>CAVWCK010000004.1:0-597933 GCA_963753505.1 uncultured Actinomycetota bacterium | reverse complement strand
CGTGGCGCCCGCCACATAGTTATAAGTATTGATGATTTTGCCCTTGGAGGAATGCCATGCCCGATGTCACGCTGTTCGACATCTGCAGCGAGCACCGCCGCCGGTACCCCGAGCGGCTGGCGGTTATCGACGGCGCGAAGCGGTTCACCTGGCCACAGTTCGATGACCGGGTCGTCCGTGCGGCCGCGGTGCTGGCGGAACACGGCGTCGCACGCGGCGACCGGGTGTTGTGGCTGGCGCAGACATCGTCCCGGTTCCTCGAGCTCATGCTCGCCTGTGCACGCATCGGTGCGATGATCTGCCCGGCCAACTGGCGGCAGTCTGCCGAAGAGTTCGCCTTCGTCATTGAGGACTTCGACCCAAAGGTCGTCCTCTGGCAGGAGGAAGAGATCGGTGATCAGGTACGCAAGGCGCGAAACCTTGCGTCGTCGAGTGCGGTATGGATCCAACACGACTCATCCGAACCCGGTTGCTACGACGACTTGATGGCCGCAGCTGACCCGCTACTCGTCGCTGCGGAAGTGGATCCGCACGATGCGCTGCTGGTCATCTACACCGCCGCGCATTCCGGTCGCCCTGCGGGTTCGATGCTCAGCCATCGCAACCTGATCACGATGGCGCTTCAGACGGGCAGAGTCACCGGGGCGGACGAGAGCTGCATCTTCGTCAACTCCGGGCCGCTGTTTCACATCGGCAACTTCCAGTTCGACTCGCTGCCGGTGTTCGTGATGGGCGGCACCAATGTGTACATCAGAAGGATCGATGAGCCTGAGCTGCTGCGGCTCATCGCCGAAGAGAAAGTCACGTCGGGGTTCCTGATGCCGCCCACCATCATGAAGCTCAAGGAGCTGAATGCGACTGCTGGACTTGATATCTCGTCGTTACGAGCGGGCGCGTTCACGCCGCTGTGGGGCGATGCGTTGCCGCCCGACCCAACCCGATGGGCCGCCGAAAGCGGCGGCTTCGGTCAAACGGAGGTGACAGGACTCTCCGTGCTGAATGCTTACGGCGGCAGGGGGCTCGGGAACTCGGGTCGGCCAATACCCTTGTGCCAGATTCGAATCGTCGACCCCGACGGGGCGGAAGTGCCAGACGGGTCGACCGGTGAGATCGTGGTCCGCGGCGACACCGTGCATCTGGGCTATTGGAACCGGCCGGAGGTAAATGCGCGGCGGATGCGTGACGGCTGGTGGCACACCACTGATGCAGGCCGCCGCGAGGCCGACGGCACCATCACGTTCCTCGGCACCATGACTCGGATGATCAAGTCGGCCGCGGAGAACATCTACCCACCGGAAGTGGAGTCATGCCTGGCGAGCCATCCCGCCGTCAAACAGGCCGCCGTTATCGGTGTCCCCGATCCGCAATACACCCAATCGGTGAAGGCGGTCGTGGTGCTCGAAGACGGCCGCGACTCCTCGGAAGCCGATCTGATCGAGCACTGTCGTTCACGCATCGCGTCTTACAAGAAACCGAAGTCGATAGAGTTTGTCGACGAACTACCGACGATCAACGGGACAACTGACTACGACGCTCTCGATGACAAGTTCGGCGGCGGCGGCTACCCGGGCGGGACCACCGTTTAGCGTTGAAATGCGCCGGCCACCGAAAGGTCCGACTTTACCCGGACTGGATTCAGTCGGCCGATGAGGCTTTGTGTTGCGGCCGAAGATGGGCTGTATCTGCCAACGATGCAATGTAATTGCTGATACGTCGACGAGCAGCGCTCAAATCTGTGCTCGGATCCGCCGCCCATTCATAGGCGTATCCACGTGCCATTGACAATGTGAGGCTTGCAACCTCGGCAGGCTCGAACTGTGGTGAGAGTTCACCGAGAGCGACAGCCTCCCGCGCCGCCTCCTCTGCCTCTTTGCGTAGAGCAGCGGTCTGCTCCCTGACACGCACCGCGGCCCATCTCGCGGTCGGCTCGAGTGCCAACATCAGGTACGCCCGCGCTTCATCAGGCGTTTGAACACATCGGTGAAGAGTGCAGTCGACAATCGCTGCGAGGCGCCTCAGTCCCTTCTTGCCTTCTGTGGCTCTACGAAATTCGGTTCCATTCTTCTCGAGCACTCTGTCGAGGATCGCCGTCAGCAACCCTGCCTTAGAACCAAAATGGTGGGTGGCAAGACCGCGGCTGTAGCCTGCGAGCTCGCCGACCTCGGCCAACGTCATGGCGGTGTATCCGCCCTTACCGATTGCCTGGATGGCCACCTGACACATCAGGTCGATGGCATTTTCTCGCTGCGCTTCCCGCTTGCCCGCCATGCAAGTGCTCCCTATAGGATTCGAGAGATGTTCTGAAACAACGTCATCCGACGCCCAAGGTGATAGGCAGATACTCCACCATCCGGACGGCGATGTTGTCATACCGCGGCTCGGCACCTTGCGTGATGCTGTACCGAGGATATCGCCGGTGGAATTCCTCGATCGCCAAACGCAGTTCAAGACGCGCGAGGTGCGAGCCCAGACAGCGGTGCGTGCCGCTCGCGAATACCATGTGGATCTGCCGCGGCCGTTCGAAGTTGACGTCGAGTGGATCTTCTATCGTCCCGGGATCTACATTGGCGGCCGACCAAATTGCGTGGATGGCTTCGCCCGCATGGATCACCTCACCGCCCAGGTCGATGTCCTCCATCGCGTACCGCGTGCCCGCCGGTACCGGCGATTCGTATCGCAGCAGCTCTTCTACTGCGGCCCTGATCAAATCCGGATTCTTCACCAGAAGGTCCCGCTGTTCGGGATGGCGGGCTAGCCAGGAGAAGATGCACGACATTGATGCAGTGACGGTGTCGAGGCCAGCGAACATGAGCAGAAATAGCATGTTCAGTAACTCGAGTTGCGAGACCGGCTCACCGTCAACCGTCCCCTGCATGAGCGAACCGAGAAGGTCGTCACGGGGCGAGTGCGTGCGCCGCTCGTCAACAAGCGCGTTGAGGTACTCGTAGAGCTTCAGACCGGCGACCGCCGCCGACGCCATCTTCTCTTCTGCCGTATTCCCCTCCGCGTGGATCACCGCGTCCTTGAAATCGAGGAAGAAATCGAGATCTTCGGTGGGCGCGCCCAGCAGTCGCAGGAACGTCAGGCAGGGCAGGGGAACGCAGAACCGTTGATATAGGTCCACGTTCGTCTCATGGCTGAAGCTCTCGATGAGTTCGGCGGCGAGCGCACGGAAGCTTGATTCGAGGAGCGCCACACGCTTGGGCGCGAAGAGCGGGTCGAGAAGCTTCCGGTATTTCATATGGTCGGCGCCATCGATCTCCAGGGGGATGAGCGCGCTGTTACTGCCAAGAATGGACCCCCGCCCCCCTTGGCCGAGGACAGCCGGGTGCCGATTCACGGCCAAGATGTCATCGTAGCGATAGAGGTGCACCACGCCGTCGATCCGCTCCAAGCGGACATCCTTGGCCTTTTGATGATAAAAATCCTGCGGCTGACTTTCCGACTTGACTTCATTGAAGATTCTGGCCAGCCGCGAATCGAACGGCTCCGTCGAGGTCGTCATTGCGGCAGGCTGCCTATCGTGCCGCTCAAGCTTTCTTCTGCGTAGGTCAGGAATTGCAGCGGATTCACGCACATGAGCTGCTCGTCGATCATGGTGACGTTGCCATCCGCGTGGTGGAACTTGCCGCTGGCCGAGCACAACATCCAGATCTCAAGCCGTATCCCCAACACCTGCACCCATGGGAAGAATGCCCGCCCGTGAGCGGAGACGTCGAGGACAAGCGTGCCGCGGTCAGAGGCGAGAACCAGGTTCCACTTGCAGGGGAGGGATAACCCGCTTCGACGGTCGGACCAATGCTCCACGACTGTGTAGGTGATCTGATCCGTTCTATAAGCAATTTCCTCGCCATCGACACGGACGAAGGCGAGTTCAAGTCCCGGGCCGGGGTACCGGAAGTACCAGACCGCGATGTCGCGGTTGATCAACCAATTCCAGTAGATGGGGTCGTAGGGTGCGTTGTTATTGATGTTGTTGGTCTCCCTGCCGACCGTCATATGCTCTCGGATGCCATGCGCGGCAAAGGTATACGGCTTGCCTGCCACAGTGATCGTGCCTGAAACCTCGCTCATGACGTCGTACCAGATCGGCACGACGGCTGGGTCGTCCGATTCACCCCACGGCCACAGCGTCGGATATGTCGGGGTGAAGGTCAGGTCGAGATCCACCCCGGCGTGTTCACCGCGGATGTGCCACTTCTCCGGCGTCGCCTCGTATACGCGACCTCCAATCGACCACGAGACTGCCTCATCGTCCTCGGTGATGGTGAGATCCGAGCGCGCGCGCAGTTGTGCCGCCTGAGCACCGTTGGAGATGAAGGTGTGGTTGGTCAATGCTCCGCGACGCTCGGACGGGACCATGATCAGCGTGGTCGCGTGTTCGATGGTCTGCCCGGTGTGCAGCCACTGCCCACCTTCACGTCCGGAGATGATGCAGATGCGGGTCCACAACAGGAAGTCCATGCCGTCGGACGAACCGACGAAGGTGAACCCGCTCTGCTGCCAGAACTCTTGACCAGGATCGGGCCGACTGTACGACTCACGTTCTGCGGACAGGTCTATGTTCGCGAGTTTCACCGTCATTGCGAGGTCCCCCTTGAGTTGTCCGTCTGTTTCGCGGGACGGGCCGAGAGCACCGTGGTCGTCAGCACCTCGGGTGTGCCGGTCACGCCCCGTGCGCGTCGATAGATGTCGTCGATCTTGCGTTCACCGACGTCGACACCTCTAGTGATCTGACCATCTTCGATGCGGACCACCATGACGTACTCGTAACTGACGCGTTCGCCGGTACTCTTTATCCGTCGATGACACCTCGCGTAGACCGCCACGAGTTCGTCGCCGAACAGCACGCAGTCGAGCAACTCCTCCCCCGGCTCGTCCGCCTCCATCAATTGCGCTGCTTCACGGGACAATTCGAAGACGGCTTCCTTGCCGAGCGCCATCCGCAAGTCGCCGTGTGAGCTGGTTCCGCAGTAGGTGACGTCGTCCGCAAAAAGACTGTCCCAGCCCCCTTCCAGGTAGCCGTCCATCGTGATGCCCGCGTTGGCATCCGGCCCCTTGAACAACGCCCGTGCCAGGGTGAGGTTGGGGTGGGCGTCGGTCACTACTTCGCCGCCTTCATCGAATTCAACGTGTCGATGTCGCCTCGCTCACCGGGCGCCTGCTCCACGACGTTGTCGGCGCCAGCCCGAAGTTCGGGGATGTAGGGAGCCTTCCGGTTCGTCGACTGTCGGTCTCCCGGATGACGGGGCGCTATTCTGCCCGCGGCGTCCACCCGGAAGCCCAACAGGTCGAGTTCGTCGGGCGCCAAACTTTCATAGACGTCGTCATGCAACGACTGGAGAAAATTGTCTATGGGCTTCACCCAACTCTGTCCCCAGATGCAGCCCACCGAGTATCGAGTGTGGTCCGATGTGGACGCGCCGGATTGGTGCCAGATGCGGCCCTCCCAGGAGAACATGTCGCCCGCCCCACACACGATCGGGACCGTTTCCACTTCCTGACCGCTGACCGCCCCGCGGTCGGCTTCGAAGCGGACCTCCGGCGGCGGGCGGAGATGACTGCGCGGTACGACTCGCGTCGCTCCCATGTCTTCTTCGAAGTCACTCAGACAGAAGAAGAAGTTCAGAAAGACTGGCGTTTCCGTTGGTACCGGTACCCATTGCTGGTCGGTATGGATCGTCATGGACTCGCAACCCTTGCGCTGAATGATTCCCGACGTCGACGACAACTGATACGGGGCACCCCGGAACGCGTGCTTGCAATACTCGTGCACCAGAGGGTGTTTCAGCACGAGATCCATGAACACTCGGCCCTTGTTCACCAACATTGTGATGTTCTGCCATGCAGGCGTCTGACCGTCCGCACCGCCGTACCACGTCTTGCCGGTGAAGCTCTGATTACTGATCAGCGCCACGTCGTACTCGCGCTCCAGGTCAGCTTGCTCGATGAGTCGTACCTTCAGCGCATCCACCTGCTCCGGGGTGAGAGCGTTCTTGTGAACGACCAATCCATACTCATCGAGAGTCGCTTTGCCAGTGTCGATATCCGTCACCGGCGCCGGAATCGTCAATTCTTCCGTCACACTCACATTCTGCGTCATACGAAATCCCTTCTGTTATCCGGCGATTGGCTCTGCCGCCGCATCAGGCCATGCTCTTGCTGCCGACGGTGCCGCTTAACGTCCGCGCCTTCCGCAGCCATGGACGCTGCTCAATGAGGTAGAGGTAAGGGATCATCAAGAGGGGTCCGACGATATAGACACCGTTGAACAAGAACATGCCGATTACGCCGGTGTATCCGTCGAAGCGGGTCTCCGTTTCGATCACCGCGTTGGCAACCCAAATGACCCAGAACACGACCATCATCCAGGTTGAGGTGATCATCCAGCCGAGGCCCCACGGCTTCCCCCTCATGAAGCCCCAGGCTGCGGCAAGGCGGCACGGCCATACGACGAGAACTGCTGCGAGAATCAAGGCCTTCTCGCCTGGGCTGCTCACGCCACCGAGGACAACCTCACCAAGTTGACCGGCGTTGATGCCATGGTTATATCCGCCGTCGAACACCCTGCCGTAAATGAATTCGGCGGTTGCAGTGATGATGGCCCGCCCGGCGAACAAATCAATGGACCAACCGATGAAGTTGGCGGCCGAATCCCCGATCGCAAACCCGCCCACCAAAGCCACATGCCACGGAAGACTCGGTATCGCTCCCTGCCGCTCGGCCCTCCGACTCAACATTTGGCCCCAGAGCATGAGCGGAAAGCCGATCGGCCCCAGGAAAATGGTGCTCGTCAGCAGAACACCCCAGAAGAAAATCAATTCCCCTCTGCGGTGCAGTCGCTGAATCTCGGGACTGACAAGGGTCCCTTCGGTCCTCGTCTCGCCAGGCGTAATCGTCGCCGGGCCACGCGTAAACATTTCCTCGGATCCTTTCGCTCTCAGATAATTCGTGGCCCGCGAGATCAGGCACGCTGGTTTGACGCGAAAGTTGCTTCGTGAGCTTTTCTAAGCCAAGGACGATGGTCAACGAGATAAAGGTACGGGATCATGAGAATGGGCCCGATGATATAGACACCGTTGAACACAAACCAGCCCAGTACTCCCATGTACGTGTTGTAACGGTTTTCCGTGTCGAATACCGCGTTAGATACCCAAATTACCCAGAACACGAGCAGCATCCAGCTCGAGGTAATCATCCAACCCAACGCCCACGGCTTAGCTTTCATAAAACCCCAAGCGGCAGCTAGGCGGCAGGGCCACACGACCAGCACCGCACCAATGATCAGGGCCTTTTCGCCGGGGCTGTTGACGCCGCCGAGAACAACGTCACCGAGTTGAGTGGTGTTGATCCCATGGAGGTATCCGCCGTCGAACACCGTTCCATAAATGAACATCGCAGTGTGCGTGATGATCGCTCTGCCGGCAAACATTTCAATCGACCAACCGAGAAAGTTCGCGGCCGCGTCACCGATCGTGAAGCCACCGACCAAAGCCACATGCCAGGGAATGCTCGGTATCGCTCCCAGCCTTTTGGCGACTCGGGTCTGCAGCGCACCCCAAATGACCAGCGGAAGACCAAGGGGACCGGCAAAAACGGTGCCCATCAACAGGACGCCGAGGAAGAATAGGCGCTCCCCTCGCTGCTGCTTTTTTTGTGCTTCGTTGTCCACCAGCGTCGAGATGGGACGATTACCGCTTTGGCGACTCAACAGACTGTCGGTCACGGCGTCTGCCACCCCCACACCAGAACGCCCCAGGGCATCAGCAGCGCGCCCTCAAGCAGAATTCCGAAGCTGACGACCAGCGCAAGTATCAGTGTCACCTTGACGATCGTCGGGAACTTCTTCCAAGTTCCGTCTTGGCCACCGCTGCCGCCGGTGTCGGCGTAAAGATCTCCCGCTTCCGAACCGGCGGCCATTGCTGATTCTGGCGATGGGAGCATGCGCCGGTCCCCGAGCAGGGCCATGAGCTTCCACCAAAACACCAGAACAGCGACATCGAAGAGAATCATTGGGATGTAGTTATCGAGATCCCCGAGTCGAAACATTGATGTACTCCTAACGTGGTGCCGGTATCAGAATTCTCAGAATGGAGTGGCTGGGCCAGGCCCTAAGCTCACCAGAATGGCGATCGAGAAAAGCGCCAGCATCAAAAGAAAGTAGCTCCACACAAAGATGCGGACGCCTTTTAAGCGTTCCTTGTATTCCTGCGATTGGTCGGCCATCGTTACTCCTCGTCGGGGTGAGTTTTGTGCTCACGCTGTACACGCAAGTAAATACGACACGTCGCCAGGGTCTCCCGAGGTGTCGGCCCGCGTTCTGTCGACCCTTCACGTTATATTCACTTAGCGTATGACAAGTCAACCTCCGAAGTCAATGCTTGTCGCATGACTAGCGAAGTTTCGGACTGCCGATCCCATATCGCCGGCGTGATGTCGTGCTAGGGCGCGGCAAGTGCAAAAATGGATATTGGGCAAAACCGTTGCGGGACTTGGCAGGTCGCTGCCGCCTCAGGCGTTCGACAGTTCCGAGAGTGCCGTTGTGCTGCAGCCTTGAGAAGAGATGCACCGCTCAAAGGGTCTGCGGCCGCCCCACGAACAATTCCTTCTATTTAGTACGCCTGCATGCGCAGGAATGTCGCGGCAATCAGGCGATCCCCGCGCCCGGCGTCGCGCAGTTCGACCCTGCAGCCAACGGAGTCGCCCTCGATAGCCGTGTACACCGGCGTGGCGATGAACGGTCCGACGCGGCCAGGCGCCACCACTGTCATCGCCAGATGCTCAACCACGAGCTCGTCGGTTCCGAGAGCCTCGGCGGCGCTCGCCAACGCGACGGCTTCGGTCACGACGAGCATCGGCCCGTGGTGCAATAGCTCCTCACCGACCTCGAGCGGCAGCCGAGGGATCTCCATCGTGCCGTCAACCCGTCGGCGCCCGGAGTACGCGTGCCACAACGGCGGCAACCCGGACCAGCCGGGTTCCGGCGTGCCCGGCCGAGGAAAACAGAATCGGTGCGGCGCCCGCTTGAGCACCGCCCAGTTCGCGGTGCCGAATCCGATGTGCCGGTCGGGATGTTCGGCGTCAGCGATCCGCGCCTCGGTGAATAGCTGTGAGCGCATCTCCGTTGTAACCCGCCCGGCCAGATGTGCCCGGCGGATATCGAGCGCGCAATCGACGATGTTGACGTCAACCTGAGTGACCGCGAGGACCCTCATCCCCTCGACGTTGACGGTGGCGGCGTCGAGCATCGCGATCGCCAAGGGCGCCGCCAGCACGGCGCCAACGGGCGTGCGCAGATCTGAACGCAGATCGAGGACGTTCTCGGCGCTGCGGGAGTCAATGGCCTGCGGCCGCGAACCGAGGTAGGCGTAGCTCATCAACACACCCCGGGTAGCCGCCCAATCCTCTTGCGGATCGGGCGCGGGCCGGCGTGGCGCAGCTGTGTCGGTCACTGCGTGGCGGCGCTGTCGTCCAATTTCGGCACCGTGAACAGTTCCTCGAATGTGCCTCGCAGGACCCGTTCCTTGATTCGTGGATCGACCGAATCGAACAACTGGTGCAGCGTCTCCTGGGTGTGTCCGTAGGTGCCCTCCAGGTGCGGGTAGTCGTCGCCCCAGAGCACGTTGTTGTACTGCGTGTCCTCGATGATCTGCACCGCGCTGATGTCGTGCTGGAAGGACGCGTACACCTGTTGGCGAACGATCTCGCTCGGCAACCGATTCAGCCTGGGACGCACGAACATTCCGTGTTGGCGGTAGGCCTCGTCCATCCTGTCGCCGATCGCGGGAACCCATCCAGCGCCACCCTCGGCTATGAGGACCTTCAGGTCGGGGTGGCGGTCAAGCGCGCCACCGGCAACCAGATGCGACACCACCCGCATGCCCGGATATGTCGTCTCCATGTAGTTGACGACGGCACCCCCGGGACCGCGGTAGACGACGTTCTCGCCACCGGTTCCGATGTGGTACGCCAACACCATGTTGTTGGCATCGGCGGCCGACCACAGCGGCTCCCAGAGGTCGAGACCCCAGTCCTTCTCGGCGGGCATCGTGCAGGGCAGGAAGATGGACTGAAACCCTTGTTCGGCAGCCCATTCCACTTCCGCGGCGGCATCGGCGGGCTCCACAAGGGGCACGATCGCCGGAGTGAAGATGCGCTTCTGCCAGGACATCACCTCTTCAAGCGACCACTCGTTCCACGCGCGGGCGACCGCACGAGACAACTCCGCATCGTTGATGTTCACCGACCAGAAACCCGACGAGGGGAAAGCCAGCTGGCACTCGACGCCCTCTTGATCCAAATCCCGCAGCCGGATTGCGATGTCCGAAGCTCCTGGTGGGCGTATCGCGTCCATGAAGTCGTTGAGTTGGCGGCTCAGTTGCTGACCGTCGACATACACGATCTCGTACTTCTCGCCGCGCTCGGTACGGGGAGCACGGTCGGCGAGTCGTTTCGGCAGCCGCGAGGTCCACAGGTCCGCTGGTTCCATGGCGTGAGAGTCACCCGAGTGCGCCCAGATCTTCTCCCGTTCGGGGGCCTCGGGCGTGATTTCGGTTGTCTGCGTCATGGTCGCGGACTCCTTCGCTTGAGCGTCACCAGGTGCGTGCATCTGACCTTACACTGTAATGTTGAAGTTGGCCATCGTCTTCAACGAAATCAAAACAGGGAGGTAGCACGTGGTAACCGGCACAGCCGCACAGGCAGGCTCGGACGTCTCCACTCATCCGGAGTTCGAGAATGCACTGACCTCCGACAAGCTCACGGCGCTGATGCGATCGACATGGACGTGGGACGACCGCGCACTGCGCCGCGATCTGAGTTCGCTGCTGGTGGATCTCGCCGCGGCGCAGGGCGACGTCGCAGACGAGGCGATCGCGAAAACCCTGCGTGCCCGCGGTTTGGCCACAGGCGCGCGCTTCGCCGCCGATGTGCTGGGGCTTCACCTGATCGCGGACGCCGGTAGCGCATTGCGTAGCAATTTCGTTGCCGCGGCCAGCGATCCGGCGGCGTTCGACCGAGCCGCCAGCGCGGCACAAAGCGAAGTGCGCGGCCGTGCAACGGATTACCTTCGCGCGCTCTGCGACACCGGCTACCCCGAAGAGTCGACGTGGTTGAGAACTGCGACGCAGGCGGATGCCGGACTCGGCGCGGCGATGCGCGGCTACGGGTACTCACTGAGCGCCACACCACTGTTTTCGAACCTCGGATTGGCGTGGCAGACGTTGCAAGCGCTGGGCACCGACGGCACCGAGTACCGAGAACAGATCGAAAAAGGCGAGATCCGCGCGACGGTCGCGGCCGCAGAACGATCGGGTTCCTGGGATCCCGCGCTCGTTCGCACGAAGGCCCTCCCCGATGGCAACGGCTGGCGGCTCTCGGGCACAAAGCTATTCGTTCCCGACGCGGCCGGAGCCGACGTGATCCTCACGGTCGCGCGCTCGATCGCGGGCCCCTCGTTGTTCGCCGTGGACGCGGGTGCTGCCGGGCTGGCGATCACCGAACTGGACTCCCTCGACTCGACCCGACCCCTGTTCGGAGTTGAGTTGAACGACACGCCAGCCGTCTTGCTGGGTAAGGAGGGTCGCGGCGGAGCCCTGATGGTGAGAACCATGGACTTGGCGATGACCGCGCTCGCCGGTGAACAGGTTGGCCTCATCGAACGCGCCGTTGCCGTCCTGCTCAGCCGCAACCTGGTCGAGGCTGGCCCCGACCTCGCTCAGACGGTGCTGGATCACGCGACCGCGGTTTCCCTGTGGACGCAAGCGCAGCGCACAGACGCTGAACTGGGCGCCGCGGCGATGGCGCACATCGGGTGTTCGACGGCGTCGTCGAGGGTGGCGAGACTGACGGCTGAAGTCGCAAGCGATTCGGAGGAAGCGGCCACGATCCTGCGGCGTGCGCTGTCGGCGAGCCTGCTGCTGGGCGGCCCCTCGGTGTATTACGAGCGATTACTCGACCGGCTCGAAATTTGAGGCAGCCCCAGGCGCGAGCTCGTCAACTAGCATCAATGGATTGACTCGGGCGAGAGAACGGAGAGTGCTGATCGCCGCCAAGGAAGCCGCCACGGACACGGCGTCGCGCACCGCAAAGCGCGGCAAGCCACCGACGCTCACCGAAGAACAGATCGTCGACGCAGCGCTCGACATTATTCGCGCCGAAGGGCTCGACGGGCTTTCCATGCGCCGGCTGTCTCGCGAACTCGGCCGATCGGCGATGGCGCCGTACTGGTATGTCAGCGACAAGCGCGAACTGCTCGACCTCGTCGCCCGCAAGCTTCTCTCGGAAGTCGCCCTGCCTGAACCGGATTCGGGTCCGTGGGACGAGCGGCTGCGCGCGGTCGTGACCGGCATCGATGCGCGCCTGCACGACCATCCCGGCATTGCCACGGTGATGTTGGAACGCATGCGCAACACCGACCGGCGCCTGATGAACGGAATCCTGGAGATTTTGCAGAGCGCGGGATTTGAAGGGCCCACTGTCTTTCTCTCCTACGCGATGATCCACACCTATCTGTTCGGTCGTTATCAGGTGGTCGAATTGGACACCCCCGACCCTTCCGAAGTGGACCCTGGCGATCTGGAAGACGCACTGGCCAAACTGGTGCCTCACCTGACCGGTCTACGCGGGCGCGATTTCTTCACCTATGGCGTCGACACGATCATCGAAGGGCTGAAGGCGCAGCTCGCCGCGAAGAAACGGCCACGCCGCCGCTAAAGCGAAGCGCACCAATGCGCTATGCGGTCCCACAGCAGTGTCCTGGTTGTCGCGAAGTTGTGCATGTGCGCCATGCGATCGCAGATGAACAGCGTGATGTCGGACGACGCGGAATAGGCAGCCGGTTCCTGATGTGGATTGGGTGCGGTGTCGCGCTCTCCGAGCCCGATGAAAACCGGAACGCGCAGCGCGGCGGCTTCAGTGCTGATGTATCCGGGCGAGAGCATCGCCACCACACAACTCGGGATCGACTTGCTGCCGAACGCAGGAGCCGAGTCGCGTAGCGGATAGCCGCCGGAAGTGTCCGCGGCGACGATGTCGGCCGGAACGTCTTCGTAGAAGAACGGATAGAGGAACTGGGGAATCGCCGCCGACGCCGCTTCGACAGACAAGGTGTCCGGTGCGTCGTCGCGGGTGTACTCGAAATTCTTGACGTAGTCGGCGTCCCCGGACTGCGGCAAGGGCAGAACAGTGTGGATTCCGCTGTAGCCAAGCACCGCGACCGCATCGAATGTTTGGTGTCGTCCCGCCATAATGACCGCGACGCCGCCGCCCATCGACTGACCCATTCCCACGCAGGGTCCGACGTCGACCGCCGGGTAGCCAGGGACCGCATCACCTTCCAGCAGCAGTTGCGAGATCTCCCGCACGGCATGATCGTTCGCGGCAGCGATGTCCTCGATGCGCAGGACATCAGCGATCTCGGGTGTGCTTTCTCCGACACCCAGGTGATCGATGGCAACGACGATCAATCCCTGCTCGACGTGGTGCTCGGCCTGGCTGTATCCGGTGTGCCCCGGAAACTCCATGTCGAAATAGCCTCGTGAGTAACCACCGCCGGGCAGCGCGAACACCACCGTCTGTTGGTCGATCAGCCGATCGGGTGGCGGGAGGTACGCCGTCGCGACAATGGTGAGAGAACGGTCGAGCGCGCACGCCTTGGTGACATCGACGGTGATGTCCGCTCGTTCCATTGAGGCGGTCTCTAGCTGGGCGTGAACTTGATGGGCAGCTGCTTCGCCATGCGCACCCCGACGTTGTCGTAGACGAGATCCTCGACAGCGGGAACGGTGTAATCCGGTATGCGCGTCAGGATTTCGTCCAACGCGATCCGCAGTTCCATGCGCGCGAGATGCGAGCCAAGGCACCGGTGCGTTCCGCTGGCGAAAACGATGTGGCTCTGGCGCCCGCGGTCGAAGTCGACGGTCAGCGGGTCGTCATAGTGGGTCGGGTCGACGTTGGCGGCCGCCCAGAACGCGTGAATGGGCTCGCCCGCCTTGATGACCAGGCCGTCGCCGAGGTCGATGTCCTCCGTGGCGTGACGCTGCCCCGATGGAACCGGAGATTCGTAGCGCATGATCTCCTCGATGGCAGCCGGTAGCAGCGACCTGTCGGCCACCAGGCGGTCCCGCTCTGCGGGGTGCTGGCCAAGCCACGCGAAGATGCACGACAGCGACGAGGTCACGGTGTCGAGTCCGGCGAACATCAACAGGAACATGATGTTCAGCAGGTCCAGCTCCTCGATGGGCTTGCCGTCGACCTCGGACCGCAACAGAACCGAAATGACGTCCTCTTTCTGCTCGGTCTCCTTGCGGCGATCGGCCAGGAAGTTGACGAAGTATTCGAGCAGCTTGCCGCCCGCCGCCGCCATGTTCGCCTCCATCTCCTCGACCGTGTCGCCCTCGGGATGGATTACGCCGTCTTTGAAATCTATGAAGAAGTCGAGGTCCTCGATCGGTGCACCGACGAGACGCAAGAACGTCAGGGACGGCAACGGGACACAGAACTCGTCGTGGAGTTCCGCTTCGCCGCGCGAGGCGAACTTCTCGATGAGCTCCCCTGCTAGCTGACGGATCTGCGCCTCGAGCGGGAACATTTGTTTCGGCCCGAAGATTGGGTCGAGCAGCTTGCGCCACTTCTTGTGGTCCTCGCCGTCGATCTCGAGCGGGATCAGCGGGTTGTCGTTGCCGAAGCTGCCGCCTTGGCCGCCGTTGCCGAGGATCGCGGGATGACGGTTGATCTTGATGATGTCGTCGTGGCGGTACAGGTTCCACACCCCGTTGGACTTCTCCGCGCGGACGGTGCCGGCCTTTTCGCTGTACAGCGCCTGGGGGCTCGCCATCGACTTGACGTGCTGCGTCAGCGGCGCAAGCCGCGGATCGAACTTCGTCGCTTGGTCCATCAGTCCTCGTTCGTTTCGGCCGTTAGAGGCGGGCTTGCGCTCTAACCTTACACTGTAACGTGATGTGCGGCACACGTGAAGACCCGCGGACTTTCATGTGGATCAAGCAGTTGCTAGCACGCGAGTGTGAGATTGATGCACACCTTTCGCTCCGAGAACGTGCGGGTAACCCACGTTCGGCGGGCGTTGGCACGCACGACGGCGTCGACACGTCGTCGCTCACCCGTCACGCGGCTACCGACTGAGGCGGCTCAGCCGCACAACCGTAATCGCAACGACCCGGTCGTCGCGGCCGGCGTCACGCAGTTCGACGCGGCACGCCGCCACGTCCCCACTCGTCCCGACGGACACGGGCACCGCGACAAACGGCCCCACTCGACCCGGCGCCACGATCGTCGTAGCGAGCTCGTCGACGCACAATACGTCGGTACCGAGCGCCTCGGCACCCGCATCGAGCGCGGCCGCCTCGGCCACCACGAGCATCGGTCCATGGTGAAGCCGCTCGGCGCCGATCTCCGGTCGCAGACCTGGAATCTCGAGCCGACCGTCGGCCCGTTTGCATCCGGTGTAGGCCCGCCAGAGTGGCGGAATGTCGGATGTGTCGTCGACGCCTTCGCCCGGTTCGGGGTAGACGAAGCCATCCGGCGTCGGACAGATGACCGACCAGTTCGCCGAACCGAGGCCCACGAGCTTCTCCCGGTTGCCGGCGTCATAGAACGACGCTTCGGTGAAGATCTGTGACCGCGCCTCGGTGGCGACGCGTCCGGCCACGAACACGTCGTCGACATCCCTGCCGTGGTCGATGACGGTGATGTTGACCTGCGTCAGCGCCAGGATGTTGACCGGGTCGACGTTGACGCCGGCGGCATCGAGCATCGCGATCGCCAGCGGCGCGGCAAGCATCGCACCCGCGGGCGTGCGTAGGTCGCGCCGAATGTGCAGCAGGTTCTCGGCATGGGTGCGGTCCACGGCGCGAGGAGCTGAGGCCAGATAGGCATAACTCATCAACACGCCTTTGCTGCTTGCCCATTCGCCGAAAGGATCAGCTGCCTCGCGGCGAGTCGTGCTGGGTTCGGTCATCGGTCCTCCTGATCGGCGAGCAATGGTCCGAGCCGCGTACAGATCGTCTCGATGTTGCGCATGACCATGCTCTTCGCTCATTCCTCCGATGGACGCCCAGAGGAAGACGGTGTCCACCGGCGCACCTGCGGTCCCGGCCTTGATCACCTCCGCCACGTGCTCGGGTGTGCCGTAGGTGAACGTCCCCAGCGGTCCCGAACCGTCGGCGTTGACCACGCGGTCGAGGTTGACCGGTTTGGGAACTGGCCGGTCGGTGCCTTCGACCATGTGGCGACGATACGAGTTCAGTTGATGCGCAAGGTGTTCGGATACCGTGGCCCAGTCGCCGTCGGGGTCGTTGGTCGCCCACCCCTGGATACCGCCGGCCATCACGCCCACCGTCGGAGAGTGCCCGGCCTCCGCGAGCCCCTCCGAATACGGTTCCCACAGCTTCGCATCCGCCGACAACAGCCGCTCGCCGAGGAGTCCGGCGCGCCGAGCGCCCTGTGGGCCCTGATAGCCCATCCAGATCGGCAGCCGCTCCTGCACGGTGCCGGGCCGGATGCCGTCCTTCCCCCACAATTCGCGAAGCCGACGGGCGGTACCGTCAGTTTGTGCGTATCGCGCGGTCAACGATGCGTCGAACAACTCGAATTCCGGTATCCGGTAACCGGTTCCGAGGCCCAGGTCGAGGCGGCCGTCGGAGATCAGATCCACCGCTGCGCTCTGCTCAGCGATCTCAGCGGGATGATGCAGCGGGGCAATGACGATCGCGGTTCCGAGCCGGATGCGTTGCGTGCGGGCGGCAACGGCGGCGGCGAATGTCAACGGCGCGCATAGGTAATCGTCCTCGAAGAGATGGTGCTCGGAGAACCACGCCGAACTCGCGCCGAGCCGCTCCGCCTCCTGGCACGCCTCCAGGGTGAACCCGTAGAGACGCGACGGGTTCTGCCGCCACTGCGGCGGGTTGCGCAGGTCGAAATAGACGCCGACTTTCACGGTTGCATCTCCTTGTGGAGTTCCGACGCGGATTCCAGGAGAGGTGCCGCGGCGGCGGTATCGGGATAGAAGCGCTGCGCCCAGAGCCGCAGGTCGGTGAACGCGCGACCCTCGACGGTGGCCAGGGCCGGTGGGTCCTCGAACCGCTGGTGGCTCCAGATCGTGATGTCGCGCGGCAACTGTGCAGTGGCCTCATCGATCCGTGACGTGAGCACGCCGGGGCAGTCATCACCGGGCAAGTTCTCCAACCAAACCGTTTGAAACATTTCGCTCCTGCCGGTGTCGATCGGCGTAGTGGACAACAGAATCAGCGTGTTCGCCGACCCCGATAGTGAGGTGTAGCTCAAACCGACACCGGCGGCGAGGATCGACAACGTGTCGCCGTCGTGGCTATCAAGGTCCATCTCCCGCCATCGTGACCCAAACCCCATCTGGCTGAACCACCGCGCTTCGTCCTCCCACCGCCGCAGGAAGACTGGATGGTGCTTCGTGCCGTGCACATAGCGGAAATGTATAGGGTCTGCGGCGTTTTCAAGCACGACCTGGGGATGCAGTGGCAGAGCGCCGTAGCGGACAAGTCCGTGGGGTGACGCCGGGTGGTAGTCCAACCCGGACGTATGCGGGCTGGTGTCGGTGAAGATGTTCGGCGGCTCCCAGCTCGGCTCACGACCTTCCACGTCGTGCCAGAGATACACCACACCGAATTGCTCATGGACGGGCCAGACTCGGATCCGTCGTGCCTTGTTGGGGCGTTCCGGCTGATAGGGAATGTGGGTATTGCGGCCCTCACCGTTCCAGTGCCAGCCGTGAAAAGGGCACACCACACAGTCGCCCTGCACATGTCCGCCGTAGCCCAAATGTCCGCCTAGGTGCCGACAGTAAGCGTCGAGGACGTGCAGTTTCCCGTCGGTATCCCGATACGCCACAAGTTCATTGCCGAAGTAGCGCAGCGGCCGCACGGTGCCCATCGGGATGTCGTCGGACCACCCGATCTGGAACCAGCCGGTAGGCAACCAGTGCGGCGTCAACGACACCAACGGCTCTTATCCACGGTGTAGAGGTATGGCAGTACGAAGACCGGTGAGAGGTAGAACAGGTTGAACATCCACCAACCCGCGACTCCGAATTCGGAATTGGCCATCCGGACCGGGAAGTCCAGGCTCATCGCCATCGTGTAACCGCTCCAGAGGAACAGGTACAGCCACGCCGACACCTTCATGAAGTGCAGCCCCCAGGTGCGCATCTGCATGAACGCCCAGGCGCTGACCACCCGCATCGGCATCAGGATGAAGACGGCCAGGTACTGCCACATCTTCTCGGAGTGATTGGCCACGCCACCCAATGCGCCGCTGTTGTAGTCGAGATAGAACGCCCCGTCGAAGAAACGTCCATAGCCGGTGATGAAGGTCTCGCCGAGAACGGTGTTGTGCGCGAAGGTGTCGAAGGTCCACGGGGAGAAGTTGATCAGCCCGTCGACCAAGCAGAACGTGCCGATGATCGTCGCCGCCCATGGCCGTGCATTGGTGCCGGCCTTGACCGACTTGTACAGCTTCCAGAACGCGATGCCCAGCACGATCGGGCCGATGGGTCCCAGGATCATGGTGCCCGACAGGATGCACCCGACCAGCAGCCAGCCATCAGCGGGCTCTACCCATCGAGCGAGCTTGCCAGAGGCGGTGTCGTCGTCCTGGTTGCCGATTGTGTTCTCTTTCAGGACCATCCGAACCTCACCAGGATTGCAGGGAACATTGCCATGCATTCGACAAGAAGCCCGACAAGCAGCAGGAAGCAGATGACTGTCAGGACCTTGTGCAGCAGTGGTGTTTTCGTCAAGGTTGACTCCGCCGCGGGAGGGCTGGACTCGGCAGGCACCAATCTGCTGCCGAGGAACCACCACACCGCGAGGATCAGTGCGTCGGCCGCAACCATGCCGGCCAGTATCAGGGCATCGTGCAACATCGTTTTCCTAACCGTAGTGAGCTGCCTGCAGCGTCTGAACCGTCACGATCGTGATGATCCAGGCCGCTGCCAGGATGAAGAACAACGCAACCGCTGCTCCCTTTGATGTTCGGTAACTTCACTTTTCCTCCTGTGCGCCAACGAGTTCCGTTGCCATCGTGTGATGTTTGAGCCCCGAGATCAGGATGTCCAAGGACTCGGCGAATGTGTCGATGTCGGCCTGCCTACGGGGCCGACCCTCCAGCGATACCCGCGACCCCAGCCACAGCCATGTGACCGCCCGATAAACGCGGTGGGCCTCGTCGAGCGTCAGCCCCTCATGCTGCAGCGCGGCCATGCCCTGCAAGCGAAGCTCGTTGGCCGTCGGCGAGGTTGGTGAATGCGCGATGACGACTTGATCCAGCCCCGGGTATCGATCCATCAGGGCCTGGATTCCGAGCACGTGCGCGCGCAACGCCAGCCAACCGTCAGCTGTGTCGGGCGCTACCGGTGGGGCTTGACCCAAAATTTCCTCGACCACGAGTGACAGGAGCTCGTCTCGGCCGGCGACATGCTTGTACAGCGCCCCCACGGACACTTGCAGCTCGTCGCTGACGGAGCGCATCGTCAGATCCACCACTCGTTTTCGAGCGATCTTCAACGCAGCATCGACGACTGCCTGCCCGTCAAGAGGCTCCTTGCGCACCTTGGGTCTGCCAGCCATACGCCGTATAGTAAACAATGTTCACCATGACTACAAGGGGCGCGGCGCCTACTGGTACGTCTCTGTGGCCGGACCGATGTCGAGGTGGCGGCAGATGTCGGCGAGTGTCGACTGCAGCTCGGCAAGCCGGCTACTACCGATGATCGCCTCGATCTCGGCGTCGAGTCGCTGCGCGATCGTGGCGGCGTCGGCGATCAGCGCCCGCCCCTTGGGCGTGTATCGGACGATCTTCGCTCTGCCGTCGGCCGGATCGGGAACCCGCTCGACATAACCGAGATCCTCGAGCTCCGTCACGAGTTGGCCGACGGCGTTCTTCGTGACGTCCTGCGCTTTGGCGATGTCGGTGATCCGGCTACCCTCCCAGCCGAGAAAGACCATCAGGCGTGCGTGGGCCGGCCGTAACTCCTTGTGGCCCAACGCACGTGCGCGATCATTGCTCGCCCGCACCATCCATTCACCGAACTCGATGGCATGTCGTTGCAGTGAGTCCGCCTGAAACTCGCGAATCCGACTTTCATCCACACGCGCCTCCGGTGGTCTCGGGTAGAGGGTTGACAACGCGACTGATTTTAGTGAAGGTTACTTCACTATAGTCCGGCCACAAAGAGGTGCCCATGGTTCTGGCTGCACAAGACGTTCTTCCGCCGGCGACTGCGGATCCGACCGGTGTGTGGTTCTTCAACTGGGTGATCCCCATCGCGGGAACCGTTTTCATCGTGCTGGCGATCGCCGACGTTGTCCGCCGACGCCGTCTCACCTGGGGTTTCCTATTTCTGTTCAATAGCATGGCGGTGTACTGGATGGAGACCGTCGGCGACTGGGGGCAGATGCTCTTTTACAGCCCCGCGTTCGCCGAGCATCATCTGCTGGACTGGCTGCCGCTGAAGACGCCGAACGACCCACTGTTCATGCCATTCGCCTACGCCGTCTACTGGGGCGTACACGCGCTGCTCGTGTTGTGGCTCAGTCAGTGGGTGTCCTCGCGGTTCGGCTGGAGCATGCTCAAGTCGATGGTCGTGTTGGCCATCCCGGTCAACTACGTGTGGGACTTCGTGGTCGAGGGCACGGCCACCGCGATGGGATGGTGGACCTACGACCCGGGCATCGGCCCCGTCCTTGAGTGGGACAGCGGTGGTCGAATCACCTTGCTGTGGACCATCGGCATCATGTGCACCTGGCCCAATCTGATCGCGTACTGGGCAGGTAAGCCACCCGTCCGCGGACTCAACCACTTGGAACGGTTCTGTGGCCTTGACCGGTTCACAAGGCCCAAAGTGCCTGCGCGCGAGCCGGATTCGGTGACCAGATCAGGCGGTGTCGCGGTGACCACCCAGTCGGACGCGCTGACCAAGACGCAGGAGTTCGACGCGATGCTCAACTACGAGGTGACCATTGCGCGATGGAAATTCGAACTGATGCGACTCGGCGCGTGGTTCGTGGGGTTCCAGGTCACCTTCGCGGTCTTCCTCGTCGGCCCCCTTCTCATCTTGCGCGCAGTGCTCGGCGCGGACAGCACGTATGTTCCCTGACCGAAAGGCCAACAGAATGCCACCCGACTTCAAGCGCAAGAGCATGAAGGACATGCCCGCCGAGTTCTTCCTGCCGCCACCCACCAAAGCCGGATTGTGGCGGGAGACGGCCGCATTGGCGCTGGGCTGTTACGCGTTCATCATCGCCCTCGCGATCATCGTCGCGCTCACGCAGGACATCGTCGTGCGCGTGTGAAGCCGGATCAACTACCAGGGGCCACAGCGTCGAGTAAGCGTCGCAGCGAGCCTGCGCAGCTTACGGGGGTTACTTGTTCTTGGCGATGAGCCCGTCAACGATCTTGTTGAAGTCGGCAGTTCCGAACGACACATACTCGGCGAGATTCGCGTAGTCCAGCGACGCCATCACGGACTTCTCCAGCTGAATGTTCATCAGGCGCTTGGTGGCCTCGACGGCCTGCTGCGGCAACTCCAGGATCTTCTTCGCGCAAGCGATAGCCTCGGCAAGCGGGTCGGCGACGACGTGGTTGGCCAAACCAAGTTCCAACGCCCGTTGGGCCTTGATCCGGACACCCGTCAAGGCGAACTCTTTGGCCTGCAACAAGCTGATCTGCGAGCCCCAGACGAGCGGCCCGCCGTCTGCGGCCACCAGGCCGATCGACACGTGCGGGTCGGCGAAGAACGCAGTCTCGGCCATGTAGACGATGTCCGACAGCGCCGCCAAGCTGCAGCCGAGTCCGACGGCCGGGCCGTTGACCGCGGCAACTACCGGGATGCGGCACCGCACCATGCCGATGACAAGGTCGCGGCCGTGCTTGATCGTCTTCTGGCGTAGGGCTTCGTCGCTGCGCAGCTCATCGAGATAGTTGAAGTCGCCACCGGCCGAAAAGGCCCGGCCCGCACCGGTGATCACCGCTGCGCGCGCGCCGACATCCTCATTGAGTGCCTCCCAGATCTTGGCCAGGCCGACGTGCAACGGGTCGTTGACCGCATTGAGCTCATCGGGCCGATTTAGCGTGATGATGCGGAGGCCGCCGTCGGCTTTGACGTCGATTTCGGCTGGCATGCCGTACATTTCAGACTCCTAATCCGAGAATGCGCGAAGCAATGATGTTCTTTTGGATCTGCGATGTTCCACCCATCACGCTCTGCGCACGGCTGTACATGTAGGCGCCGAACAATTCGGGATCGCTGGTGCCGACGGTCGCCAACGCGGCGTGGCCGACGGACTGCTCGACCCACGTCATCAGTAGCTTGTCGAGCGACCCCTGCGGGCCATGGGTGATGCCGTCGAGCTGTTCGGACAGCCGACGCCGCACATGCAGCCGCAGCATCTCCGTCTGCACCCACGCCCACGACAGTGCTTCGGGTGTCGCCCCGTCGACACGGGATGCCAACTGGCGCACCAGCTTCCCATACCGGGCTGAGAACCCGAGCGTCGACGGCTCCCGCTCATGGCTGACGACGGTCATCGCGATCTTCCAGCCATCCCCCGGCGCACCCACCATATGATCGGCGGGCACTCGCGCACCGTCGAACTCAACCTGACCGAATTCCTTGGTAACGCCGCTGATCATCTTCAACGGTCGCTGCTCGACGCCGGGCTGGTGCATCGATACGACGAACGCCGAGATGCCGCGATGCTTGGGCACGTCCTTGTCGGTACGCGCCAACAACAGACACCAGTCGGCGACATCGGAGTAACTCGTCCAGATCTTGTGGCCGTGGATAACGTACTCTTCGCCCTCCCGAACCGCGGTGGTGGTCAGCGACGCCAGATCCGAGCCTGCGCCCGGCTCGGAGAAGCCCTGACACCACCGCTCGGTTCCGTTGATCATTCCGGGCACGAATCGCTGCTGCAGTTCTTTACTGCCGTGATGACCAAATGCGACAACCAGATAACCGAGGCTGGGCCGCGCCGGAGCCCCGGCCTTCGCGATCTCCTCGTCGACGATCACGTCGTAGACTGGCGGCAGGTCCTGGCCGCCGTACTCTTTCGGCCACGATGTGCCGAAGAAGCCCGCCTCGTACAGCGCTTGATGCCAGGCACCTTGGGACGCCCAGTACTCATCGCCCGACGTTGGGAACTTGCCCTTCTGCTCGGTCAGCCAGCCCCGCAGTCTGGTGCGGAACGCGGCTTCCTCCGGCGAATCACGAAAGTCCAATGGTCAGCTCCTCCAGCTTCACCGGCCACAATTCGGCGGCCGTCAACACCCGCCGCAAATAGACATGCGCGAGGCATTCCCACGTGTTGCCGATGCCCCCGTGGACCTGGATCGACGTCTCGCAAACAGTCAATGCCGCACGTGCACAGTAGATTTTGGCCACTTTCGCTGCCTCTATCGCCTCAGCGACGGGCAACTCGTCGACGGCCCACGCGGCGTGGCGCAGCACGCTGATCGAGCCCTCGATGAGGGCAAGGCTCTCCGCCAGCAGATGCCCGACGGCCTGATAAGACCCGATCGTCGCGCCATACTGCTCGCGGACCTTCGCATAGTCGACCGCGAGCGTCTGCGCCCCGCGGGCCGCACCGACCAGGTCGGCGCATGTGACGGCGAGCGCCAACGCACGCCAGCGCCCGGCGTCCTCCTCCGCGAGTTCACCCAGCTCGGCCGGCGACTCGACCACCCCGGCAACGCTTCTCGTCAGGTCGACGGAATCCCGCTCAGTGGCCGGGTCGGACGGATCGCGACCGAGCACGCGCCTCAGGTCGTCGGCGAGCACCGGCCCGAGAAACGGCACGTCGACCAGGCCCCGCGCAAACTGCTCGGCGACGATGGCCACCTCAACCCCAGACGCCCCGTCGGACCGCAGCGTACGAAAGCCAGTGGCGTCGACGGCTTTCTCCAGCCGGGCGATCCGACTCGCGTCGTCGAGATCCGCAACCGAACCCGGCCCGAGATCATCGGCCAGCTTGGCCGCGGCCTCCCGCAGCTGCTGCTGTTCACTGGTCAGACGGACGTCCACAAACGCTCCTTCAACACTCGCCGCAATACCTTTCCCGATGGCAGGCGCGGTATTTCGTCGACGAACACCATTTGGTTAGGTCGTTTGTAGGACGCCAGCCGATCCCCGACAAGCGCGATGAGTTCGGCGGCCTCGACAGGCGCGGACGTCTTGACCGCGGCGACGACGGCTTCGCCATTCGCCGCGTCAGGGACCCCGAACACCGCACAGTCTTCGACGGCCGAATGCCCATGGAGCACGGCCTCGATCTCGGCGGGCGCGACCTGGAATCCCCGCACCTTGATCATTTCCTTCGCCCGGTCGGTGATCCGCAGCCACCCGTCGACGTCTAGGTATCCGACATCTCCCGTCCGATACCAGCCATCCGAAAAGGCCTGCACTGTCGCCTCACTCGGCAGGTAGCCGGCCATCACCGAATCCGAACGCACCTGAATCTCGCCCACCGCGCCCAGTGCCAGCGGTTCGCCGTCCTCGAGTGACACGATGCGCAGGCGTACACCCGGCACCGGCCTGCCGACGGTGTCGAGTCGCGCGCCCTCGATCTCATTGCATGCGATGACGGGCAATTCACTGGTGCCGTAGGCCGTCACCCAATTCACGCCCGTGCGGCTGCTGACGGCCTCGGCGACGCTTTGGGTGACCGGCGTCGCGCACCACATGATGTAGCGCAGCGACGACACGTCGTAGTTCTCCAGCCCGGGATGGGCGGCCAGCGCCAAAGCGATTGGCGCGACGGCCATCTCGATGGTGATCCGGTCGCGCTCGATGTGGGTGAGCATCAGGTCGATGTCGAACCGGCGGTGCAATCGGATCCACGCGCCGGTTTCGAGCGCCATCACCATGTTGAGCAGCCCCAGAATGTGTGACGGCGGCGTCATGATCTGCATCCGGTCAGCCGACGACAGGCCCAACGCATCCCGCCAGTGCCGCACCGCGACGGCGAACGACGCGTGCGTGTGACGGACCGCCTTGGGCATGCCCGTCGTCCCCGAGCTGAACACGAACAGCGCATCGCTGTCCGGGCTCGGCGCTTCGAATGTCCGCTGCCCGGGAGTGATCGCCTCGTCCAGCGACAGCATCGGCATCACTTCGCCCAACACCGGATGGTCGCCAACCGCGTGCGACGGCGTGGTCAATGCCAGTGCGTTCTCGACCTCGGTCCGCCGCCACGCCGGGCTCAGCAGCACCGCCACCGCACCAAGTCGCCAGATCGCCCACAGGGCGACCACGAACTCTGGGCGGTTCGAGGACATCAGAGCCACCCGCTCGCCGGGCCGAACCCCGCGGTGTTCGAGCACGGTCGCCATGCCGTTGGCCAGAGCCTCCAGCTCCGGGAGGCTGTATTCCCGCTGCTCAAAGGCGAGCGCCATCCGCTCACTCACGTCGCGCGCGCCCCTTTCCGGACAATTGAGAAGGTTTCCGATCTCGAGGAGAATGGTATTCTCTTAATATCAGAATGACAATGCCAGGCGACAGGGGGACCATGGCCAAGCCGCACCTGTTCCACCGCGCGACGGTGTCCCGGATCATCAAGGAGACCGCCGACGCACGGACCTATGTGCTGGCTCCGGATGAGACACCCTTCCCCTACAGAGCCGGGCAATTCTGCACGTTCAAGGTGCACGTCGACGGCGAGGATCTGTACCGGTCCTATTCGATGTCGAGCGCACCCGAGACCGATTCCGAGATGGCCACAACCGTCAAGCGGGTGCTCGGCGGCAAAGTGTCGAACTGGATGCTCGACAACCTCGTCGAGGGCGACGAGGTGACCCTCACGCGGGCGGCAGGGACCTTCTGTCTGACGCCCACGTCGGTGCCCCTCTTGGGCTTCGGCGGGGGCAGCGGCGTCACGCCCATCCTGTCGTTGGTCAAGAGTGCACTGGTCACCACGGACCGCGCTGTGCGGCTGCTGTGCGCCGATAAGGACCGACCGTCGGTGATCTTCGATGCGGTGCTCGACGACCTCGTTGCCCGCTACCCGGATCGGCTGTCCGTGGTCCGCCACATCGACGCTGAACGCGGGCTGATCGAGCCCGCCGCCGTCGTCGACTTCGTCGGTTCCGATACCGACGCCGACTGCTACGTCTGCGGGCCGGAGGGTTTCATGTCGGTCGTGACGTCGGCGCTGCCCGGTCCAGGGAAGGTGTACATCGAAGACTTCGACGCGGCGCCTGCCCCGATCGACGCCGCCGATGCTCCGTCACCTGTTTCGGCCGAGGATGCCGGAAAGGTCGAGGGCACCATCACGATTCACATCGACCGCAAGAAGGCGACTGTCCCGCGGGTGGAACGGGAAACGCTGCTGGAGAGCGCGCGCCGGGCGGGGCTGTCTCCCCCGTTCTCGTGCGAGGCCGGCAACTGCGGTACGTGCATGGCGCGGCTGTCCGAGGGCAGCGCGACAATGAAGGTCAACGACGCACTGGAACCGGACGAGGTCGAGGACGGTTATGTGCTGACGTGCCAAGCGATTCCCGATACGCCGTCGGTCACGGTGCACTACGAAGACTGAGTGGACCGATCCGCCAAGTTTCCGTGCTCGTCGAGTTGCGGCGCCGGCCGGTACTCGGGGTCATATCCGACGATCCGAATGGGACTGCCAACCAACCGGAAGTCTCCGGCGTCGACGACGACCTCAGGCGTAGCCTCCAGCGCTTCGGGCAGGGTACGAACTGCTGCCGACGGAATGCCGAGCGGGCGCAGTCGAGACTCCCAACTCAGAGCGGTGTCGGTGGCTAGCGCGGCGGTCACAACCGCGAGCACCTCATCGCGTCGGGCCGCACGCTCGGCCATCGTCGGGAAACCCTCGATCCCTGCCTCGTCGGCGAAGGCTTTCCAGAACGCGTCATGGGTGATGAACAAGGCCAAGACGCCGTCCGCCGTCGAGAAGAGCTGCGCCGGGACGTAATACGAGTGCGCGCCGAATGGGTACCGCTGCGGCGCCGCGCCGTCGTTGAGGTAGGCCGAGGCCCGGTAGTTAAGCTGCGAGAGCATCACGTCGCGCAGCGACACATCCACCTGGCCGCCCCGGCCCGAGACGATCTGCGCGAGCAGCCCCAGCGCCGCGGCCAGCCCGGTCGAGTTGTCGGCCGACGAATAGCCCGGCAGCGTCGGCGGCCCGTCGGGATCACCGGTCATCGCCGCCACACCCGTTGCCGCCTGTATGACGTAATCGAACGCTGGGTCGTCACCGCCGTCCAGCCCGAAGCCGGTCATCGCCACGCAGACGATGCGCTCGTTGAAGCTCCGCAGAGTCTCATAGGTGAGACCGAGTCGTTTGATCGCCGATGGCTTCATATTGACCAGCAGCGCATGCGAATTCGCGACCAGCTCGCCCAACCGCTGGCGTCCGGTCTCCGACCGCAGATCCAGACACACGCTCTGCTTGTTGCGGTTCAGACTGGCGAAGTAACTGTCGCTGACCTGACGGGAGATCTCGCCACCCGGCGGTTCGATCTTGATGACCTCGGCACCGAGATCGGCCAGCAACATCGTCGCGTACGGACCGGCCAGCATCACGCCGACCTCGAGGATTCGGATACCGGACAGCGGCCCCTTGCTCATCGCACCGCGGCGGCCAACTGCGAAATGACTTCGCGCGTCCGGTATTTCGAAGCAATCAAGTCGTCGCGAGTCTCGCCGATCGGCAGCAGACGCACCGACAGGTCGGTGACACCGGCATCGGCGAACTTCTTGAATCGGGCGAGGATCGCTTCCTCATCACCAGCTGCGCACAGGTCGCCGACATCGCGGGCATCACCGCGATCAAGCAGCTTCTGGTAGTTGGGCGACGTCTCCGCCTCGGCGAGAATGCGGTTGGCCCGCGCCTTCGCAGCGTCGACCTCGGAGTTGGCGCATAGACACACCGGAATGCCCGCGACGATGCGCGGCGCAGGACGCCCGGCGTTGTCCGCCGCCTTGGTGATCCGCGGGGCGATGTGGTCGCCGATCGCCCGCTCGTCGGCCATCCACAACACCGTCCCGTCGGCGAGTTCGCCTGCGATCTGCAGCATCACGGGCCCGAGCGCGGCGACCAGCACAGGCATCGGCGGTTCGGCGCCCAGTACGGTCGGGTTGTGAACGGTGAAGGTGTCGTTCTCCACGTCCACCTCGCCGGGACCAGCGAGCGCCTGGTTAAGAACCTCGAGGTAGTCGCGGGTGTATGCGGCGGGCTTCTCGTACGGAATGCCGAGCATGTCGCGCACGATCCAGTGGTGCGACGGGCCCACGCCCAGCGCCAGCCGTCCGCCTACGCCTGCGTGGATCGACAGCGCCTGGCGCGCCAGTGCGATCGGATGCTGCGCCTGCAGCGGCACAACGGCGGTCCCGAGCTCGATGCGCGACGTGCGCGAGCCCATCAGCGCGACCATGGTCAGCGCGTCGAAGTCGTTGGGCACCTGCGGCATCCACGCGGTATCCAGACCGGCGGACTCGGCCCACTCGATGTCGTCGAGCAGCTTGGAGACCTTGCGGGCCATGTCGCCGCGCTCGGCACCGATCATCACGCCAAGGCGCATCTAGTCCACCTGTCCTATGCCCGCCCCTGCTTCGCCCGCCCGCTCCGACGTCAGCTTGCGCACCTCTTGGACAAGGACATCCAGCGGTGTGCCGGTGGGAAAGACAGCGGCGGCACCGGCTTCCAGAAGCTTGGGAACGTCGGCCTGCGGGATCGTGCCACCGACGACCACCGCGATGTCGCCTGCATCGCCGGCCCGCAGTGCGTCGACAGTGCGGGCCGTCAATGCCACATGCGCGCCGGATAGGATCGAAAGGCCCACCAACGCAACGTCTTCCTGCAGCGCGATCGAGACGATGTCCTCGATGCGCTGCCGGATTCCGGTGTAGATCACCTCGAACCCCGCGTCGCGCAACGTGCGGGCGACGATCTTCGCGCCCCGGTCATGGCCGTCGAGCCCCGGCTTCGCAACAAGAACACGAACCGCCATCAGTGCCCTCGCTTCTTCGCGCAAGCGCTCATCAGAACACCACCGGCTGCTGGAACTCGCCCCATACCGCTTTGAGCGCGGAGACCATTTCGCCGACCGTGCAGTAGGCGTTGGCGCAGTCGATCAGCTTGTGCATCAGGTTGTCGTCGCCTTCCGCGGAATTCGCCAGTGCGGCCAGTGTCTCTTTCACGACGGCGGGATCACGCTCGGCCTTGACCTTCGACAGTCGCTTCAGTTGAAGATCGCGGCCCTCGGCATCCAATTCATAGGTGTCGATATCGGGCGGCGGCTCGTCGGAGACGAATTTGTTGACGCCGACGACCGGTCGCTCGCCCGATTCGATCTCGTTGTGGATCTTGAAGGCCTCGTCGGCGATGAGGCCCTGCAGGTAGCCGTCCTCGATGGCGCGCACCATGCCGCCGTGAGTTTCGAGATCGTGCATGATCTCGATGATCTTGGCCTCGGTCGCATCGGTGAGCGCCTCGACGAAATACGAACCACCCAACGGATCGGCGACCTTGGCGACGCCGGTTTCATAGGCAAGGATCTGCTGGGTGCGCAGCGCCAGCGTGGCGGATTCCTCGCTGGGCAGCGCGAACGGCTCGTCCCACGCCGCGGTGAACATCGACTGCACGCCGCCCAATATCGCGGCCATCGCCTCGTATGCGACACGGACGAGGTTGTTTTGCGCCTGCGGCCCGTACAACGATGCGCCGCCGGCGACGCAACCGAAGCGGAACATCGACGCCTTGTCGGTGGCGGCACCGTAACGTTCGCGCACGATCGTGGCCCACCGCCGTCGGCCCGCCCGGTATTTGGCGATTTCCTCGAAAAAGTCGCCGTGGGTATAGAAGAAAAACGAGATCTGCGGCGCGAACTGGTCGATGGTCATCCGACCCCGCTCGACCACGGTGTCGCAGTAGGTGACGCCGTCGGCGAGCGTGAATGCCATCTCCTGCACCGCGTTGGCGCCCGCATCCCGGAAATGCGCGCCCGCAACCGAGATCGCGTTGAACCGGGGCACCTCGGCGGCACAGAACTCGATCGTGTCGGCGATCAGCCGCAGCGACGGCTCCGGCGGCCAGATCCACGTACCCCGGGATGCGTACTCCTTGAGGATGTCGTTCTGGATCGTGCCGGTCAGCTTGGCCCGCGGCACACCCTTCTTCTCGGCAGCAGCCACATAGAAGGCCAGCAGGATTGCCGCCGTACCGTTGATCGTGAAGCTGGTGCTGATCGCCTCCAGGGGGATGCCGTCGAACAGGATCTCGGCATCGGCCAGCGTGTCGACCGCAACACCGACCCGGCCGACTTCCTCGCCGTACTCGGGGTCATCGGAGTCATACCCGCACTGGGTGGGCAAATCCAGCGCCACCGACAATCCCGTTCCACCTTGATCCAACAGGTAGCGGTAGCGGCGGTTGGACTCCTCGGCCGTGCCGAAGCCCGAATATTGGCGAAACGTCCAGGTCTTTCCGCGGTACCCGCTGGCGAAGTTGCCGCGGGTAAAGGGATAGGTACCCGGCGCAGGCGGGTCACCGTCCCGGTCGGCCGGCCCATAGACCGGCTCGAGCGGGATGCCAGAGGGGGTCTGTACAGGCTCGCTCATCATGGATAACGTACTTGCAAAAAATGAGAATGCCAATACCGCACACTGGAAACATGCACCAAGAGATGCCCGCCTGACCCCGCTGGGAGCAACCAAAGACCCGGTACACAGCGATTATGGCACTCGCGTAAAATGAGAATGCCACTACCCTCTAGGGCGGCGCACCCAAGGAGACTCATGCCCACGTTCACTGACCGCACACTCGTCGTCTCGGGCGGCAGCCGCGGTATCGGCCTCGCCATCGCGCTGGGAGCCGCCAAGCAGGGCGCCAACGTCGTGCTGCTGGCCAAGACGGCCGAGCCTCATCCGAAGTTGCCGGGCACCGTGTATACGGCCGTAGCCGACGTTGAGGCCGCGGGCGGCAAGGGCGTTGCGATGGTAGGCGACGTGCGCAAGGAAGAGGACGTCCAGCGCGCCGTCGACACTGCGGTCGAGCACTTCGGCGGCATCGACATCGTCATCAACAACGCCAGCGCCATCGCGACGGACCCGACCGAAGGGCTGTCGGCCAAGAAGTTCGACCTGATGATGGACATCAACGTCCGCGGCACATTCCTGCTGACAAAGGCGGCCCTGCCCCACCTGCGTAAGTCGGCGAACGCGCACGTGGTGACGCTGGCGCCGCCGCTGAACATGAACCAGCACTGGCTGGGCGCCCATCCGACCTACACGCTGTCCAAGTACGGGATGACGTTGCTGTCGCTCGGCTGGGCGGCCGAGTATGCCGACGCGGGCGTCGGTTTTGCCTGCCTGTGGCCGGAGACCTACATCGCCACGTCGGCGGTGGCCAATCTCGCCGAGGGAGACAAGATGGCTGCCCGATCGCGCAGCCCGGAGATCATGGCCGACGCCGCGGTGGAGATCCTGTCGCGGCCTCCGGCCGACGTCAACGGCAAATGCTTCATCGACTCAATGGTCCTGGGCGAAGCCGGCGTCACCGACCTGTCCCGCTACGGCGGCGGCGACAACCCCATCCTTGATATCTTCGTCGACAAACCATGAGTATCTCGTTGCTGCTAGAAATGGCGGCGTCATCGAATCCGGACAGCACAGCGGTGGTGTCCGGCGAGACGCGTCTGACCACAACTGAACTGAGCGCGCTGGCCGACGGCGGGGCCGGAGTCATCGCGGCGTCGGGCGCCCAGCACGCGGCCTACGTCGGCACCGGCGGCGCGCTGCTACCGCTGCTGCTGTTCTCCTCCGCCCGAGCGGGGGTTGCGTTCACACCGCTGAACTACCGGCTCAGCGAGGATGGCCTGCGGCAATTGATCGACCGCCTGCCGACCCCACTGGTGATCGCCGACACCGAGTACCACGACGTGGTCACCGGTGCGGGTAAGCAGGTGATCACCTCCGACGAGTTCATCGCAGCCGCGCGCGCCGCCGAGCCGGCTGCCGAATTCGCCGACCCTGACGATGTCGCCGTAGTGCTGTTCACGTCTGGCACCACCTCGAAGCCCAAAGCCGTTGAGCTCACGCACAACAACCTGACCAGCTATGTCACCGGAACAGTCGAGTTCGCCTCCGCCGATCCGGACGACGCGGCCTTGATCTGCGTGCCGCCGTACCACATCGCAGGTGTCAGTGCGGCGCTGTCGAACCTGTACGCCGGCCGAAAGATGGTGTATTTGCCGCAGTTCGACGCGGCGGAATGGGTCCGGCTGGTTCGCGACGAGGGTGTCACGTCGGCGACCGTGGTGCCGACGATGCTGGACCGCATCGTGTCCGTGCTTGAGGCGGAACCCGTAGAGCTGCCTACCCTGCGCAACCTCGCCTACGGCGGCTCGAAGGTCGCTCTTCCCTTGGTGCGCAAGGCCCTTGGCCTGCTGCCCGGCGTCGGCTTCGTCAACGCCTACGGACTCACCGAAACCAGCTCGACGATCGCGGTGCTGACACCCGATGACCACCGGACCGCGATGGCAGCGTCCGATGATGCGGCCGCTCGGCGGCTCGGGTCGGTCGGACAGCCGGTACCCAGCATCGACGTGCAGATCCGCGGCGAAGACGGCACAGTCCTCGGGCCCGGTGAGACCGGCGAGCTGTTCGTCCGCGGCGAACAGGTGTCGGGCCGCTACACCGACATCGGTTCGGTCCTCGACGCCGACGGTTGGTTCCCCACCAAAGACGTTGCGATGCTTGACGAGGGCGGCTACCTGTTCATCGGCGGCCGCTCCGACGACACCATCATCAGGGGCGGCGAGAACATCGCCCCCGCCGAGATCGAGGACGTGCTCGTCGAGCATCCCTCGGTGCGCGACTGTGTAGTCGTCGGCCCCGAGGATCCCGAGTGGGGCCAGATCATCGTCGCCGTGGTGGTCCCCGCCGTTCAGACTGCCCCTGACCCGGACGAGCTGCGCGAGCATGTGCGAGCGCACCTGCGCGGCTCACGCACGCCCGACCGCGTGGTATTCCGAGATGAGCTTCCGACGAACGCGACCGGCAAGGTGCTGCGCCGCGAACTGGTCGACGAATTACAAAGGAGCCGAACATGATCAAGAACGGCACACGGCTGCAGAGCCAGGTCTGCGACACGCAAGTGATCGTCGTGCGCAGCGCCGACAGCCTCGACGATCTGCGCGCGGGCGGAGTTCCGATGGTGCCCCTCGATGCCGACAAAATGGGTGACGCGACGCTGGATCCGGCATTCTCCGATGGCAACGTGATGGGCAAGCGCTACGTCGACGACAACGGTGCCGAAGTTCTGGTCACCAAGGCGGGGGCAGGAACGCTCAGCGTAGGCACAACCGGACTGAATCTGAAGGAAGCCAAGCCGCTGCCTGCCAGCGACTGACACCATGGCCCCATGAGGCCACCCAGCCTGCTGGTCCGATACGCGGCAGGCCTTGTATTCGCCTACCTTCTGTCGGCGGTAGAAGTCGTCGTGATCGTCATCTCGGTGAGCGGTGAGTCCGTCATAGGCGCACAAGCCGTGATGAGAACGGAAAATCTTGTCGCGACGGTGGCGATAGTCATCGTCGGAACCGTCACCACATGGGTTGGTGGCGTCGCAATAGTCAAGCCGCGACCGCACACGGCACCGAATATTACAAGGCGCCAGTCCGCGGTCCTGCTGACGCCATGGGCCATTGCATCTATCGTGCTCATCCCGCTGAACATCGGCGGCGGTGTCCGCGTCACGTTTCTGCTCGTCTCGGCGATGATATTCGGCGCAACGTCAACCGTATGTACGGGCTTTCTGTTCACCCAACGGCCTCTTCGCCATTTGATGATCACCGCCACAGTGGATTTCGAGCATGCCGAGAAGGCGCCGGGCGTGCGGGCACGACTGATACTGATGTGGACGATGTGTTCCGCGCTCCCCGGCGCGGGGATCGTTGTGCTCGTCATGTTGCGCGCCAACGGCTGGATCATCCAGCCCGACGCACCCATCGAGACGCCGGTGCTCGTGCTCGCGCTCGTCGCCGTCGTGCTGGGACTGCGCGCGATAATTCTGGTGTCTACGTCGATTTCGGATCCGGTGCACGATGTCGTCGACGCGATGGCGGAGGTCGAGCGCGGAGACCTCGGCAAGTTGATCGACGTCTATGAGCGCTCCGAACTCGGCCAGCTGCAGTCGGGATTCAACCGTATGGTCGCCGGATTGCAGGAACGTGACCAGCTGCGCGACCTGTTCGGCCGTCACGTCGGTGAAGAGGTGGTCCGCCGCGCCATAGACGCAAACGAATCCCTGTCCGGCGACGAGCGCGAGGTCGCGATCCTGTTCGTCGATCTTGTGGGTTCAGTGCAACTCGCGACCACCCGTGAACCTCATGAGGTCGCCGCGGTGCTCAACGACTTCTTCCAAATTGTTGTCGACGCGGTCGACGCAAGACACGGGCTGATCAACAAATTCCAGGGTGATGCCGCGCTGGCGGTCTTCGGCGCGCCGTTACGCATCGAGGATCCGGCGTCGGCGGCGCTGGCGACCGCGCGGGCTCTCACGCAGGAGTTGCACCGCCTTTCCGTCGATTTCGGCATTGGTGTGTCTGCTGGGCCGGTCTTTGCCGGCAACATCGGCGCCGAAAACCGTTACGAGTACACGGTTGTCGGCGATGCCGTCAACGAGGCGGCGCGGCTGGCAGACCGGGCCAAGGACTTCGACGGCCGGGTGCTGTGTTCCGCCGCAGCGATCGAGCGCGCCGACGAAGCGGAGCGACGGTGCTGGGCCGTGCAAGGCACGGAGATGCTGCGCGGCCGGTCGCAGCTCACGCAGATCTCAGCGCCCGTCCAGTGATTTCGGCGCGTTTACCGTCGCTGACCGACGGTTAGCGCGCCGAAATCGCAAAGGGCTAGGCGTGGTGGCTCGTCACTCCCCCGTCGACGACGAGGTGGGTTCCCGTGATGAACGACGCCCTAGCTGACATCAGAAACGCCACGGCGTCGGCGATCTCACTCGGCTGACCGATCCGGCCGAGCGGCGCCGCCTGCTCGAATCCGGTGCGCACTTCGTCGATGTCCAACGCCATCTGCAGCATCGGCGTCTGAATAAAGCCGGGGCACACCGCATTGATCCGAATTCCCAACGGGCCCAACTGTGCTGCCATCGATCGTGTCATCCCGAGCAGGCCTGCCTTGGATGCGCAGTAGGCAGGGATGTACGGATTGGCGGACAGCCCTTCGATGCTGGAGATGCCGACGATGGCGGGGCCGGCGCCGGCCTTGGCACTCTTCTCCAGGTGCGGCAACAGCAGCTGCACCAGCAATGCCTGAGCCCGCAGGTTGACGTCGAGCACGGCGTCCCACGACTCCTGGGTATAGGCGCCGACGGGTTCGGCGGCAACCCTGCCGGCGGCGTGCACCAGGCCGTCGATGCCGCCGAGCGCTTCGTCGACCGCGCCGACGCCGGCCTGCATGGCGGCGGCGTCGCACACGTCGACAACGGCGCCGGGCATGCCAAGACCGTCGGCGACCGCCGTCACCTCAGGGGCGATGTCCCACAGCGCCACCTTGCGGCCGTCCGCGATCAACGCCTCGGCACTGGCCCGCCCGATTCCGGACGCCGCACCGGTCACCACCACTCCACTCATACCGACCTCTCTCGTAAATCCCCGAGTTACGTGCATAGCGCAAAAGGGAATGCAGGTGTACGCGATGTCCCATTCTCGACAGCTGTCGACCCCGACGGTCAGGAGGAGAGTCATGACAATCTACGACGCGCCCGAACGGCACGGCAAAGAGCCTGAGGTCGTCCGCAGAGCGGTCCGTGGCGCAGCGGTCGGGAACATGGTCGAGTGGTACGACTTCGCCATCTACGGGTTCCTGGCGACCTACATCGCCGAGAAGTTCTTCCCGCCCGGCGACGAGACCGCGGCACTGCTCAACACGTTCGCGATCTTCGCGGCCGCCTTCTTCATGCGGCCGCTCGGTGGATTCTTCTTCGGGCCGCTCGGCGACCGGATCGGGCGTCAGAAGGTCCTCGCGCTCGTCATCTTGCTGATGTCGGGGTCGACGTTCGTCATCGGACTGGTTCCCAGCTATGACGTGATCGGCGTGGCGGCACCGCTGCTGCTGCTGTTGCTGCGTTGCGTGCAAGGCTTTTCGGCGGGCGGCGAGTACGGCAGCGGGGCGTGCTTCTTGGCCGAGTACGCGCCCGACAAGCACCGCGGTTTCGTCGTGTCGTTCCTGGTTTGGTCGGTGATCGTCGGTTTCCTGCTGGGGTCGCTCACCGTCACCGGCCTGGAGGCGGTGCTGCCGGAGAGTGCGATGGATTCCTACGGCTGGCGGATACCGTTTTTGATCGCCGGCGTGCTCGGCGTGGTGGGGCTCTATATCCGACTGCGGCTGGATGACACACCGGAATTCGAGGCGCTGCGCGAGGAAGGCGACGTATCCGCCTCGCCGCTGAAGGAGGCGATCACCTCGTCATGGCGACCGATTCTTCAGATCGCCGGCCTCGTGGTGATTCACAACGTCGGCTTCTATGTCGTATTCACGTTCCTGCCGAGCTATTACACGAAAACCCTTGGCTTCACGAAGGTCGACGCGTTCGTCTCCATTGCCGTGGCCAGCCTCGTCGCGATAGTGCTCATCCCACCTCTCGGTGCGCTGTCGGACCGGATCGGCCGCAAGCCGCTGCTCTTCGCCGGGGCGATCGCCTTCGCGGTGTTGGCCTATCCGCTGTTCCTGCTTCTGAACACGGGCGCGTTGGCCGCGGCGATCGCCGCCCACGCCGGCCTTGCGGCGATCGAGTCGGTGTTCGTGTCCGCGTCACTCGCGGCCGGTGCCGAATTGTTCGCCACCCGGGTGCGCTCTTCCGGCTATTCGATCGGCTACAACGTTTCGGTCGCGGTGTTCGGCGGGACGGCGCCCTATGTCGCGACATGGCTGGTGGCGCGCACCGGCAACGAGATCGCCCCCGCGTACTACGTGATCGCCGCATCGATCGTCACGCTGCTCACCTTGCTGACCATGCGGGAGACCGCGGGTCGTCCACTGCGCCAGCTGGTCTCTGTCGACGCTGCGCCGTAGAGTTCTCGCACTTCGCCGCAAAAACCCGGCAACGTGCAAAGATGCTGGAACCATGCGGGTCGACGGCCGGGACATCACCGTTTCGGGCAGCTTGCTGCAACCGCTGACCCGCCGCACCAACGACATCCTGCGACTCGTTCTCGCCGGGGTGTTTCTGGCCGCCGTCATCACCAGCTCGCTGATCACCCGCAACGAATGGGTCGCACTGGAGAAGTCGATCTCCGGGATCGTCGGAGTGCTGACGCCCACCCAGTCCAATCTTGTGTATCTGGTTTACGGCGTGGTGATCCTGGCGCTGCCGTTCGCGATACTGATCGGCTTGATCCTCGCGCGACAGTGGAAGCTGCTCGCGGCGTATGCGGCGGCCGCATTCCTCGCGTTCCTTTCGCTCTCGATCACCGGCAACGGCATCGCCGCGCCGCGATGGCATTTCGATTTATCCGATCGCCTCGACACACTGCTCTCGCAGTTCCTCGACGACCCACGGTGGATCGCGATGCTCGCCGGCGTACTCACGGTTTCCGGTCCGTGGCTACCGGCGCGTTGGCGGCGGTGGTGGTGGGCGCTGCTGCTTGCGTTTGTGCCGATCCACCTCGTCGTGAGCGCTGTGGTGCCCGCCCGCTCGCTGTTGGGCCTGGCGGTCGGCTGGTTCGTCGGCGCACTCGTCGTGCTCGTGGTCGGGACACCCGCCCTCGAGGTGCCGCTCGACGGGGCCGTCCGCGCCATGGCCCGGCGCGGATTCGGAGTATCGACGCTGACGGTGGTGCGGCCCGCCGGGGCCGGGCCGCTGATGTTGTCGGCCAACTCCGATGACCCAGAGTCTGTTGCTGTTGTCGAGATGTACGGCCCGAATCAGCGCAGTGGCGGCTTCCTGCGCCAGTTCTGGCGTTGGCTGCGGCTGCGCAACCGCGAAACCGCGCCGCTCCAGCCGTCCATGCGCCGCGCGGTCGAACACCGGGCGCTGATGGCGATCGCGATCGGCGACCTGGGTGTCGCGAATACCTCGACGGTCGCCATGGCCCCGCTCGACCGGGGATGGACCTTGTACGCGCACACCCCCGCGTCCGGCACCGCAATCACCGATCGCGCCGACAAGGGTGCCGTCGCCAAGGTGTGGGAATCGCTTGGCACCTTGCACAATCACCGGATCTCCCACGGCGATCTCCGCGACAACGAGATCACCATCGACGACGGCACCGCGCGCTTCGGCGGGTTCGGTAGCGCCGAATACGGTGCCACCGACGAACAACTGCAGGCCGACGTCGCCCAGCTCCTGGTGACGACAACCGAATTGTACGGCGCCGAAGCCGCGGTCGGCGCTGCGGTCGATGTCTTCGGCAACGCCGCGGTCCTGATGGCCTCGCGACGACTGACCAAGTCCGCCATGCCATCACGAATCCGGAAGTCGGTTGCCGATGCCGGCGCCATCATGTCCGCCGCCCGCGATGAGGTCAAGCGGAGGACCGGAGCCGACCAGATTCGAGCCGAGACGATCACCAGGTTCACCCGCAACCAGGTCATCCAACTTGTCCTGCTTGTCGCTCTCGTCTACGTCGCCTACCCATTCATCAGCACGGTGCCCACGTTCTTCTCCGAGCTCAGGACCGCGAACTGGTGGTGGGCGCTACTCGGCCTCGCGGTGTCGGCATCGAAGTATGTCGGTGCAGCAGTGTCGTTGTGGGCATGCGCCGACGGGTTGGTGAGCTTCAAGAACCTGGTGATCATGCAGGTGGCCAACACGTTCGCCGCGACCACGACACCGGCTGGCGTCGGTGGTCTCGCGCTCAGCACGAGGTTTCTGCACAAGGGTGGCCTTACCGCGTTGCGCGCCACCACCGCCGTTGCGCTCCAGCAATCGGTCCAGGTAATAGTCCACATCGGGCTGCTGATCTTCTTCAGCGTCGCTGCCGGTGCGTCTGCCGACTTGTCGACACTTGTCCCCGACGCCACCGTGCTCTATCTGATTGCCGGCGTTGCGCTCGGACTCGTCGGTGCATTCCTGTTCGTGCCCAAGCTTCGGCGATGGCTGGCGACGGCGGTGCGTCCGAAGCTGAACGAGGTGATCGGCGACCTCGCCGACCTGGCACGCCAACCGAAGCGACTGACCTTGATCGTGCTTGGTTGTGCGGCAACGACTCTCGGTGCGGCACTGGCCCTTTGGGCGAGTATCGAGGCTTTCGGCGGGGACACGTCGTTCGTCACGGTGACGGTCGTGACGATGATCGGCGGAACTCTCGCCTCAGCGGCCCCGACTCCGGGTGGGGTCGGGGCTGTCGAGGCGGCGTTGATCGGCGGTCTTGCCGCATTCGGAGTGCCCACGGGAATCGCCGTGCCGTCCGTGCTGCTCTATCGGGTGCTCACGTGCTGGCTGCCGGTGTTCGTCGGCTGGCCGATCATGCGTTGGCTCACCGATAAGGACATGATCTAAGGTTGGGCGAAACCCGCTGCCCTGAGGATCTTTTGACCTGATTCACCGGTGACCAGGTCGACGAACTTGCGTGCCAACTCCGGATTCTTGGATTCCTTCAGCACAGCGATCGGATAGGTGTTGACAGCGCCGGCGGCCTCGGGGAATCGCACCTCGGCAACCTTGTCGCCCGCGCCTTTGGCATCGGTGACGTAGACCAGTCCGGCGTCGGCCTGACCGGTGGTGACTTTGTTGAGAACGTCGGAGACCGACGACTCTTCGCTGACCGGATTCAACGTCACGCCACTCGCCTGCTCGGCTTTCTTGATAGCCGAACCGCACGGCACCTGCGGCGCGCAGATCACCACGTTGAGGCCTTGCTGTGTCAGGTCTTTGAGCGACGCAATCTTCTTCGGGTTGCCGGGCGCGACGGCGATGGTGAGCGTATTGGCCGCGAAACTCACCGGCTCGCCGGCCAGCAGCCCGGCCTGCGTTGCCTTGTCCATATTCTTGATGTCGGCGGCTGCGAACACGTCGGCTTGGGCGCCCTGAGTCAGCTGGGTGAGTAGATCCGATGAGCCTGCGAACGAGAATTCCACTGAGGCGCCCGGGTTCTCGGACTTGAATTGTTCACCGATGTCCGAGAAGGCCTGCTTCAGCGAGGCGGCGGCGAACACCATGATTGTGGTGTTCCCGGTCGCGGACTCTTCCGTCGAGCTGCATCCACTGATCAGCGTCAGCACCGCGAGGACGGCCAGCACGCGGGAGTGTTTCATGATTGGGTTCCGGGTGTCTCGACGATCACGGTGGTGGCCTTGACGACGGCGACGGCGACGCTGCCCGGTTCGAGCCCCAGCTCGCGAACCGCGTCCGCGCTCATCAGCGAGACGACGGTGAAAGGGCCGCACTGCATTTCGACCTGCGCCATAACCTTGTCGGTGACCACCGCGGTAACCAGTCCGGCGAAGCGGTTGCGAGCAGAGCTAGCGATCGTGAGCGGATCCTTGGGTGCCGCAGCGGCGTTCGCGCGCGCGAACTCAGCCAGCACGTCGCCGGCGATGACTTTGCGCCCCGATTCGTCTTGGCTAGCCGGCAGGCTTCCGTCGTCGATCCAGCGGCGGACAGTGTCGTCGCTGACCCCCAAGAGGTCGGCGGCGTCACGGACTCGGATCAATGCCACCGCGGCATTGTATCCGCAAATGCGGTCAAATTACATGTTTCAACCCGCACTTGCGGATTCCTTACGCCTTGGCGAGCTGCTTCTGCTCGTACAGGCGCGCCCACTCCTTGCGTGGCCGGATCGAGACGTCGACGTCGGCCCCCTTCGCGCGAAGCGCTCCAACGTTGGCCTGTTCGCGTGGCGTGCGGGCGAACGGATCCCAGCTGAAGAACCGGCATGCGTTCTGCCACGTGATCTTGTCGATGTCGGTGGCGTCGGCGCCGGCGGCGGTCAGCTCGGCCAGCACCTGTTCGGGTGCGTCGGGCCAGAAGCAGTCGGAGTGCGGGTAGTCGCATTCCCACGCGATGATGTCGATGCCGATCTCGTGGCGCAGCTTCAGAGACGTCTTGTCGGTGACGTAGCAGGCCAGCGAATGCTGACGGAACACGTCGCTGGGCAGCTTGTCGCCGAAGTCGCGGCGCAGCCACTTCTGGTTGGTGTAGTGCCGGTCGCTGCGATCCAGATAGAACGGGATCCACCCGATGCCGCCTTCGGAGAACGCGAACTTCAGATCGGGGTACTTGCGCATCGCGGGGCCCCACAACAGATCCTGCGCGCACATCGCCGACACCTGAGTGGCCAGGATGATCAAGTTGTCGATAGGTGCGTTGGGCGCCATGCTGATCGCCCCGAATCCGGTGCCGATGTGCAGACACATCACCACGTTCTCTTCGCACAGGGTCTGGAACACCGGGCCCCAGTAGTCGTTGTCGTGGTAGCTAGGAAGGCCTTCCAGATGAGGCAGTTCCGGCATCGTCACCGCGCGACAGCCCTTGGCCGCGACACGACGGATCTCCGCGCACATGGCCCCGGGATTCCACGTTGGCAGCACCGCAATCGGAATGAAGCGGTCCGGGTAGCTGCCAGCCCACTCGTCGATGTGCCAGTCGTTGTAGGCCGACACCATCACGAGCGTGACCTCTTCGCGGTGCATATTGAGGTGCCGCGCGGAGAAGCCGGTGAACGTCGGGAAGCACATCGACGCAAGGATGCCGTTGCGGTTCATGTCGCGGACACGCTCGTGGACGTCATAGACGCCGGGCCGCATCTCGGCGAAGCCCGCAGGATCGCGACCCCACTCTTCGGCCGGCCAGGACACCACCGCGTTCAGCCCGCTCACGCCCTGCGGCCGGCCCTGGTACATCCATTGGTCGACGCCCTTGTCGTCGGTGACCACGATCGGCGCCTCGGCCTTGTACTTGGCCGGCACATGGTTGAGGAACATGTCGGGCGGCTCCACGACGTGGTCGTCGATGCTCACCAGGATCAGGTCGTCGGTCTTCATATCCAAGTAGTACCGTCTAGCGGTGTGACCGTCTCTGCGCTTTCGGACAGAGTTTTAGCTGAATCGGCCAACATGCTCGCGCCTTCCCGCCACCCCACCCGCCGGGTCATCGAGTTGCGTCGTGGCGGGCGCGCGCTCGGCGGCAGTTATCTCTACGAAGGCGACGCCCTGATCACCGGATGGCACTCGCACGAGGTGCATCAGATCGAGTACGCGATCGGCGGTGTGGTGGAGGTGGAGACGGCCTCGGCGCACTATCTGTTGCCGCCGCAGCAGGCGGCGTGGATCCCCGCTGGACTCGAGCACCAGGCGACGATGAACCCGGATGTCCGAACCGTGGCGGTGATGTTCGACCGCGAGTTGGTGCCCGACGGCGGTGACCGGGCCCGCATCCTCGCGGTGTCACCGTTGATCCGGGAGATGATGATCTACGCGCTGCGATGGCCGATCGACCGGCCGGAGGGCGACGCGGTTTCCGACCCGTTCTTCCGGACGCTGGCCAACCTCGTGTCCGAGGCGCTAGATCACGAGGCGCCACTGAGCCTTCCGACGTCGGAACACCCGATCGTGGCAGCGGCGATGGCGTATACGAAGGAGCATTTGGATTCGGTGACGGCTGCCGAGGTCGGCCGCTCGGTGTCGGTGTCGGAACGGACGTTGCGACGCCTCTTTCAGGACACACTCGGATTACCTTGGCGGACATACCTATTGCATGCCCGGATGCTGCGGGCGATGGCTCTGCTGGCCGCGCCGGGGCAGTCGGTGCAGGAGACGTCGACGGCGGTGGGGTTCGAAAGCCTGAGCGCGTTCACGCGTGCGTTCACCCAATTCTGCGGGGAAACACCGACGACGTATAGGAAAAGGGTTGGCGGCGTGAGGTTTTAGCGTCGAAACAGGCCGTTGCGCAGCAGAGTGTTGACCGAGGCTTCCCAGCGCTCTAGCTGAGCGGGACTGGCCAGCGGCGCAGGTAGGTGCCGCTCGACATGAGAGCGCAAGATCAAGGTGCCCAACGCCAGCACCAGCGAATTGATAGCGGCCCACGTCAGATCGACATCGGGCCGCGTTTCCCCGCGTTCACTGCGCAGGTGCCACCGAGCCGTGCCGTTGCCAATCAGGGTGTCGAAGATCATGATCCCCAGTGGGCTGCCGTCGATGAGTGCTCGGCCGAAGTAGTCCACGATGTCGGAGTGCTCGGCGACGAGCCGGGTGACCCTGTTTCCCATCTCGTTGAGTGAATCTGCGGGCGGACCCGGCATCGGCTGCGCGATTATCGCGATGACCACTCCCAGGACGTAGTCATCGACAGCTTTGACGAGCCCGGCCTTGTTGGCGAAATGGTGTTGAACCAAGCCAATGGACACACCCGCGGCTTCGGCCACCGTGCGCAGCGACGTTGCCGAAGCCCCGTACGTGGCGAAGCTCTTCAACGCCGCGGTTCGGATTCGCTCGATACTCGAGCGTTCTTCATGACTAACTCGGCCAAGCTCCGGCAGCACTGTCAATTCATACACCCAGGTGAAGGACCTCATAACCGCCGCGGTCGACAGTATGTCTTTATCGCCCATACATACAGCCATATTGTCCTCTACAAGCCGAAAGGCGGACTCAGTGCAGGACTCGGGGGTCACGGCGGTCCTGTGTGCGCGGGATCCAGACCGGTGGACGACGGTGGCGGACGAAGGTGCCAAGGCGCTGTGTCGCGTGTGCCCACGCCGCTGGCAGTGCGCTCAGGAAGCCTGTGAGACGCCGGGTGCCGAGGGGTTGTGGGCCGGAGTAGTGATTCCCCACGCCGGTCGCGGCCGGCGGTTCGCGCTGAAGCAGTTGCGGTCGTTGGCGGAGCGCAACGGCTTTCCGGTCCGAAAGACTTAACCAGTCGCGAAGATGATCAGCTATGACGCGCTGGTATCCGCTCGAACCCGCAGATGACGACTTCATCGCCGCTGCCCCTTATGTCTTCCGCTATCAGAAGCGGTTCGCCGCAACGCCCGAGCAGGTCTGGGAGTCGATGACGTCGGATGAGTCACTGGCCGCCTGGTTGCCCGCAATCCGGAAAGTCACGTGGACCTCGCCGCGGCCGTTCGGCATTGGCACTACCCGCGAGGCCGTCGTAGGCGGTTCTTTGCGCGAACGCTATTACCGTTGGGAAGAGGGCCGCAGCAACGCGTTCTACGTCTACGAGGCCTCCCTCCCCTTCTTCAAGCGGTTCGCCGAGGACTACGTCGTCGAACCCGACGGAGCTGAAACTGTGTTCACGTGGACGGTCGCGATCGAGCCGAAGGATGCGTTCAGGTTCCCGTTCAAGGTGTTGGCGCCGGTATTCAAGGCTGCCCTCGGACAAATACCCCGCGGCGGGCGGCGCTACTTCGCCAAACAGGCTTGAGTGTCAGTGATCAGCTAGACGGGGTCTTAGACGTTGGGGCGTGATCTCGACATGCGCAGTGAGGTCGTCGATCAGCACCTCGGCGTACTCGACCAAACCTTCTAGGTCGACGGCGTACGGCGCGGGCTTGTCTTCGCGGGCAAGTGCGGCCGATGCGCGCCGAAGCACGGTCGCCGCCCCCTTGACGTTGCCGCGCTGGACATGGGTGATGCCGACCGCGAGCTGGGCAAGGGCTTGCCACAGTGCCTTCTCATGATCCGGGCCGTTCTTCCATGCCGCCTCGAGCACCTCGTGCGCGTTGAATGCCAAGCCCCGATCCAGCAGGTCCTGCGCATAGGCGAGGGTTTCTGCCGGCGACAGTTCGAGATCGTCCGGGATACGCGGAACACCCTGGCTGCCCTGCGGAAGTGGGCGGCCAAGGGCGTCGCGCGGACGGGTGCTCCGAGGACGGCCGGATTCGTCGCGATCGCGCTCGACCATGCTAGACAGGCTGCCATGAGCACGCTTGCCGATCAGACACGTTGGATGGATGCGACGGATCAAGCCGCGCTCGTCGCGTCGGGCGAGGTGTCGCCGAGTGAGCTGCTGGAGGCTGCGATCGAGCGCATCGACCGCATCGACCCGGCCCTCAACGCGGTTGTGATCCGGTGGTTCGACCACGCCCGGGAGACTGCCGCAAGCGCCGATCTCCCCACCGGCCGGTTCCGTGGCGTGCCGTTCCTCCTCAAGGATCTCGCCGCCACGTATGCGGGGCAGCGGATCAGCAACGGCAACGTCGCTTTCAAAGAGGCGCGCGTCATCGCCGATGCCGACACGACACTCGTCAGCCGCCACCGCGCGGCCGGGCTCGTGATCGCCGGCCGGACGAACAGTCCCGAGCTCGGCAGTGTTCCGACCACCGAGCCGGTCGCGTGGGGCGCTACCCGCAACCCGTGGGACACGACGCGTACGCCTGGTGGATCGAGCGGCGGCGCGGCCGCCGCGGTCGCGTCGGGAATGGTCCCATTCGCCCACGCGAGTGACGGCGGCGGATCGATCCGTATACCTGCATCGTGTTGCGGCCTTGTCGGGCTCAAGCCGAGCCAGGGTCGCATCACGCTCGGCCCACTCGGCGACGAGAGCGGACTGGCGGTCGAGCACTGCCTCAGCCGCACCGTTCGTGACTCGGCGGCATTGCTCGACGCGACGTGCGGCCCCGGTATCGGCGATACCGTGATCGCGCCACCGCCCACACGTCCCTACGTCGAGGAGCTGCGCGCGGATCCCGGCCGGCTGCGCATCGGCATCCTCGACCACCACCCACAGGGTGGCTCGGTCGATGCGGAGGTCACCGCGGCGGCGCAGGCCGTCGGGAAGCTGCTCGCATCGTTGGGGCACCACGTCGAGGAGGCGTCGCCGAAGGCATTGGAGGACAGGACCTTCGGCTCCCTGTTCGGCACGCTGTGGAGCGCCAAAGTTGGAATTTCACAGCGCCGCTTCGAGGAACAACTCGGCCGCCCACTGGAGGATCGAGAGTTGGAACCGATGAACCGGGTCCAGGCCGACTTCGCCAAACAGTTCAATGCCGTCGACTACGGGCTCGCGTTGTCAGCTGTGGCCCAATACCGCAGGGCGGTTCAGTCGTGGTGGCACGACGGATGGGATCTGCTGCTCACACCGACGCTCGGCGAGCTGCCGCTCAAACTCGGCACGATCGTGAATGACCCCGATAACCCGATGTCACCGATGCGTCGCGCCGGCGAATTCGTGCCGTTCACGCCCCCGTTCAACACCAGCGGCCAGCCGGCGATCAGCCTCCCGCTGGAGTGGACGGCCGAGGGTTTGCCGGTCGGCGTGCAGCTCGTCGCGGCCTACGGTCGCGAAGACATCCTGTTCCGCGTCGCGAGCCAGCTCGAGCAGGCAAAGCCCTGGGCCCACCGCACACCAGAGATCTAGAGCTGGTGCGGGCGGGGGGATTCGAACCCCCACGCTCTCTCGAGCACCGGCACCTAAAGCCGGCATGTCTGCCGTTCCATCACGCCCGCAGCGTGCCGATCCTACCGCCCAGCTCGCCGTCAATTCTGTCGGCGGCGCCGCATAGCTGGGGCCATGCGGTCAGCAGAGCAGTTCGACGCCGCGAAGCGTCTGATCGCAGCCGGGCTGAATGACTGCGCCATTGCACGCCAAATTGGTGTGCCGCGAACGACGGTGCGCGACTGGCGGCGTCGACCACAGGTTTCTCGCCGGTTGGCCGCCGGCGGCAGTCCATGCGGCGCACTCCACAACTTTTCAGCACTTCCGGCCGCACCGTATTGCTATCTGCTGGGCATGTACCTAGGCGATGGCTACATATCGCGCAACCGCCGAGTGTGGCACCTCAGGATCACGCTCGACAAGAAATACCCGGCCATCATCCGACGCTGTCGCGAGGCCATGGACATGCTGATGCCAGGCCAACGCGCGGGCGTCGTGCAGCGTCAAGGTTGTGTCGACGTCTATCTGACTTCGAAACACTGGCCATGCCTGCTACCTCAACACGGCCCTGGGATGAAGCACACACGACGGATCGCCCTGGAACCATGGCAGCAAGCGCTCGTCGACCAGGCCACCGAGGAATTCGTCCTCGGTTTGATCCACAGCGACGGGTGCCGCGTCGTCGCGAACGATCGCGGCGTCATGAGCATCCGCTATCACTTCTCCAACCGATCCGAAGACATCATCGGCCTGTTCACCGCCGCGCTCGACGCACTTGATATTCCCTGGACGCGGTCGACGAAGTACATCGTCTCCATCTACCGCAAAGCTGCCACCGCCCGCCTCGACACGTTCGTCGGGCCAAAGGACCGCGCGGTACCGTTGAACGGTGTCCACTACGCGGCGTAGGAGACCGGCGCTGATCGCGTTGGTGATCGCCGGCGCTGCCGGTTGCCTGGCCCTGGCCTGGTGGCAGTGGACCCGCTTCGAGTCGGCGTCGGGCTCCTTCCAGAATCTCGGCTACGCCCTGCAATGGCCGCTGTTCGCCGGGTTCTGCTTCTACGCCTACTACAAGTTCGTCCGATACGAGGAAGCCCCGCCCGAGCCTCGCAAGCACAACACCATCACCGAGATCCCCTCCGGACTATTACCCGAAAGACCCAAGGCCGCAATGCCTTCCGACGACGACCCGGCTCTGCGCGAGTACAACGCATATCTCGCCGAGCTCGCCAAAGAAGACAAGGAACACAAAACCCCATGACGGAAGCACCTTCCCCAACCACCCCGGTCGAATCCATTCGCAAGGCCCTGCTGGGTTACCGCGTCCTGGCGTGGACCACCGGCGTCTGGCTGATCGCGCTGTGCTACGAGATGTGGCTGAAATACATCGTCCACGTGGACAATCCGCCCAACTGGATCGCGATCGTGCACGGCTGGGTGTACTTCGTCTACCTGATCTTCACCGCCAACCTTGCCGTCAAGGTGCGCTGGCCCATCGCCAAGACCATCGGCGTGCTGCTGGCCGGCACCATCCCGCTGGTCGGCATCATCGTCGAGCACTTCCAGACCAGCGACATCAGGGAGCGGTTCAGCCTCTAGGCCAACTCCCGCAACGCCGGCAGCAGCGCCGACAGCGCACGGCCTCGGTGTGAGACTGAGTCCTTCTGCTCCGGACTGAGCTCGGCTGCCGTGCGATACCAGCCCTGGGGCAGGAATACGGGGTCGTAGCCGAATCCGCCGCTACCGCGTGGCTCCCGCACGATGCTGCCCGGCCACCTCCCACGCACGACCACCTCACGCGACTCGGACACCAATGCGCACGCCGACACGAACGCGGCACCCCGCCGCTCGTCGGGCACGTCGGCCATCTGCGCGAGTAGCAGCTCGGTGTTCGCGGCATCCTCACCATGGCGCCCCGACCACCGCGCGCTCAGCACCCCCGGCATCCCGTTCAGCGCCTCGACTTCCAGACCGGAATCGTCAGCCACCGACGGCAGACCAGTCGCCCTAAAAGCGTCGCGCGCCTTGGCCAACGCGTTCTCCTCGAACGTCGCACCCGTCTCCGGCGCTTCGTCGAATGCCGCGACGTCGTCCAGCGATAGCAGCGTCAACGCCACCCCGGCACCGTCGAGCACCCGTCGCAACTCCGCCAGCTTCTTGCGGTTGCGGCTGGCCACCAACAGCTCGGTCAGCTTCCGAACGCCTTCTTCGCCGGCTCCGCCGACTCTGGCAGCACACCCGGATACGGCAATTCGAGCGCCTCGCGCTGGACGGCGAACAACTGCTCGCACGCCGTCATCGCCGCGTCGAGCATCTTGTCCAGCGTCGAGCGAGGGAACGTTGCGCCCTCCCCTGTGCCCTGGATCTCAACCAGCGTGCCGGTGTCCGTGGCGACGACGTTCATGTCCACCTCCGCCCGCGAGTCCTCCGAGTACGGCAGGTCCACGCGGACGCGGCCGTCGACCACACCGACGCTCACCGCAGCGATCGCACAGGACAGCGGCCGCGGATCCGACAGCCGCCCGGCCGCCCCCAGATACGTCACCGCATCGGCGAGCGCCACATACGCGCCGGTGATCGCCGCTGTTCGGGTTCCCCCATCGGCCTGCAGTACGTCGCAGTCCAGCGCGATGGTGTTCTCCCCCAGCGCCGCCAGGTCGATGCATGCCCGCAGCGATCGGCCGACAAGTCTGCTGATCTCCTGCGTGCGTCCGCCGACGCGGCCCTTGACCGATTCGCGGTCCGACCGGTCGTGCGTCGCGGCGGGCAACATCGCGTACTCAGCTGTCAGCCAGCCCAGCCCTGAGCCCTTACGCCAGCGCGGCACGCCCTCGTTGACGCTCGCCGTGCACATCACGCGGGTCTGGCCGAACTCCACCAACACCGACCCGGCGGGATGAGAGGTGAAGCCGCGGGTGATTCGGACGGGACGAAGCTCGTCGTCAAGCCGGCCGTCTTCTCGTCTGGACACGCGCCAACCCTAACCGGTCGGTCTGACGGTATTCAGGAGCGCGTGATGTCGAACGCCTCGTTGCACACCACCGCGTGCACGGGACCGTCGAACTCCGCCTTGGCCTCGCTGATCACGTCCTCGCGCGACGTCCACGGCGGAATGTGGGTCAGAAGCAGTTCACCGACGCCCGCCTGCTTTGCGGCCCGCCCGGCCTCGGTGCCTGAGAGATGCAACTTGGGCGGCCGCTCCGGCGAATGCGTCCATGACGCCTCGCATAGAAAAACGTCGGCGCCGCGGGCCAGATCGAGCAGCGCATCGCAGTAGCCCGTGTCGCCGCTGTAGACCAGCGTGGCGCCCGACGGATCGGTGATCCGCATCCCGTAGGACTCGGTCGGATGACACACCAGCTTCGGGGTCACCGACAGCGAACCGATCTGCACCGTTTCATCGTCGACCCAATGCCGGATGTCGAAGATGTCCGAGAAGTCGTCGATCTCCCCGCCCTCGGGAGACGACGCCGCGCCCAACCGAGCCCAGGTATTCGCCGGACCGTACATGAGGCCACGGTCCTGCGCGGGTGTCGGGTGATAGCGCCGCCACACGAAAAGGCCGGGCAAGTCCAGGCAGTGGTCGGCGTGCAGATGCGAGAGCAGTACGTGAACCGCGTTGGGGTCGGCTTGGCGCTGCAGCGCGCCGAGTACACCGGGACCGAAATCGATGACCAACGGCGGGGTGTCAGGGGCCGTCAAGAGATAGCCGGACGCTGGCGAATCTGGCCCGACCACACTGCCGGAGCAACCGAGTACGGTGATTCGCACGTTCACTAGCTTGCCATGCCCGCTATCCATGTGACGAAAACATCGCCCGTTTACGCGACGGAAATCATCTTTGGGCCGCAACGTGACGGTGAACAGGCCGAACACCATCCAGCGACGGACCAAGGAATCGGGCCGCAAGTGTGGTGAAGGCCTCAGGATCACCGGTCGACTCGAACACCCGTCGCGCGGGTGGAGCGTCGTGCGGACGCAGCAAATCGAGCTCCGTGAGCACTCTCAGCAAGTCCTTGGCGGTCTCCTCGGCACTGGACACCAACGTGACGTGGTCGCCCATCGCCAACTGGATCAGGCCCGACAACATCGGGTAATGCGTGCAGCCCAACACCAGCGTGTCGACCTCGGCCCGCTGCAGCGGTTCCAGGTACCCCTCGGCCAGACCCAGCACCTGGCGACCGCTGGTCACGCCGCGCTCGACGAAGTCGACGAACCGCGGGCATGCCACGCCGATCACCTCGGTGTCGCGGGCGGCGGCGAACGCATCCTGATAGGCACCCGACGCGATCGTCGCCTCGGTCCCGATCACACCGATATGGCCGTTGCGGGTCGCGGCCACCGCGCGGCGCACCGCGGGCAGGACCACCTCGATGACGGGCACCGGCGCATAGCGCTCGCGCGCATCGCGCAGCATCGCAGACGATGCCGTGTTGCACGCGATCACCAGCGCCTTGACGCCGCGCGAGACGAGGTCGTCGCCGATCGCCAAGGCGTGCGCGCGGATCTCGGGAATGGTCAGCGGACCGTAAGGCCCATTGGCGGTGTCGCCGACGTAGACGATGTCCTCGTCGGGCAACTGGTCGATGATGGCCCGGGCAACGGTGAGTCCGCCGACGCCGGAATCGAAGATCCCAATGGGACTGAGCGCGCCAGGCGTCACGGCGTCAGATATGGGTTCGCCGCCTGGCGTTTACGCGCCTCACGCGCCTTGCGTTCGGGCCCGGACAGCATGTACGCCGCGAGCACGCCGCCGATCGCGCCGCACAGGTGGCCCTGCCACGACACCCCTGGCGTGCCGGGCAGCACGCCGAGCAGGACGCTGCCGTAGATGAACAGCACCACCACACCGACGACGATCTCCCACACCTTGCGGGTGAAGAACCCGAACACGATCAGGAACGCCAGCCAGCCGAAGATGAGGCCCGACGCGCCGACGTGGTTGGTTTCGCAACGCACGCCGACGTAGGGACAGTGCGCGCCGACGTTGCCGATCAGCCATGTACCAAAGCCACCGACGATCCAGACGATCGCGGTGGCGAAGATGAACCGCGACATCCCGGCGAGCGTCATCAGGAAGCCGAGGATGAGCGCCGGGACGGTGTTGGCGATCAGATGATCCCAATTCGAGTGAAGCAGCGGCGCGAAGACGATGCCGAGCAGGCCGTCGGACTCCAGCGGCCGGATGCCGTTGTTGTCGAGGCGGTGGTTGGACAACGAGTCGAACAGCTCGATGACCCACAGCAGCACGACGAAGCTGACGATCGTGACGCCGCCGACCATCCACGCCGGCCGCTTCTTCGGCTCCGGCGATGGCGCGGCCGGATATCCGGGACCTATCAAGCCCATAGCTGCCCTTCCAACGCGTCTTCGGCATCGTCCAGGCTACCGGCGTATGCACCGGTCGACAGATACTTCCATCCCGCGTCGGCGACGACGAACGCGATGTCCGCGCGCTCCCCCGCTTTCACCGCCTTGGCGGCCATGCCCAGCGCGGCGTGCAGCACGGCGCCGGTGGAGATGCCTGCGAAGATGCCTTCGACCTGGACCAGCTCACGGGTGCGCTTGACCGCGTCGTAGGAGCCGACGGAGTAGCGGGTGGTCAGCACGTCGGGGTCGTACAGCTCGGGGATGAAGCCTTCGTCGATGTTGCGCAGCGCGTAAACGCCCTCGCCGTAACGGGGTTCGGCGGCGACGATCTGAATGTCGGGCACCCGCTCGCGCAGATACCGCCCGGTGCCCATCAACGTCCCAGTGGTGCCCAAACCCGCAACGAAATGCGTGATTTCGGGAAGGTCAGCCAGCACCTCGGGACCGGTGCCCTCATAGTGCGACAAGGTGTTGGCCTCGTTGCCGTACTGGTACAGCATCACCCACGAAGGATTTTGGGCCGCAAGCTCTTTCGCGTGCGCCACCGCGGTGTTCGACCCGCCCTCGGCGGGCGAGTAGATGATCTTCGCCCCGTAAAGCTCGAGCAGTTGCCGTCGTTCGATCGAGGTGTTCTCCGGCATCACGCAGATCATCTGGTAGCCCTTGAGCAGCGCGGCCATCGCGAGCGAGATGCCGGTGTTGCCGCTCGTCGGCTCCAGAATCGTCGCGCCCGGTTTCAGCACGCCGCGCTTTTCGGCGTCCTCGATCATCCGCAGCGCAGGGCGGTCCTTGATGGAGCCAGTGGGATTGCGGTCCTCGAGCTTGGCCCACAGCCGCACGTGCGGCGCATCGTCGTCGTCCCAGCGCGGCGACAGTCGACGCAAGCCGACGAGCGGGGTATTGCCCAGCGCCTGCAGCAGCGAGTCGTACCGAGTCAACTCACCCTCCAGCGACGGCAGGCAGGATCGTCACCGAGTCGCCGTCGGAGATCTCGGTTTCCAGTCCGCCGGAGAACCGCACGTCCTCGTCGTTGACGTAGATGTTGACGAAGCGGTGCAGCTTGCCGTTATCGACGAGGCGGTCGGAGATCCCGGAGTAGTTCGCCTCCAGGTCGCTGATGACGGCCTGCAACGTGGCGCCGGTCGCGGTCACGCGCTTCTCGCCGCCGGTGTGGGTGCGCAGGATCGTCGGGATGGAAACCTCAACGGACATGAATACGCCTTTCTAATACTGCTCAACGATTTTGACGGGTTCCTCGGTGACGACGCCGTCGACGATGCGGTAGCTGCGCAGCTCATGCTCGTCGGGGTCGCGGGTGGACACCAACACGTAATGCGCGTCGGGTTCGGAGGCATAGGAGATGTCGGTGCGGCTGGGGTAAGCCTCGGTCGCGGTGTGCGAGTGATAGATGACGACTGGCACCTCGTCGGCATCCTCCATCGCGCGCCACACCTTGAGCTGCTCACCCGAGTCGAACCGGTAGAACGTCGGCGACCGTTCGGCGTTGAGCATCGCGATGAACCGCTCGGGACGATCGGATCCCTCAGGCCCTGCGATCACGCCGCAGGCTTCGTCCGGGTGGTCGGCGCGAGCGTGGGCGACCATGGCCTCGACCAGGTCAGCTCGGATCACCAACACGACTCACTCCACCCTTCATTCGAACGCTCCGGGCAACATGTCCCGATACGACGGTATTCCGGCGACCGACTCGGCGGCCAATAGGCCGACCAGCACAGCGCGGGCCAGGCAGTCCGCGGCGGCTGCCCCGACCGCGGTGATCAGCGGCACCTCCGGTGACATCGACGCCGGTGTCGTTGGATCCGGATCGACCTCGACGGCGCCGGTGGCCAGCGCGAACACCGTATCGCCATCCAGCGGGGTGTGACACGGGCGGATGGTGCGGGCCAGGCCGTCATGCGCGGCGATCGCAATGCGGCGGCATCCGGCCGGGCTCAACGCGGCGTCGGTGGCCACCACTGCGATGGTGGTGTTCAGCGGGCCGAACTCGATGTGCCGGTCGGCGTAGGCGGCGATCTGGTCGGCGGGCGGAGCCACCAGGCCGAACTCCTCGATCTGATCGGCTTGCCACGGCAGGCCGGTGGCGGGGTTGACGGCGTCCCCGGCGGCGTTGACGATCACCAGGGCCCCGACGGTGACTCCCGACTCGAGCATCAACGACGCCGTACCCACGCCGCCCTTGAGCACCCCGACGCGTGCACCCGTCCCCGCACCCACAGTCCCGACGGCCACCTCGGTGCCGGCGCGCTCGGCAGCGGCATAGCCGAACTCTGCCGTCGGCCGGCACTGCCACCCGCCGACCGGCAGGTCGAAGACCACCGCCGCTGGCACGATCGGCACAACGCCCCCCTCCAGCGCCACGCCGCGGCCCTGTTCCTCGAGGAAGGTCATCACGCCATCGGCGGCAGCGAGCCCGAACGCACTGCCGCCGGTGAGCACCACGGCATCGACATGGCGCACCGAGTTGATGGGGTCGAGCAGGTCGGTCTCGCGGGTGCCGGGCGCGCCGCCACGGCCGTCGACGGCACCGACAGTGCCCGGCGGCGTCAACACGACGGTGGTGCCACTGGCCCACCCGGCTCCGAGCGACACATCGGGATCGAGACGATGATGCTGGCCGACTCGAATGCCGCCGACGTCTGTGATCGAGCTCATCTCTTGTCCATCAACCCAAGCACCAGATACTCCTGCAGCACCGTCAGCCACTGATACACGTCAAGATGCCCGGCCATCGGATGGTCGGAAGGCAGCCGCTCGGGCCCGCCAGGGCCGATGTCGAGCATGGTGCCCAGCGCCAGCCGGACGTCGTTGACCGCAGCGGCCCAGGCGTGCGCATCGTCCTCGGTGAGTTCGAATTTGCCTCCGTCTTGCGGGCAGGTTTCTAATAACCGTTGCGCCGCTTCACGTTTCGCATCGATGATCTCCGGCTCATGCAGGCTGCGCAACGCGTTGTTGAGGCTCTCCATCGTGCCGGAGCCCGCAGGATGGTCCGTCTGCGCGCGGTAGAAGTCGGGCAACAACCGCTTCATCGTGTCGTCGTCGGGTGGCCGCGAATTGCCGGTGCGCATCCCGGTGATCTCTTCGAGTTCGTCTGCGGGAGCAGATGATTCGCGATCTTCGAGCATCCCGAGCATCGACGCCACCAGGCTGTTGAGCAACGCGGCCTCGTGTTGGGCCAGCGCCGATCGGAACCGCGGGCCGTCGGCGGTGTCGACCCGCTTCCATTTACGCACAGTTCTGTCAGCGGTCCTGCTGCATGGTCGCCCACAAGCCTGCGGCGTGGAGCTTGGACACGTCGACCTCCATCGACTCACGGCTGCCTGCGGACACCACGGCCTTTCCCTCTTGGTGCACCTGCATCATGAGCTTGGTCGCCTGCGGCTCGCTGTAGCCGAACAGCTTCTGGAAGACGTACGTCACATATGTCATCAAGTTGACCGGGTCATCCCAGACGATGGTCACCCATGGGGTGTCCGTCGCGTCGACAGTCTTGACGCCCGTTTCCTCGCGAGTTCCCGGTCGGGTCTTCGCCGGAGTCACCATGCGCTTCAGGATACCGAGGCCGCGAAAACGCTACCGTTGCGGTGTGGCTTGGTCTTCTCCGGCGTTATTGACCGACAAATACGAGTTGACGATGCTGGCCGCGGCCCTGCACGACGGCAGTGTGCACCGTCGCACCTCCTTCGAGGTATTCGCCCGCCGGCTGCCCGAAGGACGCCGCTACGGCGTCGTCGCGGGCACGGCGCGCTTCGTGGAAGCGTTGGCGCAGTTCAGATTCGATGGCACCGCTCTGTCGTCTCTCGAGAACTTTCTGGACCGCGAAACGCTCGCGTACCTCGCTGACTACCGCTTCGGCGGCGACGTGGATGGCTACGCCGAAGGCGAGCTGTACTTCCCCGGCTCCCCCGTGCTGTCGGTGCACGGCACCTTCGGCGAATGCGTGGTGCTGGAGACGCTGGCGCTGTCGATCTTCAATCATGACACCGCGATCGCCTCTGCCGCCGCGCGCATGGTCTGCGCGGCCGAGGAGCGTCCGCTGATCGAGATGGGCTCGCGACGCACCCACGAGCAAGCCGCCGTCGCCGCGGCGCGCGCCGCCTACATCGCCGGGTTCACCGCCTCGTCGAACCTCGAGGCTCAGCGCCGCTACGCCGTACCAGCACTGGGCACCAGCGCGCATGCGTTCACACTGCTGCACACAGGCGAGCACGGACCCGACGAGCGGGCCGCATTCAAGGCGCAGGTCGATGCGCTCGGCGTCGACACCACCCTGCTCGTCGACACCTACGACATCACTGCGGGCGTTGCCAATGCGGTCGAGGTGGCAGGCACCGACCTCGGCGCGGTGCGCATCGACTCCGGCGATTTGGGCGTGATGGCCCGTCAGGTCCGTGAGCAACTCGACGGCCTCGGCGCCTCCAAGACCCGCATCGTGGTCTCGGGTGATCTCGACGAGTATGCGATCGCGGCGCTGCGCGCCGAACCCGTCGACATCTACGGCGTCGGCACCTCGGTGGTGACCGGCTCCGGTGCCCCAACCGCCAGCATGGTCTACAAGCTGGTGGAGGTGGACGGCATGCCTGTCGAGAAACGCAGCAGCCACAAGGAATCCCACGGCGGCCGCAAGCAGGCGCTGCGGACCTGCAAAGCGACCGGCACGATCCTCGAGGAGATCGTCTATCCGTATGGCAGGCCACCGGCGGGCGAGTCCGGCCGCGCCCTCACCGTCGACCTGGTGCGCGACGGCGAACCCGTCGGCGACCTCACGATCGACGCGGCCCGTCGTCGCGTGAAGGAGGGGCTGCACAGCCTGCCCTGGGACGGCCTCAAGCTGTCCAAGGGAGAACCGGCCGTCCCGACCCGCATGATCCCCCCGGCCACCCGGAACGACGCGTAGGAGAAGCCACGGCCGAGACAGCGGAAGTCACCGAACTGCTGGCCAAGGCGGTCGTCGCGTTGGGTGGCAGCGAGCGAAGCGGCCAGATCGAGATGGCCGAGGCGGTCGCGCATGCATTCGAGACCGGTGAGCACCTCGCCGTCCAGGCGGGCACCGGGACCGGCAAGTCGCTCGCGTACTTGGTGCCTGCGATCGCGCGGGCCGTCGAGACCGATGAGCCGGTGGTGGTGTCGACCGCCACGATTGCCCTGCAGCGCCAGCTCGTCGACCGCGACCTGCCCCGACTGGCCGACTCACTCGTCGACGCCCTGCCCCGGCGGCCGGAGTTCGCGCTGCTGAAAGGCCGCGGAAACTACCTGTGCCTCAACAAGATTCACAACGGATCGGCAACAGAGCCCGAGGACCGGCCGCAGGAGGAGCTATTCGAGCCGATGGCCGCCAGCGCGCTTGGCCGCGATGTGCAGCGGCTGATCGCATGGTCATCGTCCACCGACACCGGTGACCGCGACGAGCTGACGCCGGGTGTGCCGGATCGGTCGTGGTCTCAGGTGTCCGTGTCGGCCAGGGAGTGCATCGGCGTGGCCCGCTGCCCGTTCGGCACCGACTGCTTTGCGGAGAAGGCCCGCGACAAGGCCGGGCATGCCGATGTTGTTGTCACCAACCACGCGTTGCTGGCCATCGACGCGATGACTGACGCGGCCGTGTTGCCCGAACACAAACTGCTGGTGGTCGACGAGGCGCACGAGCTGGTCGACCGGGTGACCGGCGTGGCGACCGCCGAGCTGTCGGCCACGTCGCTGGGCGCCGCGCACCGCCGCGTCGGCAGGCTTATCGACTCCGAGCTCGCGCAACGCCTCGAGGCGGCCACTGCGACGTTCTCGTCGGCGATCCACGACGCCACGCCGGGCCGGATCGACGTGCTCAACGATGAGATGGCGACCTACCTGACTGCGCTACGCGACGCCGCGAGCAGGGCCCGTTCGGCAATCGACACCGCACCGAGCGACCCGAAGGCGGCTTCGGCTCGCGCAGAGGCGGCGACGGCTTTGACCGACATCAGCGACACGGCCTCACGCGTCCTGACGTCGTTCGTGCCCGCCATCCCCGACCGCTCCGACGTGGTGTGGCTCGACCACGAGGACATTCGCGGAAGTATCCGTGCGGTTCTGCGGGTGGCGCCATTGTCAGTGTCAGGGTTGTTGCGCAGCAGGCTGTTTGAGCACACGACGGCCGTGCTCACGTCGGCCACGCTGACCATCGGCGGCACGTTTGATGCGATGGCCTCGGCGTGGGGGCTGGCCGGTGAGGACACGGTCACGTGGCGAGGCATCGACGTCGGCTCGCCGTTCGAACACGCCAAGTCGGGCATCCTCTACGTCGCCGCCCATCTGCCCCCGCCGGGGCGCGACGGCACTGGTTCGGCCGAGCAGCTCGACGAGATCGCCGGATTGATCACCGCGGCCGGCGGGCGAACGCTTGGCCTTTTCTCGTCGATGCGCGCCGCCAAGGCGGCCGCGGAGATCATGCGCGACCGGCTCGACACCCCGGTGCTGTGCCAGGGCGAGGACACCACGTCGGCATTGGTGCAGCGGTTCGCCGACGACGCCGAGACGTCGCTGTTCGGCACGCTGTCGCTGTGGCAGGGAGTCGACGTGCCCGGCCCGTCGTTGTCACTTGTGCTGATCGACCGCATCCCATTCCCGCGGCCCGACGACCCGCTGTTGACCGCACGCCAGCGCGCGGTGGCGGCGCGCGGCGGCAACGGGTTCATGGCCGTTGCCGCGAGCCACGCCGCGCTGCTGTTGGCGCAGGGCGCCGGGCGTCTGCTGCGCCGCGTCGACGATCGCGGCGTGGTCGCGGTGCTGGACTCGCGGATGGCCACCGCGCGTTATGGCGGTTACCTGCGCGCGTCGTTGCCGCCGTTCTGGGCGACGACGGATTCGCATCGGGTGCGCGAAGCGCTCCAACGTCTGCGCACCGACTGAGCGCTGCCACTATCCTGCGTCCATGAGTCGACGCCACGTGGTAGGTGCCGTGATCGCGGTTTGCTCGACGCTGCTGCTCGCGGCGTGTTCGACAACCCTTCAGGGCAAAGCGGTCTCGGTGTTCGACGACCCGTTCCACGTGGCCGGGATGCCGGCGACGGCCGGACCGACAGGCTTGCGCGACGACGCGGCCGGGCCTGCGAGGGAGGTGCAGGGCACGGACGACGGCGAGATCGACGAACTGTCCCGTCAAGCGATCAGCGACGTCGAGGAGTATTGGGAAGGCGCCTACGGCGAGACATTCGATGGCGCGTTCACTCCTGTGGAGGCGCTCATCTCGTGGGACGCAAACGGATTCGACGACACCCCGTTCTGCGGCGAGGACACGTACGGACTCGTCAACGCGGCGTTCTGCTATGACGACGAGACGATCGGCTGGGACCGCGGCGAGCTGCTGCCCGCGCTGCGAAAAGCCTACGGGGACATGGGCATGACGATGGTGCTCGCGCACGAATACGGTCATGCCGTGCAACACCAGGCGGGTCTGAAGGGTGAGAACACCCCGACGCTGGTGGCCGAACAGCAGGCCGACTGCTTCGCAGGGGGGTACATGCGCTGGGTCGCCGAGGGCAAATCGCCGCGCTTCACGCTGTCCACGGGTGAAGGCCTCAACAACGTGCTCGCCGCGGTGATCGCGTTCCGGGATCCGCTGCTCGCCGAGGGCGATCCCGAAGCGGGCATGGACGAACATGGCTCGGCGTTCGAACGGCTTTCGGCGTTTCAGTTCGGCTTCACCGACGGCCCCTCGGCGTGTGCGGCGATCGACATGCGGGAGATCGGCCAGCGCCGCGGCGATCTGCCCGTGCTGCTGCCGGAGGATCAGACCGGTGAATGGCCGGTCACCGAGCAGTCGGTGCGGTCGATCGTCGATGCGATGGGCACCTTGTTCGCGCCGGCCAATCCGCCGAAGCTGAGCTTCAAGGCGTCCGACGCGGAGGGTTGCGCGGATGCCAGGCCCAGCCCGCCCGCGTCCTACTGCCCGGCCACCAACACGATCGTCGTCGACCTGGCCGAGCTCGAGGTGATGGGCACCCAAACCGACACCGAAGAGGGCGGCCTGGCCAGCGGGGACAACACCGCATACTCGGTGCTGGTCTCCCGGTACATGCAGGCCATCCAGCACGCGCGCGGCGGCATCGTGCTCGACAACGCCGAGGCCGCCCTGCGCACCGCCTGCCTCACCGGCGTGGCCACCGTCAAGATGTCGAAAACCGTCACCACACCAGACGGCAACACCATCGCGCTGACGGCGGGTGACGTCGACGAAGCGGTATCGGGCATCCTGACCAACGGCCTGGCCGCCAGCGATGTGAACGGCGAATCGGTGCCGTCCGGCTTCTCGCGGATCGACGCGTTTCGCGTCGGCGTGCTCGGCGACGAGGACCGCTGCTTCAAACGCTTTCCGTGACTCGCCACCGCGAAACTGCTCACAGATCGCACTTTTTCGAATTTTCGCGATCTCACGGCAGTTTCGCGGAGAGGGTAAATGCTGTTAGACCTTCTTGGTCACGCCGTACCACGCCGAGACCGCGTCGGACATCTCCGTCGACCGGGTCAGGAATGCATACGAGCGGATGAACGACTCACCTACGCAACCGTCGATCTTGATGTGGAAGCCGTCGACCATGATCCACGGCTTGTCGCCCTTGAACTCCTTCTTCGACACCGGGACGGTGTTGATGAGCCCGGGCTTGAGACCGACCGTCACACCGCCGCCGATGTTTCCGCCAAGCCCTGGAACGATGCCTTCCGGTGCCGGCGAGATGACGTCGGTGCCGATGAGTCCGATCGACGGGTTGAGCCCCATGGTGCCGGTCAAGGAGACGCCGTTGGACGTGCTCATATCGATGCCGCAGCCGATCTGATAGCCCACTTCGAGGGTTCCCTGTGCGCCTCCATCCCCGTCCTCGGGGCCCACCAGTGAGCCGCTGTAGATGCCGCCTACCTCGTACTCGCGGGTCGAAATCGCCGTAGTCAGGGGTGCAATCACGCGCTGTGTTTCATCCCTGGCCGACACCGTGAGCGTCCAGCCGTCCGGTGCGTTGGTCGTCTTCGGCGGCGACGATTCCACCCGGCCGTCGTCGACCGGCGCGGCTTCGGGTGCGGGCGGCGCGGCTTCGGCCGGCGGTGCGTCGACGGCGACCGGCTCAACCTCGGGCTGCGCGGACGCGGTCGGAGTGGCAAAAACGCAGGTCACCACACATGCAGTCAGCACGGCCAGGGGACGAAACAGCACAACGCAGCCCTCCTCGGCCGAAACATATACCGCCTAGGATCATTACCTGACGGCTCAGCCCCTTGCCAACAGGGGTCCCACTTACGCGCGAGTCTTTATGCGAGTGTGACCAGTCAGATGGGCATTCGCAGCACGAACCCCGACTCCAGCGCCACCCAGAGCGCGCCGTCGGGACCGATCGCCAAGCCATGCGGCTCGCTACCCGGCGGAAGGTCGATCGTGACCACTTCGGAGCCGTCACCGCTGACGCGCGCGATCTGGTTCGAGCCCCACAGACTCACCCAAACGCCGTCATCTGGATCGGCGACAACGGCGTGCGGTTTGCCCGGCAGATCCATTTCCTGGATCGCCTCGTCCATCGGAATGCGGCCGAGCTTGTCGGCCAGGATCGCGGTGAACCACACCGCGTCGTCGTGCGTCGCGGCGATGCCAACGGGTCCCGCTGCTGCAGTAGGCAATTCGCGCAAAGTGATCCCGTCGGCAGGCGACAGCCTACCGACCGCGTTGCCCTGATTGAGTGTGAACCACAATGCGTTGTCAGGGCCGGAAACGATCATCGACGGCGCGCCCCCGACCGACGGCCAGCCGGACAGCTCGCCGTCCACCGAGATCCGGCCGATGTCACCCGAAGTCATGGCGGTGAACCAGAGCGCGCCATCCGCGCCGGCGGTGATGCCGAACGGCCCGCTGCCCTCCTCCAACTCGAACGCGGTCAACTCGCCGGCTGTGGTGATCCTCCCGATGCGGTCGTCGCCGGTGCGGGTGAACCACACCGCACCATCGGAACCCGCGGTGATGATCGACGGCCGCGATTGCGGATCGACCGGATACACGGTGACGTCGCCGCTGTTGGTCACCCGCGCGATCGCACCGCTGTGCACAAGCGTCACCCACATCGCACCGTCGGGACCCGCCGCAAGTGCGTACGGCCCGCCGTCGATCGAAACCTTGAGGGCGGTGCTCATACCTCGACTCCCGCCCGCTCCGGTCCTCGCTTCGCTGCGATCCTCACTCGCGGTCGTCTTCGGGTACTCACGCCAGCGTGACGAGGCCGAGTTCGTTGTCGCCTGCCAGCAGCGGGTGGTGCGGCAAGACCCGCACCGTGTACCCGACGGGACCCGCCACCGGCAGCGGTGTCGTCGTCGAGAACACTTCGTTTCCACCATCGGCCGTCCCGGTGTGCGCCATCGGCACCGTCACCGGATCCACCAATGCGTCACTGCCGTCCACGCGGCCCAGCACCGCCTGGACCACCACCTCGTCGCGCCGCAGGCCCGCCAGCTGCACCGTCGCGGTCAGCGTGAGCTCAGAGCCCAGCAACGGTGTGTCCGGCAGCCCGTAACTGTCGACGTCGGTGATCTGGATCTTCGGCCAGGCCTCCTGCACCCGCTGCCGGTAAGCAGCCAGCTCGCGTGCCGCGCCGAACGGCTCCCCGTCGGCGCCTGGTTCGACGGTCTTGCGCAGCGACTGCGCCGCCGGCGCGTAATACTTCTCGGTGTAATTGCGCACCATCCGGGAGGCCAGTACCTTCGGCCCCAGCTCCATCAGCGTGTGGCGCACCATCTCCACCCAGCGCGTAGGGATGCCGTGGTCGTCGCGGTCATAGAACTTCGCCGCCACCGACCGCTCGAGCAGGTCATAGAGCGCGGCGGCCTCGATGTCGTCGCGGCGGCCTTCATCAAGCAGCCCATCGGCGGTAGGGATCTCCCAACCGTTCTCGCCGTCGAACCACTCGTCCCACCAGCCGTCGCGGATAGACAGGTTCAGGCCGCCGTTGAGGGCACTCTTCATGCCCGACGTCCCGCACGCCTCCAGCGGCCGCAGCGGGTTGTTCAGCCAGACATCGCAGCCGTAGTACAGCTGGCGGGCCATCGACATGTCGTAGTCGGGCAGGAACGCGATGCGATGCCGCACCTGCGGGCGGTCGGCGAACTTCACCACCTGCTGGATCAGCGCCTTGCCACCGTCGTCGGCGGGGTGCGACTTTCCGGCCACGATCAGCTGAATCGGGCACTTCTCATCGAGCAGCAGTTTCTCCAGCCGATCCTCGTCGCGCAGCATCAACGTCAGCCGTTTGTACGTCGGCACCCGCCGAGCGAACCCGATGGTCAGCACGTCTGGATCGAAAGCCGTTGCAATCCAGCCTAATTCGGCGTCAGACGCGCCACGCTCCAGCCAGGAGCGACGAATGCGGGCCCGCACATCCTCGACCAGAGCCGCACGCAACTGTGAGCGGATCGACCACATGTGCCCCGGATCGACCTGCTGCAGACGCTCCCACGTTGCGGGCTCGTTCAACGAAGCCAGGTCTTCTGTGCCCAGCAGCTCGCGGCCCAGCTCCATCCACTGTGGCGCGGCCCACGTCGGCCCATGCACGCCGTTGGTGATCGAGCCGATCGGCACCTCGCCCGGATCGAATCCCGGCCACAACTCGTTGAACATGTAGCGGCTGACCCGCCCGTGCAGCAGGGACACCCCGTTGGCGCGCTGCGCCAGCCGCAGCCCCATGTGCGCCATGTTGAACTTCGACGGGTCGTCCTCGGCGCCGAACGCAATGATCCGGTCCAGGGGCACACCAGGCAGCAGCCGCGACATCGCGCCCATCGGCCCGTCCGCCGATCCGCCGAAATACCGCTTGACCATCTCCACCGGGAATCGGTCGATGCCTGCGGGCACTGGGGTGTGCGTGGTGAACACGGTCGACGACCGCACCACCGTCAGTGCGGTGTCGAAGTCCAGGCCGGCGTCGATCAACTCGCGGATGCGCTCGACGCCCAGGAAACCGGCGTGCCCCTCGTTCATGTGGAACACCTCGGGCGAAGGCCGGCCCTCGATTTCGGTGAACGCACGGATGGCCCGCACCCCACCGATGCCGGCCAGAATTTCCTGCTTGATCCGGTGTTCCTGGTCGCCGCCGTAGAGCCGGTCGGTGACGCTGCGCAGGTCGTGGTCGTTCTCAGGGATGTCGGAATCCAACAGCAGCAACGGGATTCGGCCCACCTGCGCAATCCACACCCGCGCCCTCAACTGGCCAGAGTCTGGCATCGCCAGCTCGACTAGCACCGGGTCGTTGTCCTTGTCGGTCAGCAGCCGCAACGGCAGACCCTGCGGGTCCAGTGCCGGATAGCTCTCGTGCTGCCAGCCGTCGGCGGTCAAAGACTGGCGGAAGTAGCCCGACCGGTAGAGCAAGCCGACGGCGATCAGCGGAAGGCCGAGATCCGACGCGGACTTGAGGTGATCACCCGCCAGAATGCCCAGGCCACCGGAATAGTTCGGCAGCACCTCGGCGACGCCGAACTCCATCGAGAAATAGGCGATGCCGTTTGGCAGCTGCGCACCCTCGTCCGCCTGCTGCTGGTACCACAGCGGCCGATCCAGATAGTCGTCCAGTTCAGCGGCCAGCTCATCGAGGCGCCGCAGGAAGGATTCGTCGACCGCCAGTTCATCAAGCCGCTTCGGGCTGACCTGCCCCAGCAGTAGGACCGGGTCGCAGCCGACCTGCCGCCACAGCCCTGGATCGATGACCCCGAACAAATCCTGCGTCGGCTTGTCCCATGACCAGCGCAGGTTGACGGAAAGGCGTTCGAGCGCGGTCAGACGATCGGGTAGATGCGCGCGGACAGTAAACCGGCGAAGGGCTTTCACGCGAGTCAACCTTACTGACAATTTCCGGACTCGCAGCGATGAGCGCTCGCGCGAAGAGCCGAATACGGATGTAGCCGCCATGACTGCTTCACCCGCTTTGGGTTGGGCCGACTACTACGGTGGGTATAGGGCGCGACGAGGCTGTCAACGAGACCAGACGACACAGCGGCGCATCGGCGGTGCGATCTCGAGCATCTCCGCGGGCCGCGCCAGTGTAAGGAGTGGTGGAGTGGCCGGTCGTATCGAAATCGATGACGTCCAGCCTGTTGTTTCCGGCGGAAGGTTTCCCGCCAAGGCTGTCGTTGGCGAGATCGTGCCCGTCACGGCGACGGTCTGGCGTGAGGGGCACGATGCTGTCTCGGCCACGCTGGTGGTGCGCCATCACGGCACGGCGTATCCGAAGCTGACCGACGACCCGCCAGGGCGGGTCAAGCCGGTGCCAATCGCGGAGGTGGTCAGCTCACCACCGCGAATCAAACGGCAGCTGCTCCCGATGTCGACGGGTCGAACACCCGATGTGTTCCATGGGCAGTTCAGCCCGAGCAGCGTCGGGTTGTGGATCTTCCGGGTAGACGGCTGGGGCGACCCGCTCGCAACCTGGCGAAAGAACGTCACCGCCAAACTCCACGCGGGCCAAAGCGAAAGCGAGTTGTCCAACGACCTGCTCGTCGGTGCCCGGCTTCTCGAGCGGGCGGCGACGGGGGCGCCCCGGCAGCACCGCTATCCCCTGATCGACGCGGCGGCTCGGCTGCGCGCACCCGGTGACCCGTTCACCCGTGCCGGCGCCGCGCTGTCCCCCGAGGTGGCCGAGGTGCTGGAGCAGTATCCGCTGCGCGAATTGATCACTCGCGGCGAGCAATACGGTGTCTGGGTGGATCGGCCGCAGGCCCGATTCAGCTCGTGGTACGAGATATTTCCACGCTCGTCCGGCGGCTGGGACGCCAAGGGCAACCCCGTACACGGCACCTTTGCCACTGCCACCAAGGAGCTCTCCCGCATCGCCAAGATGGGTTTCGACGTGGTCTACCTTCCGCCGATCCATCCGATCGGCAAGGTGCATCGCAAGGGCCGCAACAACAGCGTGACCGCCGCACCCAATGATGTCGGCTCGCCGTGGGCGATCGGCAGCGACGAAGGCGGCCATGACGCGGTGCACCCGAAGTTGGGCACGATCGAAGATTTCGACGACTTCGTGGCGGCCACGCGCGACGAGGGCATGGAAGTGTCGCTGGACTTGGCGCTGCAGTGCGCGCCCGACCACCCGTGGGCGAAAAATCACCCCGAATGGTTCACCGTGCTGCCCGACGGGACGATCGCCTACGCGGAGAACCCGCCGAAGAAGTACCAGGACATCTACCCGTTGAACTTCGACAACGATCCGGCCGGGATCTACGAGGAAGTACTGCGGGTGGTGCGGTTCTGGATTACCCACGGCGTCAAGATATTTCGCGTCGACAACCCGCATACCAAGCCGCCGAACTTCTGGGCCTGGCTGATCGGAGAGGTGAAGAACGAGGATCCCGACGTCCTGTTCCTTTCCGAGGCCTTCACCCGGCCGGCGCGCCTGTACGGCTTGGCCAAGCTCGGTTTCACGCAGTCCTACACGTATTTCACCTGGCGCACCGCGGCCTGGGAGTTGACCGAGTTCGGCAGGCAGATCGCCGAACACGCCGACTACGCCCGGCCGAACCTGTTCGTCAATACCCCCGACATCCTCCACGAGAGCCTGCAGCACGGCGGGCCCGGCATGTTCGCCATCCGGGCCGTGCTGGCCTCGACCATGAGTTCGGCGTGGGGCGTGTACTCGGGATACGAGCTGTTCGAACACCGACCGGTCCGGGAGGGCAGCGAGGAATACCTGAACTCCGAGAAGTACGAACTGCGGCCTCGCGACTTCGACGCCGCGCTGGCGGACGGCGAATCGCTGGAGCCGTTCCTGACGCGGCTCAACGACATTCGGCGCGTGCACCCCGCGCTGCACGAGTTGCGCACGATCAGATTTCACCACCCCGACAACGAAGCGCTGCTGGCCTACAGCAAGTTCGACCCGGTGACCGGTGACCAGGTGCTTGTGGTGGTGACACTCAACCCGTTCGGGCCGGAAGAGGCGACTCTGTGGCTCGACATGGGCGCGCTGGGAATGGAGCCCTACGACCGCTTCTGGGTACGCGACGAGATCACTGGCGACGAATACCAGTGGGGGCAATCCAATTACGTTCGTATCGATCCGGTACGGGCGGTGGCCCATGTACTGAACATGCCGCAGGTACCGGCAGACCAACGACTCAGCCTACTGCGTAGGGAGTGACGATAATGACGCAGACCAACCAACGCACCAGTCCGCATCTGCGGCCGCACACGGCCGACCTCAACCGCCTGCTGGCCGGCGAACATCACGACCCCCATTCGGTTTTGGGGGCGCACGAATACAGCGATCACACCGTGATACGCGCTTACCGACCGCACGCGGTCGACGTGGTCGCGATCGTCGGCGGCGAGCGTCATGCGTTCCAGCACATCGAGGCGGGCCTTTTCGCGGTCGCACTGCCGTTCACAAATCTGGTGGACTACCGGCTCGAAGTCAGCTATCCGGGCGCGGAGGGCGCGACCGACACACACACCGTCGCCGACCCATATCGCTTCCTGCCCACACTCGGCGAGATGGACCTGCACCTGTTCGCCGAGGGTCGCCACGAGCGGCTGTGGGAAATCTTGGGAGCGCACCCGCGCAGCTTTAAGACGGCCGACGGCGACGTCGACGGTGTCTCCTTCGCGGTGTGGGCACCGAATGCCAAGGGCGTCAGCCTGATCGGTGAGTTCAACCACTGGGACGGCAACGAGGCCCAGCTGCGTGTGCTCGGTTCGACCGGTGTGTGGGAGTTGTTCTGGCCAGGATTCGAGGTTGGTGGCCACTACAAGTTCCGGATCCACGGCAGCGACGGATCGGTCAGCGACCGCGCCGACCCGATGGCGTTCGCCACCGAGGTGCCACCGCAGACCGCGTCAAGGGTGACGCAGAGCGCGTACACCTGGGGCGACAACGACTGGATGACGCAGCGCACGGGCCAGAATCCGGTGTTCGAGCCGATGAGTACCTACGAGGTGCATCTGATGTCGTGGCGGCCCGGCCTGAGCTATCGTCAGCTGGCTGACGAGCTAACTGAATACGTGGTCTCCCAAGGATTTTCCCATGTCGAACTGATGCCGGTGGCCGAACACCCGTTCGGCGGGTCGTGGGGTTACCAGGTGACGTCCTACTATGCGCCGACGTCGCGGCTGGGTGACCCCGATGACTTCCGGTACTTGGTTGACAGGCTGCATCAGGCCGGCATCGGCGTGCTCATGGACTGGGTGCCCGCGCACTTCCCCAAGGACTCGTGGGCGTTGGGCCGATTCGACGGCACCGCGCTCTACGAGCACTCCGACCCCCATCGTGGCGAGCAATTAGACTGGGGCACTTATGTGTTCGACTTCGGCAGGGCCGAGGTACGCAACTTCCTTGTCGCCAATGCGCTCTATTGGCTGCAGGAGTACCACATCGACGGGCTGCGCGTCGATGCGGTTGCGTCGATGCTGTACCTCGACTACTCGCGACCGGAAGGCGGCTGGACGCCGAACATCCACGGCGGCCGGGAGAACCTGGAAGCGGTCCAGTTCCTGCAGGAGATGAATGCGACGGTGCACAAGGCGGCGCCGGGTATCGTCACGGTCGCCGAGGAGTCGACGTCGTGGCCCGGCGTCACGCGTCCGACAAACCTTGGTGGTCTTGGCTTTTCGATGAAGTGGAACATGGGCTGGATGAACGACACATTGGAGTTCATCAAGCGAGACCCGATACACCGCAGCTACCATCACCACGAGATCACCTTCTCGATGCTGTATGCGTTCAGCGAGAACTTCGTGCTGCCGATCAGTCACGACGAGGTGGTGCACGGCAAGGGCACGCTGTGGGGCCGGATGCCGGGCAACGACCATGTGAAGGCGGCGGGGCTGCGCGGCCTGCTGGCCTATCAGTGGGCGCATCCTGGCAAGCAGCTGCTGTTCATGGGGCAGGAGTTCGGCCAGCGCGCGGAGTGGTCCGAGGAGCGTGGGCTGGACTGGTATCAGCTCGGCGAGGAGAGCTTCTCCAACGGGATTCAGCGGATGGTGCAAGACATGAACGGCATCTACCGCAGCCGTCGCGCGCTGTGGTCGCAGGACACCAGCCCCGAGGGCTACTCGTGGATCGACGCCAACGACTCCGCCAACAACGTGCTGAGCTTCCTGCGCTTCGGCGACGATGGCTCGATGCTGGCGTGTGTGTTCAACTTCTCCGGTTCTGAGCACGCCCGCTACCGGCTGGGCCTGCCGCACGTGGGCACCTGGCGCGAGGTGCTCAACACCGATGCCGACATCTACAACGGCACGGGTATCGGCAACTACGGCGCCGTGGAGGCCACCGACGAGCCGTGGCACGGGCGTCCGGCGTCGGCGGTGATGGTGCTGCCGCCGCTGACCGCGCTGTGGTTCGAACCGGAGTAATTCCCGCGAAACTGCTCACAGATCGCGATCTAAGCGGATTTCGCGATCTCCCCGCAGTTTCGGCGACTTAGTACAGCGCGTTGGCCAGGTTGCGCCGGCCTGCGATCACCTCGGGATCGGCGGGGTCGAACAGATCGAACAGCTCGATCAGCCTGGTGCGGACCTTTGTGCGCTCGTCGCCGGCGGTCCGCTTGATCAGCGCGATCAACCGGTCGAATGCCGGCCCGACGTTTTGCTGCAGGATGTCGACATCGGCTGCGGCGAAGGCCAGCTCGATGTCATCCGGCGTGGCGTCGGACGCGATGATCGCGCCGGGGGCGCGCGACGTCGCGCGTTGCAGGAAGCCGATCTGGCGCACCGCGCCCTGGGCTTCGGCGTGGTTCGGGTTCGCGGCGAGCAAGCCTTGATACGCCTGTAGCGCGGCATCGAATTCGCCCGCGTCCAAATGCGCACGCGCCTGGGCGAGTTCGGGATCAACCTGCTCGGGCTCGTCGACATCGCCAGCACCGCCGAGCTTGCCCGCTGTCGCATTCAGCAGGGAGTCGACCCACTTGCGCAATTGCTCCGGCGGCTGTACGCCTTGGAAGCTCGACAGCGGCTGGCCGGCAGCCAGCGCCACCACCGTCGGGATGGCCTGCACCCCGAACATCTGGGCCACCCGCGGGACGGTGTCGACGTTCACTGTCGCCAGCGACCACTTCCCGCCGTCGGCGGCAGCGAGTTGGGCGAGAACGTCGCCGAGTTGCGCACTGGCCTCACTGCGTGGCGACCACAGCAGCACGACCACGGGCACCTCGTTAGAGCGGACCAGTACCTCTGCTTCGAGGTTGGCCTCGGTGATCTGCACGCCATTCGGCTGGGCCGCGTCGCCATCGCCTTCGCCGGCGGGCGCCGGTCGTTGTTTGAGGGCCGACAGGTCAACCGCACCGGCCATGGAGGCCGCGATGGGAGGTCGGGGACGAGTCACGTCCCCAAGTCTGTCACGTCGTTTCGGGTGCTCGCCGCCCTGGTTGCACGACGGCCGAGACTGCCTCCGCCGGGCCCATTCGACCGGTCTTGTCGGCCCATATGAGGAAGATCACACTGCACAGCGGCACGATGCTCGCCAGCAACGCGAGCAACCACGTGCCCGCAGCCCATTTGAACGCGAATCCGACGAGCAACGCCGTCACGACGAAGGCGATGAAGATCAGCCCGTGCGCCATTCCGAACACCTTGACGCCGACCTCGGTTCGCGGCGTGCCCACGTACTTGAAGTACATGCCGACCAGCAGGCCGACCCAGCTGACAGCTTCGGCCATGGCGATCAACCGGAACCAGCCGGCAGCGGATCGAAGATCAAATGCGGGTGTCATGGGCGCCATTGTGCCCGAAAAACCCGCCGACTACTACATCACGTCGTAGACGAATTGCCCGCCCGCAGCACGAGCGCGTCGCCCTGGCCGCCCGCGCCGCACAGTGCGGCCACGGCGTAGTCCCCACCGCGTCGCGCCAGCTCAAGAGCGGCGTGAAGGGTGATCCGGGCACCGGACATGCCGATCGGATGGCCGATCGCGATGGCACCGCCGTTGACATTGACCCGCTTCGGATCGACGCCGAGTTCCTTCATCGAGGCCAGTGCGACCGCAGAGAACGCCTCGTTGATCTCGATGACGTCGAGCTGATCGACCGAGATGCCCTCGCGCGCAATGGCTTTCTTGATGGCGTTGGCCGGCTGGCTCTGCAGGGTGGAGTCCGGGCCCGCGACGACGCCGTGCGCGCCGATCTCGGCGAGCCAACTCAGCCCCAGCTCCTCGGCCTTCGCCTTGCTCATCACGACCACGGCCGCCGCGCCGTCGGAAATCTGCGACGCCGAACCTGCGGTGATGGTGCCGTCCTTGCGGAATGCCGCCCGCAGGCCGGACAGCGACTCCGCTGTGGTGTTGGCGCGGATGCCCTCATCCTCGGCGAACTCGAGCGGATCACCCTTGCGCTGCGGGATCTGTACCGGCACCACCTCGTCGGCGAAGACGCCGTCTTTCCATGCCGCGGCGGCCTTTTGGTGCGACTGCGCAGCGAACTCGTCCTGCTCGGCGCGAGTGAACTGATCGACGTCGTTGCGCTGCTCGGTGAGCGCGCCCATCGGCTGGTCGGTGAAGACATCGTGCAGGCCGTCGTAGGCCATGTGGTCCAGCACCGTGACGTCGCCGTACTTGTAGCCCGCGCGGCTGTCCATCAGCAAGTGCGGCGCCCTCGTCATCGACTCCTGGCCACCGGCGACGACGACGTCGAACTCGCCGGCCCGAATCAGCTGATCAGCAAGGGCAATCGCATCAACGCCGGACAGACACATTTTGTTGATCGTCAGAGACGGCACATCCCAGCCGATCCCCGCCGCCACCGCCGCCTGGCGGGCCGGCATCTGGCCCGCGCCTGCGGTCAGCACCTGGCCCATGATCACGTACTGGACGAGCGACGCAGGAACCTTGGCCTTCTCGAGCGCCCCCGAGATCGCGATAGCGCCGAGGTCACTGCCAGAGAAGTCCTTCAGCGAACCCATGAGCTTGCCTACAGGAGTACGTGCTCCAGCAACAATTACCGACGTCGTCATTTGCTACCTTCCGGGATTGGGTACACGTATGTGTGGCCCATGACACATTCCGCAAACATCTGTCTCAAGGTTACCGTTACGTGATGACCACCGAACACGTCGACGCCCGTCCAGCGCTCGCCAGCGCCCTTGTGACGGCGGTCGATCACGTGGGACTGGCGGTTCCCGACCTCGACGTCGCGATCAAGTGGTACCACGACCACCTTGGCATGATCGTCCTGCACGAAGAAATCAACGAAGAGCAAGGCATCCGCGAGGCCATGCTGTCGGTGCGCGGCGCCCCGAAGGGCAGTGCGCAGATCCAGCTGATGTCGCCCCTTGACGAGACCTCGACGATCGCGAAATTCATCGACAAGCGCGGTCCAGGAATCCAGCAGTTGGCCTACCGCGTGAGCGACGTCGAAGCGCTGTGCGAGCGGTTGCGCGACGAGGGCATCCGGCTTCTCTACGACACGCCTCGCAAGGGCACCTCGAATTCGCGGATCAACTTCATTCATCCCAAGGACGCCGGCGGGGTCCTCATCGAGCTCGTGGAACCCGCAGCAGACGCCGAGCACTAGGACCATCTCCGCGTCGGGCCGCGCGTTGCCCGATTCGTCCAGCACGGCGTGTGCCAATGTCGCCGGTCCTCGGCTGCGCTGTCGCCCACCTCGTTGGGCCACACCACCAAATGCGCTGTGCCGGTGACGATTTCATGATCGCATCCCGGGCACCGGTAGTTCTTGGTTGCGCGTGAGGCCGGGATCGGCCGTACTTCGCATTCGTATCCGTCGGGTCCGATCTCGATCCGGCGCGGCTGCGGCAATGGGGGCGACGACCGTTGCCGGCGGGGCGGAGTGCGGCGCCGGGGCATGGCGTCGAGTGTAGGCGTCAGAACAGCCGGAACTCGTCGCTGTCCATGCCGCGCATCTTGTCGTAGTCCAAAGTCACGCAACGGATCCCGCGGTCGATGGCCAGTGTCCGCGCCTGCGGTTTGATCTGCTGGGCTGCGAAGACCCCGGCCACGGGAGCCAGCAAGGTGTCGCGGTTGAGCAGTTCGAGATAGCGGGTGAGCTGTTCGACGCCGTCGATCTCGCCGCGCCGCTTGATCTCGACGGCCACCGAGCGGCCCTGCTCATCGCGGCACAACAGGTCAACGGGCCCGATGGCGGTCATGAACTCTCGTCGCACCAGCGTGTAGCCGGAACCGAGCAGCTCGACGTGCTCGGCCAGCAGCGCCTGCAGGTGCGCCTCGACCCCGTCCTTGACAAGACCCGGGTCGACGCCGAGCTCGTGGCTGGAGTCGTGCTCGATCTCCTCGATCGTGATGCGCAACTGCTCGCCCGTCTTGTTCTCGACTACCCAGACCGGTGCCTCGCCGTCGTTCTCCTCGGTGAGCCAGCACGGCGGGCTCATCCAGTTCAGCGGCTTGTATGCCCGATCGTCGGCGTGCACGCTCACCGATCCGTCGGCCTTGACGAGCAACAGCCTGCGGGCTGACGGCAGGTGGGCGGTGAGCCGCCCGACGTAGTCAACGGTGCACTGAGCGATCACGAGACGCACCCGAACACCTTATGTGCCGGTGCAGGCAAATTAGGCTGGGGTCAGATGAACGCCAACAAGAGTGTCGCGCATCGGTTAGGCCGAGTCCTCGAGAAGGTCACCCGGCAGAGCGGGCGCCTGCCCGATACTCCGGATTTCGGGTCCTGGCTGTTGGGCAAGTCCTCCGAAAGCCAACTACGCAGGCGGGTCCGCATCCAGGTGATCCTGACCGTCTTCATATTGAGCGCCAACGCGCTCGGCGTCGGTATTGCGCTGCTCTTGGTCACCGTGGCGTTTCCGGTGCCGAGCGTCTTCAGCGACGCGCCATTCTGGGTCACGTGGGTGGTGTGCCCGGCGTACATATGTCTGGCACTGTTGATCGGCACGTTCTGGATCACCCGCCGAACCGTCAACGCGCTGCGATGGGCGATCGAGGAGCGCACGCCGACCCACGAGGATCAGCTCAACGCTTTCCTGGCGCCGTGGCGGGTGGCCAAGGCGCATCTGCTTCTGTGGGGTGTCGGCACTGCGCTCTTCACGACGCTGTACGGAATGGCGAACACCACGTTCATTCCTCGGTTCTTGCTCACCATCAGCTTCGCAGGTGTCGTCATCGCAACCGCCTGTTACCTGCTCACCGAGTTCGCGCTACGGCCGGTGGCGGCACAGGCACTCGAAGCCGGGCCGCCGCCGCGTCGGCTGACCGCCGGAATCATGGGCCGACTGATGATCGTGTGGCTGCTCGGATCGCTGCCCGTGGTCGGCATCGCGCTCCTCGCGGTGTTCGCGCTGTCATTGAGAAACCTGACGCCGACGCAGTTCGCCATTGCCGTATGGATTTTGGCGATCATCGCGCTGCTCGTCGGCTTCATATTGATGTGGATCGTGTCCTGGCTCACCGCGACCCCGGTACGGGTTGTGCGCGCCGCGCTCGAGCATGTCGAGCGGGGAAACCTTGACTGCAACGTGGTCGTGTTCGACGGCACCGAGCTCGGCGAGCTGCAGCGCGGGTTCAACACCATGGTCGAAGGACTCAAGGAACGCGAACGCGTGCGAGACCTCTTCGGCCGCCACGTCGGGCGTGAGGTGGCCGCCGCGGCAGAACAGCAGCGCCCCAAGCTGGGTGGCGAAGAACGCCACGTCGCAGTGATATTCGTCGACATCATCGGCTCCACGCAGCTGGTTACCGGCCGGCCGGCGACCGAGGTGGTGGACACACTGAACCGGTTTTTCGCCGTGATTGTCGAGGAGGTCGACCGCCACCACGGGTTTGTCAACAAGTTCGAGGGCGATGCGGCCCTGGCGGTGTTCGGAGCGCCCAATCACCTCGATCATCCCGAAGACGAGGCGCTTGCGGCCGGTCGGGCCATCGCGCAGCGGATCCGCGACGAGGTTCCGGAATGCGAAGCGGGACTTGGCGTGGCATCCGGTGAGGCGGTCGCCGGCAACGTGGGGGCCAAAGAGCGGTTCGAGTACACCGTCATCGGTGAGCCGGTCAACGAGGCCGCCCGGCTGTGCGAGCTAGCCAAGGACACTCCGACACACCTGCTGGCTTCATCGGATACGGTGCAGAACGCGAGCGAAACCGAGTCCGGTCATTGGACTTTGGGTGACACGGTGACGTTGCGCGGCCACGACGAACCAACGCGGCTGGCCCTGCCCGTGTAGGGGCCTCAATGGCGTTGAGGGCAAGCAGTTGTCAAGCTGTTACAGCTTGCACAGGCCGCACACATCGCCACCACAGAGCCATACCATGTCCTCTGCATAACGTCACTCCGCGTGGCAACGACTGCCGCATCGACGAGAAACGGAGTGACAAAATGTCTTTCAAGCGTGCGTTGTCTGCATCGGCACTAGCGGCCGGAATCGGAGTTGCAGGCCTGTTGGGCGTCGGTCTAGGGACAGCCAGTGCAGACCCCTGGAGATGCGACCGGGCAGGCACTCCGGCGTGCGGTGACCATCGGGACGACCGGGGTCCCGGGCCTGTTGACTGGCATGGGCGCGGTGTCGACCAGGGCCGTTTTGACCACCAGCCCTTCAACTGGATGGGCCAGCAGGTGTTCCCGGTGCTCGCCGGCGATGGAAACGGATGGGGCTTCTGGTTTTTTGGCCAGTGGATTCCGCTGTAAGCCAACATATTCGGGGCGGGTCACTACTGTTGGTGGCCCGCCTCGATGCGCTCGCAAACCCTCGATCTTCGTCTTTAGCTCAACAACTTCAGCTCCGATCTGGCCCACCTGATTGTGGAGTTGCGTGGCATCGGCTGCCAATTGGCTTGCGTTGTACCCGAAACCCGTCGCACCAAGGCAGGCTGGAGAACGTGGGCGACGTGAGAGCGACCGGCATGGCACAGCCGCCGCGGATATCCGTCGCCCCGATAGGCGACGGCTTGGTCTTCCGTGCGGGTCAAGGGTTGTTGATGGTCGAGGGGCTGGCAATCGGCGTCCTCGGCGGTGTCGCGCTGGCCTGGTCGATGGGATACGCCCGTTTCGGCGCAGACGGCATGCCGATGTTCGGTCTGAGGGTGACGCCGCCGCATGCGGGGCTGCTCTTGATTGTCGGAACGCTGGCCCTGCTGGCTTGCCTCGGACGACGAACAGCGCTCCTCTTCAGCGCGCTCACAGCATTCGGCTGGGCGGCGTTGACCATTGTCTGCGCGCTCAGAGTCGCGCATCACACCCCGGGCGTGCTCGGGTTCGATCCGCGCGACAGTCTTCTGTATGGCGCACTGTGCGCCTACAACCTGGTGACGTCGTCCTGTCTGGCACTGGCGCTGTTCAACAATGTCGATGCGCTGTACATCACATCTGCTGTTTAGTGATACCGAGCGTAACGGTAATTAGAATCGCGCTCATGCACGGTTCCACGCGAGGTTCAGTGGCCCTGAAGGGCCTGCTGCGGATCGAGGACTGTCTCGATGCGGAGGGCGGCGTCGTGTTGCCGCCGGGCACCACGCTGGTATCTCTCATCGACCGCAACATCGCGAATGTGGGTGACACAGTGGCCTATCGCTATCTGGACTTCACCCGCTCAGTCGGTGAACAGGCAGTCGAACTGACCTGGACCCAACTCGGTCGCCGGATGCGGGCCATTGGCGCATACGTGCAACGAGTCATCACGCGAGGTGATCGGGTCGCCATCCTCGCGCCGCAAAGTCTCGATTACGTCGCCGGCTTCTTCGCCGCGGTCAAAGCCGGGGCGATTGCGGTGCCGCTGTTCGCGCCCGAACTGCAGGGTCATGCTGAACGGCTGGAAACAGCGCTCAGCGATGCACGGCCCACCGCGGTCATGACGACAGCCGCGGCGGCGGACGCCGTTCGAGCCTTCCTCGCGAAGCGCACATTCGCGTGCTCGATGCATGTCATCGTGATCGACGAGATTCCCGATTCGGACGAGGACGCGTTCGTTCCTGTCGATATCAGCGTCGACGACGTTTCGCACCTGCAGTACACGGGGGGTTCGACGCGGCCTCCTGTCGGCGTGGAGATCACGCACCGCGCCGTCGGGACCAACCTGCTGCAGATGATCCTGTCCATCGACCTGCTCGACCGAAATACCCATGGCGTCAGTTGGCTTCCGCTCTACCACGACATGGGTCTATCGATGATCGGCTTCCCGGCCGTATACGGCGGTCACTCAACCCTGATGTCACCAACGGCCTTCATTCGTCGACCGCAGCGCTGGATTCACGCCTTGTCGGCAGGATCGCGACGAGGCCGCGTGGTCACCGCGGCGCCGAACTTCGCGTACGAATACACCGCGCAGCGCGGCTTGCCAACGCCCGGTGAGGATGTCGACCTCAGCAATGTCGTGATGCTCGTGGGATCCGAGCCGGTCAGCATGGATGCGATCACGACGTTCAACGCCGCGTTCGCGAAGTATGGGTTGTCCCCAACGGCGATCAAACCTTCATATGGCATCGCCGAGGCGACCCTGTTCGTCTCGACCATTGCGCCCAGCGCCTGTGCCACGGTTGTCCACTTTGACCGTGAGCAGCTGGCCGAGGGTCGCGCTGTACGCGTCGCGCCGGATGCCCCCAGTGCGATCGCACAGGTGTCATGCGGTCAGATCGCCCGCAGCCAGTGGGCCGTGATCGTCGACCCCGATGCCCACGCTGAACTCGCCGACGGGCGGGTCGGAGAGATTTGGTTGCACGGCAACAACATTGCGCCGCGATATTGGGAACGGCCGGAGGAATCCCGGCGGACGTTCGGCGCCACGCTGGCCTCGCGGCCCCAGATGGGAAGTCACGCCGACGGGTCACCGGTCGGTGCACGGTGGATGCGGACCGGGGATCTCGGGGTGTATTTGGACGGCGAGTTGTATGTCACCGGACGGCGCGCTGACATGGTGCTGGTCCAGGGCCGTCATCACTACCCGCAGGACCTCGAGGCAACCACCGCGGACGCCTCGCCGATGGTGCGCCGGGGATACGTCGCGGCATTCTCCACCGACGACGGCGTAGTGATCATCGCCGAACGCGCTTCGGGCAGCCGGCGCGCTGACCCGGCACCCGCGGCAGATGCCATCCGTGCGGCCGTCTCTGACGTACACGGGCTTTCGGTCTCGGACGTCCGCTTCGTGCCGGCTGGCGCCATCCCGCGCACCACGAGCGGAAAACTTGCGCGGCGAGCGTGCCGCGCACAGTACCTACGCGGCCAGCTCGGCTGACAAGCGCGACCTCAGTGACGCTCGGTCCTGCCGCCCAGATGCTCTGCGAGAAACCGTTCGACGGCTTGGTACATGTCGATCTGGTTCTCTGGATTCAAGAAACCGTGGCCTTCGTCGTCCTTCACCATGTACTCGACCTCGACTCCGCGCGCCCGGAGCGCTTCGACGAGATTGTCCGATTCCGCCTTGACCACTCGAGAATCGTTGGCGCCCTGGATGACCATGAGTGGCGTGCGGATCTGGTCGACTCGGGTGATCGGCGAGCGGGCCAACATATCGGCTTCCTGCTCCGGGTCGTCCGGGTTGCCCACAAACAGGTGCCAGTTGTTGGCCAGATGCCGACGAGCGGTCGCCGGTAGCGTCCGCATGAAGTTCACCAGGCTTGAGATGCCGACGTAATCGATGGCTGCGGCGAACACGCCCGGGGTGAACGTGACTCCGACCAGCGCGGCGTAGCCACCGTAGGAGCCGCCGGAGATGGCGACGCGGTCCGCGTCCGCATAGCCCTGCGCGACGGCCCAGTTCACCGCGTCGATGAGGTCGTCGTGCATCTTGCCGGCGAACTCGCCGACGGCGGCCTTCCTGAATGCCTTGCCGTAGCCCATCGAACCGCGAAAGTTCACCTGCAGCACCGCATATCCGCGGTTAGCGAACAGCTGCGCCTCGGGATCGAATCTCCACCAGTCGCGCGCCCAAGGTCCGCCGTGGACGAGCAACACCATCGGCAGCCCCGCTGGTTCGACGCCGAGCGGCAGCGTCAGGTACGAATGCAAGTCCAGACCGTCGCGGGATGAAATCGTCACGGGCGTCATCGGCGCCAGCATCTCGGGATCCAGATGAGGGATGGGCCGAAACAGCAACCGGCTGTCCCCCGTTGCGTGGTCGTAGTAGTAAGTGTGTCCGGGCTCGCGATCGTGGCTGTAGCTGACGATCCACTTTTGTCCACTCTCGTCGGAGGACAACGCGCCGACCTCGCCGTCGGACAGCTTCTCCAGGTTGGCCAGCACGTCGGCGAAATCGGGATCCACTGCGGAGATCTCCTGTCGCTCACCGAGATAACGCACCCCGAGCAACTCACCTGTTCGCCTGCTGAGGATGAGCGGCTGAGGAATGATCGGCCAGATCTGGCCCCGTGGATCGAGATCGAACGTCGGATGGCTGTGAACCGCGGTCTGCTTGCCTGTGGCTACGTCCAGCCGAACGAGTCGCGTCCGATCGGTGCCCTCGTTGGATCCGACCCAGATGCCGGTTCCGTCGGGCGTGACGACCATCGGGAAGATGCCCAAAGTGTAGTCGGCACCGTCGTAGGTGGCGATGGACCGCAGCTCATGCGTCGCGGCTTCCCATCGCAACAACTCGACGTCACCATCGGAGGTCAGTGCCATGGCGAACAGGTCCCCGTTGCGACTGCTCAGCCATCCGGCCACATTCCCGGGATTCTCGGCAAGCAGGGTGAGTTCGCCTGTGGTGATGTCGAGTTGGTAGACGTCCATCCGTTCGACGTTGATCTTGTTGAGGTAGACGATCGCCTTGCCGGGCAGGCCGTCGGGCAGCTCCATGTAGGCCTTGGCGCCGGGGAATGGTGTGAGGTCGACCGCGGGCGTGTCGGGGTCGTCCAAGTCCACCCGGTAGATGTGCCAGTTCTCGTCGCCGCCATTGTCCTGGAGGTAGAGCAGCCAGCGGGGATTGTCGGTCCACTCGTAGTTCAGCACGGTGCGGGTCTCGTCGGCGGTCACACAGCGCACCTGCTCGTCCGAGTCAAGCGGTTGCACCCACACGTTCAGACGGTTCTTCCATGGCGCCAGATACGCAATCCGCGTCCCGTCCGGCGAGATCGTCGCGCCGGCGCGGACCGGCGGAGCGAAGAAGTCTTCGACGGGAATCAGGTCGGGCAGTGCCATTGAGCATCCTTTCGAATGGGTAGTTGCGGGCGTGTTGAGGCAGGAGCTGCCCGCCGCACGGGGGCCATGGGTCTCGCGCGGTTGGAGTGCTATTCGGTTGCGTTGCGGTGGAATTGGGCTTACGGCGTCACTGCGCCACCAAGCCGGCCGTTGGTCGCGTCTAGGACCGCTCGGTCGATCAGTGCCAACGTCTCCTGCTGGCTGACCTCCCGCCGATGAACGATGACCGCGGTGCTGACGTCCTCGTCGACGACACGGAGAGCCGCGGTGGTGGCGGCCGCGCAGAGTCGGACCGTGAGGTCGTCCTGCGGTAGACGTAGCCGCTTGGCAACGACGGGGATGAAACCGCGTTCGAGTTCGTCGTGGACCATCAGGTAGGCGGTCCGCAGAGCCGGTTCCCTCGTCGCCATGGTGGCGATCCTCATCGCGCTGAGCTCGTCATCGATGTCCTGCGGTGTGAATGGGTGTGCGACCACGTCGGCGGCCATGTGCTCGCCCAGCGACAGCTCTGGTGGCCACCGATCCAGGACGCCGATGAATCGGTGCGCCGACTTCGCGAGTATCGGTTCGACACAGGCTTCCTTCGACCTGAAATAACGCCAGATCGTGCGCGTGGAGAGCCCTGCAGCCGCGGCAATGTCGTCGCCACTGGCGCCCGACACGCCCCGTTCCCAGAAGAGCGCGCAAGCATGGCGCGAAACATTCAGCCGCGCCTCCGCCGGTGTCACGGGGATACCACCTCCTTGTCACTTAGTGACAGCACCACTGTGTCACTAAGTGACAGCGGCGTCAAAGCGACCTGACGCCGATGTGTGCGCCACCGAACAACGATGTCGTTTTTCCGCCAGTTTTGTCGGTGGGCACGTGTAATTGTCGAGGCGTGCATGAGGATTTCGACCGCTGCTATCGGGCAGTCCAGTCCAAGGACGCCCGGTTCGACGGTTGGTTCGTCACCGCCGTGCTGACCACGAAGATCTACTGCAGGCCCAGCTGCCCGGTCCGCCCGCCGTTCGCCCGCAATATGCGCTTCTATCCGACCGCGGCGGCCGCACAACGAGCCGGCTTCCGCGCGTGCAAGCGATGTCGGCCCGATGCCTCGCCGGGTTCACCGGAGTGGAATGTGCGCGGCGACGTGGTGGCCAGGGCGATGCGGCTTATCGCTGACGGCACGGTGGACCGCGACGGTGTCACCGGGCTGGCGGCCCGGGTCGGGTACACGACCCGGCAGCTCGAGCGGCTGCTGCAGGCGGAAGTCGGGGCTAATCCGCTGGCACTGGCCAGGGCGCAGCGCAGTCAGACGGCGCGGGTGCTGATCGAAACCACGGAGCTGCCGTTCGGTGACGTCGCGTTCGCCGCAGGCTTCTCGAGCATCCGCCAGTTCAACGACACGGTACGGACGGTGTGTGATCTGACGCCGACGGCCCTGCGCCAACGTGCTCGGAGGCGATTCGGGCCTGGCGACGCCGGCGCCACAGGCTCGTTATCGCTGCGGCTGCCGGCACGGACGCCGTTCGCGTACGAGGGCTTGTTCGGCCATCTCGCAGCGAGCGCGGTACCCGGCGTCGAGGAAGTCCGCGACGGCGCGTATCGACGGACGCTGCGGTTGCCCAACGGCAACGGAATCGTGAGCCTCACACCGCAACCCGACCATGTGCAGTGCCGGCTCGTGTTGGACGACTTCCGCGATCTGTCCACCGCGATCGCGCGGTGCCGGCGGCTGCTGGACCTTGACGCAGACCCCGAGGCCGTCGTCGACGCCCTGAGCGCCGACGCGGACCTGGCCCCGGTGGTGGCCAAGGCGCCCGGGCAACGGATTCCGCGGACAGTCGACGAGCAGGAGCTTGCCGTGCGAGTAGTGCTCGGCCAGCAGGTGTCGTTGAAGGCCGCACGCACCCACGCGCGGCGCCTCGCGGTTGCCTACGGCCAGCCGGTGGCTGACTTCAACGGCGGTCTGACCCATGTGTTTCCGGCGGTCGAGCATCTCGCGGAGATCGATCCGGCGCATCTGTCATTCCCCAAGTCCAGGCAGCGGTCATTGATCGCCCTCATCCAGGCGATGAGCTACGGCGATGTGGTGCTAGACGCGGGGTGCGACTGGAACCGCGCCCGGGAGCAGCTGCTCGCGCTGCCCGGCATCGGCCCGTGGACGGCAGAGGTGATTGCGATGCGGGGCCTCGGCGATCCCGACGCGTTCCCAGTCACTGATTTGGGCGTTCGGTTGGCGGCCACAAACCTGGGCCTGCCCGCCGATGCTCGTCCGCTGATCGAGCGCAGCGGCCGGTGGCGGCCGTGGCGGTCGTACGCCACCCAGCATTTGTGGACAGCCCTTGATCATGCGGTCAACGAATGGCCGCCGAAGGAGAAGTAATGGGAACTCTGCACTTTCGCTCGATGGACAGCCCGGTGGGAAAGTTGACCTTGGCCGGCAAGGACGGGCGGCTGATGCATCTGCGGATGGTCGACCAAACGTATGAGCCATGCCGCAAGGGCTGGGAACCCGACGACGACTCCTTCCCCGAGGCTGTCGGTCAGCTCGAGGCGTACTTCGCCGGCGAGCGGACCGAGTTCCAGCTTGAGCTGGATCTTGTCGGTACGGCGTTCCAGCGGCGGGTCTGGGAGGCGCTGCTAACAATTCCTTACGGAGAAACGCGGTCTTACGGCGAGATCGCCCGGCAGATCGGATCCCCCGGGGCATTTCGCGCCGTCGGCTTGGCGAATGGCCATAACCCGATCGGCATCATCGTGCCGTGCCATCGCGTCATCGGATCGAACGGCAGCCTCACCGGATATGGCGGCGGGCTCGATCGAAAAAGGGCATTGCTCGCATTGGAGAAAAGCCGCACCGCACCCGCGCTATTCGACTAAACGAGTGCATAAAAATGCCTCTGCCCTCCAATCGAAATTGGAGGGCAGAGGACTTAAATTGTGTTCGGCGGTGTCCTACTTTTCCACCCGGGTTGGGTAGTATCATCGGCGCTGGCAGGCTTAGCTTCCGGGTTCGGGATGGGTCCGGGCGTTTCCCTGCCGCTATTGACCGCCGTAACTTTATTCACTCGTTTTTGAGTGCCCACGGTGTGTGGTGGGTGGTGTTATTGGTGGTGGGGTGTGGATGCTTGTGGGTATTTGTGGATGTGTGGTTGCGGGTTTGTGTGTAAGTTTTCGGCCGGTTAGTGCCAGTTCCCTGCGCCCATTGCTGGGTTTGTAGGTCTGGTCTATTGATCCCGTGGTCTGCGGGGGGCCTTATCCCTCTAAAAAGGGTGAGAAGCCTGGTCTTGGAGGGGGTTTCCCGCTTAGATGCTTTCAGCGGTTATCCTGTCCGAACGTGGCTATCCAGCGGTGCCCCTGGTGGGACAACTGGTGGACCAGAGGTTCGTCCGTCCCGGTCCTCTCGTACTAGGGACAGGTTTCCTCAAGCTTCTGACGCGCGCGGCGGATAGAGACCGAACTGTCTCACGACGTTCTAAACCCAGCTCGCGTGCCGCTTTAATGGGCGAACAGCCCAACCCTTGGGACCTGCTCCAGCCCCAGGATGCGACGAGCCGACATCGAGGTGCCAAACCATCCCGTCGATATGGACTCTTGGGGAAGATCAGCCTGTTATCCCCGGGGTACCTTTTATCCGTTGAGCGACACCCCTTCCACTCGGGGGTGCCGGATCACTAGTCCCGACTTTCGTCCCTGCTTGACGTGTAGGTCTCGCAGTCAAGCTCCCTTGTGCACTTACACTCAACACCTGATTGCCGTCCAGGTTGAGGGAACCTTTGGGCGCCTCCGTTACATTTTAGGAGGCAACCGCCCCAGTTAAACTACCCGCCAGGCACTGTCCCTGAACCGGATATACGGTTCGAGGTTAGAGGCCCAATACGATCAGAGTGGTATTTCAACAATGACTCCACAACCACTGGCGTGGCTGCTTCACAGTCTCCCACCTATCCTACACAAACCGTATCGAGCACCAATACCAAGTTGTAGTGAAGGTCCCGGGGTCTTTTCGTCCTGCCGCGCGTAACGAGCATCTTTACTCGTAGTGCAATTTCGCCGAGTCTATGGTTGAGACAGTTGAGAAGTCGTTACGCCATTCGTGCAGGTCGGAACTTACCCGACAAGGAATTTCGCTACCTTAGGATGGTTATAGTTACCACCGCCGTTTACTGGGGCTTAAATTCTCCGCTTCACCCCCCGAAAGGGGTTGACGGGTCCTCTTAACCTTCCAGCACCGGGCAGGCGTCAGTCCGTATACATCGTCTTGCGACTTCGCACGGACCTGTGTTTTTAGTAAACAGTCGCTTCTCACTGGTTTGTGCCACCCCCCACCGCTGCCCACCGCAAGGGTGTTGACGGTAAGAGGTCCCCCTTCTCCCGAAGTTACGGGGGTATTTTGCCGAGTTCCTTAACCATAGTTCACTCGTACGCCTCGGTATTCTCTACCTGACCACCTGTGTTGGTTTGGGGTACGGGCCGTGTGAGCACTCGCTAGAGGCTTTTCTTGGCAGCATAGGATCACCGAATTCACCTCACTCGGCTATGCATCACCTCTCAGACATATGACACCCGGATTTGCCTAGATGTCGTCCTACAGGTTTGCCCCAGTATTACCACTGACTGGTACGGCTACCTTCCTGCGTCACCCCATCGCTTGACTACTACCAACGAAGGTCCCGCGCAGCCCTCAAACCCCGTCGACCCGAAGGTCTCCGGTGATCTGAGTTTTGGGCGGTTAGTACCGCTGATTCGTCACGGGCGCGCACACACGGGTACGGGAATATCAACCCGTTGTCCATCGACTACGCCTGTCGGCCTCGCCTTAGGTCCCGACTCACCCTGGGCGGACTGGCCTGGCCCAGGAACCCTTGGTCTTTCGGCGGGCAAGGTTCTCACTTGCCTTATCGCTACTCATGCCTGCATTCTCACTCCCACACCCTCCACCACTCGATCACTCGGTGGCTTCACCGGATGCAGGACGCTCCCCTACCCAGCCTTACGGCTGCCGCGGCTTCGGCGGTGTGCTTGAGCCCCGCTACATTATCGGCGCACAATCACTTGACCAGTGAGCTATTACGCACTCTTTCAAGGGTGGCTGCTTCTAAGCCAACCTCCTGGTTGTCTTCGCGACTGCACATCCTTTTCCACTTAGCACACGCTTAGGGGCCTTAGCCGGCGATCTGGGCTGTTTCCCTCTCGACGCACGGAGCTTATCCCCCGCCGTCTCACTGCCACACTATTGACTTGCTGGCATTCGGAGTTTGGCTGACGTCAGTAACCTAGTAGGGCCCATCGGCCATCCAGTAGCTCTACCTCCAACAAGCATCATGTAACGCTGCACCTAAATGCATTTCGGGGAGAACCAGCTATCACGGAGTTTGATTGGCCTTTCACCCCTACCCACAACTCATCCCCTCAGTCTTCAACCTAAGTGGGTTCGGGCCTCCACAACATCTTACTGCTGCTTCACCCTGGCCATGGGTAGATCACTCCGCTTCGGGTCCAGAACACACCACTACACACGCCACTATTGACGTGATACGCCCTATTCAGACTCGCTTTCGCTGCGGCTACCCCACCCGGGTTAACCTCGCGACATGTCCCTGACTCGCAGGCTCATTCTTCAAAAGGCACGCCATCACCCCACACCAAAGCGAGGGCTCTGACGGATTGTAAGCGCACGGTTTCAGGTACTCTTTCACTCCCCTCCCGGGGTACTTTTCACCATTCCCTCACGGTACTAATCCGCTATCGGTCACTGGACAGTATTCAGGCTTACCGGGTGGTCCCGGCAGATTCACAGCAGATTCCACGGGCCCGCTGCTACTCGGGGACACTGCGACAGCAGGCAGCATGTTTTCGTCTACGGGGCTCTCACCCTCTACGGACAGACCATCCCAGGCCACTTCGACTAACACACTGCTTTATCACTGCTGCTCGGATCGGCGGACCCAAGAACACAGACCCCACAACACCACGCACACAACCCCCGCCGGGTATCACATGCACGCGGTTTAGCCATCCTCCGCTTTCGCTCGCCACTACTCACGGAATCACACTTGTTTTCTCTTCCTACGGGTACTGAGATGTTTCACTTCCCCGCGTTCCCCCCTGCACCCTATAAATTCAGATACAGGTGACACGACATCACTCGTGCCGGGTTTCCCCATTCGGACATCCTCGGATCCACGCTCGGTTGACAGCTCCCCGAGGCATATCGCAGCCTCCCACGTCCTTCATCGGCTCCCAGTGCCAAGGCATCCACCATGCGCCCTTAAACACTTACAACACAAAACCAAAAAATGAGTCACCCACACACACCCCAACAAGGGCACATGCGGGCATCAGAAAAATTGCACATCAGACACCAAAAAGCCCACACCACCCCACGGGCGGCATGAACACATTCGCTGCCTAGATGCTCGCAACCACTATCCACAAATCAAACACCACACCCCACCACCAAAGCAGGGCGACAAACAATCCCTATCTCCGGTTTCCCCCACTCGGGACGAAGAGATAGCGGGCCTGTTGTCTCAAAGCCCAATAGTGTGTCTGACGGTTTCATCACCGGCGTTCGATCACTCGAAACCCGTACCGGCTCAACGTTTGTCGTGCACCCGAACCACACCCACTACAGGCGTGGCCCATCCAACGAATCGCTTGAGTCACCGAACCCCCACCAGATGTGGGCGGGCTCAAGTCTCGTGGTGCTCCTTAGAAAGGAGGTGATCCAGCCGCACCTTCCGGTACGGCTACCTTGTTACGACTTCGTCCCAATCGCCGATCCCACCTTCGACGGCTCCCTCCCACAAGGGGTTAGGCCACCGGCTTCGGGTGTTACCGACTTTCATGACGTGACGGGCGGTGTGTACAAGGCCCGGGAACGTATTCACCGCAGCGTTGCTGATCTGCGATTACTAGCGACTCCGACTTCACGGGGTCGAGTTGCAGACCCCGATCCGAACTGAGACCGGCTTTGAAAGGATTCGCTCCACCTCACGGCATCGCAGCCCTTTGTACCGGCCATTGTAGCATGTGTGAAGCCCTGGACATAAGGGGCATGATGACTTGACGTCATCCCCACCTTCCTCCGAGTTGACCCCGGCAGTCTCTCACGAGTCCCCGCCATTACGCGCTGGCAACATAAGATAAGGGTTGCGCTCGTTGCGGGACTTAACCCAACATCTCACGACACGAGCTGACGACAGCCATGCACCACCTGCACACAGGCCACAAGGGAACCGACATCTCTGCCGGCGTCCTGTGCATGTCAAACCCAGGTAAGGTTCTTCGCGTTGCATCGAATTAATCCACATGCTCCGCCGCTTGTGCGGGCCCCCGTCAATTTCTTTGAGTTTTAGCCTTGCGGCCGTACTCCCCAGGCGGGGTACTTAATGCGTTAGCTACGGCACGGATCCCAAGGAAGGAAACCCACACCTAGTACCCACCGTTTACGGCGTGGACTACCAGGGTATCTAATCCTGTTCGCTCCCCACGCTTTCGCTCCTCAGCGTCAGTTACTGCCCAGAGACCCGCCTTCGCCACCGGTGTTCCTCCTGATATCTGCGCATTCCACCGCTACACCAGGAATTCCAGTCTCCCCTGCAGTACTCCAGTCTGCCCGTATCGCCCGCACGCCCACAGTTGAGCTGTGAGTTTTCACGAACAACGCGACAAACCACCTACGAGCTCTTTACGCCCAGTAATTCCGGACAACGCTCGGACCCTACGTATTACCGCGGCTGCTGGCACGTAGTTGGCCGGTCCTTCTTCTGTACCTACCGTCACTTGCGCTTCGTCGATACTGAAAGAGGTTTACAACCCGAAGGCCGTCATCCCTCACGCGGCGTCGCTGCATCAGGCTTGCGCCCATTGTGCAATATTCCCCACTGCTGCCTCCCGTAGGAGTCTGGGCCGTATCTCAGTCCCAGTGTGGCCGGTCACCCTCTCAGGCCGGCTACCCGTCGTCGCCTTGGTAGGCCATCACCCCACCAACAAGCTGATAGGCCGCGGGCCCATCCCACACCGCAAAAGCTTTCCCCCACCAGGTCATGCAACCAGCGAGGTGTATTCGGTATTAGACCCAGTTTCCCAGGCTTATCCCAAAGTGCAGGGCAGATCACCCACGTGTTACTCACCCGTTCGCCACTCGAGTACCCCGAAGGGCCTTTCCGTTCGACTTGCATGTGTTAAGCACGCCGCCAGCGTTCGTCCTGAGCCAGAATCAAACTCTCCAAACAAAACCTAAAAAGGCCAATCAGGAAAACATCTGATCAAAGCAACCAGTCACAAAACTGGCAAAAAACCACACCCCTAAACGGGAAAAAGAGATGCGGCAAAAACAACAACAAACAAAAACCACCAAACACACTATTGAGTTCTCAAACAACACACCCTGTTTCCAGGCAACCCTGCCACTGTACTCCACGTGGACAGAGACGTCAAACCGCGTCCTCCAGTCCTAATGGCCTGGGGCCGTTGGCTTCTCAGTAAAGAGTACGCCTTTGTCCGGCGAACCCCAAAGGGGGGCCGGCCGGGCGGCGGGTTCTTAGACGACTCGCTCTATTTCGGCGCCCAGGCTGACGAGGTTCTCGACGAACAGTGGATAGCCGCGATCGATGTGGAACACGTCGTGAACCTCGGTTTCGCCGTCGGCGACCAGCCCGGCCAGCACCAGGCCAGCGCCCGCTCGGATGTCGGACGACCACACCGGCGCGCTGGACAGCTGCGGAATACCCCGGACCACGGCGTGATGGCCGTCGGTGCGCGCGTCAGCCCCCAGCCGGATCATTTCCTCGACAAACCGGAACCGCGCTTCGAACACGTTCTCTGTGATCATCGACGTGCCGTCGGCGATCGATGCCAGCCCGATCGCCATCGGCTGCAGATCTGTCGGGAAGCCGGGGAACGGCAGGGTCGCGACGTTGACCGCCTTGGGCCTCTCGTACTGAACCACCCGGAACCCGTCGTCGGTCTGCGTGACGGTGGCGCCGGCGTCGTGCAGCTTGTGCAGCACCAACTGCAGGTGTTGCGGGTCGATACCCGTCACCGAGATGTCCCCGCGTGTCATTGCGGCGGCGATGCCCCACGTGGCGGCGACGATGCGGTCGCCGATCACCCGGTGCTCGGTGGGATAGAGCCGATCAACCCCGGTGATGGTCATGGTCGGCGTCCCCGCCCCGGAGATCTGCGCGCCCATCTGGTTGAGCATCGTGCACAGGTCGACGACATCGGGCTCGCGTGCCGCGTTATGAATCGTCGTGACACCCTCGGCGACCACCGCAGCCATCAGGATGTTCTCCGTCGCGCCCACCGAGGGGAACTCCAGCTGAATCTCTGCGCCGCGCAAGTGATCTGCCTCTGCGACGACACAGCCGTGCTCGATATTGCAGCGCGCGCCCAACTGTCGCAGCCCGGCTTGATGCATGTCCAGGGGACGCGACCCGATCGCGTCGCCGCCCGGTAGCGCGACTCTGGCCCGCTTGCATCGGCCGACCAGCGGACCCAGCACACACACCGAGGCCCGGAACTGGCGGACCGCGGCGAAATCCGCGTCGTACTTGGGTTCGTCGGGCGAAGTGATTCGAACGACGTCACCATCGAGCTCAACTGTCGCGCCCAGACCGCGCAGGACCTCCGCCATCAGCGGCACATCCAGGATGTCGGGGCAATTGGTGATTGTGCTGGTCCCCTCCGCCAGGAGCGACGCCGCCATCAGCTTCAATACGCTGTTTTTGGCCCCCCCGACAGCAACTTCGCCTGCTAACCGGTTTCCGCCGGTCACCACGAATCGCTCGCTCACGCGGATCAGTGTAAACAGCGGGATTGGGCCCTGTCAGTTTCCCAGGCTGTCTGTCCCGCTACGGTTTAACCATGGCAGTACATCTGACCCGCATATACACCCGGACCGGCGATGACGGGACCACGGGTCTGAGCGATTTCAGCAGGGTCTCAAAGAATGACGCGCGGCTCGCCGCCTATGCCGATTGCGACGAGGCCAATGCCGCTATCGGCGTCGCGATCGCACTGGGAAACCCCGGTGAGCAAATTCGCAAGGTACTGCTGCAGATTCAGAACGATCTCTTCGATGCAGGCGCTGACCTGTCCACCCCGGTTGTCGAGAACCCCGAACATCCTCCGTTGCGGATTACCCAGAGCTACATCGACCGGCTGGAGTCGTGGTGCGACGAATTCAACGAACCGCTGCCGGCCCTGAATTCATTTGTGCTGCCGGGAGGTACGGCGCTCTCGGCGCTTCTGCACGTGGCCCGCACGGTCGCACGCCGGGCGGAGCGCTCAGCATGGAAGGCCATCGATACCCATGAAGACTCGGTCAGCGTGCTGCCGGCTAAGTACCTCAACCGGCTCTCTGACCTGTTGTTCATCTTGTCGCGAGTCGCCAATCCCGATGGTGATGTGCTTTGGCAACCGGGCGGATGAGCGCTTGCGCGAAGACCAAAGCAGCGGATGAGCGCTTGCGCGAAGACCAACAGCAGCGGATGAGCGCCTGCGAAAACACCAAAAGGTCAGTGCCCGTAATCGATTGAATCAGAGCGTCCGGCGCCGAGCGCGCGGCGACGGCCGTGACTCGAGCCATGACAGAAATGCCGTCAATGCACCGCGATCCAGTGCCACTTCATATCCCCGGCGGCGTTCCGGGCTGGAGTCACGGAGTTCCAGGATGGCGATCTCGTCTGACATGATGTCGAATTCGTCGCCGCGCGGCGACCGTCGAGACACGATTTCCAATCCGCGACGACTCAGCCTGCGATCGGGCCACCAGCGCAAGCTGGACAGCCGGTAGAAGCCGGCTTCCCCACCGCGGTAACGCATTACGCCGTGGCGCCAGCCATGACCGCCGACCGCGGGCACATCCCGCAGGATCGCCGCCGTTCCGCCCACCTGGCGCAATTTCCACAGCCGATAGCTGAGTGCGACGACAACTAACAGCAGTACACCGATCAGCGCGACCATTGCGATCATGGACGCGCTCATCGGCGGGCCCGCTAGTCGATCTTGCCCAGGGCGCGAAGCCTCGCTCGGCCCTTGGCGGCGGTTGCGGCATCGTCGGATTCGGCGTCTTGCTCCGCGGCGGATTCGTTGATCTCCGATTCCAGTTCCGCGGATTCGGCCAGAATGATCACGCCTTCGTCGGTAACCGACATGAACCCGCCGTCGACCGCGATGCGAAGGTCATCCTCGCCTTCGCGCTCAACGCGCACCATCGCGTCGTCGACCAGCTGTGCCACCAACGGAATGTGCCGAGGCAGAATGCCGATCTCGCCGGAAGTCGTGCGGGTGAATACGAATGTGGCCTTGCCAGACCAGATCTCGCGCTCAACCGCGACGATGTCGACGTCCAATTCCGATTCCGCCATCGTCAGTCATCCTTGTCGGCGTCGTCGTCCTTGCTATCGGCGTCCGAATCGTCCTTCTTCTCGTCGCTGGCCGGGGCGCCGTCACCGCTGCCGTCGTCCATCTTGGCGCCCAGGCTCTCGGCCTTGCGCTGCAGATCCTCGAGGCCGCCGATCAAGAAGAAGGCCTGCTCGGGCAGATGATCGAAGTCGCCCTTCGAGAGCTTGTCGAACGCTTCAATGGTTTCCTTGAGCGGAACCGTCGAGCCCGGCTGGCCGGTGAACTGCTCGGCCGCCATCATGTTCTGGCTCAGGAACCGCTCGATACGACGGGCCCGCTGCACCAACTGCTTATCCTCTTCGGCAAGCTCGTCGATGCCGAGGATCGCGATGATGTCCTGAAGGTCCTTGTAGCGCTGCAGAATACGGATGACTTCCTGTGCGACGCGGTAGTGCTCGTCGCCGACCACGCTGGGATCCAGAATGGTCGAGCTCGACGCTAGCGGGTCCACCGCCGGGAAGATGCCCTTGGAGAACACGGTACGGCTGAGCTCGGTGGTGGCATCCAGGTGCGCGAACGTCGTTGCAGGAGCCGGGTCCGTGTAGTCGTCAGCGGGCACGTAAACCGCCTGCATCGACGTGATGGACCGGCCACGCGTCGACGTGATCCTTTCCTGCAGCTCACCCATCTCATCGGCCAGCGTCGGCTGGTAACCCACCGCGGAAGGCATGCGGCCCAACAGCGTCGACACCTCGGAACCAGCCTGGGTGAACCGGAAGATGTTGTCGATGAACAGAAGAACATCCTGCTCCTGCTCGTCGCGGAAGTATTCCGCCATCGTCAGCGCGGACAGCGCCACCCGCATACGGGTGCCGGGCGGCTCGTCCATCTGGCCGAACACCAGGGCGGTGTCCTTGAGCACATCCGCGTCCGCAAGCTCGACCCACAGGTCGTTACCCTCACGCGTCCGCTCCCCCACGCCGGCGAACACCGACGTGCCACCGAAGTTGCGGGCAATGCGGTTGATCATCTCCTGGATCAGCACGGTCTTGCCCACGCCGGCACCGCCGAACAGGGCAACCTTGCCGCCGCGGACGTACGGGGTGAGAAGGTCGACGACCTTCAGACCGGTCTCCAACATCTCCGTGCGAGGTTCGAGCTCGTCGAAGGCCGGCGGCTTGCGGTGGATCGACCAACGCTCAAAGTCCTTGCCGTAACCGGGATCATCGAGGCAGTCGCCGAGCGCGTTGAACACGTGGCCCTTGACACCGTCACCGACCGGCACCTCGATCGAGTTGCCGGTGTCGGTCACCTCTACACCACGGACAAGGCCGTCGGTGGGCTGCATGGAAATGCAGCGCACCAGGTTGTCGCCGAGGTGCTGTGCGACCTCGAGGGTCAGTTTCTTCGCGAGATCCTTGTAGTCGATCTCGGCGTGCAGCGCGTTGAACAGCTCCGGCACTGAGCCGCGGGGGAATTCCACGTCGACAACGGGACCGGTGACGCGCACGACCCGCCCTGCGGTATCGGTGCTGGTCTCTTTTTCAGCAGTAGCAGTCATGTCTCTTCTTCCTACGGGCTACTTGGCGGCGGCGTCTGCGAGCGCGTTCGCGCCACCGACGATTTCGCTGATTTCCTGGGTGATCTGAGATTGCCGTTCGCGGTTGGCCATCAGGGTCAGGTCCTTGATGAGGTCATCGGCGTTGTCGGTCGCGGACTTCATGGCGCGCCGACGCGACGCCGACTCCGAGGCCGCCGCCTCGAGCAGCGCAGCGAAGATTCGGGTGGACACGTACCGCGGCAGCAGCGCGGAGAAGAGCGCGTCTGCGTCCGGCTCGAACGAGAACAGCGTGTGCGGCCCCGTGTCCTCGTCGCTGTACTCCACCTCCATCGGTGCGATACGCCGAGCGATCGCCGACTGCGAAAGCATCGACTTGAACTCGGTGAACACGATGTGCAACTCGTCCACGCCGAGGATGTTGTCGGATCCAGGATCGTCGCCTTCGTCGTCCATACCGGCGGTGAAGGCATCGACCAACGTAGATGCGATCTCCTGCGCGTTCTCGTAGTCGGGCCGTTCGGAGAAACCGGTCCAGGAGTCGTGAACATCCCAATTGCGAAAGCTGTAGTAATTCAGGGCTTTCCGGCCCACCGCGTAGAGGATGGGCTCCTTGCCCTCCGAACGAAGCAGGGAGAACAGTTCCTCGGACCGACGAAACACGTTGGCGTTGTATGCGCCGCAGAGCCCACGATCCGACGTCACTACCAGCACACCGGCCCGCCGCGGGTTCTTGTGTTCAACCAGCAGCGGGTGGTCCAGCGCGCTGGCGCTGGCGAGTTCGGTGAGCATGTTCGTGATTTCACGGTCGTACGGCCGAGCCGCTTCGACTCGGGCCTGTGCCTTGGCGATGCGCGACGTCGCGATCAACTCCTGGGCCTTGGTGATCTTCTTGATCGACCCCGCGGAGCGGATGCGGCCGCGCAGTTCGCGCAGTGTGGCAGCCATCTGTTCTAACGCCTTACTTCTTCTTCGGCTTCGGCTTGCGGACCTTCACCGATTCCTTTTCGACGTCTTCGTCATCCATTGCGTCGACGTGCTCATCCGGGACTACTGAGCTGCCGTCGCTGGTGTCGAAGCCCTTCTTGAAATCGTTGACCACTTGTTCCAGATTGTCTTCCAGCTCCTCTGAAAGCTTTTTGCTCTCCCGGATCTCCTTGAGGATCGCTTCGTGCGAGCCCTTGACATGCTCGAGGAACTCCCGCTCGAACTTCTGAACGTCCTGAACAGGCACGGAATCGAGGTGGCCCCTGGTGCCGAGGAAGATGGCCACAACCTGCTCTTCAACTGGCATCGGGCTGTTCTGCGGCTGCTTGAGCAACTCGACCAGGCGGGCGCCGCGATCCAGCTGATTCTTGGACGCTTCGTCGAGGTCGGAGGCGAATGCCGCGAACGACTCGAGCTCGCGGTACTGCGACAGGTCGAGGCGCAGTGAACCAGCGACCTCTTTCATCGCCTTGATCTGTGCGGCACCGCCGACTCGCGACACCGAGACGCCGACGTTAATTGCCGGCCGCACGCCCTGGTTGAAGAGGTCGGTCTCCAGGAAGCACTGACCGTCGGTGATCGAGATGACGTTCGTCGGAATGTAGGCGGAGATGTCGTTGGCCTTGGTCTCGATGATCGGCAGACCGGTCAGCGAGCCACCGCCAAGTTCGTCGGACAGCTTGGCGCAGCGTTCCAGCAGCCGAGAGTGCAGGTAGAAGACGTCGCCCGGGTACGCCTCACGGCCAGGCGGGCGGCGAAGCAGCAGTGAGATGGCGCGGTAGGCCTCCGCCTGCTTGGTCAGGTCGTCGAACACGATCAGAACGTGCTTGCCGTCGTACATCCAGTGCTGGGCGATGGCCGATCCGGTATACGGCGCAAGCCATTTGAAGCCGGCGGCGTCGGACGCCGGTGCGGCGACGATCGTGGTGTAGTCCATCGCGCCACCCTCTTCGAGGGTTTGACGCACACTGGCGATCGTCGTTCCCTTCTGGCCGATCGCTACGTACACGCAGCGGACCTGCAGCGCGGGATCGTCGGTTTCCCAGTTCTGGCGCTGGTTGAGGATCGTGTCGACACACACCGCGGTCTTGCCGGTCTTGCGGTCGCCGATGATCAGCTGTCGCTGGCCGCGGCCGATGGGCGTCTGCGAGTCGATCGCCTTGATGCCCGTCTGCAACGGCTCACTCACACCTTGGCGCTGCACCACCGAGGGCGCCTGCAACTCCAGGGCGCGTCGCTCCGTGCCCTCGATGTCGCCACGGCCGTCGATCGGCTGACCCAGCGGGTTGATCACGCGGCCGAGGAACCCGTCCCCGACCGGAACCGAGAGGACCTCGCCAGTGCGCTTGACCTGTTGACCTTGTTCGATCTTCTCGAAGTCGCCCAGGATCACCGCGCCGATGCTGTGCTCGTCGAGGTTGAGCGCAACACCGAGCACGCCGCCGGGGAACTCGAGCAGCTCCTGCGTCATCACCGATGGGAGGCCCTCGACGTGTGCGATGCCGTCACCGGCATCGATGACAGTGCCGATTTCCTCGCGCTCGGTGTCGGCCTCGAATCCGGCGACATACTCCTCGATGGCGCCCTGGATCTCATCCGCCGAGATGGTCAACTCTGCCATGGTGTTCGTCTTCCTACTTCGTGTGTGGGTCTGGTGCTATCCGGGTCAGTCGGGTAAATGGGTCTCGGCCGCTGACAGCTTGGACGCCAACGAGCCGTCGATCACCTCATCACCGACGGCGATCGTCAGCCCGCCGAGCAGCTTTGGATTCACGTCCAGCTGAAGCGCAACGGGATGGCCGTAGATTCGGGTGAGCAATTCAGTAAGCCGGTCGCGCTGAGCGTCGCTGAGCTCGTCGGCGGCGCCGACATGTGCGACGACCTCGCCGCGCCGAGACACCGCGAGATTCGCCAACTCGCGGACGGCGTCGTCAGCGCGCTCGCCGTGCAGCAGCTCGATCGTCTGGCGCATCAGATCCGCAGCGTTCTTGCTCGCCCTGCGGCCAAGCACGTTGTTCAGCAGGCTGATTCGACCGTCCAACGGAGCCGTGTACTCGCTCAACAGAGTGATCAGTCGTGTCTCGGAATCGAGAATGCGACTGAATCTGAACAGTTGGTCTTCCACATCCTCGATCTGGTCATCGCCTTCGGCACGCACCAACAACGCCAGCCGGGCGATGTGCTGAATGCCGTGGATGAAGTCCGAGGTGGACGACCAGCGTTGCGACACAGCGGTTTTCAATACTTCGAGCGCAGCGTCGGACACCTTGCCGGACAGCAGCCTCTCAGCGAGCTGGGCCTTGGGGGCCGAATCACTCGAGGGGTCCGCGAGATGCCTGGACAGAATCGGCTCCCGGCGCAGTATCTTCACCACCCGAACCAGATCGTCGGCCAAGCCCGTCAGACCATTGGCATCGAGGTCAGCGACGGTGCCGTCAAACTGTTCGACCATGCTGGTCACTGACGCGCGGCTGGCGGCGCGCAGCTTTATCGTGAACGCGTCATCGAAAACGGTGCTCGACGGTGCCATATCTTCGAGCTCTGCAAGAAAGCGGTCGACCGTCGCGGACTGCTCGGACGGGTCGGAGACAAAGTCACGCACGAGATCGCCTGCGCGATGCACTGCCTCAGTCCCCAGGCTCTGCCGAAGTTCGCGGATCAGCTGCTGGCGCAACAGCTGAACATGCTGTGCACCTTGCGTTTTGATGCGTTCCAGTTCAACGTCGGCCTGGGCGCGAAGCTGCTCGGCAATCTTTTCGGCGTCGTGCCGCGCCTCCTCGATCACCTTCTTCGCTTCGGCTCTGGCTTCTTCCAGCGCCTTGGCGTGCTCCGAATCGGCGTCGGCAACTTTCTTCCCCGCCTCAGCATGCTCGGCAAGCTGATTGCGAACAGCCTCCTGCTGGCGCTTCATCATGCGGCGGACCGGCGGCACAACGTATCTCCAGGCGAGGAAGACGATGAGCGCGAACCCGACGAGCTGCCCGATGAATGTCGACACTGTGCTTACCGCCCTTGACCTGATGAGACGGGGACCGTACGGCTCGTCACCTCGACACCGAGCACACGACTCGCAAGGCTTGCCGCAAGGTTCTCCACCGACGCCTGCAGGTCGGTCGTCAACGCGCGCGACTGCTGCGTCAAATCTTCGCTGGCCTGCTGCAGCACACCAGACACTTCGGCATTGGCGCGCGACCGTGCCTCTTCGACGATCTTGCGACCCTCGTTGCGAGCCTCGTCGCGGACGGTCGACGCCTCACGGCGCGCCTCCCCCATGACCTTGAGGTAGTCGGCTTCGGCGGCAGACTTCAGTTCGGCCGCTTTGCGGTTGTCCTCGAGGGTCTTCTTCACCATGGCGTCGCGTTCGCGCAGCACCTTGGAAATGGGTGGTACGACCCACTTTCCGATCACGCCGAGCACGATCAAGAAGATGATCAGCACGAAGAAGAAGGTGCCGTTGGGGACGAGGAAGTTGCTTTGGCCACCTTCCTCGGCCGCCAACAGGACGACAGTCGAGTCAGCCATGGAAACGGACTACTTGACCGGGGTGGCGAACACGAACAGCGCCATGAACGCCAGGTTGATGAAGTACGCCGCCTCGACGAGACCGACGGTGATGAAGAACGGGGTGAACAGGCGACCCTGCGCTTCCGGCTGGCGGGCGATGCCTGCGATCAATGCGTTACCCGCGATGCCGTCACCGATACCGGCGCCGATTGCGCCGCCGGCCATGATCAGTCCACCGCCGATGAGCGCGCCGGCAGCGATTGTGGGATCCATTCCTTATCCTCCTTGATAACTGGTAGGGGTCCTACCAGGTTGTGGGTCTTGCTTGTTCGGGTCGGCTAGTGGTGGTCTTCATCGAGCTCCATCGACTGGCTGAAGTACAAGATCGTCAGCAGCGCGAAGATGAACGCCTGGATCGCGCCGACGAACAAGTCGAAGCTCTTCCAGATGGCGTTGGGCAACCACAGGATGTACGGCGGGAACAGCGCGATCAGCGCGACCAGGATGCCGCCGGCGAAGATGTTGCCAAAAAGTCGGAGCGACAACGAAATCGGCTTTGCGAGCTCCTCGACCAGGTTGATCGGCGCCAGGACCGCGACGTGTCCCTTCAGCAGCTTGACCGGGTGGCCGACGATGCCGCGCCGCCAAATGCCTGCGGCGTGGTAGCAGATGAATACGAACAGTGCGAGCGCCAGGACGAAGTTTATATCCGAAGCGGGTGGTTTGAGCAGCTCGTGGATGGCACCCGAGGAGTCCGTGTATTGCACCGGCAGCACCGAAAGCCAGTTCGCGACGAGGATGAACACGAACAGCGTCACCGCCAGAGGCAGCACGAACGGCGCGATCTTCATGCCGATCGCACCCTCGATCTGGTCGCGCGTCTGAACGGTGATGGCTTCCCAGAAAAGCTGCACGCCGTTGGGCACACCAGTCGATGTCACCTTGGCGCGCAAGAAGAATGCCAGCCCGAGCACGATTACCGCGGCGATCGCGGTGGCCAGCACTGTGTCGGTGTTGACCGTCAACCCGAACCAGTGAGCCTCCGTGTGGTGGCCGACCTGGATTCCGGATTCGGCGGCAAGGATCGTCTCGTTCATTGCGGTGTGGCCTCTCCTTCGAGTCCGCCCGTGCTAGTCGGGTCACCGGCCTTCAGCTTCTTCATCACCGGCAGCGCCGTGGAGAGAACCAGAAGTACCTGGAACAAAGCCATGCCAAACACGACGCCGAGGCCCTGCGGCCGGAAGATGAACGCGATCGTCAGCCCGATCACGGTCATCATCAGCAGGCGGGTGGCGGAGTTCAGCGCCATCTTGCGTTTCAGCGGATGCGCCTCGGCCGTAATGGCTTCAACCGAGCGCTGCACCAGGACGGCGTTGAGCAAACCCAGGGCGAGCCCAACGCCGAAGAAGACGCCGACCATCACGTGGCCGAGCAGTGCCGCGGCCAGCGTCACGAGTCCGGCGAACACTACACAGATAGCGAGCAGGCGCAGCGGCCTGAAAGCAACGGACGGAAACACCAACGGCGCGTCTTGCGCTGGCGTCGTCACTGCTTCACCTCTATCCCGCGTCACGAGTTGCTGTCCCGATGATCCTGTGAGTCGCGCCACGAGCGTATCGGAGGGCGACGGGCTCGCTGGAATCACCCACGGGGCAGCTCCCTTTGTCGGTCGTTTTTCCGTGCCGATCGGCAATAAACCGTCGGCCCGGAGGCCGGCAACCCGCGAGGTTTTTTCGGGTTCTGCCTGCACCCTAACACATGATTGAGGGGGTCTACTACTCCTCGTCGTACACGTTTTCTCGGCTTCGCAGAAGCGGGATCAGCGTGACGACGATGGCGACCACAATCGCGGCCAGCATGACCGCTCCGGTGTAGCGGGGATCGAAGAAAATGGTGCTCGCCGCACCGAGCGCGATGATGCCGACCCACAGGTACACGAGCAGCACCACGCGGCGATGCGAATGGCCGATCTGCAACAACCGGTGATGCAGGTGCATCTTGTCCGGCGTCGAGAAGTGCACGCCCGCGCGGGTCCGGCGAATCACGGCGAGCAACATGTCGAGCGCCGGCACGAACATCACCGCTACCACCAACAGGAACGGCGACAGCAGAGCGAACACGTCGCGCGCGCCATAGGCGGTCTGCGAGATCGGGCCCGCCGCGGTGGTCGAGGCCGCGGCGAGCATCAGCCCGATCAACATCGAGCCCGAGTCGCCCATGAAGATCTTGGCGGGGTGAAAGTTGTGCGGCAGGAAGCCCAGGCACGCGCCGGCCAGCACCACCGAGATCACCGCAGGCGGATAGAACAGCACGTCGCCGCCGTGGTCCCGCAGCAGGCCCACGGAGAAGATGCAGATGGCCGAGGCGGTGATCAGTCCGAGCCCGGCGGCCAGCCCGTCGAGGCCGTCGACGAAGTTCATCGCGTTGACGATCGCCACCGTCAACGCCAGCGTGAGCAGGATCGACGACACCTGATCCAGCACGATGGTGCCGACGCCGCCGATCGGAATGTAGAGCACGCTCCACGCGACGCCCATCGTGACAAGCACACTCGCGGCGGTGATCTGGCCGGCGAACTTCGTCAGCGCGTCCAGTCCCCACTTGTCGTCGATCAGCCCGATGAACATGATCAGGCCGCCGGCGACGACGACCGCAGGCATGCCCGACGAGTAGACGAAGCCCCGGGTCAGCGCCGGAAGTTGGGACGCCAGCAGGACCGCCGCCACCACGCCGGTGTACATCGCCAGGCCACCCATGCGCGGTGTCGGCGCCTGATGCACATCGCGCTCGCGCGGATAGGCGACCGCGCCGAGCCGCCGCGCCAGCACCCTGACCCAGCCGGTCGCGAAGTAGGTGATGATCGCCGCCGTCAGCCCGACGAGGGCGAGCTCACGCAGCGGCACACCCGCGCCCCGATCGTTGAGCGCCAGCAGGCTGTCCGCCGCGTAGACCACCGTCGCACCGTACTGCTGCACTCTGAGCTCAATCCGTGAGCGACTCGGGTTCGACCCCGAGCACTTTCGCGATGGCCTCCACCGTGACCGGGCCTTGCCGGAGCACGCGCGGATGGGCGCCGGTGAGGTCGACGATCGTCGACGCCGCCCGTTGTTCGGAGGGACCCCCGTCGAGATACACCTCGACCAGGTCCCCGAGCTGATCACGCGCATCGTCGGCGGTGACCGCCGCGGGACGGCCCGAGATGTTGGCGCTCGACACGGCCATCGGCCCGACCTCGCGCAGCAGTTCGATCGCGACCGGATGCAGCGGCATGCGCAACATCACCGTGCCGTGCGCGTCGCCGAGATCCCATTGCAGCGACGGGGCCTGGCGCACCACGAGACTCAGTGCGCCCGGCCAGAACGCCTGAATGAGTTCGCGTGCACTGTGCGGCACCGTGTACACCAGGCCGTCGATGGTGTGCCACGAACCCACCAGCACGGGGACGGGCATGTCGCGGCCGCGGCCCTTCGCCGAGAGCAGGGCGGCAACGGCGTCGCTGTCGAACGCGTCCGCACCGATGCCGTAGACGGTGTCAGTGGGCATCACGACAAGCCGGCCGCCTTTGAGGGCACTGATCGCCGACGCGATGCCCGTCTGGCGCTGCTCGGGATCGGTGCAGTCGAACTGCTCGGTCACGAGCCCACCCTCTCACGTCTCGCCGTAACGAACCGTGGCCTGCCGGTCAGGTCGCGTCGGGCCGTGACGTCGACGAATCGTCCTGTGCGGGTGAATGCCTCGACGGTGCGGGTCGATGTGGTGTCGTCGTGTTCGACCGCACATGCTCCCCCGTCACGCAACAGGCGTGCCGTCAGTTCGACAATGCGATCGATGACGGCCATTCCATCCGGTCCGCCGAACAGCGCGTGCGGCGGATCATGTTCGGCCACCTCGGGTTCCAGGTCCGCGCCATCCGGAATGTAGGGCGGGTTGGCGACGACGAGATCAACCTGCCCGTGAAGGTCAGTGAGCAGACCCGGCGCCGTGACATCGGCCAGGACGAGTTCTACTGGCGTTCCTGCGGTGTTGCGTCGGGCGTAGGCGAGCGCATCATCGGAGTCGTCGATGGCGATGACGCGGGCGTCGGGCCAATGCTGCGACAGCGCGAGCGCCAGCGCACCCGAGCCTGTGCACAGGTCGACGATGACGGGATGCAGCGACAACTGTTGCGCGACAGCCCATTCCAGCAGCGATTCGGTCTCGGGACGCGGGATGAACACACCGGGGCCGACGTGCACCGTCACCGGACCGAATGCCGCCAAGCCGGTGAGGTGCTGCAGCGGCACCCGCATGGCGCGCTGGGCGACCAGCCCGTCATAGCGGTCTCGAAACTCAGGTCCGGTGTCAGCGAAGGCCAACCTGCCGCGGTCGGTGCCCGCTGCGTGGGCGGCCAGCAGTTCGGCGTCGGTGCGCGGTGATCCAACTCCCGCCTCGGCCAGCGCCACCTCGGCGGCGTCGATCGCGTGGCGGAGCGGGGTCATGCCTTCTGCAGCCGTGCTTGCTTGTCGGCCGAGGCCAGCGCATCGAACAGCGCGTCGAGGTCGCCCTCGAGGACCTGATCGAGGTTGTGCGCCTTGAAGTTGATCCGGTGATCGGCGATCCGGTTCTCCGGGAAGTTGTAGGTCCGGATGCGCTCACTGCGGTCGACGGTGCGGATTTGGCTGGCCCGGTCGGCCGATGCGTCAGCGCTCGCCTGCTCCTCGGCCAGTGCCTGCAGTCGCGCCGCCAGCACCAGCATTGCGCGGGCCTTGTTCTGCAGCTGTGAGCGTTCGTTCTGGCAGGTGACGACGATGCCGGTGGGCAGGTGGGTGATGCGCACGGCGGAGTCGGTGGTGTTGACGCCCTGGCCGCCCTTGCCCGACGACCGGTACACGTCGATGCGCAGATCAGACTCGTCGATCTGGACTTCCTCGACCTCTTCAGGTTCGGGATACACGAGCACGCCGGCCGCGGACGTGTGCACGCGGCCCTGGGACTCGGTGACGGGCACCCGTTGCACGCGGTGCACACCGCCTTCGAACTTCAGCCGGGACCAGACACCGTCGGCGGCGTCGCCCTTGCTGCGGATGGACAGCGTTGCGTCCTTATAGCCACCGAGGTCCGAGAAGGTCTCGTCAAGCACGGTGACGGTCCAGCCATGGCGCTCGGCGTAACGGATGTACATGCGGGCCAGGTCGGCGGCGAACAATGCGGACTCCTCGCCACCCTCCCCCGACTTCACTTCCAGCACAATGTCGTCGGCGTCGTGCGGGTCTCGCGGTGCCAGCAGATCGGTCAGCTGGGTGTCCAGTTGTTCGACCGTGGACTCGAGCTCGGGGATCTCGGCGGCGAAGGATTCGTCGTCCGCGGCGAGTTCCTTCGCGGCCTCGAGATCGCCGCGAGCGGCTTCGAGCTTGCGATAAGTCGCGACGATCGGCGAGACCTGCGCGAACCGTCGGCCCACTTTTCGGGCAGCTGCCGGGTCACCGTGCAGGTTCGGGTCGGAGAGCTGACGCTCGAGGTCCGCATGCTCGGTCAGCAGCGCCTCAATCGCTCCCCCCGGCTGAGCCGGGAATCCAGCACGAGCGGTGTCCGTCATGTCGACCTCCTTCCCCGAAATCTGCCCTGAAACGCAAACCGACGCCCGGCCTGCGCTTGCGCGTCAGATCGGGCGTCGGGAAGCCAGCTATTTGTCGGCTGCGTTGGTCTCCGGTGCCTTCTCGGCGCCTGCCTTGCGCTTGCCGTAGCGCTTCTCGAAGCGGGCCACGCGGCCGCCGCTGTCGAGGATCTTCTGCTTGCCGGTATAGAACGGGTGGCACTGCGAGCAGACCTCAACGTGGATCTGCCCGCTCTTCTTGGTGCTACGCGTCGTGAACGAGGCACCGCAGCCGCAGTGCACGGTCGTCTCGACGTAGTCAGGGTGAATGCCTGTTTTCATGGTTCCTCTTCATTCGTGGCTCCGGGTCGCCCCTCCAAGGACTTGGAGGTAATCGGCGTGAACCGCAACCGAGGGGGTCGGCGGTCCATTATGCCAGCTCAACCGCCAGCAGCCTAAACGCATGCCAGGGGGTGGCTATTCCTCCGGCGAGGCGGTGAACAGATTTAAAAATGTGTCTCCGATGGCACAATGCTCTAGTGACAAGCGGCACCGCCACCAGGAACGTTCGTGATCGGCTGATCGACGCCGCGGAGGTGTGTCTACAGGCCAAGGGAATCCGGTCGACGACGGTGTCCGAGGTGGCCGAGGTCGCCGGGGTGTCGCGAGGCTGGCTGTACCGGCATTTTCCCGACAAGGTCTCGCTACTGGGCGCTGCGCTCGTGCGCCTCAACGACGTGTACTGGTCCGAGGCGCACGCCGTGCTCGAGCAAGTCGAGGGCTTGGATCGCCAGATGGCCGTGGGCATCGCTCGCGCCCGCACCGCGTACGACGATCCCGGCGCGCTACTGATGAAGCTGCGCATGGATGAGCCCGAGGAGTTCGCGGCGTGCGCCGGCGCTGGGGTGCAGGGCCTAGTGCCAGATCTGGCCGACTTCTGGTCGCGTTATCTGGTCGCCGCGCGTGACCGCGGCGAGATTCACAAGGACATCAACACGGCCGAAGCGTCGGAATGGGTAGCGCGCGTTGTGCTTTCGCTCGCCACCGTTCCCGGGAACACCCTTGATCCAAGTGACGCCGACGCGGTCGAGGCGTACGTGCGCCGCTACGTCATGCCCGGGATGCGGGCCGACCCAGCGAGTGTGACTTCGGCGCGCTAATCCACGCTGAGCGTGGATAGCCGCGCCGAAACCGCTGGTCTAATCGGAGTCCATGTTTCCCGGTGCGGTCTTGGAGACCTGCACCAGGAACTCGTAGTTGTTCTTGGTCTTGCGCAGCTGGCTCATCAGCAGGTCGATGGCCTGGTGCGGGTCAAGGCCCGACAGCACCCGGCGCAGCTTGTGCACGACAGCGAACTCGTCCGTCGAGAGCAGCAGCTCGTCCTTACGGGTACCGGACGGGTTGACGTCGACGGCCGGGAAGACGCGCCGCTCGGAGATCTTGCGGTCCAGCTTGAGCTCCGCATTACCGGTGCCCTTGAACTCCTCGAAGATCACCGTGTCGCCGGTCGAGCCGGTCTCCACCATCGCGGTTGCGATGATCGTCAGCGAGCCGCCCTCTTCGATGTTGCGGGCCGCGCCGAGGAACCGCTTGGGCGGATACAGCGCGGTCGAGTCGACACCACCGGAGAGGATGCGGCCGGAGGCAGGCGATGCGTTGTTGTACGCACGGCCCAGTCGGGTGATCGAGTCGAGCAGCACGATGACGTCCTTGCCCTGCTCGACGAGGCGCTTGGCCCGCTCGATCGCGAGCTCGGCGGCCTGGGTGTGATCCGACGGCGGACGATCGAAGGTCGAGGCGATGACCTCACCCTTGACCGAGCGCTGCATGTCGGTGACCTCTTCCGGGCGCTCGTCGACGAGCACCACCATGAGATGGCATTCCGGGTTGTTCTTGGTGACACCGTTCGCGATGTCCTGAAGGATCGTGGTCTTACCGGCCTTCGGCGGCGACACGATCAGCGCACGCTGCCCCTTGCCGACCGGCATGATCAGATCGATCACGCGGGTGGTCAGCTTCTCGGTGGTGGTTTCCAAGCGCAACCGCTCGTTGGGATACAGCGGGGTCAGCTTGGTGAACTCGGGCCGCTTCTTGGCGTCCTCGACGGGACCGCCGTTGACGGTGTCCAGCCGGACCAACGGATTGAACTTCTGCCGCTGGTTGGGCTGCTCGCCGTCTTTGGGCACCCGGACCGCGCCCGTGATGGCGTCGCCGCGGCGCAGGCCGTTCTTGCGCACCATGTTCATGGACACGTAGACGTCGTTGGGGCCGGCCAGGTAGCCGGAGGTGCGCACGAACGCGTAGTTGTCGAGCACGTCGAGAATGCCCGCGACGGGCTGAACGACGTCGTCCTCGCGCAGTTCGGTATCGCGGTCGCCTCCGCCGCCGCCCTCGCCGCCACGTTCGCGGCGCCTGCGGTCACGGAAGCGCCTGCCGCGGCGGCCTCCACGGCCCTCGCCGTCGTCATCGCCTGCGTCGCCGCCTGCGTTGCCTCCTCCGCCGCCGCGGTTCTGGCCGCCGCGGTTCTGACCGCCCTGATCGCCTTGCTGGTCGCCGCCGTCGGACTTGGTGTCCTGTCGCTTCGGGGCTTGCTCAGCTTCGGTGTCGGCCTTCTTCTGCTGGCCGGAGTCCTGCTTGTTCTCGTCCGAGCCGCCAGGCGCGCCGGTCCCGCGAGAGGCCCCGCGACGCTCGCGGCGTGGCGGTGTCTGCTCCTGAGCGGGCTGCTCGGTTGTGCCGGCGCCGGCCGCAGTATCGGCCGGGGGCGCGGCCTCCGTTGATGGCGCGGCCTCCGCTGACTTGGCGTCGGCGCTTCGTTCGCGGGCACGACCGTTGGAATCGCCTTGGCGCTCACGGATGGCGGCGACGAGTTCGCTCTTGCGCATCCCCGAGGCGCCTTCGACGCCGATCTGCTTCGCTAACGCACGCAGTTCGGGCAACACCATCGTCGAAAGCGAGGCGGGTCGATCGCCGGAGGCCACGTCGGCCGTCGGGGCGGTCTCCGCGGTGGGCGTCGCGACCGACGCGTCTGCTTCCGCGGGGGTTGAAGTATCTGAAGTCACGCTGGTCGGCAGCTCGACGTTTTCGCTGCTGCCACCAGCCGTGAAGAGGTCCGTTTCAGTCACGGATTTCCTTTCTATCCCTCGCTGATCAAGTCACGCGGGGGTCCGTTGCGATCAGCAGATGCGCTGATTGCGAAGGGTTTCGCCGGTGTACGGCGAACCGTCATCCACAAGAAGAATTTGGTGGTCGTCCTAGTGTCGGCGCAGGCAGAGACGCTGCGATTGCTGGACAGCAGCGAGGATATCCCTCTTCGGTGCCGGAAGCAAGAAAGACATGTTGGACATGTGGCTCCTGTGAATTCAAGCCCGCGCCGGAAGTCAATTCCGAACGACCACGCCGGACGTCCATCGGACGGCCTCACCAACAGCCATCTTGCTGACGGTGAACCCGTTGGAAGCGCCGTATTCGAGCGCCTCTGCAGGCAGTTCTGGGCGGGGACTCAGCGCGATAACCGCGGGACCCGCCCCGGACAACACTGCCGCAACACCACAACGCCGCAGTATCCGCAGGTATTCCGCCGAAGCCGGCATGGCGGCCGCGCGCTGCGGCTGATGCAGGACGTCCTCAGTCGCTTCCATCAGCAGGTCGGGCCGCTCGGTCAGCGCCACTACCAGCAGGGCGGCGCGGCTGACATTGAACCGGGCATCGGTGTGGCTGACGTGATCGGGCAGCAGCACCCGCGTCTCGGCGGTCGACGAACGCTCCTCGGGAATCGCGGGAAACAGGTGGATGTCGGGGTGCAGCCGCAGCGGTGCAGCCGAGTACCGCGGCAGCACGCCCTCATGTTCTGTCCAGGACACCACAGCGCCGCCGAGGACGGCGGCCGACGCATTGTCCGGATGTCCCTCGAACTCGCTGGCCAGCTGGATCAACTCCGATTCGGCGAGCGGCTTCGACCTCACTTGTGTCACAAGGCCGTTGACGACCGCGAGGCCGCCGACGACCGCCGAGGCCGACGAGCCCAAGCCTCTGGAATGTGGAATGTCGTTGCGGCAGCGCACATTCAGGCCGGAGACAGTGACGCCGGCGGCCTGCAGGCCATGTTCAATGGCACGCACCACCAGGTGCGTGGAATCGAGCGGCACCTGGCCAGCGCCTTCACCCTCGACCTCGACGTTTAGGCCGGATTCTGTTGTCTCAACGACGATTTCATCGTAAAGACTGAGCGCTAGGCCAAGGCTGTCGAATCCGGGCCCGAGGTTTGCACTCGAGGCGGCCACGACGGCGGACGCCGACAGCCCGGCCGGCAGGCTCCCCTTCACCTCCCTAGACCAGCCCCAGCTTCGCGACCACTGCGACGGGGTCGACCGGTACCGGCGTGACGGCGGGCATGCCTTTGAGCGCGGTATCGGGATCCTTGAGCCCGTTGCCGGTCACCGTGCACACCACCGTCGACCCCTTCGCCACCCAGCCGTCTTCGATCGACTTCAGCAGTCCGGCGATGCTCGCCGCGGACGCGGGCTCCACGAAGACACCCTCCGTGCGGGCCACCAGGTGATAGGCGGCGAGGATTTCCTCGTCGGTGGCGGCAAGGAAACGGCCTTTGGACTGCTGCTGGGCTTCCACCGCCGATGCCCACGACGCCGGTGACCCGATCCGGATCGCGGTGGCAATGGTCTCGGGGTGACTGACCGGCTCACCGAGCACCAGTGGCGCTGCGCCCGCGGCCTGCGTGCCCAGCATGCGAGGCAACTTGGCGGACACCCCGTCGCGGTGGTACTCGGTGTAGCCCTTCCAATACGCGGTGATGTTGCCGGCGTTGCCGACGGGCAGCGCATGCACGTCGGGTGCGGTCCCGAGCGCGTCGACGATCTCGAACGCAGCGGTCTTCTGGCCTTCGATGCGGTACGGGTTGACGGAGTTCACCAGCGATACCGTCGGGAAGTCGGACGTAATCTTGCGGGCCAGTTCGAGGCAGTCGTCGAAGTTGCCGTCGATCTGGATGATCTTCGCGCCGTGCATGACCGCCTGCGCGAGCTTGCCCATCGCGATCTTGCCCTGCGGCACAAGGACCGCGCACGTGATGCCGGCACGCGCCGCGTACGCCGCGGCGGAAGCGCTCGTATTGCCCGTCGACGCGCACAGCACGGCCTGTTGACCCCGAGCCACCGCCTCGGTGACGGCCATGGTCATGCCGCGGTCCTTGAACGAGCCCGTCGGATTGAGCCCCTCGACCTTGAGATGCACTGTGCACCCCGTGTATTCGGACAGGCGCGGTGCGGGAACGAGCGGCGTGCCCCCCTCGAGAAGCGTGATCGCCGTCCAGCCGTCCTCGACCGGCAACCGATCGCGGTACGCGGCGATCAGCCCGGGCCAGGGCTGGTGAACGGTCTTGGGCGGGGCGGTGGTCATTGCTCTTCGCGCAAGCGGCTCATCGGCGCTCATTCGGCCGTTCCTTCCATGCGGAGCACGCTGTTGATGCTCTGCACAACATCGAGATCGGCCAACGCGGCAACGGTGTCGGACAACGCGGCATCGGTGGCCTGATGGGTGACGACGACGATGCGTGCGCCGCACGGTTGTCCGCCCTCGTCGACCATGCCTTCCTGGCGAACCGAGGCAATGCTGACCTCGCGCTTGCCGAATTCGGCTGCGACAGCGGACAACACACCCGGCCGGTCAGCGACGTTCATATTGACGTAGTAGCGGGTGGGGATGAACCCGATCGGCGAGATCGGCAGCTTGGCGTACTTCGACTCACGTGGGCCGCGTCCGCCCTGTACACGGTTGCGGGCGGCCATCACCAGATCACCCATCACCGCCGACGCGGTGGGTGCGCCGCCTGCTCCCTGGCCGTAGAACATCAGCCGGCCCGCGGCCTCGGCCTCGACGACGACGGCGTTGAAGGCGCCGTTGACCGCCGCCAGCGGATGGTCCAGCGGCACCAGCGCCGGGTAGACGCGGGCCGAAACCCGCTGCTGCCCTTCGTCAGTGGTGAGCCGTTCGCAGATGGCCAGCAGCTTGATCGTGCAGCCCAGGGCCCGCGCCGACTCGAAGTCGGCCGGGGTGACGTTGGTGATGCCTTCGCGGTACACGTCGTCGGCGGTGACCCGGGTGTGAAACGCGATCGACGCCAAAATCGCGGCCTTGGCCGCCGCGTCGTAGCCCTCGACGTCGGCCGTCGGATCCGCCTCCGCATAGCCGAGCGCGCTGGCATCCGCCAGTGCCGACGCGTAATCCGCTCCGGTGCTGTCCATCTCGGAGAGGATGTAGTTGGTGGTGCCGTTGACGATCCCTGCTACCCGCAGCACAGAGTCACCCGCGAGCGACTGGGTGAGCGGGCGGATCACGGGGATAGCGCCGGCGACGGCGGCCTCGAAGTAGAGGTCGACATGGGCGTGTTCGGCGGCTTGGGCCAATTCCCCGGTGGACTGCGCCATCAGCGCCTTGTTGGCCGTGACGACGGACTTGCCCTGCTCGAGGGCGGCCAGAATCGCCTTGCGCGCCGGTTCAACCGGCCCCATCAGCTCGACGACGATGTCAACGTCGTCGCGGGACACCAGTTCTTCGACATTGTCGGTGAGCATCTCGACGGGCACGCCGCGGTCGTCGGCGACCCGACGCACGCCGACACCGCGCAACACCAGCGGCGCCCCGATGCGTGCGGTCAGGTCGCTGGCACTGTCCTCGATGATGCGGGCCACTTCGCTGCCCACGTTGCCAAGCCCCAATAGGGCTACACCGATGGGCTTTTCGTCTGAGCTCATTGGCTCACCTCCAGACTCAGTAGGTCATCGACTGTCTCCCGGCGCAGAATCAGGCGGGCCTGCCCGTCGCGCACGGCCACCACGGCGGGGCGGCCGATCAGGTTGTAACGGCTCGACATGGAATAGCAGTACGCACCCGTGGCCGCCACGCCCAGCAGGTCGCCGGGCGTGACGTCGTCGGGCAGCCAGGTGTCGCGCACAACGATATCGCCGCTCTCACAATGCTTCCCGACCACGCGTGACATCGCGGGCGACGCATCGCTTGTGCGGGACAGAAGTCGTACGTCGTATTCGGCGCCGTACAGCGACGTGCGGATGTTGTCGCTCATCCCCCCGTCCACGCTGACATAGCAGCGGTGTGCGGTGGGGCTGACGGCGACATCCTTCACGGTGCCAACCTGGTACAGGGTGATGGTGCCGGGGCCGGCAATGGCTCTACCCGGTTCCACCACGAGTCGAGGCGCGGGCAGACCGACCGCCGCGGACTCATTGCGGACGATGGCGCCGAGCTTGGCGGCCAGGTCCTGCACCGGCGGCGGATCCTCGTGTGCCAGATAGGAGATGCCCAGTCCGCCACCCAGGTCGACAGTCTCGAGTTGGCGTGTCTTGTCGACGCCGAACTCGGCGACGACGTCGCGCAGCAGGCCGATCACCCGATGGGCGGCCAACTCGAAGCCGTCGACGTCGAAGATCTGCGAGCCGATGTGGCTGTGCAGTCCGACGAGTCGCAGGTGGTCTGTGGCGAAGACGCGCCGCACCGCATCCATCGCCGCACCGCTGGCCAGCGACAGACCGAACTTCTGGTCTTCGTGCGCGGTGGAGATGAACTCGTGGGTGTGCGCCTCGACACCGACGGTGACCCTCACGAGGACGTCCTGGACGACGCCTGCTGCACCGGCGATCTCATCGAGGCGTTCGATCTCGGTCATGGAGTCGAGCACAACGTGTCCGATGCCCGCCTTGACGGCAGCAGTCAGCTCTTCGATAGATTTGTTGTTGCCGTGCAACGCAATTCGCTCGGGTGGGAAGCTGGCGTGCAGTGCGACGGCCAGCTCACCGCCACTTGCCACGTCGAGGGATAGCCCCTCCTGGTCGACCCAGCACGCGACCTCTGTGCACAGGAACGCCTTGGCGGCGTAGCGCACGTATTCACCGCCCCCGAAGGCTGCGGCGATTTCCCGGCAGCGCGAACGGAAGTCGTCCTCGTCGATCACGAAGACCGGCGTGCCGAACTCCGCCGCGATATCGGTGACAGACACGCCGGCGATGGAGACCCCGCCGTCGTCGCCGCGAACCGTGTTGCGCGGCCACACGTTCGGGGCGAGCTGAAGCACCTCGGCGGGTGATTGCGGCCGGGGCGGGGCGCCGCCGTGGTGGATTTCCTCAGCGTGCCTGGGCCCGGCGGGATGAGCGTTCACATGCGCTCCGGAGCGGTCACACCGAGGATGTGAAGGCCGTTTGCGATGACCTGGCGGGTGGCCTGGCACAGCGCGAGTCGCGCACCGTGCAGATCGTTGGGCGACTCGTCGCCTTGCGGCAGCACTCGGCAGGAGTCGTAGAACCGGTGGTAGTCGCCGGCCAAGTCCTCCAGGTAGCGAGATACGCGGTGCGGCTCCCGCAGGGCCGCAGCGGTTTTCAGCACACGCGGAAACTCGCCGAGGTTTCGAATCAGGGTGCCTTCTTTGTCATGCGTGAGGAGATCGAGATGATCGGTGCTGGGGCTCACGCTTAGTTCGGCGGCGTTGCGGGCCAGCGCGGCCAGCCGGGCATGCGCGTATTGCACGTAATAGACCGGGTTTTCGTTGGAGGCCGACGACCACAGCGCCAGGTCGATGTCGATCTGGCTGTCGACCGATGAGCGAATAAGCGAGTACCGGGCGGCGTCGACGCCGATGGCCTCGACGAGGTCGTCGAGAGTGATGACGGTGCCGGCGCGCTTGCTCATTCGGATCGGCTGGCCGTCACGGACCAGGTTGACCATCTGCCCGATGAGCACCTCGACGGTGGTGGGGTCCTCACCGAGGGCGGCGGCGATGGCCTTGAGTCGGGCGATGTAGCCATGGTGATCGGCGCCGAGCATGTAGATGCACAGGTCGAACCCGCGTTCGCGCTTGTCCAGGTAATAGGCGATGTCGGCGGCGACGTAGGCGGGCGCGCCGTCGCTCTTGATGACGACACGATCTTTGTCGTCACCAAAGTCGGTGGTGCGCAGCCAGACTGCGCCATCATTCTCGAAGACCGTGCCAGCCTCGCGGAGTCTGGCGATGGCGTGCTGGACCCGGCCGGAGGTGTGCATCGAGTCTTCGTGAGTGTAGACGTCGAAGTCCGTACCGAAGTCGTGCAGCGAGGCCTTGATGTGGGTGAACATCAGGTCGACACCGATGGCGCGGAACGTCTCACGCATCTCATCGGCGGGCAGGCGCAGAGCGTCGGGGTCCTTGGCGAGCACCTGGGCGGCGATCTCTTTGATGTAGTCGCCCGCGTAGCCGTCGTCAGGCGTTGGCTCACCCTTGGCGGCGGCGATCAGGGAATTGGTGAACCGATCGATCTGGGCGCCGTGGTCATTGAAGTAGTACTCGCGCACCACGCGCCCGCCCTGGGTAGCCAGCAGCCGGCCGAGGGCGTCGCCGACGGCAGCCCACCGGGTGCCGCCGATGTGGATGGGCCCGGTCGGGTTGGCCGAGACGAACTCGAGGTTGATGTTCTGGCCCTTGAGCACCTCGGAGTCGCCGTAATCGGGGCCGGCGGCGAGGACGTTGTTGACGATGACGCCCTGGGCGGAGGCCTCGATGCGCAGGTTGACGAAGCCGGGGCCTGCGACGTCGGCGGAGGCGATGCCGTCTTGGTCGGCCAGGGCAGTCGCCAGCCAGCCGGCCAGCTCACGCGGGTTGGCGCCGACCTTCTTGCCGAGCTGAAGGGCAAGGTTGGTGGCGTAATCGCCGTGCTCGGGGTTACGCGGGCGCTCGACGGTGACGGTGGCCGGTAGCGCAGACGCGTCGAGGCCATGCTCGGCCAGCACCGCGGCGGCGGTGGACTTGAGCAGCTCGGCCAGGTCGGCGGGGGTCACGAGGGTCCATCCTATGGTCTGAGGTGGTGAGCGCCCGAATCCGTTTCCACCTCTGAGATGCGTTAGGCTGTCGCTTGCTTGTCGATGCCCAATCGGCGCAGTATTTTCCTCGTGCGCCCCCGTAGCTCAGGGGATAGAGCGTCTGCCTCCGGAGCAGAAGGCCGCAGGTTCGAATCCTGCCGGGGGCACTCTTCCATCGCAGGTCAGACGGCATTTCTCGGCGATTGCTCTTAACGCCATGCCCTATGTACGGCCAAGTGATTCACTGCGTGTCGTTGCCTTCGCTGAGGAATCACCCCGGAGGGGTTGGGATATCCGTCACTGGGCCTCCTGGCCCGGGCCCACCTGGCCCGCCCTTTTTGGGCGGCGGTGGGGGCTCTTGAATATCGCCGACTGGGGCCCGGACGGGAAGCGTGGAGTAGTAGTTCCACACGGTCCACGCAAGTCCTCCTCCGTCGTTCAGAAACGCGCACGATTCCTCGATATTGCCGCCATTTTTCGGCTCCGAGAGCGTGTGCGTCTTTGGTATGCCGTGTACCGCGGTGCAACCATCTAAGAAGGGGGTGGCGCTGGCCCCGGGTGCGGTCCCGGCGATTGCGGCGAGGGACAGGCCGCCAGCCGCGATGATCGAGCAGAGTCGAGTACGCATCATGATGCATCCTGAGTTCGGGTTCGGCAGTCGGCGTCGTGTCGACCAGTTGCGTGCTTGACAACTCCGAGGATGTGGGCGCCGGACCGGATACCCAAAAAGTCGAATCTTCTTCACCGTACAGCGGGGGCCCAGCAAAAACCCATGTTTCCCCGGAAGGCTTCCGACGTGGTTCGATCCGGATAGTATTGTCCTTTCAGTTAATTGCGGAGCTTGGCCGGAGTCGCGAATCTCGATGATCCGCTGATTGCCTGGAACATCAGCTCTCGTATCGCCGGGAGTACGCGGCGGACCGAAACCAGCTGTCGCTGCAGCCGGGTGCAGTCGAAAATTCCAACTCAGATGGCCTCGACGCGAACCGCTGCCAATAGTTCCTCGGTAAGCCGATCGACGTTTGCCATCTTCTCTTCGCCCAGTCGCGGCGCGAGGTCTAGTCCCTAGCAGGACGCCTGTCCGCATTGCTCGCGGCGCCCGCGGCGATGATTGACGCCGCCCGGAGCCTCGAAATCACTCTGCTCGCAGCGACATTCGATACTTCAGCACCTGTTGTGAGCGCCAGTCGACTCTAGGAGTGATCTTGAATTTGAGGCTGATCGTGGCCGGAGCAACAGTCGGAGGCGCGGTGAGCCTATGCGCGCTGCTGCTAGGCACCGGCGTAGCGGGCGCCGACCCTGCCGACCCTCAACTGCCCACCGAACAAGCGGCGGCAACCAATCCGGACACCTCAGCCACCGAGGCCGAAGAGGACGAGCAGCAGGCCGAGCCCGTTCACGACAACGGGTTGCCGTGGCCATTGAATTCGGTGCATCTGCCACCGGCCCCGTTCGACGTCCCACCACCCCCGCCACTCGACATTCCGCCGCCCGTGCAGGTGTCGGTTCCGGCAGGGGTGTCACTCGGTCTGCCCGCGATTCCGCTCGGCCTGCCGCTGCCGCCCCCGCCGCAGTTGCCACCACACCTGAAATCCCGCTGCCGCCTCCGCCGTCGATTCCGTTGCCACCGCCGCCGTTCTGACGGCTGCAGGCCATCCGACTGGCGATCCAGCGCTGTAAAGCCGGCACACCGGTCTTCACTTAGGGGCCGCCGCCCAACCCCGCGTGGGCGCGGCCGTGCACCGAGTTTCGCTCAATACGCCCGACAAGGAATCGGGTGTTTCCCTAGGCTCCGAAATGGCGATGGCCTCCTCGCCCTGCAGCGAGACGGCCATCCGCGTCAGCCGATTACCTCCACCACTTAGCGGGCTTGTCCCAGTGTCCGGGCGGCGGCACAAATGGTAGCTGGCCTATGTGCCCAGGTGAGGGGACAAAATGTCCGGGCGGAGGCACGTCACACCACCCCCACCAGCACCAATCCCGCGCTTCTGCCTGGCCGGCGCCCACGACGGACGCGACACCGAGCGCGCCGGTAACAAGTGCACTCGCAGCGATCTGCTTCAGTTTCATCGTGAACTCCTCTATCAGCTGGCTGCCCTGCCGCACACTGACGAACGGCAAGGCGCTCACGACTATTTTCTGATATGTCTATCGTCCCACCGGCCGCGTGCGTTAGCCACCTCCGAGGTTGGGGGAACCTTTCCGCTGCCGCTGTTGCGGTCCGCGGCGACGGTAATCGCTTGCGCCGCTTCGTTTATTGGATAGCGGTGCGTGATCAACGGTGTCACATCCAGCCCGTTGTGCGGCCACCTGATGATCCCATGCCAACTCAATAGGAGTCGTGCAGCCGCATCCACTCATACGGCGGGTGTTGCGGCCAGCCCGCCGGTGAGTCCTCCCACGTCTCCTGACGCCCGTACGGGGTGAGGTCAAGCAGGTCGAACACCACCATGAACGGCTCCTCACCGCGGTTGAACGTCTGCCACGTGTGGAACACGCGATCACCGTCGCGCAAGAACACGCTGACCGAGTGGATCTCCTCGCCGTCGACGGTCGCGCCGAAGTCTTCGTTGAACGACGAGTGCGCCGACGACACCCATGGCAACGCCCAGCCCATGCGCTCCCGGAACGCCAGTAGCTTCGCCAGCTCAGCACGCGAAACCATCACGAACGACGTGTTTTTCGCGTGCAGGTGCGACACCGGCCCGATGTGATCGGCCATCATCGAGCAGCCGTCACAGCCCTGCTCCCAGTCTGGCCCGAACATGAAATGCTGCACGATCAGCTGCCTGCGCCCGTCGAACAGATCCAGCAGCGTCGCGGATCCAGCCTCGGTGTCGAAGGTGTAGGGCTCGGTGATCTCGACCATCGGAAGGCGTCGACGCGCAGCGCTCACCGAGTCCTTCAACCGGGTGAGCTCCTTTTCGCGGACCAGCAAGTCAGCACGTGCCTTCTGCCAGTCGGTACGCGAAACGATCGGCGGCATCGGTGTGGTCATGTCGCGAGCCTGCCACGCGGGTGCGACACGCTGATACGTTCTCTCGGTGCGCACCAGGTCCGACCTAACCGAGTTGCTTTGCCACATCGGCGATGCGGCGCAACTGATCGATGTCAGCGCTCGTCGGGATGAGGTAGACCTCGTCGGTGCCGATGGCCTCGAACTTGCGCAGGACGTCGAGCAACTCGTCTTCATTGCCCGCCCAACCCGTGGTCGGCGCCATCGCATCAACGACCTCCGCCGGAACCCAGTTCATGTAGCGGCGTAGATGCCGCTGTACCTGCGCCCGTGCCTCCTGGGTGTCGTCGCCGATCGCGAACCAGAACGAGGTCGCCAGGTGCGGTTTGGGCTTGCCCGCATCCGTCCATGCCTTGCGTGCCACGTCGAACAGCTCGTTCTGCTTGTCGACGTCAAGGTCGAGGGTGGTGCCGGCAAGCCCGGCAGCCCAGGCCGCAGCTCGTCGCACGGTCTTCGGGCCCATCGTGCCGATCAGCAGTTCCGGTCCGCCGGCCTGCAACGGTGGCGGGCCGACCGGGACTACCGATTCGGTGACCTTCTCACCGGCCCAAACGCGCTTCATCACTGCGACGCTGTCGGCCAGCCCCCGGATCGTCTGCGTCGCGGGGTCGGCGCCGACGGCCTGGTAGTCCTCGTGACGACCGCCGACGCCGATGCCAACCGTCAGCCGACCTCCGCTGAGCATGTCGCCGGTCGACAGCTGTTTCGCCAGCATGACGGGGTCGTGTAGTTGTGGCACCACCACCGTTGTCACCAACCGCACCCGATCCGTCCATGCCGACAGCGCGCCAAGCAGTGTCAGGGACTCGGGATTGTCGAAGGCGATGCGCTCGCCCCAGCACAGCGACGAGAAGGGGCCGCCGTCGATGGCGCGAGCCCACGCCTTCAGCGTCGCTGCGCCCAGGTTGGGCTCCATCACCGGCATGGTCATCCCGATCCGCACGTTGGCGATTCTGGCATGGGTGGCCGCGGATTAATCCCGATGGATCCCAACGACCGCCAGCAATTGCGGACGCCGCATCGCGAGACCGACCCACATCAGCACGCCCAGATACACCGCGAACAGGGTGTGGGTGAACAGCGGAGACTCGACGCGCATATTGGCCGTCACCGCGCCACCCAGATAGGCCGTGATGCCGAGTGCGCCCAGCACGGCGGTACGCGGGACCACGTAGACGACAACACAAACGGCCAGCACGACTCCCATGACCAGCGCCTGGCCCGGCGGAAACCCGAGGGCCTGCGTGGCTTCCTTGACCTGCGGCGCAGCGGCTAGCTTGCCGAACACATCGAAGGCCAAAAAGGCAGTAACGAGGACGCTGATGACGATGCCGACCTTGCCGACCCACGATGGACGGTCTGCGCGCGCGAGGTCGGTGCTGACGGGATCGGTGGAGATGACGGTCACGATGATGCTCCCTGCTGATGACGAGACATTGACGAATGGGCAGACCGCGGCGGTGCCGGAAACTCATCGCGGCGCCGCGGCTGGCAGCATGAGTCCATGGCGATCACCACCAGCTCCATCGCGCACGTCCGGCTTACCGTCACCGACATCGAGCGGTCGCGGCAGTTCTACGAGAGCGTGTTCGGTTGGCCGGTGTTGGTCGAGGCGCCCGAAGGCGCCGACGAGGCGACCCGCGAGGCGCTCGGCTTCTTGTTCGGCGGCGTGATCTACGACCTCGGCGGCGCGCTGATCGGCCTTCGGCCCGTCGCGACCGACACGTTCCATGAGGACCGCTGCGGACTGGACCACCTGGCCTTCCGCGTCGCCGGCAAGGACGAATTGGATGATGCCGCAGTCCTTCTCGATGAGCTCGGGGTCGAACACGAGCCGGTCAAGGACATCGGCCCTTCGTACATTCTGGAGTTCCGCGATCCGGACAACATCGCGCTGGAACTCACCGCCCCGAAGTAGCGGCGGGCGGATCCTTCTTTGCCTTGATGGGATCGGTCGACGGCGGCGCGAATAGATTGCCCCGCAGGCCGCCTCGGAACGTCCGAATTGCCACCAAAATCCAGGTGGTCAGGAGGCCGACGTAAGCAATGGCGGCGGCAACGCGGAACGACGGCAGACCGGTGTGGACGGCCAGCTGCGTGGTGCCCGTGACAAACGTGCCCACAGGAAAGGTCAGACTCCACCACGTCAGCGCGAACGGCATGCCGCGGCGCGCGGTGCGGATCGTCAGCGCCGTCGCCAATGAGATCCACAACACCGCGAATCCCCACACCGGAACCCCGTACAGGATCGCGAAGACGCCCATGCCGTCCGAAACATGCGGCTCGACGGCCAGTGCCGCGTTCGTACCGAGAAGGCCTGCGGCCGTGATGGATTGGCCAAGCGGGCCAAGGACGATCCACAGCGTCGGAACGCGGGCCGTGCCCGAGGTGCCAAAGTGTGCGAGGCGACTCCACACCATGGTGATGATGATGAGCGACGCGACCAGCGACAGCCCGAACATCGCGTAGCAGCCGTAGAGCATGGTTTCGCGGCCGGTGCCCGCCGCCATGTGCGGGATCAAAAGCGCGCCCGTCGCCGCCGACACCATCGGCGGCACCACTGGCATCAGCCAGCCACCGAATGCGGCATCGGGCTCGACGCGGTATTGGGTGAACATCAAATACGGGATGCTGATCGCGGTGAACAGCCCGCCGAGGGTCCCCGCGGTCCACAACACCCAGTCGAGGTCGACGGCCGCCCGCTCGCCGATCAGGTCCTTGCCTACGAGAACCGCTCCGGCGCCGACCGTCAGCAAGGCCATCGGGGCCGCGCCGTAAAAATGACCCATCTGCGGGTTGTATGCGTGACTGCGGGCCACCGTCGGGTGCCGCACCCAGTGCGCGACCTCCGCGAGGATGAGCAGTACCAGCCACACCGTCGTCGCCACCCACACCGCTTGGGCGAATGCCCGTAATCCGGGGACGTGCAGCGGCAACGTCGCGCCGGCCGTGGCCACAATGCCGGTTCCCATGACTGATGCGAACCAGTTCGGGCCCAGATAGCTCAATAACCGGTGCCGCTCAGTTGTCGCCATACCCGTCATCATCCCGGCGCAAGCGTGCGTGAAATGCCCGCGATGAGCGGCGTGTCGCCCGCAAACATGCACGCTCGCGGCGGTGAGGGCGAGTGCTTACGGGGGTTTTCCCCCGCCAAGTTCTCGGGGAAACGCTGTGTCGCTCCTCGCCTGCGGTCCATAGGTTGAAGGCATGGTCGCAGTCACCGACATGAGTCCCGATGCCACCCCGGCGCCCGCCACCGTCGACGAGCCAGTCGCCTCGCCCGCCCGCAATATCGGCGTGCTGCCGAGCGCCTCCTTGCTCACCGGCGCAGCGATAGCCACGGTGTGGTTCTGGATTCCCTTGACAATCTTGATCATTGGGGTCTCCTCGATCCCAAGCGGCATCGGCTTCGCCTTGTCCGTCGTGGTATTCGTGTACCTGATGCGCGGCGTCGAACACGTCGAGCGCGTGCGCAGCGAGGCGGTGTTCGGCCTCGGCATCGGTGTTCCGCCACGGCGGCTGTCGCCACATCAGGGCATCCAGCGATGGCTGCATCAGCTATGGCTGGACATCAGCGGTGCGCGGTTCTGGAAGGCCACCGCCCATCATTACCTGCGGATGGCCTACGACATGGTGGCGGCTGGTGTCGCGCTTGCGCTGCTGGTCTTCGCGTTTGTGGGCCCGGCCGCAGCGATCGCGATCCAACAGAGCGACGACGACGCCGGGCTCTCGTTCCTATCACCGCCGCTGGCCTGGCTGCTGGCCCTTGTCGCGGTAGGCGCTGCCGTGGCGATCCTGGTCTTCGCCCCCGCCGTGGACGCCGTCATCGATCGCTGGCTGCTGTCACCTTCGCCGACGGCCGCGCTGCAATACCAGGTCAGCGCGCTGGCCGATGCCCGGCAGGGCGCGGTGTCGTCGGCGCAAACCGAACGGCACCGCATCGAACGCGACCTGCACGACAGCGTGCAACCGCGGCTGGTGTCGCTCGCGATGACGATCGGGCTGGCACAGACCAAGCTCGACACCGACCTGCCGGCGGCCAAGCAGCTGATAGCCGAGGCGCACGACGACGCCAAGAGCGCGCTTGTCGAGCTGCGCAACGTGGTGCGTGGCATCGCGCCGACGATCCTGGCGGACCGTGGGCTGGATGCTGCGTTGTCGGCGGTCGTGCAGCGGTCACAAAACACCGGCGTTCCCACGACAATCAATCTCCACCTGCCGCGCCGATTGCCCGACGAGGCGGAGTCAGTCGCGTACTTCGTCGTCGCCGAGGCCTTGACGAACGTCGCCAAACACGCCAACGCCACGCAGGCGGTGGTGACCGTGCGGTTCGACGAAGCGGCCGACCAGCTGCACGTCACGGTGTTCGACGACGGCCGCGGCGGGGCATCGATAACCACCGACGAGAACGCAACCGGCCTGCGCGGGCTGGACGAACGGGTGCGGGCCGCGCACGGCACCTTCACCGTCGCCAGCCCAGCCACCGGACCCACCATCGTCACCGCGGTGCTCCCATGCGCGTCGTGATCGCGGAGGATTCGGCGCTGCTGCGGGCCGGCATCGAGCGGATCCTGACCGACGCAGGCCACGAAGTGGTCGCCGGCGTGCCTGATGCGACCAACCTGCTGCGGCTCGTCAACGACAAGCATCCAGACCTCGCGATCGTCGACGTGCGGATGCCGCCGACGTTCACCGACGAAGGCATCCGGGCTGCGGCGCTGCTGCGCAGCCAGAACCCGGAGTCGCCGGTGCTGGTGCTGTCACACTACGTCGAGGAGCGCTACGCTGCCGACCTGATCGCCTCGGACACAAAGGGATTCGGCTATCTGCTCAAAGATCGCGTGGCGGATGTCCCTGCGTTCCTTGACGCGGTCGAGGTGGTTGGCAGTGGCGGCACCGTGCTCGATCCCGAAGTGGTGTCTCAGATCCTGGTGCGCTCCCATCGCCGCAGCGCCCTCGATGAGCTGACTCCTCGCGAGCGCGAGGTGCTGCAGCTGATGGCCGAGGGTCGAACGAACTCGGCGATCGCGTCCACGCTGCACATCTCTGTCGGCTCCGCCGAGAAGCACATCGCGTCGATCTTCACCAAGTTGGACCTGACGCCTGATGAGAGTGAAAACCGCCGGGTGCTGGCGGTGCTGCGCTACCTCGAATCATGAACCAGTGAAAGGGTTTTGACTGTGACCACCATTGCTCCCCCACCACCGGCACCGGCCACGCCACCGCCTCCGCTCTCCCCCGGCGGGCGCACCGCGTTCCGGTTCGTGCTCATCGCCGCCGCGGCGGTCCTGGTGGTGGGGTCCCTCGTCTCCCTCGGCGTGATGGCTTTCGGCATCAGCAGCTTCCGGGTCATCACCGACAGCAAGCCCTTGCCGGCCGCCATGCGATCGCTCGTCGTCGATACCGGTGACACTCCGGTTGCAGTCCGGATCACCGCCGACCGCGACGTACGCGAGCCCCGTGTCGACCTGCGCATGGTGAATTCCACTAGGGCCGGGACAAACCCGTTGGCGATCAACACCGAGGGTGGTGACACACGGATAACGATCAACGGTGAGCCGACTCCGTTCCTGGATTGGGGCCGGGCTGGCGAGATCACACTTGTGCTGCCGCCCGAGCTTGCCCGCAGGTTGTCGGTTACCACGCAGCAGGACAACGGAATTGTGTTCGCCCAGGCCGACCTCGATCAACTGATCGCTCGGACCGACAACGGCGAGGTGATTCTGAGCGGATCCGCTCGGCGGATCGAGATCTACACCGACAACGGCGACGTGGTCACCCGCGATCCGATCTCGGTATCGGAATCGTTCAGCGCCACAACCGATAACGGCGACCTCAAAGTGGACTTCTCCAACGCCGCGCCGCGCACCCTCGATGCCACGACTGACAATGGCGACGTCATCATCGCGCTGCCGGCGCGTGGCCCTTACGTGGTGAACGCGAGCACGGACAACGGCGACACGACGGTACGAGTGCCGCAGGCGACCGATCGGGAGAACGCCGCTGCCGTGGTCACCGCCCGGTCGGAAAACGGGGACGTGATCATCGACGATCTGCGCTAGCGGCCTGCGAATAGTGCACTGGGGGCTGTGGGATCCATGAAATCACGACCCTGTATGCAAAATTGCGGACTCTGCTTCAGCGATCAGTGGCAGACCGAACAACGTGACTAGGCCGGGATCGCTGAACACGACGATGCGGGCGATCCCGGCTGCGGTCACGTCAAGTACCGCGATCCCGAACGCACGCAGCACCCCATCGTCGTCGCGACGATAGGCCGCAGCGGCAGGCTGGCCGTTGGCCGCGATGGCCACCATCCGCCAATCACCTTGCACACCAACCACTCCGCCGAGGTAGGGCAGGCAGGTCGTCAGGCCGGCGAACCACGTCCGCGACCCGACCATCTCCAACGCGGCGTCGTGGCGCAGCGCCTCCTCCAGCAACGCGGTATCCGCATTCTCGAACGCGCTCATGTACTTCTCGAGCAGCGCGCGGGCCCGCGGTTCCGTCGGCTCGATGACCTCGTCAGCGCTCGGGGAGACGTCCTGCATGCGGGCCCGGGCCCGCTGCAGGGCGCTCTTCACGGCGGTGACACTGAGGCCGAGCATCGCGGCGACATCTGCGGCGGGGAACGCCAACACGTCGCGCAGCAGAAGCACCGCGCGCTGCTGGGCCGGAAGGTGTTGCAGGCTGGCCACTAGCGCCAGTCGCAGACTCTCACGCGAGGTAACGACCGCGGCCGGATCGTCGGCTACCCATGCATCGGGAATCGCCTGTAACCACAACACATCTGGCGCAGAGACCGCGTCGGCTCGCGGGTCGTCGGCCGGTGCGCCAAGACCCGACGGCAGCACGCGCCTGCTGCCGTGGGCAAGCGCCGTCAGGCACGCGTTGGTGGCGATACGATAGAGCCACGTCCGCACCGACGAGCGATTCTCGAAGTCCCGATAGCCGCGCCAGGCCCGCAAGTAGGTCTCCTGCACGACGTCCTCGGCGTCGTGGGCCGAGCCGAGCATCCGATAGCAGTGCGCGAGCAGTTCGCGGCGGAACGGCTCGGTCTCACGGATGAATTCGGTCATGCCGCTGCCGCGGGGAACTGGTAGACCTTGTCCGGCGTGATCCGCACGATCAACCGCTCGGCATCCGGCTCGGGCGGAGGCGCCATACCGCCCATGTTGCGGTCATACATTTCGTAGAGCACTCGCTTCTCGGGATCGTCGGTGATCTCCACCGTGCCACGGATCTCGACGTAGCGTCCGTTCTGCTTATCGACCACGAGCAGGCTGACCCGCGGGTCACGCGTCATGTTGCGGGTCTTCAGCCTGCCTTTGATGGTGCTGAACACCACCGCGTCGCCGTCGCGTTTGACGAAGATCACCGACGACTGCGGGCGCCCGTCGGCGTTCGATGTCGCGATCGCCGCGATGTGCGGCCCATCCAGCACGTCGCGGACAGCATCATTGAGCGTTATGTCCATGCCGGTATAGACCCGACGGGGCATGAAAAGGAATCGGTCAGCGCGTGTGAAGTCCTCCGACCGCCGCGAACAGCGCCGCCGCGGCGCTCTCCACCGCGGCCATGTTCTCAGAAGCCTTTTCAAGCTCCTCCAGCGCAGTGTCCACCGCGGCCGTTGGCTCAACGCCGTGCTTGGTGCGTTCCCACACCCGCTCCAGCGCGGCAACGTTCGCAAGCACCAGCCCCGAGTCCCCGGCAGCGACGTCGACCGGTAGCTGATGTGCCCATAGGTTCAAGCGGGCCAGGTCGACATCGATCACGCGCTGGTACAGCAACCGCAGATCGAGCTCGTTCTGTGCGACGCGCAATGCTGCCGATTGCGCATCGTCCGAACTCAGCGCCCCGATGTCGACGCGCATTTGCGACTCCAGCTGTGGCGGGATTCCCTTGGTGCGCACCGCATCCCAGGACGACTTCAGATTCGCGATAGCTTGCTGAAGGCGGGCAGCGTCGTCGCCAGCGGCCGCCTCGTAGACTCCGTCGACAGCCCTGGACAGCGCCGTGAACTCGGCAGGAGCAGGACCCTGCCGGCTGTCGGTCGGCGACGCCAACGACACCGCCTCGAGGTCCCCGGTCTCGCTTCCGGTGGAGAACTCTCCATAGCCGGGCGCGAAGACCTTGCCCTCGCGCTTGCCGTCCATGTGCAGCTCCATCACTTCGATCGCGCCGCTGATGTCGCCGCTCGGGCTTGCAACAGTTTGGTCGACCTTCTCGACGCGCACCTCCTCGAACACGACCCCTGGCGCGTTCTCGGGGCGGTACACATTGCCGACGGCCGGTTTGGCCGGCATGATCATCGCGGCCGGCGTCTCGTCGCTGGCAATCCAGGTGCCCTCGGTGTCGGCGACTTTGCCGTCTTCATAGTTGAAGACGTCCTCGCCGAAGTACCACACCGAGCCGTCGTCGGCCTGCGCGTACCAGTCGAGGGCCACTTCGTGGATGCGGCCGTCGAGGTAGGCAACGTACTGGATGACCGCGGTGTCCACGGTCCTGCCGCCCCACTCGATCGGCTTGGTCTCGGGCAACAACGTGACCTCGGTGCGGAAGGGCTTTCCCTCCGCGTGGCCGCCCATGATCACCTGCGCGACCTCGCTCGTCGGATGTAGCGGATTCGTGATCGGCGTGGGTTTGCCGAATGTCGGCGTAACGAGGTCAATGCGCCGTGCGTCGGGCGAGACGGGCAGGCACTCGCCGGTGGTCTGGCCCGACTCCTCGACGACGTTGATGCACTCCGCTGAAGCGGCAGGTTTGGTGTCGCCGCATGCGGAGGCGACGAGCGCGCAGGCGAGCACGGTGCCGAGCCGCTGGCCGACCATCGTGGCCTAGTTACCGTCGGCGTCGGGCTCGGTGTCGGCGCCCGGGCCGTCTTTCTTGCTGCCGACCACGACGAAGTTCTCGTCGAGCTGGACGTCGACCTGGCTGCCGTCAGCGAGAGTCACCTCCACCTCGTAGAGGCTCTCCTCGTCACCGACCTCGCTGCCGGTGACCGTTCCACCGCCGGTAAAGGCCAGCGCGGCCTGGCTTGCCGTCGTCAGCGCCTCGCCGGTGATCGGCGTGCCCTCGCCGTCGTCGGGTTGTGCCGTCGCGATTCCGGTACCGATGGCGACCGCCGCCGCTCCAACTGCCGTCGCAATCCCGATCCGTGTGATGTTCATGTGCCCAAGGGTGCCGCGAGCTAGCTGACAGCAGCCTGAACAGGGAGCGTGATCTGGACACGGGCACCGCCGAGCGGGGACTGCTCGATCGACACCGTGCCTCCGTGGGCGCGGGCCACCTGATCGACGATCGAGAGCCCCAGACCGCTGCCGCCCTCGTCGCGGGACCGGGCTTCGTCGAGCCGCACGAAGCGTTGCAGCACCCGCGCCCGTTCGCTTTCGGGGATTCCTGGCCCGTCGTCGTCGACCGTGAGCACCGCCTCGTCGTCGCGCTCGACGAGCGTGATGTCGACCCGATTCGACGCGTGCCTGCCGGCGTTCTCACCGACATTGCGGAGCATCCGCCGCAGCGCGTCGACGTCGCCCTGCACCCGCACCGCGCCAACGCCTGACGTGTCCACCTGCTTCGACGTGGTGGAGCGTAGCCGGTGGCCTTCCTCAAAGGCGAGGTCGTCGAGGTCGACCGGCTGACGTGCCGTGGGCACATGCTCGTCGGCGCGGGCCAGCAGCAACAGGTCCTCGACGAGGCGCTGTATCCGTTGTTGTTCGGCCAGCACGACCTCGGCGAGCTCGACAGCCGTCATCCGGTCAGGATGGGCGAGCGCGACCTCTGCGTGCTGCCTGATGACCGTGATCGGTGAGCGCAGTTCGTGCGATGCGTCGGATACGAAGCGGCGCTGGCTGTTTCGCGCACCCTCTAGGCGCTGCAGCATCCGGTTCATGGTCGCTGCCAGCCGGCCGATCTCGTCGTCGGCCTTTGGCTGCGGAACTCGCCGGTGCAGTTGCGCGGCCGAGATCTCGTCCACCTCCCGGCGGATCGCCTCGACCGGCGCCAGTGCGCGACCGACGGCTAACCAGGTGGTGAGCGCGACCACCGCCACCAACAATGGCAGCCCGATGATCAGCAGCCGGGTGATGACGGTGGTGGTGTCGAGAACATCGACTAGTGCCCTGGCCACCAGGACGATTCGCAGGCCGTCCGACGTTTGCGCGCCCTCGGCGACCGCGACGAACTCATCGTCGTCCAACGGCGTGACCACCTGCGCGGATTGGCCGGGCGCCAGTCGCACGGCGGCGGGCCTGCCCGCCATGTTCGGGCTTGACGCGACGACCGCTCCGGCCGGCGTCATCACCTGAATCAGCTGCTCGTCAGCGCCGGCCACCTCAAGGACCGGCGACCGACCCGCCTCGAGTTGGCGCACGACGTCGAAGGCTTGGGCCCGCGCGGCCTCGGCCACCTCGTCGACCATTGTGCTGCGCAGCGCGGCAATCAGCCCGGCCGCACCGATCACGAGCGCGATGGCGACGACAATCGTCGCTACGGCCGTGGTGATCGCCCGGAGCGTGGCGAGGCGGTTAATCACGAGCGGCGACCAGCCGGTACCCGGCGCCCCGAACGGTCTCGATAACGGGTTGGTCCCTGTGTAGTTTGGTGCGCAGTCTGCGCACGTACACCTCGACGATGTTGGGATCGCCATCGAAGTCGAAATCCCATACGTGGTCGATGATGTCGCGTTTCGACAACACCTCGTCGGGGTGGCGCAACAAGTACTCGAGGACCGCGAACTCGCGGCGGGTGAGCTCGATCTGCTCGCCGCGCAGCCACACCCGCCGGGTCGCCGGATCCAGCCGTAGGTCGCCCGCCTCGAGCACCGCCGGCCGGGCCCGCGCGCCGCGGCGGCGCAGCGCCCTCAGCCGCGCGACAAGAACCGCATAGGAGAACGGCTTGGTCAGGAAATCGTCGGCGCCGGTGTCGAGGCCTTCGACCTCATCCCATACACCGTCCTTGGCGGTCAGCATCAGGATGGGCGTCCAATTGCCCTCGCTGCGAAGCGTCCGGCACACCTGGTAGCCGTTGGCGCCAGGCAGCATGAGATCGAGAATGATCGCGTCGAACGGGTTTTCGCGCGCCATCCAGATGCCGTCGGTGCCGTTGTACACGACATCGACGGCGAAGCCCTCGGCCTCGAGCCCCTTCCGCAGCCCGGCGGCCAGGCGCTGCTCGTCTTCGACAACCAGTAGACGCATCCTGGCTGTCATGATCGCAGCCCGAACCTGACTGCCGGCTGAAATGCGTCGCCGAGCGTGAGCTTGTGTTCGACATTTCGCGGAAATCTCGCACATAACTTCACGCTGGCGGTCGATGGCATTACCTGAGGCTGATGATGATCTCCGCCACCGATCCGGCCCTGGCACTGCGATACCCGGTACCCGCCCACACGTTCACGGCGTGCGGGTCGCCGGCCCGCACCGACGCCGCACGCAGCGGGCTGGTCAGCCAGTGGATCTCGGGATATCCGAACGGCGCCTCGGCCTCATGCTCGTCGATGAACCGGTTGCGCAGCCCGCGCGCGTAGCGGCCGGAAAACGCCCGCGTCACAGCGGTTTCCGTGAACTGAGGATCCTGCAGCGCGGCGCGGTGCACGGGGCTGCTACCCGCTTCGTCGGCAAGCAGGAACGCTGTCCCAAGTTGGGCCGCGACCGCGCCCGCAGCCACGACGCGCGCGACATCCTCTGCGGTCATCAACCCGCCGGCAGCAACGACCGGCACATCGACGGCCGCTGTTACCTCGGCCAGCAGCTCGTCCAGCGGTTGAGTGGCCGGTGGCGCGGCAGGGTCGAAGGTGCCGCGGTGCCCCCCCGCCGACGGACCCTGCGCGGCGAGTGCATCCACGCCACACGCCAGCGCAGCATGCGCCTCGGACAGCGTTGTCACGGTGCCGACGAGAGTGATGCCGGCCTCGCGCAGCCGTTGGCATTCCTCGGCGCTCGGCACGCCGAATGTGAACGACGCGATGTCCGGCCGCACGTCGAGCAGCACCTCGATCTTGGCCGCCCAGTTGTCGTCGTCAAAGCGCGGCTCACCGAGTGTGGCACCGTAGCGCTGTGCCTCGGAGTCGAGCGCCTTGGCGTAGAGCTCGATTTCCTCGGGTGTGCCCGCACTCGGCTGTGGCGCAAAGAGATTCGCCCCGATTGGGCCGGACGACAGGCTGCGCGCCGTGGCGAGCCGCTCGGCGAACACGTCGGCGCTCAGGTAGCCCGCCGGTACGAAGCCGAGCCCGCCGGCATTGGTCGCAGCAGCCGCCAGTTCAGGCGTCGACGGCCCACCGGCCATCGGCGCGACGATGATCGGAACAGCAAGATCGCGAAAGTCGAACGCCATCGGTCCTTCGTATCACCTGAGCGCCGTGCCGAACAGCAGGCAGTCCTGCGGTTCGTCGCTGATGTTCGGCAGCACGGCGTAGCGCGCCAGCCGTCCTTCGAGGGTCAGCCCGCTGCGTTCCAGCACCGCCGCGGACCCGGTGTTGTCGACGTGGCAGTGCGCCGTCACCCGGTAGACGGACGGGTCGTGCCGGGCCCTGTCGAGGAGCAGCTGCACCACCTCGGACATGATTCCCTGGCGCCACCACTGCCGACCCAGGCAATAGCCCAGCTCGAGGGTGTGCGGCTGCGGCCGTCGCCAGCCACAGAGCCCGATCGGACCGCTGCCGTCGCGCAATTCGATCAGCCAGGTGGTCTCGCCGCCGACGTTGAAAAGCTCAGTGATCACCCGTCGCGTTTCGTCGACGTTCGGATGCGGGCGCCACGACAGATAGCGCGTCACTTCCCGGTCGGACGCGATGCGCGCGAACAGCAGCTCGGCATCGTCCAGTGTGGGCGCGCGCAGCGTGACCCGTGGGCCGGTCAGCACCTCGATGTCGGACACCGTCCTATCCTGGATTGATATGGCAATCACCTTCAACCACACCATCGTCGCAGCGAAAGATCGGCAGGAGTCGGCCGACTTCTTCACCGAGTTCTTCGGCCTGCCTAGCGCCACGGAATTCGGTCCGTTCCTGGCGGTAGAACTCAACCACGGCGTCAGCCTCGACTACGCGCAAGTCGCCGAGGGTGAGGACATCCGGCCGCAGCACTATGCGTTCCTGGTGTCCGAGGAGGAGTTCGACGCGATCTACGGTCGCATCAAAGAGCGCGGTATGCAGCATTGGGCCGATCCGCGGGGCAGCAGGCCCGGCGAGATCAACCACAACGACGGCGGCCGGGGCGTCTACTTCCAGGATCCGGGCGGGCACTACCTGGAGATCCTCACCCGGCCCTACGGATCTGGTTCGGGCTGACGCGCGACGCCAGCACGTCGACACCGTCGCCGTCGACGCTGGTCAGCATGGCGGGCCGGTTGCCGAGAACGGACACGAGTTCCGCAGCGCGGCCCCGCACGATCGCGCCGCGTTCACCGTGCGTCCAATCCACGTCGGTGGCGATCAGACGTAACCCGCGGCTGTTGCGGAAGGCGGGCACGAACGGATTCGGCACGCTCACTTGAGTGTTCAGCACCGCGACGAGAGCATCGGCGGCGATCGCCGGCTCGCGGCCGAGCGCGAACAACATGTCGAGTTCGTGGGTGACGTGATCCCCCAGCAGTAGCCGCGGCGGGAAGTAGCGGCCCAGCCCGCGAGGCCGCAGCATCAGCCGGCCGAAGTCGTCGAGCAGTTCGGCGGGGCTGCGCGTTGCTGCCAGCGAGCGGGCCAGCGCGGCGTTCGCGCGGTCGAACGATCCGCCGCGGCGCAGGATTTCGGCCGTCACCGCCGCGGCCCCGGAGCTGCAGCCGATGACCAGGTGCCCCAAGACATCGTGGTTGGACCATCCGTCGCACAGGCTCGGTGCCGACCATTCTTCGGCCGTGAACCCGGCGGCCAACGCGTGGAATCGTTCGTCGTTGGTCCGCAGCAGATCACGCGTGGACACCGAGATGCTCCTTGAGAAACGCGGTTTGGTCGACCAGCACTCGGGGCAGCAGCGGGGGATGATAAATCGCGAAGTGGTCGGATTCGTAGTGCCGGGCGACCCCGCGGGGTGCGCGGCGGGCAACCAGCGCGGCATAGGCGGGATCCATCAGGGTCTCCCCGTCGCACACGCAGACCAGCAACGGGGCGTCAACCCGGCGCGCGTGCCGCGTTGCCGATGTCGTCACCATGGCCACCGCGTCAACGGCGGCGATCCGGTTGTCGAACTGACCGCCCGGCGGAACCGTGGATTGCCAACCGGATTCCGCGCCGGCGACGGTCACCATCGCAAGGCTTCCCGGTGGGCCGACGATCGGCACGTATCGTCGGCCGCGTCGGAAGGCCACGCGTAGCAGGTCCTCCAGGATGGCGGGCGTGAGCCGCAGCGCGGCGAGCAGACCTAGTCGCCGCGCCGCGCCGGGCCCGTGCACGATCGGACACTGCACCACTGCGACCGCAACGTCGTCGCGCGCTGCGGCCACCCTGGCGACATTCATGCCGCCCAAGCTCGTACCCCATAGCCCAATGCGCGCGCCGTCGACCTCTGGCCGAGACTTGAGGTGTGCTATCGCCCCGGCGACATCGAGGCACTGTTCGCGGATCGAGATGTGTTGGCGCGGTTGGCCGTCGGAGGCTCCGGTGCAGCGGTAGTCGAACGCCAGCGTCGCGATTCCGGACGCCGCGAAGTGCTGTTCGTACTGCGGCAGCATCATGTCGTGCGTCGCGCCAAGTCCGTGCACCAGCACGACGGCAGGATGCGGTCCCGGTCCGGCTGGCAGCGTCAGCCACGCTGCGCATCGTGTGCCATGGCACAAGAAATCCACTCGTTCGGTCGGGATGGTCGTCGGCATATGCGCCTCCTTGAATAAGTACGGTGTACGTGTTCGCTACACTGCTTTACGTACGCTGTACTTGTCAAGAGGGGTCAGACAATGCGAGCACGGTTCACGACCGACGAGATCGCCGCCGCGGCGCTGGACATTGTCGACGCGAACGGCTTGAGCGCGCTCAGCATGCGGTCACTGGCCGCCGCGCTCGGTACGGGTCCGATGACGGTCTACAACTACGTGCCCGACAAGGAAGGACTGGAGGAACTCGTCGTCTCCGCGGTCGTCGCCGAGGTGCGGCTGCCCGATCCGACCGACGATTGGCAGCACGACGCGTACGCGATCGCCGACGCGATGTGGCGGGGTATCCGAGCGCATCCCGCGGCGATTCCGCTTGTGCTGACTCGGCGTACGTTGTCGGCGACGGGTTTCGCCGCCGCCGACGCATTGATCGCAGCGCTCACGCGGGCCGGCTTGCCAGACGGTGATCGTCTTGCCGCATTCCACGCGGTGCTGGGGTTCGTGGTCGGCGCCGCGCAGAGCGAGCTGGCCGGACCGCTCACCCGCGGTAGTGACGCCGCGGACGCGGCCGCCCGGATCGGGTCGGTGGCGGCCGAAACGTATCCGCACATCGAGGCGCTCGCAATCGTGGCGATGGAGACGACGGTCGAGGAAGACTTCGACCGCGGGCTGCGCATGCTGCTCGACGGCATCGCGACCCGCGGGCCACGAAAACGCCGCTAGCCGACAGAGTGCCCGCGCTGCTCTTCCTGGCCGATGTAATCGCCTGCCATCTTGGCGACGTGCCGCGGCAGCGCACCGGCGGCGACGTCGGCCAGGCTGGTGCCTTCAAGCACCGATCGCATGCTGGCGCGCAGCGCACGCCACACGTCGGTCAGCGCCGCGGTCGGTCCCGAGTACGGCAGATCGCCGAGCCCGATGTCACGGACACTGGCCAGTGGGCCGTCGATGCAGCGCAGGACGTCGGCGATGCTGATGTCGGCGGCGGGACGGGCCAGCTCATAGCCGCCGTCGCGGCCACGATGGCTGCGCACCAGCCGGTCGGTTCGCAGATCGGACAGGATGTCGACGAGAAATTGTGGCGGAATACCCTGGGCCTTCGCCAGGTCGTCGGTCTTGACCAGGACACCTTCGTCGACGGTGGCGAGCTGCACCATGGCCCGGACGGCATACTCCGCCTTGGCCGACATCCGCATGTTGGCCAGGTTAGCCGGGAATACGCTGCAATCCGGGCATCACCACCTAACAGGCAGTTCCTTCATGCCGTAGATCCCGGATTCGCCTTTGAACCTCAGCTCGTCGGAGTTCACCGCGAGTCGTAACCCGGGCAGGCGCCGCGCCAGCGTGGCGAACGCGATCTGCATCTCGACCCTGGCGAGGTTTTGCCCAATGCACTGATGTACGCCATAGCCGAAAGCCAAGTGGCCGCGGGTGTTTCGGTCTACATCCAAATATTCCGGGTGGTCGACGAACTCGGGGTCCCAGTTCCCCGCGGGCAGGTTCATCACGACCTTGTCGCCTGCGCGGATCAATTGGCCGCCGATGGTGAGGTCTTCGGTCGCGACACGTTCGACCTCACTGTGCACGATGGTGAGATAGCGCATCAGCTCCTCGACGATGTTGGCGATGACAGCCGGGTCCTCGGTGTCGCCAAGCCGTTCGAACACCTCGGGGTGTCCCAGCAGCGCCACCGTCCCCAGCGAAATCATGTTGGCAGTGGTTTCGTGCCCGGCCTGCATCATGATCGCACCGGTTATCGCGGCGGTCTGGCGGTTGAGTTGGCCGGTCGAGACGTAGTCGATGACCAGGCGGCTCATCAAGTCATCGCCGGGATCGCCCTCTTTGTGGTCCACCAAATCGCGAATGTAGGTGAACATCGCCCCGAAGGCTTGCGACTTCTCGTCGTCCGACGACCTCGTGTCGAGTGCGACCGTGGTGTTGCGGTGGAAGTGCTCGAGATCGGCTGACGGCACTCCCAGTAACAACGCGATCACCAGTGACGGTACGGGCAAAGCAAAATCGCGCACCAAGTCGGCCGGCTGCCCGGTCTCGATCATCTCGTCGAGATATCGATCGACTATCTCCTGAATTTGCGGGCGCATGCCGTCGGCCCGCCTGAAGGTGAAGTCTCTGGTCATCATGCGCCGCAACCGATGGTGTTCGGGGTCGTCGATCCGCGCGAACATCACGGCCGTATCTTCGTCAGCGCCCTTCGGCACGAGGGAGTCCGGAATGGTGTCTGCTGACAGGCGCGGATCGACCAGCGCAGCCCTGATGTCCTGATAGCGGCTCACCACCCAGGCCGGTCGGCCCTGGTACATCGCCCGTCGCAGGCCAGGCGCGTCGCGCCAGGCGGCGAACTCGGCGGGCGGCGCGAGCGGACATCCCGGGGCACGCTGGGCGGGAATGACGGGAAGGTCTGTCTGGGAGTTGAAATCGGAAGTTGTTGAGGTCACCGGCGTTTCCCGTTAAGTGTCAGATCGCTGTCAATTAGCCGAGCGTAGGACCTGAGCTTAGTGGCAGTCAACTGTCGGTTAAGCTGTGACGATGACGGCGGTTGCCGACCGGCCCTTGCGAGCGGACGCGGCGCGCAATGCTGAGCGCATCCTGCGGGCGGCGCGTGAGGTCTACGGTGAATTGGGCCCGGATGCGCCCATCGAGGCCATCGCCCGCCGCGCAGGCGTCGGCGAACGGACGCTCTATCGCAGGTTTCCGACCAAAGGCGACCTGGTCAGAGCCGCACTGGATCAGAGCATCGCCGAGGACTTGTCACCTGTTATCGCACGGGCTCGCGCCTCCGAGGACCCACTGCGAGGACTCACCGGCCTGATCGAGGCGGCGACATCGCTCGGCGCCCGCGAACACAACATCCTCGCGGCAGCGCGCAAGGCTGGTTCATTGACGGCCGATGTGTCCACCGAGCTAAACGACGCGCTGAGCGACCTCATGCGTCGCGCCCAGAAAGCCGGCCTGGTCCGCAAGGACCTGGTCCCCGACGATCTGCCGCGGATCGTGATCATGCTCAACAGCGTGCTCTGGACGATGGATCTGAGCAGCGACGGCTGGCGACGCTACGTCGCGCTGATGCTCGACGGGATCATCACCGATAAGCGCCGGCCGCTGCCTCGGGCCACGCCACTGCGCTACGCGCCCGTTTCAAGCGGCTGGCCAGGTTAGCCGGGAATGTCACCGGCGCCGGGAACCACGACGGCAAAAAGGTCGGCCAACGCGGCCAGGCTGGCGGTCTGCATCGCCTGCGCCGACACCGTCTCGTCACCCAGGCCGGGCAGTGCGCGGGTCGCGGTCGCCGAGGCGACAACCGTCGGCGAATACCCGAGATTGAAGGCTCCGCGGGCCGTCGAGTTCACACACATGTGTGTCATGAAGCCGGCCAACACGAGGTTCGTGGCGTTTGCGGTCTTCAACACTTCGTCGAGGTCCGTCTGTACGAACGAATTCGGATAGTTCTTCACGACGACCGGCTCACCGTTGTGCGGGGCCACCCGCGACACGATCGCGCCGCTCTCCCCCTCGATGTCGTACAGCGAACCGGGACCGTCGTCATGTTGGATATGGATGATCGGGATGCCCGCCGAGCGCGCCCGGTCGAGCAGAGCGGCGGCCTCGTCGAGCGCTTCCTGCACACCCTCGAGCTCCATCAGCCCGCGCGTGTAGGTGTTCTGGCAGTCGATCAGGATCAATGTCGATTCGGACAGGCTGACCGGCCGTTGGGGCAGGTCGGCCAGGACGCGCAGGGTCGGGTTGCTCACCGCCCGAGCGTACTGTGCGGGCGCCTCTTCGCCTCGGCCTCCATCGGTGGCACCACACGCCAATGGACGGAAAATGCGTTACGCCAAAGGAAGCAAGGCGGAGTCAGAGGAACTGCCGGCTCAGCTTGGCGTGTCGGTTGACGTCCTTGTAGAGCAAGTATCGGAACCGGCCTGGCCCTCCGGCGTAGCAGGCCTGCGGGCAGAACGCGCGCAGCCACATGAAGTCGCCCTCCTGCACCTCGACCCAGTCGTTGTTGAGCAGGTAGACCGCTTTGCCCTCGAGCACGTAGAGGCCGTGCTCCATCACGTGGGTCTCCGGGAACGGAATCACGCCGCCGGGCCCGAAATTCACGATGTTGACGTGCATGTCGTGACGGACGTCGAGTGGGTCGATGAACCGCTGAGTGCTCCAGCGCCCGTCGGTGCCGGGCATCTCGATCGCGTCGACATCGTTCTCATTGGTGACGAACGGCTCCGGAGTCTCGATGCCATCGACGCGCTCGTACGCCTTTCGGATCCAGTGAAACCGGACCGTCTCGGCGGTGCGGTTGCGCAGCGTCCAGTCGCAGCCGGGTGGCAGAAACGCGTATCCGCCGGGCGTGAGGTCATGCGTGTCACCCTCGAGCGTGAGCGTGAAGCCGCCGTCGACGACAAACAGCACGCCCTCGGCGCCAGCGTCCTGCTCGGGCCGGTCGCTGCCGCCGCCGGGCGCCACCTCGAGGATGTACTGCGAGAAGGTTTCCGCGAAGCCGGATAACGGGCGCGCGATCACCCACAGCCGGGTGCCGGCCCAGTGCGGCAGGTTGCTTGTGACGATGTCGCGCATGGTGCCCCGGGGCAGTACCGCGTACGCCTCGGTGAAGACCGCGCGATCGGTGGTCAGCTGGGTCTGCGGTGGGTGGCCGCCGGTCGGCGCGTAGTACCGTTGCGCGTCGTTCATGCTGCACCTCTTGTCAGGAGCCGGCCCTGCGGCTCGTGGTCAATATCAATCTTCTTGCCCCGCAACCATGTACTGCGTACCTGACCGGCGAGCGGGCGAGCGTCGTACGGCGTGATCGGGTTCTTGTGATGCAGGCGGTGCACGTCGACCACGAACGCGTCGTCGGGTGCGAAAACGCAGAAGTCGGCGTCGTATCCGACATCGATACGGCCCTTACGACGCAGGCCGGTCTGCTTCGCCGGCGCCTGACACATCCATCGGCAGACGTCGACCAGATCGAAGCCGCGCTGACGCGCCTGCGTCCACACCGCGGAGAGGCTGAGCTGCAGCGACGAGATGCCGCCCCAGGCCACCCCGAAGTCACCGATGTCCAAACGCTTGAGGTCCAGCGTGGACGGCGAGTGGTCGGAGACGACAAGGTCGATGACCCCTTCGCGCAGTCCCCGCCACAAGAGCTCCCGGTTGGCGCTCTCTCTTATTGGTGGGCAGCACTTGTATTGTGTTGCGCCGTCACGGATTTCCTCGGCGGAGAAGGTGAGGTAGTGCGGGCAGGTCTCGGCCGTGATGCCGATGCCGTCGCGCCTCGCCGACGCGATCATTGGCAGCGCGTCCGAACTGGAGACGTGCAGGATATGCACGCGGCAGCCGGTCCACCGGGCCAACTCGATCACATGAGCGATGGCGAGGTTCTCCGCTCCCCTCGGCCGTGATGACAGGAAGTCGAGGTAACTCTCACCGTGAGCGGTCGGCGCATGTTCGATCGCGTGGGAGTCCTCAGCGTGCACGATCATCAGCCCGTCGAACAAGGCGATCTCGCGCATGGCGGCCTCGAGCTGCTCGGGGTTGACCGGGGGGAATTCGTCGACGCCGGAATGCAGCAAGAAGCATTTGAAGCCGAAGACGCCTGCGTCATACATCGCGCGGAGGTCGCCGACATTGCCGGGCACCGCGCCGCCCCAGAAGCCAACGTCGATGTGCGCCTGGCTCTCTGCGGTTTTGCGCTTCACCTCGAGCGCTGCGACATCGACGGTGGGCGGGATGCTGTTCAGCGGCATGTCCACGATCGTGGTGACGCCACCGGCGGCCGCGGCCTTCGTCGCGCTGGCGAAGCCCTCCCAGTCTGTGCGTCCTGGGTCGTTGACGTGTACGTGCGTGTCGACCACGCCCGGCAGCAACACTTCGTCGTCGGCGAGTTCGAGCACCTGCGACGCCCTCAGGTCCGAGTCCATCGGCTCGATCGCGACGATCGCGCCGTCCTTGACGCCGACGATCCGGCTCACCTCGCCCGCCGTGCTGACCAGGCGGGGGGCGCGGATCACCAAATCGAGGTCGCTCACGACTGCGCCTCCTGCTTGAGTCGGGCCGGCTCCGGCTGCCGGAAGTCGCGCGCGGCAATCAGGAGGTAGACCACCGCGGCGACCACCACGCCGACGAACCATGAGAACGCCGACCACTCCTCCCACGGCTTGTAGAGCGCGACGAACAACGAGAACACCGCAGCCACGCCACCGGCTATGAGCGCCTTGGGATTCCAGCCGCGCCGGTAGTAGTAGCGGCTGCGTGGGTCGTCCAGGTACAGCTCCTCAACCGCCACCCGTTGCCTGCGCAGTAGGAAGTAGTCGGTGAAGATCACTCCGAAGAGCGGACCGAGCAGGGCGCCGAGTCCGCCGAGGAAGTAGAAGATCGCTTCCGGGCTGCCGTATAGATGCCAGGGCGTGATCACCACGGCCGCGATCGCGCTGATGAGTCCGCCGCGGCGGAAGTCGATGTACTTCGGTGCGACGTTGGCAAGGTCGTACGATGCCGACACGAAGTTAGCGACCACGTTGATGCCGATTGTGGCGATGACGAACGTGATGGCACCGATGACCGTAACCCACAAGTTGTCGATCCGGGCGACAATCTCGACCGGGTCGGTGATCGCTTCTCCGAATACAGCGATGCTGCCCGCGGTGACTGCCACGGTGACGATCGCGAAAGCCATGAAGTTGACCGGCAGGCCCCAAAAGTTGCCGCGCACGACGGTGGCCCGGTTGGGCGCGAAACGAGAGAAGTCGCAGAAGTTGAGCAGCAGCGTCGAGAAATACGTGATGGTCAGCGCGATCGCGACGAAGAAGGCGTGCCACGCGGCACCGCCGGTCTTCTGTTCGTCGGTCAGGTTCAGCGAGAAGTCCGACCCGGCTTCGACCACGATCCACGCGGCGAGCACGAACATCACTACCCAGATGGCCGGGCCTGCCCAGTCCTGGAATCGCCGCACGGTCTCCATGCCGCGCCGGATGACCAGGAGTTGCAGTACCCACAGCACCGCGAACGCCGCCCAGCCAAGCAGATCGAGGCCGAGGAAGGTCGGGCCACGGTGGTCGGCGACCCCGGGCCAGGCCGCGACCGCGAGCACCACCACCGCCTGTGACGCCAGCCAGGTCTGGATGCCGTACCACGCGATCGCGATGACCGCCCGGATCAGTGCGGCGAGGTTGGCGCCGAACACACCGAAGGAGATGCGTGCGATCACCGGGTAGGGCACGCCGGTGGCTTGGCCGGCGAAGCCGGTGAGGTTCATCAGGAAGAAGACCGCGGTGATGCCGAGTACCAGCGCGACGAACACCTGCCAGCCGACGAGTCCCGTGAAGAACAGCCCGGCCGCGAACGTGTAGCCCCCGATGCTGTGCACGTCGGACATCCACATCGCGAAGAGGCTGTATGTGCCCCAGTTCCGTTCGCGTGCGGGTGCAAGGTCTTCGTTGTGGAGCCGTGGGCTCGGCTCGATGGAAGCATCCCCGCTGATCGTGGTGTCGCTCATGGTATCTACCTTTGTCCCCGGTGTTGATGCGGTCCACCTTATCCGCCAGGTGGTCGGCAGCAATTCGTTCCCCGAGACGCACCAGCAGCGTTGCCGCGTCGGCGAGGCATCGCCCTACGTCGGGCTCAAGGTCGGTCAGGGCGTACGCCGCGGTGATGCCCGCCGCGTGCAGCGATTCGTCGCTCAGCTGGTTGCGGCCGCAGACCGCGACAACCGGGATGTCCGCCGCCCGGGCGGCGGCCGCGACGCCTGCGGGGGCCTTGCCGTGCAGGGTCTGCTCGTCCATGGCGCCTTCGCCGGTCACCACGAGGTCGACGTGCGAGAGTCGGCGGTCAAAGCCGACCAAGTCGAGGACGACGTCGACGCCGGGCCGAAACTCGGCGTTGAGCACGGCGAGCGCGCCGAATCCGACCCCGCCAGCTGCGCCTGCGCCGGCATGGTCGCGCAGGTCCGCACCCGTGGTGACGGCGACGATGTCAGCGAAATGTGTTAGGGCGCCGTCGAGTTCGCGAACCTGTGCGGATGTCGCGCCCTTCTGCGGCCCGTAGACGACGGCGGCCCCCTTCGGCCCGGTCAGTGGGTTGTCCACGTCGCTGGCGAGCACCACCTGCACGCGGGCCATCCGCTCGCGCAGGGCGGCCAAATCCAGGCTCGCGACCCTGGTGAGTGCGGCGCCACCGTCGGGCACCGCTCGCCCGTCGGAGTCGAGCAGTCGCGCGCCCAGCCCTGCGAGAAGCCCGCCACCCCCGTCGGTGCCGGCCGAGCCGCCGATCCCCAACACGATGTTGCGGCAGCCCGCGGCGACGGCCGCGGCCATGACCTCACCGACGCCCCGGCTCGACGCGGTCAGCGGAGCCGGTGTGCCGCCGGGCAGCCGGACCAGCCCTGCCACGTCGGCCAGCTCCACCACCGCCACGTCCGCCCGGCGGGCGTAACCGGTGTATGCCGGCTCGCCCGTCGGCCCCGACGCCACGACGGGAACGTGCTCGAACCCGGCAGACAGCGCGGCCGCAACCGTTCCATCTCCCCCGTCGGCGACCGGCACCGACTCAACACGAGCGTCCGGCCGCGCCCGTCGTATCCCTGCGCCGACCGCATCGGCGACGTCAGCGGCGGTGAGCGACCCCTTGAATTTGTCGGGAGCGACCAGGACGGTGGGCATCGTCGGCTTCAGTCCAGCAGCGCCACGGCGGTCGGGGCATCCTCGCCCGTCAGCGCCAGTTCCTCGAACTCGACGATGTTGTCGATCTCGGTGCCCATCGACACATTGGTGACCCGTTCGAGGATCACCTCGACGACGACCGGCACCCGGTACTCGGCCATCAGCTGTTTGGCCCGCTCCAGCGCGGACGGCAGGTCGTCGGGCTCGAAGACGCGGATCGCCTTGCAGCCCAGGCCCTCTGCAACTTTGACGTGGTCAACGCCGTAGCCGCCGAGCTCGGGGCTGTTGATGTTGTCGAAGGACAGCTGCACGCAGTAGTCCATGTCGAACCCGCGCTGCGCCTGACGGATCAGGCCCAGATAGGAGTTGTTCACGACGACGTGGATATATCCGATGTTGAATTGGGCGCCGACCGCGAGTTCCTCGATCATGAACTGGAAGTCGTAGTCACCCGATAATGCGACGATTGTGGCCTCGGTGTCCGCGGTGGCGACCCCGAGTGTCGCGGGAACGGTCCACCCGAGTGGTCCGGCCTGGCCCGCGTTGATCCAGTGCCGCGGCTTGTACACATGCAGCAACTGCGCGGCCTGGATTTGGGACAGGCCGATGGTGCTGACATAGCGGGTGTCGGGCCCGAACGCCTTGTTCATCTCCTGATACACCCGCTGCGGCTTGATCGGGACGTTGTCAAAGTTGGTCCTGCGCTGCAGTTTTCGCTTGCGCGCCCGACATGACTCGGCCCACGCACCGCGGTCGGGAAGCCGGCCCTCGGCGTACCACTCCTTGGCCACCTCGACCAGCACCTCGAGCGCGGCCTTGGCGTCGGACACGATCGCGTAGTCGGGCGCGAAGACGCGACCGATCTGCGTCGGCTCGATGTCGACGTGCACGAAGGTACGGCCCTTGGTGTAGGTGTCGACGCCGCCGGTGTGCCGGTTGGCCCAGCGGTTGCCGATGCCGAGCACGAAGTCCGACGCCAGCATCGTCGCGTTGCCGTAGCGATGCGAGGTCTGCAGCCCGACCATGCCGGCCATCAACGGGTGGTCGTCGGGGATGGTGCCCCACCCCATCAGCGTCGGCACGACGGGCACGCCGGTGATCTCGGCCAGCGCCACCAACAGCTCGGCGGCGTCGGCGTTCACCACACCGCCACCGGCGACGATCAGAGGGTGCTCGGCCGCGGCCATCATGGTCAACGCCTTCTCCGCCTGCTTGCGGGTGGCCGCCGGCCTCGCCACCGGTAGCGGCTCGTAGCTGTCGACGTCGAAGTCGATCTCGCCGAGCTGCACATCCATGGGCAGGTCGAGGAGCACCGGGCCCGGGCGGCCCTCGCGCATCACCTGGAACGCCTTCTGAAACGCACCCGGCACCTGTGCCGGCTCCATCACCGTGACCGCCCACTTGGCGAGGGGCTTGGCGATGTCGGCGATGTTGATCGCCTGGAAGTCCTCCTTGTGCAGCTTGGCTACCGGGGCCTGACCCGTGATGCAGAGGATCGGGATCGAGTCGGCCGACGCCGAGTAGAGCCCGGTGATCATGTCGGTGCCCGCGGGACCCGATGTCCCGATGCAGACCCCGATGTTGCCTGCCGTCGCGCGCGTGTAGCCCTCGGCCATGTGCGAGGCGCCCTCGACGTGACGTGCGAGCACGTGCTTGATGCCACCATGGGCACGCATCGCGCTGTAGAACGGGTTGATCGCCGCACCCGGCAGACCGAACGTCTGGGTGGCGCCCTCCTTCTCCAGGATCAGCACCGCGGCGTCGACCGCACGCATCTTCGTCATGATTGAGTCCTTCCGCTCAGTCGCTCCACACCGCGCAGCAGGCCGGAGTGGTCGAGTCCGCCGTCGCCGTTGGCGAGCGCGCTGGCCATCAGCTGAGCCACGAGTGAGCCAAGCGGTATGACGACGCCCGCCTCCCGCGCGGCCGTGGTGACGATGCCGAGGTCCTTGTGGTGCAACGCAATTCGGAAGCCGGGCTCGAACGTGCGGTCGAGCATGTTCTGCTTCTTCTGGTCGAGCACCCTTGAGCCGGCAAGCCCGCCGCCGAGCACTTCGAGCGCAGCCTGGGTGTCCACGCCGTACGCCTCGAGGAAGACGACAGCTTCGGCGAGCGCCTCGATGTTGGCGGCAACGATGAGCTGATTGGCCGCCTTCACTGTCTGACCTGCCCCGCTGGGGCCGACATGAACGACCGTCTTGCCCACCGCGTCCAGGACGGGCTTGGCCGCCTCGAAGTCGCCGGCCTCGCCGCCGACCATGATCGACAATGCCGCGTTGACCGCGCCGGCCTCGCCCCCGGACACGGGTGCGTCGACGAGACGCAAGCCCTTGGCCACGGCCTGCTCAGCAAGCTGGGTGGTGACGTCGGGGCGGATGCTGGAGAAGTCGATGACGAGCGTGCCCGGCTTCGCATTGTCGAAAACTTTGTCGTCGCCGGTGAGCACGTCGACCACGTCGGGGGAATCGGGCACCATCAGGCAGACCACCTCCGCCCCGCGTACGGCGTCGGCGATCGACTCCGCCGCCCGTCCACCGGCGTCGACGAGCGCGGCAACCTTTTCGGGTGTGCGGTTGTAACCGACCACGTGGTGTCCCGCCTTTACGAGGTGGACCGCCATGGGGCTGCCCATGATGCCGAGGCCGATGAAGGCGATGTTCGACATGAGTGGTTCTCCTTAGTTCTTGATCCAGCCGAAGCTGTCGACGGAAGCACCGCGTGGCTTGTACTCGAGACCGACCCAGCCCTGGTAGCCCGCGGCATGGAGATCGGCGAGCTGCCGCAGCAGCGGAAGTGAGCCGGTACCCGGCTCGTTGCGGCCAGGGGCGTCGGCGATCTGCACGTGCGCGATGCTGTCGGTGTGGTCAGCGATGACCCGGTCGACGTCGTCGCCGTTGACAGCGAGGTGGTAGAGGTCGGCGAGCAGACCGATGTTCGGCTCGCCGACCCGCTCGATGACCGCGAGTGCGTCGGCGGCGGTCAGAAGCGGATACGCCGGTGCCCCGCTGACTGCCTCAAGGAGCACGGTGCCATCGATCCGAGCGGCCGCTTTGGCCGCGAGTGCGAGGTTCTGGGCGGCGAGCTCGTCCTGCTGTTCGGGCGAGGCATCGTCGATGCGATTGCCGTAGAGGGCGTTGAACGCCTTGCAGCCCAACCTCTCTCCAATGCCGACTGTGACGTCGATGTTGTCGCGGAACTCCGCGGCGCGATCGGACCAGGACACCAGGCCGCGGTCCCCACCGGGCATATCGCCTGCGAAGAAGTTCAGCCCGACGAGCTGCACGCCGGCGTCCCCGACCGCGGCGACGAACGCGTCGACGTCCTTGTCGGCGGGCACCGCTTGTTCGAACGGCCACCAGAACTCGACGCCTTCGAATCCGGCCTGCTTGGCCGCGTCGGGCCGCTTCAGCAGCGGCAGCTCGGTGAACAGGATCGAGCAGTTGACTTCGTAGGGCAGCGGGTGATCCATCTGCATCTCTTCCGTATTGTGGAAACTGTTTTCTGAATGATGAAAGATTAGAGGCTCTGGGCGGGTACCGTCAAGAGCCGGCCTGCCGCCACTTCGTCGGGTCGTCAATCGGCGGCTTTCTCCATGGGCACGGCCGTCTCCTGCTGCACGGGCGCGTCGATGAGCGGACGGCCGCGGGTGACGATGAAGTAGGCGACGGCACCGAGCGCGGCGCCGATGAACCATCCGAACGGCGCGATCTTTTCGAACGCCGGAACGAGTGCCAACACCAGTGCGATCACGGCCGAGGGTACGAAGGCCGTTACGGCCTGCGGGTTGACGCCGTTGCGGTAGTAGTACTTCGACTTCGGCGTCGGCAGGTACAGATCGGTAATGCTGAACCGGCCCTTGCGGTACCAGAAGTAGTCCAGCGCGAGGATGCCGAAGAATGGGCCGAGCAGCGCGCCGAGTCCACCCAGGAAGTAGGCGATCACGTCCGGGCTGTTGTACAGGTTCCATGGCATCGAGACGAGCGCCAGGATGGACGTGATGATGCCGCCCTTGCGGAAGCTGATCCGCTTGGGGTTGACGTTGGAGAGGTCATACGCGGCGGACACGAAGTTCGCGACGATGTTGACGCCGATGGTGGCGATGACGAAAACGGCGCTGCCCAACAGCATGATGATGTCGTTGTCGACACGCTCGAGCAGCTCTGCCGGGTCCAGTACGGCCTCGCCGTACACGGAGACCGACGCGGCCGATACGACGACGGATGTCAGCGCGAACGCGGTCCAGTTGAACGGCAGCCCCCAGGCATTGCCCTTCACGACGTCGGTGCGCGAGGGGGCGAAGCGTGCGAAGTCGGAGAAGTTGAGCATCAGGGTAGCCAGGACGCCGACTGTCAGACCGACGGCGGCGATCGTGTGGTAAATCTGTTCGCCGGTCGACAGATTCGCGTCTCCGCCGCCCTGCGTCCAGGAGATGTTCCAGTTCGCCTGCGACAGCATCCAGACCGCGAGCGCGATCATCACAATCCAGATAGCAGGGCCGGCCCAGCCCTGGAAGTGGCGGACTGCCTCCATACCCTTGGCCACGATCACCATCTGGATGGCCCACAGGATCACGAATGCGATCCAGCCCAGCACATCGAGCCCGAGCACGCGGGTCTCGGCCAGGCCCTCGAGGCCGGGAAAGAAATGCAGCAGAAGGACTTTCAGCGCGATAGAGGCGAGGAAGGTCTGGATGCCGTACCACGCAATCGCGACCGCACCGCGTACGAGCGCAGGGATGTTGGCGCCCCAGATGCCCCAGGACATCCGCGATACGACGGGGTACGGCGCACCGGTGTCATGGCCCATGAAGCCGGACATGCAGCAGCCGGCGAAGATGACGAGCGCACCGCCGAGGATTCCCAGCGTCACCTGAATCGGGCTGAGGCCCATCAGGAACAGGCCCGCAGCGAACGTGTAGTTACCGGCGTTGTGTGCGTCGTTCATCCACAACGAGAACAGGCTGTAGGTCGACCACTTGCGCTCGTTCGGCTCGGCGGGCTTGAGGTCCTTGTTGTAGAGACGCCCTCCCGGATCCTGAGCCGCCAGGGCAGCGGGGTCGAAATGTTGGGTGGCCATAAGTGTGTCTCCGAATCGTGAGGGGTGAAATCACCGGTCGGCGCCGGGCGACAAGGGCCAGCCGCTGACGTGCTTGTGGCGCGGGGCGGCGAAAGTCCTTGTCTTGCTGGTGGTCAGGCCGAGCCCGATAAGGGCTTCGGCGAGCTTGACGGCGGCGGTGACGCCGTCGACGACGGGTACTCCGGTGGCGGCGCCAACGGCCTCGTCGAGACCAGCCATGCCGCCGCAGCCGAGGCAGATGACCTCGGCGCCGTCCTGGGTGACGGCGATCTCGGCCTCGGCGACGATCGCCTTCACGGCGTCCTCCGGCCGCTCTTCGAGCTCGAGAACCGACAGGCCACTGGAGCGCACCGAGGCGCAGCGGGCGTCGAGCCCGGCGAGCTTGAGCCGGTCCTCGATGAGCGGAACCGTTCGGTCGAGTGTCGTGACGACGGAGTATTTGTGGCCGAGTAGCGAGGCGACATGGCCGGCGGCGTCGGTGATGTCGACGACGGGTACGTCGAGCAGCTCCTGCAGGCCCTCGCGGCCGTGTTCGCCGAACCCGGCCTGAACGACCGCGTCGTACTCCCCTTGGTAACGGGTGACCGCGTCCATCACGCCGACCGCGGCGAGGTAGCTCTCGAAGTTGCCTTCGACCGATTCGGCGCCGAAAGTCGGCGTGAGACCGATTATTTCGGTGCCGGGCGCGGCCACTGAGCGCGCGGACGCGGTGATCGCCTCGGTCATGCTGGCGGTGGTGTTGACGTTGACGACGAGGATCTTCACGACTGTGCTCCTGCCGGGGCGGGGGCTATCGGTATCGGCGCCATCGCACCCTGGTTTTCCGCATTACGGATTCTTATTTCCGAATATTTGAAAGTGTGGTCGCGATCACACATGCTGTCAAGTGTTGGATTCACCAGAGTGCCGAGCGCCACTTCAGCAGCACTGCACGCGGGACGCCCGCTCAGGCGTTCGGATTCGTGAGCGGCCGGGCCGAGGGACGTCGCGATGCCGCCGCGGCGCGGCCGTTGGTCGCCCTTTCCGGCACCCTTGACAAGTCGGTGTGAGGCACGTCACGATAGACACGGAAATGGAAGTTTACTTTCGCATTACGGAATTATGAAGTTTTGTTACGAGGACTTTTCCGCTATGCGACAAGTGATCGAGACCGAGCAAGGGGTAGGCATGGGCATCGCCCTCGGACCGAACCAGTACGGCAAGGCAGAGAACCGGGTCGTGCGCGTCTATCGCGACACCGACCGGCACGAGATCCGCGACCTGAACGTGTCGACTTCGCTGCGCGGCGACTTCAGCGAGGCGCACATCACCGGAGAGCAGGGCGACGTGCTGCCCACCGACACCCAGAAGAACACCGCTTTCGCCTTCGCCAAGGAGAAGGGCATCACCTCGCCCGAGCAGTTCGGGCTCGCGTTGGGCGCCCACTTCCTCGATGTCACCCCCAAAGCGAATGCGTCCCGCATCGGGATCGAGGAGTACGCCTGGGAGCGGATCGAGGTGAACGGTACCGGCCATGACCATTCGTTCATCCGGCGCGGCCCCGAGGTGCGCAGCGCCGTCGTCACCACCGACGACAGCGCGGACGAGCGCCGGGCATGGGTGGTCTCCGGCGTGCAGGACCTGGTCATCCTCAAGTCGACCGGGTCGGGCTTCAAGGGGTTCCTGAAAGACAAATACACCACCCTGCAGGAGACCGACGACCGCATCATGGCCACCGCGCTGACCGCGCGCTGGCGCTACGAGCACACCGACGTCGACGACTGGAACAAGACCTACGACGACATCAAGCGCACCTTGCTCGAGGTGTTCGCCGGCAGCTACTCGAAGGCTCTGCAGCAAACGCTCTACCTAATGGGAGAGGCCGTGCTGGAAAAGCGACCCGAGGTGGCCGAGATCAAGTTCTCGGCACCCAACAAGCACCACTTCGTGGTGGATCTGTCGCCGTTCGGCGTGGAGAACAACAACGAGGTCTTCATCTCCGCCGACCGGCCATACGGCCTCATCGAGGCATCCGTCGTACGCGAGGGCGGCTCCGACCCCGGTGACGCCTGGTTGAACACTCCCGGTTTCTGCTAGAGAACGGCACGACCATGACGAAATCCATCTCCAAAGCCGGCGACAAACCACGTGCGCTAAAGCACCCGGTCGACGAGGTTCTGCCGGCCCCCAAACTCGCGGTGTACGGCTTCCAGCACGTGCTGGCCTTCTACGCCGGCGCGGTGATCGTCCCGATCCTGCTGGCGAACGCGATCGGGCTAAGCACCGAGCAGCTCATCCACCTGATCAATGCGGACCTTTTCACGTGCGGCATCGCCTCGATCATCCAGTCGGTGGGTTTCTGGAAGATCGGCGTGCGGCTACCACTGCTGCAAGGGGTGACCTTCACCGCGGTCTCCCCGATGATCGCCATCGGGACGGCCGCGGGAGGGGGCACCGACGGTCTGCTGGTCATCTACGGCTCGGTCATCGTCGCCGGGTTGTTCACCTTCCTGATCGCGCCGTTCTTCTCCAGGCTGATCCGCTTCTTCCCGCCGGTCGTGACCGGTTCGGTGATCACGATCATCGGTATCGCATTGCTGCCCGTGGCGGCAGCCGACGCGGCCGGTGGGGCCGGGCCGACGCTCGACCCCACCAGCGGCAAAAACCTGGCGTACGCACTGGGCACGCTGGCGCTCATCGTGCTGATCCAGCGCGTGTTCAAGGGGTTCATGGCCACCGTTGCGGTGCTGACCGGCCTCGTGGTCGGCACCCTGGTGGCCTGGTTCCTTGGCGACGCCCACTTCGACGCTGTCGTCACCTCGGCCTGGGTCGGTGTGACCACGCCGTTCTACTTCGGCTGGCCCAAGTTCGCTCTGGCGGCCATCGTCTCGATGATCGTGGTCATGCTGATCACTGCCGTCGAGACCACCGGCGACGTGTTCGCCACCGGCGAGATCGTCGAGAAGCGCATCGTGCGCGACGACATCGCTCGCGCGATCCGCGCCGACGGCCTGGCCACCACCATCGGCGGCGTCCTGAATTCGTTCCCGTACACGTGCTTCGCCGAGAACGTCGGCCTGGTCCGGCTGACCCGGATAAAGAGCCGCTACGTCGTTGCGGCGGCCGGGGTCATCATGATCGTCCTCGGGTTGCTGCCGAAGGCCGCCGCGATTGTGGCCGGCATCCCGCACCCGGTACTCGGGGGCGCCGCCCTGGCCATGTTCGCCACCGTGGCCGTGGTCGGGTTCCAGACGTTGTCCCGCGTGGACTTCCACGATCACCGCAACGTGGTCATCGTGGCCACCAGCGTGGGCCTGGCCATGTACGTCACCGCCCAGCCCGACGTAGCAAAGGCGGTGCCGGACTGGGCGCAGATCATCCTCGGCAGCGGGATCACGCTGGGCAGCATCACGGCGATCGGGCTGAACCTGCTGTTCTTCCACATCGGCAAGAGCCGCGGTCCGGCCGTGGCCGGCATACCCGGGGACCTGGTGCGGCTGCAAGACGTGAACAACATGTCCTCGGACGAGTTCGTCCGCACCTTCTCGAGTTTGTTCCAAGGGCCGGACTGGGTGGTGGAGCGGGCCTACGCCCAGCGCCCCTTCTCCGACACCCAGGATTTGCGGCGGTCATTCCAGGAGGCGTTGTTCGCAGCCACCCCCGAGGAGCAGATGCAGCTCATCAACTCCTATCCCGATCTCGGCGCGGTGTCTGTGGCCATGGGCGAGGAAGGCGAGGAGTCCAAGACCGACCAGTCGGTGCTTGGGTTGACCCGGCTCGCGGAACACGAGCACCAGGAACTCGCCGAGCTGACCAAGGACTACCGGGACCGATTCGGTTTCACCTTGATCATGGCCGTGCGCGACCACGACAACATCGAGCAGCTGTTGCGGCACGGCTGGGAACGGCTGAACAACTCGCCGACGCAGGAGCACGCGGCCGCGTTGATCGAGATCGCGAAGATCGCCGGGTTCCGGTTCGACCGGCTGGTGGCCGACGCCAACCCGATCCACTCCTCCCGTACCCGGCACCTCGACACCTAAGAGGCAACCTGCATGACCGACACGCGCAACGGCGTCTCCGTGGACGGGTTCAACGCCCTCCCCGAGGCAGAGGCAAAGCGGCGGCTACTGACGTGCCTGAATGTCTCCCGCTGGGCGGCGGAGGTGGCCGGCGGCAGGCCCTATGCGGACTACGCCGCACTGACTACGCGCGCCGAGACGTCCGCGACCCAGCTGTCTGACGCCGAGTTGGCCTCTGCGCTCGACCGCCACCCCCGCATCGGGGAGCAGGCAGGCGCCGACCACGACGCCGAGTTCTCCTCCCGCGAGCAGGCGCAGGTGGACCACGGCAACGCGGCGGTGATGGCCGCGCTGGCCGAAGGCAACCGGGACTACGAGCGGCGGTTCGGCCGCGTCTTCCTGATCCGGGCCGCCGGGCGTAGCTCGCGCGAGATCCTGACCGAGTTGCGTCGCCGGCTGGGGAATGACGGCGCAACCGAGCGGGCCGAGACGGTCGCTGCGCTCCGCGAGATCGCGTTGCTGCGACTGAAGGATGTGGTGTGAGTGGCGACCCTGAGCACGCACGTGCTCGACACCAGCGTGGGTCGCGCGGCCACGGGCATCGCAGTCGCGCTGGAGCATGACGGCGCGCGCATCGGCGACGGGACCACCGACGCCGACGGCCGGATCGGCGCAATCGGTCCGGACAACCTCGCCGCCGGCGACTACATGCTGCGCTTCGACAGCGGCAGCTACTTCGCAGCCGACGGTCGTGACTGCTTTTATCCGGAAGTGGTCGTGGTGTTCACGATCGCCAACCCGGACCAGCATTACCACGTCCCGGTACTGCTCAATCCCTTCGGCTACGGGACGTACCGTGGCACCTGACCGCACCATCCTCGACGGCGCTGCCGTGGTCACCATGGACGGCGCGCGGACCGAACACACCACCGGACACGTGGTGATCGAGAACGGCCGGATCACGACGGTCGGCGCCGGGCGGGCGCCTGAAGGGGTGCCTGGCCCGCATATCGACGTGACCGGCTGCCTGGTGACCCCGGGCCTGGTGAACACCCACCATCACCTGTACCAGTGGGTGACCAGGGGGCTGGCCGTCGACGACGCCCTATTCGGCTGGCTCACCACGCTGTACCCGGTGTGGGGCGGCATCAACGAGGACATCGTCGCCTCCGCCGCCGCGGCGGGGCTGGCCCGGCTGGCCCTCACCGGCTGCACGACGTCCACCGACCACCACTACATCTTCCCGGCGGACGGCGGAGACCTGCTCGGCGCCGAGGTCTCCGCGGCCCGGCGGGTCGGCCTGCGTTTCATGCCCACGCGCGGGTCGATGGACCTCGGCCGGAGCGCCGGCGGGCTGCCCCCGGACCATGTGGTCGAGGACGTCGACGCCATCATGAGGGCGAGCGCCACCGCGATCGACACCCACCATGACCCGGGCCCCGACTCGATGCTGCGCATCGGGTTGGCACCCTGCTCGCCGTTCTCGGTCACCGAGGACCTGCTGCGTGAGGCCGCCGCGCTGGCGCGGGACAAGGGCGTGCGACTGCACACCCACCTGGCGGAGACCCTCGACGAGGAGGAGTTCTGCCGGACCCGGTTCGGCCGCAGCCCGGTGGACTACCTGGAGACGCTGGGCTGGCTGGGCGACGACGTATGGCTGGCCCACGGCATCCATTTCGACGACCCCGCGATCAAGAAGCTGGCCGTCGCCGGCACCGGTGTGGCGCATTGCCCGTCGTCGAACGCCCGGCTGGGCGCCGGCATCGCGCGCACCGCAGACCTGCTCACGGCCGGCGTCCCGGTGGGCCTTGGCGTCGACGGGGCGGCCAGCAACGAGGCCAGCTCGCTGATCGAGGAGGCCCGCCACGCCCTGCTGTTCGCCCGCGCCCGCGGCGGCCCGCAGGCGCTGACCGTGCGGGACGCGCTGGCATTGGCGACAATCGGCGGAGCACGGCTGCTCGGCTGGGACGATCAGATCGGCTCCCTGGAGCCGGGCAAACAGGCCGACATCGCGGTCTGGCGGCTCGACGGCCTACCGCACGCCGACATCGCCGACCCGGTCGCGGCGCTCGTATTGGGCTCTGCCCCGCCCCTGGAGCTGCTGATGGTCGGCGGCCGCACAGTGGTCGAGCGGGACCGTGTGGTCACCGTCGACGAGGACGAACTCACCCAATCCGCGGTCCACGCGCACCGCACACTGCTGGCTCGCGCGAGTACCGTGACCTGCAAGGAAGGAACAGCGTCATGACTACAGCCACAGTCATGGTCAACGGCGAACCCCGCCCCGTGGTGGGTATCCAGCCGCACGTCACCGCGCTCGATTGGCTGCGCGACCAGGGGCTGACCGGCGCCAAGGAGGGCTGCGCGGAGGGCGAGTGCGGCGCCTGCTCGGTGCTGGTGGCCCGGCCGGACGGCGCGGGCCGCACCCGCTGGACCGCGCTGAACGCCTGCCTGGTTCCGGTGCTGGCGCTGGACGGCCAGGAACTCGTCACCGCCGAGGGGCTGGGCGCGCCGGGCGCGCTGCACCCCGTCCAGCGGGAAATGGCGTGTCGCGGCGGCTCCCAGTGCGGCTACTGCACACCCGGCTTCATCTGCTCGATGGCCGCCGAGTACTACCGTCCGGAGCGGACCCCGGCCGACCCGCGCAGCAACGGAGAGCGCGCGGCCGATCACGAGCACGGTCCGAACGGTTTCGACCTGCATGCGCTGAGCGGAAACCTGTGCCGCTGCACTGGATACCGCCCTATTCGCGACGCCGCCTACGCCCTGGACACCCCTCCCGCCGACGATGCGTTCGCCCGGCGCTGCGCGGCGCCCGCACCCGCAACGCCGGCCACCCGCGTGCGCGTCGGCGACGCCGAATTCGCCCGGCCCGCAAACCTTTCCGATGCGCTGGCGCTGCTGGCCGAGCGGCCGGACGCCACGGTGATCGCCGGCTGCACCGACTGGGGTGTCGAGGTCAACCTGCGCGGCGCGAGGGCCCCGTTCGTGGTGGCCGTGGATCAGCTGCCAGAGCTGCGCACGTTCGAGGTCGGCTCCTTGAACATCGAGATCGGCGCCGCGCTGACGCTGTCCGAGGCCGAGCGGCTGCTCGACGGACGGATCCCGCTGCTGGATGCGCTCTGGCCGCAGTTCGCGTCCCGGCTGATCCGCAACGGCGCCACCCTGGGCGGCAACCTGGGCACCGCCTCCCCTATCGGAGACGCGCCGCCGGTGTTGCTGGCCTTGGAGGCGACGACCGTGCTGGCCGGGCCGGGCGGCGACCGCGAGGTCCCACTCGCCGACTATTTCACCGGCTACCGGCAGACCGTGAAGCAGCCGGGCGAGCTGATCCGGGCGGTGCGCATCCCGCTGCCGCTGGCGCCGACGGTCGCCTTCCACAAGATCGCCAAGCGGCGGTTCGACGACATCTCGAGCGCGGCCGTCGCGTTCGCCGTTGAGATCGTCGCGGGCACAGTCGAACGGGTGGCCATCGGCCTCGGCGGGGTGGCCGCCTCTCCCGTGCGCGCCACCGCCACCGAGGACGCCCTGCGCGGGCGCCCATGGACCGCCGACACGGTGCGCGAGGCCGCGGCGGTGCTTGGCCGCGAGGGCACCCCCATCGATGACCACCGCGCCAGCGCCGCTTTCCGCGCGGCGATGCTCGAGCAGTCGCTGCTCAAGTTCTACGCCGAATCCGGTGTCCCGGAAGGGGTTTCGACATGAGCACCCCGAAGGTGACGACGAGTGAGGACCGCAGCGAGGAGGAGTCGAGGCATGAGTGAGCTCAGCACCCGCCCACCGCAGCCGGTGGTCGGCGTCGAAATGCCGCACGAAAGCGCGGACCTGCACGTCACCGGGCTCGCGCTATACACCGACGACCTGGTCAGCCGCTACCCGGGCGCGCTGCACGCATATCCGGTGCAGGCCCCGCACGCGCACGCGAAGGTGCGGGCGCTGGACACCGCGCCGGCTTTGGCCGTGCCCGGAGTGGTGCACGTGCTCACGGCCAACGACGTGCCCGGGGTCAACGACGCCGGCGTCAAGCACGATGAGCCCCTGTTCCCCAGCGAGATCATGTACTACGGGCACCCGGTGTGCTGGGTGCTCGCCGAGACCCTGGAGGCGGCTCGGATCGGGGCCACGAAGGTTGCCGTCGACTACGAGCCGTTGCCGTCGTTGATCACGATCTCCGAAGCCATCGCCGCGGAGAGCTTCCAGGGTGCCCGGCCCACGCTGCATCGCGGTGACCCGGAATCGGCGTTTCCGGGCTGCGCGCACGTCTTCGAAGGCGAGTTCGAGTTCGCCGGGCAGGAGCACTTCTACCTGGAGACCCACTGCGCGCTGGCCAGCATCGACGAGAACGGGCAGGTCTTCGTCCAGTCGTCGACGCAGCACCCGACGGAAACCCAGGACATCGTCTCGCACGTGCTGGGCAAGCCGTACCACGAGGTGACCGTGCAGTGCCTGCGGATGGGCGGCGGCTTCGGCGGCAAGGAGATGCAGCCGCACGGCTACGCCGCCGTCGCGGCGCTGGGCGCCGTGGTCACCGGCCGACCGGTGCGGGTTCGGTTCAACCGGACCCAGGACATCACCATTTCCGGCAAGCGCCACGGCTTCCACGTGGTGTGGAAGGCCGGCTTCGCCGGCGACTGCACGATTGCGGCGCTGACGGCGACGCTGACCGCGGACGGCGGCTGGAGCCTGGATCTGTCCGAACCCGTTCAGGGCCGGGCGCTGTGCCACATCGACAACGCCTACTGGATTCCCAACATCGAGGTGCACGGGCGAATCTCCAAGACCAACAAGACCTCTCAGACCGCGTTCCGCGGGTTCGGCGGGCCGCAGGGCATGCTGGTGATCGAGAACATCCTCGGCCAGTGCGCGCCCGCGCTCGGCGTGAGCGCCGGCGAGTTGCGTCGGCGCAACTTCTACACGGCCGGGCAGACCACCCCATACGGACAGGAGGTGCGCCACCCGGAGCGGCTCGTTCGGGCCTGGAACCTGGTGCTGGAATCCGGGGACGTGGAGCGGCGGCTGCTCGAGATCGAGGCGTTCAACGCCACCCACGAGCACACCAAACGCGCGCTCGCCATGACCCCGGTCAAGTTCGGCATCTCGTTCAACCTGACGGCTTTCAACCAGGCCGGCGCGCTGGTGCACGTGTACAAGGACGGCTCCGTGCTGATCAACCACGGCGGCACCGAAATGGGCCAGGGCCTGCACACGAAGATGCTGCAAGTGGCGGCGACCGCGCTGGGGGTGCCGCTGTCGGTCGTGCGGCTGGCCCCGACACGCACCGACAAGGTGCCCAACACGTCGGCCACCGCGGCCAGCTCGGGCGCCGACCTCAACGGCGGCGCGGTGAAGAACGGCTGCGAGCAGATCAAGTTCCGGCTGGCCGAGGTGGCCGCCGAGGAGCTCGGGGTTCACCCGGACGACGTCCGGTTCATCAACGGCAAAGTGACGGGCCTCGGAGTCCCCGACCGCGAGCTGGAGTTTGCCGAGCTGGTGAATCTCGCCTACCACCAGCGGGTGCAGCTGTGGGCCGCGGGGTTCTACCGCACCGCCGGGCTGCACTGGGATCCGAATCGCATGCAGGGCTCGCCGTTCAAGTACTTCGCCTATGGGGCGGCGGCCAGTGAGGTGGAAGTGGACGGGTTTACCGGGGCGTACCGGCTGCGCCGAGTGGACATCGTGCACGACGTGGGTGACAGCCTGTCACCGCTGGTCGACCTCGGCCAGGTGGAGGGCGGGTTCGTGCAGGGCGCCGGCTGGCTGACCCTGGAGGACCTGCGCTGGGACACCAGCGACGGGCCATCCCGCGGCCGGTTGGCCACCCAAGCGGCCAGCACTTACAAATTGCCGAGCTTCTCCGAAATGCCGGAGGCGTTCAACGTGACGCTGCTGGAGAAGGCGCACGAAGACGGCGCCGTGTACGGCTCGAAGGCCGTCGGCGAGCCGCCGCTGATGCTGGCCTTCAGCGTGCGCGAGGCGCTGCGGGAAGCCGTCGCTGCATTCGGCCCACCTCGGCACTGCGTCGAACTGGGTTGCCCGTCCACCCCCGAGCAGGTGTTCTGGGCCATCCAGCGCGCCCGCACCGCCGTCGCCTCCATGGTCCCCATCATCGCCGGAGGCACGTGAGATGCACTGGATGAGCGCGGTGGAGCGACTGCGTAAGAAGCGACTGCCCGGAGTGCTGGTCACCATCGTCACCGCGCAGGGGCACGCGCCCCGTGATGCCGGAGCGAAAATGGTTGTGTCCCAACAGGACTGCTGGGGCACAATCGGGGGCGGCAATCTGGAGGAGTCGGCGCTACGCACGGCGCGCGAACTGCTGGCCGCTGGCGCTCGGGAGCCGGAGACCCGGACGTGGGGGCTCACCGAGCACGCCCCAGCGAAGCACGGTGTCCAGTGCTGCGGCGGAGAGGTCACGGTGCTGTTCGAGTCGCTGCCGGTGGTACCCGCGGTGGCGATCTTCGGGATGGGCCACGTCGGCTGCGAGCTGGCCCGCATCCTGGCGCGCCACGACATCGAGCTGCATCTCGTCGACTCCCGTGCGGCGATAGCAGACCCGGAGCGGCTGGCCGCGCTCACCGTCGACGCCGAAGCGCGAGTGCACACCCACCACGCCGTGGTGCCCGAGCTGGTGCTCGGCGAGCTGCCTCCGGGGTGCCACGTACTGCTGATGACCCACGACCACGCCGAGGATGTCGCCCTTTGCGACGCCGCACTTCGCTGCGGGCATCTGGGCTCGATCGGGCTGATCGGGTCCTCCGCAAAGTGGCGCCGGTTCGCGAAACGGCTGACCGAGGAAGGGCACGACGAGGCCGCCCTGGCTCGTATCACCACGCCGATCGGGCTGCCGGAAATCACCGGCAAAGAACCGGCGACCATCGCCGTCAGCGTGGCCGCCGACCTGCTGTTGCGGTTCCAGCGCGAGCGTCAGGCAAGCACCGAGGCGAACGCCGAGGCCTCGGGTGCGACCCGATGACGATCTATCGCGGGACTGTTCTGGACACGCCCGAGTCGCCATTCGCCGGCGGCGTCCTGCGGGCCGAGGCCGACGCGGCTATCGCGGTGACCGACGGTGTGATCACCGAGCGGGGACCATTCGCTCGGGTCCGCGCCGAGAACCCAGATGACGAGGTGGTCGACCTCACCTGCGGCGTCGTGCTTCCCGGTTTGGTGGACACCCATGTCCACTTTCCCCAAGTGCGGGTGATCGGCGCGCTGGGCATGCCGCTGCTGGACTGGCTGGACCGCTGTGCGCTGCCGGAGGAGGCCAGGATGGCCGACGCCGACTACGCGCGCGACGTGGCCGCCGAGTTCGTCGACGGGCTGATCTGGGCCGGCACCACGACCGCACTGGTCTTCGGGGCACACTTTGCGTCCGCGGTGGACTGCCTGTTCGAGCGGGCAGCGGCCAGCGGACTGCGGATCAGTGCCGGCTTGGTGGTCAGCGACCGGCTGTTGAACCCAGAGTTGCTGACCACTCCAGAACAGGCGCATGCGGACGGGCTGGCGCTGGCCGGCCGCTGGCACCGCAAGGATCGGCTGCGTTATGCAGTGACCCCCCGGTTCTCACTGTCGGCCAGCGCCGCGATGCTGGAGTCCTGCGCGGCGCTGCTCAGCGACGTCGACGGTGCCCTATTCACGTCGCACGTCAACGAGAACACCGCCGAGATCGACACCGTGCGCGGGTTGTTCCCCGAGTGCGATTCGTATGTGGATACCTACGACCGCTACCGGCTGCTCGAGCGGCGCAGCGTGCTGGCGCACAACGTGCACCCGGGCGACGCCGAGCTGGACCAGCTGGCCGGGGCGGGCGCCACTGTGGCGCACTGCCCGTCCTCGAACAGCGCGCTGGGCAGCGGGCTGTTCCCATTACGCCGCCACGTCGAGCATGGGGTGCGGGTGACGCTGGGCACCGACGTGGGCGCCGGCACAAGCTTCTCGCTGCTGCGCGAAGGTTTGCAGTCCTACTACATGCAGGCCCTGCTCGGGGCGGACGGGCTACCCCTCACCGCCGCGCACATGCTGTATCTGGCCACTGCGGCCGGAGCCGCCGCGCTGGAGATGGATCACGAGATCGGTGACTTGTCGGTGGGCAAACAGTTCGACGCGGTCTGGGTCGGTCCGCAACCCGGCAGCACGTTGGCCCAAGTGCTCGCGCATGCGGCGGATTCCGACGACGCCCTGTCCAAGGTTTTCGCGCTGGCGGGGCCATCAGACGTGCGGGGAGTGTGGGTGGGCGGTGATCGGCTGCGCTGAGCACGGCTAATTGGGCCGCCAAGGAGTCCATGATCACTTTCGATCCGAGAGGAGGCTTCCCCGATGGCGGAGTTGTTCTGCAACGGAGGGGCCATGCGAGGCGGCAACCTCCACCACACCGTCTCGCAACACAAGTTCCTGGGCGCGGTGACAACCGCGCCGACGTACCGATTCTTCTCGGTGCGAGATGAGTTCCCGGCGCTGCTGCTCAGCGAAAACGGCGGCGCCGCAATAGAAGGCGAGCTCTACGACGTCCCGATGGAGAACATTCGCACCGATTTCTTGCCCGAGGAGCCAGCCGAGCTGGAGCTCACCGTGGTCGAGCTCGCCGACGGACGGTCGGTACTTGCGGTGGCGCTCAGGCCCGGACTGGTCGACTCCATCGCCGACCAACTCACCGAGATCACCGAAGGGCGCAGCTGGCGGAAGTACCGCGGCCTGGCCGAACCCGCCTGACGGCGAGCTGTCACTGCTGATCGTGACCATCGCGGCGGTGATGCCGAACCGAGGCAGGACGCCGAGGTCATCCCACCTCACTGTTCTTTTCGTATCGCGGAGATACTATCTGAATAGCGGAAAACTGCTGCTCCCCGCTGGTGGATACTAAACTTCCGGCATACGAAAACGGAGGATCACGCCATGGCCGAAGCGGCGACCGAGAGCAAGACCCGCACCGGGTCCGTGCAGTCGATCGGGCGCGCCTTCTCGTTGCTGGAGTTGATGGCCGACGCGGGGGGCACGCTCGGGCTATCCCAGCTGGCCAACCAATCCGGTCTTCCCCTGCCCACGATCCATCGACTGCTGCGGACATTGGTCGACCTCGGCTACATCCGTCAGGAGTCGTCGCGCCAATATGTGCTCGGTCCCCGCCTGATCCGGTTGGGCGACGCCTCCTCACGGATGCTCAGCGTATGGGCGCGTCCCCACTTGTCGAGGCTCGTTGACGAGCTCGGTGAGTCGGCAAATCTGGCGATGCTCGACGGTGACGAGATCGTCTATGTCGCTCAGGCTCAGTCGCGGCACTCCATGCGGATGTTCACCGAGGTGGGCCGGCGAGTGGAGGCCCACTGCACCGCGGTCGGCAAGGCGATCATGGCCACCATGCCGAGCGACGAAGTGCGCGAGATCCTCGCCCGTTCGCACATGCCCCGACACACCGACACCACGATCACCGACTCCGACGAATTCATCGCCCAACTCGCCTGGTCCGCCGAGCACGGTTACGCGATTGACGAAGGCGAGCAAGAGACCGGCGTCCGCTGCGTCGCCGTCGCGGTGCCCGACACATCGTCTCGTCTTGCCATCTCGGTCTCTGGTCCCGCCGGCCGGATGACCGATCAGCTCGTTGAACGGGCCGTGCCACTGCTAACGGAGGTGGGCAAGGCGCTCTCCGCGGACCTGAGTTGAACCTTGCTGGGCGGGCAGCATTCACAGCATCATGTCACCGGAATCTCGTTTTCGATGAGCCCACCGCCGCGTTGGACGCGGCCTCAAGGGCGTCTACGCAGAACTACACCGCCTGTAATTCGGTGGCGTCAGCCGGTGACCGCCAGCACCGAGTCCGCGAACTCGAGACGGCACACCACGAGGTCGGGGAGCCGCGGGTCAGGTTGGTTGTAGGCCAGCGCCGAACCGTCGATGCGCGACGTGTGCAGCCCGGCGGCGCGGGCCACCGCGACGGGTGCCGCCGAATCCCATTCGTACTGGCCGCCCGCATGCACGTAGATGTCGGAGCGTCCCTGGACCACCGAAGCGACCTTGGCGCCCGCCGAACCCATTTCAACCAGCGTGCCGTCCAGCGCATCCCGCACGGCCAGCGCGATAGCCGGTGGCCGGGTGCGCGACACCACGATGCGGGGCTTGCCCGCGGTGGCCGGCGGCGGATTGGCGTTCGGGGTGGCGAGCGTAATGCCTTGCGCCGGAAGGGCAACCGCACCCGCGACCAGCTCACCGGACTGCCACAGCGCCACGTGTACCGCCCAGTCGTCGCGACCCAGTTCGGAGAACTCCCTGGTTCCGTCCAAAGGGTCGACGATCCACACCCGCTCGGCGGACAGCCGTACGGGGCTGTCGGCGCCCTCCTCGGACAGCACCGCATCGCCGGGCCGCTCGGCGGCCAGCGCTTCCATCAGGAAGTCGTGGGATCGCTTGTCGCCCGCCGCTTTCCGCTCGCTCTCGGTTGCGTCGGCCAGCTCGGTGCGCACGTGAAGTAGCAGCTTGCCCGCCTCCGTCGCGAGGCGCGCGGCCACCTCGTGATCGCTCACCGCCTGCTTTCCAGCAGTTCGATGACCAGATCGGCGAGTTCTTCGGTCGAGCGGTCGGGCGTGAGCCGCAGATCGGGATTCTTCGGCCGCTGGTACGGGCTGTCGATGCCGGTGAAATGAGTGATCTCGCCGGCACGGGCCTTGGCGTACAACCCCTTCGGGTCGCGCCGCTCGCAGTCGTCAAGCGGCGTATCGCAGAACACCTCGAAAAAGTCGAGCCCAGCCTCGCAGGTGACCTGCCGCGCCAAGGCACGATGTTCTTCCAGTGGACTGATCGCCGGCACCAGAACCACCTGGCCGGAGTCGGCGAGAATCGCCGCGACGTGGGCCAGCCTGCGCTGATTCTCGGCGCGATCGGCCATGGAGAACCCGAGATCGGCGTTCAGGCCGTGGCGTAGGTTGTCGCCGTCGAGAACATAAGCGGGGGTTCCCTTTTCGAGCAACTTCTGCTCGACGAGCATCGCCACTGACGACTTGCCCGAACCCGAAAGCCCGGTGAACCACACGGTTCGACCCTTCGACAGCCGGTCCTCGGCGTTGCACAGCGACTCGTGGCGCACCGTGTTGGGGCTCGCCGTGCGTGCGGTCACGTACGGCAGGATCATGCCGGCCGCCACCGTGCCGTTAGTGGCCGGATCGATCAGTATGAACGAGCCCGTTGCAGCATTGCGGCTGTACTCGTCGAGCAGCAGCGGCACCTGCGTGCGCAGTGAAATGCGGCCCAGTTCATTGATTTTGAGCGCGGTCGCGGTCTTGTCGCGGTGCAACGTGTTGACGTCTAGCCGGTAGTCGAGCGCGGTCACCTTGACTCGCGTGATGCGGGTCGTGTGCTTGATGACGTAGTCGCGGCCCGGCTCCAGCGAGGCCCCGTCGGCCATCCAGCATACGGTCGCGTCGAACTCCTGCGTCACCCTCGGCTGGTTGTTCGGCCGCGCGATCAGGTCCCCGCGGGAGATGTCGATGTCGTCGGCGAGGCTGACCGACACCGCCATTGGCGGAAAGGCTTCCTGGACAGGCCCGCTCGGGCCCTCGATCTCAGTGATGCGACTCGTCTTGCCAGTGGGCAGGACGACGACCTCGTCACCGGGACGCATCACACCGCTGGCGACGGTGCCCGCGTAGCTGCGGTGGTCGTGATGGTCGAGGGACTGCGGCCGGATCACGTACTGGACCGGGAACCGAACGTCGACGAGGTTACGGTCGCCCGCGATGTACACCTCTTCGAGATGGGACAGCAGCGACGGTCCGTCGTACCACGGGGTGTTTTCCGACTTGGTCACCACGTTGTCACCCAACAGGGCTGACAACGGAATCGTCGTCACATCATGGATATCCAGTCGGGCGGCGAATTCGTGAAAGTCGTCGCGGATCTTCTCGAACTGCTCACGGTCCCAGCCGATGAGGTCCATCTTGTTGACCGCGAGCACGATGTGGCGGATGCCCAGCAGCGAAGCCAGGAACGTGTGGCGGCGCGACTGCTCCAGCAGCCCGTTGCGGGCGTCGACCAACACGATCGCCAGCTGCGCGGTCGAGGCGCCGGTAACCATGTTGCGGGTGTACTGGACGTGGCCCGGCGTGTCGGCGATGATGAATTTCCGCTTGGGAGTCGCGAAATAGCGATAGGCCACATCGATCGTGATGCCCTGCTCGCGCTCGGCGCGCAAGCCGTCGGTGACCAGGGCCAGATCGGTGTAATCGTGTCCGCGCTCCTTGGAGGTGCGCTCGACGGAGGCCAGCTGGTCCTCCATGACGGCCTTCGAGTCGAAGAGCAGACGGCCGATGAGTGTGGACTTGCCATCGTCGACGGATCCGGCCGTTGCCAGTCGCAGCAGCGTAGTCATCAGAAATACCCCTCACGCTTACGGTCTTCCATACCGGCCTCAGAGATACGGTCGTCGGCGCGCGTGGCGCCGCGCTCGGTGAGCCGCGACACCGCAGTCTCGGCGATCACCTCCGACACCGTGCCCGCGAGGGATTCGACACAGCCGGTGCAGGTGACGTCGCCGACGGTGCGGAACCGAACGGTCTTCTCGACGATCTCTTCGTCCTTGCGCGGCTGCATGTACTTGTGGACGGCCAGCAGCATGCCGTCGCGTTCGAAAACGTTGCGCCGGTGCGCGTAGTAGATCGACGGCAGTTTGATCTTCTCGGCGCCGATGTAGGACCAGATGTCGAACTCGGTCCAGTTCGACAGCGGGAACACCCGGATGTGCTCACCCTTGTGGTGGCGCCCGTTGTAGGTATTCCACAGCTCGGGCCGCTGCGCCTTCGGGTCCCACTGGCCGAATTCGTCGCGGAAGCTGAACACGCGCTCCTTGGCGCGGGCCTTCTCCTCGTCGCGGCGGGCGCCGCCGAACGCGGCATCGAACTTGTTCTCCCGGATGGCGCGCAACAGCGTCACCGTTTGGATCGGATTGCGCGACGGGATGGTCTCGACGACGCGTCCCGCGTCGATGTCGTCCTGCACCTTGGCGACGATCAGCCGCACGCCGGCCTCCTCGACGAGCTCGTCGCGGGTCTCGATCACTTCGTCGAAGTTGTGGCCCGTATCGACGTGCATCACCGGGAACGGCAGGCGGCCCGGCCTGAACGCCTTGAGCGCCAGATGCAGCATCACGATGGAGTCCTTGCCGCCGGAGAACAGCAGCACTGGCCGCTCGAACTCCGCGGCCACCTCCCGAATGATGTGGATGGCCTCGGCCTCCAACGACCGCAGATGGCTCAGCTCGTAGCGGCCCGCTTGGTTGAGCTCCTGGGCGGCAGTCATGGCATCCTCGTAAAGTTGGTAGAGATGACCAGATTTATCTGCATAACCCGATATGAAACCAGCCAGGGCCTGCGATGTCAACGTCGGAACCAACGCGAGCGTGCGCGAAATGCGCGTGTCGGCCGGAGACACGCACGCTCGCTGCGAAGGCGCTTACCTCAGAGGTAATTGATCCGGCCCCGATACTGGAGCCATGTCAACTTCAACCCAGCCGCAGACCGGCGCAGATGTCATGGCCCAGTTCATTCCATCGTCGCCGTTCGTCGCCAAGCTCGGCATCGTCGCCGACGTGCTCGACACCGACGAGGTGCGGCTGCGTCTGCCCTGGGACCCGACCAATGCGACGGTCGCCGACATGGTGCACGGCGGCGCGATCGCGGCGCTGGCCGACGTCGCGGTGATGGCCGCCGCGTGGGTGGGTGCGGAGGTGCCGGACTCGCTGCGCGGGGTGACCACGTCGATGTCGATGCAATTCCTCGCACCGGCACGCGCCACCGACCTGATCGCGATCGGGCGGGTGCTGCGACGCGGCAAGACATTAGTGAACGTCGACGTCGACGTCGTCACGCCCGAGGGCGAGGCGGTCGCGAAGGCGATCGCCACGTACAAGGTGGGCTGACCCGACGCCCGGCGCACGGTTGTTGCACACGAATCGCGAGTAGGACCGTAAACAACCGTGCGCTCGGCGCGCTACTTGGGTGACTGACGGCAGGCGTCAGCCGACGCTGCCCGGTGTTCCGACCGGAACCTGCAGACCCACCCAGTTGCACGGTGTCCAGGTCCGCCACGCGATCAGCGCGCACTGCTGCTCGGGACTGAGCGACGGCGCACACGGCGGGGTTCCGGGCACTCCACACACGGGTTGGGCCGACGCGGCACCCACTCCCCAGAAGCCACCCACGCTGATCGAGCCAGCGACGGCCCCTATCAGCAGCAATCGTTTCACCATGTCAAGCCCTGCCTTCTCCCGTTCACGTCAAGGGCTGCTGCGCTTGTCGCTGGAGTCACCGCGATAGCTGTTGCTTCCACGACAAGGATTCGGGTCAATTGGCATCCCGATTTTGATCTTGACGGTGAAGCGGTCCGCCCCCGAGACGGGTCCGCCTACATCACCAAGTCTGCGCGCGAAAACGGCGCAATGGAATCAGGTGTTTCCCTATGTTTTGTTTGCTGGACAGGGTTCGTCAATTGGGAGAGTCTGCTGGTCCTCGCCGTCGGCGAGGATGACGCGGTCGTGATGTCGCTCGCCACATACAAAGTGAGCTGACCCGACGCCCAGTGCACGGTTGTTGTACACAAATCGCGAGTAAGCCCGTCAACAACCGTGCGCTCGGCGCATCTCTAGGGCGTCACCTCGTTGAGTCGGCCGGTCGCGACGTCGAAGATGAACCCACGCAGGGATTCATGTTTGGTGACGAACGGGCTGGCCTCGATGCGGCGCAGTGACTGACGCACGTCTTCATCGAGATCCGGGAATGCTTCGGCGGCCCACTCCGGTTTGATGCCTGTCTCGTCTTGGATGGCGCGCTTGAATTCGTCGTCGGTGAAAGTCAGCATGCCGCAATCGGTGTGGTGGATCAGGATGATCTCTGTGGTACCTAACAGCCGCTGACTGATCGCCAGCGAGCGGATCTCGTCGTCGGTGATGACACCCCCGGCATTGCGGATGACGTGCGCCTCCCCCTCGGCAAGACCGAGGATCCGGTAGATGTCGAGCCGGGCGTCCATGCACGCGACGACGGCGACGTGCTTGCTCGGTGGCAGCGGCAGTGGGCCCGAAAACGTGCTCGCGTAGGCCTCGTTGTTCTTCAGATACTCGTCGGTCACGGACATTGGGACCTCCTGAATCGCCGTATCGCGACCATAACAACCGAGCGGGCCGTCAGGGGTTCAACGAGGTTGACTGAGGTCGTAGACGGTCGCCCCGCCGACGTCGATCGGGGTGAAGTTCTGCGCCACCCACGCCGTGATCTCCTGGGCCGGTCCCGACTTGCCGTGAGGCGGCCCTGCGCGGTCACTTGCGATGAAGTACCGCACCTGGTGATCGGCGACGTAGGCCTGGAACCGCTCGAGCGTCGGCGAATTGTCCGAACCGGTGAACCCGCCGATCGCCATCAGCGATGCGCCTGTCTTCAGCTCGAGGCCGCTCACGCCCATTGACCCGATACCGGCTGCGGCCCAACGACTGTCGGCGCCTTCGATGAGCTGGGCGAGTGCGGCGTTGTCCGCGTCCTTCTCACCGGGACCATGTCCGCCGAAGCCGGCGTCACGGCTTGGACCCGACATCGTGCCAGGGCCGCTGTGCTGGTGCGCGACGTTGTAGATTGCGAACGCGGTAGGCGCCGCCAGGCCGAACAGCGCTGCGGCTGTGACCACTACGACGGCGGCACGGCCCAGCCGGTGGGCACCGACGGCCACAACCGCAGCAACGATCACCGATCCGGCCAGCACGATCCACCGCAGCACCGGCAAGAAGTCCGGCGTGCGATCCAGCAGAATGAACGCCCACACGCCGGTGCCCGCAGCCATGATGGCCAGCACCATGCGCGGCATCAGGAATTCCCGGCCCCTCCACAACTCGCGCACCGAGATCCCGACCACTGCCGCGATTGCCGGTGCCAGTGCCACCGTGTAATAAGGGTGCACGGTTCCGTCCATGAAGCTGAACACCACGCCGGTCACCAGCAGCCAACCGCCCCAGAGCAGCAGGCCGGCGCGTACCCTTCCGGTGCGGACCGTTCGCCGGGTGAACCAGATACCCGCCGCCAGCACGATCAGCGCGGCGGGCAGCAGCCAAGACGCCTCCACACCCATCGACGCGCCGAATAGCCGCCCCATGCCCGGCTCGCCGCCGAAGAACAAGTTGGCACCACCAGGTGCACCTGCGCCCGGGCCGCCACCTGCGCCGGGGCCGCTGCCGGGACCGCCTTCGCCGCCAGCGATCCGTTGAATCCCGTTGTACCCCAACGCCAGCTGCAGCAGGCTGTTGTCGGTGGAGCCGCCGATGTACGGCCGGGAGCCGGCCGGCCACAGGCTCACCAGGGCGATGTACCAGCCTGCCGACACCACCATCGCGGCGGCGCCGACGAGCAGTTTGCCTATGCGCTTCCACATCCCGACCGGCGCCGCGACGAGAAACGCCAGCGCGAGGCCGGGCACGATCAAGAACGCCTGCAACATCTTCGTCAGGAACGCGAAGCCGATGGCACAGCCAGCCAACGCAATCCAGCGCGTGCCTGCCGTCTCGGTCGCCCGCACCATGAAGTACGCTGCGGCCACCAGCAGCAGGACCAGCAATGCGTCGGGGTTGTTGTACCGGAACATCAACGCAGCGACCGGGGTCACCGCCAGCACCGCGCCGGCAATCAGACCGGCGGCGGGTCCGCTGGTGCGCCGCACCGTCGCATACAGCAGTGCCACGGCCGCGACACCCATCAGCGCCTGAGGCAGCAACATCGTAAACGTGTTGAACCCGAACAGCCTGCCGGACAAGCCCATCACCCACAGCGCTGCCGGTGGCTTGTCGACGGTGATCGCGTTGCCGGCGTCCAGCGATCCGAACAGCCACGCCTTCCAGTCCTGCGTGCCGGCCTGTGCCGCGGCGGCGTAGTAATTATTTGCCCAGCCGGAGGAGCCCAGTCCCCATAGGTACAGCGCGGCGGTCGTGGTCAGCAGAGCCAGCGCCGCAGGGCGGACCCACCGCGGCTGAGGTTCTCGTTGTGGCGGATCATGCGGTGCCACCGTCGTCTCCGGCGGCACGCTTCGTACATCGGAGGTGATCGTCATCAATGGATTCCCTTGTTGTTGTATCGAGTCAGTGCGACCGGCCGGGGTGAAAGACCCAGCCGCGCATGAGGACAAATCGCACGGCGGTGGCCACCAGATTGGCGACCACCAGGACCGCGAGTTCGAGCAGGTGGTGCGGCTGGGCAACGACAAGATGTAGCCCGGCCAGCGCGCCGCTGGTGATCGCAAGCGCGATCCCGAACACAACGAGGCCTTCGATGTGATGGCGCGTCGCGTTGGTGGGCCCGCCGATCCCGAAGGTGAATCGCCGATTGGCGGCGGTATTGCCGATCGCGGTGAGCATCAACGCGATCAGGTTCGCCGCCTGCGCGCCGGCCCACCCGCGCATCACCATGAACAGCAGCAGGTAGGCCGCTGTCGATGCGACGCCGACGGCCCCGAACCGAACCACCTGTCGAAACAGCGAACCGGGCGCTGCCGCCAGCCGCGACGAACCCAACTGCGCAGCAATGGCGTTCACCGGGATCGTGCCGTCGGCGAATCCGCGCAGCATCCGTCCAATTCCCTTGAGGTCGGCGGTCGCGGTGGCGACGATGTCGACCCGGCTGTCCGGGTCGTCCACCCAATCCACCGGGACTTCGTGAATGCGCAGACCGCTGCGCTCCGCGAGCACCAACAGCTCGGTGTCGAAGAACCATCCGGTGTCGGCGACGTGCGGAAGCAGGCGCTCGGCGACGTCGGCCCGGATGGCCTTGAAGCCGCATTGTGCATCGGAGAAGCCGGCTGCCAGTGTCGATTTCAGGATCAGGTTGTAGCACCGCGAGATGATCTCGCGCTTGGGTCCGCGCACTACCCGCGCGCCCCGGCCAAGCCGAGTGCCGATCGCCAGGTCCGAGTGGCCGGAGATGAGCGGCGCGACCAACGGGGCGAGCGCCGCGAGGTCGGTGGACAGATCGACGTCCATATAGGCCAGTGCTGGCGCGTCCGAGGTGGACCACACCGCGTGCAGCGCACGGCCGCGGCCCTTGTGCTCCAGCCGCACGACGCGGACGTCGGTCAGCTCGGCGGCGAGTTCCGCGGCGATGCGAGGTGTGTCGTCGACGCTCGCATTGTCGGCGATCGTGATGCGCGCCGAGAACGGGAAACTGTCCTTAAGGTGCCGATGCAGCCGGTGGATCGAATCGGCAAGCGCCGCCTGCTCGTTGTACACCGGAACCACCAGATCGAGCACGGGCACGCCTGCGGTGCGGGCGGCAAGCGCGGCGTTCGGCCGCGATTCGAAGTGGACTCGGTGACCAAGGCCGGCGTCAGGTTCAAGGGCGATGTCTGTCATGCGGACCATGGTTGAGCAGCAGCGTGTGTGCCCCGTGGGGTGAAGCTATGCCCCAGCTATGAGTTCCGCGGCGGCTGCGTGAGGTCGTAGATCAGCACGTTGTCGACGGTCAGCGGGGTGTAGTGAGTCTGAACCCACTCGGCGATATCGGCGGACTCGCGGCTTGCCGTGGCCCGCCCACCCCAGTGCCCGACCATCATCTTGCCGCGGATGAAGTAGTGGATCTGCCGGTCGGCGACGTCGGCCTGAAACTCCTCGAGCGTGGGCGACGGGTCGGTGCCGTTGAAGCCGCCAATCGCCATTACCGGTGCGCCGCTGGCCAATTGGTAGCCCGCCGCGTTGTTCGAGCCGACGACGGCCGCGGTCCAGGTGAAGTCGTTGGCATCGGCTGTCAGTGTGGCCGACAGCCCGGGTCCGGGAGTCGGCGAGTCAAGCAGCCCGCCGGGTCCTTTGAAGCCGCCGAAGCCGTGGCGCGCGGGCCCGACCGATGGGATCGCGCCGCGGTGCGGGGTGGCCGCCGTCGCGACCGTGTATGCGGCTGGCGCCGCCAGGCACACCGCGATTGCCAACGCCGCGACCGAACGGGCGGCGGGCAGGGTCAGCCGCCCGGCGACGAGCAGCAGCGCGGCCGCTCCCACTCCCCCGACCACGACCGTCGCCCGCAGCCACGGCATCCAGTCACTGTGCCGGGCCAGCAGCACCGCCGCGAGAATGGTGGTGCCCAGGACCGCGCTGGACAACGCGGTCGCGGCACGGATGTCGGAACGGTTGCACCACAACAATGTTGCGCCGATGCCGATCGAGGCGCCGATCGCCGGCGCAAGCGCGACGGTGTAGTAGGGATGCACGATACCGTTGGCGAAGCTGAACACCACCGCGGTGACGGCAAGCCAGGCGCCCCACTGGATCAACGCCGCGCGTGTTGGATCCGTCCGCGGCGCGCGCCTGGTGATGACGAAGCCCGCCGCCAGGCAGATTACCGCGGCGGGCAGCAGCCATGCGATGTCCAGACCCATGGAAGTGCCGAACAGCCGGCCCCAGCCGACGTCGAAGTTCATGTTGCCCAGCCCACCGGGCTCATTACCGGTCAGACGGCCGAAACCGTTGTACCCCAATGCCAATTCGATGATGCTGTCGTGCTGCGAACCGCCGATGTAGGGCCGCGCCGATGCGGGCCACAACTCCACCAGCAACAGGTACCAGCCGCCGGACATCACCATGGCGGCTGCGGCGGCAAGGAGGTCTGCGCCGCGGCGTCGCACCCGGCGATGGCCGGCGACCAGATAGGCCGCGGCGAAGCCGGGCAGCACCAAGAACGCTTGCAGCATCTTGGCCAGAAAGCCGAAGCCGACGAGAACGCCCGCAGCTACCAACCACCAACGGCCGGTGTCCTTTTCACACGCGCGCTGCACGCAGTACGCCGCCGCGACGAGTAGCAGCACCAGCAGGGCGTCGGGATTGTTGAACCGGAAGATCAACGCCGCGACCGGTGTCAGCGCCAACACCGCGCCGGCAAGCAATGCCGCACCATCGCCGCTGACCCGGCGGACCGCGGCGTACATCAACGCGACCGCCGCGACGCCCTCCAGCGCCTGCGGTATCAGGATGCTCCACGGGTTCAGCCCGAACAGCCGCACCGAAACGTCGATGACCCACAACGCGGCGGGCGTCTTGTCGACTGTGATCGCGTTGGCTGCGTCGCTGGACCCGAAAAGCATCGCGGTCCAGTCGCCGGCCCCGGCCTGCGCGGCCGCCGAATAGAACGCGTTGGCCCAACCGCTGGCCGACAGGTTCCACAGGTACAGCACCGCCGTCGCGGCCAGCAGCGCCCCCAGCCCGACACGCGAGCAGACGCGAAAGTCCCCATTTTCGCGGTGTGTCGGGGGTTTTCGCGTCTGCTCGGCGGGAATGGCGACGGTCACGACCCCACCGGAAACCTCACCACGAACTCCGTTTTCCCGGGCACACTGTGCACCTCGATCGTGCCGTTGTGGGCCCTGACGACGGCCGCAACGATCGCCAAGCCCAGCCCTGTGCTGCCGCCGCGCCGCGAGCGCGAAGAATCACCACGGGCGAACCGCTCGAAGATCTCCGGCTGTAGCCATGCCGGTATCCCCGGGCCGTCATCCGCGACCTTCAGCACCACACCGGCGCCATCGTCGACGACCAACGCTGTGGTAACCAAGGTGCCCGACGGTGTGTGGATCCTGGCGTTCGCCAGCAGATTCGCGAGCACCTGATGCAGACGGGCTTCGTCGCCGACGACGAGGACGGGTTCGTCGGGCAGATCCAGCATCCACTTGTGCTCGGGTCCGGCGATGTGCGCGTCGCTGACGGCGTCGACGATGACGCGGGAAAGGTCGACCTGCTCGTGCACCAGCGGCCGGCCGGTATCCAGCCGCGCGAGCAGCAGCATGTCCTCGACGAGGTGCGTCATCCGCTCGGTTTCGGATTCGACGCGGTTCATCGCGTGCGCGACGTCGTCGGGAAGGTCTTCTTGTTTGCGTTGTGCCAGTTCGGTATAGCCGCGAATCGCGGCAAGTGGGGTGCGCAGTTCGTGGCTGGCGTCGGCGACGAACTGGCGTACGCGTGTCTCGCTGGCGTGCCGCGCGGACAATGCGCCTGCGATGCGGTCCAGCATGCGGTTCAGCGCCGAGCCGAGCTGGCCGATTTCGGTGTCTGCACTGGCCGGATCGACTTTGACGATCGGCGTGGGCAGCCGCACCTCGCCGCGATCGAGTTCGAGATCGGCCACTTGCCGTGCTGCTTCGGAAACCCTTGACAGCGGGGCGAGTTGGCGGCGGATGATGATCACGCCCGCCGTCGTGCCACCAATCAACGCGATGGCCCCCACCACAGCGAAGATGACGAGGACAGTCAAAAAGGTGTCGTCGACATCCGACGTGGGCAAGCCCGTCACGATCGTCTCGCCAGGGCCCCGCGCATGCATCGCGATGACGCGGTAGCGGCCCAGCCCGTCGAGTTCCACGGTGGCCGGTCGATGCCCCGGCGTGATGCGGGCGAGTTGTTGGGCTGCGGTGGCGCTGATTTCGGTCCGGGTCCCGTCGGCGGTGATAACACCGGCGTCGACCGGCACGCCGTGCGATATCACCGCGCCCACAGTGCGGGCGGCCTGCCCGGGAGCGTTGAGGAAGGCGGGGCCGGGGCCGTAATCGTCGCGGATGATGAAGCGCCGTGGACCCGGAAAGCCGGGAGAGTCGTGGTAGCCGGGCATCATCGGGCCGATGCCCGGCGGTGCCAGTGGCGGTGGCGGCCCGAATTCAAACAGACCGGTGGAACGGCGGCCGGTCTCGGCCAATCGGTCATCGAGCTGATCTGTCAAAAAGCGTTGCAGCGCAAACGCGGTGCCCACACCGATCGCCGCACACACCAGCGCAAGCAGGACGATCTGAGAGGCCAGCAGCCGCGCCCGCAGCGACCAGCTCCGCGGCGAGCGAAAGCGGCGACTGCGGCCCGCGTCAGCGCGGGGGCTTGAGGACATATCCTGCGCCGCGCAAGGTGTGGATCATCGGCTCCCGCCCGATGTCGATCTTCTTGCGCAGATACGACACGTACAGCTCAACGATGTTGGACCGCCCGCCGAAGTCGTAACTCCACACCCGGTCGAGGATCTGCGCCTTGCTCAGTACACGTTTGGAATTGCGCATCATGAACCGCAGCAGCTCGAACTCCGTCGCGGTCAGCGAGATGACGTCGCCGCCGCGGGTGACTTCGTGACTGTCCTCATCGAGCACCAGGTCGCCGACCACGATTTTGGCGCCGCCAGTTTCACTGGTCACCCCGGTGCGCCGGAGCAGCGCCCGCAACCGCAGCACCACCTCTTCGAGGCTGAACGGTTTGGTGACATAGTCGTCACCGCCCGCGGTCAGGCCCGCGATGCGGTCCTCCACGGAGTCCTTCGCGGTCAGCAACAACAGCGGCAGCCCTGGAATCTGCTCGCGCAGCTTGTGCAGGACATCGAGCCCGCTCATGTCCGGCAGCATCACATCGAGCACCACCACGTCGGGCGGAGTCTCCCGCGCCGAAACGATGGCCGACGCGCCGTCGCCTGCCGTCGCGATGTCCCAACCCTCATATCGCAGCGCCATAGACACCAGTTCGGCCAGCACCGGTTCGTCGTCGACGACCAGCACGTGGATGGGCTTGCCGTCGGCGCGCCGCATGACGACGCGTGCAGGTTCGTTCTCGTTGATGGTGGAGGGGCTGGGACTGGACACGGGCTCATTATTCGGGGCGCCCATGGGTCCAGACTGTGCCTTGTCTATGTATGCGCTGTGAAGGCGCGCAGACAAAACCGACGCTGAAACGGCGCACAGCGGACTCACATGGACGGCTAGCACGGTGTACCCATGAGGTCGTCGTGCGCGCGACAGGCGACGGTCACACCGCGACCGTCTCAACCGTCGCGAATCCGCCAGCAGGGCGGACCCTTAGGACCGGGTGGGCCGCAGCCGCACCGGAACTTAGGCGTTACCCGCCGATGTCGAAGCCGTCTGGCTTTTCGGCGGTCACCGGCGGGGTGACGAACGTGGTCGCCAGTTCGGTGACCCCGACCTCTTCCGTCGTCGTTTCACCCAGCGTGATTTCGGCGCCGTCGCTCAGGATGCCCGCGCTGGTCGGATCCTCAGCGAATGCCACGCCCAGTGCGCCCATCGCCACGGCAGCGCCCGCGCCGATTCCAGCCGCTACTACCTTGAGCTGCTTCGATTTCATTCACACATCTCCATTCAGACCCGTGTACTGGATTAGTGCTGCTCCGCCGTTGGCGGGAATGCCGACGGCGTCGTTGTGATCGGCGGAACGACCACCGGTGTCTCCGGCGCCTCTGGCGCCACCGTTTCAGTGACGGTCTCGCCGGTGGTGACCTCAGACGTCGTTACCGGGCCTGGCGGAGCTGGCTCGGGGGGTTCAGCCACGCTGACATTGCTGAACGTCGCCGTGAGCGCGCCCATTGCCAACACCGCCGTACCGCCTGCGGCGGCCGATAACATCTTCAACTGCTTCGAATTCACCTCGCACCACTCCATTCGGTTCGCCGTCCCGATGTAGCGGGCCGGCGTTCGAACAGTGCAGAGGGATCCGCACTGACCCCTCCGTGTCCTGGGTAACCGATGCGGACGGAGGTGAAACGCTACGAGCCGGCGCCGCCAAACGGAGTCGCCTTGACCGCAGGCACGGCAATCGTGGTCTCGGGCGCGGTCGGCGGAGTTGCCTGGGTGGTGGTGGCACCGACCGTCATGCCAGAGCTGGTTACGGTCGCGTACGTGGCGTGTTCCTGGCTGATCGCCATGGTCAGGGCGCCCATCGCCACGACCGCGCTGCCGCCGATCACGGCCGCCAGCTTCTTTACATTGGTTCGCCTGGTTGCATTCACGGTGTTTGCTCCAATCTTGTCGCGAGCGGACCGCCACTTCGATGCGACGGACCGACAAAACGTGCAGGTCGGACTCAGTGAATGCGACGAACCTGTGAAGCACCTGGACCGCAGGTGCGAACTCACTGGGTGCGCGCTGTGGGAGTTACGGGGCCGCGGGCCCCTGCTCTTCGGACGGCAGCGGCGCCGGACCACGCATCGCCGGCGCGGCCATCGTGGTGGCCTCCACCGCCGCAGGCGTCGTCTCCGTCCTCGTCGAGCCGATGGTCATGGTTGTCGACTTGGCCGCGGAGTCCTCCCCCGCGTGTTCCTGAGCGACGGCGACGGACAGCGCGCCGATGGCAAGCACCCCGCTGCCGCCGATCACCGCGGCAAGCCGTTTCACGTTGTTGCGCTTCAGAGCATCCATACTGCGAACACCTCACCTTCCTGGCGATGTCTATGCCGCCGCGGCGGTGGGGCGGCCGGTAAACCTGCAGGTGAAGCCAGTCAACGCCGACAAACTGGAAATGGGCTTAGGCGCCCGTGCGAATCTTCTAGCCACGCCAAGGCTGCAAGAGCGGGCCGCGAGGGGACCCATCTCATACCCTGTGCCTCATGCGAGCCGCCCAGGGACGCCGCCGATGATTCGCTTCCTCGCGCGGCGCCTGCTCAACTACGTGGTGCTGCTGGCGCTGGCGTCGTTTCTGGTTTTCTTGCTCGCGTCGTTTCAGTTCGATCCGCTCGAAAACCTCGAGAGCCGCAACCCGCGGCCGCCGCAGGCGGTCATCGACGCAAAGCGTGTCGAACTCGGTCTCGACAAGCCGGTGCTCCAGCAGTACACACATTGGGCCGCCGGCGCGGTGCGCGGCGACTTCGGCGTCACCATCGGCGGGCAGCCCGTTTCTGAGGAGCTGTGGCGGCGTGTCGGCGTCAGCCTTCGGCTGCTGGTCATCGGAGCGGTCATCGGCACCGTTGTCGGCGTGGTCATTGGCGCGTGGGGGGCCATCAGGCAGTACCGCGCCAGCGACCGGGTCATCACCGTTCTGTCCTTGTTGGTGATCAGCACGCCTGTGTTTGTCATGGCCAATCTGTTGATCCTGTCGGCACTGTTAGCCAATTCCGCGCTGGGAGTTCAGCTGTTCGAGTTCACCGGCGAGACCTCGCCGGACGCGGTCGGCGGCGGCTGGGACCAGTTCGTCGATCGCCTACAGCATCTGGTGCTGCCAACGTTCACGCTTGCGCTGGGAGGTATGGCCGGTTACAGCCGGTACCAACGCAACGCAATGCTGGATGTGCTCGGGCAGGACTTCATCCGCACCGCCCGAGCAAAAGGCCTGACCCGCAGGCAGGCACTGTTCAAACACGGGCTGCGCACCGCGCTGATCCCGATGGCGACGATGTTCGCCTACAGCTTCGCCGCGCTGTTCACCGGCGCGGTGTTCACGGAGAAGATCTTCGGCTGGCACGGCATGGGTGAGTGGTTCGTGCAGGGAACCGCCACGCAGGACATCAACATCGTCGCGGCCATCACCGTGTTCGCAGGTGTCACGGTCCTGCTGGCCGGCATGCTGTCGGACGTCGTGTACGCCGCACTCGACCCGAGAGTGCGGGTGTCATGAGCGCTTGCGCGAAGAGCCGAGGGCAGCGATGAGCGCTTGCGCGAAGAGCCGAGGGCAGCGATGAGCGCTTGCGCGAAGAGCCGAGGGCAGCGATGAGCGCTTGCGCGAAGAGCCGAGGGCAGCGATGAGCGAACCGGCTACCAGCGACACCACGACCGCCGCGAAGTCGGGTGTCGACGTCGCCAGCTTCGCGTCGCGGCGCACCCTGTTGCTGCGCCGGTTTCTGCGCAACAAGCCCGCTGTGGTGTCGCTGGCCCTGCTGGTGTTGTTGTTCATCGGCTGCTACGCGTTGCCGCCACTGCTCCCGTACAACTACAGCGATCTGGACTATTTCGCGCTTCAGCAACCGCCCACCGTCGACCACTGGTTCGGCACCAACGCGCTTGGACAGGATCTGCTGGCCCAAACCCTGCGCGGCATGCAGAAATCCATGCTCATCGGCGTGTGCGTGGCATTCATCTCGACCGTCATCGCCGCCACGGTAGGAACGATCGCCGGTTACTTCATGGGTGCGCGTGACCGCGCACTGATGTGGCTTGTCGATCTGATGATCGTGGTGCCCAGCTTCCTTCTGATCACCATCGTGGTGCAACGCACCAAAGGCGACATCTTCTGGATGATCGTCCTGCTGGCCGCGTTCAGCTGGATGATCAGCTCCCGCATTGTCCGCGGAATGACGATGAGCCTGCGCGAACGCGAATTCGTCGTCGCCGCAAGGTATATGGGCGTGCGAAACTGGCGGATCATCGTCCGCCACATCGTGCCTAACGTTGCGTCGATCATCATCATCGACACAGCACTGAATGTCGGCGTCGCCGTGCTTGCCGAGACCGGGCTGAGCTATCTGGGTTTCGGCGTCCAGCCACCCGATGTGTCGTTGGGAACACTCATCGCCAGCGGCACCCCGTCGGTGACGACATTCCCGTGGCTGTTCCTGTTTCCCGCTGGGGTTCTGGTGCTGATCATCTTCTGCGCCAACCTCATTGGTGACGGACTGCGCGACGCGCTTGACCCCGGCAGTCGCGCATTGCGAAAGGTCCGCAAGTGAGCCTGCTAGAGGTTCGCGACCTCACTGTCGCCTTTCCGACCGACACAGCGTCGGTGAACGCGGTGCGCGGAATGAGCTTTCACGTCGACCCGCGTGAAGTTGTCGCACTGGTGGGCGAATCGGGCGCGGGCAAGTCGGCCAGCGCGATGGCCGTCGTCGGCCTGCTGCCCGAATACGCAGAAGTGTCGGGATCGATCCGGCTCCATGGCGATGAGCTGGTAGGGCTTTCGGACCAACGGATGTCGGAGTTCCGCGGCAGGACCATCGGCACCGTGTTCCAGGACCCGATGTCGGCGCTTACCCCCGTCTACACCGTCGGAGACCAGATCGCCGAAGCGATCCAGATCCACCAACGGGGCACTACCAAGCAGGCGGCCCGGACACGTGCGGTGGAGTTACTCGAGCTGGTCGGCATCGCCCAGCCGGAACGGCGGGCCAGGTCATTCCCGCACGAACTGTCGGGCGGCGAGCGGCAGCGTGTTGTCATCGCGATGGCTATAGCCAACGATCCAGACCTGCTGATCTGCGACGAACCAACCACGGCGCTGGACGTCACCGTGCAGGCCCAGATTCTGGAGGTGCTCAAGACTGCGCGCGATGTGACTGGCGCCGGCGTCCTGATCATCACCCACGACCTCGGGGTGGTGGCCGAGTTCGCCGACCGCGCTCTGGTTATGTACGCCGGCAAGGCCGTTGAGATCGCCACGGTCAACGAGTTGTACCGGGACCGTCGCATGCCATACACGGTCGGGTTGCTCGGCTCGGTACCGCGACTCGACGCCCCTCAGGGCGCGCGGCTGGTACCGATACCCGGCGCGCCGCCTTCTCTTGCGGCATTGCCGCCCGGCTGTCCGTTCGCCCCTCGATGCCCGCTGGCCATCGACGACTGCCGCGCTGCCGAACCGAACCTGCTCGAAATCGCCCCCGCGCATCTGGCGGCGTGCATCCGCACCGAACACGTTGCCGACCGAAGCGCGGCGGAGATCTATGGCGTATCAACCGACCCGCCCGCCACCGTGCCGGCTGCCGACGCCCCGGTAGTGCTGGGAGTGCGTGATTTGGTGAAGACCTACAAACTGACCAAGGGTGTGGTTTTTCGCAGGCAGGTCGGCGAGGTGCGCGCGGTCGACGGCATCAGCCTCGAGCTGCAGCAGGGCCGCACGCTGGGCATCGTCGGCGAATCCGGGTCGGGCAAGTCGACAACACTGCACCAGATACTGGAACTGTCCGCACCGCAGTCGGGTTCGATCGAGGTGCTGGGCTCCGACGTCGCCACGCTTGATCGACATTCCCGGCGCGCGCTGCGCGCGGACCTTCAGGTGGTGTTCCAAGATCCGGTCGCCTCACTGGACCCACGACTGCCGGTGTTCGACGTCCTCGCAGAACCGTTGCGGGCCAACGGGTTCGACAAAGGCCACACCGACGAACGGGTAGGCGAGCTCCTCGGCATCGTGGGGCTGCGCCGCGAGGACGCCAGCCGCTATCCTGCTGAGTTCTCCGGCGGACAGAAGCAGCGCATCGGCATCGCCCGGGCGCTGGCGCTGCAACCGAAGATCCTCGCGCTCGACGAACCGGTTTCGGCGCTCGACGTATCGATCCAGGCCGGCATCATCAACCTGCTACTGGATCTGCAGGACCGGTTCGGCTTGTCCTATCTGTTCGTGTCGCACGACCTTTCCGTCGTCAAGCACCTCGCCCACCGGGTCGCCGTGATGTACAAGGGCAAAATCGTCGAACAGGCCGACGGCGAGCAGGTGTTCAGCAATCCGCAACACGAATACACCCGACGATTGCTTGCCGCAGTACCCCAGCCAAACCCCGATCGCAGTTAGAGTCGGTGCGCATGAAGACCCGACGCTTCGCTGTGGCAGCCCTGATCGCCGCATTGACACTGACCAGCTGCTCCGGCGGAAACCAGGAGACCCCGTCAGCCGGCGGAAGCGCGGAAGTCGGCAGCACCAACGACATCAACCCGCAAGACCCAGCCAACCTGCAGCAAGGCGGCAACCTGCGGGTGGCGCTGACCGATTTCTCACCGAACTTCAACCCGCTGCACATCGACGGCAACACCGGAGACACCCACTCGCTGATGCGGCCCACCATGCCGCGCGCCTTCCGGATCACCGCCGACGGCTCGCCAACGCTCAACACCGACTACTTCACCAATGTCGAACTGACCAGCACCAATCCGCAGGTCGTCACCTACACCATCAATCCGAAAGCGGTGTGGTCCGATGGCACACCGATCACTTGGGAGGACATCGCCTCCCAGATCAACGCTACAAGCGGTAAGGACAAAGAGTTCGCAATCGCGGCGACCAACGGCAGCGACCGTGTCGCATCGGTCACTCGCGGGGCCGACGATCGCCAGGCTGTAATCACCTTCGCCAAGCCCTGGGCCGATTGGCGCGGCATGTTCGCCGGCAGCACTGTGCTATTGCCCAAGAGCTCGACGGCCGCACCCGAAGCGTTCAACAAGGCGCAGCTCAATGGTCCAGGACCATCTGCGGGACCGTTCATCATCTCCAACCTCGACCGCGGTGCGCAGCGAATCACGTTGACGCGTAACCCAAAATGGTGGGGCACCCCGCCGCTACTGGACAACATCACCTACCTCGTCCTCGACGATGCCGCGCGAATCCCTGCCCTGCAGAACAACACGATCGACGCGTCCGGTCTCGCGACGCTTGACGAGATGGAGATCGCGCGACGCACCGCGGGCATCACTATCCGACGAGCACCGGGCCTTGCCTGGTACCACTTCACTTTCAACGGCGCCAAAGGATCGATCCTCGAAGATCCTGCGCTGCGGCGCGCAATCGCCAAGGGCATCGACCGTAAGACCATCGCCGACGTCGTACTGCGGGGTCTCGCAGACAAACCCGCTCCGCTCAACAACCATGTCTACGTCGCCGGCCAGGAGGGCTACCAGGACAACAGCGCCGTAGTCGCGTTTGATCCGGAGAAGGCCAAGCAGGAACTCGACGCGTTGGGCTGGCGCATGAACGGGCAATTCCGCGAGAAGGACGGCCGGCAATTGATGATCCGAGACGTGTTATTCGACGCGCTCAGCACCCGGCAGTACGGGCAGATCGCGCAGAACAACCTCGCCCAGATCGGTGTGAAGCTGGAACTCGATGTCAGGCCCGCTGCAGGTTTCTTCACCGACTTCGTCACCGTCGGCAACTTCGACATCACCCAATTCTCCTGGGGTGCCGATGCGTTTCCGCTATCGAGCCTTACCCAGACATACCGAACGAACTCTGAGAGCAACTTCGGCAAGATCGGCAGCCCCGAGGTCGATGCGAAGATCGAACAGACAGTCGCTGAGCTGGATCCAGCCAAAGCCCGCGCACTGGCCAATGAGCTCGACAAGATGCTGTTCGAAGAGGTGTTCAGCCTGCCGCTGACGCAGTCGCCCGGAAACGTCGCGGTGCGAAGCACTTTGGCGAACTTCGGCGCATTCGGACTCGCCGACGCGGACTACACCAAGATCGGCTTCATGAAGTCGTAACACGCCGCACCGTGCGCGGAACGGCGGCAGGCACCGCCCTTTCGAAGGCGGCAGCGGCGGCAATGCCCCAGATGAGCAGCCGCACTCCGAGGCCGCCGGGCGTCGAGTCCAGCTTGTGCGCGCGTGCGGGCAGGCCCGAGCTCACTCCGTCGTAGGAGGCCTTGACGATGGCCAGCGCCGCGCGCTCGCGGAGGTCGATGATCGAGTGCCCGGCGGTCGCCAGATTGACCAGCACCGCGCCGGGGATCAGCGATGCGACCCTTCGGGCCACCGTCGGCGGCGTTATCAGATCGCGGCCACCGGAGACCACGACGGTCGGCCAGCTGAATTGGGGCATCTCCTCGATGAGATCGAACGGCTCCGACTCGAATTGCGTTGAATCCGTGGCGAACTCGCGAAAGGCAATCGCCGGGTCCAACGGCTTTCCGTCCGGAACGGCGGCGTAGTTCAGTTCGCGGTAACCGATTCGACCGACGAGGTCGGGCTCGTGACGGTATGGCGCCTTGCGGTCGAACAGGAATCGCGCGCCAAGGCCGAGCGCCGACCACAGTCCGCGGCGCCCGGCGAGCAAGAGGTCGAGTTGACGCCGCAACACCGCGGGCCCTGCGAAGCCGTATACCGCTGCCGCCAGATTCGTGGCCTCCGGGCTCAACACGTCCTGGTCGACGAGTTTGCGCACCTTGGGGGCGAGGTCAGCGGTTTCGGGGGTGTCGCCGTCCCACAGCAGCCGGCGGGTCGCGTCGCGGACGGCGTCGATGTCCTGCGCCGACAACACGGGCGAGTCGAGAATCATCGCGTTCACCCGATTCGGATGCCGCACACCGACTCCGGCGGCGACATAGGTGCCATATGAGGTGCCATAGATGACGGCCTTGTCCACATGAGCATCGTCGAGGACCGCGGCCACATCGTCGACCACCTGATCGATGGTCAGCGCTTCGGGAGGCAGGTCAGTGCCGCTGTCGTCATGACGGGACATCCCCACGCCCCGGTGCTCCACCATGATCACGTCGAGGCCCTCGGCCGCGGCGCGCCGGCGAAACCCTCGGTAGAGGGCGATGGAGGCGGCGCCGGGCCCCCCGGGGATGACGACCAGCGGGTGCACCGATTTGCGGCCGGTACGCACATAGAACAGGTCGAACTCCTCGCCGCGACCGGGCCGGATCGGACGGCGAACCGCACGAACCCCTGGCAATGCGGCCAGCTTGTCGTGCGCCCGGCGACGCTTGGCGTTCATCGTCATCACCGCTCATTGTGCTGCCCACAGCGCGATTTGTGGAGCGGCAGCGGCTGAGTGCCGGTAAGACACCCCAGATCGCAGTCAGCCGCGGATCAGATCGGCGGCCTTCTCCCCGATCAGCACGCTGGGCGCGTGGGTATGGCCGCGGATGATCGTCGGCATCACCGACGCGTCGGCAACGCGCAGCCCGTCCACGCCGCGCACCCGCAGCTCCGGGTCCACCACGCTGGCGTCATCGCTGCCCATCCGGCATGTGCCGACCGGGTGATAGAGCGTGTGCGACAACGAGTTCAGTGCCCGTTCGAGCGTCTCGTCGTCAAGATCCGTCGCACCCAGCGGTCGGGCCACCTTGCCGATGATGCCCTCGAGCGCAGGGGACTTGGCGATGTCCGCACACATCCGCAGCCCTGCCATCAGCGCCGCACGGTCGGCTCCCGCGGTATCGGTCAGATAGCCCGGGTCGATGATTGGCTTGTCCTTCGGGTTGGCCGACCGCAGGGTGATGGTGCCGATGCTGTGCGGCTTGAGCAGAATCGGCCCCATCACAACGGCATGCCCGGTGTAGGGGTCGCCGATGCCCTCGTCGAAGTAGGGCGCCGGCGCGAAAATCAGCTCCAGGTCGGGCAGTTCGAGGCCCTGGCTGCTCTTGACGAACCCGTGGGCCTCGCCGACGTTCGAGGTCAGCATTCCGCGCCGTCGCACAAGGTAGTTCACCAGTTGCAGCGGCTTCTCCGCAGCTAACAGCGTGTCGTTCGGCACGTCGAACCCGAGCGGGACCACGAGGTGGTCGAGCAGGTTGGTGCCGACGTCGGGCGCGTCGACCACCACATCGATGCCGTGCTCAGCGAGCCGATCACGATGACCAATCCCCGACAGCATCAACAGCTGCGGGCTGTTGATCGCGCCGCCGCACAAAATCACCTCGCGGCGGGCCTTGACGACTTCACGGGCGCCGTCCTTCTCGTACTCCACGCCGACGGCGTGGCCGCTGTCCACAACGACGCGGGTCGCGGTGGCCTCGGTGAGCAGCGTCAGGTTCTTTCGCCGCAACGACGGCTTGAAATACGCATCGGCGGTGCTCCACCGCGCACCCCTGCGCTGCGTGACGCGGGTCTCGCAGAAACCTTCCGGAGCTGGGATGCACTCGGAAACGGCGCGCAGCCAGGCCGCCGTCGACGAGCGGGGGCTCCGCTGCGGGGAGATGACCAGCGGCCCGCGCTCGATGCGGTCGAGGTACTTCTCGACGTTGGCATAGCTCCACTGCTCGCCGGCATGCTCGGCCCACTCGTCGTAGTCGGCGGCAAAGCCGCGCACCCACATCATCGCGTTCATCGACGAGGATCCGCCAAGCACTTTGCCGCGCGGCCAATAGATTTCGCGACCGTCGAGTTCCTTCTGCGGCTCGGTCAAATAGTTCCAGTCCATGTCACCGCGGAACAGCTTGGCGAAAGCCGCCGGGATGTGGATGAATTTGTCCTTGTCCCGCGGGCCCGCCTCCAGCACGACCACGTTGGCGGACGGATCCGCGCTGAGCCGGTTGGCCACGACCGATCCGGCCGAGCCGGTTCCCACAACGATGTAATCGGCATCCACCTGCCGGAGTCTAAGAGTTCCCGTCGGCCGGCAGGGTGAGTTATGCCGACACCGCCTCAGGCTGCGCCGTGGCGGCCTGTCGGGCCCGGGCGGGCAGCAGGAATGCGACGGCGACCGCGGCCGCAGCGGCGATGCCGGCGCTGACCAGGGAACCGACCTGAAGGCCGTCGAGGAACGCATTGTTGACAGCCGCGCGGACGTCGGGGATCACCGGCTGCGGCAGTCGACCGATGACCTGTTGCGCCGCGGCCATCGACCGTTCCATCGTGGCGCGAATGTCGGCGGGCAGCGCGGACAGCGTCGCGTTGCTGGCGAGGCGGCTCGAGTAGATGGAGGCGAAAACGCTGCCGACGATCGCGACGCCGAGGGTACCGCCGAGTTCACGAGTGGTGTCGTTGACGGCCGACCCCACACCGGCTTTGTCCGTGGACAGCGAGCCCATTATCGCCTCGGTCGCCGGGGCAGTTGTCAGACCGAGGCCGCCGCCGAGAAGCACCATCTGCAAAGCGATCTGGATGTAGGGCGTAGCGGCGTCGGCGGTCGATGCCCAAGCGAGTCCCGCCGCGAAAGCGGCCAGACCACCGGCGACCACAGCGGTGGTTCCGACCCGTACGACGATGCGTGGGCCGACGATGCTGGCCACCGCGATCGAGATAGCGACCGGCAGCAGCCGCACACCGGTCTCAAATGCGCTGTAGGACTTGATGAATTGGAAGTACTGGGTGATGACGAAGATGAACCCGAAAAGCGTCAGGAACCCTGCCGTCACCGCAAGGCTGCCGCCAGAGAACCGACGGTTGGCGAAGACCGACACATCGAGCATCGGGTGCGGTGTGCGCCGCTCCCACAAGGCGAACACAGCGAGGACGACCACGGCCACCGCGAACCCTGCGGCAGTGTGCACGCTGCCCCAGCCCCAGTTGGGCGCTTCGATGACGGTGTAGACCAGCGCGGTGATGCCGATGGAGGACAGGACCAGGCCCGGCACGTCGACGGGCGGTGCCGCAGGATCACGTGACGTCGGGACGAACAAGGCACCGCCGATGATGGCCACCGCGGCGATCGGCACGTTGACCATGAACACCGAGCCCCAGGAGAAGTGTTCGAGCAGCCAGCCGCCGGAGATCGGGCCTGCGGCGACGCCGACGCCAACCATCGCTGCCCACAGCCCGATCGCCTTCGCCCGCTTGACCGGATCGACGAAGATGTTGGTGATCAATGACAGGGTGGCCGGGAAGATCACCGCGGCGCCGACGCCCATCGCGGCGCGCGCCCAGATCAGGGCGTCCGCCGAATCCACCTGCGCGGCATAGACAGATGTGATCGCAAAGAGGGCAAGCCCGGCACTGAGCCAGCCCCGTCGGCCGAAACGGTCGCTCAGGCTGCCCATCGACAACATCAAGCCAGCCATCACCAGCGTGTAGGCGTCGACGATCCACTGCAGCTGTGCGGTGTCGGCATCGAGTTCTCGCGACAGCGTTGGCAACGCGACGTTGACGATGGTGGCGTCGACGCTGACGACGAAGACGCTCACGCAGATGAAGGCAAGTGCGGCGACCGGATGACCGCGAAAAACCGGTGTTCGGGTGCTCATGAACATGACCGTAAACCTTCCAGACAAGTTTTTCAAGTGATATGACTAGATACTAGTCATAGTGGTAGAGTTATTCCCGTGCCAAGGAGCTATCAGCAGAACTGCCCGATCGCCAAGGGCCTCGACGTGCTCGGCGAGCGATGGACGCTGCTGGTCCTGCGGGAACTGATCGGCGGCCCCCGCCGCTACGGTGACCTGCGCGCTCGGCTGCCCGGCATTGCCACCAACCTGCTGGCCGACCGGCTCCGCGAGCTTGAGGACGCCGGCCTGGTCGATCGCGAGGAGTTAGCGCCGCCGGTCGCGCGGACCGTCTACACGCTGAGCGAGACGGGCTGGCGCAAGGTGCTGCCGGTGATACAGGCCATGGCCAGGTTCGGACTCGACATGATCGAGCCGGACGAAAGCGCGCTCACGCCGCTGAACGGCTTCCTCGCCGGCATTCTGCTGGCGTTCGATCCCGCCGTCGTCGGAGACCTGAGCGCCTCGTATCGCATTGAGATCGACGACCGCCGGTTCGAGTTCTCCGTCGACCGGGCGGTGCTGACCGCCGCGCAGGGCCCTCCCGCTGTGATCGTGACCGCGTCGGCTGCCGACCTCATCGGCGCGCGCCTTGGGAGAACGCGGACTGAGCGCAAGGCCGCGTTGCGCAGGCTGAAGTTCGACGGCGCCGCCGAGGCGGTCGACGCGATGCGTACCGCCTTCGGACTATCCGGAGATCCTGGGCTGCTGGCCGCCTAGCACTGCGCGAGTGGCCACTTATGACACGCGTTTTCCGAGAATCCGTGCAATAGGTGGCCACTCGGCGGCCTACGAGCGGCCTAGGAGTTCGACCAGTCGAACTCGTAATAGATCCAATTGGTGTCGGTGAAGTCGAGACGAAGGCCCTCGGCCTCGACCTGGAACGTCCCGATGCCGCACTCGCCCTTCTTCCAGATGAAGCCGTCGGGCAGGACGATGTGGGCCACGTGGGGCTCGCCGGTCACCGGGTTCTTGAAGGTGTCACCGGTGGCGCGTCCGACACCCTCGGCCGTCATCGTGACCGTCACCCCCGTGCCGTCGAAATCGATCGGCGCCTTCACCAGCCCGGCCACTTCGTACGTCGTCCCGAGAATGCCCCACGGGTCGCCACCGAGTTGGCCGGTGTAGATCTGGGACAGGCAATCGATCTGCTCGTCGGTGGTCTCCGGTGCGACGATGAAAACCGCCTTGCCGTCGCCATCGTGAATTGCCTTCGGCCAGTCGATCACCGCGATCGCCTTCACCCCGGACAGGTCTACGTCGCCGCACGACCCCTCAATGATGTGGTTGCCGACCATCGCCTTGCAGCTGCCGTCCGCAGACGTCGGAAACCCGTGAAAGTTACATCCGCAGCCCGGTGCACAGTTGCAGAACTCATAGCCTCGACCCTTGAGGTAGTACTTGGTGCGTTGTTCGGTCGTTGTCATGGCGTGCCTTTCGATCAGACGAGTTTTGTGACGACTTCGGGGTGCACCAACAACACGACACCCAGAACCAGCAGCGCCACCCCCGTCACGCGGGCGAGCTGTTCACCGAACGGCGCGATCTTCTCCAACAGGATCAAGATCGCGAGACCCAGCATCCACGCCAAATGCATTGCGCCGAAGGCGACTAGCAGCGCCATCAACATCCAGCAGCAACCGACACAGAACACCCCATGGCGCACACCGGCAACGAAAGCGCCAGTGGGGCGGTCGAGGTGCTTGCCGTGGCGCATGAAGAACGACAGCGGTGATCGGCAGTGGCGCAGGCACACCGTCTTCAGTGGCGTCAGTTGGTAGAGGCCGGCAAGTACCGCCACCCCGCCTGCGACACGCCCGGCCCATGGGTTGCCTTGCATCAGGGGTTCGTTCAGGCGACTCCACGCGAAGAACGCGGGGATGCCGAGGACGGCCCACAGCACGATGTACCCGCCGACGAACACGGCCACCGGCGCCGCCTGCCCCTTGGCGGCGGCCCTGGCATAGATACGGACAACCGGCAGGACCGCCGGAAACATCATCGCGGCCATCATTGCCACCCACGCCACCAGGAATGCGACGAACGACATCGCCATCGCAGGCTGCGGTTCCATCGGCATACCGTCCATGGGCATGCCCTCCATCGGCATACCGTCGCCGCTCATGTCTCCGGCGCTGACGGCCGACCACCACCACCCCAGGCCCGCCAGGATCAGCAGCGCTACAGGCAGCCAGATGTCGGTTCTGCCTGTTACCCCACGAACTTCGCTCGCACTCAACTCGGCCCCCACCGCGTCGTCCTTTACCCACTATGGCACCGCACGGGCCCCTGGGCGGCGGATTTGCCCAGGTCTAGGTGGTCAGCTCGATGTGGTGGGCCCCGGCCACGCTGGCGTAGCGCTGCGGGCTGCACGTCAACACGATCACCTGGCCGTCGCCGCCGACGGCGTTGAACACCGCCCCCATCTTGGTGAGCCGCTCGGCGTCGGTGAAGCCGAGCGCGTCGTCGATGACCACCGGAACGCTGTCCTCCTTGGCCACCAGGACCGCGCCGGCCAACCGCGCGACGATGCCCATCTGCTCCTTCGCGCCGCCCGACAACGACTCGTAGGGAACGGTGCGGCCCGACAGTGTTCTGCTGCAGATCCGTAGCGCGCTGTCGATCTCGACCTCGAAGCTGTCGCCGAACACGATTCGCCCCAACCGCTCCACCTGACTACGGAACGGGTCGACATAGCGCAGCCGAGTGGCGTCACGGTGCCGCGCCATCACCGAGCGCAGCAGGTGCGCGGCGCGGGCACGTCGATGCATACGCAGGTACTCAGCTTCGGCGTGCTCGCGTTCGGTCTGGGCGGCATCGAGTTGCCCCTTGCGGCCCTCGGTGCCGTACACCTTGAGTTGCGCGGTTACCTCCCGCAACGCCTCGGCGGCCTCGTCGTGACGGCTTTCCAGCGAATCGGCCCGGCGGACCGCATCATTGAGCGCGGCGGTGACGGTATCCGGCGCGCTGCGCGCCAACTCGGCACCCAGTTCGGCGACGAGTCCGGTCGCGCGTCGCGCCTCCTCACCATCGGCCTCCGCCTTGACCGCGAGTTCGTCATCGGTCACCGTCGACCGCTGCACGGTCAACCTCTCGCGCGCGGCGGTGACTTCGGCCTGAGCGGCGGCCAGTTTCTCGCGTGCGACGTTGGCGCGTGACGCCCTCTCCCCCAGTCGCTTTGCCGCAGCCTCTGCAACCTTACGATGCGTCTCGCAGTCCGCCATGGCCTGCTGGTGCGCGGCCACGGCGGCGTCGAGATCAGCCCGCGCGACGGCGGGATCACCGGCATCAAACAGGTCCGGCTCGACGGGTTCGGCGTCGCGCAATTCGGCAAGGCGCGTTCGTAATTCGCCGACGATATCGTCGCCGACCAGCGCCTCGGACGTGGCACGCAGCTTCTCGCGCGAAGCGACCAACTCGCGACGACGCTCGTCGGCCAGTCGCGCCGCCGCGACGTCCGGGGCCTGCGCCTTTGACAGCGCGGTCGCCAGACCCTGTTGGGCTGCTTCGAGTTTGGCGTGTGAGTCGGCTGCGGGAGTTCCCGGCACCACACGCGCGCGCAGTAGGCCTGGCAGCTCGATCTCGGTCGGCGAGCCGACATCGGCGGCCCAGGTGCCGCCGGCCTCGATGGCGATCTGCTCACCGTCGAGGCGCATCTCGACGTCGGCGATCGCGATGAGTTCGATGTGGGCGGAGGCAAGTTCGGCATGACCGGCGGCGCGCTCGACGGCGACGGCGGCGGTCTCGATCGCGCCCATCACGTCATCGGTCAGCGTGATGCCTGCAAGCTGGCGCTCCACGCGATCGAGCTCGCGACGGGCCGCGTCGAGCTTGGCGAGGCGGGCTTCCAGCCGGTTGGCCTCGTCGCGGTCGCTCACCCGCTCAACCACGCGCCGCGCCGCGTCGGCACGGGCCTGGCCGGCCTGCACCGCGGCGCGCGCCTGGGCCGCCGCGACCTCGGCCGCCTCCTGCACTTCGGTGGCGGTGGTGAGCTCGTCGATGGCGTCGGCCGCCGTGGCCTCCAGCTCGACGATCGTCGCGGTCCGTTCGTCGATGTCGGCACGCATCCGCCGCCGCTCGGTGAGTGCGGCGACCGATGCGGCGTGGGTGGCGTCCGCGGCGGCGGCGATCACCTCGGCCTGTTTGAGCTGCTGGGTCACCGCGGCTACGGCCTCAGCCGCGGCGCGTGCCGCAGTGAGACGTTTGGCCGCATCGGCCCTCTCCTCGGCGAGCCGCGCCAGGTTGTCGGTCAGCGCGGCATGCCTGCGCACAGCGTCGTCGACCTCCGCCACGGCGGCGGCGCACCGGGCCACCTCGTCGTCGGCCTCGCGAAGTCGCTTGACGGCCGCCGCCCACTCGCCGGTCGGGCGGCCGGTCGGCGTGTAGTAGCGCTGGTATTCGGCGTCGATGCGGTCGATCAGCAGCGGCTCGGCCCCGGATAGCGCTGCGGCTTCGCCCGCGGCCACGTCCAGCGCACGCGAGAGCGCGTCGCACCCGGATAGGTCCACCGGGACGGTGGCCGTCGCCTGCAGCACCCGCTGCGCCTGCCACAGTTCCATGTCGACGGTCTCACTCAGCAGCGCGAGGACCCGGTCGTGCGCCTCGTCTCCGGTGAGCTGCTCACGTCGCGGCGCCACCACAGTCAGCTCTGTCTCGCACCGCTTGTGGAACCGCTTGCGATAGATGAATCGGTAAGGGCCGGTGGATATTTCGGCGATGATCTCGGCCCCGACGTCGGCGTGGGTCGGCTTGACCTGCTTGACGTCCTTCTTGTTCGATCGGTCCTTGGAGTTCACCAGCAGGTCGAGCGCCTCGATCATCGAGGACTTCCCGATCTCGTTGGCGCCGCTGACCACGACCACGCCCCGGTCGGGGAATTCGATCTCACGGTGGGTGATACCGCGGTAGTTCGTCAGCACGAGGCGATGCAGCTTCATGCGACGCCCCTGTCGACCAGGCGCAGCAGCAGCGCCAGTGCCGCACGGGCGTCGTCGGCGTCCTCACTATCGGTGCGGGCGGTGCTGACGAGCTCGTCGACAGCGGCCGCGGCGAACCCACCGATCCCGAGGTCATCGAACTCACCGTCGGCGGGGATCACCGCGATGTCGGTCTGTTTGTCCCACGGCACCAAGGCGGCGAACAGCCGGGCGTACTTGTCGAGGCACGCGTCCAGCGCAGCCTTGTCGGTCACGGTCAGCGACCCGTTGAGTCCCAGCCGCACGACCGTGCGTTCCTTGTTCGGCATCAGATCCAGGTTGATGTCGAGGTCGGCGACGTCGCGACTGCTGTCCACAGTGCGGCAGAGGGTGACGAAGCGCCACCGGCCGAGACGCTGTGCGTCCACCTGCACCGACCGTTGCGGATCGTTCTCGTCGATGTCGACAAGCAGCACGTGACCGGGGTCGGGCTCGATGTCGTCGTAGTTGGTGACTTCAGGTGAGCCGGAGTACCAGATGCGACCCGTCGTCCCGACGTGGGTGCGAGAGTGCTTGTCCCCCAACGCGATGTAATGCACGGCGCCACGTTCGACGGCGGCCTCCAGTGCGGCAAGACGAATCAGCGACGGTTTGTCTTTTTCCGGTTCGAAGATGTCGACGCCGCCATGTCCGACGACGATTCGGGTGACGCCGTCGGCGGGCAGCGCGTCGAGCACCTCGGCAACCAAATCACTGGTCGGCTTTTTGGAACGCCACGGCGCAGCGACGATCTGCAGACCGGGCCGCACATCATGGACGCCGGCCCGGTCGAGAACCGTGACGTTCTCCGGGCATTCAGCGGCAAACAGCGGACTGGTGTACACCGACGCCGCATCGAGCGGGTCGTGATTGCCTGGCAGCAGGTACACCGGAAGGCCGATGGCGCGGATGGCTTCCAACGACAGGCTGACGTCGCGTGGAGCGAGTTGGTTGTCCTCGAAGACGTCGCCAGCGACAACGACGAACTCCGCGCCGGCATCCTTCGCCAGCAGCCCGATGCCCGCGACGACATCGCGTCGCGCGGCCGAATACCGTGGCTGCGCCTCGCCGTTCAGGAAGTATCGGGTCATGCCGAGTTGCCAGTCGGCTGTGTGCACGAATCGCATCTCGGCTCGTCCCTTCTACTCGCCTGTTTTGCTAGGCATCGCGAGTGTAGGTCCGGCCGCCGACAAGTCGGTGGACCTCGATCGGCATGTACGTCGGCAACCATTTCAGCGCCTGTGGGACTTGACCGCGGCGATCAGCGCGTCGACCGCCACAAACCCGATCAGGCTGATGCCGAGAAGGGGCATGAACCACCCCACTACCACCGCTACCAGGACGATCACCAGGGCCGACGCGGCATGCACCTCACGTATGCCACCACGGCGTGGCGGACGCCCGATGGCCCAGTCCGATCCTCTTGTCGGCCGTCGCTGCCACCACATGCGATATCCGCGCAGGATCACCGTCACCAGTGCCAAGGCAACGCCCAGCAGGAGAAGCTGGTTCAGCAGGCCGAAGAGGAAGCCCATGTGCAGCCGGATGCCCCAGTCAGCCAGCATGGCCACCAACGAGTAGTCACGCCAGTAGTCGATCTCCGAGGTCACTGACCCCGAGGCCGGGTCCACCGTCGCAGCGTTGGTGGTCAGCCGATAGGCCTTGTCGATTTCGGTGACGGTGATCGCGCCCCGAGGTTCGGACGGCAACACCAACTCCAGTGGTGCTGTGACGCCGGCGCGTGCCGCGGCGTCGATGACCGCGTTGTAATCGATCGAGGTGGGATCCACCTGCTGTGATGTGGGATCGGATCCGCCGTGGCCCTCATGGTCCGATGCCGTATCAAGTTGCGGCCGTTCCCAATTCAGCGCGGCGCGGATGTCGCTGACGTGCGCTCCGGCGTAGGTCGACCAGGTGATACCGGTCGCAGATAGAAATAGCAGCATCGCGAGTAGCCAAATACCTACCGCGCCATGCCAATTCAGGGTCCGCCCGCGCCCGCTGACACCACGGTCGACCGCCAGCAGCTTGCCTGCACCACCTCGCTTGCGCTCGTTTCTCGATTTGACCAGCCACAGATAGACACCGCCGAGCGCGACCACCCACAGCCACGATGCGGCAAGCTCGCTGTAGACGCGGCCCGGCTCACCGAGTTGCAAGTGCCGGTGCAGGCCGTCCAGCCAGGTGCTCAACGGCAGATAGCCGAACCACACGGGTTCGTTGCCGAGCACGCGAGCGGTATAAGGGTCGACGAACACCGCACGCTCCGTGTCGTCGCCGAGAGTCGCGTCGCTGAACATGATCCGCGTGGAATCTTCCGGTCCGGCCGGGGTCCGTATGCCCGAGATCGTCAGTTGCGGGAAGGCCGCGTGCGCCGCGGCCGCCTGTCGCGACAACGGAAGCGCGGCACCGTGCGGCTCGACGAACAATATGTCGCCGTAGACGATTCGTTCGATTGACGGTGCCACCGCATACAGCGCCCCAGTGATCGCGGCGATGAAAATGAACGGCGCCACCAGGACGCCGGCGTAGAAATGCAATCGGAGCACAAGCGGTCGCCAGCTACGTCGCTGCGGCACGGCGGACGGATAAACCGCGCCTTCGTCGTCAATGGTTTGTTCTGGTACAGACATCAAGGAGCCTCTTTCATTCGGGCAATGGGTACTCGCGCGCGCTCCATGGCGCGACGCAGCAGAAGCGGACGGCGCCAGTGGCTTTCCGTCCGTGCGAGGACCGCGTTACGCGGCGAATGCGGGCAGCGGAGGCCCGCGGGTACCCAGCCCGCCGCCGGCAAGAATGCGCGGCGCCGTTCCGACGTGTGCCCAAACCGGGCGGCCTGTGCTCGGACTCAAGTCGTCGCGCAGCGCAAGCAGCACGACGATTAAGCACCAAAGGACACCGGCCAGCGCTCCGAATAGTCGCTCGGCCGTGCAGATCAGCGCCGCACAGATGATGGCCGCCACTGCATGGGCGGCCAGCATGGACGCCGACCAGTGGTTGGCGTGCGGGTGCGTCGAGGCGAACACCAGAGTGCAATGGCCGACCGACTGCCCTGCCGACACATAGGCCAGCACGACAAGCGGTCGGCGGTGAACCTCTGCGGGTGAGGACGCGACGGCACCGACACCCGCGCACAGCAGCACCATCAGAACCATCGACGGGGTGGCGGGCAGGGCGGCCCCGCCGACACCGTGGCCGGCGACCGCGACGGCACCCGCAGAGGCGCCCACAAGCACGCCGCGCAGCCGCGCGGCCCTGGTGCGGGCGAGAGTCATCGGAGCGAAGCGTACCTAAGCGATGCCCTACGGTTAGTAGGGTGAGCGACCGGTATCGCACGCTGCTGTTGCTTCGGCACGCCAAGTCGGACTACCCGGCGGGGGTGGTCGACCACGAAAGGCCGCTGGCCCCGAGAGGTGACCGGGAGGCCGGGCTGGCAGGCGACTGGCTGCGGGCGCACGCGCCAGCGGTGGACGCGGTGCTCTGCTCGACGGCCACCCGCACCCGCCAGACGCTGGCGCTGACCCGCATCGACGCGCCGGTGAACTTCGTCGACCGGCTCTACGACGCGACGCCAGGCGCGGTGATCGAGGAGATCAACGGCGTCGAGTCACACTTCGGGTCGGAGGTCGAGACGCTGTTGGTGATCGGCCACGAGCCGGCGATGTCGTCGGTGGCGCTCGGCCTGGCCACCGCGGAGGGCAGCAATACCACTGCGGCCGAACGCATTTCGACGAAGTTCCCGACGTCGGCCATCGCGGTGCTTCGCACGGGCGAGCCGTGGGAGGCGCTGTCGCTCAGCGGCGCCGCGCTGGTCGCCTTCCACGTGCCCCGTTAGGAGCTGGTCGCGAGCGTCAGCTCCATCAGCTTGATCGCCATCCCGCACGCGTCGATGCCAGGCGTCTGCGGATTCACCCACCAGCCGACGACACCGCCTGCGTCGCTGGCCACCCCGCATGCGCCGTTCGGATCGTTCGGCTTCATGACGATCGATGGAACGCCCGCGATCGAGCGGTTCTCGATCTGATACTCCAGCTTCTGCGCGGTCTGCTTCTCGTTGTCGAGGCTGCCCTGTTCGAACCAGAACCGGGTGATGTCGATCAGGCCTGCGGGGTTGGCCGCCTGCCAGCGGCACACCGCACCGACGAACGTGCTCTGGATGTCCAGCGGGTCGGCGCCGACCGTCTTGGCGAGGATGTCCTCGGTCAGCACCTCGCATTCCTTCAGCAGGTTCGGGTACTGCTTGGCCGAGTCCTCATTGCGCGGAACGTCGCCGGATCCCGACTTGGCCGCGGTGCCCTCGACGGTCTGGGTGCAGCCGGTCAGCAGCGTGAGCACGGACAGCGCGGCAATCAGGCCTGCCAGCACGCGCCTGCCGCGGAAGCGCCTCATTTGGAATTCACAATCGATTGGCGGGTCAATTCCTTGGCCACATCGCACGGGTCGGGGAAGGGCTCTTCGGCGAAGCTGATCGACCACTCGATGAAGTCGTCGCCGAACTGGATGCCGACCTCACAGAGGTTGTTCAACTGACGCGTGGGAGCGCTGGGGTCGGGGATCTCGCCGAGCGCGATGAAGCCGCTGTGCCCCTCGATGTTGATGTCCTCGACGCTGGCGCGGGACAGCTCCTCGGTCTTGCGTTCCCGTCCGATCGGGCTGCCGCGATACCACGTGAACGAGAAATGCGGGCCGAGGATGCCGCCCCCCTGCAGCCACTGGCAGCCGACCGAGGTCTTCGCCGTGTTGACCAGACCGGTGACCCGGGTCTGCTCGGCCATCACTTGGTCACTGACGCCGCCGCACTCCGGAAAGAACGGCCCATGCGCGGCGTTCTGCGTCGGTGCCGGCGACTCCGGCACGCTGGGCGAGGTCGACCCCGAGCTGTCCGAGCATGCCGCAAACACCGGAATCATGGCCGCGGCCACCACGGCCAGCGCCTTCGCGGACCGCGTCTTACCGGTCGCGCACATGCTGGGGGTCACGCCATGCACTGTAGCGGCAGCCCAGCACCTCAACCACCGACATGCCAATTGACCAGGTGATTTATCGAATTCTCAGGTGGCGCTGCCGAACACAACTCGGTGGCGGGCGGTGTGCAACAGTAACGAGATGCTCTGGGCGTTGCTGCGAAGGTATGCGAGTCCGTACCGCTCGCTGCTCGCGATCGTCGCGGGGCTGCAGGTGATCAGCACGCTGGCATCGCTATACCTGCCGACCGTCAACGCCGCGATCATCGACGACGGCGTCGCCCAAGGCGACCTGCGACGGATCGTCGAACTCGGCGGCATCATGCTCGCGGTCACCGCGCTGCAGGTGGTCTGCGCCGTCGGCGCGGTGTACTTCGGGTCGCGCGCCAGTATGGGTTTCGGACGCGATCTGCGCATGGCGATCTTCGGCCATGTCACCACCTTCTCGGCCGAGGAGACGGCACGGTTCGGCGCCCCTTCCCTGCTGACCCGCACCACCAACGACGTCCAGCAGGTTCAACTCCTGGTGCAGTTGACCTGCACGATGCTGATCACCGCGCCGATCATGTCGATCGGCGGCATCTTCATGGCGATACACCAGGACGCGGGCCTGTCCTGGCTGCTTTTGGTCAGCGTGCCCGTGCTGGCGCTGGCCAACTACTGGATCGTGTCGCACCTGCTGCCGATCTTCCGGCGGCTGCAGCGACAGATCGACGGCATCAACCGGGTGATGCGCGAGCAGCTCTCCGGCATCCGGGTAATCCGGGCGTTCGCCCGCGAACCGTTCGAGCGCAGCCGATTCGGAGCCGCGAACCAGGCGCTGTCGCACAGCGCACTGGAAGCCGGACGTTGGCAGGCGCTGATGCTGCCCGTCACGACGCTGGTGATCAACATCTCCAGCGTCGCGCTGATCTGGTTCGGCGGCTTGCGGATTGACGACGGCAAGATGCAGGTGGGCTCGCTGATCGCGTTCCTGTCCTACTTCATGCAGATCCTGATGGCCGTGCTGCTGGCGACGTTCATGTTGGTGTTGCTGCCGCGGGCGTCGGTGTGCGCCGAGCGCATTTCGGAGGTGCTGTCCACCGCGCCGAAGATCGCAAGCCCGCAGCATCCGGTGCGGCCCGACAGCGTCCGCGGCGAGATCCGCTTGGACAACGCGACGTTCCGCTATTCCGGCGCTGACCGTCCTGTGCTGCAGGATGTTTCGCTGACGGCCATGCCCGGGGCCACCACCGCCATCGTCGGGTCGACCGGTTCGGGCAAATCGACACTGATCTCGCTGATCTGCCGGTTATACGACGTCACCGGCGGCTCGGTTCGTATGGATGGCACCGACGTTCGCGACTACGACACCGAGCAACTGTGGTCGGCGATCGGCCTGGTGCCGCAACGGGGCTACCTGTTCTCCGGCACGGTCGCCGACAACCTGCGCTACGGCAAGGCTGACGCGACCGACGAGGAGATGTGGGATGCGCTGCGGGTGGCGGCGGCCGACGACTTCGTGCGCGCCCACGCCGACGGCCTGGCGATGCCGGTCGCCCAGGGCGGCATCAACTTCTCGGGCGGGCAGCGGCAACGGTTGGCGATTGCACGCGCGGTGATCCGCAGGCCCGCGATCTACTTGTTCGACGACGCCTTCTCCGCACTCGATGTGCACACCGACGCACGGGTCCGCGCATCGCTGCGCGAGATGGCGGCTGATGCGACGGTCGTGATTGTGTCACAGCGCATTTCGACTGTCGCGGAAGCCGATCAGGTCGTGGTGGTCGACGATGGCCGGGTGGTGGGCATCGGCACGCACGAGACACTGCTGGCGACCTGCGCGCCCTACGCCGAGTTCGCCGACTCGCAGTCGCTTGGCGCCGGGGCAGGAGGCCACGGGTGACCGCCGGGCCGATGGCGCGTCCGATCCGCGGCGTGGTGCAGGCGCCGACTGAGCGGTCCCGCGACTTCAAGGGATCGGCCGTGCGGTTGGTCAAACGACTGACCCCACAGCGCGGACTGACCGCCATGGTGCTCCTGCTGGGGGTCGGCGGGATCGCGATCGGAGTGATCGGGCCGCGCATCCTCGGGCACGCGACCGACCTGTTGTTCAACGGTGTGATCGGGCGCCAGCTACCCGCCGGGCTGACGAAGGAACAGGCGATCGAGGCCGCGCGGGCTCGCGGCGACAACACGTTCGCCGACCTGCTGTCGGGCATGAATGTGGTGCCCGGGCAGGGAGTGGACTTCGGCGCCATTGGCCGCACGCTGCTGCTAGCGCTTGGGCTGTATCTGATTGCCGCGCTGATGATTTGGCTGCAGGCGCGGCTGCTCAACGTCGCGGTGCAGCGCACCATGGTGGCACTGCGCTCGGATGTCGAGGACAAGGTGCACCGGCTGCCGCTGCGCTATTTCGACTCGCGGCAACGCGGCGAGGTGCTGAGCCGGGTCACCAACGACATCGACAACGTTCAGACGTCGTTGTCGATGACGATCAGCCAGCTGTTGACCTCGCTGCTGACGGTGGTGGCGGTCCTGGTGATGATGCTGACCATCTCGCCATTGCTGACGCTGCTCACCGTCGTCACGGTGCCGCTGTCGCTGTGGGTGACCCGGACGATCGCCCAGCGCTCTCAGAAGCTGTTCGTCGCGCAGTGGGCCAACACCGGCCGGCTGAACGCCCACATCGAGGAGACCTACAGCGGCTTCACCGTTGTCAAGACCTATGGTCACCGGGCCAGGGCGCTGGAACAGTTCGAGGAGTTCAACGACGACGTCTATCAGGCCAGCCGTGGCGCGCAGTTCTTGTCCGGACTGGTGGGGCCGGCCACCACGTTCGTCGGCAACCTCAGCTACGTGGCCGTCGCTGTGGTCGGCGGTGTGCAGGTCGCGACGGGCCAGATCACGCTGGGCAGCATCCAGGCGTTCATCCAGTACGTCCGCCAGTTCAACCAGCCGCTGACTCAGGTGGCCGGGATGTACAACACACTGCAGTCCGGAGTGGCAAGCGCGGAGCGGGTTTTCGATCTGCTCGACGCCGAGGAAGAGTCGCCGGATCCGGACGTGACGCTGCCGTCGCTCGACGGTGGTCCGCGGGGACGGGTCGAGTTCCAGCGCGTGAACTTCAGCTACCGGCCCGGCACGCCGGTGATAGAAGACCTGTCACTGGTGGCCGAACCGGGCAGCACCGTCGCCATCGTCGGGCCGACAGGTGCGGGCAAAACCACGCTGGTGAATCTGCTGATGCGGTTCTATGACGTCGACTCCGGCCGCATTCTCGTTGACGGCGTGGACATCTCGTCGGTCAGCCGTCAGTCACTGCGCTCGCGGATCGGGATGGTGCTGCAGGACACCTGGCTGTTGGGCGGGACGATCTACGACAACATCGCCTACGGCAGGCCCGACGCCGGCGAGGACGAGGTGATCGCCGCCGCGAAGGCCGCCTATGTCGACCGGTTTGTGCACTCCCTGCCCGACGGCTACCAGACGGTGGTCCGCGACGACGGCGGCAACGTCAGCGCGGGCGAAAAGCAGCTGATCACCATCGCCCGCGCGGTCTTGGCCACCCCGCAGCTGCTGGTGCTCGACGAAGCCACCAGCTCGGTGGACACCCGTACCGAGCTCTTGATTCAGCAGGCCATGGGCGAGCTGCGCCGCGATCGCACGAGTTTCATCATCGCCCACCGGCTTTCGACGATCCGCGATGCAGACGTCATCTTGGTGATGGAGGCTGGCAGGATCGTCGAGCGCGGCAGCCATGAGGAACTGCTGGCCCGCCACGGCGAATACTGGGCGATGACCCAGGCGTGATCCGCCGAGCAGACGCTCACCGATGCCGACCGTGCGGTTTCGTCCGCGACACCGAACAGGCGTACCAAGACGCACAGTCGCGTGGCAGGTTAGGCGATCCGCTTAATCGGCCCCCGCGCTCAACGGTTCGGGCAGGATGTCGGCATGAGTAGCACCGTGCATACGTTCTGCCGGTACTGCCTCGCCTCATGTGGTGTGGAAGTGACGGTTGAGGACAACCGGGTCACCAAGATCTCCGCCGACAAACAGAATCCGCACACCTGGCAGGACTTCTGCGCCAAGGGCCGAACCGCCAACCAGCTCGTCGAGCATCCGAAACGGATCTTGACCCCGATGCGTCGCGTCGGCGACAGCTACATCGAAGCCACCTGGGACGTGGCCATTCGTGACATCGCCGCCCGAATGAACGCGTTGATCGACGCCGACGGACCCGACGCGATCGGCATCTACTACGGCAATCCTTCCGGCTTCTCGTCGTCCAACATCATTTTCATGAATGCCTGGCTCGACGCCATCGGCACCCACAACCGCTATTTCGTCGGCTCGGTCGACCAGAACGCCATGCATGTCGTCGCCGCTGCGATGTACGGGTCGATGTTGATGGCGCCGGTATCCGACATTGACAACTGCGACTACTTCCTGCTGGTCGGGACCAATCCCGCTGTTAGCGCGTGGAATTGGCTCGAGACCGTACCGGGCGGGTGGCGGCGCGCGCTGGCACGGCAGAAGCAGGGCGCGCAGATCGTGGTCGTCGATCCACTGCGGACCGAGTCTGCCGAGAAGGCCGACGTCCATCTCGCGGTCCGGCCCGGGCAGGACTGGGCACTGTTGCTGGGCATGGTCAAGGTGATCCTCGACGAGGGCCTCGAGCATCGCCAGGATTGCACCGAACTCGCAACGGGCGTCGACGAGTTGCGCAGTCTCGTCGCCGACGCCGAGCTGGAGGATCTGGCGTCGCGCTGCGATATCCCCCGCGCCCAGATCGAGCGGGTGGCCCGGGATTTCGCCACCGCCCGCGGCGCGATGGTAGTCACCAGGACCGGCGTCTCCCTGCACCTCGCAGGCACCGTCGCGGAGTGGCTCGGTCACGTGCTGAACGTGATCACCGGCCGGATGGATCGTCCCGGCGGCCGCAGGTTCGAGCCCGGCTACGTCGACGCGATCCGGATGTCCGGCATGGTCAGGACAAAGCCCCACTTGAGCCGCGTGGCTGGCCGGGACATGGTCGCAGGGGCCCACGCGCTCAGTGAATTGCCCGACGAGATAACCACTCCCGGCCCTGGTCAGATCAAGGCGATGGTGATCAATTGCGGCAACCCTGTTGTGTCGGGGCCCGACGGGGCCAAACTCGACAAGGCGCTGGCCCAACTGGATCTGTTGGTCGCCATCGACTTCGTGCAGCGCGAGAGCCACCGTCACGCACACTGGCTGCTGCCCGCGGTGCACTGGCTAGAGCGTGACGATCTGCTCGCGTTCACCAGCAACATGCACGACGAGCCCTATCTGCAGTACGGGGCCAGGGCAGTCGACCCGCCGCCCGGCGCTCGTCAGGAGTGGCGCATCTTCACCGATCTCGCGATCGCGATGGGCAAACCGCTGTTCGGCGCCAAGGGACTCAACGCTTTCATCGCGGCCACCCGCCGACTGGCGCGACTCACACGCAGGCCTGCCCTCGAGTTCGGGCCGCACTGGGTCGACCGGCTGGTGGTGGCCACCGGCCGAAAAGTCAACGGCCGCAGGATCAAGTGGCGTGACGTGATGGCCCATCCGCACGGATGGGTGCTGGGCCCGCGAGAGTTCGGGCATTTCAAGGACGCGCTGAGAACGGACGACAAGAAGGTGCACGCGGCGCCGCCGGAGTTCGTCCAGCGGGCGCGCGAGCTGCTCGCTGAACCCGGCCCGCAGCCGCCCGCGGACTATCCGTTCCAGCTGGCGAACCGGCGCCACCGTCATTCGATGAACTCGTGGCTCAATGAGTTGCCCAGCCTGCATCCGTCGGGAAAGGGCAACGAGGTCGTGATCCATCCCGACGACGCAGCCGCGCTCGGCATCAGCGACGGCGACACCGTGAAGGTGTTCTCGCCCGTCGGCGCCATCGAACTGGCGGCGTCGGTCAGCGAGCGGCCGAGGCGCGGTGTCGTCGTCGTCGACCATGGCTGGGGCTCAAGGGTCTTCGATCCCCGCGGCGGTTCGCAGCCCGAGTCCTACGGCGCCAACCGCAACCTGCTGATCGACGGCGGATCCGTCGATCCGCTGTCTGGAACAGCCGCGTTGAGTTCCTCGTACGTCGGGATCAAACGCGCCTAGAGCTCCGGGCCCTCGGCGCGCAGGTCGTCGACATTGCGCATCGCGTCGCGCAGTTTGCCCAGCCACTCGTCGGCGTGCTCGCCGACCAGCCGGACCGACCAGGCCAGCGCATCGGACCGGGACCGCGCGACCCCGGCGTCCACCAGCGTGTCAAGCACCTGACGCTCGGGTTGCCGCAACCGCGTCATCACCGGTACGGCGATGTGGGTGAACAGGATTCGTTCGGGCGAGTTGGGATCTCCAGTCTCTACGCCCCAGGCGACCTTGCGGCCGTAGCGGTCCTCGGCTTCGTCGGCGATGCGCATCCGCTCGGGACGGGTTTCTTCACGGAAGCGGGCGACTCTGCCGGACGCGTGCGCCTCGCTCTCGCCTTCGGCCTCGGGAAGGCGGCCGATGACGGTGATCTCTTCGCGGTCGACGACGACCGTCGGGTCGCCGGCGAACCAGTCGTCGGGTAGCCGGCCGGCGAACCAGTCGGCGGCGTCGCTTGCGTCGGGTTGTTGGGCTTGCTGCCAGCCGCCGGGGCGGCGCCGGCCATGGATGTGGTGTCGCATGATTACATGATTACACCGTTACACCAGGCGTGGGAGGGCTTTCACCGCAGGCGAACAGCGGCGAATACATCGAGGCTGGCCAGCTGCGTGCGGGTGACCTGACCGAAACGGTCCCGCAGCGTCTGCTCGATGCGGCTGAGCTGGTCCTCGGGCAGCCGGAGCGATTTCGCGATGCGGGACGGTCTCGTGCCGCCGTGCCATGCGATGACGACGGTGCCGCCTGGGCGGACGACTCGATGCAGCTCGGCCACCGCGGCTTCGAGGTCGGGCCAGATCGCGACGTTGTTCACCGAAACCACACGGTCGACGCTGGCGCCGGGAACCCCGGTGCGGTCAGCCGTACCGAGGCCGAGCCGGACACGGCCCGCGCGCACGGTCTTTCGGTTATGTCTGCCGGCTTGATCGCGCATTTCGGGCGACGGGTCGACGCCACGGATGCTGGCGGCGTCGGTGCGCTCTGCGATAAGCCGGATCAGGCCGCCCGGACCGTGGCCGATCTCGAGGACGTCATCGCCGGGTTGGACGTCGAGGACGCCGAGCACGTCGTCCTGCTTGTTGGTCCACAGCATGATCCGCCCGGCTATCCGGCCGAGCCAGCCGGCGGGGTGCGCGAACGGGTTGTTGGTGGTGGGGTCGAGGATCCCTGGTCGCGGTGCCATGTCACCACGCTGGCACTTCAAGCCGGGTTGAAGTCAAATGGAGATATGGAACTCGTGACGATCGGCGAAGCCGCCGAGATACTCGCACTGAATACGTCGGCGCTGCGCTACTACGAGGACAGAGGGTTGGTGACGCCAGAGCGCCGCGGCAACAAGCGCATGTACAGCCGTGAACAGCTGCGACGCCTGGCCTTCATCCAGCTGATGCAGCGCCTTGGCATCCGGCTGGACGCGGCCTCGGCCGTGCTGGACGAGCCCAGCGACCAATGGCGGGAGGTCGTTCGCGAGCAGATCGTCGCGATCGAGGAGCTGATCGCCAGGGCGAACGGCGCGCGCGATTTTCTGGAACATGCGCTGGCCTGTCCTGCCGATCACCCCGTCGACCAATGCCCCCACATGATCGAGGTCCTCGACAAGCGGCTCGGCGGAGTGACGCTCGAGGAAATCGCCGTCGAGCAGGGACAGCCGGTGCCTAGCGCTTCATGAGCACGACGGCGCCGCCGCCGACGACCGCCCCGATAAACAGCAGCACGGCCAAGACCGGGCTGACGAACCACCACACCAGCCCCAGCCCGATGAGCACCGGTGAGACGGCGAACAGCACCAAGCCGGGGTGCTGCTTGATGACCGCGAGAGCGCTTTGCGCCCGGACCCGGTCGATTTCCTTTGCCATGCCATAAGGATGCCAGCGGTTCGCATAGTTTGGTTGCCATGACAGGAACTGGACCCGGAAGCTGGCAACCCGACCCCGAAGGCCGCTACGAATACCGCTGGCATGACGGCCAGCGCTGGACCGAACAGGTGTCCCATCGCGGTCAGGTCAGCCGCGCGCCGATGGGCGGCCCTCCGGCGCCGAGTGGCTACGGCCAACCGCAAGCCGGCCAACCGCAAGCCGGCCAACCGCAAGCCGCCGCGCGGCCAACCGCAAGCCGCCGCGGCCGGCGGCTCCTGCCGGTGACGGATTCTCCGGCATCACCGGGGATCTGGTCGACGGACGGTTCAGCGAGAAGGAGGCCAAGCCGATCGCGAACCAGAACTCGAAGCTGCTACGCGTGCGCCTCGGCGAACCGTTCATGGCACGACAGGGATCGATGGTCGCCTATCAGGGCAACGTGGACTTCGCATTCGAGGGCGGCGGCGCATCGAAGTTCATCAAGAAGGCCCTGACCGGTGAAGGTCTGCCGCTGATGCGGTGCCAAGGCCAGGGAGACGTGTTCCTCGCCGAACGCGCCTATGACGTGCACATGCTGAACCTGAACAACGCCGGCCTGTCGATCAGCGGCAAGAACGTGCTCGCGTTCTCCTCGAGCCTCGATTGGAACATCGAGCGCGTGAAGGGCGGAAGCATGGTCGCTGGCGGGCTGTTCAACACGACATTGCGGGGCAGCGGTTGGGTGGCGCTGACGACCGACGGCCCGCCGGTCGTGCTGAATGCCGCGGAGGCACCGACATTCGCCGACACCAACGCGGTGGTGGCGTGGTCGGCGAACCTGCAGACGCAGTTGAAGACGAGCTTCAAGGCTGGGGCGCTGATCGGTCGCGGTTCCGGAGAGGCGGTGCAGGTGTCGTTCTACGGGCAGGGCTTCGTCATCGTCCAGCCCTCCGAAGGCATTCAGGTCGCGACGACGCAGTAGGTCACAGCTCCAGCAGCACCGTCACCGGCCCGTCGTTGACGAGCTTGACCTGCATGTCGGCGCCGAACACGCCGGTTTCGACGTCGGCGCCGAGGCGTTGGAGCGCCTGCGCGAAGGCCGTCACGAGCGGCTCGGCGACGGCGCCAGGCGCGGCGGCGTTCCACGTCGGCCTGCGACCCTTCGCGGTGTTGGCGTACAGCGTGAACTGGCTGACGACGAGGACGGGCGCGCCGACGTCTGACGCCGACTTTTCGTCGTCGAGAATCCTTAGCTGCCAAAGCTTTTCGGCGAGTCGCTGAGCTTTCGCGGCGTCATCGGTGTGGGTGACGCCGACCAGCGCCAGCAGCCCCTGACCGTCAGGGTCGATGGCGCCGACGACCTCACCGCCGACGGATACGGACGCGGAGGTCACGCGTTGCACGAGGATGCGCATGACCGCAGATGCTGCCAGAAGGCGCTCGGCGGTTGACTTCAAGTCGGCTTGAAGCACCACACTCGGGCTCATGGCTCCCGGATGGCGTCGCCTTCCACCGGCAGTTGTGACGGATGTGCCGGTGCTGGGCGCGATGGTGCTGGCCTGGCTGACCGTTGCGGTGTTCTGGGCGCTCGTCGCGCTGCCTCGTCGCGGCGCCGACTCGGTTACGGCGTGTTCCTCGTCGCCGCGACGGGAATGGCGGCAAGCGGACTGCTGCGCTGGGCCGGCATACCACCGCAATACGTATGGCACGGCGGGGTCAGTTACGCGCTGCTTGGATTTGTGGTGGTGCCCATTTTTGTACCGGATGGCGTCATCATTGGTCGCCGGCGTCGGGCCGGATGCCAAACACATCGCCCATCTGATTTCACAGGACTTGGCCAGCAGACGTAGGCCTTTCGAGTTGTCCAGCGGGGCTTGCCTTAACGGGTTGATCACTCATGCCAGAGGCGAGTGTGCACAGCCCCTAGCGGCCTACGTAGGCCTTTCGCGTCATACCCTACGGGGGTACCGTCCGAGACATGAAGCTCAACTCCATCGAACGGGCATTTGTGAACAACCCGTGCGTGCCGCGCATCAGCACCGACGGGAGTCGGTGTGGTTCAAGCGATTGGCCTGCGGCGACCTGTCCGGCCAGCATGTGCTCGAAGTCGGTTGCGGGCAGGGCGTCGGCGCCGAAGTGATCCTCGATCGGCTCGGCGCCGCGAAAGTGACCGCCTTCGATCTGGATGACTCGACGGTCGAGCGGGCGCGACGACGACTGCACGGCCGTCCGGTCTCTCTGTCAGTCGGCGATGTCTGCGCGATCGAGCAGGCGTCAGGCGCGATCGACACCGTCGTCGACTTCGGGATCATCCATCACGTGCCGAACTGGCAGGAGTCGATCGCCGAGATCGCTCGCGTGCTGCGCCCCGGCGGTCTGCTGCTGTTCGAGGAGATCCCCCGCCACATGCTGGACACCTGGATATTTCGCACGTTCACCGTCCATCCGCGTGAAAACCGGTTCGAGGCAGACGAGTTCGCCGCCGAACTGTCGCGTCACGGATAGCACGGCACCGGTCGAATCGAGCCGCATTACGGCGGGGCGATGTTTGTGGGTGCGGCCCAAAAGACCTGAAGACGCCGGGAGTCAGGGATTCGGGTGGCTGGTCGTGCCCGTCGATGGCTGCGCGTGGTCGGCGCCGCCCTCGGTGCTACCAAGTTGGTCGGCGATGGAAACCACCAGACCGCCCAGCATGAATGCGATGATCGCCGCCGCAAGAGTCGCGGTGCTGAACGACGGAATGAACCGGCGGGCACCGGTGGGCGCCTCACCGCCGTGGTACTGGTGTGTCAGTGCATGACCTTTGCCTCTACCCAGCAAGTAACGGTTGACGGGGTAGGCCGCGAGAAACGCAACGCCTAGAGCGAGCATCATGCTCAGCCAGAAGACTGCGTTGACCAGGCCCGCATTCATCGCTCCCGGAATCACTGCCATCACTGCGTTGTCGACGATTTCCATCGTGAGGATCGACAACGTGTCCGCGGCCAAGACGACACCCAGCGCAGTTCCCAGCGCCACGCCAGCCTGCAACAGCGGCAGTGTCGACAAGGTGTAGCCGAAGAAGAACGCCAGTCCAACAGCGAGTGCGATCGTCGCCACGTTGCCGAGGCCCAGGGCCGTGCCAATCATCAGACCGGCAATTTCGCCGATGGCGCACCCAGTCAGGCAATGCAGGGTGGCGCTGAGCGCCATGGTGTTGACGTTTCCCATGTCGTGCTCATCTGAGTGGTGTTCATCGTGAATCCCATGAGGGGACTGATGATTCGGTGTTTCGACGCCCATGCTCTCTCCTCTGCTCATGCGCGGCATGTCAGGCGGCTTTGAATCTCCGCAGACGCAGGCTGTTGCTTACGACGAAAACCGACGAGAAGGCCATCGCCGCGCCGGCCAGCATCGGGTTGAGCAGTCCGGCGGCCGCCAGCGGTAAGGCGGCGACGTTGTAGGCGAACGCCCAGAACAGGTTGCCCTTGATCGTCGCCAAAGTCTTGCGCGAGAGGCGAATCGCGTCGGGGACTGCGCGCAAGTCACCGCGGACCAGCGTGAGGTCGCTGGCCTCGATCGCGACATCAGTGCCGGTGCCCATCGCCAGGCCGAGATCTGCCTGCGCCAGCGCGGCGGCGTCGTTAATACCGTCACCGACCATGGCAACGACCCTGCCCTCGCCCTGCAGCCATTTCACGGTTTCGACCTTGCCGTGCGGCAGCACCTCTGCGATGACTTCGTCAATGCCGACCTGACCGGCGATGGTACGAGCGGCCGCCTCGTTGTCGCCGGTCAGCATGATCGGTGTCAAGCCGAGCCCCCGCATCTGCCGGACCGCTTCCGCCGAGGTCGGTTTGACCGCGTCGGCGACGACGAGGACCCCGCGGGCTTTACCGTCCCAGCCGACCGCGACGGCTGTTTTGCCTTCAGACTCGGCCTGGCGCGTCGACGCGATGAGCTTGTCGGGAAGGTTCGCCGACCAGTCGGCGACGAAACGCTGCCTGCCCGCGACAACCGCGCGGCCCGCTACGACTCCCTGCACGCCCAAACCTTCAACGTTCGCGAAGTTTTCGACAGGTGGTAGGTCACCGAGCTTCTCGCGAGCGCCGTTCGCGATCGCCTTGGCGATCGGGTGCTCGGAGGAATCCTCCAGTGCGCCCGCCAGTCTCAGCACCTCGTCGGGGCGTTCCCCGTCAGCCGCGATCACGTCGAGCAGAGTCATCATGCCGGTAGTGACGGTGCCGGTCTTATCGAGCAATATCGTGTCGATTCGCCGCGAATCCTCGAGCACCTCGGGTCCCTTGATCAGGATGCCGAGCTGTGCGCCCCGACCGGTTCCCACCATCAGGGCGGTCGGCGTGGCCAGGCCAAGCGCGCACGGGCACGCGATGATGAGCACCGCGACTGCGGCCGTCAAAGCCGCCGCGACCGACCCACCGGTGCCAAGCCAGAATCCCAGCGCCGCCACCGACAATGCGATGACGATCGGAACGAATATCCCGGAGATCTTGTCGGCCAGCCGTTGTGCCTGCGCCTTGCCCGTCTGTGCTTCCTCGACGAGCCTTGCCATCTGCGCCAGCTGTGTGTCAGAGCCGACGCGGTTGGCGCGCACCACAAGTCGCCCGCCCACGTTGACGGTGGCACCGACGACGTGATCGTCAGGACCAACCTCCACCGGCACGGACTCTCCCGTGAGCATCGACGCGTCAACCGCCGAACTACCCTCGATCACCACGCCGTCGGTGGCGATCTTCTCACCTGGACGAACCACGAATTCGTCGCCCACCCCAAGTTGATCAATCGGAATACGTTGTTCCACACCATCTCTGCGAACCGCAACGTCCTTGGCGCCCAATTCAAGAAGCGCCCGCAGCGCCGCGCCGGCGCGGCGTTTGGCGCGCGCCTCGAAGAACCTGCCGGCCAGGATGAACGTCGTGACGCCGGCCGCGACTTCGAGATAGATGTTGCCCGTGCCATCCGTTCGCGAGATGGTCAGTTCGAACGGGTGCGTCATACCTGGCGTTGCAGCGGTGCCCCAGAACAGCGCATAGACGGACCAGCCGAAGGCGGCGAGTGTGCCCATCGAGATAAGCGTGTCCATGGTGGCTGTACCGTGTCGCAAGTTGGCCCATGCGGCCTGATGGAACGGCCAGGCACCCCACACGACGACCGGCGCTGCGAGCGTCAGCGATAGCCACTGCCAATTGGTGAACTGCAAAACCGGAACCATCGCCATCGCGATCACCGGGACCGTGAGCGCCAAGGAGATCAGCAGCCGGCGCCGCAACGACGCGGTCGGGTCCCCGTCGGCCGATTCGACTCGCGCATCGGCGCTAGCCGCCGTAGGTAGCTCCGCGGTATAGCCCGCCTGTTCGATCGCCTCAACGAACTGCACGGGTGAGACATCGCCGACATAGTCGACGCGGGCCTTTTCCGTCGCGAAGTTGACTGTCGCGGTGACGCCGTCGATCTTGTTGAGCCTCTTCTCGATTCGGGAGGCGCATGAGGAGCACGTCATTCCGCCGATCTGCAGTTCGACGTGCCCGCCGGGCGGTGTGGCGGTGACGGGATTCATGGCGCGCTCCTTTCTGAAGTTTCGGGTCAGTGGCCGTGGCCGGGTTCAGCCGATGGCGCCACCGGGCTGACCGATTGCGGCTGGCCGTCGATCGACAGCGTGAATTCGGCTGTTCGTACTATGTTTTCGTGCTTGAAGTCGAGGAACAGCCGGTAGTCGCCATTGCTTGGAATCGTGGTACCGAAGGCGATCTCGGGCCCGGCGGGCGTGTTTCCATCACCGGGTTCACCCATCGGATGGACGTGTAGGTAGGCCAAATCGGAGGCGCGCAACGCGACGAGATGACCGAAGGCGCCCAGATACGGCTGCAGGTCATTGACTGGCTTGCCGTTACGGGTAACGGAAAACGTCAGCGTCGACTGATCGTTCGGCGTGGCGTCACCGCTCATTGTCACCATGTATCCGTCGACCTTGGCCGTCGTCGCCGCCGGCGGCAATGATTGCGGGTCGTATCGACCGGCGACGTGCAGGTCACCTCCGAGGGTGAGAGCATCGCCACCTGCGGGTATGAAGTCGGCGAACACGCGATAATCGCCTGCGCTGAGATCGACAGGGACGCTCCAGGTTCCGTCGCTGGCCATGACAGGATGCACGTGTTGATAGCCGGCCATGTCGCGGCGGACCACGATCAGATGCATCTGCTTCTCATGGCTGTCGACGTAGTGCGTCACCGGGGCACCGGCCGCATCGGTGATCCGAAACCGCAGGGGCACCTGGTTACCGGCGTCGATGCGTGTCTTCTCGAGGTCGAGGGTGTACCCATCTTCAGTGGAGGACAATCCGGCGGGAAGTTCAGCGGTCGCCGCAGGCTCGGCCGAAGGCACCGAGTGATCGGCAGCGCCCTCGGCGTTCTCCGGTCCCATGGTCGCCCCGATCGCGAACGCCGCGACGAACACGACGGCGAGGCCAAGAATGAAACCGGCGATCTTCTGCGGTGCGCTCACGTCGTTCCCTCCCCCGGCTATCAGCTGGCCAGCTGATAGCCGGCCTCTTCGACGGCGGTCTTGATTGTGTCGGCCTGGACCTGACGGTCGCTGTCGACGACGAGCTTGCCGCTGGTCAGGTCGACGTCGACCGCGGTGACGCCGGGGATGCTGCCGACCTCTTCTCGCACCGAAGTTGCGCAATGTCCGCAGCTCATCCCGGTGACGGTAACGGTGAGAGTGTTCATCCGGAGTCCTTCCTTGATCCAGTTCGAACCGAATACCCTTTGTACTATACCCCCCTAGGGTATGCGGTCATTTGGCCGGGGTCCCGGCGGTCGGTGCACGGTAGAAGCGACGTCCCGATCTGGCGACCCTCCTCGTCGTCGCCGCGCACGGCGGAACCCGTGCGATAGGCAATTCCGAGGGTCCCGACTGCCGATGTGGCTCACCTAATCGTTCGATGAAGATTCGATAAAGGCGGCGAGTTACGGCTCCTCGTCCTCGTCGCTTTCATCCTCGACGAGGTACTCCTCGGGGTGGTGGTAGTTGTTGACTCGGTCTTGGCCGGTGTCGAGGTGCGGTGGTGGGATCCATTGGGTGCGGCCGTCTTTACGTTTTCGGGTGGTCCAGCCGCTCTCTTCGATGAGGCGGTTATCGGGGCCGCAGGCCAGGGTGAGTTTGGTGATGTTGGTTTCGCCGCCGTCTTTGGCCCAGCCGTCGACGTGGTGCACTTGGCACCAGTAGCCCGGTGCGGTGCAGCCTGGGCGGGTGCAGCCCCGGTCTTGTGCGTGCAGCACGATGCGTTGCCCCGGGGTGGCCAAGCGCTTGGCCCGCCCGCAGTAGAGCGGTTCGCGGGTGTGCTTGTCGTAGATCACCAGGTAGTGATGGGACTGGGATGCCAACCGGATCACGTCGCGCATCGGCAGCAGCGTGCCCCCGGCGGTGACCGCGACTCCGGCGGCGGCCTGCAGGTCCTGCAGGGTGGTGGTCACGATGATGGTGGCCGGCAGCCCGTTGTGCGTGCCCAACTCGCCCGAGGCTAAGACACTGCGCCCCATCGCCTTCAGGGCGTCATGGTTGCGTTGGCCCTGGGAGCGCGCATCGGCGCGCACTGCTTCCTGAGTGGGTTCACCGTCGACGCAGGGAGTTTGGTCATCGGGGTTGCACATGCCCGGCGCGGCGGTTTTGGCCAGCACCGCATCCAGGGTGGCGCGCGCTTCGGGGTCGAGCTGGCCGTGGCAGCGGCTCATCCCGTTGCTGTCTTGCTTTTCGATCGTGAAGTAGCGCCGCCGGGCCCGTTCGGCGTCATCGGGCAGCTCACCGTCCTGGTTGAGTAGGAACGCCAACCGGTGCGCGGCGGCCCGAAACTGTGTCGGACCCAATCCGGTGGCGCTGCGGGCCAGGTCGGCCTCGGCCATATCGCGGGTCTGGTAGTCGATGTGGCTGGGCAGATGGTCGAAGAACTTCTCAATGATCCCCAGGTGTTCGGCGCCGATCTGGCCGCGCGCCTGGGCGGCGGCGACATTCGGAAGCATCGGCGCTAACGGTTCGCCACTCAGCGCGGAGCGCGGCCCCAACAGTTCGGCGTGTTTGATGCGCCGCTTGGCTTCGCCCTCGGAGATGCGCAGCGCTTCGGCGAGCACCTTGGGCCAGGAGGTGGCCCCCAGCTCGGTGGGTGTGCTCTGCGAGGTGAGCTGGTGAATCAGCTGGTGATCGATCACCGCTTGACTGCGATAGCCCTTTTCCAGCTGGCTTTGGATCGTGAGCACCTCGGGTGCGGTCAATGCGGTGAACGACAAGCCGGCCATCTCCGCTTGGACCTGTTCCCAGCGCGCGAGGACCGCGAGGACGTCCTCGCGTTCCGAAACCGCGGCGGTGCTCATAGTTCGAACACTAGTTCGAACCACCGACAGGATCAGAAGTTATCCACAGGCGCCATCAGACGTTGTCGGGGCGCCGCAATCGACTCACGCGGAACAGCTTTACGTCGTCCTTGACACCCTTGAGACGGCGGGTGCCCGCGGACTCCCAATCAAAGCCCGGCGCATTCGCGACGGCATCCCGCGCCGACTCGGCCACCAACAATGTCCCCGGGCGCGCGGCGCCGGTCACTCGGCTGGCCAGGTTGACGGGACTGCCGAACCAGTCACCCGCCCGAGTGACTGCACACCCGGACGCAACGCCGATCCGAAGGCGGGGCAAGTCGCTGGCTGCCGCCGCCTCGGCAAGATCCAGTACGGCCGCTAACAGCGGCGCCGCTTCAAAGGACACGAGCATCACAGCGTCGCCGATCGACTTGACGAACCGCACCGGAGGCATCGCCACGTGGTGCGCCAATTCGGCAAGCCGGCTGGCGACGCGCTCCAGTTCCTCGGGCGGCAGCGCCTCGCCGAGTCGGGTGAATCCGGCTAGGTCCGCGAACGCGACGGTCACCGGGCGCGCACCCGGCAGGAGGCCAGCCGCCCGCTCTGCGGCGGTGACGGCCTCCATCGCCAATGATTGCCGCAGCTCCAGCCGGATAAGGTCGTCCAACAGCGGTCCGAGCATCGGAGCCGCCCTGACGGCGAGCTCCTCCGAGGCCTGGGCCAGATTGATCTCGGAAGCGCCGGGCCTCAAAACCGTCTTCAGTGCCCCTTCACGCATCATCGCGGCAGCGTGACGCAGGCTCTCGATGAGTACCCGCATGACTGCAACCGCGTCGTCGGGGTCGTAGCCGAGATCGAGAAAGAACTTCGCACGCGACACCGCCTCGGCGTCGGCACGGGGCAGCACGGCGGCATCCGGATCGTCGATCCTTGGCAGGCCGATAGCGCATTGCAATCGCTGCAGAAGCTCGAGCTCGATCCCTGTCGACTCGCAAATCTCGCGCGCGGACACGAAGTCTCCGTCATCGCCGAGCACTCTGAAGGCGGGCAGCATCAGGGGCGCCGCGACCGACGTGCGGATGTGGTCGAGGCTGAACCCTCGGTCGATCAGCCAGGCGATCAGTTCCGCGCGTTCGCGCCGGGCCTCCCCGTCAAGACCGTCGAGCAGACCCAACGCTTCGATGTCGAGGTCTGCGGCCATGACACCAACACTATTCGTCGCCGGCCGCGCGAGCGCGGAACAGCTTGACCTCGCTCTTGACGCCTTTGAGGTGGCGCGCGCCTGCGAAGGACCACGAAACGCCTTCGGCCTCTCCGATCGCCTCTCGGACAGATTCGGAGACCAGCACCGTGCCGGGGCGCGCGACGCCGGTCACCCGGCTTGCCACATTCACTGGGCTGCCGAACCAGTCGCCTGCGCGGCTGACGGCGCATCCGGACGCGAGTCCAATCCGGAGTTGTGGAAAGTCGTCGTATTTCTCAGCGGCGGTGAGCAGTTCCAGCGCCGTCCGCAGTAACGCGGCCGGGTCCGTGCTCACCAACATCACCGCATCGCCGATCGTCTTGATGAACCGCACCGGGGGCGAGACGACGTCGTGAGCGAGGTTGGACAGTCGGCTGGCCAGGTTTTCCAGCTCCTCCGGCGGGACAGCCTCGCCGAGGCGGGTGAACCCGACGAGGTCGGCAAACGCAACGGCGATATTGCGCGCGCCGGGAAGCGTGCCGGCGGCCCGCTCAGCGACATTCACCGCCTCCGTCTCCAACGAGCGCCGCAGCTGCACGCGCAACACGTCCTCACACAAGGGGCCGAGCAGCGGCGACATTTGCTGAACCAAGCCCTCGTAGGCCTGCGCGAGCTGTAGTTCCGTGGCACCTGGCTGGATAACGGCCTCGAGGACGACTTGACGCATCGCTTCCGCGGTCTGCTCGAGCCCGTGGCCGAGCACCCGCGTCACGGCGATCACCTGCTCGCGGCTCAGGCCCATGTCGATGAAGATCTTTGCGCGGGCCGCGGCCTCACTGTCGGCCCGCAGCAGGATGGCTGCATCGGGATCGTCGGCCCTTGGCATGCCGAGTCCCCGCTGGATCGCCTGGAGCAGGTCGAGATCGATACCGGTTTCATCGCAAATCTCGCGGGCGGACACATATCGGCCGTCATCGCCGACGATGCGACCCGCAGGCAGCAGCATCGGCGTGACGGCGCCTCGAATCTGCTCCGCCGTGTAGCCCTCCTCCAGCAGCCACGCGACAAGCTCGGCCCGTTCGGTGCGCGCCTGTCCTTCGAGGCCGTCGAGCAGGCCCTCGATGTCGACGTCTTCGGCCACGGCCCCAACGTATACCGCCACCAAGGGGCAGTATTTGCTTTCGTGACCAAGCCGCTGTTGCACGGGCTGCCGCCGATCATCGACGACGGTGCCCAGTCCCTGATCCTCGGCAACATGCCGAGCGTGATGTCACTGGGCTCGCAGCAGTATTACGCCAACCCCCGAAACGCGTTCTGGAGGATCACCGGCGAGATCTTCGGATTCGAACCATCGGCACCGTACGACGCCCGCACCACCGCGCTACTGGCGCACCGCATTGCGGTGTGGGACGTGCTGCGGTCGTGCCGTCGCGTCGGCAGTCTGGACTCCGCAGTTGAGCCAGACAGCATGGTGGCCAACGATTTTGGTCGGTTCTTCGAACGGTATCCGCGTATCACACGCGTGTTCTTCAACGGAGCCGCAGCCGAGAAGAACTTCAACCGATTGGTCCGCGTCGCACCGGATTTCCAGTACCGACGGCTGCCGTCGACCAGCCCCGCCCAGACCATGCGCTACGCGGAAAAGCTGGCGGCCTGGCGGGAAGCCATAACCGCACGTCAATAAGCCTCCGGCGGACGGCGCTGGGCCCACGGCCGCGCCTGCTCTATCTGCGCGGCCAGCGACAGCAGCGTCGCCTCGTCGAACGGTTTGCCCACCAACTGGATTGACGTCGGCACGCCATTGCCATCCAGATCCCACGGCACCACTGCCGCCGGCTGGCCCGTCACATTGAACATCGCCTGGAACGGCACACGTGCGGCCACCAACGCCAATGTGGATATCGCTCCTCGCCGCTGGTATGCCCCGACGCGCGACGGGCCCATCGCTGTGCCCGGTGTGACAACCACGTCGACATCGTCGTAGATCGACTGAATACGTTCGGCGACTTCACTTTCCGTCCTACGGATCACGTTCATCCTTCGCTCCGGTATCAGCCCGCCCATCCGAGCGAATGCCCGCGTCCTCGCGTCAAGCCGGTCCGGGTGCGGGAGCGCCTTCGCGTCGTCGTACACGCCTCGGAAATACCGCGGCAGCGCCTGGCTATACACCCCCGATGGCGGATAGTCCGGGTCACGCTCGATCACCTCGTGGCCGAGTTCACGCATTAGCGCCCCCGCCTCGTCAACCGCCGCCCGCTGGGGCTTCCCAACCCGCACAATCAAACCGGGCGGCGCCTTGGTGCTCAACGCAATTCGCAACCGCCCTGGCGGCCGCTTGGCCGCGCCGACGAAATCATCTCCAGGCGCCGTCACGTCCAAGAACAGCGCGGCATCCTCCACCGACCTCGCGATCGGGCCGTTCACGCTCAGCCCCTGCCACGCGTCGTCGTGCGGCGCAAGAGGCACCCGATCGCGCTGCGGCTTGATCCCGAACAGCCCACACCACGTCGACGGGATCCGGATCGAACCCATGCCATCGGAACCCAGTGCCATCGCAGCCAACCCCGCCGCCACCGCCACGCCGCTGCCACCACTGCTTCCGCCCGGTGCGTAGTCGGTGTTCCATGGATTGCGAGTCGCGCCAAAGGTCACCGTCTCGGTGAACGGCCAGATCATCATCTCGGGTACTGCGGTCTTACCGACGATGACGGCACCAGCCTCGCGCAACCGACGCACAACCTCGGCGTCCTGCGTCGGCGCCGGCCCGTGCGCAGCGCTTCCGTACGTCGTCACCTCGCCCGCCACGTCGACGTCGTCCTTGATCGCGATCGGCACCCCCAGCAGCGGCAGCCGCTCCCCCGCGTTCAAGCGGTCCTGCGCAAGGCCGGCCTGCTGACGCGCGGAATCGGCAAGAACGATGCGATACGACCTCAATTCGGGGTCCAGCCGCGCGATCCGGTCCAGGTACAACTCCAGCAACTCGGGCGCGGTTGTTGTGCCGTCGGCCAGCATGCGGGCCTGCTCGGCAGCGCCGGCGAAGGCGAGCTCACGTGAATCCACGGCCGCAGCGTACGGCTCACCCGCCGTGTTGGGCGGCGTATTCGCCTGGAGCTACGCGGGCGGTCGTCAATGGCTTCCGCAATTAGTCGCGGCGACTGAAGCTCAACGTCTCGCCTCGGACTCCGCCCATCCAGAGGTCCTGGCAGGCCTCGGTCATCTCGTCGAGTCCCTCGACGACCGCACCGAAGACGTTGCCCGGCACCCAACCTTGGTCTCCGTTGATCAACAGGTTGTTCCGCCCGTAGAACAGCGCGAGGTCGACGATCGCGCCCGTCGTCCCGGTCCCCGTAGTGTTCTCATACCCATATGCCGGGTTGCCGAGGTCGTCGGAGTCGAACGAGAACCAGCACAGATCACCCGGGATCGGGGTGATCGTGGTGTTCTCCTTGCCCGGGTCACTGGGCGCGAATGCCGGTAGCAGAGTGTAGATCTCGTTACGCGCGTACTTGCCGTGAAACACCGCCGCCGACAACGGCAGCGCATCCCAAATGGCCGCGCAGGTCCGGGGTGCCTCGTTGTCCAGCAGCCGGGCGACGCAACTCACGCCGCGCTTGTCCAACGACACCGTGATGAACCTGCTCATCGAACCTCCTCGGTTAGAAGTGCCGGAGTGCTCAGATGCCAGTCGGTGGCGAACTGGTACGCATGGCCGACCCGCAGCACCAACGCGTCGGCGTGCCGCGGCCCGACGACTTGCAGACCGATCGGCAGCCCTGCGGAGGTGAACCCGCACGGCACACTGAGTGCCGGCTGCTGGGTCAGGTTGAACGGATAGGTGTACGGCGTCCAGCTCGTCCAGACCGGCGAACTCCAATCGTCCGGCACGTCCTGCCCGGCGGGGAACGCGGGCAGCGGAAGCGTCGGGGTGAGCAACACGTCGTAGGTCTCGTGGAACCTCGCCATCAGGACACCGAGTTCCATCCGCACGGCAGTCGCGTCAAGGTAGTCCGCCGCGGAGTAGGACGCCCCGACCGCCGCGGTCCGCCGCAGCCCAGGATCGACCCGCTCGTCGACCTTATCGCCGTAGCCCCGCAACACGTGGGCCTCCCCGGCGAACCAGAGCACGTGAAACGCCTCAACCGGATCCGCGAATCCGGGATCAATCTCGTCGACTTCGGCTCCGGCGGAGGCGATTACGTCGACGGCGGCCCGCACCGCTGCGTCGACCTCGGGATCGTTGCGGACGAATTCGAAGCTGGGCGAGTAGGCGATCCGCAGGCCCGCGACGCCGTCGTCGAGGCCGTCCAGGAACGATTTCGTCGGCGTCGGCATGGCCGTGCAGTCGCGGGCGTCAAAGCCACTGATCACGTCCAGCAGCGCGGCGCAGTCCCGCACCGTCCTAGTCATCGGTCCGACATGCGACAGACTGCCGAACGCGCTCGCCGGGTAGTGCGCGACCAGCCCGTAGGTCGGCTTCAGCGCGACCGTGCCGGTGAACCCCGCGGGGATCCGCACCGAGCCACCACCGTCCGTGCCGACCGACCACGGCCCCATGCCGAGGCCAACCGCTGCCGCACTGCCGCCGCTCGACCCACCCGCGGTCGTGCGGAGATCCCATGGGTTGCGGGTGATGCCGTGCCGGAACGAGTCGGTCACGCCTTTCCACGAGTACTCCGGAGTCGTCGTCTTGCCGATGATGACCGCGCCCGTCTCGCGAAGCCTGGCCACACTCGGCGCATCCTCTTCCCAGGGACCGCCTTCGTCGATCAGCGTGCTACCGCGCAGGGTCGGCCAGCCACGGGTCCACAGTGCATCCTTGATCGACGTCGGCACGCCATCGCCGGGACCCAGCGGCGCACCCGCGTGCCAGCGGGCCTCGGACTCCTTCGCGGCTGCGAGTGCGCCCTCAGCGTCCACCAGCACGAAGGCGTTGACGTGATCGTCGTACCGGTCGATCGCTTCCAGCGCCGACTGCGTGGCCTCGACCGGCGAAAGCTTCTTTCGCCGGTACGCCTCCACGAGGTCGACGGCCAAAGGGATCATCGACTGGCTCCGGGGATGTAGCCGAGCTTCTTATCCACGACGTTCAGCAGCGGTTCGCCTGCCAACCACCGCCGGACGTTCTCCGCGAACTGCGCGGCCAGAGTTTCACGCCAGCCGACGACATCGCCTGACATGTGCGCGGTGATCGTCGCGTTCGGTGCGTCCCACAGTGGGTGGTCCGGGGGAATTGGCTCTTTGGTGAAGACGTCGAGTGTCGCACCGCCGATCCGGCCGTCGTTCAACGCTGCGAGCAGGGCGGGCTCGTCGACGAGCGGGCCACGGGCGATGTTGATCAGGTGCGCGTCAGGTTTCATCGCGCTCAGCACGGCTGCATTGACGAGGGCGCGGGTATCTTCGGTCAGCGGTGCGGCCAGGATCAGATGGTCGCACCAGCCGGCCTCGGCCGAAAGGTCGCCGCTGGCAACAACTTTCCCGAAGTCCGGGTCGTCGGCCCGCGCCTTGCGCCCAGCACCGCGGACGTCCATACCCGCCGCACGCAGCAGCCGTGCGATCTCCCTGCCGATCCCGCCGGTGCCCACCACGAGCGCCTTGGCGCCGGCGATCTCGCGTGTTTCGCGGTGCTGCCATTGGTGTCGCCGCTGCAAGTCGTGGCTGCGGCGGCTGTCCTTGGCGTGTGCGATCACGGCGCCAAGCACATACTCCGCGATCGGCCGGTCGAACACCCCGCGCGCGTTCGTCACCACTACGTCGGAGTCCCTCAACTCGTCGAAGAGCAGGGTGTCGACACCGGCGGCGGTGACGTGGATCCATTCGACGGTGCCCGCGTCGGCCCAGACGTCTTTGACCGCGGTGGAGAAGAAATCCCACAGCAGCAACCCGCGCGCCCCGCGAACCGCCTCGGCCAGCCCGTCAGCGGCGCAGTACCGGAAGTCCACGTTCAATCCGTCGAGCCCAGGCGGCCTGTCAGTCGGCCGCTCACAGAGCACCGCAACTACCGGTCGGGTCGGCACAAGTTCGAGGCTAGGAACGAAACTGTCCGATTGTCAACAATCGGTTGCGGTGGGCCGGGCGTCCGCCCAGACTGGGGCCATGACCGTATCCCCTCCTCTTGAACAGACCGGGATCGGTGTCCTCGTGCCGTATGACTTCGCCCTCGACAGGGAACTTTGGCGCTGGGCGCCGGACGACATCAGCCTGCACGTGACCCGGATGCCCTACGTCCCGCTGGCCGCGACCATGGATATGGCGATCCACATCTCGGACCCGGCGCTGGTGGCCAATGGCGCTACCGAGGTGAAGGCCGTCTCCCCGCTGGTCACCGCCTACGCGTGCACATCGGGCAGCTTCGTCGGGGGCCTCGCGGGTGAGATTGCGCTAGTGACCGCGATGACGAACGTCGGCGCCCCGGCCGCCGTCACCACCAGCGGCGCATTGCTCACCGCGCTCAGGCACCTCGATATCACCAAGATCGCCACGGCCACTCCGTACACCGCAGACCTGACCGCCGAACTGGGCAGCTTCCTCGCCGAGGCGGGTTTCGACGTGGTCGCGGCCTCCGGACTCGGGTTGACCTCCGACATCTGGACGGTGCCCTATGACGTCACCGCCCAACTCGTCCGGGACACCGATTGCCCCAACGCCGAAGCCGTTTTCATCAGTTGCACCAACCTGCCGACCTACGACGTGATCGCCCCGCTGGAGGCCGAGCTCGGCAAGCCGGTGCTCACCGCCAACCAGGTGACGATGTGGTCGGCTCTGACGATGGCCGGCCGCAAGGCCGTCGGCCCCGGCCAGCAGCTGTTGGCGCGATGACCCCCGACACCGCGGAGTACACGGAGCGGCTGCGGCGGGTCCGAGAAGCCATGGCCCAGAGTGCATTTGGTGCGCTGGTGGTGTGCGACCCGGCGAACCTCTTCTACCTGACCGGGTACAACGCCTGGTCCTTCTACACGCCGCAATGCCTACTAGTCCCGGCCGGCGGCGAACTCCATCTGTTCGCCCGGGCGCAGGACGCCAACGGCGCGACCTTCACCTGCAACCTGCCCGCCGAACAGATCCACGGCTACCCCGAGGAGCTGGTGCACCGGCCGGGCGTGCACCCGTTCGACTGGATCGCCGCCGAGGCTCGCGAGCACGTGCCGGCCGGTGAGCTGGTCGGCGTCGAGGGTGATGCGCATTTCTTCTCGCCGCGCGGGTACCTCGCCCTCGATAGTGGTCTGCCGGAGAACAGGCTGGTCGACTCGGCCGAGCTGGTGAATTGGGTCCGGCTTGTCAAGTCCCCCTACGAGATTGGGCAGCTGCGGATCGCAGGCACGATTGCCGAGCGGGCTATGCGCACCGCCCTCGAGGGGCTTCGGCCGGGCCGCCGGCAATGCGACGTCGTCGCCGAGATCCTGGCCGCACAGGCGACCGGTACACCCGAGCACGGCGGCGACTACCCGGCCCTGTGGCCGCTGCTGCCGACCGGCGACGCGGCCGGGACGCCGCATCTGACATGGACCGACAAGCCGTTCCGCGCAGGCGAAGCCACCACCATCGAGCTGGCCGGTGCGTTCGGCCGCTACCACGCACCGCTGGCCCGGACCGTGATGCTCGGCGACCCGCCTCAGCGGCTCACCGAGACCGCGAAGATCATCGCCGAGGCCATGCACGCGACCCTGGAGGCGATCCGCCCCGGCGTCACCGGCGATGCGGTGCACCAGGCGTTCGACCGGGTGATCCAGGCGCACGGATTGCGCAAGGATTCACGGATCGGCTACTCGATCGGCATCGGATACCCGCCCGACTGGGGTGAGCGGACCGTGAGCCTGCGGCATGGGGAGACGACCGAGCTCGCTGCGGGCATGGCGTTCCACATCATCCTCGGGATGTGGATGGACGACTGGGGCTACGAACTATCCGAGCCAATCGTAGTCGCCCCCAATGGCGTTGAACGTCTGACCGACCTGCCGCATGAACTCACGACCTGGAGGTAGCACGTGACTTCTCTAACCCTCCCGTTTGCGGCGCGCGCTGCCGGGCTGGTCGGGTCGGTGATCGACTCGAGTACGTCGTTGTTGCACAAGCAGACTCACGACGTCGTCCGGTTCGCGATGGGCAGTCCGGCCGCCGAGGCGGTGCCGTCGGCGATCTTGACCGAGATCGCGGCGGTCGAACTCGCAGAGCCACACGCATACGACTACGCCGCCACCGAGGGCGATCCGCCGTTGCACTTGGCGTTATTGGAGGCGCTGCGCGGTACGAGCGACGAGACCACCGCGGACCGGTTGACGATCACGGCCGGCGGGATGCAGGGCCTCGACCTGTTCTGCAAGATCTTCGTGGACCCAGGCGACCTCGTCACGGTCGAGTCCCCGACTTACACCAACGGTAGCGCGACCGCTCTCTCGTACGGCGCCACCCTGCTGGAGATCCCAGTTGACGACGACGGCATGGACATAGACGCGCTGGAGGATTTGGTCGAGGCCGCGGGCCGAACGCCCAAGGCCATCTACACGATACCGACCTTCCAGAACCCCTCCGGCGTAACGCTTTCGCTGGAACGTAGGCATCGCCTGCTGGACCTCGCCCGTGCCTGGGGATCGATGGTGCTCGACGACGACCCGTACGGGCTGCTGCGATTCGCGGGTGATCCGCTGCCGACACTGCGCGAGCTCGGCGGCGGTGACCCACTGGTGTTTTCGGTGCGGACATTCTCGAAAATCGTCGCGCCGGGCCTGCGCGTCGGATGGGTGGACACCGTGCCGGAATTACAGCCACTGCTGATCAATGCCAAGCAGGCGATGGACACGTGCACCAACCTGCCGGCGCAGCGGCTGCTGACGGGGTTCCTGACCGGCGGGCATTTGGAGAACCACCTGGCGACCCAACGGGCGGAATACAAGCGGCGCAAGGAGGCCATGCATGCGGCGTTGCGCAAGCACTTCGGCAACATCGCGCAGTGGACCGATCCCGAGGGTGGGTTCTTCCTCTGGGTGACGCTCAACAGTGGTGTCGACACCACCGAACTGTTCGAACGGGCCCTCGCCGAGGGAGTGGCTTTCATTCCGGGGCCGGCGTTTTCGCCGACGGGCCGGTTCACCCATGCGTTGCGCCTGTGCTTCGCCTCGACACCACCGGACCGGATCCACGAAGGAGTCGCCCGGCTACGACGGGCGGTCGACCTCGTCGTGAAGGGCTGACGCGATGGGCGTGGCGGCCGCAGAGCAGGCGGTGCTGGACAGGATTGACGAGCGCCGGCTGGTCGAGTTGACCACGTCGCTGGTGCGGGCCGCCGGGCAGAATCCGCCGGGCGAGGAGGCGGCGACGGTTCACGTGTTGACCACGGCCGCTGCCGATTTGGGGCTCGATATCGTCGAGACAGCGGTGGAGCCGGACCGCGACAACGTGCGCATAACGCTCGATGGCGGCCCCGGGCCGGGCCTGCTGCTGCTCGGTCACACCGACGTCGTCCCGATTGGCGACGGCTGGACTGCCGACCCTTTCGGCGGTGCGGTGCACGACGGCCGTATCTACGGCCGCGGCGCTTCCGACATGAAAGGTGGCCTCGCCGCGGCGCTGGTGGCCTTGGGGGCGCTACGGGGCGTCGGACTGAACGGACCCGTCGAACTGGCCGCTCTGGTCGACGAGGAAGAGACCGGCAAAGGGATCCGCGCCTATGTCTCGTCCGTCCCGGGCCCGTTCATGGGCTGCATCACCGCGGAGCCAACCGATTTGCAGACCATCATCGGCGCGCGCGGCGCTTCCTATCTACGAATCGCAGGTTCACGGAAAATCCTGTCACGCAGGCAATCCCGATGACGGCGCGAACGCGATCTATGGCGCGGCCGCGGTGGTTGCCGAGATCGAGCGTTTGCACGCCGAGTTGGCGACGCGGCCTCACCCGCTGCTGGGGCCGGCGACGTGGAGCGTTGGGCAGATCCATGGCGGCACCGGCGGATCGATCGTGCCGGCGGAATGCGTCGTGGTCGCAGACCGCAGGCTGCTGCCGGGCGAGTCGACCGACGCCGTGCTCGACGAGCTTCGCGAGCGGGTGGCGGGTCTGCGGCTGGCCCACCGCGCTTTGACGGTCGACATGGAAATGCCGATGGAGATGCCTGCCTTTCAGACCCCCGCCGACTCCGAACTGGCGCGGGCAACCGACGCCGCGCTGGCCGACGCGGGCGGACCCGGACTGCCCTTGGGCGGGTGGACGGCTGCCTGTGACGGCGGATACGTCGCTCGTGATTTCGGGATGCCGGTGGTCGTGCTGGGCCCGGGGTCAGCAACCAGCCAGGCCCACCGCGCCGACGAATCCGTGGCGATCTACGAGCTGCTCGTTGCGTCGCGCGCCTACGCGCTGACGGCTCTGCGCTTGTTGGGCTCGTGATTTCGGCGCGCTAATCCACGCTCAGCGACGGCTAGCGCGCCGAAATCGCGTCGGCCAATAGCTGGGCGAGGTGCACCGGTTGGCGAGAGGTGCCGTGCGTGATCTGGGTGCGGCAGCTGAAGCCGTCGGCGACGATGGCGGTGGTGGGTGCGGCGTCGCGCACGGCGGGCAGCAAGACGCGTTCTCCGGCAGCCTTCGATAACTCGTAGTGCCCGCGTTCGAAGCCGAAATTTCCTGCGAGACCACAGCATCCGGAGTCCGGCACGGTCGCATTGATGCCGGCGGCGGCCATCACCGAGCGGTCGGCGTCGAAGCCGACGACGGCGTGCTGGTGGCAATGCGTCTGCACCAGCGCCTCTCCACCGACGTTGGGCGGTTTCCAGCCCGACCGACTCAGGAACTCGGCGAAGGTATGCGTCGCGGCCGCCGTCGCGGCGGCAAGCGGATTGCCGGGCAACAGCGCCGGAGCATCGTGCTTCAACGCCGCCAGACAGCTCGGCTCCAACCCGACGATCGGTGTTCCCGCGGCCAGCGACGGCGCCAGGATCGCCAACGAGCGCTCCAACACCTTCTTGGCCCTCGTCAGCTGACCGGTCGAAATCCACGTCAGCCCGCAGCACACCGACTTCTCCGGCAGCACAACCTGATACCCCGCGGCCTCCAACACCGCGACCGCGGCCCGTCCCACCTCGGGCGCCAGGTGGTTGGTGAAGGTGTCCGGCCACAGCAGCACCTCGCCGTTGACGCCCTGCGCTGGACGGCGACCGTCGAACCAGGAGGTGAAGGTCTGCTCGGCGAACGCGGGAATCTCCCGCTCCGGGGCGATCCCCCCCAACCGTTTCGTCAGCGGCAGCCGTGCCATCCGGTTTACCAGCCGCGGCGCCCGCGCTGCGAACCGCGACGACAGCGGAAGCCAGCCCATCGACCAGTGCGACAGGGGCCGCGCCCACGGCCGGCGCGCGTAGTGGTGGTGGGTGAATTCGGCCTTGTACGTTGCCATGTCGACGTTGACCGGGCAGTCCGACAAACATCCCTTGCATGACAGGCACAGGTCCAGCGCGTCGCGCACCTCGGTGGATCGCCAGCCATCGGTGACGACATCACCCTGCAGCATCTCCCAGAGCAGGTGGGCCCGCCCGCGCGTCGAGTGCAGTTCCTCGCGCGTCACCTGATAGCTCGGGCACATCACGCCGCCGGCGTTCTGCCTGCACTTGCCGATTCCGACACACCGTCGCTGCGCCTGCGCGAAGTCGTGACTGTCGTCGGCATAGGCGAAGAGCGTCAACGGCTTTCGGTCCTTGGCCGGTCCGTCATGCCGGATTCCGGCGTCACAGCCGGAGCGGGTCGACGATGACTCCGGGATTCATCACCCGGCCCGGGTCCCAGATGTCCTTCATCTCGGCGAGTAGCCGCAGCCCGTCGTCGCCGTACATGCGGCCGAGCAGTTCTGAGCGCACCCGCCCGTCGCCGTGCTCGCCGGAGACGGAGCCACCCAGTGAGACCACGAAATCCGTTGCGTGCTCGACGAATTCGCGATATATCGCGATGCCCGGAGCCGGCTGAGCAGGTCGAAATCGATCCGCATGTGCATACATCCCTCACCGAAGTGCCCGTAGGACGCTCCCGAGAAGCCATACCGGCCCAGCAGGTCGTCGAGCCCGCGCAAGTAATCGCTCAGACGCGCGGGCGGAACCGCGGCGTCCTCCCAACCTCCCCAGGCCTCGGCGCCGTCGGCCCGGCGCGTCGCCAGCCCGGCCGCGTCCGTCCGGCACCGCCACAGCACCCGCTGCGCCCCGGGATCGGTGACGAGCGTCGCGGTGGCGGGCGAGCCGGAGTCGCGCAGCTCATCGAGCATCTTGTCGGCGGCCACCACGGCCGATGCGTGGTCCTGCGCGCCCATCTCCACCAGCAGCCACGCCCGTCCCGCCGGAAGTCCTGCCTCGGTCGCGGCGGCGCGGACCTCGTCGGGAAGCCGCTCGACCAGGTCGATATTGATCGACTCCATCGTCAGCGGATCGTGCCGCAACACCACCGGTACGCACTCGGCCGACGAGATCGAGTCGCCAAACCCCAACACACACAACATCTTTTGCTGCGGGTAGCGGGGTCAGCGCGACAGTCGCCTGAAGCGTCGTCGCGAAGCCCCCCTCGCTGCCGCACAGCAACCCCGCGACGTCGTAGCCGTTTTCCGGCAGCAGCCGATGCAGCGCGTACCCGGAGATCTGCCGAGTGAACTGCCCGAACCGCCGTCGGATCACCAACTCGTGTCGGTCGACGAAGGCCTGTAGCTGCCGGTGCAGCACGCCCTCCCGGCCAGCCCTGCGAGCAAGTTCCTCGCGGTCCCCGACGGATTCCACCGTGCATCGCGTGCCGTCTTCAAGCAGCACGTCGAGCGATCGGACGTTGTCCGCGGTCGTTCCCCAGGCGACGGAGTGCGCACCGCAGGCGTTGTTCGCGATCATCCCGCCGAGCGTCGCCCGACTGGCCGATGACGGGTCGGCCCCGAAGGCCAGCCCGTGCGGCAAGGCGGCGGCCAGCAGGTCGGTGAGCACCACTCCCGGCTCGACGACCGCGATCCGGGCGTCGGTATCGATGTCGAGAATCCGGTTGACGTGTCGCGAGGCGTCGATGACGACACCGCCGATCGCGTTGCCTGCCATCGACGTCCCGCCGCCGCGCAAGGTCACCGGCGCACCCGCAGCCGCGGTCAATGTCACCGCGGCGGCCAGGTCTTCGGCATCGGCCGGGACGACGACCAGGTCTGGCACGGCGCGGTAGTTCGACGCGTCGGTCGCATACAGGGCGCGACTGCGGGCGTCGGCGCCGACCGACCCGCGAAGCTCCGCCTCGAGCGCCCGGGCGAGCCGGCGGACGTCGTACGAGGCGGGCGCTATCATTGTCAACAATCTACCGATCCTGATCTCTGTCATCCAGGGAGACAAAGCCCGGACGTGAGGAGGACAAACAACAAGATGGTCACAGTGGGCCTCCTCTACCCCGGTCACAGCGCGGAGGACGACTTCCCGACGCTGGAGTCCCGCATCGGCGGCGCCATCCGGCTACCGGTGGTGATCACGTCGGTCGGTGAGGATGCGCATCAGGTGGACGCCCTGCTGGACCTCGGCGGAGCCGAGCGGCTCGCCGACGGCGCCGCGCAGCTCGCCTCCGAGAAACCGGATTCGGTGATGTGGGCGTGCACGTCGGGCAGCTTCGTTTTCGGCCCCGAAGGGGCACGGGACCAGGCGTCCGGTGTCGCCGCCGTGGCCGGCGTCCCGGCGTCATCCACCTCCATCGCGTTCGTCGATGCCGCGCGCCACCTCGGCGTGCGCCGGGTTGCCGTCGCGGCGTCCTACCCCGACGACGTGGCGCAGCACTTCGTCCGGTTTCTCGAAGCCGGCGGCGTCGAGGTGGTGGCGATGGGCTCTCACGGAATCTTCACCGCGGCCGAGGTCGGCACCCTCGAGCCAACAGAGGTGGTGGCGATGGTCACGGCAGCCGATCACCCGGACGCGCAGGCCGTGCTGGTCCCGGACACCGCGATGCACACGCTGGCGATCATCTGCGAACTGGAGGCGGCCGTCGGCAAGCCGGTCCTCACCGCAAACCAGGTGACGGTATGGAAAGGTTTGCAGCTCCTCGGGCCGGTACCTGACCTGCCGGGGTTGGGCGCTCTGTTCGGAGATCGGCGATGACGAGCTACATCGAACCGCTCGCCCAGCAATCGACGCCGAGCATCATCGCGGACAAGCTGCGCCACGCGATCGGCCACGGGGAGTTGAAACCGGGAGCACAGCTCAGCGAGGCCGAGCTGGCGCGCAAGTTCGGGGTCAGCCGCGGCCCGCTGCGGGAGGGCATGCAGCGGCTCACCCAGGAAGGCTTGCTGGTCTCGATCCGTAACCGGGGCCTGTTCGTGATCGAGATGACTCCGCACGACGTGCGTGACATGTACCTGGCGCGCGAGGCGATAGAGCGCGCCGCCGCCCACAACATCCTCGAAGGCGACCACACCGCGGCAGGCGACGAGCTGTTAGGAATCGTCGAGCAGATGGCCGGGGCCCAATCGCCCGCCGAGGTGAGCGAGTTCGACATCTGCTTTCACGAGCGGCTGGTCCAGCTGGCGCGCAGCCCCCGGTTGTCCCGCATGCACCAGACGTTCATCACCGAGACCCGGATGTGCATCCACGCCCTCGACGAGACCTACGCCAAATCAGAGGTCCGGGACGAAGAGCACCGCGCGTTGGCGAACGCGATCAGGTCCGGCGACCGCAAGCTCACCGACCGACTGCTGAGCGCGCACATGGACGACGCCATCAACCGATTGTGCGTGCCGGACACGGCTGGCGCTTAATTCAACGCGATCCCAACGTATTTGGTTTCGAGGAATTCATCGATGCCGACCGCGCCGCCCTCCCGGCCAAGGCCGGATTGCTTGATGCCCCCGAACGGGGCGGCGGGATTGGAGACGACGCCCTGGTTGAGTCCGACCATGCCGGTCTCCAAGGCCTCGGCCACGCGGAGTGCGCGGCGCAGGTCGTTCGTGAAAACGTAAGACACCAAACCGTATTCGGTGTCGTTGGCCGCCGCGATCACCTCGGCCTCCGTGTCGAACGGTGTGAGCGGGGCGACGGGGCCGAAGATCTCCTCGTCGGCCATTACCGCGTCCCGGGGTACGCCGGTGAGAACCGTTGGCGGGTAGAAGTATCCGCCGCCGGGGGACGCCGAGCCGCCGGTGAGGACCGTGGCGCCGCGCCCAACTGCGTCGGCGACCAGTGATTCCACCTTCTGCAGCGCGGCCTCGTCGATCAAAGGTCCGACTTGGACGCCGTCGTCTGTTCCCCGGCCGACGTGCATCGCTGCCATCCGCTCGGCAAGGCGACGGCCGAACTCGTCGATGACGGACGAGTGCACAAACACCCTGTTGGCCGCGGTGCACGCCTCGCCCATATTGCGCATCTTGGCCGCGATCGCGCCAGCTACGGCTTCGTCGAGGTCCGCGTCCTCGAAAACGATCAGCGGCGCGTTGCCGCCGAGTTCGAGCGAGGTCCGCAGGATCTTCTCCGCGCACTGCTCGAGCAGCAGCCGGCCGGTCCGGGTGGAGCCGGTGAACGACAACTTGCGGGCACGGCCGGACCGGATCAGCGGCTCCATCACCGCACCCGCATCCATCACGGTGATGCAGTTGACCACGCCGGCCGGCACACCCGCCTCGGTCAAGATGTCCATCAGCGCGAGCATCGACAGCGGCGTCTGGTGGGCCGGTTTGATCACGCTCGTGCAGCCGGCCGCGATCGCGGGGCCGAGTTTGCGGGTGCCCATCGCCATCGGGAAGTTCCACGGCGTGATCAGCAAGCACGGACCGACCGGCTGCCGGGCGACCAGAAAGCGCGCGCCGCCGGCCGGTGCGGTCTGGTATCCGCCGTCGATCCGCACCGCTTCGCCCGCGAAGTGCCGGAAAAACTCTGCGGCGTAGGCAATCTCACCGCGGGCCTCGGCCAGCGGCTTGCCCATCTCCAGTGTCATCAGCAGGGCGAGGTCGTCGATCCGCTCATGCAAGAACTCGAACGCCCGGGTCAGCATGTCGGCCCGCTCGCGGGGCGAGGTCGCGGCGAAGCCGGGCTGCGCGGCGACAGCGGCATCCAGGGCGGCCTTCCCGTCCGCGGGGGTGGCGTCGGCCACCGCGCATAGCGGCGCCCCGGTAGCCGGGTCGATGACCTCGAAGGTGCCGCCGTCCGCCGCGTCGACCCACTTGCCGTCGATGAACAGCCGCTTTTCGACGGCGCCGACCACGCGGGCCTCCTGCTCGCTCATAGGTTCCCCTTCCACCGTGCACTGCGCGTCCGATACTCTGATTGTTGACAATCTACCTATCGATAGGCAAGGGGAAGGTCGTGGCCGAACTCTCGCAGGTCCTCAAGCAGGCAACCGGCGTGCTCGCTGCTCGTGGAGAGGGTGTTCTGCTCTACGACGAAGACGACCGCCGATACCTCGACTTCACCGCTGGGATCGGCGTGACGAGCACCGGCCACTGCCACCCGCGGGTGGTCGAGGCAGCGCAGCGGCAGGTGGCGACACTGATCCACGCGCAGTACACCACCGTGATGCACCGCCCTCTACTCACATTGGTGGAGCGGCTCGGCGAGGTGCTCCCCCCGGGGCTGGACCGGATGTTCTTCGCGAATTCCGGCAGCGAGGCGATCGAGGCGGCGCTGCGGCTCAGCCGCCAGGCGACGGGCCGCCCGAATGTCATTGTGTTCCACGGCGGTTTTCACGGCAGGACGCTGGGCGCCGCGTCGATGACCACCTCCGGCACCAAGTTCCGGTCCGGATTCAGCCCGCTGATGGGTGGCGTGCATGTGTCGCCGTTCCCCGATCCTGGCCACTTCGGCTGGCCCGTCGAGCAGGCCACCGACTTCGCGCTCAACCAGCTCGACTACGTGCTGCAGACCTTGAGCCCGCCGGCCGACACCGCCGCCTTCTTCGTCGAACCGGTGCTGGGCGAGGGCGGGTACGTGCCTGCGAACGAGCGGTTCCTCGCCGGGCTGCGCGAACGCGCCGACGCATACGGCATCCTGCTGGTGCTCGATGAGGTGCAGACCGGTTTCGGCCGGACCGGAAAGTTCTGGGGCGGTGACCATTTCAACGCCCGGCCCGACATCCTGGTGACTGCGAAGGGGCTGGCGTCGGGCTTCCCGCTGTCTGGAATCGCGGCTCCGTCGGCGCTGATGGAGAAGGCATGGCTGGGCTCACAGGGCGGCACGTACGGCGCGAACGCGGTGTCATGCGCCGCGGCGCTGGCCACACTCGACGTGATCCAGGATGAACGGCTGGTCGAAAACTCGGCCGAGCGCGGCGCCCAGTTGAAGCAGGCGCTGCAGACCGTCGCTGACAAGCACGAGCAGATCACCGATGTCCGCGGCCTCGGCCTGATGATCGGCAATGAGTTTCGTGACGCCGACGGCAAACCCGACCCGATCACGGCCGCCGCCGTCCAGCAGGAGGCCGCCCGGCGCGGGTTGCTTCTGCTGACCTGCGGGGCGTGGAGTCAGGTGGTGCGCTTCATCCCGGCGCTCGTCGTGAATGCCGACCAGATCGATGAGGCGGCCGGCGTGTGGGCGGACGCCGTGGGCGCCGTGATTACCTGACGGGTTTCCTCCCGCTACTCAGGCGGGGGCGGGACTGAGGCGGTAGTCCACGGGTGGCGGGGCCTCCGGGGTACCGGGGAGGGCCCTGCCGCGCATCGGGCATCGGGTGGTCTCGGGAACCCTGAGCAGAGCGATCGCGCCGACCGCACAGGCGGCCATCATGTAGTACGCCGGAACGAGGCCGTCGCCGGTCCTGCCGATGAGCCATTCGTTGACCGCGGGCGCGGTGCCACCGAAGAGCGATGTCGACACGTTGTAGGCGATCGCGAAACCGGCATACCGCACATGGGTGGGGAACATCGCCGGGAAGGTCGCCGAGATCGTCGCCAGTTGGGGCACATAAAGCACACCCAGGACAGCGAAGCCGATCACCGCGCCGGCCAAGTTCGTGCCCATCAGCAGGAACATCGGAATGCCTGCAATGAACAGGCCGGCCAGCGAGAACCACCACATCGGCTTGCGCCCGACCCGATCCGAGAGCAGGCCGGCGAACGGCAGGAACACCATCATCGTGAGCATGCCGATGATCGGCACGACCAGGGACGCGTCGGCGCTCAGGCCGATCTCGCCCTCCAGATAGGTCGGCATGTAGCTGAGCAGCGTGTAGTTCACCACGTTCAGCGCGACGACGAGACCACCCAGCTGCAAAATCGGCCGCCAGTAACCGGCGATGAGGTCCCTGAACTGTGTTGTGGTCTCCTCCTCCTTCTCGCCCTTCGCCTCGAGCTCACGGAAGATCGGCGTGTCCTCCAGCCGGGTGCGCAAGTAGATCCCGACCAGGCCGAGCGGCGCGGCGACAAGGAACGGCAGCCGCCAACCCCACGCGTGCATCTGATCGTCACCGAGCACGGTCGAGAAGCCGAGCATCAACAGCGCACCGAGCGAGAATCCGGCCAACGTGCCGAACTCGAGGAAGCTGCCGAGGAAACCACGCCTGCGGCATGGCGCATATTCCGCCATGAACGTCGCGGCGCCGCCGTACTCGCCGCCCGTGGAAAAGCCCTGGATCAGCCGCAGCAACACCAGCAATATCGGCGCCCAAAGCCCGATCGTCGCGTAGCTCGGCACGAGGCCGACACACAGAGTCGCGCCGGCCATCATCAAGATCGTGAGTGCCAGCACTCGCTTGCGGCCGACGCGATCACCCAGCGGACCCCAGACCAGTCCACCGAGCGGCCGGACCAGGAACGAGACGGCGAACGTCATCAGCGCGAGCAGCGTCGCGGTCCCGGTATCTCCGGGGAAGATCGCCGCGGATATATAGGTCACGCCGTAGGCGTAGATGCCGTAGTCGAACCACTCGGTTGCGTTTCCGATCGCGGAAGCGGCGATCGCTTTCCTCACGACACCCGGGGGCGCCTCGGGCTCGGCGGTAGGCGGATGAGCCTGTTCGGAGACCACGGGATCCTCCTCGTCGTCCATCGACGCTGAATCCCGGGGGTCACGCCGTGAGCGAGCGGGTGGTGACCAACACCGCAAGAATCAGGTCGTAGTTTTGTTGACAATCTGAAGGTTCCCACGGTTACGAGTGAACAGCAAGAGCCGACTGTTGCGTGACCGTAAACTTCCCGCCGCCGATCGAGGCAAACGCAGGTCGGGAAGGCCGGGCTACGTCATGTGCAGTGGAGACCTGCAGCTCGGACCTGTCCGCGCTGCTAGGAGGTCAGGTCGGGCCTAATCGATGCGAATCACGTAGGTGCCGTCGTCGTCGCGCTCAACCCGCCGGTCATCCGTGTTCACCCAGACGATCGGGTCGCCTGGTGTGCCTACGAATGCATTCGTGATTCCGCCGCCCGGCCGTAGGTAGACGCTCCACTCCTCGACCGGCGAGAAGATCGACAGGACCTCTTCGCCATTGGCCCGGCGAATGGAAAGCGTATGGCCGTTTTCGTCCTCTTCTGCCGCGTCGTCCATGTCGGTCTCGTCAACGAAATTCAAGGTCTGGGTCGTCATGCACGCGAGCCAGCGTAACGGTGACTGTGCGTCAGCAGCTGAGCCGCTAACGTGGCGGAATGTCCTGTGTGTTCTGCGCCATCGTCGCCGGCGAGGCTCCCGCGATCCGGATCTACGAGGACGACGGCTACCTGGCCATCCTCGACATCCGCCCGTTCACCCGCGGCCACACCCTGGTCATTCCCAAGCGCCACACCGTCGACCTGACCGACACGCCGGCCGACACGGTGGCCGACTTGGTGCGCATTGGGCAGCGCATTGCCAGGGCCGCCCGCCAGTCCGGGCTGCATGCCGACGGCAACAACGTCGTCATCAACGACGGCAAGGCCGCCTTCCAGTCCGTGCTCCACATTCACCTGCACGTTCTGCCGCGGCAGGACGGCGACAAGCTGTCGTTCGCCAAGGGCATGCTGCTGCGCCGGGATCCCGATCGCGAAGAGTCCGGCCGCCTGCTTCGCGAGGCCCTAGCGCAACTGGACGCGGCTCCACGAGACTGAGGCGATGGACATCTCCCGATGGCTCGAGCAGAACGTCGGCGCCCCGCTGCTGATGCTGCACGACAAGATCTATAAGGGCACCAACGGCCGGATCGGGCACACGATCCCGGGCGGCCCGTCTCAACTGATCCTCCACACCACTGGCGCAAAAACTGGTCAGAAGCGCGCCAATTCACTCAGTTATGCCCGCGACGGTGACGACTACCTGGTTGTCGCGTCAAAGGGTGGGGACCCCAAGGCGCCGGGCTGGTATCACAACCTCAAGGCCAACCCCAAGGTCGAGATCAATGTCGGCCCAAAGCGATTCGGCGTCACGGCGACACCAGTGATGCCAGACGATCCCGACTACGAGCGGCTGTGGCCGATCGTCAACAACATGCGAGGCAACAAGAACCGCTACATCGGATATCAGCAGCGCACGTCGCGGCCGATTCCGGTGGTCAGGCTGACGCCCTAGCGGGTCTCGAAACTGCGGCCAGATCGCAATTTGGCAGAAAATCGCGATCTGTCAGCAGTCTCGCGCTCTCAGAACAGCTCCTTGGCAAGCAGCTCCAGCGTCGTATCGCGTGCAGGGGCAGTAGCGGGATCGGTGCCGCGACGCGCCGACGCGACCGGGTTGACCATCACCTCGTCGACGCCGAACTCCTCGGCCAGCGCGCGTACCTGATCAGCGGCCTCGGTGGGGGTGCCGACGACGGCGCGGTGCAACCCGGACTCGACGACGCGCAGGGCCTGCGGGCCGAGTTCCTGTTGTTCGGCGTCCTCAACCAAATCGAGCGCGCCCAGCGGCTGGCCCGTCCGCAGCCGCCCCATCATCTGCAGATTGGGCAGCAGCAAAGCCATTGCCTCGTCACGGGTTTCGGCCACAACCGCGTTGACTGTCAAGAACGTCAAGGGCGCCGACGCGAGGTCACTCGGCCGGAACTCGGAGCGGTACACCTCGAGCGCCTCAGCGGTGCCCTGCCCCGAGAAGTGGTGGGCGAACACGTACGGCAGACCCTTGGCCGCGGCCAGATGCGCGGAGTACATCGATGAACCCAGCAGCCACAACTTCGGCTCGGTCAGCGCCGCCGGAGTGGCCTTGAGGACGTACCGCTGGTTTGGAATCGGCACCCGCACCCCGCGTGCGCTCATGAGCGCGACGACGTCGTCCAGGTAGTCGGGAAACGCCTCTATGTCGCGATCGTCGCGGCCGGCCGCACCGCGCAACGCCATCGACGTGACCGGGTCGGACCCAGGTGCCCGCCCGATGCCGAGGTCGATCCGGCCGGGGTGCGCCGCCTCCAGCAGGGCGAATTGCTCGGCGACGGCCAGCGGTGCGTGATTCGGCAGCATCACGCCGCCCGAGCCCAGCCGCACCTGCGACGTCTGCGCGGCCAGGTGCGCGATCAGCACCGGCGGGCTGGTGGCCGCCACGGCGGGCATGTTGTGGTGCTCGGCCAGCCAATAACGGCTGTAGCCGAGTCGATCGGCCGTCTGCGCGAGGTGCGTCGTCGCAGCCAGCGCATCAGACGTCGACTGGTCGGTGCGCACCGGCACCAGGTCCAGAACGGAAAGACGCATGGCTTCCTCAACACTCATCGGTACCCATCCGTTCCCGGGTCTGCCGGAAGATGTCGTCGAGCATCTGCGGGGTGAGCCTGCCGGTGAACGTGTTCTGCTGACTCGGGTGGTAACAGCCGATCAACGTCACGTGACCCAGCGTTGCCGTCGCACCGTGACCGAATTTCGGCGCAGGCGACGCGACAGTGCCGATCATCTGCAGTGCCGCCCGCCACGCGAACCCGCCGAGCGCGATGATCACCCGCACCCCTGAACCCACCAGCCGCCACTCGGCGTCCAGCCACGGCGCACACGTCGCGCGTTCGGCCGGTGTCGGCGCGTTGCCGGGCGGCGCACAGCGCACCGCCGCCGCGACGCGAGTGTCGTTGAGCGCCAGTCCATCTGCGGCGTCGAGACACGTCGCTTGGTTGGCAAGGCCGGCGCGATGCAGCGCCGCGAACAGAAAGTCGCCAGAACGGTCCCCGGTGAACACGCGGCCGGTGCGGTTGCCGCCGTGCGCGGCCGGTGCCAGCCCGACGATCAACAGTCGCGGCCGCACCGACCCCCACCCGGGAATCGGCCGGCCCCAGTACGGCTCGCCTGCGAACGACTTGCGCTTGACGACGGCGACCTCTTCCCGCCACTCGACCAGTCGCGGGCACGCGCGGCACACCGAAACCTCCGCGTCGAGCTTCTCGACGGTCTTGACCGCCGCAGCCATCGACGCGACCTGGGACGCCGTCGAGGCCACCGCGGTCCGCGGCGTGGCCGGATCACCCGGCCAGCCGGAGTCGGGAGGCACGGGCGAATCGAACATCTCACCGGTGCGCGGATGGGCCAGCTTCACACGACCACTGTGCATGCGCGGCAAAATCGCGTGCTGAGCGACCCCGGCCGCTGTTAGATTCGGCCGCGATACCCTATGACACATAGCAAGCGCGGCCCCCTGTTTCTTATCCTGTTCGCCGCGCTGATGGCAGGTGCCGGCAACGGCATCTCGCTCGTCGCGTTTCCCTGGCTTGTGTTGCAGCGCAACGGCTCTGCACTGGACGCATCGATCGTGGCGATGGCGGGCACGCTGCCGCTGCTGGCCGCTACCCTGCTCGCCGGCGCCGCGGTGGACTACCTCGGCCGCAGGCGGGTCTCCATGATCTCCGATGTGCTGTCGGCATTGTCGGTGGCCGCCGTGCCCGTCTTGGCGCTCACATTCGGGGTAGAGGTCATCAACGTCGCGGTGCTCGCAGGGCTTGCGGCCCTTGGTGCCTTTTTCGACCCGGCGGGGATGACGGCCCGCGAGACGATGCTGCCGGAGGCCGCGACCCGGGCGGGCTGGACGCTGGACCACGCCAACAGCGTTTACGAGGCGGTCTTCAACCTGGCCTACATCGTCGGACCCGGCATCGGCGGCCTGTTCATCGCCACGATCGGCGGCGTCAACACGATGTGGGTGACGGCGGCGGCGTTCGGATTTTCGATCGTCGCGATCGCGGTGCTTCGCCTGGAGGGCGCGGGTAAGCCAGACCGCACCGCGCTACCCGAAGGCGTCTGGGCGGGCATCGTCGAAGGGCTGCGCTTCGTCTGGAACAACAAGGTGCTGCGAACGCTGGCCATCGTCGACCTGACGGCCACCGGCCTGTACATGCCGATGGAATCCGTCCTCTTCCCGAAGTACTTCACCGACCGCAACGAGCCGGCGCAACTGGGGTGGGTGCTGATGGCGCTGAGCGTCGGCGGTCTCATTGGCGCGCTGGGCTACGCCGTGCTGTCGAAGTACTCGAGCAAGCGAGCCATCATGCTGACCGCAGTCTTGACACTGGGCGTGGCGATGACGGTCATCGCGTTCCTGCCTCCGCTGCCGTTGATTCTGGTGCTGTGCGCCGTCGTCGGTTTCGTGTACGGGCCGATCGCGCCGATCTACAACTACGTCATGCAGACCCGCGCACCGCAGCATCTGCGCGGCCGCGTGGTCGGGGTGATGGGGTCGCTGGCCTACGCGGCGGGACCACTCGGGCTGATAGTGGCCGGGCCGTTGGCCGATACAGCCGGATTGCACGCGACGTTCCTTGCATTGGCGCTGCCGATGGTGGTGCTGGGCCTGGTCGCGATCTTCCTCCCGGCGCTGCGTGATCTCGACCGGGTGCCGCCACACCTTCCTTAGCGGAAAGCCGTTCGATTGATTGATTTGCTGGTCCGCGCGGGTTAGGTGAGCTCGCGGAATCTCAGCGTTTGCACTGGCCAACGTTCTCAGCGTTCTAGGCTTTCGACGTGGGGTTGACGTGGCCGTTGATAGGTCGCTCGGAGGAGATGCGAACCATCGTGGCGGCCTTATCGGAACCCGGCCTCGCGGGCATTCTGGTTAGCGGGCCCGCGGGTGTCGGGAAGAGCCGGATTGTGCGTGAGGGACTGCAGGCCGTCGCGTCCCACGGATTTGAACCGCGCTGGGCCGTCGGCACCATGTCGGCGCGCAAACTTCCGCTCGGCGCGTTCGCGCCATGGGCCGGGTCCGCCGGCACAGACCGTCTTCAACTAGTACGCGGCGTGATCGATTCGGTGACGTCCGCGCCGTCCGGTACGACGGTGGTGCTGGGCGTCGACGATGTACACCTGCTCGACGAGCTGTCGACATTCGTGCTGCACCAGATCGTGCAGCGCGACGCGGCCAAGGTCGTGCTCACCGTGCGTGAAGGCGAACGCGTTCCAACCGAGATATACGAGATATGGCGGGATGGCCAGTTCGATCGACTGGACCTTCAACCGCTGTCGGCCGGCGAGACGGCCGACCTGTTGGCGGCCGCGTTGCGCGGCCCGGTGGACCCCGATGCCGCCACCCGCTTGTGGAAGCTGACGCGCGGCAACGCATTGTATCTCCGCAACATTGTCGAGCAGGAACTCGCCGACGGCCGAATTCAGCAGCAGAACGGCTACTGGCAGTGGACCGGCGATCCGATCATGCCGAAGGGATTGGTCGAGCTGATCGAATCCCGTTTCGGTGCGCTGTCGCAGCCCGTCGGTGAGGTGATCGACGCACTCGCCGTCGGAGAACCGCTCCAACTGACGATGCTGCGCCGGATCACCGATGCCGACGCCATTGAAGAGGCCCATGTGCGCGGCCTGATCACCGTCGGCGACGTCGACGACGGCATGGAAGTGCGGTTGGCGCATCCGCTCTACGGCGAGGTACGACGGTCTCGATCTCCCGAAACCAGATTGCGACGGCTGCGCGGTCAGGTCGCCGCCGAACTCGCGTCGGCCGCAGGCAGCGACGACATGCGCAGCGTGGTGCGGCGCGCCACGTTGAGTCTCGACTCCGACCTGACGCCCGACCCCGATCTGCTTTTCGAGGCGGCACGTGGCGCCGTCTGGCTGGGCGATCTGCGGCTGGCCGATCGACTGGCTAAGGCGGCGATTCGCGCGGGTGCCCCACCACGCGCGTATTTCCTTCGCGCGCATGCGTTGTCGTGGCTCCCCGCCGGCCAGGAGGCCGACGAGGTGCTGGCTCAGTTGTCGACTTCAGAGCTTGACGACGACGACCGCGGTCGGCTCGCCTACCTACGCGCACTGAACACACTGTGGGCCCTTGGCGACGCTGCGCGCGCGAGAGAGATCATCGATACCGCCGCGCATAGCGATCTGCCGCGAATCTGGATCGACGCGTTTCTCACGGTGTACTGGTTTGCGCTGGATCAGCCCCAGCAGGCGATCCAGGCGTCGAAAAGCCTTGTGCTGCAAGAGCTACCGGCCGTCGCGGGGGCCGAGACCGCGTGGGCGCTGGCCGAGATGCTCGCCGACGCCGGGCAGACTGCCGAAGCGGTTTCCGTCGCGAACACCGGATACAACGTCGCGCTGAGATTCTTCGACTCCCCGCATATGCGATTCAACATCGGCGACGCGCATGTCAGCGCGTTGCTGCTGGCCGGCAAGATCGCCGACGGACTGGAGGTCGCGCAGCGCGTGCGTGAGCAGGGTGCCGAAATGCCGGGCGCAGCTCAATTGGTGGGCACCGCAATAGCGGGCCGGGCCGCGCTCTTCGCTGGTGACCTCGAGTCGGCATGTGCGTTGCTGGGCCGAGCAGCACCCGCATTGTCGGCGTCGGGGAATTCCATGGGCTGGGGCTACCGCTATCACGTCCCGTACGCCACCGCGCTGGCGATGCGGGGCGCGATCGACGAGGCGACCGCGGTGCTCGCGGCGCTCGACAAAATTCGACGCCCTTTTCGCGCGCTGGATTACGAGCGCAGCCTCGCGCGCGCATGGCTGGCGGCTGGGCAGGGTGCCGTCACCGAGGCGATCGCCATGATGTTATCGGCCGCCGAAAATGCCGCAGCAAAAGGGCAATTCGCGGCAGAGGTGCTATGCCTGCAGACCGCCGTCCAGTTCGGGGATCACTCAGGTGCGTCTCGGCTGAGCGAGCTCGAATCGTTGGTCGAGGGGCCACGCGCGAAGCTGGCCGCCGAGTTCGCGATGGCACTGAGCAACTCCGACGGTCATGAATTGACTGCGATATCTGAAGAATTCGAGAAACTGGGCGATGTCGTCGCAGCGGTGGATGCCGCCGCTCACGCCTGCACCACCTTCCGCCGCGGCGAACTGCGGGGATCAGCGTTGGGGTGTTCGACGCGCGCGGACGCGCTGGCGCAACGATGGGGCGGGATCAGCACACCGGCGCTGCGCGAGATCATAGAACCGCTGCCTCTGACCGCGCGCGAGCGCGAAATCGTGCGCCTACTCGGAAGCGGGCTGACCACGCGCGGCGTCGCGGACCGGCTATGTCTTTCCGCGCGCACTGTCGAAGGTCACGTGTACAGGGCCATGACCAAAACCGGCGTGTCCAGCCGCGACGAACTCCTCCGCCTGGTATTCCCTGACCGGCATGGCGAGACCGGCTCGTAGCATCGACCTATGAGCGCGCTGGCCGGCCTGATCGCCGAATTGCCCGAGGGCGTCGTGGTCACTGACCCCGACATCCTGGAGTCCTACCGGCAGGACCGCGCCTTCGACCCGAGCGCGGGGACGGCGCTGGCCGTCGTGCGGCCGCGACGCACTGAAGAGGTGCAAACCGTGATGCGCTGGGCGAGCGCCAACAAGATCGCCGTCGTGCCCCGCGGGATGGGCACCGGGCTTTCGGGTGGGGCAACTGCGCTGACCGGCGGCATCGTGTTGAGCACAGAGAAGATGCGGGATATCACCGTCGACCCGGTGACGCGCACGGCCGTCGCCCAACCGGGTCTGCTCAACGCCGAGGTGAAGAAGACCGTCGCCTCCTACGGGCTGTGGTATCCGCCGGATCCGTCGTCGTTCGAGATCTGCAGCATCGGCGGCAACATCGCCACCAACGCCGGCGGGTTGTGTTGCGTGAAATACGGCGTCACCACCGACTACGTGCTGGGCCTTGTCGTGGTGCTGGCCGACGGGACCGTGGTTCGCCTCGGCGGACCACGCCTGAAGGATGTCGCCGGGCTGTCGCTGACCAAGCTGTTCGTCGGCAGCGAGGGCACGCTCGGGATAATCACCGAGGTGACCCTGCGGCTGCTGCCGCCGCAGCACGTCGCAAGCACAGTGGTCGCCACGTTCGACTCGGTCGAGGCCGCGGCGGGGGCGGTCGTGACGATCACGGGCAAGATCCGGCCGTCGATGCTGGAGTTCATGGACTCGGCGGCCATCAATGCGGTCGAGGACAAACTGCGGATGGGCCTCGACCGAAACGCCGCGGCGATGATGGTGGCCGCTACCGACGACCGCGGACCATCGGGCGTCGAGGATGCGGAGTACATGGCAGGAGTGTTCACCGAACACGGTGCGAAAGAAGTGTTTTCGACGTCGGACCCCGACGAAGGAGAGGCGTTCGTGGCCGCGCGACGGTTCGCGATCCCGGCGGTTGAGGCCAAGGGCTCACTGCTGCTCGAGGACGTCGGCGTGCCGTTGCCAGCCCTGGCCGATCTGGTCGCTTCAGTGGCGAAGATCGCTGCGAACCATGACTTGATGATCTCGGTGATCGCCCACGCGGGCGACGGCAATACCCACCCGCTGATCGTGTACGACCCCGCGGACGCGGCGATGGCCAAACGCGCCCAGCAGGCGTTCGGCGAGATCATGGATCTGGCTGTCGGGCTCGGCGGCACGATCACCGGCGAACACGGTGTCGGACGGCTGAAACGGCCCTGGCTGGCGGGCCAGCTCGGGCCCGAGGCGATGGAGCTCAACCGGCGGATCAAGCAGGCGCTCGATCCCGACGGCATCCTCAATCCCGGCGCAGCGCTTTAGCGGTGATTTGTGTGCGTTTTGTTGCGCTCACCGCTCGGTATCGCACACAAATCGCAGGTGGCTATTGACAGGTTGCGGGTTACTGTCGTACCAATGAGACATGACAGCGACTCTGTCTCACGGCTCACCGGTTCGCTTCCAGCTCGCTGACGCCGACACCTGGCCGGACCCATGGCCGATGTACTCGGCGCTGCGCGACCACGACCCGGTGCATCACGTCACCCCACCCGACAGCCCCGGACACGACTACTGGGTGTTGTCCCGGCACGCCGACGTCTGGGAGGCTGCCCGCGACAACGAGACGTTCTCGTCGGCGCAGGGCCTGACCGTCAACTACGGCGAACTCGAACTGATCGGCCTGCAGGACAATCCGCCGTTCGTCATGCAGGACCCGCCGGTGCACACCGAGTTTCGCAAGCTGGTGTCGCGGGGCTTCACTCCGCGACAGGTCGAGGCCGTCGAGCCCAAGGTCCGCGACTTCGTCGTCGACCGCATCGAGCGGTTGCGCGCCAACGGCGGCGGCGACATCGTCGCCGAGTTGTTCAAACCGCTGCCGTCGATGGTGGTCGCGCACTACCTCGGGGTTCCGGAGGAGGATCGCAATCAATTCGACGGCTGGACCGAGGCGATCGTCGCCGCGAACACCACATCTGCTGGCGTCGCGGGAGCGCTGGGCGGTCTCGGCGACGCGCTCGGCTCGATGATGGGTTACTTCACCGAGCTGATCGAACGCCGTCGCGCCGAACCCGAGGACGACACCGTCTCGCATCTGGTAGCCGCCGGCGTGGGCGCCGACGGCGACATCGCGGGAGTGTTGTCTATTCTGGCGTTTACGTTCACGATGGTCACCGGTGGCAACGACACCACCACCGGAATGCTCGGCGGCACAGCGCAATTGCTACATCAGCGGCCCGACCAGCGGCGGCTGTTGGTCGCCGAGCCTGAGTTGATCCCCAACGCGATCGACGAGTTCCTGCGGCTGACGTCGCCCGTGCAGGGCCTGGCCCGCACCACCACCCGCGACGTCACGATTCGCGACACCACGATTCCCGCAGGCCGCAAGGTGTTGCTGCTCTACGGGTCGGCCAACCGCGACGAACGTGAATTCGGTGACAACGCCGCCGAACTCGACGTGGCGCGGCGGCCACGCAACATCATGACGTTCAGCCACGGCGCGCACTTCTGCCTTGGCGCCGCCGCTGCCCGCATGCAGTCCCGCGTCGCGTTGACCGAGCTGTTGGCGCGCTGCCCGGAGTTCGAGGTCGACGAGTCCGGAATTGTTTGGGCCGGTGGCAGTTACGTGCGAAGGCCGCTGTCGGTGCCATTCCGGGTGAGTTCCTGATGCCCGGGGATTGGCTGGCTGGGCGGCGCACCGAAGTGGCCGCCGACCGGATACTGGACGCGGCGGGCGAGCTATTCGCCCGGCAGGAGGCCGCCACTGTCGGCATGCACGAAATCGCGTCGGCAGCAGGCTGTTCCCGTGCGACGCTGTACCGGTACTTCGAGAACCGCGAGGCGCTGTACACCGCCTACGTGCACCGGGAGAGCTACCGGCTCTACCGCGAGATGACCGAGCAGATCAACTCGGTGGTGGACCCTCGTGAGCGGTTGATCGAAGGCATGATGGCCTCGATGCGTAACGTCCGCGAAAGCCCGGCGCTCGCATCATGGTTCGCCACTACGCAGCGCCCGATCGGCGCGGAGATGGCTGAGCAGTCCGAAGTGATCAGGGCGCTGACGGAGGCCTTCGTGATCTCGTTGGCACCCGACGACCCGGACGTGGTGGCGCACCGCGCCCGCTGGCTGGTGCGGGTGATGACATCCCTGTTCCTGTTCCCCGGACACGACGAGGCCGACGAGCGCGCGATGCTCGAGGAGTTCGTCGTCCCGATGGTCGTACCGAATCAACCGGAGCCGACTGCGTAACACTATTGTCGCGCCATCGCTATCCGGAAGCGTTCGTCTGGCTCGATGTAATGGTCGGCTTCCTCGGCGTCTTCGCCGAGATCGATGCGGATCCAGTTGATCTTGCCGGTGAATTTGCTGGTGTGGGCGGTGTAGTCGGGACTGACGGTGGTGCCGGTTTCGTTACCGACGTCGGTCGTCTCGTCGGCGGAGAATACGACGCCCTGAGTTTGGTCGACCCGGCCCTTGCCGACTTCCTTGCCGTCGTAATAGAGGGTGACGTCACCGCCCTTGCTCGCGCCGCCGCCGTCGTAGGCGAACTCCATGCGCACCTGGATAGTGCCGGCCGGGACGGGTTCGGTCGCTTCGACGTCGAAGGACTTGATGCCCAGCACGTTGTAGTGGAACTTGGCCTTGCCGCCCTTGGCGTACAAGCTCCAGCCGCCGAATCTGCCGCCCTGCGCGATGATCACGCCCTCGGCGCCGTCCGTCGGAATCTCCAGCTCGGACGTGACCGCGAACGACTTGTTCTTGATGTCGACCACGCTGTTCTCCGAGAGTCGGCCCATTCCGGCGAACAGCAGCTGCGAGTTGCCCTTGATCAGCGTCGGCCGCCCAGCCGAGGCAGGAACGAAGCGCTCGATCTGCCGGTCATCGAGCGGAAGCACGTTGTACTTGACCGCCTCGATGAGCCAAAGCCGTTGCAGCTCATGCAGTTTGTCCGGGTTCTCCTTGGAGAGGTCCTTGGACTGAGTCCAGTCGGTGTTGCCGTCGTAGAGCTCCCAGGCGTCGTCGTCGAAGGCGGGCATCACGGCCCCACCCATCTCCCACGGCGTGCGATGCTTGGTCACCGCGCTCCAGCCCTTGTGATAAATGCCCCGGTTGCAGAACATCTCGAAGTACTGGGTTTCATGGCGCTCCGGCGCTTCGGCGTCGTTGAAGCTGTACAGCAGGCTGGTGCCTTCGATTGGGCTCTGCAGGACCCCGTTGACCATCGTGGGCGCGGGGATGCCCGCAGCTTCAAGCACGGTGGGCGCCAAATCGATCACGTGGGTGAACTGGTTGCGCGTGCCACCCTTCTCCTCGATTCCCTTGGGCCAGTGCACGATGGTGCCGTTGCGGGTGCCACCCCAGTGTGAGGCCACCTGCTTGGTCCACTGATAGGGCGTGTCCATCGCCCACGCCCAACCCACCGCGTAGTGGCCGTAGGACCCTTCGCCGCCGAACTCGTCGAGCTTGGACGCCAGGAACTCGGGTGTCTCGAGGGCGGCCATGCCGTTGAAGTTGGCCATCTCGTTGAACGCGCCCTGCAGCGTGCCCTCCGCCGAAGCACCGTTGTCGCCGATGATGACGTAGACGAGGGTGTCGTCCAGGATTGGTTCGAGCGCATCGATCAGCCGGCCGACGTGATGGTCCGTGTGCTCCAAAAACGCGGCGTACACCTCCATCTCGCGTTCCAGGGCCGGCTTGAGCGCAGGATCCATGTCGTCCCAGGCCGGGATCTCGTCGTGCCGCGCAGTCAGCACCGCATCCTGGGGGATAACACCCAGCTCCTTCTGCCGCTCGAACGTGATCTCGCGCTGGCGGTCCCAGCCGTGCGCGAACTTCCCCTTGTACTTGTCGATCCACTCCTTCGGCACCTGGTGTGGCGCATGGGTGGCGCCGGGCGCGAAGTACATGAAGAACGGCTTGTCGGGCAGCAGCGCCTTCTGCTGGCGCACCCACCCGATCGCCTTGTCGGCCAGGTCCTCGGTGAGGTGATAGCCCTCGGCTGGCGTCTTCGGCGGCTCGATGGGCGTGGTGCCCTCATACAGAGCGGGGTCCCATTGGTTGTTCTCCCCGCCGATGAAGCCGTAGAAGTACTCGAAGCCGCCGCCACCGCTCGGCCAGGCAGTGAACGGGCCCGCCGGACTGGTCTGCCACACCGGAACCTCGTGGCACTTGCCGAACTGAGCCGTTGAATAACCGTTGAGCTTGAGAGTCAGCGCCAGCGGTGCCTTGGTGTTCGGCAGCACTGAACTGTAGCCGGGAGCAGCGGTGGCGGCCTCGGTGATGCAGCCCATACCGACTGAATGATGGTTGCGGCCGGTGAGCAACGCCTGGCGCGTCGGCGAGCACAGCGCGGTGGTGTGCAATCGGGTGTACTTCAAGCCACCCGATGCGAGCCTTTCGAAGTTCGGCGTCTCACATGGCCCGCCAAAGGCGCTGCTGGCGCCGAAGCCGACGTCATCGATCAGGACGACGAGGACGTTCGGCGCGCTCTTGGGCGGCCGCACATCCTTGATCGGCGGATAGCTGGTGTCCGGATCTTTGGCGTCGTACGTGGTGAGCCCGACATGCGCAACGTCGGGAATGGGAAGGACGTCACGCCGGACGGCGTCTGCACGTGCGTTTGACTGACCGTTGTTGTGCGCTGACGAGCTGGGCATCGCCGTCCTCTCAGTGGGAACCACGCTGCTTGGGTTCCGAGAGGGCCAGCTTATGCGGCCGCATCCGTGGTCGCGGCGTTTTAACGGCGCCGCCAATATGACCCGGTCAGGCCACCCAATAAGCTTGCGCTTTAATCGATTTGCGCGAGATCTTGTACTCGTCGCGGAAGATCTTGGCCACCGCGCGGGTGGTTCGGTTGTCGCAGGCGACCCAGCCGAAGTGGTCGGGGGCGTCGAACGCCGATTCGGTAACCGCCTGCACCAGTGCCTCGCCGTTGTTCTTGCGGTCCACCCATACGACGTCTGCGGTGCGCGCGACGGGCAGTTGCTTGTCGTCGTCGTGACCTGCTTCGAGGAACACTCGGGCCGGGCTGTCGCCGATCGCGGTCAGCAATGAGTTGATCGCCGGCAGTGAGGCGGTGTCGCCGACGATGACGTAGCCCTTCGGCGCCGGTTCGGGCAGCGTGAAGTTGCTGCCAAGCACCGTCACCTCGATGGTGTCGCCGGGCTGTGCGTCTTGGGCCCACCGCGAAGCCACCCCGTCGTGCAGCGCGAACTCGATGTCGACGGTGTCGGCCTCTGGATTCGGGTCGACCAGCGTGTAGCCGCGTTGATGCAGCTTGTCACCGTCGGCGAACCACATGCGGATCCACATCGTCGGGTGCAACGGCCGGTCAGCCAGCAAGCCGCCGCCATCGAAGCTCAGCCGCAGGTAGTGCTCGGTGATCTCGCGCCGCCCGGTGACAGTCAGTTGGTAATCGCCCGCGCGCAGCAACTTGAGCACGGCGCCCTGAAACCCGCGCGATGGCATCTTGTCGGACATGCTCCGCCCCTCGTGTCGATTACTTAGGGCAGCTTAACCTAACCTGGAATGGTCGTGCAGGCGCCGCTAACCGGGGCGGACACGGGTGAACCGGTGAAGCAACCAGGCCAGCGGCACCGTCACCACGAACGTCGCCACGAACAGGATGCCCATCGAGCCGGTGTAGATGTGGAAGCGCAGGATTTCGACCATCACCAGCTCCATCGTGAGCAGGTGGATGAGGAAGATCTCGTAGGAGATCTCGCCGAGGAACACCATCGGCCGGGAAGCGAGGAACTTCGCGTACAAACCCTGATCGCCGAGCGCCAGCGGCGCGACCATCAGTGTGGCGATCATCGCGTAGAACGTCGCCTTGAACAGCGCCTCCCGCAGTTCGGCCGGTGACGTGGTCGGCGCACCGGCGATCGGCGTGGAGACGATGAAGTAACTGACCAACGCGAGCGGCACGCATGCCATCGCGTAGGCGCGCACCGCCATCTGCTGCAGCACCGCCAACATCATGCCGCCGATGAACCACGCCAGATAGGTGGGCAGCCACAGTCGCGATCCGTCGGGCAGGAAGTCGGTGGTGTGCACCAGGATCAGCCACGCCGGCGTGATCAACGCCAAACCTGTCAGCCCGGTCAGTAGCAGCACTGGCCGCCATTGCCGCCGGCACAAAATGACCAACAGCAGGTAGGCAAGCAATGGCAGCGCCACGTAGAACGCGACCTCAACGGCAAGGCTCCACATCTGCGTAAGGCCTTGGTGCAGATACGAATACAGGTAATTGTCGGTGTAGATCTGCGAGAGCGTCAGGTTGCGGAACAACCCCATCCACGTGTGTCCGGGATTCGGCCCTGCCGTGCGGAAGTGATAGAGCAGGTAGGCCGCGAGCACGGTGACGATGTAGGCAGGCATGATACGGCGCACCCGGTGCCAGGCGTAGCGTCGCACCGACGGAGACATTCCGCCCGTGGCGGCGGCCTTGACCCACGGCCCGAACAACAAGAACCCCGACAGCACAAAGAAGATCGGCACACCGATCTCCATTCGCGAGTACACCAACCCGACGTAGCCGTGGGTGTACTTGCCCGTGGTGTAGGCGGCATGGGTGAGCATGACGAGAAGCGCAGCAACCGCGCGGATTCCGGTCAGCGATGCAACGCGCTCGGCCTTGCTGACTGATTCCAGGCCGCCTTGCGCCGTCTCGTCTTTCGACAGGGTCATTTCGATTTGCGGCTGTTCTTTCCGGCCTTCCGCTGCGGCCGGTCGGGTTGCAGATTGATCAGGATGCCCTGAATTCGGGTGCGCTCCAAGGCTTTAACAGTCTCGCGCGACAGTTCGACGGGCAGTTCCACCAGCGAATGATCGGGCCGGATCGAGATGTGTCCGAAATCGCTGCGATGCAGACCGCCCTCATTGGCAATGGCCCCGACAATCGCACCCGGACTGACCTTGTGCCGCTTGCCGACCGCGATGCGATACGTCGCGAAGCCCTGCCCCGGTTTGCGTGCGTGTTTTGGACCCCGGTCGGACCGCTCGGGGCGATCATCGCGTCGACGCTTCTCTGGCGGTGGTTCGGACATCAGGAACTGCTCGCCGTCACGTGCCTGCGCCGCCAGCGCGGCGGCGATGTCCACCATCGGGACGTCGTTCTCGCGCTCGTAGTCCTCGATCATCCGCCGGAACAGTTCGAATCCCGGGGCACCCAGCGCGTCGGTGATCGAATCTCGGAACTTCTCCACGCGCTGCGCATTGACGTGGTCGATGGTGGGCAGTTCTGCCTCGGTGAGTTGTTGGCGGGTGGCCTTCTCGATGGACTTGAGCATGTGTCGCTCGCGCGGCGACACGAACAGCAGCGCCTGCCCCGAGCGTCCCGCCCGGCCGGTGCGGCCGATGCGGTGCACGTAGGACTCGGTGTCATGCGGGATGTCGTAGTTGAGCACGTGCGAAATGCGCTCGACGTCAAGGCCGCGCGCGGCCACATCGGTGGCCACGAGGATGTCGACGGTCCCGTTTTTCAGCGCCGCGATTGTGCGTTCGCGCTGCGCCTGCGGGATGTCGCCGTTGATCGCCGCTGCGGCGAACCCACGCGCCCGCAGTTTCTCGGCGACCTCCTCGGTGGCCTGCTTGGTACGGACGAACACGATCATCGCCTCGAACGGCTCGACTTCGAGAAGACGGGTCAGCGCGTCCATCTTGCGTGGACCGGCGACCTGGATATAGCGCTGCGTGATGTTCTCTGCCGTGGTGGTTTTCGCCTTGACCGTCACCTCAACCGGGTCGTGCAGATACTTCTTGGTGATCTTGCGGATGGCAGGCGGCATGGTGGCAGAGAACAACGCCACCTGCTTGTATTCCGGAGTGTCGGCAAGGATGCGTTCGACGTCCTCGGCGAAGCCCATCTGCAGCATCTCATCGGCCTCGTCGAGCACTAGGTAGTCGAGACGCGTGAGATCGAGTGTGCCCTTCTCCAGATGGTCGATCACCCGGCCCGGGGTGCCGACGACCACCTGCGCGCCACGCCGCAGGCCAGCCAGCTGCGGGCCGTACGACGACCCGCCGTAGATCGGCAGCACATTGATCTGCGGCAGGTGCGTGCCGTAGCGGCCGAACGCCTCGGCCACCTGCAGCGCCAACTCGCGGGTTGGCGCCAGCACCAGGGCCTGCGTGGTCCTGTTCGCCGGGTCGATCTTGGACAGGATCGGGATCGCGAATGCGGCCGTCTTGCCGGTGCCGGTCTGGGCCAGCCCGACGACGTCGGAGCCCGCCATCATCGCGGGGATGGTCGCGGCCTGGATGGCTGACGGCGACTCGTAGCCGACGTCGCCGACGGCCTGCAGCACCGACGGGTGGATCTGCAGGTCGGCAAAGGTCAGATCGGCGCTGCTCGGGGCCGGTTCGGAGGACGTCATTTCGGATGAAGTCTAGTGGTTGGCGATGCGTTTCCCCGCCGCGCGCCTGTCCGACGGCCTGTGACGTTGGCGGTAGGTTGCCGTTGTGAAATGGGCCGTCCTCGTTGTGGCGGCGACGATCACCGTCGCCGGCTGCGGTTCAAGCGACTCGACGGCGTCGAAGACGCCGAGCCCGACGGTCCCCTCGGTGCCCCCGGCGACCGCCCCGCCGTCGTTGCCACCGCCGCCACCCGTCGTCGCGCCGACTACCGCCGCGGCGGCAGACCCGTGCGCAGTCGATCTGGCCGCACCGGAGATCATCAAGGCCGTCTCGGAGCTGCCCCGCGACCCGCGAAGCAACCAGGCCTGGAACCCCGAGCCACTGGCGGGCAACTACAACGAATGCGCGCAGTTGTCGGCGGTGATCGTTAAGGCCAACACCAACTCCGACAACCCGAACACCCGGGCCGTGCTCTTCCATCTCGGCAAGTTCATCCCGACCGGCGTGCCGGACACCTACGGCTTCAATGGCATCGACTCCTCGGCCACGACCGGTAACACGATCGCGCTGCGCTACTCCGGCGGCGTCGAGGGTCTCGACAGCGTGGTGAAGTTCCGGTGGAACGGCAACGGGGTGGAGCTGATCGGCAACACGCCCGGCTAGCGGCGGGATCGCCGAACGTGGGTTACCAGCACGCTTTTCGTTGTGAAAATGTGCGTCAAGCCCACACTCGGCGGGTCGGATCCAGCCACGAAATCCGCGCGTCGAGTCGGATCTTCCCCCACTGGGGCCAACCCGCCGCCCGCATCGCATCCCGCACGCGGGCCAGGAAGACATGCGGCCGGTAGCGCAACAGATCCCGACTGACCCGGATGATGACCCAGCCTTGAGCCGCCAGGTCGGCCAGCCGATCGATGTCTCGAGCGTGTTGTTCGGGCGTGGTCCAATGTTGCGGACCGTCGTATTCGACGCCGACCTTCCATTCCTTCCACCCCATGTCGACGCGGCCGACGAACTCGCCGTACTCGTCGACAACAACGATCTGAGTTTGTGGTTTCGGAAACCCGGCGGCGATCAACAGCAGCCGCGTCCGTGTTTCCTGCGGCGACTCTGCACCGCCGTCCATCAGCTCTAAAACACGCCGCAACTGCACCATGCCGCGAGCTCCGCGACGGCTTCCGGCGAGACGCTCGACATCGTCCGGCTTGAGGCCGGTAGCGTTCGCCAGCGCATCGACCCGGATGATCGCCGTCTCGAGCCGATCCCGTCGACCAATATCGAACGCTGTCCGTGCCGACGTAGTCACCGGCATTCCGCGCACGATGCAGATCTCGTCATCGCGGAGTTGCCCGCGATGGATAACGATGCCGTCGACGTCGCAGGCCTCGCTGCGGATCAGCTCGGCAGGTAGCCCCGGATCAATCCATTGCGATCCGTGCAGCGCCGCAGCGGACATCCCGGCGACGGTGCCATTTCGCCCCGACCACAGCCAAGCCGCGATTGCTCGCCGCTCCGGTGTGAACGGCACACCCTTCTGCAGGTAGACATTCCGATAGACCATGTCATGGCGACTGGCCAGTGTTCGCCTCGTGACCGTGCCGGCTGCCAACGCTTCGGTGCCGATGAACGGCAAGATTTCCTCATTCATGCGCTCACCGTCAGCGCGAAGTCCCACACAATCTCCTGATGCGCCCCGTGTGAACGGCCGGTCTGTGGATATACGGACGTCTGGGGATGGACGAGTGTGGGCTTGTGTCACGCTTGTGCCGCATTAAGCGTGCGGGTAACCCACGTTCGCGCCTGAGCTGAGGTGTCGGCTGGCTCACATACAGTGGCAGCGTGTTCGTCGCCGACGACCAAGTCATCTACAGCGCATCCGACCTCGCCGCCGCCGCGCGCTGCGAGTACGCACTGCTGCGCTCGTTCGACGCGCAACTCGGCTGGGGCCCGCCGGTGGCGGTCGAGGACGAACTGCTCGCGCGGACAGCGAAACTCGGCGGCGAGCACGAGCAGCGCCACCTCGACGAGCTGCGCGGTGACGACTCCGCCGCGATCATCGGCAGGCCCGCGTACACCGTCGCAGGCCTGACCGCCGCCGCAGACCAGACCATGCGCGCCGTCGAGCGCCGCGCGCCCGTCATCTATCAGGCCGCCATGTTCGACGGCCGGTTCGCAGGCTTTGCCGACTTCCTTGTGCTCGACGGCGAACGGTACCTGCTGCGCGACACGAAGCTGGCCCGGTCGGTGAAGGTCGAGGCCCTGCTTCAGCTGGCGGCCTACGCCGACACGCTCGCCGCGAAGGGCGTACCCGTCGCACCCGAGGTCGAATTGGTGCTTGGCGACGGCGCCACCGCCACCTATCGCGTCGACGAATTGCTTCCGGTATATCTGCCCCGCCGGGCCGCGCTGCAGCGCCGGCTCGACGACCATCTGGCGGGTGGCGTGGCGGTGACGTGGGAGGACGACGACGTGCGGGCGTGCTTCCGCTGCCCCGAGTGCGCGATACAGGTCCGCGCCACCGACGATCTGCTGCTCGTGGCGGGCATGCGCGTCAGCCAGCGCGCCCGGTTGATCGAAGCCGGTGTCACCACTCGTTCGGCGCTCGCGCGACACGCCGGGCCTGTGCCCGAGCTTCCGGCGCGGACGGTCGCGGCGTTGACCGCGCAGGCGCGTCTACAGATCGCGCCCCGAGTCGACGACAAGCCACCGTTCGAAGTCGCCGATCCGCAGCCGCTCACCCTGCTGCCCGACCCCAACAAGGGCGACTTGTTCTTCGACTTCGAAGGCGATCCGCTGTGGACCGCCGACGGCCGCGAGTGGGGCCTCGAGTACATGTGGGGTGTGCTCGACGTCGGCGGCGGGTTCCGCCCGCTGTGGGCACACGATCGCGCCAGCGAGCGCAAGGCGCTCGTCGACTTCCTCGAGATGGTCCGCAAGCGCCGCAAGCGCTACCCGAAGATGCACATCTACCATTACGCCGCTTACGAGAAGACCGCGCTGCTGCGGCTGGCCGGCCGCTACGGTGTCGGCGAGGACGCGGTGGATGACCTGTTGCGAAGCGGTGTGCTCGTCGACCTATTCCCGTTGGTGCGCAAGAGCATTCGCGTCGGCACCGAGAGTTACAGCCTGAAGTCCCTCGAGCCGCTGTACATGGGGTCCGAACTACGAACCGGTGATGTCACTACCGCGGCGGAGTCGATCACGATGTATGCCCGCTATTGCGACCTGGGCGCTGACGGCCGCAGCTGTGCCGTTTCTGAAGCCGCCAACGTGCTCAAGCAGATCGAGGACTACAACCGCTACGACTGCCGCTCGACACAGCGGCTTCGGGACTGGTTGATCAAGATCGCGATCGAGTCCAGCGTGCTGCCGCTGGGGCCGCAGCCGGTCGCCGACGGCAGTGCCGTCGAGGACGCCGACCAGATCGCCCGCACGTTGATGGCATTCGCCGGTGACGGCGTCGAGGAACGCAGCCCCGAGCAGACGGCGGTCGCGTTGTTCGCCGCAGCGCGCGGTTATCACAGCCGCGAAGACAAGCCGTTCTGGTGGGCGCATTTCGACCGGTTGAATAACCCCGTTGACGAGTGGGGCGACACCAGCGATGTGTTCATGGCCGATAAGGCCGAAGTGGTCCAGGACTGGCACCTGCCGTCGTCGCGCGCGCGAAAGCAGCAGCGCTGGGTGAAGCTGACAGGCACGCTGGCCGCCGGCGGGCTGGACAACAATGTGTTCGCGCTCTACGACCCGCCCTCACCTGCCGGAATGGCGGACAACCCGGACCGGCGCGGGGCAGGCAACGCCACGATCATGGCCGTCGACGATCCCACCCTGCCCACCGAAGTGACCATCTGCGAACGCGAAGGCAAGGACGGGACATTCAGTCAGGTGCCGTTCGCGCTGACGCCGGGCCGACCCTTCCCGACGGGCAAGCTGCGCGAGTCCATCGAGGCCGCCGCGGCCGACGTCGCCGCCGGGCTGCCAGCCCTCCACCGCAGCGCGATCGCCGACATCCTGCTGCGGAACACCCCCCGCACCCGCAGCGGTGCACCGCTGCCCCACACCGGCGATGCCCACGCAGACATCACTGACATCATTGCCGAAGCCGTACTCGACCTTGACTCGTCGTACCTGGCGGTGCACGGCCCGCCCGGCACCGGCAAGACCTACACCGCGGCCAGGATCATCGCGCGACTGGTGAACGACCACCGATGGCGGGTCGGCGTTGTCGCGCAGTCACATGCGGTGGTGGAGAACCTGTTCCGCGATCTGATCGCGGCCAAGGTCGACCCGGCGCGAATCGGCAAGAAGGATTCGCCGGCCGACGCCGCGTGGCAGGACGTCGACAAGGACGATTACGCCGCGTTCATCGCCACCAACGACGGCTGCGTAATCGGCGGAACCGCATGGGATTTCGCCAACGACACCCGGGTCGACGCGGGCAGCCTGGACCTGTTGGTGATCGAGGAGGCCGGCCAGTTCTGCTTGGCCAACACCATCGCGGTGGCCCGTGCCGCGAACAACCTCATGCTGCTGGGCGACCCGCAGCAGCTGCCGCAGGTCAGCCAGGGACATCACCCCGAACCCGTCGATGCCTCGGCTCTCGGCTGGCTCGTCGACGGCCGCCGGACTTTGCCGGAAGAGCTCGGCTACTTCCTCGACCGCTCCTATCGGATGCATCCGGCGGTGTGCGCGCCGGTGTCGCGGCTGTCGTATGAGGGCCGGCTGCGCTCCGAGGAGAGCCGCACCGCGGCTCGGCATCTCGACGGCCAGCCTCCTGGCGTGCGGGTGCTTTCCGTGCCCCACGACGGCAACTCGACGAGCAGCCCGGAGGAGGCGGCCGCGATCGTGGCGGCAACCCGGATGCTGATCGGCTCCGACTGGACCGACGAGGACGGCACTCGCAAGCTCGGGCAGGCCGACGTGTTGGTGGTCGCGCCGTACAACGCCCAAGTGCAGCTGCTCCGCGACTCTTTCGACGCCGCAGGGCTGCCCGATGTGGACGTCGGGACGGTCGACAAGTTCCAGGGCCGTCAGTCGCCGGTCGTATTCATGTCGATGACAGCGTCATCGATCGATGACGTGCCGCGCGGCATCTCGTTCCTGCTCAACCGGAACCGCCTCACCGTCGCGGTCAGCCGGGCGAAGTACCTGAGCTTCATCGTGCGTTCGGAAACGTTGACCGAGTACCTGCCGTCAACGCCCGACCGCCTCGTGGAGCTGGGCGCGTTCTCTGTCACTCGCTCCGTGTGATACACCGTCGGAATGAGCCTGACCGACACGCTGGCCGGGATCGTGGGTGCCGCGCACGTCATCACCGACCCCGAGGTGCTCGACGGTCGCAGTGTCGACCACACCGGGCGCTACCGCGGGCACGCCAGCGCGCTGGTGCGGCCGGGGTCGGCAGACGAGGTCGCGGCCGTGCTGCGGACCTGCCGCGACGCGGGCGCCTTCGTCACCGTGCAAGGTGGTCGCACCTCGCTGGTCGCGGGGACGGTGCCGGAACACGACGACGTGCTGCTGTCGACGGAGCGGCTGCGCGCGCTCGGCGAGGTCGATGTCGCCGAACGGCGCATCCGCGTCGGCGCTGGAGCGACGCTGGCCGAGGTGCAGCGCGCCGCGTCCGCCGCGGGTCTGGTGTTCGGAGTCGATCTGGCCGCGCGTGATTCGGCGACGGTCGGCGGGATGGCGTCGACGAACGCCGGCGGGCTGCGCACGGTTCGCTACGGAAACATGGGCGAACAGGTCATCGGTGTGGATGTTGCATTGCCCGACGGGTCAATGGTGCAGCGGCACAGCCAGGTTCGGATGGACAACACCGGATACGACTTGGCCGCGCTGTTCGTCGGCGCCGAGGGCACGCTCGGCGTCATCACCGCGCTGGACCTGCGACTGCATCCGACGCCGTCGCAACGGGTGACCGCGATCTGCGGGTTCGACGACCTCGATGCGCTTGTCGAGACCGGGCGTGCCTTCAGGGATATGGAGGGCATCGCGGCGTTGGAGTTGATCGACGCGCGTGCCAGCGCCCTCACCGCCGAGCACGTCGGGGTGGCGGCGCCCGTCACCGGCGCATGGCAACTGCTCATCGAATTGGCCGGCGACACAGATCAAACCGAGCGGCTGGCCGACGCGATCGAAGATGCGCGGCTGTCTGGTGAGCCTGCGGTGGGCGTGGACGTCGGCGCGCAACAGCGGCTGTGGCAGGTCCGCGAATCCGTCGCTGAAATCCTTGGCACGTACGGGCCACCGCTGAAATTCGATGTGTCCCTGCCGTTGTCGGCAATTCAAAGATTTGCGGCCGAGTCGGCCGAGCTGGTTGCCAAGCATGCCCCCGACGCGATCCCGGTGCTGTTCGGTCACATCGGTGAGGGCAATCTGCATTTGAATGTGTTGCGCTGCGGGCCCGACGCCGAGCCGAAGTTGTATTCGGCGATGATGCAGTTGATCGCCAGCCATGGCGGCAACGTCAGCTCTGAGCACGGCGTTGGCACCCGCAAGCGTGACTACGTGTCGATGTCGCGCACCGAGGCCGACATCGCCGCGATGCGTGCGGTCAAGGCAGCCTTCGACCCGACCGGCTACCTCAACCCCGCGGTGTTGTTCGGCTGAGTTCCTGCGCGAGCAGAATCAGTCGCGGCCCGGCGCCGAGTGTCTGCCGTAGCTCGATGCGTCGTCAGGGTCGTCGCGCGAATGCCTGCCGTTGGATTCAAACCAGAACTGCCGCTTCTCCGGCTGCTCCGAGGGCAGATAGTGGCGCGCTGACCGCTCGTGACGCGACGACCTCGGGTCTGCCGGTGGAGGCAGCGGCTGGAATCGTTGTTCCTCGTCGACGTGAAAACCGTTGTGCGCAAAGCCGATCGGTTCGGCCTGCTCCTCCTTGAGGTTGACGGGCGGGACGAGCTCGTCGAGGATGCCGCGCCACGCTTCCGCGGCGCGGCTCGGGTGCCGGCTCGGCGGGCTGGTCCTCGAGCAGGGAGTGCCACGACTCGACAGGGGCCGCATGCAGAAGATGGTCGGCCCGTGATCGCATCGGCTCGGTGACGGTGTCGTCGGCGTGGACGACGGGGACGGGTTCAGCATGCGCCAGCGGTTCGGGGTCGGGCTCGTCCCACGACACGGTGTACTCGACGTACTCATCGTCATCGACGAACGTCTCGTCACCGCCGTAATCGACTGCGTAACCGACGTTTCGGTCCGCCTCCTCCACCTCGTCAGCGTCGTCGAGCTCGGCGTTGCCGAAGCCAAGCAGGAACAGCGCGGCAACGACGCCGAACAACGCGAAGAACGCCGGCAACAGCAGCGACTGCGACATCGCTGCGGCGAACGGCCCATGCAGCCAACCGGGCAGCTGGGTCACCGAGCCTTCGCCGGGCGCCTCGCTCAGCATGGGCGGCATCTCCGCGCTGATTCGCGACGTCATGAACGCCGCCATGCCTGCGCTGCCCAGCACCGCGCCGACCTGCCGAGTGGTGTTGTAGACGCCAGACCCGGCGCCGGCGAGCCGCGCCGGCAGATTACGGGTGGCGGTCGCGGCCAGCGGTGACCAGATGAACGCCGAACCGATGCCCATCGCCGTGATCGGCAGCACCAGCCGCCAGATCGGTGTGGTCGGCGTCATCTCGATGGACAGCCACGTCATCGCGATCGCCAATACCGAGAAGCCGAAGCCGATCACAGGACGCGGATGCGATCGGTCGACGATCTTTCCGACGAGTGGCGCCAACACGCCCGTGGCGATCGCCATCGGCGCGGTCAGCAGCGCGGACCGAGTCGGAGACAGTCCGCACACCGCTTGCGCGTAGAACATCAACGGCAAGAACGTCGCCGTCACGACGAAGCCGATGGTCGCGATGCCGAGGGTGGACAGGTAGAAGTCGCGGTCGCGGAAAATGATCAACGGGATCAGTGGTTCGTTGCTGTTGACCGACTGCCAGATCACAAATGCGGCGACGAACCCGATGCCACCGGCGAGGGTGCCCCACACCCACGGCGCCCAGTCGTGCGATTGGCCCTCCTGCAGCGCGAACACGATCATGAACATGCCGACGCCGGAGAGCAACACGCCGAGCCAGTCGAAGCGTGGCTTCTCGGTGGGCAGTACGGGAATCAGCCAGACGGCCAGCGCAAGGCCGATGATGCCGATCGGCACGTTGACGATGAAGATCCATTGCCAACCAAGATGATCGACAAGCACACCGCCCGCAAGCGGGCCGACCAGCGTCGCGACCCCGGCGGTGGCCCCCCAAACGCTCATCGCCACGCCGCGTCGGTCGGCAGGGAAGATCCGGGTGATGGTCGACAACGTCTGCGGCGTGAGCAGCGCCGCGCCGATGCCCTGCACGACGCGGGCTGCGATCAGCATCTGGATGCTGCCAGCCAACCCACACCACAGCGACGCGGCAGTGAACACCGTCAGGCCCAGCAGGTAGAGGTTCTTCGGGCCGAACCGATCGCCGAGGCGGCCGGCCACCAGCAGCGGCACCGCGTACGCGAGCAGGTAGGCGCTGGTCACCCAGATGACCGCGTCGTAGCTGGCGCCGAGCTTGTCCATGATCGACGGGTTGGCCACCGAAACGATGGTCGCGTCGACCAGGATCATGAAGAAGCCGATCAACATCGCCCACAACGCGTTCCACGGGTTTTCCCCCGCGGGCGGGGCAGATTTTCCAGCGTCGACTTGTAGCCGCAGCCCGCCTCGAGCGCGGCCATCTTGCCGGGTAGTCAGCGTTTGGTACATCTCGGGTCGACCAGATAATCGACGATTCAGCCGACGGTACGTACCTGAATTTTCCCCGACAAGTCGGGGTCAACCAGTCACGAACGTCAGGCTGGTTCGGCGACGGCGTCGCCGGTGACGTCGTCCTTGGTTTCGGCGGCCGGAACGCCGACCGCCAGCAACGCCAGCAACGCGATCACCATGCCGGCCGTCATCACCAAGGCTAACGCGATCTCGTTGTTACCGAGGATGCCGACCAGCGGCGCCACTGCGGCACCGAGTCCGAACTGGGCGGCACCGAGCAACGCGGCCGCGGTGCCGGCGGCGTCGGGATGCCGCGACAGCGCCACCGCGGGAGCGTTGGGAATGACCAGGCCCATCGCCGCCAGGATCGCCCACACCGGCACCACAAAGCCGGCCAACCCGCCGATGTGCTCGTATGCCACGCCGACGAAGACCACACCCGCCACCACGGCCGCCGCCAGCGCCCACAGCACGATCGTCTGCGGAGCGAAGCGGCGCAACAGCACCACGTTCAACTGGGTGGCACCGATCAGCGCGACCGCCCCCGCGCCGAACACCAACGCGAAAGCCTGTTGGTCCAGGCCGTAGTGGCCCTGCAGCACGAACGATGCACCAGCGATGTATGCGAACAGGCCGGACATGCCAAGCGCCGCGACCAGGACCAGGATGACGAAGCGAGCGTCGCGCAGCAGCTCGGCGTAGGTGGCCGCGATGCCACGCACCTGCAGCGGCCGTCGATGCGACGCAGGCAGCGTCTCGGGCAGGGCCATCGCGGCCAGCAGAAGCAGGCCGCCCGCCAATACGACCAGCGCGGCGAACACCCAGTGCCATGAAGCCTTCAACAGCACGGCCGCGCCCAGCGACGGCGCGACCACCGGGGCCACGCCCAGCACCAACATCAGCCGCGACATCACCGTGGCCGCGACGGACTCGGCGTAGAGGTCACCGACGACGGCGATGGCCACCACCATCGCGGCGGCCGCGCCCATGCCCTGCAGCCCGCGGGCCACGCCGAGCAACTCGATGTTCGGCGCGAACAGGCACAGCAACGAGGCCAGCATGTGCAGGACGATGCCGACCATCAGCGGTCTGCGGCGGCCAAGCGAGTCCGACAGCGGGCCGACGATCAGCTGGCCGAGCGCCAACCCGGCGAGCGTCCCGGTAAGCGTGAGTTGCACGACCGACGAAGACACCGACAGGTCGTCGGCGATCTTGGGCAGCGCCGGCAGATACATGTCGATGGTGAGCGGACCGAGCGCGACGAGGGCGCCGAGGACCGCGATCATGCGGACACGGCTCGGCTGCGACTCGGAGGTCGCCGATTGGGCCCTGGTCACGTCCACGTCCGTCGATGCTGCCATGAGAGTGGTTAGCGTCGCTTCTCAATATTTTGTTCCCTGCCTCACAGACAGTGAGCGCGATCACCCTCGGGCACCGGGACCACCATGCCGTTCGTTGGGTAAGCGTTAGCCTGAAGGTCAACCGCTAATACGTCAGGGAGGCCCGCACATGAGCGCTCGGTCGAGCACCAAGAGCCAACTGCCGGCTACTACTGATGACAACCCCGGCGCCGCCGCCAAGGTGCTCTCGCAGATCCTCGAACGCGGGACCCGAGTCCAGGGGCCCGCGATCAAGGTCTATGTCGACCGGCTACGCCAGCACAACCCGGACGCTACACCGGCCGACGTCGTCAGGAAGCTGGAGAAGCACTATCTGGCCGCGGTGATGGCCAGCGGTGCCGCCGTCGGGTCCGCCGCCGCGTTTCCGGGCATCGGCACGCTGGCCGCAATGTCGGCGGTCGCCGGCGAGACGGTCGTGTTCCTGGAGGCGACGGCGGTCTACTCGCTCGCGCTCGCGGAGGTATACGGCATTCCGGCCGATCACCGCGAGCGTCGCCGCGCCTTGGTGCTGGCGGTCTTGGTCGGTGAAGAGAGCAGGCATGCGCTCGTCGATCTGGTCGGGCCCGGCCGCACCAGCGGCGCCTGGCTGGCCGACGGCGCGGCGACGCTGCCGCTGCCGGCGGTGTCCCAACTGAATTCGCGGCTGCTGCGCTACTTCGTCAAGCGCTACACGCTCAAGCGCAGCGCGATCGCATTCGGCAAGTTGCTGCCGGTCGGTATTGGCGCCGTCGTCGGCGGCGTGGGAAACCGGCTGATGGGCAAGAAGATCATCGCCAACGCCCGCGCGGCGTTCGGCAATCCGCCGCCGCGGTGGCCCGCATCGCTGCACGTGCTGCCCGCCCCACGCGCCTAGCGAGTGATAACTGCCGTTCGCGTGGTTGCGCCGACGGCGGAAGCGTTAGCCTTTAGGCGGCGGAAACGGGGGCAACCGTGGACCGCGGAATTTGGGTGGCGAGCGTCTGACCGCTTGCCTGAGGCGAAGGAATCGAGGCGAGTAGCTGCCGTGAGCTCACCATCACCATTCGGACAGAACGAGTGGTTGGTCGAGGAGATGTATCGCAAATTTCGCGAGGATCCCTCGTCGGTAGACCCGAGTTGGCATGAATTCTTGGTCGACTACTCACCCGAGCCAACCGCCGAAGCGCAATCCACGACCGGCAACGGGCAACCCGGCCAGTCGCCCACGAAAGCGGCCGCGCCCACCGCGCCTCCGGAACCGGCCCCGGCGCCGAAGGCGGAAGTCGCCGCCCCGGCGAAGGCACCGGATGAGAAGGCACCAGAACCGGAGAAGGCCGCAGAACCGGAGAAGACCGCCGCCAAGCCGAAGCCCGCCGCCCAGCCGCCCGCCGAAGGCGAAGAGGTGCTTGTGCTACGCGGCGCCGCTGCCGCCGTCGTGAAGAACATGTCGGCCTCGCTCGAGGTGCCGACCGCGACCAGTGTGCGGGCGATTCCGGCCAAGTTGATGATCGACAACCGGGTCGTCATCAACAACCATCTCAAGCGCACCCGCGGCGGCAAGATCTCCTTCACGCACCTGATCGGGTACGCGCTGGTGCAGGCGGTCAAGCGCTTCCCGAACATGAACCGTCACTTCGCCGAAGTGGACGGCAAGCCCAATTCGGTCACACCGCAGCATGTCAACCTCGGGCTGGCGATCGACCTGCAGGGCAAGGGCGGCAACCGCCAGCTCGTGGTCGCCGCGATCAAGGGTTGCGAGACAATGCGTTTCGGCCAGTTCATCGCTGGCTACGAGGACATCGTTCGCCGTGCCCGCGACGGCAAGCTGACCGCGGAGGACTTTTCCGGCGTGACGATCTCGCTGACCAACCCTGGCACGATCGGCACGGTGCACTCGGTGCCGCGGCTGATGCGCGGCCAGGGCGCGATCCTCGGCGTCGGCGCGATGGAGTACCCCGCGGAGTTCCAGGGCGCCAGCGAGGAACGCATCTCCGAACTCGGTGTCGGCAAGCTTGTCACGTTCACCTCCACCTACGACCACCGCATCATCCAGGGTGCGGAGTCGGGCGACTTCCTGCGCACGATCCACGAATTGCTGCTGTCCGACGACTTTTTCGACGAGATCTTCCGCGAACTGGGCATCCCGTACGAGCCGGTGCGGTGGCGCACGGACAACCCCGACTCGATCGAGGACAAGAACGGCCGCGTCCTCGAGTTGATCGCCGCCTACCGCAACCGCGGCCACCTGATGGCCGACATCGACCCGCTGCGGCTGGACAACACCCGCTTCCGCAGCCATCCCGACCTCGATGTGAACACGCACGGCCTGACGCTGTGGGATCTGGACCGCGAGTTCAAGGTCAACGGCTTCGCCGGCGCCGAGTACAAGAAGCTTCGCGACGTGCTGGGTCTGCTGCGCGACGCGTACTGCCGCCACGTCGGCGTCGAGTACACGCACATCCTCGAGCCCGAGCAGCAGAAATGGCTGCAGGAGCGGATCGAGGTCAAGCACGGTAAGCCGACCGTCGCAGAACAGAAGTACATGTTGTCGAAGCTGAACGCGGCCGAGGCGTTCGAGACGTTCCTGCAAACCAAATACGTTGGGCAGAAACGTTTCTCGCTCGAAGGCGCAGAGACCGTCATCCCGATGATGGACGCCGCCATCGACCAGGCCGCCGAGCACGCGCTCGACGAGGTCGTGATCGGCATGCCACACCGCGGACGGCTCAACGTGCTGGCCAACATCGTCGGCAAGCCGTACTCGCAGATCTTCAGCGAGTTCGAGGGCAACTTGAACCCGTCGCAGGCGCACGGCTCCGGCGACGTCAAGTATCACCTCGGTGCGACCGGCAATTACATTCAGATGTTCGGCGACAACGACATTCAGGTGTCACTGGTCGCCAACCCGTCGCATCTGGAGGCCGTCGACCCTGTACTTGAGGGCCTGGTCCGCGCCAAGCAGGACCTGTTGGACGTCGGCGAGGAGGCCGACGGTTCCGAAAGATTCTCTGTCGTGCCGATGATGCTGCACGGCGACGCGGCGTTCGCAGGCCAGGGCGTGGTGGCCGAGACACTGAACCTGGCGCTGCTGCGCGGGTACCGCACCGGCGGCACCATCCACATCATCGTCAACAACCAGATCGGGTTCACCACATCGCCAGGGGACTCGCGGTCGTCGGAGTACTGCACCGACGTGGCGAAAATGATTGGCGCGCCGATCTTCCATGTCAACGGCGACGATCCCGAGGCGTGTGTTTGGGTGGCGCGGCTGGCGATGGACTTTCGGCAGCAGTTCAAGAAGGACGTCGTCATCGACATGCTGTGCTACCGCCGCCGGGGGCACAACGAGGGTGACGACCCCTCGATGACGCAGCCGTACATGTACGACGTCATCGACACCAAGCGCGGATCCCGCAAGACGTACACCGAAGCGTTGATCGGCCGCGGTGACATCTCGATGAAAGAGGCCGAGGACGCCCTGCGCGACTACCAGGGACAGCTAGAGCGGGTGTTCAACGAGGTGCGCGAGCTCGAGAAGCACCCGATCGAGCCGAGCGAGTCGGTCGAGGAAGACCAGATGCTGCCCGCCGGCATGACGACCGCGGTGGAAAAGTCGCTGCTGGCCCGTATCGGCGACTCGCACTTGGCGTTTCCCGAGGGCTTCAACGTGCATCCGCGCGTCAAGCCGGTGCTGGAGAAGCGTAGGGAGATGGCCTACGAAGGCAAGGTGGACTGGGCCTTCGCCGAGCTGCTGGCGCTGGGATCGTTTCTCGCCGAAGGCAAGACGATCCGGCTGTCGGGACAGGACACCCGCCGGGGCACGTTCACTCAGCGGCATTCGGTGATCATTGACCGTAAGACCGGTCAGGAGTTCACCCCACTGCAGTTGCTCACCACCAACAGCGACGGCACACCGACCGGTGGCAGGTTCATGGTGTACGACTCCGCTCTTTCGGAGTTCGCCGCCGTCGGCTTCGAATACGGCTACTCGGTCGGCAACCCGGACGCACTTGTGTTGTGGGAGGCCCAGTTCGGCGACTTCATCAACGGGGCGCAGTCGATCATCGATGAGTTCATTTCGTCGGGCGAGGCGAAGTGGGGACAGCTGTCCGACGTGGTGCTGCTACTCCCCCACGGCCACGAGGGCCAAGGCCCGGACCACACGTCGGCCCGCATCGAGCGATTCCTGCTGCTGTGGGCCGAGGGCTCGATGACGATCGCGATGCCGTCGACGCCGGCGAACTACTTCCACTTGCTGCGCAGGCACGGCTTGGACGGCATTCACCGGCCGCTGATCGTGGCGACCCCGAAGTCCATGCTGCGCAACAAGGCTGCGGTCAGCGATCTCAAGGACTTCACCGAGGGCAAGTTCAAGTCGGTCATCGAGGAGCCCACCTACGAGGAGGGCACCGGCGACCGCAACAAGGTCAAGCGCGTCCTGCTGACCAGCGGCAAGATCTACTACGAACTGGTCGCCCGCAAGAACAAGGAACAGCGCGACGACGTGGCGATCGTGCGCATCGAGCAGCTCGCCCCGCTGCCGAGGCGGCGGCTCAAGGAGACCCTGGACCGCTACCCGAACGTCGATCAGTACTTCTGGGTGCAGGAGGAGCCGGCGAACCAGGGCGCGTGGCCGACATTCGGACTGACTCTTCCGGAGGTGTGCTCCGAGCTGCTGAGCGGCATCAAGCGGATTTCGCGTCGGGCGATGTCGGCGCCGTCGTCGGGCTCGTCGAAGGTGCACGCCGTCGAGCAGCAGGAGATCATCGACGAGGCGTTCGCCAGCTAGTTCGCGTCGTTATTGCGCTCAGGGTCGTGCATTCTGAACTTCCGCAACCCTGCGCGCAATATTCAGCCGCGGAGCGGAGGCCCCTAAAGGCGGGACCGCGGGTACCGACTAACCTCGTTGCGAGCATCTGACACGAGGGAGTGTGCTTATGGACGGCTTCGCCGGAAAGATCGCGGTGGTGACGGGCGCCGGGTCGGGCATCGGGCAGGCGCTGGCCGTCGAACTGGCCCGCTCGGGCGCCAGCGTGGCGATCAGCGACATCGACACCGAAGGCCTGGCGACCACCGAGGAGCGGCTGAAGGCCATCGGCGCACCCGTGAAGGCCGACCGGCTCGATGTCACAGAGCGCGAAGCGTTCGAGCTGTATGCCGACGCGGTCAAGGAACACTTCGGCAAGGTCAACCAGATCTACAACAACGCTGGCATCGCGTTCGCCGGCGACGTCGAGGTCAGCCAGTTCAAGGACATCGAGAAGGTGATGGACGTCGACTTCTGGGGCGTGGTCAACGGCACCAAGGTGTTCCTGCCCCACCTGATCGCATCGGGCGACGGCCACATCATCAACGTCTCCAGCATCTTCGGAATCTTCTCGGTGCCCGGCCAGGCCGCGTACAACGCCGCGAAGTTCGCGGTGCGCGGGTTCACCGAGGCGCTGCGGCAGGAAATGGCGTTGGCCGGACATCCCGTCAAGGTGACGACCGTGCACCCCGGCGGCATCAAGACCAACATCGTGCGGAACATGACGGCCGTCGGCAGCGTGGACAAGGACCAGCTGACGAAGACCTTCGACAAGAAGCTCGCCAACACGACCCCGGAGAAGGCCGCGCGGATCATCCTCGAAGGCGTCCGCAAGAACAAGGCCAGGGTGCTCGTCGGCTCCGACGCCACGGCACTCGACCTGATCGTCCGTCTAACCGGGTCGGGCTATCAGCGGCTGTTCTCGACGGTGATGTCGCGGATGGTGCCCGAAGCGCACTAGTGGCCGAGCGGGTGGGCGTCGAGCCACGCGTCGGCCACCAGTCCAGGCTCCTTGCCTTCGGCGAGCTGCCTGCGCATATCGGCAAGTGACCCGGTGTCAAGCACACCGGCGACCTCGTTGAGCCCCAACACCTGCTGCTCGTTCAGCTCGTTGCGCCGGTACAGCGGAACGATATTCTCGGCCCGGATCAGCGCGGTTTTGTCGGAGAGCACCACCAGCTCGGACGGTATGTTCGGCGTGGCAGTCGTCGTCCACGCCGCATTGATCTGCCCTGCCCTCAGCGCAGCGAAAAGCGTTGCACTGTCCGGGAATTGGCGTGGCTCGGGCATCGCGCACGATCCGACCTTCGACGGTGTTTGCGCGGCCGCCAACGCGCCGGGCATGACCTTCTCGCAGCTGCGGACCGCCGCGGCCAGGTCGCGTCCACCCCACGCGTCAGCGGTCCGCTCGGTCACTGCGATCGCAGGCTTGTCCTCCGCGGAGGTCGTGTAGTCCCCTGCCGCAACGCCTTCGGGCAGCGCGGACACCATCTCGCGGTACACCTGCGCATCAGAGCGGGCGCTGGCGTCGGGATCAAACCTCGCCAGCAGCCTGCCGGTGAACCCGGGCACGACCCGGACGTCCACCGAGTCCAACTCGTTCACCGGATCCGGCATGGGCCGGACGTGAGCGGGGCTGCCGTAGAACCGCAGCGCCGCGGCGTACAGGTGAGCCAGCAGCTTCGATTCCGGATCGGAAGTGGACCCCACAGCGATGGACGGCGGGCCCGCATGACCGCCGCAGCCGACGACGATCAGCGCAATGAGCGCTACCGCCAACCGGCGTAATTGCATGGGGCCGATTAGATCTCGGCAGCAGCAGCCACTGCCGCCGCAACCTCTGGGCCGACCCGAGGATCGAGCGGGCTCGGCACGATCCGGTCCGGCGCGAGGTCGTCGCACGCCACCGCGAAAATGGCCTCGGCCGCGGCCACCTTCATCCTTTCGGTGATCCGCCGGGCGCCCGCGTCCAGCGCGCCGCGGAACACACCGGGGAACGCCAGCACGTTGTTGATCTGGTTCGGGAAGTCACTGCGGCCCGTCGCGACGATCGAGGCATACTTCGCTGCGACGTCGGGGTGGATCTCCGGGTCAGGATTCGACAGCGCGAACACAATTCCGTTGGGAGCCATCGTCGCAACCAGGTCCTCGGGCACCACACCTCCCGAGACGCCAAGGAACATGTCGGCGCCCTTGAGCGCCTCCACCATGCCACCCGTGAGGCCGTCCGGGTTGGTGCGCGCAGCAAGCTCGGCCTTGACGGGAGTCAAACCATCACGGCCAGGATGCAGTATGCCGCGCGTGTCCACCACGGTGATATCCGAAACACCCGCGGCCAGAAGGATATTGGTGCAGGCGACACCCGCGGCGCCGACACCGGAGACGGCCACGCGCAGCGAACTCATGTCACGGCCGAGCACCTTCGTGGCGCCCAGCAGTGCGGCCAGCACCACGATCGCGGTGCCGTGCTGGTCGTCATGCATCACCGGGCAGTCCAGCGCCTCGATGACGCGGCGCTCGATCTCGAAGCACCGCGGCGCGGAGATGTCCTCGAGGTTCACCGCCCCGAACGACGGCCGCAGCCGCACAAGGGTTTCGACGATCTCGTCGGGGTCCTTGGTGTCAAGGACGATCGGGATCGAGTCCAGGTCGCCGAACGCCTTGAACAGCGCGCACTTGCCCTCCATCACGGGCAGCGCCGCCGCAGGGCCGATGTCGCCGAGGCCGAGCACCGCGCTGCCGTCGCTGACCACGGCGACCAACCTGTTGGCCCACGTATAGCGGGCAGCCAAGGTGTGATCAGCGGCGATGGCGCGACTGACCTGCGCCACACCCGGGGTGTAGGCGATCGACAGTGCGCGCTGGGTGTCCAGCGGGGCCTTCAGCTCCGCAGAGATCTTTCCCCCTACGTGGGCCTCGAAGATCTCCTCATCGGTGACGACGATCTGCGGGCTTTGCACGTCCTGCGGCACCGTTTCGGTCACGGCGGTCAGGTTACTTGGCCAAATTAACGAGACCGGCGACGGGTTGTGAATTTTGCGAATGCTGCCCTCAGATGAGGCCGAGTTCGGTGACCGCCTTGCGTTCCTCGTCGAGTTCCGCGGTGGACTTGTCGATGCGGCCGCGGGAGAAGTCGTCGATCTCCAGGCCACCCACGATCGACCAGTTGCCGTCCTTGGTGGTCACCGGGAACGAGGAGATCAGCCCCTCCGGGACGCCATAGCTGCCGTCGGAAAGAACCGCCATTGACACCCAGTCGCCCTCTGGGCTGCCGAGCAGCCAGTCGCGGGCGGCGTCGGTGGTCGCCGATGCGGCCGAGGCGGCCGAGCTGGCACCGCGCGCATCGATGATGGCCGCGCCGCGCTTGGCCACGGTCGGGATGAAGTCGCTCTCGATCCAGTCCTGGTCGTTGACGACCTCGGCGGCGTTCTTGCCGCCGACCTCGGCGTGGAAGATGTCGGGGTACTGGGTGGCCGAGTGGTTGCCCCAGATCGTGATCTTCTTGATGTCGGTGACATCGGCGCCGGTCTTCTTCGCGAGCTGCGAGATCGCCCGGTTGTGGTCGAGGCGGGTGAGCGCGGAGAACCGCTCGTTCGGGATGTCGGGCGCGTTGCTCATTGCGATCAGCGCGTTGGTGTTGGCCGGGTTGCCGGTGACACCGATCCGGACGTCGTCCGCGGCCACTTCGTTGAGCGCCTTGCCCTGGGCGGTGAAAATCGCGCCGTTGGCCTCTAGCAGGTCGCCGCGTTCCATGCCGGGCCCGCGGGGACGGGCGCCGACCAACAGCGCCAGGTTCACCCCATTGAAGATCTTGTTCGCGTCCGCGCCGATCTCGACACCGGCCAGTAGCGGGAACGCGCAGTCGTCCAGCTCCATCACCACGCCCTCGAGTGCCTTGAGAGCGGGCTCGATCTCGAGGAGACGCAGCTCAATCGGGCGGTCAGGGCCCAGCAGCGATCCGCTAGCCAAACGGAACAACAGGCTGTAGCCGATCTGGCCGGCGGCACCGGTGACGGCGACCTTGAGGGGAGTTGTGCTCACGTCGGATGCTCCTTGGACTCCAGTTGGGTTCGCGTCGAAACTAGCGCACTCGCCTCGACCGCGAATCTCCGGTCCGACGCGTAGCATTTACCAGGGCCTTCACCCGAAAGCCCGGCAGTGAAGGAGGTTCGAAATGCCATCGTTTCGGGCCTTGCCTCCATCACTACGACCGGCCGTGCGGACCAAAGGCGCCCACACGGACGCGAAATCCATCCACGTTCCCGTGGCACGGGCCATGGTCGACTGCGCGGTCTACGTCGATGGACAACGAGCGCCCGGCAAATTCACCCACGCTGCCGCGCTGAACAAGGTCCACGACCTCGAACGCGAAGGCAAGGACGCGTTCGTCTGGATCGGCCTGCACGAACCCGACGAGCACCAGATGCAAGCGGTGGCCGATGTGTTCTGTCTGCACGAGCTCGCCGTCGAAGACGCAGTGCACGCGCACCAGCGGCCGAAGTTGGAGCGCTACGACAAGACGTTGTTCCTGGTGCTCAAGACCGTGAAGTACGTCGAACACGTCTCAATGATCAACGCTCGCGAGATCGTGGAGACCGGCGAGATCATGATCTTCGTCGGCCCCGACTTCGTGGTAACGGTCCGCCACGGTGAGCACGGGGGCTTGGCAGGGGTGCGCAAGCATCTCGACGCCTCCCCCGCGATCCTCAAGCTCGGCCCGTACGCGATCATGCACGCGATCGCCGACCACGTCGTCGACAACTACCTGGACATCACCGATCTGATCGAGACCGACATCGACGCGATGGAAGAAGACATCTTCTCGCCGGCGAAGCAGACGAACATCGAGTGCATCTATTTGCTCAAGCGCGAGGTCGTCGAGCTGCGGAGGGCGGTCTCTCCGTTGACATTGGCGCTGCAGCGCATGGGCACCGACCACAACGACCTGATCTCGATCGAGGTGCGGCGGTACCTGCGCGACGTGCTAGACCACAACATCCAGGCGTCCGACCGAATCGCCAGCTACGACGACATGCTCAGCTCGCTGGTTCAGGCCGCGCTGGGCAAGGTGGCGATGCAGCAGAACGTCGACATGCGCAAGATCTCCGCGTGGGTGGCCATCGCGGCGGTGCCGACCGCGCTGGCAGGCATCTACGGGATGAACTTCGACCACATGCCCGAACTGCATCAGGTGTGGGGCTATCCGGCCGTGCTGTGCCTGATGGCGATCATCTGCGTCGGGCTGTACCGGACGTTCCGGCATAACCACTGGCTCTAGGTCGGGCACTTGTATTGCCCTGGCCCGCAATGCTTTACGAACTCAGCCGCGATCCATGTGCGCGGGGTAGGCGTGAATCAGGGCGGTGCTTAGCTTGGGAACGGCATGTATCAGCTCGTGTTCGGCGTCGTGTGCGATGCGATGCGCCTCGTCCAGCTTGATTTCAGGGTCAACGTCAAGTTCGGCGTCGGCGTGCAGCCGATGCCCGATCCAGCGCAATTTCACACTGTGCACCCCCTTCACACCTGCCTGCGCCGCCAGCGTTGCCTCAGTGGTGTCGACCAGCCCCGGATCGACGCCATCCATCAGCCGCCGGAACACGTCACGGGCCGCGGTGCGCAACACAGCAAGGATCGCCACGGTGATCAACAGCCCGACGATAGGATCGGCCAGCGGAAAGCCAAGTGCGACACCGCCAGCGCTGAACAGCACCGCGAACGAAGTGAATCCGTCGGTGCGGGCGTGCAATCCGTCGGCGACAAGCGCCGCCGACCCGATCTGGCGGCCCACCCGGATCCGGTAAAGCGCGACGAGTTCGTTTCCGACGAAGCCGACCAGGCCGGCCGCCGCCACCCAGCCGACATGCTGGATTTCAACCGGGTGGATCAACCGCATGATCGCCTGATAGCCGGCGATGATCGCCGACAGGGTGATCATCGCGACCACGAACAGGCCTGCTAGATCTTCGGCACGGCCGAAGCCGTACGTATAGCGCCGAGTCGCCGCCCGGGTGCCCAACGCGAACGCGATCCACAGCGGCACCGCCGTCAGCGCGTCGGAGAAATTGTGAATGGTGTCGGCCGCCAGCGCGACCGATCCGGAAACGATGACGATCACGCCTTGCGCAAGCGCCGTGATTGCGAGGGCGGTCAGGCTGATCTTGACCGCGCGAATGCCTATTGCGCTTGATTCCAGGGCGTTGTCGACACTGTCGGACGCGTCGTGGCTGTGGGGGGCGAAGATCTCCTTCAGCGCAGCCCGAAAACCTCGCGGATGCTCGTGACCGTGATCGTGAGAATGCTTGTGCCCGTGGCCGTGCTGCTTTCTCTCGGCGTCTTCGCGGGTGGCTCTCGCGAGATGGCTCATCACTTGGCCGCCTTCCGCACCTCGTCGTCGCCGGTAACCAGTGGACTGACGCGATCGCCACGGTGATGTGGCGGCACGCCAGGCCCCGCGTGCTCGGCGTTGAACACCGCGTCGGTGACCAGCTGGCGAATGTGCTCGTTTTCCAGGCTGTAGAAGATCGTCGTGCCTGCCCGCCGGGTGCGTACCAGCCGGCCCATGCGCAACTTCGCCAGATGCTGTGATACCGACGGCGCAGGCTTGCCGACGTGCTCGGCCAACTCGTTGACCGACATCTCCCGGCCGGCCAGTGCCCACAACACCTGCACTCGCGTGGCATCGGCGAGCATCCGGAAGACCTCGACGATCAATGCCGCCTGATCGTCGTCGATCCGCGACTCGTCCCGGTTACCTGCATTCATACGTAGATAGTAGGTCAACGATATTTGATGGCGCTATCCTTGGTCTTCTAGGGATCAAAAGTCAACAAAGGGAGCAATGAGTCGCGCGTTGCGCGAGCCTCGAAAACCGGCCCCACCCCGGTCTAAGGACAGCCAGAGGCTGATACCGGTGGTGGGATCATGATTACGGCGCTGGGCAGCATCGCCCTGGGTGCGGTAGTCGTCGTATTGATCACCGCGCTCACGGGATACTTCGTCGCCCAAGAGTTCGCTTATATGGCGGTGGACCGTTCGCGGCTGAAGGCTCACGCCGAGGCGGGCGATTCAGCCGCCCGCCGGGCGTTGTCGATCACGCACCGGACGTCGTTCATGCTCTCCGGCGCGCAGTTGGGGATCACGGTTACTGGTCTGCTGGTCGGCTATATCGCCGAACCGTTAATCGGCGAGGGTGTGGCGACGATACTGGGCCGCGCCAGCATGCCAACAGGACTTGGTATTGCAATCGGCGCGGCGGTGTCGCTTTTCTTCTGCACCGTGGTGCAAATGCTGTTCGGTGAGTTGTTTCCGAAGAATCTGGCGATCGCCCGACCTGAGCCGCTGGCCCGCTGGCTTGCCATATCGACCACGGTGTACCTACGGCTATTCGGTTGGCTCATCTGGGTTTTCGATCAATCTTCGAATCTGCTGTTGCGCGCGGCGCGAATCGAACCTGTCCACGATGTGGAGCACTCCGCCACCGCGCGCGACCTTGAGCACATCGTGGCAACCTCCCGTGATGCCGGCGACATGCCCCCCGAGCTGGCGCTTCTGCTGGACCGGATCCTGGACTTCCCCACCAGCACGGCCGAACACGCAATGATCCCCCGGACACGAGTCGACACGGTCGGCGCCGACGAGTCGGTCAGCGCGGTGTTGTCACGCATGGCTGCCGGGCATACCCGTTATCCGGTCGTCGGCGTTTCGACCGACGACATACTCGGCATCATCGATCTTCGCGATCTGCTCGGCTTGGAACAGAGTGGGAGTGCTGTCAAGCATTCTCGACCGGCGGTGACGGTGCCGGCGTCGCTCCCGTTGCCGGCGGTCGTGAAGCAGTTCGCCGCGGCCAAGGCCCAGATGGCGTTGGTCATCGACGAGTACGGCGGCTTTGCCGGAATCATCACCCCTGAAGACATCGCCGAGGAACTGGTCGGCGAAATCAGCGACGAACACGATCCGGACGCCGGCGTTGAGGTTGCGCCAGAAGCAGACGGCTGGCTGATGCCCGGACGCCTCCACCTCGATGAGGCGGAGAGGTTCCTCAACGAGCAGCTGCCGGCGGGAGACTACGAGACCTTGGCCGGCCTCCTCATGGCGAATTGGCATCGGCTACCGGACGTAGGCGACACGATCGAAATCGACCTTCACCCCGGCAACAACGATGTGGCGATGGGCGCCACTGCGAGACCGGCACTGCTCGTGGCCACCGTGCGAACCATCGAGAAACGTGTGCCGGCATCGGTTTTCGTATCCGTCCGCGACCGAGAGTCCGCCGATGAGTAACCCCTGGATCTTGCTGGCCGTCACCATCGCTCTAATTACCACCAGCGCGCTGTTTGTTGCCATCGAATTCGCGTTGATCGCGGCTCGTAGCCATCGGCTCGAAGACGCGGCCGCAACCAGCAGGTCCGCCCGCGCCGCGCTACGCAGCAGCAAGGAACTTTCCGTGCTACTGGCCGGCTCCCAGCTGGGCATCACTCTCTGCACGCTTGCCCTCGGGGCGACCACCAAGCCTGCCGTGCACTACTGGCTGACCCCGTTGATTCACGCCTCGGGCGCACCGCTGTGGGTAGCCGACGTTGCGGGATTCCTGCTGGCGCTGCTGATCGTCACCTTCTTACATCTGGTGTTCGGTGAGATGGCGCCGAAGTCCTGGGCAATCGCACATCCGGAGCGATCGGCGATCATGCTTGCGATCCCGATGCGCGCCTTCATGGCGCTTACCCGGCCGCTACTGGTGGCCCTGAACCACGCGGCCAACTGGTGCGTGCGCAAGGTCGGCGTTACACCGGTCGACGAAGTCGACAACGGCCAGGACCCCGAGGCCCTGCGGCAGCTAATCGAGCACTCTGCAACCGAGGGAACCCTCGACGAGGGTTACCGTGCCAACTTAATTCGCGCTCTCGACCTGGAAAGTCTCACCGTCGGCGAGATTGTTTCGCACGACGCCACGCTTGCCACCGTCGCGGCTCTGTCCAGTCCCGCGGACATCCAGACCCAATCGCACATGACGGGCCATCTTCGTCTTCTCGTTCGGGGTGACGACGACGTCATGGAAGGGGTGGTGCACGTGCGCGACAGCTTGAAGGCGCCAGCGAACTCCACCGCGCGCGACCTGATACGGCCGGTTCTCACGCTTGCCGCGGAGACCCCGGTCTACCAAGCGCTGCATCTCATGCGCCAGAATCGCAACCACATCGCGCTAGTCACTACCGACGGGGAGTCCAGCGTCCTCATCACACTCACCGACGTCCTCGAACGGTTGCTCCCCGCCCCCGGCTTGCCCGCCTAGATCGGTAGAGCGCGGCGAGGTAATCGATAAGGTCAGCGGGTTTGTGTCGCGCTCAATCGGGCTACGGTATTGGGATGAACGGCGGCGAGCTGCTGGCCGGCCGCTATGAACTCCGAGGTGTGCTGGGCTGCGGCGGAATGGCCGAAGTCCGAGACGGCTGGGACACGCGGCTGAAGCGCCCAGTCGCGGTGAAGCTTTTGCTGCCGGCGCTCAGCGCCCAGCCCGAGATCAGACGAAGATTCGAGGACGAGGCCCGCGCGGCGGCGGGCCTCAATCACTCCAACATCGTCTCCGTCCACGACTTCGGCGAACACGAGGGCACCCCCTTCATCGTGATGGAGCGCCTCTCCGGTGAGACCCTCGCCGACCACATCGCCCAAGGTCCGCTGGCACCGCCGCGGGTTCACGCGATGCTCTGCGATGTCCTGGCCGCCCTCGCCGTCGCGCACGGTGCCGGCGTAGTCCATCGGGACATCAAACCCGGCAACGTCCTCGTCTCCGCGACCGCGGACGCATACAAGGTCGCCGACTTCGGCATCGCCAAGACCGCGGGCGCTGCCCTCACCATGACCGGTCAGATCGTGGGCACGATCGCCTACATGAGCCCCGAACGAGTCGCCGGAGCGCCCGCGTCGGCGGCCGACGATCTCTACGCCGTCGGCGTAGTGGGCTATGAGGCACTCCTAGGACACAGAGCCTTCCCGCAAGACAATCCCGCTTCGTTGGCCCACGCCATCATGAGCCTCCCGCCGCCGCCGCTTTCTGTCGTCCGCCCTGACGTGGGTCCCACGCTTGCCGGGGTAATCGATCGCGCGATGACGCGCGACCCCGGCCAACGCTTCCCCACCGCAGAGCAGATGCGCGCCGCGCTGACCGGCGATCGCGCTGCACTGTTCGCCGGCGCGGCACCCGTCGCAGCCCCGGGGCGGCCAGCCACCAAAGTGCTTGCCGAACCGTTGGCTCCATCGGCGGCATACTTCGTGCCGACCCCACGGCGCCGACTGGACAAGCGCACTCGCAATATCCTCGTCGCCGCCGCCGTCCTCGTGGCATTCATAGTCTCGGTGCTCGCCCTGGCCCTTGACCCGTCAACCTCTGAGCAAGCGCCCAGACCGATCAGCACCAGCACGCCCGCGCCCACACCGACGAGCACGCCGCCGCCTCCCCCACCGGCACCCGTGATCCAGCAGCCGCAAGAGAAGCCCAACGACAAGAAAGAAGGCCGGGGCAACGGCGACGAAGGTCACGGCGAGGGAAACAAGAAGGGCGGAGGCAAACGCGATTAACGGGTTAGCGCCGGCTAGCTCGGGCGAGCGGCGCGCCGTGATGGGTCCAGCACGTCGACCCCGTCCTGGTCCCACGCCTCACGCATCGCGTCGGCGCCCTTGAGTCGCACCCACGCTGCCTCGGTGGCGGTGATCGGGGTGGCCGACAGCACGGTGACACCCGGCAGCGGCTCAGTCAGCGGGACGTCGTCAATGTCGCTGCGGCCCACCAGGAGCGCGGTGAAGGGTGCGGAATCCCACAGCGGCGACTCGAGGTCGATCAGGGCATCGGGTTCCAGTATCAGCCCTTCGACGGCCGGCGCCGCGGCCACTATGGCGACGGAGCGGGCAAGACCCGCGGGCGAAGGGCCGCGCAATGCGACAACGACCTCGGCGCGCGGGCCATGCAACGCGTCGGTCACCATCTCCGTCGGGTCGAACATCGGGTGTCGCGAACAGCCCAGCGACACATAGTGACTGACGCCGTCGTCATCGGGCCCGTAGCGCAGCACATCGATGCGTTCGGTGCCAAGGAACGTCACGCTGGCCTCGTCGGGATCCGCGGTGATTCCGGCCCTGGCGAAGTGCTCCTGCAGGTGCGCGCGGACCTGAGCCAGGACGTCGATCACTCTGCAGGCGGCTGCGGTGGCGTCTCTGGTGCAACAGGCGACTCAGACGCGGGGGCCGGTGCAGGCGGTTCGGGCGCTTCGTCCGGAGCGGGCTGCTCCTGCGAGGCGGGCGCGATCGTCAGGTTTGTGCCGGTGTCCGCATCGAAGATCGCGATCTTTGCGGTGTCGAACGCCAACTGCATGGTCTGACCGGGCGTCACCTTTGACTCGGTGGAAACCCGTGCGACGAACTCGTTTTCCCCGGCGCCGGAGTCGGCGGCAAGCTCGGCGAGCTGCGCGGCCTGCGCGCCGGCGCCCTCGCTTTTGAAATGCACGTACTTGTCCGCGCCGAGCGACTCCACGAAGTCGACCTTCACCTCGAACGTCAATGCGCGGATCCGGGCATACGTGTCGATCAGCGCGGCATCCTCGAGATGCTCAGGGCGCACGCCGACGATCACGTTGTTGGGCTTCGGGTGCTGCGCCAGCAGGTCGTGCACCTCCTGGGTGAGCGTGACTTCACCGAACGGCAGACGCACACCGACGTCGGTCATTGTGGCGGGGAAGAAGTTCATCGCAGGAGAGCCGATGAATCCCGCGACGAACAGGTTGGCAGGCCTGCTGTACAACTCCTCCGGCGTGCCGATCTGCTGGACCACGCCGGCCAGCAGCACCACCACCCGATCGCCAAGCGTCATCGCTTCGGTCTGATCGTGGGTGACGTAAACAGTGGTGGTGCCCAACCGGTTCTGCAGTCGGGCGATCTCCGAGCGCATCTGCACGCGAAGCTTGGCGTCGAGGTTCGACAGCGGCTCGTCCATCAGGAACGCCTTGGGATCGCGCACGATGGCGCGCCCCATCGCGACCCGCTGGCGCTGACCGCCGGACAACTGCGCGGGCTTGCGATCCAGAAAGTCGCTCAGGTCAAGGATTTTCGCGGTCTCCTCGACCTTCTCCGTGATTTCGGCCTTCTTCACCTTGGCCAGGGTCAGCGGGAAGGCGATGTTCTGCCGCACGGTCATATGCGGATACAGCGCATAGGACTGGAACACCATCGCGATGTCGCGGTCCTTGGGCGCCTTCTCATTCACCCGCTCACCGCCGATGCGCAACTCGCCCGACGAGATCTCCTCGAGGCCGGCAATCATGTTCAGCGTGGTCGACTTTCCGCAGCCCGACGGGCCGACCAGAATGATGAATTCGCCGTCGGCGATCGTGATCGACAGGTCTTTGACGGCCGTCGCGCCGTTCGGGTAACTCTTGGTCACCCCGTCCAACACAATCTCGGCCATGGAGCTATCCCTTCACCGCACCGGACGTCAGGCCGGCCACGATCCGTCGTTGGAAGATTAGAACAAAGATAATGATCGGGATGGTGATGACCATCGCGCCGGCCGCGATCGACCCGGTCGGCTCCTCGAATTGGGAACTGCCGGTGAAGTTCGCGATCGCCACCGGAGCGGTGATGGCCCGCTGAGTGGCGGTCAGCGACAAGGCCAGCAGCAGGTCGTTCCACGCGAAAATGAACACCAGGATTGCGGCGGTCACGATGCCCGGCGCGGCCAGCGGCGCGATCACCTTCCGGAACGCTTGAGCAGGTGTGGCGCCGTCCATCTTCGCCGCCTTTTCCAGATCCCAAGGGATCTCACGAAAGAACGCCGACAGCGTGTAGATCGCCAGCGGCAGCGCGAACGTGATGTACGGGATGATCAGCCCGGGCCAGGTATCGAACAACCCGATGCTGCGCCACATGTTGAAGATCGGCGTCACCAGCGAGATCTGCGGGAACATCGCGATCAGCAGCGCGACACCGACCAGCAGCCGCTTACCAGGGAACGCCAGCCGCGCGACCGCATAGGCCGCCATGCCACCGATGACGACCGCGATGACCGTGGTGATCAACCCGATGCCGATCGAGTTGATCAGCGCCGAGGTGAACATGTCTCCGGAGAAGATTCCCTTGTAGTTGTCGAACGTGATCTGCGACGGAATCAGCTTGCCGTCCTTGACGCTTGACGTCGGTTTCAGCGACAGGCTCAGGATCCACAGCACCGGAAACAGCGCGTACACGACAACCAGGATGTTGACGACGGTCCAGCCCGTCGCACGTGGGGCGCCGACCCGCTCCGCCATCTCTAGCGCCTCTCCTCGTCGGATCCGGGCGCCGAGGCACCGAAGATCGTGATGTAGATGAACGCGATGATCGCCACCGACAGGAAGATCAGCACACTGATCGCCGACCCCAGGCCGAGGTTGAACGCCTTGAACAGGTTGTCGTAGCCCAGGATTGACACCGACCCGGTGTTGTTGGCACCGGCGGTGAGCACATAGATGTTGTCGAAGATCCGGAACGCGTCAAGCGTGCGGAACAGCAGCGCCACCAGAATCGCCGGTTTGATCAGCGGCAGAATCACTTTGATCAGTCTCTTCCAAGCGCCGGCACCGTCGACTTGGGCGGCGTTGAGCAGATCCTGTGGCACCAGCGCCAATCCGGCCAGCAGCAGCAGCGCCATGAACGGCGTCGTCTTCCACACCTCGGCGAGAACCACGATGGCCAGCGACGGAATCTGCTGGGTCAGCGGCGCGCTGCCCTCGGGTAGCAGGTTGGCCAGATACCCGGTGCCAGGTGTCCATGCGTAGTACCAGCTGTACGACGCGGCGACGGTGACGATGCCGTACGGGATCAGAATCGCCGTGCGCACAGCGCCCTTGCCGAAAATCGTCCGGTGCATGACCAGCGCCAGCGTCATGCCGAGAACGAACTCGATCGCCACCGAGACCACAGTGATTGCGAGCGTCACCGCGAACGCGGTCCACCAGTAGCCGTCGGTCAGCACGGTGATGTAGTTCTGCAACCCGACGAACGATGTGTCGTCGGGGGTGGCGAGGTTGTAGCGCTGCAGGCTCAGCCACACCGCATACCCGATCGGGTAGGCGGTGACCGCAAGCATCAGCAGGACCGCCGGGGTGATCAACAGGAACGCCAGCCGCCGCTCCGAGCGCTTGTCGTCGGTGCCGGTTATCGGTGCGGCCGGGGCGGCGGCCGGCTGGGCAACCGCGGTCATGGAATCAGTCCCTTACCGTCGATGGCCTTCTGGATCTGCACGGTCAACTCATCGGCGGTGCGTTCCGGATCGATGTCGGTGATCGGGGCCAGTGTGACCGAGATTCGCGTCGACACCGCTTGGTAGACCGGGGTGGCGGGCCGCACCGCGGCGTTGGTCAGCTGGTCCCGGATGATCGAGTACTGCGGGTACTTCGCCTGGAACTGCGGATCGTCGTAGAGCGAGGCCCGCACGGCGGGCAGGCCGCCCTCGACGGATGTGTACCGCTGGTTCTCGACGTCGCGCAGGCATCGGATCGCCTCGAACGCCTCTCTGCGGTGCTGAGAGGTTTTGGCAACGGCGAGGTTGAGTCCACCCAACGTGACCCGTGCCTGCTCACCGGGCTGCACGCCCGGATACGGCGCGAACCCGAATACCTTCTTGCTGGCCTCGAACGCCGACTTGAACTGTTCGTCGGACGGTGAGAACGTCCCGGCATCGTTGATGCTGCCCGCCAGGTCGGGCTGCTTGTCCAGCGGCAGAAAACTCACTCCGCCCTTGACGGCGTTCTCCAGCATCGACGGAAGCACGAAGGGCCAGTTCACTTCGAGCGCCGCTTTGCCCTGCTCGAGCGCGAGCCGCGCGGTGGCCTCGTCGGTCTGCGTGATCGAGGGGTCGGCGCCGGGCGCGGTAGCAACGGCCTTCATGATCTGCAGCGCCTTGACCGTCGCAGCGCGGTGCTCAGGTGTGTCGGTCAACGTGACGGTCTTGCCGTCGTCGGAAAGCACTTGACCGCCAGCGCTTTCCAGCAATGTGTTGAACCACACCACCAGACCTTCGTACTGTTTGGCCTGAACGGCGATCCAGCTGGGCTTGCCCGTGGCATGCAACCGCGTCGCCTCGGAAACCATGCCGTCCCATGTTGTCGGCGGTTTGTCCATCAAATCGGCGCGGTACCAAAGCAATTGGGTGTTGGTCGTGATCGGAGCGGCGTACAGTTTGTCCTGCCATTTCGCCGTCTCCAGCGGCCCTGGCAGCGTGTTGCTGGTGGCGTCGGCCTCGGCCTGGCCGGACGGATCATCCGAAAGCGGCAAAGCCCAACCCGCCTCGGCGAACTCGGCGGTCCACACCACGTCGAGTGCCATCACGTCCAGTGTCTTGTCGTTTCCAGTGAGCCGCCGAGCCAGCTGCAGCCGTTGGTCGTCGGCGCCTTTCGGCAAGCTGACCTGCTCGATAGTGAAGCGACCGCCCAGTTCTTCGTTGCAGCGCTTGGCGACTGCAGTGAACGTGGCCATCTCGTTAGCCGGGGTGTAGTAATTGATGACGATTCCGCCGCCGCTCGACCCACACGCCGCCACCGTTGACGCCGTCGTCAGCGCGGCCAATGCCGCAGCACCTAGCCGCCGAGCGCGCACCGATCGCCTCCCGTCTGGTTCCGATGTCGCCGCCGGAGCGGCTCCGCCGGGAACCTCCCGCGGGCAAACCGTAGAGCCAGATACGAGTGATTTGCAACACTTCCGGCGCGCGCGTCGCACACCGTTACTCAATTGCGAGCGTGCGCAAACTGCCTGTGTTCGGCGGCGTGTCGGATGCAGATGCGCCCGCCCGCCGCAAAAGGGCGCTAAATCTTCAAGCGCGCCAGCAGATCCCGGCCGCGCTCGGCGTTCTGCGGGTCGCACAGCACGTCGTATCGGCCGGCGACGAGCTGCATCGTCGAACTGAAATCTCTTGTGCCGCGCGCCATCGCATACGGGACCGCCGAGGTGATCAAGCCGAAGAACACACCGGCGACCAGACCCGTGACCAGCGCACCCCACGGGCTGGGGCTGAAGAAGCCGAGGATCAGGCCGATGAACAGGCCCAACCAGGCTCCAGTCAGCACGCCCCCGCCGAGCACCTTGGGCCAAGTCAGCCTGCCGGTGACCCGTTCCACCTGCATCAGATCAACGCCGACGATGGTCACCTGCTGGACGGGGAACTCCTGATCGGACAGATAGTCCACGGCGCGCTGCGCCTCGGCATAAGTGGGGTACGAACCGATCGGCCAGCCCTTCGGCGGGGTTGGCAGGGCAGCCGGACCGCCACGCCCTCCGGTGGCGGTAGCCGGCGTCACGCCGGCGTTCTGTCCTGGCTGAAACGGGCTGGTCATCGGTCTTCCATCTCCTCTGTGCGCGCCTGCGTCTGGTAGCTGCTCTTATCCGGACCAACGCCTCGACGGCCGCAATGGTGCCCTGTTCTTGCGCTAGGTTGATCAGCATGACAAATCCGGGCGAGGACGCAGGCCGAACTGCATCATCCGACTCCTCGGGCGGGGCATCGGAGCCGTCACCGAGCGGCTACGAGGCGCCCTCGATCGAGCAGTCCGAAAACAGCGCCGCACAGCCCGGACAACCCGAGGCGCCGCAACCAGCCGCGCAGCCCGGCTACACACCGCCGCCCGCGTACATCCCGCCGTCGCAAGGATACGAAGCGCCCAGCTATCAACAGCCGCAGGGCTATCCGAACTTTTCGCCGCCCGACTACACGCCACAGGCGGAGTATCCGTGGCCCGGTGGAGCACAACCCGGCTATCCGCCGCCGCCCTACCCCGGCCCGCCGGGCTACGGCGCGCCGTCGTACCCGCCTCCGCCGCAATACGGCGCGCCGCAATACGGCACCCCGGCCCCACCTGGCTACCCCCCGCCGCTCCCCGGTTACGGCCCGCCGCCCGCCGGCTATCCGGCGCCCGACTATTCGGCCTATGGGCAGCCGGCGCAGAAGACGAACGTGATGGCGATCGCATCGCTGGTGTCCTCCCTCGTCGGATTCCTGTGTTGGCTTGGCGCGATCGCCGGCATCGTGCTCGGCATCGTCGCGCTGAACCAGATCAAGCAAACTCGCGAACAGGGCCATGGATTGGCCGTCGCCGGCATTGTCGTCGGCGCGCTGTCGCTGGTCGTCGGCCTCATCTTTTTCGTGGCCGCATTCAGTAGCTGACCATGACCGCGAGCGACCCCGAAAAGCCGGCGCAGCCCTCGGGCGGCACCGAGTATCCGTCTCTGGAAAACACGCAAGCGCGGCCGCCGGATCCGACGCCGACGTTCGACTATCCGGCCGATGCCGGGCTGCCGCCACCGATCTACCCATCACCCTTTCCGGCCGCTCCTGGCTATTACCCGGGCTACGACCCGTATCGGCCCGGCAAGCCACCGGGCACGAGTGGCATGGCGATCGCAGCGTTGGTCACGTCCCTGGTGGGGCTGCTGTGTTGCGGTCTGCCGTCACTCGTGGGGCTCATCCTTGGTGTTGTCGCGATGCGCGAGACCAAACGCACCGGCCAGGAGGGCTACGCGATCGCGCTGGTCGGCGCGATCATCGGCGGACTCGTCGCCGCCGGCTGGGTGTTGTACTTGCTGCTGTCGATCGGCATCTACGCCAGCGGCTGGCAGTGGGCGCCCTAACTCATCTAGGTTGGCGGCCGGAAGGGCTCGGCCGTGCGGTCCATGCCCGCGGCGCGGCCCTTCCCCGCGATCACCAACGCCATCTTGCGGCTGGCCTCGTCGATCATCTCGTCGCCGAGCATCACCGCGCCGCGGGCCCCGCCGGCGCGCGAGGTGTGCCACTCATAGGCCTCCAGGATCAACTCGGCGTGGTCGTAATCGGACTGCCGTGGGCTGAAGACCTCGTTGCCGGCCGCGACCTGCTCGGGATGCAGCACCCATTTGCCGTCGTAGCCCAGCGCGGCTGACCGACCCGCGACTCGCCGGAAACCGTCGACATCACGAATCTTCAGGTACGGTCCGTCGATCGCGAGGACACCGTGCGTGCGGGCGGCGATCAGGATCCGCATCAGCACATGGTGATGCGCGTCGCCGACGTCATAGCCCTCTGGCTGCTCGCCCACCTCCAGGGTGCGCATGTTGAGACTCGCCGCCATATCGGCAGGCCCCAGTATCAATGCCTGCACTCGCGGACCGGCAGCGATCGCATCAACGTTCGTCAAGCCTTGCGCGTTTTCGATCTGTGCCTCAATTCCGATGCGGCCCACCGGGAGTCCGTGCGTGACCTCGAGCTGGCTCAGCAGGAGGTCAAGCGCGTGGATGTGCGAGACGTCAGTCACCTTGGGCAGCACCACAATGTCCAGCGATGCGCCAGCGGTCGACGCCACCTCGATGATGTCCGCATGGGTCCATGGCGTCGTCCAGTCGTTGACCCGAACGCCGCGCAGCTGGTCCGCCCATCCCGGCTCGGCGAGCGCAGCGGCGACCTGCGCACGGGCCTCGGCCTTGGCATCGGGCGCTACCGCGTCCTCGAGATCGAGGAATACCTCATCGGCGGGCAGAGTCTTTGCCTTCTGGATCATCTTGGCGTTGCTGCCAGGAACCGAAAGACAGGTCCGACGGGGCCGATACGCGTTTTCCACAGCCATACTCTCTACTCTCTACAGACATGGCGGCGGTGAACAGGGTCTACGTGGCCCGACTCGCGGGGATGGTGGTGTTGGGCCCCGACGGCGAGTCCATCGGCCGTGTCCGCGACGTGGTGATCAGCATCGGCGTTGCCGGCCATCAGCCACGCGTGTTGGGACTCGTCGTCGAATTGCTCACCCGCCGAAGGATTTTCGTTCCGATCTTACGGGTGACGGCCATCGAACCCAGCGCGGTCACCCTCGCGACGGGCAATGTGTCGCTGCGCCGGTTCTCCAAGCGCCCCAACGAGGTACTGGTGCTCGGCGAGGTGATCGAAACCGTCGTCCGCGTCGACGATCCGGATCTGCCGGAGCTGGCCGGAACCGATGCGGTCGTGGTGGATCTGGGCATCGAGCAGAGCCGTACCCGGGACTGGGTCGTCACCAAGGTGGCCGTGCGCCCGCAGCGCAGGCTGGGCCGTCGCGGCAATATCTCCATCGCCGACTGGAATCGGGTGGCCGGCCTGACGCCGTCCGGACTCGCCATGCCCGACCAGGGCGTGGCCCAGTTGCTCGAACAGTTCGAGGGACAACGCCCGATCGAGGTCGCCGAAGCGATCCGCGAGCTGCCCGCCAAGCGCCGCTACGAGGTGGTCAAGGCGCTCGATGACGAACGGCTCGCCGATGTGCTGCAGGAGCTGCCTGAGGACGAGCAGGCCGACGTGCTGCGGCAGTTGGAGGCCGACCGCGCCGCTGACGTGCTCGAGGCAATGGATCCCGACGACGCCGCTGACCTGCTCGGCACGATGACCCCCGCCGACGCGGAGCAGTTCCTGCGCCGGATGGACCCCGAGGACTCCGAAGACGTGCGACGGCTGCTGAGCCACTCGCCCGACACGGCGGGCGGCTTGATGACGTCCGAGCCGGTGGTGCTGGCCCCCGACACGACCGTCGCCGAGGCGCTGGCACGGGTGCGCGATCCCGACCTGACGCCCGCGGTGGCGTCACTGGTCTTCGTGACGCGGCCGCCCACCGCCACGCCCACCGGCCGCTACCTGGGCTGCGTGCACCTGCAGCGGCTGCTGCGCGAACCCCCCGCCGAGCTGGTCAGCGGCATCCTCGACACCGACCTGCCGAACTTGAGCCCCGACGACTCGCTCGCGGCCGTGACGCGGTACTTCGCCGCCTACAACCTGGTGTGCGGCCCGGTCGTCGACGACGAGAATCACCTGCTGGGCGCGGTGTCCGTCGACGACGTCCTGGACCACCTGCTGCCCGACGACTGGCGAGAGCGTGAGGAACCGGAGCTGTCCGGCGCCGCGCCGGATGTCGCCGGCCGAGCGGCTCCGGGAGGGCTCTCATGAGCGACCTGTCGGCGCGCCAGCGCCTGGACACCCCGCGTACGTCGCGCCGATTCGCGCTCAACGTCGACGTCGAGGCGGTCGGTCGGCTCAGCGAGTCGTTCGCGCGATTCCTGGGCACCGGCCGCTACTTGGCCATCCAGACCATCTTTGTGATCATTTGGATCGCGCTGAACCTGACCGCGGTGAAATGGCAGTGGGACCCGTATCCGTTCATCCTGCTCAACCTGGCGTTCTCCACCCAGGCCGCCTACGCGGCGCCGCTGATCCTGCTGGCGCAGAACCGGCAGGAGAATCGTGACCGGGTGGCGCTGGAAGAAGACCGTCGCCGCGCCGAACAGACCAAGGCCGACACCGAGTATCTGGCCCGTGAGCTGGCCGCCCTGCGGCTGGCAGTCGGCGAGGTGGCCACGCGCGATTACCTGCGTCGCGAGCTCGAGGAATTGCGCGAGAAATTGACCGAGCTGATGCCACCGCAACCACCGCATGACGGGGATGCGGCCAGTAAGTCCGACAATTCGGAGCGGCGGTCCAAGCGCCCGGGCTGAACCGGCTCTTGCCATTGCTGCAACGGGCGAATCGAGACTAGGTATGGTGACTTGGTTCACACGTCACCCATCATCAAGGACGGTTGAGTGCACTTAGCGGGACGAGCCGCCCTCGAGGCAGCCCTGCGCCGTGCAGGGCCAGCCGTACGCAAGCCTGCCTTCGGCGTTGCGATCATTGCCCCGCTCATCCTCGCCGGCGCCGTCAGCGCGTCCGCACCATCGCCCCTCGCGCCGATTCGTGATTCGGCGGTGACACCGCTCGCGGCCGTCCAGTCCTCGTCCGGCGGCCGCACCGGGGCGTCCGTCGTGGCAGTCACCAAGACACCGTCCGCGTTTCACATCGCCGCGGCGACAGTCTCCGCTCCCCCGCCCGCCGCGGTAGTGAATTCGCCTGGGACACTTCGCATTCCCGCGATAGTGCTGTCGGCTTACCGCAACACGGAGCGGATGATGGCTGCGGCCGCCCCTGGCTGCGGCCTGAGCTGGAATCTTCTGGCAGGCATCGGGCGCATCGAATCGTTGCACGCCAACGGCGGCGCCACAGACACGCGGGGCACCGCGGTACGGCCGATCTATGGGCCCGCTTTGGACGGCACGCTGCCTGGCAACGAGATCATCGTGCAGAGCCGCAGCGCCGATAGAGTGACATACGCCCGCGCAATGGGTCCGATGCAGTTCCTGCCCGGCACCTGGTCGCGATACGCCAGCGACGGCGACGGCGACGGCAAAGCCGATGTGCAGAACGTGTTCGACGCTTCGCTGGCGGCTGCCCGTTACCTTTGCAGCGGCGGGCTGAACCTGCGCGATCAGGGTCAGGTGATGGCCGCGATCCTGCGCTACAACAACTCCGTCGCCTACGCCCGCAACGTGCTGGGCTGGGCCGCCGCGTATGCGACCGGTGTGGTGCCCATGGACCTGCCGCCGATTGTCGGGTCGGTTCCGCAGATCGGCGATCTCCACTTGGACACCTACCAGGGCCTTGGGTACCAGGGCCTTGGGTACGAGGGCCTTGGGCCCGGCCTGCCGATGAACGCGCTGGGGCTGCCCGCCGACGACCCGCTGGCGTTGATGCCGCTGATGGGGCGCGGAGACGTCGCGAGTGTGATCCCCACTTATCCCGGCCAGACCTTGGGCCCGCTGCCTGGGCCTGCGCCGCTTGTTGCTCCGCAGCCGGAGCAGCCGGCCCCTGGGCTGCCACCGTGGATGCAGCCGCCTCCGTCAGAGCAGCGGCCGGATGGCTGCGCGGTGTTCTGCATCACCACGCCTCCCGCGGCGCCTGCGACGGGTGCGCTGCCGTCTGCGCCCGGGGATGCGCAAATGCTGATGCCACAGGCACCGCCTGCGGCTCCGGCCCATGACCCGTTGGCACCGCCACCGGCCGAGCAGCCGGTGCTGCCGACAGGCACGGGACCAGCGCCCGGCCCTGCGCCAGGACCGGCCGGTTAAGGACCCCGTCGGGTCGGCCTAGACTCGGCTTGATGTCCCAAACTCCTACTGGCGCTCTCCCGGAGCTGGAATCGGCGATCCGCGGCGCACTGGCCAAGGTGATCGACCCCGAATTGCGGCGGCCGATCACCGAACTCGGCATGGTCAAGAACGTCACCGTCGAGGCCGACGGCGGGGTGCATGTCGAGGTCTACCTGACCACCGAGGCGTGCCCGAAGAAGGCCGAGATCTCTGACCGCGTCCGCCATGCCGTCGCCGATGTTCCCGGCACGGGGGGGGTCAAGGTCACCCTCGACGTGATGAACGACGAGCAGCGCACCGAGCTGCGTAAGCAGCTGCGGGGCGATGCGCGAGAGCCGGTAATTCCTTTCGCGCAGCCAGGGTCGCTGACGCGGGTGTACGCCGTTGCGTCGGGCAAGGGCGGCGTCGGCAAGTCCAGCGTCACGGTCAACCTGGCCGCGGCGATGGCCGCGCGCGGGCTGTCGGTGGGCGTGCTCGACGCAGACATCTACGGGCACTCGGTACCGCGGATGATGGGCACCACCGACCGGCCCACTCAGGTGGAGTCGATGATTCTGCCGCCAGTCGCTCACGACGTGCGGGTGATCTCGATCGCGATGTTCACCCAGGGCAACACCCCGGTGGTGTGGCGTGGCCCGATGCTGCACCGGGCGCTGCAGCAGTTCCTGGCCGACGTCTACTGGGGCGACCTTGACGTGCTGCTGCTGGATCTGCCGCCTGGCACTGGCGACATCGCGATCTCGGTGGCCCAGCTGATCCCTGGCGCCGAGATCCTTGTGGTGACGACGCCGCAGCTGGCCGCGGCCGAGGTGGCCGAGCGGGCCGGCGCGATCGCGTTGCAGACCAAGCAACGCATCGTCGGTGTGGTGGAGAACATGTCCGGGCTGCTGCTGCCCGACGGTACGACGATGCAGATCTTCGGCGAAGGCGGTGGCCGCCAGGTCGCCGAGAGCCTGTCTCGTTCGGTCGGCGCCGACGTGCCGTTGCTTGGCCAGGTGCCGCTTGATCCCGCGCTGGTGACTGCGGGCGATGCCGGTGTGCCGCTGGTGCTTTCGGCCCCGGATTCGGTCGCAGGCAAGGAGCTACGCAGCATCGCCGACGCGCTGTCGAGCCGCAAGCGTGGGCTGGCCGGCATGTCGCTGGGCCTGGATCCCGCCGGCCGCTAGGACTTAGCCGCCGAAATCGACGAAATGGCGTGACCCACTCGCACTTTCGCGCCCAAACGTGGGTTCGGGCGTCAAGTCGCGTCTGTGTCGAATGGCGTAGCGGCTCCAGACTCGGGAGTCACCGGCCGCGCAGGCGGCGTGACGGGATTGTCGAACTTGCCGGTGAAGATCGAATCATCGCCGTCGAGAAGATGTTTGGTGAGCGCGGCGCGCGGTGACATGCCGCGCAGTTTGTTGAGTTCGCTCAGCGGCTCGCGCAGACCGTCGAATTCCGGGCCGAGGTCTTCGCGCAATTGGCTTGTGGCACCGCTGATGTAGTCGCGGGCCTGCCGCAGCGCGCCCGACGTCCAGCGGATGGCACCGGGCAGCCGCTCGGGCCCAAGGATCACCAGGCCGGCGATCACCAGGAGCAGCATCTCGCCCCAGCCGACATTGGCGAACATTAGGTGGCAGGTGTGTCGGCGCCCGGCGTGACCATGAGGGTGACGTGGCGGCCGTCGCGCACCACCTCGATCGGCGCCTCCTGGCCAACCTTCAGCTGCCGCACCGCAACAACGAACTCGTCGGCGTCGGCGACCGTGCGATTGCCGACCTTGACGACGACGTCGTTCTCCAGGATGCCGCCCTTCTCGGCCGGGCCGCCGGCCTTGACGTTGGCCACCTGCGCGCCCGACGCGATGTCGTTACTCACCGAGCGAGCGGTCAGGCCCAGCGTCGGGTGGGCGATCTTGCCTTCCTTGATCAGCGTTTCGACGACCTGCTTGACCTCATTGACCGGGATGGCGAAGCCGAGGCCGCTGGCACTGTCGGACAGCGACTTGCCCGCCGTGTTGATGCCGATCACCTCGGAGTTCATGTTGATCAGCGGGCCGCCGGAGTTGCCGTGGTTGATCGAAGCGTCGGTCTGCACACCGTCGATGACGGTGTCGGTGTCCGAGCCGTCGCCGGAAAGCGGCACCGGGCGGTGCAGCGCGCTGATGATGCCGTGGGTGACGGTGCTGCGCAGGCCCAGCGGGGCGCCCGCGGCGATCACTTCTTCGCCGACCTTCAGCTTCTCGGAGTCGCCGAACCGGGCCACCGTCAGGTTGTCGACGTTGTCGACCTTCAACACGGCCAGATCGGTCTTCGGGTCGCGGCCAACAAGGTTGGCGGGCACTTCCTTGCCGTCGTTGAACACGACGGTCATCTTGTACTGGCTGGGGTTGGCGGCGGCCTCGGAGATGACATGGTTATTCGTGACGATGTAGCCCTTGCTGTCGACCACGACGCCCGAGCCCTGCGAACCCTCGTTATCGCTGACCGCTTCGACCGTCACCACCGAATCAGCAATCGCCGCAGCGACTTTCGCGAACTGGCCCTCCGGGGCCCCGTCGTTGTTGCTGGTTTCCAGCGTCACCTTCGATGTGGTGAACGCCTCCACGACCTCGGCCGTCTTGCGACCCACCCAGCCGCCGGCGATACCGATCACCAACGCGGCGATGGCCAGGACCGCCAGCGCAACGTAGGACACCCTGCCGCCGAAGAGCACGTCGCGCACGCCAAGCTTGCCCATCGCGGCGTTCGACGGGGGCGGAGCGGTCTGGGTTAGCGCCGGCGTGCCCAGTGCCGCGGCGGCCCCGGGATTGCGCCACGGATCGTCGGGCACGTCGACGTCGCCGGTGCGCTCGGCTTCCAGCGCGCCGGCGTCGGCCGGATGCCGCTGCAAGGAATCGCCGGCCGCGTACGGCCGGCCGAACGCCTCGGCAAGCACCGGGTCGGGCGCTTGGTCCTTCGGTGTGTAATCGCCTTGATCGCGGTAGCGGTCCAGACCCACGAAGGAGCCGTCGACGCCGTCGGGCCGGCCGAACGCGCGACGCGAAGCCGGATCGACGGGTGGACGCGACAGGGGGCGCGGTTCAAGGCGCTCGCGCCCGGACTGGTCCAGATTGGTCACCCGTTCATCACCCTCTGTTGGAGCGCCCGCAATGGCCGGCGCAGGTCACTGCTTGACTCCGCATACACCCTACCGGCGCTTACGCCGGCTGCGCTGTGTGCCGTCAGCTAACTGCGGCTGATCGCCTTGATCGGGCGGCTCCGGTGGAGGGTGATGCGGGATCTGGGACAACATGCCCAGCAGGGAACTCGGTACGACGATCGGGCAGGAGTCCCGCAGCGCCGCGCGGGCCTGGCGCTGAGCCTCCACCTCGGTCGCGCAGTCCGGGCAGAGCGACAGGTGATGCGCCGCGCGCAGGTGAGCGGTCATCCGCAACTCGCCGTCGACGAAGGCAGCGACCGCCTCGGTCGACAGATGCTCAGTGGACCCGAACTGCCGCGGCCCGACCGGCGCTTCGCTCTGCGAGGCGAACTGCGAGGGCAGCCAGGAGAACGCGCGGCGGAACACGTGTCCCGGGTCGGCCATCACCCAGCTCCTCTCGTTGGTCACGTCGCGTCGAATGTGCTGACTCGAATGTAGCGCGGCAGCCTGTGACCTACACCCGCGAACCGTCAGGCCGATTTGGCCGTGTCGTCCGAGTGGCTGGCCAAGTAGTCGCGCAGCGCCTGGCGGCCACGGTGGATGCGGCTGCGTACGGTGCCGAGCTTGACGCCCAGCGTCGCGCCGATTTCCTCGTAGGACAGGCCTTCGATGTCGCACAGGACCACCGCGGCGCGGAATTCCGGCGGCAGTGAGTCAAGCGCAGCCTGCAGGTCGGGCCCCAACCGCGAATCGTGGTAGATCTGCTCGGGATTCGGCTCGTCGGCCGGCACCCGGTCGTAGTCCTCGGGGAGCGCCTCCATCCGGATGCGGCCGCGCCGGCGGACCATGTCGAGGAACAGGTTCGTGGTGATGCGGTGCAGCCAGCCCTCGAAGGTGCCGGGCTGATAGTTCTGCACCGAGCGGAAAACGCGGATGAAGGTCTCCTGCGTCAGATCCTCGGCGTCGTGCTGGCTGCCGGATAGGCGGTAGGCCAGCCGGTACACCCGGTCGGCATGCTGCCGCACGAGCTCATCCCAGGACGGCATCGTGGTCTTGTCGCCCGTGGCATCGAACACCGCGGTACCGCTCAACTCGTCGGGCGGCTCTACCCATTCGGCGTCGGCGTACTGCTCGAGGTGTGCCATGGACACCGGAGCGGCGGGCGCGTTTGGCGTTCTGGTCGTGGGATCCTCCTGGTCACAGCCGTGATCATGTATCGACGGCTCGTTGTGGACGGCAACACTCTTGTCCACTTGCTTATTCCCGTAACGCCAGCGTCCGCCGTGTTCCATGCGAGATACGGTGTCTGACCCGGGTGTGGTTGGCATATGAGCGAACTGAACATTTCATGAGAAAGATTGCTACCCGTTTTTCACCAGCCAAAACGGGCTTCGGCCAGCTGTGATCTTGCCCATTCGCACGGGCGTGTCGCGGCAGCAGGCCCCCTAGGTTAGCTCTACGCTGCGGGCATGGCCAGCACCGACGACCCGACGGGTGCGCCGCGCAGCCGCACGGAGTCGATCGTCACGCACGCCGAGGGTTCGATCTCCGAGGACGCGATCGTCGCTGCCGCCCGTGAGCGGGCTGTCGACATCGGCGCCGGTGCGGTCACCCCGGCCGTCGGCGCCCTGCTGTGTGTGCTGGCCAAGCTGACGGGCGCCAAGGCAGTCGTCGAGGTCGGCACGGGTGCCGGTGTCAGCGGGCTGTGGTTGCTCTCAGGGATGCGCGAGGACGGCGTGCTCACCACGATCGACGTGGAGCCCGAGCATCAGCGCCTGGCAAAGCAGGCGTTCACCGAGGCCGGCGTTGGGCAGTCGCGGACCCGGCTGATCGGCGGCCGCGCGCAGGAGGTCCTCACCCGGCTGGCCGACGAGTCCTACGACCTGGTGTTCATCGACGGCGATCCGATCGACCAGCCGCAGTTCGTCGTCGAAGGGGTTCGGCTACTGCGGCCCGGCGGCGCGATCGTCGTGCACCGGGCGGCTCTCGGCGGGCGGGCCGGCGACGCGAACGCCAAGGACGACGAGGTCGGCGCTGTGCGTGAGGCGGCCCGGCTGATCGCCGAGGACGAACGGCTGACACCGGTGCTCGTGCCGCTCGGCGACGGTCTGCTCGCCGCCGCCCGCGACTGACTATTTTTCCTGCGATTTGTGTGCGTTTTGTTGCGCTGAGCGCTCCTGAACGTGCACAAATCGCGGTCTTTCCTTGACTCTGCACTGAACGCGCGTTTAGTGTACTAAACATGCGTTCAGCCCCAGACGATCGAACGGCCATCGCCCGGATCCGCGATGCCGCGATCGAGCAGTTCGGTCAGCACGGCTTCAATGTGGGGCTGCGCAGCATCGCGGAGGCGGCGGGCGTGTCCGCCGCACTGGTGATCCACCACTTCGGCTCCAAGGACGGCCTGCGAAAGGCGTGCGACGACTACATCGCCGAGGAGGTCCGCGAGGCGAAGTCGGAGTCGATTCAGTCCACCGATCCGGCGGCATGGTTCGCAGCGATGGCCGAGATCGAGTCTTACGCGCCGATGATGGCGTACCTGATGCGCCATCTGCAGTCCGGCAGTGAACTCGCAAAGTCGTTCTGGCAGCGGATGATCGACAATGCCGAGCAGTACATCGAAGAGGGCGTCCGCGCCGGAACGATCAAACCCAGTCGCGACCCGCGAGCCAGGGCCAGGTACCTGGGAATGGCCAATGGTGGCGGCTTTCTGATGTATGTCCAAATGCACGAGAACCCAAGCGATCTGCGCGCCGTGCTCCGCGACTACGGCGAGGAGATGGTGCTGCCCGCCCTCGAGCTCTACACCGAGGGCCTGATGACCGACTCGACGATGTACGACGCCTTCCTTGAAGCACGCGAAAAAGGCATCCCGTTCACATCCAACGAAGGAGAACACGATGACGGCTCAGGCAACCGGGCCCCTGCAGCGGGCTAACTCCACAGAGCAGCTCGCTGTCGAAATCCGTGGTCTGTCCAAGTCTTTCGGCCGCACCAAGGCGCTCGACGGCCTCGACCTGACGGTCGCTCCCGGCGACATCACCGGCTTTCTCGGGCCGAACGGTGCAGGTAAGTCCACCACCATCCGGGTGCTGCTCGGCCTGCTTCGCGCCGACGGCGGCACCGCTAGGTTGCTCGGCGGCGATCCCTGGCACGACGCGGTCGCGTTGCACCGGCGGATCGCCTACGTGCCCGGCGATGTCACGTTGTGGCCCAACCTCACCGGCCTTCAGGCCATCGACTTTCTGGCCCGCCTGAGGGGCAACGGCGTCGACACCCGACGCCGCGACCAGCTGATCGAGCGGTTCGAACTCGACCCGCACAAGAAGGCGCGCACGTACTCGAAGGGCAACCGGCAGAAGGTCGCCATCGTGGCCGCATTCTCCACGAACGCCGAGCTCTACATTCTCGACGAGCCGACCTCGGGTCTGGACCCGTTGATGGAGAAGGCATTTCAGACGTGCGTCGAAGAGGTCGCCGACCGCGGCGCCGCTGTGCTGCTCTCCAGCCACATCCTCGCCGAGGTGGAGAAGCTCTGCGACAGCGTCACGATCATCCGCGGCGGCCGTGCCGTGAAATCCGGCACGCTCGAGGAGCTGCGCCACCTGTTGCGCACCACGATCACCGTGCGCACCCGGGGTGACGTCGCTGGGCTGCAACGGATTCCATACGTGCACGACTTCAGCACCCAGGACGGTTATGCCCGGTTCTCGGCGGATAGCAACGACCTGGACTTCATCATGGAGCACCTCACCGACACTCGGTATCGAGGAGCTGACCGTGTCACCGGCATCGCTGGAGGATCTGTTCCTGCGCGAGTACCAGGGAGCGGGCCGATGACCACCGCTACCGTCGCGCCCGCGGCCGGTCGGCACGAGGCGGCCCGGCGGGGATCGTCGTTCACCGGTGTTCCGCGGCTGCTACGCCTCGCGGTGCGCCGCGACCGGGTCCGGCTGTCCGTATGGATCGCCGTCCTGACGCTGATGATGGTCTACGCCCCGAACGCGATCAAGCTGGCCTACCCCGAAGAGGCGCAACGGCTGGCCCGCGTGAATCTGCTCAAGACACCCGCCGGAATGATCTTGGGCGGGCCCATGTTCGGCGGAAACGAGACTGATCTTGGCGTGATGATGGCCAACGAGCTGACGCTAACGTTGATCATTGCCACGTCGATCCTCTCGATCCTCACGGTGATTCGGCACACCCGCGCCGAGGAGGAAAGCGGCGCAGCGGAATTGGTGCTGTCCTCGGTGATCGGTCGATACGCCCGCACCTATGCCGCGCTGATCCTCATTGGTGGGGTGAACGCCGTGCTGGCAGTCACCATGACTCTGGCCATGGCGTCGACGGGATTCGCCGTCGTCGACACCGCCGCGATGTGCCTCGGCATCACCGGGGTGGCCATGGTGTTCGGCGCAACGGCCGCCGTCACCGCCCAGCTGTGGCGTCAGGCGCGCACCGCGACCGGAGCGGCGATGGCCGCGCTGGCCTTGGCCGCACTGGTGCGCGGCGTCGGTGACGTCATCAACAACTCCGGCAGCGCCCTGAGCTGGTTCTCGCCCATCGCCTGGGCTCAGCAGATGCGCCCGTTCGTCGACCTGCGCTGGTGGCCGTTCGTTCTGCTGGTGGCGCTGGCCATCGGGCTGATGGTGCTGGCGGCCTGGCTGGAAAGCAGGCGCCAGTACGACGCCGGCAACATCCCTTCGACCGGCGAGAGCCCCGATGCGCGTTCGATCACGGGCGTGTTCGGCCTGCACCTGACACTGCAGCGGGGCCAAACCGTCGGCTGGACCGTCGGATTGTTCCTGGGCGGCTTGGCCTTTGGCTCGATGACGAAGTCACTGCTGGATGCGGCGAAGGACAACCCGTTGCTTGCCCGGGTACTGGCCGCGCAGGGCAATGACGGGGTGTACACCACGATGACGCAGTTCCTGGCCGCTGCCGCCACCGCCTACGTGGTTGGGGCCGTCATGCGAGTGTATTCCGACGAGCAATCAGGGCTCGGCGAGGCGGTGCTGGCGGGTTCGGTGTCCCGGTGGAAGTGGCTGCTGACCGCGGTGGCGTCCGCGCTGGTGGGTTCGATCGTGCTGATGTTCTTCGCGGGCTTGGGCAACGGGCTTGGGGCGGGCATGACCCTCGGTGAGCCGGAAACCATCGTGCGGTTGACGCTCGCTGGGCTGGCGTACGTGCCTGCCATGGCGGTACTCGCGGGTGTAGCGGCAGTCGCCGTCGCCCTGCGTCACGCGTGGATCGGCTGGCTTGCAGTGACATTCGTTGTGGTGTCGCTGTATCTCGGTGCACTGCTTCGGCTGCCACGCTGGCTCATCGACCTCTCGCCCGTCGGCCGCACCACGGTGCCAACGAACGTTCCAGCGCTCGCTCTGACGGTGATGGTCGTTGTCGCCGCAGCACTGACACTGTTCGCCGGCTGGGTCTATCGCAGCCGTGACGCGCTTTAACGAAAGGAAGGACTATGAAGACCGCACTTCAGGTGACGACGTCATCCATACTCAGCCTTGCGCTGATGGCCCTGGCATTGTTCTGGCCGGCGGGGACCTTCGACTACTGGCAGGCGTGGGTTTTCTTCGGCATGTTCGTCGGGCTGTCACTGATCTACACGGTGTATGTCGGGCTGACGAATCCCGCGGTGCTTCGTCGGCGGATGAATGCAGGACCCCAGCACGAGACCAGGCCCGTGCAGAAGATCATCAGTGCCGGTGTGGGGCTGGCGTTCTTCGCACTACTCGTCGTCTCGGCGCTCGACCATCGATTCGGTTGGTCGAACGTGCCAACGGCGGTGGTGTTCATCGGCAACGCGCTGGCCGTGGTCGGCCTTGGCATCGCCATGATTGTGATCGTCCAGAACAACTATGCCGCCGCGAATATCACGGTCGAGGCGGATCAGGCGGTGGTGTCCACCGGGCTGTACGGCCTTGTGCGGCATCCGATGTACTTCGGCGTTCTCATCATGCTCATCGGCGTACCACTTGCGCTCGGATCGTATTGGGGGCTGATCCTCGTCGCGCTCGACGCGATCCTTTTCACGACGCGCATCTTCGACGAGGAGAGGGCGCTGACGGAACAACTGAGGGGGTACCGCGAGTACACCGAGAAGGTGCATTCCCGGTTGGTACCTGGCCTGTGGTGAAGGACGAGACATGAAGACAGTAATTCAGGGAGCGGCAACGTCAATCATCGGCTTCGGCGTCTTCCTGCTGTTGGTGTTCGTGCCCGCCGGGACATTCGACTACTGGCAAGGATGGGTGTTCATCGCGGTGTTCGCGGCCGCCACGACGATCCCCAGCTTCTATCTCGCCGCTACGAATCCGGCGGCACTTCAACGGCGTATGCAGGCGGGACCGGCCGCGGAAAGTCGACCGCTGCAGAAGGCCATCATCACGATCGCGTTCCTCTCGATGGGAGCGATGATCGTGGTGAGCGCATTCGATTACCGCTTCGGTTGGTCGTCAGTACCCGCTGCGGTCTCCGTGGTCGGCGACGGCTTGGTCGGTGCTGGGCTCCTCATCGCGATGATCACGACGATCCAGAACGGATATGCCGCCGCGAACATCAACGTCGAGTCCGATCAATCGGTCGTGTCGACGGGCGTGTACTCCGTTGTCCGCCACCCGATGTACTTCGGCAATGTCGTGATGATGATCGGCGTGCCACTGGCGCTGGGGTCGTATTGGGCACTGTTGTTCGTCATCCCGGGCTTGGCTGTGCTCGCCACCCGAATCCTCGACGAGGAACGGGTGCTGGCGCTGCAGCTCGCCGGGTACAGCGAATACATCCAACGGGTGCACTACCGATTGGTGCCAGGCGTCTGGTGACCGGTCCTGTCATGTCCGGCGCCCGCGATCCGTCATAGATGTGACGGGAGGAGTGCGAGGTGCACGGGGACACATTTGAGGAGCACCGCGAGCATCTGCGGGCGGTCGCCTACCGGATGCTGGGTTCGCTGACCGAGGCCGACGACGCCGTGCAGGAAGCGTGGCTGCGGATGGACCGCACCGACGTCGGCGACGTCCGCAATATGCGCGGCTGGTTGACGACGGTCGTCGCACGCATCTGCCTGGACATGCTGCGGGCCCGCAGCGCGCGACCCGAGGACCCGCTCGACGAAGCTCCCGCCCTCCCCGCACCCGACGCCGTCGACCCGGAAGCCGAAGCAGTCCTTGCCGATTCCATCGGCGTCGCTCTGCTTGTCATCCTCCAGACGCTCTCGCCGGCCGAGCGGCTCGCGTTCGTACTGCACGACATGTTCGATCTGCCGTACGCCGAGATCGCGCCGATCGTGGGACGCACCGAGAACACCGCCGCCCAGCTCGCTGCGCGCGCCCGTCGCCGGGTCCGTGGGAAGACACCCGATCCCGCAACGGATCTGGTCCGCCAACGCCGACTCGTCGACGCCTTCCTGTCGGCGGCCCGCGACGGTGACTTCGATGCACTGCTGGAAGTGCTGGACGCAGATGTGATGCTGCGCGTCGACGCGGCAGCGGCAGGCGCCGCGATGACGTTCCGCGGCGCACCGACGGTGGCCGCCAATGCGCGCGCCTTCTCGGCCAACGCGCGCTTCGCCGAGCCCGCGTTGGTGGACGGCACTGTTGGCATCATCGTCGCCCCCAAGGGGAAGCTGGCGCTGGTGCTGCGCTTCACTGTCGTCGGCGACAAGATCGCCGAGATCGACATCGACGCCGACCCGCAACGGCTGCATCGCCTAAGTTTGGCTGTGCTGGATTGATAATGATCATGTGGAACTGCTGACGGGCTTCGGGCTGGCCACCGCGGCGGGGCTGAACGCCTACATCCCGCTGCTGGCGCTGGGCCTGCTGTCCCGGTTCACCGACCTGGTGACGCTGCCGCACGGCTGGGCCTGGCTGGAGAACGGCTGGGTGATGACGATCGTCGCCGTGCTGCTGGTCGTCGAGATCGTTGCCGACAAGATCCCGGCGCTAGACAGCATCAACGATGCGATCCAGACATTCGTCAGGCCGACGGCAGGCGGCATCGTGTTCGGGTCGGGCACGGCGGCGCAGACATCCGCGGTGGCCGATCCTGGTGCGTTTGCGCAGTCGGGTCAGTGGATCCCAGTCGCGATCGGCGTGGTCACCGCGCTGGTGGTGTCGCTGACGAAGTCGACGGTGCGGCCGGCGGCCAACGTCGCCACGGCGGGGATGGCCGCGCCGGTGCTGTCCACCGTCGAGGACTTCACGAGCGTCGGGCTGGTGTTCCTGGCGATCCTGGTGCCCGTCCTGGTGCTGGTGGCCGTTGTCGTGTTGGCGTGGGCGGTGGTGCGGCTCTTGCGCCGGCGACGGCGCAAGGGCGTTGCGTCGCAAGCCGAGTAAGACGCCCAGACTGCGCCAGGGTCATGTTCGGTCAGGCACCGATGGGGTGGCCGAGCTGGTCAGGCCGAACGCTGCCACAAGGCCCACCGCGACCACAGCGATGACCAGGCCCCACGCCCAGACCATCGACAAACCCGATGCGAGTGCGCCGGCGGCGAACGCGCCCGCACTGCCGCAGAGCCGCAATGCGAGGGACTGGACCGAAAGCACGGTGGCCCGTTCGCCCGACGTCACCGCGCGGTGCGTGAGGTCGTCCAACAAGGGCTCGGGCGCGCCGAGCGCGAAGTAGACGCCGAGATAACCGAGCGCGACACACAGGAAGATCGGGACGCTCAGTATCGCGACGGCCGCGGCGGTCGCGATGAGTGCCAAGACAACTACTCGTCGATATGATCCGAGCGAGCGGGACAACGCAGGCGCGAGGGCCGACCCGGCGCCCATTGCGAAGCCACCGAGTGCCGTGAAGACCGCATACGATGCGACCGCTCGACTGTCCCCGCCGAGGAGCTCCGAAATCCATAGCGGCGTAAGCAGATCGACGGTGGCGAGGACGACGCCGATCACTCCGCAGAGCACGGCGATCCGGCGGAGCACGCCCGCACGCGCGCACGTGCGGACACCGATTCGGATGGTGCGCGGTACGTCCGCGAGCACGTGGCGCAATGTGACGTGCTTGCCGAGGGGCGGTTCCGTCAACCACGCGAACTGAACGATGACCCTCAGCGAGATCACCACCGCAGCAAGCAGAAACGGTAGCGACAGCGCCAAGACGGGCGCATCGCCGGCAACGGGCAGCGGCACCCAGCCAGCCGTCGCGCCGGCCGCTACGCCGCCGCCGGCCACCGCCCCAGCCGCCAGCGCAAACGAGCCGAAGGAACGGCCACGGGCAAACGCAGACGTCAGGTCGGCCTCGGGTTCGATGGCGTGAACCGAGTCGACGTACCAGGCCTGCAGCGGTCCCGAGTCGAGCGCGCGGCCGGCGGCTTCAAGGACGATCCCTGCGGTCAGCAGCGCAACACCGGCACCGAGCCCGAGCATCAACGCCGAAAGCAGGAACAGCACCGACGCCACGATCAGCACTGGGCGACGGCCGACCACGTCGGCCAAACCGCCCGTCGGCAGCTCCAGGGTCGCAGCCGTGAACCCGTAGGTCGCGAGCAAGGCGCCGATGGTGGCGATGTCGAGCCCGCGTGCCGCCAGGAGCATGACGAGTACCGGAGCACACAGGCCGGTCGGGAGCCAGCAGAGGCCGTTGAGGACGACGTAACGGTTGGTCAGCGTCTTGATATTGCCGGTCACTGGCTGACCTCTCCGATTCGGCTGACCAGGGACACGGGCAGCGACTCGGGCCGGCGACTGAACCGGTTCTGATGCCACGACAGCTCGGCGGCGGGTGTGGTGAGCATGAGCAGGTGCAGGCGCGGCAACAAGACGTCGAACGCGACGAGAGCCTGCCGGCGCGCCAAGCTCGCGCCCGGACAGTAGTGCGCACCGTGACCGAAGGCCAAGTGTTTGTTGTCTACCCGGGTCGGGTCGAACCGTTCCGGGGCCGCGAACCGCAGCGGATCTCGGTTGGCGGACGCGAAATCCACGACTACGGCGCTGCCTGCCGGAATCACTGCATCCCCGACGGGGACATCCGCAATGGCAAATCGGGTCCAGGACGCACGGGTAGGTGTTGTATAGCGCAGGAGCTCTTCGAGCGCCGCCGGCATCAATTCTGACCGCTGCGACAGCAGCCCGCCCAGGCGGGGCGCCATCAGAAAAGTCAGGGCGCTGGTACTGACAAAACTGACCATGGTCTCGTACCCCGCGACGACCATCAGCGAAGCGGTACCGATCGCCTCGGCATCCGTGAGCCGACCCTCGTTCCTGGCGGCAGCGAGCGCGCTGCACAAATCTTCGTCCGGTTGCCTTGACTTTGCCGCGAGCAGCGAAGCGACGTAGTCGTCGAGGGCGCCGCCGCCGACCGTACTGACTTCGGGGTCCATCAGCGTGGAGTCGTCCGACCAGATGTGAACCTGCGCACGGTCAACCTCGGGCACCCCGAGGAGGTCGCAAATCACCTCGAATACCACGGGCAGAACGAAATCCGCGACGAGGTCGCCAGCGCCTCGTGCCAAAAGGGCGTCGAAAAGGTCGTCCGCCCGACGTTTCATTTGATCCAGCTGCCCGGCATAACTGCGTTGAGTCAGAGCGGCCGCGACTGCGCGACGAAGGCGGTTGTGCTGCGGGGCGTCACACAGCTGCATGCTCGTACCGCGACGTTGGCTGACGGCTGGCTGCGAGGTGATGTCCGGATGCAGGTCGAGACCGTTCGCCGGATCGTTCGACAAGCGTTGGTCTGATAACACGAGGAGGGCTTCGGCGAAGCCCGCCACCAGGTACCGGCGGTCGGCCACTCGTCGAACCGGTGGGCTATGTCCCGCTGTCATGACACACCGCCCTGATGAGTTGGGGGGCGACGCTATTGCGTCGCCCCCCAAGTATCCAAGAACCGATCAGTACCGGTAAGCGAAAGCGAACGTGTCCGCGTTTGCCTCCATGGAGGGCATGGCGAAGATTTCCTCGAGCGCGATCAGTTCGAAAGCGGTGTCGATGTCGATGGTGGTGGCGTTCATTGTGGTTTCCTTCCGGTGCCTTCGGCCGCTTTGTGCGGCTTGGGATCAATAGTCGTTATCAACACGCGATTCCGGAATCCATGGCAAGCCAGATTCCACTCCTAAAAAGGAAGGGTTTGCTATCCGCCGGGCAAGCAACCCCGCGGCAATCAACCGCGAGCGGACGCATAAAGCCCCGCGTGCCGTGAAATTGGGGGAGTTTGCGCCTGCTCGGACTAGATCCAGACGCCCTTACCGACCGCGACTACGCCCCCGGCGCTGATTGCGAACCGTTCGCGATCCTTCTCCAGATCCACGCCGACCATCTCGCCTGGACCCACGACCACGTTCTTGTCGAGGATCGCGTGACGCACCACAGCACCACGGCCCACCCGGGTCCCCGGCATGATCACGCTGCCCTCGACGATCGCGCCGTCGTCGACAACGACGTTGGACGACAGCACCGAATTACGAACTGACGCAGCGGAAATGATGCTGCCCGCGCCGACAACGGACTCCTGCGCCGAGCCGCCGTTGACGAATTTCGCCGGTGCCAGATTCTCCGACTCACCGCGGATCGGCCAGCGCTTGTTGTAGAGGTTGAACACTGGGTGCACCGACACCAGATCCATGTGAGCGTCGTAGAACGCGTCGAGCGTCCCGACATCGCGCCAGTAGCCGTGGTCGCGTTCGGTGGCGCCGGGCACCTCGTTGTTGGAGAAGTCGTAGACCGCGGCCATGCCGTCGCCGACGAGGCGCGGGATGATGTCGCCGCCCATGTCGTGGTCGGAGTGGTCGTCGTCGGCATCGGCGCGGATCGCGTCGATGAGCACCTTGGTGGTGAAGATGTAGTTGCCCATCGACGCGAACGTCTGCTCGGGATCGTCGGGCGTGCCGGGCGGGTCGGCCGGTTTCTCGATGAAGCTGCGGATGCGGCCCGACTCGTCGGCGTCGATGCAGCCGAACGCGGTGGCTTCGGCACGCGGCACGCGGATGCCCGCGACCGTCGCGCCCGCACCGCTTTCGATGTGGAACTGGACCATCTGCTCGGGGTCCATGCGATACACGTGGTCGGCGCCGAACACGACGATGTAATCCGGGTCCTCGTCGTAGATCAGGTTCAGCGACTGGTAGATGGCGTCGGCGGAGCCGGTGTACCACCGCGGGCCGAGCCGCTGCTGTGCCGGCACCGGCGTGATGTACTCGCCGGCAAGCCCGGACAGCCGCCAGTTCTGCGAAATGTGGCGATCCAGCGAATGCGATTTGTATTGGGTCAGTACGCAGATTCGCAGGTATCGGGCGTTGACCAGATTCGACAGCACAAAATCGATCAGCCGGTAGGCGCCGCCGAAAGGAACCGCCGGTTTGGCGCGGTCAGCCGTCAATGGATAGAGCCGTTTGCCCTCGCCCCCGGCCAGGACGATGCCCAGCACGTGTGGCAACTCCCGCATACATTCAAACCTATCCGCCGGTTGGGTCCCCGGCTAGCCATTCGCGGCTGTCCGTCAAGGTTTTCGGCAAGTGCGGCCTTCAAAACAAGGCTGCGACAGCGCCAAGCGCCTACTACCGTCGTGAGCATGCGGGTGGCGATGATGACTCGGGAATATCCCCCCGAGGTTTACGGCGGGGCCGGGGTTCACGTCACCGAGCTCGTCGCGCAGCTGCGCCATCTCTGCGAGGTCGACGTGCATTGCATGGGGGCCCCACGCCCTGGGGCGTTCGTGGCGCAGCCCGACCCCGCCCTTAAGGGCGCCAACGCCGCGTTGTCGACGCTGTCGGCGGACCTCAACATGGTCAACGGCGCGGCGAACGCCACCGTCGTGCATTCCCACACCTGGTACACCGGCCTGGCCGGGCACCTTTCCGCGCTGCTGTACGGCATTCCGCATGTGTTGACCGCGCATTCGCTCGAACCGATGCGGCCGTGGAAGGCCGAGCAGCTCGGCGGCGGCTACCGGGTGTCGTCGTGGGTGGAGAAGACCGCGGTCGAGGCCGCCGACGCTGTGATAGCGGTGAGCTCCGGTATGCGTGACGATGTGTTGCGCACCTATCCAGCGCTCGATCCGAATCGGGTACACGTGGTGCGCAACGGAATCGACACCGACGTCTGGTTTCCCGTCGAACCGCAACCGGGCGACTCGGTGCTCGAAGAGCTCGGCGTCGATCGCAGTCGCCCGATCGTGGCCTTCGTCGGACGGATCACCCGGCAGAAGGGTGTCGCGCACCTGATCGCGGCGGCCCACCGCTTCGCGCCCGAGATCCAGCTGGTGCTGTGTGCTGGCGCACCGGATACCCCGGAAATCGCGGCCGAGGTGACGTCGGCGGTGCAAGAGTTGGCCCGCGTCCGCAGCGGGGTGTTCTGGGTCCGGGAGATGCTGCCAATCGGCAAGATCCGCGAAATACTCTCAGCGGCAACGGCTTTCGTGTGCCCATCGGTGTACGAACCGTTGGGGATTGTGAACCTGGAAGCGATGGCCTGCGCGACGGCGGTGGTGGCCTCCGACGTCGGCGGCATACCGGAGGTGGTCGCGGACCGTCAGACGGGCCTGCTGGTGCACTACGACGCGGGCGACCCGGTGTTCTTCGAGCGGCGGCTTGCCGAGGCGGTCAACTCGTTGGTGGCCGAGCCCGAACGGGCGCGCCAATACGGCCAGGCCGGGCGGCAGCGCTGTATCCAAGAGTTTTCCTGGGCGCACATTGCCGAGCAGACCTTGGAGATCTACCGGAAGGTGTGCGCGTAGGCGATGGCGGGCCCCCGCGCGCAACGGGACTAGCTGGTGACGCCCTTGAGCTCGTCGCCGAGGGCAGCTGCTTCGTCTGGGGTGAGCTCGACGACGAGTCGCCCGCCGCCTTCCAGTGGTACCCGCATCACGATGCCGCGCCCCTCCTTGGTTGCTTCCAGTGGACCGTCGCCGGTCCGGGGCTTCATCGCCGCCATCGAGTGCTCCCTCCACATGAGCTGGCCCGCAAGGGCTAGTGATCTCCCCCTATTGTTCCCTATCCGCGCGGTTCGATGTGCAAAGACCCGGCTAAGGGGGTCCTTACGACGCGGCTTTGATGGCTGGCACCCAGCAGTCCGCGGTGTGGTCGTCGACCATTCCGGTGGCTTGCATCAACGCATAGGCGGTCGTCGGTCCGACGAATCGGAAGCCGCGCCGCTTCAATTCCTTGGCCATCGCGGTCGATTCGGGGGTCACCGCAGGAACCTTCGACAGATCGGTGGGCCGCGGTCGCGTCGGCGGGGCGAACGACCACAGCAATTCACCGAGGTCGACGTCGAGCTCGGCGGCCGCACGTGCGTTGGCGATGGTGGCCTCGACCTTCGCGCGGTTGCGCACGATCCCGGTGTCGGCCATCAGCCGGTCGATGTCGCGCTTGGTGTAGCCCGCGACGCGTTCGACATCGAAACCGTGGAACGCCCTGCGGAAGTTCTCCCGCTTGCGCAGGATGATCAACCACGACAGGCCGCTCTGGAAGGCCTCAAGACTGATCCGCTCGAACAGGGCAGCGGAGTCGCGCAAGGGCTGGCCCCACTCGGTGTCGTGATAGTCGCGGTAGAGGCTGAAATCGGCTGGGGCCAAACGTGTTTGGTCGATCCAACCGCATCGGATGCGGCCGTCGTCTTCGACGGTCACGCGTCGTCCTTGTCATCGCTTGCCATCGCGTGCGCGCCACCTTCGGCGGGCTCGTCGGCATCCTCGAAGTCGTCGTCGATGCCGTGTGCGGCGCGCACCGTCGCGAGTTCGCCTCGCAGTGAATCCAGCTCCTGGCCGAGCCTGTCGAGCACCCAGTCGACCTCGCTGGTCTTGTAGCCACGCAGCGTCTGGGTGAACTTGATGGCCTCGACGTCGTCGCCGGTGACGCCGGAGGCGGGCAATACCGTCGCGGTGGTGGCGCGCGGCAGCGGCGGCAACGGCTCACCGCGGCCGAACAGCACGCTGCCGAGCCCGAACAGCACGACGGCCACCAGGATCAGCACTACCAGGTACAGCAGAACCAAAGTCACGCCTCGATACTGCCTGAGGCGCCCGACACGGGGCTATCGCGGGCGCAGCGTGATCATCGGCGGGCGGTCGTCCAGTGAGACCGACGAGGTGCGTGGGGCGTAGTCGTCGCCGTCGGCGAAGAACTGCGTCAACGCCACGCCCGAATCCGGTACGCCGCAGCGCGACAGCAGGGTGGCGATGACCTGGCGGCTCATCGACGCGAGTTCGGTCAGCGGGCGGTTGCGGTGCGTGCGCACGCCGAGGTTGACCTGGGCGATGGCGTCCAGGCCAAGCCGGTCGTAGGTGTCGACCAGCAGGCCGATCTCCACGCCGTAGCCGGGTGCGAACGGCACCGAGGTCAGCAGTTCACGGGTGCCGGCGTACTCGCCGCCCAGCGGCTGCAGGATGGCGCTCAGTTCGGGCCGCAACGACGCCAGCAGCGGTCGTGCGACGAGCTCGGTGACCCGGCCACCGCCGTTGGCGTCCTCGCTGCCGCTGACCTTCAGGGGCCGCCGGTAAAAGCCCTTGACCAGATGTACGCCTTCAGTGGTGAGCAGCGGACCGACCAGCTTTGGCACGAACATCGGATCGGGGTCGATCAGGTCGGAGTCGACGAACACGACGATGTCGCCAGTGGTGGCGGCCAGCGACCGCCACAACACCTCACCCTTACCCGGTTGCGGCTCCACTTCGGGCAGCGCGACCTCGCGGCTGACCACCCGGGCACCAGCCGCGACGGCCCTGATCTCGGTGTCGTCGGTGGATCCGGAGTCCAGCACGATCAGCTCGTCGACCAGCCCGCCCAGCAGCGGTGTGATGGTCTCGACGACGCTTCCGACGGTGTCTTCCTCGTTCAGCGCAGGCAGCACCACCGAGATGGTGCGCCCGCACTTGGCTGCCACCAGTTCGTCGATGGTCCACGACGGCCGGTTCCAGCTGTGATCGGTCAGCCATCTCCCGGTGATGACGTCCGTTCCGGGCAGTTCTGGAGTAAGTGTCATGCCAGTCCCCTCACCGTGCGCGTCGGTGGACGTGCGCCCTGGATCGACGCGACCATTTCCAGCACGCGTCGTGTGGGCCCGACTTCATGCACCCGGAACATCGCGGCCCCCTCGGCTGCGGCCAGGGCGGTCGCGGCCAGGGTGCCCTCCAAGCGTTCCGTCAGGTCCACACCCAGAGTTTCCCCGACGAAATCCTTGTTGCTCAGCGCCATCAGGACTGGCCATCCAGTTTTTACAAGGTCGTTTACGTGGCGCAACAAACTAAGACCGTGATAAGTGTTCTTGCCGAAATCGTGGGTCGGATCGATTAACACCGCGTCACGCGCCACACCGACGGCCACCGCCCGCTCGGCGGCGGCGGTCACTTCGGCGAGCACGTCGTCGACGACGCCGCGCTCGGATGTGCCGTAGTTGACGCGAAAGGGTCGTGTCCGCGGCGTCGCACCGCCGGTATGCGAGCACACCAGGCCTGCCCCGAACTCGGCTGCGACCTCGGCGAGGGCCGGGTCGTGGCCGCCCCAGGTGTCGTTGATGAGGTCGGCACCGGCGGCGCAGGCCTGCTTGGCCACCTCCGAGCGCCAGGTGTCGACGCTGATCAGCTGGTCGGGGAAGGTGCCGCGCAACCATTCGATGAATGGGACGACCCGAACGATCTCCTCGTAAATATCGACCGGCCCGCCCGGGCCTGCTTTGACGCCGCCCACGTCGACGACGTCGGCGCCCTCTTCGATCACCCGGTGCGCTGCCGCCTTCGCGGCGTCATCGGTGAAAGTGACACCGCGGTCGTAGAACGAGTCCGGTGTCCGGTTCACGATCGCCATGATCAGCGCTCGATCGCCGGCCACCGGGCGGCCGCAGAAGGTCGACAACACGCCTTCCAGGTTACGGGCCTGCGATTTGTGTGCATTTAGGAGCGATGAGCGCTCCAGAACGCACACAAGTCGCTGCTATTTGGGCTTCTTGCCGTCGGCAACCTCTTTGGGGTACTCGTCGTAGAACTCGACGTAGCCCTCGTCCTTGCCGGACAGCACGTAGATCGGATCCTCGATCTCCACGTCGTCGTCGCCCTCTCCCGAGCCGGCGCCGTAACCCTCCTTGCGAAGGTCGACCTTCTGGCTCTTGAACGTCGATGTGTGAGCGAGCTCCTCCACAACGCGGACGAACAACGGCACCGCGTAACCGGGCAGCTTGTCAAAGGCAGCCTTGGCCAGTGCCTTGCCGTCGAACTCCTTGCCCTCCTTGAGCTGGATCGCCGCCATGCCCGCCTTGCCGCCCGCGCCCTCGACCTCGACGCCGAACACCGTCGCCTCCTCGACCTGCGGGTCGGTGGAGATCGCCGCCTCGACTTCGGTGGTGGCGACGTTCTCGCCCTTCCACCGGAACGTGTCGCCGAGCCGGTCGGTGAACGCCGCATGCCCGAAGCCCTGCGAACGCATCAGGTCGCCGGTGTTGAACCAGACGTCGCCCTCTTTGAACGCGTCGCGGATCAACTTCTTCTCCGACTCTTCCTTGTCGGTGTAGCCGTCGAACGGCTGGAAGTTGCTCACCTTGGACAACAGCAGTCCGGGCTCGCCGTTGCGCACCTTCTTGACGCGGCCGTTGTCGTCGCGCACCGGTTCGCCCGATTCGCCGTCGTACTCCACGAACGCCACCGGCGTCGGGCACACCCCGGTGGACCTCGGAATGTTCAGTACGTTGACGAACGCCGTGTTGCCCTCGCTGGCGCCGTAGAACTCGCAGACCCGTTCGATGCCGAACCGTTCGGTGAAGTCGTCCCAAATCGATGGGCGCAGGCCGTTGCCGCAAATCACCCGCACCTTGTGCTTGCGGTCGGTGTCCTTGGGTGGCTGGTTGAGCAGATACGCGCAGATCTCGCCGATGTAGACGAACGCGGTGGCGTCGTAGCGGACGACGTCGTCCCAGAACTTCGACGCCGAGAACGACTTGCCCAGTGCCAGCGTCGAACCCCCATTGAGCACCGCCGACAGCGCGACCGTCAGCGCGTTGTTGTGGTACAGCGGCAGGCAGCAGTAAAGGGTGTCGTTGCTGTTCAACCGCATCCCGAGGCCGCCGAACCCGGCGAGCGCCCGCAGCCAGCGGTAGTGCGTCATCACGCTGGCCTTCGGCATGCCGGTGGTGCCCGAGGTGAAGATGTAAAACGCCTTGTCCTTTGCCAGCACCGCAGAGGTGGTCGCCGGATTGCTGGTCGGCGCGGTCTCCGCCAGCTGCCTGAACTCGTCCAGGGTTACCAGCGCATCGGTGTCGGCGCCGCATTCTGTGATCGGGTCGACGAAGTCCGGGTCGGCGACGACAACCTTGGCGGACAACAGCCCAAGGCTGTGCTTGAGCACGTCGCCGCGCTGGTGGTAGTTCAGCATTCCGGAGATCGCGCCGCACTTGACCGCCGCCAGCATGAGCAGGACCGGGTCAGGTGAGTTGCGCAGCATGATGCCGACGACGTCGCCGTGGCCCACCCCCCGCGCCGCCAGCACGGCGGCGTAGCGGTTGACGGTCTCATTGGCCTCGCGGTAGCTGATCTCCTGGTCCTCGAACTTGAGGAAAACCTTGTCCGCGTGGTGGGCCGCGCGCTCCTGGAACACCCTGCCGATCGAGGTCTTGGCCGACGGGCGAGCCCCGAATCCTGTGATCACACCGCGCAGGATGGCGGGTGCATCCATCAACAGCCCCGGCACGTGTGTCGCGATATCCAACAGCCCGACGCTACTGCGGGTCCCCGACTTCTCGCGTGTCATGCCTCGAGACCTCCCCTGTTCGTTTGTCGCACACCCTAGTGACCACCGTCACCTCTCGGTGCACACACCTCCAACGCCACCTCGACGTCGTCGACGACCACTAACCGATCCAGTGCGCCTTCCGCGACGTATCCGCTGCCGACGAGCCCGTGCAGCCACGCAAGCAGGCCGTCGTAGTGGCCCATCGGGTCGAGCATCACCACCGGCTTGTCATGCATACCCAAATAACCCGCTGTCCAGGCTTCGAAGAATTCCTCGAGGGTGCCGATACCGCCGGGCAGCGCAATGAACGCGTCGGCGCGGTCCTCCATCACCTGCTTGCGGTCGCGCATGGTGTCGGTGACGACGAGTTCGTCGGCATCGGTATCGGCGACCTCCCGGTGCACCAGGGCCTTCGGGATGACGCCGATGGTTCGGCCGCCCTGGGAGCGGGCCGCGCCGGCCAGCGCGCCCATCGCCGAGACGTTGCCGCCGCCGGACACCAGCGTCCAGCCGCGCTTGGCGATCGCTTCTCCGACGCGGACGGCCAACGCCAACAGCTCGGGATGCGTTGGGCCGGACGCGCAGTACACACACACCGCCCATTCGCGGTCTGGTTCTCCGGACACACGGATAACGTAGCCATAGACTCCGGCGGTGCCTGTTGAGTGGGTGACCGCACCGCGCGAACCGGCACGGGAACTGCTCGAAACGGCTGTCCGCAACCGGACCGGCGCTGTGCTGATCGGTTCGGCGGGTGTCGGCAAGACGTGGCTGGCACGCGCCGCGGCAGACCGGCTGGCCTCCCAGTTCGACCGCGTCGACTGGATGACCGCGACGACGCCTGCGGTCCCGTTCGCCGCGTTCAATCACCTGATCGACGTGCCGGGCACGGGCAAGACGGCGGCAGTACTGCGGGCCGCGCGCGAGTCACTGAGCGACGGCAGGCTCTTGATCGTCGACGACGCGCATCTGCTGGACAAGCTGTCCGCGGCGCTGGTCTACCAGCTGGCGGTCAGCGGCGCGGTGAAACTGATCGTGACGGTCTCGCCAACGGGGCCTGTCGCCGACGAGATTTCGGCGCTGTGGCGTGACGACCTTTTGGCGCGGATCGATGTCGATCCGGCCGGCCACGACGACAGCAGGCAGGCCTCACTGGTCGAAGAATTCGTCGCGGCGCTGCCCGGCCCGGCGCACCGGGTGCTGGAGTACCTGGCGATTGAAGATCCGCTTTCGCTCGCCGACGTGACCGCGCTTGCGGGGCGTGAGGCCGTCACCGCCGCCGAAGCCGAAGGCGCCGTCGTCATCGACGGGGACCGAGTTCGTCCGGCGCACCCGCTGTTCGTCGACGCGGTTGGTGACGCGCTGGGCGGACCCGACATGCGCCGGCTGCGCGCGCAGCTGGTGGATCGGGTGGCCGCCTCGCCACCCGCCGGCGTGGTCGACCGGCTGCGGCTGGCGGTGCTTGCACTCGACAGCGACAGCCCGCAGCCGGTGGCTGACCTGGCCTCGGCGGCCGAGGAGGCGCTGCGGCTGGGCGACCTCGAACTGAGCGAACGACTGGCTCGGGCCGCGCTCGATCGGTCACCATCGCTGGCGACGCGGCAGACCCTGGCCTATGCGCTGGCGTGGCAGGGCCGCGGCCGGGAGGCCGATGCCGTGCTCGACGCGGTGGATCCGTCGACACTGTCCGAGACCGAGCTGATGGAATGGGCGCTGCCGCGCGCCGCTAACCAGTTCTGGATGCTGAGCGAACCGGAACGCGCGACCGCGTTCCTGCGGACGACGCGCGGCAGGGTGTCGACCCCGGCGGCGCAGACCACTCTCGACGCCCTTTCGGCGACTTTCGCGATGAACGCGGGCAGTCCCAGCCGCGCCAAGCAGATCGCCCACGAGGTGCTGGCGTCACCGGCGGCCGATGACACCGCGGTCGGGTGGGCGGCGGCCGCGGCGGCGCTGAGCGCCGCGCGGATGGGCCGGTTCGGTGAGGTCGACGGGCTGGCCGAACGCGCGATCGCCGCCGGGCATCCCGGTCTGTTGCGGTTCACCAGCGGCTTCGGTCAGACGACTGCGCTGTTGATGGCCGGCGAGCTGGACCGTGCCCAGGCGCTGGGCCAGCAGCTCACCGATTTTGCTCAGCTGCAGCAGCCGGGCCGCGCGATCGGTGAAGTGGTGGTGGCCGATGTGCTGATCGCCAAGGGTGAGCTCGAGTCTGCTGTGACGCTGTTGCGTGGCGCCGCGGCGGCGCTGGCACCCACCGGGTATTCGTGGGGGCCGCTGGCGTTGATGCTGCTCGCCCAGGCGTTGGGGCAACTGGGTGAGGCGGTCGAAGCGGGAAAGGTGTTGACGCGCGCGGAATCTCGGCATGGCTTGAAGTCGATGCTGTTCGCACCGGAGCTTTCTTTGGCGCGCGCGTGGACCCTTGCCGCACGCCGTGATGAGCATGGGGCGGTCGCTGCCGCGCGAGAGGCGGCACGTGCGGCCGAGCGCGGCGGCCAGTCGGCGGTGGCGCTGCGGGCCCTGCTCGACGCAGCGCGATTGGGTGACATCCGGGCGGCCGACACGATTGCTCGCCTTGGTGCCGAAATTCCTTGTGTCTTCGGACAATTGGCGCTCGACTACGGACGTGCGGTGACCGCTCGGGATGCCGCCGCACTTCGGGAGGTGGCGTCGCGGCTGGCCGCTCTCGGAATGAAGCGGGCAGCCTCCGACGCCGAGGCGAAGGCCGAAAACGCTTAACACCCTCTGGGAAATTTGCGTCACGCCCGGTAGGCGTGCGGCCATAGAATTTATTTGCCATGAGTGACCCCCTTTACGTACAGCCCGACGGCATGCGGTCTCACGCCCAGATCCACGATGAAGTGGTCGCTGGGCTGTCGCAGTTGATGGGGACGGCGGTACCCGAAGCGGCGGATGTACAGACCAGTCACGGGGCAATTGCCTCCGCGGTCAGCACCGCACTCAGCGGTGTGCTCGGGTCTCGCCAGGGCACGCTTGCGGCCACCGGAAGCTCTGGCAGCGCGATCTCGCAGCTACTGCAGAAAGCCGCCAAGATGTATGAGAGCGGCGATCAGAACGGGGCCGCGACGTTGCGCGCTGCGGCCGAGACATTGGAGGGCTCGCCGCCGGCGACTGGCGGAGGCGCGGGCGGAGGCGCGGACACGACGGGCCAGATGGTCAGCCAGGTCGGCCAGCAGGTCGGTCAGATTGCGCAGTCCCTCACGCAGCCGCTGCAGGGGCATCGTGTCGGCCGGGCGGCGTGGCGTGCCGAGCGCAAGCAGGCGATCACTGCGGTGTCGTCGTCGCGGTGGGCCGGTGCGATCACCCGCTCTGTCGAGGACCAATACCAGTTGGGGATGCGTGGTCTGGCGGCCCACGTGAGGGATCTGGGTGACGCGGTTGCGGCCTTGGCGGGGCGGTGTGCGTTGCGTCCCGGCGAGCGGGCGCCCGAACCTGCCGATGAACGTGGCTCGTCGAAGACGTGGCCGACGCTGGCGGGGGTATCGCAGCGCGTCCGAGCGGTTCGCCAAGACCCGCCGGCTGGCGGTGTTGCGCCAGCGGCTGGCCGCCGCCGAGGGTGCACTGGCGGCGGGACACCCGTCGATGGTGGTGGGTGGGAAGCGGTTGTGGCGCAACCGCAACCACCTTGAGGCCGCCGAGATGACCGAACAGCAATGGCGCGATCAGTGGGATGCGGCGCGGATGTTTTTGACCGCCGATGGGGAGTCGGGCAAGCCCGGCGGCAACGAAACCATCCGCGTCGATGAGCAGGGTCAGCTGCGCCTGAAGGTGCCCGCCGACCTGGCCGCCGAATTAGGCACCCACCTGGTGATCGGGGCGCCGGTGAGTTCACCCACCGCGGTACCGAATGGGCCGAGCGGGTGACCGCGCGCCGAGCGGTGCGCTATGACATCAGCTACGACCTGGATCGGGACCGCTGGCATCTGGATGCGTCGTGGACCATCGCCCCCGAGCCGGCGCCGACACTGGAGGTGCTGCGCGCCGTGCCGGTGTTGGGTGTCGATCTCAACGCCGATCACTTCGGCAACCTGTGTGCTGGATCGCGCCGGTCAATCCGATCGGTGAACCCGCCACCATCCCGGTTGCCACCGCGGTTTGTCGGCATCGCGCCGCGATGGGCGGGTACGCGCGGCGATCAGCACCCTGCTCGACCACGCCGAGCAACAACAATGCGGTGCGGTCGTGGTGGAAGTTCTCGACTTCGCCGACGCCCGTGCGACCGGGCGTAGCCCAAGGGCTGCAACAGGTTCCACAACAGGTCATGCAGGGCGCGCAGCAGATCGCCCAACAAGTCTCAGAGGCGGCCGGGAAGGCGCCCGGCCTGTCGGGCGCTGCCGGCGACGAGGAGCAGGGTGATCAAGCCGCGGCGGGAAATACCGCCACAGCAGGTCGGGTGCCCGAGGAACCCAAGCCCGAGGAACCCAAGCCCGAGCGCGCCGAGCCGGCGCCGCCGCGTCCGCAGTCGGACTGAATCGCCGTGCAGCGGGGGACCTCCGTTGCGCCCCGCCTCCAGCGACAACAGCGTTTACCCAGGTCAAAGCCATGATTAGAGCAGCTATGTCCGCGGCAATACCGGGCTAAAGACGCGGGCCAGGGAGTTGTCGCGGATAGGTGGGCACAACGGGCGTCGCCCAAAAGAGCTGCGCGGCAGTTACATCCGGCGGCCGAGATCCTCGTCGCCGCGACGGTGTTCAGGCGAGTGCACCGGCGCCGGGCCTTGCCCGGCATCCGTCGGCCCGGCTGCGACGCGGTCATTTGTTTCGGCGCGCTGCAACGGTTCACGTTCATGTTGCTGGGGTTCTTGGCGCTGCTCGGTGGTTCGCTCCTCAGGGGTGCCGCCTGCGTCGTCGCGCGATTGCTGCGGTTGGCCGCCCGCTGCGACCGGACCCCCGGCTGCGACGCCCGTCGCCCCGGCCGCGCCACCGGCATTCTGACCACCGGACGACTGGTCTGCCCCGCCGTCTTTGGCTCCCTGCATGGCCTGCTGCATCAGCGAACCGAATATTCCGGTTGTTCCGCCGAGCGCCTGGGCGGGCGCACCCGCCATCTGTCCCATCTGCCCTGCTTGCTGGCCGACCTGTCCGAGCATGCCGACGATTTGGCCGACGGACTGTGAGCCGGCGTCGTCGGAATTCTGATACGCCGTCTGTGCGGCGCCCAGTTTGCCCGCGAACATGGTCTCCTTCGCCTGCAGCGTCGCGACATTGGCGGCCAGCGGCGCGGCCAGTGTCGGAAGTACCGCCGAGATGGTCGCGCTCAATGCGTCCTGGCCGGCGGGAATCATCGGTATCTCGGGAAGCTCGACAGCTGCCGGATCCCAGCCCAGCGCGTCGGGCTTCCTCAGCGGATCAGTCACTGCGCTCCCCCATCACCATTCATCGTCGTCCTCGCCTTCATCGAGATCATGTTCGAGGGGCGCGGGCACCGCGAGACTTGCACTGGTGCCGCCACCGCCGTCACCACGCTGACCCATCATCGGCGCCATTCCGCCCATGCCGGCCCCCGATGCCGTCGGGGCGACCCCGCCGGTCGCGGTGGATCCTGCCGCGGCGCCTTCCGCAGGCGCGGTGCTCACGGACTTGGTGCCGACCAGATTCGCCATCTGCGGCGTCTGCAGGGGCATACCGCCGGAGCCGGGCAGCGACGCCGCCTTCACCATGCCCGAGCCTCCACCCGCACCCGAGCCTCCCGCCAGCGGATGGTTGGAGAACGAGGAGAACGGCAGACCGGCGGCACCCAGTGAATCCGCTTTGCCTCCCGAGCCGAACATCGAGGTCAGCTGTTGCAGCGGCTGAGACAACTGCTGCAGCTGCTGGCCCATCTGCTGAGGCACGGCCATCACGGCCTGGCCTAGCTGCATCGGGAGCTGCGCTGCCATCGATCCCATCTGGCTCAGCATCTGCATCGCCTGCTGGGAACCGCCACCAGCCTGTTTCGCGGCCTCTTCCGCGGTGTCTTTCGTCTCTTTCCCGCCGGGCACCGACGGGGCAGCACCGGGAAACGGGATGCTCGGGGGCACGCCAAGAGTGTTGGCAAGTTCTGTCGTGTGCGCCGTCACGTTGGCCATGTTCTGGGACAACCCCATCTTGATGCGGCTCTGCACCAGCTCCTGGGCGTTGCTGAAGGGCATCGCCGAGAGCGCCTCGCACTCGTGCTGGACCTCTTGGGCGATGGTGTTCGCCAACATCTTGGCCTTGACGACGGTGGCCTCCATCGCGCGCAGCTTGCCCGCGATCGCGGCTGCGTGTGCGGCGTTGGCCTCGTGACCACCGATAATTGTGGTGGCCTCGCCGGTGGCGGCCAGCGACCCGGCACCCTCCCACACATCGGACAGCTTCATCAGCTGACCGTGCTGCTGGGGAACGATCGATCCGGTGATTCTCATCGCGAGCGCCTCGTAGGTCGCCGCCGCGGCAGCCAGCATCTCCTCGTCGACGTTCGGCCAGCCGGGACCGGTCACCGTCTGCGACCCGTACGGGCTCTGATCGGGAGGTATGGACATGACCTACAAATTTACCGTGCCGGCGATAGCTGTCGGTCCGCTAATCGGAGCCGGCGTCCTATCCCGATCTCGGCAAGAAACCGCTCGTCGTGGCTGACGACGACGAACGCCCCTTCGTATGCATTGAGCGCGGCCTCGAGCTGGCCGACGCTGAGCAGGTCCAGGTTGTTGGTTGGCTCGTCGAGCAGTAGCAACTGGGGCGCGGGCTCGGCGTAGAGCACGCACGCCAGCGTGGCCCGAAGCCGCTCGCCTCCCGACAACGCAGCCACCGGGAGGTGAATCCTATTGCCGCTGAACAAGAATTGGGCGAGCAAATGCATCCGCCGGGTGTGGGTCAGGCTCGGCGCGAACGTGGACAGACTCTGCGCGACCGTGCGGTCGGGGTCCAGCAGATCCAGGCGCTGCGACAGGTATGCGATGCGGCCGTCGGCCCGCTGGATATCACCTGCGTCCGGCTGCAGGTCGCCTGCGATGACTCGCAGCAGCGTCGACTTGCCCGCCCCATTGGGACCGGTCAGTGCGATGCGTTCGGGACCGCGGACGTTCAGGTCAATGCCGTTGCCATCGAATAGCTTTCGCCCGCCGCGGCTGACCTGAATGCCGTCGCCCCGAAACACCGTGCGCCCTGCGGGCACGTTGGTGTCCGGCAGGTCCAGCACGATCGCGTCGTCGTCGCGAAGCGCATCCTCAGCGTCGTCGAGTTGCGCCCGCGCCTCGTTCACCCGTTTGGCGTGCACGTCATCGGCGCGGCCCGCCGACTCCTGCGCGTCTCGCTTCAGTTTGCCTGCGACGATCTTCGGCAGCCCGGCGTCTTTCACGTTGCGCGCCGCGGTGCTCGACCGGCGGGCGGCCCGCTCACGTGCCTCCTGGCGCTGGCGCTTCTCACGTTTGAGCTGTTGCTCGGCGTTGCGCAGATTGGCTTCCGCCACCTGCTGCTTCTCCTGCACTGTCTGTTGGTACATGCTGAAATTGCCTCCGTAGAACAGCATTTCGCCGCGGTGCAGCTCGGCTATGCGGTCCATCCGGTCGAGCAGCACCCGGTCGTGACTGACCAGCAGCAGGCATCCGGTGTAGTCGTCCAGGGCGTCGTAGAGCCGGCGCCGGGTGTCGACATCGAGGTTGTTGGTGGGCTCGTCGAGCAGCAGCACATCGGGCCGCTTCAGCAGCTGCGCGGCCAACCCCAGCGACACCACTTCGCCGCCGGACAACGAGCCCAGCCGTCGGTCAAAGGCGATGTTGCCAAGGCCGAGACGGTCGAGTTGCGCGCGGGTGCGCTCCTCGATGTCCCAGTCGTCGCCGATCGCGCTGAAGACGTCCTCGCCTGCGTCGCCTGCCGCCAACGCCTCGAACGCGGCGAGCACAGGCGCCACGCCCAACACGTCGGCCACGTGGCGCTTGGCGTCAAACGGCAGCGTCTGCGGCAGGTAGCCGACGGTGCCGTCGACGACGATCGCCCCTGCGGTGGGCCGGAATTCGCCGGCGATCAGCTTGAGCAGCGTGCTCTTGCCGGCCCCGTTGGGTGCCACCAGCCCGCTGCGGCCGTCGCCGACGCTGAAGGACAGGTCGGTGAACAGCGGCGTGTCGTCGGGCCAGGCGAATGACACATGGGAACAAACAATGGAAGACATCCGAGAGAGCTCTCGTGGATAGGCGACGGGGAACACAAGGTCCGGGTCTCACCGCATGTTTCCAGGGTAGGGGCCGCGTCAACCGCTTAAATATCGCCGCAGCATGTCGGTGACCGCGGTGATCAGCGCCACCTCGACATGTTCGTCGGCGCGGTGCGCGAGGTTGGGGTCGCCGGGCCCGTAGTTGACCGCCGGGATGCCCAGCGCCGCGAATCGTGCGACGTCGGTCCAGCCGTACTTGGCACGCACCTGCCCGCCGGCAGCGTCGACGAGTGCGGCGGCGGCCGGCTTGGTCAGCCCGGGCAGCGCGCCCGCCGCGGCATCGGTCAGTTCGATCTGCACGTCGAGCCCGTCGAACACCTCGCGCACATGCTCGAGCGCTTGATCGACGCTGCGGTCCGGCGCGAAGCGGAAGTTCACGGTGACCGACGCGGCGTCGGGAATGACGTTGCCCGCCACCCCGCCGTCGATGCGAACGGCGGACAGCCCCTCACGGTAGATGCAGCCGTCGATGTCGACGCTGCGGGCTTGATAGGCCTTCAGCCGGGCCAGCACGTCGCCGAGCTTGTGAATCGCGTTGTCGCCCAACCAGGATCGCGCGGAATGCGCGCGGGTTCCGTTGGCCGCTGACGACGACGCGCAGCGTGCCCTGACAACCTGCCTCGATGAAGCCGCCCGACGGTTCGCCGAGGATGGCGACGTCGGCCTGCAGCCAGTCAGGCAGTTCGCGCTCGATGCGGCCCAGCCCGTTGGCGGCGGAATCGATCTCCTCGCAGTCGTACATCACGAGCGTCAAGTCGTGTGTCGGGTCGGCGACCGTTGCGGCCAGGTGCAGGAACACCGCGTCGCCGGACTTCATGTCCGAGGTGCCGCAGCCGTGCAGCTGTTCGCCCTCGAGCTTGCTGGGCAGGTTGTCCGCGGCGGGAACGGTGTCGGTGTGGCCGGCCAGCAGCACCCGAGACGGCCGGCCCAGGTTCGTGCGGGCCAGCACGGCGTTGCCGTTGCGCACGATCTCGAAGTCTTCGGTCTGGGCGCACAGCGCGGCCTCGATCTCGTCGGCGATGCGCTGCTCATGGCGCGACTCGCTGGGGATGTCCACCAGCGCCGCGGTCAGCGCAATCGGATCGCCACGTAAGTCCAGGCCCACACTGCCTGAGGTTAGTCGAGTACGGTTTTGGACCGTGACTTCTGCTGCAGGTATCGGCCTGGCGACCATCGCCGCCGACGGATCGGTCCTCGACACGTGGTTCCCGGAGCCCGAACTGGGCGCCGACGGTCCCATCCGGCACGGTGCGGCTGTCGGTCGCCGAGGTCCCGCCCGAGTTGGCGGAGCTGACCGGGCGCGACGAGGACCGCGACGTCGAGACGGTCGCCGTCCGCACGACCATCTCGTCGCTGGACGACAAGGCGACCGACGCCTATGACGCCTACCTGCGGCTGCACCTGCTCTCGCATCGGCTGGTCGCGCCGCACGGACTGAACGCCGACGGCTTCTTCGGCGTGTTGACCAACGTGGTGTGGACCAATCACGGCCCATGCGCGGTGCAGGACTTCGAGTTCGTGCGGGCCCGGCTGCGCCGCCGCGGACCGGTCACCGTCTACGGCGTCGACAAGTTCCCGCGCATGGTCGACTACGTGGTGCCCTCGGGCGTGCGCGTCGCCGATGCCGACCGGGTGCGGCTGGGCGCGCACCTGGCCTCCGGCACGACCGTCATGCACGAGGGCTTCGTCAACTTCAACGCAGGAACGCTCGGCAGCTCGATGGTCGAAGGCCGCATCTCGGCGGGCGTGGTGGTCGGCGACGGCTCCGATGTCGGCGGTGGCGCGTCGATCATGGGCACGCTGTCCGGCGGCGGCACGTCAGGTCATCTCGGTGGGCAAGCGCTGTCTGCTCGGCGCCAACGCCGGGCTGGGCATCTCGCTCGGCGACGACTGCGTCGTCGAGGCCGGTCTGTATGTCACCGCGGGGACCAAGGTGCAGACCTCCGACGGTCAGGACGGTCAAGGCGCGCGAGCTGTCGGGCGCGAATAACCTTCTGTTCCGGCGTAATTCGGTGACCGGCGCGGTCGAGGTCGTCAAGCGCGACGGCACCGGCATCACCCTCAACGAGGCCCTGCACGCCAACTAGCAGGCGTCAAACACGCTGCCGTGCGGCCCAATTCGGCGAGTCCGGCAGCGGTGGTGACGTGGTCGAGCGCCAGCGCGACCGCGCCGTGCAGCGGTCCCTCTTCACCGTGTACGCCATCGCGCACCGGCGGTGCTGAGTCTTTGCGAAACGCCATCAGGCGCCTCGCGGTACGCGTCGTTGAAGGCGTCCGGAGCGGCGCCCGCAGCGGCGCCGCAACCCCGCCCAGCGTGACGACCTCGGGATCGTGCAGGTTGACCAAGCCACCGATGCCCCGGCCCAGCGACGCCGCCACGGCCTCAAATGCCCGGCGCGTCAGCGCATCTCGGTCGGGTCGTGCCGATGAGGTCGTGGACGTAGCCGACCGCGTCGTCGGGTGGCGGATCGCCAAGATGCCGGGCCAGCGCGCGCCCGTCGACGGTCAGATCCCAGCAGCCCCGCGCCCCGCACGGGCAGACCAGAGTCGGGTCGGCGAACGGGATGTGGCCGTATTCGCCCGCCGCGCCGTGCGCGCCCGGTAGATCGGCTCGCCGTTGACCACCAGCGTGCCGCCGATGCCCTGCGCGACCATCAGGTGCAGCGCCGTCGCCGCCGAGCGCGCGGCACCGGTGCGCGCCTCGGCCAGTCCCGCCAGCGTGGCGTCGTTGCCCGACTAGCAGCCGGACGCCCGCGCGGTCTGGGACCTTCGCGGTCAACGCCGACAGGTCGACGTCATTCCAGCCCCGCGGCGTGAACTGACCAAGCTTGGAGCCGCTGATGGGCCCCGCAACGGAGACCGCTATCGCCCTGAGCCGCTTGGAATTCCGCCGGTAGACCGCACCGATCGCTTCTGCGCCATCTGCTCTGAGCACGGCGTCCGAGTCCCCCGCCGCATATTCGGCCTCGGCGACGACCTGCGGCACACCGTCGATGACCGGCCAGAGCCAGTCGCCAGTCCGCCGCCCGCAGGTCGGCCGCAAGCACCAGCGGCCCGTCGGCATGGGGCCCCAGCACCGTCGTCGGCCTGCCGCGACCCGTGCGCGGGCGCGGGTGTCTCGTCGAGCAGCCGTGCCTCGACGCATCCGCGCGACCAGCTCGGTGGCGCCGCCGCTGCCGATACCGAGGCGCTGCGCTGCGCCTGCCCGGGTGATCCCCGGCTCGGACCGCACCACCCCGATCAGTTGCGCCGCGCCCAACCACCGCATCTGTGCCGCCTGCCGCGGTCGTGTGCCATCGCCGGTAGTATCCCATTTGAATATACTCGTTGCCAACGAGTATATTCGGGATGGTGACACTGCCGCCGATCGCGCTACCCCGCGCAGAGCCTTCGCGCGACCCTGCCGGGGCTGCTTTCGCTCGGGTTGGCGTCGTGCCTTGCGGTGACGACCGAGATGCTGCCGGTGGGGCTGCTACCCGATATCGGCGCGCACGTTCGCGGTGTCCGAATCCGTCACCGGCCTGCTGGTCAGCCTGTATGCGGTGATGGTCGCCACGCTGGCGGTCCCGTTGACCCTGGCCACCTCCCGCTTCGGCCGCAAGCCTCTGCTGCTGGCGACCCTGCTGGGCTACGCACTGAGCAACGCGCTGGTGGCCGCCGCGCCGATATTCGCTGTCGTCGCGGTCGGGCCGCACGGTCGGCGGGATGACGCACGCCCTGTTCTTCTCGTTGGTCATCGGATACGCGCCACGACTGGTGGCGCGGGCCGATGTCGGGCGGGCGCTCGCGCTCGTCGGCGGCGGTGCATCGGCCGGTTTCGTTTTGGGAGTGCCGTTGTCGACTGTCGCTCGGCAACGCCGCCGGCTGGCGAATGTCCTTCGCGATCCTGGCCGGACTGTCGATTCTGGCGTTCGTCGCTCGTCAAGCGGTTGCTGCCGAGCGTGGGCCATGAACCTGTCTCGAGCGCAGCGTTCGGGCGGCGGCGGGCGTGGCGCACTCGCCGCGGTCTCGGCGTCGAATTTGCTGACGTTTCTGGGGCAGTTCACGGTGTACACCTTCGTCAGCGTGTTGCTGCTGTCCAGTGGCGTCAGCCCGGCGTTCGTCGGCCCGATTCTGCTCGTGTGCGGCGCCTGTGGACTGCTCGGGCTGTGGTACGTCGGCCGACACTCTCGACCGCAACCCGAGACGAACCGCGGTGGTCCTGCTGGCAGTCGTCATCGGCTGCGGTCGTCGTGCTCGGCGGCACATGGCCGACGCTCGTGGCAGTGATTGTCGCAGCGGCAGTCTGGAACGGCGCTTTCGGCGGTATGCCGTCGATCTATCAGGCCTGCGCGGTACGCACGCATGCGGTGTCGCCGGAACTGGCCGGTGCGTGGGTGAACGCCACGCGCCAACGTCGGGCATCGCCGGCGGGGCGGCCATCGGCGCCGGTCTGCTCCACACCGCCGGGCTGTCGTCGCTGCCCTGGGCGGGCGCGTCGCTGGTGGCTCTCGGGTCTTGCGGTGGTCCTGCTGTCTCGCAGAGCATTTCCGGCAGACGCACCTGAGCTCAGCCGGCGGCGTTGGGCCTCAGCGGCGGGCAACGGCCCTGCTCGTCGACCGCCAGCTCGAAATGCCATATCTCGTTTGCATAGATCTGGCAGAGGCCGAACTGCGGCGCCGTTGCGCGATCAGCCAGCTTGTCGGCCTCGACGGGAGCGATGTCTACGGCTTGCCCGTCAACGTGCTTCGACACCTCGGGCGATGCGACGAACTGCCTCGCCATATCTGCGCTGCCGTAGGTGCGGACGCGCGTCATCGAACAGCCGCTGCTGGAATCCCTTTGAGCGCCAGCCGGAGTTGATCCGGATGTCGATGCCCTGCGGCTTGCGGCCTTGCTGCCGCATCCTGGATCGCCCTGAGCAAGCGCCGGATCGAGCTGAGCCAACGATCGGATTGGACGTGTCGAACGGGCTCAGGGTCTGTGCCGTCGGGGAGCCAGCCGCCGTAGGTGTCGGTGGCCGCGGGGCCGATGTCGAGCGGTTCCGGCGGCGGCGCCGGCTCGGTGGCGGCTACGGGTTCTATCGGCACGGCCGTCGCGGCGGTGCACCAGCCAGAATGCTACGGCTGTGAACATGCGCTGCTCGCGGTGGTACGCGCATCAATCGGTCGCGGCGAGAATGCAGAATTCGTTGCCCTCCGGATCGGCCAGCACCACCCAGCTCTCGTCGCCCGTTGCCCGATGTCGACGTGGCGTGCGCCCAGACCGATGACGCGGTCCACCTCGGCCTGCTGATCGTCGGGGCGGAAGTCGAGGTGGATGCGGTTCTTCACCACTTTCTCGTCGGGAACCGCGATGAACAGCCAGTTGGGTCCCGCACCGGGTGGAGCCTCGAGCACGACATCGCCGTCATCATCGACATGGTGTCGGCCAGCCCAGCACCTTTGACCACCAGGTACCCAGTGCGGTGGCGTCGTGAGCGTCGATGCAGATCTCGTCGAACGTCAGTGCTCATTTCTCGCTCCCAACTCCTTCTTCAGCACCTTGCCCATCGCGTTGCGCGGCAGCTTGTCCACCAGCCGCACCTCGCGCGGTCGCTTGTGCACCGAAAGCTCCTGCGCCACGAAGTCGATCAACGCCTGCGCCTCGGCGTCACCGACGACGAACGCGACGATGCGCTGACCGAGATCGTCGTCCGGCACACCGACCACGGCCGACCTCGGCCACACCGGGATGGCCGAGCAGCACGGTCTCGATCTCGCCGGCGCCGACCCGGAAGCCGCCGGTCTTGATCAGGTCGACCGATTCGCGGCCGACGATCCGGTGCATGCCCGCGTCGTCGATCACCGCCACGTCGCCGGTGCGGTACCAATCCGCCGTCAAACGCATCCGCGGTGGCGTCGGGTCGGTTGAGGTAGCCGTCGAACATCGTCGGGCCCTGAACATGAAGGCGCCCAATGGTTTCGCCGTCATGCGGCACGGTGGATCCGTCATCGTCGACCAGTCGCGTCTCTACGCCGGTCAACGGCAACCCGACCGAGCCAGGCCTGCGCTCGCCGTCGGCGCGAGTGGACAACGTGATCAGTGATTCGGTGGCGCCGTAGCGTTCCACCGGCTGGTGTCCGGTCAGCTCGGCCAGCCCGTCGAAGACCGGCACAGGAAGCGCGGCGCTACCCGACACCAGCAGCCGGGCGGAGGTGAGTGCGCGCGCCGCATCGACGTTGTCCACGATGCGAGACCAGACCGTCGGCACTCCGAAATACAGCGAGCCACCGCGCCGCGGCGTACGCCTCGGGCGTTGGTTTTCCGGTGTGCACGAAGCGATTTCCGATCCGCAACGAACCGAGTAGCCCGAGCACAAGGCCATGCACGTGGTACAGCGGAAGGCCGTGCACCAGAGTGTCGTCGGGTGTCCACTGCCAGGCCTTGGCGAGCATGTCGATGTCGGCGGCGATCGCGCGCCGGCTCACCACCACGCCCTTGGGCGGACCGGTGGTGCCCGAGGTGTAGATGATCAGCGCGGCCGCGTCCGGGTGCGGTTCGGCGTAGCGGTGCCACGACCGGGCGTGTAGGCGCACCGGGATGTGCGGCAGGCCGTCGGTCTCCTGCGGCTTCTCCCCCAGCCACGCCTGCGCGCCGGAGTCGCTGAGGATGTGACGGCGTTCGGCCGCGCCGACATCGGCAGGCACGGGCACGACGGGCACGCCGGCGATCAGGCATCCGGTCATCGCCAGCACGGTCGTCGCGGTCGGCGTCGCCAGTACGGCCACCCGGCCAGCGGCGCCCACCCGCTCGGCCACCGAGGTCGCGGCGCCGACAAGGTCGCTGCGGCTCAATACGGCGCCGTCGATGCGTACCGCGTCGCCGAGTCGGCTCCGCCCGCGACCGCGGTGGGATTGAGGGAGGCCAGCAGCACGAGCGTGAGGTTACCCATATGGCGCTCGGCGATACTGGGCGCGTGAACCAGATCCGTCAGGTGGCGTCTCGTGAGGTCTACCGAAATAGCTGGCTGACCCTGCGCGAGGACGACATCCGGCGTCCCGACGGCAGCCACGGCATCTACTCGGTGATCGACAAGCCGACGTACGCGCTGGTGATCCCGTGCGACGGCGACCGCTTCCACCTGGTCGAGCAGTTCCGCTATCCGCTGGGCATGCGTCGCTGGGAGTTTCCGCAGGGCACCGCGCCCTGGCAGGGAGGATCTCGATCCGATCGAGCTGGCCAACCGTGAGCTGCGCGAGGAGACCGGATTACGGGCCAGCCTCGATGGAACTGCTGGGCATGCTCGACGTCGCGCCGGGGATGAGCAGCCAGCGCGGCTGGGTGTTTCTCGCGACGGGCCTCACCGAGGGTGAGCACGACCGCGAGCAGGAGGAACAGGACATGCACAGCGAGTGGTTCACCCGCGAGCAGCTGGTACGGATGATCCGCGACGGCGAGATCACCGACGCCCAGTCCATTGCCGCGTGGGCGCTGCTGTTGCTGGCCGAGCGCTAGGCCTACACGACTTATGCCTGGGAAATCAGGCATAAGCGTTGACATGAGCGCTGGCCTTAGCCACTATTGTCCCTATGCCTGAAAAATCACGCATAGAGAATGTCGACCATGGACATTGCGTCGATGGATCCGCTGTTAGCACCTTATGCCTGAAAACTCAGGCATAAGGAGTGCAGATGCCCGATCCGCGCAGGACTACGCCCACCCGCCGCTCACCTATGCCTGAAATAACACGCATAGGTGAGTTCTTCGCTGCCAGGCGGATACGACTCGGACTCACGCAGCAGCTACTCGCCGACCTTGCTGGCGTCTCGCGGTACAGCGTTCAGTCCCTGGAGTACGGAACCGGCTCAGTGAAGCTGGGATCAGTTGTCCAGATTGCCGAGGCACTCGGCGTCCGACTGAACATCACTACTGCCGACGTGGGCGCCTTATGACAACCACCATCGCGGGCCCCGACCTCCGTGATGTAAACGACGCGGACGTCTATCTCAATGACGAGATCGTCGCAAGCCTTACTCGCTTACCTGGAGACGAGATCCGCTTTGCTTACAACTCCGAGGCGCAGACTCCCGGTTTGTCCGCACGCGATCGCTCGGTGTCGTGGTCGCTACTCATAAACGGCAACTACCCGCTGACAACAACCGGCGGCGCAGTCCCACCGTTCTTTGCGGGTCTCCTTCCGGAAGGTGTTCGGCTCGGAGTTGTGACGTCCTCGACGAAGACGTCTACAGATGACCATCTAACCCTTCTCCTCGCAATTGGCGCGGACACGATTGGAAATGTTCGCGTGCTGCCGGCGGGCGCCAAGCCACCCGCGCGCGCCCCAATGTTCGAACCCCGCCGCGACACTGACTTTCGTGCGATCTTCCAACGCCTTACGGGCTCATTGGACACAGACCCTGTGGGGTTGTCTGGAGTCCAACCCAAGGTGAGCGCGGCGATGTGGTCGACACCGGCGAATACGACATTGGGACCGGCGATCCTCAAACTGAATCCGCCGACGGGATATCCGCGACTCGTTGAGAACGAGCACTTCTTCATGCGAATGGCGGTTGACTGCGGACTCCAGGCAGCCAGAACTCGACTCCTCCACGATGCCGACGGCCGTAGTGCGTTGTTGGTAGACCGATTCGACAGGACACGTAACACCCGCATACCCCAGGAAGACGCGTGCCAGGTTGCAGGCGTATTTCCCGCTTCGAAATATCGAATACACACCGAGACAGCGATCACCACACTTGCGGATGCATGCGGCCGGGGCGATGGGTCACGCCCTTCGGCCATCCTCGAGCTACTTCGAATCGTCGTGTTCTCGTGGCTGATCGGCAATGGGGACTTACACGGAAAGAACCTGTCTATCTTCGCGCCGCAAGGCTTTTGGCAGCCAACGCCTGCCTATGACCTGCTTACTACCCAGCCGTACACCGGCTGGAAAGACCCGATGGCGTTGTCCCTCTACGGGACGGCTGATCGGTTGGATCGAAGCCACTTCGTCGAAGCCGCCACACGCATGGGGATTCGCGAGCGTGCAACGTCCAGGATGATCGATTCCATTATCGAAGCAGCCGAAGACTGGCCTGACCGCTGCGAGGAGATCGGTTTCACTGCGCGGCAAACCGAACTGCTGACCAACATGCTGCGGACTCGGATCAAAACGTTGAAGTGAAGAACGTTCCCATGCGTGAGACGAAGACCTCGCCGCGGAGCTGGAACCGATGAACCGCGAGCGCCGTCCCGACGCCCAGTCCATCGCCGCAACGGCTTGACCGAGGCTGCTGCCGACCCATCGCATCGTTGGTTTGCGCTCGCTGGAGCGCCGACCGCGCTCGTCGGCGGTGTCGCGGCCGGAAGCTCGCCTCGACGTCCGTCGGGTATCGCAGGCGGTGGTGCATGAGATCGACGCCACCTTCGGTAAGCGGCGCGCCATCGGTTGGTCAGGAGATCGACTGCCCATTTCGCAACCGCGCAAGCGTTTCGGAATGCCCGATTGGCTTTGACCCTGGCCGAGATCGGAGTATCCAATGGGGACGTCGCGGTCTGGAGCGAACTGGGTTCATGGAAAACAGTCGCGCTACTCGCGGACAGCTACTCACACCACCCCGCGGATCTCGCCGAACTCGTGCATCCGGGGATAGTTGACATGGTCGAAAGCGGCCGTGACGATCTCATTCACACGCTCGACGCATATCTCACGCATGGCTGTGACGCACGAAAAACCGCTGAGGCGTTGCACCTTCACCGATCGACCCTTTATTACCGGCTCGAGAAGATCACCGAGGCATTGGGTGACCTGAGGGACGGCGAAGCTCGCTTCGACTTGATGCTGAGTATTCGGCTCGCGAATCTCGCCCGGCTGTACCGCATCTGACCACGAGCATTTGACACATGCCTAACGCCGGGCAGCAGGTCCGACAGGTGTCCGAACACACCGTCGGAAGTTCCTACATCACGCCAGTGCGAGTCGCCACCCTCCGGACCTGGTATCAACTCCCGAACCTTTCCGGAACCGGCGACGTGGGTCTACGATTGACCAACAGTTTGATATGACAACCGCTCATACAGACAACGGCTCAGCTGACATCGTTGTTGGAGCGATCGATCTGCCGCATTGAGCATCGGAGGATGCAATGAGCGCGACACCCACATTGAAGAAGGCGCTGAACCAGCGGCAGCTGACGATGATCGCCATCGGCGGCGTGATCGGTGCCGGCCTATTCGTCGGCTCGGGCGTCGTCATCGGCGGCACGGGGCCGGGAGCGTTCATCGCCTACGCGCTTGCCGGCGTGCTGATCATCATGGTCATGCGGATGCTGGCCGAGATGGCTGTGGCCAATCCGTCGACCGGATCCTTCGCCGACTATGCCCGAGCCGCACTGGGCAACTGGGCTGGCTTCTCGGTCGGGTGGCTGTACTGGTACTTCTGGGTGATCGTCGTCGGCTTCGAGGCGATCGCGGGCGCCAAGATCATCCAGTACTGGATCGACATACCGCTGTGGTTCTGCTCGCTGATCCTGATGATCTTGATGACCGCGACGAACCTGTTCTCCGTTTCGTCGTTCGGTGAGTTCGAGTTCTGGTTCGCCGGCATCAAGGTGGCCGCGATCGTGGCGTTCATCGCTCTTGGCGGGCTCTTCGTGTTCGGCTTGTGGCCGGACAAGTCGATGGACTTCTCCAACCTGTGGACCCATGGCGGATTCTTCCCGCTGGGTGCCACGGCCGTCACCGTCGGTGTGGTCACGGTGATCTTCTCAATGGTCGGTGCGGAGATCGCGACGATCGCCGCCGCGGAATCATCGGATCCGGAGAGGGCGGTTTCGAAGGCCGCCAACTCGGTGATCACCCGTATCGCAGTGTTTTTCGTCGGCTCGACGTTCCTGCTGGCGGTCATCCTGCCCTGGAACGACGAAGTGGCAGGCGCGTCTCCGTTTGTCTCCGCGTTCACCGAGATGGGCATTCCCTACGCCGACCACATCATGAACGCAGTGGTGCTGACGGCCGTGCTGAGCTGCCTGAACTCGGGCATGTACACCGCCTCCCGGATGCTGTTCGTCCTCGCCGCACGGCGAGAGGCGCCGGCGCAGCTGGTGCGGGTGACCCGTCGCGGGGTTCCGGCAATTGCGATCCTCGCCTCCTCGGTGGTCGGCTTCCTGTGCGTCATCGCCGCGGCCATCTCGCCGGACACCATCTTCGCGTTCCTGCTGAACTCCAGCGGCGCTGTCATCCTGTTTGTCTACCTGCTCATCGCCATCTCGCAGATCGTGCTGCGCCGCCGCACCCCGGACTCAGAGCTGCGAGTGAAGATGTGGCTGTTCCCGGTGTTGTCGATCCTCACGGCCGGCGCGATCCTGGCGATCCTGATTCAGATGGGCCTTCAGGGCGGTACCAACAGGGAGGCGTTGACGTTGAGCCTGCTGTCCTGGGCCGTCGTCATCGCGCTGTTCCTCGCGAACCGGTGGTATGTGAACAGTCGGCCCGTCGTCGAGGGCGCCGCTCCGACGGAGCGACCGCACCGCGTGCTCGTGCTCGCCAATCAGACGGTCGGATCGGAGGAGCTGCTAGAAGAGCTTCGTCGCATCGGCGCGGATAAGTCAGCCACCTATCACGTCGTCGTTCCGGCCAGTCCGATCGAGACCGGAACCGCCGCCACCCACGGTCCGCTCGACGTCGAGGAAGCGACAAGGGCGATCGCCCAGCAGCGGCTGGCCGACACCCTGTCCATCCTTCGCTCCGAGAACCTCGACGCCGACGGCGAATTGGGTGATTACCGGCCGCTACGCGCGTTGGCCACCGCCGTCAAAACGTTTCGGCCGGACCAGATCGTGATTTCGACGCTGCCACCCGAAGAGTCCGTGTGGCATCGTTTCGATGTCGTGGACCGCGCACGGGCCGAGCACAGTGTGCCGGTGACGCATGTCGTGTCGACGCCGGCCGGCAAGGCCGAGCCCGCGCTATGACGATCATCGCCGGATTCAGCTCGAGCCGTCAGGGCACTGCACCCCTCAACCTGGCGGCGCAGATATCGCGCTGGACCGGCGACAAGGTCGTTGCCGCCGCTGTCGTGGAACGACCCTGGCCGGCGAAGGACGACCCGATCGAGGACGAATACCTGCGGTATGTCACTTCTGCGGCTTCGCAAGCGATCGAAAGAGTGGTCGGCCAGCTGCCAGGGGATCTGGATATCCCTACGGTTGTCCACCAATCAACGTCTATTCCAACGGGTTTGACGGAACTCGTCGAGGCCCATGATGCGCGTCTGGTCGTTGTCGGGTCATCGTCTTCCGGACTGCTCGGCAGGGTGGCGCTGGGCAGTGTCACCGAACGCCTGGTCCATACCGCCGCGGTACCCGTGGCGATCGCCCCGCGCGGCTACCCGCTGGGCCCCGAACCGGTCCGCCGGCTCACCGCTGCATACGGAGGCGAAGCCGATATCAATGGCCTCATCGCGGCGGCCGCCGAACTGGCCAAGCAGTGGCCAGTGCAATTGCGCATCGTGTCGTTCACGGTCCGGCCGCTGACGATGTTCAGCGGCTCGATCGAGCCTTCCGCGGAGGACCTCGTCATCCAGCAGTGGGCACGCAGGACGATGGACGATATCGTCAAGCAGCTCAACAATGTTCGCGCCAATATCTCGGTACCGGACGTCGAGGTCGTGGTCGGAAGCGGCCACGATTGGCGCGAGGCCGTCGAAAACGTCCCGTGGGAAGCCGGCGACATGCTGTTGCTGGGATCGGGCGCGGCCGGACAGGCGGCTCAAGTATTCCTCGGCTCTGCCGCATCGAAGATCCTGCGTCACGCCCCGGTCCCCGTGATGATCGTTCCGAGACAGCAGCGCACGGCGTAGCCTGGGCCGCGAGCGTTGGATTAATGCACGCGATTTCGAAATGTGCGTGACACGAGCCAACACTCGACGCCTCAGTGCCGGTGCTCCGCCAATGCCCGCAGGAAGAAGGTCAGGTTCGCGGGACGCTCGGCCAGCCGGCGCACGAAGTAGCCGTACCACTGCGCACCGAACGGCACGTACACCCGGACATGATTGCCTTCGTCGGCCAGCCGCCGTTGCTCGGCATCGCGGATGCCGTACAGCATCTGGTATTCGAAATCGTCTACCCCGCGGCCACTCTCACGGGCCAAGGCAGGCACCGCCTCGATGATCTGCGGATCGTGCGACGCCACCATCGGGTAGCCGGTACCCGCCATCAATACCCGCAGGCAGGTCAGATACGAGTCGGTGACGTCATCGCGGTCGCGGAAGGCCACCGACGCGGGTTCGTCATAGGCTCCCTTGCATAGGCGGATCCGCGCACCCGACGCCGCGAACTCGGCGCAGTCGGCACGGGTGCGCTTGAGGTAGGCCTGCAAAACCGTGCCCAGCCAGTCGAAGTCGGCGCGCAGCTCGCGCACGATCGACAGCGTCGAGTCCGTCGTGGTGTGGTCTTCGGCATCAACCGTCACCCACGCCCCGACGCGCTGCGCCCGCGCGCAGATGGTGTGAGCGTTCTCCAACGCGATCTTCTCGCCGTCGCGGGGTAGCGCCTGGCCCAATGCCGACAGCTTCAGCGATACCTCCAGCGGCCGCACCGCTGCCAACGTCTCGTCGCGGCTACCGAGCCCGTCGAGCAAACCGAGATACGCATCCACGGTGGCGTTCGCCGTGTCGATGTCGGTGACATCCTCACCGAGATAGTCGATGGAGATCATCCGCCCCGAATGTCGCAATTGCTCAACGGCATTCAGCGCGTCGCCGGCTGTCTCGCCAGGCACGAAGCGCTGCACCACCTTACGCGTGACCGGCAACCGCTCTGCCGTGCGCCGCAACCCGTCAGCCCGGCTGGCGGCTAGGATCGCCGGGCGCACCACCCGGCTGAACAAGTCGGCCATGATCAACTCTCCATGTGTGGGTAGTTGTGGTCGTTCGGTGGGACGAAGGTTTCCTTGATCGACCGGGCCGACGTCCAGCGCATCAGGTTCAGCGGCGAGCCGGCTTTGTCGTTGGTGCCCGACGCCCGCGATCCACCAAATGGCTGCTGGCCGACCACGGCCCCGGTGGGCTTGTCATTGACGTAGAAATTGCCCGCCGTATGCCGCAGCCGCTGCTGGGCCTTCAACACTGCTGCGCGGTCGTCGGCGATCACGGCGCCCGTCAGCGCGTACTTCGCGCCCCTGTCGACGACGTCGAGAATGCGGTCGTACTCGTCGTCGGCATACACATGCACCGACAGGATCGGCCCGAAGTACTCGGTGCAGAACGACTCGTCGGTCGGATCGTCGGACAACAGCACCGTCGGCCGAACGAAATAGCCTTCGCTGTCGTCATATTCACCGCCGGCGGCGATCGTCACCCCGGCGGCGCTCTTTGCTCGTTCAATGGCGTTGACGTTCTTCGCGAACGACCGCTCGTCAATCAGTGCGCCACCGTAGTTGGTCAGATCGGTCACGTCGCCGTAGCGCAGCGCGTCGGTGGCCGCGAGGAAGTCGTCACCCATCTGCTGCCATACCGAGCGCGGCACGAACGCCCGTGACGCTGCCGAGCACTTCTGTCCTTGGTAGTCGAATGCGCCGCGAATCAGCGCGGTGCGCAGGACATCCGGCCGGGCGCTTGAATGCGCCAGCACGAAGTCCTTGCCACCGGTCTCGCCTACCAGTCGCGGATAGGTGTGGTAACGGTCGATATTCGCGCCGACCTCGCGCCACAGGTGCTGGAACGTGCCCGTCGACCCGGTGAAGTGGATGCCGGCCAGCCTCGGATCGGCAAGCGCCACATCGGAAACCGCGATGCCGTCACCCGCGAGCAGGTTGATCACGCCGGGCGGCAGGCCCGCGGCCTCCAGCAGTTGCATGGTCAGGTACGCGGCGAAGGTCTGGGTCGGCGACGGCTTCCACACCACCGTGTTGCCCATCAGTGCGGGCGCGGTCGGCAGATTACCTGCGATCGCGGTGAAGTTGAACGGCGTAATCGCGTAGACGAAGCCCTCCAGCGGCCGGTAGTCGGTGCGGTTCCACACCCCGCGGCTGCTGACCGGCTGCTGCGCCAGGATCTGCCGCGCGAACGCGACGTTGAACCGCCAGAAGTCGACGAGCTCGCACGGCGAGTCGATCTCGGCCTGGTAGGCGGTCTTGGACTGCCCCAGCATGGTGGCGGCCGCGACCTTCTCCCGCCACGGACCGGCCAGCAGGTCGGCGGCGCGCAGGAACACCGCTGCGCGTTCGTCGAAGGGGGTGGCCTCCCATTCGGCCTTGGCGGACATCGCGGCCTCGATCGCGGCGGAGGCGTCGGAATGCTCGGCGTTGGTGAAGGTGCCCAACCTCGCGGAGTGCCGGTGCGGCTGGACCACGTCGATGCGTTCGCCGTCGCCCATACGGTGGCTGCCACCGATGACGTGGGGCAGGTCGATGGGGTCTTGAGCTAGCGCGTGAAGCTGCTCGGTGAGCCGGGTGCGCTCACCCGAACCAGGTGCATATTCGTGTATCGGCTCGTTGGCCGGCAGGGGCACGTCGGTGATGGCATCCATGCTGCAAGGATCCCCGGAATGCGGCGCGCAACACATGGCCGATCCGACAACGCTATCAACACTCTATAGTCGAATCGGACAAAGGAGTGCGGCATGACGGAACAGGCGCCCGGGCTGGGTCTCGGGCAGCTTCTGCTCGCCCTCGATCGCACGATGGTGACTCTCGTCGAGGCACCTCGTGGGCTGGACATGCCGGTGGGTTCGGTGGCGCTCGTCGACGCCGACGACGTGCGCCTAGGGCTGGCGGTCGGGCCTGGTTCGGCCGATCTGTTCTTCCTGCTCGGTGTGTCGGACGACGAGGCGGTGCGCTGGATCGGCCAGCAGCCTGGAGGCGTCCCCGCGGCCATCTTCGTCAAAGAGCCGTCTGTCGCCGCGATCAAACGGGCGGTCGCGCTCGGTATCGCGGTCGTCGCCGTCGAACCGCAGGCACGCTGGGAGCTGCTGTACAAACTCGTCAACCATGCGTTCGAGCACCACGGCGATCGCGGTGACCCGTTGTACGACTCCGGCACGGATCTGTTCGGTCTCGCGCAATCGATCGCCGACCGCACCCGCGGCATGATCAGCATCGAGGACGCGGACTCCCACATGCTGGCCTACTCGGCGTCCAGCGACGAGGCCGACGAGCTGCGTCGCCTCACCATTCTCGGGCGCGCGGGCCCGCCCGAACACCTGGAATGGATCGGTCAGTGGGGCATCTTCGACGCCCTGCGCGCCAGCGGCGACGTGGTTCGGGTTGCCGAGCGCCCAGAGTTGGGGCTGCGGCCGCGGTTGGCCGTCGGCATTCATCTGCCGCCGACCGATGGGCGCCGCAGGCCCGGTTTCGCCGGAACCATCTGGCTGCAGCAGGGGTCGACGCCGCTGGCGGACGACGTCGAAGACATCTTGCGCGGTGGGGCGGTGCTGGCGGCCAGAATCATGTCGCGGCTGGCGGCCGCACCGTCGACACACACCAAGCGGGTGCAGGAGCTGCTCGGACTGGGCGGCGACGAGGTCGACGTCGGTGTGATCGCGCGCGAGCTGGGCATCACGGTCGACGGGCGTGCCGCGCTGATCGGCTTCGTCGGCGTTGAGTCGTCCGTACCGGCCGACGTGATTGCGTTGAGCGCCAGTGCGTTTCGAGCGGATGCGCAGATTGCATCGACGGGCGAGCGAGTGTACGTGCTGCTGCCCAAAACCGGCGGATCGTCGTCGGTGACGTCGTGGGTGCGCGGCGTGGTCGCGGCGTTGCGCCGAGAACTCGGGCTGACGCTGCGCGCGGTGATCGCCACTCCCCTGGCCGGGCTGGCTGGAGCCGCGCCGGCCCGCGCAGAAGTGGACAGGGTGTTCGACAGCGCCGCGCGGCATCCCGGTGCGATCGGACAGGTCAGCTCACTCGACGAGGCCCGCACCACTGTGCTGCTCGACGAGATCGTCTCGCAGGTGGCCGGACAGCCGCGGCTGGTCGACCCGAGGGTTCGGCAGCTACGCGACAACGGAGCCGATGCTGGCCGACACACTGCAGACCTACCTTGATGGGTTCGGTGACATCGCGGCGGTGGCGCAGCGGCTGCATGTGCACCCGAATACGGTGCGCTATCGCGTCCGCCGGATCGAGAAGCTGCTGTCGACATCGCTGGACGACCCCGACGATCGGCTGGTGCTCGCGCTGGGATTGCGGGCCACCGAGGGCTAGCTGCCCAACGTGAGCTTGTGTGCGAAGTTTTGGCAATTTTTCGGCCACAAGCTCACGTTCGGCGGTCACAACCGGTTGCTGAGAATCGTTCCGACGTTCGCGGCGACGATCAGGCCGATCGCGATCCAGTCGAGCGCCCCGAGCGCTTCGGCAAGGACGGTGGCGCCGATGGCGGCGGCGAACACGGGGTTGACACTCATGAACACCCCGAAGAAGTGCGTGGGCACGCGGCGCAGTGCGAGGACGTCGGCGACGAATGGAACGACCGAGGCGAGCACACCCGCGGTGGCTCCGCAGGCAAGCGCGGCAGCCGTCGGCGGATGTGCGATTAGCGCGACGGCCCCGATCGGCACGTACACGAGGGCCGACACCGCACCAGCGGCGGCCGTTCCGTCGACACCGGCGAACCGATCCCCGACCGTGCGGTTGAGCAGAATGTAGCCAGCCCAGCATGTCGCGGCGAACAAGCCGAGGCCGATACCGACGTAATCGGTTGTCGGCTGCGGGCGGGCGAGCAGCACGACGCCGACCGCGGCGAGCACGGCGCAGCCGAGGATGACGCGGCGGCGCATGCCGGTCGGCGTCGCAGTGAGGGCGCCGACGAGCGCGAGGGTCAGCGGGCCGAGGAACTCCAACGTCATCGCCAGGCCCAGGCCGATCCGGTCGATGGCGATGTACACAGCAAGGTTCATCGCCGCGAACACCGCGGCAAGGCCGATCACCGGCACCCATTGCCGCCGGGTGAACGCTCGCAGGCGTGGCCGGCCCACGGCCAGCAGGATCGCACCGGCGATCCACTGGCGGATCGCGACCACCGCGACGGGTCCGACAACCGGGAAGGCGAGGGCGCCCACTGCGGCACCCGACTGGTTCGACAGGGCGCTGCCGAGCATGAGAGCCACGCCGGCGGCGTGACCACGCCGAGCGTCCGGCACTTGAGCCGCGGACTCTGCGCAGCGGGCGCGGATATCGGAGTCCATGCCGTCAGCATGCAGGCGGATGGACAATTCGCAAAATGCATTCTGTGCAACAGCGATACGCTATGCGCATGGATGTCGAGCTGCGGCACTTGCGCTGCCTCGTTGCGATCGTCAACCACGGCGGCTTCACCGGTGCGGCAGCGGAGCTCGGGGTTTCCCAACCTGCCGTATCGCGCGGGCTCGCAGCGCTCGAGCGCGAGCTCGGGGTGCGCCTGCTGCGCCGCACCAGCCGGGAGGTCCTGCTCACCGCGGCGGGCAACAGGGTCTTGGCCAGGGCGAGCCGCCTGCTAACCGATGTAGAGGACTTGATCCGGGATGCGCGGGGTGGGATCGGCAGGCTGCGCATCGGCCACGCCTGGGCTGCGATGGGTGAGCACACCGTGGAGTTTCAACGCCGTTGGGCGGCGCAGCACCCGGACGTCGAGCTGCACCTGGTCCGTACCAACTCACCGACGGGTGGACTCGCGGAAGGCGCGTGCGACGTCGCGGTGGTGCGAACCCCCGGTGGTGACACCCCCGGCATCGCCGACCGTCGATTCGACGGCGTCATCGTCGGAATGGAGTCCCGCTACGGCGCAGTGGCAGCAGACGACCCGCTCGCGCGGCGCCGCCAGCTGCGGCTGGCCGATCTCCTTGGTCGCGTCCTCGCCATCGACCCGCGCACCGGCACAACGACACTGGACCTGTGGCCGCCTGGCGCTAGACCCGAGGTGGAGGAGATCCACGACATCGATGATTGGCTCGCCGTGATCGCCGCCGGGCAGTGCGTTGGCGTCACTGCCGAGAGCACTCTGACGCAGTACCGGCGGCAGGGTCTTGTCTTCCGCCGGCTGCGTGACGCGCCCCCGGTGCCGGTCCGGCTCCTCTGGTGGCGAGACGACCCCCATCCGGCGACGTCCAACGTCGTCGGTCTACTGGCCGAGCTTTACCGCCCTCCCGCCCGATCCCGCTGACCGAGCCGGATTCAGCGGACCCAGGTGAGGAACGTTCGCAGAAGCGGTGTGGTCTCAGGGACGGCTTTCGTGACCACGTTTTTTTTGGGTACGGCGGCGCTCCTTCATCTCTGCTTCGAACACATGCCGATAGCCCTGTTGCAGTTCGTCTCGGACCCTTCGCTCGTGTTCGCGAAACACCGACCAGTAGTTGTCGTCGAAATCCTCGACGATCTGAAACGTCCAGCAGCCGTACAACACGTTGCGGCCGACGACCTCTGCCTCTAGCCGGTCGGCGACCTCGGCGTGGCCCGCATCCCGAAGCTTGTCGCACGCGTCGCCCAACAACAGGTCAGCATGGCCCATCAGTTGATGAAACGCGTAGAGATCACCGCGAGCGCGTTCGACGCATTCCAGTGCTTCCGAGACGGCGCCGACCGCCTCGACCGTCGCATCGTCCACCCCGTCGGGCCGTACGCGCTTCTCCGCTTCCATCTGAGTCATGGTGTCGGCATACCCGTTCAGGGCGGAATGCATCGGTTGTGCATTGAAATTGCAAGGAGTAGCCCTATCCTGTCGTGGTTGGAGGAGCAGTGAACCAGGCGTCAAAACGTAAGGCCCGTCGCGAAGACGACGATGTCCACCTGCCGCAGTACACCGTCGGTGTGGTCGCGGAACGCATAGGTGTGCCGATCGCGACCCTGCGCAGCTGGAATCAGCGTTACGGCATAGGACCTTCCGATCACAGCGCGGGGCGCCACCGTCTCTACAGCGAGAACGACATCGCGGTTGTCGAGCAGATGCACCAGTTGGTCACCGACGGTGCCAGTCCCCGCAGCGCCGCCCGCGCCGCTCTCGATTCGGTGGTGCCACCGCGAGCGGACGCCGGCAGCCTGGTCGCGGCCGCGTTCGATTTGAATCTCGTCCGGGCGGGGCGCCAGTTGGACGCTCATCTGCGCCACTACGGCGTGGTCGACACGTGGGATCAGTTGATCCGACCCGTCTTTTCAGAGATCGAAGCCAGGCAGGCCCACGGCGAAGGATGCATTGATGTCGAACACGCGCTGTCATGGGCGGTGTCGCGATCGTTGCAGCGGCTGCCGATCACGCCGCCCGATCGGTCTGTCTCCACCATCTTGGCGTGCACGGAGGGCGAAACGCACACCCTGGCGCTCGAGGCGTTGCGCGCGGCGCTCGGCGAACACGGCCACGGTGCGCTGATGCTGGGCGCCGACGTCCCGGCTCCCGCCCTTGTCGACGCAATTGGGCGGACCGCCGGGCCGGCCACGGTCGTGCTGTGGGCGCAAACCGCAGGCACCTCGAACATTGCGATGACCAAGGCCGTCGTCGCTAAACGCGCACAGCTGATGGTCGGCGGCCCCGGGTGGAAGTCGGCCAGGGTGCCCAGAAAGGCGGTTCGCGTCGACAGCCTTCAGAGCGCGCTGCAGTTGATCAGCGCTATCCGCTAGACGCCATGCATCGTCTCCGCATCAGTCGACAAACGACTCAGCGAGAGCGGAGACGGAAGATGCGCTCGGCATACGCGAGGTCGTCGCGCCACAGCCGCGTCGCTGCCCGCCGCATGAACGGTTTGATCAGCGGTGCAGCACGCAAGGCAGGTACGAAGCCCGGTCGGTCCGAGTGAGCGACGACGGCCTCCAGGACGGCAGTACGGGGCAATCCGTCGGCACCGGGCCCTACGGGAGTGGCATGGGTTTCCACCACGCTGCCCGTCCCTTCACCATCGACGATGCGCATCACGATCGTCCGCGGCTCCGGGCTGGTGAATTCGGCGACAACAGGCACGCCCAGCCTGCCGACGCGGAACGTCACCGCGACCAGGAAGCGGTCCAGCTCCTCCGGTACATCGTCATCGACTGGCGGTGCGGAGAGCACGTCCAGCCGCGTGAACGAATACGGGTGGAACCACGAACCATGCCAGGGGTCCATCCGGTTGGCGATGATGTCGCGTGGCTCGCACGTGCCGACCAGCCGCGTCACCGCGTCGAGCTGGACGCCGCTCGGGCGCGCAGAAAGCACAGGACGCTCGGTCGGCGTTTCGCCGCTTACGCCGTCCAACCTGACCCACGCCAGCACCCCGTCATCGTGGGACGGATAAGGGCGCCAGCCGAATTCGCGTCCGCCTTCGAGCCTCAGCCCGTGCCACGGACATACCAGGGCGCCACCGTCGACAGTTCCGGTCGCCAGGTCGGCACCCAGATGCGGGCAAGCGCCGGGACCGACATGCAAGGCGCCGTCCTCGCCGCGCCAAGCGACCAATTCCAGGCCCGCTACCGAGGTGCCCGCAGGCCGGTTCCGAATGGCGTCGCTGGCCGCAAACGCGTACCAGTTGCCGCTCGGGCGGCGTTGTGATCGACGCAGCGCGCTGTCGATGACGGCCGGGACGGCGTCGCGGTATGTCGGACGTTGTTCCGACCACCGCAGCGGCGCAAGCACTTGAAATGGCGTCGTCTTCGACAGACGCGACGTCAGGCCGGCGAACTTGCTCATCGTTGCTGCTGCCCTTCGCGATTGGCGAGGTGACTCAGGAACCCCATTCGGCCCCTGTTCGGCACAGTCTGCAGCGCGTGGCCCCGGATTCCGAAGCGCTCGAGCAGCCGGTTCGCCGCCGACCAGCCGGTTGTCGCCGCGCGTTCCATCAGCGCGACAGGCAGATCGATGCGAATACCATCTCCGGCCAGCACCACACCGTCGTGTGGCGTCACCACGCCGGGACGGTCGGCGAAGTCACCCGGCGCGAACCGCGGGCAATCGTTGCGGCACAACACCTTCTCGGCGAGTACCCTGGCATCTTTCGTTTCGGGGTACAGCTCATGCAGGCGATCCAGCAGACGGTCACGCAAATCGTCGCGGGGCTCCGTTACCGCGTAGGAGTGCAGTTCGACAACTGATCCGCCGGTGCGGCGAGACCAGTCCTTTGCCTCGCGCTCATAGCGATCCAGCACGCTGACGTTGTCCAGCGGCGGCCGTCCACCCGTCCCCATGAACGGCGCCCGGTCGGACTTCACGTTGCGGTCCAGCCACAGCCGGTGCACCACAAATGGTGGCGCGGCACCAAGCTTTGCGACGCTCTTGCGCCAGTCGTCGTCGCCGAGGGCCGGCGAGCTCTCCACGATGCACTGCAGCCCGGCTACATCCGTCGCCAAGACGAGGCCATCGGCGTCAAGGAGCGGCCCGGTATCGCACGTCACCGACAACCGCCCGCCGGCGCGCACCTCCGTCACCGACGTGCCAGTGAGGATCCGGACGCCGAGCGACTCCAGGTAGCTACCCAACGGGTTCCACAGGGCCACATCGAAATTGGCCTTGGCGACATCGAAAACCAGGCCCTCGCTCGAGCCGAGAAAGTAGATGTGGAACATCGCCGCGAGCTCAGCGGCCGAGAGATCGGTTGGTTCGGCGAAGAAACTGCGCGAGAACACCTCGAACGCCAGATGCCGGGCCGCCGCGGGAAAGTTGATGTCACGCAGGAATGAGTCGGCGTCGCGGTGGTCGAGCCGATGGTAGATATCGGGCACCGACACCGCGGCCAGCGGAGCAGCCGCGCGGGCTTTGAGCTGTATCAGATCACGCAAGCGAAATGTCGGACTGCGCAACGCGAATGCCACCGCGTTGTACGGCGGCCTCATCGGTAAGCCTCGGAAGGTGTCGCGCCGGCCATCGCCGTCGATGAGCGGATAGTCATCGACGGCCGTCAACATCGCCAGCTGTGAATCCACCCTGCGCAACAGGCTCCGCAAGTTGTAGTACTGGCGGAAGAACGCGTGAAATCCACGGTTCATCGCCACGTCCGTGCCGTCAGGCAGCGACTCCGTCCAGCCCCCGACCCGACCGCCGAGGTAGGGCTGCCGCTCGATGACGTCGACGGCGACGCCGCGCTCAGCCAGTCCCGTCGCCGCCGCCAGCCCGGCGATGCCGCCGCCGACCACGACGACGCGCGGCCTGTTCGGCAGCGCCGCCGCGTCAGGAACCCCGTCCGGCGCGGCATGCGTCACGCGGCGCGGATCGGTCATTGCGGCACCTGCCCGAGGAACGTATGCACGATATTGCGTTGCCAGCCGGGCATCGTTTCACTTCGCACCGAGGTGAAGCCGTTGGTGCGCAGCCGATCTCGGAAGTCGCCCGCACCGTCGAAACGGTTCACACTTCGCCTCAGGTACTGGTACAGGGCGGCATCGCCGGTGCGCAGCCGGCCGCTCGGAATGATGATCGCCGCGCACACCGTGTTCCACACCGCCGTGGCGAGCCGGGAGTCGCGCACCGAGTATTCGTGTACGGCGAGCGTCCCGCCCGGCCGCAACAGGTCGCGGAAGGCGCACAGCTGCCGATCTTTGTCCGCGAGATTGCGCACCAGGTAGGCCGCGAGGATGCCGTCGAACGGTCCGCTGACTCCGGCTTCGGCGAGGTCTTCGACGCGGCTTTCAACGAACCTCACCGACGAGGGCCATGGTTTGGCCGCCGCCTGCGCCAGCATGCCGCTCGAGGCGTCTATCGCAACGATCTCGGCCTTCGGCGCGACGGCCACGAGCGCCGCGGTGGACGCACCGGTCCCGCAGCCGGCGTCGAGCAGGCGCAACCCCTCGCCCTGGTTCGGAAGCCGCATCCGCTGCGCCGAAAGCCTCAGGTGCGCGTGATAGCCGGGGTTGGCGTCCACCAGTTTGTCGTAGGCGGGCGCACCGGCGTCGAACGCGCGGGGGATGTCGCCGAACGACAGGCTCACGACAGCGTCCTCTCGCGGTCGCGCAAACGCCGACGATCCCACAACAACAGCACAGCGGTGACCATCGCCCACCCGAACAAGAAATCCTCGACGGGGATGTCGAACGGGAACCGCACCCCGCTGGTATGGCGATCGTCGTAGATGACGATCGGCGCGCTGAGCTTGGTGAGCCAACCGTCGACCGGAATCTGAAACGCCACCACGATCGCCATCGAAACCCAGTACGCCGCACGGCGAAACAGTCCCGTGCGCAACACGGCGAACTCCATCACGCACACTGTGATCACCGCCAGCACGGCGGGCACGGTGTAGCCGAGGCCGGTCATGACCGCGGCGCCGCTCGGGAGCGGACCCGCCGTAGTCGCTCGAGGATGGCGTCGACGGCGTTGTAGGTGAGCAGCCCGCACAGCGGTATCACCACGAAGAACAACAGTTCCTCGATCGGCAGCCGACCCGGTAGCTCCCATCCGGTGACATAGCGCGGGTTGTAGGTCCAGACGTGCGCAGCCACGGCGATCACATCCCAGGCGACGAAAACCGCGGCTACCGGCAGTACGGCGGCGGCGGTACGCCACGCCTGCCGATACACGCCCGCGCCGAGGAACTCCAGTGGCGCGGTGATCGCCAAACACGCTGCAAGGACTAACAGATACTGCCAATGGTCCATTGCTACATCCTGACCCCTCGCGCCCGCGCAGCCCATGCCTTGATCAGTCCGCTACCGGCGACCTGAAGTCGCCGGCCGATCCCCACGGAGGCGCGCTGGCTGAAGACGGCGAAATCGAGTTCTTCGATGCGATCGAGTATCTCCGAGTACAGCGTGAGCGCGGCGGCTATGCAGGGCCTCGACCGCGGGTGCAACAGCGCGACGCCGTGTCGGGCGAAGTCGTAGACGCGCCGCGTTTCTGCGTGCTGTTCGACCAGCGCCCGACGGACTCGCGCGTCGGTGCGCTGATGCGCGTGGCACCACATCAAGACGTCGCGGTCCACCTCGTAGACGGCCAGCTCGTCGGCGGGCAGGTAGATCCGACCCCGTTGCAGGTCCTCGTCGATGTCGCGCAGAAAGTTGGTGAGCTGAAAGGCTTTTCCCAACGCGGCGGCGTGAGGCGCGGCTTCTTCGCGCGCACAGACCGTGCCGAGAACGGGCAACATTTGAAGGCCGATCACCTCGGCGGAGCCGTACATGTAGCGGTCGAGCGCGGCGCGGTCGGGGTAATCGGTGGTGGACAGGTCCATGCGCATGGAGCCGAGGAAGTCGTCGAACAGGTCCCAGGGGATGCCGTACTTTCGCGCGGTATGGACAACCGCGGCCAAGGCCGGGTCGTCGTCGTCGGTGGTGCCCGCTACCAGGCGGTTGAACAGGTTGGCCGTCAGGCTTTGCAGCTGAGCTGCGCGAACGGCGGTCGGCACCGACGGGTCGAAATCGTCGAGGATGTCGTCGGCACGCCTGGCGAACCCGTAGAGCGCGTGCACCGCTGGTCGCTGCTGCGGAGCAAGCAGCCGAGTCGCCAGAAAGAAAGTGCGCCCATGCTGCGAATTGAGAGTGCGACAACGACGGTAGGCGTCGCGCAGCGCAGGATCGCGTACACCGGCGGCATGGAGTTCCGAACTGATCATGTTTTCACCACCCGTCGACGGCGCCGCCCCACGACGGCACCGGTGATCCGGTCGGCGGCCAGTCGGCCCGACAGCAGGGCGGTTGGCACCCCGACCCCCGGCACGGTCGACGATCCGGCAAGGACTACGTTGTCGATTCCGCGTACGGTGTTGGCCGGCCGGAAGGGGCCGGTCTGACCGAACGTGTGCGCCAGCGCGAATGGGCTGCCCGCCGCCATGCCCTGACGCGCCCAACCGACCGGATCGACGACGTGCAGCACCTCGGCTTCGACCCCGAGCGCCGGCAGCCGATCCGTGACTACCTGAAGCATCCGCTCTGTGTAGGCCGGTCCTGTTGTCGCCCAATCGACCTTGCCCACAGCGGTATTCGGTGCCGGGGCCAGGATGTATAGCAAGTCGCGGCCGTCGGGGGCCAGCCGGGTGTCACCGGCGGTGGGCCTAGTGACCAGCAACGACGGGTCACCCATCACCTTGCCGTCGTCGATGATGTCGCGGAACGTCTGCTGCCACGCCTGGCCGAAAAGGATGGTGTGGTGGCCGATGTCGTCGCTTACCGCGCGGCATCCGACATGGGCGACGACGGCCGACGGCGCCGGACGCAAAGGCAGCAGCCTGCGGGGCGCACGGCCAAGCAGCCGGTACGTGTCGGGAAGCTCGGTGGTCAGCACCACCGCGTCGGCGCGGATCCGTTCACCGTTGCCGGTCTGCACGGCGGTCACCTGCGTGCCGCTGCGCTCTAGCGCCGAAACATCTGCGCCGTAACGGAATTCGACGCCCGCATCGGCGGCGGCCGCAGCAAGCGCGTCGGGAAGAGCCCGCATCCCGCCGCGCGGAAAGTACACCCCGGAAACGGTGTCCATGTACGCGATGACCGCATAGACCGCAAGCGCCCGCTGTGGCGGGACGCCGACGTAGAGGGCCTGGAAGGTGAACACGCGTTGCAGTCGCTCGTCGCTGATGAACCGCCGCACCATCCGGTCCCAGCGGCGGAAGCCGCCGATGGCGGCCAGCCGAGCCAGTTGCGGAGTCAGAAGCGAAAGTGGCGAGTCGAAGTTGGCCGCGATGAACCCGTCGAACTCGACCTCGTACAGCCGGGTCAGCCAGTCCCGCAGTTGCAGGTAGCCGTCCGCTTGTCTGCGGCCTGCGAATTGCTCGATCTCGGCGGCCATGGCGTCGTGGCCACTGTGGACGTTCAGAGCACTGCCGTCGGCGAACGATGCCCGATAGGCGGGATCGACCCGCGTCAGGTCAAGCCGGTCGGACAGGGTTTCGCCGACAGCGGCGAAGGTGTCATCGATGATGTCGGGCATCGTCAACACCGTTGGGCCGGTGTCGAGGCGGTACCCGTCGATGTCTAGCCGGCCGACCCGTCCGCCCGGGTGCTGCGCACGCTCGACAACGGTGACCGCCCGACCGCGCCCTGCGAGATGCAACGCCGCGGACAGCCCGGCCAGCCCGGCGCCAACCACGACGACCCGATTAGCGTTTCCCCCGACTGTCCGCATCGCTCAAGCCGCTCTCGCGGTGCAAGCCGTGGCCATGCCCGCCAGGGCAGCTCGCACGGCCGGGCGGACGTCGGCGTCGTCAATCAGGTTCAGTGCGCGCGTCAGCCGGGCATCGATCAGCCGTTCGATCCACTCCACGGCGCCGGTCGCGGCGATCAGGTCTCGCCATCGGCGGATATCGCCGGCGTCGAGGCGATCGGCGGTCATGAGCGCGCGTAGCTCGCGGCGCAGTGTGGGGTCGGCGAGGTGATACGCGGCCACCACGACACTGGTGGCTTTGTGCTCCGCGAGATCGCTGCTGCTCGGTTTTCCGGTCACTGCAGGCGACCCGAAGATTCCCAACACATCGTCACGCATCTGGAATGCCTCACCGATCGCGTCGCCATAGCGGGCGAGCATCGTCAGGAGGTGATCGCCGCAGCCGGCCATGGCGGCACCCATCTCGAGGGGCCGCCTTACGGTGTAGTTGCCGGATTTGCGTCGCGACACGTCGAGCACCTTGTCCAGGGTCGGGAATTCGCCGGCGTCGTTAATCAGATCCGCGAACTGTCCAACCGCAAGTTCGGTGCGCATCGCGTCGTAGCGAGGCCAGACACGGTCAAGTGCCGGCGCAGCCACGCCGCTTTCCCTCATCATCTGCGCGGCCCATACCAGGCAAAGGTCGCCGAGCAGCACTGCGGCGGATTCACCGAATCGGCCGGGCGACCCGGACAGCCCCACGTGGCGGTGCCACCGGGCAAAGGCCACATGGCCCGCCGGCCGGCCACGCCGCAGCGAGGAGCCGTCCATGACGTCGTCTTGCAGCAGCGCGAACGCGTGCAACAACTCGAGGCTGGCGGCGGCGCGCAGGGCGGCGGCGTCGTCGTCGGCGCCGCACAGCCAACCCAGATACATGAACATCGACCGCACGCACTTGCCGCCTTCGATGACGTCGCGCAGCACGTCAGAAGCGATTCCGATGCCTGCGGCTTTCAGCTCCGGAGCACACCTGGAGGCCACGAAATCGTCGACGATCGCCTGGACAGCGCCCCGGGTCGTGCCGCGCCAAGTGTCGTCATGCAGGTCGGCGTGGATTTTCACAGCGGCAGCCGTCGGCTGCAGCGTCGATGTGTGCGCGCGTGTGCGTCCGTCAATTGCGGTCAAGCGGCACTCCTTTCCTGCATGTATCGCGTTAGTTTCCCCCGCAACGCAAGAGCCAACCGCGATTGCTGTAATCAGTTCGACCGCGTTCTGCATGATTGTGCATCGAAGTTGTGGTTGGTTCGCTGGTATTCGTGGCGCCGAACGTTCCTTACCGCTCGAAAATCGGCCGATTTTTCGAGCGGTAAGGAACGTTCGGCGCTGCTGACCGTCAACCGATCGGCTGGCCTCGTTGGCCGTCGCCGTACAGGACGCCTTTGTGGCAGGACGATGCTAGCCCGACGGTCGATGTCGACCTGATCTATTTGTGCGCCAAGCGACCCGGTAACGCCAGCAGAACGACTCGCCAGCAGATGAACTCAGGCCGTAAGTCGTTGCACGGCAGCCGATATCCGCTCGTCGGTCGCCGTCAACGCCACCCGGACGTGTTGCGACCCACGCGGACCGTAGAACTCGCCGGGCGCCACGAGAATCCCGCGCTGCGCCAGCCACGCGACGGTGTCGCGACACGGCTCGCCGCAGGTGCCCCAGATATAGAGGCCGGCCTCGGAGTAGTCGACCGTCAGCCCGGCGGACCGCAGCGCAGGCAGAAGGGCCGCCCGCCGGCGCTCATACCGTTCGCGTTGCTCGCGTTCGTGCGCGTCGTCGTCGAGGGCGGCGACCATGGCGGCCTGCACCGGCGTCGGCACCATCATGCCCGCATGCTTGCGCACCGCCAGCAGCTCGGCGACCACCGCGGGGTCACCTGCGACGAACCCTGCGCGGTAGCCGGCCAGCGATGACGTCTTCGACAGTGAATGCACGGCCAACAGCCCGGTGTGGTCACCGTCGCAGACCGACGGATGCAGCACCGAAACCGGCTCGGCGTCCCAGCCCAGCCCCAGGTAGCACTCGTCGGACGCGACCAGCGCGCCGCGCTCGCGGGCCCAGCTCACCACCTTGCGAAGGTGATCGACGCCGAGCACCTTCCCGGTGGGGTTGCTTGGCGAGTTCAAATACACCAGCGCGGGCGACTGCGGGCCGAGCTGGGTCAGCGAGTCCGCGCGCACCACCGCAGCGCCGGCCAGTTGAGCGCCGACTTCGTAAGTGGGATAGGCCAGTTCGGGCACCACGATGAGATCGTCGGGCCCAAGACCGAGCAGTGTCGGCAGCCACGCGATCAGTTCCTTGGTCCCGATCACCGGGAGCACGGCGCCGTCGGACACGCCGGTGACGCCGTATCGGCGTTGCAGGGCCGCCGCAGCGGATGCCCGCAGCGCCGGGGTTCCCGCGGTGGTGGGGTAACCGGGCGCCGAACTGGCCGCGGCGAGTGCGTCGCGGATCACCGGCGCGACCGGGTCGACCGGTGTGCCGACCGACAAGTCGACGATGCCGTCGGGGTGTGAATGGGCGAGCGCGGTGACGTCGGCAAGGGTGTCCCAGGGGAACACCGGAAGCGACGCCGACACTGGCCGCCGACGCGCCACGTCAGGCCCCGAACTTGTCCGAGCCGTTAGGAGTCCTCACCTTGCGGCGGAAGGTCCTTGACCGACTGCGGGTCGTTCTCCGTCATCCCGACCTTCGACGCGCCGCCGGGCGAACCGAGCTCACTGAAGAAGTCGGCGTTGATCTGGGTGTATCCACTCCACTGGTCGGGCACATCGTCCTCGTAATAGATGGCCTCGACCGGGCAGACCGGCTCGCAAGCGCCGCAGTCGACGCACTCATCCGGGTGGATGTACAGCATGCGTGCGCCCTCGTAGATGCAATCGACGGGGCACTCCTCGATACATGCCTTGTCTTTGATGTCGACGCAGGGTTCGGCAATCGTGTACGTCACAGGTTGCTCCTCGATCTCCTGTCCGGGGGCTGCCAGGCTGGGTCGGGCCCGCGGAAAAAGTCGTTGCCAGTATCCGAAACCGGTACTTGGACGTCTGTCTCAGTGTGCCCTAACTTGACGCCTCCCGGTTAAGGGTGGCGCGTGGTTACTGATACTAGACGTTGCACATACAGCACGACTAGGGACATGCCTAGCTGACTTGTCCTTCCCGCTGGTCCCCGCCATGTGTGACGCCGCCCACACCTGCGCGGGAGTTGTGATGGCTTGCGAGATAGGCGATATCGCTCCCCCCCACCTTATTATACATTAAATACCTCATCCACATCACTCCCCGATACATCTCTCCCCCCTTCCCACCACACCCATCAACCTTTACCACACCACGTCAACTCGGGCGGGACGGACGTCAACGTGAACTGGTGCTGACCTCCTCTTGTCTGCCGCCGCGTGGAGGTGTGGTGCAGCTATCGGCGACCGCGACGGTGGTGTCGAGGTGCGACATTTTGGCGCCTTTGGGGCGCGGCGAGGCGGAGCTAGAGATCGAGGTTGTGCGCTCGCCGCCTACCGCGACGTCGGTCGTCGCGTCCCGCGCGCCCGTCACGGCCCACCTGGGCTACCCGGTGGATCGGGCCAGCTCTGCCTGGCAGATGTTGCCGCTTCACCTATAGTCGTCGCGCTATGGTCTTAGCTGTATAGCGTACGCGGGCTACGTCGTCTCGGCGGGCCGGGGGCGGCTCGGCCTGGCGCGCGCGTCGCGCGTTCGCGTCGCGCTGTCCGTCTGGCTGGCGTATCCGTCGCGGGCTGACCCCGCCGACGGCCTCGCCTCGCTCTCGGCGCTACCACCTATCGGTGCGGGCCCTGGGTACCGCACGGTACGCTGGCTGCCCCGGGGACGCCGCGGGCGACCGACCGGCGCGCGCCCTGGCGCGCGCTCTCGCGGCGGCAGGCTCCGCGCGGGGCCGCTCCGGCCCGCCGCGCCGGGCCCGCCGCGCCGCGCCATCCCCGGCGACTTTTCGGCACTGGTGGCTCGCCGCGTCTGACCCGCTCTGGATATCACCGGATTGATACCTTTCGTCAACATCTTCGCCCGCAATGGCGTGGACGGCACCGCACTGCTCCCGAACGGTGGGGACGCCGGATCTTCTTCGGCAGCGGCGGTGACGGCTTTGACGCCACCACACCGGTGCAACGCGGAACGGCGGCAGTGCCGGATTGTTCATCGCGACGGCGGCAACAGCAGCAACGGCGCTACCGGCGTCGATGGCGACGACGGTGTGAATCCCCCCGAGACCGACGACACCACCCTGAAAGCAACGATCCCAACGCCCTCGATCCGCCGAATGGTGACGACGGCGTGGCCTGCAAAACGTGGCAACGTAGACAGCACCGACAACAACGGTAACGGCGACGGCGGCGCAGGCGGCAATGGCGGCCTGGCGGACCCGACGGTGGTAACGGCGGCAACGGCGGCAACGGTGGTACCGACACTGCGCCGGCAACGCGCGCAGCGGTAACGGCGGTGACGCCCTGTTTTGCGCAGCGCGCGCTGCGTAACGGTGTACGAAACCGCAGTGGCACGCTGCGCGTCTCGCGCGCCGCGCGCCGTGTCAGCGCGCTACGCACCGCGCTAACGCTGCCTGCAGCGCGCGGCTCCTCGCGTCGCGGTTTCGCGCAACGCGCACGCACGCGCAACGCACCTAGCGCAACGCGCCTCGCGCAACGCGTAACACACTGCAGTGCACGCAGCTGCGCAACGCGTCTCGCTAACCAGCTACCCGCTCTAACGCCGCTCCAGCCGCGCATCCCGTTCTTCACCTACCATCCCAACCCCACCCCCCAGCCTACTCTCCTACTCATCCACACACCCTCTCACCCAACCTCCTCCATCACCTCCCCTCGCTCTACACCACCCCCGCTCTCAAGCTCACACCCACCACCGCTCCACCCCCACCCCAACCACACCACCACGCTACCTTACCTACTCTCACCTCACCTTTACCCTCTACCCCACTCCCCACTCCCACCCCACCAATCACCAACATCCCCACACCTCTCATCTCACCCCCCTTTCCATCCCCCCCCATCCCAACTCTCCCACCCACTCACCCCCGGGCCGAACGCCCGTCCTATGCGCTTGGTTGCACTGCAACAAGTTGCATAGGCCGGGCGGCCACCATATGCTGCCGGCGTGGCGCTTCCCCACGCGATCCTGGTGTCGCTATGCGAACAGTCCGGCTCCGGTTACGAGCTGGCCCGCCGGTTCGACCGGTCCATCGGCTACTTCTGGGCCGCCACCCACCAGCAGATCTATCGCACGCTGAAAGCGATGGAGGACGACGGCTGGGTGCTCGTCACGCCCGTCGTGCAGCGGGGCAGGCCGGACAAGAAGGTCTACACCGTCTCCGACGCCGGCCGCGCCGAACTCGCCCGCTGGATCGCCGAACCGCTGTCGGGCCGCGGCAGTTCGGTGGCCGACAACCGCACCCGCGACATAGCGATCAAGGTTCGCGGCGCCGCGTACGGCGACGTCGACGCGGTGCGCGCCCAGGTGGCCGCGCTGCGGGCCGAGCGCGCCGACCTGCTCGACACGTACCGCGGATTCGAGAAGCGTCAGTTTCCCGACCCGAGCGGCCTGCGCGGCAGCGCGCTGCATCAGTACCTGGTGCTGCGCGGCGGTATCCGCGCCGAGGAAAGCGCCATTGACTGGCTCGACGAAGTGGCGCGGCATTGAAGGGGGCCAGCAGTGAGCTATCCGAAGTTGTTGTCGCCGTTGGACCTTGGCTTCACCACGCTGCGCAATCGCGTGGTGATGGGCTCGATGCACACCGGCCTCGAAGACCGCGCCCGCGACACCGACCGGCTCGCCGAGTATTTCGCCGAACGCGCCCGCGGCGGCGTCGGCCTCATCATCACCGGCGGGTATGCGCCGAACCGCACCGGCTGGCTGCTGCCGTTCGCCGCGCAGATGATCTCGTCGGCGGACGCCCGTCGGCATCGCCGGATCACAGCGGCCGGTGCATGACGCGGGCGGCAAGATCCTGCTGCAGGTGCTGCACGCCGGACGCTATGCGTATCACCCGTTTTCGGTGAGCGCGTCGTCGATCAAGGCGCCGATCAACCCGTTCCGCCCGCGGGCATTGCGCGATGTCGACGGCACCATCGACGACTTCGCCCGCTGCGCCGTGCTGGCCCGCGAGGCCGGCTACGACGGCGTGGAGATCATGGGCAGCGAGGGCTACCTGCTCAACCAGTTCCTCGCCCCACGCACCAACAAGCGCACCGACGCCTGGGGCGGCTCACCGGAGAAGCGGCGCCGCTTCCCTGTCGAGATCGTGCGCCGCACCCGCGAAGCGGTCGGCGACGACTTCATCATCTGCTACCGGATGTCGATGGCCGACTACGTCGAGGACGGCCAGAGCTGGGACGAAATCGTCGCGCTGGCAACCGAAGTCGAGGCAGCCGGGGCGACAATCATCAACACCGGCATCGGATGGCACGAGGCGCGGGTGCCGACCATCGTCACCTCGGTGCCCAACAGCGCGTTCGTCGACATCAGCAACGCGGTCGCCGAACACGTGAGCATCCCGGTGGTCGCGTCCAACCGGATCAACATGCCCGAGACGGCCGAGCAGATCCTCGCCGACGGCAACGTGCAGCTGATCTCGATGGCCCGCCCGCTGCTGTCCGACCCGGACTGGGTACGCAAGGCGGAGGCCGACGCAGCGGACGAGATCAATACCTGCATCGCCTGCAACCAGGCATGCCTGGACCACGCGTTCGTGCACAAGACGGTGTCGTGCCTATTGAATCCGCGTGCCGGCCACGAGACGACGCTGATACTCGGGCCGACGCGCCGCACCAAGCGCGTCGCGGTGGTCGGCGCGGGACCGGCCGGCCTGGCCACCGCAGTCACCGCCGCACAGCGCGGACATGCGGTCACGCTGTTCGAGGCCGGTGACGTGATCGGCGGTCAATTCGACTTGGCGCGAAGGATTCCCGGCAAAGAGGAGTTCAGCGAGACGATCCGCTACTACACGAGCGATGCTGGACAAGCACGGCGTCGACGTGCGGCTGGACACCGCGCCACGGTCGACGAGCTCGCCGGCTTCGACGAGGTGGTGCTGGCCACCGGGGTGTCGCCGCGGATGCCCGACATTCCCGGCATCGATCATCCGATGGTGCTGTCCTACGCCGAGGCGATCACGGGCAAGCCGCTCGGCAAGACCGTGGCGGTGGTCGGCGCCGGCGGGGTCGGGTTCGACGTGAGCGAGTTCCTGGTCACCGACGAGTCACCCACAGCTGAACCTCAAGGAGTGGAAGGCCGAGTGGGGTGCGGCCGATCCGCAGGAAGTGCGCGGCGCGCTGACGACACCGATCCCCGCGCCGCCCGCGCGCGAGGTCTATCTGCTGCAGCGGACCAAGGGCGCGCAGGGCAAAGGGCTAGGCAAGACGTCGGGCTGGGTGCACCGAGCCTCGCTGAAAGCCAAGGGGGTTCAGCAGTTGTCGGGCGTGAACTATGAGCGCATCGATGACGACGGCCTGCACATCAGCTTCGGCCCGGATCGCTCCGACCCGCGTCTGCTCGAGGTCGACAACGTGGTGATCTGCGCCGGCCAGGATTCGGTGCGCGACCTCGAAGACGGCCTGCGCTGCAACGGCATCGAGCCGCACGTCATCGGGGGTGCGGCGCTGGCGGCCGAGCTCGACGCCAAGCGGGCGATCCGGCAAGGCACCGAGCTGGCCGCGCAGCTCTAGCCGCAAACCCGATTTCGCATCACCGATTGCGGCTCACTTCGAAGAGCTGCCATCGGCCGTCGACGCCTTTCAACTTCTTCTGTCCGCGGTCGGATAGCTTCAAGCCCGAGCCGACGAGTAGGTCGGCTACCGTCCGGGATACGAGCACCTCGCCCGGGTTGGCTGCACCGGCCACGCGTGCGCCGATGTGGACGACGATGCCGCCGATGTCGTTGTCTTCCACTGACTCAACCTCACCGAAGTGAATACCGCTCCGCACCTCCAGCGCTCGTTCGCCTGTCACGTCGCGCAGACTGAGGGCATAGTCGATCGCACGTGCTGGATCAACGAATGTCGCCAGCAGGTCGTCACCGCGAGTGTTGATCTCGCGTCCGCCGAATCGAGCCAGCAGGTGTCTTGCGTCTGCGCGGAATTCTCGTAGCAAGGTCGCCCATCGCGCATCGCCCAAGCAGAGCGGCGCGCTCGGTCGAGCCGACGATATCGGTGAAAACCACTGTCTGCAGGTGGCGTTCCCGCGGCGATGGCTTTGGGTGCACCCGTCAGAAACGATGCGAGCTCCTCGCTGATGCGCTCCCGGTTACCCACGAACATCTTGTGGTCGGCGCCGTCGAGTTCCACGAGCCGCGCCCCCGGAACACCGAGCGCGATCTCCCGCCCATGTTCGATCGACACGAAAGCATTTCTCATGCGATGGATCACCAAGCGTCGGCGCAGCGACGTGCGGCAGCAACGGCCGCACATCAACTTCGAGCAAGCGCCGCCTGGTGTTCGCGGCTGTCCCGGGGCTGGCGCTCAATCGGAAATACCGCACGATCATGTTCCCGGAAGACCGGATCTCCGGCGAATGACGGGGCGAGCAAGTCGATGCCTTCTCCGTCGTTGAACATTCGACGCATGTGCTCAATGTGCGAACGGATCCGGCCCTCGGCATCACCCGCACGATGGGCAAAGCCGTCGATCACGACCAGGGAGCCCATACGGTCGGCGTGCGCGGCCGCGAAGTCGATCGCCAGCATCGTCGCGCTATCGCCGACGACAAAGGATGGCCGGTTGAAGCCAACGACGTCCAGAAGAGAGCCCAGGTCCGATTGGAAAGTCTCGAGGTACTCGGTCGCGCTCCGGATCACCTGGGTCGGACACTCCGGTGCCGCGCTTGTCGAAGAGCAATACGCGAGCGAACGCGCTCACCTCTTCGACGAAGCTAGCCAGGAGGGGAACGTCCCATATCGCTTCGATGTTCGTAAACCACTGGTGCATGAGTACAACGTCAAGCTCACCGCTACCCACAATCTGGTAGCCGATGTGGGTGCCGTCGAACACCGCGTAGCGGGTCACCGGCCTTCGCAACATAGGAGCGACCCTAGGGGCGTGCGCTGAACCGATCGTTCGGAAATGACGAACTTGAGTGACGAAGGATCGTCGCTCTGCGCGTATCCCTCGAGTCGGGAATAGATTCGGACTGCAGTCCGCTTATCCTTTCGAGGCGTCGGGAAGGCCGGCGCCACGACCAGGGAGACATAGCGATGACCGCAACTTCTGAAGCCACCGGAACCACCCAACTCAGCGCAGGCACCTGGGCCATCGACCCCGTTCACTCGTCGATCGGCTTTTCGGTACGCCACCTGATGGTGAGCAAGGTGCGAGGCAACTTCGAGAACTTCAGCGGCGCGATCGTCGTCGCCGAGGACGGCACCCCGTCGGTGACGGCCGAGATCGCGGTCGACTCGATCAACACCAGCAACGAGCAGCGCGACGCCCACATCAAGTCGGCCGATTTCTTCGAGGTCGACAAGTTCCCCACCGCGACGTTCCGGTCGACCAACGTGCGTTCAAACGGCGACAACTATGTGCTCGACGGCGAATTCACCCTCAAGGGCGTCACCAAGCCGGTCAGCCTGGATCTCGAGTTCAACGGCGTCAACCCCGGCATGGGCCACGGCGAGGTGGCCGGCTTCGAGGCGTCAGTCGTGTTGAACCGCAAGGACTTCGGCATCGCCATCGATATGCCGCTGGAAACCGGTGGCACGGTCGTCGGCGAGAAGGTCACCATCACGCTGGAGATCGAGGCGCTCAAGCAGGCCTGACGATCGCGGGGCCGGCGCGCTGTCAGCTCTGCCGGCCCCACACCGCCTCGGAGCCGGCATCCCCGATCCGTACCACGGCGACGATCGAGGAGACACCAACCACCAGTGCGATGATTGCGACGACGACCGTGGCGATGGTTCGGCGCTTGTCCGATCTGCCTTCCAGCCAGTGCAAGACCGCAAGCGCGATCGCGACCACCAGAAGTGCGGCCGAGAAGTAGATCATCCATTCGCCGCGCTCTCTGTGCGTCTGCAGGATCGGGCTGTCATTACCGAGTTGGTCGTACAGCCACTCCCCCGCCGAGGTGGTCAACGGTGTGAGCACGAGGTTTACCGCTGCGAGCGCCAGCACCAGCCACACCAACCGTCGACGGGCCGCGAGCCAGAACGCGCACAGAATCTCCAGCAGCGCCACCAGCGGCGCCAGCACCACGATCGCGTGGACAAGCAAAGCGTGCGCGGGGATACCGGTGATCGTCGTCAAGGCTGCTCCTCGCGTAAAACGTCACCGTACCGCGCGACGAGCGTGCGCTGAATGCCCATATTGAACGGCGTGTGGCCCGCAGACACGCACCCTCGCGGCAGTGGGCGAGGCGCTATGCGGCGAGTGGCGCGTAAGTCGTCGAGCGTTGCCGGGCGGGGCGGCCGATGCCGTCAGCGATGGCGACCAGTTCTTCGACGCTCTTGGCCGAGCCGAACTCCGAACCCGCCATCCGCGAGATGGTCTCCTCCATCAGCGTGCCGCCCAGATCGTTGGCGCCGCCGTTGAGCATCACCTGCGTGCGTTCGACGCCGAGCTTGACCCAGCTGGTCTGGATGTTGGAAATCCTGCCGTGCAACATGATTCGCGCCAGCGCGTGCACAGCACGGTTGTCGCGGTGCGTCGGGCCCGGGCGCGCGCCGCCGGCCAGATACAGCGGGCTGCTCTGGTGCACGAACGGCAACGGCACGAATTCGGTGAACCCGCCGGTCCGATCCTGGATGCCACGCAACACGTTGAGATGCCCGACCCAGTGGTGCGGCGCATCGACGTGGCCGTACATCATCGTCGAACTCGACCGCAGCCCCACCTCGTGGGCGGTGGTGACGACCTCGATCCACATCGAGGTGGGCAGCTTGCCCTTGGTCAGCACCCAGCGCACCTCGTCGTCGAGGATCTCGGCGGCCGTGCCGGGAATCGAGCCGAGCCCCGCCTCGCGCAACTGACCCGAGCCACTCGCGGATCGAGAGCCCGCTCTTGGTCACGCCGTTGGCGATCTCCATCGGAGAAAACGCGTGCACATGCATCGAGGGCACCCGCGCCTTGACCGCCCGCACCAAATCGGCGTAACCCGTCACCGGTAGTTCGGGATCGATGCCGCCCTGCATGCACACCTCGGTCGCGCCGGCGACATGTGCCTCCCACGCCCGGTCGGCCACCTCGCTGCTCGACAGCGAATACGCGTCCGCGTCGCCCTTGCGTTGGGCGAACGCGCAGAACCGGCATCCCGTGTAGCAGATGTTGGTGAAGTTGATGTTGCGGTTGACGACGAACGTCACGTCGTCACCCACCACGTCGCGGCGCAGCGAATCAGCCAGCGCTGCAACGGCATCCAGCGCCGGCCCGTCAGCGGTGGCCAACGCCAGATACTCGTCGTCACTGCAGCCGGCCGGATCGCGCTCGGCCGAGCGCAGCGCCGCCAACACATCGGTGTCGATGCGCTCGGGCGCCCGCGCCGCCAGTTCGTGCACCTTCTCGCGGATCGACTCCCAGTCGCCGAACGCGCTGCCCAGATCGCTGCGGGTCTCGGTGAGACGGCCCTCGGAATCGATCGCCGTCGCCAGATCGATGCGGCCCAACGATTCGCTCGCCTCGTCGGGCTCCTGCCACGGCCGCCCGACCGGGTTGATGTCGGCGGCCAGCCCGGTCTCGGGATCGGCGAGCGCGTCGACGTGCCCGCGCACCCGCGGGTCGATCCACGCCGCACCCGCCTGGACGTACTTAGGCTGCGCGGTCAGCCGCTGCACCAGGTCGTAGCCGGCCTCGGCGGTGACGGCGTCGAGCTCTTCCAAAGCGGGCCACGGCCGCTCGGGGTTGACGTGGTCCGGGGTCAGCGGCGACACCCCGCCCCAGTCGTCGACGCCGGCGCCGATCAACGCCAGGCACTCGGCGCGCGACACCAGGTTCGGCGGCGCCTGGATGACCATCTTGGGTCCCATCACCAACCGGGTGACCGCCACCGTCGCCACGAAGTCCTCGAAGCCGGTGTCGGGCGTCGCGGCCATCGCGGTGTGATCCTTGGCCCGGAAGTTCTGCACGATCACTTCCTGAACGTGCCCGAATTCCTTGTGCGACTGGCGGATTGCGTGAATAGTTTCGGCGCGCTCATCGAGCGTCTCCCCGATGCCGACCAACAGCCCGGTGGTGAACGGAATGGACAACCGGCCGGCGTCGGCCAGTGTGCGCAGCCGCACCTCGGGGTCCTTGTCCGGGCTGCCGTAATGAGCCAGGCCCTTCGTCTCGAACAGCCGTCGTGACGTGGTCTCCAGCATCATGCCCATCGACGGCGCCACCGGCTTGAGCCGCGACAGCTCCGACCACGACATGACCCCCGGGTTCAGATGCGGCAGCAGCCCGGTCTCCTCGAGCACCCGGATCGCCATCGCGCGCACGTAATCCAGCGTCGAGTCATAGCCACGCTCATCGAGCCACTGCCGCGCCTCGTCCCACCGCGTCTCCGGGCGGTCACCGAGCGTGAACAAGGCTTCCTTGCAACCCAATTCGGCGCCGCGACGGGCGACGTCGAGGATCTCGTCGGGCTCCATATACATACCGAGGCCCTGGGCCCGCAGCTTGCCGGGCACCGTGACGAACGTGCAGTAGTGGCAGGTGTCGCGGCACAGATGGGTGACCGGGATGAACACCTTGCGCGAGTAACTGACCGGCAGCCGTCCATTGGCGCCGCGCCGGCCGGCGGATTCCAGCCCCGCGTCGCGCACCCGCGCCGCACTGGCGCACAGATCCGTCAGGTTGTCGCCACGGGCGGTCATCGCGATCGCGGCCTCGTCGACGTTCAGCGCCACCCCGTCGCGGGCGCGCCGCAGCACCCGTCTCAGTGCGGCAGAGCCGGGCACGTCGGACGTCGGGGGGATCACCGGGCTGGGCAGGTCGGCGCCGCGCTGGGGGTTCAGAGCCACTCCCGTGTAACCGTTGCGTCGCTGAGATTCATCCGCGCGTCTCACATTCTGAAACCACTGCGCCGAGCATATCGGCCACAGTAGTCCCAGCCGGCCGTCGCGTTGTCCTGCCCGTCCCGTTGCTCAGGCGACCGCGCGGCACGTGACGCCACAACACGAGTCCGGGCGGCAGCGCACCCAAGACGATCAGCAGAAGCGCTGCGTACTCCATGACTCCGACGCCGCCGAAGACGATGTCCTCGCCCGGCCCGCCGAAGGTCAGCCCCGCGATGGTCAGCAGCCAGCACCACAGCGGCAACGCGGCCACCCGCGGCGCGGACGTCCATTGCAGGGCGGCCCACACCAGCGCGGCGTTGACCAGACCGCTGATCAGAGCGCTGATCGGAAACGGCACCGAGCCGATTCGAACTGGAAGAAAGAATGCCGCCGCCACGGCCGAGAGCACGCCGTCGATCGCAAGCAGTGCGAGAACGGCGGGACGAAGCGGGGTCAGGTCGGGATGCTGTCTAGCAGTGCGACGAGCGAGCCGAGCACCCACTGAAAGTTGTCGGCGCGGTCCTGCCAGTGCTGCAGGTTGGGATCCATGTCCGGGTCCATTGCCATCCCTTTCACACGCCGCCGATTCGGGCAGCTTACCGCGTGCCGCTCTTGCTATTCCAGGTTCAGCCCAGCCAACAGGTCGGTTTCCCAGCCGCGGCCATCACGGTCGCCGGGGGTGCCCGAGCGCAAGGATGTAGTGCTCGATGGCCCCGATCGGCAGCGCGATGTTGTTCGACAACGCGCAGGACCCTCCGTTCGGGGCGACGGTGACCTGGGTGGCGTGTGCGCGCAGTGCGGCGACCTTCGCGGGCAGCTGATCGGGAACGTCCATCACCGCGTCGATCGCATCGTCGGGATAGCCGAAGGGCACGTCGTCGGCGGTCACCCGGATCCATTCGGGCGGCATGTCGGTGAGGCCATCGAGACCCTCAGCCAACGCGCTTTTCGCAACCACGGCCCAATACAGCTTCGACACGGTCCACGGTTCACCGGGGTACTCAGCGCCATCCGATGCGGCGACGGCGGCCGTCGTCATTCGATGGGCGTGGATGTGGTCGGGGTGGCCGTATCCACCCTGGGGGTCGTAGGTGACGACGACGTGCGGGCGCAGATCGCGGATGATGGCTACCAGCGCGCCAACGGCTTCACGCGGATCGGCGTCGATGAACCTCTGGTGGTGCCGCGGTGGTGTGCCTTCCATGCCGGAGTCGCGCCACCGCCCGGCGCCGCCGAGAAAGATCGGCTGTTCGATCCCTAGCGCGTGCAATGCGGCGGTGAGTTCCCCGATCCGGTAGCCGCCGAGCTGGTCGGCGTGGTCGGCGGCGAGGTGCGCCCAGCGCTCACCGATGACTTCGCCCTCTTCGCCGAGCGTGCAGGTCACGACATGCACCTGCGTCCCCCGGGCGGCGTAGTGGGCGATCGTCGCGCCCGTCGTCAAGGTCTCGTCGTCCGGATGGGCATGGACGAAGAGCAGCCGGGGACGTTCCTGAGGTCGCATCCCGCCTGACGTTACCGACCTGCGCTTCAGATGCCGACGATGGTCAAAAGGTGCTCGATGCCGCGGAAGTCGTCGACGTTGCGCGTGTAGAGCGGAAGGTTCGCGGCCAAGGCCGTGGCGGCGATCAATAGATCAACAGCCCTGGGGCCGCGTGCCTTACGCCCTGTCGCAATGATTGCCTCGTAGATGCGTCCGTAAGCTCTGGCAGCGTCGTCGTCGAACGGCAGCGGATCGTAGGTGGCCTCGGCTCGCTGTAGGCGATCTTGACGTCGCGCTCGCTCAGCACTGTCACTCGTCGCGTGTGGACCGGCCGCAAGCTCGGCCATGGTAAGAGCGCTGATGGCGAGTTCGTTTGGAAGGCGATCCGCGTCGATTTGATCCAGATCAATAAGGACCGAGGTGTCGATGAGGCCTTGGGACGCACGCGGCGCCTCAGCCACGCGGCGTGATGTCCTGGCTCGCGGCCCGGTCGAGATCGGCTCGGAACCGCTCGAAGTCCACTCGCGGAGCGCCTCTGAACGCGGCGACGGCCGCCTCGGCACTTACGAAACGGTGCCTACGCAGCGGGGATAGCTCGCCGACTGGGACCCCATTCCTGGTGACAACAAAGGATTCGCCGAGGTCAAGCTGGCGCATAATCTCACCACTGTTATTGCGAAGCTCACGCTGGGTGATCTCTCTGGCCACGCTCCGAACTGTAGCACACGTGCTACAGCGCCGTCGTGGTTACGCCGGTTCGCTGACGTCGCGGTGCTTGCGCCCGGAGAAGAATTTCGACCACGAACCAACGTTGGGATGTCGCTTGACCAACGCCCGCCGCTGGCGTTCCGTCATACCGCCCCAGACACCGAACTCCATCTGGTTGTCCAGCGCGTCGGCGAGGCACTTTGCGACGACGGGACAGTGTCGGCAGATGACAGTCGCTTGCCTCTGCGCTGCTCCGCGAACGAAGAAATCGTCGGGATCGGTGGAGCGGCATAGCGCCCTCGACACCCACGCGATGCGGGCCTCAGCTGCAGGACTGATGATGAACAGCGTCATTGACCAATGGTCATGGCGCGGGCGGCAGGTTCATAGCGTAGTCAACTACTCGAAACTGCGGTGAGAGCGGGCAGGCCCCCAGGTCGGTGGCCGGGCGTCGAGACTGTCCATGCAGGAAGACTCCGAGTACGAGCGTGCGGGAATACAGTTTCGGCGAACGGCGACCAATGCCGATCATGATTGCCGTCCAAAAGCACAGGGTCGTGAGTCTGATCATGGGATGAAAGCCGTGAAATGGCGGGCAATGCGTCGGCGGCGACAGACTGCATTGCCACTCGACGTACCAGCAACTTGGGTCAAAAGCCGTGCCGGGGCGGGGATTATGCACCGTGGCCGTCGACGTCGACCATTTCATGATCATTTCGTCGCCAGGACCCATGACGTCGTGGCGTGGCGAGCCGACACCTTCAACGGCATTGAATCAAATTGAGCATGGTGTTTGCCAGGTACGACTCCGACAATGCGAATTTCCTACCCAAAATGGCCAACTAACGCCTGGGTAAATGGGACCATAGTCCCTGTCTTCGCCAGGAGGCACGGGGAAAGCGTCGGGGCACGGATGAGGAGGGGAAATGATGCGCGCAGCGGCGTATATCGGTCGCGTCGGAGGACTCGCGGTTGCCTTGGGAGTGGGCGCAGCAGTGGCTTCCGGTCACGGGGTCGCCTGGGCAGACGACACGACTAACCCGGCAGGACCGGCCTCCCAAGAGTCGCAGCCAACCGGCAGCCTGGGCACACCGAAGGTCGACGACGGAGGCCCGTCGGTCGATGCTCGATCGGGACAAGGGGCGCAGTCGGCAGCCGTCGACCGAGAACTCCGGCATAACGACGACCGTCGGCAATGGACGGGAGCCGGCTGACCGCGCCACCCTGCGTGACCGCCTTGGGACGATCTTCGACAGCCAAGCTCAGAGTGCCGCGGGTACGCCCGAGGCCACGGCGGACGAAGACACGTCGGCGACCGCCTCGGAGCAACAATCGCCGTCGGCCCGGATATCGGCGCGCATTCGGTCCACTGTCCCGAGCGTTACACCCAACCTCGACGGGAAGCCGGACGATCAGCAGATTGTCCAGAGCACCGCGGTGCAAGAGACGCAACGCGTCACCGCCACCGAGCAGAACGTCGAAACCGGCACGACCGCAAAGACGACGACAACGACCGCGGCGTCGACAACCGCGGCATCGACCTCAGCGAGCGACCCTGTGGTGACAGCGACCGAGACCGTCGAGCCTCCCGCATCCGCGCCTGCACCGACGTTCTCCGCGCTTTCCCTGGTGAGCCAAATCCTTAACGTTTTCGGGCTTGGCGCGCTGGCCGGGCCTGGGCCTGTCGATACGGGCGCCTCACCGCTGGCGTGGCTTCTCACCGCATTCGCGCGCCGCGACTTCGAGGGGATCTTCAATCCGATCCGCACGATGAGCAATCCGACAGTGGCTACCGATGCTGCTGCGGTCACCGCCGCACCGACAGAATTCATCGACTGGGTGACCGGACCCAACAGCCCCAACGCCACCCCGGCCCGGTTCTCCGTTTCGGGCACCGACCTCGGGATCATGTGGGACAACGGGGAAACCGACGCGAATCGGCAGGTGCTCGTCGCGTTCGGCGACACGTTCAGTGGCCCGGCAATGACAGGCGAATGGCGGTCGAACATCCTGTTCCGCAGCGCCGACCGCATGCTGTCCGACGCGAACGGGTTGTTGGTCCCAGACCCGCAGTACGGCAACATCTATGCCGGATCACCCGTCCTGCCAAACCGGCCGAACTTCTCCAAGCAGCTCGTCTACGGCATACCGGGAACGATCGGTTTGTTGGGTGACCCTGCGTTTTTCGGCAGCGAAGTGACGATGATCCCGACAGCCGGCATCTCGGTGCCGGGCGCGGGTGTTGACGGCGCGACACGGCAGTACATGAACGTGATGTCGGTCCGGCAGTGGGGTCCGGCGGGGATGTGGACCACCAACTACTCGGCCATCGCGTACTCGGATGACAACGGTGAAAACTGGGTCCTCGACCAGAACACCATCCGCTCGGCGGGATTCCTGCGCACCTGGGGTCATGACTATGTCTTCGGCGACGAGAACTTCCAGCAGGGCGCCTTCGTCCGGCCGCCGGAAGGCTCGCCCGATGAGGCGGCGGGCTACATCTATTCCTTCGGCACACCGGCGGGACGCTTCGGCCCGGCATATGTGTCACGCGTGAACGAGAATCAGATCCTGAACCTGTCGGCCTACGAGTATTGGAACGGAACGGGCTGGGTTCCAAACAATCCATCCGCCGCCGCTCCGGTGTTCGCCGGGGAGCCTGGCCAGTTCGGATTTTTGATCAGCCTGGTCAACAACATGCTCGGACTGTTCGGCGTACCGGTCGTCATTCCCACCGGCGACGCCAGCGAGATGTCCGTCCAGTACAACGAGTACCTGGACTCCTACATCGTGCTGTATACCGACAACACTGGCAGCGTCGTAATGCGAACGGCCCCAAGGCCAGAGGGGCCGTGGTCGCAGCCGCGGGCCCTGACGACGTCCGCGGAATACCCAGGCTTGTACGCGCCGATGATCCACCCGTGGTCGTCGACGGGATACCTCCTGGATCCCGCCGGGAACCCGGAGGATCCGAAGTACCTGTACTGGAATCTGTCGCAGTGGGACCAGTACAACGTCAGGTTGATGCGCACGGACCTGTCCACGACCCAGGCCTAGGGCGCCGGCATGAATCGCCGGTCTGCGACGGCCGCGTCGTTGATGGGTGTGGCAGCCGCTGTCCTGTGTGGCGCGCCGGCCTGCGCACACGCGGAACCACAACCGCGTCCCGTTGTGACGCCGCACCCCGATGCGCCTTGTTCGGAGAACCTGGCCGGGACGATGGCGCGGCTCGCGGACGCGTCGACGAACCTGGCGTGCACCCGTCAAGGCGATGACTTCCGGTGGAAGGTCTCGAGCTCCCCGTATCCGCTGAGTGACCGATGGCTGACATACGGGCTGGAACTGCAGCTGCATGGGCAGGGCATGCGCAATCCCGAGATCATGTCGGGGCTCTGGAGGGGCTACCCGCAAGAGTCGGATGCCGTGTGCAGGGCAGAGCAAGTGGCGGTCGTCGGCGCCGGGAAGGTCTCCTCACCTCAGAGCGTGACAGGCGAGCCCGGGAAGCAACTTGAATTCAGCGTCTCGCCAACGCTTTTCACCATCAAGCTGACCGGCAACTGCTTGTGGCAGAGAGTGTGATGCACTGAGAGCGTGAATCGGCGAAACCTCGAGTTCGGTTGCGCGATCATCGTTGTTGGCCTACTGGCGGGCGTGGCTGGGCTTTCGACGACGCTGCTGCTGCGCTTCGTCGAGCATCTGACGTATCACTACCCCTCCGGCACCTTGCTCGAGGGTGTCACCGATAGCAGCACGGTGCGGCGGGCGTTGGGCCCGATGATCGGCGGCGCATTGGCCGGCTTCGGCTGGTGGATGCTACGCAGGCGCACCGAGGTCCCTGCCCTGGCAGAAACCATCGCAAACCATCGGCGGATACCTCGGTTGCCCTTGTCGCTGGACGCCGCACTTCAGGTGCTGCTCGTCGGCTCCGGGGCGTCGCTCGGACGCGAAGGTGCGCCACGCCAATTCGCCGCAGCCCTAGGCGATTTCGGCACATCCCGGTGGTCGCTTACGCCCAGGGACCGTGAGATCCTGCTGGCGTGTGCGGCCGGTGCGGGACTCGCGGCCGTCTACAGCGTGCCTGTCGGCGGCGCACTATTCGCCAGCCGCATCATGCTGCGGACATGGCACCCACGTGCGGTCGGCACCGCGCTCATCACGTCCAGCCTCGCCGTGGCAGTCGCCTCGCCGGTCACCCACGAGGCCCCTCCCCTGCAATGGCCCGACCCCCAGCTGTCGTATCTGCTGACCGGCTTCGCGCTCTTGTTGGCACCGCTGGCGCTGGCCGTGGGGCTTGCGTTCAACCGCGTCATGCAACGCGCACGCCCAGCCAGCCCGATCAAGTCGTGGCTGCTGATTCCCGCGATCGCCGGCGCGGGATTGATGATCGGCATCTGCTCCGTGCGGTGGCCTGAGCTGCCGGGAAACGGCAAGAGCATTTTGGCGGTCAGCCTCAACAGTGAGCTGACCCTGTTCTCGGCAGCGGCCATCCTCCTTCTCAAGCCGCTGCTTACGGCGGTGTTCCTGCGGGCCGGGGCGGTCGGCGGCATGCTCACTCCGGCGCTGGCGACCGGTGCTGCCGCGGGATCGCTAGTCGCGATCTCCATCAACACGTGGACCGACCTGCACGTCAGCGTTCCCGCCGTATCGCTGTCCTGTGCTGCAGGCGTGCTGGCAATCACGCAGAAGGCACCGGTGTGGGCGGCCATCTTCGTGTGGGAATTGGCACGTCCGCCGTGGTGGCTGCTGGTGGTGTTCCTGACCGCCGCCGTTGCCGCGCACCTGATCAATCAGTTGATCGGTTCTCAGGGTTGGCGTCTCAAACGGGCGTTCTCGCGGCGCTCACTTGCATAGTTCGATGATCTGCAGCCTGGTCGTGTCGCCTTTGGCCATCCGGAAAACCTGATCAGGATCGCTGCTCTGCACGTTGGCCAATGCATTCATCCCGATGTCTCGCAGATTGTCGGCGAATGAGCGTACGGGCTCTGCCAGCTCTTTCGGGGTTGCCGGGTCGAGCTGGTTCAGCAGGTATTGGCCGCCGCCGAACAGCGCTAAGCGGGCGTTGGCAGACACCGCCGACCGCGCCACCGGATCCGGGCCCATTTCGATATTCGTCTGCAGCGGCACCGCTTTGCTCACCGTGTCGAAGGCGGCGCACACGCGCGTCTTCGGGTCGCCAGCCAGCATGGGGCCTTCCGACGCTCGCGAGGCCTCGTTCACCAATGCCCAGATCGCTGCCGCGATGGCGACCAGGGAGATCAACAGCGCGGCTGGCGCCGCCCAGCGGGACACCCCCGACCCGGCTACCTGCACGGGAGGCACCGTTGAGCCGCGCGGTGGAGCCTCATCGGAGGCATCAGGCACCTCGTCGTAATACGGCATGAGGCGATGCTAACGGGTGGCGGGCCGAGGTTTGTGGATCGTCAGGGAGTGATGGTGGTTTGCTCATCGATGAGACGCACCGTATCCCTCAGAAGTCCGAGCTGATCGGGAAGAGCGTCGGCGTTGTGCTGCATGATGAATACACCGTCGGGAGCCGGAATCACGACCGTCGTTTGTACGATCGCCCTCTTGAAACCGTCTTTTCGGGTGAAGGTGCCGCCGAGCGTAAATGCGTCGAAGCCGCTGACCTTTTTGGTGGTTCCCTCATCGCCCTGGAAGTCGGTCATGGTCCTCAGCTCACCGGGCGCGTACGCGAGTACTCGACGGGTGCCATTGCCGGCCAGCTTCGACACCAAGGTGACGATGTTCGGCGGATCGGCCGCCATCGCAGGGTCGGTGAAGAAGATCGCGCTCCATGCCCACGCCGGGGTGGTAGGGCCGGCATCGGCCCACCCGGGCGGAAGAGGCATCCTGACGATCGGAGCACCCGGATTACCCGGATGGAGCTGGGTTTCCGCGATGCGGTTGTCACGAATGAAATCCACGATCGTGTACGGAGGACGCAGAGACGGTGCGACGGGCGAAGACGGCGACGGAGCACCTTGTGTCGGGCCTGCGGCTGGACTCGTCGCCTGCGCGCTGGTCTCGTTCGAGTCGGTCGCGGTGTCTGATCCGCAACCTGCAAGACCGAGTCCGACCACGACCACGCCGACCGCGACGGCTTTCATCCGGCTGGCCCTTCTCATGTCGCCTCCCAGAATTCGCACGCCCGCCCGAGCTTACGATCCGCCGAGGCGTCTGTCGGCTGAATCGGCTCACCAACGACGACACCGGCAGGCGAGAGCAACGAGGAGTCACTCACATGCTCACGCCCCCCGGCATCAGTTGACCTCTAACAAACCGCCGCGCTCACTTGCACAACTCGACAATCTGCTTCCTGGTTGCGTCGGCTTCTGTCAGCCGCGCAGCCTGAGCAGCATCGGAATTCACCTCGCCGGCCAACGCATGCATTGCGACGTCCTGCAGCGAATTACCGAATTTACGAACAGGGTCGGCGAGATCTGAAGGGGTGTCCGAGCCGACGCTGTTCAGCAGGTATTGCCCGCCACCGAACAGCGCCAAGCGGGCGTTGCCTGCCACGGCCGCTTGCGCCACCGGGTCGGGACCCAGATCAATGTGGGTTTGCAGCGGCACTGCTTTGCTTACTGTGCCGAAGGCGCTGCACACGCGAGTCTTCGGGTCGCCGCCCATGGCAGCACCGGAATTACCGGACGATCCGCCGACCAGTGCCCAGATGGCGAGGATGACGGCGACCACTGCAATCACCAAGGCGGCCGGGGCCGCAAAGCGGGATATCCCTTGTGGTTCTAGCTGAATTGCCGTCCGGGACACCTCCCGCCGCGGTGTCTCCGCGGCGGAGGTTGCATCAGAATCGGCTGAAAGACCTTCGTTTGAATCCGGCATGGGGCGATGATAGCTGGGTGGGCAAGGCGTTTCGCCAGGCATGCCGGGATGACCTAATTGAAAATTGCAGCCGCCGCAGGCCTTCTCGCAGAAACAACTCCCGCGGGGCTGCGCATCACCTACTTGGGAGCGGGCGGCAGATCGGGAGGTATGTCGAGCTTCCACCCCTTCTCGACACCCGCGGAGCGGAATGCACCGCGATTGACCTCCAGCGCGTACTGGAACGGCTTTGGCGGGCGATAGGAGGTACACGGTTCGGCTTTGCACGGCTCCATGTCGAGGATCGCATCGATCACGCCCTGACCATCCGCGAACGCGATCGACAACGGTATCAACGTGTTCTTCATGTGAAACCCACCCTGCGGTGGAGCTTCGAAACGAAACAGCATCCCGGCATCGGGCGGCAGGTCGGTGACGCCCATTAGACCGTGGATGAGGGACGCTCTATTCTCCGCGTCGTAAACGCGGAACGTGGCCGTGCGTTGACCGTCGGGCGAACGCACGTCCAAATCGAACTGGCGATACACAATCGGTGGAAAATCGGGCTCGACGGGCTTGATCGTCGGTAGCGACCCTGTCTCGGTGACGTCGCCCTCGGCGGAGTCCGTGCTGGAGCAGGCCACGGCAAGCGGCAAGAGCGCCACGCTGAGGAGTTGTCGCCACATACCTGCAACAATAGGTCGGCGCCCAGTTCGCTTCGCCCGTTTGACCGGGTGACGCGCCGGGGGTTGGCCGAGCCCTGAGAACGCCACGCGTTCGAATCGGCGAGTGCTCGGCAAGGCGTTCGTTGAATGCCCAGCAGGATGCGGGCAAACTCGTGTAGAAGGGGTTTCATGGAGAACCGGCCCGCAAAATCGGTCGATCAGGCGCCGCTGCGCGAAGCCTTAGCCCGGCGGCTATATCGCCGATCGGTGGTCAAGGGTGAGATTGAGCTGCCCGCCGTTCCGGGCATGCTCGATGAATACGTCACGATGTGCGCGAACCTGTTCGCCGGAGTGGGGCGTCGGTTCACGGCCAATCAACTCGCTCACCTCAGGACGGTGCTCGAGGGAGAGTTGGCAACGGCCTTTGGGGCTTCTCCGCGCTCGACGATCGTTGTCTCGTTCGACGCTCCCGTCGGCATGGTGCTGAATTACTACGTCAAACCCCAATGGTCCACGCTCGAGGCGGCATACGAAACGTGGGTGAGCACGCGTAAGCCGCCATTGTTCGGTACCGAACCGGATGCGCGGGTATGGGCGCTGGCCAATGAGGCCCGGCATCCCAAGGTGTATCGCATCCTCGACATCGGCGCGGGAACGGGCCGTAACGCCCTGGCGCTGGCGCGGCGCGGCCACCCGGTCGACGCGGTCGAAATGACCCCGAAGTTCGCCGACATGATTCGGTCCAGCGCCGCAAAGGAATCGCTGCATGTCAGCGTCATCCAGCGCAACGTCTTCTCGAGCTTGGACGACTTGCGGCAGGATTACCAGCTGATACTGCTCTCCGAGGTGGTGTCTGACTTCCGGACGCCCCAGCAGCTGCGCGGTGTGTTCGAACTCGCCGCCGTGTGCCTGGCCCCCGGTGGACGCTTGGTGTTCAACGCGTTCCTGCCGCGCGACGGCTACACCCCCGACGCTGCCGCGCGTGAACTCGGGCAGCAGGTGTACACCAGCATCTTCACAGAGGACGAAATGTCCACGGCCGCAGCGGGACTCGATTTTGAGCTCGTCGCCAACGATTCGGTGTATGAGTACGAGAAAGCGCATCTGCCCGAAGGCGCGTGGCCGCCAACGAGCTGGTACGCAGAGTGGGTCAGTGGCCAGGACCTGTTCGACGTCGCACGTGAGAAGTCCCCGATCGAGATGCGTTGGCTCGTGTACCAGAAGACAGGCTTCGGCCCACCAGCAATGTTCCGTGGCTGAAAGCTGTTGACTGTCAGCGGTTTCCGCGGATGTAGTCGACCTGGCGACACCGCGTCGGCCGTCTAAGGCCGGTCCGCGCCCAATGTGGTGAGATGCGGAACACCGGGCCCACGGGTGGGCCCGGTGTTCCGCCTATTTGCTTGTCGATCCGGCACGTCCTGGGGGTGCCGGGGTTGCGGACACCCCCAGGATCGAGCCTCGGTGGGACTCTGACGAGCCCTAGCGGTTATGGCCCATCAGGGCCGTCGCTAGGTGTGCCCCCTGCACCGCCACCGCCGCCGGTGCCGCCCACGCCGCCGGTCGTCCCAGCGCCGGGTGATCCCGCAGTTCCAGGCTCCCCGTCTTCGCCGGGATTGCCGTCGCCGCTGGGACCGCCCGGACCGCCGTCGCCACCGTTGCCGCCGGTGCCGCCGGTGCCGTCGTCACCGTCAGGCGCATCGCCGCCGAACAGAGAGCCGGACCCGCCTTGGCCGCCGGTGCCGCCGCTGCCGCCGGTGCCGCCGTTGCCGCCCGTGCCGCCCGCGCCGCCCGTACCAGCAATCTGGGCGTCATCGTCGTCATCGTCGTCATCGTCGTCATCGTCGTCGTCGTCGTCGTCGTCGTCGTCGTCGTCGTCGTCGTCGTCGTCGTCGTCGTCGTCGTCGTCGTCGTCGTCGTCGTCGTCGTCGTCGTCGTCGTCGTCGTCGTCGTCGTCGTCGTCGTCGTCGTCGTCGTCGTCATCGTCGTCGTCATCCGCGGCGATGGCGGCGTTCGCGTCGTCGGGGCCGTCGGGGTCGAAGCCCGCGCCGCCTGCGCCGCCAGCTCCGCCGTCGCCACCGTCACCGCCGTCACCGGCATCGCCGCCTGGGCCGCCGACGCCGAGGAGCAGTCCGGAGTTGCCGCCGTTACCGCCGTTGCCACCGGAGCCGCCGTTTTCGCCGTCTTCGCCGTTTTCGCCGGGTTCGCCGTCGGGGCTCTCCGCAGTGCCGTCGGCGCCGGCTTCGCCGGCTAGGCCGTCTTCGCCGTCAGCGCCGTCGGCGCCGTTGCCGCCAAGGCCGCCGTCACCGATGAACAATCCGGCGTTGCCGCCGTTACCCCCCCTTGCCCCGGCCGTGGTGGGGCTAAAGCCGTCACCGCCACTGCCGAAGAACAACCCGGCGTTGCCGCCGTCGGGATCGGCCGCGTCGCCATCAACGCCGTTGGCGGCGAAGATGTTCACGATCGGAATCAGACCGGTGATGTCCCACAGCGGGTCTAGGAACGAGGCGCTGAGCCCGCCATCGCCGAAGAAGCCACCCCCGTCGTTATCACCGGGCAACCCCGGGATGAGATCGTCAAATTGCTGCGGGGCCGGGGCCATCGGTGCGGCCTGCGCCTCGGAGACGGCCAGGTACGCCGCGATGGGTGAGCCCAATACCAGCCCAGCCCCGTAAACTGCCGCCGCTGTCGCCTTTAACGGCTTCCGCGGCCGATGATCCCCACTACCTCGCTTGCTACGGTTCGACATGTCTGGTTCCCCCTGACATTGAGTTGCTAGAAAGAGCATTAGCAACGTAACACCGGCCACATCTACATACATCAATTTCGTTTAGTTAACAACGCAAATTTTGTGATATCAATTTGCCAGTAATTGCGTTTGCAGCTAAACCCTGAGGGGTGGCTGACCGAGTTTAGGCAACGTCTAGATACCTTGAAAAACGTATTCTTCCAGTTCAATGTATATGTGTTAGCCACACAGATAACCTAACCAGGATGTTGCTCAGTCAAGTATTTGATCGATGATTAGCAGTCTCTCAGGCTCTACTCAGGTAGAAAGTTTCGCTGAGATAACCCTAAGGCGTTTTCGTTGCCAAAAGTAGTTGCGAAGTAAAGCGGCTAAGAGGCGCATCAAGCAAAGATGCTGAAACTAACGCTAGCGGTAGATTTCACGCCTGCAGTTCCCGAATGGCGCGTGGCGACCGCCCCCCATTCCCCGTAAGCCGGCCCAGCGTCCGCGGCTCAATCTGTTCTGGACCTCGCAGATGGGATCGTCGCTGGTAGGCGCCTTGATTGACAGCACGACTGGGGAAACGCTGACATGGCAGATCGCGTCAGTGGACCGTTAGGAGGCAGCGCTTCCCTTCATCAATACCCGGCGCACAGCGAAAGGCCAATAAAAGAAGACGAACTCAGCAGGTCGACGAACGCTGGGCCCAGCACTCACCAGGTCGACGCCTGGCTACCTTCCCCTGTCGGCCCAGGTGTCCTGGAAGGCCTCGAACCGCTTGCCGGCCATGACGTCTGCGATGATTCGTCCCTCGGCCTGCACCCAAGCCTCGCCCAGCCGACGATCCCATTCCGGTGGGTACAGTTCGTACCTGCCCGGCCGAGGGGTGAACTCGCCGAAGACAAGGTCGCGCTCGCTACGCAACATGTCGATGCGCATGAACGGGGCCGGGATCTCCCGGCTGATGAGCTCGACGACCGCGACCTGATCCGGCGTTGCGCCGTCGCCGTCAAATGGGAGGTATTCCCCCGCGACGTTGATCGGTTGACCGTCCCGCGACCAGTGGCAGGCTGCGGCGTCGGGCTGGCGGAGGAGTTCCAAAATGTAGAGCACCTCGCCGTAAAAGGAGAAGAACTTCAGGTTGCGCGCCGGCCGCCTGGCGGCGGTGTCCTCCAGGATCAGCTCCTCTGTGATCCAGTTCTGGTTGGCCAGCCGGCGGCCACCGTAGGTGAGCGTGCCCGCGTGGGAGATCATTGCGTCCCACGACGGCAGCGTGCTCCCGTCGCGGACGTGGTAGATGTCGTCCTCGGCATAGACGAGGAAGACCCCGGAGCCACCGGTGCCCTGAACCGGCTTCACGCAGCAGGGAATGTCCGGCTGCAACTGGTCAAGAGGTACGGGATCGGTGGATCGCGGCGCCCGTACACCCAAGCGGTTGATGAACCGGTACGCCGCATCCTTGCGGTCAAGCGACCAGGCCGGTTGCCGAATGCCGAGCCGGCGCGCCTCAGACTGCTTGACCATCTCCGCCTTGAAGGACAGCCCTGCCCGCAGTGATAAGCGGTGGCGTTCCATGGTGCGGACCATGCGATGGGCGAGGTGCCGTGGCTCGGCGACATCGAGCAGCGCGGCGACTTCCGCGCGGCAATCGGCGTCTCCGCTGTCCATGGACCGCCGGTTGAGCTTTTTTCGCAACAGGCTGGACAGCTTGGCCTCGTACGCGTCTCGCATCGCCAGAAGGGCCGCAATCTCCTCGGAGGCTGTCGAGGGCGCCGGTCCTGTGCTTTCAGTATGGGGGCCGCCACCGCCGTTGACGTCAGGCGCCCTGACCGCGCCTGCCCCGGCTAATCTTGGACTTAGCGGCCCAGTGCGGGTCAGGTGCCAGCCGCGCTCATCCTGTTCTAACGCGAAGTCGTCGCGAAAGCTGTTGCCGTTGAAGCGCTCCAGCACGTTGTAGACCTCGATCGCCTCGGATTCCCGAACTGGCCGGGGGCGAAAACCTGTCATCCGATTATCGGAGACGATGGGATAAAGCCGAAGGCACCCCGTTATGCCACTGCCCTGTCGCTCCAAGTCCAGTCGGGTCACCAGGCTGAAAGGTGGTGCGTCGAACTTTTGGTAACGGCCAAGGGAGTTGAAGACAAAATTTCCCAGGGAGAATACCGTGGTCCCCGCTGGACTCGAAGTGATCTCCTGCATCCGGTGCGCACCGTGCCCGATTACCAAATCGGCGCCCGCACAAAGGAGCTCGCTATTTAGCTTGAGCATCTCGTCGGTTGCCCACTGATAGTTTGTGTTGCCACTCCAATGCGGATAGACGATGATGACCGAGCCGGGATCACGTGCGCGTGTTCGCGTAACAAGGTCGGACACGTCAGACGTCGCGCCGTTCGACAGAGGATTCACACCTGGAGCGTCGCCCATGGCGTAAAAGCCCCACTTGCGTGCATAACTCGACCGAAACTCAAATCCGGCGAAGATGTGGAGGTTACCGAAGGGCGTCGGAAAGCTCAGTGGTTGAGCGGCCTCTCCGTCGTTCGCCCCCGCTCCGAAGGCAACAATGCCGGCAGTGTTGAGATGGGCAACGGTCGCCAGCAGCGGGGCGGCTCCGTAATCCATCGTGTGATTGTTCGCAAGCGACACGGCATCGACGCCTAACAGCTGCAGAACCGACAGGGTACGTTCCGGCCGGTCCCATCCCTGATAGCCCTTCCTCCCCTCGTACGGATCAGGTGGCCTCTCGGCCAGAACGGTTTCGAGGTTTGCGATGAGGAGTGACTTGCCTTGTACGAGAGGAGCCAGCAGCTCAACGAAACTCCATGGGTTGTTCTCAAGTCGATGGAACGTGTCCGAAAGGCCGCCATCGGTGAGGTAGTAATCGCCCATGCTCGTGTCACCAAGGAAGACAAGACTGGCCAGCCGTGACTCGTTTCTTCCTGGCACAGAACGGATTTCAGTCACCGTTAGCCTCGGTCCGTCGCCAGCCGATCGAAACGACCCCGCCGCATCGGCCCGAACCCCCACCGCGGCAGGCACTTCGGACATTCGCTTCCCGTTCCTCCGTAACGCCGCCACCACCTTATGAAGATCGGTGCCATGAGATCCTTTGCACAGCACCACATCCGCTTGGGCGATTTCGGGTTCGAGCATTATCCAGAGGTCGGCAGCTTTCAGCGCGTATCCGCCGCGCACGCGCGATGGCAGAATGTCCCACAGCGCACGCATGTGCCGGCCCGCCAGATACACCTTGTCAATGCCGGACTGAAGGATCGGGTCAGCCAATGCCCGGTGGAAATCTTCGCCGTCAGCCCCCAGTTCCAGCATGTCGGCAAGCACCGCGAGGCGGCGCCCGCCCTGGGCGAGCGGACGTTCTGAGAGCGTCTCTATAGCAGCCCGCACCGATATCGGGTTGGCGTTGTAGGCGTCGTCTATCAGCGTGAAGTTACGGTTTCCGATCTCAACGTTCAGCGCCGCTCCGCGTCCGGCGAGTTCCGTGCTTGCCGCCAGTGCGGCGGCGCCACGCCGCCAGTTCAGGCCCAGAACCGCGACAACGGCCAACGCCCCGACACTGTTGTGCGCGAAGTGCCGACCTTGCGCCCCGATTCGGTAGGTAATGCTCTCGCCGAAGATCTGCGCTTCCACCAGTCCATCGGCGGGCGAATATGACAACAGCCGCGCATCAGCTTCGGGGCTGGTGCCGTAAGAAACCGTCGCGGTACCGGCCTGCCGCGCCCGCTGCACCAGGTAGTCGTAGAAATCGTCATCGCGGGGAATCACTGCGGTCCCGCGGGGCATGAGATCGAAAAGATTGCTCTTCACCTCGGCTACGCCCTGCAGCGAACCAAACTCGTTCAGGTGCGCTGCCCCGATGGTCGTGATCAACGCTACGTCCGGACGAAGTTGGTCCGGACGGGGCTGAGACAAGAACTCACTCGCAGCCTCGATCACGGCGATAGCCTCGTTGCTCAGACTTGCCACCTCGCGATTGACGCCATCGAATGTGTTGTAACTTGTCATCGGCCGCTTGGGGAGCCCAAACACGTGGAGCAGGTCTTGAATCATGTTGCAAGAGCTTGTCTTTCCCGCGCTGCCCGTGACCGCAACGATGCGGCCACGGAAATTGGCCGCGGTGGCGACAGCCAAACTGGCGAGGGCGTCCCGCACCGAGGCGACCACAAGGCGCGGAACATCGGCCGGGAGCCCGAGGGGGGTGTCGTCGGTCAGAAGCGCATACCCGTTCCCGCTGAGATTGCGCACCGTCTTCGAACCAACCCCATACAGGTAGGTGCGACACTTCGGGATCACAAGCGCTTTTGGCTTGACTCGCTTGCCGTTAAAGGCAAGGGCGTTCATGGTCCAGCCCTCCGGGGGCATGACCTCCCACACCCCTGCGGTGATCTCCGCGAGATCCCGTGCGGACCAACCAGACGTCTTCGGGTCGGTGTCCCGGTCCACATGCTCGGCCGGCGTCATCGACGTGCTCGTCGGGTGGCCCGCGCTCAGCTGCTCGGCTGCGTCGACGCCGAACCGTCGGGCAAGCATGAGGGCATGGAGCTGGTGCTGGGTCACGTCGATCCGCAGCGCCGGCTTGGTCACGTGATTCTGGACCGCCCCGTGGAACCGCTCCGGGGCCGAGCGCAGCGCAGCTGAGGCCAGAGGGTGCCCGAGCTGCCAGGAGCACAGCTTGCCAAGCCCCTGATGGATGATGCTGACAAGCTTGCGCGCGGTGTTCTCGTCGCCGGTCCGGCGAGCCCACTCCCAAGCGGGCACGATGCCCTCGTAGGCGTATCCGGTGTTTCGGGTGCGGTTCAGCGTGCCGTGCACCTCGACCATCCACAGCGCCTGCTCGACAAGCCGCCGCCCCCAGATCTGCGGCGCGTACCCGGCGCTGGCGAGCGTGAACCAGCTCATCGAGCCCCACTGGTAGTAGCCCTTCGCGAGATCCGGATCGGGCTCCCGCGCGAGCGGCTTCGCGACAAACAGGTCGTAGTCCTCCTCGGCCCAGGCCAGCGCCCGCGTGACCCGGCCGGGAACGCTGAACCCGATGCCACTGCGAACCAGAAGCAGTAGGGCCTCGCCGGAGGAATACGGGTCCGCCGAGCCGGAATGGGTGCCGGCCTCCGGGTCGAAGAACCCGCAGAATCCTCCATTCGGCAGGCGGGCGTCCTCCACGAACGCGCACAGCGCGTCGAGCGCCGCGCGGGTCACCGCCGGATCGGCCAGGCCCTCGGGGGCGGCGAGGCGGTCAAGCAGCGTCAGGCCTACCAGGGCCACCGCCCCGAGCTGGCCCGCGCTCTGCGGCCCCAACCAAATCCGGCCGTCCGCGGCGCAGGCCCCGGCGTCCCACCGGGCAAGCGAACGGCCGAGGGCGGCCCGGTAGGCCGGATCCCGCGTCTCGCGATACAGCAGCGCCATAGCCCAGGTGGCGGCCGCCTGGCGCACGGCGTTGTCGTCGGGCGACTCCTCCCCCGTCGTCCAGTCCACCTCGTAGACGAAGTCGCCCTCCGGCCGCTGCGCCGCGAGCAGGTAACGCCCGCCCAGATCGATGCCCGCGTCCAGGTCGGCACGGGTCAGGGTAAGCGGCTCGGAGTCTGGCATGCCTCACCGCCTCGCGACCTTGACCTGATCGGCCCAGACCGCCTGGAACGCCTCGAATCGCTTGCCGGCCATGACATCTGCGATGATCCGTCCCTCGGCCCGCGCCCAAGCCTCGCCCATCCGACGGTCCCATTCCGATGGGTAGTTCTCGAAGTTGCCGTCCCGGGGAGTGAACTCGCCAAAGACAAGCTCGCGCTCGCCCCGCAACATGTCGATGCGCACGAACGGTGCCGGAATCTCCCGGCTGATCTGTTCGACGAGCGCGACCTCATCAGGTTTTACGCCGTCGCCCTCGAACCGGTACTCGTCCCAGGCGACGCTGATCGGTTCACCGTCGCGTGACCAGTAACAGGCTTGAAGGTCGGGGTGGCGGAGGATCTCCAGGATGAAAAGCACCTCGCCGTGAAACGCGTAGAACTTCAGGTCGCGTGGCGGCCGCCTGGCAGCGATGTCCTCCAGGATCAGCTCCTCGGTGATCCACTTCAAGTCGGTCAGCCGGCCACCGCGAGTGGATTTGAGCGTGCGTGCGTGGGAGATCATCGCGTCCCACGAGGGCAGCATGATCCTGTCGCGGACGTAGTAGATGTCGTCCTCGGCATAGACCAGGAAGACCCCCTGGCGCTGGGTGCTGTTAACCGGCTTCACGCAACAGGGAAAGGTCGGCTGCAACCGGTGAAAAGGTACAGGCTCGATGGATCGTGGCCGGCGTACTCCCAAGCGGTCGATGAACCGGTATGCGGCGTCCTTGTGGTCAAGCAACCACGTCGGTTGCGGAACGCCGAGCTGACGCGCCTCCGACTGCTCGATCAGCTTGGTCGCAAACGATAGCCCTGCCCGCAGCGAAAGGTGGTTGCGCTCCATGACGCGGAGGTTGGCATGACTGACGTGGCGCGGGTCGGCGACGTCCAGCAGCGCGGTCACTTCCGCGAGGCGATTGGCCCGGCCCCTGGTCGCGACGGACCGCGAGGTGACCTTTTTTCGCAACAGGCTGATCATCTCGGCGTCGTACGCATCTCGCATCGCCCGAATCGACGTGCTCTTCGCGGCGCCCGCGCTCATGTGCTCAGCTGCGTCGACGCTGAACCGCCGCGCAAGCATCAGCGCGTGGACTTGGTGCTGGGTCACGTCGATCTTCAGCGCCGGCCTGGTCGGGTGGTTTTGGACCGCCCCGTGGAATCGCTCCGGGGCCGAGCGCAGCGGAGCTAAGGCGAGCGGGTGCCCGATCTGCCAGGAGCACAGCTTGCGAAGGCCCAGGTGAATGACGTTGGCAAGCTTGCGCGCGGTCTTGTCGTCGCCAGTGCGGCGGGCCCACTCCCAAGCGGGCACGATGCCCTCATACGCGTAGCCGGTGTTCCGGTTTCGGGTCAGCGTGCGGTGCACATCGACCATCCACAGCGCCTGGTCGACAAGGCGCCGCCCCCAGATCTCCGGCGCGTGCCGGGCACTGGCGAGGGCGAACCAGCTCATCGAACCCCACTGGTAGTAGCGCTTCGTGAGGTCCGGATCGGGCTCCTTCGCGAGCGGCTTCGCGATGAACCGTTCGTAGTCCTCCTCGGCCCAGGCCAGCGCCCGCGCGACCCGGTCGGGAACGGCGAGCTCTAGGCCGCTGCGCACGAGAAGCAGCAGGGCCGGCCCTGAAGAATCGGGGTCCGCGGAACCGGAGTGGGTGCCGGTCTCCGGGTCGAAGGCCCCGCAGAATCCTCCGCTCGGCAGGCGGGCGTCCTCCACGAACGCGCAGAGCGCGTCGAGCGACGCTCGGGTCACCGCCGGATCGGCGAGGCCCTCGGGGGAGGCGAGGCGCTCAAGCAGCGACAGGCCTTCGAGCGCGACCGTCCCGAGCGGCCCCGAGCCCTTCTGGGCCTGCCAGCGCCGGCCATCGGCGGTCCGGGCTTCGGCGTCCCACCGGGCAAGCGAACGGTCGAGGGCGTCCCGGTACGCGGGGTCGCGCGTGTCGCGGTACAGCAGCGCCATCCCCCAGGTGGCGCCCGCCTGACGCCCGGCGTTGCTGTCGACCAACTCCTCCCCGGTTGTCCAATCGACCTCGTAGACGAAGTCACCCTCCGGCCGCTGCGCCCCGAGCAGGTAACGCCCGCCAAGATCGATGCCCGCGTCCAGGTCGGCACGGGTCAGGCGGGGACCACACGGCTCCGTCATATCGGAATCCCCCTAAATCTCGGTTGTTTTCGCACGTTCGTTGCGCTGATCGCTCCCTCAAGACCCGGTCGAGCGATGGCCGGAACCGACCGAAAGCCCCCGGCGCGGAGTTTGCCACGTCGTGCCGTGGCTCGTAGCCAAATCGAGGCATACGTCGACGCCACGAAGCGCGACCCGTGGCATTTGTCGGGACCGCAGCTGGCGCTGGATGGTCTCCTGAGCCGCGATGACCCAGACTGCACGGATGGCGCTAATGACCGGAGTCGCGGCGATCCGGGTTTTCAATACACACCTTCGTGCCACCGACGAATTCATCATTCGGCTCGCCGATGGCGGCGTTGGCCGCGCCGCTCCGAGCTACGGCGAGACGATCGGCATCCACGAGGACCAGTCCAGCACCGGCAACATCGGTGGCCTGGTGACCGGGTCCGCCCTGCTCGACCTGCTCACCGCGGAAGCCGTCGGGCGGGAGTGGGACCAGGCCGGGTGGGACGGCTGGCTGGCCGAGCACTTCGACCGAATCGGGCGCAACAACGCCTCGGCGCTGTCCGAGGCGTACTGGGCCGCCGCGGAACCCAGTGCTCCCGAGCGGGCAAAGCTGCCGCACCTGGTGCTGAACATCATCAACGGCGGCGAGCACGCATACACCAACCCGGTGCTGAGCGACTTCCCCGAATTCTGCCTGGTCGCCGCAGACCGCGACCCAGACCCGGTGCTGGCCGCGTTCACCGAGGTGGCGGCGAGGGTTAGGGAGCGGCTGGCCGGCGCCGAGCGTGTGCTGCTCAACGGCAACCCGGTGCACCTGCTCGGCGTCCGCGACAACCGATCCGCGCTAGAGCTGCTGCTCGAAGTGCTGGATCAGACCGGATACACGGCCAGGTTCGCCCTCTACATCGACGCCGCCGCCGGCGATCTGCGCGACGGCGACGGGTACCGATTCAATGTCACCGGCGCCGGGCAATTGGGATCCGACGAGCTTGTCGACTACTGGGAGCAGCTGATCACCGACTACCCGATCAGCTGGTTGGAGGACCCGCTGCACGAGACCGACCATGGCGCCTGGGCGGCGCTGACCGCGGCAATCGGCGACCGGTGCCACGTGATCGGCGATAACTATTACTCCACCGATGCCGACAGGATCCGCACCGGCGGGCAGCGGGGCGCGGCAAACGCGGTGCTGGTCAAGCCCAACCAGGCCGGCACGGTGACCGCCACACGCGCGGCCATCGCAGCGGCCCGGGAGACCGGCCAGTTGCCGATCGCCTCGCACCGTTCTATCTCCACTGAATCTTTGCTGGCGTCCCGGATCACGATGACCGAACGGATCGAACACTTCAAGATCGGCCCGTTGCTCACTGACTACTCCTCCGTGCTGCGGCTCAACGAGCTGATCCGACTGAAGGAGGCCTGACCCTCCCGGCGCAGCGTTGACGGCCGCTCCGGAAGCGTGCCGGTGGTTCGAGCATCGTTGCACCCACCCGGATTTCGGTGAGTTATCGGGAACGCGCGCTCACCCGGTGAAGAACTAGCTCAAGGTCGTACGGCCGCCGCATTTGCTTCACCGTCAATTATCTCGTGCGCAATTTGCGTTTGCCATCCGTCAATTAGCTAGAGAAGCTTTACCAAACGGCTTCGCATCTAGGCGAACCGGGTTATGGCGAATTCAGCAAACTTTCTACCTGAGAAGAGCCTGATAAAACGTGGGGAGGTTCGTCTGTTTTGCCATCGATGGCCGTGTCACGACATGCATCATCTTCGCGATAATGCATGCTGACGTGCACAAATGTGGCTCAAAGACGTATCGGGGCCACCCGAGATAGAGCTGAGAAAATCTTCGACAATAATTTGAGGTTGCAAGAATTGGTTAATTGACTGAGAAACGATTGAAAAGAGAAGCATCGGAAAGTTCGGTTCTTGATGGTTGCCCGGTGTTACGTTGCTGATGGTTCTTTCTGGTACTTCATGTAGGGGGGGTCCCGCATGTCCAACCGTAATAAGCGAGGTCCAGGGTCTCGGCAGCCACCGAAGCCGTTGGTGGCCACAGCGGCGGCAGTTGAGTTGCGTACCACCATCATCCACGCAGTCCGGCACGCGCAGACCGACTTCGGTGCCGCGCGGCGCTACGCCGGCACGCGGGACGTCGATCTGAGCGCGAAGGGCGTCGCCGACGCCCTTCGGGCCCGGGAAGCGCTGGCCGGCGAGCACTACGACGTGGTCCTGAGCTCACCGTTGCTGCGGGCCCGGCGCACCGCCGAACTGCTGCGTCCCGACGTCCTGCCAGAGATCGACGACCGGCTGGTGGAGCGGAACTTCGGCAAGTTGGAGGGCCAGACCTGGGCGGAGGCGAAACACTTCGACCCGCCCATCCTGTTCATTGAGGTCGGCGGCGAACACCATTCGGTCAACGCACCCGGTGGCGAAGCTCTCGAGGATGTCTGGTTCCGAGCCCGCGCGGTGGTCGACGACCTGCTCGGACGGTACGCTGGCCGCCGGCTGTTGCTGGTGGCACACAGCGTCTTCCTGCAGATGTTCATTGGGGTGCTGACCGGGTCCACCTGCGTCGAGTCGCTCGCGCTGTGCCCCGGAGGCCTGGAGCTCTACGAGTTCGAGCTGTCCGATCGAGCTCTCATTGGCCACGGCACCCGCCCATTGATCGACGACATGGTCCGAGGGTTCTGATGCCGATGACGGATACGACCGGTGCGCACTTCCTCTCTCCAGACGAGCACGAGCCGGACATCGTCGACTCCAATGAGCTACGGGCACACCGCAAGCGCCGACTTGCGGTGGCCTATCGGATCTTCGGCGCCATGGGGTGGGGTTCAGTGGGCGACGGGCACATCTCGGCCCGCGACCCCGAACGACCGGACTGCTTCTGGCTGGGCAGGTATGGCGTTCCGTTCCGCCATATGACCGCTGACGACCTCGTCCTTGTCGGTCCCGACGGCACTGTCGAGGGTGGTGCCCACATCAACCGGACGGCTTACTACATCCACGCCCCGCTGCATGAGGCTCGACCAGAGATCGTCTCGGCGGCTCACTGTCACACCCCGTACGGGACGGCCTTTTCGGCGGCGGTCACCAAGCTCGAGCCGATTTCGCAGGAAGCGTGTGCCTTCTTCGATGACCACGAGATCTTCGACGACGAGGAGGTGAACATCGGCTCCACCGACGGCGGCAAACGCATCGCCGCGGCATTGGGCGGTGCGCGCGCAGTGATCCTGCGCAATCACGGCCTACTGACCGTCGCGGGCACAGTCGATGCAGCCGTCGGCTACTTCCTCCTCATGGAACGGAGCGCCGAAGTTCAGTTGAAGGCACGCGACGCTCGCCCGATCAGTGAAGAGTCAGCGCGGCGTGTCCACGACGACTATGACGAGGTCACCGCACGGCATACGTTTCAGTGGGCCGAACGGAGTTGCGTTTCGACGTGATCGTGAACGGTGAATAGCCTGCGCCTCAGATATCCACCTTGCGGTCTATCTCGAGGAGATATGAGGCGATAAACCCTTGGTAGGCCGCCTTTCGATCGGCGGGAAGGTCTCGCCAACCAGTCACGGAGCCCCGGCAGAGCTGCGAACCGCAGCCGCAGCGGCTCGGGAAGTGCCCGATCGTGTAGTTGGCCATCGCATAGTCGAAAGTGATCTCGTCGCCCGGCATGATCGCCCGACGAGCGATGAGATCATATGCGCCGGCGTCGTTTGACCGGACGCCACAATTCGGATCGCACGAGTGGTTGACCTTCGGGCGCAAGCCGCCTAACAGGACGAACTCAGTGAGGCTGACCTGAGCGGCGTGGGGATTATTTTCTTCGAGTCGACGGTGAATCGTGCCGACCATTACCGTCTCGCCAACATCGAAACGCCGAGTGGCAAATACGCCCTCGCCCCGGCCTTCGGTCATGCGCAATTCACAGCCGCTCACGCTCACAGACACAGCCACCCCCCGCGTCCTCCGTCGGCATCCTCGATCGCAATATCGTTGCTACGTTAGCACCCGCAGGCGGGCCCACGGCAGCGTTTGCCCTCGTCGCCGACATGATCGGTGTCCTTGCAAGCGTGTTTGCCACGGCAACGAGAGACGGACGGCCAAGCCACCTTGCCAACCGGACACTTCCGATACGATTGCCGGCACCTGCCGAGAAGCGCCCCGAGTGTGCGCTGTGGCGCGGGGTGCTTTATATCGATGGGGAGAGCATGCGCGTGGGGCCAGCAACCACGATCGAGAAGTCGACCGCAGAAGAAATCGTCCGGGCATGCGTCGCCCACCTCTTCTCACTGCTCGGCGAGAGCGGCAGGTTCGTCTACTCGCACAAGCACCAAGAGCCCGACAAAGTCTTTAGCGGCTACAACTTGCTGCGCCACTGCGGCACAGTTTGGTTCATGTGCAAGGCGATCCGCAGCCTGCAGATCAAACTCGATTCCCGCGAGAAGCATGCCCTGGCAGCGGCTCTCGGTTACATCCGGGACAAGACGGAGGAACCGCCCTGGATCGGGGGGTCTACCCCCATGCTGTGTGTGACGTCCAAGAACGTCGTGAAGCTCGGCGGGGCCGGATTGGCCGTGCTGATGATCCGCGAACATTCGCGGCTGGACGACCAGATCGACGAACAGTCGTTGGCCGGGCTATACCCCGAAGGCGCCGACCAGCACTGCATCCGCCTAGAGAACTACATCGTCTCCCAGCTCAGCGGCGGCGACTTCATTCACAAGCGGGCATTCTCGACCGGCGATAAGTACCCATTCAAGAGCGACTACTACACGGGCGAGGTGCTGTTCGCGCTGATGCAGTCGTCCCGGCATGTCCCCCAAATCCGAACGGTGATGGAGCAACTACTCGATGCCGGCTACGGTTTGGCGCAGCAGAGCCATTGGATGGCCTACGCCGCATGCGCCGCCCTCAAGACCGGCTACTGCGACGAGGCGAAGACCGCCGCCTACATCGGACGGCTCATCGACAGCATCGACTCCGACCGGAATTATCGGAAGCGGTACGAGTCGACCCCGATTGCATGCCGGACCGAGGCGCTGGTGGAGATCCTGCAGACGCATCGCGAGGGCCACTTCAGCGAGCACCTTTCCAAGTCAGCGGTCACCGCGGCCAGCACAGCAGCAGCGAAGAACCTCAGCCTCCAGCTCGAGTACTACGGCCATGGCCAGTTCAGAAAGGGCCGCGAGTCCGACAAGGTGCAGATCGACTACATCCAGCACAACGGAGCCGCGTTCCTGGGTTGGTGGCATCTCTGCGACTGATCGTCGTTGCGCGGGAAGGCTTTTCGCGTGGCGCCTGAGTTCTACGTCATGAAATTCAGTTGTCCTGAGAGTAGCGGGCTTCCTCCTCCGGCGACATCGGCTCCAGTGGGCTGTTCCACAGGTCCTTCCCGCCTCGCGAGATCAGGATCCGATGCACGCGGTCAAGGAGCAGACCGTAGTTGCCGTCGACGTCGGTGTAGAGCTTGCCAACGGGCCCGGTGTTCCTGCCGGTGATCTTCTCGCCGGTTTCCTTGTTCACAAGCTGGAAGGTGCCAAAACCCTTCGCGGCGGGGTCCTGAAGCTTCGACTTCTCCAGCCTGAATCCCTGCCGGTCGGCCATGCGCCGCAACCGCGCCTCGTAGGTGCGCGACACCTCCAACGCGTTCTTGTGACGGCGCTTCCAGTTGCCGCCTGGCCTGCCCCGGCCGGTGAACATCGACGACATGCCGGATAAGGTCATCCCTTCATCGCCGCCGAGGTTTGTCTCTGCCGCGCAACGGTTTCCCGAAATGTTGCTGGCATCGTATCAACACTCGCCACACAAAACCGTGGGGCAAACCGGATCGAGAACCCAGGCGATCCGCTAGCATCCTCACAGCCTGCGCAATTAAATCGAGCGTTTAGCCTCGGAGGAGCGATCCGCTGAAATGACCACCGATCCACTCGCCGACGTTGTCTCCCGCCAGTACGAGAAGTGGCGGTACCCCGAACCTATCGAGGACCTCGAGACTTGGGTCAAAGGCAGCTGGCAATGGTTCGATCCCACCCACGCGCACCGCATTTTATGGCCCGATCGGGAATACAAACCCGATCTTGATATTCTGATCGCGGGTTGCGGCACCAATCAGGCTGCAGTCATTGCCTACATGAACCCCGCCGCAACAGTTGTGGCAGTCGATATCAGCCAGCCATCACTGGACCATGAGCGATATCTCAAAGACAAGTACGGTCTGAAAAACCTGAAGCTGCATCTGCTGCCGATCGAGGACTTGCCAACGCTGGGTCGCGACTTCGACCTCGTAATGTCGACCGGCGTTCTGCATCACATGGCAGAGCCGAAGGTAGGCATGAAAGCACTCGCCGATTGCGTGCGGCGGGACGGCGCCATAGCGATCATGCTGTATGCCAAGTACGGCCGAATCGGCGTCGAAATACTGCAATCGATCTTCCGTGAGCTAGGCCTGCGTCAAGATGAGGAATCGGTGCGCATGGTCAGGGAGATGTTCTCCCTGCTGCCGGCCGATCACCCTATCCGCAGCTACTTCAAGATCGCGCCCGATCTACAGTACGACGCCGGCCTGGTGGACACGTTCCTGCACGGTCGCGACCGCAACTACACCGTCGACGACTGTCTTGATCTTGTCACCTCGGCCGGCCTGGTGTTTCAGACATGGTTCTTGAACACCTCGTATTACCCGCACGATCTGGCCGCACCTGCTAGCGAATTCAATGCCGCGGTAAACGCATTGCCTGATACCAAGCTCTGGTCGGTGATGGAACGTGTTCACACAGTGAACGGTTGTCATTTTTTCGTTGCCTGCCGTCCGGACCGGCCGAAAGAAAGCTACACGATCGATTTCTCGACGGACAATTTTCTCGATTACGTTCCGATGATGCGTTTGCGTTGCGGTGTTTCGGGCGCCGAAATTCTCAAGCCGAATGGGCGTGTGAGTCTGACCCCGGCGCAGTTACCTTTTGTCGAGTTCGTCGATGGGCGTCGTACGATTCGAGAGATTGCGGAGTTCGTGGAGCGGAGTGGAATGTCGCCGCAGTCCAGCCCCGCTGAGCTCGGGGAATTCGGCCGCAAGCTGTTTCAGTCGTTGTGGCGCCTCGATTTTCTTGCCATGGCCGTGAACGCGGACTCCAGTCGTTAAGCCATGGGTCAAAGCGACAGTGCACGAGGCAGTTCTCCGTCGTCGCGGGGCCTGATGCGGGTGCGAACGGTCGCGGAAAGCGCTCGGGCTAAGGTTGGTCTGGGTCAGGGACTTTCAACATTCAGGGGGAAAGCATGCATGTCGTAGCATTCGCGCCATCGTCCGGCGTTGTCCTGCACGAGGGTGGTGGCGTCAAAGCAGACGGCTTCCCGATGACCAGCTGCCACGTTGACAACTTCCCCAAACAAATCAATATCCCGCTAATCCTGGCCGTCTACACCCAGGGGGGGACGGACTACGACCCGCGCGTGTATGTCATGGCCAAGTCGCCAGATGGTGAACGACTCGGTGTCTTAGAGTGCAAATGGCATTGGCCCGACAAGCCCGGCGTACCCGTCAAGTACTGGGTCTTGACCCGCAACATGCCAATGATGGTGCAGTCGCCAGGCGTATACAACATCGGCTTATACGACAGCCTCGACGCGACAGAAACCGACCACCAGTTCCCTCTGCCGGTGCTCAAGTTCAACCCGCTAATTCCGCCTCGCCCGTAGCCTCGGTTGGTATGCAATTCCCTGCAGCTCGCGCGAGTCTCAGCACGAACTTCCGGATGTCTCGCGATGATCGTTGGAGTAGTTTCCGAACGGCCTGAGGCGAACGAGAGGAGCACATTGTGCGACAGGTAGGCTGGCTTATTCTCGCTGCGATCTGCACTGTCGTAGCCTCGTGTAGCAGCGATACCGCCGCGCCTGCCGTGGCTCCAGTCGGTGAGGTGGAGCTGGCCGCGTATTTGCTCAACCCCTCCGAAGTGGACGCCGCGATGGGTACCACCGGGATGACCGTCGCGGGCAGATACGTCAAGATGGACGATCACAGCGCCGCTGTGTCGGAGAAGAACTGCTTAGTGATGTACGGCCCTGGGGAACCCTCGGTCTATGCGGACAGCGGGGTGGCCGCAACTCGCGCGCAGTTCCTGAAAGATGCCGAGGCCAGCTCGAAGATCAAGCACGCCGCCTTCCAGACTGTCGTGTCGTTTCAATCAGCGGAGAAGGCAACCGAGTTTTACGCTGCCTCCGCAGAACGCTGGTCAGCGTGCGCCGACCGCCGCTACACAATTACTTTGCCTGAGTCGAAGATGACGTGGGCCGTGGGTCCGGTCTCCAACACGGAGGGCACACTGAGCGCCACCGAAACAAGAGAGGGCGGCCAGCCCTGGGTGTGTCAACGGGCGCTGACGGTGCGCAACAATGTCGCAGTCGACATAACCGCATGCTCGTCGAAACCGGCCAACGCGGCCGTCGACATCGCCCACAAGATCGCCGACAAATTACCTAAGTAATGAACTAGGCGTCGGTTGCCGCACGACTGGTGCGGTCTGCGTCCACGCTGGCGAGCCGTCTTGATTGTCGTTGACGCCCTTGCGATCTCGCGGATCGCTGTCGTGACTTGTTGCGCGAGAAGTGGTTTGGGCCAAACCGCAATATGCAGAGCACCGGGCCCTGGGACCCGGTGCTCTGTAGATCTCCTTGCCGGTGCGGTAGTCCCGGGAAACGTCGGAGTTACCGACGCCCCCGGGATCAAACCGCGGCGGGACCCTTACGAGCCCCTACGGCCTAGCGGTTACGGTGCGGCGTTGGCGCCATCCGGACCGTCGGTGCCGGCGGTGCCGTTGGTGCCGTCCAGCCCCGACAGGCCGCCAGCGCCGGGGGTGCCGGCCTTGCCGAGAGGCCCGCCCGGCCCAGCCGCGCCGCCGTTGCCTCCGGTGCCAGTGGCGCCGCCATCAGTATTGGTGCCGGGTTCGCCGCCCGCACCGCCGTTACCGCCCTTGCCGCCGTTGCCGCCGTCGCCGGAGTTGCCGCCGACACCGCCACCGGTCAGGAACGGAATGAACCCGCCGGACCCGGGAGCGCCACCGTTACCGCCGGCGCCGCCGGCGCCGCCGTTGCCGCCGTCGCCACCTTCGCCGCCGTTGCCAGCCGTGGAAGTAGCCTCTGTGGAGTCGCCGCCCGCGCCGCCGGCCCCGCCGTTGCCGCCGACCGCGCCGTCACCGCCGTCGCCGCCGCTGCCGCCGTTGCCACCGACGCCGAGGAGTCCGCCGCCGCTACCGCCCGCGCCGCCGTTGCCGCCCGCAGTGCCGCTCACACCGGCCGCACCGTTGCCACCGGTACCGCCGTCGCCGGCGGCGGCGTTTTGGTTGTTGCCGGTGGTGCTGCCACCGTCGCCGCCGGCGCCGCCGTTGCCGCCGCCGAAGAGGGCATCACCACCGTTCCCGCCAGCACCGGCGTTATTGCCATTGCTATCGGTGCTGCCACCATTGCCGCCGGCGCCGCCGTTGCCGCCGGCCGGTCCGCCGTCGCCGCCATTGCCGCCAGGAGTTCCGGCAGTGGTAACGGGGTCCTGTATTCCGGCTGCGCCGTTACCGCCGTTTTGCAGGCCCTCGCCGTCGGTCCCGTCTCCACCCGGCGCCGTCCCGTTGGCGGCGGTGCTGGTGGTGGTCGGGTTGACGCCGTTTGCGCCGTCGGCGCCGTCGCCGCCGATGCCGCCGTTGCCGATGACCAACCCGGCATTACCGGCGTTCCCGCCGTTAGCACCCGCCGTGGTGGCATCAAAGCCATCACCACCGCTGCCGAAGAACAACCCGGCGTTGGTGCCATTGGGATTGGCCGCAGTGCCATCAACACCGTTGGCGGCGAAGATATTCAGACCCGGAATCAGACCGGTGATCGACCACAGCGGGTCCAACAGCCCAGCCAGCCCGGCGCCCCCGAAGAAGTCACCACCCAACCCCGGAATCAGATCATCGAACTGCTGGGGCGCCGGAACCACCGGCGCGGCCTGCGCGATACCGGGAGCGGCCAACAACCCCGCCGCCGGCGCACCCAAAATAATGCCGGCACCACCAATGGCCGCCGCCGCCGCCACCAAAGGCCGACGCGACCGCGAACCGGTACCTCGCTTACTACGACTGGACATGTGGGACCCCTTCTATTACTGCCTGACCACCAAGCACCAGCAACGTAACACCGGGCACATCGTGAAACGCCGATAATTCCTGAGTTCACATCGGAAAGTTTGAAAAGTCAAATAGCTGATCGTTGCGTTTTCAACTAAGGGCTGAGAGCCCGAGACGAACGATGAGGCATCGGCCCGATACCCGATACGCGTCTGTTATGCCTGTTCACATCGGTTTGAAGCGCGCAACGTGAGTCCTGGCTTGATCGTGGCGAGGCAAAACCGGTGGGCGCTGATAAGCGCCCTCTCAGGCTCTACTCAGTCAGAAACTGTTGCTGACTCCCCTACAGCCGTCTCCGGAAGCCGAAAATGATTGCGCAGTGAAGCCCATCGGAAACCGCGGTGAAGCAAAGGTGAAAATGACAACGCAGACGCCGCCCTAGCGAACATTCCTCGGGATGCTCGAGCCGGGCGAACCCCAGTTTCCTGGGACCTGGATGAGACCCCGCGGCTGACACTATGTGGCCGCGATGGGTGCGGTCGTCCCTGGTCAGGACACTTGACTGAAGCGATCGCCTACAAACCTCAATTCGATCTACCGGACTTGGTCTGCTCGTAAGCTGGATCGATCACCACGCCCTAACGCGTATCACCCTCGCGCAATTCGCTCCAGCACACAGCGGTCACCGCAAAACCCATCCCCCGATGCGATCTGCATGATTCGCAGTGCCGAGCCGTCACGACTGTCGTTGAGGGCCTTGCGATCTCGCGGACCCTCGCCACGGCCTGTTGCGCACACCGAGTGAGTACCCGACCGCGCGATGCAGAACACCGGGCCCCTCTCGAGGGACCCGGTGCTCTGTCGAACTTTGTGCCGGTGTGGTAGTCCCGGGAACGTCGGGGTCACCGACGCCCCCGGGATCAAACCGCGACAGGACCCTCACGAGCCCCTACGGCCTCGCGGCTATGGAGCCGCGTTGGCGCCGTCCGGGCCGGGGGTGCCCGCCTCACCAGCAGTGCCGGCCTTGCCGGCGGTACCACCCGCGCCCGGGGTGCCGGCCTTGCCAGCGGCGCCACCGGGGCCGCCGTCGCCGCCATTGCCACCCGTGCCGATGGCGGCGGGATCAGCCGTATTGGCACCGGGGTCGCCGCCCGCGCCGCCGCTACCGCCCTTACCGCCGTCGCCGCCATCACCGGAGTTGCCGCCGACACCGCCACCGGTCAGGAACGGAATGAACCCGCCCGACCCGGGAGCGCCACCGTTGCCGCCATTGCCGCCGACACCGCCAGCAGCGCCGTTGCCGCCCGTGCCGCCATTGCCGCTCGGGATAACGGCAAAGACGGAATCCCCGCCGGTGCCACCGGCACCACCGCTGCCGCCAACGGCACCGTCGCCGCCGGCACCACCCTTACCGCCGTTACCGCCAACGCCGAGGAGCCCGCCGCCGGCCCCACCGGCACCGCCGTTACCGCCCGTCTGGCCGTTGACACCGGCCGCACCGTTGCCGCCGTTACCACCGAAGTTATTCGGGGTATCGCCATCAACGATGACCTCGATGAAGTTGCTCGGCACGCCATCGCCGCCGTTGCCGCCGTTGCCGCCGTTGCCGCCACCCGCTAGGGCGTCGCCACCGTTGCCGCCGTTGCCGGCAAAGCTGGTCGCGGCGGCTGGATCGTCAAAGCCGTTACCGCCGTTGCCGCCGTTACCGCCGCCATCTCCGCCCTTGCCGCCATCGGCGCCGTTGGCTACACCATCGGCGAAACCGCCGTCGGCTGCGCCGTTGCCGCCGTTGCCGCCGTTCTGCACGCCTGCACCGTCGTTACCCGCGGTGGCGGGCGTTCCAGGGGTCGGGCCCCCGGGGTCGAACGCAGTAGCGTCGGTTCCGTTGTCGGCCGACGTCGTGGCCACCGGGTTCACACCGTTGGCGCCCGCAGCGCCGTCGCCGCCGATGCCGCCGTTGCCGATGACCAACCCGGCGTTGCCGGCGTTACCGCCATTAGCACCCGCCGTGGTGGCATCAAAGCCATCACCACCGCTGCCGAAGAACAACCCGGCATTGGTGCCATTGGGATTGGCCGCAGTGCCATCAACACCGTTGGCGGCGAAGATATTCAGACCCGGAATCAGACCGGTGATCGACCACAGCGGATCCAACAGCCCAGCCAGCCCGGCACCCCCGAAGAAGTCACCACCAAGGTCCGGGAACAGGTCATCAAACTGCTGGGGCGCCGGAATGACCGGCGCGGCCTGCGCGATACCCGGCGCGACCAACAACCCCGCCGCCGGAGCACCCAAAATAATGCCGGCACCACCAATAGCCGCCGCCGCCGCCACCAAAGGCCGACGCGACCGCGAACCGGTACCTCGCCTACTACGACTGGACATGAAGTCCCCCTTCATAGTTCTACTAATGCCTGACCACCAAGCATTAGCAACGTAACACCGCGCGGTTTCTACGGGACGAAAATTGCGCACGAACGTTTTATATAGTTGCGTTCTCAATTAGCTGACTGATTCCCACGCAACAGGATCCTGAGAAGCCACTCAGCCTTGACTCGTCGCGGGGCAGGCCTCGCCGTACGTAACGGTGCAGATCAGATGGCATATTTCTCGACGCGGGACGCTCCGTTACACCGCAGCCGGCACGTGCGACCCAGTCGAAACCAAGCCCCCTATCAGGCTGCTCTCAGATTCAAAATTCGCCGACACGGGCCCGCGAAGCATTGGAGCGCGGCGAGTACTTCCGCTGTAAAGCAAGCTGCAGGCAAACTGTCCGTAAACGACCAAAATAGGCGGGAACATCAATTCTTGGCGAACCCCCGCAAGATCGCTGACGCGCACCGTCTTCGGCCCGCCCAGCTCACACCAAACCTCACACTCGCAACCCCTCGCGCGCATTAACGTGCTGGTAACAGCCACTAGCTGCGCCTTCAAGACGTTGTCCGCGAACACATCGGGCACCCGAGATCAACGACCGGTCAGCGGCGCTGCTTCGCTGACAGCTAGCTGTGGCAAACAACGTGAACCCCTAGGGCCGCAAAGGATTGTGCACCGGCGATCCGTGGCATAGCGTGCACCGCCCACCTCGCACCGTCGACTTCGGTTGCCCTGTAATTGTTCTCGTCGTTCATCGGGCCGCGGGACGGCACCGGCAATCGAGCCGCCACCGCAGTTACTTTCCTTGCGGGCCTTCACTGCTCCGATGCTCGACGACGGCTGAGGCTCGGGCCGACACATCAGAGCACCGGGCCCCCTGTCGGGACCCGGTGCTCTGTCGAACTTTGTGCCGGTGTGGTAGTCCCGGGAACGTCGGGGTCACCGACGCCCCCGGGATCAAACCGCGACAGGACCCTCACGAGCCCCTACGGCCTCGCGGCTATGGAGCCGCGTTGGCGCCGTCCGGGCCGGGGGTGCCCGCCTCACCAGCAGTGCCGGCCTTGCCGGCGGTACCACCCGCGCCCGGGGTGCCGGCCTTGCCAGCGGCGCCACCGGGGCCGCCGTCGCCGCCATTGCCACCCGTGCCGATGGCGGCGGGATCAGCCGTATTGGCACCGGGGTCGCCGCCCGCGCCGCCGCTACCGCCCTTACCGCCGTCGCCGCCATCACCGGAGTTGCCGCCGACACCGCCACCGGTCAGGAACGGAATGAACCCGCCCGACCCGGGAGCGCCACCGTTGCCGCCATTGCCGCCGACACCGCCAGCAGCGCCGTTGCCGCCCGTGCCGCCATTGCCGCTCGGGATAACGGCAAAGACGGAATCCCCGCCGGTGCCACCGGCACCACCGCTGCCGCCAACGGCACCGTCGCCGCCGGCACCACCCTTACCGCCGTTACCGCCAACGCCGAGGAGCCCGCCGCCGGCCCCACCGGCACCGCCGTTACCGCCCGTCTGGCCGTTGACACCGGCCGCACCGTTGCCGCCGTTACCACCGAAGTTATTCGGGGTATCGCCATCAACGATGACCTCGATGAAGTTGCTCACCAGGCCATCGCCGCCGTTGCCGCCGTTGCCGCCGTTGCCGCCACCCGCTAGGGCGTCGCCACCGTTGCCGCCGTTGCCGGCAAAGCTGGTCGCGGCCGCTGGATCGTCAAAGCCGTTACCGCCGTTGCCGCCGTTACCGCCGCCATCTCCGCCCTTGCCGCCATCGGCGCCGTTGGCTACACCATCGGCGAAACCGCCGTCGGCTGCGCCGTTGCCGCCGTTGCCGCCGTTCTGCACGCCTGCACCGTCGTTACCCGCGGTGGCGGGCGTTCCAGGGGTCGGGCCCCCGGGGTCGAACGCAGTAGCGTCGGTTCCGTTGTCGGCCGACGTCGTGGCCACCGGGTTCACACCGTTGGCGCCCGCAGCGCCGTCGCCGCCGATGCCGCCGTTGCCGATGACCAACCCGGCGTTGCCGGCGTTACCGCCATTAGCACCCGCCGTGGTGGCATCAAAGCCATCACCACCGCTGCCGAAGAACAACCCGGCATTGGTGCCATTGGGATTGGCCGCAGTGCCATCAACACCGTTGGCGGCGAAGATATTCAGACCCGGAATCAGACCGGTGATCGACCACAGCGGATCCAACAGCCCAGCCAGCCCGGCACCCCCGAAGAAGTCACCACCAAGGTCCGGGAACAGGTCATCAAACTGCTGGGGCGCCGGAATGACCGGCGCGGCCTGCGCGATACCCGGCGCGACCAACAACCCCGCCGCCGGAGCACCCAAAATAATGCCGGCACCACCAATAGCCGCCGCCGCCGCCACCAAAGGCCGACGCGACCGCGAACCGGTACCTCGCCTACTACGACTGGACATGAAGTCCCCCTTCATAGTTCTACTAATGCCTGACCACCAAGCATTAGCAACGTAACACCGCGCGGTTTCTACGGGACGAAAATTGCGAACCAACAATCGATATAGTTGCGTTCTCAAGTAGCTGACTGATTCCCCTACAAGGAGATCCTGAGAACCCACTCAGCCTTGACTCGTCGCGAGACAGAACTCACTCTCGGTAACGGTGCAGAACACGCGGCATATTGTTCGACACCGGGTGCTCCATTGCACCGCAGCCCAGACGCACAGGCCGGCCGAAGTCAAGCCCGCTATCAGGCTGCTCTCAGATTCAAAATTCGCCGACACGGAGCCGCGCGGCCCTGGAGCGCACCGACTAGTTGCGCAGTAAAACCAACTGCAGGCAAACTGTTGTTGTACGGGCAAGAAATGCGTGAACGTCGATTCGTGGCGAACCCTCACCAGATGGCTGACGCGCACCATCTTGGGCCCGCCCAGCTCACACCCCACCTCGGACTCATCCGCTTGCGCGCATTAACGTGCTGGTAACAGCCACTAGCTGCGCCTTCAAGACGTTGTCCGCGAACACATCGGGCACCCGAGATCAACGACCGGTCAGCGGCACTGCTTCGCAGGCAACCAGCTCTGGCAAACAACGTGTAGGCGGCGAAAGCTCTCACCGGGGTGTCGCTCATCGTCGATCCCGGTGCCAGAGTGGGCGCCACTCCCCCACCTCGCAACCTCAATTCGGGTTGGCCCGTCATCGTTCCCATCGTTCATCGGGCTGCTGGGGGTCGTCGCAATCGCGCTGCGGACATACTTCGGTTCCTCGCGGACGCCTCCACTGCCCGATGCTCGACGACAGGCCCGACAGCAGAACACCGGGTCCACATGTGGACCCGGTGTTCTGCCGATCTCCTGGCGGATGCGGAAGTTCCCGGGGGCGGCGGGTCGCCGACACCCCCGGGATCAAACCGCGACGGGACTCTATCGAGCCCCGTATGGCCTAGCGGCTACGGACCCGCGTTGGCGCCGTCCGGGCCGGGCGTGCCCGGGTCACCGGCGGTGCCATCGTTGCCAGCGGTACCACCCGCGCCCGGGGTGCCGGCCTTGCCGTTGGCGCCACCGGGGCCAGCCGTGCCGCCCTTGCCGCCCGTGCCATTCTGCGTCGGGTCGGTACTGGTACCGCCGTCGCCGCCCTTGCCGCCGTCGCCGCCGTCGCCGCCGTCGCCGCCGTCGCCGGAGTTGCCGCCGGTCCCGGGACTGGTGAAGAACGGGATGAAGCCGCCCGATCCGGGTGCGCCGCCGTTACCGCCATCGGCACCGTTGCCTCCAGCAGCGCCGTTACCGCCGTTACCGCCGTCGCCGGCGGCGCCGAGGAGGAGATTATCGCCGCCGTTGCCGCCGTTGCCGCCGTTACCGCCGGGGGCGCCGTCGCCGCCGATGCCGCCCTTGCCACCGTCACCGCCGGTGCCGAAGAAGAAGCCGCTGGAACCGCCGGCGCCGCCGTTACCGCCGGGGGTGCCATCGTTGCCGGCCGCACCGTTGCCGCCGGCGCCGCCGTTACCGGCGGGCACGGCCAACAGGCCGATTGCGCCGTCGCCGCCGTTGCCGCCGTTGCCGCCGCCACCAAGAGCGTCGCCACCGTCGCCGCCGTTCTCGCCCGGTAGCAGGCCGGGAGCACCGTCGCCGCCGTTACCTCCGTTGGGCCCGCCTGGGCCACCTTCGGGACTTACCGTTGGGATGCCCGGAATGCCGTTGAAGACCCCACCGGCGCCAACGCCGGGTATGGGGCCGCCCTGCGGGTTCACGCCGTCGGCGCCATTGCCGCCGTTGCCGCCCTTGCCACCGCTGCCGAACAACAACGCGCCGTTGCCACCCTTGCCGCCGTCGCCAGCCCCCACCGCAGGGGTGAGCAGGGTGGCGTTGGAGGCGTTGGTGCCGTCGCCGCCCTGGCCGCCATTGCCGAAGAAGAACCCGGCATTGCCACCGTCACCGCCGTCTTCGACCGTGCCCGTGAGAATGTTGAAGCCGCCGGGGGCGCCGTCGCCGCCGTTGCCGAAGAAGATGCCGCCGTCGCCGCCGTCTTCGCCTGGCAGAACTCCATCTCTGCCATTCCCGAAGAAGATGTTGAAGCCAGGAATCAGGCCGGCAAAATCAAGGAACGGATCGGAAAAGTCAGTGGGCAGGCCGAGCCCGCCGCCGCCGAAGAAGTCAAGACCGGGCAGGAGCCCATCTAACTGCTGCGGCGCGGGCACTACCGGCGCAGCCTGCGCCGCTGGGGCGGCCATCAAAGCGACGCCCGGAGCGCCCAGTATCAGTCCGGCTCCGCCGATTGCCGCCGCCGTTGCCACGAATGGCTTCCGAGTCCGCCGGGAAACGCTACCTCGCCCGTCGCGGACATTCTTCCTGTGCTTGGACATTTAAAGTCCCCCTTCAACTAGTGCTTGACCACCACGACCCAGTAGCAACCTATCACCAAGGGAGTCGATCGAGGCAATACCTGGGCAGACGTTCGTCGATATACTTGCTTTGTGAAGTAGCTACTTGTTCCAAAGTCAACGAAACCCTGAGAATCCGTTAAGGCTCCGGTAGCCCCCAAATGACCAAGCTGTAAGTGGTATCATTGCTGCTCAGAAGCCGTTTTAGACCGCGGCACCACCGCGGCGCACCATTGCTTGATCATCACACACCGGCCGAGGGTAGCGAGTTTATCAGGTTGTACTCAGGTTCAAGATTCGCCGACACGGAGTGACGCCAGCCTGGAACACGGCGTGGATTGGCACTGTGAATGAACCACTGGCAAATATTGTGACAGTCGTAGACCAGCGAAATTCGCCCGTTTTAAACGAGGGCTGATAAATGGCTCTGCGCCGATTTAGGGGGGCGCACCCGCTTCATCTTCCCGATCCACGTGGGCAAATCGCTAACCTGCTGGTAACGACCCCAAGTTGCACCGTCGCCGCCGCCGCATCAGACGCCGGCGGCGCGCGACGATGAACGACCAACGAGCGTTACGCCTTCGCGGGGAGCTGCACTGAGCAAACACAGCAAATCCTTGTGAGCGCACCGGTGGGCGCGGCTCAGACAACCATGTTTTGGTTGCCGCCCAACCGATCACCGGCAAGAACGAGTGATGGATGTTAATCGCCCCCAAGCAAAACACCGGGCCCACAACGGGACCCGGTGCTCCAGAGATCTTAGCCGGTGCGGAAGTCCTGGGGAACGTCGGCGCTGCCGACGCTCCCCAGGAGCAAACCGCTTGACGAGCCCTTACAGGCTGGCGGTTAGGGCGTACCGCCCTTGCCGCCGTTGGGGCCGCCGCCGTCGCCGCCGGTACCGCCGGTACCGCCGGTTCCGCCGTTGGCGCCATCGGGGCCGTCGCCAGCTTTGCCGTCAGTGCCGCTGGTGCCGGTTTCGCCGCCACCGCCGGTACCACCTGCGCCGCCCTTGCCACCAATGCCGCCCGCTGCGCCGGCTCCGTCCTCGCCGGGCGCAAGGCCGGTGCCGCCCTCGCCGCCCGTGCCGCCGTCGCCACCAAGGCCGCCAGCGCCGCCGCCGCCACCGCCGCCGTCCGTGCCGACACCGGTGAAGAACGGGATGAATCCACCGGTCCCGGCAGCTCCGCCGTTGCCGCCGACACCGCCGTTGCCGCCGTTGCCGCCGGCGCTGGCATCGCCGCCGTCGCCGCCGTCGCCGTTACCTGCAACGCTCAGGCCGCCATTGCCGCCATTGCCGCCGTCGCCGCCGTCATCACCGGCGCCGCCCTTGCCGCCGCCGCCGCCGCCACCGCCGTTGCCGCCGAAGCCGAACACTGAGCCGCCGGCGCCGCCAGCGCCGCCATTGCCGCCGGGGCCGCCGTCATCACCGCTTTCGCCGACCACGGTGGCGTCGCCGCCATCGCCGCCGTCGCCACCGGGCTCGACCGCTCCCGAACCGCCGTCTCCGCCGTTGCCGCCGTTGGCTCCCGCCGCGAGGCCGTCGCCGCCATTGCCGCCGTTGCCCGCAGGAACCGTGTCCGGGATGTTCGGATTAAAGAACTCGTCCGAACCGATGGCGCCGTCGCCGCCGTTGCCGCCCTCCTCGCCGCCGTTGCCGCCGTTACCGCCGAACGGGACGCCTGGTCCGCCGTTTTCGAGGCCGTCGCCGTCCTCGCCGCCCTGGGCGGTCTCCTCGGTTGTCGGGTTGTCGCCGGCGTTGCCCTCGCGCCCTTCGCCGCCGTTGCCGCCGGTACCGCCGTTGCCGATGAAGCCAGCGGCGCCGCCGTTGCCACCATCCGTCGCCTCGACGGGCTCGAACTCATGTGGCGTGCCTTCGAAGCCGTAACCGCCCCTGACGCCATTGCCGCCCCGGCCGCCGTTGCCGAAGAACAACCCGGCGTTGCCGCCATTGCCGCCCGCGGTGCTCGTGTTTGTTTCGCGGTCATAAGCGCCGTTGCCGCCGTTGCCGCCGCTGCCGAAGAACATGCCGCCGTTTTGGCCGTCCTCTCCCGGCCCACCATCAGCGCCGTTGCCGACGAAGAGGTTCAGGCCGGGGATGGACCCGGCGGTGTCCAGGAAGGTGTCGAACATGCTGACGACATCAAAGCCCCCGAACAGCGACGTCGGATCCAAGAGCGCGTCCGGGTCCAAGCCGTTTCCAAAGAAGTCAAACTGCCCGGCAAGGTCTTGAAACTGCTGCGGTGCCGGGACCAGCGGCGCGGCTTGCGCTGCGGGCGCAAGCATCAACGCAGCGGCTGGAGTAGCGAGCACGAGCCCAGCACCACCGATTGCCGCCGCGGTCGCCACTAACGGCTTCCGTGTCCGCCGAGGATTCGTACCTCGATTGCGGACATCCCTCCTGTGCTTGGACATATGCCAAGTACTCCTTCACATAGTGCTTTGCCCCGACCCGTAGCAACCTAACATCACGTACGACATTCTTGGTAAAAAGCCCAGAGCCACATTCCCAGTAGTTGCGTTCTCAAGTAGCTAGCTCTCTTGAACGCAAGAAGGAACTGAGAGCTTGTTCAGGCGGGCGTACCAATCTGGAGACTCCCGGTGCTACCTCGTATCTGCACTTCAGAATGCATCCGGGGGTTCGTTGACCGCAAGTCGTACCCTCGTCAAGCCTTTGCACGCCGACCACAATTTCGCGGACTATCAGGTTGTGCTCAGGTTCAAAATTCGCCGAAGTGGACCGGAGCGAGCAGGGATCATGCTATGCACCTACGCCGCACACCACTATCCGGCAAATACTCTAGCGACGTGACGAACACGTACGACGCAGTCTTAGCGAACGGTCGGAAGATGGCAGCCACCGATCGTTTCCAGCCGTACGGCTCCCGCTTCACACTTGCCTCCCCCGCTTAACAGAACGCTAACGTACTGCTAGCCGGACATCGAGACAGCCGCACCAGGCACACACCTAGGCCCCAAAGGTTCGCCGTCCTGCGTTGCGATTCGTCGTCGGCATCGAATCCAGCAAATAAGGTGACCGCGATGAACTCCCGTGGCGGGTTAGCGCTCAGCGCCTCGCTCGGAGGTAGCAGGCGTAGCCGCCGCAGCCTCGAATTCGGTTGCGCGGTCAGGATTGTGGGCGCCAGCTGCAGGTCGGCACATCTTCGCTGTGCTGTTTGCCGTAAAGGACTACGCAGGGAGGGTATGGCGGCGACCGAGTTATGTGAAAACGAGAGTACCTCAGCAAGTTCTGCTGGTTTACTCAGCTTCTTCTCAGGTACAGTAGTTAGCTACACGGCTACAGGCACCGGGGAATAGATATGAGTGCAGCTATCCGCCCACTCGTCACCACAGGGGTGGCGATGGTGGGCGCGGCTGTCATCATTGCCAATCCCTTCTCGATGCCGCCGCCCGATGTTGCGATCCGTGCAGACCAGGCCGCTGCCGATATCCGCGGCTTGTACCTGCTCGACCCGACATTCCTAGCGGCAGTCGCAGCGCTTGATTCTCAATCGACGGATCCCACGGCGTTCGTGCCGCAACTGCTTGCCGCCTTGACCGACGGCGGGCCTCCCGTCAGTCGGGAAACCATCGAGGCCGCCTACGCCGCCGGAGCTGCCGTGGTGTCGGGATCGACGCAGACTGCGGCATGGGCATCCGATCTGCCTGCCGCAATGGGCCCGTCGGCCAATCCCTTGGTCGATCCACAGGCCTTCCAGCAGACGCTGGCCAACCTGGCTGTGGACCTGAATTCCGTCGGTGCCGAGGTGGTGGCCGCGGCCTTCGCCGCCGGAGCCGTCGCAACCGCAATGCCGACGGTGATCGCCGACGCCTTCACGTTGGCCGCAACGGGTGATCTGGCCGGCGCCCTGTTCAGCACCGTGTCGGCTGCGATCGCACCACTCGGTCCGCCGGCGCTCGTCGTCGATGCCGTCCGAAACGTCATCGAGGAGCGGGTGGGCGAAGTGACGGGTACCGCGCCGCCCGCGGCAGCGCCATCGGTTGACGCGCGAGCCCAAGTCCGTGAGGAATCCGAGACGCAGTCGGTCGCCAGTGGCGATCAAAGCGCCTCGAGCACGGCGGAATCGGATCAAGCGGCGGCGGCGGCAACGGCACCCGAAGACCAGGTTGCTCCCGACGAGGCCGAGACAACCGAGACGACTGCAAGCGCCGACGGCGACGGCACCACCCAGGACGACACGAACACCAACGGTGCCACCGACTTGACCGATGGCAACAAGGTCGAGCCCGACACGGAGGCGCAGAATCCCGTCATCACGTCGATCGAGCGGCTGGCCGAGCAGCTCCGCAGGCTCGCGGGACAACGTGTACCAGGAGACGATGCGGGTAACGGCGGCGGTGGAACAGACGGCCCCGGCGGGCCGGCTGGCGCCAGTGGTGGCGCTGGCGGCACAGGTGGCGGCGGCAGCGGGGGCAGCGGGGGCTGAACCAAATTACGTTTGGACCGTGAGCTTTTGAAACCCGCGGTCTTCTTTGCCGTCGTGCAATACTCTGCTACCGATCCCCTGTCACGGCGAAACGAGGGGCGCACAAGTGGAGGAGAATCGTGAAGATCATTCGCGGGGTAACGGCATTCGTCATCTTCGCAGGACTTGCCGTCGGATTCGCAAGCCCGGCATCGGCTGACGACTTCAGCGGCACCTACACCATCGACTATGGCGAAGACACCGCAACCTGGACCGTCATCCCGTGTGAGAATGATGAGCAGCCCTTCGTCCAATGTGTGCATGTCTCCGAAAGTGGATCTCAACTTGCGCCGTGGCAAGCGGACGCCCATTGGTCGGTAGGGTCCTGGAGCTTGTTCGCCGAGCGACCAGACGTGCTCGTTTGTGGCGACGAGTCCAAGCACCCGGCTCGAGCCACTTACGCGTTGGACGCGACCACGCTTGAAGGTTGGATCAGCATTTTTGACAACAAGGTGTGCGGCGACGAGCCAAGAACTCTCTACGCTCCGATCACGGTGACCAAGACGGGCTGACGCCGCCGAATCGTAAACGCTGGCCCGCGCGGGCTGATGACGCCCGCGCGGCTTAATGCGGTGTCTTGACCCATTTTCCGGCGTCGCCGACGATGCCCACCGGCACGGCGCCGGACAAGCTGACGTTCTGCACGCTCGGACCCGACGCGACGATCGTGGTGTCCTGCAGGATCGGCAGCACCGTCGACATGTTCCACAGCCGGGGTTCGACCGCGTTGATCACCTCGCCGATGTCTTCGGTGCCATCAAGCGCCGCATCGATCTTCGGCTGGATGCTGCGGTCGCAGATGCCGGTGATATTGCTTGGCGCCTGGACGAGCTGACCGGACTCCGGCGCCGGGTTCGGTGCGGTCGGCGTCGGGGTCGTCGTCGGCCGCGGCGGCACTGGCGCACCGCTTGTCGGCGTCGGCGTCGGCGATGTTGTCGTCGCGGGTGTCGCGGTCGAAACCGCCGTCGCCTCCAGTGCCGGACAGCCGTATCGGGACGCCAGCGAGGTCGCCAGATCACCCCCGGCCTGATGCCAGCCGACCACGGCATCGACTCGGTTGTTGGTCAGCGCGTCGCCGTAGAGCGCAACCGGATCCAGCGCCGAAACCGACGCCGCAATCCCGACATTGCGAAGTTGGTCGGCCGCGGTGTTGGCGACCGCTACCGACGTCGGGTCGTTGGCCGCCACCCCGAGCACCAGCGTCAGCGGTACGCCGTCCTTGGTGATGCGGCCGCGATTGTTCTCCGGCGCAGGCGTGCCCGGCGTCGGCGGTGGCGGCGTCTCCACCGGCTCAACCTGATAGCCCGCATTGTCCAGCAGCGCGAGCGCGGCCTCCTTCGTCATCGCCGGCGGCGCGGTCGGCACGTAACCCGGATCCGACGGTGTCCGCACCTGCGCCTGCGCGAGGGTGACGGTGTTGTCGTCGCCTGCGCCAACCGACGCCAGCAGATCGACGTCGAGCAGGCCCAGAATCGCTTTGCGCACTTGGGAATCCGCGAGCGACGGCTGCTGTGCCCGCAGCGTCAGTTGCATGACGCGCGGCGTGACGATGCGCGCGGTCCGCACGTCGGGAATCGCGGACAATTGCGCGAAAGCCGCTGCGCCGCCATGCACCTGAGCCACCTGCGTATCGCCGTTGCGGATCGAATCGGCCAGCGCGGCCGGCGAACCGCCGCGGCGGAACAGCACCAAGTCGGGTTTGGCGGGCGCACTCCAGTAGCGGTCGTTGCGGGCCAACAGGATCTCGTCGCGCTGCGGGTCGATGTTCTCCACGCGGAACTGGCCACCGGTGACGGGCAGCGCGCGCGTCAGCCCCGCCGCGAACCCGCCAGGTATGTCCTTGACGATGTGGGCCGGAAGGATGTCGTTGAACAGCTCGCGCCAGGCCGGATACGGCTGCGAGAACGTCACCACCGCCGTCTTGCCGCCCTCCACGGATTGCACACCGGTGATCAGGTCATAGCCGGCCGGATCGACGACGCCGGGCTGGCTGACCATCTGCCGCCACAGGTACCAGTAGTCGTCGGCGGCGATCGGGGCGTTGTCGGTCCACGACGCCTCGGGCCGGATCTTGTAGGTGACGGTGAACGGGTTTTCGTTGGTCACCTCCGCCGACAGCAGCAGCGTGGTGTCGAGCTCCCAACGCGACCCGGTCGGCGATGCCGGATCGGGAATCGGCCGGAACGAGCTGGGCAGCACCAGCGAACTGATGGCCGCGTTCACCGGAGACTGGTCGGAGAGCAGGTGGGCGTTGAAGCCCGGGCCGATCGAATCGATGGCCATGATGATCTGTGTCGCCCGCGGCGGGGGCGCGATCGTGGTTTCCGTCGTGTCGGTGCTCTGCGGAGCGGGCGGCGGGCTGACCGTGCAACCGGAAACCACCACCATCAGCGCCGATAGCGCAACGATGACTCGCGGGCGAGGTGCCGCTTGCGCGAAGAGCGACAAACGAGGGCCCGGCACGCTGTTCAGAGTATCGGCAGGCTATCCGCGGGCCTTGGCGCGCGATCGGGAACGGGCCCGCAATGTGGCATCGAGTTCGGCCTTGCGCACCCGGACCACCTCAGGGGTGACCTCAACGCACTCGTCTTCGGCGCAGAACTCCATCGCCTGCTCGAGGCCGAGCTCCAGCGGCCGGGCCAGCGTCTCGATGACATCGGCGGTCGACGACCGCATGTTCGTCAGCTTCTTCTCGCGGGTGACGTTGACGTCGAGGTCCTCGGCCCGAGGGTTGATGCCGACGACCTGCCCTTGGTAGGTGTCCTGGCCGGGCTCGACGAAGAACTGGCCGCGATCGGCGAGCTGGATCATGGCGAACGGTGTGATGGAGCCCGAGCGGTCGGAGACCAGCGAGCCGGTGTGCCGGGCCCGGATCTCGCCCGCCCACGGCCGATAACCGTCGAACACGGCGTTGGCAATGCCGGTGCCGCGGGTGAGCGTCAGGAAGTCGGTGCGAAACCCGATCAGCCCACGGCTGGGCACGATGAAGTCCATCCGGACCCAGCCCGCGGCGTGATTGGTCATTTCCTCCATCCGGCCCTTGCGGCCCGCCATCAACTGCGTGATGGCGCCGACGAACTCCTCCGGACAGTCGATCGTCATCGCCTCGAACGGCTCGTGCAGCTTGCCGTCGATGGTCCTGGTAACCACCTGCGGCTTGCCGACGGTCAGCTCGAAGCCCTCGCGGCGCATTTGCTCAACGAGCACGGCCAGCGCGAGCTCACCGCGGCCCTGCACCTCCCAGGCATCCGGACGGCCGATGTCGACAACGCGGATCGACACGTTGCCGACCAACTCCTGGTCAAGCCGGCTGCGGACCATCCGGGCGGTGAGCTTGTGGCCCGACACCTTGCCGGCCAACGGCGAGGTGTTGGTGCCGATGGTCACCGAGATGGCCGGCTCGTCAACGGTGATGCGCGGCAGCGCATGAGCGTGCTCGGTATCGGCCAGCGTGTCGCCGATCATGATCTCGGGCAGACCCGCCACGGCGACGATGTCGCCGGCGACGGCCTCCTCTGTCGGAGTGCGATCTACGCCCTCGGTGGCCAGCAGTTCGGTGATCTTGGCATTGGTGACGACGGGCACGCCGTCCACCTCGCGCATCCACGCCACCTGCTGCCCCTTGCGGAGTTTGCCGTTGTAGATCCTGATGAGCGCCAGACGTCCGAGGAACGCCGACGCGTCGAGGTTGGTGACCAGTGCCTGCAGCGGGGCCTCGGGATCACCGGTGGGCGGCGGGATGTGCTCGAGCAGCACGTCGAACAGGGGGTTGAGGTTGTCGCCCTCGGGATTCTCGCCGTTCGCGGGCTCGACGGTGCTGGCGACGCCGGCGCGGCCCGAAGCGTAGAGCGTGGGCAGGCCCAGTGCGTGTTCGGCAGACTTCTGCGCTTCGTCGTCCAGGTCGGAGGCGACGTCGAGCAACAGGTCGTGGCTTTCCTCGACAACCTCGGCGATACGCGCGTCGGGGCGGTCGGTCTTGTTGACGACGAGGAGCACCGGAAGGTGTGCGGTCAGCGCCTTGCGCAGCACGAAACGGGTCTGCGGCAGCGGGCCTTCGGAGGCGTCGACCAGCAGTAGCACGCCGTCAACCATGGACAGGCCGCGCTCGACCTCGCCGCCGAAATCGGCGTGACCCGGCGTGTCGATGACGTTGATGACCGTCATGCTGCCGTCGGGGTGGTGGCGGTGCACCGCGGTGTTCTTGGCCAGGATCGTGATGCCCTTTTCCTTTTCGAGGTCACCCGAGTCCATCAGGCGCTCGATCGCGTCGTCGCCACGATGGGTCAGGGCGCCCGACTGACGCAGCATCGCGTCGACGAGGGTGGTCTTCCCATGGTCGACGTGTGCCACGATGGCGACGTTTCGAAAATCAGGCAGCGACTTCACGTCCGAATCATCCCAGTGCAAGCGGCCAATCACGAAAACGAGAGATGCCCGTCACTTGAAGCCCAGCAAGCTGTTGGACCTCAAACCCAAGAAGAAGTGCTGCCGCAGCAAGCCGCGCTGCAAGCGTTGTCCTGTCGTGGTGCATCAGGTCCGCAAGGCAGAACGCAACGGGATTCGTGGCAAGGATCTGGTGAAGGTGTACAACCGCGCGCGACGGGGGTAGGCCGCCGAACGTTCCTTACCGCTCGAAATTTCGGCGAATTTTCGAGCGTTACGGAACGTTCGGCCGTGGTCATCACTCGCGACGGACGCGTTAGCCCATCTCCCTGCGCCCAGGGCCCTCACAGTTTCCGCGCGTAGCGTCGCAACCGCTTATCGAAGGTGGTTTGGAGGTTGGCAATCATCGACAGTCGAAGAGGTCTTCACCATCGGCCTGATCGCTGTCCTGGCGACCGCCGCCACCGCGGCGATCGACGTCGGACTGCTCAATTGGATGGGCGCCTTCTATGCAGTCCGGTGTGCAGCGTGTCACCATCTGACGTTCTCGTCGGCGAATCGGTCCCAGGAGTCATGCGCACACTGCCGCCACCCGGTGTTGATGCATCCGATCTACTCGCTGCACCACACCGGTGTGCGCGTGGTCAATGACCGGTTGCGCTACTGAACGGTCGCAGAAGCGTCATCGATGGTTTCGATGACTTCACGTAGCCACCGCGCTGCCTCGTCCACATCGTCAAGCACGTCGCCACCGAGAGTCTGGCTAGCAGCGTTGTAGAGCCGAGGCCAGCTTTCCCAGACGCGCACAGATGGAGGCCAACTGTGACGCTGTCTGCCGGCGAAGATTTCCACACACGCCTCGCGCAATGCGGGCAACTGCGAAGCTTCCAACAGTGTCACCAACAGCTGCAAGTCGACTAGGTCTCGAGCACGGTCATTTTCGCGGACACCGTCAAGCGAGTCGGTACAGGCATGGATCTTCTGCGCGATCTGGTACCGGAGGGATAGGCAATAGACCGGACCGGCCGGCTCAAGTCCTATGGCGCCGTACTCGGGCACGGCGATTCGGTCGTACTCGTCGCCGGACAGGCCTTCTGCTGGGCTGAGTTCTACGGGAACGGTGGCGAACGGGCGTCCACGGAAGTCGAGCTTGACCTCGAAGCGGCGAGGTTTGACGGCGAGACCTGGAACATCAATCTCGTTCTCGCGCACCAAGCGACCGACGAACCCTCCCCAGCCATCGACCAGAGCGACGCGGGCCGCCTCTATGAATTCGTCGAGGTTGCCGCGAACGGCGGCGTCCCAGTCCTTCGAAAGCCGAGCCGGCGCGAGGCCACGCCGCAAGTCAATCGCGGTTCCACCTTTAACCAGGACCGGCGGGCCCTCCATGCCGAGGTCGATCTGGAGGAAGATTTCGTTGACGACTAGCGCGGCTAATCGCCGTTGCACTCGGATCTCTAGCGCGTCGATTCGGCGGGCATGGGCGCGCAACCTGTCCTGAAGGGAGCGGAGGTTGCGTGGCGGCTCAGCTCGCCTGGCGCGGTCGTCAGTCACCGTGAGCCGCGCCTCGGAGCCTTGCGCTCTGGATTTTCTCCTCAAGTTCGACACGTTGACCCTCGGTGATGTAGCCCTCGCGGGTCGCGGTTGCACAAGCCTGCAACAGCAGACTCGTATCTGTGCCGAAACGAAGGCACTCGTCGATCGCCGCCGTTGGCCGTACAACCGGCAGCCCGTCGTAATCCATGACGTCAGCGCCCGCTAGGTCGCGCCGCCAGACGCGGTAGTGCGTTCCGCCACGACGACGCGGGGCGTAGTCGCGCGGAACGGTCAGATGGATGACCGGCGGGTTCACGTCGCACAACTCGAGTAGGTCAAGTGCAGACTCGTGCGACACTGCCGCACGACCGCCAGTCCAAGCGATCGCTTCGGCATATGCCGCATGGGCGCCGCCTGCCAGCATCGGCACCCGATAGACGCCGTGGGAGACTCGCTCGAGTCGTCCTCTAGCAGCGAGTTTGCGCAGGACCGTCGGGTCGATCTCGGCTTCGATCGCTTCTTGCACGGTTACGTAGCCGTGGTGGTCCACGGCGATCGATAAAAGTTCGTCGTACGCCGTCATGCGCAAAATCGTACCAATAAGGCACGTTTTTGCACATAGGTGGCTGTTTGGGCGAGTAGTTGTCATCGAGTTCCGCGAGTCACGGCGTCTTCGAGTGTGACGCCAGTCGAACGGATTGTGACGGGATGTCAATGCCGCACGGAGTGCAGACGCCACGGATGAGCTGCCCTGTCGCCCCGGAATCGGCTGGCTCCGTGAATAACCCGTGTTCCTGCCATTCGATGCGCGGCTGCTCGAAAGGCAGCCTGTCGAAGGCGAGCACACCCCGCCAGATGAACTGCAGCACACGCATGGACCGGAAGAATAGTGAGTGCCGCCGGCCGAAGGGCAAACATAAAACGAAACAGCCACAGTTGGCGCGTCGCCCCCTGGTCCCGGGTAACGATTGTCGAAGCGCTCCCGGCTCGTGCGAACGCCGTCTGGCGAACGTGTGTTAGTTCGCTAATCTCGACGCGCTCGAACTGGCATTGACGAGTACGATAGTAAGTCGGTGAGGACGGTCCCCCTTCGCTTGACCACCAGGCTTGTTGGTGGTGCCGTCCCCACCCCTAACTTCGCCCGATCATTCAGTTCATTCTCGCGGGATCAGCGTCGAATACCCGCCCGATCAACCCCAACGCGTCGTTTGCATTATGTGCCGACGGCGGAATGGGCAAACTCGATCGACTATCGGGCGGCCAGGGCGTGTATCTCATGTAAATGCGCTCGCGGAATCCCTTAATGCGAGCGAACTTCTCCGCCTTGCGCTGGGTGTCGGCAAACCCGATCTTGAGGTACCAGTCGCCTGCTGGGGTGTTGACATCGTGAGTTCGAGTTCGAAATCGGTGTAGTGAGTCTGCGCGCAGCCAGGCCCGTGTGCTCGGTGCAGGCTACGGCTTTGTGAGATCGCTCAGCAGCGCGGACGTCAGCTCACTGACCCAGGCACGGTCGGCGGGCACCCACGCAAGCCCGTCAAGCTCGTCGGCGCCGACCCATCGCAGCGCGCGGTGATCGTTGGGGTGCAACGCCCCGCCGGTCTGCGTGACGCGGTAGGCACGCAGGGTCGTCGTCGCATTCAACGCCACATCGGCACCGATCCGCGGCCCGACAGTCACGTCGACGCCGATTTCCTCGCGCAGTTCGCGGGCCAATGCGGCCGCGTCGCTCTCGCCCGCCGCCACCTTTCCACCGGGCAGCTCCCAGAGCCCGGCCAGTTCGCGGCGGCCGCGCGCGCTGAGCCACCAGCAACAACGCATCCGAGATCAGCGCACCCGCAACGACGATCTGGTTTGACACTGCCGGAGACGGTATACCGTCGACTTATGGCTGTGTTAACGGACGACCAAGTAGACGCCGCACTGCCCGACCTTCCCGGCTGGGAGCGCGCCGACGGCGCCCTGCGCCGCTCGATCAAGTTTCCCGCCTTCCTCGACGGCATCGACGCCGTGCGCCGCGTCGCCGAGAAAGCGGAGGAGAAGGACCATCACCCGGATATCGATATCCGCTGGCGGACAGTGACTTTCGCGTTAGTCACTCATTCCGAGGGCGGTATCACGCGAGAACGATCTGCAGATGGCGCGGGAGATAAACCAGATCGTCGACCAGTAGACGCGATCCACCCAAGGGTCGCAAGCGTCGCGACGATGTAGATCAGCCCGGCCCACGCTAAGTACCACGGCCGGGGTATCACCCAGATGGTCGGCTGCGCGAAGCTCAGCAGCCACGGCACCCCGATCACGGTCAGTGCCAGCCAGCCCCAGCCGAGCACGCGGGCGCCAAGCCGCTCACGCAATGGGCCGTGCAGCAGCCAGATCATCAGCGGGATCAGCCACACCCAGTGATGCGTCCACGAGATCGGCGACAGCAGCAGCCCGAACAGCTGCACGACGACGATGGCGCCGAGCCGGTCGGAGGCACCGCCGATGGCTCGCCAGGCCAGCACGGCCAGCACCGCGGTGACAGCGATCCCGGCCAACACCAGCGGCCCGTAGCCGGCGTCGTGCCCGAGGATCCTCGAGATCCCGCCGCGCCATGACTGGTTGAACGACGTTCCGATCGGACCCACCCGGTCGGCGTCGCCGAGCAATTCGGTGAAGTAGTAACGGGTTTGGTCGCCGACGACGAGCGCCGAGACAGCGACCGTGCCGGAGAACACCACCGCCGAGAACACCGCTGCTCCCCATCGCCGGGCGCCGACGAAGTACAAGCCGGCCACCGCCGGCGTCAGCTTCACGCCGGCGGCGAGCCCAACCAACAACCCGGACAGCCACCACCGCGTGCTATAGACGGCGTACAACACCGCCAGCACAAGCAGCACGTTGATCTGCCCGTAGTCGAATGTGCTTCGCAGCGGCTCGATCCAGATGCCGACCGCGGTCCACAGCATGGCGGTGCGCCGATCGCCACCGGGTCCTGGCAGCAGCCGCTGGCTGATGCGCACCACGCCGTAGAGCGCCGCGATGATGCCGAGTTGCCAAGCGAGCGCGAGGATCCCGAACGGAATCAGGTGCAGCGGGTAGAAGACGACCGCGGCGAAAGGTGGATACGTGAACGGCAGCGGGAAGTCGGGCGTCTGGTCGGCGTAGACGTAGTCGTAGAGCGTGCCCCGGTGATCGAGCGCTCCGGCACCGCCGACGTACACGTGCAGGTCGACGAAGTTGGCGCCGTTGGGCACCAGGTAGGTCCACGCCAGGCGGGCGCCGATGCTGAACACCAACAGCACCGGCGCCGCGGCGGCCAGGCGGGCGGCCACGCGCGGAGCGTCGGCGGTCGAGGTGTTGGTGTTTATCCGCCGACTTTAGCGACGGTCACCGATTCCCTTCACATCCGTAACGTTTGAATAACCGCCACACGTGTCACTTGAGTAACAGCAGTAACAGGACGACCGTCGGGCCCAGGCGTGCCGTCAACGGATTGGAAAAACCATGAAATTCACCAGAAAAATGCTTGCCACCAGCGCGATCGCCGCTGCGGGTGCGGTTCCACTCGCGCTGGGGTTCAGTGCGACGGCTGCAGCCGAACCGGCGGCGCCCGCACCAACCCCGGGCGTGCCGGGCCTGCCTTTCCTCCAGCAGCTCGCCAGCAATCCGGCCGCCGCGACGCAACTGATGCAAGGCCTCACCTCAGTGCTGGGCGCTGCTCAGGCTGCGCCGGCCGCGCCGGCTACTCCCCCGCAGACCGCGACCGCGTCGGTCACCCTGCCTCAGCCGCCGGCGGCTCTGCCTGGCGCCACGGCACCGCTGAACACACCGGCCGCGGCCGCACCGCAGAACATGCTGTCGTCCCTGCCCACCGGGCTCGCTTCCTTGATGCCGGCGGGAACGCCGCTCGCCGGGCTCTTGCCCGCGGCCGCACCCGCGGCTGCGGCAGCGCCCGCGGCAGCAGCGGCACCGGTGGCCGCGGCCCCGGTGGCGAGCGCTCCGGTGGTGTCCGGCAGCGGAATCGCGCCGGCGCTGATCCCGCTGTCCGCCTTGCCGTGACGGCGGACGGCCCGCATCGACAACCACAACCACGATTTGGGGGCACCATGTCATCGCTCAGGTCCACGTTCGCCGGCGCAGTAGCCGCGGTCGGTTCGTCGGCTGCACTGCTGCTGGGCGGCGTGACCCCGGTGGCCAACGCCGATCCGGCCCCACCGGTGCCGATCGACGGGTTGCAGGCGCCGGGCCTGTCGGCGGTGCAGAGCCTCGGCCCGGCCATTCAGCAGGCCGCCGCGGATCCGACGAATGCCGCTTCAACGCTGATGGCCGCCGCTGCGGTATTCGCAGGAGATTCGGCGGTCCCACCGGAGTCGAAGAACGTGGCGAGCGCGGTCAACCAGATGGTCGCCCATGTTCCCGCGCCAGGCGCGGCGCCGGGGGCGGAGGCTCATCTGCCCGCGGGCGTCAACCCGGCGCATGCCGTGGGGCCCGTCCCCGAGGCTGCGCCGGGGCCGCGCCGGCTCCGGAAGCGGCGCCAGCAGTTGCCCCGGCTCCGGAGGCGGCGCCCGCACCCGCTCCGGCACCCGTCCCGGCGGCCGATCCGTCGGCGGCTCCGGCCGCCGCTCCCGCGTTCGGTCCGGACGCGCCGCCGACGCAGGACTTCATGTACCCGTCGATCAGCAACGGGTGCCTGGCGGACGGCGGCAATGTCTTGGCGACCGCGATTTCGGTTGCGGGGCCGGCGAAGATTCCGGCACCTGGGCCGGCGGCGGGCCAGACGGCCTACGTGTTCACGGCGGTCGGCACCCCTGCCCCGGCGGCAGAGCAGAAGCTGCCGCTGAACGTCACGTGGGTGAACCTGTCGACGGGCAAGTCGGGCAGCGCCACGCTCAAGCCGCGGCCGGACATCAACCCCCAAGGCCCGGCGACGTTGACGGCCATCGTCGACACCGGCTCGGGCAGCATCATCTCGACGATCTTCGGCCAGGTCACCACGACCGAGAAGCAGTGCCAGTTCATGCCGACGATCGGCTCGACCGTCGTCCCCTAACCGGTCATTGCGCTGGGCGACAGGTCAGTAGGCCATGAAGAGGATCGCGTCCCGGTCGTACTCGCGACCGGGATGCGCCTCCGACAGGTGAGCCTGGGCCTTCTCGACGAGTTCGTCCTCGTCCTTGCCGGTGACTGCTTCGCCGCAGGGGCAGTTCAAATGAGTCTTCATATCTTCACTGTGGCATAGATCGGCAAGATGGAGATCATGGATCTTGCCGACGTCATGCGCACCACGGGTGCGGTTCGCGAATACACCGACGATCCGCTGCCCGACGAGGCGCTCGCGCGCATTCTCGACAACGCCCGGTTTGCGCCCAGTGGCGGCAACCGGCAGGGCACGCACGTGGTCGTCGTGCGTGACGCGCGGACCCGCGATCGGTTGGCGGAGTTGGCCATCCCCGGCGCCCGCCGCTACATCGCCCAGCTTCGAAACGGCGAGGGACCGTGGAACCCGTTGCAGCCGTGCGGAGTTGACGCACAGACGATCGCCGCGGTCAAAGTGCCCTCCGGGTCGCCGCTACGTGACGCGCCGGTGGTGCTGGTGGTCTGTGTCGACCTGGCCGTCGTAGCGGCCTTCGATCAAGAGCTCGATCGGATCGGCGTCATCGCAGGCGCGTCGGTGTATCCCTTTGTCTGGAACATCCTGCTGGCCGCGCGCAACGAGGGCTACGGCGGCGTGCTCACCACGGCAGCTGTCGCCGAGGAACCGCGAGTCAAGGAGCTACTCGGCATACCCGACACCTATGCGGTCGCCGCCCTGCTTCCGCTGGGCAAGCCGGTCCGCCAACTCAAAAAGTTGACCCGTAAGCCCGTCGCCGAAATCGCCGCACGCGAGCGGTTCGACGGCGAGGCGTTTAGCGCGTAGGACGCCGCGGCTGTCGCGGTTGGATAACGGTTCGGCAGTTAGCCAGACTCGATAAGACGTTGTCTCTTCCGCTACCGGCAATTCTCATGAGACCTTGGGATCGTGACCTGCACGCTGGGCTACGCCACCGCCAGCACCGTCGAGCGGAACCTTGAGGGTCAGCTCGCGGCGCTGAATGCCGCAGGCGTCGACCCGCGGCGGGTGTTCACCGACAAGTTGTCCGACTCCGCGGAGCGGGTGCGCGCGGGTCTACACGCGATGCTGAGCTACGCCCGTTCGGGCGACACCGTCATCGTCGTCGCGGTGGACCGGCTCGGGCGCTCAGCCGCCGAGGTGACCCGAACCATCGCCGACCTCACCGACCGTGGGATCAGGTTGCGCACGCTGAAGGAAGGCCTGGACACCGGCACTTCGACTGGACGCGTCGTCGCCAGCATCATCACGTCGCTGGCCAAGCTCGATCTCGAGCACGAGCACCCCAGCAGCTAGCCGGCACTTCTTTCCGTCTGAGTCACTCCAGTCACTCGGCAGTCCCCACGGTGTTGGTGCGGAACGTGATATCACATGTGCTATCAGATTTCAGGGACATATATCCCCTCGTTCTTGTGACGAAAGTGACGGGCCACCCATTTCGGCAAAGCTCAGGCCTTGGCGGCCTTCGCTGCCGCCTTCGCCTGCTTCTTGTACGACCGCACCTTCTCCAGCGACCCGGCGTCCTTCACATCGGCCACCGACAGGAAGGATCCGGCCTTGCCGTAGTCCCCCGCCGCTTCGCGCCAGCCCTTCGGCGTCACGCCGTACTGCTTGCCAAGCAGCGCGAGGAAAATCTTCGCCTTCTGCTCGCCGAACCCCGGCAGCGACTTGAGCCGACGCAGCACCTCCGATCCGTCAGGGTCACCGGCGGTCCACAGCGCCGAAGCCTCGCCGCCGTACTGGTCGACGACGATCTGCGCCAGCGTTTGGATCCGCTTGGCCATTGACCCCGGAAAGCGATGTATCGCAGGGGTTTTCGTACACAACGCCGCGAACTGCTCTGGGTCGTAGTCGGCGATTTCGCGGGCGTCCACCCCGCCGATGCGGTCGGCGATCTTCTTCGGGCCGGCGAACGCCGCCTCCATCGGATACTGCTGATCCAGCAGCATGCCGACCAGCAGCGCGAAAGGATTGGACTCCAGCAGCGCGTCAGCTGCGGGATCTTGAACAAGCTGCAGTTTCGCCACTTGATCAGTCTAAGGTCCCTGGTGAGGTGAGATGTCGGGCGAGCTCGCGATAGCGCTGGCGGCCGCGCTGATCCTGGCGGCGGTGGCCGCAGCGGTCATCGTGGTGCGCACACGTCGTGTCGTTGCCACCCCGACCGAGCGTGCCGTGCACACCGCGCTGCACACCGCCTCGCTGGCGGCCCGCGCGCTGCGCCGCGGCCTGGACACCGAGTCCGCCCAGACCGCCGCGCCGTTCCTGCGCGGCCTCACCGGCACCGACGGCGTCGCACTGTTCGACGGGGACGGGCGGCTGCTCGCACAGGATCCGCCCGACGAGTCCATCTGGGAAGCCGACGCCTGCGAACGGGCCGCGCTCGAATCGATTTCCGGCCAGCGCCGTGTGCTGACGCACGGGCAGACCGCACAGGTCATCGCCCAGCCGCTGCTGGAAGAGGGCGGCGACGTGCTCGGCGTACTCGTTGTGGTGACGACGCGCGCACCAGCCCCCGGCATGCTCGGCGCGGTCGGCGAGGTCGCCCGCTATGCGGCCAGCCAGATCGAACTGGCCGAACTCGACGCGTCGCGCGCCCGCCTAGACCGCGCCGAAGTGCTCGCCTTGAGAGCCCAGATCAGCCCGCACTTCATCTACAACGCCCTGAACACCATCGCCTCGTTCGTGCGCACCGATCCCGACCGCGCTCGCGAGCTGATCCTCGAATTCGCCGACTTCACCCGCTATTCGTTCCGCGCCGCCGGGCAATACACGACGCTGGCCGAGGAACTGCGCAACATCGACCGCTACCTCACGCTTGAACGGGCGCGGTTCGGCACCGCACTGAAGGTCACACTTCAAGTCGCCCCCGAGGTGCTCAATGTCGTCGTACCGTTCCTGGCGCTACAACCGTTGGTGGAGAACGCCGTCCGGCACGGCTTCGCCGGACAGAGCAAAGGTTCAGTGGAGATCATCGCCCGCGACGAGGGGTCCGACTGCGTCATCACCGTCGAAGACGACGGCGTCGGAATGGATCCCGATATCCTCCGTACTGGTCCCGGCGACGCGTTGGCCGACCGCAGCGGTGACACCGCCCATGTGGGGCTGACGAATGTCGACCATCGGCTGCGCGCGGCGTTCGGCAACGATTACGGTCTGGTGGTCGAAACGGCAATCGGCGCGGGCACCAAGGTTGTGATGCGGGTGCCGAAGTTCCGGTCGGGCGTCCGGGCCAGCGGAGGTGTCGGGTGAGCAAGGCCCTGACGGTGCTCGCGGTCGATGACGAGGCACCCGCGCTCGACGAGCTGGCCTATCTGCTCGGCCGACATCCAGACATTGGTCAGGTGTACCGCGCCGGCGACGCCACCTCGGCGCTACGAGAACTCAACCGCTTCACCATTGATGCGATCTTCCTCGACATCAACATGCCGGGGCTGTCCGGCATCGAGCTGGCCGGCGTGCTTGCCAACTTTTCGCACCGGCCGTTGGTGGTGTTCGTGACGGCCCATGACGACAAGGCCGTCGCCGCCTTCGACGTCGGCGCAATCGACTACCTACTCAAGCCGATCCGCGACGACCGGCTCGACGAGGCCGTGCGGCGGGTCGCAGCGGCGCGGTCCGCCCAAGACGGCGACGGCGACGAGGACGATTCCGACGTCATCCCCGCCGAGCTCGGCGGCGTCACGCACCTGGTGCCCAGGGACAGCATCGGCTGGGTGGAGGCCGAGGGCGACTACGCGCGGCTGCACTCCGCGTCGGGCTCGCATCTGGTGCGAATTCCGTTGAGCACACTTGAGACCCGGTGGCGCGACAGGGGTTTCCAGCGCGTACACCGCTCCTATCTGGTGGCGCTGCGGCTGGTAACCGGGCTACGCATCAGCGACGGCGCCGTGTTGGTGCGTCTGCGGGCCAACGGCGCCTCACCCGCGGTCGAGCTACCGGTCAGCCGCCGCCAGGCCCGGGAATTGCGCGACCGGGTGGTCCGCGATCCGATGCGCAATCTGAGGCCCGATGACCAGCAATGAACGGCCGCAACGGGAACGCGTCGTGCTCGCGCACCGGCGCGGTGCCCGCATGGTCCGCACTCGGGTGGAGGTGCAGGAACAGACCATGGTCGGCGATGCCCTGGTGCGCGGTCTGGTGCGTGCGCAGCTTGGCCTGGCCTTACGGCTGGCGGCGGTGGTGGTCTGCACGGCCGGCGCAATCCCGTTGCTCAACGCGGTCTTTCCCGAACTGGGCGCCGTCACTGTGCTCGGCGTGCGGCTGAACTGGCTCGTGCTGGCGGTGCTGGTGTATCCGCTTCTCTACGGCGTTGGGCGAGTGTATGTCCGGCTGGCTGAACAGGCCGAGCGCGATTTCGTCGGCGTGGTGGACAGCGAGCCATGACCGGCTCACCGTTGACGGCCGCCGCGCTTCTCGCCGCAGCGGTGGCCACCGTCGCGATCGGCACCTACGGGGTCCGATTGTCGCGCACCACATCCGACTTCCTCGTTGCTTCCAGGACCGTCGGCACGCAGTGGAACGCCGCCGCCATCTCGGGTGAATACCTCTCGGCGGCATCGTTTCTCGGCGTAGCCGGGCTGATCGCCAAGTACGGCGCCGACGCGCTGTGGTATCCGGTCGGCTTCACCGCGGGCTATCTTGGACTGCTGCTTTTCGTCGCCGCCCCGCTGCGCCGTTCGGGCGCCTACACCGTGCCGGACTTCGCGGAGTTCCGGCTCGGCTCGGCGCGGCTTCGCAAGGTAGCGATGCTGGTCGTCGTCGTTATCTGCGTGTACTACATTGTGCCGCAGTATCAAGGTGCCGGCTTGGCTCTGAAAACGCTTCTCGGCGTGCCTGTTTGGATTGGGCCGGTGGTGGTCGGAGGCATCGTCATCACCAACGTGGTTGCCGGCGGCATGCGATCCATCACGTTCGTTCAGGCCTTCCAGTACTGGCTGAAGCTGACCGCGATCGCAATCCCAGCACTGGCATTGCTCGGGCTGTTCTTCACCGACCGCGGCGAGCTGGGCGGGCCGATGCCACCGACGGTCCAGCATCACACGACGGTCGCGATCGAAACCGAAGTCGTGGTGCAGGTCGCCGCGCCTGCGGGGATCTCGGTGACCGGCACCCTCGACGGACGGCGGGTCGACGGCGCGAAGATCCCGTCGGCGGGTGAGCACACGCTGGGCGCTGGCACCACGTTGACGCTGGCGGCCGGGGCGGCGACGCCCGTGGTGGCAGGCACGCCAAGCACCGGAGCGGAGTGGATCGTGTCCGGCGGTGGACTCGGCGGCGGCCATCCGCTCTACCAGGTGTTGTCGATCATCGTCGCAACCTTCTTGGGCACCATGGGTTTACCGCACGTACTGGTGCGCTTCTACACCAATCCCGACGGACGAGCGGCGCGGCGCACCGCGCTGGCCGTCATCGCGCTGCTGTCGCTGTTCTATCTGTTCCCCACGCTGCTGGGTGCATTCGCCCGGCTGTCCGTGCCGCAGCTGCTGATCACCGGAACGGCCGACGCCGCAGTACTACTCGCGCCCGGCGCGGCCATCGGCGGCCCGGCGGGCCAACTACTCGCCGCGCTGGTCGCCGCGGGCGCCATCGCGGCGTTCCTTGCCACCTCGTCCGGACTGCTGGTCAGCATCGCAGGCGCCTTGTCCACCGACGTGCTGCGCGGTCGGGTGCGGGACTTCCGGGTTGCCGCGGTGGTTGGCGGCCTGATTCCGATCCCGCTGTCGCTGGCCACGTCGGGGCTCGAGCTATCCCGCAGTGTCGGCCTGGCCTTCGCGGTCGCCGCGTCGACGCTGTGCCCACTACTCATGCTCGGCATCTGGTGGCGCGGGCTGACCGCGATCGGTGCGGCATGGGGGCTGGTGGTCGGCGGGCTGTTGTCGGGAACCGCGGTCACGGTGGCGGTGGCAGGGGGGATCGACGACGACGTCCTCGGCGGCTGGCCTGCGGTGATGATCGGCTATCCGGCGGCGGTCAGCGTTCCGCTCGCGTTCGCAACGATGATCCTGGTCAGCCGTCTCACCCGAGCCGCCGTGCCTGTTGATGTCGCGCAGACCTTCGCGCGCATGCACGTGCCGGAGCGACTGGGCATGGGCATCGAGCGTGTCCCACGCGGCTGAGGCCGCTGCCGTTCGTCGCCCCGCATCGACCGTTCACCGCATCACCCAAGGGTTTCACCGTGTCATCGCTGCTGACAGTGGGTATGTGACTCGCATCTCAATAGGGTTTCGCCGCAGAGCCGGTTCACATTCGAACTTCAGGAGTCCTGGTGTCGCAAACAGACCTACCGCACGGGGAAACCCCGGTCAGCGGTCACGATTATCTGGCTGAACAGGCCAGTCCCGAGTTTCAAGACCTGCGAAAAAGGCTGCGCCGCTTCGTCTTCCCGATGAGCGCAGTGTTCCTGATCTGGTATTTCGCCTACGTGATGCTCGGCGCGTTCGCCCACGACTTCATGGCCATCAAGGTGTGGGGCAATATCAACGTCGGCCTGCTCATCGGCCTCGGTCAGTTCGTGTCGACGTTCGTCATCACCGGCATCTACGTCGTGTGGGCAAACCGTGAACTCGACCCGCGTGCCGAAGCGATTCGGACCGAACTTGAAAGCAGAGTGGCATGACCGTCAATATCCTGGCGGCCGAGACCGTCGGCAATCCCGTCGCCAACATCGGTATTTTCCTGCTCTTCGTCGCCGTCACGCTGTTCATCGTGATTCGCGCCAGCAAGAAGAACGCCACCGCCGCCGAGTTCTTCACCGCCGGCCGCTCATTCACCGGGCCGCAGAACGGCATCGCGATCTCCGGTGACTACCTGTCGGCCGCCAGCTTCCTCGGCATCGCAGGCGCCATCGCGGTCTACGGCTACGACGGCTTCCTCTACTCCATCGGCTTCCTGGTCGCCTGGCTGGTCGCCCTGCTGCTGGTCGCCGAATTGCTCCGCAACGCAGGCAAATTCACGATGGCCGATGTGCTGAGCTTCCGGCTCAAGCAACGCCCGGTACGCATGGCCGCGGCCACCACCACGCTGGCCGTATGCCTGTTCTACCTGCTGGCGCAGATGGCAGGCGCCGGCGGCTTGGTGGCCCTGCTGCTCAACGTGACGAGCGACATCGGGCAAGCCCTGGTGATCGCCGTCGTCGGCTTGCTGATGATCCTCTACGTGCTGATCGGCGGGATGAAGGGCACCACGTGGGTGCAGATCATCAAGGCCGTCCTGCTGATCGGCGGCGCCGCGCTGATGACGGTGATGGTGCTGGCCAAGTTCGGGGTGAACTTCTCCGAGATGCTCGGCGCCGCCCAGTCCGCCGTGTCCGGCTCCACCAACGAAGCCGTCGCCAAGCGTGACGTGCTGGCGCCCGGTGCCCAGTACGGCGCCTCGCTGACCTCGCAGATCAACTTCATCTCGCTGGCATTGGCCCTGGTGCTCGGCACGGCCGGGCTGCCGCACGTGCTGATGCGCTTCTACACGGTGCCGACGGCGAAGGAAGCCCGCCGCTCGGTGGTGTGGGCCATCGTCCTCATCGGTGCCTTCTACCTGTTCACGCTGGCGCTGGGGTACGGCGCGGCGGCTCTGGTCGGACCGGACACCATCCTGGCCGCCCCCGGCGCGCAGAATTCGGCAGCGCCACTGCTGGCGTTCGAACTCGGCGGCGTGGTCCTGCTCGGCGTCATCTCGGCGGTCGCCTTCGCGACCATTCTGGCGGTCGTCGCCGGTCTAACCATCACGGCGGCAACGTCTTTCGCGCACGACATCTATGCCAGTGTGATGAAGAGCCACCAGGTCACAGAGGACGAGCAGGTTCGGGTGTCGCGCATCACCGTTGTGGTGATTGGCATTCTCTCGATCGGACTTGGCATCCTGGCCGCCGAGCAGAACATCGCGTTCCTCGTCGCGCTGGCCTTTGCGGTGGCCGCCGCGGCCAACCTTCCGACGATCCTGTATTCGCTGTACTGGGCGCGGTTCAACACCCGCGGCGCCCTGTGGAGCATGTACGGCGGCCTGATCTCCACCATCGTGCTGATCGTGTTCTCTCCCGCCGTGTCCGGCGCGAAGACCGCGATGCTGCCGAATGTGGACTTCGCGTGGTTCCCGCTGGCCAATCCGGGCATCGTGTCGATTCCGCTGGCGTTCGTCCTCGGCATCGTCGGCACACTGACGTCAGCCGACCGAGGTGATCCGGAGATCAACGCAGAGTTCGAGGTGCGATCCCTTACCGGTATCGGCGCCGAAAAGGCGGTCGCCTCCCACTGACCGCCGCCGCTCAGGTGGCGCCGCCGGCATCCCCCCGCCGGCGGCGCCACCCCTTTTCATCGCCGGGTCCCCGAGTGACGGAATAAGGCTCCCAGCCGGAATCGCTATTCTTCAACGTGCCCGAAACCACGACGAAGTCACGCCTGGCCTTCGGCCTGCTGGCGTACGCGTTCGCGGCCATCATGGTCGGCACCACCCTGCCGACGCCGATGTACGCGCTGTACGCCCAGCAGATGCACTTTGCGGTGCTGACCACCACGGTGATCTATGCGACGTACGCGGGCGGCGTGTTGTTCGCGCTTCTGGCGTTCGGGCGGTGGTCCGACGCGATCGGCAGGCGGCCCGTGCTGCTGGCGGGCGTGGTATTCGCGTTGACCAGCGCGGTGGTCTTCCTGGTCGCCGACTCGGTGCCCGTGCTGCTGGTCGGCCGGGTGTTGTCGGGACTGTCGGCGGGCGTGTTCACCGGCACCGCCACCGCCGCCGTCATCGAGGCGGCGCCCGAAAAGTGGCGCACCAGGGCCGCCGCGGTCGCAACGGTCGCGAACATGGGCGGTCTCGGCATCGGGCCGCTGCTCGCCGGTGTGCTGGTCGAATACGCACCCGCGCCACTGCACCTCAGTTTCATCGTGCACATCGTGTTGGCACTGCTGGCCGGCGCGGCCGTGCTGTTCGTCCCGGAATCCTCGCAGCGCACCGGGAACATCGGGGTGCAGCGGCTGTCGGTTCCGCCGGAGGTACGCGCGGTCTTCGTCGTCGCGTCCCTCGCTGCATTCGCAGGTTTCGCGGTGACGGGCCTGTTCGCCGCCGTGGCGCCATCGTTTGTCTCCCAAATCGTCGGCATCGACAACCACGCGGTCGCAGGGCTGATCGCCGGCTCGATCTTCTTCGCATCGGCGGCGGCACAGATCGCTGCCCGCAACCTCGACGCGCAACGTGCGGTCGCCATCGGCTGCGCGATCCTGGTGGCGGGAATGGTGATTCTAGCTGTGGCGCTGCATCTTTCGTCGTTGCCAGGTCTTGTCGCGGCCGCCGTGGTAGCAGGCATCGGGCAGGGCATCAGCTTCAGCCGCGGCCTGGCGGCGGTCGCCGAGCGCACGCCGGCCGACCGTCGCGCCGAGGTCAGCTCCACCTATTTCGTTGTTGCCTACGTGGCGATCTCGTTGCCCGTGGTTGGCGAGGGGGTAGCGGCTCAGCACTGGGGATTGCAAACGGCTGGTGTTACTTTCGCGATCGCCGTCGCAATCCTCTCGGCCGTCTGCTTGGTTGGCATTGTTGTGCTGGAGGCGCGGCAGTCCCGCAGCCCGGTTACGACAGGAATCGGCTGACGTACGGCGCGAAGCGTGCGTGCAGTTGGTCTTCGTCGAGCCCGAACATTTCGCACGACGTCGCGACTCGACCGAGTCGGCCGCGCTGGTGGCCGGCAAGATAGTCGGTAATCGCGCTGCGTGCGTCGTCGGTCACCGGCTCGCCAACGAGACCGTAAACGCGTTCGGCGACACCGAGTTCGTCGGCCATGAAGTCGTCGAAGGTCACGTCGATCAAGCGCTCTCCTGCGATGACATCGCGATCGCGGACCAGCGCGGCGAGCATCACTTCGAGCCGGTCCATCCAGGCGCCGGCGATCTCTCCTACCGGCACCGAAGACCTGTGCATGCGCGCGGAGTAGGTGATCATCGCGACCATCGATACCGCAACGGGCACGGGGTCGCGGTGGGTGCACACGACGGCCACGCCGGGGAACACCCGCTCGAGCACCGGAAGTTGCTCGAGGTGCTGAGGAGACTTGAGCAGCCACCGCCTGCCGCCCCGTAGGAACTGCAGCGCCTTGAGCTGCGTGGCCAGGTAGTCGTAGGTCGACGTCTGGTCGTGCGCCAAGTAGTAGTCGGTCCACCTCGGCACGTGCGCGAGGGTCTCCATGAACATCGTGGAGACATCGTTGGCCAGCAGCTGAATCTCTTCGTGCGCGTGCTCGGTGGTCATCTCGTGCATGAGCGCGAAATGCGGCATCAGGATGTTCATCATCTGGACCGCGACGTCCATGCGCGCCGCCCGGGGGTCCGGCTCGAGGCCCACCTCGGCGGGCATGGGAAAGGGTTCGAAGCTCTCCCAGTAGGGCAGGGTGCGGAACGTCGACCCGGCAGCGAGCAGATTGTGCAGATGCGTTGTGCCGGTGCGCGGCAATCCCGCGATGACCACCGGCGGCAGCAGGTCGATATCGCGGATCTCGGGGTGGCGCTTCAACAGGTCGGTCAGCAGTAGCCGGTTCTTGAGCCACTGCGACAGCTGGCCGAAGAAGGTCACGATGCCCGGACCGTGCATGTCGTCGATGTCGTGCAGCGCCGCGAGGTAGACGTCGAGCCGTTCGCGGTAGTCGTCAGGCCCGAAGTCGTCGAGGCCGGTGTCGGTAATCGCCTTGGCGTGCAACGCCTCCGCATTGAGCGGGCAGTCGGCCGCCATCACGGCCAACATGTCGCGGATCTGCTGGGCTTCCGGGCTGAACCGGGGCTCGGCAAGGTCGTCGAGCTCGACGACTTCTGGTATCGCATGGGTCACGGCGACTTATGTTACTCTGAGTTCCGTAATGACAACAGAGATTGGTCGACCCCGTAATCCGCGCATCGACACTGCGGTGCTTCGGGCCACGGTCGATCTGCTCGGCGAGACCGGGTATGCCGAACTCTCCGTGGATGCGATCGCCAGGCGGGCCCGCACCAGCAAGCCCGCGATCTACCGGCGCTGGCCGAGCAAGGCGCACCTCGTGCATGAGGCGGTGTTCCCGCTCAGCGAAGCCACCGAGTTACCCGATACCGGATCATTGGCCGACGATGTGCGCGAGATGGTGCGCCGCACGGTAACGGTGCTGACCACGCCTGCCGCGCGGGCTGCGCTGCCAGGACTTGTGGGCGAGATGGCTGCTGACCTGACCTTGCACGCCGCACTGCTCGAGCGGTTCGGCGACATCTTGGGGAGCGGTCTCACCGAGCGGCTGGAGACGGCCCTGGCGCGCAATGAGGTTCGACCCGACGTCACCGCGGCGGAACTGTCCGAGGCACTCGCCGGCCTCACCTTCTTGGCTCTGCTCACCAGGAGCGCGGCACTCGACGACGCCTGGGTCGAGCGCACGGCCACCTTGATATTGAGAGGAATCGGCGCATGATTCACCAATCCACGGCGGCGTGGCGCGAACTGCTTGAAGCCCTTGGCGGCCTTGACCGTTCCTTCCTCGAGGGCGATCGGGCCGTCACTGACGACAGGCACATCGCCGACGGGTATCGCATGCTCGCGACAACGCTGGGCGTGGCCCTCGACACCTATCTCTTCGCGGAACCCAGCCGGCCGATGTTCGTGGCGGTCAACACGCCGTTTCGCCGCGACCGGCGGTGGGGCGGCGACAACACCGACGCCTACTACCACATGTGCCCGGTCGATCCGAAGCGCCGCTACCGCATCAGCGGCAATAAGGGTGACAGCGTGTACTTTTCGGTGACCGCGTACAACGAACCGTCGCCAGGCGCATGGTCGAACCGGATCGTGGCGATCGTGCGCGACGACGATCTCGATTTCGATGCCGCGGGCAACTTCTCGTTCGAGTTGGGGCCGACGCCCGATGCGGCGGTACTGATGACCCGCGACTACCAGGCTGATCCGCTCACCGGCCGACCCGTCAGCTGGCGCATCGAGGCGCTCGACGAACCCGAGCCGATACGGCACGGCGACTCCGAGACCGCGGCGGCGCTTCGGGCCAGCGCCGCATGGCTGCGCACGATGTTCGCGATCCTACCGCTGGCCGTCGGCGCCCGCGTTGACGGCGCACACACCCTTGGGCACGAGATCTCGCAGGTGGCAAACCAATTCGCGGATCCCTATCAGGTGCCGGACGCCAACTTCGGCTGGTCGGCACGCGACGCCTGCTATGCGTACGGCAGTTTCGTGCTCGAGGACGACGAGGCTCTTGTGATCACGCACCGACCGCCAGAGTGCAGGTTCTGGAACCTGGTGGTGTGGAACCAGTTCATGGCCACCCACAATGTCAACGACGCGCGCAGCTCGATCAACGGTCACAGCGCGGTGCCCAACGCCGACGGCTCCGTCACGGTGGTCATCTCCCGCGGGATGACCGCACACCCGAACTCGCTGACCACACTGGACTATCCGCGGGGCAATCTGGCGTTTAGATGGTTCCTCGCCGACGAAGTCCCGGCCCGGCCCAGTGTGCAGTTGGTGAAGGCGTCCGACGCGCCGTCGATTATGGACTGACCGCGCCGAGTGTGGGGTTTATGTACAGATTTCGGCCGACACGCGTGCGGGTAACCCACGTTCGGCAGCACTTGCCAGCGACGGTCAGCGCGTCTGCGCCGCGAGCCTGCCGGCCAGGAGGACGTAGGTGGCGGCGAAACTTCGCCGTATCCACGCGATGATGCGTGGCCGGGAGATCACCTCGCGCCGAACGGCCGCGGCGAACACGCCGTAGACGCTGAACACCACCAGCGTCACCGCCATGAAGATCACGCTCAGCCACACCATGTGCAGCACCGCGCCGTCCCGGTCAGGCGCAACGAACTGCGGAAGGAACGCAAAGAAGAAGATGGTGAGCTTCGGGTTCAACGTGTTGACCAGAACGCCAGACACGATCACCCGCCACGGTGATGGCTTCGCGCAATCCGTCTGCACCTCGAACACCGACTTATCGCGAAATGTCCTCCACGCCAGGTAAAGCAGGTATGCCACGCCTAGCCACTTGATGATCGAGAATGCCATTGCGCTGGCATGCATGATGGCCGCCAGTCCGGTCACCGCGGCGATCATGTGCGGCACGATCCCGAGCGTGCACGCGAACGCCGCCACCAGGCTGGCCCGCGGGCCGCGCGACAGCCCTGCGGCCACCGTGTACAGCACGCCGGCGCCCGGCGTCGCCACCACGATCAGGGTCGTCAGCAGGAACTCGGGTGTCACGGGCTAGCCGCTCTTGCGGCGGAACTCCCGGCGGTGCTCTGCGGGTCCGTGCGGCGTCGGCTGTTTGAGTCCTGCGTCCTTGTGGTCGGCCGCGCTGGCTGTTCGGGCCTTCTTCCGCTCCAGCGCTTCGCGGAACTTGCGCTTGTTCTCGTCCTCGGGCGTGGGCGCCGAGTCTGATTTAGCCATGACCGCAGCGTATCTCTACCGCTTACCCGGCGGCATCCCATATACGTGCGCGATCGGCAGCGTCATCACCACCCGGCGATCCTCGACCATGGCCCGCCGGTAGTCGTCCCAGTCCGGGTGTTCACCGGCGATATTGCGATACAAGTCGATGAGGGCCTCGACGGTGTCGTCGTCGGGCGCCGCGGCAGGCGGGGTCAGTGACGCTTCGCCCTCGGCGACGGCGTACGCCCAGCCGTCGTCGGAGCTGACATGAATCGATGCCCGGGGGTCACGACGCAGGTTGCGGGTCTTGGCCCGCGGCTCGGTGATCGAGATCTGGATGGCGAGGTTGCGCTTGTCGAAGTAGTAGGACACGTTCGACAACTGCGGCCTGCCGTCGCGTTTGATGGTCGCCAGCACCCCGAGCGAGTTCCCGCTGAGCAGGGCCAATAGCTTGTCGTCGAACACGTGGCGTCCCATATCGGAAGCCTACGTCGGCGCCGAGCCTGCTCACAGATCGCGATCCATCCAGATTTTGCGATCTGGCCGCAGTCTCGAGGGCAAGATGACCGCATGACCCGATACGCAGCTTTCCTGCGCGGCGTCAACGTCGGCGGCGTCAACCTTAAGATGGCCGAGGTGGCCAAGGCGTTCGAAGAGGCCGGATTCACCAACGTGCGAACAATTTTGGCGAGCGGCAACGTCCTGCTGGAGAGTCGGTCAGGGGTGGAAGCAGTGAGGAAGAAGGCCGAAAAGGCGTTGCGTGACGCGTTCGGCTACGACGCCTGGGTGCTCGCCTATGACGTACGAGCAATTGCCCAGATCTCCAAGGCCTACCCGTTCGACCGCGAGGTCGAGGGCCACCACTCCTACGTCACGTTCGTCACCGACGAGAAGGTGCTCGACGAACTCGCCGGGCTCGCCAAGGATGCCGGGCCCGACGAGAAGATCAAACGCGGCAAGGGTGTCATCTACTGGCAGGTGCCCAAGACCGGCACGCTGAACACCACAATCGGGAAGACGATGGGCAAGAAGCGCTACAAGTCCTCGACGACCACCCGCAATCTGCGCACGATCGACAAGGTTCTGAAATGAGTTCCACCCCGACCGCGAAAGCCGACGGCACGGTGTTGACCGGCGTCTCCGAAACCGCGCTGCTGACCCTGCGGGTGCGGGCGACCGAGGCGCGCAGGCCGGATTCGATCATCGATGACCCGATCGCGATCGAGCTGGCCGATTCCATCGACTACGACTTCGCGAAGTTCGGGTTCGCCCGCCGTCAAGACATGGCGGTGCGCGCCCTGGCCTACGACAAGAACACTCGCCGCTATCTCGTCGACCATCCCAAGGCCACGGTGGTCGCGCTCGCCGAGGGACTGCAGACCAGCTTCTACCGTCTCGACGCCGCTGGCGTCGGCGACCAATTCCAGTGGCTCACAGTAGATCTTCCGCCGATGATCGAGCTGCGGCGCAAACTTCTCCCGGCCTCTGAGCGGGTGCGGATGTGCGCACAGTCGGCGCTCGACTTCAGCTGGATGGACCAGGTCGAGACCGAGCACGGTGTGTTCATCACCGCCGAGGGGCTGTTGATGTACCTGCAGCCCGATGAGGCGCTGGGCCTGATCACCGAGTGCGCCGCCCGTTTTCCTGGCGGACAGATGATGTTCGACCTGCCACCGGCGTTGTTCGCGTCATGGGCGGGCCGCGGCATGCGCACCTCGCTGCGCTACCGGGTGCCGCCGATGCCGTTCACCTTGTCCGTCTCTGAGGCCGCAAACTTGGTCAACACCGTGCCTGGCATCCGCGCCGTGCACGACCTGCCCTTCCCGGCCGGTCGCGGCAAAGTGCTCAACACGCTGATCTGGACAGCGCAACGGCTTCCGCTGCTGGATCCGGTCCGGCCGGTGCTGACGCTGCTGGAGTTCGGTTAGTCAGCGGCGCTCCGTCACGCGCTCACCGCAACGGCGCGCCGGCTTTCGCGAGCCGCCCGGCCCGAAGAAGAGAAGTGCAGGTTCGGATCGTCGACCGCGCCCTCACGTAGCTGCTCGATGTCGTAGTAGTAGTTCATCGACACTCGCCACGGCTCCCCCGAGCCTTGCTTCGGTATCCGGTCGAGGGCGCGCTGCACGTATCCGGCTGCAAAGTCCAGCATCGGCCGGGTCTGGATATCGTCGTCGCCGATCTCGGGGCGCGCGATGTCGTGGCCCCGCTCGTCCATGTGGCTCAGCAGGCGGCAGAAGTGCTCGCACAGCAAGCCGACCTTCAGCGTCCACGACGAATTTGTGTACCCGAACGCGAACGCGAAGTTGGGCACGCCCGACAGCATCATGCTCTTGTAAGCGACGGTGTCACCCACGTGCATCGGCGTGCCGTCCACGGTCAGCGACATACCGCCGAGCAGCTGGACGTTCAAACCTGTTGCGGTGACGATGATGTCGGCGTCGAGATGCTTTCCGGACTCCAACTCGATGCCGGTCTCGGTGAAGGTCGCGATGCGATCGGTGACCACCGAAGCGGCGCCGCTGCTGATCGCCTTGAACAGGTCGGCATCGGGCACTGCGCACAGCCGCTGATCCCACGGGTTGTAGGTCGGGTTGAAGTGCTCGTCTACCGGATAGCCCGTTGGCAGTTCCTTGGCGTTGAGGTGCCGGATCAGCCGTCGGGCCGCACCTGGGTACTTCTGGCTGAGCTGGTACACCGCACGTTGTTTGATGATGTTCTTGCGGCGCGCGAGCGCGTATCCACGCTTGCCGCCGAGCACCTTCTGCGCCATGTTCGCAAAGGTGTCCTTCGAAGGCACCGGCAATACGTAGGTCGGAGAGCGCTGCAGCATCGTGACGTGCGCGGCGGTACCCGCCATCGCAGGAACCAGGGTGACGGCTGTCGCGCCGCTGCCGATGATGACCACCTTCTTACCGGTGTAGTCGAGGTCCTCGGGCCAATGCTGTGGGTGCACCACCTCACCGTCGAATCGGTCGCGACCCGGGAACTCTGGGGTGTAGCCCTGGTCGTACCGGTAGTAGCCGCCGGCGCAGAAGATCCAGTTCGCGCTTACCTGCACCAGTTCCTCGGTGCCCTCCCCGGCGCCGAAGCGCTCGACATCGACCGTCCAGCGCGCGTCGTCACTTGACCACGCCGCAGCCAACACCTTGTGGTGGAACCGGATTTTGGTGTCGATGCCGTTTTCTGCGACGGTCTCGCGCAGGTAGGCCAGAATTTTGTCAGCCGACGCGATCGCGTCCTCGTCGCGCCACGGCTTGAACTCGTAGCCGAAGGTGTGCAGGTCGGAGTCGGACCGAATCCCCGGATAGCGGAACAGATCCCACGTGCCACCGGTTGCGCCGCGTGCCTCGAGGATCGCGTACGACCGGTCAGGGTGTTCCTGCTGCAGATAGTAGGCGGCGCCGATGCCAGAGATTCCGGCGCCGACGATCAGGACGTCGACGTGCTCAACGGGATTTCCAGTGGTGGTGTGGACCATGACGGTGACTCCTGGGCTAGTGGATGCGCCAAGTGTCTCGCCTCCGCATCGCTCATCCAAGAACAAATCTCACCAATTTGAAGGACTATCGGTGCACTTTGCACCACGGGTCTACCCTGGCTCTGTGACGTGGAGACGCCCGCATGCGCGGGTCAGAGACCTGATTCGGCAGACCGCGCAGATTATCGTCAATGCACCACCGGAGTGGCTCGACGAGCTCGACACCGCCGTGCTTGGGGCCAACCCGACGATCGCGGCGGATCCGGAACTCGCGGCGGCCGTGAGCCGCAGCAACCAGGCCAACCTGTTCTTCTGGGCCACGGCCAATGTCCGTGAACCCGGTGCACCCGTGCCGCCGAATTCCGGACCCGAGCCGATGACGGTCGCGCGGGAACTCGTCCGCAGGGGACTCGACGCATTCGCGCTGGACGCGTACCGCGTCGGCGAAGGGGTTGCCTGGCGGCGGCTCATGCGGATCGCATTCGAACTGACCTCCGACCCGGTGGAGTTGCACGAGTTCCTCGACGCGTGCTCCGAGTCGATCAGTGCGTTCGTCGACACCACGCTGTCGGCCATCGCGGCGCAAATCGACCTGGAGCGTGACGAACTCACACGCGGCACACATGCCGAACGCCGCGAGACCGTCGCACTGATCCTCGACGGCGCGCCCATCGCCCGACAGCGCGCCGAGGGTCGGCTCGGCTACGCGCTGACGGGCCCGCACACGGCAGCGGTGATCTGGAGCGACGACCCAAAAAGCGACCTTGCCCGGCTCGATGGAGCAGCCGAGGCATTGGGGCTCGCAGCCGGTGCCGTGCGGCCGCTGATCGTGCTGGCCAGTACGGCTACCCGATGGGCCTGGGTGCCCGGCGCCGTGAACACCGACGTATTGCTGCAGTCGGTCGGCGAAATGCCCGGTGTCCGCATCGCGCTTGGACCGACAGCCCGCGGTGTCGACGGATTCCGACGCAGCCACTTCGACGCGATCACCACCCAGCAATTGATGGCGCGGTTGCGTTCACAACAGCAGATCGCGCTGTTCACCGACGTCCAACTGGTCGCGTTGATCACCGCCGACACCGACCGCGCCGCTGAGTTCGTCAAACACACGCTTGGCGACTTCGAGTCGGCAGGGACGGAGTTACAGGTAACCGTAAGGACATTCGTTGACGAGCAGTGCAACGCCTCGCGCGCCGCGACGCGTCTCTATACGCATCGCAACACTTTGTTGCGGCGGCTCGCCCGTGCGGATGAACTCCTGCCATCCCCGCTCGCCGAGAGCAGCGTCAACGTGGCTGTCGCGCTCGACGTCCTGCGCTGGCGCGGCAACTAGTCGAACGCCGCCTCGACGTATTTCAGCGCGTCGTCCTTCTCGATCCCCAGCGCACGCGCCGCCGACACGAACGCGTGCGCCGCCGTCGCCATCGCGGTATCGGCTGGATCGACACGAGCGACGAAAGTGCCGAAGCGGCCGCGGGTTTCGAGCACGCCCGCGGACTCCAACTCCCGATATGCGCGCGCCACCGTATTGACCGCCAGGCCCATCTGCCCCGCCAGTTCGCGGACCGTCGGCAACCGGACGCCCGGCGGCAGCTTGCCGTCCCGGATCCCGTCGATGATCTGCGTCCTGAGCTGGTCGAAGAGCGGCTTGGCGGAACGCTGATCGACGCGTACCCAATCCCCCAACTCGGCCACGTGCTTCAGTATCGCTTAAACGAGCTAGTTTGGTGGGGTGCAGGTGACGGTGCTCAGCGGAGCTGGCATTTCCGCCGAGAGCGGCGTGCCGACGTTCCGCGATGCCGAGACCGGGCTGTGGGCGAAGGTGGATCCCTACGAAATCTCGAGCGTGGAAGGTTGGCAGGACCACCCGGACAGGGTGTGGGCGTGGTACCTGTGGCGGCATCACATGATGGGCTCGGTGCTGCCCAACGACGGCCACCTCGCGGTGGCGGCCTGGCAGGACTTCGCCGATGTGCACGTCGTCACCCAGAACGTCGATAATCTGCATGAGCGTGCGGGCAGCAAGCGGGTCTACCACCTGCACGGCAGTTTGTTCGAATTCCGTTGCGACCGTTGCCAGCACGAGTATCCCGACGAGCTTCCAGACATGCCCGAACCCGTGGAGTCGGTCGACCCACCGCGGTGTGCATGCGGCGGGTTGATCCGGCCCAATGTGGTGTGGTTCGGTGAACCGCTGCCCGACGAGGAGTGGCAGCGTTCGGTCGACGCGGTCACCAACGCAGACCTGGTGATCGTCGTTGGCACGTCGTCGATCGTCTATCCGGCGGCCGGACTGCCCGAGTTCGCGCTGGCCAGCGGCACCGTCGTCATCGAGGTGAATCCGGAGCGCACGCCGCTGTCCGACGCCGCCACGGTATCGCTGCGGGAGACCGCAGCGGGCGCGCTGCCAGGACTGCTGCAGCGGCTGCCCGCGCTCCTCCCCTAGGGCGGTTTGTGTGCGTTTTGGAGCGCTCACCGCTCCTCATCGCACACAAATCGCTGTCGATGGAACCGGCTAAGGGTTCCGTGCGTCGACCGTTAATGTGCTCGACGACTTTCTACGTCGGCAAGACGGCGTCATCACTCTTGCGCAGGCCCAGCAGGCCGGGTTGAGCAGGCATGCTGTCAACCGGCGCGTCCGGGCGGGACACTGGCGGCGTTGCTCGCCGTCCGTGTTTTTCGTCGACGATCGCCCATTCACCGACGAAGCACGCGTCAGGGCCGCGGTGTGGGGTTACGGCGGAGAAGCCACCGCCAGCGGGCTGGCCGCAGCGTGGTGGCATGGCCTAACGAGGTTTTCGCCAGAGATCGTCGAAGTGACGGTGCCAAGAACAAGTCACCATCCACACCGCAACGGCGTACGCATGCGACGGCGCGACTTAGCACGGGCTGATGTCGTCGAGCGCAACGCGTTGCGAGTGACAGAGTTGGCACTGACGGTTATTGAAGCAGCGGTCCGACGTCGGGGCGGTGCAGTGTTGATGGATTCGGCGCTGCAACGCCGCGTGGATCTCCGCGATCTTTGGCGTGCACACCTGCGTAACAAGGGGCGACATGGATCACCAGCCGCCCGGAGACTACTGCAAGCAGCGTCCGACGGCGCGCGCTCAGAGGCCGAACGTCTCTTGGTGAAACTTCTACGCGAAGCGGGCATTACCGGGTGGCGGACGAATTATCCCGTCGGTGGCTACAAGGTCGACGTTGGCTTTTCTAAGCAGAAGGTGGCCCTCGAAGTGGACGGTTGGGCGTTCCACAGCGACGCGGAGGTTTTTGTCGGCGATCGCAATCGGCAGAACAAGATCGCATTGCTCGGGTGGAAAGTACTGCGCTTCACATGGCTGGACCTCACGGAGTACCCGCAGCGAGTCATCGCTGAAATAAGGCATGCGATCAGCTGACTTGTGTGCGTTTTGGAGCGCTCACCGCTCCTGATTGCGCACAAATCACTTTTTGATCGCGCGGCCGATCGCGAACTCCGCGACCGGTAGCGGGATCCACGCCGGAATCGTCCACTCCCTGCGCGCACCGGACACCTGGAAGCCCGCGGCGACGATCGTCTGCTCGGTGTGGCGATGCGTATGACAGTTGCCGGCGATCCGCGGCCACAGGGTGGCGTCCGCGACTTTCTGCAGCCGCGCACGTGCACCGCTGCTGGCGACATGCTCGAGGTAACGGAGCTCACCGCCGGGCTTCAACACCGAATGCAATTGACGCACAACCTGTTCAGGCTCCTCGACTGAGCACAGCACCATCGAGCAGACCACTCCATCGAATGGCTCAGCGTCCGAGAACTGCTCCACCGGGTCGGTGCTGACGGTGACGGGCACCCGGGCTGTGGCGGCCGCGTTCTGCGCCAGTACCGCCAGCCGGCGCTCGGGCTCGACGGCGACGACTTCGGTCACCGTGTCGGGATACAACTCGAAGTTCGTCCCTGTGCCGGCGCCGACTTCGAGCACCCGGCCGGACAGGCCGGCCAAGTTCTCGCGTCGCAGCCGCTGGATCGCCTCAGTCTCGTGCCGCGACAAGAACATCCACACCCGTGCGAAGAATGGGTTATCCACCGTGCTGCTCATTGAGCATTCCTTTCAGCAGTGCGATCGCGTCCTTGGCGGGGGCGTCGAGGTCGACCAAGTCGATGACGATGTGCCCGATGCAGGCCGCGGCCAATACCCGGTCGGCGAATTTCTCGACATCACCCCACGGCAGATAGGGCTTGGAAATCAGCATTGCCGCCACCCCGTGCGCCGCCGCCCACATTTCCAGCGCCGCGGTGGTGGGGTCGCCGGGCGGGAAGATCCCTTCGGCGATCAGCGACTCGACCGCGTTCCGCATGTGCTGAAACGCCGAGCTGTTTAGCGTCACGTCGACGTCGCTGCCAGGCCTGCTCTCGCCCATGGTCGCGATCCGGTACAGCTCAGGGGTTTTCATCGCGAACCGGACGTACGCCAGCCCCTGTGCGCGTAGCACATCGACAGTTGATGGCTGCCCCACCGCCGCCTGCTGCATCTCTTCGTCGAGCTTCTCGAAGTACCTGGCGCAGACCGCGTCAAGCAACGCGTTCTTGTCGGCGAAATGCAGGTAGATCGACGGCGGTGTGACCCCGACGCGCTGCGCAACCGACCGGATGGACACCGCCTTGGCGTGGCCGGTCTCGAGCAACAGTCCGGTGGTCGCGTCGAGAATCTCGTCGCGCAACTGCTCGCCGGAGCCGCGCGGGGCGCGGCGACGGCGTTGAGGTTCGACCGCCACGCTAACTAGTGTCCGCTACCGAGGCCGCTACCCGTTCGCGTTTCTGCGCTGTTGGCGGTACTTCGTCTCCGGCCTCACTCAACCCGATGCGTTCATGCAGCCTGGCCAGTGGTTTGGGCGCCCACCAGTTCCACCGGCCGAGCACATGCATGAACGCCGGCACCAGCAGCATCCGGACCAGGGTCGCATCCGCGAGCACCGCGAGCGTGAGACCGACGCCGAACATCCGCATGAACGCCACCTGGGCGGCGATCAGCGCGGCGAACGAGATCGCCATCAGCAGCGCCGCCGCGGTCACCACGCGGCCGGTCCGCGCCAGGCCGAGCGCGACGCTTTCGTCGTTGTCGGCCCGTGTCTTTCCGGATTTCAGCCAGTACTCCCGAATCCTGGACACCAGGAACACCTCGTAGTCCATCGATAGCCCGAAGGCGATGCAGAACAACAGCACCGGCATGTTGGCGACCAGTGTTCCGGTCGGTGTGGTGCCAAGCGCGCCGAGGTGGCCTTCCTGGAATATCCACACCAGCGCTCCGAATGCGGCGGTCAGCGATAAGACGTTGAGCACCAACGCTTTCAGAGGCAACACCACGCTGCCGGTGAGCAGGAACAACAGCACGAACGTGATCACCGCGATGATGCCGAGGACCATAGGCAGCCGCGACGTGATCGACTCGGAGCTGTCGCGGTTGATCTGCGCGACGCCGGTCAGCTGCACGTTCTCGCCGGCCGGAGGCGGCACCGCGCGCAGCCTGTCGAGCTGGGCCTCCGACGCGTCGGTGAACAGCGGCGCGGCACTGCCCACCGTCAGGAAGGCGCTGCCGTCCTTGAAGCCGGTTGCCGCCGACGGCGGCCCCACCGACCTGCCGCCGGCGAAGGTGCCGCTCGGCGCCGACACCGACGACACGTCGGGCACCTGCGACAGCGCGGACGCGTAGCGATCGAGGTCGGGGGGCGTGATCCCTGCGGTGTCCGGAATGACAACGGTGACGTTGCGGGCGGAGTCGACGGCGAAGCCGGTTCGCAGCTCGTCACCGACCTGACGCGCGGACAGCGACTGCGGCAGCACGCGATCGTCGGGGAAGCCCCACTTGATTCCCAGGAACGGCGCGCCCAGCAACAGCAGCAGCGCGACGATCGCGAGGCCGATCGGAACCGACCGGCGCATAACGAGTTTCGTGGAGCGATACCAGAACGTCTGCTCGATCGGCTTTCGCACCGGGTCGGGCCTGCTGAACACCCAGCGGGTCAACCGCCGCGCGTTCAGCGAATCCAGCCGGTCGCCGAGCAGCGCGATCGCCGCCGGTGCCACCACGATCGCGGCGACGGCCGCGAACACCACGACCGCGATTCCCGCGTAGGCGAACGACTTCAGGAAGTACATCGGGAACAACACCATCGCGACCATCGACAGCGCGACGGTCATCGCCGAGAACAGGACTGTCCGGCCCGCGGTCGCCATGGTGCGCACCAGCGCGCGGTCGCGGTCGGCGCCGTCGGCGAGTTCGTCGCGGTATCTGCTGATGATCAGCAGCGTGTAGTCGATGGCCAGCGCAAGGCCCATCGCGACGGTCAGGTTCAGCGCGAAGATCGATACATCGGTGACCAGCGTGATGGCCCGCAGCACCGCCATCGACCCGAGGATCGCGAAGCCGCCGACGGCCAGCGGCAGTGCCGCGGATATCAGGCCGCCGAACACCCAGACCAATACGACAAAGCTGAGCGGGATCGCGATGGCTTCCATTGTCAGCAGGTCTTTTTCGCTCTGCTCATTGATTTGGACATAGGTCATCGCCTCGCCGCCGGCACGCACGGTGACGCCGTCGCGGTCGTGGACCAGCCGGCCGGTCAGCTCCTTGGCATGCTTCTGGGCTCCGCTCTCACCGCCGGTGATGCCCGCGACGATCAGTCCGGTGTTGCCGTCCTTACTGATCAATGCCGGCGCCGCGGACTGTGGCGCGGTCCAAAGCGAGGTCACCTCCGCCACGTACGGCGACTTCTGCAGCTGTGCGGCGATGTCGGTTCCGACCGAACGAGCCGCGGAACTCTGCGCGCCGTCGTTCGACGTCACGCTGATCAACAGCTCCATGTCGCCCTGGCCGAACTTGTCGACCAGCAGCTTGGTGGCGTGCGCGGACTCCGAGGTCGGGTCCTGGAATCCTCCGGCGGACAAATGTTTGGCGACAGGGATGCCGAAGATGCCGCAGGCCACCATCACCAGGAGCGCGGCGGCAATGATTCGGCGGGGCGCGGCGATGGCCAGCAGGGCGATGCGTTGCAGCACGTAGCGTCCTTCCCAAGTTTGATATCAGCGCTAACTTATCAGCGATAACTTATCGCGGTCAACGTCGTCTTTACACGACACGGCTGAAAGCGCTCAAACGTTCACAACGCAAGCATTCACAGCGTCCCCACAGCCGTTTAGGCTGTCCTTCATGGCGACCACCGAACTGAGTACCCCGACCACCACCGCCTCATTGACCGATGTGGGCCTGTTAATCCTTCGTATCGGGATCGGCGCGGCGATGCTGCAGGCCGGCCTGCGGAAGGCCTTCGACTTCAACACGACCGCGAGTTTCATGGAATCCGGTGGCTGGCGGCTGCCGAAGTTCGCCGCATTCACGGTCACCGCGGCCGAAACAGCAGGTGGGATAGGCCTGCTGCTGGGATTGCTGACTCCGCTGGCTGCTTGCGCCGTCGTCGCCGCGATGATCGACGCGTGGGCGGTCAACGTCGCCGGCGCCGCATTCTGGTCGGCCCCATTCAACGCCCCGTTCCTGATCGGGGTCGGAGCCGCTGCGCTGCTGTTCACCGGGGCCGGCAGCTACTCCGTCGATGCCAGGATCTTCGGGCGCTCGCGGATCAGCGTCCGGATCGCGGCCGGTTTGCTGGTCCTGGCCATCGCCGCCGCGCTGCTGACCTGGGTGGCGCTGAACGGAGCGAACCCGATCCACTTCACCGCCCCGGAGGCGTAGAACCTACCCGGCGGTAAGAATTGCCACCATTTTCCGAATCGTGACTCAAAGAACTCTTAATGGTGATGGTTACTGTTCAGTACATGTGGATCGACGACACCAGTGCTGATGTCATCAAGGTTGACTTCGAGGCGCTCTACCACGGCGATGTCCTGGTCGAGGGCGACACCTCGGAGCAGCTCGACGACGAGCACCCTCTGCGCACCGCGGTCTGAGTAAGCGCGCGCCTCGCGGCGCGCGTTCACCCACGACAGTTTGCCCAGTACGGGCCCTTCGTCGATATCCCTTTTCTAAGCCACGTTTTCTTCCGCCTCGAGTTCAACCATGTCGGCCAATCGGCCGGTGATCAGCTCTTCGGCCTCGTCCACGATGCGAGCCACCAGCTGCCCGACCGTCGGAATGTCATTGATCAGGCCCATCGAGGTACCGACCGACCAGATGCCCGCGTCGACATCACCGATCTCGTACACCTTGTTGCCTCGTACGCCCGCGACAAGATCCTTCACGTCCGGGAACTGACCGCCGTTGTTGAGGATCTCGACGACCTCGCGCGACACCACATTGCTCGCCACCCGTGCCGTGTTGCGCAGGGGGCGGAAGATCAGCTCGGTGTCGAGCTCGCTTCCTGCGACGATCGCTTCCTTGACGTTCTGATGGATCGACGACTCCGCGGTGCACATGAAGCGGCTACCCATGTTGATGCCGTCGGCGCCCAGCGCCAGCGCCGCCACCAGACCGCGTGCGTCGGCGAACCCACCTGAGGCGATCATCGGGATGTCGATCTTGGCCGAGGCCGCCGGGATCAGCACCAGCCCCGGGATGTCGTCCTCACCGGGATGCCCGGCGCATTCGAAGCCGTCGATGCTGATGCCGTCCACGCCGAGACTCTGCGCCTTGACGGCATGGCGCACCGACGTGCACTTGTGCAGCACCTTGATCCCGTTGTCGTGGAACATCGGCAGATGCGGCGCCGGGTTCGACCCGGCGGTCTCCACGATCTTGATGCCGGCGTCGACGATCACCTTCCTGTACTCGTCATACGGCGGCGGGTTGATCGTCGGCAGGATCGTCAGGTTGACCCCGAACGGCTTGTCGGTGAGATCGCGCGTCTTGGCGATCTCCTTGGCCAGATCCGCAGGCGTCGGCTGCGTCAGCGCGGTGAGAAAACCAAGCGCACCCGAATTCGCCACAGCGGCAACGAGTTCCGCGCGACCCACCCACTGCATACCGCCCTGGACGATCGGGTGCTCGACCCCGAACGTCTGCGTGAACTTCGTCGTCAGAGTCATCGCGGCGCCATCCTGATCGCTCCATCGAGGCGGATGACCTCACCGTTGAGCATCGGGTTCTCCACGATGTGCACGGCCAGCGCACCGTACTCGTCGGGCTTGCCCAGCCGCGACGGGTGCGGCACCTGCTTGCCAAGCGACTCCCTGGCCGGCTCGGGCAGCCCGGCAAGCAGCGGGGTGTCGAAAAGGCCGGGAGCGATGGTGACGACGCGGATCAGTTCTCGGGACAGATCGCGGGCGATGGGCAGCGTCATGCCGACCACGCCGCCCTTTGATGCGGAGTAGGCGGCCTGGCCCACCTGCCCGTCGAACGCCGCCACCGACGCGGTGTTGACGATGACGCCGCGCTCGCCGTTGATCGGCTCGGTCTTGGCAATGCGCTCGGCGGCGAGCCTGATCACGTTGAAGGTGCCGATCAGGTTGATTTCCACGATCTTCCGGAAGGCGTCCAGCGGGAACGGGCCGTCCTTGCTCAACGTCTTCATGGCATTGCCGGTGCCTGCACAGTTCACCGCGATGCGGAGCGGTCCGAGCTTCTCGGCGGCGTCCAGCGCCGCGGTCACCGCGGCTTCATTGGTGACATCGGTCTCGGCGAACACGGCGCGGTCACCGAGCTCGGCGACGGCCTCCTTGCCGCGGATGTCGAGGACGACGACCTGTGCGCCCGCATCCAGCAGTCGCTTCGTGGTCGCCAGCCCGAGCCCGGATGCACCACCCGTGACGACGGCTACAGCGTCTTTGATCTCCACTGATTGCGTTCCTTTCCTCTATACCCAGTCGCGTAGGACGGCTTCGGTATCCGCACCGGGCACTCCGGGCGGTTTCGGCTTCGATGGCACGGTGCGCGAAAACCGCGGCGCCGGTGCGGGAAACAGGTAGTCGTTCTCGCGGTAGAACGTGTCGCGCTCGGTGTTGTGCGACTCGGTTTCGACCTCATCGAACGAGAGCACGGGTGTGCAGCAGGCGTCGCTGTCGGCGAACACCTTGGCCCAGTGGTCGCGGTCCTGGGACGCGAACACCTCGGTAAGCCGGGCTCGCAGCACCGGCCAGCCACTGACGTCGTTCTGATCCGGCAGGTCGGCAGCGTCGAGCCCAAGCTTGGCCAGCAACTCGGCGTAGAACTGCGGCTCGATCGAGCCGACGGCGACGAAGCGGCCGTCGGCACATGTGTAGGTGTCGTAGTACGGAGCGCCCGTATCGAGCATGTTCACTCCGCGCTCGTCGCTCCACATGCCCATCGCCCGGAAGGCCCACATCATCGTCGAGAGCGCGCTGGAGCCGTCGACCATGGCGGCGTCGATGATCTGGCCCTTGCCGGACCGCTCGCGCTCCCAGAGCGCGGACAGGATCCCGACGACGAGAAACATTGAGCCACCGCCGAAGTCGCCGACCAGGTTCAGTGGCGGGACGGGACGGTCGTCGGCACGGCCGATCGCGTGCAACACACCGTTCAGGGAGATGTAGTTGATGTCGTGGCCGGCCTGCTGGCTGCGCGGACCGGTTTGGCCCCAGCCGGTCATGCGTGCGTAGATCAGCTTCTCGTTGACTTTGGCGCAGTCCTGCGGCCCGAGGCCAAGCCGCTCGGTGACGCCGGGGCGGAAGCCCTCGATCAGTACGTCGGCCTTGCCGATCAGTCGCAGCACGAGGTCACGATCTTCGTCGCTCTTGAGGTTGGCTGCGACCGAGCGCCGGTTGCGGAGCAGGTAGTCGTTGCCGGGCTTGGTTGCGGGCCCCGGACCCTTGCCAGGACGCTCGACGCGCACGACGTCGGCGCCTAGGTCACCGAGAAGCATCGCGGCGTGAGGGCCAGGGCCGATGCCGGCAAGTTCGACGACGCGCAGTCCGTGCAGTGGTCCAGCCATTGTTGTGCCGCCCTTCAGCCCAGGAACTAGTCGATCGCCGACATAGCTTACTTGTATAACCAAGTGGGGCCGTTCTAGGGTGCAGCCATGACGACGATCGATTCCGGCGCCGAGGCATACACCAGCATTGATGACCTTTCGGTGGAGCTGGCCGACGGTGTGCTGTCAGTGACGCTGAACCGCCCGGACAGCCTCAACTCGTTGACGGCGGCGATGCTCAAGACGATCGCGGACGCGCTGGAGCGGGCCGCAGGTGACGCGCGGGTCAGGGTGGTGCGGCTCGGCGGTGTCGGGCGCGGTTTCTCCTCGGGCGCGGGGATCAGCGAGGAGGACCACGCCAACCCCGGCGCGAACGGCACGCCGGCCGATGTGCTCGACGCGGCCAATAGCGCGGTTCGGGCGATCGTGAATCTGCCGCAGCCGGTGGTGGCGGTCGTGCAGGGACCGGCGGCCGGTGTCGGGGCGTCGGTGGCGTTGGCTTGTGATGTCGTATTGGCTTCGGAGAAGGCGTTTTTCATGCTGGCGTTCACGAAGATCGGGCTAATGCCCGACGGTGGGGCGTCGGCGTTGATCGCCGCGTCGGTCGGCCGTCACCGCGCCATGCGGATGGCGTTGCTGGCCGAGCGGATCCCGGCAGCGGAGGCGCTCGAGTGGGGCCTTGTGACTGCGGTATATCCGGCCGATCAGTTCGACGCCGAGGTGTCCAAGGTGGTTGCGACGTTGGTCGCCGGCCCTGCGGTGGCGCTGCGAAAGACCAAGGACGCGATCAACGCCGCGACGCTTGTGGAATTGGAGGCGGCGCTGGAGCGGGAGAAGCAGGGCCAGCTGACGCTGATTGATTCTCATGACTTCCGCGAGGGGACGCGGGCGTTTCAGCAGCGACGGGCGGCGAACTTCACCGACTCCTGAGGCCGCGCCGTCTCTCGACCATGCACACCTCCCCAAACTTGATATCACCGGCGATATCACGTTTCGAGTAAGCCTCATGGTCCGGAAATCGCGCCGGTCCTAGTTGTCAGACCGCCGCGCAAAAATCGGCGCCATGGAGAACTACACGTACCGTGCGGAGTGGTCACCAGAGCGCTTCGAGTACGTCGCTGCGTGCATCGAGTTCCCGTCGCGGTCTTCACGCGCGCCAACAGCTCACGAGGCGATCGAAGGTATCCAGCAGCTCGTCGCCGAGGAAGTGGCCAACCTGATCGACTGCGGCCTGGAGCCACCCCCGTCGCTGACCGACAAACGCTACAGCGGCAGGTTCGTGGTCCGCACCTCGCCTGAGCTTCACTCCCGGCTGATGGTGGACGCCGCCGAGCAGGGCGTGTCCTTCAATCAATGGGTGGTTCAGAAGTTGGCGGGGCGCAATCTTCCCACCCTCAACGACCTGTTCTAGCCGAAAATCGTTGGACTCCCCCGGGGCTTGTCCCCCACCATCTAATGGTGAGTACGCAATTCGACATTGAGCAGCCGGTGGTCGACGCCGGCGGCTGGCGCGTGCTCGCACCCTTCAAGGTCCGCGAGTATCGCCTGCTGATCGCCGCGGTGTCACTGTCGATCTTCGCCGAAGGCATGTGGGCAGTGGTGATGGCGCTTCAGGTCATCGAACTCGACAACGACCCCGCGTCGCTGTCGCTGGTCGCCACCTGCCTTGGCGCCGGCCTGGTCGCCTTCGTGTTGGTCGGCGGCCTGGCCGCCGACCGGATCAGCCAGCGCGCCATCATCATCGCCGTCGAAACCGTCAACGTGATCGCGGTGTCAACCATTGCGATCCTGGGACTCATTGGCGCCCTGCAGATCTGGCACATGGCGGTAGCCGCCGCCGCACTTGGCATCGCCGCGGCGTTCTTCTTTCCCGCCTACAGCGCGATCCTGCCGCGGATTCTGCCTGCCGAGCAACTGCTGGCCGCCAACGGCGTCGAAGGCGTCGTGCGTCCGGTCTTTCAGCGCGCTGTCGGGCCGGCCATCGCCGGTGTGGTGGTCGGGGCCACGTTCCCGTCGCTGGGCGCTGTCGTGGTCGCCGTTCTGTTCGCCATCGGACTGCTGTTGCTGGTGGCGACCAGGCCTGCACTGAAAACGCCTGTGCACCAGCCGGATCAGGAGCGGCCGCACCTGCTGCGCGACCTACGCGACGGCTTCGTGTTCATGCTGGGCACGCCGTGGCTGTTGTGGACGTTGCTGTTCGCCAGCATGTTCGTGCTCGTCGTGCTGGGGCCGATCGAGGTGCTGCTGCCCTTCATCGCCAAGCAACGCTTCGAAGACGGCGCGCGGACGTTCGGCTTCATCCTTGCGTTCTTCGGCGTCGGTAGCGCCCTGGGCGCACTCGCGGTGTCGTCGAGACGACTCCCCCGTCGCTATCTCACGGTGATGATGACGATGTGGAGCGTCGGCTCGATACCACTGGTGATCGTCGGCGTCACGTCGTCGTTCCCGCTGATGGCCGCGGCCACGTTCGTCATCGGCTTCACCGACGGCGCAGGCATGGTGATCTGGGGCACGCTGCTGCAGCGGCGCGTCCCGACCGAGATGCTGGGACGGGTGTCGAGCCTGGACTTCTTCGTCTCGCTCGCATTCATGCCGGTGTCGTTCGCGATAGTCGGCCCGCTGTCGAAAGTCGTTTCAATGCAGACGATTTTTTTCGTCGCCGGCATCGCGCCCGTGCTACTGGCCGCGGTCGCGATGTACGCCGCCAGGATGCGGCGCGACGAGCTGGCCCACCCGTTGCGCTAGACGCCGAACACCGGTGGCAGTGCGAGCACCATGACGAGACCCCAGAAGAAGTGGGTAAGTATCGGTGCCAGCACGCCGCCGGTGATTCGGCGCTCCCATGCACACACGGCGCCGAGGATCACCGCGGCGAAGCCGAGCATCGGATTTCCGGTGGCCGCCGTGGTGATCACGTAGAGGGCTGTCGAGATCACCGCCGGATAGGTGGTGCCCAGCGCGGTGTACAGGGCGCCTCGGAAAAACATCTCTTCGGCGATGCCGTTGATGACGGTGATGAATGTGACCAGGACCAGCGGTCCGTAGTTGGCGAATTCGAGCACCTGCGTTATGTATTCGCGCACGCCAGGGATTTCGCGGGCGATCAGCCCGCCGGCCACGAAGACCCCGCCCAGTACCAAACCAATGGCAGTGCCGGTGATCACCGGACGTTGGTTGCGCCCGCGAAATCGGATGCAACCGAGATGCAGCGGTCCGGAGAACAATGCGCCGATCGCCCACACTCCTGCAAGTGCGAGCGTCAACCAGTAGAACGACGTGTCGCCGGGACGCCGGGTCAGCGAATACCCAAGCAGCGCAGCGCCGATCACGAGCACGACAGTGACGACGATGCGTCGCCGCCGGATCACCGCCGGGGGTTCGTGGTGCGGCACGGGACACGCGCCGACGATCTGCTTCGCCTCGGCCAGCCAGCTAGAACGTGTCGCCGTCGCCTGTGTCATGCCAGGTGTGCCTTCGGTACCAGGCTGAGCGCCGTATCCAGTCCGGTGCGCATTGCCGCGACGGCGGGGCCCGGTACGAGGCCCAGAAGACGAAGTACCGGCCTCGCAAAGGGCGGCGTGATCAGTCTGGCGAGCTGCCGAATGCGTAGTGCGTCGCCGCCCGCCCACGATGGATCGGTATCGGCGAGGTGATGCGGGTCAGCGAGATCGTTGACGGGCCTTGGGCGATCGCTCGAAAGCGAGCGTGAGATCGCCTCGTCGATGCAGACCAGCCCGGCGGGTGGGTCTGGCACGAATTCCTTCAATTGCGCGTCCGAAGCCATCATCGGGTGGTCAAGGGATGCCACCAGATCCGACGCCAACCCCCCGGGAACGGGCAGCACCGCGGCGGTCATCCACGACACCACGCTGATGTCGACCACAGGAATCGGCAACTCCGCGCGCCACTTTCCGGAGAGGCGTGCATAGGAGCGCAGCAGGTCGCCGTAGGACGTGGTTTCCGGGCCGTAGATGTCATACGCGCCGGGAGGCACCTTGGCGGAATCGGCCGCCGCGACGAGGTAGTACAGCACGTCCGAGATCGAGATGGGATCGATCGGGTTGGCCGACCATGCAGGCAGCGGAATGAACGGGAACCGATCGACGACGTAACGCAGCATCTCGAACGATGTCGAACCCGATCCGATGATCATCGCCGCGCCCAGCCACACCACGTCGGGCCCGCCGTCGACGCTCAATGCATGCGCGACCTCGGCGCGGCTGGTCAGGTGCTCGGACAGTTCGTCGTCATCGGGGACGAACCCGCCCAGGTACACGATCCGTTGGACACCGGCCTCCTTGGCCGCATTCGCGACAATGGCGGCCGCACGATTGTCCGCTTCCCGGAAGTCCGGTTGGCCGATGCCATGGACGAGGTAGTAGACAACGTCGATGTGGCCGGTGTCGGCGAACGCCTTCTTTGCCGACGTTTCGTCGTGCGCGTCCATTTCGACGCCGGTGACATGGCCATTCCAGCCGAAGGCGGCCAGTCTGTCGGGGTCTCGTGTGGCGGCGACGACGTCGTGGCCCTCATCGAGCAGCGCACCGATGAGCCGCGACCCGACATAGCCTGTGGCGCCGGTAACCAGGATTCGCACGGTAGACACCGTAGGCATGTACCCGCAGCTGCCAGATCGGTAACAGGTCTAATTTGTGGCGTCCCGGTGCAACTCGATGAGCCGCTGATAGACCTGCGCGTTGTGCCGGTTGTTGGCGATCTCGGCGTCGGATAGCTCGCGGCGGACGCTGCCAGGCACACCAGTTACCAGGGACCGCGGTGGCACGACGATGCCCTGCGGGACGAGCGCCCCTGCTGCGATCAATGAGCCCGTTCCGATCGTCGCGCCGTTGAGAATTACCGCGCCCATCCCGATCAGACAGTCGTCCTCGACAACGCAGCCGTGCAGCACGGCGTTGTGGCCGATGCTGACCCCGGCACCGACGCAGACCGGGAACTCCGTGTCGACGTGAATGGTGACGCCGTCCTGGACGTTGGTGCCGAACCCGATTTCGATCGGCTCGGCCTCGGCACGCAGCGTCGCGCCGTACCAGACGCTGGCCCTGGCGGCCAGCGTCACCTGGCCGATCACACTCGCGTTGGGCGCGACCCAGGATTCGGCGTGCAACTGGGGTGCACGTCCGCGGATGGGCAGGATCAGCGGTTCAGGCATGACGAACATCGTATTCATCGGCTGTTCATCCGACGCCCGCTAGGCGCCCTGGTAGACCTTGCGATAGCTCGACGGCGACATGCCAACGCCGCGACGCAAGTGGTGGCGCAGGTTGCCGCCGGAGCCGAGACCCGCCAGCCGCGCGACCTCGTCGACGGGAAGATCGCGCGACTCCAGGAGTTCACGGGCGCGGTCGACGCGGCGGCTGCGCACCCACACACCCGGCGACTGCCCGGTCTCCTCGCGGAAGCGCCGGTTGAACGTGCGCGCGCTCATCTTCGCGTGCCGGGCCAGCCGTTGCACCGTGAGCTCCTCGTCGAGGTGTTGCAGCGCCCACTCCCGCGTCGCTGCGGTCGAGAAGTGGTCCGGCGCGGACACTTGCCGATCGATGAACTGCGCCTGCCCACCCTCGCGCCACGGCGGCACCACGCAATACCGTGCGACGGCGTTGGCCACCTGCGCGCCGTGGTCCGAGCGAATGATGTGCAGGCACAAGTCGATTCCAGCGGCAAGGCCCGCCGAGGTGAGCACGTCGCCGTCGTCGACGAACAAGACGTTCTCGTCGAGCAGGACCGCGGGGTGAAGCCGGCGCATCGAATCGGCGAACTTCCAATGCGTGGTCGCCGGGCGCCCGTCGAGCAGGCCTGCCGCGGCGAGCACGAACGCACCGGTGCAGATCGACACCAGCCGGGTGCCCGGCCGGATCCGCGCCAACGCCTCGGCGACATCTGGCGTCAACACGCCCTCGGTGCGCGCCGACGGGTTGCGCGTGCCGGGGATCACCACGGTGTCGGCGGTCGCCAGCGCGTCGGGCCCTGCGGCAGGCAACAGGTCGAAGCCTGTGGTCGACGCGACCGGACCGGGCGTGAGCGCACACGTCACCACGTCGTAGAGCGCGCTGCCGTCGGCGTCGGTCGCGTTAGAGAACATCGTCGGCGCGATCGCGGCATCGAACCCCACCACGGGTGGTAGCAGCAGGACAACGACGCGATGCATGCCGCCATTTTGGCATGTTTTTGACGACTAGTGTCATTCATGCCACTGGTCGCGGGCCAGCGCATCCGCGACAGTGATTCGGTGACGCTCACCGCCGCACAGAAAAACATGCCGCTTGGCCGTATTCACTGGGCCTGGGTGGTGGCCGCCGTCAGCTTCATCGCGATCCTGGGCGCTGCTGGTTTCCGCTCGGTGCCCGGCGTCATGATGAACCCGTTACACGACGAATTCGGCTGGTCACACGGGGTCGTCGGGCTCGCGATGTCGGTCAACATGACGCTGTTCGGGCTGACCGCGCCGTTCGCCGCGGCCCTGATGGACCGGTTCGGGGTGCGGCCGGTGCTGTCGGCGGCACTGCTGCTCATTGCGGCGGGCTCGGCGCTGAGCGTGACGATGACCGCCAGCTGGCAGCTGGTGTTGCTGTGGGGGGTGCTGGTGGGTGTGGGCACCGGCTCGATCTCGATGGGCTTCGTGGCCACCGTCGCGACGCGCTGGTTCGAAGCCCGTCGTGGCCTGGTTACCGGTGTGCTGACCGCGGCGAGCGCGACCGGGCAGCTGATCTTCCTGCCCGTCGTCGCCGAAGTCACCACGCAGCACGGCTGGCGCTGGGCATCGCTGATCGTCGCAGTGGCGGCGCTCAGCGTGGTGCCGCTCGTGTTGGTTTTCATGCGAAATTACCCGCAGGACAAGGGCTTAACGGCATACGGTGCGACGGCCGCCGAACCGGCCGTGGTTCCGGCGTCGAGCTTCAAGGCCGCCTTCGATGGCCTCCGTCTCGGCGCACGCGTGCCGGCCTTCTGGCTGCTGGCCGCCAGCTTCGCGATCTGCGGGATGACAACGAACGGTTTGATCGGCACGCACTTCATCCCTGCCGCCAATGACCACGGCATGCCCACCACGGTGGCGGCGGGGCTGCTCGCGACCATCGGCATCCTCGACGTCGCAGGCACGGTGTTCTCCGGCTGGCTCACCGACCGCGTCGACCCCCGGCTGCTGCTGGTGGTCTACTACGCCGGCCGCGGGCTATCACTGCTGTTGTTGCCGTCGCTGCTCTCGCCGCGGGCCGAACCGAGCACATGGGTCTTCGTCATCTTCTACGGCCTGGACTGGGTCGCGACGGTGCCGCCGACGATCGTCCTGTGCCGCAACTACTTCGGCGCGCGCTCCCCCGTCGTGTTCGGCTGGGTCTTCGCGTCCCATCAGCTCGGCGCTGCCGTCGCCGCAGCGGGTGCCGGCTGGCTGCGCGACCTGCAGGGCGGCTACGACATGGCGTTCTACCTCGCGGCGGGCCTGTGTTTCGTTGCTGTGATCCTTTGCGCAAATGTGCGGAAAGTGCAGGTCAGCGTGCCTGTAACGGAATAGGCGGCTGGAAGCGACTTTGCCGTTGGGTGATCACTGCCCTTAACATGCGATGCGACTTGAGAAGCTGAGGAGCCGATTAGTGAAGACTCGCGCCAGCAAGGCACTGGGGGCGGCCGCCGGAATCGCCGCGATTGCGGCATCGCTGCCACTCGCCATCACCGCCAACGCCGACGATCCGCCACCGACGGTGCCGGTGGCCCCGATCCCCGATCCGCAGGGTTCGGGCTGTGACGCGTTCAAGACGGCGCTGCCCAACTGGAAGAGCTTCAACAGCCAGCCGATCGGCACAGTGCTTGCCAGCATCCCGGACATCTCCACGTTCAACTCGTTGATCTCCGGTCAGGCCAACCCCGCCGTCAACATCGTCCCGGTGCTCGAAGGCGGCCCGTACGTCGTGTTCGCGCCGACCAACGACGCGTTCGCGGCCATGGAGCCCGGCCAGCTTGATGCCATCAAGGCCGACCCCACGGCGCTGTACAAGCTCGACTACTACCACGCCTTCCTCGGCCTGCTCGGCCCCGACGACGTGAAGGGTCAGCGGCCAACCCAGCAGGGCGCCGAGATCAACGTGACGGGCAAGGGCGGCGACATCAAGGTCAACGACACCGCCAAGGTCGTCTGCGGCGGCATCCAGGCCAACAATGCGCGGATCTACATCATCGACGCGGTGCTGGATCCGGCGCAGGCTCCGGAGCCGATCACCCCGTCGGGCACCAGCTCCACAACCACGACGACAACGACCACCACCACATCGGCGCCGCCGCCCCCGCCGCCGGCCGGCTAGTTCTCCCCGCGAGCAGACGCAAAAGCACCCGACACGCCGGGATTTTGGGACCTTTTGCGTCTGGTCGCGCTGCTCAGAGGCCTAGGTCGCGGCCGATGATCTCTTTCATGATCTCGGTCGTGCCGCCGAAGATCGTCTGGATCCGGGTGTCGACGTAGTCACGGGCGACCTTGTACTCGTTCATGTAGCCGTACCCGCCGTGCAACTGAACGCAGTTGTCGACGACGCGCTTGCCGAGCTCGGTGCACCACCACTTGGCCTTCGACGCCTGCACCGCGGTCAGCTCCTTGTCGACGACGCCGCGCAGACAGCGGTCGATGTACTGCTCGGCGATCTCGAGCTCGGTGTCCATCTCGGCCATCAGGAACCGGTTGTGCTGGAAGCTACCGATGGGCTGGCCGAACGCCTTGCGATCCTTGGCGTATTGCAGTGTCTCGCGCCAGGTTTCACGTGCACCGGCGATCGCGGCGATAGCGATGGACAGCCGCTCGGAGGGCAGGTTGTGCATCAGGTGGTAGAAGCCGCGTCCCTCGGTGCCGAGCAGGTTGTTGCCGGGCACGCGAACGTTCTCGAAATGCAGTTCGGCAGTGTCGGCGGCGTGCAGACCCATCTTGTCGAGCTTGCGTCCGCGCTCGAAGCCCTCCATGCCGCGCTCGACGACCATTAGCGAGAAGCCCTTGTGGCCCGCCTCGGGGTCGGTGCGGGCGACGACGATCACCAGATCGCTGTTGATGCCCGCGGAGATGAATGTCTTGGAGCCGTTGAGGATCCAGTCGTCTCCGTCACGCACCGCGGTGGTTTTGATGCCGGCCAGGTCGCTGCCCGCGCCGGGTTCGGTCATCGCGATCGCGCCGATGAGTTCACCTAAGATGTAGCCGGGAAGCCACCGCTCCTTCTGCTCGTCGGTGCTAAGCGAAGCGAAGTATGGGCCGACGATGTCGTTCTGCAGGCTCAAGCCAGGAGTCGCGGGTCCGAACTTCGAGAACTCCTCGACGATCACGGCGTTGAACCGGAAGTCGTCGACGCCTCCGCCGCCGTACTCCTCGGGCATGTTGAACCCGATGAGACCGTATTTGCCTGCGGCCACGTAGGATTCGCGGTCGACGAGGCGCTCGCTCTCCCACTTCTCGACGTGGGGCGCGCACTCCTTTTCGAGGAACTGCCGAGCGGTCTCGCGCAATTGCTCGTGCTCGGGTTCGAATACCAGTCGCTTCATTACCGTGCTTTCCATACGGGCTGCCGCTTCTCGGCGAATGCCAGCGGCCCTTCTTTTGCGTCCTCGGAACGAATGAGCGTCCCGATCTCGCGCATGGTTCTGGTCCACCCCGGCTCGTCACCGGTGATGACGCCCTCGTCGACACCCAGAGCCACCCGCTTGCTTGCCCACACCGCCAAAGGTGCGTTGACGGTGATCCGTTCGGCGAGCGCCAGCGCCGCGTCCACTGCGGTGCCGTCGGGCACGACCTGATTGATCAGGCCCCACTTCAGCGCGTCTGCCGAGCTCATCGGCTCGCCGGTGAAGAGCAGTTCCATCGCTACCTTGCGCGGCAGGTGGTCGACGATGCGGAAAACGCCACCGGCCGCGGCGATCAGCCCCCGCTTGACCTCGGGTAGCCCGAACTTCGCGCGTTCCTCCGCCACCACGAGGTCGCTGGCGAGCGCGAGCTCGCTGCCGCCGCCCAGCGCCGTGCCGTTGACCGCGGCGATGGTCGGCTTGTCGATGTAATGGTGGACGTATCCCGCGAAGCCCCATTCGGGGTGATCCGGGTCTATCAGGTTCTCCCCACGCGACAGCGCCTTGAGATCAGCTCCGGCGCAGAAGGATTCACCGGCGCCGGTGATAACCACCGCACGTACCTCCGGATCGTCCTGCGCCGCTTGCAGCGCTTCGCCGACTGCGATGCTCACCGCGCTGTTGACCGCGTTACGCGCCTCGGGTCGGTTCAGCGTGATGATGAGGACGTTGCCACGCCGCTCGGTGAGAGCGACGGGCGCGGTCACATCAGTGGTCACAACAACTCCAGGATGGTGGCGTTGGCCTGGCCACCACCCTCACACATGGTCTGCAGGCCGTAGCGAATTCCCTTGTCCCGCATGTGGTACAGCATCGTAGTCATGATGCGGGCGCCGGAGCCGCCGAGCGGATGGCCCAGCGCGATCGCGCCGCCGTTGGGGTTGAGCTTCTTCTCGTCGGCGCCGATGTCCTTCAGCCACGCCAGCGGCACCGGGGCGAAGGCCTCGTTGACCTCGAAAACGCCGATGTCCTCGAGCTTCAGGCCGGAGCGCTTCAGCGCCTTCTGGGTGGCCGGGATCGGCGCGGTCAGCATCATCACCGGATCGGCGCCGGCCAGCGTCGCGGTGTGCACTCGCGCGATGGGCTTGAGCCCCAACGACTTCGCCTTCTCAGCCGACATGAACAGCAGTGCGGCCGAACCGTCGGAGATTTGTGAGGAGTTGCCGGCGTGGATTACGCCGTCTTCCTTGAAGGCCGGCTTGAGCTGAGCCATCTTCTCGATGGTGGTGCCGCGGCGGATACCCTCATCCTTGAGCACCGGGTTACCGTCCTGATCCTTGATGGCCACGATCTGGTCGTCGAACGCGCCGGAATCCTGTGCAGCCGCGGCCTTCTCGTGCGAGCCGAGCGAGAATTCGTCGACTGCGGTGCGATCGAAGCCCCACTGCGAGGCGATCATCTCAGCGCCGATGCCCTGGTTCGGGGTCTGGCTGTAGCGGGTCCGGAAGGCCTCGGGGTACGGGTGGCCACCGTTGGCGAGCGAGGAACCCATCGGCACGCGCGACATCGACTCGACCCCACCTGCGACGACGACGTCGTAGTGCCCGGCGACCACTCCGGCGGCGGCGAAGTGCACCGATTGCTGGCTCGACCCGCACTGCCGGTCCACGGTCACGCCGGGGACGCTCTCGGGCCAGCCCGCCGCCAGCACCGCGGTGCGGGCGATGTCCAGGGCCTGCTCGCCGGACTGCATGACACATCCCCAGATGACGTCGTCGACGATCCCCGGATCGATGCCTGCGCGCTCCGCAAGACCATTGAGCACCTGCGCCGACAGCTCGCCGGGATGCACGCCCGACAGCCCGCCGTTGCGCTTGCCGACCGGCGACCGCACGGCCTCGACGATGACGGCTTCAGCCATGACACTTCTCCTTTGAATGTGTGGTGTGTCCCCCGAAGGTAGAGGAACAAAGTTTACTAGGTCAACCTACTGGTTGGTAGGTTGATGCCCCATGTTCCTGCCGGTCCGGGGCATACCGACATGGTTTACTGAGTTGCATAGCTCGGGGATCCACTGTTTGGGAGATGTTGTGACGAGAAGCACACCGCTGGCGCCGATGATCGGCCCTGACGCCGTCGCGGCCGGTGCGGCGGCGGTCCGGTCACCGAAGACGGCCGAACTCGTCGCGGGAACGCTGCGCCGCATGGTCGTGGACGGCCAGCTCAAGGAGGGCGACTTCCTTCCCAACGAAGCCGAGTTGATGGCCCACTTCGGCGTCAGTCGTCCGACCCTGCGCGAAGCGGTGCGAGTGCTGGAGTCCGAACGGCTCGTCGAGGTGCGGCGCGGGTCGCGCACCGGCGCCCGTGTCCGGGTGCCGGGGCCGGAGATCGTCGCGCGGCCGGCCGGTCTGCTGCTGGAGTTGTCGGGCGCCACCATCGCCGACGTCATGGTGGCCCAGGCCGGTATCGAACCGATGGCCGCGCGGCTGCTTGCCGAATCTGGGACTGAGAAGGCGTTCGACGAGATGGACCAGATGCTCGCTGAATACATCCCGAATGGCTGGGAGACGGATCGGCTTGCCCAAACGACGGGCGACTTCCACCTGCGAATGGTGGAGCTGTCGGGCAACGCGACGCTGGCCATGATGGCCGGCATGCTGCACGAGATCACCGTGCGGCATACCGCGTTCGTGTTCAAGGAAAACCGACCGGTGTCCAAGGCCGACTACGACAAGTTGATGCGGTCCTACCGGAAATTGATGAAGTTGTTGCGGGCACGCGACGGCGCGGCAGCCGAAGCGCATTGGCGAAAGCACCTCGACGTCGCGCGCGGCTTGATGACTGAGGGTCTCGAGAACGTCAAGGTCCGCGACGTGGTTGGCTAGGGTCGCAAGGGAGCTAATCCGGCCAGACCGCGAGACGGGTCGCAGTGCTGACGTAGCCGTCCACCGTCTTCCATTGCATCGGCAATAGCCGGTAGCGCCAAGTGCCTGCGTGCCCGTCGGCCCCGACATGGTCGACGGTGATCGAAATGAGGTCCGCCTCAAGCTGTTTGGCATGAGTCTCCAGGTAGATCCCCTTTTCGTCGTCAAGTTCTGACATCAGCTCGCTGCCATAGAGGAGCCGCGGACCCGGCGCCCGGTACAGCAGCACGCACTGATGGCGGTCGGGGCAGTGCCCGCTGATCACTCGCACCACGCAGTTGCGGTCGACGGGACCAAGGTCGCTCATCATTTGTCCTGTCTCGTCGAACCAGACATACACTGGATCAGGTGGCGTCAGCGCTGTCATGGTCTGTCGTGGTCGCCGACCACGAAACATGTACCGGCACGGTGTCGTCCCACGGCTGGCGCGTCACCATGTCCGCGACTTTGACGTAGCCCCTTTCGAATTCACCGGTGGCGGCGTCGACGAGCCGGTACTCCTGCCTCTGCTTGTGGATGGGCTGAGCGTCGAGCAACAGAATCCGTATCTCGCCGGGTTCGAAGTGGCATCGTTCCTGCAGCGCCTCGATCAGCTGCTCGTTGTGCATGTGGCCGTCGCCGAAGTTCCACCCGATCGCGGTCGAACAGATTCGCTCGCCGTCGGTCAGGACATAGTCGTCCTCGTTCTGGCCGGCCATTGCACGATGCGCGAGGGTGAACATCGCGCGACCGTGAGTGTTGAAGGCGCGGAACGCATATCCCATGTAGAGGTACATCTGCGCGGTCTCCGGGCTGCCGTAATACCGCTCCATCTGCGCCTGCGGCATGCTCGCGATCGACACCACGTTGTTCTCGATCTTCGCTGCCGCCGAGGGTTTGATGCACCACAATCCGGTGTCCCAGTTGCCGGCGTAATACCGCATGCCCGGCAGGAACGACACCTTGCGCGGGAACAGGTTTCCGATCACCACGGTGCCCGCGACGACGACGAACAGCAGGATCGGTAGTGGCGTCGTCATGTCGCCGAGCCCCAGTTCGGCGTGCCCGACGAACAGTGCCAGCACGGAAAACATCATGAACACGTTCCACTCAAGCGGCACGCCCATCGGGATCGACGACAGGATGCCGAAGTGGAAGCACACCATGACGAACGCGGCGATCGCCGTCGGCCAGCCGCCGTGAGAGAAGAACAACACCAGCGGGACGAGGCCCTCGATCGCGGTGGAAAAATGCGCGAGCCAGCGCGACAGCCGGCCGGGCCGTAGGTCGTCGGGAAAGTGCTCGAAGAACTTGCGCTTGATCCACTTCGGCCGGAAAACCGGGTTGTTGCTCATCATCGTCGAGATGACGAACGGGAAGTGCTTGTTGAGCTTTGACGTCGCCGCGCCGAGCCAGATCACCAGGCAGACCAGCTTGGCGGCGATGATCATGTCCACCCCGGCGAACAGGAACGCCACCGTGAACGAGGCATACACCTCGCCGCGGGCAGCCAGGAAGATCACCTTGTCGCGCAGGCCGAGCACCGCGAGCAGACCGAGGATCGTCCCGATCTGCCACATCGGCAGCACGCCAACGGTGGTGCCCAGCGCCGGGATCGGGCCGGTTCCATCGGTGAACAACGCGACCACAAGCATCACCAGCAGCGCCGCGTACAGCACTGCGTCGAACGGCGTGCGCGTGGTTCCCTTGGTCAGCGGTATCCGATTGGGCCACGGGGGCAGCCGAATGGTGCTGGGCCGCAACCAGTACAGGATCGAGCCCATCGGCGGGAAGAAGCGGTTGTTCAGCGGGCCGAAGCCGCAGCCCAGTCCGATGACCTCGAACAGCATCGTGTAGAGCACGACCTTCTCGAAGACGATCGGCTCGGCGTACCACGACGCGACATTGGTGAACCCGTCGATGCCCTTGGTCGCCAGCGCGAACAGCCACGCGCCAAGGATGTAGAGCAGGATCTTGACGACGTAGAACAGGTGCAGCACGCCAGGAGTTCCGAAGCCCACCTCGGCCCAGTGCCGGGCCATCGGGACGATTCTCTCGGCGCGTGTGCCCTTGCGCCACGCCTCGTAGTCGACGACGGGCGCGTCCTGCTTCAGGAATCCCATGGCCACCAAGACTAGAACGTGTTCTAGCCGCGCGGTTTCGGTTCGTCGATTACGTCTATGGCTCTACCATCCGGGCATGACGACATTCGCGCTGGTACATGGCGCTTGGCACGACTCGTGGTGCTGGCACAAGCTGATGCCTCTGCTGCAGCGCGCGGGCCACGACGTCGTCGCAATGGATCTCCCCTGCGCCGACACGTCGGCGAGCTTCGAGGATTATGCGGACGTGGTCTGCGCGGCGCTAGAGGATTGCGGTGACGACGTAGTGCTCGCGGGCCACTCGATGGGCGGTGCCACGGTCCCGCTCGTCGCCGCCCGTCGACCCGTGCGACATGTGCTGTACCTGTGCGCATATATCCCCGCTGTCGGCCGCAGCCTCAACGAGGAGATAGCCGACGTTTTCGATACGGGTTGCTTTGCGGGTTTGAGAGCGTCAAATGGCCAGACGACGTGGGTGGATCTCGAAATGGCTCGTACAGCGTTTTACGCGGACTGCGATGACGCGATTGCGGATGCTGCGCTGCACCGTCTTCGACGACAGTCGAGCTACCCGAGCAACCAGCACTTCTCCCTAACCGAACTACCCGCTGTGAGTGCCACCTACCTGGTGTGCAGCGAGGACAGGATCATTCGGCCGGATTGGTCAAGGCGAGCTGCCCACGAACGGCTCGGCGTGAACGCCGTCGAACTCCCCGGGAGCCACTCGCCGATGTTGTCAAGGCCCGAAGCTGTCGCCGACGTCTTGCTCCGACTCGTCGACTAGTTACGCCGCGTCGGCCTTGGCCGGCGGCCGCCAGAAGATCGCCAGCTGCCCGATGCCCCCGGCCAGCCCGAGGCCGGCCGAGATCAGCAGACCCCACCAGCCGTGCAGGAAGTCGTAGAAGCCGGAGGTGTGGAACAGCGCGTAGTCGAGGCTGAACCTGCCGGGGCCGATCGTGGCCACCGCCACCGCCGTCACGGCCAGGATCAGGTTGTACTCCCAGCCTTCCTTGACGATGAAAAACCCGTTGGGCCGGTGCACAGTCCATGCCGCGACCAGCATCAGTGCGACGAAGCCTGCCGCGGGAATCGGCGTCAGCAGGCCGGCCGCCAGCCCGATACCGGCCGACATCTCCGTCGTGGCCGCAATGCGGGCGTGGAACATGCCCGGCTTCATGCCCATGCTGTCGAACCAGCCCGCGGTGCCCTTCAGTCCCCCGGGGCCGAAGAACTTGTTGTAGCCGTGTGCAGCCATGGTCAGACCCAGCACCACCCGAAGGATCAGCAGTCCGGTGTCGATGGCCGTGTGGTCAGTCATGCAACAAAATCTAAGCCATGTGTTAAGCGGCCGCTCCCAGCCCCCCGCCGGACGGCCTTATCGCAAGTTCGCCGCGTCCGTCACCATGCGTTCGATGATCGTGGCTGCCGGTTCGATCGTGTCGATGAGTCCGGCGGCTTCACCGAACCAGACGGCTGTGTTCTCGGGGTCACCGTCGGCGAAGGCCTGCAGGTAGCGCGGACCCTCGACAGCGGCCTGTTGTTCGAGCGCCGATTCTTGGCCGTGCCACCGGTCGACAAATGCATTGCGCTGGATGCGAGCGGTGAACTCCTGCGGCCACGGCAAGGCACGCACCACGTCCGGCAGATGCGTGCGCAGCGTGGCATCACCGTCGGACTCGACGATCGCTCGCTTGTGCCGCGGCTTGACCAACGATTCTTGTGACGCGCACAGTCTCGTGCCGATGAGCACGCCGTCAGCGCCCAGCGCCAACGCCGCCGCCAAGCCTCTGCCGTCGGCCACTCCGCCCGCGGCAACCAGCAAGGTGTTCGGTGAGGTGCGCGCCAACATGTCGGCCACCTCGGGGACGAGCGTGAAGGTGCCACGGTCCGCGCCGTGTCCGCCGGCCTCAGTTCCCTGCGCCACAACGATGTCCGCCTCGGCGTCAAGCGCGGCGCGCACATGGGCGAGGTTCTGGCACTGGCAGATGAGAACCGCGCCGGCAGCGTGGATTTCGGCAGCGAACATCGTCGGATCTCCGAAGGACAGCATGACCGCCGCTGGCCTGCGTTGTAACGAGCCGGCCACGACGGACGGCTTCCGCGCGGCCGACCAGGTGATGAAGCCGATGCCGACTCGCTCGCCGCGCGCCGCGTCGAACTGCTCATCGATCCACTCAGCGTCGCCGTACCCACCGCCGATGAGGCCGAGCCCGCCGGCGCGGCTGACCGCCGCTGCGAGTGCACCTCCGGCCGCATATGCCATCGGCGCCGAGATGATCGGGTGGCGGATGCCCAGCGCGTCCGTCAGTCGATTCGCCAGCGCAGCCATTCGCCCACTGTCGCACGCACGACTGGATCCAGGCCGAGTGGCCACTTGTGGCACGCTTCCCGGCCGATCACGTGCCACAACTGGCCGCTCGGCCTAGCCGAGCGCACTTTCCAGCCGCTCGACGTACGCGTCGACCTCACCGATCGCCGACGCCGCGGCGTGAACGCTGATCGCTATGGTGTCGCCGATGCCGTGCACGCCGTGCGTCAAACCCATCATCGGCGACAACCCCGGGTAACCGGCCGTCAGCACGACGGGCAACTCACCGAAGCGCAGATCGGCCGGTCCGCGGTTGACGCTGGATACGACGGTGTTTCCGGTGACTGTCGGAGAACGCACCGCCGGGTCGAACTGCTTGACGCCCCAGCGTAGTAGCGGTGCCGGCATCGCAGCGAACGCCCGGCTCGACGCAAGCATCGCGGGATGAGCGGCCCTGCGACGCCGCTGAGCCAAGTCTTCGACAATCCTTGCGGTACGCGCATCGAGGTCAAGGTCGGGGTACAGTCCCACGCCGACATTGCCGAAGTGGTTGTGCGCTTGGCGCACACCGGCTTTCGCCATTGGCACCTCGGCGCCAAGTGTCGAGGGGTCATCACCGAGCTCGTGCAGATGCGCCGACAGCGCGGTGGACACCGACGCCAGCACTCCGACCGTCACGGTCCGGCCGCGCAACTGAGCGCGATTCCGGATCACCGTGCGGATGCTGCGGACACCATCAGGGCGTGCGTTGCTGCGCAGGGCGGGGCGTGAATCCGCTTGCGGGGGAACCAGTCCCGCATCGGTGTCGCTGACCAGCCGTCGATGTGCGCGGGCGGCCAGGAAGCTTCGCCCCGGCAGCGCGGCGCCGCGAAATCGGGGCGGCGCTGGTACCGGCGGCACCTCCCCCGCGCGCCCGAACAACCACGCCGCCAGCGCCGACGACCGGGTTCCGTCTCCGAACGCGTGGGTGGCCTGCATGACCGCCACCGTGCCCACTCCCGCACCTGGCAACCCGTCGACGGGCGTGAACACATGCAGCCGCCAGGTCATCCGGGCAGCGTCCAGTTGGCTGTCGGCCAACCCCGCGACCGCCGCCAGACATGCCGCCCAGCTGCTGTCCGCGAGATCGTGCACGACGAACTGGTCGGGCTCGACGTCGCCGGTCACCCAGGCCGGGTAGGTGAGACTGAAGCGCTCCTCGACCCGCAGCCGCAACTCGGCGCATTCTCTCGCCCGCCGACGGATCGAAGTCAGCGCCTGCTCGAGGTCGGAGGGCACACCGGCAAAGCCGTACAGCAGGAACTGATCGTTGGGGATCGTGGCCGACATCCAGTGCATTTGCGCATCGACGGCCGAGAGCCGACGGACCATCATCGTCTCAGGCTATTGTCTGCCACATGCTCCCGCCTACACGCGGCGACGGCGTCGTTGTCGTCACCGGTGCGTCATCCGGAATCGGAGCCGAGGTTGCTCGCGAATTCGCCCGCCGCGGTTACCGATTGGTGCTCGTGGCCCGCCGGGCCGACCGGCTGCAGGAGCTTGCGGAGGAACTGGACGGACTGGCACACGTGCTGCCGACCGATCTCTCGAATCGCGACGAGCGGGCGACGCTGCCCGATCAGGTCGCGGCGCTTGGCGTGCAGGCCGACATCCTGGTCAACAATGCCGGGCTCGCCACGCTGGGCCCGGTGGACGCGTCGGACCCAAAAGCCGAACTCACCCTGGTCGAGGTCGACGTCGCCGCAGTGGTCGACCTGTGCAGCCGGTTCGTCCCCGCAATGGTCAAGCGCGGACGCGGAGCGGTACTCAACGTGGCGTCGGTCGGCGCGTTCGGCCCGGTACCGGGGCAGGCGTCCTACGGCGCGGCCAAGGCCTTCGTGCTGTCCTACACGCAGGCGATGCGAGAAGAACTGCGCGGCACCGGGGTCACGGTCGCCACGCTATGCCCAGGGCCGGTGAAGACGGGTTTCGGCGAAGCCGCGGGCATTTCGGACGAGGAAGCGGAGAAATCGCTGCCGAAGTTCATGTGGGTCGAGGCCGACACCGTGGCCAAGGCCGCCGTCGACGGGCTGGCGTCGGGCAAGGGCGTGATAGTTCCCGGTGCGCCCAACAAGATCGCGTCGGTGGTCAACCACTTGTTGCCGCGGAGGCTCCTGCTACCGCTCGTCGCTCGCAACCATCCCGCACTGAAGAAGCGTTAACGCCGCCGAGACTGCTCACAGATCGCAAAATTTCAATGAAACACGATCTGGCCGCAGTTTCGGCGCGCTGCTCGACGAACCCTAACTCGCCTTCCCGACGAAGTCGATGACGTGACGCGCGACGGCGTCGGGTTGATCGAGCTGCAGGAAATGCCCACCGTTTTCGATGAGCGCGATCTTGCTGTCGTCGGGCAGCACCCGCTCGACCCACGGCGTGTAGTCCCCCGAGCAGCCGTCGTCGGTGCCGTGCAGATACAGAGTGGGCAGCAGGGGCGCTGACAGCCAATGCCGGTGAAGCTCGGCATACTGCGCGGGCGGCCGAGTGTTCCGCACCGTCGCGCGGTAGAAACCGAGTGCGGCGCGCCACCGTTCCGGTGCGCCGATCGCGGCGTCGACGTGACGCAGGTCCTCGTCGGCACGGTAGCCGGGCGACCAATCCCTCCACAGCTTCGGCACCACCCACGACGCCGACCGCTCAGGCAGCCAAGGCAATTGGAAGTACATGATGTACCAACTGCGCAGCAACTGGCGCGGCAACATCGCGGCCAGTCGTGCGGGTTGAGGCACCCGGCCGAAAGGCTGGAACGCCGCAGACAGTGGCACGGACATGATGACTGCCTTGCTGAACGGGCTCTCGGGCATCGCCGCAAGCCCCGCTCCAGCAATGGCGCCCCAGTCGTGCCCGATGAGCACGTCGCGTCCGGTCGGTCCCGCGGCCTCGAGTACCCGCAGCGCGTCATCCATATACGCGCCGACGTGGTAGCTGCCGTCCGACGGCAGCGACGACGGCACATAGCCTCGCATGAACGGCGCCACCACGCGCCATCCCGCATCCACCAGCGCTGGCGCCACCTTGCGCCATGTGTAGGCGGTGTCGGGAAAACCGTGCAGGCACAACGCTATTGGCGCGTCAGGCGGACCCCAGGTCAATGCGCGCAGCTGCACGGCCGGCGCCGCGACGTCGAGCCACTGCGGTTCGCCCACGCCTACACCGGGTCAAATTTGGAGATCAGCCAGCGGTCACCGGCCTTTTCCAGTGTCACCCGCACACTCGACGCCGAGTCGGTCGGCGCGCCCTGGCCGACGACCACTGTCTGGTTGACGAACAGAAGCACTACGGCGTGGCGGGGGTCGGCGGAGACCGACGCCACCGCCGGAACCGTTGCCACCGCTGAGACCTGCTTCTGCTTGGCACCCGGGATCACGACATCGTTGGTCAGCGACGTGTATGAGTCGCGGAAATCGCCGGTCAACAGGTCGCGGGCCGCGCCGAGTTGCTGCTCCACGGTTTCGGCCTTGTACGAGAGCAATGCGATCGTGCTGTCCTTGGCGGCCTGCATCGACTGGATGCGCGCGGTCTCGCCGTCGCGCACCGAATTGTCCATCCACTTCAGGTATCCGGCGCCCATCGCCAACACCAGCGCCAGGGCGGGCAGAACTCCGTAGGCGAGCACACGCCCCCACTGGATGCGACGCTCGGGCTTCTCCTCCGGTTCAGCGGACTCCGACGGCTCGTCGTCGGTGACTTCCGTTGGCTCGTCGTCGGTGACTTCCGTTGGCTCGTCGACCGTTTCGGTCGACTCCTCGATGACCTCGTCCTCGGCCTTCTCGGTATCGGTGTCGGTGTCGGCGGGCACGGTGGTCTTGTCCTCTGCGGTCTCGTCTCGGCGGCGCTGGCTGTGCTTGCTCACGGCACGAACTCCACGTTGGACACCTTGGCCTCGTCGCCGACCTTCTGCACCGAGATCCGCATCCGCCAGGCGCGCGGCTGTTGTTCGGGCGCACCGGCGTTGGACGTCTTGACCGAGACCGCGACCAACACCTGAGCGCCGTCGTCGGATTCGGACTCCAGCCCTGCCTCGGATATGGTGCCGACCGACTTGGACTGCGCCTGCTTGACGACCTCGACGAACGGCTGCGCACGCTTTTGGAAGTCGTCGTAAAAGGTCCCCGTAGCGGAGTCCAGAATTCGCTGCACGTTCGCGTCTGCCTGCTGCCAGTCGATCGTGGTCAGGTTCAGCGCACCCTGCCGCCCGACCTGAAGGAAAAGGTTGCGTTGCTCTTCGGCCTGATGCGACTGGTAGGTGCGGTACCCCAGCCAGCCGGTCAACGCGGCCAGCGCCACCACCGTGACCAGTCCGGCGATCGTCGCCAACCGAACGTGCGACATCCGCGGCTTGGCTGCGGCGGCCTCCTCAGCGGCATCAATGTCCTCGGCATCGGCGTCCTCGGCATCGGCGTCCTCGGCATCGTCGTCGAGCGGTTGTTCATCGTCGGCGCTGTCCTCGTCGCCGCCAGCGGACTTGCCGGTCTCGGCCGCGTCGGGGATCTCGCTGCCGCCCGATTCCGGCTCCGTGGCGCTCGACGTCTTCTCGGACGCGGCCGAGTCGCTCAATTCCCCGTCGGGGGCAGCAGCATCGTCTGCCATGTTTGCTCCTCTGTGGCACTGCGGGCCAGGTTGGACTGTGTGTACACACGTCCGTCGGGTCCAACGTACGTGCCGGTGGCTGGGTCGTATTCGGCGGCCGCCATCGGCGGGGGCGCCGGACGGGGCGGCGGAGCCGCTTGCGCAGGTGGCACCGCCGGAGGCACGTGCGGGATCGCTTGCCCGGACAATGTGGCGTTCGGGTCGCCCTTCCAGTTGTAGCCGTCGTTGAGCGGCACGTAGTACTCGTCGCTTTCGCATTGTTGCCACGTCGGGGCGCGTTTGCCGGGCACGGTGAGGCAGGGCAGGTTGCGCGCGCCGCGAACGTTGAACGGCGCGTCCTGCGGCACCCGGCAGTAGACATCGCCCGGTGGCCTGTCGGGATAGTCCTCGAAGGTGGGCACCCGCTGCTGCTGGGCGGGCAGGAAACCGGTGGTACACGGCGGCGGTATCTGCTGCGGCGGTAGAGGGATGGGCTGCGGCAGCGCAGGAATCATCAGGTTCAGGTTGAAGACCAAGGCATCGCCTTCGTAGTCCTGCTTGGTGTTCCGCTTGTGCACGCCGACGGCCTGCGTGACGGCGGTGCCCTGAGGCAACAGCACCAGCAACTGCTCGAGGCTCGGTTGGTAGGTGACGGCCACCTCGCCGATGCTGACCAGATTGGCCAGCACAATCGGCAGTGTCGGTCGCAGCCGATCGAACAGCGCCCCCACCTCATCGGCGGCGCCCGGGCCATTCTGAAGGATCCCGGCCAAGGCCGGGTCCTGGCTCTGTAGCTGGCCGGTGATGCTCGCCAGGTTCGCAGCCCATGCCTGGATCGAGCCTGCGGTGTCAGTCTGGGAATCCAGGACCGGCTTGGATTGGTCGATCAGTGTCGTCAGAGGGTCCAAGTTCTTTCGAGCGTCAATCGCCAGCGCGGTGCTGCCATTGACCAGTCGGCGAAGCTCCGGCCCGAGGCCGCCGACCGCGAGGTAGGCCTCGTCGATGACAGTCTTCAGGTTCTCCCGCGGTATCACCTCGAGACCGCGGGTCGTGTCGTCCAATACGGCGTTGACATCCGTGGGAACCGTGGTGCGGTCCACAGGTATGACGTCGCCATCCTTGAGTGTCGGCCCCTGACCACTTCGCGGGATCAGCTGGACGTACTGCTCACCGACGGAGGACACACTGTGCACTTCGGCCTCGACGTCGGCGGGAATCTTGATGTCCGAATTCAACGACAGCACCGCCTGGACACCGGCACCGGCATCGGTCAGCTCGACGTTGTCAACTGTTCCGACCTGCGCACCGCGGTACGTGACGTTGGCCCGCGGATACAGCCCACCGGTCTCTGGTAGCTCAACCTTCACTCGGTATTGCCCGACGCCCAGCATTTCGGGCAGCCGCATGTACCCAAACACCATGACCGCCAACGCCGTAAGCGCCACCACGGCGAAGATCGCCATCTGAATCAGAATCCGCCTCGTCAAAATCATGTCAGGGCCCCTGGTCGAAGCGGTACGGAGCGACCAACGGGTTGCCGGCGCCGTTCGGCGGGGCGCTCCCCGTGCACGGGCTGGGGAATTGGCCGATGGTGCGGCCCCACTGAATCTCCAGCCACGTCAGATCGCACTCCCACCGCGATCCGGTGAAGATTCCGGAGTCGATCCGGCTCAACGTCAGGTCAAGGATCAACGTCAGGTTGGCGTAGTCGCCACGCATCCAGTTGGTCAGCGTCTCCTTGGGGAATGGGAATGTGGGCAGGAAGCTGAGCGCGCGGGTCAGCGCGGGGCCGGCGTTGGCCAGTGATTCCAGTACCGGCCCAAGGTCTTTGAGCTCTTGGACGAGCGCTTCCTTGGTCTGGTTGACGGAGTCGGCGGCCAGGGCGCTGAACTTGCCCAGCTGCGCTAACGCCTCGGAGAGATTCTCACGCTGATCCCGCAACACGGCCAGTGCATCGGGGATGGTCTTTAATGCCTTGTCCACCACGGGTTTCTGCTCGGCGATCTGACCGAACAGGTTGTTCAGGCTCTCCGACGCCGCGATGATGTCGCCCTTTTGGTCGTCGAGGTAGCCGATCGCCTTGTCAAGCTGCTCGATCAGGCTGCGCAAGTCGTTCTCGCGACCGGCGAACGCGGTGCTCAACGCCTCGGTGATGTCATAAACATTTCCGAGCCCGCCGCCATTGAGCAGCAATGCAATCGCAGCCAATGCTTGCTCAGTGGTCGGATATGCGCCCGCCGAGGCCAGCGGAATCACCGAACCTTCACCCAGTTTGCCTTGGGGCGCAATGTCGGCCGGCGGTGCCAGTTCGATGTGCTGTGACCCGAGCAGGCTGGTCTGCCCGACCTTGGCCGTCGCGTTGGCCGGCAACTGCACGTTGCGGTTGAGCGTCATCGTCACCAGCGCGTGCCAGCCCTGACGCTCGACCTTGCTCACCGTGCCGACATTCACATCGCCGACCCGCACGCGGGAATTCTCTTCGACGTTGTCGACGTCGGGCATCTGCGCGCGGATGGTGAACGCGCCGGGACCGACGCCCTCCACCCCCGGCAGCGGAACCGAGTTGAGCCCTTGCCAGCCGCACCCGGACACCGCGACACCAAGCACCAGGATTCCCGCCGCTGCACGCATCAACCTGGCCCGCATCATGGTCCGACTCCCGGCGGCACCATCATCCCGTGCAGGCCGTCTGCAGGATTGACGGCCATCGCCTCTGCGGGCAGCGGCGGCGAATCGGCCGGCACCGGTGGCGGCGCGGGACTGCCGTCCGGTAGCGGCTGGGCTGGTGGCGTAACAGGTTGCGGCGGGATGTAATCCGGCCGCATCCAGTCCTCGCTGAAGGTGAGCTCGTTCGGCCGCGTCGAAGCACCGACGAAGACGTTCTGCGCGACAGGAAGGAAGTTGTACTGGCGATTCTTCATGATCGGCGCCAGGTATTGCACACACAGCTTCGCCGACTCCTCGGCGCCCAGGCGTGACGCCGCCTGAATCGCGCCGCACAGAAACGAAATCGGATTGGCGAAGTTGTTGAGCATCGGCACGCTGCTCACCGCGCCCTGGGCGGGTTGCCAGATGTTCACATAGTTCTGCAACGTGTTGGGCGCCACGTGCAGGAACTGCTTGACGTCGGCGAGGCTGTCGGTCAGCGCCTGGGTCACCCCTGCCAACTTGTCCGACGTGGTTCCCAGCGCCTCCCGGTTGTCGGCCACGAACTTCTGCACCTCGGGCACAACGGCGCCCAGGTCACGCACGGCGTCGGCGACTTCATCCGGGTTGTCCGCGAGCAGCCCCGTCACCGACGCAAGGTTCTGGTTGAGCTGGCGCATCAAGTCGGTGCTGTCCTGAAGCGCCGACACCAGGATCGCCAGGTTCTTCACGGTCGAGAAGATGTCGGTGCTGTGATCACCGAGAGCCGAAAACGCCTGTGACAACTTGATAACGGTGTCGCGGATATTGGCGCCCTCGCCGCGCAAGTTGTCGGCGGTGGTGTTGATGACCGAACCCAGCGGGCTCACCCCGCCGGGCTCAGTCGGCTGCAACGAGTCGGCAAGCTTCTCCAGTTGCTGACGGACCTCGTCCCACTCGACCGGCACCGCGGTCCGTTCGCGCGGAATGACCGCGTCGTCCTTCATCACCGGCCCCGTGGTGTAGACGGGGGTGAGCTGGATGGCGCGTGCGGTCACCAGCGTCGGCGACAGGATCGCGGCCTTCGCGTCGGCGGGTACGTCGTATTTGTCGTTGTACCAGAACGAGATCTTCACCCGCTCGGGCTGCGGTTCGATCGACGTGATTCTGCCGACTGGTACGCCGAGGATGCGGACGTCGTCGCCGACATAGATGCCGTTGCTGTTCTCGAAGTACGCAACGACATTCGTGCGGTTGATCGTTTCCGATTTGCGAAGCACAACGACCACCCCGGCCACCAACAGAAGTGCCAGCGCGGCGGCTACCCAGGTTCTCGCGTTACGGATCATTGCCCGCCCTCCTGATTTGGAAGGTGCGGCGCCTCACCCGGTGCGGGAACCATCACGGGAGTCGGTGTCGGCTGCGGCGTGGAATCCAAGCCGGACGGCGCCTCGGCGGGCGGCCCAGGGGGCGGGCCCCCCGGCGGTGGTGCTGGCAGCGGCTCGCGGTACGGGTAGCAGCCTGTCGGCCCGGGCAACGGCAAGCCGGGCGGACCGCAGCCCTGATCACCCGGATTGCCGGTGATCGCGTCGGGCAGCGTCAGACGCGGGTCGCCGCCCTGACCCGTCCGCGGGTAGGGCACCGGCAGGGCCGGTGTTCCCGGCTGGCCGACCTGTGGGTCGCTACGTTCCGAGGGCAGCAGCACATTGGGATCCAGACCGAGGTCGGAGAAAGCGGCATCGATGAACGGCTGCACGAACTGTCCCGGCAGCAGATTCGCGACATAGGTCTTGAAGAAGGGCCCGGATGCCACCGATTCGCCGAGCGACATCGAGTACTGGGTGAGCAGTTTGAGCGAGCGCTGCAGGCGTTCCTTGCGGTTGTCGAGCATCGTCAGCACGCCGTTGAGCTTGTCGAGTGCGGGTTTCATCGTCGCGCGGTTTTCACCGATGAAGCCCTGCAACTGCTGGCTCAGTGCAGAGACATTGCCGGAGATCTGATCCAGTGCGGCGCTTTGGCTTTGCAGTTCGGCCAGCAGCGCATTGGTGTTGGCGACCAGGCCGACGATCTGGTTGCTGCGCTCGGCCAGCACCGTGGTCGTCTTGTCGGCGTTGGTCAGCAGACCGCGCAGCTGCGCGTCGCGTTCGTTGAGTGTTTCTGAGAACCGGGCCACTCCCTCGACCGCGATCCGTAGCTGCGGCGGGGTGTCGGAGAACGTCTCCGACAACACCCTCAGCGAATCCGACAGTTGATTGGTGTTCAGACCACTGATCGTGGTCGCCAACTCGCCCAGCGCATCCGGCAGCTGATACGGCGAGGTGGTGCGCTCAAGGGGAATGGTGCCGTCCTGCTGGCCGTCGCCGCGGGAATAGACCTCGAGGATCTTGGTGCCCAACAGACCCTTTGTCTTGATGGCCGCCTCGGTGCGATCGCCGAGCCGAATGTTCTTTTTGACGGTGAACTTGATCAGCACCCGAGGGCCGTCCAGCTCGATCGAGGTCACCTTGCCCACCTGGAAACCCGAAACCTGTACGCCCGCATCACCTGTTAGGCCGCCTGCCTCGGCGAAGTAGGCCGAGTACTCCTTGCCCTGGTTGAGGAAGGGCAGCTTGTCGTACTGCAGAGCGCCAACCACGATGCCGATGGTGATCGCCAGCCCGATGGCACCGATGACGAAGAGATTACGTTCGCTGAAGGGTTTCACCTTGGCGCGCACCTCCCAGTGCTCTGGCCCGCGACCTTGACGTATACCGGCTGGCCGCCCTTGCCATTGAGCTTGAGCACGATGTCGCACAGATAGAAGCTGAAGAAGTCGCCGTAAATGCCTTGCCGCGCAAGGGCTTGATAGGCATCCGGCAGTGTGTTGAGCAGATTGTCGAAGTATTCGTGGTCGGCCACTACGATTCCGGCGGCTCGGTCCGTCTCCTGGATTGTCTTCGCAAACGGTGGACGCGCCTGCGCCAGCAGGTCCGTGATGGTCGCAGCGGCGGCGTTGGTGTAGGCCAGCCCGTTACTGATGTCTTCCTTGCGCGCCGCCAGGCCGGCCACTAGCTCTGCGAGCGCGTCGACAGCCTTTGCGAATTGGTCGTTTTGGTCCCCCAACGATCCGAGTACGACGTTCAGGTTGACGATGACATCCCCGATCAGCTGATCGCGGTCGGCCAGTGTGGTCGTCAGCGCCGCGGTCTGGGCGAGAAACGAGTTGATGGTTCCGCCCTGGCCCTGCAGGGCAGCAATCAACTGACCGGACAACGCGTTTACCTGTTCGGGATCCAGTGCCCGAAACAGCGGCCGGAACCCGCCGATCAAGGCGTCCAAGTCCAACGCCGGCGACGTGCGCGCCAGCGGAATCGTGTCACCCGCGTTGAGCTTCTTGGTGCCGCCCGTGCCTTCTTCCAGCGCCAGATACCTGCCGCCGATCAGGTCGTCGTAGCGGATGACGGCTCGGCTGCCCTCCGTCAGCACCACCGAATCGCCTGCGGTGAACTCAACCAACGCCGAGGTGTCGGGCTGGATCTCGACCTTCTTCACCTGGCCGACCTCGACGCCGGCGATGCGCACGAAGTCGCCGTTCTCCAGCCCGGTCACGTTGACGAATTCGGCGTTGTAGCTCCTCGCTTCCTCGCCGAATCGCAGCTGTCCAAAGACCGCGTAGAGCCCGAACACACCCAGCAGGCACACAGCAAGAAAGACGGTGAGGCGCAACACGACACCTCCCAGGCCTTTCTTCATGGCCGGTTACCTTTCTTCTGCCGAGCAGACGCAAAACTGCCCAAATTTGGCCGTAGGGCGGCAGTTTTGCGTCTGCTCGCGGGGACTAAGGAGGTCATGGTGACGGGACCACCGCCGACGGAAGAGGGACCGGCGGCAGCGGGGTCGGCTGCATTTGCGCGGGGGCCTGGACCACGAACGGCTCCGTGCCCGGTGTCCGACCTGGGTCTCGTGGTGCCATCGGCGGAGGCGCCGGTGGCAGCCCCGGCCACAACGGTGTGCCGTCCGGCGCGTAGAGATCCGCTCCGTACGCGGGGGCGCCTGGATACGGAATCGGTCCCGGCGCAGGCCCGCCGAACAGGTTGCGGATGCTCGGCGGCTCGGGCACCGCGCGGGTGACGGGCAGATAGTTGGCCCAGGCCGGGAAACCGATGCCGGGGTTGGGCCGCCAGTCCACTCCGGTCCCGAAGCCGGTGTTGGTGACGAGGTTTCGCACCGGCCAGTTCTTCGCGACATCCGGCAGCGAGCCGCAGCTCGGTTTGCCGCCCGGTCCGCCCTTGGCCCCGATCACCGGCAGGTTGGTCGGATAGTGGTACGGGTCGTCTCCGAGCGCCAGGCCGGTGTCGAGCACAAGCGTTCGGCCGTTGCCGCCTGGCGATTCATAACCTCCGGTATCCAGCAGGGTTTTCGCGCCCACCAGCAGGCAGGTGTACTCGGGGTTGTACTTGTACAACAGGTTCGTCGTCGGCTCCAGCACATTGATCGCCCTGATGAGGTTGGCCTGATTCGGCGCTAGCAGGCTGATACCACTGTTGGAAAGCCCAATCGTGGCCAGCAGCAACGCATCCACCTGTTTGGCGTGGCTGGTGATCGTGGCACTCGTCGTACTCGCCGCGTTCAGAATTTTTAAAATATCTTGTGCCGCAACACCATAGGTGTCGTTGAACTCCTTGAGCGCACGCCAGTCGGCTCGTATCGTCTCATTGCGTGGGTTCAGTTCGAGCAGAACCTGATTGGCGTCGGTAGTGGCCTGACCGATCCGTTCGCCCTGACCGCGGACACCTTCCGCGAGTGCGGACAGGGTGCTGTTGAGCTTGGCCGGGTCGATCGTGTCCAGCACGAGAACAACGTTCTCGAACACCGTATTGACCTCGGTAGTGACATTGCGCGACCTCAGCACCTGACCGGCCGCCAGCCGCTGCGCGCTGGGATCGCCGGGATAAACCAGGTCGACGAACTTGGCACCGAAGACCGTGGTGGCCCGAATCTGCGCTTCCACGTTCGCTGGAATGTTCTTGATCTGGTCCCGGTCGATCTCCAATTTCAAGGTGACCGGCTCCCGACCGCCGGTGATCGCGGCGACCCGGCCGACCTGTACGCCGCGCAGCTTGACCTTGGCGTTGCTCTCCATCACCAAGCCCGCCCGATCCGAGGTCAACGTGACCGGCACGGACTTCCGGAACGTCCCGGTGAATAGGGCATACGTCAGCCAGATAGCCGCGGCGAGCACCAACACCAGGATGAGCGTCGCCCATCCGGGATGCAGGCCCTCTTCTCTGTCGTCCATTGCACTAACCAGCCAGGTTGAAGTTGCCGGATTGGCCGTAGATGGCGAGCGACATCATCACGAGAACGAACGCCGCAATGATCAGTGACATGCGCACCGCGCGCCCGACGGCCTCACCAACGCCGGCGGGACCGCCCCTTGCGGTGAAGCCGTAGTAGGTGTGCACGAGCATGATTACCACGGCCAGGGATACGCATTGGATGAAAGACCAGAACAAATCGGTGGGGTTCAGGAATGTCCTGAAGTAGTGGTCGTAAACGCCCGTCGACTGACCGTAGAGGACGGTGGTGCCGAACCGCGCCGCCCAGAACGCCGCCAGCACACCCACGCAGTAGAGCGGGATCACGACAAGTATGCCCGCCACCACCCGGGTGGACGCGAGGTAGGCGACGCTGCGGATGCCCATCACCTCGAGCGCGTCGATCTCCTCGTTGATCCGCATGGCGCCGAGTTGTGCCGTGGCGCCAGCGCCGATCGTCGCCGATAGCGCGACGGCGGTCGTGGCGGGCGCGATCAGTCGCACGTTGAAGAACGCCGACGCGAATCCCGTCAGCGCTTCCACGCCGATTTCCGAGAAGTCGGTGTAGCCCTGAACGGCGACCAGCGCGCCCGTCGTCACGGTCAGGAAACCGACAATCGCGACCGTTCCGCCGATGATGATGAGCGCGCCTGCGCCCAGGCCCATCTGAGCGATGAGCCGAATCAATTCGACCCGGTAGTAAGTGAAGGCGTAGTGGATCGAGCGCAGCGTGCGGCCGTAGAACTTCGTCTGCTGCCCAACGCGATTCCACCCGTCGACCCACGGGCGGGCCCGAGCTTTCAGCCACGGGAACTGGGAATGGGGCCTCGAGACGGTCACATCGTCACCTTTACGGCAACAGCAGTGGCGACGACGTTGATGGCGAACAGCGCCATGAAGGTGAACACCACGGTCTCGTTCACGGCGTTACCGACGCCTGCGGGGCCGCCGCGCACGGAAATGCCCTTGTAGCAGGCGATCAGGCCGGCCGACAACCCGAACAACGCCGCCTTCAGCAGGGCGATCGTGACGTCGGCGGCGCCGATGATCAGGGTCAAACCGGAAGCGAACGCTCCCGGCGAGACATGCTGAATGTAGATGCAGAAGAAGTAGGCGCCGGCCAGTCCGACGAGGATCACCGATGCGGACAGGGCAAGGGACACCAGCGTTGCTGCGAGCACGCGGGGAACTACAAGCGCCTGAATGGGATTGACGCCCATCACCCGCAACGCGTCAAGTTCTTCGCGGATGGTGCGCGCGCCGAGGTCGGCGCACATCGCGGTCGCCCCGGCACCGGCCACCACCAGCACGGTGACGATCGGTCCGATCTGTCGCACGGTGCCAAGGGCCGCGCCGGTGCCGGAGAAGTCCGCAGCGCCGAACTCGGTCAGCAGGATGTTGAACGTAAACGTGAGCAACACCGTGTAAGGGATCGTCAGCATCAGTGTCGGCACGATGGAAACCCGCGCGACAAACCAAGACTGCGTGATGAATTCGCGCCACGCGAACGGCGGCCGAAACATTGCGACGAACGTGTCGAGCGCCATCGCGTAAAAGCCGCCGAAGGCGCTCACCGGCTTCGCAATGACGTTGGAAGCGACCATTACCGGGTCCTCCCTCGCGTTCTCCTCACCGCCATAGGCGCCGATCCCTTCGACGAACGACCCGTCCTCGCAAGTTGTGAGTGTCGCACGGGGGGATGCCGCAGAACCGTACATCACCGATTTCTGGCCGAGCAACACGAACAATGTGACGACTGCGCCCGCGCCGGCTTCGACGGGATCCGCCGCAGCAACAAGCTCCGTCTTACGAGCTGACGGCGGCCTCAAGCTCGGCGATGACGATCTTGCGCATCCCCATCATCGCCTTGGTCGCCGCGGCGGCACGGACCGGGTCGGGGTCACCCTCTAACTCCAGCAGCCGGGTCGGGGTGACCTGCCAGCTCACCCCGAATCGGTCCTTGAGCCAGCCGCATTGCGATTCTTCGCCGCCGTCGACCAGTCGATCCCAGTAGTAGTCGACCTCGTCTTGGTCTTTGCACTCGATCATGAACGACACCGCCTCGCTGAACGGGAACTGCGGGCCACCGTTGATGCCCATGAACCGGGTGCCGTCGAGCACGAACGCGCCCCACACGACATCACCGGGCGTGCCGGGCCCTGCGTCGGTGTAGCGCTCGAACTTCTCGATCGCCGAGTTCGGAAAGATCGACGTGTAGAACTGCGCGGCCTCCTCGAGGTCGTTGTCGAACCAGAGGCAGGGGGTGATCGACGGCATCGCTACTCCTTCGCTGCGGGCTTTCCCGTACAGACCGCCGATGCGTTCCGGACTCATCGCGGCTCGGCTTTGGCCCCTTCTGCGCCCAGCGCACGCAGCGCGAATTCCAGCACCCAATCCAGCGACTGCCGCAGCCGCTGGTCGTCGCCTGGCATCTGGTTGGCCATCTCGCGGCTGATGACGGCGCTGATGGCGATCGCGTCGTGCTCCGGGTCGGCCAGCGGAAACGAGCCGTCGTCTCGGCCGCGCCGCAGGATTTCGATGAGTGAGCGTTCGCGATCGGCGTGCGCGCGCTCGCGGGTCTCCCGGTAACCCTTGGCCGCGCGCACCTCATCGGAGTCGATCACGGTGAGGTGCATCCGCAGCTCCTCGTCGTGCATCCAGCCGAACATCTGGTCGATCCACGACTTGAGCTGGTCGACGGGCGAGCCGGGCACGTCGAGGATACGGTCGAGCCGGTCAGCCAGGGAGTCGCTCTCCTGCCGCAGCAACGCCAGGAACAACTCGTCCTTGGATGCGAAGTGACGGTAGAACGCGCGGGTGGACACCCCGGCGCGTTGCAGAATCGCGGCCACCGGGATCGGACCTGTGTGCGGCTCCGCCAGGCAGCGGTAGGCGGCCTCGATGATGCAGCCGCGGTCGCCGTCGCTGGCGGTATCTGGCTGCACGGGCAGATTCTAGGGACGCTGCACCCGCCGGGCCGAGGATCGGCGCAAATTGTCCTCTGGGTAACGTCAAGCCGGGGCCAGCCGAGAGGACCTTCGTGAGCACCACAAGCAGCGAACCGCAAACCGTCAAGTTTCGCGGCACCGAGGACCTCGTCCTTGTCGCCGACGAATGGAACCCGGCGGCGTCTTCAGGAGCCGCAGCGGCGGCGACATCGGATCGAGCGACGCCTTCGATCCTTCTGCTGCACGGCGGGGGTCAGAACCGTTTTTCCTGGAAGAACACCGGCCAGGTCCTGGCCGACGAGGGCTTCCACGTCGTCGCCCTTGACAGCCGCGGCCACGGCGACAGCGACCGCTCCCCCGATGCGAACTACACGGTGGACGCGCTGTGCGCCGACACCCTGCAGGTGCTCGACCAGATCGGACGGCCGGTGATTCTGATCGGTGCGAGCATGGGCGGAATGACCGGTCTCCTGGTCGCCGACGCCGCGGGCCCGGAGAAGGTCACCAAGCTGGTGCTGGTGGACGTGGTGCCACGGTACGAGAAGGACGGCAGCGCCAGGATTCGCGACTTCATGTTCAGCCATGTCCACGGCTTCGAGACGCTCGACGAGGCCGCCGACGCGGTCGCCGAGTATCTGCCGCACCGAACCAAGCCGCGCAGCCCGGAGGGCCTGAAGAAGAACCTGCGCCGACGTGACGGCCGCTGGTACTGGCATTGGGATCCGAAGTTTCTGACCGCGCCCGCGGACAATTCGTTCGTGCGCGAGGAAAAGCTCGAGCGGGCAGCCATCGACCTGGCCATCCCGATCCTTCTGATCCGGGGCAAGCTATCCGACGTGGTCAGCCCCGAAGGCGTCAAAGACTTCCTGGGCAAGGTGCCCCACGCCGAGTTCGTCGAGTTGTCCGACGCCGGACACACCGCGGCAGGCGACGACAACGACGCATTCTCCGAAGCCGTTGTGCAATTCGTCAGCCGGTGACTGTCGGTTTCAACTTCCTTGAGGCACCGGAGCTTCCGGCACCTCAAGTGTCCGACGCACAGGCCGAGGAAATCCTGGCCGCGCACTACGGACTGCGCGCCACCGCGACGTCACTGGGCAGCCAGCAGGACAAGAACTTTGTGGTCACCGGTGTTGATGGCGAAATCGCGGGAGTGTTGAAGATTGCCAATCCGGCGTTCAATGCAACCGAAATCGAGGCGCAGGACGTGGCCGCGGAACGGATCGCCGACGCAGAGCCGTCGCTGCGGATCGCGGTGCCGCTGCCGAACCTAGCTGGCCAGAAGTGCACGGCCATCACAGGATTGGTGGACGGGACCGCCTACGCGCGACTGCTGCGCTACCTGCCGGGCGGAACGGTGCAGGATTCGGGTTATCTGTCGCCGACCGCGGTCACGGGACTGGGCGAGGTGGCCGGGAAGGTGAGCCGCGCGCTCGAGGGCTTCAGCCATGCCGGTCTTGACCGAGTTCTCCAATGGGATCTGCGCTATGGCACCGCCGTTGTGGCGGAACTGATTTCGCATGTAACCGACCCATTGCAACGCGAACCGTTGGACGTGGCGGCCCATGAGGCGTGGGCGCGGATCGCCCAGCACATCGATGACCTGCCGCGCCAGGCCGTGCATCTCGATCTGACCGACGCGAACGTCGTAGTCTCCGGCCGGGGAGATCCCGACGGGGTCATCGACTTCGGCGACCTGTCCGACAGCTGGGCCGTGTCCGAACTGGCGATCACGGTGTCGTCGGTGCTGGGCCACCCCGGCAGCGAACCGGTCTCGATCCTGCCCGCCGTGCGGGCGTTTCACTCCATCCGGCCGCTCACCACGGCGGAGGTGGACGCGATGTGGCCGCTGCTGGTGCTGCGCACCGCTGTGCTCATCGTCAGCGGCGCGCAGCAGGCCACGCTCGATCCCGACAACGAGTATCTGGCCAAGCAGTCCCGCAGCGAATGGCGCATGTTCGAACAGGCGACCTCGGTTCCGATCGACGTGATGACCGAGTTGATCAAGGCCGACCTGGGGCTGGCCGCAGCGCCCGACCCAGTAGCTGGCTCGCTCACCGAGGTGGATCCGGCGACGGTGGTGACGCTGGACCTGTCGACCACGTCCGACGTGTACGACGTCGCGTTCGAGGACGACGGATCGCTGAAGGCGGGCGTCGAGGACGGATTGGCCAGGGCGGCAGCCGAAAACGGTGCGCGGCTCGTCGTCACGCAATACGGGCAGGCTCGGCTGAGCCGGACGCGCAAGCTCAGCCAGGACAGCCCCGACGCCGTCGCGACCGGGGTCAGCGTCTGGGCGGCGTCGGCGACGCGGTTCGTCGCGCCATGGGACGGCGAGCTGGAAGGCTCCACGTTGCGTGGCGCCGACTACGAGCTGACGTTGGCCGGGGCGGACATGATGGCCGGCAGCGTGCGAGTGGGCGACCCGCTGGCCGACGTGCCCGCGAGAGCGTGGGTCCAGCTCTGTGTGCGGCCTGTCGGTGCACCTGCGGCGCCACTGTTCACCACGTCTGAATTGGCACCGGGTTGGCTGGCGCTGACCCGTGATCCTCGACCGCTGCTGGGGCTGCCGGCTGTCGAGGCGGCGGAATCGGGCGATTTGTTGGCCCGACGTGACGCGAGTTTTGCTCCGGTGCAGGAGTTTTACTATCGCAGGCCGCCGCGGATCGAGCGGGGCAAGCGGCATTACCTGATGTCGACCACCGGTCGCACCTACCTCGACATGGTCAACAACGTGACGGTGCTGGGTCATGCCCATCCGCGGATCGCCGAGACCGCGGCCAGGCAGCTGCGCAGGCTCAACACGAATTCGCGGTTCAACTACGCGGCGGTGGTGGAGTTCAGCGAGCGGCTCGCCGCGATGCTGCCCGATCCGCTGGACACGGTCTTCCTTGTCAACTCGGGTTCGGAGGCAAGCGATCTGGCGATCCGCCTCGCGATGGCGGCGACGGGGCGGCGCGACATAGTCGCGGTGCGCGAGGCGTATCACGGGTGGACGTACGGCACCGACGCGGTATCCACCTCGACTGCCGACAACCCCAACGCGCTTGCCACCCGGCCGGATTGGGTGCACACCGTCGAGTCGCCGAACAGCTTTCGCGGCAAGTACAGGGGTGCAGAGGCCGCGAAGTACGCGGGAGAGGCGGTGCAGGAGATCTCGGGTCTGGTGGCCGAAGGGCGCGTGCCCGCGGCGTTCATCTGCGAGAGCGTGTACGGCAATGCAGGCGGGATGGCGCTGCCGGATGACTACCTGCGGCAGGTGTATGCGGCGGTGCGAGGCTTCGGCGGACTGGCGATCTCCGACGAGGTGCAGGTGGGGTATGGCCGTCTGGGCGAATGGTTCTGGGGCTTCATGCAACAGAACGCCGTGCCTGACATCGTGGCGGTCGCGAAGTCGACGGGGAACGGGTATCCGCTCGGCGCGGTGATCACCAGCCGCGCCGTTGCCGACGGGTTCCGCTCCCAGGGGTATTTCTTCTCATCGACGGGCGGCAGTCCGCTGTCGTGTGCGATCGGGATGACCGTGCTGGACGTGATGCGCGACGAAGGATTGCAGGAGAACGCCAAACGCGTCGGCGCACACCTGAAGTCGAGACTGCAAGCACTGCAGGACAAGCACCCGTTCATCGGCACGGTGCACGGGACCGGGCTGTACTTAGGTGTCGAGATGATCCGCGACCCGTCGACCCTGCAGCCGGCACCGGAGGAAACGTCGGCGATCTGCGACCGCATGCTCGAGCTGGGGGTGATCATCCAGCCGACCGGTGACCATCAGAACATTCTGAAAACCAAGCCGCCGTTGTGTATCGATGTCGAGGCGGCCGACTTCTACGTCGACACCCTGGATCGAGTGCTGACCGAGGGCTGGTAGGTGCCGGCCTGCAGTGCCATGGCCGAGATTGACGCTAGGGCTGTAGTTTTGCGCCCATGCGTCACGGTGAACAACCGTGGTGTCGATCTCGTCGCTAGGCGACGGAACGCGGTGATACTGGCCAGATCCAGGTCATTGTTGTCCAGAATCGAGCTGGTCGGGCGATGGCGTGCGCCCTAATGTAAAGCCCGATGTCTGCCATCCTGCTCAGCGCCCATGTCATCGTCGCGATCCTGGCCATCGGTCCAATTGCCGTCGCGGCGAGCATGTTTCCCCGCTACGCGCGTGAAGGCGGCCCAGTCGCCAATGTGCTCTACCGAATTTGTCAGACGTACGCGGTCGTTGGTGTGGCGGTTCCGCTGTTGGGCGTCACGACGGCGGTTTCCATGGGCATACTGACGCAGGCCTGGGTGCTGGTGTCGATCGCGCTGACGGCCGTCGCCGCGGTCGTGCTCATCGCGAGCATCCTGCCGGACCAGCGCGCCGCCCTGACCGGGAAGACAGTGACCAGGCTGGCCATGACGACCGGCATCTTCAATCTGCTGTGGGTCGTCGTCACGGTGCTGATGATCGTGCGACCCGGCTCAACAACCGGCGTCTAGACCGCCACGCCGAGCTCGGAGGCGACGTAGGCCTGCGCGATGTGCTTGGCCTCATCCGTCGGCACCGCACGCACCACCTTCTGCGCGCCGAGCCCGTCGATCATCGTCAACAAGCGGCGCGCCGCGACGTCGACGTCGGCCACGTGGAAGTCGCCATCGGCGATGCCTGATCGCACGATGCCGGCGATGCACTGAAGCCACTCGGCCGTCAGCTCCTTGGCCTCGGCGGCCAGCGGTGCGTTGCGCCGTCCCAAACTCCAGGCCTCCAGCCACAGCGCGCTCGCGTCATCGCTGGCGTCGTCGAGCACATAGTCCATCAGTGCGGCCATCTTGGCCACCGCCGTCGGCGCCGCGTCGACATGCGCCCGCGCCTGCTCGAGATCGGTGACGGCCGCCGACCGGAACGCGGCGGTGATCAGCTGGTCGGCCGCCGAGAAATAATGGCTGACCAGGCCTGGCGTCACACCGAGGTCGGCTGCGACGCGGCGCAGAGTGACCCCGGACAAACCCTCCGCCACAGCGATCTCGACGGCCTTGGCCAGCAGCTCTTCGCGCCGTTCGGCCGGCAGCTTCCGCTTGGCGTCACGCGCCTGCACGGTCAATTTCGGTCCTCCTCTTGACGAATGCCGATACTTATTGAACACTACGTCAACACTATTGATCCACCCGTCAACAAGGATCCCTCCATGACCGCGACCCTGCCTCCCGACGAACTCGCCATCACCTCCGATCGCCTCGGGGCCGTCGAGCACGCCGGCATCGAGTACCTGCCGGAGGACGCGCGCGACTCCCGGCCGCGCAACCTGGGCGCCGTCTTTCTCGGCGCGAACCTCACCTGGACGAACGTCGTGTTCGGCGCGTTCGCGATCCTCTTTGGACTCAGCTTCTGGCAGACGGTCACCTCGATGGCCGTCGGCGTGGCGGTCGGCACGTTGGCCGTCGTGCCCACCGCGCTCATCGGGCCGCGCACCGGCACGAACATGACGGTGTCCAGCGTCGCGTTTTTCGGCATCCGCGGCCGGTTCATCGGGTCGGGCATTGCCCTGCTGATCGCGTTCGGATTCGCCGCGGTCACGGTATGGACGAGCGGTGACGCGATCGTCGCCGCCGGCCACCGGTTGCTCGGCGCGCCAGACAACGACGCGGTGCATGCATTCGCGTATGCCGCCGTGGCGGCACTGATGGTGACGGTCGCGCTGTTCGGCCACGCGACCATCGTCGCGATGCAGAAAGTCGTTGTGCCCGTCGTCGGGACGCTGATGGTCCTCGGAGTGTTCGCGTTCGCGGGTGGTTTCGATCCGAGTGCGGCAAGCGGTGACTACATGCTCGGCGGGTTCTGGCAGACGTGGACGCTGTCGGCGGTGCTGTTTGCGGCCGCGCCGATCTCGTATGGGCCGACGATCGGCGACTACACCCGTCGAATCTCCGCGCGGCGCTTCAGCAATCGAGCTATCTGTACCGCATTGGGCATCGGCATGTTCGTCGGCGTGCTGCTGCCAAGCCTGTTCGGTGCGTTCACCGCGATGACGTTCGCCGATCCCACGGATTCGTATCTCGACGATCTGGTGGCGGCCTCCCCCGGTTGGTATGTACTACCAATCGTGGTCATCTCGCTGTTGGGCGGGCTGAGCCAAGGTGTGCTGTGCGTCTACGCCAGTGGTCTGGATCTCGAAGGCCTTGCGCCAAAGCTGAAGCGGACGCAGACCACGATCATCACCGCCGCGGTCGCGATCGCGCTGCTGTATCTGGGCGTGTTCGTGTTCGACGCCGTCGAGTCGGTGACGGCCATGACGGTCGCACTGAACGCGGTCATCACGCCGTGGGTGGCCATCCTCGCGATCGGGGCATTGCGCACGAAAAGCTTTGACCCGACGGATCTGCAGGCCTTCGCGCAGGGACGACACGGTGGCCGCTACTGGTTCACCGGCGGCTGGAACGTCCCTGCCGTGCTGGCGTGGACAGTCGGCGCCGTGTTCGGGATGCTGGCGGTCAACACGACGCTGTACGTGGGGCCGCTGGCCAACGTCGCGGGCGGGGTCGACATGAGCACCGTCGGGTCGGCCGCGCTGGCGGGTCTCCTCTATGGCGTGAGCAGACGGTAATTAGGCCAGCAGCGGCACCCCGTCGTGGCAGGTGTCGGTGAGGATCTCGAACATCACGCGCCGAGTCGCCAGCAGCTCCCTGCGCTCGAAAACCTTGCCCGCCACCTGCATTCGGCAGGTCGCGATCGCCGAGTTGTAGCAGTACTTCGAGTGGCCGTCGGTGTCGGTGTAGGTCAGGCCGATGAAGTCGGCCGGCTCGGCCACGATCTCTCCCTCGATCATCTGATCCCTGACCCGTGCGCCGAACGCCCATGAGAACGGCCGGTATCTGCCGTGGGTCTGCAGGCTGCCGAGGATCGAGCGGACCGCGAACTCCTCCCCCAGGTGACGGAACACGAACAGCGTCGCCGCGGGTGTCAGCACCGGTCCGATCGATGCGCGCGCCGTCACGATCTCCAGCGTCGAGTCGGGCGCGTCGTCGAAGCCGCACACCTGGCCGAACGCGTAGGCCGGGGTGTGCCGCGTGCCCCAGTTGTGGTTGACGCTGCCGGTCCAGCCGTCGAGCACGAGCCGGGCGTCGTCAAGCTCGAGGAGCCCGTCGAACTCGGCAAGGGGGTGGCGCACCGTCGTCTTGGCCGTCGGGATCCGCGCCTTGTACGCGCGGTCGGTGAGCAGTCTGACCATGTCTTCGCGGCCCGGCGTGATCCGCAGATCCCATCGCGCCGATCGGCTTCCGCCCGTCACCACGCCGTTGGCGGACCGATCGTCGATGGATGTGGCGCCGATGCGCGCCGTCCAGTTGTCGTACTCGTAATCCGCGGCGTCGATCGGGTACGGCTCCTTGAGCGCCCGGTTTCCAGCGCCGTCGGGGTCGAACACCATCACCCACACGTCGGCAACCGGGTCGCCCGCCGTGGGCAGCAGCAGGGTCTCGCGCAGCCACAGCGCCTGCGGCAATTGGGGGTGGTTGGCGCGGATGTATCGGCTCTCGTAGTAGGGCGCCTCAGGCTTCACCGGTCCAGCATCCAATACTTGTGTGGTGATGGGAGCGCAGATTGCGGCTTATGTGCTGGCGGGTGTCGCCGCGGTCGAGGCGGTGGCGCTCGTAGTGGGTTGGGTGATCTACACACGTCAGAAGCGTGAACTCGACGTATTGCGGCACCGGCTGGACACCAGGAACACGCTGCTCACCGGTGGCCGGGAGGCCGTCAAGCAGATGTGGCAGACCGCCAACATCCTGCGCAAGGACGGCCTGGGTGCGGCTGTCCGGTCGTCGATCGAGGATCTCGCGGACTGGGCGGAGGTGGAGCGGCCGGATCTGGCGCGGCTCGCGCTCAACGGCAAGGTGGCCATCGTGTTCTCCGACATCGAGGACTCGACGGCCCTCAACGAGAAAATCGGCGACCACGCGTGGGTCCGGCTGCTCGGCAGTCACGACAAACTGGTCCGTAAGCAAGTCAAGAAGTACTCGGGTCACGTCGTGAAGAGTCAGGGTGACGGCTTCATGATCGCGTTCGCGCAGCCCGAGCAGGCCGTGCGGTGCAGCGTCGATGTGCAGCGCTCACTCCGGCGGCGGCCCAACGGTATTCGCGTCCGGATCGGGATTCATACCGGCAAGTCGGTACGTCGCGGCGACGATCTGTTCGGCCGCAACGTCGCGATGGCTGCGCGCGTGGCCAGCCAAGCCGACGGCGGCGAGATTCTGGTCAGCGATGTGGTGCGCGATGCGGTCAGCGACCAGGACGGGATCGAGTTCGACGAGGGCCGAGATGTCGAACTGAAGGGGTTCTCCGGCTCGCATCGGCTCTACGCCGTGGCATGTTAGGTGGCCTCGCCGGCCTCGGCCAACCGTTGATGCAGCCGGGCGCGGATGTCGTCTGGGGTGTAGGAGTTGCGCTTGCGTTGGTCGCGCGCGACCAGCACTCCGCCCGCCACCACCCCGGCAACACCGGCAAGTCCGACCAACTTCCATATGCCACGCATAGCAAGCAGTCTGCCTAAGCTGCGTGGGTGAAGGAAAGCACGGTCTCATTACAGCGGGCACTGAACGAGACCCGGACCGGGGACATCTGGCTGTTCCGGGGTAGCTCCGGGCCAGACCGGGCGATCCGGACCTTGAGTAACGCCCCGGTCAACCACGTGGGGATGACGGTCGCGATCGACGACCTGCCACCGTTGATGTGGAGCGCGGAACTCGGCAACAAACTGGTCGACGTGTGGACCGGCGGCAACCATCGTGGGGTTCAGCTCAACGACGCCCGCGAATCCGTCAAGCAATGGTCGGAGGTTTACGGACAGCGCTGCTGGCTGCGTCAGCTAACCCCATACGCCACCCGCGAACAGGAGGACCGGTTGCTGCGTGTCATCGCACGGATGGATGGCACGCCGTTTCCCAGTACTGCGCGCGTGACAGGCCGATGGTTTCGTGGTCGGGTACCGACGGCAGGTGACTGGACGCGCGGAATACCGTTCCTCGACAAGAGGGTCCAGGAGTCGTCTAAGCGAAGGAAGGCGGAAAAGCGGAAGATGGGCTTGGAAGCCGCCTACTGCGCCGAGACAGTCGCCATCACGTACGAGGAAATGGGCCTGCTCGTCACCGACAAGGACTCGAATTGGTTTGATCCAGGGCGCTTTTGGAGCGGCGACTCGCTGCCGCTGGCGCCTGGGTACCAGCTCGGCGACGAAATCGCCGTTCTGCCATAGACACTCAGAACCTTACAGACGCGCGAAACATGGATTCGCGTCCTCCTTGGGGATCGACGCGTTCTGGCTGGAGAACTTTCCGACGACTCCGGTACCGGTCACTTCGACGCTGTCGGCGTGGATACCTAGCGGATAGTTGTCGTTCAGTTTCTTGGTCAGGCCGTCGAGGCCCGTCTGCACTGCGTCCTTCGGAAACAGGCCGGTGACGTCAACGACCTCCAGATTGAGATCACCGTCAGTGACGACGGGCTTGGCCGTCACGCTGGTGCCAGGGGCATCGAGGATTATGGTGCCCGCCGCGGGGTCGGTCGTCACGCCGGTGACGAGATTGCCCACGCCGGGAAGGTTCGCGGCCACGGTGTCCTTGATGCCTGCGGACTTCCAACTGAGTGTGGCGTTGAGCGAACCGATGGTGCCCTTGGAGTCAGCGGAATCCTGCAACCGCACGTCCTTCAGGGTGACCTCGGCCGTCATTCCGTCGGCGCTCTGGACCCGGTTGCCATCGGTGGTGACCGAGATGTTGGTGTAGTGACCGGTGATGTGCTGCCACAGGAACGGCGGATTCACCCCGAACGAGATGGTGACGCCGTCTTCCACGACGCATTGAGCGACCTCGGTCAGAATCGTGTCCGCACGCTGCCGCGCGTAGAGCTCGCCGCCGGCCAAACCGCCGGCCACCAACGCGATCACAATGACGACGATCAGAACGATCGTCTGCAGGTTGAGGCGGCGCGAGCCGCGCTGCTTCTCGGGGGACGGCGGTGGGGGCGCCGGTGGCGGCCGCCAAAACTGTTCGGTCGGCCGTGCATCGGCAGGAGATTGAGGCTTCGGGATTTTTCTTGTTGGCCCTGCATCGGCCGGGGGGTATGGGCCGCGGAGCTGTTCGGTCGGCGGGTCCAGACGTCCGGGGGGCGGCAGCGGGGGCGTCGCCGGATTGGGCGGCGGATTGCCCCTGCCGCGCCAACCAGGCGGCCCGGGGCGTTGGGGCGGCGTCACGTGCGCGATTCTGCCTCATGCCGGGCTGTGTGAAGCGCACGCCGTCAACGATTGCCGACGCGCGGCACTGAAGTGGCTGAACAGCCTTAGCCATTGAAGCGGGCGGGACCACGTGATTCCAGCTAGCCGCAGGGTCGATTGGGTGTCAGCAGTGACGACACCGGTGCGCTCGGGAGCCACGATTAGACGCAGTCAGACAGGGCGACCCAGCAAGCAGGACAAGATGAAGGCAATGATCAAGTACTTCGCACCGTCGTTGGCCGCAGCCGCGATCGGTGGCGCGGTTGTTCTCGCGCCCATGGCCAGCGCGGCCACCCATGTCGCACCCGCGCCGAGCGCCGCTACGTCGTCGGCGCCCGCCGGCACCGATCCTCTCGTGCCCTACGGCACCGATCCGTCGGTCCCGTACCGGCTGGGCTATATCAACCCCAACCACGACGAGGGCGACACCACGAACGGCGAAGTTGACGTGCCGTTCTGATCAACCTTTAGGCCCACAGCCGGCCCGCACCCGTGAATCTCACTGGGCCGCGGGCCGATTCGACTCGCCTACCTTGTCGTCGTCGGAGTCGGCGGGGCAGCCAGTGACAGGCCGGCGTAGACTTCGTCGAGAACCGTGGGCAACATGGCCTGCGCCGTCGTCTTGCCATCCGGCGAAAGCGTCAGATTCGTCCAAATGACAAGCGCCACATCATTATCCGGGTCATACCCCATGAACGAGTTGAAGCCGGGAAGTTCACCGCCGTGGTAATACATGGCAGCGTTCGGGCCGAAGCGCTGATACGAGATTCCATACCCATACTTCTGCCCGTCGGGCGCGTCCGGGTCCTCGGCCTGCACGCTCGTCAACCACTGTTGGTGGAAGTCGGCATCGAAGACCTTGCCCGAGACAAGTGCCTTCATCCACGAGGTCAGGTCATCAGCAGTGGAGATCGCGCCGCCGGCGGCGGTGGCGTACGAGGAGTTTTGATGCGTGTAATCGATCGGTTGCAATCTTCCGGCCAGTGCGGCGGCCTGCATCTCGGCCGGATACGGGTCGTCGGCGAGTGCGTAGAAGCTGCCGCCATACATGTAGCCGTGCGAGTAAGGGGCTGGCATCGACGTGTCGTCGGCGGCGGGAAGCGACGTCTGCGTGAGGCCGACCGGGCGGATTAGGCGATCATGGAGCTGATCGGCCAACGGGCGACCGCCGACCTTCTCGGCGACCAGACCCAGAAGCGCGTAGTTGGTGTTGCTGTACTCATAGGAGGCATCGGGCGCGAATTGCGGCGGGTGCCGCAGCGCGATGTCCAACACCTCCTGCGGCGTCCAGGCCTTGCCGGGGTCAGCATCCATGGCGGCGGAAAGTGCGGGATCGGCCGTGTAGCCGTACAGGCCGCTGCGCATCTTCAAAAGCTGTGCGACCGTGATGTTCTCGCCATTGGGCACATTCGGTACGTAAGACGAGACCGGATCGCTGAACTTCAGTTTGCCGTCCTGGGCGAGCAATACGATCAGCGCGGCAGTCATGGTCTTGGTGTTCGAGGCGATCCGGAAGTGAGTGGTCGCAGCCGGGGGCGTATGCCTGCCGAGTTCGGTGGTACCGACCGCCGCGGTGAACGTGCCCTGCGGGGTGCGTAGCAGCACCATCGCTCCTGGGACCATCAGCTTCTTCGCTGCAGCGTCGACGACGGCCTGAAATGCCTTCGGATCGATGGTCTTTAGTGCAGACGGCTGTGCCGCCGCGCCCGTCGCGGTCGTCGTCGGCGGCGATCCGGTCGTCGGCTCGGTAGTGGACGAGCAGCCTGCGATCAACACCGCGGCGCACGCCGCGAGCCCGACGCGTTGCGCCAGGGAAACAATCATCGCCACCGCCTCGATTCGTTGCGAACGCTAATGCTTCACCGCCTTGGCCGCGCCCCTGTCGGTGAGATTCATGGTCGCAATCAACCTCTGGACCGCCGCACGTCGTGAATCACGCCGGATAGGCATACCGTGGTGAGTGCACGGGGTTGGTTCGGCGGCAGGAAACGGTAGTGGGTGATTCACGACACGGCGACGCATCTGACCGAACCGCGGCACAGCGACCGGGCCGGGGTGCGAAGCCAGGCGTCGACGGGTCACTTTTGGGGCGCGTTGGGCACGATCCGCTGTTCCTCGGTATCGGAGCGATTTGTGACACCGCCGCGCGATTGACCGGTGCGGATGGTGCGGCGGTGGCCGTGCTGGTCGCGTCGCGAGATGTTCGGGAACTGGTGTATGCCACCGACGCGGTGGCCCAGCAGATCGACGAACTGCAGTTCACCGTCGGTGAGGGGCCATGTTTGGATGCCTACCGAAGTGAGCGGCCGGAGTTATGTGCACAGCTCGACGAAGAGATGTTTCGGCGTTGGCCGACGTTTACCACCGGTCTGGCGGACTTAGGCGTCGCGGCGGTGTTTGCCTACCCCGTTCCCGGCCAACAGCGGCCGATGGGTGTTCTGGAGCTGTATCGCCGCACCGAGGGAGAGCTCGGCGAGCAGGAACAACACTCGGCGCGGCTGTGCGCGTCGGCGCTGGAGGAAACCCTTCAGTCCAATTGGTCCGAGCATTTGATGCACAGCACCACCGAGGAGGCGGCCATTGAGGCGGCCGCCCTCAGCGGTATCGCAACACCTCCCGCGGATCCATTCACACGCACACATGTGCACGTCGCCGCGGGAATGATCGCGGTGCAGCTGGCGGTGTCCACCGCCGTCGCGCTGGAACGGCTCCGCGCGTACGCCTTTGCGCAAAGCAGATCCATCACCGATGTAGCGGCCGCGGTGTTGGCCCGGCGACTGTCGTTCCGCGACCTCGACGATGATTCGAGTGTCGACTCGTGAGGGCGGCGTCTGAAAACGTGAAAGGGCGACGATGACAGCGGCGCGTGACCGGCTGGCGATCGCAGAACTCACCACCGCCCTGGCAGGCGATTTCGACTTGCCTACGGTGCTGGACGCGGTGGCCCACGATGCGCGCAGGGGTTTTGACGCTTCGTCAGCGGCCGTGGTGCTTCTCGATGACCAGCATCGGACGGGTGAGACCGGTATTCAGGTCGTCGCCGAAGCGCTGCTGAACACCAGCGACGGCGATCTGAGTTTTCTGACCGCCGGGCCAGTGTTAGCCAGCGCCCGGGACGGCGCGGTGACAATGATCGCCGATCTCGCCGACGCCGAGGACACCCGCTGGCCCGGCTACCGCCGCGACGCATTGCGGGCCGGCATGCGCGGCATGCGCGCCTTCCCGGTCACCATGCTGGGTTCATCCGTGGGGGCGCTGGTAGTGCACACCGGTGATCCCTGGGGGGTGGGACGACCCAACGATCTCGGCCAGGTCCTGGCCAACCTGGCCGCCATCGCCATTTCGATCGCCCCGCACTCACAGCAACGGCGCAGCGACACCCGCGGCACCATTGGGACGGTGCTGCATGGCACCATCATGATCGCTACCGCCACGGGCATCGTCGCCGACGTTTCCGGAATCGACCCCGCCCAGGCGCGCCTGCACTTACACCGGCTGGCCCGGGCGCATCTCTCAACCGTGACCACCCACGCCGAGAGGATCGTCACGGTCTACAACAGCGATCCCCGAGACTTCGCCGCATCCACTCTGCTCGCTTCACCCGCCGTGCTTCCGCTCCCGCCGCACATCGACAGCTAACGTCCTCTTGAGGTCACGAGTAAGCTTCTGAGCGAACAGCACACAGCTTGCTCGTGCTGGAGGTCAGAATGCTCGGTGGGGATGACGCAGTAGACATCGTGCGGGCGGCCATGGTCGACCTAGTCGCCAACTTCGCCACGCCCACCGATCCCATGGCGATTCTGGAGACTGTGACCACGAGCGCGGTCGAACTCATCCGTGAAGTGGATTTCGCCGATGTCCTGCTCGTCGATGAACGGTGCTACCGATCGGTGGCTCCGACGGCGCCTGGCCGCCGTCGTTGAAGACGCAACGGTCGTCTGTTCCGACGCGGCGGATGCTGTTGAGCAGTCGACTAGCGCGCCGCCCGGCCGTTGACTCTGCGGGAGGGCGCAAACGTGCGGGAGCGCATCGCCATAGCCGCAGAGTCAACGAGAGCTAGACGTTGAACCGGAATTCGACTGGATTGCGGTCAAACCGTTCCGCGGGCGGCCCACGCGGTAGCGGTTACGGTGAATGGACCACTACCCAGACGTTCACGAGCCACTGTTTCGAGCCGTGCGCGACCTTCGTCATCGAGGTGCTGGACGTACTCACCAGCGGGACCGATGCCGAAAGTGTATGGCTCCCACCACTCCTCAAAGGTGGGATGCACGACGTCGACCGAAATGGGAGCTTCCTCCACGTTGCGTAGATCAGCGGCTTCAAACAGCACGGTCAAGTGCCCCTGGGGCGCCCCGGACAGAAGCGATTCATCCACAGCTCCCGGGTCGGTGACATGAACCGAATCCCAGAACGGCCCAAGAGCGCCCGTCGGCCCGTCCCACACGCAGGCTGCGACAACACCGTCGCACCGAGTCACACGCGTCATCTGTCCGATGCCCACGACTGGATCAGCCATGAAGTGCACGACCAATTGAGCCAAAGCGGCGTCGAACGCGGCGCTGTCATAGGGCAATTCCTCTGCTGTACCCAGGCGCGCATCAACGTCTGGGAAGCGCGTGCGGATCGCGTCAACGAACGGCGGTGATGGGTCGATCGCCGTGACCTGGGCTCCGACCGACAGCACGTGCGCCGTCAACGCGCCAGGCCCGCAGCCGACGTCAAGCACCTTATCGCCCACGCCGATCCCTGCGAATTCCACGAAGACCGTCGCCAGCGGCTCGGCGTACCGGCCCATGAAACGCCCGTAGGCGTCCGGCGGGACGACGAAACTCACTGGACTGATGTTACGTCGCACACCCCTCGCCCAACCAGATATCAGCAAACTGTTCATGCACCGCCCTATGCGCCTAGCGAGCCGCCGCCTTGCTGCTAGACGTTGAACCGGAACTCGACTACGTCACCGTCGGCCATCACGTAGTCCTTGCCCTCAATCCGGACCTTGCCCGCGGACTTGGCGGCGGCCATCGACCCCGCCTCGATGAGGTCGTCATAGGACACGATCTCGGCCTTGATGAAACCCTTCTCGAAATCGGTGTGAATGACGCCGGCCGCCTTCGGTGCCGTGTCGCCCTGGTGAATTGTCCAGGCGCGGGACTCTTTAGGCCCGGCCGTCAGGAAGGTTTGCAGTCGCAGCGTGTGAAAGCCCGCCCGCGCCAACGCATCCAGGCCACGCTCGGTCTGGCCGATCGACTCCAGCAGCTCGGCGGCCGACTCGTCGTCGAGTTCCTGTAGCTCCGCCTCGATCTTCGCGTCAAGGAACACCGCATCAGCCGGTGCCACCAACTCGCGCAACGACGCAACTCGCGCGTCGTCGGTCAGTACAGCCTCGTCGGCGTTGAAGACATAGAGGAACGGCTTGGTCGTCAGCAGATTCAGTTCGCGCAGCGACGATGCGTCCATGCCGGCCGAGAACAGCGTCTTGTCACCGTTGAGAATTTCCTGAGCCGCCACCGCCGCGTCGTATGTCGGGCGCCGGTCCTTGTGGGTGCGGGCCTCCTTCTCCAGCCGCGGCAGCGCCCGCTCTAGCGTCTGCAGGTCGGCAAGGATCAGCTCGGTCTCGATCACCTCGATATCGGACTTCGGATCGATCCTGCCGTCGACGTGCGCGACGTCGTCATCGGTGAACACCCGCACGACCTGGCAAATCGCGTCACTCTCGCGGATGTTGGCCAGGAACTTGTTGCCAAGGCCCGCCCCCTCGGACGCGCCCTTGACGATGCCGGCGATATCGACGAACGTCACCGGCGCAGGGACGGTCTTCTCCGAGTCGAATATCTTGGCAAGTTCGGCCAACCGGGGGTCGGGCAGCGGCACAACTCCCTCGTTCGGCTCGATCGTCGCGAACGGATAGTTGGCTGCCAACACGTTGTTGCGTGTCAGCGCGTTGAACAAGGTCGACTTGCCAACATTCGGCAATCCGACGATTCCCAGGTTCAGGCTCACAGGCACCAGAGTCTAGGAGACAACGGTGGCCACGCCAGAAGCGCGCTGACAGCTACTTTTAGATACAGCCGGTACGGTCTACCTGTGTCAGCTCAGCGCGCGCGGTCGGCAGTCACGCCTGACCATCGCTCTGCGCACCCCAATATCCCGGGTGTTCCTTGGTGGGGTGCAGTGGTGCTGGCGGTCACACTGACCGCGGTCGGCTTCGCCTATGACGCCGGTTCCGGTGACAAACAACTCAGCATGTTCTTCGCCACAACATACGTGTTGGGCTGCATCTTCGCCGTGCTCGCGGTGCGCCAGGCCGGGATCTTCACCGCGGTCATCCAGCCGCCGCTGATCCTGTTCGGTGCGGTGCCGACCGCGTACTTCCTGTTCCACGGCGCCCAGCTCGGCGGCATCAAGGATTTGGCCATCAACTGTGGCTATCCGCTCATCGAACGATTCCCGTTGATGTTCTTCACGGCCGCCGTTGTCCTACTCATCGGCATGGGCCGCTGGTATTACGGCATGTCGTCGCGCCGCGGTACAGCGCGAGCCGGCGCCACGGACGCCACGGAGAAGGCCAGCGGGCGTGTGTCTTCGGTCACATCCAGGATGTCGTCGCTGCTGACCGGTGAGCTGGCCGATAAGTCCACCGACGACTCAGACACGCCCCGCCGCAAGCACACCATCGAGCGCCCGACCCGCGCTGCCAGATCCGCCAAGCCCGCCGCGCGCAGCGCCCGCACTCCTAAGTCGGCCAAGCGCGCGACACCACCGCGCTCGCGACACGCCCGGCCGCCGGAGACCGAGATCATCGAGCCGGTCGCCGAGCGTCCCCGTCGGTCCCGCACGCCCCGGCAGAGTGAACAGCCACCCATGCCTCCCGCCGAGCCGCGTCGTCGTCCGCGCGCATCATCGCGCGAACCCCGCAAGGCCGTGCCGCCCACCGAGCGCCGCGCCGGCTACGAGCGACCCGAGCGCCGCCGCCGTTACGACGACTATCCGCCGCGAGAGCCACACGTCAGCAACGGAAATGGGACGCATCACCCGGTCTCGCGGGTGCGCTACCGCGGCGACGACGACGGCGACGACCGCGCGGAGTACCGGACCCGGCCGCGCTCATCGCGCAGCAGCTGGGAAGCCGACAGCTGGGAGTACGACGTCTAATTGGGACCAATGGTTCTAGATGGCCAGCTGTTGGTCGTCTGTCCCACGCCACGCATCGACGGCAGTCTGCAGGGGTAAGCCGAGCGCATTGCAGAGTCCAAGCACCGTGCCGAAGCTCGGGCTGGGCATTCTGCCGACCTCGATCTTGCGCAGCGTCTCGGGTGAGATGCCGGCGTTACGCGCGATCATCTCGGGGTCGCGACCGGCTCGGGCTGTCCTGATCAGCGCGCCCAGGCGTTGCCCTGCTTTCACCTGCTCGGGGCTCAGAGGCACGCGCACCATGCCGGTCAGCATAGCCGGTATTTAAGTACCGGCCCTGGTACGGTCGTAGCGGTATAAAAATACCGATGACGGAGGTCGAACATGATCGAACTCAAGACTGCCGAAGAGATCGACAAGATGGCCGTAACTGGCGAGTTCGTCGCGGAAACGCTGGCGACGCTGTCGATCGAGGCGCAGCCAGGAGTGAACTTGATGCAGCTCGAGCACCATGCCCGTGCGCTGATCACTGACCGCGGTGCGAAATCGTGCTACTGGGATTACGCGCCGTCATTCGGTCGCGGTCCATTCCGCAATGTCATTTGTCTGTCGGTCAACGATGCTGTGCTGCATGGCCTTCCACGCGACTACGTGCTACGTGACGGCGACGTGTTGAGTCTGGACTTCGCGGTGTCGATCGACGGTTGGGTGGCCGATTCTGCCGTCACCGTCATCGTCGGTGACACAGCCGACGCCGCTGACCGATCCTTGATCGAGTCGACACAAAGGGCCCTTGAGGCAGGTATCGCCGCCGCGGTTCCCGGCGGTCGACTCGGTGACATCTCCGCGGCGATCGGCGAAGTCGCTACCGCCGCTGGATATCGCGTCAACGCCGAATTCGGCGGGCACGGATTGGGTCGCACCATGCACGAGGATCCCCACATCTCCAATCGCGGACGGCGTGGGCGCGGATTGCTGCTGCGGCCGGGCATGACCTTCGCGCTGGAACCGTGGTGGGCACGAGGCAGTGATCGCCTGGTTATCGACGCCGACGGCTGGACCCTGCGCTCGGCAGACGGGTCGAATACCGCCCATTCCGAGCACACCATCGCCATCACCGAATCTGGCCCGCGCGTCCTCACTCCTGCACGATGCGCACACCAGGCGAAGTGACCCCGCCCTAGTCCCGCTCGATCGTGATCGTGGTCCACGCGCCAATGTGGATCCGATCGCCGTCGATCAGCGGCGTTTCTTCACCTTCTGGCAGACGGTCGTCGCTGTCGTTGAGGGTGGTTCCATTGGTCGATCCCAGGTCGGTGACGGTGAGGCCCGAATCGCGGATCCGCAGCACGGCGTGCTGGGAGGAGACGCCGCGGTCAGCCGGGTGGATGCCGAGGTCGATTTCGGGATCCACACCCTGCTTCCGGTTTCCCCTGCCGATCAGTGTGGTGTTGGGTTGCAGGGCGATTCGGCGTTCCGGGAAGAACCGCGGAAACTCCACCGTCTCGGGGCCTTCTTGGGCAAGGACACGCTCATACAGTGCCCGGTCGGCGCTCACGACCGCGGTCCATCCCACCGACACGGCTTCCGGCGGGTGCCGCGGGGTCGCCGCCGGTTCGGGCAGCGCCGAATCGTGTCCGCATGCTTCACAGAACCGGCCGCTCACCGGCATCCCGCACGCAGGGCAGGCCTTAGCCTCGGCCGGCGATGACGGATCGGGCTGCACCTGGACGCTTCCGATCGGGGCTCCGCATACATCGCAGTAGTCGGCAGCTTTCGACGAGTGCCCCTCGACGCAGGTCGGCATCAGGTTTCCTTCCGCACCCTGGCGGTTCTGGTGGACCTGGCGTCGAGCGCCATCTCGTCAGCCGCTGCTATCTCACGTCGCAGCGCGACTGTGCCGGTGCGCTCGTCGACCTCGACGACTCCCCTTAGCAGTTTGGCCGTTCCATCGTTTCCCGATTCCCTGGCGAGTTCCATCGCCCGTTGCAGCTTGGCGGTCGCGGTCTTGACGTCCCCCGCTTTGCGGGCGCCCAGCCCCTCCTGGACTGCTTGCGCCAGCTCTGCCTGCCCGGTGTAATGCGCCACCCGGCGACTGATCTGGGCCGACAACGCGGTATCTGCGGTCCACATCGCCTTCACCAACCCCTCACCTAAAACCTCTTCGCCGGCGACGACGCTCACCCGCGCCGCCAACTTCTCACGCCCAACCGCGCCGGGTTCGACCTCGACCTGAATGTGGTAATCGCGGTCCTCGGCGCCCCACGAACCGAGCGGGTATCCCCCGCACTGATTCCCCGCGTCCACTCGACGGTGCGTCAGGTCTTCAACGGTCGGAGCGACTTGTTTGACGAACTCGACGCGGGCGCCGGCCGGCGTCCACAGCCGCAACGTCAGGTCCGGAATCGACTTGCCCATCGATGTGCGCATCATCGACGCGAAATCGTCGGCGAGATCTTCCGGGTCGGCGACGATGTCCACGGTGCCTAGCAGCGAGGACGAGATCGCACGCAACTCGTCGACCTCCCAATCGGTTCCCACTCCTCGGCAGTCGCAGGTGAATTCGCCTTCGCTGAGCCCGATTTCCTCCCCAAGCTCTTCGGGGGTTTCATGTTCGTCCTTGCCATCGGTGAGCAGGATCGCGTGGATGATCGCCCCTTTGCGTTGTCCGACGATCTCGCGGACGTGTGCGAGCCAGGTGCCCATCGCGGTGCCGCCGTGTGGACGCAGGCCGTCGACAGCGCGCATCGCTGCGGCCTTGGTCTCTGTGCTCGCCCGCGCCAGCCCAGCTTTGGGGTAGACGCTGGCGGCCTTCTCTGTGCCGTCGACGATCGTGAAATAGGTACCGTCGACGAGTTCCATGATCGCCGCTGCGGTAGCGCGTTTCGCCGCCTCGAACTTCTCGATCGGTGCTTGCATCGACGTCGAGCAATCGATGATGATGGCCTCGACCCGATCAGGAACAGACCCTGTCGCCGCGACGTCGGCGGTGATGCTGACGATCGCGTCGACCGTACCGCTGCCCTCGGCGAGATAGGGGTTGTGGTCCACATCAACCGAAATGCCATGGTGTTCAGTCGAACTCACGAGTTGCCTCCGATTGGGACGATGACGACGGTGATGTTGTCCTGGCCGCCGGCATCCAGTGCGTAATCGGTGAGCGCGCGGGCAGCCGCCTTCGGGTCGGTACCGCTGCAGAACCGTGCGATGTCACCGGCGTCGGGCAGGTAATTCCACAGCCCGTCCGAGCACAGCAGCAGCGACCCCGGGCCGTCGGTGGTGATTGTCTGCACGCTCGATTCCGACCATGGCTTCGATTCGCTGTCGGCGCCGAGCCAACGGGTCAGCGTATGTGCCCCGCGTTGCACTGCTTCCGATGCGGCCGACGCACCCGCAGTGATCAGTTCCTGCGCCAGCGAGTCGTCGACCGTCAGTTGTTGCGCGGGCCCCGGTTCGGGAAACCAGTACGCCCTGCTGTCGCCGACGTTGCCCACCGTAATCTGTGCTGTTCCAGCAGGAGTCGGCACGACGAGCGCCGCGGTATACGTGCACGACGGTGCCGCTGCGGGATTGGACGCCGCGGTAGCCGCGGCCTTGGTCGCCTCCTCCAGACCCGCCAACACGGCCGCACGCGTCTTGCGGGTCGCGGCGAACGCAGCGAGCATCGCATTCACACCCGCCTTCGATGCGGCGGCCGACGCGATCTGGGGCTCGGTGGAGGAGGAGACCCCGTCGCACACCGCGATGGCGAGCGCGTCCGGCCGGTCGACGTCGTTGCCGACCAACAGTCCGGCCGCGGCGGCGTCCTCGTTGCGCGCATGTTCGATACCGCGATCGGTGATGAGCGTGATCGCGCCGAGATCCGCCTCGTCGCGATCGGGCTCTGCGCGCCGGTGGCCGCAAACGGTGCAGTACTCGTCAAAGCCGGTCTCGTTGCCGCAGTCGCCGCAAGGCCCTTTCGTGGACCGTCCGGCCTGCGGTATGGCGACTACGCGGACCTCCAACAACACGCCTCCGCAGCTCTCGCAGAACCGGTCCGCGCGGCGAACGGTCGAGTCGCATTGCGGACAGGTGGTCTCCTGATCAGTCATACCCGTGTCCTCGGCCTTATCTCGTTTGCCTTCTCCACCAACGCAATGCGCTCCCACATACCTGTGGATTCGTGTGCCAGCTCGCGGTAGCAGTGTTCCATCCCGGCCCGGATGTCGGGTTCGTCGAAATCCTCGCCGAGCAGCCGCTGGGCTGTGGTCTTGTTCCCCGCCCGCAGCCAGCCCAACGCCGCGCCGAGCACCCGCAACCGAATCGTTGCGCGCTTGGTGGCCGATTCGAGTTTCAGTGCGCTGGCGCGCTTGCCGGCATCGAGAAGTGTGCGCTCATCGAGGCTCTCCGGCGTGTGGCCGTCAAGCAGGATCTCGACCGCCGTCGCGGCTGCGGGCGTGAAATGCGCAGAATCGGAAGGAACCTCGTCGAGCGCCCTGATCGCACCGGCCCGGTCACCGGCGCCCACCCGCTGGCGCGCCAACCCGAATGCGGCGCTGACATAGCTGTGGTCGGTTCGCCATACCGTCTCGTAGTAGCGCGCCGCCACTTCGCGTGCGTCCTGCAATTCGGCGGTGGCAGCGATCGCCATCTTTGGGGCGAGCTCGCCGGGCAATGTGGCCAACACCGTCTCGAAATCGGCTGCCGCCGCCTCAAGCGCACCCTCCAGCAGCGCGCATTGACCGCCGTACCACGCCAGCCGCCAAACTCCGGGAATCACCGCCTCCAGCTGGGCCAGCCGTTTCCTGGCGTCTGCCGGTGCGCCGACCTCCAGCGACGCCCGGACCAGTCGAAGCGGCACTTCCACAGAAGACCTGTTTGCCTGCTGCGCACCGGTTCTGGCTAGGTCAAGCGCATGTTCGAGTTGCGCGGGAGGTGTGCCGCTCGTGGTGGCGAGCACTGCGGCACCAGGGTCGGTGGGGTCGACCACGGGCACAGGCAGTGCCGCGATCACAGCATCGGCGTCGACGGTTTCGCCTTCACCTGCGCCGTAGATCCCGCGTTGCGGGCTGAAGTGCTTCGACATTCGCGGCTGTGGTTCCTCGCTCTCGACCGCGACAATCTCATGCAGCACTCCGGTCAACTGGTCGGCCAGTTCTTCCATGGACGGGAAACGTCGGGCCGGATCCAGGTCGGTAGCACGCAGGATCGCGCGGCATAACGATTCGTGCTTCGCGAGCACCGGCACGGTCGCGGGTCCGGGTAGCTGCTCGACGAATCGTCCGTGCTCTTGCGGAACGTCCATCACGAGCACGGCGAGTGTCCGGCCGACCGTGTACATGTCGCTGGCGACTGTCGGGCCGGTTACGGCGATCTCGGGCGCCTGATAGCCCATGGTCCCGTAGATCGAGCTCTCCTCATCGTCCATGGCGATGACCGCACCGAGGTCGATGAGCTTGAGCTGCTCGTCGGTCTGCATCACGTTGTCCGGCTTGAAGTCGCAGTAGGCCAGCCCCTGCGAGTGCAGGTATCCAAGCGCAGGAATGATCTCGACGATGTAGGCGACGGCCTGCTCGGGCGGCAGGGGGGCGTTGCGCGCCTTGCGGATCTGCTTCAGCGACGTGCCGCCGACGAACTCCATGACGATGTAGCCGACCGGAACGCCTGTTGAATCCGGATGTTGGACGAAGTTGTAGATCCGGACGATGTTCGGATGTTCCACCTCGGCGAGAGCGAGGACTTCGGCGGCGGCTGCCTCCATGGCCTCGGTATCGCCGGAGTTCAGCAGACCCTTGAGCACCACCCAACGGTCGTGCACGTTGCGGTCGATCGCCAGATAGATCCACCCGAGGCCGCCATGCGCAATGCAGCCCTGCACTTCGTACTGTCCCCCGACCAGGGCGCCGCGAGACAGCTTGGGAACAAATGAATATCGAGTGCCGCACTCGGTGCAGAAGCCCTCGGTGCGGCCCGGCGCTCCGCCGCGTGCGCGCCCGACGGGCTTGTTGCATTCGTGGTTGCCGCAGTACCTGCTGCCCTCCGCCACCTTGGGGTCGGTGAGGATCGCGGCGGCCGGGTCGCCCCTCGGTATACGTGGTATCTCGACGATTCCGGCACCGAGGCGGCCCCGACCGCTGGACGTCGATGACGACCCGGTACGAGCGGTTCGCACTGACGCGGTCGCGCGGCTGGGTGCGGTGGATCTCGAGACCGCTTGCGGTGCAGCGGGTGCTGGCGCTGTGCCACAGACGTCGCAGTAGCCGTCGACGACGGTCCCCCCGCATCCTGGTTCGGCGCATCTCATTGCGTCTTCTCCCGCTTGTCGACAATCATCTGCTGGTAGTCCGAGATCGCGCGAGTCACGGCGCGCAGGTCGCACGGCGTCCGCGTCAGCAGTCCCGCGGCGATTCGGTTGCATGCCAACAGGTCGCGATCCTCCCCAAGGCCCAGCCGGGTCGCCTTCGCCTGGTAGGCCGTCAGCCGGCCCTTGAGCTCGCTGCGGCGGTCGAGCAGTCCCTGCGCGAGCTGCTCTTCCTCGTCGGCTGCCCGCAGCGCGGCATCGATCCGGTGCCGAAGCGAGCGAAGTGCCTCCGGATCCGGTGAGGTGATGGACCGCAGGTCGGCGCGCAGGCGTGGTTCAGCGTCGTCACGCTTCGGGAACGGTCCCGCCAACACGATTTGCACGGCGTGCGAGTGCAGCTGCGCGGCACGTGTGCTCGCGTCGCGCAACTCGTCGAGGCGTTGGGCAGTGGTCGCAAGGGCGTCGGGCCAATTCGACTGTATCGCAGCGAGTTCGGCGAGTTCTGCCGATCGCTGTTCCACGCTGTGCGCGATCGCGGTAATGCGCACCTCGACATCCCGCGTGCTTAACGCCAGCGGATCCGTCGCGGAACTCTGCAACAGCTGGACAATCTCCTCCGGTCCGGCCGTGCCCGCCGCGTCGAGCCGTTCCTGAATCGGTCCGAGCTTGTCGGCGATGAGCGAGTTGATCCGATCGACGGCGTCGAGGAACTCCACGACGCTCGGATAGGCGGCGTGCATTCGTTCCGCCGTGTCGGCGAGCCCGACATACTCGACGGCTTCTCCGAGGCCGCCGATCTGGCGCTGCGCCAATGGGATTGCCTGACGGGACACCTCAAGCGTCCGTTCGCGCAGCAGCCTGGTCAACTCGGTGCGGTCGTCGTCATCGGGCTTCGATCGGTGTGCCCGCACCGTGCGCGCCGACTCCAGAATGGAGGTCATCCGGCCCAGGTCCTCCCACAGGTGCGCGAGGGACTTCTCGATCACGGACCATCGTTGTGCCGTCACGCCGGTAGGCGGATAGAGTCGCACGTGCCCGAGCCCGGGGTGGTTCTCCAGCTCAATCAGCGTCGCCGACATTGCGGCGACTTCCTTTGTGCGCGATTCGAGTTCGCGATCGATCTCGTCGGTGGTCAGCGCGCTCACGGTCATCCCTCGTGGCGTCCCGCCGGCGGACCGGGCGACGGTCCGAGGGTTTGCAGCCGGGCCTGGTAGAACTGCTGCCAGGTGCCGTCGTTGCGCATCTGTTCGAGCACACCGTTGACGAATCGGACCAGGTCGGTGTTCTCCTTCTTGATCCCGATGCCGTAGGGCTCGACGGCAATGCTGGGACCGACCACCTCCACGTTCGGGTCCTGCAGTGCCAGCCCGGACAGCACCACGTCGTCGGTGCTGATCGCGTCGACCTGACCCTGTTGCAGCATCACGAGGCAGTCCGTCCAGGTAGTGGCACTGAACAGCCTAGGCCTCGGGTTCAGCGCGAACACCGCCGATAGCGAGGTGGTGCCGGACACCGCGCACACCCGTTTGCCCGAAAGCGCTGCGGGAGAATCAATTCCCGAGCCCTTGATGGTAAGGATGCGCTGGTTCGCGTAGTAGTACACGGTGGAGAACGCGACGTTGCGCCTGCGGTCGCAGGTGATCGAGAAGGTCCGCGCTACCAGGTCCACCTCACCGGACTGCAGCGCCGACTCTCGTTGGCTTGCATCGACCACGCGCAGCTGGATGCGGTCGGGGTCGCCGAAGATGCTGCGGGCGATCTCGCGGGCGATGTCGATGTCGAAGCCCTCCAGCTGCCCGGTAGCCGGGTTGCGGAAACCGAACAGATAGGTGTTCTGATCGACACCGACGATGAGGCGACCCCGCTCGGCGATCGCTGCCATCGTTGATCCCGGTGGCATCGCACCCGGCGAAGGCAGCGGGCCGGGACGCAGGCTGACTTCCCGATCGCACTCCGCATTCGCGGCAACAGGCGCGGTCATGACTTCCTTCGCTCCGGCTGGCCACGGTTCGACGGGCGCGACCGACACCGAGGCCGGCGCGGCCGAGGATCCACAAGCTGCGACGGTGAGCGCGACGAGTAGCAGCGCCACCACAACTCGGGTTTTCACAGGAACTCCTTGAGTCGCGGCCACAACCCGACGGCGGCCGCCGCGGCAGCGACGACCATCAGCAATAGCGCCCCCGTTGGACTCCATGCCAGCCATGCGCCTGCCGCGGCGACTCGGTCGCGCAGCGTGTCGCGCGTTCGCTCGATCCCGTCGCGCAAGCTGGATTCGACGGCGGCGAACTGTGCTGCCGAAGCAGCCGGATCGGTGCCGATTGCCTGAGCCACCGCGGCGGCGTAGTCGCCGCCCTCATAGGCTTCCGTCTGCTTTCGATGGCTGGCGGTCCATTTCTGGACCGCGTCCGTCGCCGCCGGCGCCGCTTCGAGCAGCTTGCCCAGCTCGTCGATGTGGCCGAAGAACGATGCTTCTCTGGCGCTGATGTCGCCTCGGGCGATCAGTTCCAGGGTCTCGTCTGTGCGGGCCTGCTGGGCGAGGATGCGAGCCTTCGCGAGCTGTTCGAACCGCGCGGTGCCTTCGGTTCGGCTCTTTTCGATCTCCCCGGCGGCCAATTGCGTGGCCACGACGACCCATCCGATCACCAGCAACACGGTGGCTGCCGCGACGACAAGCCCGATGTTGAACTGCCGGTTCGTCCGGCGATACAGGATCACCGAACCGACGCCGATCGCCACGAGGGCGATGGCCAGGAGCATCAGGCCGACGGTCGGCAGGGAGCCGACCGCACGCTGGTCTTCGGTGAGTGTGGCCAGATTGCCGGTGTAGATCTTCTCCGCGCCGGGCAGAAGCGAGGTCTGCATCAACGATGACGCCTCGCGCAGGTAGCCGGATCCGATCGGAAAGCCCTGCCGGTTGTTCGCCCGTGCCGCCTCGACGAGCGCGGTGTACGCGGCCAGTTGCGCCGAAATCTCGGCCATCGCGGTACGCGTCGTCGTATCCGTCGTCCCGGCGGTGGCGTCCGCCAGCGCCGATGCCGCGCGGGCCAGCGCCTGCTGATACTGCGCGCGCATCGGCGCTGTCTCGATCCCGCCCGAGAGGAACGCCGAAGCCGCGGCCGCGTCTGCGGCCGACAGGGCGGCGTAGAGGTTCTGCGCCGCATAGGCGAACGGCTCGGAGCGGTCCATCACCGCGTCGCGCTCGTCGAGCCGCCCGGTGAGCTGGGCCGCGCACACCACACCGGCAATCACGCAGCAGGCGGCGACAACGAGTGCGATGACGCCGATGACGCCGGGGGTTGTGCGGGCAAGTCGGCGCAGGAACGCCTCAGAAGGCGCTGCAGAGGGCCGTGTGTCCACTGTGCTCGGAGACCCCAATTTCGGCCTCCCCCCTCCCATTCACCGCGATCGTAACTGCAAAGGCGGCGCGGGTAGCGGGCATTGAAATTGAATTGCAGCTTTACTTCTGCGCGCGCAGGAATCGACCCGCGGCGTCCACGGCTGGGCCGGAACTGCCCGCGTCACTGACGAATACCGCCAGGGCGAGGTCACCGTCGATACCGACGAACCAGCCGTGCGCGTGCGTGTTGTCGATGTACTCGGCCGTGCCGGTCTTGCCGAGCATGCCGGGGATGTCTTGGAGCTGGGTGGCGGTGCCGCTCGTAATGGTCTCGCGCATCATTGATTTCACTTGATCGCCGACGGTTGCAGGCAGCGGATCCAGGGCACGATCAGGCTTACCGGGGTGGCCGGCGATGATCGTGGGCGCGGGCACCGAACCGTGCGCCAATGCCGCGGCCACCAGCGCCATGCCGAACGGCGACGCGGTGACTTGGCCCTGCCCGATGCCCTCCTCAACGCGCAGCGCGGAGGTGTCTGCGACGGGCACCTTGCCGGTGACGGTGGTCATGCCGGGCGCGGTGTAGTCGATGCCGAGGCCCAGTTGGGCGGCGGCATTGGTGAGGCCGTCGGGTGGCAGGTTGACTGCCAGTCGGCCCATCGTGGTGTTGCATGACCGCGCGAACGCGGTGTGCAGCGGCACCTGGCCGAGGTCGAAGTTGTCGTCGTTGGGAATCTGCCTGCCCTCGATGTTTTCGCTGCCGGGGCAGGCGACGACGCTGTCCGGCGTCACCTGGCCGGCCTGCAGGGCCGCCGAGACGGTCACCGTCTTGAACGTCGAGCCCGGCGGATACAGGCCCGTCAGCGCGATCGGGCCCTGGGCGTCGGCGGCGGGATTCTGGCCGACAGCCAGCACGTCACCGGTCGAGGGTTGGATGACGACCATCGCGGCGGGTGTGGGAATCGGGGCCAGCGCGGTCTCGGCGCTCCGCGACATACCGATGTCCAGACTGCTGGTGATGTCGGCGACGGGTTTGGGATCCTGCCCGCCGACGCGCTGGCTACCAGTGGCGCTTTGGGCGCTGACCGCCCATCCGGTGGCATCGTCGGTGGCGCGCTGCCACATCTCGGACAGCCCGGAAAGCGTCGGCGACGTCAGCGTCTTGTCGGTGGTGAGCAGCCGGGTCTGCGGGGCCAGCGTGACATTCGGCATCGACGACAGCGCTTCCTCGATGGGCGCCAGGTCCTCCGCGCGCAGCGTGACCGCGGTGACAGGCTGGCCGTTGGCGGCGTTGCGCTGGGTCTGCAGCGATTCCGCGGTGATCCCGGCGTCGATCGGATTGAGCAGTGCCGCAACGGCATTCACGTCAGCGCCGGGAGACACGCTGACCAGCGTGACGACCTGCTGGGTCAGCAGCTCCGCGCCGGTACGGTCCAGCACGCGCGCGGCGGGGTCGGGGCTAAGCGTGCTGTAGGACAGGGGGCCGGTGCCGAGGCCTGGCGCGACGGTCGATGGATTCCAGGTGATCTTCCACGCGTCGCCGTCCTGGCTCGCGCCGCCGGTGGTGGAGTAGGTCCACCGGGCGCGGCCGTCCTTGCCGAATTTCCACGTCGCGTTGAGGCTGAAGGTCGCTGCGCTGTCTTTGTGATCGACGGCGCCCACATCGAAATGCACATCTTTGCCAAGGCTGTCGAACAGTTTGCCGAGGGTGTCGGACGCCTTTCCCGGATCGGTCGTCACGGCGGCGGCCGCGGGCACGTCACCTTTGTTGAGGGCCTCGGCGAACGTGCGCACCGCGGCGTTCAACCGATCCGTCGCGTCGTCGCCGCAGCCGGCGATCGCGAGGACGACCGCGGCGAACAGAGCGAAGAGCTTGTGGCGCAACCGCATCATGCGCGCGCCGGGCGGATCTCCCTGGGCAGCGCGAACACCAGCGTCTCGTTCGCGGTCGTGACCGGCTGCACCATGTCGTAGCCGTACTCGGCCAGCCGCTCGAGCACGCCGCGCACCAGAATCTCGGGCACCGATGCGCCGGACGTGACGCCCACCGTCGTCACCCCCGACAGCCAGGCCGGGTCGATGTCGTCGGCGTAGTCCACCAGATGGGAGGCCGCAGACCCCGCGCCAAGCGCGACCTCGACCAGCCGCACCGAGTTCGACGAGTTACGCGAGCCGACCACGATCACCAGTTGGCACTCGGGGGCCATCGCCTTGACCGCGACCTGACGGTTCTGGGTCGCGTAGCAGATGTCGTCGCTGGGCGGGTCCTGCAGCTTGGGGAAACGCTGCCGCAGCCGCTGCACGGTCTCCATTGTCTCGTCGACGGACAGCGTGGTCTGCGACAGCCAGATCACCTTGTCCTCATCGCGCACGGTCACGTCGTCGACGGCGTCCGGCCCGTCGACCAGCTGCACGTGATCGGGTGCCTCACCCGCGGTACCGACGACCTCCTCGTGGCCCTCGTGGCCGATCAGCAGAATGTCGTAGTCGTCGCGGGCGAAGCGCTTGGCCTCGTTGTGCACTTTGGTGACGAGCGGGCAGGTGGCGTCGATGACCTGGAGCTTGCGCTCGGCGGCGCTGGTATGCACCGTCGGCGCGACCCCGTGGGCGGAGAAGACCACGATCGAGCCTTCGGGTACCTCGTCGGTTTCGTCGACGAAGATCGCGCCTGCCGCGGCCAGCGTCTCGACGACGTGGACGTTGTGCACGATCTCGTGACGCACATACACCGGCGCGCCGTGCTTCTCCAGCGCACGTTCCACGGTTTCCACCGCGCGATCCACCCCCGCGCAATAGCCTCGCGGCTCGGCAAGCAGCACCCGTTTACCGGTGACACCGCCGGTAACCGAGCTCGAGGCGCCCGGAATACCCATGTTTATCGTCGGCGGCATGGTTCCAAGGGTACTGATGGGCAACCTATCGAGGCCAGCCAGACGACCGCCCGTAGTCTGGGGGCCATGGCAACTGCACCGTATGGGGTCCGTCTGCTGGTAGGTGCGGCGGTTACCGCCATCGAGGAAACCCGCAAGCTTCCGCAGACCATCCTGATGTATCCGATGACCGTCGCGAGCCAGGTTGCGCACCTCGTGATGAAGATGCAGCAGGACGTCGCCGATCTGGTGATCAAGGGCGACGAGACACTCGACCAGCTGTTTCCGCCCAAGGATGAGCAGCCCGAGTGGGCCACGTTCGACGAGGATCTCGACGGCAATCAGCGCGCCGCGCCGAGCGGCGACGGCGAACGCCTGACCGAGGGCCGCTTCGCGCTGTTCACCGGCGGGGAGCCGGACAACGGCGACCCCAGCCCGGCCGCCAAAGAGGCGAAGCTTGCCGAGGCGGACGCGCCCGACATCGTGACCGAGCTCGACTATGAGTCGCTCACGCTGGCCCAGCTGCGGGCCAGGCTGTCGTCGCTGCGGATTGCGGACCTCGAGGCACTGCTGGCCTACGAAGGCGCCACCAAGTCGCGCGCACCGTTCCAGACGCTGCTGGCCAACAGGATCACCCGCGCGACCGCCAAGTGACCAGCCAGTCAAACCCCGTCGAGCAGCCGAACTCCGCGGACAATCCCTATCCGGTCCGCACCGTCGCGATGATGGTCAAGGGCTGGATCGACAGGCTGGGCACCGTCTGGGTCGAAGGCCAGATCGCCCAGATGAACGTGCGGCCGAATTCGAGCACCGCCTACATCACGTTGCGTGATCCGGCGGCAGACATGTCGCTGCAGATCACCTGCCCGCGGGAGTTGGTGCACAACGCGCCGGTGAAACTCGCCGAGGGCACCCAGGTGATCATGCTGGGGCGGCCGAACTTCTTCGTCGGCCGCGGGTCGTTCTCGTTGCGGGTCAACCAGATTCGCGCCGTCGGCATCGGTGAGCTGCTGGCCCGCATCGACCGGCTGCGCCAGTTGTTGCATGCCGAGGGACTGTTCGATCCGCGGCTGAAACGACCGATCCCCTTCCTGCCTTCGACCGTCGGATTGATCACCGGCCGGGCAAGCGCCGCCGAGCGTGACGTGATGACCGTCGCGACCGGTCGCTGGCCGGCGGTGCGGTTCGAGCTACGCAACACCGTGGTACAAGGACCCAACGCGGTGCCGCAGATCGTCGACGCGCTACGCGAACTGGACCGCGACGGCGCCGTCGACGTCATCGTCCTCGCCCGCGGCGGCGGCAGCGTCGAGGACCTGCTGCCGTTCTCCGACGAGACGCTGTGTCGCGCGATCGCTGCGTGCACCACTCCCGTCGTCAGCGCCGTCGGCCATGAGCCCGACAACCCGCTGTGCGATCTGGTGGCCGACCTTCGCGCGGCCACGCCGACCGACGCGGCGAAGCGGATCGTGCCCGACGCCGCGGCCGAGCAGGCGCTCGTCACCGATCTGCGGCGGCGCGGCGCACGCGCCCTGCGCAACTGGGTGCATCGCGAGCAGCACACCCTTTCGCAGCTGCGCAGCCGGCCGGTGCTGGCCCAGCCGCTGGCCGCGTTGACCGCGCGCGCCGACGAGATCCACCGGGCCCGCGCCTGTGTTCGGCGTGACATCACCCGGCTGGTTTCCGCCGAATCCGACCGGGTCGGCCATTTGTCGGCCCGGCTGTCCACGCTGGGACCCGCGGCCACGCTGGACCGTGGCTACGCGGTGGTGCAGACGGCGGCAGGCGCGATCCTGCGCACGACGGCCGATGCACCAGCGGGCACGCGGCTGCGGGTGCGGGTCGCAGATGGGGCCGTCACCGCCGTTAGCGAAGGCATTGAATGAAGCCTATTAGTGAATTGGGATACGAAGAGGCCCGCGACGAGCTGATCGCCGTCGTCCAGCAATTGGAGCAGGGTGGACTGGACCTTGATGCGTCGCTGAAACTCTGGGAGCGTGGCGAAGAGCTGGCCCGATGCTGCGAAGAGCACTTAGCTGGTGCCCGCAAGCGGGTGGAGGATGCGCTGGCCTCCAAGGATGCCGAAGAAAGTTGAGTACGGAACGATTTCCCGCTTAAGGGGTCGAAACTGTAACACGTTTCATTTATGCTCGGCGGCATGGGTGATTCAACGCTGACCACCGAACTCGGCCGTGTGCTCGTCACCGGCGGCTCCGGCTTCGTCGGCGCCAATCTGGTGACCGAACTGCTGGACCGTGGGCATCATGTCCGCTCGTTCGACCGAGCCCCGTCTGGGCTGCCCGCGCATCCACGGCTGGAGGTGGTTGAGGGCGACATCTGCGATGCCGAGACCGTGGCGAAGGCCGTCGCCGACGTCGACACGATCTTCCACACCGCGGCGATCATCGACCTGATGGGCGGCGCCTCGGTCACCGACGAGTACCGGCAGCGCAGCTTCGCGGTCAACGTCGAGGGCACCAAACACCTCGTACACGCCGCGCAGTCCGCTGGTGTGAAGCGGTTCGTCTACACCGCGTCCAACAGTGTGGCGATGGGTGGAAAGCGCATCTCTGGCGGCGACGAAACCCTGCCCTACACCCAACGTTTCAACGACCTCTACACCGAGACCAAGGTTGTCGCTGAGCGTTTCGTGTTGTCGCAGAACGGCGTTCACGACATGCTCACCTGTTCCATCCGGCCCAGCGGCATCTGGGGCCGCGGCGACCAGACGATGTTCCGCAGGGTGTTCGAAAGCGTTTTGGCCGGCCACGTCAAGGTGCTCGTTGGAAGCAAGAACGTCAAGCTCGATAACTCATACGTACACAACCTTATTCACGGCTTCATCCTGGCCGCCGAGCACCTGGTGCCTGGCGGAACCGCACCAGGGCAGGCGTACTTCATCAACGATGGCGAGCCGATCAACATGTTCGAGTTCTCCCGGCCGGTCGTGGAGGCGTGCGGACAGCCGTGGCCGAAGTTCCGCGTACCTGGCCGGTTGGTGTGGTTCGTGATGACGGTGTGGCAATGGTTCCACTTCCGCTTCGGTCTGCCCAAGCCGCTGCTGGAACCCCTTGCCGTGGAACGGCTTTACCTCGACAACTACTTCTCGATCGCAAAGGCGCAGCGCGACCTCGGATACCAGCCGCTGTTCACCACCGAACAGGCGATGGCTGACTGTCTGCCGTATTACGTCGACCTCTTCCACCAGATGAAGAGTGAGGCCCACGAGCCGGCGGTCGGCGTGGTCACGGCAGCTCCGCCAGAGGGCTGATCTCACCCGTCGCGCTGTTGACGAGTGCGGCCCGGTCCAGCCGGGCCCGCAGCGGCAGCACGTCCATCACGGCCGCCACCACCAGCGGCAGCTGAGCCAGCGTCGCGCGCGGCGCCAGCGAGCAGTGCGGCAGCCAGACTCCCGGCTGGTAGTGCTTGTGCAGTTCGGCGCCTACGGCGGTGACAGCCTCGACGACCCGCTGCTGGCGGAAAACGAAGTCCGCGCTCACCCCCGCGACCAGCCAGGTGCGTCCACGCCGGAACAGCCCGACGCCATCGAAGCTGAGATCGACCGGTTCGCCGCCGTCGAGACCGGCCAACGCATCGTGGACCGCCGCGGGATCCCAGCGCCGCAGTACCGCATACGACACGTGCGGCACATGCCGTCCGTGAGTGTGGGAGCCCAAGCTCGGCACGCCCTGCTCCTCGACCCGATCCCACAACCCCCGGACCGCCCGCTCGGATCGCCGGTCGAACAGCAGGCAGACGGCCAGCGCCACGGGTCAGCGATAGAGATGGACCGGCTGGTGCGTGACCTGCTCGATCTGCGACGACGCGCGCTGCAGCAGCTCGGTGCCCAGCGCGATGAGCCCGCGCGCCGCGGCGATCTCCTCGCCAATCATCGGTTGCCCGCTGTCCTTCGGGTTGCGGTAGGCGTCCCCCAGCGTGGTGACCGTCTCGCCGTCGGCACACTGGGCGCGCACGGTCGCATGTGTGTGGGTCTCGTCCTCGTCGAAGTCGATTTCGACGCGCCACTTGGTGGTCAAATCCTTGTCATACATCGTCATCACCTCCGGTTTCCAGGGTGCGCCTTCCGACCGTGCTTTGCACCGAAACCGCACACCGGCCGCAACTGAACGGGCATTGTGGTGCCGGTGCGAGCGACGGTCCAATCACGCTTCACCGTTAACGGCGAGACCCGCATCCATTACCTCGACGCCGATGGCCCCGATCGGGGCGCGCCGATCATCTTCGTCCCCGGCATGACCGATGTCGCCGACGACTACGTCGAAATCATGCCGCTGCTTGGACGCCGGGCAGTTGTGGTGGAGATCCGGGGCCACGGCCGAAGCGACGCGCCGGAAAGCGGTTACGACCTCGCCACGCTTGGCTCGGATGTCGGCGCGGTGGTCGACGCGGTTACCGACGGGCCGGTGCACCTCATGACGTTCTCGCGGGGCACGACGTACGCGATCGCATGGGCGATCGCGCACCCGGAGCGTGTCCGTTCGATAGCGATCGGCGACTACGTGCCCGCCGAAATCGTGTTGCCCGATGCGCATATCCATCGCCTGCTGGACGGCCGCTGGCGCGGATCGCCGGTTCGCGAGCGGCTCAACTATGAGGCCGCCATCAAGACATTCAGCGCTGCGCAGGGCCGGTCGTTCTGGGAACCGTTGTCACGCCTGCAGTCCCCTCTGCTTGTGGTGCGCAGTCCTAACAGTCCATTGGTGGATGACGCCGCGTGGGCACGCTATCAGCGGTTGTTTCCACACGCCGACCTGCACGAGTTCCACGACTCGCCGCACGACATTTTTCGGCCCGACCGAGACCGATTCCCCAAGCTTGTCCGCGAGCGCGCCGATCGGTGAACCGTTCGCGAAACCGGGGTCCCCGACTGCGTTGCGGCCCTAGGCTTCGACCGAGACGTCAATTGAAGAGGAGATTGCGATGCCGAATGGGAAGCCGAACATCCTCGTCATCTGGGGAGACGACATTGGCATCTCCAACCTCAGCTGCTACAGCCACGGTTTGATGGGCTACTTCACACCCAACATCGATCGCATCGCCAATGAGGGAATGCTTTTCACCGACTCCTACGGCGAGCAGAGCTGCACGGCCGGCCGGTCGTCGTTCATCACCGGACAGAGCGTGTACCGCACCGGCATGAGCAAGGTCGGCATGCCGGGCGTCGACGTCGGCCTTCAAAAGGAGGACCCGACGATCGCCGAACTGCTCAAGCCGCTGGGCTATGCGACCGGCCAGTTCGGTAAGAATCACCTCGGCGACCTCAACAAGTTCCTGCCAACCGCGCACGGGTTCGACGAGTTCTTCGGGAATCTCTATCACCTCAACGCCGAGGAAGAGCCGGAGAATGCGGACTATCCCACCGAAGAAGAGGCACCGCTGCTACGCAAGGCGTTGATGCCGCGTGGTGTCATCCATTCGTGGGCCACTGATGAGGACACCGGTGAGGTGGACGAGCGGTATGGGCCGACGGGCAAGCAGCGCATCGAGGACACCGGTCCACTCTCAAAGAAGCGCATGGAGACCATCGACGACGAAACCACCTCGGCGTGCATCGATTTCATCAAGCAGCAGCACGACGCGGGCACACCGTTCTTCGTGTGGATGAACATGACTCACATGCATTTCCGGACGCACACCAAGCCGGAAAGTATGGGCCAGTCCGGCCGTTGGCAGTCGCCATACCACGACACCATGATCGATCACGACCGCAACGTGGGTCAGCTGCTGGATCTGGTCGACGAACTCGGCATCGCCGAGGACACGATCGTCATTTACTCGACCGACAACGGCCCGCATGCCAACAGCTGGCCCGACGGTGCCACCACACCCTTCCGCAGCGAGAAGGCCACCAACTGGGAGGGTGCCTTCCGCATTCCGGAGTTGATCCGCTGGCCGGGCAAGATCAAGCCTCGCAGCGTGTCGAATGAGATAGTGCAGCACCATGATTGGCTACCGACATTCCTGGCCGCCGCCGGCGACCCCGACATCGTCGAGAAGCTCAAGAAGGGCCACACGGCAGGGGCCGACGGAAAGACTGAGTACAAGGTCCACATCGACGGGTTCAACCTGCTGCCGTACCTGACCGGCGAAGTGGACAAAAGTCCTCGGCGCGGCATGATCTACTTCTCCGATGACGGCGACGTACTGGGCATCCGTGCGGAGAACTGGAAGGTCGTGTTCATGGAGCAGCGCTGCCCGGGCACGCTGCAGGTGTGGTTCGAACCGTTCACGAGGCTGCGCGCACCGAAGCTGTTCAATTTGCGCACCGACCCGTACGAGCATGCCGATGTCACGTCGAACACCTACTGGGACTGGATGATCGACCGCATTTACCTGATCATGATGGGATCGGCGATCGCGATACAGTTCCTGGAAACATTCAAGGAGTTCCCGCCGCGGCAAGAGCCCGCGTCGTTCACCATCAACCACGCGGTCGACGAGCTCAACAAGTTCCTCGCATCGCGGGGGGGTTGAGCATGGCGGAACTCGCGTCGTGGGTGGACGGGCCTACGAAGTCGGCGATCCTCGACTTCGTGGGTCGTGTCACCGCCGAGGGTGGCCCGGATTACGTTGAGCCGCAAGAACGTGTCGCGGTGTTCGACAACGACGGCACGCTGTGGTGCGAGAAGCCTGCGTACATTCAGCTCGACTTCATCGTGCGCAGACTGGCCGCGAAGGCGTCCGCCGACACGTCGTTGGCGGAGCAACAGCCGTTCAAGGCTGCCGTCAATGGCGATCTGCAGTGGTTCGGTGGCGCCATCACCAAGCACTACCAGGGCGATGACTCGGATTTGAAGGTGCTTGCGGGAGCTGTGATGTCGCTGCACGAGTCGATGAACGTCGAGGACCACGCGGCGCTGATCAACACGTTCTTCGCCGAGGCCACCCACCCGACCCTTGGCAAGCCGTACCAACAGTGCACGTACCTGCCGATGGCGGAGTTGCTGCGCGTTCTGGAGGCGCAGGGCTTCACCTGCTACATCGTGTCGGGCGGCGGCCGCGATTTCATGCGGCCCGTCACCGGGGCGATCTACGGCATCCCGCCCGAGCGCGTAGTCGGCAGTGCTCAAGGCCTGAAGTTTGATGGTAAGGACGGTCACGGCGACCTGTTGATCCAGCCGGCGCTGGACATCTGGGATGACGGACCCGAAAAGCCAGTTCGGATCTGGAGCCGGATAGGCAGACGCCCCATCCTGTCGGCGGGAAACTCGAACGGTGACGACGAGATGCTGATGTACTCTGGGCGGCCCGGTGCGGCGGCTCTGCGACTGCTGGTGCTCCACGATGACGACCAACGCGAATTCGCCTACACCGCAGGGGCGGAACGCGCGCTGGAGCACGCGAAGGCATATGGCTGGACCGTCGTCAGCATGCGCAACGACTGGGCAACCGTCTTCAGTGACTAACGAGCTCGTCTGGATTCCGGGCGGGACCTCGGTCCTGGGATCGGATCAGCACTACGACGAGGAAGGGCCCTCCCACCCCGTCGACGTCGATGGGTTCTGGATTCAAACTCATCAGGTCACGAACACCGAGTTCGGCGAATTCGTTGCCACCACAGGCTATGTCACCGTCGCAGAGCGACCGGTGGATCCCGCGAACTACCCCGACGCGCCCGCAGAGAACCTGCAGCCGGGCTCGATGGTGTTCACCAGGACCAGCGGCGCGGTCGACCTGCGCCACCTGAACCAGTGGTGGACATGGACGCCGGGGGCATCGTGGCGCCATCCGGTCGGCCCACACTCGTCGATCGACAAGCGCGCGGAACATCCCGCAGTGCACGTCGCGTATGAGGACGCCGAGGCCTACGCGTCGTGGGCCGGGCTATCGCTGCCGACAGAAGCGGAGTGGGAGACCGCGGCACGCGGTGGGTTGCACGCTGCGACGTACACGTGGGGCGACGAACCCGAGCGGCCGGGCGAGCGGCTGGCCAACTACTGGCACGGGGACTTCCCGTGGCGCCCCGACCGCGGCTATGGCCGTACCACCGCTGTGGGCAGCTTCCCGCCCAACGGCTACGGACTGTTCGACATGGCGGGCAACGTGTGGGAGTGGACCACCGACTGGTACGCCGACACTCGCGCCGGTGATCCTTGTTGCGAGGCAGGCAGTTACGACCCGCGCCAGCCCCAGTTCAGAGTGCCCCGCAAGGTCATCAAGGGCGGGTCGTTCCTGTGCGCAGACAACTACTGCCTGCGCTACCGGCCCGCCGCCCGCCGACCGCAGCCGATCGACACCGGCATGAGCCACATCGGCTTCCGCTGCGTCAAACGCTGAACCACAACCGCGGCAAGTTAGGACTCTGCGGTCTTCTTGATTGCCGCCAGCGTGGCAGGGATACCGGTGCTGGCCGCTTCGCGCCGATTCTCGATCTGCGCGTCGGCCTTTGCGCCCCAGCGCTCCCGGAACCCGGCGATGCCGGGAGCCAGGAACTCCCACGACTCAGTGAGCCGGGTGCCGCCGTCCTCGGGTTCAAACGTGTAACCCCAGCGAACCCAGCCGTTGTTGACCTCCCACGCGAACTCCCGGCCGGGGTCTGCGGCCACCACCTGACACCGGGTCTCCCACGTCCGTTCCGGCACCTCGTTGCGCCCGGTGAACCAGGCACCGACGCGCGGGCCGTCTCCCTCGTCCCACCAGCAGGCCCGGCAGATCGGGCTCCAGTCGCCCATCCTCGTCACATCCGACACCAACGCATACAGCTCATCGGGCGTCACGGCCACGGAAATCGATTCGGCCATCTTCAGATCGGTCACGAGTCGAGTGTGCCAAAGCGCTAAGTTGAAACGTGTTCTAGTCTCGTCGTCGTCGAAGGGCCGCAGGCATGAGCAACGGTAACCAGCGGAGCGCGGTCGTGATCGGCGGCGCATCCGGTATCGGGTGGGCGACGGCGCGGGCACTCGCCGCCCAGGGCGACCGGGTCACCGTCGCCGACCGCAACGCCGACGGCGCGCACAGTCGCGCTGCCGAACTCGGCGACCCACACACCGCCGCACCCGTCGACGTCACCGACGAGGACTCGGTGAAACGACTGTTCGAGGCCACCGGCCCGGTGGATGTCGTCGTCAACTGCGCGGGCTTCTCCAACGTCGGCCTGATCACCGACATGCCGGTCGACCAGTTCCGCGACGTGATCGACGTCTGCCTGACTGGCGCGTTCATCGTCGCCAAATACGCGGGCCGCAACCTGCGCTCGGGCGGCACGCTGGTCTCGATCAGCTCACTCAACGCGCGCCAGCCCGGGGCGGGCATGAGCGCCTACTGCGCGGCCAAAGCGGGCCTGTCGATGCTCACTCAGGTCGCGGCGCTCGAACTCGGGCCGCGGGGAATCCGGGTGAACGCCGTCGCACCCGGGTTTGTGCATACCCCGCTCACCGAACCGGCCGCCGCGGTCCCCGGCGTCGTCGAGGAGTATCTGGAGAACACGGCGCTCGGACGGGCAGGCACACCCGAAGACATCGCCAACGCCGTGCTGTACCTGAGTTCGCCGGCGTCCTCGTGGCTGACAGGAGAGGTGCTGGACCTCAACGGTGGCGCTCACCTGAAGCGTTACCCCGACATCCTCAGCCATGTCATGAAACTGGCGGAGGCCCAATGAGTTTCGCAGGTAAACAGGCGATCGTCACCGGCGCGGGCTCGGGCATCGGCGCGGCGTTGTGCCGGGCGCTGGTGGCCGCTGGCGCCGAGGTGGTCTGCACCGATATCGACGGCGAGGCCGCCGAGCGCACCGCCGCGGGGCTGGGCGCCAACGCCCGTTCCGCAAGGCTCGACGTCACCGACGCAGCGGCGGTGCAGTCCGCCGTCGACGAGGTCGTCGAGCGGGCCGGGCGGCTCGACCTGATGTTCAACAACGCCGGCATCGTGTGGGGCGGCGACACCGAGCTGCTGACGCTGGACCAGTGGAACGCGATCATCGACGTCAACATTCGTGGTGTGGTGCACGGCGTCGCCGCGGCGTACCCGCTGATGGTGCGGCAGGGCCACGGGCACATCATCAACACCGCCTCGATGGCGGGGCTGACCGCGGCCGGGCAGATCACCAGCTACGTCACCACCAAGCACGCGGTCGTCGGGCTGTCCCTGGCGCTGCGCTCGGAGGCCGTGTCCCGTGGCGTCGGGGTCCTCGTCGTCTGCCCGTCGGCCGTCGAGACACCGATCCTCGACAAGGGCTCGCTCGGCGGCTTCGTCGGCCGCGACTACTTCTTACAGGGCCAGGGCGTCAAAACGGCATATGACCCCGACCGGCTGGCGCGCGACACGTTGCGCGCCATCGAGAAGAACAAGGCAATACTGGTGAAACCGCGACTGGCACACGCCCAATGGCTGTTCGCCCGGCTGTCGCCGACGCTGATGCAGCGCATGTCGGTCGGCTTCATCTCACGGCAACGGGCCAGTCAGGCCGCGGCCCGTTCACAGATCCGCTGAGCAAACGGCGCAACCTGGCTACGGTATGCCAGTGCCCGCAATGAATACCGAATTCACACTGACGCAGAAGCGTGCGCTGGCGGTGGCGACCGCCGTCGCCATCGCGTTCGGCGCCTACTTCCTGCGTGGCTACTTCATTCTCGTCGTCGTGGCCGCGGTGGCGGCCTACCTGTTCACGCCGCTGTTCAATCGCCTCAACAGCCGGTTCGGCACGGGGTTGTCGGCGACGCTGACGCTCTTGGCGGCGATGGCCGCGGTCGTGGCACCCCTGAGCCTGTTCGTGTTCCTCGCGGTCGTTCAGATCACCAACATGGTCGAGCGGGTCGCCGAGTGGGTCGGGCGGACGGACCTGTCGGCCCTTGGCGATCAGGCGCTGCGCCTCGTCAACGACGTGCTGCGCCGCGTGCCGTTCATCGACACGACGGTCACCCCGGACTCACTGCGGGGTTCGATGGCCAGCGTCGCGCAGAAGGTTGGGGAATGGCTGCTTGGTCTACTGCAGGGCGCCGCGGGCGGCGCGTTCGGCGCGATTACGGCCGCAATCCTGTTCCTGTACGTGTTCATCTCGCTGCTGGTGAACCGCGAAGCGGTGCTGACCATCATCCGCCAACTCAATCCGCTCGGCGAGGAGGTCACCGACCTCTACATGGCCAAGATGGGCGCGATGGTGAAGGGCACCGTCATGGGGCAGTTCGTCATCGCCGTCTGCCAGGGCGTCGCGGGCGCAGCCTCGATCTACATCGCCGGTTTCCATCAGGGGTTCTTCCTTTTCGCGGTGCTGCTGTCGGCATTGTCGGTGATTCCGCTCGGCAGCGGCATCATCACGATCCCGTTCGGTATCGGAATGATCCTGTTCGGCAACGTCTTCGGCGGTGTGTTCGTGATCGTCTTCCACCTGATCGTGGTGACCAACATCGACAACTTCCTGCGGCCGATCCTGGTGCCTCGGGCGGCCCGCCTCGACTCGGCGCTGATGCTGTTGGCTGTATTCGCCGGCCTCGCCATGTTCGGCGCATGGGGCATCGTCATCGGCCCGGTTCTGATGATCGTCGTCGTCACCACCATCAGCGTTTACTTGGCGGTGTACAAGGACGTACCACTGGAGATGCCGGGAGACGACGAAAAGCCAAAGCAGCGAAGGCTTTTGGGCTGGTTTGAACGCAGCCTCAGGCGCGGCAAGACCAAGCCGGCCGTGAAGACAGCGGCGGTAGGACCTAAGCCAGCCTCTCCTTGAGGAATTGGACGACGCGCTTGCGTGCCTCGTAGGCGGGATGCAAGTCGACCTCCCGCACCTCCAAGGTCAACACCGAATGAGCCATCTTGCCGAAATTATGCTCGTTGCCCTTCTTCGAGCTGATTTCGATGACCTCGAACGCGTCACCGAGCCGGTCCTTGAGCGTCTTGAAGCGTGCACCCGGCGACAGCACGTCCTCACTGAACCGAAGACCCAGCGCGCACAAGCCGTCGTTGGCGGCTCGCTGTTCGACGATCTTCAATTCGGCTTCAGACAGGCCTGGATCGCTACGATGCTTCGCAGTCAATCCGATCGGCAGTGACGGTTGGCTCAGTACCGGGGCCAGCACGCTGTCGTCGACCGCAGCCGCCAGCGCGAAGCCACCGCTCCAGCACTGGCCGATCACACCGACCCCCTTGCCAGGGGTCTTCTCATTCAGGTCCCGGGCCAGCGCTCGCAGATAGTGCGCAACCGGCCGGTCGGCGTTGGTCGCAAACGCCGCGAATTCCTTTGCCACACAACCACGCAGCATCACCGGCACCGCACCCGGCCTGACACCCGGCGCGCCCGGCGTTCCGTAAAGGGAAGGGCAGGCCACGGTGAATCCGTTGTCCACCAAATGATTACCCAGCCCTAGCACGCCGGGATGGATGCCCGGCATCTCGGGGATCAGTACTACGCCGGGGCCCTCACCCTTGCGGTAGACGTCGTAGGTATACCCGGCGGCGGAAAACGGCGCTGCGGTCCATCCGGTCAGGTCGGCTTCCGGCGCGGTCATGGCGGCTCCTATTTGGCGGACAACGGCGACTGGGTCTGCGTCGCCTGGGCCAGCATACGGTACTCGTCGGTACCGGCGGCGCCCGTTATCGCGATCTGTGCCGGGCCGCCCGGCCCGTTCAGCCGGGTGGTCCACACCGGCTCGGCCGGCTTGCCGTCCTGGCTTGAACCTTGGGAACCCTCGTACACCACCCATTTCACGCCGTCGACGGTCTGCGCCCCAGTCGGGTAGAGATCGGTGTTGATGGAGGCAACCAGCTTGTCCTCGTCGGCGTTGCTCTGCGTCAGGCTCACGAACATGCCGCTGGGCGCGAGGTATCCGACACTGGAGCTGACGGCGCGGGACTGCTCACCGGAGATCGGATCGGTGCGCCCACCCTCGATGCCCTTGCGGCTGCCGGAGTTGGACTGCCAGCCCTCGGGCAGCCGCGGCAGCCGGATCGGGATATTCAGGGCGTCGGCATCGGCCTGCAGCGCGGCGGGAGCGTCATAGGTCGGCGTCGGCCCCTTGCCAGGCCCGTTCGGTGCGAACGAGCACATTCCCAACAACCCCGCCAGCACGATGCACGCGATCACCAGCGGCGCGATTGACCAGAACATGTCGCGCCCGTCCTGCAGTATCCGCGGCTTTGCGGGCTTGGGGGCCGGAGCCGGTTGGCCGGCGACATCTGGGTTGGGCAGAGGCTTCCTACTCACACCGCCAGTATCCCAGCTGCCTATCGGTGACCGGCGAATGGGAGAATCTGGCGCATGAGCCCCTCGCGTGGTGAAGCCCCCGATCGCAACCTCGCTCTCGAACTCGTGCGAGTTACCGAGGCCGGCGCAATGGCGGCGGGCCGGTGGGTAGGGCGCGGCGATAAGGAGGGTGGCGACGGCGCGGCCGTCGACGCCATGCGCGAGCTGGTCAACTCGGTATCGATGCGCGGTGTCGTGGTGATCGGCGAGGGCGAGAAGGACAACGCGCCGATGCTCTACAACGGCGAGGACGTCGGGAACGGCGACGGGCCCGAGTGCGACTTCGCCGTCGACCCCATCGATGGCACCACATTGATGGCCAAGGGCCTTTCCAATGCGATCTCGGTGCTGGCGGTGTCCGAGCGCGGCACCATGTACGACCCGTCGGCGGTGTTCTACATGAACAAGATCGCCGTCGGACCCGACGCCGTCGACGCCATCGACATCAAAGCCCCGATCGGTGACAACATCCGCCGGGTCGCCAAGGCCAAGAACGTGTCGGTGTCCGATTTGACGGTGTGCATCCTGGACCGGCCGCGGCACGAGACGCTGATCGCAGACGTCAGGGCCGCGGGCGCCCGATGCCGGCTGATCTCGGATGGCGACGTTGCTGGCGCGATCTCGGCGTGCCGGCCCAACACCAGTACCGATCTGCTGGTGGGCATCGGCGGCACGCCCGAGGGCATCATCGCCGCTGCCGCCATCCGCTGCATGGGCGGCGCTATCCAAGGCCAGCTGGCACCCAAGGATGACGATGAACGCCAGAAGGCGATCGACCGCGGCTACGACCTGGATCAGGTGCTGTTCACCGAGGACCTGGTGTCCGGGGACAACGTCTTCTTCTGCGCCACCGGCGTCACCGACGGCGATCTGCTCAAGGGCGTCCACTTCTACGGTGGCGGCTGCACCACGCAGTCGATCGTCATGCGCAGCAAGTCGGGCACCGTGCGGATGATCGAGGCCTACCACCGGTTGTCAAAGCTCAACGAATATTCCGCCATCGATTTCACCGGCGACAGCAGCGCTGTATATCCGCTGCCGTAATCACCGACAGGAGAAGGGCACACATGAGCATCCGAAGACGACCGCGAGTGAGGATCGCAGCGAGGAACGAGCGAGGACCGGAGCGAGTGAGAGTCGAGGCATGACCATCGATAGCGACAGCGACGTCGGGACTGAGTACCGCGTCGAGCACGACACCATGGGCGAGGTCCGGGTGCCGATCAACGCGCTGTGGCGCGCACAGACGCAGAGGGCGGTGGAGAACTTCCCGATTTCCGGACGCGGACTGGAGCGCACGCAGATCCGGGCCCTCGGGCTGCTCAAAGGCGCATGCGCTCAGGTGAACAAGGATCTGGGTCTGCTTGCGCCGGAGAAGGCCGACGCGATCATCGCCGCGGCCGGTGAGATCGCCGACGGTCTGCACGACGATCAATTCCCGATCGACGTGTTCCAGACCGGCTCGGGCACCAGCTCGAACATGAACACCAACGAGGTGATCGCCAGCATCGCCGGGCAGAACGGCGTTACCGTGCATCCCAACGACGACGTCAACATGTCGCAGTCGTCGAACGACACCTTCCCCACCGCCACGCACATTGCGGCCACGGAAGCCGCTGTGCGGCAACTGATTCCGGCGCTCGAAGTGTTGCACGAATCCCTGGCGGGCAAGGCTCGGCAATGGCGCACCGTGGTGAAGTCGGGTCGCACGCACCTGATGGATGCCGTGCCCGTGACACTCGGCCAGGAGTTCAGCGGCTACGCCCGCCAGATCGAAGCCGGCATAGAAAGGGTGCGCGGGTGTCTTCCCCGGCTTGGTGAACTCGCCATCGGCGGCACCGCCGTCGGCACCGGCCTCAACGCACCGGACGGGTTCGGCGCGAAGGTCGTCGAGGTGCTGGTGAATCAGACCGGCGTGGCCGAATTGCGCACGGCGGTCAACTCGTTCGAGGCGCAAGCGGCCCGCGACGGGCTGGTCGAGGCGTCGGGCGCGCTGCGCACCATCGCGGTGTCGCTGACCAAGATCGCCAACGACATCCGTTGGATGGGTTCCGGGCCGCTGACCGGCCTTGGCGAGATCCAACTGCCCGATCTGCAGCCGGGCAGCTCGATCATGCCGGGCAAGGTGAACCCCGTCATCCCTGAGGCGCTCACGCAGGTCGCCGCCCAGGTCGTCGGCAATGACGCCGCGATCGCGTGGGGCGGCGCAGCAGGCGCGTTCGAACTCAACGTCTACATCCCGATGATGGCCCGCAACCTGCTGGAGTCGTTCAAGCTGCTCACCAACGGCTCGAAGCTGTTCGCCGAGCGCTGCATCGACGGCCTGATCGCCAACGAGGATCGGCTGCGCGAGCTGGCGGAGTCCTCGCCGTCGATCGTCACACCGCTGAACTCGGCGATCGGCTACGAGGAGGCCGCCGCGGTCGCCAAGCAGGCGCTCAAGGAGAAGAAGACGATCCGCCAGACGGTCATCGACCGGGGACTGATCGGCGACAAATTGTCGCTGGAAGAGCTGGATCGCCGGCTCGATGTGCTCGCGATGGCCCAGGTCAAGGATGGCGACGCGTAGCACGCCTGCCCGCCAACCGTCGGCTAATTAGCCCAAAAGGGTTTCGATTGCGCCGGTGGCTGGAAGTCTTCTACGCATGCCAGCGGTGGGCTTGGGGAGCCGTCCGGTAGAAGGGCGCAGCGTAAGTGGATTCCTGGCGTCAGCGGCCTCACAGCCATCGGCGTTGCTGATTGAGGGTGAGCCGGGCATCGGCAAGACCACGCTGTGGTTAGCTGCCCTGGAATCTGCGCAGGACAAGGGATTCCAGGTGTTGTCGGCGCGCGCCGCAGCGGCCGAGTCCGTTTTGGCGTATGCCGCCCTGGCCGACCTGCTGGACGGGGTGCCGGCGTCCGCATGGGCGGACCTGCCCGAGCCGCAGCGGGCCGCGGTGGACCAGGTGCTGTTGCGGACGGACAACGGCTCGGTCACCGATCAGCGCGCTGTGGCCGCGGCATTCCTGTCGGTCGTCGAATATCTCACCGACTACGGACCGCTGCTGGTGGCGATCGACGACCTGCAGTGGATCGACCCGTCGAGCATGCACGTGGTGGCGTTCGCGGCGAGGCGGTTCTCCGGGCCGGTCGGCATTCTCGGCTGCGTCCGCACCAACGGCAGCGGCGCAGGCGGCGCCTGGCTGCAAATGCCCAGGCCCGATTCAGTGAATCGAATCCGGTTGCATCCGTTGGGTATTCAGGAGCTTCACGCAGCCGTGTCGGCGCGACTGCGACGACCGTTCTCCCGCCCGACTATGGGGAGAATTCATGAAGTATCAGGCGGAAACCCCTTCTATGCAATCGAATTGGCACGAGCAATCGCCGAACGGGCACCCGGGGTCGAGACATCGCTGCCACGCACGCTGGCCGAGGTCGTACGGGCCAGGATCAGTGGCCTCGATCCCGAAGTGCACCACGCGCTGCTCGCCGCGTCCTGCATGGCCTCTCCGACGGTGGAGCAGGTGTCAAGCGCGACGATCAACGACGACGACCGGTTGATCGAGCTGCTGGAGAACGCGGAAAGCGAAGGAATCATCGCGATCGACGGCAACCGGATCCAGTTCGCCCATCCCCTGCTGGCAAGGGGCCTGTACAACGAAGCCGCACCGAGCCTGCGCCGAACACTGCACCGCCGTCTCGCCGACATCGTCGACGAACCCGAGTTGCGCGCGCGCCATCTGGCGCTGGCCGCGACCAGTGGTGACCAAGTCACGCTGCGGGCGCTCGACCAGGCGGCGGAGTCAGCTCGCGTGCGAGGGGCACCGGCGGCGGCGGCCGAGCTGGTCGACCTGGCAATTGGGCTTGGCGGCGACACTCCCGAGCGTCGGCTTCGGTCCGCGCTGCACCATTTCGACGCCGGCGACCAGGAGCGGGCGCGCGCCGTGCTCGAGGAGACCATCGACGGGCTGGCACCCGGCAACCTGCGCGCGGAGGCGTTGAGCCGGCTGGCCGTCGTCCGGCTCTACGGTGACGGCTTCTTCGAGGGCAGCCGCTTGTTGCAGGACGCCCTGAGCGAGGCAGAAGCCGAAAGTCCGCTGCGCGTACAGATATTGATCACGTTGGCCTACACCCTGCTCAATACCAACCAGGCCCAAGCCGGCATGGCATCGGTCGATGAGGCGGTGGTGGGCGCCGAGCGCCTCGGACAGCCTCACTTGTTGAGCATGGCGCTCGGCATGCGTACGGTGCTGCGGTTCCTGTGCGGGCAAGGCCTGGATGACGTGAGCCTTCGCCGCGCGGTTGAGTTGGAGGATCCGGAGATCGTCACGCCGTTGGTATTTCGGCCACATGTGCAGCGCACCCTCCTGCTGGCGTGGAGCGGTCAGGTCGATGAGGCCCATCGCGAGTTCCAGGCGATCCGAAGTCGCTGCGTGGAGAAGGGCGAGGAGGGCGAGCTCATCTTCATCGCGCAGCATGTCGTGCTCACCAGCATCTGGCGCGGTGACTTCGGCGATGCCGCGCTGGCCGCTGAGGACGCCATGGAACGAGCACGCCAGCTCGGCGGTGACACACCGATGTTCCTGGCTTACGGCCTGCGCGCCAAGCTGGCCACGTACGCCGGCCGCGAGTCCGAGGCGCGGCAGGCGGCCGAAGAGGCGATCGCGATCAGCAAGCGCATCGGGTCATTTCGGTTGGCGGAGCGCGTCATTGCCGCGATGGGATTCCTGGAAGTGTCGATGGGCCGCTACGAGGCCGCGATCTCAACCCTGCGGCCGCTGATGAGCGGGTTCGACCCGGCGGGTAGCCCGACCGAGCTGCCCAACGCGGCGTACCTGGCCGACGCCATCGAGGCGCTGGTTCAGTTGGGGCGGCTCGCCGAGGCGGAGCCGTTGGTGGCGGCGCTCGAGCGCAACGGCCGGCGGGTGGACCGGGCGTGGATGCTCGCTGTCGGCGCAAGAGGCCGAAGCATGGTGCTGGCTTCCCAAGGCGACGTCGACGCCGCGGCTGAGGCCGCCGGGCGCGCCATGGCCGAACATGATCGGCTGGCGATGCCGTTCGAACGGGCGCGAACGCTGTTGCTGCTGGGGCAACTTCGACGCAGGCAACGCCGCAAGGACCCCGCGTCGGCGTGCCTGCAGGACGCGTTGGGCATCTTCGAGCAGCTCCACATCCCGCTGTGGGCCGACCGTACGCGTGCCGAACTCGCCCGCGCCAGTGTCGGTCCGCGCCAGACCGCGCAGCTCACGCCATCCGAACAGCGGGTCGCCGAGCTTGCCGCGTCGGGTATGAAAAACCGCGACGTCGCGGCCGCACTGTTCATCAGCCCGAAGACCGTCGAGGCGAACCTGGCCCGGATCTACCGCAAGCTGGGCATCAAGTCGCGCGCTGAACTCGGCCGACACATGGGCAAAACCTAGCCATGCCAGAAATAGGGAAACACCCTATTCCTCAACGCTCTTGAGCGAATTAGCGTCAACCCCGGCCCGACTTGGAGATTTCATCAGGAGGAGGAACGGTGACCGTAATCCTGGACCCGGCCACCCGTAGCCCAGCGACCCTGGTGACGACCGCGACCAGCCAGCCGGCGTTACGGACCGGCTTCGCGATGCTTGTCCTGGTCTCGCTGCTGGACCTGCCCAAAGCCGACAGGGCCGACCGGGTGGTGGCACTGAGCGGCGCCGCGGCCGCAGGGTGGTTCCTGGTCAGGGGCGGCCGCCGCCGTTAGGTGCCGTTGTTGGGGCCGCCGGAGTTCTGGTCCGGGATATCGGTGATCGGCAAGTTCGGCATCGGCGGGGGCGACAGCGTGTTCGGCAGCGTGGGGATCTCGGCGGGCGGGATGTCGGTGATGTCATTGGCCGGCGGCCCGTTGTCGCGGCTGCCGTAGGCGCTGCCCGGTTCGCGGGGGCCAAGCAGCTGGCTGACGGTCACCAGGTGATAGCCGTTTCGCTTGAGCACCGGGATGAACTGATACACCACATCGACGGTGCTCGAGTAGGTGTCGTGGAACAACACGACCGAACCGGGCTTGATCTGCGTCTTGAGCATGTAGGTGGTTGCCGCGATGTTGGAGTCGTTGGCCCAGTCGAACGGGATGACGTCCCAGTTGATGTCAGCCATGCCCTGCTGCTTGGCCGCCGCGAGCACGTTGTCGTTGATCAGTCCGCCCGCTGTGCGCAACAGGTTGGGCCGCTGGCCGGTGGCGGCTTGGATGGCGTCGTTGGCCTTGGAGATCTGACTCGCGATGTCCTCAGGCGGGATGGTCGTCATGTTGGGGTGTTCCCACGTGTGGTTGGCCACCTCCATGCCGGCGTCGGCAATGCGCTTGGCGCCTGCGGGATTGGCCGCGACCTTGTTGCCAATCAAGAAGAACGTCGAGGGCGCGTCGTTGTCCTTGAGGATCTGCAGCAGCCGGTCGGTGTACGGGCTCGGCCCGTCGTCGAACGTCAACGCGACGCACTTGACCTTCGAGCAGTCGACGTCCTCGGCGCCTGCCTTACGGATGTGGCCGGTGAGGCCGCCGACGATCAGCACCGCGGCGGCCGCGAGCACGCCGAGGACGGTTCTGGCGTACCGCCAGGCCTGGCTGTCGGGTCGCTTCGGCACGCAAGCAGCCTACCGACTGGTGATTTCGGCGCGGTTATCCATGCTGAGCGACGGGTAAGCGCGCCGAAATCGCGGTCAGGGGAGGGCGCCGGGGCTGATCTCTTCGAGCATCTCGGTGACCAGCGCCGCGATCGGCGAACGCTCGCTGCGCAGCAGCGTGATGTGCGCGAACAGCGGGTGGCCCTTGAGCTTCTCGATCACCGCTGCCACACCGTCGTGGCGCCCCACCCGCAAGTTGTCGCGCTGCGCGACGTCGTGGGTGAGCACCACCCGCGAGCCCGCACCCAGCCGGGACAGCACGGTCAGCAGCACGTTGCGTTCCAGCGACTGCGCCTCGTCGACGATCACGAACGAGTCGTGCAGCGAGCGCCCGCGGATGTGCGTCAGCGGCAACACCTCGAGCATGCCGCGCGATAGCACCTCCTCGAGCACCGCCGGGCTCGCCAGGCCTTCGAGCGTGTCGAAGACCGCCTGGGCCCACGGGCCCATCTTTTCGCTCTCGCTGCCGGGCAGGTAGCCGAGGTCTTGTCCGCCGACCGCGTACAGCGGCCGGAACACGACGACCTTGCGTTGTGTGCGGCGCTCCAGCACCGCCTCCAGTCCTGCACACAGTGCGAGCGCGGACTTGCCGGTTCCGGCCTTGCCGCCCAGTGAAACGATGCCGACTGACTCGTCGAGCAGCAGATCCAGCGCCACCCGCTGCTCGGCGGAGCGGCCGCGCAGCCCGAATACCTCGCGATCGCCACGCACCAGTTGCACGCGCTTCTCGGGGTTGACCCGGCCCAAGGCGTGGGAGCTACCGCCCAGCAGCCGAATTCCCGTGTGGCACGGGAGATTACGCGCGGCCTCCAGATCGATCTCGCCGTCGGCGTACAGCGTGTCGATCTCGTCCGGTGAAACGTCGAGCTCGTCCATCCCCGTCCAGCCGGACGTGATGACGTCCTGGGCGTGGTACTCGTCGGCAGACAGGCCGACCGCGCCCGCCTTGACCCGCAGCGGAATATCCTTGCTGACCAACGTGACTCGCTTGCCCTCCGCCGCGAGATTGGCCGCGCACGTCAGAATCCGCGCATCGTTCGTCTCGGTCCGGAAACCAGCGGGCAGCACCGTGGGATCGCTGTGATTCAGCTCGACATGCAGCGTGCCGCCTTGCGTCCCAACGGGAATCGGCTGATCCAGCCGTCCGTGTTCGAGCCGCAGATCGTCGAACATCCGCAAGGCCTGCCGGGCGAACCAGCCAAGCTCGTGATGATGCCGCTTGGCTTCCAGTTCGCTGATGACCACCAACGGGACCACGACTTCGTGCTCAGCAAACCTCGTACAGGCCCAAGGATCGGACAGCAGCACGGAGGTGTCGAGCACGTAGGTCCGGAGGCGATTTTCGGTCACGTAGCGCTCCTAGAGCCCGCGCGGCCCCGCACGAACTTCTCGGCGGACACTGCGGTACCAGGACCGGGGCCGGTCCTCCCGGGATCGAAACGATCGGTACCGCCCGGACAGCAGAGCATGTCGCTAGCCATCGAGAAACGACGCTACTCTCGCTGAGCGCTCCGCGCCGCGCAGGCGCGCCGTGGCTAACTAGTGACGTATTGGCGCAGCGACGGCTCTTCGGCCAGCCCCCACGCGGTGATGAAGTCAGCGATCACCTGGCGCAAGTGCTCCGGCCCGAAGATGCCGGCGTCTTCGACCTTGGCCACTTTGTCTTTATACGCGTCGATGTCCCCACCGACGGGGCCGAGTTCGGCTGCGCGGCGCGCGATCGCCTCGACGGTCTCGTCGCGGCTGTAGATCACGCAGTGCGAGACGAGGTTGGCGAAGAACTCCTCGTGGCGCTCCTCGTCGCGGGCGATGCGGCCGATCATGTTCCTCAGCACCGGTTCGGTGATCTGCGCTTCGAGGTTGCGGCAGAACACGGCGTGCTCGCGCTCGAAGAACGCCATGAACACCAGGCGCTCGATCTGGCTGTAGGTGTCGGCGCGGTAGCCCTTCATCACGTGCTGGACGCGCACGTCCTCGTTGGCGGCCGGGTCGATCTCGCGAGTGACCACGAGATAGTTGCGCAGCGCGACGGCGTGCAGGTGCTCCTCGGCGGTCCAACGGCCAATCCAGCGGCCCCACTTCTCCTCGAGGATGAAGCTGAACACGAACTCGCGGTGGTAGGCGGCGAGGTTGTCCTTGGTGATCAGCAGGATCTCGAGCGCGTCGGTGACGGCCTTGGGCAGCGTTACCTGCGACGGGTCCCAGTCGCGGCCGCCGAGGAAGGCGAAGTTCTCGCCCTGGTCGAACGGCACGTAGTCGTGCGCGTACCAGAGGTCCTCGGTGTCGATGTGGCGCCGCAGTTCCTGCTGCACGACCGGCTCGAGCTCGAGTAACAACGCACTAGGTACAGGTCTCTGTGCCATAAAAGTAACTGTAACCCGAGTTCACACACTTTCTGAAATCGGGTGTGCCGTGTCTCAGCGACCGTGCAATTCCCAGGCTTCCAGGCCGTCGTACAGCGGAAACTCGCTGGCCAGGCGGCGCACCCGGGCCGCCAGCGACGACACATCGGCCGGTTGTGCCAGCGCGGTGGCGATGACGTCGGCGACCTCTGTGAATTCGGCGTCGCCGAAGCCGCGGGTGGCTAGCGCGGACGTGCCGATCCGCAGCCCCGACGTGACCATCGGCGGTCGCGGATCGTTGGGCACGGCGTTGCGATTGACGGTGATGCCGATGCCACCCAGCAGATCCTCGGCGGCCTTGCCATCCATCGCTGAATCACGAAGGTCGACGAGCACCAGATGGACATCGGTGCCGCCGGTGACGACGCCGACCCCCGCTCGTTTGACGTCGGCGCCCATCAGCCGGTCGGCGATGATGCGAGCACCAGAAAGCGTGCGGTGCTGGCGTTCGACGAACTCCTGAGTCCCCGCGATCTTGAAGGTGACGGCCTTGGCCGCGACCACCTGCATCGCGGGTCCGCCCTGCGTGCCGGGAAAGACCGCCGAGTTCACGGCCTTCGCAAACTGTTGCTTGCCCAGGATCAAGCCCGATCGAGCGCCGCCCAACGTCTTGTGCACGGTCGTCGACACCAGGTCGGCGTGCGGCACCGGTGACGGGTGCAGACGCGCGGCCACCAGACCGGCGAAGTGCGCCATGTCCACCCACAGGTGCGCGCCGATCTCGTCGGCGATGTCGCTGAACGCCGCGAAGTCGACGATCCGCGGGTACGCCGACCACCCGGCGACCAAGACCCTTGGCCGGAACTGGATGGCCTTGGCCCGCACTGCGTCCATGTCGATCCGGCCAGTGACGGGATCCACTCCGTAGCAACCGCTCTCGTACACCTTGCCGGAGAAGTTCAGCTTCATGCCATGAGTCAGGTGACCGCCATTGGCGAGGTCGAGGCCGAGCAGCCGCTCGCCCGGTGACATCAGCGCGGCGAGCACCGCGGCGTTGGCCTGCGCGCCGGAATGCGGTTGCACATTGGTGAATTCGGCGTCGAACAAGGACTTGGCGCGGTCGCGGGCGATGTTCTCGATGGCGTCGACGTGCTCGCACCCGCCGTAATAGCGGCGGCCGGGCAACCCCTCGGCGTACTTGTTGGTGAGCACGCTGCCCTGCAACTGCAGCACGGAGCGCGGCGCGAAGTTCTCCGACGCGATCATCTCCAGCGTGTCGCGCTGGCGGCCCAGTTCCCTGTCCAGCAGATCGGCGATGTCGGGGTCGACTTCGGCGAGCGAAGCGGTCATGACGGACGTGGAAACCTCAGCTGTCGCGGTCACGGTGCGTGAGTCTGGCACCCCAGACTCAAAATTTGGGGGCTACGTTTACAGCGACGTCTACGGCTACGTCTACAGCGACAAACCCGGGTACAGCGGGTTGGCTGCCAGCAGTTCGGAGGCACCTGCGTGCACCCGCTCGGCGGTGCCGTCGGCCAGCATGTACTTGGCCTTGGACGTGCCCTCGGGCTGTGTGTTGGACAGCACGTCCACGATCAGCTCGGCGACGCGGTCGAAATCGTCGGCGCCGAACCCGCGGGTGGTCAGCGCCGGGGTGCCCAACCGGATGCCGCTGGTGTACCAGGCGCCGTTGGGGTCGGCCGGGATCGAGTTGCGGTTGGTGACGACACCGGAGTCCAGCAGTGCCGACTCGGCCTGGCGGCCCGTCAGTCCGAACGACGTCACATCGAGCAGCACAATGTGGTTGTCGGTGCCGCCGGTGACCAGTCGCGCGTCGCGCCGCAGGAAGCCGTCGGCGAGGGCCTTTGCGTTGTCGGCGACCCGCTGCGCGTAAGCCTGGAACGCAGGCTGACGGGCCTCCGCCAGCGCAACGGCCTTGGCCGCCATCACGTGAGAAAGCGGTCCGCCCAACACCATTGGGCAGCCCTTGTCGACGGCGTCGGAGTATTCGGAGGTTGCCAGCACCAGCCCGCCTCGCGGTCCACGCAGCGACTTGTGCGTCGTGGTGGTCGTGACGTGTGCGTGCGGCACGGGGTCCTCGTCGCCCGTGAACACCTTGCCCGCGACGAGCCCGGCGAAGTGCGCCATGTCGACCATCAGGGTGGCGCCCACCTCGTCGGCGATCTCGCGCAGCGTGGCGAAGTTGATCCGCCGCGGGTAGGCCGAGTATCCGCCGACCAGGATCAGCGGCTTGAATTCGCGCGCCGCGGCGGCCAGCGCGTCGTAGTCCAGCAGCCCGGTTTCCGGGTCGGTGCCGTAGCTGCGCTGGTGGAACATCTTGCCGGAAATGTTCGGCCGGAAGCCGTGGGTGAGATGCCCGCCGGCGTCCAGGGACATGCCGAGCAGCCGCTGGTTGCCCAGCTTGCCGCGAAGCTGCTCCCAGTCCGCTTCCGACAGGTCGTTGACGTTCTTCACGCCTTGTTCGGCGAGCGTGGGGGCCTCGACGCGGGTGGCCAGGATCGCCCAGTACGCAACGAGGTTGGCGTCGATGCCGGAGTGCGGCTGCGCGTAGGCGTAGTGCGAACCGAACAGCTCACGGGCATGCTCGGCGGCCACGGTTTCGACGGTGTCGACGTTCTGGCAGCCGGCGTAGAACCGGTGCCCGATGGTGCCCTCCGCGTATTTGTCGGACAGCCAGCTGCCCATGGTGAGCAACGCCGCCGGGGAGGCGTAGTTCTCACTGGCGATGAGCTTGAGCGAATCACGTTGATCGGCAAGCTCTTTGCGCGTCGCCGCCGCAATGCGGGGCTCGACGGATTCGATGATCTGCAGGATCGATCGGTAGGCGGCGCTCGCGGTATCTGCGTATTCGGCACCGGGCGCGGCGGCAGAGGTGGTTACGGGTTCTGCAGACATGGCCTCAAGCCTACGTCCCGCAGCGACGACGGGATCAACGGCTCGTCCAGCAGCCGCCCGAACCGTTCGCCGAGGCTGACGCCGTCGGGCCGGGCCTCCAGCCACCCCCGCAGCAACCGATAACCCTCGACATAGGTGCTGGTGTAGGCGCGCCACAGCGGTGAGGACAGGAAGCGCAGCGTCTGCCGGGCACGTTCGTCGTTGACCAGCAGCCAGCGCTTGAGGAAGTCGACGACGTCGTCGACGTCGCGGTGCTCGTCATGCAGCATCAGCGCGGCGTCCTGTCTCACGTCAGCCAGTGCGGCGGCGGCCTCCGAGACCGCCTCGGCGCGCTCGCCGTCGAACCGCAGGCCGAGGTCGGCGTAGATCTCCGCCGCCCAGGCCCCCCAGCCCGGCCCGATCGCGGCGTGCAGGGCGAGGTCCGCAAGACCCTCGGCCATCAGGCACTGCGGTGTGTTGACCAGGAAGATGGTCTGCTCGGCATGGCCCTTGCCCTCGACGAGCCCGGCTTCCTTGCGGCAGTGCTCGGTGTGGTGGCCCGGATAGGACTCGTGCGCGACCAGCCGTGGCAGGTTCGACATCTGCTGTTTGAGGTCGGCGTTGACGGCGACGGTGGAGCGGTAGTCACCGAGGTAGTAGTTGAACCCCGACCACGGCTTGTCGGTGACTACCTCGTAGGTGACGGTTTCGGTGTCGGGCAGCGGGTATTCGGCGCGCACCCGGTCTCGCAACGCGCTGGAAAACGCGTGGATGGCTTCCTCGAGGCGGGCCGGCGGGATCTCCTCGGACGCACGATAGGCCTGCATACGGTCCGCTAGCGGTCCGCTGCCGGGTAGGGCGTCCTCGAGCTTGCAGTGCGCCTGCCGGTAGCGGTCGGGATCGCCTTTGGCGATGTGCACGTCGAAATAGGCCGCGACCTCGTCGACGAAGCCGACGTCTTGACCGGCGAACTTCCTGCCCGCGCAGGCCAGCGCCCGCAGGTGGGCCGCGACGTAGTCGGCGCGGGCCGGATCGAGGCCGTCGGGAATTTCGGCCAGCAGGCGCTCCGCCGCCACAGCCAGGTCGGCGGCATCGGGCGCGGGCTCGTTCTGCACCTGCTGACGCAGGGCAGGGTCGCCGGTGAATGAGTCGACGTAGCCTTCCTCGATCCGGTCGAAGCGCAAACCGAGCAGCAGATATTCGCCGATGAGGGTGCCGGGCTCCATGGCGACCACGCTAACTGCAAGACTGACCCCATGCCGCGGCTGAGCGAGCCGAGCCCCTATGTGGAGTTCGACCGGAGTCAATGGCGCGCACTGCGCATGTCGACGCCGATGAAGCTGACCGAAGACGAGGTGCTTGCGCTTCGCGGCCTCGGCGAGAAACTCGACCTGCTCGAGGTCGAAGAGGTCTACCTGCCGCTCGCCCGGTTGATCCACCTTCAGGTCGCGGCGCGCCAACGACTGTTCGCCGCGACCTCCGAGTTCCTCGGTGAGCCACAGCAGAATCCGGACCGTCCGGTGCCGTTCATCATCGGCGTCGCAGGCAGCGTGGCCGTCGGCAAGTCAACCACCGCCCGTGTGCTGCAGGCGCTTCTGGCGCGATTCGGGCACCATCCGCAGGTCGACCTGGTCACCACCGACGGCTTCTTGTACCCGAACGCCGAGCTGACCCGTCGAAATATAATGCACCGCAAAGGCTTTCCGGACAGCTACGACCGGCGCGCGCTGATGCGATTCGTAACCGCCGTGAAGTCAGGCGCCGACAAGGTCTGCGCACCGGTCTACTCGCACCTGCTCTACGACATCGTGGCTGGCGAAAAGCAGATCATCAAGCATCCGGACATCCTGATCCTTGAGGGCCTCAACGTGTTACAGACGGGTCCGGCGCTGATGGTGTCGGATCTGTTCGACTTCTCCGTGTACGTCGACGCCCGCATCGAGGACATCGAGCAGTGGTACATCAACCGGTTTCTTGGCCTGCGGACGACGGCGTTCGCCGATCCCGCCTCGCACTTCCACCACTACGCGACGCTGACCGATGACGCCGCGGTGTTCGCCGCCCGCGACATCTGGCATTCCATCAACCGGCCCAACCTGATTGAGAACATCCTGCCGACGCGGCCACGCGCGACGCTGGTGTTGCGCAAGGACGCCGACCACGCGATCAACCGCCTGAGGCTGCGCAAGTTGTAAATGCCGAATGGCCACTTATGACACGTATTTCGGAAGAAACCGTGCCACAAGTGGCCACTGGACGGCCTACGCCTTGATGCGGCGCCAGCCCTGGTACTGCAGCTCGGCGAACGCCAGCGTGTAAATCCCGGACGCCAACGTGAGAACCACACCGGTAGCGGTCAACGGGAAGACATCTGCCAGAACGAGAACGACGGCAGCGACCGTGTACAGCAGGTTGGCGATGATCACGCCCATCCCGGCCCGCTTCACCGAGGGCAACGCGGCAAGCCCGAACACGATCAGGCCGTAGGCGATGAAGAACGCGCCCATGCCGTACTCGAATGCGAGAGTCGTGCCGGATGTCTCTGCGAGCCAACCGGCAAGCGGGAGGCCTGCCAAACCGGCAAGGCCGGTGATGACGGCGTCGGCCCGCATGGCCAGGCGAAGCAATCCTTCGCGGGTGCCAGTGCGGTCAATTGTGATGGCGGACATGGTGTTCCTTTCTCTGTGGGAAATCGAGGGCGACCGTTCCGGAGCCGACGCCGCAACCTCTCACGGCGGCGGCTCCGGACCAGTCATGTGGGAGTCACGCGAGACGGCGCACTCCGAGGTACTGGGCGTAGGCGAATGCGAGTGTGACCACCGTGAACGCGACCGTCGCGGTCACGCCGAGTTCGGTCAGCGGCAGCCACCCGGCGACGAGCACGACGGCGACGAGGATCGCGAACGCGATATTTCCGGCGAGCACACCGACCCCGACACGTCTGACGTCGCCAAGGCCGGCGGCCACGTAGAGGGCGACCCCGTAGATCACCAACGCGGCGCCGGCGATCCACTCGGAGGTGGACGAAAGACCGGACAGCCGCGACAGCGGGTCAGCCGCGAACGCGGTGAGCAACCCGACGGCGCCGCACAGGGTGGCGTCGGCGCGAAGGGCGAAACGCAGTAGAGAGTCCGTGCCTTGCCGGACCGGGCGGGTGTGGATTGCGGTCATGCCACTGAGGTTGCTCAGATCCCACTGCCAGATCGACGCCGAACGCTGCCAGCTACTGCCAGGTGCAGGTCAGCGCTATTTCACTCTTGGGCGGAGACCAGATTGCCGCGCAGATCGGCGGCGATCAGCCGGGCCGCGGCGTTCTGCCAGTTGTGCAGCGACCGTTGCGGCACCTCGGTGACGAACCACTGCCAGGCCTGCCGGGCGACTGGGTCCAGCCCGGAGGCGGTGGCGTTCTGCGCGTAGGCGCGCACCCCGACGACGTACGGGAAGTACAGCGAGTTGTAGTGGCGCCACTGCTCGGTGGTGCCGAAGTCGCCGCCGTCGCGCGGCTTGAGCCGGGCGATGCGGTCGGCCAGCAGGGCCTTGAGTTCGTTGGCCCGCTCCAGCGGCGCATCGGGTGCGCCGCGGGCGGCCAGCCGCTCGTCGATGATCGGCAGCGCGGTCAGCGGGCTGGCGACGAGCTTGGACAGATCGCCGTAGTGGCCCAGCGCGCGGCGGGTGAGCCGGGCGAACGTCTCGTCATCGACGCCTTCGAGCGGATTGGCCGACCGCAGCGGCAACGCCGCTTCGGTGCGCCGCAACGCGGCGCGGTCGGCCCGCAGGTCGGGCGAGCGGGAAAATGCCAGCCGATCGAGCAGGCCTGCCAGCGGATCGGCCAGCACGTTGATCGCTATCGCGATGCCAAGGCTGGTGAACAGCAGCACCGTCAGCTCGGTCGACAGGTCCGACACGGCCAGCCCGATCAACAGCTGGCCGCCGAAGAGCAGCGCCACTACGGCCGTCGCGGCGAAGGACCGCAGCATGTCGGCCCGCAGCGCCTGACCCTCGTCGAACGCATCCCACATCGCCACGGCCACACCCAGCAGTGCGACGTCGCAACTGGTGGACGCCAACGCCAGCCAGCTCGGCACCAGGCCGAGCGGGATGATCAGGATCGCGTTGCCCAACGCGAAGAACAGAGTGGCGACCACGATGTAGCCGACAACGGGTCTCGGCTGCCACGGACCGAACACCGCCCAGAGCAGCGCAGCCAGCGACGACAGCGAGATCGCTGCGACCATCACCCAGTGGCCCATCCGCAGCGGGCCGTCGACGTTGCCGGCCATCGCCGCGCCGAACAACGCGATCGCCGCGACCGCGGCCACCAGCGTGACTTCGCCGGCGCGGCTGCGCCACGTGTCGCTCGGCCGCGACATCTCCAGCAGGACCGCGAACCAGGCGATTCCGGGCACGGTGACCAAATACACCTCGACGCTGCTGAGGATGTCGAAACCGCTGGCAGCGTTTTCTATCCGCACCGCATCGAGCGCCACGACCGTTGCGAAACTGGTCAGCCCGATCGCGGCGAGTACCAGGACGGGTTTGCGGGGATCACGTGCCAGCAGGTAAAGACCCAGCCACCAGCTGAGCGCGAAGACCACTGCCGACAGCGCAGCCATGGTTCAAGTGTGTCATCTACATGCCGTAGCGGCGGTGACGGACGGTGTAATCGCGCAATGCCCGCAGAAAGTCGACCCGCCGGAACTCCGGCCAGTAGGCCTCCGTGAACCACATCTCGGAGTAGGCGCTCTGCCACAGCAGGAAACCCGACAGCCGCTGCTCCCCCGACGTGCGGATCACCAGGTCGGGGTCGGGTTGCCCCGAGGTGTAGAGGTTTTCCGAGATCGCGTCGATGGTGACCGCCTCGATCAGCTGGTCGCCGGTCATGCCGTCGGCCAGTCCCTTGCCGAGCAGCGCCCGTACCGCGTCGACGATCTCCTGTCGCCCGCCGTAGCCGACCGCGAGGTTGACATGAAAGCCGCTGCCGTTGCCGTTGGTCGACTCCACGGCGTCGCGCAGCCGCCGGGCCGGCTCCTCGCCGATGAGCTCGAGGTCGCCCACCGTGCGCACGCTCCACCGATTGGCGGGCGCGCAGATCTCTTCGACGACGTCGGTGATGATCCCGATGAGCGACGCCAGCTCACCCGGGTCGCGCTGCAGGTTTTCGGTGGACAGCAGGTAGACGGTCGCCATCTCGACGCCGGCTTCCTGACACCAGCGCAGCATCTCGGCGATCTTGCGGGCGCCCATCCGGTAGCCATAGCTGACGTCGTCGTGACCGGCATCACGTGCCCAGCGTCGGTTACCGTCGCATAGCACCGCGATGTGGCGGGGCAGTTCAGATTTCGAGGACGCCAGTCCCTGCCGTAGCCGCATCTCGTAGAGGCGGTACACCGGCTCCTTGAGCCGAGGGGGAATGATGTCCACGAAGATCCAGACTACTGTTTCGCTCAATAGCCCCCATGGCATTGATGGAGGTGACATGACTCGGATCGACACCGCCGACGAAGCACAGCAACAGCCGCCCCGCGTATACGCCGAAGACTTCCCAGAAGCCGTCGTCGACGGCGTCGAGAAGTTTCTCGGCAAGCCGAGGCTGCGTGGCTGGATCCACGTCTACGCAGCGGTTGTTGCGTTCATCGCAGGCGCGGCGCTGGTGTCGGTGTCATGGGCCGGGGTATCGACCCGCGCAGGGCTGGCCACGCTGCTCTACACGTTCACGATCGTGGCGATGTTTGCCGTCAGCGGCACCTATCACCGGGTGCATTGGAAGTCGGCGACGGCGCGAAAGTGGATGAAGCGCGCCGACCATTCGATGATCTTTGTGTTCATCGCGGGCAGCTACACGCCGTTCGCCCTGCTGGCGCTGCCGGAGCGCAGCGGGTGGGTGCTGTTCTGGGTCGTCTGGGGCGGCGCGATCGCCGGGGTGCTGCTCAAGATGTTCTGGCCGTCGGCGCCGCGCTGGGTCGGCGTGCCGCTTTATTTGCTACTCGGCTGGGTGGCGGCCTGGTTCGTCGGGCCGATCATGGACGGCGCAGGCGTGGCCGCGTTGGTGTTGTTGATCGTCGGCGGAGCGCTCTACAGCGTCGGCGGCGTGCTCTACGCGCTCAAGTGGCCCAACCCGTGGCCGACGACGTTCGGCCATCACGAGTTCTTCCACGCGTGCACTGCGGTCGCAGCGATCTGCCACTACATCGCGATGTGGTTCGCCGTCTTCTGAGTGATTTCGGCGCGGTTATCCACGCTCAGCGACGGTAAGCGCGCCGAAATCGCTCAGAGCTGCGTGACGTTCTCCGGGCCCCAGTAGGCCTTCATCGACGCGATCTTGGCATCCTCGTCGAACGTCATCGTGCTGATGATGTCGATGCGCATCCCGCTGCCGCCGAAGTCAAGGGTCAGCGTCCAGTGAAAGGCCGCCTCGTTTCCGAGTGCGCGAAGCGTGAGCACCTCGGTTTGCGCCTTGACGTTCTCGATCGCGCCGTAGAAACCCCGGATCGCCTGGCGGCCGATGTGCACCTCTCCGCCGACCGGATCCTCGACGGTGCCGTCGTCGGCGTAGAGAGCGGCGACTTCGTCCGGCTGCCCCTTAGAGACGAGATCGAGGTAGCGGGTGACGGTCTGGGTGATCTGCTCGACTGCGGGCATGGCCGCGACGCTACACGGCCGCGGCCAGCGCGGCCGCGAGATCCTGCCTGGTGGTGACCGGTAGGTCGCATACCCTTCCGCGGCAGACGTAGGCGGCGTCGGATCCCTCGACCCGATCACGGTCGACCAACAGCTCCGAGGAGTTGACCGGGCCGCCCACCACAATTGCACCGCCCGGCGCCAATTCACGTGCCGCGGAAAGCAATTCGGAGTCGGCAGGAACGCAGGCCACGGCGATCTGGATGGGTCCGCGCACAGCGGCTTCGGCGACCGCGAGCCAGTGGCCACCGGAGCGCGGCAGCCGGGCCAGGATGGGTGTCGCACTTGCGAGAGTGGCATCGGCCGCGGCGGCGTAGCGCGCGGCCTGTGGCGCGAGGTGGGCAGCCAGCTGCAGTGCCTCGGCAATCGACGACGCCCCGGACGGAGTAGCGCCGTCGAGGGGATCGGCAGGCCTGACCATCAGCTGCTCGGCATCGTCGGCGCTGTCGAACCAGCGGCCGTCACGGTCAGGGTCGGTGAAATGGTCGAGCGCGACGTCGAGCAGGCCGGTGGCCGCGTCCAGCCACGACGGGTCGCCCGTCAGCTCAAACAGCGTCAGCAGGCCGGTGGCCAGCATCGCGTGGTCCTCGAGAATCCCCGCGCTGTCGCCGACCCGGCCGCCGAGGCTCGCACGCCGCAACCGCCCGTCCACGACATGCAGGTCGACGATCGAGCGTGCGCATTGCGTTGCAGCGTCGAGGAATTCGGTCCTGCCGAGTGCGACGCTGGCCTCGGCGAGCGCGGTGATCGCCAGCCCGTTCCACGCGGTGACGACCTTGTCGTCGCGGCCGGGCTGCGGTCGCGTCATCCTGCTGGCCAGCAGCGCCGTGCGGACCCGCTCGAACCGCCCGAGGTCGTCGGGGTCGCTCAAGAGTTGCAGCACCGAGCTCCCGTGTTCGAATGTACCTGCGTCCGTCACGGTGAAAAGCTCTGCGGCCCAACGTCCGTCGTCGTCGCCCAGCACCTCGCGCAGCTGCGCGGGCGTCCACACGTAGGTCAAGCCCTCGTGGCCGTCGGAGTCGGCATCCAGCGACGACGTGAACATGCCACCGGCACCCAGCTCGTCGATCATGAACTTCGCGGTCTCGGTGGTCACCTTGCACGCCAACGGGTTTGAAGTGCGACGGGCCCAGTGCGCATACACCCGAAGCAGCAGCGCGTTGTCGTAGAGCATCTTCTCGAAGTGCGGCACCACCCAGGAGGCGTCCACGCTGTAGCGGGCGAAACCGCCGGCCAGCTGGTCGTAGATGCCGCCGCGGGCCATCGCTGTGCAGGTCCGCTCGACCGTCTCGGCGGGCACGATGTCGCCGGTGCGTTCGTGGTTGCGCAGCAGCGCCTCCAAGAGCGCCGACGGCGGAAACTTCGGCGCTGCCCCGAACCCGCCGCGCTTGGCGTCCTCGTCCTGCAGGGCCGCTGCCACCGCGTGATCGCACAGCGCGGGCTGCACCGGCGGCCCACCGCCCGGCAGGCCCTGGGCCATCGACCGCAGCTCACCGGCGATGCGGTCGGACGCCTCCTCCACCTCGCCGCGCCGAGTGCGCCAAGTCTCGGTGACCGCTGAGAGCAGCTGCAGGAAATTTGGCTTCGGGTAGTAGGTGCCGCAGAAGAACGGCCTCCCATCGGGAGTGAGGAAGCATGTCATCGGCCAGCCGCCCTGCCCGGTGAGCGCGACGGTGGCGTTCATGTACACCGCGTCGATGTCGGGTCGCTCTTCCCGGTCGACCTTGATGTTCACGAACCCGTCGTTCATCGCCGCGGCGACCTGATCGTCCTCGAACGACTCATGGGCCATCACGTGGCACCAGTGGCACGCCGCGTACCCGATCGACAGCAGGATCGGCACGTCGCGGGATGCCGCCTCAGCCAGCGCCTCGGGCGTCCACTGCTGCCAATGCACAGGATTGTCGGCGTGCTGGCGCAGGTACGGGCTGGTAGCGCTTACTAGCTGGTTGACCACGGATACCTCTCCGCGTCGGCGGTGGACTGGTCGAGCCTCAGCCTAGGCCGAATGTCATTACGCCCAGGCGGGCGGTAGCGGGACTTTGAGCAAAGCCGCCACGTCTCGTACCGCGGCGCGGTGCTGCGGGTCGTCCGCTGACAAGTCGGCGATCACGACATCAACCGGGACGTGGCCACATCCACGCGAGACTGCTTGGGTGATGGGCCGCCCGACGTCGCCGCCCAGCCGAATGAGACCTGCGTCCAGGCGCACCGGGAATGCGCCGTCACTAAGCGGGGAGTTCTCGATAGCCGCACGTATCAGCGGGTGGAGATCCAGATCAATAAGAAGGTCGGCAGATTCGATGTCGACCAGAAGCGGTTGCGGCGTTACTACGGTCACCCGGCCGACACGTTGCTCGGCCAGCCAGTCAGCGACGGCCTGAACGGCTGGCATCTCAGGGTCATCGTCCAAGTCGACAAACTCCACGGCGGCGAGCAGTGCCTCGGCGTCAGAATTCGGCCGGAATCGCGCCATCGTCTCCACCAGGCACCCGCGGAGATTCTCGGCGGTGTAAGGCATCAAGAAGATTCCTCGTGGATCATCAAACCGATTCCGCCCCGGACCCTCGTTTCGCAACTGCGGAAGCGCCTCCGGGGCAGGATGCACCCGAACTGCGCCCGAATCGGGTAGAGGCACGGGCCGCAGGTGATTCACCCTTCGAGAAATGCCCGTGCCGCCGCGAGCGTCGCCTGCTCGGCTTCGTCGACGGGCCGGGTGGCGAGCACTACTAACGGCGCTTCGTCGTCGAGCTGTGGATTGGACGACCTGAGGAAAGCAGCAGCAACGGTCGGGCTGTAGATAGTCTCGATTGCTCTAACCACCCTAAACAGAACAGCAAGTCGACTAACCACGTCATGCTCGCGGGGCTCGGCCTGCTTTTCTATCCAATTGCGAACTGTGCGGGCGTCTTTCAACCCCAGGGCAGCCGTCGCGTAGCGCACTCCTACTGACCCGAGCAGGTGACGCGCTTGCTCCCATGCGGGCGTAACCACGGATTCCTTGTACGCGGCCTCCCAGGCGTCTGCGACAGCAGAGGAGGGGTGCACAACGGCGCTATCCATCATGTACCTCCTAACCGCACCTCTAATGCTATCACTCGCGCGCGACTGCAGGTTGCTGCAATGCACATCGGCGCTACGTTCTGTATCGGCTCGTCCTGCGCTGACCAACCACTCCGTATGCGGCGTCAACAATTAATGACGCTTTCCACAGGGAATCGCCGACGGAATTCAGCCGCCGGGCTCACGCTTCGGGTCCTCGGCCGACGGATCAGGTTCGGGCTGCTCGTCGAACGATTTCGGCAGGTTGCGCAGGTGCCGGTTCATCGACCACACCAACAGGAACGTGCCGATCAACAACAGCACGACGATGACGAGCCCAAACGGGCTGGCCTTGCCGAAGTCGGGGCCGGTTTCGCGGGGAGCGTCGTCGGCCAGCAGGCCGATCGCGAGCATCAGCACGTCGTTCATGCCTCGACTCCCGCTCGCTCCGGTCCTCGCTCGTCCCTCGCTGCGATCCTCACTCGCGATCGTCTTCGGGTGTTCATCGGCCAGCCTCGATCCCCGCGAACAGGTCGGTCTCGGGCAGCGACACCGGCACCCGCGACCGGGCCAGCTCGTATTCCTCAGTGGGCCAGAGCCGTTGCTGCCATTCGATGGGTGCGCGAAAGAAGTCTCCTAGCGGGTCGATCTGGGTGGCGTGGGCACGCAGCGCGTCGTCGCGCTGGGCGAAATACTTGGAGCACTCGACGCGCGTCGTCACCCGATTGGCGAACGGGTCATGCTCGGGATCCCAGTGCTTGAGCCACTTCTCGAACGGACCCTCCTGACCGTGTTTGGCGAATTCGTCCTGCAGCAGCTGCATGCGCCTGCGCAGAAATCCGTGGTTGTAGTACAGCTTGAGCACGTCCCATGGCTCGCCGGCGTCGGGGTAGAGCCGGAAGTCGCTCGCGCCCTCGTAGGCGCCGACAGAAACCTGGTGCGTGCGGATGTGGTCGGGGTGCGGGTAGCCGCCATTCTCGTCGTAGGTGGTCATCACGTGCGGCTTGAACTTGCGGATCACCCGTACCAGTTCCTCGACGGGCTCCTCGAGCGGCACAACACCGAGGCAGCCGTCGGGCAGCGGCGGCGGCGGGTCACCCTCGGGCAGGCCGGAGTCGACGAAGCCGAGCCAGTGGTGCTCGACCCCGAGGATCTCGGCGGCCTTGGCCATCTCGTCGCGCCGGATCTCGGCCATCCGGCCGTGCACCTCGGGCAGGTCCATCGCCGGGTTGAGAATGTCTCCGCGCTCGCCGCCGGTGAGCGTGACCACCATCACCCGCACGCCCTCGTCGGCGTAGCGGGCCATGGTGGCGGCGCCCTTGCTGGACTCGTCGTCCGGGTGGGCGTGCACCGCCATCAGTCGCAGTTCACTCAACTGGGTCCCTCATCACCTGGTCACTGACATTGCCGAGACTTTTCAACCATCTGGGTAGCCCTATAGTTCCAGTCCTAGTAGATCTATCCGAGCGACGGGCGTGCAAAACGACATGATCGAACGTCCCGCGGCCCGTTACGGGCGGCAGCGACTGTCCCGCAGCAACCGCCGCTGGGTCGCCATCGGGTTGACCGCGCTGGTCCTCGCGATCGGCATTGGGATCGCCGTGATCGCTTCGCAGCGGCTCGGTACCGGCGAGGTGAAAGGCGAGCTGGGCGGCTATCAGCTTATCGACGACGAAACCGTGCAGGTCACGATCACGGTCACCCGCGACGACCCGTCCAGGCCGGTGGTGTGCATCGTGCGGGCACGCTCGATCGACGGCAGCGAGACCGGCCGCCGTGAGGTGCTGGTACCGCCGTCAACGCAGAAGACCGTGCAGGTGACCACGGTCGTCAAGGCCAGTCGGCCGCCGGTCGTCGGCGACGTCTACGGCTGCGGCACCGACGTGCCGTCGTACCTGGTGGCCTCGTAAACCACATCGCGAAAGCCGGCACAACAAACGGCGAACAGCGAATTTATGAAAATCCGCTGTCCCGGCGGTGCTAGAATGGCCCGATACACGGTTCCCTGCTGGGACCGTGTATTGCTGCTTTTAGTGCGTGGATTAGGCGTTCACGAATGCGGCAATACACGCACAGAGCTCCCGGCGCCGTAGACACGAGACTTCTTACGCGAAATAGCGCGAGAGCAACGACGACAGGAGCGCGAAGACATGACCGACACACAGGTCACCTGGCTGACTCAGGAGGCATACGACCGGCTCAAGGCTGAGCTCGATCAGCTGATCGCCAATCGTCCGGTCATCGCAGCCGAGATCAACGACCGCCGCGAAGAAGGCGATCTGCGCGAGAACGGCGGCTACCACGCCGCCCGCGAGGAGCAGGGCCAGCAGGAGGCCCGCATCCGTCAGCTGCAGGAGCTGCTGAACAACGCCAAGGTGGGCGAGGCACCCAAGCAGTCCGGCGTCGCCCTGCCCGGCTCGGTGGTCAAGGTCTACTACGACGACGACAAGAAGGACACCGAGACGTTCTTGATCGCCACCCGTCAGGAGGGCGTGTCCGACGGCAAGCTCGAGGTGTACTCGCCGAATTCACCGCTCGGTGGTGCCCTGATCGACGCGAAGGTCGGCGAGACCCGCACCTATCAGGTGCCCAGCGGCAACACCGTCAAGGTCACGTTGGTCAGCGCCGAGCCCTACCACTCCTGAGTCGCGACTGCACCGCACGGTCCTAATTCGCGGGCCCGTCGCGGTGCGGTTTACAGTCCGCGTATGGCGCAGATCGCCGAGGATTTATTTCTTCTGCTGCTGGACAACGCGTCCGCTCAGCCCGGTCTCGACCCCTCCCGGCGCGCGCGGGTGCTCTCCGGCGCGGTGTTGCTAGATCTTGCGCACGCGTGCCGAATTCGCCCCGCGATGGCCGGCGAGCCGGTCGAGAGCGGTCGGCTGGTGGCGCTTTCGGTCCCCGGCCCGATGGATCCGGTCGTCGCACCGGCGTTCGAGCTGCTGCAGCGACGGCCGCTGCGACCCGCCACCGCGGTCAAGCGGCTTTCCAAGCACACCGAGGACAACCTCACCAGCTATCTGGAGTACACCGGTCAGATTCGGCGTGTTCGGTTGAACTCCAAGCGATTCAGCCACCCGTATGCGTGGCCGCTGACCAACAGGGAACGGGTCGGCCACGCACGCTCGGCATTGCTAGCGGCGTTGTTCGACCGCAGGCCGCCCGCGCCTCCGACGGCCGCCATCATCTCGTTGCTGCATGCCGTCGACGGGCTCGGTGCCCTGCTGAGCCTCAACGACCGCGGCTGGCGATGGGTGCACGCTCGGGCCGGTGAAATCGCCAGCGGCAGTTGGGTGGACGAGTATCCGACGGCGATTCCCGAAGTGAACTTGGCGATCACCGCGTCGGCGGTACGGGGAGCCCTAGCCTAATCGCGCGAGCGCCTGTTCCAGGTCGGCGAGCAGGTCTGCGGAATCCTCGATGCCGACCGACAGCCGCACCAGGTCGTCGGGCACCTCCAGTTGTGAGCCCGCGGTCGAAGCGTGCGTCATCGCACCCGGATACTCGATCAACGATTCCACCCCGCCAAGCGATTCGGCAAGGATGAAAACCTCTGTGCGAGAGCATAAGTCGTGTGCCGCCTGAGGGCCGCCACGCATCCGCACCGAGATCATGCCACCGAACCCGCTCATCTGCCGCTTGGCGACCTCATGGCCGGGATGGCCGGGCAGCCCCGGGTACATCACGGTGTCGACCGCGGGATGGTTGTCGAGGAATTCGGCCACCAGCGCGGCGTTTTCGCTGTGCTTGTGCATTCGCAGCACCAGCGTCTTGAGCCCGCGCATGGTCAGGTACGCGTCGAACGGCCCTGGCACCGCGCCCGCGCCGTTTTGCAGGAATGCGAACGCGGCGTCGAGCTCCTCGTCGTTGGTCAGCAGCGCGCCACCGACCACGTCGGAGTGTCCGCCGATGTACTTGGTCGTCGAATGCAGCACGATGTGGGCCCCGTAGTTCAACGGCTGCTGCAATGCCGGCGACGCGAACGTGTTGTCCACCAACACCTTTATGGCTACCTTTGCGTTCGACGACGCCGCCAGCTGCGCTATCGCCCCGATGTCGGCGATCGAGAGCAGCGGGTTGGTGGGAGTCTCCACCCAGATCAGCCGCGTCTGCGCGGTGATCGCCGCGCGGACCGCGTCGAGGTCGGACAGAGCCACCGCGGTGTAAGCGATTCCCCACTGGGTGAACACCTTGTCGATCAGCCGGAAGGTGCCGCCGTAGGCGTCGTCCGGGATGACGACGTGATCGCCCGGCCGCAGCACCGCGCGCAGCGCACAATCGGTGGCGGCCATCCCGGAGGAGAACGCCCGCCCGAACGCGGCGTCCTCGACCGCGGACAGCGACGCCTCCAGCGCCGCCCGCGTCGGGTTGCCGGTGCGGGCGTATTCGAACCCGCCGCGCAGCCCGCCGACGCCGTCCTGCGCGAACGTCGAACTCGCGTAGATCGGCGCGTTGACGGCACCGGTGCCCGGGTCGGGCCGAAACCCCGCGTGGATAGCCTTGGTGGCCAGTCCTTGAAATCTGTGTTGTTCAGTCATCACCGGTCAGCGTAACGATGCGCGATCTGGCGATACCGTTGGCCGATGGAACAGTTCCAACGGGGCGAACTCGTATTCGACGTGATTGACGCCGGACCGCCCGACGGTCCGGTCGTTGTTCTGTTGCACGGTTTCCCTGAGCAGAACACGATGTGGCAATCGGTCATCCCTCGGCTGACCGCTCAGGGATACCGATGTCTGGCCCCGCTCCAGCGCGGGTTTTCCCCACGCGCTCGGCCGACGCGCCGCCGCGACTACCGCATGGACGGGCTCGCGGAGGACATTCGGACGCTTATCAACGCCAGTGGGGCGCAGCGAGTGCATCTAGTCGGTCACGACTTTGGCGCCACTGTCGCCTGGCGCGTCGCGCAGCTGTTTCCCGAACTGTTGCACACCGTGACTCCGATCTCGGTACCGCACCCCGGCGCTTTCCTCAAGGCAATCATGACCAGCCGACAAGCGCTGGCCTCGTGGTACATCCTGTTTTTTCAGCTGCCCCGGATACCAGAGTGGTACTTGACGCGTGGGCGCGGGACGTTCACGCTGACCGGCCTGGTGCAGGCCCGCGCGGAGAACGCCGCCGAGTTGGCCGAAGCCGAGGCGAAGGCCATGAGAGAGCCGGGAACACTGACGGCAGCGCTCAACTGGTATCGCGCAGTTCCGCTGAGCGACATCCGGGACGCGGGCAGGAAGGTCAAAGTGCCGACGCTGTTCATCTGGAGTGACGGCGACATCGCCCTACGGGAGAAGGGCGCCCGGCTCACTGGCGATTACGTGCTTGGCGACTATCGATTTGAGGTCCTCAAGGGCGTCTCGCACTGGGTCCTCGACGAGCAACCGGAGAAGACCGCCGATCTGCTACTTGATTGGTTCGCCGCCCACCCCGCCGACTAGCGGCTGACTTGTCCCTCGCGGGCCGCTTGTACCAGCGGGCCGCACCGAATATCGAATCTTTCGCGCACAGTGTCCAGGACGCGCCGCGCACGCTCCCGCTCACGTCGATGCGTGAGCATGAATCTGATAGTGCTCGGCACACGACGCGGCCGTGGATACCAAGTATCGAAGTCGAGACCGTTCTCACTGAACACCCGGCCTGGGACATGTTCGTAGATGAGGCTGAGATTGTGCTGGACGAGCGCAAAGAGCACGTACGGAAATATCACAGTCGACTTCTCCCGCAATTCATACCAATCGATCTCGTACAGCGGGATGTCCGTTGCCTTCTCCAAGAACATCAGATGCGTGAGGAAGTAACCCATGAACGCCGGCAAATGCAGCATCGCTGACCGCGGGTTGATCGAGGCCACTGCGCCACTGCCGGAAACGTACGGTTCGTAGGGTTGGGGGGCGCCGCGGCCGAGGTATCCGGTGCAGTTCACGATCCAGCTTCCCGGTTCGATCGTCTTCGTCGATCCGCTTCGGAACACCAGCTCGGTAGCGCCGTTGCGATCGACGGCATCGTCGAAGTAGTCCATCACCACGTCGTTGAGGCCCGCTGAAATCGTCTTGTTCTCCGACTCAGACAGCACGCCCAACATGAAGTTCTCCGCCTTGGAGGTCACGGCGTTGCCGTAGGTGGAGCGATACCAGCGGGCAACTTCTACCTCGTTGGTTCCATCGAATCGCCGGCCCAGCTGTACGGCGGCTTCGACCCCGAGTGTGCCGCCCCACCATCGACGTCCCCCGGTAGCGAAGAGGTGCTCGCGGGTGGCGAAGAACGTGCCTCGGCCCGCCACAAGGTTCACCTCACGACCGGGGTATTCCGTGATCAGCGCATACGCGGTGTCCATCGCGGTTTTACCGCCTCCGATGATCCACACCGGGGTGTCGCTGCGCCGCATTTCTTCGCATCGCATGTCGCAGTAGTCGGGCGACACCGACATGACGCGCTTAGTTGAGATTTCGAGCGGTTCGTTGGGCATGACTCTTAGGCCATACGCCTTGATCAGCTTCTTCGCCTCGACCACCAGAGCCTCGCCGTCGGCGGACCTGCAGCGGATCCGCACCACCTCATCGGTCTCATCGTCGGACTCCATGTCCCAGCCGAAGAACTCGTCGACCTGAACTCGCCGCTTGATCACCTCGACGCAGTGTTCGAGGTGGTCGAGCACCTCGCCCTTCGTGGCCAAGTACGAGCGATCCCGTCCGAGGGTCCACTTGATGTTCCCAGCGGTGAACATCGAGTGTGGCTGGTGCAGCCGCACGTAGGGGTACGTGTCGACCCACATGCCGCCGACGCGCTGCCGGCGGTCGATGAAGATGATCCTCTGATCGCGCGACAGGTATCGACTGGCGGCGAACAGCGCGTTGAGGCCGGCGATGCCTGCTCCGACTATGCAAACATCGCAGCTCTCTACCGCTGTGGCTCGCTCTGCATCTCCGGACATGAGCCCCCTCTCCCCGCATGCCTGGCGCCAGCATTCATTGTCTGCCGGTGCTGGGCGGCGGCATAGAGTAATCGACGACGCGAACCCCTGGTCGTGTCGAAAGCCACGCGCCATCGCCGCGATCCGGCTTCCCGCCTGGGTGTAGGAATGGACCATGCCTACCCGGATCGAAGACCTGCTCGACCTCGACACGCTGCTGACGCCCGAAGACATCGAGCTGCGCCAGACGGTGCGCCGGTTCGGCGAACAACGGCTGCGCCCGCACGTCGCGGACTGGTTCGAGGCCGGCGAGGTACCGGTCCGCGAGCTGGCCGCTGACCTGGGCAAGCTGGGTGTGCTGGGCATGCATCTGAAGGGCTACGGATGCGGGGGCTCGACGGCGACCGCCTACGGGCTGGTGTGCCAGGAGCTCGAGGCGGTCGATTCCGGTCTGCGCAGCCTGGTGTCGGTGCAGGGCTCGCTGGCGATGTTCGCGATCTACCGCTGGGGCAGCGAGGAGCAGCGCAACCAGTGGCTACCCGCGATGGCCACCGGCGACGTCATCGGCTGCTTCGGGCTGACCGAGCCGGACTTCGGCTCCAACCCGGCAGGCATGCGCACCACCGCGCGCCGCGACGGGTCGGACTGGATCCTCAACGGTTCCAAGATGTGGATCACCAACGGCTCGGTCGCCGACGTCGCGATCGTGTGGGCGCGATCCAAGGAGGGCATCATCGGGTTCGTCGTGCCGGCAGGCACACCCGGCTTTTCATCGCGGGACATGACGCACAAGCTGTCACTGCGCGCATCGGTCACCTCCGAGCTGCATCTCGACGACGTACGGCTGCCTGCCGACGCTCAGCTGCCCGACGCGAACGGCCTGTCGGGACCGCTTGCCTGTCTGTCGGAGGCACGGTTCGGCATCGTGTTCGGCAGCGTCGGCGCGGCGCGCGACTGTCTTCAAACCGCGCTGGACTACGTCGGCACCCGTGACGTGTTCGACAAGCCACTGGCGGGATACCAACTGACACAAGCGAAGATCGCCGATATGGCCGTCGAACTCGGCAAGGCCCAGCTGCTGGCGCTGCACCTCGGCCGGCTCAAGGACGACGGCCGCATCCGCCCGGAACAGGTCAGCGTCGGCAAGCTCAACAATGTGCGAGAAGCGATCAAGATTGCCCGGCAGTGCCGGACTTTGTTGGGCGCCAACGGAATCACCCTGGAGTACCCGGTGATCCGGCACGCCAACAACCTTGAATCCGTGTTGACCTACGAAGGCACCTCCGAGGTGCACCAGTTGGTCATCGGAGAGGCGCTGACGGGTGTGAGCGCGTTTCGGTGAACCGCGTTACGGCTGCGGCTGGTCTAGCGGCACACACACGGTACTCACGAGCTTGTCGGCGATTGTCTGCCGCTTGTCGTCCCACAGCGGGAACAGATAGCCGATGTAGCAGATGAGTTGATCGACATAGTGCGCGATCTGACGAACCAGTGACAGCCAGAAACCGATTGGTTGCCAAGTCTTTTCGCTAATGACCTTGAATTTCAGCACGGACTTGCCGATGCTCTGGCCGGTCTTGCCCTGCCGGTAGCAGAAGTTCCAGAAGAAGTAGGCCATCGCAGGCAGAAACCCGATGACCTGGACAGCCAGCCAGAGGCCTGAACTCGTCGTGGTGCAGTAGTCGCCGCCCGAGCCGTACATGGCGTCAAAGCAATCGGCACCATCGGAGATGAGCAAGCCGATCATCGGAACGAGGAAGATCAACCAGACCGGAAGCCAATCGATCAGGAAGGCCAGCACGCGGGTGAGCCACGGCGTATACGACTGTTTCGGCAGTACCCGACGCGGCGACGGATAGTAGGCGCTAGATGGCGGAGGCGTATATCCATCGGGGGGCGGTGGCGGATCTTCGGTCATGACGCCCTCCGCTGCGGAAATGCCGTAGAACAGCCCGGATCCGGCGGTTGGTCACCGGAAGGCGCCGACCATGAGGCCGGCACCTTCCGGTTGATCGTTCACTGCTGGGGCGGGCCGAACTGCTGCGGTGGCGGCTGGGGCGGTAGCGGCTGCGGATTGAGTGCCGCCACATCGCCGCCGGACAGCCGACGCCACGCGTACACCTGAAGCAGGAGTGCCACCGGGACCGAGACGAACAGCCCGACGAAGCACACCAGGACGCCGACGGTGGCGATGGCGGCGCAGGACAGCCACACGAGCAACACCTGGACGAAGTTGTCCTTGACCACCTCGTAGCTCGCCTTGAGCCCGTCGATCGCCGAGAGGTTGCGGTCGATCAGCGCGATGATCGCGAAGAAGGTGAGGAAGGCAACGGCCAAACCCGGGACGACACACAGCACATAGCCGATCGAGGTCAGGATGCCCATGATCAGAGTCGCGATGATCACGTTGCCGATGCTGCGCGGTTTGAAGAACGACCCGATTGTCACCGGCTGGCCGTTGGCGATATCCAGCATCCCGCCGATGTACGCCGACTGGATGGCGGCGATGACGACGAACAGCAGGAGCCCGCCGACGATCATGACGAGCAGGCTGGCGATTCCGAAGGAAGCACTCGTCGAGTACTCGAAACCACCGCCGTACGAGTCGTAGGTGCTGACGGCATCCGGGGCGAGGGCGAACGCCAGGCCGTAGATGATGCCGTAGAGCACGCCGACGATCGCGCCATAGATCAGCGTCGAGACGATCAGGGGGACGGCGTTATTGGTGAACTTCTCCCACGCCCATTTGAAGCCGTCGCCGATGTTGAACTCCTGCTGCTGAGCCCCGTAACCGCCGTAGCCAGGAGCCGGCAGCCCGCTTCCTGGTGGAGGCGGCGGGTAACCACCCTGCTGCGGTGGCGGCGGATAGCCACCCTGCTGCGGCGGTGGCGGATAACCACCCTGCTGCGGCGGCGGCGGATAACCACCCTGCCGCGGTGGCGGCGGATAGCCACCCTGCCGCGGTGGCGGTGGATAGCCACCCTGCTGCGGCGGTGGCGGATAACCGCTCGGCGGCGGGGGTGGCGGATAGCCACCCGGGGGCGGCGGGGGCGGTTGATCAGTCATCGGACCTCCAAATACCTAAAGTGGCAACGCGACGTGGTTGAGGATCTTGTCAACCAGCGTCTGTCGCTTGACATCCCACAGCGGGAACAGAACAGCCACCAACCACAGGACGCCGAAGCATAGCCCGGCAGCCACCCAATAAATGACCTCACGCAGGAAGGACATTCCGAAACCGACTGGCAGCCCGGTCTTTTCGTTGATGATCTTGAATTTCATGATCGACTTGCCGATGCTCGAGCCGGTTGTGCCCTGCCGATAACCGAGATTCCAGATCCAGTAGATCAGTGCGAGGATCCCGGTGAGCGCGATCGAAATCTGTCCGATCGTCGATGCGCCAGTCGCGCAGAATTCACCGAGGTCGTATTCCGACGTGTCGGTGATGCACGCCGTCTCCTGGGTGCCCAACAGCAGCCCCCAGCCGATGCCCTGGAGGATCGCCAATGGGATGAAGTCGATCAGCCACGCCAACACGCGGGTGGCCCAGGGTGTGTAGGCCTCCTTGGGCAGCGCCGGACCGGCGGCGGCCGGCGGCGGGTAACCCGTCGCGGCTTGCGGTGGCGCTTGGTAGCCGCCACCCTGCGGAGGCGGCGGAGGGGGCGGATATCCACCACCTTGAGGGGGAGGAGGAGGGGGGTACCCACCGGGTGGAGGAGACGGGGGCGGGTAGTTACCAGGGGGTGGTGGCGGTTGATCGGTCATGGACGCCTTCCAGTGTGAAATCAGCTGGCAACGAGCGTGCTTACCCTAACCTGAGAGTTAATTACCAGCAGGGTTTTCCACCGGAAGTTGATCATGCTGTCGCGCGGAATTTCAAAATCCGCACGTATCGCACTAACGACGGATTATGCCGTCGGACAGAAAACCGAGCAGGTCATGGCGGGTCAGCACGCCCACCGGTTTGCCCTCTTCGACCACCATCACCGCGTCGCATTCGCGCAGCGTCTTGGCGGCCGTGCTGACCAGTTCGCCGGCACCGATCAACGGCAACGGCGGGCTCATGTGCACCGATACCGCGTCGGCGAGCTTCGCGCGGCCCTCGAACACCGCGGAAAGCAGTTCCCGCTCCGACACGCTGCCCGCGACTTCGCCAGCCATCACCGGCGGCTCCGCACCGACGACCGGCATCTGCGACACGCCGTATTCGCGCAGGATGCCGATCGCGTCGCGGACCGTCTCCGACGGATGCGTATGCACCAGGTCGGGCAGCGCTCCGGACTTGCCACGCAGCACGTCGCCGACCGTCGACTCCTCTACGGACCCGTCGAGGCGGGTACGCAGGAAACCGTAGGAGGACATCCATGCGTCGTTGAAAACCTTTGACAGATAACCTCTTCCGCCATCAGGCAACAGGACGACCACCAGGGCGTCGGGTCCGGCTTGCTCGGCTACCTTGGCTGCGGCAACCACCGCCATGCCGCACGACCCCCCGACCAAGAGCGCCTCCTCGCGCGCCAGCCGCCGCGTCATCTCGAACGAGTCGGCGTCGGACACCGCGATGATCTCGTCCGGCACGGTCGGGTCGTAGGCCGAGGGCCAGAAGTCCTCCCCGACGCCCTCGACCAGGTACGGCCTGCCGGTGCCGCCGGAGTACACCGATCCCTCGGGGTCGACGCCGACGATGCGCACCTTCCCGCCCGACACCTCTTTGAGGTAGCGGCCCGCCCCGGTGATCGTCCCGCCGGTGCCGACGCCTGCGACGAAATGGGTGACCTTGCCGTCGGTGTCGGCCCACACCTCGGGACCGGTGGTTTCGTAGTGGCTGGCAGGCCCCATCGGGTTGGAGTACTGGTCGGGTTTCCAGGCGCCGTCGATCTCTTCGACCAGCCGATTGGAGACGCTGTAATAGCTGTCTGGATTGTCTGGCGCGACGGCCGTCGGGCACACCACCACGTCGGCGCCGTACGCCCGCAACACATTCTGCTTGTCCTCGCTGACCTTGTCGGGGCACACGAAGATGCACTTGTAGCCGCGCTGCTGGGCGACAAGGGCCAACCCGACGCCGGTGTTGCCGGACGTCGGTTCGACGATGGTGCCGCCTGGCCGCAGCTCACCGCTGGCCTCGGCGGCGTCGATCATCTTGATTGCGATGCGATCCTTGGCGCTTCCGCCCGGGTTGAGGTACTCGATCTTGGCCGCAACGATCCCGGCCCCCTCGGGAACAACCGAGTTCAGCTGTACCAGAGGGGTATTGCCGATGAGCTCACTGACGTGGCGGGCGATGCGCATGCGTCCATCGTCTCAGGCCGGGAATGGCGCATCCAGGCGGCCTCCGGACGCGTGCTACCAGGTGGCCTCTCGGATGTAGTCCCCGATCTGCTTCAGCGACCGGTTGGCCTCGTGAACCATGGGCGCCGCGATCTGGAATACGTGCATCTGCCCGGGCCAGATGCGCACCTCAACGGGGACGCCGGCGCCTGCGAGCATGTGGGCGGCTTTGCGGGCATCGCTGACCAGCACCTCTGAACCCGACACATGAATCAGCGTGCGCGGAAGGCCCGGCTCGATGTGGTCGAGCGGCTCGTAGATCTCCTCGGGCTTCCCGTCGACGATGTGCCGGCCGGCAGCTTCTGCGATGAGGTCGACGAGCGCGTGAAATGCCTTGGGCGGGAACATCGCATCGCTGCGGGTGTTCGGGTGGTTCGCGCGGGTTTCGTTATCGATTTCGAACAGCGGCGACATGGTAACGATGGCGGCCGGTGCCTCACCTTCGAGACCCTCGAGTTGCAGCTTCTCGGCAAGGGCAAGCGCCAGATAGCCACCGGCGGAGTCACCGGCCAGCACGATCTGCTCGGGGTCGTAGCCCTTCAGACGCAGCCACTTGTAGGCGTCGTAGCAGTCGTCAAGCGCCATCCCGACGGAGTGCTTCGGAATCATTCGGTAGTTAACGGCGAGCACCGGGCTGTCAGCGTATTTCGACAGTGCGGTCAGCAGCCGGCCATGCGAGTGGACGCCGCATGTCAGAAACGCCCCGCCGTGCATGTACAGGATGACGCTGTGGGTGCCGTCGGCGGGAAGCACGCCACCGGCGCGGACAAGCTGCGCAGTGCAGTTCGGCAAAGAAATGGTGGCGCGTACGGTGCCGGGAGCGGGCCGCACGACGCGCGCGACCAAGTCGACCAAACCCCATGGCCAGGGCAGGCGTGGCGCATGACTACCGATTGCTAGAGTCGGCCGAATAGTTAGCAGAGCGGCGAGTGCGACCAGCCGTCCCGCGATGCTCGGACCGTCCTCGACAACCTCTACAGGAGCGCCGTCACTGACCGGGAATTTGCGCGGTCTACGCGATCTAGCTGGGCTGACACCAGCATGCGACGTTCTGGATACCTTGCTCGGTGCCGTCATCGCCACCACTCCTACGCCATCGTAGTGCCGCGGGTGCTCCAGATTTACTGGGCTAGCCCAACTCAGTTAGCTTGACACCCTATAACGAGTTCAACAATCAACTTGTCGAAATCGATACCGGACTTGATACCGCACTGTGACCGCCGATCGTGTCTGCCACGCGGATAGCCCGGCAATTCGCACATAAACTTGTCCCGTGCGCATTCGTGTGAGGCGTCGATCGACCCTCGCCCTGGCGGCGGCGGCCGGACTAGCGTCGACGGGCTCGGTGTACGTCGGGGCTCGCAATCTGCTGAGCGTGCAGGCTGACCAGGCCCGGCGTCTCATACCCAAGTCGTGGGACGTCCCGCCGCGCGCCGATGGCGTGTACTCACCCGGCGGTGGTCCCGTCCAGCGGTGGCATCGCGGGATGCCGGTCGATCTGCACCTGATGATCTTCGGCGACTCCACCGCCGCCGGCTATGGCTGCCAGCAAGCCGACGAGCTGCCCGGTGTGCTGATCGCGCGGGGGCTGGCCGAAGGATCCGGCAGACGGGTGCGGCTGAGCACGAAGGCGATCGTCGGCGCGACGTCGAAGGGTCTGTCCGGCCAGATCGACGCGATGTTCGTGGCGGGCCCGCCGCCGGACGCCGCGGTGATCATGATCGGCGCCAACGACATCACCAAGCCGAACGGCATCGGACCGTCGGCACGGCGACTGGGCCGCGCGGTGCGGCGGTTACGTGGCAGCGGCGCGGTCGTGGTGGTCGGCACCTGTCCGGACTTCGGTGTCATCACGGCAATCCCGCAGCCGCTGCGCTGGGTGGCGCGCAGTCGGGGGCTGCGGCTGGCCCGTGCCCAAGCCTCGGAAGTGCGGTCGGGGGGCGGCGTCCCGGTTCCGTTCTCCGACCTGTTGGCCCCGGAATTCCGCAAGATGCCGGACGTGCTGTTCAGCCACGACATGTTCCACCCGTCGGCGGCCGGATACGCCTTGGCGGCCAACCAGTTGCTGCCCGCGCTCGGTAAAGCGTTGGGAGAGTTCGTCGGTCACCCGATGGCCGAGGAAGCATTGAAAGCGCGATCGCCGGAAGGTAGTTCCCTGCTGTCCAGGGTGGGCACCATCAGCAGGCTATGGCGTCGCTCGACCGGGGTGCCCGCGCCCTTCGTAGTGCCAGCCAGCTAGGTTGCATTCAGGGTTTTTGGGATTCACCCCGATTTAGGAGCCGTCATGACTGAAGCCGTCATCGTTTCGACCGCGCGTTCGCCTATCGGCCGCGCCGGTAAGGGTTCGCTGGTCGATATGCGGCCCGACGACCTCGCCGCACAGATGGTGCGCGCAGCGCTGGACAAGGTTCCTGCGCTCGATCCCCGGGAGATCGACGACCTGATCATGGGCTGCGGGCAGCCCGGCGGTGAAGCCGGCTTCAACGTCGGCCGCGCGGTGGCCGTCGAGTTGGGCTACGACTTCCTGCCCGGCACGACGGTGAACAGGTACTGCTCGTCGTCTTTGCAGACCACCCGGATGGCATTCCACGCGATCAAGGCCGGCGAGGGCAGCGCGTTCATTTCCGCTGGGGTGGAAACGGTTTCGCGGTTCGCGAAGGGCACCTCGGATGGCTGGCCAGACAGCAAGAACCCGTTGTTCGGTGAGGCGATGGGCCGCTCGGATCAGGCTGCCGCAGGTGCCGACGAGTGGCACGACCCGCGTGAAGACGGCGTGCTGCCGGATGTCTACATCGCGATGGGCCAGACCGCGGAGAACGTCGCGCTGCTCACGGGCATCAGCCGCGAGGACCAGGACCACTGGGGTGTGCGGTCGCAGAACCGCGCGGAGGAGGCCATCAACAGCGGCTTCTTCGAGCGCGAGATCGTTCCGGTCAAGCTCCCCGACGGCTCCACGGTGTCGAAGGACGACGGTCCGCGGGCAGGCACCACATACGAGAAGATCAGCCAGCTCAAGCCGGTGTTCCGGCCGAACGGCACCATCACCGCGGGCAACGCGTGTCCGCTCAACGACGGCGCCGCCGCGGTGGTGATCACCTCGGACGCGAAGGCCCGCGAGCTGGGGTTGACGCCACTGGCGCGCATCGTCGCGACGGGCGTCTCCGGGCTGTCGCCCGAGATCATGGGACTGGGCCCTATCGAGGCGACTCGTAAGGCGCTCGCGAACGCCGGCATGACGATCGACGACATCGACCTGTACGAGATCAACGAGGCGTTCGCGGTCCAGGTGCTCGGTTCTGCTCGCGAGTTGGGCATGGATCTCGACAAGCTCAACGTGTCCGGCGGTGCGATCGCGTTGGGTCACCCGTTCGGCATGACGGGCGCGCGGATCACCGCCACGCTGCTGAACAACCTGACGACACACGACAAGACGTTCGGCCTGGAGACGATGTGCGTCGGCGGCGGCCAGGGAATGGCCATGATCATCGAGCGGCTGCGCTGATTCTTTGGCACGCGCGAGTGCGAGTGTGCGAATTCCTACGCCCTGCACGGCGTTTCGCGTACGAAACCGCACACTCGCCGTAGGGCACTCGGCGCAAAGTCAACGAAAAAGCCCGGCACATTTCGTGCCGGGCTTTTCTCTGATGGTTGCTAGTTGTTGTTGAAGTAACTGAGCAGCCGCAGGATCTCGAGGTACAGCCAGACCAGCGTCACCGTCAGGCCGAGGGCGATGCCCCATGCAGCCTTCTCCGGCGCACCGGCGCGGATCGCCTGGTCGGCCTGATCGAAGTCGGCCAGGAAGAAGAACGCCGCAAGGCCGATCATCAGCAGCGAGAAGAGGATCGCCATCGGACCGCCGTCGCGCAGCGGGCCTGCACTCTGCGTGAACAGCCCGATCACCAGGTTGACCAGCATCAGCACGACTGCGCCGAAACCAGCGGCGACCAGGAAGCGGGTGAACTTCGGCGTCACGCGAATGGCGCCGGTCTTGTACACCACGAGCATGCCGAAGAACACGCCGAGGGTACCCACGACGGCCTGGCTGATCAGTGCACCGGCGCTGATGCCGGACACCATGAGGTTCGCGACCACGAACGAGAACGCGCCAACGACCAGGCCCTCACACGCGGCGTAACCCAACACGATTGCCGGGTTGTCCTGCTTGCGACCGAAGATGCCGACAAGCAGCAGCCCCAGGCCGCCGAGCATGCCGACCACCAGCAGCGGGGTGGCCAGCGCGAGGTTCTGCGCGACCAGGAAGTAGGCAGCGATGGCGACGGCAGTCAGCACACCGAGCGTGATGCCGGTCTTGGTGACGACGTCATCGATGGTCAGCGGCCGAGAAACCCCGGTTTGCTCGGGATACTGAGTCACATATGGGTCGGCGTGTACCGCCTGCGCGCCGTATCCGGCGGCTCCGGTACCAAATTGCGCATATCCGCTCTGCCCCTTAGGCAGCGAACGAAATACCGGGTTACTGGTCTCCCGCACCGTCGGTTCCTCTCCTAGTGCTGTGGTTCGACAAGTTTGGCGAACACACTCTCAACGATCGACAACCTGGTATCGGTTCCCGAAAGAACCTCCCAGGGCTTTCACAGGAAAACCTTACCGTTACTGTCGTGCGCCCGGGTAACGGTTGCCGGGCCCAGTTGCCGCGTACTTGCCCGGCTGGGCAGGCGGGATTCGGCTCCCCGTGTCCCTGGCCGGTGGCAGCTGCTGGTACTCGCCTGTCGGTCTTCGGGCGCGGCCTGGTCGGTAGCTCTCACGACGCGATCCTCTGGTCGCGTGCGTGTCACACCTTTCCGTCGCCGCGCCTTGAGACCTTGGGCGCGCCTTCCGACCACCGTGGCTGCTGCCTCGTGACGGGTGACGTTCTCATACGGGGTGCGCCAATGCTCGGCTCCCCACACGCTGGTATAGGCCGGGTTAACTGCGAACAGGCGGACGCCGTGTCGGTAGGTCTGTGCGGCAAGGCGGTTGCGAAATATGGCCGTCGGGAGCCCGGCTACCGTTCTACGGAAACGTTTGCCGCGCGATCCCCGGCCCATGGTTTCCCGGCCGCTGATGCGGGCGTCGGCAAAATCGAGGTCCTCCACGGCCATTGTGTCGATACCGTGACGGCGGGCGTAGTGGATCAGCCGGCTGATCGCATGCCGGACCTGGGCATCGCGGCGGGTGGACGACCCCGTGAGGTCGAGGTCGATGCGCTGTGGGTGGCCGACCGGATTGCCGTGCTCATCGAGGCGGCGTAGCGCGAGGTGTCCTTCGTTGAGGTCCACCCCCACTATCGGGCAGCACGCCCGTACGTCGCAATCGGGTGTCTGCGGGTCGATGGGTTGCGGTGTGAGAGCCCAGGCTGCGGTGAGGTAGCGGCCGGCTCGACCCGGCTGACGGGCGATCGTATACGACATGGACTGGCCACCGGTGATCCTTTCCCGCCACTCGTAAGCCCGATAGGAGAACACCGCCTTGCCGGAGAGTGCGTAGCGGCCGTGTGTGGCATTGGACAGGTGCTCCAAGGGCTTCGGCAGCCGCAGGCTGACATCTCCGTCCGGGGTGACGGTGATGGTGAGATTGCCGAACGGTTCGTCACCCGAGCCGTTCGCTTCGATACGGTCCCGGGAGCAGTCCCATCTCTCGCGCCACGCGGACGGAGTCAGCTCCGCGGTGTCTAGATTGTGGCGGGTCTTGGCCATTCGTTTGCCACCCTCGACCACATGCACGCGCCGCTTGTCCCAATCGGCTGACACCCGACCCAGTTCGGCCCGCAGCCGCTGTAGCCGGCGTTGTTTCTGAAACCTCTCGGTCTGCGTCGCGTAGCCCTTCGGCAGCTTGGCCTTGCGGCGCACACTGCGTTGCTCGGGGGCGAGGGTATCGGCGGTGGGTTGAGATAGCCGCTTCTCGATGACGGCGATTGCCGCCCGCAACCCGATGATGTGGCGGCGCTGGGCATCACGGGCCAGCCGGTACTGGTCGTCGTTGCCGGCGACGATCGCATTGGCCCACCGCGCGCTCGACTCCGCCGTCAACGCCTTCTTACGTATGTTGCGCCCGTCCCGGCGCGCCTGGCGCTTGGCCGTCTCGTTCATCGCCGGGTCCAGCGGCTCGGGTCGGGTTATAGCGGCCAGGTCCGCGCGTCGCAGCCCGCCAAGGTGCTCGGCAACTATGTCGAGCACGTGCTCGTCCTCAGGCGTGGTCCGCAACCGGGTGGTGATCGCCGCCCCGGCCGGGCCTGCCACAGGCTTCACCCCCCGCCATTCCCGCAACTTCATCGCCGTCACGCCTTCGATGATTCTCGACACCTATGACAAGCTCGGCTCGTCCGCTATCGGCCGACAAACTTGAAGCCGTTTTCCACCCGCGGGCCTGGCACCCCCGGCGGCGATCTAGATTGCATTTGCGCAATACTAGGAACTCCAAGTTTCAACGAGGGATGGGCGCGGACGTGACCGGTGGAACCGACGAGCTTCTGAACCACGTCGACGGCGGCGTCGGCTTCCTCACACTCAATCGGCCCAAGGTGATCAACTCGCTGACCCACTCGATGGTCAGCGAAATACACAAAACGCTGACCGCCTGGGAGCACGACGACGCAGTGCGGGCCGTCGTGCTCTCCGGTGCGGGAGAGCGCGGCCTGTGTGCAGGCGGCGACATCGTCGCGATTTACCACAGCGTCCGCGGCAACGGGACGGAAGCTCGTGAGTTCTGGTACGACGAATACCTGCTCAACGGGTACATCGGCCGTTACCCCAAGCCGTACGTCGCATTGATGGACGGCATCGTCATGGGCGGCGGCGTCGGCGTCAGCGCACATGGAAGCATCCGCGTCGTCACCGACACCACGAAAATGGCCATGCCGGAGGTCGGCATCGGCTTCATCCCCGACGTCGGCGGCACCTACCTGCTGGCCCGTACTCCCGGACTGCTCGGCCTGCACGCCGCGCTGAGTGGGGCGCCGTTCGGCGGAGCCGACGCGATTGCAATGGGATTCGCCGATCACTACGTGCCGCACGATCGACTCGGCGACTTCAAAGCCGCGGTGGCAGCCGACGGCATCGATGCCGCGCTCGCCGCCCACACTGTCGATCCGCCGGCCAGCGAGCTTCTCGCACAACGCGATTGGATTGACGAGTGCTATGCGGGCGAGACAATCATCGACATTATCGCGGCACTTCGGGGCCATGACACTGGTCCGGCCAACGACGCGGCCAACCTCATCGCCGGACGCTCCCCCATTTCACTGTCCGTCGCCCTGGAGGCGGTTCGACGGGCAGCCAAGCTCGACACGCTCGAAGACGTGCTCCGCCAGGAGTATCGGACAGCGTACGGGTCGCTACGCTCACACGATCTGGTAGAGGGCATTCGCGCCCAGGTCATCGACAAGGACCGCAACCCCAAATGGTCGCCTGCATCGCTGGCGGCCGTCACCACAGCCGACGTCGAGGCCTATTTCGCGCCGGCCGACCGCGAACTGGAGTTCACATGAGCATGAGCTACGACACCATCCTCGTCACCCGCGACGAGCGCGTCGGCACCATCACATTGAACCGGCCCAAGGCGCTCAATGCGCTGAACAGCCAGGTGATGAATGAAGTCACCACGGCGGCAGCGGAATTCGACAGTGATCCCGGTATCGGGGCGATCGTCATCACGGGCAATGAGAAGGCCTTCGCGGCGGGCGCCGACATCAAGGAGATGTCCAGCCTTTCGTTCGCCGACGTGTTCGCTGCCGACTTCTTCGCGCAGTGGTCCAAGTTCGCTGCCACCCGTACACCGACCATCGCCGCGGTCGCGGGGTATGCGCTCGGTGGCGGATGCGAGCTGGCGATGATGTGCGATCTGCTCATCGCCGCCGACACCGCGAAGTTCGGCCAGCCCGAGATCAAGCTCGGGGTGCTGCCCGGCATGGGTGGCTCGCAACGGCTCACCCGCGCGGTCGGCAAGGCCAAGGCGATGGACATGATCCTGACCGGTCGCAACATGGACGCCGAGGAGGCCGAGCGCGCCGGACTGGTGTCACGCGTCGTGCCCGCCGACAAGCTGCTCGACGAGGCCAACGCCGTCGCCAAGATCATCGCGGGTATGTCGCTGTCGGCCTCGCGGATGGCCAAGGAGGCCGTCAACCGCGCGTTCGAATCCACGCTGGCCGAGGGACTCCTGTACGAACGCAGGCTGTTCCACTCCGCGTTCGCCACCGACGATCAAACCGAAGGCATGAACGCGTTCACCGAGAAGCGCCCCCCGAACTTCACGCACCGGTAAATTTCCGTTCCGTGACCGACACGGCGGAGACCACCGCCCAAGCCCCTCCGCAGCAGAAACCTGCCAAGAAGCCCTGGTGGGAGCGCCATTACACCTTCACCGGCACCGCCGTCGGCCTCGTCTTCATCTGGCTCTCGCTGACACCGTCTCTGCTGCCGCGCGGACCACTATTCCAGGGCATCGTCAGCGGAGCGGCGGGCGCAATCGGGTACGGCCTCGGCGTATTTGCGGTGTGGCTGGTGCGGTACATGCGGTCGAAGGACACCAGCCCGCCCGCGCCGCGACGCGCATGGATCGGGCTGGTGGTGATCGGCATCATCGGCCAAATCCTGATGATCATCTACTTCCACGTGTGGCAGGACGAAGTCCGCGACCTCAACGGTGTGGAGCGACTTGGCTTCTGGGACCACCCGCTGACCGCGGTGCTCTCGATCGTCGTGCTGTTCATCTTTGTCGAAATCGGCCAGCTGATCGGCAAATTGGTGCGCTACCTGGTACGTCAGCTCAATCGCATTGCCCCACCGCGGGTTTCGGCGGTGGTGGTGGTCGCCCTACTCCTGGCGCTGACAATCGCGTTGCTCAACGGCATCGTGGTGCGGTTCGCGATGACCACCATCAACAAGACCTTCGCCGCGGTGAATGACGAAACGGACCCGAAGTTTCCGGCGCCGACGTCGCGCCTGCGCTCCGGTGGCCCGCAATCACTGGCCAGTTGGGAATCACTCGGTCACCAGGGCCGTGTCTTCGTGTCGGCAGGCCCGACGGTCGACGAGCTCACCAAGTTCAACGGCAGGCCGGCGATCGAGCCGATCCGCGCCTATGCAGGCCTGCATTCCGCCGACGGCATCGAGGCGACCGCCGAGCTGGCCGCCGAGGAGTTGCGGCGCGAAGGCGGACTCGACCGCGATGTCGTCGCCGTCGCCACCACCACCGGCACCGGCTGGATAAACGAAGCCGAAGCCTCGGCGCTGGAGTACATGTACAACGGCAATTCCGCGATCGTGTCCATGCAATATTCGTTCCTGCCCAGCTGGCTGTCTTTCCTGGTGGACAAGGAGAACGCGCGCCACGCCGGGCAGGCGCTGTTCGAGGCCATCGACGAGATGGTCCGCGAAATGCCCGAGGCCCAACGACCCAAACTCGTCGTATTCGGCGAAAGCCTTGGCTCCTTCGGCGGTGAGGCGCCGTTCCTTGCCCTCAACAACCTCGTCGCCCGCACCGACGGCGCACTGTTCTCCGGGCCGACGTTCAACAACACGATCTGGAAAGACCTCACCCGCGACCGCGACGAGGGCTCGCCGATGTGGCTGCCCATTTACGACAAGGGCGAAAACGTCCGCTTCGCCGCGCGGGCCGACAACCTCGGCCGGCCTCCGGACCCGTGGGGCGAACCGCGGGTGGTCTACCTGCAGCACGCATCCGACCCGATCGCTTGGTGGAACGTCGATCTCCTGTTCTCGAAACCGGATTGGCTTCGCGAACCCCGCGGCTATGACCTCGCACCGCAGATGGAATGGATACCGATCGTGACGTTCCTTCAGGTATCCGCCGACATGGCGGTCGCGGTCGACGTTCCCGACGGACACGGCCACGTGTACATCAAGGACGTCGCCAATGCGTGGGCCGCAATCCTGCAGCCGCCGGGCTGGACACCGGAAAAGACCGAAAAGCTGCGGCCGCTGCTGTCCAACGACGAAAACGCTTAGGCCAGAACCCCTTCGGCCTTCAACGCGTGGTACCCGCCGATGACGTCGGTGGCCCGGCGCAGACCGAGATCCAGCAGCGACGCGGCGGCCAGACTCGAGGTGTAGCCCTCCGAGCACAGCACCACCCACTGCACGTCGTCGCCGACGGCCTGCGGCAATCGCGCGTCGCTGGTCGGGTCGCAGCGCCACTCCAACACGTTGCGCTCGATCACCAGCGCGGCGGGCACGCCGCCCTCACGCTCGCGCTGGGCGTGCGGGCGGATGTCGACCAACACCGCACCCCGTGCCAGCGCGTCGGGCACATCGCGCGCCGGTAGCCGGCGCAGCCGCGCGCGGGCCTCGTCGAGCACTCGATCGATTCGGCTCATCACCGGCCCTCCGGTACATCAGTCAGTTCGGTTCGGTTGCGGCGCAATGCGTTTCGCTCAGTCAGCTCGTAATACGACATCGCTGTCAGCGGCGGCGAGTATGCGTGCACGCTGAGCGTCGGGGTAACCGGAGGCGACAGATCCCGCTCCGGCGTCCAGACGACGTCATGCACCCACCCCAGTGGGAAACCGGCCTGATCGCCGGCCCGAAGCCGTCGGCGTCGCAACGTCTCCCCGTCCCACCGCGTCTCCCGCAGCGCACCGGACAGCACGGTCAACGCGCCAAGAGAGCCACCGTGGTCGTGCAGTTCGGTCGAGCGATCCGGCACCCAGCTGATCAGCCAGACGTCGAGTTCGTCATCGCCGTGCAACCGAGCGAACCAGCGGTCGTCGGTCGGCGGTGCGCCGCCCGGCAGCAAGTGGTCGTAGTGGCCAGAGAGCACATCGTCGGCGAAGCGGTCGGTGGCCAGCAGCAGGTCGGGCAGCCGCAGGCGGGTCGGCGCGGATACGGCGGGGACGGCAGACGGCAACACAGCGGGCTGTGCGGAAACCATGGTGGAACTCCAACAATGACGGGGGACGGATCGGGGGTCGGCGTTAAGCCGGACAACAATCCCGGAATCCGATGCTCTCCATCACGGCCGCCAGTGTTGCATAGATTGGGCAGCATGCGCTCCTACCTCCGACGCGTCGCGCTGCTCGTCGCATTGCTGACAGTCACGGTCGCGGGCTGTTCGTCGAACGAGCAGAAGTCCTCACCGTCGTCGCCAACGACGGCCACCAGTGAGCTGCCACCGCTGCCCGCCGAACCGGCCCAGCCCGGCGCCGTCGGTGTCTCCCCCGGCGGCGTCACCACCAGGGTCGACGTGCCGGCCGACGCCACGGAATCGCAGTACGGACAGGCCTGCCATGCGGCCAAGGTGTGGATGGACAGCCAGCAGGCGGACCCGAAAACGCTCGTCGAGCCGTACTTGAAGACCATCCAGGCGCCCGACTTCACCGGGCCAGGGAACTTCAACACACCGTGGGCCGACCTGACACCGGCGCAGCAGGCCGGCGTCATCCTGGCGGTCACCGGCGCCGCCAACGGCGAGTGCGAGTAACGCGGCACTTTAAATCTCAGTGCGAGAAATTGGGCGCATGACACCGGCAGACCCGGCTCCTGGCACCATACCCGCGGCGCAAAATGGCGGTATGGCTGGCAAACGGGTCGCGCTGGCTCTCGGCAGCGGCGGCGCCCGCGGATACGCCCACATCGGCGTGATCGACGAACTGCGTGACCGCGGCTACGAGATCGTCGGGATCGCCGGATCGTCGATGGGCGCGCTCGTCGGCGGATTGCAGGCCGCGGACCGGCTCGACGAATTCGCGGACTGGGCCAAATCGTTGACACAGCGCGCGGTGCTTCGGCTGCTGGATCCGTCCATCAGCGCTGCCGGGGTGCTGCGGGCGGAGAAAATCCTCGACGCGGTCCGCGACATCCTCGGTGAGGCGACGATCGAAGAACTACCGATCCCCTACACCGCGGTCGCTACCGACCTGATCTCAGGAAAATCCGTTTGGCTGCAACGCGGTCCCGTCGACGCGGCGATCCGCGCGTCGATCGCGATCCCCGGCGTCATCACACCGCACGTGTTCGACGGGCGCCTGCTCGCCGACGGCGGGATCCTCGACCCGTTGCCGATGGCGCCGATCGCGGCAGTCAACGCAGACCTCACCATCGCGGTCAGCCTCGCGGGCAGCGAGACGGGCGGCCGCTACGAGCCGACCGACACCGAGCCGCGGGCGACAACGGAATGGTTGAGTCGTATGTGGCGCAGCACCACCGCGTTGTTCGACACCAGCCGCTCCGTCGTACCTCCGGACGAGACAGCCAGCGCCGACGAACTCGTCGACACGTCCAAGGAGGAACCGGTACCCAGACTGGGCAGCTTCGAAGTGATGAACCGCACCATCGACATCGCACAGGCCGCGCTGGCGCGTCACACGCTCGCGGCGTACCCGCCCGACCTGCTCATCGAAATACCGCGTACGGCGTGCCGAAGCCTGGAATTTCACCGGGCGGCAGAGGTCATAGACGTCGGGCGCGAGTTGGCTGTGATCGCACTGGACGCCCTCGAAAAGCCAACGGCGGAAAGCTGATTCAGGCACCTAGGAAAGCGGCGATGTCCGCGGCTATCCTCTGCCCTTGCGCACGACCGGCGACTGCGGACGGTTTCCTGCAGGCGGGGTCGAGCGGGTTTGGGCCGAACGCGGCCAGCGACTCGTCGTCGGCGAACACACCGAACGTCGACGCGCCGGATGCCTCGATCTCCTCGGCCGCCCCGCCGCCGAACGGCGACGGCACCGATCGACCCGACGGCACCAGCACCACCGCGACATCACAGTCTTTCGCCAGCGCCATGTTGACGATGCTGCCAACGCCGCCGTCCATGTAGCGGCGGTCGCCGATCGTCACCGGCGGCCAGACGCCGGGCACCGCGCAACTGGCGGCGACCGCGTCGAGGAGCCCGACGCCCGAACTTCGATCGAACGTGACCAGCTCGCCGGTGGCGATGTCGATTGCCGAGATCCGCAGCACCCGGTCCGGCCAGTCGTGCGATGGCAGGCGTTGGGCGATCACGTCGCGGCGCACTGCTTCGGTCACGGTCGCCTTCGAGAGCGCGACCGCGCCGATCTTCTGCAGCTTTTCGGCCGTCGTCGTGTTAGGCGTCAACATGGCGGTGACGAACAGCTCGGTGATCTCCTCGATGCCGACGTTCGGGTTGATTTCGGTCGACGACGCGGTGATCTGCCGGTCGAACAGCGCGTCGATGCCCAGCCCACTGCCTAGTTGAGCGGCGACCGTCGAGCCGGCCGACGTGCCCACCAGTACATCGGACTCCAGCAGCACTTTGGCCGCCCTTGGCGACTCGTCGCCGATGCCCCGCAGAACGCCGGTCTCCCACGCGATGCCCGCCAGCCCTCCACCGGCCAGCACCAGGGCTCGTTTCGTTGTCACGGCAGCGAGTGTGCCAGTCCCGCCGCAAAGTGCTCCACGCGGTTGCCGGTGTGCGGAGTCTGGTTTCCTTTTCCGCCACGGATCAACCGAGATGGGTGGATCCTGGAATTACCCGAATGGCTGCTGCAAGTGAAGTGCATGTGCACGCAGGCCGGTATGGAATCCTGCTCACGCAGGGCACTTTCTACACCACCGGCCTGCAGCTCTCCAATGTCGCGGTGGTCTTGCCCTTTATCTGCGCCCAGCAGGGGATATTCTGGGCGGCGGGTCTGCTCTATCCGGCATATAGTCTCGGCGCCATCTTCGGGAACTCGATGTCGCCTCACGTTCTCGAACGTTCACGCCACCACAAACATCTCGTCATGTCGGCGACGTCATTGACAATCGCGACGTTGATCCTATGCAACGCAATAGCGGCCGGGACAGGCGTCGGAATTGCCGCGGTATTCCTGACGACGTCGTTGGCGATAGGAGTTGCCAATGGCATGTCGAAGGTCGCCTTTTCGGACGTCGTGTCGAGCAAGCTGACCGAGACACGAAGGGGTGACCTACTCCTAAATCAGGGAGCCGCAGGCGCGGTGGTGGCCATCGCCTCCACGCTCATGCTGATGCCGTTGATCGACCGGCAAGATCCTGTCACCAGTCATGTGGAGCTGCTGTTTCTCGGAGCGGCGGGACTCGCGGCAGCGGGGATCACGGCTGTTTTCGTCGGCCCCGTTCATCCGCGTTCAGCGCGGGCGGTGCGGCGATTGCGTGACACCTATCGGGACGGTTTGGTCGTCGCGCGGAGCCATCATTGGTTTCGCCGTTACATCGCAACCCAACTGACGTTCGTGCCGATCGGCCTCGGGTCGACGTTCTACACTCTGCACGCAGCGGAGCGGCACGGAAACCTTCCCGGCAGCCTGCATGTTCTGGTCATCGCCACGAGCGTTGGCCTGATCGTCGGTTCGTTTCTGTGGCGAATCGTGTACCGCAGCCGGTTCGGCGTGCGCGGCATGTTGTTTGTCAGCGCGCTGCTCGGCAGTTCCGCGGCAGGAATCTGCATTTCGGCCGAGGCGCTGGACCTCTGGTCGCAGGTGTGGGTGCACGGGGTGGTGATCTTCCTTGCGACGGTGGCGAACCAGGCCATTCTCACTGCCGCAATATCGTGGGTGAACGTCTACGCCGCCGATCACCACCGCGCGACGCTCCTGGCATTCGGCGCGGTTGTGGTCGCCGTCGAAACATCGCTGCTCGGCGCCATCCTCGGCGCCATCGCCCAGAACACCTCGGCTGTCTGGCCAGTCACGATCGTGCTGCTGTTGAATCTTGTCGCCGCCGTCGTGGCATCACGTGCTCCGACTCGAGCTGCTACGCGGGAATCTCCTGGGACGCAGCAGCTTTGACCGTCAGGTCTTGATGGCGCAGTCGATGTTTGGGCGGGTCGGGGAACGCGATGCGACGGTCAATCTGCAGGTCGGCGTCGACATGCACCAACTCCCCCGGCACTAGCAGCTGCCAGTCGTCATCGTCCATCGGCTCGCTGGCGAACAACACTGAGGCGTCGGAAGTCAGGTGCTCGGAGTGCGCGGTGATGCGGTCACTGCTCATCCGCAGCCGCCTGTCGTCGACGTCGCGGCGGTCGAGGAGGTACAGCTCATGGGTTTCCGGATAGCGCAGCGCCCACATGTCGGTTGCGGTGCTGAGCAAGATGTTGAGCGCGAATATCGGCACGGTCTCGGCAAGCCAGCCGACCGCCTCGACGATTCCGGAACCGATATCGCCGTCGTGCAGCCGGATGCAGGCGGTGATCAGCGCAAAGATTCGCTCAGAGTCCGTCTGGCCCTGCACCACATCGGCGATGCCGAGCTCGCGCAGCCGCGCGTCGACCACGTCCAGACCGGTGACGACGCCGTTGTGCGCGAAGATCCTGTCGTCCTGGAGAAACGGATGGGTGTTACGCAGCTCCAGAGCGGCGCTCGACGAGTAACGCACGTGCGCGATGAACGTCGTTCCAGTCAAATCGTGTGCTTCCGTGGCGAATTCGCTGTCCTGCCATGCGGCGACGGGATCCTTGTACACAACCGCCTTGCCGTCGGCCTCGAACACCCCGACCCCGGTGCCATCGGGATTTTTCCTACTCTGCTCGACGAGATTGTCCGGCGCCTCGAGCAGCCAGAAGGTCGCGGTGACCAGCCGCCTATCGGCGTGCAACCCGAACAATCGGCACACGCTTCGATGGTAGCGTTGCCGCGAAGGATACGAAATGGCCGACATGATGCGGCGGTCCTACGGACACTAAAGCGGTTGCGGTAGAAGATGTTCTGATAGCCGGTGGAGGTGGGGCATCATTCCGAGTGACCGGCACTCTCGAATGCTTCCCCCGACACGCCTAACCGCGGCGCCGCCTTGCCGCTGATCAGTGGGAGGTCCAGGTACGTGGCGATACCCGGTTCGGCGGCACACACCGCGGGAATCGAGTTCACGCAGTGCGCGGCGGTACCGACGACACCGTATTCGGGGCCTTCGCCGCCGATCTCGGATTGAAAACCCTTCACGCTCACCGTGATGTCCGGGTTGCCACGCACTTCCATTTCGTAGCGCTGGCCCTCAGGGCCGAATGTCCATGCGGGATCGAGGTTTTCCTCTCCCATCAACCAGTTCACCGTGACACGAACCACCACGTCGTCGCCGACGAGCGCCTCCCAGTGGAACTTGCGGCCTGCGACCTGCCCGGGCTCGATGACCCCGATCGGAGAGTCGATCGGCGCCGTCGCCACCGCGATCTCCTGCGTAGAGCGCACCTTCGGGTCGGCGTTGAAGCCCACCTTCTCCACGCACATCCGGACCGACTGGATGAAGCCGCCGTCGAGCAACTTCTGCATCGGCCCGGACAGCGCCTTCTCAGGGACCTCGCCGAAACCCATCACGTGCCGGACCACATCGGGCGCCTCGTAGGTGCGCAAGTCGGAAAACTCCTCGGCGCGAACGAATGTCACACCGGTCGACATGATCGAGAACATCAGCGGGAACTTCTCGCTGATGCCGCCCGGCGCGATACCGGTGCCGTGCAGCGTCGCGTTGCCCTGTCGCGCCGCCTCACGAAGCGGCGCGCCCTGCCGCTCACTGGGATAGACCCAGCCAACCGGCGTCACGACGTTTTTGCCGGACCGCAGCAGCGCCGCGACCTCGTCGGGGTTGGGCAACAGCGGCGCGTACACCACGGCGTCCGCGTCAAGTGCGAGGATCTCGTCGACACTGTTGGTCGCGGTCACGCCCAGTGGTTCGGTGCCGATGATCGCGCCGACGTCCTTGCCCGCCTTGTCCTGCGAGTGCACCCAGCAGCCGGCGAGCTCGAGTTCGGGGTGTTCCAGCACACCCTTGATCGCGGCGACGCCGACACCGCCTGTTGCCCACTGCACGACACGCAGGCTCATGTCATCTCCTCCAAAACTAGAACACGTTCTACTCCGGTCTACACCACAAACCGGCACCGACGGGTGACAATTGGTCCGATGGGACAGATCGAGATCGAGTTCGGCGTGCTGGGACCGTTGCAGATGACGGTCGACGGCGCACCGTTGTCGCTAGGCACGCCCAAGCAGCGGGCCGTGCTGGCGATGCTGGTGATGAACCGCAACCGGCCAGTCTCGACAGAGTCGTTGATCACAGCGGCCTGGGAGCAATGGCCGCCGGCGGAGGCCCGCGCCAGCCTGCACTCGTACATCTCGAACCTGCGCAAACTGGTCGCCGGGGCCGGCGCCGATCCGAAGTCGGTGTTGATCAACGCGCCGCCGGGATACCAGCTCAACGTCGCCGACACCGCCTGCGACATCGGCCGATTCGTCATCGAGAAGGCCGCAGGTGTGCAGGCCGCCGCGGCCGCGCGGTTCGAAGAAGCCAGCCGCCACCTGACCGCTGCACTGGCCGAATGGCGTGGCCCGGTGCTCGACGATCTGCGCGACTTCCAGTTCGTGGACGCGTTCGCCACCGCGCTGACCGAGGACAAGGTGGTGACCCATACCGCCCGCGCGGAGGCCGAAATCGCTTGCTGGCGTGCCTATGCCGTCATCGGTGAACTCGAAAGCCTGACCGTCGAACATCCGTACCGGGAGCCGCTGTGGGCGCAGCTGATCACCGCCTACTACCTGGTCGATCGCCAATCCGAGGCGCTCGACGCCTATCAGCGCCTGAAGACGACCCTCGCCGACGATTTGGGCATCGATCCGGGGCCGACGCTGCGCGCCCTGCACGAACGCATCCTTCGGCAGGAGTCGCTGGACGTGAAGAGGGCCGCGAGCACGACCGCGGCGCACACCGTTCACACCGTCCGGCCGCGGACCGACGCGTCGTCGGCGGTGGCTAGCCTGCGCTCCTCGTCGGGCAGCGTTTATCCGTTGCGGACGACCGCCACCAGGATCGGGCGGCTTTCCGATAACGACATCGTGCTCGAAGATCCCAATGTCAGCCGCCAGCACGCCGTCATCATCGATACCGGCACCAGCTTCGTAATCAGCGATCTGCGGTCGGCCAACGGAGTCGACGTGCGCGGCGAACGCATCCGTGGGACCGCGACGCTGGCCGACGGCGACCAGATCGGTATCTGCGACCACGAATTCACGTTCGAGATAGGGCCGCGTCGGGCGTAGCGCGGCATTATGGTGTGTTCGCTGGGCAACTGCACCCGAGGAGCACACCGATGAGCGAGGACGAGCGGGAATCGCGTGTTGGTTCCCAAATCGGTCCATATCGCCTCCGGCGACTCCTCGGCAAGGGCGGCATGGGCGAGGTGTACGAGGCCGAAGACACGGTCAAAGATCGCATCGTCGCCCTGAAACTGTTGCCGGAGTCCGCGTCTCACGATCCGGTGTTCCGCAAGCGACTGCAGCGCGAGGCGCATTCCGCGGGTCGGCTGCAGGAGCCGCACGTGGTGCCGATCCACGATTACGGCGAGGTCGACGGGCTGCTGTACGTCGATATGCGGATGATCGACGGAACCGATCTGCGCAAGATGCTCAAACGGTTTGGCCCGCTGACGCCCGCGCGGGCGGTGGCGATCGTGCGGCAGATCGGCTCGGCGCTGGATGCGGCGCACGAGAGCGGCGTCATGCACCGCGACGTCAAACCCGAGAACATCATCATCACGCGCGACGACTTCGCATATCTCGTCGATTTCGGGATCGCCAACGCAGCCACCGACGAGAAGCTCACCGAACTCGGCACCGCCGTGGGCACCTACGCCTACATGGCCCCCGAGCGGTTCACCAACGACGAAGTGACCTACCGCGCCGACATCTACGCGCTGGCCTGCGTCCTGCATGAATGCCTGACGGGGTCGCAGCCGTTCTCCGGCGACAGTGTCAGCGTCGTCATCACCTCTCATCTGATGCAGCCCATCCCGAAACCCAGCGAGGAACGACCGGGGATTCCGGAGGCCTTCGACGACGTGATCGCCCGAGGCATGGCAAAGAAGCCGCAGGAGCGCTACGCCAGTGCCGGTGATCTGGCGTTGGCCGCCCACGATGCGCTGACCCATCGCGATCAGGATCAGGCCGCAACGATCCTGGAGCGCAGTCAACACGCGACGATGCCGGGAACACCGATACCGCCCCTGCAGCCCGGCCGTCCCATCCACCAGACACCGCCGCCGACACCACCACCCACGCCGCCACCGTTCGCGACAACACCTCCTCCGCACCCCGCGTCCCGACCGGTCGCCTTCCACACGCAGCCCCCACCGATGAGTGGGCCGCCCAGCGGGCCGATGTGGACGGCCGCCCCGCCGCCAGGACCACCGCGCCCGGCAAACAAGGCGCCGTGGATACTCATCGCCGCCGCCGCGGGCGTGGTCGTCCTTGTCCTCGGCGCCATCGGCATCTGGTGGCTGGTTAAGCCCGGCGACTCGTCGCCATCGTCACAGGGGTCGACGTCGACCAGCCTGGAAACAACCGAGGCCCCCGAAACCACAAGAAGGACGCCCAGAACCACGACCACCAACGAGAATCCGCAGTCGTTCGATTCCAAGCTGATGGCGTTGCTGCCCGCCGGCTACGACAACGACACGTGCCAGGCCGCGCATCCGCCTTCCACCGGTGCCTTGGCGACGGTCGATTGCGGCCAGGCCTCAACCCCCGGCGGCCCGGCCAACGCGCGGTATTCGCTGTTTGCCGATCAGGACACCCTCGACGCGCACTTCGACGGCGCGATCAAGGAGAACTCGGAGCTGTTCCAGTGCCCCGGCAGCGGCGTCGACTCGCCGACGACGTGGCACTACACCGAAACGCCCGCCAAGGTCGAGGGTCGCATCGCTTGCGGCACTTATAACAACGGCCCCGACCTCGTGTGGTCCAAGAACGAGGTTCTGCTGCTCGCCGACGCTCAGGGACCCAACATGGATGACCTGCACAACTGGTGGCTGAAATACGGCTGAGCGATAGCTGAAACAGGCCTTTTCGCTGGCAAGAATATCGTCAAGGATCCGTCAAGGGCGCTGCGCCACTCTGATGTCAGCCCGGAAAACCACCCGGAATACGCCGACATCCCAGGAGTAATCATGAGCACCGCCTATCAGACCCATCGTCCTTACGCTCAGGCCTACAGCGCGCCGGAGGCCACCTACGGCCCACGGTTCGACCACTACGGCCCAATGCCCTATCAGCCCCACCCTGTTTCCGCCCCACCGAGTGTCGCGCCACACGGCGTTGCAGTCAGCAAGGGCGTTTTGGCGATCGCCGCATTTGCCATCGTGATCGCCGGCGCCGGCGCGGGGGCCTTGGCGATCAACCTCTCCGGTTCGGAGACCGAACCCACAGCGCCGGCGCTGATGTATCCCGATTACTACGCCAACACCGCGGAGGCCCCGCCTGCGGTGGCCCCGCCGGCCGCACCCCCGATCGTCAACATCCCGCCGCCCCCGATCGTCAACGTCCCACCGGCCGCGCCCTCCGGTCCGGTCATCGTGGCTCCCCGGCAGCGGCAAGCACCAGCCCCGGCCAACCGGGCCCCCCGCCCGGCTGCCAAACCCGCTCCGGCTCCGGCTGCCCGGCCGCCCGCTCCGGCTGCCCGGCCGCCCGCTCCGGCTGCCCGGCCGCCCGCTCCGGCTGCCCCGCCAGCTCCGGCCCCCGCACCAGCTCCGGCTGCCCAGCCCGCTCCGCAGTTCCCGCTCCCGTTGCCATTCCCACTCCCCCGCAGAATCAGGCACCCGGCAACGGCAACCCCGGCGGCGCCAACCCCGGCAACGGCAACCCCGGCGGCGCCAACCCCGGCAACGCCAACCCCGGCAACGCCAACCCCGGCGGCGCCAACCCCGGCGGCGCCAACCCCGGCGGCGCCAACCCCGGCGGCGCTAACCCCGGCAACGCTAACCCCGGCAACGGCAACCCCGGCGGCGCCAACCCCGGCAACGCCAACCCCGGCAACGCCAACCCCGGCGGCGCCAACCCCGGCGGGGCTAACCCGGAACCCAAGCCCGCCAAGGTCGACCCCGACGCAGCCAGGGGGCACCCAGATGCACCCCCCGTACCCCCCAAGCAGGACGCGCCGAAGCAAGACCCGCCCAAGCAGGACCCGCCCAAGCAGGACCCGCCCAACCCAGAGCCCGTACCGTTCAACCCCATCCCGAACCAGCTGCCGTTCAACCCAGGCGATTTCCTGCCGTGACAGCAAATGGACGCTGAACAGGCGAGCCCAGCCCAGGCCATACCAGGCCTGGGCTGCGGCTTTGCAATACCGCCGACCCTAATCCAATGCAGAACCCGCGGCCGTACCCACCGACACACCACCGGGCACCACTCCCCCGGACGCGCTTGACCACCAGCCAGTGATGCGTCCCCGCTGCGCAGAGCCCGCTGAACAGGCTATTTCGGTCGCCAAGAATCCTCCAAGAATCCGTCAAGGGCGCTGCCCGACTCTGATGTCAGCCCGGAAACAACCGGAAGCAAACGACATCACCAAGGAGTCCAATGTTCGCCACGCATCGCCTCACCAAGTTCGCCGGCACCGCGCTCGTCGCGGGCGCGCTCGGACTGGTCGCCGTTGCTGCCGCCGGCACCGCCGGTGCCGTCAGCTCGACGGACGACGCGTTCCTGACCGAGATCAGCGCCGAGGGTATCTCGTACGACACCCCAAAGGCCGCCATCTCCAACGCCCACTACGTGTGCAGCGCCCTCGATGACGGCGCGGATCCTGTGGACCTCGGCCAGGAGATCCTGGATAACACGGATCTGACCACCCATCAGGCCGCCGTCTTCGTGGTCGCCTCGGTGGACACCTACTGCCCGGAGTACGTCGGCTACTTCGAATAGCCCTCCACCCCGCGGGGGCCCCGCTGCGGCGGCGGGGCCCCCGCACCCAACCCCAGGAGAAACAGCCATGAACACATTGCCCAACGACCCCACCGAACCGCTTCAGGTGCCACAGCCCATCTCCGCTACGACCGCGCGGCGCCGTCACGGAGCGGGTGCGCTGCTCGTCGACATCCGCCCCCAGGTCACCCGTCATCAGGGCAGCATCACGGGGGCATTGCTCATTGATCCCGCCGCCATCGCCGATGAAATCACCGACCGCCAACGCGAGATCGTGGTCTGCAGCGTCTCTTCGCGGCGCGCCGTCCGCGCCGCCGAACGGCTCAGCCGGCAGGGCTTCAACCGCGTGCACTATCTGGCCGGCGGATACAGCGCCTGGCTTTCTCGTCGATAGCGCATCTAGACAGTTCGCCCGCTTTGTGTTTCTGTCGATCGCAGGAACAGCGAAGGGACAGGATGCCAAACAAGGTTTTCGTCGTCGGCGTCGGGATGACGAAGTTCGAAAAACCGGGCCGCGCGAAGGCTGGGACTACCCGGACATGGCGCGCGAATCCGGCACCAATGCCTCAAAGACGCGGGCATCGACTTCTCCGAGGTGCAGCAGGGCTTCGTTGGCTATGTCGCAGGCGACTCGACTTCGGGCAACCGAGCGCTCTACGAGCTTGGCATGACCGGCATCCCGATCGTCAACGTGAACAACAACTGCTCGACCGGTTCGACGGCGTTTTCCTTGCGGCGCAAGCCATCCGCGGCGGGCTCGCCGACTGCGCGATCGCGCTCGGGTTCGAGAAGATGCAGCCGGGCCCGCTGCAAGGCGGCGCCGAGGATCGCGAATCACCAATGGGCAAGCACGTCAAGGCGATGGCCGAGATCGACGAGTTCGCGTTCCCGGTGGCACCGTGGATGTTCGGTGCCGCCGGACGCGAGCACATGCGGATGTACGGAAGCACCGCTGAGCACTTTGCAAAAATCGGGTACAAGAACCACAAGCACTCGGTGAACAACCCGTACGCCCAGTTCCAGGAGGAGTACACCCTCGACGACATCCTGGCAGCGAAGATGATCTCCGATCCGCTGACCAAGCTGCAATGCTCCCCTACCTCGGACGGATCGGGAGCGGCGATCGTGGCCAGCGAGGCGTTCGTCGACAAGCACGGGCTGGCCGGCCAGTCCGTCGAGATCGTCGGCCAGGCGATGACCACCGACTTCCAAAGCACCTTCGACGGCAGCGCCAAGAATCTCATCGGGTACGACATGAATGTTCAAGCCGCCCAGAAGGTTTACGAGCAGTCCGGACTCGGACCGGCCGACTTCCAGGTGATCGAACTGCATGACTGCTTCTCCGCCAACGAGCTGCTGCTCTATGAGGCACTTGGGCTGTGCGCCGAGGGCGAGGCCCCGAAGCTGATCGACAACAACGACACCACCTACGGCGGGCGCTGGGTGGTCAACCCGTCCGGCGGGCTGATCTCCAAGGGCCACCCGCTCGGCGCGACGGGCCTAGCGCAGTGCGCCGAGCTGACGTGGCAGTTGCGTGGCACGGCCGATAAGCGGCAGGTTTCGGACGTCACCGCCGCGCTGCAGCACAACATCGGCCTCGGCGGAGCGGCGGTGGTGACTGCCTACCAGCGCGCCGAGCGCTAGTTTTCCCCGCGAGCAGACGCAAACCTGCCGATTTCCAGTCGATTTTGGGCAGGTTTGCGCCTGCTCGGCGCGCACGGGAACGAATTCGGTGGCCCCGGCGACATATGTGGAGGACTATTGAGCTAACACAGAGACGGGAGGTGCGGCCATGCGGACAAGGTGGATGCTTGCCGCAATTGTTGCGGGTGCGTGCGGAGCGATCGCCGTCCCGGCGGGCCTCGCGTCTGCCGAGGAATCACCACAGCAGCTAATCAACAGGCTGCAGAGCGAGGGCTACACGGTCAACATCGACCGGGTCGGCACCGCGCCGATCAACCAGTGCGTGGTGACCAACGTCAGGAACCCCCAGCGGTTCACCCAGTGGCTGCCCTACACCGGGCCCGGCAGGGACGGCGACCGAGTGCTCGTCGAGGTGGTCACCAGCCAATCTATTTCGGTGACGCTGGACTGCTCACGCTGAGCAGATCCGATCAGCCGCTGACATCCGGCTTTCGTTGACGCGTTGGCGGACAACCGCTTTCAGCGCATCGCCGGATAGCAAAAGCCCGGCCGGATCGCTCCGGCCGGGCTTCATGTGTGTCAGCGCGAGCAGTTCACGGTGACAGTGATGTTCCGGTCGACCACTTTCTCCACGACGCCGTTGTCGTCTCCGAGCACCGGGACGAATTCTCTTCGCTCTCTCGGGTTTCGGACGTCGGTAACGACGCACTGGTTAAGCGGTGCGCTCCCGATTCGGTTGACCTTCACATCGAACTCCTGCGCTTCCAGTAGGGCGATGGTCAAGTCCGCAGACTCGGCGGCAGAGGCAGGACCTGGGGTCAGGAGCAGTCCGCATGCCGCCGCAGCCAAACCGATGAGTGTGAGCAGTGTGGCACGCACGGCGGGCCTCCGTTTCTTTTCCGTTTAGTCGGTGTCACGCGGTTCAACGGGCGGAGGTCAACGGGGGTTCAAAGGAATTCCAAAAAACTTTCCGAGAGGTCGCCGAGACTGCGGTGAGATCGCGGTTTGCCGCGAATCTGCGATCTCACCGCAGTCTCGATGCAGACAGAGAAAGACCCGGCCGCAAGGGGTTCGGCCGGGTCTTTCCTTCGCGCGCCCTACGCCAACGCAGGGACTTTCTCCTGCGCCGGTTCTTCGGCGCGCGGGGTGTGATCGTCATCAACCATGGTGAGTTCGTCGAACGGATCGGATCCACCCAGAACGGCGTTCACCTTGTTGCGATCGATCGTCTTGGTCCACGAGCCGACAAGCACCGTCGCGACCGCGTTACCGGAGAAGTTCGTGACCGCCCGGGCCTCGGACATGAACCGATCGATCCCGACGATCAGGCCCACGCCGTCAAGCAGATCGGGACGGTGGCTCTGCAGACCGCCCGCCAGCGTGGCCACGCCGAGGCACCACGACGGGCAGGGCTCGGCATCGTCGCAGTTCGGTTTGCGCCTGGTGTCAAACGTCGGGACCATGCACTTCTAAGTGTGGGAAAACTAGCTTCTCCGTGCAAAGAAGATGGCGCGCCACCGCCGGAAGTACGGGTGCTCCAAGATTGCGCTGACCAACATGCGCGATGCATTGAATCTCTTGCAGCACATCATGACTCGCTGCTGTCAGTTTCCTAGTTCATCCCCCCACACGGGTCCATACACCACTTTCTGCACAGCGCCACCACGGGCGGATAGCCAACGATCTGCCAAGAATCTTTCAAGGCCCCCGCAGGACTCTGGTGTCTGCCTCCAACAAATGCCGCAACGGCAATCACGCTTTACCGAAAGGAACCGACATGAACAACATCCACACCCAAACCCGCAAGACCGCAGTCAGCTGGACCGGCCGCCTCGCCGGCGCAGCCGTTGCCGGCGCGCTGCTCATCGGCGCACCGGTGCTCGCGACGCTGGTGGCTCCGACCGCCATCGCCGACCTGAATGACCCCCGCGCCGACGAGGACAAAGACCTCCTCTCTAACGGCGAGGAGACGCAAATCTACAAGACCAACCCGATCCTGGCGGACAGCGACATCGACGGCATCAATGACCGCGACGAGCTGTTCAAGACCTTCACGAAAGCCACCGACAACGACACGGACGACGACGGCTGTGAGGACGGTTATGAGCTCCACAACAACATCGTCAAGACCGACCCCCGCCAGAAGGACATGGATGGCGACACCATCGACGACTGCTACGAGATCCAGCTGCGCACCGACCCGACCAAGGCCGACACCGACGGCGACGGCGTCAACGACGGGCAGGAATTCACCAACAAGACCGATCCGCGGGTGCCGGACGCGCCGGGTGGCGGCGGCAAGGGCGGCGGCGAGGAAGGCGGCGGCCAAGGCGAGCAGCCTCGCTCCGACCGTGATGGTGACGGCATGTTCGACGACGACGAGATCAACGGCTGGAACAACGCCCAAGCACCCACCGATCCGGACAAAGCGGACAGCGACGGCGATAACGTCAACGACGGTGCCGAGGACGACAACGGTACCAACCCGAACGACCCGAACGACAACTGAATAACGACACCGAAAGATCCGGCCGGAAACTCCCCGGCCGGGTCTTTCCTATCGCGTGCCCTATGTCCCCACACGGGGAGCCGCGTTGTGCTGACCGCCGTCGAATGCATTGAACGTCTTGCAGCACATCATGACTCGCTGCTGTCAGTCCTAGTTCATCCCACCCCACAGGTCCGTACACCACTTTCTGCCGCGCCGCCGCCACGGGCGGATGGCCAACGATCTGCCAAGAATCTTTCAAGGCCCCCGCAGGACTCTGGTGTCTGCCTCCAAACTGCCGCAACGGCAATCACCATTTACCGAAAGGAACCACCATGAACAACATCCACACCCACACCCGCAAGACCGCAATCAGCTGGACCGGCCGCCTCGCCGGCGCAGCCGTCGCCGGTGCGCTGCTCCTCGGCGCACCCGTCCTGGCGACCGTGACGGCCGCCCCCGCCGCTGCCATGCCCGACACCGACGGCGACGGCATCGTCGACATCTCCGAAGAGGCCATGGGCCTGGACCCGAAGAACAAGGACACCGACTACGACCGCCTGACGGACGGCGACGAGTACCTCCGCCACAACACCTTGCCCAAGGACACCGACACCGATAACGACGGATTGACGGACGGCGAGGAAGTGCTCAACTGGAACACCAACCCGAAGAAGGAAGACACCGACGGCGATGGGATCGACGATCGGCGAGAACTTTTCGGTGGCACAGGCCTGGACCCGCGCGACCCGAATAAGCCGGGTAAGCCTGAGCCCGCGCCGGCTCCTGCGCCGAAGCCCGCCCCTGAGCCAGTTCCTGAGCCGGCTCCGAAGCCTCGCTCGGACCGTGATGGTGACGGCATGTTCGACGAGGACGAGATCAACGGCTGGAACAACGCCCAAGCACCCACCGATCCGGACAAAGCGGACAGCGACGGCGATAACGTCAACGACGGCGCCGAGGACGACAACGGCACCAACCCGAACGACCCGAACGACAACTGAATAACGACACCGAAAGACCCGGCCGGGATACTCCCCGGTCGGGTCTTTCCTATCGCGTGCCCTACGCCGCCTGGAGGACCCGCGAGGGTCCGTCGTCGATCATGGTCAGCTCGTCGAACGGGCCGTCGCCCACCGCCGGAAGTGCGGGTGCTCCAAGAGTGTGCTGACCGCCGTCGAAAATGCATTGAACGTCTTGCAGCACATCATGACTCACTGCGATCTGTTTCCCAGTTCATCCCACAACACAGGTCCGTACGCCCCTTTCTGCCACCGCGCCGCCACGGGCGCATGGCCAGCGATCTGCCAAGAATCTTTCAAGGCCCCCGTAGGACTCTGGTGTTTGCCTCCAACAATCACTGCCGCAACGGCATTCACGCTTTACCGAAAGGAACCAACATGAACAACATCCACACCCGCAAGACCGCAGTCAGCTGGGCCGGCCGCCTCGCCGGCGCAGCCGTCGCCGGCGCGTTGCTCATCGGCGCACCCGTCCTGGCGACCGTGACGGCCGCCCCGGCCGCGGCCATGCCCGATAAAGACAATGACGGCATCGAGGATTGGCGCGAGCAGCGGGCCTACTGTAGCGACCCGGCCAAGAGTGATACCGACTACGACAAACTCATCGACGGCGACGAGGTATACAAATACGGGACCGACCCGTGCCATCACGACCCCGACAACGACAACTTTCCCGACAGCAATGAGGTCGCGAGGGGCACCGATCCGTTCAAGGCCGATACCGATGGCGACGGCGTCAACGACGGCGACGAGGTCTTCCGTGACTCCACCGACCCCAAGGTGCCAAACAACACCGGCGGCGGGGGCGGCCAAGGCGGCGAGGGCGGCCGGGGCGAACAGCCGCCACCTCCGCCGGCCGACCGCGACGGTGACCAGATGAAGGACGAAGACGAGATCAACGGCTGGAACAATTGCGGCTGTGTCACCGATCCGGACGATTCGGACACCGACGACGACAACGCCACCGACGGCGACGAGGACTTCAACCACACCAATCCTCTGGACCCCAACGACAACTGAATAACTACACCGAAAGACCCGGCCGGGAAACTCCCCGGCCGGGTCTTTCCTATCGTGTGGCCTACGCCGCCACGGGGACCCGCGAGTGTTCGTCGTCCACCATGGCAGATCCGATCGGCCGCTGACATCCGGCTTTCGTTGACGCGTTGGTGGACAACCGCTTTCAGCGCATCGCCGGATAGCAAAAGCCCGGCCGGATCGCTCCGGCCGGGCTTCATGTGTGTCAGCGCGAGCAGTTCACGGTGACGGTGATGTTTCGGTCGACCACTTTCTCCACGACGCCGTTGTCGTCTCCGAGCACCGGGACGAATTCTCTTCGCTCCCTTGGATTTCGGACGTCGGTGACGACGCACTGGTTGAGCGGTGCGCTCCCGATTCGGTTGACCTTCACATCGAACCCTTGCGCTTCCAGTAGGGCGATGGTCAAGTCCGCAGACTCGGCGGCAGAGGCAGGACCTGGGGTCAGGAGCAGTCCGCATGCCGCCGCAGCCAAACCGATGAGTGTGAGCAGTGTGGCACGCATGGCGGGCCTCCGTTTCTTTTCCGTTTAGTCGGTGTCACGCGGTTCAACGGGCGGAGGTCAACGGGGGTTCAAAGGAATTTGAAAAAACTTTCCGAGGGGTCGCCGAGACTGCGGTGAGATCGTGATTTTCCGCGAATCTGCGATCTCACCGCAGTCTCGATGCAGACAGAGAAAGACCCGGCCGCAAGGGGTTCGGCCGGGTCTTTCCTTCGCGCGCCCTACGCCAACGCAGGGACTTTCTCCTGCGCCGGTTCTTCGGCGCGCGGGGTGTGATCGTCATCAACCATGGTGAGTTCGTCGAACGGATCGGATCCACCCAGAACGGCGTTCACCTTGTTGCGATCGATCGTCTTGGTCCACGAGCCGACAAGCACCGTCGCGACCGCATTACCGGAGAAGTTCGTGACCGCCCGGGCCTCGGACATGAACCGGTCGATCCCGACGATCAGGCCCACGCCGTCAAGCAGATCGGGACGGTGGCTCTGCAGACCGCCCGCCAGCGTGGCCAACCCGGCGCCGGTCACACCGGCGGCACCCTTCGACGCGACGATCATGAACACCAGCAGTCCGATCTGCTGGCCGACGGACAGCGGGCTTCCCATTGCGTCGGCGATGAACAGCGACGCCATCGTCAGGTAGATCGCGGTGCCGTCGAGGTTGAACGAATAGCCGGTCGGCACCACCACGCCGACGGTGCTGCGGTCGACGCCCAGGTGCTCCATCTTGGCGATCAGCCGCGGCAGGGCCGACTCCGAGGACGAGGTCGAGAAGATCAGCAGATACTCGCGGGCCAGGTAGCGCACCAGCTTGAAGATCGAGACGCCGGCCACGGCGCGAAGCAGCGCACCGAGGACGCCGAACACGAACACCACGCAGGTGATGTAGAAGGCGAGCATCAGCGTCAGCAGTTGGGTCACCGCTGACCAGCCGGTCTGGCCGACGACGTTGGCTATCGCGCCGAAGGCGCCGATCGGGGCCAGCCACAGGATCATCACGAGCACCTTGAACACCAGCTTCTGCAGGTGCTCGATGCCACGCAGGATCGGCTCGCCCGCGGTGCCCATGGCCTGCAGGGCGAATCCGACGAGCAGCGCGACGAACAGGGCCTGCAGCACGCTGCCCGCCGTCAACGACGACACCAATGTGTCCGGGATGATGCCCTGGACGAAGTCCATCAGGCCACCGGACTCGTGTGCCTTCTCGGCCAGTTCGGCGCCCTTGCCCGCGGCGCTCTCCGACAGATGCATGCCGCTGCCGGGGTGGATCAGGTTGCCGACGACAAGTCCGATCGCCAGCGCGAAGGTGGACATCACCAGGAAGTAGACGAACGCCAGGCCGCCGACCTTGCCGACGGTGGCGGCTTTGCGTACCGAGCCGATGCCCAGCACGATCGTGCAGAAGATGACCGGCGCGATCATCATCTTGATCAGGCCGACGAACATCGTGCCGAGCACGCCGACGCTCTTGCCGACCTCGGGGGCGAGGATTCCGACGGCGACGCCGGCGAACACCGCGACAATGACGGCCATATAGAGCCAGTGGGTCCGGTCGCGTCGCCGCGGCGGCTCTTGTACCGCGGGTCCGTCCAAAATGGTTGCCATGTCGAGTTCCTCCAGATCGAGATCGAAATGTGGTCTGCAAGGATGTTCTGTGACGACGTGAGCCAGGTCACGTTTTAGTTCATTACGTTCAGGAGCGTTCGATTGAAAAGGTCGCGGCCCCGCCCCATTGGCCGCTCGCGGCCGTGGTCGCTCGCGACCCAGGCGATCGCCCTGCAGATCCTGGTGATCGCGGTGGTGGTGCTGGCGTTTAGTGCGCTGGCGTTGTTCGACGCCGCCCGCGACGGTGACGCCGCAGCGCGGCAACAAGTTTTGGGCATCGCCACCGCTCTGGCCGACTCGCCATCGACCGCCGCGGCGATCGAATCGGGACACGCCACCGACACGTTGCAACCGGTCACCGAGGCCATCCGCACGAACACCGACATCGCGTTCATCACGATCATGGCGCCCGACCGAACGCGATTCACCCACACCGACCCGAACCAGATCGGCGGAAAGTACATCGGCACCATTGAGCCGGCGCTGCAGGGTGACACGTTCACCGAGGTCTACACCGGAACGCTGGGCCCGTCGATCCGGGCCATCGTTCCCGTGCGCGACCAGACTGGCCGCATCGTCGGACTGGTGTCGGCGGGCATCCTGCAGCAGAGCCTGGCCGACCGGTGGCGCTCGCAGGTACCGACGATCGCCGCGGTCAGCCTTGCCGCCCTGTGCGTCGCGCTGGTCGGCGTGTGGGCGATCCGGCGTCGCCTGTTGCGGCAGACGCACGGGTTGCGGCCCGATGAGCTGCGAGTCATGTACGAGCACCACGACGCGATCCTGCACTCGGTGTCCGAGGGCCTGATCGTATTGGACCGCAACGGCGTTGCGTTGGCCAATGACGAGGCGCGCCGTCTGCTCGCGCTTCCGCCGGGCCCGGTGGACCGGTCGGATCTGCCGGAATTCCTGCGCACGTACAACCCTGGCGCGCGCGACGAGGTGCACGTCACCGAGGACCGGGTGCTGGTGGTCAACCGCTCGCGGGTGGAAGACGCGCCCCGCGACTCGGAAGTGGTCACCATTCGCGACCGCACCGAATTGCAAGGCGCGCTAGGCGAACTCAGCTCGCTGAAGGTACTGACCGACACGCTGCGCTCGCAGGCCCACGAGGCGGCCAACAAACTGCACACCATCGTCACGATGGTCGAGATGGGCCGCGCCGACGAAGCCGTCACGTTCGCGACGCACGAGCTCGAGCTGTCGCAACAACTGGTCGACCGGCTCTCCAGCGCCGTGGGTGAGCCCGCACTCGTCGCGCTGCTGCTCGGCAAGACCGCCCAGGCCGACGAACGCGGCATCGAGCTGACCGTCACCGAAGAGACGCATTTGCCGTCGAACGCCGACGATCTCGCGCTGTCCGGCCAGGAGATGGTGACCGTACTGGGCAACCTGATCGACAATGCGATGGACGCCTGTGACCGCGAAGACCCGTGGGTCGAGGTGACCGTAAGCCAGGACGACGGCACGCTGCTGATCCGGGTGGCCGACAGTGGACCCGGCATGGACGCGGGCACGTTCGAGACCGCCATGCAGCGCGGCTACTCGACAAAATCGGACAACGACGAACAGCACGGACTCGGGCTGGCGCTGGTCGCTCAAGTCGTAAAGCGACACAACGGCACGCTGAGCGCCGACGTCAGCTACGGCTCGGTGGTAACCGTGACGGTGGCGTCGTGATCACTGTGCTGATCGTCGAGGACGAGCCGCTGATCGCCGAGGCGCATCGCGCGTATCTCGGTCGGCTGCAGGGATTTTCGGTAGCAGCCGTGGCGCACACCGCCCGCGATGCGATGCGCGCGGCGTCCGAGGCGGTCGCAAGTGAGACACCGATCGACTTGGTCCTGCTTGATATTGGGCTGCCCGACGCGAACGGGATCGCGCTGGCCTCCGGCCTTTCGGGATTGCGACCGGCGCCTGACATCATTGCGATCACCTCCGAACGAGATCTGGAGATGGTGCGCGCGGCGGTCGGCCATGGCGCGCTGGCGTATCTGCTCAAACCGTTCACGTTCGCGGCGTTCCGCGACAGGCTGGAGCGCTACCAGCGATACCGCGAAGCGCTGCCTGCAGGCACCGACGCGGCAAGTCAGGCCGAGGTGGACCGCGCACTGGCCGAATTGCGGGTCGGCGCAGACAGATCCGCCGCGCCCAAGGGTGCCGCGCCGGGCACCAACGACGAGATCGCCCGCGCGGTCCGGGATTCCGCCGACGGTATCACCGCCGACGAGGTGGCCAAGCAGGTCGGCGTGTCACGGGTGACGGCGTGGCGCTATCTCGAACGACTCGCCGATGAGGGCACGCTGACGCGACAGACCGACTATGGCAAGGCGGGCCGTCCGAAGACCCGCTACACCTGGCGCTGAGCGCTGACTAAGCGGGTGCGGGCGCCAACTCGCGGCCCGCGGACAGCGTGATCGGCTCGGTGGCCACGAGCTGCGAGTACAGCAGCGGCAGCGTCGAATCAATGGAGAACACATACACATTGCCTGCGTAGTCGGCGATATACAGCCGGCCGCCGTCGGAATTCTCTGTGACGCAAGACGGGCGGGCGTCGACCGTGACGGTGTTGACGACCGCGTGAGTCAACGTGCACATCACCGCGACGTGGTCGTAGTCGACGATGTACGCGCGGGTCTTGTCCGGGCTCAACATCATCTGAGTGGGGGCGCCGATGCCGAGCTCGACGGTGTCAGTGATCCGGTTGGTCGACATGTCGATGACGTTGACGACGCCGCCGCGGGCACGATCGGACGTAAGGACGTAGGCGGTGCCGTCGGCGAAGGCGAGGTCGCGGATCGGAGAGCCGACCCACACCTTGCGATCGACCCGGGCAGTCTCGGCGTCGACAACGACAAGCTGGCTGCCGCGGGCATCGGTGGTCGCCACGTACAGCCGCTTACCGGTCGGGTCGACCGCGATGGCGTCCACTCCGATGCCGTCGCCGGTAGCGATGTCGATGGTGCCGACGCGCTCGGCGGTTGTGTCGATGACGGCGACGTCGACGTGGTCGCTTCCGGTGCGGCCTGCGTAGACGCGCTTGCCGTCCGGGCTGATGGCCAGCGCAGTGACGCCGAAGGCCAGCGGGTAGGTGGCGATGACGGTTTTGGTGTTCGTGTCGATCACTGAGACGGCGTCGTGAGTCGCCGAAGAGGTGCTGACATATGCCCGGTCGTCGGCGACCACGGCCGCGAATGGCTCACCGGGCACCCCAATGGTGTCCTCGACCGCGAGCGTGTCGGGGTTGACGAACGAAACGCTGTCATTGCCGTAGTTCGTCACGATGACGGCCGCTGCGTTGGCGGCAACGTCGCCGATGGGGCCACGCCGTATCGGGGCGGTGCCCACCGGGGTGATGTCCGGATCCACATGCGTCTCGTCATTCACATGCGAATCAGGAGTGCCCACAGGCATCAAAAAGTTAGCCATCTTCATCGGTACCTCCGCCGGTATGGCGTGCACCGGCCCTAGATTCCAGGTCTATCTGCGCCTGCTCGGCGCGATCTCGGTCGAGTGTAGCGACGGAAATTCGTGTCACGAGCGCGTGACATCGCGAATCCGCGCGAATTCGGCGAAACCTCTCAGACAGCGCTTAAGAAACTCTTCGTTATGCAGTTGTTATGTTGCTTGGGCAACTCGATTTACGCTGCTTACATGCACATTTATACCGCCTGGCAATCGGCTCATGATCAATCGGCGTAAGCCCTGGAATTCCCCATTCTTATATTCCATAGGCGAAAGTGAGCGGCAGATCACACCCGACACGACAGCAAACTTCTCGACACGCGTCACCTGCGGCCGAGATGCGAGAGACAACGGCCGTCGGCGCCTTACTCCAGGGAAGCGACGGTTGGCGCCGTGTTAGCTGGATCACAGCAAGTCATTCTTCGTTCAGCCGGCACAGTCGTTTCAGCGCTGCCAGCCCCTCCGGCGTGCCCGGCCAATGCCTGGCCAATGCGTCGGGCCCTGCACTCCGCGTCGCCGAGCGCAGCACCAGCGCGACGATGATCGCGTCGTCCGCGTAGCCGAGCACCGGAACGAAGTCCGGGATCAGATCGATCGGCAGTGCCAAGTACACGAGCAGTAGCGCGAGCCGGATCCGCACGCCGCGCGGTGTCTCGGGGTCGGTGGCCAGGCGTTTGATCAGTCGGATCAGGTCGGGCAGGAGCCGCAGGGCCTCCCTCACGTCGTACGCGCCGGGTTTGGTCAGCCACAGCACGGCCACGAGGACGGCCCAGATCACGACGAGCCCGCCGACGATACCGAGCGGAATCAACCACCATTCGGACCACACGCGTCTAAGGTTCGCGCCCCCGCCGCCCCCCTGCGGCGATTTCTGCACCCCGCTCGTTGATTACGGACCGCCGGTCGAGCCTGTCGCAACGATCTGCACCGCACGGTCGACACCGGTGACCCCGTTGAACTCCGGCCAATCGTGATAGTGGATGTGAGGATTGCGGATGAGGAAGTCGCCGACCACAACCGCGGTCCTGACCACCTTTGCGAAGTTCTCCGGTGTGTTGGCGAGGTTGAGCAGTGCGAGGAACTCATTGCTCTGGATCAAGGTGAAGATCTTCAGCGCGAACGGCAGATCGAGCTCCAGCGGGGTGAGAGCCTCGTAGCCGAGGTGTAGCAGAGTGTCATCGGTTGCCGTACTGTACATATCGCCGGCCAAGACGAAATCGTATGTGCGCGAACGGAACTGCTCTGGCGTGTAGATACGGGAGATGCCGGATCCTGACGGGTTGTTGCCGAGCAGCGTCGATCCTGGCGGGCGGCAGGGGCTGCCGAAGGTGATCACCTTGAGCAGGTCCCCTGCGCGGTGCGCCAGCGGCTGACCGGGCAGCATCAACCGCAGCGTGCGCACCACCACCTCGGCGCCCTGGCTGTAACCGCACAGGTAGAACTGTCCGGCATTCATCAGGATCAGCCGCATCAACTCGGCGACGCCATGGGCAACCGATTCGTTGTAGCTCAGGAACGGGTTCGGGTACAGAAACCCTGCGGCGGGATATCCGACCGGCTGATTGCGGACAAGGCCCATCTGTTCGACGCGCCAGCCCACATCGAACGGTGGCCCCTGGAAGGGCGTCGCCCAGGTGCCGGACGCGCAATAGAAGAACGGTCGATTGGTGGGCAGCGGCGGCGGCTGGTCGAAGTTCAGCCCGAGCCGCCCCAACGTCTGAGGACCAGCGATGCCGTCGACCTGAAGCCCCGCACGGCGCTGGAACTCGCGGACCACGGCGGTGGTACGCGGCCCGTAGATGCCGTCGACGACCAGGTTGGAGTACAGCGGATAGTCGCGGTTCAGCCGGGCCTGCAGAAGCCGGACAAGATCGTTGCTGTCACCGGGTCTCAATACAACTGCCATACGATCGACGCTACGCCGAATCCTGTTCAGCTGTAAGGGATTTGACAGCAACGCGACCGAGCAACGCGATGCGGCTTCGCGCTGTGGCGTTACCGTCGCGCTTTAGTCGTCCTCGTCAATCTGCGCGAACCTAGGGCTTGCGGCGGCGCAGGGCGCCGATCGCGAGGGCGATACCGATCACTGCGACGATCGGCCCGATGATGGACCAGGTGGTGGTATTGCTCATCGGGCTACCGCCGACCACACCGAAGCCCTGCAAAGCCCACAGCACACCGAACAACGCGACGATCACTCCGAGAATGGCAATGGCTATGCGCATTCATTCACTGTAGGCGCGGACGCTGTGTGGCCTCGAAATTGCGTTCAGGGTCGTTGATGACGTTCCGATCGCAGCCTTCACCGCAAAAATCAGCCGGCCGGCGCGGGCTGAGCGCCGACGATCCGCACCAGGTCGGGCTTCATCGCCTGCAGCTGCGCCCCCCAGTACCCCCAGCTGTGAGTACCGTCGGCGGGAAAGTTGAACACCGCGTTACGGCCGCCCGCCGCCACGTACTTCTGCTGGAATTCTTTGTTGGTCGACAGAGTGATGTTCTCCAGGAACTGGGCACTGTACTGAGCGCCGAAGTTTGCGCCGTCGTCGATATCCGAGGTCACCCCATTACCGCAGTAGATCCACAGCGCCGTGTTGTTGGCCACCAGCGTGTTGATGTTGACCATGGGATCATTGCGACGCCACGCGGGGTCAGACGTCGGCCCCCACATGTTCGTCGCGCTGTAGCCGCCTGCGTCCTTCATCGACAGGCCGATCAGCGTGGGCCACAAGCCCATTGACGGATTGAGGTATCCCGACAGCGAGCCGGCGAAGATGAACTGCATCGGATGCCAAATGGCGAGGGTGAGCGCCGCACTCCCCGACATGGACAGTCCGACAACGGCATTACCGGCGGGCGCCTGGCCCTTGTTGGCCGCCAGCCACGCGGGCAGCTCCTGAGTTAGGAAGGTCTCCCACTTGTAGGTGACCGTTCCGGCGCTGCCGGTCGCCGGCTGATACCAGTCCGAGTAGAAGCTCGACTGCCCGCCAACGGGCATGACGACCGAGATACCGGACTGATAGAACCACTCGAACGCCGCAGTGTTGATGTCCCAGCCGTTGGCGTCCTCCTGCGCACGAAGGCCGTCAAGCACGTACACCGAGTGCGGGCCGCCGCCCTGGAATTCGACGCGGATGTTGCGTCCCATCGACGGCGATGGCACGTCGAGGAACTCCACGGGCAACCCGTCGCGTGAATACGCTGCTGCCGTTGGTGGTTGAACCGCGACCGCAAAAGACGCCGGCAGCAATGCTCCGAGGAGCACTACGCAGAATCTGCCGAGCCATAGCTTCACGGAGGCGACCACCCCGGCAAGCTAGCAGCGAGACCAGGGCGGTTTGCGCATGGCGCGCGCTGCTTGACCAGGTTGTTACCTAATCGGCGGCACCGCTGAAACCTTTTCGAAGGGAACGAAAGTACGCCACCAGCGGCACGCCGGTGAATGGCCGGCCCCGGCCAGTCACAGCGAATACGGCTCGTAACGACATGAGCCAGGTCACAATGAGTACGCCGGTGCTTCTGTTGGGCCCCGGTGGGGGGAGGACAACAGCGATGGCTTCTGGTGCCTGCGCACCCCACCCCTTGCTGTCGGTGAACAATCTCGAGGTCGTTTACGACGATGTGATCCAGGTACTCAGGGGCGTCAGCCTGACCGTGCCTGATGGCAAGATCGTCGCCCTGCTCGGCGCCAACGGCGCGGGCAAGACGACGCTGCTGCGGGCGGTCACGGGCCTACTCGACGTGCACGATGGCGAGATCACCACGGGCTCCGTCGTTTTCGACGGCCAGCCGATCCACGACGAGCCGCCGACCAAGATCGTGGCGTTGGGCATCAAGCAGGTGCTGGAAGGCCGACGGATCTTCGCAGAGCTGACGGTGGATGAGAACCTGCGGATCGGCGGGCATGTGGCGCCCCAACAGCTCTCGAAGAATCTGGACCGGGTCTACGGCCTGTTTCCGGTGCTGGTGAAGCGCGGCAAGGACACCGCCGGCTACCTGTCGGGCGGTGAGCAGCAGATGCTCGCGATGGGCCGGGCGCTGATGTCCCAGCCCCGCTGCCTGCTGCTCGACGAGCCAAGCCTCGGCTTGGCGCCGATGATCGCGCAACAGATCCGGGACCTGATCGTGCAGATCAACACCGACGGCACAACCGTCCTGCTGGTCGAGCAGAACGCCACGATGGCGCTGTCCATCGCCGACCACGGCTACGTCATGGAGAACGGCAAGATTGTGATGGACAAGCCGGCGACCGAACTCCTCGAGGACTCCGATGTGCGCGAGTTCTATCTCGGCCTTGGCGCCGAAGGGGCCGCCAAGTCCTTCCGCGACGTCAAGCACTACAAGCGACGCAAGAGGTGGTTGTCATGACCGCGACGGCCGAGCGGGCCGCCGGACAGGATCTCGACCGGCCCGTGCTCGAATTCGGCGATGTGGCTTTGTCGTTCGCGGGCGTCAAGGCCATCGACGGGGTGTCGTTCACACTCGGCGGCCACGAGCTGTTCGCGATCATCGGCCCGAACGGCGCGGGCAAGACCTCGATCTTCAACGTGCTGTCCGGGGTGTACCGCCCGCAGTCGGGCCGAGTCACCTTCGCCGGCACCGACCTGATCGGCAAGCCCCCTCATGAGATAGCCAAGCTCGGCGTTGCCCGCACGTTCCAAAACATCGAGCTGTTCGCCAATCTCACCGTGCTGGACAACCTGATGCTCGGGCGCCACCACCACAACACCTACGGCGTGATGTCGGCGTTCGCGTGGCTCGGCAAGGCGCGTCGATGCGAACTCGCCAACCGAGCCGCCGTCGAGGACACCATTGACTTCCTGGAGTTGGAGCAGTGGCGGCGATTCCCCGTCGGGCAGCTGCCCTACGGCGTGCAGAAGCGCGTCGAACTCGGCCGCGCCCTTGCCATGCAGCCCAAGCTGCTTCTGCTGGACGAACCGGTCGCAGGAATGAACCTCGAAGAGACCGAGGATATGGCTCGCTTCATCCTCGACGTATGCGACGAGCTCCGAATCCCGATCATCATGGTCGAGCACGACATGGGACTGGTGATGGATCTCGCCGACCGAGTGCTCGTCGTCGACTTCGGCAAGCCGATCTGCGTCGGCACCCCGCAGGAGGTCTCCACCAACGCTGACGTGATCCGGGCCTACCTGGGTCAGGAGCATCGAACTGCCGGGGGTGCGGCATGACCGCCGTCGCGCAACAAACCGCGACCAAGGTCGTCACCGTCGCCAGCCGCGTTCGGGACCGGGCCCTACAGATGCCAAATCATATTGCATTGCGCGAGAAGGACTTCGGCATATGGCAGGAGGTCAGCTGGGCTCACTACTGGAACTGCGCGGAGCTGGTCGGGCACGCCCTGCTGGCGCTGGGCATCGAGCCAGGCGACCGGGTCGCGGTGCACTCGGAGGGCCGCCGTGAGTGGCTGTACTCCGACATCGGCGCGGTCGCGGTCCGTGCCACCACCGTCGGCCTGTACCCGACCAATCCGCCGCCCGAGGTGGCGTATCTGCTGTCGCACTCCGGGGCGAGGGTGCTGATCGCCGAGGATCAGGAGCAGGTGGATAAGGCGCTGGAGGTGCTCGACGAGCTACCCGACCTCGAGAAGATCGTCTACCTGGAGCCCCGCGGAATCCGTTATCGCTACACCGATCCGAAGCTGATCTCCTGGGATGACTTCCTCGAACTGGGCGCACGGCACCGTGAGTCCGATCCTGATGCGGTCGACCGCCGGATGACCGAGGCCACCGGCGACGACGTGATGACCTTGGTCTACACCTCGGGCACCACCGGCCCGCCCAAGGGCGCCAAGCTCAAGGTGTCGAATGTGGAGTTCTGCATCAAAGTCCTGGTCGAGGGCGGTGGCTTCACCTCCCCGCCACCCTCGCCGTCGGATGTGATGCTGTCCTACCTTCCGCTGTGCCACGTCGCCGAGCGGGTATTCACCACCTGGTTCTCGGCGAGTGCGGGAATACAGGTTCATTTCGCCGAGTCGATCGAAACCGTGCAGGCCAACCTTCGCGAGGTGCAGCCCACGATTCTCTTTGGGGTGCCACGCATTTGGGAGAAGGTGCTCGCCGGGGTACAGATTCGGATCGATCAGGCGACCTGGTTCAAGCGGGTGTTCGGGCGGTTCTGGTTGCGAATGGCCGACCGCATCGCCGAGACGTTGATACGCACCGGAGGCCGACACACCGCGGGCTCGCGAATGCGCTACGCGGTCGGTTGGGTGTTCTATTTCCGGGCGTTGCAGGACCGGATCGGTGTGCGCAAAGTCCGTCACGCCACATCGGGTGCCGCACCTATCGCACCGGAGGTGCTGCGGTTCTTCATGGGCATCGGGGTGCCGATGCACGAGGTGTACGGGATGACCGAGAACACTGCAGTCGCTACGGCAAACCGACCGGGACGGGTGAGGCTCGGAACGGTGGGCGAGCCGCATCCGGGCATCGAGCTGCGCATCGACGAGGCCACCGGGGAGATTCTGACCAGACATCCTGGAACGTTCGCCGGGTATTGGAAGAACCCCGAAGCCACCGCGAAAACCATCGATTCCGACGGATGGCTACACACGGGCGACGTCGGCGAGTGGGTCGATGGCACGTACGTCAAGATCACCGACCGAATGAAGGACCTCATCATCACCGCGGGCGGCAAGAATGTGTCCCCGTCGGAAATCGAGAACGCGCTCAAGGCTTCGCCATACATCAAGGAAGCCATCGTGATCGGCGATCGGCGACCGTACCTCACCGCGTTGATCGGGATCGAACTGGATACCGTCGGCCACTGGGCGCAGGTCCGCAACCTGCCGTACACCACCTATCGCGACCTCAGCGAGAAGAAGGAGGTGCGCGCACTGGTCCAGTCGATCATCGACACCGTCAACGCGCGGTTCGCCACCGTCGAGCAGATCAAGAAGTTCGCCATGCTGACAAAGGAGTTGGACCACGAGGACGGCGAACTGACCGCGACCCAGAAAGTGAAACGCAACGCGATCGCGACCATGTTCGCAGAGCAGGTCGAGGGCATGTATCGATGACCGAACTCGTGCAGTGCATCGTGCGTGGCCTAGGCGACGGCTCGGTTTACGCGCTGCTCGCGTTCGGTTTCGTCATCATCTACAAGTCGATGGGCGTGATCAGCTTCGCGCAGCCTGCGCTGATGCTCTCGGGTGCGGTGTTGGTGACCTATCTCGTCTCGAGCGTGAACTTCTACCTCGCCGTCGTGTTGGCCGCAGCCGCCATCGCACTGTTGGCGGTCGGCGTGGAGCGGACCGTGTTGCGGCCGATGATCGGCAAGCCGGTGTTCGTCATCTCGATCATCACCCTGGGCGTCGACATCGTGATCAGGGTGGTGGTCAACGCCTACATCGGGCTGGATGTGCGGCAGGTGGGCGCCCCTTGGGGACTGACGACGTCGCGCCTGCTCGGGATCGAGGTGCAGCAGCGACACCTCATCATGTTCGTTACGACGATGGTGCTGGTCGCCATACTATTCGCGTTCTTCCGTTATTCGCGAATGGGGCTGGCCATGCGTGCCGTCGCGTTCGATCAGGAAGTGGCACTGGCCCAAGGTGTTTCGGTGGGCATGGTGTTCATGCTGTCCTGGGCGATCGCCGGCGCGCTCGCCACGATCGCCGGGGTGTTCGTTTCTACGGGCGCCGGCGTCGACCAACAGTTGTGGATCATCGCGTTCAAGGCGTTGCCGGTCATCATCCTTGGCGGCCTCGACTCGTTGGGCGGCGCAGTCATCGCAGGCTTGGCGATCGGCGTGGTGGAGGCACTCGTCGCCACCTACGGAGCAGAGATCGCCCCCTGGTTGGGCGGCGAGTTCTCGCTTGTCACACCGTATTTGGTCATGATGGTGGTGCTGCTGGTGCGACCGTACGGACTGTTCGGCACACGGGAGGTGATCCGGATATGACGTCATCGCTGCGCACGAGGTTCGGTCGACCCGAGCTGTACACGTCCTACAGCCAGGAAATGGCCCTGTTGAACACCACGCCGAAGAAGGTCTTTGTAGGCGTGGCGCTGGTGGTGGCGCTGGCCATGACGTTCTCGGTCGACGACGACGTGCTGCAGCTGCTGGCGACGGCGTGCGCGCTGGCAATCGGGGCGATAGGACTGAACATCGTCACCGGCTACGCCGGTCAGGTGTCACTCGGCCACGCATTCTTCGTGGCGATCGGCGCCTACACCGCGGCGGTGTTGTCCGGCGACCCGAACGGCCGCCTGCTCGGCTTCGGGATCACGGAAGTGCCGATCTGGCTGCTGGCCGCCGGGGCGGCGTCGGCGCTGGCCGGCGCGTTGGTAGCGCCGCTGGCGGTGCGCCTGCGTGGGCTGTACCTGGCGATCGTCACGCTGGGTCTGGTCTTCATCGGGCAGTATGTATTTCGCGAGTGGACGGCGATGGCCGGCCCGCCCGACATCGGCAGGCCCGCACCGGTCGCCACGCTGTTCGGCACCAGGATCGACGTCGACGGCCCGTCGCTGACCCGTGTCCAGCACCTGTATCTGCTGATGCTTGTGCTCTTGGTGATCTTCGCGCTGCTCGCCCGCAACCTCGTGCGGTCGCGCACCGGCAGGGCCTTCGCCGCGATCCGCGACCGAGACATCGCGGCCGAAGTGATCGGGGTGGACCTCACCCGGTACAAGGTGATCGCGTTCGCGGTGTCCTCGTTTTACGCCGGGGTCGCGGGGGCATTGCTGTACGTGATCCCGCAGACGTTCTCGGCGGGCAACTTCAGCCTCCTCATGTCGGTTCAGTTCATCGCGATGATCCTGATCGGCGGTGTGGCCACGATCTCCGGGTCGATCATGGGCGCACTGTTCATCACGCTGTTGCCGCGGATCACCTCTGAACTGCCTGCGGTGCTGCCGTTCATCAGCACGGACGCGACCGGGGGCGGGATCACCGTGGTTCAGGTCGAGTCAATTCTGTACGGGCTGTTGATCATCGGGTTCCTGCTGTTCGAGCCAAAGGGCTTGTACGGGATTTGGATTCGCAGCCGCAATTACTGGAAAGCGTGGCCGTTCTCATATTGAGCGCGACCGGAAAGTGAGGCATCCCATGGCCATTCGACGACGCGTGGTCGCGGCGGTGGCTGTCCTGGTTGTGGTCGGCGGGTCGGTCGGTGGCTGCCGGTCCCAGGAGTCGACGACGGCGCAGACCGGCAAGGAGGGCACCAAGGTCGACTTCGGCGTCAAGAACGAGCCATGCCCGCAGGCGATCGACACCAGCAAGGGCTGCATCTATCTGGGGACGATCTCCGACCTCACCGAGGGTCCCTTCAAGGCGCTGGCGGTGCCAATCACCGACGCGCAAAAGGCTTTTTGGCGGCGGGTGAACGAGCAGGGCGGCATCGGCGGTTACGAAATCGACGTGACCACCTACGTCAGGGACAACAAGTACAACCCGCAGATTCACAACCAGGTGTATCAGGAGATCAAGCCGAACATCCTGGCGCTGGCTCAAACGCTCGGCTCGCCACAAACCGCGGCCATTCTGCCGGATTTGAAGGCCAGCAACGTCGTCGCAGCTCCGGCCTCGTGGACGTCGTTGTGGGCCTTCGAGGACGTCGTGGTGGAGTCGGGCGCCAATTATTGCGTTGAATCGATGAACTCGGTGGACTATGCGGTCGACAAGCTGGGCGCCAAGAGCATCATGGCCGTCCACCTTGCCGGCGATTACGGCGATGACGCTGCGGCGGGTGCCAGGATCGCTGCCGAGAAGCGGGGACTGAAGTTCACCGACGTCAAAACAGCGACAGGACAAGACAATCAGGCGGGCGCGATCGATGCGATCGTGTCCGGCAAGCCTGACGTTGTCATTCTATCCAACGGCCCAACCGACGCAGCCGTGATCATAGGCCAGGCGGGCGCACGTGGATTCACCGGCAAGTTCATCGGCACCGGCCCGACGTGGAACCCCGGCCTGCTGAATGGCCCGGCCGCGGCAACGATCATGTCGCAGTACCTGCAGTCCGGCCCGACGCAGCCCTACGGTGCCGACACCCCGGGTCACGAGGCGATGCGCGCCGCGCTCGGCAACGTGCCGCAGCCCAATGAGGGGCATACGTCGGGTTGGGTGTTCTCGTATCCGTTGAAGGCGGCACTGGAAAAGGCGGCCGAGAACAAGGACCTCACCCGGGCGGGTCTACTGGCCGCCGTGAAGTCACTGAGCTCGGTGGATTACGAGGGCATGCTGCCGGAGGGTTCCGGCAACTACAGCGGTAGCCCGAACGAGCAGGTAGTGCGACAAACCCGAGTCGGAAAGCCGGACCAAGCGGCTCTGTCGCGCGTCACCGATATCGAACCGATGTCCACCGGCCCGACGGCCAAGGATTACACGTTCGAAAAACCCTGCTACCAATAGCTATTCGCGGGCATCGAGGCAGCGTTGCTGCGCCTGGGCGAATGCACGATCGTAGCCGTCGGCGTCGAGCATGCCTGAGCGTGCGAGAAGCGACTTGCACTCGCGCAGCGCCGTAGTCGAGAACCCAAGCACACGTTCGGCAAGCTTGCGGGCCGCGGCATCGAGCGACTCGCGTGGCACGACTCGGTCGACCAGGCCGATGCGCAGCGCCTCATCCGCGTCCACGTACTCGGCGAACAAACACAGTCGGCGTGCAGTGGCGGCGCCGACGATCGCCGGGAGAACCTCGGGTGCCGTGCCGGGAAGGATTCCGAGGCGCAGTGCGCCAAGCCCGATGCGGAGATCGTCACTGGCGAGCCGGTAGTCGGCCTCGAGGGTCAACATCGTTCCGCCACCGAGGCAGTGGCCCTGAATCGCGGTGATCAACGGGATCGGAAGCTCCCGCAGCGACCGCATCACGCGGTTCCACTCGACGAAGAATGCGACTTCTAGTTCGCCGCGTGCGAGTTCCTTTACGTCGAGCCCGGTACAGAACGATGGACCGTTGCCGCACAGGATCGCCACACGAGCATCACGGTCTGCTGCGAGCTGACGGACTTGCGCCGCCATCAGCGCGATCATGTCCTTGCTGAAAGCGTTGTGCGCCGCCGGGCGATTCATGCGCAACCACGCGATCGGCCCATCGCGTTCGAGCAGGATGTCCCCCACGCTCTCCAGCGTAGGTTCGGCGACGGGGATTACGCGGTGAGTTGGCTCGAGGAAATTACTTTGAGCCTCAGCGCGGCGGCGGTTGCCGGGCCCACGATGCCGTCTACCTTGAGCCCACCGGTCCGGCGTTGGTACGCCCTGACGGCGGCTTCGGTCTTCGGGCCGAAGATCCCGTCGACAGCCAGCTCTTCGATATACGGCTCGCCGTTGAGCCGGTGCTGGAGCTCCGCGACCTGCGGGCCGTTATGGCCTCGGAACAGCAGGATGTCGGCGTACTCACCAACCGGCACAGGCGGCCTCGGGGTGGGCGCAGGATTGGCGATCCTGCCGATCCGGTCCTGGATGTCGCGACGCAGGATGTCCATGTCGATGGCGCCCGGGTCCCACTTGCCCTGGGCGCGTCCCGCGTACTCCTTGTGCCCGATCGTGCGGGCGGAAGTCTGGGCGAGCCGGCAATTGATCGCCGCGCAGCACCGAACCAACGCGAAATATTGCGCGTCGGGCCAGTTTCGGCGGTGCGCCGCCGTAGGAGTGGTTCCGCTATTGGCGCATTCGATACCGATCATGTGCCAGTTGCCCATGTTGGTCGGCAGCCACGGATACATGCCGATGCCCGCGTGCCACGCGACGCCGGCCGCCACCACGGTCACCGTGCCGTCCCGCGCGATGTGCACCTGCGACAACGGCCCCGGGAGGTCACGGCGACCGTCAGCGATCGACGCGGCGCTGGCGTTGTCAGATCCCGTGTGGTGCACCATGACGCCGCGGATGTCCTTGAAATCGCCATGCCCGCGGGTACGCCAGCCGGGATACTCGACGACATCGACACCCTCGGCGCGAAGGACGTCGGCAAGCCAAACCGGATCTCCGGTCCATGGTCCGGCTTGGAGCATTTGGGGGCCCTTCTCCTGTCGCAGCAGGCGTCCGGCGTCGAATCTCGACCAGCACCGCATCCTACGTCCGTGCTCTGACGGAAGTTACTTGTGACGAGACCGGTTGCCGGGCAACCCCTTTGCTGAACAAACGCGCTTAACCGCGGACGGTGCCGAAATCAGTGGGCGGCCCGGGAGTGGAATCAGGTCGATCGCGTAGCCGTCAGGGAGTGATCGTGGTCTGCTCATCGAGGATGCGCATCGTGTCTCGCAGTAATCCCAACTGCTCCGGCGTACCGTCTGCGTTGTTCTGCAAGACGAACGCACCGTCCGGGGCCGGAATCTCGATAGTTGTCTGCACGATCGCGCGCTTGACGCCGTCTTTCCTTGTGAAGGTGCCGTGGAGCTGGAATGCGTCGAAGCCGCTGACCGTCTTCGAAGTTCCAGCATCGCCCTCGAAGTTGGCCATGTTCCTCAGCTCGCCGGGCGCGTACGCGAGCAGCCGGTCGGCGCCGGGGCCGGTGAGTTTGGATACGAGAGTGACGATGTTGGGCGGATCCGCCGACATCGCTGGATCCGTGAAGAAGATCGCCCTCCACGCCCACTGCGGAGTCGTACCGACGGCGTCGGCCCAACCCGGCGGAATAGGCATGTTGACGATTGGAGCACCCGGATCGCCGGGGTGGAGTTGGGCTTCCGCGAGGCGGTTGTCACGGATGAAATCCACGATCGTGTACTGGCGGCCGGGGGGCGGAGCAGGCGGCGCACCTGGCGGCGGTGCTGCATCGGGATTCTGATTCAAGTCCACGCTGGCTCCAGGCGAGTTGGTCACCTCGGTCGCGGTGTCCGATGCGCAGCCCGCAACACCGAGTCCGATCACGACCGCGACGATCGCGACGCGTTTCGTGCGCCTGGCCGGTCTCATCTAGCCTCCCCAGATTGGCAATCGTGCCCGAGCTTACGTCCGCGAGGCGGCTATCTGCGCGAACTGGTTTCGGCGGGTCAGTCCCGGCCCGATCCACAGTCCGACCCGTGGCAGTCATGGGCGCTTCCTGTCGTAGCAAACTCTTGTATTACAGAAGGCATTGCGATGGGAAACACGTGCCCAAGGCGAACCCCAGCCTGCACGGGCTCTGACGTCGGTGCTCAGACGAGGCGTCGCGGTGCGATATCGGACGTGAGATTGGCCATCGGCCAATTGTTTTGCAGCACGATCGGCGAGTTACCTGCGCGAGGGTGTCGGGCAAGCCACGATCAGCGCCGGCAGCTTTACGGCACAGTTCTGGAAACTGGTGGCACTTTTGCCCCCTTAACAGCGCGGCAAACATCAGCGTGTTCTAAGTGGCCGCTAAGCCTCGTCTCAGCTTCGACCAATAGGTTCAAGCCACGACCACCAAGCTCGGCCCGCCACTTACCCCCCGGTGGCGGGCCGAAGCACATTTCAGGGCATCTGCCCATTAATCCTCAATCACTAGGCTCCGGAGCCACCAAGTAAGCCGCCTCCGCCGGGCTCCCCGGCGGAGGACACGCTTCCGACGACGACGTGCTCGCGTCGGGGTAGGTCCTTGAAAAGTTTCTCGACAACCGCCTAGCCGACAGCAACGGGCGAAACTGGGGTACCGATGGGTTCAGGCTTGGACGCAACGGGGCTGAGCTGGGCAGCAACGGGTGCACGCTGCGCGCCAATGCCGTGGCAGTTCAATATGCAGACCATCAGCTTTGTGGTGTCAGTGATGTGCTTGCACTTCGCTATACAGTCGCGTTCGGCACCTGCCGGTCCCGATGGACTAACTGGCGCGAGTGGAGCGCCTGCTCCGAATCCGAGGTGGGCGGCGCAGGAATATGTCTCGGCGTTGGCGACCGCGGATTGTTGGGCCGCGATGCCGAGGAAGATCGTCGTCGCCCCGAGCAGGGTGGCGACGAATGCACCGCGTTTGGCGTGCGATCTCGCTGCTTCGTTGATGTTCATGTGTGCTCCGTCTTGTTATTTGGGTGCCGCAGCCCGAGTGGCTTCGGCGTATAGGCGAATGGTCGTCGAGATCGGGTGGTTCGGTAACTGCTGGCAAGACAGGTGTCGGGTGCTGACGGGGCAGGTGTTCCTATCCAGGCAGATAGCACTCGTGGACCCGATCCACTCCATACCGACAGGTGAACCCAAGTTTCGCGCCCGCTGCGGTTTGTACTCGTCCTCGTGGGTCAGCCCTGGCGGCCAAAGGCGTCGGGAGCATCTTCTAATTGCGACCTCCCGACACATGCTTGCGCTTGCCCGACGCCTTCCTGCCGCGCGCCGAGGGCGTGCTTCGGCCGAGGCCGAATACCCGTGGCGTCACGGCAACACGGCTGACCGTCGACATGGGTGCCACAAAGGTCTATGCGACCCCACCGCGGCCATAGAACGGTCCCACCCGAGCAAACCGAGTTGTGTTGTGCTGCAGGTCGTTTGACGGAACCGACAAATGCGTCTGCACGGTCGACTACGTTTGGCGGTGTGGAACCACCCCACGACTACGTGCAGGAAACATCCTCGTCGGTGGTGCACCACGTGGACTACCTCAACCGCCGCGGTGACCACGCGCTCTGCGGGGTCGCGCTCAAGGATCCGGCTCCCCTAGGCCCGACAATCCGTCCAGTCGCAGTTTGCCCTGGGTGTGAGGCGAAGCTCGTGGAGTACCACCTCCGATGGTGGCGCGAGAGAGCCGAAGCGGCTACGGCGGAGCTCGATGAGCTGCGCGACAGGTACCGCGAGCTAGCGGCGCGCAGCGGTGTCCAACCTCGTCAAATTGCCGGATTGCAGCCTCCCGCGCAAGTCAGGGGCGATGCGAGCGGCGACATCTCCGAAGCGCGCGGGGCGACCGGCGAACAAGGCGAGGCAGCGCCGGCATCGCTCCTCGACCAGGCCCGAAAGGAGCTTCTGGAGCTTTGTCGGCGATTTGACGAAGCTGTCCCCTTCTGGCGAGTGAAGAACAGCATGGACGCGTTCAGTGACAAGCTGAGTTCCGACGAGAGGGTTCTTCTTGCACAGGAGCTCGGCGCTCACGGATCTTTAATTCGGTGGTGCACGCGAGAAATTGAAGGTCTGGGATTGCACATCACAGATAACCCTGTGCACGGCGACGCCGAGGACATGATGGACGCCTGGACTCAAGATCTCTACCAACCGCCGAAGAAGACCAGACGGCGCCTGGGCCGGTCTCGGTCGCACCACGCCAGTTGAGTTAAGTCATGAGCGCGACTGAGCTCACTGCGGCAGTTCTTCACCTGACTGCTCGCGCACGATGTACTCGGCGTACCACTCCGCCCAGTTCTCGTCGTACTGCCCGCCGACCCGCTCCTCATGCTTTCCATGCGCGACCCCGGCCCGACGAAGCGCGTCCGCGAGGTCGGCGACGGACGCGAAGGTGGTCTCGGCCTCAATGCGCCCCGGTGCACGCGTCGTCACCTCCTGCAGCAGCCAGCCGTTGCCGTCGGGATCATGGAACGACGCGAAGGAGTGGTAGCTCGCAGGCTCGGCCGCCGGGCCACTGACGCGGAGCCGCCCGAACAGGTAGGGCTCATCCGTGCCGGCGTGCTCCCCGGCGGAGTCGTGGAACACCTCGCTGATAGCGACACCTTTGTCGAGCAGCTCGGCGCGGGCGGCCTGAATATCGGAGACGATCAGGTAAAGACCTTGGGCAGAGCCCGGCGGCGCGCCGGTGACGTTTTCGCCGAAGATGATCGAACAGCCGGAGCCTGGCGGCGTGAACTGAATAACGCGCCAGTCATTGGCGCCGTCAAAATCGGCATCGAGGCGCCAGCCGAGCCGCGCGTAGAACTCCTTGGCACGGTCCACATCCGAGACGGGAATGACGACGATCTCGAGCTTCAGGTCGATGTTGGCCATGGCGGCCTCCGTTTCATGTCTGCAGAATGGGATCACTCCCAGAGGCAAAAGTCGACCTTTGATGCCCGCGCGAGTCACCAAGCCGAGGTGTTCACGGGTCGAGTCCGAAGACCTGCACGGCGGCTGACTTACCGTTCAGCGCTGGGAGTCAACGCACTTCTAGGTGAGAAGGATCGCGTCGGCCGTGGTCTTGGTGGATAACCAAGTACGACGTGCCGGGCGGGGTTGAGGCTGGTTGGATGTCCAGGCGGTTAAGGGCCTACGCCACTCGCAGCATCGTTGCGGTTGTCGGCGCCGGGATTGACCTCTCTAAAGACCTGGCCAGGTGCTATCCCAAGTGAGCCCTGGGGCTTCTCTTGCGCGTAGTCACCGACGGTGTCCCGGGGTGGGCCGATCCAGCGGCCGTACCCGACGCTGGTGATGGGCGGCGGCGGTCCGAAGATGCTCGCGCTCGCCGGTCGCGAGGCGGATATCGTCGACTTCAATTTCGCGTTGCAGAGCGGCAACATGACCGATTGGTCGGGACGACTGCGACGCGCGAATCGACTCGCGCCAAGCTCGCCGCAGTTCACGAGGGCGCGAAGGGCAGGGCGGTCAAGCCGAAGCTCTCGGTCACGCTGCACGGCCTCGGGCTGACTGGCGACCTCGACGCGGCCGCCGCGAAGGTCGCGAAGTTCTACTCGCTCTCGGTCGAGCAGTTGCGCGGCTCGCCGCATTTCGTTTTCGGCGACAAGGCGGCGGCGGTCGACAAGCTGCTGCGGCTGCGCGAGGATTACGGCTTCACGCGAATCAACCTGTCGGGGACGATGATCAACGAAGCCGCGTCGCTGGTTCGCGAGCTCGGCTGAGCGATTCCGCTGCTCACCTGGCGGATAGGAAACCCTATCCCTTTCACGGGTGAAATCTGGATTCCCAACTATTTCGGCACCAGGACTTGATCACGACAATTTCCCTGAGGCGCTCAGAAAGCCCGGGCAATCACCGAAAGGTCCTCTACCATGACGCATTCGATTCCCACCTTCGTCCTCGCCGCTGCCACAATTGCGGTCGGTGCGGTCGTGACTCTCGCTGCTGCACCTGCCGCCGTCGCTGACGACGTTTACGGTCCGTGGGAACAAACAGAGAACTCGGATTACGACGAGCAAAGACCCAGTAGCGGCGACTCACACGAAGACGAGTTCGACGACGAGTACGGCGAGCAACGGCCGAAGGGCGATCCGAATCAACCCGACAATTCACTGGAAGATGCCTATCAGGCTGACATCGAGTACTGGGAAGGTGTGGCCCGTGCTGAAGAGCTCGCCCAATCCATCGATCGTGATGCCAGCATCAGAGACGACGCGGCCGCTCGCGCCGTCGGATCTGTCGATCGTGATGCCACCGTCACAGCGGACGCGGCCGCTCGCGCCGTCGGATCTGTCGATCGTGACGCCAGCATCGTGGGTTCGCTCAACCCCGATGACTTTGACCGAGTGGACAGCGTCGACATAGGGCCGCCCGCACCTGTTAGCGCAATAGGTTAGCCAGTTGTGGCCAGTGGCCCTTCCTTCGATTTCGCTATTGCGCTTCGCCGATGAGTTCGGGGACATACCACCGGCGTGGCGCTGGCCGCTGTCAACAGCACCTCGATCGCGGGGGGACTGCACCCGAAACAGGCGGTGGCGCACACGCCACCGTCGTACCACTGCGGCAGCAAACACGGTAAACGGGAGCCGCTGTGACCGACCGTCGCAGGGTTGCACAACGGGTGCACAACGGAACTCGCCTGACGACCGCCACGCACGCTCAATCTCGCTTTCACCCGCGGTTATGTCGTGCCCCCAGTCGGACTCGAACCGACACTGTGCGGATTTTAAGATGCTCCACCGGTCATTTGTAGTTTGCGGTTCGCGACGGCTCGGGATGAATATGTTGGCCTACGGTGCGTAAATAGATACGAATAGATATGGTTTTAGTTGGCTGTTGTCGAGTGCCCTGCGGACTGCGTGCGGACTGCAAGTGTCACGGCGTGGTCGACTTGAACTGACCGACTATCCGGGCGCGGCAGCGGAGACCGGAGCCGAGACCTCAAGACCTGGCGTCAATTCTTAGACCTCTGCCATCCACATTTGTTATCCATAGCGGCCGTCGCATAGAGCGATGCAGCGCCTACACGACCAGCACCCACCAATCCGCGACGCCTTCGCCCCGCCTCACCTCACGTGCTAGGACGAAGCGGAGGAACCCCTTCGACATCTACCTTTCTTGACGTTTGTCGGATCGAGCTACGTCCGCTGCACGACGGATGTGCATGTTGACGCGTTGGCTTGGATCAGGTCCAAGACCCCTTCCTCCAGGAGCTGCCGGGAATCGAACCAGGCGCATATACGCGAGACGTGTTGATGACATCAACACTCGTTCGTCTCAACTTATGGGCCCGAGGCGATCGAGCATTCTGGGAGCAACTACAACGGCTTGGTGACTGAATCAGCCGACCATCTCGTCGCCGCAAACCGCCACGTTATCGATGACGCGGTGCGAGCGGCACTGCGAACGCAACCTTTGACGGACCCTTCACCCCCTGAGCCGCCGAAGACCGCAGACGAGTGTCCCCGTGAGCGGATGCTCTACCCGCTCAGAGACATACAGCACTTGTTGAGCATCAGCAGGTCGACCGTCTATCAATTATTAGGAGACGGCCAACTCCCCAGCGTGAAGATTGGTCGCCGCCGTTTCGTCACCGCTGCCGCCCTAAGCACATACATCCAAGAGCTTCAGTGAACAGGCCACCTGAGATGCCCGACGTAGGGACGCCTGCTGATGTGGCGGATTATCTACACTCCACCGTCGCGAACCTCGCTCAACTTCGATACACCGGCAGAGGACCCAAGTTCATCAAGGTCGGGCGAAAAGTTCTCTACCGCTGGTCAGACGTCGCAGATTGGCTGGACCGCAACACGATGCAGCGAACTGACGATCCACACGGCTGACACAAACACCCAAGTCGCTGCTGGATGACAAAATTTCAGCTGCGACCACTTAACCCCCAGTGTCATTCTCGGTGGCCGTAGGCGTTCGGCGGTATCCCGATTGCGCACTTCACAGGCAATATTCGGCAGTCGGCGGACACTCCCGACTGCCCACGGAATGGGTGCCGTTGCTATCCGCATTGCTATCCACGCAATTGGTCAACGAACCCGAAGGGTTCGGTCGCCCTGCCGGCTGGAGCGTCAGCTCTCGGCGCCACTCTCCTGCAGGTAGTTGACGGTGTATGCCTGGCATGTCAATCCGACGGGATCGAGCCCAACCAGTGACAGCAAGCGTGCCCACTCGGCGGAGTCGACGAACCAGTCCCAGCGAGTGATCTGTCCGTCCTCGTTGATCCAGAGGTAGTCGTACTCGCGCAGTTCGAACCTCGACCCGTCGGGGAACGTCCCCGCGTAGGTGTCGCACGAGGAGAAGCCCCAGTCACCGGCGACGCACTCGAATGGGCTGACGAGGCGGTAGTCCGGCATGTGCTTCCACCACATGCGTCACTCCGGGGTGAGTACGTCACCATCCGGAGCGTACTTTTGCACGGCTTCGGCCACCTCACCCGAGAACATATCGGTTATCGACTGCGGGACACCGTCGTTGAACAGCGGGCTCATCATCACGAAATCCGGCGCCATGATGTAGTTTTCCCCGAACGTGACGTGGCGGCCTCGGTCGATGGGTTTCGCATAGCCCTCCCACTTTTCGAAGGTGATCTTCTCGTGTAGTGCGACGCGGTCCTGGTTCATTTCACTGCCCTCCCACTAGTTCAGCTCGGCGCATCTCTTCAGGTACTTCCATGCGATGTCGGGTGGAATCCCGCCGCACAACGGCGAGAGGTTGAACATCTCGCCGTCTGCGAGGCGCTGCCTCGCTTCCTCGGTCGAGAGGATCGCATGGGACGACGAGGTGTGGCGGAGTTCGTCGACGGTCTTGGCGGTACTCATGTTCGCCGACACCTGGTTGTCGGGGTTCCATTCCGAGTAGGCCATGGCGTCGTGCAGTAGGTATTGGCCGATCTCGTCCCAGGCGGCGTCGACGTCCTCTGACACGAAGAGGTTCGCCACGACATCGCGTTCGGGTATGAGCGCGAATCCGGGCTCGAAACCATTGTCGCGGCTGGCCTTCTCGTAGGCCTCCTGCATGCCCGGTACTCCGCCGTTGGCGAGCAGGCCGAGGCCGTTGCGTCCCGCACGCCGCGCAGCGGCGAGGCTCGAACCACCCCAATTCAGCATCGGGCCCGCCGGCGTCCGCGGTCGCGGAGTCACTTTCATCCGCCTGCCGCCGTGTTCGACCTCTTCACCGGCCAACAGACGACGCAACAAAGGAAGCTTCTCGTCGGCGAGGCGGCCGCGATCGGACATGGGCAGTCCGAAGTGGTCGAATTCCTCAGGGCGGTAGCCGATCCCGAAAACGTAGGCGGCCCTGCCCGCGCTGATGTGGTCCAGCACGGAGATGTCCTCCGCCAAGCGGGCCACGTCGTAGAAAGGCAGAAGGATCGTCAGGTTCAGCATCAGCTGCTTGGTGCGTGCGGCGATCGCCGCGCCGAGTAGCAGCGGCGACGGGAGATAACCGTCGTCGGCGCAATGGTGTTCGCACAGGACTACGGCGACGCAGCCACGGGTCTCGGCCCACGCCGACATCTCACTCGCGGCGGCATACAGGTCGGATGTATCGGTGCCCGGTGATTGCGAGCGCATGTCGAATCGAAGAGTGAACATCGTGCTGTCTAACTCCCCTGCCGCGAGTCGTTACCCATGACGTCGTCACTGACCTGCATGATCAGCCGAATCACCTCGTTACGAGACATGGACTTGAAGAGTTCGAGACCCATGCGAGTGTCATCGCCCGTGGCGATCGTCGGCCCGTCCCCGAGATTGGCGAGCGCCTCGTCCACCACACTCTCGGCAGTGACCGCACCCGCGGGAACCTCATCAAGAGATGCGAGGCGCCCGCGCTCGAACTCCAACTTCCGCAATGCCGGTGTGTCGGTCATTCCCAGGACTAGGCCGAGCACATCCACGCCCGTGTCGCGCAACTCCACCCACAAGCCTTCGGTGAACACCATGTCGAACGCTTTGGTGCCGCCGTAGGTGACCATGTTCCGCCCGCCGGCCAGCGCCGCCCCCGACGTGAAGTTCACGATGCCACCCCTCCCCCGCTCGACCATCAGGCCGGCGAAGTGGTGACACAGCCGCATCAATACCAGGCAATTGCGTTGCAGCAGGGCCTCTGCCGCCGATACCGGGTTGGCAAGGAAAGGTTGGTAATTCGGGTCACCGCCTGCGCAGTAGACCAGCATGCCGACCTCGATGTCGGTCGTCGCGTCGATGATGGTTTGCGATGCATCGGTCTCGGTCAGGTCGACGGACAGCGTCCGCGTCTCGGCATCGGTGCGATCGCGAATGCCCTGTGCCACATCGTCGAGCACGTGTTGGCGGCGGGCGACGAGCACGACATTCACACCTTCACGAGCGAGTCGCTCGGCGAACAGCGACCCGACGCCGTCGGACGCACCGACGACGATCGCCCACGGCCCGTACTTGGTCGCGAAGTGGGCGGTCACTGATCTGACACCGCTACCAGCCGAACCGAGGTGTACGTGCGGCGCGCGATTCGCCAGCCGTCACCGGTGCGCACGAGGTGATCGTCGTAGTAGCCGACGGGATTGGCGCCTCCGCCCTCGAACAGGATCAGGGCGTCGACGTAGGTCCTGACCGTCGCTGTGTCTCCGGCGATATCCATGGCCTGGTTGGTCATCCTGTGCATGGTGTTTTTCGCTCCTACGTGGACTGCCTCCATGAACGTCGCCACCTCCGCGCCGCCGGTCCACTGACCCACCTCGCCGTAATCCACCTGGGCGTCATCGGTAAAGACTGTTGTCAGCAGCGAGTATTGGAGGCTGTCGATGGCGGTCGCATAGCGCACCGTCAGTTCGACGATCTCGTCTCTGTCGGTCATCTGATTTCTCCTCGCACCAGGGTCATGCGACGTCTCCGTTCGGATGGACCACGACGCGGGGCGGTCCCTCCGCTCGGCGCGCCTGCTCGATCGCGTCGGGTACCTCGTCGAGGCCGATGATCCGGCCCACGCTCGGCATCGGGTCGAGCCGTCCCGCGACCACGGCATCGAGCACGCCGTACCAGTCCTGTGGCATCGGGCCGCCGCCGAACTGCAGAGTCAGCCCGTTGCGGGTTGCTTCCGTGATGCTCAGCGTGTCCCCGGTGTACCAGCCGCCGGCGCAGTAGATCCGGGACATGAACTCGGCCTCGGATACGAGCCGGTCAATGAGCCCGGGCGCGCCGACGCATTCGAACACCACTGCCGAGCCGCCGAG
>CAVWCK010000003.1:0-2588078 GCA_963753505.1 uncultured Actinomycetota bacterium | reverse complement strand
TGCGCATCGATGACTCGCAACGCTCGGTGACCGGCAACGAGGGCGCGGGAACACCCGACCCGGCGTCTGCGTTTGCGGCTCCGCAGATCACTCTCGCCGAAGGGCGGCGGCGCGATCCTGTGGCATCGATGAGAAGTTCTCCGCCAATCGCGCGACCCGTACCGGCTCACTGGCCGTCCCGCTCGGGCTGAGTCCCGGGCGCTCCGGCTTCGGCCCGCAGCTCGCGCTTCAATACGATTCCGGCAACGGCAACGGCCCGTTCGGCATGGATGGAGTTTGCCCATCCCGATGATCACGCGACGCTCCGACAAGGGGCTGCCGCGCTATCGCGATGGCTGAAGAGTCGGACGTTTTTATTCTGTCCGGTTCCGAAGATCTGGTGCCGGCTCTCGTGCCGGACGCCGACGGTTGTGCCGCGGCACGACGAGTTCGAACGCGAAGGCTATTGTGTCAGGCGATACCGGCCGCGGATCGAAGGTCTGTTCGCGAGAATCGAGCGGTGGACCTGTCTGACTCGCGGCGAGGTGCATTGGCGCTCGATCTCGAGAGACAACGTTCTCACCGTCTATGGGCTCGACCACGAATCGCGCATCGCCGATCCGGCGGATCCCGGCCACGTCTTCGCCTGGCTGATCTGCCGCAAGCTATGACGACCGCGGCAACGCCATCATCTACGAGGACGCCGCGGAGAATGACAGCGGGGTCGATCTGTGGCAGGGCCAGTGAGGGCGCTCGCTCCCGGACGGCCAATCGCTACTTGAAGCGAATCCGCTACGGCAACCGCACGCCGCTGCTGCTCGACCCCGAACGCCCCAGCTTCCGCACGTCGCATCTCGAGGCGCACGATGTCGACTGTGTCGGCTGGATGTTCGAGGCGGTCTTCGACTACGGCGATGGGCACTACCGGGAGGAACCGCCCGACGAGTCCGGCCTGGTGCTGTCCCACGCCTCGGCCAGTCCGCGAGGCGAAGTGGCCAGCTCGTAAGGATTCGTTCTCCACCTACCGGTCAGGGTTCGAACATCCGCACGCCACCGGCTATGCCGTCGCGTGCTGATGTTTCACCACTTCCCCGAAGAGCTCGGTCCTGACCCGCTGTCTGGTCCGTTCGACCGCCTTCCACCACCGCGAAGAAGCCGGTCGGCTCATTCATCGAATCGGGTTGTGCAATCCGGCCACCGTCGGCTGGCGGACGGCTGCTACCTCACACGCTCCGACGGCGCCGCTCGATCTCTTCGGATACCGAGAGTCCGCTCGAAGATCCGGCATTCGACGGCTTCCATCTGCGCGAGGTCGATCCGGTGAGCCTGGAGAATCTGCCAGGCGCCGTGGGCGGGCAGGAGCAGCGCTTCGTCGACCTGGACGGAGAAGGCATCGCCGGAGTGCTCAACCGCCTACGACGCGGCCTGGTTCTACAGGCCCAATCGAGGCAATGGCCGGCTCGGGCCGGGCGAGACGTGCGGCGGCAGCCGTCGCTCGCCAACCTGGCCGCCGGCCAGCAGCAGTTCATGGACCTGGCGGGTGACGGCGCGCTCGACCTGGTCGAGTTCTCGCCGGCCGCAGGATTCTACGAACGCACCGCGGATGCCGGCTGGCACGGCTTCCGCGCGTTCCGCTCGCTTCCGCTGACGGACTGGAACGATCCCAATCTCCGCTTCGTCGACCTCACCGGCGACGGTCTCGCCGATCTGCTGATCACCGAGACGATGCGTTCACGTGGCATCCTCGCTCGGCGAGGACGGTTTCGGTCAGGGGTCCGCGTGTTGTGCCCTGGGAACGAGGCGCGCGGCCCGGCGTGGTCTTCGCCGACGCCGACAGACGATCTTTCTCGCCGACATGTCCGGCGACGGGCTCTGCCGATCTCGTGCGCGTCCGCAACGGCGAGGTGTGCTACTGGCCGAACCTCGGCTATGGCCGGTTCGGGCGAAGGTGACCATGGACGCCGCGCCGTGGTTCGCGACCCGGACCTGTTCGATCCGCGCGCATCCGATTCGCCGACATCGACGGGTCCGGGCACGACCGACATCCTCTATCTCGGCGGCGAGGCGTTTCGATCTGGCTTCAACCAGTCGGGCAACGCTGGGCAGAGCCGCAGCATCGCCGCCATTTCCCACCGTCGACCGCCTCGTGTCGGTCGGCCGACTTGCTGGGGAGCGGCACCGCGTGTCTGGTCTGGTCGTCGCCGCTGCCGCCGCGGCCGGCCTTGCGCTACATCGACCTGATGGGCGGCGGGAAGCCGCATCTGCTGACGCGCATCGCAACAATCTGGGGCGGAAACGCGGCTGACTACGCGTCCTCGACGCAGTTCTACCTTGCCGACCGGCGCGACGGCCGACCGTGGATCATCGCGCCTGCCCTTCCCGGTTCACGTGGTCGAGCGGATCGAGATGCTCGACCGCATCGGGCGCAACCGCTTCGTCACGCGCTACGCCTATCATCATGGACACTATGACGGCGAGAGCGCGAGTTTCGCGGCTTCGGCATGGTCGACGATGGGACACGAGGAAATCGCAGCGCTCACGACTTTGCCTTTTCTGCCGGCCGCGAATCGGGACGCGGCATCATGGTTCCGCCGGTGCTGACCAGGACCTGGTTTCATACCGGCCTGTTCGTCACGGTCGTTGCGTCTCGCGCCATCTCGCGGATGAGTACTACCGCGAGGGCTCACCGCACAACGGAGAGCATGGCCCGTCGCGCGAGCAGGCGGATGCGATGCTGCTCGAGGACACGATCCTTCCGCCGGATCTGAGTCTGGATGAAGCGCGCGAAGCGTGCCGCGCGCTCAAAGGCTCACGCTGCGCCAGGAGGTCTATGCGCTGGACGGTTAGAAGGAGTCGTGCCGTCCGTATAGGGTCACGGAGAGCAACTTCGCCGTCCGGGTCGTGCAATGGCGCGGGCCGAATCGCTACGCGGTCTTCTTCACGCACGCACGCGAAGACGTCAGCTTCACTACGAGCGCAAGCTCTACAAATCGAAGGGTGCTTGCGCGCGGATCCCGCGTGTCGCACACCGTCACGCTGGAAGTGGACGACTTCGGCAACGTGCTGACGTCGATGACGATCGGCTACGGGCGGCGGTTCGCGGATCGTCTCCGCCTCTCACAGACGAGGATCGCGCGAGAGCAGCATCGGCTGTTGATGACGCTCGCCGAAAGCGACTACACCAATGCGGTCGAGCGAACCGACGCCTTCCGCACGCCGCTCCCGCAGCGCGCGCACATTCGAACTGACCCATCTGACCCGACCGCCCTCTCCCGGGTATTACGAATTTCTTCACCTTCCGGGAGCTCTCGCGCTATCGAGCCATCGCCGGCGGGCACCACGATCTGCCGTGCGCGAACTGGCGTTTCGATCCCGGGGCTCACTGCGCGCCCGCCGCCGTCTATTGCGACACTCCAGAGCCGTGTATCGCGCCGATCGCCTCGATCGGCTGCTGCCGCTCGGCGCGGGGAAGTCCTGGCCCTACCCGGAGACAGCTACGCTCTCGCGTTCACCGCGGATCTGCTCGAGACAACTTCGCTACCGGCGCCGCGGACGTTCTCTCCGATCCTGAAGCCGTGTTCGGGACCGACGGCGGCTTCGTCGACCTGGACCGCGACGGCAACTGGTGGGCGCCGTCCGGCCGCATCTCTTACGCTCCCGAACACTGCACCACCGAAGACGAGCTCCGGGGCGCGGTGCATCACTTCTTCAACCCTCGACTGTTCCGCGACCCCTTCGGCAATCCGACCACGGTCAGTTTCGACGTACATGACCTCATGCCTGTGGAAACCACCGACGCGGTCGGCAGCACCACTCGCGGGGAGTTCGACTACCGGGCGCTGGCGCCGCGGCTGGTCACCGATATAAACGGCAACCGCGTGGAAGCGGTGTTCGACACTCTAGGTCGCGTGGCCGGCACCGCGACCATGGGGAAGGTCACCGAGACCGCTGGTGACTCTCTGCAGGGATTCACGCCGGATTCGGCCGGCCGCGACGTGGCGGCCTTTCTGGCCGACCCTCGCGCCATGGCGGCGCAGCTGCTCGGCGACGCCACCACTCGCGTGGTCTACGACGCCGAGCGGTATTTCGTCTCGCAGAAACCCGCGTTCGCCGCAGTCATTGCGCGCGAAACGCATGCCAGCGACCTTCACGACGGAACGTGCACCAGGACCCAGGTGCGTCTCAGCTTCTCTGATGGCTTCGGGCGGGACATCCAGAGCAAGTTGCAGGCCGAAGCGGGGCCACTGACTCCCGGCGCCGCTGGCGTCGCGCCACGCTGGATCGGCAGCGGCTGGACGGTCTTCAACAACAAGGGTAAGCCGGTCCGGCAGGTACGAGCCGTTCTTCAGTGCATCGCCCGACTTCGAGTTCGCGGTACGCGCCGGCGTCAGCCCAATTCTCTTCTACGATCCGCTCGGACGGGCGGTCGCCACGCTGCACGCAAACCACACCTACGACAAGGTGGTCTTCGATGCGTGGGGTCAGGCGCAATGGGACGTCAACGACACTGCCCTGCTGCAGCCGGCGACCGATCCTCGACGTCGGCGAGTTCTTCCGTCGTCTCGCCGATAGAGAGTATGTCCCGTCGTGGCATGCGCAGCGGATCGCCGGCGCGCTTGGAGACGCCGAAAAACTTTCAGCCCAAAAAACCGCGCGCCACGCCGGCACTCCGACCGTCGCCTGCTTCGACAGCCTCGGCCGCACGATCGTCTCGATCGTCGACAACGGCGCGGACGCTGCCGGCGACTCCCGCAAGTATGTGACCCGCACGCTGCTCGACATCGAAGGGCGGACCCGGACCATGCTCGACCCGCTCGATCGCATCGTCGTGGGCTACGACTATGACCGGCTCGGACGCATCTTGCACCAGACGAGCATGGATGCCGGCGAGCGTTGGATCATCGGCGACGTCAGGGGGCTGCCGATTCGCACCTGGAACAGCCGGCACTATGTCTTTCGAATCGAGTATGACGCGATGCGCCGGCCCACTCGCCACTTCGTGCGCGGCGGCGATCAGTACGAGCGCAACGGAGGCGTCCTTCCCTGCGAGATCCTGTTCGAGCAGACGATCTATGGCGATTGCGACGAGTGCGGACTTACCGAACATCGCCAAACCGACGCCAACCTTCGCGGCAGGGTCTTCCGCCGGTTCGACGGCGCGGGTGCTGTCACGACCGATTGCTACGATTTCAAAGGCAACCTTCTTCGGAGCGCGCGGCAGTTCGCGCGCGACTACAGGGCCACACCCGACTGGTCGAAATCACCGCGGCTCGAGAGCGAGCGGTTCGAGCGCCTCACTGTGTACGATGCGCTCAATCGCGTCGTCACGGCGACGAACCCGGATGGAAGCGTCCACCGGCCAGCCTATAACGACACGGGCCTGCTGGAGAGCATCGACATCGCGCTGCGCGGCGCCCGATGCGACCAGCGACCGATGTGGACACCGTTCGTCACCAGCATTGACTACAACGCCAGGCAGCAGAGAGCGGTGATCGAGTATGCGAACGGAGTGAACACGCGTTACGAGTACGACCCTCTGACGTTTTGGCTCGTCCGCCTGACGACTTCAAGACCCGGACTGCGCGACCGGCTAGCCGCGCGCATCTTTGCAAAATCGACCCTGCTGCAGGACCTGCATTATCACTACGATGCAGTCGGCAACATTACCGTCATCGGCGACCACGCGCTGCGCGCGATCTTCCATGACAACCGCAGAGTAGACCCGATTTGCCACTACACCTATGACGCTCTGTACCGTTTGATTGAGGTGGGCGGACGCCAAGACCGCGCTCAATCGGGTATCCAGCTCTCCCCGGCTGGCGGCAATTACCGTGACTTCCCGTTTCTGGGCGCGGCCGCGCCAGGCGCGCCGGACCAACTGCAGCACTACGCCGAGCAATACGACTACGACCCCGCCGGCAATTTCCTGAGAGCAACGCATGTCGCGGGAGACAGCGTGTGGACGCGCCGCTACGCCTACGAGCATCCAAGCCTCATCGACCCGAGCCGCAACTGCAATCGTCTCAGCCACACGTCAATGTCGGCGGATTCTTGCGCCGCCCATGACTACTACCTGTACGACGCGCACGGCAACATCGTACAGATGCCCCATCTGCCGCTGATGCGCTGGGATTTCATGGATCGACTGGCCGCAACGGCAAGCCAGGTGGTGAACTGTGGGACTCCGGAAACGACGTTCTATGCGTACGACACCAATGGCCAACGGGTCCGGAAGGTGACCGAGCGGCAGGATGGGACGCGAAAGGAAGAACGGCTGTACGTTGGCGACTTCGAACGGTTGCGGGAATTCGGGGAGCGGGCGCGAGATCTCGTTGGCGCGCGAGACCCTCCAGGTCATGGACGACCGGCAGCGGATCGCGCTCGTAGAGACGCGCACGATCGATCGCGACGATGCGCTGCTGATCCCGGAGCCACTGCGGCGATTCCAACTCAGCAACCATCTGGGCTCTACCTGTCTCGAGCTTGACGAGGCGGCCGGTCTGATCGCGTATGAGGAATACACGCCGTATGGCAGCCCGGCCTATCAGGCCGGGCGCAGCGCTACCGAGGTGAGTCTGAGGCGCTATCGCTATACCGGCAAGGAACGTGACTCGGAGAACGGATTCACCTATCACGGCGCGAGGTACTACGCTCCGTGGCTTGGAAGGTGGACCAGTTGCGATCCCATCGGCATCAGCGATGGCCTGAACCTCTACCGCTACGGACGCAACAATCCGAACGTCTTCATCGATCCATCCGGTCGCGATACGGTTCTCAACCTGATCGCCGAAGACATGCGGATGCAGCGAGAAGAGGACATGAAGAATCGGCTCGACGCCGAGGCCGATGAGCCTCTCGACCATTTCACGCAAGACGAGCATAGAGCGATGGGCCTCGGTGGAGCATTTGTGGAAAGCGGCACCACTGGAGTTCTTGACTATCTGCACGCGGAGGCCAACACGCGACCGGATGCCGGTGTGGAACCGACAGAGTTACCGCCCGGCGGCACGGATTGGAGCGCCGGCGGGGAAGGCGGAATGCTCTCTGACCCGGCAATGAGAACAGCCACGGGCATTGCCGTCGACATCATGATCGGTGAAGCGCTGGGCGAGGGGCTTGGCGGACGCCGGCCGGGTGGAGTGCCAAAGCTTGCAAACCTGGCGGCGGTGGTCAAAAAGACTGGCGAGATTTCCGGCAGGCCGCTGCCGATCGGCAAGCCGCCGCCTCGGCCCCAAAGTACGGCAACAACCCGGATATCGTCGCCTCCGCAAATAAGCCCCCCTCACCGCCAGACACCAGTCCCGCCGCTCCTGCTGCGGTCGATCCGGCCGCGCCCGCAAAGAGGTTCCCGAACCAATGGGGCGCAAAGGGAAAACCCAGGACGCAGGCGCAGAACGAAGAGCTCGCCGATGAATTGATTGGCGCCGACTACGACATCGTCGGGGGCGGCAACAAGAAAAAAGAAGAATTCATCCCAGGCCCCGGAGGGGGAAATACCGGTTCAGTGAAGCCTGACATTACGGCAACGAAACCAGGCGACACGGTTCGCGTGCAGACGACGGACTCCCGGGGTGGGGCCCAAGGTTGGATACCTGACAAGCGAGAGATGCGCAACGCGGGAAAGATTCTCAAGGCAAGGCGAAACGATGGTCTGTTTCTGGTTCCGAAGAAGTGAATCACAGGAGATCCATGACACCGAACCTCGCGCGCTATCTCAATAAGACGATTTACGTCTCGATCCCCGTCCTCTTTGAAGACGGCGTGTGCCGGCCCTACCGGCTGCTGGGCGCGGAGTTCAACGGCCTCTGGCTGCAATCGGAAGAACTCACACGGCGCCTGGCGCCCGACGACGGCAGTCAGCTCGCGGAGATGAAGCCCGTGGTGTTCGTCCCATACGCCCAAATGGCGGGAGTGGTCATCGGCACGAGCGCGGCAGAGCCGCCGAAAGAGCCCACCGCGGCGAAACCGCGCGCGGAGCAGAAGACAACACCCACGGAACGGTCGAAGAACGCATGCGGACCGAGGAGCGCACGATGCCGAGTCTAATCGTCATTCGAATCATCCCCGAGCAGACGCTCGAGCCGGCCAAGTTCACCGGCTATCTGAATCCGGCCGGACTCGGCCCGCTGCAGATCACCGTGTACGAGCTGACGTTCAACGATCCGGTGGTCGGGAAAAAGCTGGCGACCGCGACGTATCTCGCCGCGACCACGCCGCCGAGCCCGATGGCGCCGGCCACGGTGCCGCCCGATCCGATTCCGGTGTTCAAGACGCCGAAATACGCCGCCTCGCCGGCCAACGGCATCGTCCAGCAATACCATTGGCGGGCGCCGCGCCACCGGATACGGCCTACTTCGAGCTCGAAGCCGTCGCCACCGCCGTCATCGAGATCCCTACCGCGACCAAGATCGAAAACGTCCGGCTCGAAGCGCAATGGGGATCGGGCGCGGGAGCGACACCTGTTCCGGTTGATCTCGATTTCTACGACATTCAGCTGAGCGTCGGACCGGCGCCGGATCTGAATGCCTGGGCTCCAGGCACGACGTCCACGGCAGCGCAGCCCGATCCGTGGGGAGCGCTCCAGCCCAGCCTCTATATCCATCTGCCGACGCCGCCGTCATCCGCGAATCCCTTCTCGTTCCAGCTCCCGACCGACGGGACCGCGCCCGGGTTCGACGAACTGCTGAAGGCGGTCCGGACGATCCCGAGCCTGGACCCGGGTGCGGCGGTCGTGGTCGCGACCTCGGCCGTCGCCGCGCCGGGGGCGTCAACGTTGAAGTTCGCCGCCTCGACGAAGGGAATCAGCAGCGGCATGAGCGTGTCCGGCGCAGGCGTTCCGGCCGGGACCGAATGTCGTGAAGATTCACGCCACCGGCCTGGTCACGTTGAGCCAGGAGCTGGCTCAGGTGTACCGACCGGCACTTCCATCACCTTCGATCCCAACCTGGGCGCGTTGTCGTTCGAGCAATGCCGGAACATCGCCTACGAGATTGTCTGGAGCCAGCAGCCGCCGCCGCCCACGCCCCCGGATCCGGCGGAAGACCTCTACACCAATCCCCCGAACACCGGGCCGATGTTGACCGGCACGACCCCCAACCAGTTCGAAGCCGACCGCCGTCAGTTCGAAGCGCAGCTCACGAGCTACTACATCCTTGCCGATGCGAGCGCGGATCGTCTGACCGGCTTCGTTTACGCCCTCTCGGCCGCGGTCACCTGTGAACAGCTGACCCTGGCGGCGACGCAAGCGGTCCTCGAGCTGCCGGCAAATCCTTCGGGACCAGGCGTCGGGGCGTTGGGCGGGCAGAGGTGGTGTTGACGGGCGTCGATGCCCTCGACCCGCCGACGAATTTCGGCGTGCCGGCGGCCTTTTTCTACGGACTGGGCGCACAGCTGCCGATGCAGATCGGGCCGCCCAGCGCCTGCAGCTGGCCACCAACGATCACTTGATGCGGCTGCTCGCGGAGCTGACCGCCGCGCATCAACACCGGCACGGCTGCCGATTCAGAGCCGTTCGTCGCACTCCCCACGGCGAGCATCAACGCGGCTCAGGCCGCGAGGCCAATCGCCGCACTGGGCGTGCCTGCCGGAGAGACGGTGCCGCGCGCCCCGCTCGGCGCACGAACACTGCCAACAACCGCGGCGACCACGGGGAGCACGCTCACGTTCGCGTCGACTGACGGCCTGAAGGTGAGCATGCTGGTGAGCGGCCGGACCATCGCCGGCGGCACCGTCATCTCGTCGCTGACCGCCACGACCATCATGCTCAGCGCTCCTCCCCTGGGCGATGTGGCGATCGGCGAATCCATTGCGTTCGCGCCGCCGTATTCGGCCGCGCTCGTCACGTTGCTCAAGTCGTGGCTGGCCTACCCGCCGTCGCTGACGGGAGCCACGAGCACCCAGTCGTATCTCCCGTCCGACGACGCGACGAAATTCTGCCCGCGGCCAGCCGCCGCGCAGCCCGCGGCGTTCCTCAACCTGGTCCTCGCCGCCCTGACAGAAGGCTACATCGTCCCCGCACCCTTCAATGCCGCGCTGGGCGACCTGATCATCACGACACTGCTGCCCACGCAGACGGTTGCCGCGCTCGCCGCCGTCACCCGCGCGGAGTGGACCGATTTCTTCGACAAGCATCCCACGTGGCTGCCGCCCGGAACCGGCAACACCGCGGCGCGCATTTCGGCATTCGTTCGCCGGGTGCAGACCTTCTTTCTGGTGGGCTCCGGCGATCCGGCCGCGCTTGTTCGCGCTGGTCACGACCGCGCCCGCTGCGGCGGGGACGAGCGTTCTGCAGTTCGCTCCGACGACCGCCATCCTCGCGGGAATGTCGGTGGTCGGGCCGGGCATCGCCCCGGGCACGACCGTCGCCAGCGTCACCACGACCGCAACGGTGACTTCGGTGACGTTGAGCGCGCCGGTCGAGGCGAGCGGCGTTCCGGTGAACGCCAACGTCACGTTCAGCGTCGTCGCGCTGGCCGCCGTGACGATCGACTGGCCGACCCTGCCGGCCCCGTCACAGGACTGGCTCGCCAAGTGCCTTGCCGCGTATGGCACGTTCACGCTGGGAACCGGGTTCGATCGCGCCAAGCTGCGCGCCGCGGCGGCGACTGTATTCCCGGACGACGGCGAGACGCCTAGGAGTGGATGGAGTTGAAGCACTCGTCGTGCTTGATGCGCTGTACAGCGTGCTGAAGACCGTGCCCATGCCGCCGCCGGGCACGGACGCATTCCGATTCTCGGTCGTCGAGGCCCTCTATGCACGTGGCTTCACATCAGCGGCAAAGATTACGGCGCTGTCTGCGGATCGGTTCGCGCAAGCGCTCACCGGGACGGTGGCGTTCGATCTGGCTGCGCAGATCTATACGGCCGCTTCGGCGATCGCACCGCCTGCCGCCGGTACGCCGGGGACCGGCGGCTTTGCGCCGATCAACGCGGATGGCTCGCTCAGCAACTGCATTCCTTCGCCGTGCGCGTCGCCGCTCGGACCGATCGCGTATCTGAACGAGATGCTCGCGCTGTCGGACTGCTCTCGACCTGCGAGATGCCGGTCGCGGCGACGGTGTCGCTGCCCACGAGCGCGGCGACGCCGACCGGCCCGACCCTGCCGTTTGTCTCGGCGAAGGGGGCCTCTGATTCCCGGGATGTCGGTCAGCGGTACCAACATTCCGGCAGGAACGACAGTGACGGGTGTTAACCGCCGCGTCCGTCACGATGAGCCAGTCCGTGTCCGCCGCCATTCCGTCAGGTTCCCTGATCTCAATGTTCCACGGCGCCGACGCTGCTGTCGGCGGTAGGCCGGCGCCGCGGACCGATCGGCGATCTCTGCGGCCAGCTGCGCGAATCTCGACACGCCGCTGCCGGCGATCGACCTCGTCAACGAGTGTCTGGAGCTCATGGGCTCGGTGACCAAACCGGCGAACGGTGCGGTCTCTATGACACCGCGGGTCACGATCTCGCCGGCCACCTCCTTTGTCAGCCCTCGCCCTGCCCGCCCGACCCATGCGTATCCGCCCTGCCACCCACCCGAGCGGATCTTCGCGGCGCTGCCCGAGTTCTCGACACCGGCGACCCCGGTGAGCGCGAACGCCAATGTCACGCCGGCGGTGTGGAACACGCTGAAGAAGGACTTCTCGTCGTGTCATCTGCCTGTACTCCCCAGGCGCTCGACGTGTCGCGCACGTATCTGCGTGAGTTGGGCAGCTGTCGTGTGGTAACCCCGCGGACCTTCCGCCGCTGCATCACGGAGTTCGTGCTCGATCCGTCAAAGGAGCCCGCAGGATTCCAGGACCATCTGTGGCGCTATCCGGTGCGCATCGATACGGCGATTGATACCCCTCGGCATCACCCCGGAAGAGGACCAGTTGCTGTTCGCCGGCACACCCGCACCGGCATGCGGGCCACAACCGCAGCAGCCGAACCCGAACCGCCCGGATCCGAATCCACCGGATCCGAATGGACCAGACCCGAATCGACCAGACCCGAATCAACCGGACCCAACCCGGCCAGACCCGAATCGACCGGACCCCGACCCGGCCAGCTATCCGAATCGCCCACTACCGGACAGGCCCCGCTCGCCGGTGGTGTGGACCCTGTATGGATTTCCCGCCGAAGAGAAGATGGCCTGCCGTGGACGGACGTCATCCTCCAACTGCCTGAGTTCCTGGCACGAACCTGTCTCAGCTACTGCGAGTTCTACGAGCTCTGGAAGTCCGGATTCGTTCCGTTGACCGAACGGCAGTTCCCGTGTCTGGCGCCTTCCCCGAGTGCGAGCCCTGCTGTCTCGACGGCATTGTTGATTGCTTCACCGACGGGGACCGATCCGCCGAGCGCAGCCTGCTCAAGCTCGCCATCTTCATTCGACTCTGGCGGAAGCTGAGGGACACGTGCTGCTTCTGTTATTCCTTCGCCCAGCTCCGCGACATCTGCACCGTGCTTCGTCTCTTCGACAGCAGCGGCGCGCGCAACCCGGAGTTCATCCGGCAGCTTGCGGCATTTCAGATGTTCCGCGACGGCTTCTGCGTGGACCTCGCGGACAAGTCAGATCCGCCGCCGGCAACGGCCGTGGCTGGGCCAGAACACGGTCCAGGAGAAGCTCAGCGACCTCTGGACCCGACGTCTGATCGCCGCGCGACGGCGGGGCCTCGGTATAATCCGGACATGTCGGCCTCCCCCACCCAGCTCTGGCTCGAGAAGTTCATCCGGGACAACGGCGGCGTCGCCGGCACCGTCCACCAGCGCGAGGGGAGCGACCTGCTCACCCTGGCGGCGGCGGTCAACATCCCCCCGCCGGTCATGGAGATCGTCCGGCAGGTCCCGCGCGGCAAGGGCATGGCCGGGCTGGCCTTCGAGCACGACGAGCCCATCTCCACCTGCAACATCAAGGACGACAGCACCGGCCGGGTCCGCCCGGGCGCCAAGGCGGTCAACGCCCAGGCCGCCGTGGCCTTTCCCGTCACGACGCCCAGGGCGCGGTCCGGGCGGTGGTGGGCATCGCCTACGCGGAGAACCGCGAGCTCAAGCAGTCCGAGCTCGACCAGCTCTCGGCCCAGGCCAGCGCCCTGCCCTGAGCGTAGCCGGCGAGCCCCGGCCGCCCCGCTTCGCCGGGCCCGACTCAGTTCGGGCGCGGACTGCAGCTCGCGCTCGGCCTCGCGGAGGACCTGGCGCCACTCGGGGTCGTTGGGGACCGCCGCCACCGCCCGGCGGTACAGGCGGACGGCGTCGCCGATCCGGCCCAGCCGGCGCATCAGGTCCGCGTAGTCCACCAGGGTCTGGTGGCAGCCCTCGCGGTCGAAGGCGATGGCCCGCTCGAACAGCTCCATGGCCCGGTCGTCGTTGCCGGCCCGGCTGTGCTCCAGGGCGGCCTGGTGCAGGGCCCAGTGGTCCTCGGGCTCGACCACCAGCGCCTGGTCGTAGGCCTCGGCCGCCTCGACGTGGCGGCTCATCTCCGCCAGCACGTCGCCCCGGACGGCGTTGACGAAGAAGACGTCGCCGCCCCGCTCGGCGGCGCTCTCGACGGTCTCCAGGGCCTCGCGGGTGCGGCCCTGCTCCAGCTGGGCCTGGGCCAGCTTGGCCAGCCCCAGCCCGCTGCCCGGGTCCCGCCGGCACAGCTCGCGGTAGGCCTCCTCGGCCTTGGCCGACGACTCCCAGTTCCAATGAGATCACTGCGCACCAGATCGTCTTCAAAGTCGAGAAGGGCACGCCGTTTAAGCGCAACGGGGCCGGAGCGCCGGCGGCATGGATGGCCGCGGTCGTCGCCTACGTCGAAACAGGTGAGAACTTCAGTCATCTCGACATCGAGTGGGACACCGACCACCCCGACGAATACGGAGGCCGGAGATATGCAAGGCCAACGGGCCCGACGGCGCGGTGCCGACCGTTCTCCACACGATTGACCTTGAAGCCGACCCGGACGGCACCCGCGACCAAGACCTGGACACGAACCGCGACCTGGTTGCTCTTCGGGTGCGGAGAACGGCCGCCACCGACAATGCCGATGAGTGGAAGCTGGTCATCGACATAAACCATCTCGGTGCACTGGCCCCCGGGGACACCTACGACACGTCCGAGATGATGAAGGACGTCTTCGACCGTGTCGGGGCAACCACTGCCGGCGTCGAAGACTCCGGGCGCAACGGGCTGCCGATGTGGGCACTCGACGGTGCTGTTACGCCGATGTGGCCGACCTGATCGCACTCTTCGACGACTGGCCGTACGGCATCTACGACCACGGCGCGGGGCCCGTCGGCATCTATCGCCCGTGGGGCGACACCGTCTGGAAGAAGGCCGACACCGAGCGGGCGGATCCCCAGCTCGCACCATCCGAGCGCTACACCGACGGTGGCGACCCCTTACCGATCGAAAGGTGGTGTCCGACGATCGAAGCGCTACCAGGCACCGGCGATCAATGGCATCCGAAACGACTTCGTCGTGCCGTTCGACGACCCCTTGCCCAACCTGGCTACCGCCGACCTGATAGGCCCGGTGCTCGCGGCTTCGCTCGCAGAGATGCAGCAGGGCGGGGAGATCGAGTCGAGCTCGTTGAAGACGTAGACGATCCCGGCGTCGTCGTGCGCGCGGTCCGCGATGAAGCCTGGAGACAAGTTCCGCACCCCCGGCCCGGGCGGCAACATGAACCTACGGATCGATGAGATGGAGTGGGGCGAGCGCCGGGTGAAAGCCACCTTCCCGTCGTTCAACGTGTTCATCCAACGATTCCTGGCCATCCGCCGGCTGCTGCTGGCGAGGGGCCGAAGCAACAAAGACGCCACGATCACCGCGCCGGTCTCGGCAAGCCCAAGACACCGACCGGGGGCCTGATCGGTTTCGTCGAGGCCGATGTGCGCGGTGGCCAGCGCACCTACCACGCCAAGATCACCTGCGATCCGCCACGCGATGGACCCCGATCACCTGGCCGCCGTCTCCGTCCTCATCGCCGGCGACGACAAGGACGGGACGCGCCGTGCCGGTCGCCTCGGGCTTGCGTGGGGCGCGGGTCACGCGACCACCATCACGGCCTTCGGCGTCCCGATCGTGCTGGTCGACGCCTACCTGCCAGAGCCCCTTCAAATCGGCACCGAGACGCTGATCGGCGTGCTGATCATGACGCTCTCCGTGCGGCTCCTCATGCGCTACCGCCGTGAGGGCCTGCATGCCCACAGCCACGCCCACGAGGGCGAGCGCCATGCTCACCTCCACGCCCATCGCGACCCCGGCGAGGAGGGCCGACACGTGCACGCCCATTCGGTGCGGTCCGTGCGCGGCTCCTACGGCATCGGCGTCGTCCACGGGATCGGCGGGTCTGCCGGAATCGGCGTCCTGTTGCTGGCAGCGATCCCCGACAACGGTGTGGGGTTCGCCGCCCTGCTGCTCTTTGCCGCATTCACAGCGGCGTCGATGGCCGCCGCGTCGACGCTGCTGGGTCGTGCGCTCTGCGGCCGGACTACGCGCGCCGGCCGCGTATCGGCCACGACACCGGCGCTCGGACTGTTCAACCTCGCCTTCGGGGCGTGGTATGCACTCGGCGCGCTCGGCGCGCTGCCCTACGTCCTCTGAGCTACACCGGCACAGCCGGCGAGGCGGCCCGCGCGCGCAGCGTCAGCACCACGCTGATGACCGCCCAAGGGTGTGCGGCGCCGGGATCCGGGTAGGCGTGCTCGATCGAGGCCCCCGGTGACGACCAGCTGCTCACGAGACTGCAGGGCGGCGACGTCGGCGCTCTCGGTGAGCTCTACGACCGCTATAGCGCCCGGGCCTACAGCGTCTCGATGTACGTGTGCCGCGACCACGGTCGCGCCGAGGACGCCGTCCAGGAGGCCTTCATCTCGCTCTGGCACAGCCAGGCGAGCTATCGACCGGACCGCGGGCCGGTCGCTGCCTGGCTGCTCACGATCGTGCGCCACCGGGCGATAGACCTCGCCCGCCGCAACGACAAGCATGCGGCTCGGCGGGCGTCCGAAGACCGGCTCGATGCCCACCCGGCCACCGACGACCCCGACGACGTCGCCGCGACCGTCGCCCGGCGCGCCGATGCCGGCCACCTCCAGGCACTTCTGAGCCAGCTCCCTGCGCCGCAGCGCGAGGTGATCCAGCTGGCCATATACAGCCAGCTCACCCATAGCGAGATTGCTGAGCATCTGGACGTACCGGCCGGGACGGTCAAGGGCCGGATGCGGCTCGGCCTCGAGAAGCTGCGCGACCGCGTCGCGCAGGATGCGTTCGGGTGAACGAACGCAGAGGGCCCCGCCCGGAGGCGGGGCCCTCGTGCTCGGTCTGGGCCTCTAGCCCTTGACGAACGGCTTGACCGCCGCGAGGACCTCGTCGGTCATCAGCGACTTGTCGAACGCGTCCGGGGCGGGCGTCTCGCCGCGTGCCAGCCTGATCAGGCCGGCGTGCCGCGCCTCGATCTGAACGATCGAGCCGGCCGCGCCGAGCACCTCGACGCTCTCGATCGACGGCCCGGCGCCGTTGTATGCGCTCACACCGGTGTCCTCCAACGTCTGCGCGAGCTTGAGGAAGCTCTTCTCGGAGGAGAAGGCGTCCCCGAAGTCCACGCCGGGTGCCTTGACGGCCTTGCCGCCGGCGCCCTTGATCGCGGCCTTGAGAGCGTCGACGTGCTCGTTCTCGTTGTCACGGATCTCCGTGGCGAGCTTCTTGATGTCGCCGCTGAGCCCCTGCGTCTCCTTGAGAGCCTGCGTGTAGAACGCGGCCTCGAGGTACTCGAGGGTCAGGGCGAAGTTCAGGATCTCGACGTCGCCGCCGCCACCCTGGGCGAGTGAGCCCGCCACGAACGGCGATACGGCACCGGCTCCGTAGACCGCCCCGGCCGCAAGTGCGCTGCGGACGAGGAACGTCGAACGCGTGGTTCCGTGCATCTCGATGGCGGCAAGTTCGGGAGCCGCCAGGTCTTGGGTTCTCATCTCAGAAATCTCCGATCAGCTCGCGATGAAGGGCTCGACCTGCTTGAGGACCTCGTCCATCGACAGGCCCTTGGCGAAGGCGCCGTTGGGCAGCGAGCCCTCGAGCTTGCCGTCGCCCTTGAAGCTGCGGCCCACGAGCTGGTTGAGAGCCGCCGCATGGCGGGCCTCCACCGAGTGGATCGCCAGAGCGGCCGCGAGGATGTCCTTGTTCTTGATGCCGCCCGCAGCCCCGAGATACGCCGCGGCGCCGAGGTTCTCGACCGTCGCAGCCGTCTCGAGGATGGTCTGGAGGCCCTGTGCGATGACGTCCTCGAACTTCGTCGTCGGCTTGGCTGCCGGCTCACCGCCCAGCTTCTGGGCTGTCGCGATCAGCGCGTCGACATGCTCCTGCTCGTGCTGGCCGATCGCCTTTGCCAGGTCGGCGACCTTCTTGTCCTTCACGAGACCGCTGTCGATGACCTGAGCGTAGAAGTCCGCCTCGAGGTACTCGAGGGTCAGCGCGTAGTTCACGATCGCGAGATCGCCGCTCGTGTCGTCAGACATCGCGGTGTCGGTGGGGGTCGACGTGCTCGTGGCCGTCGTGCTGCTGCTCGACGTGTCGTCATCCCCGCAAGCGGCGAACAAGACGGCAAGTCCGCCGGCCGCGCCGGCGCCCGCCATCTTCAGAAACCGCTTGCGCGACGCGGGGTCATCGCGGAGCTCGGCAACCGCGCCCTGCTCTGCGCTCGCCGTCCGCTCGTTTTGTTCCGTCATGAATCCTCCTCAACCTGTGCATTGCGGGCGGGGGGTGCCCGGTCGTGAAGTGATTCGGGCTGACTCAGGATTTGGATCAGTGACTTTTCAGCGCACGGTGATCGTGGCGCGCATGAACTTGTGGAACTCGCAGAAGTACGCGTACGTGCCGGGCTTGGTCAGGGTGACCGCCTTGGAGTCCCCCTTGCCGAGGTTCCCCGTGTCGAACGACCCGTCGTCGGCGGTGGCGGTGTGGGGCGCGGTGTCGACATTGCTCCAGCGAACCTCCATCCCGGCCTCGACCGTGATGTCCTCCGGCACGTACTTGAAGTCCTCGATCGCGATGGCGCCGTCCGAGGGCGCCGAGGCGCCGGGCGCCGCCGCCGGCGTGCCCGGCGCCTTCGGGCCGCGGTCCTCATCGGATCCGCAGCCCGCCACCAGGGCGACCGCGGCCAGCAGGACGGTGATCGATCGCATGGAGACGTTGCGCACGCCGGTATCGGCGCGGATCACCGCCACTCGACCACTCTCGCCCGGGCGTAGCCCTGCTCCCCGATCAGCGAACGACCAGCTGGCCCTTCATGTTTGGGTGCGGCTGGCACAGGAACTCGTAGGTCTTGCCGGCCTCGAGGTTCTCGGTGCCCACGACCTGCACGGTCTCCCCGAGGGCTGCCAGCTCACTTTGGAACAGCGGCTGGCCGTCGAGCCCCTTGGCAACCGACACGACGTTGTGGCGGACGATGTCGGCATTCGTGTACGAGACGCGCCCGCCGACGGACGTCAGCGCGACCGGGGTCAGGTACCCGTAGCTCGCGGCGCCCGGAGCCGTGGCGATCGTGCCCCCGCCACCGGGCAGGTCGCCGCCCGGCAGCTCGGGGAGGCCCGGCCCGCCGCCGCCACCGCCGCCGCCGCCGGCCCCGAGCTTGAGGGCGAACAGAGTGCTGGTCGAGGAGGTGCCCTGGGAGGTCGCGAACACCGTGTTGCGCGCGACCGACACACCGCTCGAGTTGCCCATGTCGTGCATCAGGTCCTGCGTGTCGAGCGCGAACGGGTGCGCGAGCAGCGGGAGGCCGTTGGACGCGTCGAACGCCTGCAGCGTGCCGAAGGCGTCGTTGAGGCTGTAGACCACGCCGTTGGCGACGGCCAGGCCGTTGTAGCGGAACGTGCCCGTCAGCGGTGCGACCCACTTCACGGCTCCCGTGTCACGGTCGAGCTTGTAGAGGTTGCCGCCGGACACCGCCACGTAGATCCCGGTCGCGTCGGCGGCGGTGGAACTCAGGTTGCAGGCGAAGCACGGGAGCCCGACGGTGGCCTGCCAGGCACGATCCATGGTGTCGGTGTAGATCGCCGTGTACACGCCCGACTTCTGAAGCCCGCCGAACATCTGGCGGCCGTCGGAGTGCTTCCAGAGGTTCTGCGACGCCAGGAAGTTGAAGTCGAACTGAGCGCACGAGAAGCGCCCGACCGGCCACTGCTCCTCGGGCTGGCAGGTCGGCAGGTCGATGTCCTGCGGCGACGGATAGCTGTCCGACGTGCCCCGGTGGGAGTCGAGGATCTGCCCGAACGTGGCCGACAGCGGGTCGGCGTCGATCTTGATCAGCGAGTTCGTGATCGGGTGCTGCTGCTTGCTGGCCGGGTTGCCGGTGCCGGCGAAGATCAGCTTGCGCTCGAGGTCGACGGACGGCGTTCCCACCGTCGAGCTGCCGCGGTAGCCGGCCGCGAAGTCATCGGCCGGGATGTTGCGGGTCGTCACGAGGATCGCGCCGCCGCCCGCACGCGATCCGTCGAGGATCGCGAAGCCGGGGTTGGAGTGAGCGCTGGACTCGTCGCCCTTGAACGCCTGGAAGATCATGCCGTTGAACGGCACCGGGCTGGAGTCGAGGCCGCCGCCGTCGTCCTCGTCGACGACGCTCTGCCACACCAGGGCGCCCGTCGCGAGATCGAGCGCCGAGATGACGGAGGCCGTCGGCGTCGTCGCGCCGACGTAGACCAGGCCGTCGGCCACGGCCGGCGAGCCGACGATCCCGGCCCCCGCGAACGTGGAGCTGCCGGCCCCGTCGGCCAGGTCGCGTGTCCACACGACCTCACCGCTGTCGGCGTTGAGCGCGTAGACGTTGCCCAGATCGGTGCCTGTGAACACGCAGCCGTCGGCCACCACGGGCGTCGAGTGGATCGTGCCGCCGTCGGGGGTTGCGCGCTGCCAGGCAACGCCCAGCTCGGACACGTTCGCCGCGCTGATCGTGGTCTCGGCGAGCTGCTCGCGATGGCCGTCCAGCGTGCCGCTGTAGAACGGCCACTCGCCGCCGGCGACGTCGGGCGCGGCGCACGTCGCGGCCTGCGCCGCGGTCGCCGAGGCGAGCAGGGCGGTCGCTGCGACGGACGCGACGATCAGCCGCCGGGCGCTCATGGCGTCCACTCGCCCTCGACGAGGTCCTTGAGCACCTCGCGGCGCGTGCGCCCACCGGGCATGGTGTTGGAGCGCAACGGCGCCTCCTCGACGGCGTGGCTGAGCTTGGAGATGTAGCCGTCGCGGATCTCGTTGACCTTGTCGCAGGAGAGCTCCAGGCGGCGCACGTCGGGATCGACGCGGTAGGCCGGGGCGACGTTGCGACCGAGGATCCCGTTGCGGATCGTCCGCGCGGGCACCGGCGCCGGCTGCGTCGGGGTCCTCGACGTCGCCGTCGAGGCCGTGCGGCAGGTTGTAGAGCTCCTTGGCCTGGTCAGAGAACTGAAGCCGCCGCAGGGCCACGATCTCCGACTGCGGCGAGCCGTACCAAAGGCTGTCGGTGCCCCATGCGATGCGCTTGGGCCCGACGTGGTTGATCAGCTTGCCCAGCAGGTGAGCCGCCGCGTTGGGGTCGTGCATCGTGTCGCGCCAGACCGACCCGAGCTCCGCCCAGACGTTGGGCACGTTGCCGAACGTCTTGCCCTCCTCGATGAAGTGCGAGGCGTCCCAGTTGTTCTCGCGCAGGCTCTTGATGAACCCGTCGACCGTGTTCGAGCGCGAGTCCGCGGTCGCGTCGCCGCGATAGGCGCGCTGCGTGTCACCGGTGTCGTATCCCGAGTGGTAGATGATCAGGTTGACGTCCGGGTTCTGCCGTGCCGCCGGGCCGACGTCGCGGGCAGCGGCAGCGGTCTGGTCGAAGCCGGGCAGCGCGAAGCCCTTGTGGGAGGCCACGGTGGGCGGGATCTCGGGCACCTGCTCGGAAACGCGCTTGACGTTCTCGAGGAACGCGAGACCGACCTCGGAGTCGAGGTACCACCCGCTCACGTTGGGGATGTCGCCCCAGGCGCAGTACGTCTTCCAGCCCCGCAGGATGTTGCGGTGCTCGCGCGCCCGCGTGTGCATCAGCTCCATCTCCTCGTCGAAGAAGAGCGGGTGCTTGAGCTGCAGCGCCCCGCGCGGCCCGGAGCCGCGATTGGGCATCACGAAGGCGTGCAGCACCGATCGCTGCGAGTTGGCCAGCTTGTTGACGGTGTTCACGGTCAACGCCGCCTCGGCGAGCGGGAGCGGGTTGTTGGTGTCGGGTGAGCTCGGCACGCACGACAACACGGTCATCGTGGTCGCCGAGTCGAGGAACAGCTCCTTGAGGTAGTGGAAGCGGTTCAGGTTCTCCATCGGGTCGAGCTCGCCGGCGCCACCGCCCCGCAGCGAGCCGTCCGGGCGCACGCCGATGCGATCGCCGGTGATCGGCGAGCCCTGCGGCCAGATCGCGGCGAAGAACGCATGGAACGCCGGGTTGGAGATGCGCCAGAGCGCTTCGGGGTCGACGTGGTGGGACTGCACGTCGAAGATGAACTCGCCCGGCAGGTTGCTCAGCGTCTCCAACCCCTGCGAGCCGTCCCACTCGAGGTCGCAGGCGTCCGTCGTCTCGGTGTTGTGCGCCCAGCCGTAGCTGCCGAACGGCCCCGCCATGACGGAGTCGATCGCCCAGAACCCGATCGCCATCGCGGTCGACGTGCGCACGAAGCGCCGCCGGCTCATGCCGAACTTGCGCCGGTAGAACTCGGTCGCCACATCGGCCCGGGCCATGATCTCGAGCTGCTGCGGCGTCGCCGGGCCGGGGAAGTACTCCCCGTTGGAGGCGGGGAGCACATCGACCGGGAGGTCCTCCGGCAGCTGTGTCCAGCCGCGCTTGGTCCAGCCGTCGAACTGCGTCATCCCGCAACCTCGAACGCACCGCGCATCGACGGATGGATGCGGCAGAAGTACGTCACGACCTCGCCGGGCTTGTACCCCGCCTGCTCGGTGACCGGCACCGTCCAGTCGAGCCGGTTCATGGCCCCGCTGATCTCGGGCACCGAGTAGCCCAGCTGGCCCGAGTCGAGCTCGACCGGCCGGCCCTGGTTGGTCTCGCCGTCCGCGAGCGGGAACGCCGCCCCCGTCGGGCCCATGCAGGGGAACTTGCACGACGTGATCGTGTGCAGGATCGCCGCGCCGTCGAGGTTCCAGAACCGCAGGTTGGTGCCGAGCTTGACCTTCGGCACGCCGAGGGTCTGGGCGGTGCTCAAGTCACCCGGCAGGTAGAGGAAGTTGGCGATGCCGATCTCGCTCGTCTCCCCCGAGAGCGGGCCCTGCGACGCCTGCCACATCCCCGATGCCCCGCCGCGGTCGGCGTTCTCGCGGTAGTGCCCGTGGGTCTCGAGCATCCCGTTGGGGCACAGCGTCGGCGTCGCGGCCTTCAGACCCGTCGAATCGCAGCGATCGGATGTGTCAACCGGCGCCGTGAAGGGGTTGAGCCCCGGCGCCTGCTTGTTGCCGTTGTCGTCCTCGGGGACGAGCAGGCCGACGATGATCCCCATGTTCTCGTAGGTCGACTGAAGCGTCGTGTCGTACGCCACGTTGGACCGCAGGATGTCGCCGGGCTCGACATCGACGCCCCAATAGGGCAGGCCGCTGACGCGCATCGAGAAGTCCCACGAGTCGGGCGGGCCGCCGCCCCGGCTCTTGTCCGCGGGATCCCAGTAGGTCGGGATGCCGGTGTAGATCCGCTTGGAATCGCCGCCGCGGACGAGGTCGAGCTCGTTGCGCAGGCCGCCCGGGTGCAGGTGGCCGCCGAGCCCGATGATCGTCCCGCCGGTGAAGCTCTTGTCGAGCCCGAACGTCCCGCCCGCCGCCGGCAGCTGGTAGTCGCGGCCGGTCCCGTTGCCCGGCGCGCCCTGACCGACCTCGGTCACGCCAAACGAGTTGAAGTCCGCGCACTTCTCCGACGGCCATGTGCACTCCCCGTCGCCGCCGCCGAACGGGCGCTGGACGTTGAACACCGGGTAGCTCGAGGGACGGACGTCGAACCAGATCGGCAGGGCCGGCTTCATCGCCGCGGCCGCGGGCGAGCTCTCCGGCACGAAGTCGATTTCGTACGTGATGTAGACCTCCATCGGCGCCTGCACCGCGGAGTGCACCATGTAGAGCAGCTGCCACTGGTCGGTCGCCTTGATCGGCATCCCATACCCGCGCGGGAAGGGTGCGATCGTCTTCTCCTCGCCCGAGGCGAAGAAGGGTCCGGAGCCGTAGTTGTTCGTCGCCGCCAGCCACGTGCCGTGGTGGAGGTGGACGTTCTGCACCGGAGGCACGGTGCCGTCGATCCGCGTCAGGTTCGGCTTGAAGCGCGTGATGAAGCCGTTCTGCATCGGCTTCTCGATGGTCACAGGGCCGATCAGCACGTCGTTCTGACCGGGCTTGACGACCAGCGGGCCGTACACGAACCGCATCCGCACGCACGAGCCGGGGTAGCGCTCGTAGCCCTGGCTCGAGTCCCAGCCCTCGGCCTCGTAGGACTTGCGCTCGACCGGGTCGTTGGAGTCGTCGACGCACTTCTTCTTCAGCAGTGGCTGACCGTCGAACGAGCTGCTGTTGAACGTTCCCGCGAAGTTCAGGTCGGGGATTGCCGGCGGCTGCGGCGGACGGTTGTCCTGAGCCATCGCCGTGTTGGGCAAGGCAAACCCGGCAAACAAAATTGCCGCGACGGTCGCGAAAACGCGCACTCCAGCTCCTCCCTCTCCGATTCCCTTTGGCGCACGGTCCGCTGTCGGGCCCGTACACGCCGTACTGCAACGTATAAGGAACGTACGCGTTCATCAACCGGATTTCCGAGTGTTTGGCCGCGACGGCAAAGCCAGCGCCGGAGATGTGGCCAGGGCACAAAGTGTTGACCCTCCGAGCTGAGCAACATCACGGGGTGGGGGCCGCGGAGAGGAGGGTCTCGGCCCGCGGTTCAATGATCTTGGACCCCGGCCCTGACCAGCCCCACCTCGTACGCGGTGACCACAAGCTGCACCCGATCCCGCAGCTCCAGTTTCGAGAGGATTCGCGTGACATGCGTCTTGACAGTTGCGGGGCTCAGGAACAGCTCCGCGGCGACCTCGTCGTTGCTCATGCCGCGGGCAACCAGCCGCATGACATCCAGCTCGCGCTCGGTCAGCGCTTCGAGCTCCTCCGGGTCCCGTCCAGGCGGGGGGCCCTCCGCGAATGCCTCGACCAGCCGGCGCGTGATGGCAGGGGCGACCAGGGCCTCGCCGCGGGCGACGACACGCACGCCGTGGATCAGATCGGCCGGATCGACGTCCTTGAGGAGGAAGCCGCTCGCACCCGCGCGCATCGCCGCGTACACGTGCTCGTCGGCATCGAAGGTCGTGAGCACCAGGACGCGGGTCCGGTGTCGCTCGCGGACGATGACACGAGTCGCCTCGATGCCGTCCATCACAGGCATGCGGAGATCCATGAGGACTACGTCCACGGCTTGTCGCCGGATCAGCTCCAAGGCCTCGATGCCGTTCGCCGCCTCGCCGATCACCGTCATCCCGGGCTCCGACTCAAGGATGCTTCGAAAGCCCGCTCGGACCAGGGTCTGGTCGTCGGCGACCAAGACCTTCGTCATGTCGGTGCGACCTTGACCGGCAGGACGGCACGCACCTCGAAGCCGCCCCCGGGACGTCGCCCGGCCTCCACCGTGCCACCGTACAGCCGCGCTCGCTCGCGCATGCCAAGCAGCCCGAAGCCGCCGTCTGCCCAGGCCGCGTCGCTCCCGCGGCCTTCGTCGGTGACGCTGATCTCCACGGCTTCGCGCCCGTACGTCACGACCGCCTTCACCGGCGCGCCGGCTCCATGCTTGACGGAATTCGTGAGGGCCTCCTGGACAATCCGGTAGACCGTCATCTCGAGCCCCGCGTCCAGCGTGGCCGGATCCCCCTCGAATTCGAGCTCGGCTTGGATGCCCGCACCACGCGTCTGCTCGACTAGCGTCTCGAGGCCGGCCGGGGCGGAATGCCCCGGCACGGCGGTGGTGTCCTCGCGCATCAGGCCCAGCAGCCTGCGTAGTTCCGCGAGCGCCAACTTTCCGGTAGCGCGGGCAGCGACGACAGCCTCGAGAGCCGGGCCGTTATCCCTCTCGAGCCTGTGCTCAGCGGCCCCCAGCTGCACGACCATGAGGCTCACACTGTGGGCGAGCACGTCATGCATGTCGCGCGCTATGCGTGCACGCTCCGTGTACGCAGCCATCCTCGCGCGCTCCTCCTGCTCGAGCCGGATCTGCTCGTTCAGCGCACGGAGCTCGTCGGCGCGCCGCTGCCAGCTGCGAGCCGCGCGTCCGGCGAGCCACGGGGCGAGGCCGAGAAGCCCAGTGAAAGCGAAGTCATCCACCGACTGCTCGGGACCGAGCAGAACGGCGATCCAAGATCCACCGAGGATCACAGCGGCGGCGGCGGGCCCTGCGCGGCGGCCGCCGTTGACTCCTGCCGAGTAGCAGAGCAGGAGCAGCGAGACGATCGCGATGACGCCGATCATGGAATCCCGGCCAAGGCCTCCCTGCAAGACGAGGCCCCCGTAGGCGAGCGCGACCGCCAGGCCGGGGCGGCTGCGGCTGATCGCCAGCGGGGCCGTGATGAGCAGCGTGCCCGCGACATCAGCCGACGCCGAATTCTCGGTGGCACCGGCCTCGACCAGCGCAGCTGCTGACAGAGCCGCCGCCACCACGCCATCTGCGGCCCCCGTCCAGGAACGCCACCACTCGCGCGCCGCCGCCACGGAACGAGATTAGAGCCACCGGGACGCCCCCGCATCCATCGCAGGGTGGCCGCGTCTGCATCGCAGGTCGTAGGCGCGAGGTCGGAGTCGAGACCCCAGGTTGCCTGCGACTCGCCTCATGGCCGATGACGGCGCCGGAGACCCGTCGTACGTTCCTCAAAGGCTCGAACAACAGAGGGGAACGAAATGGGCCGATCGAAGTTCGTACGGGCCGGCGGGTACGCCGGACTGCTCTACGTCGCGGCGGTGGTGGCCGGGTTCTTCATGCCGGTGACACCCGACGCCGACACGCCGGATCGACAGCTGGCAGCGATGGTCGCGTCGGATCGAACGGGCCACGTGGGCAGCGCGTACATGGAAGGCGTCGCCTTCCTGTGCTTCTGCGTCTTCGTGACGGGGCTATACATGCGGCTGCGAGCCGCCGAGCGGGAATCCGGCACCTCGCTGCTCGTGCTGGTAGGTGGGACGCTCGTCGCGGCCGGCATGCTGGTGAGCGCGGCGACGCTCCTCGCTCTCGTCCGTGCAGCAGATGCAGGGCGCGACCCGCTGGCGGTGCGCTCCCTGTACGAGCTCGACGCGATCGCGGCGCTCACCTTCGCGTTCGCCTCAGTCGTGTTCACAACGGGTGTCGCGGTCTCGGCGGCGGCGGGCCGCTCACTCCCAGCCAGTCTGCGCTGGGGAGCAGCGCTGATTGCCGCGGCCCTAGCGATCGGGCTGCTCGGGTTGTTCAGCGAGGATCAGGAGGAAGGCGGGCCGTTCGGGCTGCTGCTGACTCTCGGCATCCTCCTGCAGCTGATCTGGACGCTCGCCCTAGGGGTCGTCCTCGCGCGCCAACCGGACGCGAGGCTCGCCACCCCCGGAAGCTCGCCGCTCACGCGTGATGCAGTCGCAGACGCCCGGCGCGCACTCCGGTGCGCGCCGGGTCGCTGTGTCCGTTTGGGCTGTGCCCCAGTCGGAGCCGCCCCCGATGCGGAGCGTTCTGCGGACTCGGTTTTAAGATGGGTTGCACGCAGCGGCTCGCTGGGCGGCCGCCTAACGCACACCCTCGCCGCCGGCGCGGATCAGGCCCGAACTCGTAGGCGAACACCACAGCATGCACGCGATCACGCAGGTCGAGCTTGGCCAGCAGGTTGCGCACGTGGGTCTTGGCGGTCGCATCGGAGATCACCAGCTGCGCTGCCAGCTCAGCGTTCGACAGGCCCCGTGCGAGCAACGCCAGCACCTCGCGCTCCCGGGCGGTCAGCGTGGCGAGGGCCTCGTCGAGCTCCGGGCGCGCCGGCGGCAGTGAGGCAAAGGTCTCGATCACTCGCTGCGTGACCGACGGGGCGAGGACGGCGTCGCCGCCGGCGATCACGTGGATGGCTTCGATCAGGCGCTCCGGCGAGGCGTCCTTCAGGAGGAAGCCGCTGGCCCCCGAGCACAGTGCCTGGAACACGTACTCGTCCAGGTCGAAGGTCGTGAGGATCAGGACCCGGCTCGCGGAGCCCGAGGCGACGATCCGCCGGGTCGCCTCCAGCCCGTCCACGTAGGGCATCCGGACGTCCATGAGCACCACGTCGGGGCTGAACCGGCGCACCGCCGCGACCGCGTGCTCTCCGTCGGGGGCCTCCGCGACGACCTCGATGCCCGGCTCCTCGCTGAGCAGCGAGCGAAAGCCCGCCCGCACCATGGCCTGGTCGTCGGCGATGACCACCGAGATGCTCACGACGCTCCGATCGGCAGCCGCGCCTGCACCCGGAATCCTCCTTCGGGCCGCGGAGCGGCTTCGACCCAGCCCCCATAGAGCGCGACGCGCTCGCGCATGCCGACGATGCCATGACCATCTCCGGGTGACGCGTGGGTGTCACCGGTTCCCGGCCCGTCGTCGGTCACGACGACCTCGAGCTCACGCTCGCCGTAGCGCAGGTCGACGTTGACCGACGCCTTGCCGGCGTGCTTGATGACGTTCGTCAGGGCCTCCTGAACGATCCGGAACCCCGCCAGATCGACGCCCGGCGCCAGGGCCGGCGTATCGCCGTGCACGGACAGCTGGACCGGTACACCGGCGTCACGCACACCCTCGATCAGGCGGTCTATCTCGGCCATGCCCGGCTGCGGGACCCAGGTCCGCCTGCTCGCCGTCGGCGCGCAAGAGTCCCAGCATGCGCCGCATGTCGCCGAGGGCGTCGCGTGCGGTGCGCTCGATAGCGGCGAGGTCGTCTTCGGTGGGCGCCACGCCGTGGTGGAGCCTGCGTCGCAGGGAACCGGCTTGGACCGCGATCACGCTCACGGAGTGCGCCACGACGTCGTGCAGTTCACGCGCTATGCGGGTGCGCTCGGCCGCGACCGCGGCGCGTGCCCGCTCCTCACGGTCGGTGGCGAGGAGCTCCGCGCGGCGCTCCATGTCGCCGGCGTGGCTGGTGCGCTCCCGCAGCATCACCGCAAGCGCCCAGACCACACCGAGGATGACCGCCAAGAAGACGAAGTCACCGGCCTGGGGGCCCTCGGCGGCCCGGCGACCACGTTCTCGGCGAGCAGCACGATCACAAGCAACACGAGGCCCAGGGCTAGGCCGGCGACCGCGCGCCGGCGCTCGCAGTGGGCACCCACCGCCGCGAACGCGACGAGCAGGACCGCCATCACGTAAGCACCGTCGAGCGCTTCGCCCGCGCCCGCCATGACCGTCAGGGGGAGGAAGACGGCAACGAGCACGCCTAGCGGCGCGCTGCGGCGCCATGGAAGAGCCGCGCTCATCGCGAGCGCCGCCGTGAAGTGGGCCAAGAGGGGTTCGTGGCCCGCCCCGAGTGCCGTTTCGGCCACGGCGAGGACTGCGATCGCCGCGGCGATCAAGACGTCCGGCGCGCATGGGCGCCGGAGATGCTCGACCAGGCTGTTCATGAGGCGAGAGTAGCCGCGTGACCACCCGTCCGAGGTTGATCTTCACCGCCGGGCCCTCGTCCGCGCGGACGAGGGCATATACGCCGATCGGTCGATGCGGGCGGCCCGAAGCAATCGTAGCTTCGCCCCCCACAGCGACCACAGGAGACGACGATGTTCCGCACGACCACACCGTTCGCGCTCACCGCCGTACTCGCGCTCGCCGCATGTGGCGGCGACGATGAGCGAAGCGCAACCACGACCACCTCATCCGCAGCTGCGAACGGCCAGGCCGCGCGCTACTGCAAGCTGGCCAAGGGCCTGGACCGGGCCGGAGAGAGCTTCTTCGCCATGCTCGGCGAGGACGCGGGAGCGAACGAATACGAAGCCGCCGAGCGGGAGTTCGCCGAGCGCCATCTCACCGAGATCTCCGCGCTGCGGCGCGCTGCGCCACCTGCAATCGCCGCGGACGTGCGCACGATGCTCACGGGCATGCGCCAACGGGCTGGGCTCGCGGTTGCGGAGAAGGTCGACGAGCGCAAGTCGGCAAAGGCGGAGGAGCGCGTAAAGGCGTTCGAGACTCGCAACTGCGCCTCCTGACCGGGCCGGCACCTCCAGCTGATCACGCCGGAACCGCACGGTCGAAGGGAGTGAGCGGAGGGGCAGGGATTCGAACCCTGGAGTCACTTCGCGTGACCAACGGTTTTCGAGACCGCCCCGTTCAACCACTCCGGCACCCCTCCGTGAGGCCCGTTCGGACGGGGCCGGAAGGCTAGCGGGCCGGCGCCTGCGCGCCGCTCTCCACCGGCGATGCGCAGGTTTTCTGTCTCGCGGGCGTTACCTGCCCCCTATGCGATCGATCCTGCGCCTCGCCCTCGTCGCCGCCGCCTTCGGCGCGCCACCACCGCCACGCCCGCCTCGGCCGCGACGCCGGCCACGGGCAGCGTGTCCAACGCCACCCCGGTCACGACCTGGAGCGGCGAGGCCGCCGGCGGGATCTTCAACGTGGTGCAGGAGGTCGCATTCGGGGGCCCGATCCTCTGCCTGCCGCCGATCTGCGACACGTTCACGCTCGAGGTCGCCGACGGCGGCTCGCTCGAGGTGACCGCCAGCGGTACGGGGGCGACGGGCTTCACCGCCGTCGAGGTGCAGACGCCCGACGACGAGTTCGTCTACGACGGGGGCAACGACGCGGGACCGGGCACGACCGTGAAGCTGCGCGACGCCGTGCCGGGCACGTACACCGTGCGCGTGCAGGTCAACGCGCTTGCTCACGGGCGACGCCGGCTACGACGGCGAGGCCCGCCTCGGCGACGCCCCGCCGCCGCCCCCGCCCCCGCCGCCGCCCGGCCCGCCGGTGATCGGCGACGCCGAGGGCGGGATCAAGGACGCGACCGTGATCGCGGTCATCGACACCGGCCTGAACCCCTACCACTGGGACTTCCTGGCCTCGCGCATGCCCCAGCACGCAAACGGCGACGCGGGCGACGACCTGCCGCTCGGCCACCGCGCCGACGAATGGCTGCCCGGCTTCCCGGCCGCGAGCGCGTTCGCATCGTTCGACCGCCTCGACCTGACGCTCGAGGAGACCGACGGCACGCAGTCGACCGACGACCTGCGCAACGCCGACGCCGAGAAGTGGGCGACGGTGCAGCAGAGCACGCCGGAGGAGATGCACGCCTACTGGTTCCCGGGCACCAAGGTGATCGGCGCGATGACGTTCCGTGGCGACGGCGGCATCCTGGGGCCCAACGACGCGCACGGGGCCGGCACGACGAGCTCGGCGGTCGGCAACCTGCACGGCACCTGCCCGGAGTGCCTGCTGTTCTACATCGAGCTGCCGAGCGAGCTGGGCCCCGATCATCCGATCGCCGAGGCGGCGGCCGACTGGGCGATGAGCCAGCCCTGGATCGACGCGGTCTCCAACTCCTACGGGTTCAGCCTCACCGACCCGGTGCGCACCCGCGTCTACGACGGGGCGAACACGACGCTGCAGCGCGAGGCGACCGAGCGCGGCCAGGCGGTGCTCTACTCGGCCGGCAACGGCGTCGAGAACGCGTTCACCGTCCCGAACCCGACGCTGTTCTCCTCGCAGGAGGGCCCTGATTGGATCCTCACCGTCGGCGCGGTGAGCCCGGGCGACGATCCGGCGTACGAGCCGATCCTTGCCGACACCGGCGACCACCGCGATGGTGCCTACATCGGCGCCGGCAAGCCGGCCGACGTCGCGGGCGTCGGCTCCGACTACCCGACCGCGTACTACGCGGACACGGTGGGAGGCACGGGCTCGATCGGCTTCGGCGGCACGTCGAACGCGACCCCGCAGGTCGCCGGCCTCTACGGCCGCGCGCTGCACGTCGCGCGCACGTCGCTCACGGGCGCCAGCCGCACGCAGTCCGGCGGGGTGGTCGCGATGGGCGCGCCGTTCGCCTGCGCCGCTGCGCGCAGCGATTGCGAGCTGGCCGACGGCCGGCTCACCGCCCCCGAGCTGCGCACGCGGCTGTTCCACGGCGCCATCCCGAGCATCGCGGGCGCCGCCGTCAGCGGTCTGGGCCTCGTGACCGACTACAAGCTCCCGCCCGTGGGCGAGGAGACTCTAATGGGTGAGGGTCACGGCGCCTATCTCGGCCGCTCGCACGCGACTCCGGGAACCTGGCTGACCGAGTTCGACCGCATCGTCGCGCCGATGCAGGGCCGCAGCGCAACGCTGCAGCGTCCCGACGGCGAGCGCGAGTGGATGACCGTCGATTCCTACTGCCGCCAGCAGGCGTGGGGTTCGTGGGCGCTGGGCTACTACGTCGAGGGATCGACGACGCTGCCCGGCGACGACACCGCCTACCCGGTCAGGTCGCTGCTCGAGCGCACCTGCCCCGGCGGGCCGCTCCTCTAGACGACCGGCGAGCGGCCGCCCGACGTCCGCTCCGCGGCCGCCATCAGGTCGTCGCGGAAGTCCGGGTGGGCGATCGCGGCCAGCGCCTCGCCGCGTTGGCGCACGGTCTTGCCCTGCAGCTCCGCCACGCCGTACTCGGTGATGACGACGTCGATCTGGTGGCGCGGGGTGGTGATGACGGTGCCCGCGTCGAACCACGGCGCGATGCGCGTGTGCAGCACGCCGCCGACGGTGACCGTCGACGGGAGGCAGATCAGCGAGCGGTCGCTGAGCGACAGGCCGGGGCCGCCGACGAAGTCCTCGTGGCCGCCGATCCCCGAGAACTGCGTGCCGCCGATCGTGTCCGCCACCACCTGGCCGTGGATGTCGATCGCGAGCGCGCCGTTGATCGGTCACTGCGTCGCGGTTGCGCGCGATCAGCTCCGGCGAGTTGACGACGTCGACCGGCAGGAAGGCGACCTCTTCGTTGCCGTCGAGCCACTCGTAGAGGTCCGCCGAGCCCATCGCGAACGTCGTGACGGACACGCCGTCGAAGAGCCCCTTCTGGTTGCTCACCTTGCCCGCCTGGTGGAGCTTCATCAGGCCGTCGGTGAACATCTCCGAGTGGATGCCGTAGTCGCCGCCGTCACCCTCGGCGAGCAGGCCGGCGATCGTCGAGGGGATCGCGCCGATCCCCGTCTGAAGCGTCGCTCCGTCGTGGAAGTAGGCGCTGGCGTGCTCGGCGATCGCGCGCTCGGCCTCGGATGGCTCGGCGGCGGGCAGCGCGAGCGGCTGCTGGTCGCCCTCGACGAGCAGGTCGATCTGGTCGAGATGCAAAGCGTGGCGGTGGTCGGGCAAGAGCCCGCTGGTGCGCGGGTAGGCCTCCGAGACCTCGACGACCAGGAGGCGGTCGGGGTCGGCGCCCGCGCGCGCGAGCTCGCCGACCGTGGCCCCGGCGTGAAGCGAGAGGCTGCACCAGCCCTCGGCATCGGGCCGCGCCGCCACCGTCGCCATCACGTGCGGCGCCTGGGCGGCGAGGATCGGCGTGAAGCGGCGGAAGTCGGCCGGCGCGAAGCTGATGTTCGCGCCGCCGTCGCGCAGCGCCCGCTCGATCGGCCCGAAGAAGCCCGAGAGGTAGTGCACGTTCGGGTGCTGGAAGACCTCGCTGAACACCGAGAGCAGCGCGCCGTAGATGCGCAGGTCGACCCAGTCGTCACGGCGCGCGAGCGCCTGCACAAAGGCCGACGGCTGCCCCGTGCCGAGCGGGATGCCCAGCGTGTCGGTGGTGCCGACGCGGGCTACGGCCTCGTCGGCGCTGAGGGTCGATGGCACGGCGTGACCCTAACGCGGCAGTAGCGTTCGGGCCATGAGCCTGACCGTCTACCTCTCCGGCGAGATCCACACCGACTGGCGCGAGCGCATCGTGGGCGGCGCGACCGAGGCGGGCCTCGATGTCGAGTTCACGGGGCCCGTCACCGATCACTCGGCCAGCGACGACGGCGGCGTCGCCATCCTCGGCCCCGAGGCCGACGAGTTCTGGCACGACCACAAGGGCGCGGGCGTGAACGCGATCCGCACGCGGACGCTGATCGAGGCCGCGGACGTGGTGGTCGTGCGCTTCGGCGAGCAGTACCGCCAGTGGAACGCGGCGTTCGACGCGGGCTACGCGGCCGCGCTCGGCAAGCCGCTGATCACGCTGCACCCGCCCGAGCACGACCACGCGCTCAAGGAGGTCGACCGCGCCGCGCTCGCCGTCGCGCGCGAGCCCGAGCAGGTCGTCGATCTGCTGACCTACGTCCTGACCGGGGCCCTGCCGGCCTGAGCGGTCAGCCCGGGCTCGCCGCCGCCGGCGGAAAGACCCACGGCGCGCGCGGGAGGCGCGCGGGGTCGAAACGCTCCAGCAGTTGCCGCGCCGCGACCGGCTCCCCCGGCTCGGCCAGGCCCAGCGACGACGCGAGCATCGCGAGCACGTCAGCGGGGCGCTCGCCGAGCGCAACCCGGTCGGCGAGCGTCACCGCGCCGTGGCGCTTCGCGAGCCGCGCGTTGTTGTGCGCCAGCACCAGCGCCACATGGGCATACCGGGGCGCGGGCAGCCCCAGCGCATCGGCAAGCCAGAGTTGACGCGGCGTGGAGTCGAGCAGGTCGTCGCCGCGCACGACCAGCTCGATCCCCTGGTCGGCGTCGTCGACCATGACCGCGAGCTGGTAGGCGAACACGCCGTCGTTGCGGCGCACGACGAAGTCGTCCACCAAGCCGACGACCGAGCCGTGGAGCAGGTCCTCGAAGCCGACACGCGCCAGATCCGCCGCGACCCGCCAGGCCGGCGGGCGCTCGGCCGCGAGCGCCGTCCGGCGCTCGGGCGCAAGCGCTCGGCAGGTTCCGGGGTAAGCGCCGTCCGGCAGCGGCCCGTGCGGGGCCGACGCAGCCGCCCGAATCTCGGCGCGGGTGCAGAAGCACGGGTAGACGAGCCCGGCACGGCGCAGACGCTCAAAGGCGGCGTCGTAGCGCTCGAGGCGCTCGGACTGCCGCACCACCGGCTCGTCCCAGTCGAGACCGAGCGCGGCGAGGTCGCGCAACTGGCCCTCGTAGTGCTCGGGCCGAACGCGACCCGTGTCGAGGTCCTCCATGCGCATGAGGAAGCGGCCGCCGTCGGCGCGTGCGAACAGCCACGCGACCAGCGCGGTGCGCAGGCTGCCCAGGTGCAGCTCGCCCGTCGGGCTCGGCGCGAATCGGCCGTCCGGCACGCAGGCACCGTAGTCGGGCGGACCAGCACAGGGCGGCGACGCGGGTGTCGGCGCAAGGCGAGCACCCGCTCGTCAGGCGTTCGACCCATCGACCGCCTGCTCAGGAGGGACCGCCCAGCCCTCGCTGAGCGCCGCCCGTGCGCTAGCCCTACTACGACAGCCCGACAAGCGGTAAATCGGCTCAGCGCGGGGGCCGCCGCCCGGCGAAGAAAGTTCTCAGCAGCTCGCCGCACTCGTCGGCGAGCAGGCCTCCTGCCACCTCGGGGCGGTGGTTGAGCCGCGGCTCGCCGAGCACGTCCAGGACGCTGCCCGCCATGCCCGCCTTGGGATCGGCGGCGCCGAAGACGACCCGCGGGATCCGTGCGAGGACGATGGCGCCGGCGCACATCGCGCAGGGCTCGAGCGTCACGTAGAGGATCGTGTCGAGCAGGCGCCAGCTTTCGAGTGCGCGCGCCGCCTCACGCAGGGCGAGGACCTCCGCGTGCGCCGTCGGATCGGCCCGCAGCTCGCGCTCGTTGCAGCCCGCGCCGACGACCTCGCCGTCGTGGACGACCACCGCGCCGATGGGCACGTCGTCGTGCTCGAGGGCTCGCCGCGCCTCGCGCAGGGCAAGCCGCATGAGGTGCTCGTCGCGGGGAAAGAAGCGTTCCGGCATTCTGTGTGTTGAAAAGAGGGCAGCAGGCTCGGGTGGCGAAAGTCCGCCGGGCGCCCGCCGCCCGCAACAGACGGATGTCGATCTTGCCTCATTGCCCCCGGTTGAGGCCGCTGACCGCGGCGGCGCTGGTCGCGGCCGCGCTCGCCCCCGCAGCGGCTGTGGGCGCCACCGCCCCCGCGCCGTACGTGCCGGGCGAGGTCGTCGTGAAGTTCAAGCGCGGCACGAGCGCCGCCGCTCGCGCCGCGATCCAGCGCGCGACGGGGACGCGCGACGCCGTGGCGACCGGCGGCCTTGCGCGCGTGCTCCGGATCCGCGACGGCGCGTCGGTCATGGCAACGGTCGCCGCGCTGCGCCGCCGCGCCGGCGTCGAGTTCGCCGCCCCCAACCACCTCGCGCGCACGAGCTTCGTGCCGAACGACCCGGGCGACGGCTCCGAGGCCAGCGGATGGCAGACCCTGCAGTGGAACTTCGCCGGGCCGGCGGGCGTCAACGCACCCGTGGCGTGGGACAACCTGCGCGCCGTGGGGCGCTCGGGCGGCAAGGGCGTGATCGTCGCCGTCCTGGACACCGGAGTCGCATACAAGGACCGCGGGCGCTTCGAGCGCTCGCCCGACCTCGCCCAGAAGCGCTTCGTGCGCGGCTTCGACTTCGTCGACCACGACCCCTACGCCAACGACCACAACGGGCACGGCACGCACGTGGCCAGCACGATCGCCGAGGCGACGAACAACGGCCTGGGGCTCACCGGCCTGGCGTACAACGCACGACTGATGCCGGTGCGGGTGCTCGACGCCGCCGGCGAGGGCGACTCGGCGGACATCGCGGACGGGATCCGCTACGCCGCCCGCCACGGCGCCCAGGTCATCAACCTGAGCCTCGAGTTCCCGATCACCGTGACCAGCTCCGACGTCCCCGACATCGTGCGGGCGCTTCGATACGCGCACAAGCGCGGCTCGGTCGTGGTCGGCGCCTCGGGCAACGCGGCGGCGACCCGTCTCGCGTACCCGGCGCGCCACTCGACCGTGATCTCCGTCGGCGCGACCACCGAGCACCGCTGCCTCGCTTACTTCTCCAACCGCGGAAAGGGCATCGACATCGTCGCGCCAGGCGGCGGCGCCGACGCATCGTTTGCGAACGATGCGGCGTGCACGCCCGATCAGGAGCCGGGCCGCAACATTTTCCAGATGACCTTCCGAACGTCGGGCTCGACCTCGCGTTTCGGCCTGCCCGATGACTACGAGGGCACCTCGATGGCCGCGCCGCACGTGTCGGCTGTCGCGGCGCTGGTCATCGCCAGCGGCGTGCTGGGCGCGCGCCCGAAGCCCAGGCAGGTCGAGCAGCGCCTCCAGGACACGGCCGTCGACCTCGGCGAGCCCGGATACGACCGCCATTACGGGGCCGGACTGCTGGACGCAGCCGCGGCAACCGCCCCGGCCGCGTCCGCCCCGCCGGCGGCGCCCTGATCCGACTGAGAACCTAAGTCGTTCGGATGATCAGCACCGCGCACGGCGCATGGTGGCTGACCTTGTTCGGCACGGAGCCGAGCAGGAACCGCTTGGCACCCGCCATGCCCTTGTTGCCGACCACGATCAGGTCGGCGCCACGCTCCTCGGCGACGTCGAGGATGGCGTCGGCCGGGTCGCCCTCGCGGGCGAAGGTCGTCACCTCGACGCCGGCATCCTCGATCTCGGTCGCGGCGGCCTTCAGCGTGACCTCCACGTCCTCGCGGGGATTGATCATCCACTGCATGTCGGGCGGCACCTCGCGCATCTCCTCGCGCAGACGCGACCGCGCCACTGGCTCATAGGCGCTGACCACGTCGACCGAGGCGCCGAGCCGCTTGGCGAGGTCGACCGCCTGGCGCACCGCCTCCTTGGCGGTGTCGGAGCCGTCGGTGCCCACAACGATCGATTGGAACATGGCGGCGATCATATCCGCGCGCGCAGCCCCGTCGGGCCTTTGTTCTAAGCGGCGTACTAGCCTGCCGGGCGCCCCGATGATCGACCTCCACTGCCATGTCCTGCCCGGGATCGACGACGGGCCGCCGACGATGGGTCACTCGCTCGCTCTCGCCCGCGCGTCGGCGGCATCGGGGACCGGCCTGATCGTCGCGACGCCGCACGTCGACGGCACCTACTACAACGACTCCGAGGGGATCGCCGCCGGTGTCGCCGCGGTCAACGGCCAGCTCGCGTCCGAGGGCGTGCCGCTCGAGGTCGTCGCCGGAGCCGAGGTGGCGATCTCCAGGGCGCTGGAGCTGCCCGACGACGAGCTCGTCCGGCTGCGCCTCGGCAGCGGGCCCTACCTGCTGATCGAGGCACCGCTCAGCCCGGCGGTCGGCGACATCGATCAGATGCTCTTCAACCTTCAGGTCAACGGCCACCAGCTCGTGCTGGCCCACCCGGAGCGCAGCCCGCTGTTCCTGCGCCGCCCCGAGCGCCTCGCGGAGCTCGTCGCACGCGATGTGCTCTGCTCGATCACCGCCGGCTCAATAGCGGGGCGCTTCGGCCAGACCGTCCGCCGATTCACCCTGTCGATGCTGCGCGAGGGGCTCGTTCACAACGTCGCGTCCGATGCGCACGACACGGTACGCCGCCCGCCCGGCGTGCGTGTCGAGCTCGAGGCCGCGGAGCGCGACGTGCCGGGCATCTCGGCGCGCATCGAGTGGTTCACGGCCCAGGTGCCGGCCGCGATCCTGAGCGGCGAGCGCCTGCCCCCTGCGCCGCCGCTGCCCGAGCGCCGCCCCGGCATGCTGGCTCGGCTCCGGCGCCGCTGACCGTCGCTCACCAGAGCTTCACGACGCCGATCACCATGGCCGCGAGCACGGCGGCGACGATGACGACCGACATGATCAGCCAGCTCGGCTGCATGCCCCAACGGTAGTCGTCCGATCGCGCCTGGACGTTCGTCGTAGGGCACGGAGGGCTCTTCGGACGGATGTCCGGTCTCTTGCGCCGCCGTTCCCCGAACGGCTCCCGGCTGGCGATTCCTGTTGCGGACAAGGAAGTCCACGACCTCGATCCGGAAGCAAGGAATGCTCAGCAGTCCGCGCATCATCTCCGCTCTGACCGCCGCCCTTCTCACGCTCGGCGCTGGTGCCGCCGTCCCGGCGTCCGCCCGCGTCCTGCGCGGCAGCGACTCCAAGCGCGACGTCCTGCGCGGCACCGTGAACGCCGACCGCCTCTCCGGCGGGCGCCTTCAGGATCGCCTCTTCGGGAAGGGCGGCAACGACCGGCTGCTGGGCGGCAGCGGCAACGACCGGCTCGACGGCGGCGGCGGCGACGACTACCTCGACGGCGGCGCCGGCTCGGACTACATGTACGGCCGCGCCGGCCTCGATCGCCTGATCGGCGGTCGCGGCGGGGACAACATCTTCGGCGGCGGCGGCGACGACGAGATCCACGGAAACACGGCGCCCGACGACCTCTACGGTGGCACGGGCGACGACCAGATCACAGGCGACGAGGGCGGCGACCGCATCGCCGGCGGCGCGGGCAACGACCGCATCGACGGCGGGATCGGATCCGACCGCATCTCCGGCGGCGATGGCGACGACAGCCTGATCGGCTGGTCGGGCGACGACCACGTGAACGCGGGCTCGGGCAACGATGAGGTCAAGGGCGGCTTCGGTCACGACCAGATCGACGGCGCGGGCGGCAACGACACGCTCCTGGGCGAAGGCGCCCCCGACCAACTGGACGGCGGCGCGGGCGACGACCGGCTCGACGGCGGCTCTTCCGCGGACGTGCTGCGCGGCGACGGCGGCAACGACGAGCTGTACGGCGACAGCGGCCGGGACAAGCTGCTCGGCGGCGACGGCGACGACGTCCTCTACGCCAACGAGGACGGCTGGGACGCGCTGATCGACTGCGGGCCCGGTGACGACACCGTGTACATCGACGACGACGGCCCCGAGGCGCGGCACGACCGCGAGGTCATGCGGGGCTGCGAGACGGTGATCCCCGCCGTGGCCGCTCCGCGCGACCCGGACCAGGGGATGACCTTCATCGCCGGCGACCACGGCAACACCCGTCACGGCACCGACAAGAACGACAAGCTGCTCGGCGGCCGTGGCGGCGACACGCTCTTCGGCGAGGGTGGCAACGATCTTCTCTGGGGCGACCATCAGCCCGGCACCGCAGCCCCCGACGAGCTGCGCGGCGGCGACGGCAACGACACGATCTACGGCGGTGGCGGCATCGACCGGCTCTTCGGGGACGGCGGCGACGACTACCTCCAGGGCGACGACGGAGCCGACCTCATCTGGGGCGGCTACGGCGACGACGAGATCCGTGGCGTGTCGGGTCTGGACGTGATCGAGGCAGGCCCCGGCAACGACACCGTGCATGCAATCGGCGGTGGAATCGACGTCATCGACTGCGGCGAAGGGCGCGACTCGGTGGACGCGGACGTCACCGACGTGCTCAGGGGCTGCGAAGAGGTTCGCCGCTGAGCGGCGGCGACTGGGCGGGATGCCCGGTGCGGAGGAAGCGGACACCTCCGTGCCGGTCGCCCGCCTCCTCGTCTCGGCGCTGTGTGACCCCTCTCACGGTGGCTGGTGCCGGGGCGGGCGTACGTTCCAGCGGACAACGGAGGAAGGGAACGTCATGCCGCAGCAAACGCCCAGTTTCGCGATCGTCCCGGTGGCCGCCCTCGCCGGTGGCTCTTGGATCTTCCTGGCCTTCACGATCCTGTTCCTCTTCGCCGTGATCTACGGCCTGTACACGCGGCGCGGCAGCGGCATCAGCCAGCGCCCGTACGGCAGCGTGTACGGCGACTCCCCGGGGGCGCTCGGCGAGAGCCGCATGTCGGGCCGCACCGACGCCGAGACCATCCGGACTTACTCGCGCGGCACGCGCTGAGCAACTGAAGAAAAGAGAAGGGCGGGCCACCGTGCCCGCCGGCGGGGAAGCTAGGGCGCCGGTCGGACAGACCGGCGCCTATCTTTTGCCCGCGTGACGCCTCTGCCGACCGGCGACCCCGCCCCGCCCGACGGGCACCTCCCCGACACCGCCATCGCCGGCCTGGGCGATGCACCGTTCGGCATCTACGTCCACGTGCCGTTCTGCCGCACGCGCTGCGGCTACTGCGACTTCAACACTTACACGGCGCAGGAGCTGCGAGGCGGGATGTCGGCGAGCACCTATGCGCCCTCGGCGATCGCCGAGCTGCGCTTCGCGCGCGCAGTGCTCGGCGACCGCGCGCCGGCGGCCGACACGATCTTCCTCGGGGGCGGCACGCCGACCCTGCTGGCCCCCGGCGACATCGGCGCGATCCTGGACGCCATCGCCGCGCTGTTCGGCGTGCACGACGACGCCGAGATCACCGTCGAGGCCAACCCCGAGACGGTCGACGAGCGCTCGCTCGCGACGCTCCGCGCCGCCGGGATCACGCGGATCTCGCTGGGTATGCAGAGCTCAAGCCCGCGGGTGCTCGAGCTGCTCGACCGCGAGCACACGCCCGGCCGTGCGGCCGCCGCGGCGCGCGAGGCGCGGGCAGCCGGATTCGAGCACGTCAGCCTCGACCTGATCTACGGCACGCCTGGTGAGACCCAGGACGAGTGGCGCGCTTCGCTCGAGGCGGCGCTGGCCGTTGGGCCCGACCACGTGAGCGCCTACGGACTGACGCTCGAGCCGGGCACCCGCATGCACGCGCGCGTACGCGGAGGAGCTCTGCCGGCGCCCGACGACGACGCCATGGCCGACCGCTACCTGCTCGCCGACGAGCTCCTGGCCGCCGGCGGGCTGCGCTGGTACGAGGTTTCCAACTGGGCGCTGCGCGGCGGCGAGTGCCGCCACAACCTCGGCTATTGGCGCGGCGGGAACTGGTGGGGCGCGGGGCCCGGCGCCCACAGCCACTTCGGCGGCGTGCGCTGGTGGAACGTCCTGCACCCGGCCGCCTGGGCCCGGCGCGTTGCCGACGGCGTCTCGCCGGCGGCCGCGCGCGAGGCACTCGACCAGCCCACGCGCGAGCTCGAGCGCGTGATGCTCGAGACGCGGCTGTCGGGCGGCGTCGCACTGGACGGCCCGGCCGTCGGCGCCGCGCAGGAGCTGGCAGCGCGCGGGCTCGTGGAGGTCGACGGCGAGCGTGCGGTGCTCACGCTGGCGGGCAGGCTGCTCGCGGATGCGGTGATCCGCGACCTGACGCCGTAACGTCCTTAGAGGCGCAGCTGCGCGCGCAGATCGCGCACGCGTCGCAGGTGCGCGACCGCCTCCTTGTCCTCGAGCATCCACTCGGCCTCGTCGAACAGCCGCGCCGCAGCGCTCCGGTCGCCCGCCGCGGCGAGCGCCTGGCCGTGCGCGACGCGCGACTCGGCTCGCCAAACGGGGAAGTCGGTGCGATCGGTGAGGTTCACGGCGTCCGCCGCGAGCGACGCCGCGTCGCGGTCGCCGGCACGGCTGCGGGCCAGACGCCACATCGCCTCGGTGAGGAAGTCGTCACCCGCCCCGAGGTCGGCCGATCGGGCGGCGGCGTCCAGCGCCTCCTGCGCGAGGCCGGCCTCGGCCAGCAGGACGGCCTCCAGCCCGATGGTCGTCGACAGCCGGTTGCGCTCGCCGAGCTGATCGAGCGCGTCGCGGGCTGAGCGCACCTGCGTGATCGCCTCGTCGAGCGGGTCGCCGCACAGCAGTCCCAGCTCTGCCTTGTTGTAGGCGATTCCCCACAGCGTCACCGGGTCGCGCAAGTCCTCGGCGTGCCGGTGCGCACGCTCGAACAGGTCGGCGCTGGTCTCGGGCTCGCCCATCAGGCGCGCGAACGTAGCCAGGTACTCGAGCAGCCCCGCCTCCGCATGCGGCCGGCCGCGCATGCGCAGCAGCCAGTTCTGGACGCGGCGGCGCCCGGCACCGAGTGGCGCCGGGCCGTTGCAGAGCGCCGAGGCCATACGCACCAGCAGCGTCGCGTCGTCGATGTTGGCCCGCGCGTGCGCCGCCGCCGCCCGCTCCAGCGCCTGAAGCCGCGGGTCCTGACGGCCGAAGTGGTGGTGCACCAGGGCGACGAGCTGCCACGCACGCGCGGCCGCGCGGTGCTCGTCGCGCGCCTCCAGCGCCGTCGCGGCGGCGTGGGCGGCGTCGAGGATCTCGCCGGTCGGCGGGTCGGGGTCGAGGTCGATGCGCACGAACCCGAGCTCGACCGTGGCGCGGTGGACGGCGATCTCCTCGCCCAGCTCGGCGGCGGCATCGCCGCCCTCGCCGAGCACCAGCCTGGCCTCGTCGAGGCGCCCCGCCTCGTAGAGCGCGGCACCGAGGTCGGGAGCGATGCGCAATCCCTCGCGCTCGTCGACGGCGAGGTCGACCGCGCGATCGAGCAGCCGGATCGCCGACGGCATGTCGCCCCGGGAGTACGCCCTCCGGCCGGCGGAGGCGAGGTGGGCGGACGCCCGGGCGCGCAGCTCGTCCGCCCGATCGCCCGCGTCGGCCTGGCCGCCGGCGGCGCGCTCGAGATGGTGGGCGAGGATCTCCTCGTACTCCGGCAGGCGGTCGCCGACCGCCTTCTCGAGCCAGTCGGCGAAGCGCTCGTGCAGCTCGGCGCGCAGACCGTTGGGCAGCGACGCGTATGCGGCGTCGCGGACGATCATGTGGCGGAAGCGCAGCGAGCCCCGGGTGGCGGCGGCCTCCTGGGGTACGACCAGATCGTGTGCCGCCAGCCGCCCGAGGAGCTGAGGCACAAGGCTGCGCTCGTCGTCGTCGTCGGCAAGCGCAGCCAGGGCGTCCGGGTCGAAGTCGAAGCCGACGAGGGCGGCGCGCGCGAGCACCGCTCGCTCCCGCGAGGCGAGGCGCTCGATGCGCTGGGCAACGAGGGCGGCCAGGGTCGCGGGCACGCCGTCCGCCGCGGTCGAGGTGCCGTCGCCGAGCGCTCGCACCAGTTCCTCCACGAACAGCGGGTTGCCGCCGGCCGCGAGCGCGAGGCCGGCGGGGGCCGACGCGGCGGCGGCGCCGAGCAGGTGGGCCGCGAGCTGCCCCGACTCGTCGATGCCGAGCGGCTCGAGTCGCATGATCAGGCTCGCGTAGCCGAGGCGGGCGCTCTGGGGGTGATGGTCTGCGAGTTCCGGCCGGGCGAGCGCGAGCACCAGGACGGGGGCATCGCCGAGGAGGTCGGTGAGCCGGTCGACGAGCTCCAGGAACGTCGGGCGGCCGAGGTGGAGATCGTCGATGACGACGACCAGCGGCCGCTCTGCCGCGGCCCGCTCGACCATCCGCGCGAACGCACGACCGATGTCGGCGCCGGTCGCGCCGGCCGCTGTCCCGCCGAGCAGCTCGCGCAGGGCGGCGACCGCGAACGGCGCATCGCTCTCGCCCGCGAGCGCGGCCCGCAGCTTCGCCGCGACGGCGTCGGCGTCGTCGCTCTCGTCGACACCGGCGAGCTGGCGCACGATCTCGGCAGCCGGCCAGTAGGCGAGCCCCTCGCCGTACGGCAGGCAGCGAGTTCGAACGAGCCGCATCCGGCCGGCCAGCAGCTGCTCGAGCTCGTGGACGAGGCGCGACTTGCCGAGCCCGGCCTCGCCGACGAGGGTCACACGGCGCGCACCCTGCCGCACCGCGATCTCGGCCGCCTCGGCGAGCACGCCGAGCTCCCGGCCGCGGCCGACGAGTGGGGCGCTGAGGCGCGCCGGTGGAAGCGTGAGGGCGACGCGAAGCGCAGTGAGGACGACGCCGTGCTCGCTCGCGCGCGTCTCGACGTGGTCGCGCACCACCGTGGCGATGGCGTCGCCCAGCAGGGCCTCGCCGGGCGCCGCACGAGTGGCGAGAACGCTCGCCAGCTCGACCGCTCCGGACGCCAGTCTCCACGGCCACCCGCGCCGACTGGCGCAGGCGCTCGGGGAGCTCGTCGATCGCTCGCAGCGCTGAGACGGCGTGCTCGGGCTCGCCGGCCAGGCCGAAGATGGCGACGACGCGCTGCGGGTCGTCGCTGGGCGCGCCGGCGCCGCCGTGGCGCTCGAGCGCGGACCGCAGCTCGCCGGTCGCCTGCCAGCCGCCGTCCGCCAGATCCGCGACGACGGCCGTGAGCGAGCGGAGCGTCGCGCCGCCCCGCGGGACGGGCGTGCCGCACTCCATGCAGAAGCGCGCACCGGCGGGTACGGCTGCCCCGCATGCTTCGCAGTGCACGGCGACGGAGGCCTCCCTAGCCACGGCGGAGGCATCGTATCCCCGCTGCGCGGCATTCCAGGTGTCTAGGCTGCGCGCGTGCTCGACTTGGACGCCGCCGAGATCCGCGCGCTCGGCTGCCTGCTGGAGAAGCAGCGCACCACGCCCGACACCTATCCGCTGACGCTCAACGCGCTGCGCCTGGCGTGCAACCAGGCGACGAACCGCGATCCCGTGCTCGACCTGGACGAGGCCACGGTGCGCGCCGCCGCGCAGAAGCTCGGCCAGCGCGGGTTCTCGCGGATGGCGAGCGGCCACGGCAGCCGCTCGCCCAAGTACCGGCACCTGCTCGAGGAGGCGCTGACGGTCAGCCGCGCCGGCCGGGCACTGCTGTGCGTGCTGATGCTGCGCGGGCCGCAGACGCCGGGCGAGCTGAAGGGGCGGGTCGAGCGGCTGCAGGATTTCGTTCGCTTAGTTCCTTCGTAAACTCAAAAAGTTTAGACCGCTTAATAAAATAGGGCAACGTAAGGCCCTGGATTAACAATGTAAGCAGGATAACCAAAAATGTAATAAAGAGAATCAGGTTCCTGTGAGGAAATGGCTGCACCATTCTCCAGTGTTGTCGGAATGGCTAAAGCAGCAGCCAGTGATACCACGCCACGCATTCCCGTCCAGCCCAACAGAAGCGGCATTCGCCACATCCTGCGCCGGTTTTGCCGGCTGGGAGTTACGCTGGGCCTGAAAATCAAGTGTTGCCACCAGTGCAATATAGGAGCTGATAATTCTTGCAGCAATTAAAATAGCGGTTACCAAAACACCGTACTTAATGGCTGTGCCCAGCTGGTATGCCATCCGCATGCAGGCCTGCATACTACTGCGGGTAATTGCAGGCCAATAAGCATAAATACAATTCCATTCAGAATAAAAATAAACGCTTCCCAAAAATTATATCCCCTTATGCGGCTGGCACCGGATAAAAACACAAGCCGCCTGTTTGCTAAAAACAAACCGCCAGACACCACAGCCAGCACGCCGGAGCTATGCAATTGTTCGGCAATCCAATAGAGAAAATAAGGTTCGATGAGTGTAAATGCAATATCTGAAGAAGCATCGGTAGGCAATCGCTTATGCGCCTGCATAAATATCCATCCAAAAATAAGCCCGATACCAATGCCCCCGATCAACATCCATGAAAAACCATCATCGCCTGCTGAAAAATAAACTGGCCTGTACCCACAGCCACCAATGCAAACCTGAAAATAATGAGTGATGATGCATCATTGAACAGGCTTTCTCCTTCCAAAATAGCAGAGGTGGCTTTTGGAATTTTTACAAATTTCATGATAGCTCCCGTACTTACAGCATCTGGCGGTGATACAATACCTCCAAGCAAAAAACCCAATGCAAGTGTAAAACCAGGAATAAAATAGTTTGTAAATATGGCAACGGCCAGGGCAGAAAAAAGCACCACCAGGAATGCAAAGCTGCTGATAATGCGCCACCATTTTTTCATTTCTTTAAATGAAATAGTCCAGGCTGCTTCAAATAAGAGTGGCGGCAAAAAAATAAAAAATATCATATTTGGATCTACCTGCACTTTAGGCAAACCAGGTATAAAACTGATGAGCAAGCCTGCCACTACCAATAACACCGGGTAAGCGATCCGTAACTTGGTTGCCAGCATCTCTATCAGCACAATGGCTGCAACGAGCGCCAGCATGAATGGTAATTGTTCATGCATATGCTACCGTATATTATTTTATAAAATAAATGTAACCGATTGAAATGAAAAATTATGGAAACAGTTACTTATCATGGCACTAAAAATAATCACGCTATGCCCTTTCGGGCATAGCGTGATGATAAACACAACAAAATGGCAATTTATTGTTTGCTAACCCTTATAGTTTGCGAATGATTCGCATCAGAATATCTGATCAGGTAGATCCCGTTTGATAAACCGCGCATATTGATCTTCTCTTCGGAATGATCATCAATGAACTTCCTTTACGACTTTACCCGTGACAGTCAGTTACCTGTACCGTTCGCACTACCTTGTATGTCAGTTTACTCTTACAGTAAGATCCTGCGACACGGGGTTAGGATATGCCTCAACGGCAAAACCCTCCCGCTTCACGAATGCCTTCACTACTTCCGAATAGAAAGCATCTCCGTTTACCTCTTTCATCATCAGGCGATAATAGTTATAACCTGTCAACGGGCGAATGGTCTATATAAGTATAATGATTCGCTTCACCTTTGGCAAGCATCGTTAGCAATACCCTCAAAAGTCTTACCGTCTGCGCTTCGTTGCAACTCAAACTTATCAGAAGCAGCTTCAGATAATGTATTCCACTCTAACCTGTTCGCTGATCCCACATTGATAGCCGTCAACTTACCCAACTTGATAGCAAGGGGAGTAGTGCTGATCGTAAAGCCGATATTGCCCATCGAACCATTATTCCCATCGGCAAATATGTAATAAGTTGTCGCCGCAGTAAGTGCCGGAGTGACCGTACTTAAAGAAACATTAGGAGGTACATTATTGTTCGCAGGCGCCGGAGATTGAGTAACTGTTGAGGCACAATCACCCAGATCAGCTATGGAAGTAAACGTCAATACCCCCGGACATGTACCCGCAGCAGTATACAGATATAACCAGGCAGACATATTACCTGCTGTAGTACCTGTGTTTACCTTGGACGCAAATGCGTTAACATAATAGATACCGGCAGCCCCGGTTGTAAACTTATACCATACATTATTATTGGGTACTGAACATGACGTGATCGAAGGATCCGCAGCAGACGTAGTAGCGTTTGTTGTATTCACATAACTGACAACGGGACTATTTACAACAAGCGTAGCGGCACCACAATAATTGTTATTGGCAGGAGCGCCGGTCGTTGCAACATTGGTTGACAAGTTAGCACTATAACCATTGCTTGCACCGGAACAATTCTGTCGTATAAATACATCATAGCCTGAGGCCGCATTCAATCCGCTGATCGTCAGCGGCGGTGTTGCAGAAGAAATCAGCGTGCCCCCCGCACCGGCTGTGGCACCGGTTCCGGGAGTATATCCTACAGGGCCATATTCCAATAGCTCATTGCCTCCGGTTGACGTCCAGCTAATGTCCACTGAATTCGCGGTAATATTAGACTTTATAATAGCCGTAGGGGGTGGGCAAACAACAGGTGTCACAAAAGATGCCGACCTTGTAGACCATTGACTCGTATCATTAGCCCCGCAAACTGCACGAACAAAAAACGTATAGCTGACACCCGGCTGCAAACCTGTTAACACATGCGGGATTAGAGCTGGTGAAGGTTCTGTTACCGGTACCCAGAGCGTAAGCATTTCCCTGTCCATATTCAATCTGCCACTGCGTTGCGCCACCGTTTTCGTTCCAGCCCAGGTTCGCACTGTTATTAGTAAGGTTAGAGCTGGTCAAAGCTGTTGGAGCAGGACACGTTATCAAAGTAGTAAAAGATGGAGACCTTGCGGACCACAGACTCGTATCATTAGCCCCGCAAATGGAACGTACGAAAAAAGTATAGCTCGTACCGACAGACAACCCTGTTAACGTGTATGGGTTATTACCAACAACCACTCGGGTACCAGTGCCCCGTACAAATACACTTTGTCCATATTCGATCTCCCATTGCGTAGCCACCCCATTTTCTGTCCATCCCAGGTCCGCTGTATTAGCGGTCATATTTACACCGATGGGATTGAAAGGAAGCGAACAGGCAGTTCTGAACTGAACTGTATCACATCCTGTTGCGCCACCCGAAGCATTTTTAGCCAGCACATACCAGTAATAGTCTGTAGAAGGAGACAATGAAACAGGATAAGATGTGGTTGTAAAATTCCCTACAAACGGAGGCGGATAAGTAGTACCAAAATAAACATCATAATCTGTGGCCCCGCCTCCACCGCTCGACCACGTTAACGCTGTGGTTGCAACGGCATCCACAATGGTATCTTTATCCAGGGGTGCAAAAGCTGTGACACAATTAGGAGGCGGCAGTACAAACATCTGCACCTCGATGGCAATCCGGTATGTCTGGGATCCTGAGAAAACAGACCAGGTCGTACCATTCACTGAAGTTTGATAAAACGTATTCGGCCTGATAGGGCGCTCTGTCTGATAGCCGAAACCCAAAGACGTGGTTGCTGTCTGTTTTACACCCACATAGAAATCACCTGCCGGCATCGTTAATGGCGGGCTGACGGGAACAACAACAGGGCCGGCTATGCTGTTATACGTAGGTGAGTTCCATAACAATGCCCCAGGTTGCCCTCCGGTTCCCGACGCATCCCAAATCCCAAATTCATAAGGTACCCCCGTAGTCTCAAACTCCCCCCTGATCTCATTGATATCTCCCGGCGCAGATAAATTATATTTCGCAACGAATTGTCCGGTACCGCTACCAAACCCAATGCCTCCGGGTACATTCGCAACATTTTGATTTTTGTAGCTGAAAAGATTTTGAGTCACCTCCTGTGGCCATATAGATGTGTCATCCACCGTGTAGTCATCAGCAGGAATGACAACTTCTATGTTATTCATACCTAAGTTTGCCGGAGTGAAAGGATCGAAACTTACAACTTGCTCCGCTCCCGGATTAAGGCTCGCTATCGTTTGCACATCTGTAAAACTGTTTGCTCCAGTGACATTTAAAGACACATTGATGTTGGAAAGAACATTATAACCGTTGTTCTGAACCCTCGCCCGGATCACATGGTTTCGAGTTGCCGAACACCAAAGGAATCTTCCCTAAAGTATAGATATTAGTAACTGCCGCATCATTGTTGTATTTATGCGCCAGCCTGATCGCCTGTCTGAAAACAGAGGTTGCCAGGTTCGTTGTTCCGGAAAGAGGCGCTGTAGCATTATACCTTCGTGTCGAAGTTGCGGTGGCACTTGTATTATTTCCGCTGGCGCAAAACCATGAATAACCCGTATGTACTGTGTTATCCGTTCGGGTGATCAGCACCTGCAGGTTATTGCCTGGCGTTCTCGTAAACGATGTAGTCAGTGTGATATCTGTAAAACCCGTGGCGCTGAACGTAATGCTACCGCTAAACACGAGCGTATATCCGGTCGTTGTGTAGTACCCCCGGTGAATGTTGTCGTTGGGACGGCACATTCTTCATATAGATATCGACATTATTGAATGTCGTATTCGACCCTACAGCGGAGCAATCCAGGCCAATAGAATTGATTGCACTCAACCCTGTAACAAAGTTATTTGCTCCGATTTCCGCTTCCGTGTAGATACACTCGTTGGCTGCATCATTACTGGACCCAAGCCCTGCCGCACTGCTGATACCTCCGTTTGCAGTGATCTCCACAGTTTGTGCAACACCTTTGGAGTATAGAGATAATGTCAGAAGTAAAAGAAAAAAAAGGGGTAAATATTGCTTCATAAAACTATTGGATTTTAGAATTAAAGTGACGAAAGACAAAAGTGTTTCGTTAATGATTGGTTAAGGGCCAAGTTAAATTAGCTAATTCTATAAACAAATACCAAAATATTTAACAAAGATGTACTCTAATAGGCAAAAAAATTAAAAAGTTGTCCTCAACAACTCTTGCATTATGTATTAGTTTGTGTGTCGTCTTGCATTTTTTCATGAACTTTATCGGTTCAATGAAACAGTTAAAGGCTGAGCTATTACAGCAATTATTACAACGCAAAGAGATAGAGAAACCTTCAGGGTTTAAGGATCTTAAAAAATACATCGGTACAGATTATGAGTTCATTGGACTATCGGTACCGGGTCAGCGTGAGCTGTTTAAAAATGGCTTTAGCTTCAGCGATCTTAATCTACAATCTCAGATCGACCTATGGGAGAAGCTCTGGAAAAAGAGCAGGCACTACGAGATCATGAACTTTGCGCTGATGTTTGTAAGCAAACATGTTGACCATTTTCCACCCGCCAAGCTCTGGGATATGATTAAGACCTGGGTGACGCAGGTAGACAACTGGGCACATTCCGATAGTTTGTCGGCCATTTACGCACAGCTACTGGAAAAGGAAACTGATCTGGTTTACCCTCACTATAAGACTTGGAATAGCTCCTCCAATCCCTGGGAGAGACGGCAATCTATCGTGGGACTCCTGTATTATAGCAGGATGAGAAAGACCTGGCGATCACTGGATGAAATGTTGTCTATGGTATCACAACTGATTCATGACGAAGATTATTTTGTTCAAAAAGGTGTGGGTTGGACGCTAAGGGAAATGGGAAATGTCTATCCTGAAGAGATGCATGCATTTCTAAAGGATAATGTCACTCTCATACATCCGGTAGCCTTTACAGCCGCTATTGAAAAACTGGACGATAGCACCAGGACCGAATTGAAAGCATTAAGAAAAACAAAAAGGAAGCTCACCTGATACCGGCCTTGGTTCATATTTGCCCCTTATCTCAGCCCGTACTTGCGCCGAGCCTCCGCCGTGCCTTCGCCGTACTTGCGTCGTGCTAACTTCCTTCTAACTTCCTTCTAACTCCTATCTAATTCCGTTCTAACTACGATCTAACCTTGTTCCAACTAAGATTTTGTTCGATGTAACTCCCTTGAGACAGTTGTTAAGAACACCCACGTATGGCGGTTATAGCAGACCGGCATTCATCACATCCCATCTTGAATAATATTTTTGATTAATTGTAAAAAACTTCGTTACTTTGAAATACAAAGCACTTTCTAATTAAATAAATCTATTGTTAACACTAAAATAATCCGTCATGAAAAACCAAGTCACCTCCCCGCAGATAATTTCGTCCGCACTGGCCAAACGAATGCTCATAGGCGCCATCATTGGCCTGGCAATCATCTCAATTTTCATCTTCAACGTCCCCGACCCCAGGCCCGAATGGGGTGCCCTATGGCGGGTCCGCCCACTGATCATAACACCCTTGGCCGGCGCCATATGTGGTGCCTGCTACCACGTGATTAACGCACTCCTTTACCAAACGAGCCAGAGAAAGATCCTCGCTGTAGTGCTCGGAGTACTGGTATACATCGTTGGGCTTTGGTTGGGTACCGTCCTCGGATTAGATGGTACACTATGGGACTAACAGGAAAAAAGAAAAACAGGAGCAGTTAAATTCGCACGGATGAACACACCATATTTCGTAGATAAAAAATCGATAGTCCGGACAATCTGGGGCAAAGCAGATACCATACTCTTCATCTTTGCAGGAGCCGCCGCAGAATTCGCACTCAACAAAGCCGTAGATTGGCTGTATTTCACCGGCAAGCTCCCCGCAGACCCTTTAGGACGGCTATTCTCTACTGTCGGCTATGCCAGGAAGATCATCTTCGCTCCTCTGGATGAAGCCCACAAAACCATCGATAATATCCGGCATATCCATGAAAACGTTGAAGCTTCCCGTGGCGCTTCCATACCCGAATGGGCTTACCGTGACGTATTGTTCATGCTCATTCATTACTCGATCGCTTCCTGCGAATTGTTTGAGCATAAGCTAAGCAATGCTGAAAAAGAAGACATCTTCGATGTATTCTATCGCGTAGGAGACAGAATGGGATTGAAAGACCTACCTGCCGGTTATAAAGAATGGGCGCTTGCCAGAGAAGCACACATGGACGCAGATCTCAAGCAAAGCAATTATACAACCGATCTCTTTCGTCAATACAGAAAACACCTCGGTCCCATACGGTACCGGATCCTGATAGAAGGACAGAAACTGATCGTACCTGAAAGAGTAAAACAATTATTGAACTTCAATAATTTTTCATTGCTAACACCCATCCTCCCGCTATATAAGATCACCAAACGGATAAAGATGGATCGGATATTGAAAAAATTACTGCTTCCTCCGGCTTATGTAGATCAGGTAAATAGTTTGGATATGAATACTGCTTAACACACGCTACTTTATTTCCTCACTAAAAGTGACATATGCCGCAATACCGAACGACAGGATCGGGAGCTTTATGAATTCCGATTGGAACGAAGCAATTCTCATATACATCGGACTTCCCGATAAAGATCCGCAAACAGTAAACTCTCCCGGTCCCAGGTCTTTAACCCTCTCTATACTCACGATGAAATTGTGATGCACTACCAGGTTCTTATCGGTAAGATCCACCTTCAACACTTTCCCTACCTCACTTTGCTTCCTTCTGATGTAAATGGGCTCATTCAGGATATTCGTTTGCTTGCCATCTTCCAACTCGTAGATATTAAGCCGGTACAAGATCTCCGGATAAGTGCAACGGCCCACGTTGATAGTGATACTATCGATGAATGTCGTCTTACCCTTTACTTTCATCAGCGTACCGACTTCGGTGAGTGTGTCGGCCGCCCTTTTAACCTTACCATTTTTCTTCGTCTTTTGTTCCAATACATAAGGAATAGGCAGCCCTTTTTCGTCTTTGCATTCTATAAAATTGCCTAGCCTGGCTGGTGTTAGCTTCACAGGTTTTACAACAACTTCCCTGAGCTGGTTCTCTTTTTTATGAAGCTTGATCGTGCTGTTATTCGAGTTTACCCTGCTAATAAATTCCTTCACCGGGATCTTGAGATCCTCGTACCCGATCAGGAAAACGGACATCGTCTTACTATTAAGATCCTCGGTAATATTCAAGCTAAATCGCCCTTCCTCATCTGAGTTCGTTCCCGTCTCACTCTCCAGGATACCAATATTGGCATAGGCCACCGGTGAACCGTCTGCAGCATCTGCCAGCTTAGCTGAATAGACCTGGGCCTGTACTCCCGGAAGGCCAAGAAAAAAAGACACTACAAACAAAAAGAGTAGATGAAAGTTTCTTAAACGCATATTGAATCGTTTTGTGTGTAAAGCGAAGATTTACAATACCAAGGTACAATATTGTCCTAAGCATCGGTCATTATGACTTATCCAGCACCTTTTCGTAAGCCATCCTTGCACCACCCCTGAAATAGACCTCGCCGCAATAGACATAATTCAATTTGTCAAGTATCCGGAGCATGGGTGCGTTATCAAAATTAGTATCCACTTTTATACTATATAGCTTGTTTTCAAGACATAAACCCTCAACCATCTGAAATAGTGTTGTTGCTACCCTCTTCCCCTTGGCAAGTGACGACGCAGCCACACGGTGCAAAACCACATAATCCCCATCGCTAAGCCATTTACCTTTTATAGCTTCATAAGCCGGCTCCTTGTCAAATATGATCGCTGCATATAAAAGAAAAGCGCCATTTTCTTCTACCACGTAAGCATACCCCTTATCCAGATCTTGTTGTATACTCGCTTCATTCGGATAACCGTCCTGCCATTGCCTGCTGCCATCCAGTCTTCGCTGCTCGATGGCGTATTGAATGATCTCCCATATAGCAGACAACTCCGACTGTATGGCCTTTCTTAAGATCATACGGCCAGGGCTTCTGATACAGCATAACTGTCTTCCAGCAACCTGTACTTCGTTATAAGATTGTCTTCCACCTTCATCTGTATAAAGAACAGTGAGTTAACCGTCTTACCTGTCTGCAACATCACCGTAGAAAATTCACCGGCAATAACCGCATCCTGACCATCGATAAATATCTTGTTGACACTTGCAGATACCGGCTCGGTGTTTTGCCATAACAATTGATAAAACTCCCTGACATCCTGCCTGCTGTTTCGCCGGCCCAGCCACGCAGCCCGGGTTTCGTTCCCTGGAATATACCAGTCAATATTCTCTGAAAAAAGCGTTGCTAAATTTTCTAAGTCCCGTTGCGTTAAGAACTGAAAGAATTTCTGAATGATGTCTTGCATTTTTTGTTGTATTCGACATCCTAAATATAAATGGATTGAGGTTTATTTCAATCGAAGTAAAAAATCCAGGCCGGTTCGTCAGTTTAGCTGATAGAAATCCTCTATCACCTGGTAGCCGGTTTGCTTTTTTGTCTCCTTATCATACGTTATCCTAAGCGCACCTCCCCAAACTATATGCTTTCCGGGATTTAACTTCTTCATAATGGCCACCATCTCCGTATACGGAATGAGTTTATAAGCCTCTGAAAGAGATACCCACTTCACGTCCTGACCCCATGCCGGTACTTTCAGCGCTCCAGCCTGTGTATTGAGCCGTGTAGTAGAGCATAACAACAGGATTCTCACGATTTTCATGATGAAATGTTATCTGTGCAGCCAGTTGTTTATTTTCAATAGTAATACCATGCTGTAATGCCATGGTATCCAGGAAGGCAGCGATGCTTGTATTACCGGCAAAGCTCCCTCCGGGTATTTCCCATTCCCCCTCAAACCTGATAAGCATCAGTTCTTTCTTATCATTGAGAACATACAGCTTAAAAAAGCTCCGGTTCTCTTTCCTGGATTGAGCCTGTACCGACAGGCTTATGCATAATAATGCAATTGCAACTATTATGACCTTACCCATCATAATACGCCTGTTTTGAAATTTGTTCATTGCTTAACTTTTAAAGCTTGTATAGAATAATCCTGTTGATTTTGCTATTTTGCAGGAAATCGAAAACATGGCAGGGCCAAACATGATAACCAGCTTTTGTAAAATGAACTGTCCACGATGCCGAACCTCGTTTGTCTTTATAAATAGATCTGTCTTGCCTCTTAAAAAATGCCTGGACCTGGTAGACTATTGCAAAGAGTGCGGTCAGCGAATGCAGCTGGAAAGCAACAACGGGGGAGGTATCAATTATGCACTCACGATGATCCTCTTCTTCCTCAACATATTATGGTACTGGCCCATTTTTGGTCTCTCCTACAAAGACAACAGTTTTCTTTACTTCATCTATGCAAGCACAATAGTCGTAGTGCTTGTTCAACCCTGGCTGATGCGATACTCCCGCGTGATCTTTTTGTACTTCCTCGTGAAGTATGACAAAAACTACCGCCTGAATCAAACAGGGTAAACAGCGCTTAAGTTTATTTACGGCTACTATAGTCCACAATACCACTTAGAATGCTCCGGCACAGCTCTTCCAACCTGGCGTCATCATGAAGGAACTGCATATTATCCGCGTCATTCATATTACCACATTCAATGATTAAAGCGGGGTGATCATTGCGCTTTAGCGCCAGGGCTCCTTTTTCCGTGATCTTTGTCGTTATACCCGAAGAACGTAGCCTGTTTAAAATAGCTGATCCGATTACAACGCTTTCGGTGTACCCAACGTTCGCTTTGCTTACTCCAACCTCATAATAATTTGTGGTATCGCTTATCTTGTAGTCATTGACATGGATGGATACAAACATGTCAGCATTGATACTATTACTCTCCTTTATGCGATCAACAAGGGTAAGCGTTAAATCTTCAGTCCTGGTAGACACCACTTTTATATTGTAATTCTCTGCAAGCGCTGCCAGTTTCTTTGATATACGTAATGTAAGATCCTTTTCTGCATGACCACTGGCACCGACAGCTCCATTATCATTACCACCATGTCCTGCATCCAACACCACAACAACAGGCTTTTTCGCCTGCACAATACCGCTCCGGTCATACTCTACAGAAAATGAAAAGAAAAGTAACGTCGTCAAAACCAACGGAAACATCATCAGATAACGGACGCCACGATGACGGGACGCTGCACCTGAAAGCATATATATCCTACGCTTTACAGAAGATTGAGTGAACCTGTTAGTTACAGAAGCAAAACTTTTATAGTCAGTCGCCATAAGAAGCATGCGGGCAAAGCCATCCATGTCACCATCGCATACAGCATGACTATCCGCAATAAACTCATGTTGCAGCCACAGATCATTGCGTATGATCCAGTAAAATGGATTCACCCAGCAAATACAGAGCAGGATCTGCATATACAATTTATCAATAGTATGCCATTGCCTGATATGGGTCATTTCATGAGCCAATATGCGTTGACCTTCCTCGCTGTCGATAGGGACATCACTTCTCCAGAAAAGCATCCTCATAAAAGAAAAAGGTGCTGCATGAAGGGAAGTCATGATCAATAAGCAATTGTCTAACTGTATCACTTCACTCTTCCGCCTGAGCATATAGACCCTGGTAACCTTATGAATAAGTATAATGCCCATGACAAGAGATACAATCAGGTACAAACCGATCATCAAAGAAGTCAAATTCAATTGACTCCCACCTTCTGAAAACCGCTCTGCCTCTACCTGTCTTGTACCAAGTACCTGCAATACCGGGAATGCATTGATTGTGTCAGCATGCAGAGATGGGATCTTTATATGCAATACCGGTATCACCAGACTCATCACTGTACTCGTGAGAAGATACCAGCGGTTAAAGCTGTATACCCGTTTATTCTTTAAGAAAAGAACATAGTATAACAAGAATACTGCTGAACAAATTGCCGACTTCAGTAAAAATGAAATGATCATATCTATTTGCGTTTATTATTCTTTAATTGTTTTAATATAAGCTCCAGGTCCTGGGTCGTTAGTTTCTTCTCATCAACCAGGAAAGAAACGACGCTACTGAAAGACCCTTCAAAGTAGTTTTTAGCGACGGTGTTGAGTGTCTTTTGAGAATACGCTTCCTTGGTGACAACAGGGTGATAACGATTGATCCTGCCCAAAGCCTGCGCTCTTACAAATTCCTTATCTATGAGGATCTTCAGGATAGTTGCAACTGTATTTTTATGCGGCTTCGGATCAGGCATCGCCTCAACGATCTCTATCAAGAGACCGTTGCCTAGTTTCCATAACACAATCATTACCTGTTCTTCTGCCTTTGTAAGGAACATCATAACGCAAAACTAAATAAATAGTTCATAAAACTATGTTTTTAGTTTAGATTTATTTTTATGGGCTCTTAACGCTCTCTATTATCATCTAGGTTCTGTCAACTCAAAAAGCCTATACATCAATTGGCATAACGTATATCTTTTGGGGATAGTACTTTGGTGCAGTAATAACTCCTCATGAAGAAGATTTCGTTGTTCGCCGCCATAATTACTTCTATGCTCATCTTCGTTACTATCGGATGACAGCATCATTTATTAATAATCAAGGGAGGAAGACTATGCCTTCCTCCCTTGATTATTTGAAACCCTAAGGTTCAGCAAATATTACCCCGTAGTGTACTTTTCTTTGAGCAGATTTCTTTCCTTCTCACCTATGCCCATTTCACGTTGTAAGAAGTTCTCAACACTACCATAATTACTCCTGATAGCATCAAAAAAACTATGAATGAGCGCTGGACGTAAGTCCATCTCTTTTCTGACCTGCTCTTCTGAAAGACCGCTGGCTTTCGCCATAGATGCTCTTGTCTGGCTCATCATAGGAACCAGGTAAACGTTAGAGGCTACAAAGTCTGCTTCGATCGTTTCCTGTGGTACCCCCAATACATATAACACCAAAGCGGTAGCCATGCCTGTACGATCGCGTCCACCGGTACAATGATAAAGAACAGCTTCGTCCTCATTCAAACTGATCAGCTTCACGAACAACGATCTGTAACGATCACCAAAGTACTTCACACCTTCAGTTCCATATATTTTCTCCAGGAAGCCTCCCTGTTTTAAACGATCCGCCATCCTTTTAGCATCAGGGAGGCTATCACTACCCGCCGGGCATAACGTATAATCTGTTCCTGGCAACAAACGATCGGGAGCTGCAGCGGATTCAGCATTTCCCCTGAGGTCTATTACTGTGTGTATTTTCTTTTGTTCCATCACCACCATATCATCATCCGTAAGTTTACTGATGGAAGCGCTACGAAAAAGCTTACCCCATTTTACTTCTTTCCCGTCGGTTGTTTTGTAACCTCCGATATCCCTAAAGTTGAGCGCTCCCTGCATATGAACCAATCTTTGGTTGCTATCAGCCAGTTGTCCATAGCTCAACATGGGAAGAACCAGCGCTATGGAAAGAATCATTTTTTTCATCGTATTGTCTTTTTAGTTGTTTAGATTATTAATGTTATTTGATAATATCCCAGCGAATACCGGCTTGTCCGCGACTTCCATACCATTCTGAAGAACTGAGACGACGCTTGTCTCCCATATACATTTTAATAGGCTCGTTGCTAAGGTTATTCAACTCCACGAAAGCTCGCAGACGCGATGTCACACTTACTGTTGCAGAAGCGTCGATAGTGAAGTTTGACGCCATCCAGATATAGTAGTCAGGCCCGAGTTGCTGGTTGATGGTCTCCACAGAACGTCCTCTGTAATTGCCGGCTACACGTACCATAACACCATTCCGTTCGTAAAAGAGGATGGCATTGAAGAGGTGTTTAGATTGATTGGGTAACATAGTCTTATCCGTAACCTGGTTTACACCCATACCGCGCGGCACTTCCGTCTTCGAGTCGATGAAGCTATAGTTAAATTCTACCCCGAAGCCACTCCAAAAACCTTTCAGGAAGTCAAACCTTTTGTTGATACCCAATTCAAAACCCATCAGGCTCGCATTGTTCAGGTTCTTGGCTTGTGTCACCAGGTAATCATTACCTCCAACATTTTGCATGCTCATATCCGTAAACACGACATCCGTAATGTTCTTATAGAACACCCCTCCTGATAGTAACCCGATATTATTAAAGAAATACTCACCCATAAGATCAAAATTATTACTGAACGTAGGCTTTAGATCCGGGTTCCCTTGTGTAATGGACATCGGTGTGCTGCTGTTATTAATAGAAGTGCCCGGTGTCATATCGCCAAAATTGGGACGGATGAACGTACGCGTATAAGCTGCACGAAGGTTTGACTTTTCACTCAGGCTATACTTCAGATGCAACATCGGCAGCAAGGTGTTATAGTTATTCTCTACTGTAGAAGCCTGTATGACTGTGGTTGCGGGAGAACCTTCTGTTATCGCCTTTGATCCCTTCAGGGTCATGCTAGTGTATTCATTGCGGACACCACCGATTACTTTCAGTTTGTCTGTTGCATCTACTTCCGCCATTACGTAACCAGCCATTACGTTTTCAGTACCGGTGTACAATGCAGTCGGACTTGTTTTAGGGGTTGCATCTACAAAGCCGTTCTTTGTCAGGAACTCATTACCATACATATCAAACAGCTGATTTTTGGTAAGAGGATTCATTATGTACTGACTGTGATCACCGTCCATACTTCCAAAGAAAGTGGAGCCTTCAGGGAAGGAGGTCGTATTGAGTTGCGATAATGTGAGCAATGCAGGAGCGTTAGGCACACCAAGCGCTGCGCCGGGCAGATACACCGTAGTGGCGCCATAGCTGCTTTCCCTTTCCTTATGCCGGTATTTTCCACCCAGTTTGAAATGCACCTTAGGGGAGGCCTCTATCTTCAAATTGAGCTGACCTACCTGGTCGTGTTCACTGTTATCCAATTTAGAGATCACTAATTGCGACAACAGTAATTTATCAGCGCTCATAACCTCTCCCGGGTCGCTGACGCCAGACGCAAAGTTATCCGGCGTGCCGCCTACACCGTTTGGTGAATCAAATCCCCAATATCGCTTACCATCATTTGAAAGATTTTTAAATCCACTAGTGATCTTCTGACGGAATGTAGAGATAGGTAATCCTTTTGTACTGTTGGTTGGAGGAGTTTCCAGGAAAAAGCGAGCTTTGTAATCACTCAGACCCCAATCGACTTTTAGTTTTTTACCGAACTGATGTTCTCCTCCCAGTTCTAAACCGGTAAGTGTGGTCTGGTAATGTGAATAGCGATAATTGTATTGGTATCTTTTATTGGTATAGTCAATATACGATTCATAAACAGGGCGTATATCGTTAAATTTATTTGCCATACCTCTGAAGAAGACCTTGTTAGTTGAGTTTATTTTATACTCTGCACCGACATTTACAGCCATTGTCTGGCGTGTACCCATATATCGCTTGAACATGACTGTATTGATTGATTTCTTTTGTTTGTCATCTGCCAAACCGGTATTATAAGAAACATCAAATGCATCAGAACCCCACTGGCGATTCCAGATAGCGCCCGACACGATTACACCTAGTTTATCCTTAAAGAAACGATCTCCATATACTAATGATGCGTTATACGTAGCATTCTTAGAAAAAGTGCTGTAACCACCTGCACCGCTTACGTTAAGCGTTCGTTTTGCAGGAGCGGTTCGTGTAATAAAGTTGATCGACCCACCGATCGCATCGCCTTCCATATCCGGAGTTATTGCCTTGGCGACTTGTACATATTGGATGATCTCGGAGGGTACTACATCCAATACGGAGGAACGATTTCCCACTACATTGGAACTGGGTAGCCGTGTTCCGTTAAATAAAGTCGCCGTCCATGCGAAAGGCGTTCCGCGCACCGTAGCCTGGTCTGCCTCACCATGATAGCGCGCTACTGCCACACCTTGCATACGCTGCACTGCTTCCGCTGCATTTCTATCCGGCAATTTTCCTATGGCATCGGCAGCCAGTACATCCATAATGGCAATAGAGTTCTTCTTGATACTATAGGCTTTTGCCTGTGATGGCGCTATCGTACCGGTTACTACCACCTCTCCCAGGTTTCCATCCTTGCTGGCCACCATTTCTATATTACCCAGGTCATTGACTCCTTTCTGAAGGTCGAGCTCCAGCTCTTTGGGAGAAAAGCCCATATAGGAAATAACAATTTTCGCTTTTCCTGTGGCGGGAGCATTGAGCGTAAACACTCCTTCCAGATCAGAGGCGGTACCCTGTTCAAAAGAAATTCCTTTCACAGTGGCTCCGGGCAAAGTGCCAGCATCACTGATTATTTTTCCTTTTATTGTCTGGCCCCTGGCGGCGATAGCCATGACTGACATAATGAATATACTGCTGGCCAGCAGGCTTTTGCTGACCCTCTTGGGGGAAGGTTTTACGGTAAATTTAGGTTGCATGATATCTATTTTGCGGCAAAGGTTTGCGAATGTAGAAGCGGAAATCGACCTGCTCCAACAGTTACGATCTTATCCCGTATCAATCGTCCCATTGGCACTAATAGCGGTTGATTATCAACAACTTAAACGAGATTACGAAAATGTTACCTTTTACTTAAGCACACCCATTTTGACCATCTTAATGTTGCGGTAACATGGGTCGTCTAGCTTTGTTTGACAAATTTTTAGCAAGACATGGAATACATAATTGCTATCGGAATTTTCCAGGCATTGGTGGCAGCGGGATTACTCTGGAAAAGCAGGTTACGAAATAGTGCTGACGGCATTTTGATACTGCTTGTCGGTTGTATTGCTACGCATTTATCCATCAAGCTCATCATCTACAACTTTGTGAGTGACCGTGAGGTGCGATTGATGATGAATACGTTTATAGGCTTTTGTTACGGCCCTTTGTTGTACTTGTATACGCGAAAGGTCATTGATGCTTCCTTTATACCTGTATCCAAATGGTACATTTTTATTCCCTTCATAGCAGGCATGATTGGTTATTTCTCGGTAATAAGCGTCCTTGTAGCATCTCCGGATGCGGGGCACGAAATGCTGTACTGGTATAATACTCTGACCTTCTGGGCGCTCATTCCGTTAGGGTTTACTTTTTCTTATATCGCTATCCGGAAAGCCGTTAATTACTTACCCGCAGAAAAACGAGAGCGGAAGCTCATCATTCAATTAGCAGCGATCCTTATGTTGCTGAGTGTTGTTGCCTTAGTGTCTTCATTGCTGCAATACAATGGCTACCAGTTAAACGTCATTTCAAGAGGCATTGCGTATTCCCTGCTTGTACTCATTTGTCTTAGGATAATCAACTACCGATATGCTGAATTGAATCCTAACAGTTCCGCAGAAGTCTTTAAACCGATGATGTTAGAACCTCCGGCATATGATCTGCGAGAGAAGAAAGAAGGAGTACCGCCCGACCACCAGGAAGAAGTGAAAAGAAGCACTTTAAATGAAAAAGATATGAAACGGATCTGGTTAAAGCTGGAAGACTGTATGAGTCAGCAAGTCGTATTCGCCGATTGCGATCTTAACCTGGACAAGCTAGCCAGCTTAAGCAAGCTGAGCAAATATCATATTTCAGAAACGCTGAATCAATACGCAGGAAAATCATTCTATCACTACATTAATGAATACCGGACAAATCATGTGGTCAATAAACTGAATGATCTCCACAGCAAGGATATACAGGTGAATATGTTAAACCTGGCCTTTGACGCCGGTTTTAAATCCAAGTCTTCATTCAACCGCTATTTTAAGGAGTTGACAGGTCAAACACCTTCTGAGTATTTCAGATCATTGACTAAGATGGAAGCGCAAACTATCTGAATACGATATATAATACACCAGCATATAATTTCTATCTGAGACAAGGGAATACAAATAACGAGTTTGAATATTGGTTCAGTGCGGGATAAAAACCCGGTTTATAATGCTTATGATGCTTTTCTGATGGTGGATAGTTCGTCAATAGACGCCTGCCATTTTGGCATAAATAACGCATGACATTGGCGTAACTATGGCGTAACTATGGCGGAGGTATTGGTCTGATATGGCGGAAATCCGGCGGAAATATGGTGGAGCTATGACGGAGGTATGAATGTAGTGTGTATATGTGGCGTATCTGGCGTGGATACAGCAAGAGGTTAGCTGCTAGTTGGAAGCTGTTACAGTCGAAATATAAGGGCTGGAATAAGATGTTGTGCGGGAGTATAGCCATGGGTGGATGCCGGTAGTTAGACGCCATGAATTGGTCTCTACGGAGGTGTTCAATAGGATCCGTAGATGAAGGGTGCCATCGCCACCGGTGATCCATAGTAGTAGTGGAGCCCGGACCCAAAAAATTATCGTGTTTAAATGGTTGGTGAGGACACCAACCACGGGGTAAAATATGGAGCGTAGTTGTGGAAGGGCTTCGACGACTTCGATAAACTCAGTCTATCTATTCATAAATTCACAGATCAACCTGTGGAAGTGATGGGTACCCTGCTCGCGGGTGACGGAGTATCTTCCGTGTTCGTAGAACGTGGAGCGGATACCTTGTTGTACAGCTTCAACCACTTCTTCATCTTCCATTTCTACGGTATCCAACGACGCTCCTGCTCCCTGGTTGTAAAGCTCTTCTTTCCAGATGTAACTTAGGAAACGAACTCTTGTCTTATCAATGGTTATGGGCTCTATGATATTCAGGGATAACCCCCAAGGATAGAAATTGAACATCAGGTTGGGAAATACGAAGAAATAGTATGCGGCTACTTTTTTTCCGAAATCCGGAGACGATGGTGGCAGATCGAAACATAGCTCGTTACCTTTTGCTATGCCCAATTGTAAGTTGGAGTAAGTGAATAGTTCCGTGGTGTAAGATCCAAAGTCGATTACGGAGTTAAGGCCGGCATGCACAAACGGGATATGGAACCCTTCCAGGTAGTTTTCGCAATATAGCGCCCAGTTCGCATTTACCGTAAAGGTGCTTGTAATGGGTTGCTTTGGAAAATTCTTCTAACGGAATCCAATTCAAGCGTGATATCATCTCATCGAAAAATATAGATGATGACTGTGTTTTATTTAACGACGTAAATAGCCAATTCCCGAGTTTGTAAATGGGCAATGAAGTGAGATCATCTGCTGGAGAAGGGAAGTTCTTTACTTCTTTAAACTCAGGCATAGACCGGAATGTACCATCCTGATGGAATACTCTGCCATGGTACCGGCACCGGATATGGGGTTGGTTGCACGCTTTTGTTACCAGGATATTGCCGCGGTGTGTACATACATTTGAAAGGCAGCGTATCTCACCTTCTTTATCTTTTGTGAGCACCAGAGGTTCGTTCAACGAGTCTTCCATTAAGGTAAAAGGGTAACAGTCGTTTGTCTCTGCAACGAGATTGTCTGTACCTATAAAATACCAGCTTTGAGAAAAGATCTTTCGTTTGGCTTCTTCGAAATATTCGGGATCTAAATAGAAGTCGGTACTGAGTGTTTTTGCAACAGCAATATCTTCATCAACAAATAGTGGTGGCATTATTAATCTGGTCTTTGGGAATTAAAGAAATATACAAAAGCACTGATAAATATCCAGTGCTTTCGTATACGTAAGGATTATTGTTTTTCTATTTTTATCGTAGTACTGCGTTGATCATCCGTTATAGCGAACAAGATATACACCCTGTGCTAAGGTCTTTAAGCTGATCTCCATTTTTGTATTATTTACAGGGACGGTTTTAATAGTCCTGCCTGCGAGATCCGTTACAGTTAGCGTAGGGTTTCCGGCTGAAGCACCCCTCAGATTCACTGTTACGATATCCGTTACAGGGTTGGGGAAGGCCTCTACCGTAAATGTGGTGTTAACAGATGTTGTAGCCGTTACTATTTTTGAATAGGACGTTTTACCACCCGCGTTTATCAATTTAAGGCGGTAGTAATTTATTCCATTGAAAGGCATCTGATCCCAATAGGTATAGGTTGATGCTATGCCTTTAGCGTCGACTCCATATATCTTGCTAAAATGTTGACCATTAGCGCTTCGTTCGAGTTCGTAGAAGTCACCTTTCTCCTCTGACGCACTGCGCCAGTCGATACGGTTACGGTCAGATACATTTGTTGCCATTATGTCTTTTAACTTAATAGCCAACGGGAGCCGGGCCGTTGCGCCCCTCGCGCCCTTCCTGTTCTCCACGTTCGTCGCCATCTTCGGGGCGGACCGGGCGGGCATCGCGGGTCTAATGCTGGTATTGGCGGTCGGCTTCACCGCGATGCTTGCGGTGCGGGTGCCCGCCAAGGCGGCCGTCTAACCGGTCGCGGTGCAGATCGTCAGGCCTGTACCGGTGCGCTGCTGCACCTGCGCACCGTTGACGGTGATCGAGCAGCTCACTTCGCGGCCTACGTTGATGATGCTGACGCTGGCGGAGTCCTCGGCCGGCTGCGCCAGCTCGACCTCCTTGCTCCACGGCAGCATCACATTGAACTCGGTCTGAAGCACACCCCCAGTGTCCACGTAGGTGATGTTGATGGCCCGACCGTCGCCGGAGACGTCGTACACCACGGTTTGCGTCGTACCCGGCGCGCTCGGGCCGGAGGTGGACGGTGTGCTCGGCAGGGTCGGCGCCGGGAACCGGGAACGGTCGGACGCTGCGTGGTCGTGGGCGTTCGGGTGGTGAAGCTCGGCTCCGTGAGCGAGGGCAGCGGCGCGACGACGGTCTCCTGGCGGGAACTGTTGACGATCACCAGCGCGATCACCAGCCCGATCACGGTCAGAACTGCGATGCCGGCGACAATCCACAGCCAGCGCGGCGACTTGGACCTTCCGGTGAGGGTGGCTCGGACCCCTCGACCGGCGGATACTGCGGGCCGTATTGCCCGGTCGCGTACGGGTCATAGCCATAGGGCGAATAAGCGGGCAGCCGCTCAGTGGGCGCAGGCGCGCCCGGTGCCTGGTAGGTGGGGCCGTAGGGCGCCTGACTCGCATACGCCGGATCGGTGTTTCCGGGATAGCTGTCGCCCACCGGTTCGGGCCCGTCGCGGCGTGGTGTATCCGTCATACCCACCTCATGGCTGCAGGGTACCTGTGCAAGCGCTCAGAGATCGTGGACTGCGCTGGGTTTACGCGAGTCTGGTCCCACCGGCGGAGGTTCGACCATGCAGAATCGACACGGTGGGAACGCAGGTCCGTCGGGTCTATGGCGCGTCGATGTCGCCGGACGCGACCGCGTTCGCCCATCTGGTGGACGACGGCGGCTTCCCGCGCGCCGTGCAAAGCTTCCTGCGGGGCTGGCGGGCCAGTTCGTCGCGCGACGTCGAGCTGCCCGTCGAGGGCGCCGTCACCCGCGTGCTTCATTCGGCCGACGGCCACTGGTTGGCGTGTGAGGTCGCACCCGAGGGCGCCACCCGCAGTCAGATCTGGGTCGTGACAACCGATCCCGACGATCGCGACGCGCGTCGCATCGACCATTGGCCAGTGGGTGCGCTGGAAGGCACCGCAGAGCTGATCGCCTGGGACGGCACCCAGGTGGCGGCGATCCTCACCGGAGAGGACGGAATCGGCAGCTCGTGCCTGATTGATCCGTCCGACGGTACGACGGTGGTGCTCGACCGCCGCTCGGGCGGCCGGCTCGTCGACGCGTGGGCGGGGGCATCGCTGGTGCGGGTTGGGCCGCGCGGCTACCGTGATCTGATCATGCTGCGCGGCCTGACCGAAATCGCGCTGCTGCCATACGATCCGGGTTCCACTACCGATGCCGGGATCATCCTCGACGACCACCATCCGCGCCGGCTGCGTGCCGGTCTTGAAGGCGAACTCACCGAGCTCTACCACCCGGCGAAGGTCCACGGGGTCAACAGCACCGAAGGTTATGTCCGTGCCCTCATCCGCAGCGAGAACGGCGTCGAGCACGCCCGGCTGTTGGAGGTCACCACGACTCCGGACGGGGTGTCGTATCAGGTGGTTGCCGAGCGGCCGGGCTATGAGCTCGACGAATTCATCGTCAGCGACGACCTCTCGACAGTGGCGATGTTGTGGAACATCAACGGCGCCAGCGAATTACAGATCCTTGAATACGCCGACTACACCCTGGATGAGCCTATTCCGCTGCCCGGCATGGTGGCCAGTGAGTTGAGCATCAGTGCCGGCGGGTCGATGGTTGCGATGACGGTCGAAGGCCCATCGTTGCCGCCGACGGTCGAGTTGGTCGATCCGCGCACCCGGGAATGGGAACCCGTCGACAGGGAGCCCAGCAGCGGGCCCGTCGCCGCCGACCCCAGTCTCGAAACCATCACCGCGCGCGACGGGCTGGAATTCAGCGGTTGGTTGTTCCGGCCGCCGCCTGGCGTCGAACCGGTCGGCGCGATGCTCTTCCTGCACGGCGGGCCGGAAGGGCAGGGCACGCCTGGCTACAACGAGTTCTTCCCGCCTCTGCTGGAAATCGGCATCACCGTATTCCTGCCAAATGTCCGGGGTTCCGGGGGATTCGGTCGCACGTTCATGCACGCAGACGACAAGGAGCGGCGATTCGCGGCGATCGACGACGTCGCCGACGCGGTGCGCTATCTGGTCGACCGCGACCTCGCCCCCAGCGACCGCGTCGCATGCTGCGGATGGTCGTACGGCGGGTATTTGACGCAGGCGGCACTAACTTTTCATCCGCAACTATTCGCCGCAGGAATCAGCATTTGCGGGATGAGCGACCTGAACACGTGGTACCGCAACACCGAACCGTGGATTGCCGCGGCGGCTCATCCGAAGTACGGCCACCCGGTCAGCGACCGGGAACTGCTTGACCGGTTGTCGCCGCTGCTGCGTGCGCACGCATTGACCGCGCCGCTGCTGTTGGTCCACGGCCTCAACGACACCAACGTGCCGCCCACCGAATCACAGCAAATGTACGACGCATTGCGCGCGCTCGGCCACCGCGTCGAGCTGTTGGTCTTCGACGACGACGGGCACGAGATCGACAAGCGGGAAAACCGTGCTGTGCTGGTCAGGGCCATGTCCGACTGGCTCACTGCGGCATTCGCCGCCACTTCCATATCGTGATCAATCCGTAGCTACCGGAAGGTTTGGACAAATTGTCTGCCGGGTAAACCGGACCTGCGCGCCAGTCACTGGCGCAATACACGGATGGAGGCGGAGCATGCGAGGTGGCGGAATTCTCGGCGTCATTGTGCTCGTCTGGTTGGTGATCGGGGTGATCGCTGCATATCAGCGCGATTACTTCAAAAACACTGAGAGCAATTGTGCGACAGCGGGGTCCATCGCGCTGACGGTGGTTGCCGGTCCCTTGAACTACGCGGGTGTCAACCCAAAGGTGACCAGCTGCAACGTGCCCGAGCCCAGCCAGTAGTCAACTGGCAGTTAACAATTCGGAAGAAATGGAGTAACCATGATTGTCCTAGGAGCCATCCTGCTCGTCCTTGGGCTGATCTTCGGCATCTCGATCCTGACCTACATCGGCGTCGTGCTAATCGTTGTCGGCGCCGTGTTCTGGATCCTCGGATCCACCGGACGGGCCGTCGGCGGCAGGAAAGTCTGGTACTAACGCCCTGTACCACCGGCCGAGGTCAGCGCCGCAACCGTCATTGCCCGTAGGACGGCACGCGAGCTGGCCTCGGCCGCTTTCGCTGCACCGGGTTTCGGGCTGTGTGGTGTCGAATTCAACAATCCGAACGCCGCGTGCGCCATCAGCCGGGCATCGCTCTCGCTGAGGCTAATGTCCAGCCGGCGCAGCACATCAACCCAGATCTCGACGTATTGGCGTTGCGCCTTTCGCACCTGTCGCTTGGCCGTCGGCGGAAGGTGCGCTAGATCGCGGTCCTGAATGCGGATCAGGTCAGGTTCACCGAGTGCGAAGTCGAGGTGGAAGTCGATGAGGCCGTCCAGCGCGCCTGCCGGGTCGTGCACCTTTGTGACGACGTCCGTCGCGCCGGCCAGCAGCCGGGTGCTGATCCCGACCAACAACTCGACCAGCAGCGCCTCCTTGTTGGGGAAGTGCCGGTAGATCGCCGGACCGCTGACGCCCGCTGCGGCCCCGATGTCCTCCAGCCGCACCGCCAGATACCCGCGCTCGGCGATCAGGCGCTCGGCGGCGGCGAGCAGCTGGCTGCGGCGATCCGACTTCGCCCGGCTGCGCCGCGTGGCGGCGGGCGCCGATACGGAAGAGGAAGCCATGTGTCATTCCATCGCTAGTGGACATCTCGGTTAATCGTGACTAACATACCATGAGTTAGTCGTCATTAACTCAAAAGAAACGGGTCCAGCGATGACTCCGCCGGCATCACATCGCGACGAGCACGTCGCGCTGGTCGACCAGTTGCGCGCAAAGCTGGCCACCGCCGCGCTGGGCGGCCCCGAACGCGCCCGCGACCGCCACGTCAGCCGCGGCAAGCTGCTGCCGCGCGACCGCGTGGACGGCCTGCTCGACCCCGGCAGCCCCTTCCTGGAATTCGCGCCGCTGGCCGCCGACGGAATGTACGACGACGAATGCCCCGGCGCCGGCATCATCACCGGGATCGGCCGGGTCTCCGGCCGCGAATGCATGATCGTGGCCAACGACGCGACGGTCAAAGGTGGCACCTACTACCCGATCACGGTCAAGAAGCACCTGCGCGCACAGGAGATCGCGGGGCAGAACCGGCTGCCGTGCATCTACCTGGTCGACTCCGGTGGCGCGTTCCTGCCACGCCAGGACGAGGTGTTCCCCGACCGCGAACACTTCGGCCGGATCTTCTACAACCAGGCCAACCTGCAGCCGAGGGCATTCCGCAGATCGCCGCGGTGCTCGGCTCGTGCACCGCAGGCGGCGCATACGTGCCGGCGATGAGTGACGAGGCGGTGATCGTCCGCAACCAGGGCACGATCTTCCTCGGCGGCCCGCCGCTGGTGAAGGCCGCGACCGGTGAGGTGGTCACGGCCGAGGAACTCGGCGGCGGCGAACTGCACTCCAAGACCTCCGGCGTCACCGACCATCTCGCGCACGACGACCGCGACGCGTTGCGGATCGTGCGGCGCATCGTGGCCACGCTCGGGCCGCGCACCGCCCGGCCATGGGATGTGCTGCCGACGGTCGACGCCATCGCCGACCAGACCGAGCTGTACGACGTGGTGCCGGTCGATCCGCGGGTTCCGTACGACGTGCACGAGGTCATCACCCGGCATCGTCGACGGCGGCGAGTTCAGCGAGTTCAAGGCCGAATACGGCACCACGCTGGTCACCGGCTTCGCCCGCATCCACGGCCACCCGGTCGGCATCGTCGCCAACAACGGCGTGCTGTTCAGCGAATCCGCCGTCAAGGGCGCGCATTTCATCGAGCTGTGCGACAAGCGCATGGTGCCGCTGCTGTTCCTGCAGAACATCTCCGGGTTCATGGTCGGCCGCGACTACGAGGCCGGCGGCATCGCCAAGCACGGCGCGAAGATGGTGACCGCGGTGGCGTGCGCGCGGGTACCCAAGCTGACCGTGGTGATCGGCGGCTCCTACGGCGCGGGCAACTATTCGATGTGCGGACGGGCGTATTCGCCGCGCTTCCTGTGGATGTGGCCCAACGCGCGGATCTCGGTGATGGGCGGCGAGCAGGCGGCCTCGGTGCTCGCGACGGTGCGCGGGGAGATGACCGCCGAGGAGGAAGAGCGTTCAAGGCGCCGATCCGCGCGCAGTACGAGCATCAGGGCAACCCGTACTACTCCACAGCGCGGCTGTGGGACGACGGGGTGATCGACCCCGCCGACACCAGAACTGTTGTCGGGCTGGCACTTTCGGTGTCGGCCAGGCGCCGCTCGACCCGGTCTCCTACGGCGTCTTCCGGATGTGAGTGCTGATGGCTTCCCAGACTTTCGACACTGTTCTGGTCGCCAACCGCGGCGAGATCGCCGTTCGGGTGATCCGCACACTGCGGGCCATGGGCATTCGATCGGTCGCCGTCTACAGCGACGCCGACGCCGACGCGCGACACGTCGCCGAGGCCGACGTCGCGGTCGGCATCGGGCCCGCACCGCGCGCGACAGCTATCTCAACATCGACGCGATCGTCGACGCGCCGCCCCGCACCGGCGCGCAGGCCGTCCACCCCGGCTACGGATTCCTCTCGGAGAACGCTGATTTCGCCGCCGCTCTGGAGGCTGCGGGCATCGTGTTCATCGGGCCGCCGGTCGGCGGCGATCCAGACCATGGGCGACAAGATCGCCGCCAAGGCCGCGGTGTCGGCCTTCGGGGTGCCGGTGGTGCCCGGTATCGCACGGCCCGGCCTGACCGACGACGAACTGATCGCCGCCGCCGACGAGATCGGTTACCCGGTCCTGGTCAAGCCATCCGCCGGTGGCGGCGGCAAGGGCATGCGGGTCGTGCATCGAGCCCGGACCTACCGGCCGCCCTGGCCAGCGCGCGCCGCGAGGCCGCGGCCGCATTCGGCGACGACACGCTGTTTCTGGAGCGGTTTGTGCTGCGCCCCAGGCACATCGAGGTGCAGGTGCTGGCCGACAGGCACGGCAACGTGGTGCACTTCGGCGAGCGCGAGTGCAGCCTGCAGCGTCGGCATCAGAAGGTGATCGAGGAGGCCCCGTCTCCGCTGCTCGATGCCGCGACCCGGGCAACGGATCGGCGCCGCCGCCTGCGATACCGCCCGCAGCGTGGAGTACACCGGCGCGGGCACGGTGGAGTTCATCGTCTCCGCCGACCGGCCCGACGAGTTCTTCTTCATGGAGATGAACACCCGGCTGCAGGTCGAGCATCCGGTCACCGAGTTGGTCACCGGCGTGGACCTCGTCGAGTGGCAGGTCCGGATCGCGGCAGGGGAGAAGCTGCCGTCGCCCAGGACGACATCGTGATGCAGGGCACGCGATCGAGGCGCGGGTCTACGCGGAAGATCCGGCGCGCGGCTTCCTGCCCACCGGCGGCGACGTGCTCGACCTCGTCGAACCCGAGGGGCCCGGCGTCCGGGTCGACTCGGGCCTGCCCGCGGCACGGTCGTCGGCAGCGACTACGACCCGATGTTGGCGAAAGTCATCGCCCACGGCGCCGACCGGGCCGCCGCGCTGCGAGCGCTCGACCGGGCACTGGCCGACACCGCGGTGCTCGGTGTCACCACCAACATCGAGTTCCTGCGCTTCCTGCTAGCCGATCCCGACGTCGTCGCGGGCCGGCTCGACACCGGACTGCTGGACCGTCGTGACGCCGACTTCATCCCGGCGCAGCCGGCGATGACGAGTTGATCGCCGCGGCGGCCTACCGATGGCTGCGGCGTTGGCCCGCACGCGGGCGGCGACCTGTGGGAGGTGCCGTCGGGATGGCGGGTCGGGGCAGCGGGCGCCGACAAGCTCCGGCTGCATGCCGGTGATCGCACCGACCACGTGCACATCACCGGCACCCCGGACGCTGCCGACGGCTGCATCGAAGACGGCGAAACCGTTCGCTCACAGCATCTCTCGATGGTGACCGGCTGACTGTGACGCTGGACGGGCTGCGCACCGATACCTCGTGGCCGCCACGACAGCCAGATCTGGCTGGCCGGCGCGCGGGCGTACCGCGGTGGTCGAAGAGGTCCGCGAAGCGCCGGTGCGGCCCGACGAAGAGCACAGCGGCGACGCCGAACTGATCAGTCCCATGCCCGGCTCGGTGGTCGCGGTCGGTGTCGACGACGGCCAGCGAGTCGAGGCCGGCACCGTCGTCGTCACCGTCGAGGCGATGAAGATGGAGCACGCGCTGACCGCGCCGGTCGACGGTGTCGTCGAACTTCTCGTCGCCGTTGGCGACCAGGTCAAAGTGGGCCAGCCGCTGGCCCGAATCACCGCAAGCACGAAGAGAGACGAAGGAAGCTCATGACCTGATTTCCTGTCGACCGGGACGCTGCCCGATGACTACGAACAGCTCGCCAAGACGGTTCGCGACTTCGCCCAGAGCGTGGTCGCGCCGGTGGCCGCCAAGCACGACGAAGAGCACTCCTTCCCTTACGAAGTGGTCGCCGGGATGGCCGAGATGGGCCTGTTCGGCCTGCCGTTCCCGGAAGAGTACGGCGGCATGGGCGGCGACTACTTCGCGCTGTGCCTGGCGCTGGAGGAACTGGGCAAGGTCGACCAGAGCGTGGCGATCACCCTCGAGGCCGGCGTGTCGCTGGGCGCCATGCCCGTCTACCGGTTCGGCAACGAAGAGCAGAAGCAGGAATGGTTGCCGCTGTTGGCCAGCGGAAGGCGCTGGGCGCGTTCGGTCTGACCGAGCCGGGCGGCGGCACCGATGCCGGCGCGACCAAGACCACCGCGCAACTCGACGACGGCGCACTGGGTGATCAACGGCTCCAAGCAGTTCATCACCAACTCCGGCACCGACATCACCAAGCTGGTCACCGTCACCGCGGTGACCGGTGAGCGGCGACGGCAAGAAGGAGATCTCGACGATCCTGGTGCCGGCGCCCACCGCGGGATTCACCGTCGAGCCCGCCTACGACAAGGTCGGCTGGAACGCCTCGGACACCCACCCGCTGAGCTTCGACGACGTGCGGGTGCCCGAAGAGAATCTGCTCGGAGAGCGCGGCCGCGGCTACGCCAACTTCCTGCGCATCCTCGACGAGGGCCGCATCGCGATCGCCGCGCTGTCCACCGGCGCGGCGCAGGGCTGTGTGGACGAGAGCGTCAAGTACGCCAAGGAACGCGAAGCTTTCGGCCAGGCGATCGGCCGCTATCAGGCCATCGCGTTCAAGATCGCTCGGATGGAGGCCCGCGCGCACGCCGCCCGCACTGCCTACTACGACGCGGCGGCACTGATGTTGGCCGGCAAGCCGTTCAAGAAACAGGCGGCGATCGCCAAGCTGGTCGCCAGCGAAGCGGCGATGGACAACGCCCGCGACGCCACCCAGGTTCACGGCGGATACGGGTTCATGAACGAATATCCCGTGGCCCGGCATTACCGGGACAGCAAGATCCTCGAGATCGGTGAGGGGACCACAGAAGTGCAGCTGATGCTGATCGCGCGTGAGGTTGGGCTGTGACCGAGAACAGCAAGCAGCCGTCAGAGTAGTCCAGCGCGGGCTGTGGTTCGAGGAGTTCGAAATCGGTGTGCGGTACCTGCATCGTCCGGGCCGGACCATCACCGAGGCCGACAATGTGCTGTTCACCACGCTGACGATGAACACCCAAGCGCTGCATCTGGATGCCGCGTTCTCCGACGCTCTGCCGCCGTTCAATCAGCGGCTGGTGAACTCGATGTTCACCCTGTCGACGCTGGTTGGTCTGTCGGTCGCGCAGCTGACCCAGGGCACCATCGTCGGCAACCTCGGCTTCTCTGAAATCGCCTTCCCCAAGCCGCTTTTCCACGGTGACACGCTGTACGCCGAAACCGTGATCACCGACAAGCGGGAGTCCAAGAGCCGTCCCGGCGAGGGCATCGTGACGTTCGCGCACACCGGCCGCAACCAGCACGACGACGTTGTCGCCACCGCATCGCGAAAGACTCTGGTGCGCATGCGGCCCGAGGAGGGACGACTGAGTGGCCTGACGCAGTCCGGGCCCGGCGTGGCTGTTCTGCCCGGCCGACCGCCCGGAGCGCTACCAAAAGGCCGCAGCAGCAGCCGATGTCGTGATCCTCGACCTCGAAGACGGGTTGCGGCCGACGATCGGCGCCGCGCGCGCAAGCGCTGGTCGACTCGCAGCTCGATCCGGCGCGCACCGTCGTGCGCGTCAACCGAGCTCGACACGCCGACCAGGAACTCGATCTCGAGGCGCTGACGAGTACCCCCTACACGACCGTGATGCTGCCCAAATGCGAGCGGTCGCACAGATCAGCGACCTGGCGCCGCTGGATGTGATCGTGCTGATCGAAACGCCCAAGGGCGCGCTGATCGTCAATGAATTGGCGCGGTGGACAACGCACGTCGCGGTGATGTGGGGCGCAGAGGATCTGTTCGCGGTCCTCGGCGGCACCGCCAACCGCTATCCGGACGGCTCATATCGCGAGGTTGCCCGACACGTCCGATCGCAATCCCTGCTGGCGGCCAAAGCATACGGACGGCTGGCGCTGGATTCGGTGTATCTCGACATCAAAGATCTCGATGGCCTGGCCAAGGAAGTGCGACGACGCGGTGGCTGTTGGTTTCGACGCGAAAGTTGCGATTCACCCGTCGCAGGTGGCGGTCATCCGCGGCGGCTATGCGCCGTCTGAGGAACAGGTTCAATGGGCGCGAGCAGTACTCGCGCGGGCAGCCGACGAGCGCGGTGTGTTCCGCATTCGAGGGCTTGATGGTCGATGCGCCCGTGCTTCGGCGCGCTGAACGGATCGTCGCGTTCGCGCCGAACGAAGGCGTCTAGGAGCCGGTGTGTGACGGCGATGCCGCCGTTCCGGGCGACCATCGTTGTGCCCGGCTCTGAGCGACAACCCGCTGACCTGCGGTGAAGGCATTGTCTTGTCGTTGATCAACAACCTTTGTATATGCCTTTGACCTGGATAAACGCCGTTGTCGCTCAGAGGCGGGCAGATTGGACGTCGCAGGCGCCTCGGACCCGGCCCGGGCTTGCATGCATCATTTGCCAATGGCTTCCTCGGGTCGACAAGAGTCGCTGGACTCCATCAACCACACGCTCGCGCGAGTGATGCGGCTGAGCGGAAGTCGTTCGATGTTCGCTCGGCAAGCCGCTGCCGCCGAGGTGGAACTGTCGCAGCCGTCGTATGTCCTGCTGCGAACCTTGATCGACCAGGGTCCACTCCCGATGGGTGGCCTGGCACGCATCGCCCACATGGACATGGGTATGGCCGCTCGACAGGTGAACGCGCTCGTCGAGGCGGGGCTCGTCGCGAGACAGCCCGATCCGGCGGACGGGCGCGTCTCGCTGGTGGCCGTGACTTCGGCTGGGAAGCGAGTCGCGGGATCGCTGCAAGGTGTGCGACGACGTCACCTCGAGCGCGCACTGTCGGGCTGGTCGGCTGCGGAGCTCGACGAGTTCGATCGGCTTCTGGCGCGCTTTCTCGCCGATACGACGGCAACCTCGATCGACAACGAACCATGAAGGCGGACAGGACTACGTGGTTCCGATTAGACGTGCTGTCTCAGTTCCTCCACACAGGCTCCCAGTAGCCCGTCGTCGCTCTGATCCCGCAGCGGAGGCAGCACCACCCCGTCGGCGACCTGCCCGTATTTCGCCCTGAGAATCCCGGGCAGTTCGTCGTACCGTCCGCAGATGACCAACTCGTCGAGCACCGCATCGTTGAGCACCGTCGGTAGGTTGTCCCACTGCTGCGCCCTCACCAACGCGCGAAGCTCGTCCGGCAGGTCGCTCCAGCCTCGTCGCTCAAGCCCCGGTGCGTACGCCGGCGTCGAGTACAGGAACGCAAGCATGCGCCGCTGCCGTTCGCGTTCACGCGCGACCGCGGCGTCACTATCACCCGTCGCGATTGCCGTCGACGCCACGATCAGGGGTTCGGTGTTCCGTCCGGCGCTGGCCGCACCTCGTTGCAACGCGGGTTGCACGACATCGCGAAGGTAAGCGGGGTCGGAGTTGGTGGAGTGAGTGACCACGCCGGTGGCCGCCTCGCCGGCGAGCTCGCACATGCCAATGTTCACCGCGCCCAACCAAATTGGCGGAATGACCGCGTCGCTGGGGCCCGGGTTGAAGTACGGCTGCAGGCGGGTCAACCGGTAGTGATCGCCTTCGTAGTGAACCGAGCCGCCGGTGCGGAAGGCTCCGAAAAGAGTGTCCAGGGCGCCGATGTACTCCTTCATCCGTGATCGCGGTTCGGTCCACGGCATCCCGAAGCGATCCTGGATGTTCTGCTTGATCTGGCTGCCGAGCCCCAACTCGAACCGTCCGCCCGACAGGATCGAGAGGTCCCACGCCGAGTATGCGACGAGGGTTGGGCTGCGGACGAATGCCAGTGTCACCGCCGTGCGGATGGTGATCCGCGTGGTGTGTTCGAGGGCGAGCAGGGCCACGGCCAGGGAGTCGTGGATGGTCTCAGCGACGTGCAGACCGTCGAATCCCACCTGCTCGACGCGCCTCGCATAGGCAGGGACCGCGGCCAGCGGCAGCTCCGGATCCAGCGCCGCATAAGCCTTCATGGCATGGACACTAACATTTGCTTGACATTGTCAAATTTATGGGACTAGTGTCCCTCCATGAGTGTCGGGAGACGCTTCTACTTCGACTGGGCCAACTACCGCACGATGCTCAGGCTGTTGCGCGAGGAGCCGAACCCGTCACAGCGTCGAAAAATGTTCTGCGCGTTCCTGATCGGTGTACCGGCGATCGCTGCCGTCCATGCGATTTGCTTCGCCTTGGATCCGATTCTGTTCCCCTCGCTGCGTCGGACCGAGGTGCGCGAACCGATGTTCTGCGTGGGGCATGCCCGAAGCGGGACGACCTACTTGCATCGGTTGATGGCCAAGGACCCTCAGTTCAGCTACGTGCTGATGTACGAGATGTTCTTCCCGTCGCTTCTGGAGAAACGCCTCCTGCGCCTGCTGTTCCGAATCGACGACGCCTCCGGAAAGCGACTGCGACGCAGGCTCGATGCGCTCGAACAGCGCGCCTTCGCCGAAACCAATGACATGCACAGGACGGGTTTCTTCGCGCCCGAAGAGGATGACTTCCTGCTCACGTGGTCATTGGGCTCCGGTTTCTGGATCGTGATGTTCCCGTACATGGGCGAGTTGGACTTCTACCACGTCGACCGCTGGAGCGAACGCGAACGCAGGCGCATGATGACCTTCTACAAGGAGTGTGTCCGGCGTCAGGTCGCCTTGAACGGCGGGGGAATCCACCTGAGTAAGAACCCGACGTTTTGCGGTCGTGTCGAGTCCCTTATCGAGACGTTCCCCGACGCGAGGTTCGTTGTGCCAGTCCGTAACCCCTACGAGACGATCCCGAGCCTGCTAAAGATGCTGCAGAAAGAGTGGACCCTGCGTGGACGCGACGCGCAATTGATAAAGAACTCCCTGCGCGTTCTTGCCGACCAGTCGTTCGATGCCTACGAGCATCCGCTCGAGGTGTTGGCGAAACATCCGGACATCCGTTCGTGCGTGGTCGACTATCGAGATCTGGTAAGCGATCCCGCGATCACCATGCGCCGTGTCTACGACGAGCTGGGCCTTGAGCTTGGCCCGGCGGCCGCAGCTGCGATCGATGCCGCCCAAGGCCAAGGGCATGAGTCGACGCACCGCTACAGCCTCGAAGAGTTCGGCCTCGATCCGGACGAAATCCATACCCAGCTCGCCGACCTGTTCGAGCGGTTCAACTGGTCCGAATCAACGCCAGAAGGAGAGGACGCACGTGTCAACTGAGCCCGGCGCCACCGAGCTCCGCGCGGCCTGGAACGACTTGATCCACGGGCTGACCCGGGCACGAGACGCGATCGATTCTGCCGATCTACATGCCCCGCCTGAAACCGAGCGAGGGCTCGCGGAGGGCTACCGCTACCTCCTTGGCTTCACGTTCAGCGCCATCGAGCGCGCCTTCTGCGAGGATCCCGACTTCCCTTACTTCCGCCGTGCCATTCAGCCGGCCGACAAGGCCACCATCGACAACGCCGATGCCTTGTATCTGTCGGCCTCGATCGACGGCGACAAGAGTTATCTGGTTCGGGGTCGGTTGGCCGGCCCGAAGTCGCCGCCGTACATCATCATCGAGGCCCACACTGCGTATGCCGGCGACTCGGGCAGCCTGGCTGAACTCAGCCCAAAGGAGCGGGCAATCACCGGATCGCTGGACACCACCGACCTCGTGGTCGCCGACGGTCAGTTCGAGATCCTGGTTGCCCCGCAGCGGCCGCCAGCTCACACGGGTAACTTCATTGCGAGCTGTCAGGGCGAGGACACTAGACCCGCGCGATTTCTCATCGTGCGCATACTCTTTCACGATTGGGAGACCGAGGTATCGCCCGATCTGCAGATCGTCCAAGTCGGCCAAGAGGGCGCGCATCCTTTGCCGATCGACCCGGCAGGCGCGGCTGCGAAGATGCGCCGCGTCGGCGAAATCGTCGAGAACCAAATGAAATTCTGGAACGAGTTCTATGACATCGTATTGGAGGCACACGGCGACCGGAACGGCGACGGTCGAACATTCATGCCGCACAACGGACTCAACGAGCCCGCGCGGGCCAACCTCGCGACGGGCGGCGGTCAGTGCACCAACGTCTACTCCGGCGGTATGTTCGATTTGGGTCCCGACGAGTCCCTGCTGGTCGAGATCGACGTCCCAGTCAAGCCGTCCTACACCGGCTTTCATCTCGGCAATCTCTGGGGCGAGTCACTGGACTACGCCAACCATGTGACCAGTCTCAACGGTTTTCAGGCAGAACCAGATGCCGACGGGATGACGCGCTACGTGGTCGCTCACACCGACCCCGGTGTACCGAACTGGCTCGACACCACCGGCCAGCGCAAGGGGTTCATGACCGTGCGGTGGACATATCCGAAATCCCCGGACCAACTCCCGAAGGTCAACGTCAGCAAGCTGCCGCTCGCGGACGTGCGGCAGCACCTTCCGGCAGCCACCCGCCTGGTCTCTCCCGACGAACGCAAAGAGCAGATCAGGATCCGTCAAGAACACGTGCAACGGCGATATCGGCAGTACTGACCCGCGACACGTCCTCCCGCAGGCCCGCGAGGGCCGAGGCGTCCGGAGAACGAGCGCATAATGGATGTTGCCCCAGTGCTGCGACGAGCAGAGCGCATCGTCCAGCTAGCGCCCCACCCCGGCGGCTAGCTGACAGCCCCTCACCAGGGGATTTGCTCTGATCGCCTCCGTGCTGAGCACCTCGCGGACTGACGGCCAAACATGCCGTCACCGAAAAGGAGGCGGTATGGCTATACGGAATGCGCGGGTATCTGCGACCGCGACGACTGTCGAGGAAGAGCCGGTCCAACTCGTGGCCCCCGACGGGGCGGCAACGTCTGAGAACCGCTACACCCGCGATTTGCCACCCGAAACGCTGAGCTGGCTCTACGAACTGATGGTCGTCACGCGCGACCTCGACAGCGAGTTCATCAACCTGCAACGCCAGGGCGAGCTGGCGCTGTTCGCTTCGTGCCGCGGACAGGAGGCCGCCCAGATCGGCGCGGCAGCGTGTCTGCGCAAGTCCGACTGGTTGTTCCCGCAATACCGCGAAATCGGCGCGTTCCTGTTGCGTGGCATCACGCCGGCACAGATGGGCGCCGTCTGGCGGGGCAAGTGGCATGGCGGTATCGGCTTCACCGAGCGGTGCTGCGCCCCGATCGCCATTCCGATCGGCACCCACGGACTGCATGCGGTCGGCGCGGCGATGGGAGCCCAGCGATTGGGCGAGGATTCGGTGACACTTGCGTTCCTCGGCGACGGCGCCACCAGCGAGGGCGACGCGCATGAGGCGCTGAACTTCGCTGCGGTGTTCAAGGCACCGTGCCTGTTCTTCATCCAGAACAACCAGTGGGCGATCTCGGTACCGGTCAGCCATCAGATGGCGGCGCCGTCGATCGCTCACAGGGCGATCGGCTACGGCATGCCGGGTATCCGCGTCGACGGCAACGACGTGCTGGCATGCTACGCGGTGACCGCCGAGGCCGCCCAGCGGGCGCGTGACGGCGGCGGGCCCACATTCATCGAAGCCATCACCTATCGGATGGGTCCCCACACCACGTCCGACGACCCGACGCGATACAGGACACAGAGCGAGGTCGACCACTGGGCGGCCCTCGATCCGATTGCGCGCTACCGCGTCTATCTGCAATCCGTCGGAGTCTGGACAGAGCGGCTCGAGGAGCGGGTCGCGGCCAAGTCGAAGCGATTGCGAACCGAACTGCGCGAATCCGTGGTCGGTTCCGATGATTTCGACGTCGCCGAGATGTTCGACACGGTTTACCACGACATCACGCCCGAGTTGGTGCGACAGCGCGAGGAACTGCTGGCCGAGTTGGCGAAGGAGGCGTGACGTGACGCAAATCATCGAACGACCCCCGATGCACGGCGACGACGTGCCGGAGCCGCAGGGACCGATGCTGACGTCGTTGACGTCGGCGCCGACCCTGACGATGGCACAGGCCATCAACCGCGCGTTGCACGACGCAATGGCGGCCGACGAGCGGGTGCTGGTGTTCGGCGAAGACGTCGCCAAGCTCGGCGGCGTGTTCAGGGTGACCGAGGGCCTTAGCGAAACCTTTGGCGAGCAACGGTGTTTCGACACGCCACTGGCCGAGTCGGGCATCGTCGGCATCGCAATCGGCATGGCGATCCGCGGTTTCGTCCCGGTTCCGGAGATCCAGTTCGACGGGTTCGCGGCGCCCGCGTTCGATCAGATGGTCAGCCACTTGGCCAAGTACCGGATGCGCACCCGCGGCGATGTCGACATGCCGGTGACCATCCGCATCCCGTCATTCGGCGGAATCGGGGCGGTCGAACACCATTCCGAGTCCACCGAAAGCTACTGGCTGCACACCGCGGGCCTGAAGGTCGTCGTACCGTCGACGCCGTCGGATGCGTATTGGCTTCTGCGGCAGGCGATTGTGAGCCGTGACCCAGTGATTTATTTGGAGCCGAAGCGGCGGTATTGGAGCCGTGAACCGGTCGACACCACCGCGCCCGGCCCGCCGATCGGACGCGCCGCGGTCCGTCGTATCGGCACCGACGTCACCGTGGTGACGTACGGTTCGCTCGTCGCGACAGCCCTCAGTGCGGCAGACCTCGCCGAGCAGCACGGCTGGAGCCTGGAGGTCATCGACCTGCGATCATTGAACCCGCTCGACTTCGACACCGTCGCGGACTCGGTGCGCAAGACCGGCCGCGCGGTAGTGATGCACGAAGGCCCGCGCACGCTGGGCTTCGGAGCCGAGCTGGCCGCGCGCATTCAGGAGGACCTGTTCTACGACCTGGAGGCACCGGTGTTGCGCGCCACCGGCTTTGACACGCCGTATCCACCCGCCCGGCTCGAGAAGCTGTGGCTGCCGGGCCCGGACCGGTTGTTGGACTGCGTCGAGCGGGCGATGGAGCAGCCGTGAGCGAAGTGAAGGAGTTCCTCGTTCCGGACCTGGGCGAAGGTCTCGAGGACGCCACGATCACCGGCTGGAACGTCGCGGTCGGCGACGAGGTCGAACTGAACCAGACGCTGTGCACAGTAGAGACCAACAAGGCCGAGGTCGAGATTCCCAGCCCGTATCCGGGCCGGATCGTGGACCTGGGCGGCGCCGAAGGCGACACGCTGACTGTCGGATCTGTTCTCGTTCGCATTGCGACATCGGTGGCCGAGACCGCCGGCCCTCCGAGCGCCAACGGCACAGAGCGCAAGCCCGTTCTGGTCGGCTACGGGGCCGACGACGAAATGGACTCCAGCAGGCGAGGGCCGGTCGGCGAGCGTCCGCGGGCCAAGCCGCCGGTGCGGAAACTGGCCGCCGAGTTGAATGTCGACCTCTCGCGGGTAACGGGCTCCGGCCAGGACGGGGTGATCACCCGCGAGGACGTCCTCGCTGCGGCGGGCAGATCGGCGCCCACGCCGGAGATGGTGGCGGTGCGCGGCGTGCAAGCGGAGATGGCGCACCGGATGACGTTGTCGCGCAGGCAGATACCCGACGCGCACGCGGGTGTCCAGGTCGACTGTTCGGGGCTGATGCGGCTGCGCGACCGCGTGCGCGAGGCCGCTGACGACGATTCGCCGATCACGCCGTTCGTGCTGACCCTACGGTTGTTGACGATCGCCCTTGGACACCATCCAAACTTGAACTCGACGTGGCTGGACACCACCGGCGGGCCACAGATCCACTTGCACCCGGCTGTGCATCTGGGGTTCGGCGTGGCGGCGCCGCGAGGACTGCTGGTGCCCGTGGTCAGCGACGCGCACGAGAAGACCACGCGGGAATTGGCCGCTGTGGTTGCGCGGCTCATCCGCGAAGCGCGCGCCGGCACGCTGAAACCGTCGGAGCTGCAGGGCTCGACGTTCACGGTGTCCAACTTCGGTGCACTGGGATTGGACGAAGGCGTTCCGGTGATCAACTATCCCGAGGCGGCCATCCTCGGGATGGGCTCGCTGAAGCCGCGACCAGTGGTTGTCGACGGTGAAGTGGCTGTCCGACCGACGATGTCACTGACGTGCGCCTTCGACCATCGCATCGTCGACGGCGCTCAGGTGGCAACGTTCCTGCGCGAACTGCGCGAGCTCATCGAGACGCCGGAACTGGCTCTGCTTGACGTCTAGTCAGCAGGGCTGGCCAGGAGGCGTGTAGTAAGGCACACCTTGTACCGTGTAGCACGGTATTTCGCCTGGAACGTATGGCACGTGCTGCGACGCAATCGCAATGGCCGCCGCGTCACCGGCGATGTTGGTGCAGCCACCGACCGCGAAATGACGTCCACCTCCGGCAGCGCACACGTCCGCGTTCGCGACCGGCGCCATGGCGATCGGCACTACCGCCATACCCATAGCTGTGCACACCACTGCTGCCAGCTTCTTCATTGCATGCTCCTCTTGCTGACCCGGCCCATTGCAGCCTATGTCGCACCAAGCACGCTCCGGGTCACTTTCGCTGGGCGGCCGCCAGTCGCCTGGCGAACTCGGGTGAGGTAATCGAGGTGGCTTGAGGTCCCAGTTCCGTGTCGACGGCGATCCGGTGCTGCTCGGTGTCGACGACGCCGGGATTGGCGGTCGCGCGCATGGAGGCCTTGGTGGCGATGACAACGTCGCGGGGTGCCGCGGCCGGTCCGGCGGCGAGTGCCCGTGCCGCTCCAACAGGATCGTCGGCCACCTCGAGCGCCAGCCCGTAACGCACCGCGGCCTCGGCATCGAAGCGCATGCCGAAGAGCAGCGACGCGCGAGCGGCTTGCGGTCCGACGGCGCGCTGCAGCATCCACGTGGCGCCACCACCTGGATGAATCCCGAGCTTCTGAAATCGCGGATCGAAAAGCGCTGCCGGACCGGCGATCCGGACGTCAGCGGCCAGCGCTAGATTCAATCCGGCGCCGACGGCTGCGCCGTTGACAGCCGCGATCGTGGGCAACGCACAATTTGCGACCGCGAGGAACCCGTCATAGATGCCGCGCAAGCCGTCCTCGGTCGCGGCACCGAGCGCGGTGAGGTCGGCACCGGCACAGAACGCCTTGCCTGCACCGGTCACGATCAGCGCGTGCACTTCGGGGTTGGCTTCCGCGGCGTCGACCGCAGCGCGCAAGGCAGCCGAGATTTCCGTGGTTACGGCGTTGCGGCGCTCGGGGTCGTTGACCGTGATGAGGGCGACGTGATCGTCCACCTGAACCAGTACTGGATCTGACACCGCCTCAGCCTAACGACCGGGCAGTAGGGCGTGCGGCGGCGGTGATGATCAAGGCGAGCGCGATGGCACCAGCGGCGAAAGCGGTGGTCGCGGGCCAGCCGAACCACCCGACGGCGGCCGCGCCGAAGGCGGTGCCGAGGGTGCCGCCGATGAAGTAGACGAGCATGTAGGCGCTGTTGAACTGGGCTGGCGCGGCCGGGTCGATCCCCAGCACTGTGCTCTGGTTGGCGACTTGCGCGGCGAATAGACCGGCATCGAAGAGAGCAAGGCAGGCCAGCGTGACGGGCGTGTTCGAAAGGCAGGCGGCGAGGGTCGCGGCTGCGGTCAGCGCGACCACGAGTCCGACCATTACCACGTTGCGCGCGCCGACCCTGTCCGTCCAGGCACCCGCCACACGGGTGGCGACGATGCCGAGCAGGCCGGCGAACGCGTACACCCCGATGCGCTCCGACGAATACGAGAACGGCGGCTGCGACAGCGCGACTCCAAGACCCGCCCACACCGCGCAGAACGCGAAGAACCAGAGGGTGCCACGGCCGGCCGCGAGCCGAAGGGCTGGGAGGCGGACATACAGACCTGGCAGGCTGCGAAGCGTTGCAAGGTATCCAGAGGTAGCACTCCCGGCAACGCCGGGCAGCACGAAGAGCGCCGAAACTGCGATGACGGCGCAAGCCGCCGCGAACACGAGAAACATTCCACGCCAGCCGATCTCGTCGACCAGCCAACCGCCGACGATCCGCCCGGCCAGGATTCCCGCCGAAATGCCCGCGGTGACGATCCCCAGCACAGTGGCGCGGCGCTGCAGGTCCGCGAAACGTCCCGCGACTGAACTCAATTGCGCACCGACCGCCGATCCGGCGCCTGTGACCCCGACGATGACGCCGAGAAGCCATGGTGTGTCGACAACCGCGTTGACCGCCAAGGCGATCGCGAGTGCGCCGAATTGCGTTGCCAGCACGTATCTTGGCGGAAACCGGTCGACCAGCGGTACGAGTAACGCGAGACCGAGAAGGTACCCAAATGGTCCGCAGGCCAGCGCGACGCCGATGGTGGTCAGTGATGCCTGCAGCGAGCCGGCCACATCCGCGATCGCTGGTTGCAGCGGATAGATGGTCGCGGTGCCCAGCGCGGCCGCAACCGCCATGAACCACACCACAGGTGCCTGCAAGACCGGGACGTGAGCTTCCGCGGAGACGTCAGTGTGCATGCCAACGACGTTAGGAACGCAACCGTCGGTGATGCTGGCGGAAAACGGACACGGCAGTTGCGATTTCGGCGCGCTAACCGTCCGTCAGCGTGCGTAAGTGCGCCGAAATCACTCAGCCAGGTGGCGGGGGAGCCGCGCCGTCCGGCGGTGGCGGCGGGTCGGGCTGGAAGTGCACCAGTCCGGGGGGAACGTTGGTCCCTGGCGGCGGCGCGGTACCCGGCAGCGGTTCACCGAGCTGTTCCTGCGGCATCTGGCCCAGCAGCCCACCCTTGAGCATCCCGGCGCGATACATATCGACGTAGCGGCCCAGCCACTCTCGACGGCTGACGTCCGCGTTTTCCTCACCGGGAGCTACGTCGAACTGCTCGCACTGGCCAGGCGCTGAGGGCACCAAGCATTGCTGCGGCCCGTAGGCATTGTTGAACACATTGAGATTCGGGACCACGCCCGGATCCGCACCTGGTGCGGCAGGAACCGCGTTCTGGCCCAGCACGCTGCCTTGATCGAGCCCGACTACCGGTGGCGCGCCCATCGCACCGGCTACCGGTTGCTGCCCGTTCTGCGCCAGCACGTTGAACCCTGCCGGCCCCAAAGGCTGCCCGATCACGGGCACAGTCGGGCCCGGTGGAGGAGGCGGAGGCGCGGGTTCACCGGGGACAGGCAGCGGCTCGGGCGGCGGAGGGTCCGCAGCGGCGGCCGCCGAGAAGGCGACCGCCGCTCCGACAGCGAATAAACCCGCCGCCACGATGTTCGCGACTGCGTCTCTCTTACGGTTCACAACCATGGCGGCGATCAGACAGCCTTGGTCACGCCGTAGTAGGCGACGATGTCGTCGGTGTCTGCCGTCGCGCTCGTCAGTGTCGCGTAGGACCTCAGGAAGGACTGACCGACGCAGCCGTCGACCTTGATGTGGGTGTCTTTGAGCGTGACACGCACCGGCGCTGCCTTGTACTCCTTCTTGTCGACGGTGACGGTGGACACCGTGCCGGGCTTGGCGTGGACCTCGATCGTTCCGGAAATCGGGAACGTCACGCCCGTCGGAACAAGGCCGCCGGTAAAGCGGGATCCAGAGGTGCCGACGCCGACCTGACCGATGAGCCTGACCTGGCCGAGTTCGATGCCGCAGCCGATCTGGTAACCGGCCTCGAGCGTGCCACCGTTCAACGTCGTCTTCCCGCTGCCAGTGACTGTCCCAGTGAAGGTGCCGCCCACGAGGTACTCCCGCGATGAGACGGCAGTGGTCAGCGGTGCCACCGGAAGCTGAGTTTCGTTGCTCGCCGCGACGGTCAGCAGCCAGCCATCCGGGGTCGTCACGATGCCGGGCTCCGCCGAGGCAACGACCCCGGTGTCCGGAGGCGGCCCGGCCTCATCGGCAGGCGGATCGGCCAACGCAACCGGTGCGGTACCGAGCGGGATCAGCATGCAAGTAGCCAGTGTGGCAAAGCGATTCAACATGAATGTCTTCCGTTCGAGTTCGCAGGGGTCAGACGGCCTTGGTGACGCCGAGGTAGGTGATGACGTCGTCGGTGTTGTCGGTCGATGCCGTCAACGTGGCGTACGAGCGGATGAACGACTGGCCGGCGCACTGGTCGGTCTTGATCCGCACGCCGGTGATCGTGATGCGGGTGGACGTGCCCTTGAACTTCTTCTTGTCGATCGCGACCGTCGTCACCGTCCCGGGCTTCAGGTAGACCTTGCCCTGGAGGCTGACGCCGAAACCGAGCACGGGATCGTTGTTCGCGAGCGGTATGCCGATGCCCGGAGTGATGCTTGCGCCGGGGCTGATCTCCACCTCATCCGAGATGATGCCGCAACCGATCTGCTCCCCGGCCTCGAACGATCCGCCGGTCAGCTTCGTCTTGCCGGCGCCTGTGATCTTTCCGGTGAACGTGCCGGCGATGAGGTACTCGCGCGACGAGATCGCGGTGGTCAGCGGGGCGACCGGCAGCTGGGTCTCATTGCTGCCGACCACCTCGAGGTGCCAGCCGTCCGGCGTGTCCAGGATTCCAGGAGGCCCCGACGGAACGGCACCCTCAGGCGGGAGCGGGTTGGTGGCATTCACCGGGACAGCAGGATCCGGAGGCGGAGGCGGGTCGGCGTGCGCGAGCGGCGCGACAGCGACCGGGATCGCGACGCAGACGGATGCCAGCATGGCAAAGCGGTTCAACATGGCTGATTTGGCGCCTCTCGTAAGTCGGAATCCAGGGGATCCAACGGATCTGTCGCGACGGAGCATCTAATGGCCGGGTTGCCAAACGGTGAACGGACCGCGAACAGTTCGGGCAGCGTTCCCATCCAGTGGGCGTCTGCGCTATGTGGTATGGAACACACTGAGCCCCAACGGAATTCACAGTTCTAAGACGTGCACTGGACGGCGACTAGAAATCGACCGTTGGGCGTCCGTTCACCGTTTGGACACCTGGCCCATCGACGGTAGTGCGGGTTACTGCCCTCGAGACAGGACTGGGCTCGTCGACGTTGGTTTGGCTGACCGGTGCAACCGCCGGGCAATGGCTGAATTGAAAGCAAGCAAATCCGCTACCGACCGACACCTTGGAGGAAACGTTGAAGGCATCCCACCTCGGCGAGCGAGCGCTTGTGGCGTCTGTCATCGCGTTGAGCGCCGGATTGAATGTCGTTCCCACGGCCTCGGCAGACGACGTTACGGTCGGCGGGTCGGGGGCCGGCCCGGTGCAGGTTGCCGTGGGTCCCACGTCGGATAACGCCAGTCCAGCCGCGCTGCAGGCATGCGGGCAATTCGCCGAGGTGCTGGACGGCTCCTCGACCTACTACGGGGACTTCGCCGACTCCTTCGAAGGGTCGAGCTACAGCGACCCCGCTGTCGACAGCAGCAACGAGGTCGGCCGCACCGCGCTGCGGCAGTCCGCTGCGGTAGCCATGCAGGCCGCGCAAACTCCGGGACTGGATCCGGCGATCGCCGATCCGATGCGGATCTGGTCGCTCGGTGCCACCAAGCTGCTCGTCAAAATGGGGCTGCGAATCCCCGGCGACAGCCTGAACAGCACCGCCACCGAAATGAACAACCGAGCCGAGAAGGTCCAAGAGGCGTGCGCTGCGGCCGGGACGCACGCGTAATTCGGTGAAACACTGTCTATTTGGGGCGCTTGCGCTCACCTTTGTGCTCGCCGGATGCGGTGGAGCCGCTTCGGGGGCGTCAACGCCGCCGAAGTCGGTTCCTGACTCCGCGCTCACCGGGTCCCTCTTGAGCGCCGACGAGCTCAACGCGATCATGGGGACGAACGGGATGACACCGCATACACCGGTGTCGCAGATGGGTGATCACCGCAATCTTCTTCCCAACCTCAACTGCCTGGGCGTCTGGCAAGTCAACGAGGCACCGATTTACGAGTCCAGTCACTGGAAGTCGGTACGTCAACAATTGGTTCGGTCGCCGGACACCGACCAATGGAATTTCCTCGTCGTGCAATCCGTCGTCTCCTATCGGACCGCGGATGCGGCGCGGGAGTTCTTCACGGAGTCGACGGACCGATGGTCGAAGTGCACCAATCACAACGTGAACATTCAGCTCAACGGCCAGCCGCTGCCTGCGTGGCATAGCGGCGATCTGACCAAGACCGACACGCAGCTGGCGATACCGTACTCGCGAGGTAGAGGAGACCAGGGCAGGTCGTGCCAGCGTGCCCTGTCGCTCGTCGCCAACTTGGTCCTCGACATCCAGGCGTGCAAACCGCAGCAGCAGACGGCGATCACGCAGGCCGTCGACATCGCCGACAAGATCGAGTCGAAACTTCCCAGGTGATCTTCCAGTAATCGCGGGCGCTTCAGGACGTGCCGGATTCCGCGTCCTTGCCGGAGCTCACCGGTTGTTCGTCTTGTGCGGTGTCCTGCCGTTCGTCCTTCGCCGGCTTGTCAACGGTGGCAACGGGATCCGGCGTCGACATAGCAGCAGTGTCTTGACCGGTGCCTGACTGAGGCACGGCCTTTTCGCTGTCGCGCACGACGTTGGTCCGCGCCTTCGGCTTCTCCTCGAGCGTGGTCGTTGCCTTCTCGTCGGACCGCGTTGTGTCGTCGGACGTGATCGCGCTCGTCTGCGTCGTCTTCGGCGCCGAGCCGGTGGTCGCCGCCCCTATGGCCGTCGTGGCGAGCGGGGGCAGCGACGACAGCGGCGTCGCCGGCCGATACCTGCTCGGGTCAGCCGGGATCGGGTTGCCGTTGGGATAGGCGGAGTCGACGATCGTCGTCAGCACGGGCTCGGTGAGATCGGCGATGACATTGCCGAACGGCACGACGTCGCGAATCAGATTGGTCAACGGCAGGCCGTTGCTTGTGTAGGTGACGTAGGTGGTGTTCCCGCGCTTGGTGACGTACGCGGCGACGCGGTCGCCGCCTGGAATGTCGCCGCACTGCGCGTCGGGACACTCGAGCACGGCGCCGCTGTCAGTGATGCCGCACGTGTTGGCAGTGCCGCACGTGACCGACGGGGACCCGTCTGCGTTGACGGGCAGGTCCAGCTCGTTCTGGTTCAAGTGCCGATAAAGGTAGGCGACCAAGGAGTTCACGGCGGCGACGGGGTTGAGTACATCGGCCGGCGCGTTCGAGTTGTAGTCGTACTGGTAGCCGACGTCGACGACCCCCAGGGCATCGGTGTCGGTCGGCGAAGGTAGGGGATTGACCCCTATCAGCGCAAACCACGGATAGCGGGTGCCGAAGCCACCGTCGGGCCTGGCGACGTTGTTGTCAAGAATGAAGAGGGTTTGCGACAGGACTGGATCGTTCTGGGCCTGAAGCGCCATGAGCAGCAAACTTGCATTGGCGGCGCCCCAGCCTGAGGAGAGGACGGCGTTCGGTTCGCCCGCATTGGCCTGCAGCGCTTGGTTGATGCCGAATGGGCCGGTGAAGAAGTTGACGTGCACGATGTCGCCGCCGGTGTTGTACGGCGGTGCGTTGAACAAACCATGGAAGAAGTTTTCGGTGCCGCTGCCGTCGGGGTGTGTCGAACTGCCAACCACGATGAGGGCCGTCAGGTCGACCAGAGGTGCCGAGATAGACGCAGGCGCAGTGGCAGCAACGCCTGCGAGGGCCGCGGCTACGCCGACCGCCGCGACGCTCATCGTGACTCTGTTGACCCGCTTGGTCGCGGCCCTGCTCATTCCCGGCGCCCCCTTCAGAGGTCTAGGTAGCAACCTATCCCGTCGAGTGGATGCAGTCGAATGACCCCTACGTCAATGTCAAGACTTGATCTCGATACCGCGGAGGAGCGCCGCCGCGCCAAATTGAACAGCCGCAGTAGTAAGCAACGCCGCGGTGGGGCCGAGCCGCAGCAGAAGCGTGCCGAGGATCGCGCCGAGCACGATCGACATGACAGCTGCGGCGCGGCGCCCGGCGGCCGGGTCCCTCAGCGATCCCATCAGCAGCCTGGTCAGCGACCCCGTGACCAGCGTTACCAGCATGTCCGGCACCGCCACTCGGCGGGCGGTCGCACTACGCCAGCCCATGGCCGCGGCGAGCACAAATATGACCAGCAGATGCCGCGTCGTCACGTGGTCTGGGTGCCCGCGCAGTCCGATCGCAACCACCGCCGCCAACAAGAACAACAGCCCCTTGGCCAACGTCACGAATGCCAACCAGCGGTCGCTGCGCCTCGCAAGCACGCCGTTCACCCGGTGGCCCGTCAGGGCCCCAAATGCGAATGCCGCCAGCGCCAACACCGTCTGTGTCAGCCCGATGTTCTGGCTCACCGCACTGCTGATACCGGCCAGATCAAATCCGATGAAGAGCAGGTTGCCGGTCATCATCGCCGTGAACACATACCCGAGCCCGACGAAGCTGACCGCCTCGACCATTCCCGTGGTCATCGTGACCACCACCGTCGCCGTCATCAGGCGCGACGGCCCCTTGAGTGCAAACACGGCTCATTTTGAACCCAATGCGGCAGGGCGGTATTGGGTCAACGCCTATCGGGCTGAAAACGCCCCGCAACAGTTACCCCCGACAGCACCCCCGGCAGGACTTGAACCTGCGACCTACCGCTTAGAAGGCGGCTGCTCTGTCCGCTGAGCTACGGGGGCAGCGTCGCGAGTGTATCTCGCGGTGACAGGTGACTCTGCCGGCGCAACAGCCATCTAAACGCGCACCCTGTCGCCGGGCGGCGGACTAGCGTGGTGACTGCACTTAGAGGGAGGAGAGCGACGAGGATGAGCGACGTGCCGGAACTCGATGCGGCCGGACTTCCGGAGGAACTCAGCGCGTTCGACCAGATACTGCATCGCGGAGAAGCTCACCCGCGCACGCGCTCCGGCATCATGACCGTCGAGCTCCTCGACGAGAGCCCGGATTGGGACAGCTACCGGGCGAGGTTCGACTACGCGTCGCGCAAAGTCCTCCGCTTGCGGCAGAAGGTCGTCATGCCGACGCTGCCAACCGTTGCGCCCCGCTGGGTGGTCGACCCCGACTTCAACCTCGACTTTCATGTGCGCCGGCTGCGGGTCCCCGAGCCGGGCACCATGCGGCAGATGTTCGACCTGGCTGAGGTCGTCGCCCAGTCTCCGCTCGACATCTCCCGGCCGTTGTGGACCGCAACCCTCGTCGAGGGTCTGGAAGGCGGCCGTGCCGCTGTCTTGATGCACCTCAGCCACGCTGTCACCGACGGTGTCGGTGCCGTCGAGATGTTTGCCAACCTCTATGACCTCGAACGTGATCCGCCTGCGCAGGCCCCTCCGCCGCTGCCGGTTCCGCAGGACTTGTCGCCGAACGACTTGATGCGCCAAGGGTTTAACCGGCTTCCTGGCACGATCGCCGGGCGGGTGCGGGGCGTGCTGTTCGGCGCAGCGCACGTCGTAGGCGAGATGGTCCGCGACCCAATATCGCGGATGGGCGACGCCGTCGAGTACGCGATGTCCGGTGCTCGCGTCGTCGGACCCGTCGCCCCACCCTCGCCGGTGCTGCGGCGCCGCAGTCTTTCGTCGCGAAGCGAAGCCGTCGACATCGAGTTCGGCGCACTGCACAAGGCCGCCAAGGCGGCGGGCGGCTCGATCAACGACGCCTACCTGGCCGGTTTGTGCGGCGCGTTGCGCCTCTACCACCAAGCCAAGGGTGTACCGATCGACGCACTCCCGATGGCAGTGCCGGTCAACCTCCGCTCGGAGGCGGATCCGGCCGGCGGGAACCGATTCGCCGGGGTAAATCTCGCCGCACCCATCGGGCTGCACGACCCGGAGATGCGCATCAAGAACATTCGCTCGCAGATGACGCGCAAGCGTGAGGAGCGTGCGATCGACATGGTCGGCGCCATCGCCCCGGTGCTCACCCTGATGCCGGACAGCGTGCTCGAATCGATGGCCGGGTCGATCGTCAACTCCGACGTCCAGGCCAGCAATGTGCCCGTATACGCAGGCGACACCTTCATCGCGGGGGCAAAGGTTTTGCGGCAGTACGGCATCGGCCCGTTGCCCGGCGTCGCGATGATGGTGGTGCTGATCTCCCGTGCCGGTTATTGCACGATCACCACGCGCTACGACCGCGCGTCGATCGCCGACTCTGACCTGTGGGCTCGTTGTCTGCTGGCTGGATTCGACGAGGTACTCGCCCTCGGCGGAGAAGGGCGCGCCGCACCGGCGACGTTCACGACCGACACCGAAGAACCCACCCCTGTGTCACCGAACGGAAGTGCGGCGCAATGACTTCGGCGAACGGTCAGCCCAACCCACGGACCATGCGGCTGCCCGGCTCGGTCGCCGAGATCCAGGGCAGCCCGACCGGGCCCGAAATTGGCGCCTTCTTCGATCTCGACGGCACCCTCGTCGCTGGGTTCACCGGCGTCATCATGACCCAGGATCGGCTGCGCCGCCGCCAGATGTCCGTCGGTGAGTTCATCGGCATGGTGCAGGCCGGGCTGAATCATCAACTCGGCCGCTCCGAGTTCGAGGACCTCATCGGCAAGGGCGCCCGCATGCTGCGCGGCAGCTCCCTCGACGACATCGACGAACTGGCCGAGCGGCTGTTCGAGCAGAAGATCGTCGGTCGCATCTACCCCGAGATGCGCGAACTCGTGCGAGCCCACATGGCCCGCGGCCACACGGTAGTGCTGAGCTCGTCGGCGCTGACGGTCCAAGTGGAGCCCGTCGCGCGGTTCCTTGGCATCCAAAACGTGTTGAGCAACAAATTCGAGACCGACGAGAACGGCTGCCTCACCGGCGAGGTGCTCACACCGATTATCTGGGGACCCGGAAAAGCAAGGGCGGTACAGGCTTTCGCCGCCAAGAACGGTGTCGACCTGTCCAAGAGTTACTTTTACGCCGACGGCGACGAGGACGTCGCGCTGATGTACCTCGTCGGCAATCCGCGGCCGACCAACCCCGCGGGCAAGCTGGCCGCGGTCGCCGCCAAACGCGGCTGGCCGGTACTGAAGTTCACCAGCCGCAGTGGAAGCAATCCGGTCTCGCAGCTGCGAACGGTTGCGGGTATAGCGTCCATGGTGCCGATCGCCGCGGGAGCGCTGGGGCTGGGCCTGCTCACGCGCAACAGACGGACCGGTGTCAACTTCTTCACGTCGACCTTTGGCCGCACCTTGTTGACCGTCACCGGGATCAATCTGCACGTGCTGGGCAAGGAGAACTTGAGCGCTGAGCGGCCTGCGGTCTTTATCTTCAACCACCGCAACCAGGCCGACCCGATGATCGCGGGAACGTTGGTCAGCGACAACTTCACCTCGGTCGGAAAGAAGGAGTTGGAGAACGATCCGATCGTCGGCACCATGGGCAAGATCATGGACGCGGCCTTCATCGATCGCGATGATCCCAAGAAGGCCGTCGAAGGGTTGAAGAAGGTTGAGGAGCTTGCCCGCAAGGGCCTCTCGATCCTCATCGCGCCGGAGGGAACGCGACTCGACACCACCGAGGTCGGCCCGTTCAAGAAGGGACCGTTCCGCATAGCGATGTCGGCCGGAATCCCCGTCGTGCCGATCGTGATTCGCAATGCCGAGGTGATCGCGGCCCGCGACTCGAGCACGTTCAACCCCGGCATCGTCGACGTCGTGGTGTACCCGCCGATCCCCGTCGACGACTGGACCCACGACAACCTGGCCGAGCGCATCGCCGAGGTGCGTGAGCTTTACCTGGACACGCTCAAGGACTGGCCGCACGACGAGTTGCCGACCCCGTCGCCGTACACGCGGAAGAAGACCCCGGCGAAGAAGGCCCCGGCGAAAAAGTCCCCGGCGAAGAAGGCGCCAGCCAGGGCTGCGGCCAAGAAGACCGCAGAGAAGCAGCCGGCAAAGGCTGCGGCCAAGAAGGCCGCCGTCAAGAAGACGACGAAGAAGGCCGCCGTCAAGAAGACGACGAAAAAGGCCGCCGCGAAGAAAGCGACGAAAAAGGCTGCCGCGAAAGGTCGGCCGTGAAGATCCCCGCCGACCACTTCGCAGCGTTCACCGCGACGGACGATGCGCTGGTGTTGGCGTCGGTGTCGTCGCCGGCCGAAGAGGACCTGCTGAACGACTGGCTCGACCTTCAGCGGCGCGAGCACCCTGACTCGCATGTCGACGTGCTGCGGCTCCCTGTCGACGACGACCCGCCGCCAGGAGTGTTGGCGCGGCTCGTCGAGGAGTTGGAGTCCGACGAGGACCGGTCGGTTGTTCCGGTGCGCGTGTTCTGGGTGCCTGCCGGCCTGCCAACGCGCTCCAAGGTCGTCGCCCTCCTATCAGGCCGGGACACCTACCGCCCTCCGGAGTTACTGCAGAAACGGATCCTGCGAAAGGACCCCTCGCGTGCCAGGGTGGTCGCCGGCGAGCCCGCGAAAGTTTCCGAGCTGCGCCAGCAGTGGAGTGACACCACCGTCGCCGAAAACCCTAGGGAATTCGCACGGTTCGTGATCCGCCGGGCCATTCTGGCGATCGAGCGGGTGGAGCTGCGCCTGTTGGGCCCGGAGTACAAGTCACCGCGGCTGATCAAACCGGAGCTGTTGACGTCCGCGCGCTTTCGCGAGGGGCTTGAACGGATTCCCGGCGCGAGCCTGGACAAGGCCGGGGAAATGCTCGACGAGCTTTCCACCGGCTGGAGTCGGTTCTCGGTTGACCTGATTCCATCACTGGGCCGCGCGATCTTCAGCCGGGGCTTTGATCCCAACATCGATTACGACCGCACGGAAGTCGAATCGATGCGCGGCAACCTGGAAAACCATCCCGCCGTGCTGCTGTTCTCGCACCGGTCCTATCTCGACGGCGTGATCGTGCCGGTGGCGATGCAGGAGAACCGGCTCCCGCCCGTTCACACATTCGCCGGCATCAACCTTTCGTTCGGGTTCATGGGCCCGTTGATGCGCCACTCCGGCGTTATCTTCCTCCGCCGCAAGCTCGACGACCCGCTGTACAAGTATGTGCTGCGGCAGTTCGTCGGCTACATCGTCGAGAAGCGGTTCAACCTGAGCTGGTCGATCGAAGGCACGCGCTCGCGCACCGGAAAGATGCTGCCGCCCAAGCTCGGTCTGCTCGCCTACGTTGCCGACGCCTACCTCGACGGTCGCAGCGACGACATCCTCCTGCAGCCCGTGTCGATCAGCTTCGACCAGTTACACGAGACCGCCGAGTACGCCGCGTACGCCCGTGGCGGCGAGAAGACGCCCGAGGGTCTGTCGTGGCTGTACAACTTCATCAAGGCCCAGGGTGAGCGCAACTACGGCAAGATCTACGTCCGCTTCCCCGAAGCGGTGTCGATGCGCGAGTACCTCGGCGAACCGCACGGCCCACTGACCACCGACGACGCCGCCAAACGCCTTGCACTGCAAAAGATGGCGTTCGAGGTGGCCTGGCGGATCCTGCGGGCGACGCCCGTCAACGCGACGGCGCTGGTGTCGGCTCTGCTGCTGACCGCCCGTGGTGTCGCGCTGACGCTTGACCAGCTTCACCACACCCTGCAGGACTCGCTGGACTATCTGGAACGCAAACAGACACCGATGACCAACAGCGTGCTGCGGCTGCGCAGGGCCGACGGCGTCCGCGCGGCGCTCGACGCGTTGTCCAACCGCCACCCCGTCACGTGCGTCGAGGGCGGCAGGGAGCCGGTGTGGCGCATCGCGCCGGAAGACGAGCACGAGGCCGCGTTCTACCGCAACACCCTGATCGACGCCTTCCTCGAGACGTCGATCGTCGAGTTGGCGCTTGCGCATGCCGCGCGGGTGGAATCCCATCGGCTGGAGGCGTTTTGGTCCCAGGTGATGCGGCTGCGCGATCTGCTGAAGTTCGACTTCTATTTCGCCGACTCCGCTGCGTTCCGCGAGCATGTCGCAGAGGAGATGTCGTGGCACGACGACTGGGAAAACCACGTCGCCGCCGGCGGTGATCAGATCGAGATGCTGCTGCGTGCCAAAAAGCCGATGATGGCCGGCGCCATGCTGCGGCCGTTCTTCGAGGCCTACGAGATCGTGGCCGACGTCCTGCGTGACGCTCCCGCCGAGATCGACGAGAAGGAACTGACCAAGAAGGCCTTGGGCGTCGGCCGTCAGTACGTCGCACAAGACAGGATCCACAGCAACGAGGCCGTGTCGGCGCTGCTGTTCGCCACCGCCCGGCAGGTGGTCGCCGACCAGAAGCTGCTGGAGCCCGCCGCCGACTTGGCCGAGCGACGGATCGCTTTCCGTGACGAACTTCGCGGCGTCGTACGCGACATGGACAAGGTCGAGAAGATCGCCCGCGAGCATTTCTACGCCCGCGAGATAGCACGACGCAGTCTGCGTAGCGAGCCTGCCTGACGCAGATGCCAGCCGAGCGGTGGGTGGTCGGTGATGTCTCGATAACCAAGGTCATTGAGCGCGAATTATCTGTTCACGTTGAGGTTCTCGGTCAAGTGCTCCCGAGCTCATCTCGGGCCGAGATCGAAGCATTGCGATGGCTGCACCCGCACTATGTGTGCGACGGTGCCACACGGGTGGGCTATTACTCGTTTCTGATCGACACGCCTTCGGCGAAGGTCGTCGTCGACACTGCGGTCGGCAACGACAAGTCGCGCGCGCGTGAGGACTTCAACATGCTCGACACCGACTATCTGTCGGACTTCCGTGCCATCTGGGATCCCGACGAGGTGGACGCTGTTGTCTCAACCCATCTGCACGTCGACCACGTCGGCTGGAACACCCGCCTGGTCGGCAGTGATTGGGTACCCACGTTCGGCGGCGCCAGGTACTACTTCGTCTTGCAGGAGTACCAGCACTGGAAGCGATTCGCCGACATCAACGATCCGGTCAGTCCGGTGTTCGACGTCGTAGCGGTCTTCAACGACTCAGTGCGACCGGTCGTCGACGCCGGCTTGGCGACCTTCGTCGAACCCACCTACGCCATCACACCCGAGGTGCAGCTCATCCCCTCACATGGACACACGCCCGGCCACGTCTCGGTGCACATCCACTCGCAGGGTGACAGCGCGGTGATCACCGGCGATCTCATGCACAGCCCGTGCCAGATCGGTCACCCGGAATGGTCCTCCGCCTACGACTGGGACCAGGACGCCGCGGCAGACGCTCGGCACGCCTTCCTCGGACGATTCGCGGATACCGGAACCCTGGTGATCGGCACCCACTTCGGGACGCCGACGGGCGTGTACGTCGAACGTGAGGGCACCGCCTTCCGGCTGACACCTGCGGGCTAGCGCCCTGCCACGCCATACGCTGGGCACATGACTTCTCCCGGTCGGCTGGTGGGCCCGAGCGTGCGCAGCAGCGCGGTGTGGCCGGTGCTGATCGGCGTCGCAGTGCTGGCAGGCGCCACCGCTGCCGGCATCGGCGCGCTGTCACTCGCCGACGCGCTCACTGCCACCGGACTGCCCAACCCGGGCCCGGCCACCACCTACGGGCTGCCGTTCGTGCGGGCGGCGGGGGAGGTCGCCGCGGTCTTAGCGGTTGGGTCGTTCCTGTTCGCGGCCTTTCTGGTGCCGCCTCAGACCAATGGCGTTCTTGACGCCTGCGGCTATCGCGCGATGCGGCTCGGCACGGCCGCGTCGGCGCTTTGGACTGTGTGTGCGGCGCTGCTCGTTCCGCTGACAGTGTCCGACGTCTCCGGGCACCCGGTGACCGAGAACCTGAATCCGGTCAGCGTGTGGTCGGCGGCCAGCCTTGTCGACACCGCGAGCGCTTGGCGCTGGACTGCCTTCCTCGCGGCTGCGGTCACGCTGGCCAGCCTTCCGGTACTGCGCTGGTCGTGGACGCCGGTGCTGCTCGCCGGTGCGCTGATCACGCTGGTGCCGCTGGGGCTCACCGGCCATTCGTCCTCCGGCGGTGCGCACGATTTGGCGACCAACAGCCTGCTCATCCACCTCATCGCGGGTGCGCTGTGGGCGGGTGGCCTTCTCGCGTTGCTGGCTCACGCGGTGCGCTCGGGGGAGCACGCGGACCTCGCGGCCCGGCGGTTCTCGGCGCTGGCGCTGTGGTGCTTCGTTGCGATGGCCGCCAGCGGGGTGGTCAACGCGCTGGTGCGGATCCAGCTGCCCGAGCTGGTCCGCTCCGAATACGGGTGGCTGGTGATCGGCAAGTTCGTCGCGCTGTGTGTGCTCGGACTCATCGGGTGGCGCCAGCGTCGCAGCGGGCTCGCGGCATTGAAAGCTGATCCGGGGGCCCGCGGACCGCTGATCCGGCTGGCGCTGGTCGAGGCGGCCGTGTTCGGGGCGACGTTCGGCATCGCGGTCGGGTTGGGTCGCACACCGCCACCGCCGCTGAGGGCAGAACCGAGTCCCGTTGAGGTCGCGATCGGTTATGGCTTCGACGGGCCGCCGACCTTCGCTCGGGTGGTGTTCGACTGGCGGTTCGACCTCATCTTCGGCACCGCCGCGATCGTCATGGCGGTGCTATATCTGCTCGCTATGCGCCGGTTGCGCCGTCGCGGTGACGCGTGGCCGATGGGCCGGACTTTTGCGTGGATGTGCGGATGCGCGGCGCTGCTGTTCACCACATCATCGGGGCTGGGCCGCTACATGCCTGCGATGTTTTCGATGCACATGGTGGCGCACATGCTGCTGTCGATGCTGGTGCCCATCCTGCTGGTCTTGGGGGCACCCGTCACGCTTGCCCTTCGCGCGCTGCCGACGGCAGGACGAGGCGAGCCGCCTGGGCCGCGGGAATGGCTGCTGGCGGCGTTGCATTCGAGGGTGTCGCGGTTTCTCACCCACCCGGTTGTGGCGACCGTCGTGTTCGTCGCGGGCTTCTACGGCCTGTACTTGGGCGGGCTGTTCGACGCGGCGGTGAGCAACCATGCCGCGCACGTGCTGATGAACGTGCACTTCCTGCTCAGCGGATATCTTTTCTACTGGGTGGTGATCGGCATCGACCCGACGCCGCGGCAGATTCCGCAACTCGGCAAGCTCGCGATGGTGTTCGCCTCGCTGCCGCTGCATGCGTTCTTCGGCGTCGTGTTGATGGGCATGCAGACCGTGCTTGGCGAGACGTTCTACCGGTCTCTGCTGCTGAGCTGGCATACCGACTTGCTTGGCGATCAGCGGCTCGGCGGCGGAATCGCCTGGGCGGCAGGCGAAATCCCACTCGTGGTGGTGATGATCGCGCTGCTGATCCAGTGGCGACGCAGCGATCAGCGTACCGCCAAACGGCTCGATCGGGCCGCTGACCGCGACGACGACGCTGACTTGGCTGCCTACAACGCGATGCTCGCGGAGCTGGCGCGCCGGGACAGCCGCTGATCGATGGCCGAGCGGGAAGTTAGTACACGAGATTTCGCGAAAAGCGTGTCATAACTGGCCATTCGACGCTGGTGCTAGACCGCGCCAGCCGCGATGGCAGCAGGCCAGCTGCCGTACGCGCTGATGTCCGCGCCCGTCGCCGCCGATGCGTCGCAGCCGAACGCGGTTCGCCATGTGCCGTCGTAGAATTCGACCTTTCCCAGCTGCATCGGCGCCGGCAGGGCGGCCAGGAACCTGCCCAGCGCTGCGGGGGATAGCAGCCACCGATGCCCCGCCAGCGCCGCACCCGGCTCACCGTCGGGCACCCGGGTGATGGCGGGCTTGGCCGGAACGGTCGGCAGCACCGACATGCGGTAGCGCGGTGCCGTCGTGACCTCGCCGGCCCAGCGGGCGCCCTGATCGGTGAGCTGATGAACCAGCGGTCCGCCGCGAAGGTGCGCACCGAAGACGACCAGCTCGACGGAGTCCGCCACCGCCAGCGGCCAAACATCCACGGGGACTTGGTCTCCCGTCATCAGCGCGCCGATATCCAATGCCACCGCATCCTCGAATGCGCGGGCCAGTACGGTGACCCCGAACTGAGCGGGGCCGGCCATGCCCGCAGGCACGGCCACCGCGCAGAGATCGAACAGGTTGCAGAAGTTGGTGTAGGTGCCCATGCGGGAGTTGACGCCGACGGGATCAGCGGCGACCTCGTCGATGCGCGGATGCGTCGGAGCTGTCGGCACGACGAGCGCGTCCATGCCCTCGAGAGCCGCCATCGCAACTGCGCGAAGCCGGTGGACCTCGCGGCGGTCGCGCACCAGCCGATGGGCCGGAACATCGCGCGCCCCGGCGATGATGCGCCGCACCGTCGGATCCAGCGCGGCATCCGGATGCGCATCGATGAATTCGCCTACGGCAGCGTATCGTTCGCTCACCAATGCGCCGTCGTAAAGGAGTTTGGCCGCGGCGAGGAACGGCTCGATGGCGACAGTGACGATGCTCGCGCCTGCATCGCTCAGGCGCCCGACTGCCGCGTCGAACGCGGCTCGCCACTCCCGGTCCAGATCAGACAGCTCGTCCGGGACCGCAACGATGAGAGCGGGCGGTGCCGCGAGCCGAACGTCGGCAGGCCAGCGGCGCTCCCTGGCGCCGGCAGCCATCACGCCCATGGCCCGGTTTGCCGTCTCGAGGTTCTGCGCGAAAATCGTGACGCAGTCATAGCTTTCGCACGCAGGCACTACTCCGTCGGTGCTGATCACCCCGAGCGTGGGTTTGATTCCGACGATGCCTTGTAAGCCCGCAGGTACCCGTCCCGATCCGGCTGTATCGGTGCCGATCGCGATGTCGGCCACGCCGGTGGCGACCGCGACCGCGGAGCCAGAGCTGGATCCGCCGCTGATGTATTCGGGCCGTCGGCTGTCGGGCACCGCGCCGTACGGCGAGCGGGTGCCGACGAGTCCGGTGGCGAACTGATCGAGGTTCGTCTTGCCGACAACGACAGCGCCCGCGGCTCGCAGCGCCGACACCGCGGCCGCGTCGCGGTCGGGCTGATACGTGAACTCCGGGCAGGCCGCGGTGGTGGGGAGCCCCGCGGCGTCGACGTTGTCCTTCACCGCGAGCCGGACGCCAGCCAGCGGACCCCGGCTGCGCGACAACTCCGCGGCCACTTCCGCCTCGGGCCTGCGAGTGATCCACACGGTCATGACGATCAACCTAAGGGCCGACGATCCACAGTGCTGACTTCATCCACAGGGGCCGCGGTTTCGAGGGGCGGCCGAGGTCGCCGTGTCAGCACCGTCGCGGTCAATGGCGGTGGCGGTGCCGGGGAGGCCTCGCCGCACATCAATGAAGCGAAAGGAATCACAAATGTTCGAGACACCAATCACGGTCGTCGGCACCATCGTCAACGACCTCGTCCGCCGCCAGGTCGGTGACCAGGAGGTCATCAAATTCCGCGTGGCCAGCAATTCGCGGCGGCGTACCGCCGACGGGACTTGGGAACCGGGCAACTCGCTGTTTGTCACGGTCAACTGCTGGAGCCGACTGGTCACAGGTGTCGGTGCTGCGTTAGGGAAGGGTTCGCCGGTCATTGTTGTTGGTCACGTGTACACCAGCGAGTACGAGGACCGTGACGGTGTTCGACGCTCGTCGGTGGAAATGCGGGCCACCTCCGTGGGACCTGACCTCGCTCGCTGCATCGTGCGCATCATCGAAAAGACCGGGCCGACCAACGGCAACGCCGAAGCGACTGAATCTCCGGCGGTCGATAGCGCGGAAGAAACCGCTGCCAGCGGCAACGACGAGACAACCATGGACGGCGCGGGGCTACAGCTGTCCGCGTAGCTAGCTGGGGCAGCTCTGGTCGGCTCTGCCGACGTGGCCACGCCTAAGCTGGTCCGCGAGCAACAACCAAAGACCACTGAAAGGCAACACCACGGCATGGCCGAATTCATCTATTCGATGCGGAAGGTCCGCAAGGCGCACGGCGACAAGGTGATCCTTGACGACGTCAGTCTGAACTTCCTTCCAGGCGCGAAGATCGGCGTCGTCGGCCCGAACGGGGCCGGTAAGTCGAGCGTCTTGCGGATCATGGCCGGACTGGACGTTCCCAACAACGGCGACGCCCTCCTACAGCCGGGCGCCTCGGTCGGCATCCTGCAGCAGGAGCCCCAGCTCGACGAGACCAAAACAGTGCGCGAGAACGTCGAGGACGGCGTGGCCATCAAGGCCAAACTCAACCGCTACAACGAGGTCGCCGAGCTGATGGCCACGGACTACACCGACGAGCTGATGGAGGAGATGGGCCATCTGCAGGAGGAACTGGACGCCGCCGACGCATGGGACATCGATTCTCAGCTCGAGCAGGCGATGGACGCCTTGCGCTGTCCGCCGCCCGACGAACCCGTCACCCACCTGTCGGGGGGCGAGCGCCGCCGGGTGGCGCTGTGCAAGCTGCTGCTGTCCAAGCCCGACCTGCTTCTGCTCGACGAGCCCACCAACCACCTCGACGCCGAGAGCGTGATGTGGCTCGAACAACACCTCGCCGAGTACAAGGGCGCGATCCTCGCCGTCACACACGACCGGTACTTCCTCGACAACGTCGCCGAATGGATTCTCGAGCTCGACCGCGGCCGGGCGTTTCCCTACGAGGGCAACTACTCGACCTACCTGGAAAAGAAGGCCGAGCGCATCGCGGTGCAGGGCCGTAAGGACGCCAAGCTGCAGAAGCGGCTGAGGGACGAGCTGGAATGGGTGCGGTCCGGGGCTAAAGCGCGGCAGGCCAAGAGCAAGGCCCGGTTGCAACGCTACGAGGAGATGGCAGCCGAAGCCGAGAAGACCCGCAAGCTCGACTTCGAAGAGATCCAGATCCCGACCGGTCCGCGCCTCGGCAACGTCGTTGTCGAGGTCGAGCACCTCGACAAGGGATTCGAGGGACGCACGCTGATCAAAGACCTGTCGTTCACGCTGCCCCGCAACGGCATCGTCGGCGTCATCGGGCCCAACGGCGTTGGCAAGACCACGCTGTTCAAGACCATCGTCGGCCTCGAGCAGCCCGACAGCGGCGTCGTCAAGGTCGGCGACACCGTCAAGCTGAGCTACGTCGACCAGTCCAGGGCCCGCATCGACCCGAAGAAGACGGTCTGGGAGGTCGTGTCCGACAAGCTGGATTACATCGAGGTCGGCCAGAACGAGATCCCGTCGCGGGCCTACGTCTCAGCCTTCGGGTTCAAGGGCCCGGACCAGCAGAAGCCGGCGGGCGTGTTGTCCGGCGGTGAACGCAACCGGCTCAACATGGCGCTCACGCTCAAAGAGGGCGGCAACCTGATCCTGCTCGACGAGCCGACGAACGACCTCGACGTGGAGACGCTGAGCTCGTTGGAGAACGCGCTGGAGAATTTCCCCGGCTGCGCGGTCGTGATTTCCCACGACCGCTGGTTCCTCGACCGCACCTGCACGCACATCCTGGCGTGGGAGGGCGACGACGACAACGAAGCCAAATGGTTCTGGTTTGAAGGCAACTTCGCCGCCTACGAAGAAAACAAGGTGGAACGACTTGGTATCGATGCGGCCCGTCCGCACAGGGTGACCCACCGCCGACTCACGCGCGACTAGTGTCGCTTGTGCGTACCACGGAGCCGCTGTCGTATTCGGGCTGGCGGCGACATCCAACGGAGGACGGTGCGCACCTTTAGGTCCGAGGAGCGGTGATGACGGTCAATCCGGGGTCTGGCACAGGCGTCGACGGACCGACCCCCTCGCCACCGCTGAGCCAGGACACCGTCGTCAGGCTGTTGCGTGCCTACATGGCCACCTACCGCGGGCCCCACGGTGATGCGCCCGGCGCCGACGCGGCGGTCACCGCGCCCGTAGACCGGTCGGCGCTGACCATGATGTCGCCTGCTCTGGTGAACGCGCATGTACGGCTGGGTCGGCACCGATCCTTCGGCGATACCCGGGTCGCGGTCTACGCCGACGACGACCCCTCAGGCGTCGGCCCCGCGCTACAGATTGTCACCGACAACGCGTCGATGCTGATGGACTCCGTCACCGTGCTGCTGCACCGGCTCGGGGTGGCCTACAAGGCCATCATGAATCCGGTGTTCCGTGTGCGGCGCGGGCACGGCGGCGATCTGGTGGCGATTGAGCCCGCTGCCGACGCCCCGTACGGTGACGGCGTCGACGAGGCATGGATCCACGTCCAGCTGGCGGAATCGGTTGACCCCAAAACGGTGGCAGAGGTCCAACGCCTACTGCCCAGCGTTCTCGCCGACGCCCGCCAGGTGGCTCTTGACTCCACGTCGATGGCCGCCATGCTGCGCAGCCTGGCGGCCGAACTCGACTTCGACCCCGAGCACCGGTTCCCCGGCTCGGACCGCAAGGACGTCGCGGCGCTGCTGCGGTGGCTGGCCGACGGCCATTTCGTTCTGCTTGGCTACCAGCGCTGCCAGGTCCGTGACGGCCAATCCTCGGTCGATCCATCCAGTCGTCTCGGCGTGCTTCGGTTGCGCACCGATGTGCTTCCGCAGCTCACGTCCAGCGACGATCTGCTGGTGCTGGCACAGGCCACCATGTCCAGTTACCTGCGCTACGGCGCGCACCCGTACATCGTGGTGGTCCGCGAACATGCAGCAGGGGAGGCGATCGAACACCGCTTCGTCGGGTTGTTCACGGTCGCCGCCATGAACGCCAATGTGCTTGAAATCCCTCTGATTTCAGGCCGCGTCAACGATGCGCTCGCGATGGCCCACCGCGACCCCAGCCATCCCGGCCAGCTGCTGCTGGACATCATCCAGACCATTCCGCGTTCGGAGCTCTTCGCGCTTTCCGCCAAGGAGCTACTGGACATGGCGATGGCGGTGGTCGATCTCGGTTCGCGCCGCCGGACGTTGCTGTTCTTGCGTGCCGATCAACTCGCTCACTTCGTGTCGTGCCTGGTGTACCTGCCGCGCGACCGGTACACCACCGCGGTGCGGTTGGAGATGCAAGACATCCTGGTCCGCGAGATGGGCGGGATAAGCATTGACTACGCCGCGCGCGTCAGTGAATCACCTTGGGCTGTTGTGCATTTCACGGTCATGCTGCCAGCAGGCCGCCGTAAGCAGGACATCGACGTCTCCCTAGAAAACGAGGCGCGAATCCAGGACTTGCTCACCGAGGCCGCCAGGACCTGGGGTGACCGGCTGTTGGGCGCGGTGAAGACCGGTTCGATCAGCCAAGCCAAGGCCGAGCACTACGCGACGGCATTTCCGGAGGTCTACAAACAGGCGTTCGCGCCGCTGGACGCGATCAACGACATCGCGATCATCGAAGAGCTGCAAGACAATACGGTCAAGCTCGTGCTCGATGAGCGTGAAGACGGCGGTGTCGCTCTACTCACCTGGTATCTGGGGGGACGGTCGGCGTCGCTGTCTCAGCTGCTGCCGATGCTGCAGTCCATGGGTGTAGTGGTGCTCGAGGAGCGCCCGTTCACGGTGGTCCGCCCTGACCGGCTGCCGGTGTGGATCTACCAATTCAAGGTTTCCCCGCACCGCACCATTCCGAAGGTGCCGGAAGGCCCCGGCCGTGCCGACGTCGCCCAGCGGTTCGCGGACGCTGTCACCGCGATCTGGCACGGCCGCGTCGAAATCGACCGGTTCAACGAGTTGGTGCTGCGGGCGGGGCTCACCTACCAGCAGGTCGTCGTGCTGCGCACATACGCGAAATATCTGCGGCAGGCGGGCTTTCCCTACAGCCAGTCCCACATCGAAGGGGTGATCAACGGCAATCCGGGCACCGCGCGATCGCTCGTCGAGCTGTTCGAGGCGTTGTTCGATCCGAAGCCTTCCGACGAGGCGCGGCGCAGTGCCGCCCAGGCGGCCGCCGCCGCAGTGGCAACAGACATCGACGCACTGGTCAGCCTCGACACCGATCGCGTACTGCGGGCGTTCGCGTCGATGATTCAGGCCACGTTGCGGACCAATTACTTTGTCAGCAAGCCGGATTCGGCGCGTCAGCAGAACGTGCTGTCGGTCAAGCTCAACCCCGGCCTTATCGATGAACTGCCGTTGCCGCGGCCGAGGTTCGAGATCTTCGTGTACTCGCCGCGGGTGGAGGGCGTCCACCTGCGTTTCGGGTTCGTGGCGCGCGGCGGCCTGCGATGGTCGGATCGCCGCGAGGACTTCCGCACCGAGATCCTCGGTCTCGTCAAAGCGCAGGCGGTGAAGAACGCCGTCATCGTTCCGGTCGGAGCCAAGGGCGGCTTCGTCGTCAAGGAGCCGCCGGTGGCCACCGGCGATCCCGCCGCCGACCGCGACGCCCACCGCAATGAAGGGGTGGCCTGCTACAAACTGTTCATCGCGGGGCTGCTTGACCTCACCGACAACGTCGACAAGGCCACTGGCGATGTCGTCACCCCAACCGATGTGGTCCGTCGCGACGGCGATGACGCCTACCTCGTGGTTGCCGCCGACAAGGGCACTGCCACGTTCTCCGACATCGCCAACGAGGTGGCGGCGTCGTACGGCTTCTGGCTCGGCGATGCGTTCGCGTCCGGCGGTTCGGTCGGCTATGACCACAAGGCGATGGGCATCACCGCCAAGGGCGCGTGGGAGGCGGTCAAGCGCCACTTCCGTGAGATGGGCGTCGACACCCAGACCGAGGACTTCTCCGTCGTCGGCATCGGCGACATGAGTGGCGACGTGTTCGGCAACGGCATGCTGTTGTCCAAGCACATTCGGCTGTTGGCCGCCTTCGATCATCGGCACATCTTCATCGACCCCGATCCCGGCGTCGCGCCGTCGTGGGATGAGCGCAAACGACTCTTCGACCTGCCCCGCTCGAGCTGGGAGGACTACAACCGCTCGCTGATCAGCGCGGGCGGCGGGGTGTACAGCCGCGAGCAGAAGTCGATCCCGATCAGTCCGCAGGCCCGCGCCGTGCTGGGCATCTCGGAGACGGTCGAGGAGATGACGCCGCCGGCGCTGATCAAGGCGATCCTGAAGGCCCCGGCCGATCTGCTGTTCAACGGCGGAATCGGCACCTACATCAAGGCCGAGACGGAGTCGGACGTCGACGTCGGTGACCGCGCCAACGATCCAGTTCGTGTGAACGGAAACCAGGTGCGCGCCAAGGTGATCGGCGAGGGCGGGAACCTGGGCGTGACCTCGCTGGGCCGCATCGAGTTCAACCTGGCCGGCGGCCGCAGCAACACCGACGCACTGGACAACTCGGCAGGTGTCGATTGCTCCGACCATGAGGTCAACATCAAGATCCTGATCGACTCGTTGGTCACCGTAGGCAAGGTCAGGGCAGAGGAGCGGACCGCGCTGCTGGTTTCGATGACCGACGAAGTAGGCCGACTGGTGCTGGCCGACAACGAAAATCAGAACGACCTGATGGGCACCAGCCGTGCAAATGCGGCCAGCCTGCTGCCCGTACATGCCCGGATGATCAAGGATTTCGTCAAGGAACACGGGCTCAATCGCGAGCTCGAGGCGCTGCCCTCGGAGAAGGAGATCCGGCGCCGGACCGAAGCCGGAATCGGTTTGACTTCACCGGAACTCGCGACGCTGATGGCTCATGTCAAGCTGGCGCTGAAGCACGACGTGCTCGCCAGCGAGCTGCCCGACCAAGAAGTGTTCGCCTCGCGGTTGCCGCGGTATTTCCCCTCCAACCTGCGCGACCAGTTCGCCGGTGACATCCGGTCACATCAGCTGCGCCGGGAGATCGTCGCCACCATGCTGGTCAACGACCTCGTCGACACCAGCGGCATTTCCTACGCCTACCGGGTTTCCGAGGACGTCGGCGTCGGACCGGTCGACGCCGTCCGTAGCTACGTGGCGACCAGCGCGATCTTCCGGGTCGGGCCCGTGTGGCGGCAGATCCGGGCCGCCGGCGACAACGGGGTATCGGTGGCCGTGACAGACAGGCTGACTCTGGATCTACGCCGACTCATCGACCGTGGGGGCCGCTGGCTGCTGAACTACCGTCCGCAACCGCTGGCGGTGGGTGCCGAGATCAACCGATTCGCGGAGAAGGTCCGGGTGCTGACGCCGCGGATGTCGGAGTGGCTGCGCGGCGACGACAAAGCCATCGTCGAAAGGGAAGCCCGCGAATTCAGCGCGCAGGGTGTTTCCGACGACCTCGGCTACATGATCGCGACGGGTCTCTATCAGTACAGCCTGCTGGACGTGATCGACATCGCCGACATCGTCGACCGCGACCCGGCCGAGGTCGCCGACACCTACTTCGCCCTGATGGCCCGCCTCGGCACGGATGGGCTGTTGACGGCGGTGTCGCGACTCGTGCGCGCCGATCGCTGGCATTCATTGGCGCGCTTGGCTATTCGCGATGACATCTACGGTTCGATTCGGTCGCTGTGCTTCGACGTGCTTGCCGTGGGTGAGCCGGACGAGAGCGGCGAGGAGAAGATCGCCGAGTGGGAGACGACCAACAGCTCCCGTGTGAGCCGGGCCCAGCGCACGCTATCCGAGATATACGAAAGTGGCGAACTCGACCTGGCGACGTTGTCGGTGGCAGCGCGTCAGCTGCGCAGCATGACGCGAACGACTGGGACAGGGCAGTCTGGGTGACAAATGGGTATGTGGCGCCGGTGCACGTGCGGTGGTCGGACATCGATATGTACCAGCACATCAACCACGCGACGATGGTCACCATCCTCGAAGAAGCCAGAATTCCCTTTCTGCGTGAGCCTTTCGGTCCGGAGATCGAAACGATCGGCCTGCTCATTCACGAGGTCAACATCCTCTACAAGGGACAACTGCGTCTGATCGATTCGCCGCTGCAGGTGACGATGTGGTCGAAGAGGGTGCGCGCTGTTGACTTCACCATGGGCTACGAAGTGCGGTCGGTCGGTGCGGCGCCGGACTCCAAGCCGTCGGTGATCGCGGAGACCCAGCTGGCGGCCGTGCACATTCAAGAACAGCGGCTGCAACGGCTTTCGCCCGCCCAACGCGAGTATCTGCAGCGCTACCTTCGATGACCCATCCAGAACGCGGTATCTGGCTCGACGACGCCACACACCGCGAGGACTTGGCGACGTTCTCCGAACGGGCGTTGCGGCTCGACGATGCCGCGGTAGTCCGGTTGCGTGAGCGCGCCGGCGGCCTGGTGGTCGCCTGGGTGGCAACCGGTTTCGACGTACTGGCCAGCCGGGTCGTCGGCGGACGGATCCGGCCTGCCGACCTATCCGCCGGCGCGGACGCGCTAACGGCAGGGTTGACGGCGATGGACCGCAGCGGCTACGTCGATCCCGGCTTCCCGATGGATTCCGCATGGCGCGGCGCCCTGCCGCCCGACACCGGTTTCCTCCACCTCGACGACGTGCCGGCGCGTGTGGTGCTCGATCTTGCCCAGCGCGGGGTCGCCCTGGCGAGGGAACACTCCAGTGCGCACGGACCACCGGCGTCGCTGCTGGATCAGGAAGTGGTGGCGGTCAGCTCTGGCGATACCACCGTCGGGATCCCGATGCGATGCGTATTCGCGTTGACCGCAATGGGTTTCCTACCACAGTCGAATGCAGCCGAGCAGCTGGACCCCGGCACCGTTGCCGCCGACGAAATAGTGCGGGTACGCGTCCTGCCCACGTGGCTACGCGTCGACGCACGATTCGGTTCGGTGTATCGCCGCCGCGGCGACCCGGCCTTGGTATTGCGCTAACTTTTCTTCCCGCGAGCAGACGCGAAACCCCCCAATTTCGCGCGGAAATAGGGTTTTGGCGTCTGCTCGCGAGAGAACTAGACAAGCCAGGCGGCGGTGTTGGGCGGCAGCTTGCCTTTCGCCAGCGGGCCGCTTGCCAACAGGACCTCACCTGCCGGCAGCGCCATCGGGCGGCGGCCGGCGTTCAGCGCGCACACCAATCCGCTGCTGAGGCGGAACGCCAGAGTATCGGCGGGGGATTCGAGCCATTCGACGGCCGAACCGCCGAATTCTGGTCGGCTGCGGCGCAATTCGATGGCCCGCCGGAAGAACGCCAAAGTCGAATCGGCATCGTCGAGTTGCTTCTCCACCGTCAGCGCCGACCACTCCGGCGGGATCGGCAGCCAGGTGTCGGGATTGGTGGAGAACCCGAACGGCGGCGCTTCGCCCTCCCACGGCACCGGCACCCGGCAGGCGTCGCGGCCGCGCCTGGTGTGCCCGGACCGTTCCCACACAGGGTCGCGCAGCGCCTCGTCGGGAAGCTCGACGTTCGGCAGGCCGAGTTCCTCTCCGTTGTAGACGAATACCGCGCCCGGCAGGGCCAGCATCACCAGCGCCATCGCCCACGCCCTGGCCAGACCGACAGTGCCCCCGCCGTAGCGGGTGACTTCGCGGTCGACGTCGTGATTGGACAGTGTCCAAGTCGGTGTGGCGTTTTCGATTGCTGCTGCGGCAAGCGAATTCGTGATGGCGCCCCGGATATCGTCGGCGTCGAAATCGGCGCGCAAGAGCCGGAAGTTGAAGCCGAGATGAAGCTCATCGGGGCGCAGGTATCGGGCGAACTTTTCGTTGTCGTACACCCATACCTCGCCGATCGCGACCGCATGCGGGTAGTCGTTGAGCACGGTGCGGATGTGGCGGTGGATGTCGTGCACGCCGTCGTGGTTGAACCGCGGATCGTCGTCCATGTCGGCGAGAAGAACCTCGGCCGTGACGATCTCCATGTCGGGCAACCCCGGGGGCTTGGCCATGCCGTGGGCGACGTCGATGCGGAACCCGTCGACACCGCGTTCCAGCCAGAACCGCAGCGTCTTCTCGAGATCGTCGTAGACCTCGCGGTTGTCCCAGTTCAGGTCGGGTTGCTTGGCGTCGAAGAGGTGCAGATACCACTGCCCAGTATTGCCGTCGGGCTCGGTGATCCTGGTCCAGGCTGGACCGCCGAAGATCGACACCCAGTTGTTGGGCGGATGGATGCCACCGGGGCCCGTGCCGTCGCGGAAGATGTACCGCTCGCGTTGATCGCTACCCGGGCCTGCCGCCAGCGCCGCCTGAAACCACGGATGCTGCGAGCTGGTGTGGTTGGGGACCAGATCCATCGTGATCTTGATGTCCAGCTGATGCGCGGCCTCGATCAGGCGCTCGAACGCCGCCATCCCGCCGAACAGCGGATCGATGTCGCGCGGATCGGAGACGTCGTAGCCGTGGTCGGCCATCGGCGACACGGTGACCGGGTTGAGCCAGATCGCGTCGACGCCGAGCAGTTTGAGGTAGTCCAGCTTGGCGGTCACCCCGTCGAGGTCACCGACGCCGTCGCCGTCGCTGTCACAAAACGATCGCGGATAAGCCTGGTAGAACACCGCATTGGACCACCACGGAACCGACATGTTCATCAGAACGGCGAGTTGACCATCGAGTGGGCGGCCATTTCCAGATAGGCCAACAGCTCTTTGCGGTGCTCGTCGTCGAGCGTCGCCGAGTCGATCTCGGCCACTGCGGTGTGCATGCAGCGCAGCCAGGCGTCGCGCTCGATATAGCCGATCCGGAACGGCGCGTGGCGCATCCGCAGCCGGGGATGGCCCCGCCGATCGGAGTAGGTCCGCGGGCCGCCCCAGTACTGCTCGAGAAACATTCGCAGCCGTTCTTCGGCCGCGTCGAGCTCGTCGTCGGGGTAGAGCGGAAGCAGGATCTCGTCTTCGCGGACCAGCTGGTAGAACCGCGACACGATGGCGTGGAAGGTGTCGTGGCCACCGACTTCGTCGTAAAACGACCGCTGTGGCTGTGTCACGGCACCATTGTGTCTTGTCTGTCGAACGCGCCGGTCAGGCGGTCGCGTCACTGCATGTTCACCGGACTGACCTGCGAACACGATGAGAATTGTCGTGCGTTCTCCCTCAATCCGTGGTGGACTGTCTTCTCGGAGGACGTATGGCGCAGCGCAAGAAAACCTTGTCTAGACGGGCTGGCCACCGGCACCACGGGTCAGCTGTGGGCCTATCCGGGCCCGCGGTAACGCATGCCCAGTCACGCGTCCTGCACAGCGTCGACACCCATCCGCCTAGTACCAACGAAGGCTCTCTGTGGGGTCGGCGCCGAGTGTTGCTGCTGAACTCCACCTACGAACCGTTGACCGCTCTGCCCATGCGGCGGGCGGTCATCATGCTGATGTGCGGCAAAGCCACCGTGGTTCACGACGACCCGACCGGACCGGTGATTCATTCCGCGACCCGGTCGATCGTGGTGCCGTCGGTGATCCGGCTGCATTCCTACGTCCGGGTGCCATACCGGGCCCGCATCCCCATGACCCGCGCGGCGCTGATGCACCGCGACCGGTTTCGCTGCGCCTACTGCGGAGGCAAGGCCGACACCGTCGACCACGTCGTGCCGCGCAGCCGTGGCGGCGACCATTCCTGGGAGAACTGCGTAGCGGCCTGCTCGACGTGTAATCACCGCAAGGCCGACCGGATGCTCGCCGAACTGGGCTGGACGCTGCGATCCGTGCCGGTCCCGCCAAAGGGGCAGCATTGGCGGTTGTTGTCGTCGGTCAAGGAACTCGACCCGGCGTGGGCGCGATACCTGGGTGAGGGCGCGGCGTAAGTGCGGCGTGGGTTACGGTTTGCGTCGTGAGCACCGCGCTGACCCATGCCCTGTTCCTGTTGGTGCCGTTGGGGCTGGCGGCGATCTTGGCTGCGCTGATCTGGCGTGGCAAGAACCCGCACCCGGCCACCTACAAGTTGACCGACGAGTGGACGCACGAACCGATTCTCTGGGCGTCTGACGAACCCGCCGACCACGGCCACGGCGGCCATGGCTCGCATCTGACGATTGGAGGCGGAGCCAGTGGCAAGTGGTGAAGTCGCAACCATTGCGCGTGCCGAACTGGCCCAACTGCCTCGCGGGTTTGTCGTAACGACCAGCGGCCGCATCTCGGGCGTCACCGAGCCCGGCGAGGTGTCGGTTACTTACCCGTTTCCGGTCAAGGACCTGGTCGTCCTCGATGACGCGCTGAAGTACGGTTCGCGTGTGGCCAAGGCCCGCTTCGCGGTGTACGTCGGCGACCTTGGCGAAGACACCGCGGCTAAGGCCCGCGAGCTTCTGGCCAGGGTACCCACGCCCGATAACGCGGTGCTGCTTGCGGTCTCGCCGAACCAGCGCGCGATCGAGGTGGTCTACGGCAGCGAGGTCCAGGGCCGCGGTATCGAGGAGTCCGCACCGCTGGGAGTTTCGGCGGCCGCCGCGTCGTTCAAAGAGGGCAACCTGATGGACGGTCTGATCAGCGCCATCCGCGTGCTCAGCGCCGGCGTCTCACCGGCCTGAGTTCTGCGATTTGCGGAGCGCAACTTGCGCTCACCGCCGGCGCGACTCGCCAAATCGCAAACCTACTGCGCCAGTCCCGCACGGATCTGCACGTAACGGGTCAAGAATGCGCGCTCGTCGAGCCGCTTGCGTCGGAGCCACGTGGTGACCTCTTCATTGCACTTACTGGTGTTGCAGGACGCGCAGGCCGGCACGACGTTGTCCACGGTGTAACGCCCGCCACGGGAGATCGCTAGGACACAGTCGCGTTGCATCGGTCCGTCGGTCGCCCCGCAGTAGGCGCATCCGTTCCAGGCGGCCCTGAGTGTTGCCCATTGCTCGGCGGTGAGGTCGTTGACGACGAGATCCATCCGACGCTTACGTTTGCGGGCAGCCCTCGCCCTGCGACTTCGATTGACCGCCACCTCAAGAGCATGGGCCGCGAGCGTGCGCAAACTCGGGCTAAACATCGGCGTGTCGCACGCTCGCGCAACTAGGTGGTGTCGAAGGCGCGGGCCCGCAGTGCACGCTCGACACCCGCGCGGCCCTCGATGACCAGCCTGCGCAGCGGCGGCGGCACATCCCCGTCGGCCAAGAACCGGTCGGCGGCGTCCAGACCGGCCTTGCTGACGTCCCACGAGGGATACAGCCCGATCACCACCGTCTGCGCGACCTCGCTCGATCGCCGCTCCCAGACTCCGGAAATCGCGCCGAAGTACTTGTCCCGGAACGGCTTCAGCAGCTCTTGCTGGCCCGGCCGCACGAAGCCGCCGATGATCGACCGAGCAGTGGCGTTGGCCAGCGTGTCGTCCTCGATGACCTCCTGCCAGTCCGCCTCTTTGACCGCCAGCTGTGGTCGCGCCGCTTCCGCCTCCGCGGCGTGCCGCCCGCCTGTGGCGGTCGGATCGCGCTCGGCCTCTGCGTCGATGAACGGTGTCTCGGGACCATCGGCGTCAACGACGCCGGCGGCGGCCAGCGCGGTGACGATCCGCCAGCGCAGGTCGGTGTCCACCTCGAGACCGGCAAGGTTCTGTGAGGCGGGATCGGAGTCCAGCAGCGCCCGCAATACGTCGGTGTGCCGCTCGGAGAGCACCGAGCCGCACAACGCGTTGATGTACGCCAACTGATGGTCCGATCCACCCTCGGCGCCGCGGGCCAACTCGAGCAGCCGGTCTGCGAAGCCGGGCCAACCCTGCGACCGGGCCCATTCCGGGTCGGCGTACGAGTTGAGAGCCGTCTGCGCCTGCAGCAGCAGCCGCTGCGCCACACCGACTTCGGTTTCGGCCTGCACGCCTCCGGCGACCAGTGCCACGAAGTCGCGGGCCTTCAGTTCGGCTTCGCGGGTCATCTCCCAGGCCGCCGACCACGCCAGCGTTCGGGGCAACGGGTCGGCGATGTCGGCGATGCGGGTAAGCGCCGTCTGCAACGAATCGGGGTCAAGCCGCAGCGAGCAGTACGTCAGGTCGTCGTCGTTGACAAGAATCAGCTTGCCCCGCGAAACCCCTTGCAGGCCGGGCGCTTCGGTCGCCGAGCCTTCGACGTCAAGCTCCTCGCGGTGAGTGCGCACCAACTTGCCGCTGCCATCGTCGTCGTAGATTCCGATCGCCAGCCGGTGCACCCTGGTCTCCCCGGCGCCCGGCTGCGCGCCGCTCTGGGTGATCGCGAAGCGGGTGAACCGCCCGTCGGCGTCGAGGTCGAAGTCCGGTCGCAGGGTGTTGAGCCCAGTCGTCTTGAGCCACTGCTGCCCCCAACCCGACAGGTCGCGGCCCGACGCCTTCTCCAGCGCGCCGAGCAGGTCGCCGAACGTGGCGTTGCCGAACGCGTGGTCGCGGAAGTAGTCCCGCAGGCCGGAGAGGAACTCTTCGAGCCCGACATAGGCGACGAGTTGTTTGAGCACGCTGGCGCCCTTGGCGTACGTGATGCCGTCGAAGTTGACCTCGACTGCGGCCAGGTCCGGGATGTCGGCGGCCACCGGATGCGTCGACGGCAGCTGGTCTTGCCGGTAAGCCCAGGACTTCTCCACGTTGGCGAATGTCGTCCACGCCTCGGTGAATTCGGTGGCTTCGGCCTGACAGAGCATCGAGGCGAACGTCGCGAACGACTCGTTGAGCCACAGGTCGTCCCACCACTGCATGGTGACGAGATCGCCGAACCACATGTGCGCCATCTCGTGCAGCACGGTTTCGGCGCGGCGTTCGTAGGACGCCCGGGTGACCTTGCTGCGGAAGACGTAGTCCTCCAGGAACGTCACGGCGCCCGCGTTCTCCATTGCGCCGGCGTTGAATTCGGGGACGAACAGCTGGTCGTACTTGCCGAACGCGTAGGGGACGCCAAAGTTGTTGTGGTAGAAGCCGAATCCCTGCTTGGTCTGGGTAAAAAGGCGTTCATGGTCCATGAATTCGGCCAGGGAAGAGCGGCAGTACAGGCCGAGCGGGATGTCGCCGTGGTCGTCGGAATAGGTGTCACTCCAGTGCGCATACGGACCCGCGATCAGCGCGACGAGGTATGTGCTCATTCGAGGTGTGGTGACGAAGGTGTGCACATGGGCGCTCCCCTCGCCATGCACATGTCCGGTGGCGCCGTTCGAGACGACTCGCCAGTTCAGCGGAGCGGCCACCATGATGTCGAACGTGGCCTTCAGGTCCGGCTGGTCGAAACACGCGAACATCCGCTTGGCGTCGGCGGTTTCGAATTGCGAGTACAGGTAGACCTCGTTGTCGACGGGGTCGACGAAGCGGTGCAGGCCTTCGCCGGTATTGGAGTAGTGGCAGTCGGCGTCGACGATGAGGACGTTGCGTTGGGCCAGTCCTCGCAGCGGGATGCCCTTCGATTCGTCGTACCCGGACACATCGAGGTCGCGCCCGTTGAGAGTGGCGCTACGGATTGAGTCGGCGGCGATGTCGATGTAGGTGTCGGCGCCGTCCATCGCATCGAACTCGACCGCGGTTATCGAGCGGAAGGTGCGCTCGCTGGGGTTACCCTCGCCGTCGGTGAGGTCGAGGGTGATGCGGTAGTTGTCGACGGTGACGAGCGCGGCGCGTTCGACTGCCTGCTCGCGGGTCAGATTGGGGAGTGCCACGCGACCAACCTATCGGCCGCATCGGCGAGCGGCCCGCTAGAGCCCGGGTATCTGCAGCCCGTTGAGTCCGTTCAGCCCGCTCAGTTGGTTCAAGAACGTCCCGTTGCCGATCCCGGTCATCATCGACGGGCAGTACATCGAGATGGCGATGCCGGTGAAGAACGCCGCCATGTCGGGGCTGATGCCGTTGTTGGAGACGGTGGAGTACACCGACGCCATGGACTTGCCCGGTTCGACCAGCATCGGGCAGATCGACTGTCCGAGTGCCTCGGTGCTCGCCGGATCGTCGTAACCGATGCCGGCGGTGGTCAGTGCAGACAGGAATGAGTCGTCGGTAAGCGGGTCGGCGTGCGCCGGTGCCGCGAGCGCCACCGCCGTCGCGACGCCGACCAAAGTCACGGTCAGATTTCGTTTTGATTTATTCACGTGAGTAACACTGGTTTACAGCGGTCACATCGACAACACGGTTAGATAACCGTTTGCACACTATGCGTGTCCTATGTGGCGACCGTTCGAACTCCGTGGCAGGGGGAACACGTTCGATAGGTGCACGGTTGTGCTGGACGGAGTTGTGACCTTCTACCGAGAGGACCAAGCAGCAATGCCCGAAAAGTCTGTGGCGGATTTCTGGTTCGACCCGCTGTGCCCGTGGTGCTGGATCACTTCGCGGTGGATCCTCGAGGTCGAGAAAGTCCGCGATGTCGAGGTCAACTTCCACGTCATGAGCCTGGCGGTGCTCAACGAGAAGAAAGAGGACCTGCCCGAGCAGTACCGCGAAGGGCTCAAGGAGGCGTGGAAGCCGGTGCGGGTGGCCATCGCCGCGGAGCAGGCCAAGGGTTCGGAGATTCTCGCGCCGCTGTACGCCGCAATGGGCACCAGGATCCATAACCAGGACAACAAGGACTTCGAAGTCGTCATTAAGGAGTCGCTCGAGGAGGTCGGCCTGCCGGCCGAGTTGGCCGAGGCGGCTGACACCGACAAGTACGACGAGGCGCTGCGCAGGAGCCACCACGAGGGCATGGACGCAGTCGGTGATGACGTCGGCACGCCGACCATCCACGTCAACGGCGTCGCGTTCTTCGGACCGGTGCTCTCGAAGATCCCGCGCGGCGAGGAAGCCGGCAAGCTATGGGACGCCTCGGTGACGTTTGCGTCCTATCCGCATTTCTGGGAGCTCAAGCGCACCCGGACTGAGCCGCCGACGTTCGACTGACGATTCCTAGTTCGCCGATTTCTGCATCAGGGTCGTGGGTTGGGCGTCGATCACAGCCCAGGTGTAGAAATCGGCGACGGGTCCACGCCGTCCCACACGCGGTTGGATCGCTCGGTATCCAGCCGGTAGTCGGTGACGCGGATCTCGAACAGCCGGGCGCCGAGATCCCGTGCGCAGGACAGCGGATCGCTCGGGTCGCGGACGATCTCGCCTCGGCTGTTGGCGTTGCCGACGACGACGCCGACAAGGTCCTGACGGAGATAACGGGTGATCTCCTGCAGCTGCGCGATCACACCTTGCGTGGCGCCGAGGTAACTCTCCTCGCACGAGATCAGCACTCCGATGCGCTTGTCCATGATCTCGCTGACCACTTGGTCCTGCCTCGGTGAGCTGTTCGCGGTGTAGCAGAACAGCCGGTCGAACACCGTCTTCAGCCGGGCCGGCATGCCGTAGAAGTACAGCGGCATCGCGATGATGAGCCCATCGGCCGGCAGGATGCGGTCGATGAGTAGCTCTTCGTAACGGTCGCCCAGCGAGCAGCTGCCATCGGGTCGGCGGCAGCGTCGGCAGTTGCCCAGCATCCGGTCGACGTATTCATCGAGGAAGACGTGCGCGACGTCGTGACCTGCCGACCGCGCACCATCGATCGCCGATCGCGCCAGAACCTGTGAGTTGCCGTCTTCGCGCGGGCTGGCGCTGATCACGAGTGTCTTCACCTCGGCTACCAACCTGTTGTGAAGCCCATTTGTTTCCGGTCTGACGCCGTCACGGTTGATTGAAGGCGTCTGCCACAATGGCCGCCATGCGCGTCTACCTGGGCTCTGACCACGCGGGCTTCGAACTCAAGCAGGCCATCATCGTCCACCTCCGCGGCGCCGGCCACGAGCCGGTCGACTGCGGGGCCTACGTTTATGACGCGGAGGACGACTACCCGGCGTTCTGCATTGCCGCTGCGGAGAAGACCGTCGCCGATCCGGAGAGTCTGGGCATCGTGATCGGTGGTTCGGGCAACGGCGAACAGATAGCCGCGAACAAGGTTCCTGGCGTGCGCTGTGCACTGGCGTGGAGTGTCGAGACCGCCACGCTGGCCCGCGAGCACAACAATGCGCAAGTGATGGGCATCGGCGGCCGCATGCACACCGTTGAGCAAGCGCTGGAAATCATTGACGCGTTCCTGAGCGCTCAGTGGTCGAAAGCCGAACGGCACCAACGTCGCATCGACATTATGACCGAGTACGAGAAGACCCACATCGCGCCGCCGGTGCCCGGCGCACCGGCCTGAGCGGATGCCGGAAGGCCACACGCTGCATCGGCTCGCCCGGTTGCATCAGCGCCGGTTCGGCCGTGCCCCGGTGATGGTGTCCAGCCCGCAGGGCAGATTCGTCGACGGTGCCGCTGCGGTCAACGGACGGATCCTCAAGAAGGCCACCGCGTGGGGCAAGCACCTGTTTCACCATTACGAAGGTGGCCGCGTGGTGCACGTCCACCTCGGTCTGTACGGCACGTTCACCGAACTGCCCATACCGATGCCGCTGCCGGTCGGCCAGGTCCGGATGCGAATGATCGGCACCGAATATGGCACCGACCTGCGCGGCCCGACGGTGTGTGAGGTCATCGACGAGCCCGAGATCGCCGACGTGATAGCCAGGCTCGGCCCTGATCCGCTGCGTCGCGACGCCGACGGCGCACTGGCCTGGGCACGAATCAACAAGTCCCGCAGGTCTATTGGTGCATTGCTGATGGATCAGACGGTGATCGCCGGAGTCGGCAACGTGTATCGCAACGAACTTTTGTACCGCCACCGCATCGACCCGTACCGCATGGGCACGCACATCGATCAGGCCGAGTTCGACGCGATGTGGACTGATCTGGTCGAGTTGATGAAGGTCGGCTTTCGCCGCGGAAAGATCGTCGTCGTCCGAACCGAGGACGACCACGGCATGCCGTCATACGCGCCGGGCCGACCACGCACCTACGTCTATCGCCGTGCCGGCGACCCGTGCCGAGTCTGTGGCACCACCGTCCGCACCGCGGAACTCGAAGGGCGCAACCTGTTCTGGTGCCCGACCTGCCAGAAGTGAGCCTTCACGCACAGCGTCGCCAGTGGAACCAATCCTCCCGAGGCCGGTGTCGGACTCACGCTGGAATTACTGCCGAAGACCGATACCTTCGGTATTGAGGTTGCGCATTACTTAAGGATTTACGACCAATGTGACGGCGCCGCCGAGCGGGGGGAAGCCGCCGCTTCCCAGACAGTAAATACTGTACTTTCCGGGCGGAGGTGCCGTTAGCAAGACATATCCGCAGGCTCCCGGTCCCACATATTTGTAGCCCCAATTCGCCGCCTCCTGCGGTGTCACACCGTCGGGAAATATGGCGATCCAGTCTCGCTCAGGGTGATTGGCCGGGGCGGTCCAGTTGACCGTGATCTGACCGCCGGTGCGCGTCGGGGGCACTCCCGCAAGCGAGTATTGGCCACTGTTGCAGTTGCCGGCGCTGGCCGGGGTGGCACCGCCGGGAACTCGGGCAAGCGTCGCCGAAGCTGTGGCGAAGAAGTCGAGCCGATTGTTGCCCGCGTCAAGACATCTGATCGCCGCCGCCGCCTTCCAAGCGAGATTATCGCGAACTACGGCGCGCGATTTCGTCCGTGCCCACTGCTCGTGTCCGGCCGCATCGCTGTTGATAGCGCCTTGGTCGCCGTTGAAACACCTCGCGTCCGGCGCGCGCCGCGCGATCAGCGAGGATATCTCGCCGAATGCTCGCGCCGCCTGATCCCCGCTGACTGCGTCGCAGTTATAAACCATCGCGATTTTGGCCGCGAGATTATTCGCGAGCGTGTCAACACTTTGATTCTGCGCCCATTGGTAATGGTCTTGCTTCGCTCACTTCCGGCCGCCGGATCTGATGCAAAGCAAATGTTATTCGGATCTGCATTCGCCTGAAGCGGGAATAGCACTGCCGTTCCGATCAAGACCGATAAGCAACCCAGGCCAAGTCTTCTCTTCTTCTGTTTCTCCTTACTGCTCAAGAAATACGAGCGATGCGCCAGCCTGACAAGGAGTCGGATCCATACCGATGCTTGCGATTTCTCTGAGCACGGGCCGCGCGGGCGCCGGCACCTGATGTGAGCGTCGCGGGCGAACCGGATGCAACGGGCCTTTCTCGCGAGGAAATAGTTCGCCCGCGGTGCTCTCAGAAAAGGCTAGTTCGACGCCGACAAATGAGAAACCACATTTCACGAGTCAAATTTACCGATTACCTGCGGCTTCCAGCACGTTTGACTGCGTTTGCTCGACGACCCGCACCGCGGAACCCGCGTCGCGATCTGTTCTAGTTTCCGTCCTGCCAGAAGTGAGTCCTGACGCGACAATCGGCGGGTGGAACTGATCCTCGTCGTCGTCGGCGCCATCGTGGTGACTGCCATCGCGCATCGGCGTGGCCTCGAACCAGCGCTCGTTCTCGTGGTCGTCGGATTCGCGGTGTCGTTTGCGCCCGAATTCGAAGGCATCGAGTTGGAATCCGAAGTGCTGCTGTCGGTGGTGCTGCCGCCGCTGCTTTACTCTGCGGCGCTTGACTTCTCGTTTCCGACGTTCTTGCGCAACATCAGGCCGATCCTCGGCCTTGGCGTCGGGCTCGTCGTCGTCACCGCGTTCGCCGTCGCGGGAATCGCCTCGTGGCTGGTGCCGTCGTTGACGTTCGCCACCGCCCTGATCCTCGGCGCCGTGGTGGCGCCGCCCGACGCCGTCACCGCGGTCGCGGTCGGGCGCAAACTCGGCCTGCCGAAGAAGGTGATGGCGATCCTGACTGGCGAGAGCCTGGTCAACGATGCCGCGGCGCTGTCGCTGTTCTCCATTGCGGTGGCCCAGGTCGCGGGCAGCAAGGCGTTCATCTCCAACCCGTTGATGCTGTTCGGCTACAGCGCCGTCGTGGGCACGGCCTTCGGGGCGGCGCTGGGCTACATCACGCTGTGGATTCGCCGCCGGCTGGCGCATCCCGGGCTGGAGACGATCCAAGGTCTTGTTGTCCCGTTCGCGGCGTTCATCTCGGCCGAACATCTGCACGCATCGGGTGTCCTGGCGGTTGTGGTCGCCGGATTCGTGGTGGGCCACGGGTCGCTCGACGCCGGCTATCAGACGCGGCTGCAGGAGCGGTACGTATGGAACTCCGTCGACGTGATGCTCGAAGCGTTCGTGTTCGCCTACATCGGGCTGCAGCTTCGCTTCGTGCTGGAAGATTTGCACCAGGCGCACGAGTCGTTGACCGAAGTGGCGATCGCATCCGGCGTCGTGCTGGTGGTCGTGCTGTTGATCCGGCCCGCGTGCGTTTTCTTGATGTTCGGCCGCGGCCTGTTGTCGCGACACGTCGAAACCCGGCTCAGTGTGCCCGTTCCGGTCGTAGGCGCCCGCGGTGCGCTCGGAACTCGAAAACGCAACAACGGCAAGTGGTCTGCCCTGATCGACCGCCGCCTACTGACATGGCAGGAAAGCATCGTCGTGTCGTGGACAGGCATGCGCGGCGTGGTGACGCTGGCGGCGGCGTCGGGCATTCCGCTGCTGACAACCACCGGCCAGCCGTTCCCGGAGCGGGCGACGATTCAGGCCATCGCGTTCGCGGTCAGCGTCGGCACACTGCTGCTTCAGGGCTGGACGCTGCCGCTGCTGATCCGTTGGCTTGGGCCATCATTCGAGGCGGATCGCGTCGCTGATGACGCTGAGGCGCGCAAGGCCGAGCAGATCGTGCACACCGCCGCAGACGATGTGCTGGCTCGGTTCGCCGCCGAACCGCCGGCGGGACTTGACGCGGCCACGTTGGCCAACATCAGGCTGACGATCGCCCGGCATTCGCAAGACGCCGACGAGATGCCCGATCCCGAGTCGCACACCCCACGTGCCGAGGTGTTTTCGAAGCTGTATCGCGACGTGCTGTCGGCGCAACGGACCGCACTGATCGCCGAACGCGACTCCGGACGCATCGAGGACGAGGCGGCGCGGGCCATGCTCGAGCGGCTCGACTTACAGGAGGCCGGCGTCTCGTCGCGTCTGGAAAGCCGGTTCTGAGCGGGGCGTTCGGCCAAGAACGAAAACTCAGAAGCCGCCGAAATCTCCGCCGCCGAAGTCTCCGCCGCCGAAGTCTCCGCCGCCGTCGCCGCTGTAACCGTCGAAGCCTGAGGCGTCCGCGCCGCCGCCATCGGCACCGCCGTCCCCGGCCGCGAATCCCTCTGAGAAGCCGTCACCGTAGCCGCTCTCGAAACCCTGTGCGCCGTAATCAACTCCGTGCATTCCGGAGAACAGCGCGTCGAACAACAGCACTGAGCCAAGGCCCCACGCCCCGGCCACCAAAGCCGGCTTCCACCACGGCTCCGAATACCAGCCGCCCGGGACCGGGCGGCCCGCCACTCGGCCGCCGGGGTAATAGTTCGGGGTGCGCTCCGACGGTGTGGGCGACGCCTCGATTTCGCGGCCCTCGAAGTTGATTCGCCTGTCCTCGGTCACGGTGCCCGCCGAGCGTTGGCCGGCGAGCGACTCCAGCTCGGGTCCGGGATCCATGCCCATCGCGGTACGCGCGGCGCGGACGTAGTAGAGGCCTTCGACGGCGCTCTCTTTGGCCAGGGCGGCCTGCCGGACCGTGGTGGCCTGATCGATCTGTGACGACGCGGCGGTGTAGCGCTCGGACGCGTCGGCCATGGCCTGCTTGGACGCGTCGTCGTTGCCCGTCAGGTTGAGCACCTGCCCGCCGAGCCGTTCGATGAGTCGACGGGCATCGGCCTTCGCGTCGGCCAGCGACGCGGCGTTGCGCTTGCCCGATGCCTTCGAGGAGCCGTAAACAGCCAACGCGATGGCAGCGATGACCACGATGATGAGCACGAGCAAGACGCCGTTCATGGCGTCCAGCGTACCGACAGGAACGCGCCAGTCAGGGGCTGCGCATCAGCCGTGAATTACGCCCAGAGCGGAGCAGACCTCGTCGGGGACAGACCTCGTCGGGGAGCACCCTCCGCACTAACCGCCGGCGCGCTGGAATTCATCGACGAAATCACCGCCGCCCGTGCAGGCGCCTCCGGCGGCAACAGTTTGGGTGCCGCGCCCAGTGAGCACCGGGATCGGATCCTGCAATTGTTCAGGTAGCGGGTACTCCGCGGTGACAGTCATCTCCGCGGTTCCGCCGTCTCGGCACGCACTGGTGCCCGCCTCGTGACGAGTCCACTTGTCATTGGCGAACATCAACGTCACCACGCCGTCCGGTGCATGGAACAAGCTCATGCACCGATCGCCTGTACGAAGACAGTAGGTATTGACCGTAAGAGCTTGTCCGCGAACGACGTTGCCGTTCGTGAAGGTCGTCGTCTGGCGATAGTTGCCGCGTAGCGCGTCGGCAGGGCTCACCGAACGCGGCGGTAGGACGGCTGGATCGGGAACCTTGTTGAGATCAGGCTCACCAGTGTGGGTGAATTTCACCGTTCGTTTGGCGGTGCAGGCGCCGTCGGTGGAGGCCCTGGTGGTTTCGCCGGTGAGGGTGCCGTCGGACTGCGGTTGCAGCGTGTACACCACCCATAGCTCGGCGGGCGTGTCGCCGCATTGCGCCGAGGCGAGGCCGACTGCCACCCAGGTGCCACCCAACTGATCGAACGTCAGATTCGACAACAGTGCGATTCCGCCGTCACTGATGTTCGCTGCGGTGGCCACGCAACCGGCGGCGCCACACATCGAGCGGACGGCCCAACTGCTCGTCGTCGCAGGCGCATTCGGGACCGGTTTGTCTTCGAGGTCGGTGCCCGGGCCATAGTCCGCCCGGTAGGTGCCGGTGAACTCACCGGCATTGGCTGCAGCGGAGGACGGCGCCGCGGAGGTGGGTTGGTTGGCGTGCCGGGTGAGCTGCACGATGGCCACGACACCAACGGAGATGATCAGCAATGCCGCTGCCGCTAGTGCGCCAATCAAGAGGCCGGTGCGCCGGCGGGGCGGCCGCGCGATTGGTGGCATCGAGCCCGGTGGCATCGAGCCCGGTGGCGCGGGCGGTGGCAGCGGCATGTGCGTGGGAGGTGCGCCGAAGTGCGGGGGCGCGACTGGTGGCATGCCGGGATTGGACTGCCATGGCTGGGTCTGCGTCGGGTCAGGCCCAGCGGGCAGGACGGGGCTGGTCGGGTTCGGCGGCGCCGGTTGCGCCGGCCGGATCTGACTTGCAGGCTCGGCGACGGCTTGTCGAGCCGCGGCGGCCATCTCCACGGTGCTCGGGTAGCGGTCAGTGGGCTGTTTGGCCAGGCCGGTGGCAATGACCTGGTCCAGCGCTGTCGGAACGGTGTCGCGCTCCTGGGAGGGATGCGGCGGTGGGGCGACCATATGCCCGACCGCGACCTGTTCGAGAGTGTCGCCCGGGAAGGGCGGTTGGCCGGTGAGGCATTGGTAGAGCACACAGGCCAGGGCGTAGATGTCGGAGCTGGGGGCGGCCTGCCCGGTAGTGAAACGTTCGGGGGCCATGTAGGCCCAGGTGCCGATGGTAGTGCTGGCCGACGTCAGCGCGGTTTCACCACTGGCACTCGCGATCCCGAAGTCGATGAGGTAGGCGAAGTCACTGTTGGTGAGCAGGATGTTCGACGGTTTGACGTCGCGGTGCACCAGTCCCGCCTGATGAGCATCATTAAGGGCGGACGCGATTTGTTCGATGATGGCGACTGCGCGTCCGGCCTCCAGCGGACCGTCGTCCAAAAGAGTCTGCAGATCCACTCCGTTGATCAAGCGCATCGTCACAAACAGCCGACCGTCGATCTCGCCGACGTCATGGATGGGCACGACATGAGGATCGTCGAGGCGTGCCGCGACGCGGGCTTCGCGGCGAAACCGCTTCTCGAACGTCGGATCCTGCGCGAAGTGCGGCAGCAGCATCTTCAAAGCCACCATGCGATCGATGGTGGTGTCGTAAGCCCGCCACACCTCACCCATGCCGCCGCGACCCAGCAACTCAATCAGCTGGTAGCGACCAAAAGGCGTGCCTTCCACGGGCTCACGATAACGGCCCTCGCCGCGTGGGTCTGCGTCATAAGGCGCGTGGCGTCGGCGCGCTGGCTAAAGGCGAAGACCATTTAGGCGGCCGGTGAACGCCTCGTGCAGTGCGGTAACGACTAGGGAGGAGTGCCGTCTATCCGCCCGCATCGAGCTTTGCTGGCCGAGGAGCAGGAGGCTAGCTAGAAGCGGATTCCCCTTCGGGCGGGTCGTGGCGGCCTATTGTGTCAGTGAACAGCGTTTGCCGGGGAGGCTGCTGTGGAGGGCACGGCGTTCGGGCGCTACCAGTTGCTGCAGGTGTTGGGCCGCGGCGGGATGGGCGTTGTCTGGCGCGCGCATGACACTGCCACCGATCGCGTGGTCGCGGTGAAACTGTTGCCCACGCACTTGGCCGACGATGAAACGTTTGTGAAGCGGTTTCGCCGCGAAGCCCACGCAGCGGCCCAGCTGAACAGCCCACACGTGATTCCGATCCACAACTATGGCGAGATCGACGGCCGCCTATACGTGGATATGCGGCTGATCGAGGGTCGCGATCTCGCGGCTGTGCTTGCCGACGGGCCACTGGAGACGGAGCGCGCGGTGCGCATCATCGAGCAGGTGGCCAAGGCGCTGCATGCGGCCCACAAGGTGGGCCTGGTGCATCGTGACGTCAAACCGTCAAACATTTTGCTCGACGAGGATGACTTCGCCTATCTGATTGATTTCGGGATCGCCCGTGCCACTGCGGACACCCGGCTGACGGGTACCGGCGGCATGATCGGCACACTGCACTACATGGCGCCTGAACGGCTGGGCACCGGTGAGGTTGATGCGCGCGCGGATATTTATGCGTTGGCGTGCGTGTTGTACGAGTGCTTGACCGGTAACCGCCCGTTTCCCGGCGACGGGTTCGAACGCCAGGTCGCGGCCCATCTGAGCGATCCGCCGCCGCAACCATCGAGCGCCCGCCCGGAGCTGCCACAGGACTTCGATGCGGTGATCGCCCGGGGCATGGCCAAAGAGCCTCGCCAGCGCTATGCCAGCACTGTCGACTTGGCCGCCGCCGCTCACGACGCCATCACCACGCCGATTGCCAAACCCGCCCCCAGTACAGAGACGCCGCCGCTCGCGGCCGCTACACCGGATCGCACCGCGGACTTTGGGGCTACCCGGCGGCACCGACGAGCCCAAGCCAACACTGGGCGACAACAGCCTGCGGTTGATCAGTCGCACCAACCGGCCCCACCCGCCCGACGACGTTGGTGGCACCGCAGAACGGTGTTCATTTCCGCGGCCGCTGTGCTGCTGGCGGTGATTGTCGTGGCGGCCGCGGTCACCGTCATCCGCGGCCAGAACCAACGCTCTTCCGCCGGTTCGCCGCAACAGACCGGTTCGCCGCAACAGACCGGTTCGCCGCAACAGACCGGTTCGCCGCAGCAGACCATGTCACCGCCGGCCGACTCACCGCGTCAAGCGGTGCTGCCGTTCACCGGTCTCAAGGATCCGAACAGTGTTGCAGTGGACAGCGCCGGAGCCGTGTACGTCGCCGACAGCGGCAACAACCGGGTCGTGATGTTGGCGGCGGGAGCGAGCAGCCAGACAGTGCTGCCGTTCACCGACCTTAGCTTGCCGGTGGGTGTGGCGGTGGACCGCGCGGGAGTGGTGTACGTCGGCGACACTGGCCACGGCAGAGTGGTGGCGCTGGCGCCGGGGGCGAGCAGCCAGACGGTGCTGCCCTTCACCGATCTAAGTGATCCACTCGGAGTTGCGGTGGACAGCGCCGGAACCGTGTACGTCGCCGATTACGACAAAGGCCAGGTGGTGGCAGTGGCCGCAGCGGCAACCACTCAAACGGTGCTGCCGTTCGCCGACCTCAGGCAGCCGACCGGTGTTGCGGTGGACCACGCCGGAGCCGTCTACGTGACCAACAGCTTCAACAACCAGGTGGTCCGATTGGCGGCGGGAGCGGACAGCCAGACGGTGCTGCCGTTCAGCGGCCTCGATTCGCCGAACGCTGTCGCAGTGGGCAACACCGGAACCGTCTATGTCGCCGACGGGAACAACGACCGGGCGGTGCAATTGGCGGCAGGGGCGAGCAGCCAGGCGGTGCTGCCGTTCACGGACCTCAATTCGCCGACAGGTGTGGCGGTGGACAACACCGGAACCGTCTACCTCGCCGACACGTCGAACCACCGGGTGGTAACCCTGGCTCCCGCCTGAGATTTCGCGCCACGCGGCGGCCGTAGCCGGACCTCCGTCATGGCAGCGCCTTGGCCTAGTTCGGGGGCCAGGGTGAGCATCCCGGAGGGGCCTGCAGTTTCCAGTCGAGCAGGGTATTGAAGCTAGCTTGTTCGTCCCCGTTGTTCTCGATCGTCACCTGCGTGCACAAGAGAGTGTCGACAAACTGCTGCTCTGTCTTAGTAGCAGCATGGAGGTCGTCGTCACGTCGTCGGAGGTAACCCCGAAGCACGCGGTTCGACGATCTGCACCAACCCTTCGGTTACCCCGGCGATGGACAACCTGCAGTCCGGTACTTCAACGTATTGGTCGACTACGGACGCGTCTGCGGGTTAGGGAACAGGCTGGTCTGCGGGTATCGGCAGTTGCCCAGGGGGGATTCCCGCTTCTTCTGCGCACCCGAGCGGAACTGTGGAGTCCCAGCTCTTGTCGAATTGTGCGCCGTCGGGCCTGTCCTGGCCGAGGTAACCCCCGTACACGAATCCTGAACCATCCTGGGCCGCGTTCCCGGAATAATTGCTGAGCCAGCCGCTGTCCCAGTGAACGGTGAAATTGATGTGGTCTCCGGAGATAGAACCAGCGAGGATTCCCCCTTGGGTATCGCCGGTCGGGCTTGTCGCTACCACCGGTGTGGACTGGGCAAGCTGTCCTTGCGCGCTGAACTCGACCCGCCAGCCGTCATCCTGGTTGAGGGCGTAGTCGCCGATCCACTGGTATTCGATGCAGTCGGCTGCCTGCGCAAGCGGCGGAATCGGCCCGCCGAGTGCCACTGTGAACACAACACTGACGCTCAGGGTCGCGGCGACCCAGTGGAATTTGCTCACGCTCGGCCTTTCGTCGGTTGATTGAGGTATCGATCCCGGTCCGGGTATCACGATATTAGCCGTACGGTCGGCGGCGCATCAGTTGTTTCCTGCGCTTTCATGCGCCAGCGAGGAGACCTACGGCGATGCGCACTCTCGGCAACGCTGCCTACTTGTTCTGTGGGAAGTCCAGCTCGATGCGACCGTCGCCGCTACTCCTGTTGTTGTTCGTGTGGTTCATCAGCGCGATTGTTGCCGCCGCTGGATCGGATCGCCCGTGGGGGTGTGTTCGTCGGCGCGAAAAGGATTTTCAAAAAGGTTGTCCCGTCTGACTGCAGTGGGCGCCCTTACCTATGACAAGCGGCTCAACCGGGTCCGCAATCATCGATAAGGAGCACTTCATGAACACCGAATTCAACCTCGAAACCGCCCAGAAAACTGGCGCGCCCAGGGCGGCATCACCGAAATCCGTCAACAAGCGCGCCGGGATGGCCGCGACCCTGTTGCTGTCCAGTGGTCTGGCGCTCATCGGCCTTGGGCTGGGATCGGGTACCGCCCAAGCGGCACCTGCTGCCCCGGCGCCGGAGAGCAACTTCTTTTGCCACTACCACTGGAATGAGTGGAAGCACTACGGGTACTACGACTGCCACGGCGGCGGCTACGGCAAGCACGGCAATCACGACAACCACGGCAACCACCACAACTATTGACGCGGATATTTATTCCGTGCTGATTAACCGAACACAGGCGAGACCAGGATCAGACCTGGTCTCGTTTGTGTGTTTGACAAGTTAACTAATTAACCAAATCACAATGCGCCAAACGAAATCCGAGCGCGCGGGCGGGGATCGGAACGCAACAGCGCTTCAGAAACGAGGCCGATACGGGACCGCCGAGCAGGTCGAACGCATGTTCGCCGACCTCTGCGCAGGCCCCGATCAGAGCGGGCGACGGGAATCGAACCCGCGTAGCTAGTTTGGAAGACTAGGGCTCTACCATTGAGCTACGCCCGCATGTGCAGCAACAGCAGATGCTACCGGCGCGGCCGGAATCAAATCCAATTGAAAGCACAGCGTGGTCAGGCCGTAGTATCTCGCGTGGTCAAGCTCTTTGTTTTGGGGCCGGCCAAAGGGCGCGGGGTGTAGCGCAGCTTGGTAGCGCATCCGCTTTGGGAGCGGAAGGCCGCAGGTTCAAATCCTGTCACCCCGACTCCGGACGCACACGACTACAGACACGAGGAGCACGAGCGTGAAGAGCACCGTCGAGAAGTTGAGCCCGACGCGGGTTCGCATCAACGTGGAGGTGCCCTTCACCGAATGGGAGGGTGAGTTCGACCGTGCCCTCAAGGAGATGGCCAAGTCGGTGCGGATGCCTGGTTTCAGGCCAGGGAAGGTCCCCGTCAAGCTGCTCGAGGCGCGCATCGACAGGGAAGCGATGCTCGACCAGGTCGTCGGCGAAGCGGTTCCGAGCAAGTACACCGAGGCGGTGACAACCGCGGACGTGCGTCCGCTGGGTCAGCCCGACATCGAGATCACCAAGAAGGTTTACGGCGAGGACCTCGAGTTCACCGCCGAGGTCGACATCCGGCCCGAGATCGAGCTGCCGGATTTGGATGGGTTGAAGATCACCGTCGACCCCATCGAGGTGGCCGACGAGGAGGTCGACACCGAGCTGCAAAACCTGCGGGCCCGGTTCGGCACGCTAACGGGCGTCGAGCGCGCCGCCGAGGATGGCGACTTCGTCTCGATTGACCTGTCGGCCACTGTCGACGGCGAGGACGTGCCCGAGGCGACGACCGAGGGGCTGTCTCACGAGATCGGCTCCGGTCAGCTGATCGAGGGTCTCGACGAGGCGATCATCGGCCTCAAGGAGGGCGAGAGCCGCGTCTTCACCACCACCCTTGCCGCCGGTGAGCGCGCCGGCCAAGAGGCGCAGGTGACCGTCACCGTCAAGTCGGTGAAGGAACGCGAGCTTCCCGAGCCCGACGACGAATTCGCCCAATTGGCAAGCGAATTCGACACGATTGACGAGCTGCGCAATAGCCTTACCGAGCAGGTTAAGCGGGTGAAGCGCGTCCATCAGGCCGAGCAGATCCGCGACAAGACGCTCGAGGTGCTGCTCGAGCAGGTCGAGATTCCGCTGCCGGAGAAGATCGTGCAGGCCCAGATCGACGACACCCTGCACAATGCCATCCACAGTCTCGACCACGACGAAAAGCGGTTCGAGGAGGCGCTGGCCACGCAGGGCAGCAGCCGCGAGAAGTTCGACGACGACAACCGCACCAACGCGGAGAAGGCCGTCAAGACCCAGCTCCTGATGGACGCCATCGCCGACAAGCTCGACGTCCAGGTTGGCCAGAACGACCTGACCGAGCGGCTCGTCTTGATGTCGCGCCAGTACGGCCTGGAACCGCAGCAGCTACTGCAGTATCTGCAGGAGAACAACCAGCTGCCGGCGATGTTCGCCGACGTGCGTCGCGGCCTGACCGTCGCGGCGATCGTGCAACGCGCCACGGTCTCCGACACCGACGGCAACGCGATCGACACCACAGAGTTCTTCGGGCGCTCGGGTGAGCAGGCCGGCTCGGCCACCGAAGCTGCTGATGACGCGGCCGGGGAGACGTCCTCCGACGAGGTGCCCGCCGACGCCAAGTGACGCTCTGAGCGAACGGGCGCTGTCTAGGGAGTGCGCGGCGGCGCAGGTTGGTTAGTGTCGGTGAGTACCAAGACTTTGAAAGAAAGCAGGTATCCAGTCGTGACGGATATGCGTGGCGCCTCGCAGGGCCTCAACCTTGTCGACTCGGTGTATGAGCGGTTGCTCGCCGAGCGCATCATCTTCCTCGGATCGCAGGTGGACGACGACATCGCCAACCGGTTGTGTGCGCAGATTCTGCTGCTGGCCGCCGAGGACCCAACCAAGGACATCAACCTCTACATCAACTCGCCCGGCGGTTCGATCAGCGCCGGCATGGCCGTCTACGACACGATGGTGCTGGCGCCGTGCGACATCGCCACCTATGGAATGGGCATGGCCGCCTCGATGGCCCAGTTCCTGCTTGCCGCCGGCGCCAAGGGCAAGCGTTACGCGCTGCCGCACGCCCGGATCCTGATGCATCAACCTCTCGGTGGCGTCACCGGCAGCGCCGCGGACATCGCCATCCAGGCCGAGCAGTTCACGGTCATCAAGAAGGAGATGTTCCGGCTGAACGCCGAGTTCACCGGCCAGACTTTGGAACGCATCGAGGCCGACTCCGATCGCGACCGCTGGTTCACCGCGCAGGAAGCCCTGGAGTACGGGTTCGTCGACCACATCATCACCAGCGCCCACATCAACGGAGTTTCGCCATCATGACCGATTACACCGATCCCCGGATGCACCCGCAGGCGCGCTACATCCTGCCGTCGTTCATCGAGCACTCGAGCTTCGGCGTCAAGGAGTCCAACCCGTACAACAAGCTCTTCGAGGAACGCATCATCTTCCTCGGCGTGCAGGTCGACGACGCGTCGGCAAACGACATCATGGCGCAGCTGCTGGTGCTGGAGTCGCTGGACCCCGACCGCGACATCACCATGTACATCAATTCGCCGGGCGGCTCGTTCACCTCGCTGATGGCGATCTACGACACCATGCAGTACGTGCGCGCAGACATCCAGACGGTGTGCTTGGGTCAGGCCGCGTCGGCGGCGGCGGTTCTGCTGGCGGCAGGCTCCCCGGGCAAGCGCATGGCGCTGCCCAACGCCCGGGTGCTGATCCACCAGCCCGCGCTATCCGGCGTCATCCAGGGCCAGTTCTCCGACCTCGAGATCCAGGCCAGAGAGGTCGAGCGGATGCGCACCCTGATGGAGACCACGCTGGCCCACCACACCGGCAGGGACGCCGCGGTGATTCGCAAGGACACCGACCGCGACAAGATCCTCACCGCCGAAGAGGCCAAGGACTACGGGATCATCGACACGGTCCTGGAGTACCGCAAGCTCTCGGCGCAGACGGCCTAGAAGTTCGCCGAGCGCACGGTTGTTTACGGGTCTACTCGCGATTCGCGTACAACAACCGAACTCTCGGCGAGGCTAGCCGCCAGCTCCGCGATGTCGTCGGGCCGCACCCGGCAGCAGCCACCGATGACGCGCGCGCCCGCATCAACCCATCGCGGCGCCAACTCGGCGCTCCACCCCGACGTCCCGAACCACGTCCGGTGGTCGGCGTCCCATGCCTCGCCGCTATTCGGATAGACGATCACCGGCTTGCCGGTGACGTCGCGGGCGACGTCGACAGCGGCGAGGACGTCGGCCGGTGCACAGCAATTGACGCCCACCGCAACGATTTCCGGCACATCGGCGGTGACGGCGAACGCATCCGCCAGCGGCTGACCGGCCCGGGTCGCCGTCCCGTCGATGGTGTAGGACAGCCACGCGGGGACATCGTATTCAGCGATCAAGCCGACCAGCGCCTCGGCCTCGTCGATGTCGGGCAGGGTCTCGATCGCCAGCACGTCGGCCCCGGCGCCGGCAAGGATCTCGAACCGCGGCCGGTGCCAATCCGCAAGCTGGGCCACCGTGAGTCCATAGCGGCCGATGCACTCCTCGCCGTTGGCCAGCGCAGCGCCATACGGTCCGACCGACGCGGCCACCCAGCACTGGCCGCCGACCTCGTCGCGGGCGGCCCGCGCCAGCTCGACGCTGCGCCGCAGCAGCCGGGTGGCGTCGGTTCGCCCGATTCCGCGCTCAGCGAATCCATCGAAGGACGCCTGGTAGCTCGCGGTGGTGGCGAAGGATGCGCCGGCGCGGTAGAACGCGCTGTGTACGGCCACAATCTCCTGCGGCGCGTCGACCAGCAGCCGCGCCGACCACAGATCGTCCGACAGATCGTGCCCGCGGGCCTCCAATTCGGTCGCCAGGCCACCATCGGAGATCAGGACGGTATCGTGGGGCGGAGCGAACACCACGTCGCAAACTCTACGGCCACGCAGCGGTTGCTCTTCGCGCAAGCGCTCATCGGCCGGGCGCAGGTACTCTCGGTCCGATAACGGCGGCGACACGCCAGGGACACGGTCGCGGGTCCTGGGGGGTTACCGGGCGAGTCAGGCGATATGTTGACGCGAACACAGTTAAATACCACCGACGCGATTCGGCTTTATAGGTCGCACCGCGCCGGAACATACGGGTAGCGTCGGGACCAACACCCCAGTAGGGCCCGAGCGACCCCATCGAAACGTTCCACACCGACTGCGAGGAAAGTAGGACCCCACCACCATGGCGCGCATTGGAGACGGCGGTGACCTGCTGAAGTGCTCATTCTGTGGCAAGAGCCAAAAGCAGGTCAAAAAGCTCATTGCGGGGCCAGGCGTCTATATCTGCGATGAATGCATTGATCTGTGCAACGAGATCATCGAAGAGGAACTGGCCGATGCTGACGACGTCAAGCTTGACGAGCTACCCAAGCCGGTAGAAATCCGTGATTTTCTCGAGGGCTACGTCATCGGCCAGGACACCGCGAAGCGGACACTGGCGGTGGCCGTCTACAACCATTACAAGCGCATTCAGGCTCAGGAGAAGACCCGCGATTCACGCGCCGAGCCAGTCGAGTTGGCGAAGTCCAACATCCTGATGCTCGGGCCGACCGGCTGCGGTAAGACCTACCTCGCGCAGACGCTGGCCAAGATGCTCAACGTGCCGTTCGCGATCGCCGACGCCACCGCGCTGACCGAGGCCGGCTACGTCGGCGAGGATGTCGAGAACATTCTGCTCAAGCTGATCCAGGCCGCCGACTATGACGTGAAGCGAGCCGAGACCGGCATCATCTACATCGACGAGGTCGACAAGATCGCGCGCAAGAGCGAGAACCCGTCGATCACCCGCGACGTCTCCGGTGAGGGCGTCCAGCAAGCTTTGCTGAAGATCCTTGAGGGAACGCAGGCCTCGGTGCCTCCGCAGGGTGGCCGCAAGCACCCGCACCAGGAGTTCATCCAGATCGACACCACCAACGTGCTGTTCATCGTGGCGGGTGCGTTCGCCGGGCTGGAGAAGATCGTCTCCGACCGGGTCGGCAAACGGGGCATTGGCTTCGGCGCCGAGGTGCACTCCAAGGCCGAGATCGACACCCAGGACCACTTCGCCGAAGTGATGCCCGAGGACCTGATCAAGTTCGGGTTGATTCCGGAGTTCATCGGCCGGTTGCCAGTCGTGGCCTCGGTGACGAACCTCGACAAGGAGTCGCTGGTTCAGATCCTGTCCAAGCCCAAGAACGCGTTGGTCAAGCAGTACACCCGGCTGTTCGAGATGGACGGCGTGGAGCTGGAGTTCACCGACGACGCGCTGGAGTCCATCGCCGATCAGGCCATTCATCGTGGGACCGGTGCCCGCGGGCTGCGCGCCATCATGGAGGAAGTTCTGCTGCCGGTGATGTACGACATCCCCAGCCGCGACGATGTCGCCAAGGTCGTTGTCACCAAGGAGACGGTGGAGGACAACGTGCTGCCGACGATCGTGCCGCGCAAGCCGGCTCGCCCCGAGCGTCGCGAGAAGAGCGCGTAACTCTTACGTCCCGTAATCCCGGCGAGCAAGATCGACATAGCCCGGAAATTACTGCGGCTCAATCGCGTACCGTTCTGTCAGGGTTATGCGGGCGGTCCAATCAACTGCGGGCCAGTTTGCTGAACAGTTAGCCATCCACACTGGCGGCGTATGCTGTGGCGATGCCGTCAGGACGCCGCGGCACCCGGTCTCGCGGGGCAATGGTGCTGCCCCTCTTGGTCGCGGTCGCGCTTCTGGCCCTCGCCTGCTCGAACGCCAACGCCCCCGGCCCGTCGACCACCACCGCTTCCTGTCCGCCGGTCACTGGCGATACGGCTAGTGGCCCCGGCCCGACGACCACCACCACCACCCCTTCCTGCCTGCCAGCCGCTGACGACACCGATACACCTACTGAGGGGCCGAGCAACGAATGGCGCGGTACGTTCGCTGGAACCGTCACATGGGATTGCGGCCCGATGGGCGAACGCACCGGCAGGTTGACCGGTGAGTACAAAATCACCACGGATGCCATCGGCCACGCGTTGATGGGCGGCACGAACACCGTCACCGGCTCGTGCGCCGGGCCCGCCACAGGCACCCTCACGACGCCTATCTCAGTCGAAGGCAAAGTCACCGAGGCGGGCTTCGAATTCCCCGGCAACCTGTGGGGTCCGGAGGAGTCCTTCACCATCAGCGCCTCGGGCGACCGTGGCAGCGGCGTGCTGGAGGGTCCCGCCCCAGGTCCGGCGACGATCAACCTCGTGTTCGAGATAGAACGCTGAGCACGTCGGACGCAAAGACGACTGTGGGTTGACCGGGCTCGGGTGTCACACGGACGATCGCGAACTGGATCGCATCCGATTCGGGATGCCTGGCCTGCCGGCGCACGACATCGAGCAACGTGGCACACACGGTCGCGTCGACAACCGGCTCGGGGTCCGTAAGAACTCGACGGGCAGCGACGGTCAGCCCGAAATGCACCCCGCGCCACTTGCTCCAGCCCGCCGGGCCATGCTCGCGCCACGCCAGTCGCGCTGGCGCCGTGTCGGGGCCGTGCAGGCCGCACAGCGAGCTGACGAGACACCAGATCAAGAAGGCCGCTATCGCGACGAATTGAAGCTGGGTAACCATGGCCCGAGACTTCTCCGCAGACCGGTTATGGGCACGAGTAGTCGACTACGCAACTTTGTGGACTCGTCACGCAGAGGCCGCTGCGCGGCGGGTGGGCGGCCGAAGGGGTCGGCACACGGATGACCCGACATCAGCCGGACTTCCGACCGATGCCGAAGGTCAGTGACCGGTTGGCGAAGTAGAGCTGTATCACCCACGCGCGCGTCATCGCTGCACCACCGCATTGCGCTCGCTGATGACTTCGTCGACGAGCGCCGCGATCTCGGCGACACCGTCGCGCCGGGCGAACGCGGCCTCGAGCCTTCGCGCGGTGGCCAAGTAGCGACCGTCGTTGAGCACCTTGTGCACCGCCGCCCGCACTGCACCCGGTGTCGGCGTGCCGGTTCGTAGGTTGATGCCCGCGCCGGTCCACGCCACCCGCGCGGCGACCTCCGGCTTGTCCTCGGTGTTCCCCGCGACGACGAGCGGAACGCCCATAGACAATGCGCGTTGCACCGCGCCGTAGCCGCCATTGGTGACCATCACGTCGACCTTGGGTAGCAGTAGGTCGTGTGGAATGTATTCGGCAACATAGGTATTCGTCGTTAACGCCCGCTCCAGCTGTGACACGTCGCGCCCCCCGGTGGTGGCCACCACGATGACGTCTTCTCCGCCCAAAGCCTCGATCGTCGGCTCAACCAGCCGGCCGAGATCGGCGTTGTCGATGGTGCCCTGGGTGACGTGGACGACGGGGCGGTCACCGTCGAGTTCGCGCCACCATGGCGGGCGCCGGAAGCCTTGCGACGGCCCGGGATGCACCGCGCCGACATAGCGCACGTGTGGGGGCAGATCGCTACGCGGGTAGTCGAACTCAGGCACCGTCGGCGAGATGTAGCGATCCGCGAGCAGACCGGAATCCAGAATGAACGTCGGCAGCTGGCGGCTGTTCATGTGGTCCAGAAGGTCGTTGGCAGCGTTGTGCGATTGACGCAGCAAGACCTTCTGCGACAACAGGTTCAACGCGCGGTTGCGCAGCCGCCCCAGCATGCTCGACGACGGGGGCAGGCCCAACCCGCTCGGCGCGGTGTCGCGGCTGCTGATCATCAACGGAGTCGTGGTGTAGGCCAGCACCGGCGGCCGGGCAGCGCGGTCGCCGAGCAGGAACGGCAGGATCCCGAAGAAACCGGCGTCGACGATGATCGCGTCGAATTTGGTGTGGGTTATCAGCCGGGACAACACGTTGGTCTGGTGCGGCATCGGCTGCACGAACAGCCGGACGATGTCGAAGTTGACCCGCTTGATGCCAGACGTTTCGGTTCGCCCGGGCAGATCGATGTCGAGGCGGGTCACGTCGAAGTCGGCCTCTACAGGTATCGCCTGCGGCGTGGCGCCAACGGCCCGGATCCTGCCGGCATGGTCGGCCGAGCTCAAGACGGTCACTCGGTCGCCGCGGTCGACGAGACCCTGCGCGACGTTCAACAGCGGTCCGATATGGCCGACCGGCGAGAGCGAGGCAATGAGAATTTCTGGCATGGATCGATGCTCGATCACTGCCGCCGCCCAAGCTTGGAGGTTCCGTGGAGATCCCGTGGAGATCCCAGGTAGAAGGCTTGCCGCCTCGCTGTCCGTCGACATGGGTCGCGCTCGTCCAAACCCAAGGCTTACCTCGAGGGTAGGAAACCCTTCTCGTTGCGGAGCGGAATCTGGCTTCCCGACGATTACGGAGCCCCTGCCAGATCATGGACCATTCCTCCATGACGACAGGAAGCATGGCCCGCACCGAACGGACAGTGACAGTCCGCGACGGCGTGCGTCTGTCGGTGCGAGACCAGGGGCCCATTGACGCCGAGGCCACCGTTGTGCTGTTGCACGGCCTGTGCCTCGAGCAAGGATCGTGGGCCAGCCAGATTCGTCAGCTGACTCGTCGGTGGGGCGCTCGAATCCGGATCATCAGCTATGACCACCGCGGCCACGGAAATTCGGATACCGCCCCGACAAGCACCTACGTCATCGAGCAGCTCGCCGATGACCTCGCCGAGGTCCTGGTTGCGCTCGACGTGACCGGCCCGCTCACCCTCGTGGGTCACTCGATGGGCGGGATGGTCGCCCTCGCCTACCTGGGTCGGCCTCCGGCCGATCGACCCGTGGAGCCGCACGGAGTCGTCCTCGTCGCCACCGCGGCGGGTCGGCTCGCTGAGCGTGGCATCGCCCGGCTCCTTGCCAGTCCCGCTACCGACATACTGTGCAAATTCGCGGCTCGCGCACCCCAACGTGCTGTTCGCCTGCTTACCAAGCCCGTTCGTGCCGCGTTCGCCCTCCAGTGTGGCGACCAGGCGCGCGACACCCTGGCGACGCTGTTTGATACGGCGATGGCCGCGACATCCCTGATCACCGCTGTCGGGTTCTTGCCCGGCCTGCGGTCCTACGATCAGAACTCCACGCTCGGTTCGATTCGCGCCAAGACGATCATCCTTAGCGGTGGAACAGACCTCGTGACCCCATCGTCGCACTCGGACGACATGGCGGCCGCGATCCCCGGCGCCACACACGTGCACCTCCCGATGGCTGGGCACATGCTGCCTCACGAGGCCGCCGCTGCCGTCACGGACGCCATCAACACCACGCTCGTCAGTGGCATCAGCACCGGCCCGGTACCTACAGCTCCGGTTTATCGTCTCGGACAACGGTATTCACGGTTCGCCACGGCTGCCTGATCGTAGCTTCACCGGGCGATCCTGTCTGGGCGGGTGTAGACGTTCATCGAGTCGCCCCGCAGGAACGCCACCAGGGTCAATCCAGACTGGCTGGCCAGGTCGACGGCAAGCGAGGACGGCGCTGATACCGCGGCCAGCACCGGGATGCCTGCCATCACCGCCTTCTGGGTGAGTTCGAACGACGCCCTGCCGCTGACCAGGAGCACGGTTCCAGTGAGCGGGATGCGGCCCCGTTCAAGCGCCCACCCGATGACCTTGTCGACCGCGTTGTGGCGGCCGATGTCCTCGCGGACGGCCAGCGTGGCGCCGTCGACGCCGAACAGCGCTGCGCCGTGCAGGCCGCCCGTGCTTGCAAAAACCTTCTGCGCGTCGCGCAGTTTCGCCGGCATCGAAGAGAGCGTCTCCGAGGTGACCGTTGACGGGTCGTCACCGGGTCCGTGCTTGCTGATCAGCCTCACCGCGTCCAGCGATGCCTTGCCGCATACCCCGCACGACGAGGTGGTGTAAAAGTTGCGGGTGACATCAACGTCGGGCAAGGGGACGCCCGGTGCCAGAGTCACGTCGAGCACGTTGTAGGTGTTTTGCACAAAACCTGAGCTGTCCTCGGTCGCGCCCTTGCAGTACCGCACTGTGAGCACGTCGTCGCGACGACTGATGACACCCTCGGTCAGCAGAAAGCCTTGCGCCAGTTCAACATCAGAGCCAGGTGTACGCATGGTGACCGTGATCGGGGTGCCGTTGACCCGGATCTCCAGCGGCTCTTCGACGACGAGCGTCTCCGGCCGTGCGACCGCGTCGTCGGCGGTCACGTGTTGCGCCCGGCGCCGGGCCGTCACCCGTCCCATTACGTGCGCTCCAGCCTGATGACGATGGCCTTGGACACCGGCGTATTGGACCCCGCCGCCGTGTGATCCAGCGGCACAAGGGCATTGGTTTCCGGATAGTAGGCGGCGGCATTGCCGACCGGCGTCGAATAGGGGACCACCATGAAATCTTTGACGCGGCGTTCCTGGAGGCGCCCGTCGCCGTTGGTGAACTCCGACACCAGGTCGACGCGATAGCCGTCGGCGAGACCGAAGCGTTCGATGTCTGCGGGGTTGACGAAGATGACCCTTCGGCCGCCCTTGACGCCGCGGTAGCGGTCGTCGAGGCCGTAGATGGTCGTGTTGTACTGGTCGTGGCTGCGCAAGGTCTGCAAGACCAGCCGGCCTTGCGGCACCGGCACCCATTCCAGCGGGTTGACCGCGAAGTTGGCTTTGCCTGTGCTGGTGGGGAATTCGCGCGAGTCGCGAGGGCCGTGGGGCAGCTGGAAGCCGTCGGGCTGACGAACTTTGCGGTTGTAGTCATCGCAGCCGGGCACCACGGCGGCGATCGCGTCGCGGATGGCGTCGTAGTCGTTGTTGAACTGCTCCCACGGCACTGGGTGATCCGGCCTAAGCAGGGTGCGGGCCAGCTGGCAGACGATCGCGACCTCGCTGCGCACCTGGTCGCTTGGCGGATGCAGGCTGCCCCGGGACAGGTGCACCATCGACATCGAATCCTCAACCGACACCTGCTGTTTGGCGCCGTTCTGCAGATCGCGGTCGGTGCGCCCCAGCGACGGCAGTATCAGCGCCGTGCGGCCGTGAACCAGGTGACTGCGGTTGAGCTTGGTCGACACTTGCACGGTCAGCGAGCAGCGGCGCAATGCGGCCTCGGTGACGGCGGTATCCGGCGTGGCCATCGCAAAGTTGCCGCCCATGCCCATGAACACCTTGGCTTTTCCGTCGCGCATCGCTCGGATGGCGTCGACGGTGTCCACGCCGTGCTCGCGTGGGCTGACGATGCCGAACCGGGAATCCAGTGCCGCCAAGAACTTCTCGGGCATCTTCTCCCAGATTCCCATCGTCCGGTCGCCCTGGACGTTGGAGTGACCGCGCACCGGGCACAGTCCCGCGCCTGGCTTGCCGATCATGCCCCGCATCAGCAGCACGTTGGTGAGCTCGGAGATCATCGGCACCGCATGCTTGTGCTGAGTCAGGCCCATCGCCCAGCAGACGACGGTGCGCTCGGAATCCATCATCATTTTCGCGACTCGCTCGAGCTGGTCACGCGTGATGCCGGTGGCCTCGAGCACTGTGTCGATGTCCACCGACCGGGTCTGCGCCTCGTATGCGTCGAAGTTGGCACAGTGCGCGGCAATGAAGTCACGGTCGACCACGCTGCCGGGCGCCGCGTCGTCGGCCTCCAGCAGGAGGTGGCCCAGGCCCGCGAACAGCGCCATGTCGCCGCCGAGGCGAATCTGGACGAACTCGTCGGCGATGGGGATGCCACTGCCTACGACACCGTGCACCTTCTGCGGATCCTTGAACCGGATGAGCCCCGCCTCAGGCAACGGGTTGACAGCGATGATCTTGGCGCCGTCGGCTTTGGCCTTCTCCAGCGTCGAAAGCATCCGCGGATGATTGGTGCCAGGGTTCTGCCCGCAAATGATGATCAGATCGGACTTGATGACGTCGTCGACGGTGACCGAACCCTTGCCGATGCCGATCGCTTCGATCAGCGCATGGCCGGACGACTCGTGGCACATGTTCGAGCAGTCGGGCAGATTGTTCGTGCCAAAGCTGCGCACCAGCAGCTGATACAGGAACGCGGCCTCGTTGCTGGTGCGCCCCGACGTGTAGAACACCGCTTCGTTGGGGCTGTCCAGCGCCCGCAGTTCGTCGGCGATCAAGCGGTATGCGTCATCCCAGCCGATCGGCCGATAGTGCTCGTCCCCAGGGCGCAGCACCATCGGGTGGGTGAGCCGGCCCTGTTGTGAGAGCCAGTATTCGGGCCTGCCTTCGAGGTCGGCGATCGAGTGTCGGGCGAAGAATTCCGGGGTAGCGACTCGTTTGGTGGCTTCCTCGGCGACGGCCTTGGCGCCGTTCTCGCAGAACTCCGCGAACTTGCGCCCGCCGTGCTCCTCGGGCCACGCGCACCCGGGACAGTCGAAGCCTTTGCGCTGGTTCAGCCGGGCCAGCGCGGCGGCGGTGCGGAGCGCCCCCATCGACTCCAGGCCCCGTTGCAGCGACACCATCACGGCCTTGACGCCGGCGGCCTGGTGCTCAGCGCCGGTGGCAACCGCTGCATGTTCGTCGTATGAGACGTCGTTGTCTCCGGTGACGTCGCGTCGTTTACCCAGCCGCATGAACCCCAGCGTAGGACCGTGGCGCGGAGTCTCTACCCTCGGCGTCGTGACGTCGCGCGTAGGGACTCTCGCTTCCATTTCGATCGACTGCCCAGACCCAGGCGCCCTTGCCGGTTTCTACCGGGGCCTGCTGGGTCTCGACGAAGCTTTCGCTACTGCTGACCGCGGGGTTATCTGCTTGGCGGGCGCGGGCCCGATGCTGACGCTGATGCGCGTCGATACGTTTGTCGCACCGTCGTGGCCGGAGGGACCGCAGCATCAACAGATGCACCTCGACCTCGCTGTGGATGACCTGGATTCGGCGGTGTCAGCCGCTATCGCGCTCGGCGCCCGCGAGTCCGAGCATCAGCCCGCGCCCGACCAGTGGCGGGTTCTGCTCGACCCGGTCGGTCATCCGTTCTGTCTGAGCACCGTCCGCCCCGACTGAGTATTTGCGGGAAGACCGTCGCCGCATTCTGTCCTTGACGCGCCCGTAACAAGTTTGCCATCAAGTGTTCCTAATGTGGGTCGGTCGGTGTCCGCAAAGGTTGCGGGCGCATCAGCGATAGGAACTCCATTGAGCGGAAATGCAGTGCGTCTGCAGGCGATCAACAACGTCGAGGCGTACGTGCCTCCGGCCATCAGCTTTGATCCCACGGAAGCGCCGGGCGAAGTGTTCGGTTCCAACGTCTTCACCATGGCCGAGATGCGGCTGCGGTTGCCCAAGGCGGTGTACAAGTCCGTCGTCGCCACCATCGAGAAGGGCGCCACGCTGGATCCGGCGGTCGCCGACTCGGTCGCCTCGGCCATGAAGGACTGGGCGCTGTCGAAGGGCGCGACGCACTACGCGCACGTCTTCTATCCGATGACGGGATTGACGGCCGAGAAGCACGACAGCTTCCTTGAGCCGGTCGGTGACGGGCAGACTCTGGCCGAGTTCGCAGGCAAGACGCTGATCCAGGGTGAGCCCGACGCTTCCAGCTTCCCGTCCGGCGGCCTGCGCAGTACGTTCGAGGCCCGCGGCTATACCGGTTGGGACGTCACCAGCCCGGCGTACATCCTGGAGAACCCCAACGGCAACACGCTGTGCATCCCAACGGTTTTCGTGTCGATGACCGGTGATGCGCTGGATTACAAGACGCCACTGCTGCGCAGCCAGCAAGCAATGGGCACTCACGCCGAGCGGATCCTGAAGCTGTTCGGCCACGACAACCTGGAGAAGATCGTCGCGTTCTGCGGGCCCGAGCAGGAGTACTTCCTGGTCGACCGCCACTTCTTCCTGGCCCGTCCCGACCTGGTCAACGCGGGTCGCACGCTGTTCGGCGCGAAGCCGCCCAAGGGCCAGGAGTTCGACGACCACTACTTCGGTGCCATCCCCGAGCGCGTGCTGGGCTTCATGATGGATACCGAGCGTGAGCTGTTCAAGCTCGGTATCCCCGCCAAGACCCGCCACAACGAGGTCGCGCCGGGTCAGTTCGAGATCGCCCCGATGTTCGAGCGCGGCAACATCGCCTCAGACCACCAGCAGCTGCTGATGACCGTTTTCAAGACGATCGCCAAGAAGCACGGCATGGAGTGTCTTTTCCACGAGAAGCCGTTCGCCGGCGTCAACGGGTCGGGTAAGCACGTCAACTTCTCGCTGGGCAACGCCGAACTCGGCTCCCTGCTGGTGCCCGGTGACACGCCGCATGAGAATGCGCAGTTCCTGGTGTTCTGCGCGGCGGTGATCCGGGCGGTCCACAAGTACGCGGGCCTGCTTCGGGTGTCGGTGGCTTCGGCGACCAATGACCACCGCCTCGGTGCGAACGAGGCACCGCCTGCGATCATCTCGATCTTCCTCGGCGACCAGCTGGCCGACGTGTTCGAGCAGATAGCCAAGGGCGCGGCAACATCATCAAAGGGCAAGGGCACCATGATCATCGGTGTCGATACACTGCCGCACTTGCCGACCGACCCGGGTGATCGCAACCGCACCAGCCCGTTCGCTTTCACCGGCAACCGGTTCGAGTTCCGCGCACCCGGCTCGGGCCAGACCGTGGCGGTGCCGATGATGATGTTGAACACGATCATGGCCGATTCGCTCGACTACATGGCGACGGCCTTGGAGAAGGCAGTGGCCGAAGGCGAGGACTTCGACAAGGCCGTCCAGAAGCTGTTGACCGACATCATCACCGAGCATGGCGCGGTGGTCTTCAACGGTGACGGCTACTCGGATAACTGGCAGATCGAGGCGGCCGAGCGCGGCCTGCCGAACCTGAAGACCACGCTGGATGCGCTGCCCGAACTGATCAAACCCGAATCCATCGAGCTGTTCGAAAAGTACTGCGTATTCAACGAGCGCGAGTTGCACAGCCGCTACGAGGTCCGCCTCGAGATGTACGCGCTGACCATCGGCGTCGAGGCCAAACTGGCCCTGGAACTGGGGTCGACGGTGATCCTGCCCGCGGCCGTCCGCTACCAGACGGAGCTGGCACAGAACGTGGCCGCGTTGAAGAAGGCGGGGCTGGCGCCGGACATGACGCTGCTGCAGGCCGTCAGCACGCCGATCTCGGAGCTGACCGCCGCGCTGGCCGCGTTGAAGGCGGGCCTGGCCGAACACGGTGGAGACTCCGCGGCCGAGGAAGCGGCCCACGCGCAGAACCTGTTGCCGAAGATGGACGCGGTCCGTGCGGCCGCCGACACGCTGGAAGGCATTGTGGCCGATGACCTCTGGCCACTGCCGACCTACCAGGAGATGCTCTACATCCTGTGAACTTCGTCGAGTGTGGGGGTCGTGCCCGCCCATGCGGGCACAGGTAAACCCGCAGCCCCCACACTCGACGATCCAAGCCAGAATTATCGGAACTCGACCCAGGCCGCGTCGTCAGTGTGGGAGGCGATGGCTGCCTCGACGAACTGGACACCAATGAGACCGTCGGTGCCGGTGGGGATGGGCAGTTCGCGGCACGCATTGCCGCGCAACATGTCCGCGAGGTCGCTGTAGAAGTTGGCGAATGCCTCGATGAACCCCTCGGGATGCCCGAGCCCGACACGCGTGACGCGGGCGGCGTCGTCGGACAACGTGTCCATGCCCTGCGCGAGAATCGTCGTGCCGCGGGCCGGGTCGCGGACGATCAGGTGTTGCGGATCCTCGTGGTGCCATTCCACGCTCGCGTCGTCGCCGAACACCCGAATGCGCAGGCCGTGCTCGTGGCCCGTGGCCGCCATGGTCGCCCACACGGTGGCGGGCGCGCCGTTGGACAGCGTGAGCCGCACGGTCGCGTTGTCGAACACCCGTCGCTCGGGGACGAGCGTGCTCAGCTCGGCCGAAACTCGGGTGGCCTCGAGACCGGTGATGTAGCGCAGCAGGTGAAATGCGTGAGTGCCGACGTCGCCGACTGCGCTGGCAGCCCCACCGATGTCGGGATCCATTCGCCACTGATCGATCTCTGCCGATGCCCAGCCCGACGCGTGTTCGGCGGCGACGAACCGAATCCGGCCGAGTTCGCCGTTGCGGACCATGCGCGCGGCGTGCCGGACCATCGGATAGGCCGAATAGATATGGGGCACAGCGAGGATCGCATTGTTCGTTTCGGCGATGGCGACGAGTTCGGCCGCCGTCGCGGAGTCGTTCGTCAGGGGCTTCTCACACACCACCGAAATGCCCCGTGCGAGGAACGCCTTTGCGACCTCGAAATGGGTGTCGTTCGGGGTGACCACCGCGACGACGTCGACGCCATCCTCGCGGTTGGCTTCCTGTTTGGCCATGTCTCGGTGGTCGTCGTAGACGCGCTCTACGCCGAGGCCCTCGGCGAATTCGGCCGACGCTTGTGGGTTCCGGCCGAAAATTCCTGCCGCAAGGACGTATTGATTGTCCAGCCACATCGCGTGCCGGTGCGCGGCGCCGATCATCGCGCCAGGGCCGCCGCCGACCATCCCGGCCACCAGTCGATTACTCATGACTTCATCTTCCGCGAGCGTGCGGGTCTGTACGCAGACACGCGCAGATCTGCGCATTTTGCGCACGCTCGCGACCCCTCAGAGCACGGTTAGCGCCGACTCTGCGGCGAGCCTGACGGCTTGTGCTACGGGTAGCTGTCGGAATGAGGACGACAGGATCTCCACGCCCCACGGCCCGTCGAATCCGAGATCCCGCAGGACCGTCACAAGACCGCCGAGGTCGAAAGTGCCTTGACCACAGAGCAGTCGGTTGTTCACCGTGTCCTCGAATAGGGTCCCGACCACCTCGGCAGCGGCGTCGTCGAGCTCGACGCCGAAGATGATCTCGGGCGTCAACGAATCGCGTAGCTCCTCCAACGATGTCTCGGCGCGAAACACGTGCCACGCATCTACCAGCAGCCCGACCGCGGGATGATTCGAGGCCGCGATCATCTCGGCTCCCATCGGGACGGTGGAGATTATCGAGAACGGCATCGCCTCGATTGCCACTCTGGTCCCGTGGTCGGCCGCATCTTCGGCAAGCTCCCGCAGCGGGGCGATCAGCGACTCCGGGTGTGTGGTGCTAGGGCCCAGTTCGGAGCCGATCTTGATGAATGCGGGCGCAAGCACCCCCGCCGCCTCGAACAACAGACCACGGACATCGTAGGTGTGGCCCGGCTCGCCGCGGGGCATCCACCATCGCTCGATGAGTTCGATCTCGACGTGAGTAAGCCCGGCATCGGCGATCATGTCGCGCAGCACGCTGAATCCGATCGAGTCCCGGACGGCGAGCAAGTCGTCGGCGATCAGTCCCAGTCCGACGTAGCCCGCATCGGCCACTGCGGCAACGCGTTCCGCGATCGGAACGGGACTTGTCGCAGGTCTCCGCATGGGGGAAGTGTCACCGGCACTGGTCCACGCCGTCGCCACGAGTTGGGGCATGGCCCTCCCTAACTGAGAGCCGAGACTGCGGTCAGATCGTCAGATCTGCGAAATCGACGATCTGACCGCAGTCTCGGGGGAGGGGGTTACTTGTTCTGCGGGAAGCCCAGTTCGATGCCGCCATGGCTGGGATCGAGCCAGCGGCTGGTGATGGCCTTGCCGCGGGTGAAGAACTGCACGCCTTCGGAGCCGTGGGCGTGCGTATCGCCGAACAGCGAGGCCTTCCAGCCGCCGAAGCTGTAGTAGGCCATCGGCACCGGAATGGGCACGTTGATGCCGACCATGCCGACCTCGACCTCGTTCTGGAACCGCCTCGCGGCGCCGCCGTCGTTGGTGAAGATCGCGGTGCCGTTGCCGTACGGGTTGTCGTTGACCAGTTGCAGCGCGTCGTCGTAGGTCTCGACGCGCAGCACCGAGAGCACGGGGCCGAAGATCTCGTCGGTGTAGACGCTCATCTCCGGGGTGACGTGATCGATCAGGGTGGGGCCCAGCCAGAACCCCTCCGCGCCGCCGTCGGTGGTGACGGTGCGGCCGTCCACGACGATCTTGGCCCCGTCGGCCTCGCCGGCGTCGATATAGGAGGCCACCTTGTCGCGGTGCGCCTTGGTAACCAGCGGTCCCATGTCGGCGTCACCGGTGCCGTCGCCGGTCTTGATGCCTTGGGTGCGTTCCGCGATCTTGGCGACCAGGTCATCCGCGATCGGGCCGACCGCGACGCACGCGCTGATGGCCATGCAGCGTTCGCCTGCCGAGCCGAAGCCGGCATTGACCATCGCGTCGGCGGCCAGGTCCAGGTCCGCGTCGGGCAGGATCACCGCGTGATTCTTCGCGCCGCCGAGCGCTTGGACGCGCTTCCCGTGCGCGGTGCCGGTTTGGTAGACGTACTGGGCGATCGGGGTGGAGCCGACGAATGACACCGACTTGATCTTGGGGTTGGTGAGCAGTTCGTCGACGGCCGTCTTGTCGCCTTGCAGAACATTGAACACACCGGGGGGCAGGCCGGCTTCGGCCCAAAGTTCGGCCAGCCACAGCGACGCCGACGGGTCCTTCTCGGAAGGCTTGAGCACCACGGTGTTTCCTGTGGCGATCGCGATCGGGAAGAACCACATCGGCACCATGGCCGGGAAGTTGAACGGGCTGATGATGGCGACGGGGCCCAGCGGCTGGCGGATGGAGTAGACGTCGACTTTGGTGGAGGCGTTCTCGGTGAACCCGCCCTTGAGCAGATGTGGGATACCGCAAGCGAATTCGACGACCTCCTGGCCGCGGCTGACCTCACCGAGCGCGTCGGAGACCACCTTGCCGTGCTCGCTTGTGATGATCTCGGCCAGCTCGCCCTTGCGTGCGTTGAGCAACTCACGAAACGCAAACAGGATCGTTGTGCGTTTGGCCAACGAGGTATCGCGCCACGCAGGGAACGCGTCGGTGGCCGCATCGATCGCCGCGCGGGCGGCCTCGATGCTGGCCAGCGCCACCTCGCCGGTGACCTTGCCCGTCGCCGGATTGGTCACAGGCGACGTGTTGTTGCTGGCGCCCGAGTGGGGCTTGTTGTTGATCCAGTGGGGGATGGTGTTGGTCATGTGTGTTGTTCCTATTTGCGGTATTTGGATACGTAGTCGGACATGGTGGCCAGCTGGTAGCGCGAAACCTCGTGGGCGTTCTCGTTCTCGGCGAACACGGATGACACCATGACCGTGTCGGGCCGGTCGTAGAAGTCGATCTCGGCGAGCCCGCCGAAGAACTCGTCCCAGTCGACATCGCCATCGCCGATCTTGAGGTGCTGATGCACCCGCGCCGCGTTGCCGGGCGGGTTGGTGATGTAGCGCAGTCCATGGCTGCGCCGGTGATCCATCGTGTCGGCGACGTGCACGAGCCGCAGTCTGTTGCCCGCGGCGCGGACGATCTCAGTCATGTTGCCGCCCATGTGAAAAGTGTGACAGGCGACGTAGACCATGCCGACGTTCGGCGAGTTCAGACCGCGGATGATGCGCAGCGCCTCCATTCCGTCCTCGACGAAATCGTCAGGGTGCGGATCGATTCGAACGTCGATGCCTTCGCGCTCGAAGATCGGCAGCAGCTCCTCCATCGAGCGGAAGAACGCCCGTTCAGACTCTTCGGCCCGCTCGGGCCGCCCAGAGAACTCGGTGTTGATGACGTTGACGCCGAGGTCGACGGTGATCTGAATGACGCGCTTCCAGTTGCGCACCGCCGCCTCGCGGGCATCCTCGTCGGGCCCTGACCATCGCAGCACCGGCAGCACCGACGCGATGCCGACGCCCGCGTCTGCGCATGCCTTGCGGAACTGGGCGACCAGTTCGTCGTCGGCGCGCGGGTGGTTTAAGAACGGGATGAAGTCGCGATGTGGGGTCAGCTGCAGGTACTCGTAGCCCAAGTCCGCGACGACGCGCGGGAAGTCGAGCAAGGCGTGGTCGTGGTGGAACGGCGTGGGGTCCAGGGCAATTTTCATTAGACGCTAACCCTTTCGGCGAGCTCCACATTGACGCGTTCGCCGGTTTCCAATGACCGAACACCCGCTTCGCACACCGCCGCTGCGGCGTAACCGTCCCACGCTGTCGGACCGTCGACATTGACGCCGGACCTCACCGCGTCGACCCAGCGCTGCACCTCGATGTCGTATGCGGTGCCGAACCGTTCCCGGAAGCCCGGCGTGATCCGCCCGCCCCATGTTCCAGGGGCTGACTTGCGGACCAACCCGATATCGAGACCGATTGTGGCGCTCCCCAGTTCGCCGACCACTTCGGTGCGCACCTCATAGGCGACGCCAGTGGTGACGAAGACTTCGACGTCGACATGCCGGCCGCTGACGGTTTGGAAGATCGCGATCTGCGGGTCCTGCAACCCCCGCGGTGCACCGCGATTTGGCATCGGCTTGATGATCTGTATCGAGGCGATCTCCTCGCCCAGCAGGAAGCGCGCCACGTCGACCTCGTGCACAAGCGAGTCCCTGACCACCATCGCGGAGTCGAAACTTGGTGGCACCGCGGGGTTTCGGTGAACGCAGTGCATGACCAGCGGCTGGCCCAGCTCGCCACCGTCGATGAGTGCCTTCAATTGTTGGTACTCCGGGTCGAAGCGGCGCATGAGGCCCACCTGAATCAGCGGCGTGCCCAGCGCAGCCTCCCGGCGCGCCACCTCGAGAGAGGACGCCGAATCCGTCGTCAGCGGCTTCTCGCACAGCACCGGCTTGCCTTGTTCGAGGCACGCCAGCAGTTGCTTCTCATGCGTCGGGCCCGGTGTGGCGAGCAGTATCGCGTCGACGTCGTCGTCCGCGATGGCGTCGAAAGGGTCATTGGCCACACGCGCTCCTGGGACCGCGGCAGCGACTTCTGCCGCCTTCTCCGGCATGTAGTCATTGACGACGGCGACATGTGCGCCACTGATTCGGCTCGTGATGCGGGCGACGTGGTCGGCGCCCATCATGCCGACACCCAGCACGGCAATACGCAAATCTGACATGGTCTTTGCTCCTAGAACTTCACCGACGGCACGCCGCACGACCCGAGGTAACGGCGGGTGCGCTGCGCGATCGGCAGCGGCTGGTCGGGATCACACGGGTACATGTCCTGCTCGACGATCGCGAACACGTCGATGCCGAGCTTTTCGATGGCGCTGAGCAGCGGCGGCATCTCGGGAATACCGCGCGGCGGTTCGGTCATCGCACCGAGCTTGACCGCCTCACCGAACGGAAGGTCCTCTGCCTCGACCTTGGCCCGCACCTCGGGATCGACCTGCTTGAGATGCAGGTACCCGATGCGGTCGGGGGCACGGTTGATGATCGCGAGGTTGTCGCCGCCGCAGTAGCTGATGTGGCCGGTGTCCAGGCACAGGTTCACGAATTCGGGATCCGTGCCGTCGACGAAGCGGTAGACGTTCTCCTCGGTGTCGACGTGGCTGTCCGCGTGCGGATGGTATTGCGCTCGCACGCCGTACTTTTCGAACATCGCCTTGCCGAGGTCGTTCATGCCGGCGGTCTTCTTGCGCCATTGCTCGGCGGTGAGGTTGCGGTCCTCGAGCACCTGCCCGGTCGATGGGTCGCGCCACATCTCGGGAATGACCACGACGTGCTTGCCGCCGACCGCGGCGGTCAGCTTCGCCACGTCCTCGATCTGCTTCCACACGGCGTCCCACGAATCGTCCTGATGCAAATGCTCGAACACCGTTCCCGCGGACAGCTTCAGGTTGCGCGACGCGAGTTCGTCGGACAACTTCTGTGGGTCGGTGGGCAGATAGCCATACGGCCCCAACTCGATCCACTGATAGCCGGAATCGGCCACCTCGTCCAGAAAGCGGGTGTACGGCGTCTGGTTCGGATCGTCGGGGAACCACACACCCCACGAGTCGGGTGCTGAGCCGACAAGAATCGTGCTCATAGGTCAGAGATTTCCTTTCGTGTCTAGCTGTCGGCGGGTCGCATCAGCGGGCGCTGGATCTTCTTCCACTCGGCATATGTCTCGTACGCCTCGCGGGTGGAGTCCAAGGCGGACACCTGGCTCACCGGAACGTCCCACCAGGACTCGCTGTCCGGTGCGTATACCCGTGGGTCGGTTTCAACGTGGATGACCGTGGTGTGCTCGTTGGCCTTGGCCACCTTGACCGCATCCGTGAACTCGGCCGCGGTCGCCACGCGGATTACCTCGGCGCCCAGGCTGGCGGCGTTGGCCGCCAAGTCGACGGGTAGCTTGTCGCCCTGCAGGCGACCGGAGTCGTCGCGGTAACGGTATGACGTGCCAAAACGCTGCGAGCCCAACGACTCCGACAGCGATCCGATCGACGCGAAACCGTGATTCTGCACGAGGACGACGATGACCTTCACACCCTCTTGAACCGCGGTGACCAGTTCGGTGGCCATCATCAAGTACGAGCCGTCGCCGACCATGATGAAGACGTCGCGGTCGGGGCTGGCCATCCTGATGCCGATGCCGCCGGCCACCTCGTATCCCATACACGAGTAGCCGTATTCGACGTGATAGCCCTTGCGGTCGCGGGTACGCCACAGCTTGTGCAGATCGCCCGGCATCGAACCCGCCGCGCATACCACCACGTCGTGTGGATCGGACAGCGTGTTCGCCAGCCCGATCACCTGGTTCTGGTTCAGCGCGCTACCGTCGTCGTCGACCCGGTATGCCGCCGATACCGTCGCCTCCCATTTCTGGGCGAGGTCGGCTGTGCGCGTCCGGTATTCGTCGCTTACCGAGTATTCGCTCAGCGCATCAGACAGCGCGTCGACCGCCTCGCGGGCGTCGGCGACGACGGACAGCCCGCCTTGTTTGACGGCGTCGAACGAGGCGACGTTGATGTTGACGAACCGCACGGCGGGATCGTTGAACGCCGTCCGCGACGCGCTGGTGAAATCGCTGTAGCGGGTGCCGATGCCGATCACCACATCGGCCTCGGCGGCCAGCGCGTTGGCCGCGGTCGTACCGGTCGAACCGATCGCGCCGACCGACTGCGGATGGTCGTAACGCAGTGACCCCTTGCCTGCTTGCGTCTCAGAAACCGGGATGCCGGTCTTCTCGGCGAACGCTGCCAATGTGTCGTTGGCGCCGGAGTAGATGACGCCACCGCCTGCCACGATCAAAGGACGCTGTGCAGAGCGGATCAGGTCGGCGGCCCTGGCGATCACCGTGCGCTCGGGGAGCGGCCTGGCGACGTGCCAAGTTCGTTCGGCGAACAGCGATTCCGGCCAGTCGAAGGCCTCGGCCTGGACATCCTGGGGGAGCGCGATCGTGGCCGCGCCGGTCTCGACGGGATCGGTGAGCACGCGCATCGCGCCAAGCAGCGCGGCGGGCAGCTGTTCGGGGCGCCACACCCGGTCGAAGAATCGCGACAGCGGCTTGAACGCGTCGTTGACGGTGATCTCGCCGTCATGGGGCAGCTCGAGTTGCTGCAACACCGGCGCGCTGGCCCGGGTGGCGAAGGTATCCGACGGCAACAGCAGCACCGGCAGCCGATTGATGGTGGCAAGCGCCGCGCCGGTCAGCATGTTCGTCGATCCGGGGCCGATGCTCGCCGTCACCGCCCACGCCTGCAGCCGGTCCTTCTGGCGCGCATAGGCCGCCGCGGAATGCACCATTGCTTGCTCGTTGCGGCCCAAAACATATCGCAGCTTGGGTTCGTTCTCGTCGATCTCGGCTTGCAGCAGCGCCTGGCCGACCCCTGCTACATTGCCGTGGCCGAAGATGCCGAAGCAACCGGCGAAGAACTTGGCGCGTTCACCGTCACGCTCGACGTATTGGTTGGCGAGGAACCGGATTGTGGCTTGGGCGACGGTGAGTCGAACGGTTGGCTCGGCGTCCGGAGTCTTGAAGGCGGATGCTTTGGAGACCACGTCACACTCCTCGTGAACGCAGGGGCAGGCGGGGGTCGACGTCCTGTTGCTCCCAGGTGCCGCGCAGCCAGGCGTGTTCGGGATCGTCGACGATCTTCCAGGCCCGCTCGTCACCTGGGCCGGCCATCACATTCAGGTAGTACATGTGGTACCCGGGGGCCGCGACGGACGGGCCGTGGAAGCCGTGCGGGACCAACACGACGTCACCGCTGCGGACTTCCTCGAGCACCTCGATCGGACGGTCGGTGGTGCCGTAGACGCGGTGATAGCCGAACCCACGGGAATCTCCTGGCCCGGAATCGATCTCGAAGTAGTAGATCTCCTCAAGCGCGGACTCGACGGGAGTGTTTTCGTCATGCTTGTGCGCCGGGTAGCTCGACCAGTTGCCGCCGGGTGTGATCACTTCGCAGGCGATCAACGAGTCGGCCTCGAAAACTCCTGCGGCGCCGAAGTTGTGCACCTGCCGGCTGCAGTTGCCGGTGCCACGCAATTCCACTGGCACGTCGGCCGCGGCGACCCGGCGATTCGCCAGCTGACGCTTGGCGCGGGCCGCACAGATCGCGAACCGTCCTTCACCGGACACCGTGTACGTGTTGCCGGTGCCGATGTACACCATGTCGGCGGGCCCGTCGAAAACCGATGCCCGCGGGGACAGTTCGAACGCCTCGCCGTCGGACTCGACTGACCCGTGGCCGGACAGCGGCAGGATCATCACCTCGGTGTCGCCGGTCTCCAGCGTGAGTTCCGGCCCCAACTCAACAACTTTCAGGCTGGACTCCGTCCAGCCGGCCGACTCCGGTGTGACGTCGACGGTGTACGGGGGAGTGGCGCTGCGCGCGGGGATGTAGTACTTGCTGTGCATGTCACCTCACCATCGAGACAGCGGTCGCAACCGCGGAACTGACATCGTCGTCGGCCGGATAGAGCAGGGTGCGACCAACGATGAGACCGCGCACCGACGGCAACCCAAGAGCCTTCTCCCAGCTGGCGAACGCCTCGTCGGGATCGGCCGGGTCGCCACCGAGCAGCAGGGTCGGCAGCGTCGTCGCCTCCATCACCCGGTCCATCTCGTCGACCACCGGCAGCTTCATCCACGTGTAGGCCGAGGTCGAGCCGAGACCCTGGCCAATATGGATGGACTTGATCACCGCGTCGGGGGACAGGTCGTTGCGAACCTTGCCGTCGACGCGGGTCGACATGAACGGCTCGACCATCGCGATCAGCCCGTGTGACGCAAGCTCGTCGACCGCCCGCGCACACGCCTCGAGGGTGGCGACCGTGCCAGGGTCGTCGAGATCGATGCGGCACAACATCTTTCCGCCGTTCATTCGTGCGGCGGCGGTGGCGGCTGCGGTGGCCGCCGTCATCCTGTCGTCTAGCTCGAATCGCGCACCGGCGAGGCCGCCGCGGTTCATCGACGAGAACACCACCTTGTCCTCGAGCGCGCCGAGCAACAGCAGGTCGTCGAGGATGTCGGCGGTGGCAAGCACCCCGTCGACGCCGGGGTCTGCGAGCGCGGCCCGCAGCCGGTCGAGCAGATCGGTGCGACTGTTCATCGCGGTGGGCCGCGAGCCGACCGCCAGCGCCCCGCGGGCGGGATGGTCTGCCGCGACGATCATCAGCCTGCCGTTGCCGCGCGTGGTCGGCCGAGTGGTGCGGTTCTGCCAAGCGCGGCCGATCGCGCCGGGATCGGTTGCCCGCAATTCGGTGATCTCGGTGTAATCGGTGCACATCGGGCTAGACATTGACGGCCTCCACCGCGGCTTGCTCGGCGAGTTCGGCCACTTCCGCGGCTGTCGGCATCGCGGTCGAGCACTCCAGCCGCGAAGCGACGATGGCGCCTGCGGCGTTGGCGTAGCGCAGCGTCTTCTCCAGCGGCCACCCGTGCAGCAGTCCATGGCAGAGGCTGCCGCCGAATGCGTCACCGGCGCCGAGGCCGTTGACCACGTCGACGTCATTGGGCGCCACCATCACCGACGAGTGCCGGGTCTTGCCGAGTACTCCGCGGGGGCCCTGCTTGACGATCGCCAGTTCGACGCCGAGGTCGAGCAGCGCATCGGCGGCCTTGCGCGGGTTGTGTTCACCGACAGCGATCTCACATTCTTCGCGATTCCCCACCGCCACCGTCACGTGTTGCAGGGCACGCTGAACCTGTTCGGTAGCCGCGGCGGCCGACTCCCAGAACATCGGCCGGTAATCCAAATCGAGCACCGTGAAGGGCATGCGCTCGCGAGCTTCCCACGCCGCGAAATGCGCGCTGCGGCTTGGTTCTTCGGACAGTCCAGTCACCGTCGACCAGTACAGCCGTGCGTTCCGAACGGCGTCGGCGTCGATCTCGTCGGGGCGGACCTGAAGGTCGGGCGCGCTGGGCCGGCGATAGAAGTACAGCGGGAAGTTGTCCGGCGGGAAGATCTCGCAGAACGTGATGGGGGTCGGGTATTCGCCGTGGGTTGCCACGTAGCGGTTGTCGACGCCGAGGTCTGCCAGCTCGCGACGGACGAAGGCGCCGAACGGATCGTCGCCGACGCCGGAGATCAATGCCGCGCGGTTACCCAACCGGGCCGCGGCCACCGTGACGTTGGCGGCGCTGCCGCCGAGAAACTTGCCGAACGTCTTGACGTCTTCCAGCCCGACACCGATCTGCAGGGGATAGATGTCGACGCCGCAGCGCCCGATGGCGAGGACGTCAAACGGCTGTGTCGTACTCAAAGTCGGCCTTCCGAGAAGTAGGTGATGGCTCGTATGAAGAGTGCCTCGCGTCACGCGGCGCTGTCAATAGTTTGTCCTGACATTCTATCTTTTGATCATGCGATGTTAGGATGCAGCTACTGTTCATCTGGTCCCGCACGAGATCGGAGACGACGTGCCTCTGACGGTGGAGCTCGACAGATCCAGCCCTGTTCCTCTCTACTACCAGCTCGCCCAGGCAATAGAGGCTGCGATCCGTGACGGCGAACTGGCGCCCGGCGATCGCTTCGAAAACGAACTGGCGCTGGCAAAGCGGCTGACCCTGTCGCGGCCGACCACCAGACGCGCCATTCAGGAGCTCGTCGACAAGGGCCTGCTGGTGCGCAAGCGGGGAGTGGGCACGCAGGTGGTGCAGAATCCCGTTCACCGTCGCGTCGAGTTGACGAGCCTTTTCGACGACCTTGCCCGTGCCGGCCAGGAACCCACTACGCAGCTACTGGACTACCGCACCGGGCCTCCGGACGAAGAGGTGGCGCGCGAACTGAGCCTGGCCGCAGACCGCGAAGTGGTGTCGATTTACCGGCTGCGATGCGCAAACGGTGAGCCGCTCGCGGTGATGACCAACCATCTGCCCGCAGAGATCGCGCCGGATGCCGACGAGTTGGAGAGCCACGGGCTGTACCAGTCGCTGCGGGCGCGCGGTGTTCACATTCGACTGGCGCGCCAGCGCATCGGCGCGCGCGGTGCGACCCGCTCGGAGGCCCGGCTGCTCGACGAGAAACCCAACGCGCCATTGCTGACCATGTCGCGAACCGCGTTCGACGACTCCGGCAGCGCGGTCGAGTTCGGCACCCATTGCTACCGCGCGTCTCGCTACTACTTCGACACCACCTTGGTGGACCGCTGACTTTTCGGCCTAGGGACTGAATGCGCGACGGAAGGCTTCCAGGGCCGTCACGCTGTCGTAGGATGCCCAGGCCTCCATGCCGATGGTTCCGGCAAAACCGATGTCACGCAGCGCCTTCGCGATCGCGGAGTAGTTGATCTCGCCGGTGCCCGGCTCGCAGCGGCCCGGCACGTCGGCCACCTGAACCTCACCGATCGCATCGCCGCAGCGCCGCACCAGCTCAATGAGATTCCCCTCGCCGATCTGGGCGTGATAGAGGTCGAGCATCATCTTGACGTTGGGATGGCCGACGGCTTCCACCAATGCGAGCGTGTCCTTGGCGCGGGCCAGCGGGATGCCTGGGTGGTCGACGATCGTGTTGAGGTTCTCCACGCAGAACGTCACATTTGCCGCGGCGCCGAGCTCGCCGATGCGCTCCAGCGTACGCAGTGCGGTGGTCCACATCTCGCCGCCGGCGCGGTAGCGCGGCCGGGCCGCCTTGCCGTCCACCAGTTCTGCGGTGTGCAGGTTCAGCCGTGGAACACCAAGTGTCTCAGCGGCTTTGATCGACAGCTCGGCCGTCCGCACGACCTCGTCGGCGGTAGCGGGGTCGATGAGGTCGCCGTGCAGGTAGCCCGTCATGGAGGAGAACCTGGCGCCGGTGGCGGCCAGCGCCTGTAGGTCCTTGTCGTGCCAGCTCCAGATCTCGACGGCGAATCCCATAGCGTCGACGCGCCGCACGCGATCGATGATCGGCAGGTCGGTGAAGACCATCTCCGAACAGACGGCGAGCTCAAAGCCGCTCATCGCAGCACCGCGTTCGGCACGACGGGGGCCGCGGTTTCCACCGATTCGCGTGCCGCCAGAGCGATCTCGAGGGCGACGCGCGCGTTGACACCGGTCACCGACGGTTCGGTTCCGGTGTGCACACAGTCGACGAAGTGGGCAAACTGCGCCACGTAGGCGTCGGCGAACAATTCGGTGTTGGCACTGGCCGCATTCTCGGGTGCCCGCCCGGCCTGCAGCACGCCGCCGGAGCCGAATACCTCGCCGCGCACGTCATAGCCGTATACGGCTTGGAAGCTGGCCTCGGCGATCGCGAATGCGCCGTTGTCGAATCGGATCTGCACCATAGCCGTGTCGAGGAAGCCATTTTCGGCGAATTGCGGATGGATCAGCCCGTCGGCCTGCGCGTACACCTGCGTCACTCGGGCACCCGGATTGAGCCAGCACAGTGTGTCGAAGTCATGGATCAGCGTCTCGTTGAAGATCGTCCACGGTTTCACCCTGGCGGCGACGTCGACACTGATGCCGGGGTCGCGGGTCAGCGACCGCAGCAGTTGAGGTGTGCCTATCGCACCCTCGACGATTCGGGCCCGCATGGCGGCGAAGTCGCGTGCGAAGCGACGATTGAAGCCGACCTGCAGCGCGACTCCGGCGAGGCGCGCTGCGTCGATGGCGCGGTCGGCGTCTTTGAGCGACAGCGCCATTGGCTTCTCGCAGAACACGTGCTTACCGGACTGTGCTGCGGCGATGACCAGGTCAGCGTGGGTAGCGGCAGGCGAACAGATGACAACCGCGTCGACCTTTCGATCCGAAATCAAATCGAGTGGGTCGTCGTACGTCCGCGGTGCCGAAAGCCGCTCGGCCGCGGCCGGATTGGGATCGGCAACGGCGGCTAGGCGGGCGCCTGGCAGGCGCCGGGCCAACGTCTCGGCGTGGAAGCTGCCGATCCAGCCGGCGCCGATGAGTCCGAAGGACAACGAGGTGGGCATTGACGACTCCGATCATGACTAGAACGTTCTAGTAACGCTAGGCGGTGTGACCCGTTTGCGTCAATGGCGTTGCTGGAACGTTCTAGGCTGACGGCGTGCAGCGCAGACCGACGCTCGAGGATGTGGCCGAACGCGCAGGCGTGTCTCGGGCGCTGGTATCGATCGTGATGCGTGACGTTGCGGGTGCCAGCGAGCAGACACGCGAGCGCGTGCGCCGGGCCGCCGAAGAAATCGGATACCGACCTGACCCGCGCGCCCGTCGGCTACGTCAGCATCGGACCCGGCTCATCGGGGTGACATTCACGGCGGGGCAGGAATTCCACGCCGACCTCGTCGACGGTGTGTACATGGCCGCCGATGAACTCGGCTACGACGTGGTGCTCAGCGGGGTCACGCCGCACCGCGACGAACCCCGCGCGCTGCGGACGCTCATCGACGACCGATGCGAGGGCCTGGTACTGATCGGGCCGGAAATGCGGGCCCGCCAGCTCGCCGAACTGGCGGCTCGGGTTCCCGTGGTGGTCGTTGCCCGCCGAGTCGGGGGAGTCGACGCGGTACGCAGTGACGACGCGGCCGGCGCCGTCATGGGCATGGATCACCTCATCGGCCTGGGCCATCGCCGGATCGTCTATCTCGACGGTGGGCGTGCGCCGGGCGCGGCCGAGCGACGCCGCGGCTGGCGTCGAGCCGCTCGTGCGGCACAGCTACCCGAGCTGACGCTGCCGGGTGGCCTGACTGAGCGCGACGGCGCCGCCGCCGCATCGGCGATGCTCGAGTCGGCAGACTTGCCGGCCGCTGTCTTTGCGTTCAATGACCGCTGCGCGCTCGGCGCCATGGACGTGTTCATCCGAGCAGGAGTGGCCGTCCCGCAACAGGTGTCGGTGCTTGGCTTTGACGACAGCCCGCTGGCAGGCCTGGCGCACATCGATCTCACAACGATCCGCCAGGACTCCGCCGGCCTTGCGCGGGCCGCGGTGCTGCGACTGGTGACCCGCCTTGACGACGTTGCCGTCGACGGTGGCGCAGTCGACGTCACCCGCGAGCCCACCTTGATTGTGCGCGGCTCGACGGCGTCGCCGACGGCCTGACCTGCGTCGAAGGATTCGAATGTATGACGTGCAGTCCTAATGTCAGGACAAAGTATTGACTTTCACGTGTGAGCCGTATTACATCGAGCCAGCAGGCGTGTCACGCGATGCTCGAGGACAAGGAGAAACAATGAGGTTCAGCCGGCTCGCAGCGATCGCGGGAGCGAGCGCGCTCGTCGTTGGAATCGCGTCGTGTTCAAGCACCGGGGGCAAGCCCGAGGAATCGGGCAACGGCGGGGGCGGCGGAACCGTCGACACACCCCGCATGACGATCGCCATGGTCACCCACGAAGTGCCCGGCGACTCCTTCTGGGATCTGATCCGCAAGGGCGCCGAGGCCGCGGCGAAGAAGGACAACATAGAGCTGCGGTACTCCAACGATCCGGAAGCGCCGAACCAGGCGAACCTGGTCCAGACCGCCGTCGACAGCGGCGTGAAGGGCATTGCCGTCACGCTGGCCAAACCGGATGCGATGCGCGCCGCGGTGCAGGCCGCCGAGGCCAAGGGCATTCCCGTCGTGGCCTTCAACTCCGGTACCGACGAATGGCAGGCAATGGGCATCAAGGAGTACTTCGGCCAGGATGAGTACATCGCCGGCCAGGCCGCCGGTGACCGCCTGAAGAAGGACGGCGCCAAGAAGGCGATCTGCGTGATCCAGGAGCAGGGCCACGTCGGTTTGGAGCAGCGCTGCGCCGGCGTGAAGAACACCTTCCCCGCGACAGAGAATCTCAACGTCAACGGCAAGGACATGCCGTCGGTCGAGTCGACGATCACCGCGAAGCTGCAACAGGATCCGAGCATCGACTACGTCGTGACTCTCGGCGCACCCTTCGCGCTGACCGCCGTGCAGTCGGCCAAGAATGCCGGCAGCCAGGCCAGGATCGGCACCTTCGACACCAACGCCGCACTGGTTGACGCCGTCAAGAACGGTGACGTCCAGTGGGCCGTCGACCAGCAGCCGTACCTGCAGGGCTACCTGGCGATCGATTCACTGTGGCTCTATCTGAACAACGGCAATGTCATTGGTGGTGGACAGCCCACGCTCACCGGGCCCGCGTTCATCGACAAGTCAAACATCGACGCTATCGCCGAGTACGCGAAGGGCGGAACACGCTGATGAGTGCTAGCGCGAAGAAGGAAGTGCACTGATGAGTACCCAGGCCGAGGTTGACCTCACACAACGCAAAGTCGTCCACGACGAACGAGTCAAAGAACGAAACCGCATACAGCGCTTACTGATTCGGCCTGAGATGGGGGCGCTGATCGGTGCGGTTGCGATCTTCATCTTCTTCGCCATCGTCGCGCCGCCTTTCCGCACACCCGAAGCGCTGGCCACCGTGCTCTATGCCAGCTCGACAATCGGCATCATGGCCTGTGCAGTTGCGCTGCTGATGATCGGCGGCGAGTTCGACCTGTCATCCGGTGTCGCAGTGACATTCAGTTCGCTGGCCGCCTCGATGCTGGCCTACAACCTGCACCTCAACCTGTGGCTGGGTGCGGCGCTGGCGTTGATCCTGGCCTTGGGGGTCGGCTTCCTCAACGGCTACCTGGTGATGAAGACGAAGATCCCGAGCTTCCTCATCACCTTGAGCACATTTCTGATGATCACCGGAATCAATCTGGCTGTGACGAAGCTGATCTCGGGGCAGGTGGCCACGCCGAGCGTGTCCGATATGCAGGGTTGGGACTCGGCGCAGAAGGTGTTCTCGTCGTCGTTCACGATTGCGGGTGTCTCGGTGCGGATCACGGTGCTGTGGTGGCTGTTGTTCACCGCCGTCGCGACCTACGTGCTGTTCAAAACGAAGATCGGTAACTGGATCTTCGCCGTCGGCGGCGACCAGGAAAGTGCCCGCGCGGTCGGTGTGCCGGTGACGGCAGTGAAGATCGGCCTGTTCATGTTCGTCGGCTTCTCCGCCTGGTTCGTCGGCATGCACTTGTTGTTCGCCTTCAACACCGTGCAGTCCGGTCAGGGCGTCGGCAATGAATTCCTGTACATCATCGCCGCGGTGATCGGCGGCTGCCTGCTCACAGGTGGCTACGGCACCGCGATCGGCGCCGCGATTGGCGCGTTCATCTTCGGCATGGTGAACCAGGGCATCGTCTACGCGGGCTGGAATCCCGACTGGTTCAAGTTCTTTTTGGGCGGGATGCTGCTGTTCGCGGTGATCGCCAACAACGCATTCCGTAACTATGCAGCGAAGAGGTGACCGATGACCGCAACAGTTGATCGTCCGATTCATGACGCTCCGTCAGGGGGCAAGGTGCCTCTGGTAGAGATGAAGAGCGTCAGCAAGTCATACGGCAATATCACTGCACTGAAGGACATTTCGCTGCGGGTGCATGCGGGCGAAGTGACGGGCATCCTCGGTGACAATGGCGCAGGCAAGTCGACGCTGATCAAGATCATCGCCGGATATCACCCCCAGACCGGGGGTGAGCTTCTCGTCGACGGCGAGCCGACGCATTTCGGCTCGCCGAAGGACGCGCTGGCCAAGGGCATTGCCACGGTGTATCAGAATCTGGCCGTTGTGCCGCTCATGCCGGTGTGGCGAAACTTCTTCCTGGGCCAGGAGATCCGCAAAAAGACGTTCCCCTTCCCATTGGACTCCAACGCGATGCGGGCCACCACGCTGTCGGAGTTGCACAAGATGGGCATCGACCTGCCCGACGTCGACGTGCCGATCGGTTCGCTGTCGGGCGGTCAGCGCCAATGCGTCGCGATCGCCCGCGCGGTGTTCTTCGGTGCGCGGGTGCTGATTCTCGACGAGCCCACCGCCGCACTCGGCGTCAAGCAATCGGGCGTGGTGTTGAAGTACATCACCGCGGCCAAGGAGGCCGGTTTTGGTGTGGTGTTCATCACGCACAACCCGCACCACGCGCACATGGTCGGCGACCACTTCGTGCTGCTCAACCGCGGTCGCCAGAAGCTGGACTGCACGTATGACGACATCACCCTCGAGCACCTGACACAGGAGATGGCAGGCGGCGACGAGCTGGAGGCGCTGTCGCACGAATTGCGTGGTAAAGACGCATAACGGACCGGCAGGCCCCGTCGCCCGGACAGGCCGGCGGGGCCTTGCTCATGACAAACGTTATGCGATCGTTCACTCGGGCGGCAGCAGGGCAGCGCGACCAACATGCCACCAAGACGGCACAATGGAGCACGTGCACACAGAACCTGAATCGAAAGCTCGCACGCTCCTCTGGCGTGACCCGCTGTCGGTGGGGTGGCGGGCACACCGCAATCTGTTGATGCTGCGGCTACGGTGGCACGAACGCCGCGAGGCGCCGGAAACCGGCGGGGGCCGCTCGCACAGCGTGGCACGGTCGACGCGGCGGCGACCGCTACAGCGTAATCACCGTTAGCCCGGCATCCCCGGTCGTCCCTACGTAAACCGCGTTGCGCGCGGGGTTGACGACGACAACCCGCGGCTGGTCGGTCGGATCACCGAGCGTTGCGGTGTAGACGACGGACTCGGAGGCGACGTCGATGATCGATGCGATCCCGTATTCGTTGACCACGACCAAGCGATCGCCTGCGGGATTGATCGCGATGAATTGCGGGTTGACGCCGCGACATTCGTCGACCCTGGCTTCAGGGAGCGCGATGTCGTGAACGACGGTGTTGTGTCCCGTGTCGACCACCGAGACCCAGCCGACCTCCGTTACCTCATCCGAGGACAGCCGTACGCCCTGATTGGCCACGTACAGACATCGGCCATCGGGGCTCAGCACCGCGGCCGTGGGGATGCTGCGCAGCTGGCGATCCGCCGATGCGTCAATTCTGATCCGCGCCACAATATTCAAGGTCGAGGTGTCCATCACTTCCAACTGGCCGTCGAGGTCGTCGACATCGAGGTACAGCTGACCGGTGCCGTCTGCCAGGATGGGCTGACGAATGAATCCTGGCGCCTCGGTGAGACCGAACGAACCGAGTTCTTGGCCCGTGTCGGCCTCGAGGATCACCACCCCCGCGGTGACATTCGTGTGTCCGAGCCGATCGTCGGCGCAGACATAGAGCCGCGTACCCGCTGAAAACATCGCGATCGAATCACCGCCGGAAACCGCTCCGGTCAACACCCGTGCGTCAGCATCGACGATAAGCACTGCGGGATTCGCGCCGGAATTGGTCATCAGTGCGTAGAGCCGTGATCCGTTGGGGCTCAGGGTAATCGCTGCTGGTGTGCCGGATCCGCCAGGCAATGATCCCTCCAGGCGCAGTGAGTCCACCACCCGGTTGCGGGTCGGGCTGCCCGCACGTACGTCGGCGACCCGGATAGCCGAGGCATTGCCATCGGCGATGTAGAGCCACGACGAATCGGCGCTGGCCGCAAGACTCGTCGGGACGACGTCCGACAATTCGATTGTCTTGGTCACCGCGTTGGCCTCGGTGTCGACAACCTTGACCGACCACGCGCCGGTGCCGCTGGCGGCTGCGACGTACGCGAGTCGGCCGTCGGGCGATACTGCGATATCGCGCACCGGCCCAACCCCCGCAACCGTTCGCACCGACGCGATGGCCGTGTCCGAGACCTCGGCCATGGTGGCGGGCGCAGAAGACGCCGCAGAATGCCCATCGCCCCGTCGTTCCCGGCGCCGGAACACCGCCCGGATGAGTTCCCCCAGCAGGCGGCCCGGTGTCGATCGAAGACCAGTACTTGCCGAGGCCCGATGCCCGGTCGCCACCGGCGCTTGTGCCGACATCGCGACCGCTACCCCGATGGCGAGCGCCAAACCGGCCGCCCGTTCGATGCATCTCGCTGCGCCCAACAGTTCATCTCCTGTCTCCCCGCGAGCTCACGGAGTTTGCTCCGCCCCCGCAGGGTAGGGAGGCGCGACGCTGGAAATCACGAGTAGTCCGCTACCTGTCTTACGGCGCTGCAGGTCAGTCCCGGTCAGTGATGTGGACGACGGTTTGCTCGTACGCAAGGAGAAAGGGGGTCGGGCGTCTTAAGATCCGCGAATGGCCATCGAATGGCGCACGGTCCCGCGCGGGCAGTCGCTGGGCCTTTTGGAGTCGACGCTGAAAAGCAAGAACCGGCTCGGCGCGGTACTTGCCGGCTCGGCAGGCGTTGGCAAAACAGTGCTTGCTCGGCACGCCGTCGACCGGTTTGCTCACCGGCACGGCAGCGGGTCCGTTCAGTGGCTGGCCGGCACTGCATCTGCCAGTCAGATCCCATTCGGCGCGTTCAGTCATCTGGTCGACGTCGCCGGTGTCGGCGACTCACCGACGTTATTGCGTTCGGCCCGCGCCTCGCTGCTGCAGCATGGCGGGCAAGGACTGCTACTCGCCATCGACGATGCCCATCACCTGGACAACCTCTCCGCAACCCTCGTGCACCAACTCGCGTTGACCGGCTCGGCGCGGTTCGTCATCACCGTCCGGGAGGGTGAGCGGGCCCCGGACGCGATCACCTCGCTGTGGAAAGACCGGCTGCTCGACCGGCTCGACATCGAACCCTTCGACGCCGCGCAGACCAAGGGTTTGCTGGAAGCGGTTCTCGGCGGACCGATGGAGATTTCCAGCGCTGACGCGGTATTCACCGCGAGCCAGGGAAACCCGCTGTATTTGCGTCACCTTGCGGAAAGCGCTATTGGCTCGGGCGCATTGCGCCAGGTCGACGGTGTTTGGCAATTGCGCGGGCATATCGGGCTGTCACCCGAGCTTTCCGCGTTGATTGGCCGGCACCTGGAGGCGCTGCCACCGGCGGTGACCTCGGTGCTCGAGTACCTCGCGGTGGAGGAGCCCCTCGGCCTGCGGGATCTGACCGAGCTCGCCGGCCGTGACGCCCTCGAGGACGCCGAGGACCATCGCGTCATCGAGGTCGTCAATCGTGGTGACGACCTCGTCGTGCATTCCGCTCATCCGCTCTACGCCGAGCAGGTGCGGGCTTCGCTCGGCCAGATCGCCACCCGGCGGTTGCGCACGCAGTTGGTCGCGCGGCTGTCGTCACAACCCACCGAGCACATCAGCGCCAGATTGAGGCTCGCGGCGCTGGCGATCGACAGCGATACGCCACCACCGGTCGACGATGTCGTCTCCTCCTCCTGGGAGGCGATGCGGCTGGGAGACCTGTTGCTGGGGGAGCGTCTCGCGCGGAGCGCCCTGACCCGCTCCGGCGGGTTGGCGGCCAGACTGCCGTTGGCGCACGCGCTCTCGTGGCTCGGCCGGGGTGCCGATGCCGACAAGGTGCTGACACCGGTCGACCCGAACAGCCTCTCGGAGTGGGATCTCACCGCGTGGACACTGCCAAAGGCGGCCAACCAATTCTGGATGCTCGACCAGCCCGGGGCCGCCGTCGATTTCCTGTACGCGATGCGGGACAGGATTTCAGAACCGTCGGCCGTCGCCACGATCGACGCCCTTGTGGCCACGTTCGCGATGAACTCCGGCGACCCCCGGCGGGCGGTTCAGACCGCAGCCGAGGTATTGGATTCTCCTGCCAGCCAGGACCTTGCGGTCGCCTGGGCGGCAGCGACTGCGACGTTGTCGAGCGCCCGACTGGGCAGGTTCGACGACGTGGGTCCGTTGGCCGAACGCGGCATGGCGGCCGCACATCCGGGGCTGCTGCGGTTCACCATCGGCCTCGGTGAAATCACCACGCTGTTGATGACCAAGAGCGTGCTGCATGCGCAGCGGCTGGCGCGCCACTACATGGAGTTCTCCGAGCTGCAGCAACCGGGCCGCGCGATCGGCGAGATCCTGCTCGCCCGTACCTTGATCACGACGGGGGAGTTCGACCTGGCGACGTCGCTGCTGCGGCAATCCGCCGCGGCGCTGGCCGACACCGGCTACTCCTGGGGACCGCTGGCGCTGATGTACCTGGCGCAGGCACTTGGTCAGCAGGGCGATGCAGCGGGATCGGCAGAAGTGTTGGCGCGCGCCGAATCTCGGCACAGCATGAGGTCTGAACTATACGCGCCGGAGCTGGCCCTTGGCCGCGCGTGGACGCTGGCCGCGGCTCGCAATATGGTCGGCGCGATCAATGCCGCCCGCGATGCGGCCCGCGTCGCCGAGCGGTCAGGACAGCTGGCAATCGCTCTGCAGGCATTGCACGAGGCAGTTCGGCTCGGTGACGCCACGGCGGCCGACGCGATCGCGCGCGTCGCCGGCGGCCTTGACTGTGTCTTCGGCAGGGCCGTGCTGTCACACGGCCGGGCACTGGCGGCCGCCGACGCCACGGGGCTGACCTCCGTCGCGGCCGAACTCGCCGACCTCGGCATGAAATGCGCCGCCGCCGATGCCGCCGCGCAGGCGGCCAAGGTGTTCGCCGCCCGTCACGACCGCAGGGGCGAGGTGGAGGCGATGGCCCGGGCCGCAGAGTTGGCCGGCGGGGCGTCGACGCCTGCACTCGATCAGGTGCTGAACCCGTTGCCGCTCACCGGTCGTGAGCTCGAGATCGCGATCATGGTGTCCGAGGGGATGACCAACAAGGCCATCGCCGAACGGCTGTCCGTCTCGGTGCGCACCGTCGAGGGCCACATCTACCGCGCCTGCACGAAACTTGACGTCGCCGACCGCACCCTGCTCGCCGAGGTCGTTGCCTCGTCAAAAACGAGTACCGGACTACGCAAGACATCCCCGCGATCGCCGAGCACGCTTTAGCTCTGTACGTGAAGCGGAGGGGGCAAGTGACTAGCGCAGCGCCGACATCGACCAACGGGCAGGTCGTTTTGGACCCGCTCCCATTCGACCGCTTCGAGACCCACGAGTTCGCCGCCGGCGACGGCCGCACCCTGAACCTCAAACATCTCGCGCCCGCCAAGCAGACCGCCAGGGAGCCGGTGTTGATGATCGCCGGAACGGGCACCCGCGCCAACATCTTCAACCCGCCCACGGAGAACCTGCTGAAAGTTTTGTCGGCCAAGGGTTTCGACGTCTGGGTGCTCAACTGGCGGTCCAGCATCGACCTACCTGCGGTCTCCTACACGCTCGACGATGCGGCGGTGCTGGACATGCCGGCGGCGGTGCAGGCGGTGAAGGACCGCACCGGTGCCGACTCGATCAAGGCGGTCATCCACTGCCAGGGTTCCTGTGCGTTCATGATGGCGATCACCGCCGGGCTCATCGAGAACGTGTCTCTGGTGATCTCGAATTCGTCGGCGTTGCACCCCGTGATGCCGTGGCAGGCCAGGCTGAAGCTGCCGATCGCGGTGGCCTTCCTCAACCGCACGAAGGTACCCGGAATCAATCCGCAATGGGGCCTGCACGCGCCGCGGCTGCTGCCCAAAGTCCTCGACTGGTACGTCAAGGCCACCCACGACGAATGCGACAACGCGGTGTGCAACCACACCAGCTTCATGTACGGCTACGGGTTTCCCACGCTGTGGCGCCACGAGAACCTCAACGAGGCAACCCACGAGTGGATCAAGGGTGAGTTCGGCCAGGTGCCGATGTCCTATTACGGCCAGATCGCCGATTCGTCTGCGGCTGGCGAGATGGTGTCGACCGGCAACTACCCGCAGCTGCCGCCGTTGTTCACCGCCGACGCACCCCGCACCGATGCACGCTTCGTCTTCATCACCGGAGACATGAACCAGACATTTTTGCCGATCGGGATGGGCCGCACCTTCGAATACTTCGAGCGGCACGCGCCCGGCCTGCACACGTTCCAGAAGTTCGCCGGCTACGGGCACCTGGACGTATTCCTCGGGGAGCACTCGAACCGGGACGTGTTCCCGTTCATCGTCGACGAATTGAGCAAGTCATGGTGATGGACGCCGATACTCCAACCGTCGCGGAGGTTCGCCAGACGCTGCAACTGGCCTATCCCGGACTGCGCTTCGGTGAGGTGATGACGGGGATGATCACCATGGGCAGCACGGATCCCGTCGAGGGATACCACAATGAGGCCGCCATCGGTTTCCGGCTTGATGCAGGAGTCACACTGCCGAATCTGCCCGCGTTCCTCAAAGATCCCAATCACCACGGGCGATGGCACGCGGCCGGTTCGATACCGGTGCTTGGCGGCGAGGTGGAAGGCACGGGCAACGGCGATTTCGCGCTGTTTCGCCGTGCGATCCTGTCGGAGAAGGGCGTACGCGAGATGGTGTACGACAGCGCCATCTCGGTGGGCAGCCGGCTCTATCTGATGCGCGGCCGCAAATACATCGAGCCGTCGCCGCCATGGCGGGTCTGGCCCGCGACCACAACGCTGTACGTTCAGTTGTTCCCGGTCAGCGGCGGAACCGGCCAGCCGATTGCGGCGGGGGTGCTTCGGTTGACGTTGGGGGCGTTCATCCGGCAGCTCCTGTCGATGAGGATCACCGGTGAGTTTGGCGTCTTTGACAGATGCCGTCACCGGCTCGCGTTCTATCGGTTCTTTGTGTCGGCGTTGGTCAACACCTACATCAAGGGCCGACGGTGGTGAGGGCCGAGGAGCACGCCGACGTGGTCATCGTCGGCAGTGGGTTCGGCGGTGCCGTTGCGGCCTGCCGCCTTGCCACTGCCGACCGCACGGTGGTCGTGCTCGAACGCGGACGAGACTGGTCGAACACGAAAACACCCCAACGGTTGCGCGATTACCTCTACTCCAGCAGGCTGCCGCAATGGTTCAACGGCTGGCTCGACATCCGTCTGCTCGATCAGATGGTGGTGGCCACCGGCGCGGGTGTCGGCGGCGGCTCACTGATCTACGCCAATGTGTGTGTGGACGCACCAGACCTCGTCTTCCGCAGTGGCTGGCCGTCGGAGATCACCGCGGACGAGATGAAGCGCTACTACGACAAGGTGACCGAAGTATTGAAGCCGCAGACGATTCCAGAAACTCAGGTCAACCCGAGAATGGAGATGCTGAATCTGGCCGCGGCTGCGATCGGGGCAGGCGCGCGCTATCGTCCGCTGCCGCTCGCCGTGGCCTTCGACGACACCGTGTGTGACACCGGCGGCGAGCCGTGGCGCGATCCCGATATGTACAAGCCCGGCACGTGCGTGCATTGCGGCAATTGCGTGGTCGGCTGCGAGACCGGCGCAAAGCACACACTCGACCGGAACTACCTAGCCGAGGCGAAAGATCAGGGTGCCGAGATCCGGCCGCTGTCGATGGTCACCCACATCGAGCAGGGACCTGCAGGCGCGTGGCGCGTGCACTACCTCGACGTCGATGCGGGCTTTGGGCGCCGGAAGCGTCAAATCGTCGGAAAGATCGTGATTTTGGCGGCTGGGTCCCTCGGCTCCACCGAGATCCTGTTGCGCTCGCGCGACGGGTTCCGCACGCTGAAGAACCTTCCCCGCGCGCTCGGCAAGGGCTGGAGTCCCAACGGGGATTTCCTCACCTTGGCCCGCTACCGCAATGCGGGGCCGCTGCAGCCGACCAAGGGTCCCACCATCGGCGGGGTGATCGACTTCCTCGACGGAGTCGACTTGCCCGATGACAACGCGATGGGCATCGACGGAAGGCTATACATCGAAGACGGCGGGCTGCCAAACCTCGGGGCGCATCTGCTGAAGTCCTGGAAGGACGTCGGCGGGCTGAGGGCACGGCTGTACCGAAAAGCCAGTTCCCTCACCGATTTCAGCGACATGATCCCCTGGTTCGGCCAGTCGATAGACGCCGCGGACGGCGAGTTCTCGCTGCAGAGCCCCGTCAAGTTCTGGCGTGCGAGGACACGGCTTAACTGGAATCCACAACGGTCGGTGAATGCCTTGGATACGTTCAGCGCCATGCACGTCGCGATGACGCTCGCGACGGGTGGTGAACCGATGCCGTCGTGGATGTGGAAACGACTGAGGATGTTGGTCACACCGCACCCGCTCGGCGGCTGCAACATGGCGGCCGCGCCGGGGGCCGGAGTCACTAACCACATGGGCGAGGTGTTCGGTTACGACAACCTGTTCGTTATGGACGGATCCGTGATTCCCAGGGCCATTGGGCGCAATCCGTCCAAGACCATCGCTGCGATTGCCGAACGCAGTTGCGAGAAGCTGCTCGACGAACTGCCCGCTCGCCTCGACTACCGCGGGGCCATGCCCGCCGCGCGGTACGCGGCGTCCACATAGGCCATGTTCTCCACCGCGTCGGCGGTGTCGAACGGTAGCGCAGCCCCGTGCTGCACATGAGCGGCGAACGCCTCGAGTTGATACGTGTACGACGGCCGGATGCCCAGCCGCTCAACCGTGGTGCCCTCCGGCGTGTTGACAGTCATTCGGTCATCGTCGTGGGGCTTGACGAAGTTGTGCACCAACACATCTCCACGGGTGCCGACGATGCGAAGGGTGAACGTGTGGTCGTCGGCAACCATCGAGTTCGCGCTCAGCCCTGTTGCCCCGCCGGGAAACGCGAGGTCGACGTCGCACCACGCATCGACGCCCGGGCTGCGCTGCTCGGCATGCGCGCGGACGATCGCCGGATGCCCGAGCCGCCGCATGATGTGCAGCCCGTAGCAGCCAAGATCCATCAATGCGCCACCGGCCAGCTCAAGTGACCAGCGCGGGTCGTCGTCCTCGGGCGCCGGCATCGCCATCCGCACCTCAACGTGAACGAGTTCACCGAGCGTGCCGTCGCCCGCCAGTTCCAGCGCGCGGCGGGTGACCGGATGAAAGAGGTAATGAAACCCCTCCATCACAGTGATTCCTGCGGCGTCGGCCGCTGTGGCGACCCGCTGCGCCTCCGCGCGGTCCCGAGCGAACGGTTTCTCGGTCAGCACGGGTTTGCCCGCCGCGACGGCCGCCAGATTCCATGGCGCGTGCAAGGCATTAGCCAGCGGGTTGTATACGACATCGACCTCGGTATCGTTGATCACGTCGTCGTATGACGTCAACACGCGTTCCACGCCGTGCTTTTCGGCGAATGCCAGCGCACGCTGCCGATCACGCGCGGCAACCGCGACCAGCCTGTGTCCCAGCTCTTGAGCCGGCCCGACGATCGCCAGCTCGGCGATGCGGGACGCGCCGAGCACCCCGATGCGCAGGCTCATACCGAAACGGACCCGCACACCTCACGCATGTACGCGACGCTGGTGTGCACGTCACGCACCGGTCCGTCGTCGGTCGGCTCGCCGTCGAGGATGGTGTCCTGCTCCATCACGAACCAGCCGTCAAAGCCGTTGCTGCGCAACGCGGTGACGATGCCGGCAATGTCGACGTCGCCGCCGCCGAGCGGCGTGTACATGCCAGCCCGCACGGCCTCGGTATAGGTCAGTTCACCTGCCTGCACGCGCGCGGCGAGACCAGCGTCGACGTCCTTGAGATGCGCATGGGCGATGCGGCCAGGCACCTCGTGGGTGAGCTGCAGCGGATCGGTGCCCCCGATCAGCAGGTGGCCGGTATCCAGGCACAACTTGGTCTGCGAACCTGCCAGCACGCGGTCGACGTCGCTGCGGGTTTCCACCATCGTGCCGACGTGCGGATGAAGCACAGCGAGCACGCCCTTCTGCGCTGCAGCGGTGGCCAATCGATCGAGATTGCCCAGCAGCGTTGCCCATTCGTCCTCGCCCAACGTTGGGCGGGCATCGTAGCCGTCGGCACCGGTCGCCGCGGCCAACACGAGAACGTCGGCCCCGCATGCCACCAGCGCGTCTACGGAGCCGGCGATGTCAGGAAGCGGATCGTGCCCGGCGTCGTGCAGCAGCACCGGCGCGAACGTGCCTACACAGCTGAGCCCATATGAATCCAGCAGGGCACTCAGCTCGGCGGGCTCCGACGGCAGGAAGCCTTCGGGGCCGAGTTCGGTTGCGGCCAGCCCGACGTCACGCATCTCGGTGAGGACGCGTTGGGGGGTGAGCTGGTAACCCCATCCAGGCACCTCGCACACACCCCAGGAGATGGGTGCGCCGGCGATCTTCACGGTTCTCACTGTGATCTCACTTCCTCGATCCGTACCGGGGCGCCCCGCTGCAATGACTCGGTCGCGGCTTCCGCCAGCCATGCGACCTCGACCGCGTCGGCCACCGTGCACGCAGGGGCGGCGTCGCCGTTGACCACGTCGACGAACGCGCTCAGCTCGGCGCGGAACGCGTCGGTGAATCGGTCCATGAAGAAGTGATGCGCCGGACCGGCGGGAAACTCGTTGTCCGGGTCGACATTCCGCACCGGCGCGCCCTGGTCCCAGCCGGCGACCACGGTGTCATGGAAGCCGTGCACCTCCAGCCGGCAGTCATACCCGCGGCCGTTGTAGCGGGCGGCGGAGACCACCCCGAGCGTGCCCTGGTCGAACCGCACGACGACCGCCGCGGTGTCGACATCGCCGAATTCGGTGAACCGCGGGTCGCCCTGCACGCTGCCGGTCGCGTACACCTCGACGGCCTGCTGTCCCGTGATCCAGCGCAGCACGTCGAAATCGTGGACCGCACAGTCACGGAAGATGCCGCCGGACCCGGCGATGTACTCCATCGGCGGGGGAGCAGGGTCCATCGTCGTGCTGCGCACGGTGTGTAGCAGGCCCAGCGAGCCGTCATCGACCGCCCGCTTGGCTGCGGCGAACGCGGCATCGAACCGCCTCTGATAGCCGACCTGCACCGGCACGCCGGAGCGGGCGATCACCGCAGCGACCCTGGCGCTCTCGGCGGCGGTCGCGGCGATGGGCTTCTCGCAGAAGGTCGGCAGGCCGCGGTGGACAGCGGCAAGCGTCAGCTCCGCGTGCGCGGGCGTGGCGGCCGACACCACCACACCGTCGACGCCGGAGGTCAGTAGCTCTTCAACTGAATCTGCCGGCTTTGCACCGTGTTTGGCAGCGACCGCCGCCACCACGTCGGGGCGCTCGTCGGCGACGACAAGCCCGTCGACACCGTCGAGACCGGACAGCGTGTCGGTGTGGAACGCGCCGATGCGGCCCAATCCGATGACACCGAGCGTCGTCATGGCCTTCTCCGATCGTCCTGGTCGCCAAGTGCGACGTCGAGTTGTTCTGGGGTGAGGTCGTCGGCCAACGCGTTCAGCACGGTGTCAACCTGACTCGGAGGCGCCAGACTGCCAATCGGCTGGTCGCTGTCGAGGTTGGTGGGAAATGCGTAACCCTCGGCGGTCGCCACCACGGCGTTGAGCAGTTCGCGTTGCGGGCGGCCCGCCGCCTTCATCGCGCGCAGCGCCGGATAGACCGCCCGCACCATCGCGGTGCGGTCCAGCACCTCCATTGCGCGACCGAACGGCGACGAGATCTGCAACAGATTCGCAACTCGGCGGATATCACCCGAAACATTCGACCCCGCACCGTGATACAGCGCCGGGTTGAAGAACACCGCGTCACCCTTGGCCAGCGACAGCTGCACATGATGCTTCGCGAAGAAATCGACGAACTCCGGTCGATTGAACGCGATGTACCCGCCCTCGAAGCGTTGCGAGAACGGCAGCAACATCGTCGGACCGCTCTCCACCGGCATGTCGCAATGGGCCACCGCGCCCTGCAACGTCAACGTCGGTGACGTGCGATGCAGGTGTGCGGGATAGCAGGCCAAGTTCTCGTCGGGGACGAAGCCGAGGTGATAGTCACGATGTGGAACCTGCGCCGTCCCACCGGGATTGACGATGTTGACCTGTGAGGTGACCTGGTAGCGCGGGCCCAGCCACGCCTGGCAGATGACTGCCAGCGCGTCGTTGGCGTAGTAGTCGACGAATACCTGCGGGGCGCCCAGCGCGAGTTTCTGCGCGGCGTTCCAGATCCTGTCGTTGGCGCCCGGCTGGCCGAAGTGGTCACCGGCGGCCAGGCCAGCGGCGCGTTGCGCGTCGATGATCGCGAAGAACGCCTGGCTGGCCCGGTCCACGACGTCGGGGGAGAACGCCCCTTCGAACATCACCACGCCGGGACCGTCGGCCAGCGCGTGGATCAGTTCGGACTGCAGCGCCCGCCGGTCGGCTGTGCCGACCGTGGCGGCGGAGTAGACCAGCACGTTGCTGCGGACATCGGTCGCCAGCGGGTAGTCGGCGGGATCGGTGTCGCGCAGCACCTGTGCGCGGAAGTCGTCGAGGCGCATGTCGGCCTCGTCGAGCCACGGCTTGCGGGTTGCCCGAACGGCTGCGGTCATGCCGGATAGTCTTGCTGTGACAGCGACCGCATTCAACGCCAAAAACCCATCAAAAACCCCTCATCTTTATTCGCCCAAACGGACATTTCGGCGAGTAAGTGCGAGTGAAGCCCGCCAAAGCGTCAATCTCGGCGGAGAGAGGACCGAATGCCGCACCGCTACAAGGTCCGCGAGATCGCTCAGCAGTCCGGGCTGAGCGAGGCCACCGTCGACCGTGTCCTCAACCAGCGGCCGGGCGTGCGGGAAAACACCAGGGCAGAGGTCTTGCAGGCCATCGCCGACCTGGATAGGCAGCGCGCCCAACTGCGGCTCAACGGCCGCCGCTACCTTATCGACGTCGTCATGCAGACGCCGCAGCGGTTCTCCGACGCCTTCCGGGCCGCCGTCGAGGCCGAGCTGCCCGCATTCGCACCGGCCATGGTGCGAGCGCGCTTTCATCTGTGGGAGTCCGGCTCCACAGCGCAGATGGTCGGTGCGCTCGGCCGACTGAGGAGCAGCCACGGCGTGGTGCTCAAGGCTCAGGACGAACCGGAGGTGGCCGATGCCATTGATCGCCTGGTTGACGGCGGCGTACCCGTGGTGACCTACGCGACCGACGTGCCGGCCAGTTCACGCTCCGCCTACGTCGGCATCGACAACCACGGGGCGGGGGTGACGGCCGCATATCTGATGAACCAGTGGCTGGGGCCCGCGTCGTCCGATGTGCTCATCACGCTGTCGCGCACGGTGTTCCGCGGTGAAGGCGAGCGCGAGGTCGGTTTCCGGTCGGCCCTGCGCGCCTCCGGTAGGGCGATCGTGGAGGTCAGCGACAGCGATGGCATCGATGCGACCAACGAACGGCTGGTGCTCGAGGCGCTGGAGCAGCATCCCAATGTGGAGGCCGTCTACTCCGTGGGCGGCGGCAACTCCGCCACGGTCGCGGCGTTCGAGCGGCTCGGACGGAAGTGTCACGTGTTTGTCGCCCATGACCTCGACGCCGACAACCGCCGGTTGCTACGGGAAGGTCGCATCTCCGTGGTCCTGCACAATGATCTGCGCGCCGACGCGCGACTCGCGATGCGGCTGATTCTGCAGGAGCGCGGCGCTTTGCCAGCCGAGCCATCGCGGCCGGTGCCGATCCAGGTCATCACGCCGTACAACCTGCCGGCGTAGTGCTAGCGCGTGGCTACTGATCGGTAACTATTTCCTTAGAAATGAGCGCCGCCTCTAAGTGACGGAAAACACAATTTTGTCTCACATTGCCCGCTGGCCTACGCGTTGAGCAGTGTGTTCGACCCAAGGTCACCGCTGCGCCGCCTGCGCGTCGGGTAAAGGGCTGCCTAAGAGAAGTGCAATAATCGGTACTGGCAGTGACATCAAAACTCATGCGGGTGTCCACCGACGGCGTGTCGGCTTGACCGCGACTCGAAGGACATTCGCCGGCAGCGGTTAAACGACGGAAGGCAGGCGAGTGGGGGCGAACGCCAACGGCGCCACGCGGCAGAAGCTCGAGAAGGTCGTCATTCGTTTTGCCGGTGACTCCGGCGACGGTATGCAGCTCACCGGTGACCGGTTCACCTCCGAGGCCGCTCTGTTCGGCAATGACCTTGCGACGCAACCGAATTACCCCGCTGAGATCCGAGCGCCGCAGGGCACGCTGCCCGGCGTCTCCTCGTTCCAGATCCAAATTGCCGACTACGACATCCTGACTGCGGGCGACCGGCCCGATGTGCTCGTCGCGATGAACCCCGCAGCCCTCAAGGCCAACGTCTCAGACCTACCCCGCGGCGGGCTGATCATCGCCAACTCCGACGAGTTCACGAAGCGCAACCTCGCCAAGGTCGGCTACGAAAGCAACCCGCTGGAAAGCGACGAATTGTCCGACTATGTCGTGCAGCCCGTGGCGATGACCACGCTGACGCTCGGGGCGGTCGAGTCGATCGGCGCCTCCAAGAAGGACGGCCAGCGCGCCAAGAACATGTTCGCGCTCGGCCTGCTCTCCTGGATGTACGGACGCGAGCTGGAGCACAGCGAGGCGTTCATCCGCGAGAAGTTCGCGCGCAAGCCCGAGATCGCCGAGGCCAACGTGCTGGCGCTGAAAGCAGGCTGGAACTTCGGCGAGACCACCGAGGCGTTCGCCAGCACCTACGAGGTGGCGCCCGCGAAGCTGAAGTCCGGTGAGTACCGGCAGATCTCCGGCAACACTGCGTTGGCCTACGGCCTGGTTACGGCCGGTCACCTCGGCGATCTGCAGATCGTGCTCGGTACGTACCCGATCACCCCGGCGTCGGACATCCTGCACGAACTGTCCAAGCATAAGAATTTCAACGTCCTGACCTTCCAGGCCGAGGACGAGATCGCAGGCATCGGCGCGGCAATCGGCGCCTCCTACGGCGGCGCCCTGGGCGTGACCAGCACCTCAGGGCCTGGTATCTCGCTGAAATCCGAGGCGATGGGGCTGGCCGTGATGACCGAGCTGCCGCTGATCGTCATCGACGTGCAGCGCGGCGGCCCGTCGACTGGTCTGCCGACCAAGACCGAGCAGGCCGACCTGCTGCAGGTGCTGTACGGGCGCAACGGCGAGTCGCCGGTCGCGGTGCTGGCGCCACGCACGCCGTCGGACTGCTTTGACACCGCGGTTGAGGCGGCGCGGATCGCGATCACCTACCACACCCCGGTGGTCATCCTGTCCGACGGCGCGATCGCCAACGGTTCGGAACCGTGGGCGATTCCCGACGTCAGCAGCTACGCGCCGATCCAGCACACGTTCGCGAAATCCGGCGAGCCGTTCCAGCCGTACGCCCGCGACCCGGAAACTCTGGCCCGCCAGTTCGCCATTCCCGGGACGCCGGGCCTTGAGCACCGGATCGGCGGCCTTGAGGCAGCCAACGGCTCAGGCAACATCTCCTATGAGCCCAAGAATCACGACTTGATGGTGCGGCTGCGTAAGGCAAAGATCGACGGCATCGCCGTGCCTGACCTCGAGGTCGACGATCCGACCGGTGACGCCGAACTGCTGATGATCGGGTGGGGCAGCAGCTACGGTCCGATCGGCGAGGCGTGCCGACGGGCTCGGCGCAAGGGCATCAAGGTCGCCCATGCGCAGTTGCGGCATTTGAGCCCGTTCCCGGCCAACCTCGGCGAGATGCTGCGGCGCTATCCCAAGGTCGTGCTGCCGGAGATGAACCTCGGCCAGCTCGCGCTGCTGCTGCGCGGCAAATTCCTGGTCGACGTTCAGTCGGTGACGAAGGTGGAAGGCATGGCGTTCCTGGCGGACGAGGTCGAGGGCATCATCGATGCTGCGCTGGATGGGACGTTGGGCGACAAGGAAATTGACAAGGCCAAGTTCGCACGGTTGGCGGCTGCGACCGTGGAGACTGGTGTGGGAGCTAGCGCATGACAGACCTGATCGGATCGGACCTGGGCGTCACCCCGCTCTCGAAGACCAGTGGGGTGCCCACCACCGACGAACCGCAGAAGGCCAAGGACTTCACCAGCGACCAGGAGGTCCGGTGGTGCCCCGGCTGTGGCGACTACGTCATCCTCAACACCATCCGCAACTTCCTGCCGGAACTTGGGTTGCGCCGCGAGAACATAGCGTTCGTCAGCGGCATCGGATGCTCGAGCCGTTTCCCGTATTACCTGGAGACGTACGGGTTCCACTCGATCCACGGCCGGGCGCCGACGGTCGCCACCGGCCTTGCCCTGGCGCGCGAAGACCTGTCGGTCTGGGTCGTCACCGGTGACGGCGATGCGTTGTCGATTGGCGGCAACCACCTGATCCACGCGCTTCGCCGCAACGTGAACCTCACGATCCTGCTCTTCAACAACCGGATTTACGGGCTGACCAAGGGCCAGTACTCGCCCACCTCCGAGGTTGGAAAGGTCACGAAGTCGACGCCGATGGGCTCGCTGGACTATCCGTTCAACCCGGTGTCATTGGCGCTTGGCGCCGAGGCGACGTTCGTCGGCCGCGCGCTGGACTCCGATCGCAAGGGCCTGAGCGAGGTGCTCCGTGGAGCCGCCGCGCATCGCGGCGCCGCGCTGGTCGAGATCATGCAGGACTGCCCGATCTTCAATGACGGCTCGTTCGATGCGCTGCGCAAAGAGGGCGCAGAGGAGCGGCTGATCAATGTCCGCCACGGTGAGCCGATCACTTTCGGCGCCGACGGTGAGTACTGCGTGGTGAAGTCGGGCTTTGGCCTCGAGGTCGCGAAGACCGCCGATGTGTCCGTCGACGAGATCGTGGTGCACGACGCGCGGATCGACGATCCCGCGTACGCATTCGCGTTGTCGCGGCTTTCCGAGCAGAACCTCGAGCACATGGTGATGGGCATTTTCCGCCAGGTGAGCCGGCCGACCTACGACGACGCCGCCCGCCAGCAGGTGCGCTCTGCCATCGAGGCCAAACCACACGACACGGCCGCACTGCAGTCGCTGCTGCGCGGCAAGGACACCTGGACCGTCGACTAACGTCTCAGGCATGACATCCCGGATCCCGCTTGCCGCAATCGTGTTGGCGGGCGGGGCATCGCGCCGTATGGGCCGTGACAAGGCCAGCCTGCCGTACAAAGGCACGACGCTGGTCGAGCGCGTGGTGTCGATCGTGAGCCCGCGGTGTTCGCCCGTGTTCGTGATCGCCGCGCCCGGACAACCCATACCCACGGTCGAGGCCGAGGTGCTGCGCGACGAGGTTCGCGGCGTCGGACCACTGCTGGCGACCGGGCGGGGGCTGCGGGCGGCCGCCGACGCCGGTCTGGAGCTGGCATTCGTGTGTGCGGTGGACATGCCGCTGCTCGAGACCGACCTGATCGACGAACTCGCGGGTCCGGCGGTGCGTCTTGGCGCCGATGTGGTCTTGCCGTGGGACGGCCGCGACCACTACCTGGCCGGGATCTACCGGACCTCGCTGGCCGACCGCGTCGACGCGCTGGTCGTGGCGGGGGAGCGCAGCATGCGCGCGTTGGTGGACACGGTCGACACGCAGCGGATCGTGATGCCCGAGCAGTCGGCGCTGACCAACCTCAACACCGCAGCAGACCTGAGCGCAGCACTGCCTCCGCAAATCGCCTAGCAAATTTGCTCATATGGGCCTTTGAATTTGACATTTTAGCGCGATGAATTTGGGGCCGTGAATTCAGCGAATTATTCCCGTTATAAATGGCGGATTTGCCGGCACCGGCATTCGGCCCGTCCGGGGCCCCGGGCTCGTAAGGTCTCGTGAAATCTCTTGTGCATCAAGAGGTTTAGTTTTCGGTCCGGCACGATGACCAGGAATTTCGTCACGGTACGAATAGGATTCCGTCCCTGATGGTCCCCTCGCTCGGGCATTGCCGAAGCACCGTCTGTGTGGGCATGGGCGGGCGAAGGGGCTTGCCTGTCGACGCGTTGGCGTGCGCGCCGCCCGGAGCGCGTAACGCCGTTTGAAAAGCCTTGGTAAGTAAGCGATATCTGTGGTACACCCCGGGTGGGCATTTGCTCGGTGGCTCGGCGTACCCTGGCCAGGCACCGTCGAGACACCGATGAAAAGCAAAGGGGAACAGTTAGTTTCGGTCGCTAAGTGGATTGCGCGATGTGTCGGGCGATCAGCGAACTGTTGTCAGAGAACGTCCTGTTTGCATCGTCTGTCTGGCGATTTGCCCAGTCACACGGCCGATTTCGGTTCACAGCCGATGCCGAGCGGCTCCGAATTGGGTGTCCCAGCTCACAAAATGATCGTGATTTGAGTCACGTCGACACGCCCGCGGTGCGGATTCCCCGACGGTGTCAAACTCCCAGCTGACCTGCACAGACGATTCACAGGTTTCGTCGTGATCATCCCGTTATCTGTCCGCGACACGAACTTCACCAATATGACTTTGCGCCCAGGGGTTTGTACGGTCCATCCGTCTCCCAAGTGAGCAAATAATTTCAAACCAAGAACCTGCGTGTGAGTGGGGCCGTTGGAAGGTAGTTCGCCTTCGTCGGCCGTCGGGCCTCACGCCCGGCGAGGTACGTCTCGCCTCCCGCTGCCGCACCTGACCGAGACGGTGCGGCCCAACTCCCTCGCCTGTGTACAGGCAGATGCCCCCGCGCGTCCGCGCGGGAGTTGATGGTGCGCGCTTGGCGAAAGGATCGAAGTGAAGAACATCCGCAAGACGTTTGGTCTGGCCACCATTGCCGGTGCGCTTGCTGTGGCACCGTTGGCGCTGGCGACTGGCACCGCGAACGCGGACAGCGGGGTCAACTGGGATGCCGTCGCGGCCTGTGAATCGGGCGGTAACTGGGCGATTAACACTGGTAACGGCTACTACGGCGGCCTGCAGTTCACCATGGGTACCTGGCGTTCCAATGGTGGCAGCGGTTCGCCCCACCTGGCCAGCCGTGACGAGCAGATTCGGGTAGCCGAGAACGTCCTGCGTACGCAGGGCATCGGCGCGTGGCCCAGCTGCGGTCGGCGCGGTTAGTAACTGCAAGACAGCGGCGGTGCTGGGCCTTGCCCGGCACCGCCTCTTCTTTCTCAGAGGCCTCTTACACCAAATAAGTAACGATTAAAACTTTTGCCCCTTGGGTAACACGTGATGTTGATCACCCGAAACACGAGATAGCCGCACCGGAGAGCACGCCTCTTCACCGCGGGCCTTGTTTCAAACGGTCGGGGAAGGACCGCAGTGATGAACATTCGTTTGGCAGTGACGAAGTTTCTAATGGCCACCGCTATCGCCGGGGCGCTCGCAGTCGTCCCGATGGCCCTTTCGACGGGAAGCGCCAACGCCGACAGCGTCAACTGGGACGCGATCGCGCAGTGCGAGTCCGGCGGCAATTGGTCCACCAACACAGGCAACGGCCACTACGGTGGCCTGCAGTTCAAGCAGGCGACCTGGTCGTCCAACGGTGGCGTGGGCAATCCGGCGACCGCATCCCGCGTCGAGCAGGTTCGCGTGGCGGAGAATGTTCTGCGTTCCCAGGGCCTCAAGGCGTGGCCCAAGTGCGGAGCCCAGGCCGGCAGGCCGGCCGTGTGGACCACGCCGAGCATGCCTTCGGCGCCGACCACGGCCACCGGATGCGCCGCGATGCCGGCCAGCGGGCTGCTCGGCTTCATCAACCCCCGCCAGATGTGCAGTGCCCTGCTCAACCCGCTGGGTGCCTTCGGGGCGTGAGGCTGTACTCGTTGCGTTGCGGGTCGTAGCGCACGTCATCGCCCTTGGCGTCGGCGTACACCGTCCATTGCCAGCGATTCGGAACCACGCGTTCATCGTCGACCCGGACGAACTTCCAGATGAGGCTCTCCCAGCCCGCGCAGCCATCGAGCCAGCGCGGGGTCCCGTCGGGCCCGTTGCGCACCTCGGCGCCGACCCGGGCGGCCCACCAGGCCGCGAGCTCCTCGGGCCGGTCACTGTCGGTGCACACGGCAAAGGCCCGGGCCGGTGGTCTGGGTTCAAGCGCCGGGTCGAGGAATGCGCAGAACTCGTTGCCCTCGACGTCGGCAAGCGTGACCCAATCGGTGAATTCAGCAAGCACGCGAGCGCCGAGATCGAGCAGCGGCGTCACGTCGCGGACGTAGAGGTCGAGATGCACCCGGTTCTTCACCGTCTTGGCGCGCTGCTGCGGGCGGAACGACAGAATGGCGCGCTGCGCAGGCTCACCGAGGACAGCTGCCCAAAATCTCTCCAGGACCCGTGGCTCGACCGCGTCGACCACCAGCGGCCCGAGCGCGACCGTCACACCGACGCCGTGTCGCGATCGCTGGGCAGCACGAACGACGAACGCGACGCCACCGCCGCCAGGTGCCGGGTCATCATCGCTTCCGGAATCAGAATCGTCGCTCGGCCAACGAGGCCGCTGAGAAACGCCGGCCGCAGGTTGACGACCTGTCCGATCAGCTTCGATTCGCGCACCAGGGCGCGCACCCGTTGGCGGCGAAACGCCGCGAACCGCGCGAACGCCGCCGCCACGTCGCCACCACCGTCAACGAACCGTGCCAGCACCGCAGCATCCTCCAGCCCCTGACATCCGCCCTGACCGAGATGCGGGCGCATCGGGTGTGCCGCGTCCCCGATTACGACGACCGGCCCCCGAGACCACTGCCGCACCTGGCCACGGTCGTAGAGATCGTTGCGCAGGACGCCTTCGGGGTTGGTCGCGGCCAGCACCGCCGGGATCGGATCGGTCCACGACGCGAACCGGGCCTTCAAGTAGTCGAGTTCACCCTGTGGTGCCACGTGTCCCGCCGGCGCGCGCTCGGTGGCGAACCAATACGTTCGATCCGATCCGAGTGGAACATGACCGAACTCGATGCCGGGACCCAGCACCTCGCCCGCCACGTCGGGGTCGATGGCGCAGTCGGCCACCCCGCGCCACGCCGTGTAGCCGACGTAACGGTCGGCGAGTGTGCCGTTGAGGTGACGGGCCACCACCGAGCGGGTGCCGTCGGCGCCGATGACCGCGCAGGCGTCCCGGGTGGTGTTGTCCGACAGCGTGATTCGCACGCCGTCGGCGGTCGTCACGAGGTGCACAGCGGAGAGCCCCTTGTGCAGAGTGCCGTCGTCGAGTGCATCGGCCAGCACCTGTGTCAACACTGACCGGTGGATCACCACCAGCGGCTCACCGAGAGCCTTGACCAACCTTTCCCTGGCGGGGTGACGCAGCCACGAGCCGTCGCGCCAGCGCAAGGCTCCGGCGGTCACTCCGCCGCCCGCCGCCCGGACGGCGTCGCCGAGACCGATCTCGTCGAGTGCCGCCAACGCGTTGGGCCAGATGCTGATGCCGGCGCCGGACGAGGTTTCGGTGCGTTCCTCGATGACGGTGACCTCGTGGCCCCGGCGCTGCAACGCAACCGCTGTCGCCAGCCCCGAGATGCCCGCTCCGATGACGACGATCCGCTGCGCCATCCAATGAACGTAGCGCGGCGGCGTCGAACTACACGTCGAAGATCAACAGCGTGCTGCTGGCCGTCGCGACGACGGCCCCACTGGCGTCGGTCACGACGCCCTCGGCGAAGCCGACCCGCGAGCCGGCCTTCACGAGCGTGCCAGTCGCGGTGAGCAGCCCACTGGACAGCCGGACCGCCTTGAGGTAGTTCACCTTGATCTCCACCGACGTGTAGCCCTTGCCCTGCGGCAGCGTGCTGTGCAGCGCGCAACCGGTGACCGAGTCGAGCAGCGTGCAGATCAAGCCGCCGTGGATCGAGCCGATCGGGTTGTACGCCGATTCGTCAGGGACGCAGGTGAATACGACGCGGCCCGGCTCGACCTCGGTGATGTCGAATTCCATCAGCCCAGCGATGGGCGGCTGGGGTAGGTCGCCGTTGACCATGGCGCGCAGGTAGTCGACGCCGGACATGCTCAGGCCCTTGGCCGTGGAGGGGCCCGGCGAGTGCCAGGTCACGGTCTTTGAGCGCTGCGGTCCCCAGTCGGGGTAAGCGTCGGTGTCAACCAGTTCGGCGGTCATGGATTCCTTTCGATGGGCTGCCAGCAGACCCTGCGGAAGGGTGGTCGGTCGGGGTCATCGGGCTCGACGGCGTGGTCCAAACCCCATGCCGTCAACGCATCCAGCACGGGAATCAGGTCGCGGCCGGATTCGGTCAAGTGGTACTCGCAGCGTGGCGGCGTCGACTGGTAGGCGGTCCGGCGAACCACGCCTACTTGTTCCAGCGCCTTGAGACGCGCCGCGACGCGGTCGCGCGGGGCGCCGGTCTTTTCGACGATGCCGGAGAAGCGCTGGTTGCGAAGCGCCAGCTCGCGGACGATCAGCAGTGACCACCGCTCGCCGATCAGCTCGAGCGACGCCGCGATCGGGCAGGCCCGTCCCGGCAGCTCGGCCAGGACCACTGTGCTCATGCTGCCAGTGTGCCGTTAGTAAGTTTGAAAGTCAAACTCACTCGAAACGGCTACGGGGAGATCGCGAAGCCGTCTGGAATGACGATCTGTCAACAGTCTCGAGGCCGATTCGGATGTCGGAGCTGTGCTACGAACGGGGCATGACCGAGACGGCGTCGACGCCCTTCACCGACCTCGACGACTACATTGCGCTGCCGCGGATCGCCGGCCTTGCGGTCTCGGCCGACGGATCACGCGTGGTGACGACCGTCGCTGAGCTGAATGACAAGCGCACCGAATACATCAGCGCCGTGTGGGAAGTCGACCCGGCCGGCGAGCGTCCGGCCCGCCGTTTGACGCGCGGCGCCAAGGGCGAGTCGTCACCGGCGATCACCGCCGACGGGGATGTGTTGTTCGTCGCCGTCCGTCCGACCGATGACGACGACAAGCCGCCCGCGGCGCTGTGGCGGCTACCCGCCGACAGGGGGAGAGGCCGTCGAGGCGCTCGCGCTGCCGGGTGGCGTCGACGCGGTCTGCACCGCCCGAGAGGCTCCCATTGCCGTGGTGCGCGGACCTGTGCTGCCGTCGGCGCAGAACATTGACGAGGACCGCAGGCTGCGGAAATTGCGCAAGGACAACAAGATCACCGCGATCCTGCACACCGGCTATCCAATTCGACACTGGGACTCCGATTTTGGGCCAGGAGAGCCGCATCTATTCGGCCTCGATCCGGCCGTTGACGCCGCGCCTGCCGATCTCACGCCCGCGCCGGGAACTGCGTTGCGCGATGCCGATTTCGACGTCAGCCCGGACGGCCGGTTCGTGGTCACCAGCTGGCGGCAGCCGGCGCCAGGCGCGTCGCAGCATGCCGTGCTCGTCCGCATCGACGTCGGCACGGGTGATCGGGTGGTGATCGCCGACGAACCCGACGCCGACCTGTGGAGTCCGGCCATCGCTCCCGACGGATCCGCGGTGGCGTATGTCCGCGAGTCATACTCGACGCCCGAGAAGGCGCCTCGAATAAGCCTGTGCTGCTTACGTTTCGGTGCAGACCAGGCGGAACTGGCATCCGAATGGGACCGGTGGCCCACCTCAGTGACGTGGTCACGCGATGGGACGGCACTCATCGTCACCGCCGACCAGGCGGGGCGCGGCCCGATATTCCGGATCGGGGTCGACGATGGTGACGTCACCCAGGTCACGACTGACGACTTCGCCTATACCGACGTGGTGGCTGCACCCGACGAAGTGCTCTATGCGCTGCGCAGTTCGTATGCGGCACCGCCGCATCCGGTCCGGATCGACAAGGAGGGCAGGGTCACCGAGTTGCCGTGCGTCGACCGCCCGCCGTTACCAGGCACGCTGTCCGAGATCACCGCAACCGCGCCCGACGGCGCTGAGGTGAGGTCGTGGCTGGTGCTGCCCGACGACGACGCTCCTGCCCCGCTCCTGTTGTGGATCCACGGTGGCCCGCTTGGAAGCTGGAACTGCTGGTCCTGGCGGTGGAATCCGTGGCTGTTGGCCGCGAAGGGATATGCGGTGCTGCTGCCGGATCCGGGGCTGTCGACCGGCTATGGGCAGGATGTCATCCAACGAGGTTGGGGTTCGTGGGGCGGTGCGCCGTTCGACGATCTGATGGTCGCCACCGACGCTGCGTGCGCGCATCCGTGGATCGACGCCGAGCGGACAGCGGCGATGGGCGGGTCGTTCGGCGGCTACATGGCGAACTGGGTTGCGGGCCATACCGACCGGTTCGACGCGATCGTCACCCACGCCAGCCTGTGGGCGCTTGATCAGTTCGGCGCGACCACCGACGCATCGTATTACTGGCTGCGGGAAATGACGCGGGACATGGCGACGGCGAATTCGCCGCATCGCTTCGTCAGCCAGATCCGCACCCCGATGCTCGTCATCCACGGCGATAAGGACTATCGCGTGCCGATCGGCGAGGCATTGCGGTTGTGGTTCGAGCTGCTGACCGAGTCAGGACTGCCCGCGGCGGCGGACGGCAGCAGCCCACACCGATTCCTCTTCTTTCCTTCGGAAAACCACTGGGTGCTCACGCCGCAGCACGCCAAGATCTGGTATCAGGTCGTGACGGCTTTCCTGGCCCGTCATGTGCTGGGTGAGGACGTCGAACTGCCGGAAACGCTCGGGTAGCGTCGGAGAACATGAGCAGCCCGGAGCCGCCCGGCCGGCGACATTCAGCACAGCAGCGTGAATTCGACATTGTCCTGTACGGCGCGACCGGCTTCGTCGGCAAGCTGACCGCCGAGTATCTGGCCAAGGCAGGCGGCGAGGTCCGCATCGCGCTGGCCGGCAGGTCACAGGACAAGCTGCTCGCAGTGCGGGAAACGCTGGGGGAGGCAGCGCAGTCGTGGCCGTTGATTGCCGCCGATGCGTCGCAGCCGTCGACCCTGAACGGGATGGCGGCTCGGACCCAGGTCGTGGTCACCACGGTCGGGCCCTACATCAAATACGGGCTGCCGTTGGTCGCCGCGTGCGCAGCGGCAGGCACCGACTATGCCGATCTCACCGGGGAGCCACTGTTCATCCGGGAAAGCATCGATTTACACCACAAGCAGGCCATCGATACCGGCGCCCGCATTGTGCATTCCTGCGGATTCGATTCCATTCCTTCGGATCTCACCGTCTATGCGCTTTACCGGCGTGCCGCCGAGGACCACGAGGGTCACCTCACCGACACCAACATGGTGGTGCGCAAGTTCGCGGGCGGGATGTCCGGCGGCACTGTCGCTTCGATGATCGAGGTGTTGCGCACCGCCTCCGGCGATCCGGAGGCAAGGCGGCTGATGAACGATCCCTACACGCTCACGCAAGACCGAGATGCAGAGCCAGAACTCGGCGCCCAACGCGATGCGCGGTGGCGGCGTGGGCGCGAGATCGCACCAGAACTGAATGGCTACTGGACAGGGGCGTTCGTGATGGCGGCGGTGAACACACGAATTGTGCGGCGCTCCAACGCTTTACTCGACTACGCGTATGGCAGGCGCTTCGAATACGCGGAGCAGATGAGTGTCGGCAAGTCGATTGTCGCCCCTGTGGCGGCGGCCATGGCCACCGGCGGCAACGCCGCTACGGTGGCGCTTGGCAGCCGCTATTTCAACCGGCTGCCAGACAAACTCGTCGAACGCATCTTGCCCAAACCCGGCACCGGCCCGAGCGAGCGGGCTCGTGAACAGGGCCACTACACCGTCGAGACCTACACCACGACAAGCACCGGCGCGCGCTACCGGACCACGATGTCGCAGAAGGGCGATCCCGGCTACAAGGCCACGTCGGTTTTGCTGGGCGAGAGCGGATTGGCTTTGGCGCTGGACCGGGACCGGCTGTCGGACCTGCGCGGTGTGCTGACGCCCGCGGCGGCGATGGGCGACGCGCTGATGGCCCGATTCCCCGATGCGGGGGTGTCATTGAAGACGTCCCGTTTGAATTGATCAGGCCGCGCGGAACGCCTGTAGACCAAGATCAATCGGACTAGTGTCGTGCTCGACCACGCGGTGACCAGCAATGAAGGTGGAGTGATGGCCGGGCTTGACGAACTCTTCAATCAGATTCCCACGCAAGAGATTGCCAGCAGGTTAGGCGTCGACGAAGGCGAAGTGAATGCGGCCGTCAAAACCCTGGTGCCCGCGCTCGTCGGCGGCATCCAGCAGAACGTCCACGCGGACGACATCGACTCGAGCAAACTCGAATCCGACGTCGCCAAGCAAGGCGCCAGCGGCCTGCTCGACGGCGGGGTCAGCGTCGACCAGGTCGATGCCAAGGAAGGCGACCAGTACGTTGCGCGCATTTTCGGCGGCAACGACAGCAATGCGGTCGCCTCGGCGCTGGCAGGCGGCGGCGCAGGCAACGGCGATCTGATCAAGAAGCTGCTTCCGATCCTGGCGCCCATCGTGCTGGCCTACATCGGCAAACAATTGACGAAGAACTCCGCATCGGCCGAGTCGCAGACCCAATCCGCGGGCGGCGGCGGCCCTGGTGATGTGCTCGGCAGCATCCTCGGCGGCGCGGGTGGCGGCGGCGGCGGTGGCGGAAACAATCCGCTGGGCAGCATCCTTGGCAGCGTTCTCGGCGGCAACCAGGGCGGCGCAATCGGCGACATCCTTGGCGGGCTGCTGGGCGGCAAGAAGTAGCCCACTTCCGTTCGCGAAAAGACGTACAAGGCCACTTTCCTGCGGCGTGTCGGGGCCTTTTTCGTCTGCTCGCGCTGTCTCCCTAGAATTGCCGGGTGACCGCCAGCCCGAGACCTTCTGCCGAAGCCCTGCCCAAGTCGTGGGATCCAGGCGCGGTCGAGAGCGATCTGTACCAGGGCTGGGTCAGGGCGGGCTACTTCAAAGCCGACGCGGCCAGCAGCAAGCCGGCGTACTCAATCGTCATTCCGCCGCCGAATGTGACCGGCAGCCTGCACATGGGCCATGCCCTTGACCACACGCTGATGGACGCGCTGACCCGGCGCAAACGCATGCAGGGCTACGAGGTGCTGTGGCTCCCGGGGATGGATCATGCCGGCATCGCCACCCAGTCCGTGGTGGAGAAGCAGCTCGCCGTAGACGGCAAGACCAAAGAGGATTTCGGCCGCGAGCTGTTCATCGACAAGGTGTGGGACTGGAAGCACGACTCCGGTGGCACCATCGGCGCACAGATGCGGCGCCTCGGCGACGGCGTCGACTGGAGCCGCGACCGGTTCACACTCGACGACGGCCTCTCGCGGGCCGTTCGCACCATTTTCAAGCGGCTCTTCGATGCCGGGCTGATTTACCGCGCCGAACGGCTGGTGAACTGGTCGCCCGTGTTGGAGACGGCAGTTTCCGACCTCGAGGTCAAGTACGAGGACGTCGATGGCGAGCTGGTGTCGTTCCGCTACGGCTCGCTGCGCGATGACGAACCGCACATCGTGGTCGCCACCACCCGCGTCGAGACGATGCTCGGGGACACCGCGATCGCGGTGCATCCCGCCGACGAACGCTACCGGCACCTGGTCGGAACGACGCTGTCCCACCCGTTCCTCGACCGCGAACTGATCATCGTCGCCGACGACCACGTCGACCCCGAATTCGGAACCGGCGCGGTCAAAGTCACGCCCGCTCATGACCCGAACGACTTCGAGATCGGCCTGCGGCATCAGCTGCCGATGCCGTCGATCTTGGATACCAAGGCCCGGATCATCGACACCGGAACAGAATTCGACGGCCTCGATCGCTTTGAGGCCCGCGTCAAAGTCCGCGAGGCGCTGGCAGAGCAGGGCCGCATCGTCGAAGAGAAGCGCCCTTATCTACACAGTGTCGGGCACTCCGAGCGCAGCGGTGAAGTCATCGAGCCGCGGCTGTCGATGCAGTGGTGGGTCAAGGTTGAGTCGCTGGCCAAGGCCGCGGGTGATGCGGTTCGCAACGGCGACACCGTGATTCACCCACCCAGCCTGGAGCCGCGCTGGTTTGCCTGGGTCGACAACATGCACGATTGGTGCATCTCGCGTCAGCTGTGGTGGGGACACCGCATCCCGATCTGGCACGGCCCAGACGGCCAGACAGTGTGCGTCGGGCCGAATGAGAGCCCGCCCGAGGGCTGGGAGCAGGATCCCGATGTCTTGGACACCTGGTTCTCCTCGGCGCTGTGGCCGTTCTCCACGCTGGGCTGGCCAGACCACACCGATGATCTTGCGAAGTTTTACCCGACCACGGTGCTGGTGACCGGCTACGACATCCTGTTCTTCTGGGTCGCGCGGATGATGATGTTCGGCACATACGTCGCCGACGACGCCCCGATCACGCTCGACGGGAAGCGCGGCCCGCAGGTGCCGTTCGAGAATGTGTTCCTGCACGGGCTGATTCGCGACGAGTTCGGCCGCAAGATGAGCAAGTCGCGCGGCAACGGCATCGACCCACTTGATTGGGTCGAGCAGTTCGGCGCCGACGCGCTGCGCTTCACCCTCGCGCGCGGCGCGAGTCCGGGCGGCGACCTGTCCATCGGCGAAGACCACGCGCGCGCGTCGCGCAACTTCGCCACCAAGCTGTTCAATGCCACCCGGTTCGCGCTGATGAACGGCGCCAGTCCCGCCCCGCTGCCGGACGCCGCCGAGCTGACCGACGCCGACCGGTGGATCCTCGGCCGGCTGGAAGCGGTTCGCGCTGAGGTTGATTCGGCGTTCGATGGCTACGAGTTCAGCCGGGCCTGCGAGGCGCTGTACCATTTCGCCTGGGACGAGTTCTGCGACTGGTATGTCGAGCTCGCCAAGGTTCAAGTTGCAGAGGGCGGAGAAAGGGAGAAGTACACCACCTCCGTCTTATCTGCAGTGCTGGACACGCTGCTCAAGCTGCTGCACCCGGTGATGCCGTTCGTCACCGAGGTCTTGTGGAAAACCCTGACGGGCGGGGAGTCCATCGTCATCGCCGACTGGCCGCAGTCGTCCGGCTTTGCTTCGGATCCCGTTGCCGCGCAACGTGTCGCAGATATGCAGAAACTGATCACCGAAGTCCGTCGGTTCCGCAGTGATCAGGGCCTTGGCGACCGGCAGCGGGTGCCGGCGCGGCTGTCGGACATCGAAAAAGCCGATCTCGACGCACAGATCCCCGCGGTCAGCTCGTTGGCGTGGCTGACCGCGGCCGCGGACGGATTCAACCCGTCGGCGGCGGTCGAGGTGCGGTTGTCGCAGGGCACGGTCGTCGTGGAACTCGACACGTCTGGCACCGTCGATGTCGCCGCCGAGCGGCGCCGGCTCGAGAAGGATCTGGCCGCGGCGGAAAAGGAATTGGCAGGCACCACAGGAAAACTCGGCAACGATGCGTTCCTGGCCAAAGCGCCGGCAGATGTCGTCGAGAAGATCCGCGCGCGTCAGCAGCTGTCCCGTGAAGAGGTCGACCGCATCACCGCGAGGCTAGCCGGGCTCGGGCGATGAGCGCTTGGGCGAAGAGCAGAATGCAATGACAGAGCTCGTCCCGACGCCGGACGAAATCGCCTCGCTTCTGCAGGTCGAGCACCTGCTCGACCAGCGTTGGCCTGAAACGAAACTGGAGCCGAGCACGGCTCGCATCGAGGCGCTGATGGAGATGCTCGGCTCGCCACAGCTCGGGTATCCATCGATCCACATCGCCGGAACTAACGGCAAGACGTCGGTGGCGCGGATGATCGACGCATTGCTCACCGCGTTCAGCCGCCGCACCGGCCGCACCACGAGTCCTCACTTGCAGTCTGCGGTTGAGCGCATTTCGATTGACGGCAGGCCGATTACGCCTGCGTCCTACGTTGCTACCTATCAGGAGATCGAGCCGTTCGTGCAGCTTGTCGACCAGCAGTCCGAAGCTGGGCTCTTCGGGGGAGACGGCCCGCGATTGAGCAAGTTCGAGGTGGTCACTGCCATGGCGTTCGCGGCGTTCGCCGACGCTCCGGTGGAGGTGGCCGTCATCGAGGTCGGCCTCGGCGGACGGTGGGACGCCACCAACATCGTCAACGCCCCCGTCGCCGTGATCACGCCGATCGGCGTCGACCACGCGGACTACCTTGGCGACACCATCGCCGAAATTGCGGGGGAGAAGGCCGGCATCATCACCAAGCAGGAGGACGATCTCGTGCCGACCGACACCGTCGCGGTTATCGGTCGTCAGGTGCCGGAAGCGATGGAAGTGCTTCTGGCGCAGGCGGTCCGCGCCGACGCCGCCGTGGCGCGTGAGGATTCCGAATTCGCCGTGTTGGGCCGGCAGGTCGCCGTCGGTGGCCAGCTGCTCGAACTACAGGGCCTCGGTGGGGCTTACTCCGACATCTTTTTGCCTTTGCACGGCGAGCATCAGGCGCATAACGCGGTGGTCGCGCTGGCCGCGGTCGAGGCGTTCTTCGGCGCAGGCGCGGCACGACAGCTCGACCTCACCACGGTCCGGGCGGGTTTTGCCGCGGTCACCAGCCCCGGCAGGCTCGAGCGGATGCGCACCGCGCCGACTGTCTTCATCGACGCCGCCCACAATCCGGCGGGTGCCGCTGCGCTCGCGCAGGCCCTGCAGCAGGAGTTCGACTTCCGGTTCCTGGTCGGTGTGGTCTCGGTGATGGCCGACAAGGACGTCGACGGCATCCTGATCGCGCTCGAGCCTGTGTTCGACCAGATTGTGGTGACCCACAACGGTTCTCCGCGCGCACTCGATGTCGAGTCACTGGCTCTGCGCGCCGAGGAACGGTTCGGGCCGGAGCGGGTGGTCACCGCCCCGACGCTGCCCGACGCGATCGAAACCGCTACGGCGCTCGTCGAAGAGTCCGGCAGCGAGGGCGAACGGTTCGGCGGGGCGGGCGTGGTGATCACCGGTTCGGTCGTCACCGCGGGGGCGGCGCGGACGCTGTTCGGAAAGGATCCCGAATGACGAGCGCTTGCGCGAGGAAGCGACAACGATGACGAGCGCTTGCGCGAGTAAGCGACAACGATGAGCGAGCAGTCGCCACCGCCGCGAACCCCGGCGGGCCCTGACCCGTGGAAGAGTTTCCGCGGCGTGATGGCAGGCACGCTGATCTTGGAAGCCATCGTGGTACTGCTGGCGCTGCCGGTAGTCGCTTCCGCCGAGCACGGGTTGACGCCGCTGACTGCTGGCTACGTGATCGGATTCGCGGTGGTGCTGATGCTGCTGTGTGGGGTTCAGGGACGGCCGTGGGCGATCTGGGTGAATCTCGGGATGCAGGTGGTGCTCATCGCGGGTTGGCTGGTGCACGGCGCGGTCGGGTTCATCGGCGTGATCTTCGCCGCGGTGTGGATCTTCATCGCCTACCTGCGCGCCGAAGTGCTGCGCCGGCAGAAGCTCGGGCTTCTGCCGGGCCAGCAGTCGCCGTCCGACTAAGGCGGACCCGCAATTCGTTGCCGGTCCGCTCATGGATGGGTGGCGCACCGCTAGGCTGTCGGCCGTGACTGAGCGGACCCTCGTATTGATCAAGCCCGACGGCGTCCAGCGGCGCCTGATCGGGGAGATTCTCAGCCGAATCGAAGGCAAGGGCCTGACCATCGCGGCCCTCGAACTCAAAGACGTCGGCGACGACCTTGCCCGCAAGCACTATGCCGAACACGAGGGCAAGCCGTTCTTCGGATCGCTGCTGGAATTCATCACGTCGGGGCCCGTTGTGGCGGCCATTGTGGAGGGCCCACGGGCCGTTGCCGCGTTTCGCCAGATCGCCGGTGCCACCGATCCGGTCGAGAAGGCCGCGCCAGGCACAATCCGCGGTGACCTGGCACTTATCACTCAGGACAACCTGGTGCACGGGTCTGATTCGGCTGAGTCTGCGGCCCGCGAAATTGAGCTCTGGTTTCCTGGTCTTTAGACCTGCGAATGATCGGGCTTGCCCAGCCTGGTCGGTCCCCGGCGCGTGATGTGGGATACTGGCCTCGGGTAGCCGGCCTGTTACGCGGGCCGGATGCCCGAATGAAGACTTAGACGAGCGCGACCATCGCGACCGCGGTGTGGCGCCGACCGTCCAGCCATCATTCAGACCGGCACCGAGACGGTTCCGAAACTGGGACCCCTCGGGGCGAGACCATAACAAGCTCGGGAGCACTAGCCCGGGACCATAGCGAAAGCCCTCGCGTGGCCGCGTCAGACATGACGCGCCCGGGGGCTTGAGGAGAATACGTGGCCGACGATGCCCCAACCCAAGACCTATCAGAAGAGACTCAGCCCGGTGAGGACCAGCGAGAGCAGCTGAGCGACACGCCGGCAGCCAGCCCGGCCGAGCCAGAGGTCGCCGACCAACCGCCCGCCGAACAATCGTCCCCCGCTGAGATCGACGGTGACGACCTCGACGGTGACGACCTCGACGGTGACGAGCCGGAATCGCGGCTGATCCTCGAGACTGCCCCCGAACCCGAGCGGGCCGACTATTTGCCGCTGTTCGTGGCGCCACAGCCCGTGCAGTTTGACTACGGCACCGAAGACGAAGACGAGGACGAGGACAGCGACGACGGCGGCCCCGATTCCGACGAGGATCAGGGCGACCGGCCGGCCGCCCGGCGCCGCCGCCGAGGCCGTCGCGGCCGCGGTCGTGGTCGCGGCGAACAGAGCGGCGACGACTCCTCCGACGACAGCGACGCGGGCGACGACGGCCAGGACCAGGATTCCGGCGATGAGTCCGACGAGGACGGCGACGACGAGGACAGCACCGGCAGCGATGCCGGCACCCGTCGTCGGCGTCGGCGCCGTCGGCGCAAGTCCGGCTCGGGAGACGACGACAACGGGGGCGCCCCTGACGACCCGCCCAACACCGTCGTGCACGAGCGGCCGCCGCGGTCCCAAAAAGACAAGTCCGATCGAGATCAAGCCAACGGCGAAATCCAGGGCATCAGCGGGTCGACCCGGCTGGAGGCCAAGCGGCAGCGCCGCCGGGACGGCCGCGACGCGGGCCGACGCCGGCCACCCATCCTGAGCGAGGCCGAATTCCTGGCCCGGCGGGAGGCCGTCGAGCGGACGATGGTGGTGCGCGACAAGGTCCGCACCGAGCCGCCGCACGAGGGCGCGCGCTATACGCAGATCGCCGTGATGGAAGACGGCGTCGTCGTCGAGCACTTCGTGACCTCAGCGGCCTCCGCAAGCCTGGTCGGCAACATCTACCTGGGCATCGTGCAGAACGTGCTGCCGTCGATGGAGGCGGCGTTCGTCGACATCGGCCGTGGCCGCAACGGCGTGCTCTACGCGGGCGAGGTGAACTGGGAGGCCGCCGGGCTCGGCGGCGCCCAGCGCAAGATCGAACAGGCCCTCAAGCCCGGCGACTACATAGTCGTCCAGGTCAGCAAGGATCCGGTCGGGCACAAGGGCGCCCGGTTGACCACGCAGGTGTCGCTGGCCGGCCGCTATCTGGTTTACGTGCCAGGCGCGTCGTCCACCGGCATCAGCCGCAAGCTGCCCGACACAGAACGGCAGCGTCTGAAGGAGATTCTGCGGGACGTCGTGCCTGCCGACGCCGGCGTGATCATCCGCACCGCGTCGGAGGGCGTGAAGGAAGAAGATATCTGCTCCGACGTCGAGCGCCTGCAGAAGCGTTGGACGGAGATCGAGGCCAGGGCCGCCGAAACCGCGGAGAAGAAGTCCGGCGCCGCGGTCGCACTCTACGAAGAGCCCGACGTACTCGTTAAGGTCATCCGGGACCTGTTCAACGAGGACTTCTCCGGGCTGATCGTGGCCGGCGACGAGGCGTGGAACACCATCAACGAGTACGTGAATTCCGTTGCTCCCGAGCTGGTTCCGCGTATGACGAAATACGAGCCGGCCACGGACGGTCCTGACGTATTCGCCGTGCACCGCATCGACGAGCAGCTGACCAAGGCGATGGACCGTAAGGTGTGGCTGCCGTCGGGTGGCACGCTGGTCATCGATCGCACCGAGGCCATGACGGTGGTCGACGTGAATACCGGCAAGTTCACCGGCTCGGGCGGCAACCTGGAGCAGACGGTCACCCGCAACAACCTAGAGGCTGCCGAGGAGATCGTGCGCCAGCTGCGGCTGCGCGACATCGGCGGCATCGTCGTCATCGATTTCATCGACATGGTGCTGGAATCCAACAGGGATCTGGTGCTGCGCAGGCTGACTGAAGCCCTGGCCCGGGACCGCACCCGTCATCAGGTCTCCGAGGTGACATCACTCGGGCTGGTACAGCTGACGCGAAAGAAGTTGGGCACCGGCCTGATTGAGGCCTTCTCGACGCAATGCACCCACTGCGCCGGCCGTGGCATCGTCTTGCACGGCGACCCGGTCGACACTGCGGCGACGTCCGGCCGCAAGTCCGAACCGGGTGGACGCCGCGGCAAGCGCGGTAAGAAGGGCGGCAAGCCCGACGATGTCGAGGTCGCGAAGGTGCCTGCCCATCCCGCCGGTGAGCACCCGATGTTCAAGGCGATGGCCGCGGCTAACGGCAAGCACGAGGACGAAGACACCGACGGCGAAGTCGAGGGCGAAAAGACCGCCGAGGAAGTTGCCGAACTGGAACCGGACACCATGCGCGAGGCGTTTGCCGAGACCGAGGACGACGAACTCGAGGACGACTTCGACGAGTCGGATGAGGATGAGTCCGACGAGGACGAATCGGACGAGGACGAAATTGACCTCGACACCGATGAGGACGACGACGAAATCGATGACGACATCGAGGTCATCAACGGCGACTCCGAGGACTCCGACGAGGACGAGTACGACGAGGACGGGGCCGCCGAGGATTCCGACGAGGACTCCGACGAGGACGAGTACGACGAGGACGAGGACGACGTTGATCGAGCTGAGGAGTTCGAAGCTGAACCGGCGGTAGCGACGGCCTCCGGCGGCAGGCATCGCCGCCGCGCCGCGGCGCGTCCCGCTGGTCCGCCGACCCGCGAAGGCTGAGCGGTGGCGTTCAGCGACGATGAGCTCGCGTACCTGCAGTCGCAGCCCATCGCGCGATTGGCGACCGTCAACGCCGACGGCCAGCCCGACGTGGTACCCGTCGCGTTCGAGCTCGACGGCGACTACATCTGGATCGGGGGTGTCGGCCTAGATGTCGCCCACACCCGCAAGCTTCGTAACATCGGCGCCGGCCGGACCAAGGTGTCGCTCGTCGTCGACGATCTGGTCTCTTTCGAGCCGTTCATCGCCAGGGCGGTGCGGGTTTACGGGGACGCCGAGCCACCGGTCGAACGGGTCGGCATGATGGGGCCCGGGCTGTACAGCAGGATCACGCCGCGGCTGTCGTGGAGCTGGAATCTGGCAGGTGAGCCTGTGGGTCAGCGGTGGTACGACGCCCGACGAACCGAGCACAACCCGTGACCTGCAGTGATTTGACCCTGTAGCCGGGCCTCACGTACCCTGGACCAGTTGTCTTTCGGCTGACGCCGACGACAGCGGGCCCGACGTGGCTCCGCACCCAAGACCCGCGAGCGCACCGCCAGGTAGCGCGCGCCCAGAGACGAAGAAGGACACGATGGCAGCCGAGAAAGCCACGTACGCGATCGTCAAGACTGGTGGCAAGCAGTACAAGGTCGCCGTCGGAGACGTGGTCAAGGTCGAGAAGCTCGAGTCCGAGCCCGGCGCCAAGGTTTCTCTGCCCGTCGCCCTGGTGGTCGAGGGCGCCAATGTCACCAGCGACGCGAACGCCCTGGAGAAGGTCGCCGTGACCGGTGAGGTGCTCGAGCACACCAAGGGTCCCAAGATCCGCATCCACAAGTTCAAGAACAAGACCGGCTATCACAAGCGGCAGGGTCACCGTCAGCAGCTGACGGTCCTCAAGGTCACCGGAATCAAGTAGCGGGAGGCGACGACAGATGGCACACAAGAAGGGCGCTTCCAGCTCACGCAACGGTCGCGACTCCAACGCTCAGCGGCTGGGCGTCAAGCGCTTCGGCGGCCAGATCGTCAAGGCCGGCGAGATCATCGTTCGCCAGCGCGGCACCCACTTCCACCCCGGCGTGAACGTCGGCCGTGGCGGCGACGACACGTTGTTCGCCACCTCCCCGGGTGCCGTCACGTTTGGCACCAAGCGGGGACGTAAGACGGTCAGCGTCGTGCGACCGTCCGCTCCACAGGCTTAGTTTTCCGCGTCGAGATCGACGTTTTGGCGCGGGACACCCGCACTTTCCCGCCCAAACGTCCATTTCGGCTAAGGAGTCATCGCAATGCCGCGCTTCGTAGACCGCGTCGTGATCCACGCGCGGGCGGGCAACGGCGGTAAAGGCTGCGCCTCGGTCCATCGCGAGAAGTTCAAACCCCTCGGCGGTCCCGACGGCGGTAACGGTGGCCGCGGCGGCAGCATCGTGTTGGTCGTCGATCCGCAGGTCCATACGCTGCTCGACTTTCACTTCCACCCGAATGTCGTCGCCCCTTCGGGCAAGCAGGGAGCTGGCTCGAATCGCGACGGCGCGGCCGGCGCCGACCTCGAGGTCAGGGTTCCCGACGGCACCGTGGTGCTCGACGAGAACGGCCGGTTGCTCGCCGACCTGGTCGGTGCGGGCACTCGTTTCGAGGCTGCTGCGGGTGGACGGGGCGGACTCGGCAACGCCGCCCTGGCCTCGCGGGCGCGCAAGGCGCCCGGTTTCGCGTTGCTCGGTGAGCAGGGCCAGGTCCGAGATTTCACCCTGGAACTCAAGACCGTCGCCGACGTCGGGCTGGTCGGGTTTCCGTCGGCGGGTAAGTCATCGTTGGTGTCGGTCATCTCGGCGGCCAAGCCGAAGATCGCCGACTATCCGTTCACCACGCTGGCGCCGAACCTCGGCGTGGTGTCGGCCGGGGACCACACTTTCACCGTTGCCGATGTGCCAGGTCTGATCCCCGGTGCGTCCGAGGGCCGCGGCCTCGGCCTGGACTTCCTGCGGCACATCGAGCGGTGTGCGGTGCTGGTGCATGTCGTCGACTGCGCCACGCTGGAGCCCGGCCGTGATCCGATCTCCGACATCGAGGCGCTGGAAGCCGAGTTGGCCGCGTATACCCCGACGCTGCAAGGTGATTCGACACTCGGCGACCTGGCCGAGCGCCCGCGGGCGGTGGTGCTCAACAAGATCGACGTGCCTGAGGCACGCGAGCTGGCCGATTTCGTCCGTGAGGAGATTACTCGGCGGTTCGGCTGGCCGGTGCACGAGGTGTCAACTGTCAGCCGAGAAGGGCTGCGGCCGTTGACGTTCGCGCTGTGGGACATGGTGTCGGCGTACCGAGACGCGCAGCCCGTCAGCGTGCCACGCCGACCGGTGATACGCCCGATTCCGGTGGACCAGAGCGGCTTCACCGTTGCCCCCGATGGCCAGGGTGGCTTCGTGGTGCGCGGCACGCGGCCCGAACGATGGATCAACCAAACCGACTTTGACAACGACGAGGCTGTCGGCTACCTCGGTGACCGGCTGGCCCGGCTCGGTGTCGAAGACGAACTGCTGCGCCTCGGCGCCAAGCCCGGCTGCGCGGTGACCATCGGCGACATGACCTTCGACTGGGAGCCGCAGACGCCCGCCGGAGTGGACGTGATGCCGACCGGGCGCGGCACCGACGCGCGGTTGGAGCGCAACGACCGGGTTGGGGCCGACGAGCGGAAGGCTGCCAGACGCGAACGTCGAGAGCGCAAAGAGTGACGAGCTTGCACCGCGAGGCGATTCGCATCGCCCGCAGCGTCGTCGTCAAGGTCGGTACGACCGCGTTGACCACGCCGTCGGGGATGTTCGACGCCGGCAGGCTCGCCGTGTTGGCCGACGCGATCGAAGCCCGGATGAAGGCGGGCTCCGACGTCGTGATCGTGTCGTCGGGTTCGATCGCGGCAGGCATCGAACCGCTGCGGCTGACCAAACGACCCGTCGATCTGGCGACCAAACAGGCAGCCGCGAGCGTGGGACAGGTGGCGCTGGTCAACGCGTGGAGCACGGCGTTTGCCCGCTATAGCCGCACGGTCGGACAGGTGCTGCTGACGGCGCATGACATTTCGGAACGGGTGTCGCACACCAACGCCCAGCGCACCCTGGACCGGCTGCGGGCGCTGCACGCCGTCGCGATCGTCAACGAGAACGACACCGTCGCCACGAACGAGATCCGGTTCGGCGACAATGATCGGCTTTCGGCATTGGTCGCGCATCTGGTGGGCGCCGACGCGTTGGTGCTGCTGTCCGACATCGACGGCCTCTACAACTCGGACCCGCGAAAAGGCAACGCCCGCTTCATCTCTGAGGTCTCCGGATCCGGCGATCTCGATGGCGTGGTGGCCGGCCGCGGTAGTCACCTCGGCACTGGGGGGATGGCGTCGAAGCTGTCGTCGGCCCTGCTCGCCGCGGACGCCGGCGTGCCGGTGCTCTTGGCCGCGGCGTCGGATGCGGCCATCGCCCTTGCCGACGCGTCGGTCGGCACGGTGTTCGCACCGCGGCCCGAACGCATGTCGGCGCGCAAGTTCTGGGTCCGCTACGCCGCGGAGTCGGCGGGTGCGCTGACACTTGACGACGGTGCGGTGCGTGCCGTTGTGCGGCAGCGACGTTCGCTGCTGCCGGCCGGCATCACTGCGCTGTCGGGACGGTTCTACGGCGGCGACGTCGTCGAGCTGCGCTCGCAGGACGCCACCATGGTGGCCCGCGGCGTGGTGGCCTACGACCACGCCGAGTTGGCGACGATGTTGGGCCGCTCGACCTCGGATCTGCCCGCCGACATGCGCCGCGCCGTCGTCCACGCGGACGACCTGGTCGCCGTCTAGGCGATTTCGGCGCGCTAACCGTCGGTGAGCGTGGATAAGCGCGCCGAAATCGTGGCCAGCATCGATTTGATCTGCTCGGCGCGGTGGTCGGCGTCTTCCATCACGTCGTCGTCGGCGGCGAGGATCTCCACGTCGTGCGCCTGCGCCGTCGCCTCGAAACACTGACGAACCGCGGGGTCGGCCAGCACCACCGCGGCGAGCATGCCCGGCGACAGCTCGCGCCGTCCCAGCATGCCGCGGTAATGCACCTCGGCGGGAATCCGAATCTCCAACGCTCCACCCTCGAGCTGCTGTTTGGCCGCCGCGAGCAACAGCGTCAGCGCCGCCCGCGAAATCGCCGCGATCACCTTGCTGCGGAACGGGAACCACGGCAGCGGCAGCTTGTCGGTCTGCTTGTCGACGCCGCCGGTAAACAGGTACTCGACGAGGCTGCGGGTGCGGATCTCGGTGATGTCCGACCATTTGACGTCGTCGCCGTCGAATTCGACGCTCTCCTCGCTGATCGCCACACCGCCGAAGTGGTTCAGCTTGCGGATCAGCCCGCGCAGCTTGTCCGGCGTCAGCGGATGGTCGGCCGCCATGTCGCCGATACCCAACGCCCACCGCCCGACGACAGGTCCGGGGTCGGGCCGCCTGCTTTCCAGCAGCGACTGCAGCCAGGAGGCGTCGTCGGTCATCTACGCTGAATTCGCAACGGCGGGAAGTTCATCGGCCAGCAGCGCCAGCATTGGGGAGCAGCCGTTGTCGATCTTCACGGTCGCAAGATCGTCACCCCGGGTCGGCCCGCGGTTGATGATCGCGATCGGGATACCCAGTGCGGCGGCGTGGCGGACGAACCGATATCCGGAATACACGGTCAGCGACGACCCCGCGACCAGCAGCGCGTCGGCCCCATCAACAAGCGAATACGCGTCGCCCACACGGTCTTTCGGCACATTCTCGCCGAAGTACACAATGTCGGGTTTGAGCATCCCGCCGCAATGCAAACAATCGATGATCCGAAACGATGTGGTGTTGCCGACCACTGCGTCGGCGTCAGGGGCGACCGCGATGCCGCCGACCGCCTCCGCCCGCTCGGCAAAGCCGGGGTTGGCCGCCTCGAGCAAGTCGGCCAGCTCAGCACGCGACATGGTGCGGCCGCAGTCCAGGCAGATCACCTGGGCGTAGGTTCCGTGCAGGTTGATGACGGTTTGACTGCCGGCCTTGGTGTGCAGCAGGTCGACGTTCTGAGTGATCACGCCGGACACCACGCCGGCATGCTCCAGGTCGGCCAGCGCGCGGTGACCGGCGTTGGGCATCGTCTCGTGCATGCGCCGCCAGCCGACGTGATTGCGCGCCCAGTACCGCTGCCGAAACACCGGGTCGGACGTGAACTGACGGATGGTCATCGGATTGCTGGGCGGCGAGTCCGGCCCGCGGTAATCGGGGATACCCGAGTCCGTAGACATCCCCGCTCCGGTGAGCACCGCAACACGCCGCCCGTGCAGCAGGGCGACGAGTTCCGGTGCTTCCACGACTCCCAGGCTAATCCAGCTCAGCCGACCGGCTGGGGCTGCTTGTCGTCCTCGGTGTGCTCGGCTTCCTCGAGCTGAGGCTGATCGTCGTCTTCATCCTGGTCGTAGTCGTCGTCCTCGTCGACGAGGATGGTCTCCATGACCTCGACGCGCTTCTCGGTCGGGTGGTCCTCGGCGAGCGGCACAGACACCGTGAGGATGCCCCTGTCGTAGGTGGCGTTGATGTCGTCCTCGTCGGCGCCGGCAGGCAGCGGCACCGTCCGCGCGAAGGATCCGTACGTGAACTCCGAATGCCCGTTGGAATCCGACGTCTGGGTGCGCTTGGCCTTGATCGTCAGCTGACCGTCGCACACGGTGACCTCGATGTCGTCGGAGGGATCGACGCCGGGCAGCTCGGCGCGGACCTCGTAGTGCCCGTCCTTCGTCTCGTCCTCAAGGCGCATCAGGTTGCCGTCGAAGAACGACCGCAGATTCGCCAGGCCGGCGATGGTAGGGAAACCAGAAAAGCCACTGAAGAGCTCTGAAAGCTCAGGGAGCAAGGGGCGCGATTGACGTTGAACAGCAAGCTGATTCACGATTCCTCCTGGGTTGGGTCCTGAAGTTCACCATGCGCGACGCAATCAAAATCGCCGGAGCGTGTGCGGTGCGCGCGGGCGAACTGCAGGCCAACACGAGGCGGCGCGGAGTCGTCAGCGCAAGCACTTCTCAGCGGGCACGACCTCGGCGTGCATGTTCTTGTGCATCATCGTCAGCGCGGCATCGCTCAGCTCGGGATCAATGTGCGCGACGGCGTCCGGCGCGACGACGATCTCGAAATGCCGGACGTACGCGTCCAGCGCGGTATAGAGGATGCATTGCTCGGTCACCTGACCGGTGAGGATCAGCCGGCGGGCCTCAAGTCGGCGAAGCAGATAGTCGAGCGAGCTCGCGTAGAACGCGCTGTGCCGCACTTTCAGCAACCGCAGGCAGCTCTCGTCAGGCGCGATCGGCTCCACCAGGTCAGGCCGCTCACCGTGCAGCGCCGCATCGACGATGTCGTCGAAATCGGCGGTGAAGTTGCCGTAATTGTCGTTGACATAAATCAAGTCGACGTCGTCGCGGTCGCGAGCGCTTGTGATCAATCCGGCCAGCGGGTCGATGATGCCGGCGACGTTGGGCACGAGCGCTTCCGCATCCTCGTGCTCATACGTGTTCAGCATGTCGATGACCAGCACCGCGACCTCACTCATGGGGACATGCATACCCAGATCCGATTTCGGGCAACAATGAGGCATGGATTTCTACTCGGCGTACCGCCACGGGTTTGTGCGGGTGGCCGCGTGCACGCACCACACGACTATTGCGGACCCTGTCGCGAATGCCGAGGCGGTGCTGCGAGTGGCCAGGGCCTGTCACGACGACAGCGTCGGGCTGGCGGTCTTCCCGGAGCTGACGCTATCGGGTTACTCGATCGAGGACATCCTGCTGCAGGACGCGTTGCTGGACGCGGTCGAGGACGCACTGCTCGACGTCGTGGTGGCCTCTGCCGAGCTGATGCCGGTGCTGGTCATCGGCGCGCCGCTGCGTTATCAGCACCGGATCTACAACACCGCCGTGGTGATCCACCGCGGCAAGGTGCTCGGTGTCGTGCCGAAGTCCTACCTTCCCACCTACCGGGAGTTCTACGAACGACGCCAGGTTGCGGCCGGCGACGAGGTGCGCGGGGCGATCCGGATGGGCCGTGGAGATGTGGGGGCCGACGTGCCGTTCGGTCCGGACCTGTTGTTCACCGCGACCGATATGCCGGGCTTCGTGCTGCACGTCGAGATCTGTGAGGACATGTTCGTGCCGATCCCGCCGAGCGCGCAGGCGGCGCTGGCGGGCGCGACGGTGTTGGCCAACCTGTCGGGCAGCCCGATCACAATCGGCCGTGCCGAGGATCGTTGCCTGTTGGCCCGCTCCGCGTCGTCGCGGTGCCTGGCCGCGTATGTATACGCCGCGGCCGGGGAGGGCGAATCCACCACCGACCTGGCGTGGGACGGCCAGACGATGGTGTGGGAGAACGGCGTATGCCTGGCGCAGTCGGAAAGGTTCCCCAAGGGCGAGCGCCGCTCGATCGCCGACGTCGACCTCGAGCTGCTGCGGTCGGAGCGGCTGCGCATGGGCACGTTCGACGACAACCGCATCCACCACGGGATCACCGCGGAGTCGTTCCGGCGAGTCGAGTTCCGGCTGGACCCGCCGTCCGGTGACATCGGGCTGCGTCGTGAAATCGAGCGGTTCCCCTTCGTGCCGTCGGATCCCTCACGGCTGGAACAGGATTGCTATGAGGCCTACAACATCCAGGTGTCTGGCCTGGAACAGCGGCTGCGTGCGCTGGACTATCCGAAGGTGGTGCTCGGGCTGTCCGGTGGGCTGGACTCCACGCACGCGCTGATCGTCGCCGCCCGCGCGATGGATCGGGAAGAACGCCCGCGCAGCGACATACTCGCTTTCACGCTGCCGGGTTTCGCGACGGGGGAACGCACCAAGGGCAACGCCACCCGGCTCGCCGAAGCGCTGGGCATCACGTTCGAGACCATCGACATCACGTCGACCGCCGAACTGATGCTCTCCGAGATCGATCACCCGTTCTCGCGCGGAGAAAAGGTCTACGACGTCACGTTTGAAAACGTGCAGGCGGGACTGCGCACCGACTATCTGTTCCGGCTCGCCAATCAGCGCGGTGGAATCGTGCTGGGCACCGGCGACCTGTCCGAACTGGCGCTTGGCTGGTCCACATACGGTGTGGGCGATCAGATGTCGCACTACAACGTCAATGGTGGCGTGCCCAAGACACTGATCCAGCACCTGATCCGCTGGGTGATCACTTCGAACCAGTTCGACGACGCGGTCAACGAGGTGCTGAAGTCGGTCCTGGACACCGAGATCACTCCCGAGTTGGTCCCGACGGGCGAGGACGAGGAGATTCAGAGCAGCGAGGCCAAGGTGGGGCCGTATGTGCTGCAGGACTTTTCGCTGTACCAGGTGCTGCGCTTCGGGTTCCGGCCATCCAAGGTGGCGTTCCTGGCATGGCATGCGTGGAGCGACTCACAGCGCGGCGACTGGCCGAACGGATTTCCCGATGACAAGCGGCCCGCCTACTCGTTGAAGGAGATTCGGCACTGGCTGCAGGTGTTCGCGCAGCGGTTCTACTCGTTCAGCCAGTTCAAGCGTTCGGCGTTGCCGAACGGGCCGAAGGTGTCGCACGGCGGGTCACTGTCGCCGCGCGGCGACTGGCGAGCGCCGTCGGACATGTCTGCCCGCACCTGGCTTGACGAGATCGAGCGCGAGGTCCCCGAGGACTAACGCGTTCTTGCGTAACCGGCCCAGCCGAACGCCGCCCCGCCGAGCACTCCGGCGGTTGACCACCACCATTGATCAGTCATCGCTGCCACGGAGACGCCGATGATCAGACCGATGATCAGGGGCGTCCAGAGCCAGCCAGCCTCCTGCTTGCTGTTCATCTGCTTGCGTGTCATCTAACCCACGCTAGCGCGGCGGCCCACGCCAGGAACGAACCGGCCCACAGATGCCAGATAGTCGCGATAGGTGTCGCCGTGGACGGTCAGCAGATACGGCTCTTCGACGATGCGCACCTGAAGCTCGATCGTGGCCACCAGCAACACAAAGCCGGCAATGGCCACCAGATTCGCTGTCACCAAGGCCATTCCGAAGCCGAACGTGATCATCGCGGTGAAGATCGGGTTGCGCACCCAACCGAACACACCGGTGCGCACCAGTGTCGTGGTCTCGCTGGGATCCACGCCGATGCGCCATGAGTCACCCATGTCGAGTTGTGCGTACACAGTCGCCACGATGCCGATCACGGCGATGACGACGCCGGCGGTCTGGATCCACGCTGCATCAAGAATGCCCACCGGTGACACCACCCCGACCAACTGCAGCACAGGAGCGAGGACCGCAGCCGTCAGCGCCGCGATGAAACCGACGCCGGCGAGCCATTCCGTCGAACCAGGCTTGCCACTGACCCCCTTGAAACCTGTCGATCCGGTGCGGCGCCGCTGTTCCCAACTGCGCCAACCAAATCCGAGAACAGCGAAAACCGCGAAGAGTGCGAGCGCGACAACAGGCATAATTGCTACCTCCTGAAGTTCATCAGCAGCACGGATCCCCGCGCCATGCATTCATGCCCTCCCGCACCGCAATCGCCGCGATGCCGAGCGCGGCAATGGGGTCGGCCCACGACCAGCCCCACACGCTGTTGAGCACCAGGCCCGCCAGCAGAATCGCCGAGAGGTACGTGCACAGCAGCGTCTGCTTGGAATCCGCAACGGCGGACAACGATCCCAATTCTCGGCCGGCACGGCGTTGCGTCAACGACAGCACCGGCATGATGACGAGGCTCGCCGACGCGAGCACGATGCCGATCAGCGACGGCCGCGCCTCGCCGACGCCGAACAGCGACAGCACCGCGTCGACGGCGACGTATGCGGCGAGCGCGAAGAACGACATCGCGATGAACCGCAGCGCAGCATTTTCGCGCGTCTCGGGGTCCTTAGCGGAGAACTGCCATGCGATCGCGGCCGCCGATGAGATCTCGACGACTGAATCAAGCCCGAAGCCGATCAATGCCGACGACGAGACGCGCGTGCCTTCGGGCAATGCGATGACCGCCTCGACCACGTTGTAGGTGATCGTCGCGCCGACCAGTAGCCGGATCCGGCGTTGCAGGGTCGCGCGCCGCGTCCCGGTTGGTGCCGACATCAGCAGCAGCCCGCGTCGGTGTCGGGGCAGCACGCCGGGTCGACCGCCAGCACCAGGCCGAGGAGGTCGTCGAGCGCGTGGGCGATGCGCTTGTCGGCCAGCTCATAGCGGCTGCGACGGCCTTCGGGCTGTGCAACGACCAGGCCGCAACCGCGCAGGCACGACAGGTGGTTGGAAAGGATCTGCCGCGACACCCCGATCTTTTCCGCGAGGTCGGACGGATAACCCGGTCCGGCCCGCAGCGTCAGCAGGATCTCGGTCCGGGTGGCGTCGGAGAGCGCATAGCCGAATCTGGCCAGGGCATCGCTGTGGGTCGCCATCCGCATGACGCCGATAGTACAGCAGAATCTGTACTATCGCCTGGGCGACTTGTGTGCGTCGAGGAGCGCTCACCGCTCCTGAATGCACACAAATCGCTACAGCCGACCTTCGGTTCGCAGGTCTGGGTGCACCCAGTCCGGGGAGCGGCGCTCCTTGAACGACCGGAAGCCTTCGAGCGCCTCTGGCGAGGAGTAACTGGCCTGCATGCCGATGCGGTCGAAAAGGCCCATGTAGTTGTCGAGGCTGGACTTCACCACGCTGCGGGCCGCCGGTGCGGTTCTGCAGCACTGGCCGAGCACCTCACGGGCCTCGTCCAGCAGCCCGTCGTGCGGAACCACGCGCGCGATCATGCCCCACTCCGCAGCCTCGGCCGCTGTCAACGTCCGCCCGGTGAACATCAGGTCCCGCGTGCGCACCGGCCCGACCAAGCGGGCCAGCATCTGGCTGTAGTAGGTGTCGGCGATGCCGCGGAACAACTCCGGTACGCGGAACGTCGCGCGGTCACTGACAACGGCCATGTCGCTGCACAGCGCGATCTGCAGGCCGCCGCCCTGACACAACCCGTTGACGGCCGACACCACCGGCTTGACCGACTGGCGCAGCGTCTCAAACGGCGTGGCGTCCATGCCCAGCGCCGACCCGAACGTCAGCCAATTGTCCGAGCCGTCGCCGCCGCCCATGTCGCCGCCGGGCGCGAACACGTCACCCGTGCCGGTGATCAGCAGGCCGGCCAGGTCGGGGTCGGCGTCGACGTGCCGGACGGCGTATCTGATTCCGAAGTACATCGCGGGCGTCATCGCATTGCGCGCCTCGGGCCGGTCCAGCGTGCACACGCCGAATGGTCCCTCCCGGGTGAATCGCAGATACGGCGTGCCCAGCCAGTCGCCCTCGGGTGGACGTGGCGTGGTTGTCGTCATAGGCGGCGGTCTCCAGCCCTTCGGTTCGATACGGCGTCGTCGATGGCCTCTGCATACGGCGCGCAGTCGCCGGCCCCCGGCACCAGTGTCGACAACGCGCCTGCCGCGCAGGCCCGGCGCAATGCATCCTCGTGCTCTGTCAGCCATAGGGCCGCAAGCACCCCGGCGAATACGTCGCCTGCGCCCGTGGTGTCGACGGCCTCGACGGGCGGGGCCGGCACGTCGAAGCGTTCGTCCTGGCCAAGGTAGCTTGCGCCGCGCACACCACGGGTGATTACCAGATGCGGGACGGGCCAATGCCATTCGCGCGCCTCGGCTTCGTTGACCACGACAACGTCGGCCAGCTCGGACAGCGCAAGCAGGTCGTGCGGTTTCGCGCCGGCCGGTGACGCGTTGACGATCACGACGGCGCCGGCAGCGTGCGCCACCCCTGCCGCGGCGACGGCCGTTGCAATCGGGATCTCCAGTTGCAGCAGCATCACGTCGCTGTCGGCGATCACGGCGCGAACGTCGGCAGACGCCACGCTCAAGTGGGCGTTGGCGCCGGGTGCCACGACGATGGTGTTCTCCGCGCCGGAGTCGACGATGAGCACCGCCGAGCCGCTGGGCCCTGGCAGGCTGACCACGCCGTCCAGCCCGACGTCGTTGTCGCGCAGGTGCGCACGCAACTGATCGGCCGCGGAGTCGGTGCCGAGTGCGGCGACGAGCTGCACTGCCGCGCCCGCGCGGGCGGCGGCGACGGCCTGATTGCCGCCCTTGCCGCCCGGCGACGACGACAGCGAGGACGCGAGAACCGTTTGGCCGGGCCGCGGCAGGGCGTCCACAGTGAACGTGAGGTCGGCGTTGACACTGCCCACCACGCAGACCCGCGCCACCATGACGTCAACGCTATCTCAGCGAGCAACGTGACACGCGTCGAAACAGCGACAGACAGGTCCGATACGCTGGACCGATGAGTGTGCAGGCACCAGTCGGCGCTGACCTGCGCGAGCAGGTTCACGAGGCCGCGCGGCGGGCTCGTGTCGCCGCTCGCGAGTTGGCCACGTTGAGCACCGAGACGAAGAACTCCGCGCTGCATGCGGCGGCCGACAATCTGCTGCGCGACGCAGGCGCGATCCTGCACGCCAATGCCGAGGACCTGGCCGCTGCCAAGGCGGCGGGCACGCCGGAGGCGATGCTCGACCGGCTCGCCCTGAACCCGAACCGCATCGACGGTATCGCTGCAGGGCTTCGTCAGGTTGCGGGTCTGCCCGACCCGATCGGTGAGGTACTGCGCGGCCGCACCTTGCCCAACGGACTCGAGTTGCGCCAGCAGCGGGTTCCGCTCGGCGTCGTTGGCATCGTCTACGAGGGCAGGCCGAACGTCACAGTCGACGCGTTCGGGCTGACGCTCAAGTCCGGAAACGCGGTGCTGTTGCGGGGCAGTTCATCGGCGGCGCGGTCCAATGCCGCTCTGGTGAAGGCGCTTCGCGACGCGCTGGCGATCGAGAACCGCAACGTCGACGCCGTGCAGCTGCTGCCCAGCCAGGACCGCTCCAGCGTCACCCATCTGATCCAGGCCCGCGGCCTGGTCGATGTCGTTATCCCTCGTGGGGGAGCGGGCTTGATCGACGCGGTGGTGCGCGACGCGATGGTGCCAACGATCGAGACCGGGGTTGGCAATTGCCATGTGTATGTTCATGAATCGGCCGACCTCGAGGTGGCCCAACACATCCTTCTCAACGCCAAGACCCGTCGGCCCAGTGTGTGCAACGCCGCCGAGTCGCTGTTGATCGACAGGTCGATCGCGCAGGAGGCGGTGCCGCGGCTGACCAAGGCGCTGCAGGACGCCGGTGTCACGGTGCACACCGATCCGTCCGAGGAGGAGCTGCGGGCCGAGTTCCTTTCGATGGACATCGCGCTAGCGGTGGTCGATGACCTCGACGCTGCGATCGAGCACATCAACGAATACGGCACCGGGCACACCGAGGCCATCGTGGCGACGAATCTCGCTGCCGCCCAACGGTTCAGTGAACGCGTCGATGCTGCCGCGGTGATGGTCAACGCATCGACGGCCTTCACCGATGGCGAGCAGTTCGGCTTCGGCGCCGAGATCGGCATCTCCACCCAGAAGTTGCACGCCCGCGGACCCATGGGGCTGCCCGAATTGACGTCAACCAAGTGGATTGTGTGGGGAGACGGCCACACCCGGCCGGCCTGACCAACAGGAAGAACTTAGGAGAAGCCCAGTGAGCGTCCCCGCACGCCCGGCACCGCTGTTCACCGACATCGACGATGTCGCACGGCGGTTAGCGGAAACCGGCTACCTACCCGACACCGCAACGGCCACAGCGGTGTTCCTCGCCGACCGGCTCGGCAAACCGCTATTGGTGGAAGGCCCCGCAGGCGTCGGCAAGACCGAGTTGGCGCGTGCCGTCGCGCAGGCCACCGGTTCCGGACTGGTGCGGCTGCAGTGCTACGAGGGCGTCGACGAGGCCCGCGCCCTCTACGAGTGGAACCACGCCAAGCAAATCCTGCGGATCCAGGCCGGGCACGGCGACTGGGAGCAGACGAAAACCGATGTGTTCAGTGAGGAATTCCTGCTGACCCGTCCGCTGCTGACCGCGATCCGGCGCACCGAGCCGACGGTTCTGCTGATCGACGAGACCGACAAGGCCGACATCGAAATCGAGGGCCTGCTGCTGGAGGTGCTGTCCGATTTCGCGGTGACAGTGCCCGAGCTCGGCACCATCACCGCCGAACGCACGCCGTTCGTGCTACTGACTTCCAATGCCACCCGGGAGTTGTCCGAGGCGCTCAAACGCCGGTGCCTGTTCCTGCACATCGACTTTCCCGATCCCGACCTCGAGCGCCGCATCCTGCTGTCGCGTGTTCCCGAGCTGCCCGAGCACCTGGCCTCCGAACTCGTCAAGATCGTCGGGGTACTGCGCGGTATGCAGCTCAAGAAGCTGCCGTCGGTGGCCGAGACCATCGACTGGGGCCGCACCATTCTGGCGCTCGGACTGGACACCATCGACGACGAGTTGATCGCGGCCACTCTCGGTGTCGTGCTCAAGCATCAGTCTGATCAGGTCAAAGCGTCCGGGGAACTCAGGCTGAACTGATGGCAGCCCGCCGAACCCGCTCGACACAGCCCCTGGCCCCGCACGGACTCCCCGGTCATCTGGTCGAGTTCGTCGAAGCGCTACGCCGGCAGGGGATTTCGGTCGGCCCGTCGGAGACCGTTGACGCGGGACGGGTGATGTCCGTTTTGGGGCTTGGCGACCGTGAGGCGTTGCGGGAGGGCTTCGCGTGCGCAGTATTGCGTCGGTCCGATCACCGCGACGCCTACGACGCGATGTTCGACCTGTTCTTCCCGGCAGCGCTTGGCGCCAGGACGGTGCTCGACGACGAGGAAGCCGACGACGATGCCGGCCTGCCGCCCGACGACATCGAGGCCCTGCGCGCCGCGCTGGTCGACATGCTTAGTGAGAACGCCGATCTGGCGAATATGGACGAGCGGCTGGCGGCCATGATCGCCCAGATCGTCGAGGCCTATGGCCGCTATCAATCCAGCCGCGGCCCGTCATACTCGTCGTATCAGGCACTCAAGGCAATGAGCCTGGACGACCTCGAGGGTCGGCTGCTCGCCGGGCTGCTGGCGCCGTACGGCGACGAGCCAACGCCGACGCAGGAAGAGATCGCCAAAGCGCTTGCCGCCCAACGCATCGGGCAACTGCGCAAGATGGTCGAGGCGGAGACCAAGCGGCGCACCGCCGAGCAGCTGGGCCGCGACCACGTCCAGATGTACGGCGTTCCTCAGCTAGCCGAGAACGTCGAGTTCCTGCGGGCATCAGGGGAACAGCTGCGCAATATGCGGCGGGTGGTGGCGCCGCTGGCCCGCACGCTCGCGACGCGGCTGGCCGCACGACGTCGGCGGTCCCGCGCCGGTGAGATCGATATGCGCAAGACGCTGCGCAAGTCCATGTCGACCGGCGGCGTGCCGATCGATGTCGTTCTGAAGAAGCCGCATCCGGCGCGTCCCGAGCTCGTGGTGCTGTGCGACGTTTCGGGTTCGGTGGCGGGCTTCAGCCATTTCACGCTGATGCTCGTGCATGCGCTGCGCCAGCAGTTCTCAAGGGTTCGCGTCTTTGCCTTCATAGACACCACCGATGAGGTCACCGAGCTCTTCGGCCCCGATGCCGACCTCGCGGTCGCGGTACAGCGCATCACCCGCGAGGCGGGCGTGTACACCCGCGACGGCCACTCCGACTACGGCAACGCGTTCGTGTCGTTCGTGGAGAAGTGGCCGACCGTGCTCTCGCCGCGCAGCTCTTTGCTGGTGCTCGGCGACGGGCGCAACAACTACCGCAACCCGGAAACCGATTTGTTGGCCCACATGGTCAACGCGAGCAGGCACGCGCACTGGCTCAACCCCGAGCCCAAGCACCTGTGGGGCAGCGGCGACTCGGCGGTGCCCCGCTACCAGGACGTCATCACCATGCATGAATGCCGGTCGGCCAAGCAGCTGGCCACGGTGATCGACGCGCTCCTGCCGGTCTAATTTTTCCGGCGAACGTGGGTTACCGTCACGCCTTCGCGGGGCGAAGCGTGACGGTAACCCACGTTCGGCGCGAGAGGAGCGCCCGATCGCGCTCCCGTAAGCTCGCTGTTTGTGACTTCTCGACGACGGGTGGGGGTGATGGGTGGGACGTTCGACCCCATCCACAACGGTCACCTGGTCGCTGCCAGCGAGGTTGCCGATCTGTTCGAGCTCGACGAAGTGGTGTTCGTGCCGACCGGCCAGCCCTGGCAGAAGCACCACCGCTGTGTCACCGCGGCCGAGGACCGCTACTTGATGACGGTCATCGCCACCGCCTCCAACCCCCGGTTCTCGGTGAGCCGGGTGGATGTCGACCGCACGGGCCCGACCTACACCAAGGACACGCTGCGCGACCTGCGCGCGCTCAACCCCGACGCTGACCTCTACTTCATCACCGGCGCCGATGCGCTGGCCTCGATCCTGTCCTGGCAGAACTGGGAGGAGATGTTCTCGATCGCCAAGTTCGTCGGCGTCAGCCGCCCCGGCTACGAGCTCGACGGCAAGCACATCGCCGCGGTGCTCGCCGAACTGCCCGCCGACGCGCTGACCCTCGTGGAGGTGCCCGCGCTGGCGATCTCGTCGAGCGATTGCCGCAAGCGTGCCGAAGAGAACCGGCCGATCTGGTACCTGGTGCCCGACGGCGTCGTGCAATACGTAAACAAGCGCCGGCTCTACGCCGCCCAGCCGAGTGTGACGAAAGAGCATCAGATATGACCGCCTCCGACGAAGCCATCAAGATGGCAACCGTGGCGGGGCGCGCGGCCGCCGCCAAGCTCGCCGAGGACGTCGTCGTGATCGACGTGTCCGGACAGCTCGTGATCACCGACTGTTTCGTTATCGCGTCGGCGTCCAACGAGCGCCAGGTCAACGCGATCGTCGACGAGGTCGAGGAGAAGATGCGCCTCGCCGGATACAAGCCCGCCCGCCGCGAAGGTGCCCGCGAGGGTCGGTGGACGTTGCTCGACTACGTCGACATCGTGGTGCACATCCAGCACCAGGACGAGCGCGACTTCTACGCCCTCGACCGGTTATGGCGCGACTGCCCCGTCGTGCCGGCGGATCTGGACGCGACGCCATGAGGGTGCGCCGACTGGTGATGCTGCGTCATGGGCAGACGGGGTACAACGCGAGCAGCCGCATGCAGGGCCAGCTTGACACCGAGCTGTCCGACTTGGGGCGCGAGCAGGCCGTCGCCGCCGCCGAAGTGTTGGCGAAGCGGCAACCGCTGGTGATCGTGTCGTCGGATCTGCGGCGCGCACTCGATACCGCGGTCGCCCTAGGGGAACGGTCCGGGCAGCCGGTGCTCGTCGACACCCGCCTGCGCGAAACGCACCTCGGTGACTGGCAGGGGATGACCCATCTCGAGGTGGACGCGTCTGCCCCTGGCGCGCGGCTGGCGTGGCGGGACAACGCCCGGTGGGCGCCGCACGGCGGTGAAAGCCGGGTTGACGTTGCAGCACGCAGCATGCCGCTGCTGGCGGAGCTCGTCGCGGCCCAGACGGAGTGGGGAGTGGACGAACCCGAGCGGCCGGTGGTCCTGGTGGCCCACGGCGGACTGATCGCCGCGCTGACCGCCGCGCTGCTCGCGCTGCCGGTGGACAACTGGCCCGCACTGGGCGGCATGGGCAACGCCAGCTGGGTGCAGCTGTCCGGACACAGCAAAGATGGGGAGGCACCCGCGTCGCTGGACGGTATCCGCTGGCGCCTCGATGTATGGAACGCCTCTGCTCAGGTCGCCAACGATGTCCTCTGATCGCCGAACACTTCTCGTCTTTTGCGACTCGCTGTCCTACTACGGGCCCACCGGCGGCCTGCCAGCCGACGATCCGCGAATATGGCCGAATATCGTTGCCAGCCAACTGGGTTGGGACGTCGAGCTGGTCGGGCGGATCGGCTGGACCTGTCGCGACATATGGTGGGCCGCCACTCAGGATCCCCGGGCGTGGGCGGCGTTGCCGCGGGCCGGCGCGGTGATCTTCGCGACGGGCGGCATGGATTCACTGCCGTCACCGCTGCCCACCGCGTTGCGGGAATTGATCCGCTACGTTCGGCCGCCGTGGCTTCGGCGCTGGGTCCGGGACGGCTACTGCTGGGTGCAGCCGCGGCTGTCACCGATGTCGCGCGCCGCCTTGCCGCCGCACCTGTCCGCCGAATACCTCGAAATGACCCGCGGGGCAATCGACTTCAATCGGCCGGGGATACCGATCGTCGCGTCCCTGCCGTCCGTGCACATCGCCGAGACCTACGGCAAGGCGCATCATGGCCGCGAAGGCACGGTCAGGGCCATCACCGAATGGGCGAAGCAGCAAGACGTCCCGCTGGTCGACCTGAAGGCGGCTGTCTCCGAGCAAATCATGAGCGGGCGGGGCAATCCCGACGGCATCCACTGGAATTTCGAGGCGCATCAGGCCGTCGCCGAGCTGATGCTCAAGGCGCTCGCAGAAGCCGGTGTGCCACAAGAAGATTCTCAGTAGCCATGCCTGTCGTCGTGGTGACCGATTCGTCGTCCCGCCTGCAGCCAGACGAGCTCAAGCAGTTCGACATCCGGCAGGTGCCCCTGCATGTGCTGGTCGACGGAGTCGATCTGCGTGACGGCGTCGACGATATCCCCTTCGACATTCACGATCGTCCGCGTGTTACCACCGCCGGTGCCACGCCCGCCGAACTGATCGAGACCTATCGGCAGGCGTTGAGCGACAGCGGCGGTGACGGGGTGGTCGCGGTTCATCTTTCTGCGGCACTGTCCAGCACGTACAGCGCGGCCGCGCAGGCCGCGCGCGAGTTCGGCCCAGCGGTGCGGGTGGTCAACACGCGCTCGGCGGCGATGGGTGTCGGGTTCGTCGCGCTGACCACGGCGCGGTCGGCAGCCTCCGGCGCTGACCTGGATGCCGTTGAAGCCGTTGCCCGCTCGGCACTGTCGCGAGGTCATGTCTTCGTTGTCGTGCACCGACTTGACAATCTGCGGCGCAGCGGCCGCATCCGCAAGGGGGCGTCGTGGCTGGGTACCGCGCTGTCGCTCAAGCCGCTGCTCTGCCTCGACGTCGATGGCCTCCTGGTGTTGGACCAGCGGATCCGCACGGCGGCCAAGGCGCATGCGGCACTGGTCGACCGGATAGCCGAAGTCGTCGGCGATCGAGGGGCCAACATCGCGGTGCACCATGTCGACAACCACGACGCCGCCGACGAAATCGGCGCGGCGTTGACAACTCGACTGCCCCAGATTGGGTCGCTCGTCGTCACCGACATGGGGCCGGTGCTATCGATTCACGTCGGCGGGGGGTCGGTCGGCGTCGCCGTCCAGCTGACCGAAGCGTAAGTCACCACGAACGGTTGACTTTGACTTACCGTTAGCACAGAATTACCGATGTGCCCGTTTCCGCCGCTGTCGTCCTCGATGCTCTCGGGGACAAGACCCGTCGGTCGATCCTCGACAAGCTGGCCGGCGGTCCCATCGCGGTCGGGGCGTTGGCCGATCAGTTACCGATTTCCCGGCCTGCGGTCTCCCAGCATCTTCGGGTGCTCAAAGACGCCGAACTCGTCGTCGAATCAGTTGCGGGTACTCGGCGTCTGTATCGCATCAACCGTGCGGGGTTGATGGCGGTGCGTGACTATCTCGACCGGTTCTGGGAGACCACGCTCGACAACTTCGCGCTTCTGGCGTCCGCTGAGGCCGAGACAGATGAGGAGAACCGGAAATGACGACAGAGCCCGCGGCCGAAGTCGAGGTGGCGCGGTCGATTACGGTGCCCTTGAGCCAGGCCAAGGCTTTTGATCTGTTCACTTCTCGAATGACCGAGTTCTGGCCGCCGGAGCACTCCATCGGAGCATCGCCGTTCGAGGAGATAGTGCTCGAGCGGCGGGTGGGCGGACGGTGGTACGAACGCGCCGTGGACGGAGCGGAGTGCGAGTGGGGGCGAGTCGGCACCTGGGAGCCGACGTCGCGCGTCGTGCTCCTGTGGCAGCTCACTGCTGAGTGGAAGTTCGATCCCGACTTCGAGACTGAGGTCGAGGTGACCTTCAGCGAAACGGCGCCCGGTCGCACGACGGTCGACCTGCGGCATCGGCACCTGCAGCGTTACGGCGAACACGCCGAACAGATGCGCGCAATCTTCGACTCGCCGAACGGTTGGACTGACACCCTCAATCGTTGTGCCCGCGTGGCGGAGTCGGAGTGACGTCGGCGGACGCGATGCACCTGGCGCGCGCCGAACGCCAAGAGTTCGCCGCGCTGCTGGAAGGCTTGACTCCGCAGCAGTGGGAGAGTCCGACGCTGTGCAAAGGGTGGCGAGTCCGCGATGTCGTCGCTCACGTCATCGGATACGACCCGCTGAGCCGCGTACAGCTCGTGCGTTGGATGGCAAAGGGTCTGGTGACCCGTGGCGGTTCCAACGCGGTCGAATTGGCTCACTACCGCTCTTCGTCACCGGAAGAACTCATCGCGCTGATGCGCAAGTACGTCGTGCCGCAGGGCATCACGGCAGGCTTCGGTGGCCGAATTGCGCTCACCGACGGCATGATTCACCAACAAGACATTCGCAGGCCGCTGGGGATATTGCGCGCGATCCCTGCCGAGCGTTTGCGAATCGCATTGGATTTCACGCTGACCGCACCGCGCCTGCTCGGCGCCTGGCAGGCCCGCGGGGTGCGCCTGATCGCCACCGACCTCGACTGGAGTCACGGCAAGGGTGCTGAGGTGCGGGGCACCGGCGAGGCCCTGTTGCTGGCCATGGCGGGCCGCGCGGATTCACTAACGGACCTAGATGGGCCGGGGAAACCCAAACTCGCTCAACGTATTTGAACTGCCGAGTGGCCAGTTTTGCACACAGATTGCCGTTTGGCGTGGCACAACTGGCCACTCGGCGTCAAGTCGGCCTAGACCGCGGCGCGGCCGGTGACCGGTGGCAGATCCTTGAGTGTCACGATGCCGGGCTTGGCGGCGACAACCGCGGGCACTGCGTTGGTCACCGGCAGCGCCGTGTAGATCATGCCGAGCCCCATGAACCCCGGCTCCGTCCAGTCCTTCGGCGGCAGGCAGTGCAGCACGGTGCGCATGTTGGGCAGGCCGAAGACCTGGATGACGTGGCCGTGCTCCAGCGGCTTGGGCGGAGTGACATGGGTGCCCATTGTCCAGTTGAATCCCACGCTGACGACATTCTTTTCGCCGACCCAGCCGCGGTGGTACCCGTAGACGCTGCCCACCGTGCCCTTTGGGATCTGCATGAAGCCGAGATCGGTGTCATCGGTGGCAGCCGTGAACTGCACGTCGAACGTCATCCGGTCGAGCTTCGCGCCGATGGCGTCGGCCATCATCGCGGCCGATTCCGCGAACACCTCGCTCTCGCGCCGAACGCTCTCGGCAAGGCCGGGGGTGTCCGGGTCTTTCGAGAAGCCCATCGCCGTCTGGGTGCCCGCCGACTCGTAGGTCGAGCAGTCCACCGACTCGGTGATGCGGATCTCGTCGACCCGTTCACACGACCCGCTGAGCACCATGCCGACCATGTTCGTCATCCCCGGATGCGCGCCGCTGCCGAAAATCGTGGAATTGCCCTTCTCGCAAGCCTTCCGGATGCGTTCAGAATCCTCCGGTGACTGCTTGCCGCCAGTGATCCAGGCCGCGCTGGAGCATACGTTGACGCCGGACTCGAGCAGCCGGGTCAGCTCGTCGATGTTGGGCCACAGCGGGTTGTAACAACACGCGTCGGGCTTCAACGCGAGCAGCGCGTCGATGTCGTTGGTGGCCGTCACGCCCGTCGGCTCGGGCCAGCCGGACAGCTCGGCGGCGTCAACGCCGACCTTGTCGGCACCGTGGGTGTAGACGCCGACCAGTTCCATGTCGTCGCGTCCGATGATCGCATGCAGCGATCGACGGCCGATGTTGCCGGTGGTCCACTGAATAACGCGAAGTGGCCGGTCAGTCATCAAGTCTCCTGTTCAGTGTCAATCTGGTTCGCCGTACTCATCGAACCAGTACGCGAGTTTGCCGCGACGGCTAACCGCCCGGAGTCTGCGTTCGGCCGCCGTGCGCGTCTTCGTGGTGGTGACGATGAGCAGTTCGTCGCCGGTTTCGATCCGAGTGTCTGGCGCCGGGACGAAGGTGTGGCCGTCCCGGATGATCAGTGTGATCACGCTGGGGTCGGGTAACCGCAGTTCGAGGACCGTGACGTTGTGCAACCGGGACGGTGCCAGCACCGTCATCGTCAGTAGCTCGGCCTCCAACACGTCCAGGGGTGCCGATTCCACCTGGATCTCCCGGGTGGAATCGCGCGGAATCAGCCCCATCCGGTGGGCGACGGGACGCAAGCTGGGGCCCTGCACCAGGGTGAAGACCACCACCAGGACGAACACGATGTTGAGCAGACGGCCGCTGTCCGGGACACCCTCGACGATGGGAAATGTCGCCAGCACAATCGGGACGGCACCGCGCAGACCCGCCCAGGAAAGGAAGACCTGCTCTCGCCACGGCACCCGGAACCAAGCCAGCGAGGCGACGACGGATAGCGGCCTGGCCAGCAGCAGAAGCACCAGTCCGATGACGATCGCCGGAACCAGGTCACCAAGCAGCTCGCTTGGATCCACAAGCAGCCCCAGCAACACGAACAGGCTGATCTGTGAGAGCCAGCCGAGACCCTCAGCGAACGACCGGGTGGCAGCGCGGTGCGGCAATCCGGAATTTGCGAGCACCACCGCGGCCAGATAAGCGGCCAGGAACCCGCTGGCGTGGACGACACCCGACGCGGCGAAGGCCACCATGCCCAGCCCAAACGTCGCGAGCGGGTACAGGCCGGAGGCTGGAAGGGCGATGCGGCGCAACGCGATTGCACCGAGGAGCCCGCAACCCAATCCGATTGCTGCACCGACAACCAACTCGTAAGTCAACTCCCACAGAGCGTGTACCGGCGACAGCTCGAGCGGCGTCACACTGAACATCAGCACGAGAATGACAGCCGGGGCATCGTTGAATCCGGACTCGGCCTCGAGCAGCCCGGCGAGCCGCCTCGGTAACGGCAGGACTCGCAGCACTGAGAACACCGCGGCGGCATCGGTGGACGAAACAATGGCGCCCAGCAGCAGCGCCAATTGCCAGTCGATGCCGAGCAGCAGGTGCGCGGCGGTAGCCGTGACCAACATGCTGACGGCGACTCCGAGCGTGGCCAGCACCCCTGCGGGGGTCAAGACTTTACGAATGTCGGCGAACCGCGTGGTCAGGCCGCCTTCGACGAGGATGATCGCCAGCGCAACCGTGCCGAGATAGCGGGCGAGCTGAACGTCGTCGAAGTCCAGTCCAAGTCCGTCCTCGCCCACTGCGACCCCGACGGCCAGGAACAACAACAAACTGGGTAACCCGACGCGGGTGGCGACCCGGGTCGCGATGATGCTGGCTAGCAGTACGAGCCCACCGGCGAGGAGCGCCAGGTACAGCTGCTGCAAGCTCATGTCAGTCAGTAAATCAGTGCCGACGCCTCACACAGCGCTGCTCCGGCCCCGAAGCGTTCGGTAATGGGTCAGTATGAGTTTGTGTTCCTCCGAAGATGGCGACCGAAGCGCCGGAAAGAGCCGGTGCGCGACGAGGATCGGCCGACGATGCGCATCGGCATCGCCGGTGCCGGCGCAGTGGGCCGATCAGTCGCCCGAGAACTGCTTGACAACGGACACAAGGTCTTGCTGATCGAGCGCAACCCCGGCCACTACGAACCGCACGCGGTTCCCGATGCCGAATGGCTACTGGCCGACGCGTGCGAGGTCGCCTCACTCGAAGAATCCGGACTGCAGACGTGCGACGTGGTGATCGCCGCGACCGGGGACGACAAGGTGAACCTCGCGGCGTCCCTGCTGGCCAAGTCCGAGTTTGGGGTGCCGAGGGTGGTCGCGAGAGTCAATGAAATGCGTAATGAATGGCTGTTCACCGATGCGTGGGGTGTTGATTTGGCGGTTTCCACCCCGCGCGCGATGGTCGCAGGGGTCGAGGGCGCAATCGATATCGGCCACCTCGTGCAATTGATGGAACTTCGACAAGGCCAGGTGAACCTCGAGAAACTGACCCTGCCCGAGGGCAATTCACTTGTCGGGCACCGGATTCGTGATCTGGCGTTGTCGGAAAACGCCGCGCTGGCCCTCGTTCTGCGCGGCAGTCGAGTCATCCTGCCGCAAGCCGATGACGTGCTGCAGGCCGGCGACGAGATGCTGTTCTTCGCCGGCGGGGTCTTCGATGACGAGATCCGGGCCCTTGTCCGTGCCGCCGGGCCGCCTGTTCGCGAACGGCGCCACCCGGACGCTTAGTGGGCTACATGTGCGTTCCGCCGTCGATACGCACCTCTGTTCCAGTGACGAAGTAGGCGTCCGATGAGCCGAGCATCGCGACGACAGCGGCGACCGCGTCTGGCTTGGCGAACATCGAGTCGCCGTCGATCGGCAACATCGGGGTGATCTTGCCGAACAGCGAAAAGTCCGCATCAGCAGGCAGTCCGGGCCCGATGCTCTGTTTGGATTCGCCGGTGCCGTCGGTCATTCCGGAGGAAATGGAGCCGGGCTGCACCGAGTTGAACCGGATTTTCGCCTTGGCGAACTCCAGCGCGAGCGCGTGGGTCATCGCTTGAATGCCGCCCTTGGACGCGGCATAGGCGGACATGTACGGGTGCGCGTACGCCGCCGACGTGGAGCTGAAGTTGACCACCGCGGCGTCATTGCCGTTGCGCAAGGCGGGGATGGATTCGCGGATCATCAGGAAGGTGCCGATCAGGTTGATTCGCACTACCTGCTCGAAGTCGGCGAGTGTGGTGTCCAGGAAGTGCGCTGACCGCAGGATCCCGGCGGCGTTGACGAGGGTGTCCAGGCCACCGAGGGCATCGACCGCGTGGCCCACCCCATCCTTGACCGACTGCTCGCTGGCGACGTCGATGACGACGGTGCTCAGTCGATCGCGGTGCGGTTCGGCCCTTGCCACGGTGTCCTTCAGCCCGGCCTCGCTGACGTCGGCTGCGACGACCCGGCCGCCCTCGGCCAGGATGCGCAGTGCGCTCGCTTGCCCGATTCCGGAGCCGCCGCCGGTGATCAGGACTCGGCGGTCGCTGTAACGCTGAAGAGATGTCATAGGCAGATACTCCTTGTTGAGATACGGGTTGTCAGCTGCGTGGGATTTTCGTGGCCATGTGCCGGGCGGCGAGATGGCTGAACAACATCGATGCTCCGATCGGGTTGCCGCCGCCGGGATAGACGGTTCCGCTGACCGCGGCCATGGTGTTACCTGCGGCATATAGCCCGTCGATGGGATTGTCGCCGCTGTCGAGCACGCGGGCGTGGCTGTCGGTGACCAGTCCGCCCTTCGTGCCCAGATCGGACAGGCCGAACGCCGCTGCGTGAAAAGGACCTGTCTCGATCGGCAACCATCGGTGACCGACCGCCGGAGAACGCGCGGTCGTAGGCCTCGTCACCTCGGCCGAAGTCCTCGTCGGTACCCGCAGCGGCGAATTCGTTGAACCGCTTCACCGTCGATACCAGGTTCTCGGCGTTCACACCGATTTTCGCCGCGAGTTCCGGCAGCGAGTCCGCCGAATGCCACAGGCCGGCCTCGATGTAGCGTTCGGGCTTGACCATCGACACGTTCGTGGCCTTCACCGGCGGAACAAATCCCTCGCGGTCGTCATAGATCATCCAGAATGGCAACGTTATTGCGCCGCAGGCAATCTGGTCGATAATCGTCTTGCCGATCCGGTCGTACGGGCCGGATTCGTCGACGAAGCGCTTGCCGTCGTCGTTGACGAAGATCCCGCCGGTGAACCACAGCGAGAACGCCGAGCGCCCGTCGGGATGGGTCAAACCGGGTGACCACCACGCCTGGTCCATCAGGTCGATCGCGGCGCCTGCGGCGATCGCAGCCTCAAGCGCCTGCCCGAGATTGCCCGGTGCGCCCATGGTGTCTCGCGCATCGCCGGGCACGCCAAAGCGTTCGCGCAGCGCGGGATTGTTCTCAAAGCCGCCCGCTGCCAGCAGCACACCGACGCGGGCGCGAATCGCGCGGCGACGGCCGTCCTGCTCGACGACGGCACCGACAACGCGGTTGTTCGAGGTGATCAACTCGACCAGCGGGCTATTCAGAAGTAGCGACGTGTGCCGGTATGCGGTGAGCGCCGACAGGAACCGGCCGACGAGCGCGCGCCCGCCGATCAGGTCCTTCGGTACCTCGGCACCGAGGCGTTCCCGGTCCAGGGGTCCGCGGATCTGTTGTGCAACCTCGCCGAGGCGCTCAGCGGCAAGGGGTTTCATCACCGTGTGACGCATTCCGTCCAGGCGCGCGTGCGGTAATCGGCCGTAGTAGTCGGGCCACGGCAGCACATCGAACTCGAAGTGCTGGTCGTCTTCTTCGAGGTAGGCGATCAGCTCGGTGCCCCCGTAGACGTAGGCGCGCTGCAGTTCCAGCGGGGTGCGGTCGCCAACCGCGGCGTGGAAGTAAGCGAATGCCGCGTCGAGGGTGTCGTCGCATCCCGCTCGCCGCAGTACCGGATTGCACGGGAACCACATCCCGCCGCCGCCGGAGTAGGCGGTAGTGCCCCCGAACTGGTCACTGGCCTCCACCACCATGACCGACAGGCCCTCGCGGGCTGCGGTGTACGCGCCCGCCAGCCCGCCGCCGGTTCCGGCCACGATGACGTCGGTTTCGTCGTCCCAGGTCGTCAATGGTGGGCCTTCCTCGGATGGATGAACACGCCCTCAGCCTGAACGGTGACGCCGTCGGCGTCAGCGATATGGCCGACTGCGAATGTCTTAGCCCCGTCAATGCGGTCGACGTGCGCCTGTGCGCGCAGCGGCTGCCCTAGCGGTGTGCCGCGCAGATACCGCAGGGTCAGGGTGCCGGTGTAGGCGGGCCTGTTCGGAAGATGTGCTGTTGCACCCAGGACGTGGTCGAGGATCATCGCGCAGACCCCGCCGTGGACCATGCCAGGCGGTCCCTCGTAGGCAGCGCCCAACACGAAGTCCGTGTGCACCGCGCCGTCGGCGTTATCGCGGATCTCCAGGGGAGGCGCGACCGGATTGCGGACGCCGATCACCACGTTCCCCGAAGCCACGCTCCCACTCTCGGACGTCTCCTGCACTCCGAACGATCCGAACATCAGTGAAGCACTCAATTGCTCTGTTGCCCAGTCGATCTTGTTCTGCACCGCGGCCAACGTCGCAGCGTCGACCTGGGTGCGAATGGTGGCATCGATGAGCCGCCGCACGGACTGCGCGAGCCGTTCGTTCATGCGAATCCGCCGTAGCCGCCGCGATAAAACAACAGCGGGCGGCGACCTTCGGAAGCGCGCAGACTGGTGACGTGGGCGACGACGATCGTGTGGTCGCCCGCATGGTGCTCGAACTCGATGTCGGCCTCGATCGTGGCGAGGGCTCCGTGCAGCACCGGTGCGCCATTCCCGCCCCGGCTCCAGTCGACTCCTGCGAACTTGTCGCCGCCGCTGACGGCGAACTGCGTGCATACCCCGTGCTGGTCGTCGGACAAGATGTTGACGCACAGCCGCCCGGTCGCGCGAATCGCGGGCCAGCTGGACGACGTATGAGCTGGACAGAATGACACATAGGGCGGATCCAGCGACACCGACGTCACGGACTGGCAGGCGAAACCCACAGGGCGGTCGCCGTCGTGACCGGTGATCACTGCGACGCCCGTGCAGAAATGGCCCAGCACTGTCCTCATGGCGACCGGATCTGGTGCGTCGAGTCGTTGGGTGGTCATCATTGCAGCGTGCTTTCGGCGCGGCCCTGCTGCAACATGGCGTCCCGGACAGTGGTGAGTGGCCCGTACGGATGTGACCTGTGTTGTTAATCTGGCGAAGTGGTAGATAGCGATCAGCCGGGCAAGCCGAATCTGGCGGCCACCAGCTGGGCGCTGCTGGGCATGCTGTCGTATGAGTACGAGCTCTCGGGCTATGACATCCGAAAATGGATCGACTGGAGCATGCGGTTCTATTACGGGAGTCCTGCATACAGTCAGATCTATTCCGAGTTGAAGAAGCTGGAACAGCTTGGCTTGGTGACGTCGCGCGTCGAGAACAGCGGCGGCACCCGTAATCGGCGGCTATACAAGATCACTGAAGCCGGGTTGGACGCGGCGACGCGGTGGGCCAATGAAGCACCGCTCGACCCGCCGGTGCTCAAGCACAGCCCCCTGCTACGGGTGACACTGGGACATCTCACCACTCCCACCAGGCTGAAAGAGCTTCTGCAGGAACACCTTGCGTATGCCGACGAGATGCACCGCAAGGCAGCCAAGGATGCAAAATGGGCCGGAGCGGACCCGTCGTGGGCCTACGCGCGGGTCGGGCTGCAATGGGCAGAGCGGTATTACGCCAACGAGCGGGAGCTGACCCTGAAAATGATCAAGGACCTCGACGAGGCGGAGGCCACGTTCCCCCGAACGGGCGACGGCGGACGTATGAAGACTCCTTTCCCTGCACCCGAATACTGGTACGAGATCGAAAAAAAGGCCGACGCCGACGAGCCCGACTGACTACTTTGCGGCGGCATCGTGCGCGGCGATGTAGCCGTACACCAAACCCTGCGCGATCGTTGCCCCTGCGCCCGGATACGTCGACCCGAACGCATTGGCGGCGGTGTTGCCGATCGCGTACAGGCCCTCGACCGCCGTGCCATCTTCGCGAAGGACCCTGGCACGGTCGTCGGCCCGCAGGCCCCCGCACGTGCCGAGGTCGCTGAGCACCATCTTCACCGCGTAGAACGGGCCGTTGTCGAGGGGACGCAAATTCGGGTTTGGGGTGATGGTGGGATCGCCGTAGTAGCGGTCATACGCGCTGCGTCCGCGATGGAAATCGGAATCGTCTCCGGCGCGCGACATCTCGTTGAAGCGCCGCACGGTGGCCAGGAACTGCGATTCGGACATCCCGATCATGCCTGCGAGTTCAGCAAGGCTGTCCGATCGGTGAGCGATACCCGCGTCGTACCAGGTCTGCGGGATGCGCATCCTCGGAAACAGTTCCGCGCCAAAGACGTAGCTGTTGCGGTACTTCTGGTCGAACACGATCCACATGGATTCCACGGGGTTCCCGGCGCGTTCACGTTCCAATAGTCGCTGCCCGAATGACATGTAGTCGGTCGCCTCATTGACGAACCGCTTGCCGCTCTGGTCGACGATGAGCGAACCGGGCAGTGACCGCTCGGCCAGCATCACCACCGGCGCGCCGCCGGGAAGGGGTGCGACCGCTGGGAACCACCAGGCCTGGTCCATGAGATCGATTCCGGCACCGGCTTCTTGGGCTATTCGGATGGCATCGCCGGTGTTGGTCTCCGCGCCAAGGCTGGCATGCTCGCCGAGCGATTCGGACTGAAACTTCCAACGCATGTCCATGCTGTGGTCGAAGCCGCCCGCGGCGAGTACGACCCCTCGGCGCGCCGTCACGGTGACTTCCTGTCCGCAGTGTTCGACGACCGCGCCGGTGACGTTGGTGCCGTCAGAGGTCAAGCGCACCAACGCCGTGTCCGTCCAGACGGGGATGCCCGCACGCAGCACGCCTGCGAACAAGCCCGCGGCCAGTGCCTGTCCGCCTGCGGCGTAGCGCCTGCCCAACAGCAGGCCGCCCAGCCCCTGACCCAGGCGCTTGACGATCAACGGCAGTCCCTTTCTGGGCACCCGGGCCATCAAATTCATCCACCGGTAATCCGCGCCCGTCGTGGGCATCGGAATGGACGCCTTCATCACGCCTGGGCGCAGTTGCGACCGATACTGACCGAGCACTGATGTGTTGAACGGTTTGCATTCGCAGGTGCGCCCTGCGGCTCTTCCGCCGGGCTGCTCGGGGTGGTAGTCGGAGTAGCCCCGTGCCCACATGAACCGCAACGGTGTGGCGCGCTGCAGCATCTCGACGGTGTCGCCGAGGTGCGCCAGGAACGCGGCAGAACGCTGCTGTGGCGCGGTGTCTGCGACGACGGACTCCAGATAGGTGCTGGCACGCGGCATCGTGTCGCCGGCGCCGTTGTCCTCGAGGATCGGGCTCGCCGGCAGCCACAGCGCGCCGCCGGACCGGGCGGTCGACCCGCCGACGTAGGCCGACTTCTCCACGATCAGCACCTTCAGACCGCACTCGGCGGCCGCTAGCGCGGCGGCCATGCCAGTGCCCGAGCCGACGACGAGCAAGTCCACGGTGGAGTCGCGGACAGGTAGGCCCGCAGGGATGGTGCCTAGTGGAACAGTCGTCACGGCTAACGACACTAGGCCGCGTCATCGATCGTGCGGCGGGTTCTCCCTGCCAGCGGGACGATCGGCTCCACAACCGGGGCGGCGGTTGTAGAACAAGGTCATGACGTTGCAGTCCGATACCGATGAGATTCGGCAGATCGAGGCCGAAGCGGCGCCGACCAGATTCGCCCGTGGCTGGCATTGTCTGGGGCTGATCAGGGATTTTGGCGACGGCAAGCCGCACAGTGTCAACGCGTTCGGGCAGAAGCTGGTGGTCTTCCGTGGCGGGGACGGCCGGATCAATGTGCTCGACGGCTACTGCCGCCACATGGGTGGCGACCTCACCCAAGGCGAGGTCAAGGGCGACGAGATCGCGTGCCCATTCCACGACTGGCGCTGGGGTGGGGACGGCCGATGCAAGAAGGTGCCCTACAGCAAGCGGGTGCCCAGGCTGGCCCGCACCGCGACGTGGACCACGCTGGAGCAGGACGGGATGCTGTTCGTATGGAACGACCCCGAGCGCAAGCCGCCACCGCCCGAGGTCACCATTCCCAGGATCGAGGGCGCGACCAGCGACGAGTGGACCGACTGGCACTGGTACACCACCGTCGTCAACATCAACTGCCGTGAAATCATCGACAACGTCGTCGACATGGCGCACTTCTTCTACATCCACGGCTCGCTGCCGACGCATTTCAAGAACATCTTCGAAGGCCACGTCGCAACCCAGTACATGAACGGCGCAGGGCGTCCCGACATCGGTGACCCGGGGGAGAATCAGATGCTCGGAACCACCTCGGTGGCATCGTATTTCGGGCCGTCGTTCATGATTGACGACCTGACCTATCACTACCCTGAAGCCGATCACAAGACGGTGCTGATCAACTGCCACTACCCGATCAACGCGAATTCCTTTGTGCTGCAGTACGGCATCATTGTGAAGAAGTCCGACGCGCTGCCCGAAGAGCTGGCGATGCAGACAGCGATCGGCCTCGGCGATTTCGTCAAGATGGGCTTCGAACAGGACGTCGAGATCTGGAAGAACAAGGCCCGCATCGACAATCCCCTGTTGTGTGAGGAGGACGGACCGGTCTACCAGCTTCGCCGGTGGTATGAGCAGTTCTACGTCGACGCTGCCGACGTGGCGCCCGACATGGTGGATCGCTTCGAGTACGAACTCGACACCACCAGCCCGCGCGAGGAATGGATGAAGGTGGTTGAGGCCAATCTCGCCGACAGGACTGCCGCAGGTACCACGTGATGGCTATCCGGCCTGATCACCGACTCGCCGACTCTCCGATGGTGCCGGTGACCTGCCGTCGCTGCGGAGCATCTGTATCGGCGCGCAAGAGCAGCTGGAATCAGACCAGCGTGCAGTGGGACGCCGAGGCATCCGCGCGCTGCCTCGAACGCCGTGACGCCCAGAACTTGGCCGCCTACGCGGGGCGGAGCCTGTTCCTTGCCTGTTCGGCTCTGAGCGACTCGATTGTCGAGGCGGTACGCCATGGCGATCTGCCGGTGGTCGACGAAACGGTGCCGGCGACGACGTAGCGTCGTACCTGTGGCGCACAGTTCGCAGTCGGTGGCGGTCGTGACAGGGGCGAGTCGCGGCGCAGGACGCGGTATCGCCAAGGCGCTCGTGGCCAATGGATGGCGGGTGTATCTGACCGGCAGATCCGTGACCGATCCGGGTGACGGAGGAATTGCGGTTCCCGTCGACCACAGTGACGACGCCGCAGTTGCTGCGCTGTTCGAGCGTGTCGCGCACGAGTCTGGTCGGCTCGATCTGTTGGTCAACAACGCTGCGGCCATTCATGACAACCTGACGGATCCAAAGCCGTTCTGGGAGAAGCCACTCGAGCTGGCCGACGTTCTCGACGTCGGCCTGCGGTCGGCCTATGTGGCGTCATGGCACGCCGCCCCGCTGATGGTGCGTCAGAACCGCGGCCTGATCGCGTTCACGTCGTCGCCCGGCTCGGTGTGCTACATGCACGGCCCGGCTTATGGCGCGCAGAAGGCAGGTGTGGACAAGCTGGCTGCCGACATGGCGGTCGACTTCCGCGACACCGGGATTGCGACGATCTCGATCTGGATGGGGATTCTGCTCACGGAACGCTTCCGTGGCGCCTTCGCCGGGCATCCCGAGGTGCTCGCCGAGACCGCCAAGCACGCCGAAACACCTGAATTCACGGGACATTTGATCCACTCCATGTACCACGATCCCGACCTCGCGTCGATGTCCGGGCACACCGTTATCGGGGCGGAGCTCGCGCAGCGTTACGGCATCACGGACGAAGACGGCCGGCAGCCGCCGTCTCACCGGGAGGTGATGGGTGCACCGCGCGAGCCGAGCACGGTGGTCGTCCGCTGAGGCTCAGGCGTGCGCGCCACCGCCACCGCGCTGGGATCACCCAGAATCTCGTTTTCCGTGCCGTGTAGCAATGGCGGCTGTTTAGACCACAGCCCCAGGTCGTAACCGTCCGGCATCTTGTCAAGCGTAGACAGTGCCAGCGATCATCGAGTCTCTGCATCTGCATTCGCTCTCTTCAGGCAGGCTGAAGGATGTTGATGTCTCCGATGGACATCTGAACGTCGAAGTGACGATGAATGATTCGCCATCCGTCGGCTGTTTGCACGTGTCGATCGCGGTATACGCCTATCGCCTCGTAAGGGGTCAGGTCAGCACGCTCGCCGGCCCCGACGTGTAGCACGCGCGCCTTGGTCGAGGACTCCGCGTGATCACCGTCGATGGATATCTGATAGTTGCCGAGAAGGTGTTGCGACGGCCCGCATCCGTCTAGGAAGCTGCGGATGGAGTCGACAATCGCCGTCCGTCCGTCGAGCGTGACACCGTAGACACCTGTGGCTTTCGGATGAAATACGTTGTTGAGGCCTAACCAGTCTCGCGTGTCAAGACACGTCGCATACGTGTTGAGGACATCGACGATCGCTTGACGCTCCGTGCAGTCGCAGGCCATACGTGTCATTCCTCAGGCCATCTGGAAAGCGCTCAGCGGGGCCTCTTCCGGATAGATTGCGGGCCCACCGAGGTCGTACGCCGCGTTGAGCGCACGAATGAAGTTCGGGTCGTGCAGCGGGTCGTCAGGCACATCGAGTCGCGTGCCCTTCTTGTGAACATCGTCGACGAGCATGTCGATAGCCCGCTCGATCGTCAGGTCATCGGAACCGTCCATGTTCTTCTTCAGTTCGTCGTAATCGGAGAAGACCTCGGCAGACCAGTGCACCAGGAACCTGAGCTCATCGGTGTGGTGTCGGGCGATGACCTCATCACCGTTCTTCAGCAGCCAGTGGTCGCGGTCGTCGGGGTCGCCGGCGAACACCGTTTCGAACGCGAGGCCGGTCGGAACCTGTTGATCCAGTGGGCCGTTAGCCTCGCCGCGGTGCACCATCATCTCGTTCTGGACGAGCACGCCACGGTTGTAGACCGGCGGCAGGAGGCGCCGTGGCGCCTTGAGCGGTCCGTCGGGCCAATACGTGAAACCGCTGCCTTCGTCGAGTGAGAACCAGGTGATCACCTGCGCCATCTTGATCAGGTAGTCCGTGAACAAGCCGGACTTGCCCATCACGCTGCACAACCAGGTCGGCGCATTTTCGTGTCGGACACCCCGGAAGCTCGGCGAGTCGAGATGTCCAGGGTCGCGATTCGCGCAGGGACCGTTGATGTTGAACAGCATCATCTCCGGCTTGGCGTATTCGGCGCTCCAATAGCTCTTGGCGTGTTCGAGGAACTCTGCGTTGTGAAAGCAGTCATGAAGCTCGGGGTACAGCACCGTCCCATAGTTGGCGAGGTAGCCGCGGAATGTCGGCGTGAGAAAGAGATCCAACGACGGTGTGAAGCCTTCGGGGAAAGCACCACTCATCGTCGCCATCAACTCGGCCGCTGACGCGAAGTGTTGGGCGATGATCAGCTTCCACGGGCCCTCGGTGCGGACCACCTCGAGCAGCCGCTGTCTCTGGTCCTCGGTGTAGACGTTGTCGACTTCCCTCGGCGGCGCGGCGGGCCGCAGCACGTCGGAAAGCTCCATTCGCCGCTCGTCGGTGAGCATCAATCGTCTCCTCTTCTCAGGTACGTCGATTCTGTGGCCGAAACGGCCGGCTCAGTGCGCACGTGTCCGGTGATCGGGACGCTAAAACGGCAGGGGATGAGCGAATTTCGCCCGCAGCAGCCCGCCGATCTCCGCGATTGCCAGCCTGCCTCGCGCGGTGGCGTCGGAGCGCATCAGGAAGCCGTGGTACATGCCTGGGTAGCGGGTGAAGGTCGTCTGCACGCCTGCTTCACGCAGTCTGGCGGCGTAGCGCTCACCCCAGTCGCGAATCGGATCGCATTCGCCAGTCACGACGATCGCCGGCGGTAGGCCGGAAAGGTCGGTGGCGTAGGCGGGAACCCGGTAGGGGTCGTGTGGCGCGCCTGCACCACTGTCGGCGAGGTCGTGCATGTATTTGATGTCGTCGATGGAGAGCATTGGTGCGTCGGCAAGCGCCGTGATCGACGGCGCCCCCATATCGCGATCGAGGCCCGGGTACAGCAGCACCTGACAACAGATGTCGGGTCCGTCGTGATCGCGGGCAGCCAATGCCACGGCGGCGGCCAGCGAGCCACCGGCGCTGTCGCCGACGACTGCAAGCCGAGTTGGATCAATGCCAAGCCGATCGGCGTTGTCGGCGACCCAAGTGGTGGCCGAGTAGGCATCGTCGAACTGCGCGGGCGGTGGATTCTCAGGTGCCAGCCGGTACTCGACGGCCACCACCGTGGTGTTCGACTCGGCGGCAAGCGTTCTCGCCAGTGGCTCGAACGAATGGTTGGAGCCCATCACCATTCCGCCGCCGTGCAAATAGACGATCACCGGCCCGCCGGAATCCGATGTGGGTCGGTAGATCCGAATCCTGATCTGCCCGGCGGGGCCGGGAATCGGGCAGTCCTCGATATGCGCCATCGACGGCATGTTTTCGGGGTGCGGCGCGGACTCGATCGCCTGGCGCACGGCCGCCAAGCCACGCACGCGCATCGGCGGTATCTCACCGAAGGAGGCAACCCGCGCGGAGGCATCGGGGTCGAGCCTCATTGGTGCGCGGGATCCAAGCGGCGGCCCGAACGCAACGCGGGTGGCTGCTGGGAGACAAGGACTTCGGCGCGCTCGGCCATCGCCGACCCGACGTACTCCGGCTGGGTCAGCAGATAGAAGCGTCCTTCAGCGGCCTGCTCGAAAACGACCTCCGCAGCGGCGACCGGATCCATCGCCTCGGCCTTGATGTCGAGCATCGCAACCCGCTGGGCCTCAGCGGCTTCCCGGTCACCATCGCCGACTCCGCCTGCGGACTCGAAGATGTTGGACACCACCGCGCCAGGCAGCACTGCCTGCACGTGGATGTGATCGTGCCCGGCGTGCTGAACCTCCAGGTGCAGGCATTCGGTGAGCGCGAGGACGGCGTGCTTGCTCATGATGTAGGGCGTCTGCAGGGGCACCGCAGCGACACCGCCGATGGACGACAGGTTCCACACCCAGGCCGGGCTGCCGGCGTCAATCATCGCGGGAAGGAACGCTCGTACGCCGTGGAAGACGCCGCTGATGTTGATCTCGAGCAAGCGGTTCCAGTTCTCGACGGGGGTGTCCCACAGGTACCCGAACTGCTCGACGCCGGCGTTGTTGACCAGCAGTCGCGCTGGTCCGATGTCGCGGTACACGCGCGCCGCGAGGTCGACCACGGCGTCGGGATCACGGACGTCGCAGACAGCGTCGACGGCGATGGCACCGGTCGCGGTGAGCTCGTCACGAAGCGCCGCAACGGCTTTGGAGTCGATGTCGGCGAGCACCACCGTCATGCCGAGCCGGGCGGCGTGGCGGGCCAGGCCCGCGCCGATTCCCGCGCCGGCGCCGGTGATGACGGCCACGCCGCCCCCGAAGGTGTCGCGAGCAGTCACTAGCTCAGCTGCCGGCCACCGCGGTGTCGGCGGAGCGCTCCGACAGCAGGACCGATTCGGCAGTGTCGAGGACGACCTCCATCTCGGTGAATTGAAGCCCGCTGGGGCCGCGCTTCACCGCCACGTCGACGATCCCGCTCGACACGGCGAACGGCACAAAGTTGGTGATCTGGTTGACGAAGATGTAGAAGCGGGCGTTCGTCACGTCAGCGTCGGTCGCTGTCCGGAAGATGTTGGTGCTGTGATGGCGCAACGGGTACGGGCTCTGCGTGCGGTGATCGGTGAGCCACGCCATCACCTCGTCGCGGCCGTGAAGGTCTGCGGTCAATAGATCCTCGAACGGGCTTGCGCCGGTGTCGCTGCGACTCGAGTAGTGGATGCCGTCGGCGTATCGTTCGGCCATCTCGTCGAAATGGGCCTCGTCGTAGTGGCACCAGAATTCAGCGATGAACTCTTGCAGTTCGCCCAGTGAAATATCGTTGCTCACCCCTTGAGCCAACCGCCGCGACGGCCTGATCAGAACCTTGTTGACCGGTCAGTGGAACACGGATTACGGCGAACGGCACGGCGTTGGTGATTCTTGGTTGACCGCAGAACGTAGCGCGCAAGCCCGGTCCTTCACTGCCGGGTTGGCGCATCAATTTGTCGGTGCTTCTCGTTACGCTGCGCTGTGTCGGAAGGAGGTTTCAGGGCTGGGCCTGGAGCCGGCGGGAGCCGAGTCCACCGTCAGGACTGTCGACGGGTGTCGGGGTCTAGTCAATGTTTAACCGGCGAGGCCGCAGACCAAGAGACAGTGGCGCGCACAAGCAGCGACAGAGCCGGTCGGCGCGAACTCCACCACCACCTGGCGTACGGCGGTGCTCGATGAGTAACGAGACAGCCAGGCAGGCAGGTGGATGCCGGCCATTCACGGCCGGGAGGATGTCAAGTACAGGTAGAAGCGGACAGCGCGATGTCGTTGCTCATGGACCGAGTCAACCGCCGCCATGAGCGCTTCGGCACAGTTGCGCCCGGTCAGTGGAACACGTTCTGGTCGGCGCCGAAGCGGGTCCGCAGCTCACGTTTCAGTAGTTTGCCGCTCGGGTTCTTCGGCAACGCGTCGACGAAGAACACCTGCTTGGGTGTCTTGTATCCGGCCAGATGGACGCGGCAGTGGGCGACAAGTTCGTCGGCGGTCGGGGTGGCGCCCTCGCGCACGACCACGGCCGCCGCCACTGCCTCCACCCACACCGGATCGGGCACGCCGAACACCGCCACTTCCTGAACGGCGGGGTGTCGGTAGAACACTTCTTCGACCTCGCGGCTCGCGACGTTCTCGCCACCGGTCTTGATCATGTCCTTCTTGCGGTCCACGACATGCAGAAGACCGAACTCGTCGTAGTAGCCGAGGTCCCCGGAATGGAACCAGCCGCCGCGGAACGCCTCCGCGGTGCGTACGGGATCGTCAAGGTATCCGAGCATCAGGTGCGGGCCACGGTGGGCGATCTCGCCCACCTTTCCCTGGGGCGCTGGCGTATCGGTTTCGTCGAGGATTGCGGTTTCGACATTGATCGCGGGCCGCCCCGCCGCGCCGGCGTGGTCACGTTGCTCCTCGGGATCTAGCGCGCTGGCCAACGGCGCCATCTCGGTCTGTCCGTAGAAGTTCCACAGCTGCAGCTTGGGCAGCCGCTCGCGGATCTCGTGAAGGACCTCGGTCGGCATCGCGGACGCGCCGTAGTAACCCTTGCGCAGGCTGCTCAGGTCGACGTCGTCGAAAACCGGTGACCGCAGTAATGCGATCCAGATCGTTGGTGGCGCGAAATAATTGGTCACGTTGTACTTCTCGATCCCGCGCAGAATCACCTCCGGATCTGGCCGCGGGATGATGATGCTTGTCGCACCGAGATAGATGTCGGTGGCAAGGAAGTTGTCCAGCTGTGCGCAGTGGTAGAGCGGCATCGAGTGGATTTCGACGTCGTCGGCCGACATCGATCCGGCCACGATCGTACTGACGTAGTTCGCCACCAGGCTCCGGCTGGAGTGCATCACGCCCTTGGGACGGGATTCGGTGCCGCTGGTGTACATCAGCCGCAGCACCTGATCGTCGGCGATCTCGAGGTCCGGCGGGGGAGTCGTCGTGGTGAGCCAGAGCGCAAAGTCGTTCCAGCCAAACGGCGCCCGTTGCCCGTCGGCGGTCAGGGCCACCTTGGTGATCACCGACCCATTACGGGTCATCGCCTGTTCTGCCGTGGTGATCAGCTTGTGTTCGACGACGAATCCCTGTACGCGGCTGTGCCCCAGGATGAAGGCGATCTCTTCGGCGGTCAACATGAAGTTGATCGGCACCAGCACGACGGCGGCTCGAGCCGTGGCGAACGCCAACATGGCGTATTGCCAGCAGTTGTGCGCCAGCAGCGCGATCCGCGAGCCGGGGGCAAAACCATTGTCCCGCAACGCCGCCGCAGCACGGTCAACCAATTCGTCGAATTCAGCGAACGTCAATGTGACATCGCCGTCGATGATCGCAACCTTGTCGGGGTATCTGCGTGCGGAGCGTCTCGGAATGTCGGCCAATGAATGGCTGCGCAGTTGCATCTCGTTGTCCTTCACTGCTGCGGCACGAGATTCAAGTCCCGACCGACGATTTCACGCATGATCTCGGACGTTCCGCCGTACACGCGGGTGACACGAGCGTCGATGGCCGACCGCGCGATGGGGTACTCCCGCATGTAGCCGTAGCCGCCGAACAGCTGCTGGCACGCGTCAAGACACCGGAACTCCATCTCCGTGGCCCACAGTTTCGCCTTCGCGGCGTCAGTTGGTGAGAGCCGTCCAGCGTTGAGTTCGGTCACGCAGCGGTCGATGAACGCCTCGGCTACCGACACCTCGGTGGCCACGTCGGCGAGCGCGAAGCGGGTGTTCTGCAAGGCGCCAATGGGCTTGCCGAATGCGCTGCGTTCTCGGACGTAGTCGACGGTGGAGCGCATTCCGGCGCGGGCGCGTCCCAGGCTGCCCACCGCGATCTGCATGCGTTCCTGCGGCAGGTTTCTCATCATGTACTCGAACCCACGGCCCACCTCACCCAGCACGTTGTCCTTGGGCACCTCCACGTCGGTGAACACCAACTCGGAGGTGTCCTGACAGTGCAGACCCAGCTTGTCGAGGTTGCGGCCCCGCTCGAAGCCCCGCAGCCCTCGTTCAAGTACCAGCAGCGTGAGCCCGCGGTGGCGGTCGGGGGACGTGCGCACGGCGGTGATGACCAGATCGGCGTTCTGCCCGTTGGTGATAAACGTTTTTCCACCGTTGACCACAAAGTGGTCGCCCGCGTCGACAGCGGATGTGCGGATACCCGCGATGTCCGACCCTGCACCTGGTTCCGTCATGCCGATGGCGGCGATCAACTCGCCTTTCACGAACCCGGGTAGCCAGCGGTGCTGCTGCTCGGGGCGGGTCAGCTCGGCCAGATACGGCAGGCAGATGTCGTTGTGGACCGCGAAGCTCAATCCGACAGCGCCGCAGTCGGCGTCCATGAACGCCTCGATCAGGATCTGGTTGTAGCGGAAGTCGCGCGCCCCGACGCCGCCGAATCGCTCGTCGGCCGCAAAGCCGAGCAACCCGATCGCGCCGGCCTTCGCGAATACCGCACGCGGGATGATGCCGTCGGCGTCCCACTCGGCGATGTGCGGGGCGACTTCCCTGGCCGCGAAATCGCCTGCCAACTCGGCGAAGGCACGATGGTCGGCGTCATAGTGGCCCCGTTGCATGGCCGCAGCGTAAGCGTTCGCGCAGGGCCGGTGAGGACACGTGTCCCGCTGAGTAGACAGCACCACCGACGTCGACCGCCGACGCTCCGATACTCGGTTGTTGTGACAATCGATGCCCAACCCACGGCGACGCCCTGTGTGGAACCCGCGGATCTTGATGAACTGCGGACCCATCTGCCCGACGCGGACCCTGGCGTGCTGGTGGCGGTGCTGGCCCAGCTCACCGGTGAGGCGTCGGTGATCGACAGGTTCGGCCCGGCGATTTCGCATGTGCCCGATCCGCCAGAGCGCGCGGGCGTGACCGACCCGGACACCATGGCGGCGCTTGTGGCGGCCGTTGTCGACGCGCTCGACGCGTCCCCAGCGTCCGTCGCCGCCGAGGACCCAGAGTTGTTCAAGCGGCTATTGCCGCTCGCACTGGGCTCTGACGTCGACGACGAGTTCGTTCCGCTGTTACTCGAGCAGGGCGGCTTCCAACTGCCGCAGCCGACACTGCCGCGAACGGTGCCCATCCCGGAAACGATGACAGTGGCCATCATCGGGGCGGGACTTGCCGGCATTATCGCCGCACTTGCCGCAGCCGAGGCGGGCGTCGCTTACGAGATGTTCGATCGCAACGACGAAGTCGGCGGCACCTGGCTGACCACCACCTACCCGGGCATCGGCGTCGATACCCCGTCGGCGTACTACTCGCTGTCCCGCGAGGTGAACCCGGCCTGGTCGAGCTACTACCCGCAGGGCACCGAGTATCAGGCGTATCTGGTGGCGCTGGCCGACAAGCACGGCCTGCGCGAGCACGTGCGGTTCCGCACCGAGGTCGAGGCGCTGTGGTGGGACGAGCATCGCCAGCAGTGGCAGATCCACTCGGTCGACGGCGACGGCAATCGTGACGTCAGCCACGCGCGGGCCGTGATCACCGCTGCCGGCTACCTCAACCGGCCTCGTTGGCCGGATCTGCCCGGCCGGGACACGTTCGCGGGCACCAGCATTCACTCGGCGCGGTGGGATCCCTCGCTGGACCTCACCGGCAAGCGGGTGGCAATCATCGGCGCGGGCTGCACGGCGGTCCAGATCGTCGACGCGTGCGTTGACGAGGTGGAGCACCTGACCGTGTTCCAGCGCCAGCCACACTGGGTCGCACCACGCAAGCGACTCACCGACGACGTGCCCGAACATCGCCGCTACTTGGGCCGGCACCTGCCGTATTACGCGAATTGGCACCGGCTGAAGTCGTACTGGGCTACGGCGGACAACAACTATCCGGTGATCCTGCGGGATCCCGAGTGGGCGGAGAGCCACCTGTCGATCTCGCCTGCCAACGACGTGTTGTTGCAGATGTGCCTGGACTACATCGACCGGACATTCGGTGCCGGAACGGAATTGGCGAAGAAGGTGACCCCGGATTTCGCGCCGTACGGAAAGCGGATCATCCGCGACCCCGGCGGCTACTACGCTGCGCTGACTCGTGACCACGTCGACGTAGAAGCCACTGAGCCTGCCGAGGTCAACGCGAAAGGCATTGTCACCCAGAAAGGCCGGCAGATCGACCTCGATGTCATCATCTACGCAACCGGCTACCACCTTGACTTCTTGTCCACCATCGACATCCGGGGCCGCAACGGAAGAAGCTCGCCGACGAGTGGGGGAACAGTCCGCGCGCCTACCGGGGCGGCACGGTGCCAGGCTTTCCGAACCTGTTCATCAACTCCGCGCCGAACTACAGCCCCGGACACGGTGCGGGCGCGAACTTCTCGATGGAGGTGATGGCGCACTACATCATCGAGTGCCTGCAGTTGATGGCGCTGCGCGGCGCCACCGCGATGGAGGTGACCCAGCAGGCCTACGAGGACTACGTCGCCGGCATCGACGAAGCGATGAGCCGGACCGTGTGGTGTCACACGCCCAACGCCCACACCTACTACAGGTCCGGGTCGGGGCGCGTGGTCGTCGCGACCCCGTATCGGTTGGTGGACATCTGGCAGCAGCATCGTGCGCCGCTAGAAGAGGACTTCATCCTGCAATGACCGGAAAGTTGACCGGCAGAACGGCTTTGGTCACGGGCAGCAGCCGGGGGATAGGCCGAGCAATCGCGCAGCGCCTAGCCGCCGAGGGCGCGACGGTCGTAGTGACCGCGCGAAGCCATGAACCCTCGCTGTCGGTCCGCGGTGGTTCGGCTTCGGCGCTGCCGGGCACCATCGCCGAGACGATCGAACTGATCGAGAAGGCAGGCGGAACAGCATTTGGAGTCGCGGCCGACCTAGAGGATGCCGAGCAGCGGGACACCCTCGTCGACGAGGTTCTCGATCGGACTGGACGCATCGACATTCTGGTCAACAACGCGGGCTTCGCCGACTACTCGTTGATCGAGGACATGGCGCTCGACACCTTCGACCGCACGGTCGAGCACTATCTGCGCACCCCATTCGTGCTCACCCGTGCCACGACCCCGCACATGCGCAAACAGGGCGCCGGGTGGATCGTCAATATCGGTTCGGTGACCGGTATCGCCCCGGTACGGCCGTATCGGGACTACAACAAGACCTCCGGCGACGTCATCTATGCCTCGATGAAGGCTGCTTTGCATCGCTTCACTCAGGGCGTCGCCGCCGAGTTGCTCGATGCCAATATCGCGGTCAACTGTGTGGGTCCGTCGACGGCGGTCCGGACTCCTGGTGCGTCTCAATTGATTCCGGACACGTTTCCCACCGAATCCGTGGAGTATCTCGCCGAGACGGTATTGGCGATGTGTCATCGTCCAGCCGCCGAGCGCACCGGATTGGTCGCGTTCAGCCTGCACTATCCCTGGTCACAGAAGCTGCCGGTGCACAGTCTCGACGGTGCCGCGGTGCTGCCGCCGCTGGAACCACCGGCGACGGCCAACCCGAACATCCTGCCTGCGGGCATGTGACCCGAAGGCCAACACCGGCGGTCAACGCAGAACGGAATCGGCCACCGCGCAAAAGGAATGGCACACGCGGTCGCGAATGATGACATCGGGACATTCGGGGTCGAACCAGCGGTCGACCACCGCCCAGTGGATCGGGTGCATCAGGTAGGGGCCCATCAGTCCGTCGACGTTCGTGAACTCCTGCTCGAACACGTGAGTCCACTCCGACGTCCCCACCGGCTCATCAACGCGGCTCAGCTGCCAGGCGGTGATGGTATTCACGTAGCGCGGCATCAGCCGCAGGTCGTCTTCGAATTGAGCGACGGTGCGGGTGTCGGTGCCGGGAAGCACGCGTAGCAACAGCGCGCGATATACCGTGCCGGCCTGGGCGCTGCTCGGAGAAGCGTCGCCTGAATAACAGGCGCCGTTGACTCTGGTGATCGCGGGCTCGGACAGTGCCTCCACCAAATATGTTTCTGCGGACCGCCATTGGTGTTCGTCGTCGAAGCGCAGGTGCACCAGGATGTCGCCGCCGTTGCGGACTCCCGGCAGCGTCGGCTCGACCAGCTGACGTCGTGCCTGTGTAGCGGCAGCTCCTACGCGCGCAGCGGCGATCACGCGGTCGCGTTCGCCGTCGGCGACGTCAAGCAACCGGGTGACGCTATACATCGCAGAGCCGGTCGACGTCGTCGGCTGCGGCGGCCACGCTGCGGGTCCGTTCTTCCACGAGTCCGCCGATGCCCTCCCACCACTGCCCGAGGTCGGGGTCCGGCCGACCTTTCCACGTCATCTCCCACCACGCCTGTGCACTGGGCAGCGACCAGGTGATGGTCACCGTGTTGGGCTGATCGTCGAACCAGATCGGTGGGCTGATCAAGACGTCGCGAAGCGTCATGCCGCGGGCACGTGCGCCGGGGGCGTACTCGGCGAGGTAGGTGTCGACGAACTCCCTGCACCGGCCGGGTTTAGTGACCACATGATCGACGACGAAGACCTGGCCTTCAGACATGAGCGGCGGCGAGGAGCGTAGACAACGCGCGGCAAGCCTCGACGCGGGCCCTCTGCGCCAGGTCCAGCATCGGCATTGTCATGAACCCGTGGATGCCGCCGTCGTAGCAGAGGCGACTCGTCGCCACCCCTGCATCCTGCAGCGCGTCGCTGTATGCAAGTCCCTCGTCGCACAACGGATCGTGACCGGCGATGACCATAACGGCGGGCGGCAGTCCACGTAGCTCCGCGTTCAGCGGTGAGGCATAGGGATGTTCGCGGTCGGCGGGGGAGGGCACGTATTGGTCCCAGTACCACTGCAATGCCGGCTTCGGGTTGTAGAAGCCCTTGCCGAACAGGCGATACGAATCGGTATCAAAGTTCGGAGCGATCATCGGGTAAAGGAGCAGCTGTGCCGCGATGTCGGGTGCACCGAGATCGCGGGCCATCAGCGAAGCGACGGCCGCAAGATTGCCGCCCGCGCTGTCGCCGCCGACGACGACCCTGCGAACGGCGCCGCCCAACGCATCGGCATTGCGCGCCGCCCACTGCGTTACTGCGAAGACGTCTTCGGCGGCCGCTGGCCACCGGGCTTCCGGCGCCAGCCGGTATGCAACCGAAACGACAACGGCGGGAATCAGATTCGCCAAGCTACGACAAAGGCCGTCGTGGCTGTCGATATCGCAGAACACAAACCCGCCGCCATGGGCGTACACCAGCGTCGGCACCGGGCCCGACATCGACGACGGGCGATAGAGGCGCACCGCGATATCGCCTGCTGGTCCGTGGACGGACACGTCACGGATCTCGCCGACCACTTCGGGTGTCGGCGACGCGACGAAGCGCGATCGAATCACGGCTCGCGCCTCAGGGCCGGTCATTGTGTGCACCCGCGGAAACCCGGCGTCGAGCGCGTCGACGATTTCCGCGATCTGGGCGTCCAGTGTCATTCCCCGACTCTCGTTCGCTCCGGTCCTCGCTCGTTCCTCGCTGCGATCCTCACTCGCGTTCGTCTTCGGGACCTCATGCCGAGCGCAGCGCGGCACGCAGCGGACGGACCGGCTGCAATGTGGGCGCGACGCGCTGCGGACCGTCTTCCACGTTGCGCCAGATGCCCATCGCTGTCATGCGCACGGGCGCGGCAAGTCGCTGATCGAACATCATCCGGTTCATCGGACCGCACACCGATACCGCGGCGACTGCTTCGCCGAGGGCGCCGATCGGCGCTGCGACACAACCGAATCCGGGCAATGACTCCTCACGATCGAACGCCACACCGTGAGCGCGAACCTTGTCCAATTCGGCCGTCAGTTGAGCCGGCGTGCTGATGGAGTACCTCGTCTTGCGCGTTGCTAAATCGACGGTGTCAGCGTCTTGCCTGTCGGCCAGCATCGCCTTGCCCACAGCTGCGCAATGCGCCGGCTGGCGCCCGCCGACGCGGGTGGGGATCGCCGCAGTCATCCGATCGCCGATCTTCTCCAGGTACACCACGTCGGACCCGTCGAGCACGGCGAGGTGCACGACGAGCCCCGTGGCGCGGTGGAGATCGTGCAGCAAGGGGATCGCCGCTCGATGCAGCCGGTCCTGGTGCACGGCGAGGGATCCGAGTTCAACGAGCCGCATACCCAGCTCGTAGTCGCGCCCGCTGCGGCGCAGCCACCGCAGCTGAACCAACCGCTCGAGCATCCGGTGCGCCGAGGACCGGGGCAGGCCCGTACGGCGCACGATCTGGGCCAGCGTCAGCCGTCCCGGTCCGTCGAAGGCGTCCAACACCAGCGACACCCGGTCGATGACAGCACTCGGAGTGGTGGTTTCGACGGTGACAGTCATGACTCCTCCTCGCAGTTCTCATATGCCTAATAGGCATATGACTGTTTGTATCATAGACATGTGGCTGCTGTCACACAGATGCGAGAAATTGACCCCGTGCACGCGCGCAAAGCGCTAAGGCGGTGCCGATTTTGGTGCTAAATCTGGTACCGTTTGGAGCATGCCTTCGCTGAACATCACCTTCACTGACGAGGAGTTGGCCGCCGTGCGTGCTGCCGCTGCGACCGATGACCTGTCGCTGCGCACCTTCGCCCACCGCGCCATACTTGCCGCCGCCAGCGAGCACAAGCGCCGGGTGGCCGAAGCCGCGCGAATCGTTGCCAGCCGGTCTGCTGAGCTGAACCGCCGGCTGGCGTGACGGAGTACCTCGACCGCGTCGACGTGCTGACCGCGGGCGCCGCCGCGGTCGGGCATGCTCTGACGGTCGGGGATTACGGATTGCTGGACGCCGCTGTCGCCCGACCGCAGGCAACCGCTTTTGGTGTCGACGCCTATCAAGACGACTTCGCCAAGGCGGCCGCGCTCCTGCAATCGTTGGCACGCAATCACGCGTTCGTGGACGGAAACAAGCGCACCGCCTGGGCCGCAGCGTGGACCTTCCTCTACATCAACGGCATCGAGCTCGGCGACTTCGACGTCGATGATGCCGAGGTGTTCATGAATGAGGCTGCGGTGGACGGGACTTTGACCATCGAGTACATCGCCGGGAAATTGTCTCGGTACGCCCACGGTGGGCCCGTGACGGCCGGCTAGCCTTTGGCAGCAGCGCGGCCAGCGCGACGTCCGTAGAAGCTGCCGTCGCCGAGGGAGACGCCGCTCGCATAACCCCACGCGGCCAGGCCGGCGGTGGTTCGACCCGCGGCGTAGAGCCCAGGGATCGGCTCGCCGCTGACATGCAGCACCTCGCCGTCGAGTGAGGTCTGCAAACCACCGAGGGTGAATCCACCACAGCTCGCCCGCATGTCGATGGCCCCCACCGGAGAGCCAATGGGACACAACCACTCCGGCTTCTTGTGCAGCAGGGGATCTTCGCCGCGGGCGGCGGCGTCGTTGTACGCGATCACTGTGGCCTGCAGCGAGCCGGCAGGCAACCCGATCTCGGCTTCGAGCTCGGCGACGGTCTCGCAGACCCAGGTTGCCGGCCGCTTGAGAAATGGTGTCGCCGACGTGGCGGCCATCGCCTCGTCTTGCGCGTCGCCGTCGATGATCAGGTATGCGGTGTCGTCCTGGTGATACAGCGTGAGCTGCCCGATCCTCCCCGAGTACATGTCCTCGGGAACATAACGCTGCCCGCGCCCATTGACGAGGATGCCGCGCACCGTCTGCTGGGGGTCGATCAGGAAGGCGACCTCGGTGGCGTCCATGTGCGCGAGGTCGGCGCCGAGAGCCTGCGCCATCCGGATCGCGTGACCGTCGTGCTGCTCGATCGACGCGGCAGGCCGGCCCGCGATCCGCGGCGCGTACTGCGCCACCATCGCGTCGTTGTAGGCGAAGCTGCCCGCCGCAAGCATGACGCCCCGGCGCGCCCGGACCGTGAAGGTCTTGCCGTACTGCCGGGCGATCACTCCGGCCACCCGGCCATCGGACTCGACGGCCAGCGACGCCGCGCGGGTGTCGTAGAGCGACCGCACGCCGAGCGACGTGGCGGTGTCGACGAGCGGCTTCATCAACATGAAGCCGCCGCTCTTCTCGCCGGCGCGCTTGTCGGACATCTGTGGGATGTGGCCGCGCGGAGCAGGTTCGGCGATCGTATTGAACGGGAACGCGTTCTCCCCGCCGGTGAACATCAGTCCCTGATCGGCCGGGGGCTCCCAGCCCGGTTCACCCCAGAACTCCGGCTTGAACGGCACGCCGCACCCGACCAACCAGTCGAAATGCGCGACGCTGCCCTCGCAGTAGTCGGCGATCCGATTCGCATCGGCTCCGGGACCCATCGCGACGTTCAGAAAGGCCGCCATGTTGTCGACGGAATCGTCGAAGCCGCAAGCCTTCTGGATCTGCGTCCCTCCACCGAGGTAGATGAAACCACCGGCCATCGCCGCCGCGCCGCCCCAAGAGCCGGTGCGCTCGAGCACCAATACCTCTGCACCTCCGCGCGCGGCCTCAACCGCGGCTGCCGCACCGGCGATGCCGTAGCCGGCGATCACGACATCGGCCTCGTAGTCCCACGCGTTGATCGACGACGCGGGGACAGGGACGACGTCGGCGTCGGGGGTCATGGCCGCATCGCCGCCGGAAGGTCGGAAACCCATTCGTGGCCCCAATAGCTGTCGGCAGTGATTTCCTCAGCGGTGTAATACGTTTCGTCGACCCGCATTCCGTCGGTGCCGAACTCGATGTCCCAGTCGCCGGGCGCGCGCACGTAGAACGACACCATCTTGTCGTTGGTGTGCCTGCCCAGCGTTGAAGACAACTGGAAACCTTCCTTATTGACCCGATCCAGCGCCTGCCCAACCGTATCCAGACTGTCGACCTCCACCATCAAATGGATGAGGCCGGGATCGCGCAGGGTCATCGCGGGGCAGACAGCCAGGCTGTGATGACGTTGGTTGACGCCGAGAAACCGCACGCGGATTGGACCGAATTCCGGCGGCGTCGGGACCCGGAACGCGCCGCGGGAGACGAAACCCAGTACCTCTGTGTAGAACTGAAAAAGCCCGGGCACATCAAGTGCCGGCAGCACCACGTGCCCCAAACCCTGCTCGCCCGTAACGAATTTGGCGCCGAACGGGGTGACCACCGGACTGTGGTCGAGCACCGCGCCGTGGAAGACTTCCGTCGAAGTGCCGGCGGGATCGTCGAAGGCGATGGCCTCTTCCACGCGGCGGGCGTCGGCGTCGGCCTGCGAGAGTGCTTTGACCGGCACACCCGCGGCGTCCAGCGCCGTCTTCACCCGTTCCAGCGTGGCGTGGTCGCGTACCTCCCAGCCGACGGTGACGATCTTGTCGGTGTCACCGGGCACCACGATGATCGCGTGCGGCGCGCTCGTCCATTCGCAGATACAGCGCCGAGGGGTCAGGGCCCTGTCCTTGCGCGAAACCCAGGACACCGAAGGCGAATTGACGCCACCTCTCGATGTCGCTCGCTTGAACGTTGATGTAGCCGAGACTCTTAATATCGCTCACTGATTTCAGTCCTCAGATCATCGCCCGCAACGGACCTTCCGGCTCGATTCCCAACGAGCTCAGCGCGGAGGCGTGGTACGTCGTCCCTGGCACGTGGATGGCATGCGCAAGCCCGGCATGTGCGTCGCGCCAATACCGCTGCAGAGGCTTGTCCATGCGCAGCGCGTTGCCGCCCGAGCGGGAGAAGATCTCGTCGACCGCCATACCGCACGCCACGCTGAACGCACCTGGGTGCGTCGCCCGGCGGCGCGGTCGGCGAACGAGACCTCCTTGCCCGCGTCGACGATGTCGTAGATGCGGTCGACGTTGGCCAGCAGTTCCTGGCGGGCGGCGTTGATGTCGGCGGCGGCCTCACCGATCGCGTGCATGACATACGGGTCGTCCTTGATCGCTCCGTAGGCGCCGACGCGGTCACGCTGATAGTCGAGGTGTGCGGCGAGCGCGCCCTCGGCGATCCCGATGGCGGCCGAGGTGATGCCCAGCGGGAACATGGTCGACCACGGCATCAGATACAGCGTCTCGGTCATCCCCGCCTTGCGTTGCGCCGTGCCGTCCATCACCTTCGTCGCGTCCATCATCCGGTAGGCAGGGAACGAAGGCGTCGCTCGACGATGACGTCCTTTGAGCCGGTACCCCTCAGCCCGACCACATTCCAGGAATCGTCGACGATTTCGTAATCCTTGCGCGGCAGGATCATGTGCAGCATCTGGGGCGGCATGAGCGGGCTTGCCGTCAGCGTCGCCGAGCATGGCGCCCAGGAAGATCCAGTCGCACGCGTCGGTGCCCGAGCTGAACTGCCAGCGGCCGTTGAAGATGTACCCGCCGTCGACGGGCTTGGCCACTCCCTGCGGGGCGTAGGGCGAGGCCATCCAGGTGTCGTGGTCGGATCCCAAGACCTCTTCGGTCACGCGCGGGTCCGCGTAGGCCAACTGGTACGGGTGCACGCCAACGACGCCGCAGATCCATCCCGCTGCGGGATCGAGTGAGGCCGTCCGCCATCACCGTCTCGGCGAACTCTCGCGGATGCACCTCGAAGCCGCCGTACTTCTTGGGCTGCAGCAACCTGATGGCGCCCATCGACTTGAGGTTCTTCACTGTGGCGTCGGGCAGCTGCCCGAGGCGCTCGGCCTCCCACGCCTGTTCGCGCAGCTGGTCGGCGATGTCCATCACCTTGTCGAGTACCCGGTCGGTCATGCTGTCGTCCTTCAGTCGTGGGCTCTAGTGGATGGTCTACCGCAGGTGGGCTCGGCACCGCAGGCAATCCCGGTCAGCGGAACTGGGCCAGTCGTCAAAACTCGATCTTTACGTGGTCGGAAACGGGGCGAGCCCGACAGGCCAGAATCAGGCCGGCCTCGCAGTCCTCGGATGCCAGCACGTCACTGGGCGCCATGTCGACCTCGCCGGAAACGACGGTGCACACGCACGAGCCGCATCGGCCTTCGCGGCATGAGTGGGGGACGTCGATGCCCGCGTCGAGCAGTACATCGACGAGCGTCGATTGTCGCGGCCACCCGACGCGGTGCCATTGACCGTCGAGTTCCACATCAACTATGGACATGAGGTCATTGTTGGGGCGCGACGGCGGTTCGCGGCCCAGACGCGCCCGATGTCCGGGACGGTCGAACACGGCGTCCGGTGACCGGGAAGCGCCGCCACGGTGGCCGGCGAATACCGCCTACGGTCCGTGATCGTGAACCTTGATGCCGTCGTGGTCGGCGCGGGATTCGCCGGCCTGTACGCGTTGCACAAACTGCGCTCCCAGGGGCTGTCGGTCAGGGTGTACGAGGCGGCGCCGGAGGTCGGCGGCACCTGGTACTACAACCGCTACCCGGGTGCGCGCTGCGACGTGGAGAGTGTCGACTACTGCTACTCGTTCTCCGACGAACTGCAGCAGGAGTGGACCTGGACGGAGAAATACGCGACCCAGGCCGAGATCCTGCGGTACATGAACTGGGTCGCGGACAAACTGGATCTGCGGTCGGCCATCACGTTCAACACGAGGGTCATCTCGGCGGTGCTCGACGAGGACACCTTGCGTTGGACGGTGACGACCGACAGTGGAGAAGTCCTCACCACCCGCTTCTGCATCATGGCGACCGGGCCGCTGTCGGCGGCGCTGACACCGGACTTCCCCGGCCTGAGCACCTTCGCAGGCGAGGTGTATCACACCGCGCATTGGCCGCATCAGCCCGTCGACTTCACCGGTAAGCGGGTCGCGGTCATCGGCACCGGGTCCTCTGGCATCCAGTCGGTGCCCATCATCGCCGAGCAGGCCGCTCAGCTCGACGTCTTCCAGCGCACGCCGAACTACAGTGTGCCGGCGGGTAATCGGCCACTCAACGATGAAGATGTCGCGCGAGTACAAGGCGAACTACGCTGAGCGGCGCCGGCTGTCGTGGCGCAGTGGCGGTGGTTCCCCGCACATCGCGCACCCAAAGCTGACCATGCAGGCCACCGCCGAAGAGCGCCGCGAGGCATTCGAAAAGCGTTGGGAGCTAGGCGGTGTGCTCTTCTCCAAGACGTTCACCGACCAGATGACCGACATGGCAGCCAACGACGAGGCGCGCAAGTTCTACGAGGAGAAGGTGCGCGCCGTCATCGATGATCCCGATGTCGCCGACCTGCTCATTCCCGATCGACCACCCGATCGGCACCAAGCGGATCTGCACCGACACCAACTACTTTCAGACCTTCAACCAGCCCCACGTGAAGCTGGTCAGCGTCCGCAAGACGCCGATCGAGTCCATCGACGCCACGGGTATCAACACGACCGACGCGCACTACGATCTCGACGCGATCGTGCTTGGCCACGGGATTCGACGCGATGACCGGCGCGCTGGCCAAGATCGACATCGTCGGCCGCGGCGGCGACGAAGCTGCGCGACGACTGGGCCGAGGGCCCCCGCACCTACCTGGGCTTGGCGTCGACGGATTTCCCCAACCTCTTTCTGGTTTCTGGTCCCGGCGCCCCCGCAGTGCTGGCCAACATGGTGCTGCATGCCGAGGCGCATGTGAACTGGATCGCCGACGCCATCGCCTATCTCGACGACGCACGGTTACTCCGCGATCGAGGCGACCTCCGACGCGGTGGACGGCTGGATCGCGGAGTGTGCCCGGCGGGCCGAGGCCACGCTGTTTACCGAAGGCCAACTCCTGGTACCTGGGCGCGAACGTGCCCGGGAAGCCGCGGGTGTTCATGTTGTTCCTTGGCGGATTCGCTGCCTACAACGACATCTGCGCCGAGGTCGCCGAGCGCCGGCTACAAGGGGTTCGACCTGATCAAGGTGCCGTGATGTCGGGACTGCTCGACAAAGTCGTCGTGGTCACCGGCGCCGCGCAGGGGACGGGCCGTAGCGCACTGCGCACGGTTCGCAGACGAGGGTGCCGATGTGATCGCGATCGACGTTGCCTCCGCAGCCACCGATCTGGGCAGTCACCGCCGCCGAAGTCGAGAAGCGCGGGCGGCGGTGCGTCACCGGCTTGGCCGATGTTTGCGACGTCGAGGCGATGACCGCCGCGGTCGAGGCTGGCGTTGCCGAACTCGGTCGGCTCGACGTCGTCGTCGCCAACGCCGGCATCCATGCGCGGGCGCACCGACATGGGAGATCACCGAGGAGGCGTGGCAGCGCACGCTCGACGTCAATCTCACCGGGGTGTGGCACACGATTAAGGCGGGCGTGCCACACATCGGCGAGTCCGGCGGCTCGGTCGTGATCATCAGTTCCACCAACGGCTTACGCGGCACCGCCAATACCGCGCACTACACCGCGAGCAAGCATGCGGTAGTGGGGCTTGGCGCGCACGCTCGCCAACGAGCTTGGCCCACTCGGGATCCGGGTGAACACCGTGCATCCCGGCGCCGTGGGCACCGCGATGGTGCTCAACGAGGCGACATTCAAACGGCTGCGGCCCGACCTGTCCGAACCCGACAGCCGACGATGCCGCCGAGGTCCTCAAGGCGCGCAATCTGCTTCCGGTGCCGTGGGTGGAGCCCGTCGACATCGCCAACGCCGTGGTGTTCCTGGCCTCTGACGAGGCCCGCTACATCACCGGGACTCAGCTCGTCGTCGATGCCGGGCCTGACGCAGAAGACGACATGACTGGTCGGCTCGCGGGAAAGGTCGCGCTGATCACCGGCGCGGCACAGGGGAATCGGGCGGGCCCAGGCGGTGCGGTTCGCCCAGGAGGGCGCCGACGTCATCGCGCTGGACATCTGTGGACCTGTCGACACCGTGGTGGTGCCGGCATCGACGCCTGAGGATCTCGACGAGACCGCGCGATGCGTCCGCGAAGCCGGCGGCAGGATCATCACCGACCGTCGTCGACGTCCGGGACGCGGACGCGCTGCAGGAGGCGACCGATCGTGGTGTCACGGCGTTCGGCGGGCTCGACATCGTCTGTGCGACTGCGGGAATCACGTCTCGCGGGTTCGCGACGGAACTGCCCGAGACGACCTGGCAGACGATGCTCGACGTCAACCTCACCGGCGTGTGGCGCACGTGCAAGGTCACCGCGCCGCACCTGATCGCGCGCGGATCCGGATCGATCACCCTGGTGAGCTCGATCGCGGGGCTGCGTGGCTTGCTCGGCGTCGCGCACTACACCGCTGCCAAGCACGGCGTCGTCGGCCTGATGCGCAGCCTTGCCAATGAGCTTGCACCGCACGGCATCCGGGTCAACTCGGTTCATCCGACGAACGTCGACACACCGCTGATCCAGAACGCCGCGGTGGCGAGCGCGTTCCGGCCCGACCTTGATCGCGAACCCACGCGAGAGGAGTTCGCCGACGGCGGCGAGGACCATGAACATGCTCGACATCCCGTGGGTGGAACCGGTCGACGTCGCGAACGCATGCCTGTTTCTGGCCTCCGACGAGGCGCGCTACATCACCGCGGTCACGCTGCCCGTGGATGCGGGCAGCACGCAGCGCTAGATGGCCACGGTTCAGGAAGCGGGCCGGGTCAGAAACCCCAGCACCGTGCTCTCGAACGCATCCTTGGCCTCGATCATCGCCCAGTGGCCACAGTTGGGGAACACGTGCAGCTCGGCGTTGGGGATCGTCCGCATCGGGATCAGCGCCATGTCCAGAGGGCTAACCCGGTCGTCGCGGCCCCACGTGAGCAAGCGTCGGGCGCGGCCACCTTGTGCATGAGCGCCCACGGCATCGGCACATCGGCGGCCTTCATCATGGCCATCATTTGCGCGAACGCAGCCTTGCCGTACATGCGCCGCGCCGAAGCCAATGTCTCGCGGATCGGTGGCCAGCTTCCAACGCTCCTCGATGAGCTGCTCGGTCACCAGCCCCTGGTCGTACACCATCGAATTCAGCCAGGCGATCGAGGCGCTCGCGAGTGGGTTCCTCGGTGAACTCCTGCAGGAGCCGGATGCCCTCGCTGGGCCCGGGACTGAAGATGTTGGTGCCGATGCCGCCGATTGTCACCAGCTTGCGGATGCGGTCGGGCTGATGGATCGCGAAATTGATTCCGACGCCGCCGCCCATCGAATTGCCGATGATGTCAACACGATCCACCCCGAGCGCGTCGAGGAAGGGTGTCACCGCGCCCTGAGCGGTGATCATCGGATGGCCTCCGAAGTCGTCACTGACTCCGAACCCCGGGAACTCGAGGATGAGGCATCGGAACTGCCCTGCGAACGCGGGCAGCACACCGCGGAAGTTGCGCCAGCCGGTGACACCAGGGCCCGAGCCGTGCAGAAAGAGCAACGGTGGCCCGTCGCCGACGTCGTAGTAGCGCAGCGTCCCTGCTGGAGTGCTGATTTCGCGGAGGTCGTGCTCGGCCGTGCCGGTGGACTCCGGTGAGTGGATCACCTCAGCAGCGTGCCATGTGGTGGGGGCTGTCCGGGGTGTTATTCCGTTGAGCGGGCGTCCAATCAAGCGCAAGACAAAACGAAGGGGCACCCCTTGTGGGGGTGCCCCTTCGCTTTTGGGCGGGGTTACTTGACGTCTACGTAGACCGTCTCCGAAGTGACCGTGGTCTTGATCGAGCCGCCACCACGCGAGTCGGTGGTGTCGTGCGTCTGGCCCGGCCGGACGGCCACCACGGTGGCTTGATCCAGGGGTGCGTCGCCGATGCGGTTCACGATCACGTTGTAGCCGTCGGCCTGCAGCTGGTTGATGGTGTCCTGGGCGTTGCCCGGACCGGACGGGGCGGCGCCCGCCGGTGCGGCCAGGCCAAGGACAGCGGCGGTCAGACCGCTGGCAAGTACAGTGGCGAATCCGAACTTCTTCATTGTTAATGCCCCTCTTTTGGTGCTTCTTCTCTTGTTTCGAGCCGTGGCATAGGTGTCGCGGTTCGGTTCGCTGCAGCTGCTTTTTCAAACCCTCAAGATCACGGCTTTAATTCCATTGGCAGGATTTGAACCACGGTTGGCAGTAATAAATCTATTGACGCTTGTGCTTGCTCGGGGCGACGGCATCACGACCGACTGGCATGATCGTCCGATGGTGCTCAGCGTTACCGAATTGCCGACTGTCCACCGGCTGCGGGCAGCCCCGTCCACCGTGCACTGGGGCTACTTCGACCCTCGCCTCGAGCCGGTCCTCACGGTCGCCTCGGGGGACCTGGTTGCGATCGAGACCCTGACCCACCACGCCGGCGACGCACCCGACCTGCTGATGGACGAGGGCATCGCCGATGTCTTCGACCACGTCACCGACCGCGGTCCCGGCCCGCATCTGCTTACCGGCCCGATCGCGGTCGACGGCGCCCGTCCGGGAGACGTTCTGCAGGTTGACATCCTCGAGGCGACACCGCGGCTGCCGTACGGCTCCAACCTCGCCGCTCATTGGGGCTTTCTCTACAGCGAGATCCCCGTCGAACGCGTCACCATCTACCAACTTGACACCGCAGCCAGCCTCGGCCGCGCGGTATTCGCCTACGACTGGACCGCGACGCCGCTGGCCGACCAGCCCGGCACCGTGGTCAGCCCCGACGCGGATGCCCGTCAGCCCGCGCTGCCAGGGGTCGTCGTGCCCTTACGCCCGCATTTTGGCACCATGGGCGTCGCACCTGCAGCGCCGCAACGGGTCTCGTCGGTGCCGCCCGGTGACCACGGCGGAAATGTCGACAACTGGCGTATCGGGGCCGGCGGGACGATGTTCTACCCGATCCAGGTGCCCGGCGCGCTTTTGTCCGTCGGTGACCCCCATGTCTCGCAAGGCGACGGCGAGGTCAGCGGAACGGCGCTTGAGGCGTCCTTGAATGGTCTGCTGCGCTTGACCATTCGCCGCGACCTGCCGTTCACCGTGCCGGTGCTCGAAACGAGTACTGAATTGCTTGTGCACGGGTTCGGCGGCACCCTCGACGAGGCGATGAAGTCCGCGGCGCTGCGCACGCACGGCATTCTGCAGCGCTACCTCGGGCTTTCGCGTGCGGACGCCTACTCGTTCATGTCCGTCGCCGCCGACTTCACCGTCACGCAGGTCGTCGATCAGCGCCAGGGCGTGCACGGCCGCATCGACAAACGCTGCTTCCCACGCTGGACTGGGATACCGGCATGAGCGACAACGGGATTCGCTCGTTCACGTTCACTCCCGCCGACGGGGTGCCACCGGCCGTCGCGCCGTTCGCCCACGCCACGGCCGCCGGGCCCACGTTGTATGTGACGGGTCAGATGCCGACCGACGTCACCGGCGCCGTGGTCGGCGACTACGTCGCGATCCAGACCGATCAGGTGCTGCGCAACCTGTTGCGCGTCACCGAGTTGTGCGGCGGGGGACTGGCGGACGTCGTCTCCGTCCGTGCTTATCTTCTCGACTGGAATGACTACGCCGCCTTCAACGCCGCGTACGCGGCCTGGTTTTCCGGCCGGCTACCGTCGCGCACGTGTGTTGGTGTCACGGGTCTCGCGGTTGGTGGCCTCGTCGAGATCGACTGGGTGTGCTGGCGAAGCGACGGCTGGGGGACCACAATCGGGTCATGAGGCCCGCGAGGCCGTAGGACCGCCGCGGGTTGGTCCGTCGAGGAGGACACCATGACTTTCCTCTACACACTCACAGCGGCCTGTGCCGTCGGAATCGGCGTGATCTGGCTGGCAGCGCAGAATATCCGCGTGATCAGGCAGTTCGAACGAGGTGTCGTGTACCGCTTCGGGCGGGTGCAGAGCCGTGTTCGGCAGCCCGGGCTGACGGCGCTGATCCCGTTGGTCGATCGCCTGCAGAAGGTAAACATGCAGATCATCACGTTGCCGGTGCCCGCCCAAGACGGCATCACGCGCGACAACGTGACCGTCCGCGTCGACGCGGTTATCTACTTCAACGTGGAGGACCCGGTGCGTGCGGCCGTCGACGTGCAGGACTACATGTCGGCGATCGCGCAGGTGGCGCAGACCTCGCTGCGCTCGATCATCGGCAAGAGCAACCTGGATGATTTGCTGTCCAACCGTGAACGGCTCAACCAGGGCCTCGAGCTGCTGATCGACAGTCCCGCGCTGGGATGGGGCATCCACATCGACCGAGTCGAGATCAAGGACGTGGTGCTGCCCGACTCGATGAAGCGATCGATCGCGCGGCAGGCCGAGGCCGAGCGGGAGCGACGGGCCCGCGTCATCACCGCCGACGGCGAACTGCAGGCGTCCGCGAAGCTTTCCCAGGCCGCCGAGGTGATGGCAAAGGAGCCGGCGGCCCTGCAGCTGCGCCTGCTCCAAACCGTGGTCGAGGTCGCCGCCGAAAAGAACTCCACGCTCATCCTGCCCTTCCCGGTCGAGCTGCTGCGCTTCCTGGAACGTTCGACGCCCGAACGCGACGACGAGGCTACGTCCGCCAGCGGCGAGACACCAGAACTGAGCGCGCCCAAGGTGCCAGACGATGCTCGTGGCATCGCTCTCGGCGGACCGGTCACCGAAGGGCGTTCCAGCCAGAACGCCTAGCGTCGGCAAACATCTGGGGCATGATCACCTCATGCCCGTAGACGCCAATGCGGTTAACCGCTGGTTCGACGAATACCTCGAGACTTTCTCGGCGTGCGCCCGCGGCGATCGGGACATGTCGGCGCTGCTGAGCCACTACGGTGTCCCCCTGATCTTCACCACCGACGACGGCGTCACCACGCTCATGACCGATGATGAGGCCGCCGCGGTGATGCAAAGTCTGGTGGACGGCCTGCGCGCCAATGGTTTTCACCACACCGAGGTATTGCATTCGGAAGTGTCTGTACTCAACGCGACGTCAGCGATCTACCGCGGATCGATGTCGCGCCGCAATGCCGACGGCGGAGAAATTGGCTCCCCCACAATCACTTATCTCGTCACCGACGATGTCGCTGGGTTGCGGATCGTCGTGCTCGCCAGTCAGGGGCAATAGCTTACAGCGGCGCACGCTCGGTGGAAAACCAGCCGCAATCCAACATGCCCCGCCGCGTTGGATCAATCTCCGGCGGAAGAGCCTTCGACCCCGAAGGTGCGGTCCGCCGCCGGCTCCTCCAACGACAGTGCAACGCCGAGACCCAAGAAGAACAAGATGAACAGCGGGCCGCCGAGGTAGAAGTTCATCGCGCCGCCGGGGGATATGAAACTGGCCGGATGGCCGATGATCGTGATGGTCTCGATATGCTGCTCGACGGCGAACACCGCTGCGACTATACCGAGCCAGCGCGGGAATCGACCGTCGTTGGCCGCCAATAGGATTGGCACCGCGATCATGATGTTGGCAACGGTCAGGATGGGTCCGAACATCGTAACGATGTCGGTGATGGTCCGCGCCGTCGCCGATCCCAGTTGGTCAGGATGCAGACGACCCGGTTGGTGACCATAAGCGTCACCGACATCACGATGGAAGGAAAAGGCACAGTGCTCCTGAAACTCGGTGCTGTCCCACTCACGGTGCTCGCACGGGTCGATCGGCTTGTCGAACTTTAGAGCAACGTCGCGGGTACGCCGCCGTAGACGTCGGCATCAATGCATGGCTCTTTCTCGGGAGGGCGATCGGGTCGGCATCTGTCCGCCAGCCAAATGGGCCTGCGGCTCAGACCGATTGGAGTAATCTCGTCGGGGCGTCCTCGAAGGAGGCGATGTTCGTCGTGACAAGTTCGTGCCGCAGCTGCCGTTCAGGCTGAGCACGTCAGGGATGGTCCAAGGCGCGGTTCCAAGACTGCAGCATTGCCGACCTGGACGTGCGGGCTGACCGAGTCTGCCAACCCGACCTGAGATTAGCCCCGGGTTACGCCGGAGCCGTGACCCCGCCCCGAGGCGGCTGGTTCCGTGGTGGGGGCGCCGGGTCTGTGGTGATTCCAGCTCCCCCGGGCGTCACTGGGGTGACGCCGCCCGGATTGGGCTGGATAGCGGGTGGCGCCGTGCATTTCGCTCCAATACTGTCCCAGTTTCCTCCCGAGGTCCTGCAGCACTTAATTTGCCACTGCAGTATCTCGCCTTGAGATAAGGTGCCGTCTTTCACCGCCGGATCGAGGCCCGCCATGCATTGATCGAACGCCCCGATATCCCATTCTGGTAGCGCGCTTGCGATTGGTGTTGCTCCGAAGGCGATGCCTGCCGCGAGCGCGGTTGCCGCCAGGTATTGGCTGACGCGGGTGGGGATGGTGGTGCGTTTCGTCGAAGTCATTTCTGGTCCTTCTGGTTATCGAGGTCGTATGTTGACCGTTCTCTGGGCGGCCCGGCAGTGGTGTCCTCCATGAAGTCGCGTTTGCCGTGCTAACCGCCGGCTTCGAGGGTCCTGGTGGCGCTATCCCAGGTTTCCGCTGTTGGGCCCGCGGGGCGCTACGGTTATCACTGGCGGCGTCACGGTGCCTCCCGGCTGGAGAACCGGTGGGGTCCCGGTCTGTCGTGGGTCGTTTTGTAGAGGAGCCGGTGCCCCGCATCTGTTCTCCAGAGGAATCGAGTCGTTATCACTCCACACTCCGCCGGAAATTTGGCAGCAGACGGCGGGTGACGTAGGGGATTCGGCCATGCATTTGTCGTACTTTCCGATATCCCATTCGCTCGCCGGGGCGGCGCTCGCGATTGGTGTTGCTCCGAAGGCGATGCTTGCCGCGAGCGCAGTGGCCGCCAGGCACTGACTGACGCGTGTGCGGATGGTGGTGCGGTCCGTCGAGATCATGGTTGAATCCTTAGGTTGCCGCGGTCATCCAGGGTGGGTGTCCGGCTTGAAGGTAAGTTTGCGGTAAGGACCCCGCTTCCGTAATCGTCGGGAAAGCCAGATTCCACTCCCGATTAGGGAAGGGCTTCCTATCCGCCGGGTAACCAACATCGGATGCGCACCCCGCACCGCCCACTCATATCGAAGCGAATGCCGCAAGCTTCGGACAGTTCTGATACCGCCGAATATCAATTGGCTATCCACAAGCGGGATTTCATCCACAGGGCGCGTTGCCGGCACGCCGCGCACGGCATTGTGGTCTGACGGCGCGCCTAGTTTGACCGCATGCGAACCGAATTGCCCGCCGAGCGACTACAGCGCCGACTCGGCGCCGATCGCGAGTCCGATACCGACGGCGACGGCGAACCGGACACGTCGCTGTCGCGTTGGCTGCCCGAGACCACCAAGTCCGATGGCGCAACCGGCTGGGTCGCGGCTGTCCGGGCCGACCCAGGCCGAGCCGGTGTCATCGCGTTGGCCGTCGTGGGTGTCATCGCGGTTCTGGTCACGGTGTTTACCCTCATGCGCGACAAGCCGCCTCCAGTGGTCTCGGCGAAACTACCACCGGTGGAGATGGTTTCGTCAGCCAGCCCGACGGCAGGTCCCGCGCCGCCCAATGTCGACGGACCGGTGATCGTCAGCGTGGCGGGTCTTGTGCACAAGCCGGGACTTGTCACGTTGGCGCCGGGCGCACGGATCGCCGATGCGCTCACCGCGGCGGGCGGTGCGTTGGACGGCGCCGATCTGATTGGGCTGAACATGGCTCGGCGGGTTGCCGACGGAGAACAGATCATCGTCGGCATCGTCGCGGCACCGGGCCAGCCGGCGGCGATGGGCAGTTCCATCAGTTCCGGGTCTGCCACGACTGGGCAGGCGGAATCATCGTCGACAGCCGGAACGACCCCTGCCCCAGGCGGATTGGTAGACCTGAACGCCGCGACGGTCGAGGAGCTGGACAAGCTGCCGGGCATCGGTCCGGTGACCGCGGCCGCGATCACCGCTTGGCGTGACGCCAATGGACGGTTCACCAGCGTCGACCAGCTCGGCGATGTGGACGGGATTGGCCCGGCACGGTTGGAGAAACTGCGTGACCTCGTCCGCGTATGACACTCGATGCCGGCATCAGTCGATTGGATCTGCGGCTGGTTCCAGCGGCGCTCACCAGTTGGGCTGTCACGGCGGCCGGAATCCTCTGGCAGGTAAGCGGTTCCGTTGGAGCGGTCGCCGTCGCGATCGGGGTGACGGGCGCCGCTGGGCGGTGGGGTAGTGCCCGCCGCGAGTCCGGCGGCGAGGTCACGGCCCTCACTACCGCGGTCGTCGCTGTCGCGGTGGTGGGTGCCGGCTTCGCCGTCGCGGTCGGGTTGCGCGTCGCCGAATTGCGTCACCATCCGATCGTCGAGAGCTACGGGACGGTCGCCGCCGTCGTCGTCACGCCGACCGAGACGCCGCGCTCTTTGGGTGGCGGACGGATGATGTTCCGCGGCTCGCTGCAGCGACTCGGCAACGGTGAAATATCCGGCCGCGTAGTCGTTTTCAGCCGTACCGTGGAATTCATCGGGCTGACAGCGGGCCGGCCCGCGAGCTTCCGCGCCCACATCGGCCGACCAACGCGACGCGATCTCACGGTGGCGGTGTTGTCGGCAACAGGTCAGCCGAAACTGGGCGAGGCCGCGCCCATCGACCGAGTCGCGCACAGTATCCGCTCGGGCTTCGCTGATGCCGCGCGCGTCGCACTACCCACCGATCAGGCGGCGATGCTGCCCGCGTTGGTGCTTGGCGATACGTCGGCCGTGACTTCGCAGACCACCGCGGATTTCCGCGCCTCCGGGCTGACCCATTTGACCGCGGTGTCGGGCGCGAACGTCACGATCGTGTGCGGGGCGGTGTTGATGACCGCCGCCCTGCTGGGACCCAGGCTGGCCGTCGGACTCGCTGCACTCGCGCTAGTGGCGTTCGTCATCGTCGTGCAACCGTCAGCGAGTGTGCTGCGGGCTGCGGTCATGGGTGCCATCACGCTGCTGGCTGTGGTGTCGCATAGGCGCAGGCAGGCGATCCCTGTGCTGTCGGCCTGCGTGATCGTGCTGATGATCGCCGCGCCCGAGCTGGCCGTCGACGTCGGATTCGCGCTGTCGGTCTCGGCGACCGCGGCACTCGTCGTGGTTGCGCCCGTCTGGTCGCGGCGCCTGCTCGGGCGCGGCTGGCCCAAGCCGCTGGCCGATGCGGTGAGTATCGCTGTCGCCGCGCAGGTTGTCACCGCCCCGCTGGTGGCCGGCATATCGGGCACCTTCAGCGTGGTGTCGGTCGTCGCCAACCTTGCGGTCGCAGCCGTCATCCCGCCAATCACTGTCGTCGGCACCGCAGCCGCTGCGCTGTGTCCGCTGTGGCCAGCGGGCACGCAGTTGTTGATTCGGTTCACCGGGCCCGAGTTGTGGTGGCTGCTGCGCGTCGCGCGGTGGGCAGCGGGTGTCCCGGGTGCGTCGGTTGATGTCCCGTCGGGTCTGCTCGGGGTGGTGTGTGTCGGCGCCGGCGGTGTCGCCGCGGTGCTGTCGTGGCGGTGGCGGTGGGTCCGCATCACAACGGGTGCCGCGGCGATGTGCCTGCTCGCGTGGACGGTGTCGGGACTGTCAGGCGGCCATGACACGATCGTGGGGTGAGTGACGAGGTCGCGGGCCTGCACCTGGTGTTGGGCGACGAAGAGCTGCTAGTCGAGCGTGCGGTTGCGGCCGTGCTGCGGCAAGTGCGCAAGCAGGCCGGCACGGAGGACGTGCCGGTCGACCGCCTGCGCGCCGGGGAAGTGAGCACTTCCGAGCTGGCCGAACTGCTTAGCCCGTCGCTATTCGCCGACGAGCGGGTCGTGGTGCTGGAGGCCGCGGGAGAAGCAGGCAAGGACGCGGCCACGCTCATCGCAACCGTCGCCGCCGATCTGCCGCCGGGCACCATGCTGGTGGTCGTGCACTCCGGCGGCGGACGCGCCAAGGCCCTCGCCGATCAACTGAAAAAGCTTGGCGCCGAAGTTCATCCGTGCGCCCGCATCAGCAAGCCCTCCGACCGAGCCGACTTCGTCCGCCGCGAATTCCGCGCGCTCAAGGTCAAGGTCGCCGACGACACCGTCACCGCCGTGCTCGACGCGGTGGGATCTGACATTCGCGAATTAGCCGCTGTCTGTTCGCAATTGGTCGCTGACACCGACGGCACTGTGGATGCGGTCGCGGTGCGCCGCTATCACTCCGGCAAAGCCGAGGTGAAGGGCTTCGACATCGCCGACAAAGCCGTCGTAGGCGATGTCGCAGGTGCTGCCGAGGCGTTGCGCTGGGCAATGATGGGCGGCGAACCGCTGGTGGTGCTGGCCGACGCGTTGGCCGAGGCCGTGCACACCATCGCCAGGGTCGGGCCGCTGTCCGGGGATCCGTACCGGCTGGCCGCCGACCTGGGCATGCCGCCGTGGCGGGTGCAGAAGGCGCAGAAGCAGGCGCGACGATGGTCACGCGGTTCGATAGCCGAAGCCATGCAGCTGGTCGCCGCGTTGAATGCCGACGTCAAGGGCGCTGCCGCCGACGCGGATTACGCTCTCGAGGCCGCGGTCAGAAAGGTCGCCGAGCTAGCGGCGGACTGATCAGATCCTGTTGAGTGCGCGCGAGAGCGCAGACTTGCGGTTGGCCGCCTGATTCTTGTGGATCACGCCCTTACTGGCGGCCTTGTCCAGCTGGCGGTTGGTCGACACGAGCAACTCGGCGGCCTTGTCCTTGTCGCCGGACTCGACGGCCTGCCGGAATCCACGGACCGCCGTATGAAGCGACGACTTCACCGACTTGTTGCGCAGTCTGCGGCGCTCGTTGGTCTTGATGCGCTTTTCCTGCGACTTGATGTTGGCCACGCGGTAGTTCCTTCGCAAATCTCGGTTGGGTTGACGAAAAGTCTTTGCCAGGCGCCAAACGGCGGTCAGCGACTGTTCAGGCTACCAGCGGGCCCCCGAATCTCCCAAAGCGAGGCCGTCTGGCCTGCCGAAACGGCCCGTGTGGTGCAGCATGTGATGGGTGAGCCTTCGAACCTTGCCGACCGACACCGCCAGGACGTCACGCACCGCCTCGCGGACGTCCAAACGGTATGACGGCATCTTCGACGGTTACAACAGCCTTGGGAACTATTCGAAGGCCTTCGACGAGATGTTCGACGCCCAGGGCAACGTCCGCGGTCCGTACAAGGGCATCTTCGCCGAGCTTGCTCCGTCCGACCACTCTGAGCTGGAGGCCCGCGCCGACGCGCTCGGCCGCGCGTTCATCGATCAGGGCATCACGTTCTCGCTGTCCGGCCAGGAGCGCCCATTTCCCCTCGACCTCGTCCCGCGCGTCATTTCGGCGGCCGAGTGGACACGCCTCGAGCGCGGGATCACACAGCGGGTCAAGGCCCTCGAGCACTACCTCGACGACATCTACGGCGAGCAGGAGATCCTGCGCGACGGCGTCATCCCGCGGCGGCTCGTCACGTCGTGCGACCACTTTCACCGCGAGGCCGTTGGCATCGCCCCGCCCAACGGGGTGCGCATCCATGTCGCGGGCATCGACCTGATCCGCGACGCCAAGGGCGACTTTCGGGTGCTCGAGGACAACCTGCGCTCGCCGTCAGGCGTCTCGTATGTGATGGAGAACCGCCGGACGATGGCACGGGTGTTCCCGAACCTGTTCGCCACCCATCGGGTGCGCGCGGTCGGTGACTATTCGTCCCATCTGCTGCGGGCGCTGCGCAACGCCTCGGCCAGTAACGTCGCCGACCCGACTGTCGTGGTGCTCACGCCGGGGGTCTACAACTCCGCCTACTTCGAGCACTCGCTGCTGGCCAGGCAGATGGGTGTTGAGCTGGTGGAGGGCCGCGACCTGTTCTGCCGCGACAATGCCGTCTACATGCGCACCACCGAGGGCGAACGCCAGGTCGACGTCATCTACCGCCGTATTGACGACGCGTTTCTCGACCCCATGCAGTTCCGGCCCGACTCTGTGCTCGGCGTTGCGGGCCTGCTCAACGCCGCCCGCGCAGGAAATGTCGTCATCTCCAGCGCGGTCGGCAACGGCGTCGGCGACGACAAGCTGGTCTATACGTACGTGCCGACGATCATCGAGTACTACCTGGGCGAGAAGCCGCTGCTGGCCAATGTCGACACCTTCCGCTGCTGGCTCGGCGAGGAACGCGAGGAGGTTCTCGACCGGGTCGAAGAACTGGTCATCAAACCAGTCGAGGGCTCCGGCGGATACGGCATCGTGTTCGGCCCGGACGCCTCCGAAAAAGAGCTGGCCACGATCAGCAAGAAGATCCGAAGCGATCCGCGCGGCTGGATCGCGCAGCCCGTCGTGCAGCTGTCCACGGTGCCGACCAAGATCGACGACAAGCTGGCACCCCGTCACGTCGATCTGCGGCCGTTCGCCGTCAACGACGGCGACCAGGTGTGGGTGCTGCCCGGCGGGCTGACTCGCGTCGCGTTGCCGCAGGGGTCACTTGTGGTGAACTCCAGCCAGGGCGGCGGATCCAAGGACACCTGGGTACTCGCCTCGCGCACGTCGGTCGCCGACCGTGAGCTCGCCGCGGCCGAGGTGGTGCGGTCGCTGCCCAAGGCGACGAAGGGCCCGAAGGCCGAGAACGGGTCCGACGGGTCGTCCCAGCAGCAGCAACAGCAGCAATCGCAGCCGCTGCGGCCGAGCAACGGCTCGAGTGAACAGCAACAGCAACAGCAACAACAACAACAGCAGCAGTAGGAGGCGGTGGTGATCTGATGTTGGCGCGCAACGCCGAATCGCTGTACTGGATCGGCCGCTACGTGGAGCGAGCCGATGACACCGCCCGCATCCTCGATGTGACGGTTCACCAGCTGCTTGAGGATTCCAGTGTCGATCCCGACCAGGCGTCGCGGACCCTGTTGAAGGTGCTCGGTATCGAGTCGCCCAAACAGCAGCTCGACGTATGGTCGTTGACCGACATCGTGGCGTTCAGCCGTGACACCGAGGGCGGCAACTCCATCGTGGAGGCGATCGCGGCCGCACGCGAAAATGCCCGTGGTGCACGGGAAGTCACGTCCACCGAGATCTGGGAGTGCCTCAACACAACGTATAATGCGCTGGCCGAACGTGAACGAGCCGCCAAACGCCTTGGCCCACACGAGTTCCTGTCCTTCGTGGAGGGCAGAGCCGCGATGTTCGCCGGTCTCGCCGATTCCACGCTGAGCCGCGACGACGGTTACCGGTTCATGGTGTTGGGCCGCGCGATCGAACGGGTCGACATGACGGTGCGGCTGTTGTTGTCCCGCGTCGGCGACAGTGCTTCGTCGCCGGCCTGGGTGACGCTGCTGCGGTCCGCTGGGGCTCACGACGCGTACCTGCGCACCTACCGGGGCACGATGGATGCTGGCCGCGTTGTCGAATTCATGTTGCTCGACCGGCTTTTCCCGCGGTCCATCTTCTACTCGCTGCGGCTAGCCGAGCACAGCCTGGACGAGTTGATGAACCGCCCGCACAACCGACTTGGTGCCACCGTGGAGGCGCAGCGTCTGCTTGGCCGGGCCCGTAGCGAGCTGGAGTTCCTGCAGCCGGGTGCGCTGCTCGAGTCGCTGGAGAAGCGGCTGGCCGGCCTGCAGGAAACCTGTAGCGATGTGGGAGAAGCGTTGGCGGTGCAGTACTTCCACTCTGCGCCGTGGGTGGCATGGCATGACGCCGGGCACAACGGTTCACTGGTGATCGAAGAGGGTGAAGTCTGATGTGGCGGGTCAGGGTGGTGCATTCAACGGGATATGCCTACAAGTCGCCGGTAACCGCGTCATTCAACGAGGCGAGGTTGACTCCTCGCTCCGACTCCCGACAGAACGTCATCCTCAACCGCGTCGAAACCGTCCCTGCCACAAGGTCGTACCGCTATGTCGACTACTGGGGCACCGCGGTGACCGCGTTCGACCTGCACGCCCCGCACACCGAGCTCGAGGTCACGTCGAGCTCCGTGGTGGAGACCGACCGCGATGAGCTGCCCAAGGACAAAGTCAGCTGGGACGATCTGTGCTCCGAAGCGGTCATCGACCGGTTCGACGAGGTGCTCAGCCCGACGCACTACACCCCGCACAGCAAGCGAATCCGGCGGGTGGGGGAACGCATCGCCAAATACCACGATCCGCAGGAGGCCGTCACCGCCGCTGCGAACTGGGTGCACAGCGAACTTGAATACGTGCCAGGTACCACGGGTGTGCACTCGTCGGGACTCGATGCGCACCGCGAAGGGAAGGGCGTATGCCAGGACTTCGCCCATCTGACACTGATCCTGTTGCGTAGCATCGGAATTCCGGCGCGATACGTGTCGGGCTATCTGCATCCCAAGGGCAAGGCCAAGGTCGGCGACACCATCGACGGGGAGAGCCATGCCTGGGTGCAAGCCTGGACCGGCGGCTGGTGGAACTACGACCCCACCAATGACAAGGAAATCAACGAGCAGTACGTCAGCGTCGGGGTGGGGCGCGACTACTCGGATGTCACGCCGCTGAAGGGTATTTACTCCGGTGAGGGTTCGACAGACCTGGACGTCGTCGTGGAGATCACCCGGCTGGCTTAACTTTTTCGCGCGAACGTTCCGTACCGCTCGAATTTTTGCCGATTTTTCGAGCGGTAAGGAACGTTCGTCGTATGGAACCGGTGCGACGCGCAGCCCGTCGTATCACCATGCTTCCATTTATCGGCACCGAAGCGTTGGCGGCAGGTGTCGTGAATCGCTATCAGCTCGCAACCCAATATGACGCCGTCTATCGCAATGTGTACGTGCCTAGGGGCCAGGTGCTAACCGCAGCTGACAAGGCGGTCGCTGCGTGGCTGTGGTCAGAACGGCGAGCTACTGCGGCAGGGATATCCGCTGCCGCCCTGTATGGAACCAAATGGCTCGACGCAAAACTACCCGCCGAGCTCAACCATAAGCATCGCCACAAGACGAACGGCATCCTGTTGCACAGCGACAAACTGGCCGAGGACGAGGTGTGTATCGCCGACGGAATCCCGGCGACCACGCCTGCCCGCACCGCGTACGACCTCGGCCGACGGCGCGGCCTCACCACTGCGGTCATTCGACTGGATGCGTTAATGCAAGTGGTCAATCTGAAACCGACCGACGTCGAGGGGCTGGCCAAGCGCCATCGCGGTAGGCGAGGCATTGTGCAATTGCGAGAGGCAATCACCCTGTCGGACTGCGGAGCGGAGTCGCCGCAGGAAACCCGTACGCGACTGATTCTGACGGATGCAGGATTACGTCCCAAGCACACACAGATCGAAGTGTTCGACAATTTCGGCGAATTCGTGCATCGCATCGACATGGGCTGGGTTGAGTGGATGGTCGGCGTCGAGTACGACGGCGCCCAACACTGGACCGACCCCGACGTACGCGCCAAGGACATTGAGACGCAGGCAGTACTGGAAGCGCTGGGATGGCGGATCATCCGCGTCGGCAACGATATGGTCCGGTACCGGCCGAACATTATTGTCGCGCGCACCCGGGCCGCGCTTCGTGCGGCCGGTGCCCCGGTCTAGCCGCCGAACGTTCCTTACCGCTCGAAATTTCGGCAAAATGTCGAGCGGTAAGGAACGTTCGGCGCGCGCTAGACATCCCAGGTGCATAAGTTGTCAAGCGGCGTCGGCGGTGGCGATGTTCTGGCGGTGCGACCACGCTGTGCGTTCGTCGTATTTGGTGCGGTGGCGCAGACAGCCGTGCAGGATTCCGACGAGGCGGTTTCCCAGGGCGCGTAGGGCTTGGTGGTGGAGGTCGCCGGCAGCGCGGCGCTGATCGTAGAAGGCGCGGGCTCCGGGGCTGCGTGTGATCGCGCAGAACGCCCAGGCGTCGATGGCGTCGTAGAGGCGGCGGTTGCGGACGTGGCGGGCCAGCACGGCGCGTTTCTTGCCCGACGCGATGGTCAGTGGTGATGTTCCGGCGTAGTTTTTGCGAGACTTGGCGTCGGTGTATCTGTTCGGGTCGTCCCCGAACTCACCGAGCACCCGGGCGCCGAGGATGACACCAAGTCCTGGCAGGGAGCGGTAGATGTCGGCGTCCGGGTGTGTCTCAAAATGTGTCGCGAGTTCGGCTTCCAGATCGGCGATCTGGTGGTTGAGTTCGGCGATGATGCCCACTGCAGCTCGGGTGCTGGCCCCGAACGCGGCGGTGACCGCGGCTGGGGCCGCCAGTTGCTCGGTGCGCAGCATTTCCTGAATCTGCAGTGCCCGGGTGTCGAGGTTGCGTTGGCGTCCAGCGGCTTTGAGCGCTGAACGGATCTTCGACAGGCTCAGGCGTGCGGCGGCAGCGGGGGTCGGTGCGCGGCCAAGGATGGCCAGTGTGTCGCGGCCGGCGAGATCGTCGAATGCCTCCAGCGCCGCGGGGTAGTACTCGCGCAACGCTGAGCGAAGACCGTTGGTGTGGCGGGTGCGGGCCCAGATCAGATTCTGATGGGCCCGGGCGAGCACCTTGACGGCCTCGGCCGCGGCGCTGTCGCCGGCGATCAGGCGGTGATTGTGTCGATCGGTTCGCACCAGGTCAGCCAAGAGTTTGGCGTCGCTGGTATCGGACTTGGCTCCCGAGACGTGGTGGCGGTCGCGGTAGCGGGCTGCGGCCAGCGGATTGATCGCGAACACTTGATATTCGGCCGCGGTCAGAGCGTCCACCCACAGGCCGCGGTCGGTTTCGATCCCGATCACGACCTGAGCGGTGTCTTGGGCATGCTCGGCGATCAGTTCGTGCAACCGTGTGATCCCGGCCAGTCCTTCGGGCAGCCGCCGCGACGCCAGCCGCTCGCCGGCATCGTTCATCAGATATACATCGTGGTGGTCTTCTGCCCAGTCGTCTCCGACGAAGAGCAATTGCATCGCCTCCTTGGCTCGATATGGATGAAACCCGTTCGAGCCGAAGGACACCCGGCGGCGACCTAATGGATTAGTGCTCGAACCGGCACGACATCCCATGAGCGCTACAGATGACCTCACCAACCGGCCGGGGCACGATCTAGCGCTAGGAGTTGACCATCACTCCAGGCGGTACCAGTGCTCACCGGCCAGCGGCTCGGTGATCAGCCTCCTGCTCAAGAACCAAGATCCCCGTCAAGGACACGCTGATCGAGTCCCATTAGGTCGGTTTGCCGCACACTCCGGGATGGATCTCTACCCGGTGCAGGTCGTCGCCGAGTTCGATCTGCCGCTCGAACGCCGTGGCAGCCAGCGCTCGCCAGTCCTCCTCCTGGCCCGGTTCGATGCCCGGCACGTAGTGGGTCAGGATCAGGATTCCGACACCGGCACGCGCCGCGGTTTCCGCGGCCTGCTCGACTGACGAGTGGTAATCGCAGATGTCGCGGATGCGCTGCATCGGCAGCTTGTCGATCAGGTCCTTGCGAATCACGGTGTGCACCAATCCGCCGGCCCCGGCAGCGAGCGCGTCGAGGCTGTCGCACGGAACGGTGTCACCGGCCATCACCACCGAGGCGCCGCCGTGTTCGACCCGGAACCCGATGGTCGGCTCGACGGGTCGATGATCGGTTGGCGCTACCCGGATCGTCACCCCGTCGCGATCCCAGACCGCGCCGTCGGTGTACTCATGGACCTCCAGCGACGGCGGTGAGGTCAGGTCTGCGTGATGCGCGATCCGGTAACCGATATCGAAACCGAACGCCTTGAGCGTGGCGTCGACCACCTCGGCTGTGCCGGGCGGGCCGATGATCGGCAGTGGCACTGGGTTGGGATCGAACGTGGTCACCCACCGGGTGATGATGACGTCGCCAAGGTCGGCGATATGGTCGCTGTGAAGGTGCGTCAGCAGAAGCGCGGCCAACGCATTGGCGCCAGTCCCGGCAGCTGTCATGCGCTGCTGCACGCCGCGGCCGCAGTCGACCAAGAATGTCTGCCCGCCGGCGCGCACAAGGGTCGACGGTCCCGCCCGTCGGGCGTCGGGAATCGGACTACCGGTGCCAAGCAGCGTCACCTCGATCATGACGTCCTTCCTACCGTTTTCGCGCCCGTCAGAAGGTGAAACCTTCGTTTCAATACTGTATTGAGACGAAGCCGGAAAGCCGCATGTATCCGCAAGATTCGGGCGCCCAAATACCCGTCCAAATTTCAATAGGTCATTTACGGCCAGGAAACGGGTCCGCAACAGAGCACCCTTAGCGTCGGCCCCATGTCTTTCGACTACTCCCGCCTCACCGCCACCTGTGCCGTCGAGTCACCCGACAAGGCGATCACCCTGCCGCCCGAGGCCTACGGCAGCGACGACCTCTACGCCGCTGAGGTCGATCGGATCTTCAAGCGCGGCTGGATACCCCTGTGTCGCGTCGAGCAGGTGTCGACGCCCGGCAGCTACTACAGCATCGACATCCTCGATACCCCGCTGGTGGTCACACGGGACCGGCATTCCGAGATCCGCGTGCTGTCACGCAACTGCACGCACCGGTGGATGGAGGTGTGCAGCGGTGCGGGGCAGGCCAACGTCCTGCAATGCCCGTATCACCTGTGGTCGTTCGGCCTGGATGGGCACCTCGCGGGGGCGCCGGAGATGAAGAAGTCGCCCGATTTCGACCGGAACGACTATCCGCTCAAGGGATTTCGACACGAGGTGTGGAAGGGCTTCGTGATGGTGAACTTCGACGGCCAGGCGGAGTCGTTGGCGAGCCAATACGCCGCTCTTGATCCACTTGTCGACCCATATGACCTGGAGAACTATCAGACCGTCGAGCAGACCGACTGGGGCGTGTGCGACTGGGACTGGAAGATCATGGTGGACAATTTCATGGAGTGCTACCACCACATCGGCCCGCACCGCGGGTCGCTGGAGGACGAATTCCCGGCGACATTGAGCTACACCGGTGAGGTCGGCGACTACTTCACCACGATGTGGTCGCAACAGGCGACCGGTTACCCCGCAGAGCCTCCGTTCCTGGCGCCTGGCGCCGACACGCTGACCCCCGAGCACCACCACAAGCTGCTGATCTTCATCGCCTATCCGTTGCTGCAGATCTCGCTGGGACCGGGATTCATGTACTGGCTCAAGACACTTCCGGTCGGGGCAGGAAAGATCGAACTTCAGCTCGACATCTGCATGTCTCCGGCCGCGTTGGCGGCGCCGGACCTCGACGAGCGCCGCAGCCAGTTGGTCAAGTCGATTTGCGACATCCACCGTGAGGACATCGATGTCTGTACCGCCGTGCAGCGCGCCATTCGCTCCGGTGTCACGAGCACCGGGCGGCTGTCGCACCTCGAGCGGCCGCTGTGGGAGTTCTACCGGTATCTCGGGCGCGAGCTTGAAATCGTCAACTCCACAACCACTCTCGCATCGGCAGGATGACACACAAGATGATGACCACCCTGAACGGACAGACCACCAGCGTTGCGTCGACGGCCCACGAGGTGGCCGACCGGCTGGCGGCCGAGGGCGTCAAGTACGCCGCGATCAGCTTCGTCGACATGCACGGCAAGCCCAAGTCCAAGATGGTGCCGCTCGGGCATCTGGCTCAGGCGGCCATGGGGTCAGAAATGTTCACCGGGGCCGCGCTGGACGGCGTTCCGCAGGACGTGAACGACGACGAGGTCGCTCCTCATCCCGACCTGGACCACCCGATCGTCATGCCCTTCAACCGCGAAGTCGCCTGGTTCCCAGGCGATCTGTGGATCGGCGACGCCCCGTTCAACGCGTGTAGTCGGCAGATCCTGAAGCGGGTGACCACCGAGGCCGCCGAGCTCGGCTACACGTTCAATCTGGGCATCGAGACCGAGTTCTTCCTGCTCACCGATAGCGACAAGCCTGCGCCCGGCAGTCCCGACGACAATCTCGACAAACCGTGCTACGACTTGCGGACGATGCTGCACAACTATCCTGTGGTCGACGAGATCGTCTCGGCGATGAACGAACTGGGCTGGGACGTCTACTCGTTCGATCATGAGGACGGCAACGGCCAGTTCGAGACCGACTTCACCTACGCCGACGTCGTATCGATGGCGGACCGGCTGGTCTTCTTCCGGATGATGGTCGGCGAGATCGCACGCAAGCACGGCCTGTTCGCGTCCTGGATGCCCAAACCGTTCGCGGACCGTACCGGCAGCGGGGCCCACTACAACATGTCGCTTGCCGACAGCTCCGGCACGAACATGTTTGCCGCCGTGGATGATCCGCGCGGCTGTGGGCTCTCGACACTCGGATACCAGTTCATCGCCGGGGTGCTGCGGCACGCGCACGCGATCTGCGGGGTCATCGCCCCGACGGTCAACAGCTACAAGCGGCTGGTCAAGCAGGGCAGCATGTCGGGACTGACGTGGGCTCCGGTGTTCGCCTGCTATGGCGACAACAACCGCACGAACATGCTGCGCATCCCGAGGGGAGGCGGGCGCGTTGAGTGCCGGGCCGCCGATGCCGCGAACAACCCCTACCTCGGTGGTGCGCTCATGCTGGCCGCAGGACTGGAAGGGATCCGTGAGGGACTCGATCCGGGGGAGCCCAACCGCGACAACCTCTACCGGGTCGCGGAGCCGGATCTGGTGGCGCGTGGAATCGGTTGGTTGCCGCGGTCACTTGGCGAGGCGCTCGACGACCTCGAGGCTGATCCGCTGGTTCGTAAGGTATTCGGCGATGAGATGTTCGAGTCGTTCGTGGCCGAGAAGCGTGCCGAATGGGACGGTTACAACGCGCACGTGTCGGCGTGGGAGACCGAACGCTATCTGAGGTTCTGGTGACCATGCCCCACAAGTGGGAAGAGTTGACATCGCCGCAGCTGTCCGAGCGCCTCGCCGCGGACCCCGACTGTGTGGCGCTGATACCGGTCGGGGCGACCGAACAACATGGTCCGCACCTGCCGGTGGGCACCGACACCATCATCGCGACGGCCCTTGCCGACGCCGCGGCAGGAGACGTTGCCGTGGTGTTGCCGCCACTTGCCTTCGGCGCCAGCTTCTTTCACGGGACACGCCACGCGGGCACAGTGGCATTCTCGGGTGAGGAGACGGCCGCGGCGGCCGGACTGGTCGCCGAAGCGTGCGTCGATTCTGGGTTCCGGCGGCTGCTCTTCGTCAACGGTCACGTCGGCAACGCGGCCGCCCTCTGGATCGCGTGCGACCGCTTCCGGCGAGAATTTCCCGAGCTGCGGATCGGGGTCATGCAATGGTGGGATCTGACGCCTGACATCGCGCGGCGGGCGACCGAGGATGCGGCCGACTGGCACGCCAACGCGGCAGAGACCTCGCTCATGCTCGTGCTGCGTCCCGAACTCGTGAACACCGACAAGTTGCGTGACGCCGACGATCCCGACCGCACGGAGGGTGCGGTCTTCCGCTATGCGGTCCAGCATGTATCCACCAACGGGGTCACCGGATACCCGTCTCGCGCGTCGAAGTCGACGGGGCTCGAGCTGTGGCAGGACGTGGTCGCAGCCGCACGAGATCTCGTCGAGCGCGCCCACCGGGAGAAGCCGCCGCTTGGTTAAGATCCAGGCCATCGGACGACCCCGCAACAACGCCGCCACCGCGTCGACGACGTCACCCCGCTCCGACATCGTCAGCGCGGCGACGAAGCTGTTCTCCGAAAAGGGTTACGCCCAAACGACGATGAGCGACATCGCACGCGCATCGGGCCTGCAGCAGTCATCGCTGTACTACTGGTTCCGTAACAAGGAGCAGCTGCTGGGTGAGACCCTGCTGGTCAATCGGGCGCCGCTGAAGTTCATCGCCGAAGTCGGTGCCGGCTCGGGGTCCCCGGCGGTCAAGTTGTACCGGCTGCTGCGATTCGACACGATGCAGCTTGCGCTTTCGCCGATTGACTTCAACGAGATCCAGCGGATTGCGCACGATCAGCGGTCCGAGTTCCACCAGTTCTGGACGGATTACGCTCGGCTAAAGGACTGGGTCGTCGATCTCATCGGGGCGGCGATCAGCGAGGGCAAGTTCATCGACTGCGACCGCGAAGAGACCGCAGGCCTGCTGTTGAACTTCGACGAGGGCGCCCAGAAACGCACGCGGCTGCACACCGATCAAGGCGACAGGGTGGACGAGGCGATCCGGGTTGGCGAGCAGGTCGCAGTCATCGCCGTCCGCGGGCTACTCAAGCGACCGAGCGGGATCGCCAGGATCACCTCGCAGGCCGCCCAGTTCGACGACGCAGCCATCGCAGTTCGCGTGAGCCGACCGCAGCCGGGCTGACTACTCTCGTCCGCCCGACACAAAGCTCATATCCGCAAACCGGTTACCGGATACCGCCGCGCCCGCAGCGTCCAGCGCATTGAGCTGCTCGGGGCTCAGCTGGACCGATAGCGAGCCCAGGTTCTCCGCGACCCGTTCCGCCCGGCGGGTACCGGGGATCGGCACTGCCGCAACCCCGAGCGCCTCCGCGCGGTAGCGCAGCCAGGCGAGCGCGACCTGCGCGGGCGTCGCACCCTGCTGATCGGCGACGGACCGCACCACGTCCACCACGGCGAGGTTGGCGTCCAGGGCGCCCTCGCTGAACCGCGGCATGGTCTTGCGGAAGTCATTCGGCGACGACAGGTCGGCGGCCGAGCGAACGGTTCCGGTCAGGAAACCACGGCCCAGCGGCGAGTACGGCACGAATCCCACGCCGAGATCGGCCGCCGCAGGCACCACGTTGCGTTCGACATCGCGGCTCCAGATCGACCATTCGCTTTGCACGGCAGCGATCGGATGCACGGCGACGGCGGCCTGCAGTTCGTCGGCGGTCACCTCCGACAAACCGAGATGACGGACCTTGCCCGCGGCCACCAATTCAGCCATAGCGCCGACGGTTTCCTCGATCGGCACGTTCACGTCTCGCCGGTGCATGTAATAAAGGTCTACGACGTCGGTCTGCAACCGCTGCAGGCTTTCGTCGATGGACTGGCGCACGTAGGGCGCGTCACCACGCATTCCGATCTGACCCGCGGCACGCTCGGCGGGGTTTCCCTCGATCCCGAATTTGGTCGCCAGGGTCACCTCGTCGCGGCGGTCTGCCAGCAACCTGGCGATCAGCTTCTCGTTGTTGCCGTTGCCGTAGATGTTGGCGGTATCGATGAAGGTCACGCCGAGGTCCACGGTGCGGTTCAGGGTGGCCAGCGACTCAGTGTCGTCAACCTCGCCGTACACCGGCGTCAGTGCCATCGCGCCGAAACCGATTGCACTGACGGACAATTCGTCGCCCAGCTTGACTGCTGGCACAGAGTTGGCTCCTGTCATGGCTGTCCTAACGAGTCTCGGCGACACGGTATTCCAGCAGGTCCGCTCTCGAACTTTCTCTGCTGGAATACCGGTTCGCGGATCTCTGGAGTCGGCTGACCAGGGGCATCAGGCGCATCGCGGCGTTGCGGACCGCGATGCCTGCCGAGGTAGCGGGGATCAACAGCCTCGTCGCGTATGCCACGGAGTTCTCCTTGCTCGCCCGTTGGGGTCGATGCCGCGCCTCATAGGCGCGCAAGCCTGCCGGTATGTCGCCGGTCAGTGCGTCGGCCAGGGTGAATGCACCGGTCATCGCGAGGCTGGAGCCGTCGCCGAACAACGAGACACACGATGCGGCGTCACCGACCAGGCCGATCCGACCGCGAGACCACGTGGGCACGTGGATCCGGCTGACCGAGTCGAAGTACAGGTCGTCTGCCGACCGCACCCGGTCCAGCAGTTCGGGTACGCGCCATCCCGCACCGGCAAAGGCATCACACAGCAGCCGCTTGTGCTGGTCGAGGTCTCGGTGGTCGAGCTGGGGGATCTGTGGTGCGCGGAACATGAACGCGGCACCCGGATGGCCACCCGCGGGGTGGATGGCCACGGCTCGGCCGGGCGTGTTGTACATGACGAGGTCTGTGCCCGCCTCGCCGTCCAATGGCAGCGTCGCGATGTAGACGCCAAGGTGTTTGAGGTAGTCGGTCTCGGGGCCGAAGGCCAGCGCCCGGACGCCTGAATGTGCCCCGTCTGCGCCGATGACGACGTCGAATCGACAGGCAGGTCCGGACGCGAATTCGGCGGTGACCCCGTCGGCGTCCGGTGCGAGCGCCGTCACCGAGTTACCGAACTGAAACTCCACGTCGCCTGGCACCGCGCCGCGCAGTATCGCCGCGAGCTGGCCCCGGGACAACTCCACATCGCCGGATTTGGCCCAGGTGCTGCGCATGTCGATCCGGCTGACGGCGTGTCCGCGTGAGTTGACGAAGACCATGTCGCTCACGCGCGTATCGGCGGCGCGGATCCGTTCCATGACGCCCATCCGCTCGGCGACCTCGACGGCGGCGCCGCGGACGTCGACTGGGCTGCCACTCGACCGCATGTCCTGCGCCTGTTCCACGACCATTACCTGAAAATCGGCCTTGGCCAGCCAGTACGCGGCCGTCGCGCCGGCGATGCCGGCACCGGAGATCAATGCGCGTTGCATGGAATCGACGTTACCTGCATCGAATGAAAAATTACATTAAGTGCAGCAAGTTCCCAGTTTCGCGTTACGCTGCGGATATGTCGTCCTTGCGTGAGCGCAAACGCGTCCGCACCCGGCAGGCATTGATCGATGCCGCCGCGGACCTGTTCGAGCAGCGCGGGTACGACCGCACGACGATCGCCGACATCGCCGCCGCGGCAGACGTCAGCACCCGCACCTTTTTCTCATACTTCGCCAGCAAGGAAGACGTGTTGTTCCCCGACGCTGATGCGCGGGTGCGGGCGGCGCTGAACGCGATCGACGAGCGTCGACCCGACGAGGGGCCGACGGAGATTCTCGTGCGCGCGATGAGTGAACTGGGGGACGCCGGCGAAGACCTCGTTGGGCAGATGGCAGCGCTGCGCCTGCGGTACGTGCGCACGGTTCCGGCGGTGCGCGGTAGGGGTCTTCAGCGTCAGGCCGATGCCCAGACCGAGATCGCGGCCCGACTGCACGCCGCGTTTCCCGACAAGCTGGACGAGGTCGAAGCCGCCGCGTTGGTCGGTGCGTTCGTCGGCGCCATCGCCGGCGCACTCGAGGTGCTGCTTCGCGACGAAGACGATCCGGACGTCGTGCGGCAGAGACTGCAGCGCGCCACGGCCGTCGCGCTGCGGCCGTGGGCGTGACCCGGTTGCAACATCGGAATCTCTTTCGTCCCGGGCGCGTCGGACCTAGCCTGTGAACTACATCACGAAACGGAGGCATCGATGCGGATCGCGGACGTATTGCGGAACAAGGGTGCGTCGGTGGCGACCATCACCCCCGAGACCTCGGTCGCCGGGCTGCTCACCGAGCTCACGGTGCACAACATCGGCGCGATGGTGGTGGTGTCGCCAGACGGGCTGGCGGGCATCGTCTCCGAGCGCGATGTCGTGCGCAAACTGCACGAAATGGGCGGCGAAATTCTCAGGCGGCCGGTGTCGGAGATCATGACGACGCTGGTGGTGACGTGCACACCCGACGATTCGGTCGACAGGCTCAACGCGTTGATGACCGAGAATCGTGTGCGGCACGTGCCCGTCGTGGTCAACGGGCGGCTGGCCGGAATCGTCAGCATTGGCGACGTGGTGAAGACGCGCATGGAAGAGCTTGAAACCCAACAGGAGCAACTGCAGGCCTACATCACCCAGGGCCGCTGATCTTGCCGACGGACATCGCTGTGCGTCCTGCGCAACGCGCTGACGTGCGTGCATTGTCGGCCACGCTCGGGCGGGCGTTCTACGAAGACCCGATCATGAAATGGATGCTGCCCGACGATCGACTCCGGGCGAAGGGTCTGCCGCGGATGTTCGCGATCTTGACGCGGCGGCAGTACCTGGGCCGTGGCGGCGTTGAGGTCGCCTCGAACGGCTCGGATATCGGAGCCGCCACGTTGTGGGATCCGCCCTCGCCACCGAAGCCGTCGCGTCTCGACGAATTGACGTTGATGCCCGCATTCCTGTGGATCTTCCGGTCGCGGGCCAAGGCGGCGCAACAAGTCGCCGAGCTCATGAAGAAGGTGCATCCCGAGGAGCCGCACTGGTATCTGATGGCCATCGGGAGCGACCCGACGGTGCGCGGCGCAGGGTTCGGGCAGGCTCTGCTGCGCTCACGGCTGGACCGCTGCGATGCCGATCACGCGCCCGCGTACCTGGAATCGACCAAGCAGGAGACAGTGCCGTACTACATGCGGTTCGGATTCGAGGTCACCGGCGAGATCAAATTGCCCGACGGCGGTCCGAGCATGTGGCCGATGTGGCGGACAGCCCGCTAGTTTTTCGGACGAGCAGACGCAAATTCCCCCAAAATGCGCCGTTTGAGGGGGCTTTCGCGTCTGCTCGCGCGGGAAAGTCAGCTCCAGGAGTACTCGGCGCGCAGCCGCGCCGCGATCACCGCGAACGTTTCCCGCTCGAGGATCGCGCCTTCGCGACGAATGCCTTCTTCTGGCACGTCGAGCACGCGGTCCAGCCGCACCCAGCTGGCCCGGCCTTCGTAGTCCCAGCTGCCGGTGCCGATGCTGATCCAGTCCGGGTCGTCGCGGTGGTGCTCCTGGCTCGACAACATCAAACCCAGCAGGGTGCGGCGGTCCCGGCCGACCACGAGCACCGGCCTGTCCTTTCCGCGGGTCGGGTCGTCTTCATAGACCACCCAGGTCCACACGATCTCGCCGGGATCGGCGCGGCCGTCGAGATCCGGGGCGTACACCAGCTTGCGGGCCCGGTGCGCGGTGGGAACGCTGGTGTTGGTCACTGGCCGGCCTGCGGTGATCGCCGGCGTCTCGTCATTGGCGGAACCCGTTAGGGCGTCGAGTCCGACCTTGATCCCGACCTGGATGCTCCGCTGCAGCGTTTCCGACTGCTGGATGTTGCGGATGAACTTCGGCGCCTCGTTGAACACGAGGTTCTCAGTGACATCCAGAAAACGCTGGAACGTCTTCCACGGCGGAGCCATGTTTCGAGCATAAGTGAAGGTGGCGTCGCGCGATTGTGCCCGAAGGGTCCCCCCTCGATACGCTGGTAGCGCACCGCGACCCGCCCGACCAGGAGATTCCCATCAGCAGCCTCGCCGACAAGACCTTCACCGCGCCGGCGCTGATTCGGAACTTCTGCATCATCGCCCACATCGATCACGGCAAGTCGACGCTGGCCGATCGAATGCTGCAACTCACCGGTGTGGTCGCCGATCGGGATATGCGTGCGCAGTACCTCGACCGGATGGATATCGAACGCGAGCGCGGCATCACCATCAAGGCCCAAAACGTCCGGCTGCCATGGAGAGTGGGGCAAGTCGACTACGTGCTGCACTTGATCGACACTCCCGGCCACGTCGACTTCACCTACGAGGTATCTCGGGCGCTGGAGGCGTGCGAGGGGGCCGTGCTGCTTGTCGACGCCGCGCAGGGCATCGAGGCCCAGACGCTGGCCAACCTGTACCTGGCGTTGGACCGCGACCTGCACATCATCCCGGTGCTCAACAAGATCGATCTGCCCGCCGCCGATCCGGACCGCTACGCCGCCGAGATCGCTCACATCATCGGCTGCGAACCCGCCGACGTGTTGCGGGTGTCGGGAAAGACCGGCGACGGCGTCGCCGAGCTGCTCGACCACGTCGTTCGCGAGGTGCCGCCGCCGACCGGCGACGCCGACGCCCCGGCGCGCGCGATGATCTTCGACTCGGTCTACGACACCTACCGCGGTGTGGTGACCTACGTGCGCGTCGTCGATGGCAAGATCGTCCCGCGCGAGCGGATCAAGATGATGTCCACCGGCGCTCACCATGAGTTGCTGGAAGTCGGCATCGTCTCGCCCGACCCGAAGCCGTCCGTGGGTCTGGGCGTAGGAGAAGTCGGCTACCTGATCACCGGCGTGAAGGACGTGCGCCAGTCCAAGGTCGGCGACACCGTAACCAGTGCGCGCCACGGCGCGACCGAGCCGCTCACCGGATACCGCGAGCCAAGGCCGATGGTCTACTCGGGGCTGTATCCGGTCGACGGCTCCGACTACCCGGATCTGCGCGAGGCGCTGGACAAGCTGCAGCTCAACGACGCCGCGCTGACCTACGAGCCGGAGACCTCGGTGGCACTGGGGTTCGGCTTCCGCAGCGGATTTCTGGGCCTGCTGCACATGGAGATCACCCGCGAGCGCCTCGAGCGGGAGTTCGACCTCGACCTGATTTCGACGTCGCCAAACGTGGTGTATCGCGTTGTAACAGAGGATACGGCGCCCGGTGATCCAGGGAAGGTCGTCACCAACCCCTCGGATTGGCCCGACGGCAAGATGCGCGCCGTGTTCGAACCGGTGGTCAAGACGACCATCATCGCGCCAAGCGAGTTCATCGGCACAATCATGGAACTGTGCCAGTCGCGGCGCGGCGAGCTGGGCGGGATGGACTATCTGTCGCCGGAGCGGGTGGAGCTGCGCTACACAATGCCGTTGGGGGAGATCATCTTTGACTTCTTCGACATGCTGAAGTCGCGCACCCGCGGCTACGCCAGCCTCGACTACGAGGAGGCAGGCGAGCAGGAATCGGATCTGGTGAAGGTCGACATTCTGTTGCAGGGTGAGGCCGTTGACGCGTTTTCCGCGATCGTGCACAAGGACTCGGCCTACGCGTACGGCAACAAGATGACCACCAAACTCAAGGAGCTGATTCCGCGTCAGCAGTTCGAAGTTCCGATCCAGGCGGCGATCGGTTCGAAGATCATTGCTCGCGAAAACATCCGCGCAATCCGCAAAGACGTGCTATCGAAGTGTTACGGCGGTGACATCACGCGCAAGCGCAAGCTGCTGGAGAAGCAGAAGGAAGGCAAGAAGCGGATGAAGACCATCGGACGGGTCGAGGTGCCGCAGGAGGCGTTCGTCGCCGCCCTGTCCACCGATTCCGCAGCCGCCGACAAGGCGAAGAAGTAGGAAATGATGCGCTCAACCCGATCGACGATCGCGGCGTTGAGCGCGTGTGCGGTGCTCGCCGGATGCTCTTCAGACGTCGGTGGCGCCCCGGTCCTCCGCATCGCCGAGGCCGCCAGCCCGTCGGTGACCCGTTCGTCGGACCAGGCTTTGCCAACTGGCGACGAGCTCACCGCCACCCTTGGCGTTGGCCCGGGCTTCACGGGTCAGCGCGTCATGGGTGGTGCCGACATGCTGTTGGCTGGTGTCGGTGAAGCCGAGGCGACGCCCATCGAGTGTGTGAGCGCCGGCTATCGGCTGCAGAAGGTGGTCTATCAGGCCAGCCCGATCCGCGAGGTGGCCAGCGAGTCATGGGCGGGTGGCGATTTCAACGGCCCGCCGGTGTCGGGGTTCTTCGGGGTGGTCAAGTTCGCGAGTATTGATGACGCGCAGGCGTTTTTCGCCGCGTCGGCCGACAAGTGGCGGCGGTGCAACGGCCAGACGCTGGTTTTGCACCAACCGGAACAGGGTGCGGACGGGTCGAGCCGGATCACCGACGTGCTGGTCGAGAACAAAGTGATTTCCGCCGTGGTGCTGCACGACGATGGCTCGATGATTCAACGGGCCCTTGGCGTCGGGTCGGATTGCGTTGTTGACGTGGAGATCACGGATGCCGACGCCGGTGCAGGAGCGCGCCGTGCTGTCGACGTCGCCCACCTGATGCTGCGGAAAATCGGCGTTTCGTAAGCACGCTCCCCGGTCGTCGAGACCTAGCAAAATTGACGCCTGCCCCACACTCAGCGCGGCGGTCGGTCACAATAGCGCGGTGATCCTAAATGGCACGGTTGCTCGCGTGTGCGCTGTCGGGGCCGTCATCGCGGCGTCGATCCTGCTCTCCGGATGCGTCAGCTCCGTGCCCGGCACCGCGGTGCGCGCGCAGAATGCGGCGCCGATCGACGTGCCACCGCTGACCGAAGCCAAACTCGACGATGTCCTGCTGTCGGTGGGCGAACTCAACGGCATCATGGGTGCCACGCAGATGAAGGTCATCAGCGAGATGGAGGAGATGATCGATCATTCCGCGGAGGTGTCGGACCCGGACTGCCTCGGTGCGGTCTACGGCGCGGAGGAGCCCGTCTACGCCGGCAGCGGATGGACGGCGATGCGGGACCAGGTGGTCCGTGAACCTGACGAGGACAACGAACACTGGGTAGAGCAGACCGCGGTGCTCTACCCCTCGGCCGAGAAAGCGCAACAATTCTTCGACGACTCGAAGTCGTCGTGGGAGAAATGTTCGGGCTACTCCGTCTCGGTCGACGATGTCGATGCCACCTACTTGTGGGAGATCGACAGCCTCACCGCCGAAGACACGTTGATCACCCAGATGACAGCGCAAGAAGATGCGGACGGGTGGGGCTGTCAGCATGCGCTGTCGGTCGTGTCGAACGTGACCGTCGAGGCTTGGGCGTGCGGCTACAGCATCAAGGACGAGGCCGTGACCATCGCCAACGACATGGTCGCGAACGCGGCCAAGAAGTAGCCGGCGGCCTTTGGTCCTAGGCCACGCTGATCGCGCCCGGGCCGGGCGCGGCCTCGACATCGCGCGCGCCAAGGGCCGCATGGCCTCCGGCGCAGGTCAATTGGGCGGCGACGGGCTGTCCGCAGTCGCGATGGAACAGCTGCACGGCGGGCCCGGCTTCGTCTGCGGTCCACTTGTCGCCCCACTGCATCAAGGCGACCACGACGGGGAACAATTCGCGGCCCTTGTCGGTAAGCATGTACTCGTGCCGCCCGCGGCCCCGTTCGTCGGTGTAGCCAACTCGCTCTAAAAGGCCTTGCGCCACAAGCGTTTTCAATCGAGTGGCGAGCAGATTGCGTGCGCATCCCAACGCGGTGTGGAAGTCATCGAACCGTCGAACCCCGTAGAACGCCTCACGCAGGACAAGCAGCGTCCATTTCTCGCCGACCACACCGAGCGTGCCCGCGATCGAACAGTTGGCGGCGCTGTAACGGAACCGGTCTGCGTGCACGGGCCCATCATAGCTGGGTTGACAATCTAAACCCAAAAGCATAGGTTCAGAAAATAAACTCAGCTCCAACCGATGGAGGTTTGGCCCATGCCCATGCTCGACGCGTACATCCCCGCCGGAGCGCTCTCACCCGACGCCGAACACACGCTGGTGTCCCAGCTGACCGACCTACTGCTGCGACACGAAGGGGCTGACCCAACCGATCCGCGGGCGCGGGCGATCGCGTGGGTGTTCCTGCACCGCCCCGACGAGGTGTTCGTCGCTGGTGAGCGTGCCGCCGAACCGCGGTACCGGTTCATCGCGTCGGTTCCTGAGGGGCAGTTCGATGACGAGCGGCGGGCCGCAATCGTGCGTGACATCACCGACGCGGTGTTGCGCGCGGAGAACAACGCGCATTCCTACGACCCCAATCGAGTGTGGGTGTTCACCAACGAGATTCCCGACGGAACATGGGGCGGCGGGGGCCGTATCAACAGGCTTGCCGACATCGTCGGCTACGTCACCGGTGATGCTGAAACGGGCCGTGCCTTCGCGGAGCGTCGCCTCGCCCACCGCAGGGCGCTAGCCGGCTGACCGCCCGGAAGCGCCTATCTGATTTTGCCCGCGTCGGCTAGTTGACGACAGAAACCAGGCGGGCGCGGTCGATCAATTCACCCCACACGGTGAACGCCTCGGCGTGATCCGCCGACGACGCCCCGCTGGCTACGGCGACCAATCCGGCTGCCAACCGCCCGATGCCGATGCCCGTCTGGTGCACCACACTGACCAGTTCGTCGAAGGCTTCCCTGTCCGTGCAGCCGCGCAGGGCGACCAGGATTCCGGTCGCCACATCGATCATCCGTCGCGACGGCTCAGCCCCCACGTAATAGCTCATGCAGTCATGGTGCTCGACATCGAAAGGCCCAACAAGACATCGGCACACGATGATCCTGAACCGCTACCGACCCTTCACTGACGCGCAATCGGAGCTACATCGGGGCGTTAGCCGGCACGAACACGCCGGAGCTGTCGGCCTCTTCCTCGGCCCGGATAACGTGCACCACCGCGTTGATCAATGCCAGGTGGGTGAAGGCCTGCGGGAAGTTACCCAAGTGTCTGCCGGTTCGCGGCTCGATCTCCTCGGCGTATAGATGCAGCGGGCTGGCGAAGGACAGCAGCCGCTCGCACAGGTGCTTGGCCCGGTGGATCTCGCCGATCTCGACCAGGGCCGACACCAGCCAGAACGAGCAGATCGTGAACGTGCCCTCCTCGCCGGACAGGCCGTCGTCGGTCTCCTCGACGCGGTAGCGCAGCACCAATCCGTCTTCGGTGAGCTCGTCGGCGATGGCCAGCACCGTCGCGCGCACCCTCGGATCATCGGTGGGCAAGAAGCGCGTCAGCACCGCCAGAAGCAGCGAGGCGTCCAACGCATCGTCGCCGTAGCGCTGGGTCAGCACGCCGCGCGAATCGACGCCGTGGGCCAGAATGTCGGCCTTGATCTCCTCGGCGATCGCGCGCCACTGCTGCGCATAGGATTTCTCGCCCTCGAGTTCGGCCAGCTTTGACCCGCGGTCGAGCGCCACCCAGCACATGATCTTCGATGACGTGAAATGTTGTGGCTCGCCGCGTACCTCCCAGATGCCGCGGTCGGGCTCACGCCAATGCTTGATCGCCTCCTCGACTTGCTGCTTGAGCACCGGCCACAAGTTGTCGGAGATCTGCTCGCGGGACTTCGCGTGCAGATATACAGAGTCCAGCATCGTGCCCCAGATGTCGTGCTGCATCTGGTTGTAGGCGCCGTTCCCGATGCGCACCGGGCGGGCGTTGTCGTAGCCGGACAGGTGGTGCAGCTCCTCTTCGACCAGGCTGCGTTCCCCGCCAACGGCATACATCACCTGAAGCGGATGGCGCTCACCGTTATTGGCGCCCGACACGTCGGCGATGAACGCGAAGAAGTCGTCGGCCTCGCGGTCCAGCCCCAGCGTGTACAGGCCCCACAGCGCGAACGTCGAATCGCGCACCCACGCATAGCGGTAGTCCCAATTTCGTTCGCCCTGAGGCGTTTCCGGCAGCGACGTGGTCGGCGCCGCCAGCAGAGCCCCGGTCGGCGAGTAAGTCAGGCCCTTCAGCGTCAGCGCGCTGCGCTGCAGATACGACCGCCACGGGTGGTCGGGGAAGTCCCCGATGTTGATCCACTGCCGCCAGCACTCGCTGGTCTGCCACAGCCTGTCGGCGGCCTCGTCATAGGTCTGCGGCACCGGGTGCTTGGACCAGGACAGCGCGACGAAGACGTTGTCGCCCTCCTTCATTCGGGTCCGCGCCCTCGCCTCGCGGCCTTCCAGCCCGATGCGCAGGTTGGTCGTCAGCCGTAGCGTGGGATGGCTGTCAGCGTTCTTGTTGGCCCGCGCGATCGCCTCCCCGTACCCCTGGGCCGAATACTCCCAGCTGGCGTTGTTGCGGTGGTAGTCGAACGACGGCTCGCAGCTCATCACCAGCTCGACCGTCCCGCTCACGCAGCGCACCGTGCGCAGAAGAATGTGCTCGGCGTCCCAGTCCATCGGCGTGCGGCGATGCGTGCGCGACCGGGTGTCGATGTCGTGCCAGGGGCCCATCACCAGTGCATCCCTGACGATTACCCAGCCGGTGTGGGTCTGCCAGGTGGTCTCGAGAATCAGGCTGCCCGGCAGGTAGCGACGGGCCGCGGGCACAGAGACCCCGTAGGGGCCCATCCGGAAGTGGCCGGCGCCGCGGTCCAGGATCGCACCGAAGACGCTGGGGGAGTCAGGGCGGGGGACACACAGCCATTCCACCGAGCCGGCCGACGAGATCAGGCAGGTGTTCTCGCAGTCGGATAGAAACGCGTAGTCCGCGATCGGCGGAAAAGGGTTCCGCAACGACCCGCTGGAGACATACGGCACCGGTGCCGTCACGGTGAACGGGGCCTCCGGCTCGCCGACATGGACTGTCGGCGACCCGTTGTCGGTCCCGGGGGCCTCCGGCGACCCGTCGGAAGGCTCGGTTTGTGGCAGCACCATGCGGACATCATCGACTGCCGAGAGGCCTGGCGTCTACTTGTGTCGGCGCGTGTCCTGCGGCGTTCGGCTCAGCGGCGGGCAAACTCGGGGACATGTTCGGGCAGCGGACCGATGGCGACGGCATATCCCGCCGCAGTGCGCAGCGCCGTCACCTTGTTGGCGATCCGCACCAAAAGGGGCGGTTTAACCGGTTGACCGGCTGAAACGGCGACCGCGATGACCCGGGTGTGGATGACGCGCTGCACCGACTGAATCAGCGCGGCAGGTAACCACCGCCGAGCCTGCACCCGCGCCAACTGCCTGGTACAAACAGTGCCGGCTCGCAGCGGCCCTGCGAGCATCCCCGCCGCGGCGACGGCGTCGGCGACGGCGAGGTTGATCCCGACCCCACCGACCGGCGACATCGCGTGCGCGGCGTCTCCGATCAGCAACAGCCCGTCGGTGTACCAGCGCCGCAGTCGGTTGAGCTGAACGTCCAGCAGCTTGACCTCGTCGAACGACGTGACGGTCTCGACCCGGCCGGCCAGCCACGGCACCAGCGCCACCACGCCGCGGTGCAGCGTCTCGATGCCCTGCGCGCGCAGCTCCGCGTCGCGGCCCTTGGGGATGACATAGGCGATTTGGAAGTAGTCGCCGCGGTCGATCGCGATGCATGCGTGGCCGGCGCCGAGCACGCCGGCCAGGCCGTGCGGATCGTCGGCGTTGCGCGGCAGCCGAAACCACCACACGTCCATTGGTGCCCCAAAGCTCCTCGGCGCCAAGCCCATTGCATTGCGCAGCGTCGACGAGCGCCCGTCGCAGGCCACCGTCAACTCGGCGTACAGTTCACGCGGCTGTCCCTCGTTGTCGCGGTAGCTGACACCGATCACTCTGTCTTTCCGAGCCCCCGCGCGGATTATCGGTGCCAGCACTTCGGTACTGCGCAACAACCGAAACGTCGGCTCCTTCTCGGCGGCCGCCGCCAGCAGCTCGAGGAAATCCCATTGAGGAACCAGCGCAATGTGCTTGTGCGGACCGGGAATTCGACCCAAGTCGATGCTGACCTCGGTGCCCTGAATCTTCATGTTCAGCGACTCGACCTCGCGGTGCGGCATCCGCGCGAATTCGTCGGCAAGTCCCAATTCGTCGAGCAGCCGCAGGGTGCTGGCATGCACGGTGTCGCCGCGGAAGTCGCGCAGGAAGTCGGCATGCTTTTCCATCACGGTGACATCGACGCCGCCGCGGGCGAGCAGCAGGCCCAGCATGATTCCCGCGGGACCGCCGCCGGCGATGATGCATGTGGTCTTTTCAGCAGTGTGGGCGGGATCGTCGCCATCGGCCGGCACCCGGTCATCTTCGCATCACCTAGTCTGGCTAGGTGGGCGGCTTCCTCAACTGGTGGGACGGCGTCGAACTGTGGCTGTCCGGCCTGCCGTTCGTCGCCCAGACCGCCGTGGTGATGCCAGTCGTGCTGGCGCTCGCGTACGTGACGGCGATCGGCCTCGACGGCGCATTGGGCAACGGGATCCGCCTGCTGCGGCGCGCGCGGCACAAGCGCGAGGACACCGAATGAGCGGGCTGCCCCGGTCGCGGGTGACCCTGGTGCTCGTCGTGCTCATGGTGCTGGTCATTGTGACGTGGCTGCTAACTCGTTAAGCGGGCTAAGGCCAACCTGAGCGTGCTCGGCGATTCTGTTATTCTTCGCGCCATGCAGACAGCGTCCGGCAACAAGGGCGGCCACATCGTGGCCCTCATTGCCGTGGGATTCAGTGCTGTCGCTGATATCTGTTGTTGTCGCTGACTCCACGCCCGTCCGCGGTTTGGTGTCGGTAGCGGCTGTTTTCATGCCCAGGTACTGATCCCTCGCCTTGCTCACGTGACGGGCCAACCCGTTACGTCCCCTGCAAGGAAAGGCCATCAAATGCCCACCATCCGCAAGTCCTGGCGTTATGCCACTGTCCTGACCGCCACAGCGACGCTGCTTGCGGCCTGCGGCGGCGGCTCCAGCGATGTCGCAGGCGGCGGCGATCAGCCGGCCGCGGAGACCACGCTGACGCTCGTCGCCTACGCGGTGCCAGAACCCGGCTGGAGCAAGATCATCCCGGCGTTCGCGGCCACGCCGGAGGGCAAGGGCGTCGCGGTGACGACGTCCTACGGCGCCTCAGGTGACCAGTCGCGCGCCGTCGTTGACGGCAAGCCCGCCGACATCGTGAACTTCTCGGTCGAGCCGGATGTCAGCCGCCTCGTCAAGGCCAACAAGGTGGACAAGGACTGGAGCGCCGACACCACAAGGGGCATCCCGTTCGGGTCGGTGGTTTCCCTGGTCGTTCGCAAGGGCAACCCGAAAAACATCAAGGACTGGGACGACTTGCTGCAGCCCGGGCTGGAGGTCGTCACCCCGAGCCCGCTGAGCTCCGGCTCCGCCAAGTGGAACCTGCTTGCGCCGTACGCAGCCAAGAGCAACGGCGGCGCGAACCAGCAGGCCGGCCTGGATTTCGTCACCAAGCTGGTCACCGAGCATGTCAAGACGCGTCCGGGTTCCGGCCGCGAGGCCACCGACGTTTTCCTGCAGGGCACCGGTGACGTGCTCATCTCCTATGAGAACGAGGCGATCAACGTCGAGCGGCAGGGCAAGCCCGTCGAGCACGTCAACCCGCCGCAGACCTTCAAGATCGAGAACCCCGTCGCGATCGTCACCTCCAGCACACACCTGGACAAGGCCACCGCGCTGAAGAACTTCCTGTACACCAAGGAGGGGCAGAAGATCTGGGCGCAGGCCGGATTCCGGCCGGTCGATCCGTCGGTCGCCGAGGATTTCGCCATTGACTTCCCGACGCCGCAACAGCTGTGGACCATCGCCGACCTGGGAGGATGGAGCGCGGTTGATCCGGCGTTGTTCGACAAGGACAACGGCAGCATCACGAAGATCTACAAGCAGGCGACTGGATGACGGCAACCGTCGAACCCAATCCGGAGGCGACCCGGCCCGAACTCACCGGCAACGGTGACGCCGGCCGGGCGCCAGGCCTTTTCGGCGGCCGGTACGGGACGACGTCGCTGCGCGTTGGCGCCGCGTCGATCTGGCTCAGCATCATCGTGCTGCTGCCGCTGGCGGCAATCCTCTGGCAGTCCGCCGGCGGCGGCTGGCAGGCATTCCGGCTCGCCGTCACCTCCAACGCGGCCATCGAATCGTTCCGGGTGACGCTGACGATCTCGGCCGGCGTCACGCTCGTCAACCTCTTCTTCGGACTGCTCGTCGCCTGGGTGCTCACCCGCGACGACTTTCCCGGCAAGCGACTTGTTGACTCCGTGATCGATCTGCCGTTCGCGTTGCCGACCATCGTTGCGAGCTTGGTGATGCTCGCCCTCTACGGGCCGAACAGCCCGGTGGATCTTCACCTGCAGCACACCAAGTGGGGCGTGGGCGTGGCGCTGCTGTTCGTCACCCTGCCGTTCGTGGTGCGTTCCGTTCAGCCGGTGCTGTTGGAACTTGACCGCGAAACAGAGGAAGCGGCCGCCTCCCTCGGCGCCAACAACTGGACGATCTTCACCAAGGTGATCCTGCCCGCGCTACTGCCGGCGCTGCTGTCCGGAGCTGGGCTGGCGTTCTCGCGTGCCATCGGCGAGTTCGGTTCTGTGGTCCTGATCGGCGGCGCAGTACCAGGGGAGACCGAGGTCTCGTCGCAGTGGATCCGCACGCTGATCGAAAACGACGACCGCACCGGAGCCGCCGCGATCTCCATTGTGCTGCTGGTGATCTCGTTCGTGGTGTTGTTCATCCTGCGGGCCATCGGGTCGCGGGCCGCTAAGCGCGAGGAGCTGGCGCGATGACGCTGTCGCCGGCCGTGCGCCATCTGCTGCGCTACCTTGCGCTGGCCTATGTCACGATCCTGGTCATCGTGCCCGTCGGGCTGATTTTATGGCGCACGTTCCAACCCGGCGTCGGCGCCTTTGTCGACTCGATCACGACACCGGCGGCGATCTCGGCGCTGCAGTTGTCTTTGCTCGTCGTGGCGATTGTCGTGCCGCTCAATGTTCTCTTCGGTGTGCCGACCGCATTGGTATTGGCGCGCAACAGATTCCGTGGTAAGAGCGCCTTGCAGGCAGTCATCGACCTGCCCTTCGCGGTGTCACCGGTCGTGGTGGGTGTCGCGCTGATCCTGCTGTGGGGGTCGGCGGGATTGTTGGGTTTCGTCGAGAACAACCTCGGCTTCAAGATCATCTTCGGTATCCCCGGCATCGTGTTGGCCAGCATCTTCGTCACCGTTCCGTTCGTGATCCGCGAGGTTGAACCGGTGCTGCATGAGATCGGCACCGATCAAGAGGAAGCCGCCGCCACCCTGGGATCGCAGTGGTGGCAGACATTTTGGCGGGTGACACTGCCGTCGATCCGGTGGGGCCTGACCTACGGGGTCGTCCTGACGATCGCGCGCACGCTCGGTGAGTTCGGGGCGGTCATCATGGTGTCGTCCAATCTTCCCGGTGCGTCACAAACGCTCACACTGTTAGTGGCCGACCGCTACAACCGCGGCGCGGAATACGGGGCCTACGCCGTGTCCACGCTGCTGATGACGGTGGCGGTGCTCGTCCTGATCATTCAGCTGGTCCTCGACGCCCAGCGCTCGCGTGCGGGCAAGCAGGCATAAAGGAGACGCGGGAAATGACCAACGCAATCATCGTGCGGGGCGCCAACAAGCACTACGGCGACTTTGCGGCGCTGGACAACGTCGACTTCGAGGTGCCGTCGGGTTCGCTGACCGCACTGCTGGGCCCGAGTGGTTCGGGGAAGTCGACCCTGTTGCGGGCGATCGCTGGCTTGGACCTACCCGACACCGGCACCATCACGATCAACGGGCGCGACGTGACGCACATCCCGCCGCAGCGGCGCGGTATCGGCTTTGTGTTCCAGCACTATGCCGCGTTCAAGCATCTGACGGTGCGTGACAATGTGGCGTTCGGCCTCAAGATCCGCAAGAAACCGAAGACCGAGATCAAGGAGAAGGTCGACAACCTTCTGGAAGTGGTGGGGCTCAGCGGGTTTCAGACCCGTTACCCCAACCAGCTCTCCGGCGGCCAGCGTCAGCGGATGGCGCTGGCGCGAGCGCTGGCAGTCGATCCGGAAGTGCTGCTGCTCGACGAGCCGTTCGGTGCGCTGGACGCAAAAGTTCGCGAAGACCTTCGGGCGTGGCTGCGGCGGCTGCATGACGAGGTGCACGTCACGACCGTGCTGGTCACCCACGACCAATCCGAAGCCCTCGATGTCGCGGATCGCATCGCGGTGCTCAACAAGGGCCGCATCGAGCAGGTCGGCTCACCCACGGAGGTCTACGACGCGCCAGCCAACGCGTTTGTCATGTCGTTCCTCGGTGCGGTGTCATCGTTGAACGGCTCGCTGGTTCGGCCTCATGACATCCGCGTCGGCCGCAATCCCGAGATGGCGATAGCGTCAGACAGTGACGATTCGGTCCAGGCCACTGGCGTACTCCGGGCGACTATCGATCGAATTGTCATGCTGGGCTTCGAAGTTCGCGTGGAGTTGACCAGCGCGGCTGACCACACGCCGTTCACCGCGCAGATCACCCGCGGCGACGCCGAAGCGCTGGGGCTAAAGGAAGGCGACACGGTGTATGTGCGCGCCACCCGGGTGCCGCCGTTGCCGGGAGGAACCGAGATCCCGCGAGCCGACAATGCCGACGAGGGTGAGCTGACGACGGCCTAGGTTTCGGCGGCGGGCGTCGGGAGGAATAGGTCTGTTGGAAACTTGATATCGCATACGATATCAAGTTCTTGACCCACCTTATGTCCCTGAGCGGGTGCTGGTGTGGCCCAAGTGGTCTAGGCAGCGACGCGGGCGGCCACTGCTTCATCGAAGCGGTCCAAAACCGTATCGGCCACTAAACGGTGGGGGCCGAGCGGGGCCGCCATCGCAATCCCGTTGGCGCGCGCGAAGTTCGCGACGCGGTCGGTGATGCGTCCGTGGGCAAGGAACCACGGCGCAATAATCAACCGGGTGGCGCCGCGCTCCCGCAGAATGTCAGTGGCCTGGGCCAGTGTCGGGTGTGGCCCGGTGGCGAAGGCGGTGGTGGCGGTCCACCTTGTGTGTTGGACGAGGTAGTCGGCGACCAACGCGGAGCATGTATTGGCTTGGGGGCGTGAGGATCCCACCGCTGTGACGAGGACGCCCACGTCGGGGTCGAGTTGCGATACGCCGGCGTGTGTCACGCGTTGTCGCAGCACCGCAATGAGCCGGTCGTCCTCGCCGAGGACGTCGGCTTGCAGGCAAGCCGGCCCTGAGTCGCGGATCATCGCAGGGATGTCGACGCGGGCGTGGTAGGCGTCGGCGAGCAGAAGTGGTACTACGACGGCATTTGGCCCCGTTGCGGCCAACACGTCGCGGAGGTTGGGGGAGTTCTGCTCGCAGAACGCCACCCGGACGTCGACGTCGCGTCGCAGCATCCGGATGGTGTGCGCCACCTCATGTGCCGATGCCGCCGAGCGCGGATCGGCACTGCCATGTGCGGTAAGGACCAACACCGGGCGACGGGCCAAAACCAACTTCGTCACGAGGCGTGCAGACCGCATTCCGTCTTCGTCAGGCCGGCCCAGCGTCCGCTGCGCGGATCGGCGCCCTCGACGGGCTTGGCTGTGCACGGGGCGCATCCGATCGACGGATAGCCTTCGAACACAAGGGGATTGACCAGCACGTCGTTGGCGTCGATGTAGGCCTGCATGTCCTCGTCGGTCCACGCCGCCAGAGGGTTGATCTTCACCAACCCAAAAGCCTTGTCCCAAGTGATGAGCGGTGCATTGGCCCGCGTCGGCGCCTCGACCCGACGGATGCCCGTCACCCACGCGGAGTAGCCGCGCAGCGCCTTGCTCAGCGGCTCGACCTTGCGCATCCGGCAGCACTCGTTCGGCTCGCGGGCGAACAGATCCTTGCCGAACAGCTCGTCCTGCTTCTCGACCGAGTTCTCCGGCGTCACATTGACCACGTTGATGTCGTAGACGGCCTCGACCGCGTCGCGCGTGCCGATGGTCTCGACGAAGTGGTAGCCGGTGTCGAGGAACAGCACGTCGACACCGGGGCGCATCTTGGCGGCGAGGTCGACGAGCACCGCGTCCTGCATGTTGGAGGCCACGATGTAATTGCCGCCGAAGTTCTCGTCTGTCCAGCGCAGAAGGTCGTTGGCGCTGGCGCCCTCGAGTTCGGCCGCGCCGCGCTCGGCCAGTGCCTGTAGATCGATCTCGTTCATCAGTTCCGTCATCGCAAGCCTATCTCGCCTCGTCTGCTCGTACCGCCCATGTAGCGAAACGCTCACCTTGCTCGCGTTGTTTCACGAAGTTGCGAACTACCCGGTCGATGTAGTCACCAAGCTCGCTGGAGAGCACCTTGTGTTGACGCAATTTGCGGCCGAATCCGCTGTCCAGGCCCAGGCTGCCGCCCAGATGCACCTGGAAACCCTCGACGGGCCCGTCGCCGTCGTCGATCATCTGCCCCTTGAAGCCGATGTCGGCGACCTGGATGCGGGCGCATGAGTTCGGGCAGCCGTTGATGTTGACGGTGATCGGCACGTCGAGCTGCGCGTTGATGTCCTCGAGCCGCTTCTCCAACTCGGGCACCAGCACCTGAGCCCGGTTGCGGGTCTCGGCGAATGACAGCTTGCAGTACTCGATGCCGGTGCAGGCCATCAGGTTCTTGCGCCACGCCGACGGCCGCGACGGCAGTCCCAGCGCATCCAGACCCGCGACCAGCGCGTCGAGCTTGTCGTCGGGCACATCCAGGATCACCAGCTTCTGGTACGGGGTGAACCGGATGCGGTCCGAACCGGCGACCTTGGCGAGGTCGGCCACCTTGGTCAGGATGGTGCCCGACACCCGGCCCGCAATCGGCGCCACTCCGACGGCATTCGTGCCGTTCTTCAGCTTCTGCACGCCGACGTGGTCGATCGGGTGCTTGACCGGCTCGGGTGCGGGGCCGTCGATCAGCTTGCGGCCCAGGTATTCGTCCTCGAGAACCTGACGGAATTTCTCGATGCCCCAGTCCTTGATCAGGAACTTCAGCCGCGCCTTGCTGCGCAGACGGCGATAGCCGTAGTCGCGGAAGACCGAGGTCACCGCCTGCCAGACGTCGGGCACCTCCTCGAGCGGGACCCAGGCCCCGACGCGCTGGGCCAGCATCGGGTTCGTCGAAAGGCCGCCGCCCACCCACAGGTCCAGACCCGGACCGTGCTCGGGATGGTTCACGCCGATGAACGCGACGTCGTTGACCTCATGCGCGACGTCCTGCAGGCCCGAGATCGCCGTCTTGAACTTGCGCGGCAGGTTGGACAGTTCCGGGTTGCCGATGTAGCGGCGGACGATCTCGTCGATCGCCCAGGTGGGGTCGAGCACCTCGTCGACCGACTCGCCGGCCAGCGGTGAACCCAGCACCACACGCGGGCAGTCGCCGCACGCCTCGGTCGTCTGCAGGCCGACCGCGGCCAGCTTGTCCCAGATCTGCGGGACGTCCTCGATCCGGATCCAGTGGTATTGCACGTTCTCGCGGTCACTGATGTCGGCGGTGTCGCGAGCGAACTCCGTGGAGATCTCGCCCAGCGTGCGCAGGGCAGCATTGGTCAGCGACCCGCCGTCGCAGCGGACCCGCATCATGAAGTACTTGGCCTCCAGCACGTCGGCGTTCTCGTCGCCCGTCCAGGTGCCGTCGTAGCCCTGCTCGCGCTGGGTGTAGAGGCCCATCCACCGCATCCGGCCGCGCAGGTCCTGCTTGTCGATGCTGTCGAAGCCCCGCTTGGAGTAGATGTCGAGGATGCGGGCGCGCACGTTCAGCGCGTCGTCGTCTCTCTTGAACTGTTCGTTGGGGTTCAGCGGCGTGCGGTAGCCAAGGGCCCACTGGCCCTCGCCGCGCGGGCGCTTAACGGGCTTGGGCTTTGATTCCGCTGTGGTCATGGGGTTTGGCTCCTCTGTGGAGCCGGATCGCGCGTGTCACCGGGGGGCTGTCCGGCGGCGCAGATCCGGCGGCCAGCTGAAAGTACAGGTGGGCAGGTCAGCGCATCAAGGCAGACAACAACAGGTACAAACGCGCTTGAAGTCGACGTGCCGCCGAGCCACCAGCGAGATGCGGTGGGGGAAGCGGGCGGCAATCACGTTGCCAATTGTGCCACGAATACCCGCACCTGCCCTAACCGGGCGAGATTTGCGCTCACAGTGAGCAAAAGTCACCTCTGGGAGACTGGCTGCATGACAGTCCGAACGGCTCCTGCGGAGCTGCCCGACCTGGCAACGGTTCCGGGCCGGCCGTTCGGCGTCTATATCCATGTGCCGTTCTGCGCGACCCGCTGCGGCTACTGCGACTTCAACACCTACACACCTGCCGAGTCGGGCGGCGCCAACCCCGACGGCTGGCTGGAAGCTCTGCGCACCGAGCTTGCCATGGCTGCCCATCACCTTGGATCCGCCCCGGCGGTCGACACGGTGTTTGTCGGCGGCGGGACGCCCTCGTTGCTGGGCGGCGACGGACTTCGAGCGGTGCTCGACGCGCTGCGCGCACACTTCACCCTGGCTGCGGACGCCGAAGTGACAACCGAGGCGAATCCGGAGTCCACGTCACCGCAATTGTTCGAGAAATTGCGGACGGGGGGGTTCACGCGGGTGTCGCTCGGCATGCAGTCGGTGGCCCCGAACGTGCTGGCGGTACTGGACCGGGTGCACTCGCCGGGCCGGGCGCTCGACGCCGCGCGCGAAGCCCGCGCTGCCGGTTTCGGCCATGTCAGCCTCGACCTCATATATGGCACGCCAGGCGAGTCCGACGACGACCTGCGCCGCTCCGTCGACGTTGCGATCGAGGCAGGCGTCGATCATGTGTCCGGCTACGCGTTGGTGATCGAGGACGGGACGGCGATGGCGCGCCGGGTCAGGCGCGGCGAGATCGCGGTCCCCGACAACGACGTGCTCGCCCAGCGCTACGAGCTGCTCGACGCGCGGCTGTGCGCGGCGGGCTTCGACTGGTATGAGGTCTCCAACTGGAGCAGGCCCGGCGCCGAATGCAGGCACAACATCGGTTACTGGAGCGGCGGCGAATGGTGGGGCGCCGGACCGGGAGCGCATGGCTATGTCGGGGACACCCGTTGGTGGAATGTCAAGCACCCCAATGCTTATGCGCAATCGTTGACCGACGGGGTGTTGCCAGTGGCCGACTTCGAGCAGCTCGATGCAGCGACGCGCCACGTTGAGGACGTGATGCTGCGTCTGCGGTTGCGCGCCGGCCTGCCGGTGGCGATGTTGAGTGACTCAGAACGCGAGCGCGCCGAGACCGTGATCGACGACGGGCTTGCAACGAAGCTGGCTGACCGGCTCGTGCTCACCGATCGGGGCCGGTTGCTGGCCGACGCGGCTGTTCGCACCCTTCTGGACTAGCGCCAATCCGCGCAAAATGCATTGAACGATTCGCCTGCGTTGCATCGTTGTGCTCAACGAAGGGCCGATCGGAAGCAAGGGATACGCGGGACATGACTCATGGCTGACGATTCCGAGCAGGCCGCGCTGCTGCGGGCGGTGCACGACGAGCACAGCCACACGCTGCTGCGTTACGTGCTGCGATTGACTAGGGGTGACATGCCGTTCGCCGAGGACGTAGTGCAGGAGTCGCTGTTACGGCTGTGGCGTAAGCCGGAGGTACTGCAACAGCCGACCGACAACGTGCGTGCGTGGCTGTTCACCGTCGCCCGCAATCTGGTGATCGATGACCGGCGAAGCGCTCGCTATACGCGGGAACTGCAGTCCGATTACCTTCCCGACCGGCCGTCGCCCGACGCGATCGGCCCGGCGTTCGACAAGTGGATCCTCTCCGACGCCCTGACGTCGCTGTCCCCGGAACATCGCACTGCGATCGTGCGCGCCTACTATCTGGGCCAAACCGTTGCGGATATCGCGCAGCAGGAGGGTATTCCGGAGGGAACCGTCAAGTCCAGGCTCCATTACGCGCTTCGCGCGTTGCGAATTGCGTTGCAGGAAAGGGGGGTTGTCCGGTGACAAACTTCAAGCCCGACGACGACCTTGCCGAATGGGACGCCGCCTACGTTCTGGGTGCGTTGAGCCTGGAGGACCGGCGTGCCTACGAAAACTATCTCGCGGCCAACCCGGCGCGCGCGTCGGAGCTCACGGAGCTTGCCGGGATGCCAGGCATTCTCAACGCGTTGAGCCGTGACGAAGCGGTCGCGCTGACCGACCTCGCCGGCGCGCCGCCGGTGCAGGAGCGGCCGGACAACGTGGCATCGCTCGCCAAGGCGGCCGCCAAGCGGCAGCAGCGGTCGCGGCGCACATGGCTCGCGACGGCGTTGGCATCGGCAGCTGCACTGTTGATCGCCGGTGGCCTCGTGGGGTCGACGATTTTCTCGCAGTCCTCGGCGCCGACGCAGACCGTGGCGATGCAGGCGATGCAGCCCACGCCGCGCGGTGGCCTGACCGCCGAGCTCGCCGTCACCGAGAAGAAGTGGGGCACGGAACTGAACTGGGCGTGCCAGTACACCAAGGACTGGTCTCGCGACGTCAAGAGCTATGACATCGTCGTGACCACGCAGGACGGCGTGCAACATGCGGTCGGCTCGTGGAAACCCGCCGGAGACGAGGCGACAGGACTGTCGGCCGCGACAAGCATCCCGACCGCACAGATCCGCACGGTCGACATCCGGGTGACCGGAAGCGACGAGCCGCTGGCCGTCACCACGTTGTGACACCACGCCGGCCAGCGGCGGCGAACGTGAGCTTGAATGCGGAATCCGGCGATTTTCTCGAACACAAGCTCACGGTCGGCCGCGCGAACCGTAGCTCCCAATCTGCGGCGACCGCACACTAGGGTTAGGCAAACCTAACCTATGTGCCGCTGGAGGGTGGATGACGGCTGTGCAACCGACGCTCGAGGTCGAACCCGACAGGTCGGCGACGTCTGGAGGTGACGCCAAGAGCCGCGCGAAGTTCGACGCGCTCGCCCTGCAGCAGCTGCTCGCTCCGGTTCGGCGCGCCACCGCCAAGGCGCAACGGATCCAGTGGATCGCGTCGGCGGCCACCGTCGCGCCGTTCGTGGGCATCGTCGAGATCGGCCGCGTGCTGCTCGCCGACGGGCCGGTCAACACGACAAGGGTGTGGCCGATCGTCGCGGTGGTGATCGGAGCGCTGTTGGTGCGCACGATCGCGGGCGGAGCGGCGTTGACGATCACGCATTTCGCCGATATCGACCTGCAGCGGTCATTGCGCCGTCGCATCGTCGACACGCTGGGTCGGCTGCCGCTCGGTTGGTTCAACGCCACGTCATCGGGGGAAGTGCGCAAGGCCGTACAGAACGATGTCGGCGAATTGCATTACCTCGTGGCGCATTCGGCGGTGGAGAAGACCGGCGCACTGGCCACGCCGCTGTTCGGATTGCTCTACTGCTTTTACCTCGACTGGCGGCTCGGATTGCTCGCACTCGCCACCATCCCGGTGTATCTGGCGGTATATGCGTGGCTGGGCCGCGACGCCAGGACGCAGATGGAGCGGTTGGACCGCGGAGTGGAGCGGATCAGCGCCACGATCGTCGAGTTCATCGCGGGCGTTTCGGTGGTCAAGACGTTCGGCGAAGCGGGCAAGGCGCACAAGCGTTTCGCCGAGGCCGCCGACGAGTTCAACGACAGCTTCGCCAATTGGATGGGACCGCTGGTTCGGGTCAAGGCGGCGTCATCGATCTTCATCGAGACGCCAGTGCTGCTGCTGGCCAACTTGGCGGGCGGCTACTGGTTCGTCCGCAGTGGCTGGGTCGCGCCCCTCGATGTCCTTGGCTCGACGTTGATCGCCGTGACGATCCCGGCGGCGGTGCTGACCGTCGGCTACTCCACCCACATCCGCAAACAGGCGCAAGCCGCGGCGGGGCGACTGCAGCGCCTGTTGCAAACGCCGACCTTGCCTGTCGTGAGGAATCCGCAAGTTCCCGAGGGCAACTCGATCAAGTTCGACGCGGTGAGCTTCTCCTACGATGGTCTGCGCACGGTGCTCCACGATGTCTCGCTCACCCTCGCGCCGGGGACCATCACCGCACTGGTGGGCCCGTCGGGCAGCGGCAAGTCGACACTCGCCACGCTGGTGCCACGATTCCACGACGTGGCCGGCGGCGCAGTACGCGTCGGTGGGGTCGATGTGCGCGAGATCGACCCTGCCATGCTGTACCGGCACGTCGGATTCGTGTTGCAGGACGTCCAACTGCTCGGCATCAGCGTCGCCGACAACATCAGGCTGGGCCGGCCCGACGCCAGCGACGACGACATCACCGACGCCGCGAAGGCGGCCCACATACACGATCGAATCATCGCCCTGCCCAACGGGTATGACGCAGTCGTCGGCGACGACGCGCACTTCTCCGGCGGTGAGGCGCAGCGGATCAGCATCGCCCGCGCGCTGGTGGCGGACACGCCGATCCTGGTGCTCGACGAGGCGACAGCGTTCGCCGACCCCGACTCGGAGGCGCAGATCCAGGCTGCGTTGTCGCACCTGATCGTGGGCCGCACTGTCCTGGTGATCGCCCATCGCCTCGGCTCTATCGTCGGCGCCGACAACATCGTGGTGCTCAACGACGGGCGCATCGCCGAGCAGGGCAGGCACGACGAACTGCTGTACCGCGGCGGCCAGTACGCCCGGATGTGGGCGAGCTACACAGCGGTTGCGGCCAAAGAGTGGGAGGTGGCCCAGTGATTCGCGGATTCCTGCGAATTCTCGGCCCGCAGCGTGGCCGCATGTATGTCTACCTGGCATGGGTCACGCTCTACGGCGTGCTGCACGGCGTCGCGATGACGCTGCTCGTACCGATCTCGGTCGCGCTGTTCGACCAGAGGTACGCCGACGCCGGACGGTGGCTGGGCGTGCTCGCCGTCCTCGTGATTTTCGCCGCTGTAGCCAACTACGTCCAGTCGACCCTGGCAATACGCATGGCGTTGAGCACGATGCGGCTGCTGCACCACCGCCTCGGCGACCACATGGTGACGTTGCCGCTGGGCTGGTTCAACCGCGAGACCGTAGGGCATGTGTCGCAGATCGCTGTCAAGGGAACGGTTTTCGTCGGCACCAGCGGCGCAAATCTGATCACCCCGGTGGTGCTCAACACCACCAGCGCGGCAACGGTTGTAGTCGGGCTGTTCGCTTACGACTGGCGCATCGGGCTGGTCGCACTGATCGGCGGGGTGTTGCTGGCGGTGTGCGGGAGGCTCGCGTCGAGTTTGATCGCCGGCGCGGAGAGCCGAACTCACGACGCAGGAGTGCAAGTCAACACCCGGGTGATCGAATTCGCACGGTGCCAGCCGGTATTGCGCGCATTCGGCCGCGCCGGGACCGGCTACGAACCTCTGGCCGACGCTCTTGAATCCCAGCACCGCGTCGGGCGCAGCGCACTCTGGCAATCGGTGGCTGGGTTGATGCTCAATGGTGTTGCGGTACAGGCGATTTTCTCGGCGCTCATCGCGACCGGCGCGTGGATCGCCGTCGGTGGCGACATCAATCCGATCACGTTGGTCGCCATTCTCGGTCTGGCGGCACGATTCGCTTCGCCGTTGTCGGCCCTCGCAGAGTACGGTTCGGCGATGCGGATGGCGGCCACTGAACTGCGCCGCATCACGTCGATCCTCGACACGCCATCGCTGCCCGAACCGCCCGCGCCGCAGTCCGTGTCCACTCCCGGTAGAGTCGAGCTCGACGATGTGACGTTCAGCTATCCAGGTCGTAAGGTGTTGTCCGACTGCGGCTTTACTGCCGAGCCGGGAACCATGACCGCGCTTGTCGGACCATCGGGGTCGGGTAAGACGACGATCACGCGGTTAATCGCCCGATTCTACGACGTCGACAGCGGGGTGGTGCGCGTTGGCGGCGTCGACGTGCGCGACCAATCCACCGCCGACCTGATGGCTCAGCTGTCGCTGGTGTTCCAGGACGTCTATCTGTTCGACGACACGCTTTGGGAGAACATCCGCATCGGCCGGCCCGATGCCAGTGACGCGGACATCGAGGATGCCGCCCGCACCGCCGGGTTGCTATCGGTAATCGAACGGCTGCCCGACGGCTGGCAGACCCGTGTCGGGGAGGGCGGCTCGGCGCTGTCCGGCGGTGAACGTCAACGTGTTTCGATTGCCAGGGCGTTGATCAAGAACGCGCCTATCGTGCTGTTCGACGAAGCCACCAGTGCGCTCGATCCGGAGAACGAGGATCACGTCGCCGACTCGATCCGCCGGTTGGCCCACGGCAGCACTGTGATCGTCATCGCGCACAAGTTGTCGACGGTGACGGCAGCCGACAACATCGTCGTGTTGTCGGCCGACGGCACCGTGCAGGACAGCGGCACGCATGCCGACTTGATTACGCGCGGCGGCCAATACGCGGAGTTCTGGTCACAACGCACGTCTGCGACCGGCTGGTCGATGGCCGGCAGCGCCACCTAGATAAGGAAACTCAGTTGACGGACGTATCTGTCGAGACCAGCTCTGAAGATCTTTCGTTTGTCGTTCCGCCTGGCTGTGGCCCTGCTGACTTGGTGGCCGAACTCGCTATTGCGCTGCCTGAGCGTGACGGTGAGGAGTACCTGGTCTACGAGCATGACGGCGAATGGATCCTGGCCAGCGGCGCGCGTGCCCTCGTCGAGCTGGACAGCGACGAAATGCGGGTCGTTCTCGACGGTGATGTTCAGCGCCAGGCCTGGGCCGGCAACCCGGGGACCGTGCTCGGTGAGGCGATCGACCGATTGCTGCTGGAGACCGATCGGGTTTTCGGCTGGGTGGCGTTCGAGTTCGGCGCGTACCGGTATGGGCTTCAGTCCAGACTGCGCCCTGGCACTCCGCTCGCGCGGATCTTCTCCCCGCGCACACAGCTGATCATCACCAACTCCGAAGTGCGTCTGGTCGGCGCCGACGATCGCCACACGGAGGTGCTGCGGTTACTTCTCGCGGCCGGCGTGCCTCCCGCCCCGCAGCCAACCGCCCTCGATGTGTGCAACGACGGTGCCGGGTATCGCGAACGGGTGGGAACCGCGATCGACGAGATCGTCAACGGTCGGTACCAGAAGGTGATCCTGTCTCGACGGATGGAGGTGCCGTTCGCGCTCGACTTCCCGTCGACCTATCGGGTCGGTCGGCGGCACAACACCCCCGCGCGGTCATTCTTGTTGCGGCTGGGCGGCCTTCGGGCCCTCGGCTACAGCCCCGAGTTGGTCGCGGCCGTCCACCACGACGGGGTGGTGGTGACCGAACCGCTGGCCGGCACCCGCGCGTTCGGCCGCGGGGTCGATCGCGACAGGGCTGCGCGCGACGACCTCGAGTCGAACTCGAAAGAGATTGTCGAGCACGCAATCTCGGTGCGCAGCTCCCTGCAGGAAATAGCCGAGGTCGCCGAGCCCGGCAGCGCCGTCGTCAGGGATTTCATGACGGTGCGAGAGCGGGGCAGTGTGCAACATCTCGGTTCGACGGTGGGGGCGCGGCTGCACCCGTCGAAGGACAGGATGGATGCACTGGAGGCGCTATTCCCGGCCGTCACCGCGTCGGGCATCCCGAAGGCGCAGAGCGTAGACGCGATTCTGCGACTCGACGAGAGTCCGCGGGGGCTGTATTCCGGTGCGGTGGCGATGTTCTCGGCCGATGGCGGCATGGACGCCGCGTTGGCGTTGCGATCGGCGTACGAAGCCGACGGTCAGACGTGGCTGCGCGCAGGGGCGGGCATCATCGCGGCGTCCACCCCGGACCGTGAGTTCGAGGAGACCTGCGAGAAGCTGACGACGCTCGCGCCGTACCTGGTGCCGCTACAGTAGCGCTGCCGCCAGCCGGCGCCACTGCTCACGCGGGAAGTCCCGCGGGTCGGCGGTGAGTGCCTGGACACAAACGTGGTCTGCACCGGCCCGCCTGTGCTCATCGACCCTGTTGACAATGGCGTCCTCGTCGCCCCACGCGATGATCGCGTCGAACAGCCGGTCGCTGACGGAGTCAAGGTCGTCCTGCGTGAAGCCTGAGCGCAACAGGTTGTTGGCGTAGTTCGGGAGCGCGAGATAGTTACGCAGCCAATCGGTTCCGACAGCGCGCGCGTCGTCGCGGTTGTCGGCGAGGAGCACCGCCTGCTCGGGCAGGAGCAGGGGGCCGTCGCCAAGCACCTCGCGGGCCGTGCGGGTGTGGTCGGGCGTGACGAGGTACGGATGCGCGCCGCGGGCACGCGTCGCCGACAGTTCAAGCATTTTGGGGCCAAGCGCCGCGAGCACTCTGTTTTCGGCAGGCACCGGCTGCGCTGTGGCATCGATGGCGTCGAGGAAGGCGCGCGTGGCGGCCAGCGGTTTGCGGTAGCGGCCGGGGTCTTTGGAGTCGATCAGGGGGGCGTGGCTGCATCCGATGCCGAGCAGAAAGCGTTCCCCGTGCGTCTTGGTCAGGGATGCGTATCGCTCGGCGACCTCGGCTGGCTCCTGCATCCAGAGGTTGAGGATGCCGGTGGCGATGACCGTGTGCTTGGTCGAGGCCAGCAGGTGCGCGACTGAGTCGAGAACGGGACCGCCGACGTCGGGAATCCACAGCGCCGTGAAGCCGAGGTCTTCCAGCTCGGCGGCGGCCTCTCCTGCCTCATCTGGGTTGCCGTACCGCAACTGGGAACTCCATATGCCGACGCCCGACAGATCCATGCGCACATCCTTTCCACTCACCGACAGCCTCACGCTACCGTCGGCAGATGGCATTCGATCCCGGCGTCGTCGGCCGCGCGTTCTCTGAGCATCGATTCGATGAGGCGCTGCCGCATCTCGCCAAGAATGTGCGCTGGACAATCGTCGGATACATGGTGCTCGAAGGCGCCGACGCGGTTCGCCAGACGTGCCGCGACACACTGGAAAGCCTCGAGGGCACCACGACGACTTACGTGCGATGCGTGATCGCGGCGGGCTCAGAGGCCGTCGCCGTCGACACGTTCGCCCGCTACACCCGTCCCGACGGGATGACCGCGGTCGCCAGTTGCGACATCTACGAGTTCGCCGGCCAGCAGATCACGGCGATCACGTCGTACGCCGTCGAGGTTGATCCGGAGGACGCCGGCTCGCAGCCGCCGCCGCGCGTGTAACGCGCTACCGCATGGCCAGCGCGACGCACAGGGCCGCCAGCGCCAGCGTCTGCAGGGTCAGCCGGATCGGTATCACGCGATCCCACCGCCGCTGCAGGCCGCGGGCATCGGACGGGGTTCGGCCCGCGACGAGGGCTGCAGTTAGCGTGCGGTTGATCGGTGCGCTGATGCGAAGGAAAACCCAAAGCCAGGCAAGCAAACTCAGGACGGCCACACCGATCACCGCGATCGCGCGTCCGCCCGCCAAGGCCGCGGTGACACCGCTCAGGATCGCCGCCAACAGACCGACGATGAAGAATGCTGGCAGCCGTCGATCGCCGTACTGATGAATTCGTCCCATCGTGGTGCTCAACGTCGCCTCGTCCGCATGGCCCAGGGCTGGACGGAGAACAACCATCGCGAACACCTCGGCACCGTAAATGGCCGCGAGAGCCAGCACGGCGATGGCTGCGAATATGTCGCTCAGTACCAGCATCGCTTCCTCCTATGCGCGCGCGAGAACGTCGCGGTGCACCACCGTCGGGTCGCTGTGCTGCAGGACGGCGATAGCTTCGGCCTCCACGACGGCGGTGGTGATGTCGTCGCCCGCGAAGGCGCGGATCGCGTCCAGCGACTCCCAGAGGGTGTGCGCCGTCAGTTCGACGAGGCCGGCGTCATCGCGGGCCAACAGGTACGCACCGGAAAATCCCGCAAGTTTCCGCAATTCCGGAAGCAAGGTGTTCTCGAAGTACGCGCTGTACGCGTCCGCACCTGCCTTCGTCGCTCGCGCCGACCACGTTCTGACGATCACATTTCAAAACTAGTGGCCGTCCTTAGCGGGTTGATCACTCGCACAAAATATCGGGGGTAATCAACCCGCTAAGTGGACCCGCGCTCCTGTCAGGCACGCTTGACTCCACCATGTCCACAGCTGCTCCTCTTCTCGACGATCCGGCCGACCTGTCGGCGCTGCGCGCGAAGGGCGGCGACGCCGACGAACTGTTCGCCTCCTTCGCTGCGTGGGCCAAGTCGCAGGGCACGGTGCTCTACCCAGCGCAGGAGGAAGCGCTGATCGAAATGGTCAGCGGTGCGAACGTGGTCCTGGCGACGCCGACCGGCTCGGGCAAGTCGCTTGTCGCGACTGGGGCGCTGTACGCGGCGCTGGCAGCGGGACGTCGTAGCTACTACACCGCACCGATCAAGGCGCTGGTCAGCGAGAAGTTCTTCGCCCTTTGCGACGTGTTCGGGGCGGCGAACGTTGGCATGCTCACCGGCGACGCCGCGGTCAACGCGGGGGCGCCGATCATCGCCTGCACCGCGGAGGTACTGGCCAACATCGCGCTTCGGGAGGGCGCGAACGCCGATATCGGCTTGGTTGTCATGGATGAATTCCACTTCTACGGAGACCCCGACCGCGGCTGGGCATGGCAGGTACCGCTGCTCGAACTGCCGAAGGCGCAATTCCTGCTGATGTCGGCCACGCTCGGCGACGTCACGTACCTCCGCGAAGACCTGAACCGTCGCACGGGGCGGCCGACGGCGCTGGTGGCCAACGCCGAACGCCCGGTTCCGCTGCACCACTACTACGCCACCACACCGATGCACGAGACCATCGCCGACCTGTTGGAGACAAAGCAGGCGCCCATTTACGTCGTCCACTTCACTCAGGCCTCGGCGCTGGAACGTGCACAGGCGTTGATGAGCGTCAACGTGTGCACCAAGGAAGAGAAGGCCGCGATCGCCGACATGATCGGCGGGTTCCGGTTCACGTCGGCGTTCGGGGCGACGCTGTCGCGACTGGTCCGGCACGGGATCGGCGTGCACCACGCCGGGTTGCTGCCCAAGTACCGCCGGCTGGTGGAACAGCTGGCCCAGGCGGGCCTACTCAAGGTCATCTGCGGCACCGACACTCTCGGTGTCGGCATCAATGTGCCGATCCGGACCGTCGTCTTCTCGGCGTTGTCGAAGTACGACGGCGTTCGTACCCGGCTGCTGAACGCTCGCGAGTTTCACCAGATCGCCGGGCGAGCCGGCCGCGCAGGCTACGACACCGCAGGCACCGTCGTCGTCCAGGCGCCCGAGCACGAGGTGGAGAACCTCAAGCAGTTCGCCAAGGTCGCCGACGACCCCAAGAAGCGCCGAAAGTTGGTGCGCCGCAAGGTGCCCGAGGGCATGGTGCCGTGGAGCGAGTCGACCATGACGCGGCTGGTCGAGGCCGCCCCTGAGGCGCTGACCAGTAACATGCGGGTGTCGACGTCGATGATCCTCGACGTCGTCGACCGTCCGGGTGACCCGTTCGACGCGATGCGCAGGCTGCTCACCGAGAACCACGAGCCGCGCAAGCGGCAACTGCGACATATCCGCGAGGCGGTCGGCATTGCTCGCTCGTTATTGCAGGCCGGCGTGTTGGAGCGGCTCGACGAACCCGACCCCGACGGGCGGCGCTACCGGCTGACCGTTGACCTGCCGCCCGACTTCGCCCTCAACCAGCCACTGTCGACGTTCGCACTCGCCGCGGTCGACGTCCTCGACTCGTCGTCGGAAACCTATGCGCTGGACGTCGTTTCGGTCATCGAGGCGACGCTTGAGGACCCTCGCCAGATCCTGGCGGCGCAGCTGAAGAAAGCCAGGGGCGAGGCCATCGCTGCGATGAAGGCCGAGGGCATCGAGTACGACGAGCGGATGGAGCTGCTGGACGACGTCACGTATCCCAAGCCGCTCGACGAGCTGCTCGGGCACGTCTACGAGGTGTACCTGCAGAGCAACCCGTGGGCCGCTGACGCGCAGCTGTCGCCGAAGTCGGTCGTGCGTGAGATGTGGGAGAGGGCGTTCACCTTCCGGGAGTTCGTCAGCGTCTACGGGCTCACGCGCTCCGAGGGAGCAGTGCTGCGTTACCTCTCCGATGCATTCAAGGCATTGCGGTCCGGCGTTCCGGCTGCCGCGCGGACCGAGGAGGTCACCGACATCGTCGAGTGGCTGGGGGAGCTTGTGCGCCAAGTCGATTCGAGTCTGCTCGATGAGTGGGAGCAGCTCACCAACCCAGAAGAGCCGCTGGACGCGCCCGTGACGGTACCCGCTCGACCGCGCCCGCTGACCGGGAACGAGCGGGCGTTCACCGCGATGGTCCGCAACGCGCTGTTCCGACGCGTTGAGCTGTTCGCGCGGCGCCGCTGGCACGATCTCGGCGAGTTGGACGCCGGTTCGGGGTGGACGGCCGAGCGCTGGGAGGAGGTCATTCTCGACTACTTCGCCGAGCACGCCGACGTGAGCACCGGCGCCGACGCCAGAGGACCGGCAATGCTGATCATCGACCGGCAGCCGGACGTGTGGCGGCTGCGGCAGATCCTCGACGACCCGGCAGGCGACCACGATTGGGGCTTCGATGTCGAGGTCGACCTGGAGGCGTCCGACGAGGAGGGCGTGGCAGTGCTTCGCGTGGTCGACGCCGGCCGCTTGGACTAACCGTCCTAACAATTCTTGGCTGACCCCCAGAACCTGACTCAGCGATCGATACCTCCATGGCCCGAGCGGGCCAACGCGTTGCCCGGACGCAGAAAGCCGGGCTGCTGGAAGTTACGGATCGCCCGCAGCGTCCCTGACGGAATCACACGCTTGAAGAAGACGCCGGCGTCGAACGTCGCACGGACTTCCTTGACGTAGGAACTCGGGATGCCGAAGCGGATCAGGCCCTGGCTGACATCGATGAGGTCGGCCCGGCGGACCGTCTCGACCAGCGGTGCGTGGGGCCGGGTGGGACCGTACCTGGACAGCCGATGGTGCTCGGCGACGATGAGCGCCAACTCATCTGACCAGCTCTCGCGGCCGGTCTGTTTCAGCCATGCATCCTGCGCTTCGATCGACGGCACGAGGTAGTCCAGTGTGTCGAACGCGGCCAGGTCGTGAAACGCCGCCGCGATCGCGAGCTTGTCGTCGCGGTCCGGTTCGTCAGGGGCAAGCGCGCGGGCGAAGTTCACCACGCGGTACACATGGGCTTTGTAGGCGTCGTAACCGGCATCATCACCGTGGGCCCGGTGGCGGTGGGACTCGAGGATCTCTTCGGCCAGAGGAGAGCTTTGGAGGATCTCCGGGGTCGTCACTTCACGATCGGACGGCGGGCCCGTCGCTGCTGATCATGAATCGGCAGTGGTGCTGTCAGCGAAGTGGCCCGTTGTCGATGACCGCGCGGATTCCGTCGATCGTGACTACTTCGGGGTCGAAGTCGGTGAGCCACCACGTCGCTCCCGCGTCAGCGTAGGCTGCGACGTCGGCTTCAGGTGCGCACGGCACCACAACGTCGAAAGACTCTGTCGGCGCACGGTTTTCGCGAAGGCTGTGGATCACACCCACGGCGTGGGCGACCTGTTCGGGCGATTCGAGATTGACGGGGAAGTAACCCTGAAAGCGTGCCGCACGACGCAGGGGCGCCGCGTTGCCTGGGAAACCCGCAATCCAAATGGGAATGGTCGACTGAACTGGTCGTGGAAGGAAGGTGATGTCGTCAACGGTGTAGTGCCTGCCGCGGTGGCGGACCGGCTGTCCACTCCACGCCGTTGGGAGGATTGTCAACGCCTCATCGAGCATCTCGGCGCGCACGCGAGCCTCGAGTTCATCGCCGGTCTTGCTGAACTCATTGCCGAAGCGGTCATCGCCGAGCCCGGCCCCCAGCACCAGCCGGCCACCGCTGAGCAGATCGAGTGTCGCGGTCTCGCGGGCGACCTTGACGGGTCGGCGGCGGGCCAGAGGTGTGACCATGGGACCGAAGGTCAGTGATTCGGTCGCGGTGGCGATCGCTGCCAGGGTGATCCATGGGTCGGCGACGGACGTTATCGGTGCCTGCCAATTGACGTGGTCCCAGACGAAGAATCCGTGCCATCCGACCTCCTCGGCGCGGGCCGCGAGCCGAGCGACTGCCAGCGGGTCGGACAACGCGTCGAAGAGCGGCATCCAGACAGCCGAGCGCAGCTCGGTGGTTTCGGCCGCGTCCATCGCCTACCTCCCGGGTTGGGTGCCCACGTTAGCGGTCATCGCGGCGAGGTGGCCACGACCATCCCGAAGGCCGGTAGCGTCGGTGCGATGCGGTTCCAGCTCGTCGATGTGTTCACTTCGACGCCCTATCGCGGCAACAGCCTGAGCGTCTTTCCCGACGCGGGCGGTGTCAGCACCGGCCAGATGGCTCAAATCACGGGGGAGCTGCGCCAGTTCGAGTCCATCTTTCTCAATCCGGCTGGGCCGCAGGACCATTGGCAAGCTCGGATCTTCGACTTGTTTGAAGAGCTCGAATTCGCGGGGCACCCGGTGATCGGCGCGGCTTCCGTGCTTCACCAACAGCACGGCGGCGACAAAGTCCGCGGAAGCTGGACGCTGGAACTGGCCTCCGGTGCGCTGACCGTCGAGACCGAGCGTCGCGGCCCGGACGCTTTTTACGCCGTCCTGCCCGACTTGCAGAGCCACTTTCACGGTGAGCCGTCCGGTAACCCGCCCGCACAGGTGGCGTCGTGGTTCTCGTTGCTCGTTGGCGACCTCGACACCCGACTGCCTCTCGAAGTGGTCTCTACCGGTCTGCGCTATCTCATCGTGCCTGTTCGCAACGGAGCGCTCGCTCGCGCCCACATTTCTCACCGTGAACTCGATGTAACGCTGGCCGAGATCGGCGCGGATTACGCCTATCTGCTCGACGCCGAGGCAGGGGAGGGTCGGCACTGGAACAACGACGGTGTCGTCGAGGACGCGGCAACGGGCAGCGCCGCAGGTTGCGTTGCCGCCTACCTTCACCGACACGGCCGGCTCGACGACGATCAGGTGACTGAGCTACGTCAGGGGCGCTTCATCAACCGGCCATCTCGGATCAGCATCTCGGCTCGCAGCGCCGACGGCGGGATCCGGGTCAGAGTGGGCGGCGAGGTTGTACTGGTGGGATCGGGTCGGCTGGGTGTGCTTCCCTCGTGACCATCAGTTGTCGCGACCGCAGTTGGTCTTTGAGGGTTTCGCCGGCCATGCGCATGAATTGACATCGGTCGTTCCGCCGTAGCCGCCGCCGACGAACACGCCGTAAGCGCTTCCGTTGGTGCCGGTGTAGGTTGCTCCTCCGCCCCCGTCACCGCCACCGGAACGCTCGACAGTCAGTGACCAGCCCTTGCCTTCAAGCGCTGTCTTGTACGCATCCATCACCTCGAGCGGCGCACCGTTGACGAGGAAGTGCAGATGGATGCCGCTCTCCTGAATCGGCTCAGGGCCATCCGTCCGCTGACTGTCCGCCGGAGTCGGTATCAGTGATTGCAGATCCGCGCTCGCCGTCGTGGGCGCCGCAGCTGATGACGTTGTGGCCGAAGCCTCGACCGTCGCTGAGGTCGTGCTGGCCGGGACGGTCTCGGTAACCGTAGTAGTGCTCGACTCAGGGGAACTGCCGCATGCGGTCGCGACCAGCCCAACGGCCAATAGCGTTGCTGCAAACGCATACACGTCGCGTGTCATTTTTCCCACCTCGTTGTGACTGGCGGGGGCCACCCCCGCTGTTGAAAAAGGGTAGCCGTGCGTAACTTTCGACGAGGGGTTATAGCGACGGCCGGCTGATCATCGCGTAGCCGCAGGAGCAGGCATCGCCCAGGCGCTACCCTGCTCGCGGTCGAGCACCGTCTCGCCCTTGTTCTTCAGCCCGAAGATGTAGACCAGCAGGCTCACGACGATCACCGCCGTGACGTAGAAGATGAACACGGTGATGTGATCGGGCTTGGAGGCTTGGTAAAGCATCGGTGCCGTACCTCCGAACACGGAGTTCGCCAGCGCGTAGCCTAATCCCACACCCAGAGCGCGGATTTCGGCGGGGAACAACTCCGCCTTCACGATGGCATTGACCGACGTATAGCCGGTGATGATGACATAGCCGACGGCCAGTATTGCGAAGGCCATGACGGCCGAAGTCGTCTTCGGGAGGAACGTGAGAAGAACATAGGTGTAAACGACGCCACCAACACCGAAGAAGATCAGAAGTGGCTTACGTCCGACCCGGTCGCTGATGAGCCCGCCAACGGGCTGCAGCAGCATCAGGAAGATCAGTCCAAGCAGGTTGACCCATGTCGCCGTCAGCGCGCGGTCAGACCCGAAGGTGGACTTGACAATTGCCGGCGCATTGACGCTGTAGGTGTAGAACGCGATCGTGCCACCCGCGGTGATCAGGAAAACCAGCAACAGGGGGCGCCAGTGCGTGGTGAACAACGTCTTCATCGATCCCGCGTCCCGGTCCTTCCCCTCCCGGATGGCCTCCAAGTGCGCCTCGCTGAGTGACTCGTCCATCGAGCGGCGAATCCAGAGCACCACAAGGGCGGCGATGCCACCGATGAAGAAGCCGATCCGCCATCCCCAGGCGCGCATGGCGTCACCATCGAGGAATTGGAGCGCGATGAGGAGCGTGAACTGCGCCAGAACATGGCCCCCGATGAGGGTGACGTACTGGAATGACGACAGGAAACCGCGCCGATTCGCGGTGGCCGCTTCGGACATATAGGTCGCTGATGTGCCGTACTCCCCGCCCGTGGCGAACCCTTGCACGAGCCGGGCGAGGACCAGAATCACCGCCGCCCAGTAGCCGAGGATCTCGCGGGTAGGCATGACGGCCACGACGAAAGAGCACACCGACATGACAGTGATGCTGAGCATCAGGGCGGCCTTGCGACCGCGACGGTCCGCGTACCGCCCAAAGAACCACGATCCCACTGGTCGCATCACGAAGGTGACCGCGAAGATCGCGTAGATGTACACCGTCGAGTTGGTGTCGTCCTTGTCGAAGAACTGCGCCTCGAAGTAGGAGGCGAAGACCGTGTAGACATAGACGTCGTACCACTCGACGAGGTTTCCCGCGGAGCCCCTGACGGTGTTGAGCACCGCCCGCCTGGTGCTCGTCGGGGCGCGTGTGGGACCGGTCTGGCTGCTCGGTGTCATCTCATCGGTCATCCAGGGACGGTAGCGGATCGGCTCCTACATCCGGGTACGGACTCCGATCTGCGTCACGATCGAACGCTTGTCGACCTTGCCGACGGCGGTGGTCGGCAGCCCTTCCATCGATACCAGTACGTCCGGACGAGAATGGGCAGCGACGCCCCGTTCATCGAGATAGCTGTTCAGCTCTGGGAGGGTGACCGGTGGACCGTTGAAAACCACAGCAGCACAAATCTTTTCGCCCAGATAGCTATCCGGCAGCGGCAGCGCCGCGGCCGCCCAGATCGACGGGTGGGTCAAAAGGTGCTCTTCCAGGTCGAGCGCGGACACGTTCTCACCGCCCCGCAAGATCACGTCCTTCACCCGCCCCGTGACTTCGAGGTATCCGTTGGCGAAGCGGCGGACGCGATCGCCCGTGCGATAGAAGCCGTCGGGGGTGAATGAGCGCTCGTTGGCACTGGCGGCGTTGAAGTACCCATTCAGCGTGTACGGCCCTCGCACAAGCAGCTCACCCTCCGCGCCGGGTGCCAGTTCGGCGCCGGAGTCGTCGACCACACATAGTTCGTCGTGCTCCGACAGCGGCCGGCCCTGCGTGTTGTCCACGATGTCGGCCGGGTCGCCGAGGCGGGTGTAGTTCAGCAGACCCTCGGCCATGCCGAACACCTGCTGCAGGCCCGGTGTCAACGTTGTGCGGAGCGCCTTCGCGTCGTCGGCACTCAGTTTGGCCCCGCCGACTTGCAACAGGCGCAACGTTGTCGGCCGCTTCGGCTCCCACTCACATGCCTGTGTCCATAGCTTCGCCAGCGCGGGCACCAGCGCCGTGACGGTGACGCCGTGTCGGGCGATCGTCGCGAATGCCGCCTCCGGGCTGGGGTCGGCGGTGAAAACCGTTGTGGCGCCGACCGACATCGCGCCGAACAGCCCTGGGCAAGCAAGCGGAAAGTTGTGGGCTGCGGGCAGCGCCACCAAGTAGACGTCGTCGCCCGTCAGGCTGCACACTTCGGCGCTGGCGGTGATGTTGTAGACATAGTCGTCATGCGTGCGGGGGATGAGCTTCGGCGCACCCGTGGTTCCCCCGGAAACCAGCAGCAGCGCCGGCGAGGCGGTGTCCACCTCGAGGGAAGGTGGTGCGCCGGTGTCTGATTCGGTGGGCAGCTCGGTGATGATCCGCATCGGATGAGTCTTCACCAACTCGTCGGCCATGGCGAGGTAGTCGAAACCGCCTGCGGTATCGGTGATCACCAACGCAACCGCCTGGCTCACCTCCGCGAAATGCCTCAGCTCGGCCAACCGGTGTCCCGGTAGGCACATCACCGGGATGGCGCCTGCGCGCAGCAAGGCGAACAATGCCACCCCGAACCCGCGCGAATTCGGCAGTTGCAAGAGGACCCGCTGGCCGGGCGCAATCCCCAGGCTGCTGAACCCGGCCGCGACTCCGTCGGCGAGCACGTCGAGTTCCTTGTACGTGTGGCTCCCCGCGGTGTCGATGACGGCGACCCGGTCCGGCCAGTCGATTGCGGCCTGCCGCAACACCGAATCCAGCGGGCGCCCCGTCCAATACCCTGCAGCGCGGTAGGCGGCGGCGTGCTCCGGCGGGAACGGCACGAACCCGTCAAGCGATGCAGATTGTGCTGCGGATTTGACTGGTTCTGGAGTGGTCAGCGTCACGAGTGGCCCCTTGGACGTAGGCGTGTTCAGTGCGTCGAATATAGGGTAGCCTGCACAAAATTAGGCGAGGCTAACCAATGGAGGGGTTGTGGGAGTTGCGGCTGCGAATCCGCAGACGATCCGTGAAGAAGTCGCCGAACTTCTCGGTATCAGCCCCGACGACGTCGATCCCGAAACCGACCTCATCAGTCAGGGTCTGGACTCCATCCGGATGATGTCGCTGGCCGGGCGCTGGCGTAGGCAGGGCATCGACGTCGACTTCGCGTCGCTGGCCGCAGAACCGTCCGTCAACGCATGGTCGGGGCTCGTCTCATCGGCCGCCATCACGCACGGCTTAGCGGAACCTGTTGCTATACAGACTGATTCGACGGGACCGTTTCCGCTCGCACCTATGCAACACGCAATGTGGGTGGGTCGAGAAGGCGATCAGCACCTCGGTGGCGTGGCGGGCCACCTTTACGTCGAGTTCGACGGCGACGGTGTCGACGTCCAGCGTCTTGCGCAAGCCGCGACTGCGTTGGCCGCCCGCCATGCGATGTTGCGGGTGCAGTTCCTGCCCGATGGCACCCAGTGCATCGGCCCCATGCCCGACCCATACCCGGTCGCTGTTCAGGACCTAAGCGAGCTGACGGCACACGAGGTCGAGCAGCGACTTGCCGCCACCCGCAGCGCGAAGTCGCATCAGCAGCTCGACGGTCTGGTCTTCGAGCTCACGCTGTCGTTGCTGCCCGGCGAAAAGACCAGGCTGCACGTCGATCTCGACATGCAAGCCGCCGATGCAATGAGCTATCGCACCCTGATGTCCGACCTCGCCGCTCTCTACGGCGGTCAGCAACTTCCTGTCCTCGGCTACACCTACCGCGAGTACCGGCAGGCCGCGGCGCCAAGCGCGGCCACCGAGCCCGACCGGCAGTGGTGGTCAGAACGGATACCGGAGCTTCCCGATCCGCCGCGCCTGCCCTTGGTTCCCCCTGCAGAACAAGCCGACCCGCACCACACCACCCGGCGTTGGCACTGGCTGGAGCCCGACACCCGCGACGCGCTGTTCGCCGCGGCGCGCCGCCGCGGTGTGACGCCGGCGATGGCCCTGGCGGCATCGTTCTCCGACGCGTTGGCCGGCTGGTCGGCCGAGCCGCGGTTCCTGCTCAACGTGCCGATGTTCGGCCGCGAACAGCGGCACCCCGACGTGGACCGGCTGGTCGGTGACTTCACCTCATCTGTACTGCTCGATGTCGACCTGGGTGCCGCCGCGACCGCGACCGCGAGATCGCGTGCCCTGCAGGACACCTTCCGCGCCGCGGCGGCACACGCGGACTATCCGGGGCTCTCGGTGCTGCGCGACCTCGGTCGCCACCGCGGCACGCAGGTCCTTGCCCCGGTCGTCTACACCAGTGCACTTGGACTTGGCGAGTTGTTCGCCGAAGGGGTGACCGAATCCTTCGGCACGCCGGTGTGGATCAACTCGCAAGGCCCGCAGGTACTGCTCGACGCCCAGGTGACCGAGTTCGACGGCGGGGTCCTGGTCAACTGGGACGTCCGCGAGGACGCCTTCCGGCCCGGTGTCATCGACGCGATGTTCGACCGGCACATCGACGAGCTCCGCCGGTTGGCGTCCGATGACCTCGCATGGGAGACGCGCCGCGCACCGCTCATCACCGCGGCGCAACGCGCCGTTCGCGATGCGGCGAACAGCAAAACCGCTGCGCCCAGCGGAAATTCGCTGCAGGACGGAATCTTCGCCGCGGCCGCTGCCCACCCGGACGCGCTCGCGGTCATCGGCTCAGCTGGCGATCTGACCTACGCCGAACTGCGTGACCGAGTCCTTGCTGTTGCCGCGGCGCTGCGAGTTGCCGGCATCGAACCCGGCGACACGATCGCGGTGATGGGGTCCAAGTGCCCCGACCAGGTCGTCGCGTTGCTGGGCATCCTCACGGCCGGTGGCGTGTACCTGCCGATCGGCGTCGACCACCCCGCCGACCGGGCCGCACGAATTATAGAAACCGGTGGTGTCCGGATGGCCCTGGTCTGCGGTGGGAGTCCCCCCACATCGCTGCCGGCGCTGACCATCGCCGAGGCGCTGCGCGTGGGTCGGCGGGAAGGCGGATTCGAGCCAGCCCCAAGCGATCCCCGTGACCTCGCTTATGTGCTGTTCACATCGGGGTCGACAGGTGAACCCAAGGGCGTCGAGGTCACCCACGACGCCGCCATGAACACCATCGAATTCCTCAACGGCTACTTCGGAATTGGGCCCGCCGACCGCTGCCTCGCGCTATCACACCTGGAATGCGACATGTCGGTGTTGGACGTGTTCGGCACAATGACCGCCGGCGGCACGATCGTTGTCGTCGACGAGGAGTACCGCCGAGATCCCGACCACTGGGCCAAGCAGATCGACGCCCACGGTGTCACCGTCCTGAACTTCCTTCCCGGCTGGCTGGAGATGTTGGTGGAAGTCGGTGACGGGCGGCTGGGATCGGTGCGAGCCGTTCCGACCGGCGGCGACTGGGTGCGCACCGCACTGGTGCGACGCCTGCAGGCCCTGGCACCCGGCGTGCGACTCACCGGACTGGGCGGCGCCACCGAAACCGCGGTCCACGCCACTCTGTACGAGGCAAGCGATCCGCGGGACCCGGGAACCGCCGTGCCATACGGCACTCCGTTCACAAACAACGCATGCCGCGTAGTGAATTCGTTCGGCGCCGACTGCCCCGACTGGGTGCCCGGCGAACTGTGGTTCGCCGGTCGCGGTATCGCGCGAGGTTACCGCGGACGTCCCGATCTGACCGCCGAGCGGTTCGTCTCCTACCTCGGCCGCACCTGGTACCGCAGCGGTGACCTGGCCCGGTACTGGCCGGACGGCACCCTGGAGTTCGTGGGCCGCGCCGATCACCGGGTCAAGATCAGCGGCTATCGCATCGAGCTCGGTGACATCGAGGCCGCGTTGCACCGACTGCCCGGTGTGCGAGCTGCGGTCGCGGCGATCGTGCCGGCATCGGGAGGCGACGTGCTGGCGGCCATGGTTAGCGTCGAGAACCCCGCGCTGACGGTCGACACACTCCGTGACGGCCTCACTGAACTCGTTCCAGCGCACATGATTCCGCGCCACTTCGAGATCGTCGACCGCATCCCGTTCACCCGTGGCGGCAAGACGGACCGGCGTGCCGTCGCACGGACCCTGACCGAGGCGGCCAACTCTGGCGACCTCGCGAGCGGCCGGCGTCAACCATCGACACCGCTGGAATCCGCACTCGCCTCGATAGTCGCCGAGTTGGTCGGCGCCAACCACATCGGTGCGGACGACGACTTCTTCGAATTGGGAGGTGATTCGGTGCTGGCGACCACTGCCGTGGCGCGCATCCGCAGCTGGCTGGACACGCCGACGGTCATGGTCGCCGACATCTTCGCCACCCGCACGATCGCGGCCCTTGCCGCATGGCTCGCCGCGCGCGAGCCGGGTAGCCAACGCCTCGAGCAAGTTGCCGAGCTCTATCTGGAAGTCGCGGACATGGATAACGCCGACGTGCTGTCCGCGCTCGACGCCGCATCCACTTCATGACAACGCTTGACGAACGGCCACAACTGAACTTCAAGCCGTGGATCAAGCGGTTCCCGGGAAAGTTCGGCGGGCAGGGGCGCAGCGACCGGGGGATGAACAGGGCAGGCGCAACGGTTGTCTTCCCGCACGCCGGTGGAGCCGCCGCGGCCTACCGTCCCCTCGCAACCTCCATGGCGGCCAAGGGCGTTGACGCTTACGTGGTGCAGTACCCGCAGCGTGCGGACCGCCTGACTCACCCCGCCGCCGAGACGGTGGAGGCCCTGGCGGCGGAGCTGTTTGAGGCCGGGGAGTGGGGCCGAGTCGGCCCGCTGCGGCTCTTCGGCCACTGCATGGGTGCGGTCGTGGCGTTCGAGTTCGCCCGTGTCGCCGAACAGCACGGCGTCGATGTCCGCGAACTGTGGGTATCGGCCAGCCAGGCCCCCGCGACGATCGCGGCTTCGCCGCCACTGCCGACCGCCGCCCGCGAGGTTGTCGCCGACATGGTGGACCTCGGGGGCACCGATCCCCGGCTACTCGCCGACGAGGACTTCGTCGAACTGCTCATCCGGGCGGTGCTGGCCGACTATCAGGCGTTCAATCGATACTCGTGTGCACCCGACGTGCGGATCCGCGCTGACATCCACGTGCTCGGCGGCAGCCACGACCATCGGGTGGACCGAGACATGTTGCAGCGCTGGGAAACCCATACCGGAAACGCGTTCACGCTGCTGATGTTCGACGGCGGCCACTTCTACGTAAACGAGCACACCAACGCGGTCGCGGAGTTGGTAAATGGCTGACGCCGACAACGATCCCGTCGTCATCGTCGGGCTGGCGGTCGAGGCCCCCGGTGGCGTCGACACTGCAGAGGCGTACTGGGAGCTGCTGTCGCAGCATCGTGAAGCGTTGGGACCCTTCCCAACCGACCGCGGCTGGTCTGTGCGAGATGTGCTGGACGGGTCGGGCCGCGAGGGCTTCAAACGCATCCACGATCTGGGCGGCTTCCTATCGGGCGCTGCGGCATTCGATCCCGTATTCTTCGGTATCTCACCCCGCGAGGCGGTGGCGATGGATCCGCAGCAACGGGTCGCGATGCGCATGGCGTGGCGCGCGCTGGAGAACAGCGGCATCAACCCGGACGATCTCGCCGGCCACGACGTCGGCTGCTACGTCGGCGCCTCGGTCACCGGTTACGGGCCCGACATGGCCGAATTCTCCAACCACTCCGGCCATTTGATCACCGGCACCGCGCTGGGCGTGATCTCCGGGCGCATCGCCTACACGCTTGGGCTGGCCGGTCCCGCGATGACCATTGATTCGTCATGTGCGTCGGCGTTAGCCGCGTTCCACGTCGCGGTGCAATCGGTGCGTGCGGGTGACTGCGATATGGCGCTGGCAGGCGGCGTGTGCGTGATGGGCTCGCCGGGCTTCTTCGTCGAGTTCTCCAAGCAGCACGCCCTGTCCGACGACGGGCACTGCCGCGCGTACAGCGCGCATGCTAGCGGCACGGTGTGGGCGGAAGGCGCCGCGATGTTCGTCCTGCAGCGCCGGTCCGGGGCACTGCGCGACGGCCGGCGCGTGCTCGCTGAGGTGCGCGCGACTTGCGTCAATCAGGACGGTCGGACCACCGGTCTGACGGCACCGAGCGGACCTGCTCAGGCGCGGCTGTTCAGCCGCGCCATCGACATGGCCGATGTCCGGCCCGACGAGATAGGCATGATCGAGGGCCACGGCACCGGTACCAAGCTTGGCGACCGGACCGAATTACAGTCCCTGGCACAGACATATGGCGCGACAGAGCCGGGTCGAGGCGCGCTGCTCGGGTCGGTCAAGTCCAACATAGGCCATTCTCAGGCCGCTGCCGGTGCGCTCGGCCTGGCCAAAGTGCTGGTCGCCGCTGAGCATGCGGCGGTTCCGGCCAGCCTGCACCTGGATGAACGAAGCGCCGAAATCGACTGGGGCAGCCAAGGTCTGCGCCCGGCGTCGAAGCTCACGCCGTGGCCCGCCATCAACGGGCAACGGCTCGCAGGCGTGTCCGCGTTCGGCATGAGCGGCACCAACGCACATGTGATCGTGTCGATGCCCGACAGTGGGGCCGCCTGATGTTTTCGTTCCCCGACGGGCGTGTGCCCGTGGTCCTCAGCGCGCATGCCGAGGAGCTGATCGTCGCCGACGCCGCGGCGATCCTTCGCTACCTGGACCGCGACCCCAATGTGGAAGCGGTTGCCGCCACGCTGCTGCGGACCCGACGAGTGCGGCGCTACCGGGCCGTGGTGCGAGCATCGGACACCGCCGAGCTGGCCGACGGGCTAAGAGCGCTCGCCGCGGGCGCCGATCATCCGCTGGTGGCCTGTTCATCTGAAAACAGCCCGCCCCGAACTGCATTTGTTTTTCCCGGCCAAGGCAGTCAGTGGCCGTCGATGGGCACCGACGCGTATCGCGAAATCTCCGTCTATCGCGCCGAGGTCAACAAGTGCGCCGAGGCATTCGTCGCCGCCGGGATCGAGTCTCCGCTGCCGTACCTGCTCTTCGACACGGGTACGGCGGAGTGGCCGCAGGCACAAACGCAGGCAGCGCAATTCACCCACGCCGTAGGTCTTTCACAGGTCTGGAAGTCCTGCGGGATCCTGCCGGACATCACGGTCGGCCACAGTCTCGGCGAAATCGGCGCCGCATACGTCGCCGGAGCCATCACGCTTGCCGACGCCGCGGCGGTCGTCATCGCCCGCGCGAAGGTGGTCGATGGGCTGCCGGGTCGCTACGGCATGGCGGTGCTCGGCATGTCCGCCGAAGATGCCGAGCGGTTGATCGCCGCCACCTCGGGTTGGCTGGAGCTATCGGTGGTCAACTCTCGCTCATCGGTGGTGGTGTCGGGGGATCGTGAAGCGGTAAAGGCCATCGTGGCCGCGGCGGACGATAGAGGCCTGTTCGCACGCGAGATCGCGGTCAACTTCCCCGCTCACACCAGCGCGCTGCAACCCTTGCGGGAGGAACTGATCGCCCGGCTTCCGCGATCGTCATTCGCCGACACTGCCGTGCAATTCATCGGCTCGGCGACCGCGTCTTCCGTCGCGCCGGGCACCGATTTCGCCGAGTACTGGTATCAGAACCTGCGCAACACCGTCCGGTTCGACCGCGCGGTGGCCGCCGCCGTCCAACATGGTGCGAGCTCGTTTGTGGAGCTGTCTGCGCATCCGGCGCTGTTGTTCGCACTGGGAGATCTCGTCGGGGACGGCCCAGGCGAGCCGCTGCTGACCGTGGGGTCGGGACGGCGCGACGAGCCGCTTGTCGATGTGCTGTCCTCCAGCATCGCCGCCGCAGCGGTAGCCGACGCCGGCTACCGCTGGACCGACCTCGTAGACGTAGCGCAGCGACCACTGCAGGGTTTCCCGAACGCTCCAATGAGGGCCGTGCACCTGTGGGCGACACCCGAACCGTTGCCGCCCATCGCCGGGCTCACCATCGCAAGCGAAAAGTGGGAGGTGAAGGGCGAATCCGCAACGCCGCTCAGCATGCGGCGAGTTTCGGTACTCGAGTTGAGCGGACCCGCCGGACCGTTGGCAGGTACGCTGCGCAACGCCATTGAGTCACACGGCAGCACGCAAGCAGTCGACCCACATGACGCGGAGATTCTTGTCGCGATCGCACCCGTCCTCGATCACCCCGACACCGAGATGGCCGCGGCGGAAATCGCCAGGCTGCTCGCCAGCGGACTGCTCGGCTACGCCGACGCCATCGGCACGGCCTGTCGCGACGTCTGGCTCATTACCGTGGGTGGTGAGCACGTCCGGCCCGACGAACCCGTGGCGCTACCCGCGCAGGCGGCGCTTGCGGCCATTCACCGCAGCATTGGCTTCGAACATTCCGACCAGGCGTTCCGGCATCTCGATCTATCCTCCTGGGACCTCGATGACGCCGCGGCCATCGTCGACACCCTGCTCGGTGACTGCACCGAGGCGGCTCTCCGCGACAGCGATTCGGGGCCAACGCTTTACGTCAGGACGCTGCCCGAACTCGAGCAAGCTCCCGACTCCTGGCCGGTGGACGCCGGTCTGCTTGACAACGTCGTGATCACGGGCGGCAGTGGCGCGGTCGGCCTACATTTTGCCCGCTATCTTGCGGGTCGCGGTGCTCGGCGCATCGTGCTGCTCAGCCGCGGCGGCGTTGACCCAGCTGCCGTGGGCACACGGGGCGTCGAAGTGGTGGCCCCGCAATGTGACGTGACATCAGCCGACCAGGTGCGGGCCGCGGCGCGCGAACACGGTGCCGACGGTGCGTCACTGGTGATCCATGCCGCCGGTGCGGCGAGCTTCGGCACGGCGACAACTGACGCGTTCACGCACACTGTCGCCGCCAAGGTGGTGGGCCTGGCCCGCATCAGCGAGCTGTGGCCGCTGCGGCCGGACGCGCGGATCCTGGTGTGTTCCTCAATTTCCGGCGTGTGGGGCGGCCGCGGGCACGCCGCGTATTCGGCGGCCAACCGGATGCTCGACGTGATGGCAGGCCAACTCCGCGCCAAGGGCCAGCATTGCGTGGCAGCCAAGTACGGGCTATGGGGGGCGGGCATCGCCGACGTCGATGAAGTGGCCCAGATCGAACGCTCCGGGCTGCTGCCGATGGTGCCCGAGGCCGCCATCGAGGCCAGCTTGCGCGACCACCTGATCGACCCCCTGATCTTCGCCGCCGACCGCGACCGGTTACACGCCTTTATGAACAGTCAGAGTGCTCCCGAAACCGATTCCGGCACAGCACTATCCGATGACGACACGGCGGCAAGGGTGCGTGCGGAACTGGCAGCCGCATTGAACCTGGGCGACGCCGCCACCATCGACCTTTCGGCATCACTGCTCGATTTGGGCGTGGACTCGCTACTCGCGCTCGATCTGCGTAAGCGGTTGCGCCGCGCCACCGGCAGATCGGTGCCGCTGGCCGCCCTGCTCGGCGGGATCACCGGCGGTGAGCTGATCGCCAGCCTCGAAATCCCAGACAGTTCAGAGAAGGTGGAAACCTCGCGTGACTGACACGATGGACGTGCGGCTTGAATTGCTACGGCGCAAGCTCTCCGAACGCGGATTGCGCTCGCAGGAACCTGCGCCTTCGAGCCCGGTCACAGATCTGTCCGACGGGCAGCGCCGCATGTGGTTCGTCCAATCGGCAGACACCACCGGCGCGCTGCTCAATGTCTGTGTGTCCTACCGGCTCACCGGTGAGGTGGACCATGCGCGCCTGCGTGACGCCGTCAACACCGTCGCCCGGCGGCACGGCGTGTTGCGGACCACCTATCGGGCCGACGCCGACGGCGAACCTCGGGTGATCGTCCATGACGAGCTGACACCCGGGTGGGCCGAGCACGACCTGTCCGAGATGTCGGAGCATGCCCGCGGCCTGCGGCTCGAAGTGCTGGCGCAGCGCGAGTTCGCCACCCCCTTCGACCTGAGCACCGATGCGCCGCTGCGCATCACGGTGGTCCGCACCGGGCCCCGCGAGCACGTGATGCTCTTGGCGGCGCATCACATCGCCTGGGACGACGGCTCATGGCGGGTGTTCTTCACTGATTTGACCCGCGCATACGCCGGTGAGGACCTGCAGCCCATCACGCCCTCGGCTGCCGGCTGGCCGGACGCCGAATACGAGGATCTGGCGTACTGGCGCTCCGCGCTCGCGGATCCGCCAGAGCCGCTGGAACTTCCGGGACCCAACGGGTCGGCCGTCCCGACGAATTGGCGATCGCAGCGCACCACACTGCGGCTGTCCGATCAGACCATCGAGCGCACGGCCGCGCTTGCGCGCGAAATGGGCGCGACCCCGTACATGGTGCTGCTGGCCGCCTTCGGCGTCCTGGTGCACCGCTACACCCATGCCGACGACTTCTTGGTCGCCACACCGGTGCTCAACCGCGGCGCGGGCGTCGAAGACTGCATCGGCTACTACGGCAACACGGTGGCATTGCGGCTGCGGCCGCAGCCGGGGCAGACCTTCAGCGAACTGGTCACCCACACGCGCGAGACCGCCGTCGGTGCCTTCGCCCATCAGCGGATCAACCTCGACCGGATCGTCCGCGAACTCAACCCCGACCGCCGCCACGGCGTCGAGCGGTTGGCCCGGGTGACCTTCGGCGCACGCGAAGCCGACGGCGGCGGTTTCTGCCCGCCCGGCGTGACGTGCGAGCGTGCCGAACTGCGCGGTCAATTCACCCAGCTACCACTGGGCTTCATGATCGAGTTCGACGACCGCGGTGCGCTCGTGGAGGCGGAGTACCTGACCGAGATCCTCGACGCGCCGCTGGCCCGGCAACTCCTCGACCACTACGTGGTGCTGCTCGACGCCGCGCTGGCCACTCCGGATCAGACGCTGCATGAACTGCCACTGATGGGCGCCGATGACGCCGACTGGCTGCGTCGCGTCTCGGCAGGCGAGACGTTCAGCACGCCCGCTAGCACCCTGCCCGCACTCATCGAGGCGCAGGCCGCGCGCACACCAGACGCGGTCGCCGTGGTCTACGAAGGTCGCCACTACAGCTATCGCGAGATCAATGAGGCCGCGAATCGGTTCGCACACTGGCTGATCGCACACGACATCGGCACCGAGGACCGCGTCGCGGTGTTACTCGACAAGTCCCCGCAGCTCGTCATCACCGCCCTGGGAATCCTCAAGGCCGGTGCGATCTACCTTCCTGTCGACCCGACGTATCCGGACGACAGGCTGCAATTCATCCTCGGTGACGCCGATCCGAAACGCGTATTGCGAGAAGCGGTTACGGATCTCAATGACTGCCGTAGCGACAACCCCGCCGACACCGACCGAGTCCGTCCACTGCGGCCGGACAACACCGCATACCTGATCTACACGTCAGGCTCCACCGGGCTGCCCAAGGGCGTCCCGGTGCCACATCGGCCCGTGGCCGAGTACTTCGTCTGGTTCCGCGGGGAGTATCAGATCAGCGAGGCCGAACGACTGCTGCAGGTGGCGTCGCCGAGCTTCGACGTGTCGATTGCCGAGATCTTCGGCATGTTGGCCTGCGGTGCGCGGCTCGTGATTCCACGACCCGACGGTCTGCGCGACATCGGTTACCTCACCGAGCTTCTGCACGACGAGGGCATCACCTCGATGCACTTCGTGCCGTCGCTGCTCGGCCTGTTTTTATCGCTTCCCGGCGTCAACCAGTGGCGCAGCCTGCAGCGGGTACCGATCGGCGGCGAGGCGCTACCCGGCGAGATCGCCGACAAATTCCATGCCACGTTCGACGCATTGCTGCACAACTTCTACGGCCCGACCGAAGCCGTGATCAATGCGTCGCGGTACAAGGTCGGCACCAAACAGGGCAACCGCATCGTTCCGATCGGAAAGCCCAAGATCAACACGCAGATTCATATCCTGGATGACACCCTGCAGCCGGTACCCGTCGGTGTGATCGGCGAGATCTACATCGGAGGGGGACACGTCGCGCGCGGTTACCACCGCAGGCCCGGCCTGACGGCCGAGCGGTTCGTGGCCGATCCGATCGCCCCAGGCGGGCGGTTGTACCGGTCGGGTGACCTGGCCCGCCGCAATGCCGACGGTGACATCGAATTCGTCGGCCGCGCCGACGAGCAGGTCAAGATCCGCGGTTTCCGCATCGAGCTCGGCGAGGTGGCCTCGGCGATCTCCGTCGACCCGAGCGTCGGGCAGGCCGTTGTGGTGGTCAGCGATCTGCCGAGCCTCGGCAAGAGTCTGGTCGGGTATATGACAGCAGCGGCTGACGCCGACGCGGTTGATGTCGACCGTGTCCGTGCCCGGGTCGCCGCCGCGCTACCAGAGTACATGACGCCGGTAGGGTATGTGGTGCTCGACGAGATACCGATCACCGCGCACGGGAAGATCGACCGCGCCGCACTGCCGGCACCGGAGACCTTGTCCGGCACCGAATTTCGGCCACTTGCGACAGCCACCGAGCAGACGATCGCCGAGCTGTTCGCAGAACTGCTTGGCCGCGAACAAGTGGGCGCCGACGACTCGTTCTTTGAGCTCGGTGGACACTCGCTGCTCGCCACCAAGCTGGTCGCGGCCATCCGGTCGCGCTGTGGCGTCGACCTCGGCGTCCGGGAGATCTTCGAACTCGGCACGGTAGCGCAGTTGGCCGAGCGTATCGATGCCGGGTCGTCCGACGCCGCGGCCCGTCCCAATCTGGTCGCCGTTCCGCACGACGGGCCCTGCCAGATGTCGGCATCCCAACTGCGGTCCTGGTTCCAGTACCGCATCGACGGGCCGAGCCCGGTCAACAACATTCCGTTCGCGGCCCGTTTGACCGGACCGTGTGACGTCGACGCGTTGGTGGCGGCCGTATCGGATGTCGTCGACCGGCACGAGTCACTGCGTAGCACCTATCGCGAAATCGACGGGGTGCCATATCAAGTCGTCAAGCCCGCCACCGGGATGGCGGTGCGGCGGGCCCGCGGAGACGACGAGGCCTGGGTCCAGTCCGAGTTGGACCGCGAGCGCAAGCACTGCTTCGACCTGGAGCGCGACCTGCCGGTGCGGGCCGCACTGCTGTCCACCGCCGACGGTCACGTGCTGTCGCTGGTCGTGCACCACATCGCCGCGGATCACTGGTCGGCGGGCGTGCTTTTCACCGATCTGCTGACCGCCTACCAGTCTCGGCGTGCCGGGCAGCTACCGACGATGGCTCCGCTGCCCGTGCAGTACGCCGACTACGCAGCATGGCAGGCCGCATTGCTGGGCGATGACGCTGGAGTTGTTGCGGCACAGCGTGAGTACTGGCAGCAGCAGCTGGACGGTGTCCCTGAGGTTGGTATACGGCCGGACTTCCCGCGTCCGCCGGTCCCCAACGGGGAAGGGAAGTCTGTCGAATTCACCGTCAGCGCTGACACCCGCGCCAAACTCGTCAATCTCACCCGCGAACTCGGCATCACCGAGTTCATGATGTTGCAGTCGGCGGTCGCGGTCTTGCTGCATAAGGCCGGTGAGGGCGTCGACATCCCGTTGGGCACGCCTGTCGCCGGCCGCGCCGAGGCTGAACTCGAGCAGCTCATTGGATTTTTCGTCAACATCCTGGTGCTGCGCAACGATCTGAGCGGCAACCCCACCCTTCGCGATGTGCTGCGCAGAGCGCGGGAGGTGGCGCTGGCCGCCTACGCCCACCAGGACCTGCCCTTCGACCGTATCGTCGACGCCGTAGGCCCTGTGCGCTCGCTGTCGCGCAACCCGTTGTTTTCGGTCGTTGTGCATGTCCGCGAGGAACTTCCCGCCGGACAGTCCATCGACACCGGACCCGACGGGGATACCACGTTCACCGCGCTCCAGCCGACATTCGACGTCGCGCATGCCGATCTGTCGCTGAACTTCTTCGCCACCGAGGACGGCTATCGCGGTCACGTGATCTATCGCCCGGAGCTGTACAAGCGCAGCACGATCGAACGGCTGGCCGAGCGGCTGGGTCGCGTAATCGAGGCATTTGCGGGTGATCCCGATCAGGCATTGGGCGACGTTCAGATCGTCGACGCCGAAGAAAGACAGCGGATCGATGACTGGAGCCGCGGAGTCACGGGGGTGCACGTTCTTGACGATCTGCTTCAACCCGTCCCGATCGGCGTGGTCGGCGACGTCCATTACGCGGGGGCCGCGTTCGACCAGGGCGCCGGCATGTATCGCAGCGGCGACCGGGCCCGCTGGACCGAGGTCGGCCGACTGGAGTTCGTCGGGCGCACCGACGAGCCGGAGCGCGACGCGACACCCGTCGTCAAGCTGCCCGAACCGCCGCGCACCGGCACCGAACAGGCGTTGGCCGCAATGCTCGCCGAGGTGCTCGGCGTCGACGAAATCGGTCGCCATGACGACTTCTTCGAGCTCGGTGGCGACAGCATTCTGGCGGTGCAGTTGGCGGCCCGCGCCCGTGATGCCGACCTCGCGCTGACGGCGCGCATGGTGTTCGAACACCCCGCGCTCCACGAACTCGCCGCCGCGGTCGACGGCGCGGATAATCTGCCCGACGGTGGCGACACCCACCACGAGCCGATGACCGCGTCGGGTCTGTCGGCGGACGAGCTGGCCGCCGTGACGTCGTTATGGACCGCATCGCAAGACGGTGCGCCGTGATCGCGACGGACGCACGCGCGGCCGTCGAAGACGTGATGGCGCTCAGCCCGCTGCAGCAGGGGCTGTACTCGTTGGCGAAGCTGACCGGCGGCGAGGACGGGGCCGACGACCCCTATGTGATCGCGATGGCCGCCGATATAACGGGTGCGCTTGACGCCGAACTGCTGCGCCATTGCGCCGCAACGATGTTGGCGCGCCACCCCAACCTGCGGGCGAGCTTTCTGCGCGGCAATCTCAGTCGTCCGGTACAGGTCATCCCCACCCGGGTCGATGTGCCGTGGCGGCACATCACCACGACGGCCGACGAGGTCGAGGCTCTCGACGCCGACGAACGCCGCCGCCCGTTCGACCTGGAACACGGGCCTGCGATCCGGTTCCTTCTCATCGAAGTACCCGACAATTGTTGGCGCTTGGTCATCGTCGCCCACCACATCATCATCGACGGCTGGTCCTTGCCGCTGTTCGTCGGCGAGCTGATCACCTTGTACCGCTCCGGCGCAGACGCGGCGGTGTTGCCGCCGCCACCAAGGCCGTACCGCGACTACATCGGCTGGCTCGCCGGCCGTGACCAGGAGACCAGCCGCTCATTGTGGCGCGAGCACCTCGCGGACATCGACAGCCCGACACTGCTGACGCCGGCGCTGACCGCGGGGGAACCTCCGCAGGGCTCGCCGCGACGCACCGAACTGAAACTGGACGACGACGCCACCGCGCAGCTCGCCGAAGCCGCACGGATGCGGGGTGTCACGGTGAACACCCTGATCCAAATGGCGTGGGCGACAATCCTGTCGGCGTTCACCGACCGTAGCGACGTGGTCTTCGGGGTGACCGTCTCAGGGCGTCCCGGCGAGCTGACCGGTGTGGAGACGATGGTCGGACTGTTCATCAACACCGTCCCGCTGCGGGTGCGGTTTGACCCTGCGGCGCGCGTTGGCGCGCAATGCGTCGCACTGCAACGCGAAGCCGCGCAGCTGCGTGATCACAGCTATCTGGCCCACGCCGAGCTGCGCTCGCTTGCCGGTGTCGGCGAGATGTTCGACACGCTTTTGGTGTACGAAAACTTTCCTCCAGGCGGGCTTGTCGGCGGCGGCGAGTTCACAGCCAACGGCGCCACATTCAAACCCGCGGCGCTGGAAAGTCTGTCGCACTTTCCAGTGACCATCGCCGCCCATATGACCGACGGCGAACTGACGGTGCTGGTCGAGGTCATCGAAGGGGCATTGGGACTGATGAGTCCCGAATCGCTCGGCAGGCGATTGTTGACCACCGCGCAGCGGCTGATCGTGCACTGGGACGACCCGCTCCGCGATGTCGGCGTCCTGCTCGACGGCGAAGCCGAAACAGCCGACGTGTCTCCCGCGCCGATCTGCGGTGGGGTGCACACCAGGTTCACCGAAGTCGCGGCCGCCAAACTCGGATCGGTCGCGCTGACGTGGTCCGGCGGACTGTACACCTACCGTGAGCTGGACGAGGCTGCCGATCGGGTGGCTGCCGCACTTGTCGCGCGCGATGTACAAGCGGAAACCCCAGTGGCGGTCAGCCTTTCCCGCGGACCGGATTACGTCGTCGCCATGCTGGGTGTGCTGAAGGCCGGTGGCATGATCGTGCCACTGGACCCGGGGATGCCGGCCGAGCGCGTCGCCGACATCATGGCTCAGACCGGGGCGACGATCATCGTCGACCAGACATTCAACTCCACACAGCCGACCGACGACTTCCGGCCCGCCACGGTCCAGCAGGGACAGGCCGCCTACGTGGTCTTCACGTCTGGCACCACTGGTACGCCCAAGGGTGTGATCGGCACCCATCAAGCGCTGCTGGCCTACGCCGACGACCATGCGCGAAACATCCTGCGTCCGGCGGCGACCCGGCTGAGTCACCCGCTGCTCATCGCGCACGCATGGTCGTTCACGTTCGACGCGGCATGGCAGCCGCTGGCCGCCCTGCTCGATGGGCACGCGGTGCACATCGTCGACGATGACATGCAGCGCGACGCCGAGGCGCTCGTCGAGACCATCGCGCGATACCGCATCGACATGATCGACACCACCCCGTCGATGTTCGCCCAATTGCACGCCGTCGGCCTGCTGACCACGGTGCCGCTCGGTGTGCTGGCGCTCGGTGGTGAGGCGGTGGGGATCCCGGCGTGGAGCTTGATCCGCGACGAATGCGCCCGCACCGGTATGACGGCCTACAACTGTTACGGCCCAACCGAATCCACCGTGGAGGCCGTTGTCGCAGCGATCGCCGAGCACGACGAACCCACCATCGGCCGGCCCACCGCGCCCAGCCGCGCCTACGTGCTGGATTCATGGTTGCGGCCGCTGCCCGACGGGGTGCCCGGCGAGCTGTATCTGGCCGGCGAGCAGCTGACCCGCGGCTATCTCGGCCGACCGGGTGAGACAGCGTGCCGGTTCGTCGCTAACCCGTTCGCGCCGGGGGAGCAGATGTATCGGACCGGAGATGTGGTGCGCCGCCATCCGAACGGCGCATTGCAGTTTCTCGGCCGATCCGACGCGCAGGTGAAGATACGCGGCTTCCGCGTCGAGCCCGCCGAGATCGCGGCGGTGCTGCACAGTCATCCTGCGGTGCGGCATGCCCACGTGGCGGTAAGACAGCAAGGCCGTGGGCCGCGGCTGACCGCGTATGTGGACGCATCACCCGCGCCCGAAGTGGTAGAGCTGCGCGCGATGCTGTCGAAACGGTTGCCGCGCTACATGGTTCCGCAACACATCGTGGTGCTCGACGAGATGCCACTGACGTCGCACGGCAAGGTCGACGAACCAGCTCTCGCGGCGGTGCCCGACACACTGGATGTGTCTGCGGCACAGCCGGAGACGCCGACCGAGGTCGCGCTCGCCGAATTGATGGCGGAGATCCTGCAATCCGATCACCTCGATGTCACCGCCGAATTCGAGCGCCAGGGCCTCGACAGCATCGTCGCGCTGTCGGTGGTGCAGGCGGCACGGCAGCGCGGCATTGCGCTGCGGGCAAGGCTAATGCTCGAATGCGGAACGATCCGCGAGCTTGCCACCGCGATCGACAGCGAATCGGTGAACGTCGGGCCCGTCGATGATGGCGGTGGCCCGATCACGCTGCTGTCCAACGCGCGCTGGCTCTACGAATACGGCGATCCGCGCCGGCTGGCCCAGACCGAGGCTATCCGCCTGCCCGCGGGTATCACCCGCGAGCGGCTCGAAACACTGCTGCAGACCGTCATCGACGGCCACGACGTGCTGCGAAGCCGGCTGGATCGCGACACCATGACGCTCGTCGAACACGATGTCGCCGCCCAGATCACCGAAGCGACCGCGGCCGGCAACCTCACCGAGGCCGTCGCCGAGCAGACGCGGTTGGCCGTCAACCGCCTGGATCCCGAGAACGGTGTGCTGCTCGATGCGGTCTGGCTGCGTGACGCCGGTGTGCTGGTGCTCACGGCGCATGTGCTGGCCATGGACCCGGCGTCGTGGCGGATAGTCCTTGGAGAGCTCGATGCCGCCTGGCAGGCGCTGGAGGCGGGCCGCCAGCCGATACCGGTGCCCGAGCACACCAGCCATCGACGTTGGTCGAGGCTCCTCACCGAGCGGGCCGAGAACCTCGACAGCTGCGATTACTGGATCGCCCAACTCGACGGCGAGGACCCGAATCTCGGTGTGCGCCGGGTCAATCCGGCCATTGATCGCACCGGCGACGTCGCTGTCACCGTGTGTGCGACGGACGGGGACCTGACCGCCCGGCTGCTCGGCGCGGCGGAACCGATGACGCACCTACTGGCGGCGGCCGCCGCGCGGATGGTCACCAACTGGCGGCGAAGCCGCGGACAGCAGGAGAGCACGCCGCTGTTGGCGATCGAGACGCACGGCCGGGCCGACACCCTCACCGCGGACGCCGACACCTCCGACACCGTCGGCTTGCTGAGCGCCGTTTTCCCGTTGCGGATGCACACACCACAGGCCATCGACGAGATCCCGGGCGACGGCATCGACTATGGCCTGCTGCGATATCTGCGGTCCGACACCGCCGAACGGCTGCAGGCGCACCGCGAACCTCAATTACTGCTGAACTATCTGGGCCGCATGAGTTTTGGGAGCAGCGGTGCCGGGCTGCGCCTGGATCGCGACCTGCTTGCCGGTGTGTCGGCGCTGCCCGAGCCCGGTGTGGCGGTGCGCTACGAGCTGACGATCATCGCAGGGATAGTCGCCGACGCCGACACGCCAGTGTTGGTGACACAGTGGCGGACCCTGCCGGACATCCTGACCGCCGGCGAGGTCGCCACACTGCAGTCGATGTGGCAGGACGCCCTGAGAGAGGTTGCGCCATGAGCACTCTCGCGATCGTGGGTGCCGGCGCCAAGGCCGTTGCCGTCGCCGCCAAGGCCGCTGTACTACGGGACATGGATGTCGAGGTGCCCCACGTCGTCGCGGTCGAACGCAGCGGGATCGCCGCCAACTGGCAGGCCGACGGCGGCTGGACCGACGGACAGCATCGGCTCGGCACCAGCCCCGAGAAGGACGTCGGTTTCCCGTACCGCTCCTCGCTGGTCTCGCGCCGCAACGCCGAACTCGACGAGCGGATGACCCGGCACAGCTGGCAGTCGTACCTCATCGGCACCGGACAGTTCGCCGAATGGGTGGATCGCGGTCGGCCCGCGCCAACGCATCGCCGATGGAGTCAGTACCTGCGATGGGTGGCCGACAACATCGGGATGACGGTCATTGCCGGCGAAGTTAACGCGATCGCGGTGGACGGCGCGCGGTGGGCGCTGCGGACCGCCGAGAAGACCGTACATGCCGATGCGCTGATGATCACCGGGCCTGGGCAGGCCGAGCGCTCGATCTTGCCAGGAAATGCGCGGGTGCTGTCGATCGCGCAGTTCTGGCACCGCGCCGCCCAGCACGAACTCATCGCCGCAGAACGCGTCGCAGTGATCGGCGGTGGTGAAACGGCTGCCTCGATGCTCAACGAGCTATCCCGGCATCGGGTTTCGACGATCACCGTCATCTCGCCACAGGTGACGTTGTTCACCCGCGGTGAGGGTTTCTTCGAGAACATGCTGTACTCCGACCCGACCGACTGGTCCAGTCTGACGCTCGCGGAGCGCCGAGACGCGTTGGCGCGCACTGACCGCGGGGTCTTCTCGGCACGCGTGCAGGAGGCCCTGCTGGCCGACGACCGGATCGGGCATCTGCGGGGCAGGGTCGCGCACGCGGTAGCCCGCGACGGACGAATCCGCTTGACGTTGAGCACGAATCGCGGCAGCGAAGCATTGGAGACTGTGCACGGGTTCGATTTGGTGATCGACGGATCCGGCGCCGACGGCATGTGGTTCGTGCCGTTGCTGGGCCAGGACGCACTGGATCTGCTCGAACTGGGGCTTGGTGGTCCGTTGACCGGCGACGCGTTACAGGAAGCCATCGGCCACGACCTCGCCGTCGCAGATGTCACGCCGAAACTGTTCCTGCCCGGGTTGTCCGGGCTGACCCAGGGCCCCGGTTTTCCCAACCTGTCCTGCCTCGGGCTGCTGTCCGACCGGATTCTCGGCGCCGACTTCGCCACGGAGCGAGGCTCGTCCGAGCGACCATCAAGCACGGCCCCCGTCCGATCGATCAGGAGAAGTGATGAGCACCAACCCATTTGATGATGACAAAGGCACCTTCTTCGTGGTGATCAACGACGAGGACCAGTACAGCCTGTGGCCGGTGTTTGTCGACGTGCCCGCCGGCTGGCGTGTCGCGTTCGGGGAGAGCACCCGCGCGGACTGCCTGGCCTATGTCGAGGAGCATTGGACGGACATGCGGCCGCGCAGTCTTCGCGAGGCAATGGCTGGCGATGAGCACTTGCGCGAAGAGCAATTAACATCCGACTGAGCGGGCCGCCTCACCTACGTTAGGTGCTGTGACGGCGATCAGGACGGCGAATCGTGCGCAGCTGACGCGTGTGACCGCCGCCGCCCTTTGGCTCGTCGGGCCCGTCGGATATCTCGTCGTCGAGAAGGTGGCCGCGGCCAACGTCAAGGGTCACTACTGCTACCTGCACCACTACATCAGCGCCCTCGGCGTGCCCGACTGGGGTCGGTTTGCGTATCTGATGAACGGGGCGTTCTACGCGCAGGGCGTGATGCTCTTCGTCGGCGCAGTCTTGGTCACCCGCGCCGCCGAGCGGCGTGGCGCAGTCTTCCTTCTATCCACGGCAGCGGCCTCCCTCGGCTATTTCCTCGTCGCCACGGTGCACGGTGGCTCGCCGCTGGCGGCCGGCGACGGCATGCAGTGGCACGGGGTCGGCGCCACGCTCGCGTTCGTTGGTGGAAACGCGGCGATAGCGGCAGGGTCGTCGATCGTGGCCCGCGCCGTCGACGCCCGGTGGTGGTATCGCGCTGTGTCGCTGCTGATCGCCGGTGCGGGATTCGCGGCATTCCTGGCGCTCGCGAACTACAACGTGTGGACCTACAGGTACGCGCCCATCGGCCTCGTCGAGCGGGTGCCTGTGTATTCGATCCTGGCGTGGCAGATGTTCAGCGCCATCGCCCTGCTGACCCGGCCCCCCAGCGGCAACGGCGGTTAGGCCTGCTGCGCGAGCGGCATGTCCATGTCGAACACCCGCGCGTGCAGCACCGTCCGGTTCCGCAGCGCGGCGCGCACGGCTCGGTGCAACCCGTCCTCGAGGTAGACGATGCCTCTCCACTTCACCGCGTGCGGGAACAGATCGCCATAGAACGTGGAGTCCTCCGACAGCAACCGGTCCAGCGCCAGCACGGTCGTGGTGGTGACCAGTTCGTCGAGGCGGATCTGCCGGGGCGGAATCTGCGCCCACTGCCGATGAGACAGGCCGTGATCGGGGTACGGCCTGCCGTCGCGGACTCCCTTGAAGATCATCGCGCTGATCTCGGAGGCGTCGGCGTCACGCTGCAAAGGTTAGTCGCAAACGACCTGCCAGCCACGCGAACAACAGCTCGCGGGGAATTCGCCCTGTTGATGCCCGTAAAATAGGCGCTGACTCGTTGCGAAGGGCAGGTGAACACGTGGGTAGCGCCGACGACCGTCGCTTCGAGGTGCTGCGTGCCATCGTCGCCGACTTCGTGTCCACCAAGGAGCCGATCGGGTCTAAGAGCCTCGTCGAGCGGCACAACCTCGGCGTCTCGAGCGCGACCGTGCGCAACGACATGGCTGTCCTGGAGGCCGAGGGGTACATCACCCAGCCGCACACCAGCTCGGGCCGGGTGCCCACGGAAAAGGGCTATCGCGAGTTCGTCGACCGGCTCGATGACATCAAGCCGCTGTCCTCGTCGGAGCGCCGCGCGATTTTGGGCTTCCTCGAGTCAGGCGTGGACCTCGACGACGTCCTGCGCCGCGCGGTGAGGCTGCTGGCCCAGCTCACCCGCCAGGTCGCGGTCGTCCAGTACCCGACGCTGTCGACGTCGAGTGTGCGGCGCCTGGAGGTCGTCGCCCTGACTCCGGCTCGGCTGCTGCTGGTGGTGATCACCGATTCGGGACGCGTCGACCAGCGCATCGCCGAACTCGGCGACGCCATCGACGAGCATGAGTTGTCTCAGCTGCGTGACCGGCTCGGCCAGGCGCTCGAGGGCAAGCCGTTGGCCGCCGCGTCGATCGCGGTGTCCGACCTTGCGACCAACCTGAACGGTCACGGCGGTCTGGCTGACGCGATCGGCCGGTGTGCGACGGTGCTGGTGGAGTCGCTGGTCGACCACAGCGAAGAGCGCCTGCTCCTTGGCGGTACCGCGAACTTGACCCGCAACACCGCCGACTTCGGCGGTTCGCTGCGACCTGTGCTCGAAGCGCTCGAGGAGCAGGTGGTGGTGCTGCGGCTGCTGGCTGCACAGCAGGAGGCCGGCAAAGTCACTGTGCGCATCGGCCATGAGACAGAGGCCGAGGAGATGGTGAGCACATCCGTGGTGAGCACCGCCTACGGAAGTTCGGGCAAGGTATACGGCGGCATGGGTGTGTTGGGTCCCACCCGGATGGACTATCCGGGAACTATCGCTAATGTCGCTGCGGTTGCTCTTTATATCGGGGAAGTCTTAGGCAGCCGTTAGGGCTGGTTGAAAGGTCAGGCGTGGCACGCGATTATTACGGGCTGCTCGGAGTGAGCAGAGGCGCGAGTGATTCGGAGATCAAGCGCGCCTATCGGAAGCTGGCCCGCGAACTGCACCCAGATGTCAATCCCGACGAAGAGGCGCAGGCGCGGTTCAAGGAGATCAGCGTCGCGTACGAGGTCCTCAGCGACCCGGAGAAGCGCCGCATCGTCGACCTCGGCGGCGACCCGCTCGAGACCGCGGCCGGTGCCGGCAACGGCTTCGGCGGCTTCGGCGGGCTTGGCGACGTGTTCGAGGCTTTCTTCGGCGGCGGGACGGCCGCCCGCGGGCCCGATCGGCCGGGTGCGGCCGGGTTCGGACTCGCTGCTGCGCATGCGGCTTGACCTGGAAGAATGTGCCACCGGCGTGACCAAGCAGGTCACCGTCGACACCGCGGTGCTGTGCGACTTGTGCCAAGGCAAGGGCACCAATGGCAACTCGACGCCGGTCGCCTGCGACACCTGCGGTGGGCGTGGCGAGATCCAGACCGTCCAGCGCTCGCTGCTCGGCCAGGTGATGACGTCGCGGCCATGCCCGGTGTGCGGCGGAGTCGGCGAGGTCATCCCTGACCCGTGCCACCGCTGCGGCGGCGACGGCCGGATCCGGGCGCGACGCGACATCAGCGTGAAGATCCCGGCCGGTGTCGGCGACGGGATGCGAGTGCGGCTGGCCGCGCAGGGCGAGGTCGGTCCTGGCGGCGGGCCGGCAGGCGACCTGTACGTCGAGGTCCACGAAAAACAGCATGACATCTTCGTCCGCGACGGCGACGACCTGCATTGCACCATCTCGGTGCCGATGGTCGACGCCGCGCTGGGCACGACGGTCACCGTCGACGCGATCATCGACGGCCCGACCGAGATCACCATCCCCGCCGGCACCCAGCCCGGCTCGGTGACCACGCTGCGCGGGCACGGGATGCCGCATCTGCGCTCCGGCGTGCGCGGCGATCTGCATGCCCACATCGAGGTCATGGTGCCGCAACGGCTCGACCACGAGGACATCGAGCTGCTGCGCAAGCTCAAGGAAAAGCGCATCCGCGACGTGGCCGAGGTGCGCTCGACCCACAGCACATCGACGGGTAGCGGATTCTTCAGTCGCTTGCGTGAAACCTTCACCGGCCGCTGAGGGTTCATGTCTGCGGCGCTCTTTTACGTCGACGCGCTGCCTGAGATCGGTGAGCTTGCGGTCGTCGACGGTGACGAGGGCTTCCACGCGGCCAACGTCCGGCGGATCCGTCCCGGCGAGGAACTCGACCTGGGTGACGGCGCCGGCAGGCTGGCGCACTGTGTCGTCGAAGAGGTCGCCAAGGGCCGGCTGACGGCGCGGGTGCTGGACCGCCGGATCGTCCCGTTGGCGGCGCCGAGTGTCACCGTCGTGCAGGCCCTGCCCAAGTCCGACCGCTCCGAGCTGGCCATCGAGCTGGCCACCGAGGCGGGCGCCGACGCGTTCGTCGCCTGGCAGGCCTCGCGATGCGTGGCCCGGTGGGACGGGCAGGAGAAGGTCGACAAGGGGCTGCGCCGGTGGGCGCGGTGGCCCGGTCGGCGGCCCGCCAGTCGCGGCGCGCGCACATTCCCGTCGATCAGCGGTGTGGTGTCGACGGCCGAGTTGGTGCGGCGGATGCGTGACGCCGGAGCGACGGCGCTTGTGCTGCACGAGTCGGCCACCGGCAAGTTGACGGAACGTGCCTGTGGCGCAAGCGGATTCGCTGCTGCTTGTCGTCGGTCCGGAGGGTGGCATCGCCGACGAGGAGATCGCGGTGCTGGCCGATGCGGGGGCGACAGCGGTGCGGCTCGGGCCGACGGTACTGCGCACGTCGACGGCCGCGGCCGTCGCATTGGGCGCGCTGGGCGTGCTCACGCCGCGGTGGTCGTGAGCCGGCCTGCGGCTTTAAGCATTGGGATGGGTCGGTGCCCGGCGGTAAACTGAGTATTCAGCAGCAACCAACCAGGCCAGAACCCAGAAAGCAGGCAGAAAACCCCAGGTGACGCCCCGCGAGACCAGCGCTGACTCGGACGCATCCGTTCGCAGCAGCATCGATGTTCCGCCCGACCTCGTCGTGGGCCTGCTTGGTTCCGCCGACGAAAACCTGCGCGCACTCGAGCGCATCCTGGCCGCCGACATCCACGTGCGCGGCAACGCGGTGACGCTGTCCGGCGAGCCCGCCGACGTCGCACTGGCCGAACGAGTGGTTTCCGAACTGTCGCGATCGTGGCCAGCGGTCAACCGCTGACACCCGAGGCGGTGCGGCACAGCGTTGCCATGCTCACCGGCACGGGCAACGAGTCGCCCGCCGAGGTGCTCACGCTCGACATCCTGTCGCGGCGCGGCAAGACGATCCGGCCCAAGACGCTGAACCAGAAGCGCTACGTCGACGCGATCGACGCGCACACCATCGTCTTCGGCATCGGGCCGGCCGGCACCGGCAAGACGTACCTGGCAATGGCCAAGGCGGTCAACGCATTACAGACCAAGCAGGTCAACGGATCATCCTCACCCGCCCGGCGGTGGAAGCCGGCGAGCGCCTTGGCTTCCTGCCCGGCACGCTGAGCGAGAAGATCGATCCGTACCTGCGGCCGCTGTACGACGCGCTGTACGACATGATGGATCCCGAGTCGATCCCAAAGCTGATGAACGCCGGGATCATTGAGGTCGCGCCGCTGGGGTATATGCGCGGGCGGACCCTCTCCGACGCGTTCATCATTCTCGACGAGGCGCAGAACACCACCGGCGAGCAGATGAAGATGTTCCTGACACGGCTGGGCTTCGGCTCGAAAGTCGTTGTCACCGGCGACATCACGCAGGTGGATCTGCCCGGTGGGGCCGCTTCGGGCCTGCGCAGCGGCGATGCACATTCTCGACGGCATCGACGACATCCACTTCGCGGAACTCACCAGCGCCGACGTGGTGCGGCACCGGCTGGTCGTCCGAGATCGTCGACGCCTACGCGAAATCCGAGGAGCCCGCGTTGATGAACCGGGCCCAGCGGCGCGCGTCCGGCGCCCGACCGCGAAGGTGAGCGTGAATGAGCATCGAGGTGTCCAACGAGTCGGGCATCGACGTTTCCGAAGAGGAACTGGTCAGCGTCGCCCGCTTCGTCATCCGCAAGATGAAAGTTAATCCGGCGGCGGAACTTTCGATGGTGCTGCTCGACACCGCGGCGATGGCCGACCTGCACATGCGCTGGATGGACCTGCCCGGCCCGACCGATGTGATGAGCTTCCCGATGGACGAGCTCGAGCCGGGCGGCCGGCCCGACGCGCCCGAGCCCGGCCCGTCGATGCTCGGCGACATCGTGCTGTGCCCGGAATTCGCCGCCAGGCAGGCCAGCGCCGCCGGCCACACGCTCGGCCAGGAGCTCGCACTGCTGACCGTGCACGGCGTGCTGCACCTGCTCGGCTACGACCACGCCGAGCCCGACGAGGAAAAAGAGATGTTCGCCCTGCAGCGCCAACTGCTCGAGGAGTGGGTGGCCGACCAGGTCGAGGCTTATCACCAGGACCGCCAGTCCGAGAAGGACCGACGGCTGCTGGACAAGTCCCGATTCTTCGACGAACCGTGACCGGTACAGGTCAGCTGATCGGCGCGATCGTGCTCATCGCTTCTCGGTGGCCTGTTCGCGGCGATCGATGCCGCCATCAGCACGGTGTCGATGGCGCGGGTCGAGGAACTGGTCCGCGACGAGCGGCCTGGCGCGGTTCGCCTGGCGCGGGTCATGGCCGAGCGGCCGCGCTACATCAATCTTGTTGTGCTGCTGCGCATCGCGTGCGAGGTCAGCGCGACGGTGCTGCTGGTCGCGTACCTGGACGGTCTTCTCGGAGTGGCCTGGGGGCTGTTCACTGCGGCGGCCGATCATGGTGGTGGTCAGCTTCGTGGCGATCGGTGTCGGCCCGCGCACCGTCGGCCGGCAGAACGCATACACCATCTGCATTGATCGCAGCGCTTCCGCTGCAGGCGATTTCGGTGTTACTCACCCCGATCAGCCGGCTGCTGGTGTTGATCGGTAACGCGCTGACCCCCGGTCGCGGATTCCGCAACGGCCCGTTCGCCTCCGAGATCGAACTGCGTGAAGTGGTCGACCTGGCCCAGCAGCGCGGCGTGGTGGCCGACGACGAACGCCGAATGATCCAGTCGGTGTTCGAGCTTGGCGATACCCCGGCGCGCGAGGTGATGGTGCCGCGCACCGAGATGGTGTGGATCGAGAGCGACAAGACAGCCGGGCAGGCGACCTCGCTGGCGGTGCGCAGCGGCCATTCCCGGATCCCGGTGATCGGCGAGAACGTCGACGACGTCGTCGGCGTGGTCTACCTGAAAGACCTTGTGCAGAAGACGTACTACTCGACCAACGGCGGGCGCGACACCAAGGTGTCCGAGGTGATGCGCCCGGCGGTGTTCGTCCCGGACTCCAAACCGCTGGACGCTCTGCTGCGCGAGATGCAGCGCGACCGCGTCCACATGGTGCTGCTGGTCGACGAATACGGCGCGATCGCGGGCCTGGTCACGATCGAGGACGTGTTGGAGGAGATCGTCGGCGAGATCGCCGACGAGTACGACACCGACGAAGTCGCGCCGGTGGAAGAGCTGGGCGACAAGCGGTTTCGGGTGTCGGCCCGGCTGCCCATCGAGGACCTCGGCGAGCTGTACGACATCGAGTTCGACGAGGACCTCGACGTCGACACGGTCGGCGGCCTGGTGGCCCTCGAGCTGGGTCGGGTCCCGCTGCCGGGCGCCGAGGTGACCTGGGACGGCCTGCGGCTGCGCGCCGAAGGCGGGCCGGACCATCGCGGCCGGGTGCGGATCGGTACGGTCCTGGTCAGTCCGACGGAGCCTGACCAGGGGGGTCGCAATGAGTGAACTCGACGCCGAGGACGCCAAGCTGGTGATGCTGGCCCGTGGTGCGATGGGCCGGGCCGAGGCGGCCAGCGGTGCGGCCGTGCGCGACCTCGACGGCCGGACCTATGCCGGCGCCCCCGTCGTGCTGGACGCGCTGCGGCTGACCGCGCTGCAGGCGGCCGTGGCCGCGGCGGTATCCAGCGGCGCAACGGGACTCGAGGCGGCGGTCGTGGTCGGCGGATCCGGCGAGGACGCCGGCGTGGCCGCGGTGCGCGAGTTGTCTGCGGACGCGACCGTCATCGTCACCGACCGGACGGGCAAGGTGGCCACATGAGCGTCGAGACTGCGCACAGATCGTCGAATCACTCGAAATCGCGATCTCACCGCAGTTTCGATGAGGTGGTGTGTCAGTGACCGAATTCCGTTCCGGCTTCGTCTGCTTCGTCGGCACGGCCGAACACCGGCAAGTCGACGCTGACCAACGCGCTGGTCGGCGCGAAGGTCGCGATCACGTCGAACCGGCCGCAGACCACCCGGCACACGATCCGCGGCATCGTGCACCGCGAGGACTTCCAGATCATCCTCGTCGACACCCCGGGCCTGCACCGGCCGCGCACGCTGCTGGGCCAGCGGCTCAACGATCTGGTGAAGGACACCTATTCCGAGGTCGACGTCATCGGCTGGTGCATCCCCGCCGACGAGAAGATCGGACCGGGCGACCGGTGGATCGTACGAGCAGATCCGCGCTGATCGCGCCGAAAACCACGCTGATGGCCGTCGTGACCAAGATCGACAAGGTGCCCAAGGACAGGGTCGCCGCGCAGCTGATCGCGGTGAGCGAGCTCGTCGGGCCGGACGCCGAGATCGTCCCGGTGTCGGCGACCACGGGCGAGAATCTCGATGTGCTGACCGACGTGCTGGCGGCGCAACTGCCGCCCGGGCCGGCGTTCTACCCCGACGGCGAGCTCACCGACGAGCCCGAGGAAGTGCTGATGGCCGAGCTGATCCGCGAGGCCGCGCTGGAAGGCGTGCGCGACGAACTGCCGCATTCGCTGGCCGTCGTCATCGACGAGGTCAGCCCGCGCGAGGGCCGCGACGATCTGATCGATGTGCACGCCATCCTCTTCGTCGAACGCGACAGCCAGAAGGGCATCGTCATCGGCAAGGGCGGTGCCAGGCTGCGTGAGGTCGGCACCGCCGCACGCACGCAGATCGAAAAGCTGCTGGGCACCAAGGTGTATCTCGACCTGCGCGTCAAGATCGCCAAGAACTGGCAGCGCGACCCGAAACAGCTTGGGCGGCTTGGCTTTTGAGCCGCTCAAGACCGACGAAATGGTTGCGTTCCGCCCAAGGAACAACCATTTCGTCGGTCTCGACCTGCGCCGAGGTTCAACGAGTGAACACGCAGTCTTCCTTGGTGCCCAATGGCTTTTCGACTACCACCTTGTTGTCGACGGTTATTCTGCAGCCCTTGAGTTGGTCGTCCCTGCTGGTCCAGGTCAGCGCCACATCGTCTTCGTCGGCCGGCAGGGAATAGCTCTTCGATAACGGCATCTTCGTGTGGTCGCCCGCCACCTGACCGAACGGAGTCGACCAGACTTGGTACACCTCGCCGGACCCGGTGACCTCCAACATGATGGTCGACGGCCCCTGTGCCGGTGCCTGCGGCGCGGGAACGGGTACCGGAGCAGCGGGCGCGCCCTTCGGATCGGTCCCGTCTGCGACTTCTTGTCCGTCGCTGATGTTGTCGCCGTCGGTGTCCGCCTTGTCGGGACTGGTGCCGTAGACGTCGGTTTCGTCCTTGTCGAACAGACCGTCTCCGTCCGAATCGGGGCGCTGCGTAGCGTCTGCGACCGCTGGATTGCTGCCGTAGAAGACTTCCTCTCCATCGCTGGTGCCGTCGCGGTCCGTGTCGGCGACATCTGGGTTGGTGCTGTACACGCTTGTTTCATCGTTGTCGAACAGCCCATCCCCGTCGCGGTCCGACTGTGCGAAGGCTGGCACAGTCGCGGTCATAAGCAGCAGCGCAGCAAAACCACTACCTGCCATCGCGCGCAGGATCGGCCGGCGTCTGGACTGAAGTGTCAGGTTGTTAACCATGAGTGTTGGGTCCTTTCTAGTGCTTGTTGTCGGTAGGTCTAGTGCTTGTTGTCGATAGACGGCCCTGAGGCCGGGAGGGCATAGCTCTCACTGATCAGCCGGCTCTGCCTCCTGCATCTCCGGTTCGCAGAGCGCGGTGTTGTAGTCCTTGTCGCCGAATGCTTCTTCCCATTCCGTCGCAGCGCAGCCATCGTCGGGAAAGTCGTCCCCGCCGCCGCCATCGCCGCCTCCGCCGGCTTGCTCCTCTTCTTCGTCAAGTTCTTCGAGTTCGGCGGGTTCATTCGGCGCCAGGCGCGACGCGGCCGCGGCGTTGTCGGCCCACGATTGTTCGCGAATGGCGGGGGTTACGCAGACGGTGTCGCCGTCGAATGCCTCGCGCCAGACGAGACCCTGAACGCAGGTTTGTGGCCCGTAGGCGCCATCTACCCAGAAATTGGCGGCCACGAAGTTTTCCTGTGCCGTGCGTGCCGCCACCGCCGGCGTGACACAGACGGCGTCCGAGGCTGCAGCCAGTCGCGGGACGTAGCCAGCGGCGCAGCCGGTGTCCGCCTGCGCCGGCGCAGCGCCGGCAATCACCGTCAGTGCGGTGAGCGCCCCCAGCGCGATTGCGGCAGTGGCGCCAAGAGTGGTTTTTCCAGGTGTGGTCATGTGCGGTCCTTTGAGGCGGCCCATTGTGCGAGCCGGGTTGGGTTTGTATGCCCATGAGCGTCCACAAATTGGCTTGGCGAATCCTTGAAGCGCTGAGACGCACACCAACGCGGGGTTTCGGACAATGACGGCCGCGCATACTGCTCGGGCAACGGCTCGCGATCTGGTGAAGGGCACGTGTTCCGAGGTCGACGTCATCGGCTGGTGTATCGCCGCCGACGGGAAGATCGGCGATCGGCAAGGGCGGCGCCAGGTTGCGCGACGTGGGCACCGGCGCACGCACCCAGATCGAGAAGCTACTCGGCACCAAGGTGTATCTCGACCTGCGGGTCAAGATCGCCAAGAACTGGCAGCGCGACCCGAAACAGCTTGGGCGGCTTGGGTTCTAAGCCTCAGGCAGGCTGGCCGTAGACCGCGACGACCACCGAGCGGTCCAGGCTGTTCACCGACCACACGCCCATCTGCGAGTTGGCGCAGTTCGACATGATCGCCATGTAATCGGGCCGGTAGTACCAGTTGTTTATGATCTCGATGCCGCTGATCGCCAGCGCCGGGTTGATCGCCACGGTCTCGGCGACGTTGCCCACGAAGCCGGCCGCGTTGGCGCGACTCTGCGGCGTCGATCCGTCCGAGCCGATGTCGCCGTCGAGCGCGCGGTTGTTCAGCACGTCGTTGGCGTGCCACTCGGCCGCCAGCTGCAGCTGCGGGTTCTTCTTCACGTCATTGGTACAGCCGGCCTGATGCTGGACGGTGTAGACGTTGGCGATGACGCCGTCGTTGAGGCGCTTGTTGTCGGCGTTGGCGGCGGGCATGCCCGCGACCGCAGCTCCGACCACAACCACAACGGGCAGCGCGCGGCGGGTCATGTCGCTGACTGTCACGCTCGGGAGACTACGCGACCTCATCGGAAACCGGATGCTGTGGGACAAGATTCTCCATTGCCGCCTCGGACACCAGCTCCGGGGTCGGCGCACGTTCGCCGAGGTCCCACCACACATCGGGCTGCCGCATCACCCAGCCGTTGAGTGCTTCCAGCTCGGCGGCCAACGAGATCAGCAGCGGCTCGCTGTTGGCAGGCCCCATCAGCTGAACACCGATCGGCAGCCCGCCGTAGGTGAACCCGGCCGGCACATTGATCGACGGCCAGCCCAGCAGGTTCCACGGCCAGGTCACGGGGCAGCGGCGGATCATCTCGCGGTCGGTCGACAGCCCGCCGCGGTGGTCGAAGTCACCCACCCTTGGCGGGGGCTGCGCGGTCGTCGGCGCCAACACGACGTCGACGAGATTGAAGATCCACCCGATCCGGCGCTGTGATTCGGCTTCTCGGGCGCGAGCCTTGCGAAGCGTATTCTGCGACAACGTCCACCCAGTCCGCATATTGGCCACGGTTCGTTTGTCCAGCGTTACGTTCGCGCCCAGCCGATCGACCCAATCGAGCAGTCCCGACGTCGACCGGGACAGGAAATTCCACGACATCCGCATGTTGTAGTCCGGGTCGTCCGCCACGATGGTGTGCCCGAGCTGCTCGAGCTGACCCGCGACGGTCTCCATGGCCGCCCGGATCTCCGGGTGCAGCTTGGCCCGGAAGAACGTGAACGGAAATCTCGTCGACACGGCGATCTTCAGCGGGCCCGGAGCTTGCGCGACGAAATCAGACACCCGCACAGGCGGCGGTTGATGCAGGTCGCCAGGGACATTGCCCGACGCGGCGTCGAGCACCAGCGCCGCGTCGGTGACCGTGCGGGCCAGAACGCCATTGACGGTGATGCCGTTGAACGCCTCAGGCAGCGGCCACGTGGAGATCCGTCCCCGCTGCGGCTTGATGCCGACCAGATGCGTCCACGCCGCGGGAATCCGCACGCTGCCCGCGCCGTCGGAACCGATGGCCGCCGCCACCAACCCGGCAGCAACCGCGGCGGCGCTGCCGCCAGACGATCCGCCCGGCGTGTGTTCCCGCGACCACGGGTTGCGGGTGTGGCCGAACGCCGGGCCGCTGGTGAAGGGCCATTGACCAAGCTCGCAGGTGTTGGTCTTGCCGACGATGACCGCGCCCGCTGCGCGCAAGCGGCGCACCACCTCCGAGTCCCGGTAAGGCCGGCCGGATGTTCCCGTCGGCACCGAACCGGGTCGGCACACCCGCGACGTCGACGTCGTCCTTGACCGCGATCGGGATTCCGAGCAACGGAAGTTGTTCGCCCGCCGCACGTTTGCGGTCCGCCTTGACCGCGTCGGCCAGCGCCTGCTCGGTCAACACGACACGGAACGCGTTGAGCGTCGGCTGGCTCGCTTCGATGGCATCGAGGGATCGCCGTGCCAGTTCCTCGGACGTTACGATGCCCGCGGCGAGCTGGTAAAGCTGGTTGGTGATCGTAGGAAAATTGGCGGGGCATCGGGCTCCGCTTGGCTTTGAGTCAACCATCAGTTACGAGAATATCGGCGCTGCCAACCGGTAGCTGTCGGATTGCAATGCAAGACTGTAACGATGCGGCTGTACCGGGACCGAGCGGTGGTGCTGCGCCAGCACAAGCTCGGCGAGGCCGACCGGATCGTCACCCTGCTCACCCGCGACCACGGGATGGTGCGCGCGGTGGCCAAGGGGGTTCGGCGCACCCGCAGCAAGTTTGGTGCGCGGCTGGAGCCGTTCGCGCACATCGACGTTCAGCTGCATCCCGGTCGGAACCTCGACATCGTCACCCAGGTGCAGGCCATCGATGCGTTCGCCACCGACATCGTCAACGACTACGGCCGCTACACCTGCGCGTGTGCCGTGCTGGAGACGGCGGAGCGGCTGGCGGGGGAGGAGCGGGCCCCCGCGCCCGCGCTGCACCGGCTCACCGTGGCCGCGCTGCGGGCGGTGGCCGACGGCAGCCGGCCCCGCGAGCTCGTGCTCGACGCTTATTTGTTGCGCGCCATGGGAATCGCGGGCTGGGCGCCTGCGCTGACCGAATGCGCCCGCTGCGCCGCGCCGGGGCCGCACCGGGCGTTTCACGTCGCGGCAGGGGGCAGTGTCTGCGTGCACTGCCGCCCGTCCGGGTCGGCGACCCCGCCGCAGGGCGTGCTGGACCTGATGGCCGCGCTCTACGACGGCGACTGGGAGCACGCCCAGGCGTCGCCGCCGCCGTACCGCAGCCAGGCCAGCGGGCTGGTGGCCGCCCACCTGCAGTGGCATCTGGAGCGTCAGCTGCGAACATTGCCGCTGGTCGAGCGGGCGTATCGGGTCGATCGCACGGTCGCTGACCAGCGCGTGGCGCTATTCGGGCAGGATGTGCACCGTGGTGATGAAACGGGCGGCCAAGACCACCTACCCACAGCTGCCTCCGGCGCCTGAGGACTATCCGACCTTTCCCGACAAGTCCAGCTGGCCGGTGGTGTTCCCCGAGTTGCCACGCCATACCAACGGGCGATTCGCCCGCCCACCGCAGCACACCTCCAAGGCCGCCGCGCCGCAGATCCCGGCCGACCAGGTGCCCAGCCACGTCGCCGTCGTCATGGACGGAAACGGACGGTGGGCCACCCAGCGCGGGTTGCACCGCACCGATGGCCACAAGATGGGCGAGGCGGTACTGATCGACATCACATGCGGCGCCATTGAAATCGGCATCAAGCATCTGACGGTGTACGCGTTCTCCACCGAGAACTGGAAGCGCAGCACCGAGGAGGTGCGCTTCCTGATGGGCTTCAACCGCGAGGTGGTCCGCAGGCGGCGCGAGAACCTCAACGACATGGGTGTGCGGATGCGGTGGGTCGGCTCGCGTCCGCGGATGTGGCGCAGTGTCATCAAGGAGTTCGACATCGCCGAGCAGATGACGGTCGGCAACGACGTCATCACGATCAACTACTGCGTCAACTACGGCGGCCGCACCGAGATCGTGGAGGCCGCACGCGAGCTCGCGCAGGACGCCGCGGATGGAAAGATCAACCCGAGCCGGATCAGCGAGGCCACGTTCGCCAAGCGCCTGCACCGCGCCGACATCCCCGACGTCGACCTGTTCATCCGGACCTCGGGGGAGCAGCGAGCAAGCAACTTCCTGATCTGGCAGGCCGCGTACGCCGAATACGTCTTCCAGGACAAGCTGTGGCCGGACTACGACCGCCGCGACCTGTGGGAGGCGTGCGAGGAGTACGTGAGCCGCAACCGCCGCTTCGGCAGGGCGTGATGACGCTGCAGGAGAGGCTGGCCACTGTCCTCGATGACATCCTGCCGATCCAGCGGGAAGACGATGGTGCCCTCACCGTGCACCACGACGAGACGTTCGCGTCGCTGCGGGTGGTGACCATCGCCGAGGGTCTCGACATGGTGTCCCTGACGCAGATTCTGGTGTGGGATCTGTTGCTGGACAGCAAGATTCGTAACCGGGTTGCTCGGCACGCGCGCGACACCCTGCTGGGCACGGTGTCGTTGGTGGAGAAGAGCGCTGGCGCCAAACGTAATTCCAAGAAGGCCGGCGATGTTCTGCTGCGCTACAACTTTCCCGCCGGCGGCCTTACCGACGATGCGCTGCGCACATTGATCCTGCTGGTGCTTGGCACCGGCACCGACATTCGGCGTGACCTCACTGAGGTGCAAGGCGCTTAGTTCCCTTCAGAGAGCACTGCGCGCAAATCTGTTGCCCCGGTGACGATATCGTCGTCGATGGTATGTTCGGGCAGTGCAGTGAGCAGTCGCAATAGTTCCGACCGCTCCGCGTCGTCGCGTAGCAGTTCGGGGACCACGGCGTTCGACAGCGCATTGACGATCAAATAGACGCCGTTGTCCCAGATGTCCGGCCGCAGATTCGTCAGCCAGGGCAGGCTGCGTGCGAGGTAGTGCCGCAGCGCAGTGATGAGAAATTGGATGTCGCCGGCGGCTAGCCGAAGGTGACTGTTGTAGTTGGACACCAGAAGGCGGGCGAGTTGCGGGTCGGTATCGGGATCGTCGAAGAGCGCCACCGCGGCCTGTGGTCCGCGGAGCCGCGCTGCGACGGCGGTGAAGCTCTTGGCGACGACGGTGTCGGGCTCTGCTGCGGCAAGCGATTCGAGCAGTTGGCCCGCGCGGCGATCGTCAAGGGCCAGAAGCGCTTTGGCGGCGGCCAGCTTTCGCGCACGGTCATCGCCGTGGAGGCTGCGACGCAAGTGTTCGACGAGGTCGGTCCGGCGGGCCTGCGCGGCTGCATCGGCTAGCTCTGTGCTCAGCGGCCCGGCCGCGAGCGCGGCCCGATCGAGGTCGTCGTCGCTGACCACGACGCTGACGCCGTTGCTGTTGAAGGCTTCGTAGATCGCCACTACTACTTGACGGAGCAGTCGCCGCAAGTACCGAAGATCTCGATGGTGTGGCTGACGTCGGAGAAGCCGTGCTCGCGCGCCACCTCGGCGGCCCACGCCTCGACGTCGCCGCCCTGGATCTCCACCGTCGAGCCGCACGTGCGGCAGACCAGGTGGTGATGGTGGTCTTCGGAGCAGCGCCGGTACACCGACTCGCCCGTGTCGGTGCGCAGGGTGTCGACGAGCCCGTTGGCGGCCATCGACTGCAGGGTTCGGTACACGGTCGTCAGGCCGATGCCCTCGCCACGGCGGCGCAGTTCGTCGTGCAGCTCCTGCGCGGACCGGAAGTCGTCGAGGTTCTCCAGAAGCGCGGAGATCGCCGCGCGCTGCCGGGTGGCCCGCACCCCGGTAGGGCTCACTCGCCGCCCTCGGCGGAGTGGGTGACCGCGGCGACGACGATGTCAGTCAGGTGGTGATCCACCAACCGGTACATCACTTCGCGTCCCGATCGCTCGCCCGCCACCACCCCGGCCGACTTCAGAATCCGCAGGTGCTGGCTGACCAGTGGCTGCGGCACCGCGAGCGCGTCAACGAGTTCATGCACACAGCGCGCCGACTCACGCAGCTGCAGCACGATCGCGATCCGCAGCGGGGCGGCCAGTGCGCGCAGCAGGTCGCCCGCGGTGTCGAGGACGTCACGCGGCGGAAGGTCCGGCAGCGGCGCGCCTCCGTGGTCGTGGACCTCGGCGTCGGGCAAAGTGGAAACGGTTTTCATTATGGCCCCAGAATACATGCGCGACCGCGCATGTCAACGCTAGCCCGCCAGCCGTTAAGGTGGTGCCTCGTGGCGTCCTCCATCATCGACACCGTTGCAAATCTGGCCAAACGACGTGGCCTTGTCTATCAGGCCGGCGAAATCTACGGCGGCACAAAGTCGGCGTGGGACTATGGCCCGCTCGGTGTGGAACTCAAGGAGAACATCAAGCGGCAGTGGTGGCGATCCGTGGTCACCAGCCGCGACGACATTGTCGGTCTCGACTCGTCGATCATCCTGCCGCGTGAGGTGTGGGTGGCCTCGGGTCACGTCGAGGTGTTCAACGATCCGCTCATCGAGTGCTTGAACTGTCACAAACGCCACCGGCAGGACCACATGCAGGAGGCGTATAGCGCCCGCAAGGCGGCCAAGGGGGACGACCCGGTCGATCCTGACTCGGTTCCGATGAGCGAGATCGTCTGCCCCGATTGCGGAACCAAGGGTGAGTGGACCGAACCCCGCGACTTCAACATGATGCTCAAGACCTTTCTCGGACCGATCGAGACCGAGGAGGGGCTGCACTATCTGCGACCGGAGACCGCGCAGGGCATCTTCGTCAACTTCGCCAATGTGGTCACGACGCAACGCAAGAAGCCGCCCTTTGGCATCGCCCAGACGGGAAAGAGCTTCCGCAACGAGATCACCCCTGGCAACTTCATCTTCCGCACCCGCGAGTTCGAGCAGATGGAGATGGAATACTTCGTCGAGCCGGCGAGCGCCCCTGAGTGGCATCAGTATTGGATCGACACCCGGCTGCAGTGGTACGTCGACCTCGGCATCGATGCTGACAACCTGCGGCTCTTCGAGCATCCCAAGGAGAAGCTGTCGCACTACTCGGACCGCACGGTCGACATCGAGTACAAGTTCGGCTTCCAGGGCAACCCGTGGGGCGAGCTCGAGGGCGTGGCCAACCGTACTGACTTCGATTTGTCAACGCACTCAAAGCATTCCGGCGTCGACTTGTCGTTCTACGACCAGGCCAACGACATCCGCTACGTCCCGTATGTGATCGAGCCTGCGGCCGGCCTGACCCGTTCGTTCATGGCATTCTTGATCGACGCGTACGAAGAGGACGAGGCGCCCAACGCCAAGGGAGGCGTGGACAAGCGCACGGTCTTGCGGCTGGATTCGCGGCTGGCCCCGGTGAAGGCCGCCGTGTTGCCGCTGTCCCGGCACGCCGACCTGTCGCCCAAGGCGCGCGACCTGGCCGCCGAATTGCGCAAGTGCTGGAACGTCGAATTCGACGACGCCGGCGCCATCGGCAGGCGGTACCGCCGCCAGGACGAGATCGGCACACCGTTCTGCGTGACGGTCGACTTCGACACGCTCGAGGACCAGGCGGTGACCATCCGCGAGCGCGACGACATGACTCAGGACCGCGTCGCGATCGACGGCGTCACCGACTATCTGGCGGCTCGGCTCAAGGGCTGTTAGCCCACGTCGCCTAGCAGGGATTCAACACGGGGTCGCACAGATTGCCTCCTGGGCTGCCCCCGGTATCGGACGCGCCGGGCAGGCTTCCGTAATCCGGTGGCGTGTACGGGCTGGGGCCAGATCCCGAGCCAGAGCCACTACCCGAGCCCGAGTCGGAGCCCGAGCTAGAGCCAGGCGGTTGCGGAAGTTTCGGATACCCGGGGTTCGTGTTCGACCCGTCGATCTTCGGCACGACAATGCCGGGGGGATCCTCAGGAATCTGCCCTGACGGGTCCCCACCGGGCGAGCCTGACGGAACCTCCACTATCGGCGGACTTTCCGGCTGCTTGATCACTGGCGGACTTGCGGGCATGAGGCCGCGCGGATCGTGGCCCGGCGCCGGCTGCTGGATCACTGGCGGACTTGCCGGCATGAGGCCGCGCGGATCGTGGCCCGGCATCGGTTGCTGTTTCACCGGTGGATTCATGGGTTGCTGGTGAACCGGCGGCATCGGACCTCGAATCACCGGCGGCGAGCCCGGCGAGAATATGCCGCCGGGATCTATTGGTGGGGAGCCGATGATCGGCGGTAGCGCAGGCGGCGCGGGTATCACCGGCGGCCCCGCCACTACTGGCGGCTGGCCCACCGGCGCCGGCACTCCCGGCTGTGCCTGCACCGGAGGCTGTGCCTGTACGGGAGGCTGTGCCGGCGCGCGTTGCACCGGCGGCGCAGGCGCGGCCGGTGGCTGCGGCGCTGCCTGTATCGGCAGTGGGGCCGGCGCCTGTGGCGGCGCTTGTCCCGGCGGCGGGGCGACCACGGCTCGCGGTGGTCGAGCCACCACAAGGTCGACGTCGAAGACGCGGAGGTCGACTCCAGCGATACCTAGACGGATTCCGAGTTGTCGCGCAAACAAGATCACGATCGGCAACCGACGCAGGTCGAGCAGAATGATGAAGTCGATGATCCGATTCCTCAGTGGCATGAGAATGACGACAACGACCCGCGGGTCGAACCCCGGCCACGGCGTACCGATGTAAACCGGCCGAGGTGCGGCAGCTCGGCGCACCGGCTGCGCCTGCTGCCCCGGCTGCGCCTGCTGCGGCTGCATCTGCTGGACCTCAGGAATGTCCAGCAGCGGGCTGCCGCTGACGCATCGCACTCGCGGCATTCCATGCTTGTCGACCATTACCGCCGTGAGCGACTGCAGTACCGCCTGTCGGCTGTACGCTTCGCCGTTTACGTAGCCGTGGTCGAGAACCCGGGTGTCGCTGCGCAGCCTGACGGGGGTGAGTTGCTGGATATAGGCGGGGATTTGGTCGACGCTTATCTTGGGAACACTTGCCCACGCCGCGGCCTTGGCGGGTTGCTGCTGAAGGTAGTTGATCAGTCCCTGTCCGTCGCATGTTGACTCGTTGCGGGTACCGCCGAACAGCCCGTCGGTATCGCCGTACACGGTGCGCGTCTGGTGAGCGTCTGCCGGCGGCACTCCGGCCGGATCAGGGCCGGGATCCGTCACCGGCGGCGGTAGCGCTGTCTCATACGAAGTCTCAGTAAACGGATCAGCCCCGGGCTGGTCCGCTGGCTGGAGGAAGACTTGCTCCTCGGCCTGTTGTGAACCGTCGGGGATGACCACCAATACCACTACCAATGCGATGACAGTGATCAGAGCGAGGCCACCGGCGATCAGTCCCAGCACGGCAGGGCGACGCCACCACGGCCCGCCGGGCGGAATCACCTCCGTCAGGGCTTCTGCCGGCTGGGCTGGTATCGGCGCGGCCTGCGTCGGTTCGGATTCTGTCGGCTGAGATTCAGTCGGCGACTCTTCATCTGTCATGGGACACCTGCCGCCATAGAAAATGTGACTGACCTCGCAGCCAGTGCAATCGAGTGTCCACCACTTCCGATCTCAAATCTATGATTTTGGCAAACTCGGATACTTCCCGGGCGAGTCACAGATTCAAGGATCTGGCACTGTCTACCTGGAAATTTCGCGATGTTCAGAAAGTAGTTGCTTAAGCGAAATTTGCGATAGCGAATTGTCGCAAGAGTCAGAAACGACCGCCACCGCCCCCGCTCCAACCGCCCGAGGATCCCGAGCCGCCGAAGGACGTCGAGCTCCACCCGCCGCCCATGCTGCCGCCCAGCCCTCCGCGCAGCGCTCCCGACAGGATGTTGCCAATGACGATGCCTCCGATGACGGCACCCATGTTGGATCCGCCGGTGCTGCCGTATCGCCCGGTATAGGCGCGTTGCGCGGCTCGAACATCCGCGTTGGCCATCTCCTGCGCCTGCGCCGCCAGCATGGAGGCGCCGTTGGCGTGGGCGATGGCCTCATTCAGGTTGACGGACTTCTTGTCCTGCGCGGCCTGAAGTTGGCGCACCGCCTCGGCGAGCCGGGTGCGAGCCTCCGGCCCGATGCTGCCGCGCCGGGTGTCGATGTAGTCGGACACGCCCCTGACCCGCGATTGCGCGGTGAACAGGGCCTGGTCGTATGTGCGGCTGAGTCGTTCGGTCGCCGCGCGTTCCTCGGCGATGTCAGCCAGCAGCCGGTCCAGTTCGGCATCGGCGCGCGTCAGCGTGGTGAACGCACCCAAAGGGTCTGCAGCACCGGAGCTTTGAGCGTCGGCCACTGCCTTGACCGCGGCGTCGCGGGCGGCGCCAAGTTCGGTGGCATGGGCCGTATTGCCTTGTGCCAGTAGCGTTCCCGCCTGATTGATGCCGTTCTGGATGTCGGCGATGGCCGCGGGGAGGGTGGCGACCGCCCGGTTGATGTCGGTGCCGGCGTTGTCGACGGCGTCCAACAGCGTGCGGGCCTGGCCCAGCGCCGATTCGGCCGCGCGGATGGAGTCGATCAGGCCGGTTTGGCGCCCGACGGGGCGCGCCACAGCCGTGCGGCCGTTGGTGATGTTCTGGTCGGCGAAAGCCAGCCGTTGCTCTGCTGTTTCGACGTTGCCCGCCACCGACGCCAACGCGGTGTCGGAGAATTGCTTGTGCAGCGCCGCAAGCGCGTGCTCCGACGGCGCGATCCGCGCGGTCAACTCGACCATCTGCTGGGTCAGCGCGTCCAGCCGGGACGGCGCGTTGATCACCAGGTCTCGCAAGTTTTCGAACGCCTCGCGTTGGGCGTCGAGCTCACGGTCGGCCTTCGCCGCCGCGACCACGACCCGGGTCAGAAGGTCACGCCGCTGCTGCGCGGACTCGGGCACGGCGTCGTCGAGGATCTGCCGCACGTTGAAGGCCTGCGCCAGCGTGGTCTTGGCAGTGGCGACCGCCTTGTTGAACGGTGCGGTCTGCTCAGGACCGAATTCCTCGACCGCCAAACCCAATTCGTTCTCGCTGGTGCGGACGGCGTTGTCGACGTCTACCACGATCGACTTGGACAGGTCGTCGAGTGCATCGATCGGTACCGCGGCCAACGCGTTCGGTTCGGCCGGATCGACGCGGCGAGCCGCAGCGAACTCCGCCTCGCGCCGCTTGCGGCGACGGCGCCGCAGCCACAGCCACACCACCAGGATCGCCAGAGCGAACACCGCCAAGGCTACGAGGAGTCCGAACCACGAGATGTCCGCGCCTGTCGACGACGTCGTCGGGTTGAGGCCGTCGGCGGCCGCGACCGCCGCCCCGGCCCAGTCGCTCTGTCGCAGTTTCGGTTCGATGTCGTTGGTGCGCAGCGCGGTGACGTCGAAGCCACCGGGCCCAGTGGTAGGCGGCAGGAACGCGTATGCGCGGTCCTGTGTCGCGACCGCGAGAATCGCGTCTTGGCCGCCGATATCGGACAGGCGCCGGGTTTCTTGGGTCCAGCCAACCGCGTCTTGCCCCGAGAAGGTGTCGACGTAGACCACCCACAGCCGGATGTGCCGGTCGTTGTAGAGCTTGTCGACGGCCTGCTGCACGTCGCTGAACTCGGATCCGGTGAGCGCATTCGCGCCGTCGCTGACATAACTGGGCAGCCGGTACGGCGGCTGACTGGCCGCCGTCGGCGCCAGCAGACCGCCGACGGTCACGACCGCCAGCAACAGGCTGAGCAATCGGGCGATGCGCATGGTCGTCAATCTAGTGACTCCTCTGACTGCCGGGCGTCGTCACGCGCGAAAGCCTTCATCGGTTTTCGCAGTGTGGATGCGTTAGGGTAGCCCGGCCACCGGCCTGCAACCTGGTGTCGCGCGGTCTCGGGGCTCAGTCCCCGGTGCGCTCCACCCGAGAGTCGAAGCCGCCGTTGAAGGGACAATCGCCGGTAACTGTGTAGTGTCCACGCCCAGCGAGCAGAGTAATCGGATCCTGCGGCGGCTGGGGCAGTGCGTATTCGAGGCTTAATTCCCGGTGGGCACGACCGCCTGTTTGACACTCGGTGTCGGCTGACGTGTTCGTCAAGACCCACCGGCCCTGTGCGAAGACGAAAGCCTTGACGTCGTCGGGACTTAGCCAAAGGCTGAAGCAGCGCTGGCCAGTGCGAAGACAGTACGTCTGAATGTCGAAAGCGGCTGTGGCGCTGCGACCCTCCGAGTATGTGTCCGTCTCCTGGTATCGGCCGTGCAGCGCTTGAGCTGGCGACGCCACCCGGACCGGCTGGGCTCCGGGGTCGGCGATTGACGCATTTCTTGGGACGTCGCCGGTGCGGGTGAAAGTCACCTGCTGGTTGCGCGCACAACCGGTCGTCGACCGAACAATGAATTCGCCCTGCAGCGTTCCGTCGGGCCCTGACTGCAGGGATATCGTCTCCCAGAATTCGCTCGGGGCGTTCTGGCATGTCCCGGGCGTCGCGCTGACCGCCTCCCAGCCTCCGTCGATCTGATCGAGCACCAATGTGGACGTCGTGGATAGAGATCCGCTGACTTTCGATGCGGTCGCCACACATCCATCGGCACGGCAAGCCGATTCGATCGCCCAAGTCTCACGTCCGACCGGCGCGTTTTCGAATGGCTGACCGTCAGGCTTTGTCGCCGCGCCAAAATCAACGGCGAAGGTGCCGTCGATAGGTCCAATCTGGCGCGGATTAGTTTCGGTTACGCGCACGACCGTGAAGATTGTGACGCCAGCGGCGATCACCATGATGGCGGTTGGGATCACTACCGCCTTGCGTCGCCACCATCGCCACGGCGGCGGCGCGGTATCGGCCACCTGGCCAGAGACGCGTTTCTCGGGCGGCGAGGGTTCGCGGAGGTTCTCGGCTGGGCGGTCTTGCGTTGGCGACCACGCCTTTTGAACGTGTTCGGGCGTGCCGGCCCGGGTGGGTGCCCAGGCCACTTGGACGTCTTCGGGCGTGGCCGCCTCAGTGGGAGCTGAGGGGGCAACCCCAGCGGCTGTGTGCTGCGAATCGGGCGGTGATGGTGGCTGCGAGACGGCAGTGGTGGTCGCCGACCGAGCCGCGCGAGCCAAGTCGATGGTCGTGCCATAGCGCTCTTCGGGGTCTTTGGCCATGCCCTTGGCGATCACCGTATCCAGTCCGGTTGATAACCCTGGGCGAGAAATCGAGGGCCGCGGTGGCGGAGTCGTGAGGTGGCCGGCGATCTGCTGCTCCACGCTGTCACCGAGAAACGGCGTACTGCAGGTCAGGCACTGATACAGCACGCAGGTCAGCGCATAGATGTCCGAACGGGTATCGGAGACACCCGTGCTGAACCGCTCCGGAGCCATATACGGCCAGGTCCCGACCACGTTGCCGGTGGCGGTCAGAGCGGTCTCGCCGGCACCGCGGGCGATGCCGAAATCGATCAGGTAAGCGAAATCGTCTTCTGCGAGAAGGATGTTGGAGGGCTTGACATCGCGATGCACCAGCCCGACCCGATGCGCAGCATTCAACGCCGAGGCAATCTGCTCGATGATCTTCACGGCACGCTCGGCATTCAGCGGGCCGTGGGCCAGGACTTGCTCCAAGTCTTCGCCCTCGATCAGGCGCATGTCCACATAGAGCCTGCCCTCGATCTCGCCGAAGTTGTGGATCGGGACGACGTGGGGGTCATTTAGGCCCGCCGCGGCGAACGCCTCGCGTCGGAATCTCTGCTCGAACAACGGATCGACGGCCAGCTGCGCCGGCAACACCTTCACTGCCACCACCCGCTGGGTGGCGGTGTCAAACGCCTTCCAAACCTCGCCCATGCCACCGCGGCCCAACAGCTCGGTCAATCGGTAGCGGCCAAACGGCGTTCCCTCCACTACGCCCCCCGTCAACAACGGCAAACCAGCGGGTTCACAGGCAACACGATAGGCCGCCCGGCCTGGGTCGAGGACAACATCGCCGTTGGCGACCTCACGTAGCGGGCAACCATCTTCCTACGACGTCGGCGTCCACAGCACCGACGTCTGGGACGAAGAGGGGTCGATCGCATCGTGTCAAACCTTTTGGGAACTTCTTTACTTCGGCGATCGCGGCGGGGCGAGGGGTGTCATCTGTTGGTCGGTTAGTGCGTGGAAGTGATTGATATCGCGCGATAGTGAGCGGTGTCGGGGTGGTGGTCGGGGGTTGATGTCGGTGGTGGCTGTCAGCATGGCGGTATGGCTGGGAAGCGGTGGCTGCGTCGGATTGGCCATCCGGTGGTGGCTGCCGCGCCGGCGGGTGTGCGCATCCGCACCCGGATTCGGGTGAGCGAGGCGGAGGCGGTGGCGCTGACCACGATTGGGCAGTTTTTGGGTTCGGTGTATCGCGGCGAGCTGGCCGTTCGCATCGGTTGTGGTGTGCTGGATCGTGTCGGCCGGGCGGCGTGGCGGGCCGAGCGCAAGCAGGCGATCACTGTGGTGTCGTCGTCGCGGTGGGCCGGTGCGATCACCCGCGCGGTCGAGGACCAATACCAGTTGGGGATGCGTGGTCTGGCGGCCCACGTGAGGGATCTGGGTGACGCGGTTGCGGCCTTGGCGGGGCGGTGTGCGTTGCGCCCCGGCGAGCGGGCGCCGGAACCTGCCGATGAACGTGGCTCGCGAAGACGTGGCCGACGCTGGCGGGGGTATCGCAGCGCGTCCGAGCGGTTCGCCAAGACCCGCCGGCTGGCGGTGTTGCGCCAGCGGCTGGCCGCCGCCGAGGGTGCACTGGCGGCGGGACACCCGTCGATGGTGGTCGGTGGGAAGCGGTTGTGGCGCAACCGCAACCACCTCGAGGCCGCCGAGATGACCGAACAGCAATGGCGCGATCAGTGGGATACGGCGCGGATGTTTCTGACCGCTGACGGCGAGTCGGGCAAGCCCGGCGGCAACGAAACCATCCGCGTCGATGAGCAGGGTCAGCTGCGCCTGAAGGTGCCCGCCGACCTGGCCGCCGAATTGGGCACCCACCTGGTGATCGGGGCGCCGGTGAGTTTCACCCACCGCGGTACCGAGTGGGCCGACCGGGTGGCCGCGCGCCGAGCGGTGCGCTATGACATCAGCTACGACCTGGATCGGGACCGCTGGCATCTGGATGCGTCGTGGACCATCGCCCCCGAGCCGGCGCCGACACTGGAGGTGCTGCGCGCCGTGCCGGTGTTGGGTGTCGACCTCAACGCCAATCACTTGGCAACCTGTGTGCTGGATCGCGCCGGCAATCCGATCGGTGAACCCGCCACCATCCCGGTTGCCACCGCGGGTTTGTCGGCATCGCGCCGCGATGGGCGGGTACGCGCGGCGATCAGCACCCTGCTCGACCACGCCGAGCAACACCAATGCGGTGCGGTCGTGGTGGAAAACCTCGACTTTGCCGACGCCCGTGCTACCGGGCGCGAAACGCTGGGCCGCGGCGGGCGCGGCAAGAGGTTGCGTCGCGGCGTTGCGGGTATCCCCACGCGGAAGTTCCGCACGCGGCTCACCGCTATGGCCGCCCGCAGAGGTATCGGCGTGATCGAGGTGGACGCCGCCTACACCAGTAAGTGGGGCAACCAGCATTGGCGTACTGCCTTGAAGCAGCAGACTTCCGATCCGGCCGCCGTCACCGCGCATCACGGGGCGGCGGCCGCGATCGGCAGACGTGGCCTGGGCTTGGCGATCAGGCGACGGCCGGCAGGGCCCCGCACCGGACAGCGGACCGGTACGGGCACACCACCGGCCAGGCCAGATGGTCAACCGAGTCACGGTGGCAGGCGCGGCAGTTCCGGCCCACCAACACACCCACCATGAGGCGTGCCGGTCCACCGGAAAACACCCACCGCCAGCGGCCAAGACCGTTCGGGCCGCACAGGACTCACTCCTGCTCACTAACCAGCAACGGTTCTTCATCGGCGCGGAAGTTGGTCACCGGTCATCAGGCTTGACGTGCACGCCGACGCCAAACCGGCCTGGCAGACTGTGCGTCGGTGGCTGTGATTGGAGATCCCTACGACGAGTTCGACCGGCAGCGGCTGGTGGTCGAACCGGCGAAGGCTGCCTCGCTGCCGGGCACCGACACCGAACACCGCACCGATTTCGCCCGCGACCGGGCCCGGGTCCTGCACAGCGCCGCCCTGCGCCGGCTGGCGGACAAGACACAGGTCGTCGGGCCACGGCAGAGCGAGACGCCGCGCACCCGGCTGACCCACTCGCTGGAGGTGGCGCAGATCGGCCGCGGCATGGCCATCGGGTTGGGATGCGATCCCGACCTCGTCGACCTGGCCGGCCTGGCCCACGACATCGGGCATCCGCCGTACGGTCACAACGGCGAGCGCGCGCTCGACGAGTTTGCCGCCGAGCATGGTGGCTTTGAAGGCAATGCGCAGAACTTCCGTATTCTGACTCGTCTGGAGCCCAAAGTCCTTGGCCCCCAAGACCGCAGCGCTGGTTTGAACCTGACCCGAGCCGCGCTGGACGCGGTGACCAAGTACCCGTGGCGGCGCGGGCTTGCAAAGCGCAAGTTCGGCTTCTATGAAGACGACGCGGTCGCGGCAGACTGGGTGCGCGAAGGAGCGCCGGACGGCAAGCCGTGCCTGGAGGCCCAGGTGATGGATTGGGCCGACGACGTCGCGTACTCGGTTCACGACGTCGAGGACGGCGTCGTCTCGGGACGCATCGACATGCGGGTGTTGGCCGACGACGACGCCGCAGCGGTGCTCGGGCGTCTCGGCGAGTCCAGCGGGATGGGCGCGGGCCTGCGCGCCGACAACCTGGTGGCCGCCGCCGAGCGACTGTCGGCGCTGCCGGTCGTGGCCGCCGTCGGCAAGTACGACGCCACACTGGCCGCGTCTGTCGCATTGAAACGGTTGACCAGCGAGCTGGTGGGCCGGTTCGCGTCTGCCGCGATCGCCGCCACACGCGAGGCGGCAGGCCCGGGTCCGCTGGTTCGGTATGCGGCCGAGCTGCGGGTGCCCGAGCTGGTGCGCGCCGAGGTTGCGGTGCTCAAGATCCTGGCGCTGCAGTTCATCATGTCCGACCCGCGGCACCTGGAGTTGCAGGCACAACAACGCGACCGGATTCACCGCGTCGCCCAGTGGGTATTGGCAGGCGCACCGGCCACGCTCGACCCGATCTTCGTGCCCGCCTTCAACGAAGCCGCCGACGATGGCGACCGGCTACGGGTCGTCGTCGACCAGATCGCGTCGTTCACTGAAGGGCGATTGGAGCGTCTTGAGCCGGGCCTAGACTGAGCCGGTGGCCGGCCGAATCCCTGATCGCGATATCGCGGCCATTCGCGAACGCGTCCGGATCGAGGATGTTGTCGGCGACTACGTGCAGCTGCGGCGGGCGGGCGCGGATTCGCTGAAGGGGCTGTGCCCGTTTCACGACGAGAAGTCGCCGTCGTTTCACGTCCGGCCCAACCACGGGCATTTTCACTGCTTCGGCTGTGGCGAGGGCGGCGACGTCTACGCGTTCGTGCAGAAGATCGAGCACGTCAGCTTCGTCGAGGCCGTCGAGCTGCTCGCCGACCGGGTCGGTTACACGGTCACCTACACGGGTGCGGCGGCGACCAACGTGCAGCGCGACCGGGGCAGTCGCAGCCGGCTGCTGGCCGCCAACGCGGCCGCGCAGGAGTTCTACGCCGCGGCCCTGCAGTCCGAGGAGGCCGCGCCTGCGCGGCAGTATCTGCTCGACCGCAACTTCGACATGGCGGCCGCCGCGCATTTCGGCTGCGGATTTGCGCCGTCGGGCTGGGAATCGCTGACAAAACATCTGCTGCGCAAGGGTTTTGAGTTCAAAGAGCTCGAAGCCGCAGGCCTGTCGCGGGAAGGCAGGCGCGGGCCGATGGATCGCTTCCACCGCCGGCTGCTGTGGCCGATTCGGGCCAGTGGCAGCGAGGTCATCGGCTTCGGAGCGCGACGCATCTTCGACGACGACACGATGGAAGCGAAGTACATCAACACCCCGGAGACCGTGCTGTACAAGAAATCGTCGGTGTTGTTCGGCCTCGATCTGGCCAAGCGCGACATCGCCAAAGGGCATCAGGCCGTGGTCGTCGAGGGCTACACCGACGTGATGGCCATGCACCTGGCCGGAGTGACCACGGCCGTCGCCTCCTGCGGCACCGCATTCGGCGATGAGCACCTGGCGATGCTGCGCCGACTCATGATGGACGACAACTTCTTTCGCGGTGAACTGATCTACGTCTTCGACGGTGACGCGGCGGGACGCGCCGCGGCGGTCAAGGCCCTCGAAGGGGAACAGAACCTCGCCGGACAGTCGTATGTGGCTGTGGCAGACGACGGGATGGACCCGTGCGATCTGCGGTTGAAGTCTGGCGATGGCGCGCTGCGCGATTTGGTGGCCAGGCGCACACCGTTGTTCGAGTTCGCAATTCGCACTGCGCTGGGCGAACACGATCTCGACAGTGCGGAGGGTCGCGTGTCGGCGCTGCGGCGGTGCGTGCCGATGGTGGCCCGGATCAAGGACAGCATGCTGCGCGACGAGTACGCGCGAAGGCTGGCGGGCTGGGTCGGCTGGGCCGACGTCGCCCAAGTGATCGGCCGGGTACGCGAGGAGGCGCAGAAGCGTGGCGGCAAGCGCGGAGAGGCGGTCAAACCCGCCGCCGCACGGTTGAAGGCCCAGCCGCACGAACCGAGCGTCGTGACGCGCCCCGATCCGCGGGATCCCACACTGTGGCCGCAGCGGGAAGCGCTCAAGTCCGCGCTGCAGTATCCCGCGCTCGCGGGGCCGGTCTTCGACTCGCTGACCGTGGAGAGTTTCACCCACCCCGGTTATGCCGCGGTTCGCGCCGCCATCGGCGCGGCGGGCGGCACGGCTGCTGGACTGACGGGCGGGCAGTGGATCGAGGCGGTCCGCGAGCAGACGCCTGCGGCTACCAGCCTGGTAAACGAACTGGGCGTCGAGGCGATCAACGTGGACGACGACGACAAATTGCGGCGCTACATCGGTGGGGTATTGGCTCGGCTGCAGGAAGTGTGGGTCGGGCGCCAGATTGCCGAGGTGAAGTCCAAATTGCAGCGCATGTCGCCGGTGGAGCAGGGCGACGAGTACCACGCATTGTTTGGTGACCTGGTGGCGATGGAGGCCTACCGTCGCAGCCTGCTGGAACAGGCCAGCGGCGACGACCTTACTGCATAAATACGCTAAGCAGGTTATGGTGGACGCGCTGTCGGGGACCATGTGGAAAGGGAGGCCTATGTCCAACCGAAATCGGCTGATCGCAGGCGCTTTTGCGGCTGCCGCGGTGGCCGTTCCGCTCTATGTCTCGGCAGCGTCGACCGACAGCGCTCAGGTCACGGCCGCGCCGCCGTGTCTGGCGTGGTTCGGCAACAAGGAAGACGGCAAGTGCCTGTCGTACTCGAACGGCAACGGCGTCAATGTCGGAGCGCCTGGGTTCTACGGTGGCAACAGCCCTGACAGCGGTTTTTACACCGGGCCGCTGATTCCCGGCACCACCATTCAGCAAGGTATCGGCTAGCCGTCTTTTTCGGCCATCGTCTCCGACTGCAGCACGTCGGTCTGGGAGTCGATGGGCGTCAGCGTGACCAACGTCGGATCGGGTGATACCCGGTCGGCGATCTTGCGGCGCCCGGCATCGATCACGGCCTTGGCGGCCGGGCTCTCGGTCACCGCTTTGTAGGTCCCGGCGATCTGCTCATATCGACGCCTGCCGGCCTTCGCACCGAATACGTAGCCGACGGCCAATACGACGAGATACCGGATCACAGGGCCCCTCCCAGACGACGGTGCGTTGGAGACCATCCTGCCTCACATGCCTATGTGCGTGCGGGGCGGCGGTGTATTGGCGACCCGAGCGGCACGTGCGCTAAAGTCATCCCTCGATGCGCGGCGAAGTCCAGCCGCGGAGTGCAGTCCCCTGTAGCTCAACTGGCAGAGCATTCGGCTGTTAACCGAAGGGTTGCTGGTTCGAGTCCAGCCGGGGGAGCCACCAATCGCAGGTCAGGCCTAATATCTAGGTCACCAAAGCAGACCTCCTGCTTTTGCCGTGCTTGCCGATGTCCTCATCTCTTGGATTTCCGCTCATACATCACCAAGCGGAGGAGAACAGCAAATGACCACTGCCACAACAGCACCCAAACTTGCCGCTCTGAACCGATGCTGGGCGAACTCGTATTGACAACGACCGGGAAGTCGATCACCCAACCAATGGTGTTTGGCCGCCGCTGAAGTTCAGGCGTTTTTACCGGTTGCTTCTCGATAGTGTCACCGACGTGAAGTACGACAAGAACAGGAACGCAAAGCTGATCATCCCGCTGGCTCTTGCGGCCGGGATCGGCGGCGCCGTGTTCACTCGAGAAGGTGTGCCAACCGCCATCGCGGCAATCGCTGTGTCGGCCTTCGCGATCGCCGTGCCCGCGATCGTGATCTACCTGATGGGCGAGGCGGGCTGGCGGCTGCTGGCGAAGCGTTATCGCGCGACGGCAGCGCAGAGCAATGAGTGGCGTCGCTGCCCCACCGGGCAGATGGCCCGAGTCGGCGTCGACCATCCGGATTTTCGTAAGGTGAAGATGCGCTTCGTCGGTACTCTACGCGTCGCGACCAACGCCGAAGCCCTACACCTCAGCACGCTGGTTTCAGGAGTACCGGTACTGAATTGGTTTTTCCCCAGCCTCGAGATTCCTTGGGCGGCCGTCTCGAAAGCGCATGAGTTCGAGGCGCCGGGGTGGTTCACCCCCGGGTCTGAGCCTGGGGCAATGCTGCAGATCGCCTACGATCCGAACTACACCGGAAAATTCATCGAGATGGAGGTCGGCGTCCCGCCCGTATTCATCCAACTGCCGGCTTGGATCCTCGGCGAGAACCTCGGACGAATCCCCGGGCTGACCAGGTAATGCGGTGCGTTGAAATTGCTATGCCAAGAACGCCACCGAGGGCGGCCCCGGGGTTGAGCGGCACGACGGATGGCACCCTTCTCGGTGAACTCGCACTGGACGGCGAAGGTCGGTCAGACGGCCGTCTAGACGGGTACCGTGTTGCTCCTGGTACGGCACGATCGGCAGAGAGGTCCGCGTGTGGCAATGAGACGGATGGCCGTGATCTTGGCCCTCATGCTCACGGGCTGCGGAGGAGGCGGTGACTCAGAGTCTTCTACCGCCGCCACCACCACTACCACTACAACCACCGCCACCACGGCCACGACCACCACGACCACCACGACCAAATCGACGGTTGCCGACGACGCACGATGTGAATCCGATGACCCGACGTCGCTGTCGGCGGACTGGATTCCGCACGAATCGCTCTCGGGCAGCTTTAGTTTCTCCTACCCCGACGACTGGCAGGACGGCTCGGGCGGGACGGTCGTAAGGGCCCGCGAGCTCGTCTCCCGGACGACCCTCGACGAGGCCGGCATCGACAAAGATGAAGAGGTCTTCCCCGACCAAGTCCGCGACCCGGCGAACCGGATCACCCTATCCGTGGTGAGCCTCGACGGCGTCAAAGAACCCCTCGACGTCGTCTACGACCGGCAGGAAGCGCAGACGGCGAAGGTCCCGGCGTTGGAGCGGATGCTCGACACCGAGATCAAGGGGTGCATCGACGGCGAGCCCGCCCTCGGCTTCGACTTCCTGTTCAGGGCGCCGAGGAAAGACACCGGCGTCGAGGCAGCCTTCTATCAGCGCAACTGGGTGGTGCTTCACGGCGGCGCGTTGCACCTGGTCCAGCTATTGTCCCTCGAGAAGTCCGACGGTCGCATCGTCGACGAAGCCCTACGCACGTGGCAATGGACAGACTCGGGCGGGGACGCCGACCCGACGTCCGAAGCGCGCTTCGCCGAGGTGCACATGGCGGCCAACGTCGACACGTCGGGAGACGAGCCAGACCCGAGCACCTATACCGACACCTTCGCCGCCGACGACGCGAGCATTTTCGTGGTATTTCTGATCGACGCCGACGCCGACGCCGAAGTTGAGGTCACGTGGAGCCGGCAGGGCAAGGAGATGCGCCAGCAGTCTCAGCAGGTACCGGGCGGGCGATGGGCCGAGGGCCACATTCTTCGACCGTCAGGCGGGTTCGAGCCCGGCAAGTGGGAGGTCGTGCTCGAGATCGTCGGCGGCGATGACCGCAAGGTTCTCACCTTCACCGTCACGACCTGAACGCAAGCGGGGCGTGCGCCGACAAAGCGCACGCCACGCCGTGCATGGCGCTGTGGCATGCGGCGTAGATCGCCAGAATCAGGTCGCTGTTGGCAACGCCTGAGCACGGGCCAGCATCGCCTCGAGTTGGGCCGCGTCGCCATCGGTTACATACGGATCTTCGCCGGTAGCCTTCGAGCGCCAGCCAGCGAAGTAGACGCAGCGGCGCAGACGCCGGTAGCGGACCCCCGCCAGCAGCCGGGCTGCGCCCGCCTTCGAGGTGGCATGCACGATCAGGCCGAAGATGTGACTGGCAGACAGCGGCGGGAACATCCGGTCGCGCTTCCCCACCCAGCGCAAGATTCTCAACTCGACGACCACGACGACGATGGCGCCGACGATGAGGGCCACCATCTGCACCCTGCCGCCGTCCATCACGTTCCGGATCGTGTCGTAGATCCAGGGTAGGTCTTTGCCCCGCCCAAGGATCGCTTCGACGCCGAATTCGGTGGTCGTGTAGTGGTTCGACATGAGGTGGTTCGTGAAGGAGAGCAGCGGGCCAACGAGGGCGATCGGCCAGGTCCACCGCCAATGGCGCAACAAGACGGCGACGCCGATGGTGAGGCCGCTCAGCGCGGCCCAGAGGGCGTTGTTGAGGGCAATATAATCTCCGGCACTGTCGAGAGGTGAGATCGTCGGGAGGATCAGGCTCCAGGGTTTCGCGGCGCCCCAGCCGTCGCCGGACAACCAGATCTCTCCGATATGGGCGTCCTCGGTGAAGGAGACGCCGGCGCCGACCATGAAGCCGAGCAGCATCCCATCGCTCATGGAGGGATGGCGATAGCCGCTTCCGCCAGCGAGCAGCAAGAAGACGACGACCGGCGCCAGCCTGGTCGTCTCCTCGATGATCGGCCCCGACCAGGCCACCTGGAACAGGCTGTCGCTGTCGACTCCGAAGAGGCTGGTGAGCCGGCTCTCGAGCAGGTAGCCGACGACGGAGACGGTAAATACGCCGATCAGCCAGAAGACGCCGAGGGTCGCGAGCGAGACGGTGCGCGAGCCCGACGTCAGGACGAGCATCAAGCCGAGCACGAAGGCGTGATGCGCCAGCCCGCCCAGGACCTCAGGCGCACCGGGACGGAAGAAGAAGTCGAGGTTGAGCACCAGCACGACGACGGCGACGGCGACGCCGGCCAGGGTGACCAGGCGAAGCAGCCGGGAGCGGTGCGTCCGCCACATGGTGCCGGCGGCGGTCATCGTGCGGTGACGTCTGAGCGGTGGCTAGTCACGATCACCAGTGATGCCCTCACGAATGCCACGGTTGAAGAAGTCTGCGGCCCGCTCTTTCCACGTAGGTTCTGGAGGAGGCGCTGTCGTCTCACCCCGATTTACCGCCCGGTCATAGGCGCGTTGCCGGTCCGCTTCGTCACGTGCAATCCGATCCGCGGCGTAGGGGTCTGGGCCGTCACGTGGAGGGGGAGGGATGTACTCCCCAGGTTGAGTGAAGGGGTTGACAGGGTCACCTAGCCGCCATGTTGAGCGGTCGGTGGAGTCGGGGGCGGTGCCGCCGGTAGCAGTGCCGCCAACCTCCGGCCCGAAGAGGTCAGACAATCCCAAACTGGTCCCGGCGGCTGCCGATGCGGTTGCCGTTGCGCCCCATAAAGGAAGCCCAAAGTAAGGGGCCCAGTTGTTCCAGAGGTTGGCTAGATCTATCTCCAGAAGCCGGCTGAAAAGGATGTTAGCTAGATCGACTTCCACGTCGCCGCGCCTCCCAGCGTGCGCATCTCGAAGCGCTCGCTCCTAAGTCGCGGAGTATACGCCCGGCTATACCGACGCCGCGCGTCTAGCTGGGGAGGGCGCTGGGCAACTGTGGCAGCGGGCTGCCCGTTGGTCGGCCATCGCCCAGCGTCGAGGTTTCGCCGGTTCGTCACCCGTCCGGAGCCGGCGAAACCGCTACCTCGAATTCGTTGCACTTTGGCGTGGTGCGGGTACGCGTAGTCCATGGCCGATGACACTCCTGACGAGTCCATTGAGTACAAAAACGATCCCGACAACTGCGACCACCCACGTGTCAGCGTGAGGGGCCGCGACGGCGAGAGCGACACTGGCACCTCAGAGTGGGGTACCTGTCAGGACTGCGGGAAACGGGTTCCCAATCCGGCGCCGGGATTCGGAGGGCCGACAGGAGGCGCAGACGATAGGCCCTCGCGCAAGGCCGAGGTGACGGAGCACTTCGGGCGACTGGCCGAAAAGGTCTGACGGTCAAGCTCGACCGCCTCATCGCCGAGGGCGACACCGTTGTCGCCATCACCGAGGTGACAGCTGGTGGCGAGACCGGCCAAGACGCCGACGTGTTCACTCTCCGCGACGGCAAGACCGTTCGAGTAGAGACGCACGGGGACACGTCGCTGCTGGAGCGCATATACGGCAAGAAGCAGCATGCCGCCGGATAGCGGCGTCCGGCAACTTCTTTCAGCCGGGAGGCAACGCGTTCAGACCCGCCCGTAAGCTCGGGCCATGCAAGCTTCCCGGCTGATCGCCGTCGTTCTTCTCCTTGGCCTGATCGCGGCGGGGTGCGGGTGGAGCCCGCCTGCGCCACCGCCGACGACATCGGCCAGCTGCGCACAGGCCGACGGCCCGAGCGCAGACGCCGTCGCCGCTGAGATCGCCAAACTGCCCGCGGCACAGTGGAACGAGATCCTCAGCGGGCACACCGCCGACTGCAGTCTGCACTGGGTCGTCGTCAGCTCGGGCGACGCGTCCGACAGCCCGGGACAAGTGTTGTTCTTCGACCGCCAATCGCCGATCGGAACACCGACTCCCGACCCACGGCCCTACATCACCATCGCGGCCACGGGCAATGACACCGCCGCGGTGCAGTACCAGTGGCGTCAGGGCCAAGAACCTGCGTGCTGCCCGACGGGCATCGCCACGGTTCGGTTCAAGGTCGAGGACGGCAAGCTCAAGGCGCTCGATCCCATTCCCAACCCATAGCTACACTCCGCGCACACTGCCGCCGTCGATCACATACTCGGCGCCGGTGATGTACGCCGCGCGTTCGGACACGAGGAACGCAACCAGCTCGCCGACATCTGCTGGACGGCCTGGCGTTCCCAGCGGGATACCGCCAATCGATTCCATGATCTGCCTGCGCGCCTCGTCGATGCTGATGTTGTTGAGTTGGCCGACCTGCTCGGCCATCCGAAACGCCGCCTCGGTCTCGATGTAACCCGGACAGACGGCGTTGACGCGAATCCCCTTGGGAGCTAACTCATTCGACAGCGCCTTGCTGTAGTTGGTCAACGCGGCCTTCGCCGCTGCATACGGGATGGTGGTAGGTAGTGGAGCGCGGCGCTGGATCGACGTGACGTGCACGACGGCGCCCGACCCACGCGTCACCATTCCCGGGATGATTGCCCGGTCGAGGCGGACGGCCGCCAACAGGTTCGCGTTCAACGCCGCCAGCCAATCCTCGTCCGTGAGCGCGGCAGCGCCGCCGTCGTGCTGGTTGGACCCGCCGACGTTGTGCACGAGGATGTCGACACTCCCGAGCAAGTCGAGCGCCTCGGCGCCCAGCGCTGCAACGCCGTCGGCGGAGCTGACATCGGCGGCGATGACGTCGCCAGATGCTCCGTTCGGCACGGACCGTGCTGCTACCACGACGCGCGCGCCACCGGCGCGCAGCCGGTTGGCGATACCTTTACCGATGCCGCGAGTACCGCCAGTGATCAGCGCGGAACGGCCCGAGAACTCCTGACTGTCAGTCATGCCGCGAGTCTGGCACCAGCCACCGACACCAAAGGTCTATGTGTCGAGGATGTTCTCCGGGTGCAGCATCTCCGCGTAGCGCAGCTGCTCCGGGATCCCGAAGCCGTCGACCAGGGTTTCGGCATACGGGCGCAGGGTGCGGCACCGTTCGTTGATACCCCGAGTAACAGCCTTGGACCGCTCGGTCGACAGGAAGCGGTGCTCGACGAACCACGCCTTGTCGTCCTCGATCACCGACAGCGCGTACAGGTCGCACACCAACCCCAGGATCTTGCGCGCCGCGTCGTCCTCGCAGGAATCGATGCCGGCGACAAACGCTTCCAGGATGATCCGGTCGATGTGTGCCTGTGCGGCGTGCAACACGTGGTCCTGCACCGCGTTGAATGCCTCGAACGCCGACATCTCCTTTGACTTGCCCTGCAGCCGGCGGCCGACCGTCGCGATCATGTACTCCTCGCGATCCTCGAACATCTTGAGCTGGGTGCCGCGGTTGAAGAGGCTGCCCTCTTCCTCATTGTCCTGGCGGGTGTCCATGATCGTCTGGATAATCGTCTCGGCCGCAGTGCGTTTCAGCACGCGTTCGCCGGCGAAGTTGGCGGCGAACCGCACCCATTCGACGGGGCTCATGCCCTTGATGTCGTCGGCATAGGCGGTGAGCAGTTCCTTGGCCACCAGCTGGGTCAGCACGTGGTTGTCGCCCTCGAAGGTGGTGAACACGTCGGTGTCGGCCTTCAGCGCGATGAGCCTGTTCTCGGCGAGATAGCCGGCGCCGCCGCAGGCTTCGCGTGCCTCCTGGATCGCGCGAGTGGCATGCCAGGTGTTGGCCGCCTTCAGCCCGGCGGCGCGCGACTCCAGCTCACGCTGCTCCTCGGGATCGGGGTCGTCGGCCGACTGCAGATCGTGGGTCTTGGCGACCAGTTCGTTCTGCGCGAACTGCAGCGCATACGACCGCGCGATCAGCGGAAACAGCCGTCGTTGATGCACCAAGTAGTCCATCAACAGCACCTCGTGGTCGTCACCGGGTGCCTGGAACTGCCTGCGCTCCAACGCATACCGGGTCGCGATGTCGACGGCCACGCGGGCTGCGGCCCCAGCGCTGCCGGCGACAGTGACCCGGCCGCGAATCAGCGTGCCGAGCATGGTGAAGAAGCGGCGGTTCGGGTTCTCGATCGGCGAGCTGTACGTACCGTCCGCGGCCACATCGGCGTACTTGTTGAGCAGATTCTCCCGCGGAACGCGGACATGATCGAACTGGATGCGACCGTTGTCCACGCCGGGTAGCCCGCCCTTGTAATGACAGTCTCCGGTCGTCACACCCGGAAGGTCATTGCCGTCCTCGTCGCGGATTGGCACCACGAAGCAGTGCACGCCGTGTCCCATCTCGTCAGGCGTGATCAGTTGCGCGAATACCGCTGCGACAGTGGCAGTTTCGGCGGCACCGCCGATATAATCCTTGCGCGAGGTTCGGGTGGGGGAGTCGATGATGAACTCTTGGGTCGACGGGTCGTAGGTGGCCGTCGTCTCCAGCGACTGCACGTCGCTGCCATGACCGGTTTCGGTCATCGCGAAGCAACCAAGCAAGTCCAGATTGATGATGCGCGGCACGTACGCCTGATGGTGTCGCTCGGTGCCGAGGTTTTCGATGGCACCCCCGAACAGGCCCCACTGCACGCCGGCCTTGACCATCAGCGACAGGTCCGACATCGCCAGCATCTCGATCCGGGTGATCGCCGCGGCGACGTCACCGTTGCCGCCGTGTTCCTTCTTGAACCCGTCCTCGGCGGCCCCGTGCGCCGCCATGATCTTCATCTGCTCGGCCACCTTAGTGCGGGCGATGACGGTATTCGGGGTGTAGTGCGGGCGGAAGATCTCGTTGGAGAGTTCCTCCCTCATCCTGTTCTTCACGTCGCGCCAACGGCCGTCCAGCGTGTTGCGTAGATGCTCCGCAGTGGTGGTCATACCGAGACGTTAGCCCTTAAGCCCTCCGCGGAAACTGTGATGTTGGGAAACGTAGGCAAACCTACCTAGACCAGCACAAACCCGTCACGTTGAATCAAGGTATGACCGAGTCACAGTCGACACCACAGTCGTGGCGGCCGCACGAGTTCGATCATCGACACGGCGACGTCAGTGGCGGCTGGTTACGCGCCGCGACATTCGGCGCGATGGACGGCCTCGTCAGCAATACCGCGCTGATCGCGGGTGTGGGTGCGACGGCCGATGCGCACACGGTGGTGATCAGTGGCTTCGCCGGCCTGGTGGCCGGTGCATTCTCGATGGCGCTCGGAGAGTTCACGTCGGTGACAACGGCCAACGAGCAGATCGAGTCCGAAGTGCGGGTGGAGAAGCGCGCGTTTCGCATGCATCCCCAGGCCGAGAAGGCCGAACTCGTCGACATGTTCGTCACAATGGGGATGTCGCAGGAGACCGCCGCGAAGGCGACCGACGAGCTCCATCGCGACGAGAACCGCGCGTTGAACTTTCACCTTTCCCAAGAACTCGGCGTCGACCCGCAGGAGAAACCGTCGCCCTGGGTGGCGGCCGCGTCCAGCTTCGTCATGTTCGCGATCGGCGCCATCGTCCCGCTGATCCCGTATCTGCTTGGGTTCCGATCACTGTGGCTGGGCCTGCTGTTCGGCGGCGTCGGCCTGTTGATCGCCGGGGCGGTCGCGGCGCGATTCACCGGGAAGCCGCTGTGGTTTGCGTCCTTGCGCCAGTTGCTGTTCGGGACGGTGGCGATCGCCGCGACATACCTCGTCGGCCACCTCGTCGGAGCAGTTGTCTGACGTGTCGGCAATGGGCTGAAATCGCCACCCTCGACACGTACCGTCGACGTCGGCGCTTTCGTGGCAACGCGCCGAGGGGAGGGTAACTGCGTATGCCGGAACTCATGGGGATCTCGCATGTCGATTTGACGGTTTCGGATTGCGAGCGAGCAGCGGCATGGTGGCAGGACGTCGTGGGTATGACGCTTGTGAACCGCGTGAATGGCGAGCCTTTCGAGGCAAGATCCATGGTTCACCCTTCGGGTTTCGTTGTAACAGTGATGACTCACAAATCGACTGCGGAGTTGGGCCTTTTCGATGAGCGGCGTATTGGCCTAGATCACCTCGCGTTCAGGGTCGCGAATACGGATGAATTGCAGCGGTGGGCCACGCATCTGGAGGCGCAGGGCGTGCCGCACACGGGAATCATCGACATCGGTTACGGACCGACTATCGTCTTCCGCGATCCCGACAACACGCAGCTCGAATTCTATGTGCACCCGAACATTCAGGAAATGCAGCTCGATGCTGGGAATTAAGCCATTCGGTTACGCGCGCAGCACCGCGCAGATCTAGCTACGAGCCCGGCCCAACGGCCTTGGGTTGGCGCCACGTTCGGTTGTCTACTTGGTGGGTGCCGGAACGGCGGCATCCTCGAGGAGCCGGCGCAGCACGCGCACGGCGTCGCTGAGCGCTTGCCGATCGGCGGCATCAAGCCGCTCCAGATACGGGTCGATGGCCGCGCCGCGGTCGACACGGACTTGCCGCAGCGTGTCGACGCCCTTCGACGTGATGCGGATCAGCACCGCCCGCGCATCATTGGGGTCGGCGGTGCGCGTTACCAGGCCCGCGTCTTCGAGCCGGCGGACCTGGGTGGTCATGGTCGGCTGCGAGCAATGGTCGAGGGCGGCGAGGTCGGATATCCGGGCTGCGCCCTGGTCCTCGACGGTGGACAGCAGCCGTGCCTGAGCGAAACCCAGCGGCATGCGGGCCCGTTGCGTGGCCAGTCGATTGATTCGGGCCACCACGGCCAGCAGGTCTGCTCCGAGGGTCGAGGACATGCCTCCATGCTTGCATAGGTTTGCTATGCGTTCCAACCATGCGGGGGCCGTGTTGCCCGTCACCGCGTGGTGGTGGGGGCTCTCGGCGGGCGACTGGCAGAATCGTGCAATGACCGTGACCGAGCCGAGCGCCTCTCGACGTGCCGGTTCGCTTCAACCGGTCGAGCTTGCACAAGCCGCGGTGATGGCAGCGTTGTGTGCGGCCACCGCGATCATTGCCGTTGTCGTCCCATTCGCCGCCGGTGTGTCGCTGTTGGGCACGGTGCCGATGGGCCTGCTCGCGTACCGGTACCGGCTACGCGTGCTGATCGCTGCGACCGTCGCCGGCGCCCTGATCGCTTTTCTGATCGCCGGTATGGGCGGGTTCATGACCGTCGTCAACTGTGCCTACATCGGCGGGCTGACCGGAATCGTCAAGCGTCGCGGCCGCGGCATCCTCACGGTGTTCGGTGCATCGCTTGTCGCCGGTGCCCTTTTCGGCGTCGCCACGGTGACGGCGCTGGCGATCCTGGCGCGGCTGCGCCACCTGATCTTCGACTCCGTGACCGCCAACATCAACGGCCTCGCCGCGGTCATCGCCCGCGTTCCCGACTTCCAGCCCGCCGCCGAGCGGCTCAAGCACGACTTCGCCACGGCGCTGCATTACTGGCCGTACCTGTTCTTCGGATCGTCGGTGATGTCGATCGTGATGGTCACCTTCATCGGCTGGTGGGCGTTGTCGCGGGTGATGGCCCGGCTGCTCGGGATTCCCGATGTGCACAAGCTGGAGTCGTCGACCGACACTGGACCGATCGCCCCGGTACCGGCCCGCCTGCACGACGTCCGATTCCGCTATCCAACGTCGGACCACGACGCTCTCGGCCCGCTGTCGCTGAGCGTGGAACCCGGTGAGCATCTCGCTGTGACCGGTGCCAATGGGTCGGGCAAGACCACGTTGATGCTGATGCTCGCCGGCCGAGAGCCCAGCGCCGGGACCATCGAACGTCCCGGCGCTGTCGGGCTCGGCAAGCTTGGCGGCACCGCGGTGATCATGCAGCACCCGGAGAGCCAGGTGCTGGGCACCCGCGTCGCCGACGATGTGGTGTGGGGGCTGCCGCCCGGCAAGACCACCGACGTGCACCAACTGCTCACCGAAGTCGGCCTCGACGGCCTGGCCGAGCGCGACACCGGGGGCCTGTCCGGCGGCGAACTGCAGCGCCTTGCGGTGGCGGCGGCGCTGGCGCGTGAACCCTCGCTGCTGGTCGCCGACGAGGTCACCAGCATGGTCGACCAGGACGGGCGCGACGGCCTGATGTCGGTGCTGTCGGGCTTGACCGAGCACCACCGCATGTCGCTGGTGCATATCACGCACTACAACACCGAGGCCGACGCCGCCGACCGCGCGATCAACCTGACCGGAAACGGTGGTGCCGCCGACAACACCGAGATGGTGGAGACGGCCTCCGCGCCGACCGCCACCGCGCAGACGGTGCACCACGCCGATGCGCCCGTCCTCGAACTCAACGCTGTCGGGCATGAATATGCCAGCGGAACGCCGTGGGCGACAACGGCTCTGCGTGACATTAGCTTCGCTGTCAACGAGGGCGACGGTCTTCTGATCCATGGTCTGAACGGGTCAGGAAAGTCGACGCTGGCGTGGATCATGGCGGGTCTGACGGTGCCCACCGTCGGCAGCTGTCTGCTCGACGGAGCGCCGGTATCCGAACATGTTGGCGCGGTGGCGATCTCGTTTCAGGCGGCCAGGCTGCAGCTGATGCGCAGCCGCGTCGACGTGGAAATTGCCTCGGCCGCTGGGTTCTCCCATCGCGATCATGGCCGTGTCGTCGAGGCGTTGGCCACCGTGGGATTGGATCCAGGGATGGCGAAGCGCCGCGTCGATCAGCTCAGCGGCGGCCAGATGCGCCGTGTCGTCCTCGCCGGACTGTTGGCGCGCTCACCGCGGGCGCTCATCCTCGACGAGCCGTTGGCCGGCTTGGACGCGGCGAGCCAGCGCGGCCTGCTGCGCCTCCTGGAAGAGCTGCGACGCAGCGCAGGCCTGACCGTTGTCGTGATCTCGCACGACTTTTCAGGCCTGGAGGAACTGTGCCCGCGCACGCTGCATCTGCATGACGGCGTGTTGGCCACGGCGTCGACGGCGGCGGGAGGCATGTCATGACGGCCCCTACCGCTACCCGTCAACGCGCGCCTGTGGTGCTGTTGCGGCCGGTGCCGGGCGACTCCGTCGTCCACCGGCTGTGGGCCGGAACGAAACTGATTGCGGTGGCGGGCATCGGTGTGCTGCTGACGTTCTATCCGGGATGGGTGCCGATCGGCTTTGTCGCCGCTCTCATTCTGACGACAGCCCGGCTGGCACACATCTCGCGTGGCGCTTTGCCGTCGATTCCCCGCTGGCTCTGGATACTGCTCTTCGTTGGCGGCGCGACGGCGACGTTCGCGGGCGGCAGCCCCGTGATCGCCCTGGGCTCGGTGGAACTCGCACTGGGTGGGCTGCTCAGCTTCCTGCGCATCACGGCGATATCGATTGTCCTACTCGGGCTTGGCGCGATGGTGTCGTGGACGACGAATGTCGCCGAAATCGCGCCCGCTGTAGCCACATTGGGCCGACCGCTACGCTGGCTGCGGATACCTGTCGACGACTGGGCGGTAGCGCTGGCGTTGGCGTTGCGGGCATTCCCGATGCTTATCGACGAGTTCCGCGTGCTCTACGCCGCCCGACGGCTGCGACCCAAACAGGTGCCGACCACTAGGCGGTCGCGCCGGCGGCGATGGGCGATGGAGGTCGTCGACGTGCTCGCCGCGGGAATCACCGTGGCGCTGCGGCGGGCCGACGAAATGGGCGATGCGATCACCGCCCGCGGCGGCGCAGGTCAAATCTCGGCGGCACCATCGAAGCCGAAACGGGCCGATTGGGTTGCGCTTTTGATTGTGGCCGTGGTGTGTGCCGTGGCATTGGCGCTTGAGCTGACTGTGCTGGGCACCAGCATCTAGACACGCGATTAGCGCTCCGCAGCGGAGTTCGCGGCCCGCTGCGCCTCGACGAGGCTGGTCGACACGTCGCTGCGGCCCAGGAACATCTCGTCGAAGTACGGTTTGAGCGCATCGAAACCGGCAGCGAACCCTGAGCCGCCCGGCGCCGGGATGCGAGGACCATTGAGCACCCTGAAGAATGGGCTGACGTCGACGCCACGCGAGGACCAGTACGTGTTGTACACCGGCTGCGCCGCGAGCACCGCGGGGATGGCGGCACCGCGGGCGCCGAGATACTCGTTGCCGCGGCGACTGCCCATCCAGGCGAGCACCTGCCGCACCGCGTCGGGCTGTTCGGTGGCCGAATTGGCAGCGGCGGCAATGCCGTTCGTGACACTGACGCGGCCCTTCGGTCCGGATGGCAGCATGGCGACACCCCATCGGAACGGCGCCTGGTCGGCGACTGCGGCCAGGTTGTAGGTGCCGGACTGAAACAGCGCCATCCGGCCCTGCAGGAATTGGTTGCGGGAGAAGTCGCCGTTGTCGTTGGTGTCCGACGCGGGCGGTGCGACGTGATCGGTGTTGATCAGCCGCACTAGGTATTCGAATGCCTCGGCCGCCTGCGGATTGTCGAAGGCGAACCGATCGCCGACGGAGAACACCCCGCCGGCGGACCCGATGTAGTTGAGGTAGATGCCCTGCAGGTCGTTGGCCGCGTTGTAGCCCCATTGCCGGATCCGCGTCGCGTCGAATCCCGGCGTGCCCGCAGTGCGGCCGTTGACGTCGACGGTGAGCCGGGCCAGCAGCGGCCGCAACGAGTCGTCGTCGTTCAGCGACCAGCGTAGCGAGAGCAGTTCGCGCAGATCCACCCCCGCGGCATCCAGCAGTTCGGCGTTGAAATACAGCGCGATGCCCGCGTCTGTCAACTGCGGCACGCCCCACAGCACACCGTTGCGCGTGAATTGGTCGACCACGGAGCGGTCCCATGCTTGAGAGGCGTTGGCGCCCAGCATCTCTGCAACGCCCATTAGCCTGCCACTGTCGGCGTAGCCGGCGAAGTAAGCGTTGGACAGCCAGAAGATGTCGTCCGCGCTTCCGCCGGCCACATCGGTGCGCAGGGTATCGAAGTAGCTCGAGTACGCGACGACATTGACTCGCACCTCGATGTCGGGGTGCTCGCGGGTGAACTCGGCGAACGACTCCCGATACGCGGCGGCCACCTGCTCGTCCCACAGTCGCACCGTGACGACGGTGCGGCCACCGGGTTCGCCGGATCGGCCCAGCAGCATGGCGGCGACCAGCAGGACGGCCAGCGTGAGCGCCACTCCCGCGGCCATGAGTGTGGAGAATCTAGGCCTCACGGTCGCCTCTCGACTCGCCGATTTCTACAGGAGGGTCGTTGATCGTCGAAAATCACAGCCATGGCGTAGAAATCGCGGACCTTTCGGGGCCTCATTTCAGCCCCGTCACCACGATGGAGCGGACGATGTGGCGGCCCAGCGCGACGAACAGCACGATCAGCGGCACAATCGCCACCGTCGTCGCCGCCATCACCAGCGTCCACTGCGCGTTGTAGCGCGACTGAAGACCCGCCGTCGCAACGGTCAGCACCTGCCACTTGCTTCCGCTGGTGATGACCAGTGGCCACATGAAGTTGTTCCACTGCGTCACGACGGTGATCAACCCCAACGTCACCAGGATCGGCCGACTGGCAGGCACCACCACGTGCACGATCACGTCCAGCGTGTGGGCGCCGTCGACACGAGCGGCGTTGATCAAGTCGGCCGGGATCGTGCGAAAGTACTCGCGCAGTAGGAAGATCGCGTATGGCGAGCCGAACATGAACGGCAACACCAACGCCCAGAACGTATTTCGCAGACCCGCCTCGGCCATCATCAGATACAGCGGGACGACCGTCACTGTCGCCGGCACCATCAGGGTGGCGATGTACACCCAGAACAACAGGTCTCTGCCGGGAAATCGCAGCCGCGCGAAGGCATACGCCGCCAGCACCGAGAACGTCATCTGCCCAAGCAGGATCACCGCGGTCATCAATGCCGTGACAATCAATGCCCGGCCGAACCCGGCGTCGACGAGGCCCATGTAGTTCTCCAGCGTGGGCGGGCTCGGCCACGACAGCGGCGACTCGGTATTGAACTGCCGCGCCGACGTGACCGATGTCAGCAAGCCCAATGCGAACGGCGCCAACGTGATCACCGCCCCGATCGCCAACCCGGGGTAGATGACGGCGCCGGAGATGGTCCGGCTAGGTGAGGTCATAGGTGATCCGCCGCCGGAAGTAGAGGTGCTGGACGATCGTTACGCCGACCAGCAGCACGAACAGCACCACTGCCATCACCGCCGCGCGGCCGACCGCCGCGGCGCCGAACGCTTCGGCGTAGATCCGGTGAGCCACCAGGTCGGTGCGCCCCTGCGGGCCGCCGCGTGTCAACGCGTACACGGTGTCGAAGACCTGGGCCGCGCTGACGACACCGGTGACGAGAACGAAGAACAGCGTCGGCCGCAGCATCGGCAGCGTGATGCGGCGGAACCGTTGCCACGCCGTCGCGCCGTCGATGCGTGCTGCGTTGTGGATGTCCTCCGGGATCGCGAGGATGCCGGCAAGGAAGAACAGCGTTACGTAGCCGACGTTGGTCCACACGACGACGGCGGATACGACGGGCAGCGCGAGCCCGGGATCGGTGAGCCACTCGATGCGGTGGCCGAGAAGGGTGCTGACCGCCCCGTCGGTCGGCGCGAGGATCCAGCGCCACAGCACGGCGATCGCCAACGGCGCGCAGATCCACGGCAGCACATACAGCGCGCGGAACAACCCGGTGCCGGGCAACCCGCGCGCCAGCATCGCGGCGGCGATCAGGCCGAGCACGGTTTGCACGGGCACGACGATGACGATGAACGCCAGCGTCACAACCAGCGAGGTCGCGAACGTCCGGTCGCTGAGCACCGATTGCCAATTGTCCAGTCCGACATACCGAATCGGCCCGAGCAGATCCCACCGGTGCATGCTCAGCCAGAACACCACCAGCATCGGCAGCAGCAGAAAGGTGATCACGCCGAACAGGCTGGGAGCGAGCAGCGCGTAGCCCAGTGCCGTCGACCGGACACGGTTGGCTGCCACCGAGCCATTAAAGCCGCACCGCTGGGCTGCCACTACGGTAGTGGCGTGACAGCGCCCCACCGAGTCGATGCCGACTTCCTCGGACTGCCGCGGCATCAGCTCGCAGACGCTGCACTCTCCGCGGCGATCGAGGCTGGGGCAAGCTATGCCGACCTGCGTATACACAGCATCGCGACGGAGATCGTGCAGCTGCGTGACGGCGAGCTGGAGACCGCGGTCGTCAACCGCGAGATCGGCCTCGCGGTCCGGGTCATCGTCGACGGAACGTGGGGCTTCGCCTCGCACGCCGAGCTGAAACCGGACGTGGCGGCGCAGACCGCGCGACGAGCCGTGGCGGTGGCGACGACGCTGGCGCCCCTGAACGCCGAGCGCATCGAGCTGGCCGCCGAGCCCGTGTATTCCGATGTCAGCTGGGTGTCCGACTACCGAGTCGATCCGTTCAGCGTCGGTGCGGCCGACAAGGTCGCCGTACTGGGCGAGTACTCCGGGCGGCTCTTGGCAGCCGACGGCGTCGACCACGTGTCGGCCGGGCTGCACGCCGCCAAGGAGCAGACGTTCTACGCCGACACGTTCGGCTCGTCGATCACTCAGCAGCGGGTGCGGGTGCAGCCGACCTTGGAGGCGGTGACGGTCGACGCCGCCGCCGGCACGTTCGAGACCATGCGCACGCTGGGGCCGCCCACAGCGCGGGGCTGGGAGTACGTCGTCGGCGACGACGTGTGGCACTGGACCGACGAACTGGCGCGGCTGCCGTCGCTGCTCGCCGAGAAGGCCAAGGCGCCTTCCGCGGCGGCAGGGCTCACCGACCTGGTGATCGACCCGTCCAACCTCTGGCTGACGATTCACGAATCGATCGGCCACGCCACCGAATACGACAGGGCGATCGGCTACGAGGCCGCCTATGCCGGCACCTCATTCGCCACGCCGGACAAGCTCGGCTCCATGCGCTATGGCTCGCCGGTGATGAACGTGACCGCAGACCGGACCGTCGAATACGGTTTGGCAACTATCGGTTTCGATGATGAGGGCGTGCGGACGCAGAACTGGGATTTGGTGCGCGACGGTATCTTCGTCGGCTATCAGCTGGATCGGGTGTTCGCTCCGCGGCTGGGCGTGGCGCGTTCCAACGGCTGCTCGTACGCCGATTCGCCCCACCATGTGCCGATCCAGCGAATGGCCAACGTGTCGCTACAGCCCGGTGCCGACGACGTGAGCACCGACGATCTGATCGACCGCGTCGAGGACGGTATCTTCATCGTCGGCGATAAGTCGTGGTCAATCGACATGCAACGCTACAACTTTCAGTTCACCGGGCAGCGGTTCTTCCGGATCCGAGATGGCCGCCTTGACGGTCAGGTGCGAGATGTTGCGTATCAGGCCACCACCACCGACTTCTGGGGCGCGCTGGAAGCCGTTGGCGGGCAGTCGACCTGGCGGCTGGGCGGTGCGTTCAACTGTGGCAAGGCGCAGCCGGGCCAGGTGGCCGCGGTCAGCCACGGCTGCCCGTCGGCGCTGTTCCGCGGCATCAATGTGCTCAACACCCGCACCGAGGCGGAGCGGTAGGCGATGATAGGTGCACAGCAGATGATCGACGCTGCGCTGGCGGAGGCGGTGCGGCGGGGTAAGGCCGACGAGACGATCGTGCTGGTCACCGATCGGGCGGACGCGGCGCTGCGCTGGGCGGGCAATTCGATGACCACCAACGGCGAATCGGTGGGCCGGAACACCACGGTGATATCGATTGTGCGCCGCGGGAATTCGGCGCACGTCGGCTCGGTGAGATCCAGCGACGTGGATCCGGCGGTGATCGCGGACCTGGTTGCGGCGTCGCAGCAGACCGCGCTGTCCGCGCCCGAGGCCCGCGACAGCGCCCCGCCGCTGTCGGGCACCGACGTGCCGGCCGACTGGGATGCGCCGGTGCCGGTTACCGGGGCGCGGGTGTTCTCAGGGCTGGCCGGCCCTCTGGCGCAAGGCTTTCGGGGTGCCGATCAGCTGTATGGTTATGCCCGGCACATCGTGGAGACGACTTTCGTGGCCACGTCCGGCGGGTTGCGGCGACGGTACACGCAACCGACCGGCTCGGTGGAGATCAACGCCAAGCGTGACGGTGCCAGCGCGTGGGCCGGGGTGAGCACGCCCGATTTCGTTGACGTGCCGATGGATTCGCTTCTCGAGCAGCTGTCGACGCGGCTGGGATGGGCTCAGCGGACCGTCGAGCTGCCCGCGGGACGATACGAGACGATCATGCCGCCGTCGACGGTGGCGGACATGATGATCTACCTGACGTGGTCGATGGATGGCAGGGGCGCGCAGGAGGGCCGTACAGCGCTATCGTCGCCCGGCGGCGGGACCCGGGTGGAGGAGAAGCTGACCGATCTGCCGTTGACGTTGTACTCCGATCCCACCGCGCCGGGGTTGGAGTGCACGCCGTTCGTCGCTGCCCCCAGTTCGTCGGAGCGGGTGTCGGCGTTCGACAACGGTATGGACATCGGACGGGTGGACTGGGTGCGTGACGGAGTCATCAGTGCGCTGGCATATCCGCGGGCGGCGGCCTTGGAGTTCGATGCGCCGGTGGCGGTGCCCGCCGACAACCTACTGATGACGGGCGGCTCAGCGACACTGGCGGACATGATCGCAGGAACCGAGCGGGGTCTGCTGCTGAGCACGCTGTGGTACATCCGCACCGTCGACCCGACGGTGCTGCTGCTCACCGGGTTGACCCGCGATGGGGTGTATCTGGTCGAGGACGGCGAGGTCACCGCGGCCGTCAACAACTTCCGCTTCAACGAGAGCCCACTGGATTTGATACGGCGTGCCACGGAGGCAGGTGTCAGCGAGGTGACGCTGCCGCGGGAGTGGGGCGATTGGGCGACGCGGGCGGCGATGCCGTCGTTGCGGATCCCTGACTTTCACATGTCGTCGGTGAGCCAGGCGCAATAATCCATGGGTGACTGACGAAGGGATCTCCGAGCGGCTGGCCGGATTGGTGGCGATGTCCTCGGGCGATGCAGGGCTCGACACGCTGATCCGGCTGACGTGCGGCAGGGCGTTGTCGTTGCCGCCGTTGCCAATGGAAATCGATCTAGTCGACGGAACATCGGACCGCGAGCGAGTGGTAGCAGCCTTTGCCGAGCAGTTCACGGTCGACGTGACAGGCATCGGGGAGAATCAGCGGTCGCGGCTGCTATCGGCCTTGGGTGTCAATGCGTTTCGTGCTGTCGTCGCGATATTCATCGCCGACTTCGTCCCGAGAGTTTGGGCCGGGCTGGACGCACTGGGCATGGACAAGCCGGGCAACGGCGGACCGGTCGAGTGGGATCACGACTCCGATCCGATCGGCGCTCTGCTCAATGATTTCGTGCCGGCGGTGGCTCGGCTGCGGGCGCTGGATCCGGTGACGACGGAGGTGGTGCGGCTGCGTGGTGCTGCTGAGCACAACTGCCGGCTGTGCAAGTCGCTGCGCGAGGGTAACGCATTGGATGCCGGCGGATCGGAGCCGTTGTATGCAGAGATCGAGCGATTTGACACGTCGGAGCAGCTGTCGGACCGGCACAAGGCGGCGCTTCGATACGTGGATGCATTGATCTGGTCGCCGTCCCGCATCTCTTCGGACGTGGCCGCCGGGGTGCGGGAGCACTTCACCGAGGAGGAAGCGTTCGAGCTGACGCTGGACGTCATGCGCAATGCGAGCAACAAGATTGCGGTGTCGCTGGCGGCGGATGCGCCGCGGGTGTCTGAGGGGACGGAGAGGTATCTGATCGATGCCGACGGACAGACGGTGTTCGCTTAGGCGTCGGACGCCGCGGCCGTGTGTGTTTTTGCCCGTCTCTGAGCGACACGACAGCGACAAGCCGCCGCTGCGCCGGCCAACGGACCGTATGCGACCATTGGTGCCGCGAAGCTGCGAACAGGGGCGGTAGCTCAGTTGGTTAGAGCCGCGGACTCATAATCCGTTGGTCGCGGGTTCGAGCCCCGCCCGCCCCACCATAAACAGGGGAAACCCCCTTTGCGCTCATCATGTCGCGCCCCGAGGGGGTCGGAGTTATTGCGGAAAGCCCACACTCCAGCCCCGGTAGATCCAGGGGGACCCCACATTGGGGCTCGGCAGAATCTGGATGTTGTGCCCGTCGCCGTACCCTCGCGCGAGCCCTTGGACGCCGCCGGAGATATACGTCCCATCACCGCGGGCAATGTCAATGTGGGCACCGTACGGTTTCTTGCTGAAGACGAGTGCTCCCCGCGGGGGATTCATGTCGGTGTGTATCTGACCTTGTCGAAGGAGGGTTTGGTACATGGTTTCGGCGGCGCCGTCCCAGCCGTACTGAGCCTGCGGCACGCCGTAGGCGTAGGCCACGAAAGCCTCGCATCCGTATGGGCCGAACTGGTCTGACCCGAGCGCGCTTTCGGCCTTGGAGATGGCGGCTTCCGCTCCGGGGATCGTCTCAGCGGGGACACTAGGTGCGAATAGGAGTGCCGCGGCAAGCAGAGTGGCGAGAAATAACAGATAGATTCGGGCGTTCAACTTGTGGCTCCGTTTCACGGCGTGCATGTTGGCCTCGTGGATGGGGCGTAATTCGATCGGCTCGTGCGAGCTTTCACGACTCCCTCCAGGCAAATTAGTGGCTTTGTTCAGGTTTTGCTCAGTACCCATCGCGCGGTAGTTAAAACTGCTGGGCAGCCGGGGTCTCAACCCGCAGAAGTTCACGCCCGCCAGCGGGTGCGCGCCCAGCCCGCCGGGTAGCAGATGGGTGTGATGGACACATAAGAGGTCCACTCGGCATTGAAACCGTTCCGACCCTAATGACATCGGCGAAAGGCGTGTGTCCGTACCGAGCCCGTGCCGTAGGCGTACCGGCAACGCTCGAAAATGCTTCTGCACGAACGTTTCAGGACCGTTCAGCGAACGCTTTAGCCTAGTCGGCGGGGTAGTCGAACAGGGACTCATAATGTGTTGGTCGCGGGTTCGAGCCCCGCCCGCCCCATGAGCCCCACGGCCCCACAAAGATCGGCCAGCGGTTAGGGACTCCACCACACCGCCGGCGGGGGGCCACCTGGTACGCCTGCTGGGTACGCCGGGTGCGGAGTGACCCCTGGAGGTGGTGGGCCGTGCCAATCGCGAACGTGGTTGTCGCCGTCGACATCGCGATGAGTGTTGTCATGGCAGAGCGCCCACTCCCAGTTGAAGCCCCATTCCGGAAGCCAGGCTTCGCCCGGGCACCAGTGATACGGCGGCGCTAACGCAAATCCGGGTTGCGCCTGGGCGCCGGCCGCAAGCCCCAGCCCTGCGCAAGTAGCCATCGCCGCAGCTAGAACTATGGTTTTCGCAGTCATGCTGGGTTGGATTCCCGGCACGCTCCAGCAGTAACCAGCCCCGGCGTCGCAAAAGCTGGTCAACGGAGCCCATGCGATCTCCAAGCACTCCGGCCAGCGGGCTTTGGCCGTCGCTGGCGAGGTTGACTTTTACATGTTTCGCCATAAAGAAGGGCGACGTGCGCATTTGCGCCTCGGGCGAGGTTGCTGACGTTACCTCGTCGATGCACAACCGTGACAAACCCTCTACCATTCGCGTTTGGCCGGGTTTCTACTCGAACGTCAATTGACCCGGCGAAGGGTGGTACGGCATGGAGGCCAATGGTCCGACCGTCGTCGAACATGCGTCTCCGGCCGCGTCGCGGGCGTCGTTCGAAGGCTGGCCGTTGCGATGGAAGGTCGCGGCGATCATGGTGCTGCCCGTCCTGCTCGCTGCCATGTTCGGCGCGCTGCGGATCCAGAACGAACTCTCGGCGGCGTCGAAGTTGAGCGTCGCGTCGGGCGACGCCGGCATCGTGGTGCCTGCGGTCGAGTTTGTTGATCGGCTCGACGGTCTGGCATACGCCGCCGCCTCTGGTGCGCCGATCGAGGAACCGCTTAAACAGTTCGACGCGAGCGCGACGGCGCTGGCCTCGCTGACCACGTCCGCGGAGTTCGAGCCGACAGTCGCTGCGGCGCTGGCGACCGCATCCTCGACGGCGAAGACGTTGCGCGACGAGATCGCATCTGGCCCGGTGCCGCATCTACGGATCGCCGAGCAAGCGGAGAGCGTGGCGATCGGTGTTTCTTCGGCGATCGCGGCGACAATGGCGACCGTGGGCGACGGCGCCGTGCACGCGCTCGCGGACCGGCTCGGGAACGTTCTTGCGGCGCAACGGGCGCTCACTACGCAGCGGGTGCTCGCCGCCGCGCCGGATTTCGTCAATTCGGTCACGCTGCGAACCAAGGTGGCGGAAGCAGCAGGGGCAGAAGCGGCGGCGATCGATCGGCTCGCCCAGCTGATGCCGACCGGTGAAGGAGCGGCACTCCGCAGGGCATTCGATGTTCGGCGCGACGCCGACACCCGACCGCTGGGCGAATCCGTATCCGGAACCCAGTTCACCAGCGCGATGCAGGCGAGCGTCGACCAGTACCACGCTATGGTGCAACAACTTTCGTCTGATCTCGAGCGCACGGTGCATGCTCGGGCCAACACGTTGCGGTCCGCGGCGCTGCGCGACACCGCGATCATCCTTGGTGCTGTGTTGACCGCACTCGTCGTTGCACTTGGGATCGGCCGTTCGCTCATCCGATCGATCGGCGGCCTACGCCGCGGCGCTCTGCAGGTCGCGCAGGTCCAGCTGCCCGAGGAGATCGATCGGCTCAGCAAGGGTGGTGGCGTGCCAGAGATCACGGCGCTGCCGGTTCGCACCAACGAAGAGGTTGGGCAGTTGGCCCGCGCGATCGACGACATCCACTTCCAAGCAGTCCGCCTTGCCGGCGAGCACGGCGTCCGCCTGCAGATCGGCGAGATGTTCGAAACCCTTTCCCGCCGAAGCAGATCCCTGGTAGAAGAGCAGCTGGCACTCATCGAGACCCTCGAGCTCGACGAAAACGACCCGGTCCGGCTCGATCATCTGTTTCGGCTCGACCACCTCGCGACGCGCATGCGCCGCAACGGCGACAACCTGCTGGTGCTTGCCGACACGGCGGAACGCCACCGCCGGTCGGGGCCCGTGCCGCTGCCGGAAGTGCTGCGTGCCGCGATGTCCGAGGTCGAGGAGTACCGTCGCGTCACGATCGGCCCCACCGGCGACGTCTCGATCGTCGGCGTGGCCGCGGGTGATGTCGGCCACCTGATCGCTGAGCTGCTCGACAATGCACTGCGGTACTCGCCGCCCGAATCGTCGGTATCTGTGACGGTCTCACGCGCGGTCGACGCCGGTGTTCTGGTCGAGGTGGCCGATCGGGGCCTCGGCATGTCCGCGGAGGACTTGCGTGCGGCGAACGAACGGCTCGCGCTCGGCGGCGAGGTGACCTCCGAAACCGCCAAGCGGATGGGCCTTTTCGTCGTCGGCCGACTTGCTCGACGCCACGAGGCGACCGTCCGGCTCCGCACCACCGACGCGTTGAACGGTCAGCCCGGCGTGACGGCGAGTGTGTACTTGCCCGGTGCGCTGATTGCCCCACCGTCCGAAATCGTCGCTACCCTCGACGAGCCGTTTGCCGGTTCGTTCCGCGAGGCGCCGCTTCCGTCCACCGAGCACAGGCGGGTTCCGGACGGTGAGCTCGGGAGCAAAGTCGACGGCGGTGCCGCCAGCGCACGTACCGACCACGAGGCGAGCTCGCCGGCGTCCACACCCGGCGGTGCGCTTCCGAAGCGGTCGCCTGGTGCGAGCGGTGTCAACGGCGCGGCCGGCCCCCCAGATGGACGGATGGCCTCATTGCCGACGGCAGCCGACGAGGAAGAGCCGGTACGCCAGTCGACAACGAATGCGTTTGCCTACTTCACCACTAGGTCAACGCCGGAGTCCACGTCTTCCGCCGAACCTGCACGGCCGAACGTCGAAGCGGAGAGTTCGGAGAATGCACCGATTTTCGAGCGGATGGTGTCCGAATGGCTGGTAGATCCGACCACGCTCAAATCACACGACGGGGCTTGGGCCACCGCCGCCGACGCCGGCTGGGCCGCCGCTGAGAACGCGGTCGAGCAGAAACCGCAGCGGCACACCGAATCCGGGCTGCCGATCCGCGAACGCGGCGCGCGGCTGGTGCCGGGCCACGCGAGACAGGGATCCGACGCCGACGCCGCCGCAGGGCGTGATCCCGCGGCTGTTGGAGAGATGCTGAGCCGAGCGCTGGCCGGTGTTCGCAGCGGACGGGCCGAAAGCAATGGAGCACACCGCCGAATCGAAGGAGACGGATGAACAACGGCACGCAACGGCAGGGTGAGTCCGCTAGCTCTACTGGTGCGACGACGCGGACCCTCGACTGGTTCGTGTCCAACTTCGTCCGCGACGTGCCAGGCGTGTCACACGCGATTCTAGTGTCGGCCGACGGTCTGCTGATGGCGTCGAGTTCACATCTGCCGACTGATCGCGCGGACCAACTGGCCGCCGTGACATCGGGTTTGGCGAGCCTTGCCAGCGGAGCCGCCCGGTTGTTCGAGGCCGGCGAGGTCCGCCAGTCGCTGGTTGAGATGGACGATGGCTACCTGCTGTTGATGGGTGTCGGGAACGGGTCGTATCTCGCTGCGTTGGCGTCGATCTCATGTGACGTCGGGCAGGTCGGGTACGAGATGGCGGTGCTCGTCGACCGGGTCGGCAAGGCGGTACAGGCGACTCCGCGTGCGACGCAGGGAGTTCGATGACTCTGAGCATGGACAGACCAGAGACGAAACGATCACCCAACCGCGCCCGGCCGTACACGCTCACGGGCGGGCGAACCCGCGCCAGGATCGAGCTGCCGATCGAAGTTAAGGTGGAGACTCTGGTGTCGGGCGACGAGCTCGATTGGGCACCAGGCGATGTCCGCACTGTGATCGTCCGGTTGTGCCGTGACCGGCCGTCGATCGCCGAGATCTCGTCCTACGCCGCTCTGCCGATCGGGGTGACCCGGGTGTTGGTGGGGGATCTCGTGGAGAGCGGCCATCTTCGTGTGCACGCCACGCTGACTGATTATTCGACCGCAACGGAGCGGCGCCGACTGATCGAAAGGACCCTCAGTGGGCTACGTGCACTCTGACTCCGCCCGCACGGCGTCGTCCACGAAGATCGTGATTGCCGGCGGATTCGGCGTCGGCAAGACCACGTTCGTCGGCGCCGTGTCGGAGATCGTGCCGCTGCGCACCGAGGCCCTCGTCACGACCGTCTCGGATGGCCACGATGACCTCGATGCGATCCCTGGTAAGGAGAGCACCACGGTCGCAATGGATTTCGGCCGGATCACGATCGCGGACGACCTTGTGCTGTACCTCTTCGGCACACCCGGACAACGCCGGTTCTGGTTCATGTGGGACGACCTGGTGCGTGGCGCGATCGGTGCCGTGGTGCTGGTCGACACCCGCAGGCTCGAGGAAAGCTTCGCTGCCGTCGACTTCTTCGAGGCCCGCAGCCTACCATTTCTCGTCGCCGTCAACGAGTTCGAGGATGCCCCGACCTATGACGCCGAGGATCTGCGCGAGGCCCTCGCCGTGCCCCCGACGGTCCCGATCATCAGTGTCGATGCGCGGCAACGCCATTCGGTGAAGAACGCGTTGATCGCGATCACCTCGTACGCACTGGATCGTCTGTCGACGACGGTGCGCTAGTCCGATATCCGCAACCGTAATTTCGAGGAAGCGATCATGACCAATCACGTACATCACTTCGACATGGGCCTCTGGCTGCTCTTTCTGGCATACATCGTCTCGGTGACCGGTTCGGTCGTTGGGCTGGCGTGCACCCGTCTCAGCGGCGCGGCATCCGACGAGCGGCGGCGCCTTCGCTGGCTCGCCATGGCGTCGATCGCCATTGGCGGGGTGGCGATCTGGCTGATGCATTTCATCGCGATGCTCGGCTTCGCAATCCCGAACACCGCGGTCCGGTACAACCTCGGATGGACGGTGGCGTCGGCGGTGCTGTCGATCTCGGCAGTGTTCATCGGTCTGATCACTGTCGGCCGGACCGTCGATCTGCGCCGGCTCATCGCCGGCGGCGTGATTACCGGCCTTGCGGTCGCCCTGATGCACTACACCGGCATGTGGGCGGTGCAGACCCAGGGCACGATCTCCTACAACAAAGGCCTTGTCGCCCTGTCGATCCTGATCGCCGTGGTCGCGGCCACAGCCGCGCTGTGGTTCACGCTCGTCCTCGAGTCCCCGATGCTGCGGTTCGCCGCAGGACTCGTAATGGGCGTCGCTGTCGTCGGAATGCATTACACGGGCATGGCTGCAATCCGTGTGACCGTCGATCACACCGCGCCGATACCCGGCGGACCCGAGGTCTTCTCGTTCCTTTTCCCGGTCTTCGTGATCGGCTTGCTCGCGCTCGCTGTCCCGATCACCGCCGTGATGTTGGCTTCTGATCGCGTTGCTACCGAACTTCCATCCGCACCAGAGCCTGTGGCCTCGTCGGCCGGGCGACATCGGTAATCAGAACCGTTTGTGACCTCGACCGACCTATCGTCAATGCATGACGACTCAGGACACGGGCGGCGTAACCCCCACTTCCGACGAAGGCAGGGCGATCGCCACCCTCACCATCGCCTTCAGCACCGATCCCGTCGCCCGCTGGTTCTTGCCTGACGCAGATCGCTACCTCACGTACTGGCCCCCGTTTGTCGCGGCATTCGCCGGGAATGCCTTCGCCGCCGATACAGCCGACTCGATCGGCGACTGCGGAGGCGTCGCGCTGTGGCTCCCCCCCGACGTCGTGCCAGACGACGAAGCGATGGCCGCCATCGCGACCGAGGCCGTACCCGAGTCCGACCACGAAGAGGTCTTCGGCGTCTTGGGTCAGATGGGCGACTACCATCCCGCCGAACGGCATTGGTACCTCCCAGTGATGGGCGTCGACGTGACGAAGCAGGGCGGCGGGCTTGGCTCGGCTCTGCTCCGCTATGCGGCCGCGCGCTGCGACCGGGACGGCCTGCCCGCCTACCTGGAGGCAACCAACCCCCACAACGCGCGGCTCTACGCAGCCCACGGGTTCGAGGAGCTCGGCGTCATCCAAGCCGGTAGTTCGCCGCCCATCTGGCCAATGCTGCGCAAGCCGCGTTGACCTGTCTTACTGCGGGTGATCGGCCAGATAGTCGTCGACCGGTATCGGTGCCGTTGACTCGTAGCCGACGGGCAGCAGTACGTCGCCTGCGGTCGTGCGGTAGTACACGTCCCATCGGTAGTAGCCGGCGAACGCTCCGGGATCAGCCGCCAGCACGGCGGCATAGTCATTCACGGCACGCACGTACTCAGTCGCGTTGTTGTACCGGAAGATGGCCTGATCGGGATCATTCGTAAAGCCGTTAGCCGCAAGGTAGCGGCCCGCCGCCATGATGCTGTCACGAGGCGACTGGATGTCGCCTCCGTTGCCGTACGCATCCCATGTGGATGGCAGGAACTGCATGGGGCCCTGCGCACCGGCGGTGCTGTCGCCTTGGATGCTGCCGAACCGGCTCTCGATCAGGTTGATCGCGGCCAGGTAATTCCAGCCGACGCCAGAGGCCGCCTCCGCTTCGCGGTAGTAACCCAATAGCGCGTCGGCCGGCGCCGGCGGCACGATCCGCCACGCCGGGACCGTGCTCTGCACTTCGGTCATCGGATACAACTGGCGTCGAGCGTTGACGTTGCGGTCGTAGGTCTCCACAAGCGATGGTGGGATTCGTGGACGGGTGATCGCATCCCACTCGGTGTGGCGCCCGATGGCTCGATACGCCGCCTGTTGCCGGCGTGCGGCGGCGGTCAACGCCGGCTCCGGCGTAGACGGGTCGCGCAGCGCCTGCTCGTCGGCGACGAGGTCGTCGGCCAACTGTGCTGGGTCTGGCGAGATCTTGGGCTGCGCTCCTGTGGCCGTGGTCGCTGGGCCGGGGGGAGTCGTCTCGTCCATCACTTGCGCTGGGACGGTTTCGGGCGCAGATGCCCTCGGCGCAGATGGCGGCGGCCTCGACGGCCCGCTGTCAGTGCAGCCGAGGAGCGCGCACATGCTGGTGGCGACAACCAGCAACGCGTGTCGGCTTCGAGTAGTTGTGCCTAGGCGTTGTCCGCTCACTATTCGCATCCGTCGGTTGTCAATCGCCGAGCGCCGCAACGGCCATGTCGTAGATCGGTTTTGGCGCCTTCGAAGGGGCGCCGGCGTCGAATGGGGGATGAGGATCGTATTCGATAGCAAGCTGAATGGTTTGGGCTACTTCGGGTCCGGCGATCTTTGCGGCGAGGGTGAGCGCGAGGTCTATGCCGGCGGAGACGCCGGCGCCGGTCATGATGCGCCCAGAGGTGACCACGCGTTGTTCGGTTGGTTGAGCGCCGTAGGAAGCAAGGTCCTCGTAGGCGCTCCAGTGGGTGGTAGCGGGCACTCCGTCCAGCAGCCCCGCGGCGCCGAGCAGTAGTGCACCGGTGCATACCGAGGTTGTCCATGCGGTGTGGGGGTGGGCCTGGCGGATCCAGTCGACGATCGGGTGCCCGTCTGCGGCGTACCGGCCCGCGGCGGGACCGCCGGGCACTAGCAGCACGTCCGGACGCGGCACATCGGCGAACGTCGCGTCAACGCGCAGGTGCACGAGGTCGTTGTGGTCGTCGACCACGCCGGTGTGCTCGGCGCAGATGACCATCTCTGCGCCGGGCAGGTAGGTGAGAACTTCATAGGGACCGATGGCGTCTAAGGCGGTGAATCCCTGGTAAAAGCCGATGGCGATGATCATGACGTCCTTTTCGTCAAATGCTCGCGTTCACCGAAGGCTTCAGCGGCGACGGCCGCGACGTCGGTTGTCGGCGGGACGTGAGAGTCCCGCGCGTGGAGCGCTTGGATTCGTTCGTGATCGGGCGCGGCGATACGACATCATCGCATCCGCCCAGGTCGTCCACTAACGGTTCCCTGAATTGCCCACTTCGCCTCGCAATTGCCCCGGCCCAGCGTTGTTTGTCACGCCACGATTCCGGCGTCGCACAAGCCCGCGGCCGATCCGGACGTATCGCCGCCGCAGGCCAGCACCACGGTATCCGTCTCAGTAGCTTCCTGCCCGGGCCAGGACGGCGGTCCCGGCGGCAACAGCGGGAAGATGCGGGCGCCGGTCACGCCGGTCAACCGCGCGACGATCTGCGCGGGAATATTCGTCACCACGTAGAGAACCTCGCCGATCGGACTCGGCAACGTGCCGTCGTTTGTCAGCGTCCACACGTAGTACGGAATCGTGGCGAAAATCGTCCGCAGGCTCAGCGCCAGGTCGGTCACGATATCGGGAGACTGGTTCGTGGCGATCATTTCCTGGAGTGCCTGGTGCAGATTGCCGGGTCCGGGGCCTTCATCGCTCCCGGCGAGTGTCATCAGAGATACGCCGTCGGCATCTGCCGGTGGCGGCGCGCCGAAGAGAGCCAACACCGTGGGCGTGGTGTCAACGATTTCGTACTCCGGGTTCACCCACCCCTCATTGAAATCCGGGCCGCTTGCGATGACGAATGTCGCTGTCTCATCCGGTGTTTGGAAGCCGTGGCCGAAGCCCTGCTGCGGCTGGTGACCATGGTCGGTGACGACGATGATGGTCCATTCACCCTCATCCGGGTGGGCGGTCTCCCACGCCTGAACCGCGGCCAAGATATCGCCGAGGTTTTCGTCGACGTTCCGGATGGCCGCCGCATACTCCGGCGATGCCCCGCCGTGCATATGCCCGTTCTCGTCCACCCCGACGAAGTAGGAGAACAGGAATGTCGGCACGCCTTCTGAGGTGTTGTCGATCGCGTCGACGGTAGCCTCGCCGACCGCGTCGTCGGTCTGCGACCAGTCTGTGTCGCCCTCGAACCGCGGGATGTAGATATTCGTGTCGACGGGGATCGAGCCGGCGCCGGAGATCGCGTTGACCACGTTCCAGTCCGCGATGGTCGTCGTCTCGATGTTCGCATCATGTGTCTCTAGTTGGTTGAACACCGTCGGCCATTTGTCGTACGTCCACGGGGTGAAGACGTTGTTGATCACACCGGCCTTCTCGCTCCACACACCGGTCAGAATCGCCGTCCACGATGGGTTGGAGATCGTGGTGTGCCCGACGATGCTCGACGCGCCAGTTGTGCCGTCATTCATCAGGGCGAAGAAGTTGTCGTTCTCGTCGTCGGCCAAGATCCTGCTCAAGTTCGTACCGTCAACACCGATCAGCAGGACGTTGGGCGCGGGATCCGCAAGCTCCGAATCCGGTGTGGGATCGAGCTGAGTAACGGAGTACTGAGATGCCACGGGCGCGGTGCGGCGAAAAAGCATGCGCTCAATTTCATTCCGTACCGCGGACAGCAGCCCCACCAATAGCGACGCCGGCAGCGGCGACCCCGTGCCCGGACTCATGAGTGGCTGCAGCACGGCAGCCACCAGATCCGAGACGACATTGACCATGGTCGAAGGCTGCGGTGGCTCGCTCGGCGCGGAGGTCGTCGCGGCGGCGCTCGTCGTACTGGCCGTCGCGGGCGTTGTGACCGCATTGGTCGAGATATTCGCGGAGAGGCTCTGCGTCGGGGGACCGGCCACCGCGTTCGTGATGCGCATCTGCGGTCGTGTCCCACCCGGCCGGGAGGAGTGCTCGACCGCCGAGGTGACGGACGGCTCGACGGCGTCTGAGACATGCGGGACAACGACGTGTGCACTGTGTCCGCTCGAAAGCCGTTGATCGGCCGAGTCGTTACTCGCCGAGTCCTGGACCGTCACATCATCCCGCGGGCCTCCCGTGTCCGCGGACAGCGCGTCCTGATCGCCTCGGCCCTTGTTCGTCTCTTCGACATCGTCGCCCTCCGCGGCGTCTTCTCCGTCGTCTCCCGTGTCGTTGGGGGACGACTCGGCTGAGCCCGCCGGTGACTTCGGATCCGAGTCTGGTGGTGCCGCGCCTTCGGAACCCTTTGACGCCGTATCGCTACCCGACGACTCCTTGTCCGCCCCAGTCGAAGACTTGCGGGTCGTCGGCGAGGACTTGCCCGTCGAGGAAGAATCGGTCGCCGCGGACGACGAGCCCGATGGCTGGGCGTACGCGATTCCCGGCGTGTTCGCCATCGCCAATCCCACTCCGAGGGTGACGGCTAGTGCTCCGACGCGACCGACGTACCTGGCGTAACCCATCACGGGTTCCTCATTTCTGGGAAATGGCTCTGCCGCAAATTACGCCCTCCAGGCGGCCCGCTTGCCCGAATTCACGAGTCCGCGTCAATTTCACTTGAAATCAGTGGACGATCCGCATGCGGCGGCACTACGCCTGGTACGCATCCAGGCTAGACCCCTCGCGGTGGACGATCCGCAGATACGTATCGGCACGCCGATTGCCGGATAGGACCCACGGCGGTGGTGACACACTGCTTGCATGGCTTGGGATTTCAGCACCGAACCGCAGTTTCAGGAGAAACTCGACTGGGTCAAGCAGTTCTGTGACGAGAAGGTCGAGCCGCTCGATCACGCGTTCCCGTACGCGGTGCGCTCACCCGATCCCGCGGTAAAGGCCTATGTCCGCGAACTCCAGCAGGAGGTCAAAGATCAGGGCCTCTGGGCGATCTTCCTCGACAGGGATCTCGGCGGCCCGGGTTTCGGGCAGCTCAAGCTCGGTCTGCTCAACGAGATAATCGGCCGCTACGCCGGGGCTCCGCACATGTTCGGCGCCTCTGCGCCCGACACCGGCAACATGGAGATGCTCGCTGCTTACGGTACCGATGAGCAGAAGGAGCGTTGGCTCAAGCCGCTGCTCAACCAGGACATGTTCTCCGCGTATTCGATGACTGAGCCGCAGGGTGGAAGCGACCCCAGTCTTTTCAAGACACACGCCGTACGCGACGGCGAAGAGTGGGTGATCAACGGTGAGAAGTGGTTCACGTCAGCGGGCCGGGTCGCCGACATCTTGTTCGTGATGTGTACCAACGGCATGTTCGTGGTGCCGCGCAGGACCCCTGGCGTGGAGATCATGCCCGAGCCGCGCAACCACAACCACATCGTCTACCGCGACGTGCGGGTGCCGCTCGATCATCTCCTCGGCCCGGAGGACGGCGCAAAGACGTTGGCGCAGAGGCGACTTGGCGGTGGCCGCATCCACCACGCCATGCGCACGATTGCCCAATGCAATCTGGCGTTCGACATGATGTGCGAGCGGGCGCTCAGCCGGGAATCCCACGGCAAGGTCATCGCCGAACACCAAATGGTGCAGGAAAAGATCGCGGAGTCCTACGCGATGATCAAGATGCTGCGCCTGTTCGTCCTCGAGACGGCGTGGAAGATCGACAACACCTCGACCCAGGAGGCGCGGACTGAGATCGCCGCCGTCAAATTCACGATGGCGCGTGTGCTGCGCGAGGTGTCATTCAACGCGCTGCACATCCTGGGGTCGCTCGGCACCACCGATCTCACTCCCATCCAGGCGATGTACTCCGCTGCTCCGACGATGGGCATTGCCGACGGTGTCGACGAGGTGCACATGGCCACCGTTGCACGGCGAGTGCTGAGGGACTACCGGCCCCACAAGGGCAACTTCCCGACCGAATTCCTGCCCTACAAGCGAGAAGAAGCGCGCAGGAAGCTGCAGCCCGTGCTCGACGCCCGTCCTGAGCTGGCAGCCGCGGCAGAGGCGTATCAGAAGTACTTCGCGCGTCGTCGCTGAGCGCTCAGACGCTCGTGCGGGGAATCCGGGTTCTTGTCGGCGCGGGCCGAGTCCGCACGACCTGCGGCCACCAGAACCAACGGCCCAGCAGCGCCGCGATCGCCGGCGTCATGAATGCCCGAATTACCAAGGTATCGAACAACAGACCCAACCCGATCGTGGTGCCGATCTGGGCGACCACGATCATGGCGCTGACCGACATCGACATCATGGTGAACGCGAACACCAGGCCGGCCGCGGTCACGACGGATCCGCTGCCGCCCATGGCACGGATGATTCCGGTGTTGATTCCGGCCGGCAATTCCTCCTTCATCCGCGCCACCAACAGAAGGTTGTAGTCGGCACCGACGGCCAACAGGATGATGACCGCCATCGCCATCACCATGAACTGCAGTTGGATGCCAAGCAGGTGCTGCCAGAAGAGAACCGACAGCCCGAAGGACGCGCCGAGCGATAGCACCACGGTGCCAACGATGACGCCCGCTGCCACGACACTGCGCGTGATGAGCAGCATGATGATGAAAATCATCGTCAGCGCGGCGACCCCGGCGATCAACAGGTCGTATCTGTTGCCTTCCTCCATGTCCTTGAAGGTCGAGGCGGTACCGCCGAGGTACACCTTGGATCCCTCCAACGGCGTGCCCTTGATGGCTTCAAACGCAGCGCCCTTGATGGCGTCGATGCGCTCGATGCCGTCGGCGGACAGTGGGTCTTCTTCGTGGGAGATGATGAACCGGACCGCGTGGCCGTTCGGGGAGATGAAGCTGTCCATGCCGCGCTTGAAATCTTTATTCTCGAAAATCTCCGGCGGCAGGTAGAAGCTGTCGTCGTTGTGGGAGTCGTTGAACGCATCACCCATGGCCGACGAGTTCTCGTCCATCGCGGCCTGCTGATCTTGCTGGCTCGACTGACTTGACTGCATGCTGAGCATCATGGTCCGCGCCGATTTCATCGTCTCGATCGTCGGCGGCATCGTCGCAATCATCTGCGGCATAAGGGAATCGAGTCGATGCAGGTCAGGCAGCATGCTCTGGAATTGATCGGTCATCGTGTCGACCCCGTCCAGCGCGTCGAACGTGGACCGCAGAGACCAGCAGATCGGGATGTTGTAACAGTGCGGTTCCCAGTAAAGGTAATTGCGGAGGGGCCGGAAGAAGTCATCGAAATCGGCTATGTGATCGCGCAATTCGGCGATGTCGACGGCCATGTCGCTGGTCTTGGTCACCATGCTGTGCGTCGTTGCGCTCATCTCTTCCATCAGCACGATCATCCGGTTCATCGTGTCGACGGTCGTCTGCATGTCGTCGGCTTGCACCTTCATCAGGGCCATCACTCGTTGCATGTACGAGCGGTTCATTTCCTGGAACGTGCCGCTCATCGAAAGCTGAGCCGGAATCGTGCTGAACTTCAGGGGCTTACCTTCCGGGCGCGTGATCGACTGCACCCTTCCGATGCCGGGAACCTTGGTCACGGCCTTGGTGATCCGCTCGATCACCAAAAAGTCCGCCGAATTGCGAAGGTCGTGATCGGTTTCGACGAGCAGCATCTCGGGGTTCATCCGGGCGACGGGGAAATGTCGCTCGGCCGCTGCGAATCCCTCATTCGCCGGAATGTCGGCCGGCAGGTACTTCCTGTCGTTGTAGCTCGGTTCGTAGCCCGGCAAGGTCAGCAGGCCAACCAAGGCCAGAGCGATCGTCATGAGCAGGATCGCGCCTGGCCATCTAACGACGGCAGCGCCCAGACGCCGCCAGAAGCGAATCCGCATGGCACGCTTGGGTTCTAGTAGTCCGAAGCGGCTCGCGACCGTGATCATTGCCGGCCCAAGCGTCAGCGCCACGAGCACTGCGACAACCATTCCGACCGCCAGCGGGACGCCCAGCGTCTGGAAGTAGGGCAATCGGGTGAATGACAGGCAGAACGTGGCGCCTGCGATTGTCATGCCCGAGCCCAGCACTACGTGAGCGGTGCCGCGAAACATCGTGTAGTAGGCAGTCTCCCGGTCTTCCCCGATCGTGCGGGCCTCCTGGTAGCGCCCGAGCAGGAAGATCGCATAGTCGGTCGTCGCGGCGATCGCGAGCGTCACCAAGAGTTGTGTTGCGAAGGTGGACAAGCCGATCAGGTTGTAGTAGCCGAGGAACGCCACCACACCACGGGTCACCGACAACCCGAGCACCAGCATGACCAATACGAGCAGCACGGTGACGATTGACCGATAAAAGAACAGCAGCATCACCACGATGACGACGACCGTCACGATTTCGATGGTTCTGACGCTTTCGTTGCCGGCGATCTCTTGGTCGGCCTGCAGCGCAGGCCCACCGGTCACGAAAACCTTCACCCCCGGCGGCGGAGACAATCCCTTAACGAGCTTCTGAACCTCGGCGACCGACTCGTTGCCGAGAGCTTCACCCATATTGCCCGCGAGATACACCTGCACGTATGCGGCTTTGCCGTCCTGGCTCTGCGCTCCGGCTCGTGTCAGCGGGTCGCCCCAGAAGTCCTGAATGTGCTGGACGTGGTTGGTGTCGGCCCTCAGCTTGGCGACCATGTCGTCGTAGAACCGGTGCGCGTCCTCGCCGAGCGGCTGGTCGCCCTCCAGGACGATCATGGCCGAGCTGTCCGAATCGAACTCTTCGAAGACCTTGCCGGTGCGCATCATGGCGGCCACCGACGGTGCGTCCTTGGGGGACATCGACACCGACCGCATCTCGCCAACGACTTCGAGTTGGGGAACGGTGAAATTCAGCACCGCGATGAGCGCTATCCACGCGAGGATGATCGGGACAGCCAAGCGGCGGATCCACCTCGCCACGCCGATTTTGCGCGGCTGCTCGACCGGGATGACGGGATCGATCGTCGGGGCACTCACCGGGTCGTCATCCGCTCACCGCACCAGTTCGGCACTTCGGCGAAACTCCTCCCTGCGGGTTGTCCTCAACCCCGTCATATTAGAACCAGACCTCGCGTGATGGGGTCGGCCGTCGGGTGGCTAGGTACGGCCGAGCTTCTCTCGCAGCCGTTCGACGAGGAAGCGGCCGCTGGAGACAGGCCGGAAGGCGCGGGCGGCGTCGGTGAGCGCGTCGCGCGACTGAGGGCTCAGCGCGATGTCGGCAGCGTCGACGTTGAACTCGAGTTGGTCAACGCTGGACGCTCCGGGAATCGCCACGACGTTCGGCAGCCCGATCAACCACGCAAGCGCGACCTGTGCCGGCTTCGCGCCGACGTCGGTCGCGACGTCGCGCAGTGTCTGCAGCAGGGGCTCGATACGGCGCAGATTCTCGGTGCCGAACAGTGAGTTCATCGCCCGAACGCCACCGGGTCGATTGTCGACGCCGTACTTGCCGCCCAACAATCCCTGCGCCAGCGGGCTGTACGCGATTACGACGCGGTTCTCCCGCTGGGCGAACGGCACGAGGTCCTCTAGCGCCTGGGCGCGCGCGAGCGAAAAGTCCACCTGGTTGCTGATGACCGGCCGCCCGAGCGCGGTGTCGGCCTTCTGCCACCGCGCGAGCGAATAGTTCGACACGCCGGCCGCGCCGATATCGCCGCTGTCGAGCAGGCTGCGCATGCCCGGCATGATCACCGAATCGGGGACCACGGGGTTTGGCTGGTGGATCTGATAAAGCGGAATGCGCTCCAGCTGCAACCGTTGCGCACTGGCGCGCTCGCGCTGCTTGATCACCGGTGGAAACGGCGCGATCGGAAAGATCTTGCTGGCCACCGCGACCTCGGAGCGCTTGTCGCCCAGCGCCTCGCCGAGGATGCGCTCGCTCTTGCCCATCGCATACACCTCGGCCGTATCGAACAACGTCACCCCCAAAGCAAGGGCGCGCTGCACGATGTCGCGGGCGCCGCCCGAGGCGTAGCTGTCGCCATAGCCCCACTCCCGGGAGCCGAACTGCCAGGTGCCCAGGCCGATCCGACTGACGCGTCCGACTCCGTCGACCTCGAGATACTTCATGCGCTAAACGTACTGACACCCGAATCCGCGTGATCGACAACGGCGCCTTCGACGTCCGGCTAGACGGTGGGGAACAGGAACGCGTTCTTGACACTTCCGCCGTTGACGGGCGGGCCGAGCAGCACGGAAGTGGTGTTGGCGGCCGGGTCAAAGGTCAGCAGCGAGGTGCCATCGCCACACCCCAGTCTTGTCTGCACCACCAACTTGTCGGCGGTTGCGCCGACGATGTCCACGCTGCCTTCCGCTCCCGGAACGTCGACCCGCGTGGCATGTCCGTCTGGAGTCAGGCGGGACACGAAGCTGGATCCGCATGCGCCCACCGACTGTAGGAACGTGCCGCTCGGAAGCTGCCAAGCATTGACGTCGCCGAGGTCGCCTTCGAAACCAGGGGTATCCCCGTCGCCTGAATTCACTGCTGTGAGCGGTGTCGGCGCTCCGCCATCCAGGGGTACCTGCCAGAGCTGACCTCCCGATGGCCCGGAGACGCTGCACTGAGCGAGGACCACTGTTGTGGTCCACCAGCGCAATGGCGAGCAACGGGTGACTGGCGCCGGCATCGGCAGCTGTCGACTGACGACTCCGTCATTGCTCGTGATCACCAAGCCGTTGGGCGCGCCGAACACCATCTGCGTCCCATCGGGGAAGGCCAGGTTGCTGCCCATCTCCTCGGGGAAGGTCACCTGCTCGTTACCGCTGAGATCGAGCCGTTTCAGCGGTTCTTTGTCGGTGCCGTAGTTGCTTGACAGCAGGACGGCCTGACCGTCAGGACCGCTGTAGGTGCCGCCGACCCAGTGGTCCACCGTGAAGGTCTGCCTGGCGCCGGTCGCCAGATCGACATCGATCATGGTGGTGTATTGCTCGGGTGTACCGGGGTCGTTGCATCGCCACTCGCGGGTCACAACCGAACTGGGACACGTTGCTCGATCCACGAAAAGCGCATGCTTGCCATCACCCGACCAGTCGACAAGATCCGGTACCTGCCCTGGGTTCTTGTCGGTCGCCCCTTCCACCGGGAGCGTCGTGATCGCATAGCGTCCGCCCGCAGGATTGAGCAGATACAGCGACAGAGGCGCCACGAGCGGCTGACCCTCGGGTGGTGTCTGCCCCGGTTGCAGGCTGGGTGCCGAGCTCCAAGTCGCGAGCATCCATCCCGGACCGACCTGGGCCCAGGGGATTTGCGCAGCGGGAAGTTCGACACCCAACGCGGGACTACCCGCCGGCATTGACGCAGTGGCTGCCGCTGCGGAGGCGGCGGGCGTAGAGGTTGTCGGAGTGGCTGTGTCATCCGTCGCGCCGGAACACGCCACCAGCGTGGCCGCCGAGGCGATCGCGACCAATGCTTGGCTGGGTCGCAACCGGTTCTGTTTGGTCATGTCAGGTATCTCTCCGCTCAGGTTTATTTCGGGTCTCGTGACCCGTTTTTACGGAGTCTGTCGGACACGCCTTGGAGGATCCTTGGCGATTTCTCGGCTATGGATTTGCGTTGTGGGGCAACGAAATCGCACTGAAACCCGCTGCGTCACGACGGTGAACGGAAGCGAGCCTATGCGAGCAGTGATTCGATTTTGCTGCGAGGCACCGTGACTTCGAGGTCACCGGCTTCGTGCGGGAGCAATCCGTCTTGGTTGAAGAAAAAGATCACAGCATCGTTGGTCAGCGAGAAATTTTCATATGCTCTGGGGTCAAGGTCGTCGAATGACAACGAGCCCGTCCCTCCGCGGTCCTCCCACGCGCGCTGGATTATTGGATTCAGCACGTCCAGCGGTTGGGTGCCGGGCTTGAACAGCGTGTCGAAGGTGATCGGCGCCTTCCTGGTCAGGTCGTAGTTGAACGCCGTGTAAGTAGTCACCGGATGAACCCCGCCATCAGTTCCGATGGTGAGTACCAGGCTTCGGGTGCCTGATGTCGGCGTGCCCGACTGGTAGGAGTGTCCGATTATGTGGAGCGCAAAGGAGGTCGAGGGCGGCAGTCCAGCGACCCACTCGACGAACCCGTGACGGCGCTGGGTCAAGTAGTCGCCTAGCGCATGTTGGTCGGGATAGTCGACGGGGAACTGGAAGTCGAGCGTGAAGTAGGGCGTCTCACTGAAGAGGTGGCACGTTTGATCGGCCTCGATAGTTCCGCCAATATCGGCGCATGCTGACGGCGGGCTTGCTGCCGCCGAAGCCGATGTCGTCGAGATCGGGTTGCCCGGCGCGGTCGCATGTGAGGTGTTCGAGGTGCCGCACCCCGCAGCGCCTACCACCACGGCCGCGCTCGCCAACGCGATCAACAACGTCCGAGGTGCCCTTACGGTCGCCGCGATGGTCGTGGCTGCGATCAACAAGCGATTCTCTTCCAAGTCAGTGCCTTTTCTCGTTTGCTTCTGGGTGCCGCGGGCATGTGGCATCGCGGTTATTGCGGTAAGTGAATAGTTCTCGCGCTGCTACCGATCCCAAGTTCGGGCAACAGCGCCTGCAGCAGCCGCCCGGGTTAACGCTGGGGGCGCAGTTCTTGGCGGATTCCTTGATGGCCTGGCAATCGGGCGTGCATCTCCTCGTCCGAGTAGTCTGCCGTCGCATCCTTGACCATCGTGAGCTCGTAGCCGAGTTCAGCGGCCCATCGAACCGTCGCCTCCACGCAGGTGTGCGCGATGAGCCCCATGACGATGAGCTTGTGGACGCAATGCTTCTTGAGCTGCAGATCGAGATCTGTGTCGGCGAACCCACTGGGTCACCAATGTTTTTGTGCCACAACATCACCCGGCTGAGGCTGAAAACCGTCGCGCAGTTCGCCGCGCCACGTGCCGTACTCGAATGTCTTAGCCGCCAAGCGGAAGAGCCGGCGGCGGGCCCGGCGCAAGCCCCGACGGCAGGGGGCCCGGTGGCGGCGCGAGGAGACGCTGCACGACGAAATCCGCTGCTTGATCGACCATGCCGTTCGCCACGTACTCTCCGTGCGCGGCGAGGTTGCTTCCATCCATGGAACAGACGGGGTCGTCAGAAATGCACTGCTGGATGGTCTTCTGCGCATAGAGCGAGCCGATGGCGATCGGTGGCGCGTCAATCCTGTTCAGAAATCTGGGCGACGGCTCTCCGAAAAGCGCGACCGCCGCGACATGGTCGGCGATTTCGGGTGGCATCGGCCCGGTAATCCCCGGCGGCACCGTGTATCCCGCAGGTATCGCGGCGGCGGTGACGTAACCGATGACGGCTGCCCCTTGGGAGTATCCGCCAAGCACCATCTTCGTGGTGGGACACTTCGCGGCCATCTCGCGGACGCGGTCGGCCGCATCGATCACACCCTGTGCGGCGGTTGGCCAATTCGTGTTGGCGGGGTAGTCAACCGCATAGGTCCAGAGGGACTTCGCTGGCATCCGAGCCTGCAATGAGTCGATGAACGCCTGCCCGATTCCGCCCACGCCGGGCGCCTCTGTCGTACCGCGTGCGAAGACTACCTCGGCGTTGGGGCACGCACCTGTCGGAGCCGACGTGACTGGATCCGCATCAGCGGACGGAATACCTGCCGGCCCGGACAGCATCATCGAAGCCGTCACCGCGGAAACACCGATCAAATAAGCAATCTGGGATACCCGCACGTCCGCCACCACCTCAATGACCCAACCCACAAACGACCCAACCCTTAATCGATGTGAATCCTATGGCGCGAACCGACGAAGCGCTCGGCGGGCTGACGGTCTGAGTGGCCTGTCAAAATTGGGGAGTGACTGATCGGTTTTGCTGGCAAATAATGGGTTTCGTGGCGCGTCGCTAGCTGTTTGGCCTTCGCGTCATCGCGGAATGCGCCAGCAACAGGAGGCAGTATGAACGTCATCCCAGGCCTTGCGGCAGTCGTCATCGCCGGCGCCGCGGTCGGCTTCGCGAGCCCAGCCCGGGGGGCCGACGATTTCAGCGGCACCTACATCCCGAATGGACCCGGTCTGCATTCAACATGGGTCGTCACGTCGTGCGGGCCCGACTGCGTCCGCATCTCGGACAGCACAGGCTGGACCGCAGACGCTCATCCTTGGGCCGGTTTCTGGAGATTCGTGGTGGATCTTCCGGACGGGACGAAGTGCAATAACGACGGCGTGAAGCCGGGAACGGTCACCTTCAAGGTCGATGCCAGCCGGCAGGAGGGCACCTTCGTTACCACGAATCCCGCCGCGGGATGCCCATGGGCACTCGCACCGGGTTATTCACACCCGGTCTTTTTCACATTGACCAGAATCTGAGGTGGCGTCAGAAGCCAGCGCCGATACCGACCCAGCCCCAGTCGTCGTGTTCATTGGGACATGAGACGTCGACGTAGACGGTTGTGAAGCTGGTCGGAGGCTCCCCTGAGTGGTCGGGATTGTGGATCGCGGTGACCTTGCATTGCGACAGCGGCACCGAGCTGACGCCGCTGACCGGCTCGGCGGCCGCAGCCGGCGCGCAAGCCAAGGACGCGGCGATAACCCCTGCAGCAAGCGTCCGCATTCTTCAAGGATGCGTCCGCCGGTGCGCCGGCTGTAACAGATTTGCCGAACCAGCGATGAATCATCAGAGCCGCGGCAGCTGCTGGACAGGCCCAGCGTTGGGGGAGATGTCTGCGCACGGCAGCAGTGACGGATAAACCCGCCACGCTCCTTTAGGTAAGAGGAGTCGATGCACAAATGGGTGCACCGCTTGAAATCTGCTCTAAGCGAAGTGTTGTCGCCGTTCTGGCGTCGGGAGTCGTGATCTCCCTCACAGCGCTCACTGGAGGAATTGCGCCGGCGTTCGCCAAGCCGGACACCGACCAGGTCGTCACCACGACGGCTCCGGTCCCCGAGCCGAAGGTGGAGGCACCCGAAGAAGTCGAGGCGCCGCCTCAAGAGGCCCCGCCGAAGGCGCCGGCCCCAGTGCCGCTCGCCCCGATCGTCGAGTCGCCTCCTCAGACGCAGCAGGTGGTCGAACCACCGGCCCCGCCCGTCACGCAGGTGACCACGGCGCCGGTCGTCACCCCGGTCGCGCCTGTGTCACCGACAACGGCGGTAAACCCGCCCGTGACCAAGGTCGAGACGCAGGCACCAAGGGTCGCCTCGCCGTCCTCTGAGGCGCCCCCGGCATCGGCAACCGCGACGGCAACCGCGACTGCCAGCGCATCCGCGACTGCCCAGAGCCCCGCGAGCCAGGCGCCTGTCGCCCCATCCGTTGCGATCTCTGCGTCTCAATCGGCGTCCGTCGGGCCGCTGCCCCCGTCCGCCGTGCTGGTCCCGCCGAGCTCGGCAATGGATGACGCGCCGTCGGCGAGCAGTTCTGCGGCGACACCGTCCAGCGGGTCGGTGACACCTGGCAGTGAGTCGAAGGTCAGTGCGTCGGAGAGCACCTCGACGTCCACTCCGGCGGGGTCGGTTTCCGTCGAGCAGGCCGCGAAGGTCATCGAGCAGGCCGAACCGCAGACGCTGCAGGCGCCCAAGGAGGATGTCCAGCTCGCCAGGAACGCGAAACCCGTTGAGGTGAAGCCGGAGCCGGCAGCGGAGAAGGACGTTGACGAGGTCGCCAGCTCAATCGGCCTTGACCTCGGTGTCAAGGGCCCGTTCGGAATCGAGGCCAGCGCCAGCGCCAAGGCTGACACGCGCCTGGCCAGCGAGCGGGTCTGGGACCGTCCTGTCCGCCAGTGGAGGCCGGACTGGGTGGAGTATGACGAGTACTACCGCCCGATCATCCTGAATCCGTATCACGAGCGTGTGCGGATCATTTACATCTACGACAACCGTCCTCGGGTCGTGTGGATCAATCCGCTGTCGCGGATCATCCTCGAGGTGGCCCAGTTCGCGGCGTACAGCTTCACCGCCGTCGTCGCCACCGCGGCCAACCTCGTCAACGCGGCAGTCGACACTGCAGTGAATGTGGCGGTGGGGTCGTTCTTCGGCGGCGGCTATTACCCGGGGTTCGGGCTGCCGCTTCCGCCGCCTCCGCCTCCGGTGTTGCGTTACGACAACGTCCCAGTCCTGGTGAACTACTCGAATGCCAGGTATGAGCCCTTCCGGGTGCGACGCATCGTCGACGTCGGCGACGACGCCCGCTTTGGCGAGCGCAAAGTGTTGCTTGACGGCGTCACCCCCGCCTGGGGCGTGTGGACCCAGACACCAAGCGGCGAACGGCAATTCGAGGTGCACAAGACCCAGCAGTTCCCGGGTCTTGACGAGCCGCAGGAAGCTCCGCTGCCTGGTGACTACCAGCTCCGACTCGCTTCGGATGAGTCGCCGTCAGGTATGAGTGCGCGCGACATCTTCCTGTACGTCGCCGCGGGGGTGACGGTTGCGCTGGGCTTCGGGGCCATCGGGCTCGCCCTGATCCTTGGGCGTCGCCGGCCACAGCACTAGGGGGAGAGAAGAAAGAGGGGCACCCGTTGCGGGTGCCCCTCTTTCCTATCGCGTTGGGTCAGCGGCTCTGCTGCACGCTGGTGTCGACCTGCGGCACGGTCACCTGAGGCTGGATGTCATGGACCCAGTCGTGGTGGCCGACGTCGGCCTGGGCCGGGCCTGCCAGCCCGAGGACCGCGGCGGTCAGACCGCTGGCGATGACGGTGGCAAATCCAAACTTCTTCATTGTGCTGTCCTTCTCTCGTCTGTTCGAGCCGTGGCGCGAAAGTCGCGGTTCGGACGATTCTCGATATCTCCGTGTCGGTGAGGAGGTTTCCTCTGCCGATCTGTCTGCTTAAACAGGGAGGTCAGGGCTTTAATTCCGGTGGCAGTAATTGATCGGCGGTTGGCAGGAATCGACTACCTATTGACCGCGAAACTGCGGAGAGATCGCGATTTGGTGAAAATCCGCGATCTCCCCGCAGTCTCGCGAAGCGTGTTGTGGCGAACCTCAGCCCGCGCCCTTGCCGTTATCGACGCGGTACACCGCGCCGTGGATAGCGGCGGCGTCATCGCTGGCCAGGAATGCGATTGCCTTGGCCACGTCAACGGTCTCCATGAATCCGCGGGGCGAGGCGATGCGCAGAATCAGGTCCCAGTCGGCATTGTCGGGCGCCTGGAACTCGGTGGCTTGCGCTGTCGGCATGCCGCCCGGGCAGACCGCGTTGACGCGCAGCTTTCCTTTGGTGAATTCGATCGCCAATGCACGCGTCAGGCCGATCAGCCCGTGCTTGGCGGCGCAGTACCCGGCGGAATACACCTCGCCCTCGACACCGGCGATGGATGACACGTTGACGATGTTGCCGCTGGTCTCCAGCAGGTGCGGAATCGCTGCCCTCGACAGGTAGAACGGCCCGTTCAGGTTCACCGCAAGGTCTCGCTCCCATTCCTCGTCGGTCATCGTCGTGGTGTGGCGCATCTGGTGGAAGCCGGCGACATTGGCCAGCACATCGAGACGGCCGAACTCGGCGACGCAGTCAGCGACAGCCTGCTTACAGGCGGCCGGATCGGAGATGTCCACCGATGCGAACTTTCCGCCCGGCACCGACGTGAACACTTCGGCCATCCGATCGGCGTCTCGCGCGATTCCGAACACCGTCGCGCCTCGCTCGGCGAACAGCGTCGCGGTCGCCGCGCCCAGTCCCGCCGAGGCTCCCGTTACCAACGCGACCTTGTTATCCAGCTGTGTCATGGCAAGACCTTCTCACGGGTCCCGCGAGAGCTCAGACAGCGGCGCGCGGTCGCGCAGGCGGGATAGCCGCCAACAGTGCGCGGGTGTATTCCTGCTGGGGTGCGGCGAACAGTTCCGCGGCCGGCCGGTACTCCACGGCGGCGCCGTCACGCATGACCAGCACATCGTGGCTCATCCGTTGAATGACCGCGAGGTCGTGGCCGATGAACAGATACGTCAACCCGAGCTCACGTTGCAAATCGGTGAGCAGGTCGAGGACATGTGACTGCACCGAAACATCCAGCGATGCAGTCGCTTCGTCAAGGATGAGAAGGTCGGGTTCGGCTGCCAGCGCGCGAGCGATACTCACACGCTGCCGCTGGCCGCCGGAGAGCTCATGCGGGAACCTCGACGCGAATGACGTTGGCATCCCGACGAGTTCGAGCAGCTCTGCCACCCGGGCCGCGCGGCGGCGTTTGTCCTTCGCTAGGCCGTGCACCCGCAGCGGCTCACCCACAGCGGTGTCCACGCGGTTTCGCGGGTTCAGCGACGAGAACGGGTCCTGGAAGACGAGTCCGATCCTGCGGCGCAGCGCCTTCTCGGCACGGCCGCGTACGCTCAGCACATCGGTGCCGTCCATGACGGCGCTACCCGCGTCGGGCTTCACCAAGCCGGTGAGCGCGGCGGCGACCGTCGACTTGCCCGATCCCGATTCGCCCACCAGGCCCAGCGTCGCGCCGCGGCGAATCTCGAACGAAAGGTGTCTTTCACTGCATGCACGGTCGAGCGGCCTACTGGCGTTGTTACCGCGAATTTCACATCGAGGCCGTCGACGCGCAGTAGCACCGCCGCGTCATCAACAACGGGCGCTGGTTTGGGCCCCCCGAGCACCGGGCGAGCCTGCAGCAGCTCGCGCGTATACGGATTCTGCGGAGCGTCAAAGACATCGAGGATTGGCGCCTGCTCGACGGCCTCGCCGGTCTGCATCACAGTCACGTCGTCGGCGACCTGTCCGATGACACCGAGGTCGTGGCTGATCCAGATCACCGCGGTACCGAAGTCGCGCTGAAGGTCGCGGACCAAGTCGATGATCTGCGCTTGTGTTGTGACGTCCAGCGAGGTGGTCGGCTCGTCGGCGATCAGCAGTTCCGGGTCGCAGGCCAGCGCGATCGCGATCATCACCCGCTGACGCTGGCCTCCCGACAGTTGGTGGGAATAGGCATGCATCCGGGTTTCCGGATCAGGAAGGCCGACCGCTTCAAGCAGTTCGAGTGCTCGCGCGGATGCCTGCCGCCCCGTCATGTTTCGATGTGTCTCAAGCGATTCCGTGATCTGCCGGCCGAGGGTGAGCAGCGGGTTAAGCGATGTCCCCGGGTCTTGGAACACAAAGCCGATCCGCCCGCCGTGCACGCTACGCAACAGCCTGGGGGAGGCGCCGACGAGCTGGGTCGAGCCCGTCAACGTGCTCGATCCGGTGACTGTCGCTCCCGGAGCGTCCAAGAGGCCGCTCGCGGCGAGCACGGTCATCGTCTTCCCGGATCCGGATTCGCCGACGATGCCCAGCGTCTGCTCACGCATTACGTCGAACGAGACGCCGCGGACAATATCTTGGCGGCCGATTCGTACGCCGAGGTCGCGCACTCTCAGGACGGGATCGGTCATCGTTGTCCCCGCGCCTCGATCATGGTGCGCTGCTTGGGATCCAGGACGTCGCGCAGGCCATCTCCCGTCAAGTTGAATGCCAGCACTGTGACGAAGATCGCCGCGCCGGGGAACACCGCCATCCACCACGCCAGCGTCACGAATCCCTGGGAGTCGAAAATCATCCGCCCTAGCGACGGTTCGGGCGGTTGGATACCCAGCCCGAGGAACGACAGCGCGGCCTCCGACAGGATCGCGAACGCCAGCGACAGGGATGTCTGCACGATCAGCGGCCCCGCGATGTTCGGAATGATATGGCGGCCAAGGATATAGAGATGCCCGGTGCCCATCGCACGGGACACCTGGACGAAGAGTTCGACACGAACGCTCAACGTGCTGGCCCTGGCTACCCGTGCGAATATCGGCGTGTACACGATGCCGATCGCGAGAATCGTGGTGGTCATGCCCGGCCCGAGTATCGCCACGACGGCCAACGCCAGCAGCAGCACGGGGAACGCGAACATCACGTCGACGATGCGCATGAAGATCGTGTCGATCCAGCCGCCGCGATAGCCCGCGACTACCCCTATGGTCACGCCGACCACAACGGCGAAAGCCACGCTGACGACTGCGACCCGCATGGAGGCACTGATCGCCACCAGGACGCGGGAGAACACGTCGCGGCCCAACTCGTCGGTACCGAACCAGTGGGAGCCGCTCGGTGGCTGCAACGCGTTCGGGACCTCGACGTCGTTGACGCCAAACGGAGCAAGCCAATTCGCGGTCACCGCGACGAACACGACGAGTGCCAACACCACCGCACTGACCACGGTCACCGGATTGCGCAGCAGCAATCGCCACGAGGCAACCCGTGCCGATTCGTCGGTGGTCGTCGTCATGCCAGTCGGATCCTTGGATCGACAACCGCGTACAGCACGTCCACGATGAGGTTGATAAGCAGGAACAGAGCGGCGATGAGCAGCACCGCGCCCTGGATCAGCGGGTAATCGCGGGCGGCGACGGCGTTGTACACCAGCCGGCCCAAACCAGGCCACGCGAATACGACTTCGACGACAATGACGCCACCGAGGATCGTCGCGAGCTGGATGCCGGTGATCGTCAGCACGGGGACCAGTGCGTTGCGCACGGTGTGGCGAAACGTCACCACGCGGGGAGGAAGCCCCTTCGATCGGGCGGTCCGGACATAACCCATCGAGGCGACTTCAAGCACCGCAGACCGCACGTAGCGGGTCATGATCGCCGCGGCCACCAAACCCACTGTCAGAGCGGGCAGCACGATGTGGCGCAGCCAGCCCCCTGGATCGTCGAACAGCGGACGGTAGCCCGACGTCGGCAGCCAGCCGAGAGTCGATGCGAACAACGCGATCAACAGGATCGCCAGCCAAAAATCGGGAATTGATACCCCGAACTGACTGGCGATACGCACGATCGCATCGGACAGCCGGCCTTCGCGCAGCGCGGACCAGATACCGGCGGGCAGCGCGATCAACAGTGCAATCACGATGCCCACCAAGCCAAGTGACACGGTCGCAGGAAGACGCTCGAGCAGAGTGACGGTGACGGGGTCTCCATTGCGGAAGCTGACACCGAGGTCACCGGTCAGCGCCGAACCGGCATAGCCGAAGAATTGCTCGATGAGCGGTCGATCCAGCCCGCTGGCGGACCGCAGGGCCTCGTAGGCCTGCGGGGTGTACCGGGTGCCCAGTGCGATGCGGACGGGGTCGCCGGGCACCAAGTGCACGAGTGCGAACACCATCACCAGGACACCGAGCAGCACCGCGAGCGAGTAGAGCAGCCTTCGCGCGATGAACCGTGCGATCGGGTGGCTGAAGGCTGCCACGTCAGCCGCCGCCGTCTGGCGACAGGCTCGCAGTGCGGAATCGGATGGCCCGGTCGCGGCGGGCGTCGTACCCCGTCAGTTTGGTGGTCCAGGCCTGCAGCACCGATGGGTTGTACAGGTAGATATAGCTGACCTCGTCGGCGAGGATCGTCGCCGCCTTGGCGTAGTCCTCGGCGCGCTTACGGCGGTCGGTCTCGACGCGGCCTGCGTCGAGTAGCCGGTCGACTTCGGGATTGGAGAACTTCTGTGCATTGCTCGTGCCATTGGTGTGATGCTGCGCGTAGTAGAAGTCGTCAGGGTCGATGTTGCCCAGCCAGCCCATCATCAACATGTCGAAATTGCCGCTGTTCTGTTCGTCGAGCCAGGTAGCGAAGTCGACAGTGCGGATGTTCACGGTGATGCCGAGTGGCGCAAGGTTATCGGCGATGATCTGCGCCGCCGTCACCGTCTCCGGATATTCGTTGGTCACCAGCATGTCGAGATTCCGCGGGGATGCCTGCGCCTCGCGCAGCAGGCTTTTCGCCTTCTCGATGTCGTGGGTGTAGGTGTTGTACTCCGTATACCAGGGATTGCCCTCCGGTATCGCGAGCTGGTTGACGTCGGCGGTGCCGTAGCTGGTGGCCTGCACGATGGCGTCGCGGTCGATGGCGTAGGCGGTCGCCTGTCGCACGCGCACGTCGTTCCACGGGGCACGCGCTTCGTTGAGGGCGAAGTACCAGTAGTCATTGCTCGGCAGCTGCGCCAGCGTGATCGATTCGTCGTCGCGCAGCTGCGCGACGCGTTCGGTGGGAATCGAGTCGGTCCAGTCCACCTCGTCGGCCTGAAGCGCCGACAGCGCCGTCGAGGGCTCGGAGATGAACCGGAACGTGACCCCCGAAACCTTCGGCGCGCCAGCCCAATAGCCGGGGTTGGCCTTCAACGTGATCGAATCGCCACTCTTGTGAGAGTCGAACGCGAACGGGCCCGTCCCGATCGGGTGCGTGGCGATCTGGCCGCTTTCCACGTTTTTGCGCTGGACGATCGCCATGCCCTTGAAGCCGCCGAGGTTCGTCAGCAGATTGGGGGTCGGCTGTTTCACCGTGATTTTGACCGTGGCCGGGTCGGCGGCGCTGACGTCGCTGAGTGCGCTGAACTTGTCGACGTTCGCCAGCTTTTCGTCGATGATGCGGCGATAGGAGTACACGACGTCGTCGGCGGTAAAGGGACTGCCGTCATGAAACGTGACGCCCTTGCGCAGGTGAAACGTCCACGTGCGCTGGTCGGGGCTGACGTCCCACGACTCGGCAAGCGCCGGGCGCATCTCGAGGTTCTCGTCGGGCTCGACGAGCGTGTCGAAGACGTTCTCCAAGACCTGGAAGGAGAAGTAGGCGGTGGTCTTCTGGGGGTCGAGCTGATCGGGCTCACCGGCTATGGCCGCGACGAGGTTTCTCGGCGCCTCGTCGCCGATGTCGACACGCTCACCTGTTGAGCACGCCGTGAGACCAACGACGAGGGATATGACGACGCCGACCGCGCGCAACACCGCAGGACTCTTCATCGCCATCACCCCGTCATCGTCGCCTTCGGCTCTCTACCCAACCCGGGTTGTCGCCCAAACGCCACCCAGCCCAAACGCGTGACTTTGCTCTACGGACACTGAAATACTCAGGGAACCGCTGACGGTGGCCCGTGAGTCACCTTCTGGAAGGGACGAGGTTGATGAAGACCATCACGCGCGCGCTCGTTGCCGTCGTCCTCGCCGGTATGGCGCTCGCTGGGGCCGGCGCCGCGCAGGCCGATGAACACAAAGTCCCGGAGGTGTTGGAAGGCGTCTACACCGTCACTATCGACGGCAGGGCCACGACGGAGTGGAGGATCTCTCCGTCGTGCGTTCCGACGGTCGGTGACCTGCGGGAACCGCTTTACCTGCCAGTCGCCTGCCGACTGAATATCCAGCATCCGGGTCGCCCCGGTGCCGGCGCCCGACAGGTCGAATCCCAATGGACGTTCCAGTACGACGAGGCGAACGCCCGGACGTGCCCTGATGGCAGCAAGGCCCCCCAAACGGAGATCTACTCGTTCGACGGGAACACACTCGTCGGCACACTCAAGGTCATCCATGGCGAGGTATGCGGTGAGCAGCCTGGGATGACGACGATCCCGTTCACGCTCGCCTACAAGGGGCCCCTGTCGATGCCTGTCGATCGCTACCCGCTGTATTGCGAGCCAGCCGGACTTCGCATCTGCCAGTGACGTCCGGCGTAGGCCGGCGCGCTGGCCGACGCCTTCGGACCGGTGCTCGCGCGGCCGCTGTTCCGCTGCTCAACGGCAAGGTGGTCGACGTGACCGGCCCGCGGCTCACGGAACGTTGGGGCGTCACATGCACCGACCTCGGAGCGTCGGTGGTCGCGCCCAACGGCAAGCTGGTATCGGTGTTCGGCGACACCTTCTCCGGTCGCAAGGTCGGGCAGGGCGACTGGCGTTCACCCGTCGTGCTGATCGGCACCGGTGACGCCGATCACGAAATCGTTTACGAGCGGGCCGGCGGAGACGACCCGAACTATGCCCGCCAGCTGTGGCACTACATTCACGATGACGCGGCCACCGGCTGGACCCGCGGCGGCATCAGTACCGTGATCCCGTCCGACCTGGTGTGCGTCGGCGACGCGATTTACTTGCACGCCATCGTCAATCGAGGTTTCGGCAACGTGATCTGGACGGAGATCTGGCGATCCGACGACAGCGGCATCTCGTGGTCGCACATGGGACAGACCGCCAAGTTCCCGGCGGATCTGCACAACGGATACGCCCAGTGCTGGTCATGGGACTACGAGCCCGACGACGGCTGGGTGTACGTGGTGGCGACGGGATTCCAACGCGACAAGGGCATCATCCTGATGCGGGTGCGGCCCGAGCACATCGGGCGGCGGTCGCGCTACGTCAGCTGGGGCTACATCCACGGGCGGTGGGCGTGGGGTGAGACCGCCACGCCGATCACACCCTTGGGCGAGAAGTGGGGAGAGCTGACGTTTCGCCGGATGGCACAAGGCAAATGGGTGCTCGGCGGATTCCTGGCGTCAAAGTATGCGCTCGGCTACCGGGTCGTGGACTCACCCGTCGCGAACATGCACACCACCAAACTCCAGATTCCCGTTGTGGGTTCGTCGTGGAACGACGAGAACCATTCCAAGAACAAAGTCGCCCAACTCTACGGCGGCTATGTGCTGCCGGGCTCGCGGTTCGACATCCAGGGCGGTTTCGGGTTGATGGTGTCGCAGTGGAACACCGCCGTCGGATGGCCTTATCGGGCAATGCAATTCAAGGCCGCGCTCAAAGACACCACGAAGACGGCGCATCCACCGGACCCGATCAACTTGTGAGCGTAAGACCCGTGAAGCCGCCGTCGGCGTTCCAGTTGGCGCCGGTGACAAATGACGCTTCCGGTCCCGCCAGGTAGCTGACCACACTGGCGATGTCGCTGGTCTGACCGTAGCGGCCGAGCGACGTCATCGGCCGGGCCAGCCCTCGGGTGAGGCTTGCGACTGCGCCCTTGGTCATTGCGTACCACCGTCGCCAAGGTGAGGAAGCGCCCGCTGGATGGCGACGAACACGGCGCGCACATTGATCGCAACGAGTCGGTCGAACTCCTCGAGTGGGAAGGACTCGGCATCGCCGACGGACCCCGCTGCCCGCATTGTTGAGGAGGATATCCAGGCCACCGAGATGCGAGACTGCACATCATTTCCCCTCATGGCCAGCGCGCTGGTTGGCTAGGGTCACCGGTTGATGACCAAGCTATCCCGCATCGAGCGCTATGACCGCCGGACAGACTGGCCACTTGCGGGTGTCGCATTGACTTTTCTCGGCCTCTATTCCGTACGGGTACTGATGCAACCGCAAGGCGGCGTCGCCAAGGCGATCGATCTCGCACTCGTCGCCGTGTACGCCATCTTCGTCGCCGACTACCTCGCGCGGTTGTACCTCGCCCAACCGCGGGGCAGATGGTTCGTCAAACATCTTTGGGAGCTTCCGGTCATCTTGCTGCCGTTCTTCCGGCCTTTGCGGCTGCTGAGCATGGCCGTCGTGGTCACGGCGCTGCAGCAGGCCGTCGGGCGCACCATCCGCGGACGGGTGGCCGTCTACACCGCCTGTGGCGCAGCGATCGTGGTGTACGCGGCTGCCCTGGCCATCCTCGACGTCGAAGGCAACCATCCCGACGCCAAGATCAAGACGCTCGGCGACGCACTGTGGTGGGCAACCACAACCGTCACAACCGTCGGATATGGCGACCTGCATCCTGTCACCGGGGCGGGCCGCCTTGTTGGAGTCGCATTGATGATCGGCGGCATCACATTGCTTGGCCTCGTGACCGCGACGCTCGCATCGTGGATTGTCGAGCGCGTCGCCGACGAGGACAGCGCCGGCCAGGCCGCGACCAGAGCGCAGATCGAGGAACTCCGGGAGGAGGTGCAGCGGCTTGCGAAGTCGGTTACCGATAACCGGGAGCCCGCCTATGGTGAAGTCCGTGAGGGATTCTGGAGCAAAGCGGGTAGTCGTCTGGGGCACTGGCTTCGTCGGCAGGATGGTGATCGCCGAGATCGTCAAGCATCCCCTGTTCGAACTGGTCGGCGTTGGGGTGAGCCACCCCGACAAGGTGGGCCGTGACGTCGGCGAAATCTGTGCTCTCGGACAGAAACTCGGGCTGACCGCCACCGACGACGTGGAGGCCCTCATCGCGTTGAAACCCGACGCGCTGGTGCATTACGGACCCACCGCGGCACATGCCGACGACAACATCGCGCTGATAACCCGCTTCCTTCGGGCCGGCATCGACGTGGTCTCGACGGCCATGACGCCGTGGGTGTGGCCGACGATGCATCTGAACCCGCCGAACTGGATCGAGCCTGTCACCGAGGCCTGCGAGCTCGGCGAGTCCTCCTGCTTGACCACCGGCATCGACCCCGGCTTCGCCAATGACCTGTTCCCGATGACGCTGATGGGTCTGTGCTCAGAGGTTCGCAAGGTGCGTGCATCCGAACTGCTGGACTACACCAACTATGAGGGCGACTACGAGTTCGAGATGGGCATCGGCAGGCCGCCCGAGTACCGGCCACTGCTGGAGAGCCCGGACATTTTGATATTCGCCTGGGGCGCAACGGTTCCGATGATCGCGCACGCGGCGGGCATCATGCTCGACGAGATCACCACGACGTGGGACAAATGGGTGACGCCCGCCGAGCGTAAGTCCGCCAAGGGCATCATTGCACCCGGAAACGTTGCGGCCGTGCGGTTCACGATCAACGGCGTGTACCAGGGCGAGACGCGCATCCAGCTCGAACACGTCAACAGGATCGGCAACGACGCCGCACCGGACTGGCCCTCAGGCACGCAAAACGACGTCTATCGCGTCGATATCGAGGGCACGCCGAGCATCTTCCAGGAGACCGCGTTCCGTTTCACCGACGGCTCGGGGCGCGACGCGGCCGCCGCAGGCTGCCTGGCGACCGGCTTGCGGGCGCTGAACGCCGTGCCCGCCGTCAACGATCTTTCGCCAGGCTGGGTGACAGCTTTGGATCTACCACTAATACCCGGTGTGGGGACCATTCGCTAGTAACGCAAAGACCGTCAGACAAGATGGAATACCGGATAGGGTTTCATCGAGACGGAGTGACATGTCTGACGGGGTAGGGCTCTCGGTTGGCGCCACCAACTTGACGGCCGTAGTAATTGGCCGGACCGCGGTGACGCGGTCGCCGGTGGTGACGCTGTACCCGCACCGGCCGCCCGAGGTGGGCGTACCCAGCGAAAACCCCAACCTCAACGAGCGCGGCCTGATCATCACCGATTTCGTGGACCGGGTCGGTGACCCGGTGGGCATCGTCGCCGCCGACGGCTCCACGCATCTGGCGGACAAGGTGCTCGCCGATGCGCTGCGGGCCATGCTGTACACGGTCGGCAAGCCCTCCACGGAGCCCGTTGCCGTCACCTTCCCCGCACATTGGCGGCCGGCAGCCGTGGACGCGCTGCGCAACGCGCTGGCCGCCGTGGCGGAATTCCAACGGCCGACCCCGGCGCCGCTGGTCTCCGACGCTGCGGCAGCGCTCACGGCACTACAGGACGATCCGGGCGTGCCGACTCGCGGCGTCATCGTGCTGTGCGACTTCGGCGGCACCGGCACCAACATCACTCTCGTCGATGCCGGCAACGGTTTCGCGCCGGTCGGTCCGACCGTCCGCCACACCGACCTGTCCGGCGACCTCATCGACCAGGCGCTGTTGACTCACGTGATCAACGACCTGTCGGCGGCAGGCACCATCGACCTATCGAGCACCTCGGCGATCGGTTCGCTGACCCGGCTGCGTGCCCAATGCCGCGGGGCCAAGGAGCGGCTGTCCACCGCGGCCGTCACCTCGCTGGTCGCCGAGCTGAGCGGGCACCGCAGCGACGTGCGGCTGACCCGCAACGAACTCGACGAAGCGATCCGCGCGCCGCTCGCCGACTTCGTCGGTGTCGTGCAGGAAACCGTGGAGCGCAACGGAATTCCGGCCGCCAATCTCGTGGCCGTGGCCTCCGTTGGCGGCGGCGCCCGGATCCCCATCATCACCACCACGATGTCCGAGCACTTCCGGGTGCCAGTCATCACCACCAAACAGCCGGAGTTGACGGCCGCGATCGGCGGTGGCCTGCGGGCGGCCCGCGGCACGGCCGACGACGGCATGACATCGATGGCCGCCGCCCCCAGTGCGGTCGCGGCCGCTGCTGCGGCCACCGCGATGGCGCCCGAGCTGGATCCGCAGGACGCTCCGGCGTCGAGTACCTTCAGCGCGCTGGCGTGGTCGGACGCCGACGACGTTCCCGAGGTCGCGCCCACCGACCCGTACGACTATGTCGGCGAGGCAAACGGCGGAGTCACTGACGCGCGCCCGCAGATGGCGTTCGACCACGATCAATATGAGTACGAAGAAGAAGCGCCGCTGCCGTGGTACCGCAAGCCGGCGATGGTTCTGGTCGCAGGCGTGCTGGCGCTGCTGGCGGCGCTCACCGCCGCGGTGCTGTTCGTGATGCGCGACGACAGCACACCGGCGCCGGCGTCGACTACAGCGCCTGTCACCACCACCACACAGACGCCGACGACGACCGCCGCTGCGCCGCCACCGGCTGCACCGGCGCCGCCACCGCAGACACAGGCGCCGCAAACCCGGACTGTCACACGGCAGGCGCCGCCTCCTGTGACGGAAGAGCCACCACCGCCTCCGCCGCCGACCTCCGAGGCGCCGCCACCGCCTCATCCGACCACGGAGGCGCCACCGCCCACGACCGAGCCGCCCCCAACGACGCCGCCGCCGGTGATCCCGACGATTCCGCCGATCACCCTCTTCCCGGGTGGGCCGACTATTCCGATCGGACCTCAACCGCCGGCACCGTAGGCTCGCGCCATGACGCAGACCGACGGCTTGCTGTTCAACCCGAACACCTATGACCCGCAGCAGTTCGACGAGGAGACCCGCCGACTGCTGCGCGCGACCATCGACTGGTTCGAGGGTCAGGGCAAGAAGCGCATCCTCGATGACGACCTGACTGCGCAGTGGCCCGCGGATTTCGTCGACTTCGTCAAGCGGGAAAAGCTGTTCGCGACCTTTCTGACTCCGTCGGAGTTTGGTGCCGACAACCCGGGCAAACGCTGGGACGGTGCGCGCAACGCCGCACTGTCGGAGATCCTCGGCTTCTACGGGCTGACCTACTGGTACACCGAGCAGGTCACCATCCTGGGCCTCGGCCCGATCTGGCAGAGCGAGAACAAGGACGCCAAGCTCAAGGCCGCCGATGACCTGGAGGCCGGGGAGGTAATGGCGTTCGGGTTGTCCGAGCGCGAGCACGGCGCCGATGTTTACAACACCGACATGGTGCTCACGCCGGCCAGCGACGAGGACCGCGCCAACGGCATCCTGTACCGGGCGACAGGGGAGAAGTACTACATCGGCAATGGCAATGTCGCCAGCATGGTGTCGGTCTTCGGGCGGCGCGGTGAGATCAAGGGCGCCGATGCCTACGTCTTCTTCGCCGTCGACAGCCAACACGAGAACTACCACCTGATCGACAACGTCGTGCACATGCAGATCTACGTGAGCACATTCCGGCTGGAGAACTATCCGGTGCGGGAATCCGACATTCTGCACATCGGCGTGGAAGCCTTTGCGGCAGCGCTGAATACGGTCAACGTCGGTAAATTCAACCTGTGCTCAGGCTCGATCGGCATGGCCGAACACGCCTTCTACGAGGCGATCACGCATGCGCAGAACCGGATCCTGTACGGCAACCCGGTCACCGATTTTGCCCACGTGCGTGCGAATTTCGTCGACGCGTACGCGCGACTGATCGCGATGAAGCTGTTCAGCCAGCGCTCCGTCGACTACTTCCGCAGCGCCAGCCTCGAGGACCGGCGGTACCTGCTGTTCAACCCGATGACCAAGGCCAAGGTCACCATGGAGGGCGAGACGGTGCTTCGTGCGCTGCACGACGTGATCGCCGCCAAGGGCTACGAAAAGAACACGATGTTCCGCGAAGTGTCACAACTGATCGGCACGCTGCCCCGACTGGAGGGCACGGTGCACGTCAACGTCGGCCTGGTGCTGAAGTTCATGCCCAACTACATGTTCAATCCGGCGGACTATCCCGAGATCGGTACCCGCAACGATCCCGCCGACGACGTGTTCTTCTGGAATCAGGGTCCGACCCGCGGCGCGGGCAAGGTGCAATTCGCCGATTGGACGCCGGTGTACGAGAACCACTCGAGCATCCCGAACGTCGCGCGGTTCTACGAACAGGCCCAGGCGTTCAAGACGCTGCTCGCGACGGCGGCCCCGGACGCCGACCAGCAGCGGGATCTCGACTTCATGCTCACCGTGGGCCACCTGTTCTCGCTGATCGTCTACGGCCAACTCATCCTCGAGCAGGCAGCGCTGACGGGACTCGACGACGACATCGTCGATCAGATCTTCGACTTCCAGATCCGCGACTTCAGCACCTATGCCGTTGCGCTGCACGGCAAGCCAAGCTCGACGCAAGCCCAGCAGGACTGGGCCATCGGCGCGATCCAAAAACCGGTATCCGACGCCGAGCGCTTCGGCCGGGTGTGGGAGCGCGTGAAGGCCTACGACGGCGCCTACGAGATGCGGCCCTGACCTCGCTTCGGTCCTCGCTGCGATCCTCACTCGTCGTCATCTTCGGCGATCCCGGTAACCGCCGAGCGGGGTAGCCGTCCGGCTTTCGAGTGTCCCGCGAGCCGGTCACCGTCGACCACGACGTCGAAGTCCAGGTTCAGCCGCATCGGCTTCGTCACCGATTGTCGCCAGGTAACCCGTTGTCCCGCAATGACGGTGTCGCGCAGCGGTACGGTCTCGCTCTTCCCTGTCGCAGTGCCGGTGATGGCGCCGTCGTCGGTGAAGGTATAGACGACGGCCAGTGAGCCGACGGGCGTCTTGATCGTGACGTCCCATTCACCGACGATGCCTCGACTCCTTCTCGCTGCACCGGATCGTTGATCCTGGGCGCCGCCGGGCTCCTGCGGGGCTATAAGGCAACATCGCATTGGGCGACGCGGGAGATGCTGGCCTTGTTCGGGGCCGAGCCCACCCACGGACGGATCGTGGTGGACCGCAACCGCATCACTGCCGGCGGCGTCACCGCTGGGATCGACTTCGGTTTGACGCTGCTAGCTGAAATGCTCGGTGAACAGTCCGCACGAATCACCCAACTGATGCTCGAGTATGACCCGGATCCACCGTTTGACAGCGGGTCACCGCTGACTGCGGGCGACTTCGAGATCGAGACGATTCGGAAGTTCGTCGAGCCTTTGAACGCCGAAATCGCGTCGCTGGCATCGGTGTAGGCGAGCGTAGTGCGCCTACTGGTCGTGGGGGCTAACGGAGCGCTCGGTCGGCAGATCGTCGAGCGGGCTGCCAGGGCGGGTCATCAGGTCACGGCGCTCGTCAGGCGCGCCGAGTCGATGGACCAGTACCCGGATGTCTGCATCGTGGAAGGCTCGGTGGGCGAGCAGCCCGAAGTGGTGGCGTCGGCGATGGCCAACCATGATGCGGTCATCTCCGGATTGGGCAACCACAGCTGGCTGCGTGGCGGCCGCACCATCACGGTGATGGCCGCCGCGACAGCCAATCTCATCACCGTCATGGAGGCGCAGGACGTCAAACGAATCGTGATCCCGTGGGCGTGGGGTGCCGGCGCGAGCCGTTCGGCGACGTCAGTTCCGGTGCGGTTGGTCACCCGCGGTCTCATGCGGCACGATTTCACCGATCTTGATGCGGCCGAGCAGAACCTGGTCACCGCCGACTGAGACTGGACGATCGCGTATTTCGGCTCCCTCACCAACGGTGCCGCCAGCGGTCACTGGGCTATCAACGAAACGCTGAAACGACCACGCCCCCTACGGATCAGTCGGGCCGATGTCGCCGACTTTGTCGTCGGTACGGTCGAACACAACCGCTATCGACGTCAGCGCGTTGTGCTGAGCGGGCCACAGTGACCACCGTCGTTCTCACGGGAGCCAGCTCCGGGCTCGGCGCCCGTGCCGCACATAGGTTGCACGAAAAGGGAATCCAGCTGATTGTCGTCGGCCGCGACGGGGTGCGCACCGCCACGATTGCCAGGGAACTCGGCGCGACGGGCTACACCGCCGACTTCGCTTATCTAGACCAGGTCCGCGCTCTGGCTAGCGCTCTGATCCGCGCGCATCCACGGATCGACGTCCTCGCCGCTAATGCCGGAGGGGTGCCGGCAAGCGGGCGCACCGTTGACGGCCTGGAGGCCACCTTTCAAGTCAACGCGTTAGCGCCGTGGCTGCTGATGGAGTTGTTGGCCGGTGCGCTGTCGGGCGGTCGCGTGGTCGTCACCTCGTCGCGGTCGCATATTGGCGCCGACATCCCTGGTGACGCGGTAGAGACGATCGCCACGAGCACTGCCAGCCTGTCCCGTCATCGCGCCTGTGCCCGCGCCAAGCCGGCGGCAGGGATACTGCTGCGGGAATATGGTCGTCGACATCCCGACATCGATGTCGGCGACTTGCACCCCGGCATCATGGCCACCGACTTCGGCCGCTAACTCGGCACCACCCGAACCGTGTTGAAGATGCTGGCCGCGCCATTTCTCGACCGTGCAGACGACGGCGCGCGACGCCTGATCGATCTGGCGCTCGCACCCGAGCCGCTCGCAGGCAGGTACTTCGCAAAGGATCGACCCCGGACGGGATCACCGCAGCTACACGATCGCCGGCTAGGTGATCGACTCTGGCACTTGGCCCGGTCGCTCACCGAATCCGCAAGCTGACATCAATGAGCCTTCGGCCGCTTCCACAGCACCAGCTGCGCGAGCGGAATCTGCATCTCCTCCGGCTCGGCGGCCATCCGAGCGGCAACACCGGCTTCCAACCGATCAGCGAACTCGCCAGCTCGCGGGTCCGCCCGGCCACCGTCGAGCGCGGCCGCCATCGTCGGGAACACCGACGCCCTGGCGAACGCAGCCCACTGCGCCCCGAAAGCCGTTGCCTCGTGGTCGACTTGGTACTGCGTCCAGAACCGGTCCTCTGCGTCGAACACTTCGAGATGGTCGATCTCCATTCGCTCGAAACGGCCCTTCGGCGCAAACGGGGTGTGAAAATCGGCAGCGCGCCGCGAGACGGTCGGAATGCACATCCGGTGCACCTCGTCCTCGCTGATCAGCCCCTGCGCCGCCAGTTCGGCCAGTTCGGCCTGCATGCCCTCGAACAGCGGGCGGTAGCCGAACTCGCCGTCGTCACCGATGGCCATCGTCAACACCACGAGCCGGCCACCGGGGCATAACTCCCGGCCGCGGAACGCGACGAACTCATGCCAGTCGTGCGCGGCCTGCTTGGCGTAGGCCGCCTTCACGGTGTCGTCGCAGCTGTATGCCACCTGCAGGTGGTCGGGGACGGGTGCCGGTATCCGGCCGAGCCACTGGATCGCCCACGACGTCCACCCAAGGTTCACGCTGTTCGACGGCAGTATCTGGGTGTAAAACGACCGCCCGATCGCCGAGGCGAAGCTCGCCGCGTCCTTCTTCAGGTAGGAATCGGGATCGTCCTCCAGCGTCTGAAACAAGACGGTGAAGTCGTTGTCGGCGACATCGGTGTGTGCCACCAGGACCGAGTGCTCCGGCCGGGTGCGCTTGCGTACCACCGCGATTGCGGCGCCGATCGGCAGCAGGGAATTGTGGCCCGTGGAGGCTCCGTAGTCGGCGATGACAATCGGTTGTGGAGGTTTCGGGAGCGGGACGGCTTGGGCAGCATCCTCGAAAAGCTTTATCGCTCCCAATAATCCAGCCGCCTTCAGCCGCGAGCTGGCGGTATACGATCCGCTCTCCAACGGCTCCGGGCGCACGACGATGCTGGACTCGGGCACACTACGACGGTAGCTCCAGTACGCGGCGAGCGCCGACGAAGGCGCGGTTCGATCCGCGCCCGGTCTGGTGACCTGGCTGATTGCCGCGGCAGCGCAAACCGGGGCGTGACAGACTTTCGCGCATGGGCAGACGGTTCGGGCCGCGGATCGCGATCATCGTGGCGGTCCTTTCGCTGGTGGCCGCCGGGGTCGGGTTCGTGGCCATGCTGATCTTGAACGCATTCGTCCTCGACGAGTACGACGCCTACGGAGAGGTGCCGATTCCGGGCTCGACGAGTCTGCACCTGCCCGCGGGTGAGGCGACCGTCAGTTTCCACACAATGGTCACGGGCAGCGCGTCCAGCGGATTTCCGATTCCCGATCTGAAGTTCTCAATCACGCCGCCTGCGGGTGTGCCGAAACCTCACGTCACCGAAAGCGTGGGCGGCACAACCACGGTGAACAGCGACACGCATGTGCGGGTGTGGGTGGTGCAGATCCCGCAAGACGGCACATATGACATCGTCGCTGACGGCAATGTCAACGGCTACATCAATCCGCGGCTCGCTTTTGGTCACGGTAGTTCCTACGGCTGGCTGACATGGGTGTTCGGTGGGCTGCTTGCCCTCGGCGTGGTGGAGCTCGTGGTCGCGTTGTTGTGGTCTGCGCGGTCAGCCAGGGCGGCAAGGCCCCTTGCGCCGGAGGAGATGATGAGCCTCAACGAACCGACCTGGAGTAGCGGCTCCGCATCGCCGAGCTACGCGCCGAGCGACCAAGGGATGCGCCTCGAGCAGCTCAGGCAGCTTGCCGCGCTGCGGGATTCGGGTGCTTTGACGGACGCCGAATTCGACGCCGAGAAGCGCCGAATCCTCGAAAACTGAGCGAGTCGTTGCAGTCGCGACCCGCATCTTCCAACCGCGGCGATGCGGGCCTTCGCGATGGACGTTAGTGGCCGCGCGCGACCCATTCGTCGTAGTGCACGATCTCGTCGCCGATGGTTGTGGAGTCACCGTGGCCGGTGTACACGACGGTATCGTCGGGCAGGTTGCCCAGTTTCTCCGAGATCGACGCCAGGATGGTGGGGAAGTCGGAGTACGACCGCCCTGTCGCACCTGGACCGCCCTGGAACAGGGTGTCGCCGGAAAAAACGGCGTTGAGCTCAGGCGCGTGCCAGCACACCGACCCCGGCGAATGACCCGGTGTGTGTATCGCGTGCAGCTCGTGGCCGGCGACGCGCAACGTATCGCCATCGTCGATGGTGCGGAAGTCCTTGTCCGGATGCGTCATTCGCCACAGCATCTCATCGGCGGGATGCAACAGCACCGGGGCGTCCAATGCCGCGCCGAGCTCGGGCGCGACTGTCACGTGGTCGTTGTGGCCGTGCGTGCACACCACCGCCACCACATGGCGCCCGCCGACGGCCATCACGATGGGGCCAGCGTCATGGGCTGCGTCGAACACCACGACTTCGGAGTCGTCGCCGATGACCCAGATGTTGTTGTCGACTTCCCAACTGCCGCCGTCGAGTTCGAAGGTGCCGTGCGTGACGACACGCTTGATCGGGCCGCCGTTCACAGCACCACCACCGAGCGAAGCACCTCGCCGGCGTGCATCTTGTGGAAAGCGTCCTCGATGTCATCGAGCCCGATGCGCTCGGACACGAACTTCTCCAGCGGCAGCCGACCCTCCAGGTACAGGCTGATCAGGGTGGGGAAGTCACGCTCGGGCAGGCAGTCGCCGTACCATGACGACTTCAGCGAGCCGCCACGGGAGAAGAAGTCGATCAAAGGCATCTCGAGTTTCATGTCGGGTGTCGGAACACCAACCAGCACAACGGTCCCCGCGAGATCGCGGGCGTAGAAGGCCTGCTTCCAGGTCTCGGGTCGGCCGACGGCGTCGATTACCACGTCGGCGCCGTTGCCGTCGGTGAGGTCCTGAATGGTTTCCACCGGATCGAGCTCGCGCGCGTTGACGGTGTGGGTGGCGCCGAAATCGCGCGCCCAGTCCAGCTTCTTGTTGTCGGTGTCGACCGCGATGATCCGCTTGGCGCCGACAAGGCGCGCTCCCGCGATCGCCGCGTCTCCCACACCGCCGCAGCCGATGACAGCGACCGTATCGTCACGGGTCACCGCTCCGGTGTTCACGGCGGCACCCAAACCGGCCATCACGCCGCAGCCCAGCAGCCCGGCCACCGCGGGGTCGGCCTCCGGGTCGACCTTGGTGCACTGCAGCTCGTGCACCAGCGTCTTGTCAGCGAACGCTCCTATGCCCAGTGCCGGCGTGAGCTCTGTGCCGTCGGTGAGAGTCATCGGCTGTTCGGCGTTGAACGTGTTGAAGCAGTACCACGGCCGGCCGCGCTTGCAGGCCCGGCATTCACCGCACACCGCGCGCCAGTTCAGGATGACGAAATCGCCAGGCTCGACATGCGTCACGCCCTCGCCGACTGATTCCACGGTTCCTGCCGCCTCGTGTCCGAGCAGGAACGGGTATTCGTCGTTGATTCCGCCCTCGCGATACGTGAGGTCGGTGTGGCAGACGCCGCAGGCGATGATGTCGACGACGACCTCGCCGCGCCCGGGGTCGGGCATGACGACATCGACCACCTCGACCGGATCGCCCTTCTTCCGTGAGATCACACCGCGCACCGTCTGAGTCATGCGTACAACTTAATGACTGGTCGACCGGGTTCGACGCGTGGGCGCACGATGGGCCTGGCGAAACGGTCCATTGAACTGATCTGATTCCAATACCGTTGAGGGTGGCATGACGATACTCAACGAGAACGCGGCAGCCGATACCACCGAGGAATTCGCCGAGCGCATGGTCGGTGCCATTGACGCCGCCAGCCTGGCCATCCTGCTGTCGATCGGTCATCAGACCAAGCTGTTCGACACGCTGGCCCAGCTCCCCCCGGCGACCAGCGCCCAGATCGCCGACGCTGCCGGGCTCACCGAACGCTATGTGCGCGAGTGGCTGGGCGGCGTGGTCGCGGGCCGGATCGTCGAATACGACCCAGAGGCGCAGACATATTCGCTTCCGCAGCACCGCGCCGCGGTGTTGACCCGCGCGGCCGGGCCGGACAACCTGTCCCGCGTTGCCCAGTTCATCCCACTGCTGGCGGAAGTGGAGCAGAAGGTCATCGGCTGCTTCCAAACCGGCGGCGGATTGTCCTACAGCGAGTACCCGCGCTTTCACACGTTGATGGCCGAGCAAAGCGGCGAGGTATTCAACGCCGCACTCGTCGACGTCATCCTTCCGATGGCCGAGGGGCTACCCGAACAGCTGCGGTCCGGCGCCGAAGTCGCCGACATCGGTTGCGGCAGCGGGCATGCCATCAACCTGATGGCGCGAGCCTTCCCGGCGAGCCGGTTCACGGGAATCGACTTCTCTGACGAGGGTCTGGCTGCCGGCCGTGCTGAGGCGAAGCGGCTTGGATTGACCAACGCGTCGTTCGAGCCACACGATGTGGCACAGCTCGACATCACCGATGCCTACGACGTGATCACGGCGTTCGATGCGATCCACGACCAAGCCCATCCAGCACAGGTGCTGGCCAACATCTACCGCGCGCTTCGACCCGGCGGGGTCTTCCTCATGGTCGACATCAAGGCGTCCACCAGCGTCGAGGACAACGTCGGCGTCCCGTTCGCCGCCTACTTGTACACCGTGTCGACGATGCACTGCATGAGCGTGTCGCTAGGACTGGACGGCGACGGGTTGGGCACCGTTTGGGGACGCCAGCTCGCCGCGTCGATGCTGGCCGACGCCGGCTTCGGAGATGTGCAGGTGCGAGAGATCGAATCGGACCCGATCAACCTCTACTACGTCGCGCGCAAGTAGGCTCCCTGCGCGCGGACGAGAGGAGCACCGAGACGGTGATGAGCGCGCTCGATGCGATTGCCGACTGGCCGGTCGATTCTGCTGCGGCTGCCGTGGTCGGGCCGTCCGGGGTGCTGGCGTCCTACGGCCACACGAGGCAACGGTTTGCGCTCGCCTCGGTGACCAAACCGCTGGTGGCCCGCGCGGCGCAGATCGCAGTCGAAGAGGGCGTGGTGGAGTTGGACACCGAGGCCGGCCCGCCGGGATCGACAATCCGCCACCTGCTCGCGCACGCGGCCGGGTACTCGATGCACTCGCCGGAGTTGATGGGCAAACCGGGACAGCGCCGCGTCTACTCCAACTACGGATTTCAGGTGCTCGCCGAGACCATCGAGCAGGCATCACGCATCGAATTCGGCCACTACCTGGCCGAATCGGTATTCGAGCCGCTGTCGATGTCGGATTCCACGCTGACGGGCGGCGCCAAAGCCGCGGGTTACGGGGTCACCTCGACGGTCGCAGACCTGACGTCGTTCGCAGGCGACTTGCTGCGGCCTCGCATCGTGTCGCCGCAGACGCATGGCGAGGCAGTTGACGTGCAGTTTCCGGGTCTCACCGGGGTATTGCCGGGCTTCGGGGTTCAGCGGCCCAACGACTGGGGCCTCGGCTTCGAAATCAGGGACGCCAAGTCGCCGCACTGGACCGGATCGTCGAACTCGGCAGGCACGTACGGGCATTTTGGCCAGTCAGGGACGTTTTTGTGGGTCGACCCGTTGGCCGATCTGGCCCTCGTGGTGTTGACCGACCGCGACTTCGGGGAGTGGGCTTACCCCTGCTGGCCAGCGCTGTCTGACGAAGTCCTGAGAGAATTCGCAGCACACTAGCGCAACACATGCCTCACAGGGCACAATAGACACGCGCGACACACACATCTGTAAGTAATTCGGCGCCAACCAGGTCGTTGGGGAAGACGTCCCTCGTGGAGCCGAAGGAGCAGCAGATGCGTGCAGCGATCCAATTCGCCGACGCGGCGACCGGTGTGGTGTATGTCCATGCCTCACCCGCGGCGGTATGCCCGCACGTCGAGTGGGCGTTGTCGTCGACCCTTCAGGCAAGGGCGAACCTCAAGTGGACCCCGCAACCCGCCATGCCGGGACAGCTGCGCGCGATCACCAACTGGGTCGGGCCGGTGGGCACCGGGGCGCAGCTGGCCAATGCGCTTCGCTCGTGGTCGGTGCTGCGATTCGAGGTCACCGAGGATCCCAGCGACGGCGTTGACGGGCACCGCTGGTGCCACACCCCGCAGCTGGGATTGTGGAGCGGCGCGATGAGCGCCAACGGAGACGTGATGGTCGGCGAAATGCGGCTGCGCACCTTGATGGCCGCAGGCGCAGACACCCTCGCCGCCGAACTCGATTCGGTGCTCGGCACCGCTTGGGATGAGGCGCTCGAGCCCTATCGCGACGGCGGCGACACGGGCGAGGTCAGCTGGCTCAACCGCGGAGTCGGCTAGCCGACGACATTCAGCCGGGGCGTGGGATGACGATCTTCAGCGCGCCGGGCACCACCGACACGTCGACCGGCAGCGGGCACACGTACTCGCCGTCGGCGTAGGCATTGATGCCGGGGGAGTCGACGCTGACTGATCTCGCGCGCTCGGTCTTGACCCGCTCGAGTTCGACGTGCGTGCCCTTGAAAACAGTGGGGAACAAGCGAATCAGCCGCGTCCGCGATGTCGCGTGCACCATGGTGATGTCGAGTTGACCGTCGGCGTGGTCGGCTTCGGGGCAGATCAGCATGCCGCCGCCATAGCTTTTCGTGTTGCCGAACGCGGCCAGCGTCAGGTCGGCGGCGATCGTCTCGCCGTCGTCAAACGCCAGCCGAAAGGGCAGCGGCCGCAATTGATACATCTCGGCGACCATCGCCAGGTTGTAGCGCATCCGGCCGTGCGGCCAGCGCATGCGATTTGTTCGGTCGCTGACCAGTGAATCGAAACCGGCGGCCATGATCGTGCCGAACCACTTCTGCAATCCGCCTTGGTTGTCGATGCGGCCGAGGTCGACGGTTTCCGTCCAGCCGTCGGCGACCACGTCGGCTGCCGCCTCGGGATCGTTTCTGGGAAGCGAGTATTCACGTGCATGGTCGTTACCGGTGCCTGCCGCGATGATGCCCAGTGGGATGTCGCCGAGAGCCAACGACTGCAACGCCATCGAGACGACACCGTCACCGCCGCACACCACAAGCGCGTCGGTGCCGCGTTCGAGCGCGTCGTCAAGAAGCCGCCGCGCGTGATCCGCATCGGTGCCGACGATTTCGCATACATCGACACCGTGCTGCTGGAGCCGTGCAATCGCCCGCTCGGCCGCATGCGGGGCATTGCCGTGGCCCGACATCGGATTCGTCAGAACGGTGACGCGGCCGATCTCGCGCTTGGTCACGGAATTAGCTTGCCCGGGTTGAGAATTCCCGCCGGATCGAGCGTGGCTTTGACGGCCCGCAGCACCGCGACGCCGAGGTCGCCGACCTCGTCACGCATCCACGGCCGGTGATCGGCGCCGACCGCATGGTGATGGGTGATGGTGCCACCTGTCCGCATCATGGCGTCTGACGCGGCGGTCTTCGCCTTGCGCCACTGCTCGATCGGATTGCCGCGCTGTCCCGCGACGACGGTGAAGTACAGCGATGCGCCGGTCGGATACACATGCGAAATGTGGCACAGCACAAGCGCGGGCGTGCCCGATTCGGCGAGCGAGGACGTCAGCGCCTCGGTGACGGCCGCCTTGAGCACGGGCAGATTGGACCAGTTGGTCGCGGTCTCCAGCGTCTCGCACAGCGCCCCCGCGGACAGCAGTGAGTCACGCAGGTACGGGGCGCCGAACCTGCCGTGCTCCCAGGTGCGCGCTGGCGGCTCGCCCAGAGAGGTGCCGCCGCTGGCCTCCAGCAGCGCACGGGTTTCGGCGTGCCGGCTCTCGACGTGGGCCTCGGTGCCCTCGAAGACCGTGATGGCCAGGCAGCCGCCGGTGACGCTGTCCTCACCGATGCGTTCGGTGGTCGCCAGGTTGACGCCGGTCTCCGCCTCGTCGGAGAGCCTGACCACGGTCGGCCCGGTCCCGGTCTGCACGACGGCGCGCAGCGCGTCGGCGCCGGTCGCGAAGTCCGGAAACGACCAAGCCTCATACCGCGTGGCCGCCGGCACCGGATGTACCCGAACACGCACCCGCGTGATGATCCCGAACACGCCCTCCGAGCCGATCAGCAGCTGTCGAAGATCGGGACCCGCGGCAGATTCCGGCGCGCGGCCCAGATCGAGCACACCCGCCGGTGTCACCGTGCGAAGCCCGCGCACCATGTCGTTGAAGCGGCCGTAACCCGCGGAATCCTGGCCCGAGGACCGCGTCGCGGCGAACCCGCCGATGGTCGCGAACTGAAAGCTCTGCGGGAAATGGCCGAGGGAGTAGCCGCGCTCACCCAGGACACGTTCGGCCTCCGGTCCGGTCAGTCCCGCGCCCAGTTCGGCCTCCCCGGACACCTCATCCAGCGAGTGCAGCTTCCTCAGCCGCCGCAGGTCCAGTGACACCACGGCCTTGAAGTCGCCGCGAATCGGATCAAGGCCGCCCACCACGCTGGTGCCCCCGCCGAACGGGACGACCGCGATGCTGTGGTCCGCGCAAAACCGAAGAATCGCCGCGATCTCGGCCTCGTCGCCGGGCAGCAGCACCGCGTCGGGTGCATCTTGCACACCGGAATCCTTGCGGCGCAACAGATCCAGTGTGGATTTACCGCCCGCACGCATCAGCCTGGCACGATAGTCGACGCCGCAATACTCGGCGCCGACGATCGCCGCCAGCCCCTCGCTATCGGCGCTGGACAGCGCCGACGGCCGCAACCGAACCTGCTCGGGCTCGAGGTCCGCAGTCGTCGCCTCCTCGACCCCGAGCGCCTGCTTGAGCAGTGATCGAATTCCGTCGGACAGCGGTTTCGCCTGCGCGGGGTCGCCCCAAGCGTTCCACTTCATTGGCGGCAACAAGGCGCTTAATTGGTCATCCGGACGCATCATGAGTTACAGTATTACACATGTTGTCAATCCGTAACTCTGGGTCAAGCGTCGAGGCCCGCATCCTCGACGCCGCCGCGGCGTGTGTGGTGGCGTACGGGGTCGAGCGGATGACTCTGACTGAGATCGCGCGGCGCGCTCGGGTGAGCCGGCCGACGATCTACCGCCGCTGGCCCGATATCCGCTTTGTGCTTGCCGAGCTGCTGACCATGCGCATCGCCGGTGTGCTGGACGACGTGCCGGACCGTGGGGCCGACCGCGAAGCGCTGGTCGAGCGCATCGTGGCTGTCGCAGAGCATCTGCGAGGCGACGAGGTGGTGATGTCGGTATTACACAACGCGCCAAACGTGGCCATGGTCTACATCACCGAACGGCTTGGCACCAGCCAGCAGATTCTCATCGACACGTTGGCCCACGCGATCAAGCTCGCCCAAGACGAGGGCAGCGTCCGACCGGGCGAAGCCCGTCAGCTCGCGGCGATGTGCCTGCTGATCACGCAGTCGGCGATTCAGTCCGCCCAGATGGTAGACGCGATCCTTGACTCCGAGGCGCTCGGCATCGAACTGGCCCACTCACTGAACGGATACCTGAAACCTTGACCGGCTCGACAGCACTCAACGAGACCCGACGCGCAACTGAACTAGCTGCCCTGGCCGACGGTGAGCCGCTCGACGTGATCGTCATCGGCGGCGGTATCACAGGCGCAGGCATCGCGCTGGACGCCGCCACCCGTGGTCTGCGCGTCGCGCTGGTGGAGAAGCATGATTTGGCGTTCGGCACCAGCCGCTGGAGCTCCAAGCTGGTGCACGGCGGGCTGCGCTACCTGGCGACCGGCAACGTCGGCATCGCCCGACGCAGCGCCGCCGAACGGGGAATCCTGATGACCCGCAACGCCCCGCACCTCGTCAAGGCCATGCCGCAGCTCGTCCCGCTGCTACCCGAAATGAACACGGCGTCACGGGCTTTGGTGCGCTTCGGTTTCGCGGCCGGCGACGGGCTGCGCAAGCTGGCGGGCACGCCGTCGTCGACGCTGCCGCGGTCGCGGTATGTCAGCGCCGAGCGCGCGATCGAGATGGCGCCCACTGTGCGCCGTGACGGGTTGAGAGGCGGCCTTCTCGCCTATGACGGACAGTTGATCGACGACGCGCGGCTCGTCACCGCCGTGGCGCGCACTGCGGCGCAACACGGCGCCCGAATTCTGACCCGGGTCAGCGCATCACACGCGACCGGCACCTCGGTCACGTTGACCGACGAGCGTTCCGGCGAGTCGTTTGACGCCTTAGCGCGTGCGGTCATCAATGCGACGGGTGTGTGGGCGGCCGACGTCGACACCTCGCTGCGGCTGCGGCCCAGCCGTGGAACACATCTGGTGTTCGACGCCGAGGCGTTCGGCAATCCGGTTGCGGCGCTGACCATTCCGATACCCGGAGAGATCAACCGGTTCGTGTTCGCGATGCCCGAACAGCTGGGCCGGGTGTATCTTGGGCTCACCGATGAGGACGCGCCTGGGCCGGTCCCCGATGTGCCGCAACCGACGGCGGAAGAGATCGCGTTCCTGCTCGCCACCGTCAACACCGCTTTGGATGTAGCGCTCACACCAGCCGACGTGATCGGCGCGTACGCAGGATTGCGGCCGCTGATCGACACCGGCGGGGGCCGCACCGCCGATGTGTCGCGCGAACACGCCGTCGTGGAGTCGACGTCGGGTGTGATCAGCGTGATCGGCGGCAAGCTGACCGAATACCGGTTCATGGCCGAGGATGTGCTCGACCGCGCGGTTACGCTGCGCGGGCTCACCGCCTCTAGGTGCCGCACCCGCAATCTGCCGCTGGTCGGGGCGCCGTCGAATCCGGTGGCGACGCTGCGGTCATCGACCGAACTGCCGGGGTCGCTGGTCGCGCGCTACGGTGCGGAGGCGCCGAACGTGATCGCGGCCGCCAGCTGCGAGCGGCCGACCCAGTCGGTGGCCGACGGAATCGACGTCACCCGGGCGGAATTCGAATACGCCGTCACCCACGAAGGCGCGATGACCGTCGACGACATCCTGGACCGCAGGACCCGCATCGGGCTTGTGGCGTCGGATCGAGAAAGTGCGGTGTCCGCGGCGGAGGAATTCGTGATTTCGGCGCGCTAATCCACGCTCAGCGACGGTTAGCGCGCCGAAATCACGCTTACAGCGGGATGTTCTTGTGCCTGCCGCGGCGTGCTGGCGCCTCGGCCAACGCCTGCGTCAGCTTGCTGCGCGTATGCGCCGGGTCGATCTTTTCGTCAACCACACCGATCTCGATGGCGGAATCCACACCACCGGCGATCCTTTCGTGCTCGGCAGCCAGCTCGTCGTGCAGCGCCTCACGCTCGTGGTCGGGCGCGGCAGCCAACTTCTTCTTGTGCAGGATGCCGACCGCGGCCTTCGCGCCCATCACCGCAACCTCGGCGTCCGGCCATGCGAACACCTTCGTGGCGTTGAGCGAGCGCGAGTTCATCGCGATGTAGGCCCCACCGTAGATCTTCCGGGTGACGAGCGTGACGCGCGGAACCGAGCACTCGCCGAATGCGTGCAGCAGCTTGGCGCCGCGGCGCACCACGCCGCCCCACTCCTGATCGACACCGGGTAGGTAGCCCGGCACGTCGACGATGACCACCAGAGGAATCCCGAACGCGTCACACAGTCGCACGAAACGCGCCGCCTTTTCCGCACTTTCGGAGTTCAGGCAGCCCCCGAGGCGCAGCGGGTTATTGGCGATGACGCCGACCGATCGGCCTGACAGCCGACCAAGGCCGACCACGATCGACGGAGCCCATTTGGCCTGGAATTCTTCGAACGGCGCGTCGTCGTCGAGGAGCGCCTCGACGAGCGGGTGTACGTCGTAGGCGCGCCGCGACGAGTCCGGCAGCAGTGCGTGCAGATCGGTGTCGCCCGACTCGGCCTTGCTGCGGTCGAAATGGCCCTGCTGCAGAACAATCCGACCAGCCGGCGGCCTCGCTCGTATGCGTCGAGCTCGTCGTCGGCGACGATGTGGCATACACCGGACTTCTTGTGGTGGGTGTCCGGGCCGCCAAGCGACGCCATGTCGACGTCCTCGCCGGTGACACTGCGAACGATGTCGGGTCCGGTGACGAACACCCGGCCCTCCGGCGCCATCACGACGACGTCGGTGAGCGCAGGCCCGTATGCGGCTCCGCCTGCGGCGAAACCGACGACCACCGAGATCTGCGGGACGTAGCCGGACGCGCGGATCATGGCCTCGAACACCAAACCGACCGCGTGCAGCGCCTTTACCCCTCGGCCAGCCGCGCACCACCGGAGTGCCAGATGCCAACGATCGGGCTCTGCTCCTCGATCGCGGTGTCGTAGGCGTTGACGATGTGCGCGCAGCCTTCGGTGCCCATGGCGCCGCCCATCACGGTGCCGTCGGTGCAGAACGCTATGGTGCGCACGCCGTTGACGTTGCCGGCCGCGGCCAGCACGCCCGAGCGGTCACGTTCGTGCAGCAGTTCGACGCTGCCGTCGTCGAAGAACGTGCTCAGGCGCAGCAGCGGGTCGCGTGGGTCTAGCGATTCGCCGACGACCTCGGGGGCCATGGTTGTCATTGAAACCTCCTGTAGGGGGTCGGATGTCGGCTGCTCCGAGAAAGGCTGGATGTCAGTACTTTCCGAAGGCGAGCGCGACGTTGTGCCCACCGAATCCGAACGAATTGTTGATCGCGTATTGATAGTTGCCGGGTCGCGGCGAGCCGGCGACGACGTCGAGGTCGATCTCCGGGTCGAGATTCTTCAAGTTGAGCGTCGGCGGGATGACGCCGTCGCGCAACGCCAACACGGTGAGGATCGATTCCACCGCGCCGACCGCGCCGACCGAGTGGCCGAGCGCGCCCTTTGGTGCGTAAACCGCTGCCTTGTGGCTGCCCAGCGCGTTGTTGATGGCCTTGCCCTCGGCCACATCGCCGACGCTGGTGCCGGTGGCATGCGCGTTGACATGGTCGATGTCGTTCGGGTTGCAGGCCCGCGAGCTGGATCGCGCGCGTCATCGCGTGAGCGGCCTGTTCTCCGTTCGGATCCGGGGCCACGATGTGGTAGCCGTCCGAGGTGACGCTGGCGCCCATGATCCGGGCGTAGATGTGCGCACCGCGAGCCTTCGCGTGCTCCTCGGTCTCGATGACCATCAGCGCAGCGCCCTCGCCGAACACGAACCCGTTGCGGTCCTTGTCGAATGGGCGGCAGGCACCCGGCGGATCGTCGTTGGTGGTCGACAGCACGATGCGCATCTGAGCGAAACCGGCGAGGGGCACTGCCTCGATCTTGGTCTCGACACCGCCGCAGATCGCCACGTCGGCCTCGCCGAGCACGATGTTGCGCCACGCGTGCGCGATGCCCTCCGACCCGGAGGCGCAGGCCGAAACCGGCGTGATGACACCGGCCCTGGCCTTGCGCTCCAGTCCCACGGCAGCGGCCGCAGCGTTGGGCATGTACATCTGTACTGCCAGCGGCGAAACCGCCCGTAAGCCCTTGGCGCGCATGTCGTCATAGGCGTAGAGGAGTTCCTCGCTCGAGCCCATGCCGGTGCCGATGGCCACCATAAGTCGTTTCGGGTCGACCTCGGGTGAGCCTGCGTGCTCCCAGACCCGCCGGCTGATGACGGTGGACATCTTTTGCAGATATGACAGCCGACGCAATTCGATCCGCGTCAGCTCGCCGTCGAAGTCCTCCAGGAGATGTCCGCCTATGCGGACGGGGAGGTCGTACTGCTCGACCCACGGATCCTCGAGCTTGCGGATCCCGCTCTGCCCGTCGAGCAGCCGCTGCCATGTGGTTTCTGCGTCCGTCGCCAGGGCGGTCGTCATCGCGAATCCGGTGACGACCACGTTGGGAAAACCGTTCCCTGTAGCCAACGCTGCCATTACAGCTCCGATGGTTCCTTTCGCTCAGTAACGCCCAAATGCTAGGGCGACATTGTGACCACCAAAGCCGAACGAGTTGTTGATGGCGTACTGGTAGTCGCCATATCGAGGCTCGCCCGCGACGACATCGAGATCGATCTCGGGATCGGGGGTCTCATAGTTCAGTGTGGGTGGAATGACGCCATCGCGCAGCGTGAGCACCGTCAGCAGCGACTCCAGCGCACCGACCGCACCAATGGAGTGGCCGAGCGCCGACTTCGGCGCATAGACCGCAGCGTGCTCCACACCGGCGACCCGAAGCGCATTCGCCTCGGCGACGTCACCGATCGAAGTCGCTGTGGCGTGGGCGTTGACGTGCTGGATGTCCTTGGGGGACAAGCCCGCCGTCTCCATCGCACGCTTCATTGCGTGACCGGCACGAAGGCCGTTCGGATCTGGAGCCACCATGTGGTAGGCGTCCGACGAGATGCCCGCACCAAGGATTCGGGCCAGCGGCTTGGCGCCGCGTGCCTTGGCGTGTTCCTCGGTCTCGATGATCATCATCGCGCCCGCTTCGCCGAAGACGAATCCGTCACGGTTCTTGTCGAACGGCCGTGACGCGCCTTCGGGGTTCTCGTTATTGGTCGACATGGCGCGCATCATCGAGAACGCCGCGATCGGCAGGGCCTCGATGCCGCCTTCCACACCACCGCAGACAGCGAAGTCCGCGTCACCCATGACGATTTGGCGCCAAGCGTGAGCGATGGCCTCCGAGCCCGACGAGCACGCCGAAACCGGGGTGATGACCCCGGCGCGAGCTCCCAGCTGGAGACCCACGACCGCGGCGGCGCCGTTGGGCATGATCATCTGAACGGCCAGCGGCGAAACCTTGCGGGGGCCGCCCTCGTTCATCGCGTCATAGGTTTCGACGATCTTCTCGCCGCCACCAAGCCCGGTGCCGATCACGACTGCGAAGCGGTCCGGGTCGACTTCTGGCGCGCCCGCGGTCTCCCACAGTTGGCCGGACAGGTGCTTGGCCATGCGCTGAACGTAGGACATGCGCCGCAGGTCGAGCCGGCCCATGTGGTCGTCGATGGACTCTTTGAGATGTCCGCCGATACGCACGGGCAGATCCCATTTGGTTACGAACTCGTCCTCGAGGACGTGGATGCCGCTCTCGCCGGCCAACAAACCCTTCCACGTGCCCTCGATGTCAGACGAGATCGACGTAGTCGCCGTAACGGCGGTCACCACAACGTTGGGGAAACCGCCGTTAGCAGTGGAAGGTTTGGTCACTTGCTCTCCGTGATCTGTGCCCGGATGGCCGCGGCGGCCTCGGGGTTTTCTTCCTCGAGCTTCTGGATGTAGGCGACGACGTCACCGACGGTGCGCAGACCGGCGAGATCCTCGTCGGGGATCTTCACGCCGTACTTGTCCTCGGTCTGCACGGCGATCTCGACCATCGACAGCGAGTCGATGTCCAGGTCGTCGACGAACGACTTCTCCGGGGTGACCTCGGACGGCTCGATACCGGTGACCTCTTCGATGATCTCGGCGAGGCCGGCGATGATTTCTTCCTGAGTGGCGGGCACGGTGGCTCCTTCTAATTGGTGTTGATACTGCGAAATGACGATCTTTATGTGGTTGTCCTGGCTTAGAGCTCTGCTAGCCCGTCCAGATCAGCGGGGGACTTGACGGCGTGCGTCGGCACCCCCCGAAGTTCGCGTTTGGCGATCCCGGCGAGCGTCCCGGCGGGCGGGAACTCGACGATCGCCGTCACATTGTGCTGACGCATGGTTTCAGTGCACAAATCCCAACGCACCGGACGGGTCAGCTGCGACACCAGCTTGGTCATGGCGTCGGCCGCCGAGGCGACCGGCTGGCCGTCGGCGTTCGAAAGGAGCTTCGCGGTCGGCTCCGATGTCGTTACACCCTCGGCCGCGCTGGCATATGCGTCGGTGGCCGACGCCATGAAATGCGTGTGGAATGCGCCGGCGGTCGCCAGCTTGCGCACCCGGGCCTTCTCCGGCGGATCCTCGGCCAGCTTGTCCAGTGCGGACAGCGCGCCGGCGGCCACGATCTGACCGGCCGCGTTGCGGTTGGCCGCGACGAGATCAAGCGCCTCGAGGCGGGCAAGGACGTCGGCCTCCTCGCCGCCGAGCACGGCGGACATGCCAGTCGGCTCCAGAGCGCAGGCCTTGGCCATCTCGGAACCACGAGTGGCGGCCAGCTTGACGGCGTCGTCGGCGGAGATGACACCGGCGATGGCATAGGCGGCGATCTCGCCGACCGAATGGCCGGCCACCACGGCCTCCCTACCTGCAAGGAGCCCGCGCCGGGTCAGTTCCTCGTGGGCCAGCAGCGTCGCGGCCACCACGAGAGGCTGGGTCACGGCGGTATCGGTGATCTCCTCGGCTGTCGCCGTGGTGCCAAGGCGCGCCAGGTCCAGGCCGCTGATCTCCGACCAGGCAGTAATACGCTCGGCCGCGCCGGGCAGCTCGAGCCAAGCGGCGAGCATGCCGGGAGTCTGGGAGCCCTGTCCGGGCGCAAGCAATGCGAGCACGTCTTTAAGAGAACACTGTGAAGATGGGTTTGCGCGGTGTAAGAGATTATGAACCTCGTCTTATGTTTTTGTAGGTCTTCCACAAAAAGGCATGTGACGCGACTCCATCGTTACCGCTCCGCGACCTATTACCCCGCGCGATTCACTCCCTTGGACCCTGGCGGGGCGACCGTACGCAAATCGGATGCCGCATTTGACGTGCTGGAGTGGTGTACCTGACGGCTGAGCCGGCCCACCGTCGCGGCGACGCGCAGCACGTACGCATCGCGCGGAACCGTGGGATCGCGACCGGTGAAGTCCGCGATACGTTTGAGCCGGTAGCGGACCGTATTTGGATGAACGAACAACTTGCGGGCGCAGGCCTCGATCGCGCCACCAGAGTCCAAATAAGCGTCGAGCGTCTCGGTGAGCGCCGGGCCTGCGTCGGCCAGCGGGCGCATCACCTCTGCTTCCAGCGCTGAGATCGCGGTCACATCGCCCAGCAGCGCGCGTTCGGGTAGCAACTCGCGCGCAGATACCGGCCGTGGCGCCCCACTCCAGCCAGCGACCGCGTTCATCCCCGCGATCGCCTCGGTGGCACTGATGTGCGCCGCCCCCAGCGTCTGCGCCGTCGGCCCGATCACCACGGGCCCGTCGGCGAAGGCCTCGAGCAGTTCGTTGAGAAACCGGTCGGTCGGCGAAAGCCCGCCAGACACGATGGCCACCAGCCACGTGCCGTGGACATCCGATAACGCCGCGCGCCCGTTACGAGTGACGACGTCGTGCACGTCATCACTGGCGAGGTCGATGCGGCCCTGTTGGGGCAGCCCGACGACCACGGTGGCGGGCGCAGTGGCGTCCCAGTTCAGCGCGGCGGCCTGCGACTGCAGCTCGGGCCCGGTGTCGCCGCGGACCACGGCATCGACGACGTTGGCCTCCATCCGGGTGTCCCACGCTCCGCGCGCTTCGGCCTGGTCGGCGTAGGCAGTGGCCGCCGCGAACGCCAAATCCCTGCTGTAGCGCAGGATTCCGGCCGTCAGCGCGGTCAACTGTTCCTCGGAACGGGCCAGCAGCGGCACCACTTCCTCCATGAACTCCATCGTGGTGCGCACCATCTCGACGGACTGCCGCAGTGCGATGCGCCGCCGCAGGTCGTGGGGGACGACCTCGAAGGCCTGGGCCGTATACCCGACATCGCTCTGCGGGTTGCGCATCCACTCGACGAAGTTGACCACCGCGGTTTGGACCACCAATTGGACGCTGGCCCGCTGCGACGCCTCGAGGTCTGCGAAGAACGGCAGCCGCTCCTCCAAAGCATGGACGGCTTGGGTAGCCAGCCGGCCCGAATACTGCTTCAGGCGCCGCAACACCGCGTCGGGAACGACCTCCAACACTTCGACCGTCGACTTCGGCGGGATGTACCGATTGTCGGGCATCCCTAAAAGCTACGGCATTGTGCTGTGAGATTCCTCCAACGCTAGGCCACTCCGGGGTCCGACGTCTGCTCCGGCGCCGCCATCACGTCGTCGATCTCGTACTTTCGGGCGGCCTCGACCGCCACCGACTGGTCGATGTTCCCGTCGCGGGCCAGGCCTTCCAGCACACCGACCGCGATCGATTCGCCGTCGGTGTTGAAGTAGCGCCGCGCCGCCGGGCGGGTGTCGGAGAAGCCGAAGCCGTCGGTGCCCAGCGTGATGTAGGTACCCGGCACCCACGGCCGGATCAGCTCGGGAACGCCGCGCATCCAGTCAGACACCGCAACCACAGGTCCTGCAGCGTCGGCCAGCGCCGTGGTGATGTACGGCGTGCCCGCCGGTCGCTCGGGATGGCGCAGCCGCTCCTTCTCGATCGCCACGCCGTCCCGGTTGAGTTCGCCCCAGCTCGTCACCGACCAGACATCGGCGGCTACGTCCCACTCGTCGGCCAGCAACTCTGCGGCCTTCAGCGCCGAAGGCATCGCGACCCCGGAAACCAGGATCTGCGCGACGTTCGTCCGCTTCTCCGGTGCCTGCCGGTAGCGGTAGATGCCGCGCAGCAGTCCCTCGACGTCCAGACCCTCGGGCTCAGGCGGCTGCACGTACGGCTCGTTGTAGATCGTCATGTAAAAGTAGACGTTCTCCGGGTTTTCGCCGTACATGCGGTGCAGGCCGCTCTCCACGATGTAGGCGATCTCGTAGGCGAATGCCGGGTCGTAGGAGACCACCGCCGGGTTCGTCGACGCGAGGAGTAGCGAGTGCCCATCGGCGTGTTGCAGGCCCTCACCGACCAGGGTGGTGCGTCCCGCGGTGGCACCCAGCACGAAACCGCGGGCCATCTGGTCGGCGGCCGCCCAGAAGCTGTCGCCGGTGCGCTGGAAGCCGAACATCGAATAAAAGATGTAGAGCGGGATCATCGGCTCGTTGTGGGTGGAATAGGACGTACCCGCGGCGGTGAACGACGCCGTCGACCCGGCTTCGTTGATGCCCTCGTGCAGGATCTGGCCGATTTCACTTTCCTTGTACGCCAACATCAATTCGGCGTCGACGGCCGTGTAGAGCTGACCGTTGCGGTTGTAGATCTTCAGGTTCGGGAACCAGGAGTCCATCCCGAAGGTACGGGCCTCGTCCGGGATGATCGGCACGATGCGCGGTCCAACCTCCTTGTCCCGCAACAGTTCCTTGAAGGTCCGCACGGTGGCCATAGTGGTGGCCACGTCCTGATTGCCAGAGCCCTTCTTGAGCGCCTTGTAGGTGTCCCGCCCGGGCAGCGTCAGAACCTTGGACTTGGTGCGTCGCTCCGGTAGGAATCCACCGAGCGCCCGCCTGCGCTCGAGCATGTAGCGTATCTCCGGCGCCTCCGGGCCGGGATGGTAATACGGCGGCAGATAGGGGTTTTCGTCGAGCTGCTCATCACTGATCGGAATGCGAATCGAGTCGCGGAAGTACTTGAGATCTTGCAGCGCAAGCTTTTTCATCTGATGGGTGGCGTTGCGGCCCTGGAAGTGGGCGCCCAACGAGTAGCCCTTGATGGTCTTGGCCAGGATCACCGTCGGCTGGCCCTTGTGCTCCGTGGCTGCGCGGTAGGCGGCGTAGACCTTGCGATAGTCGTGGCCGCCGCGCTTGAGATTCCAGATCTCGGTGTCCGACATCTTCTCCACCAACTGCTTGGTGCGCGGATCACGGCCGAAGAAGTGGTCGCGGACATAGGCCCCGTCATTGGCCTTGTAGGTCTGGTAGTCACCGTCGGGCGTGGTGTTCATCAGGTTGACGAGCGCGCCGTCGCGGTCGGCGTGCAGAAGCGCGTCCCATTCGCGGCCCCACACCACCTTGATGACGTTCCAGCCCGCTCCGCGGAAGAATGATTCCAGCTCCTGGATGATCTTGCCGTTGCCGCGCACCGGACCGTCGAGGCGCTGCAGGTTGCAGTTGATCACGAAGGTCAGGTTGTCCAGACCCTCGAGCGCGGCGACGTGTGTCAGGCCGCGGCTTTCCGGCTCGTCCATCTCGCCGTCGCCGAGGAACGCCCACACATGCTGGTCGGAGGTGTCCTTGATGCCCCGATCATGCATGTAGTGGTTGAAGCGGGCCTGGTAGATCGCGTTCATCGGACCGAGACCCATCGACACCGTGGGGAACTCCCAGAAGTCCGGCATGAGCCGCGGGTGGGGATAGGACGGCAGCCCGCCGCCGGGGTGGCTGTGCTCCTGGCGGAAGCCGTCGAGTTGGTCGGCGGTTAGCCGGCCCTCGAGAAATGCCCGCGCATAGATCCCCGGCGAGGCATGACCCTGGATGAACACCTGATCGCCGCCGCCCGGATGCGCCTTGCCGCGGAAGAAGTGGTTGAAGCCGACCTCGTACAACGCCGCTGACGACGCGTAGGTCGAAATATGGCCTCCCACACCGACTCCCGGGCGCTGAGCGCGGTGCACCATGATCGCGGCGTTCCACCGGATCCACGCCCGGTAGCGGCGCTCGACGTCCTCATCGCCGGGGAACCACGGCTCCAGCTCGGTCGGGATGGTGTTCACGTAGTCGGTCGATGTCAGCGCGGGGATGGCCACCCGCTGTTCGCCGGAGCGTTCCAGCAACCGCAACATCAGGTAGCGCGCCCGCGCCGGCCCTGACCGCTCCAGCAACTCGTCGAACGACTCAAGCCATTCGGCGGTCTCTTCCGGATCAATGTCGGGCAGATACGATGCGACGCCCTCGCGAATCACCCGAACCCGATCGGGTTCGGCTGCGGTGGTGGAGTTTTGGGCCAGGTCTTGGCGCACGAACTCGGTGGTCAACTTCCGCTCCTTATTAGGCGGTATCTGGTGCTGCGCGATCGGCGCAGCTGCCTCTATCTTTGCCCCATCCTGCCCCACTTGCACCGCCGGGTGTGCCGAGTGAATGAACCGGCGACCGACGGTCCAAACCGGTAACGTCTGCAGACCGTGCTGATCGCTGGGCTGTCGGGAAAGCGGCTGCGGATCGCGGCCCTGGTGATGGGCATCCCGGCCGCCACAGCGATGATCATCGTCGGCTGCGACAGCGTCACCTCGGGCAGTCCCACGGTCGATCGGGCCGACGCACCTGTGTATCGGGCCTCGGTTTCGGCGTCGATCGAGGAGTCGGCCGCCAGCTCGAGCTCCCGCGAGTCCGAACGCCAGGAGTCCCTGACCACGCAGGCGATCCACTCGTCGTGCGAAGCGCTGAGTTCGTCCAGCGTCGACGCCATCACCGCGGTGAACAACTACGTCGACGCCTTCAACCAGAACGCCGCCGATGCGGCGGTCAAGGCGCTGCCGGCAACCGATGCGCTCAATCACAGCGCCGATCTGGTCGCGCGCAGCGTTTCCGACACGCTGACCCCCGATTTACGCGATGCGCTCAACGCCTGGGTGGACGCGGCCAGGGGCTTGGCGACCGCGATCGCGGGCAACTACGGGCCCGATGAATTCAACGCGGCGGTCACCAACCTGAACGAGACCAAGACCACCGCGCTGAACCTGTGCGACGCGGCATATCGATGAACCTGCCCGCCAAGCGTCAGTCCTGATGGGTCCTCGTGCGACGATAGGACAAGCGCACCGTGCGTCGAGCTGGCTGAAGGAGGACTGACCGTGGTCGCGGCGGATGACGCCCCGAGCTACGCCCGCAGACTGGGCATCCAAAAAGATCAGGTTGTGCAGGAGTTGGGCTGGGACGAGGACACCGACGACGACATCCGGGCCGACATCGAGGATGAGTGCGGCGGCGAGCTGCTCGACGAGGACGCCGACGAGGTCATCGACGTCGTGTTGCTCTGGTGGCGCGATGGGGATGGTGATCTTGTCGACACCCTGATGGATGCCATCACTCCGCTGGCCGACGACGGTGTGATCTGGGTTGTCACGCCGAAGACCGGCAAGCCGGGGCACGTGCAGCCTGCCGAGATCGCCGAATCCGCTCCGACGGCGGGCCTGATGCAGACGTCTTCGGCCAATCTCGGCGACTGGATCGCCAGCCGCCTTGTGCAGCCCAAGTCCAAGGCAGCGGGTCGACGGTAGTGCTTGAGGTCGGTTCCGAGGCGCCGGACTTCACGCTCAAGGACCAGAACGGCCAGCCCGTCACGCTGAGCAGCTTCCGCGGCGTGAAGAACGTCCTGGTGGTGTTCTTCCCGCTTGCGTTCACCGGCATCTGCCAGGGCGAGCTGGACGAGATCCGCGACCACTTGCCGGACTACGAGAACGACGACACCGCAACGCTGGCCATCTCGGTGGGTCCGCCGCCGACGCACAAGGTGTGGGCCACGCAGAGCGGGTTCTTGTTCCCGGTGTTGTCCGACTTCTGGCCACACGGCGCGGTCGCGCAGTCCTACGGCGTGTTCAACGACGATGCCGGCTTCGCCAACCGCGGCACCTTCGTCGTGGACCGCCCGGGCGTCATCCGGTTCGCCGAGATGAAACAGCCGGGGGAGCCGCGCGATCAGGCTGCGTGGAAGGACGCCCTGGCGGCGCTGCAAGCCGGCTGACGGATTTCCACCCGCACGTCACCGACCTGTAGCCTGCCCGGAAAGGGGCGCGTAGCTCAGTGGTAGAGCTCTGGTTTTACACACCAGCGGTCGGCGGTTCGATACCGTCCGCGCCCACTTCCGTGGCCGATATCAGCCGCATATTGTCGGCTGATGACGTCGCATGAACCCCTGACGATGCCGCTCGAAGAGGCAATGCGCACTCAACGTGCAATCCGTCGGATCAAAAGCGACCCGGTTGACGACTCGCTCGTACTTCACCTTCTCGAGCTGGCCATGAAAGCGCCGACGGGTTCGAACGCGCAGAACTGGGAGTTCATCGTCGTCAAGGACCGCGACGTCGTTGCGAAACTCGGCCGGTTGAATCGCCGAGCCTTGAAGGTCGGCGGTCCGATATACAAGCGCATGCTCGGTAGCCGCATGGACGAGCAGATGCTGCGCATCGAGAAGGCCGTGCAGTGGCAGGCGGATCATTTCGAGGAAATCCCCGTCGTCATTGTGGCCTGCCTCAAGGGGCCGATCGCACCCTGGCCGCCGATGGCCGTGAGCAGTGCCTACGGATCGATTTACCCCGCGGTGCAGAACCTACTGCTGTCGGCACGAGCGGCGGGACTAGGTGCGGCACTGATCACCCTGCCGCTGTGGAGCAAGCTGCTGGCTCGGCGCGCCCTGGGCTTGCCCTGGAATGTCACTCCCTGCGCGGTCATCCCTCTTGGCTGGCCGATCGGCAAATACGGGCCCACGACGCGTCGGCCTGTCGGAGAGCTCGTCTCGCTGGACCGATACGGCAATCGGGCGTTTCTCTAGGGTCGCCGGTCAAACACTCGAATCACTCCGGCGGAGCGAAGAACTCCAATGCGATGCCGTCGGGATCGCGGAAGCTCAGGCCCGAGCCGTAACCTGCGTCCACGATTCCGCCGTGCTCGACCCCGAGGAGTTCGAGCCGCTCGACCCAGGACTGCAGCTCGGCGCGACTCGCGCAGCCGAACCCGACGTGGTCGAGCCCGGTCTGGAACTCGGTGAAGTTCTCGTCGCCGGCCGCCCGGTCGTGCTGATGGATGCCGAATAGCGTGCCGTTGTCGAATGCCCAGACCAGATGGTGAAACCCGGCGTCGGTGTGCTCGTCGAGCACCGGTTCGGTGCCGATCAGCGCCTTGTACCAAGGTCCGCTGACGCTGAGGTCGCGCACCGTGAGCGCGACATGGCTGAGGGCCGGAAAACCCATCGTGGACTCCTTACTGTTGGCATCCGAACATGTGCTCAGACGATCCGCCTGCCGCGGCGAGCCCGGGCCCGCATGTCGCGCAGGTACAGCTGGTAGCCGAGGATCCAGACGTCACGTGGAATGACCCGGTCGGCGAGCCGCAGCGCCGTCAACAACCATTCGAACCTTCGCTGCTGGCCCGCCGTCCAGGACAGCCGCATCTGCGTGCGGAACTCGGCCGGCAGGAAGCCCGCGGTCGCGAATAGGTTGAACCTGCCGGCCAGCAGGCGCAGTGGGGCGGGCAGGAACGCCATTGCGGCGACCCCGCGCAGATGCTCGCGCACCGGCGGGTCGATCCGAAGGTCATCGAGCGAGCGTTTCCAGAATTCGTCGAATGCGGTCCGATCCTGCGGCCACATGTCGTCGCGGACCTGCAGCGTGGTGCCCAGCTTCTTGGCGTCCTGATACACCGTATCGGCGGAGTCGTCGTCGAGCGGCCCGTAGAGGAATTCGTGTTGGTCGACGTAGTAGCGATAAAGACAGGCGGCCACCCACAGCTGCAGCCACGGATCAAAGGCGTTGTAGGACACCGGACTTGACTCCGACGAGCGGACCAGTGCGTGCACCCTGTCGACTGCGGCGCGAATCAGCGCGCGATCCGCATCCGTTCCGACGGTAGCGGCGGCTAGGTAGGTACCCGTGGTTCGCGCCCGCTTGAACGGATGCTTGTACACGTTGCCGCTGTCCACCGGGCTCTCCAGCACGCCGTATCCCACCGCAGGCGACGCCAGCTGCATGATCACATTCGCCGCAGGCAGCAGCACCGCGGCCGGGTTCAGCAAATCGACGACCCTGCTCGGGCGTGCCGGTGGGCCCAGCCTCATGGTGTCGAGTAGACCACCTGTGAGACGCTCCCGAGGTGTTTGCGCCAGCATGTCGGGGTCGGGTTGCGGGGATCGCGGCCGGCTATGTCGCCGACCTGCTGTTCGGTGATCCGCGGCACGGTCACCCCGTGGCGCTGTTCGGCAGCGGCGCAGCGGCTTTGGAGAAGCTGACCTACGCCGACGCCCGCCGCGCCGGGGCGCTGCACGCCTGGGCGCTACTCGGGGCACTCGGTGCGCTGGGTGTCGCCGTCGACCGGGCCGCCGGGCGGCGGGGGCCGGCGTGGACGGCCGTGACCACGGCGGCGGCGACGTTCGTTGCGCTCGGAGGAACATCGTTGAGCCGCACCGGCGACCAGATGGCCGGCCTGCTCGACGCCGGAGACGTCGAAGGCGCCCGGCGGCTGCTGCCGTCGCTGTGCGGACGTGACCCGGCCGCGCTCGACTCGGCCGGGCTGGCGCGCGCGGCACTCGAGTCGGTCGCCGAGAACACCTCCGACGCACACGTCGCGCCGATGTTATGGGCCGCGGCGGGCGGGGTACCGGCAGTGCTCGTGTACCGCGGCGCCAACACGCTTGACGCAATGATCGGTAACCGCTCGCCCCGATATGCCCGATTTGGCTGGGCTGCAGCACGTTTCGACGATGCCGCCAACTTCGTCGCCGCTCGCGTTACCGCGCTGCTGGTAGCGGCGTGCGCGCCCGTGGTCGGCGGATCACCCGCCGATGCGTTGCGTGCGTGGCGCCGCGATGCGGCACGTCACCCCAGCCCCAACGCGGGGGTTGTGGAGGCGGCTTTCGCCGGAGCGCTGGGCGTACGGCTCGGAGGGCCGACGCAGTATGCACATGAACTGGAAATCCGACCGACTCTCGGCGACGGCCGGACCCCCGAGGTCGCGGATCTCGCGCGGGCGGTGCGGTTGTCGCGAATCGTTCAGGCCGCGGTCGTCGCGGTCTGCCTCAGCGCCGTCGGCCGTATCGGTCGGCGAGCTTCTGCTCGGTGGTGAGTGGGCCGTCAGCTGCGTCCGAGGCGGCCGTCCGTTCCCGTCGGCGCTGCCGGATCTCGGCGTACACGAAGTAGCCCACCAGAATCGGGGCCATGATGCCGAACGCGATCCACTGAATGCCGTATGACAGGAACGGACCGGCATCGAGGTGAGGTAGGGCGATGACGCCAAGCCCGCCTGGCTGATCCTCGACGAGTTGCACATACGACCCCGCCAGCTGCACACCCGCCAGCGCCGCAATCTGCCCGGGGTTGATCGAATACACCTGCTGCGCCCCGTCCTGGTGGAACGGGTCCTTACCTTGCGCGACCGCTTCGGCGTCGCGTAGCCGTCCGGTGATCGTCACCGTTGACGTCGGCGGAGGCGCAATGGCAGGCACCTTCGAGCCTGCTACGGGCCGCACATATCCACGGTCGACCAACACCACGGGTCCCCCGTCGACGGCGAACGGCGTCAACACCTCGAACGCAGGCTCGCCGTCGATCACGCGAAGCCGGGCCAGCACCTGCCCGTCGGGCAGGTAACGCCCGGTCGCCGTCACCCGCTGCCACTGCGCATCCGGCGCCGACGAATCCTGCTGCGGCAGAAGGCTTGTCAACGGCACCGGATCGGCGGTCAGCGAGTGTGCGATCTGCGAGTTCTCCCGCGACGTCTTGGTGTTCTTGCCGAGCTGCCACGGCGCCAGCACGGTGAAGCACAGGTAGACGAACGCGATCACCACGACGAAGAGGGCCAGCCATGCCGGCCGCAGCAGAAAGGCCCAGCGCCGCATCAGCTCGCGATTCCCCTGCCTGCGAGCTGTTCGTCAACCCAGTCGTGCAGCCCGGGCAGCGCCGCCTCGATCACGGAAAACACGTCTTCGAAGTCGTCTTGAGTTCCGTAGTAGGGGTCTTCGACATCCAGCGCATGCGCCCCCGATCGCGGATCGAACGACCGCAACATCCGGATCTTGTTCGGGGCCACGCCCATTTCGCGCAGCATCCGTACGTGATTGCGGCCAAGCGCGACGACAAGATCGGCCGACAGGTGCTCGTCACAGATTTGGGCCGCGCAGTGTCCGCTGGGATAGCCGTGTTCGCGCAGCACGTGGCAGGCCCGATTGTCGGCCGGGTCGCCTGCGTGCCAGCCACCGGTACCGGCGCTGGTGACCCTCACCGCGTCGGAAAGGCCGCGCTCCTTGATCTGGTGGGCGAACATCTTCTCCGCCATCGGCGACCGGCAGATGTTGCCCGAACAGATGAAGGTGACGTGCAGCGGCTCAGACACCCAGCACCTCACGTAAGTCGTCGATGGTGGCGACGTGGGCGAGCGCGCGCACGGCCTGCGGTTCGGCGAAGTCTTTGCGTCCGTAACCCCAGCCGACCACGACGGTGTCGATGCCGTGTTCGGCCGCGCCCTCGACGTCGTGGGACCGGTCGCCGACCATCAACACGCGGTCGGGCAGCGGCTGCAGTTGGGCCAGCGCGTGCGCGACGACATCGGACTTGGTGGCACGGGAGCCGTCGACACTGGCGCCTGCGATGACCTCGAAGTGCCCGTCGAGGCCGAAGTGGGCCAGGATCCGGCGCGCCGTCGGCTCCGCCTTCGAGGTGGCCACCGCCAACCGCACCCCGGCGGCCTCGAGGTCGGCCAGCAGCCCGGTGATGCCGTCGAACAGGCTGTTCATCGCCCAGCCTCGGGTGGTGTAGTCCGCTCGGTACGCCGCGATCGCCGCGTCCGCATCATCGCCCAGCCCCATCTCGCGAAGCGTGTGATGCATCGGCGGCCCGACGATGCGGCTGGCCAGGTCGCCGTCGGGCACCACGGCACCAATCTCGCCGAGCGCGTGCCGGAAGCTCGACACAATGCCCTGCGCCGAATCGGTCAGCGTGCCGTCGAGATCGAAGATCACCAACTGCGGGCGCGCCGCGACGGTACTGCGCAGGGTTTCTTTGACATCCTCTCCCGCCTGAGGGCTCGAGATTCCCGCATGCCGACGTCCGGCTGTCTCGGTGCCCATCACGGCACCGCCGTAAGCCGGGGGCGTTTGCGTTCGCGCCGACCAACTCTGTCCCTTGCGGGCGCCACACCTGCAATGCCAGCGGCCTCGTTGGTTACTTTCCCCGACGCCGGTCGATGTCCTGACCTTGGGATCTCTCCGGGGGATTCACTTGTAGGCGTGACGGTAACAAACGACGCCGACACATTCGGACGGGCTTGCCCCCGGCATGAACGCTGGGGCTGGCGTGCCACGTTGTCACCTGTCACGACTCCATTCTCCCTGACGTCTAGTGTCGTGCTGTGGCCAGTCACTCCCGTGCCGCCGCGCGCTACCACGGTGACCAGGCCGCGGCGCCCGGCATGCTCGACTTCGCCGTGAATGTGCGCACCGCCGAGCCGCCGTCGTGGCTGGTTGACCGGCTGACCGCCCGGATGCGCGACCTCGGCCGCTACCCAAGCGCGACCGACGAACAACGGGCTGCACATGCCGTCGCCGCCAGGCACGGCCGAAGTGTCGACGAGGTGGCGCTGCTGGCCGGGGGAGCCGAGGGTTTCGCGCTTCTGGCCAACCTGCGTCCCCGGCTGGCCGCGCTGATCGCGCCGTCGTTCACCGAGCCCGAAGCCGCCCTTGCCGCGGCGGGCGTCCCGTTCCAGCACGTCGTGCTGGGGCCGCCGTTCGGCCTGGCCGGCGCGTACGTGCCGGACGAGGCCGACCTGGTCGTGATCGGCAACCCGACCAATCCGACCGGTGTGCTGCATTCCCGCGAGGAGGTCCTGGCACTGCGACGGCCGGGCCGCATCGTGGTGGTCGACGAGGCGTTCGCCGACGCGATTCCTGGCGAGCCGACCTCGCTGGGGGGCGAGTCGCTTAACGACGTCGTCGTCCTGCGCAGCCTGACCAAGACGTGGGCGCTCGCTGGGCTGCGAGTCGGCTATGCGCTGGGGCCCACGGATGTTCTTGACCGGATGACCGCGCAACGCCCGCATTGGCCGCTGGGCACGCTGCAGCTCGAAGCGATCGCTGCCTGCAGCTCACCGGACGCAGTGGCAGAGGCCGCGCGCGGTGCGCGACGGCTGGGGGAGCTGCGCGCCGAGATGGTCGCCGGATTGACTAGCATTGGCCTGGATGTCATCGACGGTTGCGCACCCTTCGTCCTTTTCAGTGTGCCGGACGCCGAATTGATGCGAAAGCACTTGGACGGCAAGGGCATAGCCGTGCGGCGGTGTGACACGTTCGTCGGGCTCGACGGCGAACTCTTGCGCGCGGCGGTGCGCCCGGAATGGCCGGTGCTGGTCGAGGCCATCGGCGAGGTCCTGCGATGAGCGTGCCGTTGGCCGACATCATTGATGTGCTCGATGCGGCCTATCCGCCCCGGCTGGCGCAGGACTGGGATTCGGTGGGCCTGGTCTGCGGCGACCCGGCTGAAACCGTCGAGACCGTGACCGTCGCCGTCGATGCCACTGCTGCCGTCGTGGCGGAGGTTCCCGAACGAGGCCTGCTGCTGGCGCACCACCCCCTGCTGCTGCGTGGCGTCGACACCGTCGCTGCGAGCACCGCCAAGGGCGCTCTCGTGCACCAGATGATCCGGACCGGACGTGCCTTGTTCACGGCGCACACGAACGCTGACGCCGCGTCGCCCGGGGTGTCCGACGCGCTTGCCGACGCGCTGGGACTGACCGTTGACGAAGTGCTTGCGCCGATCTCGGTGGGCGCAGGCATGGACAAGTGGGCGGTGTTCGTGCCCTCCGACAACGCCGACGCGGTGCGGGAGGCGATGTTCACCGCGGGCGCCGGTCGCATCGGTGACTACTCGCAGTGCAGCTGGAGTGTGTCGGGCACCGGGCAATTCCTGCCGCACGAAGGGGCGTCGCCGGCGATCGGCAGTGTCGGCAGCGTCGAGCGGGTACCCGAGGAACGGGTGGAGGTGATCGCGCCGACGCGGGTACGCGCGCACGTGCTGGCGGCGATGCGGACGGCGCATCCGTACGAGGAACCGGCGTTCGACATCTACCCGCTTGCCGACGTGCCGGGCGATGTGGGACTGGGCCGGGTCGGTGTGCTTCCCAGGCCGGAGCCGTTGTCCGCGTTCGTATCCCGCGTCCACGATGCGCTGCCGGGCACCTCATGGGGCGTGCGGGCCTCTGGCGATTCGGAGGCCACGGTGTCGCGTGTCGCGGTGTGCGGGGGCGCGGGCGACTCGCTGCTCGACACGGTGGCGGACGCGGGTGTGCAGGCTTACGTCACCGCCGACTTGCGGCACCATCCCGCCGACGAGCACAGGCGTGCATCGGATGTGGCGCTGGTCGACGTCGCGCATTGGGCCAGTGAGTTCCCGTGGTGTGCCCAGGCGGCCGATCTGCTGCGGAGTCATTTCGGCGACTCGCTGCCCGTGCGGGTGTCGGCGGTACGCACCGACCCGTGGAATGTTGAAAGAAACGAGAAATGAAAGCTGAAGTAGTACAACAACGTTCGTTGCTCGAACTTGCGCAGCTCGACGCGGACCTGAGCCGCATCGAGCACAGGGCCAAGAGACTGCCCGAGCAGCAGCAGGTCGAGATGGCTCAGTCGGCGCACCGGGAGGCCAATGACCGCCTCGCCAGCGCGCAGATCGCACTCGAGGACCTTGACGGACAGGTGGCCAAGTTCGAGTCCGAAATCGACGCGGTCCGGCAACGTGAGGACCGGGATCGGTCGCTGCTCGCGGGGGGCACCGTTGACGCCAAGCAGCTCACCGAGCTACAGCACGAGGTGGAGACGTTGGAGCGGCGCCAGGCCAGCCTGGAGGATTCGCTGCTGGAGGTCATGGAGCGCCGTGAGGAACTGCAGAGTCAGCAGACCGGCGAGCTGACGCAGATCGACGAACTGCAAAGCAAGCTCACCGATGCCCAGCGGGCTTGCGACGAGGCGCGTAGCGAGATCGATCAGCTGCGACACCAATCCGCCTCTCGGCGGGATGAACTCGTCTCTGGAATGGACGCCGATCTCGTCGCGCTGTACGAACGTCAGCGGTCGCGCGGAGGAGCGGGCGCGGGACTGCTGCAGGGGCGTCGTTGCGGCGCCTGTCGGATCGAGATCGACAAAGGCGAGCTGGCACGCATCTCCGCGGCGGCCGACGACGACGTGTTGCGCTGCCCGGAGTGTGGAGCAATTTTGTTGCGGGTCAAGGGGACCGGCGCGTGAAAGTTATTGTCGAGGCCGACGGCGGATCCCGTGGAAACCCAGGTCCCGCCGGCTACGGGTCGGTGGTCTGGTCGACCGACCACAGCACGGTCCTGGCGGAGAGCAAGCAGGCGATCGGGCGCACCACCAATAACGTTGCCGAGTACCGGGGCTTGATCGCGGGGCTCGAGGAGGCCGCCAAGCTCGGCGCCACCGAGGTTGACGTGTTGATGGACTCCAAGCTTGTGGTGGAACAGATGTCGGGCCGCTGGAAGGTCAAGCATCCCGACATCGCCGTATTGCATCAACAGGCCACCGCGCTGTCGACCCGTTTCGATCGCATCACCTACGCGTGGATCCCGCGTGCCAAGAACAGTCACGCCGACCGGCTGGCCAACGAGGCGATGGACGCCGCCGAAATCGAGACTCCCGCCCAGCCGCCCAGCCAGTCGCAGACACCGTCATCGCCCGCGGGGTGGACGGGTGCCCGTGGTGTGCCGACCCGTTTCCTGTTGCTTCGCCACGGGCAGACCGAGTTATCCACGCAACGGCGGTATTCCGGTCGTGGCAACCCCGCGCTGACCGACATCGGCAGGCGCCAGGCCGAGGCGGCCGCACAATTTCTCGCGCAGAAGGGCGGCGTCGCGGCAGTCGTCACGTCGCCGCTGCAGCGCGCGTACGACACTGCCGCCTCGGCTGCCAAGGCGCTCGGCCTCGACGTCAGTGTCGACGACGACCTGATCGAGACCGATTTCGGTGCGTGGGAGGGTCTGACATTCGGCGAGGCCGCCGAACGGGATCCGGAATTGCACCGCCGATGGCTGCGCGACACCAGCATCATGCCTCCGGGTGGGGAGAGCTTCGACAGTGTGGCCGAACGGGTTCGGCGAGCTCAGACGAGGATCATCAACGAGCACAGCGGAGAGACGGTGCTGGTGGTTTCGCACGTGACACCGATCAAGACCCTGCTCCGGCTGGCGCTGGATGCCGGACAGGGCATTCTGTACCGGTTACACCTCGACCTTGCTTCGCTGTCCATCGCGGAGTTCTATCCGGACGGCGTGGCGTCGGTGCGTCTGGTGAATCAGACGGCCTACCTGTAATCAGTTGTGCAGGTGGAGCCGTTCGCCGTGCACCCCGAACAGGGTGATCGCCTCAACAGGCCCGTCGACCGTTCCAAACCAATGCGGGGTCCACGTCGAAAACTCCACGGCCTCACCGGGTTTGATGGTGAAATCCTTCTCGCCCAGAATCAGCCGCAGCCGGCCGGAGAGCACATACATCCAATCCTGGCCCTCGTGCACCGGTAGTTCGGCCGGTGGGGTGCGTCGACGGGCATTGATCCGGATCTTGTAAGCGTGCAATCCACCTGCCGGGCCGTGGCGGGTCAGGGGCCAGTAGGTCACGTCGTGATGGGTGTGCGATCCGCCGCGCACGCGCGGATCCTCCGCCTCGGGAGCGCGCAGGAGTTCGTCGGTGCTGACCGACAGCGCGCTGGCGAGTCGGGGGAGATGATCGAGGGCAAGCCGGCGCTTGCCCGACTCCAGTCTGCTCAGTGTCGACACGTCGATGCTCGATCGGCTCGCGACATCCTCGAGCGTCAGCCCGCGCTGCATGCGGAGTTGCCGCAGCCGCTGCCGGACCCGCAGATCGACATCGTCGGAAGGGGTTTTTGCCTCCATGGCAAATCAGTTTGATTGAGCCGCCGGATTTTGGGCAAGCTCGGGACATGAACTCGGATTGGGATTGCATCGTCGTCGGTGGCGGAGCAGCAGGCTTGAGCGCAGGTCTGGTACTCGGCAGGGCGCGGCGACGCACGCTGCTGGTCGACGCGGGTCAGCAGAGCAATCTGGCCGCACATGGTGTGGGGGGCCTGCTTGGAAACGACGGTCGACCGCCGGCCGAGCTGTATGAAACCGGACGACGCGAAATTTCCGCCTACCCGTCCGTCGAACTGCGGACCGGTGAGGTGGTGGCCGGTGAGCGAGTCGGCGAGGCTTTCGAACTGGAGCTGTCCGACGGACGCCGTGAGAGGACGCGTCGCGTGCTGCTGGCCACGGGCATGGAATACCGGCCGCCGGACATACAAGGATTGAGGGAGTGCTGGGGCACGTCGGTCTTCCACTGCCCGTTCTGCGACGGCTGGGAGCTGCGTGATCAACGCCTTGCCGTGCTGGCCCGAGGCGAGAAGGCCATCCATTCCGCGTTGCTACTGCGGGGCTGGACCGACGATCTGGTGCTGCTGACCGACGGCCATGCCGACCTCGGTGACGAGGATCGTGCCCGGCTCGCCGCAGCGGGCGTGAAGGTCGACGAACGGTCGGTGGCCGAACTGGTCGGGCGAAACGGGGAACTGGAAGCCGTGCGCTTCACCGACGGCGGCCGGCTGGAATGTCGCGGCCTGCTCGCAGCCACCACGCTGCATCAGCGCTCCCGACTCGCCGAACAACTCGGCGCCGAACCGGGGGAGGCGACGCCGTTCGGAGACATGCCTGTCAAGGTCGATGAGCTGTGTCGTACTACCGCGCCAGGGGTTTTCGCAGCAGGCGACCTCAGCGCACAACTGCCGCCTCAGGTCGCGTCGGCGATCGCTGCCGGCTCGCTGGCGGCGGTTTCAGTGGTACAGAGCCTGCTGGCCGACGATTGCGGACTACCCGTCCCGGACTGGAGTGAAGATGTCGACGCCTGATGCCAAGGAGCACTGGGAAGAGCACTACGGCGAGCGTAACCGTGTCTGGAGCGGTCGCGTCAACGTCCGTCTGGCAGAGGTGGTTTCGACGCTGGAGCCAGGGCATGCGTTGGATCTGGGGTGTGGGGAGGGCGCCGACTCGTGGTGGCTCGCCGAGCGCGGCTGGTCCGTTGTCGCGGTCGATATCTCCGATACCGCGCTGCAGCGCGCCGCTGCGGAGGCCGACGCGCGTGGGCTGACTGACCGTATCGAGTTCGTCCAGCACGATCTCTCGGATGGCGTCCCGGACGGCACCTTCGATCTGATTTCGGCGCAGTTCTTGCATTCGATGATTCCGTTCGATCGGCCGCGAGTGCTTAAGCAGGCGGCGTCTGCGATCGGCCCGGGTGGCGTGTTGCTGATCGTCGACCACGCCGGGCCACCACCGTGGGCGTCGAAGCTGGCCCACCACGACGAGTTCCCTAGCGCCGAAGAGGTCGTTGCTTCACTGGATCTCGACGACGACAAGTGGGAAAGGGTGCGAGTCGAGGCGTCTGAGCGGCAGGCCACAGGTCCGGATGGGCAGCCCGGCACGCTGGTCGACAACGTGATCGTTCTGCGTCGCCGCTAGCGTTGTTTCCAAGCCTGGTACCGCTCGGGAAGGCAGCGGGCACAGGGTCTGTATCCCGCTGCGACGGCGGTCGCCTCGTCGGCGAAGAACACGCGGTGCTTGACGTAGCCGCCGTTGGCAAGCGCGCGCAGCGCCGACGGACAGTCCAGCCGACCGTAGACGCACGTCGCTCTATGCCCGCCGAAGGTGCCGGGTATGGCCGAAGTGTATGGCGTGCCGTCGGGGCCGATCAGCGTGTAGCACTTCATATTTACGATATTTACGCCGCGTCGTGGAAAACCAATCCGAGTGTGAAGCGCTCGCCGGAGCGGACGGCCGACACGCCATGCCGGACCGGGGATGCCGACCATCCGCGGGTCGACTGCACCGGCCGCTCGCGAGTTGTGAAGACGAAGCCGTGGCCGAAGGGCAGCAGCGTCGCGGTACCGCGCGACTGTGCGCGCGGACGCTGCTCGACAAGCAGGAACTCACCGCCGGTGTGGTCGACTCCCGGTTCGCTCAGGTTGATCACGACTTGAAGTGGAAATACCAAGTCGCCGTATAAATCTCGATGCAGGGCGTTCCAGTCGCCCATGCCGTACTTGAGCAGGATCGCCGTCGACTTCTTCTGGCCTGCCTTGTGGCATATGTCCAGCCAGTCGTCGAGGCCGTCGGGCCATGGCGCATTGCGACCCAGCTTCGTCCACCAGTCCCGCGCGATTGGCAACAGCCGCGGGTACAACGCCTGCTTGAGCGCCTGGATCTGTTCGGGATACGGCTGCTGGAAGTAGCGATACTCGCCCTCGCCGAACCGGTATCTGCGCATGTCGATCGTCGCGCGAAACAGGTGGTCGTCGGGATAGAGCCCGCGGATCTTCTCGGCCTCGGTCTTGGTGAGCAGCCGGGGCAGCAATGCACCGCCAAAGTCATTGACCTCGGCGGTGATTGCATCCCAGTCGCCCGAGTCGACGCGCTTCTGCCATTTCGCCGGAGCCATCAGAACAGCCTCGCCGCCTTCACCTCGCTCGGCTCCTCCAATTCCAGTAGGAGTTGCTTACGTTTGAGGCCGCCGGCGTATCCAGTCAGCTGGCCGTTCCGTCCGACCACGCGATGGCACGGAACGATGATGCTCAGCGGGTTGCGTCCAACGGACTGGCCGACTTCCCGGGCAGTGGTGCCGTCGGCCATTGCGGCCGCTAATTCTCCATAGGTGATTGTTTCGCCGTACGGAATCGTGCTCAGTAGATGCCAGACGCGCTCCTGGGCTTTGTCGCCGTTCAGCCTGATTGGCAGGTTGAAGCCGTGCCGGCGACCGGCCAGATAGTCGGTGAGCTGAGTCTGTGCCGTCGCGAGCAGATCGTCCGACTTGGCGTCGACCCGCCGACCGAGCGCTTCATCGGCTGGCCGATACCAGTGGTGCCGGAAGTACAGGGCCGTCAGCGCGTCGTCCCTTGCGACCAGGGTGAGCTCGCCGAGCGGGCTGTCGATTACCGAGTGTCGGGTGTTCATACCTTGTAGACGAGGGGCGGGCCCGAGGCGTGAGATTTGTCAGTGGATCGTGGCAGAATCGAATGTATGTTCGAGGGTGCCGCGGAGGTCTTGGTCGAAGAGATCGAGATGGGCGTTCAGCAAGAGTCAGCGCTGATGGCTCATCGCTGCGTGGCGATCGCGGCGTTGTTGTCGCTGCGGACGGGTGAGGCTGAGCACGCGGATCCGGATTCGGGATATGCGCTGATCACCGGGTTCGCCCGTACCACGGCGGAAGTGTCGGCGGCGATGAATATGTCGCCGATGGCGGCCAAACATTTAGTGGGCCAGGCCGAGACGTTGGACACCCGGCTGCCCAAGGTGGCCGCGCTGCTGGCCGACGGTAAGACCGATTGGCGCACCGTGCAGGTGATCATCGCGCGCACCGAGCTGGTCGCCGACAGTCTGATCGACCAATTGGATACCTCGTTGGCCGAGCGGATCGCTGCCTGGCAGTGCTGGTCACGCAAGCGCATCGTCAACGCGGTGGATGCCGCGGTACGCGTGATCGATCCGGGTGCGGCAAAGGAGCGCCGGGTGCACGCTGATGATGGTCGCCATATCACTGTGACGCCGCTGCCCGATGGGACGGCTCAGGTGCGTGGGAGGCTGCCGGCCACTGCTGCGGCGGCGTTCGACAAGACGCTGTCCGATATGGCGACATCGGTGTGCGCCAAGGATTCTCGTACCATCGCCCAGCGTCGCGCCGATGCGGTCGACGCGCTGCGCGAACGTCGCGACCTCACCTGCAACTGCGGTCAACCCGATTGCCCGTCGCGTGTCACCGATGCCGAGCCGGCTGCTGGTGGAGTGCAGACGGTGATCAATGTGATCGCCACCGAGGCCACGCTCGCCGGGGACAGCGAACAGCCCGGCTATCTGGAGGGGTATGGGGTCATCGACGCCGAGCACGGGCGGGACCTGGCCGACACTGCGACAATTCGGCCGGTGGAGTGCCCAGCGGTGAGCCCGCAGGAGGCGCTGCGTTATCAGCCCTCGGCGGCGTTGGAGCGCTGGATCCGGTGTCGGGATTTGACGTGCCGGTTCCCGGGCTGTGATCGCAAAGCGTGGATATGCGACGTTGACCACACCACACCGTTTAATCACGCCAACCCGGGCGCCGGTGGGCTGACGGTGCCGCGGAATCTGGCGTGCTATTGCCGAGAACATCACCGGCTCAAAACGTTTCATGGTGGTCCGGGCGGGTGGCGCGATGAACAGCTGCCCGATGGCACCATCGTGTGGACCTCGCCCACGGGGCAGCAGTATCGCACGACGCCGGCTGGGTATGACTTGTTTCCGCAACTGCGCCCACCGTGTCGGGAGCCCACACCGCGCAAGCGTAGCCACGCCAAAGAGAAAGCTAAGCGGATCGCGCGTGCCCGCAAAAAGATTCGTGATCAGCGGCCGGTGAACGCCGAGACCCGGCGGATCAACTATGCGCGCAAACACGAGATCGAGGCTCGCAAGTGGCGCAACCACATGCGCAAGATGCTGATCCTGTTCAAAGGCGCCGAACCCAGTACCAGTCCCTGGTGCACGTGGGTCAACGGCCCACCCGAACCCGAAGAGCTTCCACCCGACTGGAAACCACCACCGCCACCAACCTCCACCCCCGACGACGAGCCACCGTTCTGACGTCGCCTGGTTTGCCTGTGTCACTGGTTCCTCGGGTCACCCTGCCGTCCCTACGGCGCTGGAGTTTTAGTCGCGAATGGCTGCAGTCGGTTTCAATAACCACGACGCTATCGTCAGCGCGAGTAATGCCGCAGGCGCGACGATCGAACCGAGGCCGTCCCCGACGATCACAAGCGACGCGGTGGCCGACGCATAGTTGATCACTGCGCCGGCATAGACCCATTCCTTCAGACGGCCGAATCGCGGGACCAGGAGCACTATGGCGCCGGGGAGCTTCCACACGCCCATGATGGTCAGCAGGTAGGTGGGATACCCGAGGTGCTCGACGACATCGCGGACGTAGTCGGTCCGCAGCAAATCCCACACACCGCCGACGGCGAGTTCCGCGGCGACGAGCAGCGTTGCGACCCAGTAGGCGACGATGCGCCCCTGCGACGAGGCAGCGTCGCGGCGGGGAAGGTCGCGGCGGGCAGGCGGGCTAAGGGCCCACGATGCCGTTGTGAGACCAAGGAAAACCGTCGGCCCCACCAGCTTTCCCGCGCCGTCGCCGGTCCAGATGTGCGACGCCGCGGCGCCCGTGTAGTTAATGACGAGGCCCGCGTATGCCCATTCCTTGAGCCGAGCCAGCCGTGGCGCAAGCAGGATGAGACCGGCTGCCACATACCAGAAGCCGAGGATCGACATGAAGTACGAGGGATAACCCAGATCCTCGGCGGTATCCCGGAACGGCGAGAGTTGCAGGCCGCCCATCACGCCTCCGACAACGCATTCGGTGGTGAGCAGGACGGTGGTGATCCAGTATCCGGCGGCTGATGCGGAACGGTTCATACACGTGTGACGAGCCGGCCGCGCCGGATATGACGGACATCAGGGTTTCGGGCCTGTCGGTGTCCATGGGGTCAGGCGTGGAGTCCAGGCCGGCACATTGCGGCGGTACTCCTCGTACTGCTCGCCGTACGTCCGAACCAGGGTTGGCTCCTCGTACCAGTGCACGAACGACGCTGTCGCGATCCAGCCGGTCGCTGCGTAGAGCACCAGCCAGGGACTGTCGAAAAGCAGTGCCTGACCGAGGATCGCGATGAGTAGGCCGAGGTACATCGGATTGCGGACGAATCGGTTGAAGCCGGTGACCACGAGCCGCTCGGTCGGTGCGACTGGCATCGGCGTCCCGCCGGCCTTGGCGAACTGAATGAACGCGTGCACCGGCGGGATGAGGCCCAATGCGATGAGCACCGCCCCGAAGATGATGCGCAACGGGCTGGGCGCCGGGATCTCCCAATGGGTGATCAGCCAGGGGCCCAGCCCGACGAACGTGCCGGGCGCCACCACGAAGAAAGCGGCCGAGCCGATCGCTGCGGTGGAGGTTCGCACCTATCCAGTATTGGCGGGGATCTCCGCTAATTGGGTCAGTCGCACACTGTTGCCGGATGGATCACGGAATCCGCAATCGATGCCGTACGGCATCTGGTGGGGCTGCTCGGTGAACTCGACTCCGCGGGCCTGCATCTCTTCGTAGGAGGCCTGGCAGTTCTCGGTCGTGAGGAACACGGTGCCGGCGAAACCTTTGGCAGTCAGGTCCATGACCTGCTTCCGAGTGGCCTCGTCCATAACCGGCTCCCCCGGGACCGCCATCAGCACGATGGACACGTCGTCTTGACCGGGCGGACCAACCGTCAGCCAGCGGAACGTTTCGTCCAGATCAGGCAGCGAAACATCTTGGCGCACTTCCATACCCACCTTCTCGGTCCAGTACTTCAGTGCAACTTCTTGGTCGTGGACCCACAGGTGGGCGCTTGCAATCTTGATCATGGACACGACGCTACGGTCGGTCGCCCCTGCCCGTCTTCTCCCCGTGTGCTGTCTTGCGGACCCGGCTGTCGGCCGGCGGACGGGTATCGCGCTTGAGGATGCAACTCGGCACCCGCGCATAGATCGCGGCAGGCGGCATGCTGGCCCGGTACGCCGCGGGCGACTTCCCGTACACACGGCTGAAGCTCGTCGTGAACGATCCGACGCTCTGCAGACCGACCATCACGCAGATGTCGGCCACCGACCGGTCGGTGTGGCGCAGCAGCGCCGCGGCCCGCTCCAGTCGCCGCGTTTGCAGATACGAGCGCGGCGATTCCCCGAAGGTCCTGGTGAACATTCGGCTGAAATGTGCCCGCGACAACCCGGCGGCGGCGGCCAGATCATCGACGGTGATGGGCTCGGCGTAGCGGGCGTCGACCAGATCCTTGGCCCGCATCAGATAGCGGGCGGGCGGCACCTGCGGCATACGAATAGTATGGACGAGCGGATGAGTTGGCTGGGCGGCCGCGGACCATTTGCCAAACCATGGGGGGATAGGTGCGGCGGGTGGTTCGAGGAAAGTCCGGACTTCACAGAGCGGGGTGATTGCTAACGGCAATCCGAGGTGACTCGCGGGAAAGTGCCACAGAAAACAGACCGCCACTTCGAAAGTGGTAAGGGTGAAACGGTGCGGTAAGAGCGCACCAGCATTCCGGGTGACCGGAATGGCTAGGCAAACCCCACCCGAAGCAAGGCCAAGAATGTCGCCGAGGGGGGCGACAGCGCAGGCGCCCGAGGGCTGCTCGCCCGAGCCTGCGGGTAGGCCGCTTGAGGCACCCGGCAACGGTGTGTCCAGATGGATGGTCGCCGCCTCGCCGCCGTGGTAATTCGCGGCGGCGAGGGACAGAATCCGGCTTACAGGCCAACTCATCCGCCTCTTTTGGGAGCCGCCTAGTGCGCTTTGCGCACAGACCGATCCAGCTTTTTCAACGCGTCGTCGAGCTGATCGCGGGAGCGCCGCGCCAGATCGTCTTCCAGTTGATAGAGCAGCCCGTAGGTGAAGGTGTCCTCGCCGGCGGCGGCAGCGGTCTCGGCCTGATGGCTCAGATGGGTGCGGCTGACCACGCTGTCCTGATGGTCGCCAAGCAGCGTCTGGATCGTCTTGGCGCGGTCGGAGACCTTGCCGTCACCGGTCGCGGCCGCGGTGTAGCGAAGCCGCTTGGCGCCCTTGCGGATTCGGTGCAGCGCCTCGTCGCGGTCGGCCTCGGCGGCCCCGGCCGCCCTCTTGGCCGCCTTGCGCACCCGCTTGTACGCCGAGTCGATGGTCACGTGGGCAGGCTCTTCACCTGGCAGCGTCGCCGGCGGCTCCGCGGCCACCAAGCCCTCCAGCGCGTCGAGTAGCCGGAAGTAGCGCTCCGACCGCATCGCGATCAGCGACCGTCGCAGGCCGGACTTGTACTGCTTCTTGGCGCCGTCGACCAGGCGCTCGCGCACCGGTCCCCGCACCAACTCCTTGGGCAGTTCGTCGAGCGCCTTTTCGTAGCGCTCGGCCAGCACCTCGGCGTCGCGCGCCACCCCCAAAACCGCCGCCAATTGCCGCAACTCGTCGAGAATCCAGGCGTCGTCGGAGATGCCGAACGCACCCTCGGATGCCTGCAGCAGGCTGCGGATCTTGCGCGTCGTCACCCGCATCTGGTGCACCGAGTCGTACGCGTCGGCCCGCACTGCGCGATCCCACACCAACAGCTGCTCCACCTGCTCGGCCACCGCACGGTGCACAGGGTCGGCAGGTGGCTCGATCGCGTCCTGCCCCTCGACGTCCTCTCCCTCGAGCACGCGCGCCAGCTTCGAACCGTGGCCTGCGGGGACCGCGCCCGCATCGAGCAGCCGGTTCGCCAGCCGGTCGAGCACGCCGCGATCGGCACCCCCGGCCAGCTCGAGCTCCCACTCCCGCCACCGCTGCTGGGACTCTTCATCTTCGGCCCTAGCCACGACTTGGTCGTCGCAGAACTCCGCCAACGCGGCGCCGTCGGGTCCGTAGAGCACGTCGACGGTGCGGCTGGTCGAAATGCGCGCGACGGGACCAACGGGGCGGTCACGCACGATGGCCAGCACCACATCCAGCAATTCGTCGGGCACCGTATCGGTGTTGGGATCGTCGCCGAGGGGGACCCTCACCTCGGTCCTGGCGTCCGGCCCCGCCGGCAGCTTCAGGTGCCAGCCGGCGTCAGCCCCGCCGGTGCGGCGCCGCAACGTGACACGGCGGGCGGCGAGATCGTGGGCAGGCGTGTCGAAGTACACCGCGTCGAGTTGCTGGGACGGGGAGCGCTCCACCCGCGCGACGGCCGACAGCCCTTCGAACGACGGGCTCACGGTGGACTCGAACACCTCGAACTTGCGCTCGACCTCCAGATACACCGAATTCGCCTGGTCACTGGGTTTCGCCATGGTTCACACAGGCTGCCATATCGAGGTGAACAGACGTCAGGAAGCCCTGCGGAATTCGCCTGCCAGGTCCCATGCTCGCCGTTCGGCCGCGAACGCGACGGCCTGCTGCTGACGGAACGCGGCGATGCTGACGTCGTTATCGGTGAGGAACTCGCGATACTCAGCCAACGAGAACTTGCCGTCGTCGATCGCCACATCACCGCGTCCGGCGGCCATCTCGGTGCGCAGGTGCATCAGCTCATCCGCACTCACCGGATAAAAGCTGATTCGGTCGAAATACCGCAGCAGCCAAGGCGTTCCGGGCTCGAACGAGCCGCCGTTTCCGGGGTGGCAATGGTTCCACACCTGGGTGGTGCGACCGACGAACTGATAACCGCCCGGCCCCTCCATGCCATAGATACACAGATACGCACCGCCGATGCCGACGGCGTTTTCCGGAGTCCAGGTGCGCGCCGGGTTGTACTTCGTTGTCACCAGCCGGTGGCGCGGATCCAGGGGAGTGGCGACCGGCGCCCCCAGGTACACGTCACCAAGGCCGAGCACCAAATACTGTGCGTCGAAGACGATGTCGTGCACCTGCGCCACCTCGTCGAGACCGTTGATGCGACGGATGAATTCGATGTTGTCCGGGCACCACGGCGCATCCGCCCGCACGCCATGCATGTAGCGCTGGATGGCTTCGTGGGTCGCCGGATCGTCCCACGACAACGGCAGCCGGACGGTGCGGCTCGGCACCACAAGCTGATCCGACGGTGGCAGCTGGCCGTCGAGACCCGCCAACAGATCGGTCACTTCGGCCATCGAGAGCACCGCGGGATCGAACTGCACCTGCAGAGAGCGCACGCCAGGGGTGAGCTCGGTGATGCCGGGAATGTCGCGGGCGCGCAGATCCTCGTAGAGCACGTGCACCCTGGCCCGCATCGCCAGGTCGAGCACCATCGGCCCGTACTCGACCAGCACGCCGCCGTCGCCGTCGCGGCGCAACGTCACGTCGGTGCCGTCGAACGTCGTGAACCGGATGAGCACGCCGTCGTCGTAGTCGCTTGACGTCGAAATCACCACCGGCAGCGACGCCCGGCGGTCGATGTCGATGGTCCGCAGCGACGGCGCCCGGTCGGCGCGCACCGGAACGAACCGCACCGCGTCACCTGGCGCCATCTGGCCCAGCTTCCAGCGGTCGCCGCCGACCACGGTGACCGGACAGACGAAGCCGCCAAGACTCGGCCCGTCAGGACCGAGAAGGATCGGGGTGTCGCCGGTGAAGTCCAAAGTGCCTACGCAGTACGCGTTGTCGTGAATGTTCGACGGGTGCAGCCCGGCCTCACCACCATCGCTGCGCGCCCACTGCGGCTTGGGACCCACTAGCCGCACACCGGTGCGATCGGAGTTGAAGTGCACGGTGTAGTCGGTGCCGAACAGCGTGTCGATGTCGGCACGCGTGAAGAACTCCGGCGCGGCGTGCGGGCCTTCGGTGACCGCGATCTCCCAGCGGTGCCCGATGCTGGGCTGCTCATCGATCGCCGCCCGCGCCGGCCGGCCGCTGCGCGGCCCCGAATCGACTCCTGCTATCAGCACGTCGCCTTCACGCAGGGGGCGGCCGCCGTGACCGCCGAATGCGCCGAGTGTGAATGTGGCGGTGCTGCCGAGATATTCGGGTTCCTGCAGGCCGCCAGCCAGCAACACATAGCAGCGCATCCCGGGACCGGTCAGCATCGCGACGTCGAGCACCCCACCGCGCGGAACGATGATCGACTGCCACTGCGGCACCGGCGCGCCATCCAGCGTCGCGCCCACCGGTGCGCCCGTGAGGCACACCCGTCCGCCGTCAGGGAACCGAAGGGCGAGGCCGCCTCTCGTGCACTCGAGGCCTGCGATGCCCTCCGGATTGCCGAGCACCCGGTTGCCGATCCTGAACGACAGATCGTCCATCGGCCCGGACGGCGGCACGCCGACATGCCAGTAGCCGGTCCGGCCGGGCCAGTCCTGCACCGTGGTCAGCATCCCTGGCCGCAGCACCTCGATGGCGCTCATTGAGTCGAGATCACCATCCGCACCGGGGTGGGGTTGAACCCATTGCAGGGATTGTTGATCTGCGGGCAGTTCGACACCAGCACCAGGGTGTCGCGCTCAGCGCGCAATGTCAGCGACTTGCCCGGCGCGGAGAGCCCGTCGACGATGCCCAGCGTGCCGTCGGCTTCGACCGGCACATTCATGAAGAAGTTGATGTTCGACACGATGTCGCGCTTGCCAAGCCCCCACTTGGCGCCTTCGGCCAAAAAGTTCTCCGCACAAGCGTGTTGGTGCACGGTGTGATGGCCGTAGCGCAGCGTGTTGGACTCCTTGGAGCACGCTCCGGCGATCGTGTCGTGGTTGCCGACGTCATCGGCGACGATCGTCATCAGCGGCGTGCCGTCGGCGGCCCGAAGGACCGATCCGGTGCTCAGGAAGATGTTGCGCTGCGCCGCGACGGTGGCCTGCGCGCTGTAGCGCAGCGCGTGCTCGACCTGGTTACCCGACACGCCGTACAACAGCGTGTCGACGGCCTGATTGCCGTGCAGGTCAATGATCTGCAACGTCTGGCCGGTCCGCACGATCGCCGACCACGGCGCGCATGCGTCGACCACCTCGTCGCCGATGACGGCCAGTTCTGTCGTGGTCATGCCGGTGCCTCACTGTTTTGTGCTGCGGCCCAAGTGCTTTCGGTGTTGAACAGGGCCCGCAGGTATTCGGGTTCGTCGTTGACCGGTGTGGTGAGCTGTTCGCCGGCACGCCAGGCGAGCACGTCGAGGCCGCTGACCGTGGGGTTCGGGTCCAGCGGGTGGGCCATATTGACCAGCGCGACCACAACGGGCAGGTGGATCAGCAGATCAACCGCGGCGCCGGGCCCGGCCGAACCGGTGAAGCCCAGGGCGCCGTCATCGCCGACGCGGACGCCTTTGAACAACGACACCGACGGGGCGACATCGCGGATGTCGAGGCCCTGCTTGATGGCGGCCAGCAGCATCTTGGCGCGCCCGGCGTCAGTCATGCCGCACAACGTGTCGTGGTGGCCGGAGCTGTCGGCAACCACCGTCGCCAGCACCCGACCCTGATCGGACAGCAGCGGGTGGCCGGCGCCGAGATACGCCTGCCACGGCACCTTCACGGTGTCGGCGACGTTGAGCCGCTCCCACGGCGCGTCCGAGCGGAAGAGCAGCAGGTGCGCGCACGCGCCGCCGTCGGGATCGATGAGCCGTACGCGCGTGCCGCGGCCCAGCACCCTAGTGGCGTACGAACCCGGGGGCACGGCTTCGGCCCACAGCAGGTCCGGCGGGTCGACGTCGGGCGGAGTCGCGGGAATCCGCATGGTGGCGGTCTGTACCTGAGACCGGGCGTGGTCGCGCGCCCCGGTGGTTGAGTAGGTACTCAATCGTCGGCTCCTGTCCGAATAACTGTCACTTGAAAGTTTTCAGGGCAGCGATTCCACCCGGGTATCACGGTTGTTACGACTGCGTTGACTGTATTTCTATCAAATGACAGGTATTCGGTCCAGGCGGCTCGGCGGTGCGACAATGTTGGCCATGCCCGACGAGCGCTCGCGCGAGGAGCATCGATCCAGTGACGGCCGTGGACGCCCGAGGCTGGAACAGTCGCGACGCCCTGGCAGCACCGCGCGCGAAGAGATCCTCGACGCGGCGGCCGAGCTGTTCACCAACCTGGGCTACGCCAGCACCTCGACGCGCCGGATCGCCGAAGCGGTCGGCATGCGCCAAGCGTCGCTGTATCACCACTTCGCCACCAAGGACGACATCCTCGACGCGCTTCTGGCAGGCACCGTCGACGAGCCGATGCGCTTGGCCGCCGAACTCCTCGACGAGAACGGGCCGGCCGTGGCTCGCTTGCACGCCCTGGTGGTCGGCGACGTCACCCAGCTGTGCGCCAGCCGGTGGAACCTCGGCGCGCTGTACCTGCTCCCCGAGCTACGGCTCGACCGGTTCGAGCAGTTTCGGCTGCGTCGCGCCGAGCTGCGGCGCCGCTACCGCAACCTCGCCGGCCAGGTCATCGAGGAATGCGACGGTCCTGCCGACGCCGACGACCTGCCGTTTCGGCTCGTCGAGTCGGTGATCAACCGCCGCTCGGACGACGCCGGTTGCCCCGAAGAGCAGCCATGGGTAATCGCCGACGGGGCGCTGCGCACGCTGGGATTCGACGGCGACTTCGCCAAACTTCACAAGCTGACCGCAGCGAGGCTGGGCTTCGCCGATACAGTCCACGTGTGACCGAATACGAGACCATCAAGTTCGAGCAGTCGGGACCGATCACCCGAATCACCCTGAATCGGCCCGACGCCGCAAACGGCATGAACGACACCATGACTCGCGAGCTGGCCGATGCGGCCACCCGTTGCGACGGCGAGGCGACCAAGGTCGTGGTGCTCACCGGGTCGGGCCGATTCTTCTGCGCCGGAGGCGATCTGAAATCGTTCGCCACGGCACCCAGCCGCGGCCGCTTCATCAAGGGCGTCGCCGATGACCTGCACCGGGCCATTTCGACGTTCGCGCGGATGGACGCCGTGCTGATCATCGCGGTCAACGGCGTTGCGGCCGGCGCCGGTTTCTCGCTGGCGGCCACCGGCGACCTGGTGCTCGCCGCGGAGTCCGCGTCGTTCACGATGGCCTACACCCGCGCCGGGCTGAGCCCCGACGGCAGTTCAACGTACTTTCTGCCGCGGCTGATCGGCATCACCAGGACCAAAGAACTGATGCTGACCAACCGGACGTTGTCATCTCAGGAGGCGTCGCAGTGGGGACTCGTCACCGAGGTGGTTGCCGACGCAGAGCTGGCGACCCGCACTGACAAGCTCGCCGACCAGATGGCCGCGACCGCAAGCGGATCCAACGGCGGAGTCAAGGCGCTTCTGCTGTCGACATTCTCCAGCGGGCTCGAAGAGCAGATGGAACGCGAAGGCCGGCTGATCGCCGAACGCGCCGAATCCGCGGATGGTTGCGAAGGTATCGACGCGTTCCTTGCGAAGCGTAAGGCGGAGTTCGCCTAGAAGGAGTGCTCTTCGGCGGGAAATGCGCCGCTAGCGACCTCGTCGGCGTATTGCATTGCCGCGCTGCGTAATTCGCCACCGACATCACCGAAGCGCTTGACGAACTTGGCTGTCTTACCGCTGGTGAGTCCGGCCATGTCCTGCCAGACCAGCACCTGCGCATCGCAACTCGGTCCGGCGCCGATGCCGATGGTGGGAATGGTCAGCTTGCCTGTGATCTGGGTGGCCAGCTCGGCGGGCACCATCTCCATGACCACCGAGAAGGCGCCGGCCTCTTGCACCGCTATCGCGTCATGGACGGTCTGCTCGGCGGCATCGCCGCGGCCCTGGACTCGGAAGCCGCCAAGGCCGTTCACGCTCTGCGGCGTGAATCCGATGTGCGCCATCACGGGGATGCCCGCGGCGGTGATCGTCGCGATCTGATCGGCGACCCGCTCGCCGCCCTCCAGCTTGACCGCATGGGCGCCGGTTTCCTTGAGAAACCGGGTCGCGGTGGCCAGCGCCTGCTGTGGGCCGGCCTCGTAGCTGCCGAACGGCATATCGGCCACCACCAGCGCGTGCGGTGCGCCCCGCACCACGCCGCGAACCAGCGGAATGAGCTCGTCGACCGTCACAGGCACGGTGGTGTCATAGCCGTAGACGACGTTGGCGGCGGAGTCACCGACCAGTAGCACCGGAATGTCGGCGTCGTCGAAGATGCGGGCGGTGGAGTAGTCGTAGGCCGTCAGCATGGCCCACTTGTGGCCCTCGGCCTTCCACTTCTGCAGGTGGTGGGTGCGAACTTTCGTCCGCGGCTTTACCTCGGCAGCACCATATACGGTCTGCTCAGACATCGTTGTCCCCCAGTTGGGTGGGTCGGGTCGAATCCTCGAGGCCGTCACGGTCCCCGGGTTTCGTCTGACACTGCCAGTCTGCCACCTCGGACAGCAGAAGTTAAAAGCCACGTTAAGTGGATTTCCTCACAGTTGGCGATGCCGCGCCTAAGCTCACCCGCATGCAACGGCTCAGCGGACTCGACGCCAGTTTCCTTTATCTCGAAACCGCCAAGCAGCCATTGCATGTGTGCTCGATCCTCGAGCTGGACACCTCGACCATGCCCGGCGGCTACACGTTCGACCGGTTGCGTGACGCGCTTTCGCTGCGGATCAAGGCCATGCCGCAGTTCCGCGAAAAGCTCGCCGATTCCCGGTTCAACCCCGACCACCCAGTCTGGGTGGACGACAAGGACTTTGACGTCGACCGGCACCTGCACCGCATCGGTCTGCCGTCCCCAGGTGGCCGACGCGAGCTCGCCGAGATCTGCGGCCACATCGCGTCGCTGCCGCTCGACCGGAGCAGGCCGTTGTGGGAGACGTGGGTGATCGAGAACATCTCCGGCACCGATGCCCACGAGGGCGGCCGGCTGGCGGTGATGACCAAAATGCACCACGCCGGCATCGACGGGGTTACCGGTGCCAACCTGATGTCGACGCTGTGCAGCACCGAACCCGACGCGCCCGCGCCCGATCCGGTCGAGGGCGTCGGCGATGCCAGCGGCCTGGAAATCGCGGTCAGCGGCGCCTTCAAGTTCGCCACCCGGCCGTTGAGGCTGGTTAACGTGGTGCCGACCACGCTGTCGTCGGTGGTGGACACCGTCAAACGCGCCCGTAGCGGCCTGGCCATGGCTGCGCCGTTCGCCGCGCCGAAGACGGCGTTCAACGCCAACGTCACGGGCCATCGCAACATCGCCTTCGCCCAACTCGACCTCGAGGACATCAAGACGGTGAAGAACCACTTCGGCGTCAAATTGAACGACGTCGTGATGGCCTTGGTGTCCGGGGTGCTCCGCAAGTTCCTTTTCGACCGCGGCGAACTGCCCGACAACTCGTTGGTCGCGATGGTGCCGGTGTCGGTGCACGAGAAGTCCGACCGTCCCGGCCGCAATCAGGTATCGGGCATGTTCTCCAAACTCGAGACGCACATTGAGGACCCGGGCGAGCGCCTGAAGTCGATCGCCGAGGCGAATTCCATTGCGAAACAACATAGTTCGGCGATCGGTGCGACCCTACTTCAGGACTGGTCGCAGTTCGCGGCGCCGGCGGTGTTCGGGGTGGCGATGCGCGTCTATGCCGCCAGCCGGCTGACCGCCGCGAAGCCCGTGCACAACCTGGTGATCTCCAACGTGCCCGGCCCGCAGGTACCGCTGTACTTCCTGGGCAGCGAGGTCAAGGCGATGTACCCGCTTGGCCCGATCTTCCACGGCTCAGGGCTGAACATCACCGTGATGTCGTTGACGGGCAAGCTCGACGTCGGCATCGTGTCGTGCCCGGAACTGCTGCCCGATCTGTGGGACATGGCCGACGACTTCAAGGCGGCGCTCGGCGAACTTCTGGACGCCACGAGATAGCCACCAACACCCGCCCTCGCCAGCGCAGACGCGTGGTCATGGCAGCATGTGGAGCCATGAACCTCAAGATTGGGGTGCTCGCGACCCTTGCTGCCGTGCTGCTCGTGGCCGGGTGCAGCACTATGGTCGACGGGCGCGCCGTCATCTCGGCGCCCAGGCCGGGCTCACCGATCCAGTGGGGGCCGTGCAAGGCCGCCTCGTCCGACGAGACTCGGCTGCCCTCCGGTGCCGAGTGCGGAATGCTGTCGGTGCCGGTGGACTACGCCAAACCCGACGGCGACGTCGCCCAGATCGCCCTGATCCGGTTCAAGGCGACCGGCCAGAAAATCGGCTCACTGGTCATCAACCCCGGCGGTCCTGGCGAGTCCGGCGTCGAGGCCGCCGCTTCGATGATCCCCACGCTGCCTCAGTCGGTGCGTGAGCGCTTTGACCTCGTCGGCTTCGATCCACGCGGCGTCGCCAACTCCGAGCCGGCCACGTGGTGCAACTCCGACGCGGACAACGATCGGTTGCGCGCTGACCCCACGGTCGAATACACCCAGGAGGGCGTCGACCACATCGAGAAGGAGAACAAGGAGTTCGTCCAGCGCTGCGAGGACAAGATGGGCAAGGACTTCCTGGCCAACCTCGGAACCGCCAGCGTGGCCAAGGATCTTGAAGCGATACGCACGGGCCTAGGTGACGACAAGCTGACCTATCTGGGCTACTCGTATGGCACTCGGATCGGGGCGACCTACGCCGAGGCGTATCCCGACAAGGTTCGAGCGATGATCCTCGACGGCGCCGTCGACCCCAATGCCGACCAGATCGAGGAGGAGATCCGCCAGGCCGCCGCCTTCCAGAAGGCGTTCGACAACTACGCCGCCGACTGCGCCTCCGGTCCGAACTGCCCGCTCGGCACCGACCCCGCCAAGGCGACCGACGTGTACAAGAGCCTGGTCGAGCCGCTGGTCAAGAATCCGGCGAAGACAACGGATCCCCGTGGTCTGAGCTACAACGACGCGGTCATGGGGACCATCCTTCCGCTGTATTCGCCGGGCTTGTGGCGTCACCTCACCCAGGCGCTGTCCGAACTCAAAGACGGCAGCGGCGACACCATGCTGGCGATGGCCGACCTCTACATGGGTCGCGACGCGCAGGGGCACTACAACAACTCCACCGATGTCCGGGTCGCGGTCAACTGCGTGGACAAGCCGCACGTCACCGACCGTGCCAAGGTGGTCGACCAGGATCGTCGCAGTCGCGAGGTGGCGCCGTTCCTGAGCTACGGCGAATTCACCGGGCTCGCGCCGCTTGACGCGTGCGCATTCTGGCCGGTGCCCGCCACCAGTGATCGGCACGAGATCAAGGTGACCGGCCTGCCGCCGATTCTGGTGGTGTCGACCACCAATGACCCGGCCACGCCGTATCAGGCCGGAGTGGATCTGGCCGCCCAGCTGGGCGGCACCCTGGTGACCTTCGAGGGCACCCAGCACACCGTTGTCTTCCAAGGGAATCCGTGCGTTGACGACATCGCGGCGCGCTACCTCGTCGACGTGACCGTGCCGCCGCCGGGCACGCGATGCTGACGATCGACAGGGTGGCCCCAGAAGACGTTTCCGACCTCTTGCCGATGTTGCGGGCGTACTGCGACTTTTACCGCGTCGATCCGTCCGACGAGCGGCTGCGGGCGCTGGTGACGGCGCTGATCGACGATCCGTCCGAGGGTCTGCAGCTGATCGCGCGCGACAGCGACGGAGCCGCAGCGGGTTTCGCGACGATCTACTGGACCTGGCAGACGCTGCACGCTGCACGGGTCGGGGTGCTCAACGACTTGTTCGTGGTACCGGCATCGCGCGGATCGGGGACCGGTCGTGCGCTGATCGAGCGGTGTCGCGAACTCTGCCGGGAGCGTGGCGCCGAGAAGTTGGTGTGGGAAACAGCGCCCGACAACGCGACGGCACAACGTCTTTACGACGGCATCGGCGCCGAATCCTCGACGTGGCTCACCTACGAGTTAGACGCCCGATAACAGCCAGGTCACTGTTGTATCCCAGCCGCGGACGAGCGGCCGCCCAAGCCGTTAACCATGCGAACATGTCTGCCATGTGGCGGGTGGGCAGGGTTGGTACGGCGCTGCTCGCGATCGTCGGAGTATCGGCGATCGCGTGCCCGGCCGCATGGGCGTCGCCCGAAGGCGAGTCGATCCAGCAATACGGCCAGCCACCGATGTGGGGGAGCTGCGAGCAATTCATCGGCAATGTCAGCGGCATCCCCACCGCGCAGTGCGGCACGGTTTCGGTGCCCGTCGACTACACCAAACCGCAAGGCGCCCAAGCACAGTTGGCGGTGATCCGCATTCCGGCCTCAGGTGAGAAGATCGGCGCCCTCATGGTCAATCCTGGCGGACCTGGCGCATCGGCCGTGGACACCGTCGCCAGCATGGGTGCATCGCTGGCTGACACCGAAATAGCGCGCCGCTTCGACTTGGTGGGCATCGATCCGCGCGGGGTCGGCCATTCCACGCCGGAGCTGCGCTGCCGCACCGACGCCGAGTTCGATGCGTTCCGTCGTGAACCGATGGCCGACTACAGCCCGGCAGGCGTCGCGCACATCGAGGCGGTCTGGGGCCAGTTCGCCCAGTCCTGTGCCGACCGGATGGGCACGGACTTTCTGGCCAATGTCGGGACCGCGTCCTCTGCCCGTGACATGGACGTCGTTCGCGCCGCGCTCGGTGAGAATCAGATCAACTATCTCGGTTTCTCGTATGGAACGGAGCTGGGCGCGGCCTACGCCGAGCGGTATCCCGACCGGGTGCGGGCGATGGTCCTCGACGGGGCTGTCGACCCATCGATTGACCCGATCGCCGAAAGCATCCGCCAGATGGCGGGTTTCCAAACGGCTTTCAACGACTACGCCGCAGACTGCGGGCAATCCGCCGGCTGCCCGCTGGGCACCGATCCGGCGAAGTTCGTCGAGCGCTACCACGAGCTGGTAGACCCGCTCGTCGGTAAGCCAGGCGGTACGTCGGATCCGCGTGGCCTCGGTTATCAGGACGCGATTACCGGCACCGTCAACGCGCTCTACGCGCGGCGCTATTGGCAGTACCTCACCAGCGGGTTACTGGGTCTGCAGCGCGGCACCGACGCAGAGGACCTGCTGCTGCTGGCCGATGACTATCAGCACCGCGACGGATCGGGGCACTACAAGAACCTGCAGGATGCATTCACCGCGATTCGTTGTGTTGACGCGCCATATCCCACCGACCCCGCGGTGTGGGCCGACGCGGATCGACAGATCCGTGAGGCGGCGCCGTTCATCGCGTACGGCACCTTCACCGGGTATGCCCCGCGCGATGTTTGCGCGATGTGGCCGGTGCCGCCCACGTCGACCCCTCATCCAGCAATCTCACCGGGCCCAGGGAAGGTCGTCGTCGTGTCCACCACCCACGATCCGGCTACCCCGTATGCGGCAGGCGTGGATCTGGCCCGCCAAATGGGCGCCGCTCTGATCACGTTCGACGGCACTCAGCACACCGTCGTGTTCAACGGCGATCAGTGTGTCGACACTGCGGTGGTGAACTTCCTCATCGACTCCGTTGTTCCGCCAGACGGCTTGAGGTGCCAGTAGCGACGTGGGCGAACTCTCGTCCGCGAGCCGGTCAAACACTGCGTTTTGTCACACAGTCGAAATTCGACGGCGGCCGGTTTGGCGCTAGCTTCTTAACACCACAGTTGCTGCACCAACGGCCATCTCGCAACGGATACCGAACGCAACTTCTGCCCAAATCCGTCGCTATTACCAGGGTAGGCGGCCCGGGACGATTTCGGAATAGGCGCCGGAGGGCTTGAAGTGCCAGAGCTAGCAGGGCCGTAACACAGAATTAACAGCCGGAACCTACGCTGCGAACATGGATCGACAGAAGGAATTCGTGCTGCGCACGCTGGAGGAACGCGACATCCGCTTCGTCCGCCTCTGGTTCACCGACGTGCTCGGATACCTCAAATCGGTCGCGATCGCCCCTGCGGAACTCGAAGGCGCCTTCGAGGAGGGCATTGGCTTCGACGGGTCTGCGATTGAGGGCTTTGCCAGGGTGTCGGAGGCCGACATGGTGGCGCGGCCCGATCCGTCGACATTCCAGGTGCTGCCGTGGACCAGCAGCGGGGGCATGCATCACTCGGCCAGGATGTTCTGCGACATCACAATGCCGGACGGCTCACCGTCGTGGGCCGACTCGCGCCACGTGCTGCGCCGTCAGTTGTCCAAGGCCAGCGACCTCGGGTTCTCCTGCTATGTGCACCCCGAGATCGAGTTTTTCCTGCTGAAGCCCGGAGAGAACGACGGGTCGGTTCCGGTGCCGGCGGACAACGGGGGCTACTTCGACCAAGCCGTGCACGACGCGGCTCCGAACTTCCGCCGCCACGCAATCGACGCGCTCGAGCAAATGGGCATCTCGGTGGAGTTCAGCCATCACGAGGGCGCGCCCGGTCAGCAGGAGATCGACCTGCGCTACGCCGACGCCTTGTCGATGGCCGACAACGTGATGACGTTCCGGTACGTGGTGAAGGAGGTGGCGCTCGGCGACAAGGTGCGGGCGTCCTTCATGCCCAAACCGTTCGCGGAGTATCCGGGCTCGGCCATGCACACCCACATGAGCCTTTTCGAGGGAGAAACCAACGCCTTCCACAGCCCAGACGATCCCCTGCAGCTCTCCGACGTCGCCAAGTCGTTCATCGCGGGCATTCTCGAGCACGCCCAGGAAATCAGCGCCGTCACAAACCAGTGGGTCAACTCCTACAAGCGGCTGGTGCACGGCGGCGAGGCGCCGACGGCGGCATCGTGGGGAGCGGCCAACCGTTCGGCGCTGGTGCGGGTGCCGATGTACACGCCACGCAAGGCCGCCTCGCGGCGGGTCGAGGTGCGCAGCCCCGACTCGGCCTGCAACCCGTATTTGACCTTCGCGGTGCTGCTGGCCGCCGGTTTGCGCGGCATCGAGAAGAACTACGTGCTCGGTCCGCAGGCCGAGGACAACGTGTGGAGCCTCACCACCGAGGAGCGCCGCGCGATGGGCTATAAGGAGCTGCCAGGCAGCCTCGGCGTCGCGCTCACCGAGATGGAGAACTCCGAGCTGGTTGCGGAAGCGTTGGGGGAGCATGTGTTCGACTACTTCCTGCGCAACAAGCGCGCCGAGTGGGAGAACTACCGCAGCCATGTCACGCCGTTCGAGCTGAAGGCCTACTTGTCCCTCTAGGAAGACGGACGGAATGACGGCTGCGTTACCGTGACGGAGTGGCCAAACCTGCGACGCAGCGTCCCAAGCTGCCCAGCGTTGGCCGGCTAGGGCTTGTCGAGCCGTCCGCGACCGCGGACCTGGACCGGCTGGGCTGGAACTCCGACGCGCACGTCGAGCTGTTGTGGTCGCTGTCACGCGCACCCGACGCCGACAACGCGTTGCGTGCGATCGTCCGGCTCGCCGACGCGCTCGGACGGGGCTGGGACGAACTCAACACGGGCTTGGTCAGGGACAAGGCTCTGCGGGGCCGGCTGTTCGGTGTGCTCGGTTCGTCGCTGGCACTCGGCGATCACCTGGTCGCAAATCCCGACTCGTGGCACCTGCTGAGCGGGGACGTCACGCTGCCGTCGGCCCAGCAGCTGCGCGCCGCGTTCGCCGACCTGGCCATACGCGTCGAAATCGCAAGGGACACAGCGGCTGCGGTGTCTCCATTGCGCAAGCTGTATCGTGATCGGCTGCTGGTGCTGGCCGCCCTTGATCTCGCATCGACCGTGGAGAACGAACCCGTGCTGGCGTTCAGGACGGTTGGCGAGCACCTGTCCGATCTCGCCGATGCCGCGCTGGGCGCCGCGCTGACGGTCGCCACCCGCAAGGTCTGCGGAGACGACGGCGAGTGCCCGCGGATCGCGGTGATCGCGATGGGCAAGTGCGGCGCGCGCGAACTGAATTACGTCAGCGACGTCGACGTCATCTTCGTGGCAGACAATGCGGATGCGACCGCGACCAGGCTGGCCGGCGAGATGATGAGGTTCGCGGGCGACACGTTCTTCGAGGTGGATGCGGCGCTGCGGCCGGAGGGCAAGCACGGGCAGCTGGTGCGCACGCTGGACTCGCACGTCGCGTACTACCAGCGGTGGGCCAAAACATGGGAATTCCAGGCGCTGATGAAGGCGCGGCCCGCCGCCGGGGAGGTCGACCTCGGCAGGCAGTACATCGAGGCGCTGATGCCGATGGTGTGGACGGCCAGCGAGCGTGAGGACTTCGTGCCCGAGGTGCAGGCGATGCGCAGGCGTGTCGAAGAACTCGTGCCTGCCCCGGAGCGGTCCCGCGAGATCAAGCTCGGCACCGGCGGGCTGCGCGACGTCGAGTTCGCGGTGCAGTTGCTGCAGCTGGTGCACGGCCGCAACGACGAATCACTGCATGTGGCGTCGACGGTTGACGCACTGGACGCGCTCGGCGCGGGCGGCTACGTCGGCCGCGACGACGCCGCCAACATGACCGCCTCCTACGAGTTCCTGCGGCTGCTCGAACACCGGCTGCAGCTGCAGCGGCTCAAGCGCACGCACATGCTGCCCGAGACCGATGACGACGAGGCGCTGCGCTGGCTGGCCCGCGCGGCCCATGTACGCCCCGATGGTCAGCACGACGCGCTCGGCGTACTGCGCGAGGAGCTCAAGCGCCAAAACGTGCGGGTGTCGCGGCTGCATGCCAAGCTGTTCTATCAGCCGCTGCTGGAATCGGTCGGGACCGTTGGTATTTCAGAGGGTATGACGCCGGACGCCGCCGAACGTCAGCTCGCGGCACTTGGTTACGAAGGGCCGCAGAGCGCGCTGACACACCTTGCGGCGCTGACGAGCTCAAGCGGCAGGCGTGGCAGGGTGCAGCAGGTGCTGCTGCCGACCCTGCTGGACTGGTTGTCGGACACCCCAGATCCCGATGCCGGTCTGCTGGCGTATCGGCGGATCAGTGAGGCGCTGGCCGATCACCGGTGGTACCTTTCGACGCTGCGCGACGAGGGCGCGGTGGCCAAGCGGCTGATGCACGTGCTGGGTACCTCGGCCTATGTGCCCGAACTGCTGATGCGGGCACCCGAGGTCATTCAGTCATACGCCGACGGTCCGGACGGCCCCAAACTGTGCGACGTGGAACCCGAAGGGGTGGCCAGGGCACTGATCGCCTCGGCGGGCAGGCACGCCGAGGCGGTGCGGGCCATCGCCGCCGCGCGGACGCTGCGTCGGCGCGAACTGGCGCGGATCGCCTCGGCCGACTTGCTCGGCATGCTTGAGGTGACCGACGTGTGCCAGGCCCTGACATCGGTGTGGGTGGCCGTGCTGCAGGCGGCATTGGATGCGGTCATCCGCGCCAACACTCCCGACGACGGCGTGCCTGCGCGCATCGCGGTGATCGGCATGGGCCGGCTGGGCGGTGGTGAGCTCGGGTACGGGTCTGACGCCGACGTGATGTTCGTGTGTGAACCGAACGACGGTACGGATGAGTCGGCCGCGGTGCGGTGGGCCGTGACCATCGCCGAGCAGGTGCGCACGCTGCTGGGCACACCAAGCGCGGATCCGCCGCTCGAGGTCGACGCTGGGCTGCGTCCGGAGGGGCGCAACGGCTCGTTGGTACGCACACTTGCCTCGTATGAGACCTACTACGCGCAATGGGCGCAGCCGTGGGAGATTCAGGCGCTGTTGCGCGCGCACCGAGTGGCCGGCGATCCGGAGCTCGGTGAGCAGTTCCTGTTGATGGCCGACAAGACCCGATTCCCGGCGGGTGGGGTGTCCGCCGAAGCCGTGCAGGAGATCAGGCGCATCAAGGCGCGTGTCGATGCCGAGCGGTTGCCGCGCGGCGCGGATCCCAACACGCACACCAAACTGGGCCGCGGCGGGCTGGCCGACATCGAGTGGACCGTGCAGTTGCTTCAGCTGCGGAATGCGCACAAAGTGCCTGCGCTGCACAGCACTTCGACGCTGGATGCGCTCGATGCGATCGGTTCTGCCGAGCTGATCGCCGAGGGAGACGTCGAGCTGTTGCGGCAGGCGTGGTTAACGGCGACCAGGGCGCGCAACGCATTGGTGCTCGTGCGCGGCAAGGCCACCGATCAACTGCCGGGCCCGGGTCGCCAGCTCAACGCCGTGGCCTTGGCGGCGGGCTGGGATTCCGACGACGGCGGCGAGTTTCTCGACAACTATCTGCGGGTGACCCGCCGGGCAAAGGCGGTAGTGCGAAAGGTGTTCGGCGAATGAGGCAAAAAACTTGAGCATGGATTTCGGATTCGACGTCATCAGCGCACAGGAGTACGAACGCCAACGCCTGCTCTACGAGCCGTTGACTGACGCGATACGCAAACTCATCGGCGTGGGCATCCACACCGACGTCGACGAAGCGACCGCGCGCAAGGCGCAGGCGGCGATCGAGGCCGTCACGGCGATCCTCGAGGGCAAGCAGCGCACCGCGACGACGACGCTGCGGCACGAAGCCACCGGGCGGCCGCTGACATGGGCCAACCCCGCTGTCGGGCTCCGCAATGCGATCGCCCCGCCGATGGTCATCCACCACGAGTCCGATGGCCGAGCCTGGAGCGAGTTCACCCTGAGTGGCGCGTACGAAGGGCCACCTGGCTGGGTGCACGGCGGTATCTGCGCGCTGGTGCTCGACCACATCCTCGGTGAGGCGGCCAGCGAGGGACTGACGAAGCCGAAGTTCACCGGCACCATCACAGTCAAATACCTGCGCGGCACACCGCTCGGCAAGTTGCGCGCCGAGGCATTCATCGAGCGCACCGAGGGCGTGAAAACCTTCGCGCGCGGCTATCTCATCGACGCCGAGGGCACCACGGTAGAGGCTGAAGGGGTCTTCATCCGGCCGGCCTGGGCCAGGGACGCCGGATGAAGTTTTATGTCAGCACGGCGTTCCTGGAGACCAGCGAGGTCGTCGAAATCGCCAAGGCCGCCGATGATCTCGGTTACGACGGAATGGGCATCCCCGACCACGTCATCAACCTGGAGACGTTGAAGACGCCGTATCCCTACACGAAAGACGGTAAGCGCCGCTGGGAGGCGTTCACCGACTGGCCCGATCCGTGGGTGATGATCGGCGCGATAGCGCTGGTCACGACGCGGCTGCGCTTCGTGACGACGGTGTACTTGCCTGCGATGCGCGATCCATACTCCGCCGCGAAATCCATTGGCACGGCCGCATATCTGGCCGGCGGCCGACTGGAACTCGGCATCGGCGTCGGGTGGTGCGAGGAAGAGTTCACCTTGATGGGTCAGCGCTTCGACCGCCGCGGCAGACGCACCGACGAGATGCTGGAACTGATGAAGGCGTTGTGGCAGCCGGGCTGGACCGAGTTCGATGGCGAGTTCTATTCTGCGCCGCGTCTGGAGATGGAACCGTCGCCGCCGCCGATCCCGATCTATGTCGGCGGTCTCAGCGACATCGCGCTGCGGCGGGCGGCGCGCCACGACGGCTGGATCGGCGACCTGATCACCACCGACCGGGCCATCGAACGCGTCGAACGGTTGCGCGAACTGCGCGCCGAAAATGGACTGTCGATGGACGATTTCGCCATCTTGACGCCACTGACTGATGCGTTCACCCCCGAACACTACGAGCGTGCCGAGACCAGCGGCATCACCGGGATCATCACGATGCCGTGGATGTTTTACAGCGGCCCCGCGGCGACGCTCGCCGAGAAGATCGACGGCATGCGCAAGTTCCGGAAGGATCTTGGACTAGACGAATAAGGGCACGGTCTTGGTCACAACACCGCCATGCCCGTCGTCGGCGATGACAGCGAAGTGATCGACGAATCCTTTGGCCGCCGTTGCGTTGGGGATGTACTCGAACAGACCGACGCCGAGGTCGCGCACGGTTCCGCAGAACGGTTGTGTTGCCATATAGGTCACCACGTCGCCGTCGGGATCGTCGGCGCTGACGTGAAACACGTGAGGCTCGACCTCGGTGATGGTCAACTGCGGCGGATTGTTGGCGGCTTCGGTGTCGACGACCGACGCGACACGCCTGTTGATCTGCACCACAGACGAGTGCCAGGTGTCGGTGACGTAGATTCGATCCCCGCTGACGGCCAATGCATTCGGTGCGCCGTGGATCGGAGTAGCGGCGATTCGGCCGGTAGGGATATCGACGATGGAGAGCCTGCTGGTGAAGGTCGTGTCGTAGGTGTTGCTGGCGACGAAGACGTGATCTCCGTTGTCGCTGACCGCGATTGCGCAGCCGCCGACGGACAGCGTGTCGATGACCCTGGCAGCGGCGAGGTCGATGACCGTCGTGGTGCCGGGATGGGAGTTGTCGTAAGCCCCTTCGTTGTTGGTCACGTACAGTCGGCTGCCATCCGGCGCGATTGCGACTCCGGTGGGGTAGTAGCCGACAGGGATCACGTCGACGGCGAGCCCCAGCCTGGCGTCGATCACCGACACGCGATGCGTGGACTGGCCGCCATAGAAGCCGTAATCGGTGACGAAAACCCGACCCTTGGCAGCAGCTACCGCGTATGGGTGTCCGCCCACCGTGATTGTGCGGATCACGATGTTGTCGGCGGTGTCGATCACGCTGACCGTGCCGTCCTGGTTGTTGGCGACGTAGAGGTCGGCGCCGAATAAGGCCATGTGGAACGGCTGACTACCGACCCGGATCGACGCCGTGGTGCACTCGATCGTGTCGATCACGGCAACCCGGCAACCGGCCGGGTCGGACACGTAGAGATAGCGTCCGTCGGGACCGATGACCACACTTTCGGGACGGAACGTCAGCGGAATTCGCGAGACGGCGTTGTCGACCGTACGAATGACCGTGATCGCGGCTTCGTCAACGAAGCTCGTCACGTAGATCCGGTCTCCGCGCGGGCTGACCGCGAGGCCCGCAGGCACGACGCCCAGCGCGATCTCGGCGGTGACCGCATATGACGGGACCGTCTTGCGCGTTACCAATGAAACCGACACCGGCACAGCGACTTTGTCCCGCGTGCCCTTGGATACCGTGATGGTGAAGTTGTCCTGCCGGTCGGTCATCGATGCGGTATCGGCGACCGCTTCGTGCCGGGACGCGGCCGCGGGGCGGTAGGCCCAACTTCCCGTCGCCGAGTCGATCACCACCGTGCCCTTCGCCGGAGCGCTGGCGGCATATGTGTAGCCCGCGCCGGTGTGGCCACACGTGTCGGTGACCACGCCGGTTCGGGGGTCGGGGACGGCTGGCGCCGAGCCGATAACGGCGGGAATTGCGATGCGGCGCGGGCTGATCGGCACGGTCACGGTGATGTACGCGCTTGCTCCCCGTGGGTCGACCGCGCGAAAGCCCAACGTCTCCTCGCCGAGCGCGGTGTCGTCGCGTTCGGATGGGAACGGAACGTAGGTGAACGTGCCGTCCCGGTCGATGGTTACCGCGCCTCGCCGCGGAAACGGGGCATCAACGGTGAAGGTGAGCCAATCTCCGTCCGGGTCAACGATATTCGGGGACACCGTCACCGCGCCCGTGGTCGTATCGGGCGGCCACAGTGTCGGAGGTGCGACCGCGACAGGCAGGTGGTTATCGTTGGTCCACGTCACGGCCGAATCGAATGACCCACCCCCGCCGTCATCGGCAATGACCCTGAAGCTGTCGGAATCAGCATTGACCCGGAGGTTCGGCGTGTAACGGAACATGCCGTACCCCAGGTCGGCGACGACGCCGTCCCGCGGCAGGGTGAAAGACAGCGTGAGCGAACGGCCGTCGTCGACGGCTGCCTGGTAGGTGACCGCGCCGGTGACGCGGTCACATGCCCCGACCTGCTGCACGATCAGCGCCGGGGTCGCGCCTGCCATTGACCCAGAGGTCATGCGTCAATGGTCGTACCAGGTTGCTGAAGAGGAATCGGGTGTTTCCCTCGAATTCTCGCTTCACCATCTGATCAGCGAATTAACGAACCACCCTTTGTTAGCCAGGGGTGATCTGCAGATTCGCTGTTCAACCCCAGCGATTGATCACGTCGCCGACCGGTTGACCACTTGCCAGCGCGGCAATCATCAATACCCGCGCCTGACTCGCTCGCAGGTTCGGCACCATCACCGCGCCGGCCTTCACCATGTCGTCGCCTGGACCGTATTCGGCGATGACGGTTCCGGTCGGCACGCGGGTGGAGATCGCGAACGCCACACCCGCAGGAGCATGCCGGCGCACGGCATCCACGACGCCTTCGCCGGCGTTGCCGGATCCCAGGCTCTCCAGCACGATGCCACGGGCACCCGCCGCGACGGCGGCGTCGATCGGGCCGGACCCGTCGCCGGGGTACGCGGCGACGATGTCGACGCGCGGTGCACCGCCCGCAGAAACGTCGGCCACAAATGGCCGTCGTGCGGGCTGGGTCAGGATGAACGCGTCGCCCACGACGTTTCCGACCTGCGCGCCACCGAACGGAGACAGGCTCTGTGTGTCCATCTTTCGCGTTCCCAGAGCCTGAAAGACGTTGCCGGCGAACGCGATCAGCACACCCTGATTCTGGGCGGCAGGGCTGGCGGCGACCGTCAGCGCGTTACGCAGGTTGGTGGGCCCGTCGGCATCGGGGGCGTCGGAACTGCGTTGCGCCCCGGTCAGCACGATCGGCGCGCCGCCCTGATACGTGACGTCGAGCCACATGGCCGTCTCTTCCATGGTGTCGGTGCCGTGTGTGATCACCACCCCGTCAGCACCGCCTGCGACGGCGGACTTCACGGCCGAGCCGATCGCATCCCAGTCGGCCGGTGTCAGCTGGGAACTGTCCTTTTTCATCAGGTCCACGACGTCCACGTTGAGCCCGCCGGCAAGCTCCTGGCCGCCGACCGTGGGTCGCCGCACCCCGCTGGCGTCGGTGCTGGTGGCGATGGTGCCGCCGGTGGTGATCACAACGAGGCGCGCGGGTTCGGCATGCGATGTGCCTGCGGCGGGTCCGATCATGGCGGTCAGCAATCCGAATGCCGCCGCGACAGCGAGAAAACTCCTAGGCATGGGACGCCCGTCCTAACGGCGGAATCGGCCGACGAAGCCCCGGCGCGGCGCTCTGGTGGCCGCCGCTGCAGGCCGTCGTCGGCGCCGGGCATCGACGGACCAGGTCCCGGCGCCCAAACCGGCCAGCGCAGACCAGCTCGATGATTCCGGCCCACCAGGCCGGCCAGGCGCCGACTCGATCGGCATGGGCGACGCGATCGGCCAGTTGAACAGCTTCTGCGAACCGTGCATCGCGAACAGCAGACCGAACACAATGCGGAAGATGCTCAACGCAGGGGAGGAGTAGCTTGCAAAGCGCGCGTCCAGAGTTGTCATGCGGTTGACCCTACGGTCCCGGGACCCCGCTGTGAATCGGGTTGAGGGAACGTCGCGCGACCGGCGGGGCATGGAAGCACCGGCCGCACGACGTTGTTACCGCCTCCCCCAGTGCTTGACGTTATGCCGGAATCACTCCGGAGAAATCGGGTGTTTCCCTATCGTTTCCCCACAAAGGCAAACGCCGGGGCTCCAAAGGGGCCCCGGCGTTTGTCGTCAGCTGTGGTTACACGTCGAAGTACAGCGCGACCTCGTACGGGTGAGGCCGGATCTGCACTGGAAGGATCTCGTTCTCCCGCTTGAAGGAGATCCAGGTCTCGATCAGGTCCTCGGTGAAAACGCCGCCCTCGGTGAGGTATTCGTGGTCCTCCTCGAGCCGGTCGATCACCGCTGAGAGCGACGTCGGCGCCTGCGGGATGCCGGCGGCCTCTTCCGGCGGCAGCTCGTACAGATCCTTATCGACGGGGGCCTGCGGCTCCATCTTCTTCTTGATGCCGTCAAGGCCGGCCATCATCATCGCCGCGAACGCCAGGTACGGGTTGCCCGAGCTGTCCGGGCACCGGAACTCCAGGCGCTTGGCCTTCGGGTTGTTGCCGGTGATCGGGATGCGCACACATGCCGAGCGGTTGCGCTGGCTGTACACCAGGTTGATCGGGGCCTCGTAGCCCGGCACCAGGCGCTTGTAGGAGTTCACCGTCGGGTTGGTGAACGCCAGCAGCGACGGTGCGTGGTGCAGGATGCCGCCGATGTAGTGGCGCGCGGTGTCCGACAGGCCCGCGTAGCCAGACTCGTCGTGGAACAACGGCTGGCCGTCCTTCCACAGGGACTGGTGGGCGTGCATGCCCGAACCGTTGTCGCCGAACAACGGCTTCGGCATGAAGGTCACAGTCTTGCCGGCCTGCCACGCGGTGTTCTTGATGATGTATTTGAACAGCACCAGGTCATCGGCCGCGTGCAGCAGGGTGTTGAACTTGTAGTTGATCTCGGCCTGGCCGGCGGTGCCCACCTCGTGGTGACCGCGTTCCAGGACGAAGCCGGCGTTCTGCAGGTTGGTGCACATCTGGTCGCGCAGGTCGACGAAGTGGTCGTACGGGGCGACCGGGAAGTAGCCGCCCTTTGGGCGAACCTTGTAGCCGCGATTGGCGCTGCCGTCGGACTCGACGGGCTCACCGGTGTTCCACCAGCCGGCCTCGGAGTCGATCTCGTAGAAGGTGCCGTTCATCCGCGAGTCGAACGAAACCGAGTCGAAGATGTAGAACTCGGCTTCGGCGCCGAAGTAGGCGGTGTCGGCGATGCCGGTGCTGGCCAAGTAATTCTCCGCCTTGCGGGCCACGTTGCGCGGGTCGCGGGAGTAGGCCTCACGGGTGAACGGATCGTGCACGAAGAAGTTGAGGTTCAGGGTCTTGGCCGCGCGGAACGGGTCGATGCGCGCGGTGTCGGGGTCCGGAAGCAGCATCATGTCGGACTCGTGGATCGACTGGAAGCCGCGCACCGACGAGCCGTCGAACGCCAGGCCGTCCTCGAACACACTCTCGTCGAACACTGAAGCCGGGACCGAGAAGTGCTGGACAACACCGGGCAGATCGCAGAACCGGATGTCGACGTACTGAACGTCTTCGTCCTTGATCTGCTTGATGATGTCGTCAGCCGTCTTTTCTGCCACTGATTACTCTCCTTATATCTGGTAAACCCGCGGTTTGACGCTATGGACACGATGTTGCACGGTCGTCAACCGCATGTTGCGCTGAAGTTACGCAATCTCGGTGCAGCGGCGGAAACCGGAGCCCCGGATGGAGCCCCGGCGGCCGATGGGGCCCAGTTGGGCCCCCTGTCCCGCTTATCCTGACAGTGTGACTTCTCTGATGGCTGAAGCCCACATACTCGGCGACTGCCCCAGACTCTTTTCGGCTGTGCGCGCGGTTGTCTCTCCGCGGCCGCCCGACGGCCCAGTCCAAGCCCTGGCTGAATCATACGAGAGGGTGCCGACACGCAGGCGGGGTTCCCAGACTCCTTCAAAAGCTAAAGCCGCCGGTCCACCGGGGACGCTGTGATGGCCCGCGCAACTGGTTCCTGGCTGTCGGGTCCCGAACCGGGCTCGGGCAGCCAGGACCAAGGACCCAATGACTATCCGGGCCAGCGGCTCGGCTTGCCGCAGACCGGCCCCGGATCCCTCGCCAGGATGGGCAGGCGCATCGCCGCGGTATGCGTCGACTACCTGATCGCCTACGGCATTGCCCGGATCGTGGTGGGACTGGCGATCGGCGCGGAGGCCTTCATGTACTCGTGGATAGGGTCAGTGGCGGTCGCCTTGACCTTTGTTTTGCTGGGAACCGTGGCCGTTCGCTTGTACCAGTTCACCCCTGGACAGCTCATTTTCGGTCTACGCGTGGTCTCCGTCGATCATCGACAGCACGTCGGTGTCGGCCGTGCCCTTGTCCGCGTCATCCTCGTGCAGTTTGTGATCCCTGCCCTGTTCACCGACACAGATCAGCGGGGTGTCCAGGACCTGGCTACCAAGACGGCAGTCGTCAGGCGCTAATCAGCGCCTCCGCACGGTCCTCTGCACGTTGCGCATCTTGGCCTGCGTCGGCAGCGGGCCCTTGGGCATCGCCGCCGGGCCGGCCTTCGTGCCGAGCGCTGCGAGCCGTGACTCGAGCGCGTCCATCTGCTTGGCAGTGATGTTCGCCGGCAACTTGGTCAGATGCCGTTCCAGCTTGGCCAGCGGCACCTCGCCCTCACCGTTGCCGACCATGACGTCGTAGATCGGGGTATCACCGATCAGCCGTGCCGTGCGCTTCTTTTCCTGGGCGAGCAAGGGCTTGACGCGCGTCGCCGACCCTTCGCCGACGAAGATCACGCCCGGGCGGCCGATCACCCGGTGCACCGCGTCGAAGTGGCCGGTGGCGGCGACGCCCGGAGTTACCCGCCACTTGCCACGCAGATTGTCCAGCGCCCACGCCGCGGCCCCGGTCTGCCCGTCGGCCTTGCGGTACACCGACTTCTGCGCGCGGCGGCCGAAGATGATGAAGGCCACCAGCGCGCCGAGCACGACGCCAAGGGGGATCATCATGTACCCGGTGAAGCCGCCCGAGAAGAACCCGAAGGCCACCGACGCGCCCACGATCAGCACGAATGCGCCGATCATGTACGGCAGAAGGCGTTTGTCCTCTTTGCGCTGAATCTGGAACGCCTGCCACAGCTGGCTGCGGCGCTGTTTGGAGGCCGCCTTGCGGGCCGCCTTGGCCTCGGCCTTCGCGGCTTTGGTGACAGCGGGCTTGCGGGATTTCGCCATTCACTCAGGATACGGCGGGCCGGGATGCGACGGCCTTGGCGTACAGCCGGCCCGCTCGATAAGACGACCGCACCAGCGGGCCGGCCAGCACTCCGGCGAAACCGAGGGCTGAAGCGTAGCGCTCGTGCTCGACGAACTCCTCGGGCTTGACCCAGCGCTCGACCGGGTGGTGGCGCAGCGACGGCCGCAGGTACTGGGTGATGGTGACGATGTCGCATCCGGCGTCGCAGAGATCGCGAAGCGCGGTGCGCACCTCGTCGGGTGTCTCGCCCATGCCGAGGATGAGGTTGGACTTGGTGATGAGGCCGTATTCGCGGGCCGCGGTGAGCACGGCGAGGCTGCGCTCGTAGCGGAACGCGGGGCGGATCCTCTTGAAGATGCGCGGCACGGTTTCGACATTGTGCGCCAACACTTCTGGGCGCGCGTCGAAGACCTGCTCGAGGGCCGCGGGCACGCCGTTGAAGTCGGGGATCAGCAACTCGACGCCGGTGTTCGGGTTGAGCGCTTTGATGGCCCGCACGGTTTCGGCGTAGAGCCACGCGCCGCCGTCGGGCAGGTCGTCGCGGGCCACCCCGGTCACCGTGGAGTAACGCAGCCCCATCGCCTGCACGCTTTCGGCTACGCGGCGGGGCTCGTCGCGGTCGAGTTCGGCCGGCTTCCCGGTGTCGATCTGGCAGAAGTCGCAGCGACGGGTGCACTGCTCACCGCCGATCAGGAAGGTGGCCTCGCGGTCCTCCCAGCACTCGAAGATGTTCGGGCAGCCGGCTTCCTCGCAGACGGTGTGCAGTCCTTCGCGCCGGACCAGCGCCTTGAGCTCCTTGTACTCCGGGCCCATCTTGGCGCGGGTCTTGATCCACGGCGGCTTGCGCTCGATCGGCGTCTCGGCATTGCGAACCTCGAGACGCAAGAGTTTGCGACCTTCTGGAGTGACTGTCACTACGTCAACGCTACTACCAGGCGGCCGTCGAGCGCGTCACACACGGCGTCGGCCACCGGCCCCAGCACGTCGGCAACAGAAACATGGCGGCCCAGTTCCTCGGTCAGCGACGTCACGCCCGCGTCGGAGATGCCGCACGGCACTATTGCGGAAAATGAGCTCAGGTCGCAGTCGCAGTTGAGCGCGAAACCATGCAGCGTGGTCGCGCGCGACACCCGGATGCCGATGGCACCGATCTTTCGTGCCGGACGCCGCCCGTCCTTGGTGTCTTGGCTGGGCACCCATACGCCGGACCGGCCCTCGATGCGTCCGGTTTCCAGGCCCAGCTCAGCGCACACCTTGATCATCGATTCCTCAAGGCGGCGAACGAAATTCACCACATCGAGCGGCTCGGCCAATCCGATGATCGGGTAGCCGACCAGCTGCCCCGGCCCGTGCCAGGTGATCTTGCCGCCCCGGTCGGTGTCGACGACGGGGGTGCCGTCAACGGGGCGCTCGTCGGGCAGGGTGCGGCGGCCCGCTGTGTACACCGACGGATGTTCCAGCAGCAGCAGGGTGTCCGGACCGCCGGTGAACCTGGCGTCGGCCAGCTCGCGCTGCAGCTGCCAGGCCGCCTGGTAGTCGACCGTGCCCAGCCGCCGCACGTCGATCGGCGTGCCGGCCGACCGGATAGATGCTGCCATGGCTCTGACGCTACCCGTCATGTGTCTTTCGGCGCCGTGGCGAAGGCCAACGCCTCGCCGATGGTGTTGTGGTGGAACGCAAAACCCGCTCGCTCCAGTGCTGCGGGGATCGCGCGCTGCCCGCCGAGCAGGCCCTCCTCGGCGAACTCGCCCAGCACCGTGCGCAGCGCAAATGCGGGGACGATCAATGGGGTTGGCCGGTTCACCGTGCGCCCGAGCGCGGCGGTGAATTCCGCGTTGGTCACCGGCGCGGGTCCGGTCAGGTTGACGGGGCCTGACACGTCGTCGTGCGAGATTGCGAACAGCAGAGCCCGGATTTCGTCCTCCAGACTGATCCACGGCATGTACTGGCGACCGTTGCCCAGCCGGGCGCCGAGCCCGAAAGAGAACAGCGGCCTGACGCGGCCGAGGATTCCACCGGACGGCGACAGCACCAGCCCGGTGCGCACCAGTACCACCCGGGCACCGTCGTGCTGGGCGAACGAGGTCGCAGCCTCCCAGTCCTCGCAGAGCTGCGCCATGAAACCTTCACCGGCAGGGGCGGTTTCGTCGACGGTCTGACTGTTTGTGTCGCCGTAATAGCCGACCGCGCTGGCATTGATCAGCGTCGGAACACCGGCCTCCACCACCGCGGCGGACAGCACCTCGGTCGGGCCGATGCGGCTGTCGCGCAGGGTTTGCTTGAACGCGCCCGACCACCGCTTCTCGCCGACATTGATGCCGCACAGGTTCACCACCGCGTCGACACCGGACAGCGCGCCCGAGTCGAATTCGCCGGTGTCGGGGTTCCAGAACACCTCGTCGGCGTTCGACGGAGCTCGGCGCACGATTCGCATCACCCGGCGGTCGGTGGCGCGCAAGGCGTAGACCAAGGCCGAGCCGATCAGGCCGGAGGACCCCGCAATCGCGATGACGGCGTCGGTCACGGTTGTCTACAGCCCCAGGTCGGCCTCGAACGCGCCCTCTTCGAGTCGTCGCTTGATGGTGGTCAGGAAACGGCCCGCGTCGGCGCCGTCGATCAGCCGGTGGTCATAGGTCAGCGGCAGATAACTGACGGACCTGATGCCGATGGACTCGTTGCCGTTCTCGTCGACAATGACCCTGGGTCGCTTGACGATCGCGCCGGTGCCCAGCATTGCCGCCTGCGGCGGCACCAGGATCGGGGTGTCGAACAGTGCGCCCTGGCTGCCGATGTTGGTGATCGTGAACGTGCCGCCGGACAACTCGTCGGGCTTGAGCTTGCCCGACCGCGCCCGCGCCGCGATGTCGGCGATCGCTCGCGCCAGACCGCCAAGCGACAGGTCGCCCGCGTTGTGGATCACCGGCGACAGCAGACCCTGTTCGGTGTCGACCGCGAAGCCGAGGTGCTCGGCGTCGTAGTAGGTGATCTCCTTGCTTTCCTCGTTGTAGCTGGCGTTGACGTTCGGATGCAGTTTCAGCGCATCGATCACCGCACGGGCGACGAACGGCAGATACGTGAGGTTGACGCCTTCCCGTTCGGCAAACCCGTTTTTCGCCTTGGCGCGCAGAGCCACGATCTTGGTCATGTCGACCTCGTGGGTTTGCGTCAATTGCGCGGTGGCCTGCAGGGATTCGCGTGTCTTCTTCGCGGTGATCTGACGGATCCGGTTCGCCTTCTGGGTGGTGCCGCGCAGGTGCGCAAGCGCAGGCGCGGGCTTCGCGGCGGCCGGCTTGGCCGGGGCCGCAGGTGCTGCCTCCGGTTCCGGGGCGGCCGGGGCCTGCTTCTCTTCCGCCGCGGCAAGCACGTCTTGTTTGCGAATCCGCCCGCCGACACCGGTGCCCTTCACCGATGCCAGGTCGATGTTGTTCTCGGCGGCCAGTTTTCGCACCAGCGGGGTGACATACGGACCGGCCTCGGCCGAGGTCGGCGAAGGTTCCGGCTGGGGTTTCGGCTCCGGCTTGGGTTCTGGCTTGGGCTCTTCCTTCGGAGCCTCTTGCTTCGGAGCCTCTTGCTTCGGAGCCTCTTCCTTCGGAGCCTCGGGCTCGGGTTCTGGTTTCTGCTCCTGCTTCGGCTCGGGCTTGGGCGCCGGCTCCTCGGCGGCGTCGGCGCCTGCTTCACCGATCTTGGCCAGCTCGCCGCCGACGGCGACGGTGTCGTCCTCCTCGGCGGTGATCGACAGCAAAGTGCCGGCTGCCGGCGACGGGATTTCGGTGTCGACCTTGTCGGTGGACACCTCGACCAGCGGCTCGTCGACCTCGACGGAGTCGCCGACCTTCTTCAGCCACCGCGTCACGGTGCCCTCCGTGACCGACTCGCCCAGCTCGGGCATCTTCACCGAGGTGGCCTCCGCTTGACCGGAGGACTTCGCGGCCGGCTTGGATTCTCCAGCCGGCTGTTCCTGCTCCTCGGCGGCCGGTTCGGGTTGAGCTGCGGGCTCTTCGGCCGGCTTTTCCTCTTGCGCCGGCTTCTCTTCCTTCTCCGGCTTTTCTTCCTCGGCGGCCTGCGGCTGTCCGCCCGATGCCTCGCCGTCTTCGCTGGCGTCGCCGATCACCGCGAGCTCGCCGCCGACCTCAACCGTGTCGTCTTCCTGGGCGACGATCTTCTTCAGCACACCCGCAGCCGGCGAGGGGATCTCGGTGTCCACCTTGTCGGTGGAGACCTCGAGTAACGGCTCATCTTGTTCCACCGTGTCGCCCTCTTGCTTGAGCCAGCGGGTGACAGTGCCCTCGGTAACGCTCTCACCGAGTGCGGGCATCTGAACGGAGATGGCCATCTGTTTCGACTCCCTCGGTCCCTCTAACGGTCAGTCAGGTAGTACTGGCTCGAATGTCGGTTCCCATCCTGTCACGTCGGTGGTCGCAGTTCGCCGCAGACCTGGGGTCTGAAACCTCTGGCACTATCGATAGAGGTGAGAAGGAAGGAGCCGAGCCCAGGTGGGACTGTTCGACCGGATTCGGGGCGGCCGCAAAGCGCGTGGCGCGGACGGCCGTGATCCCGCAGCCGATTTGCGCTACCTACAGCAGTGGGTCGCCGAACACACCGGTGTAGAGGCGTTCGTCGAGCCGCGCACCACCGTCACCGATGTCACCGTCGTACTGGTGGCCGCCGACGGGGAGTGGACTCGGCGCAGGGCCGGGGGAGACGCCGGCGCGCGGCGGCTGAGCGACCGGCTCAACATTCCGGTCTACGACGTGCAGAAGGTCGGCTACCCGCAGCGGATGCGGGACTACGACGCGCGCAGGCGAATCGAACGCGAACGTGCCCTACGCGAGGAGCTCGAGGACCGCTGATGAGCGCTCGCACGAAGAATCGATGGCCCTGATACGGTACCAGCGGTCCCACTAATTGGGCGGAGGTGCGATGGCTGAAATCACCGAGCGGTTCGTCGACAGCACTGACGGTGTTCGCATCGCCGTCTATGAGCAGGGCAATCCCAGTGGCCCGGCCCTGGTCCTTGTGCACGGCTGGCCCGACTCGCATGTCGTGTGGGACGGCGTTGTGCCGCTGTTGGCCGATCGCTTTCGCATCATCCGCTACGACAACCGTGGCGTCGGCAAATCGTCTGTTCCGAAACCGGTTTCGGCCTACACGATGGCGTGCTATGCCGACGACTTCGCCGCGGTGATCGACGCCGTCGCTCCCGGCGAGCCCGTGCATGTGCTGGCGCACGACTGGGGTTCGGCGGGAATGTGGGAATACCTGACCCGGCCGGGGGCAAGCGACCACGTCGCCTCGTTCACGTCGGTATCCGCTCCCAGCGCAGTTCATCTCAAGCACTTCATCATCGGCAGCCTCATGCGCCCGTACCGTCCGCTGCAGTTCCTGCGTGCACTTATTCAATTCCTGTCCTTCTCGTACATGGGCTTCTTCTCGATCCCGATCGTGGGGCCGCTTGCGGTGCGCGGGTTCATCGCCGAGGGAATCCGACGCATGCTCATGCTGCGCGACGGAATTCCGCCGGACCGGATTTATCACTCGAACACCTACAGGACCGATGCCGCGAACAGTCTGAAGGTCTACGGCGCCAACTACTTTCGCAGCATCACCGCCGCGAGGGTCGACCACTACGTCGACATTCCGGTGCAGCTGATCGTGAACACCAGGGACCAGTTCGTGCGGCCGTTTGTCTACGACGAGACCCACAAGTGGGTCTCGCGGCTGTGGCGGCGCGACATCAAGGCTGGCCACTGGTCGCCGATGTCACACCCTCAGGCGCTGGCGCAGTCGGTGTCCGAGCTCGTCGACTTTCTGAGCGGCAAGCCGGCAGCACGCGGCTTGCTACGCGCACAGGTCGGTCGTCCGCGCGAATACTTCAGCGACACATTGGTTTCGGTGACCGGCGCCGGCAGCGGCATCGGTCGTGAGACCGCGCTCGCCTTTGCCCGTGAGGGCGCCGAACTGGTGCTCAGTGACATCGACGAGGCTACGGTCAAGGACACGGCGGCGCAGATCACCGCCCGTGGCGGGATCGCGCACGCCTACACCCTTGATGTCTCCGATGCCGACGCTGTCGAGCACTTCGCCGAGCGGGTCAGCGCCGAACACGGTGTGCCCGACATCGCGGTCAACAACGCAGGGGTCGGCCATGCCGGGCTGTTCCTCGATACTCCGCGCGACGAGTACGACAGAGTCCTTGCCATTAACTTCGGCGGAGTCGTGAACTGTTGCAGGTCATTTGGCCGTCGCCTCGTCGACCGCGGCACCGGCGGACACATCGTCAACATCTCGTCGATGGCCGCGTACTCGCCACAGCAGTCGATGAACGCGTACGCCACCAGCAAGGCCGCGGTGTTCATGTTCGGCGACTGCCTGCGCGCCGAACTGGACCAGGCAGGCGTCGGGCTCACCACCGTATGCCCCGGTGTTATCAACACGAACATCGTGCACACCACCCGCTTCGATGTGCCCGCCGGAAAGCAGGCGAATCTGGAGGCGCGGCGCGCACAGATCGAAAAGGCGTTCGCCGCCCGCAGATACGGTCCGGACAAGGTGGCCAAGGCGATCGTGTCGGCCGTCAAGAAGAACAAGCCGATCCGGCCCGTGGCGCCCGAGGCCTATTTCGTCTACGGCGTCGCCCACCTGCTGCCGCAGGCGATGCGCAGTTCTGCGCGCGCGAGTGTCGTGTAGTAAGCAACTCGGGGAAAGGTGTCGATAGCCGCGCGGCATCTGCACGATCGCGGGCACCCTAAGAGGTCGGCGAGCAGATCGTGTCAATCCGCCGCGAGGACGCGCCCGGACCGGTTGGATCATGGGCACCAACCTGCCGGTTAGATCCCCGAACCAGATGATGCAAGATCACAACACCTGCGCGACGGCCGTCGCCGCCGTTGCCCTGATTGTTTTCGCCGGTTGCGAATCTGGTGGCGCGCCGGGAGGGGCAACTCGAGCCTCCCGCAGCGACGGCCGCAGCGACGGCGCCCGGGCGTTACAAATTTCGGTCGACGGCAGCATGCAAAATCCGGCCTGGTCTCCCGATGGAAAGGAAATTCTCTTTACCGACTTCACCGAAGGGTACAACGAGGAGCCGGCCGATTTGATGATCTTCAATCGGGATACCCGAGGCTTTCGCACATTGGTTTCGAACGGATGCGGAAACATTAATTTGCCCGGTTCGGTCTGGGGCGCCAAAACTGGAAACATTGTCTTCACGTCATCATGCGAGCCCCACGAAGAGGTTTATATGATCGACTCGACTGGGGGGCCGGGATCTGAAGAAAAGGTGACGACACGCGACGGTCGAGCCGCGTGGGAACCCACGTACTCGCCGGACGGGACGCAGGTCGTCTTTGAATCCCACGAGGTGGGTGTTTCCGAAGTTGAGGATAACGGGGTCATTACCAAGTATTACTTGGATGGCAATGAATACGTTGCCCTAACGGGTGACGACGAGGATTGCCGGCAACCTAATTGGTCGCCCGTGGGGGACCTGATCGTTTATCAATGCTTGAAGTACGGACAATGGGATCTGTGGGTGATGAATACCGATGGCGAGGGAAAGAGACAAGTGACGACCGGTAGTGGAGACAAGACCGACGGGTCGTTCTCTCCCGACGGAGAACGGCTTGTCTACAGTTCCGACGAAGGTGTCCTAGCGTTCGCGAATTTGTTTGTGACCCCGGTCGGCGGCGGAGATTCGAGTCGCCTGACGAACTACAGCGGATACGACGGCGCACCGTCCTGGTCTCCCGATGGTGCGACAATCGCGTTCGAGTCGTTTCCCGGGGATCCAGATGGTTCGGCGGGCACCACCCTGTGGACCATCGCCGCACCGCGGTGAACCCGTCGCAGCGGATCGAATGTCTCAGGCTGGATCAGCTGTTCACGGCTCAGGCTGGATCAGCCGTTCACGGCTCAGGCTGGATCAGCCGTTCACGGCGATGTCTTCCAGCACAGCGAACAGGGTTCGCGTCGGAACTCCGGTGCCGCCCTTGCCTGTGTAACCCCATGGCCCTCCGGTGTTGTAGGCCGGGCCGGCGATGTCGATATGCGCCCACTGCACGCCGTCCGCGACGAACTCGCGCAGATACGTGCCTGCGACAAGCATGCCGGCGTAGCGCGACCCGCTGACGTTGGCGAGGTCGGCCACCGTCGACTTCAGGTCGTCCTTCAATTCTTCTGGCAGCGGCATCGGCCAGCCGTTTTCGCCGACGCTCTGCGAGATCTCGGCGACACGATCCCGGAACTCGTCGCTGCCCATCACACCGGGTGTGCGCGCGCCGAGCGCCACTGTCTGGGCGCCCGTGAGTGTCGAGGTTTCGATCAGGTAGTCGGGCCCGTCCTCGCAGGCCCGCACAATCGCGTCGGCAAGAATCAGCCTGCCCTCCGCATCGGTGTTGAGCACCTCCACGGTGATGCCGCCGTACTGCGTCAGCACATCACCCGGCCGCTGCGCGGTGGACGACGGCATGTTCTCGGCCATCGGGACGGTGGCGATCACGTCGATGGGCAGCTGCTGTTTGGCCGCCAGTACGACGGTGGCGATCACCGCGGCGGCACCGCCCATGTCGGAGGTCATGTGGTGCATGTTGGCAGCCGGCTTGATCGAGATGCCGCCGGTGTCGAACGTGATGCCCTTGCCAACCAGCGCGACCTTCTTGGCCTTTTTGTTCTTGGCTCCGCGGTGGGCGAGCCGGACCAGCCGGGGCGGGCGCGACGAGCCCTTGCCGACGCCGATCACGCCGCCGTAGCCCTCATTGGTCAGCGCTCTGTCGTCGAGCACCTCGACCTCGAGACCCGCGGCCTCGCCCAAAGCCTTTGCGCGCTCGGCGAATTCGGCCGGATACAGGTGACTCGGCGGGGTATTGACCAGATCGCGGGCGGTGGCCACCGCGGTCGCGATCGCCGCGGCTCGCTCAACCGCCGCTACAGCTGCTTTTGGTGCTCCTCTCGTCCGCGGTCCTTTGGCCTTGGCGTCGGCCACCAGCACAGTGATCTCGCGAAGGCCCGCGTCCTTGGGCGCGGTCTTGGAGCTGCGGAAGTCGCTGAACCGGTAGGCCCCGAGGATCAGCCCCTCGATCGCCGCGCTCAGATCGAGGTCCGACAGCGTGGTGATCACGGCCTCGGTGCCGTTGAGCGCGCGCGCCGCCGCCCCTGCCGCGCGGCGGATCACGTCGGCGGGCCACTCGTCGCGATCCTTGCCGAGACCGACGGCGAGCACGCTGGCCACCGGCAGCGACGGTGCGACCACACGTGCCACCTGGTCGGTGCCGCCCTTCGCGCCGAGCGCCCGCAGGGCATCGTCGATCTCGCCGACGGCCTCCGAGTCGAGGAACTGATTGGGGACGACGGTCGCCGTCGCGTCCTCGTCCTGCCCGCTGGCCACGGCCACGATCAGGACCGCGGCGTCTGTCTTGGCCTTGGCCAAAGCCGGGGCGACGGTGACGGCGGGCGGCTGGTATCCAGGGTTCGCGGTGCTCACGAGCGTTACCCTAGCCGTCAGCGGGACAGGTGCAGGTCGTAGGCAGTCACCGGGTCGTCGAACCCCTTGAGTGTCAACGGATCCTGTGGGATGGCTGGCCAGTCGGGCAGTTCGTCACGAACGTCAGTCGATGTCAGAATCTGGCCCGGCGCTGCTGCCGCGACCAGGCGGGCAGCCAAATTCACCGGGGTGCCCCAGTAGTCGCCGGCGATGGCCAGCACCGAGCCGTATCCCAGGCCTGCGCGGATCTGCAGCCCTGCCTCACGCGCTCGTGGGTACTCGACGAGATCGACCGCGACCTTCGCGAGCAGGTCAGGTGTTGCGGTAACCCACATCACCTCGTCGCCGATGAACTTCACCACCCGTCCACCGGCGGCGTGCACGAGGTCGCTGACCGCGCCACCGAACTCGACGAGGAGATCTGACAATTCGGTCGGTGTGAGTCGCTGCGTCATCGAGGTGAAGCCGGACAGATCCGCGAATCCGACGCCGCACGTGACGCTTGCGGACGAGTCGCTGATGATCCGCTCGAAGTAGCTTCGGGCACTGGTGATCTGATGGCGCCATACGGAATCGATCAGCGTGGAGATGCCGGGTATTAGCTCCGCCACGGCACGGTACGCGCGTGCGGTGGTGAGCTCGTCGTGGCTGTGGGTCACCACGAGGTCGGGCTCGGCGACACGAACCATGGTTCCACTGGCCTCGGCGAGCCGGGCCGTCGCGGCCCCGACCACCCGCAGAAAGTTGAGCGCGGCGGCCTCGCCCGCGACCCCCCTCAGGGTGACCCATGTCGCCAACCCGTCGACGTCGGCCTGGCTCAGCGACAGCGTCTCGGGATCGGTGACCGTCAGTCCCAGGGCTTCCCATGCGTGGGCGAGGTCCTCGGACGGGACACCGAGCCCCTCGGCGGCCGTGCGCAGGCTGTAAACGGGCAGGCCCGACCACTGCAGGACGTCGCCGGCCAGGCCGAACAAGCGGCCGCGGCGCTCGGCCTCGACCATGTCCTCGGCGGTGAACCCGAGCCCGTCCAGGTACTCGATCAGGCCGGCACGCTCCCGGGCGTTGGCGATCCCCGCGGCTTCCAGCGCGTCGAGGTCGACCACCTGCACAAGTCTGTCAGGGGACCCCCACCTTAGGGTGATTTCCCGTGACTGAAATCTTGCACGGCCCCCTCGAGGAACGACACCGCCAACTCGGCGCGAGTTTCGCCGAATTCTCCGGCTGGCTGATGCCGGTGTCGTACGCCGGCACCGTCAGCGAACACACCGCGACACGCAACACCGTCGGCCTGTTCGACGTCAGTCACCTCGGCAAGGCACTGGTGCGAGGGCCGGGTGCAGCCGAATACGTCAACTCCGCGCTCACCAACGACCTTCGACGAATCGGACCGGGCAAGGCGCAATACACGTTGTGCTGCACCGATTCCGGCGGCGTCGTCGACGACCTGATCGCCTACTACGTGTCCGACGACGAGATCTTCCTGGTGCCCAACGCCGCCAACACTGCTGCCGTCGTCGCGGCGTTGCAGGAGCGTGCGCCCGTCGGCCTGACCATCACCGACGAACACAGCTCGTATGCCGTGCTCGCGGTGCAGGGGCCGAAATCGACTGAAGTCGTCGGCCGGTTGGGCCTGCCCACCGACATGGACTACATGGGATATGCGGACGCCGAATTCGGTGGCGTTCCCGTGCGGGTTTGCCGCACCGGCTACACCGGCGAGCACGGCTACGAACTGCTGCCCGCATGGGATCGCGCCGACGTGGTTTTTGACGCGCTTGTCGACGCCGTCGGCGCTGCGGGCGGTGAGCTGGCCGGGCTTGGAGCCCGCGACACGCTGCGCACCGAAATGGGCTATCCGCTGCACGGCCACGAACTGTCACTGGACATCTCACCGCTGCAGGCCCGGTGCGGGTGGGCGATCGGATGGAAGAAGGACGCGTTCTGGGGACGCGATGCGCTGCTGGCAGAGAAGGAGGCCGGCCCGAAGAGGGTGCTGCGCGGGCTCCGGGCCGTCGGTCGCGGGGTGCTGCGGCCCGGCCTCGCGGTGCTCGACGGTGACACCCCGATCGGTGTGACGACATCTGGAACCTTTTCTCCGACCTTGAAAGTCGGCATCGCGCTGGCGTTGATCGACACTGACGTAAACGGCTCCGCCGTTGCTGACGGCCAGAGGGTCTCGGTGGACGTCCGCGGCCGAGGCCTCGAGTGTGAGGTCGTCAAACCGCCATTCATCGAGGCAAAAACCCGGTAGCGAGCGGATATACAATCGCTGCATGACTGACGGCCCCCTCCAGTTCACGGTTCAGCGCAATGCGAACCTGGTGAGCGATGAGGTACGGGCGTCGATTCTGAACGATCCGCCGTTTGGTCAGTTCCACACCGACCACATGGTTTCGGTCGACTACCTCGACGGCAAGGGCTGGCACAACGCGCGGGTGATCCCGTATGGGCCGATCGAGCTGGACCCGTCGGCGATCGTGCTGCACTACGCCCAGGAAGTGTTCGAAGGGCTCAAGGCGTATCGCTGGTCGGACGGTTCCATCGTCTCGTTCCGGCCGGAGTCCAACGCAAGCCGGCTACGCTCCTCGGCGCGCCGGTTGGCAATCCCTGAGCTGCCCGAAGAGGTGTTCATCGAGTCGCTGCGGCAGCTGATCGCTGTGGACGAGCCATGGGTGCCACCAGCGGGAGGCGAGGAATCGCTGTATCTGCGGCCCTACATCTTCGCCACCGAGCCGGGACTGGGCGTGCGGCCGGCACGCGAGTACCGCTATCTGGTCATCGCCTCGCCTGCAGGCGCGTACTTCAAGGGCGGCATCAAGCCGGTCAGTGTGTGGCTGTCGACGGAATATGTGCGCGCCTGCCCTGGTGGTACCGGCGCGGCAAAGTTCGGCGGCAATTACGCGGCGTCGCTGCTGGCGCAGGCGCAGGCCACGGAGAACGACTGCGACCAGGTGGTGTGGCTGGATGCCACCGAACGCCGCTACGTCGAAGAGATGGGCGGGATGAACCTGTTCTTCGTGTTCGGCAGCGGCGGCACCGCCCGGCTGGTCACCCCGGAATTGAGCGGGTCGATCCTGCCAGGAGTCACGCGAGATGCCTTGCTGCAGTTGGCAACTGATGCTGGCTTCGCCGTCGAGGAACGCAAGATCGACGTCGACGAGTGGCAGAAGAAGGTCGCCGCAGGCGAGATCACCGAGGTGTTCGCCTGCGGCACCGCTGCCGTCATCACGCCGGTTGCCCGGGTCAAGTACGGCGAGGGTGAATTCACCATCGCCGACGGCGGACCGGGCGAGATCACCATGGCCCTGCGGGACACACTGACTGGCATCCAGCGCGGCACGTTCGCCGACACTCACGGCTGGATGGCGCGGATCTCCTAGCCGATCACCGCCTCGTGCTCCGGGCAGTAGGAAGCGACGGAGGCGCCGACGAAGAACGCCGAGTCTTCCATGGTCAGATCGGTGTAGTCGGAGACGGCGGTGACCGCGTCGACCAGGTCGCCGCCCTCGTCGATCACGGCGCAGACGTCGTGCGCGACGCTGATCGCTTCCTTCGCCGACGGCGGCTTGATGCCCTCCGCGGTGATGACAGTGAGGAAGGTGTCATCGGCGGACCCTGCCGAGGCGACACCCGTTGCGGCAAAGGTGGCGAGGCCGAGGGCGGCGGTGGCGGCGGCTGTGCCGACGAGGGTGGTGAAGCGGAGCATTGCGGACCCTTTCGGTTGTCATTGGTCGCCCTTGCGGGCACCGAAAGACTCCGGCCAACGCCTTGGCAAATCCTTGGATGATTCTTGGCGGCGCCGACGGCGGCAATCCCCCGCCGCTAGGCGTCGCCGCGTACTGACCGGGATACGTCGAGATGGTTGGTGAAACTGTCGATGGCAAGCGCAACCTCGGCTAGCTGCATGTTTTTAGCTAATCGCGGCTCGCTAGCGAAGTAGGGTGCGTATCCTTGGCCACGCCGAGTCCTGCACCGCAATCTGCGCGCATAGACATAAACGACGCCCGAGAGTCTCCCGCAAAACCGGCCGGAAAAACTGTGGGATTTGCCGTGGCTGGCCCCTCCTAGCAGTTGAACGCGGCCCACAAGGGTCGCACCAACCAAAGGGAGAACACCATGACCATCTACACCAGCCCCGCACCTACCATTAGCGCGGCGCCCGACCGAATCGTTCCAACCTTCCGCCCCATGTCCACTGGTAAACGCGCCGCGGTGGCCGGCGGCATCGGTATCAGTGCCGTGCTCGGCGCGGCCGTGTTCAGCTTCGTCGGGTCGACACCGACCCAGCAAGTTCCGTCGCCGAGCCCCGTCGAGGTGGTCGCACCGGTGCCCGGCCCGCAGGGCGTCCCCGCGCCGGTCCCGTCGACAGCAGTCATCTATCCGACACAGATTGCACCACCCGCCATCAATGCGCCCGGACGTGTCGGCGCGCCGGTCCCGCAACAGTCGGTGCCGGTCGTGGTTGCGCCAGCAGTCCCGCAGCAGCCGGCCGTTGGCTCGCCGGAGATCCCTGAGCAGCCTTCGGTGCCGCCGATGCAGGAGCAGCCCGTCCCGCCGGCTGAACCTACCGTGTATCCGACGGCGCCCCCGCCGCATCCCAGGCCGGGCGTCCCACCCCGAGCGGAAGCCCCCCAATCCCCGCCGGAGTCACCCGGGTCAGTCCCACCGCCGCCACTGCCGCCGGTCAACCCGTTCCGTCCGTAATCACCGCCGGTTAGACCGTCGCGCCGAGATCCTTTGACCCACACCAAATTCGGCGCGACGGCGAGGGGAGAACCAATGACAACTGCGATACCGGCTCCGGTGGAGGGCTTCGATGACGCTGCACTGGCACGTGCTGCCGCTGACGGTGACCGGTTTGCGTTCGGGGCGATCTACGACCGCTATGCCGATCGGTTGCACGACTTCTGCATTGGCATGCTGCGAGACCGTGACACTGCCGCGGATTGTGTCCAGGATGTGTTCGTGACGGCGGCGACCCGGTTGCCGCAGTTGCGTGAACCGGACCGGCTGCGGTCGTGGTTGTATGCGATCGCCCGCAACGAGGCGCTGGCCCGAATCCGGCATCGCCGCCGCGAGCAGCCAAGCGAGCAACTGCCCGAAATGGCCAGCGGTGAGCCGGATCTGGCAACGTTGGCGGCCCGGACCGAATTGGCGGGCCTGATAAGCCAGGCCTGCCGCGGATTGTCGGATCGGGACCAAGTGGTCCATGAGTTGGCCTACCGCCAAGGTCTGAACGGTCCGGAACTCGCTGATGCACTCGGCGTGACTCACCGGAACGCAAATACTCTCGTCGAGCGGGTCCGTGTCACCATCCAACGCTCATTGGGAGCGCTGTTGGTGTGTCGGGGCGTCAAGGCCGACCCCGCTCGATGCCCAGAGATGGCGGCCTTGACCGACAACTGGGACGGCCAGTTCACCGTATTGATGCGTAAGCGCACCGCCCGGCACATCGACACGTGCAGGATTTGTGATGACGATCAGGCCAGGATGGTCAATCCCGCCGCGCTGCTGGCTAGCGTGCCGGTGTTCCTGCCGGCCCCCGTCTGGCTGCGTGAGCAAACCCTCGCCCAGGTGGAACCCATCTTCCCCGGCGTTGATGCCCACGCCGGCGCCGACGACCCCTCGGCGGGCGCCGCGTCGCAGACCGCCACTGATCCGTCATGGTGGCCCGCGCGCGACCTCGACACCACCGACCTCGATAGCCCTGTACCCGCGACGCTCCCTCGACACCTCCAGGGATCCGCGAGCGAATCAGGCGCAGCCAAAGCTTCGGCTGCTTACCTGGGTCGACATATCCCGGTGGTGGTGGGGATCGGTCTGCTGATCCTCCTGGGCGGCGTTGCTGCGATCCTCGCCGTACCAGCGATCTATCGAGTGACGCCAATCAACGCCCCCGGAGAAGCCGCGACAACCACGCCGGTCAGCACAACGCCGGGCCCGACGACCATCACCAACCCGCAGCCTGGTGGCGGTGGTCCGACCGTGCCTTCGGTCACTCCGACACCGGGGCCGACGACTATCACCAATCCGCAGCCTGGTGGCGGTGGTCCGACCGTGCCTTCGGTCACTCCGACACCGGGGCCGACGACTATCACCAACCCGCAGCCCGGTGGCGGTGGTCCGACCGTGCCTTCAGCCACTCCGACACCGGGGCCGACGACCATCACGAACCCGCAACCCGGCGGCGGGGGCCCCACCGTCCCATCAACCACCGCCCTGCAGTCAACCCCGCCTCCCAGCCCCACGTCCTCAACGAAGAAGCCGAAGCCACCGATGGGCCCGACGGGGCTGAATCCGCCGAAGCAGCAAGATCCCTCTGGCAGCTGCCCGCCGAACACCACGTGCCCAACTGGGGGGCCATTCTCCTAAACGTCACGGAAGGCATTGGCAGCTGTCGGCCAGCCACTCAACCGATGGCTAGCCCGATGGCGGCCAGCGTCGTCGTCACCTCGATTGCGCCGCCCAACACGTCGCCGGTGATTCCCCCGAACCGACGGACGCAATGGGACACAAGTGCCGCACCGCATGCGACCGCGACGAGCACCGCAAGCGGGCCCTGCCAGGGGCGCGGGCCAGCCAGCACCGCCATCGCCGCAACCGTAACGACCCACGCCAGCACCACTGCGGTGGGCTGAGTGCCCGCGACGCGTCCACCCAGCGAGCTGCCCTGCGCCGCGGGCACCGACCGCCGGCATGCCGCAACCGCGGCCACCCGGCCGGTCGTCACGGCGACGATCACCGCGACGACCCCGAGTTCCGCGAACGCGAGCGCCTGCAACACAATCGCCACCACCACCGCGGCGACGCCGAACGGTCCCGCCGAACCGTCGCGCATCACCTGCAGCGCCCGCTCCGGTGGCCCGTAACAGCCGAGTGCGTCGGCGGTGTCGGAGAGCCCGTCGATGTGCAGGCCGCGGGTGGCGATCAGCAGGACCGCGACCGCTAGAGCACCGCCCAGCAGGCTGTCCGCGCCGAACGCCCACGACGACGCCCACACCACTGCCCCGGCCAGCGCCCCAAGCCCGACGCCGACGACGGGCAGTGCGGTCATCACACCGCGGCCCACGCCCGTCGAGCCGCGCACGGGCATAACGGTCGCGAACGCGAATGCGCCTGTGACCGAACGGATCACGTGGTGACGCCGGCCTCGTCAAACGTGGCCATCGACGCCAGCGCGGCGACAGCGGCCCGGAGGACAGGCAACGCAACAGCGGCGCCGGTGCCCTCGCCCAGCCGCATCCGCATGTCGATGATCGGATCGAGTTCGAGCCGCTGCAGCGCGAGCGCATGGGCGGGTTCGGTGGACCGGTGGCCCGCCTGCCACCATTGCCTGGCCCCTGGTGCGAGTCGGTCGGCAACCAGCGCGGCGGCGGTCACCACCACGCCGTCGAGCAACACCGGCGTGCGGCGCGCCGCGGCCTGAGCGCAGAAGCCTGCGATCGCGGCGAAGTCCGCACCGCCGCATACCCGTAGCAGCCCGACCGGATCCGCCGACAGCGCGCGGGCGCGGTACAAGGCGTCGCGGATTGCGGCGGTCTTGCGAGCCCAGCCGGCGTCGTCGATGCCAGTGCCCCTTCCGACGACCGCCACCGGCTCGGAGTTGGTCACGGCAGCGATCAAAGTGGTTGCGGCAGTGGTGTTTCCAATCCCCATGTCACCCGCGATCAGCAGGTCGGCACCGGAATCGACCTCCTCATCGGCGATGCGGCGGCCAGCCTCGATCGCGGCGGCCACTTCGTCTGCGCTGAGCGCGTCTTCGATCGCGATGTTGCCGCTGCCGCGTCGCACCTTGTGCGCGCCAATCGACGGCGACAACGGCTCGTTGGCATCCACTGCGATGTCAACCACCCGCACGCTTGCTCCCGCCGCCTCGGCGAGCACGTTGATGGCGGCGCCGCCCGCATCGAAATTGACGACCATCTGCGCGGTGACCTCCGCGGGATACGCGGATACACCCGAGGAGGTGACGCCGTGGTCACCGGCGAACACGACCACTCGCGGCCGGTCGAACTGCCGCGGCGGGCACACCCCCTGGCAGGCCGCCACCCACACAGACAGGTCCTCGAGCCGGCCCAGTGAGCCCGGCGGTTTGGTCAGCCGGTCCTGCCGTGCGCGCGCCGCGGCGGCGACTTCGGGATCGGGTGGGGTGATTGTTTCGAAGTCCGTCACCGGCGGGACTCCGCGCGGCGGGGTTCCTTCACGGTCAACGGCTGCCCGGCGACCACCAGCACCACACGGTCGCACAGTTCGGCCAGTCGCTGGTTGAGGCTGCCCAGTTCGTCGGCGAACCGTCGGCCCGACGCCGTCGGCGGCACCACGGTAAGGCCCACCTCGGGGCTGACGATGGCTAGCGGCGAGGCAAATGCGCCGACCGCACCGATCAGACCGGCCACGTCGGCTGCGACCGAGCCCGTGGTCCACGCACCCCGGCTATCCATCACCGCGGTCAGCCAGCCGCCGACGTCGTCGACCAGCGTTGGCGTCGTGACCTCAGATCTCAATTGTGTTGGTACGTCGGTTGTTTCGACCGTCGACCAGTGCGCTGGACGGCGCGCCCGATGTGCGGCGATCCGCTCCGACCAGTCGGCGTCGCCGTCGGGCGTGGCGCCGGTGGCCAGATAGCGCACCGGCTGACCGGCATCGGTCGATTCGGTGATCGCCCGCTCAGCCCACTGCGATTTGCCCGACCGGATACCGCCGAGCACCAGCGTGCGCTGGGGTCGGTCAGGTGGCATCAAGAAACACTGTCGCCGCGATTGACCTGCGGCCGCGGCGCGCGCATCCGGCGCAGTTGTGAGGCGCGGCTGGCGGCGTAAAAGCCGAGCTTTCGACCGCTTTCGGTGTTGTCAGGGAACTTCTGGTCTACGAGCTTGTTCACCTTGCGGGCCACGAGGAAGCCGTCGATCACCATGATCAGCACCAGGACCAGCATGGCCGGCGAGAGGAAGCGCTGAACCTGGACGGAGGGCACCGCGAGCATGACGAAGATCAGGCCGAGCGCCGAGGGCATGAACAGTCCCAGCACATTTCGTCGCGAATCCACCACGTCTCGCGCGAAGCGCCGCACCGGGCCCTTATCGCGTGGCAGCAGGTAAGCGTCCTCGCCTGCCATCATCTTTTCGCGGCGTTCGGTCATGTCGGCTCTGCGGGCGATCTTGTCGGCCTTGCGTTCCTCGCGGGTCAGCTTCGCGCCCATCTCCTTGCGGCGCCGCCGCGCTTCGGCGGTGGTCATCGGGGCGGGCGGGAGCGGGCCTCGCTTGCCCTGATTGCGTTTCGGGGTCGGCTTGCCCTTGGGAGCCGTGGTGCGGAGCCGCTCCTCGCTGGCCTGCACGTCCTCCTCAGGCGCCGCCGATACGGCGTCCGAATTGCCTTTCTTGCGGCCCAGCAGCTTCACGCCTGTCAGATTAGTCTGCCGTGGTGCAGGTGTTGATCGCCCCCGACTGCTACGGGGACAGCCTCACGGCCGTCGAGGCCGCCGAGGCCATCGCGCGCGGCTGGCGCCGCGGCCGCCCCGACGATGAGCTGACGCTGGCCCCGCAGTCCGACGGCGGGCCCGGCTTCGTCGGCGTGCTGGCCGGCCGGCTCGGCGACGTGCACACCACGCAGGTGAGCGGCCCGCTGACCGAGGAGGTGACGGCGCAGTGGGTACTCGACCCGGCCTCGCCCCGGACCGCCTACATCGAGTGCGCGCAGGCCTGCGGGCTGGCCCTGTTGGGCGGTTCGCCGACGGTGCAGACCGCGCTGGGCTCGCACAGCCGGGGAGTGGGGCAGCTGATCGCCGCCGCGGTGGAGGCGGGCGTCGGGCGGATCGTGGTCGGGCTGGGCGGCAGCAGCTGCACCGACGGCGGCCGCGGCATGATCGAGGAGCTCGGCGGCTTGAGTGCCGGCCGCAAGCTGCTGGCCGATGTTGAGCTGATCGCCGCCACCGACGTCGAACACCCGCTGCTCGGGCCGATGGGGGCCGCGGCCGTGTTCGGCCCGCAGAAGGGCGCCGACCCCGACACCGTGCGGGTGCTGGAACAGCGGCTGAGCGAGTGGGCGGTGGAGCTGAACTCCGCGGCTGGCCACCCGGTCAGCGACGAGCCGGGTGCCGGCGCCGCAGGGGGCATCGGTGCGGCACTGCTGGCGCTGGGCGGGCGACGTGAATCCGGTGCCGCGGTCATCGCCGAACACACCCGGCTGGCCGATGACGTCGGCGCCGCCGAACTCGTCATCACCGGCGAGGGCAGGTTCGACGATCAGTCGTTGCACGGCAAGGTGGTCAGCGCACTCGCAGGGGGTGCGCGGTCACGCGGGATACCGGTGTTGGTTCTTGCAGGCCAGGTCACACTTGACGAGGCGGCGCTGCGGGTGGCGGGGATCACAGCGGCCTTTTCGATCACAGATCACGCCGGTTCGGTGGAGCTGGCCATCGACGATGCGGCAAACCAGCTGACCGGACTGGCCCAGGTGACGGCGGCGACCTGGGGATAAGTCGGGAATAGGGCCGGAACAAGGTACCGTTGAGGATGTGGACCCAACGGTCTAACCACGAACATGCACAGGGGAGAAGTAATGACTGTTCAGGACGAGTCGGCGACCACCACGGCCACCCACGGCGCAATCCTGACTGACGCGGCGGCCGCCAAGGCGAAGGCGCTGCTGGATCAGGAGGGTCGTGACGACCTGGCGCTGCGCATCGCCGTCCAGCCGGGCGGCTGCGCAGGCCTGCGCTACAACCTCTTCTTCGACGACCGGTCGCTGGACGGCGACCTGATTTCGGAGTTCGGCGGCGTGAAGCTGGCCGTCGACAGGATGAGCGCTCCCTACATCCAGGGCGCCACGATCGACTTCGTCGACACCATCGAGAAGCAGGGCTTCACCATCGACAACCCGCAAGCGACCGGATCCTGCGCCTGCGGCGACTCGTTCAACTGATTCAGTACTGTCCGGCGGTCCTCGGTAAATAGCTGCACACCAGGATCTCGTTGTCCTGGGACAGCAGCTGAGCGATGGCCTGTTCCTCGTCTCTGGGCGGTTGGTCCCTCGTCGATCCGGTCGCTGGGGCCACCTTCATGGTGAACAGCACCTGCGCCTGATTCGGCGACCACTGAACTACCTTGTCGATCGACGTCACCTCGGCGCGGCTGTACTGCTTGCGGAACGCGTCGCTGCTCAGGCTGGCCAGCGCGAGGTCGGAACGGTGCTCCTTGACGGCGTCGAACAAGCCACACAGTGTGTGGCGCGCCACGGTCTCGTCGTCACCCCGCGACAGCGCGTCCAGATACTCCTGAATGGCGGCCTGGGCAGACGCGTCGGTCAGCCCGGTTTGGCTTGACGCATTGTCGTCGCGCGACGCCAAAACAATTGCGGTGACTAGTGCGGCGATCACGACCACAGCCGCTGCGGCGGCCGCGACGGGTGGCCACCACCGCCGTTTCGGATATTGCACCGGCGGCGGCAGCATCGACGGATACGGCGACGGGACATTTTCCGGATAGGGCTGCGGCCCATACATTTGCGGGCCAACCGGTCCGGCGCCGTATTCGGGCGGGTACGGACCAGTCATATATTTGCTCCCCCGAGATGTGTCAGAGAATTTGCCTGTCTACAGTGACCGGGCGGGCACTTGTAGGCAGGTTAGCGCACTGTCAGTAGGTGACCCGTGGGTAAGGTTATATAGACGGCTTAACAAATGAAGGGTGACGTTTCGTGACCATCGCGGTGACCGGATCGATTGCGACCGACCATCTCATGCGTTTTCCGGGCCGATTCTCCGAGCAACTGCTGCCCGATCACCTGCAAAAGGTGTCATTGAGCTTTCTCGTCGACGATCTGGTCATTCATCGGGGCGGAGTCGCCGGCAACATGGCGTTCGCGATCGGTGTGCTCGGCGGCGCCGTAGCGCTCGTCGGCGCCGTGGGCAAGGACTTCGACGATTACCGCCAGTGGCTCACCTCGCACGGCGTGGATTGCGACAGTGTCCTCATCTCCGAGTCGGCGTACACCGCGCGATTCGTCTGCACCACCGACGAGGCCATGGCCCAGATCGCCTCGTTCTACCCCGGCGCGATGTCGGAGGCCCGCAACATCAAGCTCGCTGACGTCGTATCACGAACGGGCACAACCGATCTTGTAATTATCGGGGCGAACGACCCGGACGCGATGTTCCTGCACACCGAGGAATGCCGCAAGCTGGGCCTGGCGTTCGCCGCCGACCCGAGCCAGCAGCTGGCCCGGTTGTCCGGCGTCCAGATCCGCAAGCTGATCGACGGCGCGACCTACCTGTTCACCAACGACTACGAATGGGACCTGCTATTGCAGAAGTCCGGGTGGTCGGAGGCCGAGGTGATGGGCCAGATCGCGATGCGCATCACGACGCTGGGGGAGAAGGGCGTCGACATCGTCGGCCGCGACGGCACTTTCGTCCATGTGGACGTGGTGCCCGAAACGCACAAAGACGACCCCACCGGCATCGGCGACGCGTTCCGCGCGGGCTTCCTGACCGGCCGCACCGCCGGGTTGAGCATTGAACGGTCGGCGCAGCTCGCGTCGATGGTCGCCACGCTGGTGCTGGAGGCGCCCGGTCCGCAGGAGTGGACCTGGGACAAAGATGCCGCAGTGAAGCGGCTGGGTGACGCCTACGGAGCGGATGCGGCGACAGAGATCGCGGGCGCTTTGGCCTAATTCACGGCTCAGCCGTGGCAGCCTAGAGCTGCACGGGGTAGGTCGGCTCGCTGATTTGGGGGGTGATGCTGTGCTCGACAAAGATCGCGTGCCACAGCATGAAGATCAGCACCGTCCACAGCCGGCGGCTGTGATCGGTTGTGCCGCTGCGGTGTTCGTCGAGCATGGTTCGCACCGCGGCGATGTTGACGAGCTCGCCGGCCTGTGACGCGGCGATCGTCGCGTAGGCCCAGTCCATCAGCTCACCCGATCGCAGCCAGTGCCGGATCGGGACGGGGAAGCCCAGCTTCGGCCGGTTGAGCACGTGGGCGGGAACGATCGGTTCCAGCGCCTTGCGCAGCGCGAATTTCGTGGTGGCCCTGGTGATCTTCTGATCGGCAGGCAGCCGCGAGGCCACCGCGAACACCTCGGGATCCAGGAACGGCACCCGCAGTTCGAGCGAATTGGCCATCGTCATCTTGTCGGCCTTGACCAGGATGTCTCCGCGCAGCCAGGTGAACAGGTCGACGTGCTGCATCCGCGCCACCGGGTCCCAGCCGTCGGAGGTCGCGTACACCGGCGCGGTGATGTCGGTGTGCGTCCACTCCTCGCGGAAGCCCGGCAGCACCGCCCGCAGCTGGGCGTCGGAGAAGCTGCGCGCGTTGCCGTAGTAGCGCTCTTCGAGGGTGAGCGAGCCGCGGTGCAGCAGGCTCTTGCCGCGCATCCCCTCGGGCAGCGGTTTCGATGCCTTGCCCAACGAGCGTCGAACCGACCGCGGCAGATAGTCAAAGGGCCGCAGCGACAACGGTTCCCGGTAGATCGTGTAGCCGCCGAACAGTTCGTCGGCGCCCTCGCCGGACAGCACAACTTTCACGTGCTTGCGAGCCTCGCGGGCGATGAAGAACAGCGGCACCAGCGCGGGGTCGGCGACGGGTTCGTCTAGATACCAGACGATTTCGGGCAGGGCCGCGACGAACTCGGCCTGATTGACCACCTTTGTCACATGCCGCGCGCCGATCGCCTCGGCCGACGCAACCGCGACGTCGACCTCGGAGAAACCCTCCCGCTCGAAACCGGTGGTGAAGGTGATCAGTCGCGGGTTGTGGCGCATCGCCAGGGCGGCGATCGCGGTGGAGTCGATGCCGCCGGACAGGAAGGCGCCGACCGTGACGTCAGCGCGCATGTGCTTGGCGACCGAATCCTCGAGCACCGCGGTGATCTCGTCGTAGCGGCTCTGCTCGCTGCCGTCCACGAACGGTTTCGCGGTGAACTGCGGTGTGAAGTAGCGCGTCACCGCCGGCGGCTTTCCCGGCCACACGCGCGCGTAGCTGCCCGATTCCAACCGTCGGATGCCGGCGTGCAGCGATTCTGGCTCGGGGACGTACTGCAGCACCGTGTAATGCTGGACGGCGCGATCGTCGATGCCGAGATCGATACCGAGGGTGCCGGCAAGGTCCAGCAGGCACTTTTTCTCGCTGCCGACTGCCGTCCCGCCGGACCCAGTCGCCATGTACAGCGGCTTGATGCCGAAAGGGTCACGCGCGCAGAACAGTTCGTTCTCGACGGTGTCCCACAGCGCGAACGCGAACATGCCGCGCAGCCGGGTCAGCGCGTCGGTGCCCCAGTGATGATAGGCGGCGATGATCGCCTCGCCGTCACCCTCGGTGGAGAACTCGGCACCGAAATCGGAGCGCAGTGCTTCACGCAATTCCAAGTAGTTGTAGATTTCGCCGTTGAACACCAGCACGTAGCGGTCGGGCGAGTCCGGTGGGCCCCAGCGCAACGGCTGATGGCTGTGCGCGATGTCGATGATCGACAACCGGTTGAAGCCAAGCACGACACGGTCGTCCGACCAGGTGCCCGGTTCGTCGGGACCGCGGTGACGCATGAGATGTGAGGCGCCGGAAACGGCGTCGACCAGCCCAACGGAGACGTCAGCGGAGGGGTCGGTAAGCAGGGCCAGCAGTCCGCACACCGCGCCAGTATGCCTAATGAGGGAGTGTGTCGAGACCGGCACCTGGCGGTGGTCTACGCTGCGTAGTATTCGCCTAGCGTTATCGACTTCTAGGAGGCTCCAACGTGGCACGTCGCGGGCTGAAGACGGTCGCGTTGTCGGGGATCCTCGGTGGCACGGCGGTGCTGCTCAGCGGGTGCAGCTGGTCTGAGGTGCTGGGCCTCGGCTGGCCGGAAGGCATCACACCCGAGGCGCACTTGAACCGCGAACTGTGGGTCGGTTCTCTGATCGCGGCGCTGGTGGTCGGTGTGATCGTATGGGGCCTGATCTTCTGGAGCTCCGCGTTTCACCGGCACAAGAAGGGCGACACCGAGCTGCCGCGCCAATTCGGCTACAACATGCCGCTGGAGCTGGTGCTCACCGTCACCCCGTTCCTGATCATCTCGGTCCTCTTCTACTTCACCGTGGTGGTGCAGGAGAAGATGCTGCACAAGGATCCCAATCCCGAGGTCGTCATCGACGTCACCGCCTTCCAATGGAACTGGAAGTTCGGCTATCAGAAGATCAACTTCGGCGACGGCACCTTCACCTACGACGGCACCGACAACGAACGCAAAGAGGCGATGCGGTCGGTACCTGAGGGCGTCGACAGCCACGGGGAGGAGCTCGTCGGCGCGGTAAGCGGCCGCAACACCGAGGATCGTACGTATCTGAACTTCGACAAGGTCGAGACACTGGGCAGCTCCACCGAGATTCCGATTTTGGTGCTGCCCACCGGCAAGCGCATCGAGTTCCAGATCGCCTCAGCCGACGTCATCCACGCGTTCTGGGTGCCGGAGTTCCTCTTCAAGCGCGACGTGATGCCGAATCCGGAGGCCAACAACTCCGACAACATCTTCCAGATCAGCGAGATCAACAAGACCGGCGCGTTCGTCGGCCGATGCGCGGAGATGTGCGGCACCTACCACTCGATGATGAACTTCGAGGTTCGGGTGGTGGAGCCCAACGACTTCAAGGCGTACCTGCAGCAGCGCCAGGCCGGCAAGACGAACGCCGAGGCGCTGCAGGCCATCAACCAGCCGCCGACGGCCGTCACCACGCATCCGTTCGATACCCGCCGCGGCGAGGGATCGAACCTTCAGGCGACCAAATAGGAAACGCGCATGCACATTGAAGCCAGGCTGTTCGAGTTCCTGACCGCGTTCTTCGTGCTGTCGGCGGTGGTGTACGCCGTGCTGACCGCGATGTTCCAGTACGGCGGCGTCGAGTGGGCCGGCGTGACCGCGCTGGTGCTCACCTCGGGCCTGACGCTCATCACCGGCACCTTCTTCCGGTTCGTCGCGCGCAGGCTCGACACCAGGCCCGAGGACTACGAGGACGCGGAGATCAGCGACGGCGCCGGTGAGCTCGGCTTCTACAGTCCGCACAGCTGGTGGCCGCTGTTCATCGCGCTGTCGGCGGCGATCACCGCTGTAGGCGTCGCGCTGTGGCTGCCGTGGCTGATCGTGGCGGGCGCCTGCTTCGTGCTGACAACGGCCGCCGGGCTGGTGTTCGAGTACTACACCGGCCCCGAAAAGCACTGACCGGCACGAAGGTCACATCGGGACAACAGTTCGCCCGCAAACCACGCCGTGAGATTCGTTCATGCCGTCGCTTTGGGTAGTGTTGCCGACGCGCGGTCAGCCGATTGGCCACGACAGAACCGGCGCCGGTGAAGTAGTCGAGAAGGATAGACGTAGATGAGCGGGCCGAATCCCCCAGGATCTGAAGGGTCGGATTTCCCAGGTCAGGAACCGGGCAGCCAGCCGACGTCGGACCAGTCGGGAGCACCGGATACAGGCGATACCGAGACCCACTCGCAGGCCTACTCCGCACCGGAGTCCGAACAATTCACCAGCGGTCCTTACGTGCCGGCCGACTCGTCGCTTTACGACTACGACAGCTACGACCCGGCCACCGAGCTGGTCGACGAACCGACTCCGCCGCGCTGGCCTTGGATCGTGGGCGTAATGGCCATCATCGCCGCCGTCGCGCTCGTCGCGTCCGTGTCGGTTCTGGTCACCCGGACCGACACCGACAATCTCGCCACGCCGGCGACGAGCACGACCACCCCGCCGCCGGTGCAGGACGAGATCACGACGACGACACCGCCGCCGCCGCCGCCTCCGCCGCCGCCTCCGACAGAGGAGCCACCACCGCCTCCGCCGGAGACCGTGACGGTCACGCAGGAGCCGCCACCTCCGCCTCCACCCGCCACCGAGGCGCCGCCCCCTCCGCCTCCTGCGGCCACCGAGGCGCCTCCGCCCGCGCCGCCGACCACCACCCGGTCGAGCCCACGGCAGGTCACCTACTCCGTGACCGGCACCAAGGCGCCCGGCGACATCATCACGGTCACCTACGTCGACGCCTCGGGCCGCAGTCGCACCCAGCGCAACGTCTACATCCCGTGGTCGCTGACGGTGACGCCAATCTCGCAGTCCGAGGTCGGCTCGGTGCAGGCATCGAGCCTGTTCCTGGTCAGCCGGCTCAACTGCTCAATCACGACCAGCGACGGCACGGTACTTTCGTCGAACACCAACAACGCCGCGCAGACAAGCTGCTGATGCCGAACAACATCCAGGCTGTGGGCCGCTCGCGGTTGGACCCCGGCGAATTGGATCGCACCGACCGCATCCTGCTCGGCGCCTGCGCCGGGGTCTGGCTGGTCGCGCTTGGCGCGGGCGTCGCAGCTACGGTGGCCCTGATCGACCTCGGCACCGCGCATGCGCAGGCCACGGGGGAGTCCGAGACGCCATGGCTGCTGTACGCGGTGATCGCCATCTCTGCGGCGGTCATCATCGGCGCGGTTCCGCTGTTGTTGCGGGCGCGCCGCGCCACGCTGGATGAATCGCCGACCCCGGCCCGCTCCACACCCGGCCGTGCGGTGCCCGGGCAGCAGCCGCCGGTTCGGGCCGTCGACGCGCCCACCGAGAAACTGCGAGTGCCGCCCACGGCGGTCGGCGGCCCGGTGGCCGCTCGCCCCGGCTATCCCACCCGCGAGGCCATCAGCCCGGAGCCGAATGCCTTGACGGCAGAGGTGGACCAGCTATGGCTACGCTGCGCCGTCGTCATCGCGATCGCCATGGGCGTCGCGATGGTGGCCATCGGCGTTGCCACCTATCTGATGGCCGTCGAGCATGACGCGGTGGCCTGGGTTTTCTACGTTCTCGCCGGCCTCGTCACCGTGGCGATGCCCGCGATTCCGTTGTTCTACCTGCGCCAGTTGCGCGGGTTGTTGGCCTGACGCCAGAGCGCCTATGACGGGACCTTAACCCGTCAGTGGTGCCCGTTCGTCTGGCCGTTCGGCGAGCCGTTGCGGTCCTGGTGTTCGCGTAATGCGGTGAGCGCCTTGTGTTCTGAAGCGTGTTCGGCTTCTGTCAGCGCCTCGTGTTCGGACAGCGGGTCGGCCGTCAGGAAGCTGCCTGAGCCCGGAGCGCCCGCGGAGCCGAGCTTGTTCATCCGCTTGGGCACCGCCGCACCCTGGTATTCCAACGGAATCGGGTGACCGTGCTCGTCGACCGGTCCGAGAGGCTGGTGCAGCTCGATGTAGGCGCCGTGCGGCAGGCGTTTGATGATGCCGGTTTCGATGCCGTGTTCGAGCACCGCACGGTCGCTGCGCTGCAGACCAACGCACCACCGGTAGGCGATGTAGTAGACGATCGCGGGAAGCACCACCATCGCGATGCGCGCGATCCAGGTGGTCGCGTTGAGCGAGATGTGGAACTTCCACGCGATGATGTCGTTCATCGCGGCCAGCGTCAGCACCATGTAGAACGAGATCGCCATCGCGCCGATTGCGGTGCGGACCGGGGCGTCGCGCGGGCGCTGCAGCAGGTTGTGATGCGCGTTGTCCCCGGTGAACTTCCTCTCCATGAACGGCCACGCGATCAGCAGCGTAAACACCAGGCCCATGAGCACTGCGACCCACACCACGGCCGGGATGGTGTGACCGAACGGGTAGAACTCCCACGCCGGCCAGATACGGGCCAAGCCCTCCGTCCACATCATGTAGAAGTCGGGCTGGCTGCCCGCCGACACTTGGGACGGTTTGTAGGGGCCCAATTGCCAGATCGGGTTGATCTGCAGCAGGCCGCCCATCAGGCCAAGGATGCCAGTGGTGATTGCGAAGAACGCGCCGGACTTGACCGCGAATACCGGCATGACCCGCACGCCAACGACATTGGTCTCGGTCCGACCTGGGCCGGGGAACTGGGTGTGCTTCTGGAACCACACCAACGCGAGGTGAATGCCGATGAGCGCCAGGATGATTCCCGGAATCAGCAGGATGTGCAGCGCGTACATGCGGGGCAGCATGACGCCGTCGGCGGAGCACTGGTATCCGACCCCGCCGCACGGGAAGTCGCCACCGAACAGCGCCCAGTGCATCCAGGAGCCGACCACCGGGATGCCAAGTGTGATCGAGGACAACGCGGCGCGCAGGCCGATGCCGGAGAGCAGGTCGTCGGGCAGCGAGTAGCCGAAGTAACCCTCGAACATCGCCAGGATCAGCAGCAGCGAGCCGATCACCCAGTTGGCTTCGCGGGGACGGCGAAAGGCGCCGGTGAAGAAGATGCGGGCCAGGTGCACCATGATCGCGGCTGCGAACATCAGTGCTGCCCAGTGGTGGACCTGCCGGACGAACAACCCGCCACGAACCTCGAAGCTGATGTCCAGCGTGGATGCGAACGCCTTCGACATCTGGACCCCGCGCAGCGGCTGATACACGCCGTCATAGGTGACCTCGGCCATCGACGCGTCGAAGAACAGCGTCAGATAGACCCCAGTGAGCAGCAGGACGATGAACGAATACAGCGCGATCTCGCCCAGCAGGAACGACCAGTGCGTCGGGAAGACTTTGTTCAGCTGTCGTCGCACCGCCGCTGACGGGTGATAGCGCGAATCGATCGCATCGCCTTGTGCCGCTGCGATTTCAGACAGATTGGGCTTTGGCAGGGTTGGACTCATGAGCGCCGCTCCCAGAATGCAGGTCCGACGGGTTCGATGAAGTCACCGTTGGCGACCAGGTACCCGTCTTGATCAATGGTGATGGGCAGCTGCGCCAAAGCGCGCGCAGCCGGACCGAAAATGGGCTTCGCAAAGTGCAAAGCGTCGAATTGCGACTGGTGACAGGGACAAAGGATGCGATAGCTCTGTTGTTCGTAAAGCGAAGAGGGACAACCCAAGTGCGAGCACACCTTGGTGAATGCGAACAGCTCGCCGAAGTTGAAGCTCTCCTGGCCCTTGCGCTTGACGACCTTTTGCATGTCCGCCGGTCTGATCCGGATCAGCATCACCGGATTGCGCACGCCCATCGCGATCTCGCCGAGCCGCTCGTGGGAGTGGACGGTGGTGCCGTCGCCGTCGGATTCGCGCCACGGGAACACGGTCTCCATGCCGCCGGCATCGAGGTCCTCCGGGCGCATCTTGACGAACGGCGATTCACCAGGATTGCCGGTGGCGCGGGCGAGGAAAATGGTTTCGCCATGAAAACGGGGGGTCCAGCCCGACGTCCACAGCACTGCCTTCTTGCCCTCGGCCGTCTGCACGACCGGCTTCCACGGGTTCTTGATCAGCCCACCGACGAACGCGATCAATGTGCCGAGGCCGAACGCGCCGAGGCTGATCCCCAACGACAGGCCAATAAGCTTGCGCCGCTTCAGGGTCGAACCCTCCAGCGCATCGGTAAGGTTGGCCGCGATGGTCTTTCGGTGAATCTCGGGAGAGCTGCCATCATGGCGCTCCTGGATCGAGATCTCCTCAGGGATGAACTTCTTCTGGAACAGCACGGCGCCGATGCCGATCGCAAGGATCGACAGCCCGAAGGTCAGGCCATACAGCGGTGTGGCCAGGTCGTACCAGAAGTGTCCCTCGGTGTCACCGCCCTTGTATTCCCACGGCCAAAATAAGAAGACCACGAGCAATGCCAGCCCCGAAAGACCGCCAAGCAGAAGCCAATACGCCACCGCGCGCTCGGCACGCTTCTCGGCCTTGAGGCCAGGAACCGGCCAGCGGTCCTGCTTGTAGACGGTGTCGACGCCATCGATCTTGCCGCCCAGGTCGACGAGCTGCTCGCGGGACATCACGGCCAACTCGGCGTCTGTAGGCTGTCCCGGAACGCCTTCCTGCCCAGGGGTGTCCGTGCCTTTCACCTCATCGTTCATGCCCGGGCTCCGATCCACAGCGCCGCGACGATGACGGCGACAATGCCGATAATCCAGATCGCCATGCCCTCAGACGAAGGCCCGAAGCCGCCGAGGCCGTAGCCGCCCGGGTCCGGCGCCTCAGTCGCCATCCGGACATAGGCCACGACGTCCTTCTTCTCCTCCGGCGAGAGTTGCCGGTCGGAGAACTTCGGCATGTTCTGGGGGCCGGTCAACATGGCGGTGTAGATCTGCGCGGGCTCGGCGTCTGACAGGTCGGGCGCGTACTTACCCGAAGACAGCGCGCCGCCCTTGCCGGTGAAGTTGTGGCAGGAGGCGCAATTGAGCCGGAACAAGTCGCCACCGCGGGCCACGTCGCTACCGAGCAGCGACTGCTGGGCGATGTGGCCGTTGTCGTCGCGGGGGACAACCGGGCCGCCGCCGTTGGCCTGCACGTACGCGCCGAGGGCATCGATCTGGGACTCGTCGAAGATGGGGTCCTTGCGCGGGGCCTGCGCCTCGCCGCGCATCGCGGGCATGCGCCCGGTGGACACCTGGAAGTAGACAGCGGCCTCGCCGACGCCGATAAGGCTGGGCCCGCGGTCCGGCACACCCTGCAGGTTGACGCCGTGGCAAGTCACACACGAGGTGTCGAACAGCTGCTTGCCCGTGCGCAGCAGCGCGGAGGACGACTCGTCGGCGACCGCTACCTGCGGTGTCGGTGTGAGGGTGGCCGCGAGGCCACCGGCGACTGCCAGGCCAACCAGCAGCAGCAGCGCTGCCGCCAGCCGCCGGCGCAGCCGACGACGGGACTTGTCGGTCATCGAACCCCTTCTCATCGAAACCATCGGCAAGCCGATCAACGGACGAAGTAGATCGTGGCGAACAAGGCAATCCACACAATGTCGACGAAATGCCAGTAGTACGAGACGACGATCGCCGCGGTGGCCTGCGCCGGGGTGAACTTGCTCATCGTGGTGCGCGCGAGCAGGAAGATGAATGCGACCAAGCCACCGATGACGTGCAGTCCGTGGAAGCCGGTAGCGAGGTAGAAGACCGAGCCGTACGCGCTGCTCGAGAGGGTGGTGCCCTCGACGACCAGGTTGATGTATTCGTAGCCCTGGCCGAGGACGAAGAACAGGCCCATCAGGAAGGTGACGACATACCAGCGGCGCAGCCCGAACACGTCGCCGCGCTCGGCGGCGAACACGCCCATCTGGCAGGTGAAGGACGACGCGATCAGCACCAGCGTCACCGGAACTGCCTGAACCAGGTTCAGTTCGGTGGGGTGCGGGGGCCAGTCACCTGCGGCCTGGGCGCGTGCTGTGAAGTACATCGCGAACAGCCCAGCAAAGAACATCAGCTCGCTGGACAGCCACACAATGGTGCCGACACTGACCATGTTGGGTCGGTTCAGCGAATGTACTCGCGACGTGATTGCGGTTCCCGAGGTCCCTACAGCGCTCGTCACCCCGCAAGTATGACGCTTTGTAGTTGTTGAACTCCACCCGGGTCAGCCAATTAGTCATAATCAGCGGGTGACTTCCGGCGACGCCTCGACATGGCCCAAGGTCCTCGGCCGCTTGACCACTGGTCAGGCGCTAGCCCCCGGCCAGGCGGCCTGGGCGATGGACCAGATCATGACGGGTGCGGCGACGCCCGCGCAGATCGCCGGCTTCGGCGTGTCGATGAAGATGAAGCGTCCGACGTCGGCCGAGGTTACCGAGCTCGCCGACATCATGCTCAAGCATGCGCGCCGGGTGCCGACCGACGCGATCGGCAACGAGACCGTCGACGTGGTGGGCACCGGTGGCGACGGGGCGAACACCGTCAACCTGTCGACGATGGCGGCGATCGTGGTGGCCGCCGCCGGGGTTCCGGTGATCAAGCACGGCAATCGCGCGGCGTCGTCACTGTCCGGAGGCGCCGACACGCTCGAGGCGCTGGGGGTGCGCATCGACCTCGGCCCCGACGAGGTTGCCCGCAGCGTGGCCGAGATCGGAATCGGCTTCGCGTTCGCGCCGCAGTTTCACCCGTCGTACCGGCACGCGTCGGTGGTGCGCCGTGAGATCGGGGTACCGACGGTCTTCAATCTACTTGGGCCGCTGACGAATCCGGCGGCCCCGCGGGCGGGCCTGATCGGTTGCGCATGGGGCGAACTTGCCGAGGTGATGGCCGGGGTGTTCGCCACCCGCCGGTCCAGCGTGCTGGTCGTGCATGGCGACGACGGCCTCGACGAGTTGACCACCACCACGACGAGCACGATCTGGCGGGTGCAGGCCGGGACCGTCGAGCGGCTGACCTTCGACCCGGCGGCGTTCGGATTCAAACGCGCCGACATTTCTGAGCTCGTCGGCGGCGACGCCGAATCCAATGCGGCCGAGGTGCGTTCGGTGCTTAGCGGAGCCAAGGGTGCCGTCCGGGATGCGGTGGTGCTCAATGCGGCCGGCGCGATGGTGGCCCACGCGGGATTAGCCAGCGACGCCAAATGGGTGCCTGCCTGGGAGTCGGGACTCGCCAGGGCTGCTGAGGCGATCGACTCCGGCGCCGCCGAAAAGCTGCTTGCGCGTTGGGTGGGGTTCACGCAGAAGCTCTGAGCCGTCGCCGACGACTTGCTCGGCGGCCATTCGCGCCGAGCGCGCTGACGCGGCCCACCCGGCCCAGCGGCCTGCCGATTCCACGGGGGACGCGTAACCGGGGTCGGCGCGCACGATGCGCACACCAGGCTGGGCCAGCCAGCGCGCGATCAATCCAGTCTCCTCGACGAGCGCACCACCCAGCGGCGCTTCGGTGGGCAGAACCGCTTGTGCGCCAACGCTAATGGCGTCGACGACCGGCATTGGAGGCACACCACGACGGGCGGTGCCGGCCGCCGCCAGCTGGCCGTGTCGGATCACCGCGAGGTGCCAGCCTCCGTCGCCGTCAGGGCGGGCGGCAACCAATTCGGTGACCGCGGCCAGTGCCCGCAGCCGTTGGCCACGCCACAGCACCTCGATCGTCGCGGCCGCGTGGTCCCGCAACCGTGCCGCGGTTTCGTAGCGGTTGCGCTCGGCCAAGTCGGCGATGTGTGCAAGCACCGCGGTGAGCGCACGGCCGTCGTTGCCCTCGATCAGGTCGACGGCGCGGGCCGGAGCCGACGCGTACTGCGTGGGCGTAATACCTTGCTGCGCAGGGCATGGCGATAATTCGCGCTCGGAACATCTGTGCAGCGCGGAGCGGCTCAGTCGCGTGGTGCAGGTACGCACGCCAGTGAACCGGGCCAGCAGCGCGGAGGTTTCCACCGCGTCCGAACGGGAGCGGAACGGACCGATCGCGCAATCGTGTTTTGGCTTGCGTACTACAGAAAACCGTGGGAAAGGCTCATCGGTCAACACCACCCACCACCAGCGGTGCGGAAACTTCGAGCGGCGGTTGTACGGCGGGGCGTGCGCGGCGAGCAGGCGTAGTTCGCGCACGCCGGCCTCGAGGTCGTGGGCGCACTCCACGTGGTCCACCGCGGTCGCCAGCGACGCCATCTCCTTGATGCGGGTGCGCGGGTCGGCGCCGTTGAAATACTGGCCGACACGCCTGCGCAGATCGAGCGCGGTGCCCACGTAGAGCACCTCGGCCGATGGCCCGCGGAATAGGTAGACACCGGGGCGATGCGGCAGCGCGCCGGCAAGGTGGCGGTTCCGGCGCTGCGCCGGTGTCACGTCGGGCAGATAGGAACGCAGTTCGGTGTAGGTCTGGATGCCTTGATTGCCCACCCGTTCGATCAACCCGTGCAGCACGTCGACGGTGGCGCGGGCGTCGTCGAGCGCCCGGTGCGTCGGCGTGGTCGACGCGCCGAACAGGCGGGCCAGCGCGGCCAGCCGCACGCTGGGTGCCTCGTCGCGGGTCAGCACCCTGCGGGCCAGCTTTACCGTGCACAGCACCGGCGGCCGGGGCCAGGTGATCTGGCAGCGTTCGGCGGCCGCACGCAGGAACCCGATGTCGAACCCCGCGTTGTGGGCGACAAGCACCGCGCCGCGGGAGAATTCGAGAAACGCAGGCAACACCGACTCGATCGTGGGGGCGTTGTACACCATCGCCGAGGTGATGCCGGTGAGGGCGACGATCTGCGGCGGAATGCTTCGCCCGGGATCCACCAGCGTGGCCAGCTCACCAAGCACCGCGCCGGCGCGCACCTTGACCGCCCCGATCTCGGTGATCGAGTCGTGGCCTTCGCCAGAGGCGCGCCCACCCGTGGTCTCCAGATCCACGACGACGAAGGTGGTTTCGTGGAGGGACACATCGACCAGCGGATCGACATCCGCGAAGCTCAACTGCCCCATGCGCTGAAGGTAGGCACCCCCACCGACAGGTGCTGGTTGCCACGCGGGGAAATTGTCGGTCCCCCTCGATACCGTGCGGGCAACACCGATCGAGAGGAACAGCCACATGGGCACGGTGAAGATCGATTGCGACGACTGCGCGGTGCGCGGTCCAGGATGTCAGGACTGTGTCGTCAGTGTGTTGCTCGGGGTACCGGAGACGTTGTACGACGACGAGCGCCGGGCGCTCGAGGTGCTCGCCGACGTCGGCCTGGCGCCGCGACTGCGGTTGATTCCGATTCGCCGGCACGGCGATTCAGGGGTTGCCTAACGACACGCGCTGACGTGGCCGTTGATAACAATCTCCGAGGTGACTGTTAAATTTGCACCTTCTGTTGGACAAGGCCGATGCCGTTTCGTAACCTATCTGAGACCTAAGCGCAGTTTCGACGCGGCTTCGTCACGGCGATTGAAGGACGCAAATCTTGAGGCTCCCTCGCACGCACCGGACCCCACATGGTTTTAGACGACCCCTGGTAGGTGCGATAGCTGGGTTGATAGTCCTCGGAAGCGTTGTCGCCGGGCATGTGCAGGCAGACCCCGCGGACGACGCTTTAGCAAAACTCAACGAATTGTCTCGACAAGCCGAACAAACCACTGAAGCGATGCATTCTGCACAGCTGGATTTGAACAACAAGCTGGCAGTGCAACAAGCAGCCGAGGCGAAACACGCTGCGGACGTAGCAGCAGTGGAAACCGCCAAATCCCAGTTGGCAACGTTTCAATTGTCGGTCGATAAGTTAGCTGCCGCGCAGTATATGGGCGGCAGGACCGACGGCCTTGATGCAATGCTGACCGCGACCTCGCCGCAGGGTCTCATCGACCAACTCGCCGTCCAGCGTGTGATGGCCTCCGAGATGTCGGCACAGATGAAGAGTTACCGCGATACCGGCCAGCAGGCCGCGCTGGCGGAGGACGCGTCGGCCAAATCGGCAGCCGACGCCAAGACAGCCGCCGAGCAGGCCGCCGCGGTGCGCGCCGATCTGCAGTCCAAGCAAAGCAAGCTTCAGGTGCAGATCGCGGTGGTCAAGTCGCAGTACGAGGGCCTGACTCCCAGCCAGCGTGAGGCCCTGGCGGCCCTGCCGCCGATCCCCGCTCCGCCCGCACCGGACGCGGCGCCGCCCGCCGATCCCGGCATCCTGGCCGCTCCGCCCGGCGGCATCCCACCGGGCGATGTGGCACCGCCGGGAGGCGGCAGTCCGGAGGCCGCCACCGTCATTCAGGCCGCGCTGAGCCGCATTGGCTCGCCGTACTCATGGGGCGGGTCGGGCCCGAACGCGTTTGACTGCTCCGGGTTGGTGATGTGGTCGTTCCAGCACGCCGGCATCTCGCTGCCGCACTCCAGCCAGGCGCTGGCTCAGGGCGGGCAGCCGGTGTCGATGGACCAGATGCAGCCGGGCGACCTTGTCACCTATTACTCCGACGCGTCGCACGTGGGCATCTACATCGGCGACGGCATGATGGTGCACGCCTCGACCTACGGCACGCCGGTGCGAGTCGCTCCGGTGGACAATGCGCCGATTCACAACGTCCGCCGCTACTGACCGTCGACGGCTCGCGGCCTTACTCGTCACCGAGCTGATCTGCGCGCTGCTTCTGGTCGGCAGGCCGCAGGCGACACCGCCTGCTCCGGTCGTTGCCGCGCCCGCCGCGCTCACCACGCCCAGCACCGCCTCGACCACCGAGACGCTCACCGACGGGCGCACGGCTCACCTGGTCGGTCTCGGCGGGGCGAACACCGCGCCGCTGCTGGCGCGCATCGCCACCGAGATGAACGACGCCGCACAGGCGGTTACCGCGTTCTGGGGGCCCGACTGGCCGCGCGACGTCGTCATCGTGGCCGCCGGCACGGACGCCGAATTCGGCACCCTCGCCGGCGGCGGTGCCGACATCGCGGCCACCACCACCGCTGAGCGGATCATGTTCGCGCCTGGCGCTGCCGCGATGACCGATGCGTCGCTGCGAATAGTGTTGCGCCACGAGCTTTTCCACTTCGCGTCCCGCGCGTCCACGGCCGCCGATGCGCCGCGCTGGCTCACCGAAGGTGTCGCCGACTTCGTCGGGCGGCCACCGCCGGCGGAGCCGGCAATCCAGCACCGGGCGCCGCGTCCTTCGAATCCCGCGGCGCTGGCGGAATTGCCCACCGACGCCGACCTGACCACCACGGGCGCCGCGGGATCTTCGGCCTACGACCGCGCCTGGTGGTTCGCCCGGTTCGTCGCCGACGAGTACGGCACCGACACGCTGCGGGCGCTGTATCTGCGGGCCTGCGGCCCCGGCCATCCCGACGCCGCGACCGCCGTGCGCGACGCGCTGGGCACGGACCTGCCAACGGTCCTCGTCCGATGGCGGCAGTGGATGTCCGGCTAGCCTGACAGGCTATGAGCCGGGTCCTGCTGGTTAGCAATGACTTTCCGCCGCGGCGCGGCGGCATTCAGTCGTATCTGCACAACCTGGTCGACCATCTAGTCGCCGCGGGAACGCACACGCTGACGGTGTACGCGCCGAACTGGAAGGGGGCAGGCGATTTCGACCGCGAGGCCGGCTACGAGGTGGTGCGCCATCCCGGCACATTGATGCTGCCCGTACCCTCGGTGGCCGGCCGGATGCGCAAGCTCATCGAGCGCCACCACGCCGACACCGTCTGGTTCGGTGCGGCCGCGCCGCTGGCGCTGATGGCGGGGCTGGCTCGTGACGCGGGTGCTGGCCGCGTCGTCGCCAGCACCCACGGCCACGAGGTCGGCTGGTCGATGCTGCCGCTGGCCCGAACCGCGTTGCGGCGCATAGGAACTGGTACGGACGTGGTGACCTATGTCAGCCAGTACACGCGCGGACGGTTCGCCTCGGCGTTCGGCGCGGACGCCGCGCTGGAGCACCTGCCGCCCGGCGTTGACACCGAGCGGTTCGCACCCGACGAGATCGCCCGCGCCGAGCTGCGCGCCCGGTACCGGCTGGGGGAGCGGCCGGTGGTGGTATGTCTGTCACGACTGGTGCCCCGCAAGGGCCAGGACATGTTGATCCGCGCGATGCCCGCGATCAGGCAGCGGGTGCCCGGCGCCGCCCTTGTCATCGTCGGCGGCGGCCCGTACCGAACGTCGTTGCACCGCTTGGCGCACGACTTCGGCGTGGCCGAGCACGTCGTGTTCACAGATGCGGTGCCCGGCGACGAATTGCCTGCACACCATGCGCTGGCCGACGTATTCGCGATGCCGTGCCGCACCCGTGGCGCGGGCCTGGATGTCGAGGGCCTCGGCATCGTCTACCTGGAGGCCTCCGCCACCGGCGTGCCGGTCGTGGCGGGCTCCTCGGGCGGGGCGCCCGAGACCGTCCGCGACGGCGAGACTGGTGTGGTGGTCGATGGCTGGGATGTCGGGGCGATCGCGGCTTCGGTCAGCGACCTGCTAGCCGACCCGGACCGGGCCGCGCGGATGGGCGAGGCGGGACGGCGCTGGGTCGTCGACAACTGGCAGTGGAGCAGCAAAGCGCAGCGGCTCGCCGAACTGCTTTAGCCTTTCTCGTACAGCGCCTCGATGTCGCTCGCGAACTTCTCGGCGACCACCTTGCGCTTGACCTTCAGTGTCGGCGTCAGCTCGCCGGTGTCCTCGGTGAAATCGACAGGCAGAATGCGGAACTTGCGGATGGCCTCGGCCTTGGACACCGCCTGATTGGCTTCTTTGACGGCCAGCTCGACTTCGGCCATCAGGTCGGGATCTGCTGCCAAATCCGCGACCGTGGCGTTGTCGTCCTTGCCGTTGCGCTGCTTCCAGCCGCCGAATGCCTCGGGGTCGATGGTGATCAGCGCGGCGACGAACGGCTTGGCATCGCCGACGGCCATCGCCTGGCTGATCAATGGATGCGCCCGCAGCGTGTCCTCCATGATCGCCGGCGCGACGTTCTTGCCGCCGGCGGTGACGATGATCTCCTTCTTGCGGCCGATGATCGTCAGGAAACCGTCGTCGTCGATCGCGCCGAGGTCGCCGGTGTGGAACCAGCCGTCGGAGAAGACGGCGTTGGTCTCCTCGTCGTTGTGCCAATAGCCGCTGAACACCACGCCGCCCTTGACGAGCAGTTCGTCGTCGTCACCCAGACGCATGCTGTTGCCGGGCAACAGCTTTCCGACGGTGCCGACCTTCAGGTCGTCGGTCCGGTTGACGGTGATCGCCGCGCTGGTCTCGGTCAGCCCGTAGCCCTCATAGATGGTCAGGCCGACGCCGCGATAGAAGTGGCCGAGCCGGGCACCCAGCGGCGCGCCGCCCGAGATCGCGCCACGGCAGTCGCCGCCAAGCGCTGCGCGCAGCTTGCCGTAGACGAGCCGGTCGAATAGCGCGTGCCTCGCGCGCAGCAGCAGGCTTGGACCGCCCGAGTCCTGGGCCTGGCTGAATTGGATCGCGGTGTTGGCCGCCTGTTCGAAGATCCAGCCCTTGCCGTCGTTGCGCGCGTTCTGTTCGGCGGTGTTGTACACCTTCTCGAAGACTCGCGGCACCGACACCACCAGCGTCGGCTTGAACACTCCGAAGGTCGGCACCAGGTTCTTGATGTCACTGCTGAAGCCCAGCGTCACCTTGTTGGTGAACGCCGCGATGGTGATGGCCCGCGCGAGCACATGCGCCAGCGGCAGGAAGACCAGCATCCGCTCGCCCTTGTCCAGCAGCGCGGGGAAGCACGCCTTGGCGCCGCGGATCTCGTACACGAGATTGGCGTGGGTCAGCTGGCAGCCCTTGGGCCTTCCGGTGGTGCCGGAGGTGTAGATCAGCGTCGCGGGGTCGGCCGAGGAAATGCCTGTCAGCCGTTCGTCGAGTTCGCCTGCGTCGACGGACTTGCCAGCCTCGGCAAGCGCGTCAAGCGCCGGTGTGCCAGAACCCTCGATCCTCAGCACTTTGCGCAGTTCGGGCAGCTCGTGTTCGAGGTGCTCGATCTTGTCGGCGTGTGCGTCGGTCTCGGCGAAGATCAACACGGAGCCGGAGTCGGCAAGGACGAACCGCACCTGCTCGGCTGAGCTGGTCTCGTAGATCGGTACCGTCACTGCGCCCGCGGCGAGGATGGCGAAGTCCAGGATCGGCCATTCATAGCGCGTGGCCGACAACACCGCCACCCGATCACCCGGCTTGACACCCTCGGCGATCAAACCCAGTGCGGTCGAACGGATCTGGTTCGCCGCTTCCTTGCATGTGACATCGGTCCATGAGCCATCGACCAGGCGCTGAAAAATAACGTGATCGGGATCGTCGCGTTCGTGGCCGAACACGGAACTGACGATGCTGTCGCGCTCACCGACGGTGAAGGTTGCGGGCGCACTGTACTCACGCACGATGTTGGCCTCTCGACATCTACTAGCGGCTTTGCCGCTCTCAGCCTAGTCGGCCACTCTCACCGGTGGTCGGTGCATATGTGAAGCTTGTATGCCATGAACAGCATCCAGATCGCGGACGAGACCTTCGTCGCCGCGGACCCGGTCGACGTGGGCAGGGCCGTAGGAGATCCCGCGAGCTGGCGACGCTGGTGGCCCGACCTGCTGTTGACAGTGGTCGAGGATCGCGAGGACAAGGGGCACCGCTGGACGGTTGCCGGCGCGCTGACCGGGACCATGGAGATTTGGCTGGAACCCGTCCTGGACGGGGTCGTGCTGCACTATTTTTTGCACGCCGAACCGTCAGCTGTCGCGGCCTGGCAGCTGGCCAAGATGAACCTGGCGAAGATGAACCATCGCCGGCGGGTGGCGGGAAAGAACATGGCGTTCGAGGTTAAGCGGACGCTCGAGGCATCGCGCCCGGTGGGCGTGTCACGCCTGGCCTGATACTTCGGCCAGAGCCAGCAGACGGAGGTAGATTTTTCACGTGGCGGACAAGACGGCGCAGACCATCTATATCGATGCCGATCCTTCGACGGTGATGGACGTCATCGCCGATATCGGTTCGTATCCGGACTGGGTCGCCGAATACAAGGAGACCGAGGTGCTCGAGGCCGACGCCGAGGGCTACCCCAAGACCGCGCGCCTGGTGCTGGACGCCACTGTGCTCAAGGACACCATGGTGTTGTCCTACGACTGGCCGGCCGACCACAAATCGGTGAAGTGGAGCCTGGTGTCCAGCTCCCTGCTGAAGTCGTTGGACGGCGCATATCGACTGTCGCCCAAGGGTTCCGGCACCGACGTCACCTACGAACTATCGGTTGACCTGATCATCCCGATGATCGGACTGTTGAAACGGAAGGCTGAACGGCGCCTCACGGATACCGCATTGAAGGACCTCAAGAAACGAGTCGAGGCTGAGTGAATCTGCAACCCCGACCAACGCCAAGATCAGTCTCTTCGTCGGCAAGGGCGGGGTAGGTAAGTCAACGTTGGCCACCGCCACCGCGGTGCGCGACTCGCGCGCCGGGTTGCGGGTGCTGGTCGTCTCGACCGACCAGGCGCATTCGATCGGCGACGTGCTCGGCACCGTCGTCACGCCGACGGGTCGCCGTGATCCCACCCGGGTGCTGGCGGACCTCAACACCGGGCGCAACGCGCGACCAGGGGGTTTCCTCGACGCGCTCGCCCTGGACACACTGGCGCTTCTGGAGGAGCGGTGGCGGGAGATCGCCGGCCTGCTTTCCGGCCGCTTCCCCGAGTCGGATCTGGGAGACATTGCGCCAGAAGAACTTTCGGCACTGCCCGGCATCCAGGAGGTGCTCGGCCTTCACGAGGTCGGCGTACTGGCCGCCTCGGGGCTGTGGGACCACGTCGTCGTGGACTGCGCGTCGACCGCGGACGCGCTGCGGATGCTTACGTTGCCCGCGACGTTCGGCCTGTACCTGGAGCGCGCGTGGCCGCGGCATCGCCGGCTGTCCACGGGCGCCGACGACCCGCGCGCGGCGGCGCTCATCGCGCTGATCGAACGCATCGGCGCCGGCATCGAGCAACTGGGTGCACTGTTGACCGATGGTGAGCAGGTCAGTGCACACCTGGTGATGACGGCCGAGCGGGTAGTCGCCGCCGAGGCGGCCCGCACGCTGGGGTCACTGGCGTTGATGGGCGTGCAAGTCGACGAACTGATCGTCAATCAGATTCTGATTCAGGACGATTCATACGAATACCGAAATCTGCCCGAACACCCGGCGTTCGACTGGTACTCCGAGCGCATTTCCGAGCAGCAGGCGGTGCTCGGCGAGCTGGACACCACCATCGGCGATGTGCGGCTCGTGCTGGTTCCGCACCTCGCCGGAGAACCGATCGGTCCCAAGGCGCTCGGTGAATTGCTGGACAGCGCTCGACGGCGCGACGGGTCGCCGCCACCGGGACCGCTGCGGCCGATCGTCGACAGGGAATCGGGAACTGGACTCGAAGCGACCTACCGGTTGCGGCTAGAGTTGCCGCACGTCGATGCCGCCGCCTTGACGTTGGGCCGGGTCGACGACGACTTGATCATCGGCGCAGGCAGTCTGCGGCGCCGGGTTCGGCTGGCATCCGTGCTGCGGCGATGCATCGTGGTGGATGCGCAGCTAAAAGGCAGTGAACTGACCGTGCGTTTTCGACCGAATCCGGAGGTGTGGCCAGCATGACCGATGGCCACAGCGACGCCGGAGCCGCCGGGCGGCGACATTCTGACCTACCTCCCGAACTGCGGCAGCTGGCCCAGATCATCCTCGACAGGATCGACCCCGCGGTGCGATTGGCCGCCGCGCGGGCGGCGGGCAGCGGAGACGAGCCGGGCAAGTGCCAGCAGGTGTGGTGCCCGGTGTGCGCGCTTGCGGCGCTGGTGGCGGGTGAACAGCATCCGTTGCTGACGGTCATCGCCGAGCACAGCGTGACGCTGCTCGCGGTGGTCCGCGCCATCATCGAAGGCTCGGCAGACACAACGGCAGGGGGACCGACACCTCCCGAGCCGCCGGATGTGCCGCCGCCCCCCAGCGGCCCTCCGAGTGGTGGTGAACCGCCGCCGACCGGGCCCGGGCGCTATCAACACATCCCCGTGACGGTCGAGGAGTGACCTCGCCGAGCGAGTAGCGAAGCGGATCGCGCATCGGCGATGTGGTCGCATCCACACCGCGTGGGTAAAGTTGTCGCAAAGCACCGTCCGGTGCTCCGTGGTTGGGAGGGTCCATGTGGTACTGGCTTTTCAAGTACATCTTCATGGGCCCTTTGCTGTCACTGCTCGGCCGTCCGAAAGTCGAAGGGCTGGAGTATGTTCCGCACTCCGGCCCGGTGATCCTGGCCAGTAACCACCTCGCCGTCGCCGACAGCTTCTACCTGTGCTTGGTAGTGCGGCGCAGGATCACCTACCTGGCCAAGGCCGAGTACTTCAACGGAACCGGGCTCAAGGGCTGGTTTCAGCGGTGGTTCTACACCGCCGCCGGGCAGGTGCCGATCGACCGCACCGACGCCGATAGCGCCCAGAGTGCGCTGACCACCGCCGCGCGGGTCGTCGGTGAAGGCAAGCTGCTCGGCATGTATCCGGAGGGCACCCGTTCGCCGGACGGCCGGCTCTACAAGGGCAAGACCGGTATGGCGCGAGTGGCGTTGGAAACCGGTGTGCCCGTCATACCGGTTGCGATGATCGGAACCGACGTGGTCAACCCGCCCGGTTCCAAGATGTGGCGCTTCGGCCGGGTTCAGGTCAAGTTCGGCAAGCCGATGGACTTCCGCCGGTTCGAGGGCCTGGAAGGCAACCGGTTCATCGAGCGGGCAGTTATCGACGAAGTGATGTACGAGCTGATGCGCTTGTCCGGCCAGGAGTACGTCGACCTCTACGCCTCCGATGTCAAAGAGGGAAAAGACGGTAAGGCCGAGGTCCCGGTCAAGCCGCCGGCGCGGATGCCGGAAGCAGCCGCGGGCTGACCGACCGATCGGCCGACCGCGCCGATACCGTCCCCGCCACCGCGATCATCGCGATCGCCCACCACAAATACGAACCCCCCGCGAGCTGGCGCCACAGCGAGGCCGAGGTTTCGTGGTGCTCCGGCATGAGCGGAATCGGCGTCCACACCATCAGGGCGATGCCGGCCACCGTGACCAAGCCCAGCGCCACCTGTCGATGCCGATAGGCGATCACCGTCGAGGAGATCACCGTCGGCAAGACCCATACCCAGTGGTGCGACCACGAGACCGGCGACACCACCAGCCCGAACATCGCTACGCAGACAAGTGCCAGCACGGGTTGGTCGGCACGCAGCACCCGTCGCGCCGCCCACACCGTCAAGCTCAGGACCGCGAAGCAGGCCAGCGTCCATACGACGAATCGCTCGCCCTCGCCGAGACCCATTCGGGCCAGCGCGCCCGCGATGTTCTGGTTGGTATTCAGCGTCACCGTGCCGATGCGGTCGGTGTTGCGCACGGTCTCTGTCCAGTATTCCCAGGAGTCCCGCCACGCGAACGCGAATCCGGCCAGGGTGGCGAGTACTGCCGACGCCGTGGTGACCAGCAGCGCGCGGGTGTCTCGGCGCAGCAGGAAGTACAGGACGAAGACCGCAGGGGTCAGCTTGAGGGCGATCGCGATGCCGAGCAGCATGCCGCGCGGCCACGGCGTCCTGCGTGGCACGCAGTCGGCGATGACGAGGGTCATCAGCACGACGTTGATCTGGCCGAAGTCGAAGTTCGACCGGATAGGTTCCAGGTAGACGACGGCGGGCGCCACGATCGCGATCGCCAGCCAGCAGCGCCGAAGCCAGGCAGGCTCGGCGGTGATCGAAGTCTGCGGCCACACGTTCAGCCGGGTCAGCACGATCACCATCGACGCGATCAAGAGCACCAGCGTGGTCAGCGTGATCGCGACGCTGGCGACGTTCAGCGACAGCAACGCGAACGGCGAGAACGCGACCGCGGCCAGCGGCGGGTACGTGAAAGGCAGGTCAAGCCCGCCGCGGGTGTGGAACATCGTGCCGTCGGCATACAACGGACGCCCGTCGAGCCAGGACCGTCCACCCATCCGGTAGACGTCGATATCGATGCGATACGGAATGTGGCCCAACAGCCGCCAGCCCGCCCAGGCCAACGCCGCCAAGGTGAGCAGCTGAAACAGCCGCCAGGCGAGCGTTGGCCCCCAACCAGCCCCGCCGGGCGACCGCCAATTACTCATGTCGCAGACCAGACTATCGGTGCCCTCCGGCGAGTCGGTGGGTATCCGTGCCATGACACGCGCAGGTCGGCGTAAGTTTTCTGCGTGTTCGACGCACTCAAGTTCGACTTGGAGTTCGATCTGGCGCTCCCCGCGGAGCGATTGCCGCTGATGTGGTGCCTGATCGGCTTCCTCCTGACGTTCCTGGTGACGCGCACCATCGTGCGGTACATCCGCGCGCACGCCAACAGCGATGCGCCGCCCAAGTGGTGGCAGCCCCGCAACATCGGCCACGGCTCCATGCATATTCACCACGTGGTGATCGGTGTGATTTTGGTCATGGTCTCCGGGGTGACGATGGTGACCCTGGCGGTCAACGGGGGAGTACCCGAATTCACGGTGGCCGCAACCTTTTTCGGAATCGGAGCAGCGCTGGTGCTCGACGAGTTCGCGTTGATCCTGCACTTGCAGGACGTGTACTGGTCCGAGGACGGCCGCACATCCGTGGATGCGGTGTTCGCCGCGGTCGCCGTGGCTGGGCTATTGATCTTGGGCTTCAACCCGTTGTCGTTCTTCGACGTCTCGATCTGGCGCGAGGATCAGACCCTGGGTGCGCGAGCGCTCGTCATCGCCGTCGCCGTGGTGACGTTGGTTTTTGCGGTGATCGTGCTGTTCAAGGGCAAGGTATGGACTGGGCTGGTCGGCATGTTCATCACGCCGCTGCTGTTGGTCGGGGCCATTCGGTTGTCGCGGCCGCACGCGCCGTGGGCGCGCTGGCGGTACGGAACGAAACCCCGCAAGATGCACCGGGCGCTGGAACGGGAACGCCAACTGCGCCGCCCGGTCGTCCAGGGGAAGCTCTGGTTGCAGCATGTGATCGCCGGCGAGCCGCACTTCCCCGATGACAGTGAGGTCAACGAACAATTGGATCGCGAAATCCACGCCGCCCCAGCGCCACCGGAACGAGCGGCAGCCAACAGTGAGTCGGCCGGAGTGTGAGGTACTTCTACGACACCGAGTTCATCGACAACGGCCGCACCATCGAGTTGATCTCGATCGGTGTGGCCGCCGAGGACGGCCGCGAATACTACGCCATCTCAACGGAATTCAACCCGGAGCAGGCAGGCAGTTGGGTGCGCAAGCATGTCCTGCCCAAGTTGCCGTCGCCGTCGTCGCAACTGTGGCGCTCGCGCCGCCAGATCCGGGAGGAACTGGAGGACTTCTTGGGTGTCGACGGCGACGAGCCGATCGAACTGTGGGCCTGGGTGGGCGCCTATGACCATGTGGTGCTGTGCCAGCTTTGGGGGCCGATGACCGACCTGCCACCGGCGATCCCGCGCTTCACCCGCGAACTCCGGCAGTTCTGGGAGGAGCGCGGCTCGCCGCGGATGCCGCCGCGGCCGCGTGACGCGCACGACGCCCTTGTCGACGCCAGACACAACTTGCTGCGGTTTCGCCTGATGACATCCGGGTTCGACAACGGCGTAGTGCCAGCCCAGCGTTAAAAACCACCTGTCGGCGCCCGTTACCATGAACGGGTGAACTGGACCGTCGACGTACCCATCGATCAGCTGCCGCCGCTGCCGCCGCTGCCTGATGACCTGCGGCATCGGCTGGATGCCGCGCTGGCCAGGCCCGCGGCACAGCAGCCGAGCTGGGATGGCGAATCGGCCAAGGTGATGCGGACGGTCCTGGAGAGCGTTCCGCCGGTGACGGTGGCCGCGGAGATCGAACGGCTGAAGGGACTACTGGCCGACGTCGCCCGCGGTGAGGCGTTCCTGTTGCAGGGCGGCGACTGCGCGGAGACATTCGTCGACAACACCGAACCGCACATCCGGGCCAACATCCGCACCCTGCTGCAAATGGCCGTGGTGCTCACCTACGGCGCAAGCATGCCGGTGGTCAAGGTGGCGCGCATCGCGGGCCAGTACGCCAAGCCGAGGTCGTCGGACATCGACGCACTGGGCCTGAGGTCCTACCGCGGCGACATGATCAATGGTTTCGCCCCGGATGCCGCGGCTCGCGAGCATGACCCGTCGCGGCTGGTGCGCGCCTACGCCAACGCCAGCGCCGCGATGAACCTGGTGCGGGCGCTGACCGCGTCGGGCCTGGCCTCGCTGCATCTGGTGCACGACTGGAACCGCGAGTTCGTCCGGACCTCGCCCGCGGGCGCCCGCTACGAGGCGCTGGCCGCCGAGATCGACCGTGGCCTGACGTTCATGAGCGCCTGCGGAGTCGACGACCACAACCTGCAGACGGCCGAGATCTACGCCAGCCATGAGGCTTTGGTGCTCGACTACGAGCGGGCCATGCTGCGACTGTCCACCGACTTCCCGCTCGAGGAGCCCGAGCCGCGGCTGTACGACCTGTCCGCGCACTACGTGTGGATCGGGGAGCGCACCCGCCAGCTCGACGGAGCGCACGTCGCGTTCGCGGAAGTGATCGCCAACCCGATCGGTGTGAAGATCGGCCCGACCATGACGCCCGAACTCGCGGTCGAGTACGTGGAGCGGCTTGATCCGCACAACCAGCCGGGGCGGTTGACGCTGGTAAGCCGGCTGGGCAACAACAAGGTGCGTGACCTGCTGCCGCCGATCATCGAGAAGGTGCAGGCCACGGGGCATCAGGTGATCTGGCAGTGCGACCCGATGCACGGCAACACCCACGAGAGCTCGACGGGATACAAGACCCGCCATTTCGACCGCATCGTCGACGAGGTGCAGGGCTTCTTCGAGGTGCACCGCGCGCTGGGCACCCATCCGGGCGGCATCCACGTCGAGATCACCGGTGAGAACGTCACCGAGTGCCTCGGCGGCGCGCAGGACATCTCGGACTCCGACCTCGCGGGCCGCTACGAGACGGCTTGCGATCCGCGGCTCAACACCCAGCAGAGTCTGGAATTGGCGTTCCTCGTCGCTGAAATGCTGCGCGACTAAACCTCGCCATGGCCGAAGCCATCGTCGTCACCGCCGAATTTCGATTGAAGCCCGGGCACGTCGACGATTGGTTGCAGTTGATGCTCGACCACTACGGCCCGGCCTGCGTCGAAGAGCGAGGCATGCTCCGCTACTGGCTGCACCACGACGACGACGATCCCGCCCACATCCTGCTTTACGAGCAATGGGCCGATCGCACCGACTTTGACGCCAGCCTCGGTGCGGCGTGGCGAAAGAACTACCACGCCGATACCGAAAGACTTTGGGAGAAGCCACGGGTCATGACGGTCTACCGGCGGATCCCGACGCCATGGGAGCCGTTGGACGGCGATGGCCTGCCGCGGTCGCTGGAGAACTAGCGCGCCCCTGCTCGAGACATCGCCGGAAGTCGCCGGGCCAAATCGGCTATCAACCGGTCGGCGTCGACAGGGCGGCCGCGGTAGCCGATGTACTTGTCGGGCCGGACGACGAATGCGCTCGCCGAAGCAACCCCGTACTGGCGGTGAGCCGACCGCGTCGGATCACCAAGTGCCGCAGGGTGATCGGCGAACCGCTCGGCGGTCACCACGCGGGCTTTCACCTTGCCCGGAAACGTCTGCTCGAGCTGTTCGGCGATCCGGCACAGCTCGATCGCCGGGCGCGCCTCGTCGTCGAGCCCGGTAAACAGCAGCACGGTGTGATGGGTACCGCGGAACACCTCGTGCAGACGGCCCTGCAGGCCGTTGATGAGCACGTCGGCCTCGCGGGCACGGTCGCCCGGTGCGGGCGCGTGTCGCCAGCCGGAGCCGTCCTCCGCGTTGAGCGGACTGTCCGGGTACCGAAGACGCAGTTGTGCCAATAGGCCCAGGGCCCGGCGGAGGACCCACGGACGCGCGAGCACAACTCTGGCCATCAGCGGGGCCACCCGGCCACGCGCCATCCGTGCCAGCGAGTTCTGCCCGCCGAGAACCGAGAACAACCGATCGGTCGTCCTGAGCAACTGAACCCCGACGGGATGCCGCTCGGCCTGGTAGGTGTCAAGCAACGATTGGTCCGCGATGCCGCGTTCGACCAAGGCGAGTTTCCATGCCAGGTTGTAGGCGTCCTGGATGCCGGTGTTCATGCCCTGCGCGCCCGCGGGGCTGTGTACATGTGCGGCGTCGCCGACCAGGAAAATGCGTCCGTCACGGTAGCGCGGCACGCTGCGGCTGTGCACCCGGTAGCGCGTCACCCAGTGCTCCTTGACGACCTTGGCCGGGAACGGAACGCGTTCATCGACCATTGCTTGGAACTCGTCGTGCGTGGGCTCGCTGTATTCGGCTGTCGGGCCTTCTGGGCCTGGTGGGAAGTTGCCGAAGATCCGGTAGCGGTTCTCGCCTGGCATCGAAAATGCCGCGAAAATCCCTGCAGGGCTGGGGAATCCGTACAGCCCGCCGTGCGGCAACTCCCAATCGAGCTCGGCATCAGCCATGATGAATTCGTCGCGATAGGTCGACCCTGCGAACGGGATGCCTGCCGCCTTCCGCACCCCGCTGTGTGCGCCGTCGCAGCCGACGACCCACCGGCATCGCACCGTTTCGATCGACCCATCCTCGCCGCGCAGCGACACCGTCACCGCCTCATCATCTTGGGACAGATCGGACAGCGCCCGTCCGCGTTCGATTTCGACGCCGTGGCGACTCAACAGCCGGGTGAGGATGCGCTCGGTGTCATGCTGGGACAGGGTGCGCAATGCGGGATAGGCGGTGTGGTTCTGCGGCCCCGTCAACTGGCCGGCGATGTCCAAGTCGACGGTGCTCTTGGCAAAGGTGATGCGCAGGCTCAGTGCCGGGTTACCGGCCGCGATGGCCTCGTCGATCACGCCAATGTCGTCGAAGACCTCCAGGGTCCGGGGCTGGACGACCAGGGCACGGGATGTGGTCGCCGGCGCGGGTGCGCGCTCGATGACCCGGGGCAAGACCCCATGCCGTACCAGTTCATTGGCCATCATCAGGCCGCTTGGTCCTGCGCCAACGACCAAAGCCGGCAGTACAGGCTCGTTCATCGCCAATCACCTCGCTGTGATTTCATTGTCTGTTGAATTAATCCACTACGACTGTAGTACTACCCGTCCTGCGAATCAACCCTTGGCGGCGCGATGGCCGGCTTAGATCAGGTTTTCGATGTGGCCGCCGAGCGTCCAGGCGGCGGCGGCGATCAGCCCGGTGAGCGTCAGCACGGCGACCACCCAGAACAGCAACACACGCTTGGCACGCTGTCGCGCCCAATAGAACTCGTCGAGGTCGATCCCGGCGAATTGTGCTGACACAGGCGCAGATTCGAGCTCTTGCGGCCGCAGGTCTTCGCGGGTGAGCTCACGGGTGTGCTGCCGTGGCGCCAGCACGGGCGGTCCCGCCGGGGTCCGTGCGGTGGTTTCGGTCGGCGCGTGCTGGGCCTCTGACTGGCTGTGGTGCAGCGCAGCCGAGGCGTGCTGAGCCGAGTTGCGCGGCGCGGGCACGCGAAAGGCGGGCAGGCCCAGCTCCTCGACGATCGCGTCGACGTCGGCTGCCATGTCCTGGGCGTCGGCGTACCGGTCGGCGGGTTCACGCGCGGTGGCGTGAGCCACCAGCTCATCGAATTGCGCTGGCACACCAGCGATTACCGTGCTCGGGGGCGAGACGTCGTTGTCGATCCGCTGATATGCGACCGCGAGCGCGGAGTCACCGGTGAACGGCGTGACGCCGGTCAACAGTTCGTAGGCCAGAACGCCGACGGAGTACACGTCGCTGCGCGGGCCGGCGTCGCCGGTGCTGACCTGTTCCGGTGAGAGGTACGCGGCCGTGCCCAAAATCACGCTGGTGGAGGTGATCTTGGCTTCGGCGACCGCGCGCACCAGACCGAAGTCGGCGATCTTAACGTCGCCGTCGTCGGAGATCAGCACGTTCTCCGGCTTGATGTCGCGGTGCACCAGGCCGGCGCGATGCGCCACCGCCAGCCCACCGAGAACGGGGCGCAGCACCGCGGCGACGGCGTGCGGCGGCATCGGGCCGCGCTCACGCAGCAGCTCGCGCAGAGTGCCGCCCTCGATGAGCTCCATCACCAGAAACGGGTGCTGGCCTTCGATGCCCTGGTCGTAGACGGCCACCAGTCCCGGATCCTTCAGCCGGGCGACCGCCCGCGCCTCCCGCTGGAACCGGGTCAGGAACTGGATGTCGCCCGCATACCGGGAATCCATCACCTTCAGTGCCACGGGGCGGTCCAGCCGCTGATCGAGCCCGCGGTACACCGCGGACATGCCGCCGGTCGCGATCATCACCTCGACGCGGTACCGGCCATCCAGCACGGCCCCCACGAGCGGTTCAGATTGCCGGTAGGCCTCCACCGAACACATGTTACGAGTCGCCCCTTTCGTCCTAGACTCAGTGCGGTGAGCAGCATTCCGGCCGCCGACGATGTTCTTGACCCCGGCGAGGACGTTTACGACCTACCCGCCGTTGCCGATTTGCTTGGGGTTCCTGTCACGAAGGTGCAACAGCAGCTGCGCGAAGGCCATCTCGTGGCGGTGCGCCGCGAGGGCACGGTGGTGGTGCCCAAGGCTTTCTTCGATGCGACGGGTCACGTGGTGAAGAGCCTGTCCGGGCTGCTCGTGGTGTTACACGACGGCGGCTACCGCGACACCGAGATCGTGCGCTGGTTGTTCACGCCCGACCCGTCGCTGACCATCAGAAGCGACGGCTCGACCGAACAGCAGGCTAATGCGCGGCCGGTGGATGCGTTGCACTCGCATCAGGCTCGGGAAGTGGTGCGCCGGGCGCAGGCGATGGCGTATTGACCGCTCGCGGTCGTGGCGTATTGACCGCCACCTTGTAGAGCGAATACCAGGCCGCCGCAGCGCATGCCGTGGCGAGCAGCACGTGTATCCACGAGTACATGCCGTGGGCACCGTCTGGCTTCCAGATCACGGTGATCCACGTCGAAAGGCCGGCGATCACCGCGATCGCCTGCCGCGACTGCGCCAGGGCAGCCAGCACGGCCAGCGGCCAGGTGTAGTACCAGGGCAGCGCCGCCGGGACGAACAGCACCACCACGATCATCACTAACGCGATGCCGATCAGCGCCTCGCGGTCGGTGTGGCGAAACCGCCACCACAGCAATGGAAGTGAAATCGCGATGATCGCGATGCCGATGATCCGGGTGACGTCGAGCACGGCGTAGAAGTTCACCGGGAACAGCAGGCCGCCGAGCACGTTGATCAGGTTCGACGCTGCCGTCGGCACGGTCAGCCAGTTGATGATCTTGACCGACCCGGCCAATGCGGTCAACCAGCCGAGGCCGACGCCGGCGAGCCAGGACAATACGGCGAAGACCGCAACGAATATCAGTGCCGACGCCGCCGTCGCCACCGCGAACGCCTTCACCGGTGAATACCCGCGTCGGTGCCGGAGGTCACGCGTCCACACCCACACCATGAACGGAAGTGCAAGCCCGGCCGTGGCTTTCACGGCCACTGCGACGGCGATGCAACTGACGCCCCACATGTGACGACCGGAAAATGAAAACGCGAGGGCGGCCATCATCAGACCGACCATCAGCATCTCGTTGTGCACGCCACCCATCAGGTGGATGATCACCAAGGGGTTGAGCACACAGATCCACAGCGCGGCCGCGCCGTTGGCCCCGACATGGCGGGCCACCCGCGGCGCCGCCCAGATCAGCAAGGCCAGGCCGGGCAGCATGCACAGCCGCAGCAGCATGGTTCCCGCCACCACGTCGTTGCCGACCAGCATGGTCACGAACTTGGCGACCAGAATGAACGCAGGACCGTATGGCGCGGTCGTCGTCGTCCAGATCGGACTCACGTTGTCCAGCAACGAGTTCGGGTTGTCGATCGGGCCGACGACGTATGGGTCGAACCCGTCGCGCAGCAGGGCGCCCTGCGCGAGATACGAGTAGGTATCGCGGCTGAAAACGGGAACGGACAGCAACAGCGGCGCGAGCCAGAATCCCGTCGTCGCCACCATCGTGTATTCGGTTGCGGTGCGGTCGATCACCCGGCGACCCAGCCGCAGCCAGGCGATCAGCATCACCGCTACGCCTGCCCACAGCAGCACCGACGACAGCACCAGGCCATGGCCGAACCGCAGCCAGGACAGATGCAGCGACTCCAGAAGTGGATCGTGCAGTCGGGTGCTGCCTGCGCCGAGCCCACCGGCAGTGATCAGCACTGCGCCCAGTGCGCCCAGCAGCGCCGGTCGCGCCTGTAGCGACGTCGCGAACGACGTCAGCCTCCAAAGATGATGCGCTGGCCCGGTTTTCGGGGCATGCGTCGGCGTCGGGGTTGTCATGCTCCTAGGCGGACCGGTTCGCGGCCAATCTGGCGAGCTCGGCGAGGCCGATCTTGGCCTGCACGTCGATCGCCGCGGCGCTGAGGATCTCGAGTGAGCGGCGGGTGAGTGCATCGATGCGGTCCTCGACCGCGGCCAGCGCGCCGACCGCTTCGATGACCAGACACAGTTCCTTTACCTGAGCGTCGGACAGCTCGGTTCCGATCGACGTGCGCAAGAGCTTGGCGGCGACGGGATCCACCTTCTCGGCCAGCTCGATGGCTTCGGCCAGCAATACGGTGCGCTTGCCCGAGCGCAGGTCGTCGCCGGACGGCTTACCGGTGACTGCCGGGTCACCGAACACGCCGAGCACGTCGTCGCGCAGCTGGAACGCCACGCCCAGGTTCGTCCCGAACTCGTGGAACGCGGCGAGCACGTCCGGACGGTCCGCGGCCGCCGCGGCGCCGAACTGCAGCGGTCGGGAAATCGTGTACGACGCGGTCTTGTAGATGTTGACGGTCATCGCCGACGCGACGGACTCGGCGCCGCTGGATTCGGCGACGATGTCGAGGTATTGCCCGCCGAGCACTTCGGTGCGGATGGCCGACCAGACCCGGCACACCCGCTGGCGCGCATCGGCCGCCAGATCGGTGGCCTCGACAATGTCATCGGCCCACACCAGCGCGAGGTCGCCAAGCAGGATCGCCGCCGACACCCCGAATTGCTCGGACGACCCGTGCCAATTACTGCTGCGGTGCTTGTCGGCGAACAGCCGGTGCACGGTAGGCAGCCCGCGGCGGGTGGCCGATGCGTCGATCACATCGTCGTGCACCAACGCGCACGCATGCAGCAACTCCAGCGCCGAGAACAGCCGCAGTTTCGACGGATCGACCGGGTCAGCGCTGGGGTCTGTCACCGCGCGCCAACCCCAATAGGCGAATGCCGGCCGCAGCCGTTTACCACCGCGCAGCACGAATTCTTCGAGGGCGGCGGTCAACTCCGCGTAGTCGGTGCCGATGTACGCGGCGTCGCTACGACGATCGCGGAGATACTCCCGCAATTGGTCGGTGACGGCGCCTGCCAACTCGACGGCTGACGGTGCCGCTGCATCCACGCTCAGCGGGCGCCCCTTTCCGAAAGAAAATCTGTAGTACTCGCCCCCGAGTCCATTCAGCGTAGAGCGTGCGACGGGGTTTGTACCAAGTCAGGGAGGTGGCGCACCAGGGGCATTCCCTGACAATTGTCTCCTCAGGTCATCCGTGGCGAGCGATCCCGGCTCGAGTACGCCAGCCCGCCGACAATCGCGGCCACCAGAAACGATGCGATGCCGAGCCAGATCGCCGCGCCGGTGAACGAGCGGGCACTGGGATCGGTGTAGCGGGCCTGGGCGCTCATGGTGCTGACCACACCGGGTCGCAGCCGCCATTCGACGACGTCCGAAGACACCTGGTCGCCATTGGTCGACGTCACCTCGCCAGGGAAGGCCACCGAGAGCGACACGTCGGCCTCGGGGTCGGCCAGGGACGTGAGGTCGGCGCGGCCCTCGAGGATGACCAGGTCGCCGGCCCGGCGCAGCGAGATGTCGACACCGGCGGCGTCCCGGTTCATGTTGGCCAGCTGGGGCAGCTCGGCAAAGGTCAAGTCGGAGAAGACGGCCTGCGAGCCGACGTAGTCGTCGCGGTTGTAGTCGGAGACGGCGACCTTCTGCGCGAACGGCAGGCTGTTGAGCAACTGCGGGCCCTTGTCGTCGGCGTTTCTGGGTTTGGCCGCCGCGACGATCTGCCCCGACACCCGGTCGTCCGGCGACACCGTGATCGACGCCCGCACGCGCACGCAGCCCACCGCCATCGGCACGACGAGCAGCAGCAGCAACGCGACGGCGACCATACGAATCCGGCGGGAACGTGCGGGCACGTGGTCATCGTGCCAGACCCGCCCGCTTTACAGGGGCAGAGCCCGGCCGAGGATCGCGAAGGCGCGCGGATCGCCGGCGAAGTGGTAGCCGCGGATGACGTCGGTGAACCCGAGCCGTCGGTACAGCCGCCAAGCCCGGTTGGCTTCACCGTTGATCTCCGGGGTTGACAGCAGCACGTGCGCCTCGCCGCGGTCGGCGAGCAGCCGTCGGGTCAGCGCCTCGCCGAGGCCGCGGCCCTGCGCCTGCGGCGCGATGTGCAGTTCGGTCAGCTCGAAATAGCTCGTCATCAGCTCAGCGATCCGCAATCTGTCGGCCCCGACCCGATGAAGGCCCTGCACGACCTGCTGCTGCCACCACTGATCTGGTGCGCCGCAGTAGCCGTACGCGACCCCGAGCATTGGTGCGACGGCCAAGTCAGCGATGTCGTGGATATTTTGGTGGTCTGCGATCTCGACCGCGGCGACGGCCTTCCAACCGTGCCTGCGGGTGTGCTCGAGCCACATCGACGCGCGCTGGTCTTCGGTGCCGCGCGGGTATCGCATGGCGTCGACGTACACCGCGAGCGCGTCACCGAGCCGGCGTTGCATATCGCTCGGCGACAGATCGATAAGAAATGTCGCCAACTTCTCGTTGTCCTTCCGCCCTACGGGCCAAAGCGGTCTCGTCCACACCATTATTGGTTGGACGAGGTGCTGGTTCACAACGACCACGTCCGTCATAGAATCGACCGCTGAACTAGGTGGTACGGCTCAGATTGACCTCGTATCATGACTGTTAGGTGCCCGTAAATGCGGGCGTACACGAGTTTGAACATTTAGACGGCCGGGCCGGCAAGGGAGGGACGAATGCCACTCTCCGATCATGAGCAGCGCATGCTCGATCAGATCGAGAGCGCGCTCTATGCCGAGGATCCCAAGTTCGCGTCGAGCGTTCGCGGTGGGACCCTGCGCGCTCCGTCGGCGCGGCGTCGTCTGCAGGGCGCTGCACTTTTTGTGATCGGCCTGGCCATGCTGGTGTGCGGTGTCGCCTTCAAAGCCACCATGATTGGCAGCTTCCCGATTCTGTCCGTGATCGGCTTTTTGGTGATGTTCGGCGGCGTGATCTTCGCCATCACCGGGCCCCGGGTTGCCGGTGGCCGCGATCGCGGAGGCGCCGAGGCCGGCGGGCCTCGCCAAAAGCGCTCCAAGGGCTCTGGTGGATCGTTCACCAGCCGGATGGAGGATCGGTTCCGCCGCCGCTTCGACGAGTAGGCCGGTACCGGCCGGAGGGGTAGCCCGCGACGGGCTGCCCCTTTTTTGCGCGCAACCGTGTCGCGAATTCTCCCCACCCCGCCCCACGAACCCTGCGACCTCGTTTACCAGGGGTTATGTCTGACTGCGGCGCTCGTGACGCCTCGTCGGCACCGCGAAACCACCTGTGACGGGGGCCGCAGTGGGTACGTACAGCCAACTTTTGCTGCCAAATGGCGCTTTGTGGGGGATTGTGGGGTAAAGTGGCGGACAACGGAGCGACCGGGGCTCCGGAGTGGCGGGAGGTGGCGGGATGTTTCTCGGCACCTACACGCCGAAGCTCGACGACAAGGGGCGGCTCACGCTGCCCGCCAAGTTTCGTGACGCGCTGGCAGGAGGGTTGATGGTCACCAAGAGCCAAGATCACAGCCTCGCCGTCTACCCGCGCGCCGAGTTCGAAAAATTGGCTCGACGCGCGTCGCAGGCTTCGCGCAGCAAGCCGGAAGCCCGCGCGTTCCTTCGCAACCTGGCCGCCGCCACCGACGAGCAGCATCCCGACGCACAAGGCCGAATCACGTTGTCGGCCGACCACCGTCGCTACGCCAACCTGTCCAAGGACTGCGTGGTGATCGGATCGGTTGACTACCTGGAGATCTGGGACTCTGCGGCGTGGGAGTCCTATCAGCAGACCCATGAAGAGAACTTCTCCGCGGCCACCGATGAAGCTCTCCACGACATCATCTGAAGCGGAGGTTGATCCGGCCGCCCACCGGCACGTTGCCCGTGCATCGTGGCCTCTGCCCGAATCGGCCCTGGCGTACTTCCCCAACGCCAGGTCCGCTCTCTCGGGCAGGGACCTCGGTGCAGGGGCCCTCATCAAAGAGGTTGCGATGGCGCCAGATACCCGAGATTCCGGAGACCGCGGACACATCCCGGTCCTGCTGGACCGCTGTGTCGAGCTACTGACTCCCGCGCTCACGCGAGAAAGCGCCGACGGCAAGGGCGCCGTCCTCATCGACGCCACTCTGGGGGCGGGCGGTCATGCCGAGCGCTTCCTCACCGAGCTGCCTGGGCTACGGCTGATCGGCCTCGACCGCGACCCAGACGCGCTGTGGATTGCCGGTGAGCGGCTGGCACAGTTCGGCGACCGCGTCATGCTGGTGCGCACCCGCTACGACGGGCTCGAGGCTGTGCTCGCCGAAACCGGCTACTGGACAAGCGAAGTGCATGGCATCCTGTTCGACCTCGGGGTGTCCTCGATGCAACTGGACCGCACCGAGCGCGGCTTCTCATACGCCGCCGACGCGCCGCTGGACATGCGAATGGACCCCGATGCGGCGCTCACTGCGGCCGAGGTCCTCAACACCTACGACGAGAAGACCTTGTCCCGTGTGCTACGGGAATTCGGTGAGGAGCGCTTCGCCGGTCGTATCGCCAAGCAGATCATCCGCCGCCGCGCGAACCGGCCGTTTTCCACCACGGGCGAGCTGGTAGAGCTTTTGTATCAGGCGATCCCCGCGCCAGCCCGGCGCACCGGGGGGCACCCCGCCAAGCGCACCTTCCAGGCGTTACGCATCGTTGTCAACGGTGAATTGGACTCACTTCGCGACGCGCTTCCCGCCGCGCTTGGCGCGTTGGCGCCCGGTGGCCGGCTCGTCGTGATGGCCTATCAATCCCTGGAAGATCGAATCGTCAAGAACCAGTTCGCCGCTGCGACCGCATCACGCACCCCGCCCGGACTGCCGGTCGAATTGCCGGGCCACGAACCGGAATTCGTCGCTCTGACTCGTGGCGCCGAACGTGCAGGCCCCGAGGAGGTCGAGCTCAATCCACGTAGCGCGTCAGTGCGGCTACGGGCACTGGAAAAGGTTGGGGGATAACTATGAAGGTGAAGCGGACAACGCCGTCCAGCGGTGGCGACGAGCCTCGCCGCAAGAGCCGGAACTCCACCCGCCGCCAGGCCGAGATGCCGCCGCGTCGGCGCAAGCCGACCCGTGAGCAGCGCCCGCAGCGCTCGGCGCCTGCGACCAATCCGATCCCGCGCCCCACCGACGCCCCGGCCCGGCCGAAGAACGCCAGCCAGGCTAAGGCTCGAGCCAAAGCGCGAAAGGCAAAGGCGCCCAAGGTCGTCCGGCCGCCACTGCGTGAGCGGATCATCGTCAAGCTGGCGTCAATCGAACTGAGCCCGCGTGCCCTTGTCGCGAGGGTGCCGTTCGTCGTGCTGGTAATCGGATCGCTGGGCTTCGGCCTCGGCGTCACGCTGTGGTTGTCAACCGACGCCGCCGAGCGCTCCTATCAGTTGAGCCATGCTCGGGAGACCAATCAGGCACTGTTGCAACAGAAGGAGGCGCTGGAACGTCAGGTGCTCGAGGCGCAGGCCGCGCCGGCACTTGCCGAGGCTGCCCGCAATCTCGGCATGATCCCGTCACGGGACACCGCGCACCTTGTGCAGGATGCGTCGGGTAACTGGGTCGTGGTCGGCACACCCAAGCCTGCGCAGGGCATCGCGCCGCCGCCGCTGAACTCGCCGCTGCCCGAGGAGGTTCCGCCGGGGCCGCCGCCACCGCCCGCGCCGCGTGTCGTAGAGCCGCGCGAGGTCACCGTCCGTGTCCCGCCCCGGGTCCCCGCCGCACCCGCTCGGATTCCCGGTGTCGAGCGCTCGGCACCGGTCACGGGCGCCGTACCGCTGGCCGTGCCGCCAGGTCCCGAGGTACCGCATGCCATCACCGGGCAGACGCCCGCGCTGGGTCCGGCGGTCACACCGGCACCGCCTGCCGAGGTGCCCGCAGCGCCTGCCGTGCCCGCCGAGGCTCCAGTTGTGCCACTTGACGCGGGCCCACCCCCGGCGGCCCCGCCCATTGCCGCGCCACTTCCCGCCGCGCCCGCATGAGCCGCGCGGACAATCGGGGCCGGGGCAGGCCGAAGGCACGCAAGGCGCAACCGACCCAGGAGCGCTCGGCAAAGGCACGGCGAACCCGCGAGCCTGCGACCGAAAATGGTTTGCGCAGTGCATCATTCGTGTTCCGGCATCGCACCGGCAACGCCGTCGTCTTCCTGGTGCTTGTGGTCGCCGCCGCTCAGCTGTTCAATCTGCAGGTGCCGCGCGCTGCCGGGCTGCGTGCCGAGGCGGCGGGTCAGCTCAAGGTCACCGACGTCGAGAAGGCCGTGCGCGGTGCGATCGTCGACCGCAACAACGACAAGCTGGCATTCACCATCGAGGCCCGAGCGCTGACATTCCAGCCGGTCAAGATCCGCAAGCAGCTCGAGGAGGCAAAGGCGAAAACGCCTGAGGCGCCGGACCCGCAGCGGCGCCTGCGCGACATCGCCGCCGAAGTCGCGTTGCGCCTGTCCAACAAACCCGACGCCAAAACCGTGCTGAAGAAGCTCACCAGCAACGACTCGTTCGTCTACCTGGCGCGCGCAGTCGACCCGGCGATTGCCGATGCGATCACCACCAAGTTCCCCGAGGTCGGTTCCGAGCGCCAAGATCTGCGCCAGTATCCTGGCGGATCGCTGGCGGCCAACATCGTCGGCGGAATCGACTGGGACGGCCACGGCCTTCTGGGACTTGAGGATTCGCTCGACGCGGCGCTGGCGGGCACCGACGGCTCGATCACCTATGACCGCGGCTCCGACGGAGTGGTGATCCCCGGCAGCTACCGGAATCGCCACGACGCGGTCGACGGCTCGACGGTGATGCTGACCCTCGACGACGACATCCAGTTCTACGTCCAGCAGCAGGTGCAGCAGGCCAAGAACCTGTCCGGCTCCAAGAATGTGTCTGCGGTGGTGCTGGACGCGAAAACCGGTGAGGTGCTGGCGATGGCGAATGACAACACATTCGACCCGAGCCAGGACATCGGCCGTCAGGAAGACCGCGAGCTGGGCAACCCGTCGGTGTCATCGCCGTACGAGCCTGGCTCGGTGAACAAGATCGTCACCGCCGCTTCGATCATCGAGTTCGGGCTGTCCAATCCCGACGAGGTGCTGCAGGTGCCCGGCGAGATCGACATGGGCGGCGTTAGCGTGCATGACGCGTGGGAACACGGTGTGACGCCCTACACCACGACCGGAATCTTCGGAAAGTCATCCAACGTCGGAACGCTGATGCTGGCGCAGCGGATTGGCCCTGAGCGCTACGCCGACATGTTGAGCAAGTTCGGCCTTGGCCAGCGCACCGGCGTCGGACTGCCCGGGGAGAGCGCAGGCCTGGTGCCGCCGATCGACCAGTGGTCGGGCAGTACGTTCGCCAACCTCCCTATCGGCCAAGGCCTTTCGATGACACTGCTGCAGATGACGGGCATGTTCCAGACCATCGCCAACGACGGTGTGCGCATCCCGCCGCGCATCATCAAGACGACCGTCGCCGCCGACGGCACCCGCACCGACGAGCCTCGGCCAGAAGGCGTGCGGGTGGTGTCTCCGCAAACCGCGCAGACCGTGCGGCAGATGTTGCGCGCGACAGTGCAACGCGACCCCTCCGGTGATCAGCAGGGCACCGGCTGGCAGGCCGCCGTTGACGGCTACCAGGTTTCCGGTAAGACCGGCACTGCGCAGCAGATCAACCCCGGCTGCGGCTGCTATTACGACGAGGTCTACTGGATCACCTTCGCGGGCATGGCCCCCAGCGACGATCCCCGCTACGTCGTCGGCGTCATGGCGGACAACCCGCATCGCACGGCCGAGGGCGAGCGCGGCACCACGATGGCGCCGCTGTTCCACAACATCACAGCCTGGTTGCTGCAGCGGGAGAATGTGCCGCTGTCGGCCGACCCCGGCCCGCCGCTGACGCTTCAAGCCGCCTGAGCCAGGGTCCGGTCACCCCCGCGAGCGGGGAATCGTCAGAGCGGGGGGGCCGGTACTGTGTCATCGCCTTGACGTCCTCCCCTGGCTGAACCCCGGGGATTCCAACCCCACCTACCTACCTATGCGGCAGGAGAGCAGAGTTGAGGTTCACGGTTCGCAGACCGGCTAGCGCCGAGGTCTCCCCGTGCTGTCACCGCCCGTCCGGCGGCGATGTTGCGTGCTGCGTTCACGTCGGCGTTGGGGGTCCCCGCGTTGCAAGCTTCGCACTGGAAAACCGCTTGGCTCTTGCGGTTCCCGGCAGCGGTGTGCCCGCACGCGGAGCATCGTTGCGACGTGTACGCGGCCGGGACCTGCTCGACCCGACCAAAAGCTTTGTGCTGCAAGCGCGCGGCGAGCAGACCCCATCCGCTTCCGCGGATGCCGCGGTTCAGCCCGCGTTTCTGTGCAACGCCAACACCAGGTTGTTCGACCGTTCCGCGTGCAGAGCGGGTCATCGCAGGCACGTCGAGGGCTTCGATGCGGATCGTGTCGAAGCGTCGGGCGATGTCAGTGGTGGCCTTCTCGACCCAGTCCTTGCGCCGGTCTCTCTCACGCGCCCTCAGCTTTGCGATCGCCAGTTTCGTGCGAGCTCGCCGGTTAGAGCCCCGCTCGGCGCGCGCCAACCGCTGCTGCAGCACCCTCAATCGCCTGGCCTCACCGCGACCCAGGCCCGGGGCGTGCAGCAGTTCACCGGTCGACAACGCCGCCGACACCGCAACCCCACGGTCAATACCCACCACGCTGCCATCACCCGGACCCGTGATGGGATCTGGGATGTGGGCGAACGAGATGTGCCAGCGGCCGGCCCGATCGCGGGTGACCCGGTAGGACTTCACACCCTCAGGGACCGACCGCGAGCGGCGGAAGCGCACCCAGCCGACCTTTGGCACCCACACCCGACCGAACCGGCGGTTCAGCCGCTCGACGTGATGCGGTTTGACCGCGACCTGCCGGAATCCCTCATGCAGACCCGCTTTGCGCCACGTCGGGCGGCCGTGCGTTCGGCCGAAAAAGTTGCGCATCGCCTGCGCGAAATCCCGCAGCGCCTGCTGCTGCACGGTTTGCGAACCGGCCGCCAACCACTCGTGCTCGGCACGGGCTGCCGTCAACTGAGCACACTGCTCGTTGTAATCGGGCGCGCGGCGACCAGGCTGCCAGTGCCGCTGCTGCTCGACGGCCAGATTCCACACAAACCGGGCATGGCGACAATGCTCGGTGAGCACCGCCTCCTGCTCAGCGGTAGGAAGTAGCCGATAACGCGCCACACTGGCAACCTAACGGCCACTACCGACAAGTCACCGAAAGGAGACGCGGCGTCCCCCGGCTAGGGGGTTCCAAGCCGCAACCCGTCGATGAACCTGCGTCCGTGTCACCCTGCCGGGCAAGCCCTCCGCCTGCTGGCCGACCAGGTGCGGGCGGTGCCCGCCGGTGGGGCCACCGTGCCCAACGTGCAGGTCACCGGGGTGACGCTGCGCGGACAGAACGCCAAGCCCGGCGACCTGTTCGCGGCGCTGCCCGGGACATCGGCGCACGGCGGTCGCTACGCCGCCGATGCGGTCGCACAGGGGGCCGTCGCGGTGCTCACCGACGCCGCGGGCGTCGCACACATGCACAGCGATTTCGGTGTGCCGGTGCTCATCCACCCCGACCCGCGTTCGGTTTTGGGCGAGCTCGCGGCCACCGTCTACGGGCGTCCGTCGGATCGGCTGCGCGTCATCGGCGTCACCGGGACGTCAGGCAAGACCACGACCACCTATCTCGTCGAGGCCGGGCTGCGGTCGGCGGACCGGGTGGCCGGTCTGATCGGCACAGTCGGCGTCCGCATCGACGGCCGGGATCAGCCCAGCGCGCTGACCACGCCCGAGGCACCCGACCTGCAGGCGCTGCTGGCGGTCATGGTCGAGCAGGGCGTCGACACCGTGGTGATGGAGGTGTCCAGCCACGCGTTGACCCTTGGCCGCGTCGACGGCGTGCACTTCGCGGTAGGGGGATTCACCAACCTGTCCCGCGACCACCTCGACTTTCACCCGACGATGGGGGACTACTTCGACGCCAAAGCGCGCCTTTTCGACCCTGGATCGCCCACGCACGCAAGCATTTCCGTGATTTGCATCGACGACGACGCGGGACGTGACATGGCCCGCCTTGCGCAGGCCCCGGTTTCGGTGAGTGCGACCGGACGCGATGCCGACTGGCGGGTGGAGAACATCGAATCGGTCGAGCTCGGCGCCCAGGAATTCATGGCCGTCGACCCTGCGGGTGTGCACCACGGGCTGCGGATCGGGCTACCGGGTCGCTACAACATCGCCAACTGCCTGCTGGCGGTCGCGCTTCTGGACTCCGTCGGCGTGTCACCGGAGCAGGCCGCGCCGGGGCTGCGCAGCGCGACGGTGCCCGGCCGGCTCGAGCCGATCGACCGCGGCCAGGACTTTCTGGCCCTGGTCGACTACGCCCACAAACCGGGCGCACTGCGCGCGGTCCTCGAGACGCTGCGCGCACAGTGCAGCGGCAGGCTCGCCGTGGTTTTCGGCGCAGGCGGCAACCGCGACCCGGGCAAGCGCGAGCCGATGGGCCGCGTCACCGCCGAACTGGCCGACCTGGTGGTGGTCACCGACGACAACCCTCGAGACGAGGATCCCGCCGCGATCAGGGCCGCGATCATGGCTGGTGCTAAGTGGGGCCCGGCGCAGGTGGTCGAGATCGGCAACCGTCGGGAGGCCATCGACCACGCGGTGGCCTGGGCCCGATCGGGCGACGTCGTGCTGATCGCGGGGAAGGGCCACGAGGCAGGCCAGACCAGCCACGGCCAGACCCGACCCTTCGACGACCGCGAGGAACTCGCCGCCGCGCTGGGAGCCCGCACGTGATCGACCTGACCGTCGCCCAGATCGCCGACATCGTCGGCGGTCGACTCTGCGACATCTCCTCCCAAGATGCTGCGGCAGCCCGCGTCACCGGTACCGTCGAATTCGATTCGCGCGCAGTGACTCCCGGCGGCCTGTTCCTGGCGCTGCCCGGGGCACGCTCCGACGGTCACGACTTCGCCGCCGCCGCCGTCGGGGCGGGCGCCGTCGCGGTGCTGGCCGCGCGGCCGGTCGGGGTGCCCGCGATCGTCGTCGAGCCCACCACCGCCTCCGACGCCGGCGCCAGTGTGCTCGAACACGACATCGACGGATCGGGCGCCGCGGTGCTCGCGGCGCTGGCACGGCTGGCGGCCGCTGTCGCCGCCGAACTCGTCGACGGAGGGCTCACCATCGTCGGAGTCACCGGCTCGTCCGGGAAGACCTCGACCAAAGACCTGCTCGCCGCGGTACTCGCCCCGCTCGGCGAAGTCGTCGCACCGCCCGGCTCCTTCAACAACGAACTCGGCCATCCGTGGACGGTGCTGCGCGCGACGGAATCCACCGATTACCTCGTCCTCGAGATGTCGGCGCGCCATCCTGGCAATATCGCCGCGCTCGCATCGATAGCGCCGCCGTCCATCGCGGTGGTGCTGAACGTCGGCACCGCGCATCTCGGCGAGTTCGGCTCCAGGGAGGCCATTGCTGCGACGAAAGCCGAACTACCGCAGGCTGTTCCGTCCTCCGGGGTGGTCATTCTCAACGTTGACGACACTGCGGTGGCCCCGATGGCCGATCAGACTGCCGCACGGGTGGTGCGAGTAGGTCGTTCTCCTGACGCCGACCTCTGGGCCGGCCCCGTCACGCTCGACGCGCTGGCTCGGCCGCGCTTCACGCTGCACACCGCAGACAGCGAGATCGAGGTCGCCCTGGCGGTGCACGGCGACCACCAGGTGTCGAACGCGCTGTGTGCTGCCGCGGTCGCGGTGGAGTGCGGCGCCAGCCTGGAGGCGGTGGCCGCGGCGCTGGCGGCGGCGGGCCCGGTATCCAAACACCGCATGCAGGTCGCGACGCGTGAGGACGGCGTCACGATCATCAACGACGCCTACAACGCCAACCCGGACTCCATGCAGGCCGGGTTGAAGGCGCTGGCCGCCATCGCCTCAGAAGGTGGGAAGAAACGGCGCAGCTGGGCGGTGCTCGGCGAGATGGCCGAACTCGGCGACGACGCGATATCAGAGCATGACCGCATCGGCAGGCTGGCGGTGCGATTAGATGTGTCACGACTCATCGTCGTTGGAACCGGGAGGGCTATGAGCGCCATGCACCACGGGGCGGTGATGGAGGGATCGTGGGGGTCGGAATCCACCATGGTCGACGACGCCGACACCGCGCTGGCATTGCTGCGTACCGAACTGCAGGCTCCAGATGTGGTGCTGGTGAAAGCGTCCAATGCGGCCGGGCTGGGTGCGCTGGCCGACGCCCTGGTCGCTGAGGAATCTCGCGGATGAGGCAGATCCTCATCGCCGTCGGCATCGCGCTGACGGTTTCCATACTTCTCACTCCGGTGCTGGTCCGGCTGTTCACCCGGCAGGGGTTCGGGCACGAGATCCGTGCGGACGGCCCTCCCAGCCACCACAAGAAGCGGGGCACGCCGTCGATGGGCGGCGTGGCGATCGTTGCAGGCATCTGGGCCGGATACCTCGGCACGCAATTGATCGGCATCGTCATGGATGGCAAGGGGCCGTCGGCGTCGGGCTGGCTGGTGCTGGGGCTGGCGACCGCGCTTGGCGCCGTCGGTTTCGTCGACGACATGATCAAAATCCGGCGGGCGCGCAATCTTGGCCTCAACAAGACCGCCAAGACCGTTGGCCAGGTGACCGCGGCCGTGCTTTTCGGCGTGCTGGTCCTGCAGTTCCGCAATGCCGACGGGTTGACCCCGGGCAGTGCCGAGCTGTCCTACGTGCGGGAGATCGCCACGGTCACCCTTGCACCTGCGGTGTTCGTGCTGTTCTGCGTGACGATGATCTACGCGTGGTCGAACGCGGTGAATTTCACCGATGGCCTGGACGGGCTCGCTGCGGGCGCGATGGCCATGGTGTGCGCCGCATACGTGTTGATCACGTTCTGGCAGTTCCGAAATGCATGCGCGACCAGCCCGGGGCTGGGCTGTTACAACGTCCGCGATCCGCTGGACCTGGCGATCATCGCTGCCGCCACCGCGGGCGCGTGCATCGGCTTTCTGTGGTGGAATGCCGCGCCGGCCAAGATCTTCATGGGCGACACCGGCTCACTGGCACTGGGCGGCATCATCGCCGGGTTGTCGGTGGCCAGCCGGACGGAGATGCTGGCGGTGGTGCTCGGTGCGCTGTTCGTCGCCGAGGTGACGTCGGTCGTGGTGCAGATCCTGGCTTTCCGCACGACCGGGCGCCGGGTATTCCGGATGGCGCCGTTCCACCACCATTTCGAGCTCGTTGGCTGGGCCGAAACCACGGTCATCATCCGGTTCTGGTTGCTGACCGCGATCGCCTGCGGCCTTGGTGTCGCGCTCTTCTACAGCGAGTGGCTGACGACCGTCGGAGCCTGACGTGGATCTCTCGGGAGCCGCAGTCCTGGTCGCCGGTGCCCGGGTCACTGGGCGCGCCATTCTGGCCGCGCTGACGCCGCTCGGCGTTCGCGCCACGATCACCGACGACAGCCCGTCGGCGCTGCAGTCCTTCGCGCAAAGCGGTGTCGCGGTGATCGACCCGGCCAACGCCGTCGAAACGATCGCCGACTACGACCTCGTCGTCACCAGCCCCGGCTTTCCGCCGACCGCACCGGTACTGGCCGCCGCGACCGTCGCGGGTGTGCCGATCTGGGGTGACGTCGAATTGGCTTGGCGGCTGGACAATTCCGGTCGCTACGGGCCGCCGCGGCGGTGGCTCGTCGTGACAGGAACGAATGGCAAAACAACGACGACGTCGATGCTGCACGCGATGCTGGTCGCCGCGGGCCGCCGCGCGTTGTTGTGCGGCAACATCGGCGACCCCGTACTCGACGTCCTCGATCAGCCTGCCGAGCTGCTGGCCGTCGAGCTGTCGAGTTTCCAACTGCACTGGGCGCCAACGCTGCGCCCTGAGGCCGGTGCCGTGCTCAACGTCGCCGAGGACCATCTCGACTGGCACGGCACCATGGACGCGTACGCCCGCGACAAGGCCCGCGTGCTGGACGGCCGGGTGGCCGTCGTCGGCCTCGACGATCCGGTCGCTGCAGGACTACTGTCCACCGCCGGCGCGGCGGTGCGAGTCGGCTTCCGGCTCGGCGAGCCCGCGCCCGGCGAGCTGGGTGTGCGCGACGGCGTGCTCGTCGACAACGCATTCGGCAAAGACGTGCGGCTGGCTGAGGCGGCGTCGATCCCGGTGGCCGGTCCGGTCGGGGTGCTCAACGCGCTGGCGGCCGCCGCGCTGGCCCGCGCCGTCGACGTGCCGCCGGAGGCCATCGCCGAGGCGCTGGCGGGGTTTCAGGTGGGCCGGCACCGCGCCGAGCTCATCGACGTCGTCGACGGCGTCACGTACGTCGATGACTCCAAGGCCACCAACCCGCATGCGGCGCAGGCGTCGATCACCGCGTACCCGCGCGTGGTGTGGATCGCCGGCGGCCTGCTCAAGGGCGCTTCGGTCGACGAGCTGGTCGCCACGGTGGCAAATCGGCTGGTCGGCGCGGTGTTGATCGGACGTGATCGGCAGCTGATCGCCGGCGCGTTATCGCGACACGCCCCGGATGTCCCCGTCGTCGAGCTTGTGACGGGGGAGGATTCTGGGGTGCTTGGGGAAAATGAGCTCATTGAGTCTTCTGAGGCTCCTGTGACTCGAGTGATCGATGTGGGCGGGCGGCCCGTTGGCGACGCGGTGATGGCCGCGGCTGTCGGTGCCGCGCGAGGGCTGGCCGGCCCAGGCGACACCGTGCTGCTGGCCCCGGCCGGTGCCTCCTTCGACCAGTTCAGCGGCTACGGCCAGCGCGGCGACGCGTTCGCCTCGGCCGTGTCTGCGCTGACGCGGTAGCTGGCTGTGAGCAACATACTGACCCGGTTGCGCCACCGGAGGACCAAGGCGGCCTCCGACGCGCCGTCCACCGACGCGGGACCCGAGGTCCGTGGGCCGCGCACCCGCTTCGGGGCCTGGCTGGGCCGGCCGATGACGTCGTTCCACCTGATCATTGCCGTCACGGCCCTGCTCATCACGCTTGGTCTGACCATGGTGTTGTCCGCGTCGGGGGTGCACTCGTATGACGAGGACGGCTCGCCGTGGGTGATCTTCGCCAGACAGGTGCTGTGGACTGTCGTCGGGCTGATCGCGTTTTACATCGCGCTGCGGATGCCCGTGCAACTGATGCGCAGCTTGGCCTTCAGCGGATTCGCGCTCACCATCGTCCTGCTGGTCCTGGTGTTGATACCGGGAATCGGCAAGGAGGCCAACGGTTCTCGGGGCTGGTTCGTGTTCTTCGGGCTTTCCATGCAGCCCTCCGAACTGGCGAAGATCGCGTTCGCGATCTGGGGCGCGCACCTGCTGGCCGCTCGCCGCTTGGAGCGGGCGTCCCTGCGCGAGATGCTGATTCCGCTCGTGCCCGCGGCGGTCATCGCGCTGGCGCTGATCGTCGCCCAGCCGGACCTCGGGCAGACGGTGTCGCTGGGCATCATCCTGCTCGGCCTGCTGTGGTACGCGGGCCTGCCGCTGCGGGTGTTCGTGTCCTCGCTGGTCGCCGTCATGGTCTCGGCGGCCGTGCTTGCGGTCTCCGAGGGGTACCGATCCGACCGCGTGCAGTCCTGGCTCAACCCCGGTGCCGACGCCCAGGGGTCCGGCTACCAAGCCCGCCAGGCGCGGTTCGCGCTGGCCAACGGCGGTGTGTTCGGTGACGGGCTTGGGCAGGGCACCGCCAAGTGGAACTACCTGCCCAACGCCCACAACGACTTCATCTTCGCGATCATCGGCGAGGAACTCGGATTCGTCGGCGCCGTCGGGCTGCTGTGCCTGTTCGGGCTCTTCGCTTACACAGGGATGCGGATCGCGCGTCGCTCCGCCGACCCGTTCCTGCGATTGCTCACCGCGACCGCGACGTTGTGGGTGATGGGTCAGGTGTTCATCAACGTCGGCTACGTGGTCGGGCTGCTTCCGGTCACGGGTCTACAGCTGCCACTGATTTCGGCGGGCGGAACTTCCACCGCCACAACGCTTTTGATAATCGGCATCATGGCGAACGCGGCGCGTCACGAGCCAGAGGCGGTGGCCGCGCTGCGGGCCGGGCGCGAGGACCGGGTCAATCGGCTACTGCGATTGCCGTTGCCAGAAAACTATGTGCCGACCCGCACCGAGGCGTTGCGGGATCGGATGCGGTCACGCCCAGGTGCGCCGCCCGCCAAGCCCGCTCGCAAGCCCGACCGTAAGGCCGTCGGCGAGAAGAAGCGCAAACCCCATCCGGCCGACCGACAGGTGCGGCGCTCAGGGCATAGTGGAGGCGGCCAGCGATCGGGTAAATCCGTCCGTCAGGGTGCTGGCCAGCGCGATCAGGGCCGTCGGGCTCGCACATTGGAAGGTCAGCGTTACGGGTGAGCATCTCGGTCCCTCGGGGGCAGGAGCGCAGCGACCGGGGGGTATCCGTCGTCCTTGCGGGCGGCGGCACCGCGGGGCACGTCGAACCGGCGATGGCGGTGGCCGACGCCCTCACCGCGCTCGACCCGGACGTGCGGATCACGGCATTAGGCACCCAGCGGGGCCTCGAAACCCGGCTGGTGCCCGAGCGCGGCTATCACCTCGAACTGATCACGCCGGTCCCGCTGCCGCGCAAGCCGTCGGGTGACCTGGTGCGGCTGCCGCTGCGGGTGCGGCGGGCGATCCGACAGACCCGTGCGGTGCTCGACGACGTTGACGCCGATGTGATCGTCGGGTTTGGGGGCTACGTCGCGCTGCCCGCGTACCTCGCGGCGCGGCGCCGCCGTGTCCCTGTCGTGGTTCACGAGGCCAACGCGAGCGCGGGCTGGGCCAACCGGGTGGGAGCGCGATCGGCCAAACGCGTGCTCTCGGCGGTCCCGGACCCGGGGCTGGGCCGCGTCGAGGTCGTCGGTGTCCCGGTGCGTGCCACGATCACCTCGCTGGACCGGATGGCGTTACGCGGGCAGGCGCGGGCACACTTCGGTTTCGCCGATGACGCCAAGGTGTTGCTGGTGTTCGGCGGCTCGCAAGGCGCGCAGCGGATCAACCAGGCCGTCGCCGCGGCAGCCAAAGACCTTGCGGTTGCAGGCGTTTCGGTGCTGCACGCGCACGGGCCGAAGAACACCCTCGACCTTCGCGAGCCCGCCGACGGTGACCCGCCGTACGTCGCGTTGCCCTATCTGGATCGGATGGACCTGGCGTACGCCGCCGCCGACCTAGCTGTCTGCCGGTCCGGCGCGATGACGGTCGCCGAGGTGACGGACGTCGGGCTGCCCGCGGTGTACGTGCCGCTGCCGATCGGCAACGGCGAGCAGCGGCTCAACGCGCTGCCCGTGGTCAATGCCGGCGGTGGTCTCATCGTCGACGACGCCGATCTGACGCCGTCCTTTGTCGCCGATACGGTCACCAGCCTGCTCAACGATGCAGGCCGGTTGCAGTCGATGACCGCCGCCGCAGCCCTTGCCGGGCACAGGGACGCTGCGCAGCGCGTCGCCGAAGTGGCATTGGACGTCGCCCGCAGCTTCTACAATGACCGAAAGCGGTTGCGGTGAACGCGAAGTCGCTCCCCGAAGAGCTCCAGCGGGTGCACATGGTCGGCATCGGGGGAGCGGGCATGTCGGGCATCGCCCGCATCCTGCTGGATCGCGGGGGCCTGGTATCGGGTTCGGACGCCAAGGAATCGCGTGGCGTGGTGGCGCTGCGCGCCCGCGGTGCGTCGATCCGCATCGGCCATGACGAGTCGTCGCTGGATCTGCTGCCCGGCGGGCCGACCGCGGTCGTCACCACGCATGCCGCCATTCCCAAGACCAACCCCGAACTCGTCGAGGCGCGTCGCCGCGGCATTCCGGTGATCCTGCGGCCGGCGGTGCTGGCAAAGTTGATGGCCGGACACACGACGCTGATGGTCACCGGGACGGCGGGTAAGACGACAACCACCTCCATGCTCATTGTTGCGCTGCAACATAGTGGCTTTGATCCGTCCTTCGCCGTCGGCGGTGACCTCGGCGAGGCAGGAACCAACGCGCATCACGGCAGTGGCGCCTACTTCGTCGCCGAGGCCGATGAGAGCGACGGATCGCTGGTGCAGTACGAGCCGGATTTGGCCGTGGTGACCAATATCGAGGCTGACCATCTCGATTTCTTCGGCAGTGAGCAGGCTTATGTCGACGTGTTCGACGCGTTCATGGAGCGCATCAAACCCGGTGGCGCCCTGGTGGTATGCGTCGACGATCCCGGCGCCGCCGCACTCGCCGAACGCACTGCGGCCCTGGGGATCCGGGTGCTGCGCTACGGCAGCGGTGACAAGCCTGACCTGGCAGGTGCACTACTGGACTGGCAGCAGCGGGGCACCAGTGCCGTGGCCACGGTGCAGTTGGCGGGGGAGACCAGCCCGCGGACCATGCGGTTGTCTGTGCCCGGCAGGCACATGGCGCTCAACGCGCTGGCCGCATTGTTGGCGGCGATAGCGGCGGGAGCGGCACCCGATGTCGTGCTCGACGCTCTGGCCGACTTCGAGGGTGTCCGTCGCCGATTCGAATTGGTCGGTACGGCGGCCGGGATCAGGGTTTTCGACGATTACGCTCATCACCCGACCAAGGTTGCGGCTGCGCTGACGGCGGTGTGCGCGCTGGCGAAGGAATCGCAGGGCCGCGCCGTCGTCGTGTTTCAACCCCATTTGTATTCGCGCACAGAGACTTTCGCGCGCGAGTTTGGCAGCGCGCTGAGCGCCGCCGATGAGGTCTTCGTGCTCGACGTGTATCCGGCGCGTGAACAACCGATCGCCGGGGTGAGCGGCGCCACCATCGCCGATCACGTCAGCGCGCCGGTGACCTACGTGCCCGATTTTTCGGCGGTGGCGGCACGGGTGGCGCAGGCGGCGAACCCGGGCGACGTCGTGGTGACCATGGGTGCCGGTGACGTCACGATGCTCGGCAAGGAAATCCTCGCGGCGTTGCATATGAAGGCCAACCGCAGCGCGCCGGGCGGACCGGGGACGGCGTTCCGATGACAGAGCCGACAGACGAGAACACCGAAAAGGCGCCGGAGGAACCGACGCTGCCGGCTGCGGCCGCCGATTACGAGGGGCCGCGACGGCAGGCGCGCCGGGAACGCGAGGAGCGCCGTGCCGCTCAGGCCCGCGCCACCGCGATCGAGAACGCCCGTCGCGAGGCCAAACGCCGGGTCATGGGCGGGCCGCCCGATGAGACGAAAAGGCTTGGCCACCGGACGGTTCGGGGATTGAAGGTGCTGATGTGGTCGGCACTGTTGAGCGTCGTGGTGGTCGGCCTCGGTCTGCTGCTGTACTTCACGCCGATCATGTCCGCACGCAACGTCGTGGTGGTCGGTCTTGGCGCGGTGACGCAGGATGAGGTGATCGCCGCCGCCGCCGTCCCGCCGGGGACGCCGCTGCTGCAGGTCGACACCGACGCCGTCGCCGAACGTGTCGCGGCGATCCGGCGGGTGGCCAGCGCGCGGGTACAGCGTCAATACCCGTCGACACTGCGGGTCACCGTTATCGAGCGGGTGCCCGTCGTGGTCAAGGACTATCCCGACGGTCCGCACCTGTTCGACAAGGACGGCGTGGATTTCGCGACCGCGCCGCCGCCGGGAGGCGTGCCGTACCTCGATGCAGACAACCCGGGGCCAAGCGACGCGCCGACCAAGGCCGCGCTGCAGGTGATGACGGCGCTGCGGCCCGAAGTCGCCGGACAGGTCGGCCGGATCGCGGCGCCGTCGGTCGCCGCCATCACCCTGACGTTGACCGATGGCCGGGTAGTCGTGTGGGGGACCACCGACCGCACCGAGGAGAAGGCGCTCAAACTGGGCGCGCTTCTCACTCAGCCGGGCCACACCTACGACGTCTCGAGCCCCGATTTGCCGACGGTGAAGTAGGCCGCTACTCGTCGAGCGAGGCAGACTTTGCGCGAAATTTCTTGTCGTGCGCGTCGGCGCGCCTGCATGGATACCTCGCGGCCTCGCCCTACCGTTCTGGTTGCGCGGAACAACTTGACATAACTCTAAGCCTCTGGTTGAGGTTGAGAGTTTGCCCCGGAGGGTTCCACGCGACGACCAAGGCAACCAGGGATGAAGGGGATCGCTGATGAGCGCTCGCGCTAAGAAGGGACGATCATGACCCCCCCGCATAACTACCTCGCCGTTATCAAGGTGGTCGGCATCGGTGGTGGCGGCGTCAACGCCGTCAACCGGATGATCGAGCAGGGACTCAAGGGCGTCGAGTTCATCGCCATCAACACCGACGCGCAGGCGTTGTTGATGAGCGATGCCGACGTCAAGCTCGACGTCGGACGCGACTCCACCCGCGGTCTCGGCGCAGGCGCCGATCCCGAGGTGGGCCGGAAGGCCGCCGAGGACGCCAAGGACGACATCGAGGAACTGCTGCGTGGGGCCGACATGGTGTTCGTGACGGCGGGCGAGGGCGGCGGCACCGGCACCGGCGGTGCGCCGGTCGTCGCAACCATCGCCCGCAAGCTTGGCGCGCTCACCGTCGGCGTGGTGACACGGCCGTTCTCGTTCGAGGGCAAGCGGCGTTCCAACCAGGCCGAGACGGGCATCACCTCGCTGCGCGAGAGTTGCGACACGCTCATCGTGATTCCCAATGACCGGCTGTTGCAGATGGGCGACGCCGCGGTGTCATTGATGGACGCGTTCCGCAGCGCCGACGAGGTCCTGCTCAACGGCGTGCAGGGCATCACGGACCTGATTACCACCCCGGGCCTGATCAACGTCGACTTCGCCGATGTCAAGGGCATCATGAGCGGCGCGGGGACGGCACTGATGGGCATCGGCTCCGCACGGGGCGACGGCAGGGCGCTCAAGGCCGCGGAGATCGCGATCAACTCGCCGCTGCTCGAGGCGTCGATGGAAGGCGCGCAGGGTGTGCTGATGTCGATCGCCGGCGGCAGCGATCTCGGCCTGTTCGAGATCAACGAGGCCGCCTCGCTGGTGCAGGAGGCGGCGCACTTAGAGGCCAACATCATCTTCGGCACGGTCATCGACGACTCGCTGGGCGACGAGGTCCGCGTGACGGTGATCGCCGCCGGATTCGAGGCCGCAGGGCCGGGCCGCAGACCCGTCGTCGGCGCCGGCGCCCAGGCGATCGCGGCCGGAAAGGCGGGCAAGGTCAGCACGTCGCTGTTCGATCCCGCCGACGCGGCCAGCGTGCCGGTGCACACGAACGGCGCGACGGTCAGCATCGGTGGCGACGACGGCGGTATCGCCGACGACGATGTCGACGTGCCGCCCTTCATGCGCCACTAGTCGCTTCCGGATACTGGGCGAGTGACCCTTCGTATCCGCCGCGTGACCACCACCCGCGCCGGCGGTGCCTCGGCGCCGCCGTTCGACACCTTCAATCTCGGCGATCATGTCGGTGACGATCCCGCGGCGGTTGCCGCCAACCGGAAACGGCTTACGGCCGCACTCGGGTTGGGGGAGGACGCAGTGGTGTGGATGAACCAAGTCCACGGCGATCGTGTAGTAGTAGTCGACGGGCCGGTCGAGGGGGCCGTCGACAAAACCGACGCATTGGTCACTACCACGCCACGTTTGGCTTTGGCCGTGGTTACCGCAGATTGTGTTCCCGTTTTAATGGGCGACGCGCGCGCGGGCGTGGTGGCGGCGGTTCACGCAGGTCGGGTCGGCGCACAGAACGGCGTCGTGGCCAGGACGGTGGAGGCGATGCTTCGCGCTGGCGCACGCGCCGAGGACATCTCCGCGCTGTTGGGCCCGGCCGTCAGTGGACGCAACTACGAAGTGCCCGAGGAGATGGCAGCCGAGGTCGAGGCATCCCTGCCGGGAAGTCGCACGACGACATCGCGGGGCACCCCGGGGTTGGATCTACGTGCCGGAATCGCCAGGCAACTAACGGCTTTGGGCATCACGGCCGTCGACATCGACCCACGCTGCACCGTCGAGGACCCCAACCTGTTCAGTCATCGACGCGACGCGCCCACCGGACGGCTGGCGTCATTGGTGTGGATGGAATGAAGCCACAGGAGCACCGTGGCGAGCGCGCGTGAACGCGAACTGGCAGAGGCGCTGTCGGCCCTCCGTGCCCGCCTCGTGCGCGCCGCAGAAGCCGCCGGACGCAATGCCGCCGAAATTGAATTACTTCCCGTTACGAAATTCTTTCCTGCCAGCGATGTACTTATATTGCGAAATTTAGGGTGTCTGGAATTTGGTGAATCCCGGGAACAGGAAGCGTCGAATAAAAGCGCAGAAGTGGGTGCTGTGTTGGGTGTTGAGCCCATTCGCTGGCACATGGTCGGACGGATTCAGCGCAACAAAGCGCGGTCTGTCGCCGGCTGGGCCTATGCGGCGCACTCGGTCGACAGTGCCAGGGTGATCGCCGCGCTGAACCGCGCCGCCACCGAGGGGCTGGACAAAGGCCTTAGGGCCGAGCCGCTACGGGTATACCTCCAGCTCAGCCTCGACGGCGATGAGTCGCGCGGCGGCGTGGACATCGACCGTCCGGATTCGGTGGACGAGCTGTGTGCCTCCGTGGAATCCGCTGACGGTTTGGAGTTCGTCGGGCTGATGGCGATCCCGCCGCTTGATGCGGCTCCGGATGACGCCTTCGCCCGGCTACAGGAAGAGAAGGAGCGGGTGCAGAAGGCCTATGAGCGGCTGCTTGGGCTCTCGGCGGGCATGTCCAGCGACCTCGAGAGCGCGGTCAAACACGGTTCGACGTGTGTGCGTGTCGGTACCGCGCTTCTGGGGCAACGGCCGCTAACGTCACCCTAAGTAGTCACTCTAGTCACATCTTCATCACAGACACCAGAGTTAGAAGGGTCCACCGATGAGCACACTGCACAAGGTCAAGGCCTACTTCGGTATGGCGCCGATGGAGGACTACGACGACGAGTACTACGAGGACGACGACCGCGGTACCGCGCGCGGCTATTCGCGGCGCCCGCGCGACTTCGACGAAGAACCCTACGGCCGTGGGTATGAGGAGCGATTGGCTGGCCGTGACTACGACGAGCCCGCGGCCGGCTACCGCGGCAGCTACCGGGACGAGTTCGAGCCGCGGCTGCGTGCCCCGCGGGAGTTCGACCGGCCGGCCCCCCGATTCAGCGCCCTGCGTGGCTCGACCCGCGGTGCGCTGGCGATGGACCCGCGGCGCATGGCGGAGCTGTTCGAGGCGGGCAGCCCCCTGTCCAAGATCACCACGTTGCGCCCGAAGGACTACAGCGAGGCCCGCACGATTGGCGAACGCTTCCGCGACGGCACCCCGGTGATCATGGACCTGGTGTCGATGGACAACGCCGACGCCAAGCGGCTGGTCGACTTCGCGGCCGGTCTCGCGTTCGCGCTGCGTGGCTCCTTCGACAAGGTTGCGACCAAGGTCTTCCTGCTCTCACCGGCCGATATCGACGTCAGCGCCGAAGAGCGCAGGCGCATCGCCGAGGCCGGCTTCTACGCATATCAGTAGGGCTGCGGACTGACAGGTAGGCTGGCGTCGCGCTTGACGTCTGTGACCAGCTGCGAGCGCTGTATCGAATGTCACACATCTGCCCGTAGTGAGGACTGCTGCCGTTGGCGCTCTTCTTCGAGATCCTTGGCTTCGCGCTGTTCGTCTTCTGGCTGCTGCTGATCGCCCGGGTCGTGGTCGAGTTCATCCGCTCGTTTTCCCGCGACTGGCATCCCAAGGGGCTGACGGTGGTGATCCTCGAGGTGATCATGACAGTGACCGATCCGCCGGTGAAACTCCTTCGACGGCTCATTCCTCAGCTCACGATAGGCGCCGTCCGCTTCGATCTTTCGATCATGGTGCTGCTGCTGGTTGCCTTCATCGGCATGCAGCTCGCGTTCGGCGCCGCGGCCTGAGAACTGGGCTGGCGGCCCGGATTTGGCGATCGCGGCGGGTGCCGCCGAGGGTTTGCCGAGGCACATTTGCACTCGCGTAACTCTGTCGAATGATTGAAATTCGCTCTTAAAATTCATCCTCTCCTGCAACCGCCGGGTCTGGTGTGACAGGATGGGCGCCAGTTACGTTCCAGTAAGGCTCTACACTTTGAGATCGGTTGACGGTCCAAGACTCCAAGGGGGCAGACAATGCCGCTCACACCAGCCGACGTCCACAACGTTGCGTTCAGCAAGCCACCTATCGGCAAGCGTGGCTATAACGAGGACGAGGTCGATGCCTTTCTCGATCTGGTTGAGAACGAGCTGACTCGGCTCATCGAGGAGAACGCGGATCTCCGTCAGCGGGTCGCCGAGCTGGACCAGGAGCTGGCCTCCGCCCACGCCGGCGGCAGCAGCCCGCAGTCGACGCAGGCCATCCCGCTCTACGAGCCCGAGCCCGAGCCGGCCCCCGCGCCGCCGCCGCAGCCCGTCTACGACGCGCCGCCGCAGTCCGCCGCTCCGGTCAGCGAGGAAAGCCACATCAAGGCCGCCAAGGTGCTGAGCCTGGCCCAGGACACGGCGGACCGGCTTACCGGCACTGCCAAGGCCGAGTCGGACAAACTGCTCGCCGACGCCCGCGCCCAGGCCGACGCGATGGTCAGCGAAGCCAGGCAGACAGCCGAGACCACCGTCGCCGAGGCCCGTCAGCGCTCCGACGCGATGCTGGCCGACGCGCAGACGCGCTCGGAGGCCCAGTTGCGCCAGGCTCAGGAGAAGGCCGACGCCCTGCAGGCCGACGCCGAGCGCAAGCACTCCGAGATCATGGGCACCATCAACCAGCAGCGGACGGTTCTGGAAGGCCGGCTGGAACAACTGCGTACATTCGAACGCGAATACCGCACGCGGCTCAAGACCTACCTGGAATCGCAGCTCGAGGAGCTCGGCCAGCGGGGTTCGGCCGCGCCGGTCGATTCCAGTGCCAACAACGACGGCGGCGGGTTCAACCAATTCAATCGGGGCAACAACTAGTCGCGCCTCGCTCGAAAACCGTGCCCCTACCACCTAGGGTTGGTCAATGCTGATCGTTGCGCTCGTGCTTGCTGTCATCGGCCTCGCGGCCCTGGTGACCGCGGTGGTCACCAGCAATGAGCTGATTGCCTGGGTGTGCATCGCAGCCAGCGTGGTCGGTGTGCTGCTGCTGATCGTCGACGCGCTGCGGGAACGCTCACGGGGTGACGCCGAAGAAACTGCTGCCGAGGCTGACGACGGCGAGCAGGAGTACGTCGAGGACTATCCGGAAGAGGCTCCCGTCGCGCAGGACGACGAGGCCGAGAGCGACGCGGAAACCACGGTGGTCGAGCAGCCCGAGGAAGTCGCCGGTGAGGACCGCAACAGCCGCTAAACCGTTGGCCTGGCGAGTAATTCGCGCACCTCGTCGTCGGTGACCTGGTGGAAATCCTCGAACACCTGGCCGACGGCCTCGAATCCTGGCGGCATCGTCGCGCACACCACGTCGTCGGCTTCCTCGGCCAGCTGGCGGCACGCTGACTCCGGTCCCACCGGCACCGCTACCACCACCTGGGCCGGGTTGACGGCCCGCACCGCGCGTACAGCGGCGAGCATGCTGGCACCGGTGGCGATCCCGTCGTCAACGAGGATCACGGTGTTACCCGCGATGTCCACCGGGCCACGGCCGCCGCGGTAGGCGCTCTCGCGGCGGTGAAGTTCCTCGGTTTCGCGGTCGATCGCGGTCTGCAGCTGCTCCTCGCTGATGCCGAGGTTGCGCACCAGGTTGTCGTTGACCACCACGCCGCCGCCGGTGGCGAGCGCACCCATCGCGAGTTCCTGCCACTGCGGTACACCGAGCTTGCGCACCAGGAACACGTCGAGAGGTGCCCGCAAGAACGCTGCGACCTCCCACCCGACGGGCACACCGCCACGCGCGAGGCCCAGCACCAAGAGGTTGTCCTTACCGCGGTAGGACGCCAACTCCTCAGCCAGGACTTGGCCGGCTTCTCGGCGGTCCCGGAACGTGCGCCTCGCATTTCGGCGGGCGAGTCCGCTCCATCCGCTCATAGCGATCATTTTCGATATCGGGGACACATTCAGCGTACGTCGACCAGAGTTCTCTGACATCGGTATCTCCGGCTGGGTACCCACAAACATGGGCATCGAATACGAAAGCGTCGTCGACCATCCGCTCGCCGAGGTGTTCGCGTGGCATACCCGCCCCGGCGCGATGACGCGCTTGGTGCCGCCGTGGCAGCCGATGAAGGTGGTGGCGGAGACACCGTCACTGGCCGACGGAAGGGCCGTACTCGGCCTGCCCGGCGGACTGCGATGGGTTGCGCAGCATGATCCATCCGGATTCGATCCGCCGCACCGGTTCGTCGACGAACTGTCGTCGCAGGGCCCCTCGTCGTGGCCCGCCCGGGTTATCGGCTGGTGGCGGCACACGCATGAGTTCAGCGAGGCGCGCGGTGGCACAAGGGTGTACGACCACGTCGACACCGCGGTACCGGCCGCAGCGCTGCGCTCGACTTTCGGCTACCGGCACCGGCAGCTCGCCGAGGATCTGGCCGCACATCGCACGGCCGGCGCGCAGCCGATGGTCGTCGCTATCACCGGCGCGTCGGGTCTGGTCGGCTCGGCGCTGTCGGCGTTTCTGAGCGCGGGCGGGCATCGGGTGATCCGGCTTGTTCGCCGGCCGGCACGCAATGATCTTGAGCGCCAATGGAATCCGGACCGGCCGGCACCCGATCTACTGTCGGGTGTCGACGCGGTCGTGCACTTGGCGGGCGCATCGATCGCCGGACGTTTCACCGACGGCCACAAGGCCGCGATCCGTGACAGCCGCATCGAGCCGACGCGCAGGCTCGCCGACGCCGCGGCACTGGCCGACGAGGGGCCCGCAGCGTTCGTCAGCGCGTCCGCGATCGGCTATTACGGCTTCGACCGCGGCGATGCGCTGCTGGGTGAGGAAAGTGCGCGCGGCGACGGCTTCCTGGCCGACGTGGTCGCCGACTGGGAGGCCGCAACGGCGCCGGCCGCCGAGGCGGGGCTACGGGTGGTCACCGTGCGTACGGGGATCGTGCAATCGGGGAACGGCGGCACGCTGAAGCTGATGCGACCGTTGTTCGCGGCGGGGCTGGGCGGTCGGCTCGGGAGTGGCGAGCAGTGGTTGTCGTGGATCGGGCTCGACGATCTGCTCGATGTGTACCACCGCGCCCTCTACGACAATCGGCTCACGGGTCCGGTCAACGCCGTCGCGCCGGAACCAGCGCGCAACGCCGACTACACCAAGGCTCTGGCCGGAGTACTGCACCGCCCGGCAGTGCTTCCGGTTCCATCGCTGGGACCGCGGCTGCTGCTGGGGGAGCAGGGCGCCCGTGAGCTCGCCGCCGCCAACCAGCGGGTGGTTCCGGCCAAGCTCCAGATGCTGGGCCACCGCTTCCGGCGGTCAAAGATCACAGACGCGTTGGCTCACGAACTCGGGCGGGCCTGACTGGTCGCATGCGCCAGGAAACCGCGCACCAAGCCCCGGATTCTTGACGCGACGTCGTCAGCGAGTTCGATTGTGCGCCGCTGTAATTCGTCGTGGCTGAGGCCCGCGCCGACGACATCGCCGTCGCGGTCGTCGTCCAGCCACAGGTCGAGCAGCTTCAGGTCGATCTCGGGGTGAAACTGCAGCGCAAGCGCCCGGCCAAGGGTGAACGCCTGAGACGAGTTCGCGGTCCTGGCGATCTCGGTGGCACCCGGCGGCAGGGTCCAGGAGTCGAAATGCCATTGGAACCACGGCCCGTCGGGCACCAGCTCGGGGCGGTCGGTGTCGACGTCGTACCAGCCGATCTCGGGAACGGTTGAGCGCGCCACCGACCCGCCGAACGCCTTGGCAAGCAATTGGCCGCCGAAACACACGCCCAGCAACGCAACTCCGGCGTCGGCGGCGTCGCGCACCAGCTGTGTTTCACCGGCCACCCACGTGCGTTGCAGCGCCTCGTCGTACACGGGCCAGCGCGCGCCGAGCGGGACGATCACGTCATAGCCGAGGGGGTCGGGGAAGGTCACCTCGACGGCCGGGCTGTCGATGCGTTCGGCGGGCACCACCTCGAAGGTCTCGACGTCGAACCCGGCTTCGGTGAATGCCTCACCCAGCAGGCCTTCGGTCGCGAGATGTTCGTTGACTATGAACAGGACCTTGGGCGCCACGCCGCCATTATTTCGGTTGCGGCAAGGGGGGTGCATCCTCAGGGGCGAGTTCGGCGGCGATCTTGCGGAACAATGGGTCCGCTGCGTTGCTGTAATCGCCCTGGTCATCGAATGCTTCGGGGGCGAACGTGACTGCGGCGGCGATTGCGATCTTCTGTGAAGGTAAGTAGGCCTCGATTGCGCCGTAGCCACCGAACATCGGGTTTTGCACCAGCCAGTTGCCGGAGATGACGATTCCGAGGCCATAGGTGTAGGCGTCAGTCATCTCGTCGCACGTGGTGCAGCCCGGCTGTTTGTGGGTCTTGCCGCGAAGGTCGGTGGACACCATCGTCTTGTAGGAGTCGGTCGTCAGCAGCCGGCCCGAGCCGATGCCTACCGCGGTTGCCTCCATGTCATAGATATTGGAGGTCTGGATCGCGCCGTGGGTGATGGTCCACGACGGATCCCAGAACGTCGAGTCCTCGTAAAACGGTGTGCCTGAAGGGATCTTGAGGAAGGCCCTGCGCTCGGAGGTGAACGCGTGCAGGGCAGGCGACGGGATCTCGGGAGTCAGCGAGTTGACGGTGTTGGTGAGCCCCAACGGCCGAAGTACTTTGTCCGACAACAGCTTTGACATCTCCTGGCCGGTGGCCTTCTCTAGCGCCAAACCGAGCAACACGTAGTTGGTGTGCGCGTAGTTCCAATTGGTGCCGGGCTCGTAAAGCAACGGCTTGGAGATCGCGTAGCTCAGCATCTCGTGGACGGTCCAGCGCCGGAACGGGTTCGCGTAGAGCGCTTCGTTCATCGCGGTGTTGCCGATTACGTAGTCGACATAGCCGGATGTCATATGGGCGAGTTGGCGCAACGTGACCCGATCGGCGTGCGGTATCTCGGGCAGCCACTTCGAGAGTTTGTCGTCGAGGCTCACCTTCTTTTCGTCGACGAGCTTCAAAAGCAGGGTGGACACGTAGGAGATGGCGACGGCGCCGTTGCGAAAGTGCATGCCGGTGGTCGCCGGAACTCCGGTCATCGATTCGCCGACGGCCTGGGTGACGACCTCCTCGCCGTCGATGGTCACCCGCACGATGACGGCCTTCAGATGCTCCTGCGCCATCGTGTCGCGCACGATGCGCATCACCGCGTCGGCCTTGGGGTTCTCGGTAGTGGTGGCCGGGCTTTCGGTTGGCCGTACCCCGGGCGCGCAGCCCATGAGCAACAAAAGCGCAACGACCACCGACAGGAACCTCCGCGTCATGCGCTCCATCATGGCGGTCAGCGCGGGAAAGATCCGGCCGTCGACTGCTTAACTTCAGCGTCAATTGGGCACCCCGATGCAGTGTCAGTCCTGACTGATTGGTTTCTCACGGACGCGGAACGCGGTAATCCCGCATCCGAGGTGCCGCCCTGGTCTGAGGGCAACCGAGCGGAGCCGCTGATCCACGGCGCGACATACTTCGACCATCTCGTCACCGAAGTAGAGTCGCTGCACGCTGGCGACCACTTGTTCTTTACCGACTGGCGCGGCGACCCTGACCAGAAGATGCGCCCGGACGGTCCGACGATTCGCGAGCTGTTCTGCCATGCGGCCGAACGAGGCGTCGTCGTCAAGGGCTTGGTGTGGCGGTCGCACTTGGACAAGTTCGCCTACAGCGAGGAGGAGAACCAGCACCTCGGCGAGGCGATCGAACAGGCCGGTGGCGAGGTGCTGCTGGATCAACGAGTCCGCTTCGGGGGCTCACACCATCAGAAGCTTGTGGTGATTCGCCATCCGAGCGAGCCGATGCGTGATGTGGCGTTCGCGGGCGGCATCGACCTGTGTCACTCGCGCCGGGACGACGAGTCGCACCGGGGCGACCCGCAGGCGGTGAAGATGGCGAAGCAGTACGGTGAGCATCCGCCGTGGCATGACGTGCAATTGCGGCTGCAGGGACCGGTGGTCGGAGCGCTCGACCTGACGTTTCGTGAACGCTGGAACGATCCGGCGCCGCTGGACATGCTTTCACCGATCGCGTGGATTCAAGACAAGTTGCGCGGTGCGGACTTGTCGCCGGGAGAGCTGCCGCCCCGACCGCCGGATCCACCGGCCTGCGGACCGCACGCGGTGCAGGTGCTGCGCACATATCCCGATGCGCACTTCGAGTACGACTTCGCGCCGCGCGGTGAGCGCAGCATTGCACGCGCTTATAACAAGGTGGTGCCGCGCGCTCGTCGGCTGATCTACGTCGAAGACCAGTACCTGTGGTCGAAACGGGTCGCCCAGCTTTTCGCAAAAGCCTTGCGGGACAACCCGGATCTACACCTGATAGCCGTCATTCCACGGCATCCCGACGTCGATGGCCGGCTTGCTCTGCCGCCGAATCAGATTGGTCGCCGCCAAGCCCTGGAGACGTGTTTCGAGGCGAGTTCGCACCGGGTGCACGTGTTCGATGTCGAGAATCACGAGGGCACGCCGGTGTACGTGCACGCGAAAGCATGCGTGGTCGATGACATCTGGGCCTGTGTGGGCAGCGATAACCTCAATCGGAGGTCGTGGACACACGACAGTGAATTGTCTTGCGCTGTGCTTGATTCTGAGGGCGAGTTTGCCCGCGATCTGAGGCTGCGGCTGCTGCGCGAACACCTGGACCGTGCCGCCGACGGCAGCGAGGACGGCGCCTTGGCCGATCCGAGGTGTGCGGTCGATGAAATCGTCGCCGCGGCAGAGGCCTTGGATGAGTGGCACACGTCGGGACGGAAGGGGCAACGTCCGCCGGGCCGGCTGCGCCCGCACCGGATCGAGCAGATGGGCCTGCTGACCCGGGCGTGGGCCGAACCCGCTTACCGGTTGTTCTACGACCCGGACGGCCGGGCGTGGCGCGATCGAATCAAGCGCAGACTGTGAAGTCCACTGGGAGACTGGCCGGTCACGGGTTCAGCTGGCGCAGGAAGCGGCTCGGCGCGCCTAATCTACGCGGTTTCGCCGATGTTTCCGGCACCTGTTTGCCACACCCTGGCTAGCATGAGCAGACCAAGCGCGGACACGCCGCCGGTGAACTGGGGGGATCTAGGCGTGGTCGGATCGTTGCCAACGGGAACAGTTTCGTTGCTGCTCGCGGACGTAGAGGGTTCCACGCGGTTGTGGGAAACCCAGCCAGATCAGATGACGGCTGCTGTCGCCCTGCTGGACCGCACCTTGACTGACGTCGTTGCAGAACACCATGGCGTGCGTCCAGTCGAACAAGGCGAAGGCGACAGCTTCGTAGTGGCGTTCTCACGGGCCACCGACGCCGTGGCATGCGCTTTGGCTTTGCAGCGGGCGCCCTTGGCGCCGATCCGACTCCGCATTGGTATTCACACTGGCGAGATCCAGTTACGCGACGAGGGCAACTACATTGGGCCGGCCATCAATCGGACGGCTCGACTGCGAGACCTCGCGCATGGGGGCCAAACGGTGCTGTCCGGTACCACCCACGATCTCGTCGTCGACCGCCTGCCCGCCGACGCTTGGGTCGCCGACCTCGGCACCCACCCGCTACGGGATCTGCCCCGCCCCGAACGGGTTGTGCAGCTGTGCCATCCGGACTTGATCAACGAGTTTCCGCCGCTACGTGCCACGAAAACTGTTGTCGCGTCTAATCTTCCAGCACGGCTGACCAGCTTTATCGGTCGCAATAAGGAGATGGAACAGCTGCGAGCGATCCTCGTCGAAAACCGACTCGCCACGCTCACCGGCGCGGGTGGGGCCGGTAAGACGCGCTTGGCTGTTGAACTCGCTGCACAGTTGTCTTCCGAGTTCCCCGAGGGTGTTTGGTACGTCGACCTTGCGCCGATCACCCATCCCGACGTGGTCCCGGTCTCAGCTGCCCGCGCGCTGGGCTTACCCGATCAACCCGGTCGCTCGGCGATCGAGACGTTGGGGCGATTCATCGGTGATCGCCGGATGCTCATCGTGTTGGACAACTGCGAGCATCTGCTTGATGCGTGCGCACTGCTTATCGGCGCGCTCTTGCGCGACTGTTCAGCCGTCACGCTATTGACCACCAGTCGCGAGCCGATCGCAGTTGAAGGCGAAGTGACATGCCGAGTGCCATCGCTGTCGGCTGAGGGTGACGCACTCGAGTTGTTCGCTGATCGTGCCCGCAAGGTAAGGCCCGACTTCGTTCTCACAGAAGACAACCGGGCTGTCGTGAAGGAGATATGCCTGCGACTGGACGGCATGCCACTGGCGATTGAATTGGCTGCCGCACGAGTGCGCGCACTGTCGCCGGATGAGATCGTCGCCAGCCTCCATGATCGGTTCCGGCTCCTTACGGGCGGATCCCGCACTGCGGTTCGCCGACAGCAGACCTTGCGCGCGTCCGTGGACTGGTCGCATGCGCTGCTGACCGAGCCGGAAAGAATACTGTTTCGTCGGCTCGCCGCATTCATGGGCGGATTCGACCTCGACGCTGCGCAGGCTGTCGGCGGTAGTGGCGAGGTCGAACGCTATCAGGTGCTCGACGAGTTGACGCTGCTCGTCGACAAATCGCTTGTCGTAGCCGAGGATACGGGTCACAGCACGCGGTACCGGCTGCTGGAGACAGTGCGCCAATACGCCCTGGAGAAGCTGAGTGAGTCGGGTGAAGCGGACGACGTTCGCCGTCGGCACCGCGATCACTACCATTCGATCGCGGCGTTTCTCGACGACCCGGCACACGCTGGCGAGGAGTGGCGACTCGAGCAGGCAGAGATCGAAATCGACAATTGCCGCGCGGCATTCACCTGGAGCCGGGACATCTCCGATGTCGATTCGACGTTGATGCTCGCGTCGTCGCTGCAGCCGTTGTGGCTGAAGCGGGGTCGAATACGGGAAGGCTTGAAGTGGCTGGACACCGCGCTCGCCTGCGATACAGGGGAATGCGCCGCGCCGGCGGTGCGCGCGCGAGCACTCGCCGACAGGGCAGCGCTGGACGCCTGGCTGGGTGCTGCCGAGAGTCCGGAATTGGGTCAACAGGCGCTGGCAATCGCGCGGGCTCTCGACGATCCCGCCCTGTTGGCTCGAGCCCTCACCGCATGCGGATGCGCAGTTGGTCACAACGCCGCCGCCGCCGGGCCGTATTTCGCCGAAGCGGCCGTGCTCGCGCGGGAATTGGGAGATATGTGGCGGCTCAGCCAGATTCTCGGTTGGCAGGCGTACGGGGCGCTGAATTCCGGTGACCCGGTCGCCACCCGCGCGATCGCCGAGGAAGGGCGCAGCTTCGCCGATGCGATCAGCGATAGGTTCGTGTCGAGGCAGTGTCGCTGGTGTCTGGGGTTGGCACGGTTTTGGCAGGGTGACGTCATAGGTGCTCTAGACCTGTTCGACGAAGTCATTGCCGAGGCCGGGTCGGCGCACGACATGATTTGGTGGATATTGTGCTCGGCTAGTAAGGCTTTCGCGCTAGCACACCGCGGCGATGTCGCCGCGGCTACTGCGATCGCCGACGCCGCGATCGAGGTGGCCGCTGACTTCGGTGGGATCGTCGAGGGCTACGGCCACCACGTGCGGGCGACGTGTGCGCTCGCCGGGGGTGACCTCGCCGCCGCCGAAGCTGCTAACGAGATCGGCTGGGAGCGGGTGAGAGTGCAGCCAGACGTCGCGACGCTTCAGATGTATGTGATGGCGCAGACTTCTTTGGCCCTCGGCGACCTCCCCGCCGCGCGACGCTGGGGGGATGACGCCGTTTCAGCGACAGAGGGCAAGCCGTTTATCGCAGTGCAGGCACTCACGGGTCGTGCTCGCGTCGCGATCGCGGACGGTGAGCCCCAAAAAGCCGAGGACTTCGCTCACCAAGCCCTCGCAGAGGGCGCATCTGTGGAGGCGTTCTTCGGTATTCCCGACGTCCTCGAGTGTCTTGCCTCCTTGGCAGGCATTGCCGACAGTCATTGTGAAGCGGCGCGCTTATTCGGCGCTGCGGAGGCAATTCGGCAACGTACGGGCATCGTGCGTTTGACGATTTACAACGACGACTACGAAGCTTCCGTCTCGTCGGTCCGAGCCGCATTGGGCGACAACCAGATCGACGTCGCGTGGACTGAAGGCGTGGCCCTGTTGCCAGAGGAAGCCATCGCGTATGCCCGGCGCGGCCGTGGCGAGCGCAAGCGGCCCGCGAGCGGTTGGGCGTCGCTGACCCCGACCGAGCTCGGTGTGATCCATCTTGTCAGTGAGGGGTTGCCGAACAAGGACATTGCAGACCGCCTCTTCATTTCGCCCCGAACCGTGCAGACGCACCTGACCCACGTCTACACCAAGCTGGGGCTGACCTCCCGCGTACAACTCGTCAACGAGGCCTCTCGCCAGGCGTGACGAAACTTGTCGCCGGGCGCGAGTACAGTCGAACATATGTTCGATCTGGAGGTGTTGGCGGCGGTGGATCCGGATGCCGATGAGGCGGCGTTGATCGAGCGGATCTCGTGGTTGGAGCGGGTGAAGTCGGCTGCTGCGGCGGGTCAGGCGCGTTCGGCGGCGGCGTTGGATGCGATGCGTCGCGCCGATGAGGCTGCGGCCGGGGTGGGGAAGGCGAAGCAGGGTCGTGGGGTGGCTAGCGAGGTGGCGTTGGCGCGTCGGGATTCGCCGGTATGTGGTAGCCGGCATCTGGGGTTGGCGAAGGCGTTGGTGTATGAGATGCCGTACACGCTTGCCGCGTTGCAGTGCGGGGCGTTATCGGAATGGCGGGCGACGTTGATCGCCCGGGAGTCGGCATGCCTGGACGTTGAGGACCGGCGCCGGCTGGATGCCGAGCTGTGCGCCGATATTCGCAACCTGGAGGGTAAAGGGGATAAGCGGATCACCGCGGCAGCCAAGGAGATCGCGGCCCGATTGGATGCGCAGGCGGTGGTGGATCGTGCCGCGATGGCCGAGGCCGACCGTACTGTCACGATTCGGCCGGCGCCTGACTGCATGACCTATGTGACGGTGTTGTTGCCGGTGCGCCAAGGGGTCGGTGTGTACGCCGCGTTGAAGCGTCAGGCGGACACCACTTTTGATGACCGCTCGCGCGGTCAGGTGATGGCCGACACGCTCTTCGAGCGGGTGACGGGGCGCCCCGCGCAGCAGCCCGAATCGGTGGCGCTGAATTTGGTGATGTCGGATCAGGCGTTGTGGGGGCAGGATAACGCGCCGGCGGTGCTGGATGGGTATGGGCCGATTCCGGCGTCGCTGGCCCAGCGTCTGGTCAAGGATGCGGTGCTCGATGAGCGGGCGGTGGCGAGGTTGCGGCGGCTGTATCGGGATCCGAAGAGCGGTTCTTTGGTGGCGATGGAGTCGCGATCACGGTTGTTCCCCAAGGGGCTTGCGGGGTTCATCGGCCTGCGGGATCGAACGTGTCGCACTCCGTACTGTGATGCACCGATTCGCCATCGTGATCACGCCGTACAGCGCAACCGCGGTGGGCCGACCAGTGCGGCCAATGGGTTGGGCGAGTGCGAGCGGTGCAACTACGTCAAGGAAGCACCGGGCTGGCGGGTGACCGCTAGCGATGAGAACGGTGTGCACACCGCTGAGTTCGTCACACCGACCGGTGCGCGGTACCGCTCCACGGCACCACCGCTGCCGGGCGCGCCGCTGGTCGCGATCAGCGAAGTCGAAATCAGAATCGGCGTCGCCCTGTCCGACCTACACGCCGCCTAGGGCGCTAGCGAGCCGATCGGTAGCGGCGCTCGGGTCGGCCGACGCCGTACTGCAAACGGAGCTCCAGCGCTCCGGTGCCGAGGTAATGCTCGAGATAGCGGCGGGCGCTGACACGCGAAATACCCACCAAGTCAGCGCATTCAGCCGCCGACACCTCGCCGGCATCGCGCACCGCGTCCAACACCAGCCCGCCCGTCTCGGCGCCAAGCCCCTTCGGTAGCACCGCCTGCGGCGAGGCGGCGGCGGGACCGCCGAACAACGAGTCGATCAACGACTGATCGACGCCGCCCGCGGATTCCAGAGCATCGGCGCGGGCGGCGAAAGCCTCCAGCTTCGCCTTCAATTGCGGAAACTCGAACGGCTTGATCACGTAGTCCGCCGCTCCGCCGTCGAGGGCGCCCTTCACTGTGTCCAGTTCGCGGGCAGCCGTAATCATGATGACGCCAACCCGATTACCTTCGGACCGCAGCCGCTGCAACACTTCCAGGCCGGTCATGTCCGGCAGGTACACGTCGAGCAGGATCAGCTGCGGCCGCAGCTCTCGGGCCGCTGTCAGCGCCTCGCCGCCGGTCCTGGCCACGCCCACTGCCCGAAAGCCGTCGACCTGCTCGACGAACCTGCGGTGGATCTCGGCGACCATGAAATCGTCGTCGACCACCAGCACGTCACGCATGCGCGGCCCTCTCCGCCGATAGCGCTGCCGTTCCGATGGGTAGTCGCACCACGAACAACGCGCCGCCCGAAGGCCCGTCGCTCACCTCCACCGTCCCGCCGTGCTGCGCGGTGACCAGCCGCACCAAGGCCAGCCCGATGCCTCGGCCACCGGGGACTTCGGGTTTCGAGGTGACGCCGCGGGCAAAAATAGCCTCCCGAAGGTGTTCGGGCACCCCAGGACCTGAATCGGCCACCGAGATCAGCAGGCTATCGCGATCGTTGATGGTGACCGTGACCTTCGCGGGGTCTGCACCAACGGAAACGTCGACCGCGTTGTCGATGAGGTTCCCCAGCAGCGTGATCACATCGGTTGCGACCGCGGGGTCCAACGCCCCGAGGTGTGAGTCCTGCGCGATCTCCAGCGACACTCCGCTCTCCGCCGCCAGCGAGGTTTTGGCGATCAGCAGCGCCGCGACTGCCGGATCAGAGATACGCTGCGTCACCGCATCGCTGATCTCAGCACGCCGCCGTGTCAGCGTTCCCACCAGATCCCGCACGGAGTCGTACTCACCGAGTTGCACCAGACCCGAGATGGTGTGCAGCTGATTGGCGAACTCATGCGTCTGCGCGCGCAACGTGTCCGTCACGCTCTTGTGCGACGACAACTGTCCCTGCAACGCCGCAAGTTCGGTGCTGTCACGCATCGTCGTCACCGTCCCGATCTGCTGACCCTGGCTGGTGGCCGCACGTCGATTCAGCGCTAAAACCCTTGTCCGGGTGGCGATCACGGTGTCTCCGGCGGAGCGCCCGTCCTCGCCGGACAACAGGAATTCGACCACCGCCGGATCGAGGCCGACACTGTCAACACGGCGACCAACAGCCGCCGTCGTCACGCCAAGCAGCTCCTGCGCGCTGTCGTTCAGCAACGTGATGTCGCCCTCGTTGTTCACCGCGACCACACCCTCACGGATGCTGTGCAGCAACGCTTCCCGATGATCGGCCAGGCTTGCGATCTCGGCGATCTCCAGGCCACGGGTGTGCCTCTTGATCCGTCGCGACAACAGCCACGACGCCAGCAGGCCCAGCGCCGCGCCAAGGCCGAGGTAGATCAGTAGCCGCTCGCCGGCGCCGCTGAGCAATTCCCACACCGACGGGTACGGCTCGCTGACTGATGCGATGGCCAGCACGTCGCCGTTGGTGGACAGGATCGGCACCTGACCGACCAGGTTGTGTACGCCGTCGATGTCGTCGTCGCCGAACCACGCCCGGCCTTCGTCTGCCCGGCTGGTCTCCAAATCCATCCGCTGACCGAGGCGCGATGGGTCCGACGACACCCGCACGGTTCCACCCGGATCGAGGATCTCGGCAAGGCCCGCGCCCGAGAGCGCGACCGCGCGGGCAACCTCTGGGACAAGCACCCGCCCGGCGAATGGGTCCGCGTAGCGATCACGCACGATCGGGGTCGACGCCATGTTCTCCGCGACAGCGATCATCCGCTGCCCGCGCACTTCGCGGAACTCGCGCGTCGACTGCGCAACCGAAACGGCGGCCACTGCGACCAGCACGACGGCGACAACCAGTACCTGGAACACCAGAAACTGGCCTGCCAGGCTACGGAAGCTATGAACCGGTGACTTCACTGTTCTAAATGACCAAAACTTCCTTTGCGTTCTTATCAGTGACGCGGGTCACTGTCGGGGTCCAGTATTGCTGAGCATCACAAAACAGTGATTGGGGATAACCATGTTGCGTCGGCAACAAATGATCATCGGGCTGGTGGTCGCCGTGATCGCGGCGCTGCTGCTATCGGCCTGCGGCGTCACCAGAGGTGACGAGGACAAGGGCTTGCACCGGCTGCGCATGATGGTGCCGAACAGCCCCGGCGGCGGCTATGACCTCACGGCACGTACCGCCGTGAAGATCATGGAGGACGACGACATCACGGGGCGCGTCGAGGTCTTCAACGTGATCGGCGCCGGCGGCACCGTGGCCATGGCCCGCTTGATGAACGAAAAGGGTAACGACGACCTCATGATGACGATGGGGCTCGGCGTTGTCGGCGCCACCTACACCAATGGGTCGAAGGCTCGCGCTTCCGACGCGACGGCGCTGGCGAAGCTGATCGAGGACCCGGGCGCAATCTTTGTCCCCGCCGATTCGCCGTTCAAGACGGTGCAGGATTTCGTCGCGGCGTGGAAGGCCGATCCGTCGAAAGTCACCATCGGTGGCGGTTCGTCACCGGGCGGACCCGACCACCTGTTCCCGATGGAACTGGCCAAAGCCGTAGGGGTGGAGCCGAAGTCAGTCAACTTTGTCACCTACGACGGCGGTGGCGACCTGTTGACCGCTCTTCTCGGTAAGAAGATCACGGTCGGAACCTCGAGTCCCGGCGAACTCATAGATCAGATCGACGCCGGTCAGCTCCGCGTGCTGGCCGTGTCCAGCGACAAGCGGGTCGAGGGCATAGACGCCCCCACGTTGAAAGAGGCGGGAATCAACATGACGTTTGCCAACTGGCGCGGAGTCCTTGCGCCGCCGGGCATTTCCGACGGCGCCAAGCAGGCAATGGTCAAGGTGCTCGAAGAGATGCACGGCACCCCGCAGTGGAAGGAGGCGCTGGTGAAGAACGGCTGGACCGATGCGTTCGTGACCGGTGCGCAATTCGAGCAGTTCCTGAAGGACCAGGACAACCGCGTCTCGTCGACGCTCACCGAGTTGGGGCTGGTATGACCACCACCGAAGAACCGCAGAAGAATCCGGTTGCCAGGACGGTCGACAAGGCGCAGTACCTCGTCTGCGTGGTGCTGGTCGCGGTCGGCGCATTCCTGATCTACGACGCGCTCAACCTTGAGGCGGGCTTCGCCAAGGTGGATCCCGTTGGACCAAGGCTCTTTCCGATCGCGATCGGGGTCATCCTCATCGTGCTCGCAATCGGTCTGGCCATCGCCATTCCGCGCGGTTCGGTCGGCGAGGCGGACGCAGGGGAGGACGTCGACCCGAACAGTCCAGGAGATTGGCGCACGGTGGGACTTCTGGTCGGCCTCTTCGTGATCGTGATCCTGCTCGTCAACCCACTCGGGTGGGCGATCACCGGCACCCTGCTGTTCGCAGGCGCGGCCACCATCCTTGGCAGCCGCCACTACGTTCGCAACGTCGTCATCGGCGCCGTGCTTGCGGTTGCCAGCTTCTATGCGTTCTACTCCGGGCTCGGGATCCCGCTGCCCGCAGGCATTCTGGATGGGATTCTTTAGATGAACAACTTAGACTGGCTGCTTCAGGGATTCGAGCAAGCCGCAACCCCGATGAACCTTCTGTACGCCGTCATCGGCGTGCTGCTGGGCACCGCTGTCGGCGTGCTACCAGGCATCGGCCCAGCCATGACGGTCGCGCTGCTGCTACCCGTCACCTACAACGTCAGCCCGAGTGCGGCGTTCATCATGTTCGCAGGCATCTTCTACGGCGGCATGTACGGCGGGTCGACCACGTCGATTCTGTTGAACACCCCGGGTGAATCGTCGTCGGTCATCACCGCTATCGAGGGCAACAAGATGGCCAAGGCCGGCAGGGCCGCGCAAGCGCTTGCGACCGCGGCCATCGGATCGTTCGTAGCCGGCGCCATCGGCACAGTGCTGTTGGCGGCATTCGCGCCGCCGATCTCGAGATTCGCAGTGACGCTTGGCGCTCCGTCCTACCTCGCGATCATGTTGTTCGCTCTGGTCGCTGTGACCGCGGTGCTGGGTGCCTCCAAGCTGCGCGGCGCGATCTCGCTGTTCCTCGGGTTGGCGATCGGCATCGTCGGCATCGACTTCCTCACGGGACAGCCGCGCGCGACGTTCGGCATACCGCAGCTGTCCGACGGAATCGACATCGTCGTCATCGCGGTCGCCATCTTCGCCCTCGGCGAAGCGCTCTGGGTGGCCGCGCATCTGCGGCGCCGACCCGCCGACGTCATCCCGGTGGGCCGGCCGTGGATGGGTCGCGACGACTGGCGGCGGTCCTGGAAGCCGTGGCTGCGCGGCACCGCTTACGGCTTCCCGTTCGGAGCGTTGCCCGCGGGCGGAGCCGAGCTGCCGACGTTCCTGTCGTACATCACCGAAAAGCGGCTGTCGAAACACAAGGATGAATTCGGCAAGGGCGCCATCGAAGGCGTCGCGGGACCCGAAGCCGCCAACAACGCGTCGGCCGCAGGCACTTTGGTGCCGATGCTGTCGCTCGGTCTGCCCACCAACGCCACCGCCGCTGTTATGCTCACCGCGTTCGTGTCCTACGGGATCCAGCCCGGCCCAACTCTTTTCGAGAAGGAGCCGTTGCTGATCTGGACACTGATCGCCAGTCTGTTCATCGGCAACTTCCTGCTGCTTGTGCTCAACCTGCCGCTGGCGCCCCTGTGGGCCAAGCTGCTGCGCACTCCGCGGCCCTACCTCTACGCGGGCATCCTGTTTTTCGCGACATTGGGCGCGCTCGCGGTGAACGTGCAGGCGCTCGACCTGGTGCTGCTACTGGTCTTCGGTCTGCTCGGGCTGATGATGCGGCGGTTCGGGCTACCGGTGCTCCCGCTCATCATCGGCGTCATCCTTGGGCCACGCATCGAGCGCCAGCTGCGGCAATCGCTGCAACTCGGCGGCGGTGACTGGATCAGCCTGTTCAAAGAGCCCGTGGCGATCGTCGTCTACGTGCTGATGGCGGTGCTCCTGCTGACGCCGCTCATCCTGCGGCTGATGCACCGACCGGAAGAAACGCTCCTCGTCGTCGAAGATGACACGGACCAGAAAGAGAAGGCGGCGCAGGCATGACGATTGTGGTCGGATACAGCGCGGACCCCTACGGCCGCGCGGCGCTCGAGCACGGGATCGCCGAAGCCAAGCGGCGCGACACCACACTGCGGGTCATCAACTCGACCTCCGGCGAGGCCTACGTCGATTCCCACTTCGCGCAGCAGGGGGAGGTTCACGACATCGAGGAGCGCCTCGCCAACTGCGGTGTGGAGTTCGAGCTGACCCAACCCGTCGGGGTCGACACCGCCGAGGAACTGCTGAAGGCGATGGACCGCGACGACGCCGAACTGCTGGTGATTGGCATCCGTCACCGCAGCCCGGTCGGCAAGCTGTTGCTCGGCAGCGTTTCTCAGCAGCTGCTGCTGGAGTGCCCCAAGCCGGTCCTCGCGGTCAAACCCGACGAAGTGTAAGAAAACCTCATGGAGGTTGACGCCCCGCCCACCTAACGTCGTAGGCCGTTCCTACTCAGGGGCGAGGGCTGGCCGTACCTCCTCGTGCCGCTGATCCCGTCGCGATCGCTCTGGAGTTCATGCATGCCGGCGCGGTGCCGGTGTTCTTCGCATCGGCGCTCGGAGTGATCCCGACCGCGGCGTTGATGGGCAGAGCGACCGAGGAATTGGCGGCCCGGTCGGGTCCAGGGGTGGGTGGTCTGCTCAACGTCACGTTCGGCAATGCGCCCGAGCTGATCATCGCGCTGTTCGCGTTGAGCGCCGGACTGCACGAGGTGGTCAAGGCGTCGATCGTCGGGTCGATCCTCGGCAATATCCTGCTGGTCCTGGGGATGTCGATGCTGGCGGGCGGGTTGAAACGGGAGCGTCAGCGTTTCGAGTTGCGCGCCGCCACCGCCCAGTCGCTGATGTTGCTGCTTGCGACGGTGGCGCTGGTAATGCCGGCGATTCGACGTGGTACGAAGGCCTGCAACTGCTCGCGATCTACGCTGTCCTCGGGCTCACGTTTTACTTCGTGTGATGCGGATGGCGCCGTCGACGGCCGCCACTTCGTAGCTGCGTACCGACATCTCCGTCCTGCCCGACTCCGATCCGGTGCACATGTCGAACGTGTGGCCGTGCAGCGGGCACACCACCACTCGGTCGTCGGCCAGCCCGTCTGCCAGCGGCCCGCCCTTGTGCGGACACACCGCATCGATGGCGCGCAGTGAACCGTCCCGGAGCCGGAACACCGCGATCTGCTCACCGTCGAGGGCAAAGGTGCGGCCCTCGCCAACCGGGATCTCGTCGACGGAACCAACAACCACATCCGTCATCGCACAGGCACCTGAGGCAGCGGCAGCAGCGGCAGAGAGGTCCGGAACTGGCCTTCTGTCACGGGTTCCCGGCCGTCCTGCCAGGGATCGCGATACGCGTCAACGGATTTCTGCATTCGTGAGTCCAGTCCCGCGGCGATACCGTCGGCGTCGTCGATCACCACAGTGCGGATCCGGTCGATCCCGACGCGGGGAACGAACGCGTAGGTGCGTTCGAGCCAATTCGCGTTCTCCCGGTAGTACTGCAAGAACCGCCCGGTCAAGGTGATGACGGAATCGGAATTGTCGACGGTGGCGAGCAGGTCGCCCTTGCGGATGTGCGCGCCCGCTGCACCGCCGACGTAGATCTCCCATCGGCCGTCGCCAACCGCCACAACCCCGAGGTCCTTGCACAACGCCTCGGCACAGTTGCGAGGACACCCGGTGACCGCCAGCTTCATCTTGGCCGGACTGGCCAGGCCTTGGTAGCGCTCCTCGATCGCGATGCCCAGCGCAGTGGAATCACCAAGGCCGAAGCGGCAGAAGTCGCTTCCGACACAGGTTTTCACGGTTCGGAAGCTCTTTCCGTAGGCGTAGCCCGACGGCATGTCCAGATCCGCCCAGACAACAGGCAGGTCTTCCTTGCGCACGCCAAGCAGGTCGATCCGTTGGCCGCCGGTCAGCTTGATCATCGGGATGGCGTACTTTTCGGCGACCTCGGCGATGCGGCGCAGCTGCCACGGGTTCGTTACGCCGCCCTTCATCTGGGGCACCACCGAGAACGTGCCGTCACGCTGGATGTTGGCGTGTACCCGGTCGTTGATGAACCGCGCGTCCTGCTCGTCGACAAACTCGTCGGCCCACATCATCTCCAGCAGCGACGACAATGCCATCTTCGAGTTGGCGTCCTCACGGCCGTCCGGCGCCAGCGCGGCGAACACCGATGACACCGAATGCAGTTGTAGCTCGCGGACCAACTGCATCAAAGTCGGTTTGTCGTAAGGGATCCCGGGTACATACCACGACGCTGACGGGTCCTCGGTTACCGCGCCGCCCGCCGACCACTCGACGATCTGGCCGACCAGCTCCTTGCACGACCCGCAGCCCTTGCCGGCCTTTGTCTTCGCCATCACCGCGGTGACCGACGTCTCGCCGCCCTGCACGCAGGCCACCAGCGTGCCCTTGTTGACGCCGTTGCAGTTGCATACCTGGGCGTCGTCAGACAGTTCGGCGACACCGACGGCCACGTCGGGCGTGCCGATGTCGAACATCAGCGACACCCGCTCCTCGGGCAGCGGCAGCCCACTGTCGAACGCCTGCGTGAGGAAGGACACCTTGCTGACGTCACCGACGAGCGTGGCGCCGATCAGCTTGCCGTCGCGGATGACGATGGTTTTGTACACGCCGTGCCTGGGCTCGGAATACTGAACGAACTCGTCGTCGGGAAGTTCTGGTGCCTTCAGGCCCATCGCTGCGACATCTACGCCGGCGACCTTGAGCTTGGTCGCGGTGCGCGAGCCGTGATAGGCCGCCGTGCGGTCGGTGTCTGTGATGTGGTCGGCAAGCACGGTGGCCTGCTCCCACAGGGGGGCCACCAGCCCGTACACCTGGCCGCGGTGCTGAGCGCACTCACCGACGACGTAGATGTTGTCGTCGTCGATCGAGCGCATGTGGTCGTCGACCACGATCGCGCGCTCGATGGTCAAGCCCGCCCGTCGTGCCAGACCGACATTGGGCCGGATACCCGTCGCGATCACCAACATGTCGCAATCGATCGAGCTGCCGTCGGAGAACACGATGCCGGCAAGTCTGCCGTCTGGATCGGTCCGCACCTCGGTGGTGCGCTTTTCCAAATGCACCGTAATGCCGATGTCCTGCACCGACTTCCGCAGGATCGTGCCCGCAGTGTTGTCAAGCTGCGCATTCATCAGCGTCTCACCGGCGTGCACGACGTCCACGGTCAAACCGCGGTTCTGCAGCCCGCGGGCGGCCTCGAGCCCGAGCAGCCCCCCGCCGAGGATCACCGCCTTGGTGCGGTGAGCGGCCTGGCTGATCATGCCGACACAATCGTCGAGCGTGCGAAACCCGAACACTCCGTCGGTCAAACTCTTGTCGTCCGCCCACAATCCCGCCATCGGCGGGAAGAAGGACCGGCTGCCCGTCGCCAGAATCAGATAGTCGTAGCGCACGACAGATCCGTCGTCGGCGGATACCAGCCGCGCGAACCGATCGATGCGCACCACCCGGATGCCGGCGCGCAGATCGATGCCGTTCTCGGAGTACCAGTCCAGCCCATTGAGATAGATCTCGTCAGCATTATCGCTGCCCGCCAGCACATTCGACAGCAAGATCCGGTTGTAATTGCCGTACGGTTCGTCGCCGAACACTGTGATGTCGAACTTCTCGGCGCCGCCACGCATCAGGACTTCCTCAATGGCGCGCACGCCGGCCATCCCGTTGCCGACGACGACCAGCTTCTGCATCAGACCTCAACCAACCCGAGATCGACGATCACCGTGCCGCTGCACCCTGCTGGCGCTGCGAGGGATAGCTCCAGCACGGTGTCGGCGAGCAGATCTTCAACGACCCGCAACGCCACATGGGTGGCGCCCTTGGCCGCGATGGGGAAGTAACGCATCGGCTTGCCGTCACGGAACAGCACCACCGTGATCATCTGCTTGGTGGAGTTGCCGCCGCGGAAGTACACCGGCTGAGTGACGGCGCCCGCTGGCACGACGTAGCGCAACGACTCGTCGATCAGTAACGGCTTGTCCAGGCCGCTGCCCTCAAAATCGAACGAACCCTGGAGGAATCGGGGAGTGCTGCCATCGCTCACCCTCGCCGACGCTAGGGCGCATTTGTTTCTGGTTCGTTTCCCCGATGAGTCGGCCATGAATCCCATTACGCACCCACGGATGTTTCGTCTGTGTGAGCGGGTGTTGACCTTTCCGATACGGCGGGGCAATCGACCCGGAATGCCCTGGCGGTAGATCTATTTCAACTGCTGCTGGGGAGGCCCAAATGACAATGTTGAAACGCGACCGCAAAATCGAGCACTGGGATGCTGAAGACGTCGAGGCATGGGAGGCCAGCGGCGACAAAATCGCCAAACGCAACCTGATCTGGTCGATCTTCGCCGAGCACGTCGGCTTCTCGGTGTGGTCGATCTGGTCGGTGATGGTGTTGTTTATGCCGCAGAACGTCTACCACATCGACGCGGCAGGCAAGTTCTACCTCGTCGCGGTGCCCACCCTCATCGGCGCGGCGATGCGCATTCCCTACACGATCGCGCCAGCCAAATTCGGCGGGCGCAACTGGACTATCGTCAGTGCTCTGCTCTTGCTGATCCCGACGGTGATGACGCTCTACGTGATGAAGCAGCCAGACACGAGCTACACCACGTTCATGATCGTGGCCGGCTTCGCCGGATTCGGCGGCGGCAACTTTGCCTCGTCGATGACGAACATCAACGCGTTTTACCCGCAGCGGCTCAAGGGCTGGGCGCTCGGCCTGAACGCAGGCGGCGGCAATATCGGCGTGCCGGCCGTTCAACTTGTGGGTCTGTTGGTGATCGCGACCGTCAGCAACTCTTCGCCCGAAATCGTCTGTGCCATCTACCTTGTGCTGATCGCTCTCGCCGCCGTCGGCGCCGCTCTGTTCATGGACAACCTCGGCAATCAGCGGTCGAATCTGGGTGCAATGGCAGAAGCGTTGCGCTACAAGCACTCCTGGGTGATGAGCTTCCTGTACATCGGCACATTCGGATCGTTCATCGGCTTCTCGTTCGCGTTCGGTCAGGTGCTGCAGATCAACTTCCTGGCCGGGGGCGACAATTCGGCGCAGGCATCATTGCACGCGGCGCAGATCGCATTCATCGGGCCGCTTCTCGGCTCGATCTCGCGCCCGTTCGGCGGCAAGCTGTCCGACCGTATCGGCGGCGGCAAGGTCACCCTGTACGTGTTCGTGGCGATGATCTTCGCGGCGGGAATCCTGGTCGCCACGGGCGTGCTGGACGACGGGATGAAGGGCGCGGCGACCGGCACCCAGATGACCGCCTACGTGATCGGCTTCATCCTGTTGTTCATCCTGTCCGGGCTCGGTAATGGATCGACGTACAAGATGATCCCGTCGATTTTCGAGGCCAAGGCGCAGGGTCATGACGAGTGGAGCCGCGACGAGAAGGCGGCGTGGTCGCGGAGCATGTCCGGCGCGCTGATCGGTTTTGCCGGCGCGATCGGCGCGCTGGGCGGGGTGTTCATCAACGTCGTGCTGCGCGCCTCGTACGTCGGCGCGGCGAAGTCGGCGACCAACGCATTCTGGGTGTTCATGGCCTTCTACGTGATTTGCGCCATAGTGACCTGGGTGGTATTCCTGCGAATCCAGACGGCCAGGGCCGGTGCTGGCGAGGAGATCGGTCGGGCTTCGACGCCTGTCCCGGCCACCTGACCTGCCAAAACTCGTGCTCACCGCGTGGTTCGCCACGCGGTGAGCACGAGTTTTCCTCGCGATAACTTCATCGGCAAAGAGCCCGAAACATTGCGCGCCCACCATGGGTTCATGGCGGTGACCCGGACGGCGTGCTCGTATTGCGGCGTCGGCTGCGGCATTGCGGTCGAGACCACGGCCGATCCGGATTCGGGCAGGCCGGTCATCGCGCGGGTTTCGGGGGACAAGCTGCACCCAGCGAACTTCGGGCGGCTGTGTACCAAAGGCGCCACGCACGCCGAGATGATGGCCGCCGACGACGGCCGGTTGAAGTCGGCGCTGCTGCGCCCGACTCGCGACGACGAACTCGTCCCCACTCCCGTCGACGACGCCGTTGCGGAGGCCGGCCGGCGATTGCGTGCGATCATCGACGAGCACGGACCGGACGCCGTCGCGCTCTACGTCTCCGGCCAGATGTCCATTGAGGCACAATATTTGGCCACCAAGCTCGCCAAGGGCTTCATCCAAACCGTGCACATCGAATCCAACTCGCGGCTGTGCATGGCGAGTGCCGGAACGGGCTTCAAGCAGTCCCTCGGCGCCGACGGCCCGCCCGGGTCGTACACCGACTTTGATTGCACCGATTTGTTTTTCGTCATCGGCTCGAATATGGCGGACTGCCATCCCATTCTGTTTCTGAGGATGGCCGACCGGCTCAAGGCGGGCGCGAAGCTGATCGTCGTCGACCCGCGTCGCACCACCACTGCCGAACGCGCCGACCTGTTCCTGCAGATCAAGCCGGGAACCGACCTGGCGCTGCTCAACGGCCTGCTGCACCTACTCGTCAAAAATGGTGATATCGACGCCGAATTCATCGCCGAGCACACCGATGGCTGGGATGAGCTGCCTGCGTTTCTTGCCGACTACCCGCCGGACCGGGTCGCTGAGATCACCGGCATCCCCGAGGCCGACATCTGCACCGCCGCCAGGATGATCGCCGACGCGGGGGAGTGGATGAGCTGCTGGACAATGGGGCTCAACCAGAGCACCCATGGCACCTGGAACACCAACGCGATCTGCAATCTGCATCTGGCCACCGGCGCCATCTGCAGGCCGGGTAGCGGACCCATGTCGCTGACCGGTCAGCCCAACGCGATGGGTGGCCGCGAAATGGGTTACATGGGGCCCGGTTTGCCCGGGCAGCGCTCGGTGCTCTCCGGCGACGATCGCGCCTTCGTTGAACAGCAGTGGGGCCTGGCCGCCGGGACCATCCGGTCCGATGTCGGGCCCGGCACCATCGACATGTTCGAACAACTCGCCGACGGCGATGTCAAGGCGTGCTGGATCATCTGCACCAATCCGGTTGCCACCGTGGCTAATCGGAAGACGGTGATCACCGGGCTTGAGAAAGCGCAGCTCGTCATCAGCCAGGACGCCTACCGCACCACCGCGACCAACCACTACGCAGACATTGTGCTACCGGCCACGCTGTGGGCCGAATCCGACGCCGTCATGGTCAACTCCGAGCGCAGCCTGACACTTCTGCAGCAGGCCATCGAACCGGCAGGCCAGGCCCGCCCGGACTGGCAGCTGATCTGCCAGGTCGCGGCGCACATGGGTTACGGCGAGCACTTCGACTACCAGTCCAGCGAGGAGATCTTCGACGAGATTCGGCGGTTCTGGAACCCCAAAACCGGATACGACCTGCGCGGCGCCAGTTACACGCGGCTGCGGCAGACGCCGCTGCAGTGGCCCTGCCCACCGGATGACGAGGACCGGCACCCGATCCGCTACCTCAACGACGGTGTCAGCCAGGAGCTGTTCGTCGACGAGGACGGCTATACACCGCGGCTGGCGTTTCCGACCCCGTCGCGGCGCGCGGTGTTTCACGCCCGCCCGCACATGGATGCCAGGGAACTACCCGATGACGACTTCCCGCTGGTGCTCAACACCGGCCGGCTGCAACACCAATGGCACACGATGACCAAGACCGGCAAGGTCGACAAGCTCAACAAGCTCGACAGCGGGCCGTTCGTCGAAATCCACCCGGTTGATGCCGTCGCGCTCGACATCGTCGGCGGCCAACCCGTCGAGCTGACGTCACGCCGCGGCCGCGCGGTGCTTCCGGCCGTGGTCACCGACCGGGTGCGGCCGGGCAATTGCTTTGTGCCGTTTCATTGGAACGACGAGCACGGCGAGTACCTCACCATCAACGCGCTGACGAACGACGCGGTCGACCCCGACTCGCTGCAACCGGAATTCAAGGTATGCGCGGTCAGCCTGCGCCCTGTGAAAACGGTGAACCCCCTCGCCGACGAGCTCGGCCTCGGTCAGCGCAAGCCGACGGTCACCGACGACGAAAAGATTTATCTCGCAGCCTTTTTCAGTGGGATCGCAGAAGGGGCCGCCGGTGTTCCGGTACTACCCGCATCTGCACCCGTGGCCGCGGACGTCCGGCTGTGGATCGACGGTCTGCTGGCCGGTCGTTACTCACGCGTCCTGGTGCCTGCAGCCGAGCAGCCGGCCACGGACGGCCCGCTGGTGTTGTGGGCGTCGCAGACAGGAACCGCAGAAGAGTTCGCGGCCCGGGTGGCCGGCGGGCTCGACGGCTCGCAGCTGGTCAACATGGACGACATAAAGGTGGCCGAGTTGACCTCCGCGCGCGAAGTGCTGGTCATCACAAGCACGTTCGGCGATGGCGGGCCGCCGGACAACGGCGCCGGGTTCTGGGATCGGCTGCATGCCGCCGACGCGCCCGCGCTGACCGGAGTCCGCTACGCGGTGCTTGGCATCGGCGACCGCTCGTATGACAACTTCTGCGGCCACGCGAAGGCGATCGACGGCAGGCTCGCCGCCTTGGGTGCAAAACGGATGCTGGACCGCACCGAGTGCGAGGCATACGACGACGAGCCGATGAACCAGTGGGCGGAACAGGTCACCGCCCTCGTTGGCACAGTGACCAAGCGGCGGTCGCCGAATGGTAACGGCGGCGGCGTGTCAACCATAGCCAGGCCGACCAAGACAGTCGAACCATTCACCCGCGCCAAGCCCCTCCTGGCGCGGCTGTCACGCAACGTCGTGCTTACCGCACCGACGTCACGAAAAGAAGTGCGCCAGTTCGGCTTTGATGTCTCCGAGTACGACGTCAGCTACGCGGTCGGCGACTCACTAGGGGTGTACGCCACCAACAACCCCGCGACCGTCGACGCCTGGCTGGCGGCCACCGGATTGCATGGCGACACCTCGATCGAGGTGGACGGCAACGAGCAGAGCCTGCGCGATGCGCTCATCGTGTCCTACGACATCTGCCGGGTAACGTCCAACCTTCTGCGTTTCGTGGCCGAATCCTGCCCGGACAAGGCAGCCGCCAAGGCGCTGCTGGCGCCGAAGGACAAACTCGAGAAGTGGCTGGCGGACCGCAACGGGCTCGACGTCGTGCAGGAGTTCGCCGTCCGCGCCGAGCCCGAGCAGTGGCAAGAGGTGCTGGTGCGGCTGACGCCGCGGAACTATTCGATCTCGTCGAGCCCACTGGTCAGCCCGAACGAGGTCCAGGTGACGGTGTCGGTGGTGCGCTACCGAGGCGCCGATGGCGGCCAGCGCGGTGGCGTGTGCTCGACGTTCCTCGCCGACCGGGCGGCCGGGGCGCCGGTGTTCCTGCAACGCTCACCGCATTTCCGTCCGCCGGACGACGGTGGTACGCCGATGATCATGGTCGGTCCCGGCACCGGCGTCGCGCCGTTCCGCGGCTTCCTGCAGGAACGGCGTGCGCTCGGCCACACCGGCCGCAACTGGCTGTTCTTCGGCGACCGGCACCGCAGCGAAAACTTCTACTACCGCGACGATTTCGAGGACATGGTCCGTGACGGCTTCCTCAACCGGCTGGATCTGGCGTTCTCCCGGGACCAGGCGAAGCGGGTGTACGTCCAGCACAAGATGCTCGACTACGGCGCCGACGTGTGGCGGTGGCTGGACGACGGCGCGCATTTCTACGTGTGCGGGGATGCCACCAGGATGGCGAAGGACGTGGACGACGCGCTGACCGCCATCATCGAGAAACACGGTGGCATGTCGGCGGAGAAGGCACACGACTATAAACGTGAACTCGTTGCGGAGAAGCGCTACGTGCGCGACGTGTACTGACCGCTGATCACAGAACTCCCTTCGTCTGCGCGAGCTACAAATACGCTGTGCGGATGCGGTTCGCGGGACAGGTCGCGATAGTCACTGGCGGTGCGCTGGGCATTGGCGGCGGCATCAGCAGGCGGCTGGCAGCGGCCGGAGCGCACGTCGTGCTTGCCGACATCAACTCCGATGCCGCCTCGGCAACCTGCGGCGAGATCCGCGCGGCAGGCGGACGCTGCACGCCCGTCGTCGGCGACATCCGTGATCGCAACGTGGTAGCCGCCGTCATCGAAACCGCTCTGGCAGTTGATGATTCGCGATTCGACATCCTGGTGAACAATGTCGGCGATTTCCGGCCCGCGGCCAGGGATTTCCTGCACAGCACCGAGGAGCAGTGGCAGACGCTCTACGAACTCAACCTGCTCCACGTCCTGCGCATGTGCCACGCTGTGTTGCCCGCAGTGGTGAGCCGTGGCAGCGGGGCAATCGTCAACAACGCGACAGTGGAGGCGTTCCGCGGCATTCCCTATGCCGCCCCGTACGCGGCCTTCAATGCCGGCGTGGTGGCGTTCACCCGCAGCCTGGCCGTCGACGTCGCGCAACATGGGATCCGCGTCAACGCGATCGCCCCAGATCTCGCCGATACGGCCCAGACGCCCGCCGAGCTCATGCTGCGGGGCCGCGATCCCGACTTGATCAGGACCTGGATCCCGGTGGGCCGGTTTGGCCGGCCTGACGACTATGCGGCCGTCGTGGAGTTCCTGGCATCCGACGACGCGCGATTCGTCACCGGGCAGACGGTCCCGGTGGACGGCGGCACGCTCGCGGCTTCCGGGTGGTACGCCCGTGCCGATCGGAAAGGCTGGACGAATATGCCCAATGAGGCATGAAACGAACACTGCACGGGGTAATTCAGCGCCGTTCTAGGTCGTTGGCCGGCCTCGAGAACGCGATCACCGACTCGTTGCCCGGCATGTAACGGACATCCAGCACCTTCCCCACCTGGATGTTTCCGATCTCGTTCGGCGAGATGAATTTCGTCGTCTCGGTCGTGAACATGGACCCGTCTGGACGCGTGACCGCCACATCGAGCACCATCCGCGTCCAACCATGGCGCACGTCTCCCGGCACCGTCATGTTGCGCACGACGCCCTGCGCCCGCACGCCATCGCGGGCAACCGCGACCATCTCCGGCGTGGTGAGGACCTTACGGATCATCGACTGGATGTACACGTCCTGCGCCGGGCCGAATCGGCCGAGAGATCGATTTCCACCCGGTCCAGACGGTCGGGCAGGTAGCGGACCGGGATGATCGTGCCTGGACGGACCACCGCGAGATCGGTGAGTGGAACGACGAGCTTGGCATGCGACTGAAAGGTCTTGCCGTCGGCGGCCTCCACGCTGAGGTCGATCCTGACGTGCGGCTGTTCGTTGATGTACGTGCCGGTCTCGCTGACACTCTGGACGGTCCCGATGCCGACCGCGGCATCGCGAAACGCTGGACTGTTCTGCCCCGCGAGCGCAGACCGCATCCCTGCGAGGGTGCTTGGCACAAAAGCGATGCTCGCGATTACCAGCAGGATTATCCCGAGGACAAGCAGTGGCCCTGAGTCCTGGCTGACCACGAGCCCCATGCCGACGACAAATAGCCCTGCCTCGATCCATCGAATGATCGTCATGGTGGAACCCCTGTTCACTGTCGTTTCGCCATGTCGGCGTACGAACTATGTTGGGGCCGTAGGGCACCGTGGTCTGGGGTAAGCGACTACTCCACTTTTCGCCCTGAGGGATACTTCACCCTGAACGATAGGCGGCACACTTGCGCGAGTCTGAGTGTGAGGTCCGGCGCGAATGTCCTTGCGGTGTCGCGGATGCTCGGCCACAAGGACGCGAGCGCCAACTGGTGTCCGAGGGGGGACTTGGCCACCTACGACACGGGTTGTGATCTTGCAAATAAGGCGCTGAAGCGTCGCACGTTGGTGTCTGAGGGGGAGAGATCTGATCAAGGGGCGAAGCGTTGCGGTGGGCGCCGAATGCGCAGCGGCTTTGCGAGCGATGTCGATCGTCCGCGTCGTGTCGTTCGTCCCGGGGCCGGTGGCCTGGTGGGTGATGTGGGGTTGGTCGTCGAGTCGGCCCGAAATGGCCTCCCCGGAGGTATCGAAGGCTGCGGCCGTCCGGCGACGTGTCATCTCGGGTCAGGGTCCCCCACTACGCCTTGTCGGTGAGGAGTTGCCAGGGCTGCATGCCGAGTAGACCGGCAAGGTGGCGCTGCATCTGAACGCCAGATGGCAGCGGGCGCCACCATATGGTCACTTCGGCGATCTTGCCGTCCGCGTCGAGCAGGATGTAGTCCATCCCGTTGACCACGGTGTCTTTGACCTGCAGCCGGAAGTATGCGGCGTGGTGGGTTTCGCCGCTGAGGACTTCCTTGTAGGTGAGGTCGGTCGCGAGCGTGCCGACTCCTCGCATGGCTTGCAGGACTGCTTCACGGCCGGCGACTGGCTCATCACCGAGCGGGCCGTACAGCTTCACGTCCTCAGCGAGGATCCCGGAAAGAGTCTCGTCGTCTCCGCTGCCGTGCATGCAGTCGACGAAGACGTCCACGGTGTCGCGGTGCGGGGCGTATGTGGTCATGGTTACTCCTCGTGTCGTCGTTACTCGTGGTGTGTGGACGTCGTCACTCAGATCACGGTGGTGCCGCCGTCGACGACCAGCTCCTGGCCGTTGATGTAGCTCGAGTCATCGGAAGCGAGGAACAAGGCGGCCGACGCGATCTCCTCGGGTTGGCCCATCTCTCGCCGCGGGATCACAGATTCGAACTGCGCCTTCGTCTCGTCGTCCATCACGTCGGCCAACATCGGCGAGGCGACTTGGCCGGGGGTCAGCACGTTCACCCGGATTTTCCTGTCTCTCAACTCCGACACCCACACCCGTGCATAGGCGGGCAGCACGGCCTTGCTTCCCGCGTACACGCTCCAATTGGGGTAGCCCCGAAGTGATGCGTTCGATCCGGTCATGAAGATCGAGCCACCGTCGTTGAATAGCGGCAGCGCCTTTTGGACGGTGAACAGCGTGCCGCGCGCGTTGAGCCAGAAGGCGTCATGGAAGTCCTTTTCGGTGATCTCGCCGAGCTTGGCCTGGGCGCCTGCGCCGGCGCTTGCCCACAACACGTCGATCGCTCCCTTTTCCTGCTTGACCGTGTCGAACAAGCGGTCCAGATCGTCGAGGTCGGCCGAATCGCCTTGCACGGCAGTCACGTTCCGGCCGACCTGCTTGACGGCTTCATCGAGCGCGTCCTTTCGACGGCCGGTGATGAAGACGTGAGCTCCCTCGTCGACGAACAACTTGGCACCGGCGAGCGCCATACCGCTCGTCGCGCCGGTGATCACCGCGACCTTGCCATCGAGCTTTCCCATGATCACTCCGATCGTTGAAGAGCGCCGATGTTATGTACACCGGTCTGAGTGCTTAACCTACCGAGCGGTCGCGGAAGATGCAAGCTATGTACACCGATCCGTACCGGATTCAGCTAAGCTGTTGACATGACGGAGTTGGAGAAGGGGCCGCGAGGCCTGCGCCGCGGCAGGGGCGCACGCGAGCGCATCATCGCCGCTTCCCGACAACTGTTCCGCGACCAAGGCATCAACAGCACCGGCCTAGACCAGCTCTGCGCGGTGGCCCAGGTGTCCAAGCGCACGTTCTACCAGCACTTCACCGGCAAGGATGAGCTGATCGCCGAACATCTACGCCGATTCGACCCCGACGTCCTGCCCGAGGTGTTCGAGAACACCGACCTCACGCCCCGCGAGCGACTACTCGCCGCCTTCGACATTCACGCGCCGCTGTGTCCGTTCATCGCGGCGGCCGTCGAAATCCACGATCCGGGCCACCCGGCACGCGTGCACGCCCGCGACTACAAGAAGGCCTTCGCGGCACGGCTCACCGAAACCGCGCGCGAGGCGGGCGCCACCAACCCCGAACAGCTCGGCGAACAACTGGCGCTGCTCTTGGATGGCGCCTCGGCCCGCAACCGAGTGCTCGACGCCGACACCTTCGCCACCGCCGCCGCCATCGCAGTCGTCCTCATCGACGACGCCATCCCCGCGACAGCGGTGGTCGCAAGCTGAACCACTGATGGGCACTGCTGCACGGGAGTCCAGCGGTGCAGCCATGTGGGTGAGCGAAACAAGCACGGCCAGTGAAGGTCAGAAAGCCTTGCTGTCGGCCGGGATGCCGTCGCCTGTGGCGAGGTGGCGCATGATTCGTTCGTTGAGGGTGCCGATGATGTCGAGTTCGGCCGGGGTGAATAGGTCGATGAAGTTGCGGCGGACGTCCTCGACGTGTCGTGGTGCGGCTCTTTCGATGGCGGCGCGTCCGGCCGGCAGCAGGCGGACCATGGTGCTGCGGGCGTCGTCGGGGTTGAGTTCGCGGCTGATCAGTCCGTCCTGCTGCATCCGCCGCAGCTGGTGCGAAAGTCGGCTCTTCTCCCAGCCCAGCGCGGTGCACAGATCGCGGGCGCGCATGCGGTCCCCGTCCAGAGCCGAGAGCACTACCAGAACCTCGTAATCGGGCCCGGACAGGCCCGATTCCTGCAGGCGCCGATTCAGGTGCGCAACGAGCTGCGGTTGCGCGAACACGAACGCCCGCCACGCGCGGTCTTCGGCGGGACTGAGCCAGTTCGATTCCATCGGCATCCACACTACCTCGATTGGTTGACGCCTCACCCAAATATTGCCTATGGTTGAGCCATCAACATATGGAAGTGTCAACCAAAGAGGAGTACCGCATGAGCACCATCAGCATCATCGGCCTGGGGACCATGGCGACCGCCCTGGCCAAGACCGCGCTCAAGGGCGGCAACGCAGTCGAGATCATCGGCCGCGACTCAACCAAGGCGAACGAATTGGCCGCCGCGCTAGACGGCGCCACGGTAGGCACGGCCGGAACCGCCCCGGCCGGGGACATCGTCATCCTCGCCGTGCCGTACGCCAGCGCCGCGGATGTGGTCAGGGAGTACGGCGACGCCCTGAGCGGCAAGATCGTCATCGACATCACCAACCCCGTCGCCCCCGACATGACGGGCTTGGTAACCCCCGAGGGCAGTTCCAGCGCGCAGGAGATCGCCAAGGCCGCCCCCGCCGACGCCCACGTGGTCAAGGCGTTCAACACCGTGTTCGGCAACGTTTTGACCGCCGGCGCCGCCGAGGGTCGCTCATTGGACGTGTTCATCGCCGGTGACGACTCGCAAGCGAAGACACGCGTGTCAGCGTTCGTCGAGAGCCTGGGTCTGCGTCCGCTGGACGCCGGGCCGCTGCCCATCGCGCGGGCCCTGGAGAACGCGGGCCTTTTGGAAATCAGCCTGATGAACCACGCGCTCCGGAACACCAGCTTCGCGCTGGGCGTCACCGTTCTCAGCTGAGCACCACACAAACCCCGAAAGGACACTCACATGCGCGTATTCATCACTGGCGGGACCGGCCATGCCGGCTCGCACATCATCTCCGACCTCGTCGCCGCCGGGCACGAAGTCACCGGCCTGGCCCGGTCAGACGAGGCCGCCGCGGCGGTCTCTGCCCTCGGCGCCACGGCGCGTTGCGGTGACATCGAGGACCTCGACGGGCTCAAGAAGGCGACCGCGGACTCCGACGGCGTCATCCACGTGGCGTTCCGCCGTGACCTGCTTGCGTCTGGCGGCATCAATGCCGTGACGGCCGTGGAGTTCGAGCAAGTGGCTGCCTTCGGCGAGGCGCTCGCGGGAACGGGAAAGCCGTTGGTCACCGCGGGCAGTATCGGCAGTCCCGGGCAGGGCCTGGGCCGGCCGACCACCGAGGACGACCCGGTCCTTCCCGGCGGGGATGAGTACAAGGGCACCCTGCGGTTCCGCAACGCCGTGGAAGCAGCCGTCCTGGGCCTCGCCGAGCAGGGTGTGCGGTCGTCGGTCGTGCGGCTCCCGCTCATTGCGCACAGCCCGACTGATACCGCCGGCTTCCTGCCGGGGCTGATCGCCGTCGCGAAGGAGAAAGGCGTCGTCGGCTGCCCCGGAGACGGCGCGAACCGGTGGAACGCCGTGCATGTCCGCGACGCCGCCTCCGTGTTCCGTTTGGCGCTGGAAAAGAGCCCGGCCGGCAAAGCGTGGCACGCAGTCCAGGACGAGGGTATCCCGTTCCGCCTGATCGCCGAGGCCATCGGCGGCCGCCTGGACCTGCCCGTTGCAAGCATCCCCGCCGACGTGTTGATGCTGCCGGGATACTTTGGCTCCCTTGCATATCCGGTCACGATGGACCTTCCGGCGACCAGCCTCATCACGCGCCGGACCCTGGGCTGGGAACCCATCCAACCCGACCTGCTCGCCGATCTCGAAAACGGGCACTACTTTCCGAACAACTCACGAACTAGGCACACCGGCCAAACCGCTCACACATCAGGAGGAGTAGCCATGACCACCGTCGCCCCACATCGCGACGCCATGCAGGCGTTCGTCGACTGCATCAACGGCGCCGGCGACAAAGGCGTCGACACAGACGCCCTGTCCCGTTTGCTGGCCGAGGACGTGATGATCCACGGCCCGTTCGGCGATGACCCGGTGACCGGCCGCGAGGCCGTAGTGGAGACCATTCGATCGGTCAACGGGCTGTCGTCCGACGACACCTACACGGAGGTCCTCAGCGGCGATGCCCACCACGCCGCCCACTTCCGTCTGCAGGTCGGGGACGCCGCGGTGAACGGAATCTTCTTCGTCCTGCTCAACGAAGACGGCGAGATCGCCGAGGTGAGCATCTTCTACCGCACGCTGCCGGACGGCGTCGAGCTGCAGCGGGCAATGGCGACTGCTCTGGGTTGGCAACCCTGGGAACTGCGCACCGATGACGAGTAGTCGATCGCGTGTGCCGTGAGTCAGGCGTCGACCTTCTTACGTGCCCGTGAGAAGGTGGGGCCGGGAATTCCCAAACGCGTTCCGCAGCACATGAAAACGGCCTCCGGAGCGATGTCCGGGGGCGTCATGCCTCGTCGCCACCGGATCGCGACCTACGGCTGCCCGTCGAACGATCCTTAACACCCGAGCACTCGAGTATAGGTTTTCTTGACTACGACCCTTACCCGCGACGGGTCAAAGCGGCGGCCGATCTGAGTCGTGTCGCCGGATGTGTCCGAGGGGGACTTGCCCGCCTACGACACGAGTTGAGACTTGGCAAATCGGTACCTGATCGTCGTCCGCGGGCGGCCCACTCTAACGTCGAGCGGTCGGACTAGGGGTCGAGTTGGGCGGGGGCGACTCGGCACCCGGCGGCTTGGGCTCCGGTGTGCAGGCGTCGGTCCCAAACCGCGACGATCAGGCCGGGGTCGCCGACTGCCAACGCGCTGGCCAGATGGACAGCGTCGGCTCCGCGTAAGGCATGGGCTCGGGCGAGGCGGCCGGCGTGCTGTTCGACCGTCGCGGTGAGTTCGACTGGGCGGGTGGCGGCCCAGAAGTCCTCCCAGTCACGCTCGGCAGCGGCGAGCTCGGATTCAGTTAGGTCGTTATTGCGGGCTGCTGCGGCGAGTGCGGCGCGGACTTCGGGGTAGGCCAGGCGGCTGGACAATGCGGCGTCGCAGCCGTCCCATAGAGCGGACGCCAGCGAGCTCCCTGTCTCGGTGGTGAGAAGTTTGACGAAGGCGCTGGCGTCGAAGTAGACGAGCGCCACCGGTCAGCGCCGCTGGTCGCTGACCCGGTCAGACACCGGCCGCCGCGGTCGGGGTCCAGACCGTCCCGCAGCGACGGGCCGCTGCGCGGTGGCCTTGCCAATCACGCCTTCGGCCGTGAGACGCTCCAAGGTGCCTGCGCTGTCCAGCGCAGCGAGTCGCGCGACCGGAATCCCGCGGTCGGTGATGACGACCTCACCACCAGCCCGAACTCGATCGAGCCAATCGCTGAGGTGCGCGCGCAACTCGGTCACGGATACATCCACACCGTGAACTGTACACTCACTGAACCGTGATTTGTACACGTCGCGACTGAGTGCGGCAACGACACCGCAACGGGAAATTCGCCGTTCCCGCCGTACGACAGAGTGGGACATCAACGCGATGCCCAACCGAGGTCAGCGAATTCAGAGAACCCGCTCTGATCGAGTTCAGAGCGGGGTTTATATATTTCTAGCTAACAAATTGTGTCCGAGGGGGGACTTGGCCATCTGCGACACGGGTTGAGACCTGGCGAATCGGTACCTGATCGTCGTCCGTGCTGGGGGTGACTCACTCTAATGTCGGGCGGTCTCGCTAGGGGTCGAGTTGGGCGGGGGCGACTCGGCACCCGGCGGCTTGGGCTCCGGTGTGCAGGCGTCGGTCCCAAACGGCGACGATCAGGCCGGGGTCGCCGGCTGCCAACGCGCTGGCCAGATGGACAGCGTCGGCTCCGCGTAAGGCATGGGCTTTGGCGAGGTGGCCGGCGTGCTGTTGAACCGTCGCGGTGAGTTCGACTGGGCGGGTGGCGGCCCAGAAGTCCTCCCAGTCACGCTCGGCTTCGGCGAGCTCGGATTCGGTTAGGTCGTTATTGCGGGCTGCTGCGGCGAGTGCGGCGCGGACTTCGGGGTAGGCCAGGCGGCTGGACAATGCGGCGTCGCAGCCGTCCCATAGCGCGGACGCCAGCGAGCTCCCTGTCTCGGTGGTGAGAAGTTTGACGAAGGCGCTGGCGTCGAAGTAGACGAGCGGCACCGGTCAGCGCCGCTGGTCGCTGACGCGGTCAGACACCGGCCGCCGCGGTCGGGTCCGGACCGTCCCGCAGCGACGGGCCGCTGCGCGGGGGCCTTGCCAATCACGCCTTCGGCCGTGAGACGCTCCAAGGTGCCTGTGCTGTCCAGCGCAGCGAGTCGCGCGACCGGAATCCCACGGTCGGTGATGACGACCTCAGCACCAGCCCGAACTCGATCGAGCCAATCGCTGAGGTGCGCGCGCAACTCGGTCACGGATACATCCACACCGTGAACTGTACACTCACTGAACCGTGATTTGTACATGTCAGCGTGGAGCCGCCCAACTGAGGTAACAAGCAGCGCTGTATTACCATTTACCGCATATTTTGGTAATATGACTCCATGTTGTTACCCTCGACCGCCGTCGACTACGAGACCCTGACATGGGCTCCGACCGAGCAGTACGGTCAGTCCCGCACGGCTCGCAGAAAGCAGGCCGGCGCGTATCGGGCGGTCGTCACAGCGGACATCGCCGAGCTGGACCTGGCACTGCCGTCCAGCGTTCACGCCGAGGCCACCGATGCCTCGCAGGAGATCGCCCGGTTCGACGCTGAGCTGGGCACCGAGATCGCACCGTTCACTTCGGTGCTTTTGCGCTCGGAGTCGGCGTCCAGCTCCCGCATCGAGAACATCACCGCCAGTGCCCGCGCCGTCGCCGAAGCCGAACTGGGTGACCCGTCGAAGCGCAACGCGACCCTCATCGTCGCCAACACCGCGGCGATGAAAGCCGCGATCCGGTTGGCTGACCGCATCGACGCCGACGCCATCCTGCAGATGCACGCCGCGTTGATGTACGGGCAAGATCGTCACATCCCAGGAGCATGGCGTACCGAACAGGTCTGGATCGGAGGGAGTGATTACGGCCCGATCGGAGCGGTGTTCGTGCCACCGCGCCATGAGCGGGTCAGAGCCGCGATCGATGACCTGCTGGCCTACATCGCCCGCACTGATGTTCCCGCGCTGCCGCAGATCGCCATCGCGCATGCACAGTTCGAGTCCATTCACCCCTTCACCGACGGCAACGGCCGCACGGGCCGTGCCCTGGTGCAGGCGCACATGCGCCACATGGGGCTCACCCGTCAGATCACTGTCCCAGTCTCAGCGGGGTTGCTGGCCAACACCGAGGCGTACTTCGAGGCATTGACTGCCTACCGCGACGGGGACGCCGTGCCGATCGTAGAACGGTTCAGCGAAGCGTCGTTCCGCGCCGTGACCAATGGCCGGCACCTGGTGACCGATCTGCGCACCATCCGCACCGGGTGGGCAGACCGGATCAGCGCGCGCCCCGGGACAGTGGTGCACCGTCTGGCCGACCTCCTGCTCAAACGCCCTGTGGTGAATGCCGCGCTGCTCGAATCCGAACTCGGCATCCGCATGGTGCACGTCTACCGCAACCTGGATCCGCTCATCGAAGCCGGGATCATCACCGAGACCACCAACTACTCCCGCAACCGCATCTGGCGCGTGCCCGAGGTGCTGGCCGCACTCGACGCTTTCGCCGAACGAGCGGGACGGCGCGGCTGACCGCCGTGTGAACAGTTCGTTGGCGTTGCGATCCAACGCTTAATGGAGACGCCTCCCGCGAATTCGAGCACCTTACTGGGAGCGTTGACCGAAGCTGACCTGACTACTTGCGAGATGATCTCGATCATCCTTGTGCTCAAAACTGCGCAAGAGCGTCGGCGCCAGCCGGCCGCACCCGTTCTGACGCTTGAGCCAGGCGTCCCACCTCAGGGGCAAAAGGCCCTAAGCGTGTCTGACGACCACCACGACAGAAGAGCCTCGGCCCGGTGACGCTCTCAGCACCTGACGTTGAATCCCCTCGCTACCGGTCGTCCCGTGTCCGCCAATGTGACGCAAGTGACAGGTGAGAAAACGTAGATGACGTGCAGAATTACAATTCAACAGATTTCGTCTAGTGAGCTGGACTAGCAAAAGTCTAGTGGGCTAGACTACCCTGGTGGTCAGTGAAGAACCCACCCGCAAGCTGGTCAAGCGGCTCAAGAAGGCCGGATTCGAGCGCACAGAAGCATCCGGCAGCCACGGCCGCTGGCAGCATCCGACAGGACCTATGGTCTTCGTCCCGGACGGACACTCGACGATCTCACCCGGAGTCGTTCGACAAGTCAACGAAGCCATCGCCGATGCAATTCAGAAGGAGGCCGGGTCGTGACTGATCACATCGACGAGTACGTGAACGAGTACAAGATTGAGGTCACGCGCGACGGGCGCTGGTGGATGATCCGAATTCCAGACGTCGACGGTCTGACGCAAGCGCGCCGGCTCAGCGAGGTTGAGTACATGGCTCGTGATTACATCGCACTCGCTACTCACACGCCTATCGATCGAATTGCGGTACACGTTTTCTCAATCGAGGTGCCTGACTACGGTGACATCTCGCGCATCGCGCGAAGTCTCGTGCACGAACGCAACGATGCCGCACACCGTCTGACGCAGGCGCAAGAGTTGATCGGTCAGTACGCGCGGGATCTGGTTGCCCTCAAGGTTCCGCTTCGAGACGTCGCCGAATTGCTCGACCTGTCATTTCAGCGCGTCAGCCAACTCGTCACGCCGCAGCGCGACTAACGGGGTACCTCTGAACACACACTGCGCAACGCCTGACGGGCCGGCATGCGTCCGGCCATCCAACCGCTCAGCCCGATGAGACTGTTTCATGACGGTGCCCGTTCAAACAGCGGGCCAGCCCTCTTCTCAGAGGGCGATTACGAGTTCCTGGATCGAGTCGCCGACGCGCACTGGGATCGCGTACGGCGCCTCCTCGAGGAGTGGTTCGCCGCACATCCTGCGACTGAAAAGCCGGACGTCTACAAACGCTTCACCGATTTTGACGTCGGCCAGCACATTGGTGCCTGGTGGGAGATATACGTCGCGAGCCTGTACCGACACCTCGGCTACACGGTCGTCGCGCATCCCACCATCGAGGGATCAGATCGAAAGCCTGACTTTCTTATCAGCCGCGCTGGGTCTCATTTCTACGTCGAGTGCACCGTAGCGTTGCCGGGCGATTCAGCGAAGGGCGCGTTTGAGTGGATCGTCGACTGTATAAGCGATATCGAAACCCGCGATTTCCTTGTGGGCATCCGACATATCAAGCATGGCTCTCAGCGTCCACGGCGGATCGAAGTAACCCGACCGCTGACACAGTGGCTGGAGGAACTCGATGCCGACGCACTCCTGCAGCATCCCGAAGAAGAACTACCGAGTAAAGAGATTCCGATCCGCGATTGGACGCTGACCTGCGTCGCGCTGCCGACTCGGCCCGACGGTCGACACTCAGGCGGTCGCAACCTCGGCTATCTACCGCCGGTCACGAACTTCCCTTCGAACGATGTTGACCGCCTCCACGAAACGATCACCAAGAAGGGACGGCGCTACGGGCGCGAACCGCTACAGCATCCCTTCATCGTCGCCGTACTCGCTACGTTCGGATTTCTTGATCAAGACGACGTCGGCGAAGCGTTGTTCGGGCGCAAGGAATTTCAGTGGTACACAGGCGATCCCGATTCCGTAACCGTAGTGCGGAAGCGGAACGGCTATTGGCGTGGGGACTGGTCTACCGACGATGCGCAGCGCGGCGCGCGTGTATCGGCAGTACTGTTCGGGTCGAACCTCAGATACTGGCGCGTCGCGCAAGACCTTCCAGACCTTTGGATAAACCCTTGGGCCGCAGTGCCGCTCACGGACCTAGATGGGTTCACTACGATCACCGTTGCCGCCGAACCTTCAGCCGAGATCGTGCGCACTGACGGAAGTCTCACCGCTGCAGAGGTATTCGCCCTAGATCCGAATTGGCCATGGTTTCCAGACCGTTGGAGTTGACGCGCAGCCAGTTGGATGGCTGCCCTCGCACCCTCAGGTGCGGTACGGCATGGTCGAAGGCGTGATTTTGGTGTGCTGGTATCCGTGGCGATCGAGCAACCGTCTGAAGACCGGCTCGGCGAGATCGGCTTTCACGTTCGGTCCGAGCACCACCTCGACGAGAGCGGACTTTGAGAACGGAACCGAGATGTACGGCTTGAACAATGCCTGCCCACCTTCGCGGAACTGAACGTCAACCGTCGTCTTCGGCATGCTGTTCCACAGTACGCCGGGTTCAAGATCCGTGAGCGCACTGAGTTGAGACGTAGTTGACCCAAAAGCATGCTCCTGGATGGTGAGCCGCCACTCCCGCTCGCTCTTGAAACCCTTGTGCTTCACGTGGGCGAGATTCCCCAGATGCAGCGGTACGCGGTGGATCAGATTGTACTGCCGGGAATAAGGGGTGCTGACATCGTCTGTCTCGCAGGCTTGTTCGATCTGCCACAGCTCGTCAGCGATGGCTTTCTTGCGCGTCTTCGCGCCGTAAGTCACCTTTCGGAGCGTCGCAGGCCATGTGATCTGCTCGCCGGTGTTGACAGCTTTCACCGGCTCGAGGTCGCCACCCTCGAGGTGTGTGTAGTACGGCACTGGCAGAGCGAGTATCTGCTCGCTGTCAAAGCCGAGCGCAACCCCGTGACCATCTAAAGCGTAACTTCGCCATTGCGGAACATCATCCGACAGCTCCGACAGACACGTTGCGAAAATCCGGAACTCCATCGTGTCGAGATCGGTCGCCTTCAGCTTGGCGATGACATCGAGTTCCGTCCGGTACGCTTCGCGATACGGCGACTCCGCCTTGACACGTTTGGCGAGCACACGCCGAAACTCATCCCACGCGAACCTCAGTTCCTGCGCGTCGTTGAGAAACCTCACGTCAGTCGCCCACAGCGCGCTGTGCTTGATCACCCCGAGGAATCCGCCGGGACTCGCGTAGTGGTAAAGCGTCGTCGGCCTCTTCCTCATCAATGGACCGTATCCCGCCACGATGATGAGCGGCGCTGAAAGAGATCGCGCGGATACAGACGAAGATAGCCCGCCTATGCCAGATCCGACAGTCGAGTCAGCCAATGCGGTCGACGAACGCGGAGGACCGCCGCCAGATGACTGGCTCACGCCGCGCAACGCGGTTCTCGATGCGCTCGAGGCGGGCAAGCCGGTGACGTTGCAGGGCCGGAACTTGCGCGGGGTGAGCCTACCCAGCGTGCCCTTGCGCCGTAAGGACGCGTTCGAGTGGTTCGAGATCGGCGCCGATGACAGCGTGCGCCGCATAGACCAGCAGGATTGATGTGACACGGTTAGAGCTCGATCAGGCTTAGATGAGGAGCGTCTCGCGAAAGCGCCTGCGCATCAGCGGTGACGCTCTCGCCAAGGTGTCATTTCAATTGTGGGGCCGGGCGTTCTCCGAGGAACGGGACAACCGAGCCGGGCCCGGCGCGAACCCTCAGAAGCGCGGCCGGGTCGCACGCGAGCTACAGGCGAACTAAGGAAGGCGCTCGACCATGGCCAACAATTAGGCGCTACCCGACCGCAGGCGGGGAGAAGTGGGAAGTCCGCTATCGCCAGCCCAACGGAATCACTTCGCGCAGGCGAGGATTCACCACCAAGCGCGACGCGTCGGCGTGGGCGTCGAAGGTCGAGACCTCCAAGGCCGAGGGCTCCTATGTGTCGCCGTCGCGCGGCCGGGTGACGGTCGGCGACCTGTCTGTGGGGTGGCTGTCGCGGCAGGAGCAGACACTCTCGCCGTCGTACTACCGCACCGTTGCCTACGCCTGCGGCAAGCACGTCAAACCCAAGTGGGCCCGCGTGCCGGTGAACAAGGTGGACATCTTGGACGCGAAGGCGTGGGCCGCGGCCATGACCCGCAACGGGTCGAGCGCCACCGTGGTCAACCGCGCGATCGGAATCCTGGCGCAGATCCTCGACGACGCGGTGGAGGACCGGGCGGGCGGGCGCTGGCTTTCAATCCGGCCCGCCGGTTCAAACGCGGTGAGAAGCCGAAGAAGTCACCGAAACGCCATATCTATCTCGCCGAGGCCGATGTGTGCCGGTTGGCCGAGGAATCCGGCCGTCACGCCGACCTGGTGCTGACCCTCGCATTCACCGGGTTGCGGTGGGGTGAGGCGATCGCGCTGACCGTCGCTGATATCGACTTCCTGAAACGTCGTATCTCGGTGCACCGCAATGCCGTCCAGGTAGGGCAGGACTTCGAGGTAGGCCAGACCAAGGGCAAGGAGAACCGAGCAGTGCCCGTCGCCGCGTCGGTGCTGTCTCGGCTGGCGGTACGGTGCGAGGGCCGCTCGGCTGACGATCTGCTGTTTCCAGCGCGTGACGACGGGTATCTGAAGCGTCCGAGTTATGACTCAACGGGGTGGTTCAACCGCGCGGTCGAGCGCGCGCAGGTGCAGACGGTCACGCCGCATGATTTGCGGCACATGTGCGCGAGCCTGGCTGTGTCTGCGGGCGCGAATGTTCTTGCGGTGTCGCGGATGCTGGGCCACAAAGATCCCAGCGTCACGTTGAAGATCTACTCGGATTTGTTCGACTCCGATTTGGACAAGGTGGCCGTCAATCTCGACGCGAAGATCTCAAAGAGTGTCCAAAACGTGTCCAAGGCACCTGCCGACCGTCGCCGCAAGCGGCGCATAACCGCTGTCTAGCTGCGACGATGCGTCGATCAATGTGGTGTCCGAGGGGGGACTTGAACCCCCACGCCCGTTAATAGGGCACTAGCACCTCAAGCTAGCGCGTCTGCCATTCCGCCACTCGGACCAGTTCTGGGCAGCTAAGGCTATCGGATCGTCCTGCCCGGACCCAAACTCAACCGCCACTGCAATGGTACGAATGGTGACTGTGACGCCTCCCCCCACCGCCGAAGCCGAAGTCGTTGACCTCGTCAGCTCACTCATCCGCTTCGACACGTCCAACACCGGCGAGCCAGCCACCACCAAAGGTGAGGCCGAATGCGCCCGCTGGGTGGCCGAGCAGCTGGAAGAGGTCGGCTACACGACCGAATATGTCGAGGCCGGGGCGCCGGGTCGGGGCAACCTGTTCGCCAGGCTCGAGGGCGCAAACCGTGACCGTGGGGCCCTGCTGCTGCACGGCCATCTCGACGTGGTGCCCGCCGAGGCGTCCGACTGGAGCGTGCACCCGTTCTCGGGCGCGGTCGAGGACGGCTACGTGTGGGGTCGCGGCGCTGTCGACATGAAGGACATGTGCGGCATGCTCATCGCGATCGCCAGGCACTTCAAACGCGCGGGCATCGTGCCGCCGCGCGACCTGCTGTTCGCGTTCCTTTCCGACGAGGAGGCCGGCGGGAAGTACGGGTCGCAGTGGCTGGTCGACAACCGGCCTGACCTGTTCGACGGCGTCACCGAGGCCATCGGCGAGGTCGGCGGCTTCTCACTGACCGTGCCACGCAAAGACGGCGGCGAGCGCAGGCTCTACCTGGTCGAAACCGCCGAGAAGTCGATGATGTGGATGAAGCTGTCCGTCCGCAGCCATGCCGGGCACGGCTCGATGATCCACGACCACAACGCGGTCACCGCGGTCGCCGAGGCGACCGCCAAGCTCGGACGCCACGAGTTCCCGCTTGTGATGACCGACGCCGTCGGGCAGTTCCTCGCGGCGATCACCGAGGAGACCGGCTACTCGTTCGACATGGATTCCCCGGATCTGGCCGGGACCATCGCCAAGCTCGGCCCGATCGCGCGCGTCGTCGGCGCCACCCTGCGCGACACCGCCAACCCCACCATGCTCAAGGCCGGCTACAAGGCCAACGTCATTCCCGCCACCGCGGAATCGGTGGTGGACTGCCGCATCCTGCCCGGCCGCCAAGCCGCCTTCGAGCGCGAGGTCGACGAATTGCTCGGCCCCGACGTGACACGGGAATGGATCACTGAACTGCCGTCGTATGAGACAACGTTCGACGGCGACCTGGTCGCCGCGATGAACAACGCGATTGTGTCCGTCGATCCCGATGCCCGCATCGTGCCCTATATGCTGTCCGGCGGCACGGACGCAAAGGCCTTCGCGCGCTTGGGGATTCGCTGCTTCGGCTTCGCGCCGCTGCAACTGCCACCCGATCTGGATTTCACCGCGTTGTTCCACGGAGTCGACGAGCGGGTACCCGTGGATGCGCTGATGTTCGGCACCCAGGTACTCGAGCATTTCCTGTTGCACTGCTGACCACCAGAGAAAGGGTTTTACCGTGGCATTTGACTACAACCCCTACGAGTTCCTTCCGAAGCTGCCGACGTTCACGCTGACGTCGGAGTCGGTCACCGACGGCCAGCCTCTGGGCAACGACCAGGTCAGCGGCATCATGGGCGCAGGCGGTTCCGACGTGTCGCCGCAGCTTTCCTGGTCGGAGTTCCCCGAGGAGACCCGCAGCTTCGCGGTCACCATGTATGACCCGGACGCGCCGACGGCGTCGGGCTTCTGGCATTGGGCCGTCGCGAACCTGCCTGCGACCGTCACCGACCTGCCCGCCGGTGTCGGCGACGGCAGCAGCAAGGGATTTCCCGGCGACGCACTCACGTTGGCCAACGACGCCGGCCTCAAGCGCTATGTCGGCGCCGCGCCGCCACCCGGCCACGGTGTGCACCGGTACTTCATTGCCGTGCACGCGGTCAAGGTCGAGAAGCTCGAAATCGACGGCGACGCCAGCCCGGCCTACCTCGGGTTCAACCTGTTCATGAACGCGATCGCGCGCGCCGTCATCCACGGCACCTATGAGCAGAAGCAGTGAGGTCCTCCTGTGCCGAATGGCCACTTATGGCACGTTGTTCGCGGCTTAGCGCGTCACAACTGGCCGCTCGGCGGGTTATCGTGCTTGATGGCTGAGCCCACGGCGTCGGCCAGGGACGTGAAGCCGCCCTCGTGCAGCTTGCGGGCGAGGCCGTCGTGAATGTGCTTGGCCCACAAGCCCCCGCCGTAGATGAAGCCGGTGTAGCCCTGCAGAAGTGATGCGCCCGACGTGATGCGCTCCCACGCGTCGTCGGCGGTCTCGATGCCGCCGACGCTGACCAACACCAGCCGGTCGCCGACCCGCTTGTACAGCCGCCGCAACACCTCCGCCGAGCGCTGCGCGACGGGCGGACCGGACACGCCACCGGAGCCCAGCGCGTCGGCGCCCACCGTCGCGAGCCCAGCGCGCGACACGGTGGTATTCGTCGCGACAATGCCGGCCAGGCCCAATTCGACCGCGAGATCGGCGATTTCGTCGACGTCGTCGTCGGACAGGTCCGGCGCGATCTTGACCAGGACGGGCGTCGACGTCTCGTCCTTCACCGCAGCAAGGATCGGCCGCAACACCTCGACGGCCTGCAGGTCACGCAATCCCGGCGTGTTCGGTGAGCTCACGTTGACAACCAGAAACGCGGCCAGCGGCCCGACCAGCCGGGCACTTTCGGCGTAGTCGTCGACCGCGCCTTCCGGCGGCGTGACCTTTGTCTTGCCGATGTTGACCCCGATCGGCACATCGGGTGCGTGCCGGGCCAACTGCAGCGCCAACTCACCGGCGCCATGGTTGTTGAACCCCATCCGGTTGAGCAAGGCGCGGTCGTCGGGCAACCGGAACATCCGCGGCTGCGGATTGCCGGGCTGCGCTTGCGCGGTGACGGTGCCGACCTCGGCGTAGCCGAAGCCCAGCGCGCCCCATGTGTTCAGCCCCCTGCCATCCTTGTCGAACCCGGCGGCCAGCCCCATCGGGCCCGCGAACCGCGCCCCGAACACCGTGCTGGCAAGGACTGGATCGTGCGGCGCCAGCCATCGCGTCAGGGCCCGGCGCAGCGGAAGGACCGCTGTCATCGCCCGCAGGATGGCAAAAACCCAGGTGTGAATGCGTTCGGGCGCAACCAGAAACAGCGCCCGCCGCAGCGCGCGGTACATCACAGCCCGGGTTGATCCAGTCTGTCCACAGCAGACTTCTTGCGGCGCAGCAGCACCCGCCTGCTGCCATCGGTGTAGAGCCGCACCCGGGTGAGCTCCCACCCGCGGTATTCGGCCTCGATCGATAGTCGGGTGGACGCGTTGATCCTGGTCAGGTCGGGAGGCAGCCGCAGGGGGATCCACTCATATTCGTCCGACAGGTCGTGATCCCAGCCTTTGGGCATCCGGCCACGGTGCATCGCAGTCATCCGCTCATCCCCGCGTCTGCGATCACCTGTACACCCGCTCCCGAGCCAGACACCACATACAGGGTGCCAGAAGCTTCATCGAAGGCTAAGGAGTTGGGCTGCTGCACGGTTCGATAACGCACCTTTTCCACGGGGATACCGGTAGCCAAATCGTAGCCAACCACGGTGTTGATCGCCGTCTGCGACACCCAGGTCAGCTTCGATGAGCCCGCGAGCCCATAGGGGGCGTCGCGCACCGGGGACCGCTGCCGCAGGATCAGCGGGTCGGTGCCGAAGACCAGGAGCTCGTCGCCGCGGGTGTCGGCGACCATCACCCGGCCGGCCGAATCGGCCGCCATGGTGGTCGCTCCTTCTCCGGCGCGCAGCGCATGATCGGTGTCGTCGCCGCTCTCGGAGACTGTGGTCACCGACGTCTGGCCTCGGTCCAGCACGACCACTGTATTTCCTTGAGCGACAAGGGCATCCACGCGTGCGAACGCCTTCATCGACGCGCCGACCTCCGACTCGGAGCTCAACGTGTAAACCGCGCCGTCGGCGCTGCCGAGGGCCAGCTTGCCGTCCGCGCGGCGGGCGATCGCGGTGAAGTCGGTGCCGCCGTGCCCCTCGATGTCGATCCGGGTGGCCGTGCCGGCCCGGATATCGATCCGGAAGTAGCCGCCGCGCGTCGATGCGTACACCCGGCCGTTGTTGTCGCCGACGATCGCCGTCGCCGGTCCCGGCAGGGGCACCGCTCGATCGGCGCCGGACACTGGCACGACGGTGACCGTGGACTGGCCCCCGACACCCGGGCTGAGCACCGCTAACGATGCGGTTTCGGGGTCGAACACCGCAGCAACGGCATGCCCTGCCAGCGGTCGCACCACGCCTGCGGGTTCACCGGTGACCGGAGGGGACTGCGCGGCCTGTGCGGGCACGATGGTCGGCGGCGGCGTATCGGTGCCGTTCGCCGAGCAACCGACGAACCCGGCCGTTGCCAGCGCAACAGCGCTGGCGCGAATTAGCTGGGTTAACGAGTTTAAAAGGCGCTGCAAAGGGTAGCTCTCGTGCGTGCGAATAGTACGGCTAACGAATAGCAAGTGTAGGCAGACCGCTGGGCGCGCATTACAAGCCGCTCGCCGCGATGCGGCCGCGTACTACCGGCCCCGCGGCACCACCGAGGATATGGTTCGGTCATGACCCTCGCGGCAGACAGGGAGCTGGGTAACCAGCAGTTTGCTGTCGAGGACATCACTACTGGTGTACACGCCAGCGGATTTGGCCAGGTGGGCGACGGACGCAGCTTCTCGTTCCATATCGAAAAGCAGATGCTGGTAATCGAGGTATACCGGCCGCGCCTTAACGGGCCGGTCCCACAGGCCGAGGACGTGGTCGCGGTCGCGAGCCGCAAGCTCGTCGACATCGACCTCACCGACGAGCGCAGCGTTTCGGCGGCCGTGCGCGACGCGGTGGCCGCCGCGCAGCCGGTGACACGCACAGCGCGTTAGCAGCCGCCCCACGGTACGGTCGTCGGCGTGATTGAGGGGCCGGCGATGTCCTGGCTGCAAGTAGTCGTTCTGTCGGTGTTGCAGGGTCTTACCGAATTCCTGCCCGTTTCGTCGTCCGGTCACCTGGCGATCGCGTCGCGCATCTTTTTCGACGACGACGCGGGCGCCTCGTTCACCGCGGTCACACAGCTGGGGACCGAGTTTGCGGTGCTGCTCTACTTCGCCCGCGATATCGGCCGCATCCTGAAGGCCTGGTTCAACGGTCTATTCGTCGCCGCGCACCGCACCCACGACTACTGGATGGGCTGGTACGTCATCATCGGCACTATCCCGATCGGCGTGACGGGTCTGCTGTTCAAGGACGAAATCCGTACTGGCGCACGCAATCTGTGGCTGATTGCGACCGCGTTGCTCGTCTTCTCCGCCGTCATCGCCGCCGCCGAGTACTACGGCAGGCAGACTCGGCACACCGAGCAACTGACATGGAAGGACGGCATCACCGTCGGCCTGGCGCAGTGTCTGGCACTGGTGCCGGGCGTGTCACGGTCGGGCGCAACGATCAGCGCAGGCTTGTTCCTCGGGCTCGACCGCGAACTGTCCGCCCGTTTCGGCTTTCTGCTTGCGATCCCCGCGGTGTTCGCGTCCGGGCTCTTCTCACTGCCCGACGCGTTTCATCCGGCGGGTGAGGGGATGAGCGCGAGCGGGCCGCAACTGTTGGTGGCCACCGTGATCGCGTTCGTGATCGGGTTCCTCGCGGTGGCGTGGTTCCTGCGTTTCCTGGTGCGCCACAGCATGTACTGGTTCGTCGGCTACCGGGTCGTACTCGGCGCGCTGGTGCTGGCCCTGCTGGGCACCGGGGTAGTCTCCGCGACATGACGGTCATCCTGCTGCGCCACGGCAGGTCGACCTCGAACACCGCGCACACGCTGGCCGGCCGAAGCGACGGCATCGACCTCGACGACAAGGGGCGCGAGCAGGCACATGCTCTGGTCGAGCGGCTCACCGGGCTGCCGATCCGGGCGATAGTGCGCTCGCCGCTGCTGCGTTGCAGGCGCACGGTCGAACCGCTGGCCGCCGCGCTCGGCCTGGATCCGATGGTCGACGAGCGCATCTCGGAGGTCGACTACGGCAGCTGGACCGGTCGCAAGATCGGTGAACTGGTCAAAGAGCCGCTGTGGGCGGTGGTGCAGCAGCAGCCCAGCGCGGCGGTTTTCCCCGGTGGCGAAGGTCTTGCCCACGTGCAATCACGCGCGGTGGCCGCGGTCCGTGAGCACGACCGTCGACTGGCCGAACTGCACGAGGGTGACGCCCTGTGGATCGCCTGTACGCACGGCGACGTGATCAAGGCCGTGGTGGCCGACGCGCTCGGGACCCACCTCGACAGCTTCCAACGCATCACCGCCGACCCAGCGTCGATGAGTGTGATCCGTTACACCGCGTTGCGTCCGTTCGTCATCCACGTCAACCACACTGGTGCCGCACTCACCGCCGGACTGCTGGCCAAACCGCCGAAGGCCGAGGGGGAGGCCGACAAGAAGGACGGCGAAGTGCCGCCAGAAGACGCTGTGGTCGGTGGCTCGACTGGTTGACGGCCGGGCGCGCGATTACGGCCGACACGCCGATGCCGGTATTTTGGAAGGTGCCATGGCCCGCGCAATTCACGTTTTCCGCACACCCGACCGCTTCGTGGCCGGGACTGTCGGGCAGCCAGGCAACCGAACGTTCTACCTACAGGCCGTGCACGACACACGCGTGATCTCGGTAATACTCGAGAAGCAGCAAGTGGCCGTGCTGGCCGAGCGGATCGCCGCCCTGCTGTTGGAGATCAACCGGCGCTTCGGCACCCCCATCCCGCCAGAGACCGGCGACATCGAGGACCTCAGCCCGTTGATCACCCCCGTCGACGCCGAATTTCGGGTCGGAACCATGGGGCTGGGCTGGGATTCGGAAGCGCAGACCGTCGTGGTGGAGCTGCTCGCCGTTTCTGAGACCGAGTTCGACGCGTCGGTCGTGCTCGACGACGCCGAGGAAGGACCCGACGCGGTGCGGGTGTTCTTGACCCCCGAGTCCGCGCGCGAGTTCGCGACGCGTTCCAACCGCGTCATTTCGGCCGGCCGCCCGCCGTGCCCGTTGTGCGATGAGCCGCTCGACCCGGAGGGCCACATCTGTGTGCGCACCAACGGCTATCGGCGTGGTGCCCTTGCCGAGTCAGAGGATGACGCCGATTCCTAGCGGCGGGCCAGACCCGGACGGCCTCGATGAGGTGTGCCTGCGCGGCGAGTTGACCGTCATCGGACGAATCCGCTCGGCGAGCAACGCCACGTTCCTCTGCGAAGCGCATCTCGGTGAGCGCCAAGCTCATTGCGTGTACAAGCCGATCGCCGGCGAGGCGCCACTGTGGGACTTTCCCGACGGCACCCTGGCCGGTCGCGAAATGAGCTCCTACCTCGTTTCTGAGGCGCTCAGCTGGAACATCGTGCCCTACACGATCATTCGCGACGGGCCCGCGGGCCGCGGCATGCTGCAGCTGTGGGTGGACCAGCCCGGCGACGAAGTCGGCGATGAGCTCCAGGTCGGTCCCGACCCCGTTGACCTGTTGCCCGCAGGCCAGATTCCGCCCGGCTTTCTGCCGGTGCTGCAGGCCTACGACTACGCCGGCGACGAGGTGACGCTCGTGCACGCCGACGACATCCGCCTGCGGCGGATGGCCGTTTTCGACGTGCTGATCAACAACGCCGACCGCAAGGGTGGCCACATCCTCTCCGGCGTCGACGGGCATCTCTACGGCGTCGACCACGGCGTGAGCCTGCATGTCGAGGACAAACTGCGCACGGTGCTGTGGGGCTGGGCAGGCAAGCCCGTCGACGACGAGACCCTGGAATCGGTGGCCCGGCTGCGTGATCTGCTGCGAGGTCGCCTCGGCGAGCAGTTGGGTGAGCACATCACCGGTCGCGAGGTGGCGGCGCTGCACGCCAGAACGGTTGCGCTGCTGGACAATCCGGTGATGCCGACACCGGATCGGCGCCGGCCCATTCCCTGGCCGGCCTTCTGATGAGCCTGACCGATGCGGCGCTGGCCGCAGAGGTAGCCGTCGACGCCGGAAAACTGCTGCTCGACGTCCGCGAGGAAGTGGGCTTCGACGACCCGTATGACCTCGGCGACGCGGGTGACAGGCGGGCCAACGTACTGATCCTCGACCGGCTGCAACGCGACCGGCCCCACGACGCCGTGCTGTCCGAGGAGGCCGTCGACGACCTGTCGCGAGTGCGCGCCGACCGGGTGTGGATCGTCGACCCGGTGGACGGCACTCGGGAGTTCTCCTGGCCGGGTCGAACGGACTGGGCGGTGCACGTCGCGCTGTGGCAGCGCAACGGGGGGCCCGACGGCGGCATCACCGACGCCGCGGTCGCGCTCCCGGCCCGCGGCGAGGTGTACCGCACCGACACCGTCACCGCCCCGCCGCCGCGCTCCGAGGGCCCCATCCGCATCACCGCCAGCGCCAGCAGACCGCCCGCAGTGCTGTGGCGACTGCGCGACCGGATGGATATCCAGATGGTGCGGATCGGGTCGGCGGGCGCCAAGGCGATGGCGGTGGTCCGCGGCGACGTCGACGCCTACGTCCACGCCGGCGGCCAATGGGAGTGGGACTCGGCCGCCCCGGCCGGAGTGGTGCAGGCCGCCGGGCTGCACGCGTCGCGGCTGGACGGCTCGCCGATGATCTACAACCGTAGCGACCCGTACCTGCCCGACTTCCTGATGTGTCGCGCCGAGCTGGCCGATGTGCTGCTCGACGGCATCCGGTCGGCCTACCGGGAGCGCTGAGGTGGGAATGGATCAGCCGCGCGCGATGCTGGGTCACCATGATGCCTAAAGTCGACGCTATGAATTCTTGGCCGGCTCCTGACGTCCCGGCATTGCCGGGGCGTGGCCAGCAGCTGCGGCTCTACGACAGCGCCGACCGGCAGGTCCGCCCCGTCACGGCCGGTGAGACGGCCACCATGTACGTCTGCGGCATCACCCCGTACGACGCCACCCATCTGGGTCATGCCGCCACCTACCTGGCGTTCGACCTCATCCACCGGGTCTGGCTGGATTCCGGGCACCAGGTGCACTACGTGCAGAACGTCACCGACGTCGACGATCCGTTGTTCGAGCGAGCCCAGCGCGACGGTATCGACTGGCGTTCGCTGGCCGAGCGCGAGACCGAGCTGTTCCGCGAAGACATGGCGGCCCTGCGGGTGCTGCCACCGCACGACTATGTGGCGGCCACAGAGGCCATAGAAGAAGTGATCGAGGTCGTCGAAAAATTGCTGGCCTCCGGCGCCGCCTACGTCGTCGACGACCCCCACTACCCGGACGTGTACTTCCGAACCGACGCCACCCTGCAGTTCGGGTACGAGTCGGGCTACGACCGCGACACCATGCTGCGGCTTTTCACCGAGCGTGGCGGTGACCCCGACCGCGCTGGCAAGAACGACGAACTGGACGCGTTGCTGTGGCGGGCGGAGCGCCCCGGCGAGCCAAGCTGGCCGTCGCCGTTCGGCCCGGGCCGGCCCGGCTGGCACGTCGAGTGTTCGGCCATCGCGCTGTCCCGCATCGGCACCGGGCTTGACATCCAGGGTGGCGGCAGCGACCTGATCTTCCCGCACCACGAATTCTCTGCCGCGCATGCCGAATCCGTCACGGGAGAGCGGCGATTCGCGCGGCACTACGTGCACGCCGGGATGATCGGCTGGGACGGGCACAAGATGAGCAAGAGCCGCGGCAACCTCGTTCTCGTGTCGCGGCTGCGGGCCAAGGGCGTCGACCCGGCGGCCATCCGGCTCGGGCTGCTCTCCGGGCACTATCGCGCCGACCGGTCGTGGAGCGATGACGTGCTCGACGAGGCCACCACCCGGCTTGCGCGTTGGCGGGCCGCGACTTCTTTGGCGGGCACGCCCGACGCGACCGACGTGGTGGCCCGGGTGCGCCAATACCTGGCCGACGACCTGGACTCCCCGAAAGCACTTGCCGCACTGGATGGTTGGACGACCGACGCACTAACCTATGGCGGTCACGACGCCGAAGCGGGCCGGACGGTGGCTAAAGCGGTCGACGCGCTGCTTGGCGTCCAGCTGTAGCGATAGGTCAACCGGCTCATGACGCCAGCGGAGTGGAGTACGTTTCGGGCATGAGTTCTGTGAGTGGAAAAGTCGCGATGATCACCGGCGGCGCGAACGGTATCGGCGCGGAGGTGGCCCGTCGGCTGCACGCAAAGGGCGCCAAGCTGGTGCTGACGGACCTAGACGAGGGTCAGCTCAAAGACGTGGCCACCCGTCTTGGCGAAGACAGGGTCCTGACGGTGGTCGCCGACGTGCGTGAGCTGTCGGCAATGCAGGCCGCCGTCGCCAAGGGCATCGAGCGGTTCGGTGGTATCGACATCGTGGTGGCAAACGCGGGCATCGGATCGTTCGGCTCAGTGCTCGAGATCGACCCCGAGGCGTTCAAGACCGTCATCGACGTCAACTTGATGGGTGTGTTCTACACGGTGCGGGCCGCTTTGCCTTCAGTGATCGAGCGCCGAGGCTACGTGCTGGTGGTGTCCTCGTTGGCGGCGTTCGCCGCGGCACCGGGCATGGCGTCCTACGACGCCTCAAAGGCCGGTGTCGAGCACTTCGCCAACTCGCTGCGGCTCGAACTCGCTCATCGCGGAGTCGACGTCGGGTCGGCGCACATGTCTTGGATCGACACGCCACTGGTCCGGGAAAGCAAGGAGCTGACGACCTTTCAGGAGTTGCTCGCGACATTGCCTGGGCCACTGAAGAAGACCACGTCGGTGGAAAAGTGCGGGCAGGTGTTCATCAAGGGCATCGAAGGTCGCAAGTCGCGTGTCTACTGCCCGGGTTGGGTGGGCCTGACGCGGTGGCTACGGCCGCTGATCGCCACGCCAGTCGCCGAACGGGACATGCGCAGGTTCGCCCCGGATCTGCTGCCAAGGATGGACGCCGAGGCGGCCGCACTCGGCCGCCATTTCAGCGCCCGCACAGAGGAGCTGGAAAAGCGTTGATCCGCCGAATCGGCGTCGTATTGACGCTTTTCGCCGTGCTCGTCGGTTGCAGCACGAAGGGATCAGAGGAGACACCGAAGTCGTCACCGCCGCCGAGCCCGGCGGCCGTCACAGCGGAGCAGGCGCGTGCTATCGCCAAAGATGCCTACATCTACGGCTTTCCGATGGTCGACAGCTACCGGATCCAGCATTCGTACTTCGTCAACAAAGAGGATCCGGAGTATAAGGGCGGGTGGAACGAAGTCCACAGCATCGCAAGGGTATACACGCCCGAGGACAAGGCGGTGCAGACGCCGAACTCGGATACGCCGTACTCGATGCTCGGAGCGGACCTGCGGGCCGAGCCGTTGGTGCTGACGGTCCCGCCGATCCAGCAGGACCGCTACTACTCCCTTCAATTCGTTGACGGCTACACGTACAACTTCGCCTATGTCGGCAGCCGCACCACCGGCAACGGAGGCGGCAAGTACCTGTTGGCAGGCCCGAACTGGAAGGGCGAGAAGCCCAATGGCATCGACGAAGTCATCCGGTCCGACACCGATCTGGCGCTGGTCGTCTACCGCACTCAGCTGCTCGGCCCGTCCGATATTGACAGCGTCAAGAAGATTCAGGCCGGCTACCAGGTGGTGCCGCTTTCGGTTCACCTCAATCAGCCGGCACCCGCGCAGGCTCCGCCAATCGACTTTGTTCCGCCCCTGCCGCCCGATCAGCAGAAGACATCTCCGCAGTTCTTCGAGATCCTGAACTTTGTGCTGCGATTCGCACCGGTCTTGCCCAACGAGAAGTCGCTACGAGATCGGTTCGCGCAGATCGGGATTGGCCCTCAGGGTTCGTTCGACGCCGACAATCTGTCGCCCGAAATGCGGACGGCGATCGAGGCCGGCATGGCCGACGCCTGGGCCGAGCTGGACAAACTCAAGAAGGACAAGGTCGACACCGGCGAAGTCGGCTCGGCGCAGTTCTTCGGCACGGCGGAAGACCTGAAGGGCAACTACCTGTACCGGATGGCCGGAGCGGTGTTGGGCATTTACGGCAACACCGCGGCGGAGGCCCTTTATCCCGGCCTTGTTCACGATTCCTCGGGAGCGCCCCTGACCGGCGCCAACAAGTACACCGTGCGTTTCGCTCCGGGACAGTTGCCGCCGGTGAACGCATTCTGGTCGTTGACCATGTACGAGATGCCGCAGAGCCTGTTGGTAGAGAACTCCATGCAGCGGTACCTGATCAACTCGCCGATGCTGCCGAGCCTTGTGGCAGACCCCGACGGCGGTTACACGTTCTATATCCAGAACGCATCACCCGGCCTCGAGAAAGAGTCCAACTGGCTGCCGGCGCCGACGGGTCCGTTCCAGATGGTGATGCGGCTGTACTGGCCGAAGCCCGACGCGCTCAACGGCACGTGGAAGGCGCCAGAACCGGTCAGGGTGTAGCACCGGTACTGGCATCTAGCCCCGGTATCCGGGCCCGCGCCGACGCAGGTAACGCTCGAACTCCGCCGCCAGCGCGTCGCCGTCGATCTTGCCGAGCGCATCGGTCATGTCGACCTCGGCGTCACCGCGCTCCTCGAGGGACTGGACGTATTCGGCGATCTCGTCGTCGTCGGCAGTCATCTCGGTAACCGCCTGCTCCCACTCCTCGGCCTGGCTGGGCAGATCGGCCAGCGGTACCTCTATATCCAGTACGTCCTCGACCCGACGCAACAGCGCCACCGTCGCCTTCGGATTCGGCGGCTGCGACACATAGTGCGGGACGGCCGCCCAGAACGTCACTGCTGGAATGCCCGCCTGCACACAGGCGTCCTGGAACACCCCGGCGATGCCCGTCGGGCCCTCGTAGCGGGTTTCCTCCAGACCGAACGTTTTCGCCGAGTCGGGGGAGTACGCCGCGCCCGAAACCGGCACCGGCCGGGTGTGCGGCGTGTCGGCCAGCAGTGCGCCGAGGATGACCACGGTCTGGACGTTGAGTTTGTCGGCGATTGCCAGCAGCTCGTCGCAGAACGTGCGCCAGCGCATGTTCGGTTCCACGCCGTGCATCAGCACAATGTCGCGGTCGGAGCCGGGCGGGCGGCAGTGGGAAATCCGCATCGACGGCCAGACGAGTTCCCTGGTGACGCCATCGACCTGCCTGATCACCGGACGATTCACCTGATAGTCGTAGTAGGCCTCATCGTCGATCTCAACGATCGGCTCGGCCTCCCAGATCGCGTCCAGGTGCTCCAGCGCATCGCTGGCCGCGTCGCCGGCGTCATTCCAGCCTTCGAAAGCGGCGACGACGATCGTGTCGTTCAGTTTGGGCAGGTCGGACGGCCTACGGCCGCTCGCATCCGACGGGGTCACTAGGCCAGCGTAAGCCCTGGGTCGCGGCGACGAGGGGCATCGCCACACGGGCCGAGTTGGATAGAGCGACTACTCTGTCGGTGTGACTGATGTGAACGATCGCGCCTGCGACACCGATTTGCTCGACGCGTTGTCGAAGCGCGTCGTGGTCGGCGATGGCGCCATGGGCACTCAGCTGCAGGCGGCCGATCTCACGCTCGACGACTTCAACAAACTCGGGGGCTGCAACGAGATCCGGGGCGACACCCGGCTCGACGCTGTCGAGACGAAATACGTTCGGCTGCAATCTGGTTAACCCTGGTGACTACGACATTGCCGACAAGATCCGCGAGCTGTCGCTCATGGGCACAGCGATCGCCACGCGGGTCGGGGTCAAGCTGGGCGTCCAGACGTCGATCGGGTGACGACGTAGACTTTTCTGGTCGAGAGGCGTTGCAACGGTTCCGGGTCACTGCCGGTAACCGCCACGCTCGGCAGAGACAAGGACGCCTTCCGTTACGGAAGGAACGTACGTGAACATCCCGGAACCGGACATCGTCGCGCCGAACGTCCGCCCCGACTGCACCGACGAACTGACGGTTGCTCTGCGCCAGCGGATCATGGTGATCGACGGCGCGATGGGCACGGCGATCCAGCGGGACCGGCCGGATGAGGCCGGCTACCGTGGCGAGCGGTTCAAGGACTGGCCGAGCGCTCTCCAGGGCAACAACGACCTGCTCAACCTGACGCAGCCGCAGATCGTCGAGGGAATCCACCGCGAGTACCTCGAGGCGGGCGCCGACATCCTGGAGACCAACACGTTCAACGCGAACGCGGTCTCGCTGTCGGACTACGACATGGCGGAGCTGAGCTACGAGCTGAACTACGCCGGCGCGGCGCTGGCCCGCAAGGCCGCCGACGAGTTCAGCACCCCGTCCAAGCCCCGCTACGTCGCCGGCGCGCTCGGGCCGACGACGCGGACCGCGTCGATCTCGCCGGACGTCAACGACCCCGGCGCCCGCAACGTGTCCTACGACCAGCTGGTCGCCGCCTACCTCGAAGCCGCCAACGGCCTGGTCGACGGTGGTGCCGATCTCCTCATCGTCGAGACGATCTTCGACTCGCTGAACTCCAAGGCGGCGGTGTTCGCCATCGAGACGCTGTTCGAGGAACGCGGACGCCGCTGGCCAGTGATCATCTCGGGCACCATCACCGATGCTTCCGGGCGGACGTTGTCCGGTCAGGTCACCGAGGCGTTCTGGAACGCGATCAGGCACGCGAAGCCGATCGCAGTTGGCCTCAACTGCGCCCTTGGCGCGCCGGAGATGAGGCCGTACATCGCCGAGATGGCGCGGATCGCGGACACCTTCGTCTCCTGCTACCCGAACGCCGGGCTGCCCAACGCCTTTGGCGAGTACGACGAGTCCCCGGAGCGTCAGGCCGGCTACCTCGCCGAGTTCGCCGAGGCGGGCCTGGTCAACCTGGTCGGTGGGTGCTGCGGAACGGCGCCGCCGCACATCGCCGAGATCGCCAAGGTCGTCGAGGGCAAGCCGCCGCGCGAGCTGCCGGAGATCGAAGTGGCCACCCGGCTTTCGGGCCTGGAGCCGCTCAACATCACCGACGACTCCCTGTTCGTGAACATCGGTGAGCGCACCAACATCACCGGCTCCGCCCGGTTCCGCAACCTGATCAAGGCCGAGGACTACGACACCGCGCTGTCGGTCGCCCTGCAGCAGGTTGAGGTCGGTGCGCAGGTCATCGACATCAACATGGACGAGGGCATGATCGACGGCGTCGCCGCGATGGACCGGTTCACCAAGCTGATCGCGGCCGAGCCCGACATCAGCCGCGTCCCGGTGATGATCGACTCCTCCAAGTGGGAGGTCATCGAGGCGGGCCTGAAGAACGTGCAGGGCAAGCCGATCGTCAACTCGATCTCCATGAAGGAGGGTGAGGACAAGTTCATCCGCGAGGCGCGGCTGTGCCGCAAGTACGGCGCCGCCGTCGTCGTGATGGCCTTCGACGAGCAGGGTCAGGCCGACAATCTGGAGCGCCGCAAGCAGATCTGCGGGCGCGCCTACCGGATCCTGACCGAAGAGGTCGGCTTCCCGCCCGAGGACATCATCTTCGACCCGAACTGCTTCGCGCTGGCGACCGGTATCGAGGAGCACGCGACGTACGGGATCGACTTCATCGAGGCCTGCGCCTGGATCAAGGAGAACCTGCCAGGGGTGCACATCTCCGGCGGCATCTCGAACGTGTCGTTCTCGTTCCGGGGCAACAACCCCGTCCGCGAGGCGATCCACGCGGTGTTCCTGTTCCACGCCATCAAGGCCGGCCTGGACATGGGCATCGTCAACGCGGGTGCGCTGGTGCCCTACGACTCGATCGACCCCGAACTGCGGGACCGCATCGAGGACGTCGTCCTGAACCGACGCGAGGACGCGGCCGAAAGGCTGCTGGAGATCGCGGAACGGTTCAACAGCAAGGAAGGAACCAGCGACGCGGAGGTTGCGGAGTGGCGATCTCTCCCGGTCCGCGAGCGGATCACCCACGCCCTGGTAAAGGGCATCGACGCCAACGTCGAAACCGACACCGAGGAATTGCGGGCCGAGATCGCGGCCGCCGGTGGTCGCCCGATCGAGGTGATCGAGGGCCCGCTGATGGACGGTATGAACGTCGTCGGTGACCTCTTCGGCGCAGGCAAGATGTTCCTGCCTCAGGTCGTGAAATCGGCCCGGGTGATGAAGAAGGCCGTCGCGTACCTGCTGCCCTACATCGAAGCGGAGAAGGCCGAGCCGCTGCCAGGCGAGACGGCGAAGAAGGACACCAACGGCACGATCATCATGGCGACGGTCAAGGGCGACGTCCACGACATCGGCAAGAACATCGTCGGGGTCGTGTTGCAATGCAACAACTTCGAGGTGATCGACCTCGGTGTGATGGTGCCCGCCCAGAAGATCCTGGACGCGGTGAAGGAGCACGACGCCGACATCGTCGGGCTGTCCGGCCTGATCACCCCGTCCCTGGACGAGATGGTCAACTTCGCCGTCGAGATGGAGCGTCAGGGGCTGGAGATCCCGCTGCTGATCGGTGGCGCGACCACCTCGCGCGCCCACACAGCGGTGAAGGTGGCGCCGCGGCGTAGCGGTCCGGTGGTCTGGGTCAAGGACGCCTCCCGCTCGGTGCCGGTCGCTGCCGCGCTGCTCGACGACAAGCAACGGCCGGCACTGCTGGACGCCACCGAGAAGGATTACGCATCGCTTCGCGAACGGCACGCCCAGAAGAACGAGCGGCCGATGCTGACGTTGGAGAAGGCCCGTGCGAACCGGACGCCGATCGAGTGGGATGGCTACAAGCCGCCGGTGCCTGCCCAGGGCCTTGGCGTGCGGGAGTTCGAGGAATACGACATCGCCGAGCTGCGCGAGTACATCGACTGGCAGCCGTTCTTCAACGCCTGGGAGATGAAGGGCAGGTTCCCCGACATCCTCAACAACCCGGCCTCGGGCGAGACGGCCCGCAAGCTGTACGAGGACGCCCAGGAGATGCTCGACACTCTGATCAAGGAGAAGTGGCTGACTGCCAACGGGGTGATCGGCTTCTTCCCGGCGAACGCGGTCGGCGACGACATCGAGGTCTACACCGACGAGACCCGTACCGAGGTGCTGACGACGTTGCACAACCTGCGCCAGCAGGGCGAGCACCGGGCCGGGATCCCGAACCGGTCTCTGGGCGACTTCATCGCGCCCAAGGACACCGGTCTGGCCGACTACGTCGGCGCCTTCGCCGTCACCGCGGGGCTCGGCAGTCAGGACAAGATCGTCGAGTTCAAGGCGGCCAACGACGACTACAACGCGATCCTGCTGGAGTCGCTTGCCGACCGGCTGGCAGAGGCGTTCGCCGAGCGGTTGCACCAACGGGTCCGCAAGGAGCTCTGGGGATTCCAGCCTGACGAGCAGCTGGACAACGAGGCGCTGATCGGTGAGAAGTACGTGGGAATCCGCCCTGCCCCCGGCTACCCGGCCTGCCCGGAGCACACCGAGAAGGCGACGCTCTGGGAGTTGATGGACGTCCAGCAGCGGACCGGCATCGAGCTGACGGAGTCGATGGCGATGTGGCCCGGTGCTGCGGTCAGCGGCTGGTACTTCTCGCACCCGCAGTCGCAATACTTCGTGGTCGGCCGGATAGCCCAGGACCAAGTCGCCGACTACGCGAGGCGCAAGGGCTGGACCCTGCCGGAAGCCGAGCGCTGGCTCGCCCCCAATCTCGGCTACAACCCGGAGGACTGAGTCCTAGGAATGCCAACCGCGGCTAGCTGTCGTCGAGTGGCCAGTTGTTACACGCTGATCGCGCGTCGGGCGTGCAATAAATTCCCAATCGGCGGATGTCTTCGAGGTGTTCAGCGGAACAACTCGGCATTGCGTGCGGCCCACTGCGCCACCGATTCGGCCGGGGTGCCGGTGAGTTCTGCGACCAGCTCGTTGGCTTGCTGCGGTGCGTCGATGCTCTCGGCCATCACGTTGAGGTACCACGCTGCGTCCTCACCCATGATCGGTCGCAGCGCGTCCTCGGCCTCGGCCCGGCTGCACTTGTCGAAGGAGACGTCGGCGCCTATGCCGACGCCGATCTGCTCTGCGATCTGTGCGCGCGTCAGTGCCTCAGGACCGGTGAGCTCGTACATCTTGTCGTAGTGCGATTCGTCTGGTTTGACCAACAGTGTGGCGGCCACCCGGGCGATGTCGTCCATCGAGATCGGGGCCTCGACAATTTCCGGGTATGGCTCCCGGACGGTGCGTGTCGCCTTGATGGGCTCTGACCAGATAGCGAAGTTCTCCAGAAACTCACCGGGCCCAAGCTGCGTGTTCAAGATTCCCGACGCGGCAACCTTGTCCGCATGCTCCTGCCAGTGCGCAGCACCCGAGAGTGCGACGACGTACTCGACGCCGGCCTTCTTGGCCAGCTCGAGCGTGACGTCGAGCGTCGTGGGCAGCGGGGCCAGATACATCCGTTCGACGCCCTCGAATGCGTCAGGTAGCGACTCGGGATCACCAAGGTATCCGGTGACGGCTGCGACTCCGTCGGGAAGCTTCGCCTTCGCGGGGTTCTTTGTCAGCGCGCGGATGTCGTTGGCCCCCAGGTCGATCAGATGATCAACGATGTGTCGGCCGATGTTTCCTGTGGCGCCGGTCACGAGAATGGTCATGAGTTTGACGCTAACCGAGTGCACCGACAACAATCGCGGGCATGCAGGCGGTGCTGTTCGATATGGATGGCACGCTTGTCGACTCCGAAAAACTCTGGGATATCTCACTGGCCGCGCTCTATGAGCAGCTCGGCGGCCGGATGACCCCGGAAGTCAGAGCGTCGATGGTCGGCGGTTCCGCAGAGGACACCATTCACACCGTCTACACCGACCTTGGCCTGCAGCTGGACCCTGTGGCGATGGCCGAGTCCATCCGCTGGCTGCACGACTACACAGCGGAGTTGTTCGACAACGGGCTGCCGTGGTGCGAAGGCGCGCAAGAGTTGTTGGAAGCGCTTGCCGCCGAAGGGACTCCGATGGCGCTGGTTACCAACACACAGCGGGCCCTCACCGATCGTGCATTGAACAGCATTGGCCGCCAGTATTTTTCAGCGACGGTCTGTGCCGACGAGGTGCGGCGCGGCAAACCCGCACCGGATCTCTACCTGCGTGCGGCAATGTTGCTGGATTTGCCGCCGTCGGCGTGTCTGGCCATCGAGGATTCGGTCACCGGGACCGCAGCAGCCGAAGGCGCAGAATGCCCTGTGTTGGTGGTACCCAATGATGTAGTGGTGCCGCGCGGGCCGCGCCGGCGACACATCTCGTCGCTCACGGAGGTCGCCGTCGACGACTTGTACCGGGTCTTCTCCGAACTCACATCTCAGTTCGGAGAACGCACCGCCTGAAGCCCGCCAGGTGATTTAGTGTGATGCTCGTCACGCAATGCTGCGGAAGGGCGTCACATGACTCACGGACCCGTCGGCGATTCTGCATCAGGCTTGGATTACGAGGATTCCGAACACAGCGGCCGTGTGGTCCGGATCGCCTCCGTCGCCGCTCTTGGCGGCCTGCTGTTCGGCTACGACAGCGCCGTAATCAACGGGGCTGTCTCGGCGCTGCAGGACCACTTCGACGTCGATAATGCGACTTTGGGCTTCGCCGTCGCCTCGGCCCTGCTCGGCTGCGTCGCCGGGGCGCTGACCGCAGGCCGGCTCGCCGATAAAATCGGTCGGCTCCACGTGATGCGGATAGCCGCGCTGTTGTTTCTGATCAGTGCGATCGGTACCGGCCTTGCGAACAGTGTGTGGCTGGTGGTGGTCTTCCGGATCGTCGGCGGCATCGGCGTCGGCGTCGCGTCCGTCATTGCGCCGGCCTACATCGCCGAGACGTCGCCGCCACGCATCCGCGGGCGGCTGGGCTCGCTGCAGCAGCTGGCGATCGTTTCGGGCATCTTCCTATCGCTGGCGATCGACTATCTGCTGGCGCAACTCGCCGGCGGATCGCGCGAGGAGCTGTGGCTGGGCTTGGAGGCGTGGCGTTGGATGTTCCTCGTGATGGCTGTGCCGGCGGTCGTATACGGCGGCCTCGCCTTCACCATCCCCGAGTCGCCGCGCTATCTCGTTGCCCAATACCGCATTCCGGAAGCTCGTCGCGTACTGAGCATGCTGCTCGGCGAAAAGAACCTGGAAATCACGATTACACGCATCCAGGAGTCGTTGAAATCGGAAAAGCCGCCGTCGTGGGGGGATCTGCGGAAGCCGACCGGTGGGCTTTACGGCATTGTCTGGGTGGGCCTGGGGTTGTCGATCTTCCAGCAGTTCGTCGGCATCAACGTGATCTTCTACTACAGCAATGTGCTGTGGGAGGCCGTCGGCTTCACCGAGAGCTCGTCGTTTGTCATCACCGTGATCACGTCGATCACGAACATCCTGACGACGTTGATCGCGATCGCGTTGATCGACAAAGTCGGGCGCAAGCCACTTCTGCTGGTCGGTTCCACCGGCATGGCGGTCACGCTGGGCACCATGGCGGTGATTTTCGGTACGGCGCCACTTGTCGACGGAAAGCCGGTTCTCGGGGACGTGGCAGGACCCGTCGCGTTGGTCGCGGCGAACCTGTTCGTGGTGGCGTTCGGCATGTCATGGGGGCCGGTGGTGTGGGTGCTGCTTGGCGAGATGTTCCCGAACCGCATAAGGGCGGCCGCGCTGGGTCTGGCGGCCGCGGGCCAATGGGCGGCGAACTGGGCGATCACCGTGTCGTTCCCTGCTCTGCGCGAGACGCTCGGTCTTGCGTATGGGTTCTATGCCGTGTGCGCAGTGCTGTCGGGGTTGTTTGTGTGGCGCTGGGTCGAGGAGACCAAGGGGATGCACCTGGAGGACATGCATCGCGAGGCGTATCACCACGAGGCGCACCCGCCCGGACACTGAGTTGCAGCACGCGCGAAACCGCCGTGACTTTGCTCGCCGGGCCGTGAAACAATCGCGTCCCGTGAAAACCTTCGACGCCCTGTTCGCCGAGTTGACGGAACGCGCGCGCACCCGCCCTGCGGGCAGTGGCACCGTCGCCGCCCTCGACGGCGGCGTGCACGGGCTGGGTAAGAAGATTCTCGAAGAGGCCGGCGAGGTGTGGTTGGCCGCCGAACACGAGGGCGACGACGCGCTGGCCGATGAGATCAGCCAGTTGCTGTACTGGACGCAGGTGCTGATGATCTCACGCGGCCTGACTCTCGACGACGTCTACGCGAAGCTATGAACGGCACGTTGCGGGTCGCCGTACCCAACAAGGGCACGCTCTCTGAGCCGGCCGCCGAGATTCTGTCGGAAGCCGGCTACCGACGGCGCACCGATCCCAAGGACCTGACCGTCATCGACCCCGTCAACAACGTCGAATTCTTCTTTCTGCGACCCAAGGACATTGCGATCTACGTCGGATCGGGGCAGCTCGACCTAGGGATCACGGGCCGCGATCTGGCCAAGGAGTCCGACGCACCGGTTCGTGAGCGGTTGGCGCTCGGCTTCGGCTCGTCGACGTTCCGCTACGCGGCGCCTGCGGGACGACCATGGCGCGTCGAAGACCTTGCGGGTAAGCGGATCGCCACCGCGCTTCCTCATCTCGTGCGAAAAGATTTGGCGGGACGCGGTATTGATGCCACGGTGATCCGACTCGACGGCGCAGTGGAGATTTCGGTGCAGCTCGGGGTCGCCGACGCGATCGCCGATGTGGTGGGCTCGGGTCGAACCCTGGGGCTGCATGACCTGGTCGCCTTTGGGGAACCGCTGTGCGACTCGGAGGCGGTTCTCATCGAAAGTGAGACGCCGAGCGGCGAGAGTGCCGCCGCCCGGGACCAGCTGGCCGGCCGGGTGCAGGGCGTGGTGTTCGGGCAGCAATACCTGATGCTCGACTATGACTGTCCGCGCACCGTACTCGACGAAGCCACTGCGGTGACTCCCGGCCTGGAATCGCCAACGATCGCCCCGCTTGCCGATCCCGCCTGGGTAGCCGTGCGCGCACTGGTCCCACGTCGAGACGTCAACGCGATCATGGACGAACTCGCGGCCATCGGCGCCAAGGCGATTCTGGCCTCTGATATCCGGTTCTGCCGCTTCTGATTCAGCCGGATCGTCCAGTCGGTGCGTGTTAGCGTCCGGGTGTTGTATACGCCGCTCGGGAGGTTCGCATGACACACGCGCTCGTTCTGCTGCTTGCTCTGCTGATCGGTGTGATTGCCGGTCTGCGAGCGCTGACGGCTCCCGCGGTGGTGGCATGGGGCGCTTTCCTCGGCTGGATCGACGTCGACGGGAAGTGGTCGGAGTGGGTCGCCCACCCCATCACCGTCGCCGTTCTGACCATTTTCCTGTTGGTAGAACTGGTAACCGATCAGTTGCCGAAGACACCGAGTCGCAAGACCGCACCGCAGTTCATCACTCGGCTTCTGATGGGCGCCTTCGCTGGCGCAGTCATCGGCAGCGCCTTCTTCCATACCTTCAGCGCCCTTGGCGCCGGGATGATTGGCGCAGTGCTCGGCACGCTCGCCGGTGCCGAGGCGCGACAACGTCTTGCATCGGCCCGCAGCGGACAGGACCGCCCTGGCGCGATCGTCGAGGACGTCGTCGCGGTCGGCGGTGGGTTCCTGGTCGCATTCCTCGTCAGCGTCATCTGAGTCGCTTTTCATGGCAGAGAAATTCGACGCGATCATCGTCGGCGCCGGCCAGGCCGGCCCCCCGCTGGCAGGCAGACTGACCGACGCGGGACAGACGGTCGCGGTGATCGAACGCAAACTGGTCGGCGGGACGTGTGTCAACACTGGCTGTATCCCCACCAAGACGTTGGTGGCGAGCGCTCACGCCGCGCACCTCGCCCGCCGCGGAGCCGAATACGGTGTAAGCACAGGCGACGTCACGGTCGACATGGCGAAGGTGAAGGCCCGCAAGGACAAGATAATGCTCGACGACCGCAACGGTCTCGAGTCATGGTTGCAGGGGATGGACGGGTGCACATTAATTCGTGGCCACGCCCGCTTCGAGGATGCCCACACGATCAGCGTGGATGGCCGCGTGCTGGAGGCCGACAAGATCTTCCTCAATGTCGGGGGCCGTGCGGTGGCGCCCGACATGCCGGGACTGTCGGACATCGACTACATGACAAATGTCGGGGTCCTCGAACTCGACACCGTCCCAGAGCATCTGGTGTTAGTCGGCGGCAGCTACATCGCGCTGGAGTTCGCACAGATGTACCGCCGGTTCGGCGCGCGGGTCACTGTCATCGAGAAGGGTCCGCGGCTCACCTCGCGGGAGGATGAGGACGTCTCGTCGACCATCAAGGAGATCCTGGAAGCCGAGGGAATCGACGTGGTGGTTGACGCCAACGCGATTCGATTTGCCAAGCGGAGCAACGGTTTCAACGTGACCCCCCGCGACGGAGCGGAGCCGATCACGGGGACGCACCTGCTGGTTGCGGTGGGACGTCAGCCGAATACCGACGATCTCGGGCTCGAGAACGCGGGGGTGGAGACCGACGTGCGCGGCTACATCGTCGTCGACGACGAGCTACGGACCAACGTCGAGCACATCTGGGCCATGGGCGACTGCAACGGCAAGGGCGCCTTCACTCACACGTCGTACAACGATTTCGAGATCGTCGCGGCCAACCTGCTCGACAACGATCCGCGCCGGGTCAGCGATCGCGTGACGACGTACGCGCTGTATATCGACCCGCCGCTGGGACGTGCCGGGATGACCGTCGACCAAGTGCGCAAGTCCGGTCGAAAAGCGTTGGTGGGCAAGCGTCCCATGACGCGAGTGGGTCGCGCAGTGGAGAAGGGGGAGACGCAGGGCTTCATGAAGGTGGTCGTCGACGCCGAGACCGAAGAGATCCTCGGCGCCGCTATCCTCGGCGTCGGGGGCGACGAGGTGATCCACGCCATCCTCGACATCATGACCGCCAAGAAGCCCTATACCGCGATCTCCCGCACCATGCACATCCATCCGACCGTCAGCGAGTTGGTGCCGACGCTCCTACAGGATTTGAAGCCGCTGGACTAGCTGACCGCCCGATGTTGAGTTGCCGGGTCACCAGAGCGACGCGGTAGCCGAGATGGTGGCACGTCCGCACATCGGATGGGTGTACTTGGTCGGGGTTTGCATCCACGTCGGTCTGCGTTCCCGCGCCCAGCCAGAAGCCGAGTCGGTTGAGGTCGTTCTCGCTGCCAGTCGCACTGTTCCAACCCGCGCCCAAACCCAGGCTCACCCAGTGCATGTGGTGTTGGGCCGCGAAGATCGCCAGCGACACCAGGCTGTTCACCTTGTCGCCGCTCTTGGCTCCGGAGTTTGTGAATCCCGCCGCGACCTTGTCCCGCCACGAGCCGTTGAGGCACCGGCGTCCGGTCTTCTCGGCGAACGCCTGAAACCCGGCCGACACGTTGCCCATGTAGGTGGCAGTGCCGAACACGATGCCGTCGGCACCATCGAGGACGTCCCAGTCTGTGTCGGTCATGCGGTCGAGGGCGATGACGCTGACGGTTGCGCCGGCCTCGCGGGCTCCTGCGGCCACCGCGTCGGCAAGCACCGCGGTGTGCCCGAACCCGGAGTGGTAGGCGATCGCCATGGCTGGCGCGGCAACGTGAGATCCGTTGTGTGACATATCAGTTAGCCTCCAGGTGTGCTGATGCATTGACTGCCTGACGACGGGTGACCCAGTCCGGTAATTCGTCGCCGGCGAGGTAGGCCTCCAGTCGGTCCAGGTACGCGTGGGTGCCGCCGAAGAACCCGCTCGCGTTGCGGACGCCGAGGCCGCGATGAGTGAAACGAAGCAGCGTTCCGTCGCCGTCGGCGCTCAGCTCGTAGCGCACCACGCCGTCCTCGACGATCGGCTGCTTCCATTCGTGTTCGAGCACATGCGGCGGGTCCCACACCAGGATGCGGCCCGTCATCCGCTTGCGTTCGGGTGGCAGCGGCGGACCCGTCGCGACCATGTCGATGGTCCCGCCCTCGCGGGCCTCGATGGTTGTTTGGCCGAACCACTGCTGACGCTCGTGCGGATCGGTGATGGCCGACCACACCACATCGACCGGAAAGGGGAGGCGGCGTTCGAAATTCAACACCGCGCGGTCGCCGTCCACCGTCAGGCGTCCGTCGCGCTCGTTCATCGTGTCTCCTTGTGCTTGCGTTCCAAGTGCCGCTCGAGGGCGTCGAGATGACCGGCCCAGTAGCGGCGGTAGCGGTTGATCCAGTCGTCGATCGCGACCAGGCCGTCGGCGCGCAGTGCGTAAATGCGGCGCTGCGCGTCGGGCCGGACTTCGACCAGGCCGACTTCGCGCAGCACCCGTAGATGCCGCGATACGGTCGGCTGGGTCAGTCCGGGCAGGGTCGCGACGAGCTCGCCCGCGGTGCGTTCACCGTCGATGAGCGCGTCGAGCAGCGCCCGTCGGCTGGGCTCGGCGACTGCTTCGAAGACGTCCATGGGTCAGAGTATTGCACGACATCTATATAGATGCAAACGCATATACGTGGTGGTGGGCTTGAGTCGAACGTGAGCTCGTGTGCGAGGTTTCGCCCTCAAAATTTGAGCAACAAGTTCACGGTCGACGTAGGTCGGCGGCGCGCAGCAGACGCAGTTGCCCGATCTCGGCGATGTTCTTGGTGAGTTCGATATTCACCCATAGCGCGGTGTGTGCGATGGTGCGGCCGGCGTCGGGGCCCCACGGGAACGGGGATGCACGCTGCAAGTCGGCGGTAGTGAGGATCTCGCGCCAGTGCGTTGCCAGGTCACGCAGTCGCGACACCGCAGCCGTGCCGCTGCCGCGCCACATGACATCCGTACGACCACGCGGCGTAGCGGCGGTTAGGTGATCCATCGCCGTCGACCACCACCAGTCGATGTGCCATGCCAGCCAGCCAATGGTGGGGACGGGCAACGGGTCCGGTTCCACATCGGCCCAGTCGGGCCGCCACACGCCGGAGCCATCGGGCCGAACAGTCCAGCACAGCGAGGCGGGTTCCCACAGCACGTCGTCTTCGACGAGAGCCGACAAGTGCAGCTCGGCCAGCGCCCACACCAGGTCGAACTGCGAGAGAATGTCGTCGGTCACGGCCGCCGCTGCACCAGCAGCGTTTGTGCCACCGTCCCGATAAACCCTTGGCGATCAAAGACATCGGCGGTCGTGACCCCGATTCCGTCCGGGCCGATCGAGCCGCAACTGCGAACGGCGAAATCGTTGCCGAGCGGCAGTCGGTGGATGTGCACGACGGTATCGGTGTTCATGAACACGAACTTCTCGGGGTCCAGTGCTGCGCCCGCACCGTTGGCGCAATCAACAACCATCGCTAGCCGTTGCAGCTCCGTCGTCGGCTCCGAATCGACAAGAGAAACAAGAGGACTGAGCCAGACGACATTCGTCTGGTCTGCGGCGGTCCGCTGAGTGCGCCAGCTCACGGTCTCGAGGTATCCCTCGGCGCCATGCCAGCTGTGTGGCACCGCGCGCGATTCACCTTCCACGATTGGCGGATAGCGGTCGGTCACGGCATCTGTCGTGTCGCTGGTCCCCAGCAGCCAAGCGGTCACGCGCGCCACCGCCCGCTCGGCGCCATCGGGTCGCGACGCCGACATCTCGGCGGCCATCATGGAGATACGTGAACCCGGGCGCTCCACCCGGGCTCGAACCCGCACCTGCGCGACCGGAATAGCGCCAAGGATGTCCAGCGTCAGCCGCCCGACACGCAATCCGGAATCGGCGGCCAACTCCTCGATCAGCTTCGTCATCAGCGCGAGTGGCGGTGAGCCGTGCTGTATTTCGCGATCCCAGTTGCTGCGCGTCCCATCGGTGGACTCAAACACTTGAAACTCGCCGTCGGCGGGCAGCCGACGGTAGAGGCAATCGATCACGCAGCCGGCTCCGAGGTGTACAACACCGCGTCATCATCACCCTCGTCGGGCGCCTGCGGCCAACCGGGGTACGGCGGGGGAGTGCCACCGAACACCGGGCAGTGGGAATGGTGGGCGCACCAGTCGCACATCCGCGACGGGCTAGGCCTGAAATCGCCTGTGGCGCCAGCAGATTGGATGGCCCGCCAGATCGCCATCAACGTCTTCTCGAAACGCAGCAGCTCGTCGAGATCGGGGGTGTAGTCGAGCACCTGGCCGTCGGACAGATACAGCAGCCGCAGCCGGGCGGGCAGTACGCCGCGCGACCTCAGCAATGCGACCGCATAGAACTTCATCTGGAACATCGCCTTGAACTCGGCGAGCGCCCGCGCCTCCGGCGGCGCCTTACCGGTCTTGTAGTCGACCACTCGTAGCTCGCCGGTTGCGGCGACGTCGATGCGGTCGACGAAGCCGCGCAGCAGCGTGCCGTCCTCGAGTTCGACCTCGACGCGCTGCTCGCAACTCTCCGGATCGAACCGCGTCGGGTCCTCGAGCCGGTAGTAACCCGACAGCAGTGCCCGTGCTTCCTCGAGCAGCTGCACCCGCAGCGCCGGCTCGATCTCGGCGGCCAGCTCGGGCTGCCCCGCGACCACCCGCTCCCAGGCCGGGTCGACGAGCGTCATCGCGGTGTCCCGGTCGCGTTCGGATGCCGGCAGTCCATAGAGCTGCTCGAGCGCGGCGTGCACGACCGACCCGCGGACCTGCGCGGTGGACGACGGTTCGGGCAGCCGGTCGATCGCCCGGAACCGGTACAGCAGCGGGCACTGCTTGAAGTCGGCGGCCCGCGACGGAGACAGTGCCGGGCGACGGAACTCATGCACCGGCTCGTCGCTCATAAATCCAGCGTATGACGACGGTCCGACAACCCCGAGCAGCCGCGTCGGCGCGTCAACTGGCAGGCTGATCAGCTGTGCCAAGGACAGGTCCGTTTGAAGTCGGTGATCGCGTGCAGCTCACCGACGCCAAGGGCAGGCACTACACGATGCTGTTGGCGCCTGGCGGGGAGTTCCACACCCATCGCGGAATCATCACCCTCGACACCGTGATCGGTCTGCCGGAGGGCAGCGTGGTCAAATCCACGAGCGGCGACCAGTTCCTCGTACTGCGGCCGCTACTCGTCGATTACGTGATGTCGATGCCGCGCGGCGCCCAGGTCGTCTACCCGAAGGACGCGGCCCAGATCGTGCACGAGGGTGACATCTTCCCTGGCGCGAGAGTGCTGGAGGCCGGCGCCGGTTCGGGTGCGCTGACGTGCTCGCTGTTGCGCGCCGTCGGGCCCGACGGACGGGTGATCTCCTACGAGATCCGCGACGACCACGCTCCACAAGCCGCGCGCAACGTCGAGACGTTCTTCGGTGAGCGCCCTGCCAACTGGGAGTTGATCGTCGCGGACGTCGCCGGCTACTCCGGTCCCGAAGTCGATCGCGTGGTGCTCGACATGCTGGCGCCGTGGGACGTCCTCGAAGGCGTCGGCAACGCCCTTGTCGCAGGCGGAGTGCTGATGATCTACGTCGCCACCGTCACGCAGCTGTCCCGCACAGTCGAGGCGCTGCGCGAGCAGCAGTGCTGGACGGAGCCCCGCGCCTGGGAGAGCATGCAGCGCGGCTGGCATGTCGTCGGCCTCGCGGTGCGCCCACAACACACGATGCGTGGCCACACGGCCTTTCTGATCAACGTGCGCAAATTGGCGCCGGGGGCCGTTGCACCGATGCCGTTGCGTCGTAAGCGTCAGCTCGGCGGCAGTATTTAATCGTCGCTGCTGCGCCGCAGTCCGCGATGCGCGGAGAGCAATTCCATTTCGGGGCGCGACGCCACCAAACGCTCTGCGGCGTCAAGTACGTCGACGACATGCCCGCGATCTGCCGACACCACCGCCATGCCGATGTTGGCGCGGCGGTATAAGTCCTGGGCTCCGGATTCGGCCACCGACACTGCGAATCTGCGCTGCAACTCGGCGATCACCGGCCTGATGGCGGAGCGCTTCTGCTTCAGCGTGCGCACATCACCGAGCAGCAGGTCGAACTCCAGCCAACCGATCCACACGACGGCGTGCTCAGCGGGTCGGCGTCGGCGTCGCCGCGGGGCCCATTTGAAGGAGCAAGTCCGCGGTCTGGCGGGTCAACTGCCACGAGTCCTGCTGCGGGGCGAACTCCATTGGGAACGTCGAGTCGGTGCCCGCCTGCGGGCCGCTGGCATTGATGGTGATGTTGGCAATGACATCGCCCGCCTTGTCCTGCGACCACATCAGATCGCGGGCATCAAAAGTCACTGGCGCGTACCCGCTGTCGTGCAGCGCCTTAGCGAACCTGTCCAGTGCCGCTGCGTCGGCAGGCGTGCCGTTTTCGACGAGAGCGACCTTGTCGGTGCCGGGAACGTTGGGGTCGGCCAACCGGCTCATCACATCGGTGAGGGCGGCCGGTGGCGGCAATGGCGCGCCGGTCTCCGTCGGCGGCGGAGCCGTCGGAGGGGTACTGACCGCAAAGGGGCTTGGTGCCGAACTCGTGTCGTCGCTACAGGCGCTAAGCCCGAGCGCCGCCACTATCGTGACGGCGCTCAGGATTGCGGTAACGATGCGATGCACTGACCGCCTAGCCGACAGCCGACATCAAAGCCATCAGTGACTGCTTGGACATCTGCCAACCCGTGGGGCTGGGACCGGGCACGAACTGGATGTTCTGGCTTGCGACGCCTCCGGTGGCCGCTGTAGCGGTCACGTCCGCGGTGACTACTGGACCGTTCTGGTCGATGTTCGCCAGCGTGAACGACAGGGGGAACTTGCCGTCAGCTTGTGCCTCGCGCAACTTCGTATCGGCGACCCGGCCTTCGATCCGGCCGATGCCCCCCTGGATATAGGGCGCCTTGCTCGACGACAAGCCAGGTGCGCCGAGTGCCTGAAGGGTCTGCAGTAGCGGCGCCTCAAGCTCTGGCGCCGGTGCCTGCGGCATCGGGATGTCCCACACGACCGGTTGCACGGCAGGTGCCGGCGACACGGCGGGGGATGCAATGGATGTCACACCTGCCGCCGCACCGCCCACCAGAGCGGCCGCTGCCACGCCGGTAACGAGGGTTTTCAGGGTCACGGTTGTCCTTTCGATCGGCCCAACTAACCAGAGAGGTTAACAGTGTTGCTGGTGTGTCGAATTCCTACACCGCACACAATGGCTGAATCGCCGGTAGCGTTGAAGTTGTTACTGCACCAACTTCCGGTGCGGGGAGGGGCGCAACATGAATGAGCCAGAGCGTTCTGAAGCGTACGGGACACCCCACGAATCCGGGATGTCCAGCGATGATGCCGCGGAGCTCGAAGAGCTGCGCCGCGAAGCCGCGTTACTGCGCGAGCAGCTGGAGAACGCGGTAGGCCCGCAAAGTGGACTGCGCAGCGCCCGCGACGTGCATCAGCTCGAGGCGCGGATCGACTCACTTGCTTCCCGCAACGCCAAGCTGATGGAAACCCTCAAGGAGGCTCGTCAGCAGTTGCTGGCGCTGCGTGAGGAGGTTGACCGGCTGGGTCAGCCGCCGAGCGGCTACGGCGTGCTCCTTGGCGTGCAGGACGACGACACCGTCGACGTGTTCACCTCCGGCCGCAAGATGCGCCTGACGTGCTCGCCGAACATCGACACCAAGACACTCAAGCAGGGCCAGACCGTGCGTCTGAACGAGGCGCTGACGGTCGTTGAGGCCGGCAACTTCGAGGCAGTCGGCGAGATCAGCACACTGCGCGAGATCCTTTCCGACGGGCACCGCGCGCTGGTCGTCGGTCACGCCGACGAGGAGCGCATCGTTTGGCTCGCCGAGCCGTTGGTGGCCGCCGAGTTCCTTCCCGAGCTCGAGGTGATTGACGACGACGACGACCACCGTCCCCGCAAGCTGCGGCCCGGCGACTCGCTGCTGGTCGACACCAAGGCCGGATATGCGTTCGAGCGCATCCCCAAGGCCGAGGTCGAGGATCTGGTGCTCGAAGAGGTGCCCGATGTCAGCTACAACGACATCGGCGGCCTTGGCAGGCAGATCGAGCAGATCCGCGACGCCGTCGAACTGCCGTTCCTGCACAAGGAGCTGTACCGTGAGTACTCGCTGCGCCCGCCGAAGGGCGTGCTGCTTTACGGCCCGCCTGGCTGCGGTAAGACGTTGATCGCGAAGGCCGTCGCCAACTCGCTGGCCAAGAAGATGGCTGAGGTCCGTGGTGACGACGCCCGCGAGGCGAAGTCCTACTTTCTCAACATCAAGGGTCCGGAGCTGCTGAACAAATTCGTGGGTGAGACCGAGCGTCACATCCGGCTGATCTTCCAGCGTGCTCGCGAGAAGGCGTCCGAAGGCACCCCGGTGATCGTGTTCTTCGACGAGATGGACTCGATCTTCCGCACCCGCGGTACGGGCGTGAGCTCCGACGTGGAAACCACCGTTGTGCCACAGCTGCTCAGTGAGATCGATGGCGTCGAAGGCTTGGAGAACGTCATCGTAATCGGTGCCTCCAACCGTGAGGACATGATCGACCCTGCGATCCTGCGGCCCGGTCGGCTGGACGTCAAGATCAAGATCGAGCGGCCGGATGCCGAAGCGGCACAGGACATCTACTCGAAGTACCTCACCGAGGAACTGCCGATCCACACCGACGACCTCGCCGAGTTCAACGGCGACCGCACGGCCTGCATCGAGGCGATGATCGTCAAGGTCGTCGATAGGATGTACGCCGAGATCGACGACAACCGGTTCCTGGAAGTCACCTATGCCAACGGTGACAAGGAAGTCATGTACTTCAAGGACTTCAACTCCGGCGCGATGATCCAGAACGTCGTCGACCGCGCGAAGAAGAACGCGATCAAGTCGGTGCTTGAGACCGGTCAGCCCGGTCTGCGCATCCAGCACCTGCTCGACTCGATCGTCGACGAGTTCGCCGAGAACGAGGACCTGCCCAACACCACCAATCCCGATGACTGGGCGCGGATTTCGGGCAAGAAGGGCGAGCGGATCGTCTACATCCGCACGCTGGTCACCGGCAAGTCGTCGAGTGCCTCGCGCGCGATCGACACCGAGTCCAACCTGGGGCAGTACCTCTAGCCCCTGGTGCCGCGAGTCGCTACGTCAGCACAGGTGGGCGTTCGCCGCCTCGTAGAAGAACTTGGCGTCTTTGGGCTCGACGCCGTCGGTGGTGCTATCGGAGATCGTCTGCAACGTGGTCGCCTCGGGCACGCCGTCAGCGATGTCGCTACAGATTTGATTTCCCCGGCTCACCGCGACGGCGGCCGGCCCGTTCCACCCGTCATTGGCGAGTTCGGTTAGAAAGCTGTCCTCGTCCGCGTAGGCCGGTGGCGCGACCGCCAGGCCGAGTGCGAGCGCCGCAAGTGTGGAGACCAAGAGCCTCTTCATTGGCGACCACTCGGGCCCGCTGCATTGGCGCAGTTTAGAGCCTCGAAGGGTGCTCGGCGGCAAAATGGTCGTTGCCGTCAATTTCGTTGCTAGCGGCGGCAGGCAGTTAGGGGCGGCTGTTTTCCATCTCCAAGTAGGCATCGCGGCCGGCCAGGCTCACGGCGACGTCGGAGATCAGCGGGTCGAAGAACCGCTGCCGATACAGCGGGTCGACGCTGGTGCTGACGGTGAAGTACAGCCCTGACAGCACCGCCACGAACAACGAAACGTGCACGACTGTCTGCGGCACCGGCACGTGGATGCCGAACCACGTGCCGGGGCAGGGCGGTTCGCCGACAGGGCAGGTTTCTTCCGACGACCACAGCACGGCGACGTCGTCAGGCACCGCGACGATGCCGAGCGCGAGAAAGAACGCGAACAATCCTGCGGTGAAGAACACCACCTGGATGGCTTGCGAAACCACCATCACTGCAACGACATTGACCTGCTCGGCCAGCGACAGCGGCGTGCGCGGCGGCTGGTGGTCGGGTGGCGTCGCCAGCGGTGTGCCCTCGAGCAGCTTGGCGGGGTCGGTTTGTTCGGCGCGGTCCTCCCGTAGTGCGCGCACTTCGTCCCGAATGGTGGTGACCATGAAGACGAGCGCGACGACAGCAAGGAATCCGATGGTCTGCCACAGCCTCTGGCGCGACATCCTGGCGGCCAACTGCCACAGCTCGCCGGTGAAATAGACCAGCACGGTCAGCATCAGCAAGGGCAGCGCCCGGCTCATCAATGTGCCCAGTGCGCCGAATTGTACCCAGGCAAAGCGGAACGCCCACAACGCGATTGAGCCAAAACCGAGGTACGTCAGCCAGATCGCCAGCAGCGCAACGATGGCGAACCCGAATGCCTCAGCCGCGGCGATACCCGAGAATCCACTGTCGGCGAACGGCAGTCCGAACACGAACAGCGCCATCACAAGCAGCGCTGCCGACCGTCTGCCCGCTTCCCCAAGCGTGGTGCCGGCTTGATGCAACAGATACAGCGCGAACGGCGCGGCGACCAGCAGCAGTGTCAGTACCGCCAGCCTGATGACATAGCCGAAATCCGGATCGCCGTCGGTGAGTTCGGCAAGCGTCATCGTCAGCGATATCACCGCACCGATGCCGGCGACCATCGGTGCCGAGCGATCGATCAGCGCGCGAGAGCGGACCCGCCGGGTTAGTACCAATGGCAGCCCACGATGCAGGAACCATTCGTGCACCTGCTGCATGTCGGACACGGGCAACATTGTGCGCGCTCGCCGCCGCGGTGACCGCTCAGCGCGCCGACGTGGCGAAAATCGACGGGTCAGGGCGCAGCGACAGCGGCGCGGTACCGATTGCGAGCCCGCAGGGTGAGCCGAAGGTCGTCGATGAGCGGGTCGAAGAACCGTGTTCGATATTCGGCGTCGCTGACCGTCCGTGCGCTGATGTACATGAACGTCAGCGCCCCAAGGAAAAACGTGATCTGGATCAGCGAATCCGGCACGGGGATCGTCATGGTGAGCACGGTGCCGTCACTGCGGCCGTTGCGCGTCCACACCGCCAGCAATTCGGGGGACAGCAGAATGAGGCCCAGGAGCAAGAAGAGCAGCGACACCATCGCCGCAATGATCAGGATCTGGCTGAGTTGCGATGCGGCAACCACGAAAATGACGTTCAACCGCTCGGTGCGGCTGAGCGTCCGCACGCTCGTCGGGTCAGGCATCGTCTCGAACGGTGTGCCGGCAAGGCGGTCTGAGTGGTCGTCGCCCGGATCGCCTGCCGCCAAGATCGGCTTGATCCGATCGGACGTGACCGACACCACGAACGCCGCCGCGATCACGGTGAGGAACAACAGCGCCAGCCACAACCGCTGACGCGACACCGTGGCCGCCATCAGCCACACCGGGGAGTTGAAGAAGACCAGGATCGTCAGCAGGAGCAGCGGCAGGGCCCGGGTCGCCAATGATCCTGTCGCGGCAAGGTTCGACATCGTCATCTGCGCGGCCCAGCCGAGGATCGAGCCTGCGCCGCAAGCGGTCAGCGCCAGGATTGCGGCGAACACGATGGCCTCGAACAGGAGATCCACCAGCACTCGGGGACTGGGCCCGCCGAGGATGCCACCGGCAATAGCGATGGCCACCGCGACGGTCGCCGCGACACTCCTGGCGCGCACCGTGGAGATGCGCGAGATCAGCCAGCCGATGAACACCGCAACCGGCAGCACAAGGATGAGCAACGCCAGGACGAACCATTCCGTCCGAGTCGGATGCCCGTTGATGTCGATCGTGTGTTGGCCGGTGACGGCGACGACGAGCGCGGAGTTGGCCATGAACACCGCGAACCCGCCGAACGCGGGCGCCGACCGTGGCCATAACCGTCGGACCAGGGCGCCCGGCCTGAGCACCGCGGGTAGACCGCGATCCAGGAACCAGGCATCGGCGGCCCGGCGTCGCGTCACGTCAATCATGCACGGCCCGCCGCTGCGGTGATGGCGTCAGTTGCGGATGGCACGGTCGCAGGCTACTGCGTAGCGTCCCCTAGGCTGGGGCACATGCAGCGGATTATCGGAACCGAGGTCGAGTACGGCATTTCGTCGCCGTCCGATCCGACCGCGAATCCGATCCTGACGTCCACGCAGGCGGTGCTGGCGTATGCGGCCGCCGCCGGGATCCAGCGCGCCAAGCGCACCCGCTGGGACTACGAGGTGGAGTCGCCGTTGCGGGACGCCCGCGGGTTTGATCTGAGCCGGTCGGCGGGCCCACCACCGGTGGTGGATGCCGACGAGGTCGGCGCGGCCAACATGATCCTCACCAACGGCGCGCGGCTCTACGTCGATCACGCCCACCCCGAATATTCCGCGCCGGAGTGCACCGACCCGCTGGACGCGGTGATCTGGGACAAGGCCGGCGAACGGGTGATGGAGGCCGCCGCCCGGCATGTCGCGAGCGTGCCCGGCGCCGCCAAGCTGCAGCTTTACAAGAACAACGTGGACGGCAAGGGCGCGTCCTACGGCTCGCACGAAAACTATCTGATGTCGCGCCAGACGCCGTTCTCGGCGGTCATCGCCGGCCTGACGCCGCACCTGGTGTCCCGCCAGGTGATCACCGGTTCGGGCAGGTTGGGCATCGGGCCCTCGGGCGACGAACCGGGCTTCCAGCTGTCGCAGCGTTCCGACTACATCGAGGTCGAGGTCGGACTGGAGACCACCCTCAAGCGCGGAATCATCAACACTCGCGACGAGCCGCACGCCGACGCCGACAAGTACCGGCGCCTGCACGTGATCATCGGCGATGCGAACCTGGCCGAGACGTCGACCTACCTCAAGCTCGGCGCCACTGCGCTGGTGCTGGACCTGATCGAAGAGGGCATGGACCTCACGGACCTGGCGCTGGCCCGTCCGGTGCACGCAGTCCATGTGATCAGCCGTGACCCGTCGTTGCGCGCCACCGTCGCGCTTGCCGACGGTCGTGAGCTGACCGCCCTTGCGCTGCAAAGGATTTACCTCGACCGGGTGGCCAAGCTTGTCGACAGCCGCGATCCCGATCCGCGTGCCGCCGATATCGTGCAAACGTGGGCCAACGTGCTCGATCTGCTTGAGCGTGACCCCATGGAGTGCGCGGAGATCTTGGACTGGCCGGCGAAGCTGCGGCTGCTGGAGGGCTTCCGCCAGCGGGAGAACCTGACCTGGTCGGCGCCGCGACTGCACCTGGTGGACCTGCAGTACTCCGACGTGCGGCTGGACAAGGGCTTGTACAACCGGCTGGTGGCGCGCGGTTCGATGAAGCGGTTGGTCACCGAGCAGCAGGTGATCGACGCCGTGGACAGCCCACCTACGGACACCCGCGCGTACTTCCGCGGCGAGTGCCTGCGCCGGTTCGGCGCCGACATCGCCGCCGCGAGTTGGGACTCGGTGATCTTCGATCTTGGCGGCGATTCGCTCGTCCGGATTCCAACCCTTGAGCCGTTGCGTGGCAGCAAGGCGCATGTCGGAGCCCTGCTGGACTCCGTGAACAGCGCCGTCGAACTGGTGGAACAGCTCACCACGTGAGCGCGCTATCCCAGGCAATCCGGGCGTCGACCGGTAGTGTGGAGTAACCGGCGGGCAGCTGAAAGCCCATCCGGAAAGGGTTTCAGGCATACGCAGGAGGCAGCGATGGCTCAGGAGCAGACCAAGCGTGGCGGTGGTGGCGGCGATGACGATGACGTCACCGGCAGCACGGCCGCCGGGCAAGAGCGTCGCGAGAAGCTGGCCGAGGAGACCGACGACCTGCTCGATGAGATCGACGACGTTCTCGAGGAGAACGCCGAGGACTTCGTGCGTGCGTACGTCCAGAAGGGCGGACAGTGACCTGGCCGCATCGCGAACAGCTGGCCTTTCCCAAACTTCTTCCCGGAGCCCATTCCGTACCCATGGACTTGTCGTCCTTTTCTGACCTGTTGCGCCGCCAGGCGCCTGAACTTCTTCCCGTGAACTCCTCGGGTGCTGCGCCGGTGGGCCCCAGTGACGCGCTGCCGCACGGCACAACGATCGTCGCGCTGAAATATCCGGGCGGCGTCGTGATGGCCGGCGACCGCCGGTCCACCCAGGGCAACATGATCGCCGGGCGCGACGTGCAAAAGGTCTACATCACCGACGACTACACGGCGACTGGCATCGCGGGCACCGCGGCCATCGCAGTGGAGTTCGCACGGCTGTACGCGGTGGAACTCGAGCACTACGAGAAGACCGAGGGCGTGCCGCTGACGTTCCGGGGCAAGGTGAACCGGTTGGCGACAATGGTGCGGGGCAATTTGGGCGCGGCTCTGCAGGGCTTCGTCGCGCTTCCGCTGCTGGCGGCCTACGACCTCAACGACCCGGATCCGCAGGCCGCTGGCCGCATCGTGTCGTACGACGCCGCCGGTGGCTGGAACGTCGAGGAAGAGGGCTATCAGTCCGTCGGCTCCGGGTCGATCTTCGCCAAATCATCGATAAAGAAGCTGTACTCGCGTGTGGTCGATGCCGACTCCGCGCTGCGGGTGGCGGTTGAAGCGCTGTACGACGCGGCTGATGACGACTCCGCGACGGGCGGCCCCGACCTGGTGCGTGGCATTTATCCGACCGCTGTGATTCTCGGTGCTGAGGGCGCCGAGGATGTGGCGGAGCAGCGTATCGCGGCACTGGCCCGCGAGGTGATCGAAAGCCGTTCGCGCAGTGACACCTTCGGTCCCGACAGTGCCGCTCAGTCGCACGACGCGCGGGGAGATTCGTGAGCTTTCCATACTTCATCTCGCCCGAGCAGGCCATGCGCGAGCGTTCGGAGCTCGCGCGCAAAGGCATTGCCCGCGGACGCAGCGTAGTGGCGTTGGCCTACTCCGGCGGCGTGCTGTTCGTCGCGGAGAACCCGTCGCGGTCGCTGCAGAAGGTCAGCGAGCTCTACGACCGCGTCGGGTTCGCGGCGGTCGGTCGGTTCAACGAGTTCGACAACCTGCGCCGCGGCGGCATCCAATTTGCCGACACCCGGGGCTATGCATACGACCGTCGTGATGTGACCGGCCGTCAACTGGCCAACGTGTACGCCCAGACGCTCGGCACGATCTTCACCGAGCAGGCGAAGCCCTACGAGGTCGAGCTGTGTGTGGCCGAGGTCGCCCATTTCGGGGAAACCAAACCGCCTGAGATTTATCGGATTACCTACGACGGGTCGATCGCCGACGAACCGCACTTCGTGGTGATGGGCGGCACCACCGAACCGATCGCAACTGCGCTCAATGAGTCCTACTCGGAGAACCTCGACTTGTCCGACGCGGTGAAGGTCGCAGTTGACGCGCTGAAGGCCGGCAGCGCCAACGGAGGATCGGAGCCGAGGACGTTGGGGCCCGCCACGTTGGAGGTCGCCATACTTGACGCGAATCGGCCGCGCAGGGCGTTCCGGCGTATCACCGGCTCCGCGTTGGAAGCGGTTCTGCCTGAAGAGGATTCAAGCGCCGAGAAGTCGGACGGCGACTAAGGCCTCGTCATGGCGGAGTTGGTGACGCCCGAAGCACCGCTTCTGCCATGGCCGCGGATGCTGCGGCAGAACTGGATGAACCTGTCCTTTCTGCATTGGGCCGTCGAGCCGGGCAGCATTGCGCACCTGTATCCGCCGGGCACGGAGCCCGACATCTTCGAAAGCCGCAGCTTCGTCGGCGTCGTCGCGTTTGAGATGTCGCTATTCGGCGGATTCTTGGAGACCAACATCCGGCTGTATTCGGTGGACCAAACGGGCCGCCGCGGCGTGGTCTTCCTGTCCCTCGATACCAACCGGCTCAACATGGTCGCAGCGGGCAGGTGGATCGTCGGCGTGCCGTATCGGTGGGCGCGAATGACATACCGGCAGGATGGCGACCGTCGTGCTTACACCTCGACGCTGCGCTGGCGGGGAGTCAATGCATCGAGCTCTATCGAGGTACTGGCGGGTGAGCCACTGACGTGCGGGCCGTTCGAAAACTACCTGACCGCACGCTGGGGTGCACACTTCGTTCGCGCCGGCCGCACTTGGTATCTGCCCAACGAGCACCCCATTTGGGCGCTGCGTCACGCCGAGCTGATCGACTTCTCCGAGGACGGTCTGTTCGCGTCCGTCGGGCTCGGTGATCTCGGCAAGCGGCCGCCGGATCACGTGGCGTTCAGTGACGGAGTGGCTGCGCGGTTCGGGCTGCCGGTGCGATCGACGACCCCGCGAGTGCTCAGGCCGCCAACGCGCTGACGACGGCTTCGGCGTTGGTGTGTTCGCTAGGGATAGTTCGGCTGTGCGGTTTCATCCGCCTATGCCGGCGTGTCGCGCATGAAACGGCACAGTCACGGGCACATCAGGGCATTTCTCTGCCTCGCCGCGTTAATTCTGCGTGTTCGTGTTGACGTGACCCTCGTCACGGGAGAATCATGTGTTGCGTCCAGCAATACACGTTGCGCAACACGCAACACCATGAGGGGCCAGCCCATGCCCAAAGTTGTCGTGATCGGTGCCGGCATTGTCGGCGCCTCACTCGCGGACGAACTGACCGCGCGCGGCTACACCGACGTCACGGTGCTCGACCGCGGTCCGCTGTTCACCACCGGCGGCTCGACTTCGCATGCTCCCGGTCTGGTGTTCCAGACCAATCCGTCCAAGACGATGAGCGCCTTCGCGCGCTACACCGTCGAAAAGTTCGGAGCCCTCGAACATCCCGACGGGTGGGCGTTCAACGCCGTCGGCGGGCTGGAAGTCGCCACCACGCCGGAACGCTGGGCCGATCTACACCGCAAGGCCGGCTGGGCGCAAACCTGGGGCATCGATGGGCGGCTGCTGTCCCCGGCCGAATGCGCCGCGTTGCACCCGCTGCTGGACCGCGACGGCATCCTCGGCGGATTCCACACGCCCACCGACGGATTGGCGAAGGCCGTGCGCGCCGCCGAGTCGCAGGCCCGGCGGGCCACCGCCCGCGGCGCGACGTTTCGGCCGCATACCGAAGTGCTCGGCATCGCCGAATCAGGCGGCCGTGTCACCGGCGTACACACTGACAGCGGTGTCATCGACGCCGACATCGTGGTGTGCGCGGCCGGTTTCTGGGGCGCGCAGTTCGCCAAACAGGTCGGCCTCGTCGTGCCGCTGGTCCCGATGGCCCACCAGTACGCCCGCACCGGGCAGATCGGTGCGCTGGTCGGACGCAACACCGAACTGTCCGAGGCGGGGCTGCCGATCCTGCGCCACCAGGATCAGGACCTGTACTTCCGCGAACACGTCGACCGGATAGGCATCGGCTCCTACAGCCACAAGCCGATGCCCGTCGACATGTCGACGCTGATGTCCGACACCGCCGGCGAGGCGATGCCGTCGATGTTGCCGTTCACCGAGGAAGACTTCGCCCCTGCCTGGCATGAGGCGCGCGAACTGCTTCCCGCACTGAACGATTCGAAAATCGAAGAGGCGTTCAACGGCATCTTCTCGTTCACCCCCGACGGCTTCTCCATCATGGGTGAGCACCGCGAGCTCGCCGGCTTCTGGGTCGCCGAGGCGGTGTGGGTGACGCATTCCGCGGGGGTCGCCAAGGCCACCGCCGAGTGGATCATCGACGGCACTCCATCGATCGACGTCCACGAATGCGACCTGTACCGCTTCGAGGATGTCGCCCGCAGCCCGAAGTTCACCATGCAGACCAGCTCGCAGGCCTTCGTCGAGGTCTACGACATCATCCATCCCTATCAGTTCCGCACTGCACTGCGAGGCTTGCGGACCAGCCCCTTCTACAAGCGGCAGAAGGAGCTCGGCGCATACTTCTACGAGGGCGCCGGCTGGGAACGCCCGGCCTGGTTCGAGGCGAATGCCGAACTGGCCCAACGCCTTTTCGCTGACGGCTTGGCTGTGCAGGACCGCGACGACTGGTCGGCCCGGTTCTGGTCGCCGATCTCCATCGCCGAAGCGCACTGGACGCGGGAGCGGGTGGCCATGTACGACATGACACCGCTGACCCGCTACGAGGTCGCGGGCCCCGGCGCCGCGGGGTTCCTGCAGCGGATGACGACCAACAACGTCGACAAGAGCGTGGGCTCGGTCACCTACACGCTGTTGCTCGACGAAAACGGTGGGATCCGAAGCGATATCACCGTCGCCCGGCTCGGCGAGCAGGCGTTCCAGGTCGCGGTCAACTCGCCGATGGACTTCGACTGGTTCAGCCGCCACCTAGCCGACGACGTCACGTTGCGCGATATCACCGGCGGCACCTGTTGCGTCGGCGTGTGGGGTCCGCTGGCGCGGGACATGGTCCAGCCGTTGTGCCCCGACGACTTGTCGCACGAGGCGTTCAGGTACTTCAGGGCCAAGCAGACGTACCTGGACGCCATTCCGGTGACCATGCTTCGGGTGTCCTACGTCGGCGAACTCGGCTGGGAGATCTACACCAGCGCCGAATACGGTGCGGCGCTGTGGGATCTGCTGGCCGAAGCCGGTCAACCGCACGGCGTCATCGCCGCCGGACGCATCGCGTTCAACAGTCTGCGCATCGAGAAGGGCTACCGGTTGTGGGGGACCGATATGACCGCAGAGCACCAGCCTGCGGCGGCGGGGCTTGACTTCGCGGTGAAGATGGATAAAGACGAGTTCGTCGGGAAGGCGGCGCTGGGCGCTACGCCGCAGAACATGTTGCGCAGCATCGTGTTCGACGACTCCGCCGCCGTCGTGCTGGGCAAGGAGCCGGTCTATGTAGACGGAGCCTGCGTAGGCTACGTCACCAGCGCCGGGTTCTCACCGACGGTCGGCCGAACGATCGCCTACGCGTGGATGCCGGCCGCAACGGCCGTCGGCGACACCGTCACCGTCGACTACCGCGGCACCCGGTACTCCGCAGCCGTGCACGCCGAACCGGTGGTGGACCCCGAGATGACGCGGATCAAGAGGTAACACAATGGGTTACGACGTCATCGTCATCGGACTCGGCGGCATGGGCAGCGCCGCCGCCTACCACCTCGCCGCGCGTGGGCAACGGGTGCTCGGGCTGGAGAAGTTCACACCGGCCCACGACAAGGGATCAAGCCACGGCGGTTCGCGCATCATCCGCCAGTCGTATTTCGAAGACCCGGCCTACGTGCCTCTGCTGCTGCGCGCCTACGAGCTATGGGACAAGCTCGCGACCGACACCCGCCGTGATGTCTACCGGCTCACCGGCGGACTGTTCATCGGAGCGCCCGATTGCCTCACCGTGGCCGGCAGCCTACGTGCGAGCCAGGAGTGGGACCTGCCGCACGAGGTTCTCGACGCGGCCGAAATCCGGTCCCGCTTCCGGAACTTCACGCCACAGCCCACCGACATCGCGCTGTACGAGCCGCAGGCCGGCTTCGCCCGCGCGGAGATGACCGTGCAGTCGCACATCGACCTCGCCGCGCAGGCCGGCGCCACGTTGTCGTTCGGCGAAGAGGTGCTCGAGTGGGGCGAAACGGGGGGCGGCGTTAAGGTCCGAACCGCGCGGGACACCTACGCCGCAGGGCAACTCGTCATCTGCCCAGGAGCATGGGCGCCGCAGCTGCTGGCCGAGTTCGGCATCCCGATCACTATCGAGCGTCAAGTGCTCTACTGGCTCGATCCCATCGGCGGCATCGCGCCGTTCGTGGACCATCCGATCTTCATCGACGAGAACGCGGACGGGATGCAGATCTACGGGTACCCGGCCATCGACGGGCTTAGCGGCGGCGTCAAGGTCGCGTTCTTCCGCAAGGGCATCATCTGCACGCCGGAGAACATCGACCGCACCGTGCATGAGCACGAGATCCGTGAAATTCGCGACCGTATCGCCAAACTGCTGCCCGCGCTCGACGGGCCGTGCGTGCATTCGGCGACGTGCATGTACTCCAACACACCCGACGAGCACTTCGTCATCGCCCGCCATCCGGACAGCGCGAATGTGACGGTGGCGTGCGGGTTCTCGGGGCACGGTTTCAAGTTCGTCCCTGTGGTCGGCGAGATCCTCGCCGATCTGGCCACTACCGGCGCCACCACCCACCCCATCTCGTTGTTCGATCCCCGACGGTTGGTGACAACTTGACCGCAACGCAGCCTTCGACGCTGCTGGCGACCCTGGGCGGGCAGTACTACGCGAGCGAGTCGATCTTCGCTGCGGAGCAGAGCGAGATCTTCGAGACCATGTGGTTCTGCGCCGCCCGCGGCGCCGACCTGGCAAGCCCGGGCCAATTCAAGAAGGTTCAGGTCGGCTCGGAAAGCGTGCTCGTCGTCCGCGGCCGCGACGGAATGCTGCGCGCATTCCTCAACGTGTGCAGGCACCGCGGCGCGCAGTTGTGCACCGAGCCCGAAGGTCAGGTCCGCCGCAACCTCCGGTGTCCCTACCACGCATGGACCTACGGGCTCGACGGCAAACTCGTGGCAGCACCCAACATTGCCACCCTGACCGACGAAACCGGCACGGGCATCGACCGCTACCGCTACGGCCTGGTGGCGGTGGCGCTGACGGAATGGCTCGGCTATGCCTGGGTTTGCCTGGCCGACGAGCCGCCCTCTTTCGCGGACACCGTGATCGACGATGTCACGAGCCGGCTCGGTGATCCCGCCGCCATCAGCCGCTACGGCATCGACGGTCTGCAGGTCGGCCACCGCGAGGTCTACGACGTGGCCGCGAACTGGAAGCTCATCGTCGAGAACTTCATGGAGTGCTACCACTGCGCGTCGATTCACCCCGAGCTCGTCGAGGTGCTGCCGGAGTTCTCCCGCGGGCTGGCCGCACAGTACTTCGTGGGCCACGGCGCCGAATTCGGTTCGGACATTGCGGGGTTCACCGTGGATGGCTCGGCCGGATTCGAAACGCTGCCGGGCATCTCCACCGAGCAGGACCGCCGCTATTACGCGATCACGGTCAAACCGACGGTGTTCATCAATCTGGTGCCCGACCACATCATCTTCCATCGGATGTATCCGATGAGCGCCGATCGCACCGTCGTCGAGTGCGACTGGCTCTACACGAACGATGTGGTGTCGGCGGGCCGAGACGTGTCGCGCTCGGTGGAGCTGTTCCACCGGGTCAATCAGCAGGACTTCGATGCTTGCGAGCGAACGCAGCCGGCGATGTCGTCACGGGCGTATCGGAACGGCGGTGTCCTTGTTCCTGCCGAACACCACATCGCGGAGTTCCATCGGTGGGTAGTGTCCCGTCTCGGGCGAGGCGAGGTGGGACAGTGATGAACGGTGAACCAGATCTCTGTATCGGCGGGCAGTGGCGGCACGCGTCGGACGGTGGCACCCGCGACATCATCAACCCGGCCGACGGCAGCGTCGCCGCCGTCGTCGACGAGGCCACCCCCGACGACGCGCGCGACGCAATCGCCGCCGCGAGGAAGGCGTTCGACGACGGCGCCTGGCCCGCCACCCCGGCGGCCGAGCGCGTGGCAATCCTGGACCGAGTCGCCGATCTGCTGCAGCGCGACAAAGAGGACCTAGCCTCGCTGGAAACACGGGACACCGGCAAGACGCTCGCCGAGAGCCGCATCGACATCGACGACGTCACATCGGTTTTCCGCTACTACGCACGCCTCGCCGGTGTCGAGTCCGACCGGCTCGTCGATGTCGGAGACCCCGCCGTCATCAGCCGCGTGGTCCGCGAGCCCATCGGGGTGTGCGTGCTCATCGCGCCGTGGAACTACCCGCTGCTGCAGATGTCGTGGAAGATCGCGCCCGCGCTGGCGGCCGGCTGCACGATGGTTGCCAAGCCCAGCGAGGTCACCCCGCTGAGCACCATCGCGTTCGTGCACCTGCTCGACGAGGCGGGCGTGCCGCCGTCGGTAGTGAACCTGGTGCAGGGCAGCGGTGCGGTGCTCGGGGCAGCGCTGACCGACACCCCCGAAGTCGACTTCATCTCGTTCACCGGCGGACTGGCCACCGGCCGGACCATCAGCAAGGTGGCCGCCGAGCACGTCACCAAGGTCGCCGTCGAACTCGGCGGCAAGAACCCGCACATCGTGTTCGCAGACGCCGACGCCGAAAGCGCCGTCGACCACGTGTTGACCGGGGTGTTCCTGCACTCCGGACAGGTGTGCTCGGCGGGCACCCGGTTGATCGTGGAGGATTCCATCGCCGACGACTTCGTCGCGGAACTCGCGGCCCGCGCGGAGAAGATCCGGGTCGGCGACGGCATGGACCCGGCCAGCGAGACAGGGCCGCTAGTCTCCCAACAACACCGTGCAAAGGTGGAAGCCCATGTCCAGCAGGGTATTTCGGACGGCGCTAAGCTTGTCACCGGCGGTGCGCGGCCCAGCGACCCGGCGCTTGCCAAGGGCAGTTTCTATCTGCCCACGATCTTCGACCGGTGTGATCGGTCAATGCGAATCGTCCAGGAGGAAACCTTCGGGCCGATCCTGACGGTGGAACGGTTCACGACAGAGGCCGAGGCGATCACCCTCGGCAACGACACGGAATACGGTCTCGCAGCGGGTGTTCGGACATCCGATATGGCGCGGGGCGAACGTGTGGTGCGGGCGCTACGGCACGGCACGGTGTGGCTCAACGACTTCGGCTACTACACGGCCGCCGCGGAGTGGGGCGGATTCGGAAAGTCGGGCAACGGACGCGAACTGGGACCCACGGGCCTCGCGGAATATCAAGAGATCAAACACATCTGGCACAACACCGCGCCCGCACCCGCCGGCTGGTTCAAGGGTTAGAGAGGACGACCGTTCATGGTGATCAAGGAGCCACACGCCGACAGCGGCATGGAGGAATTCGGATATAAGGAATCGCTGGACCGCAGCATCGGAAAGTTCGCGAGTTTTGCGGCCGGAGTCAGCTACATCTCGATCCTGACCGGCACGTTCCAGCTGTTCTATTTCGGCTTCGGCACCGCAGGGCCGGCCTACCTGTGGTCGTGGCCGCTGGTGTTCGTCGGACAGATGGCCGTCGCGCTGTGCTTCATGGAGCTGGCGGCGAAATACCCGGTGGCCGGCTCCGTTTACAACTGGTCCAAGAAGCTCGCCAGCCGCCTTGTCGGGTGGACGTCGGGCTGGCTGATGCTCACCGCGTCGATCGTGACGATCTCCGCAGTGGCGCTGGCCTACCAGCTCAACCTGCCGCGGCTGTGGAGCGGATTCCAGATCATCGGCGACGGCACCGGCACGTACGACTACGCCGCCAACGCCGTATTGCTCGGCACCGTGCTTATCGTGTTCACCACCGTCGTCAACGCGCTCGGTGTGCGGTTGATGGCGATGATCAACAGCTCCGGGGTGTTCATCGAGCTGATCGCCGCGGTGCTGATCGTATTCATCCTCGCCATCAACGTCGAGCGTGGACCGCAGGTGTTCTTCTCCACCAACGGTTACGGCGCCGGGGAAAGTAGCGGCTTTCTCGGAGCGTTCCTGATCGCCTCTCTGGCCTCCGGTTACGTGATGTACGGCTTCGACACCGCGAGTTCGCTTGGCGAGGAGACGGTGGAGCCGCGCCGGACCGCCCCGAAGGCGATCGCGCGGGCGATCCTGGCGTCTTTCGTCATCGGTGGTGGGATCCTGGCGTTCGCCGTGATGGCGGCGCCGAACCTGGAGGATCCCGAGGTCGGCAGCAGCAGCGGCGGCCTGCAGTACATCGTGCAGCAGGTGATGGGTGGACCGCTGTCCACGATCTTCCTGGTCTGCATCGTGATCGCGGTGACAGTGTGCTGCCTCGCGGTGCACACTGCGGCCATCCGGCTCACGTTCGCGATGGCCCGCGACAACGCACTTCCGTTCGGGGAGAAGCTCGCCCGGGTGCATCCGAAGACCCAGACACCGATCATCCCGGCGGTCGTCATCGGCTTGATCTCGGTGATCATCTTGGTGATCAACGTCGGGCAGCCCAAGATTTTCACGGTGCTGACGTCGATCGCGATCATCATGATCTACATGGCCTACCTGATGGTGACCGGCCCCTTGCTCAAGAAGCGGCTCCAAGGCCAATGGCCGCCAGCCGATCTCAAAGAGGGCGGCTACTTCACGATGGGCAAGTGGGGCCTGCCGGTCAACATCGTGGCCGTTGTATGGGGCGTCGCGATGGCGGTGAACCTCGCATGGCCGCGTGTGGCCGTGTACGGGGAACCCTGGTACAACACCTGGGGCGCATTCGTCTACATCGGTGTGATCCTCGGGGCCGGATTGCTGTGGTACTTCGTCAAGGGTCGCCACCACATCGGCTGCCTGGAATCCCATGCGGCGGAGACGAAGTCTGAGGCTGTGGAGCAACCCTGATGGCTTTGGATGCAAGCCAAGCCGGAACGTTCGACTATGTGATCGCCGGCGGCGGCACTGCGGGATGTGCGCTGGCCGCCCGGCTGTCCGAGGACCCGGACGTCACCGTGTGTCTGGTCGAGGCCGGGCCGTCCGACGTCGGGGACGACAACATCCTGGTGCTGTCGGAGTGGATGCACCTACTCGATTCCGGTTACGACTGGGACTATCTCGTCGAGCCGCAGGAGCGGGGCAACTCGTTCATGCGGCACGCGCGGGCCAAGGTGCTGGGTGGGTGTTCATCGCACAACTCGTGTATCGCGTTCTTACCACCGGCCGAATGCCTTGACGAGTGGGCGAAGATGGGCGCCACCGGGTGGAGCGCCGCCGAGGTGTTGCCGCTAACCGAACAGCTTGCTCAGACGGTCTTACTCCGCGATGTACCGCCGAAAGACCCCTGCGGTGCAGCAGTTCTCGAGGCGGCGGCGATCGTCGGGTTGCCAACCGTCGCGTTCAACCGCGGTGAAACCGTCCGAAACGGGGCTGGCTGGTTCCAGATCAACGCGGCCGAGGATGGCACCCGAATGTCGTCCTCGCACGCGTATCTGCATCCGATCCTCGACAGCCGCAAGAATCTCGAGGTACGAACCAATTCGTGGGTCGCCGAGATCCTGTTCGATGAGGCGCTGAACGCGACAGGGGTGCGTTACCAGCGACACGACCTCACCGGATACGACGTGGTCTCGGCCCGGCGTGAAGTCATCGTCACAGCCGGCGCCGTTGACACCCCGAAACTGTTGATGCTATCCGGAATCGGGCCCGCGGAGCATCTGCGCGAATTCGGCATCGATGTCCGCGTCGACTCACCCGGCGTCGGATCCAACCTCGATGACCACGTCGAGGGACTCGTGTTCTGGGAGGCGTCGCGACCGATGGTCAAGACGTCGACGCAGTGGTGGGAGATCGGGCTATTCACCACGGTCGATGAAGGTGTCACCCAGCCGGACTTGATGATGCACTACGGCAGCGTGCCGTTCGACATGAACACGCTGCGCCGCGGCTACCCGACGACCGACAACGGCTTCTGCTTGACTCCCAATGTGACGCAGGGCCATTCGCGTGGCACAGTCCGGCTGCGGACGCGTGATTTTCGTGACCGGCCGCGGGTCGATCCGCGGTACTTCACCGACCCCGACGGCTATGACGAGCGGATCATGCTGACCGGAGTTCGGCTGGCGCGCAAGATCGCTGAGCAGGCGCCGATGGCCGCCTGGGTAGGCCGGGAGCTCGCGCCTGGTCCCGACGCGACCACAGACGACGAACTGCTCGACTACATCCACCAGTGCCACAACACCGTGTATCACCCTGCGGCGACGGCGCGGATGGGAGCCGTAACCGACCCGATGGCGGTGCTTGACCCGGAGCTGCGGGTCAAGGGGGTGTCGCGGTTACGTGTGGTGGATGCGTCAGCGATGCCCAAGCTACCGGCGGTCAACCCCAACATCACGGTGATGACGATGGCGGAGAAGTGTGCCGAACTCATCCGAAGGACCTGACCTCAAGGCTTTCCTGGGCGAGCACACGCCGTTCCAGGCGATGTCGGATGAGGAACTGGCCGAGCTGGCCACCGGGTCGGTTGTAGAGGAGTTTCCCGCTGGCGCGCTGGTGGCCGACTACGCAGCGCGGGTGCCCGACGACGTGTGGATGGTGCGCAGCGGCCACGTCATGCTGCGTAACAGCGGCGACGCCACCACCATCGACACCGTAGGTCCCGGTGGCATTTTCGGCTACATGCCCCTGCTGACCGGCGGTGGCATGGACTTCGAGGCTCGCACGACCGCGCCGAGCGCGCTGATCCGGTTGCCGGGCACCTTGGTGCGGGCCCAGTTCGCCAAGCCTGCGGGTTTGGCGTTCCTGGCATCCTCGGCGTGGAACGTGGGCACCGCCGACCGGCCGACGATCGCACCGGCTACCGACAGCAGGCCGGTTGCCGAGCTGGTGCACGGCGACGTGCTGCTGGTCTCGCCCGACACGTCGGTGCGCGACGCGGTCGTGCAGATGACCGAACACCACGTCTCCTACGCCCTGATCCGGCTGCCCGATGGTGGCCTCGGCATCTTCACCGACCGCGACCTGCGCACGCGTGTGGTCGCAGCGGGCATCGGGGTGGACGTGCCGATCGAGAAGGTAATGAGCGCCCCCGCGCGCAGTGTGACCGCCGACCTGACCGCCGACACCGTGCTGATGGAGATGCTCGAGTGCGGCCTGCGCCATATGCCGGTCGTGACGTCGCGCGGCGAGGTCGTCGGCGTGCTCGAAGACGCCGACCTGCTTGCGGCGTCAGCCCGGCAGAGCTTCATGCTGCGACGCTCGATCGGCTTGGCCGCCAACGCCGACGAGGTGCAGAAGGTGGGTCAGCGGGTGACCGGGCTCGCCGGCGATCTGTTCCGCAACGGGACGAAATCGTCAGCGACAAGCGCGATCCTGTCGGTAGTGATCGACAGCCTGGTGCGTAAAGCTCTGGAACTCGCTCTGGCGGAGGATGATCGGGTGCCCAACGAGGGTTTCGCATGGCTGACCCTTGGCAGCGTAGCGCGCCGCGAAGCGATGCCGTCCTCCGACGTGGACAGCGCGCTGTCGTGGAACGACGAACTGTCGGCTTCCGGTGAGCAATTACGTGCAGTCGGTCGTCGGGTACACGAGATTCTCGACGGCTGCGGATTGCCGTCCGACAGCAACGGGGCCGTTGCGTCAAGGCCGACGTTTTCACGTGCGCAATCGGATTGGTTCGCCGCGGCCGAGGGATGGTTGGACGATCCGCTGCGTGACCGTGGTTTGATCTTCTCGTCGCTGTTGATTGACGGCCGTGTCGTCTGGGGCGCTCGCTCTCTCCACACCGCCCCTTTGGCCTACCGCCGGATGCGCGACGCGCACCCGAACGCCCTTCGGCTGCAACTCCTCGACGCGTTGTCCGGTAGGGTCCGCACTCGCTCACTACGGGATGTGTTGTCGCGCCGAGGCGGAACGTTCGACCTGAAGAACCACGCTGTCACGCCGATCGTCAACCTTGCCCGATGGGGTGGTCTGACCGCCGGTGTCACGTCGGCGACAACGCCAACGAGGTTGTCTGCCGCCGCACAGGCCGGCGCGATCAGTCAACGCGATGCCGAAACGCTGTGCGACGTCTTCGTGATGTTGCAGCGGCTGAGGATGGCGCACCAGGTCGAGCAGATGTCGGTGGGCCATACGCCGGGCGACGTGATCACGATGTCGGAGTTATCCCCGTTGAACCGCAGCCTGCTCGGTGACGGCCTACGCGAGATCGCCGCGGTGCGGCGGCGAGTCGGCAATTTCGGAATGCCGCGGAGATAGGCTTGGCAGACCATGGCCAAAGGTGAGGACGACAGGCCGACTGCAGCGGTGCAGTCCGTCGACCGCGCGCTGCTGGTGATGGAGATTCTGGCGAAACTGGGGCAGGCCGGTGTCACCGAGATCGCCGCCGAACTCGGGGTGCACAAGTCGACGGTGTCCCGACTGGTGGCGGTGCTGGAGTCGCGCGGTTACGTCGAGCAAGTGTCCGACCGCGGCAAGTACCGGCTTGGCTTTTCCGTCGCTCGTCTCGCGCGAGCCAGCAGCGGGCAGTTAGACCTGGTCAAGCTCAGCCAGGATGTATGTGACAGTCTCGCCGCGGGGGTCGGCGAGACGACCAACCTGGCAATCCTGGACGCCGACCGGATCGTCAACATCGTCGAGGCGATCGGTCCCGCCGAGATCACGCTGCGGACATGGGTTGGGCAAAGCTGTCCCGCGCATGCGACGTCCAGCGGCAAGGTGTTGCTCGCGGGACTGGATCCCGCCGACGTCAGGGCGCGGCTGGAGTCGGTCCTCGAACCGTTCACCCAGAACACTGTCGTGAGGATTGCCGACCTGCAGCGGGAATTGGCGACCGTGCGAGGGCGCGGATGGGCCTGCGTCGCAGAGGAATTGGAGGTCGGCCTGAACGCTGTCGCCGCGCCGGTATACGACGCAAACGCGCAAGTGATTGCGGCGCTGAGTGTTTCGGGGCCATCCTATCGGCTGGACAAGGACCAATTCGAGGAGGCCGCTAAGGAGACCATCGCCGCGGCCGACGCCATCAGCCGGCGCCTCGGCTGGGTCGAGCGCGGATGAGGATAAGCTCCGCGAATTGATCTGGGCACTCCAGCGGCGTGAAGTGCCCGGCGCCGTCGGCGAGGTGCAGGTGCACCTCGCTGAAGTATTGCTCGAGCTGGTCGGCCCACTCGCGTGGAAAAAGCGGATCGTACTCCGGCCAAAGGACATCGGTCGGGGCGTGGATCTTGATGGCGCGGTCGGGGGGCCGCTCGATGAGTGACTGGGCGATCATTCCGGCGCCGGCACGGTACCAGGCAATGGACGCGGTGAAGGCGCCTGGAAGCGCGTAGTCGGACGCCAGACGGTCCAGATCGTCCTCGGACAGAGTGAAATTCGGGCCGGACCAATGATTCCAGAAGTGCCCCAAGTATTCTCGGACGGCGTCGGGATTTCCATCGATCAGCTGGGCGGCGAGGGGAAGCTGGTGGAAGGCCTGATACCAGAACTCGCTCTGGGCCTTCGCGGTGAGCACGCGATCGCCGGCGCCGGGCAGCGGGGGAGAGAGCACAAGCGCCTGCACCAGTTCGGGATGCATCCGGGCCACACTCTGCGCGACGCGGCTGCCGACGTCGTAGCCGGCGATCACGACGTCGGACAGGCCAAGGTCCCTGATCAGGCCGATGATGCTGCTGGCCTGCGCGGTGGCGCTGTAGAAGTGGCGCACCGAGACCGCGTGCTTGTCGGAGCCGCCGAAGCCGCGAAGATCGGGAACGATGATGTCGGCGACGCCGTCGAGTATCGGAACCACCCGGCGGTAGTCATGCCGGTTGCCGGGCCACCCGTGCAGCAGCACCACAGCCGGCGCGCCCTTTGTCCCGAAGCGGTCGAAGGCCAACCGAAATCCGTCGACGGGCGAGCTGCGCGACCACATTGGCCCATTCTGGGCATAGATCACCCGGCGAGGTGCAAGGTTTCGGAATCACCGGTGATGACCGCGAGAACGTTGCGCCACGCATCCGACGGCCAGTTCAGCACGTCCGTGTGCGCGTTGGGGCCGGCCACCAATCGCCCGTCGTCGTAATGTCCTGTGGTTAAACGGATTACACCTGGCATCGCGTCGGGGTCGGCACCGTGAGGCCCGCCGGGAATTCCCTGCACTGCCTCGATGAAGTCTCCCGGCGCGGTCATCGAGAATCGCAGCACGTCCGGGTTGCGGTTGTGCCAGTCGCCTGGGTCGTCCACACCGACACCTGCTCCGGCGGCAGCCACGTACAGCGTCCGGTCTGCTGTCATGCCGAGTGCATCGGCGGTGCCCATGATGGACCCACCGTATGAATGGCCGATGTAGGTGATGGGGATGGATCGCCCGGTCGCGTCGACGGCACGGTCGACGTCCTCGCTGAAGGCGACCAGTCGCGGCGCCATGTCCAGCGCATAACGCGGGCTGGCGGCATCGACGACCCCGGTCACAGGGTTGCCGCGCGGAAACGGACCGCCGAGGTAGGTGATGGCCGCGACGTCGCCGCGTGTCGCCGAGACGAAGCGGCGAGCGGTCTGGGTGTTGGCTGCCGAGCTCTCGATGGTGGTGTTCATTCCCGGGACCAGCACGGCCACGCTGTTCGCGGTCGACAGGTTGCCATTGAGTTCCACCAGCGACGCACGCGCGGGATCGAAGGCCAGGATCTGCCGGTCGATTCGTTGACCGCTGCGGGCGGGGTCGTCGATCTCACCCAGCAGGGAGCGATAGAGCGCGATGCGCTCCGGATTCTCCGTGTCGACGATCGCCTGCGCGATGTTGACGCGGTTGGCGGCGGCCCGCATGTCCCACGGCACGCCGTCGGTGTTGCCGACCTGGTGCGGGAATTCGGTGATCAGTCGTTGCCGCTGCGCGGGAGTCATGGCGGCGACCTGCTCGCCGATGCGGTCCTGGCTCATCGCTGGCCACCCCGCCACCACATCGGAGGCCTGAACGGGCCACGCGCCAGCCGGCACCGTCGCGGCCGCCCGCGGGATCGGCGACGGCGCGAAGGCCTCCTCGATGTCGCCGGCCGCGTCGGTGTCCGCGGCGGCGAGTCGGTCCAGCGCGTCCTCGATCTGCCGGCTGAGCGTGCCGGCCCGCACCGTCAGTAGGTCGTGCGCCACGACAGGGTCGCCACCGGACAGCGCGACGAGCAGCGGCGGGGGACCGGCGCGAATCGCCACGCTCCCGTCGTCGGCGACGTCGAATCCGTCGTCGCGAGCTTCGGTGACCAGCGTCAATACGGTCGCGCGAGCCGCCGCGATCTGATCGGCGCCATCGCGTGCGGCGACCGATGCGAGGACAAGGCGGCGCGCAGCGTCGTCGCCGGCGGCCCTGATGCCTCGCGCGTCGTCACGGGCGGCGTCGGCGGTGGCGCCGGTCCAGAATTCGTTGCTGCGGTGGACTTCCCGCATGGCGGAGTCGACGTGCGCCGCCAGTCGACGCGCCGCCTCATCCCATGCGTCGGCAAGCCGACTCAACGAATCCGGCTGCCACGCTTCAGCTTGGGAGACGGTTAACCGCATTACCGACCGAAGCGCTCGCCGTTGCGGCGGTCGGCGCGCTCAACGGCGTCGGCCGACATGTGCGCTGCCAAGGCCCAGCCCCGCATGTTGGCAACGACTTCCGTGAGCCGTGCGGCGACTAGATCAGGTGCCGCGGCGCGTCCGACTGCTGACCCCTGCAGATCATCGGGATCCAGTCCAGGCCAACGCATCTCGGCGATGGTATCTGCCGCCTGCATGACGTTGTCGGCGACAGTTCGCAGCTGTGTCAGATCGACCTCGGTTCGTCCTCCCATGCCTCATGCTGACAGATTTACTGGCGGGCGCGCTGAAGTTATCCACAGGCTCGTCAAGCGCCGCGAGCCCGGTTTGCAGGTCCGCGAGTCGAGCATGCTTCTTGAGGGCGTCAACAAATGCTGACGCCGTCAAGAAGAGGTGTCCGATGGACGGGATGACGACGAACGAACCCCTCTGGGCAGAAGGTGCGGCGGGTGGGCCGCGGCCAAGCTACGCCCAGGAGGTGCGGCTGAGGCAGATCGTCAGCAACACGAAAGGCCCCATAGGTCGCCCTTGATGGCCAACGCGGGACCTTGACGGACGCGGCAACGACTGTCAACTGCATGACTTCGGCGCGGCTTGCGCGCCGAGGTCGACCAGCAACCAGTAGTCTCGATGAGGTGCAGCGACGAATCATGGGCATCGAGACAGAGTTCGGTGTCACCTGCACGTTCCACGGCCATCGTCGGCTGAGTCCCGACGAAGTGGCCCGCTATCTATTCCGGCGGGTGGTGTCGTGGGGCCGCAGTTCTAACGTGTTCCTGCGCAACGGCGCGCGGCTATATCTCGACGTGGGCAGCCACCCCGAGTACGCCACGGCCGAGTGCGACAACCTGACCCAGTTGGTAACCCACGACCGCGCGGGGGAGCGGGTGCTCGAGGACCTGCTGATCGATGCCGAGCAGCGGCTGGCCGACGAGGGCATCGGCGGCGATATCTACCTGTTCAAGAACAACACCGACTCGGCGGGCAACTCCTACGGCTGTCACGAGAATTATCTGATCGTGCGCGCCGGTGAGTTCTCCCGGATCTCGGACGTGCTGCTGCCGTTTTTGGTGACCCGGCAGCTGATCTGCGGTGCGGGCAAGGTGCTGCAGACGCCCAAGGCCGCGACGTTCTGCTTGTCGCAGCGCGCCGAGCACATCTGGGAAGGCGTGTCGTCGGCGACGACGCGGTCACGGCCGATCATCAATACCCGCGACGAGCCGCACGCCGACGCCGAGAAGTACCGCCGGCTGCACGTCATCGTGGGCGACTCGAACATGTGCGAGTCGACGACGATGCTCAAGGTGGGCACCGCGTCGCTGGTGCTGGAGATGATCGAGGCCGGGGTGCCGTTCCGCGACTTTTCGCTGGACAACCCGATTCGTGCCATCCGCGAGGTCAGTCACGATCTGACTGGCCGACGACCGGTGCGCTTGGCCGGCGGGCGTCAGGCCAGTGCGCTGGATATTCAGCGGGAGTATTACGCCCGCGCGGTCGAGTACTTGCAGACGCGGGAGCCGAACTCGCAGATCGAGCAGGTGGTCGATCTGTGGGGGAGGCAGCTCGACGCGGTCGAGAGTCAGGACTTCGCGAAGGTCGACACGGAGATCGACTGGGTCATCAAGCGCAAGCTGTTCCAGCGCTACCAGGACCGCTACAGCATGGAGCTGTCCGATCCGAAGATCAGCCAGCTCGATCTCGCCTACCACGACATCAAGCGCGGACGTGGGGTGTTCGACCTGCTGCAGCGCAAGGGCCTGGCATCTCGCATCACCACCGACGAGGACATCGAAGCGGCGGTGAACACCCCGCCGCAGACCACGCGGGCCAAGCTGCGCGGCGAGTTCATCAGCGCCGCGCAGGAAGCCGGCCGTGATTTCACCGTCGACTGGGTGCACCTCAAGCTCAACGATCAGGCGCAGCGCACGGTCCTATGCAAGGACCCGTTCCGCTCGGTCGACGAACGTGTGAAGAGACTGATCGCCTCGATGTAATTGTCCACTCGGGACAAATTGGCGCGGTGGGCGTCCTCGCGGCTCGGGTAGCATTTGCTGCACCACTGCTGGAGGGAATGCCGAATGCGCGCGCCGGAATCGCAACCGTCGCGAATTGGCGCTGTTCGGGTGTTTCTGAAGGTGGTCGAGTGACTTTAGCTAGCCTGCGCGACGCCGAAGCCGAGCGCCTGACGAGCCCTGGAGTGCGGTTGCTGAGTGCTGTTGTAGCGATTCTTCGGTGTGGCAGGTTTTCCGGTGTAAGTGGTGGAGATCGCCTCGGGGCGGCGATTTTCGACCTGGTGCCAGCTATCGGGCGCGACTTGGCAGGCGGTATGCGCGCGAACCGCAGGGTGGACGACAGGGCAACGAATGTCTGACCAGAACCTCAGGCTCACGGAAGAAGCGCTTAATTGGGACCCCGCAGAGGTCACAGTGCCACCCGTGCCAGCGATCCCTCCCGGCACCGACCCGATGAGCGTGATGCTCGCCGCGATCGCACCTGAGATTGCAACTGCCGTCACGCAGGGTGTCGCGGAGGCGCTTGCTCGTGAGGAACGGTTCGCCGCCAACGTGGCCGGAGCGAGGACCTCGTATCAAAACACGGACGGCGCCGCCCAACAGTCGATCCGGGGCGCCGGCGAATCGACAGAGGCTGGGAGCGTGGCCGGTGGAGTCGGGTCAACGAATGCGGCGGCGTCCCCTGCAGGAGAGGCCGGTCAGCTCGGCCAGATGATGGGCATGCCGATGCAGATGGCGCAGCAGGCTGCGCAGATACCAATGCAATTGGCGGGTATGGCGGCGTCCATTCCGCAGGGAATCATGCAGGGCGTACAGAGCGCAATGCAGCAGGTTGGTCAATTGGCAAGCAGCGCAGGGGAAAAGAACGAATCCGAGTTGGGTCAACAGGGCGAACCGGCGGCAGACGAGGCGACGCCCGAGGAGACGCCGACGCAGCCGCCGACGTCTTCCGAGGGGGCTGCGGGACCGAGTACTGCGGAACGGGCACCAGCACCCGCGCCACAGTCGACGCCTGCACCGGAGGTTCCGCAGCAGCCGCACAAGCCGGCGCCGACACGACCAGCGACATCCGGACCGGAAAGCGTTCTGTGACATGAGCGTTCGTGATGCGAAGGTGTGTCGATGAGTGTGCCCCCGCCCCCTAGTCAGTGGGGTCCGCAACCGCCGGGTGGTCAGCCGGCCGGCGCGCCGCAATGGGGGCCACCGCAGAGTGGCGCTCCGCAATGGGGTCCGCAGCAGCCGTGGGGCCCTCCGCCCGGGCCGCCGCCGAGTGGCGGCGGAAAGGGCAAGTGGATCTTTGGTGGGATCGCCCTGCTTGCGGTGATTGCAGTGACGGTTGTTATCACGGTGATGGTGGTCGGGAAGGACTCGGGCGGTTCGCCCTCGCCGACTTCTACAAGCGCGCCAGCGTCAGACATCGCAAGTGCAAATGACAAAGGCCCAGTCGCGGTGATTACCGAAGATCCGACATGCGCGTCTGCGACGCCGATCCTCGAGACGCGGGCAAGCCAACAGCGCAATGGATGGGATAAGCGCGATCCGTCAATTCCGGCCGCCGCGTGGACTCCGGAGATGCGTGGTCAGTATCGAGGCCGTCGCCGCGTCGATGCGCGCTTCCGCCGACCAAATGGTGCCGCTCGCCAAGCTCACTCCTCATCGGGTGATGCGCGAACTCTACGAGCAGATGATCGTTTATTCGCGGGCATACGCGGACAATATCCCGACCTACACCCCGCCAGACGACAAGCTTGCAGTCGTTTCAACAACGGTCTCGAATGCAATTGGATATATCTGTTCGGCGATCAGCTTCGGCTCGGCACCTGCGCGGGGTCCACTGGTGAAATCGCTGACAGCGCCGGCGCAGGTCGCTCCGGTAGGCGATCCTGCCGACCCTCAGCGTTTCATGACCGAACCCGAACCGCGGTATGCGCTGACTGGCTTGATGGTTTCTACGAAGTTCAGCGATGACACCACTGATTGGCTTCGCACCAATCCCGACATTCCCGTCAGCCAGTGGACTCCCGGAGCAACGCACTATCAATGACGCAGTGGCACCTGTGATGAGCGCATTTGCGGACAAGCTGCAATCGCTCGGCGAGCGTAGCGGCAATCCGACGCTGCAGGATTTCGCAGAGCTATCCGCCCAATACCGCCGCGCGTACGTTCAGTCGCTGCCTACCTACATCGCCGTCCGACAATTACCTCGCGAATTCGGCTCTTGTGGTCGGCGGTGTCAGTGGAGGCGGCGTGCGCGGCCGCTGGCGGGTAACGACGGTGATGACTGCACTAGGCGGTAGAGGACGGTGGGGGTGAATGGGTGATGGCCATAAATCCTGACAACAGTGAGTACGGCGGCCAGACCATCACCGGTGCCGGGTGGGTGCACGTGAATGAAGACGCGCTGGCGACTCGCAGCGGACAGTTTCACTTCGTTGGCCAACAAGCTGCGCAATGAGGTCATCCCATGCCGCGCGCAATCAGATGATGAAGCTGTCGGATTCGTGGGAGGGGTCAGGTTCGGAGGCGGCGCTGGATGAGGCCAGCGCAATCATCGACAAGCATGAGGCCAACGCGAAAGCGGCGAGACGACAGCGCACGCCAGCTTCGGAACATGGAAGCGTCGGTAGTCAAGACCAAGAACGCGGTGAACAGGAACGCCGAGGACGTTCAACGTGACTGCGACAAATTAAACAACACGAACCTCAGAGGCGAGGTACGCGCCCAGCGGATAGCCGATCGCATTGCATCGGGGGTCGCGGAGAATATCGGCGTCGTTTCCGCCAACACCGTGGAACTGTCGGGCGAATCTGAACGTCCCGCTGAATACGCCCGGCAGCCGACGGCAAGATGCCCGAAGCCCCGCCGCCGAGAGTCCCCGACTCGCCCGGTGGACAGCTCGGGGAACGCAATCCAACTGTCGATAATCCGCCTCCGCCGCAACCGTCCGCGCCCGTGCCTGGTTTGTCTGGCGGACAAGTAGGAGGCCGCTCTCCCGCTGTCGACAACGCGCCGCCACGGCCTGCGATCGTGAATGCTTCGTATGACGGGCAATCTGGAGCACGCACTCCTGCCGTCGACAGCCCTACGGTGCCGCCGGCCGCCGGGCCTGCGCCAACAGGCCCTGCCGGACCGCCGCGAAGCCTTGGCGGAGGATCTGCGCCAGCCTCGCCAGCCGCGCCAAGCATCGGCGGCGGATCGTCGCCGGGGTCGCCGGGCATCAGCAGCCCCGGTTCGCCACTGTCATCGACTTCGGGCTCAAGCGGAGGCACAAGCTCTGCAGGCAGTCCGTCCGTCAGTCCAGCCGCCGGTCAAGGCGCACCCGCCGCCGATGCGGCCAAGGCTGCAGCCGGTGGCCAGCCCACGGGCGTTCCGCCCCAGACCGCGCCGTTGACCCAGCAACTCACAAACCCCCCATGGGCCGCCCAGCCTCCGGCTCCTCCCGCCCCGCCGCCGGCCCCTGCGCCAATTGCCGACGCACCTCCGCCGACCCAACCACCCAGCGCGCCAGCCCCCTCGGCTCCAGCTGGGCACGCCGCGGCCCCGGCGCCTTCTTCAGGCGCCGGCGCCCCACCCGTGCCGTCAATGCCGCTCGGCCCGCCGGCCACGCCTCCACCGGCGGCACCCTTGGCGCCTCCCGCCTCTGCGGCCCCGGCACCCACATCGATGGGACCCGGCGTCGCGCCTGCCTCCACCGCCGGTGCGGCCGGTGCTGTGGGAGCGCCTGCGCCAGTACCGGTTTCGGCCGCCCGCGCTGAGCGCGACGCCATTGCCGGCGCCGCTACCGCTGGTGCATTGCGACGCCAATCCGGCAGCGGCAGCGATCCGCTGCAGTTGGCTCGTCGCATCGGTGCCGCCCTCAACGCCGAGCCCAGCATCGACTTCGGCTTCTTCTGGGTAACCGCGCTGACCGCGGACGGGCAGATCGTCGTCGCCAACAGCTACGGGCTCGCCTACATCCCTGAGGGAGTCAACCTTCCCGAGCAGGTCCGCATGGCCGGCGCCGACGAATCCATCCCCGTCGGCGAGCGCGCCAAGTGGGTGACATACCCGATCCTCGCCGTTCAGGGCTGGGCGCAACACCACAATGTGCGGTTGCGCGCGGTGGTGGCCACCGAAGACCAGTTCAAGAGCTTCGATCCAGGTACCGCCAAGGTCACACTCCAATCGGAAGACATCCCTGATAGCGGAAAAATGCAGGGCCGCAACCGTTTAGCGGTCATTGCTCCCGCTGCAGCGTCGCAACTCGCCGCCGTCAGCCCTAGCAGTCTGTCGGAGCTGCTGCCCCCCGCCCCGTCCGACACCAACCCGCCCGCCGATGAGACCGCCAAGCTGTGGTTCGAAGTGATGAAGCCGATGATGAGCACGAACCCCGATCGCGGGGTCGCTCATCTGGAGGCCTTCGTCACCTACGCCGAGCACGCCCAGGAACAGGCGTTGTACCGCGCGCACACGGCTATCGAGGCTGTCGCGCAACGCGCGGCGATCGCCGACTGGGTCTACTGGCAGCACCTGAGCGTCCTGATCTCCGACGCGCTGGCCGGTTCGGCCGCCAAATGATGCGGAGTACGACACCTTAAGGTGTTAGGAGTGGGCATTTCCAAAGTCGAGCGGTTGATGAATCTTGTCATCGCGCTGCTGTCCACCCGCACCTTCATCACCGCCGAACGCATCCGCGAAACGGTCTACGGCTATGACGACGGGGCCAGCGACGAGGCGTTCTCCCGGATGTTCGAGCGCGATAAGAACGAGCTGCGCGACCTTGGCATCCCACTGGAAACCGGCCGGGTTTCGCAGTTCGACCCGACCGAGGGCTACCGCATCAACCGCGACGCCTACGCGCTGCCCGCCGTCAAACTCACCGCAGACGAAGCCGCCGCCGTGGCCGTCGCCACCCAACTGTGGGAATCGCCCGAGCTCATCACCGCCACCCAGGGCGCACTGCTCAAGCTGCGTGCCGCCGGTGTCGACGTCGACGCGGCCGACTCCGGCATCGCCATCACCTCCACCGCCGTGCTGCCCGGCCTGCGCGGTTCCGAGGATGTATTGGGAATCCTGTTGGCCGCCATCGACTCTGGGCACGCCGTCCGTTTCCCGCACCGTCCCTCCCGCAGCGACCCCTACACCACCCGCACCGTCGAGCCGTGGGGCGTCGTCACAGACAAGGGCCGCTGGTACCTCGTCGGCCACGACCGTGACCGCGACGCCACCCGCACCTTCCGGCTCTCTCGCATCGGCGCCGACGCCACCCCCATCGGCCCACCCGGCGCGGTGAAACGTCCGGAGGGGGTCAATCTGCGCGAGATCGTCGACCGCGCGGTAGGCGAGTGGCCCAGCACCGGCCAGGCCCGTGTCTGGGTCGCCGACGGCCGCGCCACCGCGCTGCGCCGCCGGGCCACCGTCATCGGCCCGCTGACCCTGGGCGGCCGTGAAGGTGGGGAGATCACCGTCGACATCGGCATGCTCGACCGGCTCGCCCGAGAAATCGCCAGCTACGGCCCGGATGCCGTCGCGCTCGAGCCCCAATCCCTGCGCGACGACGTGCTGGCCCGCCTTCGCGCGCAGGCCGGCCAGAGCGACGAGGTCACCGCATGACCGCCGTCTCCACCCGTCTGGTCCGGCTGCTCAACATGGTCCCGTACTTCCAGGCCAACCCCAAGATCACCTACGCCGAAGCCGCGACCGACCTCGGCGTCAGCGTCAAGCAACTGCGCGACGACCTCAATCAGCTATGGATGTGCGGGCTGCCCGGCTACGGCCCCGGTGATCTCATCGACTTCGAATTCTCCGGCGACACAATCGAAGTCACGTTCACCGCGGGTATTGACCATCCGCTGCGACTGACATCGCCCGAAGCCACCGGCATCCTCGTCGCACTGCGGGCACTGCTCGATGTGCCCGGCATGGTCGACCCCGAGGCCGCGCGCAGCGCAATCGCCAAGATCGAATCCGCCGCGGGCACACTCGGCCAGGGCGCCGAGGCCGCCGTCGACGAACCCGCCCCCGCGGAAAGCGAGGCGGCCGCCGCCGTTCGCACCGCTGTGCGAAACGGCCGTGCCCTCGCCATCGAGTACTACTCGGCCTCCCATGACGTGCTGACCAGCCGGGTCGTCGACCCGATCCGCGTCGTGCTGGTCGCCGACCACAGCTACCTGGAGGCCTGGTGCCGCACGGCCGAGGGGGTGCGGCTGTTCCGCTTCGACCGCATCGTCGACGCCCACCTGCTCGACGAGCCTGCCGTTCCACCGCCGCCCGCTGTGCAGGCCGGTCCCGATACATCCCTCTTCGACGCCGACCCGTCGCTGCCGTCGGCCACCCTGCTCATCGACCGCTCCGCGTCGTGGATGTTCGATTACTACCCGCTGCGCGAGATCCGCGAGCTGCCCGACGGCGCCTGTGAAGCCGCGATGACCTACGCGTCCGACGAGTGGATGGCCCGCTTCGTCCTGGGCTTCGGATCCGCGGTGCGTGTGCTCGAACCCGAGTCGCTCGCCAAGCGGGTGCGGGAATCGGCGACCGCCGCGCTGCAGGCGTATGAGGTCGTTGCGGACAGTCCCGGCAGGTAGACTCGGTCCAGACTCTGGAGGTGACCAAATTGGGCGGTCTACAACCCTGGCATTGGTTGATTGTCATTGCCGTATTCGTGCTGCTCTTCGGCGCCAAGAAGCTCCCGGACGCGGCGCGCTCACTTGGTAAGTCGATGCGGATCTTCAAGTCCGAGATCAAGGAGATGCAATCCGACTCCAAGCCGGACGCGGCGGCGCCGCCCGCGACGCCGATCGCCTCGGAACGGGCCGACACCCCAGTGACCGACGCCGAGCACCCGTCAGACAAACGCCCGGCCTGACCCCAGGCCGAACCGTGAGCGCGGCATGAGCCCGCGTCTCTAGTCGCGCCACTTCGCCAAGCCCGTGCAGACCCCAGGAATCCTCAAGAAGCTCGATCCTCGCCGACGTCGGTCGCGGGTAAACCCCGACGGCACCATGTCGCTGGTCGAGCATTTGCATGAGCTGCGGACCCGCCTGCTGATCGCGGTCGCCGCCGTCGTGTTGACGACGACCGTCGGGTTTTTCTGGTACACCCACAGCTTCTTCGGATTCCACAGTCTCGGCGAGTGGTTGCGCGGCCCCTACTGCGCGCTGCCGGCGTCCGCGCGCGCCACCATCGCACCCGACGGCGAGTGCCGGCTGCTGGCCACGGGTCCGTTCGACCAGTTCATGCTGCGCCTCAAGGTGGCGCTGATGGCCGGGATCATCCTGGCCTGCCCCGTGTGGCTCTATCAGCTGTGGGCCTTCATCACGCCCGGCCTGTACAAGAAGGAACGCCGGTTCGCGTCGGCGTTCGTTGCCGTCGGTGCCGTGCTGTTCGTCACCGGAGCCGTGCTGGCCTACATCGTGCTGGCGAAGGCCCTGCACTTCCTGCTGACCGTCGGCAGCGACGTGCAGGTCACCGCCCTGTCGGGCGAGCAGTATTTCGGGTTTTTGCTCAACCTGCTGCTGGTGTTCGGCATCAGCTTCGAGTTCCCGCTGTTGATCATCATGCTCAACCTCGTCGGGGTGCTGCCCTACGCACGGCTGAAGGCGTGGCGGCGCGGACTGATCTTCGGGCTCTTCGTCTTCGCTGCGTTCGCGACCCCCGGTTCCGACCCGTTCTCCATGCTGGCGCTGGCGCTCGCGCTGACGCTGCTGCTGGAGCTTTCGATACAGGTCGCCCGCATCCATGACAGGCGCAAAGCGCGCCGTGCCGCTGACGAGGACGTACCTGATGAACTTGCGGCGCCGATCGGCAGCGTCGAGCCGATCGAACAACCGTCGGCCGTATCCACGGCGGGCCGGGTCGTAGTCGATGACGACGCCACGTAGCGGCCAGCTCGCCAGCTTCGCCGAACAACTGTCCTTTGCGCTGGACGATTTTCAACAGCGCTCCTGCCAGGCATTGGAGAACGGCCACGGCGTGCTCGTGTGCGCACCCACGGGTGCGGGAAAGACCGTCGTCGGCGAGTTCGCCGTGCATCTCGCGTTGGCCGCCGGTCGAAAGTGCTTCTACACCACGCCGATCAAGGCGCTGAGCAATCAGAAGCACAACGACCTGGTGGCGCGCTACGGCCCCGAACGCATCGGCCTGCTCACCGGCGACCAGTCCATCAACGGCGACGCAGACATCGTGGTCATGACGACCGAAGTGCTCCGCAACATGCTGTATGCGAATTCACGTGCGCTGTACGGTCTTTCGTACGTCGTCATGGACGAAGTGCACTTCCTTGCCGACCGCATGCGCGGCGCGGTGTGGGAGGAAGTGATTTTGCACCTCCCCGACGAGGTGCGGCTGGTGAGCCTGTCGGCCACAGTCAGCAACGCCGAGGAATTCGGCGGCTGGATCCAGACCGTGCGCGGTGACACCACCGTCGTCGTCGACGAACATCGTCCAGTTCCGTTGTGGCAGCACGTGATGGTTGGCAAGCGGCTATTCGACCTGTTCGACTCCCGTGCCTCGGGTGCGGGGAAATCCGGCCGCGAACTTCTCGTAGACCCTGAACTGCTTCGCCACATCGCCAACCGGCGCGAGGCCGACAGACTCGCCGACTGGCAGCCACGTGGCCGTGGCCGTGGCCGCCCGAGCATCTACCGGCCGCCAAGCCGGCCCGACGTGATCAGCACGCTGGACCGCGAAGGGCTTTTGCCCGCAATCACATTCGTGTTCTCCCGCGTCGGCTGCGACGCGGCTGTCAAGCAATGCCTGCGCTCGTCGCTGAGGCTCACCTCGGACGAGGAGCGGGTCCGCATCGCGGAGATCATCGACCGTCGCACCTCAGAGCTCAACGAGGCCGACCTGGTTGTGCTCGACTATCACGAGTGGCGTGAAGGGTTGCTGCGCGGACTGGCGGCCCATCACGCCGGGATGCTGCCGATCTTCCGCCACACTGTGGAGGAATTGTTCACCGCCGGACTGGTCAAGGCCGTATTCGCCACTGAGACACTGGCGTTGGGCATCAACATGCCGGCTCGCACGGTGCTGCTCGAGCGGTTGGTCAAGTTCAACGGCGAGCAACACATGCCGTTGACGCCGGGGGAGTACACCCAGCTGACGGGCAGGGCAGGGCGGCGCGGCATCGACGTCGAGGGCCACGCGGTGGTGCTGTGGCATCCCGACATCGACCCCGCCGAAGTTGCGGGTCTGGCCTCGACGCGCACCTTCCCGCTGCGCAGTTCGTTCGCGCCGACCTACAACATGACCATCAACCTGGTAAACCAGATGGGCCCGAGGCAGGCGCACAAGCTGCTGGAAAGCTCGTTCGCGCAGTACCAGGCCGACCGCTCGGTCGTCGGGTTGGTGCGCGCCGTTGAACGTGGCGAACGGATCCTCGACGAGATAGCAGGCGAACTCGGCGGTCACGAGGCGTCGATCCTTGAGTACGTGCGGCTGCGTCTGCAGATCTCCGAACGCGAACGGTCACAGTCGCGAGCGTCGCGGCTGCATCGGCGCAAGGCCGCCAACGATGCGTTGGCCGCGTTGCGTCGCGGCGACATCATCACCATCACCCATGGGCGTCGCGGCGGCCTGGCCGTGGTCTTGGAGGCCGACCGAGATGGCGACGACCCGCGGCCCCTTGTGGTGACCGAACATCGTTGGGCGGGACGCATTTCGTCGGCCGACTACACCGGTGCGTCAGAGGTGATCGGTTCGATGACGCTGCCCAAACGGGTGGAGCATCGCAATCCGCGGATGCGGCGCGATCTCGCGTCGGCGCTGCGCTCCGCGGCGGTCGGACTGGATGTCCCGTCGGCCAAGGGCAAGCGCAGCGGCCCACCCAAGGAGCGCGACGTCGACCCCGAACTGGCCGGGCTGCGTGAACAACTGCGCCGGCATCCCGCACACGGCATTCCGGATCGGGAAGCGAGGGCCCGGCTGGCCGAGCGCTACCTGCGGATCGAACGAGACAACGAACAGATCCGGCAGAAGATCGCCGCGGCCACCAACTCGCTGGCGCGCACGTTCGATCGAATTGTCGTGCTGCTCACCGAGCGCGGGTTCATCAACGACAAAGACAGCGACCCGAAGGTGACCGACGACGGCCGGTTGCTGGCGCGGATCTACAGCGAGAGCGACCTATTGGTCGCCGAGTGCCTGCGCAGCGGCGCATGGGAGGGCCTGGAGGCCGCCGAACTCGCGGCGGTGTTGTCGTCGGTGCTCTACGAGTCCCGCGGCGACGTGCCCGGCGCGCCCGACGGAACACAGATACCGACCGGCAAGCTTCGCCGTGCACTGAACCAGACCCGCCGGCTGTGGACCGAGCTGCGGGCTGACGAGCAGCGACACCGAATCGCCGGAAGCCGCGAGCCCGACGATGGCTTCGTCGCGGCCATCTACCGCTGGGCCAGCACCGGAGACCTGACCACGGCGCTCGCGGCATCCGACGCGTCGGGCACCGGAACGCCGCTGTCGGCGGGCGATTTCGTGCGGTGGTGTCGTCAGGTGCTCGACCTGCTCGACCAGGTCCGCAACGCCGCACCCACGCCGGTGCTGCGCGCCACCGCGAAACGCGCGATCAACGACATTCGACGCGGCGTCGTCGCTGTTGATGCCGGGTAGAGAACAGCTACCGGTTCTGTCGGCCAATATCGGACGGGCCGAACTTGTCAGACCTGTCCAGGAGGATTAGCTGCGTGACGGCAGCGAAACTACGGGAATGGCGTGGGGTGAAGCCGATTGCCGGTCCGGCCGGTGTTGCGATCACCGCGCGGTTGCGGACGACGCCTGGGGATGATCACGTGCTCGATTTGGTTGCCGCGCATCTTGGCAGGCTGCGACGCGCGGCCCTGGTCGCAATTACCCGACCCCAGCCGCTGGACCAGGCGGTGGACGGGGCGGCTCAGCGACAGGCGCGCCGAGACCAACTCAACGCCCGCAAGAGGACGTTAACCGCCGAATCGAGCGCTCGATGGGCTAATGCGATCATCGCTGGCAACGACGCCCAGTTCCGGCTGGCGCGGGAGGCCCAGCCCCGTCACATCATCGGATTGCGGACCGCGATCGCGACAATCGAGAAACGACTCGCGGAGCCCACCAGCGACACTCTCACTGCAGAGCAACGCCTAATGGGACTCGATCAGCGTGTCCTTGACGGGGATCTTGGTTCTTGAGCAGGAGGCTGATCACCGAGCCGCTGGCCGGTGAGCACTGGTACCGCCTGGAGTGATGGTCAACTCCTAGCGCTAGATCGTGCCCCGGCCGGTTGGTGAGGTCATCTGTAGCGCTCATGGGATGTCGTGCCGGTTCGAGCACTAATCCATTAGGTCGCCGCCGGGTGTCCTTCGGCTCGAACGGGTTTCATCCATATCGAGCCAAGGAGGCGATGCAATTGCTCTTCGTCGGAGACGACTGGGCAGAAGACCACCACGATGTATATCTGATGAACGATGCCGGCGAGCGGCTGGCGTCGCGGCGGCTGCCCGAAGGACTGGCCGGGATCACACGGTTGCACGAACTGATCGCCGAGCATGCCCAAGACACCGCTCAGGTCGTGATCGGGATCGAAACCGACCGCGGCCTGTGGGTGGACGCTCTGACCGCGGCCGAATATCAAGTGTTCGCGATCAATCCGCTGGCCGCAGCCCGCTACCGCGACCGCCACCACGTCTCGGGAGCCAAGTCCGATACCAGCGACGCCAAACTCTTGGCTGACCTGGTGCGAACCGATCGACACAATCACCGCCTGATCGCCGGCGACAGCGCCGCGGCCGAGGCCGTCAAGGTGCTCGCCCGGGCCCATCAGAATCTGATCTGGGCCCGCACCCGCCACACCAACGGTCTTCGCTCAGCGTTGCGCGAGTACTACCCCGCGGCGCTGGAGGCATTCGACGATCTCGCCGGCCGCGACACACTGGCCATCCTTGGCCGCGCACCGACCCCCGCTGCCGCCGCACGCCTGAGCCTGTCGAAGATCCGTTCAGCGCTCAAAGCCGCTGGACGCCAACGCAACCTCGACACCCGGGCACTGCAGATTCAGGAAATGCTGCGCACCGAGCAACTGGCGGCCCCAGCCGCGGTCACCGCCGCGTTCGGGGCCAGCACCCGAGCTGCAGTGGGCATCATCGCCGAACTCAACCACCAGATCGCCGATCTGGAAGCCGAACTCGCGACACATTTTGAGACACACCCGGACGCCGACATCTACCGCTCCCTGCCAGGACTTGGTGTCATCCTCGGCGCCCGGGTGCTCGGTGAGTTCGGGGACGACCCGAACAGATACACCGACGCCAAGTCTCGCAAAAACTACGCCGGAACATCACCACTGACCATCGCGTCGGGCAAGAAACGCGCCGTGCTGGCCCGCCACGTCCGCAACCGCCGCCTCTACGACGCCATCGACGCCTGGGCGTTCTGCGCGATCACACGCAGCCCCGGAGCCCGCGCCTTCTACGATCAGCGCCGCGCTGCCGGCGACCTCCACCACCAAGCCCTACGCGCCCTGGGAAACCGCCTCGTCGGAATCCTGCACGGCTGTCTGCGCCACCGCACCAAATACGACGAACGCACAGCGTGGTCGCACCGCCAGAACATCGCCACCGCCGACGCCGCTTGACAACTTATGCACCTGGGATGTCTAGCGCGGAAGAAGGCCAAGCTGCTGAAGGGCTATGCGACGCAGGCAGAGAGGTTTGCGAAACAGCGCCGGCTGCAGGTGCTGCGAGCGGAGCTCGCTCGGGCGACCACCGATTGGGGTAACAAGCGCGTACACGTGACCGAGGGCGGTAAGCGGCTCGCGAAGACCCGACACAACCTCGACTCGGCGAACTTGACGCTGCCCAAGTGGCGCGAGGAATGGGATTGCGCGCGGGATCGTATCGGAGCGCTCGGTTCGGGTGATGAACCGTTCGGCAACCTGAGTATCAGCGTCAGTCCTACACGCTCAGCCGTCGGCCATCCCGGGTCGGCCGCTATCTCACCGCTTCTTGGGCACGCCCGTCAACGATTTCCGAGGTCATGTGCAGGCCTAGTCCGACTAACGAGGCTCGGGCGGTCGGGCCTGTGGTGGGTGTGGATCTCAATGTCGGGCACCTCGCAGTACGGCGCCTCGACGCGCACGGCAATCCGGTTGGCCGACCACACCGCATTGACCTCGACGTCAGGGGGTCGTCGGCCCGTTGGGACGCCCAGGTCCGGCATGCGATCACCCGGCTGATCCATTACACGTTGCGGCACGGTATCGACACCATCGCCGTGGAGGACCTGGATTTCGCCGACGCCCGCACGACAGGGCGGGAAACGATGGGCCGCGGATCGCGCGGCAAACGGTTTCGCAAAACGGTGGCGGGTGTCCCGACGGCGGTGTTCCGCGACCGGCTCAGTGCGCAGACCCATCGACACGGTATCGGCCTGTTCGCGGTCAATCCCGCCTACACCAGTGCGTGGGGTGATCAGCACTGGTGTACGCCGTATGAGAACGTGACCCGACACGAGGCAGCTGCCACTGTGATCGGCAGACGCGCCCAAGGTTTGAAGGCTCGGCGACGGAACCAGAGGATCGCGTCGTGAGAGCTACCGACCAGGCCCGCCGGACAACCGACAGGTGAGTACCAGTAGCCGCCACCGGCCAGGGACCCGGAGAACCAAATCCCGCCCGCCCCACCGGGACAAGTACGCGGCACCTGGGCTGGGCAACCGTTACCCCGGCACCGGCCAACAACAACGGCCAAACCACATCAGTATCGGTAGTGTGTTCGCCAGCAGTGCGACCCATGAGCAAGGAGAGACATGAGCGGACCGCAAGGATCTGATCCGACGCAGGAGTGGCCCGGTCAGCAGCCGGAGCAGGGCAAGGATCAGCCGTCAAGCGACCCGTCGGCTAACCAGCCGTGGCAGCCGCCGACCTCAGGGGCCGAGCAACAGCCGACCCAAGCGGCTCCGGCCTGGCAGCAGCCGGCCTACGACCCCCAACAGCAGCAGTACCCGCAGTACCAGCAGCCGTCGGCCCCGGCCTACCAGCCGCCGCAGCAGTACCAGCCGACCGAGCAGTACGGCCAGCAGCCCACCGAGTACAGCCCGCCGGCCTACCCGGGCCAGTACGGTCAACCCGGCCAGTACGGTCAGCCCGGCCAGCAGTATGGGCAGCAGCCGGCCGGCCAGTACCCTCAGCAGCCTGGTCAGTACGGTCAGCAGCCCGATCAGTACGGTCAGCAGCCGGGCCAATACGGGCAATACCCGCAGTACGGCGCACCGGGCGCGGACGAGGGCTCCAAGCGATCGATGGCCGTCATCGGCGGCGTCGTCGGACTGCTGTTGGTCGTCATCGTGGCTGTGGTGGGGGTGTTGGGCTTCTGGAAGCCAGGGTTCTTCGTCACCACCAAGCTGGACATCGGTGCCGCGCAGTCCGGTGTGCAGCAGATCCTCACCGACGAGGCCAACGGCTACGGCGCCAAGAACGTCAAGGACGTGAAGTGCAACGACGGCCAGAGCCCCACGGTGAAGAAGGGTGACACCTTCAACTGCGAGGTCAGCATCGACGGGACCAAGCGCCAGGTGACCGTGACGTTCCAGGACGATGACGGCACCTACGAGGTGGGCCGGCCGAAGTAGCGCCTGGCGTGCTAGCTGGGGAGCGCGTCGAGTGCTTTCTGTAACCGGCCGATCGACGACGTCACGCCGTATTGTTCGGCGAGTTTGACGACCTTGCGCGGGTGCTCGGCCGCCAGCGGCAGCGTGTCTGACGGCGTCGAGAAGTTGACGTCGGCATCGGTGGCCACCCGCACCACCGGCCCGGCCGCCTCGATGTAGTCGGTGGCTGCCAGCAGCTTGGTCCGATACGCCTTGGACATCTTGGATTTGGGGTCGTGCGCGGCGGCCAATATGCCTTCGAGGGACCCGTGCTGCGCCAGCAGCGTCGCCGCGGTCTTCTCCCCGACACCAGGCACACCCGGCAGCCCGTCGGACGGGTCGCCGCGCAGCAGCGCGAGTTCGGCGTAGGCGGGTCCGGCGCGGTCGATGGGCACGCCGTAGGTCTCGGCGACCTCCACCGGCCCGAGCTTCGTCGCCTTCGCCAGCCCGCGGCCCAGGTAAAGCACTCGCACCGCGACTGGGTCATCGCATACCAGCTGAAGCAGATCGCGATCGCCGCTGACCACGACGACGGGATCGCGGCGCTCCCTGAAGGCCAACGTGCCGAGAACGTCGTCGGCCTCACATTCCGGCGCTCCTGCCGTCGGAATGCCGAAGGCCTCCAAGATCTCCAGGATCATGTCGACCTGCGGTGTCAGATCGTCGGGCACCTCTTCGATGTCGGGTTGGTCGCCCGGTTCTTCGACGGCGACGCGGTGGGCTTTGTACGACGGGATCAGATCGACGCGCCATTGCGGACGCCAGTCGTCGTCGCGGCACACCACGAGTCGGGTCGGGCGCTCGCGCGTGATCACCGTCGCGACCGCATCGAGGAAGCCGCGCACCGCGTTGACAGGCCGACCGTCGGGCGCCTTGATCGATGAGGGCACACCGAAATACGAGCGAAACCACATGCTGGCGCCGTCGAGCAGCAAGAGCGACATGCCCGTCATCCTGCCAGGGGGTGATAGCCCGCCTCGAATGTGCCGCGGTGCAGCACATGCTGCGCGCAGCGATGCCACGATACTGGGGTGAGATACGGTCGGGGACACTCGACGACGGGCGGCGAAGCCCACACGGCGGGTGAGGCGTCGATCGATGAGTTGCTGGATCTGGCGGTCGCGGCAGTCAACCGCGGTGACCGTGCGGCGGCGAAGGCGTTAGCGGGGCGGGTGCTCGCCGCTGACGGTGCGAATACCGACGCCGAGGATTTGTTGGCAGCGCCGAGCGATCCGGGTGAGATCCGGCGACTGACGATTTTCTTCGCCGATCTGGTGGATTCCACTGTGTTGTCGACGCGGGTAGAGCCTGAGACGTATCGGCTCCTGGTGGGCCGATATCGCGAGCTCGTATTGAGCGCAGTGGACCGATACGAAGGGCATATCGGCAGCACTGCCGGCGATGGACTTCTGGCGGTGTTCGGCTACCCGATTGCCCACGAGGATGACGTGCACCGCGCCGTTCACGCCGGCCTGGAAATCACGCGGGACGTGGCCCGGCTGAGTGAGCAGGCCAATCGCCGCTTCGGAATCGAGGTTAGTGTCCGGGTTGGCGTGCACCGCGGGCTCGTGTATTTGGACACCGCCCAAGACGAGGTCTATGGGCTGGCTGCCAACCTGGCCGCGCGGGTCTCGAGCTTGGCACCGCCGGGCGCAGTCGTGGTATCCGACACCGTTGAGTCTCTGATATGCAACAACTTCGAGTTGGAGGAGCGGCCCGCGGCGCCGGTGAAGGGTGTCCAGGAGCCGGTCAAACATTACCGAGTGGTGGCCGAACGCTCGCGGGTGCGCAAGCCGGGTCAAGGTCCGCTGGTGGGCCGAGATCGCGAGTTGGCGCAGCTTGAAAAGGCTTGGGCACAGGCACAAGCGGGCACGTTGAGTACCTCTGGTGTGGTGTTACAGGGTGAAGCGGGGATCGGAAAGTCCCGGCTCGCCGCCGCCGCTGCCGAGATGGCCGACGCGAGTTCGTCGGTGGTGCTGGAGTTGGTCGGCTCGCCATTTCACACCGACGCCGGCCTGTATCCGATACGCACACTGTTAGAGCGTCGCTCCGGCATCGACCGCCACACTGATCACGCAGAGCGGTTGCGTTTGCTGGACAACGAGATTCGCGCCTGTGGGCTAGATCGGGCGAGCGCTCTGCCGTTATTGGCGCCGGTGCTTGGCATCGAACCGCAGGCCGGCTACGAGCAGGTGGCTGCCGAGGGTCGAAAGCTGTACGACCTGATCGGGCACGCGGTGCAGAGCTACCTGGTGGCATGTCTGGCCGGTGGATCCGGGCTGGTGGTCGCGGAGGATGTGCATTGGTTCGATTCATCGACCCGCGAGGTGCTCGGCACCCTACTCGACGGGGCGGGAGGCAAACTGCTGATCGTGATGACCGGACGGCCCGGTCAGTGGCTGTCCGAGTCTTGGCCGCACCAGGCGTTCATTCTTGCGCCGCTGAACGGCGATCAGGCCGATGCGCTGATTACTGCGTTGGATCCAGGACTGAACGCGGATGAACGGGCAATGGTGGCCACGCGCTGCGACGGTGTGCCCTTCTACATCGAACAGGTCGTCAATGGAATAGATCAGTCCGGAGTGCCCGAATCACTTTATGAACCGCTGTTCGCCCGATTGCGCGCCAGCCCGAAGGTGGTGCCAGTTGTGGAAGCGGCCGCCGTCATCGGCCGCGAGATTGACCGGCGTTTGTTGTGCACTGTCGTGGATCTAAGCAACGACGAAGTCGACGACGTCATCGACCAACTCGAAGATGCGTTGGTGCTTGAGCCGTTGGGATCCGACGGCTGGCGGTTCCGGCACGAATTACTGCGCGAGGTCGCCGCCGAGTTGGCACCCCCAACCGTGCGGCGAGCGTTGCACGCCAAGGTGGCCGACGCCCTGGTCGGCTCAGGTGAGCCCGACTGGCAATTGATCGCAGCCCATTACGAGCAGGCCGACCGGTTCGACGAGGTGGCAGCCGCATACCAGCAGGCGTCCAACATCGCGCAGCTTCGCGGCGCACTGGCCGAGGCGGCCACCTGCCTGACACAGGCGCTCGCGCAGCTCGACCGCGCCACACTCAGCACGAATCGCGACCGCCGCGAGATTGCCTTGCGCATGGAGCGCGGACGCCTCGCGTCTGCCGCGGAGGGCTATCAGAGCGCCGCAGCCGCGACAGACTTCGAACGGTGCCTGCAGCTAGCCGGGACCGACCTGCGCGACGATGATCTGTTCGTCACATTGGCCGCCCTGCCGGGCTTTTACGTGACGCGTGCCGATCTGCGCCGAACGGTCCAGGCGCTTGAGTTGCTGGCCGCGGGCCTCGAGCACGGACGGAAGTGGTTCCGCCCGGTGATCGACGCAACGTTCGGGTTGGTGGCGTTCTTGCGCGGCGAATTTGATGCCGCGATCGCCGATCTCGAAGCGGCCACTGCTGGCCTTGCCAGAAAAGAACAGGACGAGATCGTCGCTGAGTGGTTTCTGGCCAACGAATCGATCGCGTTTGCCGATACCCACCTTGCGTGGGTGCGGCTCATGCGTGGCGATATCACAGGCGCTCAGACCGCGCTCGCTCACGCGGCAGGCTCGGCTGAACAGCTCGGCTTCCCCAAGGGGCCGTACATCTCTGGCTACGCACAGACGTTGGACATCGGCATGCACGTCGAGGCCGGCCAACTCGACCGCGCCGCGATTCTGGCCGCTGACCTCAGTGAGCTAGGAGAGAGGCATGGCTTTGATGTCTGGCGGTTGGCCGGGGCCACTTGGCAGGCTGTCGTGAGCGGCATGGCCGGGCTCGAAGCCGGCGACGTCGACCGGACCGACATTTCGGCTCACATCGCTACCGCAACAGGGTTGCTGGACATCTCGCGCAAAGTCGGACTGAACATATACCTCACCTTCTATGACGCCATGCTCGGACGGTTGCTGATCGCCTCTGGCCAACCCGAGACTGCCCGCGAACGCCTGGACATCGGTCTGGCGCTGGCCCAGGACACCGGAATGTGCTTCTACGACGCCGAGCTGTTGCGGCTGCGCGCCCACACCCACAAAGACCCCGCCGCCCGCCAAGCCGACATCACCGCTGCCCTCCAACTCTCCCGCCGCCAGGGCGCGCCTCTGGTCGAATTGCGCGCTGCACTAGACGATTTCGAACTCCGCGGCGAAGCAGCCGCTGCCGCGCTCGCAGATGCCGCAAACCGCATTCCTGCCAACAGCCCCTGGCCGGAATTGGAGCGGGCCGAGGCCGCACTCTCTGAGCAGTCGCAACGAATCCGAGACAGGTCCTGACTCAACTGGCAGTCGCGTCACGGAGGAGAAATGCATGGCCTTTGCCGTCGATCGCATCGACCACGTGGTGCTCAACTGCCGCGACGTCGACACCACCACCGACTGGTACGTGCGGGTGCTCGGGATGCGGCGCGAAGTCTTCGGCGAAGGCCGCGTAGCGCTTGTCTTCGGCAACCAGAAGATCAACGTGCGTCCCAGCGGTGCGCCGAATTGGTAGACCGGCGCCGTCGACGCCCCCGGCTCGCTGGACCTTTGCTACATCGCCGATCTCAGCCCCGACGACATCGGCGCCCACTTGCGCTCCTGCGGGGTCACGATCACCGCCGGCCCCGTCGCAAAGACCGGTGCGCTGGCCCCGATGACGTCGCACTACTGCCGGGATCCCGACGGCAACATGATCGAGGTCGCCAGTTATTCGGCCCCCGATTAGCCTTCATGCCATGAGCGCCAGCCGATTCAGCACCGATGTGTACGGGCAGCGACTCCGCGCGGCCGCGGCCGCGGCAGCCGATGCCGATCTGGCCGGCCTGCTCATCACTCCCGGTTATGACCTGCGCTACCTCGTCGGCTCGCGGGCCCAGACTTTCGAACGGCTGACCGCCCTGGTGCTGCCCGCCGACGGCGAGCCGACGGTGGTGGTGCCGCGGCTGGAACTGGCCTCGCTAAAGGATGCCGCGGTGACCGAGCTGGGTCTGGCCGTGCGCGACTGGGTGGACGGCGACGACCCGTACCGACTGGTTGCCGACGCTCTGGGTGGTACGCCCGCCGCGACAGCTGTCACCGATTCCATGCCCGCACTGCATCTGCTGCCGCTGGCCGACGTGCTCGGCGTTGTCCCGATTCTGGCCACCGACGTGCTGCGGCGGCTGCGGATGATCAAGGACGCCGCAGAGATCGACGCACTCCGCAAGGCCGGCGCGGCGATTGACCGCGTGCACGCCCGCGTTCCGGACTTCCTTGTGCCAGGCAGAACCGAGGCCGACGTGGCCGCCGACATCGCCGAAGCGATTGTCGCAGAAGGGCATTCGGAAGTAGCGTTTATCATCGTCGGCTCTGGCCCGCATGGCGCCGACCCACACCACGAGTGCTCGGATCGTGAACTGCGGGCCGGCGACATCGTGGTGGTGGACATCGGTGGCCCGTACGAACCGGGCTACAACTCCGACTCGACACGCACCTACAGCATCGGCGAGCCCCACCCCGAAGTCGCCAGGCGCTATGCCGTGCTGCAGCGCGCCCAGCAGGCCGCGGTCGACGCCGTGCGCCCCGGCATGACCGCCGAACAGGTGGACGCTGTCGCGCGCGATGTGCTCGCGGCCGAAGGCTTGGCCGAGGCGTTCGTGCACCGCACCGGGCACGGCATCGGGCTGTCGGTGCACGAGGAGCCTTACATCGTCTCGGGCAACGCCCTTGCGCTTGAGGAGGGCATGGCGTTCTCCGTCGAGCCCGGCATCTACTTCCCCGGCCAATGGGGTGCGCGCATTGAGGACATCGTCGTCGTCACCGCCGATGGCGCGCTTTCGGTCAACAACCGCCCGCACGACCTCGTCGTCGTGCCCGCAGGCCCAGGCGCGGCCGGATAGCTGTGGATTAATCCTCGGCGCGGTCAAGCAGGTCGGACGAGCCGAGGACCCGTTCGACGCGGACCTCGATCACTACGCGCTTGGGGTTGACCCGCGGCGTGCGGTAGCGCTGCGCGTAGCGCCACTCCGCGTCGCGGACCGCCTCGGTCTCGGTGTTGACCTTCGACTTGCCCTCCAGCGACAACCACCGTGCGCCGTCAACTTGGCTGAGCACCGCGACACCGCGTTCCTGTGCGTTCACAGCCTTCTGCGATCCGCCTGTGGTGATCACCCTGGCGATGTGTGTCTTTGGATCGAAGGTGAAACCGACCGCGACGACGTGCGGTGAATTGTCCGAGCGCAGCGTCGTCAGCATGGCCAAATGCCGTTCGGTGAGAAACGCCAGCGCGTCGTTGGTGAGCCTGGTGGTTGCCTTCGCCATCAAGCCTCACGGTAGCGCAGGACATAATCAGGGCCGTGAAGGACACGGACGCCGGGCTGGTCGTGATTTTCGGTGGCCGCAGCGAGATCGGGCTGGAGCTGGCCACCCGGCTGGCGCCCGGCGCGATCGTGTTGCTGGCCGCGCGGCGTGCCGACAAGCTCGACGACGAGGCCGCGGCGGTGCGGGCCGCTGGTGCCGTCGAGGTGCACGTGCGTGAATTCGACGCCGACGACCTTGCGTCCCATGCACCACTGATCGACGCGATCGTCGCCGAGCACGGCCGAATAGACACCGCGGTGCTGGCGTTCGGCATCCTCGGCGACCAGGACCGCGCCGAAAACGACGCCGGGCACGCGACCGCGATCGTGCACACCGACTATGTCGCCCAGGTCAGCCTGCTGACCGTGCTGGCCGCGACGATGCGCACGGCCGGGCGGGGAACGATCGTGACGTTCTCGTCGATCGCGGGGGCTCGGGTGCGCCGCGCGAACTACGTATACGGCTCGGCGAAGGCAGGCTTGGACGGCTTCTGCAGCGGCCTTGCCGGCGCGCTGCACGGCTCGGGGGTGCGGCTGCTCGTCATGCGGCCGGGATTCGTGATCGGGCGGATGACCGAGGGCATGGCGCCTGCGCCGTTCTCCAGGACGTCGCCGCAGGTGGCCGACGCGACCGCGCGCGCTTTGAGAGGGAAGCGGAGCAGCGTCTGGTATCCATGGCAGGTGGGCGCGCTCGCGGTGGTCATGCGCCTGCTGCCGCAGTTCGTGTGGCGGAGGATGCCGAGATGATCGTGGTGGTCGGTATCGGGGCCGACGGCATGGCCGGGCTGAGTGCGGCGGCGGTGGCCGAGTTACGCAGGGCGACAATCATTTACGGGGCGCAACGCCAGCTCGGTCTGCTGGATGACACCGTCGAGGCGGAGCGCAGGCAGTGGCCGTCACCGATGCTGGGCAAGCTGGAGACGCTGCGCGACATCGACGGTGATGTGCACGTGCTCGCCAGCGGCGACCCGATGCTGCATGGCGTCGGTCGGCTGCTGATCAAGCTGCTCGGCGCGGACCAGGTCACGGTGGTGCCGCACGTGTCGTCGGTGACGCTGGCATGCGCGCGGCTCGGCTGGGCGGTTCAGGACACCGAGGTGATCAGCCTGATGACCGCGGACCTGCACACGGCGGTGCGCCGCGGTGGGCAGGCCGTTGTCCTCTGCCGCAACGGCGCGGGCCCCGCCGCGCTGGCACGGCTGCTCGCCGACGGCGGCCGCGGCGACTCGGAATTGACAGTGCTCGAACAACTCGGCGCACCGGCCGAGCGCCGTCGCGACGCCACCGCCCGCGAGTGGGCGGCCAACCCGCCCGATGACGTCGACGACCTCAACGTGGTGGCGGTGCGCTACCTTCCCGACGATCCGCGTTTGTCGGTGCTGCCCGACGATGCGTTCGCCCATGACGGCCAGATCACCAAACAGTCGATGCGGGCGGTCACCCTCGCCGCGCTCGCACCGCGGACGGGCGAGCTGCTGTGGGATGTCGGCGCCGGGTCGGGCAGTATCGCGATCGAGTGGTGCCGCAGCGGATCGCGGTGCCGGGCAGTGGCATTCGAACGCGACGAACAGCGTCGTAAACGGATCGCCGAGAACGCGTTGGCGCACGGCGCTGTCGTGGACGTCCACGGCGAGGCGCCATCCGCGTTGGACGAGGTAGCCCAACCGTCAGCGATCTTCATCGGCGGCGGCCTAACCCAACCCGGGCTGCTGGAGGCGTGTTATGAGCGGCTCCCGGCAGGTGGGCGGCTGGTCGCCAACGCCGTCACCGCCGAGTCCGAAGCCGTTCTTGCGCAGTGGTATTCCCGTGTCGGCGGGGAGCTTCAACGGTTCCAGCACTACCGCGGTGAGCCGGTCGGCGGGTTCACCGGCTGGCGGCCCGCAATGCCCGTCACACAGTGGTCGGTGACGAAACCATGACTGTGTACTTCATCGGGGCAGGACCCGGTGCAGCCGATCTGATCACCGTGCGCGGTCAACGGTTGCTGAGCCGTTGCCCGGTGTGCCTGTACGCCGGTTCGATCATGCCCGAAGATCTGCTGGCGCTGTGCCCGCCGGCCGCGCGGGTGATCGACACCGGCCCACTCACCCTTGACCAGATCATCACCGAGATGGCGGACGCCCACGCGGCGGGCGTGGACGTGGCGAGGCTGCACTCGGGCGACCCGTCGATTTACAGTGCGCTCGCCGAGCAATGTCGACGGCTCGACGCACTGGCGGTCGACTACGAAATCGTGCCCGGCGTACCGGCCTTCGCGGCCGCCGCGGCCGTCTTGGGTCGCGAGCTCACCGTGCCGGGCGTCGCGCAGACGGTGACGTTGACGCGGGTGGCGACGCTGTCGACCGCGATGCCGCCGGGGGAAGACCTGCAGACGCTCTCGGCGCCCGGCTCCACGCTGGTGCTGCATCTGGCCGCAGCGCAGATCGACGCGATCGTGCCCCAACTGTTGGCGGGCGGCTACCGACGGGAAACCCCGTGCGCTGTGGTGGCATTCGCGAGCTGGCCGGAGGAGACCGTAGTCCGATGCACGCTGGCCGACCTGGCCGAGGAAACGAAGACTGCGGGCGTCACCCGCACTGCGGTCATCGTCATCGGCGATGTGCTTGCCGCCGAAGGGTTTTCCGACAGCTACCTATATTCATCGGGCCGCGTCCGGCAAGTGGGCGGACGAGAGGAGCATGAAGGGCAGCGGGAGCATTGATGCGGGTCCTGCTGCTCGGCGGCACATCCGAGGCGCGCAGCCTTGCGGCCCGACTGCATCCCGGCGTCGAGGTGATCAGCTCACTGGCAGGCCGGGTACCGGATCCCGCGCTGCCGGTGGGCGAGGTGCGCATCGGCGGATTCGGCGGTGTCGCGGGAATGCGACGGTGGCTGGTCGAAACCGCCGTCGATGCCGTCGTCGACGCCACACATCCGTACGCCGCCACCATCACCGCCCACGCCGCTGCGGTATGCGACGAGCTGGGGCTGCCGCATCTCGTGCTGGGCCGCCCCGCCTGGCCACCCGGTGACGCGATCGTGGTGAGGTCGGATACGGAGGCGGCTAAAACCGTTGCCGTCGAGCGGTATTCGAGGGTCTTCTTGACGACCGGGCGATCCGGGACCAAAGCGTTCGCTGACGTCGACGCGTGGTTCCTGGTCCGTGCGGTCACCGCCCCGGACACGGACACCTTGCCCCTCCGCCACCAGGTGGTGCTGTCGCGCGGGCCCTACCGCTACGACGACGAGTTCGCCTTGCTGCGCGACCACCGCATCGACGCGCTGGTGACCAAGAACAGCGGGGGAGACATGACGCGGCCCAAATTGGATGCAGCGGCGGCCCTAGGCATTGCCGTGGTGATGGTGGAGCGCCCACCTCTGCCGCCGGGGGTGACGACGGTGACCACAGTCGACGAGGCGGCCGCCTGGGTCAGCGTGACTGGTAACTGTTGATCAGTTCCAACGTCCCCAATTCCCGGATCGCCCGGCAACCGCGGTGCAGCATCGTCAGAATCATCTCGTCGCCGCGCTCGGTGGATGCGGCGAAAGCGAAGCCGAGTCCGGTGATCAGCGGCGCCTGTATGACGCCGAGACGGTAGTCGCGCCAACAGGTGTCGGCGTCGTAATCCGTCACGCCGTAGCCCATCAGCGTCTCGTGATACCGGCCGACTAGGTCTTGCTCGATTTCCGCTCGCAGTTCGGGCACCAGGCTGGTCGCGGTGAAGTACGCCAAGTCCCTGGCAGGCAGGCCGATCCCCATCGTCTGCCAATCGACCACCGTGACGCGTGTGCGGTCCGGATCGAACAGCATGTTGTCCAGCCGGTAGTCACCATGCATCAACGCGAACCGTTTCGGCTCGGCCATCAGCCACGTCGTCACCATTCCCATTGCGGCAGTGAGAGTTTCCTGGTCTTCCTCGCTCATGCGTGCGCCGAGTTTGTCGATCGTGATGTCGGCGGCCATCACCGACACGTCGCCGAGACCCTTCGCGGCCGCCTCGTCGCCCGGTTTGGGCATCGAGATGGCCGACAGCCCGAGCCAAGTGGAATCGCACCAGCTCGGACCGTGCAGTCCGGCCAGGGCCTCCACCACCAGTCGGGCCTCGTGCTCAGTGCAGCCTGCGATCTGATCGCCTTGGACGGCCGGCGCCATATCAGCGAGAAGTAAGGCGAAATCCGCCCCGCTGTCGCTGATGTCGCTGTAGAAACACCGCGGCACCGGGATCCGGACCTTCTCGGCGACGTCGGTGTAGAACTCCACCTCCGAGAGGTAACCGAGCGCCACACGTTCGCGGACGGTGTCGTCCTGGGCGGGCAGCTTGATGGCGTACGAGCCCGGCAGATCGACGTCCTTCGCATACGTCGCCGACACCCGGTAGGTCGCGCCGGTCTGCCCGGTGCCGATCGAGGAGACGTCGACCTCGCGGACATCAGCATCCAGGACAGCTCCGAGCCATGTCGGCGTTACATCTGACGGCCCGCGTGGAATGTCAGTGGTCACGCGCCGGACGTTAGCACTGTGATTCGGTCGAGACTGCCGGGAGATCGTGAATTCGCGACGGATCGCGATCTGGCAGCAGCCTCGGCGAGCTAGAGCCCGGGATAGCGACGTGGCGTGAAGACCCGGTCGTCATACCACTGCGTCTGCGACGACCCGATGATCAACAGGCAGCGCATGTCGACATCGGCGGGGTCGAGGTCCGCGAGCCTGACCACCTTGACGTCTTCCTGCGGGCCCGACACGTCGCGACCGATCACCACCGGCGTGCTGGAGTCGCGGTGCTCGAGGAGCAGGTCTCGCATCGCGCCGACCTGCCACGTACGGCTCTTCGACGCGGGGTTGTAGATCGCCAGCACCATGTCCGCCCGCGCCGCGGCGGTGAGCCGCTCTTCGATGACCTCCCACGGCTTGAGCCGATCGGAAAGCGAGATGACCGCGTAGTCGTGGCCCAGCGGGGCGCCGACCCGGCTGGCGACGGCCTGCGCCGCCGTCATCGCGGGGATCACTCGCACGTCCACGCCCGGCCACTGCTTGGCCTCCTCCAACACGGCTGTCGCCATCGCGAACACGCCCGGATCGCCGGAGGACACCACCGCGACCGCGCGGCCCTGCTGGGCCAGCGTGCAGGCCAGCCGAGCGCGCGCAGGCTCGTCCGTGTTGTCGCTGGGGTGGCGGCGTTGACCGTCGCGAGTCCCGACTCGATCGAGATACGGGCCGTAGCCGATGAGGTCGGTGGCAGCGGCCAGCTCGCGGCGGCTCTGCGGAGTGATCCAATCGGTGTCGCCAGGACCCAGGCCCACCACCGCGACGCTGCCGGTGGCCGCATCCCGTCGCGAGGCGCCCGGAAGCATCGCCAGCGAGAAGTACGGCACGGTTTCGTCGTCGACCTCACCGGCACCCATCACCCGTTGCTTCGGTGTGCTGGCCCGCTCCACGTAGAACGCCTCATCCAGCCGGCCGGCCGACGAAAGAGCTTCCCGCACCGCGGGATACGAGCGGCCCAGCTTGAGAATCACCGCGGCGTCGGTGTCGGCCAGCCTACGCTTGAGCTCGTCGACAGGCAGCGTGCCGGGCAGGATCGTCAGAACCTCGTCACCCTGAACCAGCGGCGTACCGGTCGCCGCCGAGGCCGCGCTCACCGACGTCACACCCGGAACGATTACGGCGTCGAACCGCTCTGTCAGGCGGGTGTGCATGTGCATGTAGGAGCTGTAGAACAGCGGATCGCCCTCCGCGAGCAGGGCGACGTTGCGGCCGGCGTCGAGGTGTGCGGCGATGCGGTCGGCTGACTCGCGGTAGAAGTCCTCCATCGCCCCGGCGTAGCCGCCGGGATGGTCGGTGGTCTCGGTGGTGACCGGGTAGACCAGGTGCTCCTCGATCTGGTCCGGCCGAAGGTATGGCTCGGCAATTCCACGCGCGATGCTGCGGCCATGACGGGCGCTGTGGTACGCGACGACGTCGGCCTCCGCGATCAGCCTGGCAGCCTTGACCGTAACCAGTTCGGGATCGCCGGGGCCGAGCCCGACACCCCACAGCGTGCCCCTGCTCATTCCTCGACTCCCGCTCGCTCCGGTCCTCGCTCGTCCCTCGCTGCGATCCTCACTCGCGGTCGTCTTCGGGTGCTCATTCCTTGTCACTCGCGATCGCATTGACGGCAGCCGCGGCCATCGCGCTGCCACCGCGGCGGCCCTGGACCACCAGATACGCCATGCCCCGGGGTCGGTCGATCAGCTCCAGTTTCGATTGCGCCGAGCCGACGAATCCGACAGGTCCGCCCAGCACCGCGGCCGGTGTCGGCGCGCCGTCGTCGACGAGCTCCAGCAGCCGGAACAACGCGGTCGGGGCGTTGCCGATGGCCACCACCGCGCCACCGAGCCGGTCCGCCCACAGGTCTACCGCGGCCGCCGATCGCGTCGTGCCGGTGCGCGCGGCCAGGTCGGCCGCCCTGGTGTCGGCGACCAGCGACACCACCTCGTTGTCGGCGGGTAGGCGGGACTTGGTGATGCCCGCGGCCACCATCGACGAATCGCACAACACAGGCGCTCCTGCGGACAGGGCGGCATGGGTCTTCGCGACGACGTCGTCGCTGAAGGCGATGTGCTCGGCGACATCGACCTGTCCGCAGGTGTGGATCAGCCGCACGACCACGCGCGCGACGTCGTCAGGGAACCGCGAGAGGTCCGCCTCGGCGCGAATCGTCGCGAACGACTGCCGATAGATCTCCGCCGCGTCGCGGATGTAGTCGAGCACCCGCTCACCCTAGCGGCGGCCGGGCCCGGTACCCGTCTGCAGTGGCGATCAGCACCTGACCTGCGGGCGGGCTGCCGCACGCACGCTCGCAGCCGACGAAGTGCCGATGTTCGGCGGGGCCGTCGAGCGCGGCGGTGGCGTCGGCACGAACATCGGCGACCGAATGTTCGCAGCCCGGACTGCCCGTGCACGCACTGACCGTCAGCCACGGTGAGTGTTCGTCGAACACCAAGCCCATGGGTGCCAGCACCCGCAACGCGACGTCGGCGACGCCTTCGTCGAGGTCGCAAACCAGCACCGAGCGCCACGGCGTGATCACCAGCGGAGCGCCGATCGCCGCGAGGTATTCCGCGACCGTGGCCTGAAGCACGCCAAGCGGAACCGCGGCTCCAAGCGTGACGCGTCCGTCGTCTTGCGACAGCCAGCCGACGGGCGGCCGGATGACAGGATCCCACGTCGCTCCTGGTTGAAAGCTGGGCGTGAACGGTTCGATCAGCGGCGCTGTGTCAGTCAGTTCGGCTACCCGCCAAGCCTTTCCGTGCGTAGCGGCGAACCGTACGGCGACGGCGATGAGCGCGGGCACAACGTCGGGCCGGTGCAACCGGATGCCGGTATCGCGGCCCGCAAGCAGCAGTGCCGCGGTTGCCTCGTCGAGAAAGTGCGCGCCCGCATCGGCGGCCAATCCCGAGATGTCGGCGCGGCCGTCGTCGACGCCGAACATGAATCTGCCCGGCAACACCGCCAACGCCGGTTCGGCTTGAATCGCCTCGTCCAATTCGGTGACGACCCCGCGGATGTCGGTAACGCCGCCGACGCGGCCGGACAGCGGCGAGGCGACGATGTTGCGGACTCGCTCGTGTGTTTGCGACGGCAACAACCCTGCCGCGGCAACGATTTCGGCCACTGCGGAGGTGTCGGTGATGGCCCGCAGTTGGATGTTGCCCCGCGACGTCAGTTCCATGGCGGGCGATCCGAACCGCGCGGCAGCGTGCGCGAGCGCCTCCAGTTGCGGGGCCGACAGCATGCCGCCCGGTAACCGCACTCGCGCAAGGGCGCCGTCGGCCGCCTGGTGCAGCTGCAAGGCACCCGGGCAGGCGTCGCGATCGCGGGTCCTGGCCATCAGATCACCGTACGACGCGTCAGCAAGACTGGCGACCGCGTGTCTGCTCTTGTTGCTGAGGGCGCTTGTGTGCCACGAAACCAGGCTGATGGGCCTTTGCCATATCGGCATGAGTACGTAGTGGACCGGATAACAGGTAGTTGGTTACTTGTTCGGATCGCTAATTACCGTTCTTAAATCTCTCCTATCGGATCGCCGAGTCCACCGGCCCGGCACCGCAACTGACAAAGGGAGAACTGAAATGACTGAAGTGCTAGCGCCATTCGGCGCTTCGCCGGTAGTCGACCGACCTGCGGAAGGTCCACAGGCGGCGCCGCCGGTCTTGATCACCGAGCAGCAGGTGCTGTTCGCCACTGCCGCGGCAGTGCCGCTGCACCCGGCGAAGATCCGCCGAAGCTGGACAGAGGCGGTGCGTGCTATCGGAACGAGCCTGCGGTCCGCAATCGTGACGGCCGGCGACGACGCCCGACCGAAGCCCCGGCACTACCCGTCACGCAACGACTTCCTCGAGGATTCCCGGATGGCGCGGGAGATGTTGCGGCTCTGAGCGCGCATCGAGCATCCAGGGCGCTACCTGCGTAGGCCCAGCCGGCTTAACCAGATATTCAGGTAGTCGGCTACGCGTGAGATATCCCGGCGCCGGCGCTAATTTTCCACGATGAGGTGTTTTGGTTCACCCGAACACCAGAGAACACAGGGTGGGAGCAACTCAAATGACCGATATGGCAACGACATTTAGCCCCGAGCGCGAGGACAGCCGCGAGACATCCTCAGTCACCTCCGTGACACGCTCGACCGAGACCACGCTGATCACTGAACAGCAGGTGCTCTTCAGCACTGCGGCGGCGGTGGCGCTGCCGCCGGTGAGACCACGTCGACTCAACGGCGCGGTCCACGCGGTCGCATCCGCGGTCGGCGGCTGGGTGGCGAGCGCAGCGCGGCCGCCGCGACCGGTTTACCCCAAGCGGCACGTTTGGCTCGACAACGCGCTGATGTCACGCGAAATGGACAGGCTGTAGTCAGCTCGCCAGCGGGATAGGGCTGATCACGTCCGAATACCGCGAGGCATCTCCGACGACGGCACGGCTGTGCTGACCATGAATGTCGACCGGAATATCTCCGGCAAGCGTGACACGGTTGAGCCGTCGGTACTGGTCGTGGTAGTCAGCGATGGCATAGTGCTGGGTGGCGCGGTTGTCCCAGATCGCGAGATCGCCCGGCTGCCATGTCCAGCGAATAGTGTTCTCCAGCTTGGTGATCCGCGCTTGCAGCAGGCCGAACAGTGTCGCCGACTCGGCGGCACCCAACCCGACGAATTGTTTGACGAAGTGGCCGAGTAGCAGCACCCGCTTACCGGATTCCGGGTGCACACGCACCACCGGGTGTTCCGTCTCGTAGTAGTCGGATACGAACTCCTGGCGGTACTCGCGCACCGTGTCGGCCAGGTCCTCGTGGCGCCCGTCGTAGTCGGCGGCGTAGTCGTATTGATTGGTGTGTACCGCCCACAGGTTTTCGGCGAGCGCGCGCAGCGGCGCGGGCAACTGCTCGTAGGCCGCCTCTGTCGACGCCCACGCGGTGGTCCCGCCGTAGCTGGGCAGCGAAACAGCGCGCAGCAGAGAAGCTTTCGGAACCCTGTCGACGAACGTGACGTCTGTGTGCCAGCTGTTGGCCTTGTCGTAGCGCGAGTCGATCGGAAGCACGGACGCGCCGCGTGACAGTGTCGGATGTGCGGGGTCGTTGGTGTACCCAGCGTGCTTGCGAAGGCAAGTTGGCCGTCCTCGTCGAGGTCGTGTTGGTCGCGGAAGAAGATCACTTTGTGCTCCAAGAGCGCGCCGTTGATCGCCGCGACCGTCTCGGCATCGAGATCGCCGGCCAGCCGTATGCCGTCAATGCGGGCACCGATGTTTGCGCCCAGTTTCACCACGTCAAAGAATTCCGCCATGCCCGAATCGTGCGGCACGCGGATGCCGGCGAACACGGTTTAAATGGCCGCGATTCGAAGCGGACTGTGACCGTGGCCACAATGCGGCGGGTGGTGATCGGTCCCACACACGATGATCACTACCCGCGGGTAGCGCAGTACGTTCCGACTACTGCACGTGTGTGTAGTAACACCGAACGTCCTGGAAGGAACGACGATGTTCGAACTAATCACATTCGGCACGCTGCTGCTGGTGCTGATCGTGGCCCTCGGTCTGCCCTATCCGCAGACGTGGCACGGCCGCTGGGGTAACGGCAGCTAGCACCGAGCGCCTCAGCCGAGGCTTGGACGGTACGTCCCAAAGCTCCAGACGTTGCCGTGCGGATCGCGGGCCGCGAACTCCCGTGAGCCGTAGTCCTGGTCGGTGAGGCCCATGACGATCTCGGCGCCCGCCGTGACGGCGCGATCGTGCAGGGCGTCGGGATCGTCGACCACGACGTACAACAGGACCGGGCCGGGCAAGGCGAAGGGGCTATCGTCGCCACGGTCGGCGTCGTTGATCATCACGAGCCCGTTGCCGACTTTCACCTCGGCGTGCTTGAGCGGTTGGTCGGGGTCCTCGGGATGAATGGCTGTGGCGACGGCGCCGAAGGTCTGCTCGAGCCAGCGAATCGCGCCACGAGGATTCGAGTAAGGGACGATGGGCACCGCCCCATTGATCGTCAGTGTTTCTCTCATGAGCGCAACGCTAGGCCGAGCGCGCCCCGTCGTCTTGGACGGAATTTACAGTGGCGGCGCGTAAGTCGGTCGGCGTGATGCCGGCCAGTTCGCGCACCTCACGCGCCAGATGTGCCTGGTCGAAGTATCCGCAGACGATGGCGGCACTGGCCCAGTCGATCGCTGGGTTCGTCCTGATGTGCGCGGTCAGGCACTCGAAGCGCACGATGCGTGCGATCAGCTTCGGTGGTAGCCCGACGGTGTCGCGGTAGCGCGCGATCAGTCTCCGGTGGCTCCATCCCAATTCGCGGGCGTGGTCGCCGATCACGGCGGCACCGCCGCTGGCCACGATCTGGCTCAGCGACCACGCGACACCCGGATCGGCAGGCCTGGCCTCGGCGAGGCGGGCCCGGAAAGCCTTGTCGATTATCGCGAATCGCGTCGACCAGTCAGGTGCGTCGCCCACCTTCTGCACGAGATCGCGCCCGAGCCGACCGAGCACCGCGTCGATCGGCACCGACTGATTGGCCAGCTCGCTCATCGGCAGCCCGACGAGCCGCCGGGCACCGAGCGGTGTCAGGTCGACCTGCAGGCAGCGCGCCGACCCGTCATGTCCCACGAGCACCGGCCCATCGGTCACCCCGGCGACGAAAGAGCCCAGCCGCAGCGGCGTGGCGTGCTCGCGATGTGCGACCGACCATCCCGCATCAAGGTCGATGATCACAGGCACAAACGTGCAGGGCAGCTGGCGGACAGTGACAGGCCGCCCACCCCCCTCCGCGTATCCGACGTAGCGCAGCACTACGCCGCGCAGCGACGGATGTGCAGTGCCCAGCGCGAAGCTTGCGCTCACCTGTCCCACGGTAGACCGCGCCCATATTGCGCGTGCTGTAGTAATGATGGGTGCCAGACCCCGCCGTTCTACTGCTGTCGACGTCCGACACCGACCTGATCACCGCCCGCGCCAGCGGAGCGCGCTACCGGTGGGCTAACCCGTCGCGGCTCGTCGACGGCGAACTCGAAGAGCTGCTGGACGGCGCCGACATCGTCGTCGTCCGCATCCTTGGTGGCTACCGCGCATGGCAGGACGGCATCGACACCGTGGTGGCCAGTGGTGTGCCGACCGTCGTCGTCAGCGGCGAACAGTCGCCGGACGCCGACCTGATGGGGTATTCCACGACACCGGCGGGCGTCGCCCTGCAGTCCCACATCTACCTCGCCCAAGGCGGCGTAGCGAACGTGCGGCAACTGCACGCCTTCCTCTGCGACACCCTGTTGATGACGGGCTTTGGTTTTGCAGCGCCGGTGGCCACGCCGAACTGGGGTGTGCTCCAGCGACCGTCAACACGACCGTCAACAAGTAACGACGGCCCGACGATCGCGGTGCTCTACTACCGCGCCCAGCACCTGGCCGGAAACACCGCCTACATCGAGGCGCTGTGCGGGGCCATCGAGGACGCAGGCGGCCGGCCGCTGCCGGTGTTCTGCGCATCGCTGCGCACAGCCGATGCCGGGCTGCTCGATTTGTTGGGCACCGCCGACGCGATGGTGACCACCGTGCTGGCCGCGGGCGGTGCCACGCCCGCCACCGTCACGGCCGGTGGCAGCGACGACAGCTGGAACGTGGCCCATCTCGCCGCGCTGGACATCCCGATCCTGCAGGGGCTGTGCCTGACGAGTTCGCGCGCGCAGTGGCAGGACAACCACGACGGCATGTCGCCGCTCGATGTCGCGACGCAGGTTGCAGTGCCAGAATTCGACGGCCGCATCATCACGGTTCCCTTCTCGTTCAAGGAGATTGACGACGAAGGTCTGATCTCTTACGTCGCCGATCCTGAACGCTGTGCCCGCGTTGCCGGGCTTGCTGTCAAACATGCGCGGCTGCGGGCGGTTCCGGCTCCGCAGAAACGTGTTGCGCTGGTGTTCTCGGCATACCCCACCAAGCACGCCCGCATCGGCAACGCCGTCGGGCTGGACACCCCGGCCAGCGCGGTGGCGCTGCTGCGGGCGATGCGCGATGCGGGGTACGCGATCGGCGACATTCCCGGCGTGGACGCCGAGGATGGCGACGCGTTGATCCACGCGCTGATCGAGCGCGGTGGCCAAGACCAGGACTGGCTGACCGACGCCCAGCTGACCGGTAATCCAATCCGGGTTTCCGCCAAGGATTATCGCCACTGGTTCGCGACACTTCCGCGGGAGCTCACCGACGCCGTCATCACGCACTGGGGACCGCCGCCGGGTGAGCTGTTCGTCGACCGGAGTCAGGATCGCGACGGTGAGATCGTGATCGCCGCCCTGCAGTCCGGCAATGTGGTGCTGATCGTCCAGCCGCCGCGCGGCTTTGGCGAGAACCCAGTCGCCATCTATCACGACCCCGACCTGCCACCCAGTCACCACTATCTGGCCGCATATCACTGGATCGACGCCGAATTCGGGGCCGACGCCGTCGTGCACCTCGGCAAGCACGGCAACCTGGAGTGGCTACCGGGCAAGACACTTGGCATGTCCGCGGCGTGCGGTGCTGACGCCGCCCTGGGCAATCTGCCGTTGATCTACCCGTTTCTGGTCAACGATCCGGGCGAGGGTACTCAGGCCAAGCGCCGCGCGCACGCCACATTGGTCGACCACCTGATCCCCCCGATGGCCCGCGCCGAAAGCTACGGTGACATAGCGCGATTGGAGCAGCTGCTCGACGAGCACGCCAACATTGCGGCGCTCGACCCTGGCAAGCTGCCCGCGATTCGGCAGCAGATCTGGACGCTGATGCGCGCGGCGAAGATGGACCACGACCTCGGCCTTCACGAGCGGCCAGAAGACGACTCCTTCGACGACATGCTGCTCCATGTTGACGGCTGGCTGTGCGAGATCAAGGACGTCCAGATCCGCGACGGACTCCACGTTCTGGGCCAAAAGCCCATGGACAGCGTCGAACTCGATCTGGTACTGGCCATTCTGCGGGCGCGCCAGTTGTTCGGTGGCGATCAGACCGTGCCGGGACTGCGCCAGGCGCTCGGTCTGGCCGAGGACGGCAATGACGACCGAGCATCCGTTGACGCCGCCGAGGCCACCGCCCGCGAACTGGTCGCGTCGCTACAGAAAACAGGTTGGGACGCGGCGGCCGTCGATAGCCTGACGGTCAACCCCGCCGTCGCGGACATCCTGCGCTTCGCCGCCACCGAGGTGGTGCCGCGACTCGCCGAGACGGCGGGGGAGATCGCGCAGATCCTGCGGGCTCTCGACGGCCGGTTCATCGAGTCCGGTCCGTCGGGCTCACCGCTGCGCGGCCTGGTCAATGTGCTGCCCACCGGGCGCAACTTCTACTCTGTCGACCCGAAGGCGGTGCCGTCGCGGTTGGCGTGGGAAACCGGTGTGGCCATGGCGGATTCGCTGCTAGCCCGGTACCGCGAAGACTATGGGGACTGGCCGCAATCGGTGGGACTGTCGGTGTGGGGCACGTCGGCCATGCGCACCGCGGGCGACGACATCGCCGAAGTCCTTGCGCTGCTCGGTGTTCGGCCGGTATGGGATGACGCGTCGCGACGGGTGGTGAGCCTGGATCCGATTCCGCTGACCGAACTCGGAAGGCCCCGCATCGATGTGACCGTGCGCATCTCCGGCTTCTTCCGCGACGCGTTCCCGCACGTTGTCACCATGCTTGACGACGCCGTGCAACTGGTCGCGGGCCTGGACGAACCGGCAGCCGACAACTATATCCGAGCCCACGCGCAGGCCGACGTTGCCGAGCATGGCGACCAACGCCGGTCCACTACAAGAATTTTCGGGTCAAAGCCGGGCACCTACGGTGCCGGCCTGCTGCAGTTGATCGACAGTCGCAACTGGCGCGACGATGCCGACCTCGCCGAGGTCTACACGGCATGGGGCGGATTCGCATACGGCCGCGGCCTGGACGGCGCGCCCGCCGCGGACGACATGAGTCGGCAATACCGACGAATCGCGGTGGCAGCCAAGAACACCGACACCCGCGAACACGACATCGCCGACTCCGACGACTACTTCCAGTATCACGGCGGCATGATCGCCACCGTGCGGGCGCTGACCGGACAGTCGCCGGCCGCCTACATCGGCGACAACACCCGGCCCGACGCCGTGCGCACGCGGACGCTTTCGGAGGAGACCACCCGGGTGTTCCGGGCACGCGTCGTCAATCCCCGCTGGATCAACGCGATGCGGCGGCACGGCTACAAGGGCGCCTTCGAAATGGCTGCGACCGTCGACTACCTGTTCGGCTACGACGCCACCGCCGGGGTGATGGCCGACTGGATGTACGAGCGGCTCTCGGCCGAGTACGTGCTCGACGACGAGAACCGCAAGTTCATGGCCGAGTCGAACCCGTGGGCGCTGCACGGCATGGCCGAGCGCCTGCTCGAAGCCGCCGGCCGAGGCATGTGGGCGCAGCCGGAACAGACCACGCTGGAAGGGCTGCGCCACGTGCTGCTCGAGGCGGAAGGTGAGCTCGAAGGCTAGGTTGGTTAAGTGCCAGTCACTTTTGCCGACGTTGCCGAGTCCGAGTACATCCTGCTGACCACGTTCACCAAGGACGGTCGGCCCAAGCCGACGGCCATCTGGGCGGCACCCGATGGTGATCGATTGGTGGTCATCACCCAGGAGAAGTCGTGGAAAGTCAAGCGGATCCGCAATACTCCGCACGTGACCATCGCACCGTGCGACCGAGCCGGTACTCCGAAGGGGGAGGCGGCCGAGGCGGTGGCCGCGATTCTGGACAAGTCGGCCAACGGCGCGACCTACGACGCGATAGGAAAGCGCTACGGGCTGCTGGGCAAGACGTTCAACGTTTTCTCAAAGCTGCGCGGGGGAATGAAGAACAACGTGACCATCGAGCTGAAGGCGGCCTGAGTCGTGGCGGACGCGTTCGCCGATGTCGCCAAGTCCAAGTACCTACTGCTGACCACGTTCACCAAGGATGGCCGGCCCAAACCGACGACGGTGTGGGGAGTGCTCGAGGGCGACAAGCTGTTGATCACCACCGATGACGGCTCATGGAAGACCAAGAGAATCAACAACACCCCGCGGGTCACCATCCAGAAGTCAAGCGCGCTCGGCAAGCCCAAGGGTGAACCTGTGGAGGCGGTCGCGCGCAATCTGCCGAAGTCCGAAAACCGCCGCGTCTTCGAAATGGTGACCAAGCGCTACTGGTGGCACGCGTGGTGGTGGGTGCCGCAAGCGATACTGCGCGGTGGCATCGACAAGGTGCACACTGCGATCGAGGTGAAGGCGGCCTAGCTCTACAAGGAACCAACCCGGAACCGGAGACGTTCCAACTACATGGCGACGCGGCTGTTTCTGATCTACACGGTCATCGAGCTGGCGGTCATCGTGGCGCTGGCCTCGACGATCGGCTTCGGCTGGACCGTCTTGCTGCTGCTCGGTACCTTCCTCGTCGGCCTCGCGCTGGCCGGGTCGCAGGTCAAGCGTCACATTCGCCGGCTGCAATCCGGGCTGACCGCGAGAACCGTCCAGGGAGCGGCGGCCGATAGTGTCCTCGTCGCGCTGGGCACGGTGCTCGTCGTCATCCCTGGCCTGGCCAGCTCGGTAGTCGGCGCCTTGTTGTTGCTGCCGCCTACCCGTGCCGCAGCCCGCCCGCTGGTCACCGCGATAGTCGCCAAGCGGGTGCCGCTGGTCACTGCCGCCGCCGCGAGCGCCCCGGGCTGGGGTTACCCGGCAGCGGGGAGCGGCGACTACATTGACGGCGAAGTCATCGACGTCAGCGATGACACTCCCGTCGAACCGCAGGCCGTGGAGCGCAAACCCGAATAAGTGACCACCCTTCTCCTCAACGGGCGGGTGCACAGCCCCGCCATGCCCGACGCCACCGCGATGGCCGTCCGCGACGGCATCATCGCGTGGCTTGGCAGCGATGACGTTGGGCGCCAACAGTTTCCGGATGCGCAGATCGTCGACCTCGACGGCGGCTTCGTCGCGCCAGCATTCGTCGACAGTCATGTCCACCTCACAGCCACCGGCCTGACGATGGTCGGACTTGACCTGCGAAACGCCACGTCCCTTCGGCACTGCCTCGACCTCGTCGGCGACTATGCGCGACAGCATCCCGACGGTCCGATCTGGGCGCACGGCTGGGACGAATCGGGCTGGCCCGAGCACACCGCGCCGAGCACGGACGACCTCGACGCCGTCGTCGGCCACCGGCCCACCTACCTGGCCCGCGTTGACGTCCATTCGGCGGCCGCTTCGACCACGCTTCGCCGGCTCGCGCCGGGCCTGACCGACGCACGCGGCTTCGACCCGCAGGGGCCTCTGACCAGCGCCGCCCATCACCTCGTGCGCGCCGGCGCCCGCGACCAGCTGACGCCAGGGCAGCGCGAAGGAGCCCGGCTGGCCGCCCTCGACGCCGCGGCCGCGCTCGGCATCGTCGCCGTTCATGAGTGCGCTGGGCCCGACATCGGCGGCATCGACGACTGGACCGAGGTCCGCGACTCGGACCACGGCGTCGAGATCGTGGGCTACTGGGGCGAGCTTGTGACCACTGCCGACCAGGCGGCCGAACTCATCGGCCGCACCGGCGCCCGGGGCTTGGCAGGTGATCTGTTCGTCGACGGTGCGCTGGGCTCGCGCACTGCGTGGCTGCACGAGCCCTACACCGACCACTCACCTGAATGGACTGGCAACAGCTACCTCGACGTCGACGCGATCACCGCGCATCTGCGCGCCTGCACGGAGGCCGGTGTCACCGCGGGCTTTCACGTCATCGGTGACGCCGCGGTCGCCGCCGTCGTCACGGCACTCGAGCGGGTCGTCGACCACTTCGGGGCACCCGCCGTGGCCCGCTGCGGGCATCGGCTCGAGCACCTCGAGATGGTCACCGCTGAGCACGCGGCCCAGCTCGGATCGTGGGGCGTGATCGCCAGCATGCAGCCGAACTTCGATGCGCTCTGGGGCGGCGAGGACGGCATGTACGTGCAACGCCTCGGGCTTGACCGAGGCACCAAGCTGAACCCGTTTGCGCTGCTAGCATCCCAAGGCGTGCCCATCGCGTTCGGCTCCGACAGCCCGGTGACGGGCCTTAATCCGTGGGCGACTGTGCGGGCCGCGTCGCGCCACCGCACTCCGGGCAGCGCCGTGTCGGTGCGGGCGGCGTTCGCGGCCGCGACGCGCGGTGCGTGGCGGGCGGGGGGTGCCCGCGACGGGCTGACCGGAACGCTGGTTCCAGGCGCCCCGGCCTCGTACGCCATTTGGGAGGCCGACGAGCTCGAAGTCAGCGCACCGGCCGACGAGGTACAGCGTTGGTCGACAGATCAGCGATCCCGGGTACCCGCTCTGCCACGGCTCGACGACCCGTTGCCGCGCTGTCGGCAGACGGTTCATCGGGGTGCCGTCATTCATGGCTAAAGCGGACCGCCGGCGCGAGTGGGCCCGCGCCACCGACGACACGGACATTTTTTTGCCCGTGGTCGATGACGACGCCGCGCCGGCCAAGTCCGACAAGGCCGCCTTCCTGCGTGCCCGCGCAGAGAGATTCGGGCAAGCGGTCGTCGACAGACTGGTTCAGTTGGGTTTCGCGATCGTCGCCGGGCTCGCGCTGTGCCTGAGCTTTCCACCGTTTGGCTGGTGGTATTTGTCCATCGCCGCATTCGGCTTGCTGGCCTGGGTGCTGACCCGCGAGACGACCACCCGCGCCGGGGGGTTCGGATACGGGTTTCTGTTCGGGCTGGCGTTCTACCTGCCGCTGCTGCCGTGGATCAGCGGGCTGGTCGGCGCTTTTCCGTGGATCATGCTGGCCATCCTGCAAGCGCTGTTTCCCGGGCTGTTCGGGTTGGCCGCCGTTTCGGTGCGGCGGCTGTCCGGATGGCCGTTCTGGTTCGCGGCGCTATGGGCCACTCAGGAATGGCTCAAGTCGACGGTGCCGTTCGGCGGATTCCCTTGGGGCGTAGTCGGTTTCAGTCAAACTAACGGCCCGTTGCTGGGCATCGCCCAACTCGGCGGTGCGCCGCTGTTGTCATTCGCGGTGGTGCTGATCGGATTCAGTTTGGCGGCAATGACTTTTGAAGTCGTGAAATGGTGGCGCCACGACGACGACAGTCACAATGCGGCACCGCCCGCTGTGGTGCTGCCCGGTGTGTGCATCAGTGCGGTGCTGCTGACTACCGCGTTGGCCTGGCCGCATGTCAGGCAGTCAGGTCTCGGCGCCGGCGACGACCCACCGATCACCGTTGCCGCCGTGCAGGGCAACGTGCCGCGGCTTGGACTGGAATTCAACGCGCAGCGGCGCGCCGTGCTCGACAACCATGTCCGAGAAACGATTCGGCTGGCCGACGACGTGCGCGCCGGCCGGGCACCGCAGCCGATGGTGGTCATTTGGCCGGAGAACTCCTCCGACATCGATCCGCTTGCCAACCCGGACGCCCGCGACGAGATCTCCGTCGCCGCCTCGGCAATCAGGGCGCCGATCCTCGTCGGTGGCGTCGTCGTCGCCCCCGGCTACAGTCCCGAGAACCCGGTGTCGACGAACTCAGTGATCGTCTGGAATCCCGGCACCGGCCCTGCCGACCGCCACGACAAGCGGATCGTGCAGCCGTTCGGTGAGTACCTGCCGTGGCGCGGCTTCTTCAAGCATCTGTCCTCCTACGCCGACCGGGCAGGCTACTTCGTGCCTGGCAACGGTCCCGGGGTGGTTAGCGCCGCCGGCGTGCCCATTGGCGTGACGACATGCTGGGAAGTGATCTTCGACCGCGCCGCGCGAGAATCGGTGCAAAACGGCGCGCAATTTCTCGCTGTGCCGTCCAACAACGCCACCTTCGACCAGGCGATGAGCGAGCAGCAGCTGGCGTTCGGCAGGCTGCGCGCCGTTGAGCACGACCGATATGTCGTGGTCGCGGGCACCGTGGGGATCAGCGCGATCATCGCGCCGGACGGTCGTGAGCTGTCCCGCACCGAATTCTTCCAACCCGGCTACCTCGACACCCAGGTGCGGCTAAAGACGCAGTTCACGCCCGCAACGCGATGGGGGCCGATCGTGCAGGGCCTGCTCGTGCTCCTCGGCGTTGCCGCTGTGATCGCCGCAATACTGCACAATGGGAGTTTCGTGCGTCGGCTGGGCCGGCGCGGTAAGGACAAAGGAGCCACATGACCACCCAGCGCCCGAGTGAGCGCACTCTGGTCATCATTCCCACCTTCAACGAGCGGGAGAACCTGCCGCTGATCGTCGAACGCGTGCACAAGGCCAGCCCCGACGTGCACGTGTTGATCGTCGACGACGGCAGCCCGGACGGCACCGGCGAGCTGGCCGACGAGCTGACCCTGGCCGATCCCGACCGCGTCCACGTCATGCACAGGGCGGGCAAGGGCGGGCTCGGCGCCGCCTACCTGGCTGGGTTCGCCTGGGGCCTGAATCGCGAGTACTCAGTGCTCGTCGAGATGGACGCCGACGGCAGCCACCCGCCCGAGCAGCTGCATCGCCTGCTGGACGCCGTCGACGGCGGCGCCGACCTGGTGATCGGCTCGCGCTACGTGCCCGGCGGCGAGGTGCGCAACTGGCCGCGGCGCCGGCTGGTGTTGTCGCGCACCGCGAATGGGTACTCGCGGATCCTGCTCGGGGTCGACATTCACGACATCACGGCCGGCTACCGCGCCTACCGACGCGAGGTGCTGGAGAAAATCGACCTGGCCGCGGTGGATTCGAAGGGCTACTGCTTCCAGATCGACCTGACTTGGCGCACCATCAACAACGGGTTCATCGTCGTTGAGGTGCCGATCACCTTCACCGAACGCGAGTTCGGCCAATCAAAGATGAGCGGGTCCAACATCCGCGAAGCCCTGTTCAAGGTTGCGGAATGGGGCATCCGCGGACGAATGGACCGCGCCCGCGGCGTCGGCGTTACGCGCTAGCCGCCCACGGCGGCCGAGCCGCCGAAACTACATCAGTTACCGCGGCGGCGGGCCTTGATGATGTCGAGGCGCTCCTTGAGCAGCTCCTCGAGCTCCTCGACCGACCGACGTTCCAGCAGCATGTCCCAGTGGGTGCGCGGAGGCTTCACCTTCTTCGGCTCCGGCACATCACCCTCGATCAGGGTGCCCTCCATGCCGTTGCGGCATAGCCAGGTGCCGGGAATCTCGGCGTCGTCGGCGAACGGGACGTCGAACTCCTCGCCGTTGTCGGTGCGGTATTTGGCGACCTGACGCGGCGCCAAGTCGTGGTTGCGGTCCGTCTCGTAGCTCACGGCTCCGAGGCGACTGCCTCTCAAGACACGATCAGCCATCGTCAACACTCCTCAAGTAACTATTTTGTCCGGACCGTCAACGCAGCAAAATGGCGCGCAGTTCCCGACTCGACCGTTCATGATACCGGGATCTGCGGGTCCGCCGGTTTACAGTCTGGTCCGTGGTACGTCGCCTCAAGCCCCAACCCTGTCGCTGGTGCGGCCGTGAAGTCGCTGACGTCGGCCTCGGACGGCGGCGACAGTACTGCAGACAGTCCTGCCGGCAACGCGCCTATGAGCAGCGCGCGATGGTCAAGGGAACCTCGCTGGCGCCGGACTCCGTCGTGCTGACCGCCGAAGAGGCCTCCGAGCTCTCAGATCGGGTTTACCAGGTCAGATGCGCCGCCGAGGACGTCGCGATCGCGATCGAAGAGGGAGCGGAGGGGTCCGAATTGCGCGAGCTGTGCGACGCCCTGATGCAGGCAGCAAGGGCGGCCGACGGCTGGCGATAGCAAGCGACTTCTTTTCGCGGTGAACATCGCCGGGCGGACACCCGTTTTACGATTGCCAACGACAAAACCCGAGATGGGAACGCGGTGTCCGTATCACTTCCAGAAACCGGCGTGTGGCGCTTCGACGCGTTTGTGCTCGACACCCAGCGCTACGAACTGCGCTCCGCGGGAGACGTGATCCGTGTCGAGCCGCAAGTGTTCGACGTGCTCACGCAGCTGATCCGCAATTCCCACCGGTTCGTCACCAAAGAGGAGTTGTTCGACTCGGTGTGGGGCGGGCGTTTCGTTGGTGAGGCGGCGTTGACGAGCCGCATCAAGGCTGCGAGGCGAGCGCTCGGCGATGACGGTGAGGCGCAGCGCTACATCAGGACCGTCCGCGGCCGCGGCTATCAGTTCGTCGGCACGATCGTCGCCGAGGATCCGCCGGCCCCGGTCGCCGAGGCACCTGCCGACCCTGCACCCCGCCAGCACATAGCGTTCTGCCGTGCCGCCGACGGTGTCCGGCTTGCCTACGCGGTGGCGGGGGAAGGACCGCCGCTTGTCAGGGCGGCCAACTGGATGACCCATCTGGGCTACGACATCGAGAGCCCGGTGTGGAAGCACTGGGTTCGTGACCTTTCGCTCAAGTACCGATTCATCCGCTACGACGAGCGAGGTTGCGGTCTATCTGATTGGGAAGCAACGGATTTCACATTCAACGACTGGGTCGCCGACCTGGAATCCGTAGTGGAGTCGCTCGGCCTGGAGCGATTCCCGTTGCTCGGCGTATCGCAGGGCGGCGCGGTCGCGGTGGCCTACGCCGCCCGCCATCCCGAGCGGGTCAGCCACCTGGTGTTGTGCGGCGCGTATGCGCGTGGTCGCGCGGTGCGGGCCGTCGGTGACGAGGAAAAGCGCGCTGCGTCATTGGATCTCGAGCTGGCCCGGGTGGGCTGGGGGCGTGACGACCCAGCGTTCCGTCAGGTCTTCGCCGCGCAGTTTCAGCCCGACGGTACCCGGGCCGACTGGGCCGCATTCGATCAATTGCAGCGGCGCACCACGTCCCCGGAAAACGCGGTGCGGTTCCTCGAGGAGTTCGGCCGTATCGACGTGCGCGAGGCGTCCCGCCAGGTATCATGCCCGACCCTGATCATGCATTCGCGCGACGATCGCCGGGTACCGATGCAGTTCGGTGAGGAACTGGCCACGCTGATTCCGGATTCCCGACTGGTGGCGTTGTCCAGCAATAACCATCTGCTGACCGCGACCGAGCCGGCGTGGCAGGTGTTCCGGGCCGAAGTAGACGCCTTCCTCGCGAGCTGAACCGGCATCGCTGCTCGTTTGCCGACAGATCTCCATGCAATCTCCACGCATTCTTCATGTATGGCCGCCCGCGGCGATTCATGCTGGTCACATGAGAAAGCACTTTCGCACCCTGCTGGTGAGTGTCAGCGCGTTGATCGCCCTGGGCACCCTGTCCGCTTGCTCCGGTGGAAAAACCACCGAAGCGACTCCTACATCCGAGGCGGTCACCACCCCGCCGGCTACCGCAACCCCGTTCCCACAGTCGGCGAGGTACGTCGCCGATATGAAAGCGGCCGATGGTAAGACGATGACGATCGGCATTTCGGTCGACGGCGCGTCGATCGCCGCGTACGCCTGCAACGGCACCGACGACGAAGCGTGGTTCTTCGGCAACCAGGCCGACGGCAAGCTCGACATCAAGTCCCGGTTCCGCGACACCTTGAGGGCGGAATTCGACGGCACCGACGTCGCGGGCGACCTGACGATGAATGGCGTCGCCTATAAGTTCACCGCGGCACCCGCGACCGGCGCAGCCGGTATGTACACCGCTGACTTCGAGGGTGCGCGCGCATCGTGGGTCATGCGAGCCGACGGCAGCGCCATCGGCGTCCAGTTCAGCGCTTCCACCGGCCAGAAACTCGAGCAGTCCGACATTCAACAGCTCGCCGACGACCAGTTCCGCAGCCAGGTGCGCAACACGCGCAAGCTGCAGCAGGCCGCGCAACTCACGAAGTTGCAGGACGGCGCAATGAGCTCGACCATCAACGGCCGCCAGGTGACGCCAACTTTGGTCACCGGAACCTTCCGCCTTTCATAACCCTTGTCGCACAACGGCCCAGCCCGCGATCGTGTCGGCTGGGCCGTTGGCCTTTGCATCACACAGAATCAAACTGTTCAGCGGTCAGCCGGTGATGCGTAGCGTCGGGTCACTGTGACCATCCCCGCCGAACTGGCCGTGCCGTTGGCGTCGACCACTCCTGCCGTCAATCGCAGGCGGGCCCACCGCAAGTGGGGAGTGATCCGCCTCCTGTCACCTGTGGTGCTACTCGGGGTATGGCAGCTGGGCAGCGTGCTCGGACTGATTCCGCAAGATGTGCTGCCGGCGCCGTCTCTGATCCTGGAGGCTGGCGTCGAGCTGATCGAGACTGGTCAACTGGCTGACGCGTTGCGGGTATCCGGTATTCGGGTGATCGAGGGCCTGCTGCTTGGCGGATTAGTCGGTCTCGCATTGGGGACCGCCGTCGGGCTGTCGCGGTGGTTCGAGGCGACCGTCGATCCGCCGATGCAGATGATCCGCGCGCTGCCGCACCTCGGTCTGATCCCGTTGTTCATTCTGTGGTTCGGCATTGGCGAGTTGCCCAAGGTGTTACTGGTGGCACTCGGCGTGAGTTTTCCGCTGTACCTGAACACCTTTTCGGCCATTCGCCAGGCCGATCCGAAACTCTTTGAAACCGCTCAGGTCCTGGGCTTCTCGTTCTGGCAGAGGCTTCGCACCATCATCGTGCCCAGCGCCGCGCAGCAGGTGCTGGTGGGTCTGCGGCAGTCGTTGGCGAGCGGGTGGCTGACCTTGATCGTCGCCGAACAGATCAACGCCGACAAGGGAATTGGCTTCCTGATCAACAACGCTCGTGACTTTCTCCGCATCGACATCATCATTTTCGGGCTGATCGTGTATGCGCTTCTCGGCATTGGCACCGACGCCATCGTGCGAGCCCTGGAACGTCGAGCATTGAGGTACCGCTCATGACCATTATCTCCGAACGCCGTACCCAGGTCGCAGGGGAACTGCGGCATATCAACAAGTGGTACGGCCGCCGGCACGTGCTCACCGACGTGTCGATGCGGGTCGGGCGCGGCGAGATCGTCGCGCTGATCGGTCGCAGTGGCTCGGGTAAGTCGACGGTGCTACGAGTGTTCGCCGGCTTATCGACCGACCACACTGGGGACCTGGTGGTCTCCGGTGCGCCGGCGCTGGCCTTTCAGGAACCGCGGCTGTTCCCGTGGCGCGACGTCCGAACCAACGTGGTCTATGGGCTGACCCGCAGTCGGCTGGCCCGGTTGGAGGCGCAGGGCCGCGCCGATCAGGCATTGGCCGACGTGGGATTGGCCGATCGCGCCGACGCGTGGCCGCTGACGCTGTCTGGCGGTCAGGCGCAACGGGTTTCGCTGGCCCGCGCGTTGGTGGCCGAACCCGAGCTCCTACTTCTCGACGAGCCGTTCGGTGCGCTTGACGCGCTGACCCGCCTCAGCATGCGCGCACTGTTGCTTGATCTGTGGCGCGAGCACGGCTTCGGGGTGCTGTTGGTGACACACGATGTGGATGAGGCGGTCGCGCTGGCCGACCGGGTGCTCGTTCTCGAGGAGGGCCGGCTCATCCACACGCTGACGATTGACGACCCACGCGGATCCCTGAACGCCGAGCAATACCGCGCCGGGCTTCTCGACAAGCTCGGCGTCCGGATCTGAAACGACGGATAGAACTGTCATGCACAAACTCGTTGCGGTGATCCTGCTACTCGGTCTGCTGCTCAGCGGCTGCGTGTCACGCGAGGACAGCGCGGGCGCAAAGGAAGCTCCCGCGACGGTCCCACTGTCTGAATTGTCAGATCTCACATTGCAAGTCGGCGATCAGAAGGGCAACACCGAGGCGCTGTTGCGGGCCGCAGGGGCGCTGGACCACCTGTCGTACAAGATCGCATTCTCGACCTTCACCTCCGGCCCGCCGCAGATCGAGGCCGCGACGGCCGGAAAGATCGACTTCGCGATCACCGGTAACACCCCACCGATCTTTGGCACGGCGTCCAACGCAAAGGTGAAGGTGGTGTCCGCCTACGACGGGGGCGGGAACGGCGATCAGATTCTGGTGCATGCCGATTCGCCGTTCCAGTCGATCGCTGATCTGCGGGGAAAGAGCATCGCCGTAGGTAAGGGCAGCTCTGCGCACGGCCACATCCTCGCTCAGCTCAAGAAGGCCGGGCTATCGCCGTCGGATGTGAAGCTGGTGTTCCTGCAACCCGCTGATGCGTTGTCGGCCTTCAGGCAGCGGCAGGCGGATGCGTGGGCGATCTGGGACCCCTACACCGCGCAGGCCGCTGCGCAGTTGCCGGTGCGCAGCATCGGCCAAGCGCGAGACGTCACCAATGGCAACTGGTTCGGTATCGCGTCGGATGCAGCACTGGCCGACCCGAAGCGCAACACCGCGCTGGCCGACCTACTGGTGCGATACGAGAAGGCGGCGCGCTGGGCGAAGGACCACCCGCAGCAGTGGGCCCAAAGCTACGCCGCCGCCGTGGGACTCGACGTGAAGGTGGCGGACGTCGTTCAGGGCCGCAGCCTGCGACTGCCGACTGAACTTGACGACGGGATCATCGCCTCGGAGCAGAAGATCGCGGATCTGTTCGCCGAATCGGGGCAGATCGCTTCTCCCGCACCGAAGTTCGCCAACTGGGTCGACCGCCGCTACAACGAGACCTTGCGGCCCCTGCTGATCAGCACGAATTGAGGAAAAGGAATGCCCGCACATGCTGAATTGCCCCCTCCGCGGGCCGAGGCCGAATCGCCCGCTCCGCGCGCGAAATTCTTCTGGTTCCTGCCCACCAACGGTGACAGCCGCTCCATCGTCGGCGCGTCGCATGCGTCGTCACACCACACCCTGCCCGCGAACTACCGCGCGCCGAGCCGACGGTATCTGGCCGAGGTGGCCCGCGCCGCCGACCGGCTCGGCTACGAAGGCGTGCTCACCCCAACCGGAACGTGGTGCGAGGACGCCTGGCTGACGGCGTCGGCACTGTTGGCCGAGACCGAGCGGCTGAAGTTCCTGGTCGCGTTCCGGCCAGGGCTGGTGCCGCCGACGCTGGCCGCGCAGCAGACCGCGACGCTGCAGCGGTTCTCCGAAGGCCGCGTGCTGCTCAACATCGTCAGCGGAGGCGACGACCTCGAGCAGCGCCGGTTCGGTGACTGGCTCAGCCACGATGAGCGGTACGCCCGCACGGGGGAGTTCCTGCACATCGTCAACTCGGTGTGGCGTCAGGACACTGTCGACTTCGAGGGCAAGTACTACACGGTCGCCGATGCGCGAGTGTCCGCGCCGCCGGATCCGCTGCCGCAGATCTACTTCGGCGGCTCGTCAAGCGCCGCGCTGCCGATCGCCGCGCAGTATGTGGACGTCTATCTGACCTGGGGTGAGCCGCCGCAGGCCGCCGCCGCCAAGATCGAGCGGGTGCGCAAGCTGGCCCAACAGCGAGGCCGCAACGTGCGTTCCGGCATCCGACTGCACACCATCAGCCGCGACACCTCGGCGGCGGCGTGGGCGGTCGCCGATGAACTGCTGGCCGAGCTCACGCCCGAGCAGATCACCAAAGCCACTGAGCTGCACGCTAAGTCGGAGTCCGAAGGCCAGCGACGCATGACGGCATTGCATGGCGGCCGGGTGGACCAACTCGAGATCTACCCGAACTTGTGGGCCGGCGTCGGGCTGGTCCGCGGCGGTGCGGGCACGGCCCTGGTAGGTAGCCACGAGGAAGTCGCGAACCTGATCTACGAGTACCACTCGCTGGGCTTCGACGAGTTCATCCTGTCGGGCTACCCGCATCTGGAGGAGGCGTACTGGTTCGCCGAGGGCGTGCTGCCCTTGTTAAGGCAGAAGGGCGTCGCCTAACGGCGTGAGCAGACGCAAAACTGCGCAATTTCAAGCGGGCGAGTTCACGCGGTCGTCGCAACACTCTCGATCTGAGAGGTTGCCGCGGCTGTGTCGTTTTCGGAGGATTGTGTTCGGTGTGGTGATCAGCTAGCAAAGCTGGTTGATGCGGGTGTGCCGGTGCGGGAGGCTGCTTCGTCGTTGGGGTTGTCGCGGCAGCGGGGGTATGCGATCTTGCGTGCGACGGGTCGGCCGATGGGCCCGCCGAAGCCTGATGTCAGTGGTGTTGATCAGGCACGAATGACGGCGGTGTTGGTCGAGACCGGCTCAGTTGAGCAGGCAGCGAAGGCTGTTGGGGTGGCGCATTCCACGGCCCGGCGGATGCTCGTTGAGCAGGGCTTGGTCACCGCGGCACGACGGGCACGCAGTAAGCCCGCGGCACAGGCCCGGTTCTTGGAGTTGCTTGATTCGGGCTGGTCGGTGGCACGGGCCGCCCGCGAGGTCGGGGTCCACGATCGCACGGGCCGCCGCTGGCGCGACCGGGTCCGCCGGATCGGCAACACGCCCGACGGCACGGTCAGCGATGACACCACCGGGACGCGGTACACACAGCCGATGACGAGCACCCCCAGCCCCAGCACAGCCGACGATCAAGTCACCAGCAGCGGCCGGTACCTGTCGCTGCCGGACCGGCTGGCCATTGCCGACGGGCTGGCCAACGGGCAGACCGAGACCGCGATCGCCACGGCGATCCGCAGGGACAAGTCCACGGTCTCACGGGAAGTTAACAGGCACAGCATCGATGGGCTCTATCTGCCCTATCAGGCCGACAAGGCCGCCGCGGCGGCCCGTGCCCGCCCAAAACAGTCCAAACTGGTGACCAACCAGGAACTGCGCCAGACGGTCGAGAACGGCTTACAGAAGCGGTGGTCCCCAGAAGAGATCTCGCATCGTCTGGTCAAGGACTTCCCAGACGACGAAAGCATGCGGGTGAGTCACGAAACGATCTATCAAGCCCTGTACTTCCAGGCGCGGGGTGGCCTGAAAAAGGAAGTGGCCCAAGCCCTTCGGACAGGACGCACCCGACGCAAGCCGCATCGGGTCGCTGGTGAACGGTATCAGCGGTTCGTTGATCCGATGGTGATGATCAGCGACCGGCCGGCCACGATCGGAGATCGAGCCGTACCCGGCCATTGGGAGGGCGATCTGATCATGGGTCAAGCCAACAAGACCGCGATCGCCACCCTGGTCGAACGGGCGACCCGCTACACGATGCTGGTACACCTGCCCTACGGACACGATGCCGAGGCCGTCCGTGACGGACTGATCGCCACCATCGCCACCCTGCCAACCCATCTGCGGGGATCACTGACCTGGGACCAAGGCTCCGAGATGGCCCGCCACAAACAGTTCTCGATGGCCACTGACATGCAGGTGTATTTCTGCGATCCGGCCAGCCCCTGGCAACGCGGCACCAACGAGAACACCAATGGACTGCTGCGCCAGTACTTCCCGAAAGGCACCGACCTGAGCGTGTACGGCCCTGAGGACCTCGAACACGTCTCCCAGCAACTCAACGGGCGCCCACGCAAAACGCTCGGCTGGGACACCCCAGCCGAGCGTTTACGTGATCTACTACAAACCAATTAACCAGCAGTGTTGCAACGACCCCTAGAAACCGCCCCGAAAATGGGCACGTTTGCGTCTGCTCACGCATAGAACTGAGGTGTGGACGAATGGTTCGAGCGCAGCCCGTTCATCGGATTCGCGCCGTGGATCATCTACTGGGTCGTCGCCGACGGCCCCAGCACGTGGATGTTCGGCGCGATCTGTGCAGTAATCGCGGCGCTGATTCTCGGTGTGTCGGCGGGCCGCGGCGGACCCCGACTGCTCGAGGTGGTCACCATCGTGTTCTTCGTGGCGGTGACCATCGTCGGGATGATCGTGGGCGCAGAGGACCGCGACTGGATGGACACCTACGCCACCACGCTGTCCAGCGGTGTGCTCGCGGCGATGTCGCTGGGCTCGTTGGCGTTCGTGCCCTTCACCGCGCAATACGCGCCTGACTCTGCGCCGCAACAGGAGTGGGAGAAGGCGGCATTTCGCCGCACCAACCGGGTACTGACACTGATGTGGGCGCTGGTTTTCGCACTGATCGCCGTCCTCGGATATGTGGCCGCCAAGGCGCCGGCCTCCATCGATTGGACCAAAGCGGTGATCCCAGTCGTCGTGATCATCGGGGCGATGGGGATGACACAGATCTACCCCACCCGGGCACGGGAGGGTGCCAAGCCGGCCTGACCAAGCCCTAGGCGCTCAGCAGCTGAACACCTCACCGACCTGAGGCATCGGCGAGGACGGCTTCAGACAGCCGAACGGCTGCACCCCGGCGTCGCTGAACCGCGCCGCCGACTGGAACGCGTAGTTCACGCAGACCAGGCCGGCCTGGTCGCTGCGACACCGATAGTCGCCGAACGCCAGCGACTGACCGTACGGCAGCTCCGGCCCGGTGCCCGCGGTGAACCGACCGGGATCGCCCATCACCCGGCCGACCATGACGAGCTTTCCGTCGTAGTCGATCCAGCCGCCCTTCCACTCTCCATAGGCGTCGTCGGGTCGGGGAGGCGGATCCTTGAGATCCACCAGGCAGGCCAGTGCGCCGTCGCTGTACTTCGAGTCGGTCATGCAGTTGGTCTTGCCCGACGGCGTGACGAATGCGACGTCCTGGCCAAGATCTGTGGTGGTGCCTTCGCGGGTCGCGGAGTGATAGCGACTCGCGTCGGCAGGCGCTCCCGCTTCGACCCAGTCGACGACATCGGACATCGGCGCACCCGGTCCGGGAGGCCGGGCGGGAGTCGTCGAGGACGGCGTCGTTGACGACGGTGCGGCGCGCGTGCTCGGTGGCACGGCCAACGACGGCGTCGTCCGCTCGGCGTCCCCGCCCACCGACTGTGAACACCCCGCCACCAGCACAGACGCCGCGATCAGGCCAGCAATCCGCATAACGGCCAAGGCTAGCGGGAAGACACGCGATCGCCGGCAAGGCGCGGCGGCCCAGTCATCTTCGATACCGTCGGGTCATGCACGAACAAGTCGTCCGCGCAACCATCGAGTCCGGCACGGTCGAAGGCTTCACCCGCGATGGCGTGAACCGGTGGCGATCGATTCCATACGCGGGGCCGCCCGTTGGCCCGCTGCGGCTACGTGCCCCTGCGCCGGTGGAGCCGTGGCCCGGCGTGCGGTATTGCCACGGGTTCGGCTACTGCTCACCGCAGCAGCGCATGTACACCATCCTCGCCCCTGGCAAATACCAGCCGATGAGTGAAGACTGCCTGACACTCAATGTCGTCACGCCCAAACGAGGGGCCGATGAACCGCTTCCGGTCATGGTGTTCATCCACGGCGGCGGCTACTTCATGGGCAGCTCGGCGACGCCGATCTACGACGGCGCGGCCCTCGCGCGGCGCGGCTGCGTCTACGTGTCGGTGAACTACCGGCTGGGCGCACTGGGATGCCTGGACCTGTCGTCGCTGTCCAACAAGGACATCACCTTCGACGACAATCTGTACCTGCGTGACTTGGTGATGGCGTTGCGCTGGGTGCGTGACAACATCGCGGTGTTCGGTGGCGATCCGGAAAAGGTGACGATCTTCGGCGAGAGCGCGGGCGCACACGCCGTCGCGACCCTGCTGGCCGTTCCGGACGCCAAAGGTCTGTTCGCGCAAGCGATTTCGGAGAGTCCGGCCAGTGGATTGATCCGCTCTCCAGATGTCGCCGCCGATTACGCCGCCCGATTCGCCACGCTGCTCGGTGCCCGCGAGGAAGACGGTGCACACGCCGTGATGGCGGCTCGTCCGGCAGAGCTGGTAACCGCGTTCGACCGGCTGGTCAGGCAGGGGCAGCGCGACATGCTCGGCGCGTTTGCGGCCGGTCCGACGCGGGGCACCGACTACCTGCCGCTGGACCCCGTCGAGGCGATGCGCGCAGGCAAGGCGCACCGGGTGCCGCTGATCGTTGGCACCAACGCCGAGGAAGCCCGGCTCTTCGGGCGTTTCCTTCACCTCCTTCCGATGACCGAGCCGATGATCGAACGCGTCCTCGCTGAGACGGATCCTGCTGAGCGCGAACGTATTACCGCCGCATACCCGGGCTACCCCGACCCAGCTGCCTGCATCCAGTTCGGCGGCGACTTCGCATTCGGGTCGGCCGCCTGGCAGATCGCCGAGGCGCACAGCCTGCACGCCCCGACGTACGTGTACCGCTACGACTACGCGCCGCGGACGCTGCGTTGGTCGGGCCTTGGCGCCACCCACGCCACCGAGTTGTTGGCCGTGTTCGACGTCTACCGCACGAAGTTCGGCCGGCTGCTCACCGCCGCCGCAGACAGGCGTTCCGCGCTGCGGGTCAGCGACGACGTGCAGGCCCGGTGGCGGACCTTCAGCCGCACCGGCATGCCCGGCGAGAGCTGGCCGGCGTACACCAGCGCCGACCGTGCGGTGATGGTGTTCGATCGGCAGCCCCGCATCGAGTACGACCCCCATGCCGACCGCAGACAGGCCTGGGAAGGGTTCTCGCTGGCTACCGGCTGACGCCTCGGCGAATCGGCTGCGCGCCTCGGCGCGCATGTGATTGCGTGATTCCGTGGCCCACCCACTGGATCCGCTCAGCGGCGACGAGTTCACGGCGGTCGCGTCGATCCTGCAGCGCGAGCACGGCGTCGGAGACGGCTGGCGGTTCGCATCGATCGAGTTGGCCGAACCGGGCAAGGGCGAACTGAAGGCGTTCGACGACGGGGGACCACCGCCGTCGCGCCGCGCCGACGTGATCTGCCTGCAGCGGTCGAACAACACCACGTACAAGAGCGTGGTGTCGGTGACCGACGATCGCGTCGAGGCGTTTGAGCATGTTCCCGGCGTGCAGGCCAACTTCACCGTGGACGAGTTCGTCGAATGCGACCAGTTGCTGCGCACCCACGCCGACGTCGTCGGCGCACTGGCCAAGCGCGGTATCACCGACATGGATCTGGTGTTCTTCGACACCTGGACGTACGGCGCCGCGGTAGCGCCGCCGGAGTACCGCGACCGGCGGCTCGGCTGGTCGGACAGCTGGGTCAAGGCCGCGCCCGGCGCCAACCCGTATGCGAATCTGGTCAGCGGGCTGCATTGCGTGATCGATCTCAACTCGATGGAGCTACTGCGGGTCGAGGACAGTGGCCCGTTTTCTGGGGAGGGCGTCGAACGGCCCGACGTGATGGGCGAATACGTGCCGAGCCACATTCCGGAACGCATCCGCTCGACATCGCGCCGCGAGCCACTCAAGCCGCTGCACATCACCCAACCCGAAGGGCCGTCGTTCACCATGGACGGCAACCTGCTGGCTTGGCAGAACTGGTCGCTGCGTATCGGCTTCAACCACCGCGAGGGAATGACCCTGCACACGGTGCGCTATCGCGATGGCGACCGGAATCGCTCTGTGGCACATCGAATGTCGTTTGCCGAGATGATCGTTCCCTATCGCGACCCATCGGAAGACCACTATCGGCGCACCGCGTTCGACATCGGCGAGTGGGGCCTTGGCTTCATGACCACGTCGCTGGAGCTCGGCTGCGACTGCCTTGGCGAGATCCGTTATCTGGACGCCGTTTTGCACAACAGCAGGGGTGAGCCCTACACGATCACCAACGCCATCTGCATTCACGAAGAAGACAACGCCGTGCTGTGGAAGCACGTCGACCACCAGATAGGCGCGGAGATCCGCCGGATGCGGCGGCTGACGATTTCGTTCCACGTCACGGTCGCCAACTACGAATACCTCATGTACTGGCGGCTGTACCAGGACGGCAACATCGAATGCGAGGTGCGGGCCACCGGCATCATGGTGACCACACCGCTGGCACCGGGTCAGCCCAATCCGAACGGCACGCTGGTCGACGAACGCACGTACGCGCCGTTCCACCAACACTTCCTTGTCGCCCGGCTCGACATGGACATCGACGGCAGCGACAACACCGTCTTCATGTCGGAGTCCCATCCGGAGCCGGTCGGCCCGGACAATCCGCACGGGCTCTCACTCGTCGTCCGCAATGTGCCGCTGCGCACCGAGAGCCAGGCCAAGCAGGATGTCAATTTCGCGACGCAGCGCAGTTGGAAGGTGGTCAACACCAACGTGGTCAACGGGCTCGGCATCCACCCTTCGTACAAATTGGTTCCCAACGGCGCGATCCCGCCGATGTTCGACTCCGAATCACCCGTCCTCGAACGCGCCGGTGTGATCGGTCATACTCTGTGGGTGACCCCCAACAGACCCGATGAGCGTTGGCCCGCGGGGGAATTCGTGAACCAGTCAAGCCGAGACACCGGTCTTGGGCGCTGGACGATGGCCAACAGGTCCATCGAGAACACCGATGTGGTGATGTGGTATGTGTTCGGCATCCACCACATCACCCGGCCCGAGGACTGGCCCGTGATGCCCGTCGACGTGGTGTCCTTCTGGCTCAAGCCCTTCGGGTTCTTCGACCGCAACCCGTCACTCGACGTCGTCGGCGCCCACACCTCAACGACCAGTGCGCACCACTGACGTGGTGGAGCGGCCGACCGATCTGACGGCCGAGTGGCTCACCGCTGCGCTGGGAGTTCCGGTGCGCGACTTCGACTTCGAACGCATTGGCACGGGGCAGATGAGCGAGTGCTACCGCGTCGCTTTGACTTACGCCGACGGTGCGAGCGGACCGAATTCCGTGGTGCTCAAGGTCGCCGCAAGTGATCCGGTAAGCCGGCAGACTGGCCTGGCGCTGGGCCTCTACGAGCGCGAGGTGCGGTTCTACACCGATGTCGCTCCGGGCCTCGGCGGGCCGATCGCGCCCTGCCACCACGCCGCGTTCGACGCCGAGACGGGCGCCTTTCATCTACTGCTCGGTGACGCGGCCCCGGCCGTCGTCGGCAACGAAATCCAGGGTGCGACAGTCGAACAGGCCCTGCTGGCGCTGTCCGAATTGGGCAGGGTGCATGCACCGCTGCTCGGGGACGCCGCGATGGCCAACGCTGACTGGCTCAACCGCGAGTCGCCGATGAACCAGGCCGTGATCGGCCAGCTCTACTCCGGTTTCCTAGTGCGCTATCGCGACCAGATCGCGCCGGAACATCGGGAGGTGTGCGAGCGGCTGGTGTCAAGCTTTGACGCGTACGTGGCAAGCGAAACCGCAGCGCAGCGTGCGCACGGTCTTGTGCACGGTGACTATCGGCTGGACAACATGTTGTTCGGCGAGTCCGGAGCCGACCGTCCGCTGACGGTGGTGGACTGGCAGACCGTCACGTGGGGTCCCGCGATGACAGACGTCGCGTACTTCCTCGGCTGTGCGTTGCCCGACGACACGCGCCGCGATCACTACGAGGCGCTGCTGCGGGCCTATCACGACGCCCTCGGACCGAACGCTCTGCTCAGCCTGGACGACGTGCGCGACGGGGTGCGCAGGCAGAGCTTCTTCGGGGTGATGATGGCGATCGTCTCGTCGATGCTCGTCGCGCAAACCGCCCGTGGCGACGAGATGTTCATGGTGATGCTGCAGCGGCACTGCCAGCACGTACTCGACACCAATGCGCTTGGCGTCTTGCCTGAACCTGTTGTCGCCAAACCACTTACACCGACAGCCGGCGACGAGGGCGCGCATCCGGCGACCGACGAGCCACTGTGGAACGAAAGCTGGTATTTCGACTTCGCCGATGCGGGAGGCGGTGTCGGCGGCTGGATACGCCTCGGGCTGTATCCCAACCAGGACACATCGTGGATCAACGGGCTCGTGTGTGGCCCGGGCATCCCAACATTCGCGCTCGTCGACTTCCAGGGCACCGGCGCGATCGATCTGACGCTGACGGCCATTGAACCGCTGCGCACGTACCGGGTCGCGATGAAAGGACAGGCACAGTCCTACGACGATCCGGCCGCACTGCTGCGAGGCGAAGCCGGCAGGCAAGTCGAGTTGACGACGGATCTTGTGTGGACGACGGCAGGCACGCCGTACCAATACCGGATCACGCCGCGCTATGAGATTCCGTGCACGGTGTCGGGCACCGTCACGGTCGGCGACCGGGAGATCGGCGTGAATGAGGTCGCAGGTCAACGCGACCACTCGTGGGGTGTGCGGGACTGGTGGGCGATGGACTGGGTGTGGAGCGCACTGCATCTCGACGACGGCACGCACCTCCACGGCGTGGACATCCGCATCCCCGGCGCCCCGCCGATCGGCATCGGATATGTGCAGCAGCCGGGCCATCCGCTGGTCGAGCTGCAGACGGTGACCGCCCGGGAGACGTTCGGCGACAACGGGTTACCGCAGGCGACCACAGTCAATTATGGCGACCTGACTGCCACCATCGATGTCCGCGGGCACGCGCCGGTGCTGTTGACGTCACCCGAAGGCCGGGTCAGTCACTTCCCGCGGGCCTGGGTGGCGGTCACGACCGATGACGGCCGCACGGGGGTGGGCTGGGTGGAGTGGAACCGCAACCAGCCCTAGCCCGGCCAGTCGCAACCCGTGAGTTCGGCAGACAACTCCCACAGCCGGCGGGCCATCACTGGGCCGCGGGCCTTCTTGCGCAATCCGGTCACTCGCGGCTTACCCCACTGATTGAACCGCGGCGCGAAGTACGTTCCGCTGGGCAGTTCGGTCGTCACGGCCTGGAGGGTCGCTCGCGCGCCTTGGGCCGGCGTGTGCAAGAACCGCCACACTGTAAAGCGCTCGGCCAGCGGCATATCGGTAGCGATGCCTCTCGTGATACCGGTATCGGTCATGCCCGGATCCGACGCGTAGGCCCGGATTCCCCGGTTGGCCAGCTCGGTCACGAAAAGCAGGTTCGCCAGCTTGGATTGTGAGTAGGCCGCCGTCTTCGAATACGTGCGGTTCTGCCAATTGAGGTCGTCGAAATCGATGCGGCCGAAGTGATACATCGCGCTTGCCACCGAGATCACCCGCTCTTTGATCTTCTCGCCGAGCAGACACGTCAGCGCGAAGTGGCCGAGGTGGTTCGTCCCCCATGTGGGCCTCGAAGCCGTCGGTGGTGCGGGCCAGCGGCAGACCCATCATGCCGGCGTTGTTCACCAGCACATCAACGGTTTCCACCGAATCAGCGAATGCGCGAACGCTAGCGAGATCGGCGAGATCGAGTTGACCAACCTCGACGTCGCCCGACATGTCGGCTGCCGCTCGCTCGGCCTTCTCGAGGCTTCGGCATGCGATAACAACGCTGTGGCCGCTGCCAGCCAGCGCGGCGGCGGTGGCCTTCCCGACGCCGCTGTTGCCGCCGGTGACGATGATCCGCATCAGCGCGGAGCGTACATGATCAAGCCCACACCGATAAGGCTGACGACGGCTCCCGCGACGTCCCAGCGGTCGGGCCGGAAGCCGTCGGCGATCATGCCCCAGGCCAGCGAGCCGGCGATGAAGACCCCGCCGTACGCGGCCAGCACTCGGCCGAAGTGGGCGTCGGGCTGGAATGCAGCGACGAACCCATAGGCGCCCAGCGCGATAACGCCGGCACCGGCCCACAGCCATCCGCGATGTTCGCGCACGCCCTGCCAGACCAGCCACGCCCCTCCGATCTCCAAGAGCGCGGCGAGCACGAACAGGGCGATGGATTTCAGGATCACGGCTGTCAGCGTGCCGCGAGCGTGCGCATAATGGCCGCAAATTCCGGCGTGTCGGGGTGCAGACCCGCATGCTCGCGGAATGAGCCTTAGGACAGGTGCGCGCTGTCGTCGTGCAGGTCGTCGCGGCCCAGCCCCATCGGCGTCGCGGCGGGCACGTCACCGGCGGCGACGACCTTCCGCGTGATCGGCGTCAGCGCCCGGAACAGCCGCTCGACTTCGTCGTCGTCGAGCCCGTCGAGCGCTGAAAGCGCCAACCGATCTGTGGTGTCCTCGATCCGCTGCTTGAGGTCTCGGCCCGCGTCGGTGAGAGCGCCGTCGCCGTCGAGTAGCCCGCGACCGGCCAGCCGAGTGCGGTAGCTGGCCCATTGCTCCTCGTCGTAATCACGGCTGCGCATGATCATCTCCTGCGGCACCCTGCCCCCAGCGGCGTGCAGCACGTTGCTCTCGCGGCCCGACACGCCGAGCGTGCACAGCACGGCCACGTGGGCATCGCCGCGCTGTTCGCGCAGCAGCGTGACCGCGTGCCACAGCTTGGCGACGGGTTCGTCCGGCCAATCCAACGACAGGTTCGCCGCGAACAGCGGCCGACCGTCCATGGGCGCGCTGCGCGCGGCCTTCTCGGCGAGCTCGGCCGCGGCGCCCGCCTCGTCGTCGGTCACGCCGTAACGGCGAAGCGCCGCCACCGCTGACTCCTGGCGCACGCGCAGAAGGTCCGACGGGGACGCGATCTGCCACGCAGCGGGCAGCGCCTTGGCGACGCGTTCGGGAGTGAAGTTGTAGAAGGCTGCGGTGACGATCTCTACCGGCACCACGCCGAATGGGGCGGATCGAGCGGCAAAGTAGCTCGCCCAGAATCCGCGAAACCCGAGCCCGTCGAAGGCGGTTCGGGACTCCGCAGCGAAGTAGGTGACGGCGTGCACCGGTTCGAAGCGATCAAAGAACCGGCGCGCAAGCGAAGGCTGTCTGCTCACTTTGGCAGTTAACCATCACGCCCATAGCGAACTTGCTATGGTCCGTGCAAACGCCACGCAGGCGGGCAGCCAGCAATGCTTCAGGAGGCGGCCCTTGCATATGGTGAAGACAGCCGTGGGCGCTCTAGCGGCCCTGGGGGTAGTGGTCGCGGGCTGTGATGCGACCGTCGGAGTCGACGGCACCCCGGTTGTCGACAAGGATGCCCTGCAAACTGACATCGCCGCTCGGCTTGCCAGTGCCGGCGAACAACCGCAATCGGTGACGTGCAAAGAGGATCTGGTCGGCGAGGTCGGCAAGACCACCCGCTGCGATGTGGTGATGAGCCCGACGAATAGCTTCGAACCGGTCGTCACGGTCACCGGTGTCGAAGGCGGCACCATCGACTACGAAATGACCCCGGCGGTGTCCAAAGAGCAACTCGAGAAGGCGGTCTCGCGACTTGTCGCCGACGCGTGGCATGCGCAGGTCGCGTCGGTGTCGTGCGAATCGGGCCTGGACGGCAAGGTCGGCGCCACCACGCACTGCGAGGTCGACGCAGGCGGAAACACGCTGCGCCGCACGGTCGAAGTGAACAAGGTCGAGGGCCTGATGATGAACTTCGATATGGTGCCGGTGCTGACCAGGGACGAAGTGGCGAGTTCGTTGCTCGATGAGTTCGAGAGGCAATCGGGGCGGCGACCAGACTCTGCCCAGTGCGTCGGCGACCTCGAGGGGAAGGCCGGAAGCACCGTCTCCTGCACGGTCACCACCGGCCAAGACACGGCGTCGTACACCTTGACGGTCACCACGGTGAGCGGCGGCCGCATCAACTACAGTTACGCGCCGCGCCCCTAGGACGGATCCGAAAACTCTTCGGCCACAGCCGATACCGCCTCGTCGATGATCGCGCGCATGGCGCGCTCGGCGGCTTCCTCGTCGCGCAGGCGAATCGCGCGGGCGACCTGATCGTGCAGTTCGATCGCAGCGGGGTTTGGCACATCGGGCATCATGCCGTGGTGGGTGCGGCCAGCGAGTACCTCGGCGACGACGCCGTTCAGCGCCCGGAACATCTCATTGCCGCTAGCTTCGAGCAGTGTCTGGTGGAAGATTTTGTCCGCCAACAAATATGACTCGAGATCGCCCGAACGGCCATGCACCACCATGTCCGATACCGCGGCCGCCATGATCCGGCACTGGTGCGGGTCGGCACGTCGAGCGGCAAGAGCGGCGGCGGCCGGTTCGAATCCTCGCCGCAACTCCGAGAGCGACACCAGCTGGGCTGCCCGGTCGCCCGCCTCGAGTCGCCATCGGATCAGCACGGGATCGAAGACATTCCAGTTGGGGGCCGGCTGAATGGTGATGCCCACTCGGCGGCGCGAAGCGACCATCCCCATCGACTCGAGCACGCGGATTGCCTCACGGGCGACGCTGCGCGACACCCCGTGCTGCGCGCTGACCCCTTCGAGCGTGAGCACCTGACCGGCCCGGTACTCACCGGACACGATGGCGGTGCCCAGCGCGGTGAGCAAATTGCCGTGCAGGGCGCCGACGATTGCTTCGGAGGCCACGTATACATCCTGTCATACCTTTGCTGGCGTTATTAAAAACATATGATTCCGCTGCAGGGTTGCAATCGTATGATCATTGAGGCATTCTGTGTGATGTCAAGCACTACTGGGTAGGGGGAGTGGATGGCGTCACCAATCGTCGTCATGGGAGTTTCTGGCTCCGGGAAGTCGACCGTCGGCGCGGCGTTGGCGCAGCGTCTGCGGGTGCCCTTCGCGGACGCCGACGACTTCCATCCACCCGCCAACATCGCCAAGATGACGGCCGGCCAACCCCTCGATGACGACGACCGCTACCCGTGGTTGGAAGCGATCGGGGAGTGGCTCGCTCAGCATGTCGGCGACGGCGGGGTGATGAGCTGTTCGGCACTCAAGCGCAAGTACCGCGACCAGCTGCGCCACCATTGCCCGGACGTCGAATTCCTGCACCTTGCCGGTACACCCGAGGTGATCGGCAAGCGGCAGGCCAGCAGGCCCGGCCATTTCATGCCCGCGTCACTGCTGGCGTCTCAGTTCGCCACGCTCGAGCCGCTCGAGACCGATGAGCGCGGCATGGCCATCGATGTCGACCAGAACATCGACTCCATCGTTGACGACTACGTATCCGCTTCGCGCACAACCGAAGAGGAGAATCGATGAACCCGGCGCTCACCGTCGTGACGGCGGACATCGAACCGACTCAACCGTCTCGGCCGGCTGGCTGACGAAGCAACACTAAGACCGTAAGACGTCCGGAACAGGCCGGGCATTGACGATTCGGAGGATCCGTGGAAGCAATCGAGCCGGCATATGGCGCCACCACTCTGCTGCTGATCGCCGCGGCGGCCGTGGCAGTCCTGCTGTTCCTCATCATGAAGGTGAAGCTGCATGCCTTCGTGGCACTCGTGCTGGTGAGCGTGCTGACGGCGCTGGCCGCGGGCATCCCCGTTGGCGACGTACCCGACGCGCTGGCCTTCGGTTTCTCCAACACAATCGGCGCGGTGGCGCTGCTCGTCGGCTTCGGCGTCATGATCGGCCGACTCCTCGAGGTCACCGGCGGCGCACAGGTCCTCGCCGACACCCTCATCGGCCGGTTCGGAGAGAAGCGGGCTCCGCTCGCCCTTGGCGTCGCCGCGCTGCTGTTCGGATTTCCGATCTTCTTCGATGCTGGACTCGTCGTGTTCCTGCCTATCATCATGACGGTCGCGCGGCGCTTCGGCGGGTCGCTCCTGTTGTATGCGCTGCCGGCCGCCGGAGCCTTCGCCGCGATGCACGCTTTGGTGCCGCCACATCCTGGACCGGTCGCGGCCGCCGAAGCGCTCGAGGGCAACATTGGTCTCACTCTGCTCGTCGGCGCCCCCATCGCCGTCGTCTCGTGGTATGTCGGCGCCTTCCTCGTCTCACAAGTTATGGGGCGCCGTGTACAGGTCGACATCCCGGAAGCGTTGTTCGGTCACATCAACGGTGGCCGCGATGAGGACGCGGATCGTAATGGCGCCGGCTCAGGCGGCGCGGCACAGACCGCGACCCGCACGGCTCCGGCCTTCACGACGGTCCTCGGTGTGTTGCTCCTGCCGTTCGTGTTGATCTCGTTCAATACGGTGCTCGATACCCTCATCACCGCCGGCGTGCTGGAAGATGACGCCACCTGGGCGCAGTACCTCATGCTGCTCGGGAATACCAACGTTGCGCTGCTCATCACGGTGCTCGTGGCCACTCTCGTGTTGGGATTGCGGGGACGCTCGATGGCCGACGTCAGCACCATCCTTGACAACGCCCTGGGCCCGATCTGCGCGATCATCCTGATCACCGGAGCCGGCGGCATGTTCGGCGGTGTACTGCGGTTGAGCGGCATCGGCGATGCCTTGAGCAATTCACTGGCAAACCTCGGCATGTCTTTGATCGTGCAGGCCTTCATCATCGCCACGGTGCTCCGCGTCGCGCAGGGCTCCGCCACCGTCGCGTTGACGACGACGGCCGGTCTGATCAGTGCCGCCGCCGCCGAGGCGGCCCTGAGCAACTTCCAGCTCGCGCTGCTCGTGATCGCCATCGCCGCCGGTGCGACCGTGCTCTCACACGTCAATGACTCGGGTTTCTGGCTGGTCAGTCGGTTCTTTGGCATGGACGTGAAGACCACGCTCAAGACCTGGACAGTCATGGAGACGACGCTTGGCCTCACCGCATTCGTGATCAGCGCCGCCTTGTGGGCCGTGGCTTGACAAGTGGCGATGTCGACCCACCCGAGGGGCGGCACCTCACCGATGTTGATCAGAACATCGACTTCATCGTCAAAAACTACGTATCCGCCTCGCGCACAACCAAACAGGAGAACCGATGACCGCAGATATCGGGCTGGCGATCTCTACCCTGGCGGCCGACACCGAGCTGCCACAACCCGTCGCTGCCGGCTGGCAGCTGATCCTGGCGGCGCTGGCCGGAATCGCCCTCATAGTCGTGCTGATCACGATCGCCAAGCTGCATCCATTCCTCGCATTGATTTTCGGTGCCCTGACCGTCGGGATCGTCGCAGGAGCGAATCTCGGAGACGTGCTCGACTCGTTCGGCGACGGGTTCGGCACCACCGCGGCTGGTGTCGGCATCCTCATCGCACTGGGCGCGATGTTCGCCAAGCTGCTCGCCGATTCCGGTGGGGCCGACGAGATTGTCGACAGCATCGTCGGACATGCTTCTCCGCGCGCGCTGCCGTGGGCAATGGCGCTGGTGGGCGCAATCATTGGCCTGCCGATGTTCTTCGAGATCGGCCTTGTGCTGTTGATGCCCGTGATCTACTTGGTGGCCAAGCGGTCGCAGCTCTCGTTGGTCACAGTCGGAATCCCCGCGCTGGCTGGACTTTCCGCTATGCACGGGTTGGTTCCACCGCACCCCGGGCCGTTGACCGCGATCGACCTGTTGGGCGCCGATCTGGGCATCACGCTGGCATTGGGTGTGGCCGTGGCGATTCCAACCGTCATCGTCGCCGGTCCGCTGTTTGGCAAGCTCGCCGGACGCTGGGTCGTCGTCGACGTGCCGGATCGTTTCGAGGCCGACGACTTCAGCCGCAACGGTGGTGGTTCAGTGGTTACTGCTGCTGATATCGCCGAGGGGGAGCGCACGGCGACACAAACCGCCACTCGCGTTGAGCGCCGACGGCCCAGCTTCGGCATCACCCTGTTTTCCGTTCTGCTGCCCGTCGGCTTGATGATGGGTAAGGCGCTGGCCGACATCTTCATCGACGACGAAACCAACCTGTTGCGCCAAACCCTCGACATTCTTGGCCGTCCGCTCGTGGCGTTGTTGATCGCGGTTGTGGTCGGCATTTTCACACTGGGTCGCGGCGCAGCGATGACGCGCGATCAGATCGTCAATTGCATTGAGACGTCGCTGCCTCCGGTCGCCGGCATCATTCTGATCGTCGCCGCCGGCGGCGGATTCAAGCAGGTCCTGGTGGACACGGGTATCGGCACGATGCTCGCCGACTGGGCAAAGGGTACCGGCGTCTCGGTGATCCTGCTGGCTTGGGTGCTGGCCGTATTGATCCGGCTGGCAACGGGTTCCGCAACGGTGGCCACGATCACCGCCTCGTCGCTGATGCTGGGTTTGGTGGAAGGCATGAGCACCGGCGAGGTCTCGCTGATCGTGCTCGCGGTCGGCGCCGGCTCGCTCTTCTTCTCCCACGTCAATGACGCCGGATTCTGGCTCGTCAAGGAGTACTTCGGGATGAGCGTGGGTCAGACCATCAAGTCGTGGTCGATCATGGAGACCGTGCTGTCGGTCAGCGGCCTGGTGCTGGTGCTGTTGCTCGGGATCGTGATATGACGCCATACAGGTAGCACGAGCAGACGCAAAATCCCCCGACACGCCGAGTGTGTTCGGGGGATTCTGCTTCTGCTCGCGCGGGGTCAATCAGCCCTTGACGACCTGGGTTCCGCCCGCGAGTTCGTCGTGCTTGCCCTGCTTGGTCGGGCTGCCATTGATCGTCACTGCGATCACGATGACCGCAACAAGGGTGAGCAGGCCACCGATGAACGGGATGATGTTGAGAAGCGTCCATATGTTTCGGATCGCGGCCTGCTGAACATCCGGTTTGGGGGCCCCGCCGGGGCCGCGCACGCTGAGGCCCAGCAGCTTCTTGCCCGGAGTCCACCCCTGGGTGGCCTCGAAGCCCAAGAAGTAGAAGAACATCAGCAGTCCCGAGAACAAGCCAGTCACCCAGTAGTTACTCATCGAGCCAATCGCGAACAGGAGCACGAAGGCCACGACGTTGACGATGATGCCGTCGATCAACCGGGCGGCGAACCGCAGGCCAAGGCCGCCGGGTTCTTGACCACCAGGTGGCGGATATCCGCCGGGTTCGCCGTATTGGCCGGGCTGAGGTTGGAAATCGCCGCTTGTCATGCGGCAAATGTACCGCTCACATAGTGCGGCGCGGGCGGTTTGACGCGCGCGGATACCAACAACCGCTCATTGGCGCGCAACGAGATTCGGATCAGCGCAAACGGCTGCGGCGCTGCTTGACCTGGGTGCTGGCGGTTTCCGCGAGCTCACCGGCACGTTCGCGGGCCACCTCGGCGTATTCCGGGGCCCGTTCACGCGCAACTTCGGCCCATTCCGCGCCGCGCTCACGTGCGACCTCGGCTAGTTCGGCAGCGCGTTCCCGGGCCGCGTCGGCCAGGACGGGTGCGCGCTCACGTGCGACGTCGGCGAACTCCGCACCGCGTTCGCGGGCGACGTGGGCCAGTTCGCGGCCGCGTTCGGCGCCGATCTGCAGCCCGTGTCCCACCTTCTCGGCCAGCGCACTGTCGGCGAGCGCGCCGCCGGTGGCCGCGCCTGCCGCGCCGACGGGCAGGGCGGCACTGACGGCGTCGGAGACCTTGTGGGCGGCGCGGCGGCCGCGCCAGCTGAGTGACGGTTTGCCCTCGGTATCGGCGGCGGCGATGATCAACCCGCCGATCAGGCTGATGTCGGTGAGGAACGCGCGACGTTCGTCGGTCTTCCGCTGCGGATCGGATTCACTCCAGAATGTATGTCCGCCAAGGCTTCCCGGGACCACGCTAAGCGCAAGCGCCGCCGACGCCAGCCGGGGTAGTTTGCCGGTGGCGAGCAGCAGTCCGCCGCCGATCTGCACGGCGGCGTTGACGCGGGCGACCGTCTCGGCATTGGACGGAACTTTGGTGCCTACGGGATCGGGCAGCTTGCTCAGACCCTCGAGCGTGGGGCGGGCCGCATCGGCGGCGGGTTTAGGGCTGCGCAAGGCATCGACGCCGCGGCTGATGAATACCGCTGACAACATCGGGCGCGCAATTCGTCGGATCAACATGCGCCCTGAGTTCCCACGCTTACGGGGACGCAAACTTTAGTAGGAGTTGTCTGTGTCCCCACGCACCCGCAGCGGCATCACGTACCAGAACGCCGCGAGCGCCACCAGCGTGCACGCGCCCGATATCCAGGCGCCGGTCCTGCCCACGACGATGTCGAAGATGACGACTGCCACCCCGGCGAGCGCCACCCCGAGCAGCAGGGTGCCCACCGTTGCGTAACTGTGCGCGGCCTTCACCAAGGTCTTGAGGCGATGCCGGCGGAACAGGAGGCGGTGCATGGTGACGGGGGCAACCAACAACACGGTCGCACCGATTGAGCACGCGACTGTGGTCAGATAGACGGTGCGCATGATGGAGTCGAGCTGGGTGAACCTCTGCTGGAAAGGCAGCATCAGCAGGAAGCCGGTGAGCAACTGGACACCGGTCTGTGCCACCCGCAACTCCTGCAGCAGGCTGGACCAATTCCGGTCGAGCCGTTGCGCTTCGGTCTCGTCGCGATCCGAGTCCCATTTCTTCTGGGCCTCGGGATGCTCGATGTCACCCACGCGGCAAGTCTGACAGTCCTGCCGATCGCGGTGGGGCGATCGGCATCATTCACGCCGCGTAGCGCAACAGCGTAATACCGGAACGGAACGACTTCGGCACCTCTACCAGCGTCAGCTTCGATATCGAGGCGCCGTCGGGGAACAGTCGACGGCCGCGGCCCTGCACCGTTGGATAGACGAACAAACGGTATTCGTCGACCAATCCGCCGCCGATCAGCGCGTGCGCCAGGCTGATGCTGCCGGTCAGCACGATGTCCTTACCCGGCCGAGATTTCAGCGCGGTTACCAGCTCGACGGGGTCACCGGCGAGCACCGTCGAGTTCTCCCACTGCGGATCGGTCATCGTGGCAGACACCACGTACTTGGCCACTTGGTTCAGGTAGGCGGTCACGCCGGTGGCGTCGTCGGTCTGCTTGGGCCAGTAGCCGCGGAAGTCCTCGAACGTCTGACGACCGACGAGCAGCGCATCGGCCTGCGAGTCCTGTCGATGCGACTCCTTGAGCAGATCCTCGTCCTGGAGCTGGGGGTCAAACCAGTCGTCGAGCATCTCGATGGACCCGTCCAGCGTGATGTTCTGGGTGATCACGAGTTTTCGCATATAGATAGTGACCTCACGCCGCCGAGGAACTCATCGGTCAGGAGTAGCTTCGCAGGCGTGGCACTCGTTGCGGGCGTCGACTCGTCCACCCAGTCCTGCAAGGTGGTCATCTGCGACGCGGACACCGGCGAGATCGTGCGGTCCGCGTCGTCGCCTCATCCCGACGGCACGGAGGTCGATCCGCAGCTGTGGTGGTCGGCGCTTCAGGCCAGCATCGGTGCTGCGGGCGGCCTGGACGATGTGGCGGCGGTGTCGGTCGGTGCCCAGCAGCACGGCATGGTATGCCTGGACGGCAGCGGTTCGGTAGTTCGAGATGCATTGCTGTGGAACGACACTCGCTCCAGCGCTGCAGCGCAGGCTCTCGTCGACGAGTTGGGCGGACCCGGCGAGTGGGCGAAGCGGATCGGCGTGGTGCCCGTTGCGGCCATCACGGCGGCCAAGCTGCGATGGCTGGCCGATCATGAACCGGCGCACGCGGATGCGACCGCGGCGGTCTGCCTGCCGCACGACTGGCTGACGTGGCGGCTGAGCGGTTCGACGGATATCGCCACGCTGCGCACCGACCGCAGTGACGCGAGCGGCACAGGATATTTCTCGTCGGAGGCTGACAGTTACCAGCCCGATCTGCTCGAGCGGGCGTTGCGGGGACGCCGGCCCGCGCTGCCCACGGTGCTGGGCCCGAGGGATACCGCGGGGCAGACGGCGACGGGCGCGCTGCTTGGTCCAGGCGCGGGCGACAATGCGGCGGCGGCCTTGGGGCTGGGTGCGCGTACTGGTGATTGCATCGTGTCGCTCGGCACGTCCGGGGTGGTGAGTGCGGTCGCCGAGTCGGCACCCCATGATCCGGAGGGGATTGTGGCCGGTTTCGCCGATGCCACCGGGCGGCAGCTGCCGCTGGTGTGCACCCTCAATGGGGCGCCCGTGCTGGCGGCTGTGAAGACGATGCTCGGCGTCGACTTCGACGAGATGGACCGGCTGGCGTTGTTGGCGCCCGCCGGTGCCGACGGTCTTACGCTGGTGCCGTATTTCGAGGGCGAACGCTCGCCCAATCTTCCGGAGGCGGCGGGCGCGTTGCAGGGCGTCACGACTCGTAATCTCGTGCCCGCCAATGTCGCTCGCGCTGCGGTCGAGGGCCTGCTGGGGTCGATGGCAGACTGCATCGACAAGATCTCGGCGCAGGGCGTCGACGTGCAACACATCATCCTGATTGGCGGGGGAGCGCGCTCGGAGGCGGTCCGGCGCATCGCGCCCGCCGTCTTAGGCGCACCCGTGCACGTTCCGACGCCGGCGGAGTATGTCGCGCTGGGCGCCGCCAGGCAAGCGGCATGGACGCTGTCGCAACAGGATTCGCCGCCGTCGTGGTCGTTCGGGGTGACCGCGTCTTACACCGCGGACCCGACGCCGCAGGTGCTGGAGCAATATCGGGCGGCGCAGTCACTGACGCTCGGGCAGTGACGTTCGATTGGGAACGGCTTGCCGACGGTGTAGTGCGCTGTCGCCTTCCCCTTCTCGACGTCACCGTCGGCCTGGTTTATGGCCGGGGCGGAGCCGTGCTGGTTGATAGCGGCACGACACTTCCCGAGGGGCGGGGAATCGCTCGGGATGTGTACGAGATGGCTGGCCGTGCGGTAAGCCATATCGTGTTGACGCACAATCATTTTGACCACATTCTCGGATCATCAGCGTTTGACTGCGCCGAGATGTATTGTGCCCCCGAAGTTGCCGAAACGATGGCCGAGCGCACAGACCATCTGCGTGTGGACGCGCTTCGGTACGGGGCCAACGCCGCCGAAGTCGACCGCGCGATCGCTGCGCTGCGCAGGCCCGAGCATCTCGTCACATCGGCCGTCATCGATCTTGGCGAGTGCGTCGTGTCGATCAGCCATCCGGGTCGCGGCCACACAGACCACGACTTGATCGCCGTCGTCACCGGATCTGACAAACCCGTAGTGTTCTGCGGCGACCTAGTGGAGGAGTCAGGCGACCCATCCGTCGACGCCGACTCCGACCCGGCAGCATGGCCGGCGACGCTGGACGGGGTCCTCGGGGCGGGCGGTGACGACGCGGTGTTCGTGCCGGGTCACGGCGCCGTGGTCGACGCGCCATTCGTCCGAAGGCAACGAGACTGGTTGCGCACGAAAGTGTGACGAAGTTCAAATAGCGAATGTGACGTAGGTCATTGCCCAGGCTAACCATCTGGGGGAAATCTGGCGCGGTGGCTGACCTCGACTTCGCCTACGACCTCACGCTCGATGAGGCGCGCCGGCGCACCGCCGTGCTGGAGGCGATCGGCGACGACTGGGATCCGATCGCGGTACTCGCCGAGGAAGAGAAGGCCTACGACATGCTGTACTCCGATCTCGACGAGGAGCAGCAGCGGATCTACGACGAGCTGGTGGTGGCCGGTGTGCTGCCGGATCGGACGGTGAATCGTGTTGCCGATTGACCCGAGCGCCGATCGGGGCCGTCGGGCCTGGCTTCCCTGCCCGTCTTGCAATCACGACAGCCGCTGCGGTGACTGTCAAAGTACGAAGAACTGCGCCGCCCACTGGCAGTACCTGCTGAGCAACAAGGGCACGGTGGTCCATCTGCAGTGTCCGGATTGCGGCCACCTCTGGTCTACCGACACCCGTGAGCGTCACCGGCAGTCCAAAGCGGCCTGACTTTGTCGCAATCGAGCACTCACAAAACCGCCGAGACGCGATCCTGCGTCGGCGCGGGTGTCGGTAGTCAGTTCAGTTGGGACAGTTGATTTCTGCGTTTGAAGTCTTAAGTTAATAGGGATTTGAGCGTCAATGACGCAGTCGATAGAGGCGCGACTCGAGCGCTCAGGCGTCCTGCATCTCTAGTTGAGACCGTGTGGCTGGTGGCACTGCGCCTCCGTCAGATTCCCATCGCTCAAGCGCGATGGGGGAGAGCAGGCGATCGTCCGCGCGGCGTGTGATCCCGAGTAGTTGGTCGGGTGTGGATGCGTCATTGACGCTGGCCGCAGCTGTCACCACGTTGTAGGCATGCGTGGGCTCGGTGTAGGGGGGTACCACCAGCAGGTCCAACCTCCCGAAGCGCGGACCGAACACAGATACGACGTTCGGCCACTCTTGGTGGGCACTGACAATTACCTGGTCGCCCTGGTGTTTGATGCTCAGCGGCGCTGGGGACCAGTCACTTTCGTGGTAGAGCACGCTGTCGATTGAGCCGAACCGTAACGAGAGCGCTGCCAGAAGTGAGGGAATTTCGCTGGCGAGTTCTGTTGATCGGGGCCACCAGGCGCCTTGGACAAACCCGCACGACCGATGTGCGGGCTTCAACCGCATTCGCAGGGCGCCTAGGGCTGGCCGGCGCACTGATGCGTCGGGGATGTTCTCGCTGGCTGTAAACATGTGCTGCCTTCCGCTGTTGTGTGATGGGTCTTGATGACGAGCGCTGTTGGGCTTTCGGGATGTCGAGCGCTTGGGCTTGGCCGTCGTTGCGCTCGATACACCTGTCACCCGCCTCGTCGGTGAACGAAGGTCGTCATATCCCATTGTGGTAAGAATTCGAGTGACCAGCTTGCCCTGGTCCGACAACAGCAGAGCTGGTTTTTGTGGCGGCAGAACAGCACCGGATTGCTCACCGTCACGGATCTTCAGTATCTGAGCTTTGTGCCGAACGCGCCGTGGTTGGCCCGCATGATCAGCGGTCATCGCGCCCGTATGCGATGGCGGCGATGAGCCACACCACGGCGATGATGAAGAATGTCGTGCCGATCGCGTCGAGGTCAAACATAGGGCACCGCCTCGTTTTGGCGCGGTTGGTGCCCGTGCCGGATGCGCTGGCCGACACGGAGGTTTCCGCGGATGCCTGTGAGCGCGCCACAGGACCGGCGCCCTGGGATGTGTGCTTGCCGGGCGGATCGGTGATGCCGAACGGGTCAATGCCCTCGTTGGACAACGAGACGAGTTGGCGGCGGTGCGCGAGTGATCCTTGTTGGTGAGTTCTTCGATGAAGGCACGCAGGGTTCTGTTGTGGGCGAGTAGCTCAGTTTCGCGGGCTTCGAGTTCGCGGATTCGCCGGTGGGCCTTGGTGAGTCGGTCGTTGAGTGTGACGAAGGTGGGGGCTGTCGGAGACACGGGCTTTCCTCTTAACCGCTTGTGGGGTGTCCGGGTTTGACGGTGTACGAGCTCATTGCGGCGCGGGCTGGTTCAGGTCAGCGATGTGAAGGCCATAGGGCACAGCAGTGAGCAGCGTGACCGCCAGGGGGATGCCATTGGGCAGTCTGTAGGTGCGCCGTTCGCCGGAGCGTGCCCCCGCGATGGCCGCGCCCAACGGCGATTCGATGGAATAGACCGGCATATCGGCGTATTCGGCGCCGTGTACGCCCAGCAGGAATGTCTCGGTGTCGCCGGTGGCATCGCGGCGGATGGTGACAACCATGCCGGGTTCGGCGATCCCGTCGTCCGGCGGATCCTCGCCGACGACGGCGTTGATCAGCAGGTCATGAATCTGTTGAATCCGGGTCTCCCACGCGCGTCGCACAGCGGCGGCGTTTTCGTCGGTGCCCTCATCTGCGATGCCGGCGGAGAATAGGAAACGCAGGGTGTCCAGTTCGCGGTGTAGCCGCTCATGGGCCTGCGATGAGATCCAGACCCGCGTCGTAGTGGCCATGTCAGTTCCTTTCGTTGCATGAGTTCCGTAGCGCAGTGCCGCATTTGGTGACTCGCTTACGCCTCGTTGGGTGTGTTGGGCACTCTGCTGCGCAATTGAGCGTCGGAGAACGCCGTAGCGTCGGCTCGTTGCTGTTCATCGCGCACGGCCCCTTCGGCTTCGGCCGGGGAGCGCCGCGTTGTCGTTGTGCGCTTGACGGCGGCTCGTGCAGGGGCGCTGTTGCGGCGGGCGGGACAGACTGTGCCCGTGCGGGTTTCGGCGTGTGCATGCCGTAGGGGACTGCCTTGAGCAGGGTCACGGGCAGGTTGGCCCCGCTGGGGATGGAGTAGTTGCGCTGTTCGCCGACGTGTGCCCCGGCGATCGCACGCCCAAGCGGTGATTGCATCGAGTACACGTCTATGTCGGCGTCTTCAGCGCCGCGCACGCCGAGCAGGAACGTTTCGATCTCGCCGGTGTCGTCGTAGCGCACGGTCAGCACCATTCCGGGTTCGGCGATGCCGTCATCGGGCGGATCCTCGCCGACCACAGCATTGGCGAGCAGGTCTTGAAGCTGGCGGATACGGGCTTGTCGCGCTGAATACTTCGCGACGAGGTTGTCGTCGTAGTCCATGAAATCGTTTGGGACTTCAACACTGGGACGTGAGCGAAGGGCTGCCAGTTCGGACTTCAGCCGGGTGTGGGCTTCGCGTGTCATCCAAAGACGTTCGGCGCTAGTCATTGTCGGTGGTGTCCTTTTCGGTGAAGTAGGGGTTGTCGTCAGGGGCGGGCCGGTGGCGGTAGCGCCGCCCCTGACGACTCGGGCGCCCGTGACGGGGGTTAACCACGGGCGGTGTGGACCGCGAGAGGTACTGGCGGGCCTAGTGGCCGGTTCGGCGTAGCGGGTCGAAGTCGCGCAGCGCTTCGGGCTGCTTGCCGGTGGTGATGTATTCGGCCAATAGCCGACCGGTCACCGGGCCATGCGCCAGTCCCCACATACCGTGGCCGCCTGCGACGTAGACCCCGCGTGACATCTCCCCGATGAGGGGGCGCCCGTCGGGGGTGACCGGGCGCGGGCCCACCCAGATGTCGCTGCGTTCGGCCCACCGCACGCCCTCGAGCAGCGGGCTGGCGGAGGCGACGATTGCGCCCACCCGTGCCGGTATCGCTGGTTCGTGCGGGTCGCGGAACTCCATGGTTCCCGAGATCCGCAGTGCGCCTTTGTAGGGCGTGCACGCCACCCGCACGTCAGGCAGGTAGATGGGCCCTGGGATGGGGCGGTCCACGGGCACAGTGAACGAGTAGCCTCGCCCGGCTTGCACCGGAACCCGCACCCGCCCGCCCACCAGCCGGGACAACCATGCGCCGGTGGCGATTACGGCGGTGTCGGCCGTTAACAGCGTGCCGCTGCGCGGGTAGACCGTGATCCCGCTGCCGGAGCTGAACACGCTGCGCACTTCCAGTGTGCGCATCGTCGCGCCGCGGTCGGCGACCGCTCGGCCCAGCGCGTGCACGAACCGGCCGGGGTCGACGAAGCGTTGACCGTTGATGCTCAGCGCGGCGGTGATCGCCGGCGAGGCCAGAGGCACTTGTTCGCGCAGCGCATCGCCGGCCAATCCGGTGACAGAGATTGTCTGCCCGGCCTTTTCGAGAGCGCGAAGCTCGCGCACCATACGCTCGGCGTGTTCGGTGCTACGGAACAACGCGGTGATCGGGGCGTCGGTCACCGGGGCGTCGACACCGTTGGCGACCAACACGTCGAAGGCTTCAATGGCTTCCTCGTTGAGCGGCAGGTTTGCGCGCACCGCCCGTTTCCACGACGAACGCCGACAGTTGGCAATGAACTGCAACAAGAACACCGCGAGCGCGGAGTCGGCGGCCATGGGGATGTGCAGCGGGGCGGCCGGGTCGAACAGCGACCGCAGCCCGTAGCGCAGCACGCCCGGCGAGTTCAGCGGAAGGGTCAGTGCCGGTGAGATCCAGCCGGCGTTGCCCCAGGAGGCGCCGGCGGCGACGCCGGTGCGGTCCACCACGGTGACATCGACTCCGCGTTCCTGCAGGAACCATGCGGTCGACAGGCCGACGATGCCCGCACCGACCACGATCGCCGATCGCGGTCCGCCGTCAATGCGCTCGCCGCCCATCACAAACCTCCACATCTGAACTTTCGTTGTTATCTCCATGGTGGCGCACCCTGTACGCGGACCCTTTGCTGAAATCCGACAAGCATCCGACGCCAGGTTGTGGCGATCCGACAATGCCGCCTCTTGATCGCGCCGATCGCCCCGCAGGAATGAGTTCACGCCATGCGAAAGGAGGAAATGACCAGGCGGGTAGCGTTTTATTTTTTCTGACGTATGGTCGGGGCAGGTGGTTGCCACTTCGTATTAAGGAGCGACAATGGCTGACAGATCTCTGGGCAAAAATCGCCGAAAGCCCGCACTGTCCATCAAGGAACACCGAGCTGCCAAGCGCGCCAGGATCATAGAGTCCACGCCGATGGCGCGGAAGCGCAAGCGCTGACCCGATAGCCGGTTTGCCAGCCGCTTTACGCGAATGCGATACAAATTCACATAATCGGGTGTAAGTACGCCGTCTTTGTGGCGCGTCGGCTACCGGTTTACGAAGCAGTTCGATCGTTCACCGGGCGCGATGTGCGAATCGAGTCGCATCTATGCTGGCTGGGGCGACGGTCTGGTCGCGTTGGTACACCGTGCTAGCGCTTTGCCAGCGCGCTGCTGGACCCGGCGGATCGATGCGCTACAGGTCCCGAATGCTGCACTTCGCGGCGTTGATGACTAGACGGCGTCATGTTTCGCCGTCGGACTCCCCGCGCTGTCCGTCCCGTGCAGGACGGTCGTCCTGCACGGCCCGCATCCCGATCGCCAGCAACTCCTCGGCGGTCGACGCGTCGTCGGGGTCGGCGGCCGCCATTACCGCCGCGTGCGCAGCGGCAGGGTCGGTGTCGGGGGGGACCACCAGCAGCGCGAGCGTTCCGAACTTCTTGCCGCTGACGGTCAGTGTGTTAGGCGTGGTGTTGCTGGGCTCGAGGATCACACTGTGGCCACGGAACTCAATCCGCAATGATGCTGAGGCCCAACTGTTCTCGTCATAGATCACCCGTTCAATGGTTCCCGACCGCGACGACAACGCCGCCAGCAGGTGCCGAAGTTCGATATACAGCTGATCGGTTCGCGGCCACCAGCCGCCCTGCACAAAGCCTGCAGAACGGCTCGCGGGCTTCAACCGCAATCGAGGATTTGCGATCGTCCATCGGCGAGCCTGGGTGGTTTCGAAGGATATTGGTGGTGCGGACATGGAGGTCTCCCGTACTTGTGAATTACTGGGCTAACTGAGGATTGGCGGTCGTTTAGGCCCGGCTGGGCTGGCGCCTGTCGCGGCCGCCTAGGGTGTCGATGGCGTGCTGCCATCTGATGGCGCGGATACGGTCAAGCATCGCCCGGGTACCGGCCAACAGGATCGTCGCAACAGCTGTGACGCCTGCCACCATGAAGAGCGCGGCCGTCACTGCATCTACGCCGGCCTGGGTGGTTGGGGTCCGTTCGTCGGTCGGCTTGCCGTTGTTGTCGACCCAGATTGCGACGTGGTCGCCTGACTTGGTTGGCGATTGCGCCTCGACCGCGCCGGTGTGTTCGGCTCTGGCAGCTGACCAACGAGCCGCCATGGTCGCAGTATTGGTTCGCGAGATATTTTGGGCGGCAGTGTCTTCGGTGATCGTCGCGGTGACGAGGTGACGAGTGTGGTGCTGCTCGGCGTAGATGTCACGTCGTGAATCGTGAACGGCGGTGCCGACCGCGGCGGCGACCGGGATGGCCAGCAGCGACACCACAACGGCCACCACCATTGCCATCGCCTCGATCCGGTCGCTGGCACGCAGCAGAGGATTGCGGCGAAACAGGCCGAAGATGGGCCACTGTGGCAGGCGCACCGTGAAGGGCTCCAGGGCTTCGTCAGCCGTCGCTTGCGTGCTGATCTGGCGATCGTGCGGACATGGGGCGATCATTGAAATCCCCTTTGGGCGAGTCGCTTTGCAAACTGAGCAGTGAGCACTCGGCGCGCGGAGGATGGGCGGGGCGCCCGCTGCGGGACTCGGTGCGCAGACCGCTTTGGCCTGCGCCGCGCGGACTCTCGGTTCTCGGCCAGGCGACGACGGCCCAGCAAGGCTCGCACGGGCTGCGACGATTGATCCCGGTAGCGCTGTCCGTCGTTCATCAAGGCCTCCACCTCTCACACCATTTGGCGTCACCTTCCATGGTGGTGGGGATTGCCTGTGCGGGGCTTGCCCGCGGCGAACAACGATGCGAACGCACTTTGTCGCGTTTCGACAGCAGAGCTATTGACGTCGCCTTCCTCGCCCTACGTGATCTTGCGCCGCCTAGTCTTGCCGGGACAGGGCAGCGCGCGGACACTCGGCGATGGCGTGCGCCAAAGCCGTGATAACAAAGCACAGTTCGCACACATAGCCGTTGGAATAGAAGTAGCAGTCCTCCTGTTGAGCCAAGTGACTCCTGGTTGCCAACCGCCACTGGCGGACACCGGCCAACAGTAAGATGCCGCAGCATTCAGGCCCGACGAATCCCGTCGGGTCTGATTTCGATGTTGGGCACAGGCAAGTTCGTCGGCGGTACCAGAAGACAGCGAAATAGATACGTAGAAAAGGAGTTTGAGATGAAGAATATTGCCGCCACAGTTGGAACTATCGTCGCGACTGCGGCGCTCGGACTGAGCACCGCCGCCGTAGCCAGCGCCGCCCCCAGCGGCACCGCCACAGCCGATCAGACCATCGGCAAACTGCAATCCGAGGGCTACACCGTCATCGTCAGCCGAACCGGTACCGGCCCAATCGATCAGTGCGCGGTAACCGAAGTGCGCCCCGGCCAGACATACTCGCGTACCGACTCAGGTGTGCCTGGAAACGTTCTCGGCACACCTGGGCCTAACATCGCCACGACCGTGATGAACAAGACAGCGTACGTGACGCTCCGCTGCTGATGATCCACAGTTGTAACGGCCTCACCAAGCGCAGGCAGGCCCCCTGACAGGGGCCTGCCACCGTGGCCAGCGGACGCGTTTGTCGGCCCCGGCTGCTCTCAAATTTCAGGTCCTACGCAGACCGCTTTGTGACCCATTAGGTCGTTGTCGATCGGCATATGAGAGGCGCGCACCAGGCCACCAGGATAGAGGCGATCGCGGCTAGGCGTGTGAACGACGAAATGGCTGTGGGTGCATTGGGACCGCGCTGGAGTCCCGGCCCACCCGGATGGCATCGCGGGTCAAGTCGCGGCGATCCGGTAAGCCGAATTTCGCCGGAGCTTCTGTCCGATGACGGCTCACTCAAATCCGATCCCTCTGCGCCGCCGCCACCGAACGTGCTCCCGACCTTCACCCGCGCAGACACAGTCAAACGCACCTCAAATCCATAACCGTCATATGACGTAGCCCCTTTGTGGGCAACCATAGTCATGTCAAGAAGCGATGCGCGGTGGGAAACAAGATGTTTCGAAGCGTGGGTGCGACCATGAACAGCGGCGTCCTAGCAGAGTGCAGCTGGGCCGCGCGCCACACACCCGCGCTCGGCACAGATCGTCCGAGGTCTGCAACCCTCAGCACCCAACGATGGCGTGATCGCATGTCCAGCAGTGGGTATCGGGTCGGCAACCACAAGATGTAGCGGTGTTGCGGGTCGTCGCCTAGAAGGCCGCCTCGTCGAGTTCCATCACGTCGTTGTCGAGGGTGTCGATCACCTGACGGGTGCTGGTGAGCAGCGGCAGCATGTTCTTCGCGAAGAACGACGCCACTGCGATCTTGCCCTCGTAGAAGGCGCGATCGTCGCCGCTGGCGCCGGCGTCGAGCGCCTCGATGGCCTTGGCAGCCTGCTGGGCCAGCAGCCAGCCGATGACCAGGTCGCCAACGCTCATCAGGAAGCGCACCGAACCCAGGCCCACCTTGTAGATGCTCGCGGTGTCCTCCTGGGCAGCCATCAGGTAGCCGGTCAGCGTGGCGGCCATGCCCTGCACGTCCTGCAGCGCGGTGGCCAGCAGCGTCCGCTCGGCCTTCAACCGACCGTTGCCGGCCTCGGTCTTGACGAACTGCTCGATCTGGCCCGCCACGTACGACAGCGCCTGGCCCTTGTCGCGGACGATCTTGCGGAAGAAGAAGTCCTGCGCCTGGATGGCCGTGGTGCCCTCGTACAGCGAGTCGATCTTGGCGTCACGGATGTACTGCTCGATCGGGTAGTCCTGCAGGAAGCCGGACCCACCGAGCGTCTGCAGGCTTTCGGTCAGCTTGGCGTAAGCCTGCTCCGAGCCGACACCCTTGACGATCGGCAGCATCAGATCGTTGACCTTGACCGCCAGCTCGGCGTCCACGTCGTGGAGCGCCTTGGCGACCGCCGAATCCTGGAACGTCGCGGTGTACAGATACAGCGCGCGCAGACCCTCGGCGTAGGACTTCTGGGTCATCAGCGACCGACGCACGTCCGGGTGATGCGTGATGGTCACGCGTGGCGCGGTCTTGTCGGTCATCTGCGTCATGTCGGCACCCTGCACGCGCTCCTTGGCGTACTCGAGCGCGTTGAGGTAACCGGTCGACAGGGTCGCGATGGCCTTGGTGCCGACCATCATGCGGGCCTGCTCGATGACGTCGAACATCTGCGCAATGCCCTCGTGGACCTCGCCGACCAACCAGCCCTTGGCGGGAACGCCGTGCTGGCCCATCGACAACTCACAGGTGGCCGAAACCTTCAGGCCCATCTTGTGCTCGACGTTGGTGACGAAGACGCCGTTGCGCTCGCCGGGCTCGCCGGTCTCGAAGTCGAAGAGGAACTTCGGCACGAAGAACAGCGACAGCCCCTTGGTGCCGGGGCCCGCGCCCTCGGGGCGCGCCAGCACGAGGTGGAAAATGTTCTCGAACAAGTCGCCGGAGTCACCCGAGGTGATGAAGCGCTTCACACCGTCGATGTGCCACGAGCCGTCGTCCTGCTTGACGGCCTTGGTGCGGCCGGCGCCGACGTCCGAGCCCGCGTCGGGCTCGGTCAGCACCATGGTGGAGCCCCAACTGCGCTCAGCGGCCATCACGGCCCACTTCTTCTGCTCCTCGGTGCCGAGGTGGTACAGAATCTGCGCTAAACCCGCGCCCATCGCGTACATGTACGCGGCAGGGTTGGCGCCGAGAACGTGTTCGTGCAGCGCCCACATCAGCGCCTTGGGCATCGGCATGCCGCCCAGCGCCTCGTCGAGGCCGGCCTTGTCCCAGCCGGCGTCCAGCAGAGCGCGGACCGACTTCTTGAACGACTCGGGCAGCGTCACCGAATGGGTTGTGGGGTCGAACGTCGGGGGATTGCGGTCACCCTCGACGAAGGAGTCCGCGATCGGACCCTCGGCCAGCCGAACCATCTCACCTAGCATCTCCTTGGCGGTATCGACATCCAGATCGGCGTACTCGCCCTCACCCAGTGCCTTGTCCACGCCCAACACCTCGAACAGGTTGAATACCTGGTCACGGACATTGCTCTTGTAGTGGCTCACATTTCCTCCTTGATGAGAACGCCAATGTGGTTGGGCACCGGTAAGTCATCGACCAGTCAGACCCGCGGGTATCGGGAGTGCCAGCGACCGCTTCTGTGCAGCCATTGCTGCTGTTCTCGCTTGACAGTTTCCATGGTGGTGGAGATTGCTCGGCCGGGCTTGCTCGCGCGGAACAACAATGCCGGCGGGCTTTGTCGCGGTTCGACAGCACCAACTTGTTAGTCAATGTCGGTGACCGCGAGTTCGACCATCATGGCCAGCGCTGTTGTCGTCCCATGTGCAGCGGGTGATCGCGGCCATCTTGCGTATCGGCTATCAGCGCACGGTTTTACCGTGCACCGGACGGTTGCCCGTCTTGCCGTGGTTGGCCTGGGCCTTCAGCCTGGACACCAAGAAGCTGACGCAAGCCGATGGCGGTGCGGCGCACGGTTCGGTGATCCACATCGGCAGTCGGGGTGTGCTCGGCTCAGAGCGGCCTCTCGGAGTTGTCCCACAGCCACAACTGCCCCTAGCGAGGTTGTCGAGTTCCAGCAAGCGCAGTGACACCCACCCACACGACAATGGACTAAACGAAAGAACCAGGTGAAACTACGGTGGATGGGCGATGGCGAACGCCGAACACACTAGCGGTGGGCCACGATCGGCATCGCCGCGGCGGTGTGATTCTTACCCGCTTGTGACGCCACTCCTGTCGGAAGGATCTCGAAAATGACTAGTACTCAGCATGTTTGGATGACAAAGCAGGCCGACATCGGGCGACGACCCGAATTCGCGGCGCTGCCTTCGCGACCGTGCATCGAAATTCCCGACAACGTGATGGATTACCGCGGCGATTCCATCGCAACCCGCCCAGAGGGCGGTCGCAGCGTCGCCGCGTTTCACGACCCCGCCTTCGACATGGCTGTCGATGACATCCGCCACGATGATGGCATTGCCGCAGCCGGCATGGTTCTCACTGTCTCCTACAATGACACCGGCGAGATCGAAACACTTCTTCCCGGGGCCGAAGTTGATGGCCTCCACGTGTCTTCGATCTTGTCGCCGCCAGGACGCGCTATCGCCAAAGCGGCTCCGGGCGAACAGCGCACCTACGCTATGCCCGGCGCAAACAATCGGCGTGTCACGCTGCTGCAGGCAGCGCGCTATGGAATGCACGTCGCGAATTGCGTTGGTACCCAGGAGGACCGGTCACACGACACTCGATCCGACTGTCGTACAGGCACCAGCACGCAGCAGAAGTCAAACCCGTTCTGGACGACCGCTTTGTGCACCGCGATTTAACGACGGCCTCTCGAGGAAATGGGGACGCGAAAAGTGATATGCGTGCGGATTTCGGCGAAAGCCCGCGATTGGTTCAGGAACTGATCACTCTGTGCGAGTCGTGCGCTACCGGAACCGATGACGGTGAATGCGACCCGAACGCCGCCGCAGTCCGACGTGCGCGGCTAACCAACTGTCGCCATATGCTTCATGACGCTGAGGTGGTGTGCGTCTAGACGGCCCACCGTGTGTTGTTGGCTTGCCTCATGACTCGACGATCGTCCCCGGTGGGATGCAGCGCTTCACACTGCAACGATGCAGAACCGGCTGTGCGTGACTAGGCGAAGCAACTTATTATCCAGCTCTTGGTGCGACAAACCACCACGTCGCGAACAGAGTCAACAAAACCAACGTCAACGCTGCTACTTCAGCCCATGTACTCATCTGTCCAACTCCTTTCCGCACGCCAAATATCAGGCAGCCTTGTCGATTTCCCGTAGCTCACGTCGGCGACTCCTAGGGGCTGCCCGCTGGTTCGACGCACGGCTTGTCGACAACGTCATCTGCCTCACGGAGCTGCGCCACGGTATCGGTGTGCTGGGAGCGATCGCCAATAGGGCAAGGCCAGCAGTCGATACGATCCAGGCCGCGCGCTCACCGGTGAATCCGGCGATCCATGGCGAGAGGACAAGTGCCAGCCCAATAATCACCAGCGGCCGGTGTCCATTACCGCGACGGCCGCCTGCGACTGCCCGCGCGCCGTAGAGAACCGTTGCGGCGCCGAGAGCCACGGTGATGGCTGAACTAGCTGCGGATGTAGCCGTTGCGGCCAGTGCCAGCAGGGTCCCCACACCAATCACGAGCGCAGTCCACCCGACTGCTCGGTCACTTAGGCGTGTCACCAAATCAATCAACCTCCGGCATATACAACGCTACGCGTAGCGTATTGATTCCGGTAGCCGACAGTCGATGAGGCAGCGGCGTCGCCTAGCGCATACCGCGAATGGATGGCATCAATCCGCCAGCATCGCCGGATCGACCTTCGCTTTTGCCGCGTACCTGCTGCTGATCTCGACAGCCTTTCGGATAGCCGCCCTTGTCGCCGCTGTCGGGGCAGCGAGGTTGATAGGGGCGCGGCCGGGGACCCGGGATGCTGCCCCGAGTGATCGGTGATCGGCGCCCTCAGCGGTCGGCGACGGTGCTTAGGGGCAACGGTCAGAGCCGGAGAATGCGGGGATAGAGATGCGCTTTGTCGGAGCACGACAACGGGCGAGCGCATCATTGTCGAGTGCAGGCAACCGCTCTTGGCGCCTGAACGACCACTATTGAAGTAGCAGCAGCAAAGGTGGATCGCGGAGATCGTAGCGGTCGCCTAGCGCGCGCGAGACGCCCGTAATCGGATCCCTGGACCGAAAGTGGTTTATCACCGCAGCGGCGGTCGCTCACCACTGCTGCCGCAAGCCCGGACAGGGGACACCCCGGTCATCAGGGCGGTTACCTTGCCTTGGTTCCCGTCCTGACGACAACTGCAACAGGAGCGACACGTCGAAATGCCGAGAGCTCAACATATTTCAATGACACGACGGGCCTACACCCGCCTGAAAAATGAACTCGGCGCGCTTTGTGGCCGGCCACGCCGGGAAGCCCCCAACGACTGGATGTACACCGACGAAGGTCGTGACGACTATCGAGCGCAACGATCGCGCATGGCCATTATTGAAAAGCTGTTTGCTGACGCGATTGTTGACAACACCGCTGACGACGCCACGGCCACACCGGGCAGCGTCGTCACGGTCCGCTACGACACCGGTGACACCGAAACGTTCGTCCTCGGGGGCCATGGAGCCGGCGACGAGGACAACAAGATCTACCCGCTGCGGTCGCCACTAGGCCGCGCCGTAGCCGGCGCACGGCCCGGACAACACCGCACATACACCCTGCCCGGAGGACGCTCGATCGGGATGACGCTGCTCAACATCGAGCCCGCCGCCCAAAGCGCTAAGGCAAAACACCGCTCACCACTGACTGTGGCGCACAGCCGCCGAGGTCGTCCACATCCGCCTGGGGCAACGGCTGCCGGACTGCGTGAACTACTGAGCGCACCGAGGTCGGAATCCAAATATCATGGCACACCAACAGTTCCACGCGTTCGTGCCGCCCTGCATCCCTCGATCACCAACGCAGTCCGCACCAGTGTGTGCGGCGCATTCGAGCGACAAGCATCCAACTAACGGTCGGCAGACACCGACGGAAGGAAGAAGTGACACATCATGGTCATGATTGATCGGCTCGACGCGACTAGTTTGCGAGATCTCTCTCGGCGCACGGCCACGCTCGGCGTGTTATCGATCTACGTGAACGCCGACCCCCATCACGACCCGAATCTGCGCGGCGCCGCAATCGACTTGAGAAACCGATTCGCCGAGTTACAGCGCCGGGTCAGCGAGGAAGGCGCTGGCGATCGTAGCCGCGACCTCGCCGTCGAACTGCAGCGGCTCTGGCCGCAGTTGGAGAATCTGGCAAGCCCGATCGCATCGGGGCGCGGGCGGATCGCCTTCGCCGCGTTGGGTGGCGACTGGATCGTGCGGCTCGAGAGCACGATGCCGGTGCCCAACCGGCTGGTGTTGGACGACGGCCCGTTCATCCACCCGCTTGTTGAGCTCCTCGACGAAGGCCGTCCGGCCGGGGTCATTATCGTCACGGCCGAAGAGGCCCGGCTGCTCGAGTGGCGCCTCGGCGAGGTGACGACGGTCGACCAGATGCAGCAGGACTATGTCCAGGCGTCACATGAGCGTGCCGGGCGAATCGGCGGCGGCCCGAGGGGGCAATTCCACACGCCGATGCATGAACAGCGCGAATCCCGCCAACGGGACCGCACTCATCGGTTCTTAGACGACGTCAGTGAGCGTGCTGCGCAGTTCGCCGAAGAGCTCGGTTGGGAGCGCATCCTCGTCAGCGGCGGCGAACGCTGGACCGAACCGATCATCTCGCGGTTGCCGCAAGCGTTGCGCGACAACGCCATCGGTGACCCGCGTTTCCTGCACGGCCTCGCTGACAACGCAGTGGCGGTGGCGGTCACTGAACAACTCCACCGGCAACACAAGGACCGTGAAAAGCAGGTGCTGGCGCATATAGGCGACGCCGCCGGTAGGGGATTGGCGGCGTTGGGACTGTCCGAAGTGGCCGCGGCCTTGAACGCCGGCAGGGTCGCGCACTTGGTCTATGACCCGCAGGTGCGCTACACGGGAAGTGTCGATGCAGACGATGCCCTCTATGGCGGTGACGAGATCGCCCCGGCCGGACAGCAGCCGAGACCGGAACCCCGGTTGACTGAACGGCTGGTCGAGCGCGCCCTGAACACTGGAGCGTCAATCACTCCTATCGAGGGTGCGGCCAGGGGTGAGTTGGCTGATGCGGCAGGAATCGCCGCGCTGCTGCGGTGGTGAGGTTGGCGGTGATGGGGTCGGCGCACCTGCGTCGGTGGATCAGGCCGCATCGGCTCTGACGGTGAGTACTGAACAGGGCAGCTTGTCGAGAATCCGTTCGGCGGTGTTGCCCCTCACCCACTTCGCCAGACGGCGGCGGTTGGCGACGCCGAGCACGACGAGTCGATACCGTTGCCCGCCACGTCGATTGGCAGCACGTCGACGGTATGGCCACGCAGAGCGGCAACGGCTACTCTTTCCCGGCTGGCACCGGCCCGTTGACTTCGTCCATCAGCGCTTCTATGGCCTCTTCGCGGTGTTGCCCTGACGGGGCTCTACTGGTGGTCGTACGCTTCCGCGGAAAATGTGACTCGCTCAGGCCCTCACGATCGGCCAGAAGAGGTCGAACAATCTGCCTTCCCATCCGGTTGCGATCCGCCCAGTTCGGGCGCGCTCGGCGATGTGCGCACCGACGACGGCGTCGATGAGTGTGGCACCGTCGATGTCGGCGCGAAACGATCCGTCGGCCTTTCCGGCATCGATCACCGATTCCAGTTCGGCGCGCTGCTTGGCCAGGATACGGCGGAAGAGCTTGGTGAAATCGGGATCCTCGTCGGTGAGCATGGCCGCGAAACCGCCGAAGCCGATGCCGACCTCAATTGTCTTGACCGCTTCGCTGAACAGCCACCGCAGCCGAACGGCCGCATCGGCCTGCGCGACAAGCGGTTCGGGAGTGGTCACCCGCGTCAGCGCGACGGACAGCATCTCCCTGCGGTCACGATGCCGACGGTAGATGGTGGTCTTCGCAATGCCCGAGCGCGCCGCCACGGCCTCGACGGTCACCGATCGAGGCCCTTTCGTGCGCAAGAGCGCCAAGGTGGCCTCCGCGATGGCGTCGTCAACGTCTCGTCGCTGCGCCATCGGCAGTTCCTTGTTCATCGAGGGAATATCGGCGGCCAAAGAAACGCTACACTAGGCGTAGCGCTACGATACGCGTAGCGTTCTAAATCAAGATCGACGAGTTTCCAGAGGTGATAGGCGTGTTGAGGGCATTGCGAAGAGTTTCGATGACGAATGTGGCATATGTGTTTCTGCTGCTGGTATTCGCGGCGCTCGGGATGTTCGTCTACGCCCTAGCCGCCGAAAGCCCGTTGGCCGGGATCATCGGCGCCAGCATGGTCGTGTTGATGATCGCGTCGGTCGTGGGGTTCCGCATCGGCGCCCGGAAGCGCGCGGAATCCGACGACAGTGGCATCGAGATCCCCGGTGAGAACATCTGGGCTCGGCCGCTGCGCCGCGAACAGATTGAGCGGTATCTGTCGAGCTACCGCGCTATTCGAGACGACCATGAGCAGCTGCTGCAGGCCGTCGCCGTCCCCGGCGGCGACGTGACGAGATGGATCGATCGGCGAGCGGCCTGACCGGCGCTGGGCGTCACCACCATGCGCCGGCGCACCCAGAAGTTGGGGTGAGCCGGCACGGCGTCGACCGCGGTGACGATGTCGTCGAGTCGGCGCCGCGGTAGGCGAGGAATTCCTCTTGGGTCGACGGCAGCATGCCGCCGATTTCTGTCGGAGTCACCACATCCACCACCGTCAACTCGGCGCCGGTCGCCGAGGCGATGGTCACGCCGGCGCGAGTGCTGGATGGTGCGAGGCGCGGACGTCAACGTCGACCAGGATCTGGCTGAACGTCGTCAAGGTGCCACCTCCGACCGTGGTGCGAGGCCTAGGCGTAACCGCTGCCGCGCAATGTTGTCCAGAGATCGCCATTGGTGGGCCGGTCTGAGGGCTTGATTACCCATTGTGCGGCCATTGGAGCAGTGAACGAGTGCTGACGCGCGCCGCGTGGAATGGGCAGCCGGCAGATGTCACAAGCTGTTTGGGAACTAGCCGCCATCACTTACGCGCGCCGGTGCGGCGCGCGGCCGTCGGGAAACATCACCGTGTCGGGGGCGGCCGGCGTCGGCAATGGGAGCGTGACGGCGTCCTGGCCGAGTGTGAATGGTTGCCCGTGGTGCGTGAGCTGCAGGGGTCCGCCGCACGTGAGGCGATACGTTGCGTCGCGGCCGGTCACCTCCACCACTAAACAACTGTCACGCCAAAGGATTCGAAAAGCCAGGCGGGTCAGTGTGGGCGGAAGTCGAGGTGCAAAGCGCAGTTGATCGCCGTGGTGGCGCATTCCTCCGAAGCCGGCGACGCAGGCAAGCCATGTCCCGGCGAGCCCGGCGATGTGCAAGCCGCTGGAGACGTTGTGGTGCAGATTGTGCAGGTCGATGAATGCGGTTTCGGCGAGGTAGTCGAAGGCCAGCTGCAGCTGACCGACCTCGGCGGCTATGACGGCTTGGGCGCACGCCGACAAGGACGAGTCGCGGACGGTCAGCGCTTCGTAATAGCCGAAGTTTCGGGCCTTTTCGTCGGCGGTGAAGGCGTCACCGCGCAAGTACATCGCCAAGGTGACGTCGGACTGTTTGACGACCTGCTTGCGATACAGCTCGAAGTATGGATAGTGCAGTAGCAGCGGATAGTGGGTTGGCGGAGTGGCAGCGAAATCCCACACCGCCTGGCGGGTGAAGTTCTCGGCTTGCTCGTGCACCCCCAACTCCGGGTTATAGGGCACCATCATGTGATCGGCGCAGTCTCGCCAGTAGGTGGTTTCTTCGTCGGTTACCTGCAGGCGTTGAGCCAGGTCGCCGTGGCGCCTGCAGGCGTCGGCGGCATCGCGCAGGTTCTGCTGCGCCATCAGGTTGGTAAAGAGGTTGTTATCAGCCAGCGCGGAGTATTCGTCGGGGCCGGTGACGCCGTCGATGCGGAATTGCCCGGATGTGTCGTGGTGGCCCAGGCTCGCCCACAAGCGCGCCGTTTCCACCAAGAGTTCGACGCCGCATTCTATTTCGAACTGTTCGTCGGCGGTTGCCGCAATGTATTGGGCGGTGGCGTAAGCGATGTCAGCGCTGACGTGCACTGCTGCAGTTCCGGCCGGCCAGTACCCGGAGCATTCGTCGCCGTTGATAGTCCGCCACGGGAACATCGCTCCGGCGTGACCTAGTTCGCGTGCGCGTCGTTTTGCCTTGTCCAACGTGGAGTGCCGCCAGCGCAACGCGTCGGCTGCCGCGTCGGGCATGGTGTGGGTCAGCATGGGTAAGACGAGGATTTCGGTGTCCCAGAACGCGTGGCCGTCATAACCCGGGCCGGTCAGGCCCTTGGCCGGAATGGCGCGGCTTTGGCCGCGGGCGCCGGCTTGGAGAACTTGAAACAGCGCGAAGCGTACCGCCTGTTGGAGTTCGGCGTCGCCGTCGATCTCGATATCGGCGTGCGACCAGAACGCGTCGAGGTAGTCGCGTTGCCGCGCCAGAAGGGTGTCCCAGCCGGTTTCTCGGGCTTGTGCCAGTGCGGCGTCAACCTGGGCCCGCAACGCCTGTGTGGATCGACGACTCGACCATCCGTAGGCAATGAATTTCGTCAACTGCAAAACGTCGCCCTTGGCGACGTCAACGGCGATGGTCAGCCGTGCCAGATCGTTCTCTGTTGCGATGTCGCAATCAGCTGGGGCGTTTGCCTGTAGTTCGTGGTCCATGCCAGCGGCCATGCGCAGGTCCGAGTGTTTCGCGTGGTGAGCCAGCACAGCGGAAAAGCCATGCGCGGCAGCGAAATCGGCGACCAGTGGCCGATTCAGCGTGGCGGCCAGACGCGGGTCGTCGCTGCGTGTGGGGACCGGTTCATTGGCTAGCAGATCGGATTGCACTACCAGGTCTAGGTCGGCGTCCAACGGTTGCACTTCGTAGCGGATTGCGGCGATGGCGCGCTGTGTGAACGACACCAGCCGTTCGGAGCGAATCCGCACGCTCAGCCCGGTCGGCGACATCCACACTGTGTGGCGGCGCAACGACCCTGAGCGAAAGTCCAGGGCGCGTTCGTGTTCGACGGCTCTGCCGTAGCGCATGTCCATCGGCGAATCTTGAACGAACAGCCGGATGATCTTGCCGTCGGTCACATTGACCACCGTCTGGCCGTCCTCGGGATAGCCATATCCGCCCTCGGCATAGGGCAAGGCGCGGCGTTCGTAGAAGCCGTTGAGGTAGGTGCCGGGGGCGTCGACAGGCTCGCCCTCCTCGAACGTTCCGCGCAGGCCGATGTGGCCATTGGACAACGCGAAGATCGGCTCAGTGCGATGCAGTGCCGCCAGATCCAGACCGCACCACCGCAGCTCCCAAGGCGCGATCTGAAACCCGCGCTCTGTTGGGTTCATCTCGGCGTCAGCTCTGAACGCGGTCGCGAAGGCCACAACCGGTCGACGTTCCCGGCATACCAACGTAGGCCCCACCGCTGTAACCACACCGGCCCCTCGCCGTGGTAGGTGATCGGGTCTGTCACCTGGTCAACGCGCATCGGCGTCCTCCTGCGGGTTGGAACGAGACTAGCGACCGAGGCCGAGGGATGCACACGACACCACCGCGGCTCGCGCCTTCAACGTTGTCCTGGGGGGCGGGGGGCGTTGAGGTTGAACCGGACGCCGACCATTCGGATCACGAAGCACACCGTTGCGGCAGCCAGCGTCGCGACGATGCTCTGGTAGCCGAGGCTATGGGCGGCCGCGGCGCATCCGGCGCCGATCATCGCCGGGATGGCGTAGAGCTCGCTTCGGAATACGGTGGGAACCAGTCCGATTGTCATGTCGCGGATAGTTCCGCCGCCCACGGCGGTGATGGTGCCGACGATGATCGCCTGGAGCACGCCGAACTCCAGGCCCAACGCTTTGTAGGCTGCAAGCACCGCGAACACGCTCAACCCGATTGCATCGAGCACGGTAATGGACATGGAGAGCCGCTCAAGCAGGGGACTGAGCGCGAACGCGACTGCGCCTCCCGCTGCGGCCACCGCCAGGTACCGCCAATCCACGAAGGTGGCCGGCGGGAGGGCGTCGAGCAGGACATCGCGGATGATGCCACCGCCTAGACCGGTGAGCATGCCGACAGTGATGACGCCGAAGATGTCAAGACGCGCCGCGCGCACCGCTACCAGCGCGCCGTTGAGCGCGAACGCGAAGGTGCCCATGAGGTCGAGCGCCAGCAGCAGCGGCGTTTCAGTCGACATGGCGTGAGGTATACCCAAGGCCATGCCCGCGTCGCAGAGCGCCGCCAGCAGGATGCTGGCCGGGCTGCCGCGAGTACGGGACTGGCAAGGAGATTTCTACCGCGACCTGCACCGGCATCCTGAACTGTCGCACCGGGAGGTCGATACGGCCCGCAAGGTCGTCGGTCGACTGACCGAATTCGGTTACGACGTGCACCTTGGCGTCGGCGGCACCGGCGTCGTTGGCGTGTTGTCCAGCGGGTCGGGCCCGACCGTGTTGTTGCGCGCCGACATGGATGCGCTGCCCGTGGAAGAGGCCACCGGCCTTGACTACGCCAGTACCGTGCGGGTTACCGATTTCGACGGCAATGACGTCCCGGTGATGCACGCCTGCGGACACGATGTGCATGTCACGGCGCTGCTGGGCGCAGCCCAGTTGCTCGCTGAGGGTCGCGACCACTGGAGCGGCACGGTGATCGCGTTGTTCCAACCCGCCGAGGAAACCGCCGACGGGGCGCGCTCCATGGTCGACGATGGCCTGGCCGAGTTGCTTCCCAAGGTCGATGTCGCATTGGCGCAGCATGTCCTGCCGGCACCGGCAGGACGCGTCGGTGTGCGTGCGGATGCAGTCTTGTCGGCTGCCGACAGCATGCGCATAACTGTCTACGGCCGCGGTGCACACGGCTCCATGCCACAGGCCGCGGTCGACCCTGTGGTGCTCGCAGCGATGATTGTCGTTCGCCTGCAGACAGTCGTGTCCCGAGAAGTCGCTCCGGGTGAATCCGCAGTGCTGACCGTGGGCAGCATCCAAGCCGGAAGCAAGAGCAATGTGATCCCGGACAGGGCGGTGCTGCAATTGAATGTCCGCACCTTCAGCGAGCAGACGCGCTCCGCGATTCTCAGCGCGATCGGGCGCATGGTCACCGCTGAATGCGGGGCGTCTGATTCACCGAAAGAACCGGAGTTCGAACTTTTTGACCGGTTTCCGTTGACCGAGAACGACTGTGACGTCACATCGCGCGTAAGGGAGGCATTTGCAGCGTTTTTCGGAGATCGACTCGGACAGATGCCGCAACAGACCGCAAGTGAGGATTTCAGCGCGATACCGGTCGCGCTTGGCGCGCCCTACACCTACTGGGGCATTGGCGGTATCGATCCGGCCGCCTACGAGCGAGCCGCTGACCGCGGCCGCATCGATCAGGACATCCCGGTCAACCACTCATCGACGTTCGCCCCCGTCATCCAGCCCACACTCGACACCGGCACGCAGGCACTCGTCGTTGCCGCAATGGCCTGGCTGGCCCGAACATGAGTAGGGCTGATCAAAGTCCTTCGGGCGGGTCGACGGGTTTATTGGACGCGTTCTCGTGGGTAAGCACGCTGATCATTCCGTTCGGTTCCACGCAGGCCCGCCGCACACGCCGGATGTCTTCGATGCCGTGCAGACGAAGTTGGGAGACACCTCCTCGCGCGTCATGAGCTCTCGGCGCATGACGCGGTCGTTCAGTTGCCCGTTCTCGATCAACGCTTTGGGCCGCGCGTTCATGACGCGTGCGAATCCCGGGAACCGGTAACGACCGCATCTACGACGACGCTCCTAGAAGGATCGTGATGACCACCACGATGCCGTCGTGAGCGGTGCGTCTTGGGTGTGGAACGAAGACGTCGTGGCGAGTACGACGGGCGAGGTGGCCACGCCGGCGACGACGACGACGAAAACGCCGATGCCGATGGTGCCGGCGACCGCCACCCGCGACGATCGGTATCGGCGGATCAGCGTCAGCAAAGCGGCCAACCCGGCGACCAAAGCGCCGCCGGAGAACGCGGCGACCGCCGCGCCGTAGACGGCGTTGGACGATTCCAAATCGGTCTTGATCTCCGGCTATCGCGGCAGCAGATTGGCGAAGAGTGCCCCGTCGGTCAAGATCAGAGCCGCGACCGCGGCTCGGGCACGGCGATCTGCGCCGCGGCCGTCTCAAGCCGGTCAGGCGCCATGCGTCGGGCATTACCGGCAGCGGCGCCGGCCGATTTTTGGGAGTGTGGTCGGATGAACCCTGCCGATCAGCGAGAAGAACCCGGGCCGACGGGCGAGCAGGAGCCGGATTACCGCTTCACGCTCGCGAATGAGCGGACCTTTCTCGCCTGGATCCGCACGGCGCTGGCGCTGATCGCTGGCGGGGTCGCCGTCGTCCAACTCGTTCCGGCTTTCGGGTTTCCCGGCGCGCGACACGCTCTGGGCATGGTGTTGACCACAGGCGGCGGCCTGCTGGCAGTGCTGGCAATCCGGCGCTGGCAACGGGTTCAAACGGCGATGCGTCGAGGCGCGAACCTGCCGCCGTCACGAATGCCCGTGCTGCTCGGCTTCGCGATCCTCGTCATCGCGATCCTGGTGCTGATCGTGCTGTTCGCTTCACCAGGGGGACGGTGACGTGGACGGTGAACCGTCGAGGCCGGGACTGCAGATGGAACGCACCCAATTGGCTTGGGAGCGCTGTGCATTGGGCTTCCTTGTCGGCGGCGCGATTCCGCTGTTGCGCGAGGGCGGACCCCTATCCGTCGGGAGAACCCTCTTGGCCATCATGGCCGTGGTGCTGGCATTACTCGTCGTCGCGCTCACCCGGGCGAGAACACGCCAGCACCTTGGGGTGCCGCCCAGGATCGAAGCTCTCGTGATCGGCGGCGCCACAGCTGGATTCGCGGCTACCACTGTCGTCCTCCTTGCAATGACGTGGTGAAGCCCCATCAGCTCGCCTGCATCAACACTATGAACTCGTTGGTGTCCCACAGGTCGAGGGCCTTGTCGACGTCGTAAGACTCGGCTGAGGAACGGATCGGTCGCAGGCCGTCGAAGTACTCGCCGGTGACGCCGCCGAACCGGTCGTCATCAACCAGCGCGGCGAGGTAGCGACCCGACGTGCGGGTGCTGCGAACTCCTGGTTTCACTCGAAGGGCGGGCAGCAGGTATCGTCACGCCAGCCGCTGCATTCCGGTTGGTCGAGGCCTACTGGGGCCTGGCTGTGGCCGGTTTCGTGACGTTCCTGCCGCCGTGGCCCGGGATGGGCTTCGCCCCCGATCGTGCAGCCGCAGGGACGGCATGGGTGGTGGGATTCTCGCGATGACACTCCGCGCTCTCGGATGGCTGCGCGGCCGCCCGCCGATCGTGTACGGCATCAACGAAAACAGCAGCAGCACGACGAAACCCAGCGCGGTGGCCGGTTGGATCAGTAAAGCCGCACTCGTCTTCCGGGGTAGTCGCCGTGGTATTGGGAGCAACCGTGTTGCGCTCGGCGGCGGCGGCGGCCGTCGTCGTCGTCACCGTAGGTTTGGGTGCCTTCACCGCAGTGATCGCGGTGTGGTCGATGCTCGCAGCCGATCCCACCCGCGATTACTTGACATTGGCCGTTGTCGGTCTTGCGCTGTTCCTCACGCCCTGGATGGCCGGTTCCGCCGGCGATGCCGCCGCATGCGCAGTCAAGCGACTGTTAGCGCAACCAGCCCTTCTGTTTGATGTAGGCCAGTGGAATGACGGCCGCGATCAACGTGAACAGGGTGGTGGCGAGGAAGCCGTGTGCCCATTCCAGTTCGGGCATCCAGGTGAAGTTCATGCCGTAGAAGGTGGCGATCAGGGTGGGTGGCAAGAAGACCGCGGTGATGATCGTGAAGACCTTCACGATTTGGTTCTGCTTCACGTCAAGCCAGGTCATCACCGACTGCTGCAAATAGCGGACCTTGTCGTGTTCGAAGCTGGCATGCTGTTTGACCCCGTCAATGTCGGCGATCAGGATTGCGATCAGGCTTTCGAGATCGCCTGTATGGCTGGGTATTTCGGCCAAGAGGTGGCGTGCGGCTCGCGCGAGCAGCAGTTGGGATTCCTGGATGCGCGACACGATCTCTTCGGCATCGTTCATCCGCGCCATGGTGTCGCGCATGTCGCCCACCCCGATTTCGCGGCCCCGCTCGTCGTAGCCCTGGGAGGCCATCACGATCTCGTCGTTCATCGCCTCCAGCGCGTCGCTAGCGTCGTCGATGACCCGCTCAGAGGCTTCGTTGAGGGCCCACAACAACGCGTACATCACCCCGTATGAGGACTCGGCCAGGCTGGGGTTGCGGCGCATTTTGGCGATCGCCTTATCGAAGGGACGGAAGTGCTTGCTGGGTTGCAGGGTCACCACGTAATCGTCGCCAACTGCGAACATGATTGTCTGACGTTCGATGTTGTCGCCGCGTTTGAAGTTAACGACCACGGGCAGGTAGACGAAGTTGTCAGTCTCCCAGACCCGGCCCTTGGCGGCGGCGACCGAAAAGTCCACACCCAGGCGGTCGCGCAGTTCGGCGGCCGCCGCCGCATCCGAAGCGGGGAGTTGAATCCAGTTCCGCCGCAAGACCTCGGTCTGGAACCGGTCGGCCGTAATGGGAGTGGTCATCATTCCTCCATAGGTGTGTCGACCCCAAAAAGGAGCCGTCTATTGCCCGTAGGACGAGTGCGCCGGCGAAACAGACGATGAACCGACCTCGTGCTGGGGGTGCGCGTAGTGCAGCGCGAGCAGTCCGGCGCAAGTCAGCAGATACAACCCGACGGTAAACCAGATCACCTGCCGCTCTAGATTCGGCAGTGGACGACGGCGTCCCTGGTGGTCGGGCTTGCGAAACAGCGTAACCATCAGCTGCGCTCCAATCAGATTGTGTCCGAACGTTATTGGTGTCTAGTGCCGTTCTCGGGATGTTCCGGCGCAGCAGTCGTGACCGCGGTCGGAAAAGCAGAGCCGATCAAAACGGTCACGATGTTCGCACCGGCGTTCACGGGGCCGGCTACGAGTTCACTTTCACGATCTTGTGTACCTCCTACAGTCAGCGCCGGTCGATCAGAACTGGTGCTCTACGCAGCCTCGGCTGCGCCATGGTGCGGTGTGTGACTGCGTTTCTTGCGTGCCTTCGTCGCCCGACTACCGCGCCCGTACTTGACGGCAGTGGCGACCCACAGCACCACAACGAGCACAACAACAAACTCGGTTGGGTCAATGAGGTCAAACATTGTGCAATCACCTACTTCTCGCCGGGTATGACGCCAGCGCGTCAACTAACGTTTGTTTGCCATGCGGCCGACATCCATTGAAGCTTTCGTTGATTGAGCTTCGTTGGCGCGTGGGCTAGTCAAAACCTGCCCTGTGGACGCCGTAGGGCACTGCTATGACCAAGGTGACGACGAGCGCGGCGCCGTTGGCAGGCTCGCCACAGCAGTGGCCGCTCCGCCTCCAGCCTAGGTTGCGGCGACGGGCCGGCCCGTTGTCGCCGGTGCGCGCTTGGTTGTCCGGCCGATGGCTGTTCGGCTGCCCTCACGCCGCCGAGGGTCGCTCTGGTGTCGTGGCGGGACAGAGTGTGCCCGTGCGGGTTTCGGCGTGTGCATTCCGTAGGGGACTGCCTTGAGCAGCGTCACGGCCAGGTTCCCCCCGCTGGGGATGGAGTAGGTGCGCTGTTGGCCGACGTGTGCGCCGGCGATCGCGCGCCCGAGCGGTGAGCGCATCGAGTACACGTCGATGTCGGCGTCTTCAGCGCCGCGTACGCCGAGCAGGAACGTTTCGATTTCGCCGGTGTCGTCGTAGCGCACGGTCAGGACCATGCCCGGTTCGGCGATGCCGTCATCGGGGGGATCCTCACCGACCACGGCATTGCCCAGCAGGTATTGAAGCCGGTGGATGCGTGCCCGTCGCGCCAAGTGCCTCGCGATGACGTTGTCGTCGTAGTCCATGAAGTCGTCGGGGACTTCGATGCCACGCCGTGCACGCAGGTCGGCCAGCTCGGTCTTCAGGCGGGTGTGGGCCTCGCGTGTCATCCAAATACGTTCGGTGCTAGTCATTGTCGGTGGTGTCCCTTTCGTGAAGTTGGGGTTGCCAGGGGCGGGCCGGTGGCGCAAAGCGCCGCCCCTGACGACTCGGGCGCCCGTGACGGGGTTATCACGGGCGGTGGATCGTGACGTACCTGAGAGATCTAGCGCCCGGTTCGGCGTAGTGGTTCGAAGTCGCCCGGCGCTTCGGGTTGCTTGCCGGTGGTGATCTGTTCGGCCAACTCGTGCAGCCCGTAGCGCAGCACGCCCGGCGAGTTCAGCGGAAGGGTCAGTACCGGTGAGATCCAGCCGGCGTTGCCCCACGACGCGCCGGCGGCCACACCGGTGACGATGGCCGCACCGACCACGATCGCCGACCGGGGCCCGCCGTCAATGCGCCCGCCGCCCACCACAAACCTCCATCTGAACCTTCGTTGTTATCTCCATGATGACGCAGATGGGCGCCGAGGCGTTTGCTGAAATTAGACAACTCGGCGATGCCCGGTTGTCGCTATCCGACAATGCTCCTTTATTGATTCCAGCCACGCCACCCGGACGGCGAATTCACGCCGAGTGACAGAGCATGCGAATCACTAGGACTGGCTTTTTGTTTTTTCTCACGTATGGTCGAGGTAGGTGGTTGCCACTTCGAATAAAGGAGCGACAATGGCTGACAAATCTCCGGGCAAAAATCGCCGAAAGCCCGCGCTGTCCATCAAGGAACGCCGAGCTGCCAAGCGCGCCAAGGTCACAGAGTCGAGGACTATAGTGCGGAAGCGGAAGGGCTGACGCTGCAGCTGAGTTTTCAAGCCGTCTTAAAAGCATGCGACCAATTTCGAAATGAGCTGTAACGAGATGTTATTGGTGGCCGTAGGCTTGACAGGCGAGATGGCTCGCAGAGGGAGTGAGTTTAATGCGGATATGCGATGTGATGCAGCGTCCGGTCGTAAAGGTGCGCCATACGGACCGGGCGAAGGAAGCCGTCGTGGTGCTGACCGAACGAGGTTTTGCTGTCTTGCCCGTTATTGACCGCGACGATCGACTCGTCGGCGTGCTCACTAGCGGCGATGTGCTACGCGCAGGCGAGCTTTCCGACGCGACCGTGGGCGCGGTGATGACGGCGCCGGCGGTGGCCGCGGCGGCTTACCAGGACCTGACCGAAGTGATGCAGACGCTGCTGCGGCACGGGCTTCGCAGCGTGCCGATCGTTGACGACGAGGGGCACCTAGTGGGCATTTTCAGCCGGGGTGACGCGCTGCGAATCATGCTCACACCTGATGAATCGATCCTGGCCGGTGTGCAGAGGCGACTCGACGACTACACCGATAAGCGGCGTTGGCAGGTCGGCGTCCGCGATGGCGCAGTCATCATTGACGGGCCGTTCGCCGACGAATCCGAGCGGCGGATCGCCATGGCTTTGGCCCGTACCGTGCCAGGTGTGCGGACCGCGGCTATCGTGGCTGCCAGTTAGGGGCGGTTGTAGACGGTCGATATATCACCGGGGTTGGCCGCGGCCGTCACGGCTTGGGGCGGCCGTGGGGGCGCAGCGGCCGGGTCGGTGTCGTGGGGACCACCAGTAGCACCAGCGTTCCCGACTGCGTGCCGATCACCGACAATGTGCCGGTCATTTGTTGCCGGAGCCCTCGAGCGTCACGCTGTGGCCCCGAAATTGCCTCCGCATTGATGCTGGGGCCCAATGGTTCTCGTCGTAGATGTCCGGGTCGACGGTCCCGACCGCGACGACAGCGCCGCCAGTAGCAGCGGAAGTTGTGTGCAGTTGATCGGTTCGAGATCCCAGCCTCCCCTACACACAGCCGGAGGACCGCGTCAACCGTAACCGGGGATTTCCGACCGTCCATCGGCGCTTGTGTGGTCTCGAAGAACAGATCTTTACGCGGCTTAGTCTTTGCGCGATAGGGCCGCGCGCGGACACTCGGCGATGGCCTGCTCGGCGGGCGTCTCGTGCTCGACTGGGACGGGGTCCGCGGTGACCATGGCGTATTCGTCCTCGTCGAGTTGGAACACCTCGGGTGCGATTTTCACGCAGACTGCATTGCCTTCACAGCGATCACGGTCCACTACGACACGCATGCCTCCTCCTTTGCTTCGATTCGAGCACCTGCCCGCATTTCGTCCTGGCCGGGTTCGTTGATCACCTCGACAAAGTCGCATTGATGGCGACCCGGCCGCGAAGTGCTCAAGAATGTCGGGGTTCACCGTCGCCAACAGTGTTGGCGGTTGAGTCGGGCCCGGCGATGGTTTTGCTCACTGCCGGACACCCTTTTCGATCCGATCGCCGAGGTCGCGGTCGATGTTGCGCCAATAGTCGAAAGCGCGTTGCAGCACCGGCTCGCTGACGCCGGCGCGAAGATGGCTAACGACGTTGTCCACCAAGCGTTCCCGCTCAGCATCGTCCATCACCTCGCGGACCAGGGTGCCGGCCTGGCCCCAGTCGTCGTCCTGGGCGCGCAGCGTGCAGGCGGTGCGCACCATGTCTCCGTCGGTGTGCCAACCGGCGGGCTCGCCGTAACGGGCGGGATTGGCGAGCGGCCCGCCCTTGGAGTTGGGCGCATACACCGGGTCGGTCGCCAGCCGATAACGCATGTGGCCGGCGGTGCTGTAGCTGTGCACCGGCGAATGTGCTGCGTTGACCGGCAGTTGGTTGTAGTTGGCTCCGATGCGGTAGCGATGCGCGTCGGCGTAGGCGAACATCCGGCCCAAAAGCATCTTGTCCGGACTGGCCCCGATGCCGGGCACCATGTTGGACGGCTCCCAAGCGCCCTGCTCGATCTGGCTGTGGTGATCGGTGGGATTGCGATCCAGCGTCAGCGTGCCGACCTCGATCAACGGGTAATCGGCGTGCGGCCACACCTTGGTCAGGTCGAACGGGTTGAACCGGTAGGTCTTGGCGTCGTCGAACGGCATGATCTGCATCTTCAGCGTCCAACTAGGGTGCTCACCACGGCCGATGGCCTCGAACAGGTCACGGGTGTGGTGATCGGTGTCGAGCTTGACCAGCTCGTCGGCCTGGGCCTGGTTCAGGTTCTCGACGCCCTGGTCGGTGATGAAATGGTATTTGACCCAAAACTTTTCGCCGTTGGCGCTGATCCACATGTAGGTGTGGGAGCCGTAAAGGTTCATGTGCCGCCAGGTGGAGGGGATGCCGCGATCGCCCATCAGGTAGGCGACCTGGTGTGCGGACTCCGGTGAGAGGGTCCAGAAGTCCCATTGCATGTCGTGGTCGCGCAGGTTGCTGTCGGCGCGGCGCTTTTGCGAGCGGATGAAATGGCCGAACTTGAGCGGGTCGCGGATGAAGAACACCGGGGTGTTGTTGCCGACGATGTCGTAGTTGCCCTCGGTGGTGTAGAGCTTTAATGCCCAGCCGCGCGGGTCGCGCCAGGTGTCTGGGCTGCCGCGCTCACCGGCCACGGTGGAGAACCGGATCACCGTCTCGGTGGTGGTGCCCGGCTGAAACACCGCGGCCTTGGTGAACGCGCTCACGTCGTTAGTGACCTGGAAGCGCCCAAAGGCGCCGCTGCCCTTGGCATGTGGTTGTCGTTCGGGGACGCGTTCGCGGTTGAACGCCGCCATCTGCTCGATCAGGTAGTGATCGTGCAGCAGGATCGGTCCGTCGGCCCCGATGGTCAACGAGTGCTCGTCACTTTCGACCGGGATGCCGGCATCGGTCGTCGTCGGGGATGTGGGTCGCGCAGCGGTCATCGTGGTGCCTTTCGGTGGGGGCTGGCTATTCGGGATCTACTGGACCGGTATGTCTGGCAAGAATTTCATCTCATCGCACAGCGCCCCCGTCAGATCCCCGTCGCTGCAACGCGATTGGGGCAGGTGGCGGTGAATTCCTTGCAACGTGGATGCTGTTTCCGCGTGGCTGCCGGGGCGTGGATGAATCGTTCTCGCTGCCCGCGGTCGTCACCACATTGCGCGCGTATGTGGGGTCGGTGTGTGAGGTTGTCACGAGCAGGGGGTCACCGTTCGGAGGTGCGGCCGGGATGCTGCTGTCCGTCGCCGTTGCCGACCAGGTTGTCGAGGTCGTGTTGCCATCGTGCGAAGCGGATACGATCACACGCCGCCCGGGTGACGGTGAACAGGGTCGCTGCGATGGCGGTCACGAATATCCAGAGCACGAGCGCGCCCATTGCTGCTTCCGCGGCAGCGCGGGTAGTGGATGTCGGTGCGGGGACCTGCGTTCCGTTGGGGTCGACCCAGATCTCAATAGTGTCGCCCGTTTCGACTGTCGATGGCGCCTTGACCTTGCCGGTGTGCTCGGCGCCGGCGGCCGTCCATCGTGCCGGGACGGTGATGGTGCCTGTTCGTAAGAGTTGTTGGGAGGCAGGGACGTCGGTGACGGTCGCGGCCGCGGTGTGGCTAGTGTGACTCTGTTCGGTGTAGGCCTGGCGGCGGGAGTCATACACCGCGGTGCCCACGGCGGCCGCGATCGGGATGGCAAGCAGCGACACCGCGAGGGCCAGCACCATGACCACTGCCTCGATCCGATCGATGGTACGTACCAGTGGATCGCGGCCGAGCAGTCGCAGCAGAATGGGCCACCGGGGTAGGCGCACGGTGAAGGTGTCCATTTCGGCGTTGTCAGTGCCCCAGTGAGCAGTCCCACGTTGATTGTGGGGACCGTGGGGGTTCATCGAAATCCTCTCTCTGCGAGTCGGCTTCAGGATCTGGCGCCGAAGAGGCGGGGGGCGGTCGGGTCGCGTGTGCAGGCAGTCGGCGGCGCGCCGGTGAATTGAGTGAGAGCCGGTGAGGAGTGAGCAGCCCGCGCAACTGTCGTCGTCCGCGGTACAGCCTGGAAAGCACGGTTCCGACTGGGGTGCCCATGACCTCAGCGATCTCCTTACGCCCGAGGCCCTCGACATCTGCGTAATAGACCGCCATCCTGAACTGCGCAGGCAGCGCCTGCATCGCGGCCCTAATCGCGTTGTCCGGTAGTGCTGCCAGCGCCTCGTCCTCGGCCGAGCGCAGCCCTGTTGATGTGTGCTGCGCATGTGTTGCCAGCTGCTGGTCAGTGATCGCCTCGACCGGGTACTGCGCCGGGCGCCGCTGCCTCTTGCGGTAGGCGTTGATGTAGTTATTGGTCAATATCCGGTACAGCCACGCCTTGAGGTTGGTGCCCTGCTGGAATCCGTGAAAATGGGTGTACGCCTTCAGCAGCGTCTCCTGCAGCAGATCCTCCGCATCGGCGTGCTGGCGGGTCATCCGCAATGCTTGCCCGTACAGCGGCCCGAGCAGCGGCGTGACGTCGCGTTTGAAGCCTTCGGTCAGTTCGCGTGTGTCACTAGCCGATTCCGCTAGGGTTGAGCTCACGGTTCTTCCTTCCGCGGTGACTTCGATCCGGTCTCCGGTGACCATCACCACCTCTGACCATTGGCTGTTGATGTCCATGGTGGTGTGAATGGGCACCGCAGCATTTGCCAGAACCAGACAACGTCGTCGCGGTGCTTTGTCGAGTTTCGACAGCGCGCGCGGTTAGCCGGTATCGGTGGCCGCGAGTTCGATCATCATGGCCAGCCGCTTTTTCGCGTCGTCCAGTTGCAGATTGGCGATCTCGGCCATCTTGCGCAGCCGGTAGCGCACGGTGTTTTCGTGGATTCCCAACCGCTCGCCGGCCTCTGCGGGATCGCCCTGGGCCTCCAGCCAGGCCTGCAGCGTCACCACGTATTCGGTGGCGTTGGCCTCGTCGTGGCGGCGCAGCTCTGCCACCGGTCCCCGCTCCGGGCTCCGGCCTGACCGCGCGGCGGTGCGCAGCCGCTGCAGCAGGATGTCGTCCCAGGACTCGTCGTAGGCCGGAGGCGTGGCGTCGCGGGGCCACACCTCGTGTAGCGCCAGACACTCGTCGGCCTCGTGTCGTGCCGCGACGAGGTCAGCCACCCGGGCCGGCCCGCTGATGCCGGCCAACATCGTCACCCGCTCAGGAAGCGCCGCCTGCAGACCGGTGACCCACTTGCGGGCCGTCGCCGATGGCTCGCCGGGCAGCAGGGTGTAGACGGTGTTGCCTGCCAGGGCGCTGCGCCCTGGCCGGGACCAGCCGAACCCGGTGGTGGCCCGCTCGAACGCCAACAGCAGAGATGCGTCGCGTTCGGTGCCGATGAACGCCTGCACCCCGATCACCCGCAACAGGCTGTGCGGTAGGCCGAGGCGGCTGGCCGCGGTGGCGGCATCGGCGGTGCCCTCCAGCAGCCGGATCACCAGCTCGGATTCGACCTGGCGCTCCAGATCCGCGCTGGCACGGGAGCGCAACAGGTGCAGCGCGACCGTGCGGGCGCCGTCGGCCAACGCGGTGAGCGCAGACCCTTCCAACGGCGCCGTACACTCCACCCACACCGATCCCATGAGTTCTCGCCCCGAGCGCACCGCCACCACCATCCGTCCGGTCATCCCATGCTCGCTGTCCGGGGTGATAAACAGCGGTTCGTCCAAGGCCGCCAGATGGGTGTAGACGCCACGGGCATCGAAGAATGCGCGCAGCTGCTCCGGCGCCTGTCGCTCGAGGATGGTCGCTACCCGCGCCGGGTCGGCGTGTTGGTGCAGCCTGGAATACGCCAGCACGCGTGACAGCCGGTCCTCGATGATGACCGCGCCGCCGATGGCCTCCGCCAAGCTGTCGGTTAATGCGAACAGATCCGTTGGGCCACGGCCGGATTCGGTTTCGCGGCCTTCCATCACCAAGCCGTAGATGATGGAGGCCAACTCGCTCCACGACACCGCTGGGTCGACCACCATCACGGCGACGCCCTCGTCGGCACCACCGAACGTGGTGTCGTTGTCGCCTTCGCGGATGAATACGACAACCGCGTGCGCCGAGGCCGCCCAGCGCACCGCTTCTTTGACTGAGCGGGCGCCGATACCGAGCAATACGTCACCGACAACGGTGCGATCGTCGCTCACCTCATGCAGGATGACGCTGCGCAATTCCGTGGACCGCGGTATCGGGCAGAAACGCAAGCGGACGCCATAGCTCCCCAACACATTGACCAGCCGGTCTAACGTGACCACGAGCCGCTCCCCGCAACGAGCCGATCAACCAGCCTAACCAGCAGCCCCACCAGCGGTCGGCGAATCACAGGTCCGTCTAACCGGTGTGGCCGCCAGGGTCGTCGTTGTCGGTCATGACGTCGTTCATGAGGGCAGCCTCGGGGCGGGGCTGGTCGCCTCATTGCCCAGGTAGATCGTCGTCATAGATCCTTTCGCCGTAGCGATGAACCGCTTTGGCGACAGTGAGCAGCACGGCGCAGGCGTCGACGGCGTGCAGGCCGTGGCGGGTGGAGGGTATGACGAGGTGATCGCCGGGGCGGCCATCCCAGCTGGTTTCGGGACTGGTCAGCCGAACGCGGCCGTGCAATACCTGGAGTGTGGCCTCGCCGCGGCTCTCGTGATCGTCCAGGCTGGTGCCCGCGGTCAGCGCAATCAGGGTTTGTCGCAATGTGTGTTGGTCTCCGCCGTGCACGGTGTGCGCGCTGCGGCCGCTGTGGGCGTCGTGGGCGGCCGCCAGATGCTGGCGGACGAGCGCGGTCAGTGAGACCTTGTCCATGTCGGCTGTCCCGGTTCTCAGTGACTCGATGGCGGGGTCAACTGGTGGTGCAGGTCCTCGACGTAGCCGTCGTAGGCGGCGGCGACCGTGTCGAGGTCGACCTGCTCCGGCAGGTCGTCGGCGCTTTGACGGGCGATCAGGTAGGCCGCGGTCGCTTCGACGACGCGCTGCTCGTCGGCGGCGATTTGGGCAACCACGCCAGGGTCGGCGTGCACGCGCACGACAACGGTGTCCTCGTCCTGCTGAAACCGGAGGAGATAGTCGTGATCGCCGAGCGCCTCAAGAGTCGGCTGATGAACGGTCATGTGACTTCTCCTTCGTTTAGTCGCTGCCGGAATTCGTCATGCCGCCAGGAGGGCGGCGCCAAGGCCGACAAGGGCGGCGAGCTTGAGCGCCTCCAACCCGATGTAGGCGTGGTGTGCGCGTGAGCGGGGTGCGTCATCGCCGGCCAACAAGCGGGCCGAGCGCCGATTGAGCCGGGGCCGCACCACCAATAGCTGGACGGCGAGCAGCACCACTGTCACTACTGCGAGCAGGAGCACCAGGCCGGATGGGCCAGTGACGATCAGGCACACCGCGATCAGCACTGCCCAGGCGACCTCGGCGATGTTGAGGGCCCGGAATACGATCCGTCCGATCGCCAGGCCCACCCGCAGCTCGAGGCCTTCGGCGCGAAACTTCAGCGGTGCTTCCAGGAAGGAGATCGCCAACACCATGCCCAGCCACACCAGTGTCGCCGCAGCAGCCACCCGGATAGCGAGCTCGGTCATGATGCTGCCCGATCACGGGTCTGCGCGGACGCGAGGTGCGCGACACACAAGTCGGGCTCGACGAACGGGTCAAGGCGATCCACGGTGACCGGTGCCCGCATCGCGCTCAGCGCGCCCTGCATGAGGCCCAGGTGCACAGAGCAGATCACCTCCCCGTGTTGTTCGGCCAGGTTCTGAAAGGGACAGTGCCGCAACCGGATCTCACGCGTGCGCGGGCCTTCGGCGGGTTCAGGCTCAAAGCCCAACTCCGCCAACAGCTGCACCAGTTCGGTGACCGCGCGGGTTTTCGACGGCGCGCGGTGCGGCGCGGAGGATGCGACCAGTGCGGGGCTCGTCGACCGGCCCAACTGGGCGGCGATGCGGGCGGCATCGGGTCGGCCGGCCACATATTCGGTGAGAATGCTGGCCAGTAGCCGATAGTTCGTCGGTCCGGTGGGGTCCATCCGGCGGCTGGCGCGAAACAGAATCGGCGGCCGGCCGCGACCGGGGGAGTCACCGAGGACTTGTTCGACCCGGCCCGCGCGCGCCAACGCGCCGATGTGAAACCGAACCGTGTTCGAGTGCACGCCGAGCTCATCGGCAATGCTGGCGATGCTGCGCGGCTCGGCCGAGGTCCGCAGCATCTGCAGGATGACGTCGCGGCGCCCCGGGGGGCCCAGCCCCGGTTTGGGCGTGGTCGGCGCGGCGGGCATCAGTCGCCCTGCGGCGGTAGGGCCGCCACCATCGGGGTGTCAGCATCGACGGCACCAAGTTTCGCAGCGCCTCCCGGTGACCCCAGAGGATCGGTCTGGCCGGGCAGGGTGTCGGTGAAGAACTTGATGTTCTCATCGATGTAAGGCCGAAGCGGTTCGGGTATGTCGTCTTCGTAGTAGATCGCCTCCACCGGGCATACCGGTTCGCACGCGCCGCAGTCCACACACTCGTCGGGGTGAATGTAGAGCATCCGCGCGCCCTCATAGATGCAGTCCACCGGGCACTCATCCACGCAGGCGCGGTCCTTGATGTCCACGCACGGCGCTCCGATTACGTATGTCATGCCGACGACATTACTCCAATTAACACTTGTAGGAATAGTATGTGTTCATGACGCTCTACGACGATCCGCGTGCAACCACTGAAACCGACGAGCTCGACGTGCGCCAAGTCCCCAAACCCCAACGGCACCCGATGATTTTCGCCCGCTTCGACGCACTGGCTGCCGGCGAGTCGTTCGTGCTCGTCAACAGCCACGACCCGATACACCTGCGCGAGGAGTTCGCCCGCGACCGGCCCGGCGCCTATGACTGGCGCTACCTGGAGGGCAGTGCGTCCGACAGACTGTGGCGGATCCGGATCGTCCGAATCACCGAGCCCCATGTAGCCGGCCCGCTCTGAGACCATCCCGTCATTGACGCGTGCGAGGGAAACACACTGCGACGATGTTGCCGACGTGATGGTCGTGCACGAACGGCCTTGATGCGCTGGTGGTTAACGCGCCGATGGGTGCAGTAGTGCGCTGCGGGGAAAGCGGTCTCGCGTGCCGCAGCGCGCTCGATGCCTACGCCCCTTACCTAAAGCTATTTAACGGGCTATAATCCGTTAAATAAGATGCTGAGCCGGGAAGCGGTGACCTATGGCGCACGAGATGGCCCCTCCCCGCGCCGCTGTGGGCACACCGTGACCGCCGTCGCCGAACTGACACCCACACGGCCGTTCCCGCCGCGACGAGGTCTCAAAGGGTCGTTCGTATATCGGCTGGTGACCACCACCGACCCGAAGCTGTTGGGCATCATGTACACGGTCACCTCGGTCGGCTTCTTCATGGCCGGCGGGTTGATGGCGCTACTGATGCGCTCAGAGCTCGGCGCGCCCGGTCTGCAGTTCCTATCCAACGAGCAGTACAACCAGCTGTTCACCATGCACGGCACGATCATGCTGCTGCTCTATGCCACCCCGATCGTGTTCGGCTTCGCCAATTGCATTCTGCCGCTTCAGATCGGCGCGCCAGACGTGGCGTTCCCGCGGCTCAACGCGCTCAGCTATTGGCTGTATCTGTTCGGTGCGCTGATCACCGTCTCCGGGTTCCTCACCCCGGGCGGCGCGGCCGACTTCGGCTGGACCGCCTACACCCCGCTCAGCGATGCACTGCATTCGCCGGGCGCCGGCGCCGATCTGTGGATCATGGGCCTGGCCATCGCCGGTCTGGGCACCATCCTGGGTGCGGTCAACATGATCACCACGGTCGTCTGCATGCGCGCGCCCGGGATGACGATGTTTCGGATGCCCATCTTCACCTGGAACATCCTGGTCACCAGCGTCATGATGCTGATCGCGTTCCCGCTACTGACAGCGGCGCTGCTCGGGTTGGCGGTCGACCGGCACCTGGGCGGCCACATCTACGATCCGGCCAACGGCGGAGTGATCCTGTGGCAGCACCTGTTCTGGTTCTTCGGCCACCCCGAGGTCTACATCGTCGCGATCCCGTTCTTCGGCATCATCACCGAAATCGTTCCGGTCTTCAGCCGCAAACCGGTCTTCGGCTACACCACCATGGTGTACGCGACCGTGAGCATCGCCGCCCTGTCGACCGCGGTGTGGGCGCACCACATGTTCGCCACCGGCGCCGTGCTCCTGCCGTTCTTCTCCTTCATGTCGTATTTGATCGCGATCCCGACCGGTATCAAGTTCTTCAACTGGATCGGCACAATGTGGCACGGCCAGTTGACATTTGAGACACCAATGCTGTTCTCGGTGGGCTTCATGCTTACCTTCCTTCTAGGCGGGCTGTCGGGGGTCATGCTGGCCAGCCCGCCGATCGACTTCCACGTCACCGACACCTACTTCCTGGTCGCCCACTTCCATTACGTGCTGTTCGGCACGATCGTGTTCGCCACCTACGCCGGTATCTATTTTTGGTTCCCGAAGATGACCGGCCGGCTGCTCGACGAACGGCTGGGCAAGCTGCATTTCTGGCTGACATTCATCGGTTTCCACACCACGTTTTTGGTGCAGCACTGGCTGGGCAACGAAGGCATGCCGCGCCGCTACGCCGACTACCTGCCCACCGACGGATTCCAAGGGCTCAACATCGTCTCGACGATCGGGGCATTCACCCTCGGCCTGTCCATGCTGCCGTTCGTGTGGAACATCTTTAAGAGCTACCGCTACGGCGAAGTCGCCGCGGTCGATGACCCGTGGGGATACGGCAACTCCCTGGAGTGGGCCACCACCTGCCCACCGCCGCGGCATAACTTCACCGAGCTTCCCCGGATCCGTTCGGAGCGACCGGCTTTCGAACTGCACTACCCGCACATGTCGGAGCGAATGCGCGCCGAAGCCCACGTCGGGCGCGGACACCCTCCCACGCTGACCGCGAATGACGCGCCCGTGACAAGCCGCAACCAGCCGCCCGGTCAATGAGCCGGCCCGCCACCGGGGGTCTGCACAGTTGAACGTGAAGTGGTCATAGCCCCTGCCGTGCAACGACCATGGCTAAAAGCGCCCGCCAATATTCGTGATGAATCCACGTGGCAAGCACCCGCTGGGCCCGGCGCCGCCGCACTCGTCCATGCCCCGGATCTGCAATGCTGGACCGCCCACTCGGACTTCGTAACTCAGCGTGAAATCGCCATTCCCGGGATGCTCAGGCTGACGAGCATCAAGGTAAGCAAAAACCATCCAGCGCCATGCCAGATGGGCCACGTCCCGTCGGCTCCCCAGACCCGATAGGTCTTGATGAACGCTCCGATCCCGCCGACCAGAAGGACGATCGGGGTTCCCAGCGCCGACAGCGGCACCGCGCGGCCGATGAGCAGAAACAGGACGAAAGCAAGGCCAGCTACAGCGATGATCGATATGACATAAACCAATGCCGCGCGAAAAGCGGCAGGGTCATGCCAGCGTTTTTCGACGTCGTTCGTCGTCATATTTTCTCTCACAATCGTGTTCTCCCAACTAGATCGGGGCGGCGGTCGCCAGATGCGATGCGGGAGCCTGACGCCGCCTGGCCGACCGATCGCGAGCGCTACCCTCCTCGCGGTCGCCGTCTACCCGCTGGTGCAGCGCCTTGAGACCGTTGTCACGACTCGCGCGGATCGCCGCGGGCTGACCCGGATGCAGCCGCTGCACGCGCATCTGTACGGTGTGATCCTCACGCAGCGCATCGATCAGGATCAGCAGTGGCTGCTCGGGTGGGCCGAGATCGGGGTCGGGCACGCAGGGCATGTCGTCGAGGGCGGCGAGCGCGCTGTGCTTCTTGATCATGTGATGCTCAAGATCGTCGACCATTCGCCGGAGTTCAGGCAGGGTGCAGGAGGCGGCGTCGACGTGCTCGAGATGTTCGGTGAGGGCATCGAGGTACGCGTGCTCGGCGCGCAACTGCGCAAACGGTGCTGCCACCCCGTCGGGGTACAAACGATCCTCTTCGTTTGTGGCTTTCGGCAGCACCGCGGCTCGCAGGAATCCGGTCAACGTGTCCAATTCCGCGTAAGGCCACGTCCGCGCTGCTGCCAGCGCTAGTACCGAGGCCGCGCGGCGCTGCACACCGCGCAGCAGCAGCGCATCGTCTTCGGCAAGCTGGCGAACATCTGCATCGGGGCCGGTCGCGGGCAATGACCGCCGCGCTGTCCGCACTGGTGTCACCATTGCGGCTCCTATCTCTAGCTCTCCAAATGATCCGATCGCCATCGGCGCTGTTGCGCTACCGGTCGCTGGTCGCGCTGCCGGCGAGGTACATCAGCAGCACTTCGGGGTCGGCAAGCGCGGCTGGATCGATGCGCGCACCGGAGCGCACCAGGGCTTCGATGGCGTCGGTGACACCCCAGGTGTTGACGTTCATGCCGGCCAGAACCCGCCCATCGCGCATCCAGAAGACGATGAACTCGCCGCTGGCGACGTCGCCGCGGAAGACGACCTCGTAGTAGCCGTCCGGTCCGACGTGGCCGGAATACTCCATGCCGCAGTCGTATTGGTCGGAGAAGAAGTAGGGCACGTGGTCGTAGGAGGTGAGGGTGCCCATCATGTTGGCCGCCGCGACCGGTCCTTGATTGAGGGCAGCCGACCAGTGCTCGAGGCGCAGATGGGTGCCCAGCAGCGGATAGTAGGAGTTGGCGACATCGCCGGCGGCGAATACGTCGGGGTCGGTGGTGGCCAGGTGCTCATCGACGACGATGCCGTTGTCGACGGGCAGGCCCGCCGCGACGGCCAGCGCGGTGTTGGGCGTGATGCCCACGCCGACGACGACCGCGTCGGCCGCCACGACGTCGCCGTCGGCGAGGCGTACGCCGGTCGCTTTGTCATTGGCGCCGATGATTTCGGCCACGCCGGTGTTCGTCCGTAGCTCGACATCGTGCGCGCGGTGTAGCGCGGCATAGGTTTCGGCCACCTCGGGGCCCAGGACGCCCAGCAAGGGCAGCTTTGCCCGCTCAATGAGAGTCACGTGACAGCCGGCGGCCCGGGCGGCGGCCGCGGTTTCCAGCCCGATCCACCCGGCCCCGATGATGGCTACCCGCTGCGCGGAGGCGAAGGCCTCCTGTAATACGTCGCTGTCGGCGACAGTGCGCAGGTAATGCACCCCAGCCAGGTCGGCACCAGCCACCTCAAGACGCCGGGGCGAAGAACCCGTCGCCACCAGCAGCTTGTCGTAGCCCAGCGTCTGTCCGCGCGACGTGCGCACTTCGTGTGCGGCGCGGTCGATTTCGGTGACTCGTGTACCCAGACGCAGGTCGATGTCGTGTTCGGCGTACCACTGCGGGGGATGGATGTAGATCTTTTCCCGTTCGGTGCTGCCCTGCAGATAACCCTTCGACAGCGGCGGGCGGTCATAGGGGCGCTCGGCCTCGTCCCCGAGGAGGATGACGTTGCCGCCGAAACGGCTGGTGCGCAGCGCTTCGGCTGCCTTGGCGCCGGCCAGCCCGGCACCCACGATGACAAAGCTCTGTGGTGTGCTCATGTGTGCGGTATCCCTATCTTCGAAGTAGTGCGGGTACGTGCACGCCGCCCGAATCTCGTTGCGGTGCTGCATTTCAGCGGCCTGGTCATTGCTGCGCCGCGGATCGTGCCTTGGCGTCCAATGCGACAAGCAGATCGGCGAACGACTGGTGGAAGCCGGCGACACCTTGGTGTTCAAGGGTGTGCCCGACGTCATCCATGTCGACCCCCACTGTCTTTAAGTCGTGCATGACTGTTTCGGCCTGCGCGATCCCCGTATCGACGGTGCGCGCGAGCGTGCCGTGGTCCTCGAATGCGGTGATGGTGGCCTCGGCCAATGTGTTGATGGCGTCGGGACCAATCAGGCTGTCGACGTATAGGGTGTTGGGGTAGTCGGGGTTCTTCGTCGACGTTGATGCCCACAATGGCTGCTGTACACGGGCGCCGCGGGCGGCGAGTTTCTCCCACCGTTCACCGGCAAATCGGTTCCGGAAAATCTGATAGGCCAGACGCGCCTGCGCCACTGCGGCACGTCCGCGCAACGCCACGGCGTCCACACCGCCGATCTGCTCCAACCGCTTGTCGACCTCGGTGTCGACCCGGCTGACGAAAAATGACGCCACACTGCGGACCGCCGGGAGAACACCGCCGCGTTCGGCGAGGGTCTCCAGGCCTTGCAGGTAGGCCTCGATCACCTGCTCGTAGCGCGACAGCGAGAAGATCAGCGTGATGTTGATGCTCAACCCCCGACCGATCAACGTCGCGATCGCCGGAATGCCCTCCGCGGTGGCGGGGATCTTCACCAGCAGGTTGGGGCGCGCGATGCGCTCGTGTAATCGGGCCGCCGCGGCGATCGTGGCCTCGGTGTCGCGCGCCAACTCCGGGGCGACTTCGATCGAAACGAACCCGTCGCTGCCGTGCGAGTTGTCGAAGGTTGGACGCAACACCGCCAGCGCATCGGTGACGTCCTGGATGGCCAGTTCCCAGTAAGCATCCCCGACCGAATAGCCCTGGGCGGTGAGTAGGGCGAACTGTTCGTCGTAGGCATCGGAGCCTTCGATGGCCCTCGCCAAGATCGTCGGATTGGCTGTCACCCCGCGTATCCCGTCGGCGACGAAGGCGGCCAATGTGCCGTCGCGCAAGTACGGGCGGGTGAGGTTGTCCAGCCACGGGCTTTGCCGCTGCTCGGTATAGAGTCGCTCGAGTCGTGTCATGGCCGCCATTGGCTGTCGGGTCGCTCGCTGATCATGCGGTCAGCGGTGCTGAACGCCGACCGGATCACCGGGGTCATGGTGACCTCTTTCCCGTCGGCTTTCCTGTCGCCGCTGACTCGCTGTCAGCGCGACTGCGCAGCGAGGCTGCCTTCGGCGGCGACAGGCGTGCATGTGGCGGGGTCACGTTGTGCACCACCACGCAGCAGCGCTCGGGGTCTGGATTGAGTTCGGCGTGCGCGCGCGAATCACCGCAACCCGCGATAACCCCCTGCACGAGGCGCAGATTCAGCCCGCACACGACATCTCGGTGATCCTGGGCGACCATGTGAAACGGACAATTGCGCAGGATGATGCGGCCATCCTCGCCGGCCCGCGGCAGGTAGCCACAGTTGCGCAACGCCCCAACTACGTTGCCGCCGGTTTGGCCGCCCGCGAGCCTGCCGGCTTCGGCGGCGGCTGCGTTGACGGCGGCTCGCACCGCTCCGCTGGCGTCCTGTTCGACCGATGCGACGAGCAATTTGGCGAGCAGTTCATAGTCCCGGGGTGGCACGCTGACGGTGATCTCCCGATCGGCGCGGGTGTAGAGCTTGGCCGGGCGCCCCGCCCCGGGTCCGCCGCGCCCGGCCGGGCGTTGGTAGCTGACGGTCAGCAGGCCCGCCTCGGCCAACTTGTCTAGGTGGTAGGCCGCCAGGGTGCGGCCGATCGACGCGGCGGCCGCGGCCTGCTCACGCGAAACCGGCCCGTCACTCTCGATCACGTACTCGTACAGCAGCCTCCGCAGCGGGTCGTCCAGGTGACTCAGACCGTTCAGTGCGGCCAGGTCGGCGGGACGGTGGAGGGACATGCCTCGATTCTAACACCAAAAAGTATTGACAAATAGGTGCGGGGGGCAGATTCTAAAAGCAGAGTTGATTGGTCTTACAAAGGAGATTGCGATGACCGCCTCAGCGCTACCCGCCTCAGCCGCACATACGCCCTCCGAGGTCCTGCAGCGCGCCCGCTCCGATCCGGCCTACGCCGCTTTCCTGCTGCTGCGGATCGGATTCACGGTGCTGCCGATCGTGTTCGGCCTCGACAAGTTCACCAACGTGTTCACCAACTGGGAGACCTACCTGGCTCCGTGGATCGTGGACTTGAGCCCGATCAACGCGCACCAGGTGATGCTGGTGGTCGGGGTGATCGAGATCGTGGCCGGTATCGCCGTAGCGATCAAGCCGCGCTACGCGGCCTACATCGTGGCCGCCTGGCTGGCCGGGATCATCATCAACCTGGTGAGCTATCCCGGGTTCTATGACGTCGCGCTGCGCGACTTCGGGCTGCTGCTCGCTGCGCTGACCTTGGGCCGTCTGGCCTTCGTCTACGACCCGCCCTGGCGCCGGCGCACCACGTCAGCTGCCAATACCCCTGCCGCGTAGCCGAAAACCCACCAAGTCATCCCTCCGTTCACCCCGCCCCCCTACGCATCTGCGACGGGTGAACGGAGGGATCTCTCGTCTCCGGAAGGAACCCGCCATGCATTCCAGCGCGGCATTGCAACTGGTGCACGAATCACCCCCTCGGGATCTGGCCGCCGCGGAAGCCGCCGCCGCTGCATTCCTTCGCGCCCTGGGGATTTCACTGGATTCCGAAAGTCTTGCCGGCACCCCCGCGCGGATGGCGCGCGGCTACGCCGAGCTGTTCACACCGCGGGCCTTCGATCTGACCACCTTTCCCAACGACGAGGGCTACGACGAACTCGTGATCTCGCGCAACCTGCCGCTGCGATCGGTGTGCGAGCACCACATGCTGCCGTTTGTCGGGATCGCCCACATCGGGTACCTACCGGGCGCGCGCATCATCGGACTATCCAAGCTCGCGCGCGTCGCCGAGCACTTCGCCTGCCGACCCCAACGCCAGGAACGACTCACCAAACAGATCGCCGACTGGCTCGACGCACAGCTGGCGCCCCGTGGCGTCGGCGTGGTCATCGAGGCCGAGCACAGCTGCATGACGCTGCGAGGCGTACAGGCCGCCGGATCGGCGACCACCACCTCCGCCTTGCTGGGCACCCTGCGCGAAGACCCCCGTTCACGCCAGGAATTCTTCGCGCTCACCGGCGTCAACACCTAATGGGAACCGATCAGCGTGTCCTTAACGGGGATCTTGGTTCGTGAGCGGGAGGCTGATCACCGAGCCGCCAGCCGGTGAGCACTGCTTTTCACCTGGAGTGATGGTTGATTCCTAGGGTTAGATCGTGCCCCGGCTGGTTGGTGAGGTCATCTGTAGCGCTGATGGGATGTCGTGCCGGTTCGAGCACTGATCCATTAGGTCGCCGCCGGATGTCCTTCGGCTCGAACAGGATTCATCCACACTGAACCAAGGGGAGGCCAATCGATGCTGTTCGTCGGAGACGACTGGGCAGAAGACCATCACGACGTTTATCTGATGAACGACACCGGCGACAAGCTGGCGTCGCGACGTCTACCCGAAGGCCTGGCCGGCGTCCGGGTGCTGCACGAGCTGATCGCCGAGCGTGCCGAGGACTGCACACAGGTGGTGATCGGGATCGAAACCGATCGTGGCCTGTGGGTGGATGCCCTGACCGCAGCCGAATACCAGGTGTTCGCGATCAACCCGTTGGCGGTCGCCCGCTACCGCGACCGCCACCACGTCTCGGGAGCCAAGTCTGATGCCAGCGACGCCAAACTGCTGGCCGACCTGGTGCGCACCGACCGGCACAACCGCCGCCCGATCGCCGGCGACAGCCCGGATGCCGAAGCGGTCAAGGTACTGGCCCGGGCGCACCAGAATCTGATCTGGACCCGCAACCGGCACACCAACGCGCTGCGCTCGGCGTTGCGCGAGTACTACCCCGCCGCGTTAGAGACGTTCGAGAACCTGGCCGACCGCGACACGCTGGCGATCCTGGGCCGCGCCCCGACCCCCGCCGACGCCAGAGGGCTGAGCCTGTCAAAGATCCGGGCTGCACTCAAAGCCGCGGGGCGCCAACGCAACCTGGACACCCGAGCACTGCAGATTCAGCAGGCTCTGCGCACCGAGCAGCTGTCCGCGCCTGCCGCGGTCACCGCCGCGTTCGGGGCCAGCACCCGCGCTGCGGTCGGCATCATCGTCGAACTCAACCACCAGATCGCCGAGCTCGAAGCCGAACTCGCGACGCATTTTGAGACACACCCGGACGCCGACATCTACCGCTCCCTGCCAGGACTTGGTGTCATCCTCGGCGCCCGGGTGCTCGGTGAGTTCGGGGACGACCCGAACAGATACACCGACGCCAAGTGTCGCAAGAACTACGCCGGAACATCACCACTGACCATCGCGTCGGGCAAGAAACGCGCCGTGCTGGCCCGCCATGTCCGCAACCGCCGCCTCTACGACGCCATCGACGCCTGGGCGTTCTGCGCGATCACACGCAGCCCGGGAGCCCGCGCACACTACGACCAGCGCCGCGCTGCCGGCGACCTCCACCACCAAGCCCTACGCGCCCTGGGAAACCGCCTCGTCGGGATCCTGCACGGCTGCCTGCGTCACCACACCAAATACGACGAACAAACAGCGTGGTCGCACCGCCACAACATCGCCACCGCCGACGCAGCTTGACGACTTCAGCACCTGGGATGTCTAACCGCTCGGCAGCCGATTGCCCAAGGGGGTATGAAAATGTCTACGGTGGGCCTGCCGAGGATTTATCAGAACGCGGATTGGAGATTAGTCGTTCGGGCCGAATCGCGATCGCGTGGAGAGCTGTATGCCAAGCGATTTCATCACTAGATCACCATGGCCGGACTCATGGTATGTCCGTAAACAACGTCGTTGCGCGACAAGAGAATAACAGCGGACAACGATCATGATGGTTCGGGATGACCGCGTCCCTGCATGGGAGGTATGCCGACAAGTTTCCCTGATATACGGATGTCCAAGAGCGACTACCTCATTTCAGGCAAGGCGCCGAAAAGCTGGCTAGATAGCGCTCGGAGGACCGTGACGCGATTGTTGGCCCGATCGGCTGAACCCGACAGAAGATGAGCACCGCGGGAGGCATCATGTCGACCGTTTACTCCGTCGGTCATTCCGCCCGCACGGTCGAGGAATTCATCGGGCTGCTGAAGGCCTTGGGCATCGACCTGTTGGCCGACATCCGGACGGTGCCCAAATCCCAGCGCAACCCGCAGTTCCACATCGACCAGCTCGCGGGATCGTTGGCGTCGGCCGGAATCGACTACCGGCACCTGCCCGGGCTGGGCGGACTACGCCGGGCAGCCAAAGATTCCATCAACACCGGATGGCGCAACGCGTCCTTCCGTGGGTACGCCGACTACATGAGCACTCCGCCATTTCAGGACGCGGTCGCGGAGCTCATCGCACTGGCAGCACAACACGTCACCGTCATCATGTGCGCCGAAGCCGTCTTCTGGCGATGCCATCGCGCCCTTGTCGCCGACGCGCTGCTCCTGCGCGGCGTCGACGTTCAGCACATCATGGGCGCTGGAAAGCTGACGCCTGCAACGATGACCAGCTTCGCGAAGCCCGACGGAACACAGATCACCTATCCCTCGGTCTGAACGTCGGCATCTGCCGACAAGTCCGAATGACCGATCCTAATATAGAGGATTATATCCCTCTTTATTACGGATTGCGGGTAGAGTGTGTCAGTGAGGCCAGCGCTGCGGGCGCGACGAGGACCGCCACGGCCCGGCAGCGCAGAGTGGAGACGCACCATGTCCGAATCGCTGTATCAGCCGGCAACACGAGAGATGTCGGCTCGACGAAAAGCTTTGGCGCCCAACATCCACGACGCCTTCGATGGGTTTTCGCGGGCGGTGTTCGCCGAGGGTGCGCTGCCGGAAAAGACCAAACAGCTCATCGCCGTCGCGGTGGCGCATGTGACCCAGTGTCCGTATTGCATCACCGGGCACACCAAGTTGGCGCGGCGCAAGGGTGCGAGCCCTGAAGAGGTCATGGAGGCCATCTGGGTCGCGGCGGAGATGCGGGCCGGCGGCGCGTTTGCGCACGCCGCGTTGGCCATTCACGCGATGGATCAGCTCGCTCACACTCACACCCCGGGTGCGGACGGAGCGCCGTCGTGAGCCTGAACAGTTTCGGCGCCCGTGATCGGCTTGTGGTCGATGGCGAAGGCTTCGACATCTTTCGCTTGGACCGGTTGCAGACCTCCCACCGATTGCCCTACAGCCTGCGGGTGCTGCTGGAGAATTTGGTGCGCAACGAGGACGGCCGTCTGGTCACCGGCGAGCAGGTGGAGGCGTTGGCCGCGTGGAATCCCGTGCAGCAGAGCCACATCGAGATCCAGTTCACCCCCGCGCGGGTGTTGATGCAGGACTTCACCGGCGTCCCGTGCGTGGTCGACCTGGTCGCGATGCGCGATGCGATGACCGCGCTGGGCGGGGACGCGGCGAGAATCAACCCGCTGATTCCCACCGAACTGGTGATCGATCACTCGGTGATCGCCGACGTGTTCGCCCGGCCCGACGCGTTCGGCGTCAACGCCGGCCTGGAGTTCGCCCGCAACCGGGAGCGCTACCAGCTGCTGCGGTGGGCGCAGCAGGCGTTCGACGATTTCCTGGTTGTCCCGCCCGACACCGGCATTTGTCATCAGGTCAATCTCGAGTATCTGGCCCGGGTGGTGTTCACCCGGGCCGGTCCCCAGGGCCTACAGGCCTATCCGGACACCCTTGTCGGCACCGACTCGCACACCCCGATGGTCAACGGGCTCGGTGTGCTCGGCTGGGGGGTCGGCGGCATCGAGGCCGAGGCGGCCATGCTCGGGCAGCCGATGAGCATGCTTATCCCGCAGGTGCTCGGTCTCAAGCTCACCGGAGCGCTGCGCGAGGGCACCACCGCAACCGACCTGGTGCTCACGGTCGCCGAGCTGCTGCGCCAGACCGGGGTGGTGGGTAAATTCGTCGACTTCTACGGCCCCGGCGTGGCGAACGTGCCGCTGGCGAACCGGGCGACCCTGGGCAACATGAGCCCCGAATACGGGTCGACGTGTGCGATCTTCCCGATCGATGCCGAGACACTGACCTATCTGCGGCTGACGGGACGCCCCGAAACCCAGATACGGCTGGTCGAGGCGTACGCCAAAGAACAGGGTTTGTGGCACGACCCTGATGACGAGCCGGTCTACAGCCAAACCGTCGAACTAGACCTGTCCGGTGTCGAACCCTCGATCGCCGGGCCGAAGCGGCCCCAGGACCGCATCCCGCTATCGATGGCCGCCCATGCGGTCGGTTCGCTGCTTGCCGATGGCCCTTCGTCGATCCCCGCGGCGGCCGGGCTCGATGAGGCGCTGAGCGAATCATTCCCGGCCAGCGACCCGGTCGCCATCGATCACGACCGCGACGACGACGTCCCATCCGCGCCGTGCGGCTGCGGCCAATCCCACCAGTTACCGTCGGACCCCGTGTCGGTGACCCTTGCCGACGGCACCCGCGCGGCAATCGGTCACGGACACGTGGTGATCGCCGCGATCACCTCGTGCACCAACACCTCCAACCCGTCGGTCATGATCGGCGCGGGCCTGCTGGCCAAGAAAGCTGTCGAGCGCGGCCTGTCCCGAAAACCCTGGGTCAAAACAACACTCGCGCCGGGCTCACGTGTGGTGACCGACTACTACGACCGCGCCGGGCTGACCCCCTACCTCGAGCGGCTCGGGTTTTCTCTGGTCGGCTACGGCTGCACCACCTGTATCGGCAACTCAGGGCCGCTGATCCCGCAGGTCAGCGCGGCCGTGACCGGACACGACCTGACGGTGTGCTCGGTACTGTCGGGAAACCGCAACTTTGAGGGCCGCATCCACCCCGAGTGCAAAATGAATTTTCTGACCTCCCCGCCGCTGGTGATCGCCTACGCGCTGACGGGCACCATGCTCGCCGACCTGCTCAACGACCCCCTCGGCGCCGACTCCAGCGGGCAACCGGTGTATCTGCGCGACATCTGGCCCAGCACCCAGGAAGTCAAAGAGGTGATCGACGAGTGCGTACGCGCGGAGATGTTCACCCGCGGCTACGCCGACGTGCTCGTCGGCGACGACGATTGGCGGGGCCTCGAGGTCGCTACCGGGCAGATCTTCGACTGGGACGACGCCTCGACCTATGTCCGCCGCCCCCCGTACTTCGACGGGATGAGCCGCGAACCGCAGCCCGTCCGTGACATCACTGCCGCGAGAGCGCTTGCCGTGCTGGGTGATTCGGTGACCACAGACCATATCTCGCCGGCCGGTGCGATCAAGACCGACGGCCCCGCCGGGGACTACCTCAGCGGCAACGGGGTCACGCGGGGCGAATTCAACTCCTACGGTTCGCGCCGCGGCAACCACGAGGTGATGATTCGGGGCGCCTTCGCCAATATCCGGCTGCGTAACCTGCTCGCCCCCGGCACCGAGGGCGGGGTCACCCGGCATCTGCCCGGCGGCGAGCCGATGAGCATCTTCGACGCGTCGGCCGCATATGCCGCCGACGGGGTGCCGCTGATCATCCTGGCCGGCGCGGAGTACGGCTCGGGCTCCTCGCGCGACTGGGCGGCCAAAGGCACCCTGCTGCTCGGGGTACGCGCGGTCCTGGCCACCTCCTTCGAACGGATCCACCGCTCGAACCTGATCGGCATGGGTGTGCTGCCCCTGCAGTTCCCGGCCGGCGCCTCACGGGAAAGTCTGGGACTCACCGGTGAGGAGCTGTATTCCATCACCGGACTGGCCGGCGCAGACCCCGCCGCACCGTTCCCGAGCCAGGTCAGCGTCCGCGCCGAACGCGACGGGCAGAACACCGAATTCGTCGCCACCGTGCGCATCGACACCCCCGCCGAGGCAGCCTACTACCGGCACGGCGGCATTCTGCAATACGTCCTGCGGCAACTGCTCGCAAGCAACGACTCAGCGAACCCGCCGCCAGGTCGCGAAAGGTGTTGAGGCAATGGGGAAATCGGCTGCCGAACGTGTGGTGGTGGTGACCGGCGCCAGTGCCGGGGTGGGCCGGGCTGTGGCGCGTAAGTTCGCCGCGCGCGGCGATCGGGTGGCGTTGTTGGCGCGTGGCGAGCGCGGGCTGGATGGCGCCGCGCGCGACATCGAGGACGCGGGTGGAGTCGCATTGCCCATCGCGCTCGATGTCGCCGACTACCAAGCGGTCCAGCAGGCCGCCCAACAGGTGCAGCAGACGCTCGGACCGATCGACGTGTGGGTGAACAACGCGATGACCTCTGTATTCGCCCGCTTCGAGGACGTGTCGCCCGAGGAGTTTCAACGCGTCAACGACGTCACCTACATGGGCTATGTGCATGGCACGAAAGCGGCGTTGAGGTGTATGCGTGAGCGGGATGGCGGGGTGATCGTGCAGGTGGGCTCCGCGCTGGCCTATCGGGGGATTCCGTTGCAGTCGGCGTATTGCGGTGCCAAGCATGCGATTCAGGGGTTCACCGAGTCGTTACGCTGCGAGCTGCTGCACGACCGCTCAGGCATCCACGTCACGATGGTGCAGTTACCGGCGGTGAACACCCCGCAGTTCGATTGGGTGTTGTCGCGGCTGCCGCGTCGATCGCAGCCGGTGCCGCCGATCTATCAGCCGGAGCTCGCCGCCGAGGCAATAGTGTTTGCCGCCGACCACCCCCAGCGGCGCGAATATTGGGTGGGCGCTTCCACAGTGGCGACATTGATCGCCGACAAACTTGCACCCGGCCTGCTGGATCACTAGCTGGCGCGCAAAGGGTTCGCGTCGCAGCAGACTGAGCAACCACGCGATCCCGCGATGGCCACGGATTTGTGGGAGCCGGTCGACGACGCTGAGGGCGAGGATTTCGGCGCGCATGGCCGGTTCGATCGGCAATCGCGCGGGAGCAGCGTGCAGCTGTGGGCGTCGCAGCATCACGGGACCCTGGGCGCGGCGGCGGTGAGCGCCGCCGCAGCGTTGTGGGCGGTCATGGCGCAGCGGCGGTGAACGCTCCGATGATGGCCCCGTAGGCAATGTGGGCCAGCACGGTGACCACCGGGGTGCCGATGCCGTAGTTGAGCAGCATGAATCCGGGTGGTTCCAGCATCGCGACGGCGGGGGCACTGGTGTCCGGCGTTCCCATCCGCGGATGCAGCACGGGCAGAAGAACATTCACGATGGTGGTGCCGGCGACCAGGCCGTGCAGCAACCCGAGAAGGGCGCCGAGCGAGACGTTGGCCTCGTGGATGGCGGCGAACACCGCGTAGTAGCCCAGGCCGAAGAGCTGCCCGTTGAGGAAATGCATCAGATAGCCGATCGCTTTGGCGCGACCGCGGTTCACCGTGACGACCGTGCCCAGCAGGAACGGTAGATCCATGCGGGTCAGCTTGAATTCGGTGGCGGCGCGCAACACGGTGGTGAGCACCAGCGTGCCGACGAACGCGCCGGCCATGGCGGCCCAGATGTTCACCGGTGCTGCTCTTGGACGAGCGCTGCGATGCTGCAGGCGGCGTTGATCAGGGCCAGATGGGTCAGTCCTTGCGGCAGGTTTCCCAGGAAGGCGCCGGTGTGCGGGTCGATTTCCTCGCTGTAGACGCCGACATCGTTCGCTAACTCAATCAGCTCATCCAGGAGGGCGATCGCCTCCGCGAGGCGTCCGGTGTGGGCGAGGGCTTCGGCGAGCCAAAACGAACACGGCAGAAACGCCCCCTCGGTGCCCTCCAGGCCGTCGGTGGCGCGGTAGCGGTGCACATAGGGGCCGTGGCGTAAGTCAGAGTTCACCGCAGCGATGGTGGCCCGCATGAGCGGATCAGCAGCGTCGGTGTATCCGTGGATGAGTCCGAGTAGCACGGCGGCATCCAGGTCCTCGCTGTCGGCGCAGCGCACGTAGCAGCCGCGGGCCGCCGATACGCAGCGCGTCTGCACGAACTCACGGATCTGTTGCTGATGAGAACGCCACCGTGCGAGGCCCCGGTCGGGGATCAGGCCGCGTTCAGCGAGGTCGGCCGCACGCTCCAGCGCGATCCAGCACATCATCTTGGATTGAGTGAAATGCCGCGGCTCGTCGCGGACTTCCCATATCCCGGTATCGGGTTGTTGCCAAGTGGCACATACGAAGTCGGCCATCCGGGCCAGGCGCCGCGCCACATCTGCGTCCAATCGGCCGGCCGCTTCTGCATGCAGGCGGCTGGTGTGCAGGAGTTCGCCGTAGGTGTCGAGTTGCAGTTGGTCGGCCGCTGCGTTGCCGACGCGCACCGGCGCCGAACCGCAGTAACCGGTCAGCGGCAGGGTCCGCTCGCTGGTGGGTGCTGCGCCGTCGAGGCGGTACAGCACCCGCAGTCGTGGGTAGGTGAGCTGGGTGGCGTGCATCAGCCACCAGAAGTAGCTGTCAGCCTCTGCGGTGCAGCCCAGGCGCAGGAATGCGTTCAGGGCGAACACCGAGTCACGAATCCACGAGTACCGGTAGTCCCAATTGCGTTCGCCACCAATGTGTTCCGGCAGCGATGAGCTTACGGCCGCGGCCACCGCACCAGACGGCGCAAACACCAGCAGTTTGATCGCCAAGGCGCTGCGCAGCACCGCGTCGCGCCATCGGGCCGGGGCAGTGCAACGCATTGTCCAGTCACGCCAGGCGGTCACGGTGCCGGCCATGCGCGCGTCACAGTCCGCCCGAGAGGGCAGCACCAGCGGCTCCTGGTCGGCGAACGTCAGTGCCAGCAGGGCGGTGTCGCCCTCACTGACGGCGAACCGTCCGCCAATGCTGCCCTTATCGATTTTGGGTGTTTCCGCGTCCCAGGTGGAAACCGCCGCTGCGGCAGACCCGTGCGCCGCTACCGCCACCCCGGCCCGCCATGACAACCGCGGTGCATGGGTGCCGTAGCCGAAGCGTGGCTGCACATTCCAGCGCAAAGCCACCCTTCCGGCGAGTCCGTCGACGCGCCGTTGCAACTCGCGCGCCGGGCTCAGCGTGGCATCGTCGGACAGTGTCAGCGCATCGGTCACCCGCACCGTTCCCGAACCGGTGACGAAGATCGTTTCCAGCACGTTGGTGTCGGGCAGATAGCGCCGGGCCACGCGGAAAGACTGCTCGGGGTGTAGTGAGAATCGGCCGCCGGCCTCTGCATCGAGCACGGCGGCGAATACCGTCGGTGAGTCCAGGTTGGGCAGGGCCAACCAATCAATAGATCCGTCGCGGCCGACAAGCGCCGCCGTGCGGCCATCGCCGATCACTGCGTAGTCGCGCAGCGCCAGATAACCGTCCGTCCGGTGCACCGCTCGGGCCGGACCAGCGTCACCCTGTTGGTCTAGCTCGATGCTCGACGACCCGTCGCCTCCTTTCGAGGCAACAATGTTGGCTCGCAGCTCACCGAGCGTCACGTCACTGCAGCACCGCAGCAAGCACGGTGGCCTCGCTGATGTCAACGGCCTTGCTCGCCGTGAGCAGAGTCAGCGTTCTCGCTTTCGCGAGTTCGCGTAAGTGCGCCAGGGCTTCGGCCCGCGCAGGCTCGGTCAACTCCTCCTGATAGCGGCGAGTGAACTCCTCGAATCGTTCCGGCGCGTGGTTGTACCACTTGCGCAGCTCATTGGACGGCGCGATCTGCTTGCACCACTCGTCCAAATCCGCTTTCTCCTTGGTCATCCCGCGCGGCCAGACCCGGTCCACTAGCACCCGGGTGCCCTCGCCGCGGACTCGATGGTCATACACACGGCGCACCTGCACCGCGCTGCTGTGACTCATTGGTTTACCTCCCGCCGCAGACACGGCAACTCGCCTCGTCCATGGAGGTCTGAATCCACGGACTTCTGCTAATATAGAGGAAGTATATCCGTTAAACACTGGGAAGGTAAGGGTGCGAGGTGGACGAGGAAACCGACACTGCGGCCGGTCCGCGTCGGCGACGAGATCGCCTGCCGCGCAACCGGCAACGTGAACGAGTGCTTCGGATGGTGCGTGAGCACGGCGGCGCCATTGATGCGGTCGAGCTTGCTTCGCGCATGAAGTTGCACGTCACCACCGTGCGTTTCCACCTGGACGCGTTGTGCGATGAGGGAGCGATCGAGCGCACCCGGATGAACCGGGACGGCGTGGGTCGCCCACGCACCGGATACCGTGCCGTCGAGGAGCGCCTGGACTATCGGATACTCGCCGAGATTCTCGCGATGGAGCTCGGCGAGACAGCCGAAACACGTGCTCGGCGTGCCCAGCGCGCCGGAGTGCAGTGGGCCGAGCGGATCGCGGCTGCCCAGCCCGAAGCCGTTGTGGGCCAGGAGGGCACGGACGCAGCGGAGGCCGGTGACCCGCTGGATCGAGGAGCGGCGCTTGCGACCGAGGTGTTCGACCGGATGGGGTTTGACGCCGAACTCGCTGCTGGATCAGAACCATCGGCATCGCTGTCGGCCGACAGCGAGCAGGTGCTCGGGCGGGAGCGGGTCATCCGCTTACACGCCTGCCCGGTACGGGATTTGGCCCGAGCCCACCCCGAGGTGGGCTGCGGTCTACACCTGGGGTTGCTGCAGGGCCTGGTCGATCACGCTGCGGCCGCCGGCGGATCTGCAGACCACGAAGACGCGGCTGTGTCGGCCAGGCTCGAGCCGTTCGTCGAACCCGAACTGTGTATCGCCAGGTTAACTGCTCGCGAAGATCCACCCGTAAGTGAGGTCCGGCCACGGCGCAAGCGCCGTGGGTAGGTCTGGCCGGCCGCACTGACGTCAGCGCATTCGATGGGATCGGCCGCCAGGGCCATGTCGACGGACGGCGGCAGGAAAAATTTGGCAGGAGGCCAATGATGACCACGCTCGAACGTGCCATCGCCGCCGCGGCCAACGCCGTCGGCGCCGACCCGCAGGATCTAGGGGTCATCGCGAAGGGGGCACGGCTGCGCGAATGGCGGCCAGGGGAGTGGCTGTTTCACGAATCCGCGCCGTATGAGTGGACTGGCATCATCGCGGAGGGTGAGGTCGAGATCGTTGGCGGCGGCGCGCGCGGCGACGAACACATCCTCTACACCCTCGGCAAGGGCTCGATGGTCTCTGTAGGCGCGATCCTCGGCAACACCACCCACTTCGCCGGCGGGCGCGCACACACCGACGCGCGGCTGTGGGTGATCACCCGCGAGACCATGGATCACGCCCGCCAAGAAAACCCCCAGGCCTATCACCGCGTCGTGGCGCGCATCGCCCAGCGATCCGCCGACCGTACCGGGCTACGGCCGGACACAGCATTGGGTGTGAGTGCTGCCCGGCCGCTGCTCACGCCGCGCACAGAACGCGACCAGCTCGGCTGCCGCGAAGTTCCCGGGCGCGCGTACTACGGCGTGCAGACGCTGCGCGCCGTGGAGAACTTCGCGATCTCCGGAGTCGCGCTGCGCGACTTCTCACGTTTCATCGACGGGTTCGCGTTCGTCAAGAAGGCCGCCGCACTGGCCAACACCGAGCTCGAGGTGCTACGCGAGGACAAGCGCGACGCGATCGTGCAGGCCTGCGATGAGATCATCGCCGGGCGCCTTCACGACCAGTTCGTCGTCGACATGATCCAGGGCGGCGCGGGCACCTCGACCAACATGAACGTCAACGAGGTGATCGCCAACCGCGCTCTGGAGATCCTCGGTCACGAGCGCGGGCAGTACGCGTTCCTGCACCCCAACGACGACGTCAACTGCTCGCAGTCGACCAACGACGCGTACCCGACGGCGCTGAAGCTCGGTGTCTTCCTCGCCAGCGGTGACACGCTCGCCGCGATGGCCCAGCTGCAGGCGGCGCTGCGCGCGAAAGGCGAACAATTCAGCCACGTCATCAAGATGGGCCGAACGCAGCTGCAAGACGCCGTGCCGATGACGCTCGGCCAGGAATTCACCGCCTACGCGGCGATGGTCGGTCAGGCGCGCAGCCACATCAACGAAGCCGCGCAGGAACTGCTCGACGTCTCACTGGGTGCCACGGCGATCGGCACCGGGATAACGAGCCCGCCCGGCTACGCGCCGCTGGTGACCAAGCGTCTGGCCGAGGTCAGCGGCGTGCCGGTGCGACTGGCACCCGACCTTGTCGAGGCGACCCAGGACTCCAGCGCGTTCGTCGAATTCTCCGGGGCGCTCAAGCGCGCCGCGGTCGTCATCTCGAAGATCTGCAACGACCTGCGGCTGTTGTCGTCCGGGCCGCGGGCGGGCCTCAACGAGATCAACCTGCCGCCGACACAGCCCGGCAGCTCGATCATGCCGGGCAAGGTCAACCCGGTCATCCCCGAAGTCGTCAATCAGGTGTGCTTCCAGCTCATCGGCTATGACGCGACAATCTCGATCGCGGCCGAAGCAAGCCAGCTCGAACTCAATATGGCCGAACCGATCATCGCCTACGACCTGCTGCACGGCCTGCTGATCCTCAAGAACGCCTGCCTGACTCTCGAAAGTCGTTGCGTGAGCGGGATTACCGCCAACGAAGACGTCTGTCGGGGCTATGTCGAACGCTCAATCGGCGTCGTCACCGCACTGGTCCCGACGATCGGTTACGAGCGCGGCGTCGCAATCGCACAGGAGGCACTGGCCAGCGGGCGCAGCGTCTTCGAACTCGTACGTGAAAAGGGCTGGCTCGACGACGACGAGCTCGCACGCCTGCTCGCGCCCGAGGCGATGACCGACCCGCGCAGGCCGAGCGAATCCGCTGTGATGCCTGTCAAAATTCCTTCACCGCAGCGTGACGTCGAACCAGCCGGTGCGCTCGGGCCGTAGCAGAGTAGAACCGGCGACTCGAACGGTTGGCGGATCACGACTCCTACGCCGCGAAGACCCCGGTGCGCAAGCGTCGTCGAAGGGAACGCAGTCGTCCGCCCAGTCGAGCGGCGATCACCTCCCGCGGGAGCTGGCGCGGACTGGGATAGGCGACGAGGACCCTGCCGCCATCCGGGTCGCACCCCTCGACGAAAGTCACCCCGTTCTCTGTGTAGGACAAGGTCGCCACATCGTAGGCGAGCAGACGCTGCGATATCCGCTGCAATTCTGCCTGGCTGTCGGTGGCCCACATCAGGTACTGGACACCGGTGGCGCCGATACGTGGCCGCCGCGACGGTCCTTTGGAATGCAGGTAGATCTGAAAGCCGCCCGGCGTCAACAGCAGCGCCGTGTCCTGCTCGTGCAGGGCAACCCGGCAAGCGAACACATCGCAGTAGAAGTTGACCGAGCGGGCCAAGTCCGAGACCGTCATCAATGACGACGCCACCTTGGCACCGCCCCCACTATTCGGCCCTGGTTGAACCCGACGGTCCGGTTCGTCCATCATGACAAGCCCCGGTTTAGATGATTTCATTCCTCTATAATACTCTTGGCGGGCTTCGGATAATAGGCGCCACCGGAAAAGCGGGGGATCGCTGACCGCTGGCCTCGACGATCCCCGAGAACCCCGGTGAGCCGCGTGGCCTGAACGCTGGCCGCACTTGCAAGCGGGCCGGTCAGAGTGACTGTCGGACAAGGACATCGAGTTCCTGCGAGTCATTGCCCGTCAGCCGGTGATGCATCGCGCGGGCGATTCTGGCCGCTTGGACTTTCGCGTGCTCGGCGACCGGGCCCTGATACATCTTGTCGACGGTGCTGTTCCACAGTTCGAGCCAGCGCAGGAAGTGGCCGGCGGTTAGCGCATGCCGGTCATGGACAGGCTGATGAGCGCGCACCGCGCTGCCCCCATAGAGCCCGGCGCGGAACAGGACGGTCTGCCAGAAGTCGCACATGACCGGAAGATGCGAATCCGGGCCGTTCATCCGGATTTCCGCGAATGGCCCTGCAAGCGTGTCATCGACGAGAACCTGGCAGTAGTAGCGGCGCAACAGCGCCTCCACGTCGCCGCGATTGGCCAAATCCTGCGCCGACTCAGCCACGAAGCCCTCCACGTGACGACCGTCTCACTCCCTTACCGCGAACATATTAAAATGATAGACTTCCTCTATATTAGCAAGCTTCTCAACGAAGAGAGGTAGGTAGGGAGTGACCATCGGCGATGTCTACGACCTGGCCCCTGAATTACCGGCGACGACGGCGTTCGGGCGCGCGGACACTGAGAACCCGCTGCCATATCAGATCGCGATCTCGATGCTGACCACGAAGGTCCGCACGCTCAAGCAGGAGTTCACCCGCCGTGATGGTCACTGCCCCATCGAGGCAGTCTCGTCACGGATCAAAACCCACGACAGCATCGTGGCCAAGGCGCAGCAGCTGTGCTGCCCGCTCACCGCGGACGATATCCGAGCCAACATCCTCGACATTGCCGGACTACGCATCACCTGTGGTCGCGTATCGGACACATACCGGATCGCGGCCCACCTCAGCGACCTGCCCGACGTCACCGTGATCGAGGTCGAAGACTACATCGCCAAGCCGAAACCGAACGGCTACAAGAGCTTACACATGATCGTCGAAATCCCCGTCCGCTTGAGCAACCAGGTGCAACCAGTGCCCGTCGAGGTGCAAATCAGGACCATTGCCCAGGATCTCTGGGCCGGCTGCAAGCACACGTTCTCCGCCGAGCACCCGCGCGCGATACCGGACCGACTGCTCGACACGTTGACCCAAGCCGCCGATGCCGCCTACCGACTCGATATCAAGATGGAGCGGCCGCACAACGAGGTCGCCTGGCTTTGGGCAGCGTCGGATCCTGGTGGTGTCCGACTGAACTCACCGCCACCGACCGCCATCGACAGGTGCCGGCCCCACGTAGGACGATTCCTGTGAACCCAACGACCCACGGGAACGCGCCCAGCCACCTGCCGCACGCATATCTGCCACCGCCCGCAGGCAATGCCCGTCGAAATGCCGCCAAAACAGACAACAGCCCACGAGCAGGGCAAGTGACGGTAACGGACAACTCGGGCCCGAAAGCCACTGGGCGTCAGGCTTTCACCACAAAACCGCAACGCCACCGGGCTCGATTCAGGCGTCAAGGATAGGAGGCCGCTCATGTCCGCACCAACTCTGTCTTTCGGGACCGCGCAAGCGCACCGATCGCGAATCGGCTATCTCCGATTGCGGCTGAAGCCCGCCGATCGGTCCGGCGGGCCGGTACAGGGCGCCTGGTGGCCTCGCAGCGATCAACTGTTCATCGAACTTCCGCCCCTACTGGCAGCCCTGACGCCGCGAGTGGGCCCCGTCGATCGGGTTATCTACGACGAAACCGGATGGGCGCCACAGTCATTGCGAATAGAATTCCGGGGCCGCAGCATAATGCTGGAGGGCTCCAGCATTACCTCGCCCAACACACTGTCGGTGATCGGTGAGGGGTTCGGCAGGCTGGTTCTACTGATCGTTCCCCCCTACACCAACCCAACCCGCGCGTACGCGGCCGTGATGACGGCGTCAAAACCCGATGACGTGTCGACCCCCGACGAACTGCTAGGGGTCGGGCGCCGCGAGGCGCAGGATCGCCGACTCGCGCAGTTGGCGCAGCAGCGTTGGGAGTCCGAACGCGGAGCATTACGCCGCCGCGTACATGAACGCAGTAACGGCGCCGTGGTAGCCGAAGGTCAGGAGGTGCGCCATGCTCAGTGACGACGAAATCCAAGCCCTGCGCGACATCGAGCGCCGACTGCGCTGGCACAGCCCGGAACTGGTGCGTCTCTTCGACAGCATTGACCCGCAACAGGCGACGAATCACCGTCAGCGGGCAAGGGCCAGAGTGCTGCTGGCTGCGGCCGCGGTCACAGGCGCGGCGCTACTAGGACCACGCATGCTCAACGAGGCAGAAGTCCGAACCCAGCGGCGCCAGCTGTTGCCGTGCACTGCGCGCGCCGACAGCGCCGGGCCCGCCGATCCGGTTTCGGGCACGGCTTCGTCGACGGGTCCCGTCGAGGTCGTGGACATATTGCTCGCCCCGCCAAGAATCGTCGCGACGCACTCCCGCCATGGCCCGTATGCGGAAGCGGGACACGGCCGCGCTCTGGATTGGCAACCCGTGGGCACCTCGAGTCGCTCAGCCGAGAGGCTTTGACAGATCAACAAATAACAGCCCGAGCTCGCCGGCGAGTACCGACAACCAAGGCCCGGGCGGAACTGGAGAGAAAATGATCGTCCTCTACGCACTAGCCGCGGTATTCGCCCTTGGTGCGCTCTGGCTGGGATCGAACTTTCGCGTTATCAAACAATACGAACGGGGCGTCATCTATCGGTTCGGGCGGGTGGAATCGGCCGTGCGCGGACCGGGACTGACGTGGTTGATTCCGATCGTCGATCGCCTCGACAAGGTGAACATGCAGATCATCACGATGCCGATACCCGCCCAAGACGGCATCACCCGCGACAACGTGACCGTCCGAGTCGACGCCGTCATCTATTTCAAGGTGGAGGACCCGGTACGCGCGGCCGTCGACGTCGAGGACTACATGTCCGCGGTCGGTCAGCTCGCCCAGACCTCGCTGCGCTCAATCATCGGCAAGAGCGAGCTGGACGACTTGCTGTCCAACCGTGAAGGCCTCAACCAGGGCCTGGAATTGATGATCGACAGCCCCGCGTTGGGCTGGGGAATCCACATCGACCGCGTCGAAATCAAGGACGTGGTGCTGCCCGATTCGATGAAACGCTCCATGTCGCGCCAAGCCGAAGCCGAGCGTGAGCGACGGGCCCGGATCATCACCGCCGACGGCGAACTGCAGGCGTCCGACAAGCTGGCCCAGGCAGCCGAGGTGATGGCCGAGCACCCGGCGGCCCTGCAACTGCGACTGTTGCAAACCGTCGTCGAGGTCGCCGCCGAGAAGAACTCCACCCTGGTGCTCCCCTTCCCCGTCGAACTGCTCCGGTTCCTGGAAAAAGCCACCCCACAACCATCCACGCCCCAAGACACGGAAGGCACAACGGCCGCCGAACCTGCCGCGCTACCCAACGGCAAGGCGCCGCACAGGGACACCCCACCGATCCCTGGCGACGCTCGCGGTCTCCAACTCGACAGCATCGAAGGTCAGCCCTTCCGCCTCAACCAGTAACGCCGCACGGGCCAGCACTGCCCACACGGCGAATGCCGTTGACAGTGAAGACCGCAGTGACCACCCGAAGAAACGATTGGAGTCAGGACGATAGCCATGACGGAGCAGGCCCGAACCCAAACAGTGGTCGTTGGCATCGACGGCTCCCAAGCCGCACTGCACGCCGCCACCTGGGCAGTGGCCGAGGCGATCAGCCGCGGCGTGCCCCTACGCCTCGTATACGTCAGCCCCGCCACGCACGCACACCGCCAGCCGGCTAAGGGCGGTCGGTGGGACGTCGAACGCGCCGAAACAGCTCTATACCGCGCCGAAATGACCATCCGCGATACGGGAAAGCCGGTCCAAATCAAAACCGCCATCCGGCGCGGGCGACCCGATTGTGTGCTCATCGATGAATCACGCGGGGCGGCACTGGTGTGCGTTGGATCGGAGGGAAAGGGACCCTGCGCGCGGATGCCACTCGGTTCAACCGCGGCCGCCCTGGCCAAGTATGCGCACTGCCCGACAGCGATCGTCCGATCCGATGGCTCACCCCAGACAGACAGCGGTTGGATCGCTGCTGTGCAAAACGACGAGCCTGATAATGACGCGGTCGTGCACCGAGCGATGGAGGAGGGGCGTCTGCGCAGGGCGCCGGTGCTACTGATCGATATGCGACTCGACAGCTGGGTGCGGCGCTATCCCGATGTTCGTGTGAAAACCGTCGCTGCGCGACAAGGAGAGACGCGATGCGACGAGAACCGCAGTAACTCAATCCAATTGGCGGTCGTTGGCAGTGCCGACGCCGAACACGTCGCCGAACTCACCTGGCCGGACTACCATCCGGTCCTCGGCGACGACAATCGCTCAGTTCTGTTGGTCCGTCACTGATCGAGACATCTGCGGATGGCAGCGATTCACGCTCGACGTCTGGCTGCGAGAGATTCGAGAACTCGCCCCAGCAGAACCAGAAGGTCATCCTGCTCCTCCGGAGTGAGCGCTCCGACGGTGTCCTCCTCGAGTGTGCGCCAGGCGGCGTTCACGGGACCTTCCAGCGCCCGGCCCGCCTCGGTCAGAGTCACGAGAACAGTTCGACGATCCAACTCCGATCGCTGACGGACGATCAGACCCGCTCTTGCCAGGCGGGTGATCATCTTGGACGTCGTTGGCGGCTCTATTGCGAGCTCGCGAGTCAATTCCGCCTGCGAACGCGGCTCTTTGTCCCACAGGAGCATGAGCAACAGTTCCTGCCCCGCGGAAAGGCCGAGCCCGTGTAGCAGTGCTCCCGCGTGTTGCCGATGCACTCGCGCAACCGCCGAAATCCACAGGCTGATCGTTGCTGACCGCTCGCGGTTCTGCGCAGCCGGACCGGTGTTGTCTGCGCTCATGCGTCCCTCCGGAATACTTTTAGCCGGCTAAGGGTTCTATGAGGCGATAGTTAGCCGGCTAAGGCTAATCGTACATACACGAAGGAGTTGACCATGACTACATCAACGACGAGGACTATCGCGGTCGCTGGGGCGACGGGCGCCCAGGGTGGCGCAGTTGTCGATGCCCTGCTCGAGCAAGGCGCACGGGTACGCGCACTGATCCGCAGCGCTGGGTCCGAACGTGCCCGCAACCTGGCAAACCGCGGGGTGGAAATCGTGCAGATCGATGCGAAAGACCCAGCGTCCCTGGACAATGCGCTTCGAGAGGTCGACGCATTCTTCTTCATGACGACCCCTTACGGCGACTCGCAGAACCCCGATACCGACGGCGAGATCCAGCAAGGCGTCGATTTCGCCGACGCAGCGGCTGCTGCCGGGGTCCCGCATGTGGTGTTCAGTTCCGTTGGAGGCGCCGAGCGCAATTCGGGCGTCCCGCACTTCGAGTCCAAACGCCGGATCGAGCAGCACCTTCAGGAACGTGGCCTTCGAGCCACGATCATTCGTCCGGTGTTCTTCATGGATAACTTTCTGTCGATGGCTCCCACGGTCGAAAACAACGAACTCGTTCTACGGCTCTCTGTTCCGGACGGCATCAAATTGCAGACGGTCGCTGTCCGTGACATCGGCGTCGTTGCGGCTGCGGCGTTACTCGATCCTGCGGCAGTCCCGGCGGCGATCGAAATCGCCGGCGATGAGCTGACAGGCAGTGAGATTGCCACCATCTTCGGCGCGCACGTCGGTTTGTCCGCGCGGTATGAGGCTTTGCCGGTGGAAGTCCTGGACGGTCAGGATGACCTTCAGAAGATGTTTCGCTGGTTCGCGGATACGCCCGCATACCAAGCCGACATCGCGGCCGTTCGCCGGATCGACCCCGATCTCTGGAACCTGCAAGCTTGGCTGAAAGCAAGGAATTACAGCCTGGTCTCCAGCTAAACGTCCGCCCACTGCGCAGCCCATGACTACCCAGGTGGTGGAGTGGGCTGCGCCGTAGGGCGCGGCCAAATCTCTTGGGGCAGCGACGGACTCTGGGGACGTAGTCGGTCGATAATCGCTCGAAGCGGGGGCCAGCTCGATCGTCCGCGCCGGACGACGGCGTAAGCGGTGAGGATGGCGCGGGGCTCCGACAGCCTGAGGACTGTGAGTCCATCACGTAGTGGGCGATTGACCGGCAACAGGCCCACACCGTGTCCATCGAGGATCAAATCCTCGACGAGGTCGAGGCTGTCGATCTGATGGACGATGCGCGGCGTGAAACCAGCCAAGGGCGGCCAGCGTACGTACCGCGCCCTCGTCAGCTGTATTGCGCGAGTTGATAATCCACACCGCGTCGGCGAATTCCCCTAGATCGGCGATACTTTTCGTCGCGGCGCCGGTCCGCACGCCCAAACCCCACGGCGTCGACCACAGCGCAAGCGTCTCGAGTACGGGGTCAGGGCCTGCTGGCGCAGGTCACGCCCGTCGAAGGCCTGCGGGGGGGCAATCATTGCCCGGCGGGGCTGAAAATGTGGTCGCCTTGCGCGGTTCGCAGCATCGCGGCCGGGGCCACGCCGTAGACGCTCCGGAACAATGCTGCGAACCGGCCGGGGTGATTGAAGCCCCACCGCATGGCGACGTCTGTGACAGTCGTGCCGTCACCTGGGTGGGCGTGGCATAACTGGTCGTGGGCTCTTTGGAGACGGAACTTGCGGATGTATTCATGGGGGGTGCAGCCGAACTCCTTGCGAAATCCCAACTCGAGTGAACGCAACGAGATGCCCAGGCTGGCAGCGATATCGCCGACCGACTTCTCTGCATACTCATCGGCAATAACCATGTCGACAGCAAGTTTGATCGCCCGTCGCGAGATGGGGTTTCTGTAGCGAAGCATCTGCTCGGCCCTGTTGTGGGGCAGACTCAGGAGGAATGTCGATACGACCTGATCGCTCATCGTCTCAGCGACTTTCGATGGGATCTGCGTTGGGGAACTGTACTGATCGACGACCCCCACGAGCATGCTTGATAGGCCGAAGAAGGTTCGCGGAATGGCACCGTTGGTAACGACAACACCGTCGAAAAGAAGACCGTCGGTGTCGAGCTCGGGCGCGATTCTGCGCAGCCCAGCAGAAAGAGCCGACGCCTTCGCGTTGATGACCAACATGGAGAACGCAGCGCGGAAGCGTACGTCAACTCGGCAACCCCAGGGCACCACAGCGAGCGATCCGCATGGAACATCGAGTGCGTCGCCGCTCTCATAGGTGACGGTCAAACCACCCGAGAGCGGAAGCACCACCGCGGCGAACACGTTCTGCGGTGCGCAATGAAAGCTCACCGGGGTTTCGAAATTCAGGTGGCACAGCGAGACGGCACCCAGTACGGCGTTGCTGACTCGAGCCCGGAACCGATCATGGTCACCCCTGAGATCCATCCGATGAGGTGAAAGGATTCGGCTGACTTCTATTACCGCTTCATCGGGGTCAGCGGTCGAAAACAGGTCACACGAGAGCAGCGGCGGATCCGGAAGTGACTGCGCGTGGGCTGGCGCGGGCAGCATCGTCAGCATTGGGAACCGTCGTTACCTGCAGACGAACCGGTCGGCGTCGAAGGCGGCTCGACGCCAAGTGCCCGCACCAAGGCGCTGGGTCCAAGACGGGGACTGATGCGGGCGTTGGTCATGTCGTTGTACACCTCACCGTGGTCGGCCATGATGGTCTTCGCCTATTCGCGCACTGCTGCGCCGCCTGGCTTAATGGCGCCATTCTGACCATAACGCATAGTACATACGAGCTCGCATCCGCCCAGGGTCGCATTTAGGATCCATTATAGCTACGCTGACAGCGGAGGCTGCGTAAGCAGCCGGCGACCCACCGGCACATCAACGCAGGGCCTACTTTCATCTACGCCGGTCTGGACGTCGATGCCGGTTGATGGATTCGAGAGATGGAGGAATCAGTGACAACAGAACCGAAGATGATGTGGCCGGCGTTGGTCGAATACGCAAACACGAACGGCCTTCTCGGGATGCGCCTATATGTCATCTCATCAAAGCCGACGAACGGGCTGGGACCGGTCCTGGAGAATCTTGACTACCACATTGCATACCAGACCGAACTCGAGCGCGGCGGAATCATGTTTGCCGCGGGACCCCTGGCCAGCGAGGACCTGACCGAGTGGTTGGGGGAGGGCCTGTTCATCTACCGCGCTGAATCCATGGATAGCGCACGCGAGATCGCCGAGGCCGACCCGATGCACAGCAGAGGAGCGCGTGTATTCACCATTCGCGAATGGATGATGAACGAGGGAAGCTACACGGTTCAGGTGTTCTACTCCGCCGGAATCAAACCAAAGGTCAGTTGATCCAGGCATCAACCGTTAACGGGGCTGGAAAGGCTCGCAGAGCCAAGTGCAATTGGCGGCCACCAACGCGCGTTGATGGCCGCGACATCGCTCCCGCCGCTCAGCTCACATCACTGCCTTGCTGATGCCGCCGTCTACCTCCAGCACAGTGCCGGTTATGTAGGACGCCTGGTCCGACGCCAAAAATACAATCGCGTTGGCGATTTCGGCTGGTGTGGCCCATCGACCGGCGCGGATACCGAGACCTGCGGTCATACCGTCCCGGACCTCGGTGTCGGACTTACCCTGCGCATGGCCCATGGCCTCGTGCCGTTGCGACCAGCCCTCGGTGAGAGTCATACCCGGAGAGATGGCGTTCACCAACACATTTCGGCTGACAGCCTCGCTTGCAAGGTAATTGGTCAGAGCGATCACTGCGGCATTGGTGATCGCAGTGACCCCCGCGTTGGGGATCAGCGTGCGCGCGGTTTGGCCAGCCACGTTGATGATGCGTCCAGAACCGGTGTCGCTGAGCAATGGCAGGGCCGCCGAGGCTACCCGGTGAAAGCCCAACAGCTTGGCGTTGAGGTAACCGGCTAGCAATTCGGTCTCGGTCTCCGACAGCGCCGACGGTGTCAGCTGCGGACTTGCCGAGTTGACGACGATGTCCAGCTGCCCACCCCAGGAGTGGACTTTTTCGACGGCGCTACGCACCGACTGCGTGTCGGTGACATCGGCAGCCAGCACGAGCACCCGGTCAGCTTCGGGCGCCGGCAGCGTTGCCGCGCTGGCCTTCAGCGCCTGCTCGTCGCGTGCCAGCACCGCGACGCGGGCGCCGCTCTCTTGCAGCGCTTTTGCCGTTGCGAAGCCGATGCCTCTGGTTGCGCCGGTAATGATGGCTACCCTGTCTTGCAGGAAATTCGACATATCTGTTGCTCTCCAATTGATTTCGTATTGAACGGTGGACAACATAGGTCCAGATTCTGCGTGGTAGACGGCGCCCGGAATGCGAACGGCTACATCTCCAGCAGCTTTCTGATCAATGCGGTGACCTCGTCGGGCCGTTCCATGGACCAGAAGTGGCCTGCCTCGATGAACTCGACGGCCACGCTCGGTGCATTGGGAATGTATTCGCGAGAGTCTTCGTAGAATTCGCGCGGTTGAGTCTTGCTGTCGTAACCCTGCATGATCATCACCGGGCATTTCCAGGCGGCAAGCAATTCGCGCCGGCGGCGAAGCCACTCCTGCCGGAACGACTGGGAGTTGAAGTAGCGCGGCACAGCATGATTCGTTCCCGGGTAGGAGAACTCCTGAATCGTCCGGCGCATCTCGTCGTCAGGAATCTGATACTTCGAGATCCAGGTGTAGACCCAGACTACGAAGTGCCGCGGATCGTCCATGATGCCGGTGCGGGGTGCTTCAGCGAAAAGGGGACCTTGCGGGGCCAAGTCGGGATGGAAGTGATACAGGTGCTGCTCTCCCCGCCCGTACCGCAGAACACGGTCGGGATGCTTGGCGGCGATGAAATCTGACTGAAGGGTACCGCGGTCATGAGTCACGAAATTGAACCTGCCGACGCCGGCCAAGTCGAGTGCTCCGAGCAGCTGCTCGGCAGCCGCTTCGTGCCGGAAGTCGCCGAAACCTTTGTCGGACTGCCCATACCCTTTCAAGTCAATGCCGATACACCGGTGGGTCGTCGACAGGGCAGACATCTGGTGATGCCACTGATACCAGGAATCAGGGACGCCGTGCAGAAAGACGATCGGCTCCCCGTCACCGGCCTCGACATAGTGAAATCTGACGGTCTCCTCGTCGCCGGGAGCATCGACGAAGTGGTGTGTGAATGTCACGCCGTCGAGGATTTCGGTGTCACCGTCCGCGTCGAACGGTCGCGGTTCCACATCGGCGAAGTGGGCCACCCGTGCAGCGATCTTTGCTTCATCCGGGAGGAAGCCCTCCAAGAGCTTCGCCGCCCGGGCCGGAAGCTCCGAGTATTCAGGTACCTCGCTCGCCGTCATTCTTGATTCCTTACGGTGTCCGGTCGAAAAATGAGATGAAACCGGCCGTGTCAGGGCGATCGGACTTCGCATGGCGTGTCTGAGTGACGCCTGCGGTGTGACGGTCACTGTGACCTGCCGTGGTCGACTGGCCTCTAACCCGCTTCTTCTAGCCGTTTAATTGTTAAGACTGTAGGACCGCAACGACGGTACATCGATCCACGAGTCGAAACACCGAAGTCCAAATTGCGAAAAGACCCTATGGGTCCGAAGATGATGTTCGGTCACCCGCTGAGATGTGACCCGGCATCGCGCGGCAGGCGCAGCGTCTCGACGACTGTTACGGCAAGCAACGCCCCCAGCACCAGATAGGCGTACGGGTAGAAGGTCAACAGGCTGAGCAGCAGTGCCCCGACCGCGATTCCGAGTCCGGCGGCGAGTTCCTGAACCGCTGCATTGAGGGTGTTGCCATGGGTGAGGTTGTCGCCGTCGACGCCAGAGAACGCCAGGGTGTTGTACGCGGTGAACCCGATGGAGCGCAAAGCTCCGCTGACAAAGAGGATCACCGCTATCACGACGACCGGAAGTCCCGGCCGCAGCAGAGCCAGAAGCCCGAAACACCCGACCGACGCAACGCCGTTGACGAGCAGCACGCGGCGAATGCCGAATCGGCGCATAAGTGAGGTCGTGGCCGCTTTGATCGTGAGGTTCCCGGCGAACAGCGCGGCGACCATGAGACCCGAAACCAACGGTGTCCAGCCGAACACGAGTTGAAACTGCAACAGCAACAAGAACGGGACGGCGGTGATCACCATGCGGTACAAGGACCCGGCTGTCACCGTGATCCGCAGCGTTTGCACCCGCAGCACCCCTAGTTGGACCAGCGGTGCCGCCGTCTTCAGCAGATGCAAGATCGCCCAACCCAGAAACACTGCGGCGACCGTGCCGCCGATCCCGACGAACAACCAATCGGTTCCGCTGACACGGATGTGTTCGAGCGTGATGAGAGCCACCGAGATTCCGAGCCCGACCAACAGCATTCCTCGCCAGTCCAGGGCGCGCACCGACGGTGCTGGCTCTCCGTGTACCAGCTTGAGCGCCAATAGGATTCCGACAATGCCGATCGGAATATTGATCAGAAATATCCACCGCCACGACGCGAACGTCGCGATCGCCCCGCCCAGCGCCGGTGCGATGACGGGTGCTGCCAGCGCCGGCCAGGTGAGCAGGGCGATTGCACGGACGAGGTCGGACTTATCGGAGAACCGCAAGACCGCGAGCCGCCCGACGGGCACCATCATCGCGCCACCGATGCCCTGCAGGACACGCATGCCTATCAGCATCGGCAGCGATACGCTGGCCGCCGATCCGATTGAGGCGATCATGAACACCGCGATCGCGGTGACGAACACCCGGCGGATGCCAAACCGGTCGGCCATCCATCCGGTGGCAGGGATCAGCACCGCAACGGTGATCATGTAGGCGGAGATCGCGACGCCTACGTCCGCGGCCGCGACGCCGAACGAGTCGGCAATGCTTGGAATGGCGGGAGTGATGATCGTGGCGTCGAGAATCTCCATGAAGAGCGCCCCGGCAACCAACAACGCCATCCCGCGCGGAAACGACTGTGAGGATTGGGTGGGCGCCGACTCAGACATCATCGTCAACCTAGGCCGTGAACCTAGTGGGCCCGCCGCCCGGGTCGCTGGGGCGGCCCGGCATCAGTGTTCAAAAACCTCCGGGTGCTGAGCCAATTGAATCCTGGTGCGGCGAATGTGGCCGGCAAGGTAGCGCTCGCAGTCGGCGGCATCTCGCCGCGTGATGGCATCCAGAATCAAGCGGTGTTCGGCGTTGACGAGCCAGCGTCGGTCGGTGCCGTTGATCAGCATGAAAGCCCGCCGAAAATGCTGGGTTGAGTTCCAGAGGCGCGTCACAGTGGTCAGTAGCTCACCCTTGGGACATCCCGCGTAAGTTCCGAGATGGAAACGGCGGTCGAGCTCTAAGAATGTGCCTACATCATCGTTTTCTTCGATCTGTTCCTGAATGCCGTACAGTTCTGACTCCTGCTGAGAGGTCAAGTGGGGCAGGCTCAACCGCAGGGCCAGCGTCTCTATGCGCTCGCGCATCTCGTAAACAATGGCGAGTTCGTCGCGGTGGAGCGCTGGAACGCGAGCACTTTTGTTCGCCTCGAGCTGCGTGAGTCCTTCGGTCTCAAGCATTCGTAGGGCCTCACGAACGGGCAGCCGACTGGTTCCAAGCCGCTCGGCGATCTCCTCCTGGCGAATCCGGCTGCCAGGCGGCATCTCGCCACTGAGGATGGCCTCGCGCAGATGGGCCGCTATGCGCTCGCTCGTCGTCATGTCCTTGGCTGGCGACAAATCCTCCACCATGCTGGCCCCTCGTTTTCGCAGATAGGTGGCAGTGTAGGAAAGAGTCCGGACACGATTGATCACGGGTCGGCGTTGAGCGGCGCGGCCAGCGTCTACTTGCCTCCAGTCGGCGGTAAACACGTACGCTGATCGACAGCTGGATCAGGTGACGGATCGCTAGCTGGACGTCGGCTCTGGCCGTCGAGCCCGATCGGGTAATCGGTTGTGCGGCAAGCGTCGCCATGATCGGTCGCGATCAAGGTCCATCACGTCTCGAACCCGCGAGCACCGCTGCGCGTTAGCTTTTTCTAGCGCCATCTCATCGGCCAATCACAAAGCGGACCACTGACATTCGGCGACGCGCTGTTGTCGCCCACCCGCCACCAGCGTGGGTGGACTAAGCGCTCTGGCCTGCTTCTCGTTTGAGCCGGATCAGCAGCGACATGAAGTCCAGTTCACCTAACCCCGTCGAAACACACGCCTGCAACAGTTGCTGCACAACCGCGGCAAGCGGCAACGGGACACCACCTGTGGCGGCAGATCCCAGGATCAGGTCAAGGTCTTTTCGCATCAAGCGGCTGCTGAAGGTCGAGGTGTAGTCGTCGGCCAAAAGCGCTTCCGTCTTGTACTTGACGAACGGCGAACCAGCGGCTGAGGCACCGACGATCTGCAGCATCTTCGCGCGATCCACGTTGTGTGCCTCCGCCAAGGCGAGGGACTCGGCGAGCAATTCCGCAGTGCCGGCGATCATGAGGTTCAACGCCAGCTTTACGATACGGGCCGACTCACCGTCCCCGGCGCGGAAAACATGCGGACCGATATCCCGCAACAGAGGCTCCATCGCTACGCAGTCGGTCTGATCACCTGAAACCACGACCGTGAGATTTCCCGCTCGGACTACAGCTGGGTTGCCACTCACCGGAGCGCGAAGGTATTTGATGCCGTTGGCTGCTGCCGCCGTTCCGACTTGACTCGATGACTCCGGCGACACGGTGCTCATGTCAATAAGGAACTTGCCCGAGCCAATATCGGCGAGCGCAACGCCGCTGCGTCCCAAAGCCACCTCGGTCAGGGCTGCCGAGTCGGCAAGCATGGTGATACAGACATCCGATGCCCACGCCTCGTGCAGGGCGGTTAATTCCACGGCCCCCCTTTTGACAAGATCCGTCGCCTTGCCCGGCGTGCGATTCCAGACGCCTACCGAATGGCCGGCGTCGATGAGCCGTTCGGCGATGGCTGTTCCCATCTGGCCAAGCCCGAACACGCTGACTTTCATGGCCGTCTCCTTCGTCAATGCCCGGGCTCAACGCGGCATTAGTGACGCTGCCCGGGGCCGGTCGGGTTGACCGGCGAGTACATCCTGTCGCTGTTCAGTATTGATTAACAGGGGTGGGATAAGTCAAGGTGGAACCATGACCCAATTAGCCGAGGATCCCCGTGCACCGCGCTCGTTGAGCGTGTATCGCGGAAAAGACCGCGAATTCGTCGAGCATCCGAGCGAGCCAGGGCAAGGTGCGGGTGTCGCGCCCTTCCTCACGCACGAGCAGGGAGCGATGAATCTCTCGGTCGCGCTAGTGGCGCTGCGGCCCGGCGCACAGGTGTCGGGGCATCGGCACCCCTTCGAGGAGTCGTTCTTCATTCTCGAAGGCAACCCGTTGGTGGCTATCGCCGACAAGCGATATGCCCTGAGGCCTAACGACTTTGGGCTGGTGCCTTTCGGCGCGGGCCACGCCTGGAGCAACCCGTCGGACACGTCCGCGTTGTTCCTGCGTGTGCACGCTCCCCAGCCGCGCCCGATCGGTGGCCGGGGCACGGCGGGGGTGTTCGACGCACCGGAAACCGCGGTACCCGCCGACGGTGTGCCCGTCGACGAGCTGGACCCGACCAAGCCGTTCGCCGGTCATTTCGACCAGTCCGACATGGCACCTCCCGGCTCTATCTCGATGCCGGGCTACCACGGGGCCAATATCCAGAACGTGCAAATTCGCATGATGGTCGACGACTTACTTGGCGCGCGCCACCACACGATGTTCGTCGTCCAGTTCCAACCGAACCCTGGCGCGGTGGCCAAGACCGCGAACGAGCATTTCCACCCGTTCGACGAGGTCTACTACCTGTTATCCGGTGAAACACGCAGCTTCTGTGACGGTGACACCAACGGCGCCGGTGTAGGTGACCTGATCTTCGCCCCAGTCGGGGCGTCGCATGGGTTCGCCCCGATCGGCGCCGACCCGTTGTGCTGGATCGAGCTCCAATCGCCAATTCCGCCAGCTAGCGACGCATTCACGTTTCACAAGGACTGGGCTGGGCAAACGAACATCGGCTGAGCCGTCGGGCCGGTGCCGCGCATCGTCCAACACTGGCGACCGGCCGATTGGGCACAAGCGGCGTGGCATTTGCCGACAACCGAGACGTTCAGTAACAATCAACAGTCGAGCCGCCCCTCGGGGACGGGAAGGGTAGGGCCACGTGAACCCTGACGCCTGCGCGCGCCTGAAAGCCGCACGTGCCGCAGCGAATTTGAGCGTCCGAGAGCTGAGCCGGAGGGTGGGAATCTCGGCGAGCATGCTCTCGCAGATCGAAAATGGGCGCGCACAGCCATCGGTGGCGACACTGTACGCACTCGTTTCAACCCTCTCACTATCGCTGGATGAACTGCTGACCGGCAACGCAGCTCGATCCGAGCGGCCCGAAGCGCCGGTGGTCACTCCCGCCAACCGGGCGGTGTTGGTGATGGACACCGGCGTTACGTGGGAACGCTTGACCCCTGGTCCCGACCCGATGGTGGATGCATTGCTTGTCACCTACCCCCCGGGGAGCAGTTCCTCATCCGGTGGCGGGCTGATGCGTCACACCGGCCAGGAATACGGATACCTGTTGTCCGGACGGCTAACGGTCCATCTCGGATTCGAGACGTTTGTTCTCGAACCGGGCTCGTCGATCAGCTTCGATTCGGCAACTCCACACGCGTACGTCAACGACGGCAGCGAGGCGGCTCGCGGGATTTGGCACGTCGTCGGCCATAACCCGACCGTCACGCAGGCGCCGTCGGCGTCGCAGGACGCAGCGCCGCAGCGCACTTCCGCTGCCGCTGAAAACGGTGACGCGCGCGAGGCGGTTGACGAAGCAGACGCCTCGGGTGTTAAGTAATAGTTAACGCCTGCGCGCGAGATCATCATCGCGGTGCTATCGAAAGGCGCGCCTCGCGACGAAAGGACCGCTTTCGATGGGAATTCCGACGACTGGGCCGAACAATGTCGACTGGGAGACCCGGATCGACATGGACCGGCTGCGCACCGAGCGGCTTGCTCGTCTGCGCGCGCAGCTGGAGCGCTCCGAGTTGGGTGCGGTGCTGGCCTTCGATTTCGCCAACATCCGGTACATGACGTCTACCCATATCGGAACCTGGGCGGTCGACAAGCTGATCCGGTTCGCGTTGCTGGTACGCGGCGGTGAGCCTATCGTGTGGGACTTCGGCTCGGCAGCCAAGCATCATCAGCTGTACAACCCGTGGCTGGACTACTCGAATGCGCACGCCGACGGCGATCCGCACGCTGCGCACCACGGCGCCGACGCCCGCAACCCGAGCGGCGCTCGCGCCGGCATCTCCACCCTGCGCGGCGCCATCAATCCTCTTGTGGGCATGGGGGATAGCGTCGCCGCCAAGATCAAGCGCGAGCTCGAGTTGTACGGCCTGACGGACGAACCGCTTGGTGTCGATGTGATCGAGATGCCAGTGCTCGCGGCGTTGCAAGCAGCGGGCATCACCGTTGTCGATGGCCAGCAGGTGTTTATGGAGGCACGGCGCATCAAGACCCCGGACGAAATCCGACTGTTGACCCATGCGTGCTCCATGGTCGACGCCGCCTACGACGACCTATACAAGTTTCTCCGTCCGGGGGTCCGCGAGAACGAGTGCGTGGGCCTAGTTGCGAAGACTCTCTATGATTTGGGTTCTGAGTTCGTCGAAGGCGTCAACGCGATTTCGGGCGAGCGGTGCGCGCCGCACCCGCACGTGTACTCCGACCGTATCGTGCGGCCGGGAGACCCGGCATTCTTCGACATCCTGCACAGCTACAACGGATATCGAACGTGCTACTACCGGACCTTCGCTGTCGGCAGCGCCTCTTCGTCGCAGGTTGACGCCTACAAGCGCTGCCGCGAGTACATGGACGAGGCGATTCGGCTAGTCCGACCAGGCGCGACCACCGCCGACATCGTCTCGGTGTGGCCTACGGCGCAGGAGTTCGGATTCCCCGATGAGGAAGCAGCTTTCGCTCTGCAATATGGCCACGGTGTCGGACTGTCGATCTGGGAGAAGCCGGTCTTCTCACGGCTGGTCTCTATGGAGCATCCCGAAGTGATTGAGGAGGGAATGGTTTTCGCGCTGGAAACCTATTGGCCCTCTAGTGACGGATGGGGTGCAGCACGCATCGAAGAAGAAATGGTCGTCACTGCTGACGGCTGCGAGGTGATCACCAAGTTCCCCGCCGAGGAGCTTCTGGTGGCCGGGCAGCGGTACTACACCGTCTCTGGGACGTTGAACACTCAGCGCGACGCGCAATCTCACCACAACACCGTCCCGCTAAGTGGCTGAACGGGCTGTCTTGAAATGAATTGCTGATGTCTTCGTGCACTAGCCGGCGTCGGCGAGCGCGTCCGATCGACTCCGCCTTCTCCGCTGACGCGTCCGCCGACCGGTGGCGGTGTGATCAATTCTGCTGCGGTGACGGCCTTTTCGGGTCACCGGCTCAACGCTTTCGCCGGTCTGCCCGCGAGACACCACCCCCATCGGGGAGTGTTACAGCTGGACGCCGGATGTGTCGACGTCACTAGCGGCCGATCGTTCGCGGGATCATGGTCCCCGCCAGCTTGTCGGGGTTGCGCATCGCGTAGAGGTTCGTGATCTGGCCGCCGATCACCTCAAACACGAAAATGCCCTCCAGGTGGTCGTCTTCGTAGACAACCACCGCGGGCGCACTGTTGTAGACCGCCCTCTTAAACCGGATGTCCCTGTGGCGCGCCGCCCGGAAGAGTGCGACCATCACCGCCGCCACCATCCTCGCGCCGACGAGGGGCCGTGGCAGTGCGGTCGCCTTGCCGCCGTGGTCGGCCGTCCAGGTGGCCCCCGGCGCCAGCAGCGCCAGCAGCCCGTCCATGTCGCCCGTACTTGCCGCCGTCAGGAATTTCTCGGTGATTTGTGCCGTCCGCTCGGCGTCGACGGGACCGAACCGCTTACGCCTTGCGTGTACGTGCTCCCGGGCGCGGTGCGCCATCTGACGCACGGTCGCCGCGGATTTGCCGACTGCTCCGGCGATTTCGTCGTAGTCGAAGCCGAACACCTCGCGCAGGACGAAAATCGCCCTCTCATCCGGCGTCAGCGTTTCGAGCAGCACCAGCATCGCCATCGACACCGATTCGGCGAGGACGATGTCGGCGGAGGCGTCGCGGTCGTCGAGCAGCAGCGGCTCCGGAAGCCACGGTCCGACGTAGTCCTCGCGGCGGCGTGCACCCTCCCGCAGAGTATTGAGTGCTTGGCGGGTCACCAGCTGTGCCAGATACGACTTGGTGTCCCGCATCGTCGCGAGGTCCACGTCAGCCCATCGCAGATTGCTGTCCTGGAGTACGTCGTCGGATTCGGTTGCCGAGCCGAGGATCTCGTAGGCGATCGTTAACAGCAGCGGCCGCAGGTGAGTGAACCGCTGAGCGTGTTCGCCGATGGTGGTCACGTTTCCGTGACCACCTGCGGGGCGAACGCCGGCTGCTCGGGGCGCGGGCCGCCCTTGAGCCAGAACGTCGAACCCGGCTTGGCCGCCTCGCGACGCAGCGCCCATATCGTGCCCTTGCACACCGCCTCCTTGACTGAGGCGACGATACGGCCACTGAAGTACAGGTTCCTTGCCGTGTCGTCCTTGCGGGCGACTTGCAGGATGCCCGACTTGCGGCCCAGGCTGATGCAGGCTCCGGCGAACGCCTGGTCGATGACCGCAGGCGCGGTGCCTGCGATGCGGCTCAGGACGGTGTTGGCTGCTTGCGCGCCTAGCGGCGAGGCGGACTGGCAGCTCATCCGCAGTGGCACGCCTGACGGGGAGGCGCAGTCGCCGGCGGCGACAATGCGCGGATCGTCAAGACTCGTCAGAGTCTCATCGGTGAGCAGTCGGCCCACCGGGTCCGTGCGCAGACCGCTGGTGGCCGCAAGGTCGGGCACACCGAAGCCCGCCGTCCAGATCGTGACCGCGCTCGGGCGCACGGCACTGTCGGCGTAGACGACCGCGTTCGGCCGCACCTCGGTCACGACATCGGTCTCGAGTACGAAGACCCCCAGCTTGGCCAGCACCTTGGCGACCGACCGACGGCCCGGCTCGGACAGGTATGGCCCAAGCTGACCGCCACAGACCAACGTGACGTTGTGGCGCTGCTCGGCGAGCTCGGTGGCTGTCTCGATGCCGGTCAACCCGGCGCCGACGACGGTGATAGGGGCGTCGGGGTGCAGATCATCGATGGCGGCACGCAGGCGTTGTGCCAGCTCCAATTCAGCGATGGGATAGGCGAATTCGGCGGCGCCGGGAACTGAGGCGGGCACGGCGGCGGTGCTTCCGACGGCGTAGATCACGTAGTCGTAGTCCAGCGCCGGACGGGTCGCCAGCTCGACGGTGCGGTTGGCGGTGTCGATGCGGGTCGCGGTGTCGACGACGAGCTTGATGCCTTCACCGAGCAGCGTGCCGTAGTCGACTGTCGCGTCGTAGTTGCCGGCCACATGCTGGTGCAGCCGGATCCGCTCGACGAACTTCGGGCGGGGGTTGACCAGCGTGATGTCGACGTCGCCGCGCATGCGCAGATGGTTGGCCGCCAGTGTTCCTGCGTAGCCGCCGCCGATGACGACGACCTTCGTGGGTGCGTTGTGTTCAATCATGTCCTCAAGACACCGCCGACCGCCCAGACGTGACAAAAAGTTACGCGGGTCACTACCACGATCTTTCATGATGAGCCTTCCTTACATGTATCGACCGGCGTGCATGCCGGCGTCCTGACCCCCAGAACGGATCGAAGATCGCGAACTCATCCCAAGGTCGAAACCTTCCAGCCGGCGTTGCGAAGTCTGGTGGTACGAGGCGACTACGTGGCTGGGGAAAGAACAGACCCGAGCCGCGGTTGGCTGCCGCTGAGCGTGCGCCGCTGCTACGGTGACGAGGGCCGTCGCTAATGCGCAGGCACTGCGAACCGTTTCGTGGGTGAGCTAGGCCGAACTAGCCACGCGCGGTCTCATTCGACGAGCTTGCCGTGCGTGGACACCTCACGCATCCGAGTCGAAATATCTTGTGGTATGCCGGGAATGGCTTCGCGTTCTACACGGCCCGGCTCGGACCACACCAGGTTGACGTTGAGCCCCTCGTCGAGATGCGGGTAGTCGGAGCGATTGTGGCAGCCGCGCGTCTCACGGCGTACCAGTGCTGCCTCGAGCGTCGCCCGCGCAGCAATGGCGCTCGCCTTGAGGTCAAATGCGTGGGCGAGATCGTAGAAGCCGGCGATATCCGGGTGTACGCCAAGTCCGGTCATCCGCTCTTCGATCTCCGCGAGCTCACTGAGTCCGCTGAGTAAGCCGGCCTCATCACGCACGACGCCGGCGTGCTCGGTCATCGTGTTGCGCAGCGCGCGTTGCAGGAATCGAACATTCTCCGAACCATTGGTCGACAGGACCTCGTCGACCTCGGCTCGGGCAGCGGAAAGCGCTGCGTGGGAACGTTGTTGGACTTCCAGCTGGGCCGAGAATACGGCGGCGGCTTGCCCCGCGAGCTTGCCGTAAACGAGCAGTTCGATAAGGGAATTTCCGCCGAGGCGGTTGGCTCCGTGCAGACCGCTCGATGCTTCGCCGATCGCGTACAGGCCTTCCACATCGGTGCCGTGATCTTCTGGCCGCACCCACACACCGCCCATCGAGTAGTGCGCCGTGGGCGCGATTTCGATTGGTGTGGTAGTAATGTCGAGCAGCTGCAGATCCATCAACGTCTGATAGACGCGGGGGAGGCGCTCCATGATCTGTTTGCGCGGCAGGTGCGAGACATCCAGCCAGACTCCTCCACGGGGTGTGGCTCGCCCCTCCTTGATCTCGGTATAGGCCGCGAGTGCGACCCGGTCACGAGTGGACAGTTCCATTCGGTCGGGGTCATAGCGTTTCATGAAGCGCTCACCGAGATCGTTGCGCAGAATTCCGCCCTCCCCGCGAGCCGCTTCGGACACCAGCGTGCCCGCGGAATCTTCGGGTTCGATCAAGCCGGACGGATGGAATTGGACAAGCTCCGGATCGCGGATCCGACCGCCCGCTTCGAACGCCAATCGGAAAGAGTCACCGGTGTTTTCGTCGCGACGCGACGACGTGCGTCGCCAGATCCGAGTGTGCCCACCGGTGGCGAGGATGACGGCATCTGAGTGGATGGTGTAGCGAGTGCCGTTCTGAAGGTCAAAGCCGTATGCACCGAAGCAGACATTGTCGCGGACGAGCAGTTTGGTGATGTAGACCGAGTCGAGCATTGGAATAGCGAGCTGTGCGGTCCTCTTGACGAGGGTGCGCTGCAGTTCGAGGCCGGTGTAGTCGCCGGCAAAAGCCGTGCGGCGGAAGGTGTGTGCGCCGAAAAAGCGCTGCGAGATACGGCCATCCTGTTCACGGGCAAAGGCCATGCCCCACCGCTCCAGATCCGTGATAGATTCCGCCGCGCCCTCGGTCACCACACGCACTGTCTCGGGATCGGCGAGCAGGTAGCTCTCCGTGAGCGTGTCGGCCGCGTGCTGCTGCCAGCTGTCGTCCGCATCCATCGTGGCCAACGCCGCGTTGATCCCGCCGGCGGCCAAAGTGGTGTGCGCGTCGGTCTTCGGCCGCTTACCAACCACAAGGACGCCGATTCCTCGCTCTGCGAGTTCGATCGCCGCGCGCAGCCCGGATCCTCCAGTACCGATAACAAGGACGGACGTTGCGATCTGCTGTTCAACGTTACTCATGCCCCACTCCTCGTGCGGTCGCCCTGACGACCAGAACGGATCGATGACCACACACTCATCCCGATGCCCAAATTCTTGTCGACAAGCAGCCACCAGCAGGCGAGGTGGCCCTCGATTACGGACTACTGACTACGAGCCATCGCGAACTGGGACCGCGCGGGCGGCCTCGATCCCAAACAGCGCGTCCCTCACTTGCATGCCAAAAAGTCAGTAATCCCAGACGGCCGGAACGCCACGAAACGCGTTGCCGGCGACCGCCACGTGGCAGACGGACGGGAACGGGAGGTGAGTGGCCACCAGCGCCTCGCGGGTCGACGCCAGCTCCTGCAAGAGATTGGCGCGGACGCGGGCCGCCTCCTCGGGGTCGTGTTCGAAGCCGTTGAACCAGTCGGGGTGTTCGAACGCGACCTGGAACACGGCGTCGCCGGCGAACGTCAGCCGCTCGCCGCGGGACGCCACGCGGACCACGCTGTGCCCCGGGGTGTGTCCACCGGTGCGACTGGCAAGCACCCCCGGTGCCACTTCGTACTCCGTCTCGAATGGCCGCAGCCGGCTGCGGTATTCGTCCAGGAACCGCGTGGCGGCCGACCGAAGCGCGTCCGGCACTCCCTCCGGCATGTTGGTATGGGTGAAATCGGGCGACTCCCAGAACTCGGCCTCGGCGGCGGCCACGTGGACCCGCAGGTCCGGACTCAGCCGGCTCCCCAGCCCATCGCCGAGCAGCCCGCCGATATGGTCCATGTGCATGTGGGTGAGCACTACGTCGGTCACGGATGCGGCGTCGATGCCGGCGGCCTCCAGTCGCCGGGCCAGCCGCCCGGCGGTCGGGAAGTTCGGGAACTCCCCCCCTAGCCCAGCGTCGATGAGTATGGTCCGATCGCCGCTACGCACCACGCACACGTTCAGCGGCCACTCGAGTACATCCGGCGGCAGGAACATGTCATCAAGCCAGGACTCTAGATCGGCCGAGTCGGCGTTGTAGGCGATCGTCTTGCCTGCGATCGGTAGCACTCCATCGCTGACCACCAGCACGTCTATGTCACCGATGTTCAGCGCGAAGCGCGACGGAACCAACTCGTCGAGCCCCGATCCGTCGGCGCGCGGGGCGGCGCTGTCCACCGTTCCTTGAGTCATGTCGAGTCCTTACTCACTGGGCGCGGCCCGGATGGGCTGGCTGGTGAATTCAGCATCGCCGCGACAGGCGCCGATCGAACCCTTGGAAGTCCGTAGTCAACACCGCCACTCGAAACTACGTACCCGGCGCAGAGACGACGCACCCTCAAGGGTGCGCGCATACCCGAGGGGCCGCCTGAAACTCGGCGCTTCCGCTGTTATCTCGCGACTGGACCGGACCGTGACGGGCCGGGGCCCGCCGTGACGCGGAAACCTCAGGAGCACAGGCCGAGGTTGCTCTAGAGATGAATTCGGTTGATACCGAGGAGCTTTGGGTTAGGCCCTGGCAGCCGCTTCGAGAATCCAGTCCTCGAACCGGATGTCGAACAGAGTGGCGCCGTCACCGGGAACGAGGGTGCGCTCGTCGAGTGTCACTCCGGTGTACGTTGCGGCGACGTCAGCGATAACCTCGCGGGAATCGCCACGGGCGGTCAGCGCCGTCCGAATGATTTCGGGAAGCCGGAACTGCTCGGGTCCGCCGATCTCTGTGATGCCGTTGACGGGGTGACCGACCGCGGCAATGGCAACGCCTTCAGCGACGTCGGCAGAGGCCATCGGCTGAATGAGCGCGTCGGGCAGACGCACCGTGCCGTCGACGGTCGCCGAGTCCGCGATGGTCCTGAGAAACTCGAAGAACTGCGTCGCGTGCACGATCGAGTACGGGATCGGTCCAGCGCTGAGGAGCTTCTCCTGCGCGAGCTTGGCCCGGAAATACCCACTCTGCGGGGCCATCCGATCGGTGCCCACGACGGACAGCGCAACATGGTGGGCGACACCGGCCTCGGCTTCAGCTGCGAGCAGATTGGTGGTCGATCTCGTGAAGAACTCCATTGCGAAGCCCTCCTCGAATGACGGCGAATTCGTCACGTCGACGACCACCTGAGCGCCGGCCACAACGTTGGACAGACCCTCGCCGGTGACCGCGTTCACGCCGGTAGACGGTGCCGCGGCGACAGCGTCATGACCGTGTTCGGTCAAGGAGTGCACCAATTTTGACCCCACCAGGCCGGTTCCGCCGATTACGACGATCTTCATGATGAGCCTTCCTTCGATTTGTGACAGCTTCCAGATGCCCAGAACGGATGGCTTGCCGCAGATTCATCCCGGCGCCAGAACTTTTCGACGAGTCGCCAGAACGAGCCGCCAGAGACGAGTCGCACTCAACCGTTGGCGCCACTACGGACCACTGACTAATGACTACGAACTTCCAGGGGTCCGTTCGCCGTCGACACCTGCCAGGCTGAGGTCGACAGTTTGAAACGGGTTCTCATGATGAAAGTAGCGATTGTGGACGTCTATCAGGCGGTCGAGAGCCGCCGGGCGGTGCGCGGATTCACCGACCAGCCCGTTTCGAAAGAGGTGCTGGAGCGCGTGCTGTCCGCCGCCGCTTGGGCGCCGTCGGGATCGAATCTCCAACCTTGGCACATCTACGTGGTGACCGGCGCGCCGCTGGCGCAACTCAAGAAGCTCGCCGTCGAGCGCGTGGCTGCCGGCGACCCCTGGGACGAGGCGGAGTACGTGATGTACCCGCCCGAACTGAAATCGCCCTACGGCGAGCGTCGATCTGCGTTCGGCAAGGAGCGTTACAGCGCGCTCGGGGTTGCGCGCGAGGACTGGGAAGCCCGTCAGCGGGCCGCCATCGCGAACTGGGACTGCTTCGGCGCGCCCGCCGCGCTGTTCTGTTACATCGACCGCGACCTCGGCCGGCCCCAGTGGGCCGATCTCGGGATGTATCTGCAGACCGTCATGCTGCTGTTGCGCCCCGAGGGGCTGCACAGCTGCCCGCAGATGTCGTGGGCAAAGGTTCGTAAGACGGTCGCGTCGTTCGTGTCACCCCCGGATGAGCTCATGCTCTTCTGTGGCATGTCGATCGGCTACGAGGATGTCACGGTGGATTACCTCCGTACCGGTCGGGCTTCGCTCGATGAGACGGTCACGTTCGTCGACGGTTAGACGGGCGCCGCGCGCCTCGACTGAGTACTCGCTACGATCAAGATCGGACCAGCCATCTCAAACTGGTAAATCGGTAGGGTCCACTGGAAAACGCGGTGGTGCCTATGTCGAGCTCGGGTCGGGGGCAACGTCTGCGCGGTCGCGCGAGCGAATGCGAGACGCTTCGGGGTCTGATCTCGACCGTTCAATCGGGTACCTGCCAAGTGCTGGTACTGCGCGGAGAGGCGGGTGTCGGCAAGTCCGCATTGCTCGGGTACACCTCAGAGCTGGCAGCAGGGTTTCGCTGTGTTCAGGTGGCGGGTGTTCAGTCCGATATGGAGCTCGCGTACGCCGGCCTGCAGCAGCTATGCGCACCGCTGATGGATCATCTCGACGGACTGCCGCAGCCACAGCGCGACGCGCTGAACGTGGCCTTCGGCCGCGGCATGGGGCCGACTCCGGACCGCTTCCTGGTGGGGTTGGCCGTGCTGAGCCTGATGGCGGCAGCCGCCCGTGTTGAGCCCCTGCTCTGTGTCATCGACGACGCGCAGTGGCTCGATCAGGTGTCGGTGCAGACACTTGGATTCGTCGCGCGGCGGCTGCTGGCCGACCCGGTCGCCATGGTCTTCGCGGTGCGCAACGGCCCCGACGTGTTGGCGGGCCTGCCGGAATTGGTGATAGCGGGCCTGTCCGACGACGACGCCCGAGAGTTGCTGGAATCAGTGATGCTGGGCGGAATCGACCCGCATATCCGAGACCGCATCGTCGCCGAGACGCGCGGCATCCCATTGGCCATCCTCGAGGTACCTCGTACCACTTCCGCGACGGAGGTCGCCGGCGGATTCTGGATTTCGGGTAAGCGCTCCTCGGCGGGAGCGATCGAGGAAAGCTTCGTGCGCCGTATTCAGTCCTTGCCGGAAGCGACCCAACGGTTGCTGCTGCTCGCGGCGGCGGAACCGGTAGGCGATGCTGCGCTATTTCTTCGCGCCGCCGCCCGCCTTCGCATACCGGTCGACGCCCTGGCGCCTGCCGAAGCCGCCGGCGTGATCGAGTTCGGTCCGCACATGCGCTTTCAGCACCCGCTGATGCGCTCAGCCGCGTACCGGGCGGCGGATCTCACCGATCGCAGGGCGATCCATCGGGCGTTGGCCGACGCAACAGATCCGGCGTCCGACCCCGACCGTCGGGCGTGGCACGCCGCCAACGCAGCGGCCGGACCTGATGAAGCGGTCGCCAATGAGCTTGAAGCGTCGGCCGGCCGTGCCCAGGGCAGGGGCGGTGTCGCCGCGGCGGCAACTTTTCTGGAGCGCGCAACCGTTTTGACATCGGACCCCGCCAAACGCGGTGCGCGGGCGATCGCGGCCGCGCAAGCCAAACGGGATGCGGCGGCGCCCGCCGCGGCGCACGAACTCCTCGCAATAGCCGAACTTGCGCCGCTCTCCGACCTTCAACGCGCCCAGGCGGGCCGGTTACGCGCCAAGATGGAGTTCGCCCGCCACCGCGGAGGTGATACACGCGCACCTCGGCTCATCGACTCCGCTGCCCAGTTGCTCAGCGCCGCAAAGCAACTCGACACCGTCGACGACGCGCTGGCCCGTGAGACGTATCTGGAAGCACTCGCCGCCGTCATGTATGCCGGGCGACTCGGTGAACCTGGCGCACTGGCGGATGTGGCCGAGGCGGCACGGGCCGCGATCAGGCGGGAATCGAAACTGGAGCGGCCAATCGACCTCCTCTTGAGCGGCATGGCGAATCGGATCGCCGGGGAGCTGAGCGCTAGTTCTGGCTTGCTGCGCACCGCGCTGGAGCTCATGTGTGATTCGGCGGAGCAGAACGGTGGCCAAGCGCTGCACTGGATGTCGCTGGGCTTGGCCATCGTCCAGGAATCCGCCGCAGGCGAACTGTGGGACGACGCGATCTGGCATCAACTGGCCACCGTGGTCGCGCGGCAGGCGCGTGATACGGGCGCCCTGGCTGTGCTTCCATCGGCGCTCGCCTACCGGGCGGGAGTCCATGTGTATGCCGGTGAGTTCGTGACGGCGGCAACTCTTATCGAGGAGGCAGCCTCGATCACCGCGGCGACACACTATGCGCCCCTGAGATATCACTCGCTGACGCTGGCGGCGTGGCGGGGGATTCCGGAAGACGCGATCAGCTTGATCGCGGAGGCCGACGCGGATGGAACTGCCAGGGGTGAGGGCCGTGTGCGTGGCCTGACCGGCTACCTCAGTGCCATCCTTTATAACGGGCTCGGCCGATACGAGGATGCATTCGCCGCCGCCCGCGAGGCTTGCGAACATGAGGATCTCGGCTTCTACGGATGGTGTCTGGTCGAACTTGTTGAAGCCGCGTCACGCACAGGTGAACAGGACGCGGCCGAGCAGGCGGTGCAGCGGCTCGAAGAACGTGCGGGGGCCAGCGGAACGAACTGGGGTCTGGGCGCTCTGGCCAGTGCACAGGCACTGCTCGCCGACGACGAGAAAGCCGACACCCTCTTCAATGAAGCCATCGAACGCTTGGAGTGCACTCACATCATCGTGCAACTCGCTCGCACCCGGTTGCTCTACGGCGAGTGGCTACGCCGTGCGAACCGGCGCCTCGACGCCCGTCGGCACCTCGGCGACGCCCATGAGATGTTCACCCGGATGGGTGCGCAAGCCTTCGCCGAACGGGCCCGCCGAGAGCTCATTGCGACCGGCGAAAAGGTGCGCAAACAGCCGGTCAGCTCGGGCGACCAGTTGACGGCCCAAGAGGAACAGATCGCACGACTGGCCGCTGACGGCCTGAAGAACCAGGAGATCGGTGCGCAGCTGTTCATCAGCACGCACACCGTCGAATGGCACTTGCGCAAGGTCTTCGTCAAGCTCGGCATCACCTCGCGCAGGCAGCTCCGCACGATTTCGTGGGCGAGCTGAATTCATGACGCCGGGGCAACTGTGGAGCCACTGACCGCATCACGTACAGCGGCCGTCGTCCGGCCAGTGCCGGCGACCTCTCGGTCGAGACGCATGGCATCGCACCGATCGCCGAGGATCCGCGGTACGGCACGCCCGTTCTGGATGGCCGTGCCGATCGTGCTGGGTGTGCAGGGCGCGGTCGGTTTCTTCGGCTTTGAGGTGATCCACCCGATGCGGGCCGTCCTGACGGTGCTGCTGTTCTCGACGTTCGTGCTCGCGGCGAAACTCGTTGCCGCGCACGACATCCTGATGCCGACGACTGTGTCCGGCGCCGACCTGACCGGTGCGTTCATCCTCGAAGTGACCATCGCGTTCAGCCTTGCGATGTCGTGGGCCAGCTACGCTGCCGATTTCAGCCGCTAGCTGCCTTCCGACTCGTCGAGCGCGGGGGTCTTCGGCTTCACCTTCGGGACTTGTGTTGTCCTACTTCTTCCTTCAAGACCATCTGCACTGTCGGCCACTACGGAATGCAAGGTACGGACTACGGGCTACCAAGGGTTCGCTCTGTCTTCGAGACGGCGAGTCTGGTCAGTGACAGCCCGAGTGGGTTCTCACCAGTGCAAAGGCAACGCACCAACAGGAGTCGATCATGACTATTGCTGCTGTACGGAACGCGTCCGAGTCGGACAAGGAGCTCGCCGCGCGATTCGCCCGTGAAGCGGAACCCCTCTTCGACGTCCTGATGCGCGGAGCTCGACGGCTGACCCGCAGCGATGCTGACGCCGACGATTTGCTGCAAGACACACTGCTGCACGCATACGCGGGTTTTCGTACGTTCCGCGAGGACAGCAACGTGAAGGCATGGCTCTTCCGGATCCTCTACAACCGGTGGGTGAGCACCTACCGTGTCAAGCAGCGTCGGCCATCGGAAGTCTCAGTCGACGAGATGAAGGAGCGCGACCTGGTCTCCACCTCCGCGGGGCTACGCTCCGCGGAGGTGGAGGTACTGGATGCCCTGCCTGACAAAGAAATCAAGGCGGCGATGGAGAGCTTGCCTGAAGGTTTCCGGAAGGCGGTGTATTACGCCGACGTCCAGGGATACACCTGCGCGGAAGCCGCCGCGATATTGAATATCCCGCACGGAACTGTCATGTCGCGGGTGTCCCGTGGCCGGCAACGGCTGCGCATCGCATTGGCTCACGTCGCCCACGGCCGGGGTGACCTCGCCTCCGGCGAACCGCTCATCGCGTAACCCGGCATCCCGCAATGGAATTGGCAAACTAGTCGCGTTGATCAGCGGCAGAACCGCGCGCATCGGTTTTGGTGTGCGTCCGTATCCACCACGCGGTGCTCTTTTCCTCGCCCTGCTGAGTTTCATCACCGGCTCAACCTGCACGCCGACGGCGGCGGCACCGCTATCTGATTCAGGCACTACCGGTCGATAACCGTTGGCCACCAACGTATCTAGGCAAAACGCCAGGCCACATCATTCCGACACGCTCACATGGGCGCCGTCAATTCGCGACAGCCCGTAAACGCTTGCCAACAAGAATTGCCGCGGTGCGGGGTGTCGTCGCCCCGGGCGGCTACGCGAATATGTCCGAGCGTTGAGCTAAGTCGGTTCCTGTGCGGCGGACGTAACCGCGCAGAGGTCGACTGAGTCTGGGCGACGTCTCCACCTCGCTCTGGCAGATGCGTTGGCCCTGGGCCGTGTTGATCAGCCAGCTGCCGCAAGGCCTAGCGAATCGCTCGTGGTCGGGCGGTCGAAGGTATTGCCACCGCCAAGGGGACGGTGCCCAAGTGATTGAGTCAGGTGGCGTATCTATCCACAACAATACCCATGTGGCGCCATTTTCCTCGAATAGCCAGGTGATTGGGTGAAGAGGCGCGACAATCCGGTTGTTTTGGATCCAATCACTCTTTACAGTGAAACTGGACCGCCAACCGACCCGGGGAGTTGTTATGAGCACGTACACCGCTTTGGAACCCTCTTCGCCCTGGGTTGAGTTATCGGCGACCACCGACGATTGGGACGCCGCTGAGGCTGACGTGCTGCTCAACATGTTCAGCCAGCTGACCTTGATCCGAGCCTTCGAGGAGTTCGTGCTTACCCTTGCCGGCGAGGGGCTGGTTCACGGACCTGCGCATTCAAGCATCGGCCAGGAGGGGGCAGCTGTCGGTTCGGTACTGGCATTGACTACGGAGGATTCAGTCAACGGATCCCACCGCGGACATCATCAGTTCCTGGCAAAGGCGCTTGCCTTCGTTGCTCCCAACGGCATCGATCCGACGAGCGAGGTCTCTGACGAGGTGCGGACGGTGCTGCTGCGCAGCCTGGCGGAGATCTGCGGGCTGTCTCGGGGATACTGCCGCGGGCGTGGGGGATCCATGCATCTGCAATGGCGCGAGGCCGGCGCGATCGGGACGAATGCAATCGTCGGCGGTGGGGTGCCGCTGGCTGTTGGCCAGGCATGGGCGCACCGATTCTCCGGTTCTGATGCGGTGGCCGTCACGTATTTCGGTGATGGGGCCACCAACATCGGCTCGACACTGGAGTCGTTCAATCTAGCTGCTGCCTGGAAGTTGCCGGTCTGTTTTTTCATCGAGAACAACCGCTATGCGGTCGCCACGACTGTCGAAGAGGTCACCGGCGAGCCGCGGCTGTCAGCGCGTGGTCTGGGATTCAATATTCCCAGCTGGAAGATCGACGGCATGGACGTCATGGCAGTGCACCTAGCCATGACCGAAGCAGTCGAGCATATGCGTAATGGGTTCGGCCCCACCATGATCGAAGCCGACACCTATCGTTACTTTCATCAAAACGGTCCCTTTCCGGGCAGCGCGTTTGGCTACCGTTCGAAAGAAGAAGAGAAGTCCTGGCGCGACCGCGATCCCATCACTCAGCTCAGCTCGCACATAATCCGGCGCGACATCCTCGGCACCGAGCAGCTTGAGCAGTTCACCGACCGCGCGAAAGCCATCATGAACGACGTCGCCGGCGAGATACTTGAGTCCCTGCCTGGTGGAAAGCCCGGACAGCGCCGCATTAAACCGGCCGAATGGCCCGATCCGAACTTCCGCGATGTCGGCGTCCGTGGCGATCTGTCCGAGTTCTCCGACGTGCAATTCGTCGACACCGACACCTTCGCCGGCGCCCTCGAACAGCGCAAATTCGTAGAAGCCATCGCCGCAGTTCTCTACCGCCGCATGGACGACGACCCCTCAGTGGTCATCCTCGGTGAGGACATTCACCGTCTCAACGGCGGCACCAACGGCGCCACCCGCGGTCTGAGCGATAAATTTCCGGACCGGGTGCTGGGCACGCCGATCAGCGAGAACGCCTTCACCGGTCTGGCGGGCGGAATCGCTCTGGACGGGCGGTATAAACCGATCGTCGAGTTCATGTACGCCGACTTCATGTGGGTCGCCGCCGACCAGCTGTTCAACCAGGTCGCGAAAGCCCGGCACATGTTCGGTGGCGACAACGACGTTCCACTCGTGCTGCGCAGCAAGGTGGCCATGGGAACCGGCTACGGCTCTCAGCACTCGATGGACCCCGCCGGCATTTTCGCCACTTCGGCCGGCTGGCGCATCGTGGCCCCGTCCACCCCCTTCGACTACGTCGGCCTCATGAACTCGGCGCTGACCTGCAAAGACCCCGTGGTGGTGCTGGAACACGTGGACCTCTACGGCTCCACGGGCGACGCCCCCACCGACGACCTCGATTACATGCTCCCGGTGGGTACTGCCGCGTTGCGCCGATCGGGTTCCGCAGTGACGGTCATCTCCTACCTCGCCATGGTCAACTACTGCCTGGAGGCTGTGGACGCCGACGGTATCGACGCCGACGTGATCGACCTCCGCTGGTTGGACCGCGCCAGCCTGGACTGGGACACGATCGGCGTCAGCATCCAGAAGACCAACCGCGTTGTCATCGCCGAGCAAGGAGCCCGCGGCACCTCCTACGGGGGGTGGCTCGCTGACGAGATTCAGCGCCGCTACTTCGACTGGCTCGACCACCCCGTCGAGCGGGTGTTCGGCGGAGAGGCCTCGCCCAGCATCAGCAAAGTCCTCGAACGTGCCGCGATCGCCAAGACTGAGGAAGTCGCCGCCAAGCTGACTGAAGTCCTGGAGGCCTGAGGTGCCCACACTGCTGCGAATGCCGGCGATCGCCGCCGGCGCTGACACCGCAATCCTCGCGGAGTGGATTGTGCAAGAGGGCGTTGAGTTCCAAAAATCAGAGACCATCGCCACCGTTGAGACCGACAAAGCTCTGGTGGACATGGAGGCCGAGGATGCCGGTGTCATCCTGCATTTCCTCGTCAACTCGGGAGAGCAGGTAGAGGTCGGAGCACCGATCGCCCTGAGTGGGTCCCCCGGTGAATCTATCGATGACATCGACGCCGTCCTGCGCGAGCTAGGTGTCAGCGCGCAGCCGACCGGCGCCGATGATCCACCCCAAACATCTGATGGCACGACGCAATCCGAGGCCGCTGCCGATTCCGCGCGTACTGTGCCGGTTCGCACACCATCGGAACCCCCGCCAGCCACGTCTCGCGGTCGACTCTTTGCGACACCCCTCGTGAGACGACTGGCGCGCGACGCCGACCTGGACCTGACGACTATCTCCGGGACGGGGCCCAACGGGCGGATCGTACGTCGTGACATCGAAACGCTGCTGACCCGAATGCCCCTGCCCGACAGCCACGCAACGTCTCAGGCGGCGGCCGCAGCCGAGGTTCCCGCGGTGGCGAATCCGCCTGCAGCAGCTGACGGCGGCGGAACGGACTATAAGGACCTTCCGCACACGCGGATTCGAGCCGCGATCGCCAAGCGGCTCACCGAGAGTAAACGCAACACCCCGCACTTCTACCTGCGTGGCCGGTGCCAGGTTGACACTCTTTTGGCGCTGCGGTCCAGTTTGAACGCCGAGGCGGAAAAGACCGGCGGGATCAAAGTGTCCGTCAATGACTTAGTGGTCAAGGCCGCAGCCCGAGCCCACACGTTGGTTCCGGCGATGAATGTTGTGTGGACCGAGCACGCCACCCGGCAATTCATGTCCGTGGATATTGCGGTTGCCGTCGCTTCCGAACGCGGCTTAGTCACCCCGGTGGTGCGTGACGCCGCACGGAGAAGCGTCACGGCGGTGTCTGCGGACTTGAGGGACTTGGCCGAGCGAGCGCGCCGGGGCAATCTGAGCCAGCGAGAAATCGAAGGTGGTTCGTTCTGCATCTCAAACTTGGGAATGTATGGAACCGAGGAGTTTTCGGCCATCATCAATCCGCCTCAGTCCGCGATTTTGGCTGTCGGGGCAGCGCTGAGCGAGCCCGTGTCCCGCGACGGCGAACTCGCGATTGCGACTGTCATGCGGGTTACGTTGTCGGTGGACCACCGGCCCATCGACGGGTCGACCGCCGCCGAATGGCTGCGCACGTTCGTCGGCATCATCGAAAATCCATTGCAGATCTTGGTTTAACGGTCGGAGAGCGGTGCGCTAGCCAAATGCTGATCACGTGGCTGCAGATTTCATCGCCGCGCGCGCGACGGTCGGCTCAACGGTGGCGCAGGGGCGTCCGATGGTGAGCTGCCCGCCTTCTCGGCGGCGAGCATCCGAGTGCACGTCTCATCGTTGGGGTGACCCACCGCAGATAGCTCTGCTGCCCAACCGTGGGAGGCGGCCGAGTTATTGCGACGTCGGTTTCAGTATTGGCTACTCGTGCGCGCGGCAGGCGCGGGGCGACCTACCAGTCGACGGCGAGATACTGCGTCTCGGTGTACTCGAGCATGCCCTCGTGACCACCTTCACGTCCGAGTCCGGACTGCTTCGTTCCACCGAAGGGAGCGGCGGGATCGGAAACCACCGGCCGATTGATTCCGACCATCCCGGAATCGAGCTGTTCGCCAACACGAAGCGCTATCCGCAGGTCAGTTGTGTAAACGTATGACACCAGCCCGTACTCAGTAGCATTGGCCAACGTCATTGCATCATCGATGTGTTCGAAAGTGGTGATCGGTGCGACAGGGCCGAAGATTTCCTCGCTGAGGATCGCCGCATCTCCCGGCACAGCGGCCAACACTGTGGGCTGATAATAAAAGCCGCGCCGGCGCGGGGTTTCGGCGCCGACTAGAGCTTTAGCCCCACTATCCAGGGCGCCGTTGACTAGGCGCGACACCTTATCTCGCGTCTTAGCATTCACGAGCGGACCGATATCGGTGCCAGGATTTAGACCTGGCCCCACCGTCAACCGGCTCATCGCTTCGGCGAGGCGGGTCGCGAACTTCTCTGCAATCGACTCGTGAACGATGAACCGATTCGCCGCCGTGCACGCCGAGCCGCCGTTGCGCAGTTTAGCGACCATGGCTCCAGCCACCGCCGCGTCGAGATCTGCGTCACCGAAAACCAGAAAGGGCGCGTTGCCGCCGAGCTCCATGCCAGAATTCACAATCGTACGTGCAGCATGCGCGAGCAGACTATCGGCCAACCTCCGTGGAGCCGGTGAACGAAACCTTGCGTACCCGCGGATCGTCTAGCAGCCGCGATGCCAGCGCATCTGACCGGCGCGAGGGAACAACGTTAACGACACCCGGTGGCGCTCCGGCCTCGACGAGCAGTCGCGCCAGCGCGAGTGCGGTCAATGGCGTTTCTGATGCCGGCTTGAGCACGACCGCACAGCCAGCCGCCAGCGCCGGTCCGATCTTTCGCGTTGCCATCGCCGCGGGAAAGTTCCACGGCGTGATCAACAGGGCCACACCGATCGGCTTGTGTAGGACCATGATGCGGTTCGACCCCGCTGGCGCAAAACCGATTTCACCGTTGAGGCGCACCGCTTCTTCCGAGTACCAGCGGAAGAACTCCGCGGCGTAAATAATCTCGGACCGCGCGTCTGCTAGCGCTTTACCGTTCTCGAGCACGATCAATTGGGCGAGCGCTTCGCAATGGCTGAGCATCAAATCGTAGGCGCGGCGTAGAACGTCACTGCGCTGACGGGGACTTTGCGCAGCCCACCGTTCCATCGCCAGTTGCGCGGTATCAACTGCCAACAGTGCGGTGTCGACATCACCGCCGACGACCTCAGCGATCGTGTCCTCCGTCGCAGGATCGATAACGGAAATAGTGTCGGGCCCGTCCAGCACGTGCTCGCCAACGATAGGCCCCCTTGGCACCGACCCCAAGGCCCGTTCGAGCTCCTCCAAAGTCGTCATCGGCTTCTCCATTCGTTACTAGACGGCAGGTTTCCCGTCGATGGGCCACGCCGAGCCGGACGCCGGTGTCCCCCCGTGCCGCATCTCGTCGCCGCACATCCCGGATTTCGACTTTCACACGCAGACAACCGCGTTGGATTTGCGGCTCGTGTCCGTGGGATGGATCCTGATGGTGGTGTAGTCACGGCTCTCGGCGAAACCACCTGCGGATGCGGAGAATGATTGGCCGGCTGGGTTTGCTGTCGGTGGTCGGTGCTGGCGGCCCGTCTTCATCGATGATCCACATCGGCGCACCCCAAGCCAACGCTTGGGCGAGCGAGGCTTCGATGGGACGGGATCGCGGTTGATCGTTGAGGTCCATGGGTGCAACTCCGTTGTGTGCTTCGGGATCACGCCGAAAATATGATCAGGGAGGACAGTTCCGGTTGATACGCAACGACCTCAGTCCGTAAATGTCGGTGGCGACAACGAGTGCATCGACGAGACCGGCACGACGACGAAAACCTCTGGCGGATAGTGATTCCTCCGGTTTGGGTTCCGCTCGGAGGTCTTCGTCGAGCCACCACCGCGTGGGGTTAGGTGGGTAATGTTGTGCTGACCGTTGCCCGGATAGGTATCTGGACGTGTCGCTCGACGTGGGGGCGGTTTGAGCCTCCGTTGGGCTCACCCCATAGGACCTCGACCTCTGCGCCTTCGCGTACCTTGTCCTCGTCGATCATTGCCAGTGAGCTGAACCGGCCGATGGTGCGTGTATAGGCAACCCAGGTGGAAACGCCCACGGTGTCGTCGTTTTGCAGGACGGTGTCGTACTGGAAGCTCGAGTAGACGGGAGTCGGCAGCGACAAGGATTTGGTCGGTGGATCGGAGAACAGACTCCGGGACCATGCCTGGGCCACGTCGTCGTCGTTCCACACGAGCCAAACCTTCTGGCGGTGGGGCTGGTCTGCGGCCGCGCGCAGGGCGTCGGCACCGATGAAGTCCCGATCCAGCTTGATCACTTTGCCATATCCGATGTCCCACGGGGTGACGTAATAGTCTTCGACGTTGTCGGTGGTGAAACTTCCGCCGAGCGACGTGTTGGCCTCGGCGGCCTCGGCGGTGAGGTACTCGCGATAGGGACGCATTTGTTCGCCGGAGTAAATCGCCGGCAGGGGCAGCGGCAACCATCCGGAGGGGATGGCTGTCGATGAATAGGAGAGGGCGCCACCCTCCTTCATGCCGAACTCGGCGCCTGTTGCGAGCAGTGCCGCTTTGACCTCGTCGCGATGCTCGGACGGGCCGTAGATCTCAAGTCCCGTCTTCTCCAGTCCGGGCAGCCCCGTCATCGTGTGATTGAGCGCTCGCACCGGGTGGCCTGCGATGGTGAACTCGCCAATACCGAAGAACTTTATCGACGGCATGGTCCCACCAGAGGCCTTCTCGACAATCTGTAGTGCACTCGGCCCCTGCACCTGATAGCGGAACAGCCGTCTGCGGCCCGTCTTGTTGAAGCCGATCGCGTCGTCTCGAGCTATCTCGACGTCGTATCCGCCGGTCTCGGCCTGGTAGCCCACCCAGTCCGGCGCGAAGGGGGTCCCCACCACTACACACTCGTCATCGTCGAGGCCGAACAGGATGGCGTCGCCGATCAATTTTCCGTCGTGATTGCAAGCGATGAGTTGCTTGCCGCGATTCTTGCCGAAGTTCGACACATTGTTCGCTGTGATGTCCGACAACAGGCGCCCCATGTCCGGTCCCTTGACGTAGACCTCGAACATATGGAACGACTGATCGTAGAGCAGGGCGGACTCATTCCACGCAAGCTGCTCGTCACCCCAGGTCGATACCTCGGGCTGCAGGACCGGAAATTGGTACTGCCCCAGTGGAGCACTGCGGAGCATTGGGAGTGGCCCCCCCGACTGCTGAATCTTGTTTTCAAGGCTCGGCGGTGCTTTCGTCACGTCACAACCTTCCAATGATTTTCAATGACCGGCGAGCGGTAATGGGTGTCACATGCCGGCCGCTCGATGTGATCGGAAAATCACTCTGGTTCACCCTGTAACCAGTTGTCCAATACCAGAATTGAACCCTCGTGATACCCAACCGGTAGCCCCCTTACTATCTGTGCCACACGGCGCATGGGAGCGCCGTCGTCGACACCGGCTTCATGTTTCGGCTGAGACAAGTTTTTGCTTGCGCTAGCAAAATCTTCCCGCAGGAGCGATATGGCACGAGAAAACAGCGCGTGTGTCACGGTTCCGGCGGTCCGGCGGGATGCTTCGGCCTGCCGGTTCACTCATGCGGCCATCCCGTGAGGAGGTCAAAGCGGAGGGTACTGAGTTATCGATGAGGGCTATCAGTCAGTGGGCGTTCGTCGTGTGTGACGACGAGGTCATCGCCACCGATGCGCCGCCGACGTTCGGCGTACTCGTAATGCGAGCGATTCGCGATGTGACCGACAAAGCCGATTACCCGTGTTGCTTCACTTGGTGCTCTGCCGTCTGCGATCCCGCCGATCGAGGTGAGATGCGCGATGACCGCCTCGGCCGTCACGTGATATCGCTGCCCAACAGCGCATTTCGACTACAGTAGGCCGTCAGGCCGATATGGGCAGTTGGGATCGCGGTTCAGTACGAGTACCCATCTTGCGGCGGCGTCCCAAACACCGCTCGGCAGAACGCATTCGAACTGACGGTAATTTGGTCCTGGGCCGCAATGGTACGGGTCGATGCACGAGCGTCGCCCTCCGATGTGCCCGTCTTGAACATCGGATGTAACCGGCCTGCTCTACGAATGATGGCCGGCGAAAACCTCCGGTGGAAAGTGATTTTCGCGGGTTTGAGTTCCATGGAGGTCTTCGCCGCGCCGCCAACGGGTGGGTCCAAACAGCTAGCAGGGTGCTGTTGTGCTGACCGTTGCCCGGATAGGTATCTGGACGTGTCGCTCGACGTGGGGGCGGTTTGAGCCTCCGTTGGGCTCACCCCACATGACGACGACTTCCGCGCCGTCGCGCACCTTGTCTTCGACCAGCGCCAGCGAGCTGAACCGGCCGACGTTACGCGTGTAGCTAACCCAGTTCGAGATCCCGACGGTGTTGTCGTTTTGCAGGACGGTGTCGTACTGGAAGGTCGAGTAGACGGGAGTCGGCAACGTCCAGGATTTGGTCGGTGGATCGGAGAACAGACTCCGGGACCATGCCTGGGCCACGTCGTCGTCGTTCCACACGAGCCAAACCTTCTGGCGGTGGGGCTGGTCTGCGGCCGCGCGCAGGGCGTCGGCACCGATGAAGTCCCGATCCAGCTTGATCACACTGCGGTATCCGACGTCGAACGGGGTGACGTAATAGTCTTCGACATTGTCGGTGGTGAAACTTCCGCCGAGCGACGTGTTGGCCTCGGCGGCCTCGGAGGTGAGGTACTCGCGATAGGGACGCATTTGTTCGCCGGAGTAGATCGCCGGCAGGGGGAGCGGGAACCAGCCATTCTCGATGGTTGTCGATGTGTAGGAGAGGGCGCCACCCTCCTTCATGCCGAACTCGGCACCCGCAGCAAGCAATGCCGCTTTGACCTCGTCGCGATGCTCGGACGGGCCGTAGATCTCAAGTCCCGTCTTCTCCAGTCCGGGCAGCCCTGTCATCGTGTGATTGAGCGCTCGCACCGGGTGGCCTGCGATGGTGAACTCGCCGATTCGAAAGAACTTTATCGACGGCATGGTCCCGCCCGAGGCCTTCTCGACAATCTGTAGCGCAAGGGGCCCCTGAACTTGGTAGCGGAAGGAAAGCCTTTGGCGCGTCGGGTCGGAAAAGAGTGGCTCATCTCGCGTTACCTCGACGTCGTATCCGCCGTGCTCGGCCTGATAGCTCAACCAGTCCGGTGCCCATGGGGTCCCCACCGCGACGCACTCGTCGTCGTCGAGGCCGAACAGGATGCCATCGCCGATCATGTGTCCGTCGTGATTGCAGGCGATGAGTTGCTTGCCGCGATTCTTGCCGAAGTTTGACACATTGTTCGCCGTGACATCCGACAACAAGCGATGCAGATCCGGTCCCTTGAAGTAGACCTCAAGCATGTGGAACGACAGATCGAAGAACGTTGCGGTTGTTTTCCATGCGACCTGTTCTTCGCCCCAGGTTGAGTACTCGGGCGGCAGGACGGGAAATTTGTACTGCCCAATTGGCGCACTGCGGAGCATCGGGAGTGGCCCCCCTGCCTGCTTGATCTTGTTTTCAAGGCTCCCCGGTGCTTCAGGCATGAAACGACCTTTCATTGGTTGTTCAATGTCGGGCGAGCGGAGATGGGTGTCGAATACCGCCGCCCGACGTTATCGGAAAATCACTCTTGTTCACCGTTTAACGCGTTGTCCAATACCAGAATCGAAGCCCTGCGATACCGACTCGATAACACGCTGACCAGTTCCCGCGCTTACGCCGCGTGTCGTTAGCGGCGGCGTCTACTTGGCTGGCGACTTGACAGACCCCGCCCCCTGGATGTCTACAATGTTGCGTGCGCACGCAACATCTGCGCGGCGCGGCCTCCATCGGCGCTCGCCTCAGTGCCACGGGCACTCCGGCGGCACGCCGTGCCTATTCACGCCGGCTGGCCTCCCGGCTGAACTATGGATCGGACTGTCTCAGGCACCTCACCTCTGAGGCAGTCACGAGCCCGCAGCCGTCGCGACCGCGCTGTTTCATCTAAGGGCCAGACATGTCGCTCCTGGATATCGAGCCCTTGCGAATCAGCTACATCGGCTGTTCACAATCCTCCGCGTCGCATCACATCGAGATGAAGAAGGCGATCGTGACGATGTGTCGTTTGAAACCGGAGATCGACCACAGCATGCGATGTAAGGTCTGCCCGCTCGTTCGTCTGGCCAGTGCGCGCAGCTGCGCTGTCAGGGAGTGTCCGCGGAACCCGCGCTCCCCTCGCGAGCGTGATCGGAGCACATGTAGCCGTTTTCCCGCACGGAAGCGCCGTGGTTTCTACAATCGCTGCCACCATGCCAGCTTGGCGTAACCGAAGCGGTAGGGATCGCACCCGTGGTGCTTGATCCCCGCCAGCTCGAGTGCTTCATCGCCGTGGCTGAAGAACTCAACCTCAACCGAGCCGCGATCCGATTGCACATGTCGCAGCCTCCGCTGACGCGCCGCATCCAACGCCTCGAGCGCGACGTGGGGGTGGTGCTGTTCCGCCGAACGGCGGGCGGCATGGAACTCACCGAAGCCGGCGCGGTGTTTCTAGAGCGGGCCTACCGGATCGTCGCGCTGTCGACACGGGCTGTCGAGCGCGCCCGGTTAGCCAACGACGGTGAGATCGGTCATCTGTCGGTGGCCTACTACGATTCGGCGATCCTTGACGGAATTCCCGCACTACTGCGCGGGTTTCTTGAGGCGCACCGCGGCGTGACGGTCAGCATCGAGCTGGTCGCCAAACACAACCAGATCGACTACTTACGCGATAAGGTTCTGCACGTCGGCTTCGGGCGCCACTATCCCGATGAACCTGGGATCGACTGTCGGCCAGTCGGATTCGAGCCGCTTTACGTGGCGATGCATTGCTCGAGGGCCGAGGGCTGGCGTGGTCCCGCGGCGGTGGCTGATCTGCGAGATCAACCCCTGATCGCCTATCCCGCCGCAAGGCCGGAGTTTGCCGACGAGGTGATCGACATGTGTCTGCGCGCCGGGTTCACCCCGCGCGTGGCGATCGAAGCAGAGGATGTTATCGCCTGCCTGGCCTACGTCGCGCTGGGTATCGCTATCGCCGTTGTGCCCGAGTCAGCCACGAAGACACGTCCCGATGGTGTCGTGTTCATCCCCCTCGGCGATGCGCCGTTGACACCGCTGTATTGCGTACATCTACGCGACAACTCCGCACCAACCCTACGTCTGTTCGTCGACTATCTCGACGCCAACGCCCGATAGGTCAAACTGCGCGCGACTACTGGCGCGACCACGATGGGCGCGTCTCGGCAAATCAACTGCGGGATGGCGCGTGCGTGACGCCTGGGCTATTGGTTGGGTATCGCCAGCGTTCGATTCTGGTATTGGACAACTGGTTAAGGCTAAACCAGAGTTATCTTCATCGCTTTTAGATGAGAGAACCGGGCTGATCACTCAGCCCTACTAGCAACCGAGGTTGATCCTACAGCGGCATCAACACCGGTCGATTTATTCACGTGGGAACGCGCCCAAATCACGGTTTACGCACGCTGCCTGAATTGATGCTGCGTGCGCGCAGAGCGGCGAGGGAAGGTTCAAATGACATTTCAGAGCGCGGGCTCAACAGTCGACGAATTGGTCACCTCGGCCAACATCGAAGTCATACCGCTGCGTGGTGCCGAGGAGAAGGCCGCGGCCATTCCCGCCACCACGACGGTGACCATCACCTGCTCTCCGAAATTTGGCTTGGATCGCACCCTCCAGCATGTGATTCACGCGCGCGAATCGGGGCATCGCGTTGTGCCGCACCTGGCGGCAAGGATGGTCGAAGACGAAGCGCACCTGCAGCGCTTCCTGCTGAGCTTGAGCTCGGCGGGCATTGACGATCTCTACGTCATTGGCGGCGACGGAGACGAGCCGGTAGGCAAGTACAGCGAGGCGTTCGACATCTTGGAGGCGATCCAGGGACTCGACCACGGCTTGCAACGCATCGGCGTGGGCTGCTACCCGGAGGGACACCCCAACATCCCCGACTCCGCGCTGTTAAATGCGTTGCACCGCAAGCAGCAGTACGCCGACTACATGGTGAGCCAACTCTGTTTCGATGCCGCGACATTCACCCACTGGCTGCGCACGATGCGCGAGGCGGGAATCAGCTTACCCGTGCGCATCGGCATCGCCTCGCCGCTGCAGACGCGCAAGCTGATCGAATTGTCGCTGAAAATCGGGGTGGGCTCCTCGGTAAAATTCCTTAGCAAGCAGCATGGCTTCGTCGGCAATCTAGTGCTCGGTCGATCCTATGCACCCGAGTCACTAATCGCCGAATTGGTCGAAGCAGACGATTTCGACGAGCTCGGTATCGAGGGACTGCATATGTTCTCGTTCAATCAAATCGACGCCACTGTCGAATGGCAGCGCAAGCTTTCGGCGGCCGCCAACAAATGAACATTTATCGTCATCAAGGGAATCTTTACGTGCCATGACGCTCATGCTCGGCTTGCACATTCCGCACAGCGAATCGTCGGCCGTCTTCTCTGAGGACCGGCGCTACCGCTATCTCTTGACGCGGCGTTGGGATGATGGCCCGGCCGTGGCGTTCGTCGGATTGAACCCGTCGAAGGCCAACGAGCACCGCAACGATGCCACCGTGCGCCGATTTATCAGCTTCGCCCGATCCTGGGGGCGCGGCGCACTCACGGTGGGCAACCTCAACGCTGTCGTGGCCCCCGATCCCCATGACCTTGCCGTGATGGCCGATCCGATCGGCCCGGACAACGGCGCCTACTTGCGGGGTTTGGCGATCGATCACGACCTGATCGTGCTGGCGTGGGGGGCCAACGCCGACCCCAAGCGGGCACGCGCAGTTACCAGCATGCTGTGGCGTGCGCTCAGCGTGACCGGTGGGTCTCTGGGCGTTTTGGGCTGGACCCCCGACGATCAGCCCCGCCATCCGCTGTACCTGAGCGCCGATACTCCGCTGCAATGTCTGACCGCCGGCGCGCACCCCGAGTACGTCGACGTCGACGCGCGGTGGATGCGGCTACTCGTCGACACCACCGATCTCGACGTCGACGGTGAGTATGCTCGTATTGCCTGCAGTTCCAGCGCATCTGGGCGCGACTCTCGGCGGAGTGCCTGATGTTGACTCCGCGCCACGGCGTCGCCGAGCAGATGAGCGTCGAGACCATTCCTACGCAGTTGCGGCGCGTACGGCTGATGCAGCGCCACACCGACGTGACCGTGACGACAGGCGATGGTGTGCGACTGGCCGTCCGTGACCACGGCCCGCGATCAGCCGACCACACCGTTGTTTTCCTGCACGGGTTCTGCCTGACTTGGGCTTCGTGGTCGCGCCAAATCGATTACCTGCTACGCCGTTACGGTAAGCGAATCCGGGTGATCAGCTACGACCACCGCGGCCACGGCAAATCCGACAGTGCACCGATGGGCACCTACCGGATCGACCAGCTGGCCGCCGACCTTGCCGACGTTCTCGCCGCGCTCGAGGTCACCGGACCAGTCACCCTTGTCGGGCACTCGATGGGCGCGATGACCGCCTTGACCTACCTCGGCCGTCCTGCGGCCGATCGTCCGGTGGACCCCCACGGAGTTGTTCTGGCCGCGGCCGCAGCCGGAAAACTCGCCGAACGCGGTCTCGGCCGGCTCTTGGCCACTCCCGCCACGGCCGCACTGTTCGGACTGATCAACCTGACCCCCGATCAGGCGCTGAAGGCGCTGGCTGGGCCGGTGTGCGCGGCGGTGAGCCGCTGGTGTGGGTGCGGGCACGCACAGCGCGCGACACTGGCCGCCGTCGCGGCCGCAGCACTAGCCAGCACCCCTTTATCCACCGCTGTCGGGTTCCTGCCCGCGCTGCGCAGCTACGACCAGTATCGAAACCTGGATTCTATCCGGGCGCGCACCGTCGTGGTCAGCGGCGGCGCCGATCTGTTAACGCCGCCAGCGCATTCGGCCGATCTGGCGGCTGGCATCGCAGGTGCCGCACACGTGCACCTTCCCGATGCGGGGCACATGCTGCCGCAAGAGGCGTCTCACGTGCTCAACGACGCGATCCGGCGGGCGATGTCCTTTCCGCACGCAACCGAACGTTTCGCGGCTGCCCCCCGGCATGGTGGTAGTCGCGGGCATTCAACGGCGACAGTGAGTTCCGCATGACGTCGACTAACCTCGACGGGGCCCGACATGCTGGTGAACAGAGTGTCACCGGTGAAGACACGGCACTTGACGTTTGCCCGGCCCGCACAAAGCCTCATTCGGCAGGCAGGCCGCGATGCAACAACTGCAGACCGGTCATGCGACAACAGGTCAATACACGCGCGGGTCGCCGCAGCGGATTCCTTCACATACACACGGTTGATCTGAGGACGGGGTTCTGCAAAAACGAACTACAACACAGGCGGGCCCCAATCATATTGCCGCACAACGGAATTACCCTTATCGAAAGGAGTCGGTGCTCGCCACCATGACCGCACAGATAATCGACGGACGCAAACTCGCTGATGTGCTCAGGGTCACCGTCTCGCGGGAAGTCTCTGCGCTGGCGCGAGACGGCATCACCTGCCGCCTGGCCACCGTCAGTGTCGGAGGCGACGACCGGGCCAAACTGTACGAGCGCCGCATCACCGCCACTGCGGCGGACCTGCATGTCGCACACACCCACGTCCAGCTTGCCGAAGACATCGGACAGTCCGGCGTGATCGAAGCTGTCACCGCGCTCAGCAACGATCCGGCGATCAGTGCCATCCTCATTTTGCGACCGCTTCCCGACGACATAGACGAGACGCAGTTATTCTGCAGCCTCGCGCCGCTCAAGGACATCGACGGTGTGCACCCGGAGAACCTTGGACTGCTGGCTTTGGGCAAGCCGCGTTTTGTCTCGCCCACTGCCACGGCAGCGTTTCACGCTCTTGACGCGTGGATTGATCAATCAGGTATCGACAGCCGCGACTTCTACCACGACGCGCTGATCGTGGTAGTCGGGCGATCCACCAACGTCGGCAAACCCGCGGTGCTGCTGGCTCTGCAGCGGCAGGCTGCCGCGGAGTCGGTCGACGAATGGGCCAGCCGCGCCGGACAACTCGGCTGGCACACCCGCCGAGCAGATGTCCTGATCGTCGCTGCTGGCTCAGCTGAGATGATCCGCGCCGAGCACGTCCGCGAAGGCACCGTCGTGATCGACCTCGGCATCAACGTCGTTCGCGACCACGGCACCGCCCGCATCGCCGGCGATGTCGACTTTGCGCAGGTGCGCTCGCGTGCGCGGGCGCTGACGCCAGTTCCCGGCGGCATCGGGCCATTAACTGACCTTTTGGTAATGCGCAACACCGTGGCCGCGGCCCGGCTCAATACGCGGCTCCAGTCTAATAACCGGCAGCTGGCTACTAAGAGACAACCATGAACATGCCTAGCCCCATGCTGTACAACTTGCCAACGCCAACCGGTTACGTGCTTACTCTGTCGTGCCCGGACCGGCCTGGGATCGTGTTTGCGTTGACAGAGTTTCTGCTGCTTCACGACTGCACGATCGTTGAATGCCAACAGTTCATCGACCGCGACGCCGAGAAGTTCTTCATCCGCATCCAGTTCGAAGCGGCCGGGGACGCCACCGTCGAATTGCGGACGCTGAGAGCCGATTTCACCGATCTAGCGCAGCGCTTATCCATGCAGTGGCGGATGCTCCACGCCACGGACAGGCACCGCGTGTTGATTATGGCCAGCAAGTACGGCCACTGCCTCAACGACCTGCTGTTCCGGGCCGACAACGGAGCTCTTAACATCAACACTGTCGGTATTGTGTCCAACCATCCCGACTTAGGCTGGATGGCCGATAATTACGACATTCCCTTTCATCACGTGCCCGTGTCGGCGCCCACACGGGCCGAGGCCGAGGGTCGGCTGATGGAGTTGGTCGACCAGCTCCGGGTCGACCTGGTGGTCCTCGCTCGCTACATGCAGATCTTGTCCACCGATCTGTGCAAGCAGCTGGAGGGCCAGGCTATCAACATCCATCATTCCATTTTGCCCAGTTTCAAAGGGGCGCGTCCCTATCACCAGGCTCATACGCGGGGGGTGAAACTTGTTGGCGCCACAGCGCATTACGTCACCGAGGATCTCGACGAAGGCCCAATCATCGAGCAAGAGGTTGCTCGAGTCGATCACTCCATGAGCGCCGCCGAAGTCACCATGCTGGGCCGGGACACCGAATGCCTGGCGCTGGCGCGCGCCGTGCGTTGGCACACCGAGAACCGGGTTCTGCTCGACGGGGGTAGGACGGTCGTTTTTCGGTGAGTGCTTCGCATCAGCTTCCACGGCGGTGAAGATGATCCGCCGACCTGTTGAGCCCGGGGTAGCGGTGCCGCCGGTCACGAGCCGACGCGTACATTCCAGCTTGCCGTGGTCGGATCCGGCCAGCGCTGCGGAGTATCTCGACGGGTTGACCGGTTACGAGAAGACCGGGGTGGTTTCCGAGCGCGGGACCCGCAGAATCGAGGCGATCACTTCGGGCCTCGGCTCACCGAACCGAAAGTTCCCGTCGATACATATCACCGGCACCAACGGTAAAGGCTCCACGTCGGCGATGCTCACCAAGCTGCTGCGTAGTCAGGGCCTGCGGGTGGGCACATATACCAGCCCGCATCTGTCCGACGTCAGCGAGCGCGTCGCTGTCGACGAAAGGCCGGTTTCAGCACCGCGATTCGCCGAAGCGCTCGGCGCCGTGGCGTGGATGGCCCGACGTGTGGGTGTGACCCCAAGTTGGTTCGAGGCGGTGACGGCCGCTGCGTTCACGGTCTTCGCCGAATCCCGAATCGAGGCGGCTGTCGTCGAGGTGGGCATGCTCGGTCGGTGGGACGCAACAAATATCATCAATAGCACCGTTGCGGTGATCACCAACATCGAGCTCGACCACACCGAATATACTGGGCCGCGCCGCATCGACATCGCGATAGAGAAAGCTGGCATCATTCGCCCCGATGCCACCCTCGTGCTGGGGGAGACGGACCCCGAACTGCTGCCAATCTTCCTGGCGCAACGCCCGCGCCGGCTACTGCAAATGGGCGCTGATATTTCGGTAACGCACCGGCAGCGTACGTCTGTCGGTTCAACGGTTGACCTGACCACCCCGTGGGGGGTGCACTGCAAGGTGTCGGTCAATCTGCTGGGAGCGCACCAGTGCCGCAATGCAGCATTGGCGCTGACCGCCGCGGAGTCGTTTCTCGACTCACCGCTGGAAGCAGCGGCGGTACGCGACGCGCTGGGCTCTGTGCGGATTGATGGGCGCGCGGAGGTGGTGCGCAGGGGAGGTCCCGTCATCATCGTTGACGGTGCGCACAATCGCGCCGCTGCGCGTGGCCTGCGCGACACGATCGTTGAATACTTTCCGGACCCACGGCCGCGTGTGCTTGTGTGCGCGATCTCCGGCACCCGCGACCCGGCAGAATTCCTTGGCGGAATCGGTGCAGGGGATTTCGATCTCGTCGTCGCGACGGAGGTGTTCTCATCTGCGTCCGCGGCGGCGGAATCAGTCGCCACGGCCGCTCGCCACGCCGGTGCGGCGGCGACGACCATCCGCGACATCATTGCGGCGTTGCGCAACGCCATAACGTCAGCGGGGGCAGACGGACTGGTTGTCGTCGCGGGGTCGCTGTACCTTGTCGGTCCGGCTCGCGACGCCTTGACTGCTCTCGCTGCCAATGAAAAGGGCCATGGGAGGCCATGAGCCAGGACAAGCTCGCCCCGTCGGCCACCGCGACCCTCGGCACGTCGCCGTTGCGGTCGCCGCGGCGCCCCTTCGACGACATGCTCGCCGCAGCGGCTCGCGGCACCGAGCAGCGGCGCTGCCTGGTCATGGGTGTTCTCAATGTCACACCTGACTCGTTCTCCGACGGTGGCCGGTACCGACATCTGGATTCAGCGGTAGCCCATGGGCAGGCGATGGCAACCGCGGGAGCCGACATCATCGATATAGGCGGCGAGTCGACCCGCCCAGGAGCGCAACGGATCTCTGCGACCGAGGAATTGCGCCGGGTCATACCTGTGGTGCGGGAATTGGTGGCCGCAGGTATTCCGCGTCAGTATCGACACGATGCGCGCCGAGGTGGCCCGAGCTGCGGTATCGCTCGGCGTGCAGGTCGTCAACGACGTCAGTGCGGGGCTGGCTGACCCCATGATGGCGGGTGCTGTGGCGGAGATGGGCGTGCCGTTTGTGGCGATGCATTGGCGTGCACACAGCGCGATCATGGAGCAGCACACCCATTACGCAAGAGACGTCGTTGCCGTGGTGCGCGAAGAGTTGGCCCGCCGGATCGATTCACTCGTGGCGGCGGGCGTGGAATTCGAGCGTATCGTTGTCGACCCTGGTATCGGTTTTGCCAAAGATGCGTCGCACAACTGGGCGTTGCTGAGCAGGTTGCAAGAGTTCAGCGTCGGCCTACAGCGCCCGGTTCTGGTCGGCGTATCACGAAAGCGTTTCCTGCGCAGGGCTACCGGTGCGTCGGTTCTAGATGCGGCCACCGCGTCCGTATCGGCTCTGGCCGCCGCCGCCGGTGCGAAATGTGTCCGTGTGCATGATGTTGCAAGCAACCTGGCTGCGGTTCGGGTGGCCGAGAACTGGATCGTCCACGAGACGCGGCTGCCGGATCACCTCCAGGATTGACCTGCCTCGAGGTGAACCGCTTCACCGGCCGGAGCTCCAGCGGCGTCGGCGGTTTGAGCGAGCAGGACTGCGATAGTCATCGGCCCTACGCCGCCCGGTACCGGGGTGATCCATTGCGCGTGCTCACGCGCGGCGGCGTACTCGACATCACCAACGTTGCCAGGGTTATAGCCGGCGTCGACGACTACTGCGTCGCGCTTGATCCAGCTTCCACGAATCAGCTCTGGCTGACCCACCGCAGCAACGACGATATCCGCGCGTCCCACCTGATCGGGGAGATCCGCAGTGCGCGAATGGCAGTAGGTGACAGTCGCGTTGCGCCGCAGTAACATCATCCCGACTGGTAGGCCTAGGATCGGACTACGGCCGATTACCGCGGCGTGTTTGCCGGCGATGCTGATGTCGTAGGCGTCGAGTAGCCTCAGAATGCCTGAGGGAGTGCATGATTCGTAGCCTGGAATACCCAGAGCCGTGGCGGCAAAGGAAGCGGCGGTGACCCCGTCGACGTCTTTGTGTGGCGCGATCGCTTCGAAGGCGGCGCGCTCGTCGATATGGGGGGGCACTGGGTGTTGAAGAAGGATGCCGTCGATGTCGTCGCTGGCCGAAAGGGTCAGCAGCTCGCTGACCAGCTGGTCGGTGGTGGTGACGGCGTCGAGTTCGACTCGTAACGAACGGATTCCGACCTCGGCGCAGCGGTTAGCCTTCATCCGTACGTACGTATGTGAGGCGGGATCGTCGCCGACGAGCACGGTGGCCAGGCACGGCACCCTCCCCGAAGAATGCTTGAGCAGTCCGACGCGCTGTGCGGTGTCGATGAGCAGTTTGGAAGCGACCAGCGCCCCGTTCAATTCAGCGGCAGACATCCCAATTCCTTTCTGATCTGCTAGCAGCCGGTCGCGGCCGCCCTGTTGTGTGCGTGTGGCGTGACCTTTAGGGGCCCACTGGCGACAAGCCGCGCCACGCGCCGTCGAGTATGCGGCGCACTAGGGAGCAATTCAGGGGGCGCGGGCTGGTAACTCCCTTCGCCAGTACGGCCTCGGCCGCCTGCTCTGCCTGCGACTCGGTAATGCCAACCGCGCGAAGTCCCTGCGGTGTACCCACAGAGCGGCCGAGCGACCAGATCTTGGTGGGAAGTTCGTCACTCGCACTGCCCATCGCCGCAGCCAACCGCTCGATGGCCTGCGGCACCGCGGGACGGACGAATTTAACGGCGTACGGCAGGACGATCGCATGGGTGACTGCAGGTGGCGTGTCGAACATATCGCCGAGCAGGCCACAGATCGCATGGTGGATGCTGGTTCCCGCTGTCGCGACGGCGATTCCGGCCAGACCGGAAGCAATCAGCACCTGGCCGCGCGACGCGGTGTCAGGCTCACGGTAGGCGTTCCGAAGGTGACGGTTGAGCCGCCGTACACCTTCGAGAGCGAGCGTTTCGGTGATGGGATCGGTGCGGGGCCCCCACAGTGCCTCAGCGCAATTAGCGAGTGCGTTCATGCCGCTCGCGCCGACTACATCGGATGGCAGCGAGACGAGCAGCTGTGGGTCGTAGATCACCACCTTTGGCAACGCCCTCAAGTCAGACGCGGCGCTACTGCCGTAATCCGATTTCCGGCCGTAGATGGGGGTCATCTCGATACCCGAGTATGTGGTGGGTACGCAGACCAGTGGCAGGCCGGTGTTCACCGCAACGGCCCTGCCCAAGGCGGTGGTGCTGTCGCCGCCGATGGTCACGACCACGTCGACCTGCCCGTCGGTCGCGGCGGCGATGGCGCTTTCGGCCAGTTCGCTGGGAGCGTACGTTCGGATCTCAGTCCACACGAGGTTCACGCGGGTACCGAGCGCTCGCCGAGCATTCTCAACGAAATGTTCGTCGGGTGCCGCGGCGATGAGCATAGCGCGTTGGGCTCCGAGGTTCTCCAGCTCGTCGCCGATGTCGTCAAACGCGCCGCAGCGGAACACGATTCGCCCGGGCGGAGTGTCGCGGGCGAAACTCGCGGGCATGCGGCTGGGGGCGGGCCTCGAAAACACGGTCGGTAAGAGCCTTTCGTGGGGCGTCGACGTGATCAACGCGAATCGCGAACCCGAGGTCGTGGCGCCGCCGCGGCCGAAGGGTAGTATAGCTTGCGTGCTCAAGCAAAGAAACTGTGATGGGACGGTAAGTTGATTAGCTTGCATAGTTGTCCATTCTCGACTGCGGGCGTCCGATGGGTGCTCAGCCGGAGAGGGGTGTTGGCCGATGGCCCCCAGTGGTGAGGCACGAGCATCGGTGTCTCGGGCACCCGCGCCGAGCGTCGAGACAGACGACGCGCAACGGTTAGTAGCGGCCATGGTCCGGCTGGAGCAGGAGACGCGGCTCTGGCAGGAGTTTCTGCGCACCTATCGAGTACTGATCGACAAGATGGCCGACCAGATGATGCGTGACGACGATCTGCCTCTGGAGTGGTTCGATGTGTTGTTCCACCTCGCCGAGCAGCCGGATGGACGTCTTCGCCAGCGGGCCCTACGCGACCGGCTGCTACTCAGTGAGAGCGGCATCAGCAGGCGCCTATCGCGCATCGAGCAGGCGGGACTGATTACCCGCAGCACCGCAGGCGAGGACAAACGCGGAATCGTGCTCACCTTGACTCCGAAGGGACGTACCGCGCTGATCGAGGCCGTTGATTCTCATATCTTTTTGAGCTCGGTGCTGTTCACCCAGCGACTCACCCGCAGTGACCTGGATGCGTTGATTCGTATTCTGCCCAAACTCACTGCCGAAGCCGGGGACGCCGCTTCGCCGATGGGTGCCGGGTAGCAGGTGCACTTACACCAGTGGACTCACACCGTCGGTGAAGCCGAGCAATGCCCGGCCGTAAACCTCGGCGCTGATCTCCGGGTTTGCTACGGCGTGGCGGCTGGAGATCTCGCAGTCGCGCCAAATTCGTTGCAACGGATTGGCGTCGGCGAAGCTACCCGCACCGTGCGCCGACATAAGTATCCGAATGGCCTCGCGGGCGCACACAGTTGCCTGGCCGACGTCCATCCGGACGCGCGCCCTCTCGACATAGGTGGGAAAGATGCCCAACCGGCCCGCATCATCAATCTCTGCGGCGGCGCGATAGGCCAGCAAATGCGCCTGGTCAATGAGTGACGCTGCTTTTGCGATAGCAAGTTGCACCACCGGAGCTTCCGTTTGAGTGTCGTAGTACGTATACGCGATCGCGCGCTGCGGAGCCTTTTCAATGACCAGATCCAACGCCGCCTGGGCGAGTCCCAGCTGTGGTGCCACGAGGACGATGGCCGCGCCCGGCAAGAACGGAATCCGGTAGAGCGCCTCATCTTTGAATGGCGTCGGCGCTTCACCTTGCAGAAGCTTGAACAACGAAATGTAGCGGTGCGCCGGCACGTACACATCCTCGGCGACCAGAGTGTTGGAACCTGTGCCTTTCATTCCTGTCACCAGCCACGTTTCTTCAATCGTCAGATCTCCCATTGGGATGAGGACCATTCCCTGGTCGACGAGATTGCCGTCTTCGACGATCGGAATTCCGACGAGCGCCCACTGCGCGTGTAGGCACCCGCTCGCGTAGCTCCACTTTCCGCTCACTCGATACCCGCCGTCGACCTCCGTAGCGGTGCCGGTCGGAGCGAAAACACCCGCAACACGGTTGCTTGGGTTCTCTTCCCACACATCACGCTGCGCATCTTCGCCCCAGAGCCCAACAATCCACGCACAGCTGGTCATTAAGCCTGTGACCCACGCGGTAGAACCGCATCCGCGCGCGAGTTCGCGCATCACCTCGAGCGTTGTGCGGAAGTCGACCTCCAGTCCGCCAAACCGCTTGGGCTGCGTGATTGAGAACAGGCCAGCCCCTTCGATAGCTGCGATATTCTCCTCGGCCACGCGGCGCGCATCCTCAGTGCGCTGGGCATTGCCCGCAAGCAGCGGAACCAGCTTTGACGCCCGCTCGACCAGTTGTGCTCGTAGCTGACGGTCGTTATCTGTCGCGGATGGTCGATCGAGGTCGATGGTCATGATGTCTCCCGGGGTGTGCGTGCGTCAGTTGGCTGAGAAAGATCTGCGGGCATGCCGCCCACACACCCAGCCAACCGAGGGTTCGCCGAGTTCCATGGAAGGTGAGCGTATTGGGTGCAGAGGCCAAGGCAATACACCTGCGCATTTCGTATGCGAGCGGCGCGCCATGTGTACAGCGAGGTTCAGGAGTCTGCGGCAGTACGGCGAAAGCGCTGCCTCTCGGGCAGTCTGTAAGCACCCCGGTGGATTTCGACAAGTGCTGTTAGCTGGGCCGCCGTACCACGGCGGTAACATAGCCAATGTCGAATACGGGCTCAGGTCGTCGATATGACCTCGTCCGGCGCTAGAGTGAGCGGTATCGCGAAAACCATGCAATCGCTGCCCGACGTCGGCCGTCTCGGACGGTTGGCTCCGTCCGATGGAGATAAGACCGTCCCGTTGGGCGAAGAGCCACTGTCGCATCGTGCGCTAGTTCGATCGAGATCGATTCGCGATACCGAAGCCCTAGGCTCGAAGCTTTTGTCATCTCATCGCCTGCAACTCATTGACAAATCAGAGTTCGATGCGCATATCAACGGCGTATCGCTACCAGGTGTGTCTGTGTACTACATGAAATACCGCGCAGCACTGGAGGTGTCCGCGCCGACCGTTGGCAGCTACTTCAGCATCCTGCTCCCACTTGAGGGTGGATTGGAGCTACGGCAAGGCCGGACGAACGTCGAGACGTACGCCGGGCGTGGCGCGGCGGTGATTTCGCCCGCGCAACCATTCGTCATGAAGTGGAGTTCCGACTTATCGATGTTCTGCCTCAAGATCGAGGTGGCGCCACTACAGCACTTCGCCGCCTCGCTTTACGCAGACGGTGCGATCGCATTCCAACCCGAGGTCACCCGTCCGCAGACGCTGGAGAGCTTGCTGGGCTGCGTCCGGCTTGCGGAACTAGCGACAAGCCAGTTGCGGCCAGGGCAACGCATTCCGGGTGCGGTAGCCTCGCGGATCCGCGATCATATGCTGCTCACCTTGCTGATAGGGCAGCCCAACACGTTGAGTGCGCAACTGATTACCGATGAATGGGCAGTGGGTCGGGCAGGACTGCGCAGGGCGATCGACCTCATCGAGGCATTTCCGGCCACCGCCACACCCCGTCAGATTGCCAAGAAAACCGGCCAAAGCTTGCGTGCGCTGGAAGAGAATTTCCGTGACTCACTCGCGACGACCCCTTCTGCCTACATCCTTCGCATCCGGTTGCAGCACGCCCGTGAAGATCTGCTGGGAGCGGGGAATAGCCGCGGAGCCACTGTCAAAGACGTTGCATCGCGGTGGGGATTCACTAACCCTGGCCGGTTCGCCGAGCAGTACCGACTCTCTTACGGAGAAAACCCATCCGATACCCGGCGTCGTGCTTGTCTGGAACTTGGACCCCCAGCTGTCGACGGAGCCGGTCCGAGCGCTAGGGGTTGTGGGCCAACAGACGACTCGGTGGACGCTTAGTTCCGGTTCGCAATACTTCTCTGCGCAAGCAACTAAATTGCGAACAGGCTGCCGGGTGCGGCTTAGGTCGGAAGATGTCTTGGTTAGCTTGCATAGTCATCTATTCTGGCTGCTGCGATCCGATGAGGGGTGCGCTGTAGAGAGAGGGGTGTCTACCGATGGCTGCCACGCGTAAGGCACGAACTTCGAGGAATCGGGTTCCTGCACGGAGCGTCGAGAGAGTCGACGCGCGACGGTTACGAGCCGTTGTCGCCCGGGTCGAGGACGAGACGTTGCTCTGGCAGGAGTTTCTGCGCAGCTACCGAATGCTCATCGACAAGATGGCCGAGCAGATGAAGCGTGACCACAATCTGCCTCTGGAGTGGTTCGATGTGTTGTTCCACCTCGCCGAGCAGCCGGATGGACGTCTTCGCCAGCGCGCCCTACACGACCGGCTGCTACTCAGTGAGAGCGGGATCAGCAGGCGACTATTGCGCATCGAGCAGGCGGGACTGATCACCCGCAGCACCGCAGGCGAAGACAAACGCGGGATGGAGATCTCCTTGACCCCCAACGGGCGTACCGCGCTGATCGAAGCCACCGAGTCCCATCTCGATTTGGTGTCCGAACTGTTCACCCAACGACTCACTCAAACCGACCTCAACGCGTTGAGTCGTGTTCTGCCCAAACTCACTGCAGAAACCGATCAGTTCGCTTAGCCGCGGAACGCGGGTCTATCACTATGCTGTCCCAACGTTCGGGGGTGGTATTCGGTAGGTGAACCCGTCGTCGTCCAAGAGCATCCACAGACTCCGGTACAACACCGGTTCGATGACGGGGGATTGGCTGGGTCGCAACAGATGCCCGTGTTCGTGAGCTTGAGCACGGTGTGATTCCACCGGTGGTGATCGATCAGGCACAAGAGCAAAGAGTTAGATGCCGAGTCGGAGTCACTGCGGTAGGAACTCTGCGGTCGCGGTCGACGATGGTGATACCGCAAGTCTGAGGCTGCTTCACCGCACATTTCGCATCGGCCGCCAGCTCGGTCCCACACGATCCGCTCGACCGCGTCAGAAAGCCCGATGCGGTTGGGGTTTCGGCCATTGCCTGGCATTTTCCGCATGTTCATCCCAGCTGTCGTTGGCCGGCACCGTGAGCGCTCGGCAGAATCCCGCATTTGTCGCGAAGCTCCGTGTACTCGGCGGCCGCCTCGCTGCTCCAGGTGATGCCGCTACCGACGCCGTATTCGCAAGCGCCGCGGTACAAATCGATATGGGCCGTGCGAATGGCCACGCTGAAGCGGGCACGAACGGCTTCTGTCGGTGGGGCAACCCACCCGATGGCACCACAATAGATGCCACGTCGGCGACCCTCGACCTCCCGGATGATGTGCATCGTCTCGGCTTTCGGGGCGCCGGTGACCGAACCGCAGGGGAACATGGCACGCATGACGGCGACCAGCCCCGTTTCGGGAAGCGGCTCAGCAGCGATCTCCGAGGTGAGCTGCCACACCGTGGGATACGCCTCGGGAGTCAGGAGGGCGGTGACCCGGACGGTGCCTACCGCTGCGATCTTCGCCAGATCGTTGCGCAACAGGTCAACGATGATGATGTTCTCCGCGCGTTCCTTGGGACTATTCAATAGCTCGCGTAACAGAGCCCGGTCGTGAGCCGCGGTAAGCCCGCGCGCCGCAGTACCTTTCATCGGCTTGGCCCGCAACCTGTCACCGACCCACTCGAAGAACAGTTCGGGACTCGCGCTAGCGATCACGTGGTCGTCGATCTCCAGATACGCGCAGTAGCGTGAAGCTTGCGCATGCGCCAAATCCGCGTAGAGCGATATTGGATCACCCGCGAACGGCGCGGTGAGCGCCGTCGTCAGATTGCACTGATAGGTGCGGCCGGCGGCGATAGTGTCCTTGACGTGAGCGAAGGCTTTGCCGTAGTCCTCAGGAGTCCAGTGAGGTCTCCACGGTCCCGCGCGATAAGCCGACCCGCGCGCGACGAGTTCGGTCGATCTCAATGGCGGGGAAGCGAGCCCAAACCACGCAAGGGGAAGCGTCGAACCGCCGGCCTCGGCGTTATCGGGTGGAGTAGGAGCCGGCAGCGCGGGATCGAGAGCAGCGGCGGCGTCATACGAGATGAACCCGAACGCCCACTGGTCCCGGCGCGTTGCATCTTCGACGCGTTGCAACACATCAACGACTTCATCGCTTCGGTGGGTGAAAATTTGGCTTTCGAAGTGAGGGAAAACCTGAGCGGTGCCGCCGACGAAATCATCGAGACGCCCCCACGCTGGTCGGGATCGTGGGTACCTGGGCGCCTGCCAGCCCGAGGACCTCGCCGCGACACCACGCCGCGCGCCGCGTTGTACAGATCCAGTCAAGGCACCTCCCGGTTGCGCCGCTGGTCGGTCGCACGCCAACGACTGCATTGTGCTCGACACTATAGACGCTTGAGCGCGCAAGCAATGAGGGCCCAGCGCTCGAAGAGGAAGTTCTAACAGGCTGCTCACCAGTGCGTTCTAATATACGTTTGCGTGCGCACGCAAGCGCAGTGGACAGCGCGTTCCCTTGGATAGACGTGCGGTCCACGGCCATGTGGGGTTCCTGAAGCCAAAAATTCGCCGTCGCAGCCCGCTGCAAATGTGTGTAGTATCACTGAACGCACTCGAGCAATAGTGAAGTAGTGCTGAACATCGGCATCTGCTGAGACCAGGTGTCAAGGATTTGGAGTGGCTGATGGCTGGATCTGGCGGCGTCAAGGCGCTGGCGCCGGTGCGCGGCTCCGGTGAGTTTTTCGCGTTGGCGCTCGACACGTTCGTCGCTATCTTCAAGTGGCCGTTCGCCTGGCGTGAATTCCTCGAACAAACCTGGTTTGTGGCCCGGGTGTCGCTGCTGCCGGCGATGGTTTTGGCCGTCCCGTTCACAGTTCTGTCGGTCTTCCTCTTCAACGTGCTACTGGTCGAATTCGGGGCCGGGGACCTCTCGGGTGCGGGCGCTTCCATCTCGACAGTGAACGAAATCGGGCCCTTCGTAACCGTCCTGGTCACGTCGGGCTCGGGCGCCGCAGCGATATGCGCCGACCTTGGAGCACGCACGATCCGCGAAGAGATTGACGCGTTGCGCGTCATGGGTATCGATCCTGTGCGCGCGCTGCTGGCGCCCAGATTGCTTGCCGTCACCCTGGTTTCGTGGCTGATCTCATCCCTAGTCACATTGACCGGATTGGTTGGCGGGTTCTGTTTCGGGGTGTTCTTCCAGCACGTCACACCTGGGGCGTACGTCGCGAGCATGACCCTGGTCACCGGTCTTGCCGACGTCATTGTCGCAATGGTCAAGGCAACGATGTTCGGCATGGTCGCGGGTCTGATCGGGATTTACCAGGGGACGACAGTCCGTGGAGGTCCCGCGGGCGTGGGCAACGCGGTCAACCAAACCGTCGTTTATTCGTTCGTGTTGCTGTTCTTCATCAACATGATTCTGACCGCCGTCGGATACAAGGTGATCCGGTGAGCGTTAGCACCCTTGCGCATCAATACTTTCCCGCTGCCGTCCTGGAGGCGCTGAGAAGGCTGCGGTCCGGCTGGTTGCAGCTTGGCGAGCAGGCCCGGTTTATGGGCAAGACTGTCGTCTCCCTTATCGACGTTGTGCTTTACTACCGCGGCGAATTGCTGCGCCAGGTTGCGTCGATGAGTTTAGGGACCGGAGCACTTGCGGTGGTCGGCGGCACCGTGGCAGTGATGACCTTCCTGACGATGACCTCCAGCGGTGCACTAGCAAGCGAAGGCTACAACCAGCTATCCAACGTCGGTGTTGAAGCGCTGACCGGATTCGCCTCAGCGTTCGCCAACACCCGGCTGGTCACGCCCGCCACCGCCTCATTCGCCTTCGCCGCCACCATTGGCGCCGGCGCCACTGCGCAACTCGGCGCGATGCGGATCAACGAGGAAATCGACGCGCTGGAAGTGATGGGCATTCGGTCCATCGCCTACCTGGCTTCCACCCGGGTCGCGGCAGGAGTCATCGTGGCCATCCCGCTCTATTGCATCGCCCTGATCGGCGGCTACGCGTCATGTCAGATCGTCACCGTCTATTTCTATAACCAGTCCGACGGCGTATACACCCATTACTTCAACACGTTCTTCATTCCGGCCGATGCCGTGCGGTCCTTCGTCGTGAGTATCGCTGTAGTGACGGTGATCATGCTGGTCCACACCTACTTCGGATTCAACGCCAAAGGAGGACCCGTCGGCGTCGGGGAAGCAGTCGGCCGCGCCGTTCGTGCCTCGCTGATCTCCGCCTGTCTGGTCATCCTGTTCGTCACGCTGGCCCTCTACGGCCAGACCGGCCTCTTCAACTTCGCGGACTGAACCATGCTCAGACGACGACACGAAGAGCGGATCGGCTCAGGATGGTTAGCGCTGATATTGGTGGTGGTCTTCTGCGTTGGCATCGCCTTGTCGCTGGGCGCGTTCAACCAGAAATTCACCCGCACAGTGCCCGTGACTCTGACATCGGATCGTTCGGGCTTGGTGATGGAGCCCAACGCCAAGGTGAAGATGCGTGGCGTGCAGGTTGGCAGAGTGGCCACCGTCGGCGGGTCTTTCGAGTCGACCACGATGCGGCTCCACATCGATCCTGACCAGATCAAAAACATCCCCGCCAACGTCGACGTCCGCATTAGCTCCACTTCGCTGTTCGGTTCGAAGTTTATTGACCTGATCTATCCCAGCGACCCCAGCCCGCAACGGCTGACCGCCGGCGCTGTGCTCAAATCGCAGAACGTCACCGTCGAAGTCAACACGGTGTTCGAGAATGTGGTGGCGCTGCTCAAGCAGATTGACACGTCGAAGCTCAACGCCGTGCTCTCCGCGCTGGCACAAGGAGTAGGCGGAAAAGGCGAGCAAATCGGTCAGTCCATCACTGACTCGAAAATCGTTCTCGAGGAGCTCAATTCGCGCACTGAAACCATGCGCGAAAACTTCCGTGCACTCGCCGACTTCGGGGATACCTACAGTGCCGCCGCGCCGAACATCATCAACACCATCGGCGCGTTCAGTACTACCGCGAGCACGATGAGCGCGAAGGCCACCGAACTGGACCAGCTGCTGTTCAACCTCGCCGGCATGTCTCGCAGTGGTGTCGAGCTCCTCGGGCCCAACAAAAGCAACCTGATCGATACCATCAACCTGCTGCAGCCCACGACGGACCTGTTGATGAAGTACAACCCGTCGCTGACCTGCTTGCTGGTTGGGGCCGACAAGACCGTCGCCGGTCTCTCGCAGATGCTGGGCGGATCCAATGGTAAGTCGCTCATCATGGATGCCGCACTGATGTTGGGTGACGATCCGTACCGCTATCCCGACAACCTGCCCATCACTGCGGCCAAGGGCGGGCCGGGAGGCAAGCCCGGATGCGGCTCGCTACCCGACGTTGCCCAGAACTGGCCCGTGCGCTACCTCGTTGCCAACACCGGCTTTGGCACTGGCCTGGATATGCGACCCAATCCGGGCATCGGATTCCCCGGATATGCCAATTATCTACCGGTCACGCGGGCAGTGCCCGAGCCGCCAAGTATTCGCTACCCAGGTCCGCCCGCGCCGGGCCCGATTCCATATCCCGGGGCCCCGCCCTACGGTGCCCCGATGTACGGGCCCGACGGCAGGCCGCTGTATTTGGGTGTGCCCCCAGCAGCGCCTGCAGCCGTGCAGCCTGCGCCGGCCGACGCGGCCTCACCCGGCGTCGCACCGCCACCGTAACGGCTGGCCGGCCGGCCCATGATTCAGCATGATCAGCCCACACATCAGGAAGGTGAAAGTCGTTGCGGCGTAACCTCACAGGACTAATGTGGCGGCTTGCTGCCTTCATTTCGGTGTGTGCCGTCGGAACTGGGGCCTTGATCGTCATCTACGCGCAGCTTCGATTTGAGAAAGAGACAACGTACAACGCCGTGTTCGACACGGTCAGCGGGCTGAGCCCCGGTAACTTCGTGCGAATTGCCGGCGTTGAGGTCGGCAAGGTCAACGACATCACGATCAGAGATGACGCCAGCGCACTCGTCACGTTCAGCGCTGAGGACTCGGTGATGCTGACCGAGGGAAGCCGCGCGGTTATCCGCTACGACGACCTCATCGGTGGTCGATACCTCGCACTCGAACAGGGGCCAGGAGCGACCAAGAAGCTGCCCCCCGGGGGAACGATCCCGCTGGACCGCACCGCCCCGGCGCTCGACCTTGATGCGTTGATCGGCGGTTTTCGCCCACTGTTCCGTGCGCTGAACCCCGACCAAAGCAATGCCCTGACAGGTCAATTGATTGCGGCGTTCCAGGGGCAGGGGCCCACGATCGGCTCGATCCTGGCCCAGACTGCAGCCCTGACCAATACACTGGCCGATCGCGACATTCTCATCGGGCAGGTTGTCACTAACCTCAACACCGTGCTGGGATCGCTGGGCGACCGCTCGGACAAGTTCGGGCAGGCGGTCGACTCCCTCTCAGAACTCGTGCACGCCCTCGAGGCCCGCGACACCGACATCAGCACCGCGCTCGGCTACGCAAATACCGGTGCCGCCAGCATCGCTGATCTGCTCAGCCAAGCGCGTCCGCCGCTGCAAAAAACCGTTCATGAGACGGACCGGGCCGCTGGTGCCGTGCTCTCAGACTACGAGTATTTCGACAACCTGCTGAAGACGCTGCCCGATGCATACCAGGTGCTCAACCGCCAGGCGCTCAACGGTGATTTCTTCAGCTTTTACCTGTGCGACATCGCGCTGAAACTGAACGGCAAGGGAGGCCAGCCGGTGTACATCAAGATCGCCGGCCAAGACTCGGGTAGGTGCACGCCGAAATGAAAACGTTCCGCGAGCGCAACCCTGTCACCATCGGCGCCATCTCGTTGTTGCTGATCTCTGTCGTCATAGTGGCGGCTTTGAACTTTCAGAAAGTGCCGTTCCTTGCCGGTGGCACATCCTATTCCGCGTATTTCGAAGAGGCGGGCACGCTGGAAACCGGTGCGCCGGTGCACGTCTCCGGTTTCCGCGCCGGGCGGGTCCGAAGCATCTCACTGACGCCTGAGGGCGTGTTGGTCAAGTTCACCGTTGCCGAAAACATCCGGTTGGGTGAGCGCACCGAGGCAGCCATCAAGTCGACGAGCCTGCTGGGCATGAAAGTACTCGAGGTGGCCCCGCGTGGTCCAGGCCATCTCAGCACCACGATCCCCATCAACAGGACCACGTCGCCATATCAACTGCCCGATGCCATCGGCGATCTCACCGCGACGATCAGCGGGCTCGACACCGACCAGCTCTCCACTTCGCTGCAAACGCTGTCGACCACATTGCAGGACGCACCACCTGACCTCAAGCTAGCCGTCGAAGGGGTGGCACGCTTCTCGCAGACCATCTCTGCGCGTGACACGGAGCTGCGTAACCTGCTGGCCAACGCGAACAAAGCCACAACGGTGCTCGCGGAACGCACCGACAAGATCGTTCAGCTGATTCGCGATACCAACTCGGTGCTGGCCTCGCTGCGTGCCCAAAGCGCTGCCCTGGACGCGATTTCGGGCAACATTTCCGAGCTTGCGCACCAGCTCCGGGGATTCATCGCCGACAACCGGACATCACTGAAACCGGCGCTCGACAAACTCAACGGTGTTCTCGCGACCCTCGACAACCGCAAAGCCGAAATTCAAAAGTCAATCAAAGGTCTAAACACCTATGCGATGAGCTTCGGGGAATCGCTCTCCGGTGGCCCGTTCTTCAAAGCCTACGTAGCCAACCTTATCCCCGGCCAGTTCATACAACCGTTCGTCGACGCCGCATTCTCCGATCTCGGCCTGGATCCCAACGTACTGCTGCCATCCGATCGCACAGACCCGCAGACCGGGCAGCCCGGTACGCCGGCGATGCCGGTGCCGTTTCCGCGCACCGGGCAAGGCGGCGAGCCGAACCTGACACTGCCGGACGCGATCACCGGCAACCCGGAAGACCAGCACTGCGGTCCGTCGGGCACGCCGTTGCCCGGCCCTGGCTGCTACCCCTACCGGGAGCCAATGCCAGCGCCGCCACCGGGTGGCCCACCCCCGGGTCCTCCTGCGACGGAAGACAACGACCCCACCGCGGGTACGCCGCCGACACCAAGTCGCCCGTTCGTGCCCGCGCCCGGTGAGCCCATTCCGCCACCCCTGACGGAAGGAGCCGGCCAGTGAACAGCTTGCGCACCGCCAAGGTCGCGCTAGTCGTCGTGTTGGTATTTGTGCTCGTCGCCGGCGGATATCTGCTCCTCCGCGGCCATCAACACTCCGACCGCGTCGAGGTGACCGCCTATTTCGAGAACAGCAACGGCGTATTCGTCGGTGACGATGTGCGCATCCGTGGCGTCAGGGTCGGCAAGATCGAGAAGATCGAACCCGAACCGACGCGGGTCAAGATCACTTTCTGGTTCGACGGCCAACATCGGGTGCCGGCCGACGCCAAAGCAGTCATCCTGTCACCGACACTCGTGGCCACGCGGTCGATCCAGCTGACCCCGCCCTATCGTGGCGGGCCAGTCATGCAGGACCGTACGGTGATCCCCCAGAACAGCACGGCAATCCCGGTGGAATGGGATGACGTGCGCAACCAGCTTCAGCGGCTCGCCGATACCTTGAAGCCCACTGAGCCGGGTGGAGTGAGCACCTTGGGGTCGTTAGTCACGACTACAGCCAATAACTTGCGGGGGCAAGGAGCGGCGATCCGTGACGCGATCATCAAACTGTCGCAGGCTCTTTCAGTACTCGGAGACCATAGCGGCGACATCTTTAGCAGCGTACAAAATGTCTCCCTGCTGGTGTCGGCGCTACAAGACAGCACCGATCTGATGCGCGAGCTCAATGGAAACCTGGCGTCGGTGACAGGGTTGTTGGCGAACGACCCCGGCGAGATATCCAATGCGATCAAGGACTTCAACGATGCTGTCGGCGAAGTGAAAACCTTCGTCGCCGACAACCGCGAGAGCCTGGGCACGACAACGGACAAACTTGCATCGGTGACTACCGCTCTCACCGAGAGCCTCGATGACATCAAGCAGGCGCTCCACATCGTGCCCAACGTCGCGGCCAACGCTGCCAATCTCTACCAACCGGCTCAGGGCACACTCAGTGGGGTCGCGGCCGTCAACAACTTCGCGGACCCGATCACCTTCCTGTGCGGTGCGATCCAAGCCGCTTCACGGCTCGGTGCAGAACAGTCGTCGAAGCTGTGCGTGCAGTACCTCGCGCCGATCGTGAAGAACCGCCAATACAATTTTCCGCCACTTGGGTTCAATCCGTTGGTTGGTGCAACGGCACGCCCCAACGAGGTCACTTACAGTGAGGACTGGATGCGCCCGGATTACGTTGCACCGCAGGCGCCGCCGGCCGCGTCGCCACCTGAGTCGAATCCCGCCGATCCGACAGGGGCGGCGTCGCTGCCTGCCGAAGCAGTACACGGTGGCAGTCCCCAGCCGGGTCGCCCGACTGATCCCGCCGCCGGCCTTCACGGAATGATGGTCCCATCAGGGGCGGGGTCGTGATGGTTAGCCGACGCCGGGGCACGATCGTGATGCTCGCCCTCCTCATAGCCGCCTCAGTTTCGAGTTGCGGATGGCGCGGTCTGAACACGTTGTTGTTGCCGGGAACTCAAGGCGGAGGACCTGGTTCGTTCACCATTCAGGCGCAGATGCCGGACGTCGACAGGTTGCAGCCGAACTCGAATGTGCGGCTGAACGATGTGGCGGTCGGCTCCGTCACCAAGATCGAACGCCAGGATTGGCACGCGCTGATCACCATGAAACTCAACCGCGACGTCGTTCTGCCCGCCAATGCGACGGCCTCCCTGGGACAGACCAGCCTCCTCGGGTCACTGCATGTCGAGTTGGCGGTGCCGACCGACACGTCGCCCGAAGGCAGACTGCGCGAGGGTTCATTGATCCCGCTGAAGGCGAGCAGGGCTTTTCCCTCAACCGAGGAGACCCTGGCAGCTGCCTCAATGCTGCTCAACAACGGGGGACTGGGCCAAATTGAGGACATCACACGCGCGCTGAGTACTGCGTTCGCCGGTCGCGAAGGTGACTTGCGCAGCCTGCTCTCACAGCTGGACACATTTATCGGCCGTGTTAACGGCCAGACCGACGACATCATCAGGGCCACAGACAGTCTCAACCGGTTAGTAGACCAGTTCGCGGCCCAACGGCCGGTCCTCGACAAGGGACTGGACAGCATTCCCGCAGCATTGGGGGTGCTCAATCGTCAACGCGACAACCTCATCGACGCCGTAGACCAGCTCGGCAAATTCAACGCGCTGGCCGCGGACTCGGTGATCCAGACCAAAGCTTCCTTGGTTCAGGAACTCAAAGCTTTGGGACCAGTCCTCCAATCACTCGGTGACGCTGGCACTTCCATCACCCGGTCGCTCGGCCTCATCACCACGTTCCCCTTCGCCAAGGATTCGCTCACCAACTGGTTCCGAGGGGACTACGCCAATATCAGCCTCGTCGTCGACATGACGTTGAGCCGGCTTGACTCAGCTCTGTTCACCGGAACGCGGTGGGAGGGTGATCTCACGGAGCTCGAAATGCAATGGGGCCGGACCGTTGGGGTCCTGCCCAGCCCATACACCGCGGGCAACCCGTTGCTCGCGCCGTACCAGACGAACCAGGGGCCTTAGATGTACCTCGATAAGCGAGTAAAAAGGCAACTGGCGTTCTTCGCTGTCGTGTCGGCCGTAGCCGGCAGCATCATGGCGATTAACTATCTCGATCTACCCAAAATGTGGTTCGGCGCGGGTTATTACAAGGTCACCGTCAACATGCCGGCCTCGGGGGGTTTGTACAAGAACGGCAACGTTACGTACCGCGGAGTGCCAGTGGGTCGCGTTGACGACGTCCGCCTGAACCGCGGCGGGGTAGATGCGGTGCTGTCGTTGAAATCCAGCACACAGATTCCGGCGGACCTCGTCGCGCAGGTTCATAGCCAGACGGCGATTGGTGAGAACTTCGTTGAACTGATACCTCGCAACGGTTCGGGGCCGGCGTTGAAGGACGGCGATGTCATACCGGCGGATCGCATCACCCTGCCTGTCGACATCAACGCAATTCTCGCGACTACCAATGAAGGGCTGCAGGCGATTCCGCATGATGACCTGAAGACCGCCATCGACGAGGCATACACCGCCGTTGGCGGGCTGGGCCCCGAGCTTTCGCGCATCGTGAATGCAACAACCACTTTGACAGCCGATGCGCGAGCGCACCTGGATGCATTGACCACGGTGATCGACGACTCCAAGCCGATCCTCGACTCACAGACCGAAACCTCGGGATCCATCCAGACCTGGGCGGCCAATCTCGCTCAGATCACCGGCGAGTTGAAGGACCAAGACGAGGCGTTCAAGGGGATCCTCGACACGGGCCCGGGCGCCTTCGACGAAGGGCACCAACTATTGGATAGGCTCAAACCCAGTCTGCCGATCATGCTCGCGAACTTGGTCAGCCTCGAACAGGTTGCGATCACCTACCAGCCGGCCATTGAGCAGATTCTCGTCTTGCTCCCGCCCGACGTCGAAATGCTTCAGGCAGCGCAACTGGCAAACCGCGATGCGAAGCAGGATTACAAGGGCCTGTACTTGTCATTCAATCTCAACGCAAACCTGCCGCCGCCATGTACGACGGGATACCTACCGCCGCAACAGGTCCGTCCCCCCAGCGAGGTGGACTATCCCGACCGCCCGGAGGGCGACATGTACTGCAGGGTTCCGCAGGATTCGCAACTGGACGTGCGCGGCGCGCGCAACCTGCCCTGCGCTACTCGGCCGGGAAAGAGAGCCCCGACTGTGAAGATGTGTGAAAGCGAAGAGAACTACATACCGCTTAACGACGGCTACAACTGGAAGGGCGATCCGAATGCGACATTGTCCGGGCAGTCCGTTCCTCAGCTATCGCCGGACAGCCCCGCACCGGCCGCCGCCCCCGCCGCGCCAGGCACGCCACCGGGTGTCGCTATCGCCCATTACGACCCCGCCACCGGCACCTACACCGGGCCGGACGGCAGACAGTACACACAGACCGACTTAGGCACCGATCACAAGCCAACAACATGGCAAGACCTGCTGACCCCACTAACCCCGTAGCGGCAATGACCAGATCAGCTACGGCCGCAGCCCAACCATCGTCACGCCAAGCGCCAGCGCCCCTTGGTCAGGCTGCCACAGATAACGCTGTCGCGCAACGATATCCGGATGTCACGTCCACTGCCGAGCGCCATCCACACCCCGCCGTCATTAAATCGCCGGTACGCATAGCCGTCGTCCAGCCCACGGCCACCGAAGTTGACGAGGACCCAATGAAATCGGTTGCAAGTCTCACGGGTTTGAGAGGCCGTATACGTCGGATACATGGCTTGACTGTCCGGGTAATTCTCGCCGCAGCTGTGCTGATGCCCATCGCAGCGTTCACGATCATGCTCGCGGAGCCCTTCGCAATCTCGGCGATCGCGAGCACCGTCGCGATTGTCATGCATGCCCCACTGCGATATCACCGACACCCCCAACTGATCCTCTCGTGCTATGCCGCTGGAATTGCCGTCTCTGCGACGATCTCACTGGCCGGCGTGTTCATGAGCGTGCCTCCGCTAATGGCTGCCGCCGTAGCGGCGGCCATCATCGTCGCGTCGCCCGCGGGACGATTGCACCCGCCGACTGCATGCATACCGCTGCAGGTCATCGCAGCCATCCCACCGCTCGCACTGGTCGGACGCTGGCTGACTTTCACCGGGCTCTCCCTGACATGTCTATTCGCGCTGTGGCTGCTCACCGCCCGTCCACTTGTCCAGCGTAACGACGCCGACCCCTGCCCAGCCGGAAGCACATGCTCTACAGCCGTATGACGCGAAGGATGATCGCCAAAATGAAACCCCCCGTAATCACCGCAGCCCTTGGTCTACAAGCCGTCGAGTTGGCCTGCGCTGTCGTCATCGTATCCCTACCGGCACATGCAGATACGGTTGCCTCCCTGGTCAAGCGAAATCACTCTCGACCGCACCATCGTGGTCGCCGTGTACGGGAAACCAACGTAATTGGGCCACAGGAATGACCCAAGGATCGGCCACATCTCACCGATAGGAATGACCAGATGGATCCCAATCCTGATTACGACGCCAGCGACGAAATCGAGTACGGCATGAACTGGTTCGCCTGGATCCTGCGCGGCGTCTATCCGCCACCGGCGTACCCGCCGGTGTGAGTGGAGCGCGGACACCATGACATCGAGCAGGGCTGAGCCGTCGATGGTTCGGGCCACAGTTGTGCGGAAGGGGCGTCGGATGAGACGCGCTGTACTGTTGCTGCGCGCATCTCTTGTGGCAATGCTTGGACTCTGCCTGTGGACGACTGTGCACGCAAGAGCCGCCACAATCGATTATCTGATGGTGCCGTCGGCCGCGATGGGCCGCGATATACCGGTGGCGTTCATGGCCGGTGGCCCGCACGCGGTCTACCTGCTGGATGCCTTCAATGCCGGAGACACCGTCAGTAACTGGGTCACCGCCGGTGACGCGATGACAACGCTCGCTGGCACGGGTGTGTCGGTGGCCGCACCAGCAGGCGGCGCCTACAGCTTTTACACCAACTGGGAACAGGATGGAAGCCGTCAGTGGGAGACGTTCCTGTCCGACGAGCTGCCCAACTGGCTGGCGGCGAACAGGGGGCTGGCCCCAACGGCGCACGCAGTCGTGGGGGCGTCACAAGGTGGAACCGCCGCGCTCACGCTTGCTGCCTTCCACCCCGGCCGATTCCGCTACGCCGGCTCCATGTCCGGCTTCCTAACGCCATCGAATACCACCCTCAACGGCGCCATCACCGCGGGCATGATGCAGTTCGGCGGCGTGGACACTCGCAACATGTGGGGACCGCCGCAGTTCGGTCGGTGGAAGTGGCACGATCCCGGCGCTCATGCACAGCTGTTGGTAGACAATAACACTCGGCTGTGGGTGTTCAGCCCGGGCACACTTGCGTGCAGCGATCCCGTAGCGATGTTGGGCTATTGTGACCAGGCGCAGGGAAGCAACCGAAGTTTCTACAACCATTTCCGGACCGCCGGCGGTCACAACGGTCACTTCGACATCCCGTCTGCGGGTACTCACGACTGGTCAAACTGGGGCCAACAACTTGCAGCCATGTCAGCGGATTTGGTCGCATCCATCAAATAGATTGGGAGACCTATGTCGCTATGTTGCAAGGTCGCTGGGTACATTGCGGCGGCGGTGGTCCCTGCGACGATGTTGGCCCCACCGGTTTCAGCGTCCGCAGATAACCCCTGCGAAATGGCACTCATACCGGTATGCGCATTCATACCCATACTGCCCGATCTCGACCACGACATCGATCTGACAACCATTCAGGATCCCGCCCTCCCACATCCACCCAACGGCAGCGCGCCATAACGCGGATCTGCAGCACGGGTGGGTGACACCCGAGTTGGGTTGTCCAGTGTGGCTGGCTGGGAGGACGCTAGTGGGCAACACCGGATTGTCCAGCGGCACAAGTCAATCGGTTCAGCAGAGCCTAGGTCTGCTATGCCGAGTGGCGGTAAACCAAGGCCCCCGCCCTCGTCGAAGGAAACCCTTCGCCGAGGGCGCAGGACCATGGTGCTAAGTGGCGACCTTCGTCGGAGACAGGCCGGCATCTTGCTGCCGAGCATAGGCCGCTTGCTGATCGTAGGTTTCGTCGGTGGACTCCGAAGGCACCTCGATACCACAGACTTGTCGTGCAAGATCTGCCACATGTCCTGAGGGCGACATGTCGGCCCGCATCATTGTGAGCATGCGAATGCCCAGCAGGGGTGTGCCGTTGAAATTCTCGAACATCGCGATCCGGCCGCCCCAGTCGGTCAGGAAGTAGTCCCGGATCACCCGGCTGATCTTGAGCCGATCGTGGGGTCGTCCGATTGGGCCGGTCTGCAGAGGTTCGAGCCATCGACGTAGCTCAGGGCGGTTCCATTGCCCCTCGGTAGGAAAGATCAACGATGCTCGTCCGGCGAGATCGAGGAGCTCCGCCACCATCCGGGGTGTCTGCTCCATGTAGTACATGCGGCCGAAATCGAACATCAGGATGTTCGGTTTGTACAAGCCACTCGGTGTGTGGAAGCCCTCCTCCTCAGCGGCGACAACGTGAGCCTTGCATGTTTGGTGGAAGCCAACCAACTGCGCCAACCGCGCCTTGACCGGCGGAAGCTGATACGTCCCAGTGTGTTCGGTGATCAGCATCGCCAGTCCGACCATGAGCTCAGCTTTGATCGCTGCGCGAACAATGTTCTGGTAGTGGATCCAGTCGAAGACGCGTTGCGGGTAAAGCGAGGCGTGCTTTGTGTTTCCGATGTGGAAGACGCGGTTCCACGGGATGAACACGTCTTCGAAAATGACGACAGCGTCGAGTTCGTCGCCTTGGGCGGCCAGCGGGTGCTCGGTCGACTCTCCGTCGCGGACTGTGCTCTCGCGGCACACCATCGTGATGCCGGGGGTGTTTGGTCGCACCGCGGCGTAGATGACCTGCTCGCTGACAATCCCCGGGCGAAAGAACACGCCGATGTGGATCCAGTCGCCGAAGGGTGTACCGGTACCAATCGCTTTGACTCCGTGTACCGTAATGCCCTCATCGGAAGTGTTGACGATCCGTAGCGCCGGACCTGTCTGTTGCGCCGATTCTTTCGAGCGGTCAGTTTGTGGATCGACGAATGTAGGCGTGGCGTTCAGATCGCCGTCGCGCATCAACTCCCAGAACTCGCGAATGCCGACAGTAAGATCTCGTCCGTTTGTGCCAATAGATTGGTCGCTCCACGGCTGCGGGTCGTCGATGTACGTCAGTAAACAGTAGTTGTTGACGTCAGGCGCGCGGGGGACGGCGCCTGCATCGAGTTCGCGTAGGACCGTCTCCAAATACACCCGTTTGCGCTTCAAATCATCCTTCGAGCGGTGTTGGAACCACATCATCGACCGCCGCTCACCGGCCTCATCGACGAATGTCATTTTGTCTTGCAGATCCGCTCGGTGGTGCAAGTCATAGAACTTCGCGATGCGCTGTGCATATCCTCGCGTTTTGGGATGGGTTGCGACGTTATCAATCTGTTCGTCACCCACCCACACGACGCGATTGTCATTGAGGGCAGCGAGGTACTGCTCACCAGTCCGTAACATGCAGGCGACTCCGTTCCTTCGTAGAAGACATGCGCAATATTCTGTAGATCTGGGTTTACGACAGGTGTGGCCCGCAGATTTCATCCGGGGGATTCGTCTCGCCCCATGGGTCATTCGAGCCCGAGAGTTCAAACTCCTACCATGGCATCGTTGTGCTCTCGAGGTGTACCAGGGGCGCTATGTCGGCTTCGCTTTCGATTGGACGTGGCGGTGTCATGAAAGTCGAGTAGGGTTTCAGGCGCAGAACCACGCGCTGTTCTTGACGGGACTTCTCGAGGACATCACCATGTGCAGAGTTATCGTCGAGTTCCCGACCAAGCATCTTCCCAAAGATCCGCTTGTACAGGGAGACAACAGCATCGAGGTCAGTTTCGACGGTGGCATCGACAGTCGCGTTGCAGTACACAGTCAAGTAGGCGAATGGCCAGCTCTCGTCCAGCACGCAAAGGGATACCTTGGAATTGCGTTGAACTGCCTTAGTCTTCGAGCGCGACGCTGTTGATGTGATGAGGATGTCCTCACCATCCATCACGTAATAGACAACAGTCATCGCGGGCCCGTCGTTCTTGCGGCCGTAGCCGAAGATCGCGGTCCGATGGTTGCGAACAAAGTCACGACGTTCTGCTGCGTTCACGTGCAATCAGCTCTCTTCTTGGCTCATCGACCATGCTGGATGCAGTGAGTGTGCCCGGGGGAGTGTTAACCAAGCGTGATCGCCCCGTCAAAGTGACTGGCTCGACTTCCCGCAGATACGACCTGGCCAACACGCACGGCTCATCGGATCCGGACGGCCGCTGCGGAGTACTTGATGATTCCGCGGCGCTGGAGCCATCCGCCATCAGATGTGCTAGCGGCCGCATCGCCGGTTCCCGCCCGGTTAACGATGTGCCCGATATCCTTCGAAGCCCATGAGATTCGGCGGGAGGGCCTGCTCGGATGATCGGCGTTGACCGCGTTACCCGGACCCACGCCGTCAGGAGTCCGCTCGTGGTGAACATTGGCGATGCTGAGCCGCGCCGACGGGCCGGCGTCGCGATCGGTTTCTTTGACGGTGTACACCTTGGCCATCGTGCGGTCATGACGGGCTGCGAGACGGTGCTGACGTTCGACCGCCATCCGATGACTGTGTTGTGCCGGCATCCGCACCAAAATTGCTGATGAACCTCGAGCGCCGGATCGCCAAAATTGCGACTCTCGGCGTAAGGGAGGTTGTGCTCATCCCCTTCGATCGGACTTGGGCGTCGCTGAGCGCAAGCGAGTTCATCGACAACGTCCTTGTACAGCGCCTCGCCCCTCAATATGTTTCGGTTGGGGCGAACTTTCGCTTCGGCTTGAACGCGGAAGGAACGGCCGCCACCATGTCCACCCGGTCCGCCCTGCCGACCCAGGTGGTCGGTCTGGTGAATGACGGCGGACAGGACATCTCCTCAACTCGGATCCGCGCTCTGGTCGCTAGTGGCGATGTCGAACAGGCGGGCCAATTCATGTGGGGAGCGCTCGAGCACACTGCGTTAAGAGGCACAGACGGCCGGCTACACGTCGACACGACGCTCGCGATGCCCCCCGCTGGCCGCTACCGGGTGTTGATCGACGACGAGGTCGGCACCGTACTCATCGGATCGGATAGCCACGAATTGTCCACGCCGATGCACCAAGCGGCCGACCGGATAACGATCCGCTTCCTCACGCGCCTGGATTAGTTGCCCCGCAAGGCGCTGTGTGGGGCATCGTCGCTAGTAGGAGTCGTCGACGAGCTGGACAACTCGGGCGCGTCGGTACTGGGCGCCGTCTCGCATGTGACATCAGCCGAAGTTGGATATGAAGGCCTCGGCGCACTCGCGCAACGCGTCAGCGGTGGGCAGCGTCGCCGCCCGATAGAACAATGGGCGACCGGCCTGCGCTGCGCTTCCTCCGCGCACCGCGAGATCGGCGTATGCGCGCACTCGTGCACGTAGCTGGTCGAGCGGAACCACCTCATCCACAATGTTGAGCTCCCAAGCTCGATGGGCGGTGAATGGCACACCAGTTAGGCAGTTGGTGATCATTGCCTTGGGTGGGACTCTGCGCAGCCCGGGCACTTTCGCCAATGCCGGCCACGTGCCCATGCTGGACTCGATCGTCCCCATGCGAGCGTGGTCCGCGGCGATGACGATGTCCGCACTGCACAGCACGCCGAATCCACCTGCCAGCGCATCGCCGTTGATCGCCGCGAGTATCGGCTTGCGGGCCTGCGGAAAATGGCCGAACAACCGTACGGCTGCGTCTGCGAAGGCCCGTACGGTCCCCGTCTTGACCACCTTCGGGATGTCAACTCCGGTGCAGAAGTTGTCGCCGGCGCCAGTCAGGGCGACCGCGCCGACCGACTCGTCGGCATCGAGGCGTTGGAGTGTGTCGGCGAGCAGCTGAGTACGCTCCGCGTCCAGCAAATTGCGCGGGGGCATGTCAAGCGTGACCCATGCAAGGCCACGTTCGATGTCAACGCGGACCTCTCGTTCGTCAACCATTCGTCGTCCTCCTAATCTCGCCGGCTTGAGCCCGCGCTTGCTTGGCACAGCCTGGGCAGTAGATAACGCCCGTCGGTCTCGCGAGTGGCCACTGGCCGATTCAGCGTTCAGGGTGGCGAGGGTCCCACAGGCGCGAGGCGAAATCTTGCTCGTACGCCTTGCCGTTCGGGTAGCTCACCAACTCCATCTGTAAGCCCCAAGGCGCGCGGAAGTAGATCCAGGTCTGGCCCGCGCTCGGCCCGCTCGTTCGCTGTGTTGGTTCGCCCATGATCTCAACACCGGAGGCCCGCAGGTAGTCAACGGCAGCGCTGAGGTCATCGACATAGAGCGCCAGGTGGTGGCCCCCTATATCGCTGTTCAGCGGTGGCTCACGGCGTTGAACTGGCGCCGTATATTCGAACAGCTCTATGTTCAGGCCAAAGCCCAGCCGCAGGAACCGCAGTTTCTCCACCCTCGCTGTGCGATCCACCCCGATGTGTGTTGTCATCCAGTCGTCATCTGAGGCGAATGGTCCAAGGTCGTAGAACTGCTCGGCACCGAACACGTCGACGAAGAAGCGGGTCGCCTCCTCTAAATCCGGCACGGTGATTCCGACATGGTCTCCACCGCGCAACCCGGGCAGAGCCTTCTGCGTCGCCATTCTCGCTCCATAGTAGTGTTCAATAGTACTTCAGATCATTCGTCAAAAGACGGTTATGTTCAGCTACACTACACACGGTGCAGCGGGTGGCGATAGTTCGGATTGGCCGGGTCGCTGCTGACGGCGCCGTGATTCGTGGGTGAGGCGCCTCATGGAGTGCGACCTGTTTCTCCGCGGTTAACACCGTTGCTGTCAACATGGTTAGCGCGGGTTCGAAGTAGTCGAGCTCCTGGTTGTCGGGGCCGGTCCACGGCAGAGAGGAGATGCGGCGATGGGGGAACGACCGGTAACAGAGGAGGACTCCTTGCTCGCCATGCTCGCCGATAGCCATCGGGGGGTGCTGGCCACGATCAGGCGCGACGCGCGTCCGCAGTTGTCGAATGTTGTCCATACTTTTGATGCGGCGACCAGCGTGATTCGAATCTCCGTAACGGCCGACCGGGCCAAGGCGCGAAACCTCGAGCGTGACCCCCGCGCCACCTACTGGGTGTCAAGTCCCGACTTCTGGAGGTTTGTGGTAGCTGACACGACGGCCGAGCTCAGCGCCGTCGCGCAGGCCAAGGACCACGGCGTGGTCGATGAACTCGTCGAGGTGTATCGGGCCATCAGCGGCGAGCACCCCAATTGGGACGAGTATCGCGCGGAGATGGTGAAAGAGAACCGGTTGGTGATCCGTTTGCACGTCGAGAGGGTGTACGGCAAGCCATGACCGAAATCGCGGTGGATCGCGCTGAAGCCCATCGGTATTCGTTGAGCTCACTGAATTGGATTGAATTCCCGACCGTGCCCGGACGCAAGCCGCCACCACCTGCCGTCCTCAGTTTGGGGGAGATCTTCGACGCGGCGGTGTCGGCTGGATTCTCGCTGGTGGGCATCGACCTCGAGTCGGCGCGTGTCGCCTGCCAAGAGGACACATCACACGCTGTGATCGCCAAAGAACTGGCCACGCGTGAACTGAGATGCTCTGACGTCGGCATCCTGTTTCTCGGACTCCCGTGGACCGAGGACGACGCCCACAAGTTGGCCGCGCTGGCCGACGACCTACAAGCACCGACGTGCCTGACTACCTTCGCCGGACCTGTCACCGACGAGTCGATCGGCCAACTGCGGCGCAGCGCGGCCCTGCTGGAAGATGCTGGGGCGCGCCTTGCGCTTGAGTACATGCCCGTCGGCCAGCTGCGCAGCGTTGCGGAGGCCGCCGCTGTCTGTGCCGAGATCGGTTGGGACCGTTGTGGTCTGCTGCTCGACAGTTATCACGTTGGCCGAGCCGGCTCCGCGCGCGAGCAGATCTCGGCGTTGTCTGCCGAGCAGATCTCGTTCGTCCAGCTGGCCGACGGCATTTTCCCGCTCATTGAGCGACCAGAGGTTGACGCCCGGCGGTATCGGCTGCCCGCAGGCTACGGTGGCCTGGCGATCTCGGAGTTCGTCAGCCAACTGCAGGCCCTCGGTTGGGCGGGAACCATCAGCCCGGAGGTCCTTGCCGAGGACTTCCTCACCATCGCTCCACGGCTCGGCGCAGCGCTGCTGCACGCCACAGCGCGGCTGACCTGGGAGGCGTCACGGTAATCAGCCGTTAGCCGGTTTCGATTTCGCCGCGGGTAACGCGGCTGGGGCGATGCTTGCCGGATGGTGAATTCGCGTCTCGTCAATGCCCTGGTCGCTGCTTACAACGCGCATGACTCCAATGCGGTAGAAGCGCTCTACACCGCGGGAGCCACCCATGAGGACGTCGCCCTTGCAGATCCCAAACATGGGCCGAAGCAGATCGCGGCCGGCTTGGCACACTTCTTCTCGCTGTTCCCAGATGCACACTGGACGATGCTCGGCCAGATTGACGGGCCATCCTCCAGCTGCGCATGGTATCGACTGACAGGAACGCTGCAGGCGGACTTCGGGCCCATCCCAGCGCTCGGTCAGCAACTCGACCTCCGCGGGGTCATGGTGCTCATCCACGAGGGCAGCCAAATCGCCAGCACCAGCGACTACTGGGACCTGCAGACGTTTCAGGGCCAGATGAGCGCAACTGGCTGACAGGTACCGCTTTTTCGATCAGAGCGATAACCCTATGGCATCGCCCGGCTAGCTGACCATATCGCGTACCAAGGGAACGACTTTGGTGCCGTAGAGCTCAATACAACGCATCATCTTTTCGTGCGCTAGGTTGCCCGCGCTGTATTTCAGATCGAACCGCGCAACACCGAGCTCCTTCACGGTGTTGGCGATGCGTCGTGCGACAGTCTCTGGTGAGCCGACGTACAGGGAACCATCGTCGGCCTCGCCATCGAACTCCGCGCGCTGCATCGGGGGCCAGTGACGGTCCTTGCCGATACGATCGCGCATCACCTTGTAGGCGGGCCAGAAGTCTTCACGCGCCACCTCGTCTGTGGCTGCAACGTAGCCCGGCGAATGCATTCCGATCGGCTGCGCCGGCTTCTCTAGCTTCTGGTATGCGCGGAAATGCAGATCGACATACGGCACGAACCGCCTCGGATCGCCGCCGATGATGGCGAGCATCAAGGGGAGGTCGTATCGTGCCGCGCGGATTACGGATTCCGGACTTCCGCCGACGCCGATCCACGTCTTGAGCGGAGCATGCTCGACCGGAGGGTAGACCGGCTGGTTCGTCAATGGCGGACGCATCTGTCCCTGCCAGGTGACGGGTTCCTGCTTCAAAAGCGCGGCGAACAGATCGAGCTTTTCGTCGAACAGCTCCTCATACTGATCGAGCGGAAAGCCGAAGAGAGTAAAGGATTCGGTAAATGAACCGCGTCCGAGAACAATCTCGGCGCGTCCACTTGACGCGGCGTCGAGCGTGGCAAAGCGCTCGAACACGCGAATGGGATCGTCGGAACTCAAGACAGTGGTGGCCGAGCCGAGCCGGATTCGTTTGGTGCGCGATGCGATCGCCGCAAGCACGACCTCGGGCGCAGACACGGCAAAATCCGCGCGATGATGCTCGCCCACTCCAATGGAGTCGATGCCCAACTCATCGGCCAATGTTGCCTGTTCGACCAGATTCCTGATCACGGCCGCATGCGACAGCGGTACGCCATCGACATCAGCCGTGACGTCGCCGAAGGTATTCAATCCCATCTCAAGCTGGACGGTCATCGTGCGGTGGATCCTTTCGCGTAATCAAGAATCTCGAAACCCTTGCTGACGCATGGTTTAGTTGAGGACAGTGCTGCTAGATTTCGGACTGGCCAGCCAGCCGTGATCTTGCCCGGCCTGGCACGCGCTCACTATGACGCACCGCTCCAGGTGGCGTGCCATCACCGAACGGTCTGCCCCCCAATAATTCTCGGCCATGCGGAGTCAGCCAGTTGGCCAACTCCGGGCCCTTCGGCACGATCTGCGTGGGATTGATGTCTGTGTGCACGATGTGGTAGTGCTGTTTGATCTGCACGAAGTCGACGGTGTCGCCGAACCCAGGTGTCTGAAACAGGTCTCGGGCGTAGGCCCACAGCACCGGCATCTCGGTCAGCTTTGACCGGTTGCACTTGAAGTGGCCATGGTAAACAGCGTCGAAGCGGACCAGCGTGGTGAACAGCCGGATATCGGCCTCGGTTATCGTCTCGCCCACCAGGTACCGCTGATCGACCAGCCGGTCGGAGAGCCAGTCCAACGCGGTGAACAGCCGGTCGTAAGCCTCGTCGTAGGCCTCCTGCGAGGTGGCGAAGCCGCAACGGTACACACCGTTGTTGACGTCGGTGTATATCCGTTGCACCACGGTGTCGATCTCATCGCGTAATTGCAGCGGGTACAGCTGCGGGGCGCCTTCGCGGTGGAACTTTGACCACTCCGTCGACAGGTCCAGCGTCATCTGGGCGAAGTCGTTGGTGACAACCTGCCCCGTTGGCACCTCGACGATCGCCGGCACCGTGATGCCTTTGGGGTAGTTGGGGATTCGTGCAAGATAGGCGTCCTGCACCCGCGGGATCTTCAACACCGGGTCGACTCCGCCAAGATCGAGATCGAAGGTCCAGCTGCGCTTGTCATGGGTGGGACCGCAAAATCCGATCGAGAGCACATCCTCCAGTCCGAGCAGCCGGCGCACGATGATCACACGGTTCGCCCACGGGCAGGCCCGCGCAACGATCAGACGATATCGACCCGGTTCGATGGGATACCCGTCTACACCGTCAGCAGTGATGCGGGTAGTGATGTACTCGGTGTCGCGCGCGAACTCGCCGCCGCCGGTCACAAGCGAATCCACGCCATGGTCGATTTCCTCCTGGACAGATTGGTGGAGCACTGGTTTCTGCTTGCCCCGTAATCGTTCGAACGGTCGTCGCTTCTCGGGGCCGGATTGCGAGGCCAGTCCGACCGGAGCACCCGTCGGAGTCAGTCGGCCAGGCGTTCCTCTATTCTTTATATCTGCGTGCGCACGCAAGTGTATAGGTCACGTGGTCTATTTCACGAAAATCTGCGCAAGGACCTAGTATTTCTTGCGTGCGCACGCAATAATCTTGGTTGGCGGTCCGCTGCCACCGCCACTATGCACCTTCAGGGCGGGCGGGCCTAAGGAGACGGCCATGAGACCAGCCGCGAACCGCGGTGATACCCAGCGCATTGCGTTGGCCATCGGGCCGGAAGGACCCCATGATTAGTCCAACAGTGAATATGTCGGAGTTAGTGCGGTCCGTCGTAGGTGCGCATCGAGGCCTACGCGCTCCACTGCTGGTCGTCCTGCACGCCATTCGGGATCGTCTCGGATACATCGACCCGGACGTGATCCCTCTGGTGGCGGCCGAACTGAACCTGTCGCGAGCGGATGTACATGGCGTCGTGACCTTTTACCGGGACTTCCGAGCCGAGCCGGCCGGTCGGACTAAGGTTCGGGTTTGCCGCGCCGAGGCATGCCAGTCGACGGGCGCTGAGCAGCTGGTGTCCGCCATCGAGCGGGCGCTCGGTGTCAAGGTAGGCCACACCACCGACGACGGCTCGACAACGCTTGATCAGGTCTTCTGTTTGGGCAACTGCGCCCTTGGACCGTCCGCGCAGATCAACGGCCGAGTGTACGGTCGGCTCGACCTGGATCGTGTGACGAGCATCCTGCGGGCCGAGGCGTCATGATCACGGTCTACGTGCCCGGTGATTCCGCGGCGGCATCGGTCGGAGCGAACGAAGTAGCGGCCGCGTTGGAGCGTGAGGCGGCCCTTACCGGCAGGCAAATCAGGCTGGTGCGCAACGGAACTCGCGGAATGCTCTGGCTGGAGCCGTTGGTCGAGATTGACACGGATCGGGGACGCGTCGGGTACGGTCCGGTCGTCGCCGAGGACGTCGGTGACCTGATCGCGGCGGGGATGCTTGAGGGCGCACCGAACGAACTGTGCCTTGGCGTCATCGAGGACTTGCCCTGGATGCGCGACCAGCAACGGCTGTGTCTGGCGCGGGTCGGCGTTACCGATCCGTTGTCGCCCAACGATTATGTGAATCACGGCGGGCTTGCCGGGGTGCGCCGTGCCTTCGACCTCAGCCCCGCCGAGGTGGTGGCGGAGGTGACCGAATCGGGGCTTCGCGGCCGAGGCGGCGCGGGGTTTCCGGCGGGAATCAAGTGGAACACAGTGTCCGAGACGGTCGCGGGTCTGAAGTTCGTCTGCTGCAACGCCGACGAGGGTGACAGCGGCACCTTCGCGGACCGCATCGTTATGGAGGGAGATCCGTTCGGCCTCCTCGAAGGAATGACCATCGCCGGGTACGCCGTCGGCGCCTCGGAGGGCTATATCTACCTGCGTTCTGAGTACCCTGAGGCGGCCGCCACCCTGCGTTCGGCCCTCGAGATTGCCCGAGCCGAGGGTTGGCTCGGCGAGAACATCTTGGGTTCGGGCTTCAGCTTCGACATCTTCCTGCGGGTGGGCGGCGGAGCCTACATCTGTGGCGAAGAGACCTCGATGCTGGAAAGCCTTGAGGGCAAGCGAGGCATGGTCCGCGCGAAGCCTCCGCTTCCTGCTGTCGCCGGGCTTTTCGGCAAACCGACGGTGGTCAACAACGTGCTCACCCTGGTCAGCCTGCCGGCCGTGCTCGCCGACGGCGCGAAGGCATACGCCGCACTCGGTGTGGAGCACTCACGCGGCACGCAGGTCTTCCAACTGAGTGGCAACGTCGCGCGGGGCGGCGTTTTCGAGACTGCGTTCGGTATCTCGCTGGCCGATCTGGTCAACGGCTACGGCGGTGGCACCCGCTCGGGCCGGCCGGTTCGCGCCGTGCAGGTCGGCGGCCCCCTGGGTGCCTACATCCCGGGCTCGCAGCTCGACATATTCACCGACTACGAAGCGTTCGATACCGCCGGCGCGATGCTCGGACACGGCGGCATCGTTGTGTTCGACGACACCGTCGACATGGCCGCCATGGCCCGCTTCGCCATGGAATTTTGCGCCGAAGAATCGTGCGGTAAGTGCACGCCGTGCCGAGTAGGTGCTGTCCGCGGGGTGGAAGTGATCGACCGCATCGTCGATGGGCAGGACCCCGACGGGAATCTCGCCCTTCTGAACGACTTGTGCGAACTGATGACGAAGGGATCGCTGTGCGCGATGGGCGGATTGACCCCAAATCCCGTGCGTAGCGCGCTTTTACACTTCCCGGAGGACTTCACGGGTCGAAACGAGAAGGACTCATCATGACGCTGACCAACGATCGTGATCTCGGTACTCCTGCCACCGCGGCCGACGCCAAGGCGGTGAGTGTGGAGATCGACGGTATGCCGGTGATGGTGGGCGAGGGCACGTCGGTGATGCGCGCGGCCGCGCTGGCGGGGGTCGACGTTCCGAAACTTTGTGCCACCGACAGCCTGGACGCCTTCGGTTCCTGTCGGTTGTGCCTGGTCGAGATCGATGGGCGGCGCGGGACGCCCGCGTCGTGCACTACTCCGGTAATGGACGGTATGCAGGTACGCACGCAGACTCCGCAACTGCAGAAATTGCGCCAGGGTGTCATGGAGCTTTACATCTCCGATCATCCGCTCGACTGCCTAACCTGCCCGGCCAACGGCGACTGCGAACTGCAGGACATGGCCGGCGTGGTCGGGCTACGCCAGGTCCGTTACGGTTACGAGGGTCAAAACCACTTGGGCCTCGAGAAAGACGGCAGCAACCCGTATTTCGACTTCGATCCGTCGAAATGCATCGCCTGTTCGCGGTGCGTACGTGCCTGCGGCGAAGTCCAGGGCACGTTCGCCCTCACCATCGAGGGCCGCGGATTCGAGTCCAAGGTTTCTGCGGGCGCGGGGGAGGCCTTCGCGGACTCCGAATGCGTGTCCTGCGGTGCGTGTGTCCAGGCCTGCCCGACGTCCACTCTGCAAGAGAAGTCGGTTGTCAGCCTGGGTATTCCGACCCGCACCGTCGACACGACGTGTGCGTATTGCGGTGTGGGATGCTCGTTCAAGGCCGAGTTGCGCGGGGACGAGTTGGTCCGGATGGTGCCCAGCAAGGCGGGCGGCGCAAACGAGGGCCATTCCTGCGTCAAGGGACGGTTCGCATTCGGTTATGCGACTCACCCCGACCGCCTGCTCGAACCGATGATCCGCGAGAACATCACCGACGAGTGGCGGGTCGTGGACTGGGACACGGCGATCGACTACGTCGCCGCAAGGATGCAGGACATCCAGGAGCGTCACGGTACGGGCGCGATCGGCGGGATCAGCTCGTCGCGCTGCACCAACGAAGAGGTCTACGTGGTGCAGAAGATGGTGCGTGCGGCGTTCGGCAACAACAACATCGACACCTGTGCCCGGGTGTGCCACTCTCCGACCGGATACGGTCTCAAGCAGACGCTGGGCGAGTCGGCCGGTACCCAGGATTTTCGATCCGTCGCACAGTCCGACGTGATCATGGTGATCGGCGCCAACCCGACCGACGGGCACCCCGTATTCGCATCGCGGATCAAACGGCGGTTGCGGGAAGGCGCCAAGCTCGTCGTCATCGATCCGCGCCGCATCGACCTGGTCCGGTCGCCGCATGTAGAGGCGGCGCACCACTTGCGGCTCAACCCCGGTACGAACGTGGCGGTCGTCAACGCCTTGGCCCACGTGGTTGTGGCCGAGGGGCTGGTCGACCGCGGGTTCGTCGACGCCCGGTGTGAGGGGTTCGAGGAATGGGCGAAGTTCGTCGCCCGGCCGGAGCACAGTCCCGAAGCTACAGAAGCCATCACGGGCGTACCGTCCGATGAACTGCGCGCCGCCGCACGCCTGTATGCGTCCGGCGGCAACGCGGCTATCTACTACGGCCTCGGAGTCACCGAACACAGCCAAGGTTCGACCATGGTGATGGGTATGGCGAACCTCGCCATGGCAACCGGCAACATCGGCCACGATGGGGCGGGCGTCAACCCGCTACGCGGTCAGAACAACGTGCAGGGCTCGTGCGACATGGGCTCGTTTCCACATGAACTGCCCGGGTATCGACACGTCTCTGACGACGTAGTCCGTGGCATGTTCGAGTCGCTGTGGCAGCGGCCGCTGCTGGCCGAGCCTGGGCTGCGGATCCCCAACATGTTCGATGCGGCGATCAACGGCTCCTTCCGCGGGTTGTACGTCCAAGGGCGAGGACATCGCGCAGTCCGATCCGAACACCAGCCACGTTCACGCTGCCCTGGAGGCATTGGACCTGCTCGTGGTGCAGGACCTGTTCCTGAACGAGACCGCCAAGTTCGCCCACGTATTCCTGCCGGGTACGTCCTTCCTGGAGAAGGACGGCACGTTCACCAACGCCGAGCGCCGGATCAATCGGGTACGGCCCGTGATGGCACCCCGCACGGGCAAGCATGAATGGCAAATCCCTTGCGAGATCGCCCAAGCCATGGGTTATTCCATGTCGTACGGCCATCCGAGCGAGATCATGGCCGAGATCGCCGAACTCACCCCGACCTTCGCTGGGGTTTCATTCGCCAAGCTGGACACGCTCGGCAGTGTGCAGTGGCCGTGCAATGACGCAGCGCCCAAGGGAACGCCGATCATGCATGTAGACGAATTCGTGCGCGGGAAAGGCAAATTCGTTGTCACGACATTCGTTCCCACGACTGAGCGCTCGACGCGTAAGTTCCCGTTGATCCTCACGACCGGGCGAATCCTGAGTCAGTACAACGTGGGTGCGCAGACTCGTCGTACCCCAAACGTGTTCTGGCACAAAGAAGATGTCCTGGAGATCCATCCTCATGACGCCGAGGTGCGCGGCATCACTGACGGTGCAGAGGTGACGATGAACAGCCGTGCGGGTCAAACGACGCTACGTGCCGTCCTGTCGGATCGGATGCCGTCCGGAGTGGTGTATACGACTTTCCACTACCCCGAAACCGGCGCCAACGTGGTTACCACTGACAACTCCGATTGGGCCACCAACTGTCCCGAGTACAAGGTCACCGCCGTGCAGGTTTCTCTGCGGACTTTGCCAAACGGCGACGACGTGCAAGGGAAAGAGTCGGTAGCACTAGTGGGCTCCAGAGAGTGAATTGACCATGGCTTTACCGTCAGAGAACAGACTGGCCACCGAGATCGCAGCCCAATTCGGGCATCTGCCGCCGGAGGAGGCGGCCGAGCCGATCGCGGCGCATATTCGCAGATTCTGGGATCCTCGGATGCGTGCCAGGTTGATCAATCAAGTAACCCAAGCAGGCGAGGACTGTGACGCTCATGTGGTCGCCGCAGTCGGCGTGCTCGAGCATGAGGCCCGTTAACGCCATGGGCCGGGTTACCGCGCGAAGGTCGATTCTGTGCATCCGCGAAGGGCAGAGCTCCCGTCGTCCTGATTCCCTGGCGGCTGAGGAGCCATTAGAGATCCGGGTCGGCGGGCGTGCGCTCACCGTCACCATGCGGACACCGGGTCATGATTTCGACCTCGCGGCCGGCTTCTTGGTCGGCGAGGGCGTGGTGTTCTCACAGGACCACGTGGCAGGTATTCGCTATTGCGCGGGCGCCGTCGCCGACGGCGTGAACACCTACAACATCGTCGACGTCATCCTGTCGTCCGGTGTGTCGGCCCCAGATGTATTGCTGGAGCGCAACTTCTACACGACCTCTTCCTGCGGGCTTTGCGGCAAGGCGAGTCTCGAGGCGGTCCGCACCTCGACACGATGGTCGGTCAACGACGACCCGCTCAGCATTGCGGCCAATACGCTGACCTCCCTTCCCGAGCGGCTCCGCGCCGCCCAGCGACTCTTCGACAGCACCGGGGGGCTGCACGCCGCCGGCCTCTTCACTGCGGACGGCGAGCTGCTCGCCCTTCGCGAGGACGTGGGTCGACACAATGCAGTGGACAAGGTTGTAGGGCACGCGCTGCGCTCCGGACTGCTCCCGCTGCGCGAGACGATACTGATGGTAAGCGGCCGCGCATCATTTGAGCTCGTGCAAAAAGCCCTCATGGCGGGAATCCCAATGCTGGCCGCCGTGTCCGCACCGTCATCGCTCGCGGTGGACCTCGCGGTGGAGAACGGGCTAACACTTGTCGGATTCCTTCGCGGCAGCTCAATGAATGTCTACGCCGGCTCCGAGCGTTTGCAGAACCACTCCGATCGGGCTGACGCCGCAAGGGTGCGTTGGTAAGCCGATGTCGGCCAAATTGCCATCGGCGAGGGTCACGATGAGCGGGCCTGTGCGCATCGTGGCATCCGTTCGCGGTACCCCGAGCCGAGGCCAGGAATGACGAAACAGGTCCGTCACTTGTGCGTGGTCCGACGCGTAGGCAGGTCAGCGTTAACGGTTCGCTCACGCCACGTTGCAAAGCTTCTCTTCGAGGTCAAGCCGACCACCAATCGGCAGAAGTCCGAGAAAGGGCGAGATGACAGATGGAAAGCCCAAGTTTCTCCAGCCGGACGGCGTTCACGCTCCGACGAACGGCAGCTACTCGCACGCGGTAGTCGCCGGCGGGATGGTTTACGTCGCCGGCCAGATTGGGGTCGACCCGTCAGGCTCCCTGCTGAGTGGCTTCAAAGCCCAGGCGACCCAGGCGTTCGAGAACCTGAGCGCGGTGCTCACGGCAGCTGGGGCCAAGCTCACCGACATCGTCAAAGTGCAGGTGCTCATCACGGACGTTGCCGGAGTGGAGATCTACCGCGGGCTGCGAGCGAAATACCTGCCGCAACGGCCGGCAAGCACCCTCTACGCCGTAAAGGCACTTGCCCACCCCGGCCTGCAGTTCGAGATCGAGGCGATTGCCGTCCCAGCTTCCCGTTAACCGCTGTCATCACAGAAATCAAAGGAACAACTATGCGCACTGGAGCCGAATACCTCGGATCGTTGAATGACGGTCGGCGGGTCTGGGTCGGCGACGAACGAGTCGAAAACCTCGCGACCCACCCGAAGACCAAGGGCTACGCAGAGGCGATTGCTCAGTTCTACGACCTGCATCACAAGCCCGAATTCCGCGACCGGACGACGTTTGTCGACGATCAGGGCATACGCCGCTCGATGGTCTGGTTCGTGCCCCGCGACAAGGAGGAGCTGCGGCGGCGCCGGGCGTTCTACGAGACCATGATGCGAGAAATCGCTGGAACGTCGTTCTCTCGCATGCCGGATTCGAGCAACGCCGTGTTGTTGACGTACGTCGACGATCCTGAGGTTTGGGAGACCCAATCGATCGGCACCGAGGGACGGCCGCTGGCACAGAACATCCGAGACAAGTGGGCCTTGTTCGCCGACGAGGACATCTACACCGCCGCCCTGTTTATCGACCCGCAGACCGATCGCGGCAGCGACGCGTCCGGACCGTCGCCCGCACTGACCATCGTGGACGAGAATGAGGAAGGCATCGTCGTGCGCGGCGTTAAGCCCGTCGGCACGAGTGCCGCGTTCGCGCAATGGTTGCACCTGGGTGTGTTCTTCCGTCCCGGCCTCCCGGCCGACCAGGTGATCTTCGGGGTCATCCCCACGAATACGCCTGGCGTGACGATCGTGTCCCGCGAGTCGTACGTCAACGACGATGAGGGCAACCACCCGCTCGCCGCGATGGGAGACGAGCTCGACTGTGCAGCGATCATCGAAGACGTTCTGGTGCCGTGGGATTGCGTGTTCCATGTCCGCAATGTCGAGCACGCCATGCTCTACCCGATCCGGGTGTTCGACTGGCATCAGTACTACGTCCTGGTCCGCGCTGCGGTGCGAGCGGAGCTGATGCTCGGACTCGCCATGGCTATGGCCGACAGCCTCGGCACCTTTGCCATTCCGGAGGTGAAGGTCCGCCTGGCGAAGTTCATTGAGTTCCACTCGGTGCTGCAGGCGATGGTCATCGCCGCCGAGGAGTTTGGTTTCGTCACCCCGGGCGGGCAGTTCAAGCCCGACCCGTTGAAGGTCGATACCGGCCGCGCGTACTTTCTTGAGAACTACCCGGCAATGATCCACGAACTGCTCGACCTCTGTGGGCGAGTGGCGCTGCTGTACCCCTCGGAGGGCCAGTGGGCCGACGAGGATCTGCGCAGATGGATGGAGCCAACCGTTACCGGCTCGAATGGGTCCGGCTACGACCGGATCAAGATGGCCCGGGTCATCCACGACCTGTTCCTCACCGAGTGGGGGACGCGCCAGCAGATGTTCGACAACTTCCAGGCCACGCCGCTGCGGATGATCAGGTTCCTGACCATGATGCGCTGGTACCAAACCCCGACCGGTGGGGCCATCGATTTTGCGCGCCAAGTGTGCGGCGTCCAGCACGAAGCCGATATCGAGGCAACAAACACGCAGCCGGACTACGTCACGCGCATCGACCGGGCGACAACTCCTGCCGCTGCCGCGACCTGAGGGGAAGATCGCATGACAACAACACTGTCCCTGACAGTCCGGGAACCGGACTTGGCTGCATTCCGGGCCGCGTTCAGCCAGCTGCCCACCGGTGTTTCGATTGTGTCCGTGCCCTGCGACGAGACCGTCCTGGGCATCACGGTTAGCTCCGTGAGCTCACTGTCTGCAGACCCGCCGCTGCTGATGTTCAACGTCGACCGCAGAGCCCGCAGCCACGAGTTGCTTGTGGAGGCAGGCCGATTCGGGGTGAACATACTCGCTGCGCATCAGTCGGCGATTTCCGACCACTGCGCGCGCCGTGGCTCCTCGAAGGACATCGCGGACCTGTGTCTGGATCCGTCGACCACATCGACTCCGGTCGTGGCCGACGCCGCGGCCCACCTCGACTGCACCCTCGAAGCCGTGCACCCCGGGGGGGACCACAGCATCTTTGTCGGCCGCATCCACCGCATCGTCCTCACCGAGGGCGTCGACCCCCTGGTGCACTGCGGGGGTCGATACCGCCGTACCGAACGGCTACCCAGCAGGGAGCCGCTGTCGCGCCTCCCTGACGACCACCTGGAAGTGGCGGCCTGGGCGGACGTCGGAGCGTCTAGCGACTGGACCTCCTGGTAAAGCGTTATGGCTCAATCACATCCATCCATCGATAAAGCAAGGAGATACCACAGATGAACTCACCTATAGGCACCAGGGTGGCACTGGTCACCGGAGCGTCCCGCGGAATCGGATATGCCGTTGCAGAGCGGCTTTTGGACGACGGGCTGAAGGTCGCGCTACTCGCGCGGGACGCCCAGGCGCTGGAAAACGCGAACAAGCGCCTCGGCCGCGGGGCCGACACCATGATCGTCGCCGCGGACCTCAGCGACCGGGCGGCGGTCGAATCCGCCGTCAGCTCGGTGGTCGACTGGGCGGGACGCCTCGACGTTGTGGTCAACAACGCGGGTCCGCAGCTGCGACCGACCCCGATCGCCGACACGGACGACGACGTGGTGGTCGGCGCCCTGCAGAGCAAGCTGCTCGGGATGTGGCGAGTCAGCCGCGCGGCGATACCGCATCTCCCAGGGGACGGGACGGGCAGGATCATCGCTATTGCCGGCCAGGCGGCCCGCGTCCCGGTCCCCGGCGGCTCGATCATGGGTGTGGTCAACGCCGCGACCATCGCCTTCACCAGCTACCTGGCCGGCGAGCTGGCACCGCGCCGCATCCTGGTGAACGCCGTCTCGCCCGGCTTGTGCGACACCGAGGGCTGGCAGCAGCGCCTCAACGGCATGGCCCAGGCCCAGGACCGCACTGCGGACGCGGTGCGGGAAGGGATGACGAAGGGAATGGGCATCGGTCTCGGCCGCTGGGGCAGGGAGAGTGAGATCGCCGCCGCGGTTGCCTTCCTGGCGTCCACCCAGGCTAGCTACATCACCGGGCAGGTCCTCGGCGTCGACGGCGGGATGGACAAGGCAGTCATCTGACGTCATTAGCGAACAGGAAGTACACGATGTCGAAGCCGCAGACCACGCCGAACGACCGTATGTCCACAGCCACCGTGCTGCTCACCGGCAGCGTTCCGCTGTACTCAACCGAGGAGGTCATGAACTACTGCGGAGGTGGGCTGGGCGACATTGCCGTCGGGATCCCCGACGGCGAAGTGGGCGACCGCTCGATGTGGATCATCTACCAGGCCTACCGGGTGCTGGACGGGCATCCGCAGCTGATCACGACGCAGCAACCGCAACCTGGGTATAACTGGCGGCCGTCGGGATTCGACGACTTCTGGCAGTTCGCGATTCGCGAAGGGGAGACGCTGCGCCTCGACGACATCGGCTACGCCCGCACCGCCAATGAGTCCTACGCCATATTCCGGGAGCGCAAGGCCGTCGGGATCGTGCCGCCGTCAGCGCGCTTTCAAGTAAGCCTTCCGCTCCCGGAGAGCGCGGCCAGTTGGTTTTTTCCCGACCCCGCGCACAGGCGCCAGGGGATTGATGCCTATGCGACAGCACTGCAGCGCGAGCTGGAGACGCTGCTGGACACGGTCCCGCATGACGAGCTGACGATCCAGTGGGACACCTGCTGGGAGATCCTCGACGTAGAGGGGGCCGCGCGATGGACGCTGCCGGGGGAGCCGCCATTGGAACGATTCCGCGCAATGTGCGCCCGCATGTCGTCGTCCATTCCGTCAGAGGTCATGCTCGGCTACCACCTGTGCTACGGCGATCTCGGGCACAAGCACATGACGAACCCTGAGAGCCTGGCGGTGTCGGTACTCATGAGCAACGTCGCCGCGGAGTCCTCCGGGCGTCAGGTCGACTTCGTGCACATGGCCGTTCCCGCAGACCGCACCGACGAGGCTTACTTCAAGCCGCTGCAGGGCCTGCGTCCGGGGCCGAAGCCGTTCCTCGGCCTGGTCCACGACGGTGATGGCGTCGACGGTGGGTTGCGGCGGTGGGACGTCGCGGCGAGGTTCGTAGCGGATTTCGGTATCGCCACCGAGTGCGGGTGGGGGCGTCGACCGGCCTGGCAAGTGCCTTCGCTCATCAAGCTGCATCGGCAGATCCTTGAGGCGCGCTCCGGCTGACCACCGGGGCGGGAGGGAGGTGAGATGACGGACACGCGCGCGGGCGAAGCGACGATCGACGGCCCAGTGCCGGACGGGTGCCCGGCGCCGTCCGATCTCCGTCCCCGGACACCAGGCGCGACGCGCCGCCGCACCGTGAGCCGGCGCATCACTGTGCCGGACCTCGCTCCGGGAGTCGTCGAACGCACCCGATTGACCACCCTGCTGACCGCGACGCTGGCGACCCACCGGGTTGTGTCGATCAGTGCCACTGCGGGCGCCGGCAAGACGACCGCAATGGTGCACGCCGCCGCGCACCTGGACGACCCGGTTGTTTGGCTGTCGTTGGACCATGGCGACGCAGACCCGTGGCGGCTGCTGACGGACCTCGAAGCTGCGGTCGAGGGACATGTCGACACGGTGCGCGGGTTGAGTGTCGGGGCGCGTGCCGACGGGACGGCCCACCGCGACGTCGCCGGCCTGCTCGCGGAGGCAACCGATGGCCGACCACTCGTGCTTGTCCTGGACGATCTCGAACGCGTGCACGAGCACGACGCCGGGCGTCAGGTGATTGGGGGGTTCGCACGCTTCGCCCCGCCGACGCTGCGGATGGTGCTGATCAGCCGGCGCAACGTAGTGGAGGACCTAGACGAGAAGCTGCCGCCGGGGGTGCTCGATTCCGTAGGGGACGCGGAGCTGGCCCTGTCGACAGGTGAGGCCGCGGACGTGTTGGGTCGCTCCGAGGGTGAGCTGGCCGGTTTGGACGAGGTCATCGATGCTCACGGTGGCTGGATGACCGGTGTGCTCACCGAGGCGGGCGGGCGCCCGCGATTCGCCATCGCCGACCCCGCACACGGCCTATCGGTGTTCTACGCCACGCACATAATGCCCGTCCTCGACGAGGACGAGGCGCGGTTCCTCGTCGCGACGGCCTTGCTCGGCGAGGTAACCGCCGAAGCGGCAAGCGAGCTCGGCCAGCGGGACCCGTCGGGGTTGCTGGCGCGACTCGCGGCCAAACCGTTGCCGGTGAGCTGGGGGCGGGGTGGGCAGGAGATGCGGGTCCACTCCCGCTTCCGCGAGTACCTGCTCGGCCGTTTGGCCGGCAGTCCCGAGGAGGGCGACGTGCGGTCTCGCTTTGGCGGGCTGCTTTTGCAGCAGGGCCGCTGCGACGAAGCGGTGCAGCAATACATCAAAGCCCACCAGCTCGACCGGGCCGCCCGCAGCGCTCGCGAGGCGATCGGCGGGGCGATAGCCGGGTTACATTTCGACGTCGCCGAACAGTGGCTCGAGCTGCTGCACACCACCGACGCGCCGAGTGCCGCCCTGTCGATTGCCGAGTTCATGGTCGCGGTGGGGCGGGAGCAGCCCGCGCGCGCGGCCGCGCTCGGCGACAGCCTAGGGCAGCTCTCCGACGTGGCCTCGATCGACGGCACGTTGCGCGACCGGACGCCGCTGGACGGCATGCTGGCCTGGGCTTACTGGCAGACCGGTCGGCTCGAGGACGCCCGGGCGATGCTGTCGCTGCGACCCAATGACCGCACGGTCCAGATCGCCGCGGCGATGATCGCCTTCAGTTCCGATGCCTCGGCCCCGCTGCCCACCCCACTGGCGCCCGACGGCGGGCCCTACGATGGGCTGCTGATGCGGGTGCACTACTTCCGCGGGTTCCTGCACACCATTCTGGGAGCCACGTTTTCCTCACCGTGGGCCCGCGCGATGGGACTGTCGGTGCAAGCCAGCGCCCTGCGCGCGATTGGCCAACTCGACCGTGCCCTCGAGCTGTTCGAGGCGGCGGACGGGGACGACCCGGGTACGGTCTGGCTGCAGGTCGTCACCGGCCCAGATCTGATGCTCGACCTCGGGCGCCGCGAGGAGGCGTTCTCCCAGCTGCAGAAGGCGCGTGAGCTGCTCGCGGAGCGCGGGTCCAATACGTACACGTTGCTCAGCCATGTCGCCGAGGCGAAGATGCATCTGCGGTTCGACCGGAATGGGGCTGCGGCGCTCGCGACCCTGGAGGCGGTGCGCCCACAGGCGACCAGCTACCCGTTCGTCCGCGAGATCGCCGACATGTGGGCCGGCTATGCGAATCTCCTGCTTGGTGCAGACGAGGAGGCACGGCACCAGCTGGCTGGAGCCGTCCGCAGCATGCGCCGAGGCGACCGATTGCTCGAACTCCCAACGGCGGCAGTGTATCTCGCGGAGGCTGAATGGCGTTGCGGCCATGACGACGCGGCCGACCGGGCTGCGGACCTCGCGCTGACCGCCGCCGGGCGGCACGGATCGAATCACATCTTGCTGCAGGCGCTCAACGACGTTCCCGCAGTGCTCTCGCGCCGGATCGACGCCGAACCCGAGCGCCGGTCAGAATGGCACGCACTGGCGCGAACGTACCGCGCGCACTCCCGAGTCCGCTCTGTCGGGCCGAACGCACCGCATCGTGTTAAAGGATCTTGGTCAGGTTGTGCTCACCGTCGACGGGGCGGCACAACGGCCGCGGATCGCGAAGAGCCTCGAGCTTCTCGCGTTCCTGCGGCAGCAGCCCTCCGCAGAGGCCGCGCGCAGCAAGGTGCTCGACGCGCTTTTCGGCGGGCGTGCCACTGACTCGACGCGCAGCTATCTGCGTCAGGCCCTGTACCGGCTCCGCGAGGTATTGCCCGAGGCGTTGGCCCCGCGCACGGACGGCAACCGCATCCTGCTGCCCGCGCCGGAGGAGGTCACCTGTGACTCGCTGACCATTGACGCGCTTCTCGACCAGGGTGCGCGGTTGCACAGGGAGGAGAAGCTGAATGCGTTGCGTGCCGCGCTGGAGCTCGCCGCCGCAGGCCCGTTCTTCGCCGACTCGGAGTCCAAATGGATCGTGGAACGGCGCCAGGAACTGACCGACCGCATCAGCGCTGCGCAGCTTAGCGCGGCCGAGGTCGCTTATCAGCTCGGCCGGTATCTCGAGGCTGATGACTTGGTCGAGGCGGTGCTTTGCGAGGATGAGTACCAGGAGGAGGCGTGGCGGCTGTCCATCCTCACTGCGAGCGCGTTCGGCGACTCACAGACACTGGTCCGGCGCTACCGCCGCTACCTCGCGGCGATGGAGCAGATCGGCGTCGGGGCGTCCCCGGACGTACTGGATCTGTTCCAGCGCCTCCAGCCGACGTGAGCTCGGCGGCACATGAGTTCCACCGTGTCAACGCAGGCGTACGCGAACCATCTCAGGCGAAACTCGTTGGCGGGGAACTGATGCCCTGCGCCGAAGCGCCCGGCCGCTGCTAGCGTCAGTTCTTCGCAGTGGCCGGACGCTCGTGACGTCACGCCTGCTTCAGCGCCTCGATCTCCACCGTGATCGTGACTTTGTCGCCGACGACCGTTCCGCCGGTTTCCAGCGGCATGTCGATATCGATGCCGAAGTCCTTGCGGTTCAAGATGACTGAGGCCTCGAAGCCGGCCACCTCACCTTGTCCCATCCCGGGGTTGACGCCGTTGAACTCGAGATCCAGGCTGACGGGCTTTGTGACGCCCTTGAGGGTGAAGTCGCCGTCGAGCGCATAGTTCTTGCCGTTGGGCCGCACGCCGGTGGAACGGAACGTTGCGGTGGGGTACTTATCGGCCGCGAAGAAGTCGCCTGACTTGATGTGGGCGTTGCGCTGCTCGTTGTTGGTGTTGATCGAGTCGACGGCGATCTCGGCTGTCACCGACGGTGTGCCGTCCTCGGCGACGACAATTGTGCCGCTGAAGTTTTGGAAGCTGCCTCGCACCTTGCTCACCATCAGATGGCGTACCGAAAAGCCGATCGACGAATGGACCGAATCGATGGCCCAGATCCCAGCACTAAGTTGCGTCGTCCCAATCGCAGCGGTCATATTTTGTACCCCTTTCACGCTAGGGGCGTCGGCCTGTCCGACGCCTTCAAAGAAAAACAAGCCGTAGCCCTAATCCATTCCCGGCCGCGATGTATCGTCGCTGGGAATGCTGCTCACCAGCAACGCTTTTCAGCTGCAAATTACTCCAGCGTTTGTCGGTGGCCCACTCTGTGCCGTTGTTGCTCCCGGGGCATATCTCTGCGCTTGGTGCGAGGTCCGTTTTCGGTCAGTCAGCTGAAATATGTTGTTGCCATGCCACTGTCGAGTCGATCTGATTGGACGAGAACAAGTGGACGCTTTCAGTCGCCGGCATTGCCGGGATATGCCCTGCGGACTGCGCGTCGACGAACTTGTTGCAAGCTCGCATGACTCGACCGCCGGTGTGATGCTGTGCCATGTCGGTCACCGAAGAAATCTGTGCTGGCCGGGCCTTAGAACGCCTACGCAGATCCACTGACTTGAGTTGCATTGCAATACAATCGACTCAACAGGTCAACCCAATGACGTGCCTGTTCTCGCGACAGCAGCGCCACGTGTCCGGGTCTGAACGGAACGCCGGCCGTCTGCGCCACCGACGGCGTAATGTACAGCAGCCAGTCATTTTTGTGCGTAGACCGAAACGCGCCAACGATCACCTCGTCACGGTCATCGACGGCGCACACCCTCTCTACACGGTCATAGCCCTCCACGATCCGGTAGCGGACGGGCATCGTGCTGGCCGCGGTTCCTGAGGGCGGCCTCGTTGACGTTCCCGCGCCGCTGATGCCATCCTTCATGCTCCGCGCCCGCGTAAAGTGCTGCCGCTGCGACACTGTCGTCATGACCTCCGCCCATTGTTCACCGTGCCTGCGCCCGTTGATCGCAATTGAAACGCGATCTTTCTCAACCCGTCTCGCGTGGGTTGGTTGCGACGGTATAACCGTCGCGACAACCACTCAAGCCACTCGTCGAACTCGCGCAGGACAAAAACCGAAGGCCGATGCAACGCGTCAACCGAGGACGGGTGACCGGCCCGGGAGTCATCAGTCGGCCAAGTATGCGTGCTTCGGCTGGTCTCGGGGTCGCTCGTTCAGAGGCGCTGCTCCACCCCGGCTGGTGGCTCGGGCATGTCAAGCTCGAACGCCATCACGCGGTGGAACCGCGACAGGGCGTTCCACACGCTGATGCTCATGGTGAGCTCGACCAGCTCGCGCGGACTGAACGACTTCTTTGCAGCCTCCAAATTGGTGGCCGAGACGCCGGTAGTGCTCTGACCGTAGGCAGTTACCGGGATCGACCGCGTCATCTCGCCGGCAAGCTCCAAAGCGATTCGCTCGCGCTCCGTGAAGCGAGCGAAGTCGCCCCGCGCCACCGCGGTGAGCTCATCGGCGGTCGCCCCGTTCGCCAGTGCCGACTTGCACCGGTGGCTAGTCGTGTAGCGGCAGTGATTGAGGACCGCGACATAGACGGCGACCAGTTCCTTGGTCCGAACGTCCAATTCGCCAGGCCCGTTGACCTGGCGCAGGAACGGCAAGTAGGCGCCGAACATCCCGGGACTGTTGCCGATCGCCGCCCAGGTGTTCAACACCATTCCGTAGGTTTTTTGGCCGATCGCGAGAACTTGTTGGTCGACATCGGAGAATTCATTGCTTTCGAGGAGCGGTACCAGCGCCATATGACTACCTTTCAACCGATTTTGATACGTGTATTGAGTGCGGCTTTACGTGCCGTCGCTTCCGTCAAGCCCAGCCGACGCCTCCGCGACTGACGAAGGCGGCCGTGGCGCAGCCGGATGGCACAGTGCCTGGCGTGGTTGACGCCTGGCTCAAGGCCGCTCACGGGATACTCCTGGCTGACATGTGCTTAGTAACCGTCTCATGGAATGGATCCACAATTCAAGGGTTTTGGGTGGTTCAGCGCAGAATCGCGTCCAACTGGATCCACCATGGCGTTGGTCGCATGATCGAAGAGTCGGCTGCCCGTGCTTGACGGGATCGACTAGAAGCGCGACTCGATTGGATCGCCTGCCTCGGACTGAGACCGCATCGTCCCTCCTAATCCGGAACGCCGTCAGGATAGATGTACCGGGTGAGTAGCCCAATGAGCATTTCAGCTTCTCCCGGCTTGAGATGGGAGACCAGATCATCGGCAATGCTCTGGGCATTGACATGGACATCGTCGAACACCGCCAGCCCCCGGTTGGTGATCTCCACCATCCACACACGGCGGTCACCAGGGACACCGGCACGGGTCACCAGCCCGGCATCTTCCAGATCGTCGACCGAGCGGCCAATTGCGGCCTTGTCGAACCCTGCCTTGGCAACCAGGTCCCGCTGCAACGTCGGCCCCTGATCGGCGAGCACGATCAGGATCGCGAAGTGTCGCAGTTCCAGACCGTAGGGGCGCATCGCCGCCAACAGAGAGTTGGTGGCCCTCTGATGGGCGCGCCGGAACAACAGTCCCATTGCGAAGGGAGACGAGTCCCCGGGCCGGTCGGTCGCCCTGCTAGGGACAGTAAAAGACTTGGAGCCGCGAGCCATGATACCAATCATATCTTATTTGTTGGGCCGTTCTGCTGCGGCTAATTAGGCTGATTCACAAGGCATTTGAGAAGGCATCGGCAACTAGCACCGACACACATGATGTAGAGGCATGATTGTCCTAGGCGGGTAGCGCCGCCCCGCCGCGCAGCGATGTGCGCAGAGGGCGGCGCAGTTCGCAGTAGACGCATTGCCACCTGTCTCTACTCGCGCCGGGCCCCGAGTTTCTTTGTGGGGCAGACGATTCAGCGTGATCTGGATCGCGGCTAAACCCATGAAGAACGTGCGGCAGCCGATGGCGCGCTAGGCAGCCGAAAAGGCGCCGCGGAGCCGCGCCGCTGGATGCCGATCGTTGATATAGGACGGTCGACCGGGGAATAGCTTCTCGCGCAACGTGCCCGGTCGATACTCCTTCTGCGCCAGGCCGCGCCGCTGCAACTCAGGCACCACGTGGTCCACAAAGTCGATGTCGGTCTGCGGCAGAACCATCGCTGCCATGTTGATCCCACCCATTCCGGCCTCGTGCCACACGGTGAGCTCGTCGGCGATCTGCTCGGGGGTGCCGACCAAACGCACCGAATACAGCTTCGGCAGATCCGATACCTTGGGACGTTGGCCCGGCATCGCCTCCTTGAGTAGCTGGACGATGCCCTGTACCGCATCGGTATTCACCTCATCTAGCGGCGAGTCAGCGTGGACACCGCTGAGATCGATGCCCAGGTCGCGACTGACGCGGGCGGCCAGAGCGTCGAGATTTAGATACTGCTCCTGCTCAGCTGCCTTGCGTTTCGCCTCTTCCTCAGTACTGCCGACTACAAAGTTCATGCCCTGCACGAGCACCAGGTCGTGTTCGTCGCGGCCTGACGCTTTGAGCAGCTCGTTCATTCCCTTGTACGCGGTGCGCATGCTCTCCGGGGTCAGGCACAGGACGAATACGGCCTCGGCATGACGCGCCGCAAACGCCCGCCCTACCTTTGAGGAGCCCGCTTGGAACAAGATCGGCGTGCGTTGCGGCGACGGGGTCACCAGATGCGGGCCCGCCACGTCGTACCACCTGCCGTGGTGGTTGATCTTGTGAATCTTCTCGGGATCGGCAAACACGCCGGCTGCCTTATCCAACGGCAGCGAACCCTCGTCCCATGAGCCTTCCCACAGCTTGTAACAGACGTCGACATATTCCTCTGCCATCTCATATCGCTCGTCGTGGGGGAGTAGGCCGTCATATCCAAGGTTCTGCGCGCCATTTATCGTGTGACCTGTGACGATGTTCCATCCGATCCGCCCACCGCTCAGATGGTCCAGCGTGGAGATTCTCTTGGCGAAGTTGAACGGATGATCCTGAATCGTCGAACTAGTGAACGTCAATCCAAGGTGCTCGGTCTCGGATATCAACGCTGCTGCCAATGCCAACGGATCGTGTACCGGAAAGTGAATTCCCATCTTGGCATAGATGTCTGTGCTGTTGCCGAAGGCAGGGTCGACCCCCATCGAATCCGCGAAGAAGATGTTGTCGAAGCAGCCACGCTCGAGGGCGCGAACTACATCCTTCCAGAGATCAAGCGTGGCGAACTCGACCTGCCTGTCCTCGGGGTTGCGCCAACCCCCATCGTAGAAATGGCACGCCGTGTTCATATGAAAAGCGTTGAGAACCAGTGTTTCGCGCATGTTTGATCACTCCTTTGTTTCACCACAACTGAATATTTCGGAAGACTGTCGGCGACTTCGCCACTCCTAGCCGGCAATTGGGAAACCCATCGCGTGGCACCCTGAGGCGTAGATGTTGGCTCAGATTTTGACGCTGAGTTTTTCGTTGGGTCCTATATTCGGCTCGCAACCTCCGACGCGGACTTGGCAGGTGAAGTATTGATCGCGTTGAGGACGGTCTTGAGGTGGACGGTGATGCGTTGTGCGCATTCACTGGCCCAGGTCGAGACGACCTCGTCGATCTCGTCCATCTGGTCCATCACGAAGTACAGCCCCTGGGTGGGGACCACGGCGCCTAGTTCGACGAGTAGCGGCCGCAGGCTGACCTCCGGTGCCAGCGCGTGGCGGGTGTCGGCGCCGGTCATGACCGGGATGGCCACCACACCTGAAAGGCCAAGATTGGCATAGCGGTCCAAGAAGGCCTTGAGCAGGCCGGTGTAGGTGCCTTTGTAGGTTGGAGACGCGATGATCACCAAATCGCTCGCAGCGACCTGTGTGTTCAGCGTGGCCAATTTGTCCGAGGGCCACGCAAAGATCTCATCAGTGTGATCGGCGAGGTCGATAAGGGCCAACGAGTATGTGTCTGCCTGACAAAGAATTTCAACGACGCGGGTCGCGATCTGGGCCGTCCTGGACTTCGGCTTCGGATTGCCTACGACGACAGTAACTTTAAGCATAGTTGGTCCTCTTCGATGTCGATTAGATGGCCCATGCGATCTCGTTTGGTCCGCAGGTAGTTCACGTTGTCTGCGGTGGTATGGCTCGGTAGCTCTACGCGTTCGGCGAATTCGGCACCGTACTTGGCCAGGCCCTCAAGCTTGGCCGGGCTATTGGTGATCAATCGACCACCCAGCACCCCGAGGTCGGCGAGGATTTGCGCGCCAGCCAGATAGTCGCGGCCGTCGATGGGCGCACCCAACGCAATGTTGGCAGCCACGGTGTCAAGACCACCGTCCTGCAGCCCATAGGCACTGATCTTGCCGGCCAGTCCGATGCCTCGGCCCTCATGTCCTCGCAGATAGATGATCACCCCGCACCCTTCCGCGGCGATCATCCGGGCAGACTCCTCGAGTTGAGCTCCGCAGTCACACCGCATCGACCCCAGAATGTCGCCGGTGAGGCATTCGCTGTGCACACGAACCAGCGGCCCTTGCGAATTACGCTCCGCGGCAACGTCACCCATCACCAACGCCAAGTGCTCGGTCTGGTCCAGATCGTTGCGATAGGCGTAAGCGCGAAAGCGCCCGAACCGTGTCGGCATCAGGGACTCCGCCACGTGCGACACCACGGTCTCGACTCTGGCGCGAGCGGTCACGATCTGGTCTATGTGCACTACTCGAAGTCCGTGCTCAGCAGCGAAATCAGCGCCCTGACTGCCGTCATACATCCGGCCATCGGGCTTCATCAGTTCACAGATCAGCGCCACCTCACTCATCTGAGCCTTCGCGAGCAGGTCAATCGCAGCCTCGGTATGACCCCGCCGGACCAACACCCCGCCCTCCCTGGCCTGCAATGGGAATACGTGACCCGGGCGCCTTAGGTCTTGCCGGCGAGTCGCAGGATCCGCGAGTGCGCGTATCGTGCGCGCCCGGTCCGCCGCTGATACCCCGGTACCGGTATCGACATGGTCCACGCTCACTGTGAACGCGGTGCCGTGCTGATCGGTGTTGTCGGCCACCATCTGGTCCAGCCCCAGGCGCTGACACGCGGCCGATGTCATTGGCGCACAGGCGATCCCTGACGAGTTGCGCAACAGAAACGCCATCCGCTCGGAGTCAATCGCCTCAGCCGCACCGACAAGATCAGCCTCATTCTCACGATCGTTTCCATCGATCACCACCACAAACTCACCCGCCGTCAGGGCATCGGCAGCGGCCGTGAACGCAGCGATCGACGAGTCGACCATCATGACTGCACCTGTGAATGGCGCCCAAACGTGCTGGCGTGATACGTCATCGGCGTGGCATCGCCAGCCTCGGCTGCCACCACAGAACCTAGAACAATCCAATGATCCCCGCCGGCAACCACATCCGACACCCCACACGCCAGCCAACCACTGACTCCGGCAAGACGCGGCGAACCATGATCGATGCTCCAGACCGTCCCGTCGGCTTTATCAAGCCCCTTCGACGCAAACCGCCGCGCCAAAGACACCTGATCACACGACAAAACATTCAAACCAAAACGCCGTGCGCGCCGAAGGAACCCCAGCACCTCCGAGGACTCATCCAAGGCCACCGCCACCATCGGCGGCTCCATAGATAAAGACGTGAAAGCGCTCACCGTCGTCCCATGGGCGCGCTCACCATCTAACGCCGTCACCACAGCGACCGGAGTACACACGTTCGCCATCGTCGACCGAAAGGCTTCTTTCAACCCATCCGACCCGCCAGTGTCCATGTTCAGGAAGGTACCACAGATAGAACCATATGAGATAGTCGCAAATGCTACGACAGTTCTCCGCGCCGGTGTAAGTCCGCTGGCTGCTTTGGTGTACGCGGCCTACTACCCGGTGGCCAACCCGCTGGTTCCCGGAGCGGTGGTCATCCACCTGGAACCCAGAGAAGTCCCGGCATCGGAAGAGTGACGGCACGGCGGCGCGCCACCCGCGTCGCCCGCGTACCCCTCAATTACACTCCCGGATCGGAAAGTGAACCAGCTCAGGCTCTTCCGGCCAACATAGGTCTCATCAGGATCCGCGCCGACGTTGTCACAGTCCGGTACTGCCGCAGAACGCACGCGGACGCTACAACGCATACGGCCGCTCGGCATGATGCTGGCGCCCGGTGCCGACCACTTTCCGTGGCAGAGGCCGACACGCCAGTGGAAGGACGCCGATCAGATGCTTGCGTTCGGCACAAGCCGTTCGACGTCGGGTCCGCCGTCGCATTTTGAGATCCGACTTCCGGATCAAAAAATGCTTGCTTGCGCGCGCAAGCTATTGTACTGTTAGCCATCAACATCTGCTCTCCGGGTACGAGCGAAGGGAGCCACACAGATGACGAGCGGACCTAGGCCGGGGGTTGCGATATCCGCGCCCCGGAGGTTCGGAAGCAGTTGGCGCGCGGCAACAGGCTTTTACGGCACTAAGCGCACAATCGTGATCCGGCTCGACGAGACTCACTCGCCAGCCATGACCAGCTACGGCGATAGCCATGTGGACCCTCCTCACCAGTGACGGCCGGCGGTTAGCGAACATCGGCTCAGAGGAAGAAGCGCGCCGCACCGTCCACACGCTCGGCACCACGCAATTGCGCGGTCCCTTTTCTTGGGACGTTGTCGACGAAGAAGGATGTCGATTCGTCGCTGAGATCAAGCATCGACGAGGGGTGGGCCGGAGATGATCGTCGGACGCAGCCCGCGCTTGCCAGTCATCGGCGATACCGTGCTGTCGCGGGCCGACGATGCGCTCGGCACCGGCATCATCGTTGGTACAGACGCGGTCAGATACAAGGTCTACTGGCGCGACGGCAGAGACACACTCTGTTGGCATGTGCGCCGTGAATTGACCGTCCCGCGACTCGACTACGGATGGCAGTGGCCAGGAAGCAACCCTTAGGCAAGTAGTGCACGCGCCAACGAGGTGTTGATGTCCAGAGGTTGGAGGCAGGAAAATGAAGTTCCAGATAGGCGACAAGGTTCGCGAGGGTACGCACGTCGGCACTGTCACGGACGTCGGCACCGTGCTCATCCAAGTCAAGACGAGTGAGGGCATCTCCCGCGTGGTCTGTCCGTGGGAACTAGTGCCCGTACGGGCTTCACACGATGGAATCCCTCCAACTCGGCGCCGGAATGAAGCATCAAGCCCTGGATGATCGCAATGCGATACGTAGAAGAAACCAACCTGGCCTGGGCTCTGATCGAGGCAGCCAAGCCACACCTGAATGTTCTTGAACGCAACTATGCCTTCATTACGACCGGTGCTGGCGACACGCTCGCGGCGATTCACCACTTGCTTAAACTGATTGCCGCCAAAGGGATCCCGCTGCCGCCCAGTCTGCTAAAACTGTGTCTAACGTGGCTCGACTCCTATGCCTTTCATGACGAGGAGCAGTACCTTCGTCGCCTCATCGAAGACTTCTTGTTGCCCGATGCCGTCCGAGCTTTGACAGCTGTATGCGTAAACCATTTGCGACACCGCGAAAACATCCAGAAACGCTTCGGGTTAACCAAGTCATCCAGTCGCGCGGTGATTACTTGCTGATGTCCAGCGGGCTAGTCGCCCCTTCGACAAGATTGGACGCGACACGCGCAGCTGCGCATTGATGATGTGCTCCGGATGTACAGGCCAATAGCGTCGTGCGGACGCATCTAGTTTCGTGGTAGTGGCGAGTTATGTTGAGACGACTTGCTTTAGCTGCGATCTCGTGCACTCGGCTGCGCCGTCGGGCGCGGCCAAGTCTCTTGGGGCAGTGATGGGCTCTGGGGGCGTAGTCGGTCGATGATCGCTCGAAGCGGGGGCCAGTTCGACCGTCCCCGCCGGACGACGGCGTAAGCGGTGAGGATGGCGCGGGGCTCCGACAGCCGGAGGACTGTGAGTCCATCACGTAGTGGGCGATTGACCGGCAACAGCCCCACACCGTGTCCATCGAGGATCAGATCTTCGACGAGGTCGAGGCTGTCGATCTGATGGACGATGCGCGGCGTGAAGCCAGCCAACGCGGCCAGCGTACGTACCGCGCCCTCGTCAGCTGTATTGCGCGAGTTGACAATCCACACCGCGTCGGCGAATTCGCCCAGATCGGCGATACTTTTGGTCGCGGTGGGAGTCCGCACGCCCAAACCCCACGGCGTCGACCACAACGCAAGCGTCTCGAGTACGGGGTCGGGGGAGGCGGGTGCAAGGTTGTAGTCGTAGGTGATTGCTAGATCGAGGTCGTCGTCGACGAGCAGGTCGAATGCTTCGAGGGGCTCGTACTCGCTGACCGCCACCTCCACGCCCGGATGGGTGATCGCCAACTCGCGGACGATGGGCAACAGCGAGACCCGAATCCCGGTGGCGAAGCCGCCCACTCGTACGGTGCCCACCGGTTCGGTGTCTGGGTCGAGGTCGAGGCGCGCGCTGTCGACGGCGGCCAGGATGGTGACCGCGTGATCGGCCAGGCGTTGGCCCGCCGGTGTGAGCCGTACCCGTCGCCCTTCGGGCTCGATCAGTCGGGCGCCGGTTTCCTTTGCCAGCGCGGCGATCTGCTGCGACACCGTCGAGGTGGTGAGGTGGTGCGTCTCGGCCACAGCGCGCATCGAACCCAACCGAGACAACGCCAGCAACAACTGCAGGCGACGGGTGTCCATGCAAACGATTGTTCACGATTCATGAACGGTATGTCCAGGAAAATTACGTGGACGCGAACGGTTGCTGTGCCGTTCAATGCAGAGGTGACCACGAACCAAGCCCGCTCCGGCGCCATGATGGCGATGGGCTCGATGCTGTGCGTCCAGGTCGGACTGGCGATCGCTGTGACGCTGATCGACCGCATCGGCGTCGAGGGGGCTGCTTGGATTCGTCTCGCTTGGGCGGGCGTGCTGATGCTCGTCATCGTCCGGCCTCGCGTCTCGGCTTTCACCTGGGCCACCTTCCGTGTGTGCGTGGTACTCGGTGTGGTCACGGCGCTCATCACTTTGCTTTTCATGGCCGCCGTCGATCGCATCCCCCTGGGCACCGCCAGCGCGATCGAGTTTCTCGGTCCGCTCGGCGTCGCGGTGGCGCACGGTAAGGGCGGACACCGGCTGGCGTGGCCGGGCCTCGCCGCGATCGGCGTCGTCTTGCTGACCCAGCCCTGGGAGGGCGTCGTCGACCCGGTCGGGGTGTTGTACGCGCTCGCTTCGGCGGTCTGCTGGGCCGGGTACATCCTGCTCACGCAGCGGGCCGGCGACCAGGTCACCGGTATCAACGCGCTGGCCGTGTCGATGCCCGTCGCCGGCCTCTTCGCGACCGCCGTCGTCGGCCCGTGGGTGCTGCCGCGAATCACGCCCGAGATCCTGCTGATCGGCATCGGACTGGCCATCCTGCTGCCCGTAGTGCCGTTCGCGCTGGAACTGCTTGCGCTGCGCCGGTTGACGACGGCCGCGTTCGGCACGCTGATGGCTCTCGAACCCGCATTCGCGATGATCGTCGGTTTGGTCATGCTGCATCAAGTGCCGGGTCCGGCCAGCATTGTCGGCATCTGCCTTGTGGTGGTGGCCGGAATGGGGGCCGCCCGCACCGGTGCTCGCCCGACGCCGGTGCCCGCCGAAGTCGGTTCATAACAAGGAGATCCATGGAGCGCGCGATATTTAATTCACAGGTTGTGCCGATCGTGAACAGATTGGCCGTCGCTCTGCTCGACGCGCCGATGCTGGGTCGAGTCGTGGGCCGCGGGCTGGTGAAGATCCGCTACGTCGGTCGCCGGTCGGGCACGACGGTGGATTTGCCCGTCGGCTACCGGCGATCCGGAGACAACATCGTCATCGGCGTCGCCGCACCAGACGCCAAGACCTGGTGGCGCAACTTTCTCGGCGACGGGGGTCCCATCGAGTTGCTCGGACTCGACGGTCGGGATCGCCTCGCGCACGCCATCGCCGACCGCGACGACAAGGGTCGCGTCAAGGTCACGGTCCAGCTGGCTTAGCCGTCGATTCGCTTGCGGCGGTACAGCGTTCCCACGGCGAGCAGGATCAGGCTGATCACCAGGATCGCGGTCGCAAGCACGTTGATCTGCGGGGGCACTGCGGCTTTGACGGCCGCGTTCACGTATAGCGGATAGGTGACCGTCGACCCGCTGACGAAGTACGTGATGATGAAGTCGTCGAGCGACAGCGCGAACGACAACATGGCGGCGGCCACAATGCCCGGAACGATCAGCGGCAGCGTCACTCTGAAGAACGTGCGGGTCGGGCTCGCGCCCAGGTCCATCGACGCGTCCTCCAGTGTCCAGTCGAACCCGCGCATCCTTGCACGCACGGTCATCGCGATGAAGCTGATTTCGAACGCGATGTGCGCGATCAGTATCGTCGTGTAACCCGCGGCCCACCCGAAGTCCAGGAACAACGTCAGCAGCGCGGCGCCCATCACCACCTCAGGGGCGGTGAGCGGTATCACCAAGAAGGTGTCCACCGCGGTCTGGCCGCGGAATCGTTGGCGTACAAGGGCGATCGCCACCAACGTGCCCAGCACCAAAGCCACCGCGGTGGACACCGCGGCGACGTTCAGGCTCAACTTCAGTGCGTCGGTCAGCGCCGGGTACTTGAACGGATCGGCCCAGTTCTCCAGCGTGAAACCTTGCCAGGTGTAGTTGAACTTGCCCAAGGGCTTGTTGAACGAGAACAACACGATCACGAAGATCGGCAGGAACAGATAGAGAAGTACCAGCCCCGCCACGATGCGCAGGATCGCATCACCCCATTTCGGGCTGCCCTTAACCTTTTTGGGCTCCGTGCTGCCGAGCTCGGTGATGGCCTGAGTAGTCATACCAGCTCCTCCGTGCCGAGCGCCCGCGTGTACAGCAGCACTCCGACCAGGATGATCGCCATCAACACCATGGACAGCGCCGCGGCGGCGGGGTAGTCCTTGACCACCAGGAACTGCTTCTGAATGACGTTGCCAATCATCGTCGTTTGCGTGCTGCCCAGATAGTCGGCGTTGATGAAGTCGCCGGATGATGGGATGAAAACCAACAGGCTGCCCGCCAGCACACCCGGCATCGACAGCGGCAGGATCACCTTGGTGAAACTGCGCCTGTTCGTCGAGTAGAGGTCTTTTGACGCCTCGATGAGCCGAGGGTCAATCTTCTCCAAACTGACGTACAGCGGCAGGATCATGAAGATGATCCAGTTGTAGGTCAGCCCGCCGATGACCGCCCAGCTCGTTGAGAGCAGCCGGCCTTCGTCGGGTAGCAAGCCCACCGCGCCCAACGCGCCAACCACCCAACCATCGTCGGCCAGAATGGTTTTCCACGCGATGGTGCGGATCAGGAACGTGACGAAGAACGGCAGGATCACCAAACCGAGGATCAGGTTCTTGAATCGGCCCGCCTTGAACGCGATGACGTATGCCAGCGGAAATGCCAGCAGCAGGCACAGCACGGTGGCCACCAACGCATAGGTGAACGTCCGGATGATCTGCTCGTGGTAGTGGCTGAACGCCTCGAGATAGTTCCCGAAGTCCCAATTGAAGGACAGCGTCGGCAGGAAAATCGAGCCGCCCGATGACGACAGCGAGGTGCGCGCCAGCGAATAGAAGGGCACCACGAAGAAGATCCCGAGGTACGCAAGAGCCGGCAGGATCATCAAATACGGGGCGATCTTGCTCCGCTGCCGATTGCTGGTGGCTGCACCGGCCATTTGATCAGCCGCCGGTGACTGCGGCGTACATCGTGTTGAATTCTTGGGTCTGCTCGTCGGACAGCGGTGCCTTCCAGGACTTGAGCTTGGCCTGCATCTCCGCGGGCGGGTTGATCAACGGATTCGAGGCGACTTTCGGATCGACCTTGTTGAGCTCGTCGGTCATGTCCGACAACACCGGCACATACTGCACGGACGCCACCAGCTTGGCGTAGTTGGCTCGGTCGTAGACGTAGTTGATCCAGGCCTCGGCTGCCTTCTGGTTCTGCGTGGTGTACGGGATGACCATGGTGTCGATGAACCAGTCGCCGCCCGATTCCGGCACCACGAACTGCAAGTCCGGGTTGTCGGCCTGCAGCTGCACAACGTCACCCGAATATGCTTGCGCGACAGCGATATTCCCTGCCGCGAGATCGTCGGCGTAGTCGTTGCCGGTGAAGCGGCGGATCTGGCCTTTGTCGTTTTGTTCGCGAACGAGATCGACTGCCTTCTGGACACCCTCGGTGGTGGGATCCTCGATGGAGCTGCCCTGCGACAACATGATCATGCCGAGGCCATCCTGCGCATCGGAGAACAGACTGACGCGGCCCTTTAAGGCTGGATCCCACAGATCGTCAATCGTCTTGATGTCGCGACCGGTCGCGGCTCTGTTGTATGCCAGCCCGACCATGCCCGTCATGTAGGGCGCAGTGAACTTGCGGCCGGGGTCCACCGCCGAGTCCAGCAGGTCTGGGCGCAGGTTCTTTCTGTTGGGCACACCCTGATCGCTGATCTCGCTGAGCCAGCCCAGCTGCTTGATGCGGGCGGCCATGAACTGGGTGGGCACCGCCAGGTCCGCGCCGATGTCCTGCTTGCGCGACAGCGGCTCCTTCACCTTGGCGAACCACTGCTCGTTGTCGTTGAAGTCTTCCTTGTAATCCACGGTGATGCCCGAGGCCTTCTGGAAGTCCGCGACAAAGCCGTCGGCCATGTACAGCGGCCAGTTCGAGATCCGCAACGTGCCGGTGGCCGGACCGCTGTCCTGCGTCGTCGTGGTCTGCCCGGACTGACCGCTATCCGAACCGCACGCGGCCAGGAACGACCCGCCCATCGCCACCGCCGCGGCGGCCGCTGCACCGCCGCCGATGAAGCGCCGGCGTGAGGTCCGGTTGGTCGCAAGGCGGGCGAGGAGCCGAGGATCAATCTCATTGGAGGACATGGCGACTGTGCCTTTCAGTGGATTCCGAAGGGAAGAAACGGATTACGGCCATCGGCTACGAGTCGTCGAGCATCTCCTCGAGGTCCTCGGTGGTGGGAATGTCGGCGGCGGGCAGCACCAGCGAGGCGTCGGGCGCCCAGCAGACGTGGACCTCGTCGCCGGGCCGCAGCATCGGCAGGTCCTGCTCCGGCCCGACATGCGCGACGATCGTCGAGTCGTCGGGTGCGGCGAGCAACAGCCGAACCACCGGCCCCTGGAACGTCAGGTCGGTGACGGTCGCCCGCACCGTCGCGACGTCACCTGTTGGCGCCTCCATCGAGACCCGCACGCGTTCCGGGCGCACCATCAGCGTTGCCTGACCACCGGGTTCGATCGTGGTGTCGCCGGGCCTGGCCTTCAACGTCGTTCCGAGCACCTCGACTTCGACGAAGTCACGGTTGGCTCGCCCGGTCTGCTTCCCGGCCCACAGGTTGGCCTGGCCGATGAAGCTGGCCACGAACACCGTTGAGGGACGGTCATAAATCTCGGTGGGGGTGCCGATCTGGTCGACGTTGCCGGCGTTCATGACCGCGATCCGGTCGCTCATCGTCAGCGCTTCCTCCTGGTCGTGGGTCACGTAGATGAACGTGATCCCGACCTCGCGCTGGATGCGCTTGAGCTCGAACTGCATGACCTGGCGCAGCTTGAGGTCGAGGGCGCCGAGCGGTTCGTCGAGCAGAAGTGCGCTGGGGTAGTTCACCAGCGCCCTGGCCAGCGCGACGCGCTGCTGCTGGCCGCCGGAGAGCTGGGCGGGCTTGCGCTCGGCGAAGTCGGTGAGCCGGACGATCTCCAGCAGCTCGTCGACCCGCTTGCGGACCTCGCCCTTGTCCTTCTTCTTGCTGCGCGGTCCGTACGCGACGTTGTCCCACACCGTCATGTGGGGGAACAGGGCGTAGTGCTGGAACACCGTGTTGACGTTGCGCTTGTGCGGAGGCACGCGGGACACGTCGGCACCTTCGAGCCGAATCGCACCCTCGGTGGGGGTCTCGAAACCCGCGATCATCCGCAGCGTCGTCGTCTTCCCGCAGCCAGACGGGCCAAGCATCGAGAAGAACTCACCCGATGCTATGGAGAAGTCGGCCTCGGCTACGGCGACATAGTCGCCGAAGCGCTTGGTGACATGGTCGATCTCGATGACCGGGCCGCCCTTGACGCGGGTGGCCCCGTCGGATCCCGTCGTTTGATCGACGGAAGTTGTATGTGTGCCGGTCAGGGCAGATCCTCCTCGGGGACAGCCTCGAAGCTGTGGGTAAACAATCGCGGATCAGACGGTCCTTCGCAAGCGATTCCGCAACGAATTTACATTTCCACAATGGAATCCTTCGTCGACCGCATGGCGGACCGAGAGAATCCGCGGAATCGGGCGTGGTCGACCACCGCCTGACCTCAAGTCGGCCGGGTTGACGGGAGCGCGCCCGCTCAGTCTCGCAGTCGGGTCGGCCGCGGTCGGTGGAAACGGGCGAGGTCGTTTACCCGTCCCTTGTCTTCGGGTAGTGAACAGGTACAGCTGTTGTGGGTCGGTCCGTAGATGTGCCGAAAAAATGTCGTACCTGTCCGGGAGGATCATGTGAGACCAGTTCGGTTCGGAAGTGATTGTGTGACGGGATACGGGGAACGGAATCCCGTCCGCCCAGCCCGGCAAGAACGCGGCCATCGAGCCGGGCAACCGTTATCCCGGCAGCGGCTAACAACGGCCGACCAAATCAGTATCAGTAACGGTAGTGCTCTTTGATGGCAAAGGTTAACGTCGCGGTCTCATCCGATTTGAGTCCGGAAAAGGCGTGGGCGCTCGCATCGAATTTGCGTCGCTTCGAGGAGTGGCTGACGATCTTCGGCGGCTGGCGCAGCGAGGTTCCGTCGCAGATTGAGGTCGGGACGTGCGTGTCGTCCTGCATCAAGGTCAAGGGCTTTCGCAACACCGTGCATTGGCGTGTGACTCGGTATGACGAACCGAAGTTGATCGAGCTCGTCGGCAGAGGCAGGCCGGGAATCCGGATTGCGCTGACCTTGTGCGTGCGGGACGACCAACCTGGATCCACATTCCAAGTAATCGCCGACCTGTCCGGCGGTCTCCTCAGCACCCCGGTGGGTCGGCTCGTCGCGAAGGTGCTGGAGTCCGACGTCCGCAAGTCCGTCGAAAATCTCGCTGCGCTTCGCTAACCCTTTGCGCCGAGTGCACGGTTCTTCGCGCCTCTTCTCGCGATTCGTGTACAACAACCGTGCAGTGGGCGCGCTTCGTTAGCCCCATTCGTGGTTCATGGCACGAGATTCGTAGCGGGCCTCAACGGATTCGATAGCTCGCGCGGGTGGTCGCGTTAAGGCGATCAGGACCAGCGCCAGAGCCGCGGTGACGGCGCCGCCGATGAAGATCGCGACGAAACTGCTCTCCATCGGCACACCGGCGGTGGTGCGGGCCAGCAGGACCGCGACAAGAGCGGCCGCCGTCGAGCTTCCGATCGTCCGCGCGATCGCGTTCATGCTCGTGGCCACACCCGTCTCACCGGCGTCGACCTCCGCGACGACCAGCGCAGGCAGAGCGCCGTAACCAAGCGCGATATAGGCATTGGCCAGAATGCTGGCCGCGATGATCTGCCATGGCTCATCGTGAGCCAGCCCGATGAACAAGAAACCCACGATGCCCGCGACCGCTGCAATCATGAGGACGGGTCTGGCGCCGAACCTGTCGATGAAGCGGCCGCTGACCAGGGCCACCAGGAAGCCGGTGACCGCTCCGGGTAGCAGGTAGACGACGCTGGCTTGCAGCACGCTCGCCCCAAAGCCGTAGCCCGCTGCGGCGTGGGGGATTTGCACGAACTGCGTCAGCCCCAAGAACGCGAAGTACAGGCCCATGCCGACGAAGATGGTGGCGAGATTGGTGAGCAGGATCGGCCGCCTGCTCAGCATCTCGGTGGACACCAGCGGCTGTCCTGCGCGTCGCTCCCAGAACCACCACGCACCGAGGACCACGACGCCGCAGACCGCGCATGCCAGCGTCGCCGGGGACGTCCAGCCCCACGACTTGCCCTGCGTGATCGCCAACAGCGCCGCCGACAGGCCCGCGGCCAATCCGGCGGCCCCGAGCCAATCGATGGTGCCTGTCGAGCTGCGGGGTCGCGCCGGCACGATGAAGACGACGATCGCGATGACGACGAGGGTGAAGCCCGTCGTCAACCAGAACACACGGTGATATCCGGCGTTGCCGCTCATCAGCAGCCCGACCACCACGAGTCCCGTACCGCCGCCGAAGCCCAAGGTTCCCGATAGCACCGACATCGCCGAGCCCATCCGGTCCTCGGGTAACTCCTCGCGCAGGATCGCGATGCCGATCGGATAGAGCCCAAACGATGCCGCCTGCAGCACACGGGCGATGATCAGCAGCGCCAACGACGAGGTGGTGGCGGCAAGCACCGAGCCGACCAGCACGACCATGAGCACGATCAGCAGCATGCGCTTCTTGCTGTACAGGTCCGCCAGCCGGCCGATCAGCGGGGTGGCGGCGGCCGCGGCGAGAAGATTGGCGGTGACCGCCCAGGTGGTCGCCACCATCGAGGCGTTCAGTTGGTGGGCGATGATGCCGAGCACCGGGACGACCGCGGTTTGCAGCACGGCGACGGTCAGGACCACCACAGACAGGCCGGCGATGAGCAGCCCGGGTCGCGTGACACCGCCGACGCCGGACCGTGGCGCTTCGGTCTCGACCACGGCCCGCTCCGATCGTTAGCTCATCTCCGGTTCTTCCGATTATGTCCCTGTGTCCATAAGCGCCACGAGCCGGTCGTGGGGAAGCCGCGGTGAGCGGTGCCCGTCGCGGCCGACCATGTCGTCGTTGACCACCAGCGAGTTGAGCACCGCTTCCTCGACAGCCTGCACGGCAGCGGTGTAAAGGTCGTCCATGCGGCCCCACGGCACGAACGTGAGCGTGCCGAACTCGTCGTCACCGACGGGCCCGACGGGGAACGCACTGGCCAAGCCGGGAACGTCGGCGGTCGAGTACGCCAGAAAGATGTCGCCGGAAAAGTGACTGCCCGCGGTGCCGGTTCGGGCGAGGCCCAGCGGAACCCGGCGGGCCAGCGCCTTGCACTGGCCCGGCAGCAGCGGTGCGTCGGTCGCGACGATCGCGATGACGGACCCGGCGCCGGGAGGCGGCTTGAGCTCGACCTCGAACCAGTCGCTCGCCAGTGGATTGTCGTCGAGCAACTCGGGCCCGACATGCCTTCCAGTAACGGTCAATTCGGCGCGTGAGCCGAAGTTTGCCTGCACGAACGCTCCGACTGTGAACGTCCGCTGTCCGTAGCTGACCCGACGGGACGCGGTTCCGTTGCCGCCCTTGAACTCATAGCAGTTCATCCCGGTGCCACCGCCGACCGATCCCTCGGCCACCGGCCCCGCAGTCGCGGCGTCGAGAGCAGCTTCGACGTGCTCGGGTCGGACGTGGCCGCCGTTGATGTCGTTGAGGTAGCCGTCCCACGTTTCGGCGCACACGGGCAGCAGCCACTGCCGGGCGAGTCGCGGATTGATTCTGTTGACCCAGCCGACCACGCCGGTGTGGCAGGCGCCCACAGCATGCGTGTTCGACAGCACGACAGGCAGATTGAACGATCCGGCTTCCTCGATCCAAGTGGTACCGGTCATCTCGCCGTTGCCGTTGAGTGAATACCAGCCTGCAGCGCATGGCTGCCCGACGCCGGCGCAGCCCCGCGGCAGGATCGCGGTGATTCCGGTGCGGACCGCGTCGCCTTCGATCAGCGTCGTCACGCCGACCTCGACGCCGCCGACGTCGGTGATCGCGTTGAGAGGTCCCGGCTCCCCGGGCAGACGGATGCCGAGTCCGCGCGCCCGCGGCCGGCCATCATCGGTATGCGTTTGGGGTGTGGTCATGCGGCCGTCGCGGTGAAGTGTGCGATGGCACCCGAGAGCTCCAGACGATCGACAGTCAGATCGGCGTCGGTAAGCCAGCCTCGCAACTCCTCGACGGTGCCGCCGAGGCCGAACACTCCTGCACGCCGCAAGAAGCCGATCGCCAGCTCCTGGCGCAATCCAGCGCCGCGTACCACCGAGTCGCCAACCAGCCGGCCACCCGGATTGACACAGCGAGCGATTTCGCGGACCGCGGCGGCCGGGTCGGGAACACAGTGCAAACCGTTGAAGGACACACACAAGTCAAATTCGTTGTCCTCGAACGGCATCCGTTCAATGTCGGCCTCGACGACCTCAACGTCGTCGCGGCCGAGCGTGGCGGCCCTGGCGCGAGCACGATCGAGCATGTCGGTGGAGAGGTCGGCGGCGACATAGCGCAGGCTTTGGCCCGGCCGCAGGCCGCGCAATGCCACCCCGCCGCCGCACGGCACGTCAAGGACGGCAGCGCCCTCCGGTAGCTCGCCGATCGTGCGGAAGCTGTCGTAGAACATGCGGGTATCAGTGCCCCACAGCAACGAATCCGCCCGGCCTGGCTAGCCATTCGTGTTCGACGGCAAAGTCGTATGCCCCGCCGAACCGACCGACCGCCCCGCCACCCCATATCGATCGTTGCTCTGGCATGTCGTCGACAGTAGTCAGCACGTCCCTGAATCACTCCACTTCCATTGGCCGAACGTCGCCGTGATCGAATAGGCGCATGTCACAACCGGCCGCTTCGAGCGCATTGACCGAACCGACGTTCGCCGGTCACAGTCCGGCCCGTGCCGGCGACCTCTCCGTCGAGACACACGGCATCGCGCCGATCGCCGAAGACCGGCGGTACGGCTCGCCGGCGCGGCTTTTCACGGTCTGGTTTGCCCCACAGGTCAATATGACGGGCGTTTTCACCGGGGCGCTCGCCATCGTGCTCGGCCTCGGCTTCTGGCTGGGACTGCTCGCGATGGTGATCGGCACGGTCCTCGGCTCGCTGGTGGTGGGCTACCTGTCGACGTGGGGTCCCCGGACGGGCACCGGTCAGGTGCCGAACTCACGGATGGCGTTCGGCGGTGGTGTCGCCCTGCCTGCCGCGCTCCAGTGGTTGGGGTCTATCGCGTGGGACGCGCTGGTGGGACTGTTCGGCGGGGAAGCGCTGGCGGTGCTGCTGGGGATCCCCTTCTGGATCGCGGTCCTGATCGTGATGGGCGTGCAGGGCGCTGCCGGATTCTTCGGCTACGAGGTGATTCACCGGATGCAGGTGGTACTGACCGTCGTGCTGTTCACCACGTTTGTGGTGTTCGCGGTGAAACTTGTTGCGGGACATCCGATTATCACGGCGGCCACGGTGCAGGGCCCGGACCTCGTCGGCGCGTTCATCCTGGAGGTGACGATCGCGTTCAGCATCGCGGTGTCGTGGGCCAGCTACGCCTCCGACTTCAGCCGGTACCTTCCGGCGGACTCGTCGCGGACGAGGGTGTTCGGCTACACGTTCGCCGGAATGGCGTTGGCGTACATATTCGTTGAGGGCATCGGCATCGCTGCCGCCGACGTGGTCTCCGAGCACACCGCCGAGGGTGTCCGGACGGTGATGGGCGGAGGGTTGCTGGGTGGGCTGGCCCTGGTGGTCATCGCGCTGGCGTCGATCGGTTCCGGTGTGATGAACGACTACAGCGGCTCATTGGCCTTGCAGACGATGGGGGTGCGGGTGCGTCGGCCGGTGTCGGCCATCATCGTCACGGTGCCGGCGTTCGCGTTGATCTTGTGGCTGCACGCCGCTGACACCGCGACCCGCTTCCAGGACGTGCTGCTGCTGGTGAGCTACTGGATCCCGGGGTTCGTCTCGATCGTGGTCATCGACTGGTTGCTGCGAATCCGCGGCCGGGCGAGCATCAACCCGGCGCAGGAGCCGACTGACCGCCGCGACGCGGCAGCCGCGGTGATCGTGTTCGTGCTCGCGTACGCGGCGTCGATCCCGTTCATGTATACGTCGCTGCTTCAGGGTGCGGTAGCCAAGGCGTGGCACGGCGCCGATATTGCGTACTTCGTGAATTTGCTTGTCGCGGCTGTGCTTTACGGCGGCTACCGGTTGCTGCGGTCCCGCGCATCCTCATCTGCGGGCTGACCGGTGCTATTGATGAAGTCGTCGATCAGGTCGACAACTTCGCTGGGCCGTTCAACGTGGGGGAAGTGGCCGACGCCTTCGAGCACCTCGAGTCGGCTCGCTGGTCGCGCCGTCTGCGCCGCGTAGGCGTGATCGACCGGGATGATCCGGTCCTGGTCGCCCCAGATGGCCATGATGGGCAGTTCCGCGGCCATATGCAGTCGGTTGAGTGCGCTGACCGCCTGCCCGCGGTAGTCGACCACCGATCGCAGCGTCCGTAAGAACGCCTGGCGTGTCTCCGCATCAGAAAGAGATGAGTACGCCCTCCACATTTCCCCGCCGCGGGGCGACTGGATTCCGGTTGCCGAAATCCACGAGCGCAGCTTGTTGCCTGCAGTCAGAACCGGTCTCGGCGCGATGACCGGCAGGATGAACTCGGCGCCAGGGGCTGACAGCAGTCGCAGTGTCCACCCGACGTCGGGGCCGAGACCTCCACTGCTGATGAGGACCAGCCGTTGGCAGTAATCGGGATGTTGGTAGACGAACTGCATGGCCACGCCGCCGCCGAGTGATTGACCGATGACCGTCGCGCGCGAAATACCCAGCTCGTCGAGCAAGTCACGCAGCCATACCGCGAATGCACCGAGTGAATAGTCCCCACGGGGCTTAGCGGATTCGCCGTGTCCCAGCAGGTCGGGCGCGACGACGCGGTATCTGCGCGATAGCTGGGGAATCACCGCGCGCCACGTCTCGGAACTTCCGGCCATCCCGTGGATCAGCAGCAACGCCTCTTCACCGCTGCCGACATCCCGGTATGCGATGCGGTCGCCGTGCAGCTCCAGGAATTTCATTTCACCCATATGGAGGGCCCCCTTTTGGTGTCCAGTCACTATCTACCCCCAAACCGCGACAGGTAAAGCCAGGTCGGTTGATAGCCGCGACGTTCGTAGAGCCGGATGGCGTCGGTGTTGCCGGGCAGGGCGCCGAGGATCAGGTCTTGCACGCCGATTGAATTCAAATGCTGCTCGAGTCGATCGAGGAGTTGGGAGCCCAGCCCGCTGCCGCGGTATTGCGGTAGCACACTGAGGGATTCGATCTCGCCGATCCGTGTACCGGTCGCCCAGGTGTCCGAGATCCAGCTGTCGTCGACGGGCATGACGTGGGCCAGACCGTAACCGATGACTGTGTCGTCGACGGACGCGATCAACAGCAGCGTGTCCGGCTTTGCGAGTAATTCCTCGTACAACACGCGCCGGACTCGCCACGTCTCGTCGTCGCTCACGTACGGCGCGAGCTGCGGCATGGTTTCGGCGTGCTGGTGATGGACTGCCACCCAGAGCGGGCCGACGAGCTCAAGGTCCGCGCCGCTTCCGGTGCGCACCTGCCAATGCGTCGTCATCACGCCACGCTAGATGCGCCGCACGCCTTCGGCCACCGCGTGCAGTTTGTCGGGGTTGGCGACGTTGTGGACGGTGACGATGCGACCGTCGGCGTCCAGGTCGACGGTGATGGTGGCGATGACGCGGCCGGCGCCGCTCATCACGATTCCAGGGCCGCCGTTGATCTCGACGAGTTCGGCTGTCATGTCGGCGATTTCGACGCCCTCGTAGGGTCGCTTGACGTTGCCCGCGATCCACCTCGCGACGTTCGCAGCGCCGATAACCGGACGCATCGCCTGGCGCACCTTGCCGCCGCCGTCGGTCCACAACGTGACCTCCGGCGCGAGTAACTCCATCAGCTCATTGATGTCACCACCCACAGTGGCGGCGAAGAACCGCTCGGTGGCTTCGCGCTTCTTGACGCGGTCGCTCTCGAATCGGGGCCGCCGGGCCTGGACGTGTTCACGGGCCCGGTGCGCGGCCTGGCGCACCGCGGCTTCGGACCGTTCGACCGCCTCCCCGATTTCGGCGTAGCTGAAGTCGAACACCTCCTTGAGGACGAACACCGCCCGCTCCAATGGGCTGAGAGTCTCCAGCACGACCAGCATCGCCATCGACACCGATTCGGCGGCGGCCACGTCCTCGGCCGTGTCGGACTGGGTGAGGATCGGCTCCGGAAGCCACGGGCCCACATAGGTTTCGCGCTGGTGGCGTGTCGAGCGAAGCCGGTCCATCGACAGGTTCGACACGATGCGGGCGAGGTAGGCCTTCGGGTCGGAGACCTGTGAGCGGTCGCCCGCCGACCACTTGAACCAAGCGTCCTGCACGACGTCTTCGGCATCCGCGGCCGAGCCGAGGATCCGGTAGGCGACCGAGAACAACAGGTTGCGGTGGTCGGCGAACATCTGCTGGTCGGCGTTCATCGTGTCCGACGCCCGCCCCGCCGCCAGGTCGCCGCTCCCACCGCGGGCAGTACCTTGAGCAGACGATATGTGGTCCACGGGCTGGAGCTCACCGTCTCTTTGTACGCGACGGCCATCGTGCCGGCCAAATGTAAACGGCCCGGGCTGTCGTCGGCGTGGGTGAACTGGATGACGGCGTCGTTGCGTCCAAGGCTGACCGGCTGATGGACGTAGCCGAAGCGGAATTTCTTGGGCTGCTTGCCTTTAAGCTCGCGCACGATCGACGCGGCGGCGTGCACGGCGGTCGGGATGCCGCTCTGGCAGGTGCCGTGCATGACGCCGTAGCCCTGACAAATTGCCGCCGCATCGCCGATCGCGTAGACGTTCGGGTGCGAAACGGAGCGCAGTGACTCGTCGGTGACGATGCGGCCGCGGTCGTCGACGTCGAGCCCTGCGGCCGCCGCGATCGGCGACACCCGCACGCCCGTCGTCCACAACACGGCCCGCGCATCGACGACCTCACCGTCATCCAGTGCGACACCGTCGGACATCACCTTGACGATCTCGACGCCAGGGCGCAGCTGGACCCCGAGCCGCTCGAGGCCCGCGTGCAGCCGCGCCCGCGCCTTGTCGCCCATCATCGATCCGGGCACCTGCCGGCTGAGCAGGACGACGTCCAGGTCGGGGTGCTGCTCGGCGATCTCGGCCGCCGACTCGATGCCGGTCAGCCCGCCGCCGGCCACCACGACCGTGTCGTCGGCCAGCCGGTTGAGGTGCTCGGCCAGAAGCGTCGCATCCTGCGCGCTGTTCAGCGTGTAGGCGAATTCGTCGACGCCGGGAACCGTCTCGGTGTTGGCGACGCTACCCAGCGCGTAGATCAGGGTGTCGTAGCGCAGTGTGTACGCGTCGTCGATGCGGACGGTCTGCGCGTCGGCGTCGATCCCGGTCACCCAGCCCTGCACGAAGTCCACACCGGTGCCGGCGAGCTGATCGGGGATCTGCAGGTCGGGCAGTGTCTGGCCGGAGGCCGTCTGGTGCAGCCGCAGCCGCTCGGTGAACCGGGTCTGCGGATTGACCAGCGTGATGTGGACGGCCTCGCGGTGCTTCAGACGCCCGACCAGCCCCGCCGTGGCGGCCATGCCGGTGTATCCGGCGCCCAAAATCAGGACCTCGTTCATTGTTCTGCCTTTCGTTTCGGCGGTGGATACACACGAGACGCAAGCAAGCCAGCGATTCGTAACATCGACTTCGGGGTAAATCACGTCATGCGTCCGAAGACACTGGTCAGCACGATCGGAGCGGTTTTCGCCGCCGCGACCCTGGGCGGTCTGGCGAGCCGGCCCGCTGAGTCAGCCTGGTATGCGCGGCTGAATAAGCCGTCCTTCCAGCCGCCGCGTCAGGTCTTCCCGATCGTGTGGCCCATCCTCTACGCGGACATCGCGGCGGTATCGGCGTCCACCCTCGACCACCTCAGCGATCACGATCGTGAGCAGGCCCGCACATACGCCGCACTGCTGGCCGCCAATCTCGTCTTGAACGCCGGCTGGACGTGGCTCTTCTTCACGCGACGCCAGCTCGGCACATCGGCACTGGCCGCCGCGGCGTTGACGGTAAGCAGTACAGATCTCACTCGTCGGGCCGTGGCCGCGCGCGGCGCCTCGGGTGCCGTCCTCGGGCTCTACCCGGCGTGGTGCGCGTTCGCGACGCTGCTGTCGACCCGCATCTGGCAACTCAACCGCGACTGAGGAGGCGGCGTGCCGACGCAGAGGAAAAAGCAGTCACCCGAAGACGAAGAAGACGAAGAAGACCGTCAACTTTTCGCCGACCGCGTGCTGGGATTGCTTGAGGACGCCGTCTATTGGTCGATCGCGGTTGTCCTCGTTATCGGATCGATCGCGTTGGTCGTCGCGCAGTTCAACACGATGCTGCAGTTGAGGAATACGCCTGCGTCCACGGTGATGGTCGAGATCCTCGACGGGCTGCTGCTGATCTTCATCTTCGTCGAACTGCTTTACGCCGTGCGGTCGAGCCTGCGCTCGCACGAGATTGTCGCGGAACCGTTCCTCATTGTCGGAATACTGGCCGGCATCAAGGAAATTGTGGTGCTGTCGGTCGAAGCCGCCGCACTGCTGGACAAGGGACCCGCATTCTCGCGCGCCGTCGTGGAAATCGGTGTGCTGGGTGGGGTGGTGCTGGTTCTGGCGCTGGCCGCTTTCGTGTTGCGTGAACGCCGTCGCGACACCGTCGACGCGGGCGAAGGGGCGGCGCAAGAGCAGAGCCCCGGCTCGGGGTAAACCCGACACTTCAGGCCCGTTACCTGGGACTATGTGAATGTGACCCCCGCTGGCTCGGTACGGTCGCGGCGGCTCGCATGGGAGGGGCGGATCGATGGCCAGAATGTCCATCGCGTATGTCCTCTCGGTGATGATGATCGCGGTCGCGGCATGCTCAGGCGGGGAGCGCAGTGCGACGACGACGACGTCGACTGCGCCACACGGCGGCGCGCAGCGCGCGACGGTCGCGCTCATCACCCACCAGGCGCCCGGCGACACATTCTGGGATCTGGTCCGCCGCGGCGCCGAAGCCGCCGCGGCCAAGGGCAATCTCGATCTGCAGTACTTCCATGACCCAGACGCGGCGGCGCAGGCCAACCTCGTGCGCTCAGCCGTCAGCGGAAAGGTCGCGGGGATCGCCGTTACCCTCGCCGTTCCCGCGGCCATGGCGCCGGCCGTGCAGGCCGCAGCGGCCGCGGGAATTCCCGTGGTGGCATTGAATTCGGGGATAGCCGAGTGGAAAGCAATGGGGGTGATGGAGTACTTCGGACAAGACGAGACCATCGCCGGTCAGGCCGCAGGCGAACGGTTCACCCGCGAGGGCGCTCAGAACGCGCTGTGCGTGATTCACGAGCCGGGCCACGTCGGACTCGAGGCGCGATGTGACGGACTCGCACGGGGATTCAAGGGCAAAGCGCAGAAGCTTTACGTTCAGGGGGGTGACAGTGCGACCGTCAAGCGCGCGGTCATCACGAAGCTGCAAGAGGACTTCAGTCTCGACCGCATCCTTTCCCTCGGTGCGCCAATGGCATTGGCCGCGCTGGAAGCGGTCGCAGAGATGAACAGCTACGCCAGGGTCGCCACGTTTGATACCAACGCAGGTGTGGTCGAAGCGATCAAGAACGGAATGATCACGTGGGCCATCGATCAACAACCGTTCTTGCAGGGCTATCTCGCGGTTGACTCGCTGTGGCTGTACTTCACCAACAAGAACGTGATCGGCGGCGGCCAGTCGACACTGACCGGACCGTCATTCGTCGACGAAACAAACATCAACTTGGTGGCCGACCTCGCTGAGGCCGGCACACGCTGATCCGCCGTGACGGTCATCTTTCTCACCGGCGATGTGATGACCGGCCGCGCGATCGATCAGCTCCTGCCGCACCCGGTCGAGCCGACGCTGCGCGAATCCGTCGTGACCGACGCCCGCACCTACATCAGGCTTGCCGAGCAGACGAACGGCCCCATTCCAGCGCCGATCGACTATGCGTGGCCCTGGGGCGAAGCATTGGAGATCGTGGAGCAGTTCGCGCCGGATGTCCGGTTGCTCAACCTGGAAACCAGCATCACCGCCGGTGGCGAGTTCGCGCTGGGCAAGGCGGTGCACTACCGGATGCATCCGGACAACGTTCGATGTTTGTCCGCGATCCGGCCTGATGTCTGCGCGCTGGCCAACAATCACGTTCTCGATTTCGGATATCAGGGACTGACCGACACCCTCCGAACACTCCGCGATGCCGGAATATGGGGCGCGGGCGCGGGATTGGATGTCGGTGAGGCCGAGCGCCCGGCTGTCGTCGGACGGGTGGTAATCACGTCATGCGGCACGGGATCGAGCGGCATTCCGCGCGGGTGGGCGGCGACGGGAAGTCGCCCCGGCGTCGCGTACGTACCCGACTTGTCAGACCGCACCGCCAGCTCGGTCGCCGACCGCGTGCTGGCCTTGAAGGGCCCTGGCGACATCGCGGTCGTATCCGTGCACTGGGGTTCGAACTGGGGCTACGACGTGGATACCGCGCAGATCCGCTTCGCCCACAGGCTGATTGACGCCGGGGTCGATGTCGTGCACGGCCACTCTTCGCACCATCCGCGGCCTATTGAGGTCTACCGCGGAAAACTGATCCTGTACGGGTGCGGGGACACCATCGACGATTACGAAGGCATCGGAACCTTCGAGGCGTTCCGGCACGAGCTGCGGCTGCTGTACTTCGCGTCAGTCGACAGCAGCGGAATTGCCTTGCAGATGGTGCCGATGCGGATGCGGCGAATGCGGCTGGAGCGTGCGCCCGATGAGGACGCCGAGTGGTTGCGTACCAACGTGGAAGAGATGAGCGGGCGGTTCGGAACCCGGATCAACAACGCGCCCGACGGACTGCTGACATTGGCTCCCTAGGGCCCCGCGGCTCGAGCCTGTGGTTTGCTAGTCGATCGTAAAGGAGATAGCTTTACGATTGGCAAGTACAGCACCATACGATCGTAAAGCTGCAATGAGCTGAAGTGAGGAGCTGGGAATGGCGACGGCCGCGCTGGAGACCACCGATACGCGGACGCGACTGATCGAGGTCGCGATCGACCTGTTCACTCGGCACAGCTTCGCGGGCACCTCGCTGCAGATGATCGCCGACGAGCTGGGGTTCACGAAGGCCGCTATATACCACCATTTCCGGACTCGCGAGCAACTCCTCGCCGCAGTCCTGGCGCCGATCCTCGACGAGCTGCGAACCGTCATCGAAGCTGCGGAGACCAGGCGCACGCCGCATGCACGCGCGGTGCACATGCTCAGTGGCTACGCCGGGTTGACGGTAAGAAACCGTGGGCTCGTGGCGGTGCTTGCCGCGGACCCCAGTGTCGCGACAGTGCTCACGGAGCGCGCGGAATGGGGTGACCTGATCAAACGACAGCTGGCGCTGCTGGCTGACGTCGATCCTGGACCGGCCGGCGAGGTCAAGGCGGCCATGGTGTTCGCCGGGATGGCCGGTGCGGCGGGCCCCGCAGGCGCCAACCTCGACGACGTGGTGCTCTGTGAGCATCTCGTAGATGCCGGCCGTCGCACGTTAGGTCTGCGCGCTCCTCGGCGCGCGACGAAGTTGCCAATTATCTGAGTAGTCAAGCTATCTCATGCGAGAAAGGACATATTCCATGAAAACTGCTGTCGTCACCGGAGGCGGCTCGGGTATCGGACGCGCCGTCGCGGAGCGACTGCGGACGGACGGGTATCACGTGGCCACGATCGATCGGAACCCGACCGATGACGAGTACGGGCAGACGGCGGACGTGACGGATCGAACGCAGGTAGAGGCCGCACTTTCGGCGATCCGCGCGCAATTGGGTCCGGTGACGATCCTGGTGAACGCCGCCGGTCTTGACGGGTTCAAGCGGTTCTCCGACATCACCTTCGACGAGTGGCAGAAGGTGGTCGACGTCAATCTCAACGGGGTGTTCCACTGCATTCAGGCGGTGTTGCCCGACATGGTCGACGCCGGCTGGGGACGAATCGTGAACATCTCCTCGTCGAGCACCCATTCCGGCACGCCGTATATGTCGCACTATGTGGCGGCAAAGTCGGCGGTCAATGGACTGACCAAGTCGCTGGCACTGGAATATGGGCCGGCCGGTATCACGGTCAACGCGGTGCCGCCGGGCTTCATCGACACCCCGATGCTACGCAACGCAGAGGCCCGCGGCAGGCTCGGCGACGTCCAGGCGACCATCGACGCGACACCAGTTCGCCGCATCGGTAGGCCCGAAGACATCGCTGCCGCATGCGCTTTCCTGATCTCTGAGGAGGCCGGCTACATCACCGGGCAGATCCTGGGAGTCAACGGCGGGCGCAACACCTAGCCGACTCCACGCTATGCGACGATGATCGGATGTCCACGGAACCGGCTCATTTCACGCCGACCGAAGGCGGCGCGTTCATACCGTCGCCATACGCGCAGAGTCACTGGGGCGACGATCAACTCAATGGACCCGCAGTCGTCGGATTGGCGGCGCGGGAGCTCGAAAACCATTGCGGATCGCCCGATTTCGTGCCAACACGGTTCACCGCTGACTTGTTCCGGGCGGCACGCAATGCCCCGACGACAATCGATGTCCGAGTGGTGCGCGACGGGAGGCGGGTGCGCAGCGCGGAATGCGATGTGGTTCAGCAGGGTCACATCGTGACGCGGGCAACGCTGGTGCAGTACCGACGCTCGTCGGCGCCGCCCGGACGTGAGTGGACGGCGCCGATTTCGCTTGTGCAGCCACCACCGCCGGATGACTCGATCCTGCCCCGTGTCGGTAGTGACGAGGCAGGTTGGACACGGTCGCCGGCGGCGCATCAGAATGACTCCCGTAAGTATTTCTACAACGATGGCATCAAAGTGCTCGTAGGAGAAAGGAACTCCCCATTCGTGCGCGCCGTCATGATCGCCGAGGCGACCAGTCTGGTGACGAATCTCGGCACTCACGGCATCGGATATATCAACGGCGACCTCACGGCCGCGTTCTCTCGGTTGCCCGTGGACGATTGGATCGGAATACAAGCGGATTCGCACTGGGCCTCGGACGGCATTTCGGTCGGCACCGCGACACTGTTCGACCACCAGGGCGCATTCGGATCGGGTTTGGTCACCGCGGTGGCCAATCCTGCGGCGCAGATCGACTTCTCGAGCGATGTGACCCCGCGCAACGGCCTCAACTACGAATAGACGTCACCGCGGCGCATCTCAGCACCAACCTCCACAACGCCAGCCCCTGCGGCCGTCCGCGGAGCCGCCCCCGGGAGCGGCTCCGCCGGGAGGCTGCCGCGGTTCTGGCGCCACGCTGATCGGCGCGCGGGTCACGGGTGTCCGCGTCACCCCGACGTCCGGCTTCTCAGCTGGCGGCGGTGCGGCTGGTCGCGTCCAGTAGGGCTGAGAGTCCGCCGGTGCTGCGCCGGTGTCCTCGGCCGGAGGTGGCGGAGGAAGAGGCGGCGGTGGTGGCAATGGCGGGGGTACGTTGATCGGCGCGAGTGGAGCGCTGCTTGTTGCGGGCTGAGTGCTCATTGACGGCTGCGGTGTCACCGACGTCGACTCCACTGGGCCGGTAGTGGGAGCGCTCCGGAACGTGAACAGGACAATCGGCACGGCCACGGCGGCAGAGGCGAGGGCGATCAGCGCGATCCTCGCCGGTTTCGCGCGGTGCCACGGCGGCGGCGGCGACCTGAACGTCAACGAGCTGTTGTTTGTCGCACGAAGCTGACCGTTCACCGTCCACGTGCTGACGGTTGATGAGTAAGGCCGGTGTGGAGGGGGCGCGGGTTCCGGGGCAACCTCGCGAGGGGCCTGGGCTGGCTCCTCCGGCATGTTGCCGGCGGGTTGAGCTGGGGGCGGGTCGGGGACCTGCTGCACTGGCTCAGGCTCAGTGACCTGCTCACGGCCGAACCACCCGTCGTCTTCATACGGGTCGTCCCGGTAGTCGAAGCCCCATTCCGGCGGGGCTTCGCGTTCAGTCACATGGGGATGCTATCGCTGTCGCGCAAAGGAGTTTGGACGTGGACAGTGGGTACGATCCGCATGTGACTGGGAGTGCGGCCTCGGAGCAGCGTCTGCGCGACCTCAAGCTGTTGCGCCAGGTCCGCGACCGCATGGACCGCGAGTACGCGCAGCCATTGGACGTCGAGTCACTCGCCCGCGGCGTAAACATGTCGGCCGGACACCTGTCGCGCCAGTTTCGGCTTGCCTATGGCGAATCGCCCTACTCCTATCTGATGACGCGGCGCATCGAGCGGGCGATGGCGCTGCTGCGTCTCGGGGACCTCAGCGTCACCGAGGTGTGCTTTGCCGTCGGCTGCTCGTCGCTCGGCACCTTCAGCACGCGGTTTACTGAGCTGGTCGGTGTGCCGCCCAGCGTCTATCGCCGGGATCCGTCGCGCGCGACGGCGGGGATTCCGCCATGTATCGCCAAGCAGGTCACCAGACCGATCAGGAATCGAGAAGCGTCGGTCTCCGCGCCGCGGCTAGCGTGACCGGCATGGACATCACGATCAACGCGAGTTTCCTGCCGCATACCGACCCGGAAGCCTCCCTGGCCTTCTATCGCGATGCTCTCGGCTTCGAGGTGCGCAAGGACGTCGGATATGAGGACATGCGCTGGATCACCGTCGGCCCGCCCGGCCGCCCCGACATGAACATCGTGCTGACGCCGCCCACTCCTGACCCCGGGACCACCGACGATGAACGCCGTACGGTCGCCGAGATGATGGCCAAGGGCACCTACGCCAGCATCATGCTGGCCACCAAAGACCTCGATGGCGTCTTCGAGAAAGTGCAGGCCAGCGGCGCAGAAGTCATGCAAGAGCCCACCGATCAGCCGTGGGGTTCCCGCGACTGCGCCTTCCGCGACCCGGCGGGTTGCACCGTCCGGATCCAGGAGCTGCGCTGACACATGGGAGAGACGACGCACCCTGCGGACAGCCATGATCTGATCCGCGTCCACGGAGCGCGCGAGAACAATCTCAAGGACGTCAACGTCGAGATCCCGAAGCGCCGGCTGACGGTGTTCACCGGCGTCTCGGGCTCGGGTAAGAGTTCGCTGGTGTTTGACACGATCGCCGCGGAGTCGCAGCGCTTGATCAACGAGACGTACAGCGCGTTCGTGCAGGGCTTCATGCCGACGCTGGACCGGCCCGAGGTCGACCTGCTGGAGGGGCTGACCACTGCGATCATCGTCGATCAGGAGCGGATGGGCTCGAACCCCCGATCCACGGTCGGCACCGCCACCGACGCCAACGCGATGCTGCGCATCCTGTTCAGCAGGCTCGGCAAGCCGCATATCGGTTCGCCGCAGGCGTTCTCCTTCAACGTCGCCTCGATCAGCGGCGCCGGGGCCGTCACGTTCGAGAAGGGCGGAAAAACCGTCAAGGAGCGGCGCGACTTCAGCATCACCGGCGGCATGTGCCCGCGCTGCGAGGGGCGAGGCTCGGTCAGCGATTTCGACCTGACTGCGCTGTACGACGACAGCAAGTCCCTCAATGAGGGCGCGCTGACCATCCCCGGCTACAGCATGGACGGTTGGTACGGCCGCATCTACCGCGGCTGCGGCTACTTCGACCCGGACAAGCCGATCAAGAAGTTCAACAAGCGCGAGTTGCACGACCTGCTGTACAAGGAGCCGACCAAGATCAAGGTCGAGGGCGTCAACCTGACCTACGCCGGGCTGATCCCGCAGATTCAAAAGTCGTTTCTGTCCAAAGACCGCGAGGCGATGCAGCCGCACATCGGAGCGTTCGTGGACCGGGCGATTACGTTTGCGACCTGTCCCGAGTGCGACGGCACCCGCCTGACCAAGGATGCCCGGTCGTCGAAGATCAAGGGCAAGAGCATCGCCGACGTTTGCGCCATGCAGATCACCGATGTTGCCGGCTGGGCCCGGGGCCTCAACGAGCCGTCGGTGGCCCCGCTGCTCGCCGGACTGCAACATCTGCTCGACTCGTTCGCGGAGATCGGGTTGGGATACCTCTCACTGGATCGGCCGTCGGGCACCCTGTCCGGCGGAGAGGCGCAGCGCACCAAGATGATCCGCCATCTCGGCTCGTCGCTCACCGACGTCACCTATGTTTTCGACGAGCCCACCATCGGCCTGCATCCGCACGACATTGCGCGGATGAACGACCTGCTGCTGCAACTGCGCGACAAGGGCAACACCGTGCTGGTCGTTGAGCACAAACCCGAAGTGATGGCGATCGCCGACCATGTCGTCGACCTCGGACCCGGTGCCGGTACCGCCGGCGGCGAGGTGGTTTTCGAGGGCACCATCGACGGGCTGCGGGGCAGCGACACCATCACCGGACGCCACCTCGACGACCGCGCCAAGCTGAAGAAATCCGTACGAAAGTCTAACGGCGCGTTGAAGATCCGCGGCGCATCGACGCACAACCTACAGAACGTCGACGTCGATATCCCGCTTGGGGTGCTCTGCGTGGTCACCGGCGTCGCGGGCTCAGGTAAGAGTTCATTGATCAACGGCTCCGTGACCCGACAAGACGGAGTGGTGTCGATCGACCAGGGCGCGATCCGCGGCTCGCGACGGAGCAATCCGGCGACGTACACCGGACTGCTCGAACCGATCCGCAAGGCGTTCGCTAAGGAGAACGGCGTGAAGCCGGCGCTCTTCAGCTCCAATTCCGAAGGTGCTTGCCCCACGTGTAACGGCGCCGGCGTAATCTACACCGAACTGGGTGTCATGGCCACCGTGGAATCCACCTGCGAAGAGTGTGAGGGCAAACGGTTCCAGGCGTCGGTGCTGGAGTACACGCTCGGTGGCCGCAACATCGCCGAGGTGCTCGCGATGTCGGTGACCGACGCCGAGGAGTTCTTCGGCGACGGTGACGTGAAAGTCCCTGCCGCGCATAAGATCCTGGATCGGCTTGCCGATGTAGGGCTCGGCTATCTCAGCCTCGGCCAGCCGCTGACCACGCTGTCCGGCGGCGAGCGTCAACGACTCAAGCTGGCCGCGCAGATGGCCGACAAGGGTGACGTGTATGTCCTTGACGAGCCGACATCGGGGCTGCACCTCGCCGACGTCGGACAACTGCTGGGGTTGCTCGACCGGATCGTGGATTCCGGTAAGTCGGTCATTGTCATCGAGCACCACCAGGCTGTCATGGCACACGCTGACTGGATTATCGACCTCGGTCCGGGGGCCGGCCACGACGGCGGCCGAATCGTCTTCGAAGGCGCACCCGCCGACCTTGTCGCGGGTCAGTCCACGTTGACCGGCGAGCATTTGGCGGAGTACGTCGGCACTTGACATGCGCTACGGCAAGGCTGCGGGAAATCGGCGCTGGCAGCTGACTCAAGGTGAGGGCGTGACCGCCCGACTCTTGCCAGACTCTCCGAAGTGGTCGAAGATGCCCAGAAGCAGGCATTAGCTGGGCCAGGGTGGAGGCGGCGAGGTGTCATTCGACGTAGACGCTCTGCGGCAGAAATATGCGTTTGAGCGGGAAAGAAGACTGCGTTCCGACGGAATCGCCCAGTACATCGAGATCGCCGGCGCGTTTGCTGATTTTGCCGAGGATCCCTGGTGCGACCCGGACTTCACGCGCGCCCCATTGTCTGATGACGTCGACGTCGCGATCATCGGGGCGGGATTCGGGGGCCTGCTGACCGGGGCCCGGTTGCGCGAACTCGGCGTGCAGAGCATCCGACTGATCGAGAAGGCTGCTGACGTGGGCGGCACCTGGTACTGGAACCGATATCCGGGCATCGCGTGTGACGTCGAGTCCTATGTGTACATGCCGCTACTCGAGGAGTTGGGTTATGTCCCGACCGAGAAATACGCCAAGGGCGACGAGATCTTCGCGCACTGCCGACGGATCGCCGACCACTACGACCTGTACCGCGACGCCTGCCTGCAGACGGAAGTCACCGAGATCCGCTGGGATGCGGCATGTTCGCGGTGGTCGATCACGACAAACCACGGTGACGCCATTCGGGCGCGCTTCGTGGCGATGGCGAACGGGTATCTACAGAAGCCGAAACTGCCCGGTATTGACGGAATTGCGGCCTACCTCGGTCACACGTTTCACACCAGCCGCTGGGACTACGACTACACGGGTCCCGACCTGACCAAGCTCGCCGACAAGCGTGTCGGCATCATCGGCACAGGTGCCACTGCCATCCAGTGCGTGCCGCATCTGGCGATGTCCGTCGAACACCTGCTGGTCTTTCAGCGCACGCCGTCGACGGTCGACGTGCGCGGTAATCAACCGACGGACCCGGATTGGTCGGCGACGGTGAGCGATGGCTGGCAGCGCCGCCGGATCGAGAACTTCCAGCTGCTCACGGCTGGCGGTGATGCCGAAGAGGACCTGGTCAACGACGCTTGGACAAGTATCGTCAAGAAGCTGTTCATGATGCGACAGACCAGCGTCGCGGGCATGTCAGACGAAGAGCGTTTGCGCACAGTGGATCTGGCCGACTTCGCGAAGATGGAGGAGATCCGGGCCCGCGTCGACTCGATCGTGGTGGACCGCGCCACCGCAGAAGCTCTCAAGCCGTGGTACGGGTACTTCTGTAAAAGACCATGCTTCCACGACGAGTACCTCCAATCGTTCAACCGCGACAACGTCACTCTCGTCGACACACAGGGTCGCGGTGTCGAGCGGATTACGGCCGACGGTGTCGTGGTCGGCGGCACCGAGCACAGAGTCGACTGCCTAATTTTCGCGACGGGGTTCGAGGTCGGCACCGAATACTCGCGGCGCACCGGGTTCGAGGTCGTCGGCAGAGACGGGTTGACACTCACCGACAAGTGGCGCGACGGAGTACGCACCCTTCACGGGCTCACAGTCAATGGTTTTCCGAACTGCTTTATCTTGTCGATCGCCCAGGCGGGCTTCACCGTGAATTTCCCTTATCTGCTTGATGTTCAAGCGCGCCACACCGCCGAAGTGATCGCATGGGGACTGAACCACGATGCGACGGAGTTGGAAGCCTCTGCCGAGGCCGAAACGGCATGGGTGGAAACCGTGGTCGGACGGTCGAAGGCCAGCGCCGAACGTGCGAAATCCTGCACACCGGGTTACTACAACCGGGAAGGCCAGGCGAACGCCAAGACCCGTCAGGGCAGCTTCTTCTACGGCAGCCCGACCGAATACGCCGACATTCTCGAGACATCGAGGGCGGCCGGCTTACCGGCGGGGTTCGAGTTCCCTAACGGTGGGCATCGATGACCTGGCGACGCCGATATCTGACCGGTCGTGCCCGAGCACTGGCCCGGGGTCGCCGTACCCCTCGGGTGGTGATCATCGGGGCTGGCTTTGGTGGCCTCGCCGCCGCGGTCGCGTTGCGGCGCAGAGGCATCGACGATTTGTTGATCATCGAACGGGCAGATGGTGTCGGCGGCACCTGGCGGCAGAACACCTATCCCGGCGCGGCGTGCGATATCCAGAGCCACTTGTATTCGTTCTCGTTCGCACCGAACCGGCGTTGGACCCGCACGTACGCCAATCAACCCGAGATCCTGGCGTATCTCGAATCCGTCGCCGACGACTTCGACCTCCGCGGCCACTTAATGCTCGGTACATCCGTGCGCAGAATGGTCTGGAACGAAGAAGGCGCGCATTGGGAGATCGAGCTTGCCGACGGCCGAACCCGCACTGCCGACGCCGTCGTAAGCGCGGTCGGGCTGTTCGGTGCGGCGCGATACCCCGACATCGCTGGTCTCGGCGACTTCACTGGTGACGTGATGCACACCTCGCAGTGGGACGCCGCCGTGGACCTGACCGGCAAGCGGGTCGCTGTCGTCGGCACCGGTGCCAGTGGCGTGCAGGTGGTACCCGAACTCGCCGCCACCGCAGCGCAACTGACGGTCTTTCAGCGCACGCCGCCTTGGATGGTACCCAAGCCGGACCGCGCTTTCAGCGCCGAAGAACTTGCACGCTTCCGTCGATACCCGTGGGCCTCGCTTCAGGAGCGCTGGCGGCTCTGGAAGCTGCAACATGACAACACCGCGCTGACACCCGACCACCCGCAGCTGGCCGTGGTGCAAGAGGTGTCGGAGAACTTCCTGCGCCACCACGTCGAGGACGAGGCGCTGCGGGACGCGTTGACACCGCGCTATCCGTTCCGATGCAAGCGCGTGCTGCTCGGCGAGAAGTATTACACCGCGCTACAACACACCCACGTCGACCTCGTGACGGATCCGGTCCAACGTGTCACCAGCACATCGGTCGTCACCTCGAGCGCGATCGTCGATGTCGACGCGATCGTTCTGGCAACGGGTTTTGAGACCAGCAACTACCTCTCGGGGCTCGATGTCATCGGAATCGGCGGCGAAAGCCTGCACGATCGTTGGGGTCTGGATCCGCATGCCTATCTCGGTGTGGCGGTCAGCGGTTTCCCCAACTTCTTTATGCTGTACGGCCCCAATACCAACCAGGGTGCCAATTCCATCATCTACATCCTCGAAGCGGGCGCGCGGCTGGCCGCAAGCGCTGTGAGCCGGCTGGCGCGTCGAGGTGGCTTCGTCGACGTTCGCCCCGAGGCCGAACACCGGTTCAACGAACAGATCTCGGCAGAGCTGGACCGAACGATATGGACGCGATGCGACAGCTACTACCGGTCGCCAACGGGCCGCGTCGTTACGCAATGGCCGCACTCCGAACTCGACTATGCGCGGGCGACATGGCGTTTGCGGCCACGAGACTGGCGCCACGTCGCCGGATTGCGTTAAATCCCGTGGCGAAGACGACTGGCGCCATGGTGTTTCACGAAGACAAAGCGTCATTGTGACGAATTGAAGGGCTTGGCAGTGTGGATGCCACAGGTGCAGTCGTCGATCGACGGGCAGGTGCATCGCATGCCCCACTCGATGATCTCCCTGGCGCGTTGCAGTTCGGCGATCCTTGTGTCGATTTCGGCCAGCTTGTCCTGGGCGAGGGAGCGGCTTGCGGGTCGGCCGGGGGCGTCGTCAGCGAACAACAGTTGGATCTCTTCGAGGGCGAACCCGGCGGCCTTGCACAACCTGATCACGTCGAGGCGGTCGACGATCGAGTCGTCGTAGCGGCGTTGACCGCCAGCGCGGGCGGGGGACTGGATAAGTCCGATGCGCTCGTAATAGCGCAGAGTTGTCGCCGCGACGTCCGCGCGCAGAGCCAGCTCGCCGATCGACAGAGTGGTGGTCATGCGTCTCCCTAGGGTCTGGGCTTGACTTAGAGTTAACTCTAAGTCGTTGACTGGTGCCATGCAGAAACGCACTCAGCCAATTGACCTCCTCACCGACTTGAACAATGCCCGTTACGCGATGCTTCGGAGCTACCGGCGCGACGGCACCTCTGTCGACACCCCGATCTGGTTCGACGTCCAAGCGAGTTCAGTGGTGTTCCGTACGAAGATCGGGCCGAAGACCAAACGACTGACGGCACGCCCGGACGTCGAACTGATTGCTTGCGATTATCGCGGACGCATCTTTGACGGTGCGAAGACGTCCATCGGTCGAGCGACGATCCTGTCGGATGCCGAAGCGGCGACGGCTAATCGGGAATTGCATAAGCGCCATGGCTGGCAGTGGAATGTCGTGCCGTTGCTCAAGATTCCATGCGTCACCAATGTGCACAGCGGGCTGCCGCTGCGCGTGAAGCTGCGGCGTGCGCGCGATCGCAACGTGTCGACCTGATGCTTGCATACGAGGTCGACACCACCGGCCTTCTGCACGTCGCGATCGCAAACGTGGCTGGCTGGGCCAACGTCCCGGTCAATGTAACGGCAAGCCCATCTCCCGGCTGAAAAGTCGCGGCGAAAGCCAAATGTGTTGTGACACAATATGAAGCTGGTAACGGTCCGTGCTCAAGAGGTGCGAGTTGCGGGGGGAGGAGAGCATCGCTGACCGTAGTGATCCCAGCTCATCGCACCGATGCAGGAAAAACGAGCACCTGCGCGGCGATTCAATAGCCCTGTGTCACAATTCAATTCGTAGCACTGACGTATCCCTGTCACAAGGGAGAGGCATGCAGCGCGAGATGTTTGCATCCAATGCAACTCGAAGCAGATAGCGGGTAATAGTGATGTGTGGACGAGGTGCGAGTACCACCACAGCTCCATGCATATCCGCATCAGAACATGCGAATATGCATGATATGATGCCGTTATGCCTAAGACGGTCCAGATTCGCGACATAGACGACGACATATACGCGGCGTTGGTTCGTCGTGCCGCGGAGGAGGGGATCACGGTCCCGGAGTTGCTGCGCCGTGAGGCGGCGCGGCTGGCGGCGCGCCCTTCGGTTGCGCAGTGGCTGACGCGGACGGGTCGACGACCCTCGGAGGTGTCTACGGCTGAGGTGCTCGAGACGTTGGATGAGTGGCGTGGCGAGTGGCCGAATGCTCGTCGTTGACGCGTCCTGCCTATTCGAGGTTGTTGCGGACACGCCCCGGGCGGGCGCGATCGCCGCACGTCTGGCCGCAGACGTCGATCAGGCGGCGCCGCATGTGATCGACGTTGAGGTGATGGGAGTCGTCCGGGCTCAGTACTTGCGGGGGCAACTGGACGCCACGGCTGCAGGCCAAGCCATCGCGGACCTGCGCGATTGGCCGGGAGAGCGTTTCGGACACCGGTGGCTGCTGGAGCGTACATGGCAGCTGCGGGATTCGGTGCGGGGATGGGACGCCTTCTACGTGGCGCTTGCGGAAGCATTCGATGCGACCCTGCTGACGATGGATGAGCGGCTTGCGCGCGCGCACGGGCCGACGTGCAGGATCGACGTCCCAAGCGCGGAGACCTGACCTCTACTAAAGCTGTTGCACGGCAGTGCCATCCAGCCCCCGGCGGCCGTCCAAGATTGCCTCCAACCATCGAGCCCAAGCCCGCTGCCGCGGCGGCAAACGCATCTTCGAGCTCGATCACCAGGCGCTCGGCGGTGATCGAGCGCTCGACAACATGCAGCAGCGATTCGCGGGTGTGGTCGTCGATCATCGAGGCGATCTTGATGGCCTTGCGGTCGATGGTGGAGTCAAACTGGAAATCGATCGCCCACACCACGTTCGGCGCATTTGCCTGCATCGGCGGGATCGAGGACAGCCCAGTCCGCTTACGCGGACTATGCACCCGCACCGGGCCCAAAATTTTCCCTTCGCGACCTCCCGCAACGCGTCATTCTCGAATTCGGCCTCGGCCAGCAGCCACTTGAGCCGCGAGTTCTGCTCGCGCAGCTCCCTGAGCTCCTTGGCGGCGGCGTTGGTATCCATCCCGCCGTAGGTGCGCCGCCAGTTGTACAGCGTCGCCGCCGAGACACCGAGTTCGGCGGCGATCTCCTCGTCATGGATGACAACGACCACCTCCCGACGCGAAAATGAGTGCGCAGCAGGTGATTCGGCGTCATCCGTCGCGTCCAGTCAGGCATGCACATTGCGTCACAGTGACGTAATGAATCTACTGTGTCCGGGCTGCTCGACGGCACTAACCCAGACTGGGTTGTCGAGGGGGTGAACGGCGACTGACTGGGGCCTGATCGCGACGGCATCTCGGAGCGGCGACGAGAACACGACTTCAGCTCAGAATAAATGAGAGATGACCGGCCGGCGCAGAAGCAGTGAGAAAAGCGAAGATCGACTGAGAAAGGACACCAATCACCAAGTGGTGCGAGCACTTTCATTAAGTGGCACTCGCATCAGTTTTACGCCGATAAGCGACACTATGTCAAGTAAAGTCGCCGTGTTCATCAGATGAATCAGCTCTCATAGCAAGGACCCGCTCCCCGCCACGGCGAGCGCGGGTCATCACAAAAGATTTCAGTTCGGATCAAGCACTCCTCGCTCCCGCAGTACCCACGCCCAGCGCCCAACAGCCATGCTGATGTTACGGTCGAAGATCGACCAACGGTCTTGACGGCCGAAGCAATTGTGCAACGTCGTGACGTACTCCGTCAGCGTGTCGATGTCGTCGATTGCGGCCAGGTATCGGCAGGTCTTGTCGTATTCGATCAGCAAGTTGTTATTGACTGCGTATCGCACCAAATGCTTAGTCGTACTGATCCGTTCCATCTCAGCCAGCGCCAGATCAAAGCCGTCGCAGAGCGCGGCGGCGAGCTGCCGCATGTCGGTGCGATAGTCGAACCGCACCTCGTACGGCAGATCGGGTACCAAATGTTCCCAACGATGTTGCAGTAATGAACCTTTGAGGGGATGCCCCGCTCGGTCGTATCCGGGGCACGCAGTGTCGATCTCAGCCGATCCGATGCCCACGTTGATGAAGAATCCGTGCCACGACATCGTGCCGTTATGCCAGTCGTCCTGGAAGTTGACCATGTCATAGAGCGGTCCCCGTTCCCGCTCGAAGCTGGAGCCGGATGCGTCGAAGCCGCGCGCCCGCAGGAAGGGGCCGACATCGGCGGAGATCATCGCTTCGTAAGCCCGCTGTAATGATCCGTCGCCTGTCCCCTCACCCATGATCCAAGGCTAAGTCGCCGACACAGTCCTTCCGTGCACCAATTTTGGGGCGACGGCAGGGTGCACACCCCAGGCCACCGCCGGTGGTATCAACCTCGGCACACAGAGCATCGTCGCGCCGAACTCGAACCGGGGTCACACTCACGCAGCACTTGGGCACAATTCAAGCCGTCCTGGTGGTCCCCCCAACCGGCTTGACGTTCCTACCCTCGTCTCGACCGTCACGGTGCTGTGTGTAAGGAGGAGTACGGTCGCAAACGAACAGGCGAGTTACGAGTAGATCTCGCCGTATCGCGTTGCACTCCAATTGTTTTCATTCGATGTGGCGGTGCAGCGCTGTGCTCAGAGGTCGAGGACGATGCGCAGTGCCGCGTCAACGCGGCGCATCTCACCGAAGCTGAGGAACCCGACGCTCTTGCCGAGCCGGCCCGGGTCGATCGCCGCGGCCTGCTCGGCAAGCACCCTGGTGTTCACGCCGCCGATTTCGACCTCGGGACGAAAGCTGGCGGCACGTGCCGACGTAGACGTTGGCGCAACCAGCCAGGTCGACAGAGGCAGGTGGTCTGACTGGACGACGACGGCGTAGCGCGAACCGGACTGTTCGTGACCGCGGCTCCCCCGCGGGGCACGCAACCGAAAGACCTCACCACGCACGTAGCGTCTGCATATCGCGCAGCACCTGCATGGCCTCAGCGCGATCGGACTCGTCTTCGGCAAGCCTTTCCGCCTCGGCGCGAATCGCCGCGCCCGCCTTCCGTCGTGCCGCATCGATGAGAGCAGATCGAACGGCTGCGGACACAGCCGTGCCATCTTTTGTCAAAACCTCCAGCGCCTTCGCTGTGTCTTCGTCCGGCCGGAAGGTAATCGTGTCAGCCATAACAACAGTGTACGACGTTTTGTAAGACAGTCACTGAATCGGCATGAGCAGCGCTTCGCAGAGCACCGGCAACCCCCAGTCGCGCCTAACTGCCGACAACCCGGTGTAGTCCCGCAGCCAACGGAATACGCGCGTCCGGGATGCGTCTCTGACATCAGCCACAATGGCCCGTCTACACCATAAGATCAGTCTCAGCGTTCCCCGGCGCGCTTGAGTTGCACCTCGAATCAGGAGGAATACGGCGGAATCGAACGTGGCGGGTTACCAGTAATCGTTTGGTTCCCCTCCGCCAACTGCGACCGGAGACACTCCACTCCCATCGAATGCTCATCCACCCCAACACCTAGACCTGGCCAAGCGGCCGACAGGCGTTAGAAACCGGATTCCAATACTGTCCGTCCCCGCAGTTGGGCGGGAACGGCACTAGCGGGGGCCTGCACACATTGCCGACCGGATCCCACCAGTCGCCGTTTTGACAGCCCAGCGGCGCCGTCGCCGGCGGCCGTTGACACACGTTGGCCACCGGATCCCACCACTCCCCGTTCTGGCAGTCGAGCGGTTGCGCCGAGCCGACTGCCGGGGTCGTCAGCGACAGGGCCGCGATTGGTGCAAGAGCGGCCGTCAGGATTGCCGAACGACGTAGGAGCCTTCCCATCACCCCAGCCTGCCCCACCCAGAGGGTTCTCAAACCGCTGGGCTGGTTTACCGAGACGTCACGAGCTACACGCAGGAGGATTGCGTCCGCTGTCCAACATCAATCGGGTCGCGATTTCATATCCCCGGCGCGCGGTCGCGCGTGTTTACATGATGGTTGGGGTAGACACCTACGGGTGAAGACTGCCGGAATCGCCCTAGTGATCGCGGGTGCAATCGCGTCACTCCCCTATGCGCCGGACGCGGCTGCCCAACCCGACCTCGCCTTCTGCCGTGACATGGCGGCGGTGGGCTTTCGCGGCGATTGCGCGACGCTGGCGAGCCTGGCCAAGGACGTGTGTGATCAATACGATCGCGGTGTCGGTTGGGAAGACATCGTGACGAGGCTGGACGCTCAGACCAAGAATGAAGGATTGACCAACTACGTCATCGCTGGCGCCCCGCTGTACTTCTGCCCGCAGCACCAGGGCAAGACCTGAAGTCGTAGAGCTGGCCCAGTGCACGAAACGTATCGCTTACCGTTCACGTCAGTCGGAAGCCGTTTCAGTGGTCCCGCCGAGGTGGCGGGCGAAGAATCGAGCCGAGCTGTCGCGCTCGTATTCGGGCACCGGGTAGTACCTGCCCGAGTAGGCGTGCAACGTTTTCTCCTTCGAGGCGAAGGCGTCGAACAATGCGACCCCGGATGCGCGGTCGAATTCCTCGTCGTCCCACGGAATCTGGTACTCGAGGGGGACGGTGATCTTTCGTGCCGCGTCAATGAGAGCGTCGTTCACGAAAACCCCACCGAAGCTCACGGCAGCGATCCGGGATTCGACCGCCGTCAACATCAGCCCGGTCACGACACCCAACGTCATGCCGCCGTAGCCGATCGGTGCTTCGACGCCGATCTCGGGCAGCGCCTGCAGGGCGTCCAGGGTCGCCTGCCATTCCGGCACCGCACGCTCCGCCAGCGACCTGTTGTAGTCGATGACGACCGGGGCGATCGGCTCGCCCGCCGACCGGGCCTGATGAATCGCCTCGGCCCACCGTTGATCCTGAAGGTTTCGCGGCCGGTCGCCATGCCCGGGCGCGTCGATGGCGGCGACGGTGAACCCAAAAGTGGTCACGCCGTGCAGTGCACTGGCTACCAGCCCCGGCGCCTTCTTATGCATGCCGCCGGAGTGCCCCGCCAGCAGCAGTGGTGAGCCGGCGGTTCCGGATGCGGGCGACCAGAGCACGCCGGTGATCTCATCCAGAATGAAATGACGTTCGATGACACCGTTCGACGATGTCTCAGAGGTGAATTGCATGGTGTTGCCTTTCGGGATCGCCTTGTTCAGGCGCTCCCGGCGACACCTACGTCTATCGCTGGACCGTGAACACGTGTGGGAGCACCCACATGGTTACTACGTTCATGGGTCTCACCTCCTTGCGTGATGTCACGGTCTCGCGCACGCTATCAACCTGAGCCGAATCCCGTCCAACCCTTTTTCTGACCTCCGAAACCGATCGGCTGTCGACACGTTCGGCCTTGCAGCCCAAGGTTTTCCGTCCGCCGAGTTGGTCGACTCTTGAACGGGGCCCGCATGGCGATCACCCGTAAACTGTCGCGGCGATCGGCTGCGACCCGCTGAGCTGGAGCCTTGTAGCCCGGAATTAAAATCTGCGACATACTGACCTAGGCGGCAGTCCACCACCTGACAGGCCTCGGCTGCGGTGCCGATGCAGGCCCGCAACGCCCACGCTCGCTCCGCAATCAGCGCGACGAGCGCCTCTCTTTTTCCGGTCGTTCCTTGACACCGGACGTTTCGTTTCTCTCACCCTGTATCGACCACACAACAGAATGGAGTGAAAGCCCGTGAGTACCATCCGAATTACCAACCCCGCCGAGCGAGCGATCATCGAGAACATGCTCGACCGCAACCGCGAAGCGCTCATCGAGACCGCACGCGGCCTGTCTGACGCGGACGCTCGCCGACGACTCGTGACGTCGCTGACGACACCGATCTCATTGATCAAGCATGCCGCTGCCGCGGAACGGATCTGGTTCCAACGGTTTTGGGCGGGACTCGGCGAAGTCGAATGCGACGGATACTCCAACCGCGACGAGGGCACCTTCGCCGTCGCCGACGACGAGTTGCTGACCGACGTCATCGCCGAGTTCGAGCGCGCAAGCCAGCGATCACGAGTGATCGCGTCCCGCTTCGACCTCGACGACACCAAGGTCAATCCCCGCGAGGGCACGGTCAGCATGCGATGGACACTGCTCGCCATGATCGAAGAATTCGCCAGGCACGCAGGTCACGGCGACATCCTCCGCGAACAGATCGATAACGAAACACACGCCGACCCGAGGTTGCCAGATTCTAAGTTAATTCGAAGCTTGCCGCGTTAGCATCCCCGACGTGGCTGTTGTCAGGGGGGAGCCAGCCCTCGGTCTGCGCGAACGAAAAGACAGCGGACCCGCGCCGAGCTCATGGACGCCGCGATCGACCTGTGCAACCGGCAGGGATTCGAGCGCACCACCGTCGACCAGATCGCTGCCGTCGCTGACGTCTCGCCCCGCACGTTCAGCCGGTACTTCGCGAGCAAAGAGGCCGTGGTTGTGGCACTCATCGATGACACCGTCGAGTTGGCCGCCGCCGAGCTTTCCCGTCAACCGACCGATATCAATCACCTCGAAGCGCTGTTCCGGGCGTATATCGGTATGTACCGCAACACGAAAACCGCAGCGCCGGGAGGGTTGACCCCGCAGCGCCTGCTCGCCGCGGTGCGGATCATCATGACGGCACAGGACGACCTCGGCCCTGATACCGATTGGGATCACTTCACGATCGACGAGTTGGTGACCCGCGTGGAGACGGCTTACAGCGAATTCGTGGACGTCATCGCGGACGCCCCCACCCCCTCTTGATCGGCCGGTTATTGCGTTTTGAGCGGCCGCCCAGACATTTTGGGATCTTCCCTTTGACCTTGATTTCATGTCCCATCGCCCCCTCGCTCCAAACGCAGGGCTACTGGCAAGGACTGCGTATTGCGGCTGTAGCGTGACGACCGTGAATTCCTCTCGTGCGTCTTCCTCCGTCGCGCTCGCGGCCTGTGTTGCGTCACTCGTTATGACGCTCGCCGCGTGCGGCGACGACACGGATCCTCCGGCGGCAAGCTCATCCCCCGTCTCCGACGTGTTCACGCCGCCCTCCATCGCGGAAACGGCAACCGAAGCCAGCGCGTGCCCAACGGCAGCGCCGGCGACCGGAGGACCACCCGAATGGACGCTGCCGGGGGCCACCGGCAGCGTCGCGGTCACCGGATCGACGGATGCGGCGGCGCCGCTCGTCAAGGTGGAAGCACCGTTCAGCGTGACCGAAACCCAGGTCCACACGCTGAAGGCCGGCGACGGGCCGATCGTCGCAGACACGGCGACGGTTTCCGTCTGCTACATGGGCGTCAACGGACGTGACGGGTCCGTGTTCGACAGCAGCTACGAACGCGGTGCCCCAGTTGAATTCTCGCTCGACGGAGTCGTGCCCGGGTTCCAGAAGGCCATCGCAGGGCAGAAGGTCGGGTCCACGGTCGCTGTCGCAATGACCTCTGCCGATGGCTACCCCGAGGGCCAGCCCAGCGCTGGAATCCTGCAGGGTGACACGCTCATCTTCGCGATCAAGATCCTCGGCGGCTGACCCGGCCCCCTCTGGCCGGTCGGCAGTCAAGATGGATGTTATGGAGTCGACCCGTGTGGATAGGTGGTTGTGGGCGGTCCGGCTGACGAAGACCCGGCCAGACGCCGCCGCGGCGTGCCGAGGGGGGCATGTGCAAGTCAACGATCGGCCGGCCAAGCCGTCGACCATGGTGTCCCCCGGTGACGAGGTGCGTGCTCGGGTGGGTGACACGACGCGGATCGTCGAGGTGGCGCGGGTGATCCAGAAGCGGGTCGGTGCGGCCGATGCTGTGACCTGCTACCTCGATCGAACGCCCGCGCCGCCTACGACATCCTCCGTACCGGTGGCGGCCCGTGATCGCGGTGCCGGGCGACCGACCAAACGGGACCGTCGAATTCTGGACAGGTGGCGCGCGCGCCAGCAGTGAACTCTTCCCAGCCGCGCGGTCGTTGGTCGTTAGAGTCGGTTCGCCGAACTACCGCGATGGCGCCTTTGTGCCGTATTCGTCATGCCAGTTCCACCACTCATACGGCGTGCTTTGCGGATAGCCCTCCGGGGAATCCTCCCAATCCTCTTGGCGCCCAAGCGCTGTCATATCGAGGTAGTTCCAGGTATTGACGAACACCTCATCGCCGCGGCCGTTGATGAAATAGGTGCGGAACACGCGGTCGCCGTCGCGGATGAACGCGTTCGTGCCGTGGTACTCCTCGCACCCGAAGTCTTTATGGAAGTCGTCGGTGATGGTGTACCACGGGATGTGCTGCCAGCTCATCTTCGCTTTCATCCGCTCGAGGTCGGCCTGTGATGTCCGTGAGGCGTACACCAGCGTGGTGTCGCGGGCGTTCAGGTGGGCCAGGTTGGGAATGTGGTCAGCCATCAAAGAGCAACCGACGCAACCGTGTTCGGGCCAGCCCGGGAGCCCAGGAACATCATCATCGCCCGTGCCGGGTTCGATGAACGCACGGTAAATGATCAGCTGGCGCCGCCCATCGAACAGGTCGAGCAGGCTCGCCTTGCCGTCGGGCCCGTCGAACGCGTACTCCTTCTCCACCGCCATCCATGGCATCCGGCGGCGCTGTGCGACCAACGCGTCGCGGGCGCGCTGGAGGTCCTTTTCCTTCACGAGCATCTTCTGGCGCTCAACCTCCCACACTTCCGCCGACACAATCGGAGGCGTTTTCATGCGTTCTCCTTCCCTCACCCGTTTCTGGGATAACGTTCAACACTGCAGTTGAATATCGTTGACCAGCACATCACGAGCGACCTCTATAGTCAACAAGATGGTTGAAGATCAGGTGTTGGATCGGGCGTACGCCGCGCTCGCCGATCCGACCCGTCGCTGGTTGCTGGAGACGCTGCGCGAGGGTGACGCCCGCATCACCGACTTGGCCGCTCCGCTGCCGATGACGTTCGCCGGCGTATCGCGCCACATCGGCGTGTTGGAAACGGCTGGACTCGTGCGGCGCGAGGTGCGCGGCCGCGAACACTGGGTGTCCCTGCATCCGGACGGACTGACGATGGCCCAGCAGTGGATCAACGAGCAGACGGACTTCTGGTCGGCACGTGCGGACGCGCTGTCGGCGCGGCTGCGCCGGACGCGGCGTTGACAATGAACGATGCGCCGATTGTCCGCGTGCAGCGCGTCATGCCCGCCGCCCCAGAAGTGGTGTTTGACCAATGGCTCGACCCAGAGTCGTTGGCGGACTGGATGTGTCCGCGTCCCGTCCGGGTGGTAGCCCTCGCCGTTGAGCCCCGCATTGGGGGGATCGTGCGCTTCGACATCGACGATGTGGGCACGCCCGTTCTGATCACCGGACGCTTCCTGGCGATCGATCGCCCGCACCTACTGCGCTTCACGTGGAGCGCCTCAGACTGGCCGGACCCGACGGCGGTCAGTGTCGTCAACGTCGCCTTCGACCCTCTTGGCGACGATCAGACAGTCATGACCATCGAGCATTCCCTCTTGCCCCCAGACACTTTCGACGAATACCAAAGCGGGTGGGAGGGCGTCTCCGATCAGCTCGCCGTTTTTTTGCATGGGCTTCGGAGAGGCGAGCGCGAGTAGGCGCTATCTCTGAATCCCCGCCGTCAAACGCTCCCAGTTGGGTGTCACAAAAGATTTTTTGAGAAATGCCGCGGTGGGATGTCGAGATCCCGGGCGCGGCTCCGTCCCCGGGTTGAATACGGCCACAATGGGCCGTACCGCATGAAGGAGAACATGATGGCCAAGTATCTGCTGCTCAAGCACTACCGTGGCGCGCCCGCATCGGTAAATGACGTGCCGATGGACCAGTGGACGCCGGAGGAGCTTACGGCGCACGTGCAGTACATGAATGACTTCGCCGCTCGGCTCGAAGGCACCGGTGAGTACGTCGACTCGCAGGCGCTGTCCGCCGAGGGCACGTTCGTCCGCTATGACGGCGAGGGCCGACCGCCGGTCACCGACGGACCGTTCGCGGAGACCAAAGATCTGATCGCCGGCTGGATGGTGATCGACGTCGAGAGTTACCAGCGCGCGTTGGAACTAGCCGGGGAGCTGTCTGCGGCTCCGGGCGCGGGCGGGAAGCCGATTCACGAGTGGCTCGAGCTGCGCCCGTTCCTGTCCGCGCATCCGACCACTACGGACTGACGCACGGTGGACGAGTCCGTTCTGCGGACCCTCACCCCCCCTGTGATTGGGATCCTCGTCCGCCGCGGAGCTGACTTCGCGGCGGCCGAGGATGCCCTGCAGGACGCACTGGTCGAAGCGGTGCGCGTGTGGCCGGACGCTCCGCCGCGCGACCCGAAGGGCTGGTTGGTCGCCGCGGCCTGGCGTAAGTTCCTCGACGGCGTCCGCGCCGATACCTCCCGGCGTCGGCGCGAGGTTCTTGTCGAGGGCGAGCCCATGCCCGGCCCCGCCGAGACGCTCGACGACACGCTTCACCTCTACTTTCTCTGTGCTCACCCTTCCCTGACACCGGCCTCGGCGGTCGCTCTGACGCTGCGCGCTGTCGGCGGTCTCACCACGCGGCAGATCGCGCAGGCCTACCTCGTACCCGAGGCAACCATGGCCCAGCGCATCAGCCGAGCCAAGCGGACCGTCTCGACCGTCCGATTCGACCAACCCGGTGACGTCGCCACGGTGCTGCGCGTGCTGTACCTCGTCTTCAACGAGGGTTACTCCGGCGACGTCGACCTCGCCGCTGAGGCTATCCGGCTCACCCGCCAACTCCGGTCGATGGCGGACGAGCCGGAGATCGCGGGGTTGCTTGCGCTCATGCTGCTCCACCACGCACGCCGCGCCTCGCGCACCGGCCCGGACGGTGACCTAGTACCGCTCTCCGAGCAAGACCGCGCCCGCTGGGACAGCACCCTGATCGCCGAGGGTGTCGGGATCCTCCAAAGTGCACTGGCGCGCGACCGGCTCGGCGAGTACCAAACGCAGGCCGCGATCGCCGCATTACATGCGGACGCGCGCACGGCCGAGGAGACCGATTGGGTGCAGATCGTGGAGTGGTATGACGAGTTGCTCCGCATCACAGATAGCCCGGTTGTGCGGCTGAACCGCGCAGTGGCCGTGGGCGAGGCCGACGGGCCACACGCGGGTCTGGCCGAGCTGGCAGGCTTGGACCCCACCCTCCCCCGCCAGCGTGCGGCGGCGGCTTACCTGCACGAACGCGCCGGTGACCTGGAACTGTCCGCGCAGCTGTATGCCGAGGCGGCGCGAGCCGCGACGAACCTGCCCGAGCGGGACCACCTCATCCGGCAGGCAGGGCGCCTGCACGAGTTGCTCCGGTCATCCGACGCTGAGCAGTGACGCAGTCACCACGTGTGTCGGGTCGGTTTCGGGCTGCGGCCGCGCGGAAACGCTGAGGGCATGAGCCGGGCCGTTCGTGGTCTCGCCGCCGCGGCGGCCTCGACGGTGGCGGCCGTCGTCGCGCGAGACCTCTTCCAAAGCAAGCACGCGTTACTGCGCAACTTCCCGCTCCTCGGGCACGCCCGGTACCTGATCGAAGCTGTCGGCCCCGAGCTCCGGCAGTACATCGTCGCGGCCAACAACGAGGAGCGCCCGTTCACCCGCGACCAGCGTCGGTGGGTGTACGCATCTTCCAAGAAAGAGAACAACTACTTCGGGTTCGGCACCGACAACGACATGGAGTACACGGCAGGCTATCCGGTGATCAAGCACCGCACCTTCGGTCGGGCGATCCCCCGGTCGGCGCCGAAGGCCGCCCACGAGGTCGAGTTGCCGTGCGCCAAGGTGATCGGTGCTGCACGAAACCGGCGAGGGGCATTCCGACCGAAGTCCGTGGTCAACATCTCCGCGATGAGCTTCGGGTCGCTGTCAGGCAACGCCGTCGAGGCCCTCAACCGTGGCGCCATGCTGGCTGATTGCCTGCACAACACCGGTGAAGGCGGTATTTCTCGCCACCACCGCCACGGCGGCGAGCTGATATTCCAGATCGGCACCGCCTACTTCGGTTGTCGCGACGCCGATGGCCGCTTCAGCCTGGACAAGCTCAAGGAGGTGGTTGCCGGGGCGCCGGTGCGGGCCTTGGAGATCAAGCTCAGCCAGGGTGCTAAGCCCAGCCTCGGCGGGCTGTTGCCCGCACCCAAGGTGTCCGCCGAGATCGCCACTGCGAGGGGCATTCCCGAGGGGCGCGACTGCGTCAGCCCATCGCGGCACGCCGAGTTCGATGACACCGACAGCCTTCTCGACTGGGTGGAAATGCTCGCTACCGAAACGGGTCTGCCGGTGGGAATCAAGTCGGCGGTCGGTGATTTCGACTTCTGGTACGAGCTCACCGATCTCATGCAAAAGACGGGGCGTGCGGTTGACTTCGTGACCATCGACGGCGGCGAGGGAGGTACGGGCGCGGCGCCGTTGATTTTCACGGACACCGTGTCGCTACCCTTCCAACTCGGCTTCGCCCGGGTGTATCGAATCTTCGCCGAGCGGGGTCTGCACGAGCAGGTCACCTTCATCGGCGGTGGGAAGCTCGGCCTGCCCGACAACGCGGTGGTCGGCTTCGCGTTGGGCTGCGACATGATCAACGTCGCGCGGGAGGCGATGCTCGCGATCGGATGCATCCAGGCTCAGAAGTGCCACACCGACACTTGTCCCACCGGCGTCGCCACCCAGAATGCCTGGCTAGCCCGCGGTCTGGTGCCCGACGTCAAGGCGGTTCGGGTCGCAAATTACATCAAGGCGTTGCGTCGCGACCTGGTCAAGGTGGCCGAGTCGTGTGGGGTGGAGCATCCTGGCTTGATCAGTACCGACTCGGTGGAGATTCTCGAGGGCCGGAGCGGTTCCACGCCGCTGGACGAGGTCTACGGGTACGAGCCGGGCATGGGCCTTCCGTCGGCCGCCGACCGCGAGCAGATCGTCCGGTTGATGACGGTCCGCGAGCCGCAAGGCAGTTCGGCGCCACCGTCCACGTCGGCTGTCGGCTGACGTTGGCTGAAGCACCTTTTCGCGCCACGGCGACCCGATAGCGTTGCGTAGGCGACGAATTGGAGGCACCCATGCGATCGCTGTGGCCGGCGCAACCGGCAATATCGGGGCCCGTACCGTCACGGCTCTCGAACGCAACGGCCATGACGCCGTCCGCATCAGCCGCTCACTCGGAGTCGACCTGACTACGGGCGTCGGCCTGGACGCACTACTTCAAGGCGTTGACGCGGTGATCGACGCCATCAGTTCGCCGCCGCTCAGCCCCGCCGAGACGGTTGCCTACTTCGGCGTCACCACAAGAAATCTTCTCGAAGCCGAGGCCCGCGCTGGTGTGCGCCATCACGTACTGCTCTCCATCGTCGGCATACATCGCGTGCAGGGAAATACGCACTACACGGGCAAGCGCGAGCAGGAGCGCCTGATCGCCGAGGGCCCGGTGCCCTGGACGGTTGTACCGGCAACTCAATTCCATGACTTCGCTGATTCGCAATCAGCTATACAGAGCACGATGGTGCCGCGACCATCGCCCCATTGCTCATTCAGCCCATCGCGCCAGACGACATCGCAGCAATCCTGGCCGAGATCGCCGCCCAGGAACCGCAAGGCCGATACGTCGATGTTGCCGGACCAGAGACCCAAGACCTCGTCGATATGGCACGGCGGACCAACGAAATGCGCGGCCGCACTGTACGGCTCGTCCCCACGTGGTCAGGCGTGTTCGACGAGTCGATGGCCGGCAATGTTCTCCTGCCCGGAGCAAACGCCCGCATCGCGCCGACACGCTTCGAGGACTGGCTGGCCGCTGGAGGGCCATAACGGGCGGGTTACCCTGACCCGATGAGCAGCCAGCGAGTACCCGGTGGCGTGGTGCATAAGCTGCCCGCGGACTTACGCCAGGCACTGATCGCCAACGGCCCGGCCCTGACTGCCTGGAAAGACATCACGCCTTTGGCCCGCAACGAGTTCATCTGTTGGGTCGAGGATGCCAAGCAAGACGCGACCCGAGAGCGGCGCATCCGCCGGACCCAGGAGGAGCTAGAGGAAGGCCAGCGCCGGCCGTGCTGCTGGCCGGGATGCAAGCACCGCGAGCCTGCCAGCAAGTAGTTGGAGCTATGCCCCGAGCGCCGGCCCGATGGTGTGTTCCACGACTCCTCCATTTCAGACTCGAGCAGAGCCAGATGCGCTCAGCCGCGCGGCCACAGCCGCGACCAGAAAGCATCCAAGCGCCGCCCACCCCGCGAAACCGGCCAAGCCGTTCTTGGCCAGCAGCACCAGCGCAACGCCCGAAACGCATATCAGCGCAGCGGTGGCGGTCGACCGTACGCCCGCGGCGTGAACTGGCGCGTCCCACCACGGCAACCGGCGGTGCTCCAGCGGCGACAGCAGTCGAAATGCCACGGCCATGACCACCGCGAACACAACTGCTCGCAGGGCGAGAAGACCCCAAAACCCTGGTGCGTCAACGTCGTACGCGTCGAGACCGACGGCATTGAGGGCGAAGGTGGCGACCGCGATCGCCGGGATGTGCCAGAGGTAGAGCGTCATCGCTCCCCCATTGCCGACCGCGACCACGTGCCAGACTCGCGGCCGGGACGCCCACCGCTGGATCGCGCTGGCGCTGGCCACGAACGCGCACGACATCCAGGTGCACTGCAGTGCGAGCAACAGCGTTGGCGGCGATACATTGGACATCCGCTCGGTGCCGGTCACGACAAGGGAGACGTCATAGGGCCCGATCATGGCGAGCACGATCTGCGCGACGAGCGCGGCGGCGGCCGCGGCGAGTGCCGCACGGGGCCGGATATGGCGACGAGCGTAGGCCACACCGATCACGACAGGAATCAGCCAGACGACCAGGAAGTTCGCAACCCCCGACATGGGCGCGCCCACGGCGAGCCGAACTCCGTCAATTGCCGCCGCTGCCGCGAGCAGCGATGCGACCACGAAGGCGAACGCACTCCCTTTGCGTATCCGAGTCAACACTGGGACGAAGGCGAGCACCACGAGGTACACGCCGAGGAACCACAGCAGCGCGACGCACTCGCGCCCGAGGCTCTCCGCGGCTTCCGCGCCCAGAGTCATGTGTGCGACGACCAGACCGATCGACCACGCCGCCAAGTACCAGAACACAGGCCGGTACAGTCGCTGCGCTCTGGTTAAAAGCCATGTGCCCCAAGGCGTGCCGGAGTGCCAGCCATATGCTCCCGCTGCCCCGCCTGCGAGAAAGAACAGTGGCATGACCTGAACGACCCAGGTGATCGGGGCGACCGAGGGCAGCTCGCCAAGCAGGTTGCCGATGCGTAGACCGTCGGAGTCAAGTGCGGCGAGCAGCAGTGCACAGTGTCCGAACATGACGACCACGAGGGCGGTGAGTCGGGCGACGTCGACGGCGCGATCGCGACTCGGCGGAGTGTCGCCGGCGATCTTGCGTGCGTCGGACATGGGCGTCGATAGCGGCATGAGGACAGCATGCCGTGCGGCGGGCCTTCGCGGATGAGTAGTACTACCCGACCGCCGGAGCCGTTCTACCGACGCGGAAGGGCGGCGGCTCGACAGTGCAGCTGAAAAGCGTTGACTGACAACCCAACTTAGCGGTTCAGGGCGTCGGCGGAACCGGCCCGATTGTCGGTGGCGCGCCCGGATCGGGCGGGGGCGGCTCGGACCACCCAGGCGGCGGGGGCCCATTCAGCGGATAGTACCCAGGCGGCAGGGGCGGCCCACCTGTGTTGGGCCCCGTCGGCGACGCGGGGGTGGAGGACGCCGGGTCCGTCATCGACGTGTATCCGGGCGGCAGCTTCGGTGCCGGACCGGCTCCCGGCGGCGGTGCGAATGCCTCAACCGGCTCGTTCATCCCCAAGTTACCGTCACGGACCTCGTGCCAAATATCCCTGAGGCTGCCCAGCGGGCCCGACCCCGGCTGACCCGCCCCGTAAACGGGGTTCTGGATCTCTGGCACGGATGGCGGGCCGACGGGCGGGGGCGGGGGCGCATCCACCGGTGCATCCACTGGAACGACAAAGGGCTGCCCGGGGGCCGGGGCCTCGGCGCCCGGCGTCGGCAGGGGCACCGCGGGATCCGCTCCAGCCTGGCCGGCCATGGCCAGTGCCCCGCCGGCGATGATCACGCCCGCGACCGCGAGCCTCGCGGCGATGGCAGGTGGTGTGGTGCGCTGTCGTTCGGTCATGAATCCCAGTTGTCCTCTCTGGCGGCGCCCGTGAGGACTCCTCAAAGGAGCGACGCGGGAGCGCCGGACCCGACTTCCGAGCAAGGCTAGCGCCTTCGGTATGCGGCGTCACCTCGTTCAACCGCCTGGCGTTGAGTCCGGAATGTTGCCCAGCCAGTGATAAGGGCGCCCGCGTCGCAGATCTGCGGACTTCTTGCCATTCCCGGCACGGTGGTTGACCTGAGGAGTTATACATACCGCATGCCCGGCGAGGCATCCATGGGTCGAATCGGTGGCTTAGCTGTCGCGTTGGGGATCGGCGCTGCGGTCATGAGCGGCTGGAGCAGCGGGCTGGCGTCGGCCGACGATTCCCCGGGCTCCGTCGACTCGCAATCCTCTAATAGCCAAGCAGAGGCGAAGTCGGTCAAGCCCAACGCCTCCGGCGACGATGCAGAACCTTCCGGTGCGACCACAACCAAGCCGAAGGATGAGGCGGTGCGCTCGGCGCCCACTACCGCGTCAGCGCAACCCAGCGAGGCGGCGGCACCACCCAGAACGGACGTCGACGACCTCTCGCCCAGTACGCCTGCAAAATCGAAAGGGTCCGACCGGGACGCCATCAACACCGCGAAGACGAGGTCTTCGCCAACGTCATCCGCCGTCACAGACGCCAAACAGGATGCGACGCTGTCCGTCACCGCGACGACAGAGCAGGCGACCGATGCCGTCAGTCAGCACACCGGCGCCGTCGCCGAGAGGCCGGAGCGGACTGGGGAAGCCGCGTCGGTGCGGATTGCCTCGGCGCCGTCACCGGCGGTCGCCACGCCGCCGCCCGCGCCACGTCCAACGGAAGGGGTCGGCGTGGTGAGCAGGCTGGTGTCGGGCGTCGTCAACGCTCTCCTGAGCCCGTTTGCCGCTAGTGGTATGCCGGGCGCACCCGCCGACACGCCATCGATGTGGGCGCTGCTCGCCTTCGTGCGACGCGAATTCGAGTCGGCAGTGCGATCTCTGACCGGCACGCCGGCCAGCCCGCAGACAACTAGCGAGACGACCGACGCCAACGTGCAATCCGAGGAACGCACCCTGATCCTGACCGCCTTTCCCGCCGAAGCCGACGCCATTCTCGCCCGCACGACGCTCGACCCGAATCCGACCGTGGTCGTCGACGGCCAGCACTTCTACCTCGGCTCAATGGGCGGCAAGAAGGTCATTGTGGCGATGACCGGCATCGGCATGGTGAACGCTACCCAGACCACCGAAACGGCGCTCGCCCACTTCACGCCCGTGTCCGGAATATCCATTGGCGCAGTGATTTTCACGGGTGTCGCCGGTGGTTCTGGGCGCACTGAGATCGGCGATGTGGCGGTGCCGGCCCGATGGACATTCGACGACGGCGCAACATGGCACCCTGTCGATCCCGACATGCTCGCCGCAGCCAACTCACTCACCGTCGACCTGGACAGCACCGCCACCCTTGGGGATCCCCTCTGTCTGTGCAGTCCTCTCGCCCGGCTTCCACTGGTCGACCTCATGCGCGAACCTGAGTTACACGTTGGCGGCGACGGCTCCAGCGATGACAACAACAACGGTACGGCTTTCCCCGCCATCCCCCTCGGCGGCGACATCTTCGGCGCTCAACCATGCGCGGCACCGGACTACTCGCCCTTGTTCTTTGGCAACTTCTTCCAGGCAGTGGGGCCCTTCCTGGCGTTCGGGCTCATCAGCAACCTGACGGGCCTTTTGTCGCCCGTGGTTCCGCCGGTGGATGCGGTCGACCAGGAGACCGCGGCGGCGCAACAGGTCGCCGATGCGCACGGCATTCCGTTCCTAGGCATTCGCGGCATGTCGGATGGGCCCGGCGACCCGCTCAACCTGCCGGGCTACCCATTCACCTTCTTCGTCTACAAGCAAGTTGCAGCGGACAACGCCGCCATCGTCACCGAGGCCTTCCTGCAAAATTGGTCGGGCCCCTAAGGTGCTGCAGCCCAGTAAGTTTCGGGCTCGCTACCCAAACTGCCCTGGCCGGTAATCGCCCGCAGGCTGCTGGAGGATGACGTTCAGTCTGTTGAAGGCGTTGATGACCGCGATTTGAGCTACAAGGGCCGTGAGCTGGTCATCGTCGTAATGCTTGGCTGCGTTCGCCCATGCTTCATCCGTGACCCCTCTGCCATCGGCAATGCGGGTTCCCTGCTCTGCGAGTTCCAGCGCGGCCCGCTCCGCCTCGGTGAAGACCGTCGCCTCCCGCCATGTGGCCACCAAGTTGAGCCGCACCGAGGATTCGCCCGCGTGCGCGGCATCCTTGGTGTGCATATCGAGGCAGAAGCCGCAGCCGTTTATCTGGCTGGCGCGGATCCTCACCAGCTCCGTGGTTGCCGACGGGATCGAGTCAGCCACAGCCTTGTTGGCCGAGACGAAGTACTTGACGACCTTCATCGCGGTGTCGTTGTTGAAGATGTCGAGCCGCGCTTGCATTGTGGTCTCCTTGCGTTTCGTGTTTGTCCTCTCGCAAGTACGACGACGCAACGGCTCGGAATGTCAGGCGCCGGCCTCACGATCCGGCGCGGTGTCTCGTCGAACTAGTGAACAAAGATTCGACCAACGGAAGACTGGCGGCACCATGAGCACACATTCCGGGGCAGGAGACGACCCGCCCGATCCGAGCCTGAGCGCGATCATCGGCGAGCGGCGTCAGCTGATCAACCTGACGTATCGGTTACTGGGTTCCCTGGCAGATGCCGAGGACGTCGTACAAGAGACCTACACGCGCTGGTACGCCATGTCCCGACAACAGCAGCAAGCCATCGAATCCCCCGGCGGTTGGCTGATGACCGTCGCCAGCCGCATCTGCCTCGACCTGCTCCGCTCGGCGCGAGCAAGACGGGAGCGCTACGTGGGAGATTGGATTCCGGAACCGATCCCCTCAACGACGGAGTGGATCGGCGGGCAGGCGGGCAGTGGCTCCGCAGACCCGGCCGATCGAATCACGCTCGATGAGTCGATCAACATGGCCTTTTTAGTGGTCCTGGAATCGATGACACCGGCCGAGCGGGTCGCGTTCATCCTTCACGACGTCTTTCGTTATCCGTTCGCAGAGGTGGCCGAGATCGTCGGCCGTACGCCGGCGGCGTGCCGCCAGCTGGCCAGCTCCGCCCGGCGTCGCATAAGCACGTCGCAGGCTCCCCCGGCTCCGACACCCCGGCAGGCCGACATCGTCAAAGACTTCAAGGAGGCATGGGAGGCCAAGGACATCGACGCACTCATCGGCTTACTCGACCCCGAGGCAACCGCGATCGCCGACAGCGGCGGCCGTGTCCAGGCTCGTCTCCTGCCGATCGAGGGCGGTGACCAGATCGCCCGCGCCTATATCGATATCGCAAGCAGCGCACCGAGTCTGACGATCATAGAGCGGACGGTAAACGGTCAACCGGGCCTAGTGGCTCAGCTGGATGGCGTCACCGTAACGGTGTACGCATTCGACATCGCGGACGGCCGGATCAGGCGCATTTGGGCAATACGTAACCCCGAGAAGCTCCGCACCTGGACCTCGAACTGACGTCTCTGCGACGCGGCGGTCAGCTCAGTCGATCAACGAGCTTGCGGAAGGTCGCCGCCGGACAGACGGATGCACCGGCGTCGCGTACCCGTTCGGCCAGCATGCTGTCCGATGTCACGACGGTGATGTCGTCAGGCCGGTCGTCGGCCCGCAACAATCGGACGATCTCGTCGTCGGCCGAGTTGGGGCCGGCCTTGGGCGCGTGTGCTATCGCGATCGCAGATGAGCGAACCGGCGGCGACATTGGCCGCTCGAACACCACTGTGACGTCGTGGCCATCCGCCGAAGCCCACTGGTCGAGCTGGTCTACCAGCCTGACCATCGCGCCGCGCCGGTTCTTCCACCAACCGTCCGGACGTGTGCCGATCACGTTCATCGCGTCGACGATCCAGCGCACGTCGCTGACTGTATAGGCGCCTACCCATGTTTCCGAGCGCGGATGCAATCGACGCGTTAGGAAAGAAGATGACGTTTGGCGAGTTCCAATACTTGCTTTCGGCTGCGTGTTCCGTGATCGGCGGCGATGAAATGGTTTCCGATCGCCAAGGAGAACGCGAGCATGCTGCGCGCTTCGACCTCCTCGTCGTCAGGGCAGAACGAGCTGATGAGTTCGCGCAGGTATTCGATCCTGCTGTTGTCGACGCGGCGTAGGCGCTTGGCGACGGAGCGATCACGGCGGGCCCAATCACGAACGGCGAGATCGATCGGCATCAAGTCCTTCGAAAAAGTGAGCATGCCTGCACGCCACACCTTTTCCCGGGCGTCCCCGGCCTCCCGCTCGACTTGTTCAAGGGCGGTCTGGGTGCTGCGGATCTCCCATTCGTCGAGCAATTCCTCGAGGAACGCCTCCCGGCTGCCGAAGTACCAATAGAAGCCGCCTCGGGTGACACCAAGCTCCTGGGCCAGGACCTCGACACGCACCGCCTCCGGGCCACCCGTGGCCAATGCGCGCAGGCCTGCGTCGATCCAACTGGTGCGCGGCGTGCGAGTCACAGCGGGCATGGTTCCCTACTTTTTCGGTTAAGCCGACCGTTGACAAGTGTTCTCGATCATCCATACAGTACTGTATGGATGGCCAGAGTGGAAGGTTCGGCTGATGGACACGTCGGAGATTGATATTCGCCAGGTTGCAGTGCCCGCGGAGGCGCGAGACCTGTGCTCCTTGTCCCGTATCGACTACGAGGATGCGTTCCTCGTCGAAATCCCTGCGGCGCCAGAGCGCACCGCCGTCGAATGGGTCCGAGCGATCCTGGAGGGTGCGCCTGTCGCCGTTAAAGCCAAGCTACTGCTGGGCTGGTCGGCCATTGGCCTGATGCCAGCTTTGGGGATGTCGCGACAGTCCGTGCTGGGTTGGCAGATCCGCACGAGCACACCAGATTTCGTGCTGCTTGGGCCGTCCGTCTCTGATCGGGATGCCCGGCGAGCTGCTCTTCAAGCGTGAGTCGAACGGTCTGTTGTTCGCCACCTTTGTGCGACAAGACAATCGGATTGCCCGCACAATCTGGGCGGCGACCGAACCTCAGCATGTGCCGATCGTGCGCGACCTCCTCAAGCAGGCCGGCCGGCGACTCACGGCCTGACTGCAGCCATTGGCGACCACTTCACGTAGACAAGACCTACAGTCATGACGTGGCACGTACGAGCCTGGCTGGCGACGAGGTTCAGCTAGCCGCCGACCACGTCGGCGCCACCGTGGCGCACCTTGAGCGCCGCATTCTCGCGCGCTTCGGCGAGCGCGGACTGACCAAGGCGGCGCGCGACCTTGGGAACCTCGTCGTGCTGGTGCAGAGCCAGGCGGATCAGTCTCGCGACCGCCTTCGGCGCACCACACTGGCCGCCCGCGCCGCGGGGATCACGATCGTCGGCGCCACGCTGGTCGCGCTGGTATTCACTCTGCGCTCGGCCATCATCGAGGGGTTGGCTAAGACCGCGGATTGGGTGCCCCTGGTCGAAAGCTTCATCAACGACCTCGTGTTCGCTGCGATCGCGGTGGTGTTTCTGTGGGCCTTTCCCGAGCGCTTGGAACGGCGCGCGCTCCTGCGATTGCTCCACCGGCTGCGCTCGCTGGCCCACGTCATCGACATGCACCAGCTCTCGAAGGATCCCGAGCAGCTCAGCGCGACCTACGCGCCGACCGCCGAGAGCATCGTGCACGGGCTGGACGCGGACCAGCTCTACCACTACCTCACCTACTGCTCGGAAATGTTGAGCCTCACCGCGAAGACGGCGGCGCTGTGTGGTGAGTACAGCACCGATGGCGTCGTGCTCGAGACCATCTCCTACATCGAGACACTCACTACCGAGCTCTCGAACAAGATCTGGCAAAAGATCTCGCTTCTCCCCCGCCCATAGGCTTTGGTGGATGTGCCGGTCAGGTCGACATTCTGAGTAGGGATGAGTAGGGAGACGACAACGAGATGCCGGTGCTGACCCTTCAGCACGACGATTTTCCCCGGTGGTACCAGGACGTCTTGACCAAGGCGAAGCTGGCCGAGAACGGCCCAGCCCGCGGAACCATGGTCATCCGGCCGAACGGGTACGCGATCTGGGAGCGGATGCAGTCCGAGGCCGACGCTCGAATCAAGGCCGCCGGAGCGCAGAATGCCTACTTCCCGTTGCTCATCCCGATGAACTTCTTCGAGCGCGAGGCCGACCACGTCGAGGGCTTCAGTCCAGAACTTGCCGTCGTGACGCATGGCGGCGGCAAGGAGCTGACCGAGCCGCTCGCGATCCGTCCGACAAGCGAAGCCGTCATAGGCGAATACATGGCCAAGTGGGTCGATAGTTACCGCGATCTACCTCTGCTTCTCAATCAGTGGTCCAACGTCGTCCGGTGGGAACTGCGGCCGCGGATCTTCTTGCGTACCACGGAGTTTCTATGGCAGGAAGGCCACACCGCGCACGCAACGGAGGCCGACGCGCGGCAATACGCCCGCGGCATTCTGCACGATGTGTATCTGGACTTCATGCGCAGCGTCCTGGCCATGCCTGTCATCGTCGGCCGCAAGACCGCCAAGGAGCGGTTCGCCGGCGCGGAGAACACCATGACGTGTGAGGGCATCATGCGTGACGGCAAGGCGCTGCAGATGGCCACCTCGCACGAGCTTGGTCAGAGGTTCAGCCGCGCCTTCAACATCAGCTACTCCAGCGCCGGCGGCGCGACCGAGTTCTGCTGGACCACCTCGTGGGGCGCGTCGACGCGGATGCTGGGCGGGCTGATCATGTGTCACGGGGACGACTTCGGCCTGGTTCTGCCGCCGGCGCTGGCACCGGTGCAAGTGGTCGTGGTGGTCGTGAAGGACACAGACGGTGCGGTCACCCGTGCGGCCGCAGCCCTCGTCGAGGAGCTCACGGCGGGTGGCGTGCGGGTACGGCTGGACGACAACGTCGCCAAGGCGTTCGGCTGGCGGGCCACCGACTGGGACTTGCAAGGGTTGCCGATCCGGGTGGAACTCGGTCCACGGGACCTCGCTGAGAACGCGGTCCTGCTCTACCGGCGGGACACCCGCCACAAGGTCAAGGTGAGCCGGGACAATGTCGTAGGCGAGGTGCAGCGGCTGACAAGCCGGATCCAGCTGGACATGTTCGAAGCGGCGACAGCACGCCGCGACGCCTTCACCTCCGACTGCACCACGCTCGCCCAGGCTCGCGACGCAGCGCAGACAGGCGTGGCCCGTGTGCCGTGGGATGTGGTCGGCATCGCCGGCGAACAGGACCTCGCCACCAGTGGCCTGACGGTGCGGTGCCTGCAGCTCGGCGACGGATCACTGCCCGACACCGATCACGCCGCCGGTGCGCTCGCCTACGTTGCCCGCGCGTACTGATCAAAGCCCGCGGCCGACCGGCGGCCGACGTTTGGTTTGAAGCTCCTGCGGGCAGGCAGGTGATTGACAGTGCGGGACGACGGCGTTCGGGAGCACCCATGAACCTCGGTGATCTGACAAGTTTCATCGAGAAGCCGATCGCGGCGGTGTCGAGCTTTCTGAACACGCCCAACTCTGCGGGCCGATATCGGCCGTTCTACCTGCAGAACCTGGTTGACGCCGTCCAAGGACGGACACTGCGCGACGCGGTCGACGGCAAGGTCATCCTGATCACGGGCGGCTCGTCAGGCATCGGCGAGGCGACCGCCAGAAAAGTGGCCGCCTCCGGCGGTGAGGTCGCGCTCGTCGCCCGCACTCCCGAGAAGCTCGAGAAGGTCGCCGACGAAATCCGCGCCGCGGGCGGCGCCGCACATGTGTACCCGTGTGACCTTTCCGAGATGGACGCGATCGAGGAGATGGCTGACAAAGTGCTCGCCGATCTCAACCGAGTCGACATCCTGATCAACAACGCCGGCCGCTCCATCCGTCGCTCGTTGGAGCTGTCCTACGACCGCATCCACGATTACGAGCGCACCATGCAGCTGAACTATCTGGGCGCGGTGCAACTGATCCTCAAATTCGTGCCCGGCATGCGCGAGCACAAGTCCGGCCATATCGTCAATGTGTCCTCTGCAGGCGTGCAGACCCGCGCGCCACGCTTCGGTGCTTACATTGCGAGTAAGGCCGCACTGGACACGCTCTGCGACTCACTTCAGGCCGAAACCGTCAATGACAACGTGCGGTTCACAACAGTTTTCATGGCGCTGGTGAAGACCCCCATGATCGGCCCGACGAAGGTATACGACCGATTTCCGACCCTGACGCCAGATCAGGCGGCTGGCGTTCTCGCCGACGCGATCGTCCACCGGGCGCGGCGCGTCAGCCCGCCGTTCGGCCAGTTCGCCGCGGTGGCAGACGCCGTCAATCCCATGGTGATGGACTACGTGCGCAATCGCGCCTTCAGCATGTTCGACGACTCGGCCGCCGCCCGCGGCGACGACTCTGGTGATGGCACAACGCAATTCGACAAACGAAGCGAGGCATTCATCCACGCCACCCGCGGAATTCATTGGTGACCGATCATGAGCCTGCCCAAGCCAAGCGTTGATGCGACGGTCGTCGTGACGGGTGCCTCCTCCGGAATCGGAACTGAACTAGCACGCGAACTTGCACGCGGCGGCTACCCACTACTGCTCGTGGCTCGACGCCGAGAACGGCTCGACGACCTCGCCACCGAACTACAGGACAAGCACGCCGTCGCCGTTGAAGTCATGCCGCTCGACCTCGCGGAAAGCTCGGCACGCGCTGAATTGACCGACCGAATCGCCAGCACTGTGGTCGCCGGCTTGTGCAACAATGCGGGCTTCGGCACCAGCGGGCAGTTCCATGCCCTGCCGATCGAACGGGAACGCGAGGAAGTCACTCTCAACGCGCTAGCACTCATGGAGCTCACCCACGCCGCCCTGCCCGGGATGATCGACCGCGGTGTCGGCGCCGTGCTCAACATCGCCTCGATCGCCGGATTCCAGCCATTGCCCGGCATGGCGGTCTATTCGGCGACAAAGGCTTTCGTGCAAACGTTCTCCGAAGCCGTTCACGAGGAGCTGCACGGCACGGGGGTGTCGTGCACGGCGCTCTGTCCCGGTCCGGTGCCGACCGAGTGGGCAGACATCGCCGATGCGCAGCAGTGGAGCATCGGCCTGGCTCAAGTGTCCCCATCAGATGTGGCCAAAGAGGCGATCGTGGGAATGGTGCAGGGCCGTCGAAGCGTCGTCCCTGGTCTAGTCCCCAAAGTGGTCAGCGTCGGTGGCCGGTTCGCCCCCCGCAGTGTGTTGCTCCCCGTCCTGCGGATCGGCAATGGTTTGCGCGGATAACGCACGGGGACTTTTTACGTTGAAAGTGCATCCGCGTCGCCGTGTGAGCGCGTCCGCGATGGGGTATGCGGAGGTGTATGACAGCCCAGCCCCCGGATCCTGATCCAGCAAGAACACCCGGTCTCGAGCCCGGCGGCGGCGTCGCGCCAGGGGCGACTCCCCCGGACTCGGCGCAGACGTCCGGCCTCTCGGAGCCGGAACCACGACCCAGGCGAAGGCTCACGCCCGCGACGGTCATCGGCCTCATTGCGATCGGCGTCTTCGTCCTGTTGTTTCTCGCGACCGCGATACTGCTCTTGCTGAATACGTAGATCCGCCGCAAGCCGAAGGTTAGGTTCCCGTACATGAACCTTGGCGGTAGGACGGCCCTCCTCACTGGCGCGACCGGAGGACTGGGACGCGCGATCGCGACGGCGCTCGCGGCGCGCGGAGCGCGGTTGATCCTCAGTTCCCGCAAGGCCGAGGAGTTGGTGAAGCTGGCCAGGTCGCTCCCCGGCAGTGGGCACACGACCCTCGTCTCTGATCTCGCCGGCGAGGGCGCGGCGCTGGCGCTGCTCGAGCAGGCTGGCGACATCGACGTGCTGGTCGCCAACGCGGCGCTACCCGCATCCGGTCGCCTTGACGGCTTCAGTCAGGACCAGATTGGTCGCGCACTTCGCGTCAACCTCGAGTCGCCCGTGCGAATGACGCGTGAGCTGCTCCCCCGCTGGCAGGAGCGGGATAGCGGGCACTTCGTCTTCATCTCGTCAATCTCGGGATTCGCCGCTACCCCTCGGGCCTCCCTCTACGCGGCCACGAAGTTCGGCCTGCGTGGCTTCGCGCTCAATCTACGAGAAGACTTGCGCGGCAGCGGCGTTGGCGTTTCGGTGATCACGCCGGGTGCCATTCGCGAGGCCGGGATGTTCGCCGAAAGCGGCGCGGCACCGCCGCCCGGTCTCGGCACGGGCACCCCTGAGCAGGTCGGCAATGCCGTAGTCCGCGCGATCGAACACGACAAGTCGGAAATCTCGGTGGCGCCGCGGCGTCAGCGCGCGCTGGCCCGCTTCGCAATGATGGTGCCCGAATTGTCCGGTCGCCTCGTAGGTTCGGCCGCGGTGAAGGCGGCGGACTCGATCGCCGAGGGGCAGACCGACAAGCGATGATGATCCTTCTGCATCAGGCGATGATGCGAACCAGATACGGGGTCATGCCATTGGTGCGTACCGGTGACACTGTGACGCCGGGGTCGGTCGCTTCGATCATCTGGCCATTGCCGACGAAGAGCGCGACGCTCTGGGCACCTTCTGGACCGTAGAAGATCAAGTCGCCGGGCAGCGCCTGCGACGGCAACACCTTCTGTCCAACCTTGTACTGCTCGCCCGAGGACCGCGGCATCTTGATCCCGGCGCCGGCGAATGCATAAACCACCAGACCGGACGCGTCGAATCCGACTCTGCTGACCCGTTGTTCGGCGACTGGGGCGGCGATCGGGGTGAGGTTGAGGCCTGTGACGCCGGCGGGGCTGGACGCCGTGGCACCGCCGAGGGCCGGGTCTGCGACCGGGGTCGGGGTTTCCACCGCAACGGTGCCAAGGCTGGGACCCGCTACGTTGCCGCCGCCATACGCAAACGGTACGCCACGTTGTGAAAGCGCCCGCTGGATAACAAGATTGATCGCCTGTTGGCCCGTTGTGTCAGCGGTCGCGAGGCCGGGCGTGGCGGCCAGCAGGGCTAAACCAATCGCCACGGCGAGGATGCGTTTCATTCGAACTCCCATCTCGGGCACCATCGGCTTGACGCCGGTGCACCCTTAACCACGCGACCTATTCAATTCACAACAGTCACTTCCATCACTTCTACAACATCGGGGACTGTTTTCCCAACTCTTCCCTGGTCGGCGAGGATTTGTTGTCCATACCGTGACCGCGTCGCTGACATTTCGTGACCGAGCCGTCAATTTTGCTGGGCTCGTTGGTGTTTCGTGTCAATACGCTTGGCGCTCGTCGACCACGCTGAGCACGTATCGGCGACGGCCGGCCATGGTTACTGCTTACTCCCCCTAGCGTGATGTCCATGACCCGGTTTTTCGACCAGGACCTCACCGGAGCACATTTCGAACGTGTCAGCCTTCGGGGCGCCCAGATGAAGGGAGTCGACTTCACCGGCGTGCAGATGCGCGGCGTCGAACTCGTCGACGTCGAAGTCAGTGGTGAACTGCAAAACGTCGTGGTCAATGGTGTCGATATCGCGCCGCTGGTCGAGGCAGAACTGAACCGCCGCATGCCCGACCGCGCGAAGATGCGCCCCGACTACAGCGACGGTTTCCGCGAGGCGTGGGCGATCCTGGAGCGACTGTGGCAGGGCACAGTGGCGCGGGCGATGACGTTTCCCGCGGAGGCGCTTCACCGCAACGTCGATGATGAGTGGTCCTTCATCCAAACCTTGCGGCACCTCAACTTCGCCATCGCGGCCTGGGTGGACCGGATGGTCCTCGGCAACGCCTCTCCGTGGCACCCGTTGGATCTGCCGTGGGACGAGGCGCCCGGCTGGGACGGCATCCCGTGGGACCGCGAGGCGCGACCGTCGCTCGATGAGGTGCTCACGATCCGGCGCGAACGCCACGCGATGGTGCGCCATGTCTTGGATTCGCTGACCGACGATCAACTCGCAGGCACGGTCACCCGTACCGAGGCGGGCTGGCCCCGGCTGCAGGACTTCCCCATAAAGGAATGCCTTCTTATCGTTCTCAACGAGGAGTGGCAGCACCGGCTCTACGCCGAACGCGATTTGGACAAACTGGACGGACGACGCCTACACCGGTCCGGGCAGTCGGAGCACCAGTCGCGCCCCACCTAATTGACTGGCCTCCAGCGCGGCGGTACCGCCGTGAAGTTCGGCTTGTTGCGCGACCAGCGCCAGGCCGAGGCCCGAGCCCGACCGCGCTGCTGTTGACCCGCGGGAGAATCGCGCGAACACGGCGGCTCGTTCCTCTTCGGGTACACCGTCGCCGTTGTCGTCAACCGTGATCTCGACGCCCTCGCTGGAACTCTCTGCGTTGAGCCTGATTTCGGTGGCACCGCCATGTTTGACGGCGTTTTTTATGGCGTTGTCGATCACCAGACGCAGGCCGGCTGGCAGGCCCACCATCAGCACTGTGGTCGAAGATGCCAGCGACACATGCAGATTCGGATAGTTCCGCATCGCGTCATGCGCCGCGCGATCGAGAAGGTCGGTGATGTCGACCGGGACGAAGTCGTCGACGGTCGTCAATTCGCCCTGGGCCAGGCGTTCGAGCGCAGTGAGCGTCGCTTCGATCCGGCTCTGGGTGCGGATGATGTCGCCGACCACTTCTTTTCGTTGCTCATCGCGCAGGTCAAGGGTGGACAGCACCTCGAGGTTGGTGCGCATCGCCGTCAACGGCGTGCGAAGTTCATGCGAGGCGACGGCGGCGAAGTCGCGAGCCGATTCGAGGGCGGCCCTGGTGCGCTGTTGTTCGTCGCCGATGCGGGCGAGCATGCCCTCGACAGACTCGGCGATCTCGACGGCCTCCCGGACGCCGCGCACTTGAACCTCATCGGGTTTGGACTGAGCGTTGATCGCGCGGGCCTGCTGGGCCAGCAAGCGGAACGGGTTGATCATGATCAGCCACATCACCCAGCCGACCAGGACGGTACCCACGATCACGCCGCCGCAGATCAACAACACCCGCCGATGCAGGTCGTCGATGCGACTCTGCGTTTCCGCCAGCGGCGCGCCGACGGCGATCGACGCCACCCCCGCAGAGAAAGTCCGGACTCGGTATTCCACGCCGTTGATCGAGGTGTTCGCGTACCCGTTGTCGAACTGCGGCAACACGATGTCGGCGGGGACGGAGACGGCGGTGCTCCCGACTCGAGCGGTGCGTACCAGCCCCCCGTTCATGGCGGGCTGGTCAGCAGTCTCGTTCTGGGCCGTGCGCAGCAGCGTGCTGATATCACCAAGACTGCTCACCGAGTCAAGCCGCCGGTCAAGCTGGCTGTACTGGTCGTTTGTCACGCCGAACCACACCCATGCCCCGAGGGTGATGACTAGGGCAACCACGGAAAGTGCCGCGACGATGACGATGATGCGCAGCGACAGCACCCGCGTCGGCAGCAGGCTCCGCCGTTCGCCGCGGACCACTAGGACTCTCGCAGCGCGGGACCGGACATGTCAGTCATCTTGCCCGACGCCGATCGACGGCGCGGGCAGCGCCTGGCCGGGACCGGGATAGCGAGCGCTTGGTGATTACCGCATCGTCGCCAGACCCGCGTCGTATTGTCGGGAAGTACCGGCCTATCGTGGGCCGTCGTCGGGGAACCGGGCTCGAAGAGGAGCATGACCAATGGCCATCATCGAAGCGGATGCCCAGCCGCAGACACCATTCGAGCAAGACGTCGCCGCCACGCAGCGATATCTGGACAGTCCGCGCTTCGAGGGGATAATCCGACTCTATTCGGCCCGACAGGTCGCAGAGCAGCGCGGGACGATCCCGGCCGACTACACCGTGGCACGCGAGGCGGCGCAGGCCTTCTATGCGCGCCTGCGCGAGTTGTTCGCCGAGAAGAAGAGCATCACCACATTCGGCCCCTATTCGCCGGGCCAGGCCGTGGTCATGAAGCGCATGGGTATCGAAGGCATCTACCTCGGCGGCTGGGCGACCTCGGCGAAAGGGTCCATCAGCGAGGATCCGGGACCCGATCTCGCGAGCTACCCGCTGAGCCAGGTACCCGACGAAGCCGCGGGGCTGGTGCGCGCGCTGCTGACCGCCGACCGCAATCAGCAATACCTACGGCTGCGCATGACTGATGAGCAACGCGCCGCGACCCCGGCCTACGACTATCGCCCATTCATCATCGCTGACGCCGACACCGGGCACGGCGGTGATCCCCACGTGCGCAACCTGATCCGGCGTTTCGTCGAGTCCGGCGTTCCGGGGTACCACATCGAGGACCAACGCCCCGGCACCAAGAAATGCGGCCATCAGGGCGGCAAGGTTCTTGTGCCGTCGGACGAACAGATCAAGCGCCTCAACACCGCTCGCTTCCAGCTCGACATCATGCGGGTGCCGGGCATCATCGTGGCGCGCACGGATGCCGAGGCCGCGAACCTGCTCGAAAGCCGTGCCGACGAGCGCGACCAGCCGTTCCTCCTCGGCGCCACCAACCTCAAGATCCCCTCGTACAAGGCCTGCTTCCTGGCGATGATGCGACGGTTCTATGACTCGGGACTCACGGAGGTGAACGGGCACCTTCTCTACGCGCTGCCCGACGGCGAGTACGCCGCCGCCGACGCATGGCTGCAGCGCCACGGCATCCATGGCGCGATCGCGGAGGCGGCCAAGGCCTGGCAGGACGACGCGGAGGAATCAGTCGACGCCCTGTTCGACAAGATCGAGTCGCAGTTCGTCGACATCTGGCAAGTCGACGCCGGCCTGCAGACCTATGGGGAGGCGGTCGGTGACCTTCTCGACTTCCGCGAGCGGGAGGGCGAGCCGGCCGACATGAGCGCCGCGGATTGGCGGAAGTTCGCCACCCGGGCATCGCTCTACACCGCGCGGGAGAAGGCAAAGGAGTTGGGCGCCGACGTCGCATGGGACTGCGAGCGGGCGAAGACGCCGGAAGGCTACTACCAGATCCGCGGCGGCATCCCATACGCGATTGCCAAGTCGCTGGCCGCTGCGCCGTTCGCCGACATCCTCTGGATGGAGACGAAGACTGCCGACCTGGCCGACGCGCGCCAGTTCGCCAACGCGATCCACGCGGAGTTCCCCGACCAGATGATGGCCTACAACCTGTCCCCCTCGTTCAACTGGGACACCACGGGCATGACTGACGACGAGATGCGGGCATTCCCTGAGGAACTCGGCAAGATGGGGTTCGTCTTCAACTTCATCACGTACGGCGGGCACCAGGTAGACGGTGTCGCCTGCGAGGAGTTCGCGACGTCGCTGCGGCAAGAGGGCATGCTCGCGCTCGCGCGCCTGCAACGCAAGATGCGACTTGTCGAATCTCCTTACCGCACACCGCAAACCCTGGTGGGCGGACCGCGCAGCGATGCCGCGCTGGCCGCATCGTCCGGGCGCACCGCGACCACCAAGGCGATGGGCGAGGGCTCGACGCAGCATCAGCATCTGGTGCAGACCGAGGTCCCGAAGAAACTACTGGAGGAATGGCTGGCGCTGTGGAGCGAGCATTATCAGCTCGGGGAGAAGCTGCGGGTTCAGCTCCGACCGCGGCGCGCTGGGTCCGACGTGCTCGATCTCGGGATCTACGGCGAGGGCGAGGATCCGTTGGCCAATGTCGTGGTCGATCCGATCAAGGATCGGCACGGTCGCAGCATTCTCACTGTGCGTGACCAGAACACGTTCGCCGAGAAAATGCGCAAGAAGCGGCTGATGGACTTGATCCACGTCTGGCTGATTCACAGGTTCAAGGCCGAGATCGTGTATTACGTGACGCCCACCGAGGACAACATCTATCAGACCGAGAAGATGAAGTCCCACGGCATCTTCCGCGACGTGTACCAGGAGGTCGGCGAGATCATCGTCGCCGATGTGAACCAATCTCGCATCGACGAGCTGCTGGAGTCCGACCGCGAAGCGCTGCAGCGGTTGATTCGCAAGGAGGATTAACGGCGCGCCGGGTGTTCCGAATCAGGCCCGCGACCGAGCATCGTCGTAATCAGTATGAGTAGGTGTGCAGGGTCAGGCTGAAGAAGAGCAAGGCCATGCACAACAGCGAGCTCAGCAGCAGTAGGACCAGGCCCGCGACTATGAGCCAGTGCCCGGCCTGACGTCTGCTGTGCTTGAGCTTCGCGAGCCGCTGCTCGTACTGAATCTCCGTGGCGGCCAGTGCGAATCGGACATCGGTGAGTTCGGCATCGCCCGCGCTCGCCCCCGCCGCGATCTGCCGAAGGCGGGTCGCGGGGATTGTGACGCCGACGCCACCGAAGCGCCGACTCAATCGTCGCGCCTGCCGCCGGGTCAGTGCCCGGTCACCTACCAGGGTGTGATGTGACGCGCTCACCACGAGTGGAGATTCTAGTTCGGCCCGTTATGGCGACGTAGCAGTTCCGTCGGAAGTCGACCCATCCGAGGTGGCGTCTCCCGTCGTCGAACCGTCCGAGGTGGTGTCGGCCGACGTCGAACCGTCCGAGGTGGTGTCGGTCGACGTCGAATCAGTGGGGGGCGTGGCGTCGGCTGTCACCCCCGTCGGCTCGCTAGATTGCGTCGTGGGTGACGCGCTCGATGTCGGAGTGGGTGACGCTGTGGGCGGCACGGTCGGTGATTGAGTGGGGGTCGCCGTCGATGCCGCGGTAGGTGACGGTGGAGCTGTGGGTGGGGCCGTCGACGAGGCGGCCGGAACCGCTGTCTCTGCCACGGTCTGCGATGCCGTGGACGGCGCCGTCGTCCCCATCGCCGGGGCAGCGATCTCTTTGATTTCGCTTGTGTACGCCGCGAGCTGCTCGTCGACCGCGTCGATCTCCTCGGGTGTCATCTCCCCGCTGTTGATCCGTGTCTCCAAGGCCTCGATCTCCGCCCAGACTTCCTCGAGGGCGGCCATCTCCTCGTCGGTCAGCGGCCGCTCCAGCGTGATGAACAGCTGTTGTGCCAGGGCGTACGTGAGGCAGTTCACGCAGTTGTAGTTCAGCGCCCCAGCGAGGTTTTGCGGCGCAGCGACGTTGTCATCGGTGTCGTCGGTGTCTACGACAAATACCACCTGGTAGGAAAAGGCTACTGCGGCACACGAGTTGCACGAGGCATAGGCGTGGGCCTCATTGACATTCATTGCATCTTCGTTCTCAACCCATACCATGGCGAAGGCGGCGTCGTACTCCACCGTGTTGTCGGTGGTATTTACCGCTAACGCTTGGTTGTCGCCGGGCTCAGGCGCTAGCGGCTTGTTGACTGGGAAGACCCAGCCTTGGTCCACCGGAATGATTGGCGCAGCGGTGAATTGGCCCGCGTCCACCGGAGTGCTTGGCGCAGCGGTGAATTGGCCCTCGTCCACCGGAGTGTCTGGCGCATCGGCAGATTGGCCTTCGTCCACCGGAGCGCTTGGCGCGGGGGTGAATCGGCCGCCGCCCACGACGGCCCCGGAGGCTGGCTTGGGAATAAGGATGACCGCGAGTTGCGGCTGGGTGAAGGTCGGAGGAGGAGTGCGGGTGTCCCACACAGCCTGCACGACGCCGCGCTGACCCTTGACGAGCGTGGACGAAGCGAGTTGCGGCGCAGCCGCCTTTTGCGGCGGCGGACTACCGAACGATTCAACCCCCAGCGCATAGACGATGTCGCCGATCGTGCCGCGCTCCTGCGGCTGGATCGGTCGATAGTTGCCGTCGTGCGGGAGCCACGCATAGGCGACGCCGCCAAGCAGCGCCGCGCCGAGCAGCGCGGTCCAAGCACGCTTCACCGGCTTGCCGGCCGTGCTGCGCCAGGCACCCAGCGCGCTGCGCCTGGCGAGTCGGACAAGCAGGTACACGATGCCGGCGACGGGGATGACGATCGCGATCATCTCCAGCACCCTGGCGGTCGACTGGATCATGTCCCCGTCGGCCCAGGCGTCTGTCAGCACGTCTCGCTGCTTGCCGAGGCTTGCCCAAGCAGTGCCCATCAGCCGCGGCAGCGCGAAGATCGCCGTTGCCAGTGCGCCGATTAGCAGCGGAATAACGACCATTACCCACACGGTCACGACGACACGCGCCCACGGTTTGAGCAGCCGCGCGGTCGGATCACCCCACCGCCACGGCAGCACGCCGAGCAGCGTTGGTTTGATGCGGGAATAGAGGTCGGGAACTCCGGTGAGATCGGCCAGCACGTGGTAGCCGTCGAATCTGACCATCGGAGCGAGCTGGCGGAGCATCTGCAATATCTGCGTCGCCACCACGAGGAGCAACGCGTCGTAGCGCAGCCACCACCACAGGCCCGCGATCGCGACCGCGACGATCGCGTTGAAGTACAGACCACCGAGGTCGGTCCGCACCCGTCCGCCACGCCCGAGTCGGTACGAGTCGGTGACGTCGGTGTAGAACGCGGGCCAGACCAGGTAGATGCCGAAGCCCATCACGCCCGGCGTGGCGCCCCCGTACCTCGCCGCGGCGGCGTGCCCAAACTCGTGGAATCCCGCCGATGCGATGGTGATCGCGAAGACCAGGATCAGCAGGCCGGGACGCTCGAAGGCGTCATACGCCGCCGATGCCAGCCCTTTGCGGAAGAACACCCACCAGCAGACGACCGCGAAGGCCGCGAGCACCGGGACGGCCATCCACGGCCGGAACAAAAACCGGAAGGGGTCGGTGAGCCGACGGGTCCGATCGGGGTTGGTTACGGCATAGCGAAAGCGCAAGCCCAGCAAGGGTTCTCGCTTCTTCAGCGAAGGCTGGCTACCATCCGCGCAGACTAAAAGGCCGAATGGCCTCAGCTTCTGGTCGACAAGCTGTCGAACGTTGTCCTCGCTGACGTCGCGGCCCGTTGACACTGAGACGGCGTCAGCCACCTCCGCCGGGGTACGGCGACCGTCGATCTCGTGCAGGATCGCGTACAGCAGTGGTGTCAGCTGAACGGTCTGCCCGTCGCCGCGGCGGACGAGGGATGGCGGGGTTCGGTAGCCGGATCCCGCCATCTCCCCAATGAACTCGACACCGTCCGCTCGCTGCAGGCCTACTTGTGCCGGCCGTGCGTCGATGGTGGTCACGTCGAATGATCCTCAGCGTCAGCCGGCGGAACTACCGCCACTGTCACCACCAGTGGTGCCGCCGCTTGTCCCACCGGAATCCGCGGTGCCGCCACTGGTCGCGGTGCCGCCACTGGTCGTGCCGCCGTCGGCGACCTCACCCTGCGAGATCGTGGAGTCCTGGTTGGCTGTTGCATTGGCCGAACCAACGATGCTCTGTTCGATGATCGCGTCCTGCTCGGAAACCGCGATGGCATGCGAGTCGACCGAGCCGATATTGGCGGCGACGCTGGCGCTGATCGGAGCGGCAACGTTGGCGTTGGCGGCCACGGCGCCGGAGATCGGCGCGGCGAGATCGGTGTCGAGGTCGACGTTGACATTCACGTTGAGCAGGTTGCCGTCGAGCAATCCGCCTGTACTCGTATCCACCGTCGTGCCGCCATCCCCGGTGCCACCGGTAGGTGGTGGAGTGGTGCCGCCGTCAACGGGCTCCTCGCCCTGGTCGATGTTGCTGATCTGATTCGAGGTTGCGTTGGCCTCGATCGGGTTTGCATCGGTGCCCAGTATCTGGGTGATCATGGCACCCTGGTCGACCGACGACTGCGCGCTGGAGCCAGACGACAAGGCATTGGCGCTGGCGGCCGCATCTATGGGTGCTGCCACATTGAGGTTCGCGGCGGCGGCCAGGTCGATCGGCGACGCGGCGTCGATCGCGATGTCGATATCAGCGTTGAGGTCGAGAATCGACACGACCTCCTTGTCAGGAAGTGCGATGGCGCTTTCGGCCTGCAGCTCCTCAGGTGTCAGTCCCTCATTACTCATGTCGGACACCCCTGTGTACCTTCCCGCTCGGCATTTGCCATTGCCGAGTCTCCCGTTCGACCGTTGGTGCACGCAGGTGTACCCAGATGTGGCCAAGATCAATAAGAAATCCCACAGAAAACTTAAGCAAAGTGTTTATGTGCAGTTCAGGCGGTGACTTGCTGCTTAACATCGCGTCGATGGATGCGGTCTTACGGCGGGTCAGCGGTCCCCAAGGATCATCGCCCGAAGCAGAGTGACTTTGCCAGCGGACGGAGTTGTCTTCCCGCCGACCGTCGATCGCTGTGCGGTTGTCGCATGCAAGGAGGCCGAGAGACGTCAGCCGTTAGATTGAGCGGACCATGCCAACAGACGCTGGACATGCCCCGTTCCTGCTGCTGTCGATCCGCGCCGAGGACGCAGCAGCGGATGACGAGTACAGGGCGGTGATGCGCTTTGGGCGGCTGGACGCCAACGGGCTGCACCGCATACGGCTGACTCACGAGCCGTTGGGAGAGATCGACCTCGCCGATTGGTCGGGGATCATCCTGGGTGGTGGACCGTATAACGTCAGCGACGCGGTGCAGTCGAAATCAGAGACGCAGCGACGCGTCGAATCTGAGTTGTTGGCACTGATCCGCCGAATCGTCGAGCACGACTTCCCGTTTCTCGGATGCTGTTACGGCGTCGGCACGCTCGGCACGGTGGTCGGCGCTACGGTCGACCGCACCTGTCCCGAGCCGGTCGGCGCCATGACGGTCACCCTTACCGAACACGGCCGCCGCGATCCGTTGTTTGCCGAGCTGCCCGATGTCTTCGATGCCTACGGCGGTCATAAGGAAGGAGCCAGCGCGCTGCCACCGGGTATCGAGTGCCTGGCATACTCGGCCGACTGCCCGGTCCAGGCCTTCCGGGTGGGCGACAACGTCTATGCGACGCAGTTCCACCCGGAACTCGACGCCGACGGGATCTGCACGCGAATCGACGTGTACAAGGATCACGGATACTTCGCCCCGGAGACGGCAGACGCTTTGAAATCCGCTGCATTGCAACGGAGCATCGAGCATCCTCCAGCCATCTTGCGGCGCTTTAGCGAGCGCTACGCCCGACGACGGCGATGAGCGTACGACGCCTCGCGCGAAAAGCACTACACCAAGGCCGGATTCGCAGACGCGGCGAGAAATCTTCTGCGGTTTGCTGGCATACCCGGCCGGCACCTTTCGGCTCCTTGGCCGGCGTGTGCAATGCACCGGAAATTCACCGAGCATTCGACACATTCCACAAATTATAATTGCCGTCAATTAGCAACTTTACAAATCACGGCATATTTGACAACTCACACTGTCAGGCCTCGGGGTGTATCGGGCGGCCGCTCGGCAATAGTTGCCCCATGTGAATTAGCCTCGCTAGCTCGACTGAAGTGCTGAAACCGATTCAGGCACAAGGAATTGGCGGTCAGCGACACGGGACTGACGTAGCTGTTGCGACGCCGACGCGCCCGTGTTAACGGATCGGGAAGCGCGTGAAGTTTTGTCTGAAGATGGCCTGCCAACAATGGCGTAAAACCAGCAAACGCCACCGTATTAGCCCTTCATCTTTAAGCGCTCAGCTTGAAATCTTTGGTTGCACAAATGCGATTAATTCCTGCTATTTTCTCGCGCATGCCAGTTGCGGGACCACGTGTAGTCGGGGGTCAGCGCGTGGCATCGCTGAGTGGTGCGGTCAGGCCGCACCTCTCGCGCGGATTGGCAGGCACCATCACCAGTCGGTTCCGCTCGCACCCGTGGATGCAGCGAGCGGCGTGGCACTCCACGCCTTGTGGACCACGACTGTCCTTGCAACTCAGGGCCATTCGTCGAGTCCGCTGCGGTGACGTCGACGTCCTCGGGAGTGTCGCCACGAACCGACGAACACGAAAGGAAAGCGCGTTGAATGCCATCCGGCTTGTCCAGCCCGAGTTGTCGCGCCGCCTCGGTGGCATTCTCGAGCTTGGCGCGGAGCTCGGTGACAGTGCTGTCTACCGGCTGCGTGCCCTGTGTGGACTGCAGCTGCTGTGCCAGATCGGACAAGAATTGCAGCGTCCCGTCGTCATGCGCCGCGACCAGGCGCTGCAGGACCGCCCGAGAGTTCTGGCACGCGGGGTCCACGGCGCACACCGGGCTGAAGTTCAACGCCGTCATCATCGGGACCGCCCACCGGTAAACGTCGTCGACCTGGGTGAGATTCACCCCCAACGCATCACCGAGCGCCCGCATGTTCTTCACGAGCTGCGCGGACCGGTCCATGTCGGCGAGTGTCGCGTTCGCGCCGTACCGGCTCTGCATATCGATCAGCGCATTGGTCAGTCCGCTTACCGAAGTCATCGCTTCCAATACGCCGTTGCGGACGTCACCGAGGGTGTCGGCGAGCTGGTGCGCACCGCCGGTGAGCCGATCGAGATCCGCGTCGCGACTGGAGATCTGAGTCGACGCTTCGGAGAGCTTGTCGCGGACCGCACCGGCTTGGAAGGTGGCCTTGGCCTGTTCGAGGGTGTCACCGGTGGGCCGGGTGACACCGCGCACGGCGGCGATGCCCTGGACCTGGCTGACGCGGCGGGCCATCTGCTCGAGGTCGGCGAGGGCCTTGGGACTTCGTAGGTCGCGGGGGGATTTCACCAGAATGAACTGCTGGATGCTCGAGTTGACCGGGAAATGCTCGGCCATCACCGCATATCCCACATTGCTGTCCGCGTCGGCCGGCAGGTTCTTGCGGTCGTCGTAGTTGAACTTGATCACGCCTACGCAACCGGCCAGGATCGCCAACACGACAAGGCTGGCCACCAGATGCCGTGTCGGATGCTTCACGATCCGAACGCCCGACCGCCGCCAAAAGCGGCTGGTGAGTTCACGTCTGGGCTTGCATAGACCGCGCCGGCCTGCGAGCGCGAGCATCGCGGGCAGCAATGTGATGGACGCGATGAACGCGACGATGATCGTGATGGCCACGGCGGGCCCGATCGTGGAGGACACTCCCAGTTTCGCAAAGCTCATGCCCAGGAACGTGATCGCAACGGTGCCCGCAGACGCCGCGATCACCTTGCCTATCGACCCCAAGGCCGAGACCAACGCGGCGTCGGACTCCTCACCCATCCGGAGGTATTCGTGGTATCGCGAGATAAGAAAGACCGCGTAATCCGTTCCCGCGCCCAGCATCATCCCGCTGACGAGGACGATGGCCTGGGGCGAAATACTCAGCCCCAGCTGCGCAAGCCAGGCGATGATCTGCTGGGCAACGACGAGCGATATCCCGATGGTCACCAAGGGCAGCAACATGGTGAGCGGGTTTCGATAGACGAGCAGCAGAATCGTCAAAACCATGAGCGCGGTCGCGATTTCGATCACGTGAACGTCACGCTCACCGGCTGCGGTCATGTCGCCGACCGTGGCGGCCGGGCCGGTGAGGTGCGCGGTCAGCGATGTGCCCGTCGTCGACGCCTTGACGATCTCGACGGCCTTCTTGTATGACTCGCTGGCGGCCGGCGTGGCGAGCTCGCCGGCGAGTCCGACAGGTAGGTACCACGCCTTGTTGTCATTGCTCGTGACGACGTCGCGCAAGGCTGGGGTGCTGATGAAGTCCTGCAGCATCACCACCGACTGGTGGTCAGCGCGAAGGTTGTCGACGAGCTTGCGGTAGACCGCCTCCTCCGCCGGACCGAGCCCGTTGTCGTTGCTCAACACAACCAGCAGGCTGTTCTGCGAGTCCGACTCGTTGAACTCCTTGATCATCGCGTTGTTGGCGACTAGGACAGGCGCATCGGACGGCAGAAACTCGGGCTGCTTCTCCCCCGCGATCTTGGCCAGCGGCGGGAACAAGAGGAACAACGCGACGGCCAACGCGAGCCACAATCCGATGACGATCAGCGGTCTACGCACGACCAGGCGGCCGATGGTGCCGAAGCTGCCGAGCGAACTCGCCGGGTCGTCAGGCTCGGCGCGTCTCAGCACGGTCGTCCCTGCATCCCCGAGAACAATACTGTGCGGCAGCGCGCTACGAAGGGTCAGCGATGCTGCGAACCGCCTGTGTTGCCAACGTGATTCGAGAACGCACCACTGGCAAACTCGCAATCCTCAACTGCCCTGCGTTGCGCTGGCGCAACCGAGCGAGATCTCGGCCCGAGCGACGCTTGACCCCGCGACCAAGAATTCATCCTCCAGAAGACTTGACTCATTCCAGAAAAGGAGCATGATAGGTGCCGTGACGCCGGTTCCGGACTACGCAGATCAGCTCCGTGCAGCTGACCTACGCGTGACGCGCCCCCGCGTGGCGGTGCTGGAGGCCGTGCACGCCCATCCGCATGCCGACACCGAAACGATCTTTGGTGCCGTGCGGGCCGATCTTCCAGACGTGTCGAGGCAGGCGGTATACGACGTGCTCGCCGCCCTGAGCGGCGTCGGCCTGGTCCGCAAGATTCAGCCGTCGGGTTCGGTGGCCCGTTATGAGTCGCGCGTCGGCGACAACCACCACCACATCGTGTGCCGATCCTGCGGGGTCATCGCGGACGTCGACTGCGCCGTCGGCGAGGCGCCGTGTCTCACCCCGTCGGACAACGACGCGCTCGATGGCTTCGTCCTCGACGAGGCCGAGGTCATCTACTGGGGCCTGTGCCCCGACTGCTCGGCGTCACAAGCTTCGTGATCACATCCGTGATCACAGCCCGATTCACCCACCCCCGGAAGGAATGCTGTGACTGATACATCCGACAGCCGCCCGCCCGCTCCCGACAGCGGGACCGCGAGCAACAGCGAGAGCGAAAACCCCGCAATCGCGTCGCCCAAGCCGAAGGCGCACGCACCCCGGACCAACCGCGACTGGTGGCCGGACCAAGTGGACGTGTCTCTGCTGCATCGTCAGAACGAGAAGGGCAACCCGCTGGGTGAAGGCTTCGACTACGTGGCGGAGTTCAAGAAGCTCGACCCGGAGGCGCTCAGGGCCGACGTGATGTCGGTGCTGACCACCTCGATGGACTGGTGGCCCGCCGACTACGGCAGCTACGCGGGCCTGATGATCCGCATGAGCTGGCACGCGGCAGGCACCTACCGCATCCACGACGGCCGTGGCGGAGGCGGCCAGGGCATGCAACGCTTCGCCCCGCTCAACAGCTGGCCGGACAACGCCAACCTCGACAAGGCACGTCGGCTGCTATGGCCCGTCAAGAAGAAGTACGGCAACAAGATCTCCTGGGCCGACCTGATCATCTTCGCGGGTAACGTCGCGCTGGAGTCGGCCGGCTTCAAGACGTTCGGCTTCGGTTTCGGCCGCGAGGACGCGTGGGAGCCCGAGGAAATCCTCTTCGGTGAAGAGGATGAATGGTTGGGCACCGACAAACGCTACTCGGGAGAGCGCCAGCTTGCCGAGCCATATGGCGCGACCACGATGGGCCTTATCTACGTCAATCCCGAAGGGCCCGAGGGCAAGCCGGATCCACTGGCCGCCGCGCACGACATCCGCGAGACGTTCGGCCGCATGGCAATGGACGACGAGGAGACCGCCGCCCTCATCGTCGGTGGCCACACCCTCGGTAAGACCCACGGCGCGGGGCCGGACGATGGCATCGGACCCGAGCCCGAGGGTGCTCCCATCGAGCAGCAGGGCCTGGGCTGGAAGTGCCCGTTTGGCTCCGGCATGGCCGGCGATACGGTCACCAGCGGTCTCGAGGTGGTGTGGACGAACACGCCGACCAAGTGGAGCAACAGCTACCTGGAAATCCTCTACGGCAACGAGTGGGAGCTGACAAAGAGTCCCGCCGGCGCGTGGCAATTCGAGGCCAAGGACGCCGAGGCGACGATCCCGGATCCGTTCGGCGGCCCGCCGCGCAAGCCCACGATGTTGGTCACCGACGTCTCGATGCGGCTCGATCCGATCTACGGCGAAATCACCAGGCGCTGGCTGGAACATCCCGAGGAGCTCAACGAGGCGTTCGCCAAGGCGTGGTACAAGCTGCTGCACCGCGACATGGGCCCCATCACGCGCTACCTGGGCCCCTGGGTCGCCGAGCCGCAGCTGTGGCAGGACCCGGTGCCTGCCGTCGACCACGCACTCGTCGACGAGCAGGACATCGCGTCGCTGAAGAGCAAGGTTCTGGAGTCAGGGCTGTCGGTGGCACAGCTGGTCAACACCGCGTGGTCGTCGGCGGGCAGCTTCCGCGGTACCGATAAGCGCGGCGGTGCGAACGGGGCGCGGATCCGCCTTGAGCCGCAGAAGAACTGGGAGATCAACGAGCCTGCCGAACTGTCGAAGGTGTTGCCAGTGCTCGAGAAGATCCAGCAGGACTTCAACGGCTCCGCGTCCGGCGGCAAGAAGGTTTCGCTGGCCGACGTGATCGTGCTGGCCGGCACCGCGGCTGTCGAGAGGGCCGCCAAGGACGCTGGGGTCGAGATAACGGTTCCATTCGCGCCTGGGCGCACCGATGCCTCGCAGGAGAGCACCGATGTGGATTCCTTCGCGGTGCTCGAACCGCGGGCCGACGGTTTCCGCAACTACGTGCGCGCCGGTGAGAAGGCTCCGCTCGAGCAGTTGTTGGTGGAACGGGCGTACATGCTGGACCTCACCGCTCCGGAGCTGACGGTTCTCATCGGGGGTCTGCGCGCGCTGGGCGCCAATCACGGCGGCAGCAAGCACGGCGTGTTCACCGATAAGCCGGGCGTGCTGACCAACGACTTCTTTGCCAACCTGCTCGACATGGGCACCGAATGGAAGTCGGGTGCGGCCGAGAACGTCTACGAGGGCATTGACCGCGCGTCGGGCCAGCCCAAGTGGACGGCCACCGCCAACGATCTGGTGTTCGGCTCCAACTCGGTGCTGCGCGCTGTGGTCGAGGTCTACGCCCAGGACGATGCCAAGGAGAAGTTCGTGGCGGACTTCGCCAAGGCGTGGGTCAAGGTCATGAACAACGACAGGTTCGACCTGAAGTAACAACCCGAGGACGGCGCCCCGTGAGCTGAGATGGCTTACGGGGCGCCGTCTTTCACGGGTACGTCACGACAACCGTGCGCCGATCAACGGCGCGATTTTGTCCGCCATGTACGCATGGCCGGCGTCGGTTGGGTGCACGCCGTCATTGCCGATCAAGTCGGGTCTGCCGACAAACCACCCCTCGGCGATGGGATCGATGAAGGTCGCGCCGACGACGGTGGCCTGATACTTCAGGGCGTCGCGGATTCGCAATACTGCTTCCGGCGGGTCGGCGGTGGGCCACGGCGGCCCGATCACCAAAAACCGTGCTTTGGGTGCGGTGCTTCGCGCAAGTTGAAACGTGCCCCAGGCCAGAATCGACAGGTGGGTCGGCTCCACCCCTTGGTCGTTGCGAGAGCCGAAGAACACCACCAGCACATCCTCCGGTTTGACCGCGTGAGCGGTCAGATCCTCGAACACGCTGCCGCGGTTGCCGCGGGTGCCGTAGCCGGCCCCGCCCTCGGCCGCGACATCTGCCGAGACGGGTATGCCCTGCTGGGTCAGCCACTGCCACGCGCGTGCGGTCCATCCCTGGGAGCCGAGACCGCCGAGATCGCCACCGGTCGTGTACGAGTCGCCGATCACCGCGATGTGGTTGACGGAGACGGCCTGATTCAATGTTTCGTTGTGCCAGACCGGTGTTCGGTGCTCAGCGAGCGTAGCGAGAAGTACGGCAATCGTTACCATGGCCGTGATCAGACGACTCACCGGAACAGCCTACGGCCCCACGGGCGAAATGCCAGGCGTCGACCCATTTGTGAGCGATGCGTTACAGAACTGCTGCTTGTCATCGCGCGCAGCATGATTCGGCTGTTTGGCATGCCTCAGCCCGCGCGCGCAGCGACGGCGTCGGCCGGTATGCGTCGTCGGCCGTGAAGCGGCTGGAGCCGGGCATGCGACGGATCGGCCGCTTCGGCGGGCGTGTCCTGGGACTCGACTGGTATTTCTCGAACCTTGACCATTCTGCGCATCCAGAGGCGGGCGGGCTCCTCGACGCAGTGGTACAGCAGTACCGCACCGGCGAGGGCGACCGCCAGCACACCCACCACTGTTAGCTTGGCCGACCAGCCGGGCGTCAGGACGATCTCGAACTGTGCTGTGGCCCAATTCCAGGCCGTATGTACCAATTCGTGCACCATGTACAGGCTGAACGAGATGTGCCCGCAGTACACCATTACTCGGGTGGACAGCAGCCGCGGCAGTGTGCCGGCGCCCACCGCCAGGGTGACGACCAGCGGCACGAACAGCACATCGACGAGCCCGCTCGAGTCGTAGACCTTGGCGATGGGATGCGCGTCCAAAAGGTACAGAATGCCGACGATCGCGACGCCGAGCACCACGGACAGGTAGCCGGCACCCCGACGCGCCCGGTCCGACAGCTGTAGCTTGCGCACCGCGGCGCAGGCCAGCGCGCCCGCGGTGAACTGCATGACGATCCGCGGTAGCCAGCTCCACGGCGTGTAGAACTCGCCGGTCGCAAGCAGGAGCAGCGTCGGCGGCAGCGATGCCGCGAAAGCCAGCCACAGCAGGCCCCAGGCCCTCGTCGCCCGGGCGATCCGGAAGACCACCAGCACCAACAGGCCGAACAACAGGTATGCCAGCCATTCGGCGCTGATCGACCAGGCGGGCCCATCCCAGCTCGACCCGTCGAAAAACGGCTGAAACCACAACTGCACCAGCAAAAGTTGGCGCACATAGCTGACGGCGTTGAGCTGGTCGGCGACCTTTGACGGCTCGTGACCGACGTAAAGCGTGAAGATGATCCACGCCGCAGCCAGGTGCAGCGTGACCAGATAGACCGGCCATACCCTGGCCAGGCGTAGCCAGAGGAAATGCATGGTGGCGCGCATCGACCACGACTCGCCCATACGGTCGAGGTAGGTCCAGGTCAGCACGAACCCGCTGAGGATGAAGAACAGGTCGACGCCTTGTGCACCGCAATTGAGCACGGGAGCGAGCGCGGACCTGAATCCGGGCGACGCCTGCTCCAACAACGGCCGGAAGTGAAACAGGACCACCCACACTGCGGCGACGATGCGCAAGCCGGATAGGGCCTTGATTTCTCCGGTGCGCACAAAACTCTTTTCGTGAGGGACTCTGCTGTTTCGTTCGGGGGTCACGCCACGGCGTTCGCAGGCGTCGCAGTCCGCCTCCCCGCGGTCTCGCGTCAGCCAGCGTTGGCAGAATATCAGCGTGATCGCGCGGATGGCGCGCGCGGAATGCTGTGTGGTTCCTGCGAACCCGCGCGCCGAAAGCCGTCAGCTAAAAAAGTCCGCCGAGTAATCCGCCGCGTTGTTCGTTCTTCCGCGGCGGAGTCTGGTTGGGAAACGGCACGCGTGATTCGGGGCTGACGCTGATCGGCGCGCGTGTCGTGGGCGGCGGCGGCATCGTGCCGGGCGGCTCGCTGGCAACGGTCGTTGGTTCCTGTAGCGAAGGCTGTTGCGGCGCGATGGGCGGTATCGCTGCAGACGTGCGGGTGGCGGAGGTGCCGGCCGTCGCCGGTAGCTCCGGAAGAAGCCCTGCGGGGGTGAGCGGTACGGGCGTCGACACCACCGGCGACACCGTTGTGGACAGCGGCGCGTCGTTGCCAGGGATGAGTCTTTGCGGTTCCGGCTCGGCGGGCTGCACCAGCGCGATGGCCGTCGCGGTCCCGGCGGCCAGCGTTGCTAAAGCGACGCCAGCGAGAACTAACCGGCTCGACCACCGGTTGCGGGTTTCGGGCTCTGCGTGCGCTTGGGGGGCAACGTCGTCGCCGTCACCGGCCGACTCGTCGACGTTTAGCGGCTCGAACAAGTAGTCGAACCGACCGGAGAGGTCCTCCCCAAGCATGTCGCGATGGTACCTGCGCGGTTTGCCGCGAGGCTGAGTGGCGATGCGAAACAGGTTCCGTCAAAAAGCGCGTCAAACAGGCAGACTGGATATGCTTGCGCCTTCCCGACGGAGGACACCATGTCTGCTGAAGCCGGCCCCGGCGTGCCATCGCCTGCCAGGCCGAATAGCGCTTCCGGTCATATCCGCCTGACCTCACACAGCGCCGGCTTCGATGCGCCGCCCATTCGTTGGGGCGCACCGACGGCGGCCGAGCGAGGGCCGCTCATCGGCACCACCACCAAGCGCGCCCATCGCAATGTGATCGGCACGCATAGCGGCTCATACAGCGTGTACCGGGCACTGGCGGTGGCGGCAGGCGCGTTGTCGCGTGAGCACAAGGCCGACCTCACGGACACGACGCCCACCGACGTCATTGGCCCGTTCCCACAGTGGAGCGAGCACGGCAGGATCGTCAGCCTTGACCCGTGGGGCGCCATGGTGGCCGACGTCTTCGCCGCCGACCTGGCAGCCGGATACGACATCCGCCCGACCATCGCCATCACCAATGCTCATGTCATCGTGCCCGAGATCATGGACGCCGTCCAGAAAGGTCGTCTGCGCCCGGATGGTCAGGTCCTGCTGCCGACCGGCGCGGCGCTGGTCACCAAGGCGGCGATCGAGCCCGTCTGGCACCTGCCTGGCGTTGCGCATCGATTCGGCTGCAGCGAAAACGATTTGCGCCGTGTGCTTTTCGAAGAGACCGGCGGGATGTACCCGGAACTCGTCACCCGCTCCGATCTCGAGGTCTTCCTACCGCCGATCGGCGGGCAGACCATCTACGTCTTCGGCAACGGCAGCGACCTCGGCGATCCCAATGTCGAGTTGACCGCGCGAGTGCACGACGAATGCAACGGCTCAGATGTGTTCGGCTCCGATATCTGCACCTGTCGCCCGTATCTCACGCATGCGATCGAGGAAAGCATCCGGGGCGCGCAGCATGGCGGGGTTGGTGTGGTGGTCTATTTCCGCAAGGAGGGCCGCGCGTTGGGCGAGGTGACCAAGTTCCTCGTCTACAACGCGCGCAAGCGCCAAGCGGGCGGCGACACCGCCGAGGCCTACTTCGCTCGCACCGAATGCGTAGCAGGTGTGCAGGACATGCGTGTCCAGGAGTTGATGCCCGACGTGCTGCATTGGTTGGGAATCAAGAAGATCCACCACTTGGTCTCCATGAGCAACATGAAGTACGACGCCATCACGGCTTCGGGAATCGAGGTCGGCGAACGCGTGAACATTCCGGACGCGCTGATACCGCCGGACGCTCGTGTGGAGATGGACGCCAAGATGGCGGCCGGCTACTTCACCCCAGGCGCGGTCCCCGACACCGAGGAATTGAGAAAGCGAAAGGGCCGGGGGTTCGACACATGAACCTCGTCGGCATGCATCCCAACTTGAACACCGACACGCCCGAGGGCGCTGCCGCGACGCTGCGCACCACGACCGCCGTGCGGGCGCATGCCCGGCAGTTGCTGCACCGCGCTCGAGACGGCGCCTCCCGCTGGTTCAGCGTGCATGACGACGCGCTGCAGGCGGCTGCGGTCGAGGTGGCCGACATGACGCGGACCCGCTATCCGGACCTGGAGATCCCGTACCACAGCCGATGGCGCCATTTCGAGGCCGGCGGCGTGGACCGCAAGGCCGAGCTGGATGACCTGCTGGCCGAGCTGGATACGCCGGCCCGAGCCCGCGCCATGATCGACCTGGCGGCGGTCAGCGTGCTGCTCGATGCCGGCGCAGGCCCGGACTGGCAATACCTGGAAACGGATAGCGGGCAACGCTTCTCCCGCTCCGAGGGCTTAGCCGTCGCGAGCTGGCGTGCCTTCCTGGCCGGACTGTTCTCCAGCGACGCCGACCACCCGCTTCGGGTCGACGCCGCCGGACTGCGTGCCGTCGACGTGGGCCCGCTGGCCGACGCCTTCCAAATCAGCGCATCCAATCCGTTGGTGGGCTTCGAAGGTCGCGTGGCACTGCTGCACCGGCTGGGCGAGGCGCTGGCCGCGCAGCCCGAGCTGTTCGGTCCGCATGGTCGGCCTGGTGGGCTTTTCGACTTGTTGGTCCAGCGCCCAGGCCCGGTCACCGCGCACGACATCCTGTCGCATCTCCTGGTGTCGCTGTCGGGAATTTGGCTGACCCACAACATCATCGGCGACCATCCGCTCGGTGATTGCTGGCGCCACCAGGACGTCACCGGCTCGGGCCTGACCCGGGGCTGGATGCCGTTCCACAAGCTGTCGCAATGGCTGACCTACTCGCTGCTGGAGCCTTTCCAATGGGCCGGCGTGTATGTGCAAGGCGTGGGCGCGCTCACCGGACTGCCCGAATACCGCAACGGCGGCCTACTGCTCGACACCGGAGTGTTGCGCTTGCATGACCCGTCCTGGGCGCAGCGCACTTGGACAGTGGGCAACGAATTGGTTGTCGAGTGGCGCGCCCTGACGGTAGCCCTGCTCGACGAACTGGCCCCGTTGGTGCGCTCACGCCTTGGCGTGGACACAGGACAGATGCCTCTGGCCTGCGTGCTCGAGGGTGGAACGTGGGCCGCGGGCCGTGCACTCGCCGGGCGCCTGCGTGACGGACGTCCCCCGCTTTGCGTCGTCAGCGACGGCACGGTCTTCTAGACGCCATGGCCACCGTACATCTGATCGACCATCCGCTGGTACAGCACAAGCTCACCCTGATGCGGCGAAAAGATGCTTCCACGAACAGTTTTCGCCAGCTGCTGCATGAGATCTCCGCCCTGATGGCCTACGAAGTGCTGCGGGGTATGCCGATGCACGAGATCGAGATCGAGACACCGCTGGAAAGCGCAACCGGCAAGGTGATCGACGGCAAGAAGCTGGTTTTCGTCTCAATCCTGCGCGCCGGGACCGGAATTCTGGACGGCATGCTGTCGGTGGTGCCCGGTGCGCGGGTGGGTCACATCGGCCTGTACCGCGACCCCAAAACCCTTGTTGCGGTGGAGTATTACTTCAGGATGCCCGGCGAACTGCACGAGCGAGACGTGGTCGTGGTGGACCCGATGCTGGCCACCGGCAACTCGGCAGTGGCGGCGGTGGACCGGCTGAAGGAATGCAGGCCCAAGTCGATCAAGTTCGTCTGCCTGCTGACCTGCCCCGAAGGCATCGCCGCGATGCAGAAGGCCCATCCCGACGTGCCGATCTACACCGCGGCAGTCGACCGCCAGCTTGATGAGCACGGCTATATCCTGCCCGGTCTCGGGGACGCCGGCGACCGCATCTTCGGCACCAAGTAAGAGTTGACCCCTATGGGGTCACGCAACGCCGAACAGCTTGGGGTGCTGTTGTTTTCGGCTGGTCCCGCGACGTCCTGGCCGCGGCCTGGTCTGTTCGGGGGTGAGCCGAGTGCTGCTTGCTCAGCAGAGGCCACGCGGTGGTGACTGCCGGCCCTGGCCGATCCAATACCGTGTGGGGTTGGTGACTGGTGCCGGTTGACTGAACCCTCCCTCTCTTGCTGGGAAACCAACCCCGCCCGCAGGGCGTGGGCAAGTTCGTAGTTGACCCGCGCAGTGCGGGGGTCACCGGGATCGGTGAGTTCGACGCACGCCGCCAAGACTGCCGAAGTGACGTCGCGGTCCGCACGCAGTCCGCATTGCAGGCAGTCATGGGTGCGCTGGGCCAGGGTTTTCGGCACCCGCGCCCCGCACAGGCAATGCTGGCTCAGCGCGGTGGACTGGGTGCCCGCTCGCCGTAAGGCGCCGCCGGCGGCGGTGCATTCGGCGGCCAGTGCGGCTACGAGCATGCCGGGGCTGAACAATGCAATCCGCCTGCCCCACAGGTGCGCCCAGTTTGAGATCGAACAATCCTCCACGGTGACGGTGTTGCCATGGCTGGCCACGATCCGCGCCGCGACCTGGCGGGCGCGGGCGAGTTTGGCCTGACTAGTGGCCCGCGCGTCGGCGAAATGGTCTGCCCTGGTGCGGTGATAGCCGCCGGAGAGAGTGTCGTGGCGGTAGGCCCGCAGCGGCACCCCATCGACGCTGGCACGCCGCGGTCCACCCGGGTTGCTGATGTGCTTGGGCCGTAACCCTGCCGCCGCGCGGCGCGCCGCCCGGGCCGCCTGGCGCACCGACGGGCCGTACTGGTCGGCATTGCTGTTGCGACGCGAACGGTCCAACGCCCGTTGACGGCCCCGCATCCGTGTCGCTTGGCGCGCCGCCGCCGTCTGCTGCTCGTCGGTGCAGCTGATTTGGTCGATAGTCAGCTGATCGGGCTGCCCGTGCGGGAACGACGCCAGTGACAGGTTGGAAACGTTGGCATCGACCCCCGCGAGCCGATCCGTCTGGTCCCCGGCGCGACAAGCCTGGGTGGCCGGGGACTGATAGCCGCCCTGATGGGTCAGGAGGTGCGCGTAATAGCGCCACCCGCCAGGAGCTTTACGGTCGCGCACACGCACCAGGTCGACCTTGTGCCACACAGCCGGGTCGGCCAAGAAGTGACAGAGGTGCCCCCACTGACCGGCCCCTTGAGGTAGGCGCACCGGCAACACCATGTCCCCGCCCGGCAACCCGGTGAACACCACCGCCAACGCCCCAGGGTGATCGGCCCACGACCCCGAGGCGGGCCGCACCGGCGACGACAATCGGGCCGGCTGCGCCAGTATCGAGGTGCCCTGCGGACTGGCCAGCAGCCTCAAGCGCGCTGGCCACCGACTCAGGCAGGTTTGGGTGCCGGTAGGCGGCTAGGTGCCCGTCTAGGGTGCCGACCAGCCGGTAGGTTTCCCACACCGGCCTTGCCTTGGTATGCGACCGGGCCCGGCCTGGGATGCGGGTAAAGTCCCACCACGAGCCGATCCGGGGCGGCCCGTGCCGACGACCCGAGGAGTCGGCGAACAGGTACCGTTCTGCCGTTTCCCACACCTCAGCGGCCACATGCTGACCGATGGCTTTGGTCAGATGATCGCGCATCCACCCGCTACGTTCGATGTGTTCTTTGGCCACGCGAGCGATTCCGTTGCGAGACAACCCCAGCCGCTCCCGCAGTGTCGGTGGACCGGCTGTGCGTTCATGGTGGGCGGCCCGATACGCCCGACACCGTGCCGCGGCGTCGCGTTGCAGCGCCCGCCGCAGCCGAAACACCGCCGTCCAGTGGCGCTCCAACCGCCGGCGGGTGACGGCATCGGACACATCGAGTTCCAGGCGCGCCACCGACATCGCGCCTTCATAGCTGAAGTTCTTTGCCTTCGACTTACCGCGCCGCCGCACCACCTCACCACTGATCGCGGTGGTTGTCTCGGTGTGCGCGACTGCCATGGCGATCATGAAATCATCACCCACCGACAACGACCGCTGTGCACGATTGACGCAACCTACCGGCGCTTATTGCATTGACGGCAGGCAGACCGATGCTGGCGGGTTAGTACCGGGTTAGTGCGCCAGCGACACCCCTAATCCCCCAATGCCGCGCGTCCGGAAAGCCCCCGGTAGGCGCGCGCACACAGGGGTGCGCGTCCCGTTTCGGGAGTTGCCGCCGCTGCATACCGTTCATTTACACAGGAAGAACAGCAACCGCGAAAGGAGTTGGCGCCATGGCGCACTGTCGGTATTGCAATCGATTTCGGATGACTCGCATGGCCGGCCCCGGCGCCTGGCTGCTGGAATGCGGGCACACGTATCTGCCTCTGCCAAGCGAAGCGCAGAGGTGGGGGGCCTATTCGGGGAATCGCCGTTTGGTTGGTTAGGGAGGTGGCCGTGTGGGCAGACTCGACAGGTGCAGTCGGTGGAGTACGCCCCCGGAAGAATGCTGGACCTCTTCGATGACGCCGCCGGACCGACGGTGCTGATGTGGCACGGCGCGCAGACCGATGCCCGTAGTGCGATGCGATCACTGGCCGAATTGGTGGCCGGCCACGGCCCTACCGTCGTGGTACCCGATTGGAACTCGCACGCCGATGACGGCGGCCGCGACGATCTGCTGCAATCGGCGGCCTTCGCGCGACAGCATGCCGGTCCGGACGGTCTTGTCCTCGTCGGTTGGTCGCTGGGCGGCCTGGCCGCGGCAGGGTTCACGATCCATTCCGATCGTTTCGATGTTCCTGTCACACATACTGTCTGCCTCGCCGGAGCTTTCATGGCCCGAGATCCGATTACGGGTGCGCAGCTGCCTACCGATCTACCAGGACATGGCTCGCCGTTCACCCTCCTTCACGGTTCAGCCGACGACGTCGTGCCGGTCGAGATGAGCCGGTCATTCGCGGCGACGCTCAACGACAACGAGTGGCCCGTCGACCTGGTCGAACTGGCGGCGGATCACGGCTCAATCGCAGGCGCCACCTATGACCACGGCCGCGATCGTTACTTCGCCGCGGGTGATCCGGACGTTCTGGCGGTCGCGGCTGATGTCGCCGAACGGATCGCCGCCGTCGTCCCGCGCTGACCTATCCGAGGTCTTGACCTCAACATTGGTTGAGGAAGCACCGTATAGACATGACTACCAACATGACCCAGATCCGAGACGACCTCTGGCAGACCCGCACTGAATCCCCGTTTTCTGGGCTGACGACACACGCATACGTGTGGCGCGGGCCAAGCGGCAACATGTTGTTCTACAGTCCTGCCTCCGAGGCGGACTTTGACGCCATCGAAGCGCTCGGCGGGGTGAGCGCCCAATACCTGTCACATCTCGACGAGGCGGGTCCGATGCTGGCGCGGATCGCCGACCGGTTCGGCTCCGGCTTGCATGCACCCGCGGCCGAGCTTGACGCGATCGGCCGCCATGCGCACGTCGATGTGCCCTTGGAAGCACGACGGCACGTCGATGCGAACGGCGTCGACGTGATACCCACGCCCGGCCATTCGGACGGCAGCACCTGCTATCTCGTCACCGGAGTCGGCGGCGAGGAATATCTGTTCACCGGCGACACGATGTTCCCGGCCGGTGACGGCACCTGGTCGACGTTTCTCGTGCCGGGCCGGGGCAGCGCCGCAGCGTTGCGATCCAGTGTCGAATTGCTGGGGACGCTAAGACCGGACATCGTGATTTCCAGCGCCTTCGGCGGCGATACGGCCTTCGAGGCCCTCGGCGACGGCCGGTGGTCGGCATGCGTCGCCGAGGCGCTGGCTAGCGTGCCGTCCTGATCAACCGTCGACGAACGTGACCGTCTCGTCGAGCGGTGCCCGGCCCGTGCGGATGTAGCTCACTGCGGGGTCTTCGTGCCCGATTGACATGCCACAGAACAGGATGAGCCCGTCCGGGGGCGACACGATCTCGGCGACTGTCTCGCGCACCTGAGACCACGCCATCTGCGGGCAACTATGCAGCCCTTCTGCGCGCAGCAGCAGCATGACCGACTGCAGATACATGCCGGCGTCCGCCCATTGGGCCGGACCAAGGTCGCGGTCGATGTAGCAGAACAGCGCGGCAGGAGCGCCGAAGCAGTCCCAATTCGCGATGGCCGCCCGCTGGCGCGCCTCCCAGTCCTCGCGCACGATGCCGAGTGCGCTGTAGCGCTCCTTACCGAAGGCCGATCGGCGCTCGCCGTACGGCGATTTCAGTGCGGGCGGGTACATCTGATACTCCCGCTCGTCCCACGGGTCGCCGGCGGCCACGCGTTCGACGGCGAGCTTCTTGAGCTGCGCCAGCGGCGTGCCGGTCACCACAAAGGTGTTCCACGGTTGGAGATTTGATCCGGACGGCGACCAAGCCGCGGCGGTCAGCACGCGCTCGATCACCTCCCTCGAGACGGGCTCGTCGGTGAACCCGCGCACCGCCCGTCGGCTTTTGACTGCCTCGTAGACGTCCATGGCCGCCTGCCTCTCCAAAGTCTTCATTCGTTTCGATCTCTACAGTAATATTCAATACCGTATCGATCAATACTATTCCCTTGGAGAGGTAAGTCGAGCGAGCAGTTTCGTCAGCTGCTTGGCCTCGGCGGGCTTCAGCGGCGCGACCAGGCCCTTGGCCAGTGGTTTGGCGGCCTCGTGGGCGGCGTCGAATAGCTCAAGGCCCTTCCGCGTGATCTCGACAGCCCGCACGCGCCGGTCCCCAGCAACGGGCTTGCGTACTGCCAGCTCTTTACGTTCCAGGTCGTCCACGACCCGCATGATTCCTGCCTTGTCCGAGCCCGTCGCCTCCACCAAGTCGCGCTGCTCGGTGGGCCCGCGGTTGACCAAGACGAGCAGCACGGCAAAATGGCGCATCTCGATGCCGAGCGGCCGAAGAGCTTCCGACATCACCGCTGCCGCGTGCCAGTGCGCCCGGCGCAGCAGCAACCCGAGGGCGAAAGGCGAGGGATCGCCAGGGCGATCTGTCGCGCGCGAGGTGGTCGCCCGGCGACGCGCATCGGCGCTCATGAGGCGACACTACCGAGGTTTCGGATCACCCGATACGGTATCGATCGAAGTCAATTGCGGACTTAGGCCCGCCGGCGGATTAGTCCTTGCGAGGCGGCCGTTGGTCGTTCGGATCGTTGGGGTCCGGTTCGCCGAACCACCGCGACGGCTCCTTCGTCCCGTATTCGTCGTGCCAGTCCCACCACTCATACGGTGGGCTCTGCGGGTAGCCCTCGGGCGAGTCTTCCCATTCCTCTTGGCGCCCAAGCGCGGTCATGTCGAGCAGACTCCACGTGGCGACGAATACCTCGTCGCCGCGGTTGTTGATGAAGTACGTTTTGTATATCTTGTCACCGTCCCGAATGAAGGCGGTGGTGCCATGCCACTCGTCGACACCGAAGTCCTTGTCGAAGTCATCGGTAATCGTGTACCACGGGATCTGCTGCCAGCCCATCCGGGCCTTGACCCGTTCGATGTCGGCTTGCGGCGCGGGCGAGGCGTAGACGAACGTGGTGTCCCGGGCGTTGAGATGGGCGAGGCTGGGAACATGGTCCGCCATCAAAGAGCAACCCACGCAGGCGTGTTCGGGCCAGCCATGGACGTCGGGCTGCAGAAACGCCCGATACACGATCAACTGACGGCGACCGTCAAAGAGATCGAGCAGACTCGCCTTGCCATCAGGACCATCGAACACGTATCCCTTCTCCACCGTCGTCCACGGCATCCGTCGGCGCTCGGCGGCCAAGGCGTCGTGGGCGCGCATCAGCTGCTTTTCCTTGACCAGCATCTCCTGGTACGCAGTTTCCCATTCTTGCGCTGACACGATCGGTGGCGTTTTCATCTGTGTTGTCTCCCTTCGGCTTCCGATACTCAGCTGAGCGTGTCGGAGCGTCCTGCTTCGAGTCGTGACCATTGGGCGATCGGACGTCCGTTGCTGCGCACCCGTTCGCTGTTGTTGGTGATCGGACGTATCGGCCAGCCGGCCGGAGAGTCCTCCCACTCCTCCTGCCGTCCGTAGACGGTGAGGTCCATGAGCGTGAAGCTGTAGTCCATCGCCTCTACGCCGCGGTAATTGGTCCAGTAGGTTTCGAAGACACGGTCACCGTCGCGCAGGTAGCACACCAGGTGCATCAGGCCGATCTGGCGTCCTTCCAGCAGTGTGTCGAGGGAGTCGTGCGCCGAATACCACGGCATGTCCCAGCCCATGAAGTGGCGGTAGCGGCTGCTTTCGTTGTACGGGCCCTGACAGAAGACCGCGTAGGTGATGTCACGAGAGTGCAGATACGAGAGCTCCGAGACGTGAGTGGTGCACCACGTGCACCCTTCGCACTGCTCGGCTGCCGAATGACCGGTGTGCCACATGAAGTAATAGGCGATCAGTTGGCTGCGGCCCTCGAACGCGTCGAGCAGTGTTACGGGACCGTCGGCGCTGATGAGCGGCGTTGTCGCGTCCATCTCGACCATCGGCAACCGGCGCCGGGCCGCGGCGATCGCATCTCCTTCGCGCGTGTGCGCCTTCTCCCGAACCCGTAGCGCATCGAGTTCGGTCTGATAGGCGACTCGGTCGACCACCCCGGGCATCGCGGTCATGATTGTTCGAGTGCGGTCTTGAGGTTCGATAGTTTCCATGGCCACCCGCCCGAGATGAGCCCGCGCACAGTGCTATCGGGCTCGAAGTCGCCGTGGATGACGGTCAGCTTGACCTGATCGCCTTCTGGCTCGATGTCGAACGACACCTTCGAGCGCTTCTCCCCCGCGCACGTGGCGACGGTCTCCTCGTCGAGTTGTTCGACGGCCGTGGCAAGTTCGGGAACAAAGGTGTGGAAGGTGAATGCGAGCCGGCGGTACGGGTCGGACTCGAGGATGACCTGTTCGGGGTGCTCGATCTTCAGCCCGTGATCCTCCCAGGCATACGTCGACCCCTTCTTGAAGTCGGACACCATCGCGTGGCCCATGTACCGGTGCGAGAACGCGGGATCGGTAATGGCCTGCCACAGCTTCTCCGGTGTGGTCCGGATGTAGGTGGTGTAGACGAATTCCCTACTGCTGCTCATTGATTCGGTCTCCAATGCTGTTTTTAAGTCCGCGAGCGTCTGTACCCGCGCGCGGTCGTATTGAGTGATCCAGCGGTCAGCGATGGCGTTGATCGGCTCGGCGTTGAGGTAGTGCAGCTTTTCCCGCCCTCGCCACACGGTGGTGACCAGGTTGGCCGCTTCGAGCACTGCCAGGTGCTTGCTCACCGACTGCCGCGCCAACGACAGGCCCGCACACAGCTCCTGCAGGTTCTGTCCGTTGCGTGCGTTGAGACTGTCGAGCAGCATGCGTCGGCTCGGATCCGCCAACGCCCTGAACACCTCGTCCATCTCTGCCATCTCCATATATGCAGCCGGTTGGCTGCATGTCCACCATAGGCAGCCGGCCGGCTGCATGTCAACGGTTGGGATGTTTAGGCTGGCTGACAGAGTTCTTTGAACCGGGCGAAGGCCTGGGCGCGTTGCTCAATGTCGAAGGTCTCCATATGCGTGACGTGCTCACCATCGTGGATATCGATCACGAAAAGTGGGAGCTCCATCACGACACCCTCGGTCGAGGTGCCCTTCACGATCATGTGCGTCATCACAGCAGACGCCGAATGCGCCAGAACCTCGGCGATTTCCATCCGCATGTCGGGAACGAGCGATGCCATGGTCTGGATCGACGACATGTGAGCGGCGATTGTGTGGACCCCATTAGCGGCCAGCTGCCGGTGATTGACATACGTCGCGCCGGCGCTGATTTCGGCGAACGCACCCCAATCATGACGGTTTGCCGCCTCGACAAGCCTGTGCTCCCTCTCGACGACTTCGGGATGTGCGACCTCTCCGGATGCGATCCAGCGAGCAGTGAGCTCACGGAACGCGCTGTCGATGTCGTCGGGATCGAAAATCACGACGTCGCGCGCACGTCCGTCGTCACTGACTTCTGTGACCGTTAAGGCCTCACCTGTGATCGGCCGGTCGGCCTCAGCGGTGTCGCGGTACGTCTGGCGGATCAGCGAGAGGCGCGATCCCCGAATAGCGACAAGATCATTAGCCATCTGCCAGCTTTGGGGCAAGTCGTCGACAAGCGCACGCACTGCCTTCAGACGCTCCGATCCCTCATGGGCGGCACGCAGCACCTTCCGCCGGTCGTCTATCCGGCCGTCGGCAGTTATGAGGGCGACGACGTCATTCACGTTGTGGCGGTTGAATGCATCTGTCAGCCTTGGCCAGATCTGGGTCGCGGCGTTCTCTAGTTGGGTCGTCGGCCGATTGAGTTCCTCGAAGCGCGCCAGGGCTAACTCACGTTGGTGAAGGTCGAAGGCCTCCATGCGCGTGACGCGATCCCCGTCGAACAGGAGAAGGGTGATCGCCGGAAGCTCAATCGCGACACCCGCGGTCGTGGTGCCCTTTACGACGACGCTGTTCGCAAGACCAGCCGCGGAGTGTGTGAGGATCTCGGCGAGCTCGACCCACAGGTCGGGGATCAGCGATGCCAAGGCGCGGATTGACTGCCAGTGATCGCCGATTGTTTCGGTGTCCCCACTCGTCAGTTGCCGATGATTGACATAGGTGGCGTCGGCTTCATGTGTCGCGACCGCAACCCAATCATGGCGGTTGTAAGCCTCATTCATCTGGCGCGCCATCTCGATGACCTCGGGATTCGCGACCTCCCCCGACGCGATCCAGCGAGCGGTCAGCTCAGCCATCGCGCCATTGATGTCGTGAGGGTCGAAAAGAACTCCTCGTCGCATCAGGCCGTCGTCACTAACTTCTGCGAGAACCAGACGCTCGGCTGTTATCGGTTGGTCGGCCTCACTGATGTCGCGGTAAGTGTCGCGGGTCAGCCCGAGGTGAGATCCCCTAATGGCGACAGGCTCTGTTTCTCCGCGCCAAGCGAGTGGCAGCGTTTCGATCACCGCGCGCGCGGCTTCTCGCAGTGGCCCGTCGTCACGAAGACCTTTGCGGCGGTCCTCGTATCGTCCGTCCGCAGTGGTCAGTGCAACAAATCCGTCCACGTCGCGTCGGTTGATTGCATCTACTTGTCGTGCCCGTACGCGGGTCGCCGCGTTCTCGAGTTGAGGCGATGACGCATTGAGTTCGTCGAACCGCGCGAGCGCGGCATCGATGTCTGCCTCGTCGAACAGCTCGCTACGGCTGATCAGATCGCCGTCGATTATCAAGATGCTTACTAGCCGCCATTCGGCGTCGAAGCCGCGTTCTGAGGTCCCCTGGGCCGCCCAGGTGACAACCGCTCCGAGATCGGTCAGACGGTGCACCTCCGTGATGCATATGCCAAATTCCGGCGAGAGATCGACATCGAAGTATGCGGTCAGGTCGATTGCTTCGATCATCGCAAGCGGCCGATGGTCGATGATTTTGCAATCTGTCGTCATCGCCGGGAGTTCACGTCGATGGAGCGCTGCATGGGCTCGCGAGATAACCGACCACGTCTGCGCGTGGGCCGCGGCTTCGCCGGAGATGTAGCGGTTTTCGAGCTCTTCGAACGCGGCGTCGATGTCGTCGGGGTCGAAGCTCACAGTGTCCCGCACTAGGCCGTCGTCCGCGACTTCGACGACGGTCAGCAGCTCGATGGTGATCGGTCCGTCGACATCTTCTGTGTCGCGGGACCTTTCGTGAGTCAATACGAGGCGAGAGCCTCTGATCGCAATGGGCTCCAACTCCAACTGCCAGCTGCTCGGCAGCGCAAATAGCTCGCGAAAAGCCCTCTGCCGCTGATCGCCCTCCATTACGGCGCGCAGGCCCTTTCTACGATCGTCCAATCGACCATCCGTAGTAATGCCGGCAAGGAAACCGTCCACGTCGCGGCGATTGAGGGTGTTGATGAGACGCGCCCAGGTCTGGGTCGCGGCGTTCTCAACCGCAGATGCGGACTGACTTAGTTCGTCGAAGCGCGCCAACGCAGCGGCGAGGTCCGCATTGTCGAAGACTTCGAAGCGGTTGATCTTGTCGCCGTCGAACGTGAAAAAGCTGACATCCCGCCACTCGGCGTCGAAGTTCTCCCGCGAGGTACCGTGCGCCGCATGGGTAACTACCGCTCCGAGCTTGCTCAACCGATGGACGGCCTCGATATGGATGGTGAGGTCCGGCGTGAGATCCCAGGAGGCGCGGATGTATCCGATCGCGTCACCGGGCGCGAAAGCTATCCCTCGCCGGTGGTCTAGGTTGACCCACTCCGGCGATGTCGGGGGTAGCTCGTGCCGGTTGAGCGCTGCGTAGGTCTGCGCGACGAGCGACCATGTGCGGCCGTAGGCGGCCGCCTCGCCGGCGAGGTAGCGCGCGTCGAGTTCTTTGAACGCGGCGTCGATATCGTCGAGGTCGAACGCAACACGCGCCGCGATCCGGTCGACCGCGTCGATCTCGACGATGTCGAGGATCTCGATCTGGAACGCCTGAGGTTGGCGGTCACGCCCTGTGAAGCGAGATCGACTGAGGGCCAGGCGCTCCCCGCGGGTTGCAATGACGATCGACTTCGCATTCGCGACCCCGATTCGGGCGATGGCACGCATATTTACGACTTCGGCATCTCGACCGTGCCGGATTCCGCCGTTCACAACCCGCCTGCGGTCGTCCGAGCAATGGTTGACGGCCAATGTTTCCGCCATGGTTTCCCAGTCCCGGGCCGCGAAACACGCGTCGTAGCGGTCGTTCGCTTTGCTTGCTGCGTTTCCCAGTCCCTGCGCCGGTCGACTGAGTTCGTCGAATTTCTCAAGCGCGGCGTCGATGTCGGCCTCGTCGAAGATCTCGGCGCGGCTGATCAGATCGCCTTCGACCGTCATGACTTGCACCAGACGCCACTCGGCGTCGAAGCCCTGTTGTGAGGAACCTTTGAGCACCTGGGTGTAGACGGCTCCGAGGTCGCTTAGCCGATGCACAGCCTCGATGCGGTAGCTGATGTCCGGAACTTGAGACCAGGACGCCTGAACGTACTGGACAAGGTCGCCGGGTGCGAACGCCAGCGCACGGCGATGGTCGATGTTGACCCAATCCGGTGTCGTTGTGTACATCTCGTGCCGATTTAGCGCGGCGTAGGCCCGTGCGATGACCGACCATGTGTGCGCGTGGTCGGCGGCCTCGCCAGCGAGGTAGCGGATATCAAGCTCGTCGAAGGCGGCATCGATGTCGTCGATGTCGAACGAGATGCCCGCCGCGATCCGGTCATCGGTGTCAATTTCGACGATGCTGAGCATCTCGAGGCCGAATGCCTCGACCTGCTGATCGCCACCCGATACGCGCGCACGAGAGAGCGCGAGGCGCTCCCCGCGCGTGGCGATGACGACTAGGTCGATGTTCCTAACCCCGACGTCGACGACGGTCCGCAAGTTCGCGATCTGGGCATCCCGACCGCGTTGGATGCCGCCGCTGATCACCCGACGACGATCGTCATCGCACACGTCGTCGGCGAGCATCTCTGTCATGCCGTCCCAGTCGCGTGCCGCGAGGTGCGCGTTGAACTGGACGTACCGTCGGCTTGCGGCGTTCTGTAGTTGTGGCGGTGGATCACTGAGCTCGTCGAACCGCGCGAGCGCGACATCGAGGTCGGTCTCGTCGAAGATTTCGCACCGGTTGAACAGGTCACCTTCGATCCCCAGAATTTCGACCAGCCGCCACTCGGCGTCGAAGCCCTCTTGCGATGTTCCTGTCGCAGAATAGGAGACGACCGCCCCGAGGTTGCTCAGCCGATGCACGGCTTCGATGTAGGCCTTGGCTTCCGACGTGAGGTCCCACCAGGTGCGGATGTTAGCGATCGCCTCGCCGGACGCGAATGCAGTCGCTCGGCGGTGATCGATATTCACCCAGTGCGGCGTCGTCGGGGAAATTTCTTGTCGGTTGACAGCGGCGGTGGCTTTCGCGACGACCGACCATGTGTGCGCGTGGGCGGCCGCTTCGCCTGCGGCATAACGGGAATCGAGTTCCGCGAAGGCGGCGCCGACGTCGTCGGGGTCGAACGAGAGTCGCGCCCGGATGCGCTGGTCGGCGTCGATCTCGACGATTCCGAGTAATTCCGTCTGGAACGCCTCGGACCCCTGGTCATTGCCGGAGAAGAGGATACGGCTCATGATGAGGCGTTGTCCGCGGGTGGCGATGATGGTCGACGCTATGGTTTTGGCCCCGACGTCGGCGATGGCCTGCATGTGCGCGATATCAATATCGCGACCTTGCAGGACACCCGCGCCCACCACCGCGCGTCGATCGTCATTGCACAGGTCTTGGGCCAGTACCTCGCGCATCGCGGTCCAGTCGCGCGACGCGAAGTACGCGCGGAAGCGGTCGAAAACGCGACATGCCGCGTTTTCCAGTCTCGATGCCGGCCGGCTGAGTTCGTCGAACTTCGCGAGCGCGGCGTCGATATCGGCCTCGTCGAAGATCTCCGCGCGGCTTATCAGTTCGCCTTCGACCGTCATGATCTCGACCAACCGCCACTCTGCGTCGAAGCCCTCGTGTGAGGTTCCTTTCATCACCTGCGTGTAGACCGCTCCGAGGTCGCTCAGGCGATGTACGGCTTCGATGCGGAAGCTCATGTCCGGAAGTTGATCCCAGGAGGCACGGAGGTATGCAATCAGGTCGCCGGGCGCAAACGGCGCCCCGTGGCGGTGGTCGACATTCACCCAGTCCGGCGTTGTCGGCGACAGTTCATGCCGATTGAGCGCGGTATACGTCCCCGCGATGACCGACCATGTGTGCGCGTACTCGGCGGCTCCGCCGGCGAGATACCGGGCGTCGAGTTCCTCGAAGGCGGAGTCGAGGTCGTCGGGCCCGAACATGACGACTGCCGCGATCCGCTCGTCGTAGTCGATTTCGACGACGTCGAGTATCTCGTTGAGCAATGCCGCCTCGGTCTGCCGGTCTTGGCCCGAGAAGCGGGTACGGCGGAGGACGAGGCTTCTGCCGCGCGTCGCGATGATGGCCGACGTCACGGTCGTGATCCCGATATCGACGATCGCCCGCATGTCGGCGATCTGGGCATCCCGACCCCGTCGGAAACCCGAGCCCACCATCGGACGGCGGTCCTCATTGGACGCGTCGTCGCTCAGCATTTCCGCCACGGCGTCCCAGTCGCGGGCCGCGAAGTACATCCAGACGCGCTCGGCCACTTGGTTTGCCGCATTATCCAGCGGTTGCGTTCGCGTGTGCAGTACGTCGAACCGCGCAATCGCAGCGTCGATGTCGGCCTCGCCGAACAGCTCGCAGCGGTTGATCAGGTCGCCTTCGACGGTGTAGAGGCTGATCGTTCGCCATTCGGCGTCGAAGCCCGCTCGTGATGTTCCGTGCCCCGCGTGGGTGACAACAGCTCCGAGGTCGCTGAGCCGATGCACACTCTCGATATCGATCCTGAGCTCGGGCGCTATCTCCCAGGAGGCACGGATGTTTGCGATGAAGTCACCGGGTGCCACTGTGGTCACTTGCTGGTGATCGATATTCACCCAATCCGGCGTCGTCGGAGGGAGTTCGCGGCGGTTGAGTGCTTCGTAGGCGTCAGTGATGACCGACCACGTATGCGCATGGGGGCCGGCTTCGCCGGCGAGGTACCGAGCGTCGAGCTCTTCTAAGGCGGCGTCGATGTCGTCGACGTCAAACACGACGACTGCTGCGAGTCTATCGTCGGCGTCAGTCTCGCCGACGTGAAGGACCTCGTTGTGGAACGCCTCGGGTCTCTTGTCTCGAATTGAGTAGCGGGCACGCGTGAGTACGAGGTGCGCGCCGCGAGTCGCAATCACGGCCGATGTCACGTTGGAGAACCCGACGTCGGCTGCCGCTCGCACATCCTCGATGTGGGAATCCCGACCCTGTCGGATACCGGCGTTGACGACCCTCCGGCGATCGTCGACGGAGACGTCAGCGGCCACGGTGTCCGCCATGGCGGTCAAGTCGCCGGACGCGAAATGCGTCCAGTAGCGCTCGGCCACTTGGCTTGCCGCATTCTCCAGCGGTTGCGTTTGCGTGTGCAGTTCGTCGAACCTCGCAATCGCAGCGTCAACATCCACCTCTTCGAATAGCTCGACGCGGCTGAGCAGGTCACCTTCGAACGTAAATAGAGCGATCCTGCGCCACTCCACGTCGAAGCCCTCGTGCGAGGTCCCGTTCGCCACGTGGGTGACGACTGCTCCGAGGACGCTGAGCCGATGTACGGCTTCGATATGGAATCTGATGTCTGTCGTGAGGTCCCAGGCGGCACGAATCCATGCGGTCAGTTCACCTGGTGTGAACGCCGTGCCACGGCTGTGGTCGACACTTTCCCAATCCGATGTCGTCGCAGGGATTTCGCGCCGGTTGAGTGCTGCGTATCCCTGCATGACAGTTGACCATGTCTGCGAGTGCGCCGCCGCCTCGCCCGAGAGGTACCTGGCATCAAGCTCATCGAAGGCCGTATCGATGTCGTCGAGGTCGAATGCGATCTCTGCCACGATCCGAGTGTCGGCGTTGATTTCGACGATGCCGAGCATCTCGGCGCCAAACTCGTCGGCGGGCAGCCCGCGGTTCGAGGTGCAGACCCGAGCGAGTGCAACGCGCTCTCCACGGGTCGCGATGACGCTCACCGTTATGCTCTCGGCCCCGACCTCAGCGGCGGCTCGCATGTCCGCCATGTGCCTATCTCGACCGCGTCGGAACCCGGCATTCACGACCCGACGACGATCGTCTGCGGCGATGTCGTCGGCCAGTACTTCCGCCATAGTGTCCCAGTCGCGGGCTGGGAAGCACGCCAGGTAGCGGTCGAGCACTTGGATTGCCGCGTTTTCCAGCCGTCGTGTCTGCGGGCGCAGCTCCTCGAAACGCGCGAGCGCGGCGTCGAGGTCATTTTCCTCGTACACCTCCAACCGAGTCTGTCCGGAAACGAACGAAATGACATCGGTACCGGACCAATGCAATTCATCCCCGTGTGCATTGGTGCCTTCGATGACGAGGTTGATGACCGCGCCATGGGTGTCAAGCGCGTGCACCGCCGCTACCCGATAGTGCGCGTCTGGCACGAGCGCCCACAGCTCGTCGGTCGCCTGCCCGATGTCGTCCGCTGCGAACGGGATTCGTCGATGGTCCGCAAATGCATCTATCTGCTCTGTCATCGCGCCCGGTTCGTGGCGGTTGAGGGCGTGACCCCCGTCCATGATCGTTCGCCAGGCTTCTGCATATGGTGCGGCTTCGCCAGCCAGATAGCGCGCGTCGAGTTCGGTGACGGCGGCGTCGAGATCATCGGAACCGAAGCTGATCAGCGCCACGATCTTGTTGTCGGCGTTGATCTCGATGACGTCGATCGTCTCGTTGTCGAAGGCCTCGGGCCACTCTCTGGTGGAGAAAGAGTGACGAGCGAGGACGAGCCGCTCCCCGCGGGTTGCGATGGGGGCCGACGGTATAGCCATGCATCCGATCTCGGCTATCGCTTGCATATTTGCGACTTCGGCATCCCGACCGCGCCGGGCGCCGCTGTTGACCACGCGGCGACGATCGTCGGCAGAGAAGTCGTCCGCCAGCGCTTCCGCCATGGCATCCCAGTCGCGGACCGTAAAGTGCGCCAGGTAACGCTCGAGCACTCGGTGCGCCGCGTTTTCCAACAGTCGCTTCTGCGGGCGCAGTTCCTCGAAACGCGCTAGGGCGGCATTGAGATCATCTTCTTCGTAGACCTCGACCCGCGCGTCGTCGTAAACCCACGAAAGGATTCGGGCCCACTGCAACTCGTTTCCATGCGTGTCGGTGCCTTCGATGACGAGGCTGATCACTGCGCCGTGGGCATCGAGCGCATGCACCGCAGTCGCTCGGTAGCGCGCATTGGGAACGAGCGCCCACAGATCCTCGATCGCCCGCCCGAAGTCGCCAGGGGCAAACGGGATTCGTCGATGATCGGCATATGTGAGTCCGGCTAGCGTCGGTCCCATCTCATGACGGTTGAGCTCGCCCAGCGCGTCCATGAGGGTCTGCCAACTAAGTGAGTATGGCGCCGCTTCGCCTGCGAGGTAGCGGGCATCGAGCTCCGCGATAGCACCGTCGATGTCGTCGGGGTCGAATGCGACGGTTGCCACACACCGCTCGTCGGCGCCTACCTCCGTGACGCGGAGGAGTTCGGTATGGAATGCGTCGGGGCGCCTGTCTCGACCCGAGTAGCGAGTGCGAAGAAGGGCGAGACGGTCCCCACGAATCGCGGCGACGTGTGACGTCATGGTCGCAACGCCGAGGTCGGCCATCGCTTGTATTTCCGCCACGCCTGTGGCGCGGTCGTAGCTGTCTTCTCGACGTAGTATGCGACGGCGGTCTTCGACTCTTACGTCTTCGGCCCACAGCTCAGCGGCATCGTCCCAGCGCCTTTCGGCGAAGAGCGCGTTGAACCGATCATCTGCTCGAGTTGCGGTGTTCTCGAGCAGCGCTCTAGACGGCTGAGCCTCGAATCGGGCGTGTAAGGCGTCGAGCTCCTCGATTGCGGCGTCGATATCGTCGAAGTCGAACCACACCTGCAGCGCGATTCGACCCTGGTCGTCGAGGCCGAACAGCTGGAGCAGCTCATCTCGCGGCGCCCCTGGGCTCACATCTGCAGTGCCGATTTCGAGTCGGGTGAGAGCCAGGCGATCCCCCCGCACAGCGACAACGACGTGCCGGTGCCGCACCGCATCGATCGCGGGATAACCTCTCGCACCCCGTACCCATTCGTCGGACGGAAGTTCATTTCTGGGCATTCCAACAATCTTTCGGCGACTCTCGATGGTCACGACGGGTGCGACCTGATCCTCGAGCTCACCCCAAGCCTGGCGATCGAACGCGGCATCGAGGCGGCGGAGTGCCTGCACGCAGGCGTTGTTCATCTCTTCGATCGGCTCTTCGGGTGGAGCCGGGGCAGTCGGAAGGTCGCGCTCGCCGAGAATGCGGCGTGCCTTCTCCGCGAGTGCTGCAGCCCCCTTCTGTTCGTACAGCCCGACCGCCCGCTCGGCGGCGACTCTCCCGCCCGCGGTGTCGCCTGCGGCGTCCAACACCGTCGCCAGTGCCAGGCACGCATCGCCGTGATCGACCAACGCATCGGTGCGCCCGGCCAGCGCGACCGCTTCCTCGGCCACCCGCCGCGCCTCCTCGTGATCACCTTGACGCGCCAACAGCTGTGCCCGCACCGTGCGCCACGTAATCGACGCCTTCAACGCATGGCCGGCAAGACGCTCACTCTCCCTGCATAATTCGTCGGCTTCCGCATCTCTGTCGAGCGCGAGACAGGCGCGCGCCAACAAAGCCGCCGTCTCGGCCGTGTCCGCGTCGAGCCCCATCCGACGAAAACCGTTGTAGGCCCGTCGCAGGTACGGCTCCGCCGCGGCAGGATCGTCGGCGACCAACTCGACGATGCCCGCGAACTGCTCGACTTCCAATAGCGCGTGTCGCATGCCGAGCTCGGTAAGCGTGCGTCGAGCCGAGTCGATCAGCTGCCGACCTGCGGCGGCGCGGCCGCGAAACGCGTCCAGCACACCCTGGCATCTCGTCGACGTCGCCTCCACGACCGGCGATCCCGTCGTGATGCGCAGCAGCCGTACGACATCCAGACACCGCCCGCCCGCACGCGGAACCGGATTCGGACCCCACAACGCCGCCAGTGGCGCGTTCGCCAGCACGCCGTTGACGCGGCGGTGTTCCCCCGCCCGTCGAGCCGCAGTAAGAGCCTGGTCCAAGGCGGTTTCACAGTCGCCGATTCGTCCGAGGCGCCCCAGGCACGTGGCACGGACGGTGTGGGCCTTGGCCTCCCCCGCGGCGTCCTCCAGTGCGGCCAGCTTCTCGGCGGCTGCGGCCACCGCGGATTCGATCTCGTCCAAATGCTCGGGATCGATCAGCATCGACAGCTGGCCGTCGAAACATGTACCCCAGGCAATCAGACGGGCGGAATCCCCTGCGGTTTCTTGCAGTTGCGACACCGCACCCCTCGCCGAGACCACGTCACCCGCGGCCAGCAGCGCCTCACACCGAGCGACTAACAGTTCGGCCTGTTGATCGTCACGGTCGGGCAACTCGTCGTCAATTTCCTCCAGCGCGTGCACTGCGCGGTCGTACAGATCAGCCGCGCCTTCGTAGGCCAGACGTGCCATCGCCTGGTCCGCGGCCCGCCGGCAGTAGTCGACGGCCTTGGCCGCGTTGCCAGCCCACGCACATTCGAAATAGTGGTAGGCCAACTCGGCCAACAACTCGTCGTCGGCGCCCGGCTCGGTCTCGAGTGTCGTTGCGATGCGTTGATGCAGTCGCATACGCCGCACGGATGCGAGCTCGGCCAGCAGCGACTGCCGGACGATGGCGTGGTTGAACCTATAACGGCCACCCGGCTCTTCGATGACGATGCCCGCCTTGCACGCTTCGTCGAATGCGTCGACGAGGTCCCCGTCTACGACGCGCTCGACCAGGTCTACCGCAAATCGGCTGCCGACGACCGCGGCCGCCGCAAGGGCCTTGTTGGTCTCCGCCGGAAGCCGAGAAAGCCTGCGGCTCACGGCTTCACGTACACCCTGGGGCAGGGTGCTCGGGTCCCAATGACCGCCGCTTTCGTCTACGTGGCGCAGGGCCTCGATGAGGAAGAACGGATTTCCGCCCGTGACGGATGCCAACGCCCGGGCCAGCTCTTCGTCGTCATAGCCGGCTTCGGCGACGTAGGTTGTGACGTCGTCTTCGTCGAGGCCACCGAGCGCAAGGCGATGCGCGGAACCGTCGCGATGAAGATCGGCAAGCATCGCCGCGAGCGGATGGGAGCGGTCGAGGTCGGTGCTGCGGTACGTGCCGACGATCTGCACGCGAGCGTGCTCCCCGAATCGCAGGAGATGTCGCAACAGCAGCAGCGTCGGCTTGGCCGCCCAATGGAGATCGTCGAGGACAAGAACGACAGGTGCACTCGCGGAGGCGATTCCCATCAGCGCAACGACAGCGTCGAAGAGTGCGTAGCGTTCGGTGTCCGCGTCGGCGCGCGGCCGTGCGGCTAGATCCGGTAGGTCATCGGTCAACCCCGGAACCAATGGAAGTAGTGCTTCGACGCCGCGCAGGCCGCGCAGCCGAGTCGGACCAAGGCAGGGCACCAGCGATCGCAATGCCTCGGCGAACGGCTGGTACGGCGCCCCGAGGTCCTCGTCGCAACGGCCGTACAGCACGACCGCACCCTGTTCGTAAGCCTGGCGGCACCATTCGCCGGCCAAGCGCGTCTTGCCAACGCCTGGTTCACCGGCGATCAGCACGGCACGCGTGCCGGCATCGAGTGTCGTCTGCCACGCGGCCAGCAGTCGCTCGAGCTCGCGACCACGCCCGACGAACGGCCCGGGGCCTGCCAGCACCGCGGGCAGTTCGGGCCGCGGCATCGGCTCATCGGTTTCGGGAGCGCGGGAATCGTCGGCGGTTTCCAAGCGGAGCTCGAACACATGCTCTGGACGCGCGAGGTTGCGCAGCTGGCGCATCCCCAGATCGGCCAGCATGACATCGTCCGCAAGGGTGTCGATGACGAGTTCGGCGGTCGCGCCCGAGCACAGGATTTGGCCACCGGCCGCCAGTGAGCGCAGGCGGGCGGCGCGATTGACCGCCCGACCGAAGTAGTCGCCGTCACGCAGCTCGACTTCGCCGGTGTGCAGTGCCACACGGATGCGCATGGGCTCCGGCAGCGCCCACGGCTCGTGAACGATCGCTCCCTGAAGCTCGATTGCCGCGGCGGCCGCCGCCGAGGGCCGATCGAAGACCGAGAACGTCGCATCGCCCTCGCCGCGAGTCTTGATGAGCCGTCCCCCGCGCGACGTGACGACTTGTTCGACGATCTCATCGTGTCGGGCGAGCGCCACCGCCATTGCATCGGCGTCGGCCTCCCACGCGGCAGTCGACCCCTCGATGTCCGTGAGCAGGAAGGTCACCGCGCGCGTTACCGACGGAAGATGCTGTGATACAGGGGTTTCCAGAGCAGCATCCTGCGCGACGATTGCGGCTTCAAGCCGGCGGAGGTCCGGTCCGGGATCGACGCCGAGCTCGTCGGCGAGCAGCGACCGGGCACGCTGATAGGCGCCAAGGGCTTCACCCTGCCTGCCGGCACGGTAGAGAGCGAGCATCAGCTGGCCCCAACGCCTTTCGCGCAGAGGCGCGTCGGCCACCGCGGCTTCGAGCTCACCGATGATCTCCGCGGCGCGACCCGTGGCAAGAAGTGCGTCGGCCCGGTCCTCCACGAGGGCGGCATGGCCCTCGATCCAGCGCGTCTTCTCGGATACCCCGCGCGGCCCATCGGGCAGTTCGGGGGGGCCGCGCCAGAGCGTCAGCGCCTCGTCGAAGTGGGCGACCGCTTGGCTCGTGTCTTCCGCGGCGACGGCGTCGCGACCCATTTTGACGGCCGTCGTGTAGCGCGAAGCGTCAATCTCAGTCGTGCTGAGAGTCCAGCCGGTCCCCGCCGTCAACACGAAGCCGTCGCCAAGGGCGCGACGCAGTGAGGAGATGTGGGTCTGCAGAGCCTTCGCGGCGGTGCGAGGTGGATCAGCGCCCCAGAGCAGCTCTACGAGCGTGTCGGCCGATACGACGGAACCCCCGTGCAGCCCAAGCATGGTGAGGACGGCCCGCGATTTGGCGCCAGGAATGGTGACCGGCAGGCCGTACTGCCGGACCTGCAGAGGTCCCAAAACCCCCAGCTCCACCTGTTGAAGCGTAGTCACCTAGCAATCGTCAGTAAGGCGATTCAACACGGAGTCAAGGCCGAGTAAAGATGCCCCTGATGGTCTTTGCGCTGTCAATGAATTGGCCTCCGAAACGCACGTATGACATCTGGACAGCGCCGCAGCGAGTTTGATTTCCTCACAAGGTATCGGTCCCTTGTTGGAGGAAGATGGACATTTCTTCGGTCGACGAGCTGCTCACCACCACCCGGGCGGTGCGCAAACGGCTTGACCTGAGCCGGCCGGTTTCCCGTGAAGTAATCCTGGAGTGCATCCGGCTCGCGACGCAGGCACCGACGGCCAGCAACGCGCAGGACTGGCGCTGGCTGGTGGTCACCGACAGCGACAAGCGAGCCGCCGTGGCCGAGATCTACCGCAGCATCGGCGCCGAGTACCTGGCGCACGCTGCCGCGAACACGACCGACTCGCAGACGCGACGGGTGTATCAGAGTGCGCTCGGCCTCACCGAAACACTCGCCAAGGTTCCCATCCACGTAATCCCTTGTCTGGAAGGCCGTTTCGACGGGGCAGACCAATTGGTTGCCGCGTCCGCCTGGGCATCGATCATTCCTGCGGGCTGGAGCTTCTTGCTTGCCCTTCGGTCCCGGGGACTCGGGTCGGTGTGGACGACGATGCATCTGGCCAAGGAGCAGGAAGTGGCCAACGTACTGGGAATCCCCGCCACCGTGACGCAGGCCGCGCTGTTCCCCGTCGCGTACACCATCGGCACCGACTTCCGGCCAGCCGTGCGGCCCCCGGCAGAGAGCGTCACCTTCTGGAACACCTGGGGAGAAAGCTGATGCAGTCCTACACTGTGCGATTCCACATCGACGCGCCTCCGTCGCGGGTATGGCGGGTGCTGCATCCGCCAGCGCCGCCCAACTCCCGTAGACCGAGGGTTCTCAAGTGGCCCACAGGCAGCATGGAGATCTTGAACGAAGGTGACGAGGCCGGCGAGGGCCTGGTTCGAACGTGCGTATTCGCGGTGCCGAAGTATCTACTGTCGGGCGGTAAGGGCCGGTCGTGGGAGACCGTCACTGAGGCGAAGCTGAACAAGATCTCGCGATATGTAGCGGTGGGCAAGCCGTTATGGTCGCGCGCCGAGGGCTATCACGAACTCGACGAACAGCCCGACGGCACTACTGTGCTCACGTTCCACGAGACTTATCACGCCTACAACCCGGTGCTGCGTCTCCTTCTCGAACGCCCGGTTCACGCTTCGATCTCCCGCGACAACCTCGAGACCTACGAGCATGCGCTCAGTTTCGCGGGTTCGGTCACCCAACTGACCTAAATAGTTGTCGGTGGTGCGGCGCAGGATGTGTGCCATGGCCACCATTAATAAGGAAGTACAGATCCACGCGCCGCCCGAACAGGTGTGGGACGCGCTGCGGGATGTCGGTGCCTTGCACAGCCGGCTCGCGGCCGGTTTTGTCGTCGACGCCCGGATGGACGGCAACGCACGCGTCGTGACGTTCGCCAACGGCATGGTCGCGCGTGAGGACATCGTCGCGGTTGACGAGGCGGCTCGCCGCGTCGCCTGGGCGATCATCGGTCAGCAGTTCCACCATTTCAACGGCGCGGCGCAGGTCTTCGACCACGCCGATGGCACCCGCTTCGTGTGGACGACCGATCTGCTGCCCGATGAGCTCGCCCCGAACGTGGACGCGATGATGACCGCGGGGATTGCCGCGATCAAGAAAACGATCGAGGAGGAAGCTGGCAGGCTCGCGGTGTGAGCCTGCCGACGCCGGACCCGGATACGCCGCACCTTGCCGAGGTGGTGCCTTCGGTACTGGCCGCGATGGGCGTCGCGGGCTTCGAGGGCCGAATCCCTCTTCGGGGTGATATCGGGGGCGCGTGCGTGCTGCTCGTCGACGGGCTGGGCGCCGAACTTCTCGACGCCTACGCTGCGGATGCCCCGGTCATGGCCCGACTCCGCGGGCAGACGCTGCAGGTCGGGTTTCCGTCCACCACCGCCGCGGGAATCGCCTCGGTCGGCACGGGCTGTCTTTCCGGCGAGCACGGCATGGTGGGCTACTCCTTCCGGGTGCCCGGCAGCGGTGTCGTCAACGCCCTCCGTTGGCGCCCTCACCCCTGGGGCGCCGACCTCCGTCAAGAGCTCCCACCGGAGCAGGTGCAACCCTTGCCGACGACATTCGAGCGGGCCGCTTCGGCGGGTGTCGCGGTCAGTGTCATCTCCGGTGCCGAATTCACCGGCTCAGGGCTGACCCGCGCCGCGCTGCGCGGCGGCCGTTACGTCGGCGTGCATGCCCTCGGGGATCTGGCCGCGTCGGTTCATGCCGCGGTGGCGGGTCGCGGCTTCTGTTACGCGTACCACAGCGAGCTCGACCTACTCGGCCATGTTTATGGCCCGGGATCGGCGGCGTGGCGCATGCAGCTGCGGCAGGTCGATCGGTTGGTGGAATCGATTGTCGAAGAACTGCCACCCGGGGGGCTGCTGGCGGTGGTGGCCGACCACGGCATGGTCGCGGTCGCGGCGCCGGACATCGTGGACATCGACGAACGTGAGCAGTTGCTGGATGGCGTGCAGGCGGTCGGCGGTGAAGCGCGGGCCAGACATGTCTACGTCACCGACGGCGCATTGGACAGCGTGCTCGCTGCTTGGCGGGAAACGTTGGCCGAACGCGCCTGGGTGGTGTCGCGCGAGGAGGCCATCACGGCTGGGTGGTTCGGCGAGCGCATCGGTGACCATGTGTTGCCGCGCATCGGTGACGTCGTTGCTGCGGCCCGCGGCACTGCGGCTTTGGTGCGCCGTAAGGCCGAGCCGTTGGAGTCATCACTGATCGGGCACCACGGGTCGATGAGCACCGCCGAGCAACGGGTTCCACTACTCCTTGCCTATGGCTGAACATCGCTATGGCGTGTGAAATAGGCTTCGGCCCAATGCAATTAACATCTATGCATCGGAATTTAGTTGCACTGCAACGGTATTGGGGATTTAGGATCGTTGGATACCGTGAAAATGGCTGGCACTGCCATGTTTAGTCACTTGCCCATTCGATAGATGGAGGTCTAGTCGTTGACCGGCCCAACTGACCTGGCCCTTTTCCAGCCGACTACCGCAGTGGCCTGCGTCACATTTGGCGATCTTGATTTGTGATCGCTGTCACTTATTGCACTGGCTCCGAGCACGAATCTGCCACGTATCCATACGTATAAGCCTGTTCGACCGTTAGATAGTTGCCAAGGCAAGCACCCTTGTTACCTGCAGGAACTGACGGAAAACCAAGTGGCAATGGCTCATTGAAATTTGCGGCAGTTCATGACATTTCGTGAAGTAGACGGTGCATTGAGCGAGTTGTGAAGGGCATCACAGAGTTTGGCGGGTTACGAAAACCTCTAGTAGCGTCCGGCCGCATGTTTGCTACCGTAACGCTTTTGACGCTCGTGAACTCGGTCGCGGGCACACCGTACATCTCCGGCGGGGACTCGCCGCGGGGGACGGACTGCTCGGGCCTGGTCTCATGGGTCACCAATGCGGCAACCGGCCGGCCGATCTATGGCGATCGGTTCAACACCGGCAACATCGAGAGGGCTCTACTCGCACGCGGCTTCCAGTACGGAACGCAGCCGGGTGCCCTCAACGTCGGCTGGAACGGCGGCCACACCGCCGCGACGCTGCCCGATGGAACCCCCGTCTCCTCCGGTGAAAGCGGCGGGGTGCGCGTCGGTGGCGGTGGCGCATTCCAGAAGCAGTTCACCAAGCACATGTTCCTTCCGATGCCCATCGACGCGCCGCTAGACCCCAATGCACCCGCGGCGCCGGTAGTCATGATGGCTGGCGAGCTGCCGATGGCGCCCCCGCCGGCTCCGATTGATCCGATGGCGCCCCCGCCCGCTCCTGATCCATTCATGGCGCCCGCGCCGGCTCCGGTTGATCCGATGGCGCCGCCGCCGGCCCCCGAGCCGCTGATGGCTCCCCCGCCCCCAGCCGATCCGTTCGCGCCGCCGCCGCCGCCGCCGGCCGATCCGTTCGCGCCGCCGCCGCCGGCGGATCCGTTCGCGCCGCCCTCCCCCGGCCTGACCCGGCGCGGATCGGGAGCTCTCCGCTAGCGTCTCGACCGTGATCGTGCTGCTTCCGCCGTCCGAGACCAAACGCGTCGGCGGCGACGGTCCGCCCCTGCGCGTCGAGGCATTGAGTTCGCCCGAACTGGCGCCGATGCGTCACGCGCTGATCGACGAACTCGTCGAACTGGCCAATGACCATTCGGCCTGCCGGCGCGCGCTTGGCATCTCCGCATCACAGCACACGGAAATCGAGCGCAACGCTGCCCTGCGCAACGCGGCGACGCTGCCGGCGATCAGCCGCTACACAGGGGTGCTGTACGACGCCCTCGACATCGGATCGCTGCGCGGTGCGTCCGCCGCCCGTGCCCGAGCGCGGCTCGCGGTCGGCTCGGCCCTGTTCGGGCTGCTGCGCGCAGACGATGCGGTGCCCGCCTACCGGCTCTCAGCCACGTCGAAGCTGCCAGGACAACCCACCTTGGCTGCGCGGTGGCGCCCGCTGCTCGAACCGGTGCTGGCGCAGATCGCGTCGAGTGAGCTGGTCGTCGACCTGCGCTCCGGTTCCTACGCGGCGCTCGGCAGGCTGCCCGGGGCGATCAAGGTCGAGGTGCTGGCCGAGAACTCCGATGGCCGCCGCATAGTGGTGAGCCATTTCAACAAGGCGCACAAGGGTCGTCTGGCCCGCGCGCTGGTCACAACACGGTCCGAGCCACACGACGCTGCACAGGTGGCGGCGGTCGCTCGGCGTGCGGGCATGCGGCTGGAACGTCGGGGCAATGAACTGACGGTCGTCGTTCCCGCATAACGTAATTCGCTACGGCACCGCACTCGGAAACCCTTTCACCAGCAAAACCACCGAATCCGCGCCCGCGCGGCGATCCTCTGAAATCCGCTGGTAGTCAGGTGATTCCGCCCATTCGCGAAATGCGGGCTCGTCGGGGAATGCGATCAACACGACCTTCTCTCGGTCCCACTTCCCCTCGACAACCTCCGGTGTTTCATCGGCCGCGAGAAGTGTCCCCGAGTACCGCTGGAAGACCTTCATGAACGCCCCCTGGTATCGGTTGTAGGCGTCGCGATCGGTGAACTTCAGCTGGGCGATGGCATAGACGGTCACCACATCAAAGTAATCTGACTTTCGCGAGCGTCAACGGGTAGCCAGCAAATTGTCCAGTGAATCAACAAGATTCGGGCGTCGCCGGCACATCTTAGCCACCCGTTGCCTTAGAAATCGTGTCGTGCAGAATGTGTCGCACAATAGCTTGTCAACACGTGCACGAAGTTGCATGACGGGAGCGACCTTGGTCACCAGCTCGGGGTATCTGACACCGCCTTCCCGAACCCGGGGCCGACATCGAAAGCAGCCTCCCCCGCGCCGATTTCTGTCGGGCCGAAGCCTGGCCCTTGGCGGATCAGCGGTCCTCCTCGCAGCGCTGGTCGTCTCGATCGGCACAGTCGTGAAGTGGGCGACGCACGAACCGGTTACGGTACCGAATGCTCGCCCGTCGACTCCGGTGGCTGCGGGCCCGCCGCCGAGCCCGCCGCCGAGCCCGTCGCGACCGCCTGCCCAACCGCTCAGCGCGCCGGCGCCGCTCCAGCGGACCCCTTCCCCGTCGACGACAAGGGCTTCGTCAACTCAGAAGCGAGGTGCGACCAATAGCCAGACGACCGTCGCGATTGGCCGCACGCCGGGCTCGCTCGTGGTGATCTGCGTAGACCCCAGCGGCCAGTACGGCTATCTCGGCGTCCGGCTGAGCGACGACGCGGCACTCAAGACCGTGGCCCGCACCACGCCGACGCACGAGTTCGTCGCGCAGCACAAGAGCGTCACCTACGCGATATCACCGTCTGAGCTCCGTGTCACCGCAGGCGGCGCGGTGATCAAACAGGAGCCGATGATCGACTACCGCGGCCCCAGTAGCTAGCGGGATTAGAGGGGCGCCACGAAGTCGGTGGTGTAGAACTCGTCCGGGGTCTGCGACAAATAGCCCGGTCGACTGACGTACATCCACGCGCCCGTGGTGCCAGGCGCGATCGGTCCGCGAATAGTCACGCTGCCGTTGCCCACGCCATCGGCCGTGAGCACACCGGAAATCACGCCGGGATCGCCGGGGTTGCAACCCACGGCCGATGAATGAGGCATCTGAACCAACCCCACCATGTAAACCGTGCCCGGGATCGCCCTAACCACCTGTACATCGGCGACCACCTCGGAACCTGTCCTGCGCACCAAGGCGCTCGGTCCCGCGGAGCCGGTCGGCCCGATGTACGTTTTGGCACTGAAGTCGCACCGCCTGAAGATCTGGGCGAATGCCATGAAAGTTGCCCCATTACTGCCGGCGGCGTCACCGGTTGGCCCGTCGGCCGCCGCCACGCCAACGCCGACGGTGACAACCGCCGGCATCGCCACAACCATCGCTGCCACTGTGTTGAGAACTCGCTGACGCATAGTTGCTACCTGCCGTTCGAGTCTGTCCGCGTGTCACCGACATTAGTTATTGACGCCTTGTCAGAAGGCAAAACCGCCGATCCATGGGCGTACCGTCGAAATCATGACGGTGTTGCCCGATTTCGGCGCCGTGCGCCAGACCCTCGGTCGCAGCCTGTTCGGCATGGTTGCCGGCCCCGATGGACCGGCGAACCGGGCGCGCATCCACCACACGCCGGGGCCACGCTGGTTCGGCGAGGATCGTCCGATTCGGCGCGTGCACGCAGATGCCTCCATGTTCGTCGGCGGATTGCGAGCGCTGCTGCTGCAATCGCTTCACCCGCTCGCGATGGCTGGAGTGGCCGAGCACTCCGACTATCGCGGTGATCCGTGGGGCCGGCTGCAGCGCACCAGCACGTTCCTCGCTGTGACGACCTTCGGCCCCGCCGACGACGCGCAACGCGCGGTCGACCGGGTGCGCGGAATTCACCAGCGCGTCCACGGGACCGCCCCCGACGGCAGGGCCTACCGCGCCTCCGACCCACACCTATTGGAATGGGTGCACATCGCAGAAGTCGACAGCTTCCTCCTCGCCCACCAGCTCTACGGTGCCGCGCCCCTCGATCAGAGTGGTCGCGACGGGTACGTGGCCGATACCGCCCGTGTCGCAACGGCACTCGGCGTCCCCGACCCACCGTTGACCGAGAAGCAACTGCGCGAGCGGATTGAGGCCTTCCGGCCGGAGTTGTCTGGGACTCCCGTTGCGCGCGAGGCCGCGCGCTTTTTGCTGTTAACTCCCCCGCTGCCGATCGCCGCCAGGGCACCGTATGGTCTGCTGGCCGCCGCGTCGGTGTCGATTCTGCCGGCGTGGGCGCGAATGCCGTTGCTGCTGCCCTATTTTCCTCCCGTGGAGGCAACCGTAATCCGAATGGCCGGCCGCGTCGTCGTCGGCGGCATCCGATGGGCGATGACCGCTGGCCGCTAAGACTGCGTCAGTCCCGGCAGTCGACAACGTCGTAGGCGCCGTCGGCGTATCGGGACCGGATGACCTTCTTGTCGAACTTGCCGACACTAGTCTTCGGCACTTCGTCGATGAACGTCCACCGCTCCGGTAACCAGAATCGGGCGACCTTGTCGCACAGGTGCTTTCGAAGTTCGGGTGCGGTGACGGCGGCATCGTTCTTGACCACGACCGCGGCGACCCGTCGACTCGAGTTCCACCGTTCCTAAACACTGAGCGGGGGTGAGTTCTGCTCGGTGGGCGGCCCCGAACGGTGTTGGGTCGCCTGGTTGCCCGCGTTCGGTTGTCGGGGTGGGTGCACGGATCGTGTCCGTGGTCCAGCCTCGGGGTGGCGGGTTTCCTCACGTCGACGGGTTGCGGGTCTGGCCGCTCCGATGCCCGGCCACATCGCTCTGGTGTGGTCGGGGCGGTGGTGTCCGTCGCCGGATCCGGTGCCCGAGGGCGCGCCGTCCGATCGCCACGCTCGCGGCGTGGTGTCGGGTGGTTTGTGGATGGGTGGCAGCCAGCGGCTTCTGCCAGTGCTGCGCACCCCATTTCGAGGTGTAGGCGGGATCGACCGCGATGACACTGATTCCGGCCTCGGTGGCCATCGCCAGCAGCCGGGCGCGCAATCGGCCGGTGGGCATACCAGAGATGACCTGCCGGAACCGGCGCCGACGGCCGTGCTTCTCACGGGTCTTGGAGTCGGTGAAGTCGAGGTCCTCCACCGCAATCGCGTTGACCCCGTTGCGTTTCGCCCAGTGCAGCAACCGGGTGAGCGCGTGTCTGACTTGTGCGTCACGGTGGGCGGCGGTGCCGTCGAGCTGGTATCCGAACGTGCGTGGGGCGCCGACCGGGTTTCCGTGGGCGTCCAGCCGCCACGCGGCGAGATGATCGGCGTTCATGTCCACCCCGACCACCTCACCGGCGCGCAACACGTCCAGTGGCACGGTCGGGACAGTTTTGCGTTGCCAGGCCGCGTCCAGGTACCAGCGGTCGCGGTCGGGCTGATAGTGGATGCGGTAGGCGATCCCGTGATTGGCTGTGACCCGGTCGGCCCATTCGCCTCCGCGGTGCGCGAAGCTCACTGTGCCGGTAAGGATGTAGCGGTGATGAGGGGCGTTGGCCGAAATGGGCCAGTGGTGCGGGCAGTCGGATCGAGACCTGCCCGTCGGTGTGACGCGCAGGGTTTCGTTGCCGTACTTCTTGCCGGCCTCGCCGTCAGCAGCCAAGAACCAGCGCGTCGATTCCCATTGCGCCCGCCACTGGTCTTCGGCGAGTCCGGCAGCCTGCAGGTGGTGTCGCTTGTGCAGCAACTGTTTTCCGCCCCGCACTACGCTCACTCGCCCAGCCGCATAGTCGGCCTCCACCTCGGCAAGCCGGCACCGCAGGGTTGCGAGGCGGCGGGATTTGGCGAACCACTCGTGCCGTGAGCGATAGCCGCCGGGCCTGCCACCGGTACCCTTCTCACCCAGCGGTAGCGATAACCGGTGTTCGATCATCGCCACCGCATCACGCAGCGATCCGATGTGCGCGGTTTGCGCCCGCCGCGCCAGCGCCCACTGATCGTGAGTGGCCTTGGTGATACTGCCCGCCCACCGCGCCGTCGACGCCGCGGTGATGTCACGTTTGCGGTCTGCCCACGCCTGCTTGTCGTGGTCGAGCCGGCTGGCGACGCGCTTGGCGAGATCGGTGGCGGCGAGCCGCCCCAGATGCTCTCCCACCGAACGCAACACCGACACATCGGTGACGGTGAGTCCTTTCAACCGGGTGCGGATACAGACACCTGTGCCTGGGTCGGCGACGAATGGTGCGTCGATGTCCCGCAGCCCGCTCATGGTGAACCCACCTGCGATGGCAGCTGGGCGAGCACGTCGAACCCTCCGCTGCGCCACTGCATCGCGTGAGCGAGTGTCGCCACCGGGATGCCGAGCCGCTGTGCGACAGCCACCGGAACAAGAGCCCGATCCCGGCGACGACGCTCGGCGCGCGCATGGTGGCGCTGCCGGCGCTTCTGCGCCCGCACCCGCTTGGTTTCGGTCGTCGTGCCCATCACGACACATCCTGACCGAGACCACTGACAAACGTGGCTGGCCCGACGTCACGCTGAGCGCAGCCCACCGCTTTGATCGCTCGATTGCGCGCACAGCGCCGCCCGTAGAGCCGCGCGCACAACGAGGTGAGGACCTCCACCATGTTGGGGACCCGGCGAGAAAACGCTAAATGGGCCGCGCCCGAATAGCATCCCGTGGCATGGCGCATCCGAGCTATCCGCCGCCGAAGCCGCCGATCGCGATCAGCGATCTCGTGATCTCCATCGGCGCCCTCATCCTCACGCTGGCGTTCGGCGTGGTCGCGGCGGCCATGGGGTTGTTCTCGCTTGCGTTTCTGGATTACTGCCCGCCGCAGAGCTGCAGCGCTGAAGGCGCCGCCTCCGCCGTCGTGTTCGCGTTGATGGCGGCTTTCGCGATCGGCGTTGTCGGTTTGGTTGTCACGGTGATCCAGCTCGTTCGGCGCAAGCCAGGATGGCCGTTTGCCGTTGCAACCTTTTTGTTGTGTGGACTCGCGGTCGTGTTGGGAGGCGTCGGCTACGCCATGGCCGTCGGCTGAGGTGTGTCGTGCAAAAGCCGCCCCCCGGCCGGGTCTCTTCGCTTACGGTTTCCAGGGTGGAACCAGACCATCTGAAAGCCCCCGAGCTGGTGCCCGTCGAGGCGCTGCGCTCGGGGGAACACGTCACCGACGTCAACGGTGGCGGCCAGCATTACATCGTTCTGGAGTCCAAGGATCTCGGCGGCGGATGCGTCGTGCTTGAACTGGAATCCAAGGCCAATGACCAGCTCCGGGTCATCGAGATGTCGTTTCCCGCCGGCTACGAAATGGGAAGGTCGCCCCGCCGCATCTAGTCGAAACATTCAGCGGACGCGTTCGGAGAGGTGAACACTCACCTCGTCGCCCGCATCTTTCCCGATGCGCTGACGCAAATCGGCCTTCACGGGCAGCTTGTGGGTGCCGTCGCCCAGCGCCATGAACGAGCTCGCGAATGGTTGGCCGTCGACCGTGCCGCGGACCTTGACCAGGCCGCGGGTGCCGAAGAAGGCCGCCGAATCGGGCATGACCACGTAGGTCCAGCCGCCCTTGTTCTCACTTTTTTGCAGTTTGGCGCTGAACTGCCGGTCCAGTGGTTCGCTCATCGGTCGACCTTTCGGCTGATTGGAATGCCTGCACACCTAAAACGACTCGGCAGCGGCCGAAAAGACATCGCGGCCTCGCGATCGGTCGTTGACTGTGCGGATTCTTGCGCCGCGCCGGGTGTCGCGTACGAAACCGCACCGTGGTTGCCGCGCCGGCCCGAGTTGCCGCGCCATCGAGCGCGCTGAAGGATCCGTGCCAATGGACGCAACCGACGCCTTCGCCCTCGCCAACTTCGACGCCATCGCCCAGGCGGGGCTGGTCGCCTCCGGCGAACTGTCCGCGACGGAACTGCTTGAGGCGGCGATCCTGCGCCTAGAGGGCGCCCGGGGGCTGAACGCCGTCATCGCGGACCTTTTCGACCGCGGCCGTCAGCAGGCAGCGGCGCTCGACTCATCCGGTGCGGTGCGCAACGGGCAGGCTGGCCCGCTCGCAGGAGTTCCGTTCCTGCTCAAGGACCTTGGGGCATCAATGGCCGGGGCGCCGGAGGCGATGGGCTCGCGCGCACTGCGCACCCACATCGCTGCCGAGTCGGCGTGGATCGTCGATCGCTACCTCGCCGCGGGGCTCGTGGTGTTCGGCAAGACCAACACTCCCGAATGGGGCAACCACTGCACGACCGAGCCATCGCTGTTCGGGCCGACCGTGAATCCGTGGTCGCCGTCGATCTCGCCCGGCGGATCCAGCGGCGGATCCGCCGCTGCGGTGGCGGCGGGCGTTGTTCCCGCAGCCTCGGGCGGCGACGGCACCGGTTCGATCCGGGTCCCCGCCTCGTGTTGCGGCCTCGTCGGTCTCAAGCCCCGCCGCGGCCGCAGCTCCTTCGCGCCGGGCGCGGGGCACGGGCTGGAGGGCTTGGTCACCGAGCACGCGCTGGCGCGCACCGTCCGCGACAGCGCGGCGCTGCTCGACGCCGTCGCCGGGTCGGCGCCTGGCGACCCGTATACCGCACTGACTCCGAATATGCCTTTCCTACAAGCGATCACGCGGCGGCCGGCTGCTCAACGAATTCTCCTCGCGACGGCGTCACCATATCCGGGGCCGACGACGCTCCCAGAGGTCGTTGCCGCCGTCGAGCGGACCGGCGCGCTGCTGGAGGGCCTCGGCCACGTCGTCGAGCCCGGGGCGCCGACGATCAACGCCGATGCCGTCGCCGAAGCGATCGCCGTTCTGCACAACGTCAGCAATGCCCAATTGCACGCGCTGGCGACCGCGCACCTCGGCCGCGAACCCCGTGAGGACGAATTCGAGGCGAGCACCTGGGTCATGGTCCGTGAGGGTTTCACCACGACCGGTGTGGCCTACGCGGAGGCCATCGGTGCGGTGCACGCGCAGACGCGCCGCTTCGTCGCCGGGATGAGCGGCCACGACGTGCTGCTCGCGCCCACCCTGCTCACACCTCCGCCGCCCTATGGGCTGCTGGATCAGCCGCGCGGCACCACGCGTGCCTTCTTCGACGTCGAGTTCGCCACCACGGGTTGGACGTCGCTTGCGAATGTGACGGGCTGGGCCGCGATCTCGCTGCCGCTCGGCGTCACGGCCGACGGCCTGCCGATCGGCGTCCAGCTGATGGCGCAAGACGAGACGATCCTGCTTCAACTCGCCGCACAGCTCGAAACGGCTGCGCCGTGGGCCGATCGATGGCCAAATACATAGTGTGTTGCGCGACATCCGTGAGCTGACCGAGTCACCCGAGGCCTACGCCGCCGAACTGCGACGGCGCTGGGGCGGTCTGCTGAGCTACCGCTACATCGGCCGCAGCCACGCATCGATGGACGTCGGCCCGGAGGACAACACCGTCACGATCCGCCGCGACATGCGTAACGCCACCGGCGGGTTGCTGTTCGCCGTGTTGGGAATCGCTGCACCGGAGAGTGGTCACATGTCCGATCTGGTCGCCGTGCCCAACCCGGTGATCCACTCGTGCCAGATCCTCGACCCCGGCCACGATGTGCGCCGCATCGAGATCGTTTCCGAAGAACTCAAGGTTGGCCGCCAGATGGGTTACAGCCGTGCGAGGATCGTCGATGCTGATCAGCCCGACCGGGCGCTCGCCCTGATCGAGGGCCAGGGAGTCAGCATCGGAACCCCGCCGCAGGGCCTCGAGCGGATGGAGGCCAATCCGCTCGAGGTGGTCGACTCCCCCGACCTGCCGCCGCTGTGGCAGGTGTTCGGGGGTTACCGCCGCGACGACGGCCATTGGGCCTTGCCGGAGCTTGCGGTGGAGGTCGCGTCGCCCGACGCCGCACTGCACATTGGACCGCAGTTCGTCATCCTCGAAACCGCGGCCATCGACGCCGCCGCGAACATCGCCGGCACCGACCGCGTGCAAGGGGTGTCGTCGCACGTGATGTTCCTGGCGCGGGGCAAGGCCGGTCCGTTCCGGATCGAGACAGAACCGATGCTCGGCGCGGACGACACGGTCGCCGTCCGCGCGGTCATGTACGACGAGGGCGCCGACGGCCGGATGACGACCGTGGGGTCCTATTTGTTCCGTAAGGAGTAGTGCGACACTCATGCCATGGCTGTCGCAATCGCCCGCCCGAAGTTGGAAGGCAACATCGCCGTCGGCGATGACCGTCAGATCGGCTTCGCCGAGTTCGGCGACCCGCAGGGCCGGGCGATCTTCTGGTTACACGGCACACCGGGCGCCAGGCGGCAGATCCCGATGGAAGCCCGCGTCTACGCGGAGGAACGGCAGATCCGGCTGATCGGTGTCGACCGGCCCGGCATCGGATCCTCGACGCCGTTTCAGTACGACACGATCTTCGCGTTCGCCGAAGACCTGCGCACCATCGCCAACACCCTGGGCATCGACAAGTTCGAAGTCATCGGCTTGTCGGGTGGCGGTCCCTACGCGCTGGCCTGCGCGGCGGCGATGCCCGACAGAGTCGTCGCTGCCGGAGTGCTCGGCGGCGTGGCCCCGGTGCGCGGTGCGGACGGCATCGACGGCGGCGTGTCGACATTGATCACCGTGGCGGCGCCGATAGTCGAGCTTTTTGGCGCGCCGCTCAGGTTGGCGGCCAGCACCCTCATCCGGCTCATCCGTCCGGTCGCCGAGCCCGCGCTGTACGCATATGCCCGGATCTCGCCCGAGGCCGACCGTCAGTTGTTGGTCCGCCCCGAGTTCAGGGCGATGTTCCTCGACGACCTGCTCAACGGCAGCCGCAAACAACTCGCCGCGCCATTCGCAGACGTCGTCGTGTTCGCCCGCGACTGGGGCTTCCGGCTCGACGAGGTCAAGGTGCCGGTCCGCTGGTGGCACGGCGACCGCGACCACATCGTCCCGTTCGAGCACGGCCAGCATGTTGTGTCCCGGCTACCCGACGCCCAGCTGACTCACCTGCCCGGCGAAAGCCACTTGGCCGGGTTAGGTCGGGCCGAGGAGATCCTGGGCTCCATGGTCGAGCTGTGGAACCGCGTCGGACAGAACTGATTTCAGCCCCCAGCGGCTTCAACGATCAGGTCGGAAACCTCTTTGGCCCTGGACACGATCGACAGGTGGCTGGCATCGAGTTCGATTGTCTTGGCATTCATTCGGTTGGCCATGAACCGCTCTAGGTCGGGATTGATGGTGCGATCGTTCTTCGAAACCGCGTAGAACGCCGGCTTGTCGCGCCACGCCGCCGCAGTGGTGCGGCCAGTGAACAGCTCGTCGGAGATCCTGCCCTGCACCGCGTACAGCGCCCTGGCCCGGGCCGGGGCGACATCTTGCGCGGCGGCGCCGCCAAGCGTTGCCGCCGCGGCGAACGATCGTCGATCCATGCGCACGCGCACTCCTTCCGGGGGTCCGGCTTAGGGTCCCGTACGCGCCGAACGCACGCAATCCCCGAAATGATCTCTTAGAAGCCGAAGCCGAGTTGGGCGGGCACGTCGCTGACGAACGCCGCGTCAATCCGGCGCGTCAAGCCTGAGTCCTTGCTGTGCAAGCGATTAGCGGCGGCGAAGGACGACGCTCTGTGCACGCCGAAATACAAGCTGCCCAACACGTCGAGATCCATCTGGACGTCGGCTGGTGCATCGGTGGGCGTGCAGCGGGCCCGCCCGTCGCGTATGTGCAGCGCGAATCGGCCGCCGTCACTGCGGAATCCGTCTGAAATCTCGAGCACCGTGGACAACTCCGCCTGGTACCCGCGTGCCTCGAGTGCGGTGGGGACGTCCATGATGCGCAGCCACAGGTCGTCCTCGTAGTGGGTAATGCGGGCCAACCGGTGGTCTGTCAACTGGTAGGGCAACGGATCGGCGGGATGCGTACCGAACACGACCTTCTCCATCAGGTCAAGGCCCAGCAGCGCCCGGCTCAATGCGACGTGCGCGTCGGTGGTGACCGCCGTGAACTCGGCGACCCGGACGAACATGGAATCGTCGTCGAACACCCGGTACAAGGCGTAGCCGTCGGCATGCAGGAACGCGAACAGCTCCGTTCCGCCGCGGCGAACCCACTCACGATCGGCCAGCAGCTCGTCCCACAACGCCTGGGGGCGGACGAGCCCGCCCGGCGTCTGCTTCCGCCAGCGCTCATAGATCGCGGCGAATTCATCGCGGTGGTCGGCTGGCTTGACCATCCGGACGCCACCGGGATTCGCGGCATCAGCGCGCAGGCGTGCCAAGCGGCGGTCGACGGTGAACTCCACCTCGATGCTCGCGGGCCCATAGCCGAAGCGCCCGTAGATGCCGCCCTCGCTGGCGGTGAGGCCAGCGATCGGATATCCCGCATCGGCAATGCGGTCGTGCAACTCGGTATACATCGCGCGCAGGATGCCGCGGCGGCGATGCGTCGGCGCTACCGCGACGATCGTGATACCCGCCAACGGCAGCGCGGCTCCGCCGGGCACGGTCACCTCCATCTCGAGGTAATGCGCCATGCCGACCACGTCGCCGCCGTCGCAGACGAGCACCGTGCTGTCGGCCGACATCAGCGACCGCCACGCGGTCAACGATTCGGGGTGCCCGAAGCGGCCGAAGCTGGTGGCGTCCAGCAGCGCTATCGCCGGCCAGTCGGCGTCGGTGGCGGAACGAATCTCTAGAGAAGTCGATGTGTCAGAGGCGAGCACAGGATTCGACGGTGCCACATCGCGTCCTTCGAGCGCATCCGAATTTCGTGCTCAGCCGATACGGTTGAGGGGCACGGAAGGAGCGCTCGCTATGGCGACCGATTTGACGCTCTACCTCGATGACCAACCCGGCGAGCTGGCCCGGGTCGGCGACGTGCTTGGCAAGGCGGGCGCCAACATCGCCGGCCTGTGCGCGCTCACCACCGGCGGGGGGCAAGCCGAGGTCCACATCTTGGTGCTGGACGCGACGTCGGCGTTCGAGGCGCTGCAGGACGCCGGCATCAAGATCGCGTCCGAGCAGGAAGTGATCGTGCTGGATATGGAGGACCGCCCCGGCGCGCTCGGCGAGGTGGCCCACAAACTCGGCCAGGCGAAGGTCAACCTGACCACCGCCTACCTGGCGACCAACACCAGGCTGGTGCTGGCGGCCGACAACTTGGCCGAAGCCAAGGCGGCGCTCAGCTGATCAGCGCCGCAGCCAGCCCTGCACGGTGCCGAGATCCCGCGTGTATGCGGTGAGGTTGTCGTCGTGGTAGAGCGACCCGCCGCTGATCTCGGCCGTGCCGTGCCACAGCAGCTGCACCCTGGCCCCACCCTTGGCGTAGTAATCGGTGCGCTCGACGTTTCTGCGGTGCCACCCGGCAGTCTCGGCGAGATCGGCAACCGTCTGCCGCTCGTCGGTTTCGGTCATGTGTTCCTCCTGTGGTGGCTCGGTGCGAGACGATACAGCGGTGATCGCGATGGAGGTGCAGCAGGCCGACGTGACAAGGCTCGATGTCGACGCGATCACCAATGCGGCCAACACACAGCTCAAGCATGGTGGCGGGGTGGCAGCGGCGATCTCGCGCGCGGGAGGCCCGGCGGTGCAGCAGGAGTCCACCGATAAGGCCCCGATCGGTCTTGGCGACGCAGTCGAGACGACCGCCGGTGATATGCCCGCGCGTTACGTCATCCACGCCGCGACGATGGAACTCGGCGGTCCGACATCGGCGGAGATCATCGCGCAAGCCACCCGCTCGACGCTGGCCAAGGCGGACGAACTCGGCTGCTCCTCGCTTGCCCTTGTCGCGTTCGGGACGGGGGTCGGGGGCTTCGCCCTCGACGAGGCGGCGCGGCTGATGGTCGACGCGGTGCGCGGACACCAGCCCCGAACGCTCGAGCGGGTGATATTTGCGGTGCACGGCGATGACGCCGAGCGGGTCTTCCGCGGCGCAGTGGAAACGTGAGCGCGGCCGTCCCGACGTTCGGGGTCGAGGAGGAGCACTTCCTGATCGACCCCGCCAGCCGCATCCCGCAACCCGCCGCCCCTGGTGTCGTCGCGCGGGCCGCACCGCATCTGGGCGATCTGATCTCCGGTGAGTTTTTCCGAACGCAGGTCGAAATCAAGACTCCACCGTGCGTCGAGGCCCAGCAGCTGCGGGCGGAGCTGACGAAGTTACGTACGGGCGCAGCGGTCGCCACGGCGGAGGAAGGCCTGCGGCTGTGCGCCTCCGGCACGCCGGTGCTCGCGAAATCCGGATCGCCTGCCGTCGGTGACCACCCGCGGTATCGCGCCGGCGTCGCGCAGTACCGGGCGATGCTCGATGACTTCATGGTGTGCTCGCTGCATGTCCACGTCCATCTGCCGGACCGCGAGCTTGCGGTGCGGGTAAGCAATCATCTGCGGCCGTGGCTTCCGCTTCTGCTTGCGGTGAGCGCCAATTCGCCCTTCCACCAAGGCATTGACACCGGATACGCGGACTGGCGAGCGGTGATCAGGAGCCGGTTCCCCTGCCTCGGGCCGCCGCCATACGCCGAATCCTTCAGGCAGCACGAGGAACTGGCGACCGCGATGGCCGCATCGGGTGCGATGCTGGACGCCGAGACCCCGTTCTGGGACATCAGGCCGAACCCCCGATTGCCGACGGTTGAGATCCGAACCATGGACGTCACTGCCGACATCGACGACACCGTCGCCCTTGCGGTTCTGGTCAGGGCGCTAGTGGCGACGACGACCGATAGAGCGCTCGCCGGCGACCCCGGCCCTCGCCTCAGCAGCGAGTTGCTTCGCGCCGCGTATTGGCGGGCGGCCAGGGATGGCTGGTCCGGGTGCGGCGTAGATGCGGTGACGGGGCAGATCCTTCCCGCATCCGTGCAACTCGGCCGGCTCGTCGAGCACGTCGGGGGCGCGCTGCACCGCCACGGTGACACGGAGGTCGTGCACGAGTTCGTGCGACGACTGACTGCGCGCGGCACCGGTGCCGACCTGCAGCGCGCCTCGATGGCTCAGCACGGCACCTTCGCAGGCGTGGTAGACGACCTTGTCAGCCTGACGGCGCGAACGTAATCACCAGGACGTCGCGCTGTGCGGGTTGTGCAGGATCACGTGGACGGATCGGCGACACCCCGTGCAAGGTCCGGCGGTCATCGCCGAGAAGCAGGGTGCCCGGCTCGCACAGCGTGGTCGCGAGTAGCCGCCGGCCTTCCACGTCGACCACCGTACTTTCGCCGCCGTCCGCGTTACGCCTGCCGATCAGCAGCGAGGTGACGAGCGTGACGCCGTCGCGGTGCAGGCCTTCGGGCGTTGGCTGACCCTCATCGCCGGCCGAGGCCAGGACGCGGAACGGGGTCACCTTCGCGCTCCACTCGGGTGCGTCGTCAAGTGCCGTCGCCATCCGGCCCAGTAGCTTCAAGAGCCCTTCCAGCAGTGGGTCTTTCGCGAAGGCATCGGTCAGCGGCTCGAAGTGCCGATCCGTCGCGACATACAGCGGATTGGAGTCTTCGGGCTGGACGAACACATCGTGGGGCATCGGCTCTGCGATGCCATCGGCCACGGTGAAGCGGAAATGCCCGTACCGGCGCAGCCGTCGGGTGCCTCGTTCCGCCGCGTATCGATCGGGTGCCAATTCGTCCCAGTGCGCGGCGAATCGCGTCCAGGCGGAGGCTTCGACCTCGAGGCGCTCGTTGAGTTCGGCCGGTTCCATCAGGTAGGTGCCGACCTGTGTGAGCTGCTGGAAGACGTCTCCGGGTGTCATGGCGCCAGATGAATACCCAAAAAGCGTCAATCGCTCAGTGTGCGTCGCAACAGGTGCATCGCGACGGTCGTCGATCGCTCGCGAATATCGGACCGATCGCCGGGCAACCGGAGAGTGCGGGTATACGTCTCGCCGTCGGCGAGTTTCACGGTGAAGCACACCGTGCCGACCGGCTTGTCATCCGTGCCGCCGGTTGGCCCGGCGATTCCGGTGATCGCGATCGCGGTGTCGGCGCCGAATCGGTTCAGCGCGCCGTCTGCCATCGCCTCGGCGACGGGTTCCGACACCGCCCCGTGGGCGGCGAGCAGATCGGGTGCGACGCCGAGCAGTTCGATCTTTGCCTCGTTCGCGTAAGCGACTACTCCCCCGGCGACGTACGCCGACGAACCCGCTCGGTCGGTCAGCCGGGCGGATAGCAGTCCGCCAGTGCAGGATTCGGCCGTCGCGATCCGGCGGCCGGCCAGCAGCCGCGCGACCTGGTCGTCGACGAGCGAGCCGTCTTCGGAGAAGATCTCCCGGCCGTGGCGCTCGCGCAGCAATTCCATCAGTTTCGTGTAGACGGGCGTGGCGTCGGGTTCGTAGCGGGTGACCATTTCGACCTCGCCACGCCGCAGGCAGGTGGTTATTTCGAGGCGGTCAAAGCCCTCGATGCTGCGCTCGGCATCGCGCAACGTGTCGGCAAGACCCGACTCGGGCAGCCCGAACATCCGCACCATGTCCTGGCTGTAGGTCGTTCGCCCGGCGATCGCCCGCTGCACCGCCTCGGTCTCGACGGCCACCGGCCACATCGGCTGCAATTCGCGCGGCGGTCCGGGCAACACCACGATCGTCGGCTTACCGGGCACAACCACGCCCGGTGCGGTGCCGACCGGATTGATGACATGGGCTCCGACCGGGATCATCGCCTGCTTGCGGTTGGCGACCCGCACCGCGTCGAGGTCGACGTTGTCGAATCTCGCCATCAACCGCTTGAGGATGTCGGTGATCCGATCCTCGAGGTCGTTGTCGAGCACCAGCTCGAGGCCGGCGAACCGGGCCACGGTCGCCACCGTCATGTCGTCGGCCGTCGGCCCGAGGCCGCCGCTGGTCACGATCAGGTCCACACCCTCATCGGCGAGGAACCGCAGCTGCGCCTCGATATCGTGCGGGCGGTCACCGCAGATGGTGATGTGGGCGAGTTCGACGCCCAACTCCAGCAGCCGATCGGCGATCCATGGGCCGTTGCGGTCCTGGACCCGTCCCGTCAGCACCTCGGTTCCGGTGACAACGATGCCGGCGCGTGCGCTCACGTCGAACGAGCCTACGTCAGCCCGGTAACGTCGTTCTCCATGACGGCGCCCAAATCCCTCCGAGAGCTGTTCGATCAGCTCGGCCTGCAGGAGGTCCCGTCGTCCGACGGCACCGTGACCATGGAGATGCCCGTCGACGAGCGAACAATCAACACCGCAGGCGGCCTCCAGGGTGGCCTGATTGCGACCATGGCCGACGTGACGGCGGGCCAATTGGCCGCGCGAAGCACTCCATTCGGGATGCGCATCGCCACCACCGACCTGTTCATCCGCTACCTGCGACCCATCAAGGCCGGGCCCGCGCGTGCGGTCGCGCGGATCCTGCGCACGGGTAAGCGCTCGGTGGTGGTGCAGGTCGACATCTACCGGGCCAACGACAACGAAATCGGTGCGACGGCGACGGTCAACTTCGCCGCGGTGGACTGAGTCGCGGACTACCGCGCCACGGAGGGTGGGTCGATAGCTACCAGCTGCGGTGGCGTGTTGTAACCCGTCACTCTGACCCAGTTCGCGGTCGCACCCGTCCACGGCTGTCCCTGAAGTTCGACCGTTTCACCGGGAAACACGGTCACGTAGTTGTCGCTGTATTCGACCGGCAGAATCTCGTCTCCCTCGGGCGTGGAGGTCAGTTCGGCTCGCTCGAAGAAGGCGACCTGTGACGAGGGATTGCGCAGTCGGATGGTCACGCGATTGTCGCCTGGGTGAGGCGATCTGGACGCGGTCACGTCCAGCGGCACCTGCGCCATGGTGTTCAGCCCGGTCATGTCGGCCCAACTGGTTTGGGTGAGTTCGAAGGCCGCATCATTGCGCGGATCACCGACGTCGTCGAGCCGCTGAGACTGCCAGTACACGTTCTCGGACACCACTTTTGAAGACCAGTCGAGCAATTGAGCGCGGACGAAGTAAACACTCGAATCACGGGCGGGTCGCGGCAGCGTCAACGCGGGCACCGCTTGCCCGGGTGTGACGTTGATATTGCCCGCGCTGCGGTCGTCACGCACGCGACCCTGTAGGTCGTAGACCCGCACCCTCGCCGTCAAACCCGTTTGGGCTCTAGGTGTTTGGTTGACGACGGTGATGTTGGCCTGATTGTGATCGCCGGTCGCGTACGAGTTGAAGACAACCGACAACGGCCGAAGGCCCTTCTTCGCACCGTAGTACGCCCCGCCTGGCCGCAGGTAGTAGTCGAAGATGTGTCCGAAGAACGACGGCCAGTGATTGTTGAGCATCCAGTAGATCGTCATCTTGTGGTTGTCCCAGCCGCCTGCGGCGAACGCCTCGAACTGGGCTCGCGTCGACTCGTAATGCGCCAGTTGCGCCTTGCGCGTGAACTCCTCGGCGCTGTCGGATGCGCCATAGCGGCGGTCGACGGCGCGCCGAATGCTGGTCAGCGCAGCATTTTTCGCGTCGGATCCGGCGTGGAAGAACCAGGCATCGTTGATGGGCCAGAGTTTGTCGGGTGGAATGAACTTCTTCAGGCTCGCGAACGGCGGAATGCTTTCATTGTCGCCTTGTTCAGCGGTAGATCCCCGGGTGGCGGCGTATCGCCCGGAAAACCAGTAGCTCGGCGGTCGCCAGCTGTAGGGGCCCAGCATCTGAACGCCGTCCCAGTCGCGCTCCCCGGTCTGCTCGTCAATTGCCAACGAGGAGACGGTGTCGACGGTCGCGTTCGGCCAGTGCAGATCCGACAGGATGGCGTGGTACTTCGCTAGCACGGCAGGCGGCGGTTTCCCGTCGCTGCCGTTGGCCCACACGAAGACCGACGGGTGACTACGAAGATCCTCGATCTGCGAACGAAGGCTTTCTTGCGCGACCCGGTTGTCCTCGTCGTCCCATTGGTTCCATTTCTCCCACTGGTTGCAGCACATCCAGCCGTACATCAGTGGAATGCCCATCTCGTCGGCCATTTCCGCGATGTGATCGCCAGGGAATTTGCCTTCGAGGCGAATCATGTTGAGCCCGAGATCTTTTACATAACCAAGGATCGCGGCGTCGCGGTTGGAGTCGGTCGCGTACAGCAGGTCGGGAGTGTAGGCCGCGCCACGGACAAGGAAATCCTTGCCGTTGACCTTCAGGTAGAAGTTTCCGCCCTTGCCGAGTTCGGGGAATTGCTGGTCTTGGTCGCGGAATTGCTCAACGGAGCGGATGCCGAACCGCTGATGGCTGGCATCAACCGACCGGTTGTATTGCCGGAATTCCAACCGCAGGTCGTAGAGGTTGGGCTGGCCGAGGGTGTACGGCCACCACAAATCCGGATGCTGGACCGTCAGCTGTGCGAACTTGTCGGGAGTGAAGCTGACCTCGCGCTGTTCCCCGGCGGCGAGCGTGACCGGCTGCTCGATCTGCACGTCGGGCTTGCCCGGCCGGGTGATCGTCGCTCGCAGCACGCCGCGGACCGGCAAGGCCGACGCATTACGCAGGCTGCTGTAGATCGTCAGCCGTGCGGAATTGGTTCGCGGCAACGGTAGTTCGGAGTTGACCGTCGACGGGCCCAGCACTACAGCGCCCGACGTCTTGAGGTAGACCGGCTTCCAGATGCCCGCATTGCGGTCGGGAACAAATGAATTCCCGTTGGCCGGGTTCTTTCCCGGCCCTTGGTAGCCGAGGTAGTTCCAGTTGATCCAGTCATACCAGCTGTCGGCCAGTTCGATGCCGTCGACATCCTGCAACGCGCGCTCCGGGGTGATCTTGACCGCCAACACGTTGGACGCTCCCTCGTTCACCCATCGCGAGACGTCGACTTCGTGGCCGGTGTGCATGCCGACGATTTGGGTGCTGTTCGCGACCTGGTGGCCATTCAGCCAGATCTCGGCGCGGTAATTGATGCCGGGAAAGTCCAACACGTATGTGGTGTGGCCGGCCGGCGCAGTGAACGTGGTGCGGTACCACCAGTCCTGTTTGTAAAGGTCCTGCGGGACGGCGGCCAGGTTGGTGCCGTAGTAAAGGTTCGGGTAGGTGCCGTCCTCCTGCAGCGTCTGCAGGACGGTCGCCGGCATTCGAGGGATCGCATGCCAGCCGGCCGCCTTGTAGTCAGCCTTGGAGAGAAGGGCCCCGCCTTCAGGCACGTCACGGGCGGAGACCAGGCTCCAGCCTTGGGCCAGCTCGATCTGGCCCGGGGCTGGTCCGGGCTTGGCGAAGTCCGGGAAGTCGGCCGCGCAGAGCAGCAGCAACAACGCCAGCGACAGCAGGATTCTCAAGACGATGTGCCGACGCCGCGTAATCGACACCTGCTGCCCGTCCACCGGATCACCGTACCTGCATCGCAGGGCACAGGCTCAGTCAAGCAGCGCAACGGAATTCGCGCTGGTTCACTCGGTGCGCGCCAACACCTCCCGCACCAGTTCCAGGCTGGTGTCCGGGTGCAAAAACGCGAATCGGCCAACCGTCTCGCCGTCCCACTTCGTGGGCGGGATGAAGGCAACCTGGTCCTGGTGGAGGCGCTGGGCCCAGGCGTCGTAATCCTCGGGTTTCCAGCCCAGCCGACGGAACAACACCACCCCGAGGTCGGGCTCGCGGATCAGCTCCAATTGCGGGGCGGCCTTGATCAGCTCCGCGGTCTGCACGGCCAGTGTCGCGGCGACCTCGATGGCCTGGCGATACGCGTCCAGCCCGTAGACCGCCAGCGAGAACCACAGTGGCAGGCCCCGGGCCCGCCTGGTCAGGTGATAGGCGTAATCGGACGGGTTCCATTCGCCGTCAGACGTATGGATGACGTCGAGGTAGGACGCGTCCTGGGTGTGGGTGGCCCGTGCCAGCTCGGGCTCCCGATAGAGCAACGCGCAGCAGTCGAACGGCGTGAACAGCCACTTGTGCGGGTCGAGGATGAACGAGTCCGCCTGCTCGAGGCCGTTGTACTTCGGCCGCAGTGAGTGGGCGAAGATGCCCGAGCCGCCGTACGCGCCGTCGACGTGGAACCACCAGCCGCGTTCGTTGGCCAGCGCGCCGACACCGGCGAGGTCGTCGATGATGCCGGCATTGGTCGTGCCCGACGTGCAGACGACGGCGGCGATGTGGGTCGCATCGGGCGGTACCGCATCGCGGACGGTGTCGGCGGTCAGCCGGTGGTCAGGGGTGTCGACCACTAGTGCGTCCATCTCCAGCAGGCGCAGGGTGTTAACGATCGACGAGTGCGCATCGGAGCCGACCACCACGCGCAGCCGACCGGTGGCCCCGCGTTTCTTGGCCGTCTCGCGCGCCACAGCCAGCGCCGACAGGTTGCCTGCCGAGCCCCCCGATACGAAACACCCGCCGGACGTTGTCGGCAGACCGGCTTCGTGCGCGATGACCCTCAGCACGCTGTTCTCCGCGGCGATCGCGCCGGACGCCTCCAGCCACGAGATGCCCTGGATCGAGGCGCAGGACACCAACATGTCGAACAGCAGACTGGCCTTGGTCGGGGCGGCCGGGATGAAACCGAGGAACCGTGGGCTGTCCGCCGAGATCACGCTCGGTGCGATCACCGAGGTGTAGACGCCGAGCACCTCGTCGGGTGGGCGTGGCCGGTCGCGGATCACCGCGTCGAGCCGGTCGTAGAGTTCGTCGGCCCGCAGCACCCCCTTGTCGAGGGGCACAGGATTCATCCGCAGTCGGTTCTCGGCGTAGGCGAGCACACTGCGCACCATCTGCTCGGTGGTTTGGTCGACCTCGTGCATCGCTGAAGTCTCGCACCGCCGAGGATTCCGTTCGGGGACAACGAAAGATTGACTCTGCGCCCATCGCGCGAGAGTGCGAGAGGCTTACGCCGTCAACGCAGAGTGAACGCGTCGGTCAGAGCCGATGCGGAACGTCGTTGACGACACCGCCGTCCATGACGAACTCAGCACCGGTGGCGTAACGCGATTCGTCGCTGGCGAGGAAGACCACGAACGTCGACACCTCGTCGGACTGCCCCGGCCGCCCCAGCGGGATGGTGAGCATGTTGTCGGGGAAATGCTTGGTCATCGGGGTACGGATGAAGCCGGGATGGATGGAGTTCACTCGGATCTGGCTCGAACCGAGTTCCAATGCCGCGGATTTGGTCAGGCCTCGGACTGCCCACTTGGACGCCACGTACGGATGCACCATGACAGCGCCGCGCATGCCCTCGATGGATGACACATTGATGATCGAGCCGCCGCCGGCTTCCTTCATCGCCTCGACCGCAGCCTGCATGCCGAGGAAGGTGCCCGTCAGGTTGACGTCGATGACCTTCTGCCACTTCGCCATGTCGAACTTGCCGATCTGGCCAAGGGCCACAATGCCGGCGTTGTTCACCAGAACGTTGAGCTTGCCGAACTCGTTCACCGCGGTGGCCACCGCGGCGTCCCAATCCTCGGCCGACGTGACGTCGAGGTGCACGTAGCGGGCGGCCTCACCGATCTCGTCGGCCAGCGCCTTGCCTTCGTCATCGAGGATGTCGCCGATCACCACCTTGGCGCCCTCGGCCACCAGCGCCCGCGCGTGCTCGGCGCCCATGCCCCTCGCGCCGCCACTGATCAGTGCAACTTTTCCGTCCACGCGTCCCATGACGGGTCAGGCTACCAAGCACCACGTGCTACAAGTAGAACCTGTTCCAGTTTTCTTCAGATAGGAGACGCAATGGCTATCCGCGTCGCGCTCATCGGCACCGGCAACTGTGGCAGCCTCGCGCTGAAGCAACTGGTAAACGACACGCGCTTCGACCTGACCGGCGCGTGGGTGTCCACCGACGCCAAGGTGGGCAAGGACGCGGGCGAACTAGCCGGGCTTGACGTGGTGACCGGCATTGCCGCGACCAATGACCTTGACGCGATCATCGCGACGAAACCCGACTGCGTCGTGTACTGCGCGATGGGCGACACCCGGCTGCCAGGAGCCATGGCCGATGTCCGCAAGATCCTCGCTGCGGGCATCAATGTCGTCGGTTCGGGACTGGGGGTGCTGCAGTACCCGTGGCAGGTGATCCCGGACAAGTACATCCAGCGCATTGAAGACGCTGCGCGGGAAGGTAATTCGTCGGTCTTCATGACGGGCGTGGACCCGGGGTTCGCAACGGATCTGCTGCCCTTCGCGTTGGCCGGTACGTGCCAGAGCATCGAGCAGGTGCGCACCATGGAGATCGCCGACTACGCCTCCTACGACGGGGCGACGGTGATGTTCGACGTGATGGGTTTCGGCAATGAGATCGGCGACCTTCCGATGCTCTATCAGCCCGGCGTGCTGAGCATCGCCTGGGGAACCGCGATTCGTCAGATGGCGGCGGGCCTCGGCGTCGAGGTCGATGAGATCAAGGACTCCGTCGAACAGGAACCGGCGCCGGAGGATTTCGAGGTCGCGGTCGGCACCATCAGGAAGGGCACCGTCGCTGCGGTGCGCTTCCAGATCGAGGGCATGGTCAAGGGCAAGCCGGTGATCGTCGTCGAACACGTCACCCGCCTGCGGGACGACCTGCGGCCGGACTGGGCCCAGCCCGCTCAGCCCGGCGGGTCGTACCGCGTCGAGATCATCGGCGAACCGTCCTACACCATGGATATTTGCCCGACGAGCCGCAGCGGCGACCACAACTACGCGGCCATTCTCGCGGCGGCCGGCCGGATCGTGAATGCCATCCCGGACGTTGTGGCCGCACCGCCTGGAATCCGGACCACGCTGGACCTGCCACTGGTGACAAGAAAAGGCGTATACGGCAGCTAGTTAGGCTGTAGCACATGAGTTCGCTGCCGTCCGCGCCTGATGTGGTCGCGGAGATCGGCGCGAGCGCACCCGGCCCGCAGGTCGGGGCGTTCTTCGATCTGGACGGCACACTGGTCGACGGGTTCACGGCCACCGCGCACGCGGGCGACCGCATCAGGCGCAGGCAGGCGCGGATCGGCGAGGTGCTGGGGGTCATCGAGGCCTCGATGCGGTACCGATTCGGCCGGATGCAGTTCGAGCGGCTGATGACGAGGGCCGCGGGTTACCTGCGCGGTGAATCCCTGGCCGAACTCGACGTAGTCGGCGAGCGGCTGTTCACCGAGCGCGTCTCCTCGCGCGTGTTTCCCTACATGCACGAGGTGGTTCGGGCACATCAGCAGCGCGGCCACACCGTGGTGCTGAGCTCGTCGGCGCTCACCATTCACGCCGAACCCGTTGCCCGCTACCTCGAGATTACCCAAGTGCTGTGCAACCACTTCGAACTCGACGAGCAGGGGCGGCTGACCGGGCATATCGCCAAGCCCGTCATCTGGGGAGGACGCAAGGCCGCGGCGGTACAGCAGTTCTGCGACGCCAACGACGTTGATCTGCAGGGCAGTTACTTCTACGCAGACGGCAACGAGGACGCCGCGTTGATGAAGCTGGTCGGCCACCCCCGACCAGTGAATCCGCGGTCCGGTCTCGCCGCGATGGCCGTCGAGCAGGGCTGGCCGATACTGCGGGTGGCGGGGTCGGGCCGCCGTAGAGGCTGGTTGAAGTTCCCGGGTGGGCCTAGACTCACGAGAAATGGCTAGGCACAACAGAACTGCGCACGTTGGCATCTACGACGCGCTCGCCGACTGGGAGGTCGGACACCTGCTCGCCGAGTTGCGCACCGGGCGGTTCACAGGAGTCCGGTTCGACATCGTCGCGGTCGCAGAGTCCCGCGAGCCTGTCACGTCAATGGGCGGCGTGCACATGGTGCCCGACGCGCTGATCAGCGATCTGCAGCCTGCCGACAGCGATCTGCTGATCCTGCCCGGCGCCGAGATGTGGGATATGGGCGGCGGGCAGCCGTTTACCGCAGCGGCGCAGCGCTTGCTGGATGCAGGCGTGCCGGTCGCCGCGATCTGTGGTGCCACCGCGGGTCTGGCTCGCGCCGGCGTTCTTGACGAGCGCAACCACACCAGCGCCGCTCCCGAGTACCTCGCAGCCACCGGCTACCGGGGCGGCGGTCGGTACGTCGATGAGCGCGCCGTCGTCGACGGAGATCTCATCACCGCCGGCCCGCAGTCCCCCGTCCAGTTCGCGTGTGCGGCGTTGCGCCGGCTCGGTCTGGTCTCGGAGACCACGCTCGACGCCTACGAGCGGTTGTTCGGCAACGGCGACGCAAGCGCGTTCCCGATTCTGGTCGAGGCGCAGGCTGCCAGCCACTAAGGAGTCAAGTGTGCCCCTGAACGATGTCGCTGCGGTCGTCGCCACCCGGGACTACGCGACAGCGCGGACCTGGTACAGCCACATCCTGGGCCGCGACCCGGACCTCGAACCCATCGACGGTGTCGCTGAGTGGCAGATCACCGCCACCGCTTGGATTCAACTGCTCACAGATGCCGACCGCGCCGGCAAGTCTGCGGTGCGTTTCGGAGTCAGCGACCTCGCGGCCCAGATCGCGGCGCTTGACGACGTCGGCATCGCAGCGGGCCAGCCCGTCGTCATCGCCGACATGGTCCGCGTTGTCGATATCACCGATCCCGACGGCAACGAGGTGTCGTTCGTCGAGGCCATCGAGCCCGCCGCCGAGGCGTAGCCATCGAACCCAGCCGCAGCACGCGGGGTACTTCCCGGATTACGGTGTGGCGCCTAAGCTAAACTAGAACACGTTTCAGTTCGGCGACCGCCCCACCCGAGGAGCAGCATGCACACCCCCATCTGCGACGAACTCAATATCGAGTTCCCGATCTTCGCATTCACTCACTGCCGTGACGTCGTCGTCGCCGTCAGCAAGGCCGGCGGGTTCGGAGTGCTCGGCGCGGTCGGCTTCACTCCGGAACAGCTCGAGATCGAGCTGAAGTGGATCGATGAGAACATCGGCGATCACCCCTACGGCGTCGACATCGTGATCCCGAACAAATACGAGGGCATGGATTCCGCCGACCTGTCCCCCGAGGTGCTCAAGAAGACGCTCAACGACCTCGTGCCCGAGGAACATGTCGAGTTCGCCCGCAAGATCCTGGCCGACCACGGCGTGCCGGTCGACCACAGTGACGACGATGCGATGCAGCTGCTCGGCTGGACGGAGGCGACCGCGACGCCGCAGGTCGAGGTGGCGCTACAGCACCCGAAATGCACGCTGATCGCCAACGCGCTCGGCACCCCGCCGCCGGACATGATCAAGCACATCCACGACGAGGGTCGCAAGGTCGCCGCGCTGTGCGGATCGCCGTCACAGGCGCGCAAGCATGCCGACGCCGGTGTCGACATCATCATCGCCCAAGGCGGCGAGGCCGGCGGACACTGCGGTGAGGTGGGCTCGATCGTGCTGTGGCCGCAGGTCGTCAAGGAGGTCGCACCTGTTCCCGTGCTGGCAGCCGGCGGAATCGGCAGCGGTCAGCAGATCGCTGCCGCGCTGGCTCTCGGTGCCCAGGGTGCGTGGACCGGTTCGCAATGGGTCATGGTCGAGGAATCCGAGCACACGGCGGTGCAGCACGCCGCGTACGCCAAGGCATCCAGCCGCGACACCGTCCGCAGCCGGTCGTTCACCGGTAAGCCGGCGCGCATGCTGAAAAACGACTGGACCGAGGCGTGGGAAGACCCGAACAACCCGAAGCCGCTCGGCATGCCGCTGCAGTACATGGTGTCCGGTATGGCCGTCGCCGCCACGCACAAGTACCCCAACGAGAGTGTGGATGTCGCGTTCAATCCGATCGGCCAGGTCGTCGGCCAGTTCACCAAGGTGGAGAAGACCTCGACGGTGATCGAGCGGTGGGTGCAGGAGTACCTCGAAGCCACCAATACCCTCAACGAACTGAACGAGGCCGCTTCTGTCTGATTCGCGGCTCGCCGCGGTCGTCTGATTCGGAGCTCGCCACGTGCGTCTGATCGAGGCGACCTGCGCCGGCTTTCTCATCGCCGTGTTGTGGATGGACCTGATCTTCGATACTCAGGTCCTTTCCCACCGCGGCGCCGACGAGCTTCCGGAATCGGTGCTCGGCTCCATCTCGGGCTACTACCACCGCGCCACGACCACGTCGCGGCCGATGAGCTATCTGATCGCGTTCGTGATGCTGATCCTGTTGGGCGAGTTGGCGTTTCGATGGATGACGGGCGACGACGCGGTCTGGTTGCTGACCGCTTCTACCGTGCTCGCCGGCGTGCCGATCCTGCTGGCGTTGGTCCGCACCGTTCCCAACGCGGTTCGGCTCGGCGCCCGCGCTGGTAGTCCGGCGGAACTCTCACACCTGGCGCGGTCGATCTGCCGCGATCACGTTCTTTGCCTGACGTTGATGTCCGCGTTCCTGGTGGTGGCGCTGTGTACTCAGCTGCCGGCTGCCCAGACCGGCTGACCGAATCAGCACGAGAACGCCGGGTCTGGTGGGGTGCCCGCTGATTATGTAAGGTGACATACATAGCCGGAGCCGATGGAGGTGTCTCGTGGCCAGTCCCCGCGAGCGGATGGTGATCTCCGCGGCGCTGCTGATCCGCGAACGCGGCGCGCATCCGACCGCGATCGCCGACGTCCTGGAGCACAGCGGCGCGCCCCGCGGCTCGGCGTATCACTACTTTCCCGGTGGTCGCACGCAATTGCTCTGCGAAGCAATCGATTACGCCGGCGAGTATGTCGCGGCGCGAATCGACGAGGCAGGCACGGGGATGGAGGCCCTTGACGCTCTTGTCGCCTTCTACCGCAAGCAATTGGTTGGTAGCGACTACCGCGCCGGGTGTCCGGTCGTTGCGGTAACGGTGGAGGCCGGTGACCCCGCTAAGCCGGACCAGGCGACGCCGGTCATCGATCGGGCGGCCGCGGCTTTCGCGCGCTGGACCGACCTGATCGCCCAGCGGCTCGTCGCAGGTGGCGTGTCCTCGTCGCGTGCCGACGAACTCGCGATGCTGTCGACCACCGCGATCGAAGGCGCAATCGTGGTCGCCCGGGCCTCCCGCAACCTCAAGGCTCTCGACGTCGTCCATGGCCAGCTGCGCGACCTGCTGCAGGCCGAACTGTCCGAAAGGAAGTCCAGCGATGAGCGCTGACTGGCACTCCACCGCATGCATCCTGTGCGAGTGCAACTGCGGTATTGTCGTGCAGCTCGACGGCCGCCACCTCGCCAAGATCCGCGGCGACAAGGCGCATCCCGCCTCGCAGGGCTACACCTGCAACAAGGCATTGCGGCTGGATCACTACCAGAACAACGGCAACCGGCTGACCTCCCCCATGCGCAGGCGTGACGACGGTAGCTACGAGGAAATCGATTGGGACACCGCGATTTCCGAGATCGCGTCGGGTTTCAAGCGCATCGCCGAGACCCACGGCGGCGACAAGATCTTCTACTACGGCGGTGGTGGGCAGGGCAACCATCTTGGCGGTGCTTACAGCGGTGCCTTCCTCAAGGTGCTCGGTTCGCACTATCGGTCCAACGCGCTGGCACAGGAAAAGACCGGTGAGGCGTGGGTCGACGCCCACCTGTACGGCGGCCACACCCGCGGTGAGTTCGAACACGCCGAGGTATCGGTGTTCATCGGCAAGAACCCGTGGATGTCGCAGAGCTTCCCGCGCGCCAGGACCGTCCTCAACGAGATCGCCAAGGACCCCGAACGCTCGATGATTGTCATCGACCCGGTGATCACCGACACGGCGAAGATGGCCGACATTCATCTTCGGGTGCGGCCAGGGACCGACGCCTGGTGCCTGGCGGCGCTGGCAGCCGTGCTGGTCCAGGAAAACCTGTGCAACGAGGCCTTTCTCGCCGAGCACGTCAACGGCGTCGAGCCGGTGCGCGCCGCGTTGCGTGACGTCCCCGTCAGCGATTACGCACAACGATGTGGCGTCGACGAAGATCAGATCCGCATCGCGGCACGCCGCATCGCAGGCGCACAGAGCGTCGCGGTCTTCGAGGACCTCGGCATACAACAGGCGCCCAACAGCACGCTGTGCTCATATCTCAACAAGCTGCTCTGGATCCTGACCGGCAACTTCGCCAAACGGGGTGGGCAACACCTGCACTCGTCGTTCGGGCCGCTGTTCCGCCATGTGACCTCGGTAGGGCGCACGCCGGTCACCGGAGCCCCGATCGTCGGCGGGCTGATACCGAGCAATGCGGTGCCACAAGAGATCCTGACCGACCATCCCGACCGCTTCCGCGCGATGATCGTGGAAAGCAGCAATCCTGCCCATTCGCTTGCCGATTCCGCGGCATGCCGGGCAGCTTTCGAGTCGCTCGAGTTGATGGTGGTCATCGACGTCGCGATGACCGAGACAGCCCGGCTGGCCACCTATGTGTTGCCCGCAGCGAGTCAATACGAGAAGGCGGAGGCGACCTTCTTCAATCTCGAGTTCCCGCACAACACATTTCACCTGCGCCATCCGTTGCTCGAGCCGCACGTGGGCACGCTGCCCGAACCCGAGATCTGGGCCAGGCTGATGCGTGCGCTTGGCGTGATCGACGACGCCGAGCTGCAGCCACTGCGTGATGCCGCCGGTCAGGGTTTGGCGGCGTACGCGCAGGCCTTCCTCACCGCGGTTGGGGCCAATCCGACGTTCACCAAGGCGCTGCCGTTCGTGTTGTACGAAACGCTGGGGCCGGCACTGCCCGAGGGGCTCGCGGGTGCTGCGGCGCTGTGGGGTCTGTCGCAGAAGGCGGCGATGACGTATCCCGAAGCCGTACGACGGGCGGGTTACGCCGACGGCAACGCATTGTTCGAGGCTGTTCTGACCAACCGCTCCGGTGTGACGTTCACCGTCCACGAATACGAGGATGACTGGCAGTTGGTGACCCATAGTGACCACAAGATCGCCCTGCACATGCAGGAGATGCTCGACGAAATGCGCGGGCTCTCAGGGGCGACGGCGGCGCTGACCACGCCCGAGTTTCCGATCGTGCTGTCGGCCGGTGAGCGGCGCGCATATACCGCGAACGACATCTTCCGCGATCCGTCCTGGCGTAAACGCGACGCCGACGGGGCCCTGCGCGTGAGCATCGAAGACGCCGCGACGCTGGGGCTGGCCGACGGCGGTCGCGCGCGGATCACGACCGCGGCGGGCAGCGCCGAGGCCAGCGTGGAGATCAGTGAGGCCATGCTTCCAGGGCATGCCTCACTGCCCAATGGCTTCGGCCTCGATTTCGTCGACGCCGACGGCCACGCGCATGTCCCGGGCGTCTCGCCCAACTCGCTGACGTCCACCGAGTGGCGTGATGCCTACGCCGGCACGCCGTGGCACAAGCACGTGCCTGCCCGCATCGAGGCGATACCCGTCGCGGTCGCAGCACGCTGAGCAGCGATCGCGCAGACTACTTGGCAGCGATCAAACAGCACCCGCTGCAGTAGACGAGGCCGTCCTCGGAGCGCTCCGAGCAGTCATACTGGCCGCCGCCGACGGTGGTACACGCGCCGATCGTGCAACCGCTGTCGCGGTGGTGCCCGGTGCCCTCGCCGGAGCAACCGCAACCGCCCGACTGGTCGAGTGAGAGGAAGCGCATCTTCGCGACGTTCGTGATCATGATCGTCTTAACCGCGACGATCTGGATCTCAGCGCCTTTCGCGACGGGAACGGAGAAAACGCGGCCGCGGCGCGAGGGGTCTTCGCGACGGGCATGTTCGGTGACGTCGAGCACGTCACCGGTCACGCTCTGCGCCTCGACGATCACGTAACGGCTCAAATCGTACGGGTCCGGGTAGATCCGGATCTTGCCCTGCGGATCCCCCTCGATCGTGCCGATCACATTCAGTGTTTCTTGCGGATTCTGCTCCTGATTCGCCAGGTCTAACGCCTCGTTGATGTTCATCAATGACCCTTCGATTGGCTAACGTCGGCGTCCTGAGCCTAGAAACAACCACGCGCAGGCACTCATGGAATCGGCTGGCCGACACCCAGCATGTTGCCTTCGCTGTCGCGAAACCAAGCGGCCCTCTCACCGGAGCCGCGGCTCGGATAGTTGCCAGCCACTTCGGCGATATCGTCGACGGTAGTCAGTCCCGGTACGTTTACCTGCTCGAAAACAACTCCGCGACTGCGTAACTCAGCGACGGTAGCGACGATGTCGGCCACCGACCATCCCATCTGGGTGAAGGTGCCCGGCGATGCGCCCGTCGATTCAAATAACGCGAACTCGCCGCTCGCACAGCGGTAGAGCAATCCTCCTGGCCGCTCCTCGACGCGCTCAAGGCCGAGCTTGTCGCGGTAAAAGGCCCGGGCGCGCTCCATGTCTTGAACGGGCAAGCGAGTGGCGACGTGGCCGTTTTCGAGCATCGTGGTCCTCCTTTGTCAGGCGTTGCGGACAGCTGTTCGGGCTTGACTCAGGTTCTCCGCCAAGCATACAGTTCTGTATGTTTGGTTCAGCATTGCGCGATACGGCCGAACACGCCGCCCGCCCGTGGCGAATCCATGAGATCGCCAACGACTTTCGTGTTCTCGATGTTTGGGCGATGCCCACGCCCGGCGCGGCAGGTGATTTCCCAGGCCTGATCCGCTTGATGACAGCATTCGACCCCACCGAGACCTCGCCGGTAGTGCGCGGTCTGTTCGCGATCCGCTGGACGCTCGGACGGCTGTTCGGACTCGACCGCCAGGACACCGGCCTTGGCGCGCGCGTGCCAAGCCTGCGTGACCGGCTACCCACCGATTTAGCCGACACCGCAAGAGGTTTCGACGCACATCGGTTCACACCTCTGTACGTCACCGAGGACGAATTCGCGCTGGAAATCGCCAACCAGACGGTGCACGGCGTACTGCACGTCGGCTGGGTGCCCGACGGCAAGGGTGGCTACCGAGGCCAGATGGCCGTCCTGGTCAAGCCGAACGGGGCGCTCGGGGTTGCCTACCTCGCGGCGATCGCTCCATTCCGCCACCTCGTGGTGTATCCGCTGATGATGAGAGACATCGGACGGGCGTGGCGCGAACGACCCGGTGCTACGTCAACACAACCCGAGGGCGGACGCCGGTGATTCACGCCGAAGGCCGGAGAATTCGTCTGGTTGCTATGCAGAGAACGTGCTAGTAGTCGCCGGCCGGTTAGTGCGCTACGGCAACCACGGGAACAAGGGCGCGGCTGCCGGTGGCGGAGGAGGCACCTCGGGAAGCGGTGGTGGCGGTACATCCACAGGTGCCGGTGGCGGTGCATCGGCGGGCGCCCGTGGTGGCGCTGCAGGCTGCGGCGGCGTCGGCCCTGCCGGGAGTCCGTTCGGCGGTACGGCGTCCGCGTCCAACGGGCGCTGCGTCAGCAGCAGCAGGGCGTCCTTTCCGCTTATCTCCTGAGTCTGTACGGCGTGCCACATCTCGCGCAGGTAGGTCACGCCATTGCTCTCCTGCGGTCCGACCGGGGCGAGGCTCGTGCCGGGCGGCAGGTTCTCGGGGCTCGCCAGATGCGCGACCTCAGCGGGTGCATCTTGCGCCGGTGGCGGCGGAGGGGGCGGCGCGTCCGGGTCGGCGAGCGCCGTCGGCGCGCTCAACATCATCGCCGCAGCGATCCCCAGCGCCCCCATCACGGTCAGCGCCTTCGCCTCGAATTCCATCCTCACCGATGCCCCCTTCCCAATACCGCCTGAGCCGGTGCTACTGGATGCTTCAGTCTGGCCGGCAAAATTGTTACATCTGTGGTTGCTGTGACGAAGCAGTTAATTAGTTTCCGCCCCTCGGGAACACGTTTCACTTGGAGTTTCTTCTAACCCGCCTCACCACCCCCCAACTGTGGTGTAGCAATGCGTTACGGGCACTAGACAACGTCATTTGAGGAGTGCATCTATGCCGTCTCCCGACCTCCCACCCGGCTTCGATTTCACGGACCCCGACATCTACGCCGAGCGGCTGCCTGTCGAGGAATTAGCGCACATGCGCAAGGTGGCCCCGATCTGGTGGAACGAGCAGCCGAAGGGTGTCGGCGCGTTCGGGGACGGCGGCTACTGGGTGCTGACCAAGCACAAGGACGTCAAGGAGGTGTCGCGGCGTAGCGACGTGTTCTCCAGTAATGCGAAGACCGCCTTGCCGCGGTACCGCGATGACGCCGACCCTGAGTCGCTCGAACGAGGCAAGGTTGTGCTCCTCAACCAGGATGCGCCGCACCATACCCATCTGCGCAAGATCATCTCGCGCGCATTCACGCCGCGCGCCGTGGAGCATCTGCGCGAGGAACTCGACCAGCGGGCGCAGAACATCGTCAAGGGCGCCGCGGCGAACGGCTCCGGCGATTTCGTCGAGCAGGTGTCGTGCGAACTTCCGCTGCAGGCGATTGCCGGCCTGATGGGTGTGCCGCAGGAGGACCGCAAGAAGCTGTTCGAGTGGTCGAATCAGATGGTGGGCGATCAGGATCCGGAGTTCGGCAGCAACGACCCGATGGCGGCGTCGATCGAGCTGATCATGTACGGGATGCAGATGGCCGCCGAACGGTCGAAGAATCCCGGTGATGACCTGGTCACCAAGCTGGTCCAGGCCGACGTCGAGGGCCACAAGCTCACCGACGACGAGTTCGGCTTCTTCGTCATTTTGTTGGCCGTCGCTGGCAACGAGACGACGCGCAACTCCATCACCCAGGGCATGATGGCGTTCACCGATTTTCCCGATCAGTGGGAGCTGTTCAAGAAGGAGCGGCCGGCGACCGCCGCCGACGAGATCGTCCGCTGGGCCACCCCGGTGACGTCGTTTCAGCGCACCGCCCTTGAAGACACCGAACTGAGCGGTGTGAAGATCAAGAAGGGCCAGCGGGTGGTGATGTTCTATCGTTCCGCGAACTTCGACGAGGACGTCTTCGATGACCCCTACACCTTCAACATTCTGCGGGATCCCAACCCGCACGTCGGTTTTGGCGGTACCGGCGCGCACTTCTGCATTGGCGCCAATCTGGCCAGGATGACGATCGACCTGATCTTCAATGCGATCGCCGACCATATGCCCGACCTCACGCCGATCTCCCCGCCGGAGCGGCTACGGTCAGGCTGGCTCAACGGCATCAAGCACTGGCAGGTCGACTACCAAGGCGCGTCGAAACGGGCGGTGGCGCAGTAGTCGGATAGTCGATGATCGAGCGCCAGTAGTCCTCGGGGATCTCGGCGCCCGTCCGCAGCACCATCGCCAGGCCGGTCGCCATCGCGATGCCGAGCAACCCGAGCCACAGCCCAGCCAGGCCGATCGCCACCCAGCACACCGCGGTGAGCGTCGGCCACGGTGAGAGCACCGCGAGCACCGGCGCGAAGAAGAAGCCGGTGCCGATGTACCACGCCGAGCCGGCACGGTCCGCGATCATCACGAAACGAAGCCACCTCGGAATCTTCTGTTCGCTCATGCCACCACGGTGCCCCGCCCAGGTAAGCGTTGCAATTACCTCCCAGGTAGTGGCTGCGGTCCCCGCCGTGCGCAACACTGGGCAGCGTGACCACCGCCATCCAAGTCCAGAGTCCGCCATTCGGCTCGCTGATCCGCCAGTGGCGGCAACGCCGCCGGCTGTCACAACTCGATCTCGCGATCGAGGCCGACGTGTCGGCCCGTCACGTCAGTTTCATCGAGACGGGCCGTTCGGCACCTAGCCGCGCGATGGTGCTGCGGCTCGCAGGAGTGCTCGACGTGCCGCTGCGCGAACAGAACCAGCTATTGATGGCTGCCGGCCTCGCGCCGGTCTACCGCGAACGCTCCCTCGAGGACCCCGATATGGCGGCGGTACGTGAGGGCGTTGAGCGAGTTCTGAACGCCTACAACCCATTTCCGTGTGTCGTGGTCGACCGCGGCTGGCAGATCGTGCACGCCAACGCGGGCGCCGCGGTGCTGCTCGACGGCGTCGCTCCGCACCTGCTGCAGCGGCCGAACGCGCTGCGTATCGCCGTACACCCGGAAGGGCTGGCGCCACGCATCCGCAATCTCGGACAGTGGCGCTATCACCTGATCGAGCGGCTTCGCCGGGAGGCCGCGGTGAGCGGTTCGGCAGAGCTGTCCGAACTACTGGCCGAGATCGAGTCCTACCCTGGCGGTTTGGCGGACACCCGCGACCTCGGCGGCGTCGCGGTGCCACTAGAGCTGTATACCGCCGACGGAAAGTTGCTGACGTTCCTGAGCATCGTCACAACCTTCGGCACCGCGTTGGACCTGACCGCCGCAGAGCTCAGCATCGAAGCGTTCCTCCCCGCCGACGAGGCGACCGCTGCAGCACTGCGCGGATAAAACGCCCGTGGGCACGCCCAAACACCAATAGAGTCTTCCGACATGCAGACCCGACACATTGCGGTGACCGCAGCGGTGCTCGCTATGGGATTGGCCGGTTGCGGTGGGCAGCCGCCTGCGCTCGGTGGCACTACGGCGAAGGTGACCATCGACGGCAAGGACACCGGCAATCCGCACCCGGTGACGTGCTCCCAGACGGGATGGGCGTGGACCATCGAGACACCGGACAAACCGAAGAGTTTCACCGCGGTCATCGACACCGGCGACAAGCTCACCGCGAAGTCGGTCGATTTCCATGACTTCGGGGGCTTCACGGGGACCTACTGGGGCGACATCGGCAAGGCCGAGGTGACCGGCGCCGGCGGTGAGTACACGATCACCGGGTCTGCCGACGGCAACTACACCGACGACCCGAGCAAGGAAGTCACCGCGACGTTCAGGATCGAAGCCTCCTGCTGAGCACTTTGAGCGCCGTGCTACATCTACTGAACTAGCTGGAAATCGAGGTGATTCAGTGGTGCACCCTTTCCGCGGCGCGATCGAAGCCGGTGATCTCGACGCTGCCGTCGCGCTGCTGCGCGAGGACGTGGTCTTCCACAGCCCCGTCGTCTACAAGCCCTACCACGGCCGCGAAGCGATGCGCCGAATTCTGGAAGCGGTGATGGCGGTGTTCGAGGACTTCCGCTACGTGCGCGAGATCGGCGCCGACATCAGCGCTGGGGCGCGCGATCACGCCCTTGTCTTCGAGGCTCGCGTCGGTGACAAGCAGATCGAGGGATGCGACTTCATTCAGCTCGACGAGGGCGGCGCGATCCGCGCGTTCACGGTGATGGTGCGCCCGATGTCGGGGATGGTCGAGCTGGCCGAAGCCATGAAGTCGCGCCTCTTGTCCGCTGACACCAGCTAGGCGCAGCTTTCGCTACTGGATACTGGTAAGACCACTTGACCTCTGGCCTGTTGGCTGGCAGGGTTGGCCACATGGCCCTGCAACCGGTGAACCGCCGATCCGTGCCCGAGGACGTCTTCGAGCAGATCGTTGCCGAGGTGCTCAGCGGTGAGATGCAGCCCGGGGAGGCGCTGCCCAGCGAGCGGCGGCTAGCGGAGGTGCTCGGTGTCTCCCGTCCTGCCGTCCGCGAAGCGCTCAAGCGACTCACCGCCGCGGGTCTGGTTGAGGTGCGTCAGGGCGACGCCACCACCGTGCGCGACTTCCGCCGCCACGCCGGACTCGACCTGCTCCCCCGCCTGCTGATGCGCGCCGGCGAGCTCGATCTGTCGGTGGTGCGCAGCATCCTGGAAACCCGGCTTCACAACGGCCCCAAGGTCGCCGAGCTGGCCGCCCGGAGGCGTCGCCCGGAACTGGCAGCGCTTCTCGACGACGTATTGCAGAAGCTGGCCGACGAGGGCGACCCCGTCGGGCAGCAGCGCCTAGCCCTGACGTTCTGGGATCACGTGGTCGACGGCGCCGACTCGATCGCATTCCGGTTGATGTACAACACGCTTCGCGCTACCTATGAACCCGCGCTGGAGGCGCTGGCCACCGTGATGGCCGACGAGGTCGGCCGCCCCTCGGCCTACCGCGCGCTGGCCGATGCGATCAACGCCGGCGATCCCGAGCGCGCACGGACCGCCGCGCAGAACCTTCTCGAACCCGCGACGACGGCGCTGCTGACCGTGATTGACGACCTGGAGGAGCAACGATGACCACCTCGACCGAGCGCCCAATGCGCAAGGGGTTCATGCTGGCCGATGCTGGCCGCGAATTCTGGAAGCACCCGTCGCCGTGGATGATCGGCGCAACGTTGGTCGCCGCGCTGACCGCGCGCATCATCGTCGGCGATTGGCACGTCACCGATGCGGTGGTGCCGCTGGTGATGCTCGCCCTGTTTCCGTTTTTCGAGTGGATCATCCATGTGTTCATCCTGCACTGGCGCCCAAAGCACCTCGGCCGGTTGACCATTGATCCGTTGCTCGCGCGTGAGCATCGTGCCCATCACGTTGACCCGCGCAGCATACCGTTGATCTTCATACCCTGGAAGTCGCTCGTGTCCTGGGTGCTTCCGCTCACTGTTGCCGTTGCTCTGCTGGCATTTCCCCGACTGGGCATGGGCCTTACCTATCTGGCATTCATTGCGGCCCTTGGTTTGGTTTACGAGTGGACCCACTACCTGATCCACAGTGATTACAAGCCCAAAACGCTTGTCTACCGAGCGATTTGGCGAAACCACCGGAACCACCACTACAAGAACGAGCACTATTGGTTCACGGTGACGAGCTCGGGCACCGCCGACCGTATCCTCGGCACCTACCCCGATTTGACGATCGTCGCCACGTCACCGACCGCGAAGAACCTGCACGCCGACGTGGTATAGGTCTACGCCTGAACGATGATCGGGTCGCCGATTCTCACGGTGTCGAAATACCAGGCCGCATTGTCGGGTCCGAGATTGATGCAACCGTGGCTCACGTTCGAATATCCCTGTGAGCCCACCGACCACGGGGCAGAGTGCACATAGATGCCCCCCCACGTCACACGCACAGCGTCATTGACCGTGAGCTTGTAGCCTTCCGGGTCGGACAACGGAATACCGATCGTCCGGGAATCCATGATCACGACCGACTGCTTCTCCAGGGCCGCAAAGGTTCCGGTTGGTGTCGGAAACCTAGGCTTGCCCATCGACGCAGGCATCTCGCGCGCTATCTGTCCGTCGATGCTGACGGTGAACAGGTGGGCACCGATGTCGGCCACTGCCACCACCGCCGCGCCAGTCTGGAATGTGGTCTTTGCGCCGCCTGCCGTAACGGTGATCGGCGAATGGGCGGGCCAGAACCCATCCGGATTCCATTGCGCGACCCGGTCATTGAGCCACGTGAAGGAACCCGCAGGGGTGGCAGGCGAGGTGATCGCGATGGTTCGCTCGGCGTCGGCGCGGTTCGCGATCGGTTGCTCGAACGTGACCGTCACCGGCATCGCCACACCAACCGTCTGGCCCGAAACAGGTTGAATGCTTGCAACATCGGTGGGTGCGCTGACACCAGCGGAACTGGTGGAGACGGATTCCGCGGTCGCGATCACTGCAATGCCCACCACGGCAAGCACATTACGAACGGTTCTACGCACAGTCTGCAATCCTCCGTGATGGGCGGTCGGCACACTTTCATCCTAGGTCGTCAGCCTGGAATACCCGGGTAAGCGCAAGTCAACCCGCGTGCGCATGTCGCGCTACGTGACGATGGCTACCGCGCGGTTGAGGACCAGCAACATGTAACCCAGCGCAAGCGCACCGCCTGCGAGCACGACGATGTTCATCACCACCGAGGCGGTCCCGACGGTGCCGGGATCGAGGAAGTAGTACGGCGCACGGCGACCGACGTGGTTGAGCACAACCAGCGCCAGCGCGAGGTATGCGGCCGGATACACCAGCCAGGCCATCGGCTGCCACCAGCGGACCCGGGCCTGGTTCCGCCCGACGAGAAGCCAGTCGGTGAGCGCCAGCACGGGGACCACGACGTGCAACAGCATGTTGGCGGGCGTGTAGCCCATGCTGTGACCAGTCAGGAACAGATTCCAGATGACGCCGGCGATCAGCACGTAGAGCACCACCGCGCCGCGAACACCGACTCGAGCATCCGCGCGCGGCCAGGCAAGGCTCCATAGGTAGTAACCGGCGGCAAGCACGTTGACCTGATAGGTGAAGGTGCTCAGCCGCCATAGCACACCCGACCGTGTCGATGTCGCCACCGCGACCAGCGCGAGCGCCACGGCAAGCACGATCGCGATCCGAAGCGTCACCCGAAGCATCCGCACCTCAGCGAGGGTATGCGTGTCGGCGCGGCCGATCAGGCCGGCGGCACCAGCGGCGGTGCGTCGGGAGGTGGCGGCGCGGGCTCAGGAGCCGGTGGCGGCGGGGCGGCCTCAGGAGCCGGTGGCGGCGGCGCCGCGAGTTCGGGGGCCGGCGCTGGGGGCGGCGCGAGCTCGGGGGCGGGCTGCCCCTCGTCCCTGTCGCCGCGTAGCCGGTCCCGGATCCGGCTCATGATGCCCGGCCGTTCGACAGGCGCGGGCGCGACCTGTGGAGCCAGCTGGTCGGGCGGTGGCGGTGCGCCTTCATGCGGTGGCGGCGCGGCGACCGCGTCGGTTGGGTCCGCGGGCGGAGCGCCGGCGAGGGTCACCGGCGCCTCGGGGATGCCCGCCGGCGGCTCTACGGGCACCGGCTCGCTGGGCACCGGTGGCGGTGCCACCTCGACCGGCGGCGCCTCCGGCGCAGAGGGCGGCAGCACCTCGACCATCGGAGCCGGTGGGATCGAGACGGGTGGCTGAAGGTGACTGACCGCGGCGGGCGTCTCCGGAGAGACCTTTGCGGCGGGCTGTGGCTCGGCCGTGGCGGCATCCTTCTTCGGCGCCAACTGCAGGCTGACCGCGACGGACGCCGACACCGTGAACGTCAGCACCCCGGCAACCAGCAGGGCCAGGGGCCCCGTCTTCGCGAGCTGTTTACGGCGGTGCGCGACGGGACGGTCCTCGTCATGGTCGTGCGCGTAGTGGTGGGCGTCGTCGGAGAACACGAGGTCAACACTCTGCGCGGAAGCCAGCGCCGCGCCGCGCGCCAGGGCCAACTGGGCTTCTGCGGGAGCGAACACTTGAACGGACAGCGCGTCCTCGAGGATCGGCATGAGCTCGTCGTCCCCGCCCGATCCGACGACGACCAGAGCCTGGGGCTGCCAATCCGCGCGAGTGAACACCCCGCTCAGCCACCGAATCAACTCCTCCTCGGTGACGATCGCGTGGTTGACCGCGGTCTGCACCGAGCCATCGCGGATGTGCACGATCAGCGTGATCACGGTTTCGGGCTCGAGCACGCAGACCGCGGTGGTCTCATACCCGATGACCTCGGCGATCCCCCGCGCCAGCGCCTCGGTTGCCTCCGGCATCCGAACGGGCACGACGTTGTCGAAACCTGAATCGGTCAGTGACTTCAGCAACAGCGACGCCTCGGCGTTGGCGTCGTCGCTCCAGGTCACCCCGATGGAATGCAGGCGGTGACCGTGCGTCGCGGCAATCGCCTCGCTCCGCATCACTGCAGCGGCCGCCTTTTCGGAAGTCTGGACGGCGCTGGAACGGCCGCGGAAGCCGACTTCGAATGCGTCGCGGTCCATGGTGGCGCCGTCGGCGTCCTGCCCCTCGACAAGGACAAGACCGACGGCGGACGGCGTTACCGATAAGCCGAGTACGGCGTCCACTCACACCCTTTCGGACGTCCACCTATCCGGGTGACACTACCTGCACGCGGCGCCATGGGCTCACCGGGCGCGGGGCCGCACCGGAACACCGACGAGACGAAATGTGCTGGGCCGCACGAAACTCCTGCCCATCCCGCCGCGTCACCTTTGCCGACTAACCGCTCCTCACTAACGGCCACGGCGCAACTGGAGCCGTGGCATCCTGCCCTCATGGCAGCAGTAGAACAGACGGAGGGCCTGCCCGCCGAACGTAGGATGTTCGGCCATCCAGTCGGCTTGGCCAACCTTTTCGGCGTCGAGCTGTGGGAGCGATTTTCCTTCTACGGAATGCTGACGATCCTCGGCTACTACCTGTATTACTCGGTCACCGAAGGCGGCCTCGAGCTGCCGAAGACGACGGCAACCGGGATCGTCGGCGCGTACGGCGGGCTGGTGTACCTCTCGACCGTGCTCGGCGGCTGGATCGCCGATCGGCTACTCGGCATGGAGCGGACCGTGTTCTACGGCGGCGTGGTGGTGATGTGCGGGCACATTGCGCTCGCGATCCTGCCGGGTTTGGCGGGGGTTGCCGTCGGGCTCGTGCTCGTCGCGCTCGGCTCGGGCGCGTTGAAGGCCAACGCGTCGTCGTTGCTCGGGACCCTGTACGAAAAGGGCGACGCGCGCTGCGACGGTGGCTTCACCCTGTTCTATCTTGGCATCAATCTCGGCGCCTTCATCGGCCCCTTGATCACCGGCCTCCTGCAGACTCGGGCCGGGTTCCACTACGGCTTCGGGGCCGCCGCAGTCGGCATGGCGCTTGGGCTGGCGCAATATGTAGCGTTTCGGCGCAACCTGGGCACGCACGGCCGCCACGTGCCAAACCCGTTGCCGCGCAGTGCTATCAGCTGGGTAGTCGGGATCGTTGCTGCCATTGCGGTGATTATTACGGTGGTCTTTGTGACCGGCTCGGTCAAGCTGTCGAATCTATCGCAGGTCACCACCGGAGTCATCGTCGCGGCATCGGTGGCGTACTTCGTCGTGATGCTGACCAGCGCAAAAGTTGGGGCGATCGAGCGAACCCGGGTGCGTGCCTTCATTCCGTTGTTCATTGCGAACGCGGTGTTCTGGTCGCTGTTCCAGCAGATCTTCACGGTGCTTGCCGTTTATTCGGACGACCGGATGAATTGGTCGATCTTCGGCTGGACGGCACCGTCGAACTGGATCGGCTCGATCGAACCCGTCTGGATCATCGTGCTCTCACCGCTTTTCGCGATCATGTGGACGCGGCTGGGTAATCGCGCGCCGACCACACCGCGCAAGTTCGCCTACGGCGTGATCGGGATGGGGCTGGCGTTTCTGCTGTTTCTGCCGATGTCTGGTACGACGGGCAAGGCGGTGCCTGCACTGCTCGTGGTCGGCATCATGGCGGTCTTCGCTGTCTCTGAGTTGCTGCTGTCGCCGATCGGGCTCTCGGTCACCACAAAGCTTGCGCCCGAGGCATTTCGGGCCCAGATGATGGCGCTGTACTTTTTCTCGGTTGGCCTCGGCACGTCGATGTCGGGCGTGCTGGCCCGCTACTACGACCCGGCACACGAATTCGCGTATTTCGGGATCATCGGAGCCGTCGCGATTGTCGCCGGCATCGTCGTATTCGCCATCTCGCCATGGATCAGTCGGTTGATGGAGGGTGTGCATTAGGCCGGTGCGTTTGTCGGCGTGGCCAAGTCGTGACCTGTCCGAAACCGAATTCGCACATAACCCAGGTCAGCATGGGAACCGGATCGCACGCACGCGCGTCTGACAGGACAACGAGGTCGGGTCGATGTAGGAGGCTGACCGATGTCGGTAGCGGCACCCGTAGACGCAAGGTATGCCGGCGATTATCCACGGCCAGACCATGGCGTTGTGGCCGTGCACCACTACAGGTTCGGGCATTCGACGGCCATGTGCTCATGCGGATGGGCCGGTCGGCGCCGCTACCTCAAGGCTGCGGCGGAGCAGGACGCGTGGGTGCATGCGATGCACCAGAAGTGCGACATCGCGGTCCCCTTGGTGATTCCGGTCTCGGCGGCGTGAGTCAGCCGGCCAGAATCTCTTGCAGCATGGCTGGTTCGATGTTGCCGCCGGACAGGATCACGACGGTACGACCGGGAGGCACGGCACCCTTGCGGTAGGCGGCCAACGCCACCGCACCGCTCGGTTCGGCCACTAGATGTGCATGATGGGCGATTTCGCGCACAGCCGTGCGAATCTCGTTCTCCGACACGGTGATCACACCGTCCAATACCCTCTGCAGGTGCGCGAACGTCAACTCTGACGGTTGCGACCGCAGACCGTCGGCGATCGTCCGGTTCCTATCCTCAATCGTCCAGTCCACCCGGTGTCCGAGCCGAAGTCCCTCCGCCGCGTCGGCCGCGAGCTCTGGTTCGACGCCGAAGACGCGGGCATCTGGGCACAGCGCCTTGATCGCAGTGCCGATGCCGGATGCCAGCCCGCCGCCGCTGACCGGAACAACTACGTTCTGGACCGTGGGCAGATCCTCGGCGATCTCCACCCCGATGGTGCCCTGCCCGGCGATGATGTCGGGGTGGTCGAACGGCGGCACGAGGACGCCGCCCGTCTCCTCGAGCACTTCGGCGGCCACCTTTTCGCGCTGACCAGGACCGCAGAGCACGACCTGCGCGCCGTGGCTTCGCGTCGCCTCAACCTTGATGCCAGGCGTTTCTCGCGGCATCACGATATGAGCCGGTATCGCGTACACCGCCGCCGCATAGGCAACAGCCTGGGCGTGGTTTCCACTCGAATACGCGACGACCCCCCGGGTCCGCACCGATTCGTCGAGGTGGCCGATGGCGTTGAACGCGCCACGAACCTTGAACGCGCCGATCAATTGCAGGTTCTCCGGCTTGATCCACAGGGGTCGATCGTCGTCGGCCCAGCTTGCCGGGACCAAGGGCGTGCGCAGGACGTAAGGACGTATCAGTTCCGCGGCGGCGCGAATGTCGTCGATGCTTACCAGCTGCACGAGTCCAGTCTGCCCGACCGGCGGTCACTACCTTCGGCGCGCGGTGAAGCTATTGCTGCTCGATGACGCCGACTCGACGTCGAACCCTCGGCCCGCCAGCAGCCGCCTGAAGAACTCCGCGCTGACTTTGTCGGGCAGCCGCGCGCCGTATTCGCGGGAAAACACCCGGTATTGCGGCAACACGATCGCCGGCGGACCGTCGGCCGGCGGAGTGAACTCGATGGTCGTCCCGTCTGCCTCGACGGTCGAATACTGATACTCCAGCAACGGTTCCCAGCTGTCGCCTCTGCGCACTGACACCGATCCGTCTGGGTGAACTTGGAATTCGCTGCCGCGGTTGAAGAACGGAATGAGGTTGAAGAACAGCAACAACAACCCCGGGATCAGGAGCACGAATAGCGCGTATGCGTGGGTCTTCTCGAGTTCGGCGTCATATGTCGGAACGATGAGGTTGATAATCCAGCCCTCGATGAAGATCCCGATATCAGTCATCACATCGCCGACCGTTGCACGACCGGTGGACACGTCGTAAATGATGGCCATCGAGGCCGCTACCCCGCCGAGGGTTAGTATCGCGCCGAAAAGCGTCAGCCCCCAACTAGTTCGGGAGACGAACGTGCCCAGCAGGTGGGTTGGCTCCTTCAACTCATACTTCGGTCCCCCCAATGGTTTGGCCATGCACCAGATACTGATGCCGATCGCCGCGATGAGCGCGAGCCACTCTTTGCCCGAAAAGGAGACGCTCTGCGAGTTGTACACCGCAAGGCCAAGGAACGTCAGCCACGCGATCCATCGCAGCGCCCGCTGCCACCAGGTGATGCGCCGCTCGACGGTGTCTTCGGGCTTTTGTCGTACCTCGCGCCCATCGCCGGTCGGCGTCGGCGCCTGCCATTGCTCGCTGCCTGTCACGCGAAAGATCGTAGCGTCGCTCACCGCAGCTGACTCGATGTACAGCAAACTATTGCTCAGTGGCGGCGAGCGCCGCGACGGCCTCGATGGCCCGACATGGGCCGGTCATTACTGTGAGGGGGTGAGCGCGTTTTCGTTGCCAGTGGTGCCGCGTTATGCCGAGGTCGACCAGCAGGGCGTGGTGTTCAACGGCCACTACCTCACCTGGTTCGACGAGGCGTGCACCGGATTCCTCGACCACCTCGGCGTGACATATCCGGATCTGATCGCGACCGGCCACGACGTCCAAGTCGTGCACAGTGAGATCGACTACCTGGTTGGGGTGCGTTGGCGCGACGCGGTGCGAGTTGTCGTGGAATGCGAGAGGATCGGGACTTCCAGCTTCACGCTCGGCTTCAGCGTGCGGCGACGCAACGCGGACATCGACGAACAGCTCGCCGTCCGCGGACAGAACGTCTACGTGGTGGTGTCCACCGACGACTGGGCCAAGCGGCCGATTCCCGATGTCTTGCGTGAGGCGCTGACCGGTCACTCCTGACATGACCGAGAAACCGGGGCCGCATACCGACATCGGTTGCGGCCCGGAACATATCACGCGTTTCTTCGGTCTTCGTTTCGATGTCCGCCTGGCTCGCGGACCCGTTGCCGGCTTCGATTTCGCGAGTCGACGCCGCTACTTCCTAGCCCGCCGGGCGGTACGGTCATCGCATGGGCCATGACCACGATCATCACCGAGAACTTCCGCCTGGCATGGCCGAACAACTCGAGTTGGCCTACGCCGGAGTCGTGTCGTTCGGGCACCGCCCGTTTTTGACCGAGGTCGAACAGCTCGAGTCGTGGCGCCCCGATGCCGCGATCGTCGGCGCCCCGTTCGACATCTCCACGACCAACCGTCCCGGGGCCCGGTTCGGTCCCCGGGCGATCCGCGCCACGGCCTACGAGCCCGGCACCTATCACCTCGATCTCGGGCTGGAGATCTTCGACTGGCTGGAGGTCGTCGACTTCGGCGACGCGTACTGCCCGCACGGCCAGACCGAGGTGTCGCACGCCAACATTCGCGAGCGTGTGCACGCGGTGGCGTCGCGCGGCATCGTTCCCGTCGTTCTCGGCGGTGACCACTCGATCACCTGGCCCGCCGCGACGGCGGTGGCCGACGTGCACGGGTACGGCAACGTCGGCATCGTTCACTTCGACGCGCACGCCGATACCGCCGACGAGATCGAGGGCAACCTGGCCAGCCACGGCACGCCGATGCGCCGGCTCATCGAGTCAGGCGCGGTGCCGGGCACCCACTTCGTCCAGGTCGGACTGCGCGGCTATTGGCCGCCGCAGGACACCTTCGAGTGGATGCTCGAACAGGGCATGACGTGGCACACCATGCAGGAGATCTGGGACCGCGGGTTCAAGGACGTGATGCGCGACGCGGTCAGCGAGGCGCTCGCCAAGGCGGACAAACTCTACGTCTCGGTCGACATCGACGTCCTCGATCCCGCACATGCACCGGGTACCGGTACGCCGGAGCCGGGCGGCCTCACCAGTGCCGACCTACTGCGGCTCGTTCGCCAACTCTGTTACGAGCACGACGTCGCCGGCGTCGACGTGGTCGAGGTGGCACCCGCGTACGACCACGCCGAACTGACGGTCAACGCCGCGCACCGGGTGGTCTTCGAGGCACTCGCGGGGATGGCTGCCCGTCGCCGTGATGCCGCAAAGGCAAATCCAGGCCCGCCCGCGCGTTGATGAAACGGTCGAATCGACTGCGTTAGGCGGACTTACCGTTGCGAGCGGAACCACCGCGTCGCGGCGGCTGCCAATCGTCGAACATTCACGGCGCCCGGTCGCATACTGCTTGTGGCGGCCGCACGTGCGGCGCTACAGGGGGTAATGAAATGAAGTATCTCGTTCAATGGTCTGTGCCTCCACAGACGATGCGGCCCGCGGTCGAACGATTTCTGCAGACCGGTGGGAAACCGCCCGACGGCGTGACGCAGCTCGGTCGGTGGTTCGGCATGAACGGCAAGGGCTGTTCTATCGTCGAGGCCGACGACCCCAAGGGGGTCTTCTCGCTGGTCTCCGAGTGGCAGGAGTTCCTCGAGATCGAGGCCACACCGGCGCTGGAAGACGACGCCGCAGGTGAGGTTCTCGCCAAGCTGTTCAAGTAAACCGAAAAGGCGGTCCTGTTAACGTGCGCCGATGGACCTTCTAGACCGGCTGTGCCTCGATGTTCCTGTCGCTCAGGCCGGAATGGGCGGTCGTTTGGCAGGCGCGGAACTGGCCGCTGCAGTCGCCACCGCCGGCGGTCTAGGCACGCTCGGGTTGCTTCCGCCGACGGAGTTGCGGGAGGCGATCGGCGAGGTGCGGGCGGCCGCCCCGGACCGCTCGGCGGCGGTCAACCTGTTGATGCCGTTTCTCCGCCGCAGCCACGTCGAGGTGTGCGTCGAGTCGCGAATCAATGTGGCCGTCATGGCTTTCGGCATGAATCGGGAAGTGCTGCAACGGCTGTCCGAGCACGGCGTATTCGTATTCGTCATGGTCGGCACCGACGAGCAGGCGCGTCGGGCGGTCGCGTGCGGGGCGAGCGGACTGATCGCCCAAGGCTGCGAGGCCGGCGGGCACCTCGCGGGTGATACTCCCGCTCTGGCATTCTTGCCGCGCGCGCTCGAGGTGGCCCGCGGCAGGCCAGTGCTGTTGGCCGGGGGCATCGCGGAGTCGGCGGACACCAGTGCGGCGCTGGCGGCAGGCGCGGCTGGCGCGGTCGCGGGCACGCGGTTTCTGCTGACCCACGAATCCCGCGCCCATCCCGAGTACCAGCGTCGAATACTGGAGGCCGACAAGACGTTTCGGACGACACTCTTCGGGCTCGCGTGGCCCGCGCCGCATCGCGTGGTCGCCAACGCCGCGACCAAGCGGTGGTGTCACGACGACGGAACCGCCAAGCTTGCGCCCCGGCTCATCAATGCCCGCAGCCGTCTGCTGGCCAAGCTTCCCGACCGAGCGATCATGCCCGTGTCGGGAATGCAGACACCACGCCTGCCGGTGTTCTCCCCCGTCGCGCCAACGGCAGGGATGCCCGACTCCGTGGTGGACCGCACCGCGCTATACGCGGGGGAAACGGTGCTGCGCCTCACGTCTGTGATTTCCGCACGGGAGGCTGTCGCCGAACTGACCCCAAGGTGAACAATGGAGGCATGACCGGAGTTCTGTTCTTCGACGGGGCATGTGGAATGTGCACGCGGGCGCGTGACTTCCTAGTGCGACACGACCGGACGGGCAATCTCGAGACCGAGCCTTTCCAGGCGCCCGGCTGCGCTGAACGTCTCGGCATCCCCGAGTCGCGGCTTTTCGAAAGCTCATGGTGGCTGGACGAATCCGGTGCGGTATACGGCGGCGCGGAGGGGGTGAACGCGGCGCTGTCAGTCGCGCTCGGCACTCGGCTGCCGCTGATCATTTACCGCATTCCCGGGATCCGCCAGCTGCAGGAGGCCGTCTATCGCTGGGTCGCCAACCATCGCTTCCGGTTCCCCGGCACGACGCCGTACTGCGAATCACACCCGGTGGCCTGCTGACTAACGGCGCGCGCGGCCCGTGCCCGCTGTGCGCGGGCGCATGATCAACGCCGCCACGTGATAAATGCACCGCGCCTGGCCGCGATTCGCGTAGCTATGAGGGACGTCGGCGGCGAAGTAAACGGAATCTCCTGTCGATAAGGACAATTCGTGCGCGCCGAGCGTCAGGGTGAGGGTGCCCGACTGGACGGTGATGAACTCGTGTGAGCCTGCGGCGTATGCGGGAAATGCGCCGGCGTCGCAGCCGGGCGGCAAGGTGGACCGTATCCATTCAAAATTCACGCCGGGGACCACGGGGCTCAGGATGGTGCGCTGCCATCCACCCGGCTCGTCGACCCGGTCCTGGTCGGCGGCGCGACGCACGATCACCCTTTCGGCGTCAGGCTCGGCCACCAGGCTGGCCAGCGTGACATCAAGTCCCGCCGCGATGCGATCCAGCACCACCACGGTCGGCGCCTTCTCGCCTCGCTCCACCGACGACAGCATGCTGACGCTCACGTCGCATCGGTCGGCCAACTCGCGCAGCGTCAAACCGCGGTCGATGCGCAGAGACTGAACCCGATCGCCAAGTGCCTCAAGATTCACGTATACTATAGTAGTGTTTGATTCCGCTATAGAGAAATAGCACCCACCGTGTGTTCCGCCGCTGTGACGGTCCGGCCCACTGCAGCCGACGATGTCGGCGCGATCAGCGACATCTACGCGCATCATGTCCGGACCGGCGTCGCTACGTTTGAACTCACCGCTCCCGACCTTCCCGAATGGCAGCGTCGAATCGACGCCGTCACCTCGGCAGGTTTGCCATTTCTGACCGCCACCCTCGACGGCGAGACCGTCGGCTACGCCTACTGCGCGCCGTGGAAGTCGAGGCCCGCCTATCGCCACACCGTCGAGGATTCGGTGTACGTTGCGCCGCATGCCGTCGGGCGCGGCGTTGGCGGCCACCTGCTCGACGCACTCCTGGCCGAGTGCGCAGGAGCGGGGATCCGCGAGGTCATCGCTGTCATCGTCGACGCAGAAGGCGCGGCTTCGGCTGCGCTGCACCGCAATCGGGGATTCATCGATGCCGGACGACTGCGCTCGGTCGGATTCAAGCATGGCCGATGGCTGGACACCCTACTGCTGCAACGGAGTTTGACCGCCGGATGAGACGCGCACGAGTCCGCCCCTTCTACGGCTGGCTGATGGTCAGCGGACTCGGTGTCACTGAACTGGTGTCATGGGGCGTTCTGATCTACGCGTTCTCGGTGCTGGTGGTGCCGATGCGCGACGAGTTGGGTTGGTCCATGGCCGAACTCAACGGCGCGTATGCGACCGGCGTGGGGATATCCGGCCTTCTAGCGATCCCGGTTGGGCGAGTGTTGCAGTCACACGGCGCGCGTGGCGTGATGACCACTGGCACGGTGGCCACCGTCGCCATGCTCACACTGTGGTCAACCGTCGACACGGTGCCCGCGTTTTTCGGTGTGTTCGCGATCGGCGGCCTCGCGATGGCGACAACGCTGTACGAACCAGTGTTCGCGGTGACTGCGGCGTGGTTCGATCGGCACCGGCCGCGGGCGGTGTTGCTACTGACGGTGTTCGGCGGGCTGGCCAGTGTGGTGTTCGTCCCGCTCACTGCCGCGCTGGTCGACGGGCTGGGCTGGCGGGACGCGCTGCTCGTGCTCGCCGGAATCGCCGCTCTGGTCGGCTTACCCGTGCATGCGCTGCTGATCCGGCGCCGTCCCGCGGACCTGGGCCTGCACCCGGACGGCGCGTGCCAACCGCCGCGCAGCGAGCCGCACCACGCGTCGGGCTCCGCAGGATCGGCAGTTCGCAGTGGCTCGTTCCGATGGCTCACGTTGTGCCTGGTGATGAGCACGGCAGCGAAATTTGCGGTCAGCGTCGTGCTTGTCGCCTTCCTGACCGATCGTGGTTACTCGCTAACGACAGCCGCGCTTGCGGGAGGCGGCGTCGGCGTCTTCCAGGTCGGCGGCCGACTGGTGGTGATCGCGCTGCGCGGCCGGGTGCCGCAGCATCGCGCAACGGCCGCGGTCTTCGTAGGTCAGGCCATCGCGATGGTTGTGCTGTTGGTTACCAACGGAATTGGCTGGCTGGTGTTTTTTGTCGTGTTGTTCGGATTCGGGTTCGGGCTGGAGGCGCTGCTGCGGGGTACCCTCGTTGCCGACTACTACGGGCCGGCGAGCTATCCCCGAATCAATGGCGTGCTGGGGGCGTTCGTCGTCGGCGCGCGTTCTGCCGGTCCGCTGCTGGCGGGTGTCGCCGGCACGGCGTTCGGCGGGTATCAGCAGGTGTTCTTCGGCGCCGCGGCCTTGTGCGCCGCGAGCGCTGTGGCGCTGGTCGTCGCCGAGCGCGCCCACCACGCCGAAGTCAGCCGAGATGTCTCGGTCAACCTCCCGCGATCCCGCTGATCAACCGGTCGCACACGGCGTCCATCTCTTTGCGCGCCTGTTCGCGATTCGTCGCACGGGAGACAAACAACGCCGCCTCGTCAAGCGCTCCGAGGAGTACGTGCGCGGTCGGCCGCAACGGCTGTTCGGGAATGGCACCTTCGGCGATCGCGTGCGCGAGCATCCCCTCGATCACCCCGAGGCCGTACTTCACGCCGACGGCGCGCCATCGATCCCAGCCCAGCACCGCGGGTGCGTCGATCAGCACGATCCGCTGAATGTCGGGCGCCGAACAGCGATCGAGAAAAAGGCGCGCCCCCAGGCGCATCGCTTCCAGCGGATCCGGTGGCTGATCGGCCATGATCTGCCGCGCGATGTCGGCAACCAGATCGCGCTCAACCTCCTCGTAAACCGCCGCGAACAGCGTGGCCTTGTCGTCGAACTGGTGATACAGCGCTCCCCGCGTCACCCCGGCCGCACCGACGATGGCCTGGGTAGGAACGTCGGCAAACCCCTTGTCGGCGAACAACTTCCGCGCAGCATCGATCAGCAGCGCCCGCGTCGCGGCGGTGCGCTCGGCCTGGGTGCGCCGGGTGCGGGACTCGGCGACCACATCGTCATTGACTTTCATACAGGCTGCACGTAACTTTCATACCGAGTGATTGTAAGTCTGCTGAAAGGATAGCGAACATGCCGCAGGTGGCATTGGACCAGGCAACAATCGACTATCGCGTGTTGGGTCCCGAGGACTCCCCATATCCGCCGGTGCTGTTCGTACACGGCGTCCTCGTCGACAGCCGGCTGTGGGACCCCGTGGCCGAAGAGTTGACGCGACAGGGTTTCCGCTGTTACCTGCCGAACTGGCCGCTGGGCTCCCACACGATTCCCGTCAACGATTCGAGCGCGCTCTCACCGCGCGGCGTGGCCACGATGATCCGCGACTTCATCAGCGCGCTCGGGTTGTCGGACGCGACGCTGGTCGGTAGCGACACCGGCGGTGGCCTCTGTCAGTTGGTCATCGACGCACACCCGGACCACGTCGGCCGCGTGGTGCTGACCAACTGCGATGCATTCGACAAGTTCCCGCCATTTCCGTTCACCGTCGTCTTCGCGCTGCTGCGGGGGCCGATCTCCATCAAGCTGCTGTTCGAGCAGATGCGGATCAAGGCGCTCCGGCATTCGCCGCTCGGATTTGGTCTGCTCGTCCATCCGGACCCGCAGCTCACCGCGTCCTGGCTGGAGCCCGGCCGCACGGACATTCGTATTAGAAGAAATCTCGCCACCCTGCTTCGCAACGTCGCCAAGACCGATCTGACCGACGTGTCGACACGTCTCGATCGCTTCACCAAGCCAGTGACGATCGTCTGGGGTCAACGCGACCGGGCCTTCACGCCAGCGCTTGGTAGGCGCCTGGCAGCGCTGTTCCCCCACGGCACGCTGATCGAAGTACCGGGGGCGCGAACGTTCGTGTCGTTGGATGCGCCGGCAGCGGTGGTCGACGCGATCGCCACGGTGGGGGCAACCACCTAAGCGTCCGCAGCCCCGCCGCGGGTGACTCGCCGCACGCGCGGGTACCCCCCTTTTCAACCGGCGGTCTGCCGGCATGACGGGGCAGGAGGCGGCGATGGCGACAGGTGCTCAGACCGGGACGATCACGACGCAGATACCCGCTCGGCTGGACCGCCTGCCCTGGTCCTGGTTTCACTGGCGAGTGGTCATCGGATTAGGCGGCGTTTGGATTCTCGACGGCCTCGAGGTCACGATGGTCGGCAATGTGGCCTCGCGCCTGACCGAGGACGGCAGCGGCATCGAGCTCACGGCATCGGAGATCGGTATCGCCGCGGCCCTTTACATCACCGGAGCGTGTCTTGGCGCCCTGTTCTTCGGTCAGCTTACCGACCGATTTGGGCGCAAGAAGCTGTTCATGCTGACACTCGTCGTGTATCTGACGGCCACCGTCGCAACGGCATTCGCCTTCGCCCCGTGGTACTTCTTCATCGCCCGCTTCTTCACCGGCGCGGGTATCGGCGGCGAATACGCCGCAATCAATTCGGCGATCGACGAACTCATCCCGGCCCGGGTTCGGGGTCGAGTCGACCTGATCATCAACGGTTCATACTGGCTCGGCGCTGCGGGTGGTGCTGCGGGAGCGCTGCTGCTGCTGAACACATCGATATTCCCCGCCGACATAGGCTGGCGCCTCGCCTTCGGCATCGGCGCGGTCTTCGGTCTGATCGTGCTGGTGGTGCGCCGCAACGTCCCAGAGAGCCCGCGATGGCTTTTCATCCACGGCCACGAGGACGCCGCCGAACGGATCGTCAACGAGATCGAACAGGATGTGGAACGCGATACGCACCAAGAGCTTTCGGAACCAGAAGGCGCGCTACGCGTACGTCAGCGGAAAACCATCTCGTTCCGCGAGATCGCCAGGGTGGCGTTCACGCTGTATCCGCGGCGGGCGATCCTCGGGCTTGCCCTCTTCATCGGTCAGGCGTTTCTCTACAACGCGTTCACGTTCAACCTCGGCACCCTGCTGAGCAATTTCTACGGCGTCGCATCGGGTTTGGTGCCTTTGTTCTTCGTCGTATGGGCGCTCGGTAACTTCGCCGGGCCGCTGCTGATGGGACATCTGTTCGACACGGTTGGACGAAAACCCATGATTGCGTTGGCGTATCTGGGTTCCGCGGCGATCGCGGTGGTGCTCACAGCCATCTTTGTGGCGGAAGTGGGCGGCGTGTGGACCTTCATCCTCGTGCTTGCCGCGTGTTTCTTCTTGGCGTCATCGGGTGCCAGCGCGGCGTACCTCACCGTCAGCGAGATCTTCCCGATGGAGACGCGCGCGTTGGCGATCGCATTCTTCTACGCGGTCGGCACGGCCATCGGTGGCATCACCGGCCCGCTGTTGTTCGGCCAGATGATCGAATCCGGCGACCGTGGTCTGGTCGCAGTGTCATTCCTGATCGGGGCAGCGGTGATGGCCATCGCGGGCGTCGTCGAACTCATCCTGGGCGTCAAGGCCGAAGGGCGGCCGCTCGAGGAACTGGCGTTGCCGCTGACGGCCGAGGAGTCACCGGAGGACGCCGAACCGACTAGCCCGCCGAAAGACACCGAACGCGAAGCGCGTATCGCAGCGCGGAGCGAGCGCCAACGCGCCGGCCAATCGGGCGCACGCCGCTACCGGCCCGGCCCATCGGCGGGATGGAACGCACCGTGGCGGGAGGCGCCCAGTCGAGGCGCTCCAGAGACCGCTCTCGACCACGAGATCGAGACCATCACACGCGCCGTGCAGGAACACGACACGATGAGCCTGCGCGAACTGCACAGGGAAGTGGGCGCCAGGTATTGGGGGCCGGGCGAATTCCGGAAGGCCATGCGGGAAGCATTGGCCGAGAACCGGATTGCCCGTACCCGCCGTGGCAGGGTCAGCGCCCCTCATGGCGGCGATGGACCGCCCAAGTGAGTGCAGTCTGCCGAATCTTCGGTCACCAGCCGGTGTTTCGCGCCGACGGTCGCACCATGCGATGGGCGTGCGAGCGGTGCGGCCAGGCGGCAGGGGCAAAGGAGTATCAGACCACTGCGGATGCCCGTCGCTATGCGACCGCGTTCAACAGGCGCGACGGGGCCGATCTCGGCAAGCGCGCTCCCCTGATCGGGCTCCTGCCCCTTCGGGTCTGGCGCCGCCTGCGTCGTGACTAGCTCTTGACCAGGGTGAACTGGCAGACGTCGGTGTAGCCGTCGCGGAATAGATCGGCGCAACCGGTCAGGTATTTCATGTAGCGGTCGTAGACCTCTTGCGACTGCAGCGCGAGGGCCTCATCCTTGCGGGCCTCGAGTGCCGCCGCCCAGATGTCGAGGGTGCGCGCGTAATGCAGCCGCAGCCGCTGGGCGAGCTTGAGCTGGAAACCGGCCTTCGCGGCGTGCTCCTCGACGGTCGTCGGCTTCGGTAGATCCCCGCCGGGGAAGATCTCGTCCATGATGAACTTGCTGAACTTCAGCAGCGTCATGGTCAGCGGCAACCCGCTGGCGGCGAACTCCTCATCGGTTGGCTTGATGATCGTGTGCAGCATCATCACGCCGTCTGCGGGCAGCACCCTGTGCGCCATTGTGAAGAAGTCGTCATAGCGATCGCGCCCGAAATGCTCGAACGCGCCGATGCTGACGATCCGGTCGACCGGCTCATCGAACTGCTCCCAGCCGCGCAGCAGCACCCTCTTGCTTCGTGGGCTGTCCGACGCGGCGAACACCTTCTCGACGTGTGCCTTCTGGTTTTCGCTCAACGTCAGGCCGATGACGTTGACGTCGTAGCGCTCCAGGGCGCGGTTTAGCGTCGCGCCCCAGCCGCAGCCGATGTCCAGCAACGTCATGCCGGGTTGCAGGCCGAGCTTGCCGAGGGACAGATCGATCTTGGCGTACTGCGCCTCCTCGAGCGTCATGTCGTCACGCTCGAAATACGCGCAACTATACGTCTGCGTCGGATCCAGAAAGAGCCGGAAGAACTCGTCGGACAGGTCGTAGTGCGACTGCACGTCCTCGAAGTGCGGCTTCAGGTTCTGGGTGTCGCTTTTGGTCTCTGGCAAGGTGTACAGCCTCTGACGTTTGATTTTTGGTCTGGTCCGGACGGCTCCGCGGGTTTTGAGAGCCTCGCCCGTCGTCTGCGCAGTTTACGCACAGTACCCGAGGCAAGCCGCCATTGGATAATTCGAAGGCGCCTGCCTGCTGGCTGTTGACGGTGGCGACAAAACGCCTGGATGCAGACTTTCCTGCGACCCTCCGCCTGCACCAGGGAAAACAGATTCACAGCACCCTACGAGCATTCGGAGTGCGGCGCCGGCTATCGGGGCGTTGAAATAGTTGACATCGTCAGGAAAGCCGTTGACGATATCAACTATGTCCACCACCACGGTCGACGATGTCCGCGACTTCAACCGCTTCTACACCCGCCTGCTCGGCCTACTGCGGCCCGACCTGGCCGGGTCGACGTTCGGTCTCACCGAGGCCAGGGTGCTGTTCGAGTTGGCCCACCGCGATGACGTTGCGGTCTCCGACCTTCGTCGCGACCTCGACCTTGACTCCGGCTACCTCAGCCGCATCCTGTCCGGCTTCACCGAGTCCGGTCTGGTGGCACGGCAGAAGTCGATGGTCGACGGCCGACGCCAGATCGTTCGGTTGACGGAGCACGGAGGGCGGGCGTTCGACGAGCTGGACAGGTTGCAGGCGACCGCCATCGATGCCCTGCTGGAGCCGCTTGACGAGGGTGAACGAACGCGTCTCGTCGGCGCAATGAATCAGATCCGCCGGATGCTGGGCAGCGACGCCAACCGCAGCAGCCTCGTTCTCCGACCGCCGGCGCCGGGTGATCTCGGTTGGGTCGTCGAACGGCACGGCGCCCGCTATGCATCCGAATACGGCTGGGACACAACGTTCGAGGCGCTGGTTGCGCGCATCGTCGCCGACTTCGCCGACCGCCGCGACACCCGACGGGAGGCAGCCTGGATCGCTGAGCTGGACGGCGAACGAGTCGGCTGTGTGTTCTGCACCGCCGCCGACGCGGAGCACTCCGCACAGCTGCGGCTGCTGCTGGTCGAGCCGTCGGCGCGCGGAACGGGCGTCGGAACCCGCCTCGTGGACGAGTGCTTGCGATTCGCCCGGCGAGCGGGTTATCGGCGAATCACCTTGTGGACCAACGATGTTCTACTCTCGGCCCGCCGCATCTACGAGCGCGCCGGCTTCCGCTGCGACCGCCGCGAGCCGCACCACAGTTTCGGGTGCGACCTCGTCGGCGAGTATTGGTCGCGAGACCTCTAGCGCATCAGGCCGTCGGCGCCGCGCCCAGCACCCGCTGGATGTCGGGCTTCATGGCCTGCAGCTGACCGCCCCAGTAACCCCAGCTGTGAGTGCCGTTGGGCGGGAAGTTGAACACCCCGTTGCTGCCGCCTGCCCGGGTGTAAGCGGCCTGGAAATTCTTGTTGGTGCTCATCGTCAGGCCCTCCAGGAACTGCGCGGGAATCTGCGCGTTGCCAAGCCCGGCATCCAGATCCGTCGGGTTGCCGTTGCCGCTGTAAACCCAGATCCGGGTGCCGTTGGACACCAGTCGGCCGATCTGCAGCATGGGGTCATTGCGCTGCCAGGCCGGCCCGCCGTAGGGCCCCCACATGTCGAGCGCGTTGAAACCGCCCGCGTCGCCCATCGCGATGCCGACAAGCACGGGCCACAGTCCCCTAGACAGATTCAAGAATCCCGACAGCGATCCGGCGTAGACGAACTGCCCGGGGTGATAGGCAGCGAGAATCAGCGCGGCACTGCCCGACATCGACAGGCCGACCACGGCGTTTCCGCTCGGGCTGACGCCCTTGTTCGCGGCCAGCCAGGCGGGCAGTTCCGACGTCAGGAAGGTCTCCCACTTGTACGTCTGGGTGGTGCCGTTGCCGACGGCAGGGCGGTACCAGTCGGTGTAGAAGCTGGACATGCCGCCCACCGGTGCCACGACGGACAGCCCAGACCCGTCGAACCAACTGAACGCGCCGGTCTCGATGTCCCAGCCGTTGCGGTCGTCGCGGGCGCGCAGACCGTCGAGCAGATACACCGCCTTGGGGCCGCCGCCCTGGAACTGGACGGTGATGTCACGACCCATCGATGGAGAGGGAACGCTGAGGACTTCGATCGCCGCGCCAGCCGTTGGAGTGCCCCCGAGCACCCCGACCAGCCCCGGCAGCAATGCCGCCACTGCTATCGCCGTCGACAGCCGACGGATCCACTTGCTTGGTACCTGGTGACTTATGTTCATAGCCCTTCATCCCGTCGTGTGTATACGGGGTTAATCGCGGGCCACGAGTCTGCGGTTACACCTCGACGGTCGGCGTTATGGGAGGACAATTCGGGCACGACGTTCAATCGCCGCTGACACGAGGAAAGGAGCGGACATGAAGGCCAAAGTGGGCGACTTCCTGGTGATCAAGGGAACCACCGTCGAACAACACGATCAGCGTGGAGAGATCACCGAGGTTCGCTCGGCCGACGGCTCGCCGCCGTATGTCGTGCGGTGGCTGGCGAACGACCACGTCACGACGGTGTATCCCGGTCCCGACGCCCTCGTCGTCACAGCCGCCGAACAAGAGGCGGCCGATGCGCGCGCCCGGCCGCGGTAAGAAACGATCATGACGATCCCTGACGGCGGTGCGTTCGGTGACGCCGTGCCCGAAGCCGACATGGTCGAACAGCTCACCCCGATCGATGTCCGCGACGACGACACGTGGCTCGAGGCGGCGCGCGTTACCAGTGCCCGCGATTGGGACGCGAATGAAGCCGATTTGATCGAACAGGCCATCGCCGTACCGGACGACGAATCCGAATTCGACCGCTAAGCACTCAGTTGTGCCTGGCTGACGATTCCTTGAGAAGAAGTCCGTAGCCGTTGCAGCACAGGCTGACTCGCAGCGGCTGGCTGGCCGTATGGGTGGCGAGCCAGGCGCGCAGCACTGCCTTCTGTTTCTCGACCGAAGCCTGCTTAGCCCCGAGTTCGCTCAGCAACGAAGGCACGCTGGTGGGTTCTGTAGTGACGGCCATGGCTCTCCCCTTTGCCTGACAGTCAATTTTAAGTCGGACGTCCCCGCCGCGTACCGGTTTGCTCAAATGCCTTGTCACATCGAGCGGCACGTCAGAATGATGTAGCCATGCCGTTCTCCGAACCCATCCGGCGGTGCGCGGTCGGCCTGTGCGCGGCGGTGGCACTGGTGATCGCGCCGACGGTTCCAGCGCGCGCCGACGACACCAACCCGCTCTTCGAATTGGTCGACGCGGCCGCCGAACGGTTGCAAACGGCCGAGCCGGTGGCGGCGACCAAGTGGCTGACCGGTGGCTCGATCGAAGATCCCCAGCGGGTGGAGCAGGTGTTGGAGGCGGTGAGCGCGGACGCGACAGGCAGGGGCGTCGACGGCGGCTACGTCAGGCGGATCTTCACCGATCAGATCGATGCCACCGAAGCCATTGAATACACCCGGTTCGCGCAATGGAAGCTCGATCCGGCAGCTGCGCCGGGCGCCGCACCAGATTTGGCGGCGTCGCGGGCGACCATCGACCGGTTGAATATCGAGATGGTCGAGCAGCTCGCGCTGCAGTCCTCGGTGCTGCGCTCCCCCGATTGCACGGTCACACTTGACGACGCCAAGGCCGCGGTGACCCAATCGCGGACGCTGGATTCCTTTTACCAGCAAGCGCTTTCGTTCTCAACACGATCGTATTGCAGTTGACCGAGGCTCACATGAGGCTCCTCTCGGCACCGATGTCGTACTCGGAGACTGCGGCGGCCGTGATCGCGGCACCCTGCTCGTCGCTGGGTCCGCTGCCGCGGAATGCCTCGACCGCGGCCTGCGATTGCCACCGTTCGAAAATGTTGACCCGGCCCGGTTCGAGCAGGTCGGCCGACAACGAGAAGTCGAGACAACCCGGCGCGCGGCGGGCCTGGCGCACCACCTCGAGGCAGCCGGCGAGGTAGTCGTCTCGTCGTTCGGGATCGACAACGATGTGGCCAGCGACAATCACCACTGGGGCTCTCCTTCGCATGTTCCATTTCATCTATCAGCAGATAAGACCCGGTATGCCGCCGGAAATCACCGTGGACGGTAAGGATGGAGCCATGAATCTTCGTGAGGCCCGAGATGTCATCGACACGCCGGCGGCGGACGGCGACGCGTCACGCGTGTTCGGCCAGCCGTATGAAACGGCCGATGGCACCACTGTCGTCCCGGTCGCCAAGTTGCGGAGCCGGTCGGTGCCGGGAGTCGACGACCCACGACATCGGCTGAGCGCCAAACCGCTCGGGATTTTCGTGGTCAAGGACGGCAAGGCGTCGTTTGTGCCTGCCGCCGACGCCACCAAGATCGCGCTGATGGGCATTCTGGTCGGGCTCGTCTCGGCGACACTCGCGGGCGTGGCTATGGTTCGTCGCCCGCCATGGCCCGATTTGCACGGCGATATTTCGCGGCGGCGCTAGCGCGCCCCGCCGCGACCGCGGCAACAGCCAGCGCAGCCAAGGCCACCAGCCACGGCCACGCCCCGTGCTGATGGACCCACCCGGCGATCGCGCCCTGCACCCGGCCAGCGGCCGCGATCACCGCGTCGTCGGGATTGCCATTGGCCGTGAACAACCGGATTTCGTAGAGCCCGTAGTAACCGACATAGAGGCCGACAACCACAAGAAGTGCACCGCTGATCCGGTTGACATACGGCACAATTCGTCGCATCCGGTCGACGGCCGCCGCACTGGCCAGCGCCGCGCCCACTGCGAGCACCCCGACGACAAGCGCGAAACCAGCGGTGTAGGCGACGTAGACGGCCACGCCGCCGACCACCGAATCGTCGCGAAGTCCGGCGGCGGTGACCGCGAGGAACGGTCCGACCGTGCACGACAACGATGCGATCGCGTAGCTGATCCCGTAGGCGAACATCGACCCCAGCCGCGCCGTCGGCGCCCATCGGGCACCGCGAGCAAGCCCGCGAAGTACCGTGATCTCACGCCCGGCCAGCAGCCAAACACCGAGGGCGACAAGGACGATGCCGATCAGCACGGTGACATAGGGCAGGTATCGCTGCACCGCTGTCGCCGCGGACACGGTCAGCAGGCCGAATCCCGCGAACACGACAAGGAAGCCGGCGGCCATCGCGGTGGTCGCGGCCAGCGCGCGGCCTACTGCCGTGCGTCGACCGACATCCTCGCCCCGCACCACCAGCGCCAGATACGCGGGCAGCATGGCGAAGCCGCATGGGTTGAGCGCCGCCACCAATCCCGCCCCGAAGGCCAAGCCCACCAGGTCTTGGTCCACCGTGCGCGGCTATCTACGACAGCGCCGCGACCCGCTCAGACAACTCCTGGGTGGGCATGGCCGCGGTCGGGTTGTTCACGAACGTCGACGACCCGTCGGCGCGGTAGAACACATACGCCGGCTGCCACGGGATGTTGTAGCGGGCCCAGATCGTGCCGTCGGCGTCATTGAGGTTGGTGAAGTTGAGGTTGTACTTCGAGACGAAGCCCTGCATCGCCGCGACGTCGGAACGCGCCGCCACGCCGACGAAGGTCACCTTCGGGTTGGCCGCTGCGACCTGACTGACACTGGGCGCCTCGGCGTTGCAGAACGGGCACCACGGCGTCCAGAACCACAGCACCGCAGGCTTGCCGACGAGGCTCGCCCCGCTGAACGGCGTACCGGACAGCGTCGTTCCGGTGAACTGCAGGCGGTCGTCGGCGACCGCCGCAGGCGGACTGACAAGCCCGAACGCCAGCGCAACAGATAGCGCCGCGAACACGAGCGATCGCCTCAGCAGCGAAAATCGAGTGCTCATCCCCCATCTCCTTTGTTCATGCCGCACCGCGGGGGTGACCTGCACCCCACACTTCTAAACACGAAGCGACGAGGGTCGCGGTTCAGCTCCCGAAAGGGGTACGGATGTCGCTGGAAGACGGCCTGGCGTAGGTGTTCGGGCTGAGGAGCGAGTCTGCGTGGCGACGCCATGCCAATCCGTGGAGCGTCTACACACGCATTCCGATCCCGGCGCTGCTCGTGGCGGCCATTTGGAGCCGGGCGTGGATTGGCTGGTGGTCGCTGCTACCGGTCGCCTTGTGCGTGATTTGGACCGTGGTGAATCCCCGCGTGTTTCCGCCTCCGCGCACGCTGGACCATTGGGCCTCGCGGTCGGTGATGGGCGAAACCTTTTGGGCCCGGCGAAAATCGGCACCGTTGCCGCCGCGGCATCGTACTGCGCCGTTGGTGCTCAGCGTCATCAGCGCGGCTGGATTGCCGTTCCTGATATGGGGTTTGGTCGTGTTGGACCCGTGGATCACGTTTTTCGGTCTGGCCGTGCAGATGGCGGGCAAGCTGTGGTTTCTCGACCGCATGGCGCTGTTGTACGACGACGTCAGTTCTGGCGCGGAATCAGCTCCGCCACGAACCGATCGATGAAATCACCGATGTTCGCCTGCAGGGCAGGCCGGATCACGAACTTGGTCAAACCGGCTGCCAGATAGGCGTCGAGTTGGCGGTGCAGCTGGGGCCAGTCGGCCGCGATCAGGTCGGCGGGATTGACGTCGGGCCTGCGCCGCTTGACCGCAGCAACCAGTGCGTCCGGCACGTCGCCGTCGCTCACCGCCAGATTGATTCCGAAGTGATCGGGTTCGATTTCGCGGCCCGCTTCCGCCGCCGCCTGCTGTATTTGCTCGCGGCCACCGCGTGCCTCATCGGGGCTGAGGAAGCTGCCCAGCCACCCGTCACCGAGCTGGCCGATGCGGCGAAACGCCGCGGGCGCCGATCCGCCGACCCAGATGTCGAGTGGCGTGCCCGGTCGCGGTTTCACGTCGGCGGAACTGACCGCGAAATAGTCGCCCGCGAATGCGACATCTTGTTGCTCCAGAACCGATCTCAGCAGCTGCAGCGATTCATCGAACACGGCGGCGCGCTCTCCGTCGGGCACCACGAAGATCTCACGCTCCGCGGGAATCGCCGAACGCAGGCCGAACACCGGCAGCACCCGTTTCGGCGCCAGACCGGCCAGTGACGCCAGCTGCTTGGCCACCAGCACGGGATGGCGGCCGGGAAGGACGGCGACCGACGTGCCTACCTTCAGGTTGGTCGTCCGGGCCAGCGCGAAGGCCATCCCGACGAACGGATCGACCGCCTTGGAGTACACCAACTCGGAGAACCACAGCGAATCGACGCCGGTTGCCTCGAGGTGGTCGACAATGCCGGCCAGTTGCTCCGGACCGGTATCCGCACCCAGCCCAATGCCGAACCGAATCTTCACTGCCACCTCCAGGCCCCTTCGCCGATGCTACGGAACTCCGCTCAGGGGCCTTGTGCGCCGTTGCATAACGGGCCAAAGTTGAAAAATGAGCCAACCGTGGATCCGGGACTGCGTGGTCCAGCGGATCATGTTCCGCGACGGTCTGGTGCTGAACCTGGACGACAACGAGCTCGTCATCTCGGTGCCCTTTTATCTCACCCTGCCGGAGACCGCCCGAGACGACGAAGAGGTCGTGGTCATCAACCCGAAGGGCACCAAGGCCGAGCATCGTGCCCTGTTCGACTTCGCGGGATCGACATGCACCCATGCCAGTTGGGACGAGGACGGCAGCCTGCATCTGCGGTTCTCCGACGGCCACGAGATCCATGCGCACAGCGACGAGAGCCACACGGCCTGGGAGCTCTACGGCAAGCTGCACGGCTACGCGGCCTGCCTGGCGCATGGTCAGGTCCGCGTCGTCAGGCACGACCTGCCCGAGGATGAATCCGCCGAACGCTAGCGGGTTCTACGGGTCCTACGAATAGTGTGGCGTGCGATGAGAGCACGAATGACCGCCCTGGCAATGACGGCTGCGGTGTTGTTGCTGGGCACCACGGGCTGCGGCGAGGAGTCGGCGCCGCCACAATCGTCGACCGCCGGTCCCCCGTCCTCATCGGAGGCGGCAAAACCGATGAACGATGCCTTGGCGAAACGGCTCGACACCGCTGTCAACCAGGCCATGACGGCGGCGGCCGTCCCGGGAGCGATCATCGGTATCTGGGGGCCCGACGGCAGTTACGTCCGCGGATTCGGCGTGGCCGACAAGACCACCCGCGAGGAGATGAAGACCGATTTCTACAGCCGAATCGGCAGCGTGACAAAGACATTCACGGTGACCGCGGTTCTGCAGTTGGCCGATCAGGGCAAGCTCGGCCTCGACGACCCGATCGCGGAGTTCATCGACGGCGTACCGCTGGGAGACAGGATCACGCTGCGCGAGCTCGCCAGGATGCAGAGCGGGCTGTTCAACTACAGCGCTTCACCGGAGTTTCAGAAGGCGATGTTCGCCGATCCGCGCCGAGGATTCACCCCGCACGAATTGCTGGACTACGCGTTCGCGCAGCCGAATCAATTCCCGCCCGGCGAAGGATTCGAGTACTGCAACACCAACACGATCCTGCTCGGACTGGTGGTGCAGAAGGTCAGCGGCCAACCGCTGCACTCCTATATCCACGACCACATCCTGGCCCCGTTGGGCATGAGTGACACCAGTTTTCCGACCACCAACGCGTTCCCCGATCCGCACGCGCAGGGCTACACCGTCCAGACGGCGGACGGCAAGGAGGCCACCGCCACCGACTGGGACCCGTCGTGGGGTTGGGCGGCGGGGGCGATGATTTCCACGCTCGACGACATGCGCATCTGGGGGGTCGCGCTGGCCACAGGAAAGCTACTCACACCGCAGATGCAAGCTCAGCGGCTGCAGACTGTGGGTTCACCGGGGCTGCCGCCGCAAGATGGATACGGGCTGGGCATCTTCAACCTCGGTGGGTGGGTCGGACACAACGGCAGCCTGCCCGGTTATCAAACCGTCGTGGTCTACCTGCCGCAGAAGCAGACCACGTTGGTCATCCTGACCAACACGGACATCGAGTACCAGGGCGGTGAACCGGGCACGACGCTGGCGACCGCGATCACCAAAGAGCTGACACCGGACCACATCTACTCCCTCGGTCCGCAGATGCCGCGTTGAAAGAGAGGTAGCCATGCAGGGATCCGCGACGGTAACCATGTCGGCGCCGGCCGAGGCGATCTGGGATCTCATCGCCGACGTCCGCAATACCGGCAAGTTCTCGCCGGAAGTGCTCGAGGCCGAGTGGCTCGACGGCGCCAGTGGACCCGCGCTCGGCGCGCGGTTCCGCGGCCACGTGAAGCGCAACGAGATCGGGCCCATCTACTGGACCACCTGCCGCGTCACGGCATGCGAGCCGGGGCGCGAATTCGGCTTCGACGTGCTGGTCGGTGAAACGGCCGCCAACACCTGGCACTACAAGCTGACCCCGGTCGACGGTGGCACCGAGGTCACCGAGTCGTTCCGAATGCCCGACAGCCTGTTCAGCAAGCTGTTCTCGGTGCTGGGTGGCCAGCTGCGCCAGCGGCGCAACGTCCGTGACATGCGCACGACCCTCGAGCGCATCAAAGCTGTTGTTGAGGCGCCCGAGGGTTCGTGACCGATTCGGTTATTGGACGCCGATGCCGAAGACCGGGATCCACATGCCGAACAACCAGATCCCCCACTGGCCGAAGCCGTCATCCCACACCGGATTGACGTTGTACCCCCAGTAGTTGAACGGCCGCGGCGGGCCACCGTCCCACTGGTACGCCGGCGGCGGGCCCCAGCCCCACGGCGGCGGGCCATTGCGGTCATCCCACCATTCGTGGCGGTTACTGGCCCACCACGGACCCTTGTGACCGTCCCAGTGCTTCCAGTCCGGCCCGTTCCCATGACCGTTGCCGTTGCCATTGCCATTGCCGCACCAAGGCCGGCAGAAATCGTCGTGTGGCTTCAGCGGTGCTGGCACAACCGGGTCGGCGGACGCGATGGCCCCGCCGGGTCCGATGGCCCCGAAGCCGAGCGCACCGACGATCATGGCTGCGGACACAAATTTCGACAGCCTCATCGTGTTTTAACTCCTACCTTGCGACCCCGACGCTCAACTTCGACGTTGGGCCGCCGCTATTCATTCCCTAGATCATTGCCTAGAGCGGAGAGGACGCATACGCGTACCCCTCGCTGGATATCGGTCATCGTCTGGGTGGCGTTACCAATCCGAAGTCGTTGGTGGATCAGGGTTTTGCGGAGATTACAGGCTGCGCAGGCGACGCAGTCGATCGTTGATTGCTCGCTGGGAAACATCCGCGCCGCGCGCCAGTGCTTCGAACGCGTGCGGGCAGCCTGGAAGCAGGTGCAGCTCGGTCGGCACGCCGGCCTCGGACAGGCGGCGCGCATAGGTGAGGTCCTCGCCGCGAAAGATGTCGAGGTCGCCGACATCGATGTATGTGTCGGGCAGGCCGGACAGGTCGGTGGCGCGAGCGGGAGCGGCGTAGGGCGACACGCCGTCGGTGCCTGCGGCATCGCCGAGTAGCGCCGCCCAGCCTGTGACGTTGTCGTCGTAGGTCCAGGTGAGGAACGGCAGCAGCTGCGGGTCGGGGGTGTGGGCCCTGTCGTCGAGCATCGGGTAGATCAACAGCTGCTGCGCGAGGGGTGGGCCGCCGCGATCACGGGCCAGCAGGCACACGCCAGCCGCCAGACCGCCCCCGGCGCTGTCGCCCATCACTCCGATGCGGGCAGGATCAACGCCCAGCGTCGCGGCGTTGTCCGCAAGCCAGCGAAGCCCCACGTAACAGTCCTCCACCGGCGTGGGATGCGGATGCTCGGGGGCGATCCGGTAGTCCACCACCAGCATCGGCACGCCGGAGGTGGCGACGTAGTCGCGTACCGCCAGGTCGTAGACAAGTCCGAGGTGCTCCAGGCCGAAGATCATGCCGCCGCCGTGCAGGTACAGCACCGCACTGCCAGGCTGATGCCCGGACGTGTGATACCAGCCGAGGGCCAACGTCGCGCCGTCCGGGGTCGTGACCGTGTACCTGTCGACCTCCACCTCGGCGACGGGTTTCCATGTGCTCGCGACGTGGTCGAACATCCGGTGGCCGTTGATCCGTCGACCCTCGACGTCGCCGATCGCTAGTGGCTGGGTTTCGCCGATGGCTTCGAGCAATGGACCGAGCTCGGCCAGCACCTGCGCGTCGATACCGAGTGCCATGGCCCGACAGTAACGTGTCCCATCGCGGCTGTCGGCACGATTCTGCATTGCGTCGCAAGCACATTGGGTCCACGACCATTGGTTCGACGAGGTGTATCTGCTGGCGGTGTGCTGCAAACCACTCCGCCGCCAAGACCAGGCTGGTAGAACAGGTTCTAGTTTCCGCTGCGAGCCGAAGGAGTCTTCGTCATGGGTCAATGGTCACGCGAGGAACTCGAAGAAGCGTTCCAGCACTACCAGCGGGCTGTGATGGAGGTCGGCAAAACCTGGGACTGGTCCGGTTACGCCGACCATTTCACCGAGGATGCGTCCTACGTCGAGCACGCCTTGGGGAATATGGAAGGCCGCGAAAACATCCGCGAGTGGATCGTCTCGACCATGAACACTTTCCCCGGCAGTGAGATGCCGTCGTATCCCGTGGAGTGGTACTCGATCGACACCGACAAGGGCTGGGTCATCTTCAAGAACATCAACACCATGAAGGATCCCGGCGATGGCAGCGTTCACGGGGCGGCGGTCATCACCGTGCTCGGGTACGCGGGCGACGGCAAGTGGAGCTACGAAGAAGACGCGTACAACCCGATGAACTTCATGGTGATGATCCAGAACTACGTCCAGCGCTGCCACGAACTTGGCACCATCTCCGACGACGCGCGGACATTCGCCAAGAACATGAATTGGGAACTGTCCTAACGGAATACGAAGTCATCCGGGTCCGGCTCGCGGGTCCACGTCCAATAGTCGACCAGCCGCCACGGGCTCAGGCCGTACACCTCACCGAAGCTGTTCTTGTAGAACGAATGCTTGATTGAGGGTTGTGACCACACCATCCTGCGCATCTCGGCCTGGCTGCGGTCGCGCCAATCGGCCGTCTTTTCCTCGGTGGGCTCCATCGACTTATGCCCGCCGGCGATGAGCAACTCCAAACACTCGGTGATGTAGCGCATTTGGCATTCGGAGTGGAAGATCAAGCTCCCGCCGCTCGCGAGGTTGGTGCCCGGCCCGTACATGCAGAAGAAGTTCGGAAAACCCGGCACAGTGATGCCCAGATACGCCGACGGCCGCTCCCCCCAACGCTCGCTGAGGATTTCGCCTCCCCGCCCCGAGATGGTCATCGGCCACAAAACCTTGTTGGCCTGAAACCCGGTGGCGTACACAATGACATCGGCCGGGTAACGGGTGGCGTCCTCGGCGACCACAGCGTCTTGTTCGATGCGCTCGATGCCCGTCCTGACCAACTCGACGTTGTCGCGAGTCAGCGCGCGCAGCCAACTGCCGTTGTCCTGCAGGGTTCGCTTACCCGTCGCCGGGTAGTCGGGCACCACCTTCGCGAGCAACTCGGCATCGTCGCCGACCTGGCTGCTGATCCATTCGGTGAACATGATCCGGGTGATCTCGTTGATCTCGCTGACGGCCTTCTGCTGGTCCGGGTAATCCGGGTCGACGTATGCGGCGGCCAGGCCCTTGTCGCAGCCGGGCCAGAACAGCAGGAACCGGTACCACCTGCCGTAGAACGGCAGATGGCGAAGTGCCCACTGCACACCCGGCCCGACCGCCTCGTGATAGTTCGGGTTCGGGAACATCCACTGGGCGGTGCGCTGGAACACGCTCAGGCGCTCGACGTCGCCAGCAATGGCAGGCGCGATCTGGAAGCCACTGGCACCCGCCCCGATCATCGCAACGCACTTGCCACGCAAGTCGACAGAATGATCCCACTCCGAAGAGTGGAACGCCGGCCCTGCGAAATTCTGCTGCCCGTCGATGTCCGGAACGTGCGGCCGGTTGAGCTGACCGACCGCGCTGATCACAGCCCGCGCCGTTAATGTCGTCGTCGCTCCTTTGCGGTCACGGGCCTGTACGGACCAGGTGGCGGTGTCGTCATCCCAGGACGCGGTGGTCACCTCGGTTTCCCACAGCACATGCCTGCCGATGTCGTAACGGTCCATCACGGTCTGGAAATAGGCCTGCAGCTCCGGTTGTTCGGCAAAAAAATGCGTCCATTGATCGGTTGGCTCGAAGCTGTAGCAGTAGAAGTGGTTGCCGACGTCGACGCGGGCACCGGGATAGCTGTTCTGCCACCAGGTCCCGCCGACGCCGGCGTTCTTCTCGGTGATCGTGAACGGGATGCCGGCCTCTTTCAGCCGAATGCCCGCCAGCAGACCGGATTCCCCGCACCCGATGACCACCACGGGGAAGTCCGCGGGCTCGAGGGTGGACCTGGCGGCCCGGCTATCTCTCCCGTCGAGCTCCATCTCCTCGAGCAACATCGGCACGTATTCGGGCGGAACGGGTTCGCAGACCAGCCACTGCATCATCTCCTGCAACAGCTCGCGGCCGATCGGCTCGGGCTCAGGGCAGCCGCGGTCGCGGTAGTCGGCGATCACCTCCAGCGCGATCTTGCGCACCGCGGCCTTGTCCTCTTCGGACATGTAACCCTGCACCTCGTTGAGGAACAGCCCCGCAGGCTTGAGTTCGCCGCGAATCAGGCCGGGGTCGCCCGACATGTGGACCAACGACAACATCAACGTCGGGATGCTGACGTCCAGTAACGCCTTCGCGATCTGGACGTCAGAGGTCGTAAAGGGTTGCCCTGCATGTGGGTTGCGCACCGTTTGGTGCTATCACGCCTGACCCCAAATTGGAACACGTTTCAGAAATCCCATGACTGTGGCCGGACCGGAACCTACGCTCGGGGACATGGGTATCGCGGCTCGGGTGAACGGAACGGCTCCCCCCGATGTGCCGCTGTCCGACATCGACCTGGGTTCCTGGAAGTTCTGGGTTGCCGACGACGACCTCCGCGACGGCGCGTTCGCGACGCTGCGCCGCGAGGCACCGGTCTCGTTCCACCAACCGCTCGACACGCCCGCGGCTCAACCAGGCGCCGGCCATTGGGCGGTGACCAGGTACGACGATGTCTGGTACGCCAGCCGCCATCCCCACATTTTCAGCTCCGAGCCGAGCATTGTCATCAACGACGGGAACCCCGATCTGTCGGAGTACTTCGGGTCGATGATCGTGATGGACGACCCGAAGCACCTGCGGCTGCGCAACATCGTCAGCAGGGCGTTCACGCCCAAGGTGGTGGCCCGCACCGAGGCCTCGGTGCGCGACCGGGCCCGGCGCCTCGTCGAGAACATGATCGAGACGCACCCCGACGGGTCCGGCGAGGTGGTGGCGGAACTGGCTGGCCCGCTGCCTTTGCAGGTGATCTGCGACATGATGGGCATCCCCGAGGTTGACCATCAGCAGATGTTCCACTGGACCAACGTGATCCTCGGATTCGGGGACAAGGACATCGCCACCGACTACGAGGAGTTCGTCAAGGTGGCGATGGACATCGGCGCATACGCGACCGCGTTCGCAGAGGACCGCCGAGTCAACCCCCACGACGATCTGACAACCGCGCTGGTGCAGGCCGAAGTCGATGGTGAGCGCTTGTCGTCCGCCGAAATCGCATCGTTTTTCATCCTGCTGGTCGTGGCCGGCAATGAGACCACACGCAACGCGATCAGCCACGGCGTGCTGGCGCTCACGCGCTTCCCCGACGAGTGCGCGAGGTGGTGGTCCGACTACGACGCGCTGGCAGCCACGGGAGTCGAGGAGATCGTGCGGTGGGCGTCGCCGGTGATCTACATGCGGCGCACGCTGACCGAGGACTGCGAGCTCAGCGGCGTGAAGATGGCGGCCGGCGACAAGGCGTCGTTGTGGTATTGCTCGGCCAACCGCGATGAGGAGAAGTTCGCCGATCCGTGGACCTTCGATGTCGGCCGGACACCGAATCCACACGCCGGCTTCGGCGGCGGCGGCGCACACTTCTGCCTCGGCGCCAACCTGGCCCGCCGCGAGATCAGCGTGGCGTTCGAGGAACTTCACCGCCAGATGCCCGACATTCAGGCGACGGAAGAGCCCTCACGCCTGCTGTCACCGTTCATCCACGGCATCAAGCGGCTGCCGGTGTCCTGGACACCACCTCGCTGAGCTCGTCGCGAGTCGGGCCATCCGGAATTTGCGGGCGCCACCCGGCGGCGTAGATCTCGCGGGCGCGGGCCCGAGCCGGTGCCAGGCTGGCGGGCAATGCATCCATGGTGCTGTAGGGACCAACAAGGTCCTTCAGCTCGGGGTCGGCGTCGGCCGCCGCAACGATCAGGTCGGACGGCAGCCGGCGGCTCAGGTCGACGTCCCCGCCGGACCATCTGCGCATCCGATCGAAGTCGGTGTAGCGATGGTCGTCGAACCACGGTCGAATGTATTGGAGGCACCAATTGTCGAATTGCCGTGTTGCCGTAGTGATATCAGAACCGCTCGCCTCGAGAATGTGGACGAGTTCCCGTGCCTGCATCAGCGCCAGCGTCACTCCCCGCCCGGCCAGCGGGGTCGTCGTGCACACCGCGTCGCCGACCGAGATGAAGCCGCGCGGCGCCGGCCGACGCATGGCGCCGAGCTGCCCGCGGTAGGTGTTGTAGAGCCTTCCACCTGGCAATGCCGGCGAAATAGGGTGTGCGCGCGAGGAATCGATCCAGTCCGATAGCCGAGGAATGGCGCGCACGGCTTCGTCAAAGACTTCGTTGTGGCGCAGCAGGCGCAGTCGCTTATCGGCGCCGTCATGGGTGAACGTGACCGAAAATGCGCCGTGATCATGAATAAACGCGATGGCCCAGTATCCCGGCAGTCCCAGCGACAGGCCGACCGGTGAGTTCATCGGACCGGTCCCGGCACCCTTCAAAAGTTGGTACTGCCGGGTGACATAGACCGACCCGCAGTCTTCACCCTCGGCGATCGGGCGGATCGCATCGGTGAACCGACTCGACCGGCCCGAAGCGTCGATGACCAAATCTGCGAGCAGGGTGCTGCCGTCGACCGCGATCCCAACGATCCGGCCGGACTCAGGCTCGATCCGCTCAGCATGCCCACAAACAAGCGTGATGCCGGGCTGTGCCGCCGCGCATTTCCACAGCGTGCGCTCGAACGTCGCCCGCCGGCACAACAGTGCCGCAGGCCGGTTCTCGGCGGTGGTCGCAATCGTTGACCCGGCAGCGACGAGGTCATCGAGCACATCCGGCATCTCTGCGCGCAGGGCGTCGACGACCTGACCGCGGAAGGTGTGGGCGTGGTGAAACTGCATGACGCCCTTTCTCGGCCAGGTGCCGTCCTTGGCCGGTCCAGGGTCCCTGTCCACCACCAGAACTTCGCGTCCGCGCCGGGCCAGCGCGATCGCCGTATACAGGCCGGCAGGCCCGGCGCCGACGATGATTGTTCGCACGGAATCCCCTATTGAGGTAGCATATGGTGAAATGAATACACTGAGAGTTACTGTAAATGGCTGACGATGTCAAGCGCGACTATCGGTCGGCGCTGCGATCCGAACAGGCGCGCGCGACACGGCGCGCCATTGTCGCGGCGGCGTCGCAGCTGTTCGTCGAGAACGGCTACGGCGCAACGACGATCGACGCCATCGCCAGGACCGCGGGTGTCAGCCGCAAGACGGTATTCACGGCGGTCGGGGCGAAGGTCGATCTGCTGAAGATCGCTATGGATTGGGCGGTTGCCGGCGACGAGCTACCGGTGCCGCTTGCCGATCGGGACACCTTGCGGGAACTTCTCGAACAGTCGGACCCGACCGCGCTGCTGACCGGATGGGGCCGATTACAAGCAGACATCGGCGCCCGTGTTGGCGCGTTGTCTCAGGCGCTGGAAGTGGCCGCCGGAACCGAGGACGAAGCGAGGGTCCTGATGGCGCGGGTGCACGAGCAACGGCTGGACGGCGCCCGCACAATCGTCAAACGGCTACGCACGCTCGGCGTGTTGACCGCCGACCTCACGGGCCAGGAAGCGGTCGATCTGGCGTGGTTGGCCACCGACGCGGTCCTCTTCGACCGCCTTGTTCGGGTACGGGGCTGGTCGACTAGCCGATTCGGGCAATGGTTGGGCGAGAACCTGTGTCGTCAGCTGCTCGGCGGGTAACCCCATGGGCATGCAATCCGAACGTTTTCGACAGCTATTGACATCGCACGGCCCGTTCGGGTCGGTGTACTTCGACGACTCGCACGATACCGCGGACGCGCGCGCCCAGATCGAGCTCAAATGGCGCGGGTTGAGGGAACAGCTCGAGCGACAGGGTGCCGAGCCTGCGCTCACCTCCAGCATCGAGCAGGCCATTGTCGAAAGCCGTCCTGCGGTAGGCCGAGGGGGCAGGGCCGTGGTCGCCAGTGCCGACGGGGTCCTCGTCAACGAACACCTCATTCGGCCGGCCGGCCCCGAGGTGCGCGTTTCACCGCTGCCCTACATCGTTCCGGTCGTCGAGCACGGTGACGACCATCCGACCTACGTCGTCGTCGCCGTGGACCACGCGGGGGGTGACATCACGGTGCACCGGGAAGGCGGCATCGAGTCCGACACCGTTGAGGGCGAAGGGTATCCGGTGCACAAGGCGTCCGGTGCTGAGACACCCGGCTACGGCGACCCACAGCGGACCGCCGAGGCAGCACGGCAACACAACATCCGCGCGGTCGCCGAGCGCCTCACGTCGCTCGTCGACGACGCCGTACCCGAGGTGGTGTTCGTGGTCGGTGAGATCCGCTCGCGCGCCGACTTCGTCAAGGAGCTGCCCGAGCGAGTAAGAACGCGCGTCGTTGAGCTTCACGTCGGCGCCCGGCGCAGCGGATTCGACGACGAGCAACTTCGTCACGAGATCGACCAGGAGTTCCATCTTCGCCGTGTGGCTGCGATCGACCAAGCGGCACAACAATTTCAAGCGGGACTCGGATCAGGTCTGGCCACCGAGGGCCTCGCCGGCGTGACCGCCGCGTTGCGCGCGGGTGCCGTTGAAACGCTGATCATCGGCGACATCGGCGATGCCACCGTGGTCGCGGGAGACGACCTGGCTACCGTCGCGCCGAATCCAAATGTGCTCTCGGAGCTGGGTACCGCGCCGACGCAGGTGCTCCGTGCCGACGAGGCGTTGCCCATACTCGCCGTTTCGACTGGCGCGGCGCTGGTTCGTACCGACGAACGCATCGAGCCCGCCGACGGCGTCGGCGCGGTGCTGCGTTACGCGCTACGGTGATCAGGCGGTCTGGACCGCCCTAGCCAGTCTTCCGACGGCCGTGCTCTCGAGGTGTTCGCACAGTTCTCGGGTGTCGTCGAAAACTGCTTGTGCACCAGCGGTTTCGAGCTCACCGCGGGACACCCCACCGCTGAGCACCGCGATGGTCGGCACACCGGCCCGCTCGCAGGCCTCGACGTCCCACACCGTGTCACCGATGAAGACCGCGCGATCGGCGCCCACCCCGGCGCGGTCGAGCGCGACCTCGATGATGTCGGGTTGCGGCTTGGCCGTGTCCACATCTTTCGATGACGTCATCGCCGATACCAGGGAATCACGTGCCAGCACCTCGCGAAGGATCTCCAGCTCGTCCTCGGGCGCCGACGTGGCGAGAACGATCTGCAGGCCGAGCTCCTCGACGCGCTGCAGCAGTTCCTGTGCGCCTGGTAGCGGCTTCAGCAGCGGCGCTGTCTCTTTGTAGTAGTGCGAATGCAAATCCTTGGCGCGCGAGCGGGTGTCGTCATCGGTGTCGCCGGCGAGCGAGGACACCAACGTGGTGCCGTCCATCCCGATGGACCGGTGAATCCGCCACGCCTCGACCCGGACCCCGACCTCCTGGAAGGCCCGGTACCAGGCGTGCACGTGAAGGTAGTTCGAATCGACCAGCGTGCCATCGATGTCGAACAGCACCGCTGGACGGGGGCCGGCCGGTGTCACAACCGGTGCTGCTTGGTGGTCGGCGCATCCGCCTGCGCCTGACGGGTGCCTTGGGGGCTGCCAAGATCGCCCTTGGGGCCCTGATCGTCGTTGCGCTTGGGGTCGAGAGCGTCAGCGCGCTCGCGATGCGCGTCCAGCTCTTCGCGCGAGGTGTACGCCGACTCACGATGGGTTCGCGCGGTGTCCTGCAGCCTGGCGGCTTCGGCGGCCTTGACTTCCGCCTCGGCCTGCGCGGCGCGAGCCCTGGCCTCAGTCTCGGCCGCAATAGCCTCGCGCTTCTCGACATGCTCCGTCTTCTGCCCGATCTCCTGACGAATTTCTTCGGCCTTTGCGTGCCGACGCTTGTTGCGCGCACTTCGGGCGAGGAACGCGACGAGCGCGATCACAACGATGGCCGCCACCACGGCGATGACGATCCAGATAACACTGTTGCTATCCACGTCGACTCCTTTTGGTCGGTCGGGCCGCTGGGTGATTTACGAACCCGCTAATTCGGCGGATGCCCTCCCTCGGCGAGAGCTAAACCGAAATGCTTGCCGCCTGCATTGTCAGGAGTAGCCTGACAGACGGATGTCAGGGGATGCCTGACGCCAGAGGAGGTGAGCGATGCCGGCTACGTCGTCCGAGATGCGATGCTCATTCTGCGGCAAGCCGCACACCGACGTCGCCAAGCTCGTCGCGGGGCCGGGCGTCTACATCTGCGACAACTGCGTCGACCTATGCGTCGGCGTCCTTGAGGAGGCAACGCACGCGGATCCGCCGTCGTTGCCCGAGTGGGCGACGCTATCGGATGACGAACTGCTGCAGCGGATCCCGTTCATCGCTTCGTCGGCGGCCAACATCGAAGCCGGACTTCGCGATCGCGTTCACGAACTGCGTGAGCGGGGCGTTTCATGGGCGCGCATCGGCTCGGCATTGGGGATGACGCGCCAGTCGGCGTGGGAGCGATTCGCTCCCACCACTACTTGACTATCAGCATCCCCTGCATCGAGGGGTGATAGGTGCAGTGGTACGCGTACTCGCCCGGCTCGGTCGGCGCGGTCAGTGTGCCCTGCTGCATGCCGTCGACGTGGACGTCGAACTTGCCCGCGGTGTCCGAGGTCACCGAATGCTCGGCGGAGTCGTCGTTCTTGATCGTGATCTGCGCCCCCGGCGGGACCGTGACGGGGTCCCCGAAACTGTTGCCCATGATCATGATGGTCGCGGCGCCAGCTGCGGCCGGCGGCGCGCTCGTTGCCTCCGCGGTGCCGGTCGGGCTGGCGGTCGCCGTCGCAGTTTCGGTCCCTGTTTCCTCTGTGGAGGTGCTGGATCCGCCGCATGCCGTGGCAACCGCCGCGACGAGACACAAGGCAGCCCAGAACAACCCGAATCTCTTCACCGTGACCCCTCTCGATCGGACCCTCCCGAAGACACGATTATCGACCCGAATTGGTTCAAAGAGGACCGGTTTCGCGATCTGCGTGGACGGTGCACTCCTTCGGGAGTAGCTATTTGGCGGCGATCACCCGAACCTGCCTATGGGTATACGCCTTGTACGCCAACGGATTACGGTTGGCATTGGTACGGGTGTTGCGCCTATGCCGAACCAGATCAAGTTTGCCGCTACACGTTCGCGGTCAACGGCCCCATCGTCTGGCAGACGGGCTGCGGCGGATTGCCGGTGTTGGCGCATCCCCTGCCGGTGGCGACATAGGTGGCTCCCGGCCGGTAAGGCTGGTAGAACACCTGCGCGGTCAGAATGCCGTTCTGTTGCTGGCATTGGCCGGGCCCGTCGCTGCCATGCAATTGCACGCACGCAACGGTCAGGTATGCCGTCGATTGGTTGCAGCCGGCGACCGACAGCGTCGCCGTCACCACTTCGGTGCCGGACAGCTGCACGACGTGCGGCGGGGACAGCGTGTACGAGCACGGTGGCGCCGGCTCGGCGTGAGCCACCGTCGCCGTTCCGGCGAGCGCCAGGGCCACCGCGGCGGTGAGGACCATCGGTGACCTGTTCATGCCTGGATGGTAGTTCACCGCGGCCGCCGCTCATCGATGATGAACAGACACAGCGTGACTGCAAGGAAACCGGCGGGCAGCCAGATCGCGTGCACTCCCCACGACGTGGTGGCGATCGCGCCGATCAGCGCGCCGGAGGCGAACGCGAGGATCAGTGCGCCGTAGACGCCGAAAGCCTTGCGTGACCGGGCATTCTTCTCAACGAATCCGTCGTATCCCGCCTCGACGAAGCGCATCATGTTGCCGGTGGTGGCAACCGGTAGGTAGGCCAAGTCGCCGATGCTGCGGAACAGGCCGATCTGCATGGCAGCCAAGAAGCTGATCGGCACAGTGATATAGCTGTGCGGCACCGACGCCGGGACGAAGCCGATGATCGCCAGCGCGACGGCCTGGATCGCCATGGTCCAGACGAGCGGTCGCGGCACCGCGCGGTCGACGCGGCCGGACTTGATGTGCGACGCGAGCGTCACGCCTGCGACGAACGCGAGTATCGGCCACAGGTGGGCCAATGCGGCGACCAACTCCCCTTCAGACGTGTCGATGGCCCCGAAGATCACGTTAGCGGTCTGGACGTTGGCGAACACCCCTCCGCGGGCGAGGTAGGTGTGGGCGTCGAGAAATCCGTTGGCCAGCGTGAGCAGCAAGGCGAACCAGAGACTCCGTGTTCGCTCGGTGTCCTCCGGACCGGTCACCGGGACAACGTATCGCGCCTAGACCGCGCCCAGCGCGTGGAGCATCCCCGCGGCCGAGCGCGGCCAGGTGAACTGTTCGGCGCGGCGGCGTGCGCTGTTTCGACGCAGGCATTCCGGACGGCTGATGATCGACGTGACCGCGCGGGCGATGGCGTTCGGGTCGTTGTCGGCGGCGGCACCGCTGTCAGTGGTGAGGACTTCGGCCAGCGCCGACGTTCGCGACACCACGGCCGGGGTGCCGCACGCCAGTGCCTCCAGGGCGGCCAGCCCGAAGGTCTCGTGCGGGCCGGGAGCAAGCGCGACGTCGGCGGTGGCAAGGATGGTCGCGATGGTGTCGCGGCAGCCGATGAAGCCGGTGAAATCCACAGGCAATCCGGCGGCCTGGCGTTCGAGCCGCGCACGCATCGGCCCCTCGCCGACCACCACCAACTTGGCGTCAACACCCGAATCACGCAGCGCAGCAACGCTGTCGATGCTGCGGTGGGCGTGCTTCTCCACCGATAGTCGGCCACAGTGCACCAGCAGTGTCTGTCCTGGGTTTGCCCACTTCTGCCGCACCGCCGCGGAGCGGCGGCTCGGATGAAACTGGTCGAGGTCGACACCGAGCGGCACGGTAAGCACATTCGATGCGTGGATGCGGTCGAACTCTTCGCGCGCGAACGCCGTCGTGCACACCACGGCGTCATAGCTGGCGGCCGTACGGCGATTGGCGGCATCGGCGATCGGCCGCGCCATGCGGGCCGGAAGTATTTGCCCGACAAGGCGATCAAGGCGTTCGTGGGAGATCATGACGGTGGCCACGTCGTGTCGTCGGCCCCATCCGCCAAGGGATCGCAGCGTCAGCCGGTCCGATACCTCCAGCGCGTCGGGTCCCAATTCTGCGAGCAATGACGTGACAGGCCCTGGCAGCACAGCGCGGTAACCGGCGGTGAACGGGATGAGCCTGGCGGGCAGGCAGATACGGACGACACCCGAGGGCAGCTCGCGCCATTCGGAGTATCGCCCCGGCACCACAAGGAACACCTCGTGTCCGGCGGCGCAATATTCCGCGCCGAGGCGGTCGACCGCTGTACGAAGGCCCCCCGAACGCGGGCCGTAGAAGTTTGCAACCTGAACAACCCGCATACGCTGAATCAGAACTGCAACGTGTGTGCGGTCAACAACGCGACATCAACCGGCAGGCAAACAGGCCGTGAACTACCGCTCGCGCCAGAAGTCCTAGCCGACGTATTGAGAGAGCCAGTCCTGCACGCGGCGCCATGCGTCATCGGCCGCGGTGGCGTTGTAGCGGTCGCCGGTGTCATTGAAGAACGCGTGGTTGGCTTCGGGTTCGGTGACGAGCTCGTGCACCAGCCCCGCCTTCTCGAGCGCCGCTCGTGCCACGGGCTCTGTCGCGTTGACTCGCTGGTCTTGTGCGCCGTAAAAGCCGAGCACCGCAACGTCTTTGGATCCTGCGAAGTCCGGATTGTCCGGTGTCGGCCCATAGAAGGGAATGGCGGCCGCGAGCTCCGGCGCGCCTGCGGCCAGCAGGCGCCAGACGAAGCCGCCACCCATGCAGAAGCCGACGGCCGCAACCTTCTTCCCCGGCACCCTGCGCTGCACCTCGGCGACACCCGAATTGAGGTCGGCCAGGGCCTCCTCCGGCGGAATCCGGCTAAGCGCCGCGGTGGCCTGCGCGGGGTCGGTGAACTTCGCCGTCCCGCCCTGCCCGGACAGCAGGTCGATCGCCAGGCCCGAGTAGCCGATGCCCGCAAACCGGCCAGCCACCGAACGGACCCAGTCGTTGAGGCCCTTGTTCTCGTGGATGACGAGCACGCCACCCCGTGCATTCGGCGCCTCCGCCCACGCCGCCTGTAGCTCACCCCGCGGTCCGGCCCAGGTGATCGGCGCGGTGGGCAGCGCCTTCTCCGTTCCCGGCGGCGCCGCGCTGGAGGTCGCAGGCCCGCTGGAGGTCACCGGGGCGTCCGAGGTGGTCTTCTTGTCCTCGCCGCACGCGGCGATCAGCGCACTGGCCGCGGCGGTGCTGACTCCCAGAAGTGCCAGCCGGCGCAGGGCTTCGCGTCTGGACAACAAACCGTCGACATGATCGGTGGCAATTTCTTCGGCGATGTAGCGCTGTAGGGGTGTCACATTCGCGAGTATGCCTCTATGAACTGGACGCCGGATGGAGATGCGCTGCGCGGGCGCGTAGCAGTTGTCGCGGGAGCCACCCGCGGAGCCGGGCGCGGCATCGCCGCCGCGCTCGGCGAAAGCGGTGCGACCGTGATCTGCACCGGCCGCAGCAGTGTGGCCGGCAACGCGCAATCCGACTACGACCGTCCGGAAACCATTGAAGAGACAGCGGAACTGGTCACGTCACTCGGTGGCACCGGGATTCCGATCCAGGTTGACCACCTCGACGTCGCCCAGGTTCAGGCCCTGGCCAATCGGATCCGCGACGACCACGGCGCCATCGACATCCTGGTCAACGACATCTGGGGCGCCGAGATACTCAAGGGTCACCCACCGACATGGAACCGGCCGATCTGGGAACACGACCTCGACGACGGACTGCGGATTCTTCGGCTCGCCATCGACACCCACCTCATCACTGCCCACTGTCTGTTCCCGCTGCTGGTCACGCGGCCCGGCGGACTGCACGTCGAAGTGACCGACGGGACAAAGGAATTCAACGATCACACCTACCGGATCTCGGCCTTCTACGACCTGTCCAAGGTTGCGGTCAACAGGCTCGGCTACAGCCTCGGGCACGAGCTCGAGCGATTCGGGGCCACAGCTGTCGCCGTCACGCCGGGCTGGTTGCGTTCGGAAATGATGCTCGACAACTGGGGCGTCACCGAAGAGAACTGGCAGACCGCATTGGACCCGAACCGGTCCGGCGGCCCAACCGCTCCCCCGGGATTCGCCATGTCCGAGTCCCCGCGATTTGTCGGACGGGGCATCGCCGCGTTGGCCGCCGACGAGAACCGGTCGCAGTGGAATCAGCGGTCGGTCACGTCCGCCGACCTCGCCCGGGAATACGGCTTCACCGACATAGACGGCCACCAGCCAGACGGCTGGGCCGAGGTATAGCAGCAGGTCACCATCGAAAGTAGACATTTTCGCGAATCTGTTCACAGATATCGTTGACACCTGCCAATAGGCGCTGTTCTATGGCTTGGTGCCCTACGACACGATCATCCAAAGCGGCCGCTGGTTTGACGGCACCGGCGCTCCTTCGGCGGTACGCAACATCGGCATCCGCGACGGCCACATCGTGGCGATCTCACCGGATGACCTTGATGACACCGACTGCCCGCGCGTCATCGACGCGACCGGCAAGTGGGTGCTGCCCGGCATGCTCGATATCCACACCCATTACGACGTCGAGGTGCTCAACGGACCTTCGCTGTCGGAGTCGTTACGCCACGGCGTGACGACCGTGATGCTCGGATCGTGTTCCCTTTCGACCGTTCACATCGACGGCGTCGACGCGGGCGACATCTTCGGCAGGGTCGAGGCTATTCCCCGCGAACACGTGATCGGGGCGGTCGATGAGCACAAGACCTGGACGAACGCCGAGGAGTACATCCAGGCGCTGGAAGCGCGGCCGCTCGGCCCCAACCTGGCGGCGTTCATCGGGCACTCGGACATGCGGGCCGCCGCGATGGGCCTGGATCGGGCAACGCAGAAGAGTGAACGCCCGACCAGGCGCGAGCAGGCCCAGATGGAGAAGTGGCTTGGCGAGGCGCTGCGGGCCGGCTTCGTCGGAATGTCGTCGCAGCAACTGCTTTTCGACAAACTCGATGGTGAGGTGTGCCGATCGCGCACGCTTCCATCGACCTATGCAAAGCCGCGTGAACTTCGCCGTCTGAAGTCCCTCCTGCGCCGCACCGGCCGGATCCTGCAGTCGGGACCCGACATTCAGAATCCGTTCAACCTCGGCTCGCAGGTCATGCAGTCGCTGGGCATCTTTCGCAATCCACTCAAGACCAGCCTGCTGTCCGCGGCCGACGTCAAGGCCAACCCATACGCCATCTGGGCCATGGGCCCAGTCGCTCGGCTGATCACACGGCTCGGCGGCAACTTCCGCTGGCAGCACCTCCCGGTGCCGTTCGAGGTCTACGCCGACGGCATTGACCTGGTGGTCTTCGAGGAGTTCGGCGCAGGCGCTGCGGCACTGCACCTGCGCGACGAGGTGGAACGCAACGAGTTGTTGCGCGACGAGTCGTATCGGCGCGAATTTCGCAAGCAGTACGAGGGCAAGTTCGGTGTGCGGGTCTGGCACCGCGACTTCTTCGACGCCGAAATCGTCGACTGCCCGGACGCGTCGGTGATCGGCAAGTCCTTCGGCGAAGTCGGCAAGGACCGCGGCGAATTGCACCCGGTGGACGCCTTCCTGGATTTGGTGCTCGAGCACGGCGGGGCGTTGCGCTGGCGAACCACGATCTCGAATCACCGACCCGAGGTGCTCAAAAAGCTTGCCCGTGATTCGGGTATCCAGATGGGCTTCTCGGACGCGGGAGCTCACCTTCGCAACATGGCGTTCTACAACATGGGCCTGCGCTTGCTGCGACACGTGCGCGACGCCGAATCGGCCGGCAAGCCGTTCATGACCGTCGAGCAGGCCGTGCACCGGCTGACCGGCGAACTGGCCGACTGGTACCGCATCGACGCGGGCCATCTGCGCGTCGGCGACCGGGCCGATGTGGTGGTCGTCGACCCCGAGCGCCTCGACGCGACACTCGATGACTACGCCGAGGACCGCGTCGATCAGTATGGCGGGCTGTCCCGCATGGTCAACCGAAACGACGCGACGGTCAACGCTGTGTTCGTCGGCGGCCGAGCGGTATTTCTCGACGGTAAGGCCACCGACCTCGTCGGCAAGCGGCGAACCGGGCGCTTCCTGCGCGCCGCGCACAAGTCCCCCGCATTGCACGAAAGCGAGTTGGCAAGTGTCAGTTGAGGAAACCGTTCGCGGAATGTGGAAGGCATTGTCGGCGCGCGACTGGGACTTGCTGAAGACGTTCCTGTCGGACGACTGCATCTATCTCGATGTTCCAGTGGGCCCGACGGCAGCGGCCCGCGGACCCGAGGACATTGTCAAGCGGTTGAAGATCGGTCTCGAGCCGCTGGCGTCGTATGAAAACTTCGACGGTCTGATGATCGACAACGGCACCGACGTCATGTACGAGCACCACGAGGAATGGCACTGGGCCACAGGCGAGTCCGCGGTATTGAAGTTCGTCAGCGTGCACCGTGTGGAGGGCGGCAAGGTCACGCTGTGGAAGGACTACTGGGACATGAGCGGATTGGCCAATTTCGCCCCGCCCGGCTGGCTAGAAGACTTCGCGAACGCCGACATGTCGTGGGTGTTCGACGCGACCGGCCTGGTCTGAGGAGGAACGATGTTCGATCTAAAGATCACCGGCGGCACGGTCGTCGACGGGACGGGCGCCGACCGGTTCCGCGCCGACATCGGTATCAAGGACGGCCGGATCGTGGAAGTCCGGCGGCGAAACGGGGACGATGCCGGCATCGAAGGGGACGCGGCGGAGACCCTCGACGCGACAGGCCGCATCGTGGCACCGGGATTCGTCGACATCCACACTCACTACGACGGGCAGGTCAGCTGGGATCCGCTACTGGAGCCGTCGAGCCTGCACGGTGTCACCACCGTGGTCAGCGGGAACTGCGGTGTGGGGTTTGCCCCAGTCGCTCCCGGCCGCGAACAGTGGCTGATCGAACTGATGGAGGGCGTCGAGGACATCCCCGGTTCGGCTCTGGCCGAAGGGATCACGTGGCAGTGGGAGAGCTTTCCCGAATACCTCGACGCAATCGAGAAACGGCCGCTCGCTGTCGATTTCGGCACCCAGATCGCACACGGGGCAGTGCGCGGTTACGCGATGGGCGACCGCGGCGCCCGCAATGAAGAGGCTCGCGACGACGACATCGCCGCGATGGCGCGAATCGTCCAGGAGGCGATCGAGGCTGGGGCGCTCGGCTTCTCCACGTCACGCACCGAGGGGCATCGTGCGGTCGACGGCGAGCCGGTACCGGGTACGTATGCCGCAGAGCAGGAGCTGTTCGGTCTGGGACGAGCGATGGCCGCTGGGGGCCGCGCGGTCTTCGAAGTGGCCCCGCAGGGCGTGGCCGGTGAGAGTCCGGCCGAGGCGTCGATACGGGAACTTGACTGGATGACCAAACTGGCGGCCGAGATCGAACGGCCCGTGTCTTTCGCGATGATTCAGACGCCGGGAGCCCCGGACCTGTGGCGCGATCTGCTGGATCGTGCGGGCAAGGCTGTCGAGAACGGCATCGAGGTCTACGCGCAGATCGCGGCACGGCCGTTCGGGATGTTGTTCGGCTTCCCCGGGTACCACGCGTTCACGCACCGACCGACCTACCGCGCGCTGAAGGCGGAACTGGATCGCGAGGAATTGGCGCGACGCCTGGCCGACCCGGCGGTGCGCGCGGCGATCCTGGCCGACGATGACCTTCCGCCAGACCCGACGGTGCTGTTCGACGCGATGTACGGGCTGATCCAGCACAGCGCCGACAAGATCTACGCAATCGGCGATCCGCCGGACTACGAACCGACGCACGATCAGACGGTCGCCGTCATCGCAGAGCGTCGCGGCGAGGATCCGTTGGCCACGATGTACGACCTGATGCTCGAAAACGAAGCGGGCGCGATGCTGATGCTGCCGTTTTACAACTACGCCGCGGGTAACCACGACGCTATCTATGAGATGTTGACGCACCCCGCGGCCGTGTCGGGACTGTCCGATGGCGGCGCGCACTGCGGGCTTATCTGCGACGCCTCATACCCGACATTCCTGCTGACGCATTGGGCGCGCGACCGCCACCGAGGCCCGAAGCTGTCGCTGGAGTACGTGGTGCGCAAGCAGACCCTCGACACCGCAACGCTTTTCGGGCTCTCCGATCGCGGTGTAATACAGGCTGGCAAGAAGGCCGACCTCAACGTCATCGACATGGATGCGCTCACCCTCGAGTTGCCGCGCATGGCCTACGACTTGCCTGCCGGTGGCCGCAGGCTGATCCAGGGCGCCAAGGGCTACGACGCGACCGTGGTCAGCGGCGCGGTGACCCGGCGCCGCGGGGTCGACACCGGAGCCAGGCCGGGACAGTTGATCCGGGGCGTGCGCTAATCGGTGGTAGGCCTACTGGTCGCAGTTCGTGCAGCGGACGTCGAGAACACGATGTTCCTCCGGGGTTGACGAGAAGGTGGCGTAGATCCGGTTGTCGCCGGTGATGGCCATGTCTTCGGATCCCCCGAAGAAGGACAGTGTCATGGTCGAGCCGTGCTTGGTCCCGGTGATGGGATCGCTCGGCTTGGTCCCAGGACACGAGCCCGTCACCACGGTAGTTTCACCCGAGACCTGGTTGTCGCGAACGGTGAACCTGACCGAGTACCTTGTCTGGCAGGTCAACGTCGGACCCGCGAAGTCATAGGTAAAGCTGCCTTCCCAGAGCTCATCATCTACTTCGGCGGCGGACGGTTCTTGCTCGGTGGCGCTGACAGCGCAGCTCGGATCGATGGTTGTGCTTGTCGCTCCGGACTGCGGCGCGGTCGCATCGGTTGGGCAGTCGGGCTTCTGGGCTACTTCGTCGCTGCCGCATCCGGCCAGCGCGAGCGCCAAAGCCATCATGGTCGGTGCCCCCCACCGCATGGCGACATGGTACGACTCCGGATGACTTAGCGAACACCTTTCGCATCGCCAAATCATTAATCCATGTGATAGACGCGGCGCGCATTGCCGTGGGCGATCAGGTCGACAACCCGAATCGCGTCTGCCTCGCTCCACTCGCCGGCGTCGACGAAGGCCTGCAGCACGTCTCTAATTCCGTTGCGCCACAACTGCGCTCCGAGATAATGCAATTCGGCCGGACCGAACCCGTCCGACGAGTACAAAATCTTGCGGAACGGCGCCAGTTCCAGCAGCCGCCCGATGAAGGCGGTCGACCGCGCGCCAAGATAATTGATCGACAGTCCGCCGTCGAGGTACACGTTGTTGAAGGCCTGGGCCAGATAGCCGGCCTCACGCTCGTACGGGTAGCAGTGCAGCAGCATGATCGGGGTGTCGCCGCTGATACGCAAAAATCCCAGCAGATACAGCGGATTCGTCTTGTGCAGATCGCAGTCACGGTCGCCGAATCCGACGTGGAACTGCAGCGGCTTGCCCAACCTCAGCGCCTGATGTAGGCCGAATCGCAGCAGCACCCGGTCGGTCAAGCGCGTCCCCGGGCGCTCCCGCCATCGCTGCGCCGACTCGGTCACCTCTTCGGGTGTGGGCTCGCTCAGCTCGCCGTCGAAACCCCCGCGGTAGGCCAGTATCGACTTGGTGGCGATCGCAGTCTGCCCCCGCTCCTCCAGGAGACGGGCGAATGCCGTTGCGTAGTCGTCGGCAACCGCAATGGCATCCTCCGCCACCGACTCCAAGCGGACGATCTCGTGCACACGTCCCCCCGAGAGGTCGGCCAGCGCATCGAGATCCGCGACCCCACTGGAGAATCCGGTGTCGACGAGCCAGTCCGACACCTTGGCTTCCGATAGGAACAGCCGGGCCAGCACATCCTCGGCGAGTTCGTTGCGCCGGTTCCAGTACGCGTCGGCGTCGACGTGCCGCGGCAACCCCAGCAGCGGAGCACAATGAGCCCGCACCGCAATGCCGAGCTGGGTGTCGAACGCGGAGTCGAAGGTGGCGAGCGGTTCTGTGTTGGCCTCGTTGATCCCGTTCTCGAACCGAGCCCTGTCCGGCGGCAGGAGCCAGCAGCCGTGCACGTGATGGTCCACCAGCTGCGCGGCCTCGGTGTGCTCAGCCAGCGCGGACAAACTCATACGCTCCAGGCCAGGCGGAACTTTTCGGCGAGTTCGTCAGGGCTCAGGTCGCCGTACTTCTCGTGCTCGTACCGGCGCACAGCCACGACGGCATCAACGGGCTCGTCTCCCAGAATTTCGCGCATCAGCGAGGATTGGTCGAGTGCGTCCAAGGCGTCGGCCTGGCTCGATGGCAACAGCACTATCCCGGCGTGCTGGCGTTGTTCGTCGGTCAGCTTCGCCGGGTCGACGATCGTCTCGGCTGGAAGCAGCAGCTTGCGATTGATGCCGTCGAGCGCAAGGCCGAGAATCGCGGCGGACGCGAGGTAAGGATTGGCCGAGGGATCGATGACCTTCACTTCAACGTTGGCACCCTGCGGATTGCTGGGCCCGCCGATCAGGAAACGCACTGCCGCCTCCCGGTTCTCGATGCCCCAGCAGACGTAGGCGCCCGACCAGAATCCGGGCTGCATGCGGAGTCCGGACAACACCGAGCCACACAGGATGCCCTGCGCCTCGGGTAGACCCGCTAGCAATCCGGCGATCGCCGATTCACCGTCGGGCGTCATGGCGCCGTTTCCGGACCCATCCGAGAACAGTGACGTGTCTGCACGCTTCATCGAAAAGTGCTGATGTGAACCGGATCCGACGCTTCCTGGGAACGGCACCGGAGATAGGCTCACCCGCAAACCGTACTGGCGGGCCACCCTTCCGACGATGATGCGCATAAGCACCAGCTGGTCGGCCGCGGCTATAGGCGTCTGCGGGGACAGCGAGATCTCGAACTGGTTGATGCCGTACTCCGGGTGGAACTGCTCGATGGCCACGCCAGAACCGGTCGCGGCATTGGTGACGTCGCGCACAAACCCTTCGAACTCGAGCACCCCGGCGAGGCCATACTGCGCCCAAAGACGTGACGGCAAGGCGCTGCCGTCGGGGCCGACGAGCACGAACTCCATCTCATGGCCAATCACGGTGTCGATGCCGGCTTCGGCCAGCCGATCTTCCACCCGGCGCAGCGCGCCGCGGCTGCAGTAGGGGTCCGGTGATCCGTCCTGATTGAAGAAAGCGCCGGGCGCCCAAGCCAATCCATCGCCCAAGATCCGCAGGCCACTCAAGTCGATGCGGACGCGCTGATCGCCCACGACACCGGTTCTGTCGCCGAAGACGGTACCGACCTGGTCGATGGCGAATACGTGCCACACCGGGCTGGCGCCGAGGCCGGGATCAGCGAACGTGCCCATCCGGCGCAGTGGGACCGTCTTGGCATGGATAAGCCCAGCGGGGTTGACGACCGTCCCGATCAGCGTCGTGACCCCGTCTGCCTCCAGTTGGGCGATGGCCGCAGCGGCGAGGGGTTTGGCTGCCACAGCAGCCATTCTGCAGCGCTCAGCCGCGAATCACAGGGTGATCTTGCAGGATTGGCCGATATCCAGAGTGCGCAGCATTCGGCCCATGCCCAGCCACATCGCGCATGACAGGGCCAGGTCCGTCAGCAGCTCCTCGTCGAACTGCTCGCTGCAGCGAGCCCAAAATTCCTCGTCGTCGCGCAGGCCGGTGTGGTCGCTGGCGAAGCGCTCCGCGAACTCGGCGGCGATGCGCTCTTGCGGGCTGTATCCCGGCCACGTGCGCCATTCGGCGGCGTGGTCGTAGAGATCCTCATCGACGCCGGACGCGATGCCCTCGGAGTCGCGGGTGTTCTGGCACACCACGCATTCGTTGTCGAGCGCGATGACCATCCGTGCCAACTCGCGGACCCGCATCGGCAACCGGTTCTTGTTGTACACCGCGTTGGTGAAGCCGGCCATCGCGACTCCGATGTCGGGCGACTTCACCACCCAGGCAGCCGCGTCGTCGTCAGCGAAAGGTCCAATTCGGCTCATGGCCGAATCGTACGCCGGGCCCTTCAGAATTGGAACACGTTCTAGAAACTGAGGCATAGCGCCTGGTAGCTCAGCCGGCCGGGGCGAGTTCGGCCCGTTCGTCGTCCCAATCCCGCTGGACCAGCATCCGGTGCGCGATGCGTTCCAGGGCCGCCTCTACCGCGGCGCGGTCGGGGCGTCCCTCGAACGCCGGCGTCCAGGCCAGCTTCTCGACGATCCGGTTGATCAACGCCGATGACACCGCGTCGACCTGGTTGGCGCCCGGCTGAGTGAGCCACAGCAGATCACCTGTGCGCAACGCGTATCCGGTGTCGACCAGTCGATCGAACGTCGGCGCGAGCACCTCGCACGGCACCCGCAGGCGGTCGGCGATGTCGGTCAGCCGCGCCGACCCGAACACCTGGTTGCTTCGGTAGATCTGGATCAGCGCCCACAGCCGCGCAACGTCGAGGTCGCAGCCAGGCTTCTCGCAGATGTTGCGCAGCCGGATCTCCGGTGACTGCCGCATCATCCTGCCGATGGCGATCTCCAAATACCTTGTCGGGTGTTTCGGCACCGGGCATGCCGAAGCCGTCGCCGAGATCGACGGTGTTGACAGCGTCCATCTCGCGCAGCGGAACCTCCTTGAGCCTCAACGCGACGATGAACCCGACAAGGGCCACCGGGGCCGCGCACAAGAACACCATGCCCAGGGAATCCGCGTAGGCGTCAACGATCGGCGCGGCGACCTCATACGGCAACTCGTGCAGCGCCTGCGGGGACTCCGCCGCGGCCGGTGGTGCGCCACCGGCCGCGAGCGCCGGACCGATTCTGTTGCTGAGGAAGTTCGTGAACAGTGACCCGAAAATCGCTGCGCCGAACGAACTTCCGATGGTTCGGAAGAAGGTGACGCCAGACGTCGCAACCCCGAGGTCGGCGAAGCTCGATGTGTTCTGCACGATCAGGATGAGCACCTGCATGCACATGCCGATTCCGGTGCCGAGGATGAACAGATACAGCGACTGCAACAGCATCGGCGTGGCGGCGTCCATCCGCGACAGCAGCACGAAGCCGACAAGCATTACCGCAGTCCCGACGACCGGGAAGACCTTGTAGCGGCCGGTGCGGCTCACGAGGACGCCGCTACCCATGGAGGTCAGCAGCAGGCCCGCGACCATCGGGAGAGTCCGCAACCCCGAGACCGTCGCCGACACCCCGTCGACGAACTGCATGTAGGTGGGCAGGAACGTCAACGCGCCCAGCATCGCGAACCCGACAATGAAGGACAGTACGCAGCACACCGTGAACACGGGGCTGCGAAACAGCCGGATCGGCAGGATTGGTTCCGCCGCACGCCTTTCCACCCACACGAACGCGGCCAGTGCCGCGGCCGAGCCGATGAACAGCCCGATGATGACCGGCGAGCCCCACGCGTACTCCCCACCGCCCCAGCTGGTGGCCAGCGTTAGGCCGGAGGCGCCGAGGCCAACGAACACGATGCCGGCGTAATCGATGATCGGGCGCGTTGTCTTGCCCAGCGCGGGGATCGCCGCGATCGCGACGAAGAACACCACCACCGCGACGGGAACGTTGATCCAGAAGGCCCACCGCCAGCTGAGGTGGTCGGTGAAGAACCCGCCGAGCAGTGGTCCTACCACCGTCGTGACACCGAACACCGCGCCGAGGGCGCCCTGATACCGGCCGCGGTCGCGCAGCGGGATGACCTCTCCGATCAGTGCGGTGGCGGTCACCATGATGGCGCCGCCGCCGACGCCCTGCAGCGCCCGCGACGCCACCAGCATGGTCATCGACCCGGCCAGCCCGCATAGCACCGAGCCTGCCAAGAAGAACACGATCGACGTGCCGAAGACGACCTTGCGGCCGAACAGGTCGCCGAGCTTGCCAACGATCGCGGTGACGATCGTCGAAGCCAGCAGATAGCTGGTCACCACCCAGGACTGGTGGCCGGCACCACCGAGGTCGGCGACCACAGTGGGCAGCGCGGTCGCGACGATCGTCTGGTCAAGCGCGGCCAACAACATGCCGAGCAGCACCGCAACAAAGATGAAGTTGCGGCGCTGGGGACTCATCAGCGCACCACCGGGTTGGGGATCGGCGGCGCTGGCCGTCGCTGCCGTGCTCGTCATTGCTGCCTTCCGTCGACGACTAACTCCCTAGCGATATCGTTAGATAGGCTAGGGAAGTTACAACCGACGTAAGGGTTGCCGATCAGGCGTGGCTGGAAACCGTGCGGCCTAGAGCGACGTTGGGGGCCGCGACACGCATTGTGCGAGGTACAGCTGCTCGCCTAGCTTGTCCATCAGCTGCAGCTGGGTCTCGAGGTAGTCGATGTGATCCTCTTCGTCGGCGAGGATCTTCTCGAACAGGTTCGCGGTGGTGGCGTCTTCCTTCTCACGACACATGACGATTCCCGGCTTCAGCCGCGCCATCACCTCGTATTCGATGGCCAGGTCGGCTTCGAACTGTTCGCGCAGGGTCTGACCGACCCGCAGCGAGAAAAGGCGTTGGTAGTTCGGTAGCCCGTCCAAAATGAGTATGCGGTCGGTGATTGATTCCGCGTGCTGCATTTCTTCGAAGGATTCTTTGCGGGTATGCTCGGCGATCTCAGTGAGTCCCCAATTAGCCTGCATCTTGGAATGCAAGAAATATTGGTTGATCGCCGTGAGCTCGCTAGTCAACTGCTCATTTAACAGTTTCAGAACGTCCGGATCGCCTTGCATGGCTGCTCCTATGGCACCTTGAGGGCTCGTCAAGTCTTGATGTCTGTCGCGCCTCTCCAACCTAGTCCAGATGGCGCGTGGCAGCGCATCTTTGGACCCGATCACAGCGTGTTTTCGGGGTGTCTGCCAACTGCCGAGGCATCGAGGCCCGCAGATCAACGACCTAGTCTGGACTGCCTAGGCTAAGTAAGGTTAGACTGCGCTAACCGCTAAGCGGCGGCATCCGACAGATGGGGGCAGAGATGAGTGAGTACGATTTGCACTCACTTATTCTTGCCTGTGATTTTCGCGTCGACGACGTCGACCGCATGTGGAAATGGCTCCAGAAACATGACGATGGATTGGCGTCGATTGGCGCCCACCATGTCGTCCTTTACACCTCAATCTGGGAGCCACGCCGGGTACTGGTGACTATGGGAATCCGGCATGCCCGATCAATTCGCGATGTATTGCGCTCGCCCGCGATATTCGAATGGTTCAGGATTTCCGGCGCGGACGATATTCCGCCGGTATTCGGCGGCGAGGTGGTCGAGAAAATCGATCTTGGCGGACCGACGCCCGAGGAGCACGTGGGTCGCGTGGTGGTTGGCGTGATGTCCTCGGTCGACGATGTTTCGGCGCTGATGGAGAAGGTCCACGACGGTCTCGAGCGATTCAAGGGCGGTGGCGTTCGAAAGATCTGGGTCTACCAGGCGCTCGATGACGGACGGGAAGTGATGATCCTGCAGGAGATCGAGGACGAAGTCGCCGCACGACAGTGGATTGAGCACCCTGACGCAGCCGCAGAGTGGATGTCTATGGCCGGGCTGGGCGCCTATCCCACGCAGTTCGTCGGCAGGTTCGCGCACTTGATGTCTGTCGACGAGAAAGTCTGACGGGGGGGCCCGCGATGTTCGTCTGCCTGTGCACAGGAGCCACCAGCCACGCCGTCAACGAGGTTGTGGCGAATGGCGCAAAGACTTCGAAGCAGATCGCCGAGGCCTGCGGTGCAGGCGCCGATTGCGGACGGTGCCGACGCACCCTGCGGGCGATCATCGAATCGCACTTTCAAGTCAACGGCTGCGCCTCGGAAAGCGTGAGCCGCTAGTCGAGGAGCTGGCGGATTCGTTCGGCGCAGAAGCCGATCAAGTCGAACTCACCGATAAGCAGTCCTTCGTTGCGAAGCCTGCTCTCCAACCGCGAGACCGGTAGGCCCATCTCGACAGCCGCGAGCATTTCGTTGTAACGCAGGTTTTCCACCGCACGGCCCGACAATCGCTCGTACCGCTCGATGGTGTGCTGCCGACTCGGTGTTCCGTCGAGCCGGGCCACGCCCTGGTAGTCCGAGCAGGCCCAGTCGACGAACAGCAGCCACGCCAAATCGGCCTCGTGGTCACCGATGTAGGCGAGCTCCCAGTCCAGCACCGCGGCGACTTCGTATTCGGGGCCGTACAGAACGTTGGACAGCCGGCTGTCGCCCCAGCACAGCACGAGGTGTTCGGGCTCATAGATGTTGTCGCGCAACCACTCCACGGCGTCGACAAGCTCCTGGCGCCTGTTATCCGGCGGCGCCCACGACAGCATCTCGGCGCAGTAGTTGACGACCTGTTCCAGCGGGTGCGCGCCGCGATGCGGCATCAGCAGCTTGTCCAGGCGCATGCTGCGCCAGTCCAGCGCGTGAACGTCGGCCATGGCCTGGACGCAGCCCCACCACATGGTGGCCCGCTGGTCTGACGTGGCGTCGAAGTACAGGCCCTGCGAGTGATACGACGGGTAATCGCTCGCCGTGCCGATGGTCGGCAGCTGCTCCATCACGTAGTACGGCGTGCCGAGGTCTTTATCGTCGCGGTCCAGCCAGCGCACGGTCGGCACGGTGATCGGCGTGTCACGCAGCCGGTTCATCACCATGACCTGACGTGTCAGGTCATAGTCCGGGTACAGGCTGTTGGCCGGGGGTCGCCGAAACACCAACTGAACCATCGTCGTTGGCCCGTCGCCACCCTCCGTCTGTAGGTCGAAGAGGAAGGTCTCGGTCGAAAGACCGCGGTCGGCGGCGCGCCAATTGGCGATGCGCGCATCGGGAGCCCCCGGAAAGTGCTGGCGCACAACGGGCTCGAGTAGCGCGACGATCTCATCCGCCTCGGGGCGGTTGGATGCGGCCGGCGCGGATGAGCTCATCGTCGGCTAGTTCGTCCGCTTCTGGGTGAACTCGGCCAGCGCGTCGGCGTTGGCGACCGCGCCAAGCAGCTCGGAGAAGTGCGCGATTTCTCTGGCGCTGGCCGCGACGATCTCCGCGCGAAACGGTTCGACGATCGTCTGCTTGACGGCGATCAGACTCGAGATCGGGCGGGAGGCAAGGACTTCGGCATGGCGACGGGCCTCAGACAGCAGATCGCCGGGTTCGCATACCTTCCATGCCAGACCCATCCGCTGCGCCTCGGCGGCGTCGATCCACTCCGACGACATCAACAGCCACGCCGCGTTCTGCCTACCCATCAACTGTGGCAGCAGATACGACGACGCCGCCTCGGGCGCCACACCCAGGCTGGTGAACGGTGTCTTCAGCCGTGCCGTCGACGACATGAACACCAGATCCGCGTAGCCGAGAAGGGTTGCCCCGATGCCCACTCCGACGCCGTTGACCGCGCAGATCAATGGCTTCGGCAGCTCGGTAAGCGCGTCGATCATCGTCGAAAAGTGGCTGCCCTTGTTGTTGAACGTGGGATCGGTGATGCGCCTCTGCATCTCATTGAGGTCGTTGCCTGCCGAAAACGCCCGCCCCGCCCCTGTCAGGAGCACAACCGCCACGTCCGGATCGGCGACCGCGTCACGCAGCGCAACCGCCGTCGCGTGGTAGAGCTCCTCGTTGAACGCGTTGAGAACGTCGGGCCGGTTCAGGGTGAGCGTGCGCACCCGGTTGTCGTCGCTGATCTCCAGTATCACGGCTGCAGCGTATGCGTTGGCCGTTGCTGTACTCCCGGGCGGCCGTCGGAAAACGGCGTTCGGAACACATAGCGACTTGTCGGCACCGTGTCGACATCGCGATTTGCACCGAACGCGGCGGTGCTGGCCACCATGCGCTCCATCCGGTCACGCAGATCGTCGTCGTCCGCGGCACCGAAGAACGCGTGCAGATCGGATGTCGCCTCGAGCGGGAAGAGCTCCTCCACGATCGCATTGATGACCGGCGCCCCGGTTGTCAGTGGATGCACTACTGCGTTTTGTGTGTATCCGAACGTCGACTGTGTCTCGATGGCCACCGGTGTGTGATCGATGTGCCAGCGCTGCCGCCACGTCGCTTCATCGAGATCGCCGGGCCTGCGAAGCAGCGCGACGTTGGCCAATCCAGGTGTGCGCTCCCCCGGCGCCGTGGTCGGCGACGGCAGTGGCACCGATTCAGTCACCAGGTATGCCGCCACATCGTCGCACTCCTTCTCCAACCGGGAGATCGCGGAGTGCACCTGGTCGCCATACGACTGCTGGGTCCACAGCGTCACGAACCCGACCACCGGTGGATCGAGTGTGGTCAGGGTCATCAAGGAGTTCCGAACCGGGTCGTCGCGCACATTGACCGACAGTCCGGGCGCACCCATGGCGAGAAGCTCGGCGGCGACGTCGTCGCGCAATCGGCTGCACCACGTTTCGTCCGCGTCGACACCCCGCAGGGTGATGATGACTTTCTCCACGGCTCAAATCTAGGCTTCTAGCCTTTCGCGGATGATCGTGAGCCGTTGTTTCAGTTCTGCCTCGTCGATGATGCCGCGAGCGAGCAGCGAATGCGCCAGTGAAACGAGCTGGTTCTCCGGGTAGGGCAAGTCGGCATAGACGGTCGCCGACAGCGCGTCTTCTTCGTCACGCCGCTCTTTGAAGTTCGGGAGGTTCTCGTCGCAAGCCGCGTGATCGAGAGCGTCGCAGATGCCGTCGAGGCTGGTTTTCCAGGGCGGCACGGGGTTCTCGACACCGTATTTGGCTGCCATTACCGGCCAAACCTGATTGCGCTCCACGATTTCCTGCAGGGCCTCGATGCGCTCGTTCATCCGGCGGCCCCAGGGTGCACCGCAGGACGGGTATCGGTGATGACATTGGTGGTGACGCCGGCCTTCGGCAAGGCGACACCGATCAGAACATCACGCGTGATGATCTCCACGAGCTGGTCTTCGGTCCAGTCCTCTGTGCCCTCGGGTTGCATGGCCATCACCATGAAGCGATGCTTCTGGTTGGAATCCTGTACGTGGATGGAGATTTCGTCAGGCAGGTACAGCCCGAACTCCGCAAGCACCTGGCGTGGCCAACGAACCAGGCGACGACGGTAATTGGGCGTGCGATACCACTCGGGTGAGTTGCCGAGGATTGGCCGCGGGTAGCACGAGCACAACGCGCAGACGATCACGTTGTGCAGCGTCGGCGTGTCCGCAAGGATCTGGAACGCGGTGAAATCGCTGGGAGTGCCCCAACCTGTGGGTTCCATCCAGTCGACGCCGACCTCTTTGCTGGCCGTCATCGGCTCGGCGAGGGCGAGCTTTTTGAACTCGGGATCCCGCCACGCCTTGGCGACCAGGTGCGCTGCAGGCGTGGGACCGATCTGTTCGGCGAACTCGGTCATCCGGCGATGGTCTTCAGCGGTGAAGATGCCCTTCTCGATGCACAGTTCGCGCAGAGCAATCTCCAGGACTTCGAAGTCGGTGACCTCGTCGACCATCGGTGCGACGGTGCGATCGTGATCGTGATCGTGGGCGGTCATGCAGCGTCCTTTCGGGTCCGTACCGGACATGCTTATTTGGCGGCTTGCAGCCAGTGTTCGGGAATTTCGGTTGCGATGACGTCGTCGGCCGTTCCCGTGTAGTCGTCCCACAACTCGGCCATATTGAACCGAACGACGTAGAACCACTCTGGTTGTGCGGGACGGTCCCAGGTTTCGTCCTCGGCCGCCGGGCTCTCATATGCGACGGCCTCGATTTCCCCCTTCGCACCGCGCACATATTCGGGAGTGCGGGTGTAAAAGATCACCGGAAGTTCGCGCACCACCACCGGGTCGCCGACCTTGAACTTCGCTTTTTCGGCCTGGCCGGCATAACACTGCGGATCGCCCTTTCCGTCCGCTTCCTCCGCATGCTGGTTGCGTCTGACTTGCGACCCGTCGCCCTCGGACTTCGGTTTGGCCTCCAGCTTCTTACCGTCCAGTCCCCCTGCGTAGCGCTCCTGGACCTCGGCCATCCGCTCGCTCAACTCGGTGAGGCCGATGTGGTGCTTCTCGACAAGGACGCGCGCGACGGCAATCAACCAGCGACCGTAGTAGGGCAGCCCGAGATATTCGGCCCGCCCTACGTCGACGTTGCCAATCCGGCGACGCTCCTCCGAAAGCCAGATGCCGCGCCACCCGAGGACCTCGCAGATTACGTAGGTCATATGCTCCCAGAGCTCGTATTGCTTATTCACGTACTTCATCGGCGCATCCGGCTCACCGCCCACGTCGTGGACGGGCTTCAGGTACGCGGTGATGCGTTCGTGGTCCAACATGTCGGGATACGGCGCATCCGGAAGTTCGGGATATGCGGACTTGAGTCGTGCTACCAGATCCAGTTGAGCTGCACGCTCGGCGGCCGTACTCATGACAGCTCCCTTCGCTTTTCGGACAAATTGAGCAAGTTCCATTCGAGCCCATGGACTGTGGAAATCGGACAGAATTCGGCAACGCCGCCAGCGACGACAGCGTGGTCGACCATCGGCCCCTCCAAGGGTCGCTCATCTGATCCGGTTAGCTGACCGTACCTCCGATAGCGGGTCTACGGAGTGAAATCGGCGGCGAATTTCGTAAAATCGATACCTTGCAGAGGATGTCGGTAGGTATGCGCTGTCTCGCAAAGCATTTGACGGCGTCGACGGCAGCCCATGCCAGTGCAGTAGCGCCGTCTCAGCCGTCTGTGGCCGTTTGCTGTGCCCAGCGGCGCGGCGACAGGACCGCACTTTGTCCGCGTGTGCTGCCCCATTCGGTGGCCGGGGTGGAGTCAGAATGGGCAGGTGACCACCGGCGGCCGGACGATCGATACTCCGACGACGCCGGACGTCGGCGCGGTGTCGCGCAGCCTGCTCGGAGTGCTCGCGATGGCAGCCGTCGCGCTGGTGTCGGCTTCACCGTCGGCCGCTGTGTGGGCCTCTGGCGCGGCGGCGATCGCGGGCGCGATTGCCATGCAGGACAGCCCCGCCGGTCGGGTGCCGGTGGTGATCATGGCCTCGGTGCAAATGGGCGCCGTCGTGTTGCTGGGTGCAGTGACTGCGTCCTACAGCGCGGCCTTCGTCGCGATCGTCGCGGTGTGGTGTCTGGCCGCAGGCATGCAGTGGGCGCTGGGCAGTAATCCGGGGCTGGTCGCGGCGGCCAGTAGCGCCCTGCTGGTGATCGCGCCGCCGGTTGCGCCATCACCTTCCGAGGTGGTGTTGTCCACGCTCCTCACCGTGGCCGCCGGCTGCGTTCAGGCGGCATTGATCGCGGTGTGGCCGCCTCGGCGCTGGCGGGTGCAGCGTGATGCGCTGACGCGCGCCTACCGGGAACTGGCTGCCGACGCTCGCCGAGCCGCGTCCGACCGTGACGCATCGATGGCGGCCGCCCCACTCACGTGGCTGCGCGAAGCGTTCGGCGACAGCGAGGCGACCCAACGCCCACTGGCGTATCACGGTGGCTACCGGCTGCCCGAGCGGATCACCGCGACGTTGGGTGCGCTGCGCGGTGCTGACAAGGCGATTGCGCTGACGCTGTCCCCGGCCGCCGAATTCCTTGACGCGATCGCCAACCACAACTACACGGCGCGACGGGACGCCGATTACGCGTTGGCCAGGGTCGACGCCGCGGCCGCAGCGGTCACCGGGCCGCAAGCGGCCGTCGCGCAACGGCTTTCACACCAGCTTCACGAGGCCTCCGCCTGCCGCTTCGGCGACTTCCGCCGCCCGGACCTGATTGGCTCGCTGCTCACGACCGTCGGGGTGATGCGTGGCCACCTGGTGTGGACGTCGCCGGTGCTGCGGCATGCTGTGCGGCTCTCGGCCGCCACCGCGTTGGGTGTGGCCGCCGACCAATTCGGTGGCGTGGCGCACGGCCACTGGATCGCGTTGACCGTGCTGATGGTGCTGCGCCCCGAAACGGCACACACCTACACCCGCTGCGTCGGGCGGGTCGCGGGCGTCGCCGTGGGAATCGTCGTTGCGTCGGCGCTGAGCATGGTCTGGCAGCCGACGGGTCCTTCTGCTGCACTCGCAGCGGCGGTGTTTCTCGCGGTGACGTACGGAGTCGTCCGGTTCGGATACCTCGCGGTGAGTGCGGCATTGGCCGCGACCATCACGTTCCTGCTCGACATTGACGCCGCTGCGGCCGGAGCTACTCTCGCAGACCTGTTGTTCGCAGTGATCGTTGGTGGCGGCCTGGCGGTATTGGCTCACGTCCTGCTGCCGGATCACGGTCTGATTCGGCTGCGCCAGCGGGCAGGTGAACTGCTGAAGTCCGAAATCGACTATGCGGCAGCGGTCGTCAAGGCTTTTGTGCACGAGCTCGATCACCCTGCCGAAGCGTTGTCGGCGGCATGGCAGCGCGCCTTTCGGGCTCGCGCAGCGTTCGAAGCGGCATCCGGTGCGACGCGGGCGGATTCACGCGAACTGCGGCGGTGGTTGCGCTCGTACCGAGCGGCGCTGAACGCCGTCACCAGCGCGTGTACCGCCCTGGAGACCAGCCTGTCCAGCGAGGCAGCGACCGCGCTGACACCCGAATTCATTGCTGCCGTTGATGATTACGTCGACGCGCTGCGCGGCGCACCGCCCAGCGCTGCCACGCCATGGGCCGTCGACATCGAGGAGTTGACCGCGGCGAATCAGCAAGTGCGCGAGCAGGCGGCAGGGCTTGGCACCGAAAACGCGGCGGCGCGGGTGCTCGTCGCTGAGATCTCGACGATCACCAGGAGCCTGGCCGGCATCGCGGCTTCTCGCGAGCCGACTTCAGCCTGATTGGCAGCGCCTAGCATCGGCCTCCGACATGTGGCTGGGCGGAGGGTCGAGTTATCCCCAGACCGGATTCTGTCCACAGGTTGTGTGGTGGGTTGGGTCAGCTCGTTATGGTTGACGTGTGTATTCGATAGCTTTGGGCTATGGGCGAATTCGTTACCGGGGAGGCGGCTCGTGCACGGTTGCGCGAGCTGGCCGATCAGGTCGATGCCGCCTACGCCGAGATTCACGAACTCTCTTCTGACGAGGTCGGTACCGCGTTTCGGGCGGAATTCGCCGAACGCCTGGAAACTCAGGAACGCACCAACCGCGGCCTGTCGTATCGGATGTTCGGCGAGCTCGCCGACCCGCCCGATGCGGCGGCGATGGCCCCGATGCTGGTGAACAATCTGGCGGCGCGGTTGCGCATCCCGCCCAACGAGGTCAAACGCCGCATGAAGACCGCCGCGCGGCTGTGCCCGCGGCGTCAACTGTCGGGCCCACCGCTGCCCGCGGAGCTGCCGCTGGTGGCGCAGGCAGTCGCAGCCGGTGCGATCGGCGAGGACCATCTGCGGGTGATCAGCCGGGCCATCGACAAGCTGCCCTCGATCCTGTCGGTGACCGAGCGCGAGGACGTGGAGGCCAGCCTGGTGCGCCAGGCCACCAAGAGTGACGCCGAGATCCTCAAAGCCGCGGCAGGGCGCATCGATGAGATCTTCAACCCCGACGGCGACTACGACGAAGCCGACCGGGCCCGGCGCCGCGGCCTGGTGCTGGGACCCCAGGGCCGCGACGGGCTCTCACGACTGTCGGGCTGGATCGACCCCGAAACCCGCGGCTACCTCGAGGCCCACACCGCCGCGGTGCGCCCGGGCCGGCACCTGCCCGACGGCACCGTCGTTGAGACGCGCGATGAGCGCAGCGCCGCGCAACGCTGCCACGACGGCCTCAAACTGGGCCTGAAGGCCAGCATCGCCTCCGGCGGGCTGGGCTCACACCGCGGGCACCCGCTCACCGTGATCGCCCGCACCACGCTGGCCGAACTCAACCAGGCCGCCCACGCCGTCACCAACCCCGACATCCCGATGCCAGCACCGGCGCGCACCGGCGGTGACACCGCGCTGCCGATGCGCGATCTGATCCGGATGGCCGCCGAGGGCGCCATCCACTACCTGGCGGTGTTCGACAACCACACCGAACGCCCCCTCTATCTGGCCCGACAGGCCCGTATCGCCACCACCGACCAGCGCATCATCTGCTATGCCCGCGACGGCGGCTGCACCCGACCGGGATGTCTGGAGCCGGGCTATCACAGCGAGGTCCACCACAGCCCGGACTGGTCCAAGGGCGGGGCCACCAACGCTGACAGCCTGTTCTTCGCCTGCGCACCCGACCACAAACTCATCACCGACGGCCATTACCAAACCACCGTCACCGACACCGGCCGCCTCGCATGGACCGACGGCACCACACCACCCGAAGTCAACCACGCGCATCACCCCGAAGAACTCCTACGCGGTGACACCGACCCGCCCAACAACGAGCAGAAGTGAACGCGCCCAACGGGATTGACCTAGCCTCGAGCCCATCGCGGCTGGATGAACACGCCCTCGGCTTCCACGGTGACGCCCTCGTCGTCGGCGAGATGCCCTGCGGTGTACGTCTTCACGCCCTCGGTCCGCGTGATCCTGGCCTCGGCGTGCAATTGGCCCAGCCGCGTGATGCGCAGGTATCGCAGCGTAATGGTGCCGGTGAGCCGCGGCTTCTCAGGGCTGCTGGCCGCGGCACCCAGGATGTGGTCGAGCACCAACGCAGCGACCCCACCGTGGACGTGGCCAGGCGGACCTTCATAGGCCGCGCCGAGATGGAAGTCGGTGAAGACGCCGCCGTCGTCGCTCTGCCTGACATCCAAAGGCGGGGCGACGGGATTGCGTACACCGATCACGACGTTGCCCCATGGCATTTGGTCGCCGTCGGCGGTGAACCGGATGCCGTAGGAACCGTCGAGTTGCTCGCTGCGCAGCCGCGCGGTCGCCGCATCGATCTCGGCCTTGGCCGCGGCGACAGTCTCAGCCCCCACCTCGGTGCGGATGGTCGCGTCGATCAGCGCCCGCACCGACTCGGTGAGCGGCTCGTACATGGCGCGTAGCCGGGCGACGTCCTCGGCGCTGAGATTCTCCAGGGTCCAGTCCAGCACTCTTGCACTAGAACACGTTCTAGTGCGCAATGTCGAGTCACCCCGGCGCGGGTTGGCCAGCACGTAGCGAGTAGTGGCCACCCCGACGACGAATGTTGCGAAGATCCTGCGCATCGGTGGCTCATGCCACCAACGCGTTCAGCGCTGCGCGGGCCGCCGCATCGCTGCGGCCACGCTCGAGCTCCATCAACGCGCACTCCGCCGTCGCCGCGATCCACAGCCGCGCCGCCTCGCGCGGATGGACCGAGCCGAGCGCCTCGAAATCGGCGGCCACCACATCGACGTTCATCCGGTTGCGGCGCGTCACTTCTTCGGCGATCGGCAGGTGACCACGCGCCTCCAGCAGCAGCGCCTTGACGCCGCGGTCGCGCAAGCATCCATCCAGATACGTAGTGGCGGCCGCGGCCAGCCGGTCCTTGCCCGGCGCCATCTCGGCGATGACCGCCGCCACCTCGTCGAACAGCACATCGTGGAAACGGCGGTGCAGCGCCACAAGATAGGACACTCGGTCCGGGAAATGATGGAAGAACGTTCCCTTCGATACACCTGCACCTGCGACGACTGCGTTCACAGTGAGCCCCTCGAGCCCCAGTTCCTCCGCCAGCACCAGGCCGGTTTCGATCAGGTTCGCCCGCGTCTGCTGCGCGGCCGCCAGTCTCTTGTTGACCACTTGCACGCCTGTTAGTGTAGTTGACCGACCGCCCGGTCAATGAAAGGCGCGCCAATGCCGACGCTGCACACCTCCTTCGGACCCGTGGATTTCGCCGTCGAAGGATCCGGTCCACCGATCTTGCTACTACACGCCGCCCTGCATGACCGCGCGGATTACGGGCCGGTCGCCGAAGCGCTTTCGCGTGGTCGCCGGGTGCTCGCTCTCGACTGGCCCGGTCACGGCGCGTCTCCCCTACCCCCCACTCCGCTTCCCGCCGCCCACTTCGGCGACCTACTCATCGAATTCGCCGACAACCTAGACCTGACCAACGTCGTGGTCGTCGGGAACTCGGTCGGCGGCTATGCCGCGTGTCGCCTCGCACTGGAGCGGCCAGAACGCGTCGCGGGCCTCGTGCTCGTCAACGCCGGTGGCTTCACCCCGCACATCCTTTTCACCAGGTTCTTCTGCGCGCTGATGGGACGTCCTGCGGTGGTCAAGGCGGTATTCCCGGTATTCGTGCGGGCCTACATGCGGGCCAAGAACCCGACGGACAAGGCCATCGTCGACCGCGTCATGGCGCGCGCCAAGACCGCCGACGGCGCACGAACCGCCGCAGCGTTGTGGAAGAGCTTCACCGACACCGCGCACGACCTTAGGACGCGAGCCGCGCAGATCGGCGCGCCGGTGCTCATCACCTGGGGCGCAAGGGACCTCACCGCACCGCCGCGCTGGGGTGAAGCAATCCACGCCGCGATACCAGGGTCCAGATTCGCATCGCTGCCGACGGGGCACGTCGTCTTCTCGTCCGAACCGGTGGCATGGCTGGAAACGGTCCTGCCGTTCGTCGACGCCGCGCACGGTGTCCGTGTCGAGCGCCACAGCTGAGCTGCCGGCGTAGTTAAACTCACTGCCCGACCGCGGATCTGAAGCGTGGACGCGTGCGTCTCCCTAAGTGGGAGGCACCGTGTACGAGTCAATCAGGACGATGTTCCGCTCCGTGCGGGCGGGGCTGGACCCCGACGGCTACTTCCGCCGCCAAGCCGGCCGCCGCGATCCGTTCACCGTCGCGTTTCTCGGCCTAGGACCGGTGCGCTTCTTCGCGACCGCACAGGCGGCTCACGACATTCTGAGCGCGCCCGCGGCCATTCTGGAAGCTCCGACACCGAATCCCATCGAGCCGATCGTCGGAAAGGACTCGGTCATCTTTGTTTCCGGCGAGGAGCACCGGCGCAAGCGCCGACTGCTGATGCCTGCACTGCACGGCCAACGCATGCTGACCCGCGCAGCGGTGATGGACCGCGCGGCGCGCACCGAGACAGCACGGTGGCGGCCCGGCGATCGGATCGCACTGTCGGCCGCGGCACGTTCTATCGCTCTGCGGGTCATAGTCCTCGCCGTGTTCGGTGTCGAAAATACGGGTAGGTTTGACGAAATCGCCGACGTGGCGACTCGTTTAATGCATGCGAACAACGCGGCGTTGATGCTGCTGCCCTAGCTCCGCCAAGGAGTTCGCCGGGCGTGGGCCGTGGGCCCGACTGCTGCGGTTGCGCGCCCGCTTCGATGAACTGCTTACCGAGCAGATCGAAACCGCTAGGTCCTGCGACAGCAGCGTGCTCGCCGCACTGCTGGCCGGAAACGCCTCAGCCGACTTCGATCCCGACGATCTGCACCAGCAGTTGCGTACCCTCGTCGTCGCCGGCCACGACACCACGGCGGGGGCGCTGATGTGGGCGCTGTATCACATCCACCGCGAGCCGGGCGTGCGTGACCGGGTGCTCGCCGAACTCGACACCGCACCGACGGCGGAATCATTGCCCGATCTGCCGTACCTGTCGGCCGTCGTGTCAGAGGCGCTGCGCATGCATCCCGCCGTGCCGATTGTGATGCGAAGGCTCACTGTCCCGCTCACCGTTGACGACGTGCTGTGCTCCGCAGGCGACGTGGTCGGTGTCGCCGTGCCCGCAGTGCATTTCGACCCATCGCGGTGGCAACATCCGTATCGGTTCGATCCGGACAGGTTCCTCGGCAAGGCGCCTACACCGTTCGAATACCTGCCGTTCGGTGGCGGATTCCGGCGCTGCCCCGGGGCCGCGTTCGCGAGATACGAGCTCGCCATCTCCATCGGCGCACTGATGAAAACTGTCGAGTTGAGGATGCCGGCCCGGCAGCGCCGCGCGAAGCCGCCCCGGTCCGTTCCGCGTGGCATCGCCGTAGTGCCGCGGCGGGAGGTACGGCTGGACGTCATCCGTCGACGGTGAATCGGCTACTGGCCGAGGCGAATCCGAGCCACGTGTGCCGGTTGCCCGCCCAGCACCAGCCGACCTTCGGGGCGTTTCGGTTGGCTGGTCCGTCGCGCCCCGTGCCATTGCTGATCCACACCGCGGGCGTCCTGGCGTCCAGCAAGCCGTCTGGTTTGCGGCGGCGCGCCCCAATGGTCATGAAGCAGTGCCCGCGGACAAGCGCGTCCGGTCGCTGCAGCAACCAGTGCAGCCCCTCGGTCAGGGTCAGCGGGGTCCGGCCGGCGTCAGCGATGGCTGGCAACGCCTCGTCGGGACTCCAGTTCGCCATCGCATCCCCGCGGTCGACATCGCGAATCAGGTACAGCGGCGCATCTGGCAGCCTGACCGCCGAGATCGGCGTGAACTTGTCGACGTCGGCCATGTCCGTCACCACGAATCCCGGTTTGTCATCCGCGCGCAGCAGCGGTGCCAGGGCCGAGGCCGAAGCGAGGTCGGGGTGCACGACAAGCAGCGAGCCTGAGCGGTCGGGCAGGTTTCGCAGCCGATCGGCGCTCAGCCCCGCGATCCGGTGGACGTCGAGTTCGATCAGTCGCTGGGCCTGCTCGGCCAGGCTCGGCAATGCGGTGATGACGCTAGGCACGCGCGCTCAACGAAGCGCAGTCGGCCGATAGTTCCCGATCTGCACAGCTAACCCAATCGACACACGCCCGACGCGCAATCGCCATCAATCTGACGACAATCGACAGGATGGCTGATGACGCGCGTGGACCGTCCATCGGGCCGTCCGTGGCCGAGATCCTCGCGTCACACGCCGGCGGTACGGGTTCGCCAACCAAGACCGCCGCCCGAGTCGCGGACGCAATCGCGGCCCGAGGAGACGACGGCACCTGGTTGTCGACCGTGCCACGCGATCAGCTGCTGGCCACCGCCGAGGAGATCGAATCTCGTCCTGGCGCGCGGACTTTGCCACTCTATGGCGTGCCATTCGCTGTGAAGGACAGCATCGACGTCGAGGGCGTGCCGACAACGCTGTCCTGCCCTGACTACGCCTACGTCGCCTCGACGACCGCGCCAGTGGTGCGTTGCCTGCTCGACGCCGGCGCGCTCTACGTCGGCAAGACGAATCTGGACCAGTTCGCCACCGGACTGAACGGCACCCGCACGCCGTACACCATCCCGCGCAGTGTGTACGGCGGTGAGATGATCTCCGGCGGCTCGAGTTCGGGTTCTGCGCTTGCGGTCGCGCTCGGCCAGGTGCCGTTCGCGGTTGCCACCGACACCGCAGGGTCGGGACGCGTTCCGGCCGCGCTGAACGGGGTCGTCGGGTTCAAGCCCTCGCGCGGACTGATCAGCACGGCCGGGCTGGTGCCGGCATGCAAGTCGCTGGACTGCATCAGTGTGATGGCCGGCTCGATCGACGACGTCGACCGGGTCTTCGACGTGGTGGCGGCGCGCGACGACAACGACGCCTGGTCGCGTGATCGCGGACCACGCTACGACGGCGCACCGATCCGGGTCGGACTTCCTCCGGCATCGGAGCTGGAATTCTTCGGTGATGAGGAGATGTGGCGCGCGCACATGGGATTCCGTGAGCACCTGGCCCGCACCGCCACCGTCGTGGATGTCTCGCTGGAGCCCTTTCTTGCGGCTGGGGCGCTGCTCTACCAGGGGCCGTGGGTCGCCGAGAGGTTGGTGGAGTTCGCCGACTTCCTTGCCGCCCAGCCAGACTCGATCCATCCCGTCGTCAGGGAGATCCTGCGTGGCGGCCAGAAGTACACCGCCGTCGATGCGTTCGCGGCGTTGCAGCGCCTGGCCGAACTCAAGGCGCTGGTGGCGCGGCTCTGGCAGCACATGGATGTTCTGGTGGTGCCGACGATCGGCACCACGTTCACCGTCGACGAGGTGCTGGCGGCGCCAATCGATTGCAACACGATGCTCGGCCACTACACGCATTTCGGCAACTTGCTCGACCTGGTGGGTGTCGCGGTCCCGCTCGGTGTCGCCACCGACGGCCGCCCGTACAGCGCGATGCTGCTTGGCGCGGCGCTGACCGATGACATCGTGCTACACCTGGCCGCGCAGATTCTCGACGAGCCACGCGCGGCGATACCCATATCGACCGTCAGCGAGGAGTGTGTATGAGCCCCGTCGAAGTGCCCGCGGAGCCATCGCCGTATCGCTTGGTTGCTGGCAAGACTGCGCTGATCGTCATCGACATGCAGCGAGATTTCTTGTTGCCCGGCGGGTTTGGTGAAAGCCTTGGCAACGACGTCGATCAGCTGCTCAAGGTGGTGCCGCCGCTTGCCGGCCTGATCGCCGCTGCCCGATCGGCAGGGATCATGGTGATCCACACGCGGGAGGGCCATGAGCCCGACCTGTCCGACTGTCCGCCGGCCAAGTTGCGCAGGGGCGCCCCATCGAAACGCATTGGAGACCAAGGCAAATACGGCCGCATCCTGATCCGCGGCGAGTACGGCCACGACATCGTCGACGAGCTTGCTCCGATCGACGGTGAGGTCGTCATCGACAAGCCCGGCAAGGGCGCGTTTTACGCCACCGAACTCCAGGACATTCTCACTGCAGGCGGGATCACCCAGCTGCTGATCACCGGCGTGACCACCGAGGTGTGCGTTCATAGCACGACGCGGGAGGCCAATGACCGCGGCTACGAGTGCCTGGTCGTATCCGATTGCGTGGGTTCGTATTTCCCGGAGTTCCAGCGCATCGGTTTGGAAATGATCAAGGCCCAGGGCGGCATTTTCGGCTGGGTCGCCGACACGTCCGCCGTGATACCCGCGCTGAACGCTCTGACCACCGCCGCCGCCTGAGAGGACCTGTACATGACCACTGACCTCACGAAGTCCGCCGATCCACCGGTAGATCCAGCGCCTGCGTTGACGTCGCTGCCGCTGTGGACCCGCGGCGACACCAACGCGTTCTTCGGGCTCGGCTTCAACATCCTGGTCAACGTCCTGACCCTGACCGGCCTGATGATCGGCGTGGTGTCGGTGCCCGCAGGCGATGTGCTGGGCACCGTGCTGCCGGCGCTCGGGGTGGCGTTGATTCTGGGCAACCTGTACTACACGTTCCTGGCACGGCGACTCGCCCGGCGCGAGAACCGGGCCGACGTGACGGCTCTGCCGTACGGACCCAGCGTGCCGCACATGTTCATCGTGGTGTTCGTCGTGATGTTGCCGGTGTATCTCAACACCAAGGACGCGATCCAGGCGTGGTCGGCCGGGCTCGCGTGGGCCTTCATGATCGGCGTGATCGTCATGATCGGTGCGTTCGTCGGGCCCTACATCCGCAAGCTGACCCCGCGGGCCGCGATGCTGGGGACGCTGGCCGGGATTTCGATCACGTTCATCTCGATGCGCCCGGCCGCCCAGATGTGGGAGGCGGCCTGGATCGGCCTGCCGGTGATGGCCATCATCCTCATCGGCTTCTTCACCAACGTGAAACTGCCGTTCGGCATCCCGGTCGGACTGGCCGCACTGCTCGTCGGCACCGCGATCGGCTGGATGGGCGGTTTCATGTCCGCGCCCGATGTGGGACAAGCGATCTCCGATATCGCGGTCGGAATTCCGGACATGCGCCTCGATCTGCTCTTCCACGGATTGTCGGACCTGGCTCCGCTGCTGGGCACCGCGATCCCGTTGGGTGTGTACAACTTCACCGAGGCCATGAGCAACGTGGAAAGCGCCGCCGCGGCGGGCGACAACTACAACTTGCGCAGCGTGTTGCTTGCCGACGGCGCCGGCGCGGTCGTCGGCGCGGCGTTCGGATCGCCGTTCCCGCCGGCGGTGTATATCGGCCATCCCGGGTGGAAGGACGCGGGCGGTCGGGCCGGCTATTCGCTGGCCAGCGGTGTCGTTATCGGAATCTTCTGCTTCCTCGGGCTTTTCGGGGTGCTCGACGCGCTTCTGCCGGTGCCCGCGATCGTGCCGATCCTTCTCTACATCGGGCTGCTGATCGGTGCGCAGGCATTTCAGGCGGTGCCGCGGTTGCACGCCGTCGCGGTGGTCGCCGCGCTGCTGCCCAACCTCGCGCAGTGGGCCAGCGGGCTGATCGACAATGCGTTGAATGCGGCGGGCACGTCGGCCGCGAAGGTGGGTGTCGACGCGCTCAACGGTGCCGGGGTCGTCTACGACGGGCTGCAGACCCTCGGCGAGGGCGCGGTGCTCGTCGGCCTGATCCTCGGCACCATGGTCACCTACATCCTTGAGAAGAAGTTTCTCTACGCTGCCATCGCGTCGTTCGTCGGAGCGGTGCTGTCGTTCATCGGACTGATCCATGCGCCCGAGGTGGCCTGGGCGGCTAATCCGCAAGTCGCCCTTGGCTACGTCTTCTTCGGAATCGTCTGCGTCGCATACTCATTCCTGCCCGGCGCGAAGGAGCCGGTAGAGGTCGACGAAGCCGATATAGTGGCGGGCCACTAGTCACTGTCGCGCGCAATCAGGTTTCGGGGGCCGGTGGGTAGCCGCCAATGGAAGGCCAATGCGGCGAGCCGAAGCAGCGTCGCCACGGCGCTTCCGACCGCGACGCCGACCCACTGCGGTCCGAAGTAGTCGATCGCCACATAGGTTGCGGCGCCAAGCAACGCCGGAATCGCATACAGATCATCGGGACCCATGACATACGGGATCTCGCGGGCGATCACATCACGCAACATCCCGCCGGCAATAGCCGTGAGCATGCCGATGATGCCCGCCGCAAACCAGCTCGCGCCCGCGTCCACCGCGATCGCCGCCCCGGAGGTGGCGAAGAACCCCATGCCGATCGCATCGAGGACGAGGATCGCGGTGTTCATCCGCAGCACCAGATGTGCGAGCGGCGTGGCGATGGCGACGGCGAGGAGCGCGACCGTGATATTGGGCCAGTGCTGGATCGAATAGGGCGGTCTGTCGAGTAGCAGATCCCGCAGTACGCCACCGCCGACGCCGGTGAGGACTCCCAGCGTCGCGATGCCGAACAGGTCGAAACCCTTTCGGACTCCAACCGCCGCCCCTGACGACGCGAACACCGCTATGCCGACATAGTTGAGAATTATCTGCAGCACGCCCAGAGTCTGACGCATCGGATCATTTCGGCTCTTCCATTGCGCGTGAGCTTCTACCCTGCTCGTGATGGACACCGCCACCGTAGTCGTGACAATCCTGCTTGCTGCGCTCTTCACGTTCTCCGCCAGCATCAAACTGCTCGGCGTCGCCAAGTCGCTCGAGATCCGTGATCACCTCGGAGTCAAGCCGCTGCAGTGGCGACTCATCGGCGTATGCGAGCTCGCCGGGGTCGCCGGCGTGCTGGTCGGCCTGGTGTGGGCGCCGATCGGCATCGCTGCCGCGATCGGCCTTGCGTTGCTGACGATCGGTGCCATCGCTTACCACGTACGGATGTCGGACAGGGTCGCTGACCTCGCGCCTGCGGTGATCGGCGTCGCGCTGGCCCTTACCGCCGCCGTACTGCACACGCTTTGACGTAGCGGCCGTCACTCCTGCGCATACGGGTGTCTTAGATTACCTAACTTTTCGTGGTCAACTGTCTACAAAGTGGCATACGCTGCTCACATGGCGGCACGAGCCCATAGCGTCGATCCACGCGCCGAACGCGTCCGCGCCCGGCTGCGGGAGGCGGCGTTCGCGCTGGCGCATGAGCGTCCGGTCGACGAGCTGACGGTCGGCGACATCGTCGCCCGCGCCGAGGTCAGCCGGCAGGTCTTCTACCAACACTTTCGCGACCGCGACGACGCCGTCGCGACCGCGTTCACCGTGGCGTTCGCCGCGGCCACCGTCGAGGACGGCGGCGACGCCCGGGCGCGCATCCTGCGGCTGTTCGACTTCGCCGCCAAGCACCGGTCCATGTACCGCAATATCGTGCCGAGCGCGGTGACTCAGCGCGTCGTGACGGCGTTCCGCGCCGAACTGCAACCGGCGTGCGAAGAAATCGCGAAACGCGGCATGCCGGTGGTCTCCCCGATCGCCGGCCTGACCCCCGAGTCGGTCACCCGGTTTCTCGTCGGCGGGTTCATGGAGGTGCTGCGGTCCTGGATGGAAGACCCGGGCTCGAGCGACCTGTCCGGCCGCGTGCGCGCGGCCCTCGAGACCGTCAACGCCCTACTGGGCCTCACCACGCATTCGAAAGGTCCCCACCATGGCTAAGCACCAAGCGCCCGATCGTCACCCTGTGCGCGATCGCACCGCCATCCGCACCACGGCACTCGCGATGACCGGGCTCACGCTGTTCGTCATCGCCATGATCGCCAGCTACTCCGGCGCCTTCGCCAAGCCGACGCTGCATCACATGGCCGTTGCCGTCGCGGCCCCGCAACAAGTCGTCGACGGCATCCGCGGCCAAAAATCTCTGGCGGTCACCGAAGTTGGCGACGACGCAGGCGCCCGCCAGCAGGTCTACGAACGCAAGACCGACGCCGCGTTCGCCGTCGCCCCGACCGGCGAGATGAAGATCTACGTCGCCGGCGGCGGTGGGCGCAGCGTCGCCAGTGCAGCCGAAACCGTCGGCCGCACCATTGCTGCCAACGCAGGCCTCACCCCGGTCGTCGAGGACGTCGCGCCCGCATCGCCGGGCGACCCTTCCGGCACCGTCGAGTTCTACGCGATCATCTTCATCTCGATCGGCGCATCCGTCGGCGCGACCGTCTTGGGGCGCCTCATGGGTGCCGTCCGCAATCCGCTCACGCTGGCCCTGCGCACCGCGACCCTTGCCGGTTTCTCGGCAGTGCTGGCTGGTGCCGTGACCGTTTACGTCGACGTGATTCTTGGCGCACTGACGGGCCACACCTGGCAGGTGTTCGGTGCGCTGTGGCTCTACGCAATGGCCGTCGGTGGAGCAATCACCGGTGTCGCAGCGGCGTTTGGTTCGGTCGCGGCCATGGCCCTCACCGCGTTTCTGGTCGTGATCGGCAATGCCGCAGCCGCCGGCCCCGTAGGCCGGCCCCTGCTGTCGGGTTTCCATGCGACGTTCACGACGATCGTGCCGCAGGGTTCGGGCGTCTCGCTGCTGCGCAGCGTCTCCTACTTCGGCGGGCACGGCGCGCAGACGCCGCTTGTGACGCTGGCGATCTGGGGTGCGGCCGGTTGCTTGCTCGCAATCGCCGCCACCGCGTCGCGAGTGAATTATTGTGCCTTCTATGAGCGTATCGCTGCGCGAGATCGAGCCATATTACGACCTGGGCTCTTATCACAGGCCGATTGAGACGCCGTCGCCGCAGGCGCAGGTGTGGTTCGACCGCGGGATGGTGTGGGCCTACGCGTTCAACCACGAAGAGGCGATCCGCTGCTTCGACCGCGCCCTGGAACTCGATCCCGATCTTGCGATCGCGCGCTGGGGTGTTGCCTACTCGGTAGGACCCAACTACAACAAGGCGTGGGAGGCGTTCGATCCCGTCGACCTGGCCGCGTCGCTGGCGCGCGCGCGGATGGAACTCGTGCTGGCCGCCAAGGGTCGCGCATCGGCCGTGGAACACGGGCTCATTGAGGCACTGCAGGCCCGCTTCCCCACCGACGACCCGAACGACACCGACGCGCTGCACGCCGGCCACAGCGCCTATGCCGACGCCATGGTCGCCCTGGCTGAGGCCTACCCGGGCGACGTCGACGTGCAGGCGCTGGCCGCCGACGGCCTGGTCAACATCACCGCATGGGCGTTGTGGGACACCAGAACCGGCGAGCCCGCTCCCGGTTCGCGGGTGGTGGATGCCAAGCGGATCCTCGACGACGCGCTGGCCACCCCGGCCGGCCGCGAACACCCCGGTGTCTTGCATCTTTACCTGCACACGATGGAGATGTCGGGCACGCCGCAGGACGCGCTGCCAGCCGCCGACATGTTACGCGGGCTGGTACCCGATGCCGGTCACCTGGAGCACATGCCCAGCCATATCGACGTGTTATGCGGCAACTATCGCGACTCGGTCGTGTCGAATAAGTCTGCCGTGCATGCCGATAGGCGATTCGTGGAACGTGAAGGGCCACTCAACTTTTACTCGCTGTACCGTGCGCACAACCTGCACTTCATCGTCTATTCCGCCATGTTCGAAGGCAATTCGCGAGCCGCGCTCGAGGCGGCCGATGAGCTCGCGGGGCAGCTGACGCCGGAACTGCTGGCCATCGAGTCGCCGCCGATGGCGGACTGGCTGGAAGCGTTCGTGCCGTTGAAAACCCATGTACTGGTTCGATTCGGGCGGTGGGATGACCTGATCGCCCAGCCGCTTCCCGAGGACGTCGACCTGTACTGCAGCACCGCGACCACCATTCATTACGGCCGCGGTCTCGCGCACGCCGCGAAGGGCCGAATCCCGCAGGCGCAGGCCGAGCGTGAGGCGTTCGCCGAGGCGTACGCCAGGGTGCCCGAAACGCGCTACCTGTTCAACAACACCGCGCGCGATGTTCTGGCGATTGCGCAGGAGATGCTCGACGGTGAAATCACCTATCGGGAGGGCAGATTCGACGATGCCTTCGCACACCTGCGGCGCGCAATCGACCTCGACGATGCGCTCCCCTACGACGAACCTTGGGGCTGGATGAGCCCGACGCGGCACGCCTACGGCGCGCTGCTGCTGGAACAGGGCCACGTCGAGGAGGCGGCGCAAGTGTATGCCGCCGACCTCGGGCTGGACCCCACGCTGGCCAGGCCCTGCCAACATCCCGGCAACGTATGGAGCCTGCATGGTTATCACGAATGCCTGCAACGGCTAGGCCGCAGCGAGGAGGCGGCAATCATCGGCCAACAGCTCGACCTGATGCGGGCGCGCGCCGATGTGCCGATCCTGGCTTCGTGCGCGTGCCGGCTCGACGTTGCCGACCCCTGCCATTGACCGTCAGTCCGGCGCCTCGTGCAGCTCGATCGAGTTGCCGTCCGGATCGGTGATCTGGACCTGCTTGCCGCCGGGGCCTTCCCTGATGTCGTTGAGGAACGTCACGCCGGCGTCACGGAGACGGTCGACGTCTGCCGCGATGTCGTCGACGTAGAGCACGATCCGGTTCCACCCGCCGGGCTGCTGGCTTTGGCCGGCCGCCAGCGGTTGCGAGCCTGAGCTCTGAGGCGCGCTCAGCAGCAGGTTCAGCGCCCCCCGCGAAACGACAGCGATGGGTCCGGCGCGCTGCTCGAGCCGGAACCCGAGTTGGCTGGTGTAGAACTCGATTCCGCGATCGAGGTCGGCGACCTGGTAGCGCACGACGGCGTCGTCTGTGTTCGCGGGGCGCCAAATCCCTGTAGGCATACCCACAGGCTATGGGCCTGGCCGGTCAGCGTCTTGGAGAAATTTGAACCCCGTCCGGCACGGCGAGGTGTCCCACAAGACCGCGAGATCGACGTGCCGATCGGCCAGTTCGCCGGGTGAGGCGCCGAGAAACGCCCATGCTCTGCCCGGTCTGAAGTGCACACCGACGATCGACGCGTGGTCGCGCGCGCCGATCACAAAGAACCGCCGATAGGCGCCGGAGACCACCGCGCCGGAATACCGCCGCCAGCCGCGTGTCGCGGGGTCGTAGATGCGCAACGCATCCTCGTGCAGGTTGACGACCATTTCGAGCGTGCCGCTCGGGAGGATCCGCTCGGTGGAGTGCGCCGGCGCATCGCGCAGCGCCCACAAGTACTCGACAAAGTCCGCGAGCGGCGGACCAGGCCGGTGTGTGCGGTACTGCATGGCCTCAGGATTCCCTGGTCAGCCGAGCCCGACACGTTCCAGCCAGAAATCGGCCTCCGGAACACCAGACTCATCGCAGATGGCCGTATGCCTCCCTACGGATCGTAAGGCTGAGACGATTGCTCGGTCGCTAGGGACATCTCTAGCAAAGAGGGGATGAAGGAATGTTGAGCACCGAGCAGCTGCACGCCTCGCCGGTCCATGAGCGCATGCAGCTCAGCATCGTCCGGCAGGAGCCAGGTCTTGCAATCGTGTCCATGCCGTTGAGCGATGACGTACGAGGGTTTTTCCAAGGCAGCATCCATGGGGGGATGCTCGCGACGCTTGCGGACGCTGTCTGTGCCTCTTGCCTTGTGGGCTGCTACGACTTGAATTCGCAAATCACCGTGACGACGGACATGCACGTCCGCTATTACCGCCAACCCAAAGGGGGCCCTCTGGTCGCCGAAGCGAAGCTGGTGCACGGCGGACGACGGTTGCTGAGCGCGGAGTGCTCGATCGTCGACGCTGCGGATCGCGTCCTGGTCCGAACCACGGCTACTTACATGCTTATTGCCACTGACAGCACGGGGGTCACGACCGGCGGGTAATCACGCGTAGGCGCAGCGCCGCGACTGCGTAAACTCACCGGCTGTGGCGATCAGCGACGACGATCTCGAACGCCTCCGCCGCTGCGTGGAACTCGCACGCGAGGCGCTTGAGGATGGCGACGAACCGTTCGGCTCGATCCTGGTCGACAGTGGCGGTGTCACGCTCTACGAGGACCGCAACCGCGTCAAGGCCGGCGACCACACCCGTCACCCGGAATTCGCGATCGCCCGCTGGGCTGTCGAGAACCTCGCTCCTGACGAGCGGGCCCGCGCGACGGTGTACACCTCCGGTGAGCACTGCCCGATGTGCGCGGCCGGCCACGCGTGGGTGGGCTTGGGCCGCATCGTTTACGCGACCTCGTCGGAACAACTGACCCAGTGGCTTGCCGAATGGTCCGCACCGCCGCCGCCGGTCGCGCCACTGCCCATCGCAACGGTGGCGCCGCGTGTCGACGTCGACGGGCCCGCACCTGAGCTTGCCGGCACCATGAAAGCCCTGTACGAGGCGAAGTTCCGGCATGAGTGAACCGGCTTGGGTCCAGCACGCGATCTGGTGGCAGGTCTACCCACTGGGCTTCGTCGGCGCCTATCCCGCAGATCCCCCGCCGACCCCGGGTGAGCATCGGCTGCGCCGCATCGTCGACTGGTTTGACCACGCCATCGAACTCGGCACGTCCGGAATCGCGCTCGGTCCCGTATTCGCATCGCGCACACACGGTTACGACACCACAGACCATTACCGAATCGACCCGCGGCTCGGCGACGACGCCGACTTCGAACACCTGATTGCCGAGGCGCAGTCGCGTGGTTTGCGGGTGCTGCTCGACGGCGTATTCAACCATGTCGCCACGGATTTCCCGCATACGGAGTGGTTTCGACGACACGGCAACACATTTGACACCTTTGAGGGGCACGGCGAGCTGATCGCGCTGGACCACGAGAACCCCGATGTCATCGCCTACACCGTCGACGTGATGACGCATTGGCTGCGGCGCGGTGCCGATGGGTGGCGCCTGGACGCCGCCTACGCCGTCCCTGACCGGTTCTGGGCGCAGGTCCTGCCCGTAGTGCGGCAGGCGCATCCCGACGCCTGGTTCGTCGGAGAGGTCATCCACGGCGACTACTCGGTTTGGGTGCGCGAATCGGGCTTCGATTCCGTCACCCAGTACGAGCTGTGGAAGGCGACCTGGAGCAGTCTCAACGACGGCAATTTCCACGAGCTCGATTGGGCATTGGTGCGGCACAACGAGTTTCTCGACGACTTTGCGCCGTTGACCTTCGTCGGCAATCACGACGTCACCCGGATCGCCAGCCAGCTGGCGAACACCCGACACCTTGAACACGCGCTGGTGATCTTGTTCACGACGGGCGGCACCCCGAGTGTGTACGCCGGCGACGAGTCCGCCTACCGCGGCGTCAAGGAGGAGCGGTTCGGCGGCGACGATGCCGTGCGGCCCGAATTCACTGCTCCCCTAATGGGTATCGACGATCATGGTCATGATGTGTTCCGATTGCACCAATACCTGATCGGGCTGCGCCGACGCCACCCGTGGCTGCACACCGCCAGGACCTCGCCGCTGCGGCTATCCAACACGCAGTACATCTATGAGACCCGCAACGGTGCCGACGTGCTTGTGGTGGCGCTCAACATCGATGACGGGCCGTTATCAGTGTCGCTCGCCGAACTCGGACTCGGTCAAGGGCAGATCGTCGCTGGGTCGGGCGCGCCTCCGCAGTCGATCATCGAGAGCGCCGAGATCCAGCCGGACGGCTGGCTGATCATCGCGCCGTGCTGAGTAACTCCACGGTGGCCGCATCGTCTTCGCCGTCGTAGAACTTGTCGAGCACCGCGCGAAATTCGGCGTTCTCCTCTGTCGCCCGCGTGAACAGGGTCATCGATGAACGCACCTTGAGGTTGTCGGGCCAGCCGAAGATGTCGCCGACCGAGCGGCCCTCGATGAGCACGAGCAGCCGGGCGCATTCGCGCAACCGCGGCCCGAGCGTGGGGTGCGCCAGATAGCCGCGCGCCTCATCCAGTGAGGAAATGCCAAACCGCACCGCGGTCGGGCTGTGACCCAACCCCTGCAGCTGAGGAAACACGAACCAGATCCAATGGCTCCGCTTTCTGCCATTGCGGAGTTCCTCGAGCACCGTGTCGTACACGTGTTCCTGTGCATCGACAAAGCGCTGCAGGTCATAGCGATCAGCGGCGTTCATCACAGCAATTTGCCCACAGTCTCCTCACCAGCAAGTCTTGCAAGCTAGTCTTCGGGATTCAATGACGACAACGAGCGAACCGGAAACCTCGATCCCGCCGAAACCGACCAGAATTCTGCGCCGGCGCGTGCTCTCACGGATCAGCATCCAATCCAAACTGCTGGTGATGCTGCTGGTGACGAGCATCCTGTCGTCGGCCATCGTCGGTTTCATCGGGTATCAATCGGGGCGCAATTCGCTAAGGGCGTCGGTGTTCGACGCATTGACCGAGATTCGTCAATCGCAAACGCGCCAGCTCGCGTCACAGCTGTCGGATCTGAGGAATTCATTGGTCGTCTATACCCGCGGATCGACGACAACCGAGGCGATCGAGGCCTTCACCGCCGCCTTCGACCAACTCACCAACGCGACCATCTCCCCGGCTCAACAGCAGGCGATCGTCGACTATTACAACAAGCAATTCGCACCCGCCGAAGGCGAGCAGACCGGCGACGAGATCGAAATCGACGCATTGTTGCCGACGACGAACGCCCAGAAATACCTGCAGGCCAACTACACGACGCCGTTCACCGATTGGGACCAGGCACTGAAGTTCGACGACGCCCACGACGGCAGTGCCTGGTCGGCGGCCAGCGCAAAGTACAACGACTTCTTCCGGGAGATCGTGACGCGCTTCGAATTCGAGGACGCCCTACTGCTGGACACCCGCGGCAACGTCGTCTACAGCGCCTACAAGGGAGTCGACCTCGGCACCAACATCCTGACCGGCCCGTACAAGGGCGGCGACCTCACCGACGCATATGAGAACGCCCTGGATTCCCACGCGGTCGACTATGTCGGCATCACCGACTTCGGCGACTACCAGCCTGCCGACGAGCCGACGGCCTGGATGGTGGCTCCGGTCGGCCCGCAGGCGCGCGTGGAAGGCGTACTGGCCCTTCAGTTCCCGATCTCCAAGATCAACCGGCTGATGACGATGGACAAGCGCTGGGAAGAGTCGGGCATGGGTAAGACCGGCGAGACGTTCATCGTCGGGCCGGACGATTTGATGCGGTCGGACTCCCGGTTGTTCCTCGAAGATCCGCAGGCGTTCAAACGCGATGTGATCGATGCCGGAACACCTCCAGACGTCGCCGAGGAATCAATCCGCCAGCACGGCACCACGCTGGTACAGCCGGTCGCTACCGAAGCCACCGATTTGGCGCAGCGGGGCCAACGCGGCACGCTCATCGCGCGCGACTACCTCGGGCACGAAACACTGCAGGCCTATGCACCGGTCGGGGTGGCGGGTCTGCATTGGTCGGTGATCGCCAAGATCGACACCGCCGAAGCGTTCGCACCGGTAACGGCGTTCACCCGCACCTTGGTGCTGTCGACGGTGGCCATCATCTTCTTCGTCTGTTTGGCGGCCATGCTGCTCGCGCGCCTGTTCGTTCGCCCGATCCGTCGGCTGGAAGCGGGCGCACAGCGGATCAGTAGCGGCGACTACGACGTCTCACTTCCGGTGAGGTCGCGCGACGAATTCGGTGATCTCACCGTCGCTTTCAATGAGATGAGCCGCAACCTCGCGATCAAGGACGAGTTGCTCACCGAACAACGCAGGGAAAACGATCGCCTGCTGCTATCACTGATGCCCGAACCCGTGGTGCAGCGCTATCGGGAGGGTGAGGAGACGATCGCGCAGGATCACCATAACGTGACCGTGATCTTCGCCGACATCGTCGGCCTGGACGACCTGTCCGCCGAACTCAGCTCTGACGAACTGCTCGCGATCGTGAATAAACTGACGCGCCAATTCGACGCCGCCGCATCCAATCTCGGAGTCGAGCAGGTCCGGACCCTGCACAACGGCTACCTGGCCAGCTGCGGCTTGAGTGTGCCGCGGCTGGACAACGTCCGGCGCACGGTCGACTTCGCGATCGAGATGCAGCGCATCGTCGACAGATTCAACGGCGAGACCGGCCACGACCTGAAGCTGCGGGCCGGCATCGACACCGGCACCGTCAGCAGCGGTCTGGTGGGCCGGTCCACATTGGCCTACGACATGTGGGGCGCGGCGGTCAATCTCGCATATCAGGTACAGAGCGGTTCCCCGCAGCCCGGCATCTATGTCACCTCCCGGGTGTACGACGCGATGCGTGACACCATGGGGTTCACCGCGGCAGGAGAAGTCGGCGACGGAGGCGAAATGGAGCCGATCTGGCGGCTCTCGGAGCGGCAGCCGTGATAAGCGTGCTCGACACGCCGTGGTTCTACTGGGCCCTCGGCGTGGCCATCGGATTTCCCATCTGTCTGGTCTTACTCACCGAGTTGCACAACGCGCTGCGTCGCCGGAACAGCGCCCTGGCCCGCCCGGTTCACCTGGTGCGCAACTACATCCTGCCGCTCGGGGCGCTGCTCATCTTGCTCGTCGGGGCGATGCAGATATCGGGTGAGACCACGACCGTGCGCGTCGTCGCGACAGTGTTCGGCTTCGTCGTGCTGGTGCTTCTCCTGTCGGGCACGAACGCCACGCTGTTCCAAGGGGCTCCGGAAGGCAGTTGGCGCAAGCGGATTCCGTCGATCTTCCTGGACGTCGCACGGTTCGCGCTGATCGCCATCGGCGTTGGGCTGATTTTCGCGTACATCTGGGGCGCTCACATCGGCGGGCTGTTCACCGCGCTGGGTGTTTCCTCGATCGTGCTCGGCCTGACACTGCAGAACTCCGTCGGGCAGATCATCTCAGGCTTGCTCGTCCTGTTCGAGCAGCCGTTTCAGCTCGGCGACTGGATCCAAACGCCGGCCGCGCGCGGACGAGTGGTCGAAGTCAACTGGCGCGCAACACATATCGATACCGGTGCCGGTTTGTTGATCATGCCCAACTCGGTGCTCGCCGCCGCATCCTTCACCAACTTCTCCCGGCCGCCGGGAGCCCATTCCCTGAGCGTGACCACCATCTTTTCAGTCGACGACCCACCCGACGACGTCATCGCCATGCTAAATCGGGCGGCCGCCATGCTGCCGCAACTGCGACCCGACGCCGCGCCGTCCAGCGTCCACGCCGGCGGGCTGCAGTACAGCACGGGCATTCCGTTGCGTACACCGGCCGACGACTTCTCGACGAAGTCGATGTTCTTGCGCTGGGTTTGGTATGCCTCGCGGCGGGCGGGGCTGCACCTCGACGAGGCCGAGGACGACTTTTCCACTCCCGAGCGGCTGGAGGCTTCGCTGCGCATCATCGCTCCCACGCTGCGTCTGAACCAAGCCGACCACGAGGACCTGCTCTCCCACGCCCGGATCACCAGGTACGGCTCCGATGAGTACCTCCAGTTCGCCGGCCAGGTGCCCAAGCGGATGATGTTTGTGGTCAACGGACGGGTTCGTCTGGTGGTGACAAGCGATGACGGTGCCCTCATCCCAGTGCGTACGCTTGACGAAGGCGACTTCCTGGGGCAGACCACCCTCACTCGTGAGGCAGTCGCCGCGTCAGCGTATGCGCTCGAAGAGGTGACCGTATTGCAGATAGACCGGGAACACATCGAGGAGCTCGTCGCGCGAAAGCCCTTGCTGTTGCAAGACATCGGCCGTGCGATCGAAGAGCGGCGGGCCAACGTCCGGCGTGTGCTGGCCGCTGCCGGCGAATAAGGGGCGGGCCGCGATGAAGCGACGCGTGCCCCGGCCCCACGAACTGGCGGCGCTACTGCAGTTCCGCAAGCCGCGACTGAATGCGACCAAGCGCAGGCTCGATTCCGCGCTGACCATCGAGGACCTACGCCGAATTGCCAAGCGCCGCACGCCGAGAGCGGCGTTCGACTACACGGACGGCGCGGCCGAGGATGAGTTGTCCCTTGCCCGCGCCCGGCAGGCGTTCCGCGATATCGAGTTTCACCCGACGATCCTGCGCAATGTCGAGAACGTCGACACCGGCTGGACCGTGCTGGGCGACAGCGTGACCCTTCCGTTCGGGATCGCACCGACAGGCTTCACCCGCCTGATGCACACCGAGGGTGAGGTCGCCGGCGCGCATGCGGCGGCCCGTGCCGGCATCCCGTTCTCGCTGTCGACACTGGGCACCAGCTCGATCGAAGCGGTCAGAGCATCAAACCCGCACGGCCGCAACTGGTTTCAGCTGTATATGTGGAAGGACCGCGATCGGTCGATGGCGCTGGTGGAGCGGGCGGCCGCGGCGGGTTTCGACACGCTGCTGGTTACCGTCGACGTTCCGGTGGCCGGTGCACGGCTTCGCGACAGCCGCAACGGCATGTCCATCCCACCGTCGCTGACGTTGCGCACCGTGCTGGACGCGGTGCCGCATCCGCGCTGGTGGATCGACCTGCTCACCACCGAACCGCTGTCCTTCGCTGAGCTGGACCGGTGGCCGGGGACTGTCGCGGAGTACCTGGACAGCACGTTCGACCCCAGCGTGACGTTCGAGGACCTGGCGTGGATCAAGTCGCAGTGGCCGAACAAGCTCGTGGTCAAGGGAATTCAGACGCTCGAAGATGCCAGGTCGGTCGTCGACCTCGGTGTCGACGGCGTGCTGCTGTCCAATCACGGTGGTCGCCAGCTCGACCGCGCGCCGGTCCCTTTCCACCTGCTGCCGACCGTCGCACGTGAGCTCGGCGGCGATACGGAGGTTTTGCTGGACACCGGCATCATGTCAGGTGCGGACGTCGTGGCGGCGATAGCGCTCGGCGCGCGGTTCACGCTCGTCGGCCGGGCCTACCTGTACGGGCTGATGGCCGGGGGCGAGGCAGGCGTCGACCGGGCCATTGAGATCCTGTCCGGCCAGGTCACCCGCACGATGCGGCTGCTCGGCGTCACCTCGTTGGAGGAGTTGACACCACAACACGTGACGCAGCTGTACCGGCTCGGGCGCGGCGCGCCGGGTCCCGAGCGTTGGTCACATCTGTAACGCTATTCCCACAGGCCACAGCGCATGACCGGCATTCCTGAGTCCGCGCCGAGTCGTAATCGTTAGCCAACCGCGACCCCGCCACGCTGTGTTGCGCCACCACTGACGCCGCCTGGGCCTGTTTCATTACGCACGAAAGCGACGGCAATAGCTTTTGGTGGCATGTGATGAAAGGTGGGTTGGTTGCCGTTATGAAGTTGATTGAGAAGTTCCGAGGTAAGTGGTTGCGCAGGCTGGCGGTGAGCGCCGTTGCGGCGGCGACACTGCCCGGGCTGATCGGCGTCGTCGGGGGTTCGGCGACTGCTGGTGCGTTTTCCCGGCCGGGTCTGCCCGTGGAATATCTGGATGTGTTCTCGGCCGCGATGAATCGCAACATCCGGGTGCAGTTTCAGGGCGGCGGACCGCACGCCGTGTACCTGCTCGACGGCCTACGCGCCCAGGAAGACTACAACGGCTGGGACATCAACACCCCGGCGTTCGAGTGGTACCACGGTTCCGGGCTGTCGCTCGTGATGCCGGTGGGTGGTCAGTCGAGCTTCTACACCGACTGGTATCAGCCGTCACGGGGCAACGGGCAGGACTACACCTACAAATGGGAGACCTTCCTGACACAGGAACTCCCCGCGTGGCTGGAGGCCAACAAGGGCGTGTCGCAGAACGGCAACGCGGTGGTCGGCATCTCGATGGCCGGCGCCACCGCGATGACGTACTCGATCTACTACCCGCAGAAGTTCATCTACGCGGCATCTCTGTCGGGCTTCCTGAATCCGTCCGAGGGCTGGTGGCCGATGCTGATCGGGCTGGCGATGAACGACGCGGGCGGCTACAACGCCGAGAGCATGTGGGGTCCGTCGTCTGACCCGGCGTGGAAGCGCAACGACCCGATGGTCAACATGGCTCAGCTGGTGGCCAACAACACCCGGATCTGGGTGTACTGCGGCACCGGCACGCCGTCGGATCTGGATTCGGGCACCAACGGCGGCAACCTGATGGCGGCGCAGTTCCTCGAAGGGTTCACGTTGCGGACCAACGTCACGTTCCGGGACAACTACATCGCCGCCGGCGGCACCAACGGGGTGTTCAACTTCCCGCCGCAGGGCACGCACAGCTGGGGCTATTGGGGTCAGCAGGTCCAGCAGATGTTGCCGGATGTCCAGCGGGTGCTGGGGGCACAAGCCTCCGCCTAACGACCACCCACAACCAGGGAGCCTGCCGTCAACCCCGATCGGCAGGCTCCCTGCTTTGTGCGGACGACGCCACTTGTCCGTTGATTCCGCGTCCATGGCGTCGACTACTCGCACGTTCCCGGTACGCGCAGAGTGAACGCAGTTGTCGGCCGGGAACAAAGCGGGGCACGCCAAGGTTGAGTCGGTCTGACTGAACTTTGGAGGATTCATGGCTGAAGCCAAATCAGTGCCAGTGCTGTTCTTGAGCGACTCGATCGTGCTGCCCGGCATGGTGGTGCCGATCGAGCTGGACGACGCCGCACGAGCTGCAGTCGACGCCGCCCGCGCCAGCGAGTCAGGTGAGTTGTTGATCGCACCGCGTCTGGACGACAGGTACCCGTCCTACGGCGTACTGGCCTCGATTGTGCAGGTCGGTCGAGTTGCCGGGGGCACGGCTGCGGTGGTGCGCGGCAACGGGCGTGCGCAGATCGGCGCCGGAGCCAACGGTCCTGGACCCGCGCTGTGGGTCGAGGTGACCGAGGTCGAGGAGGCTGGCGCCACCGACGAGACGCGCGCCCTGGCCGCCGAGTACAAGAAGCTGCTGCTGGCCTACCTGCAGCGGCGGGAGGCGTGGCAGATCGTCGACTTCGTCAACCAGCTGACCGAACCGTCGGCGGTCGCCGACACGGCCGGATACGCGTCCTACCTGACGCAGGTGCAGAAGCGGCAACTGCTGGAGACGCCCGATGTCGCCGAGCGCCTGCGCGCGCTGATCGACTGGACCAGCGAGCACCTCGCCGAGGTGGAGGTCAACGACAAGATCGCCGACGACGTCCGCGAAGGCATGGAGAAGACGCAGAAGGAGTTCCTGCTGCGTCAGCAGCTCGCCGCGATCCGCAAGGAACTGGGTGATTCGGACGACGGCACAGGGTCTTCTGATGACTACCGCACCCGCATCGAGGCCGCCGATCTCCCCGAAAAGGTCCGCGAGGCCGCGCTGCGCGAGGTCGGCAAGCTCGAACGCTCCAGCGAGCAGAGCCCGGAGGGCGGCTGGATCCGCACCTGGTTGGACACGGTGCTGGACCTGCCGTGGAACACCCGCACCGAGGACTCCACGGACTTGAAGGCGGCACGCGACATTCTCGACGCCGACCACCACGGGCTGGAAGACGTCAAGGATCGCATCGTCGAATACCTGGCCGTGCGGGCGCGTCGCGCCCAGCGCGGGATGGCGGTGGTCGGCGGGCGTGGCTCTGGCGCCGTGATGGTGCTGGCCGGTCCGCCCGGCGTCGGCAAGACGTCGCTGGGCGAGAGCGTGGCACGCGCGTTGGGCCGCAAGTTCGTTCGCGTCGCTCTCGGCGGCGTGCGCGACGAGGCCGAGATCCGCGGCCACCGGCGGACCTACGTTGGCGCGCTGCCCGGGCGCATTGTGCGGGCCATCGGCGAGGCGGGGTCGATGAACCCCGTCGTGCTGCTCGACGAGATCGACAAGGTGGGCTCCGATTACCGTGGTGATCCGTCGGCGGCCCTGCTGGAGGTCTTGGACCCGGCGCAGAACCACACGTTCCGCGACCACTACCTGGACCTGGACCTGGACCTATCCGATGTGGTGTTCCTCGCGACGGCCAACGTGATCGAGAACATCCCGTCGGCGCTGCTGGACCGGATGGAGCTGGTTCAGATCGACGGCTACACCTCCGACGACAAGGTCGCGATCGCCCGCGACTTTCTGCTGCCCCGGCAGCGGGACCGGGCGGCATTGACCGCCGACGAGGTGACGGTGACCGAGGATGCGCTGCGCAAGATCGCGGCCGACTACACCCGTGAGCCTGGGGTGCGACAGTTCGAGCGGCTGTTGGCCAAGGCGCTGCGCAAGGCGACAACGAAGCTGGCGGACGATGCTGCGCCGCTGACGATCGATGAGCCGGATCTTGTTGAGTACCTTGGCCGTCCGCGATTCATGCCGGAGTCGGCCGAGCGTACGGCAGTGCCGGGCGTGGCCACGGGTTTGGCGGTGACGGGCCTCGGCGGCGACGTGCTGTACATCGAGGCGGGGTCGACCGACGGCGAGGCCGGGTTACAACTGACCGGTCAACTGGGTGACGTGATGAAGGAGTCTGCGCAGATCGCACTGTCCTACGTGCGCTCGCACGCCGAGGAATTGGGCGTCGACGCCAAGGCGCTGGACCGCCGAATTCACGTGCACGTGCCCGCGGGTGCGGTGCCCAAGGACGGCCCGTCGGCTGGTGTGACGATGGTGACCGCACTGGTGTCGATGGCCACCGGACGCCAGGTGCGTTCGGATGTCGGGATGACCGGCGAGGTGACGCTGAACGGCCGTGTGCTGCCGATCGGCGGGGTCAAGCAAAAGCTGCTGGCTGCGCAACGGGCCGGTCTGTCAACGGTTTTCATCCCACAGCGCAACGAGCCAGACCTGGACGACGTCCCGGCCGAGGTGCTCGAGTCGCTGGAGGTGATGCCGATGACCGACGTGGCCGAGATCGTTGCGCTGGCGCTGGAGCCCGCCGCCGAAGCGGCCACCGTCGCAGCCTGAGCGCAGGCCTCGAAATCGGCGAGTGAATGTCGGTGGCCGGCGCTACCGTCTTCGCATGGCCTACGACGAAGACTTGGCCGACCGGATTCGCGAACTCATCGCCCCCGAGCGCGGCGTCGAGGAGAAACGGATGTTCGGCGGGCTGGCGTTCCTGATCGACGGCAACATGTCAGTGGCGGCCAGCGGCCGCGGGGGCCTGATGGTGCGGGTGCCTCCCGACGAGACCGAAAAACTGCTCGGCCGCGACCACGTCGCACCGATGGTCATGGCGGGCCGGGAAACCCGTGGCTGGGTGCGGGTGTCGGTCGACGGCGTGAAGACCAAACGCCAGCTGCAGGCCTGGGTCACCCGAGGCGTCGACTACGCGAAGAGTTTGCCGCCGAAATAGCACGGGTACGCCAGCCGAAGTGGACACGGCTGCGCGCAAGCGGGTGGTCCAAAAGCTGCTGAAGCAGGCAGGCACCACCTACGCACAGGAGGCAGGCATCCGGCTCAAGGACGAGCCGATGCCGCTGTTTCAGCTGCTGACGCTGTGCATGCTGACCAGCAAGCCGATCGACGCGACGATCGCGACGCGTGCCGCACGTGAGCTGTTCGGCGCCGGCCTGCGCACCCCGCAAGCAGTCCTGAAGGCCGAGCGAGCCACCATGATCCGTGCGTTCGGTCGCGCCCACTATGTCCGCTACGACGAAAGCTCGGCCACCAGGCTTGCCGACACCGCCGCCGCCGTCCGCGATGAGTACGGCGGGGATCTGCGAAAGCTTGCCACGGGCGACGTCAAGGCGACGTCGCGTCTCATCAAGCAGTTCAAAGGAATTGGCGACACCGGCGCGGACATTTTTCTGCGCGAGATCCAGGACGTGTGGACCTGGGTGCGGCCGTATTTCGACAAGCGCGCCGTCGCGGCAGCGAAACAACTCGGCCTACCCGCCACCGCTGACGAGCTCGGCAGGCTCGCACCGCGCGAAAACGCGAAACTCGCCGCCGCACTGGTCCGGGTGTCACTCGACGACGAGTTGCGTGACGAGTTGTCAGCGACATGATCCGCGTCGGTACATCGGGATGGTCCTACGACCACTGGGCCGATGTGCTGTATCGGCCCGGGCTACCGGTGGCCAAGCGGCTGGCCCGCTACGTCGAGGAGTTCGACACGGTCGAGCTCAACGCGAGCTTCTACCGTTGGCCCAAGGACGCCACCTTCGCGGGCTGGCGGGAGCGACTGCCCGAAGGCTTCACCATGTCGGTGAAGGCACACCGCGGGCTGACGCACTACCGGCGGCTCGGTACGCCCGAACCGTGGGTCGAGCGATTCGAGCGGTGTTGGACCGCGCTGAGCGACCGCCGCGAGGCGCTACTGGTGCAGTTGCATCCGGCGATGGAGCGTGACGACGCGCGGCTCGACCACTTCTTGAGCGTGATGCCGGATTGGATTCCGGTGGCCATGGAGCTGCGCCATCCGTCGTGGGACGACCCCGCGGTCTACGCAATGCTGGAGCGACACCAGGCTGCGTACGTGGTCATGAGCGGCGCCAAGGTGGCGACTATTCCCCGCGCCACCGCCGATCTGGTGTACATCCGGATGCACGGACCCGACCAGGACTCGATGTATCACGGATCTTATCCAGACAAAGAGTTGCGCCAATGGGCCGACCGGGTGGCCGAATGGCACGCAGAAGGCCGACGAGTGCTCGTGTATTTCAACAACGACCTCGGCGGCCACGCTATCCACAACTCCAGAAAGCTCAAGGAGCTGCTGGCGTCGCGGGTCGGCGGCCCTGGCGAGTAGGCTCACGCGACATGACAACGTCGTCCACCTTCGCCATCGTCGGCGGCGGCCTCGCCGGCGCCAAGGCAGCAGAAGCATTGCGCGACAAGGATTTCGATGGTCACGTCGTATTGTTTGCCGCCGAGGACCATCTGCCTTACGAGCGTCCGCCACTTTCCAAGGAATACTTGGCGGGCAAGAAGGAACTCGGTGACTTCACCGTCGCGTCATCCGCCTGGTATCGCGATCACCACGTCGAGCTCCAGCTCGGCACCGAAGTGTCGGCCATCGATCCGAACGGCCACACCGTTTCGCTGCCCGATAGCAGCACCGTGCACTACGACAAGCTGCTGCTGGCCACCGGGTCGCAACCGCGCCGACCGCCGATCCCCGGCGCAGACGCCGACGGCGTCTATTACCTGCGCACCGTCGACAGCGCCGATGCGCTGAATTCGATTCTGACCGAAGGTTCGTCGCTGGCCGTGGTCGGTGGCGGGTGGATCGGCCTCGAGGTCGCTGCCGGTGCCCGCGAACGCGGCGTCAACGTCACTGTCGTCGAGATGGCGGAACTTCCGCTGATGGCTGCGCTCGGCCGCGAGCTCGGCGAGGTATTCGCCAATCTGCACCGCCAACACGGTGTTGACCTGCGACTGGGAGCGACGGTGCAGGAGATCACCACTGCCGGAGGCAGGGCAACCGGACTCGCCCTCGGCGACGGATCCACCGTCGACGCCGACGCCGTCCTGGTCGCTGTCGGCGCGGCCCCCAACCTCGCGCTCGCCGAACAGTCCGGTCTGGCCCTCGGCGACGGCGGCGTGCTGGTCGACTCGTCGTTGCGCACCAGCGACCCCGACATCTTCGCGGTCGGCGACATCGCCGCCGCAGAACATCCGGTGTTCGGCACGCGCATCCGCACCGAGCATTGGGCCAACGCCCTCAAGCAGCCCGCCGTCGCCGCGGCCGGGATGCTCGGCAAGCAGGCCCAATACGACGAACTCCCCTACTTCTTCACCGATCAGTACGACCTCGGAATGGAGTACGTCGGTCACGCACCCGACTACGAGAAGGTGGTTTTCCGTGGTGACGTCGATCAGCGCGAGTTCACCGCATTCTGGCTCGACGGCGATGACCGCGTGCTCGCCGGAATGAATGTCAACATCTGGGAAGGACTCGACGACATCAAGGAGCTCATCCGGTCCCGCGCGACGTTGGATTCCGCTTGAGCCGCCGAATTGTGGTCGCGCTCGCAATGCTGGCGATTTCGGGCTGCTCGGATCAAGCCGTCATCAACACCCCGGAGCCGCCGATTCAGACGGGCTCCCCCACAGCGACCGCTGCGCCCTCAACGCCGCCGAGCAACGCGCACCTCGTCAACGCCTTCAATTACGTCGGACACGTCGGCGAAATCACGGGCTACTACTTCACCACCCCCAGCGGCAAGTGGCGGTGCGCGATTCTGGCCCACACCAAGGCAGGCTGTCAGGCATCCGGCAGCTGGAAGTCCGGTCTTGGCATCGACGGTGCACCCGAGTCCGTGCCCGACGCCACTGGGCAGGAAACGACACCGAATGCGATCGTCGTCGACCGCGACGGCGACCCGCAGTTCGTCACTCTGGAGGGGCCCGAGTTCTGGCTGAACCCGGGCCCGGCTAACGCGTTGCAGTTCAACAGGATCCTCGCGGCGGCCGGTTTCCGCTGCAACGTGCAGGAGAAATCCGGCGTGTCTTGCCTCAGCGAGGCGAGCGGTAAGGGTTTTACCTTCTCCGCGGAGGGCTACACGCCGCAATACACGGACGTGCCCGTCGACGCGCCTTAACGTAACGCGGCATGAGGATCGAAACCGGACAGGTCGCCGTGGTGACGGGCGGAACAAGCGGCATCGGCTTCGCAATCGCCGAAGTGCTGGTGCGGCGCGGTGTGAACGTGATGATCGCTGACATCCGTGAAAACGCAATCCCCGTCGCTGTCGATGCACTGGCCGGCCACGCTGGCCACGCGGCAGGGGTACGGGCCGACGTCAGCGTCGACGCCGACGTGGACGCGCTCGCCGACGCGACCGTCGAACGGTTCGGCCGCATCGACCTCGTCTGCAACAACGCAGGCGTGGTGTGTGAACAGGCGCCGACCTGGGCACAGCGCCCCGAGACGTGGCGTTGGCTCATCGACGTGAAGCTGATGGGTGTGGTCAACGGTGTGCGCACCTTCGCGCCGCTGCTCATCGCGCAGGGCTCCGGCCATGTCCTCAACACTGCATCGGCGGGCGGACTGATGCCGCTGCCCACGCTGGCCCCCTACAACGCGACCATGCACGCAGTCGTCGGGCTGACCGAGACGCTGAACGCCGAACTGCGCTCGATTTCACCACTTTTGGGGGCAACGGTGCTCTGCCCCGGATTGGTCGACACGCCGCTTGGCGTCAATTCCGCGAAACTGGTTCCACCGGGGGCGGCTGCGACGCCCGATGACGCCGGTGGTATGCCGCCAGGCGCGATCAGCCCAGCGATTGTGGCGCAGGCCGCGGTCGACGCCGTCGAGGCGGATCGGGTGCACGCCGTCGTCGGCCCCGGTACCGAGGCGGTAGTGCGACAGCGCATGGACGGGCTGCTGGCCGACCTGGTCTAAAGCAATGTCGCGGTGCCGTTGGCGTTGACCTGCACCTTGGCGCCCGCGATGTCGTCGCGGACGGTGGCGTCGGCCTCCGCCGCATCTGGAATCACCGCGAGTACCCGTGCGTCCTGGGGAGTGCGCACTGCGAGAAAGGCCTTTTCCGCGGACCCGGTCCGATTGAACGGCGTCGTCCACGATTCGACCGTGCCGATACCCGACCATTCGACGACGGCATCGCGGGTCGGTTCCCGGTCGACGTCGGATTGGACGTCTTCCCAACGGAACTCGTGGCTCGGCGGTTCCGTGCCGTATACGCCGAAGCTGTGCTTGGTCAGATACCCGCCGTTCGCGGTGATGAATCCGCGCTGGCCGGGGTCGGCGACCAACCGCTCGGCCATCGTGGCGATCGAGTGCGTGACGTAGTTGTTCCACGGCCCGCCGGCGAAGGTCAGGCCGCCAGTGACCGTCAGCGGCCGGTTCGGATCGCCTACGGGCAGCCCCAATTCGTTAGCGGCCACCTGCACCGCGGAGGGAAAGCAGGAGTAGACGTCGACCAAATCGAGGTCGTCGACACCCACCCCGGCCAGTTGCAGCGCTCGCTCCCCCGCGATCCTGATGGCGGGCGAGCGATAGAACTCCGCCCGCTCGCCGATCGCGTAAGTGTCGTGCGAGTCGGTGCCTGCGTACGGGAAAACCCAACGCTCCGAAGGAATCTGCAGATATGTCGCCTTCTCGACCGAGGTCAGCACCAGAGCTGCGCCCTGATCCACCATGTTGTTGGAGTTCATCAGTTTGGTGTACGGCGAGCTGATCATCCGGTTGCGCGGGCCGGGTTGCCAGATCTGGTGGGGCGCCAACGGCTCACGGCTCCACGCGTGCGGATTCTTTGCCGCCACCCCACTGAACTGCGACCACAGTTCGCCGATGCGGCGCGCGTGATCGTCGGCCGACTCGCCCGCAGCGATTCGCAGGGCCTGCTCGAACATCGGATAGACATAGGCCGGTCGGTCCAACTTGATCCGGAGTTCGGCCGGCCCGGCCATCGGCACTCCCTCGTCGGCACCCTCGGCCATCGGGACGGTCTCGTCTTGACTCGTCCAGTCGGGCTTCGCGCCGCTCGCACGCAATCGTGTTCGGGTACGCCAGGTTTCGGCGCCGGCGATCAGTACAGTATCGGTGCGACCCGCTTGGATGTCCAGACAGGCCTGGTTGACCAGTGTCTGCGGGACGTTGCCGCCAACGCCGGTGTAGCGGGTGGATGCGTCCTTGGCGCGCACGCGCTGTGCCAGCAACAACCCCGGATCCCGGTAACGCCAGGACAGCACGTTGACGACGCGGACCGAGTCGACAGCTTCGAGGACCCGTGGATCCGCGGCGGCCCTGGCGGCCGCCACCATCAGGTCTACCGGCTCAACGCCCGGGTGGTCATCGTGCTGGTTGACCTGACCGTAGCCGATGAGCACGGGGGTGCTGGGGTCGATGGGCATGGCTCATGACCTCCCTTGGTGAGTGAACAACACGCCTGCGGCGATCAGTCGATCGGTCTCGTCGGCGTTCATGGCGAGCAGTTTCTGGCAGATCTCGCGGGTGTGCTCGCCGGGCATCGGTGCCGGCCGAAGCTCGGTGGGTGGAATGCTTCTATATGGTGCGGGCCCGGTCTCGGTTGGCATCGGCGCGTCAAAAAGTGGATGGGTCATGTCGCTGAACACCTTCCGGAAGATGATCTGCGGATCGGCTAGCACATCGACGGCCCGGTACATCGGCGCGGTGGGTACCCCGACGCGCTGCAGCAGGCGCGCGACTTCCGTCTTGTCGCGTCGACGTGTCCACTCGGACACGTCGACGCCACCGGTGACCGCGGACAGCGCTGCACGGTCGTCGTCGTCACGCAGCGAGATCACGCACCACTCGTCGTCACCGTCGCACTGATAGACCGTGTGCACCGCGGGGTCGTTGGCCACCGGCAGGCTCGCGGCATTGGCGTCCTCGGCGACATAGGCGGTGGCGAGCTGGTTCACCGCCGCTTCGGCTTGCGAAATGTGCACGTGCGCACCGGTTCCGGTGTCGATACGGCCGATGACTGCGGCCAGCGTGGCGATCGCGGTGATCCTGGCCGCGACATGATCGGGGAAGATCGTGGTCGCGTCGTAGAAGCTGCCATGTGGCACGGTCTGCGCGTCTCTGGAGCTCCACAGCCAGGTCACCCCGGTGGTGGCGCGCACCAGCGGGCCGTAGCCCATCCGTGCGCTCCACGGCCCCGCTGCGCCGAACGCGCTGCTCTCGGCCAGCACGATGCGTGGGTTGAGTTCTCGCAATCGCTGGTAGGAAAACCCGAGCGACGCAAGCGTTCCCGGTTTGAAGTTGGCGAAAACGGCGTCGGCACCCGCGACCAGTTTCTCGAATATCTCGGCGCCCGACGGATGCCGCAGGTCCAGGCCAAGGCCGTACTCGTTGCGGTGAGTCAACGCCCACGACCTACTCATCAATTGACCGGGCGGCGTCTGGCGCAACCCATCGGGGTATTCGGCGCTCTCGATCTTGATGACCTCCGCACCGAGGTCGGCGAACAGCCGCCCCAACTCCCCGCCAGCCACGATCACACCGAGGTCGAGGATCCGCATGCCTTCGAATGGCCGGCCGGGCGCACCAGCTTCTGGCGCTGCGTCGACATGTCTCCTCACCCAGCCCGTTTCGTCCGCCCCGACGGCCGGCGCTCCAGTGGTGTATCCCACATGCCGACCGTCGATTTCAAATGGCCCAACCGGAACTGACACACCGGCGCCAGGGGCGATCTCGACCTCGGCCAGCGCCCCGACGGCACGGAAATGCTCAGAGCACAACGCCTGCGCTGGCGTGAGCACCGCGGCGATAGGTACTCCGCGGCGTTGACCTTCGGCCACCAGGTTTTCCATCGTCTGCGCAGCGCACAGCCCGGCGAGCGCCTCGTTGATTTCGCGTGACACCGCGTATCGGGCCGCGATGGTGTCGAACTTCGGGTCCGAGAACTGCTCGGGCTCACCCAGCCACGCGCGCATCCCCCGCCACTGCCGTGGTGACAGCAGGCAGATCCGCACGTAGCCGTCGCGGCACGGAAATATCGGGTATATCTGCTGGTTCCGCGGTCTGCCCCGCCACAGCTCGCTGGACCGCTTCAGGCCGACAGCCGCTTGGCCTTCGGACCCGAACGGCGGATCGAGTGACTGCACGACGGCCTCGAATCGAGAGAAGTCGATGTATTCGCCTGTACCGCAACGCAGCCGGCGGTAGAAGGCGGCCAGCGCCGCCCAGGCGGCCTGCACAGCTGCCGTCGCCGACGCCAGCCCCGCGGGCGGCAGCACCGGGGTTCCCGACGTCGGCCCGGTACGCGACAGCGCGGTCGACATGGCATACAGCACCGGGTCTGTCGCTCGCCACGACGCGTACGGGCCCGTCGTTCCGAAATCTGTGACCGACAACGCGACCAGATGCCCGAACTGTTCGGCCATCCTCGCGCATGACGTTCCGAATGCGGCGAGCCCGCCGTCGTCGACGACGATGTCCGCGGTGCGGGCCAACTCGATCAACCGATCACGGTCGGCGGCATCGGCCGGGTCGAGAACCGCACTGCGCTTGTTGGCATTGTGCAGTGCGAACGGAATGCTCGCGCCGGCCACGCTCGGCAGCGCGTGGCGCGCCAAGCTGCCTGCGGGCGGTTCGACCTTCAGGACGTCGGCGCCGAGATCGGCGAACAACCGGCTCACGGCGTCGGATTCGGCGCCACCGAGGTCGAGCACGCGAAGCCGCTCGAGCAATCCTTTGCTCACGAAATCAGCAGCCCTTCCACCCATTCCAGGTGGGCGTCGGTCCCGGTCGCCACGTACATCAGGTCGACGAACGCGTCGCGGTAGCCGTTATCGGCGAGCATCGCAGCGGCGTCTGCGACCTTGTCGACCGGCGTGCCCGCGGCGACGTTGACCCGCACAACGGTGTGGATCGCGGACGGGTCGCGGCCCGCCGCACGCGCCGCGTCGTCGATCGCCTGCCGCTGCCAGGTCAACATGTCCAGGCTCACGCCGCCCGGCACCTTCACCCCCGCCATCCAGCCGTCGGCGCGCTCACCGACGCGCTTGAGTCCGGCCGGCGTGAACGCTCCGAGATAGATCGGCGGGTGTGGCCGCTGGACCGGCTTGAGGTTGACCCACGATTCTCCGACTCTCCAGCGCTGGCCGTCGTGCCGAACAGGATTGGCGGTCCACAGCGCGTCGAGCGCGTCCAGGATTTCGTCGAGTTGTGCACCGCGGCGGCGAAACGGTGCACCGCCGGCCTGGTATTCCTCCGGCGACCAGCCGATCCCGAAGCCGGGCAGCAGCCGGCCGCCGCTGATCACGTCGATGCTCGTCAACTGTCGAGCCAGCTGAACCGGCGGATACCACGGGGCGACTAACACGCTGGTACCCAGCCGCACTGTCGTGGTCGCGGTCGCGGCCACGGTCAGCGCGATGAACGGATCCAGGTTGGCGCGGAACTGCTCAGGGACGGTGTCCTTGCCGACATAGCCGACCGTCGGATTGACCGCGGCGAGTAACCGGTCCCCGACCCAGAGGCTGGCGGCTCCGAGTTGTTCGGCGGTGGACGCGAAGCGGGCGAGCTCGCCGACATCCAGGCGTGCCGACTCCCCGAACTGCGGTACCGCGAATCCGAGCACGCCCGTCAGGCTAGTGCTTGAGGTTTGGCGATTCGGGTATTGGTGCCCTAGCCGTTGTTCACCCGCGAAGACGATGATTGAGCAGATGACCGCCCAGGCCCTAACTCCCACACTCAACGACGCTGAACTCGACCTGGTCAACGCCTATTGGCGCGCCGCGAATTACCTGTCTGTGGGCCAGATCTACCTGCTGGACAACCCATTGCTTCGCGAACCGCTGGCGCCAGAGCACATCAAGCCGCGCCTGCTAGGACACTGGGGCACCACCCCGGGCCTGAATCTCATTTACGCCCACCTCAACCGCGTCATTCGCCATCGCGATCTCAACGTCGTCTACATCACCGGCCCCGGTCATGGCGGTCCCGGTCTGGTGGCCAACGCCTATCTGGAGGGAACGTACAGCGAGGTGTATTCGGCGATCTCCGAAGATCTCGACGGACTGCGAAAGTTGTTCCGCCAGTTCTCGTTTCCCGGCGGGGTGCCCAGCCATGTCGCCGCCGAGACGCCAGGGTCCATCCACGAAGGCGGGGAGCTGGGGTATGCGCTGGTGCACGCCTACGGCGCCGCGTTCGACAACCCGGACCTGATCGTCGCGTGTGTGATCGGCGACGGCGAGGCCGAGACAGGGCCGCTTGCCGCCAGTTGGCATTCGAACAAGTTCCTCAACCCGGTGACCGACGGCGCGGTCCTGCCGATGCTGCACCTCAACAGCTACAAGATCGCCAACCCGACGGTGCTGGCCCGTATCCCGCAGGAGGAGTTGGAGTCGCTGTTCTACGGGTACGGCTATCGGCCGATCACCGTCGCCGGTGACGATCCGGCCAACGTGCATCAGCAGCTGGCCACGGCGCTCGACGAGGCGTTCGACCAGATCGGCGCCATCCAGCAGGCGGCGCGGCTGGACGGCGAGAAGGGCAGGCCGCTGTGGCCGATGATCATCATGCGCACACCGAAGGGCTGGACCGGGCCGAAGAACGTGGACGGCAAGAAGGTCGAGGGCACCTGGCGGTCGCACCAGGTGCCCCTGTCCGAGACGCACGCCAACCCCGAACACATGGCACAACTCGAGACGTGGCTGCGCAGCTACCGGCCCGAGGAACTGTTCGACGAACACGGCGTGCTTCGCCCCGAGTTGCGGGCCCTGGCCCCCACGGGCGCGCGCCGGATGAGTGCCAACCCGCACGCCAACGGCGGACTGCTGCTTCGCGACCTCGATCTGCCCGACTTCGCCGATTACGCCGTCGCCGTTGACCAACCGGCGACGGGAAGTGCCGAGGCCACCCGTGTGCTCGGCACATTCCTCCGCGACGTGATCGCCCGTAACCCCGAACGGTTCCGTTTGATGGGCCCCGACGAAACTGCGTCGAACCGGCTTTCGGCGGTGTTCGAGTCGTCCGATAAGGCGTGGCTGGCCGAGATCGGGCCCGACGACGAAGGTCTCGGGCCGGAGGGCCGCGTGATGGAGGTGCTCTCCGAGCATTTGTGTCAGGGCTGGCTCGAGGGCTACCTGCTGACCGGCAGGCACGGGTTGTTCAACTGCTACGAAGCCTTCGTGCACATCGTCGACTCGATGCTCAACCAGCACGCCAAGTGGCTGACGCGCAACAGGGAACTGACGTGGCGTCGTCCGATTGCTTCGCTGAATTACCTTCTGACATCCCATGTTTGGCGTCAGGACCACAACGGTGCGTCGCATCAGGATCCCGGCTTCATCGACCACGTCGCCAACAAGCGTCCCGAAGTGGTGCGGGTGTATCTGCCGCCGGACGCCAACACGCTGCTCTCCGTTGCTGATCACTGCCTGCGCAGCCGTGACTACGTCAACGTCATCGTGGCGGGCAAGCAGCCCGCGTTGACCTACCTCGACATGGACTCCGCGATCGCGCATTGCTCCCGCGGGCTGGGCATCTGGGAGTGGGCGGGCACCGCGACCGAAGAGCCCGACGTGGTGCTGGCATGCGCGGGCGACATCCCGACGCTGGAGACGCTGGCCGCCGCCGACATTCTGCGGCGCGAGCTTCCAGGGGTGGCGGTCCGCGTGATCAACGTCGTCGACATCATGCGACTGCAGCCAGATACCGAACACCCGCACGGCCTGTCTGATCACGAGTTCGATGCGTTGTTCACCACCGACAAGCCGGTGATCTTCGCCTATCACGGCTACCCGTGGCTGATTCACCGGCTGACGTACCGCAGGGCCATCCACGCACAGCTGCACGTACGCGGGTTCAAGGAGCGCGGCACCACGACGACTCCGTTCGACATGGTGATGCTCAACGACCTCGACCGCTTCCACCTCGTGCTGGATGTGATCGACCGGGTGCCCGGGCTGGCGAACCGGGCCGCTGTGCTGCGTCAGCGGATGCTCGACGCGCGACTCGCAGCCCGCAGCTACACCCGCGAGCACGGCGAGGACGACCCAGCCATCTCCGGCTGGAACTGGGACGCGGGCTACCGGTCGAACTCGAAGTCTTAAGCGCACGCTCAGGTAGAGCGACGGAAATCGCAGGTAGACTGGCCCGCAATGTCTGCGCAGGTGCTGTCCCCACATCCCGATCCCGTGGTGGGCCAGCTTGCCGCTCTGCACCATTTCCGCACCTACGTCGACATCGCGGTGGTCGTGGTGGTGCTGGCGCTGACCAACTTGGTCGCCCATTTCACGACGCCGTGGGCCAGCATCGCGACGGTGCCCGCCGCCGCGGTCGGGCTGCTGCTCCTGGTGCGCTCGCGGGGCCTCGGCTGGGCCGAGCTCGGGCTGAGCCGTGAGCACTGGAAATCGGGCGCGGGCTATGCCCTTGCCGCCGTTGGGGTGGTGGCGTCGGTGATCGCTGTCGGCGCGCTACTTCCATGGACGCGCGAGATGTTCATGAACAACAACTACGCGACGATCTCCGGCGCGCTGATCGCCTCCATGATCATCATTCCGCTGCAGACCGTGATCCCCGAGGAACTCGCGTTCCGTGGCGTGCTGCAAGGCGCCCTTAACCGGGCGTGGGGGTTCCGAGGCGTCGCGGCAGCCGGCTCGCTGCTGTTCGGCCTGTGGCACATCGCCACGTCGCTGGGCCTCACCAGCAGCAATGTCGGCTTCACCCGGGTGTTCGGCGGCGGGCTACTAGGCACGATCGCCGGCGTGGTGCTCGCGGTCGCGGCCACCGCGGTCGCGGGTTTCGTGTTCACCTGGCTGCGCAGACGCAGCGGCAGCCTGATCGCGCCGATCGCGCTGCACTGGTCGCTGAACGGGCTCGGGGCGCTGGCCGCCGCCGTGGTGTGGCAGCTGTCCACCTGAATCAGCGCGGCGTCGCCCTGCTTCTTGCGCGGAAAGCGCGGTTCTTCAGCTTGTTGCCACATGCCGCCATCTCGCACCACGTGCCGCCGTGGTTGCGCGAGCGGTCGTAGAACGCCCACTGACATTCGTCATTCGCGCACGCCTTGAGTCGCGCCCATGTGCCGTCGCGCTGGGCATCGCGAATGATCAACAACAGCTCGACCAGTCGATCGTGCACGGAGTTGCCATGGGCGCCGAGCCGCACCGCGCCGTCCTCGCCGAGATCGGCGCGGGCGGTGCCGCCTTTCGCGACTCCCCGCAGCACGGTCAACGCCGATTTATTCGGTGGCGGTCCCCCTGCGTTGTGTACCAACATCACACGTAGCGCTTCGCGCACGTTGCGGACGAGGTTGAGGTCCCCCTCGGTCACAACAGCATCCGGCGCCAACAGACCGACGTCGACCAACCACGGCCGCGCGTCGGTCGGATCGGCGAGCCGATCGGCTCCGTCGGGCAATTCGACGGTGTTGACCAGCGACTGAACGAGCACAAGCGGGGCGGGCGCCGGCTTCGGTTCGTCGTCACCTGGCCAGTGGGCAGACACCGGTGTCATGAGGTCAGTCTACCCGCTACGTGACCGGTATAAGAGTTTGACTGGTTATGAATGACCGGTGTAACGTGTTTGATAGTCACGATGGGTCAGAGGAAAAATGAGGGCAAGAGGTAGATGACCATGCCTGACAACAGGATTTCGCCGGATCTTCTTTCCACCGCGAGTGACGTCCGCCGACGGAGCGCAGCTACGCGGCCGTCGCTGGCGGCGCGGGTGAAAGCGCGACTGCGGGCCTATCAATTCGATCGTCAGCTCGCCGTAGGCGTTCCGGCACCGGCAGGCAGCGCGCTCGCAGTTCATCAGGCTCGGTTGACGTCGTTGGCCGAGCGGGAAGCCATTGCCCGGGCGTTGCGGTTGGCCGTGCACGATGCACACGCAGGCTTACCTCCATTCTCGTCGCGGATCCCCTTGCACCCCACCAATATTGCGGCGGCCCAGGATTTGATCGACACGATCACGCTGCGGCTGCACTCGCCGCGGCCAGTCAGCGCGCGCGGAATGGCACGGCTGCGCCTTGTGCTCTCCGACGGGTGCGGGCCGATGTACCGCGACGGTCGCGGAGATCTCAGCGGTCGACTCGGGGCGGCCCTCGCGGAGCTCTAATCGGGCCGGCCCGCTCTCAACATGGTTGGTTCAAATCCCTGTGCACACCGCTACGAATGGGATGGGCGCGCATACGCCCACCGAGAAGTACGGCGTCAGGTCACCGTTCCATGCTGGCGGAGGTGGAGGGGGTGGCGGCGGAGGTGGCGCGCCGACGCAACTGTTCGAGGGAGCGTCATACACGGTCCCCCAGCCGCACTCAACTGCGTTGCCTCTTCCCGGCGACACCAGCGACAGGGATGTGAGCGGCACCAAAACCGCCGCCATGACGATTGTCTGATGACGAATCTTGCCCCGCATCTTGGGGCCTCCCTCGGTTATCCCCGACCGCGGCTTATCCCGATGATAAGACGCGTCAGCAACCGGAGCCATGGAATTGACTACGGCGTAATTCGGGCGGGGCGGGCTCAGGCGGTCTACCTAAACCAACAGCACCGCCGCCCCCGCGATGCGGCCCTCACTCAAATCGGCCAGCGCTTCCTCGGCGCGACCGAGCGGATACTCCGGCGTCGTCACGTCGACGTGGTGCTGGCCCGCAAACGCGAGAAACTCGCGGGCGTCGTTGCGGGTATTGGACGTCACCGATCGCACTTGACGCTCCTGGAAGAGGTGGCGTTCGTAGTTCAGAGCAGGGATGTCGCTGAGATAGATGCCAGCGATGGCCAGGGTGCCACCGCGGTCGAGCGCTTCCAGCGCGGGCAGCACCAGATCCCCAACGGGTGCGAACAGGATCGCCGCATCCAATGCCACCGGTGGGCGATCGGTGGGGCCCTGCGCCGACGCCGCCCCGAGGGACAACGCCAGCTCGCGGGCTTGGTCGCCGCGGGTCATCACGTGCACCTCGGCGCCCTGCGCGAGAGCCACCTGCGCGGTCAGATGTGCGCTGCCGCCGAACCCGTAGATGCCCAGACGTCCACCGGCGGGTAGGTCGGCCCGCTGCAGCGAGCGGTAGCCGATGATGCCGGCACACAGCAGCGGGGCGAGTTCGGTGTCGGAGTAGCCGGCGGGCAGATGGTGCGCGAACGCCGCTGGGACCGTCGCGAATTCGGCGTAGCCACCGTCGGCGTCCCAGCCCGTGTAGCGGGATTCCGGACAGAGATTCTCTTGCCCCCGGACGCAGAATTTGCAGTGCCCGCAGGTGTGCCGCAGCCACGCGATTCCGACGCGATCGCCGACTGCGAACTCGCCGTCGTCATCCGGGCCCGTCGCGGCGACCTCTCCCACCACCTCGTGCCCGGGTATCACTCCGGTGCGGTGTGCAGGCAGGTCGCCCTCGGCGACGTGCAGATCGGTTCGACACACGCCGCACGCGTGCACGGCGACAAGAAGTTCGCCCGGTCCCGGTCGTGGCACATCGACAGTGACGCGGTCCAGCGGATGGCTTGTCATCGGGCCCGGTTGTCGAACCCGCCACGCGCTCATGGTTGGGGCGGCCATCGGTCTATGGTGCTCGCCCTGCGAGAGTTATGCCCCCGCTATGTCTTTCGCTGCACCATCCCGACGATCCACAGCAGGATCACCGACCCGAGGATCGCGGTGAACAACGTGAACCACCAGCCGCCCTCGGCCGTGTCGAACCAGAAGCTGAGCAGAAAGCCGCCAATCAGCGCGCCGATGATGCCGATCACGATGTTCATAAGGATGCCCGATCCGCCACCCTTGACGAGTTTGCCGGCGATCCATCCGGAGATCGCTCCGATGATGATGTAGCCGATCCACCCAACGCTTGTCAGCGTTGTGGAGCGAGCGAGAAATTCGGTTGCCGCAATCACGTCCATCGCAGAGCTCCTGCCTGTCGCCGGCCGTGGCCAGCGGGGCGCTGGCCACGCTTGAAGGTATACCTGACGTGCGTAACGGATCGGCGTCCGAAATGGACACAAACGTTGGCTCCGGGTGCGGAATCCGTAGGGAAATTCCTGATTCGCAACCCGTCACGATGACATAACCTGGATATAACAGCCGGCCGCGGGAGCAGTCTCCGCGGACTACGGCGGTGGAGGTGGCAAGCAGCGCCGACACAAGCGAAGCACGGTGATGTGCGCCGCGACCATCCCACGACGGACCTAGTACCGGTTACAGGCACGGTACGGCGGAGAAGGGGTGAAAGATGAAAACACTTGTCGCACTGGCGGTTGGCGCGCTCGCGGCGAGCGGTATCGCACTGGCGGCTCCGGCGAACGCCGGATGCCAGGCTGGTTGGACGCCATGGGGCGGTGGAGAGATCTGCGACGGACCCATCGCACCTGACGGAAACTTCCAGCGCTGCCAGTCCGTCGGCGTCCTCGGGTTCGGCGGGACCGTGCCCTGCTTCATCGTGAACGTCAACAATCTGAACGGCCAACCGCCGTGGGTGGGGCCCTGAGGGCCAGCTGAAAGTTACCCCTAGGCCGGCGGCAGCATCCCGGGCGCAGTGTTCGGGTCGACCGGAACCGGCACGCCGACGTTGGGCGGCTGACCCGGCACGTTCGTGCCGCCCGCGGGTGGCGGCGGCGCGTTCGGGTCCGGCGGCGGCGGAGGCGGAGGCGCGAATGGCCGGATCGACTGCGCCAGCGTGACGGCCTCGCCCTGTGGCACCGGGTTGTTGGTAGTGCCGAGCCAAACCACGAACCACCGCTCGGGAGTGCGCTGACCTCGCGGCGTACCCGCGGGGGTGGGCGCTCCCACGACGCCGGCCCAGATTTGGCCGGTCGGCTTGTTCGTGTCGGTGAACTTCACCTCGTAGTACGACGCGACGCCGTCCATGCCACCCGCGTCGAGCGGGACGGTCTCCTGGTTGATGCGCGTGCCGGGGAACGGCATGAAGAACTCGCCCATGTCAGACGCGAGGCGCTGGGCCGCCTTGGTGTTGTCGGTTTCGGCGCCGGCGAACAGCTTCAGGTCGAGCCGGCCGAGCAGCACGCTGGTGTCGTTGGGTGGCTGAGCGCCCTCGGGCGGAATCTTGTTCAGCAACGCCTGCCCGTAGGACAGCTGGGTGGCGTCGGCCACCTTCCAGCCTGCGGGGACGACGTAACTGAAGCCGCCAGCGGCGTTGTCCACGCGACCCGGCTCGGCCGCTGGAGGCGGCGGCGCGTTGGGGTCGGCCGGCGGCGGGGGCGGCGCGTTGGGGTCGGCCGGCGGCGGGGGCGGTGGCGCGTTGGGATCCGCGGGTGGGGGCGGTGGCGCGTTGGGATCCGCGGGTGGGGGCGGTGCCGGTGCGCCTGGAGGCGGTCCCTCGATGACCGTGTTGCCCGGCGGTGGCGGAGGCGGCGGCGCGGGCTCCGGTTGGGCGTTCGCCACCGGCAGCGTCAGCGCCACCACCGTGGCGCCGGTCAGCGCCGCGATCGCCAGCGTCGTCGAGAGGCCCTTGCGGTAGTCAGGAGTCGCGTCCGGCTGATGCATGTGGAAGAAACTACCGTGTTACAGCCGTGACGCAAGTGCGAGTTGCTTAAAAAGTGTTCAGCTGAAAGATTGCTGTGCGCAGGAAAGCCGCTGAGAGGATCGGTTTGCGGAGATTGCTGACACAACAAGGTCCCCGCGCGTCGCGCGGGGTGATCGAACCCACTTGCCCCCCGGGTTTTGTGGTCGATTCAGTCCGTTGATCGCATATTTAATCGGGCTGGCGAACCACACCGTTACGGGCTCAGGTGGACGGTGACCTCCTGCGCCTTCACCGAGAAGTAAACGCGATCACCTGGCGCCAGTCGCAACTCGGCCGCCGATTTGGCGGTGATGTCCGCGGCGAGGCCCGGCGCGCCGTCTGGCTGCTCGTCGGCCCGCACCCGGATCACGGATCCCCGGCTGTCGAGTTCGGCGACAGTCACCTCAACGGTGTTGCGTGGGCTGCCGTGCGGGTTGTCGCGGTACACGGCGACTGCCGCGGGGGCGAACAGGGCTACCGCAGACTCGCCGTCCACCAGGTCGGGGCCCGGGCAACCGTGCCAGGTTGTCCCCCACTGTGTCGTCAGCACGCCATCGGCGTCCGCGCTGCCGCCCACCAGGTTCACTCCGGCGAACCGCGCGCCGAATCGACTTCTGGGTGTCGCCAAAACCGTTGCAGCCGGGCCGGATTCGGCGATGCGGCCCGCCTCGAGCACCAGCACGCGGTCGGCGAGAGTCAGCACATCGAGGAGCTCGTGGGTGATCAACACCGCGGAGCGGCCGTCACGGGCCAACACGCGGCGCAGCACCTTTCGCATCGCGGTGGCCGCTGCGACGTCCAATCCGGCCAGTGGCTCGTCGAGCAGCAGTACGTCGGGTTCTGCGGCGAGCGCCCGGGCCAACGCCACCCGCTGGGCCTGGCCGCCGGACAATTGCCGCGGCATCCGGTCGCCGAGCTCGGCCGCATCGACCTCGGCGAGCCAATGTTCCGCCGCCGCACGGGAACTGCGCGGGGCGAAGGCCACGTTGCGGGTCACGTTCAGATGCGGAAAGAGCAACGGATCCTGCAGCAGCAGGCCGACGCGGCGCTCGTGGGTGGTGACGTGAACTCCCGCCGCGGTGTCGGTCAGGATGCGTTGTCCGACGCGCACTTCCCCACGGTCCGGGCGCACCAGACCCGCGATCACGTGCAGCGCGGTCGACTTGCCCGCTCCGTTGGGGCCCAATATGGCCAGCACCTCGCCGGCGGCGACGTCGAATTCGATGTCGACGCCGCGACTCTCGACGACCGCGCGCAGCGCAACAGCGGTCATGACGGGCTACCAGCCATTGGCGCCCCGCAACCGGCGGCTACCCAGCCCGACCACCACGACCGCAGCCACGGCGACGAGCAGCAGGGACAGTGCGACCGCCGCTTCAGTGTCGCTTTCGCGCTGCAGGTAGATCTCCAGCGGCAGCGTTCGGGTGACGCCTTCACGGGAACCGGCGAAGGTCAGCGTCGCGCCGAACTCACCGAGTGACCTGGCGAACGCCAGCACCGCGCCGGAGACCAGGCCCGGCGCAAGCAGCGGCAGCGACACCCGCCACCACACCGTCGTCGGCGTGGCCCCGAGCGTCGCCGCCACCACCTCGTAGTCGGAGCCCGCAGTTCGCGCGGCGCCTTCCAGGGCGATGACCAAGAACGGCAACGACACGAACGTCTGCGCCAGCACCACGGCCGTCGTCGTGAACGCGATCTGGATGCCCGCGGCGCTGAGGTAGTCCCCGATCAGCCCGAGCCGGCCAAACGCGTACAGCAGCGCGATGCCCCCGACCACCGGCGGCAACACCAGCGGCAACAGGATCAGCGGCCTGGCCATTCGCACCAGTCGGGCGTTGCTGCGCGCCAACACCAGCGCCATCGGCACCCCGAGCAGCAGACACAGCGCGGTGCTCGCGGCCGCGGTCTTGAGACTCAGCACGAGCGCCGTCGTCGACGACTCGCTGGTGATCAACGAAAAAAAGTGCGGCCAGTCGACCTTGGCGGCGATCGCGATCAGCGGCAGCATCACGAACATCGCCCCGATCGCCGCGGGGATATAGATCCAGCGGGGCAGCACAGATCACGACCTTATGGCACGTTGACCGAACTGTTGCCGAGTCGCGCGCGTGCCGAATTTCTCCGACTAGCTACTGTCCAGTAACATGACGCTCACTCGCTGGGGTTCAGCGTTGAACACAGGCAGGAGGTCCTTGCGATGGAGGTGCTCGTCACCGGCGGTGATACGGATCTTGGACGCACGATTGCGGAAGGCTTCCGCGATGCGGGCCATCGAGTCGTGATCGCAGGCGCGCGCCGCGACGATCTCGAGGTCGCCGCCAAGGAACTCGACGTCGACGCGATCGTGTTCGACAACACCGACGCGGCCAGCCTCGAAGAGGCCCGTGGACAGTTCCCGCACCATCTGGACACCATCGTCAACGTTCCCGCCCCGCGCACCGAGGCCGGCGACCCGCGCACGTACTCGCTGGCCGACCACGCCGCGGCATGGCGCAACGCCCTCGATGCGACCGCGGTTTCGGCGGTGCTGACTGTGCAGATCGTTGGCGATCACCTGCGCTCCGGCGGCTCGATCGTCAACGTCATCCCCGAACAGCCGCGCGAAGGCAGCGCCGAGGCCGCCGTGAAGGCCGCAATTTCGGACTGGACCGCCGGACAGGCCACCCACTTCGGCACCCGCGGCATCACCGTCAACGCGGTGGCGTCCGGCCGCAACGCAGAACCCGGTTATGACGGCCTGACCCGCACGCCGGCTCCGGTAGCCGCCGAGATCGCCCGGCTGGCGTTGTTCCTCACCACGCCCGCCGCGCGGCACATCACCGGGCAGACGCTGCACGTCAGTCACGGGGCACTGGCCAACTTCGGCTGATTCCCAGTTCGCCGAGAGCTAAACGGGGTGACCGCCCCGCTTAGTTGTGGTTACGTGAAAGCGTGACCATCAAACTTGGACTCCAGATCCCCAACTTCTCGTACGGCACCGGCGTCGCCGAGCTGTTCCCCACGGTGATCGCCCAGGCACAGGAAGGCGAGGCGGCCGGTTTCGATTCCGTCTTCGTGATGGACCACTTTTATCAACTGCCCGGGCTTGGGACCCCGGATCAGCCGATGCTGGAGGCCTACACGGCACTCGGCGGGTTGGCCACGGCGACCGAGCGTATTCAGCTGGGCACGCTTGTCACCGGCAACACCTACCGCAACCCCACACTGCTGGCCAAGGCCATCACCACGCTGGACGTGATCAGCCAGGGCCGCGCGATCCTGGGCATCGGCACCGGGTGGTTCGAGCTGGAGCACAAGCAGCTGGGCTTTGAGTTCGGCACCTTCACCGACCGCTTCAACAAGCTCAACGAGTCGCTGCAGATCATCCTGCCTATGCTCAAGGGCGAACGACCGACATTCTCGGGCAAGTACTACCGCGCAGAAGAGGCGATGGCCAATCCGCGTTTCCGCGATCACATCCCGTTGATGATCGGCGGCAGTGGCGAGAAGAAGACAATTCCGTTGGCCGCCAAGTACTTCGACCATCTGAATATCATCGCCGGATTCGACGAGCTGCCACGCAAGGTGCAGGTGGTCAAGGACCGCTGCGAGGAGATCGGCCGCGATCCCGCGACGTTGGAGACCAGCATGCTGGTGATCGCGATCATCGACGAGAACGTCACTCCCGATCAGATTCCGGACGACTTCAAGCAACAGGCCGTCGTCGGCGGCCCGGAGCAGGTGGCCGAGCAGATCAAGACCAAGGTTCTCGATGCGGGCGTCGACGGCGTCATCCTCAGCCCGGTGACAAGTCTGAACGGATACCAACCGGGTGGCATCACCGCGGTGGCGGAGACGTTGAGGCCGCTGCTCGGCGTTTAAATCCCCGGCGACGTGGCAAATCTCACGGCGCTGCGGGGAAGCAGGGCGGCTACCGTAGTGTCTGTATAAGTGCACGTGTAGTCCGTCGAGGAGCCGAAAATGAGCCATCCCGGAGCCACTGCAAATGATCGGCATCAGGTGGTGATCATCGGTTCGGGCTTCGGCGGCCTGAACGCCGCCAAAGCCCTCAAGCGTGCCGACGTCGACGTCAAGATGATCGCCAAGACGACACACCATCTGTTTCAGCCGCTGCTGTACCAGGTGGCCACCGGCATCATCTCGTCGGGCGAGATCGCCCCGCCCACGCGGATCATTCTGCGCAAACAGAAGAACGCGCAGGTGCTGTTGGGCAACGTGACGCACATCGACCTCGCCAACAAGACGGTCAAGTCCGAGCTGCTCGGCCATACCTATGTCACGCCGTACGACAGCCTGATCATCGCGGCCGGGGCCGGCCAGTCCTACTTCGGCAATGACCACTTCGCCGAGTGGGCTCCAGGCATGAAGTCCGTCGACGACGCACTCGAGCTGCGCGGCCGGATCCTCGGCGCGTTCGAACAGGCCGAGCGCTCCAGTGATCCCGCGAGGCGCGAGAAGCTGCTGACGTTCACCGTCGTCGGCGCAGGGCCTACCGGTGTCGAGATGGCCGGGCAGATCGCCGAACTCGCCGACCACACCCTGAAAGGGGCGTTCCGCCATATCGATTCGACGCGGGCGCGGGTGATCCTGCTCGACGCGGCGCCCGCGGTGTTGCCTCCGATGGGCGAGAAGCTGGGCAAGAAGGCCCAGGCACGGTTGGAGAAAATGGGCGTCGAGATCCAGCTTGGCGCGATGGTGACCGATGTCGATCGCAACGGCATCACAGTCAAGGATTCCGACGGCACCCTGCGGCGCATCGAATGCGCCACCAAGGTGTGGTCGGCCGGGGTGTCGGCCAGCCCGCTCGGCCGTGACCTCGCTGACCAGTCCGACGTGGAGCTGGACCGCGCGGGACGCGTCAAGGTGCTGCCGGACTTGTCTCTACCCGGCCATCCGAATGTGTTCGTGGTGGGCGACATGGCGGCGGTCGAGGGTGTTCCAGGCATGGCCCAGGGTGCGATCCAGGGCGCCAAGTACGCGGCGAAGGCGATCAAGTCTGAGCTGCGCGGGGCCGACCCCGCCCAACGCGAGCCGTTCCAGTACTTCGACAAGGGGTCAATGGCGACGGTGTCGCGGTTCTCCGCCGTAGCCAAGGTCGGACCGCTGGAATTCGGCGGCTTCATCGCCTGGCTCGCCTGGCTGGTCCTGCACTTGGTGTACCTCGTCGGCTTCAAGACGAAGATCACCACACTGCTGTCCTGGACGGTGACGTTCCTGTCCAGAGCGCGCGGCAACCTCACGATCACCGAGCAGCAGGCGTACGCGCGCACCAAGATCGAAGAGCTACAGGAGATCGCGGCATCCGTTCAGGACGAAAGAGCGGCGAGTTAGAGCCGGTTTCCCTGCCAGGTAGCCAGACAGCCGCCCGACGCCAGTTCCAGTTGCGTGCCCGCGGCGTCGAACGAGGCTTCGGGATAGCGCAATTCGCTGATGCACGCCAGCGGCGTCCCGAGCTCGTCGTCGGCCACCGATCCGCTCCCGAGTTCGATGCGGTGCCGCAGTAGGGGTGACCCGTCGACGTCGGCGTGCAGCGCACCGGACCAAAATCCCTGCCGCTCATCGGTTCTGCCGATCTGGATGCGCTCACGCAGCCGAATGCGACCAGTTCCGGTCAGCTCCACCCGGGTCGAGGTGAAGTGGCGTGACGTGGCGGCGACGACCGTCGGCTGCGGGTCGATGTCGAGAGCGCCTGCCACCTCTAGCGTCCAGAACGCGTGTGACTCCGGCGTGATCGAGCCGGGCAGTGTCACCGTGGCCGCCGCGCTACGCACCCGCAACTGTGCATCCTCTTCCACCACCACCCGAATGTGGATCGCGTCGCCGCCCAGCGGGGTGGCCGCAGCCGAAACCAGATGTACGGTGTCGGCTTCGGTGCGCCGCGCCGCCACACCTCCCCCGCATTCGATCCGCGGCTGACGGTCAGCGTAGGCGACGATCAGGACGTCGGAACGCACAGCTGTTCTCGCACCCACGCCAGTACCGCCGTCGCGGCGGGGTCCTCAGTCAGCGAGATCAGCACCGTAGGCCTGTCCCCGCGGACGGTGGCCGCGTCGCGGCGCATTACCTCGAGATCAGCACCGACCAGTGGCGCGAGGTCAGTCTTGTTGACCACCAACAGATCCGAGTAGGTGACCCCTGGCCCGCCCTTGCGCGGCACCTTGTCGCCGCCTGCCACGTCGACAACGAAGATCTGCACGTCGACCAAACCCGAGGAGAAGGTGGCAGTCAGGTTGTCACCGCCCGATTCGACGAGAATCAGGTCGAGCCGCACGTTGCGTGCGATCAAATCGTCGATGGCGTCCAAGTTGGCGGTGATGTCGTCGCGGATCGCGGTGTGCGGGCAACCTCCGGTCTGCACCGCGGCGATCCGCTCGTCCGGCAGCACGGCGTTGCGGCGCAGGAAGTCGGCATCCTCGGTGGTGTAGATGTCGTTGGTCAGCACCGCCAGCGACATGTCGTCGCGCAGCTGCCTGCACAGCGCCGCCACGAGCGCAGTTTTGCCGGAGCCGACGGGCCCGCCGACGCCGATGCGAAACGGCTCGCCCGGTTCGCGGTGGCGTTTGGGCCGCTCGGTGTGGGCGTGGGTCTCGCCAGCCGAATCAGACGAGAGGTAATGCGGTGGCATGGCTTGCCTTTCAGGAGACGAATAGGGGGCGCTCGCGTTGGCTGTGTCGCTGGGCGATCACGTCGAGCAGCGGATCGGACAGGTCGGCCAGCTCCTTGCCGGCAATGGCGGCAACCTGGTCGCATAGCTGCGCTAGTTCGAAGGTCAGCGCAGCGACGTCGCCGGGATCAAGCGCCAGCAGACGCTGCGCGGCCGTCGCCGAACCGGTCATCGTGGTGTACACGATCGACAGAGCCGTCTGGTCGGGGTTCAGCCCGCTGGCCGCGCCGACCGCGCCTGCCGCGACGGCCAGGTGCGGCGTGGTTCCGAGCGGGTGCCAGTCGTGGTCGGGCCACACCCGCCGAGCCAACCGCGTGAGACCCCTGCCCTGGGCCCGCGACGCCTGCCGCGCGGCGGGAGCCGGTGTGCGCGCGTCGGTTTCGCGGTCGGCATCAGCGATGGTCAACGCGCCCGCATGCACGGCGGCGGCCACCGACGCCGTCACCAGGCCGTGCGTGCGGATCCTGCGGCGCAGGTAGGCGCGCAGTGTCGCAAGGTCGACGACCAGGCCGCCGGTGACCGCTTCCTCGACGCCGCCGGAGTGCACGTGTCCTCCCGTCGGCAGTCGAGAGTCGGCGAGCGTCAGCAGTGTTGCGAGGCTGGACATCAGAACAGAAAATACCTTTGCGCCATGGGCAATTCGGTGGCGGGCTGCTCCTGCCACACTTCGCCGTCGATGCGCACAGTGAACGTGTCGGGATCGACTTCGATCTGCGGCATCGCGTCGTTGAGCGGCATATCCGCCTTGCCGACCTTGCGGACATCGCGGACCCCGACGAGTCGGCGTTTCACGTTGATCCGGTCGCCGAGGCGATCTTCGAGTGCCTGGGGTGCCACGAAATGCACCGAGTTGGTCGCCGCGGCCGCAGGTGCCGCGCCGAACATCGGCCTTGGCAGCACCGGCTGTGGAGTCGGGATGGACGCGTTGGCGTCGCCCATCGCGGCCCAGGCGATCATGCCGCCCTTGATCACCATGTGCGGGCGGACCCCGAAGAACGCAGGCTGCCACAGCACCAAATCGGCGAGCTTGCCGGTCTCGATCGACCCGATCTCGCGGTCGAGCCCGTGTGTGATCGCCGGGCAGATGGTGTATTTCGCGACATATCTCCGGACCCGATTGTTATCGGCCGCACCGTCACCCGGCAGCGCCCCGCGCCGCTTCTTCATCATGTGTGCGGTCTGCCAGGTCCGCATCACCACCTCGCCGATGCGGCCCATCGCCTGGGCGTCGCTGCCGATCATCGAAATCGCGCCGATATCGTGCAGCAGGTCCTCTGCGGCGATTGTCGACGGCCGGATCCGGCTCTCGGCGAAGGCCAGGTCCTCGGGAATGCTGGGGTTGAGATGGTGGCAGACCATCAGCATGTCGAGGTGTTCGTCGAGGGTGTTCACCGTGTGCGGCCGGGTCGGATTGGTCGAGCTCGGCAGGATATTGGCGTGCGAGGCGACGGTGATGATGTCGGGTGCGTGCCCGCCACCGGCACCCTCGGTGTGATAGGCGTGCACTGAGCGCCCGGCGATGGCAGCCAGGGTGTCCTCGACGAATCCGAGTTCGTTGAGCGTGTCGGTGTGCAGGGCAGCTTGCACGCCGTACTCGTCAGCCACCCGCAGGCACGCATCGATGGCTGCCGGTGTTGAGCCCCAGTCCTCGTGCAGCTTGAAACCCGAAGCGCCGGAACGCAACTGCTCACGCATCGAGTCGAGCCTGATCGTGTTGCCCTTGGCGAGCAGGGCGATGTTCAACGGCCAGTGGTCCAGTGCCTCCAACATCCGAGCCAGATGCCAGGCGCCGGGCGTGACCGTGGTGGCCTTGCTCCCCTCCGCCGGTCCGGTGCCGCCGGCGATGATCGTGGTGATGCCGCTGCCGAGCGCCTCTTCCATGATCTGCGGGCAGATCAGATGCACGTGACAGTCGATGGCGCCGGCGGTGAGGATCAGCCCGTTGCCCGCGATTACTTCGGTGGCCGGGCCGACGACGAGGTCGACGCTCACGCCCGGCATGATGTCGGGATTGCCGGCCTTTCCGATGCCTGTGATGCGCCCGCCACGGATCGCGATATCGGCCTTGATGATTCCCGTGTGGTCAACAATGGTCGCGCCGGTGATCACGGTGTCAGGCGAGCCCTCGGCACGGGTCGTCTTGCCCTGTCCCATCGATTCGCGGAGCACCTTGCCGCCGCCGAACACCGCCTCATCCCCCGCACGCCCCGGTCCGCCGCTGAGATCGTCGGTGATCTCGATAAACAGGTCGGTGTCGGCCAACCGGATCCGGTCGCCCGTCGTGGGGCCATACAGCTGTGCGTACCGCTCTCGCGATAGTCCAGTCATCGGTGCCTTCTGCTCTTCGCGCAAGCGCTCATCGGTGCCTTCTGCTCTTCGCGCAAGCGCTCATCGGTGCCTTCTGCTCTTCGCGCAAGCGCTCATCGGTGCCTTCTGCTCTTCGCGCAAGCGCTCATCGCGCGCAGCGCTCATCCGGGTCCAGCCGTCCCGGTGGGTCGAGCGTCAAGCCGTGCACCTCGCGGTAGCCGCCAAGCGGTACCAGCACGACACGCTGGACGATGCCTGGCTCGAATCGCACGGCGGTACCCGCCGGGATATCGAACCGATGCCCATGGGCGGCTTCGCGGTCGAATGACAACGCCGCGTTGGCCTGAGGCAAGTGGACGTGGCTGCCGACCTGTACCGGACGGTCGCCGGTGTTCACGACATCGAGCTCGAGGCGTTGGGCGCCTTCGTTGAGGATGATGTCGCCCTCGCCGTAGACGATCTCTCCCGGAATCATTGAGCTTCAACTCCGCTCTTCGCGCAAGCGCTCATCGGCGCTTCTCACGGAATCGGATGGTGGACGGTGACGAGCTTGGTGCCGTCAGGAAAGGTGGCCTCCACCTGGACGTCATGGAGCATCTCGGGCACCCCATCCATGACATCGTCGCGGGACAGCACGTCGCGCCCGCTGGCCATCAAATCGGCCACGGTGCGACCGTCGCGGGCACCCTCGAGGAGATGGTCGGTGATCACCGCGACCGCCTCGGGGTGGTTCAGCCGCAGGCCACGCGCCTGCCTGCGGCGCGCTAGCTCCGCGGCATACGAAATCAGCAGCCGGTCCTGTTCATGCGGGGTCAAACGCATAGTGCGCGATATTGCCACGGAGAGGGCAAGTCAGCAGCGCACGCAATTCCGCCGGCTACTCCGGGGGGATGTTCTGCAGCCGCACCTGGCCGCGGGCGACGACGCGATCGTCGTCGTCTGTGATTGTGATCAACCACAACTGCTGCCGTCGGCCGCGGTGGATCGGCGTCGACGCCGCCGTCACGCTGCCCGACGAGATCGACCGCAGGAAGTCCGTGTTGTTGTTCACCCCGACGACGTGCCCGCCACCGTTTTCCATCAGCCAGACCTGACCGGAGACGCTGGCCAGGCCTTCGATGATGGAGCAGTACACGCCCCCGTGCACGATGCCCCACGGCTGCAGAAGTTTGTCTTTGATCTCCAACCGCGCCCGCCCGCCGTCAGGGGTGAGCTCGATGTACTCGAGGCCGAGCTCGTTGTCGAATCCCTTGCCGAGTCCTGCGGCTACGTCCGTCGTCACGCAGTTGTGTCTACACGTCCGAGTCGCCCTCGCGCCGAGGGGGTCTGGGGCTATCGTCGGGCATGGCCAAGAGTGCGAAAGACTTAGTAGAAGCAGCCAACGCCGTCGTGCCACGCATCTCGCTGGAGCAGGCGCAGGAACTGATCGCAAAAGGCAACGCCCTGGTCGTCGATGTGCGCGACGCCCCCGAGGTCGAGCAGAGTGGCAAGGTGGCGGGTGCCGTTCACGTTCCACGCGGAATGCTGGAGTTTCGGGCCGATCCCGAATCGCCTTATCACGACCAAAATTTCGCCAAGGACAAGACAGTGATCGTGTACTGCGCGTCGGGCGGCCGCTCGGCGCTGTCGGGACAGGCGCTCAAGGAGCTGGGGTATTCCGAGGTCTACAACCTCGGCGCATTCAAAGACTGGGCCGAGGCCGGCGGGGCGATCGACAAGTAGCACTCGGAAGCGGAAGGGCCCCACGCGATCGCGTGGGGCCCTTCCTTCGAGCGGACCGGGAGTCTCTGCAGCCCTCAGGACTCCGGTGCGGTCCATTAGTTCGTTGTCGCCAGCATAGGCAAGGCTGCCCTAATTTCACAAGACCTCCGTGCAGTCATCCGGGTCGTGCCGCGGACCGGCAGGCCGAAGCCGACCAATGCGTCGAGCACCGCTTGTGCGCGCCGCATGCTCGTTACCTCGCTGGACCCGGCCAGCATCGGCACTTGCGTCGCCGCGCTCACCACGGCCCCGCCGGCGATGTGCCACATCGCCGCGACGGACATGGCGCCGCCGCACACCTCGGATAGCCGCGCGAACAGCGGCTCCAACGCACGGTGGCTGCGATGGGCGACCCAGGTGGTCAGCGCCGCCTCGCTTGGCAGGGCGACGATGCCATCACCGGGCAGGACGGGGTCGTCGGGCAGCGCCCGCAGCTGGGGATCGACAACGCCGACCCAGTCGATCGCGCCCTCGGAGTCCACATGCACCCAGAGGTTCTCCAGGCCGGTGTCCCATGCGCGGCCTTCGAGCACGAGCAGGGGCACGACGCGGCCGACCACGACGTGCGCCAATGTGGCGGCGAGCTGCTGGGCCACCGCGGCCCGGCTGTCGGTCTCCTCAGCGGCGATGTCGAACATCGTCTGGAGCCGATCCGTGGTCACTGCCTCGGCCAGCGGCCACCACCGCCGGCGCGATAGGTCGCCCATCACGGCGACGCCGTAGACACGCGGACATTCGGGATAAAGCTCGCGCAGCCGCCGGCTGGATTCATGCAGCGGCAGCGTCCGCCTGATCGCCATGCTCGAGATGAGCGGATCCTCGACCAGAACAGTCATGGCACCTCCCGATGTTGAATTAGGTTAGCCTTACTATAGTCACGAGGACCTGCGGAGCTACCTCCTGTGACTGGACTCACAAGGTGGAACCAAGGGGTGGTGACCATTGCCGGAACTTTGTGCGCCGCGATCGAAGTTGTTCTGACGCGTGAGATACGACGCAACGTAGTAACGCCGTAGTACCCTGGATTTACTGCCCGTAGGAGATGAACGGAACATGGCCAAGTTGACGCGTTTAGGGGATCTGGAACGCGCTGTGATGGACCACCTCTGGTCCTCGCGCGAGCCCCAAACCGTGCGCCAGGTCCACGAGGCACTGTCGGCACGCCGCGATCTGGCCTACACCACGATCATGACCGTGCTGCAGCGACTGGCGAAGAAGAACCTCGTTGTGCAGCACCGCGACGATCGCGCGCATCGGTATGCGCCCATGCATGGCCGCGACGAGCTGGTCGCCGGCCTGATGGTCGATGCTCTCGACCAGGTCTCAGACTCGGGCAGCCGAGAGGCCGCGCTGGTGCACTTCGTCGAACGCGTCGGTGCCGACGAAGCCGCAGCACTGCGCCGCGCCCTGACCGAATTGGAGAGCAAGCACCGCGATACCCCGCCCGCTGGCAATTCGGGCACCGGCTGAGAGAGACTTACAGCGTGTCCGCGCTGGCCTTCACCATCGTCGCGCTGCTCCTGTCGGGACCAGTCCCGGCAATGCTGGCGCGAGCGTCGTGGCCCATGCGCGCACCGCGGGCGGCCATCGTGCTGTGGCAGTCCATCGCCCTTGCCGCCGTGTTGTCGGCGTTTTCGGCAGGCATCGCGATCGCCAGCCGGCTGTTCGTGCCGGGGCCTGACGGCCGCCCCACCGCCACCATCACCAGTGAGATCGAGGCATTGGGCTGGCCGATGTGGCTCGTCTATGTCTTCGTCTTCGCGATCACCCTGGTGATCGGGGCCCGCCTGTTCATCGCCGTGCTGCAGGTCGCGATCGCCACCCGGCGCCGCCGGGCGCACCACAGAATGGTCGTCGACCTGGTCGGCAAGTCGCAGGGCAACCACCTGCGCATCCTCGATGTCAAACAGCCGCTGGCCTATTGCCTGCCAGGGGTGCGCAGCCGCGTGGTGGTCAGCGAGGGCACGCTGAAGACGTTGTCCGACAGTGAGGTCGCTGCGATCCTCACTCATGAACGCGCCCACCTGCGGGCCCGCCATGACCTCGTTCTCGAGATGTTCACGGCGGTGCACGCCGCGTTCCCCCGGTTCGTCCGCAGCGGCAACGCCCTTGATGCCGTCCGGCTGCTCATCGAGATGCTCGCCGACGACGCAGCGGTGCGCGCTGCCGGTCCCACTCCCCTTGCCCGCGCCCTTGTCGCATGCGCGTCCGGCCGCACTCCGTCCGGTGCGCTGGCCGCGGGCGGTCCCACCACGGTGCTGCGCGTGCGCCGCCTCTGCGGGCAGCCGAATAGCCGCGCCGTGGCCGCCATCGCTTATCTCGCCGCGGCCGCCGTGCTCGTGGTGCCCACTCTGGCGCTGGCGGTGCCGTGGCTGACCGAACTACACCGACTGTTCATCGCGTAACCGCCTCCGCCGTCAAAACCGCTCTGTCACAACAAAAAACGAAAGGCCGCCCGAATGAGCGACTCTGTTAACTCTGACACCACCGGCACCGCTCAGATCGGGGTCACCGGCTTGGCCGTGATGGGTTCGAATATCGCCCGCAACTTCGCCAACCACGGATACACCGTCGCCCTGCACAACCGCTCGGTCGCCAAGACGGACGCGTTGCTCAAAGAACACGGCTCGGAAGGCAAGTTCGTGCGCAGCGAGACCATCCCGGAATTCCTTGCCGCCCTTGAGAAGCCGCGTCGGGTGCTGATCATGGTCAAGGCCGGCGACCCGACCGATGCCGTGATCAACGAGCTTGCCGACGCGATGGAAGAAGGCGACATCATCATCGACGGTGGTAACGCGCTCTACACCGACACGATTCGCCGCGAGAAGGCGATGCGTGAGCGTGGACTGCACTTCGTCGGCGCGGGCATCTCCGGTGGCGAGGAGGGCGCCCTCAACGGTCCATCGATCATGCCCGGCGGTCCTGCCGAGTCCTACGAGTCGCTCGGCCCGCTGCTGGAGGAGATCTCCGCACACGTCGACGGTGTGCCCTGCTGCACGCACATCGGTCCTGACGGCGCAGGGCATTTCGTGAAGATGGTGCACAACGGCATCGAGTACTCGGACATGCAGCTGATCGGCGAGGCCTATCAGCTGCTGCGCGACGGCCTCGGTAAGACGGCCCCCGAGATCGCCGACGTATTCGACGAGTGGAACAAGGGCGACCTGGACAGCTTCCTGGTCGAGATCACCGTCAAGGTGCTGCGACAGACCGACGCGAAGACCGGCAAGCCGCTCGTTGACGTCATCGTCGACGAGGCCGAGCAGAAGGGCACCGGCCGGTGGACGGTCAAGAACGCACTGGACCTCGGCGTGCCGGTCACCGGTATCGCCGAGGCGGTGTTCGCCCGAGCCCTGTCGGGCTCGGTGGCCCAGCGCAAGGCCACCACGGGCCTCGCATCCGGTGACCTAGGCGAAAAGCCAAGCGACGCCGACAAATTCATCGAGGACGTGCGTCAGGCGCTCTACGCATCGAAGATCGTCGCCTACGCGCAGGGCTTCAATCAGATCCAGGCCGGCAGCGCCGAATATGACTGGGGCATCACCCCCGGCGACATGGCGACCATCTGGCGCGGCGGCTGCATCATCCGAGCGAAGTTCCTCAACCGGATCAAGGAAGCCTTCGACGAGGACCCGAACCTGCCGACGCTGATCACCGCGCCGTACTTCCGTAGTGCCGTAGAGAATGCGATCGACAGCTGGCGGCGGGTGGTGGTCACCGCCACCCAACTCGGCATCCCGATTCCCGGCTTCTCCTCGGCGCTGTCCTACTACGACGCGCTGCGCACCGAGCGGTTGCCTGCTGCGCTGATCCAGGGGCTCCGCGACTTCTTCGGCGCTCACACCTACGCGCGCATCGATGACGACCGCGACAAGAAGTTCCACACCCTATGGAGCGGCGATCACAGTGAGGTACCGGCCTAGACTGGTGAGTCGATGCGATTTCTTGACGGGCAAACGCCGCTCTACGACCTGACCTACGAGGACGTCTTCATCGTCCCGGGGAGATCGGACGTGCAGTCGCGGTTCGACGTCGACCTTTCGACGCACGACGGATCGGGCACCACCATCCCGGTGGTGGTGGCCAACATGACCGCGGTCGCCGGTCGCCGGATGGCCGAAACGGTGGCCCGCCGGGGCGGCATTGTCGTTCTGCCGCAGGACCTTCCGATCGACGCGGTGGAGGCGACGGTCGACTTCGTCAAGAGCCGCGACCTGATCGTCGACACGCCGGTCGTGCTATCGGCGGACGACTCGGTGTCGGATGCGATGGCGCTGATCCACAAGCGCGCACACGGCGCCGCGGTCGTGGTCTTCGAGGGCCGCCCGATCGGACTGGTCACCGAGGCCAACTGTGTCGGCGTCGACCGGTTCACCCGCGTCCGCGACATCGCGATATCCGATTTCGTCACCGCGCCGGCGGGTACCGACCCGCGCAAGGTGTTCGACCTGCTCGAACACGCGGCGGTGGACGTCGCGGTGATGACCGAAACGGACGGCACCCTTGCTGGTGTGCTGACGCGCACCGGGGCGATCCGGGCCGGCATCTACACCCCCGCCGTCGACGACAAGGGCCGGCTGCGCATCGCCGCCGCGGTCGGCATCAACGGCGACGTCGGCGCCAAGGCCCGCTCGCTCGCCGAGGCAGGCGTCGACCTGCTGGTGATTGACACCGCGCACGGCCACCAGCTCAAGATGCTCGACGCCATCAAGTCGGTGTCGTCCCTCGACCTCGGGCTGCCGCTGGCGGCGGGCAACGTGGTGTCCGCCGAGGCCACTCGCGACCTGATCACGGCGGGCGCGTCGATCGTCAAAGTCGGGGTCGGGCCCGGCGCGATGTGCACCACCCGGATGATGACCGGCGTCGGCAGGCCACAATTCTCCGCGGTGGTCGAATGTGCCACCGCGGCAAAACAACTCGGCGGCCATGTGTGGGCCGACGGTGGTGTGCGTCATCCCCGCGATGCGGCTTTGGCGCTGGCCGCAGGGGCGGCCAACGTGATGATCGGCTCGTGGTTCGCAGGCACCTACGAGTCGCCAGGCGATCTGATGCGCGACCGCGAGGATCAGCCGTACAAGGAGAGCTACGGCATGGCATCCAAGCGCGCCGTTGCCGCCCGCACCGCGGCCGACAGCCCATTCGACCAGGCCCGCAAGGCGTTGTTCGAGGAGGGCATCTCGACGTCGCGGATGGGGCTTGACCCATCGCGCGGCGGGGTCGAGGACCTACTCGACCACATCACGTCGGGAGTGCGCAGCACGTGCACCTACGTCGGCGCCTCGACCATCGCCGAACTCCACGACAAGGCGGTGCTCGGGGTGCAGTCGGCTGCCGGATTCGCCGAAGGCCATCCGCTGCCCACCGGATGGTGAGGCCGACGTGCGGCCATGCCCGCTAACATAGGTTTTTCGCTAACGCGCCTACTCGAAAGGGACCCTGTGCCGCAGGCACCCGTCGAGGCCCCGGATTCTGGTCGGCCCGACAACGAGCCTCCCGCCGCGAGCGGCGCAGACTCCCCCGACGCCGAGCCGTCCCCTAGTCGGCCGGGTGGCAAGCCCGGCGATCCGCTTGCGAGCATCCGATGAGCGTTCTGTACACCGTGCTCGCGGTGCTGGCGTTCTTCGTTCTCACGGCAGGCACCGCGGTGTTCGTCGCCGCCGAGTTCTCGCTGACCGCGCTGGAGCGCAGCACGGTCGACGCGAATGCCCGCACCGGTGGGCGCCGGGACCACCTCGTGCAGCGGGCGCATCGCACCTTGTCGTTCCAACTCTCGGGCGCCCAGGTGGGCATCTCGGTCACCACGTTGATCACCGGCTATCTCGCCGAGCCGCTGGTGGCGCGTCTGCTCGAGCCGGTCTTCGCGGCAATGTCGCTGTCCCGTGATGCCTCGAGCACCCTCGCATTGGTGCTCGCGCTGTTGATTGCCACATCGGTGTCGATGGTGTTCGGCGAACTCGTCGCCCAATATCTCGCGGTGGCCAAGCCGCTGCCGGTCGCGCGTGCGGTGGCCGGTCCGCAGGTGCTGTTCTCGATGCTCGTCACCCCGTTGATTCACCTGACCAACGGCACCGCCAACATGATCCTGCGCCGGCTGGGCATCGAGCCCGCCGAGGAATTGCGCTCGGCGCGGTCACCGCAGGAGCTCGGTTCACTGGTGCGCAACTCGGCTCGACGGGGGTCTCTCGATCCCGTCACCGCGACCCTGGTGGATCGATCACTGCAGTTCGGCTCGCGCACCGCCGAGGAACTGATGACGCCCCGAACAGAAATCGCGACGCTCGAAGTCGACGACACGGTCGCCGACCTGGTCGATGCCGCGATCCAGAGCGGATACTCGCGGTTCCCGATCGTCGACGGTGACCTCGACGAAACTGTCGGAATCATCCACGTCAAACAGGTTTTCGAAGTCCCCCCGGCGCAACACAAGACGACCAGGCTGGCCAGCCTGGCGCAGCCTGTCGCAAGGGTCCCGTCCACCTTGGACGGTGACGACGTGATGGCCCAGCTGCGCGCCGACGGCTTGCAGACGGCGTTGGTCGTCGACGAATACGGCGGCACCGCAGGCATGGTGACGGTCGAGGACGTCATCGAGGAGATCGTCGGCGACATCCGCGATGAACACGACGAGCCGACGGCTGACGTCGTACAAGCGGGCCGGGGGTGGCACGTTTCGGGCCTGCTTCGCATCGATGAGGTGGCCGGCGCGACCGGATTCCGGGCGCCTGAGGGCGAGTACGAAACCATCGGCGGCCTGGTCCTGCAGGAACTCGGCCACATTCCTGAAGAGGGCGAGTCGATCGAGCTGACGGCCTTCGATCCCGACGCAGCGCTGGATGCCCCGGTGCGCTGGCTGGCCACGGTGTTGCAGATGGACGGTCGCCGGATCGATCAATTGGAACTGACGAAGCTGGACGGGGGCGCCGCCGATGACGACTAACGCGAAGAGCGATGGCTCTGATGGGTGACATTTTCGGCGTCGTCCTGACCGTGCTGCTCCTGGCCGCGAACGCGTTCTTCGTCGGCGCGGAGTTCGCGTTGATCTCGGCGCGCCGCGACAGGCTCGAGGCGCTCGCCGAACAGGGCAAGCACAGCGCGGTGGCAGTCATCCGGGCTGGCGAGAATCTGCCACTGATGCTCGCAGGGGCGCAGCTCGGGATCACGATCTGTTCGATCTTGCTGGGCCGGGTTGGTGAACCGGCGGTGGCGCACCTGCTGGAGATCCCGTTCCATTTGCTCGGTATTCCCGACACCGTTCTGCACACGGTGTCGTTCGTCATCGCGATCACCATCGTCGTGGTGCTGCATGTGCTTCTTGGCGAGATGGTGCCGAAGAACATCGCGATCGCCGGGCCTGAGTCGTCGGCCATGCTGCTGGTTCCGCCGTACCTGTTGTGGATCCGCATCGCCCGGCCCGTCATCGCGGTCTACGACTGGTGTGCGCGGACGATCCTGCGCGCGTTCGGTGTCGAGGCGAAAACAGAACTGGAAAACACGGTTTCGACGGTCGAGCTGTCGCAGATGATCGCCGAATCGCTGTCGGAGGGCTTACTCGACACCGAGGAGCACAACCGGCTCTCCCGGGCCCTGCGGATTCGCAACCGGGTGGTCGGCGAAGTCGCGGTGCCGCTCAGTGAGGTGCACGCGGTGCAGGCGGCCGCCGAAGGTACCGGGCCGACGGTGGCAGCGATTCAGCGCGCGCTGGGCGAGACCGGATACTCCCGCTTTCCGGTGGTGAGTTCGTCCGGCCAGTTCGTCGGCTACGTCCACATCAAGGATGTGCTGCCCCTCGTCGACAACCCGGAAGCGGTCGTTGACGTGGCGATGGTGCGTCCGCTGCCGCAGGTGCCCGAGTCACTGCCGCTGCCCGACGCGTTGACGCGGATGCGGCGAAACAACAGCCACCTGGCGCTCGTCACGGGCGGCCCGGACGGCGAGGTATCGGCGATTGTGGCGCTGGAGGATCTGGTCGAGGACTTGGTCGGGGCGGTGCGCGATGGGACGCACCGTGGCTGAGTCGGTCCTCGATCAGGCCGACTGGACCACCCGCGAACGGTCTCACCACAAACGGGTGGACGACTTCTGTGAGCCTCATCGCAGCCGAGCCCGGACGGGTGAGGCGCATCCGGTGTGGGACTTCCTGTTCACCTACTACAGCCTGCGGCCGCGCCAGCTGCGGATCTGGCACCCAGGTTTCGGCGTAGCACTCGGCGGCGCGGCGGCGGAGCACTACGTCGGCCGCAGCGGCTACGGCCGTGGGCCGCTTGGCGCGGCGGTGACGCGTGAGCACCTGCTGGCGCGTATCGACACCGTCCGGTTCATCCTTCGCTTGCTGCGGGCGACGGCTTCGCGTCCTGCGCGGCTGAACTGCTTCGGGTTGCATGAGTGGGCGATGGTGTATCGGGCGCCCGGCGTGCGCCACGCCCAGGTGCCGCTGCGTCTCGGCGCCGCGGGCACCGATACGGTCGTCGAATCAATGCCGTTGCGCTGCAGCCATTTTGACGCATATCGCTTCTTCACCGAGCCGGCGACGCGCCGCAACGCCGAGGAGCTCACCCGCGAGGGGCAGGTCGCCGCGGAGCAACCGGCGTGCATTCACGCGAACATGGATCTGTACAAGTGGGCCTTCAAGCTCGGTTCGCTTGTGGAATCGGAGCTGGTGATGGACTGCCTGGAGCTGGCGGCCGATGCCCGTGCGCTGGACATGCGGGCCAGCCCCTATGATCTGCGCGACTACGGATTCGAGCCGATCGCCGTCGAGAACCCGGCGGGTCGCGCCGAGTATGTCCGGACCCAGCAGAGCGTTGCTGAGCGGGCCGCACCATTGCGGGCCATCCTGGCCGACCGGTGTGACGCGCTGCTCACGGCGGCCGCTGGCGAATAACCGCAGTTACCCATGGGTAAGCTGGATCGACGGCTTTAGGGAGGAAACATGACCGATCGCGTGACGGTTGGGAACCTGCGCGTCGCCCAGGTGTTGTACGACTTCATCAACAACGAGGCGCTGCCCGGCACTGACATCGACACCGACAGCTTCTGGGCGGGCGTCGACAAGGTCGTCACCGATCTCAGCCCCCAGAACCAAGACCTGCTGGCCCGCCGCGACGATCTGCAGGCGCAGATCGACAAGTACCACCGTCAGCACGTCATCGAGCCGATCGACCCCGACGGCTACAAGCAGTTCCTCACCGAGATCGGCTATCTGCAGCCCGAGCCGGATGACTTCACCATCACAACGGCCGGCGTCGACGACGAGATCACCACGACCGCGGGCCCGCAGCTGGTGGTGCCGATCCTCAACGCGCGATTCGCGCTCAACGCCGCCAACGCCCGCTGGGGCTCGCTGTACGACGCGCTGTACGGCACCGATGTGATCCCGGAGGACGACGGCGCCGAGAAGGGCACTAGCTATAACAAGGTGCGTGGCGACAAGGTCATCGCCTACGCGCGGCAGTTCCTCGATGGCGCCGTTCCGCTGGCATCGGGTGAGTGGAGCGAGGCAACCGGTGTCCAGATCAGCCAGGAAGACGGGGTCGGGCAGCTCCTCATAACTTTGGGCGACGGCCTGTCGACCGGGCTGGCCGCTCCCGAGCAGTTCGTCGGCTACACGGGAGAGCTCGGCGCGCCTGAGTGGTCGGTGCTGCTGGTCAACAACGGCCTGCACATAGAGATCCTGATCGACCCCGATTCGCCGGTCGGCTCGACCGACAAGGCCGGCATCAAGGACGTCGTGCTGGAGTCGGCGATCACCACGATCATGGACTTCGAGGACTCGGTGGCCGCCGTCGACGCCGACGACAAGGTGCTGGGCTACCGGAACTGGCTGGGCCTGAACAGGGGCGACCTCACCGAGGAGGTCAGCAAGGGCGCCGAGACGTTCACCCGCGTCCTCAACCAGGACCGCACCTATTCGACGCCGGACGGCGGCGAGTTGACGCTGCCGGGTCGCAGCCTGCTGTTCGTGCGCAACGTGGGCCATCTGATGACCAACGACGCGATCGTGGACGCCGACGGCAACGAGGTGTTCGAAGGCATCCAGGACGCGCTGTTCACCAGCCTGATCGCCATGCATGGGCTGAAGCAGAACGACGGCAACGGGCCGCTGATGAACAGCCGCACCGGGTCTGTCTACATCGTGAAGCCGAAGATGCACGGCCCCGACGAGGTGGCCTACACCGTCGAGCTGTTCAGCCGGGTCGAGGACGTTCTCGGGCTGCCGCAGAACACGCTCAAGGTCGGGATCATGGACGAGGAGCGACGCACCACCCTCAACCTGAAGGCCTGCGTCAAGGCGGCTGCCGACCGGGTGGTGTTCATCAACACCGGTTTCCTTGACCGCACGGGAGACGAGATCCACACCTCGATGGAAGCCGGGCCGATGATTCGCAAGGGTGCGATGAAGGGCACCCAGTGGATTGCGGCCTACGAAGACCAGAACGTCGACATCGGCCTTGCCACCGGCTTCTCGGGCCGCGCGCAGATCGGCAAGGGCATGTGGGCGATGACCGAGCTGATGGCCGACATGGTCGAGCAGAAGATCGGTCAGCCCAAGGCCGGAGCCACCACCGCGTGGGTGCCGTCGCCGACGGCGGCCACCCTGCACGCCATGCATTACCACGAGGTCGACGTATATGCGGTCCACAAGGAGCTGGAAGGCAAGCGCCGCACCAACATTGATCAACTTCTGACCGTCCCGCTTGCCAAGGAGCTGGCGTGGGCGCCGGAGGAGATCCGCGAAGAGGTCGACAACAACTGCCAGTCGATCCTGGGCTACGTGGTTCGGTGGATCGACGCCGGCGTCGGCTGCTCGAAGGTGCCCGACATCCACGACGTCGCGCTGATGGAAGACCGTGCGACGCTGCGGATCTCCAGCCAGCTGCTGGCGAACTGGCTGCGGCACGGGGTGATCACCTCCGACGACGTGAAGGCCAGCCTGCGCCGGATGGCCGCGGTGGTCGACGAGCAGAACGCGAAGGATCCTGAATTCCGGCCAATGGCACCGGATCCCGACGGCAGCATCGCGTTCCAGGCGGCGCAGGAGCTGATCTTGTCCGGCGGCGCGCAGCCCAACGGTTACACCGAGCCGATTCTGCACCGGCGACGCCGTGAATATAAGGCAGCAAGCAACGGTGGATGATGCGATGACCGGTCGTCGCAGCGAGCTCAAGGGCTGAAGTGGGCAGGCATAGCATTCCCGATCCCGAGGACTCGGCCGGCAAGGACGTGCCAGAGGAACCGCCGACCCAGCGCTTCGGTCGCCAGGAAGCCGTTGAACCCGACCATGGGCCCGAACACGGCGAGCAGGACTATCGCAGTGCCGGCTATCGCGAATCCTCCTACGACCCGCCGGGCTACCGTGAACCCGTCTACCCCGAGACGGAATATCCCGAGGGCGATTACGACGAGTCCGGCTACGACCAACCCGGTCATGACGAGCCCGGTTACCGTGAGCCCGGGTATGGCGAAGAAGATTACGACGAGCCGGACTACACCGACACCGACTATGAGACCGACCTGGACTACGCGCAGTCGCAACCGCTGAGCGGTGGCGGCGCCGCTCCCCCGCCGCGGTCGTCGGGACCTGCGCACGGAGGCGAATGGGAAGGCGGCGAGTGGACAGGCAGCCACCGCGCGGTGACAGCTGGCAGGCGCGGGGTAAGCCTCGGCGTGATCGCCGCGTTGGTCGCCGTTGTCGTCGTGGTCGGCGCGTTCATTCTGTGGCGATTCTTCGGCGACGCCCTGTCGAACCGTACTGACGCGGCAGCCGCACGCTGTGTGGACGGCGAACTCGCCGTCGCGGTCGTGGCCGATCCGTCGATCGCCGACAAGGTCCAGACGCTTGCCGACACCTACAACAAGAGCGCCGCACCCGTCGCCGACCGGTGCGTGAAGGTGGGGGTCAAACCCGCCGACCCGGATCAGGTGGTCAACGGCTTCATCGGCAAGTGGCCGGCGGAGCTCGGTGAACGTCCCGCGCTGTGGATCCCGGCCAGCTCGGTGTCCGAGGCCCGGCTCGAGGCGGCCGCCGGGGCGCAGACGGTCAGCGACAGCCGTTCACTGGTCACCTCGCCTGTCCTGCTTGCCATCCGGCCGCAGCTCAAAAATGCGTTGGCCCAACAGAACTGGGGAACCCTGCCGGGCCTGCAGACCAACCCGACGGGGCTGGACGGACTGAATCTGCCCGGCTGGGGACCGCTTCGGCTTGCGTTACCGCTCAGCGGCGACGCCGACGCGTCCTACCTGGCCGCGGAGGCCGTGGCGGCGGCGTCGGCACCGGCGGGCCAACCGGCCAGCTCCGGAGCGGGCGCGGTGAACACGCTGGTTGCCGGTCAGCCCAAGCTCGCCGACAACAAGGCGTCGACGGCGATGGACGCCTTGCTGAGCTCCACCGATCCGGCCTCAGCACCGGTGCACGCGGTCGTCACCACCGAGCAGCAGTTATTCCAACGCGCCGCGTCGCTGCCGAACGCCAAAGACACGGTCGCTTCGTGGCTGCCGCCTGGGCCCACGGCCATGGCGGACTATCCGACGGTGCTGCTCAGCGGCAATTGGCTGTCCCAGGAACAGGTCAGCGCGGCCAGCGAATTCGCCCGTTTCATGCGCAAACCCGAGCAACTCGCGGAGTTGGCGAAGGCCGGCTTCCGTACCGAGGGTGGCACTCCACCGAAGAGCGACGTGACGAGTTTCGCGCCAGTCTCCGCGCCGCTGTCGGTTGGCGACACCGCGATGCGGTCGACGCTCGCCAACGCGCTGACCGCTCCGGTCCAGAGCCCCGCCGTGACCATCATGCTCGACCAGTCGATGCCCACCACCGAGGGCGGCAAGTCCCGGGTGGCCAATGTGGTGACGGCTCTCAATGCTCGGTTGCAGGCGTTGCCGCAGAATGCTGTTGTCGGCCTGTGGACGTTCGACGGCGTCGAAGGCAGGTCGGAGGTCAGCACCGGGCCGCTGTCGGACCCCGTCAACGGGCAGCCCCGCTCGGCGGCGTTGACGAGCGCCTTGAACTCGCAGACCGCGTCGGGCGGCGGTGCGGTCTCATTCACCACGCTGCGAATGATCTACGATCAGCTCAAGACGAATTTCCGTCAGGGCCAGAGCAATTCACTCCTCGTCATCACCGAGGGGCCGCACACGGACCAATCGCTCGACGGTCAGGGCCTGCAACAGTACATCCGCGGTGCGTTTGACCCGTCGCGACCGATCGCCGTCAACGTCATCGATTTCGGCAACGACTCGGACCGCGCCACCTGGGAGGCCGTCGCACAGGCCAGCGGCGGCAGCTACCAGAACTTGGCCAGCTCGGCGGGTCCCGAGCTCACCACCGCGGTCACGGAGTTCGTGGGCTAAATTCGCACCCTTCAGTGGGCAACGGCCAGCAGGCTCAGAGCCGCGCGGGTGAATACCTCCGGCACCTCAACCTGCGGGTAGTGCCCGACACCGGGCAGCTCGACAACGTCTGCGGCTGGCCGTAATTCACGCAGCCCGTCGAGCACGTTGGTGGTTGCCACCGGATCGTCGAGTGCCCACAGAAAACTCAGCGGTTTCGGCCAGTCCCGAACCGCGCCATGCCACCGGTCGGCGTACCGCTCACGCTCGTCGAGATACGAGATGAGCAGGTGCGCGACGCGGTGCCCCCGGTTATACGACATCAGCGCCCACTGCGCGTCGGCTTCCGTCGCCGATAGGGGGTGACTGGTGCTGAACAAGCGTCCGAACTCGCGGCTGAACATCGCCTTGTTGGACAGCCGTGCGACGACCGGTCCGAATGGGCCACGCAGCACCTTCTGAATGGGCCGCAGGCTGGCGCGTCGCAGGATAACGCTGCCGTTCGTCAGCACCACCTTTTGCAATTCGAATGGCAAGTGGCCCTGGAGGTCTCGCGCCAACAGCTCGGTGGTCACCGATGTCCCCATGTCGTGTGCGACGAGCACCACCGGTCCCGGCGCGGCTTGGGCGACGACGGCCGCCACGATGTCGGCCTGCTCGAGCAGGCTGAACCGGTGTGGCCGGGGTTTATCCGAAAGGCCGAAGCCCAAAAAGTCCAATGTCAGCCACGCCCGCCCGGCCAAGTGCGGGACGACCCCCTGATAGTCAAACGAGCTCGACGGGTAGCCGTGCAGCAACAGGATCGTCGGGCCATCGCCGGGTGCCGAGCGGACGAACACGCTGCCCGCCGGTGTCGGCAACAACCTGCCGCCGTCGCGCCACTCTGCCACTCTTGGGGGTAACACCCGAGCGACCGTATCAACACCGTCAGCCGAGGAACACAAAATGCTGATCGAATTCACGCCGGATCCGGCCTTGTACCCTTTCACGTCGCGGTGGTTCGACAGCTCACGGGGCCGCCTGCACTACATCGATGAGGGGGACGGGCCGCCCCTCGTGCTATGGCATGGCAATCCGACGTGGAGCTTTCTGTACCGTGACATCATTTCCGCCCTGCGCGGCCGTTTCCGTTGTATCGCACCCGATTACCTCGGCTTCGGGCTGTCTGAGCGGCCGCCGGGGTTCGGATACACGATCGAAGAACACGCGCAGGTGATGGGTGAGTTCGTCGATCACCTCGACCTCGACGGCTACTTGACGATGGGCCAGGACTGGGGCGGCCCGATCAGCATGGCCGTCGCCACCCTTAGAGCCGACCGAGTGCGTGGCGTCATTCTTGGCAACACCTGGTTCTGGCCCGCGCAGGATCTGCCTACGAAGATCTTCAGCAGGGTCATGGGCAGCCCGCCGATGCAATACGCGATCCTGCGGCGAAACTTTTTCGTCGAGAAGCTCATTCCTGCCGGAACGGCGACATCATTGAGCGAAACGGTGATGGACCATTATCGCGAGGTGCAGCCAACTCCGGAGGCGCGGGCCGGAGTGGCTCGCATGCCGAAGGAGATTCTGGCCGCCCGGCCGTTGCTGCAACGACTGGCCCGCGACGTGCCAACCAAACTGGGCGCCAAGCCCACGCTGTTGGTGTGGGGCATGAGGGATTTCGCTTTCAGGCCAGGGCCCAATGTGCCCAGGATGCGGACGACGTTCTCCGACCACGTCCTCGTCGAGTTGCCCGACGCCAAGCACTACATCCAAGAGGACGCACCCGAGCGGATCACCGAGGCGATCCTCGACCGCTTCGGCTGACGCCTCACGCCGCCGAACGTGGGTTACCCGCACGCTTTTTCAGCGCCGAAGCGTGCATCAATCCCACACTCGGCAGGTGGCGCACCTATGCGAACGCCTCCACCGGCGGGCACGAGCACACCAGGTTGCGGTCGCCGTAAGCGCCGTCAATGCGGCGCACCGGCGGCCACACCTTGGGCCGGAAGCCTTTGCCCAGCGGGTAGGCCGCCTGCTCGCGGGTGTAGGGGTGATCCCACTCGTCCACCATCAGGCATTCCGCCGTGTGCGGCGCGCCGCGCAGCGGGTTGTCGTCGACAGACCATGTGCCCGCGCCGACCTTGTCGATCTCACCGCGGATCGCGATCATCGCGTCGCAGAACGCGTCGATCTCGGTAAGGCTCTCGCTTTCTGTGGGCTCGACCATTAGCGTGCCTGCGACGGGGAAGCTCATCGTCGGCGCGTGAAACCCGTAGTCCGCCAAGCGTTTTGCTACATCATCGACGGTCACGCCGGTTGCTTTGGTGATGCCTCGCAGGTCGAGGATGCACTCGTGGGCCACCATGCCGTTCTCACCGGTGTACAGCACCGGGTAGTACTCGTCGAGGCGCCGGGCGATGTAGTTCGCCGAGGCGATCGCCGTCAGCGACGCCGCACGCAGCCCGCCCGAGCCCATCATCCGGATGTAGGCCCAGGTAATCGGCAGGATCGACGCCGAACCGTATGGCGCCGAGGACACCGTGTACTTCTCGGACAGCTCCTGTGCCAACGGGTGGCCGGGCAGGTATTTGGCGAGGTGCTCGCGCACCGCCACTGGCCCGACACCGGGACCGCCCCCGCCGTGCGGGATGCAGAACGTCTTGTGCAGGTTGAGGTGGCTCACGTCGCCGCCGAACCGGCCTGGCCTGGCCAGCCCGACCAGGGCGTTGAGGTTGGCGCCGTCGACGTAGACCTGACCGCCCACGTCGTGGACCGCCGCGCAGATCTCGGCGATGTCGTGCTCGAAGACGCCGTGCGTCGACGGGTAGGTGATCATCAACGCCGACAACCGATCTGCGTGCTCGGCGACCTTCGCGCGCAGGTCGTCGAGGTCGACGTCACCATTGGCGCGGCACGCCACCACCACGACCCGCATGCCGGCCAGTGCCGCCGACGCCGCGTTGGTGCCGTGGGCGCTCGAGGGGATCAGGCACACGTCGCGGCCCGGCTGGCCGCGTTCGGCGTGATACGCCTGGATCGCCAGCAGACCGGCATACTCGCCTTGCGAACCCGCATTCGGCTGGAGTGATACCGCGTCATACCCGGTGATCGCGGTCAGCCAGGTCTCGAGGTCGTCGATCAGCTTGCGCAGCCCCGGCGTGTCCGACGCGGGCGCGAACGGATGCTGGCGCGAGAACTCCGGCCAGGTGATCGGCTCCATCTCGGCGGCCGCGTTGAGTTTCATCGTGCAGGACCCCAGTGGAATCATGCTGCGGTCCAACGCAATATCTTTGTCGGCCAATGACCGCAGGTAGCGCATCATCTCGGTTTCGGTGCGATATCGCGTGAACGCCGGATGAGTGAGGAACTCTGAGGTGCGGATGGCGATGTCCGAGCGCTTCGGCTCAGCGGAAGCCAACCCGAAGGCCTCGATCACCGTCGCCACGTGCTCGGAGGTGGTGGCCTCGTCGCACGAGACCGACACGTGGTCGGCGTCGACGCGCCACAGGTTGATGCCGCTGGCCTTGGCCGCCGCGATCACCTCGTCGGCGCGTCCGGGGACACTCGCGAGCACGGTGTCGAAGAACGTGGCGTGAACCAACGCGTCGCCCAGCGCGCCGGCGATCGCCTCCGCATGGGCGTGCACCCGACGCGCGATCCCGGCCAAGCCGTCCGCGCCGTGATAGCTCGCGTACATCGCGGCGATGACAGCGAGCAGCACCTGGGCCGTGCAGATGTTGCTGGTGGCCTTGTCGCGGCGGATGTGCTGCTCGCGTGTCTGCAGGGCCAATCTGAAGGCCGGCGACCCGTCCGCATCTACGGAAACGCCGACCAATCGGCCGGGCAACTGACGCGCATGCTTGGCGTGCACGGCGAGGTAGCCCGCGTGGGGACCGCCGAATCCCATTGGCACACCGAAACGTTGGGTGCTACCGAAGGCGACGTCGGCACCGATGTCGCCGGGCGATGCGATCAGCGTCAGCGCCAGCAGGTCGGCACCGACCGCGACCAGTGCGCCACGGTCATGCGCAGCGGTCACCAACTCAGTCCAGTCATTGACGCATCCGCTGGCACCGGGCAGCTGGGTGATCACGCCGAAGAAGTCGCCATCCGGCAGGCCGGCGCGGAGGTCGGCGGTGACGATCTCGATGCCCAGCGGTTCGGCGCGGGTGGCCACCACCGCCGCGGTCTGGCGGTAGACGTCGGCATCAACTACCAGTCGGCCAGACCGATTTCCCTTCACCGCCCGGTGCATCAGCGTCATCGCCTCCGCGGCGGCGGTGCCCTCGTCGAGCATCGACGCGTTGGCAACCTCGAGCCCGGTCAGGTCGGCGACCATGGTCTGGAAGTTCAGCAGCGCCTCGAGGCGGCCCTGGCTGATCTCCGGCTGATACGGGGTATAGGCGGTGTACCAGGCGGGATTCTCAAGTATGTTGCGGCGCAACACCGGTGGCGTCAGGGTGTCGAAGTAACCCTGCCCGATCATCGACACGGCGACGGAGTTGGAGTCCGCCATTTCGCGCAGTTCGGTCAGCGCTTCCTGCTCGCTGGCGGCGGGCAGCAGCTGATCAAGCCCGGGCGCGACGCCGTCGTCGGGTAGCACATCCAGGATGCCTGCGGGCAGCGCCGCCTCAGCCAATTCGTCGAGAGATCCCACGCCGATGGTCTTGAGCATCGCGGCGACGGCATCCGCGTCCGGTCCGATGTGACGATCGGCGAAGTTGGGCTGGTTGTGATCGAACACTGACGTGTACTCCCGACGCGTTAGGGCAGGAACGGCTGGGTTCCTCCCCCTCTGTCGTCAACCCGTCACGGGCGCCTGAGAGATTCGGCGGCCTTAGGCGAAGGCACCTTTCCCCATGGGCGGGTGAGACGGTCCTCGAAAGGACTGCTCACCACTTTCCAGAGGCATCGGGGCCTTGCGCGGTCCTGGGTGCCTGAGAGGTTGACGGAGAGGTGTTGCTCCTTCGGCGTCCGTGGCTGGCGGCCACGGAACTCTCCCACACAAGGGCGATGCACTGACAAGCTTACCGTGGCCGCCCAGTGGCCACCGATTGCACGGTTACAAGCAGAAAACGTGTCATAACTAGCCGCTCAGCCAGCGAAACCGCGCAGGCCTAGCCGATTTTGCGGTCGCGGTGCTTGCGCCGCGAGGCCAGCTCGTCTTCGGGCTCGGCGATCGATTCGCCGCCGTCGGCGCGCTCACCAGGGAAGTCGGCGATCGCGCCGGTCAGCTCCCGCATGGCGCCGGACACCGCGATACCGAACACGCCCTGGCCGCCCTGCAGCAGGTCCACCACTTCCTCAGCCGACGTGCACTCGTAAACCGTGGTGCCATCGGAGAACAGCGTGATATTGGCCAGATCGCGAACGCCGCGCTGACGCAGATGGTCGACAGCGACGCGGATGTTGTGCAGCGAGATGCCGGTATCCAACAACCGCTTGACGATCTTGAGAACCAGGATGTCCTTGAACGAGTACAGCCGCTGGCTACCCGAACCGGCCGCGCTCCGGATGGACGGCACGACAAGTGAGGTCCGCGCCCAGTAATCCAGCTGGCGGTAAGTGATTCCGGCGATCTGGCAGGCGCTGGGACCGCGGTACCCGACCAGCTCGTCGGGCACCGAGTTGTCAGGGAACAGACCGGCCTGCACGGGTTCGCTCGGCGTACTGGCTGGCGATTCAGCGGGCCCGCTGCTGGTGGACAGGTCCAGCTGCTCTTGACGTGGCGTGTCTCCCACTCTCGAATCCTCTCGCCGATCGAACTCGCGTCTGTGACCTGCATGGGCGCACGTTTGCCGAAGCTCGAATGTGTCGAGCATACGCTTCCCGTCGAGCCATTACTGCTCGTCGACGCCAAGTATGGCTGCCCAATTCGCGGTTCTGGAAAACCCGCGCCGCGTGTCGAGCGCGACGAGACGTATACGTGACAAAACCCGCTGGCTGGCCCTCTTACGTGGCCTTGAAATCGTCGGGCGACACGCTGTCGAGGAACTCCTTGAACTTCTCGACTTCGTCTTCGCGCACGGCGCCCGCGGCTTCCTCGTCGTTCTCGTCGGGAATCAGCAGGCCCGCCTCGGCGAGCACCGCCTCCTCGACATAGATCGGGACGCCGACGCGCAGCGCGATGGCCACCGAGTCCGACGGCCGCGCCGACACCTTGATGTCGCGGTCGAAGATCAGGTCAGCGTAGAAGGTGCCCTCCTGGAGATCGACAATGCGCACTTCCTTGAGCGAATGGCCAAGTGCGGTAATGAGATCTCGGATCAGGTCGTGCGTCAGCGGCCGCGCCGGCTCGTGCCCCTGTTGTTCGAGCGCGATGGCCGCGGCCTCCGGCTGGCCGATCCAGATCGGCAAGTAGCGGTCACCGTTGGCTTCTCGCAGCAACAGCACCGGCTGGTTCTGCGGCTGCTCCACGCGAATGCCGACCACACGAACCTCACCCATCTGTGTCTGCCCTCCGCACCAAGAAGCCGTCAAAAGCGAGTCTAATCCTCAGCGATCCAGAACGTCGCGCACGGCGGACTTGATCAGAGACGTGTGCAACGTGATCGCCAGCGCCGCTACCTCGCGGGCAAGATCGTCGGCGCGGTCGCGGGCCCCGGCCTTGCCAGCCTTGACCACCGGACCCGCGATCTGCGCGATCAAATCGGACTGCCGATCGGCCGCCGAGCGGAACGCCCGCAGGTGGCGCGGCTCCACGCCGTACTCCTCCAGTGCCTTGGCGCATTGGGCGATCACCACCGAATGCTCGTCGAAGAAGCCAGCTGTCCCAGGCCTGATGATGGCGCCCTTGACCAGCTCGTTGAGAAGAGCCTCGTCGATCCCCGACCGAGCGAGTAGATCCTCCCGGCGAAGCCGGGCCTGCGACTGCACCACCGCCGTGTCGGCGTCGTCGCTGGACACAGGAACCAAACGCGGTACGCCGTAAGCGGATCCGCTCTGGGGCAGCTCGCCATCGGGCTGGGCGTCCAGCTGTGCCTTGATGACCTTCAGCGGCAGATACTGGTCGCGCTGGGCGGTCAGGATGAACCGCAGACGCGCGCAGTCGTAGGCGGTGAACCGCCGATATCCCGACGCGGTGCGCTCGGGGGTGACCAGGCCTTCGGCTTCCAGGAACCGGATCTTGGAGATGGTCACGTCCGGGAAGTCACCTCGCAGCAGATCGAGGACCGCTCCGATCGACATCCCGGCCAGAGCGGGCGTGTCGGGGGCGGTCACTTAACTGCCCGGGCCGCTGTCGTCACCCTTGGGCCCGGTCAGGAAAACCAGGCGGAACTTGCCGATCTGCACCTCGTCACCGTTGGCCAACACCGCGGAATCGACCGGTTCGCGGTTGACGTATGTGCCGTTGAGGCTGCCCACGTCGACGACCTGAAATTCCCCGCTTTCCAGCCGGAACTCGGCGTGCCGACGGCTGACCGTGACGTCGTCGAGGAAGATGTCGCTGTCGGGATGCCGACCGGCCGAGGTGGTGGGCTGGTCGAGCAGGAACCGCGAGCCTGCGTTGGGCCCGCGCTTGACGACCAGGAGCGCCGATCCGGCGGGCAGCCCCTCAACACCGGAGACAGCACCGTCGGTGCCGGCCGCGGGCGGAGCGTCCAGCTCATTGAGGAAGTCGGCGCGGAAGACTGATGTCGTCTCCACGGTGACATCGTCAGACGTCTGGTCGGCCCCAGAGTTCTGGTCCTTTTCCGTCACCCGCTGCTCCTCACTGGCTGCTGTGGCGATATCAGGCCGGGCCCCCCAGCCGTGATTACGTCTGGTGTCGACCGTACCGCGCACTTGACATGATTGTGTCCACCACCGCCGGATCCGCCTGTGTTGGACATCGGTCTTTCGAAACTGCTCTGCAGAACCCTAACAATCCGTCATTCGGTCACCGTGCCGCGGTAGCCGTCCGCATCAAGCAGTCCGGCTACCGCATCCTCGAGCGACGAGGCGTCAATTTGGAGGTCGACGAGCCAGCCGTCGCCGTAGGGATCGGAGTTGACCAATTGCGGGTTTGCTTCCAGATCACCATTGACAGCAACGACTTTCGCGCTGACGGGGGCGTAAAGGTCGGACACCGACTTGGTCGACTCCACCTCGCCGAACGACTCACCCGCCGTCACCTCGGCGCCGACGTCGGGCAACTGGACGAACACCACGTCGCCGAGTGCCGACTGGGCGTAGTCGGTGATGCCGACCCGCACGGTGTCGTCACCGGTGCGCTGCACCCACTCGTGTTCCTCGGTGTAGTACAGGCCGGCTGGGATTTCGCTCACGACGCTCCTAGTTGTCGGCGGCGGACAAGTGCCCTCATTTGACTGGCTGAGCGTATTGGCGGGGTTTCGGTTGCCGCAAGGCGGTTACGTCCACGCGGTCGGACTGTTGTACCACCATCGACCCGCCGACGCGCTCCACGCTATCCATCGCACCGCCGGGAATGTTCATTGCCGCGGCCAGCGTCGGCGGATCACCAATCGCCAGAACCGAATACGGCGGGTTCACCGTGGCGCTGTCGACGACAAGCGCGCCTGGCGTCCCGACGACCCAGGTATCGACGCCGACCCGGACGGCCGCCGCCCCGCCGCGGATCTCCATCGCCTCGGCCCCGGCGTTTCGGAGCTCGTTGATCACGTCAAGCATGGTCTCGGCAGGCACACCCGGCGCGGTGTCCTCGATCGTCAACATCACACCGGGACCCGTTGCGGCGACGGTGCCGATCAGTATCGACAGCGCGGCGAGCCGGGCCTGCGCATTCTCGATCGCGGCCGCATCACTGCTGCCCGACGCCTGCAACTGCGCCAGTGTGCGCTGCAGGTCGGTTACTTCGGTGTTGAGCGCGGCCTCCCGTTGTTGCAGCGAATCCAGCAGCACTAGAAGATCGGCGGGCCGGGCAGTTTCCAGAGAGTCTCCGGACTCGGTCTGCCGCGCCTGCGTGACGATCGCGATGCCGAGTACCACGCACAACAACACCGCCAGCGCGCCGAACACGAGCTGCGACCGACCTCCGCGCGCCACGCCCTTCACCCCGGCGGCGTGCAGCTCGCCGATCTCGGGCGCCGGCTCGTCCGGCGGCAACTCGTGGCGCCCGTGCTGGTCAGGCTCGGCGGCGTGTTGGGGCGGGTGCTCACTCATCTGTCACGCGCCGAACAATCTGCGCCGCAAGGCGGCTGCGTTGCCGAAGATGCGGATGCCGAGCACCACGATGATCGCGGTGGACAGCTGGGTGCCGACGCCGAGTTGGTCGCCGACATAGACGATCAACGCGGCAACCAAAACGTTGAACACGAACGAGATCACGAACACCTTCGAGTCGAAGATCCGCTCTAGATACGCCCGCAACCCGCCGAATACCGCATCGAGCGCGGCCACCACCGCGATCGGCAAGTACGGCTGGATGACCTCGGGGACACTGGGGTGAAATACCAGCCCCAGCACGATCCCGATGACAAGCGCAGCGATTCCGATCATGTGCGTCCGCTCATTCAAGGCCCAATCTGCTTGGCGAAGTTGACTTCTCGAACCGAACCGGCCGGCAGCGTCAGACCGTCGCCGGTGCTGACGGTGGCCCCGATGCCGTAGCTGGTCTCCAGCAAGCGAAGTCGCTGCAACCCTGGGCTGCGATCGAACACGTCCTGCATGGCGTGCGGCGGTCCGACAGCGAGAATGACGTATGGGCTGCTGATCGGTTGATTGTCGACCAGGATGCCGCCGCCCGCCTGCCGGATGGTCACGTTCGGGCCGATGCGGACCCCGCCCACCGAGACAGCTTCCGCGCCGCTGACCCACAGCGAGTTGACGACAAGCTGCAGATCACGGTCCAGGATTACCTGCTGGCTACCCGCGACGCGCTCCTTGGAGACGTCGCTGAGGTCCTTGGACATCCCGGGATCGGTGACGGTGATGGTGAGGCCGGGTCCGATCACCGGCGTGGCGGCCGCCGCGAAGTTCGCCACATCGAGGCCGCCCAGCAGTTGCTGGCCGCGTTCGTCGCCTTCGAGCCTGCTGCGCCGTTCGGCGTCGACCTGCAGCGTCAGCGCGTTGCGGCGGGCGGTGACGTCATTGGTGGTCGCTTCCGCGGACTTGACGCTGCCCGCTAGCACCTGCTGCGTCTCGCGCACACCCGGCGCCGTCGAGCGCGCCTGCGCCAGCGCCAGCGCGAACACCGCAGCGATCACCAGCCCGCCGCTGATCTGCCAGGCCCACGCCTGCCACCACGTGCGGCGCCTGCCCGCCGCCTTCGCCTCCGCCGCGGCGGCATAACCCGGGTCCAGATGATCGGAGAGTAGGGAGCGCAGCAGCGACGGCAGAGGTATCAGCGTCGGCTTGTCGGCCTGGTGAGCGTTGCGACCGGCTTGGGGGTCGTAGCCGCCCAGCATGTTCATCGGCGCCCCCGGCTCATCGCCCAACCTTTTCCAGCCGGCGCATGACCATCGCGACCTGGATCAGGTACAGCACGCCCGACCACAGATACATGGCCAGGCCCCAGATCAGGAACGCCCACCCGCACGCGAGCACGACGCGGCTCCATAGCGCGTCGAACTGGCCGAGCAGGATCAGCGGGAAGCCCGACATCAGGGCGAACGTGGCGGCCTTTCCGATGTAGGTGACCGGCAGCGCGGTCAGTCCCCTGGTGCGCAGTACCGTCAGGGTCGCGGCCAGCACGATGTCACGGCCGATCAGCGTCAGCACGATCCACCACGGCACGGCACCGTAAATCGCAAGTGCCACAGGCACAGTCACCATGTAGATGCGGTCGACGGCCGGGTCGAGCAACTCCCCCAGCCGCGACGACTGGTTGGCGACCAGCCGCGCGATCTTGCCGTCGGCCCAGTCGGAGAACCCGCTGAACATCAGTACGCCCACCGCCCAGCCGGTGGCGTCTGCGACGAGCAACAGGTAGAGGAATACCGGCACCAGCAGCAGGCGCAGCACCGACAGCGCGTTGGGTACCGTCAGCACCCGGTCGCGTACATCGGAGGCAGAGCCCGCCATGGGCTAAACCTATCGGAATACCCCTGGCAGGCTCAGTGCCGACATGGACTCGTCTGCCAGCGGGTTGTCGTGCACCATGTATGTCCACGTCGACGTCGGGCGGGCGAGTTTGGACAGGTCGATGCCCGGCTCGTCCTCGATGGAGGCGGCGGTCTCGAATGTCTGCTGGGCCGCCTCGATCGCGTCGGCGGCCAGCGAGGCGAACGCGTCGACCGCCATCCGGTGGAACTCGTCGATCGGGGTCTGGTTGCCCAACGCCCGCAGGTGAATGCTCTCCCGGATGTCCGCCAGGTACGCCAGATGGTCTGCCCAGCCGCGATCCAGGTGATACAGCATGATCAGCCGGCAGATCTTCTCCAGCTTCTGGACGCCGAGTTCGTCGACGACTTCCTCGTAACGCTTGGATGCGAGCTCGGCCAGCTCCTCGCGAGCTGTCGCCGTGCGCAGCAGGGTGTCGCGGCGCTCGACGATGATCGCCCGCTGTTGGGCGATCAGCTGGTTGTAACGCCAGTTGTTGGCGTGCACGTCGAGCATCCGGCCCTCGGCGATGCGCTGCGCGTGGTCCAGCAGGGTGGCCGCCTTGGCACTGACGATTCGGCCGTCCTCGTCGTTCTGCATGGGCAACTTGTTCGGTTCGAGATGGGCCACCACAACGTCGTCTTCCCAGCTGGCGAAGAACACCGACGAACCGGGGTCGCCCTGTCGTCCGGCGCGGCCACGCAGCTGATTGTCCAGCCGTTCGGTGTGGTGGCGGCCGGTGCCGATGACGTGCAGCCCGCCGAGTTCGGCGACCTCATCGTGGTCAGCCTCGTCGGAACCGCCGAGCCGGATATCGGTCCCGCGGCCCGCCATCTGCGTGGACACGGTGACCGAGCCGAGCGTGCCTGCCTCGGCGATGACGGCGGCTTCCTCGGCGTCGTTCTTCGCGTTCAGCACGACCGCCGGGATGCCGGCCTTGACCAGCCGCTCGTGCAGCTCCTCGGATTCGGCGACGTCGCGGGTGCCGACCAGGATTGGCTGCCCGGTCTCATGGATCTCGGCGATGTGCTCGACGATCCCGTCGTTCTTGGCCGCGGCAGTGATGTACACGCGGTCGGCCTCGTCTTCGCGAATGTTCGGAGTATTGGGCGGAATTGGCGAGACAGCGAGTTTGTAGAACTGGCGCAGCTGTTCGCCGGCGGCCAGCGCGGTGCCGGTCATGCCGCACACCGTCGGATAGCGGTTGATCACGGCCTGCACCGTGATGGTGTCGAGCACCTCGCCGGTCTCGGTGGTCTCGATGCCCTCCTTGGCTTCGACAGCGGCCTGCAGGCCGTCTGGCCAGCGCTGGAGTTGCGCGATGCGGCCGCGGGAGGCGTTGATCAGGTGCACCGCGTCATCGCGGACGATGTAGTGCACGTCGCGCTGGAGCAGCACGTGCGCATGCAAGGCGACGTTGACCTCGGTCAGGGTGGTGCCGACGTGTTCCTCGGAGTACAGGTCGATACCGCCGAGTTTGGCCTCGAGCTTCCGCGCGCCGGAATCGGTCAGATGGACGTTGCGGTTGTCGGCGTCGGTGTCGTAGTCCTTGCCCGCGATCAGTTCTCCGACCAGCCGGATGATCTCGACCTTCGGGGTCTCGCGGTGGGTGGTGCCCGCGAGGACCAGTGGCACCAGCGCTTCGTCGACGAGCACCGAGTCCGCCTCGTCGATCAGCGCGACATCGGGGTTGGGCGACACCAAATCCTCGACGTCAGTGACGAGCTGGTCGCGAAGCACGTCGAAGCCGATCTCGTTCACCGAGGCGTAGGTGATGTCGCGCTTGTACGCGTCGCGCCGCTCGTCGGCCGTGGAATCACTGGTGATCCAGCCGACCGTCAGGCCCATCGCCTCGAGCAGCGGGCACATCCATTCGGCGTCGCGGCGGGCCAGGTAGTCGTTGATGGTGATGACGTGGACATGGCGCCCGCCGAGCGCGTAGCCGGCGGCGGCGATCGCACCCGACAGCGTTTTACCCTCGCCGGTGGCCATCTCGACCACGTCGCCCGCCAGCATCCGCAGCGCGCCCTGCAACTGGACGTTGAAGGGCTTCAGCGTGGTGGTTCGTTCGGACGCCTCGCGGGCGATCGCCAGGAATTGCGGGATGTCTGCCGAATCGGACAGGTCGTCGAGGTTGAGCAGCTGGGCGGCCTTGCGCAGCTGCTCGTCGTCGAGGTCAGCGGCCTTCTCGCCGAACTCCGCCGAGGCGCGCACCTGCGCCATCGATTGAGCCTGGTCCCTATCGGTGCTGGCGCCAAGCAGCTTCCAGAAGCGGTTGCCGACACGACCTGAGGTGCGGGTTTTCGTCTTCGCCACACAATTACGGTACGGGACCCGCCAACCACCGCGACCGTGCGTGTCTGCGGGCGACACGCCGACATCGGTCGCGAGTTCGCGCACGCTCGTCGTTCAATTGGCGGTGCCGAATTCGATCCGGACGCTGTCGAGGACGGGTTCGAAGCCGATCCGCTGATAGATGGCGTTGGACGTGTAGTTCGCGTATGGGGGCCAATGTCCAACGCGTCTAGTGAATTTCGTGACGCTCGCGGTGGTAGGGCTAGGCCAGATTCGAGCGGCGCGGGTACGCCACCGTCGGGTCGGTCAGCGCGTTCACCACCGCGGGCAGCCCCGCATCGAACGCCCGCTCCAGCGCGGGCCGCACCTGGCCCGGCGTCGACACCAATTCGCCGTGCCCGCCGAGGGCGGTAACCACCTCGTCGTAGCGGGTGCCCGGCCGCAGCTCGGCCACCACGGAATATCCGTACAGCATGGTCATCGGGTGGTGTTCCAGCGCCCAGATGCCGTTGTTGCCGATCACCGAAACGACGTGAACACCGTGGCGCACCAACGTGTCCCACTCCATGCCGGAGAAGCCGAACGCTCCGTCGCCCTGCAACAGCACGACCTGCCGATCGGGCCGGGCGAGCTTCGCGGCCAGTGCATAGCCAGGCCCGGAGCCCAGACAACCGAACGGCCCGCTGTCCAGCCACGCGCCTGGCACGTAGCTGTCGATCACCCGTCCTGCGTAGGAGCCGAAGTCGCCCGCATCGATGACGACGATCGCGTCGCGGTCCAACAGCGGTTTGAGTTCGGCATACACCCGCATCGGGTGCAGCGGGGTGCGGTCGTCGTCGAGCTCGGCCTGTTCGGCCGCCCGCGCCGCGTTCTCGACCGCGCGCAGCTCGCCGATAAAGCCTTCGTGATCAGTGGCCCTGGCCGTGGCCAGTGCCGACAAGATGGTGGTCAGATCGCCGTACAGCGTGGCCGCGACGTCGCGTGGATGCGGCCGGTCGGGTTCGACGCGGTCGGCGACGATCAGCTTCGTCTCGGTCCCGAACACGCCGCCGAAGCCGAGCCGGAAGTCCATCGGCACCCCGACCACCAGTGCAACATCGGCCTCCCCCAACGCTTTTGACCGGGCCCGTGAGAACGCCAACTCGTGATCGGCAGGCACCGTGCCGCGGGCCATACCGTTCATCAGCACCGGCACGCGCAGCGCCTCGGCCAGACTCAGCAGTGCCGTCTCGGCGTGTCCCCACCAGACGTTGGTGCCCGCCATGATCACCGGTCGCTGGGCTTCGGCCAGCAGACGCACCGCATTGTCCAACGCGTTCCCGTCCGGGCTGACCGCTGCGTGCGGTTCGGTCAGCGCACCGGGGCCGCCGGGGTCATGCGCCTCGCCGAACACGTGGTCCATCGGGAAATCGATGAACGCGACACCCGTGGACCCTCCCGCCGCCCCGACCGCGGCACGAAGCGCATTGTCGATCAGCGGGCCGACCGCGTCCGCAGACTGCGCGGTGGCGGCGAACCGGGTCAAAGGCGCCACGAACGGCACGTGGTCGATCTCCTGTAGCGAGCCCTGTCCCCAGCGCAGCGCGGGCGCTCGTCCGCCGAGCACTACCAGCGGCGACTGGTTCTGCTGTGCGGCAGCCATCGCGCTCATCCCGTTGGTGACGCCGGGGCCGGCGGTGAGGGCCGCGACGCCGGGCACCCTGGTCACCTTCGACCAGCCTTCGGCGGCGAAGGCGGCCGTCTGCTCGTGGCGGGTGTCGATCAGCCGGATGTTCTCGGCGCGACAGCCGTCGTAGATGGAGAACAGGTGCCCGCCGGAGAGCGTGAAGATGGTGTCGATGCCGCTTGCGCGCAACCGGCGGGCGATCAGATGTCCGGCGTTGACGGTAACTGGAGCGTCGATGCTCATGGCCGCAGCATAATCGCGGCCATGAGCAACCCCTCAGATACGCAAGTACTGATCGCCGGCGCAGGCCCGATCGGCGTGACGGCCGCCATCGAGCTGGCAAGGCGCGGCGTCGCCTGCCGAATCGTCGATCCGCTTGTCGAACCGCCGCAGTATGCGAAAGCCGTTGGGGTGCAACCGCGGACGCTAGAGGTGTTCGAGGGCATGGGGGTGCTGCGCCGCATTCTCGACGCTGCGTTGCTGATGCACGGCCAGATCGTCTATGTCAACGGTGAGCGGGTCGCACAGCTCGACATGAGGGTGCCCGAGGACGTGCCGTTCCGGTTCATCGCGATTCCGCAGTACGCGACGGAAGCAATCCTGCGCGACGAGCTCGCGCAGCACGGCGTGCAGGTGCAACGCGGCGTGCGGGTCACCGGCTTTGAGCAAGATGCCGACGGCGTCACAGCCACCCTGGCGGCCGATGAAGGCGAGCAGCAGCTACGCGCGGACTACCTGATCGGCGCCGACGGGGCGCACAGCGCGGTTCGCAAGGGCCTCGGGTTGACGTTCGAGGGCGCGGCGTTCGAGGAGCAGTACATGCTTGGGGACGTCGAAGTCGACTGGTCGGTCCCCCGCGGCTATGGCATCCGCTCGACGCGCCAGACCGACGGCAACACCGACGACCTGCTGGTGTGCATCCCGCTGCCCGGCCGCTGCCGCTACCGGATGTCGATGCTGGTGCCCGACGAGCTGAGCGCAGGCGACATTCCCCAGCTGCACCACATCCAGGCCGTGCTGGACCGGCTCTCCCCCGAGCCGACGACCGCGAGCAACCTGCGTTGGTCGTCGGTCTTCCGGATCAGCCACCGCATCGTCGACGCCTACGGCCGCGGCCGGGTGTTCGTTGCGGGAGACGCCGCGCACATCCACCCGCCCACCGGCGCGCAGGGCATGAACACCGGCATCCAGGACGCCCACAACCTGGCCTGGAAGCTGGCGCTGGTGCTCTCCGGCCATGCCGCGCCGGGACTCTTGGAGAGCTACGACGCCGAGCGGCGGCCCGTCGGCGAAGAGGTCGTGGGACGCACCGTTCGCAGCGCCAGGGAAGGCATCGGCTCCGACTCGACCGACGCCGACTATGTGATCCGTCGTGAAGCCCAGCTGCTCATCAATTACGGAAGCAGCCCGATCGTCGCCGATGGTGCGGGCGGCCGTGCCCCCGACGCGACCGGCCTGACCCGCGACGCGGTGACCGGGCCGCTGCGGCTGTTCTCCCTTTTGGGCCGGCGAGAGCACACCACGCTGCTGTATGCACCCGACGGGCCGGTCGACGTCGCGACCTACGAGCGGGCCGCTGCGGCGGCGGTCAGCGCCGCCCATGGCCGAATGGAGGCGTATTTGATCGCGGCGCCTGGCGCAGACGTCGGTGCCACCGAGCTGCCGGTGGTCGTCGACGGCGGCGGCGAGTTCGCGAGGGCGTATGCGCCTGCCGGTGCGTCGGCCTACGTCGTGCGCCCCGACGGCTATCTGAGCCTTGCCGCCCCACGCGTCGACCCGGCCGAACTGGTGACCCACCTGCGCGCGACCTTCGCTGCCCGGCCCGCGGGCGGCGTCGCCGGATGACCACGTTCAGGCCGTCGATCGACTGGAGCCACGAATTCCTCCATTCGACCCTGTGGGTACTGCAGGTGTGGGTGATCACCGCTTCGGCCCTGTTCGTGGTGCTTTTCGTGGTCGGCCGGACCACCGAGTGGGGTCGCCAGTTCTGGCGCATCACCGGCGACTACTTCAAGGGCAGGCAGAGCGCGCCGGTGTGGGCCGTGGTCGGGCTGTTGCTGTTGTCGGCGATACTCGTGGTCCGCATCAACGTCCTTCTCAGCTATTACGCCAACGATTTGTTCTCCGCACTTCAAGTTACGTTCCAGCCCGATTCCGCGAGAATGACTGGTATACACGGGTTTTGGATGACGATCCTCGTTTTCGCCGTGCTCGCCGTGTGCTACGTGGCACGCACGCTGGTCGACCTCTACCTGACGCAAACGTTCATCATGCGGTGGCGAATCTGGTTGAGCCGCCGCTTCATTGACGACTGGCTCGGCGACTACGCCTACTTCCGCAGCCAGTTCTCGCGCCTGCCGATCGATAATCCCGACCAACGTATCCAGCAGGACATCGACATCTTCACCGCGGGCGTCGGCGCCGAGCCGAACAACCCTTCGCGCACCTCTGATCATCTGTTGCTGTTCGGCGCCGTCGAGGCGGTGGTGTCCGTGTTCTCGTTCGGCGCGATCCTGTGGCGGCTGTCGGGGCCCCTGACATTGGGCACTCTCACCCTGCCCAGGGCGCTCTTCTGGGTCGTCATCGTGTACGTGCTGGTGGCCACGATTTTCGCGTTTGTCATCGGCAGGCCGCTGATCCGGTTGAGCTTCATGAACGAACTTCTCAATGCCGGCTTTCGGTACGCACTCATCCGAGTGAGAGACGCGAGCGCTGCGGTGGGCTTGTACCGGGGCGAGAACGCCGAACGCAGAGTGCTCACCGGCCGGTTGTCGGCAGTCATGGACAACTACGGCAATTGGCGCAACCGGATGGTGTTGTTCACAGGCTGGAACCTTTCGGTGAGTCAAGCGATCGATCCCCTTCCGTTCATCGTTCAGGCGCCGCGGCTGTTCGCGCGTGAGATATCGCTCGGCGATATCTTCCAGTCGGCGACCGCATTTCACACGATCCATAACTCGCTGTCGTTCTTCCGCGACGCGTACGACTCGTTTGCCAGCTACCGGGCGGCCATCATCCGCCTGGACGGATTGGTCGACGAGAACAACGTCGCCCGCAGTTTCACCCAAGTGACGACGATTGGGTCCGAGGACGGCACGCTCGAGGTCGACGACGTCGTTGTCCGCACTCCCGGCGGAAATGACCTGATACGCGGCCTCGAATTCCGTCTCGAGCCGGGCGACGCATTGCTTATCAGCGGTCCGTCCGGCATCGGCAAGACAGTTCTGCTGCAGAGCCTTGCCGGGCTGTGGCCGTTCGTGTCGGGCCGTGTGCGGCTGCCGTCGAGCAGGCACGATGCGATGTTCGTGCCCCAGCTGCCCTACATCCCGCTCGGTGACCTCCGCGCGATCGTGTCGTACCCGCACGAGGAGGGTGTCGCCGACGACCGCGATATCCAGCAGGCCCTCGTCAAGGTCGCCCTTTCGCACCTGGCGATCCGGCTCAACGAAGTGCGCGACTGGGCGAAGGTGCTATCGGTCGGTGAGCAGCAGAGGATCGCGTTCGCCCGCGTCCTTCTGGGTAGGCCGCGGGCGGTGTTCCTCGACGAGTCGACCTCGGCGCTGGACGAGGGCCTCGAGTTGATGCTCTACGAACTGATCCGGGCCGAATTGCCGGAGGCCATTCTGGTCAGCGTGAGTCATCGCAGCACGGTGGTGCAGTTCCACGGCCGCCACCTGGAGTTGGTCGGCGACGGAGAATGGCGGCTCGACGCGCTCCCGACCAGGAGTTGAGCCGTCCCGAAAAGCTGGCTGCAGGCTGCCGAGGTACCTTGCCGGAATGAACCCGGATATGTTCACCCCGACGTTGGACTGGGGCAACGAGCTCTGGAAATCGGTGGTGTGGATCGCCAAGGCGTGGGTGATCGCCGCCATTGCCACGTTCGTAATCCTGGCGCTGATCGGCAAGTTCACCACATGGGGCAAGCAGTTCTGGCGCGTCACCGGCGACTACTTCAAGGGTCCCGACAGCGTCAAGGTCTGGATATGGCTGGCCGTGCTTCTGCTTTCGGTGATCGCTGGCGTCCGCGTCGATGTGCTGTTGTCCTTCCAGGGCAACGACATGATGTCCAGCTTCCAGGTGATCGCAGCGGGCCTCGGTGGTTCCGGAGACGAAGTGAAGAACTCGGGCAAGGACGGCTTTTGGCTGTCCATCATCGTGTTCATCGTCTTGGTCACCGTCCACGTCGCGCGTGTGATGCTGGATTTGTTCCTGATGCAGCGATTCATGTTGAGGTGGCGCGCCTGGCTGACGCGTCGGCTGACAGACGACTGGCTCGACGGCAAGGCCTACTATCGGGCGCGCTTCATCGACGACACGATCGACAACCCCGACCAGCGGATCCAATTCGACATCGACATCTTCACCGCCGGTGTCGGACCGCAGCCCAACACCCCCAACAACACTTCGGGCGCGACCCTACTGTTCGGCGCGATTTCCTCGATCACCTCGATGATTTCGTTCACCGCGATTCTGTGGAACCTCTCGGGCACCCTTACCCTGCCGGTCGTCGGCGTCTCCGTTCCGAGGGCGTTGTTCTGGCTGCTGCTGGTGTACGTGCTCTTCGCGACCGTCATCGCATTCTGGATAGGCAGGCCGATCATCTGGCTGTCGTTCAACAACGAGAAGTTCAACGCCGCGTTCCGCTACGCCTTGGTGCGGCTGCGCGACGCGTCGGAGGCGGTCGCGTTCTATCGGGGTGAGATCGCCGAGCGCACCGGGCTGCGGCGGCTTTTCGCGCCTGTCGTGTCCAACTACAAGCGGTACATCAACAGGATGATCGGCTTTTACGGCTGGAACCTGACGATGAGCCAGATCATCGTGCTACCGCCGTATGTCCTGCAGTTCCCTCGCTTCCTGGCGGGCGAGATCAAGCTCGGCGCGATGACGCAGTCCGCGGCGGCGTTCGGCAGCATTCAGGAAGGGTTGTCGTTCTTCCGGAACGCCTACGACCAGTTCGCCGGGTACCGGGCCGCGATCATCCGCCTGCACGGCCTGGTCATCGCCAACGAAGAAGGCCGGGCGCTGCCGGAGGTGACGACGACGCCGTGTAAAGACGGCGCGGTTGAGCTTGACGACGTCGAGGTCCGCACTCCCGACGGAAAGCAGCTCATCGATCCGCTCGACATGCGCCTGGACATCGGCGACGCATTGGTGATCACGGGACCGTCCGGCAGCGGAAAGACCACGCTGTTGCGCAGTTTGGCAGAGTTGTGGCCGTTCACATCGGGCACACTGACCCGTCCGTGCGGGCCCAACGAGACGATGTTCCTCTCGCAGCTGCCCTATGTGCCGCTGGGCGATCTGCGCACCGTGGTCTCCTATCCGAATGAGGTGGGGACGATCGACGACGCGAAGCTGCGGCAAATTCTTGAGAAGGTCGCGCTGCCGCATCTGGTCGACCGCCTCGACGAGGTGCTGGATTGGGCCAAGGTGCTCTCGCCGGGCGAGCAGCAGCGGATCGCGTTCGCCCGCGTGCTGCTGACCAGGCCGAAGGCCGTGTTCCTCGACGAGGCGACGTCCGCGTTGGACGAAGGCCTGGAAATGATGCTGTACCAACTCGTGCGCACCGAGCTCGCGGAAACGATCCTCGTGAGCGTCAGCCATCGCAGCACCGTCGAACAGCACCACAGCAAGCAGCTGCGCCTGTTGGGCGACGGCGAGTGGCATCTCAGCACCATCGGCAGGGACACCGTGCCCGTCTAAGAGTTGACCCGTCGCGAAGCGTGCCGCGAGGTAGCTTCCCGGCATGGAATCGTTCTCGCCCTCGCTCGATTGGGGCAACGAGCTCGTTACGTCGCTGCTGTGGGTGGCGAGGGCGTGGGCAATCGCGGCGGTCTGCACCGTGGTGGTCTTGGCGCTGCTCGCGCGGTTCACCGTGTGGGGGCGGCAGTTCTGGCGCATCACCGGCGAGTATTTCAAGGGCCGCCAAAGCATTCCGGTATGGCTGTGGCTGGGCGTCCTGCTGGCATCGGTGATGATCGACGTGCGGCTCACGGTCCTGTTCAGCTATCAGTCCAACGATCAATTCTCGGCCCTGCAAGCCGCGATCGACGGCGAAGGCGCTGTGAAAGATGCTGCTATTGAGGGCTTTTGGGCTGCGATGCTGCTCTACCTCGGCCTGGCCGTCACCGACATCGTACGCAATCTGCTCGACGTGTACCTGATGCAGCGCTTCATCATCCGGTGGCGAGTGTGGTTGACGCACCGGCTCACCCGCGACTGGCTCGATGGCGATGCCTACTACCGGGGACGGTTCGTCGACGATCCGATCGACAATCCGGACCAGCGAATCCAGCAGGACATCGACATCTTCACCACCGGCACCGGCCCCGAAACCAACACCCCGTCCGTCGGGACATCCCAAACGCTCGTGTTCGGCAGCGTGTTTGCGATCGTGTCGGTCGTGTCGTTCACCCCGATCCTGTGGGGTCTCGCCGGCCCGCTCACGATGTTCGGTATCACAGTGCCCAAGGCGCTGTTTTGGATGGCGCTCGTGTACGTGTTTTTTACGACGATCGTCGCGATCTGGATCGGCCGTCCCCTGATCCGGCTGTCCTTCCGCAACGAGCTCACCAACGCCGCGTTCCGGTACGCGCTGGTGCGGCTGCGCGATGCCGCAGAGGCTGTTGGGCTCTACCGCGGCGAAAAGGCCGAACGCGGCCAGCTGATGGCGCGATTCGCCGCCGTCATCGCCAACTACCGGGCGTTCGTGCGCAGGACCCTGGCGTTCCTCGGCTGGAACAGGTCGATGAACCAGATCGTCAGCCCGCTGCCGACGGTCGTGCAGGCTCCCCGGTTGTTCGACGGGCAGATTCAGCTCGGCGACGTCACCCAATCGTCGAGTGCGTTCCTGCGCGTTCACGACTCGCTGGCGTTCTTTCGTGCCGTCTACGATTCGTTCGCTAGCTACCGGGCGGCGATTATCCGCCTCCACGGTCTGGTCACTGCCAATGAAAAGGCAAGGGGATTACCGACTTTGACGACCCTGCCCAGTAGCGACGGCTCCCTCGAGCTCGACGATGTTGAAGTCCGCACGCCGGATGGGACGCGGCTGGTCGACCCGCTCGACATCCGGCTGGGCGCGGGCGAAGGGTTGGTGATCACCGGCGGCTCCGGCAGCGGCAAGACCACCCTGTTGCGCAGCCTCGCACAGTTGTGGCCGTTCACATCGGGCACCTTGCGGCGTCCGGCCGACGAGACCATGTTTTTGTCACAACTGCCGTATGTGCCGCTGGGCGACCTGCGCTCGGTCGTCTCGTATCCGGCCGTAGCGGGCGAATTCGACGACGCGGGAATCCGGGCCGTGCTCGACACCGTTGCCCTCGGTCACCTGGCAGGCCGTCTCGACGAGGTGGCCGACTGGGCCAAGGTGCTCTCCCCCGGCGAACAGCAACGCATCGCGTTCGCGCGGGTGCTGCTGGTCAAGCCCAAGGCGGTATTCCTCGACGAATCCACATCAGCGTTGGACGAGGGCCAGGAGTTCGCGCTGTACCGGGCGTTGCGCACTGCGCTGCCCGACTGCGTCGTCATCAGCGTCAGCCACCGCGAGACTGTGGAACAGCATCACGACCGACGGCTGGAACTGCTCGGCGGCGGCGAATGGCGGCTCGCCCGAGTCGGCGAAGCGCTAGCCTGACGGAGCCGCGATCGGTGACGGGGGGTGCCGTGCCTGAAACTCGTTACGCGCGAAGTGGCGACGTCCACATCGCATTCCAGGTCATGGGCGAGGGGCCGGCCGACCTCATCTACATTCCGGGCTGGATCTCGCATCTGGAACTGGAGCTCGAAAACGGCATGTCCCGGCGCTTCTATGAGGCGCTGGCGTCGTTCACGAGACTGGTCAGGTTCGACAAACGCGGCACAGGCATGTCCGACCGCGCCATGACGGCGATGTCACTGGAACAGCGGATGGATGACATCCGCGCCGTGCAGGACGCGGCCGGGCTGGAGCGATCATCCCTGTTCGGGTATTCCGAAGGCGGGACGATGGCGGCGATGTACGCGGCTCGATACCCCGAGCGCGTCGACAAGCTGGTGCTGTTCGCCAGCCACGCAGGCAAGGTCACCGGCAGCCCCGACTTTCCGTGCGGCTATCAAGCAGAGCCAAGGATCCGTTGGCTTGAAGACGTCATCGAAACCCGCTGGGGATCAGGCGATTCCCTGGAGCATCTGGCGCCAACGCTATGGCACCACCGGCAAGCCGACCGAGCCCGTGCAGGTATGGCGCGATTCGAGCGGATGGCCGCCACGCCCGGCGCTGCCCTTGCGCTCTTCCGCGTCAACGTCGGCAACGACGCGCGATCCGTCATGCCACAGGTGCGCGCCCCGACGCTGGTGCTGCACCGCGCCGGGGACCGCTTTGTCCCGCTCTGCAACGGCGAGCACCTCGCTTCGGCGATTCCCAACGCGCAGTTGGTCATTGTCGACGGTGATGACCACCTGCCCTACGTCGGCGACGTGGCCTCGGTGGTCGATGAAGTCGAGAGGTTCCTTGTCGGTTCGGCAAGCCATGCCGCAGCGTTGCGCGGGCACAGCGATTCCGCGAACGATCCACTGACCTTGCTCACCGCCGCGGAACTTCGCGTCGCCGAATGCGTCGCACAAGGCATGGCCAACCCGCAGATCGCCGACGCCTTGCATCTGTCACGGCACACTGTCGAGTCGCATCTCAAGCGGATCTACACCAAGCTGTCCGTGAACCGCCTTCAGCTCGCAGGTATCGTCTCCAAGTCGGCGAACAGCTGAGGTTGGCCGAGTTCGGGGATGTGCCTGGGATGCGCTCCTCGAATACTCGCCATATGACCATCGACAACAACCTGCCCATCGAGGGCTATCTGCTGCTCGAGCCGGACGGCGGTGAGCGGCTGCGCTTCCTTGGCGACAGCCACATGCGACTCAAGGTCGACGGGGCCGACACCAACGACGCGCTGTCGTTCTACGAATACATCTCACAACCAGGGGTCGTCGGGCCTCCACAACACATCCACCACGGCCATGACGAGACCTTCTATGTCGTGGACGGCACATACGAATTCACCTTCGGCGCCGAGCAAGTGACGGCCGAGCCGGGTGCATTCCTGTATGTTCCGCGCGGTCGGCCGCACACCTTCCGCAATGCAGGCACCGGGACAGGCCGCATCGTAGGAACGTTCGCGCCCGCGCGGTTCGCCGAATACTTCCGCGAACTGGCAGACATCATCGAGCGCACCGGCGCGCCGCCGGACCGAAACGAATGGGCCGAGCTCTACGGCCGCTACGACACCAAGTTCGTCGACGACGTCTAGCGCTGCGACGCGGCGTGCGCGCCGACCCGCCTGCCGAAGAACGACCCCTCACCCAACTGAGTGCCGCTGGCATAGCCCTTGCCGTCCTGGGCGATGTTCGACGCGCACGCGCCTGCCGCGTACAAGCCGGGCACGACGGTGCCGTCGTCCCGGAGCACCTGACCGTCGACGGTGGTGGCCAGCCCGCCGACGGTGAAGCCCGCGTACATCGCCTTGCCCAGCGACAGGTCGAACGCGCCCCACGGCCCTTTGTCCTGTGGCGCAAGGAATTCCGGTTGCTTGTGGAAATCTGGATCCTCGCCGCGGGCGGCGTGCTCGTTGTACCGGTTCAGCGTGGCGACCAGGTTTCCCTGCGGGATGCCAAGGGCGGCCTCCATTTCCTCTACCGTTTCCCAGCCGTCGATCAGCGGCACCAACGGCACCTCAGGGCGCTCCAGGTGCTCCTCGTCGACAATCAGGAACGCGGCGCTGTCGGGCTGATCCATCACGTAGCCGGATGTGCGCGAGTGATAGGAATCCTCGGTGACGAAGCGCTTGCCGTCCTTGTTGACGATGATTCCGGTCAACAGGATCGACGGTGGGTACGCCGGGGCGGTGATGAATGCCTGATCCATGTGCTTGGTGGCGCCGCCGGCCGACTCACCGAGCCGGATGCCCAGCCCGTCGTCGTACGTATTGCCGAGCACGAACGGCTTTTCGGCCAGCTTGGGCGTGTATTCGGCGACCATCTCCGGATTCATCACGAATCCGCCCGCGGCGATCACCACCGCCTTGGCCCTGATCACGCCGGTGTCGTTGAAGTGCTTCCAGGCGACCCCGACCACGCCACCATCGTCGACGATGAGCGCGGTGGCTCCTGTCTCATAGCGGATTTGCACACCGAGTTCGTCCGCACGTTTGAGAAGCAGATCGATCACCATGCCCGCCCCACCGGTGTCGCCGGGCACCGGCACTTTGTGTCCGCGCGGCGCTGGGACGGCCTGGTCCTTGAACGGCCAGACCTTCTCGTTGCCGGTGAACATCAGGCCCTCGGTGTTGGGCTGAATGACGGCCTTACCTGGAAAATAACTGCGCTCGAACTGAAAGCCCAAGTCCTCCAACCAGTTGAAGTGCTCGACGCTGCCGTCGCAGTACGCGCGGATCTTGTCGTGCTCAGGCTCGCTCGACACCGCGACCAGGTACTTGTACATTTCATCGGCACTGTCGGTGTGGCCGGTGGCCTGCTGCACGGCGGTGCCCCCGCCGAGATAGAAATGCCCACCCGCCATCGATGTGGTGCCGCCCGCCGCCGCGGCGCGCTCCAGCACCAGCACCCGAGCACCTGCGGTGGCGGCACTGACGGCCGCGCAGCCGCCTGCGATGCCGAAGCCGATCACCAGGACGTCGACCTCGTCGGACCACGACGACACGTCGGAGGCGTTGACGGTTTCCGGGATCTCAGTACTCAAAGCTGCTCCTGTTTCACATAGTCGAAGAAGGCGCGGATCTCGGACGGGATGTGCGCGATCTCGATGTAGGGCACGCCCGCACCTTCCGCCGAGACGTACGCAAACTCCATGCCGCCAGGCATCAAACCCCGCTGCACCGCCTCGGCGCCGCGGTCGGCCAACGCCCGCTCGAGGTCGTCAGTCTCGATGCAAATGTGGTGCAGGCCTGCGCCGGCGCGGTCCAGAAAATCGGTGTAGATGCTCTCGCCCTGCACCGGGGCAATCAGCTCGAGCTGGGTGTCGCCGGCATAGCTCAACGAGATGTCGGCGACGAAGTCCGCCGGCCTGCCGCGATACGTACACGTGTCGGGACCGAAATGGACTCCGGGCATGCGGATCCACTTCTTGGCGCCCAACAGCGTGGTCAGCGCCTTTTCGGTGCCATCGAGGTCCCGCGTCACCCAGGCAATCTGGACAGGTGTCTGGTCATGCATCGCCTTGAGGATATCTCCGGCGCGCACGCCTGGCTAGAACGTGTTCTAGTTTTATTGCTCGCCGAGGTAGGCCTTCAGGCATCGATCGGCCGCCGCACGTGCCTTCGCGGAATCCACCCCGAAGGCGACGTTCGCGGTGTACCACTCCTCGCCGGACAGCTTCAGGAAGCGACGACCGTCCTCGGTGCCCGTCCACTGTTGCCCGAACGACGGGTCGATGGATTCGCCGGTACTCAGGTGGATGGCCAGCCCGAGCAACATGGAATCCCAGCCCATCCCGACAGCGCCTGGGCCGAACTCGCGCCAGATCTCGTCGGCGTCCACGGGCATGATGTGCTCGAGTAGCAATCGCGCCCGCTCTGGGCCGTCGCTGCTGATGCTGACATCGATCCAACTGACGTTGCCGCCGAACTCCCAGGTGGCGGTGAAGTTCTTGGGTGAGTCGCACGTCAAGACGGTCCCTCCCGCCTGGCCCTCCAGCTGGTAGGACCCACCGACCTTCAAATCGCCGGAAATCGGCAGAAACCATCGGGGAATGCGCTCGATGTTGGTGACCGCATCCCACAGGTCTGCCGGGTCGGTGTCGTAGGACTGACTCACGGTGACGACATGCGCCTCCCCTGTGTCGATCGTGCGCGGCCCGACCCTGCGCTGAACTGCCCCGATTTGATGGTCGACGTCGATCTCAATCATGTTGCGTCCCTTCGTCGTTGTCGTTTTCCCCGTGCGATTTCGGTGGCCAGTGCGTCAAGATGCGGTGTCCAGAAGCGGCGAAACCCGTCCAGCCACTCATCGACATCGCGCAGCGCGCTACCGTTCACGGCATACAGACGTCGCTGACCGTCTGGCCGTACGGAGGTGAACCCGTTGTCGCGCAGCACCTTCAAATGTTGCGACACCGCCGGTTGAGTTATCGCGAACTCGTCCTGGATGGTGGAACCGATGGCCCCAGCCGACATCTCGCCTGCCGCGAGCAGTTCGAGAATGCGGCGCCGCACCGGATCTCCCAGGACGTCGAACGCGTGCACTCCCTCAAGATAAAGTCTTCACTTATATAAGTCAACCATTATTAGTCGTCTCCCCACTGCGGCGGCGCGGCGCCCCTGCCGAACCCCCAGGTGGACTGGCCCAACCGCGGCCTTTGCTGCGCGCTCACCTGCCGCTGGCGAAACTGCGCTGCCAGCATCGGCTCCGGGTCGACGCCTTCGAACAGGGCCAGGCATGGCGCCGCGAACCCGCACACCGCACAGTGCGCCGCGGGAGTCGGATAGATCGCAGGCTCGGACGCCATGTCAATCGCTTCGGCGGCCAATTGACTGTTCACCGCCGCGATCTCGGCGCGGGTACGACGGATGTGGGTGCGGCACAGTGGCCCCGCGGTCTGCTGGTGCACCCGGCTCGCAACCCGCGGCGCCCGCGCCGACGCCCGCTGATGCTGCGGGATGGATCGGCCGCCACCGCTAGCCTCATGCTGCGCCACCGCCTGCCGCTCGCGTCCGTCGGCGTCCGCAGGTGGCTCCGACGGGCCACCGAGGCGCACCTCGTTGTGGATTGTCCCGACGATCTGCATGCCCACGTAGTCCTGCTCCCATGCCCAGCACGCCGCGATCGCCTCCTCGTCGCGCACCAGCGTGTCCGGGTCCTGCCACGCTTCGACGATCTGGTGGCGCACGACCCAATACTCGTCGGCCGCATCCACCGCCAGCAGATCGACTCTGCATGCATAGACCACCCCGGATCCGGTAGGCGTCAACAACCCTTGTTCGGTTTCCTGCGGATCGGTGACCATGGCTGCCACATCGTGATCGATCTTGACCGGCGCGAAATCGTCGATGGTGCGGGCCCAGGCGTCATAGCTGTCCATCAGCGCCGTGGCCGCCTCCAGGGTCTCGGTGTGCTCCAGGGACCGCTGCAATGATTTGTGCACCAGGGACTGCTTGAGGTCGTGCTGCCAATCCCAGGTGCCCGGGTAGTAGTACACGGCGAGCGCATCCTTGATGGCGACGGGCAGTGCCGTGTCGACGCTGACCGCCGGTTCGAGGTTGCGGTGCGAGGCGAAATCCCATTGCCGACGGCAGCGTTTGAACCTCGCGCGTTGCTCAGGGTCGATGCGGAAATACACGATGCCAGCCCTCAATGCGAATGCGGCCAAGGTTCGTCGAGTGGCCAACGGCACCGGTCGGAGCGGTCGGCCATCGATTCCAGTTCGGCAAGCAGATCGTCGAAGAACGCCCGCATCCGTGCCGGCGCCTGTGGCCAGGTGGCAGAGAAGCACATCCATACATCGGGGTGGTCCGACGGCGTCTCGGTGACGACAGCGTCGAGAGGGACGATCCGCCAGCTGTATGAATCACGTCGGCGCTCGAGGTACACCGTGTCATCACGACCGGGACGTGCAGCCACGATCGAGGCGAACAGTTCTTCGCGGTTCATCGGTGCCTCGCGAATCCAGGATAGTTCGTACGGCGCGAAGCGCGGCTAGGCCCTGCCGGAGCTGTCGCTGCGGACCTCGTTCTCAGCTAGGGCGCGGGTGCCGACCAGGGCTCGGGTGTCGGAGTGATGACGCTGCCCGACGCGGCGGAGACGACGTCTTCTCGAGCCTGCTGGCTGGCCACCTGCCACGACACCGCCGCGGGGTATTGACCCCAGGTGCTGTTGAACATTCCGATGATCACCGCGCGGCCATCGGGAGCGACATTGAATACCGGCCCTCCCGAGTCACCCTTCTGGCTCACCACGCCGTTGGCCATCGTGAACCAGCCGTTGTTCACCGCCTGGATGGTTCCGCAACTCTCCCCCGTGATCACACCGAAGTGACATACCGGCAGACCCACGATCGGCACGATGGCTGGATCGGACACGAGTTGCCGTCCGCCCGGCAGGACGTTGTTGATCGCGACGTCAGGTGCAAGGCTGATCGCCTCCCAGTCGGCGATCTGATGGTTGGTATCGACCGTGGCGCCGTTCGGCGTGTTGTCCCGGAACGAGGCCTGGGTGCCGATCAGGTTGCCGTCTCTGTCGGTGACCTGTCCGTTGCCCCGGCAGTGGCCCGCGGTGAACGCAATCCGCATCTGCGGGTCGACATATCCCAGCGTGCAGACATTGGTTCCCTGGCGAACCTCCATGCCGGGAAACACCACCGCACCCGGGGTGGCTTGGGCCGGCGCAGATGCTAGTGCCAGGGCGACGATCGGGGCGGCGGCCGCTGCGAAAAAGCGCAACCAACGTCGGCGCACTGTGGCCTCCGATCTTCACGTGTCAATGCTGTTAAGCGTACTGCTGAGCTGCGGGTTGTCTTAGCCGAGCGATCAAATCGGCATCCCTCTCCCGATCTTGGGAAATCCCTAGCGCAACGGCATACGCAATTGCTCCATCGGAGGTGGGCTTTGCGACGTTACACGCTGTGGAAACAGTGGTGGCCCGAGCCTCGGGCCAGGGCCGCCACGGTGTCCGATCTGTACAAGACCACGCAGGATCCGTTCGGTACCAACGACACATGAGCGAAAACGACCTTCGTGCACTACCCAACATCGGACCCGCGATCGCCAGGACGCTGATGCGCCTGGGCATCGAGCGGCCGGACGACCTGCGCGGGCAGACGGCCGAGCAGCTGTACCGCCGGTTGTGCGACATGGACGGTCGCCGCCACGACCCGTGCTTACTCGACACGTTCGTCGCCGCCGTCGACCACGCCAACGGTGCGCCCGCCCGACCCTGGTGGTACTACAGCCGCCTGCGCAAGGCGGGCGAGCCGAACTGACCGCTCGCAGTTACGGAATGGTCAGCACCTGGCCCGGATAAATCAGGTCGGGGTTGGACACGCCGCTGGCGTCCGCGATCACCTGGTACTTGCTGCCGTCACCGTAGAAGCGTTCCGAGATCGCCCACAGGGTGTCGCCGGAGACGACGGTGTAGGTCCGCTCAGCGGGCGGTGGGGTTGGGGGTGGGGGTGGCGGCGGCGCGGCCGCCACCGCAGGTTCGGGCGAGGCGGGCGCGGGCTCTTCGGCGGCGACGGGGACCGCTTCGCCTGCCGGCTCCGGCGCCCCGGTCGCGGGCGAAGGTGGTGACACCTCGGTCGCGGCCGGAGGTGGTGGCGCCTCGTCGGTCTGCGTGTTGGACGACCACGCCGGACCGTCGAACCCGTACAGCACCAGGTTGCGGTCGTCCTGCAGGAGCAGCCGAACATCCTTGGCGCCCTTGGTGTCGGTGTGCCACACCGGCTTCTCTGAGGTGTAGAGCACGCAGTTGCCGTCCTTTTGCACCTCGAGGCGATCGACATCCTGCCCGTTGGTGCCGGTAGCCCACACCGCCTCACCGCGCGTGGCCAGCACCAGATTGCCGTCGTCCTGCAGGGTCAATGTGTAGACCCCATTACGTGATGTCAGCGCTTGCCCGCGTTCGAGTTTCTCACCGTTCATCAGTCTGTCACTCATGTCTCGACTCCTCCTCGCTCCGGTCCTCGCTCGTTCCTCGCTGCGATCCTCACTCGTCGTTAAACCCTACTGATTATCTTGCCGCCGTGGGCAATACGCCTCAGGAATCGAATCCCAGCCCCAGCACATCGAGCGTGCGAAGCAGGATGTTGCGACGCCCCGCAGAGTGGTCGGCCCGATCCAGCGACCACCGCGTCGCCTGGATACCCATGCTGGCCAGCGGCTCCGGCGGAAAAGGCAACGGGCGGCTACGAACGAACTCCAGTTCGGTGCGTGGCGTGGCCTGATGCTCGAGGAGGTCGAGGCATACATCCGCGGCGAACCGCGCCGCACCTACACCGAGCCCGGTGAACCCGTTGACGTACGCGACTCGGGAGTCGCGGGCCAGGCCCCAATGGGCGCAGAACCGGGTGTTGGTGTCGATGGCGCCCGCCCACCGGTGGGTGAAGCGGACATCATCGAGCGCGGGAAAGGTCACGAAGAAATGCGCCGCCAGCCTTCGATAGGTGGCGGCCCGATCTTCGTAGCGGTCGTTGACTTTGCGGCCGAAGTGGTAGACGGCGTCGTAGCCGCCCCACACGATGCGGTTGTCCATGGTCAGCCGGTAATAGTGAAATTGGTTGGCGCAGTCGCCGATTCCCTGCCTGCGCTGCCAGCCGATGCGGTTCAGCTGCGCGTCGGTGAGTGGCTCGGTGGCAAGCACGTAGTCGTACACCGGGACGGTATACAGCCGGTTGCGCCGCAGCAGGCTCGGAAACACATTCGTCGCCAGCACCGCGTTGCGGCTGGTGAAGGTGGCCGTCTCGGAGTGGATGCGCAGCGCGACCCCTGCGGAGTCCAGGCGCTGTGCGTTCGTGTGCTCATAGATCTGCACACCGGCTGCTTGACAGACACGGGCCAGTTCGAACGCGAGCTTGGCCGGATGAACGATCGCACAGCTGTCGGGGCTGTACAGACCCGCCAAGTAGGTCGGCGAATGAACCTCGTCGCGGAGTTCACGAAGTCCGAGCAACTGTCCGTCACCCTCGGCGGCGGCGTCGGCCAGCCAACCGACTTGATGTGGTTCGGTGGCCACCGACAACATGCCGGTGCGCTGCCATTCGGTGTCCAGCCCAAGCGACTCGATGTCGGCCTGCATGCCGTCAAGGTTCTCCCGGCCCATCGCCTCGAGCGCGTCAATATCGTTGGGCCAGCGCGCCTTTCCGTTCTGTCGACCGTGTGTCAAGCTGGCGTCGACGAACCCGCCGTTGCGTCCCGAGGCTGCCCAGCCGATCCGGTTGGCCTCGATGAGGACGATCCGGCGGTCCGGATTTCGCTGGGCGGCATGCAATGCGGTCCAAAGGCCGGCGTAGCCGCCGCCGACCACCAGCAGGTCGCAGATGATCGATCCGGTCGCCTGCGGGTACTCGGGTCGCGGGATGTCGAGCCACATCGAGCCGAAGGTGCTTGGCGCAAGGGCACGTTCGACCAGCCCGTCATCGACATGGGCATCAAACACCGTCTCCACATCGCGGAGACTACGGGGTGCGTGTGTATCGCGGCGTAAATCGGTTGCCGAGGCCGACTCAGGTGTGAACCTTCCCCGATTCGCCCACGTCAACTCGACGTTCGGCCGGCACCCATCCCGGCGGTCCGAACACGTAGCCGATTCGGTCGCGCCAGCGGGTCGCATGGCGCACATCGCGGGCGATCGCCACGTACTCGAACGTCTGCAGCGTCCAGATGTTGAACGTATCCACCTGTTTGGTGAGGCCGTAGTTCGGTCGCGTGGTCTCCGCCTGGAAGCTGCCGAAGAGCCGGTCAAACACGATGAGTATTCCGCCGTAGTTGCGGTCCAGGTACTGCTGGTCCATGCCGTGATGCACCCGGTGGTGAGACGGCGTGTTGAAGATGAATTCGATTAACCGCCAGAGCTTGCCGATGCGCTCGGTGTGAATCCAGAACTGGTAGATCAGATTGATCGAGAAGGACAGGAACACCAGCCAAGGCGGCACGCCGAACAGCGGCAACAGCGCCCGCAGGAACACGTCGCCGCTGATATTCCACTTCTGGCGCAGCGCGGTGGCGAAGTTGAAGTACTGGCTCGAGTGATGGGCCTGGTGGGTGGCCCAGAAGATCCGTACCCGATGGGCCATCCGGTGATACCAGTAGTAGAGGAAGTCAACGCCGACGATCGCGATCACCCACGTGTACCACTCGGTGGCCGGCAGATGCCACGGCGCGACGTAGACGTAGAGCGCCGCATAGCCCAGCAGCGCGATCCCGTTGAGCACGCCGCTAGTTCCCACCGACACCAGGCCCATCCAGACGCTGGCCCATGCGTCGGGCTTCAGGTATGCGCCGGGGGGCGGGCGGTCCGCCTCCTCATGCGCGAGCTTGCGCGCGGCGGTCCATTCGATGATCAGCAGAAGGACGAAAAACGGGACTGCGAACATCACAGGGTCGTGCATGAGCGGCGGCAGCACATTCGAGAATGCCTTTGCCAGGTCCACGACGACACCTCCGCGACGAGTTTAGCTAACGCGTCGTCACCGGAAGCTGAGTACCTCGCTGCCCCATGCCGACCGAATGTGCAGGTCGACGTCGTTGGCGACGGAATCTTCGCGGTCGATCACCAGACAGGCCCGGTCGGTCTCCTGGTACGGCAGCCATTCGGGTTCGCCGTCCACGCCAAGAGGCTTGCCGTGCGTTGCGAAGTTGCGCCAGCGTTCCTGGATTCGGGCGCTGACGACCTTGCCGGTCTTCATCCCACCCAGCCGGAATGTCGGGTCTTTGGGACCGGCGACGAGGTTGCCCCACACGAACGGCAGTTCGGTGGCGTGCGCACCGTGAAGTCGCAGCAGCCGCAACATCGGTGTGGCCCAGTCGAATCGGTACAGGTACACGGGTGCGACGGAACTGTGCCCCTCGGCCAGCCATACCGAAGGCATCCGGAAGCCGATGTCGCGCGCCACGCCCATCCCCCGCGCCTTGCCGCGGAGACCCGGATAAGCCGTGCCGATCTGGTCGTCCGTCGGGAGTACCAGATTCGGCTGTTCGGCAGCGATCTGCGTGAACATCGCGTTGATTGCCTCGGGTGTGATCGGCATCAGTGGCGATTTCATGAACCGGAACAGTGCGGCCTCGTGCTTGTTCGTGCCGACGATCAGCGGAACGGGATGTGACCGGCCCTCGCGGGCCAGCTTCACCGGGTGATCGGGTACCAGATCACCGTCGATGATCGGGGCGAAGGCCAGCGTGCCCGGGCACTGCAACGGGACGTCGTTGAACAGCGTGCGCGACGCGGCGATCACCGCGCCGACCGGCGCATCAGCCAACCGGTCGATGTCGTTGTCCCCCAAGCCAAGCGCGGCAATGAACTGCTCGGCCGTCCGGCGAGCACGCGTCGCGTCATAGACCGAGGTGGCCGGTGAGCTCTGCGCGATCGCGCCGGCGAACAGTCCTTCTGCGGCCGGGCTGGTCAGCAGAGTGGTGATGATGCCGGCGCCTGCCGACTCGCCGAACAGCGTGACGCGCTCGGGGTCGCCGCCGAAGGCTGCGATGTTGTCGCGGATCCAGTGCAGGGCGTGCAGCACGTCGCGCAGCCCAAGGTTGCTGTCGAACCGGCGGTTCGGCGTGCTGAACGAAGACAAATCGAGGAAACCGAATGCGCCGAGCCGGTAGTTCACGGTGACGACAACCACGTCTTTGCCCGCGGCCAGCACTCGTCCGTCGTACAGGGGTTGGTTGGCGGAACCGAGGACATAGGCGCCGCCGTGAATCCACACCATCACCGGCATGCGATCGCCGCCTGCGGTCTCCGAGGACGCCCAGATGTTGAGCGTCAGGCAGTCGTCGCCCTGCGGTGCGCCCAGGTCGATCGGAATGCGGGGTTCCACCGGCTGCGGGCAAACCGGTCCGAAGGTGGTGGCATCGGCGACCTCGCTCCACGGCTGGGGCGGCTGTGGCGCCCGCCACCGCAGTTCACCGGTCGGCGGAGCGGCGTAGCGCACCCCTTTCCACGCCGTGACGCGACCGTCGTCGACGCCACGGACCTGGCCGTAAGCGGTTTCGACAACAGTCGTGCTCATTGCTCGAGGCTACCCAGGGGTAACCCGGTTAACCGCGAGATTCTGGTCACGTGTCGCGTCACAATTCAACTGATTTAGGTCGGCTAGGTTGGTTGCGTGCGCAAATGGGTGCTGCTGATCTCGGCGATCGCGGTCGAAGTGGCGGCAACCCTGTCGTTGCGGGCATCACAAGATCATTCGGCGTGGCTGCTGCTGGTGGTCGTCGGCTACGTGGGCTCGTTCATCCTGCTGACGCTGGTGTTGCGGACCGGGATGCCGGTCGGCGTCGCATACGGCATCTGGGGCGCGTGTGGCACCGCGGCGACCGCGGTGCTGGCCGCGGTGATCTACGGCGACCCGTTCACGTGGCCGATCGTGATGGGCATCGGACTGATCATCGCGGGCGTGCTGCTCGTTGAGTTCGGCTCGCAGCGGGCCGCCGCGGACGAATCGTGATGTGGCTGGCGCTCGCCGGCGCGATCGTCGTTGAGGTCGTCGCGACGCTGTCGCTGCGCGCCTCTGACGGCTTCCGCAAAAGGGTGTGGTTTGCGCCCGTGGTCGCGGGTTACGTCGTGAGTTTCTATCTGCTCTGGGTGTCGCTATCGCTGGGTATGCCGGTCGGCATCGCCTACGGGGTGTGGACCGCTTGCGGCGTCGCTCTGGTCGCCGTGATCGCCCGATACCTGTTCGCCGAACCGCTCACGTGGGTGATGATGGCGGGAATCGGGTTGATCGTGGCGGGGGTGCTGACGATTGAGATGGCTGGCGCCGTGCACTGAGCGCACCTGCCAGCGCTAGCACCATCACGCCGGCGATCGGAACGGACAGCAGCCCGACTCGCAGGCTCGTCGCGTCGGCGACGACGCCGACAAGCAACGGTGCGCCGAAGAAGCCGATCCGCATCAGCCACGTCACCACCGTCAGCCCCGTACCCGGACGCAGGCCGGGCAGTTGATCGGCGCCGTGCATTGCGGCCGGGATCAGCGTTGCGACACCCAGTCCCGCGGCGGCGAACCCCGCGATCGTGCCGGGCACACTGGGAAAGGCCAGCGCGGCGCCCATGCCTGTGGCGGCAAGAAACCCTCCTGCCCGCACCACAGCGCGCTCACCGAACCGGTCCACCATGCGATCGCCGAGCAGCCTTCCGATGAACATGAACCCGACGAGCGCGACGTAGCCGAAAGCCGCAACCGGGCCTGGCGCACCCAGGCCGTCGCGCAAATACAGTGTGGCCCAGGAACTCCCGGCATCCTCGACGGTCGCGCCCGCGATCGCGATCACCACCAGGGCGACCAGCGTCGCGTACACCGCAATACCCGCGCCTCCCCCATCCGTCGAGCGCCTCGAGGGATGGTCGTCGTGATCGGCGCCGCGCAGCAGATATGGGTACGCGACGACCACGAGGGCACTGAACACCGCACCGGCAATCGCCAGGTGCGTTGCCCTCGGTATGTGCAACGCGATCGCACCCGCGCCCATCAGACCGCCGAGGACCGCCCCGACCGCCCATACCGCGTGGAAGGAGTTGATGATCGACCGCCCGTAATTGCGTTGCACCCGAAGGCCGTGCGCGTTCTGCGCGACGTCGGTGATCGAGTCCGAGGCGCCCGCGACGAACAGCGCGGCGCCGAGCACCAGCGGCGTAGTGGCCAGGCCCGCGACGACGACGAACACCGCGATGCCGATCGTGCCGACCACCGCGACCCGCGAAGAGCGGAATCGCCGGATCAGCGCCGCGGCGGCCAGGCCTGCGACCAGTGCTCCACCGGAGAACGCGGCGATCGCGGCTCCGTAGACAGCGTTGGACAGATGCAGATCGGACTTGATCTCGGGATAGCGCGGCAGCAGGTTGGCAAACAGTGCCCCGTTGGTCAGGAACAGCGCCCCGACCGCGACCCGGGCCCGCCGGTCGTGCGCCATGAACCGGACACTACCGAAATCTGCTGTCTCACTTGCTCGCGTGGGCCAGCAGGCGTTCGCTGGTCTCCCAGAGGTCGAGCGCCTTGTCGCGGTCGTAGGAGTCCAGCGAGGACCGGATCGGACGCAGCCCGTCGAAGTACTCCCCGCTGACGCCGGCGAACCGGTCGTCGTTCGTCAGCGCGGCCAGATAGCGGCCCGAGGTGCGGGTGCTGCGCACACCCGGCAATATCCGTAATGCCGGCAGCAGATAGCGCCACGCGAGTCGCTGCAGCGGCGGGTAGTCGCGGGCCAGCCCGGAGCCGGGCATCAAGCCCGGGTCGAACGCGTTGACGGTCACGCCGTCGCCGAGCCTGCGGTCCAGTTCGTAGGAGAAGAGCAGATTGCATAGCTTGGACGTGGTGTAGCGGCGGCGGCCGTCATCCACCGCCTGCCCGGCGCGTGGGTGCGCGAGGTCGGCGGCGGAAGTGTAGGCCGGATCGGGCATCCCGGTGTGCTTGTTCGGATCGTGAGTTCCGCTGCTGACAACCAGGATCCGCGCCGGGTGTGCCAGCTCGCCGCGAAGACCCTGCACAAGTGTGAAGTGGCCGAGGTGGTTAACGCCGAATGTCATCTCGACGCCGTCCTCCGTCCGCTCCGTGCCGGAAACCACCTGGACGCCTGCGTTGCACACGATCGCGTGCAGCGGCGGAAGTGTGGCGGCGCGAACGTTTTCGGTGAATGCGCGCACCGACGTCAACGATGCGAGGTCCATCGGCATCACCGTGCAGCGATGCGGCTCGCCCAATTGCATGACCGCGTCGGCGCCGCGGACGGTATTGCGCACGGGCAGTACGAGGTGCCACGCCAGGTCGCTTTTGAGCAGGGCTCGGGCACACTCGAGCCCGAGCCCCGAGCTGGCGCCCGTGATGATCGCTGTCCTCGTATTCATTTCTCCTCCAACAGAATCGGAATCATGGCCGTCAGGGCCTGTGACAGCCGCCGGTACATCCGTTCGACGTCCGTGTCGGGTTCGAGGTGGTCGGCGAAGAACACCCCGTCCGACAGCGCGACGGCCAGCGCCGTGAGTTCGGTGACGACGCGTTGCGCCTTCGACGGCGGCGCCTCGCTGGGCAGCAGCCGGCTGATCGCGGTGCGGAATCGCGTGACCGCGGTGTCACGGACCCGCCGGATCACGGCGGCTACCGCAGGATCGTCGCTGCGCTCCAGCGAGAGCATGTAGAACAGCCGCAGGAAATCCGGGTGCTGCGATTGCAGCGTGGACAGCACGGCCAGCTGAGCTTCCGCGTTCTCCGACGTCGGGATGGCGGCGAAGAACCGGTCGGCGCCGCGCGCCATCACCGCCGCGAGCACGCCTTCCTTGGACCCGAAATGCCAGTAGATGGAGCTGGGCGGTAGTCCGCAGGCCTTGCGGATGTCGCTGATCGATGTCGCGGCGTAGCCGCGGGTGGCCATCAGCCGCTCGGTGGCGTCAAGGATCAGCTCGCGGGACTGCTCGCCCTGCTGCTGCTTCTTCGTCGGCCGCATCTCTGTAGGGATCATTACAGACAGGATAGCAGCGGCTGAACTCCCGCGCAGGTGCGATGAACGAGTGGCACGCTGAGGCGGTGTCCACCACCGACGAGCTGATCGGCCTCTTCCCGCCCGGCACCGGCCTCGGCGACGACGGCACCCTGACCGTCGGCGGGTGCCGCGTCGACGATGTGGCCGAGAAGTTCGGCACCCCGGCCATCCTGGTCTCCGAAGGCGCCCTGCGTCAGCGAGCCCGTGATTACCTTGGTGCGTTCCGGAGCCGATGGCCGCGTTGCGATGTCGCGTTCGCTTCAAAGTCGTTCCCGTGCACAGCCGTTCAGCGGGTGATGGTGGAAGAGGGCCTGCACCTCGACGTCGCGGGCGGTGGCGAGATCCTGACCGCCCTCAAAGCGGGCGCCGATCCGGCGCGGATTGTCCTGCACGGCAACGCCAAGTCTGACGAAGAGCTGATAATGGCCCTCGCGAATGGCGTGGGCCTGATCGTGGTCGACAATTTCGACGACATCGACCGGCTCGAGCGCCTCGTTCCTCGGGGCCATGTGCAGCCGTGCCTGGTGCGGGTGATCCCCGGCGTCGAGGCCGCCACCCACGCCTCGCAGGCGACGGGCCACGCCGGCTCGAAATTCGGACTGCTGCCCGACGACGCGCGCGACGCGATCGCGCGGATCGAGCGCAGCGCCAAGATGCGGCTCGACGGCGTGCATACCCACGTCGGATCGCAACTGCTCAACGTCGAACAGCTTGCACAGGCGGTCGAACCGATCGCGAAGCTCGGCACCTTCGAGGTTTACGACCTCGGCGGCGGTCTCGGGGTCCGCTACACCTACCAGGAGCACCCGCCCAGCCTCGACGACTATGCCGACGCGATGGTGACCCAGGCCCGTGAGCTGCTGCCCGACGGTGCGCGCATCATCGTCGAGCCTGGCCGCAGCATGGTCGCCAACAGCGCATGCACGGTGTACCAGATCACGACGATCAAGCGCGGCAGCCAACCAGGACAAGTCACCCATGTCGCGGTGGATGGCGGAATGGCTGACAACCTCGAGGTGTCGCTGACCGGCCAGCGGTTCGAGGCGACGATCGTCAACCGGGTCGGCGGCGGCGAGATGGTCAGCGTGGTAGGCAGGCACTGTGAGTCCGGCGACCAGCTTGTCGACGGTGTCCCGCTGCAACAACCCGCGGTAGGCGATCTGCTCGCCGTGCCGGTCACCGGCGCCTATTGCTACACGATGTCCAATCAGTACAACGGGGCCCGTCGCGTCCCGGTTATCTTCGCCCGCAACGGGTATGCCCGGCTCGTGGTTCGACGCGACACCTGGGACGACCTGTTGATGCGCGATGTCGATTAATACCGGGCAGGATGGCGGCATGACTGCGCTGCCTGCCTCGCTCGTCGAGTTGGCGCGCCGCTACGGTGTCGCAACGGAGTACGTGGACTGGACCGGCAGGCAGACCACCGCCGCCGATACCACCCTGATCGCCGTGCTCGATGCCCTCGGCGTGCCCGCCGCCACCCAGGACGAGCGCACTGCGGCACTGGCCGCGCACGATCGTGACTACTGGGCGCACTCGCTGCCGCCGACGATCATCGGTCGCTCCGGAGTCGCGTCACCGTTCTGGGTCCACGTCACCCACGGCGATCCCGTCGGCCTGTGGCTCCGTCTTGAGGACGGCAGCGTGCGCACCGGGCTGCGGCAACTCGAAAATAACAGGGCCCCTTATGATCTCGGTGACCGCATGGCTGGTGAGGCGACTTTCGAACTGCCCGCCGACCTGCCGCTTGGATATCACCATCTCCATCTTCAGGTCGGAGCATCCGAAACCAGCACCCTCGTCATCGTCTCGCCCGCCTCGCTGGAGTTGCCTGCCAGGCTTGGCCCGAGCCGAGCGTGGGGGCTGGCCACCCAGCTTTACAGCGTTCGGTCGCAACGATCTTGGGGCGTCGGCGATTTGACCGATCTGGCCGACCTCGCGGTGTGGTCGGCTTCGCGGCACGGTGCGGGCTTCGTTCTGGTGAACCCGCTGCATGCGGCGGCTCCTACCCCACCGATGGAGCCTTCGCCGTATCTGCCGACGTCGCGCCGGTTCATCAACCCGCTGTATCTGCGCGTCGAGGCCATCGACGAGTTCGCATATGTGCGGCAACGCGGCAGCATCCGCAAAGCCCGCGCAGAGGTGCAGGCCCTGGCGAACAAGTCCAAACGGATCGACCGCGACGCCGCGTGGCGGGCTAAGCGCGCCGCGCTGGAGACCGTCTACCGCGTCGAGCGGTCGGCCGGGCGGGAGCTGGCGTACGCCGCCTACCGCCAGCGCGAAGGCCGAAGCCTCGACGACTTCGCGACGTGGTGCGCGCTTGCCGAGGAGTACGGCAACGATTGGCACCACTGGCCCGAGGAGCTGCAGCATCCGGCGAGCCCAGCGGTCGCTGGTTTCGCCGCACAACGCGCGAAGACCGTCGACTTTTACCGCTGGCTGCAGTGGCAGCTCGACGACCAGCTCACGGCCGTGCAGGCCACCGCGGTTCAGGCGGGTATGGAACTCGGCGTCATGCACGATCTCGCGGTCGGAGTCGACCCCAACGGCGCCGATGCGTGGGCGCTGCAGGACGTGTTGGCGCTCGGTGTCACCGCGGGTGCGCCGCCCGATGAGTTCAACCAGCTCGGTCAGGATTGGTCGCAGCCGCCGTGGCGGCCCGATCAATTGGTGGAGCACGCATACGAACCGTTTCGCGCGCTGGTCAACGCGGTGCTGCGGCACGCAGGTGGCGTTCGCATCGACCACATCATCGGCCTGTTCCGGCTGTGGTGGATCCCGAAGGGTGCGCCGCCGACCGACGGCACCTACGTGCGCTACGACCATGAGGCGATGATTGGCATCGTCGCGCTCGAGGCGCACCGCGCCGGCGCCGTCGTCGTCGGCGAGGATTTAGGCACGGTCGAGCCATGGGTCCGCGACTACCTGCGAGAACGGGGTGTGTTCGGCACATCGATCCTGTGGTTCGAGGCCGACCGCGACGGTGACGGCGGACCGCTGCCCGCCGAGAAGTGGCGTGAGTTCTGCCTGTCGGCGGTGACCACCCACGATCTGCCGCCGACGGCGGGCTACTTGGCGGGTGAACACGTGCAGCTGCGCGAAAAGCTCGGCCTGCTGACCCGGCCAGCCGACCAGGAATTGGCCGCTGACCAGGTCCAACAGGCGGCATGGCTGGCCGAGCTGCGGCGGGTGGATTTGCTCGGCGACGACCCCAGCGTTGAGGCGATCATCCTCGCGCTGCACCGGTATCTGGGCCGCACACCATCCAAGCTGCTGGCGCTGTCGCTCGCCGACGCTGTCGGCGATCTGCGTACCCAGAACCAGCCGGGCACGACGGACGAATACCCGAACTGGCGGGTTCCGTTGAGAGGACCCGATGGCCGAAAACTGCAGTTAGAAGACGTTTTCACCGATCCGCGGGCGGCCGCGCTCGCGGAGGCGATGAAACAGATCGCCCACCCTCCGGTGTAACGCTGGACCACTCGTCACCGGTTTCACAATTGTCACCGCTGCGATATGTTCGCACCGCACCGACTTAGGGAGAGATCACGTGAAGAAGCTCGTTGTGCTCAGCGGTGGCCTCGTCGCCGCCGGCTCGGCCGCTCTGATCTGCGCTGGTGTGGCCCTCTCGCAGCCAGGACAGGACGCGAGTTCGTACAACGTAGTGGGCGAGCCGTACAACAAGGCGTTGCAGATGCTGAAGACCCAGGGCGTCAAGGCGTACTTCGGCGGCTCTTTCGGAAGCGTGCTGCCGCAGGCCCAGTGCCTGGTCGACCAGCAGAAAATCACCTCGGCTGGCCGGATGCTGCTGATGCTCGACTGCAGCCAGAAGGCCGCCGACATTCTCGCGGACATGGGCCCAGCCGGTGGACCGACCGTCGGCTCCAATGGCATCACCACGGTTACCCCCACCCCGGTGGTGCCCATTGCGGGCGCACCAGGCCCGGTAGCCCCGCCGCCTGCCTAGCTGGCTGTAGGTCCTGTCAAGGGGGCGGACAGGGCGTGGGGGGTCGCCACCGCCTGGGATGCTTGGGCGGGTCGGGTCGTCGTTCTGATGGATCCGGTGTTTATGGCTGGAGAAGTTGCCCCGAGGCGCCCACGCTGACTTATGCGACTTCCCGAGTGGATGTAGTCATCTGGCGTCGTCCGGGCTGTCGTGTAGGGCGAAGGGCCGGCTGCCAAGCTAGTCGCGGCGTAACCCTCGCGGGTCCGCCATAGCCCTCACGGCATCTGATCCGGCCCTTCTTGCCTTCCAGCCTGGCACTAGCGACCGGAGTTGTGAAGGGGCTTCTAATGCCTCCTTTTCCGTTGGGAGATCGCACGCCTTTCCTGTAGTGGCTCATGGTGCGCCGGTGCTCGTCGCTGTCCACGTCGTTGGTCCTGGCTGCGCCGCGGGGCTGCCAGTGGACAGCTCCTGCGTCTCCGGCGCCGATGGCCTAGACCAGGAAAGCCAAAGATGCTTAGCTCCAGCGGGACCGGTCGTAGGTGGCGTGGTCGCGGACCAGGGCGTAGGCGATGCGAGTGGCGCGGTGGGCCAGTGCGCAGGCGATGATCCCGCCATGTTTACCGCGGGCTCTCAGTCCGGCGGCATAGACTTTGGCACCCGGATCGGTGTGCCACAGGCCAATTCCGAGATCGATCAAGGCTCGTCGCAGCGTCACACTGCCCTCGCGGCTGATGGCTCCGTCGCGGCGTTTGCCGGCCGATTCGTACTGCATCGGTGACAAGCCGGCGGCCCGGTAGATCTGCCGTGGGCCCGGCCAGCGGCCCGGATCACCCAGGGCGGCAGCATAATTTGCGACGCGGACCACGCCCCATCCGGGCACCGTGGTCAACGTGGCGAACGGGCTGCGCGGAACCAGCATCGCCAGCTCTGCCTCGGTCGCGCTGATCTGGGTGTCCAAGTCGGCCAGCAGCGCCACGTCGGCGGCCAGCACACGGCGCGCCACTGCGGCGTCGGCGGTCGGCAATGCCTCGCGGGCTGCGGCGACCAGACGCTGGGCCACCGGTCGGCGCAGCTGGACATCGCGGGCGGCCGCAAAGCGGATCAGCCGGCTCACGCCCAGTGTGCTCAGCCGGGCGGGGTCGGCGAATTCGGCGGCGATCAACCGACCGATCTTGGTGCCCAACACATCCGGTAGCGCTTCAGTCACACCGGGAAAGGCGCGATCGAGTTGACCCAACAATTGATTCTTCGTCGCCGACCGAACAGCCACCCGACGGCTGCGATGCGCTGCCCACGCACCAATCTCACCGAGCACCATCTGCTCGGCAACAACCAGACGTCCACGTCCGGCCAGCACGAGCTCGGTGATCGCTTCCAGATCGATCGCGTCGGTCTTGAGCCGGCGCCTACCGGCAATCCGACGCTGCTCGCTCACGTGAGCGGGGTTGAGCTCCAGCACCTCCCAGCCCATCGGCCACGCATAATCCAGGACCGGCCGGTGATAATGCCCAGCCGCTTCCACACCCACCTTGACCTGTGCAAAAGGCCCGACCGCCGCCTCGATCCGATGAACCACCGCAGACAGCGCCGAGCAACCCATCGCGCATCCGATCGGACCCAACACCCGACAACGCGCAGCATCCGTCACCGACACCATCGCCGAGGACTTGCCGACATCAACGGCAACGACGATCGTGGACGACGTGACTGGCGCAGCTTGACGTACAGACACAACAACACCTCCGGGGCGTGCCAGGAGAACCGAAGCGCAGCAACGCTTCGATCCTCAAAGGGAACCGTTAACAGTCCCTTCCTGACACCCCCGGAGGCGTTTGTGAAGGGGTACCTCGATCTATATCAGCCCTCCACCATCCGCTTCAGGTTCTTCAGCGTCTCTGACATGTTGCGGCCGACCTGACGGGCGGCCACGCGGTCGGCGATCAATCCGAGCAGGTTGCCAGCCGATTCGTAGGCCAGCCGGAAGATGACCTTGGTGTGGCCGTCGCCGTTGTCGCGGATCCGGAACCGCCCGCGCAACGAGACACCGGAAATGCCGATCCACGCTAGGTCGTGGGCGGGGTCGAACTCGGAAACCTCGATCACACCGCCGATGGGCACCGATCCGATCTTCCAGTGCACGGTGTAGCGGGCGCCCTTGGAGACCGGGCCTTCGCTCGCCGGCTCCCAGCGTTCGAGGCTGGCCATGAACTCCGGGTAGCAGTCCGGGTCGCTGACGATTTTCCAAACGGTGTCGCGGTCGGCGTCGATGACGCAGTGGCGTTGGACGCGCATTAGCCGATCACCGGGAATCGGCGTTCCGCGGCCAATCGATCCACACCCGCCTGCAGGCTCTCCACCACCTTCTTGTGCACGACGTCGTCGTCTCCGTCGACGTCGATGGGGTCTTGCACCTCGATCGCGATCTTCGTAGGCAGGGGCAGTCGTGGCACCATGTCGCCGACGGCTAGGCCCCACGGAGGCGCCAGCAAAATGGGCACGCTTTTCAGGCGCGCCAATTTGTCAACCATCAGCAGCTTGGCCAGCCATTGCCCGCGGTCGAGGAAGAGGGCCGCTTCCTGGCCGCCGACGCTGGCGATCGGCACGATTTGGACGCCGGCCTCGCGGGCGAGCTTCACGTAACCCTTGCGACCGCCGAAGTCGACATCGTGGCGCTCCCACGACGGCCGGAACACTTCGTAGTCGCCGCCCGGGTAGACAAGCAACGCGGCGCCGGAGTTCAGCGCCAGCGTCGCGTTGTCGTGGTTGGCGGCAACCGTGCCGAACTTTCGCAGCGATCCCAGTCCGGGCATCGACACGACGAGGTTGTGCGCGAGTTGGTAGAACGGCCGCTCGACGCCGAAGTACGAGCAGAAAGCGAGCGTGAACACAAAGGTATCGGGCGGGAGGTTACCGCCACTATGGTTTCCGACCAGCAGCACGGGCCCCTCTTTCGGGATCCGTTCCAGGCCGCGCACGTCGGCACGGAAATACAGCGATGCCAGCAGCCAAAGGCCGGGTAGCTGCTCACGGATGTAGTCCGGGTCGCGCTGGTCGAGGTCGGCTTTTGGGACGCGTGAGGCAACCTGACGCTTCGCCCATTCGAGCACGTCACCGAACCCCGCCATGCAGGTCATATTGACACAGCGCGAGAAACTGAAACCTGCGGTTCCACATACTTCGCTAGACTTCCATCGCATGCTGCGCCCGCACCGTTTCGACCAGGAATTCGACCCGGGTCCCGTACAGATCCAGGCCCGCAAGGTTGCGTTCGACGTCTCGGGTATCGCGCTGCACTGGATTCCGGGACACCCGGTGGCCAGCAACGTCATCAGCCTGCTCAACATCGTGCTGCCCGCCGCCGAGCGCTGGTTCGTCGACACGCTGAACGAGGCGCTGCCGCTGGTGAAGGACCCGCATCTGGCGGACGACGTCCGCGGGTTCATCGGCCAGGAGGCCATGCACGCCGACGTCCACGAGCATGTGCTGCACGAGTACATGGTGGTCAACGGCATCGACCCGAAGCCGATGCTCGACCAGATCGAATACGTCTTCGAAAAGATCCTGGCGCCAACGACTTCCACCGATCCCAAGCGTCGGCTCAATCATCTGTGCGACCGGCTGTGGCTGATCGCCGCGATCGAGCACTACACCGCCGTCTTGGGCGACTTCGCACTGAACTGCGCATGGGACGACCACAACGCGGCGCCGACGATGGTCGACCTGTTCCGCTGGCACGGCAGCGAGGAGGTCGAGCACCGCATGGTGGCCCACGACGTCGCGGTCTATTTCCACGACAGCTACGTGGACCGGATCCGCGCCATGACCATGGCGGTGGTGATGATCTTCGTGTTCTTCCAGCGCTCGGCGTGGTACATCGTGAAGACGGACCCCAACACCGACATCGGCTGGTGGAAGTTCAACAGGATGCGAATGCGCGACTCCAAGCTCGGTCTGCTTCCCAAGTACCGCAAGCTGTTTGGCTCCAACACCGCGATGTACTTCCGGCCGGGATTCTCGCCCGAGGAGATGGGCTCGACCGCGCAGGCCGTCGCCTACCTTGCCAGCTCCCCCGCCGCGCGCGCCGCGCACCTTTAATGGGACTGCTCGACCGGTACCGGCAGGCGCCGCCAAGCGTGTTCGGGCGTACGCGTCACGACGTGGTCCTCGGGCTCGCCGACGCCACCCTCAGCGGCTTGTGGGGGCTGTCAGGTGCGATCCGGCGGATGGCGTCGCCACCAGAACCGAACCGCACAATCGCGTTGACGGTCGCCGACCGGCGGGTGGTCGCGCATGACCAGGATGTCATCGCGCTGACGCTGGTCGGCGAACCCCTGCCGCGCTGGCATCCCGGCGCACACATCGACATTCACCTACCCAGCGGACTGGTGCGGCAGTACTCGCTATGCGGCGACCCGGCCATTGCGGACTCCTACCGGATCGCCGTGCGGCGCATACCGGGCGGCGGTGGCGGCTCCATCGAGATGCACGACTTGACGGTCGGCGCGCGCGTGACGACGCACGGACCGCGCAACGCGTTTCCGCTGACCGTGCCCGGCTACGGGTCACCTGCGCGGCGGTTCCGCTTCATCGCTGGCGGCATCGGGATCACCCCGATTCTGCCGATGCTGGGTCTGGCTGCGCGCCTAGGCGTCGACTGGTCGATGGTCTACGCCGGGCGCAGCCGCGACAGCCTGCCCTTCGTCGACGAGGTGGGTAGATTCGGCGATCGCGTAGCGATCCGTACCGACGACGTCAGCGGCCTGCCCGCGGCGACGGAGTTGCTCGGCGACTGCCCGGACGGCACAGCCGTTTACGCCTGCGGCCCTGCGCCGATGCTGACGGCGATCCGGTCCGAGCTCGTCGGTCGCGACGACATCGAGTTGCACTTCGAACGCTTCGCCGCGGCGCCGGTGGTCGACGGCAAGGAATTCACGGTCAGCGTCGCGTCAACGGGTGAGACGGTGCGCGTCGCCGCCGATGAGACACTGCTGTCGGCGCTCGGCCGCGCGGGAGTGCACGCGTCGTATTCGTGCCAGCAGGGCTTCTGTGGCACCTGCCGCACCAGGGTGCTCAGTGCCGTCGGGGGCGACGTCGACCACCGCGATACGTTGCTCACCGATTCTGAACGCGACAACGGGATGATGTTGATCTGCATCTCACGGGCGGGCGACGGCTCGCATCTGACACTGGATCTGTAGCTGCGTCTGTACTATTCGCCCATGCCGTTGGCCGATGGTGCGACGTTTGCCGGGTACACCATCGTGCGGATGCTCGGCTCGGGCGGCATGGGCGAGGTCTACCTGGCCCAGCATCCGCGGCTGCCTCGACGCGATGCGCTGAAGGTACTGCCGACGGCGGTGTCGGCGGACAGCGAATACCGGCAGCGGTTCAGTCGCGAGGCCGATATCGCGGCCACGCTGTGGCATCCGCACATCGTCGGCGTACACGACCGCGGCGATTTCGATGGCCAGATCTGGATCTCGATGGACTACGTGGACGGCACCGACGCGGGCCGGCTGCTGCGCGAGCGCTATCCGCAAGGGATGCCGAAGGCCGAGGTCGCAGACATCGTGACCGCCGTCGCTGAGGCGCTGGACTACGCGCATGAGCGCGGTCTGCTACACCGCGACGTCAAACCCGCCAACATCCTGCTTGCTTATCCCGAGTCGGGTGATCAGCGTATTCTGTTGGCGGACTTCGGGATCGCCCGCTGGGTGAACGACATCAGCGGGCTGACCGCGACGAACATGACGGTCGGCACCGTGTCCTACGCCGCGCCAGAGCAGTTGATGGGCCAGCAGCTTGATGGCCGGGCCGATCAATACGCGTTGGCGGCCACGGCCTTTCACCTGCTGACCGGTGTGCCGCCGTTTGAGCATTCCAACCCGGCAGTGGTGATCAGCCAGCACCTGTCCGCGTCCCCGCCGGCGATCGGCGCGCAGCGGCCCGAGCTGTCCGCACTCGACCCGGTGTTGGGTAAGGCGCTGGCCAAGCACCCCAACGATCGCTTCGAGCGGTGTGCCGACTTCGCCCGCGCATTCAGCCACCGGCTCGACGCTGCGCCGACCGGTGATGTCGGTGCCACCAGCCTTGCCCCCGCAGCACCACCGCCGAAGCGCCGGCTGTTGCGAGCCGGTGTCATCGTCCCAGCGGTCCTCGCCGTCCTGCTGGTCACGGCAATTACCGTGGCGATCATGGAGTTTCGTCGTGCCGACCGCCCCCAGTCCCCTACCGCTACGGCCACGTCGCCGACCGTCACCAGCCCAACGTTCACGCCGCCGCCCCCGCCACCGGAGCCGCCGCCGTCCCCCGCCCCGGCGCCCGTCGCGGTGATCGGTGCCAACTGTTCGCCGGTCGGCGGCACGGGTGCGACAGCCGACGGCGCGGCCGCCTACTGCTCGACGCTGCAAAGCACCGGCGCCACGATCTGGTCTCGCAACCCTGGCGATGTCCCGGAACCAACTGTCACCGCGGCCCCAACAGACGAACCGCTTCCCGTTGCAGAGGAAAATCCGGTTCGCGTGTGCATACAGCAGACCGGCCGGACCCGGCTCGCGTGCCGCGAAATGATCCGGCGCAGCAACCTTGGGCTGCCGTGAAATTCGCCGTCATCGCGCCCGTCGCGGCAGGTGTCACTGCCGATCCCGAGTGGATGTCCGCGTTCGCCCGGCATGTCGAAGCCTGTGGTTTTGAGTCGATCGTCGTCGTCGAGCACACCGTGCTGATGACCGAGTACAGCAGTGTGTACCCATACGACGTCTCCGGACGGGTGGAGTTGCCTGCCGACTGCCCAGTGCCCGATCCCCTTGAGCTGCTGATGTTTATCGCGGCGCACACTGAGCGGCTCGGGCTGGCCACCGGCGTGCTGGTGCTGCCCAATCATCATCCGGTGGTGCTGGCCAAGCGGGTCGCGACATTGGATGCGTTGTCGGGTGGGCGGGTTCGGCTCTGTGTGGGTATGGGCTGGCTGAAGGAGGAGATCGAGGCGTGCGGCACGGAGTTCTCCAGCCGCGGGCGGCGCGCGGACGAGCAGCTCGAGGTGATGCGGCTGTTGTGGGAGGGCCGGCCCGACGGCGCTAGCTTCTCGGGCGACTTTTTCGAATTCGACTATGCCGCTTGCTATCCCAAGCCTGCAGGCCGCGTACCCATCCATATCGGCGGGCACAGCCGCGCGGCGGCCCGCCGGGCGGGACGGCTGGGTGACGGCTTTCAGCCGCTCGGCGTCGGCGGTTCTGAGCTGACAGGGTTACTGTCGATCATGCGGGACGAGGCGGGGCGTGCCGGCCGCGACCCGGTTGCGCTCGAGCTGTCGCTCGGTCATCTCGTGACCAAGATCGACAGTGATCGCGCAGACAAACTCGCGGCGCTGGGCGCGGACAGGATCGTACTGGCGATGCCGCCAACTGCGGACTTCAACGAGGCGTGTGATCTGCTGTCGAGTTGCGCGCAGCGGTTGGCCCTGACGCCATGACCCTCAACCCGTTAGATCGCCTGGCGCTGACCGACCTCGTGCACCTTTACGCGTCGGCCGTCGATGACCGACGATTCGACGATGTCATCGAATTATTCAGCGACACAGCGGAATTGCGGCTGCCCGACCCGCCCCGGTCGTTGGAGCCGGTGCGTCGTCATCTCGGGCGGGACGGGGTGCGGGCCGCGATGGCCGCACTGGCGGCCGTGACCCGAACGGAGCATGCGATCGTCGGTGAGGTGTACGCGACGGGTGACGATCCCGACTACGCGCTGGGCCGCATCACGTGTATCGCCCACCATTGGTCGGTCACCGGGGAGCAAACCACCGACCTGGTATGGCACCTCCGCTACGACGACGAGTACCTGCGCACCAGAGCGGGGTGGCGTATCCACGGCCGAGCGCTGACCATCAACGCTATCGAGACCCGTCCGGTCCGCCGCCTTCGAGGGCGGCCGTGAGACGCTCCAGCAGCGGCCGCTGACCCTTCAGCAGCTTTGCGTTCGCTTCGGTCAGGGAAAACCAACCCACCCGGTCGATTTCGGGATACTCGCGGATGTTGCCCGACCCCTTCGGCCACTCCAGCTCGAACGTATTGCTGAAGGTGCCTTCGAGGTCCAGATCGCCGCGGACCGCGAACGCGGTGATGACCTTGCCGCTCGGCTGCTTCAACGGCGCGAAGTCGATGCGCGGCCCGTCCGGCGGCGACTTGCCCAGCTCCTCGGTGAATTCGCGTTGCGCGACCGTCCAGGGGTCTTCGCCCTCGACGTACTCACCCTTCGGAATCGACCACGCCCCTTCGTCTTTGCGGGCCCAGAAAGGGCCGCCGGGGTGGCCGATAAGCACCTCGAGGCCGCCGTCGGTGACCCGGTACAGCAGCAGGCCCGCACTCAGCTTCGGCATCAGAGGAGGGTGGGTTCGCTTATCTTGACCAGCGTCTTGCCGATGTTGGCGCCGGTGAACAGCCCGTTGAGCGCATCGACGCACGATTCGATGCCGTCGAAGATGGTCTGCCGGTGGACGAGTCGACCGTCGGCCTCCCACTGCCGCAACGCGGCGAAGGCCTCGTCGAACCGGCCCCACTCGTCGAGCGCATTGAACCCCTGCATGGTCGCGGTCCTGGCCAACAGGTTCACGTAGTTGGCTGGGCCGGGATGTTCGCCGGTCAGGTAGCTGGAGATGACACCGCACAGCACGACCCGCGCCTTTGGGGCCAGCCGGCCCAGCACCGCGTCGAGGATCGGCCCGCCCACGTTGTCGAAATACACGTTCACCCCCTTTGGGCAGTGCTCCTTGAGCGCAGCCCGCAGATCCGCGCCCTTGTAATCGATGCACGCGTCGAACCCGAACTCGTCGACCACCGCCTTGCACTTGCGCGGGCCGCCTGCGATGCCCACCACTCGCGCGCCGGCGATCTTGGCGATCTGCCCGGCCACCGATCCGGTGGCGCCCGCCGCCGCCGACACCACCACGGTCTCCCCCGGCGCAGGCCTGCCGATGTCGGTCATACCGAAGTAGGCGGTGGCGCCGGTCGGGCCGTAGACGGACATGATCGCCAGTTGGTCCGTCTCGCCGGGGATGGGCGTGGTGAAGATGTCGTCGCGGACGATGACGTATTCCTGGAAGCCCGTCAGCGTGGTGACGACGTCGCCGACGGCGTAGGCAGCGCAGCGTGACGCGACCACCTCGCCAATTCCCGCCGCCCGGATGATGTCGCCCAGTTGGAGCGCGGGTAGGTAGCCGGGCTGGCCGTCAAGCCAGGTACGGGCGGCGGCATCGATCCCGACGTAGATGGTGCGCACCAGCGCCTCACCGTCGGCGGGCTCGGGAGCAGGGTTCGTGACCAGCTCGGTGTCGCCGGGCGCAACCAACCCCGTCGGGCGGCGGCGCAGCAGGATCTGGCGGTTCGTCAGTTCGGGCACATGGGCGAAACTACCGAAAACTATGCCCGGTTTTGCAGCGCTTGCTGTCCGAACTGTCCGATTTGAAGCGAGCCGTCGGGCAGCACCAGATCGCCGGACTCGACGCGGCTGCGCAAATAGGCGAACGTCTGCGCAGTCTGGGCGAACAGGTGCTCACCGGCGCGCAACGCCGGCCGTTGTTTGTCCCCGCGAGACGCGAACTGCGGCAGCGGTTTCACCTCGGTGTGGTAGTCGACGTTGAAGAACAGCGGAAACGAGAATCGTTCCTCTTTCACCTTGCGCACCCGGTGGCTGGTCGCCACGTATGCGCCGTTGGTCCACAGTTCCAGCATGTCCCCGATGTTGACGACGAATGTTCCGGGCACCGGCGGCACGTCGATCCAGTCGCCGTCGCCGTTCATCACCTCGAGGCCCGGCGCGGTCGGCTTGAGCAGCGTGAAGCATTCGTAATCGGTATGTGCGCCGATGCCTTCACCGTCCACGGCGTCGCTGTTGTGGGGGTAGTGGATGAGCCGCAGCTGGCTCGGCGTCTTGGTCGCGTGCTTCGAGAACGTGTCGGGTTCCTCCCCCAGCGCGACCGCGAACGCCCACAACAGCCGATGGCCGACGTCGAGCACAGCCTGGTAGTAGGCGGTGACTGCGTCGGCGAACCCCGGTAGCTCAGGCCACGTGTTCGGGCCGAGCATCGGGTTGCCGGCAAGATAGTCGGGGTCGTCCGGCGGAAGGTCGAGCGCTGTATCGAACGCCTCCTTCAACTCGGGAATTCCGGTTGCGAGACCTTCTTCACCGGAGGGGACGTAGCCCCGGTGGCATTTGGACTGCCCGATGTACGACCGCATCTTCACGTCGAGTGGCAAGGCGAAGAACTGCTTCGTCACCGCCAACATGCGCTCGAATAAGGTGTCATCGACACCGGCGCCACTCACGTAGAAGAATCCGACCTCGCCGGCCGCCTTACCGAGCTCGCCGGCCACACGATCGCGCTCTGCATCCTCGGGTGAAAGCAGCCCGCTGATGTCGACGATCGGCACCGATGTGAATGACGTTGTGCCACTCATAGATCCACTTCTCCCTCGCTATCGTCAATACTGCATCGGACGCCGTTGGCCACCAGGTCACCGTCATTCAAGTGCGGTTTGAGCGCGGTCCACTGCGGACCGCCGATCGCGCCGAGCACGACACCCTTGTGGTCCGCCCACCCGAACTGCGCGCCGGCGCGCAGCAGGATCGCGTTGTCTGCGAACAGTGCCCAACACGGTGCGGCCGGGCCGTCGTCACGGACCCAATGTTCGACGTAGTCCTCGTGCACGCCGACTTCGACCAACACGCCCGCCTCCCACCGCATCCGACCGGCGTCGGGAAAGGGTCCCGCCGGCCCGATGTCGATGAGCCGCTGCCACTCGAACACGTCATCGCGCTGGCTGAGTCGACCGGCGAACCCACGCGTGTCCACATACGCGGTGATCCCCTGGAGCCATGTCACGCCCGGGCTGGTGTCGTGCGCCCCGTCGTGATCGGTAAGCAGAGTGCGCCGCCACAGTCCGCTGCATTCTGTCATCAGCATGCCGATGCGTCCCACATGGATTGCAGCATCGCGATTCCGTGGTCGGTGGGCCGGCCGAATGCCCGGACCCGGGCAATTCCGCCGTCGGGATAGGCCTGTACCCGTAGCGCGATGATGTCCTTCGCTGCCACGACGAAGACCTGTCGCGCATCGGGTGCGATGCGGGTTCGGGTCAGCACTTCGACGTCGAACGGCACCAATGCCCAGCCGTGTTCGACTCCCGGCGGTGAATGGCTGCCCAGCACCGCCACCTCAGATGAGGCGTTGAAAACGAAGCGGCTGGTGTCGATTTCGATCCGTTGCAAATCAGCGGGAACGGCGAACGAGATCATCACCGCGTCGTGCGTCTCGGGTCCGACATCGCGGCGCCGCCTGGTCTCCCACCCGTCGCCCATGTTGCGAGCCCGGTCCGGTGCAATCAACGCGCAGGCGTCGGAATAGGAGCTGTCAGAAGACCATTCGACGCGACCGCCCTGCTCGACACCCGAGACCTCGACCGTGACGTCGGCCCACAGCGCGGGATCAGGGATGACCTCGCCGTAGGCACGCAGTCGCGCGACTCCCCCGTCGGATTGCAGGTGCAGCCGCACATGTGTCCAGCGGCGTGGATCGTCGACGGTAAAGATGTTGTGGGAGTCAGGTTTCAGCGCAGCGGCCTCGACGATCGTTGTCCACTTCACCGAGCTGGCGGTTGGGTCGGCGACCGTCTCCAAAACGCACGCATCGATGCGACATCCGGTCGGATGATTGCCCGCGAAGAATCGGGTGTCGACGTCGATGGTGCGCAACCGGCCGTCGACTCCGAGGCGCACGATCGCCCAGTCTCCCTCGGCGTGCCTGCGAGTCTCCCAGCCGTCGACGACCTCACCGCGCAGGTCGTACCTGCCTGGCTCGAATGCCGGTTCCTTCGGATCGATCAACCGTTCCTTGACGCCGAACGATTCATCGCTGGCGGCAACGACGCTGCCACCGAGCGCGGATGACGCCAGATCCACGTCTGTCATGGCGCAAGCCCCAGCGCCATCGACAGCGGCCAGTGGCTGCGCGGGTTGTCCGGCCCCGGCGCATAGACGCCGGCCTTGCTGGTGGCCAGGCCGAGCCCGACCACCGCCTGGGCCAGCGCCACCGCCGCGGCCACACCGTCGACGGCGGGTACACCGAGCTTGGCCGTGATCGCCGCGGTGACACCCGCCATCCCGGCACAGCCGAGGCAGATCACGTCTGCGCCGTCCTCGGTGATCGCCTTGGCCGCCACGTCGACAATCGCGCCTACGGCACCTATTGGATCGGCGTCCACTTCTGCGGTGCCGAGTCCGCACGCGCGCACCGACGCGCAGTGCGCGTCGAGGCCGGCGAGCATCAACCTGTCTTCGATGGCCGGTATCGAGCGCGCCAATGTGGTCACCACGGAGAAGCGCCGACCGATCAGGTGCGCGACGTGGGCCGCGGCTTCGGCAATATCCAGCACCGGTATGGGCAGCATCTCCTGTAGTGCGTCCTTACCGTGCTCACCGAATCCGGCCAGAACCACTGCGTCATAGTCGAATTCGTTCGTCGCCAGCAGGCAGGCCACCAGGTCCATCACGCCAACCGCTGACAAATAGCTCTCGGCGGCTGAGTCGATCGCCGTCGCGCCGAACCGCGGATTGCGTGCGACGATCTCGGTGCTCTGAGCGGCGGCCGCACGTGCCGCCGCTGCGATCTCGGCCGTCATCGACTCCGACGTGTTCGGATTCAGCACCAGGATTTTCACGCCGGCTGCCCGACACGCTCGTAGATGAGGCGGCCCCCGAGCCACGTCTGCATCACCGAGCCGCGCAGCACGGCACCGTCATACGGCGTGACCGCGTGCCGGTGGCGCAAGGCCCCGGCGTGCACAGTCTGCTCGGCGTCGGGATCGAAGACGCACAGATCTGCCCGCTGCCCGACCGCTATCCGTCCCCTGTCGGCCAGGCCCGCGAGGGCGGCCGGTCGTTCGGACATCCACCGGCACAGGTCCGTCAGCCCGAAACCGCGCTGGGAGGCGTGTGTCCACACCACGCTCGGGCCGACCTCGAGGGAACTGATCCCGCAGAAGACGCGGCCGAAGTCACCGTCGGCCTTCATCGCCGGGGCGCATGGTGAGTGGTCGGACACGATCATGTCGAGCGTGCCGTCGGTCAGCCCTTGCCACAGCAGGCCCCGGTTGTTCTCGTCGCGAATCGGTGGGCACGCCGCGAACGGCGTTGCGCCGTCGGGGATGTCTTCGGCCACGAACGCCAAATAGTGCGGACACGTCTCGGCAGTGATGCGCACCCCGGATCGCTTGGCATCGGCCAGCATCGGCAACACGCGGGCGCTGGACACGTGCACGATGTGCACGCGGGCGCCCGTCTCGGCGGCTGCTTCGATGACCAGTGCCACCGCGTCTTCCTCGGAGGCGTCTGGCCGTGACGACAGAAAGGACGCATATCGCCTGCCGCTTGGACGTGGGCTGTCCTCGATGACGTGATAGCTCTCCGCGTGCACCAGAAGGACAGCGTCCATCTCGGCGGTGTGCGTCACCGCGCGCCGGAACTCGTCGTCGCCAAGGTGCTGGAAGTTCGGGTTGCCGGAGCCGGTGAGAAAGCACTTGAAGCCCCGCACGCCGGCGGCGACCAGATCTGGAAGATCATCGAGATTCCCTGGAACCACCCCGCCCCAGAAGGCGACATCGACCGCGCAGGTACCCTGCGCTGCAAGCTTTTTGATGCGCAGCGCTTCGACGGTGGTGGTCACGGGGTCACTATCCAGGGGCATGTCGACGAGGGTGGTGATGCCGCCTGCCGCCGCGGCTGCCGTCGCGGTGCTGAAGCCTTCCCAGTCGGTGCCCGGTTCGTTGATGTGCACATGGGTGTCGACGAAGCCCGGCAACAGCACCGTCGGTTTGGTGAGCCGGATCTCATCGAGGGCTGTGTAATCCGCGTCGATCGGGCCCACCGCATGGACTACACCGTCGGCCACTGCGACCGCAGCCGACCGGATTTCGCCGTCGATCACCGCGCTTTCGGCCCGGATAACAAGGTTCACTAGGCGAATCTGTCGTGGAAGTGTCGGGTCAGTTCCGGCCAGACGTGCGGGTCGTGGCCCGGGATCAGTTGGTAGCCCTTCTCGTTGGCCAGCTTCTTGAGCTTGCGGATGGGCTCAATCGTCTCTTCGGGTTCCACGCCGATGAATCCACCGATCGCGAGTTCGTGCTCGATGTTCTCGGTGAGGTCGGCTGCGTCGAACGCGAAAACGAAACCGTCGCCGCCAACTGACTCGTCGAGTTCGACAACGAAACTCTGGTGGCCAGGGGTGTGTCCGTAGGTGGGCACCGCGGTGATGCCAGGGGCGATCTCGGCTTCGCCGTCGGCAAGCCGCCACTCGATGCGCGGATCGTCGAAATCGATCCGCGCGATCGCGTGCTGTTCGGGTTCGGGATGATTGGACAGCCCGTAGGTGAGTTCCCGTCGCTGCGCGTGCACCGGCACCTTTCCTGCGAACAGCTTCAGCCCCCCGGCATGATCGTGGTGCAGGTGGCTCACCGCGACGGTATGGATGTCGTCGATGTCGACGCCGATGTCGTGCAGCGACTGTTCAATCGGCTCACCGGGTCCCGGCAGCACCGGGATGTACTCCACCGTCGGGTAGAACCGCCGGTACAGCGCGGGATCCCGGATCAGCGCGGTGTTGAACCCGGTGTCCAGCAGCACCCAGCCGCCATCGGTCTGCAGCAGCACGCCGGGCACGGGTTCGCGCATCCGTTCCTCGGCAGGAGCGCCGTAGACCGACACGGACTTCGGCAGCTCCTCCCAACCGAGTGTCAGCAGGACGATCCGATGTACTTTGCCCATCGGGTTACCCTACGGACAGCGCAGCGATCCGCAGCGAGTTCGGGTTCGACACCGCGTGTGCCTGCTCGACTCCCTTCAGCCACGGCTGCGCGACCACGAAGTCGTCGATGTCGGCGATGTTCAACCAGCACCCTGTCTCTTCGGCTGCGGCGCCCGCGTCCGAATAGGGTTGCAGCGCACCGGCCGGCAGACCCTGAGCCAGCGCCGCTGTCACCTTCGGCGACGAACAGCCTAAGTAGTTGATGCCGCCGTCGGGATCCCACGAGATGTGACCCCAGGTGTACGGGGACGGGGCGTCCGGCCACACCGTATTCGCGAAGATCTCCGGTGCCGCCTGCATGTCAGTGCCGATCCAGCCGTAGATCTCCGAAGTGGGGTAGCCCTGCACCTTAGCGGTGATTCCCGCTGCCGCGAGCTGAGTCTGGACGAGATTGCCGATCAGCTGATTGTCGGGATTGCTCGTGTCGTAGCCGATGGTTACCGATTTCTGATCGGCGGGCAGGCTCGCGGTGATCTTCGTCAACGCCGCCGGATCATGTGCCACAGTCTGTTTCCCGTAATCCGCGGCGAGCACGTACGGCGGATACATCTGCGCGCCGACCTTGCCGCGGCCGAAGTACGTCTGCTTGACGAGCTGGTCGACGTCGATGGCATCCATCACCGCTGTCCTGGTGGCCTGGTCCTTCATGATGCCCTTGGTCGGGTTGATGTAGAGGAAGTTCGCCATCATGGTGGGCAACGAGTAGTGCGAGTACTTCGAGTTGTTCAGATACTGCTCGACCGCTGACGACGGCAGGTCATGCAGGATCGCGGCGAGTTGACCGTTGTTGAACTGCAGTTGCTGCGCGGATGTGTCGGTGATGACCGGCATCTCCACCTTCTCGAAATAGGGCTTCGGACCCCAATATTCACCGAACGACGCCATGGCGTAGTGCGAACCGACCTGTGCGTCGGTCAGCGTGTACGGGCCGGTGCCGAGGTCGCGGGTGGTCAGGTAGGTCTGCGCGAAGTCCGAGCCGCCGTTCTTCTGCAGCCCGGTCGGGCTCATCATCCGCGGTCCGTACGGCGATGCGAGGTAGTCGAGAAATTCCGAGTTAGGTGCGTTCAGCGTGACCGTGACACCGTAATCCCCTTGTGTGGTGATCGATTCGACCTCCTTGACCATGTATGCGGGTCCACCGTTGACGGCCAGCCTGCGATCGAACGACGCCTTGACGGCATCCGACTTGAACGGCGTTCCGTCGTGGAATTTCACGCCCTCACGAAGTTTCAGCGTGAAGACCTTGTTGTCGGGCGACGCGGTGTACTCGGTCGCCAGCAGCGGCTCCAACTCCGCCTTGCCCTGGCCGCCTTTGAATTGCAGCAGACCCTCGTACAGGTTGGTCGTCAGCAGGAGCCCCTGTCCTGCGTAGTACACGTCGGGGTCCGGCGGCTGGCCCGGATCCTGCAGGAAGGACAGGTGCAACACCTTGTCGGTCGGTGCGGCGTTCGGTGTGCCACCGCCGGAATCAGAACCGCCGCAGGCCGACAGGGTCAGCATCGCTGCGGCGACTGCCGCGGCAATGGCCAGTAGTCGCTTGCTCATCGTGTTGCTCCTTCGAAGACGGGTTGTGCCAGCTGTTCAAATGCGGCGAGGATCTCGTCGGTGGTGCGCGTCGCGCCGGTCTGCAGGTACTCCATCGCGGCCAGTGCCGCATCGTGCAGGTATTGCGATGACCCCCCGACGCAGTCGGTGACGACGCGGACGTAGTAGTCACGCTGGTGTGCATCGGCGAACGTGTAATGCACGCAGACGTCGGTCAGACCGCCGATCAGGATTAGCGTCGATGCCCGCAACCCGCGCAGCACGATCTCGAAATCCGTTCCGATGAAACCCGAGTAGCGCCGCTTGACGATGTGGAACTCATCAGGCAGTGGCCGCAACGACGGTTCGAGGTCGGTGCCTGGCTGGCCTTCGACGCAGTGGACGCCCTCGGTGCCGTCGAGTTCACGTCCGAAGTCCACCCCGCTGGGCCGGTGTACCTCCTGGAAGAACACCACGGGTACACCGGCCGAGCGGGCGGCGGCGACAAGCTGTTGGGCGCGCTCGACTCGCTCGGCATGCCCTGGCATATGGGGAATTCCCACCTCCGCCACGGGCATTGCGCCGCTCTGTTGGATGTCGACGACGACCAGCACGGCGTTGCCCACGATGAGTGGCTGTGTTGGCACCTAACCTCCTCCTACCGCTATTCGTGGATCTGCCGACGCCTGCAATAGGTCGACCGCTGTGTTGATGGCGACGTAGAGCACGCCCAGCATCAAAGTGACGCCCGCGATCGCGGGAAAGTCGGCCACGGGAATACTCTGTGCGATGTACTGGCCGATGCCGGGCCAGCCGAAGACCTGCTCGATCACCAGCACGCCGGAGAACATCAAGCCCACCTGAAGGCCCGTCATCGATAATGCTCCTCCGACGGAGTTGCGTAGCACGTGGCCGCCCAGGATCCGGCCCTCCGAAAGACCCTTGGCCCGTGCGGTTCTCGCGTAGTCGCTTTCGGCGTCGGTCAGCAGGCTGGATCGCAGCACACGTCCGATCGCGACGGCGGGGCCGAGCGCTATCACCACGGCCGGCAGGATCAGGTGATGCAGCGCATCGGCGACGACGTCGAATCGCCCGGCAAGTAGACCGTCGACCGTCAGCATCCCGGTGGGTCCGGTGGGCGGGTTCGGCACGCTGATCCTGCCGTTCGCGGGCACCCAGCCCAGCTTCTGATAGAACACGATCAGCCCGACGATCCCGAGCAGGAACATCGGTGCGGCCGCGCCGGTGAACAGCACTGCGCGCAGCACACCCGAACCCGGCCATTTCAACGTCGTGCCGAAGGCCAACAGCCCGGCGAGAATCAGCGCCAGCCCGAGGCCGTACATCGCGAGCTCGAGTGTGGCCGGCAAGAAGTCGCCGAGGTCGCTGCTGACCGCGTGCCGGGTGCGATAAGAGGTGCCCAGATCGCCGTGTGCGGCCGACGTCAGGTAGTGCCAGAACTGATTGATCATCGGCTGGTCCAGCCCAAGGGCGTGCCGACGAGCGGCGACGGCCTCGGCCGATGCGTTTGCGCCGAGTTGCGCCTTGACCGGATCCAGCGGCGAAATGTGCTGCAGCACAAACATCACGGCGGTCAGGGCAATGAGGATGAGCACCATGGCGCCCACTCGAGTCAGAATGAAATTCCGCATTCCTAACTCGTCTTCATCAGGTTGCGCAAGCCATCGCCTGCGAGGTTCGCGGCCAGGGCGAGGACGAGGACCGCGAGGCCCGGCATCACCGGTACCCACCACTGCTGAAGGAAATACGTCAGGTTGCGGGCGGTGTCCGCACCAAGCTCCGGTGCCGGGGCGGCTTGGCCCAGGCCGAGGAACGACAGCGCCGCCAGCGTGAGGATCAGCGTGCCGATGTCGAGGCTGGCGGCGACCAAGGAGTTGGGCACCGCGCCGGGCAGCAGATGCCTGGTGGCCAACCGGATAGGGCCGACTCCCGCGAGCCGGGCGGCCTCGATGTGCGGGCGGGCGGCCAACCGGGCCACCTCGCCGCGCACCAGCCTCGCGTAGAACGGCCACCACACAATCGACACCGCGATCAGGGTGTGGATGAAGCCGGGGCCGAGCGCGGCGACGACCGCGATGGCCAGCACCGGTGCAGGCAGCGACAGGAACGCGTCGGTGATCCGCATCAGCACGCTGTCGATCCAGCCACCCGCAGCACCGGCAACCAGGCCGATGAACCCCCCGATCAACAGCCCGACAGCGACGACCACCAGCGCGGCGAACCAGCTGGCGCGGACGCCGAAGAGGACCCGGCTGCCGATGTCGCGGCCGATGGCGTCCGTGCCGAGCAGGAAGCCACCCTTGCCTGGCGCTTGGAGGGGCATACTGGCGGGCACCAACGGATCGTGGGGCGAGATGAGAGGAACGGCCAGCGCCACCACGGTGATGACGAGCACCAGCGAGACTGCGACCCAATTCATCAGCATCGGCGAGGTTTTGGGCAGCGACAGACGTACCCGTCCCCGCGTTAACGTGCCCGCAGGCAATGCAATCGCCATATCAGCTCGCCTTCCGCACGATACACGCGACCTGGTGAGGATTGCCCGGTGCGCCCTCGAGTCGGACGTCGAGCTGGCTTTCGGAGCAGGTATCGACGGACACAGGGCAGCGGGGATGGAACGCGCAACCGGTCGGCGGCGACAGCGGGCTGGCGGGTTCGCCTGGCAGTACCCGAGATTCGCGCCCAAGATCAGGGATCGCATCGACCAGCGCTCGCGTGTACGGGTGCACGGGGTTGTTGATCACGTCATCAGCAGGACCGATTTCGACGATGCGGCCCAGGTACATGACGGCGATGCGGTCGGCGACCACCCGCGCAACCGAAAGATCGTGGGTGACGAACACCACCGACATGTCGAGCGTGCGGCGGAGATCGCCGATGAGGTTGAGCACCGAGGCCGCCAGCGAAACATCGAGTGCGCTGGTGGGCTCGTCGCACAGCAGCACCGAAGGCGGTACTACGGTCGCGCGGGCCAGCGACACCCGCTGCCGTTGACCGCCCGATAACTGGCCGGCACGTGATTTCGCGATGTCCAGCGGGAGGCCGACGCGCTGTAGCACCTCGGCCACTGCGTCCTGTCTTTGGCTGCGGGACAGGCCGTTCGGTCGCAACCGCTCGGAGATCAGTTCGCCGACCGACAGCCACGGCGTCAGTGATGCGCCCGCATCCTGAAACACCATCTGTGGCCGCTGGCCGCCGGCCAGCTCAACGGTCCCCGAGGTCGGTTTCTCCAGGCCGGCGATGACCCGCAGCATCGTGGACTTACCGGATCCGCTTTCGCCGACCAAGGCCACCGATTCGCCATGCGCAACTGTCAGTGAAATGCCGCGCAGCGCTTGAAGTTTGCCGAAGGTCTTGACTGCATCCCGCAGCACGACCGCGGGAGGCTCGGACGACTCGGCGGACTCCGATTCCGGCTCGATGACTTCGGTGGTGGTGGTCAGGCGCGAGCCGAGTTCGGCGGACACCGCTTCGAACGGCACGATGCAGGCGCTGACCCGGCCGGGTGCGACAGTGATCGGGCCGGGCGGGGTGGCCTCACACGCCGTAGAAGCCAGCACACAGCGAGGGGCGAACGCGCACCCCGGCAGTGGGTCCACGGGGCTGGGCACCGCACCGGCCAGAGCCGCGAGCTTACGGTGCCGGGCGGTATCGAGGGTCAGCCGAGAGCGGAGCAAGCCGTGGGTGTAGGGATGGGCGGGCTGGCTGAGAACTTCTGCGGTCAAACCGATTTCGGCGATACGACCGGCGTACAGCACCGCGATGCGATCCGCGATTTGCGCGGCCACTCCGAGGTCGTGGGTGATCAGCACGATGCTGCAGCCGATTTCAGCGCGCAGCCGCTGAAGCAGCCGTAGCACTTGCGCTTGCACGGTGACATCCAGAGCCGTCGTGGGTTCGTCCGCGATGATGAGCTCAGGGTTACCGGCGATTGCGATGGCGATCATCACTCGTTGCCGCAGCCCGCCGGACAGCTCGTGCGGGTAGGCCCGGAACCGGCGCTTGGGTTCGGGGATGCCGACCGCGGTGAGCAGCTTGAGCGCTTCCTCGTCGCTGCCTGCGGCCTCGGCAACCTGCTTGCCGATTCGCATGGTCGGGTTGAGCGACGTCATGGGGTCCTGGAAGATGGCACCGAGATCGAGGCGGCGGACCTTACGGAGCGTCTTCGCGTCTCCGGTAACCATGTCGGTGCCCGCGACCTTCACCGCACCCTGAATCCGGGCGTGCGACAGCAGTCCGAGCATGGTGAAGCCGAGCACACTCTTGCCGGAGCCCGACTCGCCGACCAGGCCCAGAATTTCGCCGGGCGCGATGTCGAGGGACACGCCGCGAAGGGCATGCACGTCCCGTCCGTTGCGGCGGAATGTGACGTGCAGGTCCGTGATCGCGGCCACCGGCGCAGCGTCGGTCGCCGGGTTCGACGACTGCGCGTCGAGCTCGGACACTGCGCTACTCATCCACTTCTCCCTTGGGGCCCCGGCCTGTCACTTGACAGTTTTCAGGGCACACCAGGACGGTGGGTGTCGCTGGCGTAACCAATCCCAGGCGCTGGGTAACCGGTTCGTGTCCCGCGTTTCTGTCGTGTGACAGAAACGCTTATCCGCAGTTCAGTCGGTCAGGATGGGGCCATGCCGATCACTCGTGCTGGCCGCCCTCGGTTGACGACCCAGCGCCGGCCCGGAACGACCGCACATGACGAAATCCTCGACGCCGCAGGCGAACTCTTCACGACCCTCGGCTACACGGCCACGTCGACCCGCACCATCGCCGAGGCCGTTGGCATCCGTCAGGCCTCGCTGTATCACTACTTCAAAACCAAGGACGACATCCTGTGTGCCCTGCTCAGCCAGACGGTGACGCCGACGTTGATGGTCTTCGAGAGCCTGGCCGACACTGAGCCGGCACTGGGCGCGGCACAGCACCTGCATGCGCTGGCGTTGTTCGACGGACGACAGTTGTTGGACGGCCGCTGGAATCTGGGCGCCCTTTACCTGCAGCCCGAACTGCGCGGGGCGCGTCTCGAGCCGTTCTGGTCAGACCGGGAACGGCTGCGACTGCACTATCTGGCGCTGAGTAAGGCCATCGTGGCCGACACGGGTGTCGACGAGGCCGCCGCCGATTTGCCCTTCCGACTGGTGGAGTCGTTGGTGAATATGTGGACGCCACGACCGGGCGCGCAACGACCGGAGTTGCCCGAACACGTTGCAGACGCATGTATCCGGGTACTGGGGCTGCCGGACAGCGCGACACCGGAATTGCGCGCGCGCAGCCTTATCGAGTTGAACCGGTACGTCACCGGCGCGGGCTAATACTTGCGGTCGCCCTCGCTGCTGTCGAAGAACGCCCAGTCGCCGTCGTCGGCCTTGACTTCCATGCGCCAGCCGAGCTCGGGGTCGGCTTTCTGGTCGACGAACCAGGCGTGGGCGTCGTCGGCGCTCTCGATGTCTTTGGTGTCGACGACCTCGCCCTTGGGATTCAGTACGCGGTAGGTAGCCATGTCCGTAGCGTTCCCGCTTCGCGGGATTTGAATCAGTCCGGTTTCGGCATCGGGATACCCTCGCTCGCCGAGAACTTCGCATCCTCTGCCGACGAAAGACCCATCGAGACCACCGAACGATCGAAGAACACGTCGGTCAGGTAGGCCAGCCCCACCGCCCAGCGGTTGACGAACCGCGGCATCGCATACAGGTGGTACGCACGCGTGACGGCCTTGGCGGCGAACCCGGACAACTGGATGTTGAGCGGGTTGGCGACGGCGTAGCGGGGACCGAGGTCGACCACCAACCCCATGTTGCGGTGCTTGTAGTTCTTCTTCTCGCCGCAACCGAGGCTCGCGGCGACGTTGCGCGCCAACACCTTTCCCTGCCTGGTGGCGTGCTGCGCGGTCGGCGGGGTGATCTTGCCAGGCTGGGTGACGTCAGGCACCGCGGCCGCGTCCCCGGCGGCGAATACATCCGGATGGCCGGGCACCTGAAGGTCGGTCTGCACCTTCAGCCGCCCTTTTTCCGTGTCCAGGCCAAGCTTTTCGATGAGTGGGGCTCCGGTGACGCCGGTCACCCATGCCACAGTGTGAGTTCGGATCAGCGAATCATCGCTGAGCACAACGTGTTCCGCGTGGACTTCCTTCAGAGTGATGCCCAGCCGGACGTCGATACCACGCGATTTGAGCACCCGCTGCGCTGCGGCGCCAAGCTTCTCCCCCACCTCGGGCATCACCTGTTCGGCCAGGTCCAGTAGCACGAACGTGACGTCGGTCGGGTCGAAGCTCATCTGTTTGGCTGCTGAATCGGCCAGCGCCCGCAGCTGGACGGCCAATTCGGTCCCAGAGTACGACGCGCCGACGACCACGATCGTGCGCCGCGCAGCTGCCCGGCCGGGGTCATCGTCTACGTCGGCCAGTTCGAGTTGCTCGAGCACGTGGTCGCGGAGGTAAAGCGCCTCGGCTGTGGACTTCAGCCCGCGCGCGTGCTCCGCGAGACCGGGCACGTCGAACAGCTTGGTCACCGATCCAGGCGTGAGCACCAGACGATCCCATGGCAGGGTGCGTACCCGCTCTTCGGGATCGGTGAAGGTGACCGTGTGCCCGTCGAAGTCGACGCCGTCGACCCGGCCGCGAATCTGTTGCACGCCGCGCAGCGCGTTGGCGAGTGGAATCGCGACGAAACGGGCATCAACGAGGCCGCCCGCTACGTCGGGCAGCAGCGGCGTGTACAGCATGTAGTCGACCGGCGAAATGATCGAGATATCGACCGACGGGGTGTGCTTCCGGAGCCTTCGGGCCAGGTGACGGGCGCACTCGAAGCCGGTAAACCCGCTGCCGACGATCACCACACTCGTCATGGCCCTCCACTGTAACGGGCTAGGGACTGGACAGAACGGGCTAGGGACTGGACAGCAGCGTCCCGAACTTCATCGCCAGCCATGGCTTGCGGCCGCCAGGGCGGAGCTGCCCGCGAAGGACGGGCGCGAGCTGCGAGACCCTGCCGTAGCCCAGCAGCAGGAAGGCCACCGGATCCGCGGTGATGACGCAGTCGGCCTTCTCGCCAGCCGCGGTGACGACGGCCGTGCCGTCATCGACGGCCAAGCGGTAGCTGGGGCCGCCGCGCATCCGCAATTCGAAGCTGAGGTGCACGCCCGCGGCGCGCTGGGGGCGCAGGTATTGCGGTGCAACGCTCAGCACACCGGGAATCACCAGAATTGCGTCGGCGGCCGCGATCGTCCACGGAATCCCGGCCGTGCGTGAGATGTCGAGGCCGTGGATGAGCTGCTCGCCGAGTAGCAGCGTGGCCATCGTGGACGGGCCGATCACCAACCCGTTGGGGGTGGCTATGTCGACGCTCGGATCGGCGGTCGCCGCGGCGGTCAGATATGCGTCGGCAGCACTCTCGAGCATGTCGGCCAGGCGGTGCAGGTTGCGCTCGGGCACTTCTTCGAGGTGGCGGGCGTTGACCTTCGCGCTGAGCCGCGAGGGCGATTCGGTCGGCCGATTGGGGTGCGTCATGTAGCCGTTCGCGTGACGTGTCAGTGCCTGGGTGTAGTCACGAAGATCACCGACGACGTGCGCGGCGGTCTCCGCGGCGGTCCAGGTCAGGCCGGGCGCGGGTGTGTCGGGGTTGTCGATATGACGCCATAGGTCGGCGCCTCGCGCCACGGCGTGGCGCAGCGCGTTGAGGGTGGGGCCGTAGGCGCGGCGGGTGTCCTCGGCCGGGCCGCTGAGATGCACGGGGGCTGATGTCATAGGGTTACTATTTCACATAGTATCACTATGTCAATAGGGTATGCAGGGTCTTACCGAAGGGGAGCGATAGATGTCGGATCCTGCGGGCGGGCAGCCCGCCTCGCTGCGCGCCGAACAGGTCGCGCAGACGCAGGCGGCCCTGGTAGCGGCCGGCCGCCGGCTATTCGGTGAGAACGGCTTCCGCGCAACCTCGGTCGAGGACCTGGCCCGCGAGGCCCGGGTGACCACCGGGGCGCTGTACCACCACTTTCCCACCAAGACAGCGCTTTTCGAGGCCGTATTCCTGCGGGCGCACACCGACTTGTTGACGGCATCCACGAAGGCGGCGCAGGGCGCGTCAGACGGAATCGACGAGCTGGCCCGCGGCTTCGAAGCGTTCCTCGACGGAGTACTGCAGCCGGACGTGCAACGCATCCTGATCGTCGACGGACCCGCGGTGCTGGGACTGGCCCGCTATACCGAACTCGACGAGCAATATGCGCACGCGGCAATCGTGCACGCGCTGACCGCCGCCTTGCAGGCGGGGACGATCTCGGTCGAGGATCCGGAGACCGCCACTCGGTTGCTGCTCGGCGCGCTCACCCGCGGCGCGATGCTGATCGCGAACTCGCCGGATCCGGTGGCGACGCGACACGCGGTCGCCAAGTCGATGCGGTCCCTGCTATCCAGCTTCACTCCTTAGCGCGGATGACGGATGCTGGAGCCATGACGCGTCCGCGACCGCTGCGCCGATTCGACCCATTCCGGCCGATCGACATGTTGACCTCGCTGTGGTCGTCGGCGGCCGTCGCACCGGTCAGCAGCGGAGCGGCGGCGGCCTACCGGACGCTGTTCATGACGGTTCGCCGGCTGGTGGTGGGGCGTCGGCTGGCGGTCCGGCTGGAAGACGGGGACCTCACGCTGACGGTCACCGAGTTTGATTCACGGCTCGACGTGCGGGGGCTGTCGGTTGGCCAACTCAATGATGTCCGGCTCGCGGCGCGTGACATCTGTTGGCACGGCAATCGATTCGACCGGGCGACCGCGGTGATGCACAACGTGCACATGAAGCCGACGGCACCACCGGTGCTAGTGGCCGCACCTGTCGAGCTGACGCTGGAGATCCCCGCGCCGGTGCTCGACGATCTATTCCGGTGGGCCGCACCGCGTCTGGCCGGTGAGGTCGGTGCCGACGGAGTCGCGAGGCTGAGTCTGGCCCGCAGGCCGCTGCTGGGCCATATCGAGGTCGACGCCAGTCTCGAAGGCTCGACGCTGTGGCTCAAGCCGCGCGGCATGGTCCTTCGCCGGTCCCGGTGGAGGCTGCCTGCGCGCACGCCCGCCTACCCGGTGCGCCTGCCCGAGCTTCCGAACGGGCTTGTCTTGACCGGGATCAGCTTTGCACCTGGCGTGGTATGCCTGTCGGGCACGCTGCCGGAATGGCGGATGGATGTTCCGCGAAAGCGCTTGGAGGACATCCTCAATCAGCTCAGCGTGGTTGGCGTACCGCTGAACCTCACCAAACTGGGACGCCTCTTCTAGTCACGGAAGCGCACTCGCAGTAAGTCCATGGCTGTGTGACACCTGGTTGCCAGGCTCTGTCATTACCGTTCGAGCGCGTATCGGGTCCCGCGATTGCTGATTCATTGAGAGGCGCTGCATGATCAACCTGCTCGACTACATCCTCGACTTGTTCCGCGACGAGAGCCACGCGCAAGCTTTCGTCGCCAATCCCGACAGAGCCCTGGTGGACGCAGGGTTGTCGACCGTCAGCTCTGCGCAGTTGCAGTCGGTGGCCGCGACGGCCATCCCTAGCCTGGCGATGAGCGGAAGCGGTGACGCCGTCGCCGATCTGCAGCAGGCCGTGTCGAGCCATTACGGGTTCGAGCAGGCCCTCGCGCCGCCGACCGACTTCTCGCCCAGCTCCGACCTGGCGAGCAACAACAGCTTCATGAGCCCGACCACGAACATCACCGACGACCACAGCGTCAGCTTCGGCATGGGCGATATCACCCTGGGCGACAAAACAACCGCGCAGGGTGCCGGCGCCGTCGCCGTCGGCGGTAGCACCCATGGCGACATCGTCAGTGGCGATGGCGCAGTGCTCGGCAACGGCAACACGGTCAACAACGGCGACCTCCACACCGGAGCCGGCTCCACCGTGACCGTCGGCGACGGCAATGGGATCAGTGAAGGCAACACCTCTGCGGGCGGCGACGTGCTCAGCTCGCACGACGGGAACGTCATCCAGACGTCGGGCCATGGCACCACGTCGGTCTCGGATGGCAACACGACGAGCGTGCACGGAAATCAGACCGTCACCGACATCCATGGCACGGGCAACACGAGCCCCGTTGACAACAGCTCCTCGCTCACCCATACGACGATCGACAACTCCCAGCACGATTCGGCGGTGCACTCGTCTTCGATCGTGGACACGTCGGTGCATGACAGTTCCGTGCACGACAGTTCTGTGCACGACACGTCAATGCACGACACCACGGTGCACGACAACTCGATCTACGAGACAACCCACACCGCTACGGGTCTGGACGCGCATCTCGGACTGTGACAACGGCCGCTCTCAGAACGGTGGTGGTTGGTAGTTGGCGGCGAGCCAGGCTTGGCGTTGGCGTTCTTCTTCGGCGATGAGTTCGGTGCGTTCGCGCCGTTCGGCGTTGATGCGGTCGCGGCGGTCTTGTTCACGGGTTTGTTTGCGGCGCGGCATCATTACGCTGCGGTCGGTGTCACGCGGAACGATGTGCGGCGCGATGTCGAGCTCACCGGTATCCGCACCGAGTGCGCCGAACATGGCCGCGCCGTGGGGTTCGGTGGTATAGGTGTGCCCGGTCGGGGCGGTCAGGATGATGGTGCCATCGGGCAGTTGCTGATCGGTCCAGCCGCCAACGCCCGTGTAGAACGTCTTGATCAGATGATGAATACGGCAGTAGAGCTTGGTGTTTGACGGATGAGTCGGCCCATGCGGCCATGGCACCGTGTGATCGACATCGCAGCGCTCAGCAGGTCTGTCACAGCCAGGCCATCGGCACGTCAAATCCCGCCACCGCACAAACTCGGCGGTCGCCGCAGAGGGCCGATACCCCGGATCGGGTGCCCCTGTCGGTGCCTTGATGGGCTTGAGGTGCGCGGTGGTGGCCAACTCGCGCACCGATTCGGCGGGCAGGATCCCAAACCCGGGCAGATACCCCGGCTGATCACTAGTCCCATCGAGGGTGGCCTGCTCGGCCAGCACATGAATCACCGCGGTGGCCGCGGCGCTGCGCTGCGCTGCCGCCGGGCACTGTTCGGTTCCGCACTGACACGCCAAGCTGGCTTCACCGCGCGACAACGGCCCACACGCATCAGCGCGGCGCTGCGCTTTGGTGCGCGGATCGTTCTCACAGACCGTGCCCGCCAACGCATCCAACCGCTGATCCAAGGCGGCCCCGTCGGCGGCGTTCAGGAACGCCGCCACACCAGCCATGCCCGGACTGGTGGGGTAGACATCCACATACCGGTTGTTCTTGACCTTCGGCGGCACCCGCACGCCGGCCGGATCGAACTTGGTCACCCACAGATCCACCCGGTCACCCAGCTTGGGCCCCGACAGCTTCATCCACTTGTGCGCGTGCCGGGCGATCGCCTCATCGAGGTCGGCCATGACACTCTCATCGACGTTTTGGGTGCGGCTCAGGATCGTCGAGACCACCCGAAAATCGATCACCCCAGTGGCGAACACCTTGGCCAGCGCCGGCAGCCGATGCTGCAACGCGCACGCAAACTGCACCTGGCCCACCGCGCGGGCATGGCTGATGCGCTGGGCCGCCGAGACCTCGGCGGCCACCGCATCACAAGCATCCGCACAGCACCACTCACAATCAGCCAACTCCCCACCGCTGCGCCGCACAAACAACTCCGCCACCGCCGCCAGCCGCTGCGCAATGGCCGTGGACTCATCGCGCGTCGCCTCACCCATCCCCTCGATGAGGTCCCAGTCCGACATTCCCTCGAACATACGTTCGACTCTGCCACGGAGGTCCGACAAATCTCACGCGTGTGCCGCGCACGCCTCTACGAAAATGAGCCGAAGCCCCGCCACCTATCTCTATGCGAGAGCCATCACCGGCCGGCACGCAATCCGCGCCCACAGGTCCCGGCAACGCTCAACAGACGATCACCGACTTGCAGGGCCAGGGCTACACCGTGATCGTGAATCGACTGGGTTCCGCCCCGCTCGACACGGCCACTGTGGTGCCAGTTCGGCGAGGGGACACCTTCTCGCGTACGGACGCGGGTACCGGGCGCCGGCAACGACATCTACACGACCGTGACCAACAAGACGGTGTACGTCGACGTTATGTAGGTCGAACCCGCACAGAGGGGGCATCCAATCGGGTGCCCCTCCTTCGTGTTTTGCAATGCTGAACCCGTGATCGAACTGGCGCGCTACCAGGAGGGCCCGGCGACGGTCGTGGTCAAGCGCGACGGCGACGAGCTGCTGTTCTGGTCGTCGTATGACGATTACGGCAGGACGATCACCGAGGAATCCCGCATCGCGCTCGCCGATTTCGTCGCCAAGGGCGAGGGCCCGTGGCCGTGGTACGACCTGGGCGACAGGCGCGACGGCACGCTGATGGTGCTCGACGCACTAGGCGTCGACCGCCCGGCCTGGACGACGCCGCTGCCCGATGACGTCCTCGACCTCTTCGACCGGGCCCGCGCCGGAAGCACCGAAGTGATCGAACTGCTGGCATGGGGCGCCGAGCCCGATCCCGTCGATCCCTGTGGAGCATCACCACTTTGGTACGGAGTGCGCTCGTTGTCTGCTGGCATAGTCGTGGCCTTGATCGACGCCGGCGCCGACGCCGGCCGGCGCATCGAATTATCCGCCCGCGGTGAGCGGTTCACGACACTCCTGCATGAGATCGTCCGGCTCGGCCGCACCGTAGGACTCGCCCACGCCTTGGCCATGGGCGTCGACCCCAACCTGCGAGACTCCGACGGCGCCACTCCCCTACACGTCCTCGACGGCAACAGCGACAACGTCAACCCCGAGATGGTTCGCGCTCTGGTACGCCAAGGAGCCGCGATCGACGCCGCCATGCCCAGCGGCGCCCAACCCATCGAACAGGCGGCCCGCCAAATTCTGCCCGCGACAATAGCCGCGATGATCGAACTCGGCGCCGACCCCGCCCGCGGCCTCGATGCACTGCTGTCGTGGTGGGCGGTCGGGGTGCGCTTCGCGGGATACCGCGCCGGGCATGTCGCCGACGTCATCGACATCCTGCGCGCGGGCGGGGCCGAGGTGACCGACCGGCACCGCGAATTGGCGGCCACCGCCGGAGCGTCGCAGGTAGAGACCGCGCTTCGCCGCTAGAGTCGCGGTGTGGCCGGGTACTCCCGATATGTCGCGATCGGTGACAGTCAGACCGAGGGACTCTGGGATGGCGACGACACCGTCGGCCTACGAGGCTTCGCCGACCGGCTCGCTGAAATCGTCGACGCGCGCCACCCCGGCCTGACCTACGCCAACCTCGCGGTGCGCGGCAGACGGATCCGCGACCTCCTCGACGAGCAGCTGCCCCAGGCGCTGGCAATGGATCCCGACCTGATCACCGTCTGCATCGGGATGAATGACGTAACCCGGCCTGGCCCCGATTTTCACCACGCTCTCGCCGAACTCGCGGACCTGCACGCCCAGCTGGCTCTCTCGGGGGCCACCGTCGTCACCACGACGTTCCCTGACATCGCGCAGATCATTCCGATCGGCCGCATGCTGGCGGCGCGTGTGTTGCGGATCAATGACGAGATCAGGAGGGCGGCCGACTGGTACGACTTCCGACTCGTCGATCTCTATGACGCCCCGTCGATGACCGAACCCGACACGTGGAGCGCCGACCAGGTGCACGGCTCGCCGAAGGGCCACGCCCTGTTCGCCGCAGCAGCCGCAGAGGCACTGGGTTTGCCTGGGAGCAACCATGATTGGACCCGGGCCAGCGAGAGCGCCACCCCGCCGTCGATCAGGTCGCGGGCCCATTCACAGGTGCTGTGGACCCAGAACATGCTGATGCCATGGGTGTGGCGGCATTTTCGGGGCCGGTCGGCAGGCGACGGCAGGACGCCACGGCGGCCGCGGCTAAAAGCTATGCCGGCCTAGAAGCCGAGGATCCCAGCGGGATCGGCGACTGGCCGCTGGTGATCGACGACATCGCCGCCGGGCAGAACAAGGAGATCGCGATGCCTGTGAACATCGTCGCCGGACCCAGCGACATGCCGCCCGTGTCCGCGACCGTCGCCGCGACGTCGGCAGCGGTTTGACCGGGCGCCGACAGCATCGGGCACACCTGCTGCCCGAGAGCGGCGGCATCGGCGGGATCGGCCGTCCCCACCCCGGCGTCCGTCAACGCAGCGAGAAACGCCTCATCGGTGGTGTCGGCCTGCGCAGGCGCGGCCCACACCAGGGCCGAGGCCAACACACTGGCAGAAAGGGCAAAGACCTTCGAATTACTGCGCTGCACTCCGGAATCGTAAACGGCGCCGCGCCGGGCCGGCTAAACGCACAGGTCAGACGCCGGTCCAAGCCGCATCGATACTGTCGGCCACGTCGATGATCTTTGCCTTCCGCGACGCCGGGCTATCGATCTCGCCCGCGACGTGCGCGGCGATGAAGCGTCTGATCTCGGCGTCGAGACCGCCGATGACCCGCACGACCTCCCCGCGCAGCGACTTGGACGTGACATGAATGGAGATGTCGGACGCCCGCGGCTTCTCGACGTCGAGGATCAGCAGCAGTGGGTCGGCGGCCCGTGCCGTCGCGCGCAGCGCAATCTCGCCGAACACCATGAACTTCGGCTTGTCGATACGCAGGTCGACGACCATGTCGATCTCGAGGGGGATCCGGATGGCGAACGTGATCATGTCGCCCACCTGACGCGTAACCCGCGGGTCCATGACCCTGACCTTCGCCGTGACCTTGGCGATCTTGCCCGGTCCCTGACCCATCGGGCCCATCTCGAAGGCGTCGCCCGCAATGGCGGCGATCGCGTTGCAAACGCGTTCCTCACTAACCGCGACCTCGAAGAACTTCCGGCCGAACTCTTCGTAGGTCATATATTCATCGGCGTCCATGGTGCTGTAACCGTCTCACGTCCCTTCACCCGACTGGCGCAACGCGACCGAATCGAGACAACAGCGCCCGGGTTCCGCCACGTTGCCCGCACGGTCTACCCCGGCGCCGACGTCGCGAAACGACTCAACCCGCCTCGCTGAAGACCCGAATCCTTGTGATGGCAATGGGTTCAGAGCCGATCTCGGCGAAGATCACGCTGCGCTGCCCGGCACGCTCGGTGGCCGCGACGACGGCCTTCCCGGATCTGATGAGCTTGCGCCACCGCGCCCCTGATAGGTGCCTCAGAAGGTCGGCCGCACTCAGCAGACGGTCATCACCGCTGGAGATGCGCACCGGCCCTGCGAGTCGTCTCCGCATGCCGACCTCGTCGCCGGCGCATGCAGCGTCAAGAAACCGCGCAAAGAGTGCCTTGCCGCCGTTGCCCATCCCTCCGAACCCGCTGAGGAAGCCGAGGGTGCCCGCAAGGCCCTGGTTGCGCACCAGCAGCTTCGACAACTGGACGCCAGCCGGCACGGCGCGGATGCCACCGCGCAGGAAATCGCCCACCATTGCCGGTAGCTCCCAAAAGGCCGACAGCGCAGCGATTTTCAACTCACCGCCCTCGTCCTGCAAGTCGTAGCGGATATAGACGGGCACCCGCAGCGTGAGCGTGGACGCCATCGTTACCTCGAGCTCGCCGTCACGGACAACGGTCGGCCCAACCACGATGTCGACGTGCGGGTGGTACCGAATGTCGCGGGGACCGATGAAGGTGTCGTAGAACCGCCCGATCGCCGAGCTTCCCGTATGCGGCATGGAGCCGACCGGATCCTCGACGCGTCCGTTCGGCATGAACAGGCCGACCCAGGCCCTCTTGTCACGTGCGCCGGCCGCCGCAGGCGATTGCTCAGCAGTGGTCAACATGTCGGCACGTGTAAAGGCCATAACGTGTGCCTACCACCTGCCGTTGGCGTCAGTCGACTAGTTCGCCACTCGCAGGCACACTGGGGTTACCGCAATGTCGCGGTGCATGACTAGCAGGAGGAACCGCTATGAGCAGCAACGGGCCTTTCGGGTTCGATCCCGAAGAGTTCGATCGCGTGGTCCGCGAGGCGGGCGAGGGCCTGCGCGACGCGCTCGACGGAGTCAGCAGGTTCTTCACCACATCCGGTGAACGGGCCGGGTTCGCGACGCTCTTCGAGGAGTTCGCGCGGCAGTCCCGGCGCAGGACCGAGCCGGAGACGACGGGCGAGACTGGCGACGGCGTGTGGGCGATCTACACCGTCGATGACGACGGTGGCGCCCACATCGAGCAGGTATATCCGACCGAACTCGATGCGCTGAGAGCGAACAAGAGCAACACCGACCCGACGCGGAAGGTGCGCTTCCTGCCGTACGGCATCGCGGTCAGCGTGCTCGACGCGTCCGACACCGCCGACACGTCGGACACGTCCGAAAGCACCGAATAACTACTCGAAGCAGCGGCGCATGCCCGCCAACATGGCGGTGTGCGCCTTGACGGCCTCGCGCACCGTCATCGCCGCCAAGGGGCGCGGCGCCACGATGAGCATGTGCTCGGTGACCCGTGTTCCCGCGTCGACCGGTTCGAAACTCACGGTCGTGTCCAGGCGTACCCGCGGGAACTGACGCGCCTTGGCCGTCACATCACCGCAGTTAGGCACGTGTAGCCGTGCCGCATAGCTGATCGGTAAGTGCAACGGCCCCAACGGAATTCGATCCTGGATGCGATAGCTCTGCACGTACCCGTCCGTGGTTTCCCGCCGATCAGTGGCGCGCACCGCGACAATCAGCGGGTGTAGGTGTTTGATGTTGTGCAGGTCGACGTAGAAGTCACGGACGTCGTCGGGTGCCGCCGGGATCTCCTCCGAGACTGTGCGCTCCGCTCGCGCCACCCACCAGCTCACGCCTGCGCGGCGGGGGTGGCGCCGAGCACCCGCTGGATATCGGACTTCATCTGCTGGAGCTGCTGACCGGCGTAACCCCAGCTGTGGATGCCGTCCGCGAAGTTGAACACGCCGTTGTTTCCGCCGGCGGCGACGTAGGCGTCGGCGAACGCACGGTTGGAGTCGATCGCCATCCCCTCCAGGAACCCGAGCCCGCCGATGGGCGCGTCGGGGCTGGCCAGGGCCGGATCGGTCGGGGTGCCGTTGCCGCAATAGATCCAGACGCGGGTGTCGTTGGCGGCCAGCCTGCCTGCCTGCACGATCGGATCGTTGCGGGCCCATGCCGGGTCGCCCGGCGGACCCCACATCGCCTCGCGGCTGAAGCCGCCGTTCCACATCATCGCGATACCAACCTGGCCAGGGTCCGCCGAGAGGTTCAGGAAGCCCGACATGGATCCGGCGTAGATGAACTGCTGCGGATGGTAAGCGGCCAGAATCAGCGCCGAAGAACCACCCATTGAGAACCCCACGACGGCGTTTCCGCTCGGCCGGACGTCCTTGTTGCCCGCAAGCCACGCGGGCAACTCCTGGGTGAGGAAGGTTTCCCACTTGTAGGTATAGGTCCCGCCATTGCCGACCGCCGGTGCATACCAGTCGCTGTAGAAGCTCGACTTCCCGCCGACAGGCATGACCACTGACAGCCCGGACCCGGTGTACCAGTCGAACGCCTGGGTGTTGATGTCCCAGCCGTTGGCGTCGTCGCCCGCCTCCATGCTGTCGAGCAGGTACACGGCGGGCGAGTCGGCACCTCCGCTCATGAATTCGACCTTGATGTTGCGGCCCATGCCCTGCGACGGCACCTCGAGGTACTCGATCGGCAGCCCGGGGCTGGAATACGCTGCAGCCGTTGCTGATCCGCCCGCGACGCCGACCAATGCCGGCGACAACACCGCCACTGCGGCCGCGACCGCCAGCCGCCGCAACCCGGCTCGTGTCATTCCTCCAACGATCGCCATGGCTGCCCTCCCACCTAGGCCCGACCCGGATTTAGCGGACGATACGCGAAGGAGTCGCGTCACCAGCGATTTTGGACCAATTCGCGGTAGCTGACCGAATTCCCTCTATCATTATAAAAACAACCAAATGACGATACGACGAGGATCAGGCATGGATCGCGAGCAGCTCATCGACCTCACGCGCCGCGCGGTGAAACTCGCGCGCGACAAGACGACGGACCTCGCCCGCTCGGAGCACACCGTCTTGGCGGACGCCTATACCTCGATGCAACGCCACTCGTTGGACAGGGCGATGCTGATGGCAAGTCCTCAGCTCGTCGGCTATGTGTCGGAACTGCCCCGGCCGGGAACGTATTGCACCAAGACCGTGATGGGCCGATCGGTTCTGCTGACGCGCGGTGCCGACAACACCGTGCGGGCTTTCGACAACGTCTGCCTGCACCGCCAGTCTCGGATCGCCGACGGCTGCGGAGCCGCACGCCGGCTTGCCTGCCCGTACCACGCGTGGGCCTACGATCTGGACGGCAACCTCGTTGGCGTGCCTGGCAAGGACGGATTCCCCGAAACACGGTCCAGCCCAGCGAAGCTGACCGAGCTACCGGCGGCCGAATGTGCAGGCTTCCTGTGGATCTCACTGGAGCGCGACGCGACGCTCGACATTCCGGCCTTTCTCGGACCGCTCGCCGATGAATTGGAATCCTGGGGTATCGGGCGATGGGCGCCCTTGGGAGAGAAGGTCCTCGACTGCCCGATCAATTGGAAGCTCGCGATCGACACGTTCGCCGAGAACTACCATTTCGCGACGGTGCACAAGACCACGTTCGCGACCATCGCGCGCAGCAACTGCACGGTGTTCGATTCATTCGGCCCACATCACCGACTTGTCTTTCCGCTCAACGGGATTCTCGACCTGGAGAACACTCCCGAAGAGCAGTGGGATCCGCTGCAGAACATGGTGGTCATCTACGCGCTTTTCCCGAACATCGTGCTGTCGGCGACGATCGCCAATGGGGAGTTGTTCCGCATCTATCCCGCCGACGTGCCGGGCCGGTCCATCACCGTGCACCAGAACTCAACGCCGTTGGATCTGTCCGACGAATCGACGGCCGCCGGCGCGGCGGCGGTCTTCGACTACGCACACGCCACCGTCCGCGACGAGGACTACGCGCTGGTGGCCGGCCTACAGGCCAACCTGGAGTCCGGTGCACGTGAGCATTTGGTGTTCGGTCGCAATGAACCCGGATTGCAGCATCGCCATCAAGTGTGGGCGTCGGCGATCTCAGCCAGTTCCCAATCGCGATACAGCGCAAGCGAACGCTCGTAGAAAGCGAAGCCGCTCACCGGCTTTCCGCGCATCGTGCCGCGATATCGATACGGGCCCTCCATGTACTCGATCGGCAGCGCGTGTGCAGGCGCCGCAACCAGAGGCTCTCCCGTCAGATCTAGGTCGAGCGCGCGCGACGTGAGCCTGTGCCTGTCCGGCATGTACCGGACTGCCGAGGGCGGCGGCACCAGTGGACTGACTGACTGCGGCCACTGAACGTAGCTGGACACCGTCACCTCGATGTCGTCGGCGTACTCGGCCTCACTATCCGGCGAACTCGTTGTCGCGCCGGAAAACGGCTGCAACGCATTGCCATTCGTACGGTCGAATTGCCGCCAGATGCTCAGGTCGACTCCGTTGTCGAGGTTGATCGTGCGCCATTCGTGGCTGCGCGCGCGAACATCGCCCGACTCGCCGCCGCTGTTCGCAACCAGTGGGAACCATTGCCGGTCCACGTGACCGGCGCTTCCGCTGACCGATACCTCGATGGGTCCCCAGCGCAGAGTGCCGGCCATCGTCATGCCGGTTTGAAAGTAGGAGTACGTATCGTCCTGGCCGAAGCAGGTGATCTTGCCGTTGTGGCTCGAGGCGCCAAGCGGGACCGGGGCCCGCGACGGCGTCACGTGCAGGTCCAGGTGCATCGTCTCGCCGTCCCGGTCGATGCCGACGAGACCGACGTCGTAGGTGTAGGGCATCAACCGCTGCTGCTCGTCGCGGCTCGCCCGCCAGACGGCCGTGCCCGCGCCGCTGTCGTAGGTGATGTCCAGATGCCCGTCGGCCAGGGTCATCTTCGGCGTCGCCCCTGGCTGCATGTTGGCCGGCGGCATGTCGTAGTCCGTGTAGGTCCCATAGGTGCCGTTATCCAGGTCGAACAGAGCGAAGGTATAGAAGTCGGCGACGATCGACTGCGCGGGCCGGTTCTTGTTGAAGATCGTCAGAAAGGCGAACCGACGGCCGCTGCCGGCGGTCAATTCACCCGCGACGAACCAGGTGTCGGACTCACAATCGGGATGATTTCCCTCGGCTGCGGGAAAGTCGAGTTGCGGATCGCCAGGGACGAGTTGGAAGGGATACGCGCGCCAGTCAGCTGATTCCACTGCACCTGCCTTTTTTGCTATGTTTACAGTAATAGCAACTTTAGCCGGGCAGACGGGCGGTGACTGCCGTGATGGGTGACTTCGGGAAGCGATTCCCGTTCGACGCCTATCCCAAGGGCTGGTTTCAGGTCGCATACAGCAGCGAGGTCAACGCCGGGCAGGTCGTCAGCCTGCATTACTTCGGTCGGCAGCTGATCTGTTACCGCGGCGAGTCGGGAACCCCGCACGTGCTCGATGCTTACTGTCCGCACTTGGGCGCCGACATCGCCGTCGGCGGCACGGTCGCCGACGATTGCATCGTCTGCCCGTTCCACGGGTGGCGCTTCGACGGAGCCGGGTCGAATGTCGAGATCCCGTACGCGAAGACCGTGAACCGCACCGCGCGACTGCGGGCGTGGCCGACGGTCGAACGGGCCGGCGCCATCTTCGTGTGGCACTCGGAGTCCTTGAACGAACCGGAATGGGAACTGCCCAAGATCCCCGAGAGCCAGGACGCCGCGTTCACCTTTTACGCGCCGCAGTCAGCCCGCTGGCGGTTCCGATCCCATCCGCAGGAAGTATTCGAAAACACCGTTGACATAGCCCATTTCGCCACCGTGCACGGAGTATCCGGGTTTGGCGACCTGGATCTCGAAACCGACGGGCACCGTCTGCGGGCGATCGCGGAGGTGACGTTCCAGACGCCGCGCGGGCCCGTGTCGGGAGCGGTCGACTCCGAGCTGTTCGGCATGGGCCTCGACGTGGTCCGGCATCGCGGGCTGGGCCGTTCGTGCACGCTGCTGACCGTTACGCCGATCGACGGCGAGTTCGTCGACGCCCGCTACACGTTCTTCGTGCAGGCCGACCCGGAAACCGGTGAGATGACCCGGATGGGCCTTGGCTTCGCCCGCGACTTCTGCAAACAGATCGAACAGGACATCCCGATCTGGGAGAACAAGATCTATCGCGACCGTCCGCAGCTGGCCCGCGGCGAAGGCGCGATCACCGAGTTCCGCGCATGGGCGCGGCAATCCTACGAGGAGGCGTTCGCGTGAGATCCCGTGTCTACGACCAGCTTTACATCGGCGGCCGGTGGGAGTCGCCGGCGACCGGGCGGCGACTCTCGGTGATCTCACCGCACACCGAGGAACCCATCGGCGAGACCCCTGACGCGGCGCCAGAGGACGTCGACAAGGCGGTCGCGGCCGCCAGAACGGCGTTCGACGACGGGCCGTGGCCCCGTCTGAAGCCATCCGAACGGATGGAGAAGATCGAGAAGCTGGCGGCGGTGTACAGCGGCCAGACCGACGAAATGGCCGACCTGATCACCGCCGAGATGGGCTCGCCGCGCAGCTTCAGCAGGCTCGGTCAGGCCGCTGGGGCGGTCGCACAGATGCATCTGAACTTGGCGACGGCGCGTGAGTTCCCGTGGGTCGAGCGGCGCCAGGGCCTTTTCGGGGAAGTGCACGTGCGCCGCGCCCCCGTCGGCGTTGTCGGCGCGATCGTGCCGTGGAACGTGCCCCAGTTCCTGATCATGCCGAAACTCATCCCGGCACTGATCGCCGGCTGCACGGTTGTGGTCAAGCCGGCGCCCGAAACCCCCTTGGATGCACTGTGGTTGGCCGAGATGCTGGACGAGATCGACCTGCCGGAGGGCGTGGTGTCGATCATTCCCGGCGGGCGTGACACCGGCGAAGCTCTGATCCGCCATCCCGGGGTGGACAAGATTTCGTTCACCGGTTCTTCGGCGACAGGTAGGCACATCGCCGCGGTGTGCGGCGAACAGCTCAAGCGGGTGAGCCTGGAACTCGGCGGCAAGTCGGCAGCGATCGTCCTCGACGACGCCGACATCGCCCACACTGTCAAGCATTTGAAGACGGCGAGCCTGATGAACAACGGCCAGGCGTGTGTGGCCCAGACCCGGATCCTGGTCAGTGAGCGCCGTCACGACGAGGTCGTCGATGCACTCGCGGACATGATGTCCGGCCTGCAAGTCGGCGATCCCGCCGACGAGGATACCGACATCGGCCCGCTCGTCGCGCAACGACAGCAACATCGCGTCCGGGGCTACATCGAGGCCGGCATCGACGAAGGCGCGCGAATTGTGCTGGGCGGCACGGATACACCGCATGGCCGCGGCTGGTACGTCCAACCGACGCTGTTCGCGGATGCGAACAACGAGATGCGGATCGCCCGCGAAGAGATCTTCGGTCCGGTGCTGACCGTCCTCAAGTACTCCGACGAGCGCGACGCCGTGCGCATCGCGAACGACAGCGACTATGGGCTGGGTGGATCGGTATGGACGGCGGACGTCGCCCATGGCTTGAACATCGCTGAGCAGGTTCGCACCGGCACGTTCGGCATCAACATGTACACGCTCGACACCACCGCTCCTTTCGGCGGATTCAAGCAATCCGGGATCGGGCGCGAGTTCGGATCCGAGGGCCTGTCGGAATACGTCGAGCTGCAGTCGACGGTTAGCTCCGGCAAGCTGCCGGACCTGACCTAAATCAGCTCCAGTGTGACTTCGGCCGGGCAGCAGAGCTCGTCGCGCTGGTTGTACACCGCAACCTCCAGATGCACCAGGTACCGCGGCGTGGCACCAGTTGTCTCACGCCGCTTGTCGATCACGCGGCCCCGGCCGACCATCGAGTCGCCTGCGTAGATGGAGCCCTGCAGCGTCACCTTGCGCCGCACCACCCGGCTGTAGGGGCCGGCCCAGTCGGTGGCGATTCGGTCGACGAAGCCCGCAAGGTGCATGGTGTTGACGAAAATTGTTGGGTGGCCATCGCCTTCGGCGTATCGCGGATCGTAGTGGCCGGGAAAATAATCCCAGGTGGCACCGGGATTCATCACCACCCTCTGATAGTCGATCTCGTCGACAACCTCGGGCAGATCAATCGGAACCCCGATGTCGTCCCACGCCAGCCGCCGATACGAAGTCATGTCTTCGTCGCGGGGGTGAACCGAAACAACGCGTTCCGGTTGGTGGCGACCAGGGTGCCATCGGCGCGGTGAAACTTGTCGCACGTGTCGATGAAATGGCCGACGCCCAGCCGGGTTCTCTTCTCTGCAGATACCGATACGACTTCCTCGATCACATGGAGCCGATCTCCTTCCAAGATCGGCGCGAAGAACTCGACGTCGTTGGAAGCGTTGACGAACGTCGTCCCGGGAAGCGGGACACGGATCGCGATCGATGGCACGGGCGGTCGACTCGTCGGCAGCCATGGCGGCGGGATCAACCAGCCCATCAGCAGCGCAGGCGGGGCGACGAACGCACCCCAGACGCGATGAGCGAATTCCTCGTCCCAGTAGGCGGGGTTGGGATCGCGCACCATCGCCGCGAAGTGCTGGATACGGGCGGCGCTGACGGCGGTGCCCGCGAATCGGGGTTCGCTGCGCACACCGACCATTTGCAGCGCGTCTTCATATGAGCCGAACGCGAACTCATATCGGATGCCGGTGCTCACACGAGCACTACCCTCTCGCGTGGCACGACGTCCCACTCGAGCTCGCGAGAGGTGAAGTACCAGCCGCCGCGCTCATAGATGAGCTTGTCGAGGTATGTGCCCGTGGCCTGTAACTCGTTGTCGCGGAAGAGCAGCGCGACACATCGTTGGGTCGCCTCCACACCGTCAACGGTTATCTCGTGGTCGACGGTGACCAATCGCTGACTGTTGCCGCCGTCGAACGCGGCGGGCAGGTCGGTGAATGTCTCCCCCGCGCGCGTGAACGATGCGCCGGCATGACGGAACGTGGCGATCCAGCCTGCCAGGTCGCCCGCGGAGTAAAGCCGGTTGTACCGCGCGGCCAGATCGAGAATCGCGGCGCGCCCGGCCAATCCGTCAAGGACGAACTGTTGTTGGTAGGTCAGGGTCATGTGCGTCTCCTCGCTCGGTCGTCTGCTCTTCGGGCAAGCGCTCATTGCCTACTCAACACGTAGCCGTGGGCATCACGGTCCCAGGCGTTCTCGCCGAGACCCCTGCCGCGCAAAACATCCTTGCGGACGCGCCCGATGATGTTCTTCGGGATCTCGTCGAGCACTTCCAGATATCGCGGCACGCAGAAGTACGGCATGCGCCTTGAGCAGAAGTCGAGCAGCTCAGCGAAATCGACGGTGGTGTCGGGCCGCAACGTGACCACCACGAGGATGTCATCCTCGCCGAGGTCGCTGGGAATGCCGACAGCGGCGGCTTCGGCCACCGCGGGATGGCGCATCACGATTGTCTCGACCTCGACTGACGACACGTTCTCGCCGCGCCTGCGCACTGAGTCCTTGACGCGGTCGACGTAGGTCAGGTTCTGGTCGCCGTCCAATTTGCCGAGGTCACCGGTGTGGAACCACTCGGCATGCGGCTCGACGTGCAGGCCCCCCCTGCCGGACGCCGACGACACATACCCCTCGCTCATCGCATGTGTTGCCCGCGCCCGGCAGACGATTTCCCCAACCATACTCTCGGGTACGGGTTGGTCGCATGAATCGACGATTCGGACGTCGAATGCGGGATTCACCCGGCCCGACGTGCCAGGTACGCCCTCGTCGGATACCGCCTTGTAGGCGATCGGGAACGCTTCGGTCATTCCGTACATCGTCACGATCCGACAGCGGTAGCGGCGCTCGATGTCGCGGTAGAGATCGGCCGAGATCGGCGCCGCCGAGAGGAAACGTAGCGGCAGATCGGCATCGCGTGGATCGGGTGGCAGATTCCACAGCATCGACACCATGGCTCCCGCCCCTGCGAAACCCGCGGCGCCGCAGGCTCGTATCTCGTCCCACACGCGGGCCGGGTGAAATCCGTCGGCCAGCACGCTGGTCCCGCCGACCAGCATCGGCGCCAACACCGTGGGTGCGGCACTGAGGTGAAACAGAGGCATGGCGGTCCACAGCACGTCACCCGCGCCGAATTCCCACGCCTGCGCAACCGTCTCCGCCACGCGAAAGAGGTAGGGCCACGTGGTCGCGACCGCCTTGGAGGGACCCGTGGTGCCCGACGTGAAGAACAAGGCGCCGATGTCGTCGGGGCCGCAAGGTGCGACATCAGGCGCCGCGGTCGAAGCCCGTCGAAGAGCGGCAGTGAGCGAATCACCCTGAATCAGAACCGATCTCATCGTGCCGATGTCGTCGGCGATCTCCAGCAGGCGGGGGTGCCGCTCGGCATCGGTGATGACAATGGTCGCCCGTGACAACCGCAGCGCGTGTGACAGGAATTCGCCCTTGCTGGCTCCGTTGACGGCAGCGCTCACCGCGCCGACCCGCGCGGCGCCGAGCCAGAAGTACACCCACTCCGGGCATGAACCGGTGAACAGTGCGACGGTGTCGCCGGGTCTCACCCCGCGGTCGACGAGCACATTGGCAGCCGCGCATGAGCGGTCCCGCATCTGCGCGAACGTCACTGGGGTGCCTGCGATCGACATCATGACGCGGTCGCCGAACTGTTCGGCACGTTGATCGAGTACGGCCGGAACGGTCAGACCGCCGGCGGGCATCACACCCTCGCCGCCGCGGGGTCGGGTTCACCGTCGGCGGTGTACCCGAAATCGTCTGGTGACTGTTCGGTGCCAGGATAAAAACGGTGTGCCCACCGGCGCAGCGCGGCGTAGTCGCGCGCCTCCTCGGGAGCCAGGTTCGGCTTCTCCAGGTACTTCATATTCTCCCAGGTGAAGAAGTCCTGCTTGATGACTTCCTGTTGCAGCTGCAGGAATTTCGCCGCCCGACCGGTCGGCTTGTCGCCGGTGTCCCCCGCCTCGCGGATCGACGCCTGGGTGTAGAAGTAGTCGGTGTAGTCCTCGTCGACCGGGGTTTGTCCGGTCACCTGGACGGTCGCCACCAAGTCCGAAGGGAACCGCACGACGCCGAGGCCGAGCGAGTAGTTGTCGTAGATGATCTTGGCCTCGACCGGACCGTTGGGGGTCAGCCACGTCTTCGCCCGTCCACCACCGAAATCCGCGTTCACGGTTGCGTGCAGGTGATAGCCGCTGACTTCGAATGAGGCGGTGTTGGCGGGATTGGCGGCCTTGTGCACGTACTGCACGTGATACGGGTCGGCGGCGTTCTCGATGATCATCTGCGCGTGCACCTTCACGCGGTTGACCATCCGCGTGTGCGGGTGCAGCGGGTAGTACTCATCGGTTTCCAGCTCCGGCAGCACTGGCGGCTGCCAGTAGGGCGCGCGGCCATGGCGCTCGTGCCACACCAGGATGAAGCCGTACCACTCCGTCGCCGGATAGGTCTTGATTCGGACGTTCTGCTTGCAGCCGATCTTGCTGTACGGGATCAGGGCATTGGTGCCGTCCCCATTCCAGTGCCAGCCGTGCCAGGGACACACGATCTGCTCGCCCTCGACGGTGCCGCCGACGCCCATGTTGGCGCCGAGGTGCTGGCAGTACGCGTCGAGCACGTTGACCTGACCCGACGCGGTACGGAAGATCACCAGCTCTTCGCCGAAGTAGTGGGCGCGCTTGACCTGGCCGGCGGCCAATTCGGAGGCGAATCCGACGATGAACCATCCGGTTGGGAACCGATACGTGGAAAGGCTGATGCCGCTGGGCCCGAATTCACGCTCCGACGGATCGATGGTCGGGTCTGAAGCCGTATCCGTCACTTATCTCTCCATCCGCGCGCATAACCGGGCAGGTCACAACCTGTCCATTGCCTATTTTTACTATTTTAGGCATTCTAGGTCAAGGCAACCAAACGAGGGACTACACATGCCAACTACGGTTCCGGTCGACCTTTCGGATACGGCCTTGTGGCAGAACGGTTTTCCCGACGATTTGTTCACCGAGCTACGCCGCGAACGGCCGATCTTCCACCACGACCTCACCGACGGCGTGGCCAAGACAGTCAAACGTGACTTCTGGATGACGACCAAGCACCGGCATGCCCAGCGCATTCATCGGGATACCGACTCGTTCACCGCGGTCGACGGTCCACTCATTCAGGGCATCGGGCCGGTCGGCTCGTTCCCGACCATCATCAATATGGACCCACCCGACCTGACCAAGCGGCGCAGGGTGATGTCGCACGCCTTCACCCCGAAGGCCATCGGCACACTCGAGCAGGGCATTCGGAGGCGGGCCGCGTCGATGATCGACCGACTGATCGCGGCACGCGGCGGCGACTGGATCGAGGACGTGGCCGACGTGCTCCCGATGTCGGTCATCGGCGACATCGTCGGCATACCCGAGGACGATCGGCCGGAGATCTTCGACACGCTCGATCGGATCCTGAAGCTCAACTCGCCGGACGTGCACTTGACCGAGCAGGAGCAACTCGCCCTCTTCGGGAAGATCTTCGCGTACGCGTCGGAACTCACCGCGGAGAAGCGGCGCAACCCGGCCGACGACATCTGGAGCACGCTGACGTCCGCCGTCGTCACCGACGAGAACGGCGAGGAGTTGTCCATCCCTACCAGCGAGCTGGAGATCTTCTTCTTCGTGATCGCCATTGCCGGCAGCGACACCACGAAGAATGCGCTGGCATCGGGGCTGCAGGCGTTCGTGAGCAATCCCGAACAGATCGAGCGGTACCGCGGTGACGAGACGATCCGACCGCGCGCGGTTGAAGAGGTGCTGCGCTGGTCCTCGCCGATCGCGTTCTGGACCCGCAGCGCCAAGGTGGACCTGGAGATGGACGGCGTCACCATTCCCAAGGGCGGCCGGGTGGTGTCGATGCTGCGCTCGGCGAATCGCGACGAAGAGGTATTCGACGACCCGTTCACGTTCGACATCGGCCGAGCCGACAACCCGCATGTGACATTCGGCGGGGGCGGTCCGCACCACTGTCTTGGCGCGATGCTGGCGCGGGCCGAAATCCGCGCGGTGCTCGACGAATTACTGTGCCGCGCGGACGACATCACGCTAGGCCTGCCGAAGGTCTCGCACCCGGACCTGGCGAACAACATGTCGGTCTACGACGAGATGGCGATCTCGCTGCGGGCGCGCTAGTCAGAGGCCCTTGGGTCGAGTACCGATGACACCCTGCGCGGACAACCGCTCGAGGTCGGCGTCGGTCAGCCCGCACAGCTCCGTGAGCACCTCGGCGTTGTGCTCCCCGAGCGTCGGCGGTGGGCGATGCAGCCATCTCTGCCCGCCGTCGAGTGGGGCGAAGGGCGGCGTCGGGTACAAGCCGTCGCCGGTCCGCGGATGTTCGAGGCGCTCAAAGAAGCCGCGGTGACGCAGTTGTGGGTTCTCGATCACCAGCGACGGTGAGACGACGACAGCTGCCGGAATCCCTGCGCTCGCGAGCACTTCGACCGCAGTCTCGACGTCCTGCGCGGCGAGCCACTCACCGAGTTCGGTGCCGCCGGTCAACTCCGACAACGTATTCCGCTGTGCATCGGTGTGCGCGCTGAGAGCGATCCAGCTGTCGTCTCCCGCGCAGCGATAGAGATCCTGCGTCGCGGCAGAGTGGCCGCGGTTGCCCCGGCGCTCCAAAACAGTGCCGAAGACGTCGAATTCGATTGTCTGCGTGGCGGTCACGTTCAACACGGTCTCGATCATCGGCACTTCGACGAGTTGACCGCGGCCGGTGCGGCCGGCGAATTCGAGTGCCGCCAGTAACGCAAATGCGGCATGTGCACCCGCCAACGGGTCGCAGGCGCCGCGCGGCGGGACCGGTGGCCCCTCGGGCAGCCCGGTCACCCACGCCAATCCCGCGATCTGCTCCATCGTCGGGGCGAAGCCGACGCGATCGCGCCACGGCCCCGATAAGCCGAAGGCAGGCATCCGCACCATCACCAGGTCGGGCTTGAGGGCGAGCAGCGCGTCGGCGCCAAGGCCGAATTGGTCCATCACCCGGGGCGAGAAGTTCTCGATCACCGCGTCCGCCTGGCTGACCAACTGCCTGAACAGCCGGATGCCGTCTTCGGACTCCAGGTCCAACGTCACCGACCGCTTGTTGGTGTTCATGGCGTGAAAGACCCACCCGTACTCCCACCAGTCGTCGACATCCGTGCGCATACCACCCGAATAGCGAATACCGTCGGGCCGCTGGATCGACTCGATCTTGATGACGTCCGCGCCGAACGCGGCCAACGAGTGTGTCGCGGCTGGGCCGGCCCAGAACGCGGTCAGGTCGACGATCCGCACTCCGGCGAGCGGCATTTCGGCGGTTGCGCCGGACGCAGCGGATTCCCTTGGCTGCCAGAGGGACTCGCGGTCCGCCTCGCCGAGCGCCGGCGCCGGCCGGATGCGGGCGGGTGACGCGGCCGACATCAGCCAGGGTGCGCGTGGTTGGCGAAAGCCCGCCGGATTGTCGACATAGACGCCGCGTTCGCAGAGGTGATCCATCTGAGGGATGGTCGAACCGTTGCCCAGTGGGGCGATCGGCAGCCGGAACAGCTGGCCGAGTTCGACGATCTCGGCGACGGTGCGCTCGCGCATCCACGGCCCGATGCGTTCGCGGATCCAGTCCCGGTAATCCCAACGCCCAATCTGAAAGCGAAGGTCCGGGATCTCGGTCAGTTCCTGGCAATCCACCATCGCGGCGAAGTCGAGCCACTGCTGTCCCGTGACCATGCTGATGCCGACGTACCCGTCGGAGGCCTTTTCGATCGAGGGCACCTCGACCGACCGCCGGACCGGCGGCACGTTCAGCAGCTGCGAATGCAACCACTCGCTGCTCTGCATCAAGGTGATCGCTTCGAGCATTGACAAGTCCAGGTGCCCGCCAGGTCCGCCGCGGCGCACTCGCCGCCGCATGGCAAGTGCTCCGTAGGCGGCGCAGGCTCCGCCCATATACTCCCCGAGGTCGCCCCCGATCGAGATCGGCGGGCCAGCCGGATCGCCACGGAAACCGGTCAATCCCGACCAGGCCTGCAGCGTGAACTCGGTCGCCGGGCGGGCCGACCACGGGCCGCTCAAACCGAAGTCGGAGACGCTCACCACGACGGACTGCGGCGACGTGTCGAGGAGCGCCTGTGGATCGATTCCACGGTCGGTCGCCGTCATGATCACGACGTCGGCGCGTGCGAGCAGCTCATCGGAAGCGGATGTCACGCTGCGCTTCCCGGCATTGAGGTAACTGAACAGCGGCGCGTCGGTGCCCGAACGCGGTGCGGCACCGGTGGCGGTGAAGCGGCGAAACGGATCTCCGCCCGTCGGCTCCACCTTCACGACGTCGGCGCCAGCGTCGACGAAAAGCTTGCCGCAGTAGGCGCCTGCGATTCGGTCGCTGATCTCGACCACGCGCAGGTCATCCAGCGGGGTAGGCGAGACGCCGCTCAACGGCATGTCCTTCCTGGTTTCTTTATCATCTTAGTAACTTTTGTCAGATAGCGGGACGGTAGACCCCAGGTCGGGGCCCTATCGCTGTTAACATTGCCAAGACATGACAACACTGGGAATCGGCCCCGAGGCTCGCCGCCGACTGTCGGCGCGCCGCACGGCCGAAATCGTGGCCGACGAGCTTCGGCGCCAGATCATCGACGGCGAGCTGTCCGACGGCGACCTGCTGCCCCGCCAAGAACTGCTAGTCGAGCAGTTCAACGTCAGCCTGGTCTCGTTGCGGGAAGCCTTGCGAATCCTCGAGACCGAGGGCCTGGTGTCAGTGCGTCGAGGCAACCGCGGTGGCGCGGTCGTCCACGCGCCCGCGAAAGCCAGTGCTGCCTACATGCTCGGGCTGTTGCTGCAAAGCGACTACGTGCCCTTGGCCGACCTCGGCACCGCCCTGCAGGAACTCGACCCGATGTGTGCGGCGCTGGCCGCCAAGCGCCCCGACCGAGGCGAGACGCTGGTTCCCAAGCTCAAAGAACTCAACGAAGCCATGGCCGAACACATCGAGGACGGCGCGCGATTCACCGAGATCGGCGGCCAGTTCCACGATGAAATCGTGCGTGGCTGCGGTAACCACACGATGATCGCAGTGGTCGGCAGCCTGGAGACGCTGTGGAGCAGTCACCTCCAGTGGTGGGCGAACGAGACTGCCGCCCGTGGCGAATACCCAGCGATGAGCAGCCGCCGTATCGCACTGACCATCCACAACAAGATCGCCGACGCGATCGAAGCCGGCGACGCCGACCGGGCCCGCAAGCTGGCAGCGCGTCACCTCGCCGATACCCAGACCTTCTTCCTGGCAGCCGATCCCGAGCAGCGGATCGTTGCATTGTCGCCGCAGGCGCTGGCGCGCCGCCAACGCTGAAAGGTGCTGTGTGCGAACGGCCTTGATCACTGGCGGTAGCGGCGGCATCGGAAAGGCATGCGGCCGCAAGCTGGTCGAGCTCGGTTACGACGTCATCCTCACCGCACGACGCGAGGAGCCCCTGCGGGCCGCCGCAGAGGAGATGGGCGCGCGGTACGTTGTCGCCGACGCAACCGAGCCGGAGAAATTCGAGCCGGCGGTGCAGGCGGCGGGTGAGATCGACCTGGTCGTGCACGCAGCAGGTGTTCTGGGCGGAACCTACGCGCGCAAGCAGACTTTCGACCAGTGGCGCGCGACGATGTCGGCGAATCTGGATTCGTGTTTCGTCGTCACGTCGGCCGCCCTGCCGAGGATGAAGGCCGGATCGCGGTTCGTGTTCATCTCGTCATCTGCTGCGCACGAACCGATGCGGGCGCGCACCGCGTACTCGGCGTCGAAGGCCGGCATGAACGCGTTCGCGCTGGCGTTGGCTCAGGAGGTCGACCGCGACGGCATCAACGTGCACATCGTGACGCCGGGACCGGTCGAAACCGACATGCTGGCCGACGTGCCGTTTGAGATGTATGCGATCCGCGCCGCCGACGTCGCCGAGGCCGTCGCGTGGCTGGACACCGTCGACCCATCCGTGGACCTGCCCGAGATCCGGCTGCACGCGATCACGCGCGGGCCATCGGCGCGCGAACCGGTCGTGCCGCTCGAAGTCGAGCGTCGAGCCACGAAATCCTAGCGGCGGGGCCGAAACTGCGGTCCCCATTTTTTGCACCAGGGTCGTTGTCCGGCCAAAATCACAGCCCTCATGCAGAAATCGGCGACTATCGCGATCGATATCGCCTTAGTGGCAAGCGGCTCAGCGGCGGGGCCGAAACTGCGGCAGCGCGAAGTCCTCTCGCTGCTCGAATACGACCTCCATCGGCAGCCCGCAACGCAATTCGTCTGGGTCGGCCTCGACGATGTTGGTCAGAATCTTCACCCCCGGCGCGTCGTCGAGTTCCGTTAGGCCGATGATCATCGGCACCACATCGATAAAGCCCGGGTGGAACGGCTGGTGCAGGATCGTGAACGCGAACAGGGTCCCATACCCGCTGACCTCGACCGCGGTGGGAGCACCGACGCCTTCGCCTGGGCCGCCCGGTACTTCGGGAACGGGGCTCGGCGGATGCTGCAGGATGTCGCTGCCTTCGAAACCCTGGACCGCCAGCTTCCCGTGTTTGGCGTGCTCCCAATAGAACGCACTCACCGGGTCGGGTATCGGGACGGGACGAACGTTGAGTTCCATTACTGCCCTTCACTATCGGTGAGATACACCTGTGACTCCATCTGATGGAAGATCCGAAATCGCCCGTCGCGGCGAACCAGGAACCATGTGATCCAGCTGGCGCCCGTGCGTTCGACTTCGGCCTCGCGGCTCCTCAAACGCCAGCGGCTGAGCAACAAGGCCCGGACCACGGTGTCGTCGACCACGTCGCACTCGTGGAGTGTCGACGAAACGGATGCCCGCTTGAGCCGGCTGGCCACTCGGGCCCAGTGCCGATCGAGTTCGTCGTTACCGATCAGCGGAGTCGCGTACTCGTCACCGACGTAGATCGGTTGCGGATCGACGCGTTCCCATAGATCGGCCAAGCCGGCGAAATCCAGCCTCGACCAACAGTTGTCGTATTCGCAGACCAGGTCCGCCACTTCAGACGGCGGAAGGTTGTTCACCCGGCAGCGCCTTGACCGTCGACGGCAGGCCGTACAGCGCCATGGCGTTGCCGCGCATGATTCGCTCGCGCTGATCCGCGGGGAACCGCCTGATCGCCCACGCCGGCGCATCGTAGCTCCAATGCGGATAGTCCGTGGAGAACATCAGGCAGTCGCCGAGGTCCATCATTTCCAGGTACTCCCGGTACATCCCGACGTTGACATCCTCGACCGGCTGCGTGGTGAACCTCACGTGCTCGCGCACGTACTCCGAAGGCCTGCGGCGCACATGGGGCAGATCGCTCTTTCGCTGCTCCCAGATCCGGTCCATCCGCCACATCACCGGCAGCGCCCAGGTGAAGCCGCCCTCGACGAACACCACCCGCAGATCCGGATGCCGGTCGAATGCGCCGTCGAACACCAGGCTCATCAGATGAGACACATACAGCAGCGGCCACGACGCGAAGAAGTCGTGCCAATGTGCAGGGTTGCCGACCGGGTATATCGGGATCAGCTCAAACGGCGTCTGCCCCATCAGATGGGTGGCGACCGGAAGGCCATGGCGTGCAGCGGCTTCATACATCGGATCGAAATGCGGGCTGCCGAACGGAATTCCACGGGTCTGCGGTGTCATCAGGACCTCGGCCATGTACGGATGGCCGGCCCAGCGCTCGATCTCGCGTGCGGCGGCCGCAGGATCCTGCGCGGTGACACTGATGGCCCCCCGCCACCGGCCGTGCCAGTTGTTCTCGCCAAGCCACACGTCGGCCAGCCAATCGTTGTGGGTGGCCTTCAGGACGTGTTCGGCCTGCGGCAGTTGCGCGTCACACATCGGCTCTAGCAGGGCGATGCTCACCCCGGCGTCGATCAGCAGTTGCTTTGCGGCGAAATCGGGATCGCTTCCCGCAACCCCGCCTCGTGGCGGGCTGGCGTCGACGCGTAGCGAGTTCGTCTTGTACGAGTCCGGTGTGTCATAAAAGTGCGGCACCGGCGACACCGCGTTACCCGTCGGCCAGAGCTTGTCTTTCCACTCCGCGGGCGCGTAGGACTTCAGCACCTCGCCCGACACGGGTAACGGATGCACGTCGGTGTCGACGATCGTCACGGCGAGGTCCTGTGCCACGGAGTCGTTGGTACGTTCTTCTACCGTCGTCATGCGAGACTTCCTTCGGTTTCTGCAGCGACCCCGTAGAGGTCACTTGCGTTACGCCACAACACCTTTTCCCGTTGAGCATCGTTGAGCCCCGCGACCGCATCGTCGGGCTTCGCCGTCGACCAGTGCGGGTAGCTCGACCCGTACATCAACAGGTGCGTCTTGTCGGTGAAATCCAGCCAGCGCTCAGCCAGGCTCGCGTCCGTCGGCCCGTCGAATGCCGACGAGCAGAACCGCACATGGTCGCGAAGGTATTCGCTGGGATAGCGATCTACCCAAGGAGTTTGGTCGCGCATCGACATCCAGAACGTGTCGAGCCGCCACATCAGTGGGGTGAGGATGTCGTAGCCGCCATCGGCGAACACGAAGCGTAGACCCGGATGCCTGCCGAACATCCCCTCGATGATCAGCGTGGCCAGGTGCACGAACGAGTTCAGTGGCATGAACGCGGCGTAGCCGGGATACGTATAGGCGTGACCCGCGAACGTCGGCGCGTGATCGACTCCGTTGCCGCCGTTGATGTGCACCGCGACCGGCAGACCGTGACCGGCCGCCGCTTCCCAGATCGGCTCGAACATCGGCTTGCCGTATGGCTCCCGCGACTGCAGGGGGACCCCCACCTGCACCATCTTCGGATGGTCGGCCAGCCGCTCTATCTCTGCAACGGCACCCCTGACGTCCTCGGGGTTGACCCGAATTGTGCCGAGAAACCTGCCCGTGGAGTCAGGCTCGAGCCAGCGGTCCAGCAGCCAGTCGTTCACTGCCGCACAGATCCGGCTGTTGAGCAGGTAGTCGGCGATATTGCCGCGGGTCAACGGATTGAGAATCGCGTAGCTCGCACCGCCCTCGGTGAACAGGTGCCTCGCGACGGTCTCAGGGTCGGACCCGGGGTAGCCGTCGCCGTAGAGGTCCTTGCGGTAGTCGCCGCCGGGAGCCTGGTACCACTGCTGCTCGACGTCGGGGATGGACCGCAGCTTGTGCGTGGGCGCCAAGAACTTCCGGATCTCCGCGTTGTAGCGGAAATGCGGTTGGACGTTCGCATCGATGATGGCGGTCATGCGGTGAGATACACCTGCCCATCCGCCACGTCGACCTCGTAGGTGCGGACGCGCTTCTGCGGATCCGCGAGATTCACCCCGGTGGTGATGTCGAACTCCCACTGATGCCACGGGCATCGCGCGATCCGGCCCTGGCGCACGTGGCGCAGCTGTCCGGGCATGTCGGGCGCGAATTCGTTGGTGCCTCCGACATACCCCGCACACAGCGGAGCACCTTCGTGTGAGCAGTAGTTCGCGATCGCATACAACGCGCCGTCGATGTTGTAGACGCCGACGCCGAACTTCCCCGCCTCTACCAGTTTCATGCTCCCCGGAGGCAGGTCCTCGATCGCGCACACTGGCCGGCGCAGCATCACGTCCCCTCGGTTTCCTTGACCTAGAATACCTAAAATAGTAAAGATAGGGCGACACAGTAGCCAGACGCTGCTGCCCCGGGAGGCACAGGTGACGATCAGCACCGATTCACACGACCGGTCGAGCCCCCCCGACTTGGAGAGCGATCCGTACGCCTACTTCGCGTACATGCGCAGGACCGCGCCGGTCTGGCGGGGCACGCTCATGGAGAGCGACCTGATGCCACCGGAGCTCAAGAACCCGGAAAACTGGACGTTGTTCGACTTCGAGAGTGTCTTCGCGGCCTTCCGCGAAGACACGGTGTTCGGCTCGGAGATGTACAACAACACAATCGGCCTCGTCTTCGGGCCGACGATCCTTGGCATGCACGGCAAGCAGCATCACGACCATCGCAGTCTGGTGGCGAAGGCCTTCCGGCAAAGCGCGCTTGCCCAGTGGGAACCCGAGGTGATCGACCCGATCTGCGATCAGTTGGTCGACGAGTTCCGCAATGACGGCGAGGCCGACCTGGTCAAGGCCGTGACGTTCGAGTTCCCCACCCGGGTCACCGCCGCACTGCTCGGCCTGCCGCAGGAGGACCTGGATCTGTTCCGGCGACTGTCGCTGCAGCTGATCTCGATCACGGAGGACATCGAAGCCGGTCTGAACGCATCTGTAGAACTGGGCACCTACTTCCAACAGCAGGTGGATCTGCGCCGCAGCAAGATGACGGAAGACATCATCGGCGATCTCGTCGCAGCCGAGATCGATGGCGAGAAGCTCACCGACGAGGCGATCATTTCGTTTCTGCGGTTGCTTCTGCCCGCCGGGCTGGAAACGACTTATCGGTCGTCGAGCAACCTGTTGGCGCTACTCCTCACACACCCCGACCAACTCGAGGCGGTTCAGCGTGACCGTGACCTCATTCCGGCCGCGATCGAGGAAGGGATCCGCTACGAGACCCCCTTGGTCCTGGTGGCGCGCAATACCACCCGCGATGTCGAGATGCACGGCATAACGATCCCCGAGGGCGCGCAGGTCAACCTGTGTATGGGCGCTGCCAATCGCGACGAATCGCGGTGGCCAGACGCGGATGTGTTCGACATCCACCGGGCACGGCGCGCGCACATCTCGTTCGCAGGCGGCATCCACAGTTGCCTTGGCATGCACCTGGCACGGGTCGAAACGCGGGCGATGCTGAACAGCCTCTTCGATCGCGTGACCGACATCCAACTGCTGCCTGACGACGACACCAAGATCACGGGTATGCCGTTCCGCTCGCCCAAGCACCTTCCCGTGACGTTCCGCCCGCTGGCATGAGAAGCCGCGCCGCGATCCTGCACGACATGGGGCAGCAGTGGTCGGTAGAAGACTTCGAACTTGATCCGCCACGCGCCGGCGAGGTGTTGGTCGAGATGGCGGCCGCCGGGCTTTGTCATTCCGATGAGCACATCCGCAACGGCGACATGTCCGCGCCCAACGAAGTGATGAAGGCGTATGGCCTGCCCTCGATGTTCCCCATGATCGGCGGGCACGAAGGCTCGGGGGTGGTGCTCGAAGTCGGCGAAGGCGTGACAGATTTCGCGCCGGGTGACCATGTGGTGACGTCATTCGTCGCCGTCTGCGGTCGGTGTCGGTGGTGCAACTCCGGGATGGAGTACATCTGCGACATGGGTGCCCAGGTGATGGTTCCCGGGATGCCCACAGACGGGACGTTCCGCCATCACACCGCCGACGGGCGCGATCTCGGCCACCTGTCGAAGGTCGGAGCGTTTTCGAAACATACCGTCGTTTCTACGGATTCGATCGTCAAGATCGATCCCCACCTGCCGCTGCTGCCAATGGCCTTGCTGTCGTGCGGAATTCCCACCGGATACGGCTCCGCGGAGAATCGTGCCGAGGTCCAGACCGGTGACACCGTCGTCGTCATCGGCGCCGGGGGCATCGGCACTGGGGCCATCCAGGGTGCACGCATCAACGGTGCAGCACAGATCGTCGCGGTCGATCCGGTGGAGTTCAAGCAGAAATCCGCCCTCGGATTCGGTGCCACGCACAGCGTCTCGACCACTGAGGAAGCCGCAGACCTCGTACGCGACCTGACCAGCGGAGTGATGGCCGACAGTGTCATAGTTTCGCCTTCGATCATCGCCGGAGGAGACGTGCAGGCGGCCCTGAGTCTGACGCGCAAGGGAGGTACCTGCGTTCTTACCGGCATGGCCGCCAGCACGACGGCCTCCATCGCCATCAACCTGCAGGAGTTCATCCTGTGGAACAAGAATCTGGTCGGCACCGTATTCGGTTCGTGCAACCCGAGAGTCGACATCGCCCGTTTCGCCCGCCTCTATGAGGCGGGATTACTGCAGCTCGACGAGATGATCACCCGGCGCTATCGCCTCGACGACATCAACGACGGTTACCGCGACCAGTTGAACGGTGAGATCATCCGCGGTGTCATCGACTTCGGGCTCGGCTGAGGCTCTTCGCGGGAGCGCTCATCGCTAGTTGAGCGCATAGAACCGCTTGGCGTTTTCTGCGCCGATCTTTACGCGGGTGTCCTCGCTGATGTCGGGGCGGGTGCGCAGATGCTTTGTGCTCTCCGGCCATTCGCCGTCCCAGTGCGGGTAGTCGCTGGCGAACATGATGAAGTCGTCGCCGAGCACGTCGATGACACCGGGCAGGATCGGCTCCTCCGGCTCGCAGGTCGTGTAGATGTTGCCGGCTTCAAGGTATTCCTGCGGATCGCGCCGCCAGCCGTTCTCGATCCAGTCGCCGCGCTTCTCGAAGTGCTCGTGCAGGCGGTCGATGAAGAACGGCACCCACCCCACACCGGCTTCCAGGAACGCGACGCGCAGGGCCGGATGACGGTCGAAGACACCGCCGGAGATCATCGCCGTCATTGCGGTCATCTGGTCGAAAGGAAAGCTGATGCAGTGCACCTGAATGTAATTCGTGAAGCGGTCGACGCCGACCTTCGGAAGATGCATACCGGGCGCACCGTGGATGCCGAGCGGCATGTCGAGCTCGACGGCCGCGGCGTAGAACGGGTCGAGGTCGGGATGGTCGAGATTGCGTGTCTTCAACGCGGGCGGGATGTGGGTCGCCACCAGGCCGAGATCTTTCGCCTCGCGCATGATGCCGACCGCCACCTCCCCGTGCTCTATCGGCGTCACCGCAATACCGCGCAGTCGGCCGTTGGAGCCAGCGCAGTAGTCGGCAATCCACTGGTTGTATAGCCGCGCGAACCCCGCGGCGAACTCGGGGTCTTCGAGGGTCGGCGCGCAGAGACCGAGGCTGGGATACAACACCATCGTGTCGATGTGATCGCGGTCGGCGTCACCCAACACCCCGTCGGCCGACGAGTGATTGATGCCCTCCGCGTTGCTGAGGCCATGCTCGCGCGGGCAACCGGCGCCCGGGCCGTCGTCCTCCGGGTAGTTGCGGCCTTCGATCACCAGCGCGCGGCCATCGGCTCGGGGCCTGATGTGTTCTGGCCAGCGCTGCATCGCCTCGACGGCGAGCGAAGGTCCCTCTGCGACGTGCCCGTCGGCATCAATGATCCGCATGCATCACCTCACTGACTCTTTGCTAAAACTAACGGGTGCCGAGCGAAACCATTCAGCAATTGCTTCGAGAACGTGCAGCTTCCGACGCGGTTGCGGTGAAGTACGGGGACCGGCAATGGACGTGGCGCGAGCACCTGTCTGACGCGTCCGCCCGCGCCGCCGCGCTGCTGACGCTCTTCGACCGCGACCGGCCCAGCCACGTCGGCGTGCTGCTGGGCAATACGCCCGAGTTCCTGAATCAGATGGCGGCCGCGGGTCTCGGCGGGTATGTGCTCTGCGGGCTCAACACCACCAGGCGCGGTGCCGCGCTGGCCGCGGACATCAGCAAGGCCGACTGCCAGGTTGTGGTGACCGACGCGGAGCACCGGCCGCTGCTCGATGGGGTCGATCTCGGCGACGTGCAGGTGCTCGATGTATCCAGTGACGACTGGGCGCGCATGCTCGAGTCCGCCGGCGAGTTGAGGCCGTACCGCGAGGTCGAGGCGCTTGACCCCTTCATGTTGATCTTCACCTCGGGCACCAGCGGTGACCCGAAGGCGGTGAAGGTATCGCACTTCATGGTGCTGATGTCCGGTGCGAACCTGGTGCAGAAGTTCGACGTCACCGCCGACGACACGTGCTACTTGTCGATGCCGCTGTTCCATTCCAATGCGTTGGTGGCGGGTTGGGGCGTGGCCGTGGCAACCGGCGCGGCAATGGCGCCGGCCAAGTTCTCGGCGTCGAACTTCCTGGACGATATTCGTCGCTACGGCGCCACGTACATGAACTACGTCGGCAAACCATTGGCCTACATCCTGGCCACCCCCGAGCGACCCGAGGACGCCGACAATCCGCTGCGCGTAGCGTTCGGAAATGAGGCAAGCGACCGTGACATCGAGGAGTTCGGGCGCCGGTTCGACACCTTGGTGTGGGATGGTTTCGGCTCCAGTGAGAATGCCGTGATCATCACCCGGGAGCCCGGCACCCCGAAAGGCTCTCTCGGCAAAGGTTTTCCGGGCGTGGCGATCTACAACTCAGACACGATCACCGAGTGTCCGGCTGCCCGCTTCGATGCGGACGGCGCGTTGATCAATGCCGACGAAGCCGTTGGCGAGCTGGTCAACACATCCGGCACCGGCTTTTTCACCGGCTACTACAACAGCGAGGATGCGACCGCGGAACGCATGCGGCACGGCATGTACTGGTCCGGTGATCTGGCGTATCGCGACTCCGACGGCTGGATCTACCTGGCCGGCCGCACCGCCGACTGGATGCGCGTCGACGGCGAGAATCTCGCCGCGGCCCCGATCGAACGCATCCTCGTGCGGTTGCCCGACATCAACCGGGTCGCGGTGTATGCGGTGCCCGACGAGAGCATCGGCGATCAGATCATGGCCGCGGTGGTGCTGAATGAGGTATCGACGTTGACACCGGCGGGTTTCGAGGCCTTTCTCGCCGAGCAGCCCGATCTGTCGCCGAAGGCCTGGCCGCGATACGTCCGCATCACCGCCGATCTGCCGACCACCGCGACGCACAAGGTGCTCAAGCGTGAGTTGACCGCGCAAGGCCCGACCGCCGACGATGGTGAGCTATGGGTACGCGAGCCGCGGGGCACGCGCTACGAGCGCCGAGTGGGAAATTGATACACGCTTCTCGCCACGAACCGTGCCATAACTGGCCACTCGCGGCCACTCAGAGGATCCGTGACGACCGCCCCCGCCAGTAGCGCTCGCGAATGCGCCTCTTGTAGAGCTTGCCGTTCGGATCACGGGGTAACTCCGGGTCGAATTCGATTGTGCGCGGGCACTTATAGGCTGCGAGCCGCGCTCGGCAGAACGCGATGAGCTCCGCCTCGAGTTCCGGCCCGCCCTCCACGCCGTCCACCGGCTGCACGACGGCCTTGACCTCCTCGCCGAATTCCTCGTTCGGCACGCCGAATACCGCGGCGTCGACGAGCTTGGGGTGCATGACAAGAAGGTTCTCCGCCTCCTGCGGATAGATGTTCACCCCACCCGAGACGATCATGAACGTCGACCGGTCGGTGAGGTACAGGTAGCCGTCCTCATCGACGTAGCCCACGTCCCCCAGCGACCGCCACCCCTTGTCGTTGGAGACCGATGCGGTCTTCTCAGGATCCTTGAAGTACTCGAACGCGGGTCCGCCCTCGAAATACAGCTCCCCCGACTCGCCGACGGCACACTCGGCCCCGTCATCGCCGACCACATGCACCGCGGTCCACGGCTTGCCGACCGATCCGGGGTGGGCAAGCCACTCCTGCGGGTCGATCGTCGTGCCGGCGAATCCCTCTGTCCCGCCGTAATACTCGTGGATGATCGGGCCGAACCACTTCATCATGCGGTGCTTGACGTCGACCGGGCATGGCGCCGCCGCGTGGATCACACACTCAAGGCTCGACACGTCGTACGACTCCCGGACCGATTCCGGCAGCTTCAGCATCCGCAGGAACATGGTCGGCACGAACTGCGCATGCGTGACGCGGTGGGTTTCGATCAGACGTAACACGGACTCGGCGTCGAATTTCGGTATCAGGATCGCGGCTGCGCCGACACGGTGCGCCGCCATCGTGTAGTTGACCCCGGCCGCATGGTACAGCGGTGCCGGCGAGAGGTAGACCCCCGACTCCGTCATGCCGTAGCGATGAGTGAACGTGTACTCCAACACCTTCTGCGCCCACGAACCGTTGCCGTCCTCGGGCAGCGGCCGGCGAACGGCCTTCGGTCTTCCGGTGGTGCCGGACGAGTAGAGCATCTCCGAACCGTCGGATACCGGCGGCGTGTCACCGGCATCCGAAATCGCCTCCTCGTACAGACGCACGTCGGCTCCGGTTCTGACGAGGACGTGATCGCCTGCATCGACGAACACCGCCTTGGCCTCGGAGTCGGCAATGACATAGGCCACCTCGTCGGAAGTGAAGTGGATATTGATCGCACTGTAGTACAGCCCGGAAAGCTGGCATCCCCAGGTGATTTCGAGAAACTCACGGCGATTCGGCAGCACCAGCGCCACGCCGTCACCGCGCCGCAGTCCCGCCTCGTACAGCAGCGCCGCGACCCGCTGGCTCCTGGCGTACAGCTCGCCGTAGGAGATCGTGTCGCCATCCGCGACAATCAGTGCCGGGGACTGCGGTCGGCTGATCGCATGGTCGCCGATGTGCACGGAAGACCTAGGTGGCTGCCGAGCCGTCGGTTGATGCGGAAGCCTGGCGTTTGGCCATCTCGGAGGGCAGGAGCTTGTCCTTGAACACCTGCTGAATGAGTTGTTGTACGTCCTTGCTGATCGACGCGAGCGCGACGAGGTCGTTGGAGCTCTGCCAGTGCACCCGCATGCCCATCAGTTCCCAAGCTCGCTTGAGATTGGCTTTGGTGAGCATGAGCGTGGTCAACGGAGCCTGGGCGATGTGGCGGGCGATCGCGTCGACCCGCGCGTCGAGGTCCTCACGCTTGACCACCTCGTTCACGAGGCCGACCTCAAGCGCCTTCTTCGCATCGATCACCTCGGCGGTGAACAGGTAGTAGGCGGCGCGACGCCAGTTCATGAACACCCACGGTTCGATCGAGCACTCGCCCGACGGCATGCCGAAGCCCTGCAGGGGTGGATAAGAGAAGTAGGCATCCTCGGCGGCGATGACGATGTCGGTGGTCAGACCCATGTGCGTACCGCCGCCCACGCAGTAGCCGTGGACCTGCGCGATGGTGGGCTTGGAGAACTCCCACAGATTCAGGGTCGGCTTGACAAACAAATCCGACTGCGCCTTCCACGGGTGACCGGTAACCATGGCGTTCTCCACGAATGCCGGATAGTCGACGGCGTTGTTGCCGATCGCGTGCCCGGAGCAGAAGCCCTTGCCGTTGGCTTTGAGAACCAACACCTTGATGTCGTAATCGCGGTCCGCATCGAGAAGTGCCGCGTCGACCTCCTCGGCGAGCTTCTGATCCTGGGCGTTGGCCTTCTCGGGCCAGTTCAGCGTGATTTTGGCGATGGGGCCTTGCTTTTCGTAGATGATCCGTTCACGGGTTTCGTTCAAATCCATGCTCTCTCCTCAGTTTTGATGACGCCGATCTCGACGCCGATGTCGTACGTGGTGCCGACTTCACCGGTCCATTGCACCGTGCCCGTGGCACCGGCCTCGATCTCCTGTTCCACCTTCTCCGTTGCGATGACGTAGATCGGAGTGCCCTCTTCGACGCGCTGGCCGTCATCGACCAGGAACTCGATCAACTCGGCTTCGGAGACGGCGACTGAGACTCGCGGGATGCGAATGATGAAGTCACCCACGGGCGCCCGCCCTATCCAACGTTCGTTGTGCCGCGGCGATGATGCGCGCCTGCGAGGGGTAGATCTGAGCTTCGAGCGCGGCGGCGGCGGGCGTCGGAACGAACCGGGCGCCGACGCGCTCGATGGGTGCGGCAAGTTCGCCGAAGCACTCCGACTGCAGCGTCGCAACGATTTCGGCTCCCGGGCCTGCGAATTGGACGGCGTCGTGCACCACCACCGCCCGACGGGTGCGTCGCACCGATTCGATGATGGTTTCGACGTCCAGCGGGACCAGCGTGCGCAGGTCGACAACCTCAGCGCTGATACCCTGCTCCCCCAAGGTCGCTGCCGCCGCAAGGGAATCGAGCACACTGCGGCCGTAGCTGATCAGCGTGACATCGGTGCCCGGCCGCTTGATGTCGGCCTGGCCGAGTGGAATTGAGAATCCGGGATCGGTTGGGACCTGGCCCTTTTGACCCTGCAGTCGGATCGTCTCGACGAACAGGCACGGGTCAGGGTCGAAGATCGCGGACGTCAGCAGACCCTTACCGTCGCGCGGGGTGGAAGGCACGATCACCTTCATCCCTGGAATGTGCATGAACCACGCCTCGAGCGTCTGCGAATGCGTTGCACCGGTTGCCAGCCCGCCGTACACCTGGGTGCGGACGGTGATGGGCGCCGTCGTCCGGCCCGCGGTCATGAAGCGCAGTTTGGCCGCGTTGTTGATGAGCTGGTCGGCGGCGATGCCGATGAAGTCCATGATCATGATTTCAGCCACCGGCAGAAGGCCGTCGATCGCAGCGCCGATGGCAGCACCGACGATCGCGGCCTCGGAGATCGGGGTGTCCAGCACGCGGTCGTGACCGTATTTCGTCGACAGCCCCGCGGTCGGGCCGGAGGCGCCGGGGTCGGCGATGTCCTCACCGAGCAGGAAGACCCGGTCGTCGGCCTCCATCGCCTGATCGAGCGCGAGGTTCAGCGCCTCGCGCATCGACATCTCTTTTTGGTCCATGTGCGCCTCAGACCGGGTAGGAGATCGGGGTCGCGTACACGTCGCGGTCGAGCTCGTCGGCCGAGGGCGTCTCAGCGTTCATGACCGCCTTGAGCGCATCTTCGACTGTGATGAGCGCGCCTTCCTCGATGCGGTCCAGCTCGTCGTCGGTGCAGACGCCGCCGTCGATGAGGTGCCGTCGGAAGCGCGGCACTGGGTCGGCCGCCATCGCGTCTGCCAGTTGCTCTTTGGGGATGTACGACATTCGGTCGCCGAAGTAGTGGCCGCGGAAGCGGAACGTCACGCACTCGATGAAACTGGGGCCGTCACCACGGCGGGCCCGAATCAGCGCCTCATCGAGCTCCGCCGCCACTGCCAGCGGATCGTTGCCGTCGACGCGAACACCCGGCATGCCGTAGCCCGCCGCCCGGTCGGCGACCCGCTCGATCTTCATCGTGTCCGTGGTCGGCGTCATCTCCGCGTACTGGTTGTTCTGGCATAGGAAAACCATCGGAAGGTCCCACAGCGCAGCCATGTTCGCCGCTTCGTGGAAGGAGCCAGTATTCGTCGCTCCGTCTCCGAAGCTGACCACGGTGACACGGTCGAGGCCCTTGCGTCCGGCCGCCATCGCCAGCCCGACCGCAACCGGCGGCCCTGCGCCGACAATCCCGGTCGACAGCATCACGCCCACTTCTGGTTTCGCGATGTGCATGGTGCCGCCCTTGCCGCGGCTGGCGCCGACGGTGCGACCCATCATCTCGCCGTAGATCTCTTGCAGCGGAACGCCTTTCCCGATCAGGTCGTGCAGCCCGCGGTACGTCGTGACCAGTTGGTCGTCGTCGCGCAAACAGACACCCATCGCGGCTGCGATCGCCTCCTGGCCGCGCGACGGCCAGTACACGCACATGAATTCACCGGTGCCGATGCCCTTGGACAGCCGGTCGTCGGCCGCCTTCATCAGCACCATCAAGGCGTACATGCGCCGCTGGTTCTCTGCCGGGTATGTCATGGGCCCAGTGACCCGATCTCGCGGTACACCTTGGGAATCGGCTTCGGATCCATGGCGAGGTTCTCCATGCCGGTCAACTTGCCGCTCGCGCCGAGTTCGCCCATCCGCGTCACGGCCGCATCGAGGTCGTCGCAATCCAGTTCGTAAATCGCGATGAACGGGCCATTGCCGTCGGTCGGGGCGAACCGACGCGCCGACACGATCCCTTCCACCGACAAGATCTGCTCCAAATGTGTGTCGTTGTACCACTTGTGGTACTCCGCTTCCTTGTCCGGCGAGACCGGCATCGTCTCCACGTAAATGACTCCCTTGGGCATACTCAGACTCCTGACCACGGCTTGATCTTGAGGAACCCGCCCGCGTCGACGCGGAGCTGCTGGCCGGTGACGTAGCGGGCCGCGTCGCTGGCCAAAAACAGCACAGCCTCGCTGATGTCTTCGGGTTCGACATATGGAATCGGCATGCCCTGGATGACCGGGAAGACCACCTCCGCGTCCTCGCGGGTCGGGTTCTGCAGATCCGGCCGAAACGCCTTGTACATCGGTGGACTGTGCAGCATGTCAGTGTTGACGTTCGTCGGGTGGACCGCGTTCACCCGGATCTGCTCCGGAGCCAGCGTGCGGGCGAGATCGTTGACATAGTGTGCGACAACCTGTTTGGCGAACGCGTAGCCCGCGCCGCCCGGCCCGCCGTCCATCCCGCTGGTGTTCACCGCCGTCGCCATGAAGGCGGCCACCGAACCCGTTGCGATGATCGACGCGCCGGCGTGCAGGTGCTTCATGCTGGCGTGGATGAGGTTCATCACGCCGAGCAGGTCGACATCGACCGCGTCGACGAACGCCTGCGGCGGCAGACCGGCGGTCATGGGGCAGATGCCGGCATTGGCGACCACGATGTCGAGGTGGCCGAGCTCGGCGACACCCCGCTCGATCGCCGCGGACAGCGCCGCGCGGTCGCGGACGTCGGCGATCTCGGTGTGCGCCCGCTGGCCCTCCTTTTCCACCAGCCGGGCGGTCTCATCGAGATCCTCGGGCCGCGCGAGCGGATACTTGTTGGTCTCGATGTCGTCGCAGATGTCCACGGCAATGATGTCGGCGCCCTCGGCGGCCAGCAGCCGCGCGTGTGACCGTCCTTGACCGCGGGCGGCGCCGCTGATCAGCGCCACTTTGCCCGTCACCCTGCCCATGGTCCGGTCCTTTCTCAAACTGTTAACACCAAAGAGCCGCACTGGGGCCCGAAGCCGTTTGCGACCACCGCGACCTGCGCGTCGGGTACCTGACGCGGGCCGCAGTCGCCTCGCAGTTGCGCCACCCCCTCGGCGAGGAAACCCAGGCCGTGCAGGCGCCCCTCGGCCAGCTGCCCACCGCTGGTGTTCAGCGGCAGGGACCCGCTGGGTCCGATCGTCTTGCCGCCGTCCACCCAGTCGCCGAACTCGCCGATCCCGCAGAAGCCCATCGCCTCCACCCACGCCATCGCGAGATGGGTGAAGCCGTCGTAGAGCTCTGCGACATCGACGTCTACCGCGGTCACCGAGGATCGCTTCCACATGGTGTCGGCACATGGCCGGGTGCCACCGAACAAGAAGTCGTCGCCGTAGGTGAAGTCGGGTTTCCAGCCCGTCCCCATGGCGATGGCGTCGATCCAGACCGGCTTCTTCGACGTGTCTGCCGCCCGTTCGGCGGTGGTGATGACGACCGCGCAGGCGCCGGTGACGGGATAGTCGCAGTCGAACAGCCGCAGCGGCTCGGACACATAGCGGGACCCGAGGTAGTCGTCCATGGTCAGCATGTCGCGCATGACCGCACGCTCGTTCAACGACGACCACCGACGTCCGTTCAGCGAAATAAGGCCGTAGTCTTCCTCTTTCGTGCCGAGTGTGGCCATCCGCCGCTGCTTCTTCATGCCCATGACCGGGATGATGCCGCCTGCGGCGCCGTACGGGAACTCCCACTGCCATGGTCCCGATGCGCGGGGCAAGGCCCGCCCGCTCATCTGACCCCACTCGCGGGTCACCGAGCGTACGACCAACGCCACCTCGCATGTTCCGGACAGCACCGCCATATGCGCGCCCATGGCGGCGGCGAGTCCAGACGGGCCGCGTGGCGTGTAGTCGCCGTAGACCACCATGTTCTCGATGCCGACCAGGCGGGCGATGTCCATCGCCTGCTCGTCGCCGGCGTACTCGAACACCGCGTCGACGTCCTGAACTTCTAGACCCGCGTCGGCAATCGCCGCTCGCGACGCCTCCACGGCGAGCGGCCGCCCGTCAATGCCCTTATCTCGGAGGATCTTCGAGTAACCGATGCCTACCACGGCTGACCGGTTGGCCGACTTGCTCACTCAGCAGCGCTCCCGCTTGGACACAGTCAACATTGCAGCAACTGTAACTGCTGCGGTAGCTATACTACCTAAAATTATAAAGAAACCAATTGGACCCACCTCGACAGGACGCCGTGGACTTCTCATACCCGCCGGAGGTCGAACAGTTCCGTAAGGAGCTGCGCGCGTGGTTGGCCGCGAACCTGACCGATGAGGTGGTGGCCGCCAGTCGCAGGCGCGGCCGTGACCCGGACACATTTGAGACGCTGCGCGCATGGGACGCCAGGCTGGCCGACGCCGGCTGGGGCGCGGTGTCCTGGCCGCAGGAGTATGGCGGCCGCGGCGCAGGCGTGCTCGAGCAACTCGCCTACGCAGAAGAGACCACGAATGCACGAGCGCCGGTGCCGCTCAACGTGATCGGGCTGAACAACATCGCGCCGGCGATCATGCACTACGGCACGGACGCCCAGAAGCGAGACCTGCTCCCCCGGATGGTGCGCGCCGACGACATCTGGTGCCAGGGCATGTCGGAGCCGGAGGCCGGGTCGGACCTCGCCTCGCTGCGTACCCGCGCGGTGCGAGACGGCGACGAATTCGTGGTCAACGGACAGAAGATCTGGACGTCGCTCGGACACCGCGCCGATTGGTGCCAGCTGTATGTGCGCACCGATCCGGACGCCCCAAAGCACAAGGGCATCTCATGCCTGATCGTCGATATGGCGCTGCCCGGCATCGAGGCGCGTCCGCTCGTCACGCTCAACGGCGACGCCGACTTCGCCGAGGTGTTCTTCAACGACGTGCGGGTGCCCGCCGACATGTTGCTGGGCCCGCTCAACGGCGGATGGCAGGTGGCGACTACCACGTTGAGCCACGAACGCGCCGGTGCGGCCCGGCTGTATGCGCAGCTAGAGGTGCAATTGCGCGATCTGGTCGCCGACCTGGCCGACTGCGAGGCCGACGGCCGCCCAGTTCTCGAGGACACGGCCACGCTGCGCCGCCTCGGCGAGGTAGCGGTCCGCATCAAGTACCTGGAGGTGCTGTGTCAGCGGTCGATCTCGGCGACGCTGCACGGCGGCGACGCGCTCGGATCGGCCAGCCTGGCGAAGAGCGTGTGGGCCGAGGTCGGGCAGGAACTAGCCGCCGTGGCTTTCGACGTGCTCGGCCCACTAGGTGAACACCGACGCTGGTCGGATCGTCGGCTGACGTCGCGTTCCCTGACCATTGCGGGTGGCACCACGCAGATAAACAAGAGCGTCACCGCGACGCGAGTGTTAGGGCTGCCGCGGCGATGAATCTCGAACTCACCGACGAGCAGGCGGTCCTGCGTGACACCGTGCGCCGCTATCTGGCTGAAAAAGCAAGCGTGACAACCCATGTGCGACCGATGCTCGATGATCAAACCGGCACCACCGCTGAGGTATGGAGGGGGTTGTCCGCTCTTGGCGCCACCGGCGTTCTGGTGCCCCAGGAATTCGGCGGCTTGGGCATGACCATGGTCGAGGCTGGCGTCGTGGCCGAGGAGCTCGGCGCCGCGCTGCATCCGGGTCCGTGGCTGTCGAGCGCGGTCGCCGCGACCCGTGCGCTGGCGCGGTTGGTCACCGATCCGCAGGGCGCCTCATTGTTGACCGGCATCGCCGACGGATCCACGGTCGCCACAGTCGGCCCGCTTGCCGGCCCGGGTCCTGCCGTCGAGAGCGGGGTCCTCGTTGGCGACATCGCGGCACTGCCGGATGCGGTCGTTGCCGACGTCGTGTTGGTGCTGGCCGACGAGGGCGGCCGTACCGGGCTGTTCGCCGTCGACGCGAAGTCAGACGGTGTGTGCGCGGTGAAGCGAACGCATGTGGATCCAACCCGAAAGCTGTTCGATGTGACATTCGACGGTGTTTCGGCGCGGCGGCTCGCCTTCCCATCGAAGGCTGACATCCAGGGACTCATCGACGACGTGCTGATTGCCCACGCCGCCGACGCGCTGGGTGCGGCGACAGCGGTGATGAACCTCGCCGTCGAATACGCCAAGGTGCGACGGCAGTTCGACCAGCCCATCGGGAGCTTTCAGGCAGTCCAGCACCTCTGCGTCGACATGTACGAGACCGTCGAGCTCGCGCGCAGCGGGGTCTTGCACGCGCTGTGGGCGGCCGACGCCGCGCAACCCGAGGAGCGCCACTTGGCCGCGGTGCGCGCCAAGGCGTACGCGGGGCAGTTGGCGACCGTCGCTGATATCGCGATCCAGGTCTTCGGCGGCATCGGCTACACGTGGGAGCACGACGCGCACCTGTATCTCAAGCGGCTGCTCGGTTGGAGCGTCTTCCTCGGCGGCTCCGACAAATACCTACAAGAGGTCGGAAAGGCGTTGCTATGACACAAGTGCTGCGCGGGGTTCGCGTCGTAGAGCTGGCATCGTGGACGTATGTGCCGTCTGCCGGTGCAGCGCTTGCGGATTGGGGTGCGGACGTCATCAAGGTGGAGGACGTCAAGGGCGGTGACCCAGGCCGCGCACTGGTGATAGGCGGCTTCACCCGGGAAAACGCGCGCGCCGACGTCGACTTCATCCTCGAGATCGGAAACCGCGGCAAGCGAAGCATCGCGATCGACATCAAATCCGACACCGGCCGCGAGTACCTCGGCCGATTGCTCGCTACGGCGGATGTGTTCCTGACCAACTGGCTGCCTGGGGCGCTGGAACGAGCGCGGATGACCGTCGAGGATATCCGGTCGTTCAACCCGAACATCATCATCGCGCGCGGAACCGGCCTCGGCGTCCGCGGGCCCGACCGCGACAGGGGCGGATTCGATGCGGCCACTTATCTTTCACGTGGTGGGGTGTCCTACACCCTGACGCCGTTCGGCACCGAGACACCTGCGGTACAGGGGCCGGCATTCGGCGACCTGCAGGGCGGAATCACGCTGGCCGGCGGTGTGTGCGCAGCGCTGTTCCACCGGGAGCGCACCGGCGAGGCGTCGATCGTCGACTCGTCACTATTGGCTCAGGCGATGTGGACGATTGCCCCGTCGATCTCGGTGGCCGACCTGTTCGGCATCGACGGCATTCCCGGCGCGCCTCCGGGCCTAATGATCAATCCGCTCGTCGCCCGCTACAAAACTCGCGATGAGAGGTGGATTCAGCTGGTCTTCCTGCAGCCCGACAAATTCTGGGCAGGATTCTGCGAGCGAATCGGCCTGCCGGAACTCGCGACCGACGAACGTTTCGTTCCGTCCGCCAATCTGATCGCCAACGCCGCAGAGGCGGGCGAGATCATCGGCAAGAAGTTCGCCGGCAAGGACCTCGCGCACTGGCACGAAGTGCTCGCCGACGAGCCAGGCGTGTGGGCCGCGCTGGCGACACCAAAAGAAACTCTCAACGACCCGCAGGTCAAGCCGAACGGCTACGTCGTACCAAACGTCGACGACCAGGGCAACGAGTATCAGATCGTCGCCGCGCCAGTGCAATTCAACGAAACACCGCCTGCGCCCGCGCGCGCGCCGGAACATGGACAGCACACCGAGGAGATTCTGTTGGAGCTCGACCTCGACTGGGACGACATCTCGGCGGCCAAGGACAGCGGCGCGATTCTGTAGGAGATAACGATGGAACGGCGAACTCTCGAATCGGTGATCTATGAACGTGAGCCGCCGATCGCACGCATCATCCTCAACCGGGGCGACAGGGCCAACACCAAGGATGCGCAGTTGGTTCAGGAGGTCGACGCCTGCCTGCACGAGGCCGACCGCGACAAGGACATCAGAGTCGTGATTCTCAAGGCCAACGGGAAAGGCTTCTGCGGTGGGCATGTGGCGCGCTGGGGTCCCGACGAGAACCCTTATCCGGATTTCGGCGACACGTTTGAGGACCTGTACAAGGGCACCGCCGACCTGTTCTTGTGGCCGACGCTGTATCTGTGGGAGTTCCCCAAGCCCACGATCTCTCAGATTCATGGGTACTGCATGGGGGGCGGCATCTACCTGGGCCTGCTGACGGACTTCTCTGTCGCGTCGGAGGACGCGTACTTCCAGATGCCGCTGGCACAGAGTCTCGGCGAGCCGGGTGGCCACACGATGATCGAACCGTGGCTGATGATGAACTGGCATCGCACCATGGACTGGTTGCTTTTGGCGCCAACACTTTCCGCGCAAGAAGCGCTCGATTGGGGTCTGCTCAACAAGGTGGTGCCGCGCGACCAACTCGAGGAAACCGTCGAGGAGATGGCCCGCAAGATCGGCCAGATACCGCTGACCACGTCGATGGCGGTGAAGAACAACGTGAAGCGCGCGTACGAGCTGATGGGCATGCGCGTTCACCTGCAGGTGAGCCACATCCTGACGAATATGGTGGGAGCGGCGACCGATGTGCAGGCCCGACGAGCCGAACTCATGCAGTCGGGTTTGAAACCAAGGGATTTCGTCGAGGGCGGGGAGAAAACTTAGCAACCCGCGGCATGCCGCGCCGCGACGTAACCGAACACCATCGTGTTGGCGATGCTGCCGCCCGCGCCCAGATACCTTCGGCCCATCACCGTGGCCGTGATGTTTCCGGTCGCGTAGAGACCGTCGATCACCCGGTCGTTCTCATCGAGCACCTGCGCGTGCTCGTTGGTGATCACTCCCCCGCACGTGCCGACGTCGGCCGGGAACACGTGGGTGGCGTAGAACGGCGCGCGATCGATAGGCCCGAGCGCGGCGTTGGGTTTGTGTCCCGGATCGCCCAGGCAGATGTTGTACGCCGACTGGCCGCGGCCGAAGTCGGGGTCGAGGCCCTTGGCCGCGAATTCGTTGAAGCGGCCGACCGTCCGCTCCAACGCTTCTGCAGGAACATCGATCTGGCGAGCCAACTCGCCGATCGTGTCGGCGCGCTTGACGCCACCCTGCTCGATCAGTTCGTCGGACAACCCGCGTTTCTGGAAAGGGTTTGTGCCCCTGACGTATCTGTCGACGTAGCCCTCGTCGAAGATCTGCCAGCACGGTACGGCCTTGTTGGCGTACATCGCCTTGCCGACTTCGACATAGGAGTTCGACTCGTTACAGAACCGCTTGCCAGTCCCGTCGACATAGATCGCCCCAGGGCGTTGACGCCCAGAGCCCAGAGGCCTCGCACTCGGATCGGCGAGGAAAACCAGCGGATACCACCAGGCTTCGTCGAGTAGGTCGGTCTGAGCGCCGAGCTTCATCGCCGTCTGCAAGACCTCGCCGGTCTCGCCGGGATTGGCAATCGACCACTTCCCCTCGTTGGGCTGGTCTCCGCTGAACTGACGGCGCATGGCGGCATTGTGGCCGAAGCCTCCTGCAGCGAGGAGGACGCCCTTACGCGCCCGGACGTTGAATGAGGTGCCGTCTCTGCTGAGTCGGGCGCCGGTGACGCGCCCGTCCTCGACGATCAGATCGTCCATCGTCGTATTCATCCAGATCGGCGCCTCGCCGTCCTGGTCGATCAGGCCCCTCAGCATCTGACCGATGATCGAGGCGCCGTTTGTGAGCATGTCTCGGCCCCGGAGCCGAGCCACCCAAGTGCGCAGGAACACGCGCGCGGCGACGGCGAACGCTCCTGGCGAGCGGTGCATGTACTGCACATAGCGCTGCTGCTCGTTCGTCATGACCACGAGTCCGCGGTTCCAAGTATTAGCCATCCGCTGGAGCTTGTCGCTCCAGTTCCCCAAGGTGGCAGCATCGTATGGGACACCCTCCACCGAACGTCCGGCCGAGTTGCCGCCCTTGTGGTTTGGGTAGTAGTCGCTGTACCCGGCGCATCGCACAAGCCGTACGCCCTTGCGCACCAGGAATTCGATCATTTCGTGGCCGGCGTTAAGGAACACCTCGCGGCGTTCCGGCGAGGAGGCCGCACCGATATCCCCCACGACGTCGTCGAAGTAGCGCAGAGCATCTTCATGGGAATCAGGTATGCCGTCGTTAACCATCAACGGGTTGTTTGGCAGCCACACCATGCCGCCGGACATCCCAGTCGAGCCACCGATGAGGGCCTGCTTCTCGATCACGAGCGGCTCGAGTCCGGCATCGAGCGTCGCAAGCGCGGCGACCATTCCGCCCCCGCCGCTGCCCACGATGAGCAGGTCGACCGACTTGTCCCAGTTGTTCATCGCGCCTTCGACCTGGCGGGTTCGGACAGCCCCAGGTTGGCGACGGGGACGTCGATGGTGGTATTTGTTTTTTGGATTGCTCCCACAAGTTGTTCGTAGGGAACCCCAGCTAGGAAACCGTCCACAACGCGCTCGAAGTTCGAGATCAACCCCTCGATTTCCGTCGACAGCCGCATGTAGTCGAACCCCTTGGCGTGCAGACCTTTCTGCTGGCGCGGGAGATTGGAGAAATCCTGGGCCGGAATCGTGGGCCAGCTCGGATCGTCGGGCGCCAGCGGTTCGGGTGCGGTGGGCCTACCTGGCGAGCGATCAGCGGGATAGCGGGTGAGCGACCAGATCTCGAAGAGCGTCTCTTCGGGTCCGAGCGGCCGGATCCGGTACGATGACGCGCTGCTGTATTGCGGCAGAAGGAAGTAGTGCGGGAAGCAAAACCCGATCGGGTCAATGACGCGGCGACGATCGAGATCGTTGAGGTCCGGGAAGTCGCAGTCGCGGGCCCGGTGCCACTTCGTGACGGCGTCGTTGACCGCGCCGCGCCATGCCGCCATCGCCTCGGCCGGGTCCTCAGGCAGCGACATGTGTTGCAGCCCTTCGGCGATCCGGACGTCGTTCTCGTGGGTCATCCCACCCATGCCGGACCCGAGGGTCCGCATGAAGTGCAGGCTCGTCTCGATAATCGGATGGATCGACGGGTCCGGGGTGTGCGACGACGGCAACAGCTGCGGGTGGGTCTGCGGAACGTGATAGCCCTCCATGAAGGCTTCTGTCGCCAGCTTCCAGTTCACCGGCAGCAGGCACGACTTCCACCACTCGGTGCGCAGCGCGCCGACCTTCCATTCGTCGTGCCTGGACGCGAACGGCTCGATGCACTCGCGTAACGGCGGCGCGCTGTCGTCGAGGTTGATCCACGCGCACCCGCCCCACAGTTCACACTTGACCGGCACAAGGGCGAGATCGTCAGCGGCGAGATTACCTGCGTCGAACACCTCAGGCCGCAAGACGAACGTGTTGGCACCGTCGAGACCCCAACACCAGCCGTGGAACGGACAGACAAAGCTGCGACGGGACCCGGCGCCCTCGACGATCTTCATCCCGCGGTGGCGGCACGAGTTGTAGAAGGCGCGAACGTTGTCGTCGTCGAGCCGGACGACGATGACCGACTGGTCGAGGATTTCGTACTCCACGAAGTCCCCGCGCGACGGGATCTCCTCCAGCCGGCACGCCATCTGCCACACCCGGGGCCAGAACAACTCGGCCTCGAGGGCGTAGAACTCCTCGTCGTAGTAACGCTGTTTGGGGATGCGGTCCACAGCCTGGACGGCCCACGGAACGGGAAGCGGAGTCCAGTTCACCTTCCTATCTTAGCAAAAATAGCAAGTTCGCCTAGTCGCCCTTGTAGTTCTCTATTCCGTTCATCCAGTCGCGGTCGCCTGCGTTGACCGACGCCATCAACGCCCACGTTCGGACACCCTGATCGTGACCGGCCGCCATCACGAAGCCCAACTGGCGCCGTGTTACGTCCGGGCCGGGCCGGATGACCACTTCGACAATCTTGTTGGCGCGCCCTTCCGCTGTGACACCTGCGAATGCCCCCTGGGTGTACACCGCACTCTCGTGAACGACGATGTTGTCCGCCTTGGGCGCGTCGTTCCCGCCGCCCACAAGCTCGGCGATATCGGGAGCGCTGTGATTGGCGCCCTCTTTCAGGGCCGGCGTGTACACGCAGGACTGTAGGTTCTCCCCTTCGTCTGTCGGCGCCAACTTCTCGGCGTAGTTCACGACGACGAGGTGACTGTTGACGATCGCTTGTCCGCTCGCCTCCGAATCATCAAGCGGCGCGTACGCGATCGGCGGCTTCAACCTTGAGTTACCGGCGTCGGTCAGCGCGGTGCGCCACTTGTCCCGCCATTGATCGAAGTGTTCTTCGATGTGCGGCACGCAGCGGTCGATTCGGTCGGAGTAGCTCAACTTCATGAATCCGAGTGACTCGAATCGATGGTGATCGGGGGTGGGCCCGGGTGATAGAAGAAGTTCATGATGAGCGAGGTCCCGCCGACAATCGCTCCGATGATCGCAATGGCCGTGGTCGTCCACCAGTGGGAGCGGCCGGGGTCCAGTCCGCCATCACGTGATGGTATGCCCGGACCCGCTCCGCGGATCAGGAAACAACGCCACGCGATGGGCAGATCGCGAGTACCTGTTGTTGGGCGGTCGCCCAACGGTTAGTCTGCCTTCATGATTCGACGCCTGGCTGACGAGCGGTCGAAGGTTGGCCGGGAGGCGACGCGGGAGGCGTTGATCGAGGCGACCGCCCAAATCATGCTCGAAGAGGGCTATGCTGCGGCGACGTCGCGGCGGGTCGCAGCCAGGGCAGGAGTCAAGCCTGCACTGGTGCACTACTACTTCCCGAGCATGGACGACCTGTTTGTGGCCGTGCTGCGGGACAAGGCCGAGTCCGGTCTGCAACGCCAGCGGCAGGCGATGGCCGAGACGGAACCACTGCACGCGTTGTGGCAGCTCAGCGGGGCGCAAGATGCGCAATTGTTCACGGAGTTTCTTGCGATGGCGAACCATCGCAAGGCTATCCGCAGCGAAATCGTTTCTTATGCAATGCGATTCCGCGACCTGGAGGAGGGTGCGATGACCTTGGCCATGAAGGCCCGCGGCATCGACCTCCAGTTGTTCCCCCCGGTGGTCCTCTCGATGATCATGGGCAGCCTGGCCCGCATGGTGCTCCACGAGCAGGGGCTTGGCATCAGCCGCGGGCACGACGAGGCGAGGGCGTTCATCGCACGGTGTCTCGAACGCTTCGAAATGCCCGCGTGGGACCCACAGGAGCCAGGAGCGGGACCACGTAGTGACCCAGCCCGCTCTGCGAAACCGGAGGTGACCAGCAGCACAGTCACTTGAGCTAATCGGCTTCGCGATGAGAAGTTATACCGGCTAAGTTGTGTGAAACTGCCTGCCACAGGCACTAGAAGAGGGCATATATGGGTAGCGAGCGTCGGGGGCGAGCGGTCTGATGTTGCGTTTTGCCAAGCGCATTTGGGTACTGCTGGTGATCCTCGCGGTAGTGGTCATAGGGATTTTCGTGGTGGACCGCTTCCGAGGATTCTTCGGCCACACCGTTCTGACCAAGCCGGGCGCCGGCCTGGTCAATGACCCGGAGCCGTTCAACCCCAAGGTCGTGAAGTACGAGATTTTCGGTTCGGGAGGCGCCGCGACCATCAATTACCTCGACCTCGACGCGCAACCGCAGAAGGCCGTAGCCGTGCCGTTGCCGTGGGAGCTCACCCTGACTACGACCGCCCCCGCGGCTAGCCCCAACATCGTCGCGCAAAGCGACGGCGAGAGCATCACCTGCCGCATCACGGTCGACGGCGTGATCAAGGACGAGAGGACGACCGACGGCGTGAACGCGCAGACCTTCTGCTTGGTGAAGTCGGCATGAGCGAAGCTTGCGAGCGAATCATGGGCGCAGCATGCGGTGGCCGAGCCTGCGAGGTGCACCAGTGAGCAACCAGCACGTCGGCGCGCACCCGATGATCCCGCGCTTCATCCGGTTGTTCTCGGTGCCGATTCTGCTCGGTTGGATAGCGCTGACCGTCGTCGTCAACGTCATCGCTCCTCAGCTGGAAAAGGTCGGTGAGGCGCACGCCGTGTCGTTGGCCCCCAACGACGCACCGTCGATGCAGGCGATGCAACGCATCGGCAAGACTTTTCAGGAGTTCGATTCCAACAGCTCGGCGATGGTCGTGCTGGAGGGCGATCAACCGCTCACAGACGCCGCACACAAGTATTACGACGGCCTCGTCGACAAGCTCGAGGCCGACAAGAAGCACGTCGAACACATCCAGGACTTCTGGGGCGATCCGCTTACCGCCTCGGGAGCCCAAAGCGCCGACGGCAAGGCCGCCTACGTTCAGATCTACTTAGCGGGCAATCAGGGTGAAACCCTGGCGAACGAGTCCGTGCAAGCCGTCCGTGACATCGTGGCCAACACGCCGCCGCCACCGGGGATCAAGGCTTTCGTCACCGGCCCCGCCCCGCTCACCAACGACCAGCACCACGCCGGCGACAAGAGCATCCAGCTGATCACGATGATCACCATCGCGGTGATCTTCCTGATGCTGCTGTTCGTCTACCGATCGATCGTGACGGTGTTGCTCGTCTTGGTGATGATGTTCATCGAGCTGGCTGCGGCCAGGGGAATCGTTGCGGCCCTTGGTTATTACGACCTGATCGGGCTGTCGACGTTCGCGGTCAACCTCCTCACGACACTGGCGATAGCGGCTGGAACGGACTACGCGATCTTCCTTGTCGGCCGTTATCACGAGGCGCGAGAAAACGGCGAGGATCGCGTAACCGCGTTCTATACGATGTATCACGGCACCGCGCACGTCATTTTGGGTTCCGGTCTGACCATCGCGGGTGCGACGTTCTGCCTGCACTTCACGAGGCTGCCCTACTTCTCAACGCTTGGCATTCCGTTGGCGATCGGCATGCTCGTGGCTGTCGCGGCGGCGATGACGATGGCGCCCGCCTTATTGACCATTTGCAGTCGGTTCGGCCTGTTCGACCCGAAGCGGGCCATGAAGACGCGCGGCTGGCGCCGCGTCGGTACCGCCGTTGTGCGTTGGCCGGGACCGATTCTCGCCGCATCGGTGGCTCTCGCGTTGGTCGGCCTGCTCGCTCTGCCGTCGTACAAGCCGAGCTACAACGACCGCAACTACCTGCCCGACGACATCCCCGCCAATCAGGGCTACGCCGCGGCCGACCGCCACTTCCCGCAGGCCCGGATGAACCCGGAGATGTTGCTTGTCGAAACCGACCATGATTTGCGCAATTCAGCGGACATGTTGGTCGTCGACCGAATTGCCAAGAGCATCTTCCACATTCCCGGCGTCGGCAGGGTGCAGTCCATCACCCGGCCGGAGGGCACTCCGATCGAACACACGTCGATTCCGTTCCTGATCAGCATGCAGGGCACCACCCAGCAGATGAACCAGGACTATATGGACAAAGTCATGGGCAACATGCTGAAGCAGGCCAACGACATGCAGACGTCCATCGACACGATGGAGCGGATGCAAAGCATCACCGTGCAGATGGCTGCCACCACTCACAGCATGGTCGAGAAGATGAAGAACATGACGATCGATGTCGCGGAATTGCGTGACAACATCGCCAATTTCGACGACTTCTTCCGCCCCCTGCGCAACTACTTCTACTGGGAACCGCACTGCTACGACATCCCGATCTGCTGGTCGTTGCGGTCGATCTTCGACACGCTTGACGGCATCGACACGATGACGGACGACATCCAGGCCATCGTCCCCGACATGGAGCGCCTCGACTCGCTCATGCCGCAGATGGTCGCGTTGATGCCGTCGATGATCGAGACGATGCAGAGTATGAAAACCATCTCGCTGACCATGTACCAGAGCCAAAAGAGCCAGCAGGACCAGATGAAGGCCATGCAGGACAACCAGGGCGCCATGGGCGAGGCCTTCGATGCGTCGAAGAACGACGACTCGTTCTATTTGCCACCGGAAGTGTTTGAAAATGCGGACTTCAAGCGGGGCATGAAGATGTTCGTGTCGCCCGACGGAAAGTCCGTTCGATTCATCATCTCTCACGAGGGCGATCCCGCGACTCCTGAAGGCATCAAGCTCATCCCGCAGATCAAGAATGCGGCGTTCGAGGCCATCAAGGGAACGCCGTTAGAGGGCTCGAAAATTTATCTGGCCGGTACCGCATCCACGTACAAGGACATGCAGGAGGGTTCGAACTGGGACCTGCTGATCGCCGGAATCTCTTCGCTCTGCTTGATTTTCATCATCATGCTGTTGCTTACTCGAGCGGTGATCGCCTCGGCGGTCATCGTCGGGACGGTGCTGTTGTCCTTGGGCACATCCTTCGGGCTATCGGTGCTGATCTGGGAACATATCCTCGGCATACCGCTGCACTGGATGATTTTGGCGATGTCGGTGATCATCCTTCTCGCGGTCGGATCCGACTACAACTTGCTGCTGGTGTCCAGATTCAAAGAGGAGAATTACGCCGGAATCAAGACCGGCATCATCCGATCGATGGCGGGCACAGGCGCTGTGGTGACCTCTGCCGGCTTGGTGTTCGCGTTCACGATGATGTCCATGGTGGTCAGCGACCTAGTGGTGGTCGGTCAGGTGGGCACGACGATCGGTCTCGGCTTGTTGTTCGACACGCTTGTGATCCGATCGTTCATGACACCGGCGATCGCCGCGATGATGGGCCGGTGGTTCTGGTGGCCGCAGAACGTCCGAACGCGGCCCAAGCCGGTGCCGTGGCCGAAACCGCCGCGACACTCGGCCGACAGCACGGTCAGCGTCGGCGCTGGCTGGCGCTGATGATGAAAACCCAACGGGCCCAATCAGATAGGGATGCCATGAAGGGAATACACCTCGCGTCGATCGCTGCAGCCGCGATTGCGCCTGCGTTGGTGTTTGCGTCGCCCGCATACGCCGACCCCGACACCGACTTCGCCAAGGAGTTACACACGTACGGCATTTACGGCCAGAAGGACTACAACGCCTGGATCGGGAAGATCGCCTGCAAGCGGTTGTACAACGGCGTCGATGCGGACGCCGACAAGTCGGCCAAATTCATTTTCCTGCAGCTGCAGAAGGGCAGCACCACGGAGCAGGCATGGCAGTTCCTCGGCGCTGCGCTGCGCACCTACTGCCCGGAAAAGCTGCCGATCCTCCAAGCCGCCGCACAACAGTAAGGAGTCTTCAATGTTGATCAAGGCGAGTGTCGCGGCCGCTGTCGTGGGCGTGGCAGCGATGACCCTTCCGGCGGCCGCCTCCGCGGACGCGACCGACGACTATCCGATTCCGAACCGGATTCTCAAGACCACATGCACCGTCGACCAGTACATGGCCGCCGTTCGCGACAGCGACCCGGTGTACTACGAGCGCTACATGATCGACTACAACAACAAGTCCCCCCAGGTTCAGCAGGCCGCTCGCGACCGCATCTACTGGTTCTTCTCAATGGACTACGCCGGGCGCCGGCAATATTCGGAGGACACTGCAACCAACGCCTTCTACGAGCAGCTGGCGTGGAACTGGCCGAACTGGGCGAAGCTGTTCTTCAACAACAAGGGCGTCGCCGCACACGGCACCGACACCTGCGCTCAATACCCGCCCAGCGACCCTGGCGTCTGGAATTGGTGATCTCAGGTATCAAGCCCTAGCTAGTTAGGGCAGCCCGCTGAACAACGGACTCAAGAAAACCTGCACTGGATCCTGCGGAGGCAGTGCTTCTGTAGGCGCTTGAGGCACAGCCGTCGGTGGCGGAGCAAGTGGTGCCTGCTCGGCCGCGAGCGGTGCGGCCGGCGGCGGAGCAACTGGTGCCGGCGCGACTGCGGGCGCCGGGGCGACGCTGGGTGCCGCAAGGGGCGTCGCCGAGGGCGGAGCAGCAACAGTCGGGGGCGGAACGGGGACCGCGACGGGCTGAGGCGCCACGGTAGCGACCGACTCCGACGGGATGGCGAGAGGTTCCGGAGGAGCGAGAGGTTCCGGCGGGGGCGCGGGCGGCGGCTGCGCGGCGAGCGGTTGAACCGGCGCAGCGGACGGCGCCGAGACCGGCGCGGGAACCGCGTGGACACTGGCGGACGTCACGGAAGCGCCGCCAGCCGACCGGGTTGCGGCCTCCGCGGACACGTTTTCGACATTCAGCGCTGAACCGGCCGCCAGCGACAGCGCTGCCCCGAAAACCGCGACGGCCGCCGCCGAGATGGTCAGTTGTTTCGCATGCGACACCAGCCAGGGCCGCTCGCGTCGCGGCGGTGGGTCATTGCGCGGCGCCTCGACGTCCTGTGAGGACTCGGTGCCGACCTCGCTGACCGGCGGCGCGACAGCCGGCTCGGCGGGCGCGGGAGCGGCCACAAGTTTCGCGGCCGACACCCGCCAGGGCCGGTCCGCTGGTGTCTCGGCCGCATGCTCAACTCCGGTGTCGACCTGTCCGACCGCCACGAGTGCCGCTCCACGCGCAAGGGAAACCTGGGTGTCGGCCGCTTCGATCACGGGTATCGGCAGTGCGTCGCCCATCGGCTCGGTGACCTCATCGAGATCGCTACTGGAGCCGACGACGTGCAGGCTTTCCGGCAGCCAGCCATCCCTGCCGAAAATCGTCCTCAACGAGTCAACGAGGTCGTCAGTGGTCTCGCAGTTGTCAATGATGGCGGTGCGTACCGTTGCGGCGCCAGTGGCGACCACCATCACCGTCACTGTGTCGGGTTCAAGAACGCACAGCGCGGTTTTCTGGTGCTCGTTCACCCGACCGACCTCGATGCCCCACGCCTGGACGGCCCGACTCAACGGGAGAGCGCGAACGTTCTCAAAACCCAAGTCTGCCAATGACTTCAGCAGGGCCGCGCCGTCCGCTTCGACATCCGAAGTCCACGTCACCTGGACAGCGCTCACCTTGTGTCCGCTTGCCGTCGCGATCGACTGGGCACCACGGGCGGCAGCCACGTGCTGGGACGTATCACTTGCTGTTGCGTCGGCACCGGCCCGGACATCGAACGCATCGTGGTCGAGGATGGCGGCATCGGGCCCTTGCCCGTCGAGGAGCACCCACGCCACGCTGGTGGACGTCATCGACAGTCCCAGCACTGATTGCACTCTTTTGCCCCACTCTCGTCGCTAACCGACGTCACCGCCGCGGGTCAACTGCTCACCCGAAGCGAGCATAGTTTGCTCGTCCTTGCACGTCACCTTTAACAAGAACACGCGCGAATCCAGTGTTGCGGCGTTTATCGACTGGCCGACCAGCAGTGTTACCGCATGCAGCAGCGTTGATTTATTTACGCTCACGATTATTAATTCGCGGCGTCGTCAATTGACACCCGGACGTTGCTCGTTTCGCACTGCCGAGTTAACACTGCAGACGTGCTGGGTACGACGCCGGCCCACTGTTCACCGGCGGCGGGCCACGGATTCGTACCGCCATCAGGCAGTCGCGCGAGTCGACGCGCATGTGACATCTGTTGGCCGACGGGCGACATACCAACATGGACACAACGACACGGATCATCGGGGCGGCAGCGGCCGCAGCTTCAACATTGCCGATCGCCCTTATCTACTCCCCGACCGCAGCGGCGGATCCGTGCCCCGACGTCGAGATCGTATTCGCCCGCGGCACCACCGAGGCGCCCGGTGTTGGCGGCGTCGGACAAGCGTTCGTCGACTCACTTCGTACGCGATTGGCCGCGCGTTCGGTAGGCGTCTACGCCGTCAACTACCCGGCAAGCAGGGATTTCGTCAACAGCACGCGCGCCGGTGCCAACGATGCAAGCAGCCATATCCAGTCCATGGCTGCAAGTTGCCCGAATACCCGCGTGGTGCTCGGCGGTTACTCCCAAGGCGCGGGGGTGATCAATCTGTCTACGACGGCGATGCCTGCCGAGGTCGCCGACCATGTCGCTGCCGCTGCCCTGTTCGGGGGTCCGAAGAGTGCGTTCGCCGACACGCTCTCCCCCGGCCCGCTACCCACGATCGGGCCGCTCTATGCCGCCAAGACGATTGACTTGTGTGTGCCCAACGATCCGATCTGCTCCGACGGCGGGGACATGCGCGCACATGTTGCGTACATCGAATCCGGGATGGTCAACCAGGCCGCCACTTTCGCCGCCGATCGCGTCTAGTCGGCCCCTACGGGAATCTGACGCGGGGGAGTGCAGGGTTGAGACCGATGTACTCGTCGCTGAGCAATTGAAGGAGGCGAGCTCTGACGGCAAATTCGGAAGAGATCCCGCGTTCATTCGCTATTCGGACAGCGGCCTCTTTCGCATCTCCCTGATAAATGGTTTGCTATTGGTCAGCAACTCATGATTCACCGCCAAAGCGTGATTGCTGGCGGGCAGAGCATGCAACAATTGGCGGCGGTAACCGGGCGATGAGCTCCCTTGCTGGCGGGAGGAGATCCTCATTTCGACGCAATTACGCCTCGCTGCGGGTATCTGCATGCTCTCAACCGGTCTTCTAATCGGAAGTGCGAGTGGAGCGATCGCGACCGCCGATACCGACACCGGCGCTTCGGCCCCAGCGAGCAGCGTCGACGCGGCTGGCCCAGCCCTAAGTCCGGCGAGCGAGCCGGCCGCCAGCGCAACGACGACCCTCAGCCCGGGCGCGACGTTGCGAAATGCCGTCAAGAACACCCTTCAATTGATCGGCAGACTCGGCCGCGAGCAAGGCGCGACCACGAAACGCCTGCCGACCAAGGCTGAAGACACTGCGACTGACGAAAACAAAAGCCCGTCCATCCTCACCGAGGAAGCTGCCACGCCGCTGGCATCGAACACGACTGACGTCGCCCTGACTAACATCGCCCCGGTCACGACTGAGCCCGCGCCGGTCACGAATGTGGCGGCCGAATCCGCGACGAATCCGCTCGCGCCGGTACCGGCAGCCGCCCAACCCATGTCGACCGCTGTCGCAACAGTTGTGACTGTTATCGGAACGGTTCCTGATGTGGTTGCAGGACTTCCGACTTCCGAGACGCCGGTTGTCGACGTCATCACGTCGGTTCAGGCGATGCTCACCTCGGTTATAGACGCGGTCGCCGGCGTGCCGTCCGATCTGTACACCTTGCTCGCAGGTGCCCACGTACCCACCGCGACGATCGGCGGGGGCGCCGGTTACGGTGTCGGACCCGTGGCAGCCGCGGCCGCGCCGCTGGTTCCGCCCGGATTGCCGGCATGGCCGCCAGTCCTGCCGACCTCCGATTTCTGGGACGCACGCGGTGACGTCGCCGCGCTTGCAACGGCTGGTGGCGTCGCCACTGCGGGCCTGAGTGAAGAACTTTCGATTTCTGGAGCGGCGCCACTGGCGACGCACGGCATCACCCCGGCAGGTGTGTTGCCGGTTCTAGACCACGCCGTGCGCGCAATTCTCGTACCGGCCTCACAGTTGGCGCTGGCCGCGCTGGCGCTGCCCGGCGTTGGCGGGCTGTTGATCGTTTGTGCCGCCGGGATACGGATCGGCTACCGGCAGGCCAAGGCGGCCTTGATGGTGCGGGCGTCGGGGATCGCGCGCTTCGCCGGATCGGGGCCGCTGGGCGTGGTCCGTTCCGGCACACTGATTGCCCTACGCCCGCGCGCGGTGCGCGGCACTCGTCCGGTTGCTTCGCGGGCGACAGGTTTCCTCGATCAAGCCGCGTAGCTCGTCAGGGCACGCGCCCATGCCGACACTGCGCGGATATCGGGGCCGACCGCCAACAGCACCAGCAGCGTCACAACGAATGCGCTTTGTCGTCTGATCTAGTGTTCGGCCCGCGCTGCTCTTCCGTGGCGGGCCGAATCTGTGAGCTATCAGCAATTTCTTATTGGTTAGTTCTCACGTGGATGACGGCCTCTCCTCAGCATCATGCTGCAGGCTGACTTTCGGAACCACCTCCAAGAAGAGAACACCCCCGGTCAAGTCCCCCTTCGCCGGGGGTGTTCTCTTGAAGGGGTTCCACTTTGACCGCGGACTGAACCCACCCCCAGCCTCAAAATCGGCGTTCGTAGTTGTCCGCCAATGTTCTAAATCATAGGCAGACAACGAAATTCGCGTATCTCCGTACCGCGACGAACACCCACGAAAGCGAAGCCGTTGCGCTACCCGTTGCGCTACCCCATTTCGCTGGTCCAGACGGCTGGGGGGCCTTTCCAACGCGGTGCAACGTCCGTGCCCAATGATGCACGACTGGTACACCCTTTGCGGATACAGGGATTGGCGCGAGGGAGATCCGCCACGGGCTCGTCTCAGAGTTCAATCGGTCAGTAAGCACTGTCGTCGTCGTCAAAGTCGTCCTCGGAGTCCGAGAATCCATCGTCGTCCGCATCAGTGTCCAACCACCGGTCATTGTTGCTATTAATTTGGTCTTGCATGATCCCTACCTCGGGGTTCATCGCTGGGCCGCCGGCTGGCTGAGGCGCCACCCCAAAGCAGAGATGCTGGTTTGCGACCCGCAAGATCGTTTGGTTGTTTATCACTCCCGAGTACCCGGTAACAGCCGCAGGACCGCCCATTGCTTGTATCGAACAGGTCAGGTACCCCGCCGTAACTGCGTCCCCTTCAGATAATGAAGACACGTCCGCGACACTGGCGAGCTGGTTGAGGTAACGCAGCTCGTTTTCAACGCCGGCGGGGCCGGCCGCGGCCGTTGGCGTACCGATCGGCACCCCTGCAAACGCGATCGCGCTAGCGGCAACTCCTACTCGCGCCGCTCGCGCGGCACTGTTAATGACCTTCACAGCAATGTTCTCCCTTCTAGTGGCTGCGACAGCCCACCGCCCTTACTCTGTGCAGGAGTCGGATCGGTTGACGCAGAGCGATTTCTTCAGCTAATTGCTAGTAACAGCAGCGCTGTTGTCGATAGACATACCTTCGGGCGCGGACCTTAAAGATTTCTAAAGGCACCCGTTTCGCCTGCAGATTGACCTTTTCAGGTTTGGCCGCGTTGCCTGGGGCACTTGGCGCGTCGGTGGGCGGGCGCTGGGAGGGATGACCTTGACGTCTCCTGTAAGGCGGTCCGCGAGGTCAACCCGATTGTTGAGCAAACAGCCTGCCTCGAAAGCCGTCGCCCTACCGACGAGCACCTCGGGACCGCCCACGTTCTGGACCATCACGGTCGGCCCGAAGAGACTCCTTGCGCACTACGACGAGAAGCATCGCAATGAGAATGAGTACGTCATCGATTTCACTGGGATCCGGCCGGGGGTACGAGGGAAGGCGGTCCCGGATGACTCCGAAACCGCCTCTTACCTGCTATTTCTTTGGTCGGGCTGACAGGATTTGAACCTGCGACCACTTGACCCCCAGTCAAGTGCGCTACCAAACTGCGCCACAGCCCGCGGTGCCGCCGGGATCGCCGGCGGCAGGTCGAAAGCCTACCGCAGAGCGGCCCGCTCGCACTAAATGGTTACGAGTCGATACAGCCCGATGAGGCCGACCACGACGATGACCGCGCGCAACGCATTTGGTGACAGCCGGCGCCCGTAGTGCGCTCCGAGAAATCCTCCGATCAATGAGCCGATCGCGATCAGTCCCGCTGCCAGCCAACTGATCCGGTCGAATGCGACGACGGTGTAAGCCACCGCCGCAACGATATTGACGATCAGCGACAGCAGGTTCTTCGCCGCATTCATCCGCTGCATGTCCTCCGGCAGCAGCGCGCCCATCGCCGCGATCAGCATGATCCCCTGCGCAGCCGTGAAATACCCGCCGTAAACGCCGATCGCGAACGTCGCGAACACCAGAGCCGCCGTCCGCCCACGTGACAAGTGCTCCGCGGAGCGGCCCGCCTCCTCCGCCCGCTTCCGGGCATACGCCTGGATCCGCGGCCCGACCACCACCAGAATCAGCGCCAGGATCAGCAGCACCGGGACGACCTCGGTAAACACCTTCTCCGGCAGATGCAGGAGCAGCCATGCGCCCAGCAGTGCGCCCATGAACGATGCAGGGATTTGCCAGGCCAGCCGGTTCCACTGGCCGCGCAGCTCGCGCCGATATCCCCACGTCCCCGAGGCGCTGCCGGCGACGAGACCCACCGCATTCGACATCGTTGAGGTGACGGGCGGATATCCCAAAGCCACCAGGGTCGGAAAGGTGATGAGGGTGCCCGAGCCGACGACGGCGTTGATCGCACCCGCCCCGACCCCGGCCAACGCGATCAGGATCATGTCGACGACGGGCACTTGACTAACCCTAGCGAGACTTCGCGCCCCGTTTTTCGCGCACCCGCACGTTGATCCTTATCGGGCTGCCCTCGAACCCGAACGTCTCACGGAGCCGCCGCTCGAGGAATCGCCGGTATCCCGCCTCGAGAAAACCTGTGGTGAACAACACAAACGTCGGCGGGCGCGCGGTCGCCTGCGTGGCGAACAGAATCCGCGGTTGCTTACCGCCGCGCACCGGCGGCGGCGTCGCCGCGACAATCTCTTTGAAAAAGGTATTCAGCCGGCCGGTCGACACCCGCGTGTCCCATGACTCCAGCGATGACTCAAGCGCGGGCACGAGTCGTTGCACCGCCCGGCCCGTCTTCGCCGAGATGTTCACCCGCGGCGCCCATTGCAATTGCGCCAGCTCGCGCTCGATTTCGCGATCCAGCAGGTAGCGCCGGTCCTCGTCGACCAGGTCCCACTTGTTGAATGCCAGCACCAACGCCCGGCCCGCCTCGATGACCATCGACAGCACTCGCTGATCTTGTTCGGTCAGCGGCTGCGACGCGTCGATCAGCACGATGGCCACCTCGGCCGCGTCAATCGCGCCGTGCGTTCGCACCGATGCATAGAACTCGTGCCCGCTGGCCTGTCCGACCTTGCGCCGCAAGCCAGCGGTGTCGACGAAACGCCAGATCTTGCCTTCCATTTCGATCAGCGAGTCGACCGGATCGACGGTCGTGCCCGCGACGTCGTGCACCACCGACCGCTGATCGCCGGCCAGCCGGTTCAGCAGCGAGCTCTTGCCGACATTCGGCTTGCCCACCAGTGCAACTCGCCGCGGACCGCCTCCGCCGGACGCCATCTCGGATACCGCGGGCAACGCATCGATCACCCTGTCCAGCAGATCGGCCACTCCACGGCCGTGCATCGCGCTGACCGAATACGGCTCCCCCAGCCCCAACGACCACAACTCGGCCGCTTCGGCCTCCCCGCGTTCGGTGTCAACCTTGTTGGCCGCCAGGAACACTGGCTTGCCCGACCGCTGCAGCAGCCGCGCCGCGGCCTCATCGGCCGTCGTCGCTCCCACCGTCACATCGACCACCAGAATGATCGCATCCGCCGTGCGCATCGCCACCGAGGCCTGTTCCGCCACCAACTGCTGCAGTCCCTTGGCGTCGGGCTCCCACCCGCCGGTGTCCTGCACCACGAACCGCTGTCCCGACCACAGCGCGTCATACGACACCCGGTCGCGGGTGACACCGGGTACGTCCTGCACCACCGCCTCACGCCTGCCAAGGATCCGGTTCACCAACGTCGACTTGCCGACGTTCGGGCGTCCCACAACAGCCACCACGGGGGGCGGCGCCGCCTCCTCGATCGCCTCGGCGACCTCTTCCGCGCCGAGCTCCCAATCGCTTTCGTCGGCCCAGGTGTCGTCAGTCATCGCGACGCCCCGGCATGCTGCCTGACGAGTTCCAGCAGATGCGCGACCACCTGGGGCTCGCTCATATCGCTGGTGTCGACCACCACTGCATCGTCGGCCGCCATCAACGGCGACACCGGCCGTGTCGAATCCAGATGGTCGCGGCGCTTGACGTCGGCCAGCACCGCCTCGTAGTTATCGTCCAACCCGGCAGCGATGTTCTGGTCGTGGCGCCGCCGAGCCCGCACCTCGGCCGACGCGGTCAGGAAGATCTTCAGGTCGGCATTGGGCAGCACCACTGTACCGATGTCGCGGCCCTCGACCACGACGCTGCCCGGACCAGACGCCAGTTCGCGTTGGAGCCCGACGAGGCGGGCCCGAACCGCGGGAACGGCCGACACCGCCGACACCGCCTTGGTGACCTCGTCGCCGCGGATCTCGGCCGAAACATCTTCTGCATCAAGGTAAGCCCGGTCTTCGTCAGGGTCGTAACCCACCGACAGCGGCACGTCCCCTGCGGCTGCTTCGACGGCAGGAGTGTCGGTCAGATCGACATCGGCCCGAATCACAGCGAGCGTCACAATCCGGTACATCGCACCGGTGTCCAGATAGCGTGCGCCCAGTGATCGAGCCAAACTCCGTGACACCGAAGACTTTCCGGTACCTGCGGGTCCGTCGACCGTGATCACCAACGAGGAGCTCACATGCCCACCGCCTTGTACAACTCGCCAATCTCCTTGCGGCTTAACACCCGGATGCTGCCGGGCCGTTGGTCGCCGAGTGTCACCGAGCCAATCTCGGTGCGCACCAACTCCTGCACCGGGTAACCAACCGCGGCCAGCAGCCGCCGCACGATCCGTTTGCGGCCCTCGTGCAGCGTCACTCTCACCAGCGTCTTACCGGGCACCTTGTCCACCACGGCGAAATCGTCCACGTGCGCTGGCCCGTCCTCCAGTTCCACTCCGTCGCGCAGCTTGCGGCCCAGCCCGCGCGGCACCGCGCCATCGACGGTCGCCAGATACGTCTTGGGCACCTCGAAGGAGGGATGCATCAACCGGTGCGCCAGCTCGCCGTCGTTGGTCAGCAGCATCAGCCCTTCGGTGTCGGCGTCCAGCCGCCCGACGTGAAACAGCTTCTTGTTTCCCCTCACTCGGTGCTCGACGAGGTCGCCGACGCACGGCCTGCCACGGTCATCCGACATCGTCGAATGCATCCCCCGCGGCTTGTTGATCGCCAAATGCACCAGCGTGTCGTCGACAGTTATGCGTGCCCCGTCGACACGGATCACCGACACCTCGGGGTGAACGCGCGTGCCCAGTTCGGTGACCACCCGGTCGTCAACTTCGACGCGGCCTTCCAGGATCATCTTCTCGGCAACGCGGCGCGATGCAATTCCGGCCTGCGACAACACCTTCTGTAAACGCACAGGCCCCCGGACGAGAGGAGGACCTGAATTATCCGGGTCCGCCATATCACTCCTGGTCCACGTCGAACGACATCGGCGCTTCGGCGGCCGGCGCGCCGCTGAGCCTCATGAAACGTGGCTCCTCGCCAAGGGTTTCGCTCAGGTCATCGATGACGTCGACGTCGGGCAGCAGGGGCGCGATGTCTGGCAGGTCTGTCAACGAGGTCAATCCGAGCCGTTCCAAGAACAGCTCGGTCGTCGCGAACGTCACCGCACCGGTGTCGGGATCGGTGCCTGCCTCAGTGATCAGCCCGCGCGCAAGCAGCGTGCGCATCACCGCGTCCACGTTCACTCCGCGCACCGCGCTCACCCGGGCCCGCGTCACAGGCTGCCGGTAAGCCACCACCGCCAGCGTCTCGAGCGCCGCTCGGGTCAGCTTCGAGCGGGCACCGTCGAGCAGCAGCCGCTCCACGTACGGCGCGAACCGCGCCCGGGTGTACATCCGCCAGCCGCCGCCGGCTTCCCGCAAATCGATGCCACTCTCGCGGGCAGTGAACTCCTCGGCCATCAACGCAAGCTTGGCCGCCACCCGATACGCCGGCTGCTCAGTCGCCACGGCGAGTTGCTCGACGGTCACCGGGGTGTCCACCACCAGCAGCAGCGCCTCGAGCGCCGCGCCTAGTTCGGAATCCTCCAGCTCGGGCGCGGTCGCGACATCGATACCCAGGTCCAGATCCGTCGGAATGTCCGCGGGAATGTCCGTGGGAACGTCGTCAGTCATCTGCGTCTTCTACTTCCACCGCGTCCTCGGTTGCCAGGTGATCGTTGGTCGGCCGTTCGCCGGTCCACGAAATCTGGAGCACACCAAGCGGTTCTGATTGGTCGAATGCTACCGCCCGCGCCCGATACAGCTCGAGCAGCGCCAGGAACCGGCCCACGATCTCGATCGGCGCCCCACAGTCGGCTACCAGCTCCGAAAACGACGCCCACTGCCCGATCCCCCGGCTCTCCAGCAGGTTCATCAGATTGCCGACCTGCTCGGGCACGGACACGATGACCTGGTGGAGGTGCTCGGTGCCCACCGTCGGCACCGGTCGCGGCGTGAAGGCCGCCGCGGCGATCTGCGCGAAGCTCTCGGCGTCGACGCCAAGCATCACCTCGGGCAGCAGCTCTTCGTAGCGCTTCTCCAGCGCCACCGAGCGCGGATAGCTGCGCAGCGCCGCGGCCTCGAGCTCGGCGAACATCCCCGCGACGTGCTTGAACGCCCGGTACTGCAGCAGCCGCGCGAACAGCAGGTCGCGCACCTCGAGCAGAGCGAGGTCCTCCTCATCGTGCACCTCACCCGCGGGCAGTAGCCGTGCGGCCTTGAGGTCCAGCAGCGTGGCCGCGACGACGAGGAATGCGGTGGTCTCGTCGAGCTCCATCAGTGGGCCGACTTCTTTGGTGTACGCGATGAAGTCGTCGGTCACCTGATGCAGCGCGACCTCGGTGACATCGAGGCGGTGCGCGAAGATCAACTGCAGCAGCAGGTCGAACGGCCCCTCGAAATTGCTCAGCCGGACCTGGAAGCCGCCCTGTTCAGATTGCTCGGAGCTTGATGTCGCCGACTCCGCGGCTCCGGCCTGTGTCACCGGATCGGTCACGCGCCAAACCGGTCGATGACCTCGCGTGCCAACGACCGATATGCTTCGGCCCCACCGGATTTCGGTGCCCATGTGGTGATCGGCTCGCCAGCGACGCTGGTCTCGGGGAAGCGCACCGTCCGGGTGATCACGGTGTCGAACACCAGGTCGCCGAAGCGCTCGAGGACGCGGGCCATCACTTCGCGTGAATTGACGGTGCGCGGGTCGTACCGGGTGATTAGGATGCCGCTGATCGACAGCTTCGGGTTCAGCCGGTCGCGCACCTTGTCGACGGTATCGGTCAGCAGCGCCAGGCCGCGCAGCGAGAAGTACTCGCATTCGGTCGGGATGATCACGCCGTCGCTGCACGCCAGCCCGTTGACAGTGAGCAGCCCCAGCGACGGCTGGCAGTCGATCAGTACGTAGTCGTAGCGGTCGAGCACCGGGTACAGCGAGCGCGCCAGCGACTGCTCGCGGCCCACCTCGTTGACCAGCTGAATCTCGGCCGCCGACAGGTCGATGTTGCTTGGCACCAGGTCCATGCCCGGCACCCTGGTGTGGATCAGCACCTCGTCGATCGACACCCGAGGCTCGATCAGCAGGTTGTGGATCGTGTGGTCGAGCTCGTAATGCGGCACGCCCAGCCCCGCCGACAGCGCGCCCTGCGGATCGAGGTCGACCAACAACACTCGCCGACCGAACTCGGCCAGGCTGGCACCCAGATTGATGGTCGACGTGGTCTTGCCAACGCCGCCCTTTTGGTTGCACATCGCGATGACCTTGGCCGGGCCGTGCACGTTCCTCGGCTTGGGCTCGGGAATGGTCCGCGGCGGGCGGCCCGTCAGGCCGAGGTCGGCGCCGCCCCCTTCGTCGGTCATGCCCGACCGTCGCTGGTCAGGCACGTAGGGGGCATTCCGGACATCCGGGCAAGTTTAACGGGGCGCGCCTGCCTGGTCTGGCAGACCCGCGGGCAACGTGAAACCCAATCGAGGCGGCCGTTCCAATAGGCTGACGACCATGGGCCTCAAGCAGCGCGTGCCGTTCCTGCGCTGGTCGTTCTGGCGGCTGGCGATCGGGGCCGGCAACATCACCAAGACGGGTCAGATCGGCGACGGGCGCGAGGCGGCCGCTGCCGACTATGTAGTGGCCAACGCACGCCAGGGCGACATCGACGACGTGATCGACAAGGTGGATCAGTTCGCGTATGAGAAGTCGTTCCTGATCAACGTCGGGGACGAGAAGGGTGAGCTGCTCGACGCCGCCGTCCGCCGCGCCAACCCAGGCCTGGCGCTGGAGCTAGGCACCTATTGCGGCTACGGCTCGCTGCGGATCGCCCGCGCGGCACCATCGGCGAAGGTGGTCTCCGTTGAGCTGTCGGCTGCGAATTCCGAAGTGGCGCAGCGCATCTGGGCTCATGCTGGGGTCGACGACCGCGTCACCTGCGTGGTCGGCACCATCGGCGACGAAGGCCCAACCCTAGACGCACTAGCGTCAGAACACGGATTCGCGGACGGGAAGCTGGATCTGCTGTTCATCGATCACGACAAGGCGGCCTACCTGCCCGATCTGCACAGCATCCTCGACCGCGCGTGGCTGCACCGCGGATCCATCGTGGTCGCCGACAACATCCTTATTCCGGGCTCGCCGAAGTACCGCGACTACATGAAGCAGCAGCAGGGCAAGCTCTTCGACACGATCGAGCACAAGACCCACGGCGAGTATCAGACGCTGATACCCGACATCGTGCTGGAGTCGGAATTCGTCGGCTAGCCACCCGCTCCTCCCTGGTTGATTCTGCGCTGGCGGCGGGGCGTACTCGCACCTTTTCGCCATCGACGCAGAATCAACCGCGGTGCAACTCGTCGGCGATTTGTTTGGCGACGCGTTTGGACTGCCTCCCGACGTAGCCCATGACGATCGGGCGTGAGGAGAAGCCGAGGAACCGCAGGCCCGCAGCCGCCGCTTTCTCACCCGTGACGACGGGTACGCCGGCCTCGTCGAGCACCCCGAGGTGTCCGACCACGGCTTCGAGCCCGGTCCGGTAGCCGGTCGCACAAATCACCGCGTCCGCTTCCAGCACGGTGCCGTCCACCAGGCATGCGGTGCTCCCGTCGAAGGCCTCGACGCCGGAGACGACCACGATGGATCCGTCCTTGATCGCCTCAATGACCTCCATGTCAACCAGCGAGGGCACCTTGCGTTCGCGGGCCAGGCGCGCGAACGGACCCTCGACGGGAATCGGGAGGCCGAACTCGCTGAGATCGCCGAGGTTCGCGCGACGGGCTTTGCGGCTGATGGCGTCGCCGATACGAATCGGGGCGTGATAAAGCGGTACTGCGATCACATCGCCCGGCAGCCCGCCGGGCCCCCTGCGCAGCATGATGTTCGGCGGTGTCCGCACCGCCAGCCACACCTTCGCCGCCCCGCCACGCGACAGATCGTGCGCGATCTCCATCCCCGACGATCCCGAGCCCACGACCAGCACCCGCTTTCCCTGGTAGGGCGCCGGGTTGCGGTAGGCCGAGGAATGCAGCAGCTCGCCGGTGAACGCATCAATTCCCGGTACGTCGAGCATGACCGGGGCACTCTGCAGACCCGTGGCGACGACGACCTGCCTGGCATTGATATCGTCTGCTGACGTCGTGAGCCGCCAGCCGCCTGGGTGGCGGTCGATGCGGTCCACCGCGGTGCCCAGGCGCAACTCGATGCCGTCTTCGCGTGCATGCTTGTCGAGGTGTGCGATGACATCGTCGCGGCTGGGATACATCGAAGTTCCCTTGGGATAAGGGCGGTTTGGCAGGTGCGAGAACGGCCGACCGGTGTTCAGCTTGAGCACGTCATATCGACTCCGCCACGCGGAACCCACTTCGTCGGCGCGGTCGATGAGCAACGGCCGGATGCCGCGATCGCGCAGACTCAGCGCCATCGAAACACCCGCAGGGCCGGCGCCGATTACTGCAATGTCCCTCATATCCGACTCCAACGATCACCGGTGTACGGGAGTTCAACGCATTATCGTGCCCGCGGATGGGCCCCGGCCCACACTTCGCGCAGGGCATGCACCGTCACCATCGTGTAGATCTGCGTGGTCGTCACTGACGCGTGCCCGAGCAGCTCCTGCACCACCCGGACATCGGCCCCGCCGTCGAGCAGATGGGTGGCGAACGAATGCCGCAACACGTGCGGCGACACTGCGGCCGTGATGCCAGCACGTTCGGCGGCGTCCTGCAGCACCTGCCACGCGCTCTGCCTCGACAGCCGGCCGCCGCGGGCATTCAGGAAGATCGCGGGCGTGCCGCGGCCGCGGCGGGCCAGATCGGGACGACCACGCACCAGATAGGCGTCGAGCGTGGTGACGGCAGGCCTGCCGATCGGCACCAGCCGCTGCTTGCCTCCCTTGCCGCGCAGCAATACCGACCGGGCCTGGGTGTCGATGTCGTCGACGTCGAGCCCGACCGCCTCGGAGATCCGCGCGCCGGTCGAATACAGCAGCTCCAGCAAGGCGCGGTTGCGCAGCGTCAGCGGACCGTCGGCCTCGCTGTCGCCGCCAGCGCCGTCGAGCAGGGCCACCACCTCGTCGATGGTCAGGCTCTTGGGTAGCCGCCGGCTCGGAGTCGGCGGCTTGACCGCCTGCGCGACGTCGATTTCAGTGAGACCCTCCGATGCCGCGAAGCGGTGCAGTCCTCGCACGGCGACCACCGCACGGGCAGCCGAAACTGCGGACAGCGGAGCGGTTTTCGCGTCGGGGTCGCCGCGGCGCAGCGACACCAGAAACTCGCTGACGTCGGTCTCGGCGACCTTGGCCAGGTCGTCGATGCCCCGCCCTGCCAGGTGCTCAGCGTAACGCCGCAGGTCACGGCGATACGAACTCAACGTGTTGGCAGCCACCCCGCGCTCGATGGTCAGGTGGTCAAGGTAGCCCTGCAACTGGTCGTCCAGAGCGCTGCGGAACGTGGTCATGAGTGACCTTTCCGGCGCCCGAACGCGGTCGGCCGGTCCGCCCACGGGGCGTCGACGGGCCGCAGCGAGTCTGTGTCGGGCATCGCGTGAGCGGCGAGAATACCTGCCACCGCAATGGAATTCACGATCTCACCGGCAAAAACCATCCGGATGGCCTCGACCAATGGGAACCACTTCAGCATCAGGTCGGCTTCCTCATCATGGGCCTCGGGCCTGGCAACTGTGGCCAGTTCGGTCGCCCGGTAGACCCGCACGCTCTCGTCGCTGAAACCCGGCGCAGAGTCGAGGTCGACCAGCACCCGCCAGTCCTTTGCGGACAGACCGGCCTCTTCCTCGAGTTCGCGTGCGGCGGTGATGTGCGGCGGTTCACCACCGAGATCCAGTAACCCCGCCGGCAGCTCCCACAACCGACGGCCGAGCGGATGGCGGTACTGATAGACGAGCGCGATGTTGTTCTCTTCATCGATGGCCAGAACGGCCACGGCGCCGTAGTGCTCGACTACTTCTCGCCGAGCGGTCTTGCCGCCGGGCATCCGCACCTCGTCGGCGCGCAATGCAAAGATCTTTCCGATGTAAAGGGTCTCGGATGAGGTTGCCTGGAACTCGTGTTCAGCCACGGGTCGCGGGTTCTTGCAGCAGTTGCCCGACGCTGTCGTGATGCTCGACACCGTTCGCGTGCTGCTCGGGAATGTCCATGCCCGGCAATCGTTCTTCGGCCTTGTACTCAATCGACGCGCCGATGAACGCGACGAACAGCGGATGCGGCCGGGTGGGCCGGCTCTTGAGCTCGGGATGCGCCTGGGTGCCGACGATGAACGGATGGACATCGGCGGCGTACTCGACGAACTCGACCAAATGCCCATCGGGCGAGGTGCCGGAAAACCTCAGCCCGCTTTCGGCGATGCGGTCACGGTACTCGTTGTTCACCTCGTAACGGTGGCGATGCCGCTCGGAAACCTCGGTGGCCTCATATGCCTGTGCCACAATCGAACCCGGCTCCAGCACCGCTGGATAGGCGCCCAGTCGCATGGTGCCGCCCAGGTCTGCCTCGCCCGCGACCGCGTCGCGTTGGTCCGCCATCGTCGAGATCACCGGATCGGGTGTCTTCGGATCGAACTCTGCGGAGTTGGCCCCGGTGAGCCCCACCGAGCGGGCGGCCTCGATGACAATGCACTGCAACCCGAGACACAGGCCGAGGACGGGCAATCCCCGTTTGCGCGCGTATGAGATCGCGCCGATCTTGCCCTCGATGCCCCGAATGCCGAAGCCGCCGGGAATCAGTACGCCGTGCACGTCGGCCAGCGCGGCGGCGGCACCGGTGTCGGTCTCGCAGTCGTCGGAGGCAACCCAGCGCATTTCGACCTTGGCGCGGTGCTTGAAGCCGCCGGCCCGTAAGGCTTCAGCCACAGACAGATATGCATCCGAAAGGTCGATGTACTTACCCACCAACGCAATTCGCACCGTCTCCTGCGGATCGTGCACACGCTGGAGCAGATCGTTCCACTGGGTCCAGTCGACGTCGCGGAACGGCAGGTTCAGCCGGCGCACCACATAGGCGTCGAGCTCCTCGCGGTGCAGCACCTTGGGGATGTCGTATATCGACGGCGCGTCGGGCGTCGAGATGACGCCGTCGATGTCGACGTCGCACATCAGTGCGATCTTGTTCTTCAGCGGTTCGGGCACGTCGCGATCGCAGCGCAAGATCAACGCATCCGGCGTGATACCGATGCTGCGCAGCGCCGCCACCGAGTGCTGCGTGGGCTTGGTCTTGAGCTCGCCGGACGGCGCCATGAAGGGCACCAGCGAGCAGTGCAGGAAGAAGCAGTTCTCGCGGCCGACCTCGTGGCGGACCTGCCGGGCGGCCTCGAGGAAGGGCAGCGATTCGATGTCGCCGACGGTGCCGCCGATTTCGGTGATCACCACGTCGGGCCGATGGCCGTCGGCGTCGGGCGCGGCCATCGCCAGGATGCGGCTCTTGATCTCGTCGGTGATGTGCGGGATGACCTGGACGGTGTCGCCGAGGTACTCGCCGCGCCGCTCCTTGGCGATCACCGTCGAATACACCTGCCCCGTCGTGACATTGGCCGAACCGGACAGGTTGCGGTCGAGGAAGCGCTCGTAGTGCCCGACGTCGAGGTCGGTCTCGGCGCCGTCCTCGGTGACGAACACCTCGCCGTGCTGGAACGGGTTCATGGTGCCCGGGTCGACGTTGAGGTAGGGGTCGAGCTTCTGCATCGTCACCTGCAGGCCGCGCGCCGTCAGCAACTGGCCGAGACTGGAAGCCGTCAGGCCCTTACCGAGTGAGGAAACGACGCCGCCCGTGACGAAAAGATGTTTGGTGGCGGTTTGCGGGTGCTTGCGTAACGCTGGCAAGAGCAACCTCCGTGACGACGGGCAGGGCATATATTCTCCAGGCTCAGGCCTGGCTTGGGGCCTGCCGACCCACGGAATCTCACCCTAACACCGACGCCGACAAGCCGTCGCTGACACGCCACTGGCTTCTATTGCGGCAGCGTTACGGATGTCGCGCCCGGCCCGACTGCCGTACTGGCCGGGCCGTCCGCCGCTGATCAACTCACCCAGCGCCAGCACCGTGGTGATCCGGCCGGATTCTGCGTCGACGTCGTCGACGGTGCTCACCGCGGCGCTCAACCCACCGTCGGACCTGGTCACGGCCACCGCCGCAGTGCCGGATGCCGAACCGTCGCGCCCGGCGATGACAGTGCCAGAACCGTGGGGGGCCAGGCCGGCGGCGAACCGGGCCACGGTCGGTCCCTGGTTGCCTGCGTCGTCGCTCAATCCCCCGCCGGTGACGATCAGCGCGGTGTTGGCTGGCCCGATGCGCTGCGTGCCGTACGTCACGAAGCCGGTGTCGCGCAGCGCCGCCAGCACCGTGTCGCGCTGGACGTCGTCGACCACCTGAACCTTCGGATCCTTGTTCATCAGCAGGGCGATGCCCAACAGGTCGCCCGCTTGCGATCCCTGATCCACCGACGTGGTGCTCAGTTGCGCCCCGCCGGCACGATCGGCGAGTTCACCACCGACAGCAGCTTCTCCGCGGAGTTGGCGTCGACGAACTCCTGCGTCAACGCCACCGTCCCGGTCACCGTGCCGCCGGCCTGGCCGACCATTCGTGATCAGCGCGTCGACGTCGTCGTCGTTGGCATCAGGGGTGCGGAACAGCACCACCGACTTGCCCGGCAGTGCGTCACGCAGGATCCGCGGCGACATCTGCGCGTCGAATTCACCTGCGGCGTTGAGCTTTTCGTTCAGCGCGTTCTTGTCGTCGGTGAGCGTGTTGATCTGGTTCTGCAGCTCGTGTTTGTCGTCACGCAAACCGGACAGCAGCGTGTTGGACAACAGGCCGGAGCCAAGCGCCACGCCGATGGCCAGCGCGAGGAACACCGCGGCAAGCGAAATCGCATGTGTGCGTAGGGAAATCACGTGAACTCCCTAGGTGACCCAGCCCTGGACCCACAGCGAGAACCGGTTCCAGTAGTCGGCGACCCAATCGAGCAGACCGCCGCGTCGGCACGCGACACCCACAGTGCGACGATGACCGCGACCAGCATCGCCAGCACCAGCAGCGCGATGGCCCCGCCGGAGACCCGGCTGCGGTACAGCGTGGCAACGGCCTTGGCGTCGACCAGCTTCTCGCCGACCTTGAGCCGGGTCAGGAACGTCGACGGGTTGCTCTGCTGCCGCGTCCGGTCGAAGAACTCCTCGATGCTCGCGGTGTGGCCCGCAGTCACGATCAACGAGGCGCCGTGGTGATCGCACAGCAGCAGAGCCAGATCGGCCGCCGAGCCCGCGGCCGGAAATGTCATCGCCCCGACGCCGAGATCCTGGATGCGTTCGAGGCCCGCAGCATGACCGTCGGCGTCGGCGGGCAGCACCACCTGCGCGCCGCACCGCAACGCCTCGGCGCTGATCTTGTCGGGGTCGCCGACGATGAGCTGCGGCCGATAGCCGGCCTTGCGCAGCACGTCGGCGCCGGCGCCGACACCGACCAGAACCGGCTGGTACTCCTTGATGAACGGCTTGAGCGCCTTCAAGTCGTCGGCGGCGTTGGGCTCCTCGGCGACGATCACGACGTGCCTGCGGTTGACGTCGACGTCGATGTCGGGGATGCCGATGCCGTCGATCAGCAGCGGGCTCTCGCTGCGGATGAACTCGATGGTGTTGCCTGCGAACGCCTCCAGGTGGGCGACCAGGCCGCTCTTGGCCTCGTGCATCAGTTCGTTGATCTCGTGGTCGGTGCGCTCGGCGCCGAGGACCAGCCTGCCGGTCGCCGGAGTAGACGCCGCCGTCGTGCAGTCGCACGCGGGCGCCGTCCTTGACCTTCTTGAAGACCTCTGGTCCGGTCTCGTCGATCAGCGTCACGCCGTTGGCGACCAGCACCTCGGGCCCGAGGTTGGGGTAGCGGCCGGAGATCGACGGCGACGCGTTGACGACCGCGGCGACGCCGGCCTCGACCAGCGCGTCCGCGGTGATCCGGTCGAGGTCCAGAGCGTCGATGACGACGATGTCACCGGGGCTGACTCGGCGCAGCAGTCGATCGATGTCGCGGTCAACCCGGGCGGTGCCGGTGATGCCCGGCCGTGAGCTGGCATTACGAGATAGCAGCGCTGACATCTTCATGAGGCCGATTCTGTCGAGTAACCGGCAGCTAGACGTGGAGGCGCGCCGTAACATCAGCCTCAGAAGTTACCTTTTGTCACATCTGCCACAGATGTCAGTGCGGCTGCTCGGCTCGGTCCTTCTGCGCCGCCTCGAGCAGTTCGCGGGCGTGCGCGCGGCCGCTGTCGGACTCACCCAGCCCCGCCAGCATGCGCGCCAGTTCGGCGACGCGGTCGTCGTCGTCGAGGCGGCGCACCCCGCTGGACTTGCTCCGCCCGCCGCTGTCGACCACCAGGTGAACGTCGGCGTACGCGGCGACCTGCGGCAGGTGGGTGACGACGATGACCTGGTGGGTGCGGGCCAGCCGGGCCAGCCGCCGCCCGATCTGCACCGCCGCGCGACCGCCGACCCCGGCGTCGACCTCGTCGAACACCATCGTGGTGCCCTCGGCCGATGCGGCGAGCACCACCTCGAGCGCGAGCATGACGCGCGACAGCTCGCCGCCCGACGCGCTCTTGCTCAGCGGCAGCACGTCGGTGCCGCGGTGCGCGGCGAAGCCGAACTCGACGGCGTCGACACCGTCGTGCCCGGCGTGCACCGTCACACCCGACGGCAGGGTGAGCGGCGCGGAATCGTCCGCGCGGGCCGGCAGATGGTGGCGACCGAGATGGTGAACTCGGCGTCGGCCATCGCCAGGCCCGACAGCTCGGCCGTCACCGCCTTGGCAAGTCCTTTGGCGGCCTTGGTTCGCGCCTTGCTGAGTTCCGTTGCCGCCGCTGACGACCTTGGTCTTCAAGCTCGCCGACGCGGCGCTCCAGTTCGGCGAGCGCTTCCTCGGATACGTCGAGCTGCGCCAGGCGTTCGCGTGACTCGTGCGCCCACTGCAGCACACCGTCGATGTCGGCGGCGTACTTGCGGGTCAGCGTGCGCAGTTCGCCCTGCCGGGCCAGCTTGGTCTCCAAAGTGCTTGCGTCGCTGGGCAATTCGGCCAAATAGTCGCCGAGTTCCGTCGCCACGTCGGCGATCGACGGCCAGCGCGCCAGCGAGCTGTTCGGCCAGCGCCCGCAGCGCCGAGTCATCGGTCACCTCCAATGCCGACTTCGCGTGTCCAACATTGTCGGCGGCCGACGCGTCGGGTGCCGAATCGTCGTCCGAGCCCGACAGCGCCGCACGCGCCGTTTGCGCGGCCTCGCGCAGTGCATCGAGTTCGGACAGCCGACGGATGTCGGCGACCAGCGCCTCGTCCTCGCCGGGTTCCGGTGCGACGGTGTCGATCTCGTTGAGCCCGAACTTGAGCCGGTCGGCCTCCTGCGCCATCTCCCGCGCCCGTTGCGTGCGGTCGGCCAGATCGCGGCGCGCCGCCAGCCAGTCGTCGCGCACGCGTCCGGTAGCGCTTCAGTTGCTGACTCGACGTCGACGAACCGGTCGAGGGCGGCGCGTTGCTCGTCGGGCCGCATCAGCCGCAGTTGATCGTTCTGGCCGTGCAGGGCGAGCAGTTCGGTGGTGAAGGTGCTCAACGACTTCGCAGGCACGCTGCGGCCGCCGAGGTAGGCCCGCGACGGCCCGTCACGGCTGACCGAACGGGCCGCGATGACACTGCCGTCGTCGTCGCGCTCAGCCCCCGAGGACTCCAGGATCGTCATCGACCTGGGCAGCCACGCCGTCGCCGAGTTCGGTTGTGGTGAAACGCCCTTCGACGACCGCACGGTCGGCGCCGGAGCGCACCCGGGTGGCGTCGGCGCGGGCACCGCCGAGCAGGTGCAGGCCGGTGACCACCATGGTCTTGCCGGTGCCGGTCTCGCCGGTGAGCACCGTGAGACCCGCGGTCGAACTCGGCGGTCGCGGTGCTGATCGCGCCCAGCGACTCGATGCGGATCTCGGATAGCACTACTGTCCGCGCCACCCCGTGACCGGCAACCGGAACTTGCGCACCAGGCGGTCGGTGAACGGTGCGCTGTCCAGGCGCACCCACTTGAGCGGGGTGCCACAGCGCGTCACCTCCAGCCGGCCACCGGCGGGCACCACCATCTCGCGGCGACCGTCGCAGAACACCAGCGCGTCGTGACCGTCCGCCTCGACCTCGATCGCGATCGCGGCATCCGGGCTGGTGACCATCGGCCGCGCGAACAGCGCGTGAGCGTTGTTGGGCACCACCAGGATCGCTTCCAGATCGGGCCACACGATCGGCCCGCCCGCGGAGAACGCCCAAGCCGTGGACCCGGTCGGCGTCGCCACCAGCACGCCGTCGCAGCCGAACGACGACACCGGCCGTCCGTCGACCTCGAGCACCGCGCCCAGCACGCCGAGGCGCGGCCCCTTCTCCAGACTGGCCTCGTTCAGCGCCCAGCCGCGGTCGACGATCTCGCCCTCAACGCGCACCACGACGTCGAGCGTCATGCGCTCCTCGACCCGGTAGTCCCGCTTGATGACGTGCTCCAGCACCGTGTCGATGGCGTCGGCCTCGGCCTCGGCAAGAAAGCCGATGCGGCCGAGATTGACGCCCAGCACCGGTATTTCGACGTTGCGAGCCAGTTCGGCGGCGCGCAGGAACGTGCCGTCGCCGCCGAGGACGAGCACCAGTTCGCAGCCTTCGGCGGCGCGCTCGTCGGCGTCGACGACCTCGATTTCGACCCCGAGTGGCACGCATGTCGTCGGGCGCCAGATGCACCGGCCCGCGGTCGACGGCCTCGGCGGACAGCACGCGCAGCCCAATCCCGTTGTCGCCCAGCACCTTTTCCACCCGGCGAGCCACCTCGGTGGCCTCGTCGCGGCCGGTGTGCACGACCAGCAGGATGGTGCGGTCGCAGGTCATTGCGGGCCCTCCGCGACGGCTTCGGCGCACCGCCTGCTCGAGCGCGTTCGCCCTGCAGCGGGTCCGTCCGTCCGCGGCCGCAGCCGCAGGAAGTACTCGACGTTGCCGGACGGGCCGGGCAACGGGCTGGCGGTGACAGCGACGGTATGCCACCGCAGTTCGGCGGCTCGGCGGGCGACGGCGAGCACCGCGTCCGCGCGCAACTGCGGGTCGGAGACGACCCCGCCCGCACCGACTCGATCCTTACCGACCTCGAACTGCGGCTTCACCATAGGAACGATATCGGCGTCGGCCGACGCGCACGACGTCAGCGCCGGCAGCACCGTCGCCAGCGAGATGAACGACAGGTCGGCGACCACGAGGTCGACGGGTCCGCCGATCGTGTCGGCGGTCAGCTCGCGCACGTTGGTGCGTTCCAGCACCGTCACCCGCGGATCGTTGCGCAGCGACCAGGCCAGCTGCCCGTAGCCGACATCGGCGGCGACAACCTCGCGGGCACCGCGGTCGAGCAGCACCTCGGTGAATCCGCCCGTCGAGGCGCCGGCGTCCAGACACCGTCGGCCGTCCACCGCCAGGCCGAACGCGTCCAGTGCGCCGATCAGTTTGTGCGCGCCGCGGGACACCCAGCCGCGTTCGTCGGCGCCCTCGACCGTGAGGGCGGCGCTGACGGCGATCGCGGTGGCGGGCTTGGCGGCGGGCATGCCGTCGATGCTGACCCGCCCGGCGCCGATCAGCTCGGCGGCCTGCTGGCGGGAGCGGGCAAGACCACGTCGGACCAGCTCGGCGTCAACACGTGCCCGCCGCGTCACGTGCGGTCAGCCCTTCTCGACCGATTCCAGCGCTCGCACCAGCAGGTCGTGCGCCTCCTCGAGCCGCGCCGCGATGACGTCGATGTCGGATTCGGCGAGCTCGTCGAATTCGAGCCCTCCTGAGCCGGGTCGGGCAAGTCTGCCAGCAGCTCCAGCGATCTGCGCGCGAATCTGTTCGGGGTCGGTACTCATATCGGTGTTCACGCTAGCCGATTCGGCGTGACTCAGCAGGGACCAGCGCTCCAGCGCCTGTCGCGCGGTGTCGTCGCCGGCGGTCAGCGACGAAGCGATCGGCCATCGAGCTCGGCGTTCCAGACCGCGCTGGCGGTGGCGCGGACGACCGACAGCGGGTCGCCGGCGTCTCGGCCGGTCGAATGCACCGTCACCGCCGACGGACCGATGTCGATGCGCCAGGCCGGGATGCGGGCCGACGCGAAGGGCTGTCGGCGCGGGCGTACAGCGAGCGCAGGTCGGCCGCGACGTAGTCGGGCCGCTCCCGACGCCGCGGCGCGGACCATGTCGTCGGCGGTGCTGACGCCGGTCAGCACCATGCAGGCTCGGCAGGCCGGCGGCGTTCGGCGCCGGCGATGTCGGTATCGAGCCGGTCACCGACGACCAGCGGAGCGCGAAAGTTGCCGCGGGCCAACGCATCGTGTCAGCAACGTCGGCTCGGGCTTTCCGGCGACCTGCGGTTCGACGTCGGTCGCGGCGCGCAGCGCGGCGACCATCGACCCGTTTCCGGGCAGCAGGCCCCGCTCGGACGGCAGAGTCAGGTCGACGTTGGCGGCCACCCACAGCGCGCCGCCGCGGATGGCCAACGCCGCTTCGGCGAGGTCCGCCCAGCCGGTCTGCGGCGAATGTCCCTGAACGACGGCGACCGGGCCGTCGGACCACTGCCGGACCGGCTTGAGGCCGACTTTGCGTGACTTCGGCGGCCAGCGCATCGGTGCCGACGATGAGAACCGCTGCGCCGGGCTGCAATTGGTCCTGCCAGCAGGTGCGCCGCGCTTTGAGCGCTGGTGACGACGTCGTCGGGGTTGGCGGAGAAACCCATCGCGTGCAGATGCTGGGCCACTTCGGCGGGTCCGCGGGACGCGTTGTTGGTGACGAACAAGGTGCGGGAGCGGACTGCGGCGAGGGTCTCGACGGCGCCCGGCGTGGGTTCGTGGCCGCGGAAGACGGTGCCGTCGAGGTCGAGGAGGAGGCAATCATGGTCCTGCGCAAGGGTACTCACGTCAGGCCAGCTCCGTGATCCGCTCTTCGGCGTCGGTCACGCCCTCGACATCGGCGGCGGCGGCGTTGATGAACCATTGCAATGCGTCGTCGGTTGCGGCCCAGCGCAAGCAGTGTTTCGGCGTAGACGTAGAACAGCCGCGCGGCCGTCTGCGCCGGTGCGCGTCGGATCCAGTTGCGGCGTCGACAGAAGCGCCAAGGCCTGCTCATGCTGTCCGAGATCGGATCGGGCGCCGGCCACGACGATGCGCAGCTCGTCGGCGTCGTCGCCGGTGAGCTGGGCGGCTTCGGCGCTGCGGGCCAGCTCGATCGCGCGTTCCGGACGGCCGACGCCGCGTTCGCAGTCGGCGATCAGCGGAAGCAGCGGCGACTTGCTGCCCATCCGGCGGGCCGCGCGCAGTTCGGCGAGCGCCTGGGCCCAGTCGCCGCAGTGATAGGCGGCGATGCCGACGGCCTCGCGAACGGCGGCGATGCGGCCGGAACGAGCGCGCGCGGCACGGGCGTGGGCCAGTGCGGCCTCGGGATCCTCGTCGAGGAGTTCGCCGGCGGCCACCAGATGCCGCGCGACGAGGTCGGCAGTGGCGCGATCCAAAGTCGTGAGTTCGCCACGGATCTCGGGCGACAGTTGCTTGGCTTCGATGTCTCGGCGGATATCGGCGGGCCGTCGTCGCCGCGGTGCCTCGCCGTCGGGTTTCGGCTGGCTCGACGGGCCCGGTCGGGACCCGACGAGCGCGGCGCCGAACGCCTCGGGACGGCGCCCGTCGCTGCCGCCCTGCCTGTCCTGAACCACGTATGCCTTTCTACCTGATTGCCATCGCGACAATTGAGAATTCGATATCGAATTCTCGCAAATAGAATCACCCCCCACGCAATTGTGGGGGGTGATCCTAATTTGTGTTCGGCGGTGTCCTACTTTTCCACCCGGGTTGGGTAGTATCATCGGCGCTGGCAGGCTTAGCTTCCGGGTTCGGGATGGGTCCGGGCGTTTCCCTGCCGCTATTGACCGCCGTAACTTTATTCACTCGTTTTTGAGTGCCCACGGTGTGTGGTGGGGTGGTGTTATTGGTGGTGGGGTGTGGATGCTTGTGGTGTATTTGTGGATGTGTGTGGTTGCGGGTTTGTGTGTAAGTTTTCGGCCGGTTAGTGCCAGTTCCCTGCGCCCATTGCTGGGTTTGTAGGTCTGGTCTATTGATCCCGTGGTCTGCGGGGGGCCTTATCCCACTTAATGGGTGAGAAGCCTGGTCTTGGAGGGGGTTTCCCGCTTAGATGCTTTCAGCGGTTATCCTGTCCGAACGTGGCTATCCAGCGGTGCCCCTGGTGGGACAACTGGTGGACCAGAGGTTCGTCCGTCCCGGTCCTCTCGTACTAGGGACAGGTTTCCTCAAGCTTCTGACGCGCGCGGCGGATAGAGACCGAACTGTCTCACGACGTTCTAAACCCAGCTCGCGTGCCGCTTTAATGGGCGAACAGCCCAACCCTTGGGACCTGCTCCAGCCCCAGGATGCGACGAGCCGACATCGAGGTGCCAAACCATCCCGTCGATATGGACTCTTGGGGAAGATCAGCCTGTTATCCCCGGGGTACCTTTTATCCGTTGAGCGACACCCCTTCCACTCGGGGGTGCCGGATCACTAGTCCCGACTTTCGTCCCTGCTTGACATGTACGTCTCGCAGTCAAGCTCCCTTGTGCACTTACACTCAACACCTGATTGCCGTCCAGGTTGAGGGAACCTTTGGGCGCCTCCGTTACATTTTAGGAGGCAACCGCCCCAGTTAAACTACCCGCCAGGCACTGTCCCTGAACCGGATATACGGTTCGAGGTTAGAGGCCCAATACGATCAGAGTGGTATTTCAACAATGACTCCACAACCACTGGCGTGGCCGCTTCACAGTCTCCCACCTATCCTACACAAACCGTATCGAGCACCAATACCAAGTTGTAGTGAAGGTCCCGGGGTCTTTTCGTCCTGCCGCGCGTAACGAGCATCTTTACTCGTAGTGCAATTTCGCCGAGTCTATGGTTGAGACAGCTGAGAAGTCGTTACGCCATTCGTGCAGGTCGGAACTTACCCGACAAGGAATTTCGCTACCTTAGGATGGTTATAGTTACCACCGCCGTTTACTGGGGCTTAAATTCTCCGCTTCACCCCCGAAAGGGGTTGACGGGTCCTCTTAACCTTCCAGCACCGGGCAGGCGTCAGTCCGTATACATCGTCTTGCGACTTCGCACGGACCTGTGTTTTTAGTAAACAGTCGCTTCTCACTGGTTTGTGCCACCCCCCACCGCTGCCGGCCGCTAGGGCCTTGACGGTAGGGGGTCCCCCTTCTCCCGAAGTTACGGGGGCATTTTGCCGAGTTCCTTAACCATAGTTCACTCGTACGCCTTGGTATTCTCTACCTGACCACCTGTGTTGGTTTGGGGTACGGGCCGTGTATGCGCTCGCTAGAGGCTTTTCTTGGCAGCATAGGATCACCGAATTCGCCTCACTCGGCTATGCATCACCTCTCAGACATATGACACCCGGATTTGCCTAGATCTCGTCCTACAGGTTTGCCCCAGTATTACCACTGACTGGTACGGCTACCTTCCTGCGTCACCCCATCGCTTGACTACTACCAACGAAGGTCCCACGCAGCCCTCAACACCCCGTCGCACCCGAAGGTGATCTGGTGATCTGCGTTTTGGGTGGTTAGTACGACTGATTCATCAGGGACGCTCATACACGGGTACGGGAATATCAACCCGTTGTCCATCGACTACGCCTGTCGGCCTCGCCTTAGGTCCCGACTCACCCTGGGCGGACTGGCCTGGCCCAGGAACCCTTGGTCTTTCGGCGGGCAAGGTTCTCACTTGCCTTATCGCTACTCATGCCTGCATTCTCACTCCCACACCCTCCACCACTAGATCACTCTGTGGCTTCACCGGATGCAGGACGCTCCCCTACCCAACAACACCTACGTGTTGCTGCCGCGGCTTCGGCGGTGTGCTTGAGCCCCGCTACATTATCGGCGCACAATCACTTGACCAGTGAGCTATTACGCACTCTTTCAAGGGTGGCTGCTTCTAAGCCAACCTCCTGGTTGTCTTCGCGACTGCACATCCTTTTCCACTTAGCACACGCTTAGGGGCCTTAGCCGGCGATCTGGGCTGTTTCCCTCTCGACGCACGGAGCTTATCCCCCGCCGTCTCACTGCCACACTATTGACTTGCTCGGCATTCGGAGTTTGGCTGACGTCAGTAACCTTTTAGGGCCCATTGGCCATCCAGTAGCTCTACCTCCAACAAGAACCATGTAACGCTGCACCTAAATGCATTTCGGGGAGAACCAGCTATCACGGAGTTTGATTGGCCTTTCACCCCTACCCACAACTCATCCCCTCAGTCTTCAACCTAAGTGGGTTCGGGCCTCCACAACATCTTACTGCTGCTTCACCCTGGCCATGGGTAGATCACTCCGCTTCGGGTCCAGAACACACCACTACACCAAGCCACTATGGATTGGATACGCCCTATTCAGACTCGCTTTCGCTGCGGCTACCCCACCCGGGTTAACCTCGCGACATGTCCCTGACTCGCAGGCTCATTCTTCAAAAGGCACGCCATCACCCCACACCAAAGCGAGGGCTCTGACGGATTGTAAGCGCACGGTTTCAGGTACTCTTTCACTCCCCTCCCGGGGTACTTTTCACCATTCCCTCACGGTACTAATCCGCTATCGGTCACTGGAAGTATTCAGGCTTACCGGGTGGTCCCGGCAGATTCACAGCAGATTCCACGGGCCCGCTGCTACTCGGGGACACTGCGACAGCAGAGCAGCATGTTTTCGTCTACGGGGCTCTCACCCTCTACGGACAGACCATCCCAGGCCACTTCGACTAACACACTGCTTTATCACTGCTGCCCTGATCGGCGGACCAGAGAACACAGACCCCACAACACCGCACACACAACCCCCGCCGGGTATCACATGCACACGGTTTAGCCATCCTCCGCTTTCGCTCGCCACTACTCACGGAATCACACTTGTTTTCTCTTCCTACGGGTACTGAGATGTTTCACTTCCCCGCGTTCCCCCCTGCACCCTATATATTCAGATGACGGGTGACACGACATCACTCGTGCCGGGTTTCCCCATTCGGACATCCTCGGATCCACGCTCGGTTGACAGCTCCCCGAGGCATATCGCAGCCTCCCACGTCCTTCATCGGCTCCCAGTGCCAAGGCATCCACCATGCGCCCTTAAACACTTACAACACAAAACCAAAAAATGAGTCACCCACACACACCCCAACAAGGGCACATGCGGGCATCAGAAAAATTGCACATCAGACACCAAAAAGCCCACACCACCCCACAGGCGGCATGAACACATTCGCTGCCTAGATGCTCGCAACCACTATCCACAAATCAAACACCACACCCCACCACCAAAGCAGGGCGACAAACAATCCCTATCTCCGGTTTCCCCCACTCGGGACGAAGAGATAGCGGGCCTGTTGTCTCAAAGCCCAATAGTGTGTCTGACGGTTTCATCACCGGTGTTTCCCCACCGGTTCAACGTTTGTTGTGCACCAGACCCGACACCCACTACAGGCGCGGCCATCCACACGATATCGCCCACCGTCACTGATCCCACGAACGATGTGGGCGGGCCGGAGTCTCGTGGTGCTCCTTAGAAAGGAGGTGATCCAGCCGCACCTTCCGGTACGGCTACCTTGTTACGACTTCGTCCCAATCGCCGATCCCACCTTCGACGGCTCCCTCCCACAAGGGGTTAGGCCACCGGCTTCGGGTGTTACCGACTTTCATGACGTGACGGGCGGTGTGTACAAGGCCCGGGAACGTATTCACCGCAGCGTTGCTGATCTGCGATTACTAGCGACTCCGACTTCACGGGGTCGAGTTGCAGACCCCGATCCGAACTGAGACCGGCTTTGAAAGGATTCGCTCCACCTCACGGCATCGCAGCCCTTTGTACCGGCCATTGTAGCATGTGTGAAGCCCTGGACATAAGGGGCATGATGACTTGACGTCATCCCCACCTTCCTCCGAGTTGACCCCGGCAGTCTCTCACGAGTCCCCGCCATTACGCGCTGGCAACATAAGATAAGGGTTGCGCTCGTTGCGGGACTTAACCCAACATCTCACGACACGAGCTGACGACAGCCATGCACCACCTGCACACAGGCCACAAGGGAACCGACATCTCTGCCGGCGTCCTGTGCATGTCAAACCCAGGTAAGGTTCTTCGCGTTGCATCGAATTAATCCACATGCTCCGCCGCTTGTGCGGGCCCCCGTCAATTTCTTTGAGTTTTAGCCTTGCGGCCGTACTCCCCAGGCGGGGTACTTAATGCGTTAGCTACGGCACGGATCCCAAGGAAGGAAACCCACACCTAGTACCCACCGTTTACGGCGTGGACTACCAGGGTATCTAATCCTGTTCGCTCCCCACGCTTTCGCTCCTCAGCGTCAGTTACTGCCCAGAGACCCGCCTTCGCCACCGGTGTTCCTCCTGATATCTGCGCATTCCACCGCTACACCAGGAATTCCAGTCTCCCCTGCAGTACTCCAGTCTGCCCGTATCGCCCGCACGCCCACAGTTGAGCTGTGAGTTTTCACGAACAACGCGACAAACCACCTACGAGCTCTTTACGCCCAGTAATTCCGGACAACGCTCGGACCCTACGTATTACCGCGGCTGCTGGCACGTAGTTGGCCGGTCCTTCTTCTGTACCTACCGTCACTTGCGCTTCGTCGATACTGAAAGAGGTTTACAACCCGAAGGCCGTCATCCCTCACGCGGCGTCGCTGCATCAGGCTTGCGCCCATTGTGCAATATTCCCCACTGCTGCCTCCCGTAGGAGTCTGGGCCGTATCTCAGTCCCAGTGTGGCCGGTCACCCTCTCAGGCCGGCTACCCGTCGTCGCCTTGGTAGGCCATCACCCCACCAACAAGCTGATAGGCCGCGGGCCCATCCCACACCGCAAAAGCTTTCCCCCACCAGGTCATGCAACCAGCGAGGTGTATTCGGTATTAGACCCAGTTTCCCAGGCTTATCCCAAAGTGCAGGGCAGATCACCCACGTGTTACTCACCCGTTCGCCACTCGAGTACCCCGAAGGGCCTTTCCGTTCGACTTGCATGTGTTAAGCACGCCGCCAGCGTTCGTCCTGAGCCAGAATCAAACTCTCCAAACAAAAACAACCCAACCCAAAAAGCCAGGTGAATTCGAATCAGAACAAGCCTGAAACTATCAAGACACCAAAAACTGGCATCAAAAAACCACACCCCTAAACGGGAAAAAGAGATGCGGCAAAAAACAACAACAAACAAAAACCACCAAACACACTATTGAGTTCTCAAACAACACACCCGCTCGGCCGCGCAACCAGCCCGCGGCTAAAAGCCGCGTACTCGTAGTGCGGACGATCAGGAACCCACCGAAGTGGGGCTTCCCTCTGGGAGCCGCCGCGCTCGTCGGGCCAGGCCCGCGTCGCAGCGACTCCGATAAGTTACGTGAGGGATAACTGGGAGTCAAATGGGCTGATAGGGCGTGTCTTTCGATTCCGCCTCGATCGTGCGCACGCAGGCGTGCGTCGGCTCCGACGAATCATTCAACGCGCTCGACGCCCGCGATATTCCTCTTGCCGCGACGCAGTACCAACCAGCGGCCGTGCAGGAAGTCCCCGGGCTGCGGTACCCACTCTTCGCTGTCGATCCGCACGTTGTTGACGTAGGCACCGCCCTCGCCGATCATCCGCCGCGCAGCGCCCTTGCTGCCCGACAATCCGCTGGCTACCAGCAGGTCGGTGATGGTGTCGGGACCACCGGGCTTGAGCTCGGCCACCGACGCCTCTCGCAACGCTGCCGCCAGCGTCGACTCATCGAGCTGCGTCAGCTCTCCGCGGCCGAACAACGCCTGACTCGCATGTTCGACGCCGGTCGTCGCCGCCTCTCCGTGCACCAAGGTGGTCAACTCGCGGGCTAACCGACGCTGCGCTGCTCGTTCGTGTGCGCGCTCCGCAGTCGCCTGCTCCAGTTCGGCCAGTTCGTCGCGCGACAAGAAGGTGAACCATCGCAGATAGCGGACGACATCGGCGTCGGCGGTGTTGATGAAGTACTGGTACCAGGCGTAGGGGCTCGTCATCTCGGGATCGAGCCATAGGCTGCCGCCGCCGGTGGACTTGCCGAACTTCTTGCCTTCCGAATCCGTCACCAACGGCGTCGTCAGCGCGTGCACCGTCGCGCCGGTGATCTGCCGCACCAGCCGGACTCCGGCGATGATGTTGCCCCACTGATCGGAGCCGCCGACCTGCAGCCCACAGCCGTACCGCTTGTGCAGCTCCACGTAATCGTTGGCCTGCAACAGCATGTAGCTGAACTCCGTATAGGAGATGCCGTCACCCTCCAGGCGTCGCCGGACGGTGTCGCGATCGAGCATGACGTTGACCGAGAAGTGCTTACCGATGTCGCGGAGGAACTCGATCGCTGACAGCTCGCTCGTCCACGACAGGTTGTTCTGCACGACGGCGCCCGTGGGCGAATCATCGAAATCGACGAACCGCTCCAGCTGCCCGCGAATGCGGCCGGCCCACTCCGCGACGGTGTCGGCGGTGTTGAGGATCCGCTCGCCGGTGTCGCGCGGATCGCCGATCATGCCGGTAGCGCCGCCGGCCAGCACGATTGGCCGGTGACCAGCCCGCTGAAAGCGCCGAAGGGTCAGCAATGGGATGAGGTGTCCAGCGTGCAGGCTCGGCGCGGTGGGGTCGAAGCCCGAATAGACGGTGATCGGTCCGGCTTCCACCTCTGCTGCCAGCGCATCGCGGTCGGTGGACTGCGCAATCAGTCCGCGCCAGCTCAACTCATCGAGGATCGTTGTGGACATGCCGTAGATCTTTCCGCATGTGTCAGCGTCGCCGCGCGTACGACTCCGATAGGGCTGTGTGATGCGCAGGTCAGAACTAGCGAGTCAGCTGAATTTGCGAACGGACCTGGTCGGCCACGGCAGCGTCGATGCTGTCGTGGAGGACGTTGGGGAGCTCGTCCCGCAAGAAAGCCGCCCGCATCGAGGCGCGCTGCACCTTGCCACTGGTGGTGAGATGAATTCCGGTACGGCCGACGAGCACCACGCTCGGGGCCGCGATGTCGAAACTCCGCGCGACGGCCACTTTGATGGCGCTTACGAGCTCCGCGAGTTCCATGCCGTCCAGCTTTTCCTTTCTGATGCTCTGGATGACGACAAGACGTTCGCTATCTTGCGCGTCGACCGCCACGGCGACACCCCGCGCACCGTGGGTTGCGGGGTGAACCTCCGCGACAAGTTCCTCGATGTCGTGGGGATACAGGTTGCGGCCGTTGACGATGATGAGGTCCTTGAGGCGGCCTGTGACGTAAAGATGCTGCTCGTGGACCAGTCCGAGGTCGCCGGTGCGCAGGTAGGGTCCGTCCCCGTCGGCGGTCTGGGCGCCAAACCGCTCCTGCGTTTCCTCGGGGCGGTTGTAGTATCCGATGCCGACACTGTCGCTGCGCAGCCATATCTCGCCGACGTGACCGTCGGGCAGCACATCATGCTTTTCCGGGCCAACGATGCGGACGTCGACGCCACGGCCAGGGATGCCGGAGCTGACCAAGCTCACCGCACGCTCGGCCGGCCGCGCGAGTTCGTGGCGCTCCAGCGCTGCAGCGTCGGCGTCGAGGCAGACAAACGCCGCTGATTCAGGAGTCGCGGTCGCGAACAGGGTCACCTCGGCCATCCCGTAGCCAGGCCGCATCGCGGAGCTTCGGAATCCCGCGGGGCCCAGCAGCTCGTTGATCGCTTCGATGGTGCGGCGGCGGATTGGCTCCGCTCCGTTTAGCGCAACCTCCATCATCGACAGGTCGAGCCCCTTCACCTGCTCAGGCAGGACACGCTTCGCGATCAGCTCATAGGCGAAATTGGGCGCCGCGGTCATTGTCGCGCGGTACTTGCTGAAGGCTTCGATTAGCCGAACCGGCCGCTTGAGGAAGGCCACCGGCGACATCACCACCAGGTTCGCTCCGACGTAAAACCCCAGGATCGTGCCCATCAAGCCCATGTCGTGAAAGTGCGGAATCCAGCCAACCAGCGATGCCCTGTCATCGACCTTCAGAGCGTCGGCGATCACTCCTTCGTTGTGCACGATGTTGCGATGGGTGATGACGACCCCCTTGGGATCGCCGGTCGATCCAGACGTGTACTGCAGGAAGGCCACGGTGTCGGGGGTGATGGGTGGCATCGTCCACGAGTCCGCCTCGGCGAGCGGTGACTCGTTGATCGCCACACACAAGATCTGACGGTCGATACCGAGCTCCTCGATGCCCGCGACGACCAGGTCTCGCAGCTTCGAGGTGGTCAGCACCAGGTAGCTGTCGGCGTTCCGAAACATCCCGGTCAATCGGGTCATGCTCTTCGCGTCGTGGGGCACCGGCGCAGGTACCGCGGCGACTCCGGCGTAGAGGCAGCCAAGGAAGGCGTGCCAGAAATCAACGCCGGGCTCGAACAACAAGATCACCGGCCGGTCGGCTTCCGGACGTGAGCTCAGCCAAGCGGCGACCTCGCGCGCACCACGGTCGAGATCGCGGAAGGACATCACGTCCTCGGCGAGCTTTCGTCCGTCCTCGCGAAGCCATGTGAAACTGCGGGTGTCGCCGTATACCTCGAACGTGGATCGAACGTGGGAAACAAGGTTCTTGTGCGCACTCGGCTTGCTCATGACCTTCTCCTTCAGGGTGGTCACGGCGTTGTATTCCCGTGCTGGGATCAACTGTGAAGGATGTTTGCCGCGCAGGGCTTGGAACTGCCTAAATCGTGTGGAATCTAGTCGCTCTCTCCGAGAGCGGGAGCCCGCGGACTGCGGCGATATAGCGACACCTCCGGGCGGCCGGCCAGCCAGAACCGCCAGGGCCGGTCTGCCGCCTTGCTGACACCGACCCGCGGACCATCGACACCACTGTGCTCCTCACCAAGCGTCAACCGGACGACACTTTTGGTGTCGAAGAGATCAATTCCGTTGTCCTCCATGGTGATTCCGAGGGCCGAGCACAGGTTGCCGGGTCCGCGCGCCAACGCTGCCGGGCGAACCGAGTCACCCCGCCGCTGATGCGCCACGTCCAGACCGGCCTCCACCGCAGCCGCACGCAACAACACCGCCCCCGCTACCCCATCCGTCGCGCAGACGACGTTCGCACACACGTGAATGCCGTGGCTGCGGTACGTGTAGAGGCGGCCGGCCGGGCCGAACATCACCTTGTTGCGCACCCCTGGCCCGCGAAACGAGTGCGCGGCGGCGTCGGGCCAAGGCCCATCGAGTGGGCCGCCGTAGGCCTCTACCTCGACGATCATGGCGCTCACCCCGCGCCCGGTCAGCGCCGCGCCGAGCAGTCGCCGGGCCGCGGTCAGAGGATCCACAGATAGCAGCTCGGAGCTCACCCGAGCGATTCTGCCCGGCACCCTTGACACGCCTACCAGCGGGGAGCAGTATTCATCACATGATGAGTTCATCGAGCGATGAATTACTCCGCGACGGGGCGGAAGCGGCCATTGCGATCCAGAACCTGCGGGTTGTCCGGGGCAAAAGAGTCGCGCTGGAGGACATCTCCGTGCAGATCGCCCGCGGCACGATCACAGGCCTGCTCGGCCCTTCCGGATGCGGCAAGACCACGCTGATGCGCAGCATCGTCGGCACCCAGATCATCGCCGAGGGCACGGTGACGGTGCTTGGTCATCCGGCCGGTTCGGCCGAGCTGCGCCACCGCGTCGGCTACGTCACGCAGGACCCCACCATCTACAACGACCTGCGAATCATCGACAATGTCCGCTACTTCGGCGCGTTGTACGGGACCGACTCGCAAGCCGCCGATGAGGCCGTTTCCGCGGTCGGGCTCGATGACCACCGAACCGCGTTGTGCGGCAACCTGTCCGGCGGACAGCGCACCAGGGTGTCGTTGGCCTGCGCACTGGTGGCCCGCCCCGATCTGTTGGTGCTCGACGAGCCCACCGTCGGACTTGATCCCGTGCTTCGCGTCGACCTGTGGGAGCAGTTCCACCAAATCGCCCGGCGCGGAACGACTCTGCTCGTTTCCAGCCATGTCATGGACGAGGCCGACCACTGCGCTGACTTGCTGCTCATGCGCGAAGGCCACCTGCTCGCCCACACCACCCCGGCAAAGCTACGAGAGGACACAGGATGTCAGTCACTGGAGGAAGCGTTTCTGTCCGTCATCCGGCACAGCACCGCAGCCGCAACAGGCTGAGCCCGCAGGCATATTTCGCCACCACCGCCCGGATCCTGCGCCAGCTCGCAGCCGATCATCGCAGCGTCGCGATGATCCTCGTCGTGCCCAGCCTGATCATCACACTGATGTATTTCATGTTCCAGAACGCACCGCATCGGCCCGGCGCCCCCACGCCGTTCAACAACGCGTGCCTGATCATGCTGGGCGTGTTCCCTCTCATCGTGATGTTCCTGATCACGTCGATAACCATGCAGCGAGAACGGGTCTCGGGAACATTGGAGCGCATCCTGACCACTCCCCTGCGCAGACTCGACCTGCTGGCCGCGTACGGCACTGCGTTCTCGATTGCGGCTGCGGCGCAGGCCACACTGGCTTGCGTCGTGTCCTACGTGTTCCTCGGGCTCGACACCGCGGGCAGCCCGATTCTGGTGTTCACCATCGCGATCATCAACGCGGTCTTGGGTGTGGGATTGGGCTTGCTGTGCAGCGCGTTCGCCCGCACCGAGTTTCAGGCTGTGCAGTTCATGCCGGTGGTGATCGCGCCGCAGCTGCTGCTGTGCGGCATCATCGTGCCGCGCGACGTGCTGCCGGACTGGCTGCAGTGGATCAGCAATGTGTTGCCCGCCAGCTACGCTCTAGAGGCGCTGCAACAGGTCGGCGCGTACTCGGAGCCGACGGCGATCGCCGTGCGCGACATCTCCGTCGTGATCGGCTTCGCGGTGCTCGCACTGTGCCTGGCTGCAGCGACGCTTCGACGAAGGACACCGTAACCGCATTGACGACCAACATCGAACGCAAACGTCCCGGCCGCCCGCCCGGGACGTCCGACACCCGCGAACGCATTCTGGTTAGCGCGCGTAACTTGTTCGCCCGCAATGGTATTGACAAAACTTCGATACGCGCCATCGGCAAGGATGCCGGCGTCGACCCGGCGTTGGTGCACCACTACTTCGGCACCAAGACCCAGCTGTTCGCAGCAGCCATCCACATTCCGATCGACCCCATGGCGGTCATCGGTCCGCTACGGGAGGTCCCAGTCGAGCAGCTTGGCTCCGTGCTGCCGTCGATTCTGCTGTCGCTGTGGGACTCCGAAGTGGGCAAGGGCTTCATTGCCGAGCTGCGCTCCCTGTTGGCCGGAAGCGACGTCACGTTGATTCGGTCGTTTCTCCAAGAAGTGATCACGGCCGAGGTCGGGTCCCGCGTTGACAATCCGCCGGGCAGCGGACGAATTCGCGTGCAATTCGTCGCGTCGCAGTTGGTGGGCGTCGTGATGGCCCGTTACATCCTGGAATTGGACCCGTTCAAGTCGCTGCCGGTCGAGCAGATCGCCGAAACCATAGCGCCCAACCTGCAGCGTTACCTCACCGGCGACCTACCCGGACTCACCTGAGGCACGGTCCAGCATCCGTTGATGCTCGGCGTCGTCGGTGACCGCGACCGCCTCGTCAACGAGTAACACAGGGATGCCGTCCTCGATCCGGTACGCCCGCCGCAAGCGCGGGTTGTAAAGGAAATCGTCGACCAACAACAGCGGCCCGCGGTCTTCCGGGCAGACGAGGATGCTCAGCAGCTTTTCGTCGAGCATGGACGCAGGCTAGCCGACGGGTTGCGTGATGCCGCTGCCCGGAATCAGGCCGATGCCGGTGTTGTTCGGGTTGCCCGGGTCCGGCGGAACCCCTGGAGGCAGCGGGGTCTGGCCCAAGGTGAACCCGGGCTGCTGGCCCGCGACCGCGTTCTGCTGGAGCGCCTGCATCTTGCGCTGATATGACAGCGTTTCCTTCAATGCCTCGACGAGCGGGGCTTGGTTGGGTCGGTGCTCCAGGGCCTCCGTGATGGCCTTCTTGTTCGCATTCGAAGGCTTGAAACCCTGCGCACGAAGTGTCATTACGTCGTGTATCAGCGTCGAGAGCTGGCCGCCGCCCTCACCCAGGTCGTAGTCCCTGGCGATGATGGCGAGCGCTTCGTCGGCCGTCATCACCGGCGGTGCATCGGCCTGGGCGGTCGTGCCCGCTGGATCGGTCTTGGCGCAATCTTCACCGGTGCAGCTCTCAACGGGCTCGGCGAACGCCGTGGACACACCGAAACCGGTGAGGAGACTTGCGGCCATCGCGCCGCCGGCTGCTCCGCCGATAAGGACACGACGCCAGTCGTAGCGCTTCCTACCGGTCTGCAATGTCATCAATCCTCTCCTGCCGCCAGCGGGAGCCTAACAGCGAGCTGGCCGCGAGGCACGATCACTGTTGGGCGCCGGCGATCTCGGTGCGTACCGCGACGGTCAACCGCTTGTACCGATTCGTATCGGGATCCCGATACCAGGCGTTACGTGATGGTTTGGGGATTCCTTCCGCCCGCAGCGGGCTGATCAACGGGCGGTAGGACGCGCTGAGCTTCATCTCCGGCACCACGTGCACGATGTCTGGCGGGTTTCCGACGGGCAGATCGGCCAGTGCCTCGGACAGATCGGCAGACGGAATGCTGCCACCGGGACATAACGCGAGCGCGGTGATGGCCAGCTGGTGGCCGTTAACGTCCACCCCGTACGTCACGGCCAGATCGACGGCTCCAAGCCGGCCGACGGCGTCGTTGATGGGTGAGGCGTAGACCGGGCCGCGTTCCGTGTGGATCACCGAACCGCGGTTGTCGACGAGCCAGTAGTCACCGTCCTCGTCGCGACGGAACAGGTATTCGGTGGAGACCCAGGTGTCGGCGGGGGCGAAGACGCCGCGCTTGACCGACGCCGTCGGATCCACGGGGCCGCGCGGGTGGGCCAGCAGCACGCCGACCTCGTTGGTGTCGGCTCGCCGGACGAATCCGCGGTCGTCCTCGAGGATCAGGTCGTCCTCGGCGTCGTAGGCGGCCAGTTCGACATCGCCGCCGCCGGGAAGGGGCCTGCCCTTGGCGCCCAGCTTGGCGCCCGCGACGTTTGCCAGCACAGCCTGCCCGTCGGTGGTGGCGAAAAACTCCACCACATGCGCCGGCTCGAACACGTCGATGACGCGCTTCCACAGGCCGGTCGGCATGCCCGAACCGATGAACAGCCGCACCGGGTGGCTGCCGGTCAGCGAGAACTCCGGGTCATCGATGACCGCGCGCAGCATCGCCCAGGTGTAGGACACCACAGTCACGCCGTACTGACGGATCTCCTGCAGGAATCGGTCCGGGCGCAACTCCCGCGACAGCGCGATGCGCGAACCGCCGACGACCGCACCGCCCAGGCTCACCAGCAGCCCAGACTGGTGATGCAACGGGGTGAGGCAGTAGACCGTGTCGGCACGGCCGAGGTTGGCGGCCGACGCAGTGCCGAAGGCCGACAGCGCCCACCGGTAGTTGGTGATCTGGCGGGCGACGAGGTCGCCGCCGATGGAGCTGAAACCGACGAACGCCAGGTCACGGGCGAGCCCCGGGTTGGGCCGGTACCAGCCCGGCAGGTCGACGACGTCGGGGTCGATCTTCTCCATATCAACGACATCCGTGACGTCGGCAGTCTCACCCAAGTCCAGATCGCGTGATTCGCCTCCGCCGAGCACCAGCACCCGCATCTCGAGCCGGCGGGCCGCCTCCAGATAGCTCGGATCGGCGATGATCTCCGATACCGATCCGAGCCGGGCGGCGTTGGCCAAATCGACGTCGGGCGGCATCAACACCGCGACAGCGCCGAGCCGCGACAGCGCGGCGATGGCCACGAGTGCGCTGGGGCGGGTCTCCATCAGCACACCGACATGCGCGCCCTGGCGCACACCAACCTCGATGAGTCCGCGGACGACGTTGTTGATCCGGCGGTCCACCGCTTCATAGGTGTGGACACGACCGTCGAACAGCAGGCACTCGCCTTGGGGTACGTCACGCGCCTGCTCGGACATGATGCGGCCGAGCGAGATCCGGGTGTGGTCGTTGATCTGGCCGAGTCGCGTCAGCCTGGGCAGGGTGCGGTACGTCTCAATGGCGAGAGTCCGAGCGGACTTGTTTGCCGCGACGATGGCGTCGGCCGCGGTTTTCGCGAAGCTCATCGCCAGCTCGGTCGCGGCGGCGGTGGTGTGCGCCAACCGCGACGAGAACGAGACACCGCTTTCGGTGTGTTCTGCGGGTTGCAGCGCCATTGGCGCGATGCCGTCGGGCATGTCGCCGGTGGAGTCGATCCACCTGACCCACTGCGCGACGGTCGGCCAGGTTTGGTTAGCGGCCTTCGAGCCGACGACAAGACCGAAATGCCCTGCGCGGATCAGGAATTCGTATATATCAGCCTGCGGCGCGGCACGCTTGATGCCGCGGACCGAAGCCGGTTGCCCGATGTCGTCGACCTCGCCGATGACCGCGAGCACCGGGCAGTTGATGTCGGACAGCGTCACCAGGTCGCCGTGGATGGAGAAGCCGCCGCTCATCATCCGGTTGTGGGCGATGAACTGCTTGAGCAGTTCGGCGATCGCGGGCCCGGACCACGCGATCCAGCCTTCAGAGGCCAGGAAGCGACGCTGCTGTTCGCGCGACAGCAGCGCCTCGCGGTCGTGCAGTTGGCGCAGGAAATCCATCCGTGACTGCGCGGTCTTGATCGGGTCTAGCATCTGGAACCCGGTGCGGGCCAGCCAGCCGGGAATGTCGATGCGGCTGAACACATGATCGGCCATGAAATCAGCGGCCGCCGGTGCCAGGCTCGCCGGCATGTTCATCGGCAGAGCGGCCAGCGTATCGACCGGTGCGCCGAACGCCACGATGCTGGCCAGATCCTTCGACCGGCGGTACGCCGCGGTTTGGTAGGCGAACATGCCGCCCTGCGAATAGCCGGCCAGATGGACGTCGCGGCCGGTGACCTCTTTGACTGTGTCGATGGCTTCGCTGAGTGCGACGACGTGGTCGGCCAAGTTGCGGTCCATGCCGCCTTCGACCTTGTCGGGCGAGCCGAAGTCGATGACCCATGGGTCGACGCCGGCCTTGTGCAGAATGCCGACCGCGCCGTCGTCGCGAGTGACGTCCCACATGTCGGCCGACATCATCATCGGGTGCACCATCAGCACCGGCGGTCCGGGCCGCTTGGCCCCCGGCCGGGCGTCGGGTGGGAAGTAGCGACGCAGCCGGTACATCGGCACGCTCTGGATGATTTGGAACGGCGACGGCACGGCGCCGGTTTCCAGGCCGCCGTAACGCAGTACTTCCAGCCCGTTCTGTGCGGTGGCCACCAGCCGACCCACTGGCCTGGTTATTGCCGAAAGGTCCACCACGACCTACTCCCCTTGTGCTGTCAGTCCCCCGACTGCCGTGGTCATCATGGCACGGCGCCCGCATATCATCGGCGGCTGATGGCGAATCTGATCAACGTCGAGCGTGCGAGCGTCGGCTACGGCACCCGCACCCTGCTCGACGAGGTCAGCCTGGGTATCGAGGAAGGCGACGCGATCGGCGTCGTCGGGCGCAACGGCGACGGCAAGACCACGCTGCTTCAGGTGTTGACCGAAACCCGGCAGCCCGATTCCGGCCGGGTGACCCACACCTCCGGCCTTTCCGTGGGCTTCCTGCGGCAGGGTGACGAATTGTTTGGCGACACCGTCCGAGACGTCATCGTCGGCGGCAGACCTGACCATGTGTGGGCCGCCGAGCCCGACACGCGTGATGTGGTGTCGCATCTGTTGTCCGGTATCGACCTCGATGCCGACGTGGCCAGGCTGTCGGGCGGTGAGCGCCGCCGGGTGGCCCTGGCCGAGGTGCTGCTCGCGCCGCACGACGTGGTGGTGCTCGACGAACCGACCAACCATCTCGATGTGGAGGTGATCGGCTGGCTGGCCGAACACCTGAACGTGCGGCGGCCCAAGGCGCTGGTAGTGGTCAGCCACGATCGGTGGTTCCTGGATGCGGTGTGCACGCGGACCTGGGAGGTGCACAGCGGTGAGGTCGACGCGTACGACGGTGGGTACGCGGCCTACGTGCTGGCCCGCGCCGAGCGGATGCGGCTGGCGGCTGGCACGGAGGCCCGTCGGCGCAACCTCATGCGCAAGGAACTGGCGTGGCTGCGGCGCGGGCCGCCCGCGCGCACATCGAAACCGAAGTTCCGGATCCAAGCCGCCAACGACCTGATCGCCAACGAGCCGCCACCGCGGGATTCGCTTGTGCTGCAACGCTTTGCGACCTCGAGGCTGGGTAAGGACGTATTCGACCTGCACCGGGTTGTGTTGCGGCTCGCCGATCGGGTGATCCTTGATCGCGTCGACTGGTCCATCGGACCCGGCGTGCGCATCGGTCTGGTCGGCGTCAACGGCACCGGCAAGACCTCGGTGTTGCGGCTGCTGACCGGCGAATTGCAACCGACCGCGGGCACGATCAAGCGCGGCACGACACTGAAGATCGGCTACCTGAGTCAGGCGCTGGCCGAAATCGATGCCACCGCGCGCGTCCTGGACGCCGTTGAGAATCGCCGGCGGGTGACGCAACTGGCAGCGGGTCGGGAGATCACCGCGGACACTCTGCTGAAGGACTTCGGGTTCACGGGCGACAAACTCACCGCGCGGGTGGCCGATCTGTCCGGCGGCGAGCGGCGACGCCTGCAGTTCCTGCGCCTGCTGCTCGACGAGCCGAACGTGCTGTTGCTCGACGAGCCGACCAACGACCTGGACATCGACACGTTGACGGTGATCGAGGACTACCTGGACGGCTGGCCGGGCACGCTGATCGTCGTCACGCACGACCGCTACTTCCTTGAGCGGGTTTCCGACGTCACGTATGCCCTGACCGGCGGCGGCCGCTGCGACCTGCTGCCGGGCGGCGTCGAGCAGTATCTGGCCGACCGGGCAGCGGCGTCGTCGGATACGGCCGCTCGGCCCGACCCGTCTCGGGGCTCGGAGTCGGCCTCGGCACGTGAGCGGCGCGCAGGCAAGGAAATGGCCCGTATCGAAGGGCAATTGGCGAAGCTGGACGAACGCATCGCCGCGCTGCACGAGTCGATGGCGGAGGCGGCTTCGGATCATGTGCGGGTGGGCGAGCTCAACATCGAATTGGGTGAGCTGCAGGCGCGCAAGGAATCTCTCGAAGAAGCCTGGCTGGCGGCCGCCGAGGACTAAGCGGGCTCCAATTCGGCTAGATGTTTGCGAAGGACGGCAAGAACCGCCTTGGGCCGCAGGTCTTTTCGATCGGCCGTAAGTGCGTGCAACGCCAGCCCGTCGACGAGTGCGTGCAGTCGCTCGGTTTCGTAGCTGAGGTCGGCATTGCTGCGGACGAGTTTCTCGTCCCGCAGCCGCGTGAGCACGGCCGCGCACCCGTCGGCGACGGCTTGCTGGGCGTCGAGCGCAACCCGACGCAGGGCAGGGTGTGACGGGCTTTCGGCAACGACGGCCATGTTGACGGCCATCTCCATCCGGCGCTGATCGTCCAATGGCATCAGCTCCGCCAGCACGGCCTCGGCAAACTTGCGCGGATCCTGTATGGAGAAGTGGTCGGTGACCCGCGCGCGAGTCCGGTCATGCACCAATGCCATTGAGTATTCGAGCAGTTCGGCCTTGGTGCCGAACACGTGCCGAACCGATCCGACGGCCAAGCCCGCCTCGGCGGCCACGTCGCGAATCGACACAGCCGACACGCCATCGCGCACCACAATGCGCCACACCGCATGCGCAATTTCGTGACGACGAGTGTCGTGGTCGATCAACTTCGGCACGTCAGCATGCTAGCACGGGTGTGCTACCTTTCTAATACGATTGTGCTATCAAACGTGTGGAAGTTGAGGAGACAATGCTGACGTTCTTCGCCGAGAATCCGATCGCGGCGGTGATTGTGGGATGCGAGATCGGGCTGTGGGTACTGCTGGGCCTCGGCATGGTCCTGCGCTACTTTGTGCGGCTGCGCCGGACCAGCACCGTCGTCCTTGCCGGGATTCCGCTGCTCGACGTCGTGCTGGTGATCGCCACCGCGATCGATGTGCACCGCGGTGCCGATATCGGCCTGGTGCACGTACTGGCGGGCTTCTACCTCGGCTCGAGCCTGGCCTTCGGGCCCGCGATCGTCCGCTGGGCCGACGTTCGATTCGCCCACCGGTTCGCCGGCGGGCCCGCCCCTCGGCCCACACCCAAACACGGCCCGGCACGCGTCGCGCACCTGATGCGCGAGTGGTATCGGGTCGTCGGCACCGTCGCGATCGCGTCAGTCGTCCTCGTCGTGCTCATCCTGTTCTTCGCAGCGCCGGAGGACCAACCGGGGCTGTGGTGGTGGATCGGGCGTGCCTGGGCGGTCGTCGGAATGTGGTTCGTCTTCGGCCCGCTGTGGGAGAGCGGCAAGACGTCAGCGACGCAGGCGCAGCCGCAACCGGTCGGCGGTGTCGCGAACGACGCCGAGTTGTTTGGCGACCTGAATCGGGGCGGTGCCGCCGCGGGCATCGCGGGAGTTGACCGAACCGTCGACGGTGAGGACCTCGCGCACCTCTCCCGTTAGGTCCGGGTGAATGCCGGCGAGCTCGGCGTCCTGGAGCTCCTCGAGGCCGACGCCGCGAGCCTCGGCGGCACGCACCGCCGCACCGGCCGCCTCGTGCGCGACCCGGAACGGAACTCCCCTGCGCACAAGCCATTCGGCGACATCGGTCGCGAGCGTGTACCCCAAGGGCGCCAGCTCGGCCATCCGGTCGACGTCGAAGCGCAGCGTGCCGACAAGGCCCGCCATCGCGGGCAGCAGCATCTCGAGCTGGCCGACCGAGTCGAACAGCGGCTCCTTGTCCTCCTGTAGGTCACGGTTGTACGCCAATGGTTGCGCCTTGAGCGTGGCCAGTAACCCGGTGAGGTTTCCGATCAACCGGCCGGACTTGCCTCGGGCCAATTCGGCGATGTCGGGGTTCTTCTTCTGCGGCATGATCGAGCTGCCCGTCGACCACGAGTCATGCAGAGTCACATAGCCGAATTCGGTTGTACTCCACAGGATGATGTCCTCTGCGAGCCGAGACAGGTTCACGCCGATCATGGAGAACACGAACGACGCCTCCGCGGCGAAGTCGCGTGATGCGGTGGCATCAATCGAATTGTCCGCCGCCGCGTCGAACCCGAGTTCGTCGGCGATCGCGTCGGGATCCAGCCCGAGCGACGACCCGGCCAGCGCCCCGGATCCGTACGGCGACACCGCGGCCCGCTTGTCGAAGTCGACCAACCGGTCGATATCGCGCAGCAGCGGATGCGCGTGCGCCAGCAGATGATGCGCCAGCAGCACCGGCTGCGCGGACTGCAGATGGGTCTTTCCCGGCATGATCGCCGTCGGATGCGCGGCAGCCTGGGTGGCCAATGCACCAACCACCTCGAAGACGCCGTCGGCGACGCGACGGACTGCATCGCGCAGCCAGAGCCGAAACAGCGTGGCCACTTGGTCGTTTCGCGATCGGCCCGCCCGCAGCCGTCCGCCGAGCTCCTCGCCGACGCGGTCGATCAGGCCGCGCTCCAATGCGCCGTGCACATCCTCGTCGGTGACCAGCGGCCCGAAGCTGCCGTCGGCGACGTCCTCGGCAAGGCTGTCGAGTCCCGCCAGCAGGCCGTCGCGCTGCTCATCGGTCAGCAGCCCGGCCCGAGACAGCACCCGCGTGTGCGCCTTCGACGCGGCGACATCGTACGGTGCCAGCACCCAGTCGAAGTGCGTCGACTTGCTCAGCGCGGCAAGGGCGTCGGACGGGCCGTCGGCGAACCGGCCACCCCAGAGTGATCCCTCATTGGTGCTCACTGGCCGGCGAGGTCCCGTCGCGCCGAGATCTTCGACGAAAGGCCGTGCACATGCACAAAGCCCTTCGCCGCCGACTGGTCGAACGTGTCCCCCTCGTCGTAGGTTGCGAGGTTGAAGTCGTACAACGACTCGGCGCTGCGCCTGCCGTTGACCGCAATGTGCCCTCCGTGCAAGACCAGCCGGATTTCACCCGACACATGCTCCTGCGTTTTGGCGACAAACGACTCCAGTGCGGCCTTCAGCGGTGAGTACCACAAGCCGTCGTACACCAGCTCGCCCCACTTCTGATCGGTGTTGCGCTTGAATCGGCCGAGCTCGCGCTCCAACGTGACGTGCTCGAGCTCGGTATGCGCGGTAATGAGCACCATCGCACCTGGCGCTTCGTAAATTTCGCGGCTCTTGATGCCGACCAGCCGGTCCTCGACCACGTCCAGCCGGCCGACGCCCTGCGAACCGGCGCGCTCGTTTAGTTCCTCAATGGCCTGCAACACGGACGTCGAACGCCCATCTATAGATACCGGAACGCCCCGTTCGAATCCGACGATCACCTCATCGGGTGTGCTCCAGTTGACGGTCGGGTCCTCGGTGTAGTCATAGACATCCTTGGTCGGCGCATTCCACAAGTGCTCGAGGAAGCCGGTTTCCACCGCGCGGCCCCACACGTTCTGGTCGATCGAGAACGGTGAGCGCTTGGTGACATTGATCGGAATGGCATTCTCCTCGGCGAACGCGATGGCCTTTTCCCGTGTCCACGCGTAGTCGCGGACGGGGGCGAGCACCTCGAGATCCGGTGCCAACGAAGCGAATCCGACCTCGAAGCGGACCTGGTCGTTGCCCTTTCCGGTGCAGCCGTGAGCGACGATGCCTCCGCCGAAGTCACGCGCCGCGGTCACCAGATGCTTGACGATCAGCGGCCGGCTCAGTGCCGACACCAGCGGGTAGCGGTCCATATAAAGCGCGTTGGACTGAATCGCGGGCAGGCAGTACTCGTCGGCGAACTCGTCCTTGGCGTCGACCACGACAGCCTCGACCGCACCGCAGTCCAGCGCACGCTTTCGGACGACCTCCATGTCCTCGCCGCCCTGCCCGAGGTCGATGGCGACCGCCACCACCTCGTGCCCGGTTTCCTTGCCAATCCAGCTGATCGCGACCGACGTGTCCAGCCCACCGGAGTACGCCAGGATGACGCGTTCGGACATTAACTGATCTCCTTCTCAAGGGTGGTGGCCAGTTCCGCGCCGGTCATCGGCTCGCGCGCCACCACCAGGATGGTGTCGTCGCCGGCGACGGTGCCGACCACGTACGGCAGTGCGGCGCGGTCGATCGCGCTCGCGAGGTAGTGCGCCGCCCCAGGCGGGGTGCGCAGCACAGCGAGGTTGCCGCTGGCGTCGGTGGACACCAACAGCTCACCCAGCAGCCGCGACATGCGTTCGGTGCCACCGGAAACACCGCGCACCGGGCTGCCGTCCTCAGGAACGATGTATACGCCGACACCGCCATCGGCGCCGCGCAGCTTGACCGCGCCAAGTTCTTCGAGGTCACGAGACAGGGTGGCCTGGGTGACATCGATGCCTTCGTCGGCCAGCATCGCGGCGAGTTCGGTTTGGCTGTGCACGGAGTTCGACGACAGGATAGAGATGATGCGGGCCTGTCGACCGACTCGCGTCGCTGTAGTCATACCTCGACTCCGGATCGCTCCAGCAGCCACACCAGCAGCGCCTTCTGGGCGTGCAGCCGGTTCTCGGCCTCGTCCCACACCGCGCTGTGCGGTCCGTCGATCACCTCGTCGGTGATTTCATACCCGCGGTGCGCCGGAAGGCAATGCAGCACAACGGCATCGGAATCGGCGAGGCTCAACAGATCGGTGTTGACCTGGAATGGGCGGAAGGGCCGTTCCCGATCCAGGCCGTCGTTCTCCTGACCCATCGACGTCCAGGTATCGGTGACCAGCACGTCGACGCCGTCCGCGGCATCCTTGGGGTCGGCAGTAAGGGCGACGCTCGCGCCGGTCAGCTGAGCCCGCTTTTCCGCGGCAGCCACGAACTCGGGGTGCGGTTCGAATCCCGGCGGCGCGGCGATGGTGACGTGGATGCCGGCGGTAACCCCGCCGAGCATCAGTGAGCGCGCCATGTTGTTGGCGCCGTCGCCGAAGTAGGCCAACCGCAGGCCCTTCAGCTCTCCTTTGCGCTCGGCGAGGGTCTGCAGATCGGCGAGCACCTGGCACGGGTGGAATTCGTCGGAAAGCGCGTTGACGACGGGCACCGTGGCACCAGACGCCATGGCGCTCAAGCGTTCCTGCGCGAATGTGCGCCACACGATTGCGCCGACGTAGCGCGATAGCACCCGTCCGGTGTCTTCGAGAGTCTCCTCGCGCCCGAGCTGGGTGCTGCGTCCGTCCACCACGACGGCGTGACCGCCGAGTTGTCCGATGCCGATCTCGAAGGAGAACCGGGTGCGGGTGGAGTTCTTGTCGAAGATGACCGCGACTCCACGGGGCCCATCGAGCGGCCTGCGGCTGAACGGGCTGCGCTTCAGCTCGGCGGCCAGCGCCAGCACCTCGGCCTGCTCGTCGGGCATGAGGTCGTCGTCGCGCAGAAAATGGCGTGTCATGAGGCGCCGCCCTTGTCCAGCACGCCAGGAAGAGCCTTGAGGAAGTCGGCGATTTGCCCTTCGGTGATGACCAGCGGCGGCGCTAGCCGAATCACGTCCGGTGCAGCGGCGTTGACGAGGAACCCGGCGTCGCGGGCCGCCGTCTCGACGGGCTTGGCGGACTGTGCGGTGAGCACGATGCCCTGCAGCAGTCCCCGGCCGCGGACATGGTCGACGAGCGGGTGGCCCAGCGACTCGATGCCGTGACTCAGGGCCTTACCGAGCACATCGGCACGGTCGATCAGATCATCGTCGGCGAGCACCTTGAGCACCGCGAGCGCCGCTGCTGTGCAGACCGGATTGCCGCCGAACGTGCTGCCGTGCAGGCCCGGTGTCAGGAGATCCGCGGTCGTGCCGACCGCCAGGCACGCCCCGATCGGCAGCCCACCGCCAAGCCCCTTTGCCAGCGTGACGATGTCGGGCGTGATGCCGTCGTGCTGGTGCGCGAAAAACGCTCCGGTACGGCCCATTCCGGTCTGCACCTCGTCGAGCACGAGTAGCGCGCCGTGCTTGGCCGTTATCTCGCGTGCGGCCACCAGGTAGCCGGCGGGTGGGACCACCACCCCGCCCTCCCCCATGATCGGCTCCAGGAACACGGCGGCGGTCGAGTCATCGACGGCGGCCGCGAGCGCCTCGGTATCGCCGTAGGGGATGTGTGTGACGTCGCCGGGCAGCGGCGCGAACGGCTCCTGCTTTGCCGGCTGACCGGTCAGCGCGAGCGAGCCCATCGTGCGGCCGTGGAAAGCACCATGGGCGGCAACAAGTTTCGTGCGCCCGGTGAGCCGGGTGATCTTGAAGGCCACCTCGTTGGCTTCGGTGCCCGAGTTGCAGAAAAACACGCGCGCCTCTGCGCCCAGCAGCCCGACGAGTGCCTCGGCCAGTGCGATACCGGGTTCGGTTGCGTACAGGTTCGAGGTGTGGCCAAGCGTGTTCATCTGCTTGGTCACCGCGTCGATGACGGCGGGGTGGCGGTGGCCAAGGATGTTGACCGCGATGCCGCCGAGCAGATCGAGGTAAGACATGCCGTCCTCGTCGGTCACCACCGCGCCGTCGCCGCCGGCCAGGGCGAGCGGCGGCGTGCCGTAGTTGTTCATCATCACGCCCGACCAGCGCTGCAGGAGTGTGCTCACGCGGCGACCACCTTTGTGCCCGTCCCTTCGTCGGTGAGAAGCTCCACCAGTACGCAGTGCTCAACGCGGCCGTCGATGACGTGCGCACTGGGGACGCCGCCCGACACGGCGCGCAGGCACGCCTCGATCTTGGGCACCATGCCCGCTTCGAGCCTCGGCAGCAGTTGAGTCAGCGCGGCCGTGTCGATCTCGCTGACCAACGAGTCGCGGTCTGGCCAGCTGGTGTAGAGGCCTTCGACGTCGGTCAGCACCACAAGCTTCTCGGCGCCGAGCGCCTCGGCAAGCGCGGCAGCGGCGGTGTCGGCGTTGATGTTGTGAACCACGCCGTCAACGTCAGGAGCGATCGTCGAGACCACAGGGATGCGGCCGGCCCCGATGAGATCGCGCAGGGCGTCGGTGTTGACGTGCTCGACGTCGCCGACCAGACCGATGTCGGTGGCCACACCGTCGACTGTGACGCTGCGCCGCACCGCGGTGAACAGATGCGCGTCTTCGCCGGTGATCCCGACGGCGTAGGGCCCGTGCGCGTTGATCAGGCCCACCAGCTCCCGGCCGACCTGGCCGAACAGCACCATGCGCGCGACGTCGAGCACCTCGGGTGTGGTAACGCGGAAGCCGCCCTTGAAATCACCTGCGATACCAAGCCGTTTGAGCATCGAGCTGATCTGTGGTCCGCCGCCGTGCACGACGACCGGGTGGATGCCGCAATTACGCAGGAACACCATGTCGGCGGCGAACGCGGTTTTGAGCGTGTCGTCGGTCATGGCGTTGCCGCCGTACTTCACCACGACGATCTTGTCGTGCATCTGTTTGAGCCACGGCAGCGCCGCGGCCAACACCTGAGCCTTGAGAGGCGTCGCGACGGTCATGAGCTGTACGCCGAGTTCTCTTCGACGTATCCATGCGACAGGTCGGTGGTGCGGATGCTTGCCCGCTCGGTTCCGACGCCGAGGTCGATGGTGACGTCGATGTCGGCACCTGACAGGTCGACGTCGCGGGCGCCGGATGCCCCGACACTGTCGATACACACCGGAGAACCGTTGAACGACACGCTGATCCGCTCGGCGTCCATGGCCACCGGCGCCATGCCGACCGCTGCCAGCACCCGGCCCCAGTTCGCGTCGGAGCCGAACAGGGCGGTCTTCACCAGGCTGTCGCGCGCGACCACTCGTGCAGCCGTCAGCGCGTCATCCTCGGATGCAGCCCCCGTGACGGTGATGATGATGCGCTTGGTCACGCCTTCGGCGTCGGCCTGCAGCTGTGCGCACAGGTCGTCGCACACCCGCAGCACCGCGTCGTCCAATTCGGTTTGGCTCGGCGTGATCTCACTGGCGCCGGAAGCCAGCAGCAGCACGGTGTCGTTGGTGGAGCAGCTGCCGTCGACGTCAAGGCGGTCAAAAGTGAGCGCGGTCGCTTTATTCAGTGCGGCGCGCAGCGCATCCGAACTGGCGGCGGCATCGGTGGTGATGACGGTGAGCATGGTGGCCAGCGACGGCGCCAGCATGCCAGCACCCTTGGCCATGCCACCGACGGTCCAGTTGTCAGAGTGATGCAGCGCAACCTGTTTCGGCACCGTGTCGGTGGTCATGATCGCGCGGGCGGCTTCTTCGCCACCGGTCAGTCCGCCGGCCATCTCGTGCACGACTTCGGTGACGCCGGTCAGCACCTTGTCCATCGGAAGCCGGTCGCCGATCAGCCCGGTCGAGCAGACCGCCACCTCGATGGCGCCGGTCTCGGTGCCCCAGTCGGATAGTGCGGCGGCGACGGCTTCGGCAGTGGTGTGCGTGTCCTGAAACCCTTGCGGACCGGTGCAGGCATTGGCGCCCCCGGAGTTGAGGATCACCGCACGCAGCCGTCCAGTGGTCAGCACCTGCTGCGACCACAACACGGGCGCGGCCTTGACCTTGTTGCGGGTGAATATGCCCGCGGCGGCGTGGTCGGGTCCCTCGTTGAGCACCAGCGCCAGATCGAGCGCGCCGGATGCCTTGATGCCCGCAGCGATTCCGGTGGCGCGGAAGCCCGCGGGCGCGGTGACGCCCTGAGTTCGGACCAGCCGAGTGTCGGTGGAAGTTTCGGTCACGGCGCCACTCCCACGATCGACAGCCCTTCGGTTTCCGGCCAACCCAGCGCGAGGTTCATCGACTGCACGGCGGCGCCGCCGGTGCCCTTGACGAGGTTGTCGATGGCGGCGACAGCGATGAACGTCTCGGCATCCTCATCGACGGCGACGGCCAGCTGCGCGGCGTTACTCCCGATCACCGCGCCGGTCTTGGGCAGCTGCCCCTCGGGCAACAAGTGCACGAACGGCTCTGCATCGTAAGCCTTTTCGTAAGACGCCCGCAGTTGTGACAACGGCGCGGTGGTGCGCGCGGTACATGTGGCCAGGATGCCGCGGGACGTCGGGATCAGCACCGGCGTGAACGACACCGTGACGTTCTTGTCGGTGACGGCCTTCAGCCCTTGGGCGATCTCGGGCGTATGCCGGTGTTTCCCGCCGATGTTGTAGGCGCGGGCAGACCCGATGACCTCCGAGCCAAGCAAGTCGGTCTTGGCGGTTCGGCCGGCCCCGGATGCGCCACTGACGGCGACGACCGTCACCGCAGGCTCGATGAGGTCCTCGGCGATCGCGGGCCACAGCGCCAGCAGTGCGGCGGTCGGATAACAGCCGGGCACGGCGATCCGCTTGGCGGCTCGCAGCCGCTCACGGGCACCGGGTAGCTCGGGCAGGCCGTAGGGCCAGCTGCCGGCGTGGGTGGAGCCGTAAAACTTTTCCCATGCAGCCGCGTCGGTGAGCCGGAAGTCGGCACCGCAGTCGATGACTACCGTTTCGGCTCCGAGCCGCTCGGCCAAGGCGGCGGAGTGCCCGTGCGGCAGCGCAAGGAACACCACGTCGTGGCCGGTCAGCACGTCGACGTCCGTCGCGTCGAGCACCCGGCCTGCCAGCGGAAGCAGGTGCGGATGGTGTTCCGCGACGGTGGTCCCGGCGCTCGCCGCCGCGGTCAGTGCACCGATGGTCAGCCGCCCGTCGGCGTAGGCAGGATGGCCAAGGAGCAACCGCAGAATCTCTCCACCGGCGTATCCGCTGGCACCGGCGACCGCGACAGACGTCATGAAGCGATTCTGCATGGTTATGCAGGTGGTTGCAAATCAATTACTAGCAGGGCTTTCGCGCCGGCGTCGGCCTTGATGTTTGCGATCGTAAGCGCTCGCAGATCTCGCGTGGCATTCAGCCAATTCCAACGCAACTGCCGCCCCATACTTTGAGCACCATCAATTCTGGGGGGAATCGTGGATACGAAAGTTCTGCCATCGGTGGATCTGACCGGGTCCTTTACTCATGCAATGCACGACGTGCTGCGTGAGGCGGCAGCGGAGGGCCCGCTGGCCATCGACACCACCACTGGTGCCACCGTCGTGCTGCGGTATCACGACGTCGAGACATTGGCCCACGATCAGCGACTGAACGGAATCGGGCTGACGCTGTTCGACATGATGGGCATCACCGACGGACCATTACGTGACTGGTACGGCCGACTCATGTTCACGACCGAGGGCGACTATCACCGTCGCGTCCGGTCGCTGGTCTCGCGGGCGTTTACGCCGCGGTCCGTCGAGGGGCTGCGCGCCCTTGCCACAGACATGGCCGACGAGGCCGTCGCTTCGGTCCGCCAGGGCGGTGGAGATCTGGCGGCGGCGTGCTCGCCGCTGGGCACCCGACTGATCTGCCGACTACTGGGCGTACCGGAGACCGATGTCACCGTGTTCGCGAAATGGGCCGAAGCCTTGAGTCCAGTCTTTTATGTCATGACCCCCGAACAGATTTCGGACGCAACGATTGCCATCGGCGAACTGAAGAACTATGTCGATGAACTGACGGAGCGCCGAGCCGACGACCCCGGCCCCGACCTCATCACCGCGCTACTCGCTTCGGAAGCCGACGGCGAGCGTCTCACACACGACGAGACAGTCACGATGATCGCCAATTTGCTTGTCGCCGGGCATGACACGGTAGGAAGTCAGATCCCGTGCAGCATCCTGGTGGCACTCCAGCACCTGGACGAACTCGGCGGAATTGATAAAGACGCTGCTCAACTCGCAAGCGCTGTCGCTGAAACCATGCGCCTTGAGCCAAGCATCCCCCTCATCCCGCGCACGACGACAGCGCCGATTGAGCTGCACGGCAACACGATTCCGGCGGGCTCGATGGTGTTACTCTGCATCGCTGCCGCGTGCCGTGATGGGTTGGCGTGGAGCGACCCAGACGACTTCGTCCCTGACCGCTTCACCCGACGAGATACCCCGGTACTACTGAACTTCGGTGCGGGCGCCCACTACTGCCTGGGCACCGCGCTTGCGAAGGTCGCCGTGAATGAGTCCGTCAGGGCGGTGGTCGCGGTGGATCCGTCGATGCGCCTGACCGAAGATCCGCTCGACATCCCGTGGCGCCAGGTACTGGGTCGCAGCCCGACGCGATTGGTAGTGAACAGCGGCGCGGCGTAAGTCGTCAGGCGCGCTGAATCGCGCCGACGCGGTCGGCGGCGGTCTTGACGGCGGCGTCGCGCGCCGCGCTGGCCTCGTCCTCGGTCAACGTGCGATCGGCGGCGCGAAATCGCAGCGCCAGCGTGACCGACTTGCGGCCATCGCCGATTTGGGGACCGGTGTAGATGTCGAACAGCCGGACGTCCTCGAGCAACTCGCCCGCACCATCGCGTACCGCGTCGACCACCATCTGCGCGGCGATATCCTCCCCGACGACCAGACTGAGATCCTGGAAGACCGCCGGGAACGGTGACACCGACGGCGCGGGCAGGGCCTCGGTGATCGGGATGGCGGCTAGATCCAATTCGACCGCACAAGTGCCCTTGGGCAGGCCGGATCGTTCCACGACGGCGGGATGCAGCTGACCCGCGTGGCCGACAACTGTGTCGCCGAGCACTACCTCTGCGCAGCGGCCGGGATGCCACGGCAGGTACTGCGCGGCCCGCAGTGTCAGCTCGACGCCGGCGGCGCGGGCGATGACGCGCACCGCCTCGAACGCGTCGCGCGCCTCGACCGGCCGCCCTGGACCCCACGGGCCGGCCTGTTCACGCAGACCGGCCAACACCACACCGACGTGCTGCGGCTGGCGCGGCAGTGACGCGTCGAGTGTGGCGATCTCCTCGTCGGTGGGCCTGCGCTCATTCGGAATGCGTTCGACGGCACGGGTTTCCGCGGTGGGCTCGACGACCTGGGCGATCGCGTAAAGCGCAACGTCGACCGCCCCACGGGACACGTTGCGCACCAGGGCTTCCAGCAGGCCGGGCAGAAGCGTCGTCGCCAGCCGCGGCCGGTCGGATTCCAGCGGGTTGAGCACCAGCGCGGTATTGCGGCGCGGATCGTCGGCGGGCAAACCCCACTGGTCGAACACCGCCGCCGGAAGGAACGGCGTCGGCAGGATCTCGACATAACCACTGAGCGCCAACGATTTCCCGATGGCGCGGCGGCGCTTCTGGGACGGGGTGAGGCCACGTCCGGCCGGCGCCTGCGGCAGCACCGATGGGATGATCTCCAGGCCCTCGAGCCGCAGCACTTCCTCGACGAGGTCGGCGGGCTGGCGCAGATCGGGGCGCCAGCTCGGCGGGGTGGCCGTCACGCGGTTGCCGTCGATCACCACGTCGGCGCCGACCTGGGTCAGCCTGCGCTGGGTGGTGCCGTCGGCGTAGTCGACGCCTGCGGTGCGGTCCGGCAGGTCGACGGCGATGCTGACCGGCGGCTGCGCCCAATTCTCGCGCCGCGGGTCGCCGCGCCAGTCGGTCAACGTGGATTCGATTGTGCCGCCTGCGATATCGGCCAACAGCGTGGCGGCCCGGTCAAGGGCTGCGACGGAGACGGCCGGATCGACTGTCCGCTCGTAGCGGCGTCCCGACTCGCTGGTCAGGTGGAGCCGGCGCTGGGTCCGCGACACCGCCGCGGGATCCCACACCGCCGCCTCGAGCATGAGGTCGGTGGTGGTGTCGCGGACCTCCGTGGTGCCGGCACCCATGATGCCGCCGATCGCCGCGGTCGCGACGTCGTCGACGATGAGCACATCGCGCGGATCGAGCTTGCGCTCGATGTCGTCGAGCGTGACGACCGTCTCCCCCGGTTCCGCGAAACGTATCTTGAAGCCACCGGTGATCAGGCTGCGGTCGTGGGCGTGCATCGGATGACCGAGTTCGAGCATCACGTAATTCGTGACGTCCACGGCCGGGGAGATCGCGCGGATGCCGCTCAGCAGCAGCCGCCGTTGCATCCACCACGGCGATACCGCGGTCGGATCGATACCGGTGACCGGCCGCAGGCCGAACCGGATCACGCCGGTGCCGGGCTGGACGGTCACCGGCAGGGCGTCGCCTTCGGCGGGAAGCGGTGCGATGTCCGCGGGGTCGACATAGTCGAGGTCGTAGGCGCAGGCGATTTCGCGAGCCATGCCGCGCACCGACAGGCAGTAGCCGCGGTCAGGAGTGATCGCCAGGTGGAACACCACGTCGTCGAGCCCGACCACATCCGCCGCGGGAGCGCCGGGCTCGGCGGTGCCTGGCGGAAGCACGATGATTCCCGCGTGGTCGACGCCGAGATTGAGCTCTGAAGCAGAGCAGATCATCCCGTCCGATGTGCGGCCGTAGGTCTTGCGGGTTGCGATCGTGAAGTCGCCGGGCAAAATCGTGCCAGGCAGCGCGACGACCACCAGATCGCCGACGGCGAAGTTGGTTGCCCCACAGACGATGTCGCGGGGTTCGGCTTCACCGACGTCGACCTTGACGGCACGGATCGGCTTCTTGAACTCAGTGAGTTCCTCGATCTGGATGACGCGCCCGATGGTCAGCGGCCCGGCGACCGGCCCGACTGGGATGATTTCTTCGACCTCGTGGCCGATCCGGATCAGCGTCTGCTCCAGCTCTGCAGCGGAGGGCTCCCACCCTGGCGCGCCGACGTTAATCACCTCGCGCAGCCAGCTGTATGGCAGCCGCATCAGGCCCCTACCCCGAACGGCAGTGAGAAGCGGACGTCGCCCTCGACCATGTCGCGCATGTCAGGAATACCGTTGCGGAACTGCAGGGTGCGCTCAAGGCCCATGCCGAACGCGAACCCGGAGTAGATCTCGGGGTCAATTCCACAGGCGCGCAACACATTTGGGTTGACCATGCCGCAGCCGCCCCATTCCACGAAGCCGGGGCCGCCCTTCTTGTTTTCGAACCAGACGTCGACCTCGGCGGACGGCTCGGTGAACGGGAAGAAGTGCGGGCGGAACCGGGTGCGGGCCTGCGGGCCGAACTCCGAACGGGCGAACGCATCCAGCGTGCCGCGCAGGTGTGCCATCGTCAGGCCTTTGTCCACCGCCAGTCCCTCCACCTGGTGGAAGACCGGGGTGTGGGTGGCGTCGAGTTCGTCGGTACGGAAGGTCCGGCCGATCGAGATGATGTAGACCGGCAGGTCGCGCTCCAGCAGCGCGCGGATCTGCACGGGTGAGGTATGGGTGCGCAACACCTGGCGAGAGCCGTCAGGGGCGATGTAGAACGTGTCCTGCTCACTGCGCGCCGGATGGTCGGGCGGGAAATTCAGCGCGTCAAAGTTGAACTGCTCGGTCTCGACCTCGGGTCCTTCGGCCAGTTCCCAACCCATCGCGACGAACGTATCGGCGACGTGCTCGGCCAGGATCGTGATCGGATGCCGCGCGCCGATCGGCTGACGGGTCGACGGCAGCGTGACGTCGATGCGCTCGGCGACCAGCACGGCGGCGTCACGCTCGGCCCTCAGGGCGACAAGGCGCTCATCGTAGGCCCGCTGCGCCTCGGTGCGAGCGACGTTGACCCGCTTGCCTGCATCCGCGCGGTCAGCCTTCGGCAGCGAACCCAGCGCCTGACGGGCCAGCGCGATCGGCGACCGGTCGCCGAGATGCTCGGTCTTGGCGCGGGCCAGTTCGTCAAGGCCGGCTGCCAGATTGAAGGCATGCTGGGCCGCGCTGACGGCTTTGGTCAGCGCTTCTTCGGATAACCCAGACAGGTCCAGGGGCTGATCAGCCACCCGGCGATCATAAGCGATGCCCTGATGGCGCCTTGCACGCATTACTTTCCGGCGCCGCGGCCCGAGCCAGGGGTTGGCGCACGATCTCCCGCCGACGGTGTGCCCTTGTCCAACACTGTGCGACCACGGCACCGGTCAGGCCGGAGGCCGTCGCAATAAGGAGGTCGGTGCTTGCGAGCACCAGGTAGCCGAACGCCGAGGCAACGGCCAGCATCGCGTAGCGCACCGGCGTCCACTCGGCCGGCCGACCAAATCTCGTCGAGACCAACATGCCCAGCGCCAGCGCCACCGCATGCCCGACGTCGGTGAAGTCGCGGCCGACGGCCACCACGGCCAGGGCGACGGCCAGCCACCATCCAAGCCACGCCGCGAGCCAGCGCCGAGGTATCGCTGCGGTCAGTGAACCCAGCACCGCCGCCGCCCCGTAGCTCATGCCGACGTCCGTCGCGCGGCTGACCGACAGCGGCAGCCAGCCCACTTCCACTGCCGCAGTGAGGCCGATAGCGACAAGCAGGGTGGCGCCGACGTGCCCCATCACGAAGGCAACCACCAACCGGCCGCTGCGCCACAACAACTCCGCCAGCGCGAGCAGGCACACCAGTCCGGGCAGCCACAGGTAGATCGGGCCGGCGTCGATGACGAACGCGCTGCCCGCAAGCGTGCCGAGGTGCCCATGGCTGAGGTTGTGCAGATTCGTGCTGGCGTGACGGATCACTCGGTCCTGCACCTGCGGACCGAGAACGTACAGAGCTGAGGTGACGCAGGTCACGATCACCGCATATGCCACGGTGACGCGGACCCGCGCCAGCGGGGTAAGCGCTTTGAGCAACATCTACCAACGACTATGCGTCAGCAGTCTCCCCGTCGTTGTCGTCGCCACCTGGCAATTGCCTGCTAGTTTTCAGGCGGTACATGATGAGATCGGCAGGCACGCCGTCCTGCTTGGCCGTAAAGACTTGCTTGCGAAGACGTTTGGCGGTCACTCCCAACGATTCGAAGTCGTCGTGGGAAATCTGTTCGAGCGTGGACGCCGATACGACCAGTTCGCCCCTTGTGGCTCGCTCCATCACCCGCGCCGCGATGTTGACGTCAATGCCAAGCCAGTCCGAGCCGATCCGCTGTGGGCGGCCGGTATGAATGCCCACCCGCATCCGCGGCGTATACCCGTCCACGTCAACGGCTTTCACCGCGTCACGAGCGGCGATGGCAGCGCGCACCGCGGTGACTGGCTCGGCAAACACCGCCATGATGCCGTCGCCCATCCGCTTGACGATGTGCCCGCCCGCCTCCAAGAGCGGCGGCTCGACGACCTGAGACACCCTGCGCAACAATTTCAGTGTCGCATCGTCGCCGGCACTCAACGACCACGACGAAAAGCCCACGAGGTCGGTAAAGACCAGCGTCACCTCGCGATTCGCGGGCTTGCCCGACACCCGCTCGGTCAGCGCCTGCCATACCTGCAGCGCTCCCAGGCTCACCTCGCGTGAGGCGGCCTCACGCTCCAGCAGCCGATCGGCGGCCCTCGCGGCGGCGCGTGGTCCCCCAACGCCGTCCGCCGACAACGGATCTCCGAACTCGGGATCACCGGGCAGCGCGCGACGCGCACGGCGCAGGAAGGCGATGACGGCCGGGCTGTGATTGGTGTTCTTCAGCCAACCCATCTTTCCGGATGACCGTGGCGCCGCCGGACGATCCGGCGCCTCGTCGATTTCCCCGATACCGCCGGATCGTTCATCGAACGACTCGACATTCACAGCGACAGCGTATGTGGCCCTCGTCGGGACCGGCAATCGACCGGCAAACTGGCTGGTCACAAGCGTGTGGCGGGTCGATAGCCGGTGCATAACGGTGCGCCGCCGCGCCGCCCCAAATCGTAGACAACGTACGTTGTCAAGATTATCGTTGAGCCGTGCGCTCAACGACGACCGCCAATGCCGGCGGACCGCTTGGTCCCGATTCGCTGACCTGGAAGTACTTCGGCGACCTGCGCACAGGCATGCTCGGCGTGTGGATCGGTGCGATCCAGAACATGTACCCCGAGCTTGGCGCTGGCGTCGAGGATCATTCCGTCCTGCTTCGCGAGCCCCTGCAGCGCGTCGCGCGCTCGGTCTACCCGATCATGGGCGTTGTCTACGACGGCGACCGCGCCTCTGCGACCGGTGAGCAGATCAAGAGCTACCACAAGACGATCAAGGGCATCGACCCCGAAGGTCGTCGCTATCACGCGCTCAACCCCGAGACCTTCTACTGGGCGCACGCCACCTTCTTCATGCTGATCATCAAGACCGCCGAGTACTTCTGCGGCGGGCTGACCGAGGCCGAGAAGCGCCAGCTGTTCGACGAGCACGTGCAGTGGTACCGGATGTACGGCATGAGCATGCGGCCGGTACCAAAGACGTGGGAGGAATTCCAGGAGTACTGGGATCGCAAGTGCAGCGAAGAGCTCGAGATCAACAAGGCCACGCTGGACATCTTCACCATCCGCATCCCCAAACCGTGGTTCGTGTTGATGCCAACCACCGTCTGGGACCAGCTGTTCAAGCCGATGGTGGGAGCACAGCGCTGGATCGCGGCCGGGCTGTTCGACGATGCGGTGCGCGAAAAGGCAGGCATGCGGTGGACGGCCGGTGATGAGGTGCTGCTGCGGCTGTTCGGCAAGCTGGTGGAGCTGGCGTTCGTCGCGGTGCCCCAGGAGATTCGGCTGCACCCGCGGGCGTTGGCCGCGTACCGCCGCGCAGAGGGCCGACTGCCCGAAGACGCTCCACTCGTCGAGGCCCCCGCATTCATGGCGCCGCCAAGCGACCGGCGTGGCTTGCCGATGCACTACGTACCGCCGCGCAAGACGCTGCTCGACCGCGCCGGGTCGTTGGTGCACACGACGTTCTCTCTGGCGGGTCTGCGTCCGGCACGCGGACGCGGTAAGGCAGCCTGATCGCATGTTCGAGTGGTCTGATGTTGACCTCGCCGTGCGCGATGCCGTGCGCGAGTTCGTGGACAAGGAAGTCCGTCCGCACGTCGACGCGCTGGAGAGCGGCGAGATGGAGCCCTACCCCATCATCCGCAAGCTGTTCGCGACGTTCGGCATCGCGGATATGGCGCGCGATTCGCTGAACAAGCGACTGGCGCGGTTGCGGGAGGGCGGGGAACCCTCCGGCAAGGCGTCGTCGGGCGGCATGTTCGGCGGCGACGGCGCTTCGGCCGGCATGGGTTTCGTCGTTGTCAGCGAGTTGTGCCGGGTATGCATGGGCGTCGTTACCGGGATGGGCGTCAGCCTGGGGCTCACCGTGCCGACGATCATGGGCCGCGGCACACTTGCGCAGCAGCAACGCTGGCTGCCGGACCTGGTCACCTACGACAAGGTGGGCGCGTGGGCGATCACCGAACCCGATTCCGGTTCTGATGCGTTCGGCGGCATGAGGTCCTATGTCGTGCGTGACGGCGACGACTACATCCTCAACGGGCAGAAGACCTTCATCACCAACGGTCCCGACGCCGACGTCGTGGTCGTGTACGCCAAACTCGACGCACCCGGCGTCGACAAGCGTGACCGCAAGGTGCTGACCTTCGTGCTGGACCGCGGCATTGACGGGTTCGTACAGTCAAAACCGTTCCGCAAGATGGGCATTCACAGCTCACGCACCGGGGAGCTGTTCTTCAACAACGTCCGGTTGGGCCGCGACCGGCTGCTCGGTGAATCCGAGGAGAACGCGGCCGGTGACGGTCGGGCCAGTGCCCGTGCGAACTTCTCGGCCGAGCGCATCGGGGTGGCGGCGATGGCGCTGGGTGTCATCGAGGAGTGCCTCCATCTGTGTGTCGACTACGCGAAGAGTCGCACGCTGTGGGGCAAGGAAATCGGGCAGTTCCAGCTGATCCAGCTGAAACTGGCGAACATGGAAGTGGCCCGAATGAACGTGCGCAACATGCTGTTTCGGGTCATCGAGGCCATGCAGACGGGTAAGCAGATCTCACTGCCGGAGGCGTCCGCCATCAAGTGGTACTGCTCGCAGGCCGCGACCGACGTGGCGATGGACGCGGTGCAGCTGTTCGGCGGCAACGGGTACATGACCGAGTACCGGGTGGAGCAGCTCGCACGCGACGCGAAGTCGCTGATGATCTACGCCGGCAGCAACGAGGTGCAAATCACGCACGTCGCCAAGGGCCTGCTGGCTTAGCAAATCGAGTGGCCAATTATTGCACGCTTTTCGGCCGATATCCGTGACATAACTGGCCGCTCGGCGGTTAGCCGGATCGGTGCGCGCGTGCGCTCAGGTACAGGCAGATCGAGGCGGCGGACGCCACATTGAGACTTTCGGCGCTGCCAGGCATCGGGATGTGCACCCGATGGGTGGCCATCTCCGCCAGTTCGCTTGGCAGGCCGTGCGCCTCGGTGCCAAAGAGCCAAGCGGTCGGCTCGGACAGGTCAGCCTCGTCGAGACTGACTTCGCCGTCGACGGTGGTGGCCACGACCTGTAGTCCAGCTTCGCGCAATGCGGCTACGGCGCCGTGTGCATTGGGTTCCGTGATCACGGGGATCGAGAAGATGCTGCCCGCCGACGCCCGCATGCACTTTCCGTTGTAGGGATCCACGCTGTGCCCGGCCAGCACCACGGCGTCGGCGCCCATCGCGTCGGCGATGCGGATCAGGGTGCCGGCATTGCCGGGTTCGGAGATCCCCACCGCGACGGCCACCAGCCGTGGATCCTCGGCGAGGACGTCGGCCAGGGGAATTTGGGGCATCGAGCACACCGCCACCAGTCCGACCGGAGTCACGGTCTCGGACAACGCTTTTGCGGCGCGCTCCGTCACCAGGTGCACCGGCGCGTCGGCAAGCAAGCCGCCGAACCGGTTCATAGCGGACTCGGTGGCGAACACCTCAGACACGAGTCCGCGCCGCAACGCGGCCTCGACGAGGTTCGGTCCCTCGGCGAGAAAGCGTCCGGCGCGGCGTCGTACGGTGTGGCGGTTCAGCTTGACCGCCGCCGCCACCTTGACCGAGCGCTCGGTGAGCGTCAGGCAGCCTCGCCCGACGGCGCATTCACATCAGTGGGCAGCGCGCCCTTGGCGACCTCAACCAGCGCGGTGAACGCGGCGGGGTCGCTGACCGCGATCTCGGCGAGGTTCTTGCGGTCGACCTCGACGCCGGCGGCCTTCAGGCCCTGGATCAACCGGTTGTAGGTGATGTCGTTGGTGCGGGCCGCCGCGTTGATCCGGGAGATCCACAGCTTGCGGAACTCGCCCTTGCGGGCACGCCGGTCACGGTAGGCATAGGTCAATGAATGCAGCTGCTGCTCTTTGGCTTTGCGGTACAGCCGCGACCGCTGGCCGCGATACCCCTTAGACGCCTTGAGTACTGTGCGTCGCTTCTTCTGAGCATTGACTGCGCGCTTTACGCGTGCCATGGGAGTGTTCCTATTCGTTCAGGTCGTACGAGCGTGGGGCTGATTAACCGTTCAGCAGCTTCTTGATGCGGGTCCGGTCGTTGGCCGACACCTCGGTGCGGCCGTCGAGGCGCCGGGTGCGCTTGGTCGGCTTGTGCTCGAGCAAGTGCCGACGGTTGGCCTTCTGGCGCACGACCTTGCCGGTCCCGGTCAGCCGGAACCGCTTGGAAGCGCCGCTATGGGTCTTGGCCTTGGGCATTTACGTCCTCAGTTCTGTGGTGTATCGGTCTGTGCTTCGCTGGGCGCAGCGACTGCGCGTTGCGCAGCCGGTGCGTCGGCATCGTGCGCCGCCTTGGCACGAGTCTTCGCGCCGCGGTGCGGAGCCAGCACCATCGTCATGTTTCGGCCGTCCTGCTTGGCGGACGTCTCGACGAAGCCGTAATCGGCGACGTCGGCGCCCAGCCGCTGCAACAGCCGGTAGCCCAGCTCGGGCCGCGACTGCTCACGTCCGCGGAACATGATGGTCACCTTGACCTTCGACCCCGCTTGCAGGAAGCGGACTACGTGGCCCTTCTTGGTCTCGTAGTCGTGTGGGTCGATCTTCGGTCGCAGCTTCTGTTCCTTGACGACGGTCTGCTGCTGATTCTTGCGAGACTCGCGTGCCTTCTGAGCCGTCTCGTATTTGAACTTGCCGTAGTCCATGATCTTGCAGACCGGCGGTTTGGCGTCCGGCGCTACTTCGACAAGGTCGAGATCGGCATCCGCGGCGACGCGGAGGGCGTCTTCGATGCGCACAATGCCTACCTGCTCGCCACCTGGTCCGATCAGGCGGACTTCAGGTACTCGAATGCGCTCGTTGACGCGGGTCTCAGTGCTGATGGGGCCTCCTATGTTGTCCTCCAGGAGCCCCAACACCATCAGCACTCTGCTCGTTTCGAACAGAAAGGCCCTGCTCAAAGCAGGGCCCAATACCGACCAGGACAGACATCGGATGTCTGTGACCGGACCACTGCACCGGTAGGGTGAGCGGTGGGAGTTGGGACTCCACTTGCTGTCCCTGGCGTACGCCGGGGACGGTCGCGCATGCCAGTCTAGCAGCCATGACTGATGACTCGAACACACGCGATCTGGACGGCTCGGCCGTCCGCGAGCTGGCTGAGATACCCGCCGTCGAGGTGATCACGCGGTCGGCTGTGATGCTCATGAGCGCCGCGGCCGAGAAGCTCGGGTTGTCGGCGGAGGACCCGGACGAGAGCCCGCAACGCGATCTCGATGAGGCGCGCCGGCTGATCACCGCGCTGGCCGGGTTGGTCACCGCGTCCGCCGAATACCTGGGACCACACGCCGGGCCGGTGCGCGACGGGCTCAAGACATTGCAGTTGGCGTTCCGTGAATCCAGCGCCACGCCTGACGAACCGGGCCAAGGCCCTGGCGAGAAGTACACCGGCCCCGTCTGGTAGCACTCCCACCCATTTCCCGGGTTGAGCGCATATTGTCGCGGCCTATGACCGCCACGTTGACACGTCGGGCTTCACGGCACGCATGGGTGCCCGCGGCGGCCGGCTGGACCGTCGGCATCATCGCCACCCTCTCCCTGATCGCGAGCGTCTCGCCCGGGTTCCGCTGGCTCATCAAGGAACCGCGCGAGTTCGTCAACGACTACATCTTCAACTTTCCCGACACCAGCTTCGCGTGGGCATTCGTGTTGGCACTGTTGGCCGCGGCTCTGGCCGCCCGCAAGCGCATCGCATGGTTGATCCTGGTCGGCTACATGGTCGCGGCGATCGGCTGGAACGTCGGGGACCTTGTCACCGGTGACGAATCGGTCGTCGCTGACATCGGTGAGGTGATCGGCCTCGCCTTCCATGTGGCGGCGATCTTGTTCCTGGTTCTGGCGCGCAAGGAGTTCTGGGCGAAGGTGCGTCGCGGAGCGCTGGTGAAGGCGGCCGCCGCCCTTGTCGCCGGCATGGTGGTCGGCACGCTCATCGGATGGGCGCTGCTGGAGTTCTCCCCCGGCACGCTCGCACGTGAGGATCGGTTCTGGTACGCGCTGAACCGGGTCAGCGCGTTCGCCGGCGCCGATTCTTCGAACTTCTCCGGGCACCCGCATGTCTTCGTCAACGCGCTATTGGGCCTTTTCGGCGCGCTGGCGCTCATGGTGGCGGCGATCGTGCTTTTTCAGTCGCAGCGCGCCGAGAACGCCCTTACTGGTGAGGACGAGTCCGCGATCCGCGGCCTGCTCGAGCTGTTCGGCAAGAACGATTCACTCGGCTACTTCGCCACCCGCCGGGACAAGGCGGTGGTGTTCGCGCCGAACGGCCGCGCGGCGATCACCTACCGCGTGGAGGTAGGTGTCTGCCTGGCCAGCGGCGACCCGGTCGGCGATCCGAAGGCGTGGCCGCAGGCCATTGAGGCGTGGCTGGCGCTGTGCCAGACCTACGGCTGGGCACCCGGCGTGATGGGTGCCAGTTCGTCCGCCGCCGAGACGTTCCGTCAGGCCGGCCTCAACGCATTTCAGCTGGGCGACGAGGCCATCCTGTACCCGGATAACTTCCGGCTGTCTGGACCCGACATGCGGGCCGTGCGCCAAGCCGTTACCCGGGCGCGGCGGGCCGGCGCATCGGTGCGGATTCGGCGTCATCGCGACATTGGCAGCGAGGAGATGGCCCAGGTGATCGAGCGGGCCGAATCCTGGCGGGACACCGAAAGCGAGCGCGGCTTCTCGATGGCGCTGGGCCGTATCGGCGACCCTGCCGACGGCGACTGCCTGCTGGTCGAGGCGATCCAGAACTCCGCCGGAAAAGATGAAGTCGTCGCGATGCTGTCGCTGGTGCCGTGGGGTACGAGCGGAGCTTCGCTCGACCTGATGCGCCGTTCACCGCAATCGCCGAACGGGACAATCGAACTGATGGTCAGCGAGCTGTGCATGCAGTCCGAAGACATTGGGGTGACCCGAATCTCGCTGAACTTCGCGATGTTCCGATCGGCGTTCGAACAGGGCGCCCAACTCGGCGCCGGACCCGTGGCGCGGCTCTGGCGCGGCTTGCTCGTGTTCTTCTCCCGGTGGTGGCAGCTTGAGACGCTGTACCGGTCGAACATGAAGTATCAACCCGAGTGGATCCCGCGCTACGCCTGCTACGAGGACGCCCGGCTGATCCCCCGGGTCGGGATTGCCTCGGTGATCGCCGAAGGCTTTCTCGTGCTGCCGTTTTCGAGACGCAACGAGCAGCCACACACCGGCCAACACATCTCGGCGCCCGAAAATCTGGTGGCAACCGGCCTGTTGCACCACGACGGCAGCGCCCCTGATCTCGGCGAGTTGGAGGCCGACCTGCCCAAGGGCGACGCGGGACCGCGACTGCCCGAACAGGTCCGCGTTCGAATGGCCAAGCTCAAATCTTTGCAGGACAGCGGCGTCGACGCCTATCCCGTCGGCGAGGCGCCGAGTCATACGGTCGCACAGGCTGTCGACTCCGAGGGGGCAGGCACGCTGACCGTGGCCGGGCGAGTGTTGCGCGTCCGCGATTACGGCGGCGTGCTATTCGCACTATTGCGCGACTGGTCGGGTGAAGTCCAACTGCTGCTTGACAATTCGCTGTTGGAGAAGGGCACGACTGCGGACTTCACCGGCGCCATCGACCTCGGCGATCTGATCCAGGTGTCCGGCACCATGGGATACAGCAAGAAAGGTACCCGCTCGCTGATGGTGCTCAGCTGGCGCCTGATCGGCAAGTGCCTGCGCCCGCTGCCCGACAAGTGGAAGGGACTGACCGACCAGGAGGCCCGGGTGCGGGCCCGCTACGTCGACCTGGCGATCAACACGGAGGCCCGCGACTTGATCCGGGCGCGCAGCGGTGTGCTGCACGCGATCCGCGAAACCCTGGTCGGCAAGGGGTTTTTGGAGGTCGAGACGCCGATCCTGCAGCAGATCCACGGCGGCGCCAATGCCCGGCCGTTTCTCACTCACATCAACGCCTACGACCTCGACCTGTATCTGCGCATCGCTCCCGAGCTGTACCTCAAGCGGCTGTGCGTCGGCGGTGTCGAGCGGGTCTTCGAGCTGGGTCGTGCATTTCGTAACGAGGGCGTCGACTTCAGCCACAATCCCGAGTTCACACTGCTGGAGGCGTACCAGGCGCACGCCGACTACAACGTGTGGATCGACGGTTGTCGCGAGCTGATCCAGAACGCGGCGCAGGCCGCCAACGGTGCGCACGTGTTCCTGCGTCCCCGCGACGACGGCACCATGGAACCCGTCGACATCTCCGGGGACTGGACGGTGAAGACCGTGCACGGCGCGGTGTCGGAGGCCCTGGGTGAACAGATCGGTCCCGACACCGATCTGGCCGCACTGCGCACGTTGTGCGACGCCGCCGCAATCCCCTACCTGACCCACTGGGATGCCGGCGCGGTTGTGCTCGAACTCTACGAGCGACTGGTCGAGGACCGCACCGAGGCGCCCACGTTCTACAAGGACTTCCCGACGTCGGTGTCGCCGCTGACCCGGCCGCATCGGAGCATTCCAGCGGTGGCCGAGCGCTGGGACCTGGTGGCGTGGGGCGTCGAGTTGGGCACCGCCTACAGCGAGCTGACGGATCCCGTCGAGCAGCGCAGGCGGCTGCAGGAGCAGTCGCTACTCGCCGCGGGCGGCGACCCTGAAGCGATGGAGCTCGACGAGGACTTCCTCCAGGCGATGGAGTACGCGATGCCGCCGACGGGCGGTCTCGGCATGGGCGTGGACCGCGTCGTCATGTTGATCACCGGACGCAGCATTCGCGAAACCCTGCCGTTCCCGTTGGCCAAACCGCGTTAGCAGGTCGCTCACAGGCATTTTCAAGGAAACGCGTCCACGATGTTGCCGTGACGTTTCCCGAGCAGTTGCGCCACCACCTTTCGCTCATGCACGGCTGGCTTCCGGTGACGGTGCAGCTGATCGCTGGCACTGTGCTGATCGCCGCGATCGGCTGGCGAAGCCGGCGCTGGCGGCTCGTGTGGCTGCCGTGGGCCACATTGGTCGGTGTCACAGCGGCGGTGGCCGCGTACTGGTACATCGCCTCACAAGGGTTGAGCGACGACTCCAACCCCGCCCCGTACTCACTGTGGATCTGGATCGGCCTGTCCGGTGTCGCGGCCGGGGTGCTGGTCGCAGGCTGGCGCGGCGCCAGGTGGTGGCGGCGCGGGGTGTCGACGCTGGCGCTGCCGCTGTGCGTGCTGTGTTCGGCGCTGGCCCTGAACCTGTGGGTCGGCTACTTCCCCACCGTGCAGACCGCGTGGAATCAGCTGACCGCGGGCCCGCTGCCCGATCAGACGGACGCGGTCACCGTGACCGCCATGCAGAAGCGGCACGCGATTCCGCCGAAGGGCACCGTGGTGCCGGTCAGCATTTCCGACACCGCGTCGGGCTTCAAGCACCGCGGTGAGCTGGTCTACCTTCCGCCCGCCTGGTACGCCACCGATCCCCCGCCGTCGCTGCCGACGGTGATGATGATCGGCGGCGAGTTCAACACACCTGCGGACTGGATGCGGACAGGCAACGCGATCAAAACGATCGACGACTTCGCGTCCGCGCACGGCGGCAATGCACCGGTGTTCGTCTTCGTCGACCCGGGCGGCTCGTTCAACAACGACACCGAATGCGTCAACGGCGCACGCGGCAACGCGGCCGATCACCTCACCAAAGATGTTGTGCCGTTTATGCTTTCGAATTTTTCCGTATCGCCGAACCGTGCTAACTGGGGCGTCGTCGGATGGTCGATGGGCGGCACCTGCGCCGTCGACCTGGCCGTGATGCATCCCGACATGTTCAGCGCATTCGAGGACATTGCGGGCGATCTGACCCCCAATTCGGGCAACGAAGCCCAGACCGTTGCACGGCTATTCGGCGGAAACAGCGCCGCCTATGCGGCGTTCGACCCGACTACGGTCATCACCCGCCACGGCCCCTACTCCGGGATGGCGGGCTGGTTCGACATCAACGGCTCTACGCCGTCGGGCACCAAAGCGGTGAACGCGGCGGCCAACCCGAACGACCAAACCGCGGCGGCGAACTCGCTGTGCGCGACAGCCAGCGTCAACGGGATCGAGTGCGCGGTGGTAGCGCAGCCCGGTAAGCACGACTGGCCGTTTGCGGCGCGCGCGTTCGCCGCGGCGCTTCCCTGGCTGGCGGGTCAACTCGGCACACCCGGCCACCCCGCCCTCCCCCTGCCGGCATCTGACCCGCCGGGCCCGCCGCCCGGTCCGCCCCACTCAGCGCCGCATCTGCAGGCCGAGGCCAAGTAGGCCGGTAGCGTGAACGGCATGCCGGACGAACCCACTTCCGAACCGGAACCCGCCGCCGAAGGCGAGGTGGTCGACGATGTCGCGCTGCAGCCAGACAGCCCGCCGACAGCGGCCACACCCGCCGAGCCTGTTGAGACTGGCTATACGCCAGGCGGAGTGCCGACGTTCGAATCGGTCCGCGAGAAGATCGAAAACCGCTACGGCACCGCGATCGGCGCGGCCGAACTCGACGCCGAGTCACCGGAGGGCCGCACCGTCGAGGAGCAGTACGACGCGCGTCAGCGTGCCGCCGCCGAACGACTCGCTGAGATCCGCAAGTCGATGCAGCCCGAACAGGACGACGCTCAGTAATCCGATTCGGCGGCCAGCACTTCGGCAAGGAATGCATCACCGGCCGGCTCGCGCAGTCGCGACCGTGCGAATTCCCTGATCCGCTCGCGCGTCTGCGGCGACTCGACTGGCGATTCCAGGTCAGCCCCAACCCCCACCGCGGTGGACCGCCAATCATGGTCCCAGGCAGCCGATTCCGTTACGGGCTGCTGCAGTTCGTCGACGAGGGGGAACGCCGCATTACCATCGGCATCGAGCACGCCCTGGCCGCCGAAACCGCCGGACCGCAGCCGCACAGCAATCCCCTCGGCCAACCCAAGCCCCGATAACTCCACGCGCACAACGGCTTTCGCGAAGCCATTCGCCGCCGCCACGTGCCAGTCGATGGTGTTCTCGGCCGCGTCGAAAATGCCGGGCGGGACGGCACCCCAATTGAGTGAACCGGCTCCCGTGGCGATCGCGCCTGAACCGCGCAGGCCCACATCCGCGCCCGCGGCGAGCGCATAGTCGTCACGGCGCTGCGGCACGAAGTCCGCCTCGACGAACGCAACCCCGACATCGTCGGCCACCTCGACGCAGGTCTGCACGAGTTCGATCACTCGCGGGTCGCCGCCGCGGCTGTGCGCGCTGAGCGCCGCGGCGTGCGGGCGCAGCAGACTCGCGACGTCCGAGTCGAAGGTGTCGTCTGTGAAGAAGTCCTGGGCGGCCGCCGTGAGCATCGCGATCTCGGCGTCGAGGACTGCGCCATCGAGGGCAGCGATGCCGTCACGGTGGCTGGCGGGCCACCATCGGCGCAGCCAATGCCCGAGCGCGAGGCGCCGCAGGCGGTCGAGGGATCCCGGGATCACATCGACGCCGCCAAGTTCGACGGCTTCGTCGAGGGTGCGGCCGTTCAGTGCCGCGGCCAGCGCGCTGTGCCCTGGTGCGCCCAGCACGTGCCACAGCCAATCGGCGCGGGCCGTATCGGTGAACGTGATCTGGGCGGCTCTCGAGGGCTCGTCGACGGTCCACGACAGCACCGCGCCGCTGACTTCCAGTACGGCGGTCAGCTGTGGATGCGTCACCTGTTGACCCGTGCTCCACAATCCAGAATCGGCGACCAATCTCATCCCGCCACCTGCAGTTCGAGCATCGCCTTGATCCGCTGCCGATGATCGAGGCTCACTGACCTCGCTACTCCCTCGAGCAGCGCGCGCACGTCGTCGACGTCGTCGCACGGCTCCTGCCACACGTCGCGGCCGTGCAGCCGGGCCCACAGCCGGCTCAGATACGGGCGTGCGAACGCGGCGAGGTCGTCGATCACCTGCTGCTGCCGCGGATGCATGGGTCCGCCGTCGGCCAGATACCGCCGCGCGTGCAGGACATACGCTTCCTTGCGCAGCCGCGCCTGGATCTGGCCGGCCAGCTCATAGCGCGGCGCCGCGGACTCGGTCAACGGCGCCAGGGATGCGCCGATCTCGATCCCGGCGATCAGTGTGGCCTGCTTGTCCTCCGCCAGCAGACCCCACGGCGCGCACGCCCGGTCGACTTCTTCCGCGCACAGCAGCGGAATGTCGGGCAGTTCGTCTCGGTCCATCGCGCGCCGCAGCGTGGCCCGGACCCGGTCGACGACGCTGCGGTTCAACGGACGATCGCTGTCTGGTCCTGCCACGATCGCGGGTAGCCGTTGCGGCTCAACGGAACTCAGCCCGAGCTCGGCGATCGACCACGGCAGGTCCTCCGCTGTGTGCGCCTTCGCGCCGAGGTTGTACGGCGTGGCATCGGCGATCAACGCCGACCAAACCCGTTGCCGAGCAGCCGCGGCACTGTGGCCCGCGGCGGGACCGAGCACGGTGGTGAGGCCGGCGAGAAACGGCCCCATGATCTCCGTCCCGGCCCGGACGTCCGCCCAGCTTCGGCCGAGCTGATCGGACAGCCCGGCGACTACCTGCGGGTCGGTCACATACTGGTTGAGCACCTCGATCGCGGTGCGGTCCCGGTCACCGTGAATCTCAAGGAGTACCGCTTCCGCCTCTGCTTGGGCGGGTGCGCCTTTCGTCACCGCAAGCTCGAAGCAGGCGGGGAAGTACAGCTCCTGTGCGTTGCCCGTGGTGATGCGCAGCCGGCGGCGTTCGCGTTTGAGCAGCTCGAACCAGGCTGCGGTGGCGCGCAATTGGGCACCGTGGCCGACGATCAAGTCGTGCATCGCCACGGCCACGTCGGCGTCGACCAACGGCGCCGAGTACTGCGTGTTCGCGCGCAGCCGAAGCACCAGCGGGTCGAGGATCCGCTTGACCGTGCGGCGTAGCGGTCCGCCGTCGTCGCCGCTGAGCACCTCGACACCTTCTCCGATGGCCCGCCACGCCCCGTCGATCACCGCTCGACGCGGCTGGCTGACGGCAATCGCCGCCTCCACCTCGAATCCCGCGCTCATCTGCACAGCATAAAGTTGGGTTCGGTAGCCAGCCCGTCGGTTGACGCTAATGGCATGTCTACGCCGCTGTTGCTCGGATTCATCTGCGTTGTTGTCGCAGGCACCGCCGCCGCGCTGGCCATTTCGCGCCGCACCACTGGCAAGGACGGAACCGACCAGGTTGAGGCGGATGAACGCCTGGCCACCGCCACGGACATGCTCGCGGTTCGCGCGGCGTTCGACCAGATGCTTGTCCGCAAGGGCCTCGTCACCGGCGAGGAGCTCGATCTGATCCGGCACGGCACCAAGTCGCGTGCTGTGGTCACCGGTATGCGGACCACCGGCGAAGCCCGAGAGGACCATCGGGAGGTGGAACTCGACGTGATGGTGCGCAAGCCGGGGGGCGGGCAGTTCCCTGCCCATGAGCGGGCACTGATTCCGGCGTCATCGCTGGCGTTGGTCTCCCCTGGCAGCGTCATCGACACGTACTACCGATCCGGCGACGAGTCGGCGGTCGCAGTCTGCGTGCCGCCCAGCTGAGGATCACCGTGCACCGTCGACGGCGAAAGTGGCCAGCGCAGCCCAGTACAGCGGACTGGCGCCGGCGTCGCCTTCGCGCCATCGACGCATCTGCGCGCGTTGCCATTGATTGACCGCGCGTCCCGCGTCTGCATCTTGGTGTGCGCGGTCGACGGCGATGATCGCCTCGGCCATCGGGTCGCGGTCGGCGGCGGTCGAAGCGAATTGCCGGTATCCCGCCGTGGTTGGCAATGACCACAGCGTGGCGGTGACGAGCTGCGCGCCGCCGAGGATCATCGCGGCCACCAGACCCGTCGCCTCATCGAACTGGTAGTCGCCGCCGGATGCGCAGGCGATCATGGCGATTCGGGGCGGCATCGGCAATTTCGCCGACATCAAATCCGCCGCGGTCACCGGACGCTCGTCGGCCACATGCAACGCGGCCCGGTCCGCGTGACCGATATCGCCATCAGCTGCCGTGGCGTGGCCGACGTACAGCAACCGGCTCGGTTGTCGATCGAGCTGGCGCCCCAGCCACGGACGGTCGGCGTCGGTGCGCCGGAACAACTCGACTGCCTCGGAGACGTCCGGCATTACGGCTCTGCTCTTCAGAAGCCGCGCAAAGTGTTGAGCCAGCAAAGTTTCCGATGACGGTCTGCCGAGCACTGAACCAAGGGCCGAGTCAGGGCGTTGGCCTGGCACCCGCGGATCGAGGATCAGCAATGGCGGGGCGTCGCGGCGATCGTCCCAGCGCGTCGGTGTCCGTGCTGAATGGATGATGTTCGACGGCGCCGCCATCAGGACGTCGGCGAGCTCCATCAGCCGGTAGCCGTCGTCGCCTGGCACGGCCAGCAGGCCCCACGGCACCTGCGCCAGCCGGGCGCTGGGCGAGACGAACAGCGCGGTGCGCGGCGATGCCACGCAGTCGGTCAGCAGCTGCCATGCCTCGGGTGCGATCAGCTGCGCCCCTAGGGTGCGCGCGATGTCCAGTTCGGTGGCGGGCATGGCGAACGGGCCGGTGGCGACGGCACGCTCGACGGCATCACGCCGCGACTCCGATGCACGTGGGTCGGGCAGTGCTACGGACAGTTGATCAAGCGCCGCAACGAGTTCCGGTTCCTGCACTACCCAGGTGACCGTTCGTGCCGGCTCACCGACCACCCGGAGGCTGGCATAGGTGGCGATGCCGAGGTCGGCGAAGCGAAGGACGAGGGTTACTGCCACGTCGACCAGGCGGACTCGTCGGCGGTGACGTCGCACCCGTAGCGCTCAAGTGCCAACGCGCGGTAGCGGCTCAAGATCTGTCCGCCGGCCGGGTCCATCTGCAGCGGCGGCAGTGGCCCGAGCCGGGTGAGCGCACCGCCCTCGGACGACGTCGACCCCGCGGCCACCAGGGCGTATTCGTCGACCGTGTCGACGGGCACCGCGGCCGTCGCGGTCTCGGTCCAGTCCGCAAGCTGGGCGTCAGGCTCGGTGCTAAAACTTCCTCGCGCACTGTGATATTCGACGAGTTCGCTGAGAAGTTCGGTGTTTCCCCACTCCCAGGCGACCGCGAACGCGCCGGCCAGCATCCGCGCCGAGACGTGATTGGCCCAGCGCATCCTCGCGTCCCCATCTGTCATCGAGTGCCGTATCGAGTCGACAGCAAGGGCCGCGGGCACCTTGAGCTCGGCGGCATGCGCCAATTTCGTTGTCGCATTGGTGGTGTCGGCCAGGGCCTCGGCGCGCCAGATGGAGCCGAGATGATCGTCGAGTCGGGCGTACTGCAGCCAGCTGTGGCGGGCCCAGGAATCCAGCAGTTGACGCGCCTCTGCCACCCGCTCGCGAGCGCGCCCGAAGTCGCCTCGGAAGATGTCAACCCAGCTGCGCTGCAGAAGAATACGGTGAATATGCAGTGGCTTCTCGACCTCGCGCCAGTGCCGCTCGGCATGCCCGAAACGCTCGTCGGCATCGTCGAGCTTCTCGATCGACAAGCTGAGGAGGCCGAAATACAGCCAGCTTCGCGAAACGTCGTGCGCACGATAGCCCTCGGCTATCGCCGGATAGGCCCCATGGACCAGGCGTTGGCACTCTGCGCGGTCACCGGCGGCCCAGCTGACCGTGGCCCGCTCCAATTGCGTTCTCGCCGTTGCAAGCTTCCATCCCCGCCGCTCGGCCCGGGCCCCGGCGCGCTGAAGCCACGGCCCGGCTTCGGACAGTCGGCCGGTCTCGACGCAGAACCGGCCGTAGCCGGTGGCGCCGAGCACGAGCAGGAAGTCGTCGAATTCGCTGCCGTCGATCGTGCCGTCGATGGCAGCGATCACGTCCTCCCACAGTGGGACCGACCGCACGTGCAGGTCGTCGTCACACAGCGCGGTGGCGCAAAGAATCCGCGCGTACGTGACGAGAAACCGGTGTTCGGGGGCGAGATCGGGGTATGCCGCCGCATTGTCGTCGGTCAGGATTAGCAGGCCGGCCTCCGCAGCCTCGTGGTCACCGTGTGCGGCGGCTGCGAGTCCGGTACGAAGGAACTGCGCCCGCCGCGAGTACCGGCAGATCATGTGGTCGACGTCGGCGTCGGACATCGTCACCTGTGCGGCGGCTTCGGGATTGGTGCCGGCCCGGATCGACTGGTAGATGGCCAGGCAGTCGGTGATTCGGGCAAGGCACATCTCAACACCGTCGTACGCGGTGCGGACCAGATAGATCTCGCCGAGCTGCGCGAACACCTCCAGCAGCAGATCGTCCCGATAACGCTCCTCGATCTGCTCGCCGAGGGACAGCAGCAGATCCTTCGCCGCAATCTCGTCGGCGGCGAATATCAGCCGACGCGCGCGCTGCAAGTCGCTGTCGATCGTCACCATTGAATGATAGGAAGCGGCGGGCGCGCTGAGCACGCCCGCCGCTTCTGAGAGTGGGACCGATCAGCTGCAGTTCACCTTGACGGTGAACGGCTTGGTGACCATCCCTGCCATCGGGTTCTTGATGTCCGCACCCGAGGCTTCACCGGTGATGGTGTAGGTGCTGCCGTCAACCTTGACCTCGGCCGAGCCGACCTTTGCGCCCATGGTGTTGGTGACCGCGAGTGCACTGCCGTCAACCGACATGCCCAGCGACTCCACGGTCGGGGGGCTCGCGTCGGTCATCACGACGGCGAGGCCCGCTTGGCCGTTGATCGCCCCGCTGGCGACGTTGATCTTGCCGCCCTGCTTGACGCAGGTCACCGAGTTCATGTCGAGGCCGGAGAGGTCCTTACCGTCGACCTTGACCTCGGTGCTCCCGCCACTGCTGACCTGCGCGCCCTTGTCGTCGGAACAACCCACCAGCACAGCGGCGGCGGCGGCCAGTCCGACCACACCCACGACTACTCGATTCATCGAATCTTCCCTTCGTCCGTACGTCGCCCCGATGGCGTCCGTCGTGGGCTTAGTCAAGATCGGGCCGACCGCTACCGATCCCAAACTTTGTCGGTCGCCGCAGGTACGGTTCTCCTGCGATGCGGTCATTCACAATTGCCGAACGACGGGCGCGGCTGGCGCGGCGGCATTTTCTGGCCGGGCCGGCCGGTTCGATCGACGACGTGGTGGCCGATCTCGTCGGCCTGCACACCACCGATCCGGCGACCCCGTATCTGTCGCTATGGTCGCGGCTGCCCAGCTTCAAGGTCGCCGATCTGGACGCCGAACTCTATGAGCGCCGGACTCTGGTCAAACACCTCGCGATGCGCCGAACGCTGTGGACGGTGCGCGCCGAGGACATGCCGTTGATCCAGGCGGCTGCCAGCGACCGGGTGGCCTCCAACGAGCGGCGGCGTCTGGTGGCCGATGCGCAGAAGGCGAGCATCACCGACGACGGCGACAAGTGGCTGGACAACGCGTGCGCGGCAGTGTTGCGACACCTCGCCGAATGTCGCCAGGCCAGCGCCAAGGAGCTGCGCGCGGCGCTGCCCGAGCTGGCTGGCCGCTACGACTATGCCCCCGGAAAACGCTGGGGCGGCGAAACACCCTTGGCGCCAAGGGTTTTGACCGTACTGTCGGTGCGCGGCGACATCGTGCGCGGGACCAACGACGGCGCGTGGACGGTATCGCGTCCTCGCTGGACGCCGATGGCCGACTGGCTGTCCGCCGCGGTCGAGACCGCCGGACCAGAGGCTGCCCGCACCGAACTGGTGCGCCGATGGCTGCACGCGTTCGGGCCTGCGACCGTCACGGACATCAAGTGGTGGTTCGGTAACACGCTGACCTGGGCCAGGCAGGCGTTGCGGGATATCGACGCGGCCGAGGTCGACCTCGACGGGACCCCGGGTTTCGCTTTACCCGACGACCTCGACGTCGAGCCGGACGTCGACCCGTGGTGCGCGCTGCTGCCCGGCCTCGATGTCACGACGATGGGTTGGTACGACCGAAACTGGTATGTCGGTGTGCACCGTAGCCAGGTGTTCGACACCAACGGCAACGGCGGCCCGACGGCCTGGTGGAACGGCCGGATCGTCGGTGCTTGGGGCCAGGATGCCGACGGCCGGGTCGACGTGCGGCTGCTCGAGGACGTCGGCCGCGATGCCAAGCGGGCGTTGACACGGAAGGCGGGCGACCTGACGGCCTGGCTGGACGGTGTGCGGGTCAGCCCGCGGTTCCCGTCGCCGCTATCGAAGGGCTAACGCACCGTAGGCTCGGCGGTCGAACTAGGCGCTGACCTTGCGGCCGTTGCGCTTCTTGGGCTTCGGCCTCGGCACATCGAGCGTCTCGGCGAGGAAGTGGCCCGTGTAACTGTCGGGATTCGCCGCGACATCCTCCGGTGTGCCCTCCGCGACCACCGTGCCGCCGCTGGCGCCGCCCTCGGGACCCATGTCGACGATCCAGTCCGACGTCTTGATCACGTCGAGGTTGTGCTCGATCACGATGACCGTATTGCCCTTGTCGACAAGGCCGTTGATGACACCGAGCAGCTTGCGGATGTCCTCGAAATGCAGGCCCGTGGTCGGCTCGTCGAGGATGTAGACCGTGCGACCCGTCGACCGCTTCTGCAGTTCGGACGCCAGCTTCACGCGCTGCGCCTCACCACCGGACAGCGTCGGCGCCGGCTGCCCCAGCCGCACATAGCCCAGCCCGACGTCTACCAATGTCGCCAGATACCGGTGGATCGAGGTGATCGGCTTGAAGAACTCGGCGGCATCCTCGATCGACATGTCGAGCACCTCGGCAACGGTCTTGCCCTTGTAATGAACCTCGAGCGTTTCCCGGTTGTACCGAGCACCCTGGCACACCTCGCACGGCACATACACGTCGGGCAGGAAGTTCATCTCGATCTTGATGGTGCCGTCGCCGGAGCACGCCTCGCAGCGGCCGCCCTTGACGTTGAACGAGAATCGGCCCGGCTGATACCCGCGCACCTTGGCCTCGGTGGTAGCGGCGAACAGCGTGCGGATCTTGTCGAACACGCCGGTGTAGGTGGCCGCATTCGACCGCGGCGTGCGGCCGATCGGCGACTGGTCGACACGAACCAGCTTGTCCACCTTGTCCAGCCCCGTGACACGGGTGTGCCGGCCCGGCACCTGCCGGGCACCGTTGAGCTTGTTCGCCAGCACCGACGCCAAGATGTCGTTGACGAGCGTGGACTTGCCGGAACCCGACACACCCGTCACCGACGTGAGCACGCCCAGCGGGAAGGACACGTCGATCTCGCGCAGGTTGTGTTCACGCGCGCCAACCACCGTGAGCTGACGCTTGCGGTCGGCCGGCCGCCGGATCGCGGGGATCTCGATCTGCTCCTTGCCCGAAAGATAGGCCCCGGTAAGCGATTCCGTGTTGCGCAATAGTTCGTCGTACGGCCCGCTGTGCACGATGCGGCCGCCGTGTTCGCCCGCATAGGGGCCGATGTCGACCACCCAGTCGGCGTGAGCGATGGTGTCAAGGTCGTGTTCCACGACGATCAACGTGTTGCCCAAATCCCTTAGCCGGATCAGGGTTTCGATCAGCCGGCGGTTGTCGCGCTGATGGAGACCGATGGAGGGCTCGTCGAGCACATACAACACCCCGACCAGTCCGGAGCCGATCTGAGTGGCCAGCCGGATGCGTTGCGCCTCACCGCCGGACAGCGTGGCCGCCGCCCGCGACAGCGACAGGTAGTCGAGCCCGACATCGAGGAGGAACCCGAGCCGCGACTGGATCTCCTTGAGCACCTGGCCCGCGATGGCCTGCTCCCGCGACCCGAGCGTCAACGCGTTGAGGAACTGCGAGCAATCAGCGATCGACAACTCCGCAACCTCGGCAATCGATCTGGAACCGAAGTCCCCCGCCGCCAGCGTGACCGCGAGGATCTCGGGCTTCAGCCGGGTGCCTTCACATTCCGGGCACGGCACGTCGCGCATGAAGCCCTCGTAACGCTCCTTCATCTGCTCGGAGTCCGTCTGCTCCATCTTGCGCTGCAGGAACGCCATCACGCCTTCGAAATCGGCGTAGTACGAACGGGTTCGGCCGTAACGGTTGCGGTACCGCACGTGCACCTGCTCGTCGCAGCCCTCCAGAATCGCCTTGCGAGCCTTGGCAGGCAGCTTCTTCCACGGGGTGTGGACGTCGAAGCCGAGCTGATCGCCGAGGCCCGACAGCATCCGGGTGAAGTACTCGGCCGTCTGGCCCATCGACCACGGCGCGATCGCGCCTTCGGCCAGCGTCAGGTCCGGATCGGGGACGACGAGTTCCGGGTCGACTTCCTTCCTGATCCCCAGCCCCAAGCACTCCGGGCAGGCGCCGTAGGGCGAGTTGAACGAGAACGAGCGCGGCTCGAGGTCATCGACGGCCAGCGGGTGGGCGTTCGGGCAGGCCAGCTTCTCGGAGAAACGCTGCTCGCGGGGATGAGCGGACTCGCGGGCCTCATGATCAGGGAACTCCAGCACCACGATGCCGTCGGCGAGCTTCAGTGCCGTCTCCACCGAGTCCGTCAGCCGCTGCTTGGCGCTCGCCTTGACGGTCAACCGGTCCACGACCACCTCGATGTCGTGTTTCTCCTGCTTCTTCAGCTTCGGCGGGTCGGTCAGCGAGTGCACCACCCCGTCGACGCGCACCCGGCTGTAGCCCTGCGAGTTGAGCTTGTCGAACAGGTCGACGAACTCGCCCTTACGGGTCCGCACCACCGGTGCCAGCACCTGGAACCGCAGGCCCTCGTCCATGGCGAGCACCTGGTCGACGATCTGCTGCGGGGTCTGGCGGGCGATCCGCTCACCGCACACCGGGCAGTGCGGGGTTCCGGCCCGCGCGTAGAGCAGACGCAGGTAGTCGTAGACCTCGGTGATGGTGCCGACGGTCGAACGCGGGTTGCGGTTGGTCGACTTCTGGTCGATGGACACCGCCGGCGACAGGCCCTCGATGAAGTCGACATCGGGTTTGTCCATCTGGCCAAGGAATTGCCGGGCATACGCCGACAGCGACTCGACGTAGCGACGCTGCCCCTCGGCGAAGATCGTGTCGAACGCCAGCGACGACTTGCCCGAACCGGACAATCCGGTGAACACGATGAGCGCGTCGCGCGGTAATTCAAGGTCGATGCTTCGCAGGTTGTGCTCGCGCGCACCCTTGATGATCAGGCGGTCAGCCAACTGAGTCCTTCCTCATCCGCTCCCGCACGACATAGTTCATGACCATGCTATGTGCCCCCACCGACAAGCCCGATACCGTGAGGTCCATGACCGCCGTCGACGACAACTACACCGGCCACGTCGAACCACGCACCGCAGCGCGGCGCACCCTGCCGGGTGCGTCAATCGTCAAGGTGTCGGTGGGCCCGATGGACAACAACGCGTACCTGGTCACGTGTTCCCTAACCGGCGAAACACTACTCATCGACGCGGCCAACGACGCCGAGATTCTGCTCGAGCTCATCGAGCGGCATGCCCCGAAACTGTCGCTCATCGTCACCAGTCACCAGCACCAGGACCACTGGCTGGCGCTCGACGAGGTCGCCAAGGCCACCGGGGTGCCCACGGCGGCGCATCAGCTCGACGCCGAGCCGCTGCCGGTCAAGCCCGACCGCGTGCTGGCCAACGGCGACACCGTCAAGATCGGTGAGCTGTCCTTCGACGTCATCCATCTCCAGGGCCACACCCCAGGCTCCGTCGCGCTGGCCCTCGACGGCGCCGACGACGCGACACACCTGTTCACGGGCGACTGTCTGTTCCCCGGCGGTGTGGGCAAGACCTGGAAAGAGGGCGACTTCGAGCAGTTGCTGGATCACGTGACCAGCCGGGTGTTCAAGGCATACGGCGATTCGACAGTGGTGTACCCCGGCCACGGCGACGACACCACTCTCGGGGCAGAACGACCGAATCTCGACGAGTGGCGCGAACGTGGGTGGTAGTCGGCGTGTAGCCCCCTATTCTGGATGAACCCAGGAATTTGAGACCCGGGGGGGCTAGTGGCCGTAGCGGCGTGCCGGGCCTGTGGCACAGAGCCCTTGGCGGACGCACGGTTTTGTCATCGGTGCGGTGCCGCTGTTGCCGACGCGCCGACGCATGCGGAGTACAAACAGGCCACTGTGTTGTTCGCCGACGTGGTGCATTCGATGTACATCGCGGCAGCCGTGGGTCCAGAGCGTCTGCGCGAGATCATGGCGGAACTGGCGAACGGCTGCGCCACAGTGGTCACGGGTTACGGCGGCACTGTCGGCAGCTTCACCGGTGACGGCATCATGGCCGTGTTCGGCGCGCCGGCGACATTAGAGGACCACGCGATCCGCGCCTGCCTTGCCGCGTTGAAGATCCAGGACGAGGTCCGACCGCTCGCCGACGAGGTCAACCAGCGAGATGGTGTCGAACTGCTGCTGCGGGTCGGTTTGAACTCGGGCCAGGTGATCGCCGGTGAAATCGGTTCGGGAACTTTTGGTTACACCACCATCGGCGAGCAGGTCGGCATGGCACAGCGGATGGAGTCGGTAGCTCCGCCGGGTGGGGTGATGCTCAGCGCATCTACTGCGCGCCTGGTCGGCGGCGCCGCGATCCTGGGTGAACCCGAGATGGTACGAATCAAGGGTTCCGACGAGGCCGTCGCCGCGCATCGCCTCCTTGGCATGGGCGGCCAGCGCCGCCGCGTTGGAGATACTGAGTCGACCCTGATTGGCCGGCGTTGGGAAATGTCAACCGTCGCGGGCTTGTTGGACCGTGCCATCGCAGGCCAAGGCGGGGTGCTCGGGGTAATGGGTCAAGCAGGAATTGGCAAAACCCGGCTCGTGCGTGACGTATCTGCGACCGCCGCCGCACGCGGTACCGAGGTGTTCACCACCGCCTGCGAGTCCCACGCGAGCGGCATCCCGTTTCACATGGTGGCCCGATTCCTCCGCGAAATCACGGGCATTAGCGATCTCGATGGCGATTCGGCGCGCCGCCGTTTACGCGCTCGACTCCCCGGGGCAGATGCGCAGGACTTGGTGTTGCTCGATGACTTGTTAGGCATCCGCGACCCTGCGGTAGCCTTGCCCCAAATCGCCCCCGACGCGCGCCGACGGCGCGTGATCGCGACGATCAATGCCGCTTTGCTGGCGCGCCGAGAGCCCGCGTTGTTCATCATCGAGGACGCGCACTGGATCGATGAGGTCAGCGAGTCGATGGTGGTCGAACTCTTGGCGGCGATCTCGCAGACCCCATCGCTTGTAATCGTCACCTACCGCCCGGAGTACCGCGGACCGCTGGCTGGCACGGCCACCTTCCAACAGGTCACCCTTGCGCCTTTGGATGATTCGCAGACCAGCCAGTTGGTCACTCAGCTCATCGGCGACGACCCGTCGGTTGGCGGACTTCGCGCGCTGGTCGCCCAACGGGCCGCCGGAAATCCATTCTTTGTCGAAGAGATCGTGCGTGATCTGGCCGAACGCGGTGTGTTGCACGGGCATACGGGTGCATTCCAATTATGGGGTAGGTTCGCCGATGCGGCGGTGCCCGCCACACTGCAGGGCACCATCGGAGCACGCATCGACCGGCTTGGCGCAACCGCCAAGAAGACCCTCAACGCGGCCGCGGTCATCGGAACGCGTTTTTCACCAAACCTTTTGGGCAGGTTGATCGATGATCTGGAACTGGATGACCTTACCGAAGGGGACTTCATCTCCGAAGTTCAGTCCTCAACAACCGGAGATTATGCGTTTTGCCATCCGTTGATCCGGACGGTGGCCTACGAATCCCAACTCAAGAGTGATCGCGCTCAGCTACACCGACTCTTAGCTGCTCACATCGAAGAACCGGAGTCAGCTGACGAGAATGCATCACTGATCGCTGGACATCTGGAGGCCGCCGGCGACTTTTCAACCGCCTTCGGCTGGCACATGCGGGCCGGGGCTTGGTACAACTACCGCGACATCTTGGCGGCACGAACGAGTTGGTCGAGAGCACGGCATGTCGCTGACCAGCTGGCCGATGACGATCCGCGTCGCATGCCAATGCGCATCGCGCCGCGGACTTTATTGTGCGGCACCGCATTCCGGGTAGAAAGCGGCCTCGCGGAGAGCGGCTTCGATGAGCTACGGCAGCTCTGTACGGAGATGGGTGACCAGCGGTCGCTGGCCATCGGCACAGCCGGACGCGTTCTCGCACAGAACTTTCGCGGCCGATGCCGCGAAGCATCACAATCGGCGACCGAACTCGTCGAGCTGCTGGAGTCCATTGGCGATCCCACCTTGACGGTGGCACTGTCGTTTTCGGCGATCATCGCCAAACACGAAACCGCCGAGATGGCTGATGTTCTGCGGCTGGCCGAGCGCGTCATCGACCTCGCCGAGGGTGATCCGACCAGAGGAAACATCATCCTCGGCTCCCCGCTGACGTTCGCCATCATGTTGAGGGGCGTCGCGCGCTGGTGCCTTGGAATAGCAGGATGGCAGGACGACCTCGACCACGGGGCCGTGATGGCGAAAACTTCCTACCCGACGATGCTGTCCGGAATGATGTGGCGCAAATACGTTTTCGCGATCCCTTACGGAGTGCTGCTACCCGATGCGACGGCTTTGCGCGACACTGCTGAGACTCTCGCTACCGCGGAGCAATCCGGCGATGACCTTGCGCTCGATCTTGCTCGCACCGCGCGAGGTGTCACGCTCGTCCGTCAGGACGGCCAAGACCGTGAGGCCGGCCTCGCTCTGTTGACGGCGACCCGCGAAAGAGCTCAGAACGCGCGGTTTGCATTAACCGCGCTCCCAATTGTCGACCTCCACATCGCAATGGAAAAGCTTCGGCTCGGCGATGTCGATGGAGCAATCGCATCGGCCCGAGCCGTCGGAGCCGACGTGCACGAATCGGGTGCGGTTATCTGGGCTGCGTTTTCGACGAGCGTGCTGGTGAAAGCGCTCACACATCGCTGCGGCGAGGCTGACCTCGAGGAAGCGCAGAGGGCGATCGACCGGTTGGCCGCGGTGCCGACCGACCCCGGATTCGTGCTGCATGAAGCATGTCTGCTGCGGCTCCGTGCTCTGCTGGCCAGGGCTCGTGGCGAACAAACTGCCTATCGCGAGTATCGAGATCGCTTCCGCGCGCAGGCGACATCTCTCGGATTTGAGGGCCAGGTGAAGTGGGCCGAGGCGATGTCCTAACGGCGCCCGATCCCGAGATGGCACACGCCCGGCAGCACATAACCACTAGGAGTGGCGAAATCCGCTAGGGCATCGTCGCAACGGGCACGGATGGCCGCGCTCACCTCGGGGGGCAGCGACGCCAACACCCGGGCAAGGGGCCCCGCCAGCGATGGGACCACTGACCACCACTCGTCGACTGAAGTAGCCGTCATCGCTGTCGGTATCTCGCGGACGTCAGTGCCAGAGAACCCTGCCCCAATTAACAACTCGCCGAGTGCGCCGGGTGGCCCAAGCGAGAACGGCCCGGGGATGCCGGGTGGCGGAACAGGCATACCCGTCTGCGCCGTGACCGCGTCGAACAGCAGGCCCAGCCATGGATTGCGGTCACGAGGTCCCCAGACAGCGAAGACAGCGCGGCCGTCCGGCCGCAGGATCCGACGCGCTTCGCTCGCAGCGGACGCCGGATCGGGCACGAGCATCAGACCTTCACGGCACAGCACTGCATCGAAAGTCCCCTCCGGGTAATCGATCCGTTCGAGGTCCACTTCGCGGGTTGTGACATTCGCAAGGCCGGCATTTTTCGCTCGCTCGGCAGCGATCGCTGTCATCTCCGGCACCACATCGGAGAGCACCACCGCGCCGTCCGGTCCCACGATTGCGGCCGCCGCCATGCCGACGCCACCTGGGCCGCAGGCGAGCTCGAGCACGCGCTCCCCGCGCTGAAGGCCGGCGGAAGCCAGCATCGCCTCAGCGACGACGGCCCCCCTGGCATCGACGTACTCACTTAGCTCGCCCCACGATGGGGCGACTGACGCCCACATCGCCCGCAGCGACGCGCGCATCCCGCCATCGTCCGCCGTAGGAGCGACTGCCTCGTTCGAGTCCATCGACGCCTCCAGACTGTGAAACCCGAGGTGACCGAGCGCAACCCTCGGTGTGCACACCATGATTACTCGGACCAGACGCCGTACACGCGGATCCGCGGAGATTCGGGAGGCTAAGGCCGATACCGTGAGGAGTGACGCGAACGCGGCGGGTAAGGAGATGAGCATGAATGTTGAGCAATTTGAAAAGGCCAGGAGTGGCGCTGGCTTCATCGCCGCACTTGACCAAAGCGGTGGCAGCACCCCCAAGGCGCTGAAGCTCTACGGCATCGGTGAAGACGCGTACTCGGGCGACGAGCAGATGTTCGACCTGGTGCACGAGATGCGCACCCGCATCATCACCAGCCCGGCTTTCGACGGCGACCGGATCATGGGCGCGATTCTGTTCGAGATGACGATGGACCGTCAGGTCGAGGGTCGCCCGAGCGCCGACTACCTGTGGAACGTCAAGCGGGTCGTGCCGTTCCTCAAGATTGACAAGGGGCTCGCCGACGAACAGGACGGTGCGCAGACGATGAAACCGATGCCCGGCCTGGACGACCTGCTGGACCGCGCGGTAGCCAACGGGGTCTTCGGCACCAAGGAAAGGTCTGTCATCAAACTGCCCGGTGCCGGACTGGACGCGGTCGTAGCGCAGCAGTTCGAGGTCGCTGCGCAGGTCCTCGCGAAGGGTTTGGTGCCGATCATCGAGCCCGAGGTCGACATCAAAAGCCCGCGTAAAGCGGAGGCCGAAGACCAACTGAACGCCGCGCTGCTCGATGGCGTCAACAAGCTCGGCGACGACCAGGTCGTCATGCTCAAACTGACGCTGCCGGATTCCGACAACCTCTACAAGCAGCTCGTCGAGCACCCCAAGGTGCTGCGGGTGGTGGCGTTGTCGGGTGGTTACGGCCGCGACGAGGCGTGCGAAAAGCTCGTGCGCAACAACGGTGTCATCGCAAGCTTCTCGCGGGCGCTTACCGAGGGGCTCACTGCGCAGCAGAGCGACGAGGAATTCAACGCGACATTGGATGAGGCGATCGCAAGCATCGCCAAGGCATCGGCTACCTGAGTCTCTGTTGGGCTACGCGGCGGCGTTGATCGCCGGCGCGCCGCCCGCCCTCGCGTTTCCTGCCTTATCTTGGTGGTGGCTGGCCTGGGTTGGGCTGGTCCCGTTGCTGCTTGTCGTGCGCGCTGCGCCGACCGCCGCCCACGGCGCGGCCCGCGGGTGGGCCGGCATGACCGGCTTTGTGCTGGTCACCGAGTACTGGCTGTGGCCAAGCGTGGGCCCCCTGCTGATCGTTCTCGCCGTCGGGCTCGGGGCACTGTGGCTGCCGTGGGGGTGGGCGGCGCACCGCCTGCTCTCCGGGGAACTCGCCCCCGGGCGTTTGGCCGCCGCGATCGTCGTCCTACCGAGCTGGTGGGTTCTCGCAGAAGCGATGCGATCGTGGGACAAACTCGGCGGGCCCTGGGCGCTGCTGGGCGCCTCGCAGTGGAACCAACCGGCGACGCTGGCACCGGCGTCCTTGGGAGGCGTATGGCTGGTCAGCTTTCTGGTTGTCGCGGTCAACACGGCGGTCGTCGGAGCGCTCCTCGTTCGCACCGCTTGGCTGGTGGCATTGCCCGTCGTCCTCGCGGTCGTCGGTCCGGCGTGGTTCTGGTGGGGACCGGCGCCTCCGCAGGGGTCGACGGTCAGGATCGCACTCGTTCAGCCGGGCGACATCGAGGATGCGACGGCGCGTCAGGCTGCCGGTGAATCGCTCACAGAAGCGCTGGCAAGTCAGCGGCTCGACCTCGTTGTCTGGGGTGAGAGCAGTGTGGGGGTCGATCTGGTGAGCCACCCGGACGACCATGGCCAGGCTCGTCGAATTGCGCCGACGAATCGGAGCGGACCTGCTGGTCAACGTCGATGCGCGTGCTCCGGACGGCGGGATCTACAAGTCGTCGGTTCTCATCGGACCGAACGGGGCACGTGGCTCGTATGCGAAGACGCGGCTGGTGCCGTTCGGTGAGTACGTGCCGTTGCGGCCGCTGCTCGGTTGGGCCGTCTCAGGCACGAAGGCCGCGGCGGAGGACCGTCGTCGCGGTGATGGACCAGCCGTGCTTCGTACCGACTCCCTTGCCATCGGACCGTTGATCAGCTTCGAGACGACGTTTTCGGACTTGCCGCGGCGCGAGGTGCGCCTCGGTGCGGAGATTCTGGCGTATCAGAGTTCGACGTCGACGTACCAAGGCAGTTGGGCGCAACCGCAATTGGCGAGCATGGCCGCCGTCCACGCTGTCGAAGTTGGACACCCAGCGGTGCATGCCGGGTTATCCGGCGTCAGTTCGGCATTCGACGCGCACGGCCGCGAACTCGGGTGGCTGCCCGCATCCAGCCGCGGTGTGTTGGTCGTGGACGTTCCGCTGGGATCGCGGATCACGGCCTACGACCGGCTTGGAGACTGGGTGGTCGTACTCGCGTTGCTGATAATTACGGCGTCGTGTGCACGATCAGCACATCGGTCTTGGACCGGCGTGCGACGTTGGCGGGCACCGAACCGAGCAGCCGGCCGGCGATGGTGCTCAGTCCGACGTTGCCGACCACGAGCAGATCGGCATTGACTTCCTCGGCGAGATCGACGAGCGCGTCAACGGGTGCGCCGACGATCGGCTTCTCCTCGACGTTTTTGGCCCCTGCCGCCTGTGCGCGGTCGCGTGCCTCGCGCAGGATCGCATAGATCGGCGCGTTGCCGGCCATCTTGTAGCCCTCGTCCTTGAGCACGTCGGCGGCTCGCTGATCCTCGCTCTGAGGGAAGTACGCCGTCGCCACGACGACCTTGGCGTCGGACCCGGCGGCGATCTGGCCGGCCTTGTCCACCGCGCGCAGCGACGAATCCGATCCGTCCGTGCCGACCACGATGGTCGTGTAGCCGCTCATCCATGCCCTCCCAGTGTCAGTTGCAACGCCACCCGAGACAGTAACCCGTAGCCCGGTGACCAGGGGCGCAATTCATGACACCCGATGGTAACGGCCTGTTACACCATAAGCGCACCTAAGGTGACCGAATCGACGCCGTTGCGGGTGCGAACATCCATGTCGCAGCGGCATTGCCGGAGTGATCCAGATCAACTCGGCGAACGTGCCAGGGCCGCAATGGAAGTCGCCGCCGACGTCTACGATGCCGTCAAAAAGACAAGTCATAGCGGGCTTTCCCGAGCGCGCAGCATGTGGACGGGTTACGGTTTTGCCGTCGCTACATAGGGTTGGGGAGTCGGCCAGGTGGATCTTTCAACCAGACCGGAACAGCTTGCGCGCGTCCAACAGCGAGAGCGGGTTCGGGCCGGCCGGTTCGACCCCGCGATCGTTGCACTGTTCGCCGTCGTGGTGTGCGCAGCGGGTGCCGCCCGGCCATCGCTGTGGTTCGACGAGGCGGCGACGATCTCCGCATCGAAGCGATCTTTGCCCGAGCTGTGGAGGCTTATTTACAACATCGATGCCGTGCACGGCCTGTACTACCTCGCCATGCACGGCTGGTTCGCGATCTTTCCCGAGACCGAATTCTGGTCGCGACTGTCCAGCTGCCTGGCCGTGGGGATCGCCGCGGCGGGCGTTGTCGTTGTGGGCAAACAGTTTTCGACTCGCACGGTGGCGGTGTGTGCCGGCATCGTTTTCGTCCTTCTTCCCCGGGTCACGTGGGCCGGAATCGAGGCCAGGTCCTACGCGCTGACGGCAGCGGCGGCGGTCTGGTTGACGGTGTTGGTCATCGCGGCCGCGCGCAGGAACGCGGCGACCCTGTGGCCGCTGTACGGCGTCGCCTTAGTGGGCTCCACGCTGCTCAACGTGTTCGTCGTGCTGATGGTGGTGGTGCACGCGGTCGTGGTGCCGGTAGTCGCGAAGAAGCGTCCGACGGTGGTGTGGTGGGCTGTCACATCGGCCGTGGCGGTGCTGGTCGTCGCGCCCTTCCTGGCGTTCTGCCGCACCCAGATTGCCCAGGTCAGATGGATTTCGCCGATTCAGCCGAGCACGATCATCGAGATCGTGCAGGAGCAGTACTTCGACAACAGTGTGCCGTTCGCGCTGATGGCGGGAGTGACCCTGGCGGTCCCGCTGGCGTTGCGAGGGCCGTGGGAAACCGCCAACCGGCACCTGGCGGTGATCGCGCTGGCATGGATTGCGCTTCCGACCACGGTGTTGGTGTTGTACTCGGTGGTGCAGCAGCCGATCTACTATCCGCGCTACCTCTGCTACACGTCACCCGCAATGGCCCTGCTGATGGCGGTGTGCATGGTGACGCTTTTCCGAACGCGCGAGCGCGTCACCGCGGTGCTGGCCGCGTTCGCGCTGGCGGCCACGCCGAACTACCTGTTGGGGCAGCGCGGCCCGTACGCCAAGGAGGGTATGGACTTCAGTCAGATCGCCGACGTCATCACTGCGCACGCGGCACCTGGCGACTGCCTGATCCTGGATAACACGACGACGTGGAAGCCGGGCCCGATCAGGCCGTTGACAGCAGCGCGACCCGCCGCCTACGAGAAGCTCGTCGACCCGGGTCGCGGCATGCGGGCCCCGCAACGCAACCGGTTGTGGGACGCGCATCTTGGAATCTGGGGCGTCGCCGATCGCGTCCGTCAGTGCACGGTTTTGTGGACGGTGTCGGAGCGCGACCCGGCCGTGCCGGAGCGACAGAGCGGACAGGCGTTGGATCCGGGACCCCGGCTGAAGCGCGCGCCCGCCTACCAGGTGCCGCAGCGGCTCGGTTTCCACGTCGTCGAGCGCTGGCAGTTCAGTTTCGCGCAGGTGGTGAAGTCGACCCGATAGGGGTAATCGACTCAGATGGCTAAGCGCAGTGCCGCAGAGTTCGTGCCCGACAGCCATGACCTCGACACACTGTCGGAAGCCGCCCAGGGCTGTAAGGGTTGCGATCTCTACCTGGACGCCAACCAGACGGTCTTCGGTGCCGGCGCGCCGGACGCCGACATGATGCTCGTCGGTGAACAACCCGGCGATCAGGAGGACAAGGCCGGGGCGCCATTTGTAGGGCCTGCAGGCAAGCTGCTCGACAAGGCGCTCGTCGCAGCCGGTGTCGACAGGGACCTGCTGTACGTCACCAACGCGGTCAAGCATTTCAAGTTCACGCTGCCCGAGCGCGGCAAGCGTCGCATCCACAAGACACCCAGCCGCACAGAGGTGGTGGCGTGTAGGCCCTGGCTGTTCGCGGAGATGCTGTCGGTTGAGCCCGACGTGGTGGTACTACTCGGCGCCACGGCGGCAAAGTCATTGATGGGTAACGACTTTCGGCTGACTGCTCATCGTGGCGAGGCGCTGCACATACCCTTGACCGACGAAGTCGTCGACCTGGATTTCGATCCCGAGATCGTGGTGTCCGCCCACCCGTCGTCGGTGCTGCGCGGGCCGCCGCAGGATCGCGAGAAGGCGTTCGACGCGCTGGTATCGGATCTGCGGTTCGCGGCCGGGCGGCTGAAGCGTAGGACATGATCTATTAGGTGCAGGTCGTCACCGATCGCGTCGTCCGCCTGCGAGACGGGCGGTCGATGGGTTATGCGCAGTTCGGCGCTGACGACGGCGTTCCGATCGTCAACGCGCACGGTGGTCTTGCCTGCCGACTCGACGTCGCCGCGGCGGACGCCGTCGCGACCGAGGCCGGTGTGCGGCTGATCTCCCCCGACCGGCCCGGTGTCGGACTGTCGGACCCCCGGCCCGGGCGCACCGTCCTCGACTGGGCACGTGACGTCGCGGAACTGGTGGACCAGATCCACGTCGACCGGTTCGCCGTGATGGGGTGGTCAATGGGCGGACAGTACGCGGCGGCGGTGGGCCACGCGCTGTCTCGCCGGGTCACGCGGGTCGCGATCGTCGCAGGCGCATTGCCACTGACGGACCCCGGAGTGTTCGACGAACTGCCTGCCATGGACCGGTTCCTGACCCGGATGTCACTGCGTACACCGTGGCTGGCCGCACAGTGGTTCCGGGTGATGCGCTTGGCCGCCGGTGTTTCGCCGACGCTGTACGGGCGGCTGGGGGCCCGCGAACTGGGGCCGGCCGACGGGGCCGTCATCCGCGACGAAGGTTTCGGCGCATTCGCGCGGATGACCCGCGAGGCGATGAGGCAACCGCAGGGCGCGGTCGAGGAGTATCGGGCCTGGATGCGCCCGTGGGGTTTCGCTCCCGAAGAGCTAACCGTACCGGTCGACGTATGGGCGGGGACCCGCGACGAACTTGTCAACGCCACCTGGCCGCACCGGCTTGCGTCGCGAATACCGAATGCCACCTTGAATATTCGGGAAGGCGGCCACTTCATGGCCCACCTGCATTACCGGGAAATCTTCAACGCGCTGAGGCGCTAACGAAGCGGGTCGCTAACAGACGGCCGGCGGCACCCACACGGCGACCGCTGGCGGCACCCACGGGCAGTTGCCCCAATACTGCGGGCCGTCCCAACGCTGCCCACCACGCCAGCCGTCCCAGTCGTCGTCCCACTCGTCCCAGTGGGGTTTGTCGACCTTCCACGTCATCCCCGGTGAAGTGGGGACTTGTCGATCGGCGTTGGCGACGCCCGAACCGATCCCCAAGGCCGTGAACGCCAGCGCGCCGACGATTGCGGCTTCGGCTCCGATCTTCTTCATGTTCACAATGAAATCCCTACTACTGCAGCACCTTCCGCGGACCGACCCACGACTCATCATATCCCCTGCCAGTCCGCTGGGTAAGCGCTGAGAAGCGTGGGCCGCAGCACCGTGCTCTCAGCAAATTGGGCGTGGACGCGATCAGCTATAGATCGAACGTTGCTGCTCTACAGGCGAATTGGACCGAACCCGTTTGCGCGGCAACGCTTGGTGCGCACTGCCGGGCGACGTGTGCAAAGACTGTTCGCCGGTGTGCCGTAGTTCACCACCGATCGCGCCGGCCGGCCAACAGCGCTCGCCAAGGTTCAGCTGTACAGGGCCTCGAATTGCTTGATCGACCGTTCGATGTCTCCCTTGACGGCTCTGGCGGCGGCCGCTCCGATCGGTCCGAACAACGGCCGACCACCCAGCTCGAGCTCGAACGTGAACCTACAACCCGACGCGGCGGGGGCAACCGTCATTTTCAGTGCATACTTGGCGCCGCCGACACCGTCGCCGGTCATCTCGAGCAGCCGTGGCGGGTCAACCTCCCGCACCGTCCACGTGACCCGATTTCGGAATCCCTTGGCGCCGGCCACGCCGACGAGGGTCGCTCCGGTGGTCAGTTCGGCGGGCACCTCGCCACGCCATCCCTGATGCAGCACCAACCAGTCCCCGAGATCGGCCAGGTTAGAGGCGTGCGACCACGCATCATCGGGAGTCAGCGGCAGGTCGCGGGACAGCTCGAGTTTGGCCACACCAGATGGTAAACCGGTCCCCGAACTACCACGTCCGTTTCTAGTACCAGCCAACGCGTTTCGCTCGGGCATTCCCCACCAAGGCTGCGAGGGAGTGGCGGGATTCGAACCCGCGTAGACGGCTTTGCAGGCCGGGACCCGTAGCCACGGCGATGAGCGCCTGCGCGAAGAGCAGTCGGCTCAGCCACACCCCCAACGGGCATTGACCCTGCCATCGTCGCCAGTGCCGGCCCAGCGTTTGGATCTCCGTGATCGCTACTGCTCCATCGGCACACCGACCGCGTCAGCGCCCTGCGGCCACCCAGCCGGCGAGTCCTCCCACGGCTCCTGGCGCCCATAAGGCGTCAGGTCAAGGAACGGATAGCCAGGCGCGGAGTGGTCCAGACCGCGCGCATACGCCGAATAGGTGTGGAAGACCTCATTGCGACGTCGCAGGAATACGCTCGCACCAGGAAAGTCTCCGCGCAGGTCGTCGTCGGTGAAGCCGGCCGCATGCAGCTCGTCGAGCGAGCGGTAGTTGTACTCGATCGGCGCGCGCTTCGAGTCCATTGTCACGTGGTAGTCATAGCTGAAGTCGTTGTCGCGCGACGAGTACCAGGGGACCGTCCAGCCATGCTCGGCCTTGTATCGCGCGATACTGGCATATGGTGCCCGCGACACCGCGGCGAACGTCACTCCCTTCGCATTCAGCAGCGCGCGATCCTTCTCCGTGAACGTAAGGTCCGCGGCCATCGTGCAACTCGGGCAGCCTTTGTCGATCGCGTCGATCCACATGAAGTGGTGGATGTAGAGCTGTTGGCGACCCTCGAACATCTCGAGCAACCGCACCTCACCGCCTGGGCCCTCGAACACGTAGTCCTTTTCGACCTTCACCATCGGCAGCCGGCGCCGCTCCGCGTTCACGGCGTCGCGCAGATGCGTGACCTCGCGTTCGCGCGCCAGCAGCTTCTTGCGGGAGGCCAGCCAGTCCTCGCGGCTGGCGACATCCGGATAGGCGGGAGTTGAGGGCATAGGGAATCACTCCTAACGTCGGGTCTCTCGGATATATGGACCACGCGGCGCGGCGAAAGTCATCGCTGGATGCTCGCGTGTTTAATTTGTTGGCATGCAACTCCTGCTGGCCGATTCGCCGTTCTTCGGCGGTCCTGGACAGGGCACGCGACAGATCATCGAGCTGTTTGTCGCCTTCGGCCTGACGTCGTTGATCGGTCTGGAGCGCGAGATCCAGGGCAAGAGCGCCGGGGTGCGCACCCAAACCATCGTCGGCACGGCCGCCGCCCTGATCCTGCTCGTCAGCAAGTACGGTTTTACCGACGTGCTTCAGGACGGCCTCGTCGTCGTCGATCCGTCACGTGTCGCGGCCCAAATCGTCTCGGGCATCGGGTTTCTGGGCGCGGGCATCATCATCTTCCGCCGCGGATCGGTGCACGGGCTGACCACCGCGGCCGCAGTCTGGGAGTCGGCGGCCATCGGGATGGCGGCCGGTGCCGGCCTGCTCCTGCTCGCCATCACGGTGACCGCAATGCACTTTCTCATCATCGTGGGCTTCATGCCGCTCGCGAAACGACTCTCCGCCCGGTTGGCCGGGTCGGTCACCATGCACATCACCTACGAAGAGGGCCGCGGCGTCATGAGTCGCCTTCTACAGGCCTGCGACCGGCGCCAGTGGCAACTCACCGATCTCGCCGCCGACGCCGCTGGAGAGCACATCCGCGCCGGAAACGCGGGCGTGATGCTGACGCTGTCCGGTAGGGGAATTCTCACCGCACCGACGGTGCTGGCCGGCATCGACGGCGTGACCGCGATCCGCCAGTTCGACGACGAAGGCGACTAGCTCACTAGATTGATTGCGTGCCCATCGGACTGATCTGCGCGATCCCGCAGGAACTCGCCCACCTGCGCGACGTTCTCGCCGACAGCGAATGCGAGAACGTTGCGCACGCCCGCTTCGACACCGGCACGCTGGACGGCCACGATGTCGTCCTGGCCGGCTCCGGGATGGGCAAAGTCAACGCCGCACTGGTCTCAACGCTGCTGGCTGACCGATTTCATTGCAGCGCAATCGTTTTCTCCGGCGTCGCGGGCGGGCTCGACCCGGCCTTGGCGATCGGCGACGTTGTCATCGCGGATCGGGTCGTTCAGCACGACGCGGGTGTGCTGCAGGACGGGCGCATTCAGCCGTATCAGCCCGGCTATGTGCCGTTCATCAATCCCACCGAACGACTGGGTTACTACGTCGACCCTGCATTGCTGAGCCGCGTCAAAGGCCTGCTCGAGGGTGTCACCATAGCCGGCCAAATCGCTTACGGCACCGTGCTATCCGGTGATCAGTACCTGCACTGCGAAGCCACACGTGACCGATTGCACCGGGAGTTTTCAGGCCGCGCAGTCGAGATGGAAGGCGGATCCGTCGCGCAGGTGTGCGAGGCGTTCGGAATCCCGTGGCTGGTCATCCGCGCGCTGTCCGACCTTGCCGGCGGGAATTCGCGGTTTGACTTCGCGTCGTTCGTCGATCAGGCGGCCGCGTCGTCGGCCATGATTCTGCGGCGCCTGCTGCCCGTGCTCTGAGTAGACGCGACCACACCGAGCGCCGCCAGAATGGCGAACGCCGCGAACAACCATCGCGCCGGCGTCGCGTCTCCGGCATCGGTGAGATTCACCACCACCCCGGCCAGTCCCGCGCCGAATGCGCCGCAGATCAGCTGCACTGTGTTGATCGCCGCGGCGGCCGCCGGGCCCTCCGCGGGGTCGTCCACGCAGCTCATCGCCCACGCGGACAGATGCGGCCACGCGATGCCCACGCCTGTTCCTGTGATGAACAGCGCAACGGCCCACGCCCCCACTAATCCAAGGGACGCCTCATCGAACTGGGTGAGCGCGCTCAACGCGAGGCCGACGGCCATCACCAGCGGAGCGACGGCAACGGTCCGCTTGATCGCCCGAGTGCTGCGCAGCGAGGCGCTGCTGATTTCACCGACCGTCCAGCCGATGGCCAGCCCGGCACCAAGGAAGCCGGCCGCGACCGGAGTCAGGTGCGCCAGCCGCTGACCGAAGAACGGCACATACATGTCCGCCATCGTCGCGGCCATCAGTACGCCGAGCGTCAGGTAGATCCACTTCAGCGGACCCGCACCAAATGTGCTGGGCGGCAACACTGCCGCAGGACGACGGCGATCGACATAAATGAATGCGGCGACCAGTACAGCACCGATTGCCAGCAGCCCGGCCGTCGCACGTACATCGTGCGGAATGCCGGCCACACTCACCGCCAGCGCCGCCGCACCCAACAGCAGAAGCGACCACACCGGGATAGCCGTCGGTGCGGTTTCAACGTCGGCGGTTTCGCGCCGCCCCGGCAGCGCGATCGGGACGAGAACAGTCATCGCCACGGTCAGGATGACAAGCACACCGAACGCCCAACGCCACGAGCTGAATTGGGAGAACAGGCCGCCCGCGGCCGGACCGACCAAGGTGCCGACGCCCCACATCGCCGACACCAACGCCGACGCCTTGGTCCACAACACACTCGGCAGTGCAGTGTTGATGACCGCGTACCCCAGACCGGCCAGCAGACCGCCGGCCGCTCCCTGAACCGTACGGCCGACCAGGAGCGTCTCCATTGTCGGGGCCAACGCGCACGCGAGGCTGCCTGCGCCGAACACGCTGAGGCCCAACAGGTATGACCACCTCGGTCCGAGCCTCATCACTGTCGCGTGCACCGTCGTCGCGGCCACGACCGAAGCAACCAGATACACCGTCGTCACCCACGCGTAGAACCGCTGACCGCCGATGTCGGCGACGGCGCTGGGCATCAGGCTGATGGTCAGGAATTCGTTGGTCGCATAGAGGGCGACACCGCCGGCGAGCACAGTTGAGGCCCCCAGGTTCTTCGGGCCCAGCAGCTCACGCCAGCTGCCTGTGGTTATCGTCGCGGTGTCGGTCACGCCGCTCACGGTATGGGCTCAACCTCTGTTGAGGTCAAGCTCGCCGGTGTTGGCCGCTACTTGATGCCCGCGGCGTCCATGCCACGAAGTTCCTTCTTCAGATCGGCGATCTCGTCACGGAAGCGCGCCGCCAATTCGAACTGCAAATCCCGCGCGGCGGCCATCATCTGCGCCGTCAGGTCCTTAATCAGGTCGGCGAGCTCAGCCCGCGGCATGTTCGTGGTGTCGCGGCCCTCGATGATGCCCGCGCTGACTGCCCGGCCCGGTTCTCCCTGGGCCCGCCTGCCGCGCGAGGCGTTGCGGCCAGAACCGCCCACCTCCACGTCGTCGGCCTCGCGGTACACCTGATCGAGGATGTCGGCGATCTTCTTGCGCAACGGTTTCGGGTCGATGCCGTGCTCCTCGTTGTAGGCGACTTGTTTCGCCCGGCGCCGGTCGGTCTCGTCGATCGCTTCGCGCATCGAGTCGGTGATGTTGTCGGCGTACATGTGGACCTCACCGGACACATTGCGGGCTGCGCGGCCGATGGTCTGGATCAGGCTGCGCACCGACCGCAGGAAGCCCTCCTTGTCGGCGTCGAGGATCGCCACCAGCGACACCTCTGGCAGGTCGAGACCTTCCCGCAGCAGGTTGATGCCGACCAGCACGTCGTACTCACCGAGACGAAGCTGCCGCAGCAACTCGACCCGGCGCAGCGTGTCGACCTCGGAGTGCAGGTAGCGAACCCGGATGCCCATCTCCAGCAGATAGTCGGTGAGGTCCTCGGCCATCTTCTTTGTCAGCGTGGTGACGAGCACCCGCTCGTCGCGTTCGGTGCGCTTGCGGATCTCAGCGATCAGGTCGTCGATCTGGCCCTTCGTCGGCTTCACCACCACCTGGGGGTCCACCAGACCTGTCGGGCGGATGACCTGCTCGACGAACTCACCGCCGGTCTGGCTGAGTTCGTACGGCCCGGGCGTCGCCGACAGATACACCGTCTGTCCGATCCGGTCGGCGAACTCCTCCCACGTCAGCGGCCTGTTGTCGATCGCCGACGGCAACCGGAAGCCGAAGTCGACGAGGTTGCGCTTACGCGACATGTCGCCCTCGTACATGCCGCCGATCTGCGGCACGGTCACGTGTGACTCGTCGATGACAAGCAGGAAATCCTCTGGGAAGTAGTCGAGCAACGTCGCCGGAGCCGAACCCGCTGGCCGAGCATCGATGTGCCGGGAGTAGTTCTCGATACCCGAGCAGAAGCCGACCTGCCGCATCATCTCGACGTCGTAGTTGGTGCGCATCCGCAGCCGCTGCGCCTCGAGCAGCTTGCCCTGGCTCTCCAGTTCGGCCAGCCGCTGCTCGAGTTCGGCCTCGATGGTCGAGATCGCGTGGGCCATCCGCTCCGGGCCGGCCACGTAATGCGTGGCCGGGAAGACACGCAGGGAATCGACCTTGCGCACCACGTCGCCGGTCAGCGGGTGCATGTAGTACAGCGACTCGATCTCGTCACCGAAGAACTCGATGCGGACCGCGAGCTCCTCGTAAGAGGGGATGATCTCGACGGTGTCGCCGCGGACACGGAACGAGCCGCGGGTAAACGCCAGGTCATTGCGGTTGTATTGGACGTCGACCAGCAGTCGCAGCAGCGCGTCGCGTGGGACCTCCTGGCCGACCTGCAGCTCGACCGAGCGGTCCAGGTAGGACTGCGGCGTGCCCAGGCCGTAGATGCAGGACACCGACGCGACCACAACCACGTCGCGGCGGGACAATAGGCTCGACGTGGCCGAGTGGCGCAGCCGCTCGACATCGTCGTTGATCGAGCTGTCCTTCTCGATGTAAGTATCGGTCTGCGCGATGTACGCCTCGGGCTGGTAGTAGTCGTAATACGAGACGAAGTACTCGACGGCGTTGTGCGGCAACATCTCTCGCAGTTCGTTGGCCAGCTGTGCTGCCAATGTCTTGTTCGGCGCCATCACCAGGGTGGGCCGTTGCAGCCGCTCGATCAGCCACGCCGTGGTCGCCGACTTTCCGGTGCCGGTGGCGCCGAGCAACACCACGTCTCGCTCCCCCGCCCTGATGCGGCGCTCCAGCTCCTCGATGGCGGCCGGCTGGTCACCCGCAGGCGCGTGCGGGCTGACCACCTCGAAGCGGCCGCCGACCCGGACGATCTCGTCGACGGCGCGGTACTCCGAGTGCGCAAGCACGGGATGTTCGGTAGCGAAAGCCATGTTCACCAGGGTAGAACCTGGCACCGACAGGTTCGATTCCCGCTTACGCTCCGATGAACCGTGCGGGCCGCCGCTCCACGAATGACAGCATGCCCTCCGCCCCGTCCTTCGTGTTGAACAACGAGACGACGTCGTCGACGAAGCGGTCCTCGGCGGCGCGCTCACCTTCACGATTGGCGCGTTGAGCGGCCGCAAGCGTCGTGCCCACCGCCAGCGGCGCCGACCGGGTGGCAATCCGTTCTGCCAGCTCAACGGCGCGGCCGAGCTGGTCCCCCGGCTCGACGACCTCCTGCACGAGGCCAATTCGCAGCGCTTCGGACGCGTCGAATTCATCGCCCGTCAGCAGCCACCGCATGGCGTTGCCCCAGCCCGCCTCGCGCGGCAGCCGGGTGGTGGCCCCACCGAACGGATAGATGCCCCGCTGGACCTCGAGCTGCGCAAAGCGAGCGTCGGCGCTCGCGATCCGGACATCGGCCGCCAGCAAGAGCTCGATCCCGAGTGTCATGCACAAGCCATGAACGGCGGCGATGACAGGTTTGCTCCACGGCCGACCGTCATTGCGCCAGGGATTGCGGGCGTCGGCAGGCCAGTCCAATGACCCTTGGACGAGGCGAGGTCCGACGTCGGCGAGATCGAGTCCGGCGGTGAAGTTGTCACCGTGTGCGTACAGGACGCCGGCGTGCAGGTCGTCGTCGCGTTCCAAACGTTCGTATGCGCGCCCGAGCTCCTCCAGCATTTCGACGTTGAAGGCGTTTCGCTTGGCCGGCCGGTTGAGCCCGATGTGCAGCACGTTGCTCCGTTGCTGGACTATGACACTTGGCATAGTACTCAGCGTAGACTATGATGATCGTCATAACCAGCGATAGCCGAAACCAGATGATCCAAAGCGCCGCTTTGCTGTTCAGGGAGCACGGCTACAGCGGCACGGGCTTTCGCGACGTGATCGAGCACAGCGGAGCGCCACGCGGTTCCATCTATCACCACTTCCCAGGCGGCAAGGAACAACTCGCAGCCGAAACGGTGGCGTGGGCCGCCGGAGTGATCGAGCGCCGGATCGAGCGGGCCGCGCAGAGCGGTCACCCGCTCGCCGCCCTCGGCATCTTTGTGGACGCATGGCGAGAGGTGCTCGAGGACAGCAACTTTCGCGCCGGTTGCCCGATCGTTGCTGTCGCGGCGGAGGCCGACGCAGGGTCGGCCGCCACCGCAGCGACGGCTGCCGCGTTCACCCGCTGGCAGGAGCTGATCGCGCGCGCTTTGCTCGACGCAGGCGTCAGCCGCACCGATGCGCGGCGATTGGCCACCCTCGTGGTCGCCGGCATCGAAGGCGCGATCCTACTGTGCCGTGCGCGCCGCGACATCCGGCCGCTGCGCGATGTCCATCGCGCACTCGAAGCGACCCTGCGCACCGCGATTTCATGGCACGGTCGACCAGTTGAGTGATCCCGCCAGCCGCCTATGCTGACGATATCCACGCTCCCAAGCACGAAACGTTCGACCTGGTCGCCCGCACCAACACCGATCCGAAGGGCATCGTGCGGGCGGTTGACGTCTACACCGTCGAGCCATGGGGCCTGTACATGGCGCGGCCCACTCCCGGCCGCGCGCAGTTCCACTACATGGAGTCCTGGCTGTTGCCGTCGCTGGGGCTGCGGGCCACGGTGTTCCACTTCAACCCGGGCCACGAACTCGATCAGGACTACTACCTTGACGTCGGCCATTACGCGCCCGGCACGAGGGCCTGGCATGCCGAGGACCACTACCTGGATCTCATCGTCCGGACGGGCGTCGGCATCGAGCTGTCCGACGTCGACGAGCTGCTGACGGCGGTCCGCCACGGTCTGCTCACCCCGGAAACCGGCGAACGGGCCGTGCAGACCGCGGTCTCGGCGATCGAGGGGTTGTCCCGGAACGACTACGACCTCAACCGCTGGCTCGCCGACGACGGCATGACGCTGACCTGGCGCGAGGCGTAGCGCTGAGCCGGGTCGGGTATGCCCCGGCTATGGCTTTGGACGAGTACCGTCAGAAGCGTCGATCGGGTCGCAGTCCCGAACCGCGCGGACGTCGTCGGAGTGGGTCGCGCAAGCAACCGCACTTCGTAATCCAACATCACGCGGCGAGCACCGACCACTACGACTTCCGGCTCGAGATCGACGGCGTGCTGGTGTCGTGGGCGGTGCCGAAGGGGCCGTCGACGAATCCGAAAGACAAGCGGATGGCCCGCCGCCGCCCGGTGCGCAGTCAACCGGAGTCGGTGCTGTCGGGCCGCACCCTCGACGAGTTGTCGTGAAAGTTCCGCAGTGGCGGTCCCCAACACTGGCCACGCTGACCGACGACCGCTTCTCACATCCGGGTTGGATCTTCGAACGCAAACTGGACGGCATCCGCGGCCTCGCGTTCCGCGACGGTAGTCAGATACGCCTCCTGTCCCGAAATCGACTGTCGCTCAACCGCACCTACCCCGAGATCGTCGACGCACTCGCGAAGCAAGACACCGCAAAGTTCGTTTTCGACGGAGAGATCGTGGCCTTCGAGGGACGGCGCACCAGCTTCGCCCGGCTGCAGCGTCGCTCGGGCATCACCGACCCGGACCAGGCTCGCGCCTCAGGCATACCGGTCTTCTTCTACGTGTTCGACCTGCTGCATCTCGATGGCAAAGACGCCACCCAAGTGCCCCTGATCGAGCGGAAACGTATGCTGCGCAGGGCGTTTCAGTTCGACGATCCGCTGCGCTTCACCAGCCACCGGACCAAGGACGGCGAGGCCGCCTACCGCGCGGCGTGTGAGCGCGGCGACGAGGGCGTGATCGCCAAGCGTGCAGACGCTCCTTATGAGGGGCGTCGGTCGGCGAATTGGCTGAAGTTCAAGTGCGTGCGCGATCAAGAGTTCGTTGTCGGCGGATACACCGAGCCGCAGCGCAGCCGGATCGGGTTGGGTGCATTGCTGGTCGGCTACTACGAGGGCCGTGACCTCGTTTATGCGGGCAAGGTCGGCACCGGGTTCGACAACGACACGCTGCGCGGACTGCACAACCGGCTGGGCGCCATTGAACAGCGCGATCCGCCGTTCAACCGCGGGCTGGTCCGTCAGCCGCGCGCCCATTGGACGCGTCCAGAGCTGGTGGCCCAGATCGGGTTCAGCGAATGGACGCGCGACGGAAAGCTGCGCCATCCGCGCTACCTCGGCCTGCGCACCGACAAGAAACCAAACCAGGTGGTGAGGGAGACACGCTGATGGCACGCGTCGCTGTCGAGGTCAGCCACGCCGACCGGATGATGTTCCCGGCGGACGGCATCACCAAGGGCGACATCGTCAACTACTACTCGGAGATCGCCGATGTCATGGTGCCGCACCTCAAGGGGCGGCCGCTGACGCTCTGGCGCTACCCCCGTGGCATCGACCAAAAGGGTTTTGTACAACAGGATTTCGGCGAGACTCTGCCGGATTGGATGGCCGGTGTCGAGGTCGCGAAGGAAGGAGGCACCGTCGTACATCCGACGGTGGACCGGCCCGAGGCGTTGCGATGGCTGGCGAACCAGAACTGCCTCACGGTGCACGCCTGGCTGTCACGACGAGACCGGCTCGACACCCCGGACCGGTTGGTGTTCGACCTCGATCCCTCCGGCATCGACTTCGCGGTGGTGCGGGCGACAGCGCGCGCATTCGCGGACGTGCTCGGCGACGTCGGCCTTGTCACGTACGTGCAGACGACCGGCTCACGAGGTCTGCATGTGGTGGCTCCAATCAAGGGCGACACCGACTTCGACACCGCGCGCCAATTCGCCCGTGACGTCGCAGAAGTAGTGGCCGCCGACGACCCGGCGCATCGCACGATCGAAATGCGCAAGGCCAACCGCGGGGACCGCGTGTACCTCGACGTCATGCGCAATGCTTACGCCCAGACCGCAGCCGCGCCATACGCCGTGCGGGCACGCCGAGGCGCGCCGGTCGCCACGCCGCTGGAGTGGGATGAACTCGACCGCCGCGGTTTGCGGGCCGACCGGTTCACGATCCGTCACATACCCAAACGGGTCGCCGAGAACGGTGACCCGTGGGCCGATCTGCAGCGCCGCGCCCGTTCGCTGGCGCGCCCCGCTCAGCGGCTGGCGAGGATCCGTGCCTGAACTGCCCGACGTCGAGGGTTACCGGACGGCCCTCGCCGGGACGTTGCCGGGCCGCCGGATCTGCCGGGTCGACGTGCGCGACGCCGGCGTGCTGCGCAACACCACACCCCGCACGCTGAGCCATCATTTGGCAGGCCGCCGGTTCGCCGACCCTCGGCGACACGGCAAGTGGCTGCTCCTGCCGACCGACGGGCCCACGGTGCTGGTGCACAGCGGCATGACCGGCCGGCCCTACTACGCAGACGATGACCAGCCCGGGCAGGGCTTCGAGCGGCTCGTCATCGCGCTGGATCGGGGCGAATTGCGGTACTCCGACCTGCGCAAGCTGCGCGGGGTGTGGCTGGCCGCCGACGAAGACGAGGTCGCGGGCGTGATGGGAGATCAGGGTCCAGACGCCCTCGGCCTCGATTTGAGGTCGTTCGGCCGCGCGTTGCGCGGGCGCCGCGGCGCGCTGAAGCCGACGTTGATGGATCAATCCGTCATCGCCGGACTCGGCAACCTTCTCGTCGACGAGATCTGCTGGCGGGCGAGGATCACTCCATCCCGGCCGGTGAGCAGCCTCGATGAGGACGAAGTCCGTGAGCTGCACGCGTCGATGAAGAGGGTGTTGCGATCCGCGGTGCCCCACGGCTGTGTGCCGTCGTTGCCGCGCTGGCTGACGCGGGTACGGGACGACCCGGACCCGACGTGTCCCCGGTGCGGCGCCCGCCTGGTCCGTAGCCGCATCGGCGGTAGGACTTCGCTGTGGTGCCCTCGGTGCCAACCGGCATGAGCGCGCCGAAACCTGGTAACGGTTGACCGCGTCACGCCGATGATCTTGTGATGGCAAGAATTGAGGGTTTGCGCAGGCAGGGTTACCAAATGGCTCCATCCGAACCCCGCGTTGTAAGGTCGGCTGCTATGAGCTCCACCAAGCGCGGATGGCTGGCTGTCGCGGCCGTTGCGGTGGTCGCTGCCGGCGCACAGCTGTTTCCGGTGGTGGCGCTGGCCGACCCAGAACCCGGACCCGAGACCGAAGTACAGCCCGGGCCGGGCGAAGAGGTGCTGCACAACGTCATCTACCGGGCACGCGCCGACGGGACCTCCCGCGGAGCCGTTGTCGCGTACAAGATCGACGACACGAACGTGAACAGCGAACAGCCCACATTGCTGCCTGGAAGCACGTTCGAGGTCAACACCGTTCTTGCCGACCCCAAGCAGGCGGGCATGACACTGTCCATCCAGTGGCCGTATGGATCGAACCTGCACTGCGAGATCCTGGTCGACGATCAGGTCGTCGCGCAGGCCGATCAGTTCATCGCGCCGAGATTGCTTCGGCCCAAGGACGACCCGCTCTACGGTGTGCTGCAATGCGGCGCCCCGCTGGACGCGCCTGTCACCGACGAGACGCCGCCGGTCGAGCCTGCCGCACCGCAGGCGGAGGCTCCCCCGCCTGCAGCCTAGGGCCGCCACCCGGTGGACTCGGCCCACTCCCGGGCACGCTGGTAAGCATCAGCGAACCACGGTTCCTTGGCGTCGGTGTAATGCGGTGCGGTCAGCGCTTTCCGCTTGACGGCCAGGTATTCCTCACGCACAGCGGGATTGGCGACCAACCAGTCGCGGAACAAGAGCGCAAATTGCTGATTGGGCCAGCCGTCGACGCGGAGGTGGATACGGGCTGGCCGACCCGGATCGGCAGCACCGTGAATCCGCTTCTGCCACAACGCCGGATCGTCGAGGTGGGGCATGTCGGTGGTGATCCCGTCAATTCGGGGATAGCCCACGCTCGCGAGTGCGTCGGCAATCTCGTCGGCGACGTCCAGCGCGGCGACGGTGACTTGGATATCGATGACGTCCTTGGCCTCGAATCCGGGTACAGCGGTAGAGCCGACGTGGTCGACGCGTAATGCCTTTTCGCCGCATGCCATTTGGACACGCTTCAGGATGCGGTTCGCTTGCTGGGGCCACGTAGGGTCGTATGGCACCAGCTCCAGCTTGTGCTCAGCGACCTGTCCCGTGCTGATGTTGTGGGCCAGGGGTAGCGCCCGGCTGTACCAAAGCTCGCGCGCCCTTTCCACGAGTTCATCCTGAGTACCCGAATTGTCCAGCAGCACATCGGCTATCGCGCGGCGCTGTTCCTCCGGCGCCTGCGCCTTGATGCGCGCTCGCGCGTCGGCCTCATCCATCCCCCGCTGGACGACACGCTTCACCCGGGTCTCCTCGTCGGCGGTGACCACGACGACGAGCGGAAACGCGGGTGCCATGCCGGTTTCCACCAGCAGCGGGATGTCTTCGACCACAACGGCGTCGTCGGACACCGATTCGATGATCTCCAGACGCCGCTTGCCCACCAACGGGTGCACGATGCTGTTCAGTTTGGCGCGTCTCTCGTCGTCGACGAACGCCTTGGCGGCCAGCGCGGGCCGGTTCAGAGCGCCGTCGGGCAGCAGGATGTCCTCGCCGAACGCTTCGACCAACTGCGCCAGCCCATCGGTGCCGGGCTGGACGACCTCGCGGGCGATGACGTCGCCATCGACGATGATGCCGCCACATTCGGAGAACGTGGCGGACACCGTCGACTTGCCGGCGCCGATACCGCCGGTCAGACCGATGCGCAGCATCCGGTAGGCCGGTTAGGCGTTACCGGCCAGCTTCTCTCGCAGCGCCGCCAGTTGGGCATCGCTCGCGAGCGATCCACCGGCGGAGGGCTCTTCGGAGCGTGACGTGCCGTTGGACGACGAGGGCTTGGCAGCCTCCTCGGCCTCGGCAGCGGCGAACTTCTCCATCTGCGTGGTGTGCATCTTGTGCCGGCGCTCCGCCTCAGCGTAGCGGGACTCCCACTCCTCACGCTGCTTCTCGAAGCCCTCGAGCCATTCGTTAGTCTCGGCGTCGAAGCCCTCGGGGAAGATGTAGTTGCCCTGCTCGTCGTAGCTGTCGGCCATGCCGTACTTGCTCGGGTCGAACTCTTCGGTGTAGTCCTCGTTGGCCTGCTTGAGGCTCAGCGAGATGCGGCGACGCTCCAGGTCGATGTCGATGACCTTGACCATCGCGTCGTCGCCGACCTGGACCACCTGGTCCGGGACCTCGACGTGGCGTTCGGACAGCTCGGAGATGTGCACCAGGCCCTCGATGCCCTCCTCGACGCGGACGAACGCGCCGAACGGCACCAGCTTGGTGACCTTGCCGGGCACGATCTGGCCGATCGCGTGGGTGCGGGCGAAGTGGCGCCACGGGTCTTCCTGAGTCGCCTTGAGCGACAACGAAACCCGCTCGCGGTCCATGTCGACGTCGAGCACCTCGACGGTGACCTCGTCGCCGACGTTGACGACCTCGGACGGATGGTCGATGTGCTTCCAGGACAGCTCGGAGACGTGCACCAGGCCGTCGACACCGCCGAGATCGACGAACGCGCCGAAGTTGACGATCGAGGAGACCACACCCTTGCGGATGGCGCCCTTGGTGAGCTGGTTGAGGAACTCGCTGCGCACCTCGGACTGCGTCTGCTCCAGCCAGGCGCGGCGCGAGAGCACCACGTTGTTCCGGTTCTTGTCAAGCTCGATGATCTTGGCCTCGATCTCCTTGCCGATGTACGGCTGCAGATCGCGGACGCGACGCATCTCCACCAGCGACGCAGGCAGGAAGCCGCGCAGGCCGATGTCGAGGATCAGGCCGCCCTTGACGACCTCGATGACGGTGCCCTTGACGGCCTCGTCCTTTTCCTTGAGCTCTTCGATGGTGCCCCAGGCGCGCTCGTACTGTGCGCGCTTCTTGGACAGGATCAGGCGGCCTTCCTTGTCCTCCTTGGTGAGGACCAGAGCTTCGACCTCATCGCCGACGGAGACGACCTCGTTGGGGTCGACGTCGTGCTTGATGGAGAGCTCACGGGAAGGGATGACGCCTTCGGTCTTGTAGCCGATGTCGAGCAAGACTTCGTCACGGTCAACCTTGACGATGGTCCCTTCGACGATGTCGCCATCGTTGAAGTATTTGATGGTCTTGTCGATGGCGGCGAGAAAATCCTCGGCCGAGCCGATGTCGTTAAGGGCTACTTGCGGCGAGGTGACGGAGGGACTTGGCATGTGGTGGGTTGCTCCGGACAGGTTTGGTCGTAGGGATGGGACTCGTGTTATTGGTGTGACCCGCATCAAGCACAGACGGGTACCCGTCGAGATTACTCGACTGTGTACATGCTGGACAAACTCGGTACCCGTGCCGACCGATCATGATCAATGCACGGTTACCCTTCTCAGGGTGTCATACGCAGGCGCGCCGCAAAACCCACAGCCGCTCGGTCCGCCGTTGCCGAGGAAAATCCGCAAGGTCGGCGCACCGCTCGCCGTCTTGATCCTGTGCGGCACCGTCGCCGGACTGATCGTCATCGGGCTCACCGCGGTGAACCCGGTCGGCACCGCCATCGGTTTCGTCCTGTCCAGTGTGGCGATGACAGTCGTTCTGCTCGCCTACCTGTGGCTGGACCGATGGGAGCCGGAACCGCCTCGCTTGCTCGTGTTTGCGTTCCTGTGGGGCGCGTCGGTCGCGGTCGTCGGTGCGTCGATAATCCAGCTCTTCTTCGAAGCAATGATCAACCCGAATCAGCCGGAGGCCGTCAGCTGGGTGTCGGTCGTGATCGGTGCGCCGCTGACCGAAGAAGCGGCCAAGGGCCTGTTCCTGCTGGTCATGATGACCGGACGGCGCCGCAACGAACTCAACTCGCTGACCGACTGCCTGGTGTACGCCGGCCTGGTCGGTGCAGGATTCGCCTGGCTGGAGGACATCCTCTACATCGGCGGCGGTGAGACAGTGGGAGAGTCCCTGGTGACGGCGGCGTTGCGGCTGATCATGGCGCCGTTCGCCCACTCGCTGTTCACCACGATGTTCGGCATCGGCGTGTACTTCGCGCTCAAGCAGCGAAATGCCATCGCCAAGTCCGGCTACATGCTGCTCGGTTACCTGGGTGCGGTTTTCATGCACGCGCTCTGGAACGGCTCGTCGCTGCTCAGCATCGAGGCCTATTTCGGTGTCTACCTGTTCTGGATGGTGCCGATCTTCGCGCTGGCGATCGTGCTCGGCGTGCAGAGCCGCCGCAGGGAACAGCGCATCGTCGCCGCGAAGCTGCCCGGCATGGTGGCCGCGGGCCTGGTGACGCCCAACGAGGCGACCTGGCTGGGGTCGATCCGCGATCGCAAGGCCGCGATCGGCCAGGCGGCGCGGTTCGGCGGAAAGCCGGCGGCCAAGAGGGTCAAGGATTTTGCCGCCCAGGTGGTGGAATTGGCGTTCGTGCGAGACCGGATCGACCGCGGCTTCGGCGACCCGCGCGTGGTCGCGCTGCAGAACGAGGAGGCCTACGCCGTATACGCGGCGCGCGCTGCCGCGCCGGCGCTGCAGTCGCTGGCCGGATACCGCACGCCTAATGTGCCGCCGAATCCCAGCTACGGCCAAACCCGACGCTGACCTCGAGCGGCACATCCAGCGGGTAGGCGTTGCACATCTGGTCCTTGACCAGCTTTTCGAGAACTTCCCGCTCGCCCGGCGCTATCTCGAACAACAACTCGTCATGAACTTGTAGCAGCATCCGTGACGTGAGGCCGGCGTCCTTGAGCGCGGTGTCGACGTTGATCATCGCGACCTTGATGATGTCGGCGGCGCTGCCCTGGATCGGGGCGTTGAGCGCCGCGCGCTCGGCGGCCTCGCGCACGTTGCGATTGCTGCTGTCCAGCTCCGGCAGGTAGCGCCGCCTTCCGAACACCGTCGACGTGTAGCCGTCCTTGCGGGCCTGGTCGACCACATCGCGCAGGTAGTCGCGCACCCCACCGAACCGGTCGAAATACTGCTCCATCTGCACCTTGGCTTCCTCGGTGGAGATCTTCAGCTGCGCCGCCAGACCGTAGGCGGACAGCCCGTAGGCCAGTCCATAGGACATCGCCTTGACCCGCCGCCGCAGTTCGGGTGTCACCTGGTCGATCGGCACGCTGAATGCACGGGAAGCAACGAACGAATGCAGGTCCTCCCCGGTGCGGAACGCCTCGATGAGGCCCTCGTCCTTGGACAGGTGGGCCATGATGCGCATCTCGATCTGGCTGTAGTCGGCCGTCATCAGCTCGTCGAAGTCACCTTGGCTGCCCTTGCCGACGACGAACGCATCGCGGATCCGGCGGCCCGCCTCGGTGCGGATCGGGATGTTCTGCAGGTTCGGCTCGGTCGACGACAGCCGGCCGGTGGCGGCGATCGTCTGGTTGAACGTCGTATGAATCCGGCCGTCGGACGCCACCGAGGCCAGTAGGCCGTCGACGGTGACTTTGAGGCGGGTGGCGTCGCGGTGGGCCAGCATGTGCTGCAGGAACGGATGGCCCGTCTTGTCGAAAAGCGACTGCAGCGCGTCCGCGTCGGTGGTGTATCCGGTCTTGGTGCGCTTCGTCTTCGGCATTTCCAGCTCGTCGAACAGCACCACCTGCAGCTGTTTGGGTGAGCCGAGGTTGATCTGCTTGCCGATCACCGCGTACGCGGCCTCGGCGGCGTCGCGGATCATGTTCGCGAATTCGCTCTGCAGTTCCGACAGCTGTTGGAGGTCGACGGCGATGCCTGCGGTCTCCATCTCGGCGAGCGCGCGCTGCACGGGCAGCTCCATGTTGCCCAGCAGCGACGACGAGTCGATGCGGGCCAGTTCCTCGTCGAGCGCGTCGGCCAGATCCATTACGGCGCTGGCGCGCAAAATCACCGTCTGCACCGCCTGATCGTCGACGCCTCCCCCATCGTTGAGGCTGTCGTCGAGCAGCGAAAGCTGTTGCTGCTCAGGATTATCCGCACGCAGTTCACGCTTCAGGTAGCGCAGCGACAAATCGTCGAGCGCGAAGCTGCGCTGCCCGGGGCGCACCAGATACGCGGCCAGCGCGGTGTCGGAGGTGACGCCTGCCAGCTTCCAGCCGCGGCCCTGAAGATCGTGCATGGCGAGCTTGGCTTCGTGCAGCGCCTTGGGCTGATCTGGGTCGGCCAGCCACGACGCCAACGCGGCCTCATCGTCGGAGTGCAGGGTCGCGGTGTCGAGGTAGCGACCGTCGCCGTCGGCGGCGACGATGGCCAGCGCGGTGGCGTCGGCGTCGAACGCCAGGTGCGTGCCGACCACCGCGAGCCCGAACCGTTTGCCCGAACCGTGTTCGGCAAGCCAGGCGGCCAATTCGCCCGGTTCGAGCGCCCCGCCACGCACGTCGAAGCCCTGGTCGACCTCGGGGTCGGCCGAGGCCAGCGTCTCGAACAGCCGGTCACGCAGCACCCGGAACTCCAGATCATCGAACAGACGGTGGATCTGGTCGCGGTCCCACGGCTGCATGCGCAACGTGTCCGGCGTCTGCGGCAGCGGCACGTCCTTGACCAGGTCGGTGAGCTCGCGGTTCAGCACCACACTCGACAGGTTGGCCCGCAGCGCGTCACCGACCTTGCCCTTGACGGTGTCGACGTTGTCGACCAGCGCCTGCAGCGAGCCGTATTCGGCGATCCATTTCGTCGCGGTCTTCTCCCCAACGCCGGGGATGCCTGGCAGGTTGTCGCTGGGGTCACCGCGCAGCGCCGCGAAGTCGGGGTACTGCTGCGGCGTCAGCCCGTATTTCTCGAGGACGGCTTCGGGCGTGAACCGCGTCAGCTCGCTGACACCCTTGCGCGGGTACAGGACCGTGACGTCGTCGCTGACCAGCTGCAGGGAGTCGCGGTCGCCGGTGACGACAAGCACCCGGTATCCGGCGTCCTCGGCTTGCGTCGCCAACGTGGCGATCAGGTCGTCGGCCTCGAACCCGGGCTCGGCGAGCACGGTGATGCCGAGCGCTGCCAGCACCTCCTTGGTGATGTCGATCTGGCCGCGGAACTCGTCGGGTGTGCTCGACCGGCCCGCCTTGTACTCCGGGTACTTGTCGACGCGGAAGGTCTGCCGGGACACATCGAACGCCGCTGCGATGTGGGACGGCTGTTCGTCGCGCAACAGGTTGATCAGCATCGCGGTGAACCCGTAGACGGCGTTGGTGGTCAGCCCGCCCTGGGTCTTGAAGTTCTCCGCGGGCAACGCGTAGAACGCCCGGTACGCCAGCGAATTGCCGTCCAGCAGCATCAATGTGGGCTTCTGGTCCGCACCTTCGGCTGCCGTCTTCTTCGCGGTTGCGGTACTGGCTGGGCTCACGGCCCTACTCTATGCACCGGTGCCGACACGCAGTAACCGGCGAGCCTTTTTGACCAGCACCCGCGCCGCCGGGCTCATCGGGCCGCCGGACCGCCACGCCAGCACCAGCCGGCCCCGCAGTTCCGGCACGATCGCCAGTGCGTGCAGCTGATCGCGACCCCGCGGGACCGACGCCGGGACGATAGCCACTCCCAGCCCCCGCTCCGCGAGGTCGGCAAGCGCCACCGGAGTGCTGGCTTCGAACGCGATTCGCGGATTCACCCCGGCCTTGGCGCAGGCGGCGTCGAACTGATGCCGGATGCCTGCCCCGACTGGCAACGCGATGAGCCGGCGGTCGGCCAGGTCGCTGAGCCGAACGGTCTTGCGCGACGCGAGCTCGTCGGTCCGCGACACGGCGGCCTGAATGGCCTCGTCGGTGACGACCTCGACGTCAAGACCCTCGGGCCGATCGTCGGGACCAACGGAGACGATCGCCGCGTCCAGCCGCCCGGCGCGCACGCTGTCGATGAGTGCGTCGGAACTATCTGTGCTGAGCGTGATTTCGACGTTCGGATGGTCGGCGTGATAGTCGGCGAGCAGAGCGGCGATGTCGACGCTGTGTGACGTCACCGTGCCGATCGTGACGGTGCCACGCACCAGGTGGGTCAACTCCTCGACCGCGACGTGAATGTCGGCGACGGCCGCCAGCGCCGCCCTGGCGAACGGCAGCGCTGCCTCGCCCGCGCCCGTCAACCGCACGGTGCGACGCGACCGGTCCAGCAGCGGGTGGCCGAGCTCGCGTTCCAGCCGCTGGATCTGGGCACTGACGGCTGGCTGTGCGACGTGGATGCGCTCGGCCGCACGGGTGAAATTCGCCTCCTCGGCGACGGCGACGAAGTACTCGAGCTGCCGAAGTTCCATAAGCAATCATTATAGTTTTTGGATTAGCTTGGTATTGGACTTATAGAATTCAGTCGCCAACCCTGGATATCGAGGGAAGGAGACGACATGACTGGCGTCTTGATTGCCGGTGGCGGCATTGGCGGGCTGACCGCGGCTTTGACATTGAACGCCCGCGGCATCGAGTCGAGCGTTCTCGAACGTGCTTCGCACCTGCGGCCGCTGGGCGTCGGCATCAACCTGCTGCCGCACGCCGTCAGCGAGCTCTATGAGCTGGGGCTGGGCGACGAGCTGTCGCAGGTCGCCGTCGCGCCCACCTCGATCTCGTACTACGACACCGAAGCCAAGCTGCTGTTCCGCGAGCCGCGTGGAACCGACGGCGGCTACGGATATCCACAGTATTCGGTGCACCGCGGACGGCTGCAGATGCTGTTGCTATCTGTACTTCGAGAACGGCTGGGCCCCAACGCTATTCGCACCGGCGCCGAGCTGCACGGCTTCGATGAATCGAGAGGTCGGGTGCGGGCGCGCACGTCGGCCGGCGACTTCAGGGCAGATGCGCTGGTCGGCGCCGACGGTATTCATTTGACAGTCCCATCGATGATCTCCGATCCTCCGTGCGCGCCCCGCTGGCGTCGCAAGTGCGGTTAAGTTCGGCCCGTGGCCGTGGCTACCGATCCCAACAACTATGTCGCGGTCGGCGGCAGGCCAGTGGGGTAAGGCACTACCCCATTTGATGGCCGACCGGCCGAAACTGGAACACGTTTCAGTTTCGCCTCTCGACTCGGTACGCTGGCCGCGTGTCAGCTGCATCTACCCAGCCCGCGATCGACGGCTGGTTCGCCACCGATGGGTCCGGCGAACCGTATTTGGTCGGCGGTAAGTGTCATCGGTGTGGGACGTACGTGTTCCCGCCGAGGGCCAACAATTGTCCGAACCCTGCCTGTGATGGCGATGAGTTGGCCCAGGTGCCGCTGTCGCGACGGGGGACGCTGTGGAGCTACACGGAAAACCGCTACGCGCCGCCCCCGCCGTATCCGTCGCCGGATCCGTTCGAGCCGTTCGCCGTTGCCGCGGTGCAGCTGGCCGACGAGGGGCTGATCGTGCTGGGCAAGGTGGTCGAGGGCACGCTGGCCGCGGATCTGAAGATCGGCATGGAGATGGTGTTGACGACCATGCCGTTGTTCGTCGACGACGACGGCGTCGAGCGCATGGTCTACGCATGGGAGATTGCGGAATGAGTACTGGGACTCCGGCACCGCTGTACATCCTCGGTGCGGGCATGCACCCATGGGGCAAGTGGGGCAACGACTTCACCGAATACGGCGTCGCCGCGGCGCGAGCAGCACTGGCTGAGGCGGGCCTGGACTGGTGCCAGATTCAGTTGGTCGCCGGCGCCGACACCATCCGCAACGGCTATCCCGGCTTCGTCGCGGGCGCGACATTCGCCCAGAAGCTTGGCTGGAACGGCGTGCCGGTGTCATCGTCATACGCCGCCTGTGCCAGCGGGTCGCAGGCGTTGCAGAGTGCGCGCGCGCAGATCCTGGCCGGGTTCTGCGACGTCGCACTGGTCATCGGCGCCGACACCACACCCAAGGGCTTTTTCGCCCCCGTCGGCGGTGAGCGGAAGACCGATCCGGACTGGCAGCGGTTCCACCTGATCGGCGCCACGAACACGGTGTACTTCGCGCTGCTGGCCCGTCGCCGGATGGATCTCTACGGCGCCACGCTGGAGGACTTCGCTGCGGTGAAGGTCAAGAACTCCCGGCACGGCCTGAACAATCCCAATGCCCGCTACCGCAAGGAAGCCTCGGTCGAGGACGTGTTGGCCAGCCCGGTGGTGTCGGATCCGCTTCGGCTGCTGGATATCTGCGCCACCTCCGATGGCGCCGCGGCGTTGATCGTCGCCAGCGCTGAGTTCGCCAAGAAGCATCTCGGATCGCTGGATGGCGTTCCGTCGGTACGGGCGGTAAGCACGGTGACGCCCCGCTATCCGCAGCACCTGCCCGAATTACCTGATATCGCAACGGATTCCACCGCGGTGGTGTCCGCGCCGGAGCGGGTGTTCAAGGATCAGATCCTCGATGCCGCCTACGCCGAAGCGGGTGTGGGACCGGAGGACCTGAGCCTGGCCGAGGTATACGACCTGTCCACCGCGCTTGAGCTCGACTGGTATGAGCACCTCGGGTTGTGCCCGAAGGGTGAAGCCGAGCAGCTGCTGCGCAGCGGGGCCACGACGATCGGCGGCCGCATCCCGGTCAACCCGTCCGGCGGGCTGGCCTGCTTCGGCGAGGCGATCCCCGCCCAAGCCATCGCGCAGGTCTGCGAGTTGACCTGGCAGCTGAAGGGCCAGGCGACCGGCCGCCAGGTCGAAGGCGCCACCGTCGGCGTCACCGCGAACCAGGGGCTGTTCGGACACGGCTCGTCGGTCATTGTTGCTCGCTAGGCAATTCACTGCCTACGGCCCGTCGTACCCGATGCGGGATCGGGCCGCGGCGACCAAGGTGAACGAATTGCCCAGAATCTATGGAATGCCTCGTACCTGAGCTCGCTATCGACAAGCATGTGAGGCGATGGTGCAAGCGATCCAACCCCTCCCCTTCGTCGATGGCATCATCTACGGAGAGGGACCGAGGTGGCACAACGGACGCCTGTGGTTCAGCGATGGACCGGCAAGCCAGGTCTGCTCGGTGGGCGAGACCGGTGATGTCGCAGTGGAAGTCGAACTCGAGCATGCCTCCGGACTGGGCTGGTTGCCCGACGGCACACTCGTGGTCTCCACCCTCTTCGAGGCAAAGATCCACTACGTCGACAGGCAGGGCCGTGTGGCGGCCACCCTTGACCTAGGTGATCGTGCCTGGTCTACGAATGACCTGGTGGTATGCCCGGACGGCCGTGCCTACGTTGATCTCTACCAGGTGTCCGCGGACGGTATGACAGGCCAGATCGGCCTCGTCGATGCTGCCGGTATCGTGCGGGTCGTGGCATCCGGGCTCGCTGTTCCCAACGGCCTTGGCTTTTTGCCCGACGGGTCGACGCTGGTTGTCAGTGAGACGTATGGATCCCGGGTTCTGGCGTTTCGGACCGAACCTGACGGAAGTCTTGGCGCCCCAAGCGTTTTCGCCGACCTTGGCGAAGGGCGCCACCCCGACGGTCTCTGCGTGGACGCCGAAGGCGGAGTTTGGGTCGGATGCTACGACACACGAGAATTTCTCCGCGTGGTTGCGGGCGGCGCCGTGACCCACCGCGTCTCGATCGAACGTGGCTGGGCGATCGCTCCCGCCCTCGGTGGACTCGACGGTCGCACGCTGTACATGGTCATCGACGACACCACCCAGGAGGGACTCGTAAAGGGTGAGTCGACCGGCTGGATCATGCAGGCGCGTGTCGAAGTGCCAGGGTCCGGCTCGCCCTAGAGACCGACACCTGATGATCTCGGAGCGGGAGTTCTCGGCCTACGGCCCCTCGCACTGGGTCGTCATCGCGGTGTTCGTGGTCGGCGCCGTGCACCTGGTGTGGCTGGGGCGCTTTCAGACCGAACAGCAGGCCCGGCGGCTCGGGCGCATTCTCGGGGCCGCGACCGCCGTCGTCTACGCCGGGATATTGCTGTATGTCCTCGTTCCTCCGTCGATCGAATACTCGGTCCCGTTGCAGCTGACGGACCTCGCGACGGTCGTGGCCGCCTACGCGCTGTGGTCACAGAAGCACTGGGCGTACACACTGACCTACTACTGGGGACTGGTGCTGAGCACGCAGGCGTTGATATCGCCGGCCCTGCAAGGCCCGGATTTCCCGCACTACCAATTCCTGGCATTCTGGGCCATCCACCTGATCGTCGTGTGGGCAGCCATCTACCTGACTTGGGGCCGGGGTATGCGGCCCGACTGGCGCAGCTATCGATTCGCCATCGTTATCACGCTGGTGTGGGCGATGGTGACGTTCAGTTTCAACAGCATCGCTGGCACAAACTACGGCTTTGTGAACCGAAAACCGTCCACCGCGTCGCTACTGGACGTGATGGGCCCGTGGCCGTGGTACGTCCTCATCGGAGGCACCTTGATCGCCCTCGTGTGGGCATTGATGACCTGGCCATGGGTGCGACTGCGGTCGTCGCGCTAGGGTCGAATTATGGCGATCCCCGACGATTGGGCGCCGGACGCATGCACGCTGCCGACGGCGGAACGTCCGCTGCGTATCGCGGAGTTTGACGACTTGTTCCGCTTCGTGGCGCGAGCGGAGCGCAGGGAGCCTCAACGGCTCGACCTCGTGTTGGAGCGCATCGTCGAGACCCCAGCCCGCGATCTGGCGCGACGGGAAAGCGAATGCTGTTCGTTCTTCACGTTCAAGTTCGACGCGCTGGGCGACGAGCTGGTGATGCAGATCGGCGTTCCGCCGAGTCAGATCGAGGTGCTCGACGCGATTGAAGCGCGCGTCACGTCGCCGTGACCTTATCGCGAGGGAAAGTCAGGCCACGCCGAGGTAGGCGGCGCGGATGCTGTCGTCTGCCAACAACTCTCGCGCGATGCCCTCTCGGGTGACTTCGCCGGTTTCCAGAATGTAGGCCCGGTCGGAACGGGTCAGCGCCTGCTGCGCGTTCTGTTCTACGAGCAGCACCGTGGTGCCCTGCGAGTTGATCTCGGCGATGATCTTGAAGATCTGCGATATCACCATCGGCGCCAAACCCATTGACGGCTCGTCGAGCAGCAGCACCTTCGGCCGGGCCATCAGCGCGCGGCCGATTGCCAGCATTTGCTGCTCACCGCCGGACAGCGTGCCACCGACTTGGTTCCTGCGTTCAGCCAGCCGAGGGAATGTCTCGAACACCCAGTCCAGCCGCTCGTTGTGCTCAGCCTTGGATGCGAATTTGCGGCCGTAGCAACCCATTTCCAGGTTCTCGGTGACCGACATGCCGGGGAACACGCCGCGGCCCTCCGGCGCTTGAATGAGACCTTCGATCACCCGCTTGTGCGCCTTGACGCCGGTGATGTCACGGCCGTCGAACCACACCGAACCCGACGTGAGCCGACGCAGTCCCGAAAGCGCACGCATCATGGTCGTCTTGCCGGCACCGTTGGCGCCGAGCATTGTCACCAGCTCGCCCTCGCGAACCACCAGCGACACGCCGTGCAGCGCCTTGATGCGCCCGTAATGCACGACCACGTCGCGGGCTTCGAGCAGGATCGGGCGATCCTCGGCCAGTTTGTCATTCGGCGCTGTCATCGGGCACCCCCAGATAGGCGGCAATAACCTTGGGGTCTTCACGGACCTCTGCCGGCAGGCCATCGGCGATCTTGCGGCCGAACTCCAGCACCACGATGCGATCGGTGACCCCCATGACCACCCGCATGTCGTGCTCTATGAGCAGCACTGTGTATCCGTCGTCACGAATCTTGCGGATCAGCTCCATCAGCGCCGCTTTCTCGCGCGGGTTGAACCCGGCCGCGGGTTCGTCTAGGCACAGTAGTTTGGGCTCGGTGGCGAGCGCGCGGGCGATCTCGAGGCGCCGCTGATCGCCATATGGCAGGTTCTTGGCCTTCTCCTCGCCGCGTTGAGCGATGCCGACGAAATGCAATAGCGCCGCGGCTCTTTCGACCGCGGTCTTTTCCTCGCGGCGATGACGCGGTGTGCGGACGAGTGCGCCCGGCACCGACGTCTTGTGCCGCGCATCGGTGGCGACGACGACGTTCTCCAGCGCGGTCATCTCGCCCCACAACCGGATGTTCTGGAACGTGCGGGCGATCCCCTTACGCGTGATCTGGTGGCGTTTGATCCGGCCCAGCGGCGCCCCGTCGAAGATCACCGACCCAGAGGTCGGCCGGTACACACCGGTGATTGCGTTGAAGCACGTGGTCTTTCCCGCCCCGTTGGGTCCGATCAGGCCGAGGATCTCCCCGCGTCGAATGCTGAACGTCACCGCATCCAGCGCGACGAGCCCGCCGAACTTGACGGTCAAATCCTTTGTTTCCAATAGGGTTTCACCCTCGGCGGCGTGAATCTCGCGGTGGACGCCAGCCAGTTCCTCAATACTCATCAGGCCGCCTCCTTCTCCCCTGGTGGAGTTCGCAAGAAATCGCGTGCAGCCTTCCCGTACGCCAGCAGCTGTTGACGGACCGGGAACAATCCCTCCGGTCGGAAGATCATCATGACCACCAGGGCGAGGCCGAAGAACAGGTACTTCAGGTCGCCCATGTTGATGCCCAGGAAGTGCACACCGAGCAGGCGGTTGGGCAGGTAGACGATGACGAACGCCCCGAAGATCACGCCGAGCTTGTTGCCCTGCCCGCCGAGCACCACAGCGCACAGGAACAGCATCGAGTTGATGATGTTGAAGCTCGGCGGCGCGACGTACTGCACTTGGCCGGCATACAACGCGCCGGACAACCCACCGATGGCCGCACCCATCACGAACGCCCACAGCTTGAACCGGAAGGTGTTCACGCCCATCACTTCCGCGGCGTCCTCGTCCTCGCGGATGGCGACCCACGCACGCCCCACCCGACTTCGTTCGAGGTTGCCGACCAGCAACAGGATGCCGACGATGAGCACCAAACCCAGCCAGAACCACCAGGTTCCGTAATTGGCGTCGCCCGACGAGTTTCCGTTGGAGAACACGCCCTCGGGAAGCCGTTCGCTCTCCCCCAGTCGCGGATAAGCCACCTCGTTGAGGCCGCGTGGGCCGTTGGTGATGTCAGAGAGGTTGTCGGCCATCAACCGGATGATCTCGCCGAATCCAAGCGTCACGATCGCCAGGTAGTCACCGCGCAGGCGCAGCGTCGGCACGCCCAGGATCAGCCCTGCCAGCGCGGTGATCGCCATCGCCAGCGGCACGCACGACAGCCAGGCCCATGGGGCGCTGAAGAATCCGGTCGGTCCGAGCTTGTTCCATGGGCTGTCGGGGCTGGTGAGCAGCGCGACGGAGTACGCGCCGACGGCGTAGAAACCCACGTAGCCGAGGTCAAGCAGGCCGGCCTGCCCGACAACGACATTCAAGCCGATCGCGATGATCGCCACCATCGCGAACTGCGCCATGGTGCCACCGAAGCTGATGCCGGGAGTGTCGAGGAACGGCGGTGTGTAAAGCGGTAGCAGCGCGAGCGCCGCGAACAACAGAACGCCGAAGGCCCACTTCTGTACGCGGGACCGCGCGTCCCACCACGCCCGCAGACCGTCGCCAGGGGCCAGGACCGACCCGATGCGCGATCCGCCTTCGGCTCCTCGCCGGCTGTTCATGCCCGTGCCTTCCCGAGGCTTTCACCGAGTATGCCGGTCGGCCGGAACAGCAGCACCAAAACCAGCAGCACGAACGCCACCACGTCGCGCCATTGGGTGCCGAAAACGGCCTGCCCGTAGTTCTCCATGATGCCCAGCAACAGACCACCCAGCAGGGCGCCGCGCAGATTGCCGATGCCTCCGAGCACCGCAGCGGAGAATGCCTTGATACCCAACAGGAATCCGCCCGAATAGATGATGCCCTGCGGCACCTTCAGGGTGTAGAGCAGCGCCGCGGCCCCAGCGAGCAGCCCGCCTATGAGAAACGTCGTCATGATGATGCGTTCGCGCGAAACCCCCATCAGCGTCGCGGTAGTCGAATCCTGCGCCACCGCGCGGATACCGCGGCCGAACTTGGTCCGGTTGATCGCGAAATCCGTGGCCACCGCGAAGACCAGTGCCGCGACGATGATCACGATGGTGATGTTCGAGACGGAGGCACCGAAGACGGTGAACTGCGTCTTGGGCTGCACCAGGATGATCGGTTGCTGCGCGTTGCTGCCCCCGTATCTCTTGATGATGTGCGGCAGGATGAAGTGGACGAATTCCTGCATCACGAATGACGCACCGATCGCGGTGATCAGAAATGTCAGAGAGCGAGCGTTGCGCTTTCGCAGCGGTCGGTATGCGACGAACTCCAGCCCCACCGCCGCCGAACCCGACACCAGCATCGCGAACAGCATCGCGATGCCCAGGTAAAGCACCGTCAGCGCGATGCCTTTGTTATAGGCATTGCCGCTGGGAGTGAAGCCCATGATGATGTCGAGCGCGAAGTAGGCACCGAACATGCCGAGCATGAAGATCTCGGAGTGCGCGAAGTTGATCAGCCGCAGCACACCGAACACCAGCGTGTAGCCGACGGCCACCAGCGCATAGATGGCGCCCCAGGAAAGTCCGTCGATCGTCAACTGCCAGAAGCCGACTCGCAAGCCTTCTAGGTTGAAGTTGATGTTGGCGGCCAGGCAGGCGTACTGGGCCCCCTCCTCCAGGCACTCGTGAATCATCCGGTGGCGGCTCCTCGAAACAGTGTTTCCAAAGAACGGTGTCTTTAGCGAAAACGCGTCCGAGCCATTCGGTCTCGGACGCGCCTCGCTTCAGCGACTACTGAACTTTGAAGATCCAGATCAGGTTCGTGGTGAGCTCACCTGTGGGGGTCCACTGGTACTTACGGGCGATGCCCTGACCGTTGTAATTCTTCACGAAATCCAGCAGTGCGGGCCGGGTGATGGCGCCCGAGTCGATGCCCTTGACCAGGATGGTGCCCAGGTCATAGCCCTCGGCGCTGTACGTACCCGCATCGGCGTTGAACTTCTTCTTGTACTCGTCGGCGAACGACCCAGTGGCAGGGCCGCACGGGCAGGACAGAATCGCGTCCTTGGATGCTTCACCGGCCTGGCTGACGAACTGCGGATCCTTCGTGCCGTCGGCGGACACGAATGCCGCGGTCACGCCGCCGTCCTTGAGCTGTTGGACCAGCGGCGCGGCTTCCGCGTAGTAGCCGCCGAAGAACACCGCGTCCGGGCTCGCGCCCTTGATCTGGGTGACCGCGGCGGAGAAGTCCTTGTCGCCCTTCTTCACCGAGATGTTGCACGATGACTCGGCCACTGCCCCCAGTGTGTCGCGCACCGCAGAGGCCAGGCCAAGGCCATAGTCGGTGCTGTCATCGACCACGCAGACCTTCTTGTAGCCCAGCCCGTCCTTCATGTAGTTCGCGACCGCTGGACCCTGCACGGCATCATTGGCGAGGCCGCGGAAGAACGTCTTCCACCCGTTCTCGCTGAGCGTGGGATTCGTCGCCGATGCCGTCGTGGCGACCAGGCCGGCCTGATCGAACACGGTGCCGGTCGCCTTGGTCTCGCCGGAGAACGCCGGACCGACGAGGCCGATCGTGTACTGGTCGTCGACGATCTGCGGGGCGATCGCCGTGGCCTTCTGCGGATCGCCCTCGGTGTCGAACGGCTTCAGTTGCACCTGGCAGCCTTTATTGGCGGCGTTGTGCTTGTCGATGGCCAGTTGCACGCCGTTCTTGATGTTGATGCCCAGCGCGGCGTCCGGTCCGTTGAGCGCCCCCGCCATGGCAATCGACACCGGCGGGCACGTGGCCTTGCCGTCTCCGGCGGGATCGGCTGGCGCCGCACCCTCGCCGGCCTTGACCTCCTTGCCCTGCTCGTCAATCTGCACCTGCTCGACGATCTTCAGATCGGTCTGCGCCGTGCCCCCTTCACTCGGCTCGGATTGTTGGCAACCGGCTATGCCGAAGACCAACAAACCCGCGCTACCGAGAGCAAATGCATTCCGTGCCACGCGACCGCGCACGCTCCACCTCCGGGTCAATGTTTTCGTCGGCATCGACGCACCAGCCCAGGTCGGGCGGGGCGGCGATGCTTCGGGACGACCATAGCCAACGGGGGGCCGTAACGCGTGATGTTGGAAAACGCGCACCGTCGACCGGCTGTTAAAGCGCGGTCAACGGCGCGTCGGAAACCCAGTATTTACGCCTTCTCCGGCGCATCGAGGGTTTCGAGCACCACCTCGGCTACGCGTTTCATCGTGGTCCTGCGATCCATAGCGGCGCGCTGGATCCACTTGAACGCCTCCGGCTCGGTCATCCCCTGCTTGCGCTGCAGCAAACCCTTGGCGCGTTCGACCAGCTTGCGGGTCTCCAGCCGGTCTGACAATGTCGCGACTTCGTTTTCCAGCGCGGCAATCTCGCTGAACCGACTCACCGCCACCTCGATCGCAGGGATGAGGTCGGTGATGTTGAACGGCTTCACCAGATATGCCATGGCACCCGCGTCGCGGGCCCGTTCCACCAGATCGCGCTGGCTGAACGCGGTCAGGATGACGATCGGCGCGATGCGCTTGCTGGCGATCTCCGATGCGGCGTCGATTCCATCGCGGCGCGGCATCTTGACGTCCATGATCACAAGATCCGGCTTCAGGCTCTCGGCCAGATCGACCGCCTCCTGCCCGTCGCCGGCCTCGCCGACGACTTCGTAGCCTTCTTCGCGCAGCATCTCGGCCAAGTCCAGCCTGATGAGCGCTTCGTCTTCGGCGACGAGAACACGGCGCGGCTTATCGGCGGCGTTCGGTGACCCGGTCATGGCTCACATTGTGGCGGTCGCGGGCCCGATCAGCGACCTCGGGGCATCCTCTAAGGTGGGAAGCCGCGCTTGAACACGCCCTCGTATCCCAACTGGCAGAGGAACTGGACTCAAAACCCAGACAGTGTGGGTTCGAATCCCACCGAGGGCACCAACGTCATTGCAGGAATCGCACAACATTTGCAATGTTCGCGGGCGGCAACGTCTGCGCTGCGCGCGCCTGCCGGAAACCCACCAGGCCTCCCAGCGCAGTTATCACGAATATGCCCGCTGTACCTGGGACGGCCACGGCCGCGAGTTCACCTACCGTCGCGGATCTGAGATAAGCGGCGTACCCGGCGCGGAATGTCGCCGGTATCCCCTTGGGTCCGAGCTCACCAACTGGCGCCGGCTGACGGTCGGCTCGCGGGGTTGGGGTCAGCGAGGGAGGGTGCACCTCCGGCGGCGGGGCCACTACCGGACCGATGGCGGGTGCGGGCGGCATCATCGGCGGAACCACCACTGGCGGAACAACAATCGGCGGGACAACCACCGGCGGAACGACGATCGGTGGGACGGCCACCGGCGGCGCGACAACGGGTGCCGGCACCGGAGCCACGGGAGCCGGAGCCGCGGGAGCCGGCGCACGGGGTTCCGCTCGAATTACGATTTCGCGCGAACCTGGCGCGGTCGGCACCGGCTGCAGGTTCGACGGCCTGTTCGTGCCGCCACCGCTGGGGACGCCGCCGCCACCGCCAGTCGCGCCCGGAGGGCCGAGCTTTGGTACTTCGGTAGCAAGGACCCCGTTGATGCGGACCTCAGGCGCGTTGCTGCCGACCTCGGGAACGCCACGGCGATCGTTGTCGTTGTCGCACTTCTTATCGTTGTGGCAGAAGATGTCGAAGATGTCGAGGTCGATGCCAAGCAGGTCGGCCGATGCCAGCGCACCACCAACGATGCCTGGCCCCGTGACCATCGCTCCGCAGGCCATCAGGCAGCTGATCGCCGCTGTCCTCATCCACGAGAGTCTCATGTCAGGGCATTCTTGCACGTCCGAAGAGTTTGCTACACCGAAATCGGTGTGACGTTCTCGCCCCGGCTGCGCTGGTCCCACTCGGCGAGCACGTCCGGGTCGGTGGGCTTGCTGGCCAGGCTGCCGACCACGAAAACCAGCAGCCCCGAGGCCAGTCCGACGTAAATCGGCTCGTTGGCGTAGATGTCGCCCACGGAGATCATGGTGGCCAGCGTGGCTACGGTGCCGACGGCCATCGCGGCCACAGCCCCGACATTGGTGCCGCGCCGCCAGACCAGCCCGCCCAGGATCGGCACCAGCAGCCCGCCGACCAGGATGTCGTAGGCGACGGTGAGCGCGGCGACCACGTCCTGCAGCACGCACGCGATGGCAACCATGAGGATGCCGAATCCCGCGACGTAGAGCCGGTTGTTGCGGATGTGGTCGTGCTCGCTGCCCGCTTCGATGTCGCGTTTGAGCAGCTTGGCGACGATGTCTTGGCTGAACACCGTCGCGGTCGCGATCAGCGCGCCGCTCGAGGTGGACATCACTGCTGCCAGCGCCGCCGCCAGCACCAGGCCGGCCAAAATTGGCGGCAGCTGCATCTCGACGAACTGTGCGAAGGCGTCGTCGCGGGCCTCCAGCGCGGGCAGCAGCACCTTGGCCGCCATCCCGATGACCGCACCCGCAACCGCGTACAGCAGGCAGTACACGCCCGACGCCGCACCGGCCCAGCGGGCCACGCCCGGACTGCGGGCGGTGAACACGCGTTGCCAGATGTCCTGGCCGATCAGCAGGCCGAAGGTGTAGATGACGAAGTAGGTCAGGATCGTCTGGCCGCCGATGGCGGTGAACGAGGTCGCCTCGGCCGGCAGCTTGTCTGCCAATCCGGAGACGCCGCCCGTCTTGTATAGCGCGATCGGCAGCAAGATGAAGAAGATGCCGATGGTCTTGACCAGGAACTGCACGAAGTCAGTCAACGTGATCGACCACATGCCACCCAGCACCGAGTAGATGATCACGACGCTGCCACCGAGGATGATCGCCGGCACTTTCCCGATGTCGAACAGCGCGCCGAAGATCGTCGCGTACGCGATCGTCGAGGTGACCGACAACATCAGCGTGTAGCCCCACATCACCAGGCCGGATAGCACGGACGAGCCAGGGCCGTAACGCAATTCGAGCATCTGACTGACGGTGTAAACGCGCAGGCGCTGGATCCGGCCCGCGAACAGCAGGCTCAGCGCCAGGATGCCGACGCCAATCGCGAAGACCAGCCACATGCCCGAGATGCCGTACTCGTAACCGAGGCCGACACCGCCGATCGTGGAGGCGCCGCCGAGCACGATCGCTGCCATGGTGCCGGAGTAAAGCATCGGGCCGAGCCGGCGACCAGCCACCAGGAAGTCGGATTGCGTTGTGGCTCTGCGCTTTCCCCAGAAACCGAAGGCGATCATGCCGATCAGGTAGATGGCGACGACTGCTATATCCATGGGTCGCGGTCCTTTCAGCGGATGTCGAAATGGATGAGGGTCGGACCGTCGGCGCCCAGCGCGTCGCGGACCAAGCCGGTCAGGTCAGCCGTGGAGGTGGTGCGGGCACCGCGCGCGCCCATCGCGACCGCGAGCGCGGCCAGATCCGGAGTGCGCAATTCGACGCCGATCGGAGGGATGCCTCGTACCGCCTCTTGATCCCGGATCTCCTGATAGCCGCCGTTGTCGACGACGATCACCGGCACCGGAAGTCGAAGCTCGGCAAGCGTTACCAGTTCCTGAACGGAGAACATCAGCGCGCCGTCACCGACCAGCACCGCCACCGGTGCGTCCGGCCTGCCGATCGCGGCGCCGACGCCTGCCGGCAGGCCGTAGCCCAGCGTGGCGAACCCCGGCGAATAGCAGAACCGGCGGGGAGCGGGCATGTCGAAAAAATGCACCGAACCGAAGTACGTGACCTGCGAGCTGTCCCCGGTGAGAACGCCATCGACAGGTAGCGCCGCGCGCACCGCGGCGTTGATCTCGGCGTACTGACCCGCGTCGCCGGCGGCTTCCTCGCGGCATGCCGCCCGCAGTGCGGCCGCACGCCCCGCGTCGGCAACGGGGCCCGCGGGCAGCGCTGCGCGAAGTGCGGCGACGGTGGTCGCGGCGTCGCCGAGCAGCGCGTGGTCGGCCGGGCAGTTCTTGTTCAATTGGGCCGGGTCGATGTCGCAGCGGATCACGGTCCTGCCGCGAATCTGGCCCTCCCACAGATCGGAATCGCCGAGTTCGGTGCCGACCACGAGCAGCGCATCACTGTCGGCGGCGGCCTTCTGCACGGTCCGCAGCCGGATCGACGCGCCGACCGACAACGGGTGCGATTCGTCGACGACACCCTTGCCGTTGACGGTGGTGGCGACGGGCGCACCTAGCGCCTCGGCCAGCGCTGTCAGCTCCGCCTGGGCATCGACGCCTCCCCCACCGGCGATGATCATCGGCTGGGCAGCCGCGGCCAGCACCTCGGCGGCCCGGCGTAACGCGCCCGGATCAGCCTGCGGCGGAGGCACTTTCGTTGCGATGTGGGGATCGCCCGACCACTGCTCCTCGAGCACGTCGACCGGAATCTCGACGTGCACCGGCCGGGGGCGTCCCCCGGTGAAAGACTCGAACGCGTCGGTCACCGCCGCCGCGGCCTCCTCGGCGGTGCGCACCCGGCGGCTCCATCGGATCAGCTGATCCATCGCGGCGCTGGTGTTCTTGGACTCGTGCAGCTGGCCCAGATCCTGTCCCTCCGTGCCGGTGGGCATGCCGGACGACAGGATCAGCATCGGCTGCGACTCGGCGTAGGCGGTGGCCGCGGCCGTCATGGTGTTGGTCAGGCCGGGACCGCTGGTGGCCACCACGACACCGGGCCGCCCGGTGACGCGGGCGTAGGCTTCGGCGGCATACCCGGCGCCCTGCTCGTGGCGGGGCGTAACCGCGCGGATACCCGTCGTCGGTAGGTGGCGATAAATCTCCAGGTTGTGTGTGCCGGGAATCCCGAAGATGGTGTCTACGCCTTGCGCGGCAAGGGTTTCGACGACGGCGGCTCCACCGTTGCGATGCTCGGTCATGACTTCGCCAGCACGGATATCAGTTCGTATGCGACGTGCGCGGCGGCGATGCCGGTGATCTCGGCGTGGTCATACGCCGGCGCAACCTCAACGATGTCGGCACCGACGACGTTGACGCCCACTAGGTTTCGAAGGCAGTGCAGCAGCTCGCGACTCGTCATGCCGCCGGCTTCGGGAGTACCTGTGCCCGGCGCGTGCGCCGGGTCGAGCACATCGATGTCGACAGACACGTACACCGGCGCGTCGCCGAGGCGGGCCTGCATCCGCTCGATCACCGCGGGCAGGCCGTCGATTTGGAAGTCGTCGGTGCCGATCACCTGGAAGCCGAGCACGCGGTCGTCGGACAGGTCCGTCGACGCATAGAGCGGTCCTCGGATGCCGACGTGCAGGCAATGCTCGGGGTCGAGCAGGCCTTCCTCGCTGGCCCGTCGGAACGGAGTGCCGTGGGTGAACGGCGCACCGAAGTAGGTGTCCCAGGTGTCGAGGTGAGCATCGAAGTGCAGCACGGCGATCGGGCCGTGGTCGCGGTGCAGTGAGCGCAGCAGGGGAAGCGCGATGGTGTGGTCGCCGCCAAGGGTGATCAGCTTCGTCCCGCCGTCACGCAGTTCATCGGAGGCGCGCTCGATGGTGGTGATGGCTTCGGCGATATCGAACGGGTTCACGGCGATGTCGCCGGCGTCGGCCACCTGCTGCACGGCGAAGGGCTCGACATCCAGTCTCGGGTGATAGGTGCGCAGCAGCTTCGATGCGGCGCGGATGTGAGACGGCCCGAAGCGCGCCCCGGGCCGGTACGAGACGCCGGAGTCGAATGGGATGCCGACGACCGCGACATCGGTATGGCTGACCTCGTCGGTTCGGGGCAGGCGGGCGAAGGTGGCCGGACCCGCGTAGCGCGGGACGCGGGTGGCATCGACCGGCCCTATCGGGGACTGGGACGTCATGCCCACGAGGTTTCCCGAAATCCCGGCCAGCGGATATAGCCATTTTGTAGAGATTGTTCGCAACCTGTTCGACGATATGTCCATGCTGTCGGTCGCGGAGCTGATTGACGATCCCGAATTGCGGCTGGAGCTGGTGGCCGGGCAGGCCGGAGCCGACCGGGAGATCGAAGCCGCCGCAGTTTCCGAGCTGGCCAACCCCGGCCCATGGCTTCAAGGTGGCGAACTGCTGTTGACCATCGGCCTGCTGCTTCCGAAGACCGTTGACGGCTGCCGGACCTACCTCGCCGAGCTGGCCGCCGTCGGGGTGCAGGCCGTCGGTCTGGGTCTCGGCTCCGAGCTCCCCCACCAGAGCGCCCCGGAGCGACTGATCACCGCCGCCGACGAGATAGGCATGCCGCTGCTCACGGTCCCCGACCCTGTCCCGTTCATCGCGGTGACGAAGGCGGTGTTCGCGTACAAGGCCCGCGCCGAGCGCCACGAGCTGGAGTGGGCGCTGCAGACCCAGCGTGCGCTGACCGCGGCCGCCGTCACGCCGGGTGGGTTGCTCGGCATCCTGGCCGCGCACCGCGAGGCCACCGGCCGCTCCGGTGTGGTGATCGATCTACTCGGACGTGTGCTCGCCGAATCCGATCCGGGCGGTGAGCGGTTGGTCGCGCGCCTTTCCGGGCTGCTCGACTCGATCCGCGATCAGGGTCTCAATGCGGCGGCTGCCGACATCAGCGACGGCCGCAGGCGCGAGTTGCACGCACTCGGCGCGCACCGGTTACGGGCCTGGCTGCTGATCGATGGGCCCGCTGAACAGCCTGCGGCCCACCAGATCTCGGGGGATCTGGTGTCGCTGTTATCACTTGAACTCGAGCGCAGGCACGGACTCAACACTGCCCAGCGCCGCGGTCGCGCCCAGGTGCTGGACAGGCTGGCCCGGGCCACTGTCGACGATGTGGTTGCGGCCCGCTGGCTCACGTCGGTGGGAATGCCGGACGCTGACCTTCGCGCTGCCGCCGTCGCCGCCCCGAAGGACGCCGACGACCTGGCCGCCGATCTGCTGATCACCCTGCCCGACGCGTTGGTGCGCGTCGTTGGCGAGGTGGTTGAACTGGCCGTGCCACTGATCACCGATCTGCCAGGGGTGCTCGGCACGCTGGCCGCCAACCGGGCGGCAGGCATCGGCATCGCGGTGCGACCGGGCGCGCTGGTCGTCTCGCTGCGGCAGGCCCGATCCGCCTTACCGGCTAGCCGGGTGCAGGGCAGACACATGCACGCCGAGGAGATCGCCAGTAGCCGTTTGCTACTCAATACCGTTGGGGCACAACCCCTTCAGGCGTTCGCAGACGCTGTACTCGGCCCTCTCGACGCGACGGACCGTTCCGGTGAACTGTTGCGCGGGCTGACCGCGTTCCTCGAGCACAACGGGCATTGGGGGTCGGCCGCCACGGCACTTCGCGTCCACCGGCACACCATGCGAAACCGCATCGACTCTGTCGAGCGGCTGACCGGGCGGCGGATGGATTCCGCGCAGGATCGCCACGAGTTGTGGCTGGCACTGCGGGCTCGCGACGCCGCCCGGATGTCCTCCGACTAACCGCCAGAGCAATGCTGAAAGCGCAGTGGGCGTGTCCTGCGGCGTTAGGCTTGGTCCGTGGTGGTCAAGGGCCGACCCGTCTGCGTGCCGGAGGTGGCGCTCGAAAGTCGAGTTCCGGCGCGTACCCAACACCACGCCGAAACGGTGGCCCGTCACCTTAGGGTCCTTACCGTCACCACCCGCATCGGCGCAGCGATCAGCATCTTCTTCGGCATCCAGGGCTTGGTCGTCGGCCACGACGTGATGTGGATCGCCGTACTGAACGTGATCAGCGGCGCGATCTTCCTGTCGATCCCGTTGCTGTACAAATACGGCGACCTGGTCCCAGCAGTGGTGTTCTACTTCGTGGCCTACACCTCAATCACCGTTGTGTGTTGGCACTTGGGCACGGGCTCGGGAATGCCCTTCTTCTATCTGGTCGCCGCGACGCTGATGGTGCTGGTCCTCGGCGTTGATCACATCGTGCTCGCATCGGCGCTGGCCGCCCTCGGCGCCGCGACGGCGCTCGTGCTTCAGCTGAATGTTCCCTATAACACCGGAGCGCAACCGGATTGGGCGTTCAGATCGGGGTTCATCATCAACGTGATCTCTTCATTCGTGATGGTCGTCGCGGTGGTCTGGTACGCGATGCGCGAAATCCGTCGCGCCCGCTTGGCGATGGAGGCCGAATACGACAGGTCTGAACGGCTGCTGACCAATATCCTGCCGGCGACGATCGCCCAACGGCTGAAAGACCCGGCGCGCAACATCATCGCCGACAAGTACGACGACGCCTCGATAATGTTTGCCGACATCGCCGGCTACACCAAGCGCGCCAGCGACACCACCCCAAGCGATCTGGTGCGCTTCCTCGACCGGCTTTACACCGACATGGACGCACTGGTCGACCGTCACGGCCTGGAAAAAGTCAAGACCAGCGGGGATTCATACATGGTGGTCTCCGGCGTGCCGGAGCCCCGCGACGACCACGTCGAGGCGCTGGCGTGCCTCGCCCTGGACATGGCCGAGGCGGTCGCCGACCTGAAGGATCCGAAGGGGCGCGAGGTGCCGCTGAGGATCGGCCTCGCGGCCGGACCCGTGGTCGCCGGGGTTGTCGGTGCGCGCAAGTTCTTCTACGACGTGTGGGGCGACGCGGTCAACGTCGCCGCGCGGATGGAAACCACCGATGTCGAGGGCCGAATTCAGGTACCGCAGGACGTCTACGAGCGCCTCAACCACGCCTTCCTGTTGGAGGAGCGGGGCGACGTCGACGTGAAAGGCAAGGGTGTCATGCACACCTGGTACTTGGTCGGGCGCCGCGACGACCGCGCCGTTCGCAGCGCCGTCGAACAGGGCGCCGCCGCCGGCAGCCTCTAGTCCATGTGCTGCGAAGCTTCGCGGGCGACGGCGGATGGCCGGGCCAACAGTTCCAGCAGCGCGGCGGTCACTTCGTCGGGTCTTTCCTCCATGATGTAGTGATCGCCGCCGGTCAGGCGGGTCAGGGTGGCACCCGGGATGCCCTCGGCCAGCTCGCGTGCGGTCGAAAACGGGATGTACCGATCGCGATCTCCCCAGATAATTGCCGTGGGGCAACCGATCCGCGCCAGGCCTGCGGCGAGGTCTCCTACCGCGGGGACGTGGTAATTGGCGAAGAAGTCGACGAAGACCTGCCGGCCGCGCGTCGTGTCCATCCAGCTGAGGTACTCGTCCTCCAAACGCTCGTCGAAGCAGCCCAGCGTGCGGTACGGGCGCAGCGCAACGTGATGCAACCGCCGGAGCGGCAGGCGTCGCAACAACGCGGGCGCATGGCTAGCAACCCAATGCTGGCCCACCGAAAAGCGGTAGAACCAGGGCCGAAAGATGTTGTGCGCCCGGGTGTTCAGCAACGCCAACCGAATTACACGTTCTGAGTGGCGCTGCGCGAAGCCAAGTCCGAGGAAGCCGCCGTAATCGTGTGCAATCAGGTTGAAACGGTCCAACCCGAACGAGTCCGCCATGCTGGCGATCCGCTCAACCTCGGCATCGTAGGTGGGCGGTGTCGCCGGCGGCTCTGAGCGGCCGAAGCCCGGCCAGTCGGCGGCGATGACGCGATGGTGCTCGGCCAATGCGGGAATCTGATGTCGCCAACAGGAAGCGCTCTGCGGATAGCCGTGCAACAGCAGTACCGGCTCGCCCTTACCGGCATCGATGTGGGCCACCCTCATTTTGTGCAAACTAGTATAAAATTCGGGCCGTGACTAGACGCCGGGGCAGACCGCCTGCTTATGACCCCGCCGTCGCGATTCGACAGGCGCGGGACACGTTCTGGCGCGGCGGGTACGCGGCAACCTCGCTGGAGGATCTCTCGGCGGCTATGGGCATGAACCGGCCCAGCATCTACGCCGCGTTCGGCGACAAACGTGCGCTCTACCTGCGGGCCGCCAGCGAATACGCGGACGCCAGCCGTACGTGGCTGGCGACGGCGCTGGCCAGGCCGCGGTCGCTGCCCGACGGGCTGCGCGCGGTCTACCGGTACGCCAAGGACTTCTACCTGGCCGGCCACGACGCCCCCCGGGGATGCTTTCTCCTCGGCACCGCCGTCACCGAGGCCCACCGTGACACAGAATTGCGGACCATCGTCGAGTCGACCATGTCGGCGTTCACCGCCACCTTCGCCGAACGCTTCGAGCGCGCCGAACGCGAGGGAGAACTGTCCGCGCACGCGCCCGCACAAATTGGCGGCTCCGCCGCCGTCGCGCTCGCACAGATCGCCACTGCGACGTTGAACACGCTGGCGGTGCGCTCCCGCGCCGGCGCATCCGCCGCCGATCTCGACGCCTTGATCGACGCGACGGTCGGCGTGATTTGCGGCAGGCCCGATTAGACCTTGCGGTTCTCCGACTTGATCAGCCAGGCCAGCTTCTCCAGGCCGTCGATCAGCTGGTGCAGGATGTCGGCGGTGCTGGGGTCCTCGGCGTCGACTGCGTCATGCACTGTGCGGATCGTGTCGACTGCAGCGTAAACGCGGGCCGTGATCAGCTCGACGACCTCGGTGGTGCTGTGTTCGTAGGCGGGGAACTGCGGCAAAGTGGTGCTGCCCGCGACGGTGTCGGATCGGCCGTCCGGAACCGCGTCGAGCGCCCGCATCCGCTCGGCGATTGTGTCACTGGCCTCGCGGGCGAAGTCGACGAGCTCATCGAGTTGCAGGTGAAGATCGCGGAAGTTCGTTCCGACGACGTTCCAGTGCGCTTGCTTACCCTGCAGGTGTAGTTCGACCAGGTCGACCAGCACCTGCTGCAGACTCGCACTGAGCTCCGGCGATGCCTGAAAATTGTGTACTTCTGTGCGACGTGTGTTGGTACCCATGCTCAGTTCAACTCCCGGTAATTTGGAATGAATCCAGATTACCCTATGGCGTCGGTCACACCGGCTGATCTTGCTGCTGGTCCTGCCTCTCCAGCAGCCGGGCATATCCCGCCCCCATGCCCAGCAGGACCAGCCCGACCACGATGAACACCACGACGCGGAAGATTCCGTCCAACGTGCCGAGGTCGAACAGGAACAGCTTGACCATCGCCGCGGCCACCAGGGCCAGCCCGCCGCCAATCGGCAAAGACCGCTCCGTCTTCGTCAGGCGCGCCGCGTAGATGAACAGTGCGGCGGCCATGGCCATCCAACAGATCGTCGCGGCCATGTGACCGGCGAAGAAGCCACCATTCTCACCGCCGATCAACACCCCTGCGGTGACAGTGAATGCGGTGACGGCGTAGGCGATCACCGCGGCCGAACCAGCCCACATGACGCGAACCGCGTCGCCTCCCGCGTCGCCCGACCCGACCCAGGACCACACGATGGCAATCGCGGATGCCATCAGCAGCAGACTGGTCACGAGTGTGGAAACCGCGGCGGACGTGCTGAGCTCGGTGGCCTGCACCAACGTGCTCGGCGGCGCATAGCTCAAGTAGATACCGCCGCCGACGACGGCGAACCCGACTGCCGACCATCGCGCGACGTCGTCACGACGGCCGGCGATCGCCACCAGCACCGCCATCGCCAGCAGGACCGGGGCCGCGAGGAAGCCGTCGAATGCCACGGTGACGGCAATCAGCGCCGAAAGCGCCGACATCGCCGCCCAGATCTGTCGTACGACACCTGTCACACCAGGCAGGCCGATCAGCACGATCGCCAGCAGCGCAGCGCACAGCGCCGCCGCCATCAGCGCGGCGACCATCTGGTCGATACCAAGCGATACGCACCACACGGGCACCACACCGGCCGCCGTCAGCAGAGCCGTCGCGGCCCGATTTCCCGTGCGCGGCAACAGAATCAGCGCACCGACGATCGCGAGCACGGCCGCGATACCACACGCGCCTGCCAGCCAAAGATCCTGCCGGGAATCGAAATAGATTGCGACCAACGCCACAAGTAGCGGCAAGGTGGCCGCCGCTATGCGGGCGGCATGCATCCAGATCCAGTCCTTACCGAGTTGCACCGGCAGCGACGCCGCCGACAGCGCCAGCATGAACCCGATGAGTAGCAGGGTGATGCCATCGGTGACCACCGGCGCGAGACCGATCAACGGGACGAGCACCAGTACGCCCAGATGCTCGGAATTCCAGCGCCGAGCCAACGTCAGACCGCCCCCGCCGATGACGGCGGCGATCGCGAGCCCGGCCGGTGCGGGCACCCAGTCGTAGATCGTGGTGACGGCGATGACGTCCATATAGGCCGCCGCTATGCCGGTGGCGGCCAACGCGATCGCACCGACGCGCCCGCCGGGCCGCGCGTAGAGCCATGCTCCAACGGCCACCAATGCGACGGCGAGTAATGCCCCACCCGCGACGCGGAATTCCGGACGCAGAATCCCTGCCTGGGCGGCCAGCACGAGCAGCAACACGACACCAATCAGGGTGACCGCAACGCCCGCGACAGCCAGCACCTTGCCGATCCAGCCTTCGGTACGTTCCTTGCGGGGCCTCGGTAAAACCGGCGGCGACAGAGGCGGTCTCGGCATTGCCGGGGGTGGCACAGGCGCGGGATACGGCAGCGGATATTGAGGTGGGTACTGGAGCGGATACTGCGGCCAGTACGGCGCCGCGGGCGGGACGTACGGTGCAGGCTGGGGAGCGACAGGCTGCTGCGCGACAGGCTGTGCCGCGGGTTGTTCCGAAAGCACCCTGTCGAGCTCGGTCAGATCCGCGGATACGCGGGCCAACTGTTGGGAGATCGCGGCGAAATCCGCGGAAAGCCGGGCGATGACGGCGCGATGCGGCGGTTCGGTCATGGCACACATCGTCGCAGCAACACTGGCTTTCGGGATGAGTAGGACTACTCGTCTAATTCCTTGTCCAAACCGTGTTCGATCGCATACCGGGCCAGCTCAACCCGGTTGGCGACCTGAAGCTTGCGAAAGGTGGCCTGCACGTGGTTCTCGACGGTGCGGTGGCTCAATGAGAGCCGGGCGGCGATCTGCTTGGCCGTCAATCCCTTGGCGACGTGACGCAATATCTCGGTTTCGCGCTCGGTAAGGCTCGGCACCGGAGTCCCAGCCGGGCCCGACACGCCGGATTGCGCGATGCGCCGGTACTCCCCCAGCACCAGCCCGGCCAGCCCAGGAGTGAACACCGCGCGCCCTTCGGCCGTCGCGCGCACCGCGGCACCGAGCTCCTGCTTCGACGCGCTCTTGACGAGATACCCTGTTGCGCCTGCTTTCACCGCCTCGAGGACGTCGTCGCGTTCGTCGGACGCCGAGAGCACCAGAACGCGCGACGACGGCGATACCGCAAGCACCTCGGCGGTGGCTTGGGCCCCGTCCCCGTCGGACAGCCGCATGTCCATCACCACCACGTCGGGGCACACAACGGCGGCGCGACGACGGGCCGCCGCCACCCCGTCGGCGGTCGCCACCACCGAGAAGCCGTCCTCGGCGAGATCGCGGGCCACCGCGTCGCGCCAAATCGGATGATCGTCAACGACCATCACGGTCGGGGTATCGTCAGCTCCCATTCCGTCCCACATCCCGGCCCGGTGTGCAGCTTTGCGTTACCCCCGAGCCAATTCATCCGTCCCACAATTGATTTGGACACACCCACGCGGCCTTCTGCTACCGCTTCCTCCAGCCTGCCCTCGGCGATGCCTGCGCCGTCGTCGCGGATGCTCACGGTCACCGAGTCACCGAGGTCCTCGAGCAGCACATAGGCATGGGCGTCCGGGCCCGCGTGCGACGCGACGTTGTCCAATGCATTCGCCGCGGCCGCATACAGCTCGTCGGCGACGCCGGCGTCCAGCGGCACAGGGTCAGCGGGGACGCTGACGGATACCCGGTCCGATGCTCGCCGGCGAAGCAGCGCGGCGATGTCGGTCATCGTGCCGGCCCGCGGCTCGGCGTCGGCAGAGCTGACCAGCCGTCGCAGCGCCCGCTCCTGCTCACCGGCGAGCTCGGCCAATTCCGCAGTCTCCCCACCGATTTCACGCCCCCGCCGCGATACCAGCGCAAGCACCTGGATCGCGCCGTCGTGTACCTGGCGCGACAACCGGTCCCGTTCCTGCTGCGACGCCGCCAGCCGGGTCGCCCGTTCCAACTCGGCGTGGGCGTGCCTCGCGGTCTGCGCGGCCATTCCCACCGCGAGACCCACCGCCAACTCGATGACTATCGTGGCGTTGCGGCCGAGGTCGTAGTTGATGAACCCCTTGACCACCGTGCTGGCAATCATCACCACGACACCGGTGAGCATGCCGACGATGGGACCCAGCAGGATCGCCGCCGAGATCGTCGCGTTGGTCGCCCACAACGTCGTCGGCCATGACTGGTTGTCCAACGCCCACCGGTCGGACGCGACGAACTCGGTGGATAGCATCAGTGCGACCACCACAACTATCTCGGCCAGCAGCCACGCGAGCCTGCGACCGAACCCTTGCAGATACGCCACCCCACAGGCCACGCTCCAGCCGATCAGCACGGCGAACAGCGCCCATCCGATCGCAGGCCGGTTGAGTTCTCCATTGATGGCGATCTGAAAGCCGAGCGCGTAAATGCAACTCAGCAGCCGGAAGACCTGCGCGGCCCGCCACAGCGGGGTGGCCGGATCCGTTGGACTGGCCGGCATTGTGCTACAACACCTTGGACAGAAACGCCTTCGTCCGTTCGTGTTTCGGGTCGGCCAGCACCTCACGGGGCGGCCCACTCTCCACGACGACGCCGCCGTCCATGAATACCAACTTGTTGGCGACCTCGCGGGCGAACCCCATCTCGTGAGTGACCACCACCATCGTCATGCCCTCGGCGGCAAGCTTTTTCATCACCTCGAGAACCTCCCCGACCAGCTCAGGGTCGAGCGCGGAGGTGGGCTCGTCAAACAGCATCAGCTTGGGGTTCATCGCCAAGGCTCTGGCGATCGCGACGCGCTGCTGCTGGCCGCCGGACAACTGCGCGGGGTACGCGTCGGCCTTTTCCGACATTCCCACCTGCTTCAACAGGTCCTTCCCTCGCGCGACGGCGTCGGCCTTCTTGACCCCCTTGACGTGGATCGGCGCCTCGATGATGTTCTCCAGCGCGGTGCGGTGCGGAAACAAGTTGAAGTGCTGAAACACCATGCCGATGTCGCGTCGTTGCTTCGCGGCGTCGCGGGGCGCCATCTCGTGCAGCTTGGTGCCCCGCTCGCGATAGCCGATCAATTCGCCGTCGACATACAGCCGGCCCGCGTTGACCTGCTCGAGATGGTTGATGCAGCGCAAGAACGTCGACTTGCCCGACCCGGACGGGCCGACCATTACCAGCACCTCGCCCTTGCCGATCTCCAACGTGATGCCCTTCAGGACGTTCAGGGCGCCGAAACTCTTGCAGACCTGCTCGGCTTTCACCATCGGGGTCATGGATGCGGCTCTCCCATCTGCGCCTTGGCCAGCGCCTCAAGCTGTTTGGTGGTCAGCTTGCGCGACGCGCCACGCGAGAAGTATCGCTCCAAGTAGAACTGGCCGACCATCAAGACGCTCGTGATCACCAGGTACCAGGTCGCCGCCACCAACAGCAGCGGGACCGGCTCGAAGATGCGCGCGGCGATCTCGCGGCTGGTAATGCCGTACAGATCCAGGGTGAACGGCACCGCGGTGACCAGCGACGTGGTCTTCAGCATGCTGATGACCTCGTTGCCCGTCGGTGGGATGATCACCCGCATCGCCTGCGGAAGCACCGTGCGCCGCATCGCCAATCCCCACGACATGCCCAACGCGGTCGAAGCCTCCAACTGGCCCTCGGGCACGGAACTGATTCCGGCGCGGATGATCTCGGCCATATATGCGGCCTCGTTGAGAGCCAGCCCGAGGATCGCCAGAAGAAATGGGATCGACATGGCCTGCAGGTTGAGATGAAACAACGACGGCCCGAAGGGAACGCCCAACTGGATGTTCTGGTAGATCGTCGGCAGCAGACCCCAGAACACCAGCTGCACGTAAATCGGGGTACCGCGGAAGATCCACAGATACACCCAAGACACCCACCGGAACACCGGGTTGGGCGAAAGGCGCATGACCGCCAGAACCACACCCAACACGATCGCCAGCACCATCGAGTACACGGTGAGCTGCAGGGTGTTCAGTACGCCAACCTTCAAGACCCGTTCGTTGAACAGGTACTCCAGGTAGACCGACCAACGATATGCGTCGTTGCTGGCCGCGCCGTAGAGGAACAACGCGACAAGAATGACGATGACGACGGCCGCCACCCACCGCCATGGATGGCGCAGCGGGATGGCATCGATAGCGGCTGGTGTGTCGGATGGCGACGCGTCGACAACAGTCATCTCAGATCCCAGGACCTAGTTGATCGCGCCGTTGACCACCGGCTTGTCGATCATCCCGGCCTCGACACCCCAGTTGCTGGCGATCTCCTTGTACTTGCCGGACTCGATCAGATGCTCGAGGGCTTTCTGCAGCGACTGAGCCAGCGGCGAGCCTTTCTGCACCGGCCAGCCGTACGGCGCAGCATCGGCGATCTCACCCGCGGCCTCGAGCTTGCCGTTGCTCTGCTTGATGGCGTACGACGTCACGGGCGAATCCGCCGACATTGCATCCGCCTGGCCGAGGACCACGGCGTTGGTCGCCGCATCCTGCCCGTCGAACGGAATGATCTCGATCGGGGGCTTGCCGGCGTCGATGCAGGCCTTGTTCTTGGCAGGCAACTCCTCGGTTTCCTCGGTCGTGGTGGCCTGGACCGCCACCTTCTTGCCGCACGCGTTGTTGGGATCGATCCCGGCACCCGGCTTTTGGGCCCACAGGATGCCGGCGCTGAAGTATGTGACGAAGTCGACCGATTGCTCACGTTCCTTGGTGTCGGTGAATGACGACATGCCGACGTTGTACGTGCCGCCCTGAATGGACGGGATGATCTTCGCGAAGTCCGACTCGCGGTACTCGGCCTGCAGGCCAAGGGTGCCGGCAATCGCGTTCATCAGATCGACGTCGAATCCGACGATCTTGCCATTGGGATCCTTGAACTCGTTGGGGGCGTAAGGAATGTTGACCCCGACGATCAGCTTTCCGGACGACTTGATCGCCTCCGGCACGGTGTTCGCGATTTCATCGACCTTCTCAGCCGCTGCCGTCGGGCTGCCGGTCGTCGGTTCGCTCGTGTCGGTACCGCTCGCGCACCCCGACAGCGCGAGAGCGCCGGTCGCAGCAAACACCGCCGCGATGCGCCAGAACTTCCTTTGTCCGCCTTGACATCCACCTGACACGGTTGCCTCAACTTTCTGCTTCGTGGATCCGGCGCGCAGCACCGGTAACGGAACACTAGGGCAGCGTGAGCCCTGTGGCAGCGGAACTAAAGCCATAGGGTCAATAACACGTGTGCGGGGAGTCATCCGACAGTCGCCGGGGCCCGCGAAATGCCAGATTGAGCTTCATACCCAGAGCGTCAATCGCACGTGACATCCGGCTCCCGGCGCACCGCGGTCTGAGCACGGTGCGGGCCCAGCCCAACGGGGTTTCCTGGGGACCGGACGCGCACCTGAGCGGGTGCGTTACTGCCCGCCGTCGACCAGATCGAGGGAACCGGACGGGCCGAAGCCTGAGAGCGGGAACGGGTTGTGGGGAAAAGCGAAGCGGCGCCTAAGGATTACTCAATTCCCTCTGGAGCGGGAGCGGGGCCCGGTGTCTCTGGCGGGTACTGGTTTGCGCGCTTCGAAAGACCGGGGGGAAGGCCGCCCGGCGTGATCGGCGGATATTGCTTTACCGGCCCCCAATACCGGGTGCACCGCACACCGTGGAGTCGGCACCACACGACGCCTGGGTGTCGGCCGGCGCGACCGGCAAAAACATCACCCCAACGGCTGCGACGGTCGCTCCCCCCGCGGCGAATAGTCCAAACTTCCTCATGGTTTGTCCCCTTCTCGTGGGGCGCCCCGGTTGGCGCCCGTGCGATTAGTAATGGCCGTGGGGGTGGCTACCGATCCCAACAACCTGCAGGGACATCTTCGGTCCAGAAGCGAAAGCTTCGATGGGCAGTCGACTACTCCATTTTGCTGGGCTCTGTACGCACCACGCGGATGTGTCCGTGGGTGGACCCGTGCGCGTGCACCGGCAACGGACGTGTGGTAGCGACCTAGGGTCGGGGCAGGGATACCAATGTGCGGACTACATGCCCCAGACCTTGGGGCAGTACACGGGTATCGCGCCATTGATGAAGTTTTCGGTCTGTGACTGCGTCCACTTCTGCTTGACCCCCAGGTAGTAGCCGGGGATCCAGGTCTCAACGCCCTGACGCGTTGTGTCGAGGCAGTACTGCTTGGCGAGCAGGATCGCCTCTGTGCGGTTCTTGTAGGGCACGCCCTTCTTGTCGAGGTAGTCGATGAAGGTCTTGTCCGCACTCGGGTCGGCGTTGGCGGGTGCGACGGATACGGCTGCACCGGCCGCCAAAAGCAGACCTGCAATCACCGCGCCGGCGGACCGGCGAATCGCCGCATGCGTCATCCTCACTCCTTGTTTGCCCTAGGGGATAGCTCAATTGTGCTCAGGTGGACCGTCGACTAATCATCGTAGCGAACTCGCTAAGGGTTACACCGACAGTCATTTCGCCGATGGCGACGGCGCCATTTGCGCCACCGCGGCGCGGACCTTTGCGCTGGCCATGCCGGATAGGAAATCCCGATCTCTTCTCGCCCGGTATGCCACACTTCGGCCATGGAAAGTCCCGCTCCTCCTGCCATGCTGCAGCACCTGTGGAAGTCCGCTCTGTTATCCGGGATTCTTGCAGTGATTCTGGGCATTCTCGTCTTGGCTTGGCCTGGCAAAACAATCGTCATTGCCGCGATCCTGTTCGGCGCCTACTTATTGCTCACCGGCATCGCGCAGGTGATATTCGCGTTCAGCTTGCATGTGTCGGCCGGCGGACGGGTGCTGCTGTTCATCAGCGGCGCCGCCGCGCTGATCCTGGCGGTGCTGTGCTTCCGTAGCCTGCAGGAGTCGATCCTATTGCTGGCCATCTGGATCGGCGTGGGCTTCATCTTCCGCGGCGTGGCGACGGCCGTGTCGGCGATCAGCGACCCGACGCTGCCCGGCCGGGCCTGGGAGATTTTCATCGGCGTCATCAGCCTGGTGGCCGGCGTCGTGATGCTGGCTTCGCCGTTCGAATCGATCGCGACGCTGACCATCGTCGTCGGAATCTGGTTGATCGTGATCGGCGTCTTCGAGGCGGTCTCCGCCTTCGGTATCCGCAAGGCATCGAAAGGCCCGGTCCCGCCGATCACGCCGCCAGCCGAAGAATTAGTGGGCTAATTCCCCAGGGCGTAGCAATGTGGGCCGAACGGCCCCAGCGCGACAGCTCAAGATCGACTACTACACTATGTAGTAGATAGTTCGAGCTGGGAGTGGCAGATGGATGTCCTGGACGTTTCGCGGTGGCAGTTCGGGATCACCACCGTCTACCACTTCATTTTCGTCCCGCTGACGATCGGGCTGGCTCCGCTCATCGCGGCGATGCAGACCGCCTGGGTCGTCACGGGCAACACCGGGTGGTATCGGCTGACGCGGTTCTTCGGGAAGCTTTTCCTGATCAACTTCGCCATGGGGGTGGCCACCGGGATCGTGCAGGAGTTTCAGTTCGGCATGAACTGGAGCGAGTACTCGCGCTTCGTCGGTGACATTTTCGGCGCACCGCTGGCGTTCGAAGGCCTGATCGCGTTCTTCTTCGAGTCGACGTTCATCGGGCTGTGGATCTTCGGCTGGCGCCGACTTCCGCGCCTGCTGCACCTGGCGTGCATTTGGATCGTCGCGATCGCGGTCAACACGTCGGCGTATTTCATTATCGCGGCGAACTCCTTCATGCAGCATCCGGTCGGCGCCCGGTTCAACCCCGAAACCGGGCGGGCCGAGCTGGTGGACTTCGGCGCGCTGCTGACGAACAACACCGCGATATGGGCGTTCCTGCACGCGGTCGCCGGATCGCTACTGACCGCAGGCGCCTTTGTCGCAGGGATATCCGCGTGGCTGATGGTCCGCTCGCACAAGCGGCCCGCCGAAGCAGACGATGCCAGGTCCATGTACCGGCCCGCGGCGATCGCAGGCAGCATGGTCGCGTTTGCGGCGGTAATTGGGCTGTTGTTCACCGGCGATACCCAGGGCAAGCTGATGTTCGTCCAGCAGCCGATGAAGATGGCCTCCGCTGAATCGTTGTGCCACACCGAAACCGACCCGAACTTCTCGATCCTGACCGTCGGCACGCACAACAACTGCGACAGCGTCACACATGTCATCGAGGTGCCCTATGTGCTGCCGTTCCTCGCCGAGGGCAAGTTCAGCGGCGTCACACTGCAGGGCGTAAAGGACCTCCAGCAGCACTACCAGGAGAAGTTTGGCCCTGGCGACTACCGGCCCAATCTCTTCGTCACGTACTGGGCGTTCCGCGCGATGATCGGATTGATGTTGGTCCCAGTGGCTTTCGCACTCCTGACACTCTGGCTGACGCGCCGTAGCCGAATTCCGGACCAGCGCTGGTTCGGCTGGCTTGCCCTGAGTACCATTCCGACGCCGTTCCTCGCCAACTCGGCCGGATGGGTCTTCACCGAAATGGGCAGACAGCCATGGGTTGTCGTGCCCAACCCGACCGGCGATCAAATGGTGCGCCTCACAGTTCAGCAGGGCGTGTCCGACCACGCGGCGGGGATGGTGCTCTTTTCGCTCGCGGTTTTCACATTGCTATATGGCGCGCTCGCCGTGATCTGGTTCTGGTTGATGCGCCGCTACGTGATCGAAGGTCCACAGGAGCACGACTCCGAACCCGCCCCGCCCGCTCCGCCACAGTCTGAGGACGTGGCCCCGCTGTCCTTCGCGTACTGAGAGGACGAGATCGTGGGACTTCAAGAATTGTGGTTCTTCCTCATCGCAGCCCTGTTCCTCGGCTTCCTGGTGCTCGAGGGATTCGACTTCGGGGTCGGCATGCTGATGGCGCCCCTTGGAGCGGCCGGCGCGGGGGATCGCGAAACTCGCAGGCGCGCAGTGCTGAACACCATCGGGCCGGTCTGGGATGCCAACGAGGTTTGGCTGATCACGGCCGGGGCGGCGATGTTCGCGGCGTTCCCGAACTGGTATGCGACGCTGTTCTCCGCCCTGTACCTGCCGCTGCTGGCGATCCTTTTCGCGATGATCCTTCGCATTGTCGGCATCGAATGGCGCGGCAAGATCGACGACCACCGGTGGCGGGCCCGAGCCGATGCCGGCATCGCGATCGGCTCCTGGCTGCCCGCGATCCTGTGGGGCGTGGCGTTTGCAATCCTGCTCCGCGGCTTGCCGATTGACGCGGACCACCGTGTGCACCTGTCGATCGGCGATGTGCTCAACACGTACACATTGCTCGGCGGGTTGGCCACCGCGTCGTTGTTCGCGTTCTACGGTGCGGTGTTCGTTGCGCTCAAGACCGCGGGTCCGGTGCGCGACGATGCGTTCCGATTCGCGCGTCTACTGTCGGTGCCTGCCGTTGTGCTGGCAGGTGGTTTCGGGCTGTGGACACAGCTCGCGCACGGTAAGGCATGGACCTGGCTGGCTCTTGGTGTCGCGGTCGTCGCGCTGCTGACCGCCGTCGCACTGATGTGGCTGCGACGTCGGGAGGGTTTGGCGTTCGTCTGCACCGTGGTCGTGATCGCGGCCGTTGTCGTGCTGCTGTTCGGCTCAATGTATCCAAACCTGTTGCCCTCCACGCTCAACCCGGAGTGGAGCGTGACGATCTACAACGGGTCGTCGACCGAGTACACGTTGAAGATCATGTCGTGGGCATCGCTGACGTTGCTCCCACTCGTGATCGGATACCAGGGCTGGACGTACTGGGTGTTCCGCCAGCGGATCACCGCCGACGCGATACCCGCATCCGTCGGACTGTCGAGGCGGCCGAGCTGAACCTTTTGCGCTCTTCGACTGCGATGCGGCGCTTCCTCGCCGCATCGGTGGCCTGCGGTGTGGTCATCAGCGGCACGACGATCGCATCGGCCGTGATGCTGGCGCACATCGTGGCGGGCGTCATCACCGACCCGGGAACCCGCACGGTCGCGCACTGGGCCGCCCCGCTGTGGATCATGGTGGCGCTGTGGGTGACCCGCACAGTCGCGCACTGGCTGCAGGGCCGGCTTTCGGCGCGGGGCGCCACGGCGGTGATCGCCGAGCTGGCCGGCCAGGTGCTCCGCACGGTCACCGCGCTGCCGCCGCGTCAACTCGCCGCGAACCGTGATTCCGCTGCCGCGCTGATCACTCGGGGCCTCGACGGGCTGCGACCCTACTTCAGCGCGTATCTGCCATCGCTCTTCCTGGCCGGCGCCCTCACCCCCGCCGCGGTCGCCGTCATCGCGGTTTACGACGTCTCCTCGGCGGTCATCGTGCTGATCGCGCTGCCCCTCATCCCGATCTTCATGGTGCTCATCGGGTTGCTCACCCGCGAACGGTCAGCAGCGTCGCTGGCGGCGATGACCACCCTGCAGTCGCGGCTGCTGGACTTGGTGGCTGGCATCCCCACACTGCGTGCACTGAGCCGGGTGGGCGGATCGGCACAGCGGATCGCCGAACTCGGTGCCGCCCATCGCCGCTCGGCGATGGCGACGCTGCGGATCGCATTTCTGTCGTCGCTCGTGCTCGAGCTGCTCGCCACCCTCGGGGTCGCGCTCGTCGCGGTCAGTGTCGGCCTGCGGCTGGTATACGGCGATGTCACGCTTGCTGCCGGCCTGACCGCACTGCTGCTCGCCCCGGAGGTGTTCTGGCCGCTGCGGCGGGTCGGGATGGAGTTCCACGCCGCGCAGGACGGAAAGGTATCCGCAGACAACGCATTCCGGCTGCTCGACACGCTGCGCTCGCGATCCCCCGGCACGCGCACCATCAGGGCGGCCGGTGCGCCCATCCACGTCGACGCGCTCGACGCCGACATCGAACCGGGCCTGGTGACGGTGTTGACCGGACCCAACGGCGTCGGCAAGACCACGCTGCTGCAGACAATTCTCGGGTTGAGCCAAGGCGACGTTCGGATCGCCGGTGTCGACGTCGCCGATCTCGATCTCGACGTGTGGTGGGAACAGGTGGCGTGGCTGGCACAGCGTCCCGTCCTGCTGCCAGGCAGCATTCGCGACAATCTCGAACTGTTCGGGCCGCTTGCCGACCTCGACAGCGCCTGCCGCGCCGCGGGTTTCGACGAGGTGCTGGCCGTGCTGCCGGACGGATTGGACACCGTGATCGGCCGCGGCGGTGTCGGTCTTTCGCTTGGCCAGCGGCAACGGCTGGGGCTGGCCAGAGTGCTCGGCTCGGCCGCGCCGGTGCTGCTGCTCGACGAGCCGACGTCACACCTGGACGCGCGGATGGAAACGCGCGTCCTGCGCGCCATCGAGGCGCGGGCAAGGGCCGGAGCCACCGTGCTGGTCGTCGGCCACCGCGACCCGGTGCTGGCGATCGGCGACCGGGTACTGCGCATGGGGAGCCTTGTCGATGCGTGACCTGCTGCGCCCAAGGTTGTCACGGCTGCTGATGGCCGTCGTGCTGGGCGTGCTGTCGCTGGGCAGTGCACTGGCGCTGGCCGGTATCTCGGCGTGGCTGATCACCCGGGCGTGGCAGATGCCGCCGGTGCTGGACCTCGCGGTGGCGGTGGTGGCGGTGCGCGCGCTCGGCATCTCACGCGGCGTGCTCGGCTACTGCCAGCGGCTGGCGTCGCACGACACCGCTCTGCGGGCCGCGGCGAGCACGAGAGAGGCGCTGTACCGCAGGCTGGCCGAGGCACCCGCCGACGTCGCGATGCGGCTGCACAGTGGTGAGTTGGTGACCCGCATAGGCGCCTCCGTCGATGAGCTGTCCGATGTGCTGGTGCGCGCGGTGTTGCCGATCGCGGTCGCCGCCGTGCTATCCGTGGCTGCCGTCGCGGTTATCGCCGTGATCTCCCCCGGTGCGGCTGCCGTGCTGACGGTGTGCCTCTTGATCGCTGGAGTGGCCGCACCGTGGTTGGCGGTCCGCGCGGTCACCGCCGCGGAGGACATTGCGGCGCAGCATCATTCGGGCCGCGACATCGCGGCGATGCTGGCCCTTGAACATGCGCCGGAGCTGCGGGTCAGCGGTCGCCTCGACGCGGTCATCGCCGAATCGGACAGCAGGCACCGCGACTGGGGCGGCGCCAGCGACCGTGCCGCCGCCCCCGCCGCGCTGGCCGCTGCCGCGCCGACAGCGGCGGTCGGCATCAGCGTGCTCGGCGCCATCGTCGCCGCGATCGGGATCGCCGACACCGTCGCGCCGATGACCGTGGCGATCCTGATGCTGTTGCCGCTCTCGGCGTTCGAGGCGACCACCGCGCTACCGGCCGCGGCGGTGCAGCTCACCCGCTCACGGATCGCGGTGCGACGACTGCGCGACCTTACCGAGCCGAATGCTGCGATGCGCATGCGGCCGCCGGTGACGCCCGTAGCGCTCGAGCCGGGTGCCCGGCTCGCTGTCACAGGGCCGAGCGGCACAGGTAAGACCACGCTGCTGATGGCGATGGCCGAAAACCCCTCGGAGGCGGCCTTTTTCGCAGAGGATGCGCACCTGTTCGCCACCACCGTCCGCGACAATCTGCTGGTTGCCCGCGGCAACGCCGACGACGACGAGTTGCGGAATGCGCTGCGGCAGGTGGGCCTTGGCGATTGGCTCGAAGGATTGCCCGACGGCCTCTCGACGGTGCTCGTCGGCGGTGCCGCCGCCGTCTCCGCAGGGCAACGCAGGCGACTGCTGCTGGCGAGGGCGCTGCTGTCGACGACGCCGACCGTGCTGCTCGACGAGCCGACCGAACACCTCGACGCCGCCGACGGCGCCCGGCTGCTGAACGAACTCCTCACCCCTGGCGCGCTTTTCCCGGCCGAACGCACCGTGGTCGTCGCCACCCACCACCTGCCCGACGACGTTGTCTGTCCCGTACTCAACCTCAGCACCAGCGAGTAGCCTCACCGGCATGAGCGAACCGGACAAGCCTGGGACCCAGCCACCATCTCAGCCGGCGCCACCGCCGCCGCCACCTCAATACGGTGCGTATCCCGGCAACTACCCGCCGCCGCCACCGCAGCCGTATTCCGGGTTCACCCCTCCGCCGACCGGGCCAAGGAACGGTCTCGGCGTCGCGGCGCTGGTGATCGCGATCATCGGGCTGGTGTTCTGCTGGACCGTAGTCGGCGGCGTCATCCTCGGCCTGTGCGCTGTCATCGTCGGGTTTGTCGCGCGGGGCAGGGTCAAACGCGGCGAGGCCACCAACGGCGGCGTCGCGATCGCCGGGATCGTGTTGGGGTTCTTGGCGGTCATCGTCTCGCTCGTGTTCATCCCGATCTGGATCGGGGTCTTCGACGAGGTAGGAGGGACGGACTACGTCGACTGCCTCGCCAAGGCCGGCAACGACCCAGAGGCCGTCCAGCAGTGCGCCGACCAGTTCCGTGACCGCGTCGAGAACGAATTCTCGATCACGGTCACGCCCACGCCCTAACCCAGCCGGCGCCGCCTCGGCATGAACTCCAGCGACAGCAACACGACCAGCAGCAGCAACACTTGCGTCAGCGACGCCATCACATAGCGGCGGTCGCCTAGCGCATGGAACTTGTGCAGGTAGCGGTAGAGCGATTCGAGCGCGATCAACGCATCGCCCAGATGGATCGCGGTGTAGATCAAGCTGGCGAGGGTGCCCCGGCTCTTGTCGTCGAAGATCTCCGGGAACGCCGCGAACGCCAGGGACATCCGTTGCGCCCCGTTGTCGCGGGCCCAGGCGATCATGTCGACGGACAACCGCTCATCGATCCCGTTCGGCGCACCGCGGCGGCGCCACGGGACGTCGAGTGACACCTCAGTGCCCCGCCCCGCGGTCGCATACCGGTGAAAACCCTGCACTCGTCCGTCCTTGTCGCGCGCGACGATCAGCTGCACACCGGGGTACCGGCCCTCGAGAGCGCCGTCGAGGCACATCGAGAACCCACGCTCGGTGCGCGCTCCCCTCGGTGACGCCAGCAGCACCTCCGTCAACTCCGCGCGCAGCCTGCCGTCGAGACCCCGCTCGGCAACCACCTCGGTGGTGACGCCGACGTTCTGCGTGCGCTGCACGGCCTGACGCAGGTTGCGATACTTGCGCCCGACCAGGTCGAATGTCGTCACATCGATGACCACGTCGCGGCCGATCGGCACCGCCCGCAGCGACTGGCCGAGCACCGTGGCGTCGGCCCACAGGTTCAGCCGGCGCTGGCTGGCGCCCAGCACGACGATGCGCCAACCGCGGCTATGGCACATGCCGGCGAAGTCGGCGACAAGTTCGGCGAAGCGGGTGTCGTCGCCGATCGGGTCGCCGCTGACGACCGCGTAGCCCATCCGGGTGCGGTAGGCGAGGGCCGCCGTGGCGTCGGCGTTGAAGTGATAGCACTTGGTGTCCTGCATGGCGAAGGGCGCGAGCGGGTCGCAAGTGGTTCTGTCTACCAGCCGCCAAATCCGTTGCGCATCAGAGGGATTCGGACGCGCGATGGTCGGCCACATCAGCAATGCGCCTGCCGACGCGATGAGCAGGTTGCCGGACAGGTCGAACACCATGATGTGGGCGCCCAGGCCCGCGACCACTGCGCCCAGCGCCAGCCACGCGTGAGCCGCCGTCACCGGCCGGCCAAGGAAGATGCCGCGGGCGATCAGCGCGACGGCGGTCAGGAGCGTCAGCGACCATGCCAGCCTGCCCGCGGCCTGCCAGTCGCGATCGTGTTCACGGGCCAGCAGCACGATCAGCCAACAGAACAGGCTGAGCACAGCCAGCGCGCCGATCCATCGGGCGGCAGGTGAATCCACATGGAGGACGACCCGTTCGCGGGCCAGCAACCTCGGAGCAAAATTGACGTGCGATTCGCTCACAGCAAATAGGTTACGCCCGCTACCTGTTGGCGCCCGGGAAATACTTGACGATGCCCTCCTGGACGACGGTGGCCACCAGCAGCCCCGATCGATCGAAGAAATGCCCAGTGCCGAGGCCGCGCGATTCCGCCGCCACCGGCGAGGACGTGGAGTACAGCACCCACTCGTCGAAGCGCACCGGCCGGTGCAACCACACCGAGTGGTTCATGGTCACGGCAAAGATGCGGTCGAAGCCCCACGACAACCCGTGCGTCGTGATGATCGAGTCGAGCACTGTGGTGTCGGACGAGTAGACCAGCGCCGCGGCGTGCAGCACCGGGTCGTCGGGAATGGTGCCTTCAGCCTTCATCCAGACCCGGTTGTAGGTGAGCTTCTCCCCCTTGTCGCGCATCACCCAGGCCGGGTCGTTGGTGTAACGCCAGTCGATGGGCCGCAGCGCGTTGACGAAATGCGGGACGACATCCTCGTAGCCGCGCAGGAGCTCGTCGACGGACGGCACCGACTCGGGATCGGGCAGCTGGGGCGGTTGGATGCCGTGCTCGATGCCGCGACCGCCGGACAGGTAGGAGATCATCGCGGTGGTCAGCAGCTGGCCATCCTGCATCACATCGACACGGCGGTTGGCGAAACGGCGTTCGTCGCGCAGCCGCACCACGTGGAACTCGAGGTCCTTATCCGGGTCGCCGCCGGCGATGAAGTGCGCCGAGATGGTGCTCGGCGGCAGCTTCTCCGACACCGTGCGGCTGCCGGCCACGAAGGACTGCGCCATCATCTGGCCGCCGAACGTGCGGACCGGGTTCTTGCTCGGGTGGGAGCCGACGAAGATGTCGTCGGCTATCAGATTGAGATCGAGTATCGCCAGCAGCTCATCGCAGTCTGCCGTTGACACTCACTCTCCCCCTTATCGGATTGTCGGACTCCTCAACGCGGCTCGTGCCTCGCCGCTTGATCGTCGTCCTCCTAGACGTCTTCCTCCCCGATCCGGTGCACATGGATCAGATTCGTGGAGCCTACTGTGCCGGGTGGAGCGCCCGCGACGATGACCACCAGCTCGCCGCGCTTGTACCGGCCCAGCTCCAGCAGCGACTTGTCCACCTGGCGGATCATGCCGTCGGTGCTTGCGATGTGCGGCACGATGAACGTCTCGGTTCCCCATGTCAGCGCAAGCTGACTGCGGACCTCGGGCAGCGAGGTGAACGCCAGCACTGGCAGCGGGGTGTGCAGCCGTGCCAGCCTGCGCACGGTGTCGCCGGATTGAGTGAAAGCCACCAGCGCCTTGGCGTCCAGCCGCTCTCCGATGTCGCGGGCGGCATAGGAGATGACACCGCGCTTGGTGCGTGGCACATGCGCGAGCGGCGGTGCGGCGACCGAGTTCTCCTCGACCGCGGAGATGATGCGGGCCATCGTCTTGACGACCTCCATCGGATACTTGCCGACCGACGTCTCACCGGAGAGCATCACCGCGTCGGCGCCGTCCAGCACCGCGTTGGCGACGTCGGATGCCTCGGCCCGCGTCGGCCGGGAGTTCTCGATCATCGACTCCAGCATCTGGGTGGCGACGATGACGGGTTTGGCGTTCTCCCTTGCCATTTGGATGGCGCGCTTCTGCACCAGCGGCACTTCCTCGAGCGGCAGCTCAACGCCCAGGTCACCACGGGCGACCATGATCGCGTCGAACGCGAGCACGATCGCCTCGAGATTGTCGATGGCTTCCGGCTTTTCGAGCTTGGCGATGACGGGCACCCGCCGGCCGACACGATCCATGATCTCGTGCACAAGCTCGATGTCAGCGGGTGAGCGGACGAAAGAAAGCGCGACCAGGTCGACGCCGAGCTTCAGCGCGAACTCGAGGTCCTCGATGTCCTTTTCCGACAGCGCAGGCGCGGAGACGTTCATGCCGGGCAGCGACATGCCTTTGTTGTTGCTGACAGGACCGCCCTCGGTGACGGTGCAGACGACGTCGTTGCCCTCGATGCTGTCGACCACGAGGCCGACGTTGCCGTCGTCGACCAACACCCGATCGCCTGGCGTGGCGTCCTGCACCAACCGCTTGTAGGTGGTGGAAACGCGGTCGTGGTTGCCTTCGCAATCATCGACGGTGATGCGGACGGTTTCGCCGTTGGCCCAATAGGTGGGGCCGCCGGTGAATCGTCCAAGGCGGATCTTCGGGCCCTGCAGGTCTGCAAGGATGCCGACGGCGCGCCCGGTCAGGTCGGAAGCGGTGCGAACCCGCTTGTAATTGGCTTCGTGATCGGTGTAGTCGCCGTGGCTGAAGTTGAGCCGTGCGACGTCCATGCCCGCCGCAACCAGCGCCCTGACAGCCTCGTCAGTGGCGGTGGCCGGGCCCAGCGTACAGACGATCTTTCCGCGTCTATTCACGTCTGAGAAGCATAGTCGTGAATCGGTTCAGACGACTGCCAGCGGTAGCGCTCCCGGCTTCACCGGTTCGGGCAGATCGGACTCTCCCATCAGGTAGGTGTCGACGGCGTGCGCGGCGCTGCGTCCCTCGGCGATGGCCCACACGATGAGCGAGGCACCGCGGTGGGCGTCGCCGCAGACAAAGACTCCGGGTGCCTCTGTCTGCCAATCCGATCCGCACGGCAACGCCCCGCGCCGGTTGAGGGAGAGCCCGAGTGCGTCGAGCAGGGGCATGTGCTCGACGCCGTCGAACCCAATCGCCAACAACGCCAATTCACAGGGAATCTCCAGCGAATCCCCGACCGGGGTGATGCGCCTGCGGCCGCTGGCGTCGCGTTCGACCTTCACCTCGGCGATCTCCATGGCCCGCAGGTCGCCGTGCTCGTCGCCGAGGAACCGCTGCACCGCGACCTCGTAACGGCGGGCACCACCCTCGGCGTGCGCTGGCGACAACCGGGTGCGCAGCACGATCGGCCACATCGGCCACGGTGAGCGTGATTCGTCGCGGTATTCCGGTGGCTCCGGGTTGTAATCCAGTTGGGTGACCGACGTCGCGCCCTGCCGGTGCGCGGTGCCGAGGCAGTCGGCGCCGGTGTCGCCGCCGCCGATGATCACGACGTGCTTGTCCTTCGCGGAGATCGGACTCGGCCCGTCGCCCTCGCAGTCCTTGTTCGCCGGCACCAGGTGCTCCATCGCCAGGTGCACGCCGCTCAGGTGGCGGCCCTCGACCTCGTTGTCACGGGCCCTCAGCGCGCCGACCGCGAGCACGACGGCATCGTACTGCGCTTTGAGCTGCTCGACGGGCAGGTCGACGCCGACCTCGGTTTCGGTAACGAAACGGGTTCCCTCCGCGCGCATTTGGGCCAGCCGCTGGTTCAGCGAGGCCTTTTCCAGCTTGTACTCGGGGATGCCGTAGCGCATCAGGCCGCCGATGCGATCGTCGCGCTCGTACACGGTGACGTCGTGGCCGGCTCGTGTGAGTTGTTGTGCGGCAGCTAGTCCCGCAGGCCCCGAGCCGACGACAGCGACACGCTTACCGGTCGAGATGGCGGCGGGCTGGGGTTCGACGATCCCGTCCATCCACGCCTGGTCGGCGATGGCCTGCTCGATGCGCTTGATCGTGACGCTGCCGCCGGTCTGCTCCTCGGCAATGGACAGCACACACGCGGTTTCGCACGGCGCGGGGCACAGCCGGCCGGTGAACTCCGGAAAATTGTTGGTGGCGTGCAGGCGGTCGCTGGCGGCGTCCCAGCGACCCCGCCTGACGAGGTCGTTCCATTCGGGGATGAGGTTGCCGAGCGGACAGCCCGCAGTCCCGGAGTGGCAGAACGGGATCCCGCAGTCCATGCAGCGGCCGGCCTGCTGTGACACCTCGCCGGCGCGTTCGTGTGGATCCTGGCGCTCGTAGACCTCGCGCCAGTCGCCGACTCGCTCGTCGACCGGCCGCTTGGCGGCCTCGACCTTGGGTATCTTCAGAAATCCGGTTGGGTCAGCCACGGCTGGCCTCCATGATCGCGGTGTCGACGTCCCTGCCTTCACGCTTGGCCACCAGGGTGGCCTCCAGCACGCGCTGGTAGTCGCGGGGCATCACCTTGGTGAATTGTGCGCTGCGCCTTGGCCAGTCGGACAGCACCGAGGTAGCCACGGTGCTGTCTGTGTAGGCGGCGTATTTGCCGATCACATCGCGCAGCCAGCTCAAATCCTCAGGCTCGAGGCGCTGCAGCTCGACCGATTCGGTGTTGACCTTCGCGGGGTCGAGGCCGAGCACGAATGCGATGCCGCCGGACATGCCTGCGGCCAAGTTGCGGCCGGTCTTGCCGAGCACGACGACGCGGCCGCCGGTCATGTATTCGCAGGCGTGGTCGCCGACGCCCTCTACGACAGTCAGCGCGCCGGAGTTGCGCGCGGCGAACCGCTCCCCCACCCTGCCGCGTAGGTAGACCTCCCCGGAGGTGGCGCCGAACAACAGTGTGTTCCCCGCGATGACGTTGTCCTCGGGTAAAAACAGCACGTCGTCGGGCGGCCGGACGATGATGCGACCACCCGAAAGGCCCTTGCCGACATAGTCGTTGGCGTCGCCGATCAGCTCGAGGGTGATACCTGGCGGCAGGAACGCCCCGATGGACTGGCCCGCCGAGCCGGTGAGCCTGACATGGATGGTGTCGTCGGGCAGCCCCTGGGCGCCGTAACGGCGGGTGACCTCGGAGCCGAGCAGCGTGCCGACCGTGCGGTTGACGTTGCGCACTGGCAGTTCGAGCCGCACCGGATGCGCGTCCTCGAGGGCACCTTCGGCGAGTTGGATCAGCGTGCGGTCCAGGGCTTGTTCGAGGCCGTGGTCCTGTGCGGTGGTGCGACGGCGCTGAGACGCATTGGGCGGCACGGCGAACACCGGGGTCAGGTCGAGGCCCTGAGTCTTCCAGTGGGCGATGCCCGGGTCGGTGTCAAGCATCTCAGCGTGGCCGACGGCCTCGTCGATGCTGCGGAAACCGAGCTCGGCCAGATAGTGCCGGACGTCTTCGGCGATGAACCGGAAGAAGTTCTCGACGAATTCCGGCTTACCGTTGAATCTGGCGCGCAGCTCCGGGTTTTGGGTCGCGACGCCGACAGGGCAGGTGTCGAGGTGGCAGACCCGCATCATGATGCAGCCGGACACCACCAGCGGGGCGGTGGCGAAGCCGTATTCCTCTGCGCCGAGTAGCGCGGCGACGATCACGTCTCGCGCGGTGCGCATTCCGCCGTCGCATTGCACAGTGATGCGGTCCCGCAACCCGTTGAGCACCAGCGTCTGTTGGGTATCGGCGAGACCGATCTCCCACGGTACGCCGGCATGTTTGAGACTGGTCAGGGGTGCGGCGCCAGTGCCGCCGTCGTGCCCCGAGATCAGGACGACGTCTGCGTGAGCCTTGGACACGCCTGCCGCGACGGTGCCCACACCGACTGAGCTGACCAGCTTGACGTGGATGCGGGCGGCGGAGTTGGCGTTCTTCAGGTCGTGAATGAGCTGGGCCAGATCCTCGATCGAGTAGATGTCGTGGTGTGGCGGCGGGCTGATCAGGCCGACGCCGGGTGTGGAATGCCGGGTCTTGGCGATGTTCGGATACACCTTGAAGCCCGGAAGCTGGCCACCCTCACCGGGTTTGGCGCCTTGGGCCATCTTGATCTGGATGTCGGTGGCGTTGACCAGATAATCGCTGGTAACGCCGAAGCGGCCACTCGCGACCTGCTTGACTGCGCTGCGGCGTTTGGGGTCGTAGAGACGGTCAACGTCCTCCCCGCCCTCGCCGGAGTTGGATCGTCCGCCTAGGTTGTTCATGGCGATGGCCATGGTTTCGTGGGCTTCTGCGGAGATGGAGCCGTAACTCATCGCGCCGGTGTTGAATCGGGTGACGATGGAATCAACAGACTCGACATCCTTCAGGGGAACTGCAGGTCTCAAGTTCTTGAACTCGAATAGTCCCCGAAGCGTGCCACCGTCGGCGGACAGCCGGTTCACCTCGTCGGAGTACTGCTGAAAGACCTCGTGCCGGCCTGTGCGGGTCGAATGCTGCAGCAGGAAAACCACTTCCGGGGTGAACAGGTGCAGTTCGCCTTCGCGACGGAAGGCGTATTCGCCGCCCACCTCGAGGCGGCGATGTACCCGCTCTGTGGGGTTCTCCGGATACGCGCGGCGGTGTCGTTGTTTGACTTCCTCGGCGATCACGTCGAGCCCTGCGCCGCCGAGTTGGGTTGGCGTGCCGGTGAAGTACTCGTCGATGACGTCGGAGTTGATGCCGACGGCCTCGAACCCCTGCGCGGCGGTGTAGGAGGCAACGGTGGAAATGCCCATCTTGCTCATCACCTTCATCACGCCCTTGCCGAGTGCCTTGAGGTAATTGCGCACCGCCGCGGCGGCTTCGATGCCGGTGAGTTCGCCTTCGCGGATGAGGTCTTCGATGGACTCGAACGCCAGGTACGGATTGACCGCAGCGGCGCCGAAGCCGATGAGCATCGCAATGTGGTGCACCTCGCGAGCGTCACCGGATTCGACGACGAGCGCAACGGTGGTGCGTTGTTTCGTCCGGACAAGGTGATGGTGCACGGCCGAGACGGCCAGCAGCGACGGAATCGGCGCCCTGGTGTGGTCCGAGTCGCGGTCCGAGATGACCAGCGTGCGTGCGCCTTTGGCGATCGCATCACAGGCACGGTGCCGCAGATCGTCGAGCGCGTCGGCCAGGCCCTCACCGCCGCGTTCGACATCGTAGAGGGCCTTCAGCACAGTGGTCTTGAAGCCAGGATGCTCGCGGTCGTCGTTGATGTGGGCGATCTTGTTGAGCTCGTCGTTGTCGAGTACTGGCCATTTGAGAACGATTTGGCGGCAGGATGCCGCCGTCGGTTCGAGGAGATTCTGCTCGGGTCCCATGACACGCGCCATGGAGGTGACGACCTCTTCACGGATGGCGTCCAGCGGAGGGTTGGTCACTTGAGCAAAGAGCTCGACGAAGTAATCGTAGAGCAGCCGGGACCGTTGAGACAGCACGGCGGTCGGGGTGTCGGTGCCCATCGAACCCAGCGGTTCGGCACCCGATGCGGCCATCGGGGTGAGCAGGATGCGGAGGTCTTCTTCGGTGTAGCCGAAGGAGACCTGGCGGCGCACAACCGATTCGTGGTTGGGCTGGACACGAGCGCGTTCGGGAAGCGTCTTGAGGTCGAGCAGGCCGGAGTGCAGCCATTCGCCGTATGGCTCTTGCCTACTCAGGTCCTCCTTTATCTCGTCGTCGGAGACGATTCGACCGGCAGCGGTGTCGATCAGGAACATCTTGCCGGGCTGTAGCCGGCCCTTGGCGACGATCTCGGCGGACGGCACGTCAAGCACGCCGCTTTCGCTGGCCAGGATGACGCGGTCGTCAATGGTGCGCCACCAGCGGCCGGGCCGTAACCCGTTGCGGTCCAACACCGCTCCCACGAGCGTGCCGTCGGTGAACGTCACACACGCCGGGCCGTCCCACGGTTCCATCAGCGAGGCGTGGAACTGCCAGAACGCGCGCTCGGCGGCATCCATGGCGGTGTTGTTCTCCCACGCCTCGGGAATCATCATCAGCACGGCATGGGGCAGGCTGCGGCCGCCAAGGTGCAGCAGCTCGAGCACCTCGTCGAAGGACGCCGAGTCCGAGGCCTCCGGCGTGCAGATCGGCGAGAGGCGCGACGGGTCGCCAGGGATTTTCGTGCTGGCGAGCATGGCCTCGCGGGCGTGCATGCGGTTGCGGTTGCCGCGCACGGTGTTGATCTCACCGTTGTGCGCGACGAAGCGGTAGGGGTGGGCCAGCGGCCATGACGGGAATGTATTGGTGGAAAAGCGGCTGTGCACGATCGCAATCGCACTGGTGCAGCGTTCGTCACGCAGATCCGGAAAGTATTGCGGGAGCTGCATTGTCGTGAGCATGCCCTTGTAAACGATGGTGCGGCTGGACAGCGACGGGAAATACACACCGTTGCGCTCGGCGCGCTTTCGCAATGGATAAACGCGGCGGTCGAGATCGATGCCGCCGATATTGCTGTCGGGCGCGGAGACGAACAGCTGCGCCATGTAGGGCATACAGCTCTTCGCGGTCACGCCGACTTCGGCACCCTCGGGGTCGACGCGTACCGTGCGCCAGCCGAGGACGTGCAGCCCTTCCTCCGCGGCGACCGACTCGACGTGTTCGCGCGCAGAGGCTCGGGCGATGGGGTCCTGCGGCAGGAAGCAAATGCCTGCGGCGAAGGTGTTGGTTCCATCGGGCGCGCTCGGCGGAAGTGCGAAGTTGACGGCCGCTTTGAGGAGATCGACGGGTAGCTGGATCAGGATGCCTGCGCCATCGCCGCTGTTGGGTTCGGCACCCGCGGCGCCGCGGTGTTCGAGGTGTTCTAAGGCGATGAGCCCATCGGCAACAATGGCGTGCGAGCGGCGGCCCTGAATGTCGGCGACCATGGCAACGCCACAGGAGTCCGACTCGTTTTGTGGGTCATACAAGCCCTGGCGATCGGGCAGTGCCGAATACAACATGGGAAGGCACCTCCGCAGTCCGGGAAATCTCAGTCCGGGACTGCGCCGGCCCGGTTATCGATTGTATCAGCGCAGCTGCGGAGCTACCCGCCGAGAAGTGTCGGGACCAGCGGGAACCCGGGCAGATTCCGTACCACCGTCCAGGTGATCGCGGCGACGGCGATGACGACCATCGCGGGCATCGGCATCAACGGTTGCCCGCGACGCCGGCGGAGCAGGAGCCAGATCGCAAGCATGGGCAGGCCGACGAGGAGAAAGACGTTGTCGACGATGGCCGCGGCGAGGTCGCCGTGCAGTACATCGTGGGTCATCCGCAGGCCGCCGCAGGCGGGGCAGTTCCAGCCCGTCAACGCCTTGAACGGGCAGGCAGGAAACACGAAATGCTGGCTGTGCGGATCGCCGAGGCCGACGTAGGCCAGGCCGCCCACCAGTAAGGCGCCGGCGCCGACTGCGCCGATAAGCCGTCCGTGGCTGGTGGCGCTAGGTGCCATCGCGCAGTGGACGCCCCTGCGGGTCGCGGACCTTGTCGGTGAGGATCAGGACGGCGTCCACGATGCCCCAGATAATTGCGCCGATGCCGCAGGTAATCAGGCCGACGACCAGTTGTGCGACGCCCAGTCCGGTGTAGCCGAGGTAGATGCGGCCGATGCCAACCAGCCCGAACAGCCCGAGCAGCTGCAGCAGTCCCGCGACCACCTTTGATTTCTCGGACAGCGGCTCGCCGGTCAGCGGATGACGGCCGAACGGTGCGGCCGGATCCATGTACGCCGGCGGGTACTGACCCGCAGGCGGCGGATACTGCTCTGGCGGCGGCGGATATTGGCCAGGCGGCGGGTAACCCGGCTGTTGCGGGGGCGGTGGATGCGGGTTTCCACTTTCGTTGCCACTGAACTGCGGCTCGGTCATGGCACTCAGCATGCCAGAGCCAGACCACGGTGGTAAGTAAGGAAATCCGCCAACTATTGATTCCCGGCGCGGGCAGGTGGCCCGCTTTCGGCGAGGCCGATCAGGGCCTGCGGCAACGGACCCTGATGCAGGACGCCGAGGCGTTGGGTGGCGCGGGTGAGGGCGACATAGAGCTCGGCCGCGCCGCGTGGGCCCGCCGCGAGGATCCTTTCCGGCTCCACCACCAGAACGGAGTCGAACTCCAGGCCCTTCGTCTCCGACGCCAATACAGCGCCAGCCACACGCGGTGGCCCGATCACCACACTGGTGCCTTCGCGGTCGGCTTCGTTGCGCACGAATTCCTCGATTGCAGAGGGTAATTCGTCCTCGGTGAGCTGCCGGGACCATGGCTGGACGCCGCATGAACGGACTGACTCCGGTGGTTGAACCCCTGGCGCGAATTCGGCGAGCAGCGAGGCGGCGACGGTCATGATTTCCGCCGGGGTGCGGTAGTTCACCGACAGCGGCCGGTAAACCCAGCGGCTGCCTCTGTTTGCGTTCTTCGCGTGCGCGCCAACGTATGGCTCCAGCATCGTGTCCCACGATGTCGCTCCGGCCACCGACCGGCGCTGGGCGAGATCGCCGACTACCGTGAAGGATCGGCTCGGACAGCGCCGCATCAGCACCCGCCAATCCATTTCGGACAGTTCCTGGGCCTCGTCGACCACGACATGCCGGTAGGTCCAATCACGATCCGCGGCGGCACGTTCGGACAGTTCACGGGTATCACGCTCGACGAAGCGGTCCGCGAGGTCCTCGGCGTTGAGCAGGTCCTTGGCGAGCAGATGGTCTTCGTCGTCCATGAGGTCCTCGCGGGCGACCATGAGGTCCAGCACGCCCGCCGCGTATGCGGCTTCCTCCTGCCGTTCCCGCTCGGCGGATAGATCGGCCGACTTGTCCCGGCCCAGCAGATCGACAAGCTCGTCGAGCAGCGGCACGTCCGGCACAGTCCAGGCATCGCCGGCAGCGCGGAAGAGCGACTGGTCGGCACCGGCCGCGCGCAACCGGTCGGGCGACGTATAGAGCTGTGCCAAAAGCGTTTCCGGTGTCAGGATCGGCCAGAGTTCGTCGAGCGCAGCGGCGAACCCCTCGTGGTCCACGAGCTCGTCGAGAAGTTCGGCCCGCAGGTGCTCCCACGCGGCACGGTCGTCCCTGGTCAACCAGTCCCTTCCGATTCTGGCGATCGCCCGTTCGGTGAGCACCCACGTGACGACGTCGGTGAATATCGCGCGGGCGTCGTTGTGCGGCAACCCGCTTGCGCGGGCCTCCTCGATAGCCCACTGCGCGGTTTCGGCGTCGATCCGCACGGTGACGTCCGCCAGCTTGATCGGCAGCGGATGCTCGGGAACTCGCTGACGATCCGCGACCGCTGCGGCGAGGACGTCCAAGATTTTCAGTGAGCCCTTGAGCCGCGTTGCATCCGGCGTGTCCTCGGCGGTCACCTGCAGCCCTGGCGTCAGGTCGCCGACGGTCATGAACACGACATTCGTCTCGCCCAGCGACGGCAGAACACGGCCGATATGGTTCAGGAACGCCGGGGTGGGACCGATCACGAGAACACCGTGGCGTTCGATGCGCTCCCGTTGGGTGTAGAGCAGGTAGGCGACGCGGTGTAGTGCCACCACGGTCTTCCCGGTGCCGGGGCCACCCTCGATCACCAGCACCCCCGGGTGATCGAGCCGGATGATCTCGTCCTGCTCGGCCTGGATGGTCGCCACGATGTCGCGCATCCCCTCACCGCGCGGCGCGTTGACGGCCGCGAGCAGGGCATCATCTCCACGCTCACCGCCACCCGGACGGCCGAGGACCTCGTCGGTGAAATCGACGACTTGACGTCCGAGCGTGTGGAATTGGCGGCGCCGGCGCATGTTCTCGGGGCTGGCGGCGGTGGCGACGTAGAACGCACGCGCGGCCGGCGCTCGCCAATCGAGCAAGAGCGGTTCGTAAGAGTTCTCGTCGTCGAACAGGCCGATCCGGCCGATGTACAGACGTTCGCCCGATACGGAGTCCAACCGACCGAAACACAGCCCGGGGTCGGCCACGTTCAGTCGTGAGATCTGTTTTGCGACCGTTCGCACCTCGGCATCCCGATCCACCAGTGTCGCGCCGTCCTGGAGATCGACCGGGCCCCGCAACGCCGCGCTGTACCTACCCTTGAGCTGCGCGCGCTCGGCGTCGAGCCGGGCGTAGAGCCCGGCCACATACCCTCGCTCGGACTGCAATTCGTCTTCGTACTCTCGCAATTCGGCTACCCCCGGTTGACTGAGTTCTGGCTTCGACCAGCGATCTTGCGGCATCCCCCCGGTCTTGCCGCAAGCCCCCGGGTGCGTTATAAGTTGAGAGTGGGAAGGCGTCCGAACGCCTTTCCTTTGTCGTTCGCCGGGCGCACGTGGCGTTGGGTCAGTCAGCGATTGCGACGCAGCCAGCGGCGCACGCGTCCGCCCGACTCTTCGGCCGGCCGGGGCTCGTCGGGTGTTGCCTCGGGTGCGGCTTCCTCGAGGACCCCCGTCGTGGGTTCCTCCTCGGCGGCGACATCGGCTTCCTCGGCCACCGCTTCCGCTTCCTCGGCGGCATCCACTTCCGACGGCTCGGCTTCGGCGGCCTCCTCTACGGCGGCTCCGGCGTCCTCGGTTTCCGTCTCATCAGGCTCAGAGTCATCCGACTCCTCGGCATCGGCTTCCTCACCCGCTGCGGCGAACTCGACGGCCTCGGCGACCTCTTCCGACGGAGCGTCGGCGACATCCTCAGCAAGCGCTTCTGCTTCGGCCGCGGCCTCCGATGACGGTTCTTCGCCTTCTGCGTCTTCGCCTTCCGCGGCCACCTCGTCCGCGACGGCCTCGGCCTCGGCCGCCGCCTCTACCGCCGCGTCATGAACCTCAGGCGCCGCTTCCTGGGCCTCGACCGCTTCTTCACCCTCGACCACACCCAAACCCGCCTCAGGTTCGGCCGCTGGTTCCTCAGGCTCTTCGGCTTCCGGTTCCTCGGCTTCGGGCTCTTCGGCTTCCGCAGATTCGCCTTCCGCGGCCACCTCGTCCGCGACGGCCTCGGCCTCGGCGGCCGCCTCTACCGCCGCGTCATGAACCTCAGGCGCCGCCTCCTGGGCCTCGACCGCTTCTTCGGCCTCGACCACACCCAAACCCGCCTCGGGTTCGGCCGCTGGTTCCTCGGGCTCTTCGGCGTCTACCTCGGATTCGGCTCCCTGTTGTTCGGCCTCTTCCTCGCCTTCGGCGGCGAATTCTTCGGCCTCAGCGATGCTGTCGGCCGGCACGCCGGCGACATCTGCGCCGAGTTCCTCGGCCTCAGCCTGTTCGGGTTCCTCCACCGTCTCGTCCTCGGCCTCTTCGGCGGCCGCTTTGGCATCTTCATCCTCGGCATCGCCGGCCACCTTGGCAGCGGCGACGACACCGGTCGTGGCGGCCACCGTTGTCAACTCCCTGGCCAACGCCTCGACCGTGTCTTCTTGCTCGACCTTCTCCGGCTTTCCAACGAGCGAGGCGGGATCCTCCCTGCCCTTCGGCGCGACCATGATGTACACCACCGCGCCGATGAACATGAACGTCGATGTGAACGAATTGACCCGAATTCCCGCGATGTGGGTGGCCACGTCGCTGCGCATCAGCTCGATCCAGAACCGGCCGACGCAGTAGCCGGCGACATATAGCGCGAACAGACGGCCGTGGCCGATCTTGAATCGCCGGTCAATGTAGATCAGCGCCGCGAAAACCAACACGTTCCACAGCAATTCGTACAGGAACGTGGGATGGACCACCTCGATCAACTGGCCCGTCGACGCACCGTTCAACGTGTCGAGCGCACCGGCGGCGTCGCGGCGCTCATAGATCTCCAGGCCCCACGGCAGCGTCGTCGGCCGTCCGTATAGCTCCTGGTTGAAGTAGTTGCCCAACCGGCCAATAGCCTGCGCCAGAACGATGCCCGGCGCGATAGCGTCACCGAACGCCGGCAGTGGAATGCCATGCTGCCTGCACCCTATCCAGGCGCCGACGGCGCCGAGCGCGACCGCACCCCAAATGCCAAGGCCGCCGTCCCAGATCCGCAACGCCCCGGCCAGGCCCGCCCCGTCGTCTCCGAAATACGTTCGCCAGTCCGTGATGACGTGGTAGAGCCGGCCACCGACCAGACCGAACGGCACGGCCCACAGGGCGATGTCGTAGATGACGCCGCGCTCACCGCCGCGGGCTTCCCACCGGCGGTCACCGAGCACCAGCGCCACCACGATGCCGACGATGATGAACAGCGCATAGGCCCGAAGGGGCACGGGGCCGATGTGCCAGACGCCCTGCGACGGGCTGGGAATGTAGGCCAGAACTGTTGTCGTCACGCACTAATCCTCTGCCGCACACCGTCGGCGAGTTCGGCGGTCAACGACCGCACCGCCGGGATACCGTCCTTCAACGCAGAAACCAACGCCGACCCCACGATGACGCCGTCTGCATAGGCGCCGATCTCGGCCGCCTGCTCGCGGGACCGGACCCCCAAACCGACGCCAACCGGAATATCAGACACCGCCTTCACCCGGTTCACCAGTTCAGGCGCCGCCACCGACACCGCATCACGTGCACCGGTCACGCCCATTGTCGAAGCGGCGTAGACGAATCCGCGTGACGCACGGACCGTCGTCGCCAGCCGCTCCGGCGTCGACGACGGCGCCACCAAAAAGATCCGGTCCAGATCATGGGCATCGGAGACGGCCAACCACTCGTCGGCTTCGTCCGGGATCAAGTCCGGGGTGATCATTCCGAGCCCACCGGCCGACGCCAGGTCGCGAGCGAATGCGTCGACGCCCCAACGCAACACCGGGTTCCAATACGTCATCACGACGGCCCGGCCGCCGGCCTTGCTGATCGCCTCGACCGCAGCGAGTGCATCACGCACCCGAACCCCTCCGTGCAACGCCGCCTCAGTCGCCGCCGCGATAACCGGCCCGTCCATCCCAGGATCGGAGTATGCGATCCCGACCTCGATGATGTCGCAACCTGAATCGACCATCGCCGTCATCGCCGAGATGGACGTCGGTACATCTGGGAAACCCGTAGGCAGATAGCCGATTAGCGCGGAACGCCGCTGGGCGCGACACTCCTCGAACATCAAACCAAGCCGGCTCATGTCGCACCGTCCAACAAGCCGAACCACTTGGCGGCCGTCTCGACATCCTTGTCGCCGCGGCCCGACATGTTCACCAGGATGACCGACCCGCGGCCCAATTCAACGCCGAGCATCAAGGCACCGGCGACCGCGTGCGCCGACTCGATGGCAGGGATGATGCCCTCGGTCCGGCACAACAGCGAAAACGCGTCCATCGCCTCGGCGTCGGTGATCGGCCGGTACTCCGCACGGCCGGTGTCCTTCAAGAAGGCATGTTCGGGGCCAACGCCGGGATAGTCCAAACCCGCTGAGATCGAATGCGATTCGATGGTCTGGCCGTCTTCGTCCTGCAAGAGATAGGAGAACGAGCCCTGAAACGCACCGGGCGAGCCGCCGGTGAACGTCGCGGCGTGGCGCCCAGTCTCGACACCGTCGCCCGCCGCCTCATAGCCGACGAGCCGGACCCCCGGATCGTCGATGAATGTGTGGAAGATGCCGATCGCATTCGACCCGCCGCCAACGCATGCCGTCACCGCATCGGGCAAGCGGCCGGCCTGCTCGACAATCTGCACCCGCGCTTCCAGCCCGATCACCCGCTGAAAGTCGCGCACCATCGTCGGGAACGGATGCGGGCCCGCGGCGGTGCCGAAGCAGTAGTACGTGTTGTCCGCGTTGGTGACCCAGTCGCGGAACGCTTCATTGATCGCGTCCTTCAACGTCTTGGAACCGGACTCGACCGACACCACTCGCGCGCCGAGCAGACGCATCCGCGCCACATTCAGCGCCTGCCGGGCGGTGTCGACGGCGCCCATGTAGACGACGCATTCGAGGCCCAGCAGCGCGCACGCCGTCGCGGTGGCCACTCCATGCTGTCCTGCACCGGTTTCTGCGATCACCCGCGTCTTGCCCATCTGGCGCGCCAGCAGCGCCTGACCGAGCACGTTGTTGATCTTATGAGATCCGGTGTGGTTGAGGTCTTCTCGCTTAAGAAAGAGCCTCGCGCCGCCTGCGTGGTCCGAAAGACGCTCGGCCTCATACAACGGTGACGGCCTGCCACTGTAATGCCTTTGCAGCCGGTCGAGTTCGTCGAGAAAAACCTGGTCTCCGCGGGCCTTTTCATACGACGCGGTGACTTCCTCGATAACGGCCATCAGCGCCTCGGGAACGAATCGGCCACCGTAGACACCGAAATGGCCGCGCGCATCGGGATCATGCACGGTGGGTTCGGCCACCGCAGCGCTGGAACGCGGCAGCTCCGGCCTGGCGAGATCAGACATCAGTGACACTCTTTGCGCAAGCCGCTCATCGCCAGTCAGCGCGCGGGTTTGGGGCACGACGGATGCGTGCCAGCGGTGACCAAATCGGCAACGGCGCCGCGGGGATCGCCACTGGTGACCAGCCCCTCACCGACGAGTACCGCGTCGGCGCCGGCCCCGGCATAGGCGAGCAGATCGGCGGTGCCGCGTATCCCCGACTCCGCGATCCGAATGACATTGCTAGGCAGCCCCGGCGCGATGCGCGCGAAGCAATCACGATCGACGTGTAGCGTCTTGAGATCGCGCGCGTTGACGCCGATGACCTTCGCGCCGGCCTGCAGCGCGCGGTCGGCTTCTTCTTCGGTGTGCACCTCGACCAGCGCCGTCATCCCCAGCGACTCGGTGCGATCCAGCATCGACGCCAACGCCGACTGGTCAAGCGCGGCGACGATCAGCAGCAGCATGTCTGCGCCGTGCGCGCGAGCCTCGTGAATCTGATACGGCCCGACCATAAAGTCCTTGCGCAACACCGGGATTGACACCGCCGCGCGCACCGCATCCAGGTCCTCGAGCGAGCCGTTGAACCGGCGCTGCTCGGTCAGCACACTGATGATGCGCGCTCCACCGTCCTCATAGGCTTGCGCCAATTTCGCCGGATCGGAGATCGACGCCAGCTCGCCGCGCGAGGGGCTCGCCCGCTTCACTTCCGCGATTACCCCGATGCCCGGTTCGCGCAGCGCGGCCAGGACGTCCAGCGCCGACGGCGCGTCCTTCGCCATTTGCTTGATCTCGGCGAAGGGAACGACGGCCTCACGAGCAGCGACGTCGGCGCGGACTCCCTCGATGATGGAGTCGAGCACGGTCGCCGAACTCATACCCGTCGCTGTCCTTTCCGTGTGCGCATTTGATCTTCAACGAAGGGTAACCGCCACCACACCACCATCGATCACCGACCCTTGTTGTCAGGATCGGTCGGGTCGCGCCCTTCATCGAGCGCGTCCCAGATTGCCCGCTCGGATGTCGCGGCAGCCGGTTCCTCACGTTGCGGCGCAGCGCGACGCTCATAGCGGGCGGTCTCCGGTTCGGCTCTGGCCGCCGAGCGCATGAGCAGCACCGCACCGATGAGCGTGACCGCCGCGGCCACCACCGTGACTACCGCGCCCCAATGGTGGCGCTGGGTGCCCACCAGGTCCGCCACCGGCACGTCGGCAAGGTGCGCGGCCCGCACGGCGACGTCGCGAAATACCCACAGACTGATGCCCAGGTAGGCCATCCCGGCGCTTGCAGCGGCAACGAGCACCGCGAACAAACGCAACGGCCAGCCCCGCACCGCGAGCGCCGCCACCGCGGCTGCCAGCAGCAGCATCGCCAGGGGGATCAACGCCGTCGACCACGACCCCCCGTTCAAAGCCGTGGTCTTGGGCTGGCCAAGCCCGTCAAATGAGGTCACCTCGACCCAGACCATTCGCGAGGCCACCCACAGCGCACCCGCGGACACCAGCAGAAGAAGCTGGGCCAGCCGGGTCATGGGTCGGTCAGCGTTTCCGCCGCGGCGATAGCGTTCAGGACCGCCTTGGCCTTGTTCGACGCCTCGGTGTACTCGTACGGGCCGTTGGAATCGGCCACGACTCCCCCGCCGGCCTGCACATATGCCGTGCCATTACGCATCAGAGCGGTGCGGATGGCGATCGCGAAGTCCGCGTTGCCCGCGAAGTCCAGATAGCCCAGCACGCCGCCATAGAGCCCGCGGCGGGTCTTTTCGACCTCCTCGATCAGTTCCATCGCCCGCACCTTCGGCGCGCCCGACAGCGTGCCGGCCGGGAAGCACGCCGTCACCGCGTCCAAGGCGGTCTTGCCATCGGCGAGCAGTCCGGTCACCGTCGACACCAAGTGCATGACGTGGCTGTAGCGCTCGATGTGGCTGTAGTCCTCGACGCGCACGGTGCCAGGCTGGCAGACCCGGCCCAGGTCGTTGCGCCCGAGGTCGACCAGCATCAGGTGCTCGGCACGCTCCTTCTCGTCCTCGGCCAGCTCCTTCTCGAGCTGCAGGTCCTCTTCCTCGGTCTGCCCGCGCCACCGCGTGCCCGCAATCGGATGTGTCGACGCCCGACCGTCCTTAACCGCCACCAGCGCCTCGGGGCTTGAGCCGACGATCGAAAAGTCCAGTCCGCCAGCACCATTGGGCACATTGAGCAGGTACATGTAGGGGCTGGGGTTGGACACCCGCAACATCCGGTACACGTCGAACGGGTCGGCGTCGGTGTCCATTTCGAATCGCTGTGACGGCACCACCTGGAATGCCTCGCCTGCAGCGATGTCGCCGACGAGCTTCTCGACGATGGCCCCGTATTCCTCCACGGTGCGCTGCGCGCGGTGCAACGGCTCGGGACGGCTGAACGTCGCCACCGTCGACGGCAGGTGTTCAGAAAGCGCCGCGGTCATCACGTCGAGCCGCGCGACCGCGTCGTCGTAGGCCCAGTCGACACGCTCGTCGGTACCGTTCCAGTTCACCGCGTTGGCGATCAGCGTGATCGTGCCCTCGTGGTGGTCGACGGCGGCGATATCAGTGGCGAGCAGCAGCAGCATGTCGGGCAGCCCGAGGTCGTCCACCGTCAGCGACGGCAGCCGCTCGAGCCGGCGGACCATGTCGTAGGCGAAGAACCCGACCAATCCGCTGGACAGAGGCGGAAGGCCCGGCACCGGCTCGGTCTTGAGCAGTTCGAGTGTCGTGCGCAGCGCCTGCAGCGGTTCGCCCCCGCTTGGCGCGTCCTTCGGCGTGACACCCAGCCACGCCGCCTCGCCGTCGCGCACCGTCAGCGCTGAAGGGGCGCCCGCGCCGACGAACGACCACCGCGACCACGACCGGCCGTGCTCGGCAGACTCGAGCAGGAACGTCCCTGGCCGGTTGGCGGCCAGCTTGCGGTACGCCGACAGCGGGGTCTCACTGTCGGCGAGCACCTTGCGGGTCACCGGCACCACGCGGTGACCGGCGGCCAGTGCCCGGAAGTCCTCGCGTGAGGTGGTGATGGCGAGGTTGGCGGTCGCCCCGGCGGGCAGGAGCGATGGGCCCACACGCGCAGCGTAGGGGACGACCGGGGAATGTGATTGCACGCATCAATCCTCCCAGACGCTCGCCAGGAGGCTCGACGACGCAGGCGTGAGCGGACTGGTCAGCACCACGGGCGCCTGCGCCATGAAACGCGGCGTGGCTCCACGGTGCTCGTCCGCGGCGTGCACGGTGAACGGGTGCACGACGTACATGTCGCCGGGCTCACCGGTGGCGTGCACGACGGGCCGCGCGGCGCTGGCGTCGTCGACAAGGCGACCCATGTCTTCGAGGCCCAGCGGGTCGGTGCCCAGCACGTGGGCGACGTCGGAGTGCGAGCCCGCCCGGATGCGCGTCGGTGCGTCGTCCGGGCCGACATCTGACAGCAGGGTCAGCACCAGCACGGTGTGCGGTCGGCCGGTGACCACCCAGGAGCCGTCGGCCTGCGGCGTGTTGGCGTCGATGTGCCAACCGCGGTCGCCGGCGGGTGGCGAGACCGGAAAGCGGACCGGGACGTTGCCTAGCGAGCCCCGAGGCTGCCACCCGCCGGTACCGCAGATTTGGTCCAGAGCAGCAGCCAGCGCCGCGCTTCGGGTCAGCTCGCCGAATGGGCCATGGCCGGTCAGGTCGGACGCCCACCGCACGGGCTCCGACCATCCGTCGGGTTCGTTGGGTGACGGACCCAGTTGCCGCCACAGCATGTTGCGCGCCGCATCGGCGACACTGCGGGGTGCGGCCTGTCCGATCTTGACGTAGCCGTCGGACATGAAGGTCTCGAGATTCAGCATCTGGCCGAGGTTCTCACCGACACGACGTCTGACGCCAGCGATTTTCGGGCCAGGCGTAGCGTTGGAAGCCATGACACCAATCAAACCCGGTGAGCAGGTTCCCGAGTTCGAATTGCCGGACCAAACGGGCACTGTGCGAAGCCTCACCGAGTTACTCGCCGACGGCCCGATCGTGCTGTTCTTCTATCCCGCTGCGATGACGCCCGGCTGTACCAAGGAGGCCTGTCACTTCCGCGACCTGGCTTCGGAGTTCGCCGCAGTCGGCGCCAGCCGCGTGGGCATCAGCGCCGATCCCGTTGAGAAGCAAGCACAATTCGCCGACAAGGAGAGCTTCGACTACCCGCTGCTGTCCGACACCGAGGGCACCGTCGCCACGCAGTTCGGTGTCAAGCGCGGCCTGCTCGGGAAATTCATGCCGGTCAAGAGGACGACGTTCGTGATCGACACCGACCGCACTGTGCTCGACGTCATCGCCAGTGAGTTCAGCATGGATACGCATGCCGACAAGGCGCTCGAGACGCTGCGGGAGCGGCAATCGGCGTAGTGAGTGCCCGCGCCCGCAACAACGTCAATGTCGTCGGACCCGACGACAAGCCGACGATCATGCTGGCGCACGGCTTCGGTTGTGACCAAGACCTGTGGCGGCTGGTCGTACCAGAGCTCGTTCCGAACTTTCGGGTCGTGCTGTTCGACCACGTCGGGTCGGGCGCCGCCGATCCAGCTGCCTGGGATGCCGAGCGGTATGCATCTCTGCAGGGCTACGCCGACGACATTCTCGAGATCCTGACAGAGTCCGACCTGCGCGACGTGATCCTGGTCGGCCACTCTGTGGCAGCGATGATGGGAGTGCTCGCAGTCGCAACCGATCCGAGCCGGATCGCGAAGCTGGTGCTCCTGACTCCGTCCCCGTGCTACATCGACGACGACGACTATCGCGGCGGATTCTCGCGCGGCGATATCGCCGAACTGCTCGAGTCGTTGGAGAGCAATTACCTCGGCTGGTCCCGAGCGATGGCACCGGTGATCATGGGAGCTCCGGAGCGACCCGAGCTCTCAGACGAACTCGCCGACACCTTCTGCCGGACGGACCCCGAGTGTGCGCGGGTGTTCGCGCGGACGACGTTTCTCTCCGATAACCGGGCCGATCTCAAACGCGTTTCGGTGCCGACACTGGTGATCGAGTGTGAGGAGGATGCCATCGCGCCCCGCGAAGTCGGCGCGTTTGTGCACCGGCACATCGCCGGCAGTGAACTGGTCACGCTGAAGACCACAGGGCACTGCCCACACCTGAGCGCGCCGGAAGCCACCGCCCGAGCTATAGCGGCCTTTGCCCGATCGAGGTGAACATATCGGACCTCTACGAGAACGCGCCGTGCGGATACATCTCCGCCGACGCTGATCGCCGAATCATCTCTGCGAACGCGACCCTCTTGCGATGGCTCGGTTACGAGCAAAGCGCAGTTGTCGGCAGGCCCTTCACGGACTTACTCACCGCTGGCAGCCGTATCCATTACGAAACCCACTTCGGCCCGTTGCTACGACTGAACGGCGAAATCTCCGGTATCACTGTGGATCTGGTGACCGCTAACGGCACACGCCTACCGGTGTTCATCACCGCGAACGTCAAGATGGACGTTGACGGACGCATCGAGGTTCTGCGGATCGTCGTTCAGGACGCCAGCGATCGCCGCTCCTATGAGCGCGAATTGCTCGAAGCACGGCGGCAGGCAGAACTCGAGCGCGCCAGGACACAGGTGCTTGCGCGAACTCTGCAACGCTCGCTGCTTCCGCCGTCACTCTCGCCTCCGGACGGCGTGGAGGCACGCGCATATTTCCACGCCGCTGCGCACGACGAGGTGGGTGGTGACTTCTACGACTTGTTTCCGCTGTCACCTACAAAGGCGGGTTTCTTCATCGGCGATGTATGCGGGAAGGGCGCGAATGCGGCCGCGCTGACTTCGTTGACCCGATACACAATGCGTGCGGCTGCAGTCATCGACGATGATCCGGTCACAGTGCTGCGCAACCTCGACGCTGTTTTTCATCAGGAAGTGCTCAGCGACTCGCTGCGCTTTTGCACAGTCGTTTTCGGAATCCTGGTTCGCAGCGACGACGGGTTCGAGGTGCATCTCGCGTCGGGAGGGCATCCCCCGGCGTTGTTGCTCACCGCCGACGGGGGGCCACGCTACGTCGAGACCCTCGGGGGTCAAGCCATCGGCATCTCCGCCACACCGCGATTCGAGTCGACGCGATTCCGGCTGTCGGCCGGCGACACTCTTGTGCTGTACACCGACGGGCTGACGGAGGCACGGACCGGTGTGGGCAATGAGCGTTTAGGCGAAGACGCCCTGATGGAGTTCGCGTCGAAACAGTCGCCTACGACGGCCGCGACGATGGTGCACGCGATCCGTTCGCTGCTCGAAAGCCTCGGCGAGGGCCTCGAGGACGATGCCGCCGTTCTGGCGATGGGCGTACCGCGCCCAGGCGTAGCGTGACGTCGCGCGCGAGGTCGAGGCCGTCTACGCGGCGTGCAAGTAGGTTTGCAGGTGATCGAGCATGCTGCGCTGGAACTCGCGCATCGACTGTGCCTTGGGCGCCAAACCATCGGCCCCGTGATACATCCCGGCGACAGTGACTAGTTCGCACGGAACACCACATGCCTTCAGCTTCTCGGCGTAGGCGACGTTCTCGGGGTAGAGCAGATCCACGTCGCCGACTCCGACCCACGTGGGCGGCAGGCCGGTCAGGTCCGTTCTCCGCGACGGCGCCGCATATTGCGGTGCGTGCGACGAATGCACTTGCCGCCCAAGGTATGCGGTCCACGCGAACTGATATCCCGACGGAGTGACCACGAATTCACCGCGCCCGCCGTGATCGTCGGTGAGGACCGTGCGATCGTCCAGCATCCCGTAGACAATGACTTGGGCGCACAACGGGATACCCTCGTCATGGCTGCGCTGAGCGACGCCCGCTGCGAGGCCGCCGCCCGCGCTGACCCCGGCCACTGCAATCCGGTCGACGTTGATGCCCAACTCATCGGCGTGATCAAACATCCATTGCAGTGTCGCCATGCAGTCGTCGAGTGCTGCCGGGAACGGATGCTCCGGCGCAAGGCGGTAATCGGGCGACACCACCACGGCGCCCAGTTCGCGCGCCAGCAGTCCGAGAGTCGGTGACTCGAATTGCGGTGAGCCGATTACCGTCCCGCCGCCATGGATCCAGAACACAGCTGGTCGGTTGCTGTCATTGCCATTGGGCATCGTGATTCGCACCGGCACGTCCAGTACGCCGTCCGCCGGACGATTCGTGACTGTAACCCCTGGTCCCGACGGGAGAGTTAGCCGCAACGGCCGCCTGAAGAATGGCACTGTGCGGGCAGTCGTTGGAAAAGAGATAGCCATGAATGGACTACGGAGATCCGTGGGTACAGCCGTCAGCGCGTCCCGCACGGCCAGGTAGCGCCGCGCGGCGAACGCGGCCAATCCGAAAACCGCCAACATTGCGAGTCTCTTCACACGCGCAGCCTAGTCATCCGGAGCAAGTAGAAGGTCGGCGTCGAAGCAGGTGTGGTCGCCGGTGTGGCACGCGGCGCCGACCTGGTCGACCTCCAGCAGCACGGTGTCGCCGTCGCAATCCAGCCGCACCGAGTGCACATGCTGGGTGTGGCCCGATGTCATGCCCTTGATCCACTGTTCGCCGCGCGAGCGCGAATAGTAGGTCGCCTCACGGGTTTCCAGCGTGCGGGCCAGCGCGTCGTCGTCCATCCACGCCACCATCAGCACCTGGCCGGTGCCGCGCTCCTGGACCACGGCGGTGAACAGCCCGTTGTCGTCGCGTTTCAGCCGCGACGCGATGCCTGCGTCTAACGTCATCTGCGCCCTCGGCTCTTCGCGCAAGCGCTCATCGAACCACGATCCCTTCTGCCGCCATCGCCGCCTTCACCTGGCCGATGGTCAGCTCCCGGAAGTGGAACACGCTGGCGGCCAGCACGGCGTCAGCTCCTGCAACGACGGCAGGAGCGAAATGTTCCACCGCGCCCGCGCCGCCGCTGGCGATCACCGGCACGGACACCGCGCCCCGCACCGCCCGCAGCATCTTGAGGTCGAAACCGGCCTTGGTGCCGTCGTAATCCATCGAATTCAGCAGGATCTCGCCCACGCCGAGTTCGGCTCCGCGGGTCGCCCATTCGATCGCGTCGATACCAGTGCCGCGACGGCCGCCGTGCGTGGTGACCTCCCAACCCGACTGCGTCGGCTCGGAGCCCTGTGGGACGGTGCGAGCGTCGACCGAAAGCACGATGCATTGCGACCCGAACTGACGGGACAGCTCGGCAAGCAGCTCTGGGCGGGCGATCGCGGCGGTGTTGACCGACACCTTGTCGGCTCCGGCCCGAAGCAGCACGTCGACATCCGCGATCGAGCGCACTCCTCCGCCGACGGTAAGCGGGATGAACACTTGCTCTGCGGTGTGCTTGACAACCTCGAGCATCGTCGCCCGACCCGAAGAGGACGCGGTCACGTCGAGAAACGTCAGCTCGTCGGCCCCCTCCGCGTCGTATGTTGCGGCCAGCTCGACGGGATCGCCTGCGTCGCGAAGGTTTTCGAAGTTAACGCCCTTGACGACGCGCCCGTCGTCGACGTCGAGGCAGGGGATGATGCGCACGGCAAGGTCTTTGGGGTCCATCAGTAGTCCCCCGGATCGCCGACGGAATTCACGATCTCCAGCAACTCGTCGTGCACACCGGGCATTCCGGCCAGCGCCGACTGCGACTTCGGGGTCCAGGGATTGCCTGCCAAGTCGGTGACGATCCCGCCAGCCGACCGTATGAGCGCGACACCGGCGGCATGGTCCCAGACGTGACTGCCGAAACTGATTGCGCCGCCCAATATTCCGGCCGCCGTATACGCGAGGTCCACGCCGGTGGCCCCATGCATGCGTATGCGATTGCAGCGGCGGCTCAGGCTTTCCAGCAGGGCCACCCGATACCGACCGGGAAATCGGCCGCGCGAGTCGATGTTGAACGTCCCGGTGCCTACGACACAGTCGGCCAGCCCGGCACTCTTGAGCGGTGGCTGCGCGACGCCGTTGGCGTACAACGGTCCTCCGATGACCGCGGTGTAGCGCTGGCCGGTGAACGGAAGCCAGGTCAAGCCTGCGACGGGTTCGCCGTCACGGAGCAGCGCGAGCAGGATCGCCGCCATCGGTGAGCCCGCCGCGTAGTTGAACGTGCCGTCGATGGGGTCGAGCACCCAGACCAGCGGTGAATCGACGTCGGCGCCGCCGAATTCCTCGCCGTGCACCTCGATCCCGGTCTTGGCGTTGAGTGCCTCCACTACCTGTCGTTCGATCGCGAGGTCGACTTCGGTTGCGAAGTCGTTGCCCTTCTTCTGGACCGCAGAGTCGGCACGATGGCCCTCGACGAACGGCCGGGCTGCGGTGTCCAGGATTTCAGCCGCCTGCGCGACAAGGGCATCGAGGTCGGTCCCATCAAGCGCCATCGACGTCCTACTGCGCCACCGCGGCAAGCGCCTGCGGCAGTGTGAATCGTCCGGCGTACAACGCCTTCCCGACGATCGCGCCCTCGACGCCGCGGTCAACCAGCGTGGCGATCGCGCGAAGGTCGTCGAGGCTGGACACTCCGCCCGAGGCGATCACCGGGGCCTCGGTGCGCTCGGTGACCTTGGTGAGCAGTTCGAGGTTGGGACCGTTCAGCGTGCCGTCCTTGGTTACATCGGTGACGACAAACCGCGAACATCCTTCGCCGTCAAGGCGTTCCAGCACATCCCACAGGTCTCCGCCGTCGGTTTCCCACCCGCGGCCGCGGAGCCGGTGCTCGCCGTCGAGGATCTTAACGTCGAGACCGACGGCCACCTTCTCGCCGTGCTCGGCAACGACCTTGGCGCACCACTGCGGGTTCTCCAGCGCCGCAGTGCCGAGGTTGACGCGTGCGCAGCCGGTCGCGAGCGCGGCCTGCAGCGAGTTGTCGTCGCGGATGCCACCAGACAGTTCGACCGCGACGTCGAGCTTGCCGACCACCTCGGCCAGCAGCTCACGGTTGCTGCCGCGGCCGAATGCGGCGTCAAGGTCGACGAGATGGATCCACTCGGCGCCGTCGCGCTGCCAGGTCATCGCGGCATCCAGCGCGGAACCGTATTCGGTTTCGCTGCCTGCCTGGCCCTGCACCAGGCGTACGGCGCGGCCCTCAACGACGTCGACGGCGGGAAGAAGAATCAGTTTCACGGCGGTCAACCTAGCTCTCCGACCCAGTTCGCCAGCAACGCGGCACCCGCATCACCGCTCTTCTCGGGATGGAACTGAGTGGCGGACAACGCTCCGTCCTCGACGGCGGCGAGAAACGGCACGTGATGGGTGGTCCAGGTCAGCCGCGCATCCGGATTGCCTTCCCATTGCTGTGCGGCGTAGGAGTGCACGAAGTAGAACCTGGTGGTGGCGTCGATGCCCTTGAACAGCGTCGACCCGGCAGGCGCGTCGACAACATTCCAGCCCATGTGAGGGATCACCGGGGCGTCTAGCCGGACGACCGCGCCGGGCCACTGCCCGCAGCCGGTGGTCTGTTGACCGAACTCCACGCCGCGGGCGAACAGGATTTGCATGCCGACGCACACGCCGAGCACCGGTCGGCCCGCCGCGACGCGATCGGCGATGATCTTGTCCCCGCTGATCTTTCGCAGGCCTGTCATACACGCCTCGAACGCCCCGACCCCGGGCACGACGAGCCCGTCGGCAGCGTCGGCGGCTCGCATATCGGAGGTCACCTCGACGTCGGCGCCGACTCTCTGCAGCGCCCGCTGGGCCGATCGCAGGTTGCCTGAGCCGTAGTCGAGGACGACGACTTTGGCTGTCACAGCGTGCCTTTGGTGGAAGGCACGCCGGTGACCCGCGGGTCGTACTCGACGGCCTGCCGCAGCGCGCGGGCGACGGCTTTGTACTGAGCCTCGGTGATGTGGTGCGGGTCGCGACCGTAGAGCGTGCGCACGTGCAGCGCGATGCGCGCGTTCATAGCGATGGTCTCGAACACATGCCTGTTGACCACGGTGTGGTATGGCGCCTCGGAACCCGCAATCGTGAAGCGCAGCATGTGGTCCGGCTCGCCGGTGTGGACACAGTACGGACGTCCCGACACGTCGACGGCAGCGTGGGCGAGGGCCTCGTCCATCGGGATCCACGCGTCGCCGAAGCGTCGGATGCCCTTCTTGTCGCCGAGCGCCTCGGCCAGTGCCTGGCCGAGCACGATCGCGGTGTCCTCGATGGTGTGGTGGCCCTCGATCTCGGTGTCGCCCTTGGCGCGCACAACCAGATTGAAGCTTGCGTGGCTGCCCAGTGAAGTCAGCATGTGGTCGAAGAACGGCACTCCGGTCTCGACGCTGACGACACCCGTGCCGTCGAGGTCGAGCTCCACGACGATGTCGGATTCCTTGGTCTTGCGTTCGATTCGCGCGCGGCGTGGCGTGCGGTCGGGTCCAGTCACGGTGCTCCTATTCGGGCGCTGACGGCCAGCAGGGCGTCGTTCTCCTCGGCCAGGCCGGTGGTGGCGCGCAGGTATCCGGGGATGCCGACGTCGCGGATCAGGATGCCGGCGTCGAGGTAGCGCTGCCAGGTGGCGGGTGCATCGGCGAACTCACCGAAAAGCACGAAGTTGGCGTCGCTCGGGATCACGCGGAAACCCATGTCGGTCAACGCCTCTGTGACCCGGTCACGTTCAGCGATCAGCTTGGCGACGCTGCCGAGGGTGTCGTCGGCGTGGCGCAGGGCGGCGCGGGCCGCGGCCTGGGTGATCGAGGATAGGTGGTACGGCAACCGCACCAGCAGCATCGCATCGATGACCGCGGGAGCGGCGATGAGATAACCGAGCCGGCCGCCGGCGAACGCGAAAGCCTTGCTCATTGTGCGGGTCACGACGAGCTTGGTCGGATAGTCGTCGATCAGGCCGACCGCGCTTGGCTGGGACGAGAATTCGCCGTAAGCCTCGTCGAGGATCAGGATGCCTGTGCTCATCGCGTCAAGCAGGCGGCGCAGCTCGTCGAGCGGAACACTCTGCCCGGAGGGGTTATTGGGGCTGGCGACGAAGACGATGTCAGGGTTGCTCTCCTTGATTGCCTGCATCGCGACATCGGCGTCCAGGCTGAAGTCGTCGGCGCGATTGGCGACCAGCCACGCGGTCTGGGTGCCGTCGGAGATGATCGGGTGCATCGAATACGAAGGCACGAATCCGATCGCGGTGCGGCCGGGACCGCCGAACGCCTGTAACAGCTGCTGCAGGATCTCATTGGAACCGTTGGCGGCCCAGAGATTTTCGACGCTGAGCTCGGTGCCGGTCTGCGCCGTCAAGTAGGTGGCCAGGTCGGTGCGCAGCGCCACCGCGCCACGGTCGGGGTAGCGGTGGAGGTGACCGGCCACCGCCTTGACGGAGGCCGTCACGTCGTCGACAAGTGCCTGCGTTGGCGGATGCGGGTTCTCATTGGTGTTGAGCCGCACCGCAACATCCAGTTGCGGCGCTCCGTAAGGCGATTTGCCGCGCAGATCCTCGCGCAACGGTAAATCGGCCAGCGTCACCTTCTTGCCGACTGTCACGTCTCGAACCTCCGCCGCACCGCTTCGCCGTGGGCCGGCAGGTTCTCGGCTTGTGACAGCGTGATGACGTATCCGGACACGTCCTTGAGCGCCGCCTCGTCGTAGTCGACGACGTGGATGCCTTTGAGGAACGTCTGCACGGACAGGCCGCTCGAGTGGCGCGCACAGCCCGCGGTGGGCAGCACGTGATTGGACCCTGCGCAATAGTCGCCGAGGCTGACCGGCGAGTATGCCCCGACGAAAATCGCACCGGCCGAACGGATTCGGCGGGCCACCTCACGGGCCTCGACGGTTTGGATCTCCAGGTGCTCGGCGGCATAGGCATTGACTGTTCGCACGCCGGCCTCGAGGTCATCGACGAGCACGATCGCCGACTGTTTTCCCGTCAGCGCTGCTGTCACACGTTCGCGGTGCACGGTGGTCTCGAGCTGGTTCGTGAGTTCGCGGTCGGTGGCGTCGGCCAGCCGTGCGCTGTCGGTGACCAGCACGCTGGCCGCCATCTCGTCGTGCTCGGCCTGGCTGATCAGATCGGCGGCGACGTGCGCCGGGTCCGCGGTGTGATCGGCCAGGATCGCGATTTCGGTGGGACCCGCCTCGGCGTCGATGCCGACCTGCGAGCGGCAGATCCGCTTGGCCGCGGTGACGTAGATGTTGCCCGGCCCGGTGATCATGTCGACGGGCGCGAGCTCGGCGCCGTCGGTGTCGGTGCCGCCGTAGGCCAGCAACGCGACGGACTGCGCACCGCCGATCGCCCACACGTCGTCGACGTCCAGCAGCCGCGCGGCAGCCAGGATGGTCGGGTGCGGCAGGCCGCCGAACTCGGCCTGCGGCGGGCTGGCGATTACCAGCGAGTCCACGCCCGCGGTCTGCGCGGGCACCACATTCATCACGACGCTGGACGGGTAGACGGCATTGCCACCCGGCACGTAGAGGCCGACGCGCTCGACGGGTACCCAGCGTTCGGTGACGGTCGCGCCGGGTGCCAGCGTTGTCGTGGTGTCGGTGCGTCGCTGGTCGGCGTGTACGGCGCGGGCACGGTCGATGGCGACCTGCAACGCGGCGCGGACGGCATCGTCAAGGGCATTGAGCGCGGCGTCCAACTCGCTGACCGGCACACGCACCGTCGCGGGTCGCACCCCGTCGAACGACTCGCTGTACTCCAGCGCGGCTTGGGCTCCCCGGTCGGCGACCGCGTCGACGATTGGGCGCACCGTCGGCAAGACGGCGTCCACGTCGACGCCGCCACGCGGCAGCTCAGCACGCAGCTGCGCCGCGCTCAGCGACCGGTTGCGCAGGTCGATGCGGGTCATCGTGATCGGGGCCATCTTTTCGATTGTCCCTGATCGGACTACCCGAACAAAAATCCATTACTGATCGCATGCGCGCTGGCGGTGCAATGGAACGGCTAGATTCATGACCATGTCCGCTGCATCTCGAAAAGATCACCCCAACAACGCGCCCGGCGTGCCGATGTTGTTCCCCGTCGCGGTGGAGAACTTCCAGGTCAAGTACTTCAACCCGATGATCAAGCCGTTCGCGCGATTCATGCCCGGAATGGCGACGATCAAGCATCGCGGTCGCAAGTCGGGCAAGGAGTACGAAACCATCGTCACCGCGTACCGCAAGGGCGACGTGGTGGCGATCGCGCTTGGCCATGGGAAGACGGACTGGGTGAAAAACGTATTGGCCGCGGGCGAGGCCGATCTGCATTTCGTCCGGAAGACCGTGCACTTGACGAACACCCGGATCACGCCCGCCGGATCTGGCGCGGAGGGGCTGCCGTTGATGGCTCGCCTGCAGGCGAAAAGGGTCGGGGTCTTCGTCGCCGATATCGCTTGACCGCGCTGAGAAACTGACGCCATGGCGTGGGAAGTGTGGCTGACGTTCTTTGGTGCGGCGATCGCGATCAGCGTGTCACCGGGTGCGGGAGCCATCCAGTCGATGGCGACCGGCCTGACGCAGGGTGTACGGCGTGGGTACTGGAGCATCCTCGGCCTCGAAATCGGCCTGATGCTGCAACTGGCCCTCGTTGCGATCGGACTGGGTGCCGCAGTCGCGAACTCGATCCTGGCGTTCAACATCATCAAGTGGATCGGAGTGGCGTACCTGATCTACCTGGCCGTGCGGCAATGGCGGACCGCCACCGTCGACCTGCGTGAGCAGATCGGAAAGGCCGTCGACGGCGGCCGCGTGGCCCTCGTGGTGCGTGGCTTCCTGGTGAACGCCACCAACCCCAAGGGGCTGGTGTTCTTCCTCGCCGTGCTGCCCCAGTTCGTAGTGCCGACCGCGCCGCTCCTCCCCCAATACCTGGCGATCGGCGCGACCATGATCGCGGTCGACCTCGTCGTGATGGGGCTCTACACCGGGCTGTCCGTGCGCCTGCTGCGGTGGCTGAACACGCCGAGGCAGCAGACGATCATGAACAGGGTGTTCTCCGGGTTGTTCGCCGCGGCCGCTGTCGTGCTGTCGCTGGTGCGGCGCGGCCCGGCTACCGCCTGACCAATTCCGACAGTTCGTCGACCCCCGCGCCCGACAACCGCGGCAACACCACGGGCCGACCGGTCAGGAGCAGTAGCAGCGCGGCGACGGGACCGGTCACCTCCGGTCCCTTGCCAGCGGCCCATTCGACGTCCGTCGCGATGAACCGGAAGCGCTTGAGCGGGCTCTTCACCCCGAACGGCCACCCCATCGTCCACACCCGCTCGACACCTGCGCGCGCAGCATCGACCGGCATCTCCCGCGGGATACCGAGCGGAATCGCGATGTCCTGACCGTGCACCAAGATGTCGAACAGAATGTTGCGGACGTTGGTCACCTTCGGTAGCCGCCGCGACGCCGCGTGGTCGCGCAGTTCCGTGACGAGGTCGGCACCGGCCCGATCTGCATGGCGTACCGAAAGATCATGGTTCAGCTTGTGAAACCTGCCGCCGGCCCGCACGCCCTCGACCACCATGGTCAACAGACTCGGTGGCTGCGGCGCCAGGGCCACATGTGCGGCGACATCCTTGACACGCCAGCCCTCACACAGCGACGGAGCGTTCCATTGCTCGTCGGGAAGGCCTTCCAGCAGGACAGCAAGGCTCAGCCGCTCCTGCTCGATTACCCGCCAACTGGTTTCGGCGTCCACCCTCGGGATATTAGTCAGGTATCCTGACTAAATGCAAGCGTCTGCGGTCAACTTCGGGGTGCTGCTGTTCGTGCCCTACCGGCACATGGAGAACCGAATCCTGCAGGCGGTCAAGGATGCCGGGTACGACGATATGACGCTCGCCCAGGCCCGTGTGTTTCAACGCATCGCCCCTGGCGGGTCGCGGCTTACCGACCTGGCCGAGCAATCACAGATGACCAAGCAGAGCGTCGCCGGCCTAGTCGACGAACTGGAGCGAATGCGCTACGTCAAGCGCGTCCCCGATCCAAACGACCGGCGCGCCAGGCTCATTCAGATCGACAAGCGCGGCCGACGAGCGGCCAGGGCGGCCCAAACCGTGCATGATGAGATTCAGCTCGAGTGGCGATCCCACCTCGGCGCCCGGCGCTTTTCCCAACTCCGCGGAATGCTGGAAGACCTGCGGGACATCACCGATCCGTTCGCCGCTATGAGCGAGTGAAAACGGTCTTTGCCCTCATCGCCGGCCACGCCCGCGGCGCGTCCTCCCAGTCCACGACCCGGTCCACGGCCGGCGCGAGATCGCAATGCGCGGCGACCAATTCGAGGATCTCGGGAATCACGGCCCGCGCGTTCACCCTTCCGGTGACAAACCTCAGCCCGCGGGTGTACATCGATAGCAGCGGCATCTCGACCGCGCCTTGGTAATAGATGCCGGTGTCGGTGCATACCCCGTCCGGCCAAGTGGAGCGCATCGTCGCCGCCAGCACGGCCGGGTCGGCCGTGGTGTGCACGGTGAGCGGGTACGGGTCCCAGGACTTATCGGGCTTTATCCGGTCATGCACTGTCGCGCCGAGTTTTTCGGCCATCGCCAGCCGCTGTGCGTCGGTGTCCACGTAATCGACCTGCGCGCCGTAGGCGGACGCAAACGCGGCAGCGTACAACCCGATCGATAGCCGGCCGGCCACCAGTACGCGACGATCCGCAGGGTCAAGAGATTCCAGTTCCGCGCGGTACGGTCCGACGGCGCGCCAACCGTCGGGAATGTTGTCCGACATCGACGCGATTGCGACCGGATCGAGCGTGTCAGGCACCGGCACCAGCATTGCGTCGGCATACGGCACCAGCACCAGGTCCGCCATGAAGCCGCCGCCGTCGAGCCCGGCCAGTGGTCTCATTCCGTACATGGCCATCAACGGCAGCGACGCGCACGATCCCGTGACACCCCGGTTACAGGCAGCGCACGTTCCGCAGTTGATCTGGAACGGAACGATCACCCGTTCACCGACCTTGACATCGCGAACGGCGTCGCCGACCGCCACGATTTCGGCAACCCCCTCGTGGCCGACGGCATGCCCGGGTGGCATCGGCAGCCGTCCCTCGGCGACCGCCACATCGAGGTCGCAACACGCCACGGCCACCGGCCGCACGATCGCTTGTTCAGGTGCCGTGATTTGCGGTTCTGGCGCGTCTCGCCACGCGTAATCGTCCGCCGCCTCGAACATCAGGTGCTGCATGTCGGACCTTTCTTTAGCGCCCTTTCAAGTATTGTTGAGTGACCTTTCAAGTAAAGTCAAGGCATGCCTCGCCCGGATCGAAGCCGCACCGCGCTGCTCGACAGCGCGGCGCTGCTGTTCCGCAGACAGGGCTACGCCGCCACCGGGGTCAACCAGATTCTGGAGTCCGCCGAGGTCAAGGCCGGTTCGCTGTATCACCATTTCCCCGAAGGCAAGCAGGAACTCGCGGCCGCGGTTGTCGACCTCGTCGGCGGCGACATCGAGCGGCGACTGCGCGGATTCCTCGAAAGCGACCTGGCCGTCGCCGACGTCATCGACGCCTTTATCGATCTGATGAGTGCCGGGCTGGGCTCCGATCAGCGCGACGGCTGCCCCATCGAGCCCATCGCCACCGAGTCCGTGAACGCCAGTCCGCAGGTGCGCGAGGCATCGGCGCGCGCATTCGGCGGCTGGCGCCTGGCCGTTGCGGACCGGCTGCGGACCGACGGCTGGCCGAACGAGGACGCCGACCAGACGGCACTCGCCGTGATCGCCCTCCTCGAAGGGGCGCTGATTCTGTCGCGCATCACCGCCGACACCGCCGCACTGAACGCCGCCAAGGCAGCCGCGCGCACGCTACTGCGCCCCGCCGAGCGGAGCCCGGCGGCGAAACGGCTAAACGTCTAGCCCGATATCGAGCACACGGACCGAGTGCGTGAGGGCACCCACGGCGAGATAATCGACACCCGTACCCGCGTACTCGGCCGCGGTGTCGAGCGACAGGCCTCCCGACGATTCGAGTTTGGTGCCGGATGCCCGAGCGTCGCGGCGCTGCACCGCGATCTGCGTCTGCCACACCGGAAAGTTGTCCAGCAAAACGAGTTCCACGTTTTCGGCGAGGATCTCGTCGAGCTGCTCGAGCGAGTCGACCTCCACCTCACACGGCAGGTCCGGTGCGGCGGCCCGGATGGCCCGCAGCGCGGCCACCACCGAACCCGCCGCGGCCACGTGGTTGTCCTTGATCAGCGCGGCATCGCCCAGGCCCATGCGGTGGTTGACGCCGCCCCCGACTCGCACCGCGTACTTCTGCAAAGCACGAAGACCCGGAAGCGTTTTGCGGGTATCACGGATCTTGGCGTTGGTGCCTTCGACCGCATCCACCCACGCCGCTGTGGTCGTCGCGATGCCCGACAGGTGGCACACCAGGTTCAGCATCGTGCGCTCAGCCGTCAGCAGACCCTGTGTCGGCGCCTCGATGACCAGCGCCGCGCCGCCCGCCTCCAGTCGTGCGCCATCGTCCACGCGGTGCTTGAGCACATACCCGGCGGGTCCGAGCACCTCGTCGAGCACCAGCAGCGCGATATCCACGCCCGCGATCACACCCGGTTCACGCGTGACCATCGACGCGGTGGTCATCGCGTCCGCAGGCACCGTCGCCGTTGTGGTGACGTCGGGGCCGTAGCGCAGATCTTCTTCGAGAGCGCGGGCGATCACCCTGCGAGCCTCGGTCAGCTCGTCGGCGGACAAGCCCATCAGCACGCTACGGCGGGCGCGAGGCTGCGGCGGTGATGGCAGCCGACGGACTCGGTGCGTGCGAGCGCCGCTGCCGCGGCTGCACCCGCGGTGGTCGTCAGCGCGATATCTTCAAAGTCGTTGCGGGACCGGATAACACGTGGTGTCGCGGTCGCCAGTTGCGCGGCGAGCCGCTGCAGGCCTTCGGAGTCGCGGACCACGGAGGCGTAGCGCGTCATCGCCCGTTGCAGGTCGGCCCGCGGCAGCGCGAGGCGGGTCGGCAACTCGGGCATTTCCGCGTGAGTGGCACCGGCGTCGGCGGCATGCTGTGCCGCCGCCTTGCCCGCCCGGCCGCCGACGACCAGGCCCTCGAGGAGGCTGTTGGATGCCAGCCGGTTGGCCCCGTGCATGCCCGTGCGCGCCACCTCACCCGCCGCGAACAGACCCGCCAGTTCGGTACGGCCGTACACATCGGTGACCACGCCGCCGCAGCTGTAGTGCGCGCCCGGTACCACCGGAATCGGTTGGCGGGTCGGGTCGATGCCCGCGGCACGGCAGGCGGCGGTGACGGTCGGGAACCGCCGCTCGAACTCGTCGATGCCGCGCGCGTCGAGATACACACACGGATCACCGGTGGCCGCCAGTCGCGCGTCGATCGCCGCAGCAACCACGTCGCGCGGGGCGAGGTCACCCATCGGATGGACGCCCTTGGTCACCGAATTGCCTTGCGCATCAATCAGAACCGCACCCTCACCACGGATCGCCTCGGTGATCAGGGGACGACGGCCGCCGCCGGGCCCGTCGAACAACATGGTGGGGTGGAACTGGATGAACTCGAGATCCCGCACCGGCAAGCCGGCCCACAGCGCCAGCGCGATACCGTCGCCGGTCGAGCCCTCCGGGTTGGTGGTTGCCGCGTACAGGTGACCCAGTCCCCCGGTGGCCAGGATCACCGAGGGGGCATGAACCACGCCGAGGCCGTCCTCGCTGAGCACCAGCACACCGCTCACGGCGCCGTGCTCATGAAGAAGCTGCAGCGCGACGTGGTTGCGCCGGATATCCAGCAGCGCCGCCGCATTGTCGAGCGCCCGCTGTACCTCCGCACCCGTCGCGTCGCCGCCGGCGTGGATGATGCGGCGTCGCGTATGTCCACCCTCGCGGGTGAGCGCCCACTGGCCGGGCGCCGCTTCGTCGAAACGCGCTCCGTCGTCGACCAATTCGGCGACTGCGCGATATCCGTCGGCCACGATCGAGCGCACCGCATCCGGATCGCACAGCCCACCGCCCGCGGCCAGGGTGTCGGCGACGTGCGCCTCGACCGAGTCGTCATTGTCGGGCAATACGACGGCGATGCCGCCCTGCGCGTAGAACGTCGCGGTCTCGCTGGCCTTGCTCAGCACCACCACCTTGCGTCCGCGCCTGTGTGCCGCCAACGCGGCCACCAGGCCGGCCACTCCTGTGCCGATGACGACCACGTCGGCGCGCTGATGCCAGTAGCCGCTGCCGCCACAGTCGAAACGGGGGCTCATTCGCCGCCGCCGGGCTGGCCGATCTCGATCATCCGCTGCACGCTGACGCGGGCCCGCCTCGCGGTCTCGGGATCGACGTCGACCTCGTCTGCGCCCTCCACCAGGCAGCGCAGGAGTGCGGCGGGCGTGATCATCTTCATGTACTTGCATGAGGCCCGGTCATTGACCGCGCGGAAGTCGACTTCCGGTGCGGCCCGACGCAATTGGTGCAACATGCCGACCTCGGTGGCAACCAGCACCTGTCGGGCGTGGGTCTCGCGGGCCGCGTCGAGCATCCCGCCGGTGGACAGGATCTTCACCCGGTCCTCCGGGAATGCGCCCTCCCCGGCGAGATACAACGCCGAAGTGGCGCAACCGCATTCGGGGTGGACATAGAGCTCGGCGTCGGGATGCGCACGGGCCTGATCGGACAGCTCGTCGCCGTTGATGCCGGCGTGTACGTGGCATTCGCCGGCCCACACGTGCAGGTTCTTGCGGCCGGTGACGCGCCGGACGTGGGCGCCGAGGAACTGGTCGGGGCAGAACAGCACCTCGCGATCCTCGGGAATCGACGCAACCACCTCCACGGCGTTCGACGATGTGCAGCAGATGTCGGTTTCTGCCTTCACCGCGGCAGTGGTGTTGACGTAGGAGATGACCACCGCGCCGGGATGCTCGGCCTTCCAGGCCCGCAATTCGTCGGCGGTGATCGAGTCGGCCAACGAGCAGCCGGCCCGCTGGTCGGGGATCAGCACCGTCTTGTCCGGGCTGAGGATCTTCGCGGTCTCCGCCATGAAATGCACGCCGCAGAACACGATGGTGTCTTCGGGCACCTCGGCCGCGATGCGCGACAACGCCAGCGAATCACCGACATGATCGGCGACGTCCTGGATGGCCGGAAGCTGGTAGTTGTGCGCCAGGAGCGTCGCACCGCGCAGGTCGGCAAGGCGGCGCACCTCGGCCGCCCATTCTTCGTCGCCGTCGACGCCGGTATAACCGGTCGGACCATCGGTGATTCGGGTAACCAGATCGCCTGCGGGCATACGGTCCAGAACCGTCATGGCCGTCTCCTCAATCCCGTCGGAGGTTTTCGACTTATAATCGAAAACATGCCTCATACTAGCACCGCTCACGAGGTGCTCGCCGTCGTGTTCCAGGCACGCGGTGTCGACTCCCGGAAACCCGAGCTTCACGTGCTGTTATGGCAGCGTGCACGGGAACCGGAGCGCGAAAAGTGGTCCCTGCCTGGTGGCCGCCTCGGCGACGACGAGGACCTGACCAGCTCCGTTCGTCGCCAACTCGCCGAGAAAGTCGACCTACGTGAACTTGCTCACCTGGAGCAGCTGGCTGTGTTCTCGGACCCCGCGAGGGTGCCCGGCGTCCGCACCATCGCATCGACGTTCCTCGGGCTGGTGCCCTCCCCCGCGACGCCCGAACTGCCACCGGACACCCGCTGGCATCCGGTGAGTCACCTGCCACCCATGGCGTTCGACCACGGTCCCATGGTCGAGCACGCCCGCACCCGTCTGGCCGCCAAGATGTCCTACACGAACATCGGATTCGCGTTGGCGCCAAAGGAGTTCGCCCTTTCCACGCTGCGCGACATCTACAGTGCGACGCTGGGTTACCAGGTCGATGCCACCAACCTGCAGCGCGTGCTTGAGCGGCGCAACGTCATCACGCGAACCGGCACCACGGCGCGTTCGGGACGCAGCGGTGGCCGCCCTGCCGCCCTCTTCCGCTTCACGGACTCGCGATACCGGGTGACCGACGAATTCGCGGCATTGCGCCCTCCTGGGTGAGTCGGGTGGATTCTTAATGGCTTCTTAAGGTAAGAAGGTCCGATGGACTTGGGCAGCGCGGCTCCGCTAACCGGCGCCGAGTGGATTGGGCAGCCGCAGCACGAAGCACTGCAGCGGCGCGTCCGGCCACAGCTTCCCTCCGACGACCCGTTCTACGATCCACCTGCAGGTTTTCAGCATTCCCACCCGGGCACGGTGCTGCGCAGCCGGGACGTTGAGCTGGCGTTTCTCGGGTTCATCCCGCAGCGCATCACAGCAACCCAGCTGCTGTATCGGACCACCGACATGCACGGCAACCCGGAAGCGGCCGCCACGACGGTCATCGTGCCTGCGGAACGGGCGCCGGAAGCCGTCACCCCAGTGGTCTCCTACCAGTGCGCGATCGACTCGGTCACGTCCCGTTGCTTCCCGTCCTATGCGCTGCGGCGACGCGCGGTCGCTCCGGGCGCGGTGGCGCAATTCGAGTTCCTGCTGATCGCTGCCGCGGTCGCCGAGGGCTGGGCCGTGTCCGTGCCCGACCACGAGGGACGCGCTGGCATGTGGGGGGCCCCGTTTGAGCCCGGCTATTGCATTCTCGACGGGCTACGCGCCGCGCTGAACATCGATCGGCTGGGCCTGTCACCGTCCGCTCCGATCGGCCTGTGGGGCTATTCCGGCGGCGGCCTTGCCAGCGCGTGGGCTGCCGAGATGAGCGGTACCTACGCGCCCGAGCTCAACGTCGTCGGCGCGGTGCTCGGATCTCCCGTCGGCGACCTCGGCCAAACGTTCCGCCGGCTCAACGGCACGTACATGTCCGGCCTGCCCGCGCTCGTCGTTGCCGCACTCGCAGACATCTACCCCGAGCTCAACGAGCTCATTCAGGAGCACGCCACCGAAGAGGGCAAGGTGCTGCTGCAACGACTGCATCACATGACCACCGCCGAAGCGGTCATCCGGATGGTCAACAAGGACATGGACGACATGGTCGACGTGCCTCTCGAGCAGATCCTCGAAACACCCCAGCTCAAGCGGATTTTCGAGGAAATCAAGCTCGGCGTGGCCGCGCCAGCGCCACCGGTGCTGATCGTCCAGGCGGTCCACGACCAGCTGATCTCCGTCGAGAACATCGACGAACTCGCCGATTTGTACTCGGCCGGCGGTGCGAGCGTCACCTACCACCGCGACATGTTCAGCGAACATCTGCTCCTGCACCCGATGTCGGCGCCGATGACGCTGCGCTGGCTGACCGATCGCTTCAAGGGCAAGCCCTTGACGGAGCACATGGTGCGGACCAAGTGGCCGACGCTGCTGAACCCGATGACCTACATGGGGATGGCGCGGCTGGCGAAGATCGTCGCGAAGGTCGTCACTGGGCGGACGGTAGAGCGCCAGCCTCTGTGACGGGCGGGCCGATCACCGGTTCTTCGACCGGCGGCCAGGCGCCCAGATCGTCGCGCGCCGTCGACACCGCCATCAACGCATAGACCAGTGCCGCGGCCGCGGCCGGAAGCAGGATCGTCGCGGCGATCTGTAGCGGCGAATGTCCGAAGAACACCGCGGGTGCCTCGACGACGTAATGGACCCGATGCTCCGGCGACACCGGCGCCGCCGACATGTCGATCGAGCCATAGCGCAAACGCGCCAGGACCGCGCCGACTGCAGCGGCCGCTCCTGTCCCGGCCGCCACGCCAATCGAAAGCGCGGCCACCATCGCCGGACCCCGGTGGGCACGCCATTGCCACAGCAGCACCGCCGCGACCACCGCGACCGCGCCAAGCATGCCCACGAGCAGGAACGCCGCGATGAAGAAGTGGTCGGCCTCGTTGCCCAGGTAGGCCTTGATTCGCTCGCCGCTCTTGGTCAGCGCGACAACACCGTGGATCGGTGGCGCCAGCCAGGCCCACAGCGCCCCGACCACGGCGCCGGCAACCGTCAGGCCGGCTACGGTGACCAGCACGGCGCGACGTTTCGAAAGTCGCGGTGGCTCAACGTCTTTCATCAAGATCCTTGGAGTCCAATTCGCCGTGGCGGGAGCACTTGGCCGACCAGCCGTCGGGGAGCACCTGCACAATCATCCGGCGGCCGCACTCCGCGCAGAACCGGGGCGGTTCAAGGCCGAGCTGGGCGGCGGTCGGGACTGCGCCGCCGGCGGGCTCGCCAGTGTAGACGTTGAACTTGGCCATGGGCTTGCGAGATACCCGCCTACAGACTGGCGTTGAGCGCCTTGATCGGCATCTGCAGATCGTCGAGCAGCTCAAGATCAGACTCGGCCGGCCGGCCCAGTGTGGTCAGGTAGTTGCCGACGATGACCGCGTTGATACCGCCGAGGATGCCCTTCTTGGCCCCGAGGTCGCCGAGAGTGATCTCGCGGCCGCCGGCGAAGCGCAGCATCGTGCGCGGCAGCGCGAGGCGGAAAGCGGCGACGGCCTTGAGTGCCTCTGATGCTGGCAGCACATCGAGGTCGCCGAACGGGGTGCCGGGCCGTGGGTTCAGGAAGTTCAGCGGCACCTCATGCGGATCCAGCTCGGCGAGATTGGCCGCGAATTCCGCGCGCTGCTCAAGGGTTTCGCCCATGCCGAGGATGCCGCCGCAGCACACCTCCATGCCCGCTTCGCGGACCATTCGCAGCGTGTCCCACCGCTCCTCCCACGTGTGGGTGGTGACGACATTGGTGAAGAACGACCGGGCGGTCTCCAGGTTGTGGTTGTAGCGGTGCACGCCCATCTTCCAGAGCCGCTCAACCTGCTCCTGGGTCAGCATGCCCAGTGAGCAGGCGATCTGGATATCGACCTCGTTGCGGATCGCCTCGATGCCGGCGGCGACCTGCGCCAGGAGTCGCTCGTCGGGTCCGCGCACGGCGGCGACGATGCAGAACTCCGTCGCTCCGGTCTTGGCGGTCTGCTTGGCGGCCTCGACCAGGCTCGGGACGTCCAGCCACGCGCTGCGCACGGGCGAAGCGAAGAGCCCCGACTGCGAACAGAAGTGGCAGTCCTCAGGACAGCCGCCGGTCTTCAGGCTGATGATGCCCTCGACCTCGACGTCGGGTCCGCACCACGCCATCCGCACCTCGTGCGCCAGCGCCAGCAGCTCGTCGAGCCGGTCGTCGGGCAGCTGCAGCACCTTCAGCGTCTGTTCTTGGTTCAGGCCCTCGCCGCGTTCCAGTACCTGCCCGCGAGCCTCCGCCAGAATGTCGCTCACCGTGCTCCTCCGCTTTGCCGACTTGAACGCCGTTCAGGTTAGGCTACCGACGTGCAGCTCCACAAACGCGATGTGGTCGAGGCGGCGACGACACTGCTGGACACCTACGGGATCGCCGACCTCACGATGCGCCGGCTGGCCCGCGAGCTCAACGTGTCCCCCGGCGCGCTGTACTGGCATTTCGCCAACAAGCAGCAGCTGCTTGGCGCGATCGCCAACCGGATCCTGGACGGTGTGCCGTCGGCCAGGGGGGTGGTCGACGTGTGCAATCGGCTGCGCGATGCGCTGCTCTCCCACACCGACGGCGCCGAGCTGGTGTCGGCCAGCTTCGCGGCCGGACAGTCAGAGGCGATGACGGGCGTCCTCGCGCGGCTCACCGACGCCGCCGCGGAGGCCGGTGTCGACTCAGCGCACGCCGAGTTGGTCGCCCGCACGGTCGTCTATTACGTCCTGGGCTTCACCGTCGACGAACAGTCGCGGCTGCAATGGGATGCCGCGGGTGCGGCCCTGCCCGACGAGCAGTCGGTGTTGACCGAGGACGCGAATGCACGGTTCCGCTTTGGCGTGGACCTGCTCGTCAATGGTATGAGCATCGCCGAAACGTACGTTAGCGCGGAAAAGTTCGAGTAGACATCACGCTAACGTGCATCTCGCGACTAACGTCCCGGACATGATCGCGGTCGACGACGTACGGCGCATCACCGCGTCCCTGCCTCGTTCCTACGAGGTGGTGGTACGGGACCAGATCAAGTTCCGGGTGGGACAGATCGTGTTCGTCGCGTTCTCTCGAGATGAGACGGTGATGGGCGTCGGCTTCCCCAAGGAGGAACGGGAGGCGATGGTGGCCGCCGAACCCGACAAGTTCATGCTCCCGCGCAAGTCAGACATGCGATACAACTGGATTCACGTGCGGCTCGACGCGCTCGACCTCGAGGAGCTGCGCGAGCTGGTGATCGACGCTTGGCGGATGTGCGTGCCGAAAAAGGTTGCGGCACTTATCGACTGATCGGATATTCGAGCTTGGCGTTGCCGTCCCAGCGCCGCAGCCCGACGAAGCTGCCGTTGATCTCCGAAGGCTTCCCCGCGATCCGCAACGCCCGGCCGAGTTGATGGCCGCCCACTCGACGCGCCAGCGTCGTGTGACCCGTCCACTGCCCGGGCGAGGAGTTCGCCATCGGGCCAGGCCGTACATGCGGCAGGCATAACCGATAGACGTCAGCATGGACTGCCAACAGGTCGGCTGTGGGCACGATGAGCCGTGTCAGAATCAGCTGCGACCTTCCAAAAAGCAGAGGTGCCCCGACCACACATCCCAGCGGGAACCGATCGTTCAGCGATGCCAGCACCTCATCGACATCCGGCTCGATCCGCTCGGCGACCGTCAGCGTGACATGTGGCCTGCTAGCCGGCGCCTGACTGGGGATCCCTGCCTCGCGCAGCCCGTCCCAGATGTGCCGGACCGCCGCCTCGGTGTCCGGGTCGAAGACCAGCTCGACGGAGTGCACCATCAGCCGGCCAAGCTCGTGACCCACTGCGCGTCGAACGCGGCCGCGCTCATCGTCTCGAACTCGCTAGCGCTCAGCGAACCCGCCCCATCGGGCAGCACCGCCTGCACCTCAGCCAACCTTCCCAATGCGTCGCGATTGCCGGTCTCCGCGACTCCCGGTTCGCGCGGCCAGGCGCCGATCACCAGCCCTGCACATGGAATTCCTTGGGCTGCAAGCGCTTCCAGGGTCAGCGCGGTGTGATTCAGCGTACCGAGGCCCGGCGAAACAACGACCAACACCGAGGCGGCCAGGTCGCGCGCCAGGTCGCGCAGCGTCACCCCGTCGTCGCCGAGTTCCACCAGCAGTCCGCCTGCGCCCTCGACCAGAGTCAGCTTCGCATCGACCGACGCGACCGACGCCACGAGTTCGTCGCGCGTCGGCAACGCCATGCCCGCGCGCTCGGCAGCCGCAGCGGGTGCCAGCGGTTCGGGATAGCGCCACCTGCCGTGCAGCGCGCTCACCCCGGACAGCCGCGCCACGTCGGCTAGGTCGTCATCGCGTGGGCTGCCGGTCTGTACGGGTTTGCACACCGCGACGTCGATGCCGGCCAGCCGCGCAGAACAGGCGAGCGCCGCGGTGGCCACCGTCTTGCCGACGCCCGTGTCGGTGCCAGTGACGATCAGCACGCTCACGGGCGGGGTGTTAGGACTTCGGTGAGAACCTCTCGGGCCAAAGCCATTTCGTCGTCCGACAGCGACGCGCGTGCGGTCAGCCGCAGCCGCGACGTGCCTGCCGGGACGGTCGGCGGACGGAAGCAGCCGACCCGCACCCCGCGATCCAAACACGCCACCGCCGCACCGAAGGCCACCTCGGGCTCACCGAGGATGACCGACACCACCGCCGAATCCGGGAGTTCGGACACACCGCATATGTCCGCAAGCGCAACCGCATGATCCAGCACGGCCTGCGCGCGCCACGGTTCGTCGATCAGCACACTCAATGCGGCCCACGCGGCGCCGATCGCTGCCGGCGCCAGCCCGGTGTCGAAGATGAAGGGCCGCGCGGCGTCGATCAGATGCTCGCGCACCGCGGCCGGTCCGAGCACCACGCCACCCTGACTGCCCAGCGCCTTGGACAACGTCGTTGTCATCACCACGTCGGGCGCACCAGCCAGGCCCACCTCATGCAACAGACCGCGGCCGCCGCTACCCCGCACGCCGAGGCCATGGGCCTCGTCCACGATCAGCAGCGCGCCGTGCCGACGGCACACGTCGTGCAAAGAACGCAGGGGTGCCAACACCCCGTCGGCGGAGAACACCGAATCGGTCACCACCACGGCGCGCTCCTCGTCCCGCGCGGACAGCGCAGCGTCGACGGCGGCGACGTCGCGGTGCGGTGTCACCACGACGTGGGCGCGCGACAGCCGGCAGGCGTCCACCAGCGATGCGTGCGTCAGAGCGTCGGAGACCAACAGCGATCCGGCCCCAGAGAGCGACACCACGGCGCCGAGGTTGGCGGTATACCCCGACGAGAACGCCAGCGCCGACTCGGCGCCGACAAAATCCGCAAGGGCGGCTTCGAAGCCTTCGTGCAGTTCGGTGTTGCCGGTGACCAGCCGCGATCCGGTCGAGCCAGCGCCCCAGGTCCGCAACGCCTCGACGCCGCCGTCGATCACGGCGGGGTGCTGCGAGAGGCCGAGGTAGTCGTTGGATGCCAGGTCAAGCTCGGCGCCGACGGGCGGCCGCGCCCGCAGGGATCGGCGCAGTCCGGCCGCGCGCCGCTGCTGCTCAACCTCGTCGAGCCAGGCCAGCGGGGAAAGACCGACGTGAGTCACCGATGCTCCTCCGGGAAAACTTGAACGCCGTTCAGGTTAGGTCAACGACGTGCGCCTGCACAAATGCGACTTGTGTGCACCACAGAGCGCTGAGCGCAACAAAACGCACACAAATCGGGTCTAGGCGAGCACTTCGGCGACGCCGACCATCGCCGAGGTGATCTGCCCGATCTCGTCCGGCGTGCAGATGTAGGGCGGCATGACGTAGATGAGATTGCGGAACGGGCGCAGCCAGACGCCTTGCTCCAGCGCAGCAGGCGTGGCCACGCGCAGGTCGACGGGTTTGTCCATCTCGATAACGCCGATCGCTCCGAGCACCCGCACATCGGCAACACCCGGGAGCGACGCGGCGGGCGCAAGACCGTCGCGCAGGCCCGCTTCGATCGCCGAAACCCTTGCGCGCCAATCCTGTTCCAACAGCAGCTGGACCGACGCCACCCCGACCGCGCAGGCAAGCGCGTTGGCCATGAACGTGGGGCCGTGCATCAGCGCGCCCGGCTCATGCGTGCTGATCGTGTGCGCGATGTCGCGCGTGCACAGCGTCGCCGCCAACGTGATGTAGCCGCCGGTCAGCCCCTTGCCGACGCACATGATGTCGGGGCCGACGCCGGCGTGATCGGCCGCGAACAGCTCTCCGGTGCGGCCGAACCCCGTCGCGATCTCATCGAAGATCAGCAGCACGCCGTGCCGGTCACAGGCCGCACGCAGATCAACGAGATAGCGCGGGTCGTGAAACCGCATGCCGCCCGCGCCCTGCACGACGGGTTCGACGATGACCGCCGCCAGCTCGTCGGAGTGTTCGGACAGCTGCTTTTCGAACCTTTCGCTGTACGCGGGGTCGTAGTCCGTGGGCACTTGTAGCGCGAAAACTTGCCTGGCAAGCACTGAGTTTTTCCCGGCCCACAGCTCATGCATGCCACCGTCGGGGTCGCACACGCTCATCGGGGTGAACGTGTCACCGTGGTAGCCGCCGCGCCAGGTCATCAGCCGGTGCTTGTCGCCGCGGCCGATGCTGCGCCAGTACTGCAGCGCCATCTTGACTGCCACCTCGACCGAGACGGAGCCGGAGTCGCTGAAGAACACCGTGTCGAGGCCGGCGGGCGTGATCTCGACCAGCAATTGGGCCAGCCGGGCGGCCGGTTCGTGCGTCAGCCCGCCGAACATGACGTGGTTCATGGTGGCCAGTTGGCCGCTGATCGCGGCGTCGAGCACGGGGTGGCCGTGGCCGTGGATCGCGGTCCACCACGACGCCATCGCGTCGAGCACCTCGACCGGCCGTCCGTCATGCATCAACGTCAGCCAGGCACCCCTCGCGCCGACCGCCACGAGCGGAGGCAGCGCTTCGGCCCCGATCGTGCTGTAGGGATGCCAGACATGCGCGGCGTCGATCGCGCTGATCTCCTCAGGCGTCAACGTGGGCATGGTCGACGAGCCTAACCGCTTTGCTCACCGGCACCGATACGTCGCCCGCGGCATGAGCCCACCGCTGATCTTCGGTAGATTTACCGTCGACCATGATGACCCTCGCCCCCTCCCGGCCGGCGGCCGTCACCGATCCGGGTCCCGCCCCACGCTCCACCAAGGGGACTCGAACGTCGGGTTTCTACCGACACGATCTCGACGGCCTGCGCGGCATCGCCATCGCCCTCGTGGCGGTCTTTCACGTGTGGTTTGGCCGGGTGTCCGGCGGCGTCGACGTCTTCTTGGCGCTGTCAGGCTTCTTCTTCGGCGGCCGCCTATTGCGCACCGCACTCACGCCGGGCGCATCGCTGTGGCCCGTTCCCGAGGTGGTTCGGCTTGTTCGCCGGTTGTTGCCAGCGCTCGTCGTGGTGCTCGCCGCCTCGGCGATCCTGACGATCTTGATCCAGCCGGAGACGCGCTGGGAGACGTTTGCTGACCAAAGCCTGGCGAGCCTCGGCTACTTTCAGAACTGGGAGCTGGCGAGCACCGCATCGGACTACCTTCGCGCCGGTGAGGCGGTCAGTCCACTGCAGCACATCTGGTCCATGTCGGTGCAAGGGCAGTTCTATATCGCGTTTCTGGCACTGATCTTCTTGTTCGCCTATCTGTTACGCAGACTCCTCGGCAAGTACATGCGAATTTCTTTCGTGCTGCTGTTGAGCGCGCTGACCATCGCCTCGTTTGTCTACGCGATATTTGCTCACAACGCCGACCAGGCGACCGCGTACTACAACAGCTTCGCCAGGGCGTGGGAACTGCTGCTGGGGGCGCTGCTCGGCGCGGTGGTGCCTTACGTGCGCTGGCCGATGTGGCTGCGCACGGCTGTGGCGGTGGCCGCTTTGGCGGCGATCCTGTCGTGCGGCGCGCTGATCAACGGTGTGAAGGAGTTTCCCGGGCCGTGGGCGCTGGTGCCCGTCGGCGCCACCATGTTGTTCATCCTGTCGGCAGCCAACCGGCAGGCCGATCCGAACACGGCCGGCCGACTGCCCGCCCCCAACCGGTTGTTGGCCACCGCGCCGTTCGTGTCGCTCGGGGCGATGGCGTACTCGCTGTACCTCTGGCATTGGCCGCTGCTGATCTTCTGGCTGTCTCACACCGGACGACCGCGCGTGAACTTCCTCGAGGGCGCGATCGTGCTGTTGGTCTCTGGCGTGCTCGCCTGGCTGACGATGCGCTTCGTCGAGACCCCGCTGCGGTATCGCGGTGCCGAGACACCAGCTCCCGCGGTTCCGCTGTGGGCTCGGTTGCGTCGTCCGACGATCGTGCTGGGTTCGATAGTGGGACTGTTGGGTGTGACGTTGACGGCGACGTCATTCACCTGGCGCGAGCACGTCACCGTGCAACGCGCGAATGGTAAAGAGCTGGCGACCCTTTCGACCCGCGCCTACCCCGGCGCCCTAGCGCTGCTGCACAACGCGAAGGTACCCAAGCTGCCGATGCGCCCGACGGTGCTGGAGGCCAAGACCGATCTGCCGGAGACCACCACCGAAGGATGTATCAGCGATTTCGACAACAGCGACGTGATCAATTGCACGTTCGGTGACAAGTCGGCGGCGCGGACCATCGCACTGGCGGGCGGATCCCACGCCGAGCACTGGATCACCGCGCTCAACCTGTTGGGCCAGCTTCACCACTTCAAGGTGGTGACTTACATGAAGATGGGGTGCCCGCTGACCACCGAGCAGATGCCGCTGGTGATGGGCGACAACCGCCCTTACCCGGGCTGCCGCGAGTGGAACGACCGGGTGATGCCTGCGCTCATAGCCGATCATCCGGATTTCTTATTCACCACCTCTACCCGGCCGTGGAACATCAAGCCAGGCGACGTGATGCCGGCGACCTACATTGGAATCTGGCAGACGTTGTCCGACAACAACATTCCGATTCTCGCCATGCGTGACACCCCCTGGATGGTGCGCAACGGAGAGCCGTACTTCCCGTCCGACTGCCTGGCGAGTGGCGGCGACGCGAACTCCTGCGGAATCAAACGATCCGCCGTACTGTCGGAACACAACCAGACATTGGATTTCGTCGCGCAGTTCCCGTTGCTGCACGTGCTCGACATGAGCGACGCGGTGTGCCGCAAGGATATTTGCCGTGCTGTGGAGGGAAATGTGTTGCTGTATCGCGATGCGCACCACATTTCGACCACGTACATGCGCACCATGACAAGCGAACTCGGGCGCCAGATCGGCGCAGCCACCGGCTGGTGGGTTGGCTGATGACTTCCGCGGCGTCGGTCGCCACGGTCTGGCCGGGTGAAAGCTATCCCCTCGGCGCCACCTATGACGGGGCGGGCACCAATTTCTCGCTGTTCTCCGAAGTGGCCGAGCGTGTCGAGTTGTGCCTGATCGCCAAGGACGGCACGGAGGAGCGCATCAACCTCGACGAGGTCGACGGCTACGTCTGGCACTGCTATCTGCCCACCATTACGCCCGGTCAGCGCTACGGCTATCGGGTGCACGGGCCGTGGGACCCGGCGGCCGGCCACCGCTGCGACCCGAGCAAGCTGCTGCTCGATCCGTACGGGAAGTCGTTTCACGGTGACTTCGAATTCACCCAGGCGTTGTTCTCATACGACCTGGAAGCCGACGATCCCGTCTCGGGCGGCACGCCGCCGAAGATCGACTCGCTCGGCCACACCATGACCAGCGTGGTGATCAACCCGTTCTTCCAGTGGGCATCCGACCGCGCGCCCCGCACGCCGTACCACGAGACCATCATCTACGAGGCTCATGTCAAAGGGATGACGCAGTCCCACCCGGGCATCCCCGAAGAGTTGCGCGGTACCTACGCCGGGCTCGGGCACCCGGTGATCATCGACCACCTCAAGTCACTCAACGTGACGGCGATCGAATTGATGCCAGTGCACCAGTTCATGCATGACCATCGGCTGATCGACCTGGGTCTGCGAAACTACTGGGGCTACAACACTTTCGGTTTCTTCGCTCCGCACTACCAGTACGCCGCCAGCCGGCATGCCGGCGGAGCCGTTGCCGAGTTCAAGACCATGGTCCGGTCGTTCCATGAAGCCGGCATCGAAGTCATCCTCGACGTCGTGTACAACCACACCGCCGAAGGCAACCACCTTGGTCCCACGATCAACTTCCGCGGCATCGACAACGCCGCCTACTACCGCCTCCAGGACGGCGATCTAAGGGTCTACAAGGATTTCACCGGCACCGGCAACAGCCTCAACCCGCGGCATCCGCACACCCTTCAGCTGATCATGGACTCGTTGCGGTACTGGGTGTTGGACATGCACGTCGACGGCTTCCGCTTCGACCTGGCGGCCGCGCTGGCCCGCGAATTCTACGACGTCGACCGATTGAGCGCGTTCTTCGATCTGGTACAGCAGGATCCGGTGGTCAGCCAGGTCAAGCTGATCGCCGAGCCGTGGGACGTCGGCGAAGGCGGCTATCAGGTCGGCAACTTTCCTGGTTTGTGGACCGAATGGAACGGGAAGTATCGCGACACTGTGCGCGATTACTGGCGGGGTGAGCCCGCAACCCTCGGCGAGTTCGCCTCGCGACTGACCGGATCCTCGGATCTCTACGAGGCCACTGGCCGGCGGCCAGGCGCGAGTATCAACTTCGTCACCTGTCACGACGGCTTCCCGCTGGCCGACCTGGTCTCATACAACGAGAAGCACAACGAGGCCAACGGCGAGGACAACCGGGACGGCGAAAGCCATAACAGGTCGTGGAACTGCGGCGTGGAGGGGCCAACCGACGACCCGGATATTCTCGCCCTGCGCGCCAAGCAGATGCGCAACATCGTGGGAACTCTGATGGTCTCCCAGGGCACTCCCATGATCTCGCACGGCGATGAAATCGGGCGCACTCAGAGGGGCAACAACAACGTCTACTGCCAAGATTCCGAGGTCTCTTGGATGGATTGGTCGCTGTGCGAGAAGAACCCCGACCTGCTCGAGTTCACCCGCAGGGTCACCAAGCTGCGGCGGGACCATCCGGTCTTCCGCAGGCGCCGCTTCTTCGAGGGCGAGCCGATCCGCAGTGGTGATCAGGTGCGCGACATCGCGTGGCTGACGCCGGCCGGCAAGGAAATGAAGCAAGAGGATTGGGACTCCGGCTTCAAGTGCGTTGCGGTGTTCCTCAACGGCGAGGCGATCCCGACGCCCAATGCGCGCGGCGAACGAGTTGTCGACGACTCGTTCCTGCTGTGCTTCAACGCAAACGACAAGCCGCAGGACTTCGTCACCCCGAAGCGTGACTACGCCAAAGAGTGGACCGCGACGCTGGACACGGCCGACGCCACGGGGTCGACCGAGTTGGTTGTCACTGCAGGCAAGAAGATCTCGCTGCAGGCGCGCTCGCTGCTGGTGCTGCGTAAGACCGCCTGAGACACATGGTCTTTCCGGTGCTGTCTACCTATCGGCTGCAGATGCGCGGCGACTGCTTCACCTTCGATGATGCGTTGGGCGTGCTGGACTACCTCGACGAACTCGGGGTCTCGCACCTCTACCTGTCGCCGATCCTGACCGCGGCCCAGGGCTCCACTCATGGCTACGACGTCACCGACCCCACCACGGTCTCCGCCGCGCTGGGCGGACCCGACGGGCTAGCGCGGCTGTCCGCAGCGGCCCGCGAAAGGAAGATCGGCCTGGTCGTTGATATCGTCCCCAACCACGTCGGCGTCGACGACCCCGAACAGAACCCGTGGTGGCTCGACGTGCTCGAGCGCGGCCGCTCATCGCCGTATGCGTCGTTCTTTGACATCGACTGGGACCTCGACCCCGACGGCCGAATTGTCTTGCCGGTGTTGGCCTCGGACGACGACAGTCCCCCGCCCGGCTATCCCGCCGATAAATCGCACTACCGGCCGATCGGATGGCGCAACGGCATCTGCGGCTACCGGCGGTTCTTTTCGATCACATCGCTGGCAGGGCTGCGCCAAGAGGACCGGGCTGTGTTCGACGCCACGCACGCGGAGGTCAAGCGGTGGTTCAGCGCGGGGCTGGTCGACGGGATCCGCATCGACCATCCGGACGGACTGTCCAATCCCACCGGCTATCTGGCGTGGCTACGCGAACTTACCGGACCCGATGCGTGGATCGTCATCGAGAAGATCCTGGCCGTCGACGAGCCGCTGGAACCAACGCTGCCCATCGCCGGCACGACCGGCTATGACGCGCTGCGTGAAATCGGCGGGCTGTTTCTCGATCCCGCCGGCGCAGGCCCGCTGACCGCGTTGTTCGAATCGAGCGGTGCCGCCTACGACGAGATGCCGCAGCTGGCACGCCGACTCAAGGCCGAGGCCGTCACCCACACGCTGGGCAGTGAGCTAGCACGGCTTCACCGCACCATCGTCGCCGCCACGGACGCTAATCACGCCGAACTGCCCCGCGCGCTCGCCGAGTTGCTCAGCCGGGTGCACGTGTACCGCTCGGACTACCAGTCGCTGTCCTTGGTGCTGCCTGAGGCCTCGGCCGAAACCGCCAGGGCGCTACCGGAATTGGCGGAACCGCTGGCAATCGTTTCCGCGGCACTGGCCACCAGCGTCGAGTCGGCGGTGCGCCTACAGCAGCTGTGCGGCGCCGCGACGGCCAAGTCGATGGAGGACTGCCTGTTCTACCGCGACGCCCGCTTGGTGTCGCTGAACGAGGTGGGCGGCGAGCCCACACGGTTCGGCGTCGGAGTCGCGGAGTTCCACCAGCGTTCCGCCACGCGGGCCCGGTTGTGGCCGAACACGATGGTGGCGTTGACCACTCATGACACCAAACGCGGTGAAGACGTGCGCGCCCGCATCGGTGTGCTGTCGCAAGTGCCGTCGCTATGGGCAGAGCTTATCGGCAAGTGGGCACTGCACGCCCCCCCGCCCGACCCGGCAACCGGACTCTTCTTGTTGCAGAACATCTTCGGCGTGTGGCCCGCCGACGGTGTGGTGCCCGACGATCTACGGGGGCGACTACACGCGTATGCCGAAAAAGCCATCCGGGAGGCAGCCGTCCACACCACGTGGAATGATCCCGACGCCGCATTTGAAACCGCGGTGCACACATGGCTGGACACCGTCATCGACGGACCGGTCGCCGCAGAACTCACCTCCCTGGTTACGCGGCTTGAACTCCACGGCCGCAGCGACGCCCTTGCGCAGAAACTTCTGGCGCTCACAGTGCCCGGGATTCCCGATATCTATCAGGGCACGGAACTGTGGGAGGACAGCCTGGTCGACCCGGACAACCGGCGCCCGGTCGATTACATTGGCGGCCGAGAAGCGCTGTACTCGTTGACTCATCCCAAGATCCGGGTCGTGAAGGCGGCGCTGGCCTTGCGGCGCGATCGTCCGGCCAGTTTCGCCGAAGGCGGCTACCGGCCTGTGATGCCGGACGGCCCGGCCGCTCAGCATCTGGTGTCGTTCATCCGCGGTGACGATGTGCTCGTCGCGGTCACCCGTCACACCGTGACGCTGTCAGAAACCGGCTGGGCCGATACCGCGGTGACGCTTCCGGATGGAGAATGGATCGACCGCATCGGTGCTGGCCGATTCGCCGGCAGGGTCCTTGCGGTGGAACTGTTCGCCAATATGCCTGTCGCGCTGCTGGAACGCCGCAATGGCTGAATTCGCGGTGTGGGCGCCTCTGCCGGACCGGGTGCGTCTCGACGTGGACGGCACGCTGTATCCAATGGACCGGTCCCACGATGGCTGGTGGCGCACCGACGTCGGTGCCCGATCCGACGCGCGCTACGGCTTCGTCCTCGACGACGACCCGAAAGTGCTGCCAGATCCCCGCTCTGCCCGCCAGCCCGATGGTGTGCACGAGCGATCGCAGCTATGGCAGCCCGCTTCGGACGCGTGGTCCGACAGCGACTGGCAGGGACGGTCGATCGAGGGCAGCGTCATCTACGAGTTGCACGTCGGCACGTTCACGCCTGGCGGCACATTCGACTCTGCGATCGAGAAGCTCGACTACCTGGTGGATTTGGGCGTCGACTTCCTCGAGCTGATGCCGGTCAACGCATTCGGCGGGACATATGGCTGGGGTTATGACGGCGTGCTCTGGTATGCGGTGCACGAGCCGTACGGCGGGCCCGACGGACTCATCCGGCTGATCAACGCCTGCCACCAGCGCGGCCTCGGCGTGCTGATCGACGCGGTGTTCAATCACCTTGGCCCGTCGGGTAATTACCTGCCCCGGTTCGGCCCGTATCTGTCGTCGGGTAGCAATCCATGGGGAGAATCGATCAACGTCTCCGACGCGGACGCCGACGAGGTGCGCCGCTACATCCTGGACTGCGCCCTGCGTTGGATGCGTGAGTTTCATGCCGACGGTCTGCGGCTCGACGCTGTGCACGCGCTCGTCGACACCACCGCGATCCACATCCTCGAAGAGCTGGCGGCCAAAACCGATGCGCTGGCCACGCAGTTGGGTCGGCCGTTGTCGTTGATCGCCGAAAGCGATCTCAACGATCCCCGGCTGATCACACCTCGCGATCGCGGCGGCTACGGGATGACCGCTCAGTGGGATGACGACATCCATCATGCGATACACGCTGCGGTCAGCGGCGAACAGCAGGGCTACTACGCTGATTTCGGGTCGCTTCAGACGCTGGCACAGACGCTCAAGCACGGCTACTTTCACGCTGGGACGTACTCGTCGTTTCGGCATCGCCGCCACGGTCGTCCGCTGGAAACTGCGAGCATCCCGGCGACGCGGCTGCTGGCGTACACCCTGACGCACGATCAGGTCGGCAATCGCGCGCTCGGCGACCGACCGTCGCAGAACCTGAGCTTCGGGCAACTGGCGGTGAAGGCGGCCCTGGCGCTTGGATCGCCCTATACGGCAATGCTTTTCATGGGCGAGGAATGGGGGTCGTCCTCGCCGTTCCAGTTCTTCAGCTCTCACCCGGAGCCGGAGTTGGCCAGGGCGACGGCCGAGGGGCGAAAGCGGGAGTTCGCCGAGCACGGCTGGGACGCCGATGAGATACCCGACCCGCAAGATCCAGTGACATTCGAACGGTCCAAGCTAAATTGGGACGAGATCGAGCACGGTGAACACGCCCGGCTGCAACGCGTCTATCGGCAGCTGATCGCGCTGCGCCACAATGAGCCCGATCTGGCGAACCCATGGCTGGATGACATGCGTGTCGGCTACGACGAGGACGCGCGGTGGATCGCGATGTATCGCGGCTCGATTGTGATCGCATGCAACCTTGGCACCGCCGCGGTCGACATTCCGGTCACCGGTGAGGTGTTGCTCGCGTGGGGCGAGCCGACAATCGATGCGAAAATCATGCGCCTTGAGGGCCATTCGTTCGCCGTGCTCCGTCAGAGCAGGTAGCGATACGCCGGCGAGCCAGGCTCAAGCGTTTCGACGTGAATGTCGGATGTCTTCATCCGCTCAAGCAAGCCCTCGAGATCGGCGGCCGAACTCAATTCAACACCGACAAGGGCCTCACCGGTTTCCCGATTGTTGCGCTTGACGTACTCGAACAACGTGATGTCATCGCCCGGCCCAAGCACGGTATCAAGGAATCGACGCAACGCCCCCGGCTCCTGAGGGAAGTCCACCAGGAAATAGTGCTTGAGGCCCAGGTGCACCAGCGAGCGCTCGAGCACCTCGTTGTATCGAGAGACGTCGTTGTTGCCTCCCGAAATCACGCATACCACAGTCGATTCCGGCTCGATGTCGGCCTCCATCAGGCCGGCCACCGACAGCGCCCCCGCAGGCTCCGCGATGATGCCCTCGTTCTGATACAGGTCTAGCATCGCCGTACATACAGCGCCCTCGTCGACCGTCGTGATCGAGACCATGTCGCCCGCTGCGGCCAACGCGGCGTAGGTCAGCGTGCCCGCCCGATTGACCGCCGCGCCGTCGACGAATTGATCGACGTGCTCCAGGGTGACCGGCTGCCCCGCGGCCAGGGCGGCGATCATCGCGGCGGCCCCCGCCGGTTCGATGCCCAGGACGGAAGTGCCCGTCGTCCGCTCGGCCAGGTACGTCGTGATGCCGGCGATGCAGCCACCGCCCCCCACCGGGACGACCACAAGGTCCGGCTCGTCATCGAGCTGCTCGAGAATCTCTGCGGCGATGGTGCCCTGGCCAGCCATTGTGCGGGGGTCGTCGTATGGCGGCACCAGCGTGGCGCCGGTGCGTGCCACGTCGTCGAGCGCGGCCGCGGCGGCTTCGTCATAAGTCTTGCCGACGACGATCAACTCGATGAACTCGCGACCGTGGTAGCGGATGCGATCGCGCTTCTGCTTCGGCGTCTTGCCAGGGACGTACACCCGGCCGTAGACGCCCATCGACCGGCACGCCATCGCGAAACCCTGCGCGTGATTGCCCGCCGACGAGCACACCACACCGGCCGCGATCTCCTCGTCGGACAGCTGCATCAGCAGGTTGTGCGCGCCGCGCAGCTTGTACGACCGCACCGCCTGCAGGTCCTCGCGCTTGAGGTAGACGGTGGCTCCGGTGGCCTCCGACAACCGCTCGCTGAATTGCAGCGGGCTGCGGGCGACCACGCCGGAAATTCGCTGAGCGGCCTCATCGATGTCGGCCGCGGACAGCGGCGACGTACGAGAGCTCTGGCTCAGTTCAGCGGACACCGGTCAATGGTGCCACTAACCAGCGGTTTTCAGTTAATCGGGGTCAGCACAAATACCGGAATCTGCCGGTCGGTTTTGGTCTGGTATTCCGCGTAGTCCGGGAAGGCCTCGACCGCGCGTTCCCACCAAACGGCCTTCTCGTCACCGAAAACCTCGCGGGCCTCGTAGTCCTTCGTCACCTCACCGTCCTGCAACTCGACCTGTGGGTGTGCCTTGACGTTGTGGTACCAGACCGGGTGCTTCGGTGCCCCGCCCAACGACGCCACGATCGCGTACTCCCCGTCGTGTTCCACCCGCATCAGCGGGGTCTTGCGGATCTTCCCGGACTTGGCGCCGATGGTGGTCAGCAGAATCAGCGGCTTGCCCTTTATATCGGAGCCGGCGGTACTGCCGGTCTCCACGATCTTGTCGGCGTGCTCGCGGACCCAGTCCCATGGGCTTGGTACATATTCTCCGGAAAGTGGCATCACACCAGCTTAGACGCGCTAGGAAAGTGGTCGCCCGGGTCAGTGATTCGGTTGCCCGAAAACTCAGTTGCGAGCTATCGTCAATGTATGACCGTGCGCGACGAAGTCAGCATCGCCGGGGTGGCGTGGCCGGTATATAAGCTGCTAGCGCTCGTGATCGGGTTTTTGGTGCTGGTCATCGTGGCCCTCGCCACCAGCAGCGCAGCCCCTTCGGTGCTGGCCGCCGCGGCCGCGGGCACGGTCGTGTGGCTGGCTCTCAGCCCGTTCCAGTCGCCAGACCGCTAGTCCTCGAGCAACCGCCGCAGCGTATCGAGGTCAGCGGCGACCGCCGAAGCATCGGCGTCCAGTTGGGCGACGGTCATACCGGCCCGTCGCCGCACAGTGAACAGCACTTCGCAGCGGGGCTCACCCATCCCGCCAGGGATCACCCGCAGCGGGTTGTACACCGCTTCACCCGAAGGCAGCCGCACCACGTGATCGAGTACCCCGAACTCGTTCGGCGGCGCAAACTCGACCGTCACCTCGCCCATCGGCGAATCGGCGACCCACCCGTTCGCGGTCTGTCGCAGGCCACCCTCGGCGAGGCCCGCGGCCCATCGCCGCCACGTGTGCGGGTCGGCGGCGAACTCGTAGACCGCCGCCGGCGCCGCCCGGATCCAAATGCTGACGTGTCGCGACTCCATGCCTTCATCGTGACGCACACACTGTGCTGATGGACACCTCACCCGAACCCTCACCTGCCGAGGAGTTCGTCAAACGCGCCGAACGCCTGGCTTCGGGCGCCGAACACCACATCCCGTCGTGGCTGCGTCCCGGCGACCCGGAAAGCCGGTTGCCGGTGCTGTTCGCGCTCATCGCCGTGATCGCTCTACAGCTGGCAATCCCGAAGAGCTACACCGTGGTCCCGCGCTGGCCGCTGATCGGGCTCGAGTTGTTGCTGCTCGCCGTGCTGATGTGGCTCAACCCGCTGAAGCTCACCAATGCCACCCGACTCGGCCGAAACGCCACCTGGGTGCTGCTCGCCGCCATCACCCTCGACAACACCTTGTCGGCGGTACTGCTGGACATCCGCATCCTCACCGGTGAGGTCAGCAACAAGGCCGCGGTGTTGTTGGGCAGCGGAGGGGCGATCTTCGTCACCAACATCATCGTGTTCGGCATCTGGTACTGGGAACTGGATCGCGGCGGACCGTTCGCGCGCCGCGCCGGCGAACAGCCCTACCCCGACTTCATGTTCCCCCAGATGGATCCCGACACCGCGAAGCTGGTCAAACCGGGATGGCGGCCGACGTTCATCGATTACCTCTACGTCAGCCTGACTAACGCGATGGCATTCTCGCCCACTGACACCATGCCGCTGGCCCGCTGGGCGAAGGGAATGATGGCGGTGCAGAGCCTCGTCGCGGTTACCACCATCGCGCTCGTAATCGCAAGGGCGGTGAACGTTTTGGGCTAATCGTGCGACGATAGAGGCATGCCCCGATCTTGTACGGCCACGACAACGTGACTCGGATCGTCCATCTGCTGACCCTGCTTGCCATCAACGCTATTCCGGTAGCCGGCTGGTTTGTCGTGGAATGGTCGGCTGGCACGACGCTTGCGGTCTACTGGTTCGAGAACGTCGCTGCGTGCCTTTTTGTTTCGGCGCAAGCAGTCATTCATCGGAAGTTGAGTCCACGCCGTGGACACTTCCGCTATCGGGCGCCGAACGCGAAGCGGCGCGCCTCGCAGGACTCCTTCGTTCACGGGTTCCTTGTTACGAGTCTCGCCTTCTGCGCAGCACACGGTCTCTTCCTCGGCGTCATCCTGTTTGTCCTCAACCACAAGGGCGAACGATATCTCGTCGATATCGACTGGCGCAGTGTGGGATTCGGGTGTCTGAGCGTGGTCGTCGTCCTCGCGATCGATTTCGTTGTGGATCTGCCTGGTCTGCGCCACTGGTCGTTCTTGCAGATCGAGCAGACGGCTTACCGAGGCCTCGGTCGCGTCGTCGTCGTCCATTTCACACTCATAATCGGCCTGTTTGCGGTTGCGATCACCGGCGCGTCCTCCACACTTTTCGGGGTCTTTGTTGTGTTCAAGACCCTGTATGCGCTGAGCACCTCCCTGCCTCAGTGGGAGCCGGTAACGGCGCCCCAATGGCTCAGCCGCCTAATGAAACGCCTTCCCAAAGTGCACCTGGGACAGAAGTTCGAAGAGCAGTGGGCCAAAGACCGCGCGGACGAAGCCGAACGGCGCGAGCGAAACGAAGAGCCGTGGGCCAGCGCGCGCCGTTAGCAGGTCGCGGCACACGCGTAATTGCAAGGGCGGTGAACGTTTCGGGCTGACAGTCCAGCCTGGGTCGCGTTCTCGCCACGTCGTTACGTGCGGCTGGACGGCTACGCGCTATCGCTCGAATAACGAGTTCAACTCGTCGAACGGAGCGCCCTGTGCCAGGCTCGCAAAACTACCGTCCTCGGCGATTTGGCGTGCCGCCGAAAGGAATGCGCCCCACGAGACCCTGGACAGCGCCGATCCCACGGAGATTCGCCGAACACCGAGCCCCGCTAGGTCGTTCACTGTCAGCCCCGTATCGGATGCCATCAACACGTTGACCGGATGCGGATGCAGCGCATCGACCAATGTCGCGATGTCCTCGCGGCTTCGCACCCCCGGCGCATACAACACGTCGGCGCCGGCGTCGGCGAAGGCCTGCAGCCGCGTGATGGCCTCGGTGAGCGGGTTGGGGTGGTCGTACAGGAAGCATTCCGCACGAGCGGTCAGCATGACGTCGGCGCCCGACTCGACGATCGCGGACCGCGCGGCACGGACTCTCTCCACCGCCTCGGTCAACGAAAACAGAGGGTTCTCGGCGCTGCCGCTGGCGTCCTCTATCGACAGGCCGGCAACCCCCGTGGCGACACAGCGTGCCACGTTGACCGCCACTGTTTCCACCTCGTCGGCATAGCAGGCCTGGAAATCGGCGTTGACCGGCAGATTCACCGCACCGACGATCTCCGCGATGTTGCCGAGGACCGCGTCGACTCCGAGTGCGGTCGGCGAATCGGGCAGGCCGCGCGCGAAGCTCACTCCGGCGCTTGTCGTGGCCAGTGCCGGAAAACCCATCGCCGCCAACGCAATCGCCGTTCCGGCATCCCAAGGATTCGGCATGACGAAGCAGCCTTGCTCGTGGAGCTGTCGGAATGTCATCCGCCCAGGCAGCCGGGTCCCAGCAATGCCTTCAGGTCGCCCATCAACGCCGACGACGGCGTGACTCGCAGTGAGGAGTCCAGCTCAAGGGTGGTGATCCGTTCACCACTGATCAGCCGCAGGTGGACCTGTGCGGTGCCGGGATGACGTGCCAGCACTTGCTTTAACGCGGTGACCTTGTCGACGGTGCATTGGCGCGTCGGCAGACTCACCGCCAGCGGTCGGTTCACCTGCGCGCTGGAGAAGTCCGGCACCACCAGCTCATGCGCGATCAGCGCGATCCGGTCATCGCGCGCGGCCACCTTCGCTTTGACCAACACCACCGCATCGTCGGTGATCTCGCCGCCGTACACAGAGTAGGTCTGCGGGAAGAACAGCACCTCGATGCCGCCGGTGAGATCTTCCAATTGCGCTGACGCCCAGGGCAAGCCGTTCTTGTTCACTCGCCGATTCACCGACGCGAGAATGCCACCAACCAGCACTTGGGTGTCGTTGGCGACGTCACCGTCGAGGATGGCCGGAATCTGCGTGTCGACCTGAGTGGCCAGCAGATGCGCGACACCGTTCAGCGGATGGCCCGACACGTACAGGCCCAGCATCTCGCGCTCGAGCGCCAACTTGTGCTTGTCTTCCCACTCCTCGTCGGGCACCTTGATGGTGAACACCGCGTCGGTCGCGGTGTCGGCGCCGCCGAACAGGTCGAACTGGCCCATCGCCTCGGCCTTCTTGGTGCCCAGCACCGAGTCGACCGCGTCGGTGTGCACCAGAAACAGGCCCTTGCGCGGATGGTCCAGCGAATCGAACGCGCCCGACTTGATCAGCGATTCGGTGACCTTCTTGTTGCAGGCGCCGATCTCGATCTTGTTCAGATAGTCGGAGAAGTCGATGAACTTCCCCTTGTCGGTGCGCGTATTGATCAGCGAAGCAACGACATTCGCTCCGACGTTGCGCACTGCGCCAAGCCCGTAACGGATGTCCTCACCTACAGAAGCGAAGTTCAGGCCCGACTCGTTGACGTCCGGCGGCAACACAGTGATGCCCAGCTTGCGGCAGTCGGCCAGGTACACCGCGGCCTTGTCCTTGTCGTCGCCAACCGACGTCAGCAGCCCGGCCATGTACTCCGCCGGATAGTTGGCCTTGAGGTACGCCGTCCAATACGACACCAGCCCGTAGCCTGCGGCGTGCGACTTGTTGAATGCGTAGTCGGCGAACGGCAGCACAGTGTCCCACAACGCCTTGATCGCAGCGGCCGAGAACCCGTTGGCCTTCATGCCTTCCGAGAAGCCCTCGTACTCCTTGTCGAGTACCTCACGCTTCTTCTTGCCCATGGCTTTTCGCAGAATGTCTGCTCGTGCCAACGAGTAGCCGGCGACCTTCTGCGCGATGCGCATGATCTGCTCTTGGTAGACGATCAGGCCGTACGTCTCGGAGAGAATCTCCCGCAGCGGCTCTTCGAGTTCCGGATGAATCGGCTTGATCGGCTGCTTGCCGTTTTTGCGGTCGGCGTAGTCGTTGTGCGCATTCATGCCCATCGGCCCCGGCCGATACAGCGCGATGACTGCGACGACGTCCTCGAATCCGGTGGGCTGCATGCGGCGCAGCAGGTCACGCATCGGCCCGCCGTCGAGCTGGAACACGCCCAGCGTGTCACCGCGGCCCAACAGCTGATAGGCCGCGGGATCGTCGAGCGGGACAGACTCGAGATCGAGCTCGATTCCCCTGTTGGCCTTGATGTTCTCGAGAGCGTCACCGATGATCGTCAGGTTGCGCAGACCGAGGAAGTCCATCTTCAGCAGGCCGATGGCCTCGCACGACGGATAGTCCCAGCCGGTGATGATCGCGCCGTCCTGCGGCCGCTTCCACAGCGGGATGGCCTCGGTCAGCGGCTCGCTGCTCATGATCACCGCGCAGGCGTGCACGCCGGCGTTGCGGATCAGGCCTTCCAGGCCGCGCGCGGTTTCGTAGATGGTGCGCACGTCGGGATCGGTGTCGATGAGCCCGCGAACCTCGGCGGCCTCCTTGTACCGCTCGTGGTTCGGGTCGGTGATCCCTGACAGCGGGATGTCCTTGGCCATGATCGGCGGCGGTAGCGCCTTGGTGATCCGGTCGGCGATGGCAAAACCCGGCTGGCCGTAGTGGATACGCGCCGAATCCTTCAGCGCTGCCTTGGTTTTGATGGTGCCGAACGTGATGACCTGGGCGACCCGGTCGCTTCCCCACTTGTCGGCCGCGTAGCGCACCATCTCGCCGCGGCGGCGGTCGTCGAAGTCGATGTCGATGTCGGGCATCGACGCGCGCTCCGGGTTCAGGAAGCGCTCGAACAGCAGACCGTGCTCGATCGGGTCGATGTCGGTGATGCGTAGCGCGTAGGCGACCAGCGAGCCCGCCGCCGAGCCGCGGCCCGGCCCGACCCGGATGTCGACCGACCGTGCGTAGTTCACCAGATCGGCCACGATCAGGAAGTAGGAGGGATATCCCTTGCCGCAGATGACATCGATCTCATACGCCGCCCGCTCGACGTATGCGGCTGGGACGCCACCGGGGAAGCGCCGCGCGAGCCCGGCATCCACCTCGTGCTTCAGCCACGACGCCTGGTCATGCCCCTCGGGCACCGGGAAGACCGGCATTCGGTCGCGCGGTTCCCACACGTCGGAATAGGACTGCACCCGTTCGGCGATCAGCAGCGTCGAGTCGCACGCCTCGGGCAATTCGGCATCCCAGATCTGGCGCATCTCCGCGGCGGACTTGAGGTAGTAGCCGTCGCCGTCGAACTTGAAGCGGTTGGGGTCCGACAACGTCTTGCCCGTCTGCACACACAGCAGGGCCTCGTGGTTGTGGGCGGCGTCGCGGGTGACGTAGTGGCAGTCGTTGGTGGCCAACGGAGGGATGTCGAGCTTGCGGCCGATCTCGAGAAGGCCCTCGCGAACCCGGCGCTCGATGTCGAGACCGTGGTCCATCAGCTCGAGGAAGTAGTTGTCGGCACCGAAGATCTCGCGCCACTTGGCAGCCGATTCCAGCGCCTCGCGGTCGTGGCCGAGTCGTAGCCGCGTCTGCACCTCGCCGGACGGACAGCCGGTGGTGGCGATGATGCCCGCGGCATGCTCGGCGACCAACTCGGCATCCATCCGCGACCACTTGCCGAGCTGACCCTCGAATGAGGCCAGCGACGACAGCTTGAACAGGTTGCGCAGACCGCTCGCGTTCTCGGCGACCATGGTCAGGTGGGTGTAGGACCCGCTGCCCGAGACGTCGTCGCCCTTCTGGCTCGGATCGCCCCAGAGAATGCGCTTGGTGTCGAAGCGAGAGGCGGGCGCGATGTAGGCCTCGACCCCGATGATGGGCTTGATGCCTGCCGCCGTCGCACTGTTGTAGAACTCGCTGGCGCCGAACATGTTTCCGTGGTCGGTCATGCCGATTGCCGGCATCTGCAACCGCTGCGCCTCGGCGAGCATTGGGGTGATCTTCGCAGCACCATCCAACATCGAATATTCGGTGTGGTTATGGAGGTGTACGAAGGATGAGTTCATAGGCCGCCAAGTCTAGGGCGACCCACCGACACTGCTCGGCGTGTCGCGCCGCGTGTCTTTGCCGCGCCGAAATACCCATCGGACGGCAGGCATCGGGTCCAGCTGCAACCCCAATTGGGTGAGCACTCCGGCCGCGATGAACGCCGCGACCAACACCATGAACCAAATGCCAATCATGGTCAGCACCGTATTACTGCTCAGCGCGAGACGAATCGGGTGTTTCCCTCTAAAAAGATGCGTTTCACAACAGCCCGCTACTACGACCGGTTGACCTGCACGAACATGATCAGCCGGTCAGACCCGGCGAGGTGGCCGCGAAGTTGTCGACAGGGACGGCGACAAGCATGGACTGATCGATGGTCATCGGCGGGGCGGTCGGCTGGTAATCCAGCAATCCGTGAGCCATCAGGCGGTGGAGTTGCTTGGCAATCACCGCCATGTCGTTTCGATCGACAATGAATCCGGCGAAGAAACCCATTCCCAGGAACATCGCCAGCAGCATGTGCACGACTGCATCGGTGTCCGTGTCGGCGGGAATCTCACCTCGCGCCACTGCCTCGTCGACGATCGACGCGTAGAACGCCTGCACTGCCGGGACCACGGGACCTGGATGCCCCCGAAGGCTCGGACTGCGATGGGATTCCAGCCGGGATGCGATGGTGAATCGCATCATCGACCGGTCCGCAAAGCCCGATCGGTACGCGGCAGCCACGAATGCCGACAGCTGGTTCAACAGTGTGTCTTCGCCTTTTGCCTGCGCAATGCAGTCGGCGACAATCGAATACGCCTCTGCCACGAGGCAGTCGTAGATTTCCTCGCGGGTGTGGAAGTAGTAGTGCATGGTGGGGCGGCTCAGGCCGGCGCGCGAGGCGATGGCCTGAAAGTTCGCCGCCTCATAGCCGCGTTCGTTGATCACTTCGCGGGCAGCACGCAGAATGCGCGCCCGTGTCTCCGCGGAGTCGGAACCTACCGGACGGCCCCGTCCCCGGCCACTAGGTGACTGCTTGACGTCGCGCCCCACGAGCAAACGCTATGGCATTGCTGGTGCCTTTTCAACGCAAACGCAAGAACAGGTACTCGGCCACTCCGGGATCGGCGGTCAGTTCGATGGCCCGGCGATAGGCGTCCGCGGCTTCGGCGTGCCGTCCTGCATGGTTCAGCAGATGTGCCCGCGTCGCCCAGGCCGGCTGAAATCGCTCGACTGCCGGATCATCGATTGCATCCAGCGCGCGCAGCCCGGCGTCGGGCCCGTCGATCTCACCGTCGACCGCTGCCGAGGCCACCTCGGCGCCAAGCGACGGCGCCACCCGCAACAGGGCGCGGTGCAGCTTTCGCAGTGCGTTGAGGTCGACTTTGCCGTCCACGGCCCTGGTGCAGTGGACCGACTGGATCGCCGCCTCGTACTGAAAGCGGCCAGGCCGGTGGTGCTCATGGGCGCGGCGCATCAGCGCCTCACCGCGAGCGATCAGCACCTCGTCCCACAACGCGGTGTCCTGCTCGTCGAGCGGGATGAAGGAGCCGTCGGCGGCGCGCCTTGCCGGCCTGCGGGCCTCCGACAAGCACACCAGCGCGGCAAGGCCGAGCACCTCTGGCTCGTCTGGCAGGAGCTCCGCCAGCACCAGCGCCAGGTGCAGCGCCTCGGCGGACAGCGATTCCATCGGCGCCCCCTGCGGGGCGAGCTGCCAATCGATCGCATAGGCGCCGTATACCGCCTCCATCACGGCGGGCAGCCGTTCGGCGAGATCCTCGCGTTCCGGCAGCACGAACGGGATGCCGGCGTCCCGGATGCGTTTCTTGGCCCGCACCAACCGCTGCGCCATGGTCGCAGGTTCGACCGCGAAGGCGGTGGCGATCGCGGCGGCCTCCACGCCAAGGACCGACTGCAGCATCAACGGTGTGCGTATGTTGGGCGCGATCGCGGGGTGAGCGCAGACCAGCATCAGTTCGAGCCGTCGGTCCGGAATGGCGGGCATGTCATCGTCCAGAGGTGTTGAAGCGTATTCGATTTCGTTCAAGGTCTCCGTCATCCGGTAGCCGGATGACTTCCATACATCACGTAATCGGTTGCGCGCCACGGTGAGCAGCCAGCCTTCGGGACTGGCGGGCGTGCCTTCGTCGGGCCAGCGGGCCAGCGCGCGTTCGAATGCGTCGGCCAGCGCGTCCTCGGCGGCGGCGATGTCCCGTGTCGGCGCCGCGAGGACGGCCAGCAGACGGCCGTACGAGTCCCGGGCGACCTGGGCCACCCGGTCCCCTGCGGAATCATGGTCTTCGCGCAAGCGGCTCATCCGCGCTTACGGGTTGTACCACCCGCGGTCGGCGGCGAATGTCCGTGCCACCGGGCGGATCTCGACGGATCCCCAGCCATTGGCCGGGTTTCGTTGCGCCCACTTCAGTGCTTCGTCGAGATTGTCGACCTCGATCACGAAGATGCCGCCCAGCTTCTCCTTGGTGTCGGCGAACGGCCCGTCCTGGATTTCGGGCGTGCCGGTGCGGGCAGTGACGGTAGTGGTGGCGACGACGGATTCGAGCACCTCGGTGTCGATCAGCACACCGGCGACCGACAGGTCGTCGGCATACTGCTGAAAGGCGGCCATTGCAGGCGCCATGTCCTCCTCGGTCAATCCGACCTCGGAGCCCTCCTGATAGTGCATCAATAGGCAATACCGCATGACACTTGTCCTCTCTCAGTCGATGGTGACGGCGCTTTGTCCCCCTGCCCTTCGGGCGGGAGGTGCCCCCTGTTCGCGCGAGCGCTCATCGCAGGGATGACGATTCAAGTGAGGCCCGATCGACACGGGCACGTCTGGCGGCGTCGGCGCTGAATACCGCCAGCGCCACCCAGATCAGCGCGAAACCAAACCACCGCACCGCCGGCATCGGCTCATGCCCGACAACCACGCCCCATGTCAGCTGCATCGCCGGGGTCAGATAAAACAGCAGACCCATCGTCACCATGGGCAGGCGCTGCGCGGCGGCGGCAAAAAACAGCAGCGGCAACGCCGTCAGCACGCCGGACAGAATCATCAGTGTGATGTGGCTCGGGCCGTGGTTGGCGAACGTCGCCTGGCCGGTGACCTGCAGCACGACGATGTAGACGACGGCAAACGGCGCGGCCACCCCGGCCTCGACGCCCACACTGACCCGCGGATCGGTCGGCACCACCTTCTTGACCGCGCCGTAAAGGCCGAACGACAATGCCAGCCCGAGACCGATGATCGGCGGGGAGCCCACCTCGACCGTCAACACCACCACGGCGACCACCGCGATGGCCAGCGCCGCGAACTGCGCGCGGTTGAGTCGCTCGCGGAACATCAGCAGCCCCAGCGCCACGGTCACCAGCGGGTTGATGAAGTAACCGAGCGCGGCGTCCACCACGTGGCCGTTGTTCACTGCATAGATGTAGATGACCCAGTTGACCGAGATCAGCGCCGACGCGAACGTCAACAAGAGCCACGTGCGGCCACGCATCGCGCGAATGTCGCCGAGCCGGCGCACCGCAGCGATGACCACGACCATGAGCACGAAACACCACACGATCCGGTGCGCCAGGATTTCGAATGCGCTGGCGGGCTTGAGCAGTGGGAAAAATGCCGGGAACAGGCCCCAACTTGCATACGCGCCAACACCGAACAGCAACCCCGAGCGCCGCTGTTCGGAACTCATAGTTCGTGATGACGCAACACGTCGAGCGCGTGCTGCAGGTCGGCCGGGTACGGACTGGTGATCTCGACACGACGACCGTCGGCCGGGTGCGCAAACGCCAGCGACCTCGCGTGTAGCCATTGACGCGCCAGGCCAAGCTTTTTCGCCAGCGTCGGATCAGCACCATAGGTGAGGTCGCCGGCACACGGATGGTGCAGTGCGGCGAAGTGAACCCGGATCTGATGAGTGCGGCCCGTTTCGAGCTCGACGTCGAGCAAGCTCGCCGCCTGGTGCGCCTCCAGGGTGTCGTAGTGCGTGACGCTGTGACGACCCTGCTCGGTCACCGCGAACTTCCAGTCGTGACCGCGGTGCCTGCCGATCGGTGCATCGATGGTGCCGCTGGATGGATCCGGATGGCCCTGAACCAGTGCGTGGTAACGCTTTTCGACGGTGCGCTGCTTAAACGCCCGCTTGAGCACGGTGTAGGCGCGTTCGGAGAGTGCCACCACCATGACGCCGGAGGTGCCGACGTCGAGGCGGTGCACAATGCCTTGTCGCTCGTGGATTCCCGACGTGCTGATCCGGAACCCGGCCGCCGCGAGGCCACCAAGGACCGACGGCCCGTGCCATCCGACGGTCGCATGCGCGGCCACGCCCGGCGGCTTGTCGACCGCGACGATGTCGTCATCGGAGTACAGGATCTCCATGCCCTCGATTTTGACGGGCGTATTCTCCACCGGCGCAGGCGCTTCCGGCAGCCGAACCTCCAGCCATGCGCCCGCCGTCAGCTTGTCAGACTTGCCGGCTCGGGCGCCGTCGAGGTCGACCCCGCCATCCTCGGCCAGGGCCGCGGCGGCCGTTCGCGATAGCCCGAGCAGCCGCGCCAGCCCTGCGTCGACACGCATGCCCGCCAGCCCCTCGGGGACGGGCATCGAGCGAGTCGTCACTCTGAGTCGTCGGCCTTGCGGCGGCCGACCGCATCGAAGTCAAACCCGAACAGCGACAGGGCAACCAACAGGATCGCGCCGCCCACCACCGACGGGTCGGCGACATTGAACACCGGCCACCAGCCGATGGAAAGGAAGTCCACGACGTGCCCCTGCAGCGGACCCGGTGAGCGGAAGAACCGGTCGACCAGGTTACCCATGGCACCGCCAAGGATCATGCCGAGTCCGATCGCCCACCACGGCGAGACCAGCCGCCTGCCCATCCAGATGATGCCGATCACCACACCGGTGGCGATCAACGTGAGGACCCACGTGTAGCCGGTGGCCATCGAGAACGCGGCGCCGGAGTTGCGCACCAGCGTCCAGGTGATGGTGTCGCCGACGATCGACACCGGCTGGCCGGGTGTCAGCAGCCGCACCGCGAGCACCTTGGTGACGATGTCGAGCACCAGCACCACCGCCGCGACAGTCAGCAGCAGCCCCACCCGCTTCGGCTGCGCTGCGGGCTGCGGAACATCCTCGGAGGTCACGGGCTCGGCCGATCCCGAGGATTCATCAGTCACTCCCCCATCATTCCAAAGCGGGAATGCGGAATGATTTCACCCATGGGTCGCCTAGTCGTCGTCACCACCGGCGGCACCATCGCTACTAGCGCGGACACCGCCGGCGTAAAGCGGCCGACCCGCAGCGGAGCGGAGTTGACCTCCGGGCTCGACGTCGAGGTCATCGACCTGATGGCGGTGGACAGCTCGCAACTCACGCCCGCCGAATGGGACCGGATCCGATCCGCGATCCCGTCGGATGCCGACGGCGTCGTCATCACCCACGGCACCGACACCATGGAGGAGACGGCGCTGTGGCTCGACCTGACCTATGACGGCGCGACGCCGGTCGTGATCACCGGGGCGCTGCACAGCGCGGACGCGCCGGACGCCGACGGGCCCAGAAATCTGCGCGACGCGCTGGCGCTGTCGGGCAGCGCGCAGGCCCGCGGCCTTGGCGTGCTCGTCACCCTCGCGGGCACAGTGTGGCAGCCGTTGGGCCTGCAGAAGGCCGCCACAGGTGATCTACGCGGCTTCACGGGCCAGCCGCTCGGGACGATTGCCGACGGGCACTTCACGGCTGCGCGATCGAAGGACCGGCCGTTTCTCGGCCCGCTATCGGCCGGTGATGCGCCTCGGGTCGACACCGTCGCGGTGTACCCCGGCGCGGACGCGGTCGCGATGGATGCATGTGTGGCGGCCGGGGCACGCGGAATCGTGCTGGAGTCGACGGGCGCGGGCAACGCCGGGGCCGCGGTGATCGACGGGGTACGGCGGCACTGCCGCGACCACGTTGCGGTGGCGGTGTCGACGCGGGTACCCGGCGGAAAGGTCGGCGCCGGCTACGGGCCGGGCAGCGAGTTGGTTAAAGCAGGTGCCGTGATGGTGCCGCACCGGTCACCGGCGCAGGCCCGGGTGTTGTTGATGGGGGCCCTGGCGGCGGGCTCACCCGTCAAGGACGTCGTCGCCCGCTGGGGCTGAGCGGGCGGCCAGTTCGCTGATGTAGTCCGGCCAGTCCAGGCTGTCGACGGGGTTGGCTCGGTCGATGCCCGGCGTGTCGTCGGGGAATGTGTGAACCGGCCCGGGCCCGGTGCTGCGGGTCTCGAACCGCACCGTCATCACGCCGTGGCCCGCGCCCTGGATCCAGCCGTGTCCGTATTCCGTGTGTACGACATCGTCACCCACGCGCCACGCAGGCGGTATCGCGGCCAGCTCACTGACGGTCTGCGGCAGCTGAGTGTCTGATACCTCCTCGGCCACCAGGTCGAGGTCCGGAAAGAGCGACTCCTGGCGGACGTCCGACAAGCCCGAAAAACCAACGCCGACAAGGCGAATCGGGCCTATGTCGACCGGATCGAGCAGCAGCCTACGGGCCGTGGCAATCAGAGTTCCCGCGTCGGTTGTGGCGTACGGCAGCGTCGCCGAGCGGGTCAGGATGCTCATGTCGGACTTCCTCAGCTTGACCGTGACGGTGCGGGCACCGCGGCCGTCCTTCTCCAGGCGCGCGTGGGCGTGCTCGCCGATCGGCCCAGCGGCTTCGCGCAGTTGGTCGAGGGTAATCAAGTCTTCGGGAAACGTGGACTCGGCGCTGATCTGCTTGGCCGGCGCGTTCTCGGCGACGGGCCGGTCGTCGATGCCCTGGGCCAGCCGGTGCAGCGCAGGCCCGACCGTGCCGCCGAGGATGTTGGCGGCCTCGGCGTCCGACAGCGCCGCGAACGCGCCGACGGTTTCGATGCCGAGGCGGTGCAGCTTCTCCTCGGCCACCGGGCCGATGCCCCACAGTCGTCGAACTGGAAGGCCATCGAGCAGCACGCGTTCCTCGTCGCGGCTCACGACGCGGACGCCGTCGGGTTTGGCGAGCCCCGAGGCGATTTTGGCGATCTGCTTGCCGGATCCCGCGCCGACGGACGCGATTAGCCCCGTCTCCGCAAGAACCTTGCCCTTCAGGGTCCGACAGAACGCGTCGACGTCGTCGGAGGATGCGCCTGGTAGTTCGACCGGTTCGCCGAAGGCCTCGTCGAAGGAAAGCTGTTCGAGGACGGGGACCATGGTCCGGACGGTCTCGAAGACGCGACGGCTGGCCACGCCGTAGACGACCCCGCGCGGCGGCAGCACCACCGCCGCGGCGCCGACGAGGCGGCGCGCCTGGTGCATGGGCATCGCCGACCGGGCGCCGTACACACGTGATTCGTAGCTGGCGCCGGCGACAACGCCGCGGCCGCCGAGCCCGCCGACGAGGACCGGCCGTCCGCGCAGGGTGGGCCGGGTCAGCTGCTCGACGGACGCGAAGAACGCGTCCATGTCGAGGTGCAGCACCCAGCGGGAATCCACAGCTACCGATGCTATGGCGCTACCCTGACCTCCATGACGCAGCAGGCCCGTGCCGTGGGCGAGTTCGGTCTGTGGGTGGACCATTTCGAACAGAACGACGCGGTGCACGTGCGGGTCGACGCCACCATCGACTTCGACGCGCCCTGCGCGGTTCCCGAAGCGGTGCGGGCGCCGTTGATCGCATCGGTTCGGCGCTTCCAGCTCGGCGAAAGCGGTGACGGACAACAACTATTGCGCAAGGCGGCCAAGGCCGGTGATCCCGAATACCTCCGCGCTGCGAAGCTTTTCGTCGCCGAGGAACAACAGCACGCGGCTCTGCTGCTGCGCCTTCTCGGTTATCTCGGCGGCGCACCCATGAGTCGGCACTGGTCGGACGCCGTGTTCGTTCGACTGCGCCGGCTGATGGGCCTGCGGACCGAGCTGATGGTGCTGACGGTCGCGGAGGTGGTGGCGCTGTCGTACTACGGCGGTCTGGCCTCCGACGGTCCCGATCCGGTCGTGCGGGCGGTGGCCGCGCGGATCGTCGCCGACGAACACCCGCACGTGCAGTTTCAGAAGCAACGTCTGCGCGCCGGATTCGCCCGATCGGGGATTGCCCTCAGGTTGCTCGCATTCGCACTGTGGTGGAAGACGGCGATCGGTGCCACGGTGGTCGTCGCGATCGATCACGGGCCCCTGTTGGACGCGATCGGCTACCGGCGCACCCGGTTCATCCGCGACGTGCTCGCCGACTTCGCGAAGGTGGCGCTGGAGGTGCTGCGCCACTAGGCCCTCGCGATCCCCGCAGCCCGCGCTATTGATGCTGCTCGGTCGCGTTCCCGTTCAACGAAGTCCCCGAATTCGGGCTGCGTCAGATTAATCGGCTCCGCGTCGTGTTCGGCGAACCAGGTCTGCAGCTCCGGCACGGTCATGGCCGTTGCGATTCCCGTGTAGAGCTCATTGACGATTGGAAGCGGAGTGGCGCGCGGCGCCCATATTCCGTACCAGATCGGAAAGTCAAAACCGGAAACCCCAGCCTCGGCAATGGTCGGCACATCGGGAAGGAGACGCGATCGACGTGCGCCGCTGACGCCGAGGGCTACCAGCGTCCCGGCGACGAGATGTGGTTGGGCGATCGGGATCGGAGTCATTGAGTAGTCGAACTCGCCCGCCGCGACGCGTGCGGTGGTGGCGGCGATTGCGTCGGTCGACCGAGCAGGTTCGTGGATCGCAGATATCCCGATATCGAAGTTGAGTTGTTCGACGCTCAGGTGCGTGCCGGTGCCCACGCCGGCCGAGATGAACCGAAGCCGTCCGGGCCCCCTTTGCCCCTTGCTGGCAAGATCCGTCAGTGTGCGGATGCCCGAGTTCTTGGGCGCGACAAGGACATAGGGCTGGCGTGTCACGGGCGAGATCGCGATGAAGTCCGAGATCGGGTCGTACGGAAGCCCCGCGGCGAGTGCCGCACTATAGGCGTGGGCACTGGTGTTGATCAGAAGTGTTCGGCCATCCGGTGATGCCTCAGCGACGAATGCCGGCGCCGCCGTCGCGCCCTTACCGGGGCGGTTGGCCACCTTCACCGGAACACCCCAGATCTGGCTGAGTTGCCCTGCAAGCGCACCGGCAATCACATCGACACCGCCGCCGACACCGAACGGCTCGACAAGGATTACCGGCGGGCCGTGCGCGTCCACCCTCATCCTTCCCCCTCTGGTGTGTCTAGGCCTTTGCGATCGCCACCCGCACACCGTCGCCGATCTCGGTGCCGTCGGTCGGCTCGCCGAACTCGAAACTGGTGGCCAGGATCTCGCGCGCAATGAGATCGCTGTGCGTGCGCGCCCACTGCGTCTTGTCCTCGGGCACCGCGATGGTCACCCGGATCCGGTCGGATACGTCGAGGCCTGTGGATTTGCGCAGGTCCTGCAGTTCGCGGATGCGGTCCTTGGCCCAGCCCTCGGCTTCCAGTTCCGGTGTCACGGTGCCGTCGAGCACCACCAGCCCCTCGCCGTCGGGCAGTGCCGCGGTGTACTCAGGGTCCGCGGCCACCAGCCGCGAGCTGTACTCCTCAGGCTGCAGCACGGCCGGGCCCGCGGTGAGCGTTCCGTCGGTGTTGACGACCGCTTCGCCGGATTTGACGGCCTTGATGGCGGCTTGGACGTCCTTGCCCAGCCGCGGTCCGGCAACCTTGGCGTTGACTGTCAGCTCGAAGCGGCCGTATGCGGCGATGTCGTCGGTGAGTTCGACGGCTTTCACGTTGAGCTCGTCGGCGATCAAATCCTTGAACGAATCGAGACGCTGCGGATTATCCACCGCCACAGTCAATTTCGGCAACGGCAACCGCACCCGCAGCTTCTTCGCCTTGCGCAGAGACGACGCCGCCGAAGCCACCTCCCTGACCTGATCCATTGCCGCGACCAGCTCGGGATCCGCTGGTACAACCCCGGCATCTGGCCAGTCGGTCAGATGCACCGACCGGTCGCCGGTCACCCCACGCCAGATCACCTCGGTGATCAACGGCAGCAGCGGCGCCGCCAGCCGGCTTGTCACCTCCAGCACGGTGTGCAGCGTGTCGATGGCGTCGGAGTCCTCCTCCCAGAACCTCGAACGCGACCGTCGCACATACCAATTCGTCAGCGCCTCGGTGAACTGGCGCAGCTGATCGCAGGCGCCGTAGATGTCGCAGATATCCAGCGATTCGGTGAGGACATCGCGCAACTCGGCCAGCTTGGCCAGGATGTAGCGGTCGAGCACGTGCGACGAGTCGGTGCGCCGGGTGCCCTTCTTCGGGGCGTACAGCGCGAGGAACGTGTAGGCATTCCACAGTGGCAACAACACCTGTCGCACACCTTCGCGGATGCCCTGCTCGGTAACGACCAGGTTGCCGCCACGCAGGATCGGCGAGGCCATCAGGAACCAACGCATGGCGTCGGAGCCGTCGCGGTCGAACACCTCCGTGACGTCGGGATAGTTGCGCAGCGACTTGCTCATCTTCTGACCGTCGTTGCCAAGCACGACGCCGTGGGCCACACAGGTTTTGAACGCAGGCTTGTCGAACAGGGCGGTGGCCAGGACGTGCAGCGTGTAGAACCATCCGCGGGTCTGACCGATGTACTCGACGATGAAGTCACCGGGAAAGTGCGCGTCGACACCCGTTTCCCCGTTCTCGCCACTCACGCCGTCGAACCATTTCTGATTCTCGAACGGATAGTGCACCTGTGCATACGGCATGGAACCCGAGTCGAACCACACGTCGAACACGTCCTCGATGCGACGCATCGTTGACTTACCGGTCGGGTCGTCGGGGTTGGGCCGGGTCAGCTCGTCGATGTAGGGGCGGTGCAGATTGTCCGGGCGTACCCCGAAGTCGCGCTCCAGCTCGTCGAGGCTGCCGTACACATCGATGCGCGGATACGCAGGATCGTCGGATCTCCAGACCGGAATCGGCGTGCCCCAGTATCGGTTTCGCGAGATCGACCAGTCACGAGCGCCCGACAGCCACTTGCCGAACTGGCCGTCCTTGACGTGCTCCGGATACCAGGTGATGTCCTTGTTCAGCTCCACCATGCGGTCGCGGAACTCGGTAACCTTGATGAACCACGACGATACGGCCCGGTAGATCAACGGGTTTCGGCACCGCCAGCAGTGCGGATAGGAGTGCTCGTAGGTTTCGTGGCGCAATAGCACCGCACCGTTGACGGCCGCCGAGCGGCCCTGGTTCTTCAGGTCGCGGATGATCTGCGGATTGGCGTCGAAAACATGTTGGCCGGCGTAGTCCGAAACGGTCTCGTCGAAGCGGCCCTTGGCGTCAACCGGCGTGACGGCGGGGATGCCCGCTGCCTGCGTGGTCGCCATGTCGTCCTCGCCGTAAGCCGGCGACATGTGCACGATGCCGGTGCCGTCCTCGGTGCTGACGAACTCGGCGGGCAGAACCCGAAATGAGTTCGGCGCGTCCATGAAGTACGGGAACGGCGGCAGGTAGCGCGTTTCGAGCAGCTCTCGGCCGGTATAGGTGGCCACGACTTCTGGCTCTTCGCCGAGCTCACGGGAATACGCCGACAGCCGCGCCTGCGCCAGCACGTAGCGCCTGTCATCGGGACCCGCAACCAGGACATAGGTGACGTCTGGGTTGACCGCCACGGCCTGGTTCGACGGCAGCGTCCACGGGGTTGTCGTCCAGATCAGCAGGTAGGCACCCTCGAGCGGGCCCTCTTTGACACGAAATCCGACGGTGATCGCCGGATCCTGCCGGCTTTGGTAGACGTCGTCGTCCATCCGTAATTCGTGGCTGGACAGCGGCGTTTCGTCGTTCCAGCAGTACGGCAGGACCCGATTGCCTTCGTAGGCAAGGCCTTTGTCCCACAGCTGTTTGAACGCCCAGATCACCGACTCCATGAAGGTCGGATCCAGCGTCTTGTAGTCGTTGTCGAAGTCGACCCAGCGCGCCTGGCGGGTGACGTATGCGCGCCACTCGTTGGTGTATTTGAGCACCGAGGCCCGGCAGGCGTCGTTGAACTTCTCGATGCCCATCTCTTCGATCTGGGCCTTGTCCGAGATGCCGAGCTGGCGCTGGACCTCGAGTTCGGCGGGCAGGCCGTGGGTGTCCCACCCGAAGCGGCGCTCCACCTTGTAGCCGCGCATGGTGCGGTAGCGCGGCACGATGTCCTTGACGTAGCCGGTCAGCAGATGGCCGTAGTGCGGCAGGCCGTTCGCGAACGGTGGACCGTCGTAGAATACGTACTCCGGCGCGCCGTCGCGGCGCGCGACGCTGGCACGGAACGTGTCGTCGCTGTCCCAGTAGTCCAGGACTTCGGCTTCCTGCGCCGGGAACTTGGGTGCTCCGGCGGCCGGCTTCGGATAGGCGGTCACTGTGGTGCGTTGTCTCCTGTGCCAAATCTCAGGCACGGGGACGACGTCGCGCCGGTGCGCGAGCGCCGCGGTACCACCCCGCTTGCGCACGTCGTGTGCGCCGCTCAACTGTGGGCGATGACGGGCCCACCCGTTCGGGTCTACTGGGCTGGATCAGCTGTTCTTCCGAAGGCTCCCCGGTGATGGCCGGATCGGTGCCGTTCTGTCAGTCTAACGGCAGCCGCACGGCGACAACGGGGCCGATCCCCGGGGTGAGCCCCTACGGTCGCGGGCAAATCCCCGATCCCAGTGCCGCGGGCCGCTGCCATGCTCGATCCAACGAGCTCCGAGACGGGAGTCACTGAACTTAGGCAGCGAGACATGAACCGATTTGAAGACTTCTGGCGGGAGTTCGACCTCCCGCATCTGGGGAGGTTGTTCCCCGGCGCCGAGCACGACGATCGCGTCACGACCCAAGCTCTCGGCGAGGAGGGCGACGACCCCAACTGGGGCGGACACGACACCCCCATCGACATCCCCGAAGGCACCGCCACCACCCAAGCCATCGGCGAAGAAGGCGACGACCCCAACTGGGGCGGACACGACACCCCCATCGACATCCCCGAAGGCACCGCCACCACCCAAGCCATCGGCGAAGAAGGCGACGACCCCAACTGGGGCGGACACGACACCCCCATCGACATCCCCGAAGGCACCGCCACCACCCAAGCCATCGGCGAAGAAGGCGACGACCCCAACTGGGGCGGACACGACACCCCCATCGACATCCGGGCCGGCGAAGAAGGCGACACCGCCGACCATTGACCCGGGCTCGGCATCGGCTACCCCGCAATCGACCCAGGCGACGGCACCGGCTACCCCACAATCGACCCAGGCGACGGCACCGGCTACCCCACAATCGACCCAGGCGACGGCACCGGCTACCCCACAATCGACCCAGGCGACGGCACCGGCTACCCCACAATCGACCCAGGCGACGGCACCGGCTACCCCACAATCGACCCAGGCGACGGCACCGGCTACCCCACAATCGACCCAGGCGACGGCACCGGCCATTTCTCGACAGACGTTGGCAGCACTGACAATTGGGACACCGGAGGGTTATGAACTCCATGGTCGGCGTGGTGGGTCCTCAGTCGGATCCACACGCCGCGGCCGTGGCGCACCTAGCCCGTGACAAGGGCGCCATTGTCAAAATCATCGACACCACGCACCCGACGTTTGCGGCGTGGCGGTGGCAGGACGGAACGCTCACTGACCACCTCGGCGAGGCTGTCCGCCTCAACGCGGTCTACGTGCGCAGCGTCGCGGTTCCGATCCCGACCCATCCGACACCCGAAGTGGACGGCCGGGCGATGGGCGATTGGCTGGCCAGCGCTGAGCGCCGTCGACGGACGCTGCTGCACGCGCGAGCGGTGCATGCCGGCTTGGAGATTGCGGGCGCGTTGGTCGTCAACTCCGTCGATGCCACGTGGTTGCACCGAAGCAAGCCCGCGGCGGACCTGCGCTTGCGCGCCGCCGGTATCCGGACGCCGCGCTGCCTTGTGACGGATGACCCCACAGCTGTTCGGGATTTCGTCGATACCGTTGGAGAGGCGATCCGCAAGCCGGTCGCGGGCGGTGGGTTATGCGTCGCAATCGATTCGGATGAGCTGACCGATTCAGTCCTCGCGCGCCTGACGACGGCTCCAGCTCTGTTTCAAGAACGTGTGCGCGGCGACGATCTCCGGATCTATGTGCTGGCCGGCGAAGCGATCGCCGGCGCTCATATCAAAACAAGCAACGTCGATTATCGGGGCCACGAGGATGACGTCGTGGCGATCACCGTCGACCCAGAAGTGGAAGCGCTGAGCTGCAAGGTCGCCGACACGCTCGGCATGGTTTTCACCGGCATCGACATCAAACGGTCCGCCGACGGGCAGCTCACCGTGCTAGACGCCAACCCTTCCCCGATGTTCCTCGGCATCGAACGGCGCACCCGGCAGCCGATCACCGATCGCCTCGCTACTCGGCTGGTCTCGGCCCATGGCTGAGGTGCTTATCGTCGTCGACGACGACGACCCGGGCGCTGTGTCGCTCGCCGCCGCCTTCCGAAGGCACGGATGGTCCGTTCGCCTCCTCGATCTGCGCTTCGGTCGGCCGACACTCGATGCGAGCGCAGACCGACCTCTGATCCGAATCGACGGGCACTTCATCGAACCCGACGTCGTGATCAACAGGACGACCGTGAGCGGGCTCGGGCTTACATCGGCCGCCGCGCTCGATCGCCAGCTGCCGACATCCTGGTCCGGTCGGCACCTTGCGGCCCGTGAGGAAAACGGGCTTCTGCTCGCCTGTCTCGACGTTTGGGATCGCGCCAGTCGGCTCTACAACCCTGTTCGCACGAACGATCGCCGGCTGATGCGCCTAGCTGTCGAGTCCGAACTCGACGCGCAGGGCGTCGCAGTTGGTCGAGCGGACCGTGCCGCCGGAACGCAGACGGTGTGTTGGGTGGTCGACGGTGCGATCGCCGCCTCTGCCAGCAGACTTCATGGCCGACCCTGGCGCACCAACGGGCCAACGGACGTTCCAGAAGAACTCGTCCAGAAGACCGCCGACCTGACTGGTCTGCGTCTCGGTGAGGTCGACTTGTGGCAGCCCGATGCCGGCCAACACGTCGTCACCGGGTGGCGCCCAGTCCCACCATTTCGGACCATTTTCGAGCAATCCGGCCTCGACGTCGCGGCGTTGGTCGTCGCCACAATTCTTGGCGAGGCCCCTGCCCCTGCCAATGTTTTCCTGGCTGACGACCTCGAGCCGAACCTGCGCAAGTCACCGATCGACCGCACTTGATCAGAACGCGACCAGGCGGCGGGCTGCTTCTGCTGCTGCCGCTCGCCGCTCGCCGAGCGAGTCGCGGGCGCGGGGTTCGCCCACGATGCGGCTGACACCGGAGACCCCTGCCGCCATCGACTGTGCGATCTCGGTCAGCAGCATCAGCAGGTCCATGGGGTGCCAGGTCGGGTCGATGAGGCCTGCCTGCTGGCCCCTGCGCACCTCGGCGAGCTTCGCCCGAAACAACCGTCGGAGCAGGTGATCGTCAGAGAGCCCCCCGGGTGCCTCGAGTTCTATCCAGCGCTGCAGGCGGGCCCCGCGCGGATCGGCGACGAGGTTGTCAAATAGCCCCTCGACATACCCTGGCACGTTCTCCGCCGTCAGCGGGACGCGGTAGGGCGCGTCTACGATCCATTGCGCAACGACGGCCTCGAAGAGCTGCTCTTTGCTCGCGAAGTAGCTGTACAACCGTTCCTTGCTCGCGCGCGCAGTCGCTGCAATCCGGTTCAACCGTGCGCCCGCAAAGCCGTGTTCGGTGAACTCGTCCTTGGCCGCGGCCAGGATGCGATCGCGTGTTGCACGCCCAGCCGCTCGCATCGCACTCACCAGACCAGCACAGGTTTGATCGCGCTGCCCGCCCGCGAATCGGCGACAGCCTTTTCGATGTCAACTGCGTCGTAGCGTCGCACGATGGCTTCCATTGGAAATCGTCCCTGCGCGTGGAGCGCGAGCAACTGGGAAATGAACTCCGGGGGACTCGCGTCGCCCTCCGCGCAACCGCGAATCGTCTTGCCGCTGTACATCAGATCCCTGATGTCGATCGTCGCGTGCCGAGCACCCAGACCGACCACGACCAACATCCCGCGCGATTCGAGCACGCCCAGCGCGGTCGCGACGACCTCGGGAAGTCCGGTCGTGTCGAGCGCGTGCGTCACACCGCGGGTAATCGTTGCCACGTCCTCGTTGGTCGGATCCACAACTTGACTCGCACCGAGTTCGATGGCCTTTTCCCGGCGCGACGCCACCGGATCAACCACCACGACCGCTTGGACCCCAATTGCCTTCGCGGCCATCACCGCAGCCAGGCCGACACCGCCGGCACCGAATACGACCAGCCGCGAATTCGGTTCGGGAGCAAGAACTTTGAGGACCGCGCCCGCGCCTGTCTGAAACCCGCACCCGAGGGGAGCCGCGAGGGTGAGGTCGACAGACGGGTCAACTACGACGACGTTGTCCGCGGTGGCCAGCGCGTACTGCGCGAAGCTCGATTGCCCGAAAAACGACCCGAAGAGGCGAGTTCCGTTCTGCGACAACGTCGCAGTGCCATCTGCTCGGCCACCCGACATGTTGAGCAGCGCGCCGCGCGAGCAGTACGCGGGGTGCCCGCCTCCGCAGTGCGCGCATTCGCCGCAGCTGCGATAGCTCAGCAGGACATGGTCGCCGGGTTGGATTCCCGTGACCTGTGCCCCGACCGCATCGACCACGCCTGCGCCCTCGTGTCCGAAGACGGCTGCACCGGGGACCCGGGCCTTGAACGTCAAGTCGGTGTGGCACACCCCGGTCGCGTGTATCCGAACGAGCACCTCGTCCGGCCGCGGCTCGTCGAGGTCGACCGGTTCAAGCGTGAACGGCGTGTCCGGTGACCGACTCAGCGCGGCAGTGATCTGCATCAGGCTCGTTCGAGCAGGAAATACAGCAAGTTGCCGCTGACCCGTTGCCGCTTGCCGTTCATGATGCCCATCAGCGTGTTGTCGTCGACCATCTTGAAGTGATCGAAGACGGGCTGCCCGTCGTAGACCATGGTGGCCGTGACCTCGCCGCGGAACTCGATGTCCCACAGGCTCGCGCCGCCACGGCTCAACTCGTTGTTGGAGAACAGGTTTCCGTTATCGTCGTAGCAGACGATGGGTTCGACGTCGTCGACGGATTTGAAGATCTTTCCGAACCAGCGCGCGGCTGCCAACTGGCCGTTCATCTTGTGCCCGGTGTGGAATTCGTCGCCCTTCCATGTGCCGACGATGTCGGCGGATCGGACGGTGTCGAGCGCCGACCAGATCTCGTCGAGATCGGCGGGACTGACGTCGCGCTGGCCCCGCAATTCGGCGAAACTCGTTCGAGCCTTCTCGATGTCCATCACAACCCTTCCGTAGCCAAACCATTTGGTTCGGAAACAGACGCTACTCCCGAACCAACTGGTTTGGCAACAGCGCGTCAGAAACGGCCTCGCCCATCGCGGACCGGGACAGACCTACCGCCTCGGAGGCTGACCCTCCGGCGGCCAGCTGGCGACGTCATCCTCCAGCGGCACCTCGAGGCTGTGCAGGATCGAGGCGATCATCCGCCACGCACTGATCGCGGTGACCAACTCGATCAGCACCGCTGAGTCTGCGCCGAGTTCCCGCTCACACTCCGCCCAGGTCTGCGCGCTCACCGCACCGTCACGCACGACTTCGTCTGTCGCGGCCAGCACGGCTCGCTCGGGTCCGCCGAACGACGATTGCGCTGCCCAGTCGCGCACGCCGAGGAGGTCTCCGGCAGGCACGCCCAGTCCGAGCGCCACCCGCCAATGCTGCGTCCACTCGTAATCACACGCGGTCAGCCAGCCGATCCGCATGATGGCCAACTCCCGCAGCCGCGGTGCGAGCCTGCCGTGCCAGAGCATCGTCGCGAGCAGATCGTTGATCGCACGCGCCAGCGTCGGATGATTCAACAGCACCTGGAAGATGGACAGTTCTGCCATGTAGTCCGGGACTCCGGCCTCGTCGGCGGCGGCCTTGGCCTCCTCTACCGGCAGCCGCGGGATACGAGCGTCGGTCAAGGTGTCACCACGCCGTGTACGGCTCATGGTCGGCTGCACGCGGCCGTTCCAATACGAATGCACGCGCGCTGGCGGAGTCCGGCATAGCGGCACCCTAAACCGCGTAGCGTCGCGCCATGAGCGATCACACGTACCGAATCATCGAGATCGTCGGCAGCTCCCCCGACAGCATCGACGCGGCGATCCGCAACGGCATTTCCAGGGCATCGGAGACGATGCGCGGCCTCGACTGGTTCGAGGTGCGATCCGTGCGCGGCCATCTCCAGGATGGCGCCATCGGACACTTCCAGGTGACGCTGGGGGTGGGCCTACGCCTGGAAGATGCCCGATGACGTCAGACTGGGGCGGCGGCGTCTGAAGTCATATCGAAGAGCGCCAACGGGAACTGCTCCATGAGTTCTTCGACGGTGTAGCTCTCGAACCGGGTCGTGTCGTACCACCAATCGAGATGCAGCACTCCGTCGGTGCGGTACACCCGCAACTCGAGCGCGTATCCCAGGCCTGGCGGCGTCTCGTACATCGGGGTGGTGCCGTCCGGCAGCGTGCCGATGTAGTTGAGGAGGATCTCGGACTGCATCGCGAGGGCGTGCAACGGCACGGCATCGAACATGCGATGCACGCTGCGAACCATGTCGGTCGCACTCGCCTGCTGCGAGGTCGCGCACATCAGCGGGATTGCGTGTAACTGCCACCGCCGCTCTCCGGTGACATCGACCGCGACGACGCCGTCACCAATGGTGCGCGCGATAGCTCGCCCGAGCGCGGCAAGCAGTATCTCGTCGGCGGCCAGCCCGAGCCATTCCGTTGCTCCGGCAAGTTCCGCGGTCACCTCGTCGGACGGAGCGGAGGACAGTTTCTCCAGGACAGGCGAGATCCCGTCGGCTATGTCATGGTCGACCATCCGCAACGTCGGCATGGTCAAGTTGTCGACCGAATACATCAGGTCGCTGGTGTTATCAGCTAAATAGGGAGCAGCCATGTAGCTAACGTAACACCGCGTTCCCAGAAATGGGATACCCATCCCAAAACTGTGACGCCTGTGTCAATAACGGCTAATCTATCCGGCTTACGGAGGGTGCTGCCCAAACGCGGGAAGAAGGTTTATCGTAGGTGCATGCCACGCACGGACGAGAACGGCAGACAGCTCAAGGCGTTGCTCGACTATCTCCTCGACGGAGAGATCGATGCCAAGGACATCTACGATGCGCTGGGCATCTCGAGCAGCACCTACTACCGGCGAATCAAGGAAGACGACTATCCGAACGCCGAGGAGCTTCGGCGAGTAGCCGATAGGTTCGCGCTCAGCTATCCCGACCTGCAGATCCAGTTCGGGTTGATGAGCCGCCAAGAGGTGTGGAGCTACGTCGAATCGGCCCCGTTCACGACGACGACGGCGGTACAGGACACCGTGCAGACCAAGCAGTCGACTCGCCCGCCGAAGCTGTCCGAGTTGACGCCGAGGCCGGACGCGCCTCCGCTTTAAACCGGTTAGGCCGTACACTTTGCTAGCAAGCTCAGTTCTAAGGCGACTCCCATGGCTCTGGCAACCCTCATAGCGATCACCCTCGCTTGTATCGGGTGGAGTTTGTGGATCCGCCGCGTTACCTGGTCGTCTCGCTGGGAGTTCGCTGCAACCCTCAACATCGCTTTGCAGGGCGGCGCTGTCCTGCTCATGTCTCCATGGGCCTCAGAGACGCTCGGTGTTGCGCTTCACGCACTGACCGGCAAGTGGAATCTCGAGGACTACATCGGTCACGACCTTTACATCGTCGCCGCATCCGCCGTCGTGTACAACGCGCTCGGCAGGCTTCAGGACGACCACTCGCTGCAGAAGTCCTTCAAGCAGTACGTCGAATACCCGGCGACTCTGTGCATTCCGCTGCTGTTGGTCACGTTCTCGCTCGGCAACGGCGCGAAGATCTACAAGGCCGACTTCTTCCAGGTACCCACCGACTTTTGGCTGAACATCTATTGGCTGCTGCTCTGCGGCATCCTCATATACCTGCTCGGGTATGGCGGGCGGGCGCTGCTCGTACTGCGGCGGGATCCGCGTTCACGTCGGGTCGCCAATATCTACCTCGTGGCCTCTGCGGCGGGCGTGGCCGCATGTCTCGTCCGGCTCGCCACCGCCTTCATCCCGCCGCTGCAGACGACCTGGGGCGGTACCACGCTGGTGTGGGTGTTCGCCTGCATGTGCGGCGCCGGATTCGCGATCACCTCTGCGGAATCCTGGCGAAACAAGACCAAGTGGTTCACCAACGCCAACAGCTGAGCCGCTGAACTACCCGGCCACTGGCCGCGGCACGTCGTACGGAGCGCCGAGCGCCGGCGTCGTCTCGTAACCGCGTTTGCGGGCCTTGGCGGCATCCCGCCGGATGAGCGCATGGATCCCCGCGAACGACGCCTGGTCCAGCAGCATCCGGGTCAACAGCCGGTTGTGCACGAAACCGAACGACAGGCCGCTCTCTGGATCGGCCCAGCCCACCGAGCCCGCAAGGCCGGCGTGACCGAAACCGGGCATCAGCCCCGGCGGGAACGGCAGCGAGTGATAGCCCAGGTTGAAGCTCAGGGGCACGAAGATGTTTCGGTCGGGCAACAGGCTGGGCTTGCCGGTCAGCCCCGCAACCAGCTCCTGCGAGAGGAACTGCGTGCCGTCGATGCGGCCGCCGTTGGCGATCGCCCCGTACATCTTGGCCAGGCCCCGCGCCGTGGTCACCCCATTGGCAGCGGGGATCTCGGAGTCGAGGAACGGGATATCACCCTGCACAACGGCTTTCATGCCGGGGAAGTACATCGACCCGAAGGCGCCGGAAAACTGCAGCGCCGCGAGCCGGGGTGCAACGAAGTTGAACACCGGATTGCTGAACGTGCCCTGCGGCACCAGGATCTGCGCGGCACGCGTCGGTGAGTCGGCGGGCGGACGGCCCAAGTGCAACCCGTCGGTGTTCAGCGGCTCGGCCAATTCCTCGCGGATCAGATCCCGCATCCCCTTGCCGGTGACGGCACGCCCCAACCCCGACATCAGCCAGCCGTACGTGAGCGCGTGATACGCCGGCTTGCCGTACAAGACGCGGTTCACCGGAGCGGCCGCCAGGCGCGACTCCATCGCAATGTGGTCCAGCAGTTCGGCCATGCTCACCCCGTTGAGCTGAGACAGCCCCGCACGATGCCGCATGACGTCGCGGACCGTGATGTCGGCCTTGCCGTTGGCACCGAACTCCGGCCAGTACTTGGCGACGGGGCTGTCGTACTCGATCAGACCACGGCCGGCCAACCGGTGGATGACCGTTGAGGCCAGGCCCTTGGTCACCGACCACACCATCGCGCCGGTGTCGGCGGTCCAGTACTCGGTGCCGCGGCGGTCCGCGTAGCCCGTCCAAACATCGACGACGGGTTCGCCGTGGAGGTAGACGGCAAGTGCGCCACCGCCGAACCGCCGCCCCGGGAACAGCTGGGAGAACGCGCGCACTGTGCAGGCGAAGCTGGGGTCTGCCGCGCCCTGTATGCCGTGCGGGAGCGCTGCGCTGCGGTCCCGGCTATTGACACCAGTCACAATGTATTGAATTTACCTGCAACCCCGGCAAATAAACGAAGTGTTACCAATTAGTTAGATCGCTGCACGTCAGCAGCATCGAGGAGGTGCTGCGCAGCAAGGGCGGGGGTCAGCTCCCCGTCGCGCACCTGGCGTTCGACCTCGGCACGGATCTTCCGCACCCCCGGATGCAAGAGCACCCTGTCCAGGACGGCGTCGCGGACCATCGACCATGTCCAGTCCACCTGCTGCGCGCGCCTGCGGGCCTCGAACTCCCCCGCGTCGGTGAGGACTTGACAGTGTTTGAGCACCGTGTCCCACAGTTCGGTCAGGCCGTTGCCCTGTAGTGCGCTCATCGTGAGAACCGGTGGGCGCCAGAGTGTTTCGCGTGGATAAATGAGCCGGATCGCTCCGGTGAGCTCGCGGGCCGCAGCCTTGGCCTCAGTCGCGTGCTCTCCGTCGGCCTTGTTGACCACCACGACGTCGGCGAGCTCGAGCACACCCTTCTTGATGCCCTGCAGCTGATCGCCGGTGCGGGCCAGCGTCAGGAACACGAACGTGTCGACCATGTTGGCGACCGCCACCTCGGACTGCCCCACGCCGACGGTTTCGACCAGGATGACGTCGAAGCCGGCCGCCTCAAGCAACACGATGGTTTCGCGGGTGGCTTTCGCAACTCCGCCGAGCGTGCCCGAGGTCGGCGACGGCCGGATGTAGGCGTCGGGATGCACCGCGAGCCGGGCCATCCGGGTCTTGTCGCCCAGGATCGACCCGCCGGTGCGGGTGGACGACGGGTCGACGGCCAGCACGGCGACCCGATGCCCCTGTTCGATCAGGTACATGCCGAGCGCCTCGATGGTGGTGCTCTTGCCGGCGCCCGGCACCCCGGTGATGCCGACGTGCATGGCATTGCCTGCTTCCGGCATCAACTCCAGCAGCAGCTGCTGGGCCTGCTCACGATGATCGGGACGGGTCGACTCGACCAGTGTGATGGCCCTTGGCAGCGCCGCGCGGTCGCCGGCGCGGATGGCCGCAGCGAGATCGGAGCCCGGCTGGTTCATCTAGCCGAGGCTGTAGCCCAGCCGCTCGGCCAGCTTCTGCAGCAGGCCGATCGCGGCGTCGGCAATCACCGTGCCCGGCGGGAAGATGGCGGTGGCGCCTGCGGCGTACAACTCGTCGAAGTCGCCAGGCGGGATGACGCCGCCGACCACGATCATGATGTCCGGCCGTCCCACTTCCGCGAGCGCATCGCGCAGTGCAGGCACCAGGGTCAGGTGCCCGGCCGCCAAGGACGAAACCCCGACCACGTGCACGTCGTTGTCTGCGGCTTGGCGTGCCACCTCGTCCGGCGTCGAGAACAGCGAGCCCACGTCGACGTCGAAACCGATGTCCGCGAACGCCGTTGCGATCACCTTCTGCCCGCGGTCGTGCCCGTCCTGGCCCATCTTGGCCACCAGGATGCGGGGCCGGCGGCCGTCGGCCTCGGCGAACTTCTCGACGAGCTCTGACGCGCTGGAGATGTTGCTGACCTTTCCGACTTCATCGCGGTAGACCCCGGCGATGGTACGGATCTCGGCCTGATGGCGTCCCCAAACCTTCTCGAGCGCATCGGAGATCTCGCCGACCGTGGCCTTGGCGCGGGCGGCGTTGATGGCGAGTTCGAGCAGGTTGCCCTCACCTTCGGCAGCCCGGCTGAGCTCGGCCAGCGCGGTGTCGACGGCCTTCGGGTCGCGGTCGGCGCGCAACTGGGCCAGTTTGGCGATCTGTTCGGCGCGTACCCGGCTGTTCTCGACTTTGAGCACCTCGATCTCGTGGTCTTCATCGACCTGGTACTTGTTGACGCCGATCACAGGCTGTTGGCCGGAGTCGATGCGGGCCTGGGTGCGCGCGGCCGCCTCCTCGATGCGCAGCTTCGGGATTCCGTCGCTGATGGCCTGCGCCATGCCGCCATGCTCGTTCACCTCACGGATGTGCTCACGCACCTTCTCGGCGAGCGCCTGCGTGAGCCACTCGACGTAATACGAGCCGCCCCACGGATCGATCGGCCGGGTGGTGCCCGATTCCTGCTGCAGCAGCAACTGGGTGTTGCGAGCGATGCGCGCAGAGAAATCGGTCGGCAACGCCAACGCCTCGTCGAGGGCGTTGGTGTGCAGCGATTGGGTGTGGCCCTGGGTGGCGGCCATCGCCTCGATGCAGGTGCGGGCGACGTTGTTGAACGGGTCCTGCGCGGTCAGCGACCAGCCCGACGTCTGCGAATGTGTGCGCAGCGACAGTGATTTCGCATCCTTCGGACTGAATTCGGCAACCAGCTCGCTCCACAGCAGCCGGCCCGCCCGCAGCTTGGCCACCTCCATGAAAAAGTTCATCCCGATGCCCCAGAAGAACGACAATCGCGGCGCGAACTTGTCGATGTCCAGACCGGCATCCAGGCCCGCCTTGATGTACTCGACGCCGTCGGCCAACGTGTAGGCCAGTTCCAAATCCGCTGTGGCACCGGCCTCCTGGATGTGATATCCGGAGATCGAGATGGAATTGAACTTCGGCATCTTGGTGCTGGAGTAGCCGAAGATATCGGAGATGATCCGCATCGACGCCTTCGGCGGATAGATGTAGGTGTTGCGGACCATGAACTCCTTGAGGATGTCGTTCTGAATGGTCCCGGCGAGCTTCTCCGGCGGCACGCCCTGCTCCTCGGCGGCAACCACGTACAGCGCAAGGATCGGCAGCACCGCGCCGTTCATGGTCATCGACACGGACACCGTTGACAGATCGATGCCGTCGAACAGCTGGCGCATGTCGAGGATGGAATCGATTGCCACCCCTGCCATTCCGACGTCGCCGGCCACTCGTGGGTGGTCGGAGTCGTAGCCGCGATGGGTGGCCAGGTCGAACGCGACCGAAAGGCCCTTCTGGCCCGCCGCAAGGTTGCGGCGATAAAACGCGTTGGATTCCGTGGCGGTGGAGAACCCGGCGTATTGGCGGATCGTCCACGGCTGGTTGACGTACATCGTCGGGTACGGGCCGCGGATGTACGGCGGTTCGCCCGGGAAGCTGTCCAGCGGATAGCCTTGGGCCACCGCACTATCCCGGTCGGCCGCGACGTATACGGGCTTGACGTCGATGCCTTCGGGAGTGGCCCAGTCCAGTTGGTCTGGGGTGTAGCCGTGGGCGGCGGCCGCCGCTTCAACGAGCTTGCCGACAGCTGCTTCGGTCACGGGTTCGCCGTTGCTTTCGCCGTGCAGTGGTACGTCGGCGAAGCTTCCGATGCCTGTTGTTGCAGTCACGTCATGCCCCCAATCGGGTAAGCAGGTCCGACAACGATGCCACCGCGTCGATCTTCGCGGTCAGGTAGCCGTCGGGCTTCGAATCCGCGTCGGCCACAGCCTTTTCCGGACCGGCGAGGAGCACATACGACACGCCGGCTTTCCGCGCCGCATCGACGGCGGCTGAGGCTTCGGCGGCGTAGCGGGCGTCCGTGCCGCAGATCACGGCGACCTTGGCGCCGGCGTCCTCCGTGACCGCCTCGATGCCGCCGGAGGCAAGCAGGTTCGTCGCGAACGTGCTACGGACGTTGTGCTCCGCCAGCGGGCCGAGTGGCAGTAGCAATACTTTCGGCCGCGATCCCGTCTTTTCCAGCAATGCGTCCGACCGGTTCCGCAGCGCCTCGAACCCAGCGGCGTACCGCGCCACCGAATCAACCAAATCACCTTGCGGCAGCGGCGGTTCAGCGAGGTTCGGGTATTCGTTGACACCGGTAAGGGCTGTGCGCCGATGCGCGATGTCGTCGGTGCGGCGGGCGGCTACTTCGGCGATCTGTGCGGCGATGTAATCGCGGGCGGCCTCGAAACCGCCGCGGGATTCGATGTCCTGGAAATGCTGCCACGCCTGCTCGGCCAACGCCTTGGTGAGGTCCTCCACGAACCACGAGCCACCCGCCGGGTCGAGCACCCGGCCGATGTGCGACTCCTCCAGCAGCAGCAACTGGGTGTTGCGGGCAATGCGCCGGGCGAAACTCGCAGCGGTACCTGGGAATCCGCCGGGAATGGCCACGTCGAATGGGTGAACAAGGACGGTGTCCGCGCCTCCGACGCCTGCGGAGAACGCCGCCAGTGTGGTGCGCAACATGTTCACCCACGGATCGCGCTGCGTCATCATGGGTAGCGACGTGACCGCGTGCAGACGGGCCGCCCCGGCGGTCGGCTCCCCCACGACCTCGGCGACTCGCGCCCACAGCTGGCGCGCCGCGCGCAGCTTCGCGATCGTCATGAACTGGTCATCGTCGGCGGCGAAGCGGAAGCTGATCTGCCGCAACGCGTCCCCCAGCGCGATGCCACCGTCGCCGAGCACCCGCAGACAGCCGACGGCCGCGGCGATGCTGCCCGCCAATTCCCACGACGCGCTGGCACCAAGATCATGAAACGCGGGGCCGTCGACGGTAATTGCCCGCACGCCACCGTCGTATCCGGTCGCTCTGGCGGCCACCGCAACGACGTCGGCGACAGTCGGCGCCGGACGCGCGCTCAGCGGCGCGGTCAACGGGTCGGCACCCAGATCCACCGACAGCCGGGACCGCTGGTCTTCGTCGAGATCGGTCAACAGCCCCAGCACCGCGTCCGATGCAGCCGCGTAATCGGCACCCGCGTCGAGCACGACCGGGACGAGGTCGAGGAAGACACCCTCAAGCAAACGGTCCAGCTCGGCTGCCGAACCGCCCACGCGCAGTACGAGCGCGCTCACGCCTTCGGTCAGCGCGACGAGCACCGCGCCATTGGCCTGCGCAGCGGATCCGTTGGCGGGGAACGCTTCGGCAACCCGCCATCCCGACTTGACGTCGCGTAACGCGTCGCCGCCCCGCACGTATGGCCACTGCCCGGGCAGCGCCGGCTCGGGCAGCGCATCGAAAGACGTGTACAGCGGGCGGATCGCGAAACCGTCGTAGGTGGGCGAATCCAGCAGCCGCTCGGGCTCGGCGGGCAAATCCGCCGGGTCACTCCGGGTGCTCTTGGTCAGTACGCCGGCTACGGCCGAGCGCCACCTCGCGATATCGGATTCCGTATCACCGGGTTTTTGCACGCCATCAGGCTAATTGACGTCCTCCTCGGACTGACGTCCGGGGATTCCAACGCTGATCCCGTCGACTTATGCGGCAGGAATGCCGAGTTGAGGTTCACGGTTCGCAGACCGCCCACCGGCGAGGTCTCCCCGTGCGGTCACCGCCCGTCCGGCGGCGATGTTGCATGCAGCGTTGACGTCGGCGTTGCACCGCCCAGCAGTGCAGGCTTCGCACTCGAAAACCGCTTGGCTCTTGCGGTTCCCGGGTGCGACGTGCCCACACTCGGAACAACGTTGCGACGTGTACGCAGCCGGGACCTGTTCGACCCGACCGAAAGCCTTGTGCTGCAAACGCGTGACCAGTTGGCCCCAGCCACTTCGGCTGATCGCGCGGTTAAGCCCACGATTCTGGGCCACCCCCACGCCCGGCTGCTCGACGGTGCCGCGCGCCGACCGCGTCATCGCCCGCACGTCAAGCGCCTCGACCCTGATCAGGTCGTACCGCCGCGCCAGGTCGGTGGTGGTCTTCTCGACCCAGTCCTTACGCCGATCCCGCTCGCCAGCTTTCAGCTTCGCGATCGCCCGTTTCGTCCTCTCCCGGCGGTTGGAACCGCGCTTACAGCGCGCAAGACGATGCTGCAACACCTTCAACCGCTTCAATTCACCAGGAGCCAGACCAGGTGCGCGCAACAGCTCGCCGGTCGACAGCGCGGCCGACACGGCAACACCACGGTCGATGCCGACCACGCTGCAATCGCCCGGACCATGGGTCGGGTCGGGGATATGGGCGAACGCGATATGCCATCGGCCAGCCCGATCACGAGTAACCCGGTAGGACTTGACGCCCTCGGGGACCGGCCGCGAAAGGCGAACCCGCACCCACCCCACCTTGGGCACCCAGACCCGACCGAAGCGGCGGTTCAGCCGCTCGACTTGATGCGGTTTCAACCCGACCTGCCGAAACCCCTCGTGCACACCGGCTTTACGCCACGTCGGACGGCGGTGCGTACCGCCGAAAAAGTTCCGCATCGCTAGCGCGAAATCCCGCAGCGCCTGCTGCTGCACCGTCTGACTCCCAGCACGGAGCCACGCGTACTCCGCGCGGGCTTCCGTCAACTGCGCGCTTTGCGCCATATAACCGGGAGCTGTACGGCCCGGCTGCCAGTGCTGTTGCTGCTCGACCGCGAGATTCCACACGTACCGCGCATCCCGGCAATGCGCCAACAGGGCTTCCTCCTGCTCAGGGGTAGGCAACAGCCGGAACCGAGACATACTTGGACCGTAATCACAACGACCGACATCTCTACGCTGCGAACGTGTCGCAGCAACGGCCCGTAGTCTTGGTAGGCGTGAAAGCCGTCGTCAGCACCCTGCGCGCACTGCGTGCCGCGGTGATCGCGACGGCGTCGTCGGTCCCGCCGCGCCGGTTCGTCGTCATCCTGACAGCGATTGTGATCCTCATCGCAGTTGCGCTACTCGTTGACTTGCCGACCGCTGTCCAGCTGCGCGACTGGGCCACTTCGGTCGGTCCGTGGTTCCCGCTGGCCTTCTTCGCCGCGCACATCGTGGCGACGGTCTTTCCATTCCCGCGCACCGCGTTCACGCTGGCAGCGGGCCTGCTCTTCGGTCCAGTCCTGGGTGTGCCCCTTGCGGTGGCGGCGGCCACTATCAGCGCCGTCATCGCGTTGCTGCTGGTGCGCGCCGCCGGCTGGCAACTCAGCCGACTTGTCCGCCACCCGCGCGTCGATTCGCTGGACGCCCGCCTGCGGGAGCGCGGCTGGCCCGCGGTGTTGTCTATGCGAATGATTCCCGCGGTGCCGTTCTCGGTGTTCAACTACGCCGCAGGCGCGTCGGCAGTGCGGGTGCTGCCCTATACGCTGGCGACCCTTGTCGGACTGGTGCCCGGCACCGCGGCGGTGGTGATCCTCGGCGACGCACTCACCGGCAACGTCAGCCCGCTGCTGTTCATGGTGTCGTTGTGCACCGCGAGCCTCGGCATCGCGGGCCTGATCTACGAAATCCGCACCCACCGGCGCCATCACAACGAGCGCCTAGCCGAGGCGGCTCCCGACAGTGAGCCGGCGATCACCCGTTGAGCGCGGTTTAGGGCTGCTGCGGGGAACCGCTGTGCCGTCCCGGCATCTGTGGCGGACCATCCTGCCGCTGCTGTGACAGCGGCGGATACTGCATCGACGGCAGCGGATCCTCCGGTGCGACCGGGATGGCGCTGATGCCCGATGTGGACCGCGCGTCCGCCTCGGCCTTGGCGACCGCCTGGGCGATCTCCGGATCGGTCTGGGTGTTGAACCACTCGGCCACCTCGGCCGAGTCGTCCTCGGGCTTGGGCAGGTCCTCCTCCACCGGCGACGGCTGGTAGCGGAACACGCCATCGTCGCCGGGCGCGCCGAGCATCTTGGTGAAGCCCTGCAGCGCGGTCCCGAAATCGCTGGGCACCAGCCACACCTTGTTAGCTTCGCCCTTGGCCATCAGCGGCAGCGTCTGCAGGTATTGGTAGGCCAGCATCTCGGGCGTGGGACGGCCGGCCTTGATCGCGGCGAACGTCTTCTCGATCGCCTTTGCCTGGCCTTGGGCCTGCAGGTATTGCGCGGCCCGCTCGCCTTGAGCGCGCAACATGCGGGACTGCCTGTCGGCCTCGGCGGCCAGGATCGCCGCCTGCTTGGCACCTTCGGCCGAGAGGATCTGGGCCTGCTTTTGGCCCTCGGCCTGTTTGATCGACGCCTCGCGGTTACCTTCCGCCATCAGGATCATGGCGCGCTTCTCGCGGTCGGCGCGCATCTGCTTTTCCATCGACTCCTGGATCGACGGCGGCGGATCGATACTGCGCAGCTCGACACGCGCGACCCGAAGCCCCCATCGGCCGGTGGCCTCGTCGAGCACGCCGCGCAGCTGGCCGTTGATCGAGTCGCGCGACGTCAGCGTCTGTTCCAGGGTCATACCGCCGACCACGTTGCGCAGTGTCGTGGTGGTCAACTGCTCGACGCCGACGATGTAGTTGCTGATCTGGTAGACGGCGGCCTGTGGATTGGTGACCTGGAAGTAGACGACAGTGTCGATGTTCACCGTCAGGTTGTCCTCGGTGATCACCGGCTGCGGCGGGAACGACACCACTCGCTCGCGAAGGTCCACCCTGGCGCGGATCTTGTCTACGAAGGGCAGCAGCAAGGTCAGCTGGCCCGACACGGTCTTGCTGTAGCGGCCCAGCCGTTCGATGACCGCGGCCTCGGCCTGCGGGATCAGCGCGATCGACTTGGCCACGATGATGGCGGCGAATACCACCAGCACTCCGACCAGTATCAGGCCGGCGATGGCACCATCCATGACTTGCAACCTTTCCGTTGTTTGTCCAGTTTTCTCTAGACTTTTTGGACGACCGCCGTGGCGCCGTCGATATGTACGACGGTCACGTGGTCGCCCGGTTCGTAGACATCGTTCTCGTTAAGCGGGCGCGCCGTCCAGATTTCGCCGTCGAGTTTCACCTGGCCTTCATGGCGGGCGACCCGATCGAGCACCAGCGCGCTCTTGCCTTCCAGCGCCTTCGCGGGCTCTGGCAGACCCGAGCCCGATGTGAAGTGTCGGCGCAGCGCGGGACGGACCAACACCACCAGCAGCACCGACACCACGAGAAATACCGCGCCGTGTATCCACAGATCGTCGAAGACCAGACTCGAACCGGCTGCGGCCAGCGCACCGCCACCGAGCATCAGAAGGAACAGATCGCCGGTGAGCGCTTCGGCCCCGGCGAGGGCCAGTGCGGCGATTAGCCAGATCAGCGGGACGGCCATGGCGCCACCCTATCCTGTAGCCGACCGGATGCGGGGCTAACAACTACACTGCGAGCATCATGTGGTGTCCTAGTGTCTCCCTGTCGGTTTGGGCCAACGCCTGGCTCGCCGGCGCCGCAGCGCCTGACGACGTTCTCGATGCGTTATCGCTCTGGGCGCCAAGGCATTCCGTAACCGCATACGACTCCGTGGCGGCCGGCCGCACCGGGCTGCCGTGGCCGGACCTGACTGACGCGGGCGCCGTGTCGCTGCTGCAGACGGTGCGCACGGCGGTGGGTTCGAGGCCGTCGGCACCCGCCATTGGCGTGGCGCTCCCGGTGCCCGGCGATGTACGCGGCCTGCCCGCCGGCACCCAGTTTCAGCGCGACGCGGTGACCGCGGGCGAGGCCGTCATCATCGGGAACGATGCGTCGACCGCGGTGGGCTTGGTCCCTGACTTCGAATACGACGAATTCGAGGACGAATCCGACTTCGAACCGGAGCCGACGTCGTTGTCGTGGACGGTGTATTCACTGCCGACGGGGACGCCCATCGAATACGTCGACCTCGGCGACGCGGAGTACGAACTGCGTTCGGCGGTTCGTTCGGCCGCCGATGCGCTGGGCGCCATCCGCGCGGCAGGCACCGACGTCACAGATCCCCGCGGGCTCGTCGAGCAAGTCCTGGAAAGCGGCCGTGGACACCGGGTGCCCGACCACGCACCGTCGCGGGCGGTACGGGTACTCGAGAACGCCGCCCACATCGACGCGATCATCGCCGTCAGTTCTGGTCTGATTCCGATCGGGTTGCAGACCTCATCCGAGGTGCAGATAGCCAGCGACGCACTGCGTCCGTTGTCCGGGGTGGTGCGTTCAGCGCGGATGGCCGCGGTCAACGCGATCCTGTACTCGGCGTGGAACTAGCGCGCGGTCAGCCGCAGTTCGGCGTGCACACCACGCCGTTGATCGAAAAGCCTTGCAGCGGTGGGGCATCCGGACCGGCCAGCCGGGTCGGTTCGCGGCCCAGGCGCAGTTCGTCGATCAGATTGACGGCCAGCCGCGCGAATCGCGGATCGGCGTTCGGTGTCGCGGCGCGCGCGAATGCGATGCCGAGATCATGGGCCTGTTGCCGCAACTCGCGGTCCAGGTCCCACACCACCTCGATGTGATCGGCGACGAATCCGATCGGGCAGACGATCACTGCCTTGGAGCCGGCTTCGGCCAGTGCCATCAAATGGTCGGATACGTCGGGCTCCAGCCACGGCACCTGCGGAGGTCCCGAGCGTGACTGCCACACCTGGTCGTAATCGCGATAGCCCGCGGCCGTGGCGACCAACCGCGACGCATACGCCACCTGACGACTGTAAAGGTCTGGTCCACACCGGGATCGGGCAGCGTCGGGAATGGAATGCGCGGTGAACACCAGCCGGGCACTGTCCGGAACAGTCCGCGCCGCCCCGACGATCGCTTCGCTGAACATCTGAACGAACAGCGGGTGGTCAAAATACTGGCGCAGTTTGACCAACTCCGGTGCGCCTTCGCCGACGACCGCTCGGGCGCGTGCGATGTCCTCGACGTATTGAGTGCAGCTGGAGTAGCCACCCCACGCGGACGTCGTGAACACGGCAGCACGCCGAATTCCGTTGTCGCGCATGGTCGAAACGGTATCCTCGATATACGGCGCCCAGTTGCGGTTGCCGAAGTACACGGGCAGATCGATCTCGTTCTGCAGCGCCGCGATCAACTGCCGGTTGATGCCGTTGATCGGCGAGACACCGCCGAAGTGCAGGTAATGCTCGGCAACCGATGCCAGCCGTTCCCGCGGGATGCCGCGGCCGCGAGTGACGTTCTCCAGGAACGGCATTACCTGCTCGGGCCCCTCCGGCCCGCCGAACGACAGCAGCAGGACGGCATCAAGACCCGAGTGGTTCATTTCCTAAAGAAGTTGCGTGCTGGCGCCGCCGTCGGCGTAGATGATCGTTCCGGTAGTGGCGGGTAACCACTCCGACAAGAGCGCGCACACCGTCTTAGCGACCGGCGTCGGGTCCTTCATGTTCCACCCGATGGGGGCACGCTGATCCCAGCCCTCCTCGAGCAACTGCATCTGGGCGCCTGCCTCCTCACCGAGAGCACCGCCGACGATGGCGCTCATGGCCAGCGTCCGAATCGGGCCCGCCGCAACGAGATTGGATCGCACCCCATACTGGCCGGCCTCACGGGCGACGAACCGGTTGACTGACTCAAGCGCGCTCTTGGCCACCGTCATCCAGTTGTACGCCGGCATGGCGCGGGTTGGGTCGAAGTCCATGCCGACGATGCCGCCGCCGGGGTTCATGATGGGCAGCAGCGCCTTGGCAAGCGACGCGTACGAGTACGCGGAGATGTGGATGCCCTTGGCGACGTCCTCGTACGGTGCGTCGAAGAACGGGTTGATGCCCATCCCGGTCTGCGGCATGTAACCGATCGAGTGCACGACGCCGTCGAGCTTGTTGCCCTCGCCGATCACCTCGGTCACGCGGTCGGCCAGCGTGCTCAGGTGCTCTTCGTTCTGCACGTCGAGTTCCAATAAGGGAGCCGGGCTCGGTAGTCGATCAATGATGCGCTGGATCAGCTTCATCCGGTCGAAGCCGGTCAGTACCAGTTCGGCGCCCGCCTCCTGCGCGACCTTGGCGATGTGGAACGCGATCGACGAGTCGGTGATGATCCCCGTGACGAGGATGCGCTTGCCTTCGAGCAAACCTGACATGTGAAAGTCCTTCTCTGTAGTTAGTGGCCCATACCCATGCCGCCGTCGACCGGGATCACCGCACCCGAGATGTAACTCGCATCCTCGGAGGCCAGGAAGCTGACCACCCCGGCGACCTCGGCGGCGGTGCCGACCCGCTTGGCCGGGATGAATTCCAGCGCCCCCTCTTGAATCCGCTCATCCAGCGCGCGGGTCATGTCGGTGTCGATGTAGCCAGGGGCCACTACATTCGCAGTGACCCCGGCCTTTGACAGTTCCCGCGCGATTGAGCGCGCCATGCCAATTACACCGGCCTTGGAGGCAGCGTAATTGGCCTGGTTGCCGATGCCCCAGGTGCCAGAGACCGAACCTATGAAGATCATCCGGCCGAATCGCTTTCGCTGCATGCTGCGCGATGCCCGCTGGGCCACCCGGAACGCCCCGGTGAGGTTGGCGTCGATGACCTTTTCGAATTTTTCTTCCGTCATCCGCATGAGGAAGGCATCCGCGGCGACGCCGGCGTTTGACACCAGCACCTCAACTGGGCCCTGGCTCTCCTCGACCACTTTGAACGCGCGGTCGACGGCGTCGTTGTCGGTCACGTCACACTCGACGCCGAAAAGCCCCTCGGGCGCCCCCGATCCGCGGTGGGTGACGGCCACCTTATGGCCGTCGGCGGCGAGGCGCTGAGCGATGGCCAGACCGATGCCACGGTTTCCGCCGGTGACCAGGACCGACCGGGAGACGAACGGCGGACGGCCACCGGCGGTTTGGCCGGAGGTATCGGCTGAGTTGTCCGTGACAGTCATGCGGCCAACCTAGTGCCTGCGAAGCATTCTTAAGAAATCGCCTTAGTTGGGCAGCCGCCGGTTGATCAACAAGGCCGCCAGCGCGGCCAGCGCCAGGACGAACGCACCGAGCCGCAGCCAGCTCGCGCTGGCGTCGCCCTTGCGAGTCTCGTAGCCGATCTGCTCCTGCAGGTTGGTGAACACTTCGTTGAGCTGCTCGAGGCTCGACGCGGTGTAGGCCTCGCCGCCGGACAGCTGGGCGATCTTCTTCAGCATCGCGTCGTCGACCGGCACCGGCTGGCGCTGGTCGTTGACCTCGACGTAGCCGTGCGGGGTACCGAACGAGACGGTCGAGATCGGCACACCCTGATCCTTGGCGGTGCGCGCGGCGGTGTACGCGCCCTTGGGATTATCAGGGTTCGACGGCACGGTCTCCTTACCGTCAGACATCAACACGATCCGCGCCGGTGGTGGCTCGTCCCCGCCGCCGATCACCGCGCCGACGGTGGAGATGGCCTGCAGCGCGGTGAAGATGCCCTCACCGGTCGCGGTGCGGTCAGCCACCTGCAGCTTGTCGATTGCGACCTTGGACGCGTCACGATTGGTCGTCGGTGACACGAGCACGGTCGCGGTACCCGCATAGGAGATCAGCCCAAGGTTGACGCCGGGCGTCATCTGATCGACGAAGTGCTTGGCCGCCTCCTGCGCAGCAGCCATCCGGCTGGGCGACACGTCGGTGGCCTTCATGGACTGCGACACGTCGATCACCAGCATCACCACGGCACGGTTACGCGGTATGCGGACGTCGTGGGTCGGTCCGGCCATGGCGACTGTGAAAAGCACCAGCGACAACACCAGCAGGATTGTCGCCAGGTGCCGCCACCGTGACGGCCGTTTGGGTGCAACGCTTTCCAGCAGCTCGGTGTTGGCGAACTGCTGGATACGCCTGCTGCGCGCCAACTGCCCCAGGATGTAGAGCGCGACCAGCCCGAGGACCACGAAGAGGAACAGGAAGAACCAAACGTGTTCAAAGCCCGACAGAGTCATCGGTCCGAGCAACGGTACAGTCATGTGCCACTTGTCATTTCAGCGTTAGTTGGGTAGGCGGCGGTTGATCAGCATGGCCGCCAGCGCGGCCAGCGCCAGCACCAACGCACCGAGCCGCAGCCAGCCGGCGCTGGCGTCCCCCTTGCGCGTCTCATAGCCGATCTGCTCCTGCAGGTTGGAGAAGACCTCCTTGAGCTGCTCGAGGCTCGACGCGGTGTAGGCCTCGCCGCCGGACAGCTCGGCGATCTTCTTGAGCATCTCGTCGTCGACCGGCACCGGCTGGCGCTGCTCGTTGATCTCGACGTAGCCATACGGCGTGCCGAACGACACCGTCGAGACCGGCACGCCTTGATCCTTAGCGGTGCGCGCGGCGGTGTAGGCCCCCTTCGGGTTGTCAGGATTCGACGGCACGGTCTCCTTACCGTCGGACATCAGCACGATGCGGGCCGGCGGCGGCTCGTCCCCGCCGCCGATCACCGCGCCCACGGTGGCGATGGCCTGCAGCGCGGTGAAGATGCCTTCACCGGTCGCGGTGCGGTCAGCCAACTGCAGCTTGTCGATCGCGAGCTTGGTGGACTCACGGTTCGTGGTCGGCGACACCAGCACGGTCGCGGTGCCGGCGTAGGCGATCAGCCCCAGGTTGATGCCTGGCGTGAGCTGGTCGGCGAACTGCTTGGCCGCCTCCTGAGCCGCGGCCAGCCGGCTCGGTGATACGTCGGTGGCCCGCATGGACTGCGACACGTCGATCACCAGCATCACGACCGCACGATTGCGTGGAATACGGACATCGTTCGTGGGGCCGGCCATCGCGACGGTGAACAGAAGCAATGACAGCACCAGAAGGATTGCGGGCAAATGCCGCCAGCGTGACGGCCGTTTCGGCGCAACGCTTTCCAGCAGCTCCATGTTCGCAAAGCGCAGCATCCGCTTGTGCCGAGCCAGTTGCACCACGATGTAGAGCGCGACCACACCGAGGACGACGAAGAGAAATAGGAAGAACCAAACGTGTTCGAAGCCCGACAGCGTCATCGGGCCGAGCAACGGTAAAGTCATGTGCCAGTTGTCATTTCGTTTTGACTAGGGCCTTCGGTTCTGCTCTTCGCGCCAGCGCTCATCGTCCGGCGAGAGCTCCACGGCGGCGGCGGGCAACGAAACGGACGACGTCGGCGATCCAGTCCCGGTCGGTGCGCAGCGAAAGCAGCGGCGCGTCGCAACGAAGCAGGGTCCGCGCCACCTCGGCGCGGTGTGCAGCCGCGGCCTTTTCGAAATCGCCCCTCAGCTGCTCGTCGACGGTGAACTCTCGCGTCACGCCGCTTTCGGCATCCTGCAGGATCACGTCACCGATGGGCGGAAGCTCGACGTCGCGCGGGTCGAGGATCTCGATGCCGAGCACCTCGTGGCGACCGGCGATGGCGCGCAGGGGGCGCATCCAGTTGATGGGCCCGAGGAAGTCGCTGATGATCACCGCCATGCCGCGGCGCCGCTCCGGACGGCGCAGCGCGTCGATGGCCGCGGCCAGGTCACCACGCACGCCCGTCGGCGCCTTGGGCATGGTGGCAATGGTGCGCAGCAGTTCCTGCTCGTGCATGCGGCCCGACAGCGCTGGCACCCGCCGCACCGAGTCGCCGTTGGCGATGATCGAGCCGATCCGGTTGCCGCCACCGCTGTTGAGGAACGTGATCGCCGCCGCGGCGGCCACCGCAAGGTCGCGCTTCTCGCAACCGGTGGTGCCGAAGTCGAGGCTGGCCGACATGTCGACCACCAACCAGGTCTCCAGCTCGCGGTCGGCGATCATCTGGCGCACGTGCGGATGAGTGGTGCGGGCCGTGACCGACCAGTCCATCCGCCGCACGTCGTCGCCCGGCTGATAAAGCCGCGACTCCCCCGGCTCGGAACCCGGACCCGGAAGCAGCCCCAGGTGATCGCCGTGCAGGACGCCGTCGAGCTTGCGGCGCACCGTCAGCTCCAGCTTGCGCAGCGCCGCCGTCAGCGCCGGATCACGGATCTCCCCGCGCTTCAGCGACGGCAGGTCCACCCCGCGTCTGGACGTAGTCACCGATTACCGGCGGCGGCCGCGGCAGCGGGTACGACGGGCGGCACCGAATGTCCTTGCTGTGGAATCGCATTCACCTGCGGCAGGGCCACGGTCTGCATGATGCGGTTGATCACTGTCTCCGCCGAGATCTCGTCGGCAAGCGCGTCGTAGGTCAACACGAGCCGGTGGCGCAGCACGTCCGGAATGACCTCGACGACGTCCTGCGGCACTACGTAGTCACGCCCGCGCACAAGAGCCAGTGCGCGCGATGCGGCGATGATTCCCAACGACGCACGCGGCGACGCACCGTAGGCGATCCACGCCTTGGCGTCCGGCATGCCGAACTTCTCGGGATGCCTCGTTGCGGTCACGATGCGCACCACGTAGTCGACGAGCGCGTGGTGCACGAAGTTGTTGGAGGCCACGTCCTGCAGCCGCAACAGGTCGCCGGGGGCCAGGACCTGTTTCGGCTCCGGTGGCTTGACTCCCATCCGGTAGACGATCTCGCGCTCTTCCTCGGGCGTCGGATAGTCGATGTTGAGCTTGAAAAGAAACCGGTCGCGCTGGGCCTCTGGCAGCGCGTAAACGCCTTCTTGCTCGATCGGGTTCTGCGTTGCCATCACCAAGAACGGCGCGGGCAGCGGGAAAGTCTTGCCGCCGATGGAGATCTTTCGCTCGGCCATGACTTCCAGCAGCGCCGACTGCACCTTGGCCGGCGCGCGGTTGATCTCGTCGGCGAGCAGGAAGTTGACCACCACCGGGCCGAGTTCGATGTCGAACTCCTCCTTTCCCTGGCGGTAGATCCGGGTGCCGACAATGTCGGTGGGCACCAGGTCGGGGGTGAACTGAATACGGGCGAAGGTGCCGCCGACCACCTTGGCGAATGTCTCGACAGCCAGTGTCTTGGCCACGCCCGGCACACCCTCGAGCAGCACGTGTCCCTTGGCAAGCAGCCCGACGAGCATCCGCTCAACCAGCTGATCCTGGCCGACGATGATCCGCTTGACCTCGAAGATGGCGCGTTCGAGGGTGTGCACCTCCTGCTGCAGGCCTCCGTTATTCGGCGGCGCGGCGTGGGAGCCGGGGTGACCGGAGTTGTAGCCCTGGGTTGGCGCCTGTCCGGAATATCCTCCGGCGCCCTGCGGCGGCCCACTCGGTGAGGTCATCAACGGTCCTTCCACATCAATTAAGACGCTGGTCGCAACGGCGCCGGCCGGAGTTGGCCAGACGCTCGTCGTCAACTATTCCAGGCAGTCCGGAATCCGTCGACGTTGCCCAGCGAAGTGTCGGCTGGTTGACCAGCATTCATCAGCAGAGCTCAGGATCGACTCAGGACCCGCTCAGCTTTCGATAATTCGTGAGACATGGGGCTGCAGGCCCCCCCGGCGCACCGGGCTCACGGTCACCTTGCCTGCGCTTCCCGAGGCCTCCAGCATCTGCCCACCACCCAGATACAACGCGACGTGCTGGCTGCCGCCGGGGCCCCAGAACAACAGATCCCCGCGCTTGGCCTGCGACACCGGCACCTTGCGCCCGGTGTCGTACTGGTCGCCGGAGTACTTGGGAATCAGCACACCGACCCCGGCAAACGAGAACTGGGTGAACCCCGAGCAGTCGAAGCCGACCGTGTTGGCGCCGGAGTCGATGCCGGTGGTGGGGCCGGTCGGCTTTCCGCCGCCCCACGAATACGGCACACCCATCTGCGACGCGCCCCTGCGGATCACATACTCGATTGCCTGCGGTCCGCGCACCCGGCCTGGTGCGACGCCTGCGCTCGGAGCCGAAGCTGGAGCAAGACCCAAGCTGCTCAAGAACTTTCGGCCCAGATCCATGGTCACCTGAGTGGCCTGCGTGCTGGCCGCGATCGACGCGTTGGCGATGGCCAATGGGTCGCCAGGCGCGCCGGCACTGATCAGCTTCGGCAGCGTCGGATCCCATTGCCCGTCATCGGGCTGGGCAAGCGCTGGCGCGGTAAGGCCAAGCAGAAGCCCGGCGGCCACCAGAAATGCAATTGCAGTACGGCGCAGAAGAATCACCATTCGATCAGTCGGGTCACGTAGGGGGTCATACCGCTGGTGCGCACCGGCGAGACCTTCACCACTGACCCCGTGTATGGAGCCTCGAGCATCTGGCCGTCGCCGAGGTACATCGCGACGTGCTGGCTGGCGTTGGGTCCGTAGAAGATCATGTCCCCGCGACGCATCTGCGAAGACGGGATCTTGCGGCCCGCGTTGTATTGCGAGCCCGAGTAGTGGTCCAGCTTGATGCCGACGCCGGCGAACATGTACAGCATCAACCCGGAGCAGTCGAAACCGACTGTGCCAGCACCGGAATCGATGCCATTGCTGGCCCCTGCCGCGTTGCCGCCGCCCCACGAGTACGGCGTGCCCATCACCGCCATACCGCGACGGATCACGTATTCGGTGGCCTGCCTGCCGTAGACGCGGGGAATCGCGCCATTGGTGTAGCCGCTGGGAGTGGAAACCAGGCCGAGCTTCTGCAGGAAGTTGCGGCCCATGTTTTGGGTCACCTGCGCCGAGCTCTGAGCGATGCCCAGGATCGAATTGATGATCGCGATCGGGTCACCGCTGACGAACGCGCTCGGGATCGCGGGCAACGTGGGATCCCACGCGGTGTCCCAGTTGCTGGTGCCCGCATTACGCGCACCCGGCGCGCGATCCCAGTTCGCGGCCGGATCCCCAGCCCGCGCCGCGACGGGTTGAGCGGCCGGCTGACCGGCCGCGGGCGCCGACCATTGGCGCGCCTCATCGAGCTTGGCCTGCGCAGCGGCACGCTCGGACGTCAACCGGTCCAGCTCGGCCTGCTGCGTGCCGAACATCTGCTGTGCCGCAGTGAGCGCCGACACCGCGGTCTGCTGACTGGCTTCCGCGTCGGCCACGGCCGCCTCGGCGTTCTGCTTGGCCAACCGCGCGGCGGATTCCTTGTTCACCTGCTCTGTGCGGGCGCGCTGGAGATTGGTGATCACCTGTTGGGAGCTGACGGACAACGTCTGACCGGTGGCCGCGGTGGTCAGGATGTCGGCCGGGTCGCTGGCAGTCAGGTAGGAATCGGACGGGCCGTTGACATACGTTGCGGCGGCGAAGGTGTCGAAGCGCTGCTGCGCCACGTTGATCGCGGTGTTGGCCTCCGCGACCCGCTGCGCACTGGCGTCCACCTCCTGCTGCGCGGCGACGGCATTGTCCCGCGCCGTCTGCACATCGACAATCGCCTTGTTGACGCTTTCCTGTTGGGCCTGGATGGCGGCGCCGAGGTCCTGGAGCTTTTGATTCGAATTGGCTACAGCGGCGACGAGTGTGCCGAGGCTGTCCGGACTACCAGGTTGCGCGACCGCCAGGCCGGGCGTCGCGAGCAGCATGCCGACGGCAAGCGTGATCGCGCAGACCCGAAGGGTGCGTCTCATTCGACTCAAGTCTCCTATGGCTCAGACGCGAACGTGCCGGCACATCCTGGGCGCCATAGCGCAGCAGTCACATAAAGCACAACTGCAACATCGGCCACCGATTGCACCGTACGTCACATCTGACGCTAAAGAAACTTTAGTCACAAATTACAGGTTTGTAATTGAATGTAGCGTTATCGAATAGTGATGTCTGAATTTGCCGAACGCCGCGAATGGGCTAGTCAGCGGCGTCGGACGGGGCGCTTTGCGCGGCGGCACGTTTGCCGCGAACCTGCAGGACGCGGGTGGTGACGACGGCCGCGATCACGGCGAGCACAAGAACAATCGTGAATGGCGTCCAGGGAAAGTGCTGCGTCGTCAACTCGCTGACAAAATTCTTTGACGACTGCACCGCATTACCCGTTTTGGCCACGTCCTGGCCGGCCTCAAGGGTGACACGGTCGAAGTGCGTGCTGTAGGTGCCCGCGAACGACGGGCTGATGGCGAGCACTGTGGCGTCTGGATACGTCTTGCCGATCTGGGTGGCGATGTCGCGCAGCGGGGTGTCGATGGGCGGGTTCTTCTCGATCGCGACGATCTTGAGGTCGATGCCCTCCTGGCGCGCTTCCTGCACTATTTGACGCAGCGCCGGCACATCGGCCGCGTCTGCGGGAGGCACGCTCACCCCATCGTCGGCCACGTCGGCCTGCACCTGATTCATGTCGACATCCGGCGGAATGTACGACGGCAGGAACGGGATCACTTGCGGTCCGGTCACACGGGCACGGTACGCGATTAGTGGGTATGCAGGTGGCAGCACGCGCTCGCGAGGACAAGAGTTGAGCCACCCCTCGGGTGGCTTATAGGACAAGCGTACTGTTAGAGTTGTGCGCGCCGCCGACACAGCCCGTCGCGGCGATATCTAGCCGGGAGTTGATGTGAGCAAAGGTAATAACGGAAATTCGTCCGTGAACTCTTTTGATGCCCGCGACACGCTGAAGGTCGGGGACAACAGCTACGAGATCTACCGCCTCGACGCGGTATCCGGTACCGAAAAACTTCCCTACAGCCTCAAGGTGCTGGCCGAGAATCTGCTGCGCACCGAGGACGGCACCAATGTCACCAAGGACCACATCGAGGCCATCGCGAACTGGGATCCGGAGGCGGACCCGAGCGTAGAAATCCAGTTCACCCCCGCGCGGGTGATCATGCAGGACTTCACCGGGGTGCCCTGCATCGTCGACCTGGCCACCATGCGTGAGGCCGTCGGCGACCTCGGCGGCGACCCCGACAAGGTCAATCCGCTGGCGCCGGCCGATCTGGTGATCGACCACTCGGTGATCGCCGACCTGTTCGGGACCGCGAATGCGTTCGAGCGCAACGTGGAGATCGAGTACGAGCGCAACGGTGAGCGCTACCAGTTCCTGCGCTGGGGCCAGGGCGCTTTCAACGACTTCAAGGTCGTCCCGCCGGGCACCGGCATCGTGCACCAGGTCAACATCGAATACCTGGCCCGCGTGGTCTGGGAGCGCGACGGCGTGGCCTACCCCGACACCTGCGTGGGCACCGACTCACACACCACCATGGAGAACGGCCTCGGCGTGCTCGGCTGGGGCGTTGGCGGCATCGAGGCCGAGGCCGCGATGCTCGGCCAGCCGGTGTCGATGCTGATCCCGCGGGTCGTCGGCTTCAAGCTGACCGGCGAGCGTCCGGCGGGCGTCACCGCCACCGACGTCGTACTCACCGTCACCGAGATGCTGCGCAAGCACGGTGTCGTCGGAAAGTTCGTCGAGTTCTACGGCGAGGGCGTGGCCGAGGTGCCGCTGGCCAACCGCGCCACGCTGGGCAACATGAGTCCCGAATTCGGTTCCACCGCTGCGATTTTCCCGATCGACGAAGTCACCATCGAGTACCTGAAGATGACCGGGCGCAGCGAGGAGCAGCTCGCGCTTGTCGAGGCGTACGCCAAGGAACAGGGCATGTGGCACGACCCCAAGCGGGAGCCGAAGTACTCCGAGTACATCGAGCTGGACCTGTCCGATGTTGTCGCGTCCATCGCCGGGCCCAAGCGTCCACAGGACCGGATCGCACTGACCGACGCAAAGAGCGCCTTTCGCAAGGACATTCACAATTACGTCGGCGACGAGCACCAGGAGACGCCTCACTCCAAGCTCGATGAGGCTGTCGAGGAGACGTTCCCGGCCAGTGACCCAGCCTCGAGCCTGGCGTTCGCCGATGACGACGCGGTCGTCCCGTCGGCGGCTGTCGGCGCCGACGGCCGCCCGACAAACCCGGTGGAGGTCAAGTCCGACGAGCGGGGCGAGTTCATCGTCGATCATGGCGCGGTGGTCATCGCCGCGATCACGTCGTGCACCAACACCTCCAATCCCGAGGTGATGCTCGGCGCGGCGCTGCTGGCCAAGAATGCCGTCGACAAGGGCCTGACATCCAAGCCGTGGGTGAAGACCACGATGGCGCCGGGGTCTCAGGTCGTCACCGACTACTACGACAAGGCCGGGCTGTGGCCGTACCTGGAGAAGCTGGGCTTCTATCTCGTCGGCTATGGCTGCACCACGTGCATCGGCAACTCTGGCCCGCTGCCCGAGGAGATCAGCAAGGCGGTCAACGATGCTGATCTTTCGGTGACCGCCGTGCTGTCGGGCAATCGCAACTTCGAGGGCCGCATCAACCCGGACGTGAAGATGAACTATCTTGCGTCGCCTCCGCTGGTGATCGCCTACGCACTCGCGGGCACGATGGACTTCGACTTCGAGAATGAGCCGCTCGGGAAGGACAACGACGACAACGAGGTCTTCCTGAAAGACATCTGGCCGTCGCAGAAGGACATCAACGACACCATCGCCTCCGCGATCAACACGGAGATGTTCACCAAGAACTACGCCGACGTGTTCAAGGGCGACGACCGGTGGCGCAATCTGCCGACGCCGTCAGGGAACACCTTCGAGTGGGACAGCGATTCGACGTACGTGCGCAAGCCCCCGTACTTCGAGGGGATGCCGCCCGAGCCGGAGCCAGTGACCGACATCAACGGCGCCAGAGTGCTCGCACTGCTGGGTGATTCGGTGACCACCGACCACATCTCCCCCGCTGGCAGCATCAAGCCCGGCACCCCTGCCGCGCAGTACCTCGACGAACACGGCATCGACAAGAAGGACTACAACTCCTACGGCTCGCGCCGCGGCAACCACGAGGTGATGATCCGCGGCACGTTCGCCAACATCCGGTTGCGTAATCAACTTCTCGATGACGTATCGGGCGGCTACACCCGCGACTTCACCAATGGCGGCGAACAGGCGTTCATCTATGACGCCGCCCAAAACTATGCCGCGCAGGACATTCCACTGGTTGTCCTCGGTGGCAAGGAGTACGGCTCCGGTTCGTCGCGCGACTGGGCGGCCAAGGGCACCAGCCTGCTCGGTGTGCGTGCGGTCATCACCGAGTCGTTCGAGCGCATTCACCGCTCGAATCTGATCGGCATGGGCGTCATCCCCCTGCAGTTCCCCGAAGGGGAGTCGGCGGCGTCGCTGAAGCTGGACGGCACCGAGACGTTCGACATCAGCGGCATCGAGGCGCTCAACGACGGCAAGACGCCAAAGACCGTGCATGTCACTGCCACCAAAGAAGACGACTCCAAGGTCGAGTTCGATGCGGTGGTGCGCATTGACACTCCAGGCGAGGCGGATTACTACCGCAACGGCGGCATCCTGCAGTACGTGCTACGCAACATGTTGAAGTCGTAAGCACTCATGCCACGGGTGACCGATGACCATCTGGCGGCCCGCCGCCGCCAGATCCTGGACGGCGCCCGGCGGTGCTTCGCCGAATACGGCTACGACAAGGCCACCGTGCGGCGGCTCGAGCAGACGATCGGGCTGTCGCGCGGTGCGATCTTTCACCACTTCCGCGACAAGGACACGCTGTTCTTCGAGCTGGCCCGCGAGGACGCCGAACGGATGGCCGATGTCGCGTCGCGGGAAGGTTTGATACAGGTGATGCGCGACATGCTGGCCGCACCCGACCAGTTCGACTGGCTGGCGACCCGGTTGGAGATCGCGCGCAAGCTGCGCAACGATCCGGCGTTCAACCGGGGCTGGTCGGAACGCTCGGCCGAGCTGTCGGCGGCCACCACGGATCGGCTCCGTCGCCAGAAGCAGGCCGGCAGACTACGCGACGATGTGCCCAGCGCGGTCTTGCAGACCTATCTGGACCTGGTGCTCGACGGTCTGGTGGCGCGGCTGGCCTCCGGCGATGACCCCGAAAAGCTCAGTGCCGTACTAGACCTCGTCGAGGCCTCACTGCGGCAGCAGGAACCTTAGCCGAGCAAGGCGCACTAATCAGCTGGCGCGCCTGGTGCGATGGTTCGGGCCGCCGCGGCTGCGCATCCTGGTTCCTGATTCACGCAGCATGCTGTGGATTGAGCCGTACGAGCGACCAGTTGTGGCTACCAAGGTGCGAATGCTCGCGCCCCCCTCGTAAGCGCTGCGCAACTCGTTCAGGATCTCGTCCCGGGACTTGTTCAGTTTCTTCATCGACATCTCCCCACGTTTGATGCCCCCAACGCTGTGCGGCATACCCAGCGTATGAAGGGTTCACACTCAAACGTGCGGAATTGATGAAACGGGCTCGCGATCCGGCTCAGGCGAGCTCGATCAGATCGCGATAGTCGTTGGACCAGAAGTCCTCGGTGCCGTCGGGCAACAGGACTACGCGCTGCGGATCCAGCGCCTCGGCGGCGCCTGGGTCGTGCGTCACCAACACCACCGCGCCGACGTAGCTGCGCAGCGCATCGAGGACCTGCTCACGTGACGCCGGGTCGAGGTTGTTCGTCGGTTCGTCGAGCAGAAGCACGTTCGCCGTCGACGCGACAAGGCCCGCGAGCGCGAGGCGCGTCTTCTCCCCACCCGATAATGTGCCCGCCGGTTGATCCAGTTGCGGACCGCTGAACATGAACGCGCCCAACAGACCCCGCAGTTCCTGCTCGCCGGTGTCGGGCGCGGCGTGGCGGATGTTCTGCCACACCGTCGCGGCGTCGTCGAGCGTGTCGTGCTCCTGCGCGAAGTAACCGATCTTGCAGCCGTGGCCTGGCTCCAGCCCCCCGGCGTCGGGTGTCTCGACTCCAGCCAGCAGCCGCAGCAGCGTGGTTTTGCCCGCGCCGTTGAGGCCGAGCACGACGACGCGCGAGCCCCGGTCGATGGCCAGGTCCACGCCGGTGAACACCTCCAACGACCCGTAGTTCTTCGTCAAACCCTTTGCCACCAACGGGGTACGCCCGCACGCCGCGGGGGTCGGGAACTTGATCCTGGCCACTTTGTCGGCGACCCGTTCCTCATCCAGCGCGGCCATCATCCGATCGGCGCGGCGCAGCATGTTCTGGGCGGCAACGGCTTTGGTGGCCTTCGCACCCATCTTGGCGGCCTGGGCACGCAGGGCCGAGGCCTTGCGTTCGGCGTTCGCGCGTTCGCGGCGCCGACGCTGCTCGTCGGTCGCCCGCGCATCGAGGTATTTCTGCCAGCCCATGTTGTAGACATCGACCTCGCCGCGCACCGCGTCGAGGAACCACACCCGGTTGACGACGTCGGCGAGCAGGTCGACGTTGTGGCTGATGACCACCAGCCCGCCGCTGTGGCCGCGCAGAAACTCGCGCAGCCAGCCCAACGAGTCCGCGTCGAGGTGGTTGGTGGGCTCGTCGAGTAAGAGCGTCGTGTCCGAACCCGCACCTGTATCCGACGCGGCGAACAGGATGCGCGACAGCTCCACCCGGCGGCGTTGGCCGCCGGAGAGGGTTCGCAGCGGCTGGGTCAGAACACGTTCGGCCAGGCCGAGACTCGCGCAGATGCGCCCGGCCTCGCTTTCAGCGGCATACCCGCCCAGCGCGGCGAATCGCTCCTCGAGCTGGCCGTAGCGGCGTATTGCCTTGTCGCGCGCCGCGTCGTCGGCGACCTCGGCCATCAATGCCTGCTGCTTTTCCAGGTCGGACAGCAGGGTGTCGAGGCCCCGGGCGGACAGCACCCGGTCGCGGGCCAGGACCTCGAGGTCGCCCTCTTTGGGATCCTGTGGGAGATAACCGATTTCCCCGATGCGGGCGATCGTGCCTGCATATGGCTCGCCCTCGCCGGCCAGGATGCGCATGGTGGTGGTCTTGCCGGCGCCGTTGCGGCCGACGAGCCCGATCCGGTCGCCGGGCTGCACCCGCAATGCAGCACCGTCGGTGGAGAGCAGCGTGCGCGCTCCGGCGCGGACCTCGAGGTCCGTTGCGGTGATCACGCTGCCACTCCTCTGATTTTCCCGGGCTCTCCCGGGGATTTACTTGTCGTCGGTGAAGACCGGTGGACGCTTCTCGGCGCGCGCCGCGACAGCTTCTTCGAAGTTGCCGGTGAGCAAACGGACGAAGAGCTGTCCCAGGCCCTCGGCCTGCATATGCCCCTCCAGGCTAGCGGCGTCTAGTCCACTCCATAGTGTGCGCTTGGTCAACTCGGTTCCCGGCCGCGAGAACGACGCGATCCGCTCGGCCAGCTCGTAGCAAACGTCGAGCAGTTTGTCGTCGGGCACGGCGCGGGACACCAGCCCGATGCGTTCGGCTTCCTCGGCGTCGACGTCGCGGCCGGTCAGCATCAACTCGAAGGCCCGAGACGTCCCGATCGCGCGGGGCAGCAGGTAGGACAGGCCGAGCTCGCTGGCCGTCAGGCCGTTGTTGATGCCCGCCGCCCGAAAATACGCCCCAGCTGCGGCGACCCGAATATCGCACGCCAGTGCAAGGCACAGCCCCCCGCCGATTGCGGCGCCGTTGACCGCGGCGATCACCGGCTGATGCATCTTGCGCAGCCCCAGGATGACGTCGTCGAGCACCTGCATCGACCGCAGCGCGAACGTCGGACGGGTAAGCCCGCCGATGTGGGGCACCGAGCCCGCCGACTTGTGGTCGGCGCCGGACGAGAACCCACGACCGGCGCCTGTGAGCACAATCACCCGCGTGTCGTTGTCATAGGTGAGCTCTTCGAGCACCTTCTTGAGCGGAACCATGACATCGAAGGCCATCGAGTTCATCCTCGCGGGCCGGTTCAGCGTCACCAACGCGACGTTCGGCCGCGGATGATCGACAAGGACGAAGTTGCTTTGCTCGGTCACGGACTGCACGCTATCGCGTGCGCCCGGCTAGCTCGGTTCGCCGTTGTTCTGCGCGGCGATCGCGGCGTCGATGTCGAACTCTTTGATCTTCTGCACCAGCTCTTCCAACGCCGCCGGCGGCAGGGCACCGGCCTGGTTGAACACCAGTTTGCCCTTCTTGAAGGCCATCAGCGTGGGGATGGAACGGATGTCGGCCGCCGCCGCGAGCTCTTGCTCAGCCTCGGTATCGACCTTGACGTACGCGACGTCAGGATGCTCTTCCGACGAAGCCGCAAACGTCGGGGCGAACTGCTTACATGGGCCGCACCACGACGCCCAGAAGTCCACCAGCACGATGTCGTTGTCGGTGATGGTGTCGTTGAATTCTTCGGCGGTGATGTCTCGCGGAGCCACGATCTTCCTAACGCTGGTGTCTGGCTGTGTGTTCCCACCATATGATCAGCACAAACGGCCCGGCGCTGATCAGCGGAAGTCCTTGAACGCGTCGAGCAGGCGGCTGCGGAACGCGGGGTCGAGTTCGTCGTCGCGAATCTTGCCGACAGTCTGCACGGTGTCGCGGAACTGCTGCAGGTAGTTCTCGCAGCCGTCGCAGTCGCCGAGGTGCGATTCGAAGCGGGCCTTGGTGTCTGCGTCGAGCGCGTCGTCAAGGTAGGCGGTCACCAGCTCGACGAGCTCGTTGCAATCCATCGCATCCCTACTCATGCCTCGACTCCCGTTCGCTCCGGTCCCCGCTCGTTCCTCGCTGCGATCCTCACTCGCGGTCGTCGTCGGGTCCTCATGAGCCTTCTCCCAGATAATCCTCGAGTGTCTGTCGGACGGCGGCTCGGCCGCGGTGCAACAGCACCCGTTGGTTCGCCATGCTGATATCCAGCAGTTCGCACACCTCACTGGAATCGAAGCCGAGCATGTCGCGCAGTGTCACTACGATCCGCTGCCGTTCGGGCAGCTTGTCGAGTTCTTGGCGAGCGACATCGACCAATTCATTGCCCAGCACCGAGCCTTCTGGGGTGTCCGGGAACGGCGCCGGTTCGTCGCCCTGTTTCCAGTGCCCCGGGTACGGGTCGTCGCCGGTGCGGAAGCGCGCTGGGTCGACAGTGCCACCGGTGTACGCAGCGATGGCGGCGTCCGCGTCGCGCCGCTCGCGCACGCCTCGCGCCTTTGCGATGTTGATCATCACCGCGAAAAGCCAAGTGCGCAAAGATGATCGACTTTCAAACTTGTCGATACCCTTGATCAGAGCGATCCAGGTTTCCTGCACCACCTCCTCGGCGATCTCGCGGCTTGGCACGTATCCGCGAGCCACTCGAAGCATCGAGGGGGTGTGGTGGTCGACAAGTTGGGCGAACGCTGCGTCGTCGCCGGCACGCAGCGCGGCGATCAACGTGGTTTCGTCCACGGTCGCAATCATGGCCGTTTCGAGACTTCTCGGCGGCCGCGTTCGAAGAAATCGGCGATCCGCGACGTGAGTTCGTCGACATCGTGCGCGGGGTCGAGTCGGTACACCGCCCCGAACGGTGCGTTCCAGAACGGGCCCATGCGCTGAGCGAACGGGCCGACGTACGCGTACGGCGTCGGGTGAAAGTCGTCGCCGGCCGACACGCCATAGTTCACGTCATCCTCGGTCGCGGCGACATCGAAGTGTTCCGGCCATAACACCGGATGCTGCTCGGGGAGAACATTTTTGATCGCATGCCCACCGGCGTAGTGGCTGCGATGAATCCATTCTGCCGCCGATCGGTCGAGCTTCAAGTCGGCGTGGGCCGGCAGCGGGTCAATGATGTCGTAGACGCCGTCGGGTGGGCCGACGTCCACGCCTGCAATGTCGGCGACCTCGGCCAGCGGACCGGCGAGGGGTACGGCGTTGTCGGGCAGGATCAGCTCGGTGCCACGGACGGCGAGCGGAATCGACACGCCCGCGAAACCGTCGGGACGCACGGCCAGCCGAACGGTGCCGGCCGCCCGGTACTGCGGTCCAGCGATCAGGCTCTCCGCCACACCGCGCAGTTGGCGCCGCGTTCCGATGTAGGTGTGGACGAGGCTCACATTGACTGAGTTACCAGATCGGCTCGCAGCGTTACACGGAATCCAGATGCTTTTCGAACCAGTGGTCGGCGTACGGCTCGTCGTTGAAAGACTTGACCTCTAGGTAGCCCGAATTGCGGTACATCTGCGCCGGACCTGCGCAACCATCTCCGCGGTCATATCTCTGACCTTAGTCAGAGGTCTATCGCTGTCCAGTCATTTCTGCTTGCTCACCCGACGGCTAGGAAACCCTCACCTTTCAGGCGTGGAATGTGGCTTCCGCGCGATTACCGAACCGCATCTCGACCTGGACTATTAGTCCCAAGCCGCAAGCAGCGGCAGAAACCACCGGAAGGAAAATCCCAATGATCGCCATCAACGTGCTGAATACTGTCGATGTCGACACCGCATTCGAGTTGATCGCGCTCGAGGAACTTTTCGCAATCCCCGCCACGGAGGCGGACGCGCCGCAGTTCCGCTGCTTCGGTTACTACTGATCGGCTTCGAATCGTTGGGTGCGACGCGCCAGCGTCGCCCCAAATTCACCGGGGGCGAGGTGACATGGCTACGGGACATGCTCCGGTGAGCCTGGTTGCCGAGGGAAAATACCTAGTGACGGGTTTCGAAGAGGCCCTCGTCCTGTTGTCCGACGAACGCTTGTCGAACGATCCGGCCAACGGAACCCACCTTCATGAGGACATCACTTCGCACGCCGAACTTGGTCAACGTCGCGGGACAAGCATGCAGCGATGTGACGCACCCCAGCACACTCGGCTGCGGCGGGCGGTGGCGGCGGCGTTGTCGCAGCGCAGCTACGCGGGGCAACTGGATCAGATGCAGCAGCGGGCGCAGGACCTCTTCGGCGCAATCTTGACGCGCGGAGAGGGTGACCTGGTCGCAGATTTTGTCCTGCCCGTCGTGTTCGCGGTGATCTGCGATCTCATCGGCATACCAGAGGTTGACCGCGCACAGGTCCATGTCTGGTCCGACGACTCGACGCAGATCGATCCCGATGTCAGCAGAGTCGCCGCCGGCGCACTCGACGAGTACGTTGGCTCGCTGCTCACGGCAAAGGAAAAGCGGCCCGACGAAGACTTGTGCAGTGCGCTCGCCGCGGCCCGGTACGAGGGGCGGCTCACCGATGCCGAGGCGGTCGGCACCACGGCCCTGATGGTTATCGCCGGATACGAGACAATGGTCAGCTTCCTCAGCGCGAGCGCATTGGCCCTGCTAACGGCGCCCCGCTTGGCGCAGCTGATATTGCAGCGGCCGGAGCTGATGCCAACCGCGCTCGAAGAGCTACTCCGTATCACCACTCCGACCCGCGCTGCGTGGACCCGATTTGCCACCGTGGATATTCCGTTCGGGGACACAGTCATTCCGGCAGGCAGCGCCGTCATTGTGGATTTCGCGTCCGCCAATCGTGATCCGTTGCGGTTCGATGCTCCGGGGCGATTCGATCCGACCCGGACTGATAACAGACACCTGGCCTTCGGTCATGGTCCACATTACTGCCCGGGTGCGAGCCTGGCGCGTCGGCAGTCTCGCATCGCGCTCGACGTCATGTTGCCGAACATGCATCTGCTTACTCTCACGACGCCCTCCGCTGAGATCTCGTGGCACCAGAACCGGTTCAGTCGCCGACCCGTGTCGGTGCCGGTCGCCGTCGCCAGACAAGGCGGGGAAGTCGCCCGGTGAACGTCACCGTTGCGCAGCTCACCCGCCGCTACGTGGTGCTGTGCGGTCTTGGCTGGTTTCCGTTCGGGCTGTGTACGCCGGTGCTTGTGCTGCTCTTGGCGGCGCGCGGGCTCGACATCGCCACCGTCGGCGCCCTGCTCGCGCTCTACGGGTTCACGTCAGCGACCCTGGAGTTGCCGACGGGCGGTCTGGCCGACGTGGTCGGCCGTCGCCCGGTGCTGATCGTGGCCGCGACGCTGTTCCTCCTCTCGACGCTGTTGCTCGGGCTCACCTCCGGCGTTGTGCTGTTGACCGCAGGGATCATCCTCGAAGCCGCGGGCCGGGCGCTGGACTCCGGACCGCTCGAGGCCTGGTACGTCGACTCGGTTCACGCCATCGAACCCGACGCCGATCTGACACCCGCTTTTGCCCGCGGGCGCTCCGTCAGCTCGCTATCGGTTGCCGTCGGGGCCTTGGTCGGCGGCGGCGTCGCAGCGATCGCGATGGCCGACTTGATTCCGCTGCCTGTCGCAGGCGACTCGCCTGTGCTGGCCCTGTCGCTACCGTTTTTGCTTGCTGCAGGGGTGATTTCGATCCGCATCATCGCTCAGTTCGCGTGGCTGAGCGAGCCGCCCCGCGGCCCCCACGTCACGTTGCGCCACGTGCTCGCGGATGTCCCTCGGACCATCCGAAAGGGAGTCCGCATGTCCGCACGTGCGGGAGCGCTCCGCACGATCGTTGTCCTGTTCGGAGTGACCGGGGTCACCGTCGCCACCATGGGTCTGCTTACGCCGCTGTGGCTTTCGGAGCTTCTCGGCGCTGAAGACGGTCGAACGGTCGCGGTGTACGCAGTCTTCTCTGCCCTCGGGAGCTTTGCGTTGGCCGCCGGGTCGGCAGTCGCACCGGCGTTGTCACGAGCGCTGGGGTCTTATCGAGCGGTAGTCGTCGTGGCGCTCGTCGCAGCTGCTGCCGCCGTTGCGCTGATGAGCACCCCGGTTTTCTTGTGCGCCGCCCTCGGCTATGTCGGCGTTTATTTGGCGCTGGGCGCGCCTGCGCCACTGTTGGACGACATCACACACCGCGCAGTGACATCGGGCGAACGCGCGACCGTGCTGTCCGTGCAATCGCTTGCCTTGCGGCTCTGCGGCAGTGCGGGCGTGTTGATAGCCGGGCGACTTGCGTCAGGATTGTCGATTACGTGGGCGTGGGCATTTGTCATAGCGGTGCTCGCCGCGGGTGTTGTGGCAGCGATCGGCCTGAACAAGCCGGCTCCCGCATCGGTACCCGACCGAGACTTCACCTGATCACGTGCTCGGCGATGTTCGCCGCGCGATCGGTGTTGGCCAGCAATTGCTCGAGCCGTTTCGGCCACCAGAACAGTTCGAACAACAGCAACACCAGATAGATGACCGACACGACGACATTGCCCCATGAGCCGTACACCGCGTCCCACACCGCTGTTCCCACGCCAACCACGAGGATGAATACCAAGAACCAACGAAAAAGCCTGGCCGTATCGGCAGCGTCGTGGAACCCGCGGCAGTAGTCGATGACAGCCTGAGCAAGCCGGGGGTCGCCGATACGCTCACCTAGGCGGGCGGTGCGAACAACCGTGACACGCTCATCGCCCGTGAGTTGCCCGGCGCCCGGCCAGTATCGCGCCATTCGACGGTGCATCACGACTCCGTAGACGACACCGGTGATGACGAACGCGATGACTCCGCCCAGGAGCAGTCCGGAGTCGATCCATGCCAGGGCCCCAAGGAAAATCCCGATCGCTGCACCGAGTGTCAACGCGCGAAGTGAGGCACCGCCTCGCCACACAAACGCCGGCACAGTAACCATCGCTCGATTGTGACGTCAAGTTTGTACCCACGGTCGTGATCCGGCGAAAACTACAGCCGTGAGCGCAAATTCGACAGCGCTAAACAGCTATTAGACGGTGAATCCGAGCGCCCGAAGCTGTTCGCGGCCGTCGTCGGTGATCTTGTCCGGCCCCCACGGCGGGTTCCACACCCAATTAATCTTGATTTCGTTGACCAGCCCGGCGCCGACGAGCGCGGTGCGCGACTGATCCTCGATCACGTCGGTCAGCGGGCAGGCCGCCGACGTGAGCGTCATGTCGATGAGCGCCACGTTGCCCTGCTCGCCCTTTTCGATGTTCAGGTCGTAGACGAGGCCCAGGTCGACGACGTTGATCCCGAGCTCCGGGTCGACGACATCACGCATCGCCTCTTCCAGGTCGGCGAGCAGTTCGTCGTTAGGCACTGCGGTGTCGCTCATCTGGCGTCTCCTCACTGGCTTGCGCCAACGCGTCCTTAAAAGCCATCCAACCCAGCAGCGCGCATTTCACCCGCGCCGGGTACTTCGCGACACCGGCGAACGCGATGCCGTCGCCCAATACATCTTCGTCGCCTTCAATTGTGCCGCGCGACGAAATCATCTCGCTGAACGCCCCGACCGTCTTCAGCGCATCGCCGATGGTCTGGCCGATAACCTGATCGGTGAGCACCGAGGTCGAGGCCTGGCTGATCGAACAGCCCTGCCCGTCGTAGGAGATATCGGTGACCGTCTCACCATCGTCCGACAGCGCCACCCGCAGCCTGACCTCGTCGCCGCACGTCGGATTCACCTGAAAAGACTCCGCGTCGTATGGCTCCCGCAGGCCGCGGTGGTGCGGGTGCTTGTAGTGATCGAGAATCACTTCCTGGTAGAGCTGGTCCAGTCGCACGGTCAGCCCCTGCCGAAGAAGTCGGCGGCCCGCTGCACGCCGACCACGAGTCGGTCGACCTCGTCGAGCGTGTTGTAGACGGCGAACGATGCCCGTGCAGTCGCGGCGATACCGAACCGCCGGTGCAGCGGCCACGCGCAGTGGTGCCCGACGCGCACTGCCACGCCCTCGTCGTCGAGGACCTGACCGACGTCATGGGCGTGCACGCCGTCCAGCACGAACGACACTGGGGAGCCGCGGTTCTCGAGTGACGTCGGCCCGATGATGCGCACACCGTCGATGCCGGCCAGTCCGTTCAGCGCGGCCGCCACCAACTCGTTCTCGTGCGCCTCAACGGCATCCATCCCTATCTCTTGCAGATACCTCGCGGCGGCCGCCAGCCCGACGACCTGTGAGGTCATCGGTGTGCCCGCCTCGAACCGTTGCGGCGCAGGAGCGTAAGTGGTTTCCTCCATCGTGACGGTCTCGATCATCGAGCCGCCGGTGATGAACGGCGGCATCGCATTCAGCAGGTCACTGCGGCCGTACAGCACACCAATGCCATTGGGGCCCAGCATCTTGTGGCCGGAGAACGCCCCGTAGTCGACGCCCAGCGCACGGAAGTCAACGGGCTGATGCGGCACGGACTGGCAGGCGTCCAGCAGCGTTAGCGCACCGACCGCCTTCGCACGCGCGACCAACTCCCCCACTGGAGCCAGCGCGCCGGTGACGTTGGAATGGTGGCTGAACGCGAGCACTTTCACCCGGTCATCGAGCGCGAGCGAGTCCAAATCAATGCGGCCGTCGTCCGTTACCCCGTACCACTTCAATGTCGCGCCGGTGCGACGAGCCAATTCCTGCCAGGGGATCAGGTTGGCGTGATGCTCCAGCTCGGTGGTGACAATGACGTCGCCCGGTCCGACCGCATGCTCAAACCGGCTGTCGCCCAGCACGTAGGCGACCAGATTGATCGCCTCGGTGGCGTTCTTGGTGAACACCAGCTCGTCGGTATCGGCACCCACGAATGCCGCGATGTCCGCACGGCCCTGTTCGTACGCGTCGGTGGACTCCTCCATCAACTGATGGGCACCGCGGTGCACCGCGCCGTTGGACGTGGTGAGGAAATCCCGCTCGGCGTCGAGAACTTGAAGCGGGCGTTGAGACGTCGCACCGGAATCCAGGTACGCCAGCTGCTTTCCGCCGCGCATCACCCGTTTCAGGATCGGGAAGTCCGCCCTGATCTTGGTGAGATCCAACGCCTGCGCCGACGCGGTCATGTCAGGCTCCGACCGCCTGGGTGAATCGCTCATATCCGTTGGCGTCAAGCTCATCGGCGAGCTCGGGACCGCCTGATTCGACAATGCGACCGCCCACGAATACGTGCACGAACTGTGGCTGGATGTAACGAAGGATGCGGGTGTAGTGAGTGATCAGCAGTAAGCCGCCATGCACCGATTCGGCGTAGCGGTTCACGCCGTCGCTGACGACTCGCAGTGCGTCCACGTCCAGACCGGAGTCGGTCTCGTCCAGAATCGCAATCTTCGGCTTGAGCACTTCGAGCTGAAGGATCTCGTGCCGCTTCTTCTCACCACCGGAAAAGCCTTCGTTGACACTGCGTTCGGAGAACGACGGGTCGATGTCAAGGCCCTCCATCGCGCCCTTGACCTCTTTGACCCAGTGCCGCAGCTTCGGCGCCTCGCCGCGTACGGCGGTGGCGGCAGTGCGCAGGAAGTTCGACATCGACACCCCGGGCACCTCGATGGGGTACTGCATCGCCAAGAACAGTCCGGCACGGGCGCGCTCGTCGATGCTCATCGCCAGGACGTCTTGCCCGTCCAGCGTGATCGAGCCCGATGTCACCGTGTACTTCGGATGGCCTGCGACCGCGTAGGACAGCGTCGACTTCCCGGAGCCGTTGGGACCCATCAGAGCGTGCGTCTCCCCCGATTTCACGGTGAGATCGACGCCCTTGAGGATCGGGATATCGGTCCCGTCTTCCTTGGAGACGACGCTGACGTGGAGGTCCTTGATTTCCAGTGTGGTCATGAGGTGGCTGTTCTCGATTCCGTTATCTCTAGTTCGTGTTCGATGGCATCTGTGAGGCGTTCGCGCACGGCGGGCAGGGCGATCTTGCTGATCAGTTCGCCGAAGAAGCCACGGACGACGAGGCGACGGGCCTGGTCCTCCGGGATGCCGCGGGCCTGCAGATAAAACAGCTGCTCGTCGTCGAAACGTCCGGTGGCACTGGCGTGTCCGGCACCGACGATCTCGCCGGTCTCGATCTCGAGGTTCGGCACAGAATCGGCGCGGGCGCCGTCGGTGAGCACCAGGTTGCGGTTGGTCTCGAACGTGTCGGTGCCGTCGGCCTCGGCCCGGATCAGCACGTCGCCAACCCACACGGTGTGCGCGTCGGGCCTGTTCGAGTCCGGATCGCCCTGCAGCGCACCCTTGTAAGTCACGTGCGAGCGACAGTTCGGCTGAGCGTGATCGACCAGCAGTCGCGATTCGAAGTGCTGACCGTCATCGGCGAAGTACAGGCCGAGCAATTCGGCGTCGCCGCCTGGCGCACAGAACCGGGTCCGCGCCGTCAGCCTAACCACGTCGCCGCCGAGTGTCACCGCGACGTGGCGCAGCACTGCGTCCTTGCCCAGCGACATGTGATGGCTGCTGACATGCACGGCGTCGTCGGCCCAGTCGGCGATCGCTACGACTGTCAGCCGGGCCGCATCGCCAACCACGAATTCGATGTTGTCGGCGTAGGTTCCGCTGCCGCTCTGGTCGATGACAACGACGGCCTCGGCCAACTCTCCTACCCGCACCTGTAGGTGCCCGTACGCCGTCGCACCCTCGCCGGGGCCGGCGACGGTGATCTCGATCGGTTCGCGGATCTGAGTGTCGCGGGGAATTTCGACGACAGTCGCCTGCTCGAACGACGAGAACGCCTGGGCGGCAACGCGGTCGGCGGGTGCGCCAGCCTGCCCGAGCCGCGAGTCCGCTTCGCGGGTGGTGGTGTCGACCCAGACACCGTCCGGCGCATCGACGCTAACGGTGGCCCGGCCGGTGGCCGTCGCGGAGCCGTCGTGCAGGCCGCGCAGCCGCTTCAATGGGGTGAACCGCCAGATCTCGTCACGGCCGTGCGGCACCTCGAAGGCGTCGACGTCGTAGGAGGTGAACAGTTCGCCCTTGGTGCGGCCTTCCAGCGTCGTCGTCAAATCCTGAGCCATCTAGCCGACCGCGCCTTCCATCTGCAACTCGATCAGCCGGTTGAGCTCAAGCGCGTACTCCATCGGCAGTTCCTTGGCGATCGGCTCGACGAAGCCGCGCACGACCATCGCCATCGCCTCGTCCTCGGTCAGGCCGCGGCTCATCAGATAGAACAGCTGATCTTCGCTGACCTTGGACACCGTCGCCTCGTGGCCCATCGTCACGTCGTCCTCGCGGATGTCGACATACGGATAGGTATCACTGCGGCTGATCGTGTCGACAAGCAGCGCATCGCATTTCACGCTCGAGCGCGATCCGTGCGCACCCTTGTTGACCTGAACCAGGCCGCGGTACGACGCGCGGCCGCCGCCGCGCGCCACCGACTTGGATACGATGTTGCTTGACGTGTTGGGCGCCAGGTGCAGCATCTTCGCGCCGGTGTCCTGGTGCTGGCCCTCGCCGGCGAACGCCACCGAGAGCACCTCGCCCTTCGCGTGCTCGCCGGTCATCCACACGGCCGGGTACTTCATCGTGACCTTCGAACCGATATTGCCGTCGACCCACTCCATCGTGGCGCCCGCCTCGGCACGCGCACGCTTGGTCACCAGGTTGTAGACGTTGTTCGACCAGTTCTGAATGGTCGTGTAACGGCAACGGCCACCAGGCTTCACGATGATCTCGACGACCGCTGAGTGCAGCGAATCGCTCTTGTAGATCGGCGCGGTACAGCCCTCGACGTAGTGCACGTAGGCGCCCTCGTCGACAATGATCAGCGTCCGCTCGAACTGGCCCATGTTCTCGGTGTTGATCCGGAAGTAGGCCTGCAGCGGGATGTCGACGTGTACGCCCTTCGGCACGTAGATGAACGAACCGCCCGACCACACCGCGGTGTTCAGCGCCGAGAACTTGTTGTCGCCGGCCGGGATCACGGTGCCGAAGTACTGCTTGAAGATCTCCGGGTGTTCCTTCAGCGCGGTGTCGGTGTCGAGGAAGATAACGCCAAGTGCCTCCAAATCCTCACGGATGGAGTGGTAGACGACCTCCGACTCGTACTGCGCGGCGACGCCGGACACCAGGCGCTGCTTCTCCGCCTCGGGGATGCCCAGCTTGTCGTAAGTGTTCTTGATGTCCTCAGGCAGGTCGTCCCAGGTGGCTGCCTGCTTCTCGCTGGAGCGCACGAAGTACTTGATGTTGTCGAAGTGGATGCCCTCGAGGTTGGATCCCCAGTTCGGCATCGGCTTCTTGTCGAACGTGCGCAACGCGCGCAGCCGAGTCTCCAGCATCCACTCCGGCTCGCTCTTCTTGGCCGAGATGTCACGCACAACCGCCTCGGACAGCCCGCGCTGTGCGCTGGCGCCCGCGACGTCGGAATCCACCCAGCCGTAGCCGTACCGGCTCAGCGAGGCGATGGCCTCGTCTTGGCTGAGCGGTTCGCCCACCTTGTGGACCTCGGGGGTGGTCGTCATGTCGACGCTCCTTGCTTGCTCTCGGTTGTTTCTGTGGGACTTCGGCGCTGGGCTGTGCGCCGAAGGGTTGGTGGCTTGTCAGTGCTTTCGGTGACAGGGACGTGCGTGGTGCATGCGCAGTCGCCGTTGACGATGGTCGCCAGCCGCTGCACGTGGGTGCCCAGGATCTCGGCGAACGCCTCCCGCTCGGTCTCGCACAGTTCGGGGAACTCCTCTGCGACGTGAGACACCGGGCAGTGGTGCTGGCACAGCTGGATGCCGTGGATCGGCCCATCGACCGGCGTCAGCGACGTCACAGTGGTCGCATAGCCGGCCTTGGTCAGCGCCGTCGCCACCCTGTCTGCCTTCGCTTCAACGTCGCTTGGCCCTTCGCTTACTCCCGACAGGATGCTGTCGATACGACGCCTCGCAAAGGTGCGGACGGCGTCGTCGCCACCGATCTCCCTGAGCTGCCGCATCGCGGCAACGGCAAGGTCGTCGTACGTGTGGCCCAACTTCGCCCGGCCTGCGGCGGTCAGCCGATACCGCTTGGCGGGTCGGCCACGTCCGTTGTGCTGCCAGGCCGCCGCAGCACTGGACTGCGCATCGCCCGCATCCAACAGCGCGTCGAGGTGCCTGCGCACACCGGCGGCCGAGATGCCGAGCCGCTCACCGATCTCACCTGCGGTGATGAGTCCGGCTTCCAGTAAAAGCTGAACGATTGCGCCACGCGTGTGGCGATCGCTGCTGGAAATCGCCAGGGCAGCGCCTCCGCGGCTCGATGTCGCCGCCTGAGCGCCTCCAGCCTCCGGACGGAATTTCACAACACTATTGTGACGGAATTCCGAAACCCGGTAAAGCAAGGGTCCCCTTAGGGTGACGGGAGACATACCCCTGACGGCTACGCTGCTCTGGTGGCAGCCCGCCTACGGTCCCTCAGCACGTCGATTGCCGGCTGGCACGGCGACGAGCGGACCGTCGGCTCCCCGCTGAATGACGCCGAACTCATGGCGCTGCGGCGGACGCGCCTGTTCGGGGCCACCGGCACGGTGTTGATGGCGATCGGGGCACTCGGCGCAGGTGCACGTCCGGTGGTGCAGGATCCGACGTTCGGGGTACGACTGCTCAACCTGCCGTCGCGCATCGCGACCGTCTCGCTGACCATGACCACGACCGGCGCGGTGATGATGGCGCTGGCGTGGCTGATGCTTGGCCGGTTCACGCTGGGCAACCGGCGGATGACGCGAAGCGCGTTGGACCGACTGCTGCTGTTGTGGGCGTTGCCGCTGCTGATCGCGCCGCCGATGTACAGCAGGGATGTCTACTCCTATCTGGCGCAAAGCGAGATCTCGCTGCAGGGCCTTGACCCGTACCGGGTCGGTCCAGCGTCGGGTCTCGGCCTCGACCACGTCTTCACGTTGTCGGTGCCGAACCTGTGGCGGGAGACGCCGGCGCCGTACGGGCCGCTGTTCTTGTGGATCGGCCGCGGCATATCGGCGCTGACGGGCGAGAACATCGTCGACGCCGTGCTGTGTCATCGCCTGGTGGTGCTGGCCGGTGTCGGTCTGATCGTTTGGGCCACGCCGCGGTTGGCGCGGCGCTGCGGCGTCGCCGAGGTGAGCGCGTTGTGGCTCGGCCCGGCCAACCCACTGCTGTTCATGCACCTGGTCGCCGGCATCCACAACGAGGCGCTGATGCTGGGGCTGATGCTGGCCGGCACCGAGTTCGCGCTGCGCGGAGTCGACGCCGCCGGGCCGCTGCTGCCGCGGCCGTTAACGTGGCCGCGCGGCCGCGATGAATGGGCGCGCTGGGTGCCGATGGGCATGCTGCTCCTTGGCAGCATGCTGATCACCCTTTCGTCGCAGGTGAAGCTGCCGTCGCTGCTGGCGCTGGGTTTCGTAGCGATGGCACTGGCCTGCCGATGGGGCGGCACCTTCAAGGCGTTCCTGATCGCGGGCGGGTCGCTGACCGCGGTTTCACTTGCGGTGATGGCGGTGATCGGCTGGGCCAGCGGGCTCGGCTTCGGCTGGGTCTACACGCTGGGCACCGCCAACGTGGTGCGCAGTTGGATGTCGCCGCCGACCCTCCTGGCGCTGGGCACCGGCCAGGTCGGCATCCTGTTGGGCCTCGGCGATCACACCACCGCGGTGCTGGGCCTGACTCGCGCCATGGGTGTCGCGACCATTGGGGTGCTGGTCACCTGGCTGCTGTTCGCGGTGTTGCGCGGACGGCTGCATCCGGTTGGCGGACTGGGCGTCGCGCTCGGCGCGACGGTGCTGCTGTTCCCGGTCGTGCAGCCGTGGTACCTGCTGTGGGCCATCATCCCGTTGGCGTGCTGGGCCACCCGGCCGCGATTCCGCGTCACCGTGATCGTGGTCACGCTCGTCATCGGCATCTTCGGACCGACTGCGAACGGCGACCGCTTCGCGCTGTTCCAGATCGTGCTGGCGACCGCGGCCAGCACCCTCATCGTGTTGATTCTGATCGGGCTGACGTATTACCGGCTGCCGTGGCGCAAGCTGCCCGAGGGGGGTGACCCGCACGTGCCGCCGCCCGATGTGGTCGAACCGACGCTACCGGCGCCGCAGCCCGCCAAGCCCGGCGCTTACGCTGAATCCCCGTGACCTCCGACTCGGGTGCCGTCGGCTCCTCGCGCGAGCGATCGTCGGCCGTCCCGGTGCGTCTGCGCGGGGTCAGCAAGCGGTACGGGTCGACGATCGCGGTCTCCGAACTCGACCTCGAGGTCCAGGCCACCGAAGTGCTCGCGCTGCTCGGGCCCAACGGCGCCGGCAAAACCACCACGGTGGAGATGTGCGAGGGCTTCATCAAACCCGACGGCGGCAGCATCGAGATCCTCGGACTGGACCCCGTCGCCGACAACGCCCGCGTGCGTGAGCGCATCGGCGTGATGCTGCAAGGCGGCGGCGGCTATCCCGCCGCCCGGGCCGACGAGATGCTGAATCTCGTTGCGGCCTATGCCGCCAACCCGCTCGACCCGCAATGGCTGATGAACACCCTCGGTCTGACCGAGGCGGCGCGCACGACCTACCGGCGGCTCTCCGGCGGCCAGCAGCAGCGGCTGGCGCTGGCGTGCGCGGTGGTGGGGCGCCCAGAGTTGGTGTTCCTCGACGAGCCCACCGCGGGCATGGATGCCCACGCGCGAATCGTCGTGTGGGAGTTAATCAATGGGCTGCGCCGCGACGGTGTCACGGTGGTGCTCACGACGCATCAGCTGACGGAGGCCGAGGAGCTGGCGGACCGCATCGTGATTATCGACCACGGCGTTGCGGTGGCCACCGGCACACCGGCGGAACTGATGCGCAGCGGCGCCGAGAACCAGCTGCGGTTTCGCGCGCCGCGGATGCTTGACCTCTCGCTGCTGGTGTCTGCACTGCCCGAGAGCTACAAGGCGACCGAGACGGCGCCGGGCGAATATCTGGTCGAGGGCCACATCGACCCTCAGGTACTGGCCACCGTCACCGCCTGGTGTGCGCGGCTGGATGTGCTGGCCACCGACATGCGCGTAGAGCAGCGCAGCCTCGAGGACGTCTTCCTCGATCTGACCGGTCGGGAGCTGCGATCGTGACGAGTGCTTGCGCGAGGGACCCACAGTCATGACCAATCGTTTTGCGCCAGGCACGTTTTCACCCGATCCCCGCCCTGCGACAGTGCAGAAGATGGTGGCCGCGCAGTTCGGGCTGGAACTGAAGCTGCTGTTGCGCAACGGTGAACAGTTGCTGCTCACCATGTTCATTCCGATCACACTGGTGGTCGGCCTCACGGTCCTGCCGCTGGGGTCGTTCGGGCCGAACCGGGCGGCCACGTTCGTGCCGGCGATCATGGCGCTCGCCGTGATCTCGACGGCGTTCACCGGGCAAGCCATCGCGGTGGCGTTCGACCGTCGTTACGGGGCGCTGAAACGGTTGGGCGCGACCGCGTTGCCGGTGTGGGGCATCATCGCGGGCAAGTCGCTGGCCGTCGTCACTGTGGTGTTCTTGCAGTCGATCCTGTTGGGCACCATCGGTTTTGCCCTCGGGTGGCGACCGAACATCGCCGGGCTGATCCTCGGGGCGGCGATCATCGCGCTCGGCACCGCGGGTTTCGCGGCCCTTGGCCTGTTGCTCGGCGGCACCCTGCGCGCAGAGATCGTGCTTGCCGTCGCCAACCTGCTGTGGTTTGTCTTTGCGGGCCTGGGTGCGCTGACGCTGGAGGGTGGGATGGTGCCGCGGGGTCTGCAGTGGGTGGCCCGGTTGACGCCCTCGGGCGCGTTGACGGAGGCGCTGACGCAGGCGATGACGCTGTCAGTGGATTGGTTCGGGATCGCGGTGCTTGCGGTGTGGGGCACGATCGCCGGGCTATGTGCGCTGCGCTGGTTCCGCTTCACCTGACAGCAAATTCCCAGCCGATTTCTTTCAATTACCCGGCAAGCCATTGCGCGCTTCGTACACTGTGCCAGCAACGTCGGCACTCGTCCGGCAGTCGATGGTGAGGAGTGACCGATGCGGTACGCGATGCTAGCCGTTTTGGGAAGCGCAGCGATCCTGGTTGCCGGTTGCCCTTCTGAACCCGCACCTCCGGAGCCTTCCGGAACCGCGGTCGCCGAGTCCGCGTACCAGCAGCTCAAAGACGCGAATAAGGTATTCGACTGCTCGACCGCTTATGACGTCATCAACAGTGTTGGCGGCGGTAAAACCGAGTTCGATGTGGCTCCCATCCGCAAGGCCGCCCGTGAGTACAGCGACCTGAATTCCACCTATAGGGACAGGCTCAGCGCGATCGCGTTCCCGCCGGCGGCACAGCCGATCGCCGAAGAAGTACGTCGCCTCGTCACTACTCAAATCCAGGATCTCAGGTGGTTGACCGGTATCTACGCCTCAGAGCAGCTACCTGTTCATCAATCACGTCTTCTACGACGAGGTTGCAGTCATCGAGGGACTCGACCGATTGGAGGCTTCGCTCGGCCACTCCCGTCCACAACCGGTGATCGCTGCTGATCAATTCGAGCTTGCCAAACAAACGGCGCAGAAGGACGATCCGCGGATCAGCGCATTGTTCGACGAAGCGGTCGCGCGACGCGACATCGAGGTGGCGGCCGCGGTGAACCGCATCGAGGAGAACACATTGCAGCAGTACATAGACACCCTGGAGACCATCGACTTTCCCGGCGGTTTCGACGCGCGTGTCGATGACCTGCAGGCGAAGATTCGCGCTGGCATCGAGTTCGACAAGAAACAGGTCGACGTAGCCAATGCCTCCGAGATCGTGCAGGTCCCGCCCGAGGGCAGTGTGGAGTTTCAATCGCGAGTAAAGGCGGAGACGGCGCTGATGGACGATCTGCGTGCGTTGGAGCCAAAATCCGACGAGCCCGAAGCGACGTGCTGACAGGCCGCTACTACGTGCTGTAGTTGCGGTGCTCTAAGATCGAGGCCGTGCCCGTCGGACGACGCTTCCTGCGGCTGGTCGATCTGCTGCCCATGCCTAGCCTGCGGGTACAGCGCGTCATCGCCCTGCTTGTCATCCTGACCCAGGGCGGCATTGCCGTGACGGGCGCGATCGTCCGCGTCACCGCGTCGGGCCTCGGCTGCCCGACCTGGCCGCAGTGCTTTCCCGGCAGCTTCGTCCCGATTCCGCACGCCGAGGTCGCCGTCGTCCACCAAGCCGTCGAGTTCGGCAACCGGATGATCACCTTCCTGGTGGTGCTGACAGCCGCCCTGGCGGTGCTGGCCGTCACGCGGGCGCGCCGCCGCCGCGAAGTACTGATCTATGCCTGGCTGATGCCGGCCTCGACCGTTGTGCAGGCCGTGATCGGCGGTATCACCGTGCTCACCGGGTTGCTCTGGTGGACGGTCGCCATTCATTTGTTGGCCTCGATGACGATGGTGTGGCTGGCGGTGCTGCTGTATGTCAAGATCGGCGAGCCCGACAGCGGTGTTTCGACGGCAGTGGCACCAAAGCCGTTGCGCCACTTGACGGTATTGACGGCCGTGGTGCTCGCCGCACAGCTGGTGAGCGGCACTCTGGTGACCGGTGCCGGACCGCACGCGGGCGACAAGAGCATCACCCAGCCGGTGCCGCGGCTGCAGATCGAGATCACGACGCTGGTGCACGTGCATTCGTCGCTGCTCGTCGCCTACCTCGCGCTGCTGGTCGGACTCGGCTTCGGCCTGCTCGCGGTGCGCGCCGCACGCCCCGTAATGCTCCGCCTGGGCGTGTTGCTGGTGTTGGTCGTCGCCCAGGGGCTGATCGGCACCGTCCAGTTCTTCACCGGCGTGCCCGCCGCGCTGGTGGCCGTCCACGTGCTCGGCGCGGCCGCCTGCACCGCCGCCACCGCGGCGCTATGGGCGTCGATGCGAGAGCGGTCCAAGTCCGAACCGCTCCAGGGCTGATTCGACGCCAAGCGCGAACTGCCGCTGCTGCCGGGTCCTCGTGTCCTCGTCCAATTGCCGCCAGCCCAGCGACGGCTCCACTAACTCGAGTTCGAGCACATGTGGGCCACGGCGGCCACCGATCACGTCGACGCGTGCGTACAACAACTCGTCGACGTCCATGCCGAGGTGCGCGGCCGCAGCCGCCAGCGCGGCATGCCCGACATCCCACACCTCGAAGTCGGGGTCGGCCGGGGTGAGGGTCTCCTCCGCGTAGGTGCCGGACTCGTCGAACAGCGGCGCTTGTCCCGGCGGCGGCAGGAGCGGGCCCTTGGTGAATGCGTGCGACTGCCGGCCACCAAGGAACACCAGCGCCGTCTCGCCGTCCTCGATTCGAGGGTCGTAGGGCTGCACCAGCACCGTGCGGCCCTCGGCCTGCAGGGCCGCGGCGTGGGCGCGCGCCTGTGCTGGGTCGGAAAACCTCAGTGCGCCAACCGATCCCACCCCGATTGCCGGCTTCACCACCACTTCACCGCGTGGCAGCCGGATCTTCTCGCCGGGCGCGAAGAAGTGGCTGGGCACCGTCGCGACGCCCGCGTCGGCAAGGTCGGCGAGGTAGCGCTTGTCGGTGTTCCACGCCACCACCCGAGGCGCGTTGACCAGATTCCGCACGCGCGTCGCCCACGCCAGGAACTCGTCGAGCCGGTCGATGTAGTCCCACGTCGCTCGCAGGATGACGAGATCGGCTTCGAGGGTTTCCTGGTCGTCCCAGGACAGCCAGCGGGCGTGCAGGCCACGCGCGCGCAGCGCTGCCACCAGACCGTCGTCGTCACCGTCGCCCTGCGGCAACGCCGGGCACCCGGCCAGCACAATGCTCGCGTGGAAGACGTCGGGTCGAGCTAGCTTGGCCACGTTGGCAGGATAGTCACCATGAAGGCCATTGAAGTCGCTCAGACCGGCGGACCCGAAGTTCTGACCTACCTCGACAAGGAGAAGCCCTCCCCCGGGCCCGGTGAGGTGTTGATCAAGGCCGAGGCGATCGGCGTGAACTTCATCGACACCTACCATCGGTCGGGACAGTATCCTCGCGACCTGCCGTTCATCCTCGGTGGCGAGGTATGCGGGACGGTCGAAGCCGTCGGCGACGATGTCGCGGCGCTGAACGTCGGAGATCGCGTCGTCACCGCACAAGCCAGCGGCGCGTATGCCGAATACTCCGTCGCCCCAGCCGATTTCGTCGCGTATGTACCCGAGGGCGTGAGTTCGGACGTCGCCGCCGCATCCCTGCTCAAGGGCATGACCGCGCACTACCTGATCACGTCGGTATATCCGGTCCAGGAGGGCGACGCCGTGCTCGTGCACGCCGGCGCGGGTGGCGTGGGACTCATCCTGACGCAGTGGGCCACCAGTCAGGCCGTGCGCGTGATCACCACCGTGTCGACGTCGGAAAAGGCCGAGCTTTCGCGCAAGGCCGGCGCAGTCGAGGTCCTCGACTACCCGGACGACCCCGAGGAGTTCGGCGCCAAGATCAAGGACATGACCGACGGCGGGGTGGCCGCGGTGTACGACGGCGTCGGCAAGGACACCTTCGACGCCAGCCTGGCGAGCTTGCGGATCCGCGGCACCCTCGCCCTGTTCGGCGCGTCCAGCGGACCCGTTCCACCGTTCGACCCGCAGCGGCTCAACGCGGCAGGGTCTCTGTTCATGACCCGGCCCACGCTCGTGCATTACACCCGCACCGCCGACGAGTTCTCTTGGCGGGCGGGCGAACTGCTCAATGCGATCGCCGACGGGACCATCAATGTCACGGTCAGCGAGCGATACCGGCTAGAGGATGCCGAGCGGGCCCACCGCGACCTGCAAGGCCGCAAGACGGTCGGCTCGGTCGTACTGGTGCCTTAGACGCTGAACAGTGTCGGCAGCGCCAACGCCGAATCCACCGCCAGCGCGCAGAACACCACGGCGAGATAGTTGTTGGACTGCAGGAACAGTCGCAGCGGCTTCACCGGCTCACCGCGCCGCACGCCGGCATACAGCTGATGAGCCATCACCAGGAACCACGCCCCGGCCAGTATCGCCACCGATGCGTAGAGCCAACCCGTCGCCAGCGCCAGCCCCAACGTGGCCGCTACCGTCAGCCAGGTGTAGATCAGGATCTGCTTGGTCACCTGCTGCTCGGTGGCCACCGCGGGCAGCATCGGCACGCCGGCGGCCTGGTAGTCCTCCTTGTAGCGCATGGCAAGCGCCCACGTGTGCGGCGGCGTCCAGAAGAAGATGATCGCGAACATCGCCAGTGCAGGCCATTGGACGGTCCCGGTGACCGCCGACCAGCCGATCATCACCGGCATGCAGCCGGCTGCCCCGCCCCACACCACATTCTGAGAGGTACGGCGCTTCAACACCAGCGTGTAGACCAACACGTAGAACGCGATGGTGGCGCCTGCCAGATGTGCCGACAGCATGTTCGTCGTCCACCACAGCCAGAAGAACGAGCCGACCGACAGCGCCAACCCGAAGACCAGCGCGTGACTGCGCGGGACGGTGGCTCGGGCCAACGGCCGGCGGGCGGTCCGCTTCATCACTTTGTCGATGTCGGCGTCGGCCACGCAGTTCAACGTGTTGGCGCCTGCCGCCGCAAGCAGACCGCCGAACAGTGTGTTGAGGATCAGCAGCGGATCAACGGTTCCGCGGTCGGCCAGCAGCATCGCGGGGATCGTGGTGACAAGCAGCAGCTCGATGACCCGCGGCTTGGTCAGAGAGAGGTAGCCCAGCAGCGCGGTGCGTATCCGGTTCGGCGCCCCGTGTTCTAGGCTGCCGTCGCGAATGCTCACGCAAATACTCCTAAGGGTCGCCGCAGCGCGCAGCTTCTACTACAGAGGATGGTAGACCGCGTGTAAACGCCGTCCTAATCGTCCCCCACGCCCCTGCGGCGGCCCAGGTTCTCGCACTAGGGTAGATCCTGCGGATTGCGAAACCAGGCCCATATAAGGAGTTCGCCACGTGACCACACTCGACGAGATTTCTGCCCTCACCCGCCCGAACCATCCCGACGACTGGACCGAGCTGGACTCGCAGGCAGTCGATACGGTCCGGGTGCTCGCGGCAGACGCTGTGCAGAAGGTCGGCAACGGCCATCCTGGCACGGCGATGAGCCTGGCTCCGCTGGCCTACACCTTGTTTCAGCGAACACTGCGCCACGACCCGACCGACACGCACTGGCTCGGTCGCGACCGGTTCGTACTGTCCGCCGGGCACAGCAGCCTGACGCTGTACATCCAGCTGTACCTCGGCGGCTTCGGGCTGGAGCTGTCCGACATCGAGTCGCTGCGGACCTGGAAGTCCAAGACGCCGGGCCACCCGGAGTTCCGCCACACCAAGGGCGTCGAGATCACCACCGGCCCGCTTGGCCAGGGCCTGGCTTCTGCCGTCGGCATGGCGATGGCGGCGCGCTACGAACGCGGCCTGTTCGACCCCGACGCCGCGCCCGGTACCAGCCCGTTCGACCACCACATCTATGTCATCGCCTCCGACGGCGATATGGAGGAGGGCGTCACCAGCGAGGCGTCGTCGCTGGCGGGCACCCAGCAACTCGGCAACCTGATCGTGTTTTACGACAGCAACCAAATCTCCATCGAGGACGACACCAACATCGCGCTGAGTGAGGACACGCCGGCCCGCTACCGCGCCTATGGATGGCATGTGCAGGAGGTCGAGGGCGGCGAGAACGTCGTCGGCATCGAGGAAGCCATCGCCGAGGCCAAACGGGTCACCGACAAGCCGTCGTTCATCGCGATCCGCACGATCATCGGCTATCCCGCGCCCGACCTGATGAACACCGGCAAGGCGCATGGCGCGGCGCTGGGTGACGAAGAGGTCGCGAAGGTCAAGGAGATCCTCGGCTTCGATCCTGGCAAGACGTTCGAGGTGCGCGACGAGGTTATCGAGCACACCCGCAAGCTGGTCGAGCGCGGCAAGGAAGCCAACGAGAAGTGGCAGGGCGAGTTCGACGCGTGGGCGCAGCGCGAGCCGGAGCGAAAGGCGTTGCTGGACCGGCTGACCGCGCAGGAGCTGCCCGACGGTTGGGACGCCGACCTGCCGACGTGGAGCGTCGACGACAAACCGCTGGCCACACGCGCCGCTTTCGGCCAGGTCCTCAACGCGGTCGCACCCAAGCTTCCGGAGTTGTGGGGCGGTTCCGCGGACCTGGCGGGCAGCAACAACACCACCATCAAGAACGCTAAATCGTTTGGGCCGCCGTCGATTTCCACCAAGGAGTTCACTTCGGACTGGTACGGGCGCGTATTGCACTTCGGCGTTCGCGAGCACGCGATGGGTTCCATCCTGTCCGGCATCGTGCTGCACGGGCCGACCCGCGCCTTCGGCGGTACGTTCCTGCAGTTCTCGGATTACATGCGCGCCGGGGTGCGACTGGCGTCGTTGATGAACATCGACACGATCTACGTCTGGACGCACGACTCGATCGGGTTGGGCGAGGACGGGCCAACGCACCAGCCGATCGAACACCTCGCGGCCCTGCGGGCCATCCCGAACCTGTCGGTGGTCCGGCCTGGCGACCCAAACGAAACCGCCCACGCCTGGCGCACCATCATTTCGCGCGGCGCGACCAGCGGTCCGGTGGGCTTCATCCTGACCCGGCAGGGCATTCCGGTGCTGGAGGGCACCAGCGCTGAGGGCGTGGCCAAGGGCGGCTACGTGCTGGGCGGCACGCCCGACGAAAACCCCGACGTGGTGCTGATCGGCACCGGGTCGGAGCTGCAGTTGGCCGTGGCCGCGCAGAAGATATTGGCGGACAAGGGAATCACCGCCACGGTGGTTTCGATGCCGTGCGTCGAGTGGTTCGAGTCCCAACCGGCGGAGTATCGCGACAGCGTGCTTCCGCCTGCGGTGTCAGCGCGCGTTGCCGTGGAAGCGGCGGTCGCGCAGAGCTGGTACAAGCTGGTCGGCGACACCGGCGAGATCGTCTCGATCGAGCATTACGGCGAATCCGCCGACGACAAGACGTTGTTCCGCGAGTTCGGGTTCACCCCAGAGGCAGTGGTGGCCGCCGCGGAACGATCACTAGACAACTGATTTCGAAAGGCGATCCGATGGCTCAGAATCCAAATCTCGCAGCCCTTTCCGAGCAGGGTGTGTCCGTATGGCTGGACGACCTGTCCCGCGACCGGCTGCAGACCGGCAACCTGCAGGAGCTGATCGACACCAAGTCGGTCGTCGGGGTGACGACGAACCCCTCGATCTTCCAGGCGGCCCTGTCGAAGGGTGACGCGTACAACGGGCAGGTCAAAGAACTCGCGGAACGCGGCGCCGACGTAGATGCCACCATTCGCACCGTCACCACCGATGACGTACGGGACGCATGCGACGTTTTGCGGCCGCAATGGGAGGCGTCCGACGGCGTGGACGGGCGGGTGTCGATCGAGGTCGACCCGCGCCTGGCACGCGACGAGGAGAAAACGGTCGCCCAGGCCATCGAACTATGGAAGATAGTCGACCGCCCGAATCTGTTCATCAAGATCCCCGCGATGAAGGAAGGTCTGCCGGCAATCACATCCGTTCTCGCCGAGGGGATTTCGGTCAACGTCACGCTGATCTTCTCGGTCGAACGCCACCGCATGGTGATGGACGCTTACCTCGCCGGGCTCGAAAAGGCCAAGGAAGCCAGCCACGACATCTCCAAGATCCATTCGGTCGCATCGTTCTTCGTGTCCCGAGTGGACACCGAGATCGACAAGCGGCTGGAGAAGATCGGCAGTGACGAAGCGCTGGCGCTACGCGGCCAGGCCGGGGTCGCCAACGCACGGCTGGCGTACGCGGCCTATGAAGAGGTGTTCGTCGGTGGCGCCCGCTACGAGGCGCTCAAGTCCGACGGCGGCCGCGTCCAGCGGCCATTGTGGGCGTCGACCGGTGTAAAGAACCCGGACTATTCCGACACGCTGTACGTCACCGAACTGGTCGCCCCCAACACCGTGAACACGATGCCGGAGAAGACGATTGACGCGGTCGCCGACCACGCTGTCATCACCGGCGACACCGTAACAGGCAAGGCCGAGGAGGCTCAGGCCGTGTTCGACAAGCTCTCTGCTGTCGGCATCGATCTGCCGGACGTGTTCAAGGTCCTCGAGGACGAAGGTGTAGAGAAGTTCGAGAAGTCGTGGCTCGAATTGCTCGACGCCACACAGGAACAGCTCGACGCCGCGAAGAAATGACAGCGGTCAGCGACAAGGCCGCTTCTCCGGCGGCCGGCTGGCGTAATCCCCTGCGCGACAAGCGCGACAAGCGGATGCCGCGAATCGCGGGCCCTTGCGGGGTCGTGATCTTCGGTGTCACGGGCGACCTTGCTCGCAAGAAGCTGATGCCTGCGATCTACGACCTGGCCAACCGGGGACTGTTGCCAGCCACGTTCGCGCTCGTCGGGTTTGCCCGAAGAGATTGGGCGCACGAGGATTTCAGCAAGGTCGTGTACGACGCGGTCAAGCAGCACGCGCGCACCCCGTTCCGCCAGGAGGTGTGGGACAGGCTGGCCGAGGGCATCCGGTTCGTGCAGGGCACCTTCGATGACGAGGAAGCGTTCGGTCGACTGGCCGAGCAGCTCGAGAAACTGGATGCCGAGCGGGGTATCGGCGGCAACCACGCGTTCTATCTGTCCATCCCGCCCAACGCCTTTCAGGTGGTGTGCGAGCAGCTGCAGAAGTCCGGCCTGGCCCGCCCTCAGGAGGGCCGGTGGAGCCGGGTGGTGATCGAGAAGCCGTTCGGCCACGACCTGCAGAGTGCGCAGGAACTCAACAGTGTGGTCAACAGCGTCTTCCCCGAGGAGTCCGTCTTCCGCATCGACCACTACCTCGGCAAGGAGACGGTCCAGAACATCCTCGCGCTGCGGTTCGCGAACGAATTGTACGAACCGATTTGGAACAACAACTACGTCGACAGCGTGCAGATCACCATGGCCGAGGACATCGGTCTTGGCGGGCGGGGCGGCTACTACGACGGAGTCGGTGCGGCCCGCGACGTCATCCAGAACCATCTGCTGCAACTGCTCGCCCTGACCGCTATGGAGGAGCCGGTCAACTTCGGGCCGCATGAGCTTCAGGCGGAGAGGATCAAGGTGCTGTCGGCCACCAAGCTGATGCAGCCGCTGGATCAGACGACCGCACGCGGGCAATACGCCGCCGGCTGGCAGGGCAGCGAAAAAGTCGTCGGACTGCTGGAAGAGGAGGGATTCTCCAAGGACTCCCCCACCGAGACGTACGCCGCGATCGCGCTGGAGATCGATACCCGCCGCTGGGCGGGCGTGCCGTTCTTCCTGCGCACAGGAAAACGCCTGGGACGCAGGGTCACCGAGATCGCATTGATCTTCAAGCGGGCCCCGCACCTGCCGTTCGACAAGACGATGACGGAGGAGCTCGGCCAGAACGCGTTGGTGATCAGGGTGCAGCCCGACGAAGGCATCACCACGCGTTTCGGCTCCAAGGTCCCGGGCAGCGCGATGGAGGTCCGCGACGTCAACATGGACTTCTCCTACGGCTCGGCGTTCGCGGAGGACTCCCCCGAGGCCTATGAACGACTGATTCTCGACATGCTGCTCGGCGAGCCGTCGCTGTTCCCGGTGAAGAGGGAAGTCGAATTCTCTTGGGAGATCCTCGATCCCGTGCTGGACTATTGGGCGTCTCACGGCAAGCCCGAGGCTTACGAATCAGGCACCTGGGGTCCGGCGTCGGCCGACGAGATGCTTGCGCGAATGGGCCGGGAATGGAGGCGGCCGTGACGAGCCTTAGTGCGAGGAACCGACAACTATGATCGTTGACCTTCCGGGTACGACGACCAACGACATCAGCAAGAAAATCACCGGCCTTCGCGAAGAAGGCGGCGCAATCACATTGAGCCGGGTGCTCACCCTCGTGATCTCGCTTGACTCCGACGATCTGCTGGAAGACTCCATCGAGGCGGCCAACTTCGCGAGCCGCGAACATCCGTGCCGCGTGATCGTGGTCGTCCCCGGCGATCGAAGCGCCGCCGAGGCGCGTCTGGATGCGCAACTGCGTGTCGGCGGCGACGCGGGCGCTGGCGAGGTCGTCGCATTGCGACTGCACGGCGAGCTCGCCGACCACGCCAGCAGCGTTGTGCTGCCTTTCCTGTTACCCGATACGCCGGTGGTGGCGTGGTGGCCAGCCGCGGCACCCGCTGTCCCTGCGCAAGATCCGTTGGGCAAGTTGGCGCGTCGGCGCATCACCGATGCCACAAACTGCCCGGATCCGTTGGCGGAGATCAAGGGCAGGCTGAAGGGTTACACCGCCGGCGACACCGATCTGGCGTGGAGCCGCGTCACGTACTGGCGTGCGCTGCTTGCCGCAGCGGCCGATCAGGCTCCGCACGAGCCGATCACCTCGGCGCTGGTGTCGGGTCTGCAGACTGAGCCGGCGCTCGACATCATGGCGGGATGGCTGGCCGCCCGGATTGCGGGTCCCGTCCGTCGTGAGGTGGGCGAATTGAAGGTGGAGCTCGTCCGAAACGGCGAGACGATCACACTGGCCCGGCCGCAAACTGGAGTGACCGCGACACTCACCCGAACCAGCAGGCCCGAGGCACGGATTCCGTTGGCGCGCAGGGAAGCCAAGGAATGCCTCGCCGAGGACCTGCGCAGACTGGACGCCGACGAGATCTATCACGAAGCGCTGCAGGGACTGGACAAGGTGGTCTACGTATGAGCACCTCGATCCATAGATACCCCGACAATGCCGCGCTGGTTGCCGCGGCCGGTGAACGGTTGGCCGAGGAGATCATCTCGGTGGTGGAGTTCCGCGGTCGCGCGTCAATCGTGCTGACTGGCGGCGGAACCGGCATCGGAATGCTCAAACGGGTCGGCGAGCGCGGCGGCGACATCGACTGGTCGAAGGTGCACCTGTACTGGGGCGACGAGCGGTTCGTGCCGGCAGACGATGACGAACGCAATGACAAGCAGGCAAGGGAGGCACTGCTCGATCACATCGACATTCCTGCCGCCAACATGCATGCCATGGCGGCCAGTGACGGCGAGTTCGGCGACGATCTCGACGCTGCCGCCCTCGCATACGAGCAGGTGCTCGCTGCCAACGCCGAACCCGGTGAGCCGACACCATTTTTCGACGTCCATTTGTTGGGCATGGGCGGCGAGGGCCATATCAACTCGCTGTTCCCCGATACGCCCGCGGTCCGCGAGACGGACCGGCTGGTCGTCGGTGTCGAGGACTCCCCCAAGCCACCGCCGCGGCGAATCACGTTGACGCTGCCCGCGGTTCAGCGGTCGCGCGAGGTATGGCTGATCGTCTCGGGGGAAGGAAAGGCGGACGCGGTCGCGGCCGCGATCGGCGGCGCTAAACCGGACGATGTGCCGGCCGCGGGCGCGGTCGGCCGCGATGCGACAGTGTGGCTGCTCGACGAGGACGCCGCCTCCAAGCTCTAGGCCGGGCATGAGTCAGCAAGTTGCCTCATGTCAAGATGCGCGCGAAGGGTGGTTCGTTGCCTCACGTGATTGTGCGCGTTTGGTGACTGGAGCGGGGGTGCCGGCTGGGGCTTTGCTGGTGGCCAGGGTGAAGAGCTGGGCGGTCAACGCCTGAATCTGGCGTTGGGTGGCGGCCGGATTGATCAGCGAGTGGGTCCGCTTGAGTGCGACGATGCGTTCCACAGTCATGCTCGGGTGATCGATCGCGCGGTGAAACGGGGTCCTGGCCTTGTCGTGTTTCCTGGACACCTTGGCTCCTGTGCGGACTTTGGATATCAGTTTCTGCTGGGGGTGGAAGTAGTTGGTCAGCATCGACTGCAAGTGCCAGATTTCGTTGAGTAGCAACAGTTCTGATGCGGTGTCGTAGCGGTAGTAGCCGACCACTGTGCGTACCACTGCCCAGTTCTTCTGCTCGACGTGGCAGCCGTCGTTCTTGTTGCCCGGCCGTGACCGGGTGAAGGTGATCTGACGGTCTAGGCACCATCGGAGCAGTTCGTCGTTGATGAATTCCGAGCCGTTGTCGCAGTCCACGCCGACGATCGGGAACGGCATCGCGGCGGCGATGTGATTGAGGGCGGCCAGTACGTGTTTGGCCGTCCTGTCGGGCAGTGAGCGGCTCTCGGTCCAGCCGGTGGCGATGTCGGTGACCGTCAGCGTGAAGGCATGGCCTCCACCGCGGTTGCCGCCGTCGTGGAAGACCGTGTCAATCTCGACGAAGCCGGGCACCGCGTCGTCCCATTCGGCCCAGGTGCGTATCGGGATCTGGCTTTTGAGCAGCGATCCCGGCTTCGTGCCAACACGGCCCCGCAGCTGATATTTGGCTCGCTCACTGGCCAGGCGACGGTCGATGGTGGCCGCCGACATCGAGACCAGCAACGCCGCGGTCTCATCACTGATGACCAGCTCCCGGAAGTGACGCAGCACTGCCACCAGCTCTGCGAGCACGGGGGCGAGCCGTTTGCCGGCGGGCATTCCGAGCACTGTCCAGCACAGCGTCAGCGCCGCGATGACATCGGGCCCGTACGTCACCGGCCGGGGACCGCGCACGGTGACGATCTTGGGCTGTAGCGCCGCTTTGAGCGCCTTACGGGCATGGCTGCGATGCCAGCCGGTGTTGGCGCACAACTCGTCGAGAATCCGACTCTTCCCGCGCTTACTGGCCTGCTCACTGCTCTGCGCTCGCCCAATGTCAACCCCATCACCTGGGCCTACCGAAATCATTGCTGACCGATCAGGCAGGCGCGCCGTCCACGCGCGCACTTTTAATGAGGCAACGAACCATTCGCGCGCATTTCAGATGAGTCAACGCGGTCAGTGGATTCGTGTATAGTCGAACATATGTTCGAATCGCTTGATGACGGTGGTGTGGTGGATGCCATGGTGTCGGCCTCGCGCGAGGAGAACGCGGCGGCGGGTCGTCGGTTGATGGCGATGGGCGAGTTGTATGCCCGTCGTGCGCCCGAGGACGATGTCGAGAAGATCAACTGGGCCATTGACGGGCATGCCAATGTCGTTGCCGAGATTTCGGCGGCGCTGAACATCAGCCGGGGCCGGGCGGCGGGCCAGTTGCGCTACGGCATCGATCTGCGCGAGAAGCTGCCCAGGGTGGCCGAGGTGTTCGCCACCGGGGCGATCGATTTCCGGATGATGGCCGAACTGGTCAGTCGCAGCGAGAATGCCAGCGAGCCTGCGGTCCTGGCGAAACTGGATGCGGCGTTTGCCCATCAGTCGCCGAAGTGGATGAGGATGTCGGGGCCCAAGTTGACCGAGCGCATCGATATGTGGGTGGAAAAGTTCGACCCGGCCGGGGTTCGTGAACCCTGCCGCACCCGGCAAAACCGGTATGTCGAAATCGGACCCGGAGCCCCCGGGATGGCGAACCTATGGGCCAGCCTGACGCTTATCGAAGGGGCAGCACTCGATGAGCGCGTCGATCAGGTTTCCGCCACGGTGTGCGGCAACGATCCGCGCACGAAGGATGAACGCCGCACCGATGCCTTGATGGCCATGTCCAATCACCCGACGCGCCTGCAATGCGGTTGCGGCGAGTCCGACTGCCCCGCCAGCGGCGGCGAGGACAAGGCGCTGGGTGAGGTGGTGCTGCATATTCTCGCCGAGCAGACCGCCGTCGATGGCGAGTCGCAGAATCCCGGCTATCTGCCCGGATTTGGGGCGGTCTCGGCACCGCGGTTGCGCGAGTTGATCGACTCGGGCCAGGCGAAGCTCAAGCCGCTGCAGATCCCGCCGCCCGAGTGTGAGCCGCGCTATCGGCCCTCAAGGGCGCTGGCGGAGTTCGTGCGGTGGCGCGATCTGACTTGCCGGTGGCCCGGCTGTGATGTGCCCGCCGCGAAGTGCCAGATCGACCACACGGTGCCCTATCCGCTGGGGCCGACGCATCCGTCGAACAACAAGCTGTACTGCCCGCATCATCACCTGCTCAAAACCTTCTATGTCGGCGCGGGCGGATGGTCGGAGCGTCAATTGCCCGACGGCACGCTCATCCTGACTGCGCCGACCGGGCACATCTACACCACCAGCCCCGGTGGTGCGCAGTTGTTTTCCCAATTGGCCACTCCCACCGGCGAGCTGGTCATCTCCGACGTGCCGGGACCGCCCAGCCCCAACCGCGCGATGATGATGCCCAAGCGCCAACGCACCCGGGCTCAAGACCGCGCCTACCGTATCGCCCTGGAGCGCCAACACAACGCCGCCCGAATCGCCCGTAAACAACTGCTGCTCTCCGAGCGCATCGCCAGAGACGATAGACCGCCGCCCTTCTAGGGCTGGCCGTATCTCCTTGGTCCGCAGTAGGTTTCACCATCCCGAAACCCCTGCGCATACTGAGCCGCCCGTGTAGTCGCGTCGATTGCGCAAGCTTGCCGCCACGGGTCGGCTCGGCATAGGCGGGATGGCGTATCCCCTCCGCACTCCGTCACATCTAGTTCAGACGACCGGTCCGCTCCTTTGGTTCCAGCCGTCCGGTCATAATGGCGGTCATGGCTGACAAGGGTGGTAAGCCGGTCCGCACCGGCCCGGAGCGGATCAGGAAGCTCGCGCAGGCGGCGCTCAACGCCGATGTCACGGTGGAGCAGGTCGACACCATCCTGGAGGGACTCAGCGAGACGCTGGTCGATCTGAACAACTCGACCGAAAACCTCGACGCAACCCTCGAGCGGTTCAACGACACGATCAACCAGATCAACGAGCTCGCCCCGCGCCTGATCGCGGTGGTCGATCGCATGGAAGCCATCGTGTCCCGCGTCGAACGCATTGTCGGCGTCGGCGAATCGGTGATGGGACCTCTGGCCGCCACCGAACAAGCCGTCCGCGGCGCAGTCAACAGGGTGCGCAAAACCACCGGCCTGTAGTGGGCAGCGAACGATTGTCCAGTGCGCTACATGACCCGACCGGTATCGTTTGGCCATGCCGACCCACGACGGTGACCGCTCGTCGTTGTCGGACACTGAGCGCAGGGTCCGCGCCCTCGAATCGCTGCTGATCCAAAAGGGCTATGTCGAGCAATCAGCACTTGATCAGATCGTCGAAGCGCACGAAACAACAATCGGTCCGCACATCGGTGCACGAGCGGTCGCGCGAGCGTGGGTGGATGAGGCATATCGGAAACACTTGCTGGCCGACGCCACCTCAGCGGTCGCACAGTTTGCCGATCACGGCCGAGTCGGCGATCAGCTGGTCGCAATCCAGAACACCGCAGAAGTCCACAACATGGTCGTGTGCACGTTGTGCTCTTGCTATCCATGGGATGTGCTCGGCCTGCCGCCGACGTGGTACAAATCGGCGGCCTACCGGTCCCGTGCTGTCAAGGAACCCCGAGCCGTCCTGAGTGAGTTCGGCGTGACGCTGCCACCCGAGACGACTGTGCGGGTATGGGACTCCACCGCGGAAACCCGCTATCTCGTGGTACCCATCAAGCCGACGGGCACCGAGGGGTGGGACGAGCAACGGCTCGCGTCACTGGTTGACCGTGACTGCATGATCGGCGTCGGCCTGCCTACAACCGCGGGCAGGGCGGACTGATGGACGGTGTATATGATCTCGGCGGGATGGATGGCTTCGGCCCCGTCGAGCCGGAACCCAGCGAGCCGGTGTTTCACCAACCTTGGGAGGGCCGCGTTTTCGCCATCAGCATGGCGATGGCGGCATCCGGTATCTGGAACATCGACATAGGGCGGTTCGGCATCGAACGTCTGCCTCCTGCTGTCTACCTCGCCAGTTCGTACTACGAGAAATGGCGAAGGCGTGTCGAGCTCTTGGTGGTTGAGCACGGCTTGGCGACGCAGGACGAGATCGATAGCGGACAGTCGAAAAGGCCCGGAAAGCATCTACCGAACGGCACATTCACCGCTGACCGGACAAACGGCGTTCTCAAGCGCGGCACGTTCACCCGCGCTCCGCAGGCAGAACCACGCTTCCAACCCGGCGACCGCGTCCGCGCGCGCAATATGCATCCGCAGTCGCATACCAGGCTGCCTCGCTATGTGCGCGGCCATCTCGCTGTGGTCGAGCGGCTACACGATCCGAATGTGTTTCCGGACAGCGTCGTTCGAGGCGAGGGTGAAAGCCCACAATGGCTCTACACGATCATCTTCGACGGCCACGAGTTGTGGGGTGACGATGCCGAGCCCGGCACCAGCGTCTCCGTCGACGCATTCGAGCCATACCTGGAGCCCGCCTGACATGAGCGCGTTCGCCGAGCCATGGGAAGCACGGGCTTTCGCGATGGTTCGCGCTCTACAGAATGCCGGGCAGCTCAGCGGCAGGGAATGGACAGACGCACTGTCCTGCCAGATCCTGGGGGCACAGGAGTCCGGCGACCCCGATGACGAAGGGGCGTATTACCGTCACTGGCTGACGACGTTGGAAACCGTTGTCACCGAAAAGAATCTGGTATCGGCCGACGCACTCACTCATTGCCAAGCCGCGTGGGCCCGCGCTGCAGACCGCACCCCACACGGAGAACCCATCGAATTGCGTCCAGAAGACTTTGACGCCTGACCCAGAAGGTCGTCTCTCATGCGCACAACGTCGATATCCCCCGCTGGGCCGTCGAACGGGTGGTCAAGCGGCGTGGCGCTGAACATGTCACGGCGGATCTCGACCCGGCCCGGACGGCGCTCATTGTCATCGATATGCAGAACGCGTTCATGCTGCCCGGTGTCGCGTTCGTCGAGATCAAGACCGCGCCCGAGGTAGTGCCGAACATCAACCGACTGGCCAGTGCGCTCCGCGCCGCGGGCGGCACGGTGGTGTGGATCGTGACGACCTACACCGACCAAGTCTCGATCGACTGGTCGGGCTACTACCGTCTCTCGACTGCCGAAAACGGCAAGCGGCGCAGCGATGCTTTGTGAAAGGCACCAAGGGGCACCAGATCTGGGACACCCTTGAAGTACTGCCGGAAGATCCGATGATCGAAAAGACTCGCTTGTCCGTGCTCATCCAGGGATCCAGTGACCTCGATGCATTCCTGCGCGAACGGGGCATCGAGACGTTGATCATCACCGGGTGCCTCACCGATGTGTGCTGCGAATTAACGGCACGAGACGCGATGATGCTGAACTACAACGCGATCATGGTCACCGACGCCAACGCTGCTGACACCGACGCCGACCACAACGCGGCGCTCACCGCCTTCTACTCCACATTCGGCGACATCATGCCGACGGACATGATCGTCGACCTGCTCGGTCGCGTTTAACACATCGTTGACAGATCATCCGCTGTTGCGCAGCGCGGTAGCTAGCCCGCTCATGGTCAGCAGGATGCCCCGCTGGACCAGTTCGTCGTCATCTCCGGAGCGGTACCGCCGCAGCAACTCGACTTGCAAGTGGTTCAGCGGTTCCAGATACGGGAAGCGGTTGAACACCGAGCGGGCCAGCGACGGGTTGTCCGCGAGCAGGTCGTCTTGACCCGTGATGAGGTTGTGCATCCTGATCGTGCGCTCATGCTCATCGAGAATCTTGTCGAACACCCGCTGCCGCAGCGCCTCATCCTCGACCAGTTCGGAATAGCGTGCCGCCAGTCCCATGTCCGACTTGGCCATCACCTGCGCCATGTTGGACAGCACCGTGCGGAAGAACGGCCACCGTCGATAAAGATCCCGAAGCACTTCCAGTCTTCCGTCGCCTTCGGCGATCCACGCCTCGAACGCTGCTCCGGTGCCGTACCAGCCGGGCAACATCACTCGCGATTGGCTCCACGCCAGCACCCACGGGATAGCCCGAAGATCGGAGATCGACGTCGTGGGCTTGCGTGACGTCGGCCGACTGCCAATATTGAGCGCGCCGATCTCACTGACCGGAGTAGACGCCTTGAAGTACTCGACGAAACCCGGTGTCTCGTGGACCAATTCGGCGTAGGCGCGCTGGGCGCGGGCAGCCAACTCGTCGAGCATTTCGTAGGCGGGTCCCGCGGCGTCCCCCAACCCCTCGACATCCAGCAGCGTGGCTTCCAGCGTGGCCGCCAACAGCGTCTCGAGGTTGCGGTGCGCGATCCGCGGCTCGGCGTACTTGGCCGCGATCACTTCCCCCTGCTCGGTGATTCGCAGCGAACCTTTTACCGCACCCGGTGGCTGCGCCAGGATGGCGTCGTAGCTCGGACCACCGCCACGCCCGACTGTTCCGCCGCGACCATGGAAGAGCCGCAGCCGAATTCCGGTCTTATGAGCGGACTCAACCAGATCGAGCTCGGCACGGTACAGCGCCCAGTTGGCCGCCAGATACCCGCCATCCTTGTTGGAGTCGGAGTAGCCCAGCATGACCTCCTGACTCTGCGCGCGAGCATCGACAATGGCGCGATACAGCGGAAGGTCCAGCGCCGCTTCCAGAATCGACGAGCCGCGCTGCAAGTCGTCGATGGTCTCGAAGAGCGGCACGATGCCGACGGGTGCATATACGTCGGACCCGGAGACTCCGCCAGCCAGGCTGAGCAACCCGGCCTCTTTGAGCAGGATCGCGGCCTCGAGCATGTCCGAGACCGACTGGCACATCGAGATGATGTAGTTGGGTATCGCCTTTTGCCCGAACACATCCACGGCGCGGGCAGCGGCTGCCACGATGTCCAGCTCTTTACGGGCGAGCTCCGACAGGTCGGCGTCACCCTTGATCAGTGGCCTGCGGGTAGCCAGTTCGGCGGCCAGCAGCTCAACGCGTTCCGGTTCGGGCAGGGATCGGTAATCGGGATGCACGCCCGCCCAGGCCAGCAGTTCAGCGACGACTTCCTCGTGCACATCCGAGTTCTGTCGCAGATCGAGACCGGACAGATGAAACCCGAAGACGCGCACGGCTTCCCGAAGCCTGGACAAGCGGTCATCCGCCAATACCGCGCTGCCGTTGGCGCGCAACGACCGGTCGACGGCATCGAGGTCGGCGAGCAGTTCGGCTGGTGTCAGATAGCGCTCGAGCCCGAGGTCGAGCTCGTGTTCTGGCTGACTGTCGAGTATTTCGGCGGCCGTCGTAGTCAGCCGCCCGTGAATGACCCGCAATGCGCGGCGGTATGGTTCGTCGGCGCGGGCCGGCTCGTGACACTTGTCGGCCAACACCGCAAGCTCGTCGCTGACCTTAACCAGCCGCGCCGACATCGACAGTTCCTGTTCCAGCGCGGCGATTTCGGCGAAGTAATGCTCCAGCGCGGTGTACGAGGCCCTTCCGGTGGCCAGCCGCACCACGTCGGCGGTGACATTGGGGTTGCCGTCGCGGTCACCTCCGATCCACGAGCCGGGCCGTAGCATCGGCTCCTTCAGGAGGTTGGCGTCGGGCCAGCGGGCCTGCAGTGCAGTTCGTACCTCCGCGTTGACCTGTGGAATGACATCGAAGAACGCGGCCTGATAGTAGCGCAGCCCGGTCTCAATTTCGTCTTGAATCTTCAACCGCGACAACCGAATCAGCGCGGTCTGCCACAACGTCAGGATGTGGCGACGCAGCTCGACGTCGATGTCGCGGCCGTCCTCGGTCTGGCTGTGCCCGTGCAGGCGCAGTCGCATCAGTTCGGTGATGCGGTGCTGGGTGTCGAACACCGTGCGGCGGCGGGTCTCGGTCGGATGGGCGGTTATCACCGGCGATACCAACGCCCCGGTCAGCGCATCGGCCACCGTCGCCGAATCCAGGCCTGCGGAGTCGAGCTTGCGGTACGTGGCGGCGAGGCTGCTGTCCTGCGGCGGCTCACCCGCGGCGAGGTGCACCGCCCGGCGGCGTTCGCGATGGATGTCCTCGGCGACGTTGGCCAGCAGTGCGAAGTGGGTGAACGCCCGGATGACGGGGATGGCATGGTGGATGCCGATGCCGTCGAACATCCCGGCCAACTCCGTGCGGTCGATCTCGGATCGACGCACCCGGAACGACTCGACACGCGCCCGCTCGACAAGATCGAAAACCTCCTCACCGCTCTGCTCGCGGACAGTGTCGCCCAGGATGGCGCCGAGCAGCCGGATGTCCTCCCGCATCGGTTCGGTCGCCTCGCGACCCACCTGGGTGCGGCGCACCGAACCGATCGGTGCCAGCGCGGTGTCCGAACCCTCAGCCATCAGTCAAGTATCGGCGCAGCTCGAACGGCCCGCATGGCGAGGGATCCCACGCCGTTGACCAGGTCCCCTGTTGAGCGCATGCTATTGGCACAGCAAACTTCACAGGCTAGGGGACGTCATGGTTGCCACCACTACCGGACATTTGCGCCGCCTCGTGCTCGCTGGGGTATTTGCGGTGTCACTTGCGCTCGTCGCAGTCGGTTTTCCCGCCATCGCCGGCGCCGCACCCGTCGATTGCACCGATAGGTTGCCCAACGATTTCACCCCATGTTGCATCGAGTCCGGCAATATCGCCGGTTGCGATGACGACATGGGGGGAGACGGGATTCTGGGCGATCTGCCCGTTGTCGGGAATCTGCCGGGTCCCGGTGTGGGCGGCGTGCTCTAGGCGTACTTGATCTGCAGTGCGACGCCGATGATCGAGACCACCCAGATCCCGACGACAAACAGTGTCAGGCGGTCGAGGTTCTTCTCCACCACCGTCGACCCGGACAGGCTCGACTGAACGCCGCCGCCAAACAGGGTCGACAGACCGCCGCCCTTGGCGCGATGCAGCAGCACCAGCAACACCACCAGCAGGCTCGTGATGATCAGGATGATCTGCAGGGCCAATTCCATGGCCGCCAGAATACAGGTCCTAGCAGCAGCGTTAGGGCAGGGGGCCGCCGGCCGCGATGGCCGACAGCGTGGCGAACTGCTCGCCATCCAGCGATGCGCCGCCGACCAGCGCGCCGTCCACGTCCTCTTGCGCGACGATCTCGCCGACGTTCTTGGCGTTGACCGAGCCGCCATAGAGCACCCGGACCCCCGCGGCCAGCTGCGGTGACGCCAGCTTGCCCAGCTCGTCGCGGATGGCCTTGCAGACCTCTTGTGCGTCGGCCGCGCTGGCCACGCGGCCGGTACCGATGGCCCACACAGGCTCGTAGGCGATCACGGAGCTACCGATCTGCTCGGCGGACAACCCGGCCAGCGACCCCCGCAGCATCTCCACGTTGTGTTCGACGTGGTTGCCGGCCTCGCGGATTTCGAGGTGCTCGCCCATGCAGATGATCGGGGTGAGGCCGTGCTTGAACGCGGCACCAGCCTTGGCGGCGACGAGCGCGTCGTCCTCGTTGTGGTAGGTGCGCCGCTCCGAGTGGCCGACAACGACGTACGTGCATCCCAGCTTTGCCAGGAAGGCGCCGCTGATCTCACCGGTATAGGCCCCCGACTCGTGCTGCGACAGGTCCTGCGCGCCATACGTCAGCCGCAGTTTGTCCCCGTCGACGAGCGTCTGCACGCTGCGCAGGTCGGTAAACGGCGGTAGCACGGCGACGTCGACCTTGTCGAAGTACTTGTCCGGCAGTGAGAACGCGATCTTCTGGACCAGCGCAATCGCCTCGAAGTGGTTGAGGTTCATCTTCCAGTTGCCGGCGATCAGCGGCTTGCGGCTCATGTCTTGTGCCTTTCAGTCATCCAGCACTTCGATACCCGGGAGCGTCTTGCCCTCAAGGTATTCCAGCGAGGCACCGCCACCGGTGGAAATGTGGGAGAAGCCGTCCTCTGGCAGACCCAGTTGGCGAACCGCCGCGGCCGAGTCACCACCGCCGACGACGCTGAACGCGCCCTTGCCGGTCGCGGCGACGATCGCTTCGGCGACGCCCTTGGTCCCCGCCGCGAACGCGGGGAATTCGAAGACACCCATCGGACCGTTCCAGAAGATCGTCTTGGCGTTGGACAGCAGCGTGGTGAACCGCTCGACAGAACCGGGCCCGATGTCCAGGCCGATCTTGCCGTCCGGAATGCGGTCCGCCGCAACGACCTCCGATGGCGAGTCGGCATTGAATTCGTCGGCGACGACGATGTCCACCGGCACGTGGATGACATCACCGAAGTCCTCGAGAAGCTTGCGGCAGGTGTCGATCATGCCCTCTTCGAGCAGCGACTTGCCCACCGAAACGCCTTGCGAAGCAAGGAAGGTGAAGCACATGCCGCCACCGATGAGAATACTGTCGGCCTTCGTAGCCAGGTTTTCGATGACCGCAAGCTTGTCCGACACCTTGGACCCGCCGAGCACGACCGCATAGGGCCGGTCGGTCGAGCTGGTCAGTTGCTCGAGCACTTTGATCTCGGCGGCCACTAGCTTGCCTGCGTAGTGCGGCAGCAGCGTCGCGACGTCGAAGACGGATGCCTGCTTGCGGTGCACCACCCCGAAGCCGTCAGAGACGAAAGCTCCTTCGTCGCCGACCAATTCGACCAATTGCTTGGCTAACGCCAGCCGCTCGGAGTCGTCCTTACTGGTCTCGCGAGCATCGAATCGGATGTTCTCCAGCAGCAGGATGTCACCGTCGGTCAAGCCCTCGGATCGGGCCAGCGCATCGGACCCGACGACGTCGCCCGCGAGCTGAACGTGACGTCCGAGCTTCTCCCCCAGCGCTTTTGCCACCGGGGCCAACGAGAACTTCGGGTCCGGGGCTCCCTTCGGCCGGCCCAGGTGCGCGGTGACAACGACCTTGGCCCCAGCGTCGGACAGCGCCTGCAACGTCGGCACCGACGCGATGATGCGACCAGGGTCGGTGATGTTGCCGTTGTCGCCGACCGGGACGTTGAGGTCCGAGCGCACCAGCACGCCGCGGCCCGAAACCCCTTCTGCCAGTAAGTCGTCGAGGGTTTTGACGGCCATCGGGCTAGAGCGACTTACCGACAAGCGCGACCAGATCGACGAGGCGGTTCGAATAGCCCCACTCGTTGTCGTACCAGGAGACGACTTTCGCCTGGTTGTCGATGACCTTGGTCAGACCGGCGTCGTACAGCGAGCTGTGCGGGTCGGTGACGATGTCACTCGAGACGATCGGCGCGTCGTAGTACTTCAGGATGCCCTTGAGCGGCCCGTCGGCGGCGGCCTTGAACGCGGTGTTGATCTGCTCGACGGTGGCCGACTTCGACAGCTCCGCAGTCAGGTCGGTGACCGAACCCGTGGGGATCGGCACGCGCAGCGCGTAGCCGTCGAGCTTGCCCTTCAGCTCGGGCAGCACCAGGCCGATGGCCTTTGCGGCACCGGTCGACGTCGGCACGATGTTGATCGCGGCGGCGCGGGCGCGGCGCAGGTCCTTGTGCGGGCCGTCCTGCAGGTTCTGGTCCTGCGTATATGCGTGAATGGTGGTCATCAGGCCCTTGACGATGCCGAACTCGTCGTTGAGCACCTTGGCCAGCGGTCCCAGGCAGTTCGTGGTGCACGAGGCGTTGGAGATGATGTTCTGGCTGCCGTCGTACTTGTCGTCGTTGACGCCGAGCACGATCGTGATGTCCTCATCGGTGGCAGGCGCGGAGATGATCACCTTCTTGGCGCCGGCGTCGAGGTGGCCCTTGGCCTTGGCGGCGTTGGTGAAGATTCCGGTGGACTCGACCACCACATCGACGCCCAGGTCACCCCAGGGCAGGGCGGCAGGGCCCTCCTTGACCTCGAGCGACTTGATCTTGGTGCTGCCGATGACGATCGTGTCTTCGCCTTCAAGGGAGATGTCCTCGGGGTAGCGGCCCAGGATCGAGTCGAACTTCAGCAGATGCGCCAGCGTGGCGTTGTCCGTGAGGTCATTAACGGCAATGACCTCGATGTCGGTGCTCTTGCCCTCGGCCTTCTGTGCCGCCAGCGCCCGGTAGAAATTGCGTCCGATACGGCCGAAGCCGTTCACGCCTACCCGGATCGTCACTTTTCTCTCCCTCTTAGTCGCCTTGATGCTCGGCGCCCAGCCTAGTGGTGCTGGTCCGCGGCCGACGAACCGAGCCATCTCTGCCGGATCTGCGGCAGGCTTCCGTCGTCCTCGAGCTCGGCCTGCGCGACGGTGATGCGGCTGAACAGGGCCTGGTCGTCGAGCGCGACAGCGATGGCGATGTTCTCCACGGTGATGCCCCGCTGGACCACCTCGACGCCGGAAAACGGCGTGGCCAGTTCGGTCAGCACGGGGGCCAGCTTCATGATCGCGTCGCAGTCGCCGGTGGTCAGATCGGTCAGCGCGGTGCGGATGGCGCCGTAGTCGTAGACGCGAACGTGCGCCGCTTTGCCTTCGGCGACGAGCCGCTCGGCGATCGGTTGGCTGGTGTTGCCCTGTTGCACCCCGATGGTCAAGCCCGCCAGGTCGTCGATCGACGTGACGTTCGGCAGCCGGTTGGTGTCGACGGCCAGCGACTGTCCAGAGATGAGATAGGGCGGGACGAACTGTGCCTTGGTCTCCCGTTCAGGAGTGACGGTGGTGCCTGCGGTGACGCAATCGTAGGCGGAGCCGAGTCCGTCGAAGATGGCGTTGAAGTCGGCGCCGTCATAAGGGACGAACTCGACTCTGGCGCCCAGCGCTTTGGCGATCGCGGTCATCAGGTCGATGTCGAGGCCGGTGTTGTCCGGCATGCCATTGAAGGGCGGGTCCGGGAAAGCTGCCCCGACCCTCAGGGTCTCCATGGCTTCACCGTAACGCCATCGAGAGTCCAGCACTCAAGGCCATGCCCCGCACGTTCATCATGTTGCGTGCTCCAACGCCGTTCGGGCCTGGTCAATTTGGTCATAGGCGTGAACCCGTTTGGTTACGGCACGGAGCGGGGAAACGTCTGGACATGGAAGAGCCATCGACCTGTCGCCAAGGTTTGGCCAGTCGGTCAAGTCTGCCTGCCAAACTCGGCGAGTTGATCAGCGCGCAAGCACGGGTTCTCGAGGCGCACGTCAGGGCGCTCGACCCCACCGACACTGACGCTAGACATGAGCTCGATGAATATGCGGCCGTGGTGGTAGCGCACCGCGACGTCGCCGACCGATTGACAGGTATCGCCAACCAAATGGCCGGCTATCGAAATCTGCCAATGGCACCGCACGACGAAGCAGCGATGTCAGACTCGGTGGCCCACTAAGCATTTGAGAGTTTCGTCCAGGTCGAGCGCGATCTGACCACAAAACTGCAGCAGTTATTGCAAGCGGATCAGGAGATGCTGCAGCAGATGGCCCAGTAACTGCTACAGATCGTCTCTGTCGAGTGGCCAGTTAAGGCACGCTTCTTGCGGCGAAACGTGTATTAAGTTCCCACTCGAGCATCGTTCAGGCGTCTTCGAGCAGGTCAGGGGTGACCGCAGACTCCGTGTCCGGGATGCCTTCTTGCTTGGCCTTACGGTCGGCCATTGACAACAGCCGCCGAATCCGGCCTGCCACAGCATCTTTCGTCATCGGTGGGTCGGCAAGCCGGCCCAGCTCCTCCAGCGACGCCTGCCGGTGCTCAACGCGTAACTTGCCAGCCGCGGCCAGATGGTCAGGCACGGTGTCGCCGAGAATCTGTAGCGCGCGCTCCACCCGGGCCGCTGCAGCCACGGCCGCCCGCGCGGATCGCCGCAGATTGGCGTCGTCGAAGTTGGCCAGCCGGTTCGCGGTGGCCCGCACTTCACGGCGCATCCGGCGCTCTTCCCACGTCAACCTGGTGTCCTGGGCGCCCATCCGCGTCAGCAACGCCCCGATGGCTTCCCCGTCGCGTACCACCACACGGTCGCTGCCCCGCACCTCGCGCGCCTTCGCGCTGACCCCGAGCCGCCGGGCCGCGCCGACGAGCGCCAGCGCCGCCTCCGGCCCCGGGCAGCTTACCTCCAGTGCCGACGAACGGCCCGGTTCTGTCAGCGATCCGTGCGCCAAAAACGCTCCGCGCCAAGCGGCTTCGGCATCGGCGACGCTGCCACCGACAACCTGGGCCGGCAAACCCCGCACCGGCCGCCCCCGCAGATCGAGCAGGCCTGTTTGCCTCGCCAACGCTTCCCCATCTTTGGCCACCCGTACGACATATCGCGTGCTCTTGCGGATACCACTGGCCGATAACACGTGCACCACGGCGTTATAGCCGTACAGGTCGTAGATGTCCTTGCGCAGCCGCCGCGCGATGATCCCCAGGTCGACTTCGGCCTCCACCACGACACGCCCCGACACGATATGCAAGCCGCCGGCGAAGCGCAGCAAGGACGCCACCTCGGCGCGACGGGCGCTCACCGAATTGACCGCCAGCCGGCTCAGCTCGTCCTTGACCTCGGCCGTCATCGCCACGGGTCGTCACCTCTCGGTCCGTTCACTGTCGGTGTGGGCACGGTCGGCTCCTGGATGTTGGGAGTCGGCGCCATCCCGCGTAGACGTACACCCTCCAGAGCCGCGGCCAACCTCGCCGGGTCATGTAAAGGTGTACCAGGTCTGGACACGTCAGCAAACTCAACTTCGGCATTGAGGATGTTCGCGGTGCGGCGCAACTGCTCACGCTCACGTTCGCTGGGCACCCGACTCGCGTCGACGATGATGTCGTGCACTGTGAACTCAGGCGCATGTTGGGCCAGCACGTGGATGTGCCGTTCGACCGAGAAGCCCGCCGTCTCCCCCGGCTCGGCCACCAGGTTCAGCACCAGCGCCCGTCTGGCCGTCGTCGCCTGCAGCGCCGCATTCAACTGCGGCACCAAGACATGCGGGATCACACTGGTGAACCACGATCCGGGTCCCAGCACCACCAGGTCGGCCGCCATGATCGCGTCGACCGCCTGCCGGGTGGCCGGCGGATCGCCTGGCAGCAGGCGCACCCGACGCACCTTGCCCACGGTGGTGGCGATCGCGACTTGGCCGCGGATCACCCGGCTCATTCGTGGATCCGATTCCAGGCCCGCCACGTCGGCCTCGATCCCCAGCCCCATCGGGCACATCGGCAACACCCTGCCCTTGACACCCAGGATGCGGCCCAGCTCGTCGAGCGCCGCCACCGGATCGGCAAGCACCTCGTTGAGCCCCGCCAGCATCAGGTTGCCGATGGGGTGACCCGCCAGCGCGCCGCTTCCGCCGAACCGGTGCTGGAAAATGGTCGCCCACAGCCGGCCGTGGGGACTGTCAGATGCCAACGCCGCCAACGCCATTCGCAGATCGCCGGGGGGCACCACATCGAGCTCGCTGCGCAGCCGGCCCGATGATCCGCCGTCGTCGGCGACCGTGACCACCGCTGTGACGTGCGCGGTGAGCCGGCGGGCGGCGGACAACGTGGCGTAGAGCCCGTGCCCGCCGCCGAGCGCGACGATGCGTGAACTCATTCGCGGCCCAGATCCCGGTGCAGCACCCGCACCGTGAGCTCATCGTCCTGCAGACGTGCCGCCAGCGCCTCGGCCATCGCGACACTGCGGTGCTTACCGCCGGTGCAGCCGATGGCAACGGTCATGTAGCGCTTCCCTTCCCGGCGATAGCCTTCGATCACGACGTCCAGCAGCTGATGGTAGGTGTCCAGAAACTCCGCGGCGCCCGGCTGTCCGAGCACGTAGTCGCGCACCGCCGGATGCTGACCGGTGTGCGGCCGCAGCTCGTCCACCCAGTGCGGATTGGGCAGGAACCGCACGTCCATCACCGTGTCGGCGTCCATCGGCAGCCCGTACTTGTACCCGAACGACTCGACCGTGACACTCGTCTGCGCGATGGTCTCGCCGCCGAACGCGCGCTCGATGCTTTCCCGCAGAGCGGGCACCGACAGCTTGGATGTGTCGATCACCAGGTCCGCCACCGCTCGCAGCGGCGCGAGCATCGACCGTTCCGCGGCAATGCCTTCGGCCAGAGTCTGGTTGCCCTGAAGCGGATGACTACGCCGATTCTGCTCATAGCGACGCACCAGGATGTCATCGGAGGCTTCCAGGAACAACACCCGTGGGGAGATGCCGCGGGTGGCGAGATCTTTTCGCACCCAGTCCAGATCGCCGGTGAAACCACGCGAACGCACATCCATCACGACCGCCAGCTGGGTGATGCGCGAACCCGCCGCCAAGCCCAGTTCGACCATCTGAGCAATCAGCTCCGGCGGCAGGTTGTCCGCGACGTACCAGCCGAGGTCCTCCAACACCTTCGCCGCGGTGCCGCGCCCTGCGCCGGAGAGCCCCGTGACCAGGACGACATCGATGTCCGATTCACCGGCTGGCACCGATTCGGCGCTTGTGTCGCCGGCGAGTTCCTCGTGCATATGCTCTGTCATCCCGATGCCCTGGTCTGATCATTGCCGATAACGGGAGCGGACGCGTCGGAATCGGGCGGTACGCCAAGGGCCTCCAGCACCGCCTTGGCCGTTGCGACGCCGATCCCGGGGACTGCGGTGATCTCCTCGACATTGGCCTGCTTGAGCCGCGCCAGCGAGCCGAAGTGCGTGACCAGCGCCTTGCGCCGGTGCTCCCCCAGGCCGCGCACCGAGTCCAGCGCCGATGCCGTCATCCTCTTCGATCGCTTGCTGCGGTGATAGGCGATGGCGAACCGGTGCGCTTCGTCACGTACCCGCTGCAGCAGGTATAGCCCCTCACTGTTGCGCGGCATGATGACGGGATCCGGCTCCGACGGCACCCACACCTCCTCCAGTCGCTTGGCCAGCCCGATCACCGCGACGTCCGAAACGCCGAGATCATCGAGCACCGCCTGGGCCGCGTTGACCTGCGGGGCACCGCCGTCGACCACATAAAGATTCGGCGGATAGGCGAATTTTCGTGACTTCCCTTCCGGCGCAAGCTCAGTCGGGTGTTGCGTATCGTGCAGGTGACGATAGAACCGCCGTCGCGTCACCTCCGCTATCGACGCGACGTCATCGGAGCGGCCTTCACCGGCGGCCTCGCGGATGGCGTAGTGGCGGTAATCGGATTTGCGCGGCAGCCCGTCCTCGAATACCACCAGCGACGCGACTACATCGGTGCCCATGACGTGGCTGATATCAACACACTCGATGCGTAGCGGCGCGTCGGCCAATCCCAGGGCATCCTGAATGCTTTGCAGTGCAGCGCTTCTCGCGGTGAAATCGCCTGCACGCTTGAGCTTGTGCTGCGCCAGCGCGCCCTGGGCGTTGCGCTTTACCGTTTCGGCGAGCGCACGCTTGTCCCCACGCCGCGGCACCCGCAGCGACACGCGTGAACTCCGCAACTGCGACAGCCACGTCTCCAGCTCATCGGCATTCTTGGGCAGGCACGGCACCAGTACCTGACGTGGCACCGGATTCAGCGACTCGTCCGCGGCGCCGTCCAGTTCCGCCTGATCGCCGTAGAACTGTGTGAGGAACTGCTCGACGAGATGTTCTTGACTGGATTCGCCTGGCTCACCCGATTTTTCGACGATCCAGCCGCGCTGGCCGCGCACCCGCCCGCCGCGGACATGGAACACCTGCACAGCGGCTTCCAATTCGTCGTCGGCGAATGCCACCACATCGGCATCTGTACCGTCGCCGAACACCACCGCCTGCTTTTCCAAGGCCCGCTTCAGCGCGGAGATGTTGTCCCGCAACCGAGCCGCCCGCTCGAAGTCCAGCTCTGCGGCGGCTTCGTTCATCTGGTGTTCCATGTCGCGGGCCAGGCGGTCCGTCTTGCCCGCGAGGAAATCGCAGAAATCGTTGACGATCTGCCGGTGTTCGTCTGCGCTGACCCTCTCGATACAGGGCGCCGAGCATTTGTCGATGTAACCCAGCAGACATGGTCGGCCGATTTGCCTGTGCCGCTTGAAAACTCCCGCCGAACAGGTACGTGCGGGGAACACCCGGGTCAGCAGATCGAGCGTTTCTCGGATGGCCCAGGCGTGCGAATACGGACCGAAGTAGCGGACACCTTTACGTCTGACCCCGCGGTACACCATCAGCCGCGGATACTCCTCATTCAACGTCACCGCCAGCACCGGATACGACTTGTCGTCGCGGTAGCGGATGTTGAACCGCGGGTCGAACTCCTTGATCCAGTTGTACTCCAGCTGCAACGCCTCGACTTCGGTGTTCACCACCGTCCACTCGACGCTGCCCGCGGTCATCACCATCTGGCGGGTGCGTGGCGCCAAACTGGAGATGTCCGCGAAATAGGACGTCAGCCTGCTGCGCAGGCTCTTGGCCTTACCGACGTAGATCACCCTGCCGTGCGGATCTCGGAACCGGTAAACGCCCGGCTCGACGGGAATCGACCCGGGGGCAGGCCGGTACGTCGCTGGATCGGGCACGGATTCCAGGTTACTGCCGTTGTCAGACGGCCTTGATGAACTACCGTCGAGTGATGCGGATTCCGTCCCTGGTAAAGGTGGGGGCCCCGCTAGCCGGGGTCGTATTGGTACTGGCCGGGTGTGCCGCCGAGGAGAAGGCGCCGCCCGCCACCGTGGCGGGCCCGTGTTCGGTCATCCCCAACGGCACCCCGGCGCCCAAGACGCCCACGGCGCCGGCCGGCGGGACAGTCACCACGTCACGGAACATCGCCACGAACCCCGAGGTCGCCACCGGCTACCGCACGGACATGACGGCCGTGCGGACGGCGCACTACGCGGTGGTCACCGCTAATCCGTTGGCCACCCAGGAGGCCTGCCTGGTACTGAACAAGGGTGGAACGGCCGCCGACGCACTCGTCACCGCACAAGCAGTGCTGGGCCTGGTGGAGCCGCAGTCGTCCGGCATCGGCGGCGGCGGGTTCCTGCTGTACTACGACGCCGCCGCGGGCTCGGTCCAGGCCTACGACGGACGCGAGGTCGCCCCTTCGGCCGCCACTGAGAACTACCTTCGCTGGATCTCCGACGCCGACCGCACCGAGCCCAAGCCCGACGCACGTGCCTCCGGACGGTCCATCGGCGTGCCCGGCATCCTGCGGCTGCTGCAGGATGTCCACGCCGAGCACGGCAAGACGGGATGGCGTGACCTGTTCACCCCCGCCGTGACGATGGCCGACGGCGGCTTTGACATCAGCCCGCGGCTGGCGGCCGCCATCGCCGACGCCGCGCCGCAACTGAAAGTCGACGCGCAGTCCGCGGAGTATTTCCTCAACCCCGAGGGCACGCCGAAGACCGCCGGCACCCGGCTGACCAACCCGGCTTACGCAAAGACGTTGGGCGTCATCGCATCTGACCCTCAGTCGTTCTACACCGGCGACATCGCCCGCGACATCGTCGAGGCCGCGACGTCCGGGTCGGCCGGCCGCACCCCGAGCCTGATGACACTGCAGGATCTCGCCGGATACACGGCCAAGAAGCGCGAACCGCTGTGCGCGCCCTACCGCGGGAAGGAGATCTGCGGCATGCCACCGCCGTCGTCAGGCGGCATCGCGGTGGCGGCCACGCTCGGAATGCTCGAACATTTCCCGATGGGCGACCACAAACCCACCGACGTCGACCTCAACGGCGGCAAGCCCACGGTGATGGGTGTTCATCTGATCTCCGAGGCCGAGCGCCTCGCCTACGCAGATCGCGACAAGTACGTCGCCGACACCGATTTCGTGCCGCTGCCGGGCGGCTCGCCCGACACATTGCTCAACAGTGACTATCTTGCGGGCCGGGCTGCGCTGATATCCGAGCAGCACACCATGGGTACCGCGAAGCCCGGCGAGTTCGGCCCACCGACGCCGCCTGCGCCGCCCACCCCGGAGCACGGCACCAGCCAGATCAGCATCGTCGACACACACGGCAACGCAGCATCGCTGACTACCACGGTGGAATCGGCGTTCGGCTCGTTCCACATGGTGGACGGGTTCATCCTCAACAATCAGCTCACCGACTTCGCCGCCGAACCCGTCAAGGACGGCGTCCCTGTACCCAACCGGATCGAGCCGGGCAAACGGCCACGCAGCACGATGGCGCCGACGTTGGTGTTCGACAAATCCGGCACCGGGCGAGGGCCGCTGTATGCGGTGGCTGGCTCGCCCGGCGGGTCGGTGATCATCCAGTTCGTGGTCAAAACCCTTGTTGGAATGATCGATTGGGGCCTGGATCCGCAGCAGGCGGTGTCGGCGGTGGACTTCGGCGCCGCGAATTCGCCGAAGACGAACGTCGGCGGCGAGCATCCCAACATCGACATCTCCGACAACGGCGATCACGACCCGTTGGTGCAGGGCCTGCGGAAACTCGGACATGACGTCGACCTCGCCGACCAGTCCAGCGGCCTTTCCGCGATCGTCCGTGACGACACGGGTTGGATCGGTGGCGCCGACCCGCGCCGCGAAGGGCTGGTCATGGGCGACACCCGGTGACGGCTGCGACGGCCCGAGTCGCACAGCTGACCGAATCTGACTGGCGGGTGTTCGCCGTTGTTCGCTTGCGGGCGTTGACCGATTCCCTCGGCGAGCGCGACCCGCAGTACCAGCGGGAATCGGCCTTTACTGCCGCGCAGTGGCGCCGCCGACTGCGTGATCATGCCCAGTTTGCGGCGCTGATCGACGACCGGCCCGTCGGGCTGATCGGCGCACAGCTGGAGAACGCCGAATCCGTGTACCTGTATTCGTTGTGGCTGGACCCTGCCGCCCGCGGCCACGGCCTGGCGCGGCCGCTGGTGGCCGCGGCGGTGGATTGGGCCCGCGACCGCCGGGCGCGCACCGTGACTCTGCGGGTGGCCGCTGACAATGCGGTGGCCCGTGGCGTGTATGAAAGCCTCGGCTTCACGCTGACCGCGGCCGAAACACTTGGCCTGCAAAACGAAATCGCGATGTCGCTCAGCGTGAGTTGATGTCGGGTCGGTAACGCACAAGCAGCCCGCGCACCCGGTCCATCGCTTCGACGGCTCGACCCTTGTCGACGGCCTGGATCGCCATCACTGGGATGTACTCATCGTCGGGCAGGTCGACCCGAGCCCAGCGGGCGCCGCGCGGAAAGGACACATCGACGACGTCCGACCATGGGATCAGCTTGTACCCGAACAAGTTTCGCACCGCGACGCCCGCAGCGCCGACCCGAAGCCGTGGACGGGCAAACAGCAGCACCGCCCCGGCGATGACAGCGCCCAGCAGAGCAATCGCCACCTGATCGGCAGTCTGGAAGATCACGCCCGTCGACGAGATCTTCAGCAGCGCACCGACAGCGATGTGCGCGGCGAGGATCACCGCGGCCGCGGCGTAGGCGAAATATGGCGTCAGATGTGGCCGTATCTCGGCATCCCAGTCGCTCAGGTCGCTCATGACCTCAGGTCGCGCAATGTCAGCGCCGTGGACAGCGCCGCGGCGGCGGCCTGTGCACCCTTGTCTTCGGCCGAGTCCGGCAAACCTGCTCGATCCAGCGCCTGTTGCTCGGTGTTGGTCGTCAGTACGCCGTTGGCGACCGGAGTTGACGAATCCAGCGACACCCGCGTCAGCCCCTGGGTCACCGCGTCACACACATAGTCGAAATGCGGTGTCTCGCCGCGGATCACCACACCCAACGCCACCACGGCATCGTGGGTAGCGGCCAGTGCCTGTGCAACAACAGGAATTTCGATCGCGCCCAGCACCCGCACGATCGTCGGATTGTCGATGCCTGCGTCTGCGGCCACCTTACGCGCGCCGTCGAGCAGCGCATCGCAGATCTGGGTGTGCCAGGTACTCGCCACAATCGCCAGCGTCAGGTCTGACGCGTCAAGCTGGGGCAGATCGGGAACGCCCGCGCCTCCGCTCAACTCAGAGCTCCGCTCTGGCTGCTCATAACGCTCCGCCGAATTCGCCCGGCACGGCTTCTTCGTAGTCGTCCAGACCGATCAGGTCGTGGCCCATCCGGTCGCGCTTGGTCATGAGGTAGCGAATGTTCTCCGCATTGGCACGCACGGGCAGCGGCACCCGCTCGATGATGTGCAGCCCGTACCCGTCGAGACCGACCCGCTTGGCGGGGTTGTTGGTCAGCAGCCGCATGGACCGCACACCGAGGTCGACCAGGATCTGTGCGCCGATGCCGTAGTCACGCGCGTCGGCGGGCAGGCCGAGTTTGAGGTTGGCATCGACGGTGTCATCGCCCGCGTCCTGCAGCTGATAGGCCTGCAGCTTGTGCATCAGCCCGATACCGCGACCCTCATGCCCACGCATGTACAGCACCACTCCACGGCCCTCGCGGGCCACCATCGCCATCGCGGCGTCCAGCTGCGGGCCGCAGTCGCAGCGGCGCGAGCCGAACACATCACCGGTGAGGCACTCGGAGTGGACACGCACCAACACGTCGTGCCCATCGCCGTGCGGGCCGGCGATGTCGCCGCGGACCAAGGCCACATGCTCGACGTCGTCGTAGATGCTCGTGTAGCCCACGGCCCGAAATTCACCATGGCGGGTCGGGATGCGCGCCTCGGCGATGCGCTCGATGTGCTTTTCGTGCTTGCGCCGCCATTCGATCAAGTCGGCGATGGAGATCAGCGCCAGACCGTGCTCGTCGGCGAAAACCCGCAGCTCATCGGTCTGCGCCATCGCGCCTTCGTCCTTCTGACTGACGATTTCGCAGATGGCGCCGGCCGGCTGCAGACCGGCCAGCCTGGCCAGGTCGACGGCGGCCTCGGTGTGACCGGGGCGGCGTAGTACCCCGCCGTCCTTGGCGCGCAACGGCACCACGTGGCCGGGCTTGGTGAAATCTTCTGCGACGCTGGATGGATCGGAGAGCAGTCGCATGGTCGTTGCACGATCGGAAGCCGAAATACCGGTTCCCACACCATTTTTCGCATCGACGGTGACGGTGTAAGCAGTGCCGTGCTTGTCTTGGTTGACCGCATACATAGGCAGAAGCCCGAGCCGGTCACAGATCGCGCCGTCCAACGGCACACACAGGTAACCCGATGTGTAGCGGACCATGAACGCGACGAGTTCAGGAGTGGCCATCTCGGCGGCGAATATGAGGTCGCCCTCGTTCTCGCGATCCTCGTCGTCGATGACGACTACGGCCTTGCCCGCGGCAATATCGGCGACCGCCCGCTCCACGGAGTCCAGCCTCGTCATCACATCAGTATGAACCACAGGGGCTCATGTCTTATTGCCCGTCTTACTCAGCGGTCTGGCTCATCTGCCTTTGGACGAACTTGGCGATGAGGAGCGACTAGACGCTGCGCAGGCTTGTTGGGCGAAAGGCCAGCTCAGGGCGCTGAAGTAGCAATACATCTGATCGGTCCACGGCTCGCGGGCGAGACAAAGGTATGACGCAGTGACCGTAACCACAGCATCAACCCACACCTGACTATTGCTGCTTCGACGGCGCGAAACGGCACATGTTGAAGACATCCGCGGCAACCACGCATTCTGACTTTGATCTGATACTTGACCGCCCGCAACGTTCTCGCAGCAAACTCGGAGAACGCGCGAAACCGGGTGTACATTGAGTGCGTTCCGGTCGGTGAGCAACCTGGCCTGGCACGCTCGCCAGATTCGCCTCCGTACCGAAACGCCGCTCGCGAGGAGCCGAGCGGTTCGTGACGCGGCATCGCCGTTCGGGGGAGGTACAGGTGCGTAACAGGCTGGGTTCGCCGCCGCGGGACGACCGCCGCGCGACGCCACATCGATTCGGTCGATGAGCATCTCGGTCGAACAAGGCACAGCTCCAGCGCTCACCCGACTGCAGCGACGATTGCTCAATGCTGCAGCAACGCTGACGACGCCGCTGGTGCCCGCCGACTACCTTGAGCTCGTCAATCCGATGTGGTCGCCGCGGGAGCTTCGTGGCCAGATCACCGCGATCCGCCCCGAGACGGCGGATGCCTCAACGATCGTGATTCGTCCGTCGGCGCGCTGGCCGGGGCATTCGCCCGGTCAATACCTTCGGATCGGCGCCGAAATCAACGGCATACGCCACTGGCGCGCCTACACGCTGACATCGGATCCCGACCATCCGAAGGGCCTCCTCTCTATCACGGTCAAGCACGTGCCCGAGGGCAAGATGTCCCCGTTTTTCACGCACTTCGCGGAGCCGGGCTCGATTGTCTATCTAGGCGCGGCAGAGGGCACCTTCCGGCTACCTCACCCGCTGCCCGAGAAGCTCCTGATGATCAGCGCCGGCAGCGGGGTCACCCCGATCTGGAGCATGGTCCGCAACCTCGCCGCCCGCCACGAGAGGTCGAGCGATATGCGCCATATCCACTGCTGCCGCGACGCCGACGACTTCATCTTCGGCGCCACGCTGCGCCACCTGGACGCGCGCTGGCCGAATTACGAGCTGCGCGAACACTATTCGAGCACACAAGGCAGGATCACCCCCGGTGACCTCGACGACCTATGCCCGGACTGGCGTGAGCGGGCGACTTTTCTCTCCGGCCCGGCGGAGATGCTCGACTCGTTCAGCGACCACTGGAAGGCGGAAGGGGATCCGGAAACGCTTGCAATAGAGCGTTTCCAGCCGGTGATCGGCGGCGACGCCGCCGTCGACCCTGGCGGGGGCGGCACGATCCACTTTCGTGTCACGGGATTCGAGGCCGCGTCCGATGGCAAGACTCCGATCCTCGTCGCGGGTGAGCAGGCGGGCGCAAAGCTGCGCTACGGCTGCCGAATGGGGGTGTGCCACACCTGCATATGCCGACTGGAGGCGGGCAAGGTCCGCGACCTACGCGAAGGGCGCGTTCACGGCGAGGCCGGAAAAATGATCCGCACTTGCATCAACGCTCCCGAGGGCCACGTCGAGCTCGACGAGGGGCATGTGGTGATCGCGGGGACACCGACAAAGAGCGACGCATGAGGAGCGGGCGATGACCGTCAAGAAGAGCGGCGGCGTCGCGTCGCCGGCGACCGAGGGCAATCCGCTCCACAGGCTTACCGAGGAGCAGCTCGAGGAGCTCGGGCGCGAGTTCCAGGCGATCCACGACGAGGTCTACGCCGACCTCGGAGAGCAGGACGCGCACTACATTCGCTCGATCATCCAGTTGCATCACCGCCTCACGCTGTTTTCGCGGATTCTGCTGATGGCCTCTCACTTGAGGCCCGCCTGGATTCTCGGCACCGTCGGGCTGTCGGCGGCGAAGATCATCGAGAACATGGAGATCGGCCACAACGTGATGCACGGGCAGTGGGACTGGATGAACGATCCGTATATCCACTCCTCGACCTGGGACTGGGACGCCGCCTCGCCAGCCGCCGCGTGGAAGCACTCCCACAACTATGTCCACCACACCTACACCAACGTCATAGGCAAGGACCGAGACGTCGGCTACGACCTGCTGCGGGTTGACCCGGCTCAGCAGTGGCATCCCGTCTATCTGGGGCAGCCGTTCTTCAACCTGTTGCTGATGGCGGTGTTCGAGTGGGGCATCGCCACCTACGACCTCGACCCTCAAGCGATTCGCGATGGGACGAAGTCGAAGGACCAGGTGCGTGACGAGTTGCGGGCGATCGGACTTAAGGCTCGCCGCCAGATCATCAAGGACTACATCGCCTACCCGGCGCTGAGCGGGCGCGATTGGAAGCGCACGCTTGTCGCGAACCTGATCGCCAATGCGGCGCGAAACGTCTGGGGCCACGCGATCATCTTCTGCGGGCACTTCCCCGACCAGACGTGGACCTTCAGCGAGGAGGAGGTCGCCGACGAGAGCCGCGGCGCGTGGTACGTCCGCCAGATGCTCGGTTCGGCCAACATTGACGGCAGCGACTTCTTCCACTTCATGAGCGGCAACCTTTCCTTCCAGGTCGAGCATCACCTCTTCCCGGACATGCCTAGCTCGCGCTACAAGCAGATTGCGCCGCGGGTGAAGGACATCTGCGAGCGCTACGAGCTTCCATACAACACGGGGCCGTTTCTGAAGCAGTGGGCGTCGGTCCAGCGGACCATCATCCGCCTCGCGTTCCCCGGCGGCACGATCAGGCCGAAGCCCGGTCCATATCGCGCTGTGGACGACCCGCAGGTTATCGCCGCGCGCGAGCAGGAGCCGCCGCAGACGCCCGACTTACTGCCGGCCTTCCCGTAACACCCGCCAGGGCTATCGATCGACGGTCAATGTACTGGTCACTCGCGACCAGCAGGGGTACAGAAAGTGGGTCGCTCCGAAGGCGATGCCTGCTATGAGTGCAGCGTCGGCGACGCATTGACCGGTGCGGGTCAGGATTTTGGTTGTCATGAAGTCTCCTGGTGTCTCGCTGAACCGCCATTGGCCGTGGGCTGCTTCGAGTTGAGTCGCTTGCAGACGAGCCTAGGAATTTCCCTGCACACCAAACACCCCTGCGTGAACTACTTCTTCCTCTCCGATGGGTAGGAAGAGCTTGCCTAGAAGTAAGGCGGCACGCCCTTTGGCTGATAGCAGTTTCGGCGGTGGAGCTTTCTGGGCGATGACTTAGCCCGGGCCGCCGCGGCAACCGGCCACATCCCGCAGCGCCCGAGCCTAGAAGGCTAGGCCAAAGGGGTTTCGCGAGACATCAGCCGTTCGACATACTTCGCGATGATGTCGACCTCGAGGTTGACGCGCGTCCCCACCTCTGCCTTGCCCAGCGTGGTGAGGTCCAACGTGGTCGGGATCAACGACACCTCGAACCAGTCGTGGCCGAGACCGGAGACCGTTAGCGAGACCCCATCGACCGTGATCGAACCCTTCTCGACGACATACCGGGACAGCGCCGTCGGCAGCGCGATCCGAATGACAACCCAATGTTCGGAGGGTGTTCGCGCGATCACATGGCCGGTGCCGTCGACGTGCCCCTGGACGATGTGTCCGCCAAGGCGGCTGTTGACAGCCGCGGCGCGCTCCAAATTGACCTGACTGCCGACGCCGACGGCGCGCAGGCTCGACCGGTTGAGGGTTTCGCCCATCACGTCGGCGCTGAACGCCCCCTCGGGCAGGACCTCGACCACGGTCAGGCAGACCCCGTTCACCGCGATCGAGTCGCCGTGTCCGGCGTCGGCCGTGACGACGGGGCCGCGGATGACCAACCGGGCCGAGTCGCCGAGTTCTTCCTTGCCGACGACCTCGCCCAGTTCTTCGACGATTCCGGTGAACACGCCGACGAGCCTAACCAGCCAGATGCTTCTCGCCGAAGAACGTGGCCACCGGGTTGCCGTTGAAGTTTCCGACGGCCACATATCCCTCGGACTCGTAGAGCCCGCGTGCGTGAGGTTGTAGTGGTCCGGTGTCCAGCCGCGCGATGCGATAACCCAGAGCTCGGGCGGCATCCTCGAGTGCCCGCAGCAGCGCCCGCGCAAGGCCGTGCCCTCGCAACGCCGGAATCACGTACATGCGTTTAATCTCACACGCGCAATCCGGAAGTCGCTTGATTCCGCCGGCGCATACCGCCTGCCCGTCGCGGTAGCCGACGAGAAATGTTCCCCCCGGCGGGGCCAGGTCAGCAGCGCCTGCGGTGGGCATATCCGGGGCGTTGAGGTCGAGTCCGCCGTAGAGATCGCGCATCTCCTCGATCATCGCCGCCACGAGCGCGGCGCCGTCGCCGCCGGCCGCCGACACGTGCTGAAAGTCCAGTTCCGCAGGCACGTTTCCACTTCTACCGGCAGCACGGCCGACGCGTCCACATCACCGCACCCTCTACGATGCAGTCATGCAGACGCGCCTGTTGGCCATCTTCGCCGCCCTTTTCGCCGCCGTCGCCCTTTTCGCAGGGTGCTCCTCGAAGTCGCAGGACTCGAGCAAGGAACTACCGGACGCCGCCACCCTGCTGAAGGAGTCCAGCCAGACCACTAAGTCTGAGTCGAGCGTGCACTTGAAGCTGAGCGTGCAGGGTGAGATCAAGGAACTGCCGATCGAGACCCTCGAGGGCGATCTGACCAACGCTCCCGCTGTCGCCGCGCAGGGCAAGGCCAACCTGATTTTCCTGGGCCAGAAGCTGGCCGATGTCGGTTTTGTGGTGGCCGATGGCAACCTGTTCGCGGCGCTCACCTCCGGCGGCGCCTACCAGGACTTCGGGCCCGCCGCTGATATCTACGACGTTTCGGCCATCCTGAACCCGGACACCGGGCTGGCCAACGTCCTTGCCAACTTCACCGACGCCAAGGCCGACGGCCGCGAGACCCTCAACGGTGTCGAGACCGTCCGCGTGACGGGCACCGTCACCGCCGACGCAGTCAACAAGATCGCGCCCCAGATCGGAGCCACCGGGCCCGTACCCGCCACCGCCTGGATTCAGGAGGACGGCAACCACCAGCTGGCGCAGGCGAAGCTGGACGTCAGCCCCGGTAACAGCATCACGATGACCACGACTGAGTGGGGCAAGCAGGTAACCGTCACCAAGCCTGCGGTGTGATGCAGGCTTCCGAAACCACCACGCAGGCGGCGACCAGCCGCAGAGTCGCGATCAGCGCCGGCAGCCTCGCGGTAGTGCTAGGCGCGCTGGACACCTACGTCGTCGTCACGATCATGACCGACATCATGAAAGACGTCGGCATCGGCATCAACCAGATCCAGCAGGTCACGCCCATCATCACCGGGTACTTGCTCGGCTATATCGCGGCCATGCCGCTGCTGGGCCGCGCGTCCGACCGGTTCGGCCGCAAGCTGCTGTTGCAGGTCAGCCTGGCCGGCTTCGCGGTCGGGTCGGTGATCACCGCGCTGTCCACCGACCTCACCATGTTGGTCATCGGGCGCATCGTGCAAGGCACAGCCAGCGGCGCGCTGCTACCCGTCACGCTCGCGCTGGCCGCCGACTTGTGGGCGGCGCGCAACAGAGCGGCCGTACTCGGCGGCGTGGGCGCGGCCCAGGAGCTGGGCAGCGTTCTCGGCCCGATGTACGGAATCCTGCTCGTGTGGCTGTTCAACCACTGGCAGTCCGTGTTCTGGGTCAACGTCCCCCTCGCGGTCATCGCGATGGTGATGGTCCACTTGAGCCTGCCTTCGAAGGCGAAGACCGACCAGCCGGAGAAGGTCGACGTGGTCGGCGGCGTGCTGCTGGCCATCGCGCTTGGCCTGGCTGTGGTGGGCCTCTACAACCCCGCGCCGGACGGAAAGCAGGTGCTGCCCAGCTGGGGCCTGCCGGTGCTCATCGGCGCCCTCGTCGCGGCCGTTGCGTTTTTCGTGTGGGAGAAGGTCGCTAAGACGCGGCTACTCGAACCCGCAGGCGTGCATTTCCGGCCGTTCCTGGCGGCTCTTGGGGCGTCACTGTGCGCTGGCGCCGCCCTGATGGTGACGCTGGTCAACGTCGAACTCTTCGGCCAGGGCGTGCTTGGCCAGGACCAGGACCAGGCCGCCTTCCTGCTGTTGCGTTTCTTGGTCGCGCTGCCCATCGGCGCCCTGCTCGGTGGGTGGCTGGCTACCAAGGTCGGCGACCGCATCGTGGCGTTCGCCGGCATGTTGATCGCCGCGGGCGGCTACTGGCTGATCTCCAAGTGGCCTGTCGATCTCCTTGCCGCCAAGCACGACCTGGGCATTATCAGTCTGCCCGTGCTGGACACCGACCTGGCGATCGCGGGCCTCGGCCTTGGCCTGGTGATCGGGCCGCTGACGTCGGCGACGCTGCGGGTGGTCCCCGCCGCGCAGCACGGGATCGCCTCGGCCGCGGTGGTGGTTGCCCGGATGATCGGCATGCTGATCGGCATCGCATCGCTGAGCGCCTGGGGCCTGTATCGGTTCAACCAGTACCTGCAGGAGCGGCTGGCGGCGCTACCCCCACCAGCCGCCGATACCCCAGGCGGCATGTTGATCGCCCAAGGCGCACGCCTGAAGACGGCAACCATCGAGGCCTACACGATGCAGTACGGCGAGATCTTCGGCATCACCTCGATCGTCTGCGTGATAGGCGCTGTGCTCGGGTTGCTGATCAGCGGACGACACGAACACGCCGACGATCCCGCGCCGAAGGCCGATGGCGACGACGCACCCACCGCGCTGATCGACGTGCCGACCCAAGCATTGGACGGGCCGACGCAGAAGATCTCGACTCAGTCTCCGCCGGGCCGGCACCGGTCCCGTTAGCCGAGCGGGCCAGCTCTCAGCAGCGCTCGACCCCCCTGCGGAGTAGCTGGGGCTCTTGGACCTTTGCCGGCTCGTCGGCGGTCAGGCTCCGCAGCGCATCGAAGACGAATGCCTTGAGGCCTCTGGGATCTACGGGTCGAATACTGAGCCAGTCCTGCAGTGCAGTCACGCTCGTTCCTTTGTTAGTGCTCACCAGGCGCGCAACTCTCGTCGGTGAAAGCGCTCTGGTACGAGTGTACCGGTGCAATACGCCTGATTCGTTGCTAGCCGCGCCGGGTATGCGTTGCCCCACGAGGCAACAATTTCGAGGAGAGAAAATTCATGTCAACGACACTGAATGGCAAGACGATTGCGTTCCTCGTCGCCCCTGAAGGCGTCGAGCAGGTCGAGCTCACAGAACCGTGGAAGGCCATCGAGGAGGCCGGCGGCACACCCGAGTTGGTGTCCACCGAAGTCGGCAAGATCCAGGCGTTCAACCACCTGACACCGGCCGATACCTTCAAGGCCGACAAGGCGGCCGACAGCGTTACCGCGTCCGACTACGCCGCGCTGGTGCTGCCGGGTGGTGTGGCCAATCCGGACAACCTACGCATGAACGAAGGGGCCGTCGCGTTCGTCAAGAGCTTCTTCGACGCGGGCAAGCCTGTTGCGGTGATCTGTCACGGGCCGTGGACGCTGATCGACGCCGACGTGGTGCGCGGTCGCACGATGACGTCGTGGCCGAGCATCAAGACCGACCTTCGCAATGCGGGCGCCAATTGGGTCGACGACGAGGTCGTCGAATGCTCCCGCGGGCCAAACACGTTGGTGTCGAGCCGCAAGCCCGACGACCTGCCCGCATTCTGCAATACGCTTGTGGGCGCCTTCGCCAAGGACAGGTCATAACCGGATCTCGGCCCACAAACGTTAAGGTCTCGGTAATCTCGCGGACATGCTGATCGCCGCGCTGCGCGACATGCAGTGGCGCAAACGGCGCTTCGTCATCGCGATCCTTTCCACTGCCCTCATCTTCGCGATGACGCTCGCCCTCACCGGGCTTGCGAACGGCTTCCGGGTGGAGGCCGAGAAGACCGTCGATTCCCTCGGCGTAGACCTATTTCTCGTCAAGGCAGGCGCATCGGGCCCCTTCGTCGGGGCGACACCGTTCGCGCCCCTGGACCTACGCCGGATTGCCGCGACCCCTGGCGTGGACGCCGCGGTTCCGCTCGCGTACGCGGGCGGCACGGCCACCGTGGGTGATTCGACGCGCAATGTCGACATCTTCGGAGCGCCCGAGCGCGGGCCCGGCATGCCCGCTGTGTCTGAGGGCCGGCCCCCATCGAGCCCCGGTGAGGTCGCGGTGTCAAGCACGCTCGGACGCACGATCGGTGACGACGTCGAAATCGCTTCGCGCAGACTGCACATCGTCGGCATCGTGGAGAATTCCACGGCGCTGGCCAACCTGCCCAACGTCTTTCTCACCACGGAGGGCGCGCAGCAATTGGTGTACGGCGGCGAACCGCTGGTCGCATCGATCGGAATCCGCGGCACACTCGTGCCGATACCCGCCGGTTATCGGGCCATCGACAGAGCGGGAGCGGTCGCCGATCTGCTGCGACCGCTGAAGGTGGCGGTGAACTCGATCACGATCGTGGCGGTACTTCTCTGGGTGGTCGCAGCGCTGGTCGTGGGATCGGTGATCTATCTTTCGGCGCTCGAACGCCTGCGAGATTTCGCAGTTTTCAAGGCGATTGGCGTTCCCACCCGAAGCATCGCGGCTGGGCTGGCGATGCAGTCGGTCATCGTGGCGCTGCTCGCCGCGGCGGTAGGCGCCGTGCTCTCGATGCTGCTCGGGCCACTGTTCCCGATGCAGGTCATCGTGCCCGTCGAAGCCTTCATCGCGCTCCCCCTGGTCGCCGTGGTCATCGGCCTGATCGCCAGCGCAACAGGGCTGCACCGAGCGGTCTCCGTCGATCCCGCGCTCGCGTTTGGAGGCCCTTGAGCCGTGGGCGATCTCAGCATTCAGGACCTTGTCGTCGAATACGCCGGCGGCGCGGATACCGTCCGCCCGATCGACGGCCTCAACCTTGACGTAGCCGCGGGCTCGCTTGTGATCCTGTTGGGCCCCAGCGGCTGCGGGAAGACGACGTTGCTGTCCTGCCTCGGCGGCATCCTCAGGCCGAGCGGCGGCGTCATCAAGTTCGGCGACGTCGACGTCACCGCCCTCGATGCCCGCGCACTGTCGACCTACCGTCGCGAAACGGTCGGCATCGTGTTTCAGGCCTTCAATCTGGTGCCGAGCCTCACCGCGCTGGAGAACGTGATGGTGCCGTTGCTGGCGTCAGGCATGCCGCGCCGGGCGGCCCATAAACGGGCGGGTCAGCTGCTGGCACGGGTCGGTCTGGAGGAACGCATGACCCACCGGCCAGGAGACCTGAGCGGCGGACAACAGCAGCGCGTCGCCGTCGCACGGGCGATCGCGCTCGATCCTCCACTTGTGTTGGCCGATGAGCCGACCGCGCACCTGGACTTCATTCAGGTCGAGGAAGTACTACGCCTGATACGCGAACTCGCCTCTGGAGACCGGATGGTGGTCGTCGCGACCCACGACAGCAGGATTCTGCCGCTGGCTGACCGCGTCGTCGAACTCGTGCCGGACTTCGCATCAACGGACCGGCCGCCCGAGACCGTGCAGTTGGAGGCCGGCGAAGCGCTGTTCGAACAGGGCACGATGGGCGAGCTGATCTACATCGTCTCCGAGGGCGAACTCGAGATCATTCGCGAATTAGCCAGCGGCGGTGAGGAATTGCTGAAGGTCGCGGCCGGCGGAGACTATTTCGGCGAGATCGGCCCGGTGTTCCACATGCCACGCAACGCGACGGTGCGGGCGCGCACCGACGCGACGGTGGTCGGCTACACCGTGCGGGCCTTCCGGGAGCGGCTCGGCGCCGGCGGTGTGCGCGACCTGATCGAACACCGCCCCCTCGAAATCGAGGACGAGTCCGACTGAACCCGGCGGGCCGCTCGCCCGTCGAGGGGGTGTGAATATCTCAACGCAGGCGCTTGCCGCCGAAGTGTTTGACGCGATGAATATGCGGCAGTTGGACAGGATCCGCGACCTCGTCACCGACGACTTCGTCGACCATGGGTCGCCGATTCCCCTGCCGCCTGGCCCGGACGGCTACATCGGGATCCTGACGTTCGTCACGACCGTGCTGCAGATCCGCTACGAAGTCCGCGCCGTCATCTCCGATGACGACATGGTGGCGATCCGGGCCACCGCGCACGGCATCAATGCGGTAACACCGCAGAACATCGAGCCGACCGGCGGGCCGCTCGCGATGAAGACCGCGCACTTCTTCCGCGCCCGCGACGGCCTGCTGTGCGAGCACTGGGGTGTGCGCGACGAGCTCGACGTGCTCTATCAGGTCGGGGCCCTGGCACCACCCGAGATGTTCAGGCCGGGACGAGACTGAGCAGCAGATCCGGCCCGATCGGCTCGATGCCGTCGAAGCGCCAGCGCTGCGCGTGCGCGATGGACAACACACCCACGTCGTCGATGGCGGCGATGGGCCCGCCCAACAGAATCGGCGCGACGTAGGCAACGATGCGGTCGATCACCCCGGCCCGCAGAAACGCACCGGCCAATGTCGGCCCGCCCTCCAGCAGTACATCGGTGCGGTCCGACAACGCCTTGACCACCTCGTGCGGATCACGGGTGCGGATCACCATCGTGCGGGAATCGTCATTGAGAACTCGTGCTTCAGACGATATTTCGCGTTCGCCAACGACGACGCGCAGTGGCTGACGCGCGGCCAGGGTGCCATCCGGTAACCGGGCGGTAAGCACCGGATCATCGACGAACACCGTTCCGGTGCCGACGATTATCGCGTCCGCGGCGGCGCGGCGGCGATGCACGTCGGCCCGCGCTGCCTCACTGGTGATCCACTGGCTACTGCCGTCGGCGGCGGCGCTGCGCCCGTCGACGCTGGTAGCGAATTTCCATGTGATGTGCGGCATTCCGGTGCGCTGCCTGTGCAGCCATTCCCGCAGCGGGCCACCCGTGACGACGCTCGCGAACACCCCGGCTTCGACCTTGACGCCGGATTCGGCGAGCCGCGACGCCCCGCCTGCGGCCAGTGGATTGGGGTCGGCGACGGCGTAGGCCACGCGCGAAACACCTGAAGCGACAAGAGCATCCACGCACGGCGGAGTCCTGCCCTGGTGATTGCACGGTTCCAACGTCACGACGGCGGTGCCACCGATCGCCCGCTCCCCCGCCCTGCGCAACGCCACCACCTCGGCGTGCGGGCCACCGGGTGGTTCCGTCGAACCGACGCCCGCGATCTCGCCTTCGCGGTCCAAAATGACCGCACCCACAGGCGGATTGGGATACGTGTTGCCCTTGACCCGATCGGCCTGTTCGACAGCCAACCGCATCGCGGCCTCGAGATTCATAACCGTAAGTGCTTGGACGCCATAGCGGCCTGCCGACGCAGCGATTCCACCGCGGCAGCCGGGTCCTCGGCGCTGTACACGGCCGACCCGGCGACGAAGCAGTCAACGCCCGCCTCGGCCGCCTGCTCGATCGTGTCTTCGTTGATGCCGCCGTCGATTTCGACCACGATGGTCAGCTCACCGGCGTCGACCAGTCGTCGTGCGGTGCCGACCTTCGCCAGCACTTCGGGGATGAACTTCTGCCCGCCGAACCCCGGCTCCACCGACATGATCAGCAGGGTGTCGAAATTGGGCAGGATCTCCAGGTAGGGCTCCAGCGGAGTGCCTGGTTTGACCGACAGCCCGGCCTTGGCGCCGGCGGCCCTGATGTCTCGGGCCACGCCGACGGGGTTGTCGGTGGCCTCGGCGTGGAACGTGACGTTGTACGCGCCCGCCTCGGCGTACGGCGGGGCCCAGCGGTCGGGGTTGTCGATCATCAGATGGCAATCCATCGGGATGTCGGTCCTCTTCAGCAACGCCTCGACGACCGGCAGCCCAATGGTCAGGTTCGGCACGAAGTGGTTGTCCATCACGTCGACGTGCAGCCAGTCGGCGCCGGTCACCGCGGCGGCTTCGTCACCCAACTCCGCGAAGTCGGCGGCCAGAATCGACGGGGCGATGAGCGGTCCTGCCATGCGGTCACCCTATCTGTCTGCTCTTCGCGCAAGCGCTCATCGCACTTTGAGCGCGGCCGCGAACATCGCATCGGTGCCGTGCCGGTGTGGCCAGAGCTGCACATAAGGGCCGTCCCCAAGATCGTCGACCGGATCGAACAGCGGCCGGGTGTCCAGCGCGGTGACCGGGTGGCGGCGCAGCGCGTCGGCGACGACACCGATGGTCTCCGCCAGATGAGGCGAACACGTCGCATACAGCACCACCCCGCCGGGGCGGGTCAACCGGATCGCCGAGGCCAGTAATTCACGCTGCAGCTTGGCCAGCTGCGGCACGTCGCCGGGCTGCCGACGCCAGCGTGCTTCCGGCCTGCGCCGCAGTGCACCCAGCCCCGTGCAAGGGGCGTCGACCAGCACCCGGTCGAAGCCCGGATCGATTCCGGGGTCGCGGCCGTCGACCCGCAGCACTTCGACGGGCAGGCCGCGGGTGTTCTGTTCGACCATGTCGGCGCGGCGGGCGGCGGGTTCGATCGCCGTGACTGGTGAGCCGTCACCCAGTGCAGCGAGCAGCGCGGTCTTGCCGCCCGGCCCTGAACACAGGTCCAGCCATCGGCCTGTGTCGGGGCCGTCGAGGTCGGCCAGCGTCAGGGCCCGTGCCACCAGTTGGCTGCCCTCGTCCTGCACCAGTGCCGCACCGTCGCGGATCGGCTCGAGGCCACCGGGATCCCCACCGGACAGGTAAACGGCGTACGGCGAGTAGCGCCCGACCGTGCCGTCGACCTGCCCGGCCAGCTCTTCGGCGGTCAGCACGCCTGGCCGCGCGGCGAGATGCACCAACGGGCGGTCGTCGTCGCTGGCCAGCAGCGCATCCAGTTGTCCGGCGTCCGAGCCGAGGGCGTCGGCAAACGCCTGTGCGATCCAGCGCGGATGGGCATGCACGAGCGCGGTATGCCCGACCGGGTCGCTGTCGGCGGGCGGGGCGAGGTCTGAGACCCAGGACTGTTCGTCGCGCCTGGCGATGGTGCGCAGCACGCCGTTTACGAAACCGGCGCGGGCAGAATCGAATTCGATACCCGCCTGCTCCACGGTGGTGGATACCGCGGCGTGCTGTTCGACCCTGGTGCGCAGCAGCTGGTAGGCGCCCAGCCTCAGCAGATCCAGCAGCACGGGATCGATGTCCTCGGGTGGCCGACCGGCGGCCGCGGCGATGACCGCGTCGAGCAGTCCGCGGGTGCGGCAGGTGCCGTAGGCGAGCTCGGTGGCGAACGCGGCGTCGCGGCCGGTGATTCCGCGTTCGCGAAGCAGCGGAGGCAGCGCGAGGTTGGCGTAGGCGTCGCGCTCCGAGACCGCGCGCAACACGTCGAACGCCGCACGGCGGGCCGGGTCGAGCGGCTTGCGTCGCGACGACGGGCGTTGGTTGCGGGGCTTGGTCATTGGGCTCGCGCGGATTCGTCGAGGCGGGCGCCGCGGGCCCAATCGGTGGCGTTCATCAGCTTCTTGCCGGGCGGCTGGACCTGTCCGAGCAGCACCGGCTGCGATCCGGTGCCAATACGCACGCCGTCGCGACTGACGCGAATCATGCCGGGAGCCAATGCATCTCCCGTCTCATCGATGGTTACGGGACCGACCTTGACGCGCAGATCGCCGATCATCGTCCATGCGCCGGGGTTCGGTGTGACGGCGCGGATTCGCCGATCGACCGCATGGGCGGGCAGTTCCCACCGCACGCGCGCTTCCTCGACGGTGATCTTCGGAGCGACGGTGACGCCATCGGCGGGCTGCGGGACGGGGGTGAGCGACCCATCGGCGATGCCGTCTAGCGTCGTGTCGAGCAGCGCGGCTCCCGAATCAGCGAGCCGGTCAAGCAGATCGCCCGCGGTGTCGGTGGGCCGGATCGTCTCCGTCACCACTCCGTAGACCGGGCCCGAATCCAACGCGAGCTCGATCTGAAACGTCGACGCGCCTGTCACCGTGTCACCGGCAGCGATCGCCGCCTGCACCGGCGCGGCACCCCGCCAGGCAGGCAGCAGCGAGAAGTGCAGGTTGACCCAGCCGTGTTTCGGCACCGCCAGCAGTCGCTCGGAGAGCAGCGCACCGTAGGCGACGACTGCGCAGGCCTCCGGTGCCAGCTCAGTCAGCTCGGCGATGAATTCGTCGGAGTTCGGCCGCGACGGCCGCAGCAGCGGGATGTCGTACTCGAGGGCCAGCCGCGCCACCGCGGACGGGGACGGCTTGCCATGCCGACCCTTCGCGGCGTCAGGACGGGTCAGCACCGCGACCACGTCGTGGTGCCGCGAGGCGATCAACCGGCGCAACGACGGCAGCGCGGGTTCCGGGGTGCCGGCGAAGACGATGCGCACCGCGCCAGTGTAGGGACGCCTACCGCGGCGTCTGGTAGTACTCCCGCTCCGACACGCCAGCCATCGGCGCGACGAACATCCACGGAATGGTGCTGATCAGCCGGTTCAGCGTGGCCACTGCGTCGTTGTAGTACTGACGCGCGAACGCCAGCTTGTTCTCCGTGTCGGCGAGGTTGTCCTGAAGGTTCAGGAAGTTGTTCGACGAGTTCAGCTGCGGGTAGCTCTGGCCGAGTGCCAGCAGCGGCGCAAGTGCGGAATCGAGGTCCTTTTCGGCGGCGCTGCGCTGAGCCACCGACTTGCCGGTCGTTGCCGATGTGATGGCCGCCCGAGCATTCGTGACGTGGTCGAGGATGCCCTTCTCGTGGCCGGCGAATGTCTGCACGGTGTGCACCAGGCTGGGGATCAGTGACGCGCGACGGGTCAGCTCGACATCGATGCCCGAAAGCGCTTCGGCGACGCGGACGTCGGCGGAGCGGATCTTGTTGTAACCCATCACGAAACCGATCAGCACCAGCACCGCCAGCACCAAGACGATGATCAGCAGGAATCTCACCATGATCCACCTCCTCCTCCGCCGCCGCCTCCACCGCCGCCACCCCCGCTGCTGCTGCTGCTGCTGCTGCCGCTGCTGCCGGAGGACGACGACTGCGAGGCGGTGTAGGCGCCGATCGACGACGACAGCGCCGACTCAAAACTGTCAAAACTCGGCCCACTGGGGCCAGCCACGAAGCCCGACCTGGTGGACGACGATGAGTTGTACCAATCCGGTTGCGGCGCTGGCGCACCCACCGAAGTCTCATACTTCTTCGCCCACAGCGCGGCTGCGCCCGCCGCGACCGCGAACGGGACATACGCGCTGTAGAGGTCCTTGCGGGCCCCGAAGTCGAACCGTGTCTCGGCCGAGTCGGTCGCCAGTAGGCGATGGAACCCGCCTGCGCGCGACCACAATTCGCGGCCCGCCTCGGTGCGTCGGGTGCCGACGCCGTCGGCCCACGACCGGATCGACACCAGGAAAAACGCCACGAACGGCAGGGCGCAGATTGTGGTCGGAAAACCCCAGCGGAAGAAGCCGCACAACATCAGCAGGAATGCGACCGCGTTTGCGGTGCGCACCCACAGTTCCTTCTTGCGCTTGACTATCAGCCCGTCGTCGAACGCCCACTTCTCGACGGCCTTGGCCATATCCCTCTTGGCCCTGTCCAGTTTCTGGCCTGCTTTCACGGTGTGTTTGGCCTCGAATTCCTTGCCCGCGTGGGTCACCCCCAGCGCATGCCCGACGGCGCGGCTCACCGGATCCACGTCTGCCCACACGCCCTCCTCTGTGGTTCCGCGGATGTTCCACTGCTTGTCGTTGACCTGTCTCAGGTCGATCAGCCTGCGCTCGGCGAGGTAAAACAGTGTGGCCGTCAGCCCGTCCTTCGGGACGGTCTCGGTGCGGATATATTCGGTCTGCACCGGCCCGAGGCCCGTCGGAGGCGCGTATTGCAACGGGAACCCGGGCGAGGGTTCGACGGTGGTTCGGTACCACAGGAACGCGCCAAGCCCGAATGCCACTGTGAGGCCGGCGATCCACGCGACGCCGGTGACCGACTGGCCAAGGATGCGGTCGTAGGAGTAGTCCCACGGCAGGCTCATCTGCGGCGGTGTCGGCACGTCGACGCCGGCCCGCACCGTCACCGGGGTCCGTGGCGCGAGGTTGATCGCCGAGAACCTGACAGTGTCCCCTGCGATGCTCATGTTCTGGCATTCGCGGCCCACCCCGAGGCCGACCGAACACTGCACGCGGCCGACGTCGCCGGGCAGCGTGACGGTGATGTCGGCCTGCTCGATCCTGTTGTTCCAGGATCTGGCGACGACGTCCCAGAGGAACACCGACGGCGATTCGGACGGCTGACCCGTCGCCGTGGCGAAAGTTTTGTTCGCACCAGTGGTTCCGGGGTCGAGGGCGTCAGGGATGCGGTAGCGGATCTCGAAGACGTGGGTGCCCCAGCTCAGCGTGCGGTCAGGATCGCCGATCTTGGCCACCCGGAACCGTTCGCCGCCCTCCCACAGCATCTGGTACGAGATGGGCTCGCCGTCGAGCAGGATCGACGTGATCTCCGGCTTCTGCCGCAGCCCGGGGTTATTTTGGTTCGCGATATCCCACCACTGGAAGATGCCGTGCTTGCCACTGGGGAACTCGCCGGTGATTGTCTCGACCGCGTCGAGCTGGCCGTCACGGTTGACGACGAAGTCCGCCTTGTAATTGCTGAAGACGACCGGGTCCTCGGCGTTGGACGCCTCTGACCCACCCTGGATCACCAGCGGCCACAGAAGCCCAAAGGTGATGAGCGCCAACGGAATCAACCATCGGATCACCCGCCACATGGCCACCTCCTGATCGGCGTGCGTCGCCGTATCCGGATTACCCTATGTGCAAAGGGTCGATTTGCACACGGGTTGGCTGCTGATCGTGGCGCGCGCTGAGCACGCCGGTGGCCCGCCGCAGCGCCGCCGCGAGCGCCAGTCCGCCGTCGCGGGGCACCCGCACCAGCATCCGGTTCACTGGGCTGTCGGCCGAGACGCCGGGTGGCCTGCGGGCACCGGCCGGCAGGTCGACGGGTCCTAGTAGCTGTGCGGTTTCGGGCAATTCGGCGGTGTCGAGCAGGGCGCCAACGGCCGCAGGCGCGCCATCGACCGCCGCGATGTGGACGGCAGGCGGCAGGCCGACCTCGGCGCGGGCGTCGAGTTCGCCGTCTGCGTGCCCCACCGGGTCCCACCGGATCAGCGATTGCACGGTCGGGATCGCCGACTCGGCGACCACCGCCACCGTGCCGCCGTCGGCGCGGGGCCGTACCAGCGCCGCTGCGGCCATCCAGCGCCGCAGCGTGTCCTCGGCGGCGCGCAGATCCTGGCGGCCGAGCAGGGCCCATCCATCGAGCAGCAGGCCTGCGCCGTAGCCGCCCGCTGCGACGGGTTCGGCGCCGGGAGTCGCGACGACCACGGCCGGTTCGCCTGGCACGTCGGCGACCATCGCTTCACCGCCGGAGGTGATCACGGGTGTGCCGGGAAACGCCTTGCCAAGTTCCTCTGCGGTGCGCCGGGCGCCGACGACCATGGCGCGCACCGCATCGGACCCGCACCGCGCACAGCGAAGGGCCGGCTCCTCGCGTCCACACCATCGGCAGAACGCCCCCGCGGTGTCGCGGTCGGGCAGGGACAGCGGTCCGGTGCACTGTCTACAGCGCGCGATGGTGCGGCAGCGCGCGCACGCCAGCGCGGGCACGTAGCCGCGACGCGGCACCTGAACCAGCACAGGCAGGCCGGCCTCCAGCGCCGTCCGCGCAGCCCGCAGTGCCACCGACGGCAGCCGCGCGGTTCGGGCGGCGGGGTCGCGCTCCTGTTCATGACCGCTGTCGTCGAGTGCGACGACGCGTGGCGACCGGGCGCGCACCACAGGACGGGCAGCGACCAGATCGTGCGCCCACCGGCTGCGCACCAGGGCCTGAGCCTCTGCGGTACGGGCATAGCCGCCAATCAGTGCCGCACACCGCAATTGGTGCGCTCGAAGCATCCCCACCTCGCGGGCGTGCGGATAGGGGGCACGCGGTTCGGCCAGGGTGTCGTCGCCGTCGTCCCAAATGACGACCAGGCCAAGGTCGGCGATGGGCGCGAACACGGTACTGCGGGTGCCGATGACCATGCGTGCCCCGCCACGCAGCACGGACAGCCAGCGACGGTAGCGCTGGGCGGGGCCCAGTCCGGCGGAGAGTGCGGCCACCCGCTCATCGTCGACATATCGAATTGCACTGGTGTACAACGCATCAACGTCGCGCTGATCGGGCACGATCGCCAACACACCACGGCCGGAATTCACCGTGACGGCTGAGGCTTCGGCGAGCCGGTCTGTCCACTGCTCGCCAGGCAAGGCCTGCCAGACGGCGCGGGCGGCGCGGCCGTCGCCAAGGGCGGCAAGGAACTGCTCACCGCGCCCATAGGCTGACCATGCGGCCGTGTCGACGGGTTTGACGGCCAGCGGCGCCAGTTCGGGCGCGGGCTGCTTTTCGACGTTCGCGTGCCGCGGCGGCACCGCCAGCCGCAACACGTCGGCGCGGGTACCGGCATAGCGCGCGGCAACGGCATCGACCAGGCGGCGCAGATCCGGAGTCAGCACCGATTCGGCCGAAACCACGCGATCCAACCACCCGAGCTTGCCGACATGGTCTGTGTCCGAACGTCTTTCGAGGACAAACGCGTCCACTAGCCTGCCGTGGAAACGCACCCGCACGCGGACTCCCGGCTGCGCGTCGTCGGATTGCTCGGCTGACACCAGATAGTCGAACTCTCGGTCCAGATGGGGCACCGTCAGCATCGGCAGCACACGCGCGATGGGCTCGTGCTCAGCCTGCTGCCGGATGGTTGCCACTTAAGAAGATGTAGCAGACGGCACAGACGCGCGGCCGAAGAAGAACCCGGCCGTGATGAGCAAGATCGACGCGGCGTACGCCCACCAGATCGGTACAGCCAGCGCCTCTGATTGCAGTACGAACTTGCCGATACCGATCATCCCGTCGGACACCGCGAAGCAGACCGCGCCCAGCGCCGTCCACGGCGTGGGCAACCGGGCCAGCAGCGCGGCGCAAACCATGGCGCCGAGGACGGCGATGTAAAGCGTCACAGGAACGGCCATGCCCTCAGCGAGCAACCGGGGCCAGAACCACACCAGCAGGGCGATGCAGGCCAGCACAGTGGCGGCGGCCGCCGCGAGCCGCGGCCGTGACCGCGAGACCAGCGGGATCAGCGCGGCCAGGAAGGATAGGTGGGCGATCAGAAAAGCGGCGAGGCCCAGCACAAATGACGGTTGCCACCAGGGCATCGCCAGCAGAAAATCGCCTGCCGCGGAGAACAGCAGAGCCGCGATCAGCCACCGGCGTTCCCGCGCGATGGGGTGGTTGAGGGCGGCGACGGCCAACAGCACCGCCGTCAGCGCCTTGGCAGCGGGCTGCAGGGTGAACTGGCCGGTGAGTTCGGCGCCGGCAGGCAGTCGCAGCGCCGTGACGATAAGGAATGCGCCGTATCCCGCGCCGATGATCGCGGCCGCCATCCACAGCAGCCGGGTTCGCGCGTATGCGTACGGTGTCCCCATGTCAGTTGCCGAGGAGAGACCTGCCCTTGACGCCATCTTGGTGAAGGTACTGGAGGCCGTTCCGTTTCAGTTGACAACTGACGGAGGTGTCGAAGCCGCCAGGCAACGGTTCCGCGACCTACCCCGCCGGCAGTTCCATCCCGACGTCCGCACCGAAAGCCGCAGCATCGACGGACCCGCGGGACCGATCCCGATCCGGGTTTACCGGCCGCCGACCGACAGCGCGGCAACGCTGCCGGTGGTTGTCTTCCTGCATGGCGGTGGATGGTCGGTCGGCGACCTCGACACCTACGACGCGGACGCGCGCCACCACGCGGTCGGGGCAAACGCGGTGGTGGTGTCGGTGGACTACCGGCTGGCGCCCGAACATCCCTACCCCGCCGCAGTCGAAGATGCTTGGGCTGCAACGCAATGGGCGGCCGAGCACGCCGGCGAGCTGGGCGCGGACCCTGGCCGGCTCGCCGTGGCTGGCGACTCGGCGGGCGGCAATCTGGCGGCAGTCGTCGCGCTGATGGCGCGTGACGCCGGCCGGCCGCCGATCCGATTCCAGCTGCTGTGGTACCCGGCGACGACGTGGGACACCTCGCTGCCGTCGTTCACCGAGAACGCCGAAGCCCCGCTGCTCGACGGCGCCTCGGTCAAGGGCTTTTCCCGCTGGTACATAGGCGATCTGGACCTTGCGGACATGCCGGTGACGCTGGCGCCGGCGCGGGCGAAGGACCTGGCGGGGCTGGCGCCGGCGTATATCGCAGTCGCGGGCTTCGACCCCCTGCGCGACGACGGCGCGCGTTACGCGGAACTGCTTGCCTCAGCCGGCGTGCCAGTCGAGCTGCACAACGCCGAGACGCTGATCCATGGCTACCTCGGTTATGCGGGTGTGGTGCCCGCGGCGACGGATGCAATGGACCGTGGACTTTCGGCACTGCGTGAGGCGTTGCACGGGCCATGAGTAATTCCGTGGACATCGTCCACGCCTTCTGGGATCAGGTGTGGAACGCGCACGATGCCGCGGCCGTCGATCGGTTCGTCGTCGACGACTTCGTCATCGTCACCGGTGGTGAGGCGGTCTCCGGGCGCGAGAACTTCAAGAAGTGGATCGAAGGTTTTCTTTCCAGGATCAATGATCTTCATCTCGAAGTCCTCGAGTCCTTCCAGAACGCCGACGGCAGCCGGGTGGCATCGCGTTGGTTGCTGACCGGCAAGAACAACGGCTTCGCGGGAACGACACCCGACCAGCAGGAGATCAAGATGACCGGCACCGCCGTGTGGGCCGTCCGAGAGGACGGCCAGCTGCTCAGCAACCACGTCGAGCGCGCCGCCTTGGAACAGCTGCAGCGGCTCACCGGGGCCTGAACCGGGGCGCTACCGTGAGGCTATGGCTGAACCCACGCCCGGAAGGCCCGGCATCGATCCGACCATGCGGGCGCTGCTGGACGCATTCCCGTTCAAGTTCACCGCCGACGACGGTGTCGAGGCGGCCCGCGAGCAGATGCGGCAGCTCAAGGCACCACCGGAAGCGTTGCCCGACATGCGAATCGAGGAACGCACGATCGACTACGGGGACATCACAGGCATCCCCGTGCGGATTTACTGGCCGCCGATAGCGCAGCACGACAACCTGCCGGTGGTGGTGTTCTACCACGGCGGCGGTTGGGCGATCGGCGACCTGGACACCCACGATCCGGTGGCCCGCGCGCACGCCCTCGGGGCCGAGGCCATCGTGGTGTCGGTGGACTACCGGCTGGCGCCCGAGCATCCGTACCCGCAGGGCCTCGACGACTCGTGGGCGGCGCTGCAGTGGGTCGGCGAGTACGCGGCCGAGCTCGGCGGGGACCCCGCACGCATCGCCGTCGCCGGTGACTCGGCGGGCGGCAACATCTCGGCGGTGATGGCGCAGCTGGCCCGCGACAACGGCGGACCTCCGCTGGTCTTCCAGCTGCTCTGGTACCCGTCGACGACCGGCGACATGACACTGCCGTCGATGATCGAGAACGCGGACGGCCCGATCCTGGATCGTGACGTGGTTGCCGCGTTCCAGCAGTGGTATCTGCCGCCAGAGATCGACTGGAGCGACGCTGCCAAGCTGCCGGCCAAACTGGCGCCAGCCAACACCGCCGACCTGTCCAACCTGCCGCCGACGTTCATCTGCACCGCCGAATACGACCCGTTGCGAGACGACGGTGCCCGCTACGCCGAATTACTTTCAGCCGCGGGGGTTCCCGTGGAGCTGTACAACGCGCCGACCTTGGTGCACGGTTTCGTCAGCTTCGCGCTCGTGGTTCCCGCCGCGGCCGACGCCACCAATCGTGGCGTGGCGGCGCTGAAGGCGGCGCTGTACCGCGGATGACCGAGCCGCAGGTGCTCGACGTGCGCACACCACGGCAGTGGGAAGAGTGGCTGGAGCGCAATCATGAGGCTGCAAGCGAGATCTGGCTGCGGCTGCTGAACAAGAACGCGCAGGAGGCCGCGATGTCCTACGGCGACGCGGTGGAAATCGCCCTGTGCTTCGGGTGGATCGACAGCCTGGCGCGAGGCTATGACGACGTTTCGCGCATTCAGCGGTTCAGCCCGCGAAAGCCGCGCAGCGCGTGGTCGAAATCCAACGTGGAGCGGGTGCAACGCCTCACCGACGCTGGGCGCATGCGGCAAGCCGGCCAACGCGTGATTGACGCCGCGAAGGCCGACGGCCGGTGGCCGGGATCCTAGGTCCGCGGATACGCACTCGGCGGGACCCCGTGCCACCGTTTGAAGGCGTGACAGAACGTCGATGTGTCGGTGTAGCCCAATCGCTTTGACACTTCCTCGACGGTCAGGCCGACGTTGCAGAGCAGGTCGACGGCGAGGGTGGATCGGGCTTCGTTCAGAAGCGCGCTAAACGACGTGCCCTCGTCGGCGAGTTGACGCCGCAGCGTCCGCGGGTGCACATCGAGCTCGGCGGCGACGGCGGGCAGCGACGGAAAGCCCCCGTATTCCCGGAACAGCTTGGAGCGCACGACCGCAGTGATGCCGCGACGCTGCTCGTTGCGCTGCATCAGCACATCGCACTGCGCCACGCACAGTTCCAGAGTGTGCTTGTCCGCCTGCGGTAGAGGCTCGTCGAACATCGCCCGCGGGAAGTGGAGTCGGTTGTGGGCACGTGCGAACGAAATGTTCTGCACGGGAACGAGAGTCAGCAGCGGCTCCAGCACGTCCTGGTCGACCGACACCTCGGCGGTGACCTGGTCGGCGTACCTCTCCACAACCGCAAAGGCGAACGCGCCGACAGTCGCAACGATCCCAGCGAGGTCGCGTTCGATGAAAAACCGCCGGACATCGGCGGGAAGGTGGTCGACGTTCAGTTCGAGAACACAGTCCTCGGCCCCCTCAAACAGCTTCAGGTCGATCTGCAGCATCGTCAACGAGAAGTAGCGCATGTCGATGTCGAACATTTCGCGCAGGTTTGCACATGACATCGCGGCGAAACCCAACAAGCCCGCGTGGGTGAGCGTGAATCGGCTGCCCACGTCGACCCCGACTCCGGTGTCATCTCGCAACCGCGCAAGAAGCCGTCGCACCGCGACGATCTCGTCCCCCGCCGTGACTACCGCTTCGGGATCGTCGAGATCCACCGGGCTGATGCCGGTGCCGGCCAAGACCTCAGCCGTGGACATCCCACGTTCGTTCGCCACCTCGCACAGCACCCGCGTCGCGTAGACGGGATGCTTGAGGTCCGGCGACCACGTCGTCGCTGCCATGCGTGTCCCAAACTCCCAACTCCGTGTCCGATAATCCCATTCCGGATCCGACCTGTCACCCATACCGTTGTGTCATGGCGGCACCAGCGGCCCGGCTGAGCACGTGGACGATGACCCGCGAGGCGATCACGATCGGCTTCGAAGCCGATGGCGGATTCCTAAGCCGGGTGCACGGACGCGACATCGCCCGGTTCCGTTGTGCGGGAAGGCGCTTCGTATCGGTGACGCACCCTGATTACGTCGACCACGTGCTGCACCAGGCGCGGCTGAAATACGTCAAGTCCAACGAGTACGAGGCCATCCGGGCCGCGGCAGGCATCAACCTGCTGACCGATGAGGGCGACACCTGGGCCGCCCATCGCACCACGCTGAACCCCACGTTCGCACGTCGTCACCTCAACGACATCGTCGACCTGATGATCGATCCGATCGAACGCGTCACCGCCGACATCCAGCCTGAGGTCGACTTCGACATGCACGCGACGATGGTCGAGGCCACGCTTCGCGTGGTGGCCAACGCGCTGTTCAGCCAGGATTTCGGACCGCTTGTGCACAGCATGAAGGACTTGACCACCCAGGGCCTGCGGCGCACCGAGCGACTGGCCAGGCTCGGGCTGTGGGGCCTGATGCCGCGGCCCGTCTACGACGCCCTGACCTGGTGCACGTTCTCCGGTGTGCCGTTACCACCGCCGCTGCGGCAAGGACAGCGGATAGCGCTGGCGCTCGACGACGCTGTCAATGCGGTGCTCGACGACCGCATCGCGCGTCCGACCGACTCCGCTGACCTGCTCAACGTGCTGTTCCACGCCGACAGCGGGACATGGCCGCGCAAGCGCATCCGTGACGAGGCGCTGACGTTCATGCTCGCCGGCCACGAAACCACCGCCAACGCGATGTCGTGGCTCTGGTACCTGATGTCGCTCAATCCCGATGCGCGGGATCGGATGCTGGCCGAGATCGACGACGAGCTCGGTGACCGCCGTCCCACCGCCGACGATTTGAGCCGGTTGCCGTGGACCACCGCGTGCATCCAGGAATCACAACGGTACTTCTCGGCGGTGTGGATGATGGCACGTGAGGCGATCGAAGACGACATCATCGATGGGCACCACATCCGCGCCGGCACGACAGTGCTCATCCCGATCCACCACATCCACCACGACGAGCGCTGGTGGCCCGACCCGGAGGTGTTCGACCCCACCCGCTTCCTCGGTGACGCAGTCAAGAACCGGCCCCGGTCGGCATATCTGCCGTTTGGCGGCGGACGGCGGATCTGCATCGGGCAGAGCTTCGCGCTGATGGAGATGGTGCTGATGACCGCGATCATGAGCCAGCGGTTCACATTCGACGTGTGCCCCGAACATCCGGTAGAACTCGAAGCGACGCTGACGTTGCGGCCGAAGCACGGGCTGCACCTCATCGCCCACCGACGGGAGAACTCATGACAGTGCCCGATTACGACACCGTCATCGTCGGTGCCGGCTTTTCCGGCATCGGCACCGCCATCAAACTCGACAAGGCGGGCCTCGGTAACTACCTGGTGGTCGAGGCCGGCGACGGGCCCGGCGGCACCTGGTACTGGAACACGTATCCCGGCATCGCCGTTGATATCCCGTCGTTCTCCTACCAGTTCTCGTTCGAAAAGAGCCCAGAGTGGACGCGTACCTACGCGCCGGGACACGAGTTGAAGGCCTACGCCGAGCACTGCGTGGACAAGTACGGGCTGCGCCGCAAGATCCGGTTCAACACGAAGGTGCTCGGCGCCGACTTCGACGCCGAGCAGACGTTGTGGCGTATCCGCACGGATCCCGGCGGCGTGGTGACCGCGAGGTTCCTGGTCAACGCCAGTGGGGTGCTGATCACCCCGAACCTCCCCGATATCGACGGCGTCGACTCATTCGCGGGCGTGACCATGCACACCGCACGCTGGAATCACGGCCAGGACCTGACCGGCAAGCGCGTCGCGATCATCGGGACGGGTGCCTCCGCTGTCCAGGTCATCCCCGAGATCGCGCCAATTGTCGAGCGGCTCACGGTCTTTCAGCGCACACCCATCTGGTGTTTCCCGAAGCCCGACGTGCCGCTGTCTCCCATGACCCGCCGGTTGATGCGGCTCCCCGGCGGCCACACGGTGCAACGGTTGCTGAGCCAGGCCTACGTCGAGCTCACATTCACGCTGCCCGCGCAGTACTTCACCCTCAACCCGATGGCCAAGAACATGTCGAAGGTCGGCGAGGCGTATCTGCGCAAGCAGGTCCGCGACCCGGAGGTGCGCGACAAGCTCACGCCGCGCTACGCCGTCGGCTGCAAGCGGCCCGGCTTCCACAACACCTATCTGTCCACGTTCAACAGCGACAACGTCGACTTGGTGACCGAGCCGATCGACAAGATCACCGGCTCCGGTGTGGCGACCGTCGACGGTGAGACCCGCGACGTCGACGTGCTCATCCTGGCTACCGGGTTCAAGGTGATGGACACCGACGACATGCCGACCTACCCGCTGACCGGGCCGGGCGGCCTGTCGTGGAACCAGCACTGGGCGGAGAATCGCCTGCAGGCCTACGAGGGTGTCAGCGTGCCCGGCCTTCCCGAACTTCTTCATGGTGTTCGGCCCGTACGGCTACGTCGGAAACTCCTACTTCGCGCTCATCGAGACGCAGACCCGCCACATCGTGCGCTGCCTGAAGCAGGCTCGACGTAAGCACGCCAGCCGCGTCGAGGTGAAACAGGAGGCCAACGACCGCTACTTCGCCGAGATGATGCGCAAGCGGCACCGTCAGATCTTCTGGCAGGACAGCTGCCAGCTCGCCAGGAGCTACTACTTCGACCGGAACGGCGATGTGCCGCTGCGGCCCGCCAGCACGATCGAGACGTACTGGCGCAGCCGCCGCTTCCCGCTAGACGACTACGTGTTCAGTCGCTAGCCAAAAGCTGTGCCCACACGCAAGCAGGCACGTGAGTGAGCGAGCTGATTTGCGGCCGGCGCTAGTGCCGCTAGTCCGCTACTCCGGTTCGAAAGCGATTCCCTCTTCGCCGCGCTCTCGCGCCTCGGCGCGGTCGCGGGCCTCGCGCAGGTGATGGGGGTGTAGCCGCGGGAGAGTTTTCAACTTCGATTTGAATCGGGACGGCCGGCGAAAGGCCCCCGTTAGCCGGCGCTGCCTCCCAGGGCGACCCAGGGTCCTAAGGGTGCGCCCGGGTCAGGGAGGCAGACCTGGATAAAGCGGGCTGCATGTCGTATCCGCGGACGCGGGGGCGGCCGTGACCGTCGCCAGGATGGGCCCGCCCAGCAGTAGCGCAGCGGCGACGGCCCCGCCGGCGAGGCGGCCCGCGACCGCGCCTCGGTGTACCGAAGTCCGCCCGGTGCGAGCGACATGGGCGGAGTGGTTGCTGCGATGGATGTTGGTCATTGGAAGCTTCCGGTCGGGTTTTCGATGTTGGATTTGCCGGTCATGTTTCCGGCCGCAACATCAGAATCCGATGGGCGCCTAAGAAGATCCTTGATGACCACGTCAAGGTCAGCTGAAACTGCCAGACCCGGCCTGGCGTTCCCCAGCTTGCGCAGAACTCCTAGACCGAGGCCTTGAGCTCGTCGACCTTGTTGGTCTGCTCCCACGGCAGCTCGATGTCCGTGCGGCCGAAGTGGCCGTATGCCGCTGTCTGCGCGTAGATCGGGCGCAGCAGGTCCAGGTCGCGGATGATGGCGCCGGGCCGCAGGTCGAACACCGACGTGATGGCCTTCTCGATCCGGGCCGGGTCGACACTCTCGCTGCCGAAGGTCTCGACGAACAGCCCGACGGGGGCGGCCTTGCCGATCGCGTAGGCGACCTGCACCTCGACCCGCTCGGCCAGGCCCGCCGCAACCACGTTCTTTGCCACCCAGCGCATCGCGTACGCGGCCGAACGGTCCACCTTGGACGGATCCTTGCCCGAGAAGGCGCCGCCACCGTGGCGGGCCCAGCCTCCGTAGGTGTCGACGATGATCTTGCGGCCGGTCAGGCCGGCATCGCCCATCGGGCCACCGAGCACGAACTTCCCGGTCGGGTTGACGAGCAGCCGAAAGTCGGAGGTGTCCATGGTGTCGTGGTTGAGGTCAGCCAACACGGTGTTGACGACCTTCTCCCGGATGTCCGGGGTCAAGGTGGCGTCGAGGTCGATGCCCGCGGCGTGCTGCGTCGAGAGCACGACGGTGTCCAGCCGCACCGGCGTTGTGCCGTCGTACTGCACGGTGACCTGTGTCTTGCCGTCGGGCCGGAGGTAGTCCAAAACGCCGTTCTTTCGCACCTCGGTCAGCCGGCGTGACAGCCGGTGAGCAATGGCGATCGGCAGCGGCATCAGTTCCGGCGTGTCCCTGATCGCATAACCGAACATCAGGCCCTGGTCGCCTGCGCCCTGGGCGTCGAGCGGATCGCCTGCGCCCTCGACCCGGGTCTCGTGCGCGGTGTCGACGCCCTGCGCGATGTCGGGTGACTGCGCGCCGATGCCGATGTTCACGCCGCAGGTCTCGCCGTCGAAGCCCTTCTCCGACGAGTCGTAGCCGATGTCGAGGATGCGCGCGCGCACGGTGTTGGTGATGTCGGCGAACGCCTCCTTCGCCAAGGTGGTCACCTCGCCGACGACGTGCACCTGTCCGGTGGTCACCAGTGTCTCCACCGCGACGCGGGACTTGGGATCCTGCGCGAGCAACGCGTCGAGCACCGAGTCGCTGATGGCGTCACAGATCTTGTCGGGGTGGCCCTCGGTTACCGACTCACTGGTAAACAGCCGAGCATCGCTCACGGTTCGATCCCTTTCCGAAACTTAGTCAATCGAATTATATATCTGTCTCGGTGCACCCAAGCGCGCGCAGCGATCTCGCGCAACCCTTAGGTGCAGCCTGGTGCCTGCTTTGGCGTTACCCGCCGCTGTTGTGCAGGAAGGCCGCGATCGCGTCCACAATACGGCTGGCCATCAGAGTTTTCGAGCCGTGCTCCAATGCCGATTCGGTCCCGTCCGATGCAAGCAGCCATCCGTCGTTGTTGTCGACTTCGAACGCCCGATTCTCGCCGACGGCATTGACAACGAGCAAATCGCAGCCCTTGCGCTGCAATTTCGCGCGGGCGTGGAAAAGCACATCACCGTTGGCGTCGCCGGTTTCCGCAGCGAACCCGACGATGGCTCGCATGTTGGGCAGCTGGCCGTCGGCACGGCCCCGAACGGCACCGGCGAGCACGTCATCGGTACGGGTCAGTTCGATGACCGGCGCTGCGGCCTCGGGGTCGTTGGATTTCTTGATCTTGCTGGTCTGCATCTGCGTCGGCCGGAAATCGGCGACGGCCGCGGCCATCACGAGCACGTGGGCATCGGGAGCGTGCTTGGAAACCGCGTCTTTGAGCTGGCCGGCGGAGCCGATGTGCACGACCTCGACCCCTGCCGGATCGATGAGGCCCGCGGTGTTGCCCGCGATCAGCGTGACCTCTGCGCCACGCTGTGCCATCACGCGGGCCATCGCGAAACCCTGCTTGCCCGAGCTGCGGTTGCCGATGAACCGCACCGGGTCGATGGGTTCGCGTGTGCCGCCAGCGCTGACCAGTACCTTGACGCCTGCCAGGTCGTACGGAAGCGCGTCGCCGCGGTCCAACAGCAGCTGGGCGAGCGTGGTGATTTCCTCGGCTTCAGGCAGCCTGCCTGCGCCGCTGTCGGCGCCCGTAAGGCGGCCGGACGCGGGTTCGAGGACGATGGCGCCTCGGCGGCGCAGCGTCGCGACGTTGTCCACGGTGGCCGGGTGAAACCACATCTCGGTGTGCATCGCGGGCGCGAACAGCACGGGACATCGCGCGGTCAGCAGGGTCGCGGTCAGCAGGTCGTCGGCGCGGCCAGCCACCGCGCGGGCCAACAGGTCAGCGGTGGCCGGAGCGACCACGACGAGCTCGGCTTCCTGGCCGATGCGAACGTGCGGCACCTCGTGGACGTCATCCCAGACACCGGTGTGCACGGGGTTCCCGGACAGGGCTTCGAAGGTTGCGGCGCCGATGAAGCGCAGAGCGGAGTCGGTTGGGACGACGCGGACGGAGTGACCGGCCTCAGTGAGCTGACGGACGACCGTGGCGGCCTTGTAGGCGGCGATGCCACCGGCGACGCCGACGATGATCCGCTTGCGCTCCGTCACGCTCGGCTGCTCTGCTCTTCGCCCGAGAGGCTCATCGCCAGGCCTTGGCTATTCGCCCTCGGTGTGCTCGAGCAGGTCCTCGTGGATCTCGCGCAGCGCGATCGACAACGGCTTCTCCTGCAGGCCGGGCTCGACCAGCGGGCCGACGTACTCGAGGATGCCGTCGCCGAGCTGGTTGTAGTAGTCGTTGATCTGACGCGCCCGCTTGGCGGCATAGATCACCAGCGCGTACTTGCTCGACGCGCGGTCCAACAACTCGTCGATGGGCGGGTTGGTGATGCCCAACGGCGTGTCATAGGCGCTGGCGGCAGACGTGTCGATGTCGTCCACAGCTGCCAGCTGCGCATCGGCGTGCGGGGTGCTCACGTAGAAAGTCTCCTGGAGGTTTAGGTGGTTCTCGGGCTGGAGCGGATGGACCTGGCACTCAGGTCAGTCGCGGCCCACCAGCAAGGATACCAATTCAGTGCAGGCAGACTCCAACTCGCTGTTCACGACGAGGACATCGAAGTCGCCCTGAGAGGCCAATTCGGCGCGTGCGGTGGCCAGTCGACGGGCCATCACCTCGGCGGTCTCGGTGCCGCGCCCGGACAGCCGGTTCTCCAGCGCCTCCCAGCTGGGCGGGGCCAGAAAAACCGTGATGACCTCGGGCATTGCCTGTTTGACGGCCCGCGCCCCAGCCAAATCGACTTCGATCAGGACCGGATGGCCGGCCTCGGTCGCCTCATGGATGGGCGAGGCGGGCGTCCCGGATTTATGCAGGCCGCCGTGGATCTCCGCCCACTCCAGCAGCGCGCCATCGTCGATCAGCTGCTGGAACCGATCGGGGGTCACGAACGAATAGTCAACGCCATCCACCTCGCCGGGGCGGGGCGCCCTGGTGGTGACGGACACAGAAAAGTGCAGGTCGGGGACGCGGTCACGCAGACAGCGGACGACGGTCGATTTCCCGACGGCAGACGGGCCGGACAGCACCACAACACGGCTCATCGCTGTCCGACCCCTCGGCCGGCGATCACTAGTCGCTGGTGAAGTCGAACTTCTCCAGCAGAGCCTTGCGCTGACGGTCGCCCAGGCCACGCAGCCGGCGGGTCGGGGCAATCTCGAGCTCGGTCATGATTTCCTGCGCCTTGACCTTGCCGACCTTGGGCAATGCCTCCAGTAGCGCAGAAACCTTCATCTTGCCCAAGACCTCGTCGGTCTCGGCGTCCTTGAGCACCTGCTTGAGGTTGGTGCCGCCACGCTTGAGCCGATCTTTGAGCTCGGCACGTATCCGACGTGCGGCAGCAGCCTTCTCCAACGCTGCCGCGCGCTGTTCGTCGGTCAACTGGGGAAGGGCCACGGGTTCCTCCGTATCGTCACCATCACTTGTTTTGTCTCGGCTGATCCGTAAACCAGCCAGCGACGACGACCGTACCCACGCATTCTGACGAAAGCTAACCCCACCCCCTGGTTATCGGGTTAAAAGCCCAGCGTGTAGTGCGCTCGCCCGAGCCCGCGGCAGCGGACTCCGGCGGCGGCGGCAACGCCAGTTTTCGTCCGATTTCGACGGAACCGCCTGCATATCAACGGTTTTCGCGTGCCGGGTACACCATCACCCCAAACGGGCAGCTGTGACCCGCCGCAGCACCTGCCATCGCGATCGGCAGGAAAAATAAAATTTTGCCTGGTCATGGTGTGTCGGGCGTGTCGTGGACAGTCAGTTCACAGGTGATCGACCCTGTCGGCCGTCTGTATTTTGCATTCAAATGACAGTGCTGTGACTCATGCTTCAGATGGTGCTCGTGTGGCCGAGCTTGACCCGGCTTCACGGTCGGCGAGGGCCTTGGCGGCCTGACACTGGGCAACTACAGTGCGTAGTAGATCTATTCGCGGCTCCGAGGAGCGGTCCATGCGACAGGCCTTTCAAGCACTTCTCGCGCTTTTCGGCGTCATCGTGATCGGTATCTCGCTCGCCCATTTCGCCGTCGGCCCTCGGGCGATCATCGGCGGCACCGCAGTGAATCCGACGATGGCCGGCGAGGACCGTTTCTTCGCAGGCCTGTTTCTGTGCAGTGGTATCGCGCTGTTGTGGTGTGCGGCCGACGTCCAACACAAACGCGTCTACGTCAATCTGTTGGCCGCTGCCTTTTTCGTCGGCGGGCTCGGACGGCTGCTCGCAGTCGTGCTCGACGGCACACCGCATCCGTTTTACCTCGCGATGCTGGTACTCGAGTTGGCGTTGCCGCCGCTGATGGTCATCGTGGCAGGACGCGTCGCCGCGCCGAAATGAGGTTCCAGCACCCCATAACACGGATTCGCGTGCACTAACCCGGATCTCGACCGTACGTTCGTGGCGTGTCCCGGTCGATCTACGCCGTCCTCGTCCTCGTTGTCGGTGGGGTCTTGTCTATCGTCTCGATCGTCGCGAGCCCGGCATGGGCGTGTGGCTGCGGCGCCTACATCCCTGATCGCGCCGGCGCCTCCGTCGTCGACGAGAGAGCCGTGATCGCCTGGGACGGCACGACACAGGACATCCTGATGTCGTTCGACGTTGCGGGTCGATCAGACAAGGCCGCCTGGGTCATGCCGGTGCCATCGGCCGCCCAGGTTGCTCTTGGCGATGCCAAGGTGTTCGACGAACTGCGTCGGCTCACGGCTCCGCGGGTGGAATACCGCGACTCCTGGTGGCCCACATTCACCTGGCTGTTCCCCCGCGCGCAGGCACCCGAGACGGCGGGCACACCCAGTGGCGCTCGCGTCGACGTGCTCGCCAGTCAGCGAATCGGTCCGTTCGACGTCACTCGGCTGGCCGCCAACGACCCGACAGCTTTGGCAACATGGTTGGCCGACAACGGGTTTCCGCATCCGGAGGGCCTGGACCAAAACCTCGCCCCGTACGTTGCCGACCGCTGGGAGATCGTCGCGGTCCAGCTGGCTCCCGCCGAAGGCGGCGCGTCATTGACCGGCGACCTACAACCATTGCGGCTTTCGTTCAAGTCCGAATCAGTCGTCTATCCGATGCGCCTGTCCCGTTCCGCGACGACGCCGCAGAGCGTCGACCTCTACGTGCTGGCCGAGGGTCGAATGGATCCGACGGCAGTGCCCGTCGCGGCGGCAAAGCCAGAGCTGGAGTTCGCCGGTTACCTGGAACGGACCGACGTCTCGGCTGCTCTGGCGGACTACGTCGGCGACGGCGCGTACCTGACCCGCTGGACCGACCACATCGACGATCCCGCGGCGATCGACGGTGATTACGTGTTCGAGCGAGCAGTGGCAGACACCCCGTACCAGCAGGTCATCTACCGCACCCGCGACCGCGGCGACATCACCGGGCTGATCCTGCTCGCGGCACTAGCCTCGGTTGTTGTGGCGATCGTCGTGGCGCTGGCCCGACGGGCTCGCGGCGTCAGCGCTTGATCTCGACGAGAAGCACCCACGCGTTTGCCGTTGCTGCGACGAAACCTGTTGTGACAGAAGCAGTTACCCAATAAAGGCCGCCGCCGCGCTGCAGCCACAGCGAGACCGCGCCCGCGATCAGTAAGACCGCTGGGACGAGGGGCACCAGTGTTAGGTACAGCGCTCGGGCTCGCGACGATTCCTGCCGCTGGTGACGGCCAGCCACCAAAGCCCCGACGACCACGCAGATCCCGACGACACCGATCTCCAAGGCGAGCAGGCGAGGGTATTGCCCGGGCGTGGCTACGAAGATCGCGGTCAGCAGTATCGCCACGGTGAGCCCGAGCGTGACAGCGGCGCGGGCCGGCACGCCGGGATACTTCAGAACCTCAGCAAGATTCATCGACAGCCCGACGAACAACAGCCCTGCCAACGCGGCCGCTCCCCCGGCAACCGTGTTGGCGAAGTCGGTCCATGCCGCGAGGTCATAGGCGGTCATGCCAGATACGCCACCGCATCACGGAAGCGCTCGGCCGCGGAGCGCAGGGCGGCGACCTCAGGTCCGGCACGCAACACCTCGCGGGACACCGCTGGCAGCAGCTGCCCAGGGCGCGCCCCGCCGAAGCCGCCGAGCGCTTCGGGCCGTCCACCCTGCGCGCCGACACCCGGCACCAGGACCGGTCCGCCCAGTGCGCTGATGTCGGGCGGGTCCGACAGCGTGGCACCCACTACGACACCGACTGAACCGGGCTCCGGTGAGGCCTCGCGGTTCACCGCGGCGGCGGCGTCGACGATCGACTGCGCGACGGTGCGTCCACCGGTCTCGGCCCGCTGGACACTGGCGCCCTCCGGGTTCGAGGTCGCCGCCAGCACGAACACGCCGCGGCCATGGAGCTTCGCGGTGTCGAGAAGCGGCTGAAGGGAGCCGAACCCGAGATACGGGGACGCAGTCACCGCATCGGCGGCCAGCGGTGAATCACCTGCCCAGGCGTCGGCGTAGGCCGCCATTGTCGAGCCGATGTCGCCGCGTTTGGCGTCGGCAAGGACCAGCACCCCCGCGCTCCTCAGCGCGCCGATCGTGCGTTCCAGCACCGCATAGCCGGCGGCGCCGTACGCCTCGAAAAAAGCGACCTGTGGCTTGACCACCGCGAAATCCAGAAAAGCCGCGACGCAAATGTCGCAGAACATGCTCAGCCCGTAGGCGTCGGTGGGCAGATCCCACGCACGCAGTAATTCGGGATGCGGGTCAATGCCCGGGCACAGTGGCCCGCGCCGGGACACCGCGTCGGCCAGCCGACGCCCGAACCCGCCCACCGCTACGACCCCAGCACGCTGTGCAGCTCCTGCAGCGACATCACATCGATGTCGCCGCGGATACCGGCCTCGATCCCCTGAACGGCGGCTGACGCGCCCTGCACGGTCGTCACGCAGGGGATGTTCATCGCCACGGCAGCAGAGCGGATTTCGTACCCATCGATGCGGGGACCGGAGTTGCCGTACGGGGTGTTGATCACCATATCGATCTCTCCGGCGCGGATCGCGTCGACCGCGGACAACTTCGGCCGACCTTCCCCCGGCGGTTGAAAGTGCTTGCGCACCTCATCGCATGGGATGCCGTTGCGCCGCAGCATCTCCGCCGTGCCCTCGGTGGCCAGCACGCGGAAGCCCAAGTCGGCCAGCCGCTTCACCGGGAACACCAACGAGCGCTTGTCACGGTTGGCCACGGAGACGAACACCGTGCCGCTGGCGGGCAGCGAGCCGTAGGCCGCGGTCTGGCTTTTCGCGAACGCGCTGCCGAAGTCATGGTCGATGCCCATCACCTCGCCGGTCGACTTCATCTCCGGACCCAGTAGCGAGTCGACCTGCGCGCCATCGGCCCTGCGGAACCGGTTGAACGGCAACACGGCTTCCTTGACAGCGACTGGAGCGTTGCGGGCGGTGGTCGCGCCATCGCCGGTCTTGGCCAAAATTCCTTCGTCACGCAGCTGAGAAATAGTGGCGCCCAACATGATTCGTGCACACGCCTTGGCCAACGGCACAGCCGTCGCCTTGGACACGAACGGCACGGTGCGACTGGCGCGTGGATTGGCCTCCAGCACGTAGAGCACATCGTCCTTGAGCGCGTACTGCACGTTGAGCAGGCCGACCACTCCGATGCCATGGGCGATCGCCTCAGTGGCATGCCGGACTGACTCGATGTCACTGCGGCCCAAGGTGACTGGGGGCAGCGCACACGCCGAGTCACCGGAGTGGATACCGGCCTCCTCGATGTGCTCCATGATTCCGCCGATATACACCTCGGCGCCGTCGCAGAGTGCGTCGACGTCGATCTCAATGGCATCTTCGAGGAACCGGTCGACCAGCACGGGGTGCTCGGGCGACAGCTGGGTGGCACGGGTGATGTAGCCCTCGAGCGTCTCGTCGTCGTAGACAATCTCCATGCCACGACCGCCGAGCACATACGACGGCCGGACGAGGACCGGGTAGCCGATGTCGGCGGCGATGCGGCGGGCCTGCTCGAAGCTGGTCGCCATGCCGAACTTCGGTGCCGGCAGGCCCGCGGCCCGCAGCACTTCGCCGAACGCTCCGCGGTCCTCGGCAAGGTCGATCGCCTTGGGGCTGGTGCCGACGATCGGCACGCCCGCCTTCTCGAGTCGTTCCGCTAAACCGAGCGGCGTCTGCCCGCCGAGCTGCACGATGACGCCGACGACACCGGGACCGGCTCCGTCTTGTCCGCGCCCGGACGCCTCTTCGGCGTGATACACCTCGAGCACGTCCTCGAATGTCAACGGCTCGAAATACAGTCTGTCTGCAGTGTCGTAATCGGTCGACACCGTCTCGGGGTTGCAGTTGACCATCACGGTCTCGAACCCGGCCGCACTCAGCGTGGTCGCGGCGTGCACGCAGCTGTAGTCGAACTCGATCCCTTGCCCGATCCGGTTGGGCCCCGATCCAAGGATGAGCACCTTCGGCTTCTGAGCCTGCGGGGCGACCTCCGTCTCGGCGGACGGATCCAGTTCGTAGCTGCTGTAGTGGTAGGGCGTCTTGGCCTCGAACTCGGCGGCGCAGGTGTCGACGGTCTTGAAGACAGGGTGGATGCCGAGCCGCCCACGCAGTGCACGGACGCCGACCTCACCGGCCAATTCCGGCCGGAGCGCAGCGATCTGGCGGTCCGAAAGGCCGTTGTGCTTGCTGCGCCGCAGCAGCGCCTCATCCAGCACCGGTGCATCAAGCAGCTCCGAACGCAGTGTGACGAGCCCGGCGATCTGCTCGACGAACCACGGATCGACCCCCGATACTTGCGCGACGACCTCGACGGTGGCGCCCAGGCGCAGCGCCAATTCCATGTCGTAGAGCCGTCCGTCGGTGGGAGTCTTGAGGCCCTCCAACAGGTCGTCGAGAGACACGTCCGGGTCGGGCCCGGTCCAGAAGCCGGCGCGGCTGGTCTCCAGGGAGCGCATCACCTTGCCGAGTGCCTCGATGAAGTTGCGGCCCAACGACATCGCCTCACCAACGGACTTCATCGTGGTGGTCAGGGTTGGATCAGCGCCTGGGAACTTCTCGAATGCGAACCGGGGCGCCTTGACCACAACGTAGTCCAGCGTCGGCTCGAAGCACGCGGGCGTTTCCTTGGTGATGTCGTTGAGGATCTCATCGAGCGTGTAGCCGATGGCCAGTTTGGCGGCGATCTTGGCGATCGGGAAGCCGGTGGCCTTGGACGCCAGTGCGCTTGACCGTGACACCCTCGGGTTCATCTCGATGACGATGAGACGGCCATCTTGTGGGTCGACCGCGAATTGGATGTTGCAGCCGCCGGTATCGACGCCGACCTCGCGGAGGATCGCGATGCCGAGGTCGCGCATCTTCTGGTATTCGCGGTCGGTCAGCGTCATCGCGGGGGCCACCGTCACCGAGTCACCGGTGTGCACCCCCATCGGGTCGACGTTCTCGATCGAACACACCACGACCACGTTGTCGTGGCCGTCGCGCATCAGCTCGAGCTCGAACTCCTTCCAGCCGAAGATGGATTCCTCGATCAGCACGTTGGCGCTTGGCGAGGCGGCCAGCCCATCGCCTGCCATCCGCTCGACATCCTCGGCGGAATACGCCATGCCCGAACCAAGGCCACCCATCGTGAACGACGGGCGGACCACAACCGGCAGCCCGAGCTCCCCGACCGTCTCATGCACCTCGTCCATGGTGAAACACACGCGCGAGCGGGCCGATTCGCCGCCGACCTTGGCGACGATGTCCTTGAACCGTTGGCGGTCCTCGCCGCGCTGGATCGCCTCGAAGTCGGCGCCGATCAGCTCGACACCATATTTCTCGAGCGCACCGTTCTCGTAGAGCGCGACGGCGGTGTTCAGCGCCGTCTGCCCACCGAGCGTTGCGAGCAACGCGTCGATCTTGTTGCCGCGCTCTGCTTGTTGGGCGATGACCCGCTCGACGAACGCCGGGGTGATCGGCTCGACATAGGTGTGGTCGGCGAACTCCGGGTCGGTCATGATCGTCGCCGGGTTGGAGTTGACGAGGCTCACCTGCAGCCCCTCGGCCCTTAACACTCGGCAAGCCTGCGTCCCGGAGTAGTCGAACTCGCACGCCTGCCCGATGACGATCGGCCCTGAGCCGATCACCAGCACGTGATTGAGGTCGGTCCGCCTCGGCATCTAGTGTTCCTCCCCTGCCATCAGGTCGACGAACTGGTCGAACAGATACTCCGCGTCGTGTGGCCCCGCCGCCGCCTCAGGGTGGTATTGGACCGAAAAGGCGCGCCCGTCAACCAGTTTGATGCCTTCGACGACGCCGTCGTTGGCGCAGGTGTGGCTGACCTCGGCGGTGCCGAACGGGGTGTCGAATCGCTCTCCCGCCTCGCCCTCCAGCGCGAACCCGTGGTTCTGCGCGGTGACCGCGACGCGACCGGTGGCGTGGTCAATCACTGGCACATTGATACCGCGGTGACCGAACACCATCTTGTAGGTCGAGCGGCCCAGCGCCCGACCCAGGATCTGGTTGCCGAAGCAGATGCCGAACAGCGGGATCCCGGCACCGAGCACCTCGCGGGTGACGCCGACGATGTGGTCGGCGGTCGCGGGGTCGCCCGGCCCGTTAGACAGAAACACCCCGTGGGGGTTGAGCGCGTTGATCTGCTCGAAGGTCACCGTGGAAGGCAACACATGGCTGCGGATGCCGCGCCTTGCGAAATTCCGTGGCGTGTTGGTCTTGATGCCGAGGTCAATGGCGGCCACGGTGAACCGTTGCGGCCCATCGGGTTCCACGACATAGGTGGCCTCGGTGCTGACCTCGCCTGCGAGGTTGGCGCCGAGCATCGAGGGCTGGCTGCGAACCCGGGTGAGCAACTCGTCGGGGTCGGCCAATGCTTCGCCGGAGAACACGCCTGCCTTCATCGAGCCGAGGCTGCGCAGGTGTCGCACCACGGCGCGGGTATCAATGCCCGCGAGGCCGACGATCTCCTGGCGGACAAGCTCGTCCTCGAGTGTCCCGGTGGCGCGCCAGTTCGACGCCCGCGGCGACGGGTCGCGCACCGCATAGCCTGCCACCCAGATCTTGTCGCCGCGACTCTCGGCGTCCTCGTGGTTCCAGCCGGTATTGCCGATCTGTGGCGCCGTGGCTATCACGATCTGCCCGTGATAGCTGGGGTCGGTGAGGGTTTCCTGGTAGCCGGACATGCCCGTGGAGAACACGGCCTCACCGAGCGTCTGCCCGACGGCGCCGAATGGGGTTCCGGTGAAGATGCGGCCGTCCTCAAGTACCAGCACCGCCTTGCCACCGATGCGCGATCCGCTCCGCTTCTCGCTGAAAGTCACATTGCCCCCTCGAGCCACGGCGCATACTCGCGGCGATCGTCGGCGCGAAACCCGGTGTCGACTTCTGCGCCCGACGGCAACCGCCACCTGATGGCCAGGACGCCTTCGTGTGTCATCGCCTTGCCCGCGATGCCTTTCTCGGTGCGGATCGCTTCGATCGCATCGTCGGGTATCCATATCGGTCCGGCACCGTTGCGCTGCAACATGATTCCTTCGGGATAACGGGTCAGCACGGCTTTGGCGCGGTAGCCGAGGTCACCGACCGCGATGCGGTCCAGCCAGCTGGGCGCCAATGTGCTGCCGACATACAGGCCCTTGGTCGCGGGGATCAGCGCCGGCCCGACGGTATCGGGCAGCGACGGCAGCGTGCCGATCAACTGCGCCTGCCGCTGCGCGCGTCGCAGCCAGCCGCGCATCATCTGCCGGATCAGGACCGCGATCAGCACCGCGAGTACCGCCGCCATGATCAACGACACGGTGAGCGTTGCGGTGTTCATGCAGGGCTCTTCCCATCGCGGGCGGTGACGTTGCCCCGCAGCAGCGTCAGCGTCACGGCGCCTGGCAATTCCATGGCCTCGAACGGTGTGTTGTCGGATCGACTGGCCAAGGCCGAACCCTCGACCGTCCACGTGGCAGCCGGATCGACGACGGTCAGATTCGCAGGTTCGCCGAGCTCCAAGGGCCGGCCTTGGTCGGGCAATCCGACAATGCGGGCCGGGTTTTCGCTCATTACCCTGGCGACGTCACGCCACGTCAGCAACCCCGGGCGCACCATCGTCTCGACAACGACAGACAGCGCGGTCTGCAGGCCCAGCATGCCGGGGCGCGCCTGGGCGAACTCGCAGAACTTCTCGTGCTCGGCATGAGGCGCGTGGTCGGTGGCCACACAGTCGATGACGCCGTCGGCCAGCGCCTGGCGCAGCGCCTCGGTGTCAGAGCCCTCACGCAGCGGTGGGTTGACGCGGTTGCGGCCGTCGTACGTGGCCAGCCGGCTGTCGTCCAGCAGCAGGTGATGCGGCGTTACCTCGGCGGTGATCGAGATGCCTTGTGCCTTGGCCCATCTGATGATTTCGACCGTGCCGGCGGTGGACGCGTGGCAGATGTGCACCCGAGCTCCGGCGTCGCGGGCCAGCAGCGCGTCGCGGGCGACGATGGATTCCTCGGCGGCGCGTGGCCAGCCCGCCAGCCCGAGGAGTGCGGCGTTGGGCCCTTCATGCGCGACGGCGCCGAGAGTCAGCCGCGGCTCCTCGGCATGCTGCGCGATCAGCACACCCAAACCGGTGGCGTACTCGAGGGCCCGGCGCATGATCAGCGGGTCGTGCACGCAGATCCCGTCGTCGGAAAACATCCGCACCTGACCGGCCCCGGCGGCCATCATGCCCATCTCGGTGAGCTGGCTACCCGCCAGCCCCATGGTGACCGCGCCGACGGGATGCACGTCGACCAGCCCGACCTGTTGGCCGCGATGCCAGACGTGGTCAGTGACGACCGGGCTGTCGGCGACCGGGTTGGTGTTGGCCATCGCGAACACCGCGGTGTAGCCACCCAAAGCCGCTGCCGCCGAACCGGTTTCGATGTCCTCGGCGTACTCGCGGCCAGGCTCTCGCAGGTGGGTGTGTAGGTCGACGAAGCCCGGTAGCAGGATCTGGTCGGTCGCGTCATAGACGTCGGCGTCGTCGGGGATTTCCAAGTCCGCTCCGAGGCCGGTGATTTGTCCGTCGGAGATGAGAACGTCGAGCCGGTCGCCCTCGCCGTAGAGCCGGACCCGTCGAATCACGGTGCTCATACGCTGATCGCCTCCTGCTCGGCGCCAACCAGCAAGTGGAACAGTACCGCCATCCGGACATGGACACCGTTGGAAACCTGTTGCAGGACCGCCGATTGCGTCGAATCGGCGACCGAGAAGGCGATCTCCATGCCGCGCACCATCGGGCCGGGATGCAGCACGACCGCATTGCCGGGCAGCATCGCCTGCCGCTTCTCGGAGAGCCCGTAGAGCACCGAGTATTCCCGGGCCGACGGGAAGAAGCCGCCGTTCATCCGCTCGGCCTGCACACGAAGCATCAGCACCGCGTCGGCGATGGGCAGTTCGGCGTCGAGGTCATGCGAGACGGTGACCGGCCAGTCGGCGACACCGACCGGCAGCAGCGTGGGCGGCGCGACGAGAACCACCTCGGCGCCCAGGGTGTCGAGAAGAAGGACGTTGGACCGGGCCACCCGGCTGTGCAGCACGTCACCGACGATCACCACCCGCTTGCCCTCGATGCTGCCCAGCCGCTGCCGGATGGTCAGCGCGTCGAGGAGCGCCTGGGTCGGATGCTCGTGGGTACCGTCGCCGGCGTTGATCACGACTGGGCCGCCGTGCTCGGTCGCGGTCCACTCGGCCAGTTGCTGTGCGGCACCGGACGCAGGGTGACGGATGATCAGCGCGTCGGCGCCCGCGGCGCGCAGGGTCAAAGCGGTGTCGCGCAGCGATTCACCTTTGGACACAGAGGATCCCGACGCACTGACGTTGATGACATCGCCGCTCATCCACTTTCCCGCGACCTCGAACGACACTCGGGTGCGGGTGGAGTTCTCGTAAAACATCGTGATGATCGTGCGACCGCGCAGCGTCGGTAGCTTCTTGACCTCGCGGCCAAGCAAGGCCTGGCTGAAGCGGTCGGCGTCGTCGAGGATGGCCAGCGCGTCCTCGCGGCTCAGATCGCCGGCCGACAGTAGATGCTTCATCGTGCGGGCCCTCCGTGAGGTGCGAGAGAGATGCCGTCGGCTCCATCATTTTCGGCGAGCCTGACCTTGACGTTCTCGCTGCGCGAAGTGGGTACGTTCTTGCCGACGTAATCGGCCCGCAGTGGCAGCTCGCGGTGTCCGCGGTCGACGAGCACAGCGAGCTGCACGGCGCGGGGTCGGCCGATGTCGCGAAGCGCGTCGAGCGCCGAGCGGACGGACCGTCCGGTATAGAGGACGTCGTCGACGAGGACGACCAGCGTGCCGTCGATGCCGCCCTCGGGTATCGACGTATCCTCCAGCGGGCGCGGCGGCTTGAAGTCGAGGTCGTCGCGGTAGAGCGTGATGTCCAGCGCCCCGTGCGGAACCGTGACGCCGGCGAATTCCTTGATCTTGTCGGCCAGGCGCGCCGCCAGGGTGACGCCGCGGGTGGGGATGCCGAGAAGGATGACTTTCGGAGGACCGGCTGGATCATCCAAAGCCGTTTTTTCGATGATTTGATGGGCGATGCGGGAGATGGTCCTGCCGACGTCAGCGGCGGACATCAACTCCCGGTCGGTGCCAGGCGTGCCCAAGTAACCCTGACCTCCTTCTCCGCCTCTCTGGACGGATCGTTAAAGGACGTCGAACTTCGCGGAGCTTAGCACTCGCCATTCACCCGGCCGCCAGCGACACCAGCGCCTCGTCCGCCCGGCAGGGTCACACCTGCGGGTTGAGTACGCTGGCGCCGATGAAGCTCGACTCCAACCAGGCCTCCATCCGCGAGGCGATCGACGCCGGCCTGCTGGCGGGCGCGGTCACGCTGCTTTGGCGCTCGGGCGAAGTGCTGCAAGTCAACGAGGTCGGCCACCGCGACGTCGACGCCAATCTGCCGATGCAGCGAGACACCATTTTCCGGATCGCATCGATGACCAAGCCGGTCACGGTCGCAGCAGCGCTGAGCCTGGTGGACGAGGGCAAGCTGGCGCTGACTGATCCGGTGACGAAGTGGCTGCCGGAGCTGTCCGACATGCGTGTGCTCGATACCCCCGGCGGTCCGCTGGACAAAACGCATCCAGCGCGTCGATCGATCAGCGTCGATGACCTGATGACGCACCGCAGTGGACTGGCGTACTTCTTCTCGGTGGCCGGGCCGTTGGCGAAGGCATACTCGCGCATCTCGGCCCGGCAGAACCCCGACAGTTGGCTGGCCGAGGTGGCCGCGTTACCGCTCCAGCAGCAACCCGGTGACAGGGTCACCTACAGCAACGCCACCGATGTGCTGGGCATCCTGCTTGAGCGCATTGAAGGCACCTCGCTGCAGGAGATACTCAGCGAACGGGTGCTGGGTCCGCTGAATATGGCCGACACCGGATTCTTCGTGGCGCCTCGCAACCGCGGCCGTACGGCCACCATGTACAAGCTCGGGGACGACGACACGCTCAGCCATGACGCGATGGGACCACCGCCGATTTCGCCTCCGCCGTTCTGCATGGGCGGCGCGAATCTCTTCTCCACCGCCGACGATTATTTGCGTTTCGCGCGGATGCTGCTGGCCGGAGGTGAAATCGACGGTGCCCGGGTGCTTTCCGAAGCGTCGGTGCGGTCGATGCGCAGTGACCGGCTGACGGAAGACCAGAAGCGTCATCCTTTTCTCGGCATGCCTTTCTGGATCGGCCGTGGTTTCGGCCTGAATCTCTCGGTGGTGACCGACCCAGCTCGATCCCGCCAGCTGTTCGGGCCCGGCGGGGTTGGAACCTTCAGCTGGCCCGGCGCATACGGCACGTGGTGGCAAGCCGATCCGAGCCAAAACCTCATCCTGATCTATCTCATCCAGAATCTTCCGAACTTCGGCGCCGACGCGGCTGCCGCCGTAGCCGGCAACACGTCCTTGCTGAAACTCCAGTCGACCCAACCGAAGTTCGTCCGCCGGACCTATCAGGCCCTCGACATCTAACCAGCAAGTCACGTATGTCTTTCCATGTCGTTCAGTCAGAGTGCCGTGGCATCGCCGACGGTGGTGGCGTACACCTTGCCGTCGGTGTAGTCGGTGACGTAGACGGTCCCGTTGGGAGCCACGGTGACGTATCGCGTGGGGTACCGCACGGAATTGAAGCCGACGTAGACGTCTCGGGGACCTGCGCTTGTCTCGTCGGTGGTGAACGTCCCGATGACGGTGTTGGTGGTGGTGTCGATCATCGTGACGGTCTTGCCGTCCGGACTTGTGACGTAGGCGGTGCTGCCGTCCGGGCTCAGCGCCACGTCCTGCGCGCCGGCGGGGACCGTGATCCTCGCGATTTCGGTGTTGTAGGTGGCGCTGGTCGGGTCAGTGTCGATCACCGACACCGCGTCATAGCCGCCCTCGGCATGCCAAATAACACCACGTGAGTCGTAGATGAATTCCCCGCTGGTGTGGCCGCCGTCGCCGCGATGAACCTGCTGGACGCTGTAGGTCACGTAAGTCCGTGTCCCGTCGGGGCTGACCGCCATGTTGTAGGTGTCGTCGGTGAACTCGCTCTCAAAAGCGTCAAGGTTCCACTCGGGGCCGACTTGCACGCTATCGACGACGGTCATGGAATCGGTATCGATCACGTCCAGGGTGGGGCTCCCGAAGTCGCCGTCACGAGTGGCGTAGAGGCGGCTTCCGTCCGGGCTGACCTTCATGTCGCTGTAGAGGCTGGCGGAGCTGGTGGAGATGACCGTGTTGTACGTGGCGCTGGTCGGGTCGGTGTCGATCACCGAAACCGTCCCGTCGGTTGCGTTGACGTATACACGGTCGCCGTCGGGGCTCACTGCCACCTCAGTCACCACATTCGGATACTCGTAGTCCCACTCCGGGATGTACCCGGGCTGGACTGGAACGGCGATAGTCGCGGTGACTTGGTTGGTGGTGGTATCGATCACCGACACGGTGTTGTCGTAGGAGTTGGTGACGTAGACGCGGTCACCATCCGGACTGGCCGCCACGCTGAGCGGCCCCGACCCAACAACAATCGGTTCACCGACAACGGTGTTGGTTGCCGTGTCGATGACCGACACCGTGTTGTCGTTGGAATTGATGACATAGGCACGGTTGCCGATGACGGCCGACCCGCTCGGACCGGCTCCCACAGTGATCGGCGTCGTAGTGGTCTCAAGCTCCGCGGGCTGCGCCGGCGAAATCGTCACGGTGACAGGGGTACTGGTGGTGGTGTAGCCGTCGCTGGCGGTGATGGTAAAGGTGTCGGTGTCTTCCTCGGGTGTGGTCGCGGCCTGCTGCCGTGCCGCTGAGGTCGGGGTGTAGGTGAAGGCTCCGGTATTGGGGTCGACCGTCACGGTTCCGTGGGCCGGCGCACCGGTGACGGTGTAGGTCAACCGGTCCCCGTCGGCGTCGGGCGCGAAATTCACCTTTCCGGTCACGACGCCGGTGGCCTGGTCCAGCGGGTCGATGGTGGGAGGCCGTGAAACCTGCGGTGCGGTGTTCTCGAAGATGCCGGTCATCGAGATGACGCGCAGCTTGCGGTCATTGGTGTCGGTGACATAGATGGTGTTTCCATCGGGGCTGACCGACACGTAGTGGGTACCGGACAGCGGTTGGGCGACCGAATTGATCGTGACGGTCCGGACCACGGCGTTGGTCCGGGTGTCGATCACCGACACCGTGTCGCGGCCGTTGGCCACGTAGGCCAGGCTGCCGTCAGGGCTGAGCGCCACGCTGTTCGGGTTGGAACCGACGGTGATCGTCTTGACCACGGTGCGGTAGGTGGCGCTGCCGGCTTTGGTGTCGATCACCGACACCGAACTGCTGCCGTAGTTCGTGACGTAGACGCGGCCCCCGTCGGGGCTCACCGCCACGTCGGTCGGGTTGGTGCCGACCCGGATCGTCGTGACGACCCTGTTGTAGGTGGTGGTGTTCGCGGGGTTGGTGTCGATCACCGACACCGTGCCGCTGGTGCGGTTGGTGACGTAGACCGTGTTGCTGTCCGGGCTGACCGCCACCCCCGTCGGGCCGGTCCCAACTGTGATCGTCTTGACCACGGTGCGGTAGGTGGTGATGTGCGTGGGATCGGTGTCGATCACCGACACCGTGTTGCTGGACTGGTTGGTGACGTACACCTCGTTGCCGTCCGGGCTGACCGCCACATCCGTTGGCGAGGACCCGACCTTGACCGTCTTGGCGACCGTGTTGTAGGTCGGACTTGCCGGGTTGGTGTCGATCATCGACACGGTGCCACTGGCGCGGTTGGTGACATAGACGGTGTTGCCGTCGGGGCTGACCGCCACCCCGGTCGGCAAGGAGCCGACCGTGATGGTCTTGACGACGGTGTTGGTGGTGTTGTCGACCACCGACACCGTGCCGCTGCCCTGGTTGGCGACATACGTGTATTGCCCGTCCGGGCTGGTGGCCACCCCGGTCGGGCTGGCCGCGGTGTTGACCGAAGTACTCCACGCCAACTGCGCCGAGGACAGCGGCACACTCACGGTCACCGGCGTGCTGGCCTGGCCGTCGCTGACCATGACGGTGAAGCTGTCCCTGTCGGTCGAAGACGTCTTTGCGGCCGCCAGGCGGGCGGCGTCGGTTGGCGCATACGCGAACTGTCCCGTGTTCGGGTCCACGCTGACCGTTCCATTGGCGGGTGCACCGGTGACGGTGTAGCTCAACGGATCCCCGTCGACATCGGTGCCATTGATCGCGCCCTCGACCGTCCCGGTCTCCAGATCGGCCCTGGTGAACGCTGGCGACGCCTCGGGTGCGGTGTTCGTCTCGGCCTTCGCGGCCATCATGGCGAACGTCTGCTGATCGGCCTCAGCACCGTCGAGCGCAAGGCTGGTGAACACGGGGTCGGTGGCGTTGATCGGCGCCTCTGCTTTCGCTTGCTGCTCGGACTCGCGGCGCGCCCACGCCGCCACGATCCAGGCGCCGGCGGGATCGGCCGGGGTGACTGGGCCCGGAGTGGCCAGCGGGCCCAACGCCACGGTGGCGAGCATCGTCTGCACCGTGACCACCGGGGCTCCCGGGACTTCAGGGGCACGTGAAGCCGCCGGAACTGCCCGAGTTTTGGTCGGCAGGGTCGCATGGATGCTCGGCGATCCGGCCCTGCTGTCGGCGCCGGTCGACGTTTGACCGGTGGTCACATCGACGGCCGGACGACGAACCGTCGACTGGGAATTCGTCTGCGCGGATACGGTCGCTGTCGGCGTACCCGTGGCGGCCCGGCGATCAGTCTGCCGAGCAGTGTCCGAGCCGGCACCCGGCTGATCGGGCGCGGGTGTTGTCGCAGAACGGGAAGACATCCGGTTAGGTGCCGGCGTAATTGTTGAGTCCTCAGCATGGGACGCCCCCTCGTCAGGGGGATCCGCGGCGGGCCCCGGGTCGGTCGCCTCTTCGACCGACCGCTCGCGCCTCGTTGTTGAATCGTCCGACTTCTTGCGGCCCTGTCCCGAATAGCTGCCCGTGTGCGCCCCTCCGGTAGCCACCACCACGCCCACGCGCGGGTCCAGCTTCGACGCCTTGCCCGAAGGTGATGAGGTCGCGGTCTCTGAGGTGGATGAGCCGGTCGTCGGCGGCGTGGTTTCCCTCGTCGACGGCTCGACGGTCGACGGTGTCTTATCCGCTGGTGTGGTCGTATCCGTCTCGGTCGTCGACGTGTCGGGCTGGGTCGTCGACACAGACGTATCCGTCGTTGTGGTCGTATCCGCCGCGGGGGTGCTGGTATCGGTTTCCCCGTCGGCCCACGCCACTCCGGGCATGCTCGCCACCGCGGCCCCGATACCCAACGCCACGGCCAAAGTGCCGACCCGACCGATATAACGCGAGCTACCCATCGTCGTCCCCCTCAATTGACATGGCACAAGCTGGCAACGACATCGTCACGCGCTCGATGAGGGATGGCTTAAGTAGTCGGGTACTCTAATTTCGCGGTTGCTTGCCAAAGGAACTTCAACGCACCGTCATTGGCATGGATACGTCTTCCAGTTCGGTGACCAAGGCGCATCCCGTCGCCTCCCACGCCGACCTGAGCTTCGCCTCGGCGATCCGGTAGACCCCGTCCAGGGCGTCCACTTCGACGCCGACGTACTCGCTGACCACTTCAGGCGCGACACCGGCATCGCGAAGCCGCAGTGCCAGCGAGTATGGCAGAGGCAGTTTGCGGAGCGCGCCCTCGTGGGCGCTGAGTTCTTCGGCCACCTCACCAGCGTGCACCCGCCTTTCAGTGATGAGTCGAGTACGCGACTACTCGAAATTCTCCCTGCCGTCGGACAGACGGACTCCATTGCCATCGAGCAGTGGCACCGAGCCGCTTTGCGCCGACCAAAGCCGCGGCAACAACGCCGCCACAGGATCAGTCGCTTGGCACGGCAGGCATCTGAATCAGCGCCCCGAGTTCTGCGCGGCTGCTGATGCCGAATCGCTGGGAGGCACGGTACAGATGTCCCTCGACAGTCCTGATCGACATCGTCAGTCTCTCGGCGATCTCCCGATTGGTGTACCCGTGCGCGACAAGGGATATGATCTCCCGTTCCCGCGGGGTGAGCCGAACGGGCTGGGCCACCTCGCGCAACACAGGACTCACCGCTCCGCCGCACTCCTTGGCTAGGCGCTGAGCCCGCGTGGCCGCCGTCAGCGCCGCTCCGCGCCGGTCGTGTGCGCGGTGCGCGATGGCGGCGTGAGCCGCCGCATCCGCCGCCCCGAACAGGTCGCCCATTTGCTCCAGCTGGGTGGAGGCCTCCTCCAATGGCGGACCATCACCGTCGACCAATGCGTTCGCGACCGCCGCCGCAGCGACGACACGCGGGCCTTCGACCAGTTTCGTCAGCTCCGCCAGCCGCGCCGCCGTTTGCCTATCGCCGAATTGGGTCGCGGTCTGCAGACAGACAACCTCACGGGCGAACTGTCCATGATCACGCGCGTAGGAAGCCGCTTGCCGGGCGATGTCAATCGCGGGTCGTATCGCGCCCTGGGCGGCCGACACCCACGCCGCGGCAAGCAACCGATCCGACTGAAGCCAGTCCACGGCGGGATGTCTGCGCCGATCCAGCTTCGAAAGCGCGCCGGAGGCTGCGGCAAAGTCCCCCAATCGTCCAAGGAGTTCCACGTAGACGTTGGTGAAGCGGTCACATAGGGTCGAGTCTTCACCGAACGCCTCGAAAAGGGCCATTGCCGGGCCAATTGGCGCCTTTCACAGTCGGCGTCGATCGGACCGCCCAGACCTAGCCCGTCAGAGTGGTGGATTCAGTCTGCGACAGGGGCTGAAGCTCCAACCGCTGAAGGACAGCGCCGAATACCGGTTCAACGCCAGCATTTCGGCTCTGGAAGAGGATGACGACGGCGTCGAGGTGACGCTCGCCGATAAGACACGCCTGCGGGCCGGCCTCGTCGTCGGCGCTGATGGCTCGCATTCTGCGGTGCGGCGGTTGGTGTTTCGGCCCGAGGAGCAATTCGCTGAACCGCTCGGCGGCTACAACGCGTGGTTCTCGGCTCCGGACCGGGTCGGCTTGGACGGCTGGTTCCTGCTGTATCAGGTGCCCGGAGGGCTCAACGCGTCGATGCGACCGTCGCAGGATCCCGCCGTGGCAAAAGCGAGCTTGGCCTTTCAATCCGGACCGATCTCCTACGACAGGCGAGACCTGCACGAGCAGCGTCAGATTCCGATCGACCGGTTCGCCGGTGCGGGATGGGAGTGCGACGCATTATTGGCCGCGGCCCAGAAGGCCGACGACTTCTCCTTCGACTCTTTTGCGCAGATACACATGTCATCGTGGTCGTCGGGTCGCGTCACGCTCGTCGGCGACGCCGGATACTGCGCTGGCCATTCCGGCCGATCGCGGCGCGGCTGTGGTTCAAGACGGCCGAGGCCATCGACCTGCCGGACTACGTGATTGCGCAGGCCCGCGGACCCGCGCCACGCTGCGGTCGTTCAGCCGCCAGGCAAAGCGCACGAAGTTGCGTAGAAGGCTGCATCCAGGGAGCGCACAGCGAATAATCAAGTTCAGCGAACCTCACCATGCCGGGGGGAATCATGAATCACTCCGATATGCAGGAGCTCGTGTCGCGGCATCTGCGGGCCGAGGGCCGGGGCGACGTCGACGGCGCTGTCGCGGTCTATACCGACGACATCGAACACGACGTTGTCGGGTTCCCGGGCAGGCCCCATCACGGCATCGACGGCGCGCGAAAGTTCTACCAGGAGCTGACCGCGAACTTCCGCACAGAGGGTGAGGAGGTGCTTCACCGGTATGCCACCGACAGCGCGATCATCCTGGAGCAGCTGATGACTGGGACCGTCATCGGTTCGATGCTTGGTCTTCCGGGAAACGGCCGGCGGATCAGCTTTCGCATCCTGCACGTATTCGAGTTCCGGGACGGGCTGATCAGCCGGGAGAACGTCTGGCTCGACAGCGCCGCCATCGTCAACCAACTGAGTTGACGCTGCGAGCCAGGGCGTGACGCGCGTAGGCGCGGACGTCCGCGTCGCCGTCCTCCAGTGCGAGCCCAAGCGCCTCACGCGCGGCCTGCTCCGACGACGCCCAGCGCGTCAGACTCAGCACCGCGGCCTTACGCACGTCCAGGTGCGGGTCGGCCAACACCTGCGACAGCGACGGGACAGCCACGCCCGGCACGGCCCCCGACAACGCCTTGGCCGCGCCCTCACGCACCTGCCACGCCGGCTCTTTCAACGCGCGCTGGACGTCAGACACGTCATCGTCGCCGCATCCCACCGCACCGAGCGCCGCCAGTGCCGCCGCCCTCACCAGCGGATCGGCGTCATTCACGAGTCGGCGTACCGTGTCTGCGCCCGCCCGCAAGGTCGCGAGTCCATTGGCAGCCGCAATCCGGACCTCGCGGTTGTCGTCGTCGGCCGCCGCGGCCACACCGTCGGCGTCGTCGACGGACACGAGTGCCCGCACAGCTTCGATCCGTACCCGGTGATCGGCGTCGGCCAATGCGTGACGGTAGTGCCCCTGCTCTCCCACGCGGCGCGCACTCAGCAGATACATCGCGACCGCACGCACCTCGGGGTCGGCCGAATTACGCTGTTCGGCAACATGTCCCGGATCGGGGACGACCTCGACGAGTTCGCGCACACCATCGGCGGCGACCCGGCGCACCTCGGCGGCCCCGTCGCCCAGCGCGTTCAGCAGTGCGCCCGCGTAGCCCTCGGGAAGATTCTCGACAAGCGTGGACACCGCGGTCCGTCGCACCCCGGGGTCGGGGTCGCTCAGGAAGTCTTCCAGTTCGGCGACTGACGGTGACTCCAGCGCCAGCACTTCAACGATGCGCGGCGACGGCGGCTGGACAGCGCCGCCTTGAGGCACACGCGATACCGCAGCCGCCGGCGCGCGGCCGCCTGCCAGCGGTGGTTGGCCGACGTGGACCACGGGCGCCTCGGACGGCAGGTGCTCGAGGTCGGGCACCGGGACGAAATACGGGGCGACGGGGCGTTTTAGGAACTCCATCGATCCGTCGGCATCTTTGCGGATATTCAGGTGATAGCGCCATTGTTCATCGTCACGGTCGGGCATGTCGGCGCGGTCGTGATACAGGCCCCACCGTGACTCGGTGCGGGTGAGCGACGACCGGGCGGCCATCTCGGCGCAATCGCGAATGAACGACACCTCGACGGCCCGCATCAGCTCATGCGGTGTGGTGGCGCCGATTTCGGCGATCTCGGCATGCATCCGTTCAAACGTCTGCACGGCGATCGACAACTTCGTCGCGGTCTTCGGCGGCGCCACGTAGTCGTTGACGAAGCGGCGCAGCTTGTATTCCACCTGCGGCTGCGGCGGGCCGTCCGGCTGGCGAAGCGGACGATAGATGAGTTCGTGCGCCTCCTTGAGTTGGTCGTCCGGAAGAGCCTGCGGCGCAGCGACGTCCCCGACCGTCGATGCGGCATGCGCCCCCGCCAGATCGCCGTAGACGAACGCGCCGATCATGTAGTTGTGCGGGACGCAAGCCAGATCGCCTGCTGCGTACAGCCCACCGACCGTGGTGCGGGCGTGCTCATCCACCCACACCCCGGACGCGGAATGCCCACTGCACAGTCCGATTTCGGAGATGTGCATCTCGATATCATGAGTGCGGTAGTCATGGCCGCGATTCGCGTGAAACGTGCCCCTAGTTGGCCGTTCGGTGGTGTGCAGGATGTTTTCGAGGGCGGTCAGCGTCTCGTCGGGAAGGTGGGAGACCTTCAGATAGATGGGCCCGCGGGCCGATTCGATCTCCCGTTTCACCTCGGCCATCATCTGGCCCGACCAATAGTCGGAGTCGACGAACCGCTCCCCCAGCGCATTGACCTGGTAACCGCCGAACGGATTGGCCACATACGCGCACGCAGGCCCGTTGTAGTCCTTGATCAACGGATTGACCTGGAAGCACTCGATACCGGACAGTTCGGCGCCGGCGTGATATGCCATCGAATAACCGTCACCGGCGTTCGTCGGATTTTCGTAGGTCCCGTAGAGGTATCCCGATGCGGGCAAGCCCAGCCGCCCGCACGCGCCCGTGGCGAGGATCACCGCCCTGGCGGCCACCGCGACGAATTCGCCTGTGCGCGAGTTGAGTGCGGCCGCTCCCACAGCCCGGTCACCATCGGTCAGCACCCGCACCGGCATCAGCCGGTTCTCGATCGTGATCTTTTCCCGCATCGAACGCTGCCGCAGCACCCGGTATAGCGCCTTTTTCACGTCCTTACCCTCGGGCATCGGCAGTACGTAAGAACCGGACCGGTGCACCCGGCGCACCGCGTACTCGCCGTGTTCGTCCTTCTCAAACTTGACGACGTAGCGCTCGAGCCGCTGCACCATCGCGAAGCCGCGTGTCGCGGTCTGATAGATGGTGCGCTGGTTGACGATTCCGTCGTTGGCGCGGGTGATTTCGGCGACGTAGTCCTCCGGGGTGGCCTTGCCGGGGATCACGGCGTTGTTCACCCCGTCCATGCCCATCGCAAGTGCGCCCGAATGGCGGACGTGAGCCTTCTCCAGCAGCAGCACCTGGGCACCGTGCTCGGCGGCGGTCAGCGCGGCCATGGTGCCGGCGGTGCCGCCGCCGATCACCAACACATCGCAATCCAGCCGAGCCGTGTCGGCCAGTTCAGGTATCTGCATCATGAATGATCGAGAGCCGCAATGATTTCGTCCCTCAAGCCCTGGCGTTCGAGCTCGTGGGTGCGTGGTTCCGGCACCTCGATGACCGCACGCAACGGTTGGCCGACGCGGCCGAGCACAGCAACGCGGTCACCGAGGATCAGCGCCTCATCGACGTCGTGGGTGACGAACACGATGGTGGTGGGGTGAGCACGCCAGGTGTCGATGAGCAACCGCTGCATGGCGGCCCGGGTTTGAGTGTCCAGCGCGGCGAATGGTTCGTCCATCATCACCGCCCGAGGCGCACCCGCCAGCCCACGAGCGAGCTGCACACGCTGTCGCATGCCACCCGACAAACTCTTCGGCAGATAGTCGGCGAACCCGATGAGCCCAACTTCGTCGATCCAGCGTTCGGCCCGCTGGCGTCGGACGGCTCGCGGCGCGCCACGCAACTGCAGCGCCAGCTCGATGTTGGACCGCACTGTGCGCCACGGCAACAACGCGCTGTCCTGGAACACCATCCCGCGGTCGCGCGCTGTGGTGGTGACCTCGCTCCCATCGGCCAGTACCCGGCCGGAGTCGGGTCGCAGCAGCCCGGCCAGCGCGCGCAGCACGGTCGATTTCCCGCACCCGGACGGGCCGGTCAGCACCAGGATCTCACCCGGCTGCACCGAGAGGTTCAAGCCGTCGACAACCGGCGCGCCCGTGTAGGACAGCCGCACGTCATCGAGTTCCAGTCGCATACCGACCGTGACCGCCGTCGTCATCGCACGTTCTCCTCACCGCGGGGTAGCCAGCGGGTGGCGTGCCTGCCGATGATTTCGATGGCCGCAGCGGTCGCGAAGCCGAGCACGCCGATCGTGATGATGCCGACGAACACGTCGGGATAATTGAGCACCGTGTAGGCCTGCCACGTCCGGTAGCCGACACCCAGCCGCCCCGAGATCATCTCGGCGGAAACGACACAGATCCACGCCACCCCCATGCCTACCGAGAGCCCGCCGAACAGGCCGGGCAGGATGCCGGGTAGCACGACTCGGCGCAGCACATCCCAACTGCCGCCGCCAAAGGTGCGAACCGATTCCTCCCAGATCGTCGGCAGGGCGCGCACCGCGTGGCGAGTGCTGACCATGACCGGGAAGTAGGCGGCAAGGAACGTGATGAACACGATCCCGGCTTCGTCGGTCGGAAACAGCAGGATCGCCACCGGAACCATCGCAATAGCCGGGATGGGCCTTGCCAATTCGGTCAGCGGGCCGAACACGTCGGAGAACGCCGTCGATCGGCCCAACAGGATGCCGGTGACAACTCCGACCACCGCCGCGAGCCCGAAGCCGGTGAGGATCCGGATCAGTGACTGCCCGAGGTCAAGCCAATACTCCGGTTTGCCAACCCGATTGATGAGAGCCGACGCGATCTCGGTGACGGTGGGCAGCGTGTCGAAGCGCAGCCACACCCGGACGTTATTCGCCGTGAGCAGCTGCCACAGCCCGATCGCGGTGATGACTGACGCCACCCGCACCAGCCGACGGCGCCACAGCGAGGTGGGCCGAGGCCGTCGGACCGCCGGCCTCGCGGTTATCGGTGACTCGAGAATGCCCGTGGCGACAACATCCGCGGTGGTCATACCGCACCCGCCAACGCCTGCCGGTAGTCGACAGTCGCGCTTCCTGGGTGAGCGGTGACGTACCGCTTGGCGCCAGCCGGCGTGCCGAACGGCAGGTAGTTCTGCCCGTCACGTACCCAGGCCGCCTTATCGGCGAACCACCGGGTGCCAAGCTCTGTGGTGGGCACATAAGCGGCTCTGACCTTGGCGCCCTTGGCATTTGCGTCACGGACCGCCTTCAGCAGGCACGTAGGGGTGGCTGCCGGTTGCGTGCTACCTGAGCCATCGAGCCACAGTTCGCTGGCCTGCGCGGGGTTGTTGACCGGCGTGTTGCACACCGGGTCGGTGCCTGAAAGGGTGGACGGATTCGCGGTGGCGGCGACGGCCTTGTCGTAGTCCTGATTCCGGGCCGCGAATACTGCCCGCAGGGGCGCGTCCTGGACGAAACCGGACACGTCGAGTTCTGCGAAGTCGCCGATCGACTTCAAGTACGGGACATCGCCTTTCAGCGCCTCGATCAGTGAGGGTTTGAGCGTCGTGTCGAACGAGGTGCCGCCGGGCCCGTTGTAGAGGTAGACGACCTCCTGCGGCAGCCCGCTGCCGTCGGCGACGATCTTCGCGGCTTCCAGCGGTTTGGAGTCGAGGAAGTCCGTGGCGTCGAGTTGGGCTTGCAGGAAGGCATCGAGTACTTCTGGATGCTCGGCCGCGTACGCCTGTCGGACGACAACACCGTGCAGCGTCGGATAGTTCAGCTCGGCACCGTCGTAAAGCAGCTTGGCCTTGCCCTGGAACACCAGCAGGCCGGGCCAGGCGACGAACTGGGAAAGCCCTTGGACCTGATTGGATTCCAATGCGGACGCACCGATTTGGGGCTGCTGGTTGAGCACGTCGACTCCGGTCTTCGGGTCGACGCCCGCCTCGGAAAGCGCGCGCACCAGCGTGCCGTGGCCGGCCGAACCGACACTGGCCGATACCCTCTGGCCGGCCAGGTCGGTCAGTTTCTCTGCCGGTGAATTGGGCGCCACCACAACCATGTTCAGCGCGCCCTTGGGGTTGTAGCCGGTCACGGAGACGATCTCGGTGCGAGCCCGTTCGTTGGCTTGCGTCTTGGATCCGTTGATCAGCATCGGGTAATCGCCCATCGAGCCGATGTCGATCTTCTCGGCGACCATCTGCGCGGTGATCGGCGCTCCGGTGTCGTAGTCCTGCCAGGTCACGTTGTACTTGGTACCGGTGCGAGTGTTGATGTCGTTGAGCCGGCGCTCGAGGTAGCCCTGGGCACGCAGCAGAGTGCCCGCGGTCACTGTGTTGATGGTCTTCGACTGGTAACCGATGACAACGTTGACGGCGTTGCCCGACGATTGGCTCGAAGAGTCCAGCGAGCAGCCGGAGGCGGCGATCGTGAGCCCGGCGGCCACGGCGGCGAGTCGCCGGAGCCGCGACGGCGGCGACATCTGGCGGAGCGTTGCTTTCATTACGGATTCAGTCCTTAGCGGATCAAGTAGGGCATGTTGACGGTGACGGCGCCGGTGGGACAACGGGCGGCACAGGGCCCGCAGTACCAACACTCGTCGACATGCATGTGGGCCTTCCCGTTGTCGGGATTGATCGCGAGTGAGTCGAGCGGACAGATGTCGACGCACAGCGTGCAGCCCTCGATGCACAGGGATTCGTCGATCGTCACCGGCACGTCGGCGCGTTGGTTCACCAGCGTCATGACTCACTCCTGCTCAGATTGCCGCGCATGGTGATTCGGTCACCGCGCATTCGGATGTATTCGAGGTCGACGGGCCTGCCGTCTTCGAGACTGGTGAGGCGTTCGAGCATCAGCAATGGGGCGTTGTCGGGCAGCTGCAGCGTCGCTGCTGAGTGCGGATCGGCCGAAACCGCTTCCAGGGCAAGTGTCGCCGACCCGAGCCGCTGCCCGCAGACCTGTTCGATGAGTGCGAACACGTCGTTGGTTTCCAGCGGGTGGCGCAACACTGCGGCGCCGATGTCGGGGGCCAGGTACGTCAGGTCCAGGGACAGCGGTAGCTCGCCGAGAAAGCGAAGGCGCTCGATGAAGACCACCTGCACGCCCGCCTCGAGGCCGAGGCGACGCGCGACCGCGGGCGGAGCGGCCAGATGCTGGATGGCCCTGACCTCGTTGCGCACCTCGCCGTAGTCTTTAAACGTCTCCTTCAGCCCAACCAGCGCGTCGAGGCCGTGGTCGTACTTGCGGACCGCGACGTGGGTGCCGACCCTGCGCCCGCGGTCGATCAGCCCCTCGTCCTTGAGCACGCCGAGTGCTTCGCGAATGGTGTTGCGGGAGACGAAGAACTCCGCGGCTAGCGTCTCCTCGGTCGGCAGTCCGTCGTCATATGCGCCGACGTGTATCTGATGCCGCAGCACGTCTGCGACCTGACGCGCGCGGTCCGCGCGGGGCCGACGGATCGGCGTTGGCTGCGACATGCGAACACGGTATGAGGCGGATAGGCGGCCCGCAGCGTCGCGGAATCTGCGTTGGCGCAGGTTAACTGATTACGCCACCGCGGATCGGCGGCGACCAGGCGAAAGAACGCGCCGGCGCTGCCATTGCGCCAGCCGGGCCCGGCGAAGAATTTACAATCGCGCTGAGAGTAAAGCGCCCTACTGCATGCACCGCGACAGCACTCGGCCGAACTGTAGGAGGCGCTGCATTTGGGCCAGGCCGCCGTTGTCGACCGACTTGAAGTAACGGAATGACTCACAGAAGATATCGGTTTCGGTGGCCGACTTCTGCCGCGCCCGTGTCACAAGCTGGGTGTACATCCGCAGCCGCACCTCGGACAGCCGACGGGTATCGTCGCCGAGCACCTCGTACTCCGTGGTGAGCACGTGATCGGTGATCGTCGACAGCAGGATCGTGCGGACCGAGGCGTTGAGCACACGACGTTCGCGATCGTCGGCGCCTGCCAACTCATCGTCGGCGCGCCACATGATCAGGCGGTGCCCGTCGGTGAGCACGACCTCCTGCCACAGCGCCTCGCCCCACGGCTCCTCAGTGGAACCACGGGACATGATGAACGACTTGATCGCGGTCAGATCGACGACCGAACGCACTTGGTCCAACGCAAGATCGGGATCGCGCAGATACACCTTGGCCGCATCCTCAACGCTCGAGTACGGCGCCCAATCCTGCGGTACACCCATTCGCGCCCCTTCGCTATCGGTTAGGGCCACCCCGAGCCGCGCCTCGGACCGCTTGCGAGGCCGCCCGGATCTGTGGCGTCACCAACATCACCTGACCAAGCACACCGTTGACGAAACCAGGCGAGTCATCAGTGGACAACTGCTTTGCCAGCTCTACAGCTTCGTCGACGGCGACCGGTTCGGGGACGTCGTCGGCGTGCAGCAGCTCCCACACCGCCACCCGCAGCACCGCCCTGTCGACGGCGGGCAGCCTGTCCAACGTCCAGCCCTGCAGGTGGGCCGAAATGAGGTCGTCGATATGCGCGGCGTTCTCCGTCACGCCGCGGGCCACCGTCACCGTGTAGGCGTTGAGTGGCGAAACATCGGATTCTTTCTCCGCCAAGGCATTTCGTGCATCGGCGACTTCGGCAGCGGTGATTCCCCGCGCCTCGGCCTCGAAGAGCAGGTCGACGGCGCGTTTGCGGGCCTGGTGCCGTCCACGGTCACCTCGACGATCAGGCATTCACCCGGCCCAGATAGCTGCCGTCGCGAGAATCCACCTTCAGCTTGTCGCCGGTGTTGATGAACAGCGGCACCTGTATCTCGGCACCTGTCTGAACGGTCGCGGGCTTGGTGCCCGCACTGGACCGGTCGCCCTGCAGGCCGGGCTCCGTGTGGGTGACCTCCAGTTCCACGGTCACCGGAAGTTCGAGGTACAGCGGCGCACCGTCGTGGAACGCGATCTGCACCGGCAGGCTCTCCAGCAGGAACTTGGCGGCGTCACCGACCAGCGAATCCGGCAGGTGATGCTGCTCGTAATCCTGGGAGTCCATGAACACGAAGTCCGAGCCGTCGCGGTACAGGTAGGTGGCGTCGCGCCGGTCGACCGTCGCGGTCTCGACCTTGACGCCGGCGTTGTAGGTCTTGTCGACGACCTTGCCGGACAGCACGTTCTTAAGCTTGGTCCGCACGAAGGCCGGGCCCTTGCCGGGCTTGACGTGCTGGAACTCGACGATCTGCCACAGCTGGCCGTCGATCTGCAGGACAAGCCCATTCTTGAAGTCGGCGGTCGATGCCACGTTCGGTCGTTCTCCTAGCTCTTTTCAGAGGATGGCCAGTTCTTTGGGGAACCGGGTGAGTAAGTCGGGGGCCTTGTCACCTACGACCAGCGTGTCCTCGATGCGGACACCGCCGTGGTCGGGCAGATAGACACCTGGCTCCACGGTGACCGTAGAGCCAGCAAGCAGTGTACCGGCGGCCGACGCGCTGATTCCCGGCGCTTCGTGGATCTGCAGCCCAACACCGTGGCCGAGGCCATGGCTGAACTGGTCTCCATAACCGGCGGCGGCGATGACCTGTCGCGACGCGGCGTCCACGTCCTTGAGCGTCGCCCCTGGCGCGAGCGCTTCGGAGCCCGCTCGTTGTGCGGCGGCAACCAGCTCATATATGTCGAGCTGCCACTGCGCGGCCTGGCCCAGCACAAAGGTGCGGGTCATGTCCGAGTGGTATCCGCACACCAGCGCGCCGAAGTCGATCTTGACGAAGTCGCCCGCCGCCAGCACCGTTTCGGTCGGTCGGTGGTGCGGGATCGCCGAGTTGGCCCCTGTCGCCACGATGGTTTCAAATGACACGCCGTCGGCGCCGTGGTCGAGCATCAGCGACTCGAGCTCGCGGCTCACCTCTTTCTCTGTCCGGCCCGGGTGCAGCCCGCCGCGGTCGACGAGGTCGGTCAGCGCGGCGTCGGCCGCCTCGCACGCCAGCCGCAGCAGCGCGATCTCCCCCGCATCCTTGACCTCGCGCAGCGCCTCGACGGTCCCCGCTGCCCGAACCAGCTCAGTGGCGTCGCCGGCGGCCTTGCGCAGCACGGCGAATCCGTCCACGGTCACCACATGGCTCTCGAACCCCAGCCTGAGCACGCCGTCCTCGGCGGCGCGCCCGGCCAAATGCGGACCGCACGCCCGCTCGATGACGATCTCGGCGTCGGGCGACTGCTCCGCAGCCTGGGTGCGATAGCGCCCGTCGGTGGCCAACACCGGCGTTTCGTTGTCGACCCGTACCAGCAGCGCCGCGTTCGAACCGGTGAATCCGGACAGATAACGCACGTTGACCAGGTCGGATACCAGCATCGCCTCGATGTCCGCATCAGCCAGCCGCTGGCGCAGCCGGTCCCGGCGCTGCGAAATAGTCACAGTTGGAGAACCTACTCGCTAAGGTGTGGCCCCATGAGTAAGTGGTTACTGCGCGGACTGGTGTTCGCGGCCCTGATGGTGATCGTGCGATTGCTGCAGGGGGCGATGATCAACGCGTGGGAGACCAAGGCGGGGTTGATCAGCGTCGTGCTGGTCGCTCTGTTCGCGATCGTGGTGTTCATCTGGGGGCTCAGCGACGGCCGTGCCGACGCGCGAGCCAACCCCGACCCCGACCGTCGCGGCGACCTTGCGATGACGTGGCTGCTGGCCGGCCTGTTCGCGGGCGTGGTCAGCGGCGTTTTGGCGTGGTTCATCTCGCTGTTCTACAAGAGCCTCTACGTCGAGGCGCTGCTCAACGAGATCACCACGTTCGCGGCGTTCACTGCGCTGGTGGTGTTCCTCTTTGCGATCGCAGGCGTGTCGCTGGGCCGCTGGCTCGTCGACCGCAAGGCCCCCGAGTTCAAGCGCCAGGGAACAGACAGCGCCGACGACGACCGCGCCGACACCGACGTGTTCGCAGCGGTGCGCCATGACGGCGGCACGGAATCCTCCGAAACGGCGCCGACCGAAGCGCGTCGCGAAGAGAAGTCCTAGCCGAGGCTTGCGAGGTACCGCAGCGCGAGCACGTAGCCCTGCACACCGAGGCCGACAATCACGCCGGTGGCCACCGCGCTGAGGTAAGAGTGATGCCGAAACTCTTCGCGCGTATGCACATTGGAGATGTGCACCTCGATCAGCGGTGCCCGCAGTTCCGCACACGCATCGCGTAGGGCAACCGACGTATGTGTCAGCGCTCCGGCGTTGAGTACTACCGGGTCTCCGGCATCCGCCGCCGCGTGAATCCAATTCAGCAGCTCAGCTTCGCTGTCGCTCTGTCGCACAACAGCTTTCAGACCAAGCTCGTCGGCTTCGTGTTCGATAAGCTTTACCAGGTCGTCGTAGGTGGTGTTGCCGTAGAGCTCCGGTTCGCGACGGCCGAGCCGACCTAGATTCGGACCGTTAAGCACAAGCACGGTTGTCGTCACTTCGTAACCCCTCCGATTACTGAGTAGGCCGCCGCAAGCAGCGACGGGTCGGGGCCTTCGAGCCTTCCCGGCTTGGCCAGCCCGTCGAGTACGACGAAACGGAGCACACCTGCGCGGGTCTTCTTGTCGCCCGCCATGTATTCGAGCAGCTGCGGCAGCGCGTCGGCGTCGTAGGTGACGGGCAGCCCCAGCGAGGTGAGGATCGACCGGTGACGCTCGGCGGTGTCGTCGTCGAGGCGCCCGGCCAGCCGGCCCAGTTCGGCGGCGAACACCAGTCCCACCGACACCGCGGCGCCGTGCCGCCACTGGTAGCGCTCCCGACGCTCGATCGCGTGCGCGAGAGTGTGGCCGTAGTTGAGAATTTCGCGCAGCGCAGATTCCTTCTCGTCGGCGGCGACGACCTCGGCCTTGACGGCCACCGCCCGCCGGATCAGCTCCGGCAGCACCGTGCCCGACGGGTCGAGGGCGGCCTCGGGGTCGGCCTCGATCAGATCGAGGATCACCGGGTCCGCGATGAAGCCGGCCTTCACGATCTCGGCCATGCCTGCGACGATCTCGTTGCGCGGCAACGTTTCCAGCGTAGCCAAATCGATCAGCACTGCGGCGGGCTGATGGAACGCACCGACCAGATTCTTACCCGCGTCGGTGTTGATGCCGGTCTTTCCGCCGACCGCCGCGTCGACCATGCCCAGCAGCGTCGTCGGCACGTGCACGATGTCCACCCCGCGAAGCCAGGTAGCGGCGGCGAACCCCGCGACGTCCGTGGCGGCCCCGCCGCCGAGGCTGACGATCGCGTCCTTGCGGCCAACGCCGATGCGGCCCAATACTTCCCAGATGAACCCGACGACGGGCAGCTCCTTGCCGCTTTCTGCATCCGGAATCTCGATGCGGTGCGCATCAATGCCCTTGTCCGACAAATGGTTCCGGATCGCTTCCGCGGTCTGCGACAGCACCGGCTGGTGTAGAATCGCGACCTTGTGCTTGCCGTCAAGGACGCGACCCAATTCGCCGAGCAGACCGGTGCCGATGATCACCGGATACGGCGGATCGACGAGAACGTCGACTGTCACCGGCTCAGTCACGGTGTCCCTTCACATTTCGGGCGGCGACGGCCGCGGGCGTTGGTGGGGGTTCGGTGCTGGGTTTCGGCGTCAGCGACGAGGGTCCCCGGCGCCACGGCGGCCTCCGGCGGCGGCGCTGTGTGCCCGGCGCGGCGGGATCCTCGAGCCGCTCAACGATGTAACGCACCACCGCGCCCGGATTGCGTCGGTTGGTGTTGACCCGCATCGTGGCGGCCCGCCGGTACAGCGGAACACGTTCGGCCATCAGGGCGCGGTACTTGCCCGCTGGATCGGTGCCGGCGAGCAGCGGACGTACGGCGCCGCCTGTGGTGCGCCGGATACCTTCGGCAGCACTGATTTCCAGGAAGATGACGGTGTGTCCGGCGAGGGCCTCTTGCACGCCGGGCGAGGTGATGGCGCCGCCGCCGAGCGACACGATGCCGTCGTGTTCGGCAAGCGCGGCGCGCACCACTTCCTCTTCGATTCGGCGGAACTCCTTCTCGCCGTCATTGGCAAAGATGTCGCCGATGGCGCGGCCCGTGGTCTCAACGATCTTGTTGTCGGTGTCAACGAGCGTCAGGCCCATCGCCTTGGCCAGCCGACGTCCGATCGTGGACTTACCGGATCCCGGCATGCCCATCAGGACCGCCTTGGGCGCCATCAGCCCGACGCCTGCGCAGGGTGCGTAGCCGGCTCACGCTCGGCCACCGCCCGCAGGTAGGTGTCGATGTTGGCCCGCGTCTCGGTAAGCGAGTCCCCGCCGAACTTCTCCAGCGCGGCGCGAGCCAGCACCAACGCGACCATGGTTTCCACAACCACGCCCGCGGCGGGCACCGCGCACACATCGGAGCGCTGGTGAATCGCGACGGCTTCCTCGCCGGTGGACATGTCGACGGTGGCCAGAGCCCGCGGCACGGTCGAGATCGGCTTCATCGCGGCGCGCACCCGCAACGGCTGGCCGTTGGTCATGCCACCTTCCAGGCCACCGGCCCGGTTCGTCGAGCGCATCACGCCGTCGGGGCCGGGGTGCATCTCGTCGTGGGCAACGCTGCCGCGTCGGCGCGCGGTCTCGAAGCCATCGCCGATCTCGACGCCCTTGATCGCCTGGATGCCCATCACCGCGCCGGCCAGCTGGCTGTCGAGGCGGTTGTCGCCGCTGGTGAACGAGCCGAGTCCGACGGGCAACCCGTGGGCGACGACCTCGACGATCCCGCCGAGTGTGTCACCGTCCTTCTTTGCGGCCTCGATCTCTTCGATCATCCGGCCTTCGGCGTCCTTGTCGAACGCCCGAACCGGGCTCGCGTCGATGGCCCCCAGATCGGACGCGTGTGGCGGCGGACCGTCGTAGGGCGCCGACGCGCCGATGGAGATGACGTGCGAAACCACCTCGATACCAAGCGCCTCCTTGAGGAAGGCCCTGGCGATGGTTCCAGCAGCGACGCGGGCGGCGGTTTCGCGGGCACTGGCTCGTTCGAGCACCGGGCGGGCGTCGTCGAAGCCGTATTTCAGCATGCCCGCGTAGTCGGCATGGCCAGGACGAGGACGGGTCAGCGGCGCGTTGCGGGCGGCGCTTTCCTCCAGTTCGGCGGGGTCGACCGGGTCGGCGGCCATGACCGTCTCCCATTTCGGCCACTCGGTGTTGCCGACTTCGATCGCGATCGGGCCGCCGAGCGTGACGCCGTGACGGACACCGGCCAGCACGGTCACCTGGTCCTGCTCGAACTTCATCCGGGCGCCGCGACCGTAGCCGAGCCGGCGACGGGCCAGCTGACCCGCGATCTCGGAGGAGGTGACGTGGACCCCGGCAACCATGCCTTCGACCATGGCCACCAACGCGCGGCCGTGGGATTCACCAGCTGTGGTCCATCGCAACACGCGTCCCATCTTCCCACAACGGGCTTCCAGCGATTTCGGCGCGGATATCCACGCTCAGCGACGGTAAGCGCGCCGAAGTCGCCATTTACAGGGCCAGGCCGTCGAGGACGCGGCCGATCTCACTGACAGCGTCACGGTGGGCGGCCTTCTGGTCATCGGCGCGAGCCACGATCATCGCTGTCTCACACAGCGCCCCATATAGAAAGTGGGCCAGTGGGCCGGGCCGCCGACGCGCGATCCGGCCGGCTTCGGCCGCCCGGGAAATCCCGAGCTCCAACATCTCCAGCAGAGGGGACTCGAGGTGGCGGATCTGCTCCCACCCGATCGCAGCGGATGCATCCAGCAGGACAATCCGCTGCAGTCCGTGATCGAGGCACTCGTCAAGGAAGGCGCGGCACCCGGCTTGGAAGGCCCCCCACGGATCCTTCTTGCGCCCATATGCCTCCGCGAGCGGCCGTGCGATTCGCTCGACTTCACGGGTGAACACGGCCTCGAAGAGCTGTCGCTTGCCCTCGAAGTGGTGGTACACCGCGCCCTTCGTCACCCCCGCCCGGGCTGCCACAGTGTCGAGCGCGGTCGCGTCGTAGCCGTCGCGGGCGAACAATTCGCGCGCCGCGTCGACGAGCGCGGCGGTGGTCGCCTCGGTCCGCTCGGCCTGGGTTCGTCTCGCCACCTTCGTCACCACGGCCTGACCATAGCCCGTGATCACGTGTGCAGTCGCCCCACCGACTGGCGTGCAAGCCGAACCTGCTCCATCTCAGCGCACCCGATAGATCCGGTAGTCGATGTGGTTGGGCGACAGGATGTTGTAGCCGAGCGCCACCACCTCGGACAGCCACGCGTAACGCTCGTCAGCGGTTTCGAACTTCGGGGTGGTGCGGACGTAGGTCTCCTCGAAAGGGAGCACCTCGCCGGCGGCCAGGCGCTGTGGTCCGTCGGCAGGAATCTTGATGATGCCCCGGGACTCGTAGTGAATGAGGGCACCATCATGCGTGCGCAGGGTGGCTCGCACATCGACCCGCCCCGTGCCGTCATTGCCGACGACGAGCCAGTCTCCCCCGCCAGGAAGCAGTTCGCCGCGCAGCTTCGGCCCGTCGACCACGCCGCCGGTGGTGATAAACGTCATCCGGGTGCCGACCGGCGTGGTAATCGGTTGCGCCGGTAGCAGATCGACGTGCATGTCGAACAGGTACTCCGCGGGCAGCGCGGTGACGAGCGGCAACTGGTCGACCGGTGTTGCGGTGGTCATGCGTTCACCACTCCCAACGCCGCCTGCAACTGCGCCGCGTCGACGAAAGTGTCCTTGCGTGTCACCAGCCCGTCCGGCGAGACGTTGACGACGTCGAGACAGTCGAAGCGGATGTCACCGGAGATCAACGCCCAGTCGAGTATCCAATGATCATCGCCGTAGAGCACGCGATATGTCTCCCACGTGAGATTGGGGAACTGGTCGAAGATCTCGGCGAAGGCGCTGCGGACAGCCTCGCGGCCCTGCACCGGTTCCGCGCCCAGGTGGGTCCAGAACTGGGTGTCTTCTGCGTGCAGCGCGACGATCGCGTCGGGATCGCGCTCCGCCCATGCGGCGAAGTAGCGCTCCGAAATCGCCTTCATGTCTTGCGCAGTGGCTTGGGACATCGTTGCCTCTCCTCGGGTTGACTCATTTACATACTCAGGGTACGTATAAACCTACTATGGGTATGCAAGATTGGGAAGGGGTAAACGTGAAAACGGTGTACACGGCGGAGGCGCGCGTGACCGGCGGCAGGCTCGTCGGCCATGGCCGAACCACTGACGGGCAGGTCGACATCCGGTTGCGGATGCCCGCGGAGCTCGGCGGGCCGGGCGATGAATTGCTTTGCGCCAGCCCTTTTTCGGTGCCGACCGGCTACGCACCAGTCCCAACTCTTGGTTGGTCGGCCCCTGCGCCCGGCGTGAGTTGGACGCCGCACTGGTGAACGGGGCTGCCGGCGGTTGCGTCGGTGCCGACCCGTTGACCGCGGCCTGGGGTGCGCGCAGCGCACCCAACGGCCTTCTCAGCACGGCGATTACACCGATCTGGACTACTCGGGTACTCGCACGACGGCACCGCAGCCCGACGTTGCCGACTCGGCGGCCGGTCCGACCGGGCTGCCCAGCTTCGGCCAGGCACGCGCCCGAGCGGACCAACCGCTGCGCGAGGCGGAGGAGTCCGCGCGGCCCTCGTCACCGGCCTAAGCGCTCAAAGCACTACCAGCGTGGCGGCGGTCACCGCTGCCAGGCACATCGACGGGCCGTGCGGCACAGCCCCTGCCGATCGGCGCGCCACCGCGACGATGGCCCACCCGGCGGTCAGCAGCGGTGCGCCGAGCGCGGCCAGTACCCAAACGTCGCCCCCGAGTGTCCCTGTCAGCGCGCCGATACCGATCGCGAGCTTCACATCGCCTGCGCCCATCGCCGCGGGTGACACGAGATGGACGACGGCATAGACGGCGAACAGCGCGACCGCACCGAACACTGCTGCCGCACCGCGTCCGTGCACCGCTGCCGCCGCGATGATGGCCGCCGCCCCCGGCATCGTCAGCCAGTTCGGCAGCCGCCGCTCACGGATGTCGTAGACACTCAGCGCCGCCAGCCACACCAATGCGCAGACGCCGGCCACCCCCGCCCCCATGCATCGAGGCTAACGTCGGTTCCGTGCACCGACGGTCACCAATTGGTCCAGCGCTGGTGGTGGTGATCGCGGCGATCAGCCAGGAAGTCGGTGCCGCATTCGCCGTCGGTCTGTTTGCGGCGCTTGGCGCTTTCGGGGCGGTGTTCGCGCGGCTCCTTGTCGCAGGGGTGATCCTGTGCGTGGCGGTCCGCCCTCGGCTGCGCGGGCTGTCCGGTCGGGCATGGGTGTCTGCAGCAGCGCTTGCCGCCGCGTTGGTGGTGATGAATCTATGCTTCTACATCTCGCTGACGCGCATTCCCCTCGGTGTTGCCGTGACAATCGAAGCCCTTGGCCCGCTTGCACTTTCCGTGGTCATCAGCCGACGCAGAACTGCATGGTTGTGGGCGCTACTGGCCCTGCTGGGCGTCGCGCTGCTCAGTCTCACCGGGGTTCGCGTTGGTCATCTCGACCCGATCGGTCTTGGCTTCGCTGCAGCCGCGGGGGCGAGCTGGGCGGGCTACATCCTGGCCACCGCGCGGGCGGGGGCTGACTTTCCCAAACTCGACGGGCTGGCGCTGGCGACGGCGATCGGTGCGCTGGTGACGGCGCCGATCGCGCTGCTCGCGGTCGATCCTGGCAGCGCGCTGCGGTGGCAGGTATTGGGGCTCGGAGCCCTTGTCGGCGTGATGTCGTCGGTGATCCCCTACTCGCTGGAGTTGATCTCCTTGCGACGTCTACCGCCGGAAACATTCGCGATCCTGACATGTTTTTCGCCTGTAGTGGCCGCCATCGCCGGCTGGCTGATGCTAGGGCAGCACCTCTCAGTGACGGGGTACGTGGCGATCGCGCTGGTGACCGTCGCCAGTATCGGGGCGGTGCGCTCGGCGCGGGAACGCCTGGCAGGCGACACTCGGCTGATCACCGTCTAGCGGGCATCACCGAGCGCTGCCCTCATCGCCTCAGTGGGCGCTGGCAGCCCGGTGAATTGCTCGACCTGAGCGAATGCCTGATGAAGCAGCATCTGCAGCCCGCTGATCACCCGTCCACCCGCCGCCTGAACGGCCGCAGCCAGCGGGGTCGGCCACGGATCGTAGATCGCGTCGAGCAGCAGCGGTGTCGCGGCCACGGCGACGGCGTGCAGGGCCGCGACGTCGGCGGGGATGGTGTTTATCGCGACGTCGACGTCGAGCATGGTCGCCCCGAGCTCGATCCAGCGGATGTCGACGCCCAGCCTGGGTCCCAGGGCCAGCAGCGGTGCAGCCTTGTCGCGGTTGCGCGCGATGACCGAAATGTCCTGCACCCCAAGCTCAGCGAGGCCCACAATTGCGGCGGGAGCGGTGCCGCCCGAACCAATAACAGCGGCCCGGCCCGCCACCGCGCCCAACGCGCCCTTCACGCCGTCGATGTCGGTGTTGTCGGCCCGCCAGCCGGCCTGCGATCGAACCAGCGTGTTGGCCGATCCGACCAGTTCTGCGCGAGAGGTGCGCTCGTCGGCGAACCGCAGGGCGGCGAACTTGCCGGGCATCGTCACCGAGACACCGACCCATTCCGGGCCGAAACCGCCCACCAATTCTGGCAATTCCTCGGCCGTGCATTCGATGCGGTCATACGTCCAGCCGTCCAGCCCCAGCGCACGATAGGCGGCGAGGTGCAACTGCGGCGACCGGGAATGCGCGATCGGTGAGCCGAGGACCGCAGCTTTGCGAAAGCTATCGTGCCGAGTCGAGGACACCGTTGCGTCTGGCCAGTTCGATGTTCGCGAGATGCTGCTGGTAGTCGCGGGTGAACACAGTGGTGCCCTGCATATCGATCGTGACGAAATATAGCCAGTCCCCCGGCGCGGGCTGTTCGGCCGCCGCCAGCGCAGGCTGCCCAGGCGAGCAGATGGGCGTCGCCGGAAGACCCGGCCGCACATAGGTATTCCACGATGTGTCCTGCCCGCGGTCGGCGTCGGTGGTGGCCACCTCGATCCTGTCCAACGGATAATTCACCGTCGAGTCGAACTCAAGCGTCCGGTTTTCATGCAGCCGGTTATAGATAACCCGCGCCACCTTCGCGAAGTCATCCGGCTTGGACTCCCGCTGCACCAGCGAGCCGACGGTGAGAATCTGGTACGGCGACATGTTCATCGCCTGTGCCGTGTCGAGCAGCCCGCCCTGCGCGTACTGCGTCGCGCTGGTTGCGATCAGCGTCGACAGGGTGTCCTGCGCGGAAGCTGATGGATCGATGTTCCACGTGCCAGGCGCGATCAGTCCCTCGAGCCTGCGATGGTCGTTGCCCAGCGCACTGACCGCGGTCATCGCCCAATCCGGAACCGAGAGTGCCGGCGGCTCGGCGCTTTCCGCGATTTTGCGCAAATCGTCCACCGACACACAGTGCCGGTCGCCATCGAGGTTCACACAGGTTGCACGCGAGATCAGACTGAAGATGCCGTCGGTGACCGCATTGGTCTTGACATCCTGGATGTCATCGAGCTGTCGCCCTTCAGGAATCACCAGCTTGCCAACGCGATTCTGCGGATCAGCAAGTCGTGCAACGGCGTTGGACGCAGGGATTTCGGTGCGCACCTTGTAGAAGCCCGGCTGAATAGCCGATATAGCGGAGTTGCCATCGGCGGCTTCGACGAACGCCTTTGCCGTCGCCACCACCTTATGGTCTTCCAGCGTCTTGCCGATCGCGGTGGTGGAGTCGCCGTCATGGATCTGGATGACCACGTCGTTGACACCGTCGCCGGAATAGTCGTTGCCCCCACCGAACAGCGTGTGCCACATCTTCGAACCCAAGAAGACCGTACCCAGCACGACAACGATCAACATCGCCAGGGCGAAGCCACTCGCGAAGCGTCGCTTTCGTCGGCCGCGGGCTTCGCGCATCCGGTCCGACCGGCTCATCCGGCGCCGCGGCGGTCCGACCGCCACGGGCTCGACGCGATTGGAGCCCCAGTTGTCAGTCATCCCCGACCTCTCCGTGCGCGGCACCGAGTTCACTTGCTCCTCGCGTGCGCGAAGCCGCGCGCCGCTGGTCCAGCCAGTTCTGCAAAATCCCTACCGCCGCGGCCTGGTCGATCATCGTCCGCTGGCCTTTGGCGCGGATCCCGGCATCCCGCAAGGACCGCTGCGCCGCCACCGTCGTCAGCCGTTCGTCGGACAACCGCACCGGTGTTGGCGCGATCCGTCTGGCGAGCTGGTCGGCAAACTCGATCGCGTCTTTGGCGGACGAACCGGACCGGTCGGCAAGTGTGCGCGGCAACCCGACCACTACTTCGACGGCCTCCAAATCGTCGGCGAGCTGCGCCAGCCGACGAAGGTGCTTGCCGGTCTTGTTCCGTCGGTCCCGCTCCACCGTTTCCACGGGGGTGGCCAAAATTCCGTCCGGATCGCTGGCCGCCACCCCGATGCGTACCGTGCCCACGTCGACTCCCAGCCGTCGTCCGCGGCCGGGATCCGGTGGTTGAAGACTGCCCCCCGGCCGATCCGGAAGGCGGTCATCGGTATTGGTCACCGGCTAGCTCCGGCCTATTTCGGCGCGCAGCGCGGCCAATGCCGCGTCGATGCCCGCCGCCCCCTTACCGGAACCCTGTGCCAGATCGGCCTTGCCGCCCCCACGACCATTGACCGCCGCACCCAACTGCTTCACCAACTCGTTGGCCCGAAGGCCGAGATCCTGCGCGGCGGCGTTGACCGCCACCACGAAGGGCACGCTGTCGTTCTCGCCTTCGGCGATCAACGCCACGACGGCGGGGTCACTACCCAGTTTGCCCCGGATGTCGCCGACGAGCGTGCGCAGGTCCGCCGCCGACATTCCGCCGGCCATCCGCTGCGCCACGACACGGACCTTACCGATCTGTTCGGCGCCTGCGGCGGCATTTGCTGCGGCGGCTCGGGCATTCGCCAACCGCATCCTGTCGAGTTCCTTCTCGGCGGCCCGCAGTCGCTCGACCAAATTGGCCACTCGGGCCGGAACCTCCTCGGACGGGACCTTCAGCGACGAGGCAAGACCCGCCATCAATGCCCGTTCCTTGGCCAGGTGGCGGAACGAGTCCAGGCCAACGTAGGCCTCTACGCGACGGACACCGGAGCCGACAGATGCCTCGCCGAGAATCGTGACCGGTCCGATCTGCGCCGAACTCTCCACGTGCGTGCCGCCACACAGTTCCAGCGAGAACGGCCCGCCGATCTCCACCACCCTGACCTCGTCGGGATAGTTCTCCCCGAACAGCGCCATCGCGCCCATCGCCTTGGCCTTGTCGAGGTCGGTAATGAAGTGGTGCACCTCGTAATCGGCTTCGACCGCCTCGTTGGTCACTTCCTCGATCTGAGTCCGCTGGGTCTCCGATAACGGGCCCTGCCAGTTGAAGTCGAACCGCAGATAACCCGGCCGGTTCAGGGACCCGGCCTGAACCGCGTTGGGGCCCAGCACTTGTCGCAGCGCGGCGTGCACCATGTGGGTGCCGGAATGGCCCTGCGTCGCGCCGTGTCGCCAGCGAGGGTCGACGGCAGCGATGACCGTATCGCCTTCGACGAATTCACCGGATTCAACGTTGACGCGGTGCGCCCATAGCGTTTTGGCGATCTTCTGCACGTCGGAGACGGCGGCCTTCGCTGAACCCGATGCGCCGGCGCCGGTGATGCTGCCCTCGTCGGCGATCTGGCCGCCCGACTCGGCGTAGAACGGGGTGCGATCGAGGATCAGCTCGACGCGGTCCGGGCTGCCCTCATGGCTCACCACGGGCACCCGCTTGCCATCCACGAAGATACCGAGAACCTTTGCCTCGGAGGTCAATTCGTCGAAACCGGTGAACTCCGTCGGACCGGCGTCGACCAGGTCGCGGTATTCCGAGAGATCCGCATGCGCCTGTTTGCGTGCGGCGGCGTCGGCCTTGGCGCGCTGGCGCTGCTCGGCCATCAGGCCGCGGAAGCCTTCTTCGTCGACGGTCAAGCCGGACTCCGCGGCCATCTCGAGCGTCAACTCCAGTGGGAAGCCGTACGTGTCGTGCAGCGTGAAGGCGTCGGTGCCCGAGAGCACGGTGGCCCCGGAGGACTTGGTTGTTCGGGCGGCCTCGTCGAAGAGCCGCGAGCCCGACGCGAGGGTGCGGTTGAACGCGGTCTCCTCGGCGACCGCGATGCGGTGGATCCGATCGAAGTCGCTGACGAGTTCCGGGTACGACGGACCCATCGCCTCGCGCACCGTGGTCATCAGTTCGCCGACGATCGGGTCGTCGATGCCGAGCAGCTTGGCCGAACGGATCACGCGGCGCAGAAGCCTCCTAAGGACGTAGCCGCGACCGTCGTTGCCCGGGCTCACGCCGTCGCCGATCAGGATCGCGGCGGTGCGGCTGTGGTCGGCGATGATCCGGTAGCGGACGTCATCCTCGTGGTTGCCGACGTCATAGCCCCTTGGCGATACCGTGGCCACAGCGTCTATCACCGGGCGGAGCAGGTCGGTCTCGTAGACGTTGTGCACACCTTGCAGCAGGAAGGCGACCCGCTCCACACCCATGCCGGTGTCGATGTTCTTGCGCGGCAGCGGGCCGAGGATCTCGAAATCCTCCTTGCTGGTGCCCTCGCCGCGCTCGTTTTGCATGAAGACGAGATTCCAGATCTCGATGTAGCGGTCCTCGTTGGCGACGGGGCCACCCTCCACGCCGAATTCAGGACCGCGGTCGTAGTAGATCTCCGACGAGGGACCGCACGGCCCGGGGATTCCCATCGACCAGTAGTTGTCGGCCATGCCGCGGCGCTGAATGCGCTCTGTCGGCAGCCCAGCCACCTCCTGCCACAGCCCGACCGCCTCGTCGTCATCCAAATAGACAGTGGCCCAAAGTCTTTCAGGATCCAGACCGTAGCCGCCCTCAGCGATTGGGTTGGTCAGCAGCGTCCATGCCAGTTCGATCGCGCGGCGCTTGAAGTAGTCGCCGAACGAGAAGTTGCCGGCCATCTGGAAGAACGTGTTGTGCCGGGTGGTGATGCCGACTTCGTCGATGTCGGGGGTACGGATGCACTTCTGGATGCTGGTCGCGGTGTCGTACGGCGGCGTGCGCTGGCCCAGGAAGTAAGGCACGAACTGCACCATGCCTGCATTGACGAATAGCAGGTTGGGGTCGTCGAGGATCACCGAGGCGCTCGGCACCTCGGTGTGGCCCGCCTTCACGAAATGATCGAGGAAGCGTTTCCTGATCTCGTGTGTCTGCACGTCTCTGTTGCCTCATCCTTCTGCGTGCGTTTGCAAATTAACTACGTCTATTCGACCGCACTACAGTACCGGTCTTCCTAGCCCCGCTAAAAAGGCAACGAACCGGCGCGCCGTGCAGTGCCCGCTAACCGTTCACGAAGCTCAGCCGGACCGTACGGCGCGGGTTGTCCGAGTTCAGATCGACCAGCACGACACTTTGCCACGTGCCCAGTAGCGGCTCGCCGCCCTGCACCGGAACGGTGACCGAGGGTGCCACCAGTGCGGGTAGCACGTGGTCGGCGCCATGCCCTGGCGACCCGTGCTCGTGACGGTAGCGGTCGTCGCGCGGCAGCAACCGTTCGAGCGTGTCGATCAGGTCGTCATTCGAGCCTGCACCGGTTTCGATGATCGCCACGCCTGCGGTGGCGTGCGGGACGAAGACGTTCAACAGGCCATCACCGTGGTCGGCGCAGAACTTCCGCACCGATTCGGTCAGGTCGACGATCCGCCGGCGCGATGTGTCGATGTCGACCACGTCGGAGTCCATGACTTCCAGCCTACGGACCGTTCATTTGCGTTGCGAACTATCACCATTTCGAAACGCCCAATCCGCTGAATCGTTCGGTGGCCGAGAGGAAGCTGATGAATGCTCGGCGGCGCCGCCGGGGCGCCGCCCCGATGCAAGGGGGTGGGTGGAGTGCATGCACGCACGACCACAATTCAGGCTCAAACGTCGTCGATCGACGACGGAATTGCCTATATGCGCGATGATCTGATGCCCGAACTCGAGAATATCGACGGGTACGTCGGTATCTCACTGTTGGTTGACCGGGAATCCGGCCGCTGCATCATTACCACTGCCTGGGACTCAGAGGACGCAATGAACGCGTCCGCGGAGAAAGCGAAGCAGCTTCGTAGCCAAGCGGTGGAAAGAATGGCCGGCTCAGTCGAGAAGATCGAAGGGTGGGAAATCGGGGTCCTGCACCGCGACCACCAGTCGGCCGACGGCGCGTGTGTGCGGGCAACGTGGATCAAGGTCCCGCCGGACCAGGCGGACCGCTCCATCGAGTTCTACAAGGAGTCGGTGTTGCCATCGCTCGAGGACCTCGAGGGCTTCTGCAGCGCGAGCCTGCTGATCGACCGCTCCTCCGGGCGTGCTGTCTCGTCCGCGACGTTCGATAGTCGTGAAGCCATGGATCGCAACCAAGAGCACGCAAAGGAACTGAGGAACGCGCGGACCCGGGAACTGGGCGCTGACGTGCTCGATATCGGCGAGTTCGACCTCGCGCTTGCCCATCTGCGGGTACCCGAGATGGCATGACGAGCTACTCACGCTGATTGACGCGCGCGTTTATTGGCGGCGCCGCGAGGGTATGTCACCTTCCAGCCCACAGCTTGGAGGAACAATGACAATCACCGGCATCATCAGCGCAATTCTCATCGGCATCGTTGTCGGCGTACTCGGCCGACTGCTCGTCCCGGGCAAACAAGCCATCGGGATGCTGGTGACGATCCTGGTCGGCATCGTGTCCGCCTTCATCGGCACAGCGGTCGCTCGCGCGCTCGGTATCCCCACGGCCACGGAAGGCATCGATTGGCTCGAGCTGCTGTGCCAGGTTGTCGTAGCCGCTATCGGCGTGGCATTGGTGTCGGCGCTCATGGGTCGACGCACCGGCGTCATGGGTCGGCGGCGTTCGGGCCTGATGCGCTGACCTGCTAAACCCCCGGGCGATCCCGGCTGGTTCATCCGGCCGGGATCTGCCCGCGCCTAATGCGGGATGAGCGGCTTGTCTGCACGTGCCTTGAGCTGCTGCACCACCCACGAGTTGCCGTCGGGATCGGTGAATCCGAAGAGCGTGCCACCGTCACGTTCGTCGATGACATCGATATCCCCGGCGGCAACTGACCGCTCGATGAGTTCGGCGCGAGCGCGGTAGGCATCAGCGACCACCAGCTGCACGCCGCGCAACGTGCCCGGCGGCATTGGGGACGGATCACTAAGCACGATCGAGCAGCCTGAGCCGGGCGGGGTGAGTTGTGCGAAGCGCTGGTCACCGGCGTGCGTGTCGTGGTCCAAGTTGAAGCCGATTTGGTCGCGGTAGAACGCGATGGCCCGGTCAACATCGCTGACCGGCACCACCACGACCTCGAGAGTCCATTCCATCAAAGCCTCTTCAGCAGCTCGTCGAGCTTTTCGTAGCCCTCAGTCATGCCGCCCTCCATGCCCGACGACAGCAGGCCGTCGCGCGCCTCGATGTTGGGGCAGATCGATCGGCCGCGCAGCCGGCTGCGGCCACCGCCGAGATCCTCGAACCACATGAACTCGATGTTCACCATGTCCGGCGCGCCTTCGAATTCGAAGGTCTGGATGATGAATTCGTTGTCCCGCATTTTATGGAACACCCCGTTGAAGCCGAACTCGCCGCGGTCGGCCTTGTGTACGTAGCGGTAGCCGCCACCGGTCTTGAAGTCCCAGTGCTCGATCGTCATCTCAAGGTCTCGCGGTCCGAGCCATTGCTTGACCAGGTCCGGCTCGGCGTGCGCGCGGAACAACGCCTCCACTGGGGCGTCGAAGTCGCGGGTGAACTCCATCGCCAGGGTGTCGACTGGAGCGTTGAGGTTGAGCGGGTTCGTCATTGTTGGGTTCCTTTCTCGGTTTTCATCGCCGCCAGCAGGGCGTCCAACTGGCGGTAACTGCGTTCGGCGTCAAGCCGATATCGGTCGATCCATGCGGTCAGCCGCTCCAACGCCGCCGCGTCCAGATGGACGGGGCGTCGCTGCGCGTCGCGGGTTCTGGTGACCAGGCCCGCTTGCTCCAGCACCTGAATGTGCTTGGACACCGCCTGTTTCGTGATGTCGAAGGGCGCGGCGAGCTCGTTGACTGTGGCCGGTCCGCGGGACAGCCGCGCCACCATGGCGCGCCGAACCGGGTCGGCCAGCGCCATGAACGCGCGATCCAACCGGGCGTCTGCATCTCCATCACTCCTCAATTGTCAACCTTGCGCTTGATCAATGACTCGATTGACTACAAAGGTAGAAGGGGTAGCGGCGGGTGTCAAGGGGTCAATCTCGCCGAAACTGCGGTGAAATCGCGCCGACGGCTCCGATCGCGATCTGTGCGCAGTTTCGGCGAACGACGCGGGTCAGCGCTTCTTGCGGATGATGGCGCGTAGCTTGTCCAGGCGCGTGGCGATCTCGCGTTCGGCGCCATGCGTGGTCGGCCGGTAATAGTCGACGCCGACCAACTCATCGGGCGGATACTGTTGCCCCACAACGCCATCGAGGTCATCGTGGGCGTACTTGTAGCCGATGGCGTTGCCTAACTTCTCGGCTCCGGAGTAGTGGCCGTCGCGCAGATGGGTGGGGACAAGCCCGGCCTTGCCCGCCCGGATGTCGCTCATCGCGGCGCCCAGCGCTGTGGTGACCGCGTTCGACTTTGGCGCGGTGGCCAGGTGGACGGTGGCGTGCGCCAGCGTCAGCTGCGCCTCTGGCATGCCGATCAGCTGCACGGTCTGCGCCGCGGCCACGGCTGTCTGCAATGCGGTCGGGTCCGCCATGCCGATGTCCTCGCTGGCCAGGATCATCAACCGACGCGCCACAAACCGGGGGTCCTCCCCCGCCACCAGCATCCGGGCCAGGTAATGGAGTGCGGCGTCGACGTCGGAGCCGCGGACCGACTTGATGAAGGCGCTGATCACGTCGTAGTGCTGATCGCCGTCGCGGTCATACCGCACGGCGGCCTTGTCGAGCGACTGCTCGATGGTCGCGACCGTCACCTGCTCGCCAGCTTCGGCCGCCACCTCCAGCGCCGTCAGCGCCCGCCGCGCATCACCCGCTGAGAGCTGCACCAGCAGATCGACGGCGTCCTCGGTGACGTCGACCTGGCCGCCGAGGCCGCGCGGGTCGTCGATGGCGCGGCGCACCACGGTGCGGACAGCCTCGGCGTCCAGTGGCTGCAGTTGCAGGATCAGCGACCGCGACAGCAGCGGCGCGACGACGGAGAACGACGGGTTCTCGGTGGTGGCGGCGACCAGCGCCACGATCCGATTCTCGACGGCCGAGAGCAGCGCGTCCTGCTGCGTCTTGGAGAACCGGTGCACCTCGTCGATGAACAGCACGGTCTGTTCGCCGTGGGCGGCGGCGCGACGGGCGACGTCGATGACCGCGCGGACTTCCTTGACGCCTGCCGACAGCGCCGACAATGCCTCGAACCGACGGCCGGTGGCCTGCGAGATCAGCGACGCAAGGGTGGTCTTGCCGGTGCCAGGAGGGCCGTAGAGGATGACCGACGCCGCGCCGGAACCCTCGACCATGCGGCGCAGCGGCGAGCCCGGCTTCAGCAGGTGGTCCTGGCCGACGACCTCGTCGAGCGTGGCCGGCCGCATCTTCACCGCCAGCGGAGCCGATGCGCCGACGGGTCCACCCGCCGTCACCCTCGGTTCGCCGGGGACGTCAAACAGGCCGTCGGACACGCTCTCTGCTTACCACGTGGCTACGACGGCGGGGCCGTCACGAAGTCGATGAGTTCCTCGACGCGCCCGATCAGTGCGGGCTCCAGATCGTTCCAGTCACGGACGCGACCGCGGATCCGCTGCCATGCCCGTGCGGTGTCGGCCTGTTGGGTGTGCGGCCAGCCCAGTGCCTGGCACACACCTTTCTTCCAGTCGGCGCCCCGCGGCACCACCGGCCACGCCGAGATGCCGAGCCGCTCCGGCTTGACTGCCTGCCAGATGTCGATGAACGGATGGCCGACGACCAGTGTGTGGGCGCCGCCGGGGCCGCGACGGACTGCGTCTGCGATGCGGGCTTCCTTCGAGCCGGCGACCAGATGGTCGACGAGTACACCAAGCCGACGCCTGGGGTCGGGTCGGAAATCCTTGACGATGTCGACGAGGTCGTCGACGCCGTCGAGGTATTCGACCACCACGCCCTCGACGCGTAGGTCATCGCCCCATACCTGCTCGACGAGTTCGGCGTCGTGTCGGCCTTCGACATAGATCCGGCTTGCCAGTGCGACTTTGGCTTTGGTCTGGACTGCGACCGACCCGGATGCGGTGCGCGACGGCGCCGTCGGCGCTGAACGCTTTGGTGCAGTAAGGATCACGGGCCTGCCGTCGATCAGGTAGCCGGGTCCGATCGGGAACGGTTTCCTGCGGCCCTGCCGGTCCTCGAGTTCCATCCGGCCGTATTCGATGCGCACCACCGCGCCCACATACCCGGTCTGGGCATCCTCGACGACCAAGCCGAGTTCCACGGGCCGCTCGGTGGAGCGGGGCTTGCGGTGCGGGTTGTTGGCGAGGACATCAATGCCATAGCGATCAGCCACCGAGCGATCGTAGGGTCGCAGACGTGCTGCTCAACCGCGACACGGCCGAACGAATCGCAAACGGAACTATCACACTGGTGTTGCGCCGGTGGGATGCGCCGAGGGTGAAGAAGGGCGGCACGCAGCGGACCACGGTGGGCACGATTCGCATCGACGACGTCGCGCAGTATCCGGGCAGCCATCGCGTCACAGCCGCGCAGGCGCGCGCCGCGGGATACCCGGACGCCAAGTCGGCGCAGAAGGAACTCGACCGCCGTCCGGCCAAGCACACGTATGTGATCACGGTGTCGTACCTGGCGCCCGACGAGCGACCGGACCTTGCCGCCGACGACCGGTTGTCGACCGGAGACGTCGACGCAATCACCGCACGCCTGGACCGCTGGGATGGCGCGGCCGAAACGCCATGGACGCGAGAGTATCTCGAGATGATCGGCGCCAACGAGGCGGTGCGGGCGCCGGATCTGGCGGCCCGCGTCGGGCTGGACGTGCCACGCTTCAAGCGCCGCGTGCGTCAGCTCAAGGGCCTGGGCCTGACCATCAGCCTCGACGTGGGTTATCGATTGTCCCCGCGCGGCAAGGCTTTCTTGCGTGCCTAATCATCGAGGCTGCCCATCGTCAGGTTGACCGTGGTTCCCGTCATGCCGCTCGCCTTGTCCGAAGCCATGAAGACCGCCACATTCGCCATCTCCGAGAGCGCCATCAGCCGTCGCGGGTGAGTCCGGCTCGCGAGGAATTCTTGCCATTGCTCCCACGTCATTCCCGTTGCTTTGGCACGGGGTTCGAATGCGTCCCGGATCGTGCGCGTCTCCGGCATGCCCTGCGGCCGCAGCCCAACCACACGGATGCCGTTGGGCGCCAGCTCCGCGGACAGGTCTCGAGTCAGCGCCTCCTTGGCGGCCATTGCAGGACCGTAGCCGCCGACCAACGGAATGCCCGTGCGCGAGTGGAGTGCGGTCGCGGTCATGATCACCCCCGACTTGTTGGGAATCATGCGGCGAGCGGCCAGGCGCGCGGTCAGGAAGTACGACCTCGTGTAGCTCGAGATCGGCCGTGAGAAGTCCTCGACATCCAGATCGGTCAGCGGAACCCCGAGAATCTTCGCGTTGGGAATCCCAACGGCGTTGAACGAGATATCGACACGGCCCGCCGAGTCGACCACCGACTGGAGATGTGCGCCAATGGCCTGTTCGTCGAGGGCGTCGACCGGCTCCGCGACCGCCGATCCGCCCGCCGCGACTATGTCGTTGGCCACCGCATCGACCGCTTCCCGGTCACGTCCGGTAAGGAAAAGCCTGGCGCCATGATCGGCGAAGGCGCGCGCGACGGCACCGCCGATGGCGCCAGACGCTCCGTAGATGATCGCAATCTTGTTTTTCAGCATGGTGATATAGACACCGCGATAGCGGCGAAATGGCCTTACGCCAACCGCCCAGTTCTTCCGCCGGTAGGTGTCTATACATAAGTGATGACCACCGACCTGATGGCCAGGGCGCTGACCGGCGACAGCGGCGCGTTTCGGAAGCTGACCGAGCCGCATCGTCGCGAGCTGCAGGTGCACTGCTATCGGATGCTCGGATCCCTCCAGGACGCCGAGGACGCCGTCCAGGAGACGCTACTGTCCGCGTGGCAAGGTCTCGACGGGTTCGAGGGGCGCGCATCGATTCGCACCTGGCTCTACCGGATCGCGACCAACAGGTGTCTCAATGCGCGCCGGTCTGCGGGCCGACGCTCAGCCAAGGAGTGGGACATGCCAGCGGTTGAACCACCCGAGCCGACCGCATTCGGCGAAATCCCTTGGCTGGAGCCATATCCCGACAGCCTCCTCGAGGACCCGCTCGATCTCGGCCCCGAGGCCCGCTATGCGCAAACCGAATCCATCTCCCTGGCCTTTGTTACCGCTCTTCAAGTCCTGCCGCCCCGTCAGCTCGCCGTGCTGATCCTGCGCGACGTCCTCGGATTCCATGCCAGCGAGGTGGCCGCCATGCTCGACACGACCGTCGCATCCGTCCACAGCGCACTCAAACGGGCTCGCGCCGGGCTCCGGCGACTCCATCCGCCGGCCGACGGGCGCGCACCGGCTCCCGCTGCCGACTCAACCACCGAGCAGGCACTCGTCGCGAATTTCGTCCGCGCGTACGAGTGCGGGGATGTGACGGGTCTGGTCGCGTTGCTCACCACCGACATCTTTGTGTCCATGCCCCCGATTCCTCTCGAATACCGAGGCCTGGACGTGGTGTCCCGCCTGTTCGGCGGCATCTTCAGCTCGGGCAGGCGGGTGGACCTCGTGCCAACACGAGCGAACGGGCAGCCGGCGTTCGGCGCCTATCTTCGCGCGAGAACCGGCATCCGTCATGGCAGCGGGCTGTTCGTGTTGACCCTCACCGGCGACCGGATTTCCGCGTTCACGCGCTTCGATGCGAGCGTGCTGCCGTGGTTCGGGCTGCCGCGATCGCTCCCCAGCCGTTAGAGGACCTCGAGGCGGAGTAGCGTCCTGCGACTGTGCAGCTTGCTCTCACACCCGATGGCCGCTGGGATTTCGCGACGGCAGACCTGGTTTCGGCGGCGAGCGCGGAAGGCTTCACTGCGGTGGGGGTCAATGCCGACCGGGTCGACACCGCTGCCCTGCAGGTATACGCCGCGTCAGGGGTGCGCTGCCACGAGCTGCTCGCGTTTGTGGTCGGCGACGACGAATCAGCCACGATGGCTAGTGCCGATGAGCTGGCCGACCGGGCACAGGCTATCGGCGCTGAGTGGGTGCTGACGGTGTTCACCGCTTCGGTGTCACCGCAGCGAATTCAGCGCTACGCCAAGCTGTTCGACGATGTCGGCGCCGGTATGGCGGTGGAGTACACCCCGCTGGGCGCGATTCCGTCGATTCGCGACGGCATGGAGATGATGCGCGCGGCGAACCGCGGTGGGCACGCCGGCCTGATGATCGACTCGTGGCACTTCTGCTTCAGTGACGACACGTGGGACGACCTGGCGGCGGTGCCACTCGACGACATCGCGTATCTCCAGTTCACGGATGCGCTGGAACCGGAGTATCGCGATCGCATGATCCGCGAGAGCCTGCACCGCCGCGCCCCACCCGGCGAAGGTGTCCTCGAGTTGGACCGCTTCTCTGCAACCATGCGCGACCAGGGCTTCGACGGCACCGTCAGCGTCGAAGTGCTCAGCGCGCAACTGCGCGAACTACCCGTCGACGAGCTAGTCGGACGGTTGTACACCACGACCGCCACGTACTGGATCTGAATCAGCCCGCGCGCTCGCGCTAAGAGGGCGTGCCGCTGACTTCCGCGAGCTTGGCCGGGTCCGACGTGATCTCGTCGATGATCGCGTGAATGAAGCGCATCTTCTCGAGCACTGGGGGAGGCAGCACGAACGGGTAAAGGTCCTCTTTGCCCATTGAGCGGTTCACCATATTCAGCGCCCACGCCAGGGGCAGCCACATGTCGATGATCGTGTCGAATCCGCTGGGGCCCAACGCCCGTCGCTCAAACGTCGCGGCGGCCGGCGCGAAGCCGAACGCCGCTGCCGTGTCGAGTGCGTCGCGGATGTGCAGGTAGTGGGCGAACGTCTCGGCCCAGTCTTCGGCGGGATGCATGGTCGCGTAGGACGACACGTAATCGCCTTTCCAGCCGGGCGGCGCGCCCTCGTTGTAATGGCGGTCCAGCGCCTCCTGGTAGTCGGCGTCGGGATCGCCGAACAATTCCAGGAAGCGCTGCGAGTAGGCCTGCGACGGGCCGACGAGCCGGTAGAAATAGTAGTGCCCGATCTCATGCCGAAAGTGGCCGAGCAAAGTGCGGTATGGCTCGTCCATCTCCACCCGCAATTGCTCGCGGTGCACGTCGTCGCCCTCAGCGAGGTCGAGCGTGATCACCCCGTTGTGGTGGCCCGTCATCACCGTCTCGAACTCACTGGAGAGCAGATCGAAGGCCAAGCCGTACTGCGGGTCCTCCTCGCGGCCGATAATCGGCAGCTTGAGCTCGTGCAGTTCGAAGATCAGCCTGCGCTTGGCCATCTCGGCGGCCGCGAAAGCGGCAAGCGCCTTGGTGTCGGTGTCGTTGGGCCGGGTTCGGGTGAGGCGGCAGGACGCGCACAACTTCCGGACCGGATCTTTCTCGACGAGCCAATTGCATTCCGCCAGATAGAGATTCGCGCACAGCTGGAATTCGCTGGAATCAACGGCCCCGCCGTGCTCGCTGTCGGCTCCCGATGCAATCACCAGGAGCGCCATATCAGCGAGCGAAAATCCCAGCGAGCTGCGGCACGACAGGCACACCGAGTTCTCGAACGCCAGGCGCTGACCGCAGTTGGGGCAGTTGAAATCACGCACGCAGCACGCCGCCCTCGTACGGTGCCACGTCGACGGCAACGTCGATCACGCTGCTCTCGGATTCGGTGTAGATGATGCCGCGCAGCGGCGGCACATCCGCGTAATCGCGTCCGAACCCCACGATGATGTAGCGCTCGTCGACCATTTGGTCGTTGGTGGGATCCAGACCGAGCCATTGATTCTGGGGCGTCCACACCGACGCCCAGGCGTGCGTCGCGTCGATGCCGATCATGCGTTCCTTTCCCGGCGGCGGGTCGGTCGCCAGGTACCCAGACACATAACTCGCGGCCAACCCGTTGGCACGCAGACAGGCGATGGCCAGCCGCGCGAAGTCCTGACATACCCCTTCCCGCGCCGCCAAAACCTGGCCGACCTGGGTGGACACGGTCGTCGACCCGGACCGGTAGGTGAAGTCGCTGTAGATCCGCGACGTCAGGTCGCGAAGCACGTCGAGCAGCGGCCGGCCCGGCTCGAAACTCGGTGCGGCGTAGGAACGTAGCTCGTCGGTGATCTCACTCGACTGCAGGTCCAGGCTGAACTCGTTGGCCAGTGCGCCCTCGAGACCGACCGGCCGCGCGATCTCCCACGGCGCCCGCGCCGATCCCCCGCCATAGAGCTCTGGAGGCGGTGGATCCACCTCGACCACCGAGTTGCTGGTGATCGTCAAGATCTGATGGTGTTCGGTCACGTGGAAGTACGAGCTGATGTTGCCGTAGACGTCGCGGCTGGTGGAGCTGTCGGCGGCCTCGGGTTCGATGATCAGTTCGTGTGACAGGCACCGCTGGCGCGCGGAGTCGCGCGGAATCAGGAAGCCGCGGCCGTAGGAACTGGTCACGACGTCGGAGTAGCTGTACACCGTGCGGTGCGTGATCTGATAGCTCCGGCTCGACCCCGAGGCGATAGGCCCGTCGGTCACGGCATCACCCGGCGTTCACCCGGGCCCCACAGATGCTGCATGCCACCGGGCAGCGACAGGTGGGTCGCGGTGATGACGCCCGAAAGCTCACGCAGATCGCGGTGAATCCCGTCGAGCAGTTCGACCAGAATGGCCCGCGTGCCGTCGGCGGTGACCTCTTCGAGGTCGGCGGGGTCAAGGCGACGCAGCCGGATGGCGATGTCTTCGACCAGCCGCTCCGGCCTCGACGATCCGGACGACCCTGGCAGCGACCTCAGGTTGGCCCGCAGCCGCTCGAGTTGGTAGACGAGCGAGCGCGGGTTCTCGGTGTCGAACAGCACCAAGTCCGCCACAGCAGCCACACTAACCTTGCCCAGCATGCGCCGCCGGTAGATGACCGACGACTCGCAAGCCACCAGCGCCGACTCCGTGACGGTTTGCTCTGCTTCGGGAGCGCGGACCGTCCTCAGTGTCGCACGCAGTAGCGCCGTCAACGCAAGGCCACGTTCAATTCGTTTGCCGATGTCCATCATTGACCAGCCGACGTCTTGCACCATCGACTCGGCTGCCACGCCCGAGAGCGCCAACATCCCCGCCAGCGTCAGGTTGTTCGTCGACGACAGGAACGCCTCACCCTCGGCCTGTGATTCGGGCGGAGATTCCGGTGCATGCAGAAGCGCGCGTTCGACCGCCGCAAGCACCATCCAAGTGTCGTTGGACATCTGGTCGCGGACGGCACGGGCGGCCAACCCGAGTCGCTCAACGGACTGCGCCAGCGAGCCTGCGCGCTGCCGGTCGGCGGTCAACGCCCACAGCGTGCTCTGTGCGGTCGCGACCATCTCCGTGTAGTCGCCGCCTGCGCCGGTGTCGGTCCCGGTGATGTGTCCGAGCGCGGCGAGCAGCACCGGCACGCATTCGCTGCCCGGCATCTCACGGCGGTAGCGGTATTCGTGGTAGCGCTCACGGGTGACGGTGAGCAGCCGCGCCGTGTTCTCGGCACGTTCGGCGTAGCGACCCATCCAGAACAGGTCGGACAACACTCGCGGCGAGCTGACCGCTCGCGTCGGGCTGGGTGTCATCGCAGGAAGCTCGACCGCGCTCGGGATCAGCTCCACGGCGTCACGTGTCGGTGTGCGCACCCAGATATCTTTGGCCGCAATGGTATTGAGCCGGTAGGCGGCGTTGCCCGGAGCCACCAGGTAGCCGAGGCCACCGATCATCGGCGCGTAGCCGCCGCGCTGCGACACCGTGAACAGGCGCATGCCGACGCCCGCCGAGGACAGTCCGCCCCGGTAATAGTCGGTAGGCGCCGACGAGAATTGCGGCAGCTCCTGGCCTACCCACTGCCACGGCGTGGCCTCGATGCATGCTGCCAACGACTCGCGTTGCGCTGCAGACAATCCCGGCCCGACGATCGGCTCGCCGCCCGTGACCGATCTGATCAGCAACGACGACAAGTTGGTCAGCAGGTGCGAGCGCTCGGTGTTGATGCCCCCCCAGTACATCGGCGCCGTGGCCAACAGCGGCGTCTCTTCCAGCAGCCGCTCGGCCAAGTCGGGCAGAAAGCGAAGCAGCCCAGGGCTTTCCAGGATGCCGCTGCCCAACGTGTTGACGACCGTCACCGCACCGCGGCGCATCACCTCCACCAGGCCCACTACGCCCAGCCGCGAATCTGCACGCAGGTCCAGCGGATCGGCGTATTCCGCGTCCACCCGGCGCAGCACGACGTCGACGCGTTTGAGCGTGCCCATCGACCGCATCCACAGCTTGCCATCGCGCACCACCAGGTCGGCGCTCTCCACCAGTGGAAAGCCCAGCACGCTGGCCAGGTAGGCCTGGTCGAATGCGGTCTCGGAAAAGATGCCGGGGGACAGCACCACCACGACCGGCTCCTCGGCCGACTCGGGGGCGGCGTCGATCAGCGCCAGCCGCAGCGCCTGCGCCCACGGTGAGGCTGGCCGCGGCCCGATCCGCTCGTATAGGTCGGGGATGGCGTGCGCGACCACTCGCCGGTCAGCCAGCGCGTAGCCCGCCCCCGACGGCGCCTGGGTCCAGTCTGCGTTCACCCGGAAGTCGCCGTCGGCGGCGCGGCTGATGTCGCAGCCGTGCAGGAACAGCTGATGGCGGCCGGGCACATCGATGCCTTGGGCGGCGCGGATATAGCCCGGGTGCGCGAACAGCAATTGCGGCGGCAGCACCCCACTGGTCACCGCATGCCGGGGCCCGTAAAGATCGGCAAGGACCGCGTCGAGTAGCCGGGAGCGTTGCACCAGACCGGATTCCAGGGTGTCCCACTCGGACGCGGAGAGCACCAGCGGCAGCGCGTCGAGGTGCCAAGGTCCCGGCTCTGCGGTGCCGTCGCCGTTGGTGACCGCGTCGCCGTGCCGGTCGACCTCGATGTAGGTGATGCCGTCGTTGTCGACAAGGCCGCGGACAATCGACCGAAGCTGGTCCAATCCGCCGCGGCCGCGCTCCCCGACGCATTCGGCGAATTCCTGCCATGCCGGGCGCACATTTCCTGCCGCGTCGACGAATTCGTCGTATCCGGCGGCGGGACCTTCACCCCGGACATCGAAGAGCGCCTGCTGGGCGCGCACGGTGCGGTACCGGGCGAGCAGGTGGTCGATGTCGTGCGTATCGGGTGCGGGTAGTGCCATTACTGGAGAACGGTACGCACTCGCCGCAGATCCAAAATCCCAGGCGCGCCGACGTCGGTTGATTGGCGCGCCTGCTTCTCGTGGATGTCCGACATGTCCACCTTTCCAGGGGTGAATCCCGTCGCGTCGAACCTGCGGCCCCGGCGTGACTCCGCCTCAACGGCGTTGACAGGCGGATTGTCGTAGGCGCGCCCGCCGGGGTGTGACACGTGGTAGGTGCAGCCGCCGCGGGACACGGCGGTCGCGGTGTCGACCAGTTCGAAACGCAGCGGTCCGTCGACGGTGATGGTGGGGTGCAACGCGCTGGGCGGCTGCCATGCCCGGAACCGCACGCCGCCGACTTGGACATCCGGATTGTCGGTGGCCAGCAGCGGGATCGGATAGCCATTGGCGGTGACGACGTAGCGGTGCCGGTCGGCACCGATCAGCCGGACTTGGATGCGTTCCACCGATGAGTCGACGTAGCGGGCGGTGCCGCCCTCGGTGGCTTCCTCGCCGAGCACGTTCCACGGTTCGATGGCGCCGCGCAGCTCGATCTCCACGCCGTCGAACACCGCGGTGCCGATGCGCGGGAACCGGAACTCGGTGAATGGGTCCAGCCAGCTGGTGTCGAAGTTGATGTCGTGCGCGCGCAGATCGGCGGCGACGTCGGCGATGTCATGAATGAGGAAGTGCGGCAACAGGTATCGACCATGCAGATTCGCACCGTGGCGGATCAGCGGGGCCCGCAGTGGCTCGTCCCAGAACCAAGCCACCAGGGATCGCACCAGAAGCGACTGCACCATCGCCATCTGATAGTGCGGCGGCATCTCGAAGCCACGCAGCTCCAGCAGGCCCAGCCGCCCGCGCGCGCTGTCGGGGCTGTAGAGCTTGTCGATGCAGAACTCGGCGCGGTGCGTGTTGCCGGTGATGTCGGTGAGGAGGTGGCGCAACGCGCGGTCGGTCACCCACGGCTTCGCAGTGCCTGCGCCCTGGGTGAGCCGCGCTATCTCGGCGAACGCGATCTCGAGCTCATACAACGCTTCGGCACGGCCCTCGTCGACGCGCGGCGCCTGCGAGGTGGTGCCGACGAAGCGACCGGCGAATAGATATGACAGCGACGGGTGGCGCTGCCAGTAGGTCAGCAGCGACACGAGCAGGTCTGGGCGGCGCAGCAGTGGCGAATCGGCTGGCGTGATGCCGCCCAGCGTGATGTGGTTGCCGCCGCCGGTGCCGCCATGCGTGCCGTCGACGTCGAACGACTCGGTGGATAGCCGGGTCAGCCTCGCCAGCTCGTAGAGGGTCTCCAGTTGTTGTTTCTGCTCGGCGAAACTGGCCGTCGGCGCCACGTTGACCTCGATGACACCCGGGTCGGGGGTGATGCTCATCGAGCCGATCCGCGGATCGGGCGGCGGCCCGTAGCCTTCGATCACCACCGGACAGTCGAGGGTGGCGGCGGCCGCTTCGACGCGGGTGATCAGGTCGACGAAGTGTTCTGATTCCTCGGTCGGCGGCAGGTAGACGTAAAGCAGCCCGTCGCGAATCTCGGCGACTATGGCGGTGGTGGGCATGGCATCGGCATCCTCGACCTCGGCGGCGTCTGCCTCGGTGTCGACGGCCAGGGCGCCCCGGCGGGTCAGCGGGTCGCGGTCGTAGGTCGGCCGCGGCGGTTCCCAGCTGATGGATTTCAGCGGCAGCCGCAGCCCGGCCGCCGAATCGCCCTCGAGCAGCACGATGCGCCCGCGGCGCAGTTTCCAGTCGGCACTGGCCCAGCGCGAGTCGTCGTCGCGGCGGTGCAGGGGCAGCACATATGCCGCAGGCTCGGTGACGGGCTCGTCGAGGCGGGATAGCAGCGCGGCGCGGGCGTCGGATGCGTCGTGCGCCAAATCGTCCGCGACAGCGACCAGTTCGCCTTCGGGTTGCCGCACCGCGTTCGCCAGTCGGCCCAGCGCGTCCTCGTAGGCCGGCCGCACCTGGGTGGCGGGCAGCCCGAGGCCGTCGGCGATCGCACCAAGCACCTGCTGCCCGGCGTCCGGCGCCAGGGCCGCAGGCTCGCTGTCGGACAGCCATGGGTCGGCCAGCAACGTCTCATCGGTCCACAGCGGCTGGCCGTCGGTCCGCCACATGAGCCCAATCTGCCAGCGCGGCAACGGTTCTCCGGGATACCACTTGCCCTGACTGTGCTGCACCAGGCCCTGCGGCGCCCAAATCTGCTTCAGCCGCGCCGCCAGCGCCGAAGCCCGCTCACGTTTGTGCGGCCCGTCGGCGTCGGTGGTCCATTCCGGGTCCACCTGGTTGTCGATCGAGACGAACGTCGGCTCACCGCCGACGGTCAGCCGCACGTCACCGTCGGCGAGCCGCGCATCGACGCGGGCCCCTAGCGCGCAGATCGCACCCCACGCCGCCTCGGTGTAGGGCAACGTGACGCGGGGATCCTCGTGAACGCGGGTGACGACGTTGGAGAAGTCCAAGGTGGTTTCGCACGGCTCGGTCGCGCCGGTGATCGGCGCCGCCGACTCGGGGTGAGGCGTGGCCGACAGCGGAATGTGTCCTTCGCCGGCGAACAACCCCGACGTCGGGTCGAGCCCGATCCAGCCCGCGCCTGGGATGTAAACCTCGGCCCACGCGTGCAGGTCGGTGAAGTCGGCAGCGGGTCCCGACGGCCCGTCGAGCGCCTCGACATCGGACGTCAACTGCACCAGATACCCAGAGACGAACCGCGCGGCCAGCCCAAGTTGACGCAGGACCGACACCAGCAGCCACGCCGAGTCGCGGCACGAGCCGATTCCGGTGCGCAGCGTGAAATCCGGTGTCTGCACACCGGGCTCCATCCGCAGGCTGTAGCCGACGTCGGCGTTCACCGCCCGATTCAGCGCGACCAGGAAGTCGATGGTGCGGGTGCCGGGGGCCACCGAAAAGTGGTTCACCCACGTCTGCGCGAGGTCGCCGGGTCCGGAGCCCTCGCCGGCCTCGTCGACCGGGCGCAGATAGGGCTTGAGGTCTTCGGCCAGCGCCTTGGGGTATTCGAAACCGATCTGTTCGGCGTAGTCCTCGATGAAGAAGTCGAACGGGTTGACGATCTTCATGTCGGCGATCAGCCCGACAGTGATCGTCAGGCTGCGCGCGCGGGTCGGGAACACCAGGCGGGCCAGGAAGTTGCCGAACGCGTCCTGCTGCCAGTTGATGAAGTGATCGGCTGGTTCGACCTGCAGCGAATACGCCTCGATCGTGGTGCGGGAGTGCGGCGCGGGGCGCAGCCGAACGACATGCGGGTATACCTCCACCAGCCGATCGAACGTGTAGCTGGTGCGATGCTCCAGCGCCACCTTGATGCCCACGCTGCGATCACATCACACCGGCCGCGCTCCTGCCTGTTGGCGACGGTCGGCCAGCTGGCGCACCCACAACACCAACACCCCGGCAAGCGCGATGCCGACCAGGTTGATTGCCAGCTGCGCGGAAGACTTGGCGGCGACGTCCCAGTCGCCGATCGTCGCCGCGACGACGGCGAAACCGGCGGCGGGAACGGTCGTCACCGAGATGAAGACCCCGACCAGCGCAGCGGATTTCGCCGAAACCAAGGACAGCATGCCTGCGGCGCCGGCGAACACCGCCACCACGAACGACAGCGGCCCCACCTGGAAGATGAAGTCGACTTCGGACAGCTCGCGGGTGCTGTCGATGGTGATCCAGCCGACGGCCTCGCCGGCCAGCACACCGACCGCTGTGACCAGCATCGCGACCGGGAAGCCGATCAGCAGGGCCGCCGCGGCGCGGCGGGCCAGATACATCCGTCGCCGCACCAGCGCCACGGCCAGCGCCGCCAGCGGACCGAACTCGGGTCCCACGACCATCGCGCCGACCACGGTCACCGGCGAGTCGGTGACGACGCCGACCGCGGCGATCAGGCACGCCAAGCACAGGAACGTCAGGTAGGTGACGTTCAGTGTGGACTCTTCGCGCGTGCGCGACGCCAATTCGTCCCACACCACGGCATCGGCAGGATCGCCCTCGGCCTCGTCCTCGGCCTGGTACGCCCGCGTCGACAGCACCGTGTCGATGAAGTCGAGGGTGATCGCCCCGCGTTCCTTGACGCCGAGCCCCTTGAGCCCGTCGACGACGTCGTTTGCCGACTCGCGGGCAATGTCTGCGGTGATCTCGTCCCCGCGGGGTTCGATGGCGGCATCGCGGTGAAAAACGAGATGCGTCACACCGGGGTTGCCGGTCAGAAGGTCGATCACCGGTTCGCGCAGCTCGGTCGGCGCGATCACCCGCAAGTGCAGCATGCTCGGCACAGTAGCGGCGGACAATCGTGCGCGTGGCCACCTGGAACGACGTCGGGCGAATTATTAGTCAGCTTCCCGAAACCACGGAAGCCGCACCGCGCACCTGGCGCGTGCGCAAAAAGCTGATCGCGTGGGAGCGGCCGCTGCGCAAGGCGGATTACGCGGCGCTCGGTGCCGACGCCCCCGACGGGGACATCCTCGGAGCCCGGGTTGCGGATGAGGGTGTGAAATTCGCTCTCATCGCCGACAACCCCGGCGTGTACTTCACCACCCCGCACTTCGACGGCTACCCAGCGGTGCTGGTGCGGCTGGCCGAGATCGGCGTGCCCGAACTGGAAGAACTCATCACCGAGGCCTGGCTGGCGCAAGCCCCGAAAACACTGGCCAAGGCGTTCTTGCAGAACGACAGTTAGCGCCGCCGTCGGGGCGGATCATCGGTTGCATGGCTGCAACAGATCCGACGTTTTACCGCAGCCCGGGTGCCGCCGTCGCCGCGATGCCCGAGCAGCTTGCCTACGTTGTCGCATTCGACCCAGCCGGCCAGGCGAAGGACGCGCTTGCCGTGGTGGACTGTGACGCTGCGTCGTCTTCGTACGGCCGCGTGGTCGGCTGGTCCGAGCTGCCGACGGCCGGCAATGAACTGCACCACTTCGGCTGGAACGCCTGCTCGAGTGCGCTGTGCCACGAGGGTCATCACCACGACAGCCCCCAACGGCGCTACCTTATCGTCCCTGGCATCCGTTCGTCGAACACATACGTCCTCGACACCAAACCCGATCCGCGAAACCCGGTGTTGGCGCACACAATTGAGGCTGTGGAACTCGCAGCCAAGGCCGGTTACTCGCGGCCGCACACGGTGCATTGCGGCCCCGGCGGCATCTTCATGTCGGCGCTCGGCGGCGCCAGTGGTGACGACGGTCCCGGCGGTGTCGCGCTGCTCGACCACGACACGTTCGAAGTCATCGGGCCGTGGGAGGCCGACCGCGGACCGCAATTCTTCGCCTATGACTTCTGGTGGCACCTCCGCTACGACACCTTGGTGACGTCGGAGTGGGCGACACCGTCGATGATCGAGCATGGGCTCAATCCCGAGGACCTGGTGGGCCGAAAGTTCGGACACCACTTGAACTTCTGGAGCATGTCCGAGCGCAAGCTGACCCAGCGTATCGACCTCGGCGACGAGAATCAGATGGTGCTCGAGCTGCGTCCGGCGCACGATCCGTCGAAGTCGTACGGATTCGTGGGCGTGGTGATCAGCGTCGAGGACCTCTCGGCGTCGATTTGGCTGTGGCACCAGAACGGCGGTTACCAGTGGTCAGTCGACAAGGTGATCACCATTCCCGCCGAGCCCGCCGAGCCCGCCGAGCTGCCGCCGGCGCTCAAGCCGTTCGGGGCAGTTCCGCCGCTGGTGTCCGATATCGATCTGTCGGTCGACGATCGCTGGCTCTACGTATCATGCTGGGGCACAGGAGAACTCAAGCAGTTCGATGTCAGCGATCCGTTTCACCCGCGTGAGACGGCGTCGGTCCGGCTGGGCGGGGTGGTGCGGCGCCAGCCACATCCGGCCGCTCCGGAGATGCCCCTTGCGGGTGGGCCGCAGATGATCGAAATCAGCCGCGACGGCAGGCGCGTGTATGCCACCAACTCCCTGTACGCGGCGTGGGACGAGGTGTTCTACCCCGACGGGGTGGGTGCGTGGATGGCCAAGATGGACGCCGACGTCGACGCGGGCGGGCTTGTCCCGGACTCCGGGTTCTTCCCCCACGCCGACGATTTCCGCGGCCTGCGTGTGCACCAGACGCGGCTGCAGGGCGGTGACGCGTCCAGCGATTCCTACTGCTTCACCGACTGACCCTTGTCGATGCGCACCACCAGCTCGTCCGGCGGCACTCGATGCCCATCGACGCACCGGATCTCGACTGTGGCGTCTGCCCCGCAGTCCTTGTGCGCGAGTCGCAGCCGGGCGTTGTAGGGCAGGTGTCGGCGCCCCCACTCGAACATCGCCCACACCACCGGCATGAAATCGAGCCCGGCATCGGTGAGCACATATTCGTCGCGGCTGCGCTGGCCGGGTTCCTTGTACGGCCGGCGCTGCAGCAAGCCGGCGTCCACCAGTTCGGTCAACCGCGCCGAGGCCGCGGCCTTGGTGACGCCGACCCGCCGCCAGAAGTCCTCGAACCGAGTGGTGCCGTAGAAGGCCTCGCGCATGATCAGCATTGCCGACTTGGTGCCCAGCAACGCCATGGTCTTTTCGATCGGGCACTCTCCCACCGCCGACCAGGTTTCGCGGTCGGCGAGCCTCCCCTGCAGGACTGTCATGGAATTCACTCTACCCCTGAGTTGTTGTTGGTATACCCAGGTGGTATAGCTAGGTATAGAAAGCATCACTCAGTGTCGAGTACAGGAGGCAGCAATGGCCGGATATGCGGGCCGGGATGCAGTCATCGTTTCAGCGGTGCGCACCCCGATCGGAAAGGGAAAGGCCAGCGGCGCGCTGCACGACGTGCTGCCTGTCGACCTGTTGGCGCACAGCCTTAAGGAGCTGGTCACCCGCAGCGGCATCGACCCGGTGCAGATCGACGACGTCATCGCGGGCGCAGTCACCCAGGTGGGCGACCAGGCCGTCAACATCGCGCGCAACGCGGTTCTGGCCGCCGGATTCCCCGAGACCGTGCCGGGCACTACCGTCGACCGTCAGTGCGGCAGCAGCCAGCAGGCAATCCATTTCGCCGCGCAGGGCGTGATAGCCGGTGCGTACGACATCGTCGTAGCTGCCGGAGTCGAGTCGATGTCCCGGGTCCTCATGGGCTCCAGCGTGCTGCCGGGCAGCGACCCGTTCGGCGCGATGGCACAGCGGTATCCCGACGGCCTTGTGCCACAGGGCATCAGCGCGGAATTGATCGCCGCCAAATGGGGCTTCTCGCGGCAGCAGCTCGACGAGTTCTCCGCCGGAAGCCACGAAAAGGCCGCGGCGGCAACCAAAGAGGGCCGCTTCGATAATGAGCTGGCGCCGATCGCCGGGCTTGCGACCGACGAGATAATTCGGCCGGGCACCACCGTCGAGACGCTCTCCGGGCTCAAGCCGGCGTTCTACAACCCGGCGTATGAGGCCAGGTTTCCACAGATCAACTGGGAGATCACCCCGGGCAACTCGTCGCCGCTGTCCGACGGCAGCGCGGCGGTGCTGATCACCACCAGTGAGGTGGCGGCGCGGCTGGGGCTGCGTCCGCTGGCCCGCATCCACTCGATGACAGTCGTCGGGTCCGACCCGCTGTACATGCTGACCGGTGTGATCCCGGCGACTGAAAAGGTGTTGCAGCGTGCGGGATTGACGCTCGCCGACATCGATCTGTTCGAAGTGAACGAGGCGTTCGCTCCTGTCGTGATGGCATGGGCGCACGACACGGGCGCCGATCTGGCTAAGACGAACGTCAACGGCGGTGCGATCGCGATCGGGCATCCGCTGGGCGCCAGCGGTGCGCGGCTCATGACGACGTTGGTCAACGCGCTCGAGCAGCGTGGCGGCCGCTACGGGCTGCAGACGATGTGTGAAGGCGGCGGGATGGCAAACGCCACGATCATCGAGCGCCTTTAAGGCTTGCCTCCTGATTGCACTCAGGGTCGTGAGTCTGAGGTGCTTGATCACGACCCTGGGTGCAATCTTCACCGCGACCTATGCCCGCTGCAGCTCGAAGAGCGGGATGACCCGGCTGGTCTTGGACTGGTAATCACCGAAACCCGGTGCGGCCGCGACGACTTTCGGATACGTCTCGTCGCGCTCGTCGGCAGGCAGCTCGCGCGCGATGACGTCGTAGGCCTCGGTTCCGACCTCCACGTGTGCCCGAGGGTTGGCCCGCAGGTTGTGCACCCAGTCCGGATTGGTGTCGGCGCCGGCCTTCGATCCGATAATGATCATCTTCTGATCGATCGTCAGGTACGCCAGCGGCGCCAGCCGCGGCTGGCCGGACTTGGCGCCGGTGGTGGTCAGCAGCAGAATGGTCGCGCCTTCGAACGGCCCGCCGACCTTGCCGCCGTTGGAACGGAATTCGTCGATGATGCTCTTGTTAAACGCCTTCATGGTTTCGGCGTCGGGTACTTCGGTCATGGTGATTCAATCTCCTTCACTGCGGGTGGTAGTTGTTCGGCGACGGATTCGGGACGCGCGTCAAGCGAACCGATTCGCACGATGAGGGCCTGCGCTCCCGCGTCGAGTGCCTGGGCAGCATGATTCCGACGCGCACCGGCGTCGTCATCACTCGGCGGGCCCGAGTTCGAAGATGGGAATGACGCGGCTGGTCCTGGCCTGATACTCGGCGAACGCCGATACGGCTGCGGTGAGCTTCGGAATGATGTCGGCCCGCTCGGCGGGCGGCAATTCTCGCGCAAACACGTCGAATGATTCGGTGCCCAGTTCGACGTGCGCGCGGGGGTCAGCGCGCAGGTTGTGCACCCATGACGGGTTTATGTCGGCGCCGCCGTACCCCGCGACGATCAGCAGCTTGTCGTCGATGCGCTTGCAGGAGAGCGGCGACAGCCTGGGCCGACCGGACTTGGCGCCCGTGGTGGTCAACAGCAACAGCTCGTTGCCTTCGAAAGCACCGACCTCGCCGCCGTTGGCGCGAAACTCCTGAGCGACCTTGGCGTTGAACGCCTTCATGACCTCAGGATCGGGCGGCTGTTGAGTCATGCTCCTAACAGACTTCGGCGGCTCGGCGTCTATTCCCAGTTCCAGTCAAGTATTGCAGTACCCGGTACAGCCGCTCGCCTCGGCGTGATGATCGGTTGATGACAGATGCCGCAAGGCCAAGAAGCCCGAAACCCGATCTCGATGTCGTCGTGGTGGGCGCGGGCATTGCGGGGCTCTATCTCGTCTACCGCCTGAGTCGCGCGGGCTACCGACTGCGTGTCTTCGAAGCGGGCGACGACCTCGGCGGCACGTGGTACTGGAACCGGTATCCGGGCGCCCGGGTCGACGTACCCAGCATCGACTACATGTTCAGCTTCGATCCCGATTGGCAACGTGAGTGGCAATGGTCGGAGAAGTACGCCACTCAGCCGGAAATCCTGCGCTATTTGAACCACGTCGCCGACAAACACGAGCTGCGGTCCCACATCACCTTCTCGACACGAGTGCAGCGGGCACGATGGGACGAAGGTGCGTCGCTCTGGCGTGTGCGCACCGACGATGGGGACCAGGTCACCTCCCGTTTCCTCGTGATGGCGACGGGCTGTCTGTCCATGCCGAAGCCAGCCGAGATCGACGGTCTGGAGCGGTTCGCCGGCGAGATGTACTTCACCAGCCGCTGGCCGCACGAGAGCGTCGACTTCACGAATAAGCGAGTGGCGGTGATCGGCACAGGTTCCTCTGGGGTGCAATCGATTCCGGTCATCGCGAAAGAAGCACGTCAGGTGGTGGTGTTTCAGCGCACGCCGAACTTCTCGATCCCGGCGCGCAACGGCCCGCTGCCGCCGCACAAGCTTGCGCAATTCGCAGACGAAGCCGAATACCGTGCGGCGGCCAAGATCTCGCGCGGCGGCATCCCGATGGAGCGCATCATCACCCCAACATTCAGCGTCTCGCAAGCCGAGCGCCAACAGCGATATGAGTGGGCGTGGGAGCTCGGTCTGCTTTTCGAGGCGATCAACGTCTACGCCGACGTGCTGAGTAATCCCGCAGCCAACCACGAGTTCGCCGAGTTCTTTCGCGATAAGATCCGCGCAATCGTCGACGATCCGGAGACGGCGGCCGATCTGTGCCCCACGGATCACCCCATTGCAACGAAAAGGCCGTGCGTCGACACGAATTACTATGCAACTTACAACCTGCCGCACGTGCGCCTGGTCAATGTCCGGAAGCATCCAATCCGACAGATCACCGAAACCGGCATCGAAACCGACGACGAGTCGTTGACCTTCGACATGATCGTCTTCGCCACCGGTTTCGACGCCGTTACCGGTGCGATAACGGCCGTCGACATCCAAGGCCGTAATGACTTGGCGCTGAAGGACAAATGGGGTCATGGGCCGCAGACCTATCTCGGGCTGACCACTGTCGGCTTCCCAAACCTGTTTCTCATCACCGGCCCCGGCAGCCCGTCGGTGCTGTCCAACATGGCCGTCGCAATCGAACAGCATGTGGACTGGGTGCTCGACTGCCTCGGTCACCTGAGGGCGCGCGGTTTCGACGTCATCGAGCCGACCGAAATCGCCGAATCCGGGTGGACACAACACGTCAACGACTGCGCCGATATCACCCTCTACCCCGCCGCAAACTCGTGGTATATCGGCGCCAATGTGCCCGGCAAGCCACGAGTATTTCTGCCGTACTGCGCCGGCCTCGAGTTCTATCGGGCCAGCTGCGACGAGGTGGTCGCGCGCGACTATTTGGGCTTCCGCGTATCCGGTCCCGAGGGTTCGCGGTGCAACGACGGGGTGGTACGCCGGTTGCAACCCGACGTCGAGATGGTCCTAATGGAAGTGGCGGCGATGAATCTGCCGCTGATGGAGACGATGCCAGTCGACGAAGCCCGCGCCTTCTACGTGCAGATGTCGGCGGCGCGTCCTTTCGGACCCGATGTCGGCGAGATCATCGACGGTGTCCTGCCCGGCGCCTCAGGCGATCTGGCGTACCGGCTTTACCGGCCGCCGACGCCAGGACCGCACCCGATCGTCGTGTACTTCCACGGTGGGGGTTTTGTTGTGGGCGATGCCATCTCGGACGATCCGCTGTGCCGGGACCTCTGCGTGCGCAGCGACGCGATCGTCATCTCGGCGGACTACCGCCACGCGCCGGAGCACCGATTCCCAGCCGCGGTCGATGACGCCATGGCCGCTGCGCGGTGGGTCTCCAACAATGCCGAGGCGCTCGGCGGCATACCTGATCGAATCGCGGTGTGTGGTTGGAGTGCCGGCGGCGGGCTCGCGGCGGTGGTCTGCCGCCTCGCGCGAGACGCGGGCGGGCCGAGCATCGTTGGGCAGGTGTTGTTGACGCCGTCGACTGGTGGGGACACGGCTCGCGCGTCCTACGTCGAATGTGCCGACGGATACGGTCTGACGACGCCTCTGGTCCGGTGGTTCTACGACCACTACGTCGACGAGGCCGACCGTAGTGATCCCCGCTTCGCGCCCTTAGACGCGGTTGACCTGTCCGGGTTGCCCCCCGCGATCGTGGTGACGGCGGAGTTCGATCCCCTGCGCGACGACGGTGACGCCTACGCCGCCGCACTCATGGCGGCCGGCGTCCCGACGGAGCATGTCCGTGCGCGCGGCCACACCCACCAGTCGGTCACCATGGTCGACGTCGTGCTCTCAGGTGCGGTCATCCGCGCGCGGATGGCGGACGCGCTGCGGCAGTTCTTTGTCGCGGCACGCACGCGCGAACCGGCCTAGCCGTCCTTCGCCGGCTTGGCGTCTATTCCCGACTCCTTGCGCTGCTGCGGCGTGATCGCCGCGGGCGCACCGGTCAACGGGTCGACACCGCCGCCGGACTTCGGGAACGCGATGACCTCACGGATCGAATCCATGCCCGACAACAGCGCGTTGATCCGATCCCAGCCGAACGCGATGCCGCCGTGCGGCGGTGCGCCAAACATGAACGCTTCCAACAGGAACCCGAACTTCTCCTCGGCTTCGGCCTTGTCGAGTCCCATCACGCCGAAAACCTTTTCCTGGACGTCGCGGCGGTGGATACGAATCGAGCCGCCGCCGATCTCGTTGCCGTTGCAGACCACGTCGTAGGCGTCGGCCAGCACACTGCCGGGATCCGTCTCGATGCTGTCGGCGAACTCGGGCTTGGGCGCGGTGAACGCGTGGTGCACCGCCGTCCACGCGCCAGATCCGACGGCGACGTCGCCAGACGCGGTCGCCTCGTCGGCCGGCTCGAACAGCGGGGGGTCGACGATCCAGGTGAACGCCCACGCGTTCGGGTCGATCAGCTCCTGGCGCTTGGCGATCTCGATGCGGACCGCGCCGAGCAGCGCCCGCGACGGTTTTGCGGGTCCGGCGGAGAAGAAGATGCAGTCCCCGGTCGACGCGCCGACATGCGCTGCCAGCCCGTCGCGTTCGGCGTCGGAGAGGTTCTTGGCGACCGGACCGCCCAGGGTGCCGTCGTCATTGACAAGCACGTAGGCCAGGCCGCGGTGCCCGCGCTGCTTGGCGAACTCCTGCCAGCCGTCAAGGGTGCGACGGGGCTGAGACGCGCCGCCCGGCATGACCACGGCACCGACGTAGGGCGCCTGGAACACGCGGAACGGCGTGTCCTTGAAGAAGTCGGTGCACTCGACGAGCTCGAGGGCGAACCGCAGATCGGGTTTGTCGGAGCCATAGAGACGCATCGCGTCGCCGTAGGTCATCCGTGGCAGCGGCAGCGGCACCTCGTAGCCGATCAGCGCCCACAACGCCTTGATGATCTCCTCGGAAATGGCGATGACGTCCTCGGTGTCGACGAAGCTCAACTCCATGTCGAGCTGGGTGAACTCGGGTTGCCGGTCGGCGCGGAAGTCCTCGTCGCGATAGCACCGGGCGATCTGGTAGTAGCGCTCCATGCCCGCGACCATGAGCAGCTGCTTGAACAGCTGCGGGCTCTGCGGCAGTGCGTAGAACGACCCGGGCTGCAGCCGCGCAGGGACCAGGAAGTCGCGGGCGCCCTCGGGCGTCGACCGCGTCATCGTCGGGGTTTCGATCTCGACGAAGTCGTGCCGGGCCAGCACCTCGCGGGCGGCCGCATTTGCCTTGGAGCGCAACCGTATCGCCGCACCGGGTCCCTCGCGGCGCAGATCCAGATAGCGGTATTTGAGCCGGGCCTCCTCGCCGGCCGGCTCGTCGAGCTGGAAGGGCAGCGGCGCGCTCTCCCCCAGGACCGTCAGCGAGGTCGCGTTGAGCTCGATCTCACCGGTGGCGATTTCGGAATTGGCGTTGCCCTCGGGCCGGATCTCGACGACACCGTCGACGGCGATGCAGAACTCCGCGCGCAGCCGGTGCGCCTGGGCCAGCACGTCGCCCTCGCGGAACACCACCTGCGACACCCCGGACGCATCGCGCAGGTCGATGAAGATGACACCGCCGTGGTCGCGGCGCCGCGCCACCCAGCCGGCCAGCCTCACCTTCTGACCGGCATCGGTGGTCCGCAACGAACCGGCGGCATGTGTGCGCAGCACAAAAACTCCCTGTGAATGGCCTGACGAGACGATTGCCAAGTGTAGAGGGGCCCTGGCGGCCGGTAGCTTGGCGATGGTGGTCACCAGCATCGCACTCATCGGGCCAGGGGCCATCGGCGCAACCGTCGCGGCGTATCTGCACGCCGCCGGTCAGCCCGTTCTGTTGTGCGGGCGGAGTCGCCGCGAATCGATCGAGGTGAGACCCGACCACCACGATCCGATCGTGTTGCCGGGACCCGTACACACTGATCCCGCCGACATTGAGGGTCCGGTCGACGTGGTGCTCGTCGCCGTCAAGGACACCCAGAACGAACAGGCCGGCGCCTGGTTGGCGCGGCTGTGCAACGAGCGCACTGTGGTGTGCGCGCTGCAGAACGGCGTCGAACAAATAGAACGGGTCGGGCGGTTCTGTCCTTCTTCAACGGTCGTGCCGGCCGCGGTGTGGATCTCATCGGAAGTGCAGTCGGAAGGCTGGATACGGGTGCGCACCGAGCCACGGCTAGTGCTGCCGGACTCCGAGGCGGCCGCGACGCTGGCGAAGCTTCTCGGCGACGCCGGTGTCACGGCCGAACTGGATCCGGACTTCGTCAACGCCACGTGGCACAAGCTGTTGGTCAACGCGGTGGTCTGCTTCATGGTGTTGACCGGGCGGCGGTCAGGCATCTTCCGCCGCGACGACGTGGCGGCGCTAGGACGGCGCTACCTTGCGGAATGCCTGGCCGTGGCGCGGGCCGACGGGGCCACCCTCAGCGACGGGGTGATCGATGAGATCGTCGGCATGTTGAGCGGGGCGCCGGAGGACATCACCACATCGATGTTGACCGACCGCGAAGCGAACAGGCCGCTGGAGTGGGACATCCGCAACGGCGTCGTCTCGCGCAAGGCGGCAGCACATGGGCTCGCCACGCCGATCAGCGACGTGCTGGTGCCGTTATTGGCGGCGGCCAGCGACGGTCCCGGCTAATGTCGGCCGGTGCCCAGACTTTTCCCATGCGAGCGCGTCGGCCTGGACATCTTCGACGACGCCCCCTTTCGGTCTCGGAACAGCATCGACCTACCTGTCAGTCCCCAGCAACTGTGGGACGTGCTCGCCGCGGTCGAAACTTGGCCGCAGTGGTATCGCCTCATGACGAAGGTGACATGGATCAGCCCGGCGCCGCATCGCGTTGGCAGCACCCGCGCCCTTGAGCTGATCGCCGGCATGGCGGCCACCGAGGAGGTCATCGTGTGGAATCCCTACCATCACATGGCTTTCCGCCTCATCGAAAGCTCTCGACAGAACACAGGAGCCTCTGCAGAAGAGTTCCGCATCGAGACGACGGAGCGCGGCTGCGGTTGACATGGTCCACGGCGCGGCGCCCGCGCAAACCTCCGTCATGGCTCATGCGCGTGTATGCGCGGCCGGTGATCAAACGGGCCACCCGCAGACAAACGTCAAGGCTTCGCAAGCACATCGAACAACGGTTCGGCCCGACGATCTTCGCCGCCGGCTAGACACCGTGCTCTACTGTGTATGGCCATGCACACCTGCGAACGGGTCGGTCTCGACTTCATCGCCCATGCGCCGTTCCGGTTCGTCAGCACCGTCGAGCTGGCGATCACACCTGAGCAGCTGTTCGAGGTGCTGGCCGACGCCGAGTCTTGGCCGCAGTGGGCGACGGCGATCACAAAGGTCACCTGGACCACCCCGAAGCCGCGCGGCGTAGGCACCACGCGCACGGTCAACATGCGCGGAGGCATCGTCGGCGACGAGGAGTTCCTGGCCTGGGAGCCGTACTCGCACATGGCCTTTCGGTTCAATGAAGCCTCGACGGGCAGCATCGCGGCGTTCGCAGAGGACTACCGCGTCGTGCCGACGGCTGGCGGTTGCCACCTGACGTGGGTGATGGCGATGAAGCCGAAAGGCGTTGCCGCGCGCCTCGGGATGACGCTTGGTCGTCCGGTGATGGCGCGGACGTTCCAGAAGTTCCTCTACAACCTGCGCGACTACTCCGACAAGCGGTACGCCGCCGCCTGATTCAGCGCCGGAACGGTATTCCAGCAGGGAAACTTCGAGTACAGGCCTGCCAGAACACAGTTTCGCCGAAATCAGTACAGGCCGGCCCAGGCCGTGCGGCGGTCGGCGTCGGGATCGGAGACCACCGTGTCGCGTGCGGTCTCGATGATGCGCGTGTAGCGCTGCTCGGTGCCGTACACCGGCCAGTCTTGTCCGCTCGACCACAGGATTTTGGCGCTATCCCAGCCCTTCGCAGCGAAATCGAGCCACGCCCGTTGCATGCGCCTGCCGACGGGCGGCTGCAGCCGGCGTCCCAGCGGGTGCAGCTTGCGGCCGATGAACGAGGCGTAGCTGTGTTGGATGTGCACGATCTCGCTGCCGTGAGTGGCGCCGAGCCCGAGCACCCGCAGGCTCCACCCGACGTGGTCGAACCGGTACACATGCGTCGGGGCGTGCGCGCTGTAAGCGTCGGCGAATGCCCAGGCCGGGCCGCCGAACATGACGTCAGAGCCGAACGCGATCAGCGCGCGTCGACGCGGGTAATCCGGGTACGCGGCGAGCACGCGATCCTTCGCCTCAGGAGCGACGCGGTCGAGGTAGGCGTTGATTGACGCCGTGGTCGTGGGCAGCATCGGTGGCTTGGTCCAGGCGAACATCGACGCCTCGTGGCTGTTGGTGCCGATGATCAGCGGCACCCTGGCCAGGGTTCCCTCGCGGGCGGCGTCGATAGGGTGCTTGGGCAGCAGGTCAACGCCGTAGGTCAGCCCGTAGGCCAGCGTGGGCGTCGCCGATGCGCTCTTGAGCTGAAGCATGCCCGCGGCGCGGCGCAGTTGGCGCTGCGGCAGCGACTTGACCTCGTCGGCGCTCACGCCCAGCCGCTGCAGGAATGCGTGTGCCCGCCTTGCCCGCACCTCGCGGTCTGCGATCAGCGGCAGGGCTGGGCTCTGGGCGATCGCGCGCCGGAACAGCCCGTCGACAGCCGGACTGGCCAACAGCGCAAGCACGGACGTCGCCCCGGCGGACTCGCCGAACACGGTGACCCGGTCGGGATCTCCGCCGAACGCGGCGATGTTCTCGCGGATCCAACGCAGTGCGGCCATCTGGTCGCGCAGCGCGAGGTTGTCATCGAATCCGTCGCCGAGATCGGACAGTTCGAAGCCGCCGAACACCCCGATCCGGTAAGTGAGGTTGACGACTACGACGTTTCCGTTGGCGGCCAGTCGCGACCCGTTGTAGAGCTGGAACTGCCCGGCGCCGTATACGAACGCACCGCCGGGGATCCAAACCATCACTGGCAGCGAGCCACCGGTATCCGGCGACCACACCGTCAGTGTCAGACATGCTTCGTCGCGAACCTTCGGATCATCGCGGCCGCCGCCGACGAACGACTTGCTTTGCGGCGGCAGCGGTCCGTGTTCGACGGCATCGCGCACACCGGTCCACGGCTGCAGCGGCGCGGGTGCCAAAAACCGGCGCTCGCCGACAGGTTGCGCGGCGTAGGGCACGCCGCGCCACACGGCGACACCGCCCTCCGCCGTGCCGCGAAGATCGCCCAAACTCGTGTGCACGACGGTCGAATGTCCGACAACGACTGCCACGTGTAAATCGTAGTGTGCAAAGCTGAGGGCACCTGTGTCCCGGACAAGTCCGGCGAGTGCTTGGAGGGCAATGCGGTGACCTTCAACGAAGGCATGCAGATCGACACCAGCACCACGTCCACGAGTGGCGGTGGCGGCGGTGGCCGGGGCATCGCGGTCGGCGGTGGCCTCGGCGGATTGATCATCGTCGTGGTCGCGCTGTTTCTCGGCGTCGACCCCAGCGTGGTGATGCCGCAGCAAGGGCAGATCGGCAGCACGGAGGGCGTCGCGGCGCCGGGCTTCGACCTGAGCCAATGTAAGACAGGCGAGGACGCGAACCGGATCGTGCAATGCCGCGTAGTGGCGACGGGTAACTCAGTGGACGGCGTGTGGGAGCAGCTGATGCCGGACTACACCCGGCCGCGTATGCAGTTGTTCACCGGGTCTGTCCAGACCGGGTGTGGACCGGCAACCAGTGACGTCGGGCCGTTTTACTGCCCGCCCGATCAAACCGCCTATTTCGATGTCGAGTTCTTCGACGTGCTGAGGGACCAGTTCGGTTCGAGCGGCGGCCCGTTTGCGCAGGAGTATGTGGTGGCTCACGAATACGGGCATCACCTCCAAAACCTCAAGGGCGTGCTGGACCGAGCGCAGGGTCCGGGCGCCCAGGGCGCGACGGGCGCGGGTGTGCGCACCGAGCTGCAGGCCGACTGCTATGCCGGCGTGTGGGCGCACTACGCGGCCATCACCAAACAGGAGAGCACCGGCGTGCCGTACCTGGAGCCGTTGAGTGACAAGGACATTGCCGACGCGCTCTCGGCCGCGTCGTCAGTAGGCGACGATCGCATTCAAGAGGCCGCTACCGGACAGGTCAACCCCGAATCGTGGACACACGGTTCGTCCGAACAACGGCAGAAGTGGTTCACGGTCGGCTACCAGACCGGCGACCCGAACAAGTGCGACACCTTCGCGACCGACAACCTTGGTTAGGCCACCCACGGCGATAGATGCCGTCGCCGAACGCTACCTCGAGACGTTCGCGTCGCTGGACCCGTGCGCGGCAACGGAAATGGGCATCATCGGCCACGACGACGATGTCACGGACTATTCCCCCGACGGGGTCGCGGCCCGGGTCGATGCGGCCCGATCGGCGTTGCGGGACCTCGAGGGAACCAGCCCGGTTGACGACGTCGACCGGGTGACAATCGCGGCGATGCGCGAACGACTCGGCCTGCTGATCGAAATGCACGACGCACGACTGGATGTCGGTGATCTGAACGTGATCGCGTCACCGCTGCAGTCGATGCGCGATGTGTTCGACTTGATGGCAACGGACACCGACGAGGATTGGGCGCTGATCGGCCGGCGGATGTCGAAGGTGCCCGACCGGGTCGCCGGCTACGCCGAAGCGTTGCTGGCCGCGGTTGCGGCCGGGCGGGCGCCCGCCGCCCGGCAGGTGGCGCGTGGCATCGACCAAGCCGGACAGATCCAGCAGCTGTTCGTGGACATGGTCGCCGATGCTGCGCCCGAAAACGCTGCCCTATATGCAGAATTGCAGCAGCATGCCTCCGCAGCCGCCGGCGCCTATGCAAGGCTCGGCACGGTCCTGCGTGACGAGATCGCACCGCACGCTCGTCATGAGGACACGTTCGGTCGCGACTCGTACCGGCTGCTTTCGCGCGAGTTCCTCGGCACATCTGTCGATATCGACGAGACCTATCAGTGGGGCCTTGGCCAGTTGGAAAGCATTGTCGCCGAACAGGAATCGCTTGCAAATCGCCTCTATCCCGGTGCTTCGGTCAGCGAGGCGCTGCGGCGGCTGGACGACGAGCCTCGCTACCTGGTACCCGGCACCGATGCGCTACGAACGTGGATGCAGAATCTGTCCGACCGCGCGGTGGAATCACTTGCCGACACTCATTTCGACATCGAGCCTGCGCTGCGCACGCTGGAATGCCGCATCGCACCGACCCATACCGGCGGCATCTACTACACCGGGCCTTCCGAGGACCTGACCAGGCCAGGGCGGATGTGGTGGTCGGTCCCGCCGGGTGTGGACACGTTTCACACCTGGCAGGAAACGACCACGGTCTTCCATGAGGGTGTGCCCGGCCATCACCTACAGGTCGGCCGGGCCGTCTCCTCGGAACGACTGAACCGGTGGCGCCGGATGGGCTGCTGGGTGTCGGGTCATGGCGAGGGCTGGGCGCTGTACGCAGAGCGCCTGATGGCCGAGCTTGGCTGGCTCGACGACGCCGGCAACCGGATGGGAATGCTGGACGCCCAACGCTTCCGGGCCGCACGCGTGGTGATCGACATCGGCGTGCATTGCGGGTTGACCGCTCCGGACGGCGGCGTCTGGGACGCCGAACGGGCGTGGGTGTTCCTGCAGTCGCACAGCGCGATGACCGAGGAGCATCTGCGGTTCGAGCTGGACCGCTACCTAGGCTGGCCCGGGCAGGCCCCGTCATATGCGATCGGGCAGCGGATCTGGCAGCAGCTACGCGACAAGATTGTCGGTCCCGACCTGTCGTTGCGGGAATTCCACAACCGCGCACTGGATCTCGGCGGACTGCCGCTGGATGTACTCTCCTCGGCTCTGCTCGTCGATTTCGCCGGTAGCTGATCCGCTTCTCTCCGCCCACCGCAGCCACATAGCGTTCGGTCATGGAGACAGTTCTTCTGACGCCACATCTGTCCATGCTGCGGATCAACGGCTGGCAGATGTATGTGTGGCGCGACGAAGATTCGGTGACGTTGATCGACACCGGCGCGCCGGGCTCGGGCGCCGAGATCCTTTCCGCGGTGCCGGGTGTCGACCGGATCGTGTTGACCCACGGCCACGTCGACCACATTGGGTCGGCCGCAGAGTTGCACGAGGCGACCGGTGCGCCGGTCCTTGCCGGTGCCGGTGACGCGGCCGCAATACAGATCGGGGCGGCGCTGCCGCCGCCGGTGTTCGAGGATTGGGAACTGCCTATCCATCAACGGGTCTCCGTCGGCCTGCCGGATACAGCGCCACCCGTGCCGGTGGATCGTGAGCTTGTCGACGGCGATGTGCTCGATTTCGGCGGCGGCGCCGAGATCCTGGCGATCCCCGGCCACACCGAGGGCAGCATCGCGGTACACCTTCCGCGCGACGGCGTGCTGTTCACCGGCGACACCATCGCCAATGTCGGATCCGTGACGCTCGGCGTCTTCAACCAGGACCGCCGACGAACCGTGGCGTCGTTTTGCCGGTTGGCGGCCCTCGACGTCGAGACCGCCTGCTTCGGTCATGGTGAGCCGATCGCGTCGGGTGCCGCGGACCGGATTCGCGAGGTGACTGCCACACTGATGCCGTGACCCCTGAGCCCATCGCACCCGATACCAAGGACTGGACCTGGGTCCTGACACGCCCATGCCCCGAATGCGGTTTCGAGCCAGCGGCGGTGCACCACGCGCAGATCGCCGACCGGATCCGCGGCGATGCCGCCGACTGGGTAGCCCGTCTCAACCGGCCCGCGGCTGAGCAGCGCCGCCAACCCACCGTGTGGTCCACGCTCGAGTACGGGTGCCACATCCGCGACGTGCACCGAATCTTCAATCACCGGGTTCAGTTGATGCTGACCGACGATGAACCGCGGTTCCCCAACTGGGACCAGGATGAGACCGCGATCGCCGACGACTACGCCTCGCAAGATCCCGCCACGGTCGCCACCGAACTGTTCGACGCGGCGAGCATCGTCGCCGATACCTACGCCAACGTGCCAGCCGGCGCGTGGACACGGCGTGGCTTGCGCAGCAACGGCAGCGAATTCACCATCGAGACGATCTCGATCTATCACTTGCATGACATCGTCCATCACGCGCACGATGTCGACCATGGCTGACGACAAACCACTGGCGGGCAAGGTCGCGTACGTGACGGGAGCCGCCCGCGGGCAAGGCCGTTCGCACTGCATCCGGCTGGCTAAGGCGGGTGCAGACATCGTGGCGATCGACGCGTGCGCGCCTGTGGCCGAGAACAACGGCTATCCCCCGGCGCAACCGGAGGATCTCGCCGAAACCGTGAGCCTGGTCGAGGGCGAGGGCCGAAAGATCCTCGCCGACGAGGTCGATGTCCGCGACGCCGCCGGACAGCAGCGGGTGATCGGCGATGCGCTGCAGCAGTTCGGGCGCCTCGACATCGTCGTCGCGAACGCAGGCATCCTCAATTGGGGTCGGCTGTGGGAGATTTCGGCCCAGCAATGGCAGGACATCCTCGATGTCAACCTCACCGGTCTGTGGAACACCGTCAAGGCGGTGGTGCCGCCGATGATCGAGGCGGGCAACGGCGGGTCGATCATCGCGATCAGCTCGGCGGCAGGCATCAAGGCGGTTCCCGGCTGCGGCCATTACTGCGCAAGCAAGTTCGGCGTGGTCGGGCTGACCAACTCGCTGGCGGTCGAGCTCGGCGAGTTCGGGATCCGGGTCAATTCGGTGCATCCGTATGGCACTGACACGCCGATGGGCAACGACACGACGATGTGGCAGATGTTCGCCGACCACCCTAATTACATCCACAGCTACTCACCGGGCGCGTTGCCCACCGACTCGCTGGCCGACCCGAACCTGGTGTCCGACATCGTGGTGTGGCTGGCCAGCGACGCGGTCGTCACTGGTGACCGCCGCGCAGATCCCCGCGGACAAGGGCTACCTCAAGATCTGATTTTCAAGCGCGAGCGGACGCGAATACCCCCGACACGCCGCGAAATTGGGTGGTTTGCGTCTGTCCCCTACCTTCGGTGTGGGCCCTCGCGCTAGAGGCGGGCCTGCTCTTTGATTGCGGTGTCGGTGGTGCGCAACGGTCTGATCAACGCGTCCTGCGCGAACGACGCGATCAATTCGCCCTCCTCGGTATGCACCGAACCCCGCACATACGACATGCCGGCACCGACCTGTGTGCTCTCGTGGCTGTAGAGGATCCAGCCGTCCCAGCGCACCGGTTCGTGGAAGCTGACCGACACCGTCATCGGCGCGGTCGACACCGTCAAATGCGACTGGGCGGTGCCAATGCCCTGGTGTGCGCGCATCGTCGTCGAAATGCCAAGGTGGCCCGTGAAATACGCGATCAGCGCCTTCGCCAGGTCGTCGCGGGCAGGGATCGGGTCGTAATGCAGCCAGGCGTACAACTCCGGGGGCCCGACCTCGTCGGGGCTATTGACGTCGACGACGTCAACGAGGCGAAGCTCACGCCCGACCATCGGCATCGGCATCACGTTCGCATCGGCGGGTGCCGCGACCTCAGGCCGCGGTAGGTGGTGGCGGATGACGTCGTCGGTGGGCACGTCGGCGAGCACCGTCATCGTGATGCACCGCTTGCCGTTCTGCTTGGCCGCGACGACCGCGGTCGCGGTGGACCGGCCTTCGCTGACGACGTCGATCTGCAACTCGACAGGGCCTGCACTCACCATGACCGCCCGCGCAAACACCGCGTATACCGAGCGCACCGATTTGTCCGGGAAACGTTTGGCCACAGCGACAATCGCCTGGGCGACTACCTGGGTGCCTTCGACTACCTGCCGTTGGTCCTCACCGGCGAGGCCGGTCTCGGCGATGAACGTGTCCTCACCGGCGGCCTGCACGTCGAACAGGTCGAGCAGTCCCTGGACGGTCCACTGGGTCTGTGCGGAGTCTGTCGTCATGTGAGGGAACAGTAACCGAGCTTTGGCAAAACCGGTAACGTCATTACCAACGAGTTACTACGGCGCTGGAGGTGTGCCCATGGCGAAGCAAGGCGGACGGTCGCCTAGAGCCGCTCGGCCAGTGACGTCAAGCACCGACACCGTCAGCGTCGACGCGGAAACCCGCGCCAAACGATTCATGAAATCGGCACTGACGATTCTCGGGGAGACGGGCCGCACAGACTTCACGGTGCTCGAGGTGGTGGAGCGGTCAAAGACTTCGCTGCGCTCCTTTTATCAGCACTTCTCCACCAAAGATGAACTGCTGCTGGCGCTGATCGACAAGATCATGTCGGAGTCCACGAAGAAGTGGCGCGAAGACACCACGGGGTTGAAAAGCACCGCGGCCCTTCGCGTGCTGATCGACCGAATCTGTACGCCCGCCGAATCCAGCACCCAGGACAGAGTCAATCGCGGTCTGACCGACTACAACGACCATCTCGCCGAGACGCTGCCCCGTGAGTACGCGCGCGTCCTCTCACCGCTACACGAGTTGATCAAGGAAATCATCAACCGCGGCATCGTCGAGGGCACGTTCCGGCGGGGGTTCGACGTCGACGCCACCGCCGCGCTGATCATGCAATCGGCACTAGGCGCCATGCGGCTGCAAGTCCTAGGCGCCGAGCTGAACGGCGTGCCGATCGATGCCGACCACATCTACGACTTCTGCGTCAGCGGCCTGATCGAGCCCGGTCAACCCGTCTGACCTGCGCGATACCGGCCTCAAAATTCCGCCAGCTGGGGGTGGTGTTTTGGCTGGTCCAGCCGTGGTAATGTCATTACCACCAGAGCAAGGACGAGACTTCCAGGAGGCGGATATGACCCGCAAGCTCCCCTATCCCGTGTTCGACGCCGACAACCACTTCTACGAGCCCAAAGAGGCGCTGACGAAATTCCTGCCGGACCACCGCAAGAACGTCATCGACTACATCGAGGTCCGCGGCCGCACCAAGATCATGGTGCGCAACCAGGTCAGTGACTACATCCCAAACCCGACGTTTGAGGTCGTCGCACGGCCCGGCGCGCAGGAGGAGTACTTCCGGCACGGCAGCGGCGGCAAGAGCTTCCGCGAGGTGATGGGCAAGCCGATGAAGGCCATCCCCGCATTCCGCGAGCCTGCCGCGCGGCTCGAGGTCATGGACGGCCTCGGCCTCGACTACTCGCTGATGTTTCCGACCCTCGCCAGCCTGGTCGAGGAGCGCATGAAGGACGACCCCGCACTGATCCACGACGTGATCCACGCGCTGAACGAGTGGATGTATGAGACATGGCAGTTCGACTACGAGGGCCGCATCTTCTCCACTCCGGTCATCACCCTGCCGATCGTGGACCGCGCCCTCGAGGAACTCGAGTGGTGCCTGGAGCGTGGCGCCAAGACGGTGCTGGTCCGTCCGGCGCCGGTGCCCGGAATGCGCGGCACCCGGTCGTTCGGCACCGAGGAGTTCGACCCGTTCTGGCAGGCCTGCGCGAAGGCCGGCATCCCGGTCTCGATGCACGCTTCGGACAGCGGCTATTCCGAGTACCTCAACGACTGGGAACCCGCCGATGAGTTCCTGCCGTTCAAGCCGACCGCGTTCCGGATGGTCTCGATGGGCAAGCGGCCCATCGAGGACTCGATGGCGGCCTTGGTGTGCCACGGTGCGCTGACCCGCAACCCCGACCTGCGCATCCTCTCGATCGAGAACGGCGCGGACTGGGTGCCCTACTTGTTCAAGCAGTTCGAGAACACCTACAAGAAGATGCCCCAGGCGTTCCCGGAGAACCCGATCGAGGCGTTCAGGCGAGGCGTCTACGTCGCCCCGTTCTGGGAGGACGACTTCGCCCAGATGGCCGAGCTGTGCGGCGTCGACCGGGTGATCTTCGGTTCCGACTGGCCGCACCCGGAGGGGCTGGCGGAGCCCACTCACCTAATCGACGACCTTCAGGGCCTCGACGAGGAGGGGCAGCGAAAGGTCATGGGCGGCAACATGATCGACCTGTTCAAGGTGGAGAACAAGATCGTCCACAACCCCGACGTGCCACCGATCGTCATTCCCGCCTGATACGAGGACCAACGTCGCGAGCGTGCGTGTCGACTCCTTGGCACGCACGTTCGCACCACTTTGAAAGCGAGCTGGCGCCGTGACCGAAGCCGCCAACCCCGAACGATTGCTCTTTGCCTCGACGACCCAATCGTTCCTTGAGAAGGAAGCCTCGCTGAGCCGGTTGCGCGAACTCCATGCCGCCGGCACCTCTTTCGAGCCCGATTGGTGGCGAAGGGCGGCCGAGCTCGGCTGGACCAGCCTGCTGGTTCCTGAGGAACTCGGCGGCGGCAGCGTTTCGGGCGACGGCGTCGGCGATTTGGCGCTCGTCGCCGAATTGATCGGTAGGACCGTCGCGCCGGGACCACTGCACCCCGTCAGCACCATCCTGGCCGGTCTGGTCGAGGCGCCCGAAAACCACGAGGACGCAATCGAATCCCTGGTGGCCGGTGAGGTCGTCGGCTCGTGGGCGGTCTACGAGCCGGGCAAGTCGTGGGCGCCGATGGACGCCGGTATCACCGCAACGCCAACGGCGTCGGGATTCCGGCTCGACGGAGTCAAGGATCGCGTCGAGGCGGGCGCCGAAAGCGGGCTGCTGCTGGTCGTGGCGCGGTGTGAGGGTGCGGTGCGTCAGTTCCTGGTGCCGACGGACGCGCCCGGCATGCGCATGGAGTCACAGCGCTCGATCGACATGGTGAAGAGCTACGCCCGAGTGCATTTCGACGGCGTCGAAGTCGGCGCATCGGCGGCTGTTGGATCGGCGGACCAGACCCCGGCACTGATCGCGCGGCAGAGCCAGATAGCGCAAGTGCTGCAGTGCGCCGAGGTGGTCGGAATTCTCGACACCGTGTTGGCCTTCACCATCCAGTGGGGACTTGACCGGCATTCCTTCGGCCGTCCGCTGGCTTCCTATCAGGCACTCAAACACAAGTACGCGGATTTGAAGATCTGGTTCGAGGCGTGCCGCGCAACCACGAACGCTGCGGTGGCCGAGGTTGCCGCCCGCTCGCCCGGCGCCGAGATGGCCGTCAGCGTCGCGAAGTCCTATGTGGGCGAACACGCTCCGGGCATGCTGCAGGACTGTGTGCAGTTACACGGCGGTATCGGCGTCACCTGGGAGCACGACCTGCACCTGTATCTGCGGCGAGTCACGTTGTACCGCTCGATGTTCGGCACGCCCGAAGACCACAACCTGCGGGTCTATGACCTCACCAAGGAGCTGGAGCCCGCATCATGACCGAGACGACATCAGCGCCCACACAGACGGAGTCGGTCGAGGAGTTCGCCGCGCGCGCCCGCACCTGGCTGGCGGACAACCTGCCACCGATCGACCCGAACAACCCGCCTGAACACGACAGAGGCGAAGAGCAACCGTGGCTGCGTGCCCGTGAGCTCCAAAAGAAGCTGTACGAGGGTGGATTCGCGGGCATCTGCTTTCCGAAGGAGTACGGCGGCCTCGGCCTACCGATCGCCTACCAGAAGGCGTTCAACAACGAATCCCGGTGTTACGAGCTGCCGGTCATCCTGAACACGCCGACCTTCACGATCTGCGCGGCGACCATCCTCGACACCGGGTCCGAAGAGCAGAAGCAACAACATATTTCGGGCGTACTGCGCGGTGATGAGGTGCTTGTCCAGCTACTGTCGGAGCCCAGCGGTGGGTCGGATCTCGCAGGCGTCATCACCCGGGCGGACCGCGTCGGCGACAAGTGGATGATCAACGGCGCGAAGACGTGGAGCACCAGCGCTTTCGCTGCCGACTACGGGCTGATGCTGGCCCGCACCGACTGGGACGTGCCCAAGCACGAGGGCCTGACGATGTTCCTGGTGCCCATCAACAGCCCAGGCATCACACTGCGCCGCATCAAGCAGGTCAACGGCTCTGTCGAGTTCTGCGAAGAGTTCTTCGACAATCTCGAGCTCGGTGACGACGCGGTGATCGGTGAAGTCAACGGCGGCTGGCACGTCGCATCCCGGCAGCTCTATCACGAGCGGCGTGCGGTCGGCGGTGGGTCGGAGTTTGCGAGTGGCGTTGGCGCCGAGGGCAAGTCCGATGTGCCCATCGACTATGTCGCCGTGCTGAAGAAGACGGGTCAGTCCGGTAACGAACACGCCCGCGAAAGGGCAGGCCGGGCACTGGTGCACCGGGCCGTGCGCGAGCAGCTCATCGACCACGTGTATCACGGTGTCCTCGACGGCTCGCTGCCCCCGGCGGCTGGCTCGATCATCCGTGTCACACACGCCGAAACCCATCACCTGGAGTTCGACACTGTGCTGGCGATCGCGGGTAGTTCGGCCGTGGTCGACGTCGACGATGACCTCATCCGCTTTGGCGAGCGATACCTGTCGCGGCAGGCCGCTGCACTCGGCGGCGGCACCACCGAGATCGCCAAGAACATCATCGGCGAACGCGTGCTGGGCTTCCCGCGCGAATACGCCGCCGACCGCGGTGTGCCCTTCAATCAGGTCAAGCGCAACAAGGGCTGATCCGGCCTGCTCGCGCTAGAACAACGTCGGCTGCAGGACCTCGGCGGGCGGTGCCGCCGGCGAGTCGGCCGCCCGGAAGGATCGGCGGTCGGGCGCCAGGCCGTGCTTGGCGACCAGCGGCTTCACCCTGTCGTGCAACATGTTCCGATAATCCGCAGGCAAGTACGCTCCGCGCCGGTACAACTCGCGGTACTCCCCCACCAGGTCAGGATGCGATTTCGCCAACCAACCCATGAACCATCCGCGCGTCGAACCGCGCAGATGCAAGCCGAACACCGTCACCCCCGTCGCACCGGCCTCGGCGATCTGGGCCAGCAGCGCATCGAGGTGCTCGACCGAGTCGGTCAACCGTGGGAGCACTGGCGCGACCATGACGTGACAGCCGAGGCCTGCGTCCCGAATGGCGGAGATCAATCCGAGCCTTGCCTGCGGTGACGGCGTGCCGGGTTCGACGTCCTTGTGCAGTTCGGGATCGCCAACGGCCAGCGATACCGCCACGCTGACGTCCACCCGGCGGGCGGCCTCGGTGATGAGCGGCAGATCGCGGCGCAGCAGCGTGCCCTTGGTGAGGATGGAAAACGGTGTGCCCGAATCGGCCAGGGCGCCGATGATGCCGGGCATCAATGCGTAGCGCCCCTCCGCGCGTTGATAGGGATCGGTATTGGTACCCAGCGCGACGGTCTCCCGCTGCCACGAGGGCCGGCATAGCTCGCGACGCAACACATCGGCGACGTTGGTCTTGACCACGACCTGGGTATCGAAGTCGGTGCCGCAGTCCATATCGAGGTACTCGTGCGTGGGCCGGGCAAAGCAGTAGCGGCAGGCGTGAGAGCACCCGCGATAGCCGTTGACGGTGTAGCGGAATGGCAGCATCGCCGCGTTCGGCACCTTGTTCAAGGCGCTCTTGCAAAGGACTTCATGAAAGGTGATGCCCTCGAACTGCGGCGTCCGGACAGAGCGGACGAAGCCGATGCGTTGCAGGCCAGGAAGGGCGCCGTCGTCGACGCTGACGCCCTGGCCGTCCCACCGCATGCCATATTCGAACACTTGTTCGATCTGATGTCAAGACAATAGTCATGTCGAACGTGAACTTATTCGACACTTTTCGCGCGAAACTGTGTCATAAGTTCACTTTCGCGGACGAGGAGGGCGCCAATGTCCGGAGCCAGGCCATACGGACAGCTGCAGTACAAAGATGTCAACGGCAAGCGGATGGCCTATATCGACGAAAGTCAGGGCTCCGAAAACTGGACGATCGTCTTCCAGCACGGCAACCCCACCTCGTCGTACCTGTGGCGCAACGTGATGCCGCATTTGGAGGGGCTGGGCCGGCTCGTCGCCTGCGATCTGATCGGCATGGGCGCCTCAGACAAGCTCGACGACTCCGGACCGGATCGCTACCACTACGCCGAGCATCGCGACTTTTTGTTCAAGCTGTGGGACGAACTCGATCTCGGTGATCGGGTGATCCTCGTTGTGCACGACTGGGGTTCGGCACTCGGCTTCGACTGGGCAAACCAGCACCGCGACCGGGTAGCGGGCATCGCCTACATGGAAGCCGTTGCGATGCCGATCGACTGGTCGGACTTCCCCGGTCCCATGCAGAGTGTGTTCAAGGGCTTCCGCTCGCCCGAAGGCGAATCAATGGTGTTGGAGCAGAACATGTTCGTCGAGGCGGTGCTGCCTGCGTCGGTCCGGCGCAAACTGACCGACGAGGAGATGGATCACTACCGCACACCCTTCCGCAATGCCGGCGAGGATCGCAGGCCGACCTTGTCATGGCCGCGCAACATCCCAATCGAGGGTGAGCCCGCCGACGTGGTCGCGATCGTCGAGGAGTACGGCACGTGGCTCTCGCAAAGCGACGTGCCCAAGCTCTTCATCAAGGGCGAGCCGGGCGCACTGATCCGCGGTCGCGCTCTCGACTTCGTCCGGACCTGGCCGAACCAGACGGAGGTCGCCGTCCCCGGTGTGCATTTCATTCAGGAGGACAGCCCCGACGAGATCGGCGCGGCGGTCGCATCTTTTGTTCGTGCAGTACGCGCCAGCGCTTAGGGCCGAGCCTCGAAGACAAGGTTGAACGGGGTCTCGGTGGCGCGACGGAACCGGCTGAAGCCGCCGCCGTCCATCATCACATCCGTCAGCCGCCGTTCACCCGCTTGGGCACCGAGCGCCGGACCATTCTGCGCAAGTGAAACGGGTACGCAGATGAGCGAGGATGCCCCGTAAAAGACCCGGCCGACGGGATTCAGATTGTCCGCGAGGCTATCCCCCGCGAACGGTTCGACCAACATGCAATGGCCATCGGGTTTCAGTGCCTGCCTCGCATGACGGGCCGCGCCGGACGGATTGGCCATGTCGTGCAGGCAGTCGAAGAAGGCGATGAGGTCGTAGTCGCCACCCCGATAGGTCGTCGCGTCGGCCACCTCGAAGCTTGCGTTGGTGACGCCCTCCTGGGTGGCGTGCTCGCGCGCAGTCTCTATCGACGCGTCGTGATAGTCGATTCCGACGAACTCTGACTGTGGAAATGCCTGTGCCATAAGAATTGTCGACACGCCGTGCCCACAGCCCACATCGGCGACGCGTCCTCCGGCTTTGAGCTTCTCGACGACACCGTCGAGTGCGGGCAGCCAGTCCGACAACAGGCTCGCGTTGTAGCCGGCCCTGAAGAAGCGTTCGGTACCTTGAAATAAGCACGGATGATGTTCCCCCCATTCCATGCCGGCGCCACTGCGGAAGTTCTCGACGGCCCGCTGCTTAACCTGGAAGAGATCCTCCACGATCGAGTAGGCACCGGGAAGATCCATCGGTCCGTTTGGATTCGCCAGACACAGCGCCTGCTCCTCGCTCAGGTAGTACTCGTCGCCTTCGCTGTCGTACTCGACGTAGCCGCCGGCGGCCTGGTTGGCGAGCCATTCGCGCACGTACCTTTCATTGGCACCAGTGCGCTTTGCGAGCTCCTCGACCGTCAACCGCCCTTCGGCCAACGCTTTGTACAGTCCAAGTTCGTCGCCGATCAGGACCAGCACGGCGCTCATCGACGCCCCGAGATCACCGATGGCTTTGCCCAGAAATGCGTTGAGTCTGTCTTCACTGACGGTCATGGTCTACCCCTTTGCCGACCCCCGCGGCTCGTGAGTCTTTTGCGACGCTACTCGCCCACACTTGCATGCATGGCCGTTTGCCGGAGGCGGTCCAAGCCGACAACTGATTGACTTATCGACATGCCCGAGCAGACCGAGCTGTTGTTCTCCTACGGCACGCTGCGTCAGCGGGAAGTGCAGCTGAGCACCTTCGGCCGTGAGCTCGACGGCAGGAACGACGCCATCGTCGGCTACGAACTGGATTACGTCACCATCACGGATCCGCACGTGATCGCCACCAGCGGCAGCGACCGCCATCCGATCCTGCGGCCGACAGACCGTGCCGACGCCGCCGTCGAGGGCACGGTGTTCGCCATCAGCGGGGCCGATCTCGCCGCGGCCGACGAGTACGAGGTCGACGATTATCGCCGCATCGCCGTGCCACTGCGATCAGGCGAGCAGGCCTGGGTCTACGTGTTCGCGAGCTAGCTGAGTTAGATCGGGCTGCCTGGAAGCTTGCACTGCAGGTTGTAAGGAGCGTCCTGCTGCACGACCACCTGACCGTCGACGGCGATGTCGCAGTGAGGATTCGGCGCGGCCTGCCCCCCGTGCGTGGTGCTGCTCACCGTCAAGATCGCCCACTGCGGGTCCGCGAGGGTGGTTTCGAACACCCATGGCACTCCCGGCGCCAGGTTCACCTTCTCCTTCTTCAGGAAGGCGTACGCGTCGGCGTCATAAGCGGCTTTGCTCGGCGGTTGAGACGTCAGATAGTAGAGGTCGAAATCAGCGGGGCCTGCCGACGTGAGGGTGTACCGCACCTGGTGGCCTGCCGGCTCGGCGCTCGACGTGCCATGACTCATCGCAATTCCGGCAGCTGCTACCGCCAATGCTGCCCCAACCCTGGCTGTCGTTTTTCGCATGTCCGTCACATCGCGGCACCGTACCCGATCGTTACAACTGTGGCAGGTCAGCTACGTCGTGCCCCGGCAAACGGCAAACCAATCCGGGCCAAGAGACAGGTTAATTTGTTCGTCACACGCAGACATTTCGTAGAAACACAGGCGATCTAACGTCCCGATTCGACACCCGATGGGTGTCTTAACTTTTGCGCTCCTGACAGCACTCAAGCGCTGGGGACATCGACGAAAGGCTGTTCATGCGAAACCCGCGACGCTCCTCGTTCAAAAAGTCGGCCCTGGCTGCGGGAAGCGTCGTTGCCGCAACGAGCCTCGTACTTGCGGGCTGTGGAAGCAAGGCCACCGAGACCGATACGGCAAACGCCAAGTCCTGCGTGGACACGTCGGGTTCGACGGTCAAGGTGGGCGCGCTGAACTCGCTGTCCGGCACCATGGCAATCTCCGAGGTGACGGTGCGCCACGCCATCGATTTGGCCGTCGAGCAGATCAACGGCGCGGGCGGCGTGATGGGCAAGCAAATTCAGCTTGTCGGCGAGGACGGCGCCTCGGAACCGACCGTGTTCGCCGAGAAGGCCGAAAAGCTGATCAGCAGCGACTGCGTGGCGGCGGTGTTCGGCGGGTGGACGTCGTCGAGCCGCAAAGCGATGCTTCCGGTCTTCGAGGGTGCCAACTCCCTGCTGTACTACCCGGTCCAATACGAGGGCCTCGAGGCGTCGAAGAACATCTTCTATACCGGTGCCACCACCAACCAGCAGATCGTGCCCGCGCTCGACTACCTCAAGGAAAAGGGCATCAAGTCGCTGTATCTGGTCGGCAGTGACTACGTCTTCCCGCAGACCGCCAACCGGATCATCAAGGCGTATGCGGCCGCCAACGGCATCGAGATCAAGGGTGAGGACTACACGCCCCTGGGCTCGACGGACTTCTCCACCATCGTCAACAAAGTCCGCGGCTCCAATGCCGGTGCGGTGTTCAACACGCTCAACGGCGATTCCAACGTCGCGTTTTTCAAGGAGTACAGCAACGCCGGCCTGACCCCGCAGAAGATGCCGGTGGTTTCGGTGTCGATCGCCGAGGAAGAAGTTGTGGGCATCGGCGCGAAGAACATTGAGGGTCAGTTGACGGCGTGGAACTACTACCAGACGGTCGATAACCCGGTGAACAAGGCGTTCGTCAAGGCCTACAAGGACAAGTTCGGTGCCGACAAGCCGACGTCGGACCCGATGGAGGCCGCCTACGTGTCGGTCTATCTGTGGAAGAACACCGTCGAGAAGGCGAAGTCGTTCGACGTCAAGGCCATTCAGGACAACGCGGGCGGTGTCACGTTTGACGCGCCCGAAGGCTTGGTCACCATCGACGGGGCTAACCACCACATCACCAAGACCGCTCGCATCGGCGAGATCCACCCCGACGGCCTGATTTACACCGTCTGGCAGTCGCCCGGCCCGATCCAGCCGGACCCATACCTGAAGACCTACCCCTGGGCCGCGGGTCTCTCCAGCTGACATGGATGTCCTGATTGGACAGCTGGCAACGGGATTGAGCCTCGGCTCGATCCTGTTGCTGGCCGCACTTGGGCTGTCCTTGACGTTCGGGCAGATGGGCGTCATCAACATGGCGCACGGCGAGTTCATCATGGCCGGCTGCTACACCGCCTACGTGGTGCAGCAGGTAGTATCGAGCGCCGGTGTATCTCTTCTGATTTCACTGCTGGTCGGATTCGTGGTCGGCGGAGCCATGGGCGCGCTGCTGGAAGTCGCACTGATCCAGCGAATGTATGACCGTCCGCTCGACACCCTGCTGGTCACTTTCGGTGTCGGCTTGGTACTGCAACAGGTTGCCCGCGATGTCTTCGGAGCCCCTGCCGTGAACGTCGTCGGACCGTCGTGGCTGTCGGGCGGCGTGGAGATTCTCGGCGCGGTGGTGCCCAAGACCCGGATCTTCATCCTGCTGCTGGCGGTGACGTGTGTGGTTGCGCTCGCCACGGTCTTGAAGGTGAGCCCGATGGGTCGACGCATCCGGGCCGTGGTGGCCAATCGCGACCTCGCGGAGACCAGCGGCATCTCTTCCCGAAAAACCGATATCACAACCTTTTTCATCGGATCGGGCCTGGCATCGGTCGCCGGTGTCGCGCTGACCTTGATCGGTTCGACCAGCCCCACCATCGGGCAGAGCTACTTGATCGACGCGTTCCTCGTCGTGGTTGTCGGCGGCCTCGGTCAGATCAAGGGCACCGTCATCGCGGCGTTCGCCTTGGGCTTCTTGAACTCGTTCATCGAGTACAGCAGCACCGCGTCGCTGGCCAAGGTGATCGTGTTCGTGATCATCGTCATCTTCCTGCAGGTCCGCCCGCAGGGTCTGTTCACCGTTAGGACAAGGAGTTTGGTGTGAGAACGCTCCTGGGTCGCTGGCAGACTTGGGCCGGATTCGGTATCGCGGCGGTGGTGCTGTTCGCGCTCGCCCCGGCCGTGCTGTCGGACTTCCGGCTGAGCCTGCTCGGCAAGTTTCTGTGCTACGCGATCGTCGCGGTCGGCATCGGGCTGGCCTGGGGCCGTGGCGGGATGCTCGTGCTGGGCCAGGGCGTGTTCTTCGGCCTCGGCGGCTACATGATGGGCATGCATTTGAAGATCGCCGATGCACAACTACGCGGCGACACGGTACCTGACTTCATGCAGATCGCCGGGGTTCGCGTGCTGCCCGCGTATTGGGAGCCGTTCGCCTCACCCGCCTTCACGCTGCTGGCGATCGTGCTGCTGCCGACGGCCATTGCGGCGGCGCTGGGCCTCGGCGTGTTCAAGCGTCGCGTCAAGGGCGCCTACTTCGCGATCCTGTCGCAAGCCTTGGCGGCGGCGCTGGCCATCCTGCTGGTCGGCCAGACCGGCATCGGAGGTAGCAACGGCCTCAACAGGTTCCGTACGTTCTTCGGATTCACGCTGAACGACCCGGTGAACCGCAGGATGCTGTACTTCATCGCCGCTGCAGTGCTGTTGTTGGTGGTCGCCGTGGTCCGGCAGCTGATGCAGAGCCGCTACGGGGAGCTGCTTGTCGCAGTGCGCGACGGCGAGGAGCGGGTGCGGTTCTTGGGCTACGACCCGGCCAACATCAAGGTCGTGGCCTACACCGTCGCCGCGTTGTTCGCCAGCATCGCCGGTGCACTGTTCGCGCCGATCGTCGGCTTCATCGCGCCGTCACAGGTCGGCATCCTGCCGTCGATCGCGTTTCTGATCGGTGTAGCGATCGGCGGACGAACCACGCTACTCGGCCCGGTGTTGGGGGCGATCGGCGTGGCGTGGGCCCAAACCCTGTTCTCCGAACGATTCCCGTCGGAATGGACCTACGCCCAGGGTCTGCTGTTCATCATCGTCGTCGGCTTCTTCCCCGCCGGGTTCGCCGGGCTGGGTGCGTTGCGGCGGTGGCGTAGGCGCAAACCCGAGCCGCTGGTACCGGAACCAGAACCGGAGCCTGAAGCCGAAAAGGTGTCGGCGTCATGACCACGTCAGAAGCGGAACCCGTTGCCGGCGGCAACGTCGGCATGGGCAGCCAGTACCTCGAAGTCCGCGGTCTGACAGTCGATTTCGACGGGTTCAAGGCAGTCACCGATGTCGACCTGACGCTGTTTCAGGGGGACCTGCGATTCCTGATCGGACCCAACGGTGCCGGCAAGACCACCGTCATCGACGCGATCACCGGCCTGGTGCCCGCGACCGGTTCGGTGAATAAGTCCGGCGTCGAACTGCTCGGCAAGAAGGTGCACCAGATCGCGCGGCGTGGCGTCGGACGGACATTCCAGACCGCGAGTGTCTTCGAACAGCTGACCGTGCTGCAGAACCTCGACATCGCCGCGGGTGCCGGCCGCTCGCCCTGGACCTTGCTGCGGCGGCGCCGGGGCATACTGCCCGCGATCGAGGAAGCCCTGGACACCATCGGGTTGACGGAGCTCGCGGACAAGCCGGCCGGCGTCTTGGCGCACGGGCAGAAGCAATGGCTGGAGATCGGCATGCTGCTGGTCCAGAACGCCGACGTGCTCTTGCTCGATGAGCCGGTCGCAGGCATGAGCCACGAAGAGCGTGAGGAAACCGGAAACCTGTTGCGCCGCATCGGTGGTGAACGGACCGTGGTCGTGGTCGAACACGACATGGACTTCATGCGGGCGTTCGCGACGTCGGTGACGGTGTTGGCCCGCGGACAGGTGATCGCCGATGGCTCGGTCGCCGAAGTGCAGGCCAACCCCAAGGTGCAGCAGGTCTACCTGGGTACCGCGGCCGCAGGCGCAGAAGGGATTTCATAGTGCTCCAGCTTGTCGATATTTACAGTGGATACGGCCGCTCCGAGGTCATCCACGGGGTCAGCCTCGAGGTGCCGTCCGACGGCGTTGCCGCGGTAATGGGCCACAACGGCGCCGGTAAGACCACACTGCTGCGCGCAGCCGTCGGCCTGTTGAAATGCAGTGCGGGCAAGGTCCTTTTCGACGGCGACGACATCACCAAGCTGCGGCCCAGCGCGCGGGTGGCACGCGGGTTGGCGTACGTGCCGCAGGGCCAGCAGTCGTTCGGGCAGCTGACGACCGCTGAAAATCTTCAGGTCGTAGCCGACGGCCGCAAGAACGGCAAGCTGCTGATCGACGAGCAGCTCGACCTGTTCCCCGCGCTTAAGGAGCTGTTGGCGCGGCGGGCAGGCCTGTTGTCGGGCGGCCAACGACAGCAATTGGCAATCGCCCGGGCATTGATCACGTCGCCCACGTGTTTGATCCTCGACGAACCGACCGAAGGCATCCAGCCGTCGGTGGTGGCCGAGATAGAGGCGGCGATCACCGAACTGACGAAGCGCGGCGACCTGGGTGTGCTGCTCGTCGAGCAGCACATCGGCTTCGCGCTCGAGGCATCGGAGCGCTACTACATTCTCGAGTCCGGCCGCATCACCTCGTCCGGCACCGGAGGCTCGGCGTCGGAAGCGGACGTCCGCGCCGCCATGGCCATCTGATTTCGGCGAGTTTGCCGGCGCTCGCGGTGGCTGAAGTGGCACGCTGCAGGCATGAGTGCACCCACCGAACCCCGAACGATCGCCGACACCGGCGGACTAGTGGTCACTGATGACGGTCGTCGGGTTCTGGTTTTCGACCGTTGCACGGGCGCGCTGACCGTACTGGCGTTCGTGCTGGGCATCCTCACGCTCGTGGTGGGCGGCTTCGGTTTGGTCACGCTTATCGCCGGTGCTCCCTCGAGGGCTCTGGGCGCGGGTTTTCTCGCTGTGGGTCTCGCCATCGGAGCGGTGACCTATCTCGTGGTACGCGAGTTTCGTCGCCGCCGAAGCCAGCCGCTACACGAATGCCGCCCGGTTGCGGTGATCGACCGCAAGCTGGGGCTGTTCAGTTACGGCGGCGGAGCGGTGGTGCCGTTGGATCAGGTGCGGTTTGCACGCAAGCTGCAAATCGGTTCGAGCTCACCCAAACTCGTCGCGGTGACACCCGGCGGTACGAAGGTTCTCAAGCGCGGCAACCCATTCGACGGTGGCGTCGGTGACGTCGACGAGGTCTTGACTGCCGTGGTGCACTCCTGATGGCCATGGACCAGTCCGGCGGATGCGGGTGCACACACCGACAGGATCCGATCTCGCGTCGGTCGATGTTGGCGGGCGCGATGTCGGCAGTTGTCGGCGGTGCCGTGCTCAGCACGTCGGCCTGCGGTTCAGCGGCTCCACAGAAAACGGCTCCCGCACTGCCCGAGAACGCGCTGATCACCCTCGGCGTGCAAGCCGGGCCGCCACCGGTTCCCAACAAAACCGGGATTTCCTCGGCGTTGAAGATCGGCGGCGACGTCTATCAGATCGACTGCGGGCTGGGCTCACTCAACGCCTTCACCAACGCGGGGCTTCGATTCGACGACTTGAAGGCGATGTTCATCACCCACCTGCACACCGACCACATCGTTGACTACTACAGCTTCTTCCTCTCCGGTGGATACACGGCCTCCAAGGGTAAGGCGGCAGTGACCGTTTACGGTCCGGGACCGGCCGGGGGCTTGCCACCGAGCCAAGTCGGCGACGCGGATCCGGCCACGATCGACCCCAAAAACCCGGCGCCAGGGCTCGCCGCCACCAGCGATGCCTTGCTCAACGCGTTCGCCTACACCAGCAACATCTTCATCCGCGACATGGGAATCGACGACATCGGTGACCTGATCAAGGTCACCGAGATCGCGGTGCCACCGGGATCGGATTACCGCAATAGGTCGCCAAAAACGGAGCCGTTCCCGGTCATGTCAGATGACAACGTGACCGTCACCGCCACACTGGTCTCCCACTACGACGTCTACCCCGCCTTCGGCTTCCGCTTCGATCTGAAGAAGTCAGGTGTATCCGTGACGTTCTCGGGCGACACCACCAAGTCGGAAAATTTGATCACCCTCGCCCAAGACACGGACATCCTGGTACACGAGGCGCAATTCAGCCTCGATGACGCGTACTACCAGAACAGGTTTCCTCCGAACTACCTGCAGAATTCGCACACCTCGGCAGAACAGGTCGGCGAAGTGGCCGCAGCGGCCAACGCCAAACACGTTGTCCTGAGCCATTACTCGCCCACTGACCTGCCCGACTCCGAATGGCAAGATGCCATCGGCAAGAATTACTCGGGCAAGGTCACTATTGCCCGCGACGGGCAGATCTTCGACCTCTAAGCGCCCAGGTGAGCGGGTATACGTGCGCCGAAGAGCGCAACCGCGTTCTCGGAGCTGACCTTCTGACGCGTCGCGTCGTCCATCGGGTAGGACGACAGAAACTCGGCGCCGGCCTGGTTGTCATCCATCGGATAGTCCACCGAGAACATCACTCGGTCGGCCCCCATCACCTCAAGCGTGCACGCGAAGGCGGGCGGACAGAAATTGCCACTGGTCGTGACGTGGAAATTGCGGCGCAAGTACTCCGATGGCAATCGCTGCAGCCGTATTCCTGAGCCTGTGCCGCCGAGCCCGTAATAGCGGTCGACCCGGTAGGCGGCGAACGGCAGCATCTCGCCGAGGTGCCCGATGATCATCTGCAGACGCGGAAACCTGTCGAATAGTCCGGAGTAGATCAGCCGCAGCACGTGCGTCCCCGTCTCGGCGGCGAACCCCCAAGATGCGAGGTGCAGACCGTCGCCGACGTAGGGGGCGAACCAGGCGTCCATGACGGCTGAGTGCGGCGTGGTGGGGTGCAGGTAGATGGGTGCCCCGCTCTCTTCGGCGCACCCGAACAGCCCCTCATAGGCCGGATCGTCGAGATAGCGGCCCTGACAATGCCCGTTGATCAGTCCACCGACGAGGCCAAGCTCGGTGACGGCGCGCTCCAATTCGGCGGCGGCGGCGTCCGGGTCCTGGGTCGCCAACGTCGCGAAGCCGCCGAACCGATTGGGATTTCCGCGCACTGTCTCGGCCAGGTCGTCGTTGGCGCGGCGGGCGACGTCGATAGCCCGTGCGACGTCAGTTTCGTCCTGGACGCCTGGATCGAAGAGCGACAGGATTTGGAAATCGATTCCGGCGACGTCCATCTGCTCCAGACGTAACGGTCCGCGGTCGTACAACCGTTGGTGTGCGGTTGGATTATTGGATCGCAGCCACGTGGCCACGACATTGTCGGCGCTGGCCGGATCCCAGGCGTAGTGCTCTTCGAGGGCGATCAACGGCACGTGGCACCTCCGTAGTCGGGTCGGCATCACCCTACGGCCTGAATACTTCTCAGCGACCTCACAGCGCGCGGATTGAATAAACATCCGCTGCGACGCGCTCTCCTAACTGTGGACCTGATCGGCGTTCCTTGCTGCTCGGCATCGGCGCGGTTGGTGCGTTCTTGGCCGTTGATTTCCGCGCCGTCGCCTACGCGAACAACTGGATCGGGCCAGACGGCGGGTTGACCCGCCAGTCCTTCATGGACGGATTCCGCCGCGTGTTCGGGCTACACCCAGGGTTTCGCAGGAACCACGCCAAAGGCGTGGCGGTGACCGGACGGTTCGACAGCACGGGCAACGGCGCCGAACTATCGAGAGCGGCGGTGTTCCGCCCTGGTCACGCGTCGGTGACCGGCCGGTTCTCCCTCAGCGGGGGCGATCCATTCATTGCCGACACACCGGCGGCGGCGCGAGGTCTCGGACAGGCGTTCGCATTTCCCGACGGCACCCAGTGGCGGACAGCAATGCTGAATCTGCCGGTATTTCCCGATAATTCGCCGCAGGGGTTCTACGACCGGCTACTCGCATCTAAGAGCGTTCCTGCGACCGGGAAGCCCGACCCCGCGGCGATGTCGGCGTTTCTGACGGCACATCCCGAGTCGGCGGCCGCGATGGCATTGATCAAGCAGCACCCGCCAACTCGCGGCTTCGCCGACAGCACGTTCAGCAGCCTCACCACGTTCTACATGGTCAACGACGCGGGTACACGCACGCCCGTGCGGTGGTCGTTCGTCGCCCTGCAGGCGGCACTGCCGGCGCGACGGGGCGGCGACAGCGCATTGTTCGACGCACTGGTTCGTCAGATAAACCAAGTGCCGCTGCAGTGGAGGTTGCTGCTGACGGTCGGCGAACCCGGTGACCCCCTGAGCGACGCCACGCTGCCATGGCCGTCCGACCGCCGCACCATCGACGCGGGGACGGTCACGCTGACAAGCGCCGAAACTGAGCAGCCCGGCAATGCGCGCGACATCAACTTCGATCCGCTCGTGCTGCCCGACGGCATCGAACCGTCAGACGATCCATTGCTGAGCGCGCGACCGGCGGTGTACGCGGCGTCGTACCGCGCCAGGACCGGTGAACCGAAATCTCCGTCCGCTGTTCAGGTCGACAAGGTGGCGCCGTGACGTCGCAGGCGCGGTATCCGCTGCGGACGCGCATCCTGCATTGGCTGACGGCTGCCCTCATCTTCAGCACCCTCTTGATCGGCTTCGTCATGGTGAACTCGATCGGCTCCTATGAGTCGCTGCGGGCCGTCCATATGACGCTCGGCGCGCTGATCTTTGCCATCGTTGTGCTGAGGGCCGCCAACCGATTCACTCACCGCGCCCCACGACTGCCTGTAACCGTCGTCCGGGCAGAACACAAATTGGTCGTGGGTTCCGAGTTGACGCTCTACGCGCTGATGCTGGCCCAGCCCCTCGTGGGATGGGCCATGGTGTCGGCCACGGGTAAGCAGATAGTCGTCTTTGGTTCACTGCAGCTGCCACGCATTGCGGCGTTCAATGCCGACTTGTTTTTCGTACTCCGGCAAACACATTCGGTGCTGGCCTACACGTTAGTGGTCGTCATCGCCGCCCACGTCAGTGCCGTACTGCTGCATACGTTGACGCTTCGTGACGGCATGCTGTCTCGCATGGCGTTCGGTCGATACCGAGAAACCGCGGGGAGATCGAACTTTCGCCCAATTCCGCGATCTCTCAGCAGTCTCGCGGAAAAATGAGAACTAGGCGCGGCCGAGGCGCGAAAGCACCTCGGTCAGAACGCTATCGACAGCCACATCGACCTGCTCACCGGTGGCCAGATTCTTCACACCGATCGTGCCCGCCTCGATGTCACGATCACCGGCGACCAATGCGATAGAAGCACCCGAGCGGTCCGCGGCGCGCATCGCGCCCTTGATCCCCCGGTCGCCGTACGCCAGGTCGACTCGCACCCCGGCCGCCCGTAACCGCGCGGCCAGCACCGCCAGTTTCAACTTGGCCTGCTCCCCCAACGGCACACCGAACACGTCGACGCGCGTGGTTCCACCGACCGCCTTGCCCTCGGCCTTCAACGCCAACAGCGTCCGGTCGACACCGAGGCCAAAGCCTATGCCCGACAGATCTTTTCCGCCGAGCTGATGCATCAGTCCGTCGTAGCGGCCGCCACCGCCGATACCGGACTGCGCACCGAGCCCGTCATGCACGAACTCGAAGGTCGTCTTGGTGTAGTAATCCAACCCGCGCACCATCCGCGGGTTGACCACATACGGCACGGCCAACGCGTCGAGATGCGCGAGCACCGTTTCGAAATGCTGCTTGGCGACATCGGAGAGGTGATCCAGCATCACCGGCGCATCGGCGGTCATCTCGCGGACGGCCGGGCGCTTGTCGTCGAGCACCCGCAGCGGGTTCAACCGAGCGCGTCGCTGTGTTTCTTCGTCCAGGTCCAGCTTGAACAGGAAGTCCTGCAACAGTTCCCGGTACTGCGGCCGGCAGCTGTCATCGCCCAACGATGTGATCTCCAACCGGAAGCCGTCAAGCCCCAGCGAGCGGAAGCCCGCGTCGGCGACGGCGATCACCTCGGCGTCCAGTGCAGGGTCGTCGACGCCGATCGCCTCAACCCCGACCTGCTGCATTTGCCGGTAGCGCCCGGCCTGCGGGCGCTCGTAGCGAAAGAAGGGCCCGGCATAGCAGAGCTTCACCGGCAGGGACCCGCGGTCGAGGCCGTGCTCGATCACCGCGCGCATCACACCCGCAGTGCCCTCCGGCCGCAGTGTCACCGAGCGGTCACCGCGGTCGGCGAAGGTGTACATCTCCTTCGACACCACGTCGGTGGACTCCCCAACGCCGCGGGCGAACAGCGCAGTGTCTTCGAAGATGGGTAGCTCGACGTCGCCGTAACCGGCACGCCGGGCGGCATCGAGCAGACCGTCGCGCACACCGACGAACTGCGCCGAGTCGGGCGGCAGGTAATCCGGGACGCCCTTGGGCGCCTGAAAATCACTCACAGGAACTCATCAAGTCAAGCCTTCGAGGAACGGGTTGGTACGGCGTTCGAAGCCGATCGTGGTCTTCTCGCCGTGTCCCGGTAGTACCACGGTGTCGTCGTCGAGCACCAACAGTTTTGTCACGATCGAGCCGAGTAGGTCGCGGCCGCTGCCACCGGGTAGATCGGTGCGGCCCACCGATTGGCGGAACAAGGTGTCGCCGCTGAAGACGACTTCCTCCGGTCCATCGGAGACCCGGAACACGACGGAGCCGCGCGTGTGGCCCGGGGTGTGGTCGACGGTCACCGTCACATCACCCACATCTACCTTGTCGCCGTCACGGTCCAGTTCGACGACCTGTTGGGGTTCGCGGAACAGCGCGCCGAACGCGATCTGGGCCAGCCTGGGTCCGAAGTCCTTGATCGGATCGGTCAGCATGAAGCGGTCTTCGGGATGGATGTAGGCCGGGCAGCCGTACATGTCGGCCACCTTCTGCGCCGACCAGATGTGGTCGACGTGCCCGTGAGTCAACAGCACCGCCGCCGGTGTGAGGTGGTTGTCGTCAAGGATCTGCCGCAGCTGTCCCATCGCCCGTTGGCCCGGGTCAACGATGATCGCGTCGGCGCCGGTTCTCTTGGCCAGCACGTAACAATTACACGCCAACATGCCTGCCGGGAATCCGGTGATCAACACGGCGTCCAGTGTCCCATCCCCAGCTGGAGTGGGTCGCGACCCCCGCACTCAGCAACGCCTGGCACACTCGTTGCCGACTGAGATAGATCACGAGGAGGACTGCGGCGGTGCCGACCAACGAACAACGGCGGGCAACAGCGAAACGCAAACTCGAGCGGCAGCTCGAGCGCCGGGCCGCAAAGGAACGCAAGCGCCGTATCTACATGATCGCCGGATCCACCGTGGCCGCACTCGTCGTGATCGGCGCCATCGTGGCGACCGTCGTCGTCACCAACCGTGACTCCGGCAGCCAGAGCGCGTCGGCGGCCACGACCAGTCCGACCTCGGCCACCAGCGCGGCCCCGTCCGGACCAGGGCAGCTGCCCGCCTTCGCGGCACCAGCCAACCTGGGCGCCAACTGCCAGTACCCTGCCTCCCGCGATAAGGCGAGCAAGCCGATCAAACCGCCGCGCACGGGCAAGGTCCCGACCGATCCGGCGAAGGTCAGCGTCAGCATGTCGACCAACCAGGGCAACATCGGCCTGGAGCTGGACAACGCGAAGTCACCGTGCACGGTCAACAGCTTCGCCAGCCTGGCCCAACAGGGCTTCTTCAACGACACGCCGTGCCACCGGCTGACCACCTCCGAGGGGCTCGCGGTGCTGCAGTGCGGTGATCCGACGGGGCAGGGCACCGGTGGGCCGGGCTACCAGTTCGACAACGAGTACCCGACCAACCAGTTCCAGCCTGACGATCCCAAGCTGCAGGAGCCGATGGTGTATCCGCGCGGCACCCTGGCGATGGCCAACGCGGGCCCTGGCACAAACGGCAGCCAGTTCTTCCTGGTGTACAAGGATTCGCAGCTGCCGCCGAACTACACGGTGTTCGGCACCATCGACCAGACCGGCTTGGCCACATTGGACAAGATCGCCGCCGCCGGGACGGCGGACGGAGGTCCGGACGGCAAGCCGAAGGACGACGTTCAGGTCAAGTCGATCCTGCTCGACTGACGAAGCGATGACCACTCCGCCCCCGCCGTACGGCGGGTACCCGCCGCCACCGCCGGGCCCGTACGCGGGGTACTACGGCTATCCCCAATATCCCCCGCCGCGGTCAACCAATGCGATGGCCATCGTGTCGCTGGTCTGCGCGTTCGTGTTCGCGCCGCTGGGCATCCTCTTCGGCCACATCTCGCTGTCGCAGATCCGCAAGACCGGCGAGGAGGGCCGCGGGCTGGCCATTGCGGGGCTGATCATCAGCTACCTGATCACGGTCTTCACTGTGTTGGTGGTGGTGCTGAGTGTGCTGTTCGTCGTCCAGGTCGCGCGTGACCTCGAGTCCCTCGATGACCTGACACCCCGGTTCCCGGACATCACCGCGACACCGTCACCGGCCGACAACAAACTGCCGCCGTTCGACCCGCCGAAGACCTTGGGCTCCAACTGCCAATATCCGGCGACGACGGAACCGGCCAGCAGGCCCGTCAAACCGCCGCAGGACGGCCGGATCGCGACGGATCCGGCCCTGATCCGCGCCACCATCGAGACCAACCATGGCGCAATCGGGCTGGAACTGGACAACGCGCAGACGCCCTGCACGGTCAACAACTTCACCAGCCTCGCCAAGCAGGGCTACTTCAACAACACGGAGTGCCATCGCCTGACCACCACACCGGAACTCCGGGTGCTGCAGTGTGGTGACCCGACGGGTACCGGCACCGGTGGGCCCGGCTACCGCTTTCCCAACGAGTACCCGACCAACCAGTTTCGGCTGACCGACCCCGCACTGAAGGTTCCGGTGCTGTACCCGCGTGGCACGCTCGCGATGGCGAACTCAGGCCCTGGCACCAACGGCAGCCAGTTCTTCCTCGTGTACGACGACTCGGTGCTGCCACCGACGTACACCGTGTTCGGCACGATCGACGGCCCCGGGCTGACGGCCCTGGACATGATCGCCGAAACCGGTGTCACCGCCGGCGGCGACGACGGCAAGCCGGCCAAGGACGTGACGATCACGTCAGTCCGAGTCGGCTGAAACACCGACGAGCAGACGCAAACCTGCCCCTGAACGCTCGCGCGAAAACGCTACTTGCTGGGTTCGGTCTTGATGTAGAACTCGACGTCGTCGCCCTCGACCTTGGTGACCTTCATGTTTGCGGTGTATGGGCCGTCCGGCCCGGTGAATTCGCACTTGAATTCCTTGCCAACCTCGGCCTCGACGCCCGACGGGCATTTGACGTCCTCGGGCTTGAAGCCGGTCTGCTTGGACACGAGGTCGGTGACGGATTGCGCCGCCCCCTCCGGCTTGATCGTGGAGCTACACCCCCCGGCCACCAACATCGCCAGCGAAGCGATTAGAACCACCAATACAGTGCGCATCGGGGCAGTATCGCAGACAACGCAAACATTCGAGCATATTTGCTCAAGCAACTACGCCGCGGATGTCACGCGGTACACGTCGTAGACGCCCTCCACGTTGCGCACCACGTTCAGCACGTGACCAAGGTGCTTGGGATCGCCCATCTCGAAGGTGAACCGGCTGATGGCCACCCGGTCGTTGGACGTCGTCACCGACGCGGACAGGATGTTCACCTTCTCGTCGGCCAGTACGCGCGTCACGTCAGAGAGCAACCGGTGCCGGTCGAGCGCCTCGACCTGGATGGCTACCAGGAACACCGACGACGGCGACGGCGCCCATTGCACATCAATGATCCGCTCCGATTGTTCTTGCAACGATGCGGCATTCGTGCAGTCGGTGCGGTGCACGCTGACCCCGCCGCCGCGCGTGACGAATCCCATGATGTTGTCGCCCGGCACCGGTGTGCAGCACTTGGCCAGCTTCGTCAGCACGCCGGGAGCGCCTGGCACCGCGACGCCCACGTCGTCGGTGCTGCGCTGGCGCACCACCATGGTCGTCGGTGTCGAGCGTTCGGCGAGTTCGTCGGCGGCCTCGTCGTCGCCGCCGAGCTGGGCCACCAGCCGCTGCACCACGTGCCGCGCGGAGACGTGTCCCTCCCCCACCGCGGTGTATAGCCCCGACACGTCGGTGTAGCGCAGTTCGCGGGCCAGCGCCGCCATCGATTCGGCGTTCATCAAGCGCTGCAACGGAAGACCGCTGCGGCGTACCTCGCGCCCGATCGCGTCCTTACCCGATTCCAGCGCTTCTTCGCGGCGCTCCTTGGCGAACCACTGGCGAATCTTGGCCTTCGCCCGAGGCGACACCACGAACGTCTGCCAGTCCCGCGACGGGCCGGCGTTCGGCGCCTTCGACGTGAAAACCTCGACCACTTCGCCGTTTTCGAGCTTGCGTTCCAGCGCGACCAGCCTGCCGTTGACCCTGGCGCCGATACAGCGGTGGCCGACCTCGGTGTGCACTGCATACGCGAAGTCGACCGGGGTCGAGCCCGTCGGCAGCGTGATCAGATCGCCCTTCGGTGTGAACACGAAGATCTCTTGCACCGCAAGGTCGTAGCGCAGCGCCTCCAGGAACTCGCCGGGGTCCGCAGCCTCCCGCTGCCAGTCCAGCAGCTGGCGCATCCACGCCATGTCGTCGATTTCGGCGGCGGCGTGCGGATGAGGAACGTTGCGGCCCTTGGTTTCCTTGTAGCGCCAGTGCGCGGCGATGCCGTACTCGGCGGTGTTGTGCATGTCCTGGGTACGAATCTGCACTTCCAGCGGCTTGCCCTCAGGCCCAACGACTGTGGTGTGCAGCGACTGGTACACGCCATACCGCGGCTGCGCGATGTAGTCCTTGAATCGCCCCGGCAGCGGCTGCCACAACGAATGCACGACGCCCACAGCGGCATAACAGTCGCGGATCTCGTCGCACAGGATGCGCACGCCGACCAGGTCGTGGATGTCGTCGAAGTCGCGGCCCTTCACGATCATCTTCTGGTAGATCGACCAGTAATGCTTCGGCCGGCCCTCGACGGTCGCGCTGATCTTCATCGCGTTCAGCGCGGTGTTGATCTCGTCGCGCACCTTGGCAAGGTAGATGTCGCGCGACGGCGCCCGGTCGGCGACCAGCCGCACGATCTCCTCGTACCTCTTCGGGTGCAGGATCGCGAACGACAGGTCCTCGAGCTCCCACTTCACCGTGGCCATGCCCAGCCGATGTGCCAGCGGCGCAATGACTTCCAGCGTCTCACGAGCCTTGCGAGCCTGCTTCTCCGGGGGTAGGAAGCGCATGGTGCGCATGTTGTGCAGCCGGTCGGCCACCTTGATCACCAGCACCCGCCCGTCGCGGGCCATCGCGATGATCATCTTGCGGATCGTCTCGGCGTCGGCGGCGGTCCCCAGCGTCACCTTGTCCAGCTTGGTGACACCGTCGACGAGATGTCCCACCTCCTCACCGAAGTCGGCGGTCAGCGCCTCCATCGTGTAGCCGGTGTCCTCGACGGTGTCGTGCAGCAGGGCGGCGACCAGCGTGGTGGTGTCCATGCCGAGCTCGGCCAGGATGTTGGCGACGGCCAGAGGATGCGTGATGTACGGGTCGCCGGAGCGGCGCAATTGGTCGGCGTGGCGCTCCTCGGCCACCTCGTACGCCTTCTGCAGCAGCGCCACGTTGGCCTTCGGGAAGCTCTCCTTGTGCACGGCGACCAGCGGCTCGAGCACCGGGTTGACGGCGCTGCGCTGGGCGGTCATCCGGCGGGCCAACCGCGCCCGTACCCGCCGCGACGCGCTCGTCGAGACCTTGGGGATCTCAAGAGGCTGTGTTTCCGGGATCTGCGCTCCCGGAGGTGCCTGCACGGCTTGGCCCGTAACGGGTTCGTCAGCCATGGTCGTCACCTCCCACTCCGCTCGTCGCGCAAGCGCTCATCGGCCTCGCCCGCGGTCAGACTTCGAGGATATCGCTCACACGGTGTGCAGGCTGCTGACCGGTAACGGTTTGAGCACGTCGCGGCCGCAGAGGGCGGCGAGTTCGAGCACCACTGCGGCACCGGTGACGGTCGCGCCGGCGTGCCGCAGCAGCTTTGCCGTCGCGGCCAGCGTGCCGCCCGTGGCCAGCACGTCGTCGATGATGACGATGGAGCGACCCGCCAGCTCGATGCCGTCCGCAGGCACCTCGAGCGTGGCGGTGCCGTACTCGAGCTCGTATGTTTCGCTGAACACCGGCGGCGGCAGCTTGCCGCCCTTGCGGACCGCGAGCACTCCGATGCCGAGTTTGATGGCGACGGCGCCGCCCAACAGAAAGCCGCGGGCGTCCACGCCGGCCACCAGGTCCGCACCCCTGGCGACCTCGGCGAGCGCGGCGGACACGGCGTCCATGCCATGCGCGTCGGCCAGCAGAGGCGTCAAGTCCTTGAACTGGATTCCGGGCTCCGGGAAGTCGGGCACCTCCCGTGTCATCGACGCGATGAGCCGCGAGATCTCGGTCACCCCTCCAGTACCCACCGATCCATGTTCCATCCCGCGCCCCATCGAGTCGGATTGCTACTCACCGCATACATCTTCTTCGAAGTCAGCAGGGTCCGCTGCTGACGGTAGAGCGGAAGCGTCGGCATGTCGGCCCACAGGATCGACCCGCCCTCACCGACCAGCCGGGCCAGTTCCTTCGGGTCGGAGGTCACCGCCATCGACGCGATGATGCCGTCGACGCGCTCGTTGGAGTAGCCGGACAGATTGTTGCCGTTGCCGGTGTGCAGCTCGTAGGCGTCCATCGCCGATGCGCCCGTGGATCCGCTGCCGGCCGCGCCGCCGGTGCTGGCGATCAGAACATCAATCTTATTGTCTCGCAGACTCAGTGGGCCAACAGTGTCCGACGCGGCGTCCTGCACGGTGATTCCGGCCGGCGCGCAGGACTTGGCTATCGCACCGACGGTCGCGGCCAGCCGGGCGTTAGGGCTCTGATACCCGATGCGGACCGTCATCGGCTGGTTGTTGATCGCAGCGCGGGCAGCGTCGGGGTTGGCGATGACGAACTGGCCGGCCTCAACGGCGCCCTCGGCCGCGCCGAATGCGTCCTCGGTCGCCGGGTTGAGCCGGGCGTTGGCGATCGGCACCGTGGCGTTCTTGGCGATCACGTCACGCGGGGTGCACAGCGCAACCGCCCGGCGCGCGGGCGGGCCTGCCAGCGGGCCCTGCGACGCGAAGATGAGCTGCTCGATGCCTGCCGACGGCGAGTCGGTGCGGACGTAATCGTCGGGCAGGTTCAGCGTCCCCGACGACCCCGCCGCGACGTCGACAACGTCGTAGTCACCTCGATTGACCTTGTCCTGGATGTCGGCGCCGCGCGGCCAAACGGTGACCTTGTTGGTGACGGGCTTGGCCCCCCACCACTTGTCATTGGCGACCAGCACGACCGAGCCGTCTTTGCCGACCGACTCGATCTTGTAGGGCCCCGACGACGGGAACTTCTTGAGGTCCACATCGGGCTTCAGATCCCATGTGGTGTTCCACACCTGCGCGATGCGTTCGACGGTCGGGCCGTCGTTGTTATTGATGGCGGAAGTGACGCCCCCATCTCCCAGGCCGAGTACGTCGGCGATGACGTGTGACGGCATCATCGACGTCGCCGCGAAAAGCTGGCCGAAGTCGACGAACCCCCGGTCCTGAGCGAAGGTCACCCGCGCCTTCTTCTGCCCCGGCGCGCAGTCGACCGAGGCGATGTCGCTGTAGCCGGCCCGGCTTGCCGCGTCGAATCCTGGCACCCGGCCGGACTGTGAAGCCCATGCCAGCACGATGTCGTCGCAGGTTATCGGCTTGCCGTCGGAGTAAACGGCGTTGGCGTTGATCTCGTAATCGAGAACCAGCGGCGCGCGGCCGACCACCGAGATGCCGCCGAAGTCGTGGTCGCCGACGATCTGGCCGTCGGGCCCGTGGTAGTTGAACCCGGTCAGCACCCGGGCGAAGGCCTGCGGACCCCCCGATGCGGCGCCGACGACGGTGTTGGTGTTGTAGGTGACCAGCGTGCCGTCAACGGCGTAGTCGATCGAGTCGGCGGGGCTGTCCGAGCAGGACGACACGCCCAGCCCGCCGAGCACCGCCAGCACGGCCGCCACGATCACGCCCCGGCTCCGGACAGGCATCGGCCCTACCGCCGCCGGGTGTTTCGCTTACCCGACGGCCGTCCGGTCCGGCTTGCGGTCGGCCGGGCGGGCCGCGCCCCGGGCGCAGGCTTGTCGGGCGCCGGCGTGGCGGGCAGCGACGCCGCCACCGCGTCCGGCTCGGCATCCTGCACCACCTCGGCGGCCTTGGCGGGCTTGCGCCGGTTGAGCACCCGCCGGGTGTGTGTGCGCACGAGCTGGGTGCGCTCCCGCAACGTCACCAGCAGGGGGGTGGCGAAGAAAATCGACGAGTACGTACCGACGATCACGCCGACCAACTGCACCAGCGCGAGGTCCATCAGCGTGCCGACACCCAGTAGCCACACGGCGATCACCATCAACGCCAGGATGGGCAGCACCGAGATGAGGCTGGTGTTGATCGAGCGCATGAACGTCTGATTCACGGCCAGGTTGGCCTGCTCGGCAAAAGTGCGCCGGGTGGTGTGCTCGAATCCGTTGGTGTTCTCCTCCACCTTGTCGAACACGATCACGGTGTCGTAAAGCGAGAAGCCCAGAATCGTGAGCAGCCCGATCACCGTCGCCGGGGTCACCTCGAAGCCGACGAGTGAATAGACGCCTGCCGTCACGACAAGGTCAAAGACCAGGGTGGCCAGCGCCGCGACCGCCATGTAGCGCTCATATCGCACCGCGATGTAGATGGCGGCCAGCACCAGGAACACCACCAGCGCGATCAGCGCCTTATCGGTGATCTGCCCGCCCCAGGTCTCGGACACCGCCGAGTCGCTGATGGCCTGCTTGCTCGGCTGGCCGTCGGCGCCCTTGGGCTGGAAGGTGTCGAACAACGCGGTGCGCAGTGTTTCGGTCTCTTCGTTGGTCAGCGTCTCCGAGCGGATTTGCACGGTAGCCGAGCCTCCGCTGCCGACGACGACGATAGATTCGGGGTTCTTGCCGAGCGCCTTACTGAAGACGTTCTCGACCTGCTGTATGGTGACCGTGCCGGACTGCGACGCGGTCGGCATCGACACCTTGGTGCCGCCTTCGAAGTCGATGCCAAACGTAAAGCCGCGCAACAGGATGCTGGCGAGCGCGACCGCGACGATCAGGCCGCTGATCGTGTACCAGAGTTTGCGCTTGCCCATGACTTCGAACGCGCCCGTGCCGGTGTACAGGCGGACGAAGAAGCCGTGTTGTGGCGTGGAGGACTGAAGGCCGGGCGCCTCGACGCCAGTCGAGTCGGTCACGTCGGATGACTGCTTGGATGCCATGATTATCCCCCTCCCGTCACGTGTGCGGCCGCTCGTCGTTCGCGGGCGATCTGCTGCACCGCGCCGAGCCCGTTGAACGACGGCTTGGCCAGCGTCGGTGACTTAGACGCCAGGTACACAAGCGGCCACGTCACGAGGAAGACCACGACGATGTCGAGAATCGTCGTCAGGCCGAGTGTGAACGCGAAACCCTTCACCTGGCCTACGGCGAGGAAGTACAGCACGACCGCGGCCAGAAGCGTCACAGCGTTTCCGGACACGATCGTCTTGCGCGCCCTTGCCCAACCACGCGGTACCGCCGACCGGAAGGAACGCCCTTCGCGTATTTCGTCTTTGATGCGTTCGAAGAACACCACGAACGAGTCGGCCGTCATACCGATGCCGATGATCAGACCCGCGATACCGGCCAGGTCGAGCGTGTAGTTGATGTATCTGCCGAGCAGCACAAGGATTGCGAAAACCATTGCACCCGAAGCGATCAGCGACAGCGCGGTCAACACGCCCAGTATCCGGTAATACAGCAGCGAGTAGAGCAGCACCAACGCCAAACCGACGGCACCGGCGATCAGTCCGGCCCGCAGCGAGGTCAAACCGAGTGTCGCGGAGACGGTTTCGGCCTCTGAGGATTCGAACGAAAGCGGCAGCGATCCGTACTTCAACACGTTGGCGAGTTCGCGGGACGAGTCGGCGGTGAACTGACCGGTGATCTGCGTGCGTCCACCCGGAATGGCTTCCCGGATCTCCGGCGCGCTGACGACCTTGGAGTCCAAGACGAACGCGGTCTGGGTACCCACGTTGGCCGCGGTGAAGTCGCCCCAGATGCGCGACGCCTCGTCGTCGAACTCAACGTTGACGACGTATTCGCCGCGCTGCTGATCGAGCCCGGAGTCGGCGTTCTTTATCTGCTCGCCCTTGATGATCGCCTTGTCCAGCAGGTAAACCTCTTTGCCGTCCTGAGAGCAGGTCACCAGCGGCTGGTTCGGATCGTCGTTGCCGGCCAGTACGTCCTCGTCATCGCAACGAGTGGCCTGGAACTGCAATGCCAGGATCTGAATCTGCTGATCGGCGCTCTGCCGCAGCTGCTTCTCGTCGGTTATGCGCTGCGCCAGCGTCTGATTGTCGTTCGGGGGCCCTGGCGGCGGCGGTGTACCCGGGGGCGGCGCAGTCCCCGGTGTCGGCGAGGGTGGCGCCGGTGTCGGCGGCGGCTGCTGCGGATAGGGCCGCGGCTGCGGCGCCGGAGTCTGCGCCGGCGGCGCCTGCTCAGCGGGCGACGGCGGTGACCCAGGCGCGCCAGGAGCGATCCCTGGCGCAGGCAGGCCAGGAGGCGCGCCGGGGGGCATTCCCGGCGCACCTGGAGGGGCTCCGGGCGGTGCACCCGGCGGCGCCGCGGTCGGTGGCTGCTGGCCCTGACCCTCGGCGGGCATCGCGTGGATCACCGGCCGGATGTACAGCCGGGCCGTCTGACCAAGGTTGCGAGCTTCGCTGCTGTCGTTGCCCGGCACAGTGATCACCAGGTTGGAGCCGTCGATGATCACCTCGGATCCGGACACGCCAAGACCGTTCACGCGTGCACTGATGATCTGCTGCGCCTGGTCGAGCGCCTCCCGCGTCGGCGCAGAGCCGTCCGGCGTGCGTGCGGTCAGCGTGACACGGGTGCCGCCCTGCAAGTCGATACCGAGCTTGGGCTTGGCCTCCCTGTCGCCGGTCAGGAATACCAATAGGTAAACGCCGACGAGCATCACCAAGAAGAGCGTCAGGTAGCGGGCAGGGTGCACGGGCGCCGAAGACGATGCCACGTTGTCAGGGTCTCCTTCGAGATCAGTTCGTCAGCACCGCAAAGGGTACGTGGTGGTGCTGAGTCGTTAGCCGTCAGTCTTGGTGTTCGGGCTCTCTTTGATCTCGGTAGCGGTCGATTCGTGAGCCTCGTAGTCGGTGTCCTCGGTGTCATCCACGTCATCCTCGATGTCGTCGACGATCCGGTCGCGCACCGCCAGCTTCATCCAGGTGGTGACGACGCCGGGAGCGATCTCCAGGTCGACGTTGTCGTCGGTGATGCCGGTGATGGTGCCCTGCAGGCCCGACGTGGTGTGCACGCGGTCACCAATGGCCAGCGAATTGTGCAGGTCGATGGTGGCCTGCATCGCCTTCTTCTGGCGCCGCGAGGCGAAGAACATGAATGCGCCCAGAATGATGATCAGGGGCAGGAAGAGGGTCAATTCGCCCATGGCGGCAGTTTTCTTTCGTGTAGGTCTTGCGGTCAGGTGCCCAGAACGCAGGTCAGGGGCCTCGTCGTTGACCAGTGTGCCATTGTCGCAGTGGGCGGCCGACCCCCCGGTCGCCCACGATCTGCTGTTAGCGTCTTTAAGTGCTCGGACACGTCGGCCTCAACGCCCCCGACCTTGATGCTGCGCGGCGTTATTACAGCGCGGTCATGCCGCTGGTCGGCTTCGAAGTGTTCCTCGACGCCGAGGACCAATTCGCCTATCGGCCGGCCGGGGGAAAGCCCGGGACGTCATGACCGGGACTGACGCCTTTATGGCCTAGAACTTCACCAATGCGGTCCCTGTGGCCAACTCGTAGACGAAGTTCACAAAGAAGAACCCGAAGAACAGGAAGTTCAGCGCCAGGATCACGTAGTGCCACCATCGTGGTCGGGCCGGCCTTGGCAGCTTCGAGTTCAGATACATCAGCATGAACGGGAACATCAGCGCACCGAGGTTCGACATGTTCGCCGAGATCTGCACCAGTCGCACCGGCGTGGCCAGGTGGATCATGACGGAGATGACCACGAGCACGAGCAACATGTACGGGTAGTAGAACTTGCGCGGGTCGCCCTCCAGCAGCCGGCGCAGCCGCGGGCTCGTCGCGTGCGCCGCATCGGTGAAGTTGCGCACCAGCGCTTCGAAGATGCCCAGCTGCGTGGAGAACAGGATGAGCACGCCGGCGATGAGGATCACGTAGAACATGCCCATGCCGTACTGGTCACCGAGCTTCTCGGCGGCGAACGTCGGCACGTTCGCGATCGTGGGCTCCTCGCCGCTCGTGGCCACGATGTGCGCCATGAGGATCGTGGGCAGCAGCATCCCGAGCATGGCACCGCAGAAGAACACCAGCCACTGGTCGATGTGCAGCAGCCGCATCCAGCGCTTCCACAGCGCGGCGTTCTCGGGTGTGTCCCGGAACGTCACGCCCACCGGGAGCAGTTCCTGCCGCTCACCGCGCATGCCCGCGATGAAGCCGACCCGGTGGCCCATCCCGTAGCCCTTGTCGCGGTAGTGCGACATCGCGTACCAGTTCAGGCCCGAGGCCAGCGCGGTGAAGCCGGCGAGCCCGCCGAGCGTGGTCGCGGTAATGCCCTCTGGCGGTGCCGCCGGGGTGAGCAGGCCGCGAATGCCTTCCCACCACATCGACGGCGGCACGATCGCGATGTCGACGACGATCAGCACCGCCAGCAGCAGGCCCACGATGATCCAGTTGCTCAGCTCGAGAGCGCGCGAGATCTTGCGCGCGAAGACGCAAATCAGGAAGACCACGAACAACAGCGCGATCGCCAACAGCCGGGTGTACTCGAGCTCGTCTTTCTCGTGCACCCGGCCCACGATCAATGCGAACAGCCCCTGACCGGCGCTGGCCGCCCATCCTCCGAAGATGAACGCGAAGTAGAAGACGATGAGCGAGAACGGAACCCAGAACTTCCACCCGGGCGGCACTCGGCCCCATCCGACGATCGGGACCTCACCGGTGGCCAGCACGTAGCGCGAGACCTCGACGTTGTAGAACGTCTGCAGGATCGCCGATACCGTGATCACCCAGCCGACACCGACGAAGCCGTACGCCCCGATGGCCTGGGGGCCGAGCAGCCACTCGCCGCTGCCGATCGAGATGCCAAGGGCGATGAGGCTCGGCCCGATGACGAACTGGATGATCTGCACCGGACCGAGCCGGGAGACTTTGAACACTTCCTCCGGCTCCGGGAGATCATCGACGGCGAGCGGCGGACGGCTTTTGCCCAAGGGATAGACCTCGGGGTCGGGCTTGACGCTGGAGTTAGCTTCGGTGCTGCCGGCCATGACGACCTCCGCGGTTGTTGTCGAGATTCGACAGGATTCTTTTCCCGTTAAGTTCAAGGTCAAAACCCGACGCGACGAAATCCGTTGCGGTAATCGGGACCAACCGACGATCCCGCTCTACACGGACGCGTTTTCAATCGGATCGGTGCGTGGAGAGACTAGGCTCGAACCGCGAGCGCGTGCGTGGCCATGCTCCCCGTGCGGCGCGGCCAACAGCCCGGTCAATCAGGAGGCTTCATTGAGCACTCTCGAGCAAAGCCGCTATCTCGGGACCGCGATTCCCGGTCCGCGCTCACAGGAGCTGATCGACCGCAAGAGCGCCGCGGTGTCACGCGGGATCGGCAACACGATGCCCGTCTACACGGCAAGAGCGTTCGGCGGCATCGTGGAAGATGTCGACGGCAACCGGCTCATCGACCTGGGCTCCGGGATCGCGGTCACGACGGTCGGCAACTCGTCGCCTCGGGTGGTTGCGGCCGTACAAGAGCAGGTCGCCAACTTCACCCACACCTGCTTCATGATCACGCCCTACGAGGGCTACGTCGCGGTCGCCGAACAGCTCAACCAGCTGACGCCGGGCGGCGGCGAGAAACGGACGGCGTTGTTCAATTCCGGGTCGGAGGCCGTTGAGAACGCCATCAAGATCGCGCGCACGTTCACGCACAAGCAGGCGGTCGTGTCGTTCGATCACGCCTATCACGGCCGGACGAACCTGACCATGGCGCTGACCGCGAAGTCCATGCCGTACAAGCACGGTTTCGGCCCGTTCGCACCCGAGATCTACCGCGCGCCGATGTCCTATCCGTTCCGCGATGCCGAATACGGCAAGGAGCTGGCCACCGATGGCGAGCTGGCCGCCAGTCGGGCGATCAGTGTCATCGAGAAACAAGTGGGGGCCGACAACCTGGCCGCGGTCGTCATCGAGCCCATTCAGGGTGAGGGCGGCTTCATCGTTCCCGCCGACGGGTTTCTGCCCGCACTGCTGGAATGGTGCCGGAACAACGACGTTGTGTTCATCGCCGACGAGGTGCAGACGGGGTTCGCCCGCACAGGAGCGATGTTCGCCTGCGAGCACGAGGGCATCGAACCGGATCTGATCTGCACCGCTAAGGGCATCGCCGGCGGCCTACCGCTGTCCGCGGTGACCGGCCGCGCCGAGATCATGGACGCCCCGCACGTCAGCGGGCTTGGCGGTACCTACGGTGGCAATCCCGTCGCGTGCGCTGCGGCGCTGGCGACGATCGAAACGATCGAGGCCGACGGCTTGGTGGAACGGGCGCGTGAAATCGAAGTTCTGATGAAGGACCGGCTGGGCCGGTTGCAGGCCGAAGACGATCGCATCGGCGATGTACGGGGCCGCGGCGCGATGATCGCGATGGAGTTGGTCAAGCCGGGAACGCTTGAGCCCGACCCCGTGCTCACCATGAAGCTTTGCGTCGGGTGCCATACGGCTGGCGTAATCGTGTTGTCCTGCGGCACATTCGGCAACGTGCTGCGGTTCCTGCCGCCGCTGGCCATCAGCGACGAACTTCTCATCGAAGGCCTCGACGTCCTCTCGCTAATCCTCGCTGATCTCTAAGCCGCCCCCTAACAACAGGAGTTCACTTATGACCAAGGTTCAGAATTTCATCGGCGGCGAGCCCGTCGATTCCGTTAGCGGCGCCACGATGCCACTGGTCGACCCCAGTACCGGCGAGGAGTACGCCACCGCGCCGATCTCCAACGAGGCCGACATCGACAATGCATACGCCGCGGCGTCCAAGGCGTTCGCGGACTGGAAGCGCACTACCCCGTCGCACCGGCAGAAGGCGATGCTGGATTTCGCTGACGACATCGAAAAAAACGCGGAAGAACTCGTCAAAGCCGAGGGCCGCAACACCGGTAAGCCCAACCACGTCACCATGGCAGAAGAGATCCCGCCGATGGTCGACCAGATTCGTTTCTTTGCCGGTGCGGCAAGGATGTTGGAGGGCAAGTCGGCCGGTGAGTACATGGAAAACCACACGTCGTGGATCCGCCGTGAACCGGTCGGTGTGATCGGCCAGGTGGCACCGTGGAACTACCCGATGATGATGGCGATCTGGAAGTTCTGTCCGGCCATCGCGGCGGGCAACGCCGTTGTCATCAAACCAAGTGATACCACCCCGGTAACGACGGTGATGCTCGCGGAGATCGCCTCTCGCCATTTTCCGCCAGGAGTGCTGAATGTGGTTTGCGGCGACCGCAATACGGGTGCGGCGGTCGTCGCGCATCCGACGCCGGATATGGTGTCGATAACCGGCTCGGTGGCGGCGGGGCGGGCGGTGGCGGTCAGCGCGGGCGGAAATTTGAAGCGCACGCATCTCGAGCTGGGCGGCAAGGCGCCGGTGATCGTCTTCGACGATAGCGACATCGCCACGGCCGCAGAGGGAATCGCGACGGCCGGGTACTTCAATGCAGGCCAGGACTGCACGGCGGCGACGCGGGTATTGGCGACAGCCAAGGTGGCCAGCGATCTGACGGACGCGTTGGCGGAGCAGGCCCGGGGTGCGACGACAACCTACGGCAAGCCGGCCGGTGACGAGGACGCATGGGTGCCGCCGGTAAACAACGTCAACCAGATGGAGCGGGTGCTGTCGTTCTTCACCGACGTGCCTTCGCATGCCAAGGTCGCCATCGGCGGACAACGCCAGGGCGACAAGGGTTTCTACGTGGAACCGACGGTCATCGGTGGGCTTCGTCAGGATGACCGGCTGGTTCAGAATGAGATCTTCGGACCGGTTATCACGGTGCAGTCGTTCTCCGACGAGGACGAGGCAATCGGCTGGGCGAACGGCACCGAGTACGGGCTGGCGTCATCGGTGTGGACGCGCGACGTGTCGCGTGCGTTGCGGGTGTCGGCGGCGCTGGACTTCGGATGCGTGTGGATCAACACGCATATTCCGTTGGTTGCCGAGATGCCACACGGAGGGTTCAAGTCCTCGGGCCACGGCAAGGATCTGTCGATGTACGGGTTCGACGACTACACCCGCATCAAGCACGTGATGGCGTACACCGGCTAGTTCTTCTGCGCCGCCGCGGCCCAGAACTCGTTGAGCAACTGCGCGATTCGGTCATGGTCGATGAGCAGGGGTGCAACGTGTCCGCCGCCGCCGACCTCCTCGACGCGACAGTCCGGGATGGTGGTGCAGGTTCGGCGGGCTTCCTCGGGCCGCCAGCCCATGACGTCGTCACGCACGGGCATCACCAGAGTCGGCACCTTGATGCTGCCGAGCAGATCCCCGATGCCGGTGCGGTGCAGCATCATCGACCTCATTGCATGCAGCATGCCTTTGCGGTCTGCCTCGCGGAATGAGGCCATGATCCTCGCAGCCTGATCCGGCTGGGCGGCAATGGCGTCCGATCCGAGCAGCGAATCGGACAACTGCTTCATGATGAACCCGTTCGGCCCAGTGAAACGATACATTTCGACGAGCGGCCAGCCCTTCGTGAACTTCTCCCCCAGCGTGAATCCCCGGATCGGAGTGCCGATGGTGGTCAGCGTCCGCAGCCGTGGCCGGTCGGCGGTTGCGAGACGAATGCCGATGTGGCCGCCCCACGCGTTGCCCACCCAATCGACGGGCTCGGTCAGGCCGAGGCGATCGAGGGCCTGTTCGGCGGCTTCGACAAGTTCCTCGAACGTTAAATCACGTGGCACCGCCTCGCTCTTGCCATGTGACGGCCCGTCAATCGTGTACACCGTGCGGTCGCGAGCCAGCGCGTCAACCAATGGATCCCACGACCGTGAGTCGACGAACAGGCTGTGCCACAACACGACCGGCGGCCCGGTTCCCGTACGGCGAACGTACAGACGGCCGAGGTCGGTGCTGACGAAATTCGGATTCGGCGTGATCATCGCGACTCCCCCAATTACTTCGGGAACCGAAACTTCGGTAACCGTAGTATCCTCGAAGGCCATGGCGTCGTCAAGAGACCAGCCCCCCGATCGCCAAGCGGTCGGACAGCTGCTGGTCAGGCTGTTGCGGAAGTTTCGTGAGGATCTTGCGGCGCCGCGCGGCGAGGCCGGGTTCGGCGACATCCGCGACCCGCACATGCAAATCTTCGGCAACGTCCGCATGGGCGGCATCCGACTCACTGAGCTCGCAGACCGAGCGCAGCTGAGCCTGGCCGCCACCTCGGAGTTGGTCAATGACCTCGAGGAGATGGGGTACCTCGAGCGCCGGCCGGACCCAGCCGACGGCCGCGCCAAGCTCATCGACCTGACCAAGCGCGGACGCGATGCGATGTCTTCAGCCGGTGGCCGAGTGGCCGACATCGAGCGCCGGTGGTCGAGAGTCGTTGGCGCGAAGGACTTCGCGCAGATGTGCGGGACCATGCAGCGTCTGCTCGACGAGCTCGATCCGAAGGAATCGCGGAGCTAGTCGGCGCCGGTCACTCCCGTCACAATTTGGAGGGGGATGACCGTCTTCAAAATGTGATATCGCCGGCGATATCACGGGTGCGCAGCTTGCCAGGGAGCGGCCGGCCACGTCTGACCACTCAGGACAGTAGTGCGTCGGGGGTGTGCCAGCGGACACCGTCGAAGCGGCTGAAATCGGTGTCATAGCTGACGATTCCGGCGCGGTGCTCTAATGCAAGAGCCGCCAGGTGCGCGTCGTTGACGAGATTCCCTCCAGCGCCCACCTGGGAAAGCAGGCCTGAAAGTACGTCGGCGTGGCGCGGCGTAGGACCGACCACCACCGATCCCGGCGCGGCGCACCAGTCGGCGACCTGCTGCATCGCTTCACCGGGTGCAAGCGGCGTGGGGAACAATCCCTGCTTGGTGGTGAGTCGTACGAATGCGAGCAATGGAACCCACGCCAGACCAACAGTGTCGGAACCGGACAAGGCCCCGTCTAGCCAGCGCTTGCACGCCTGGTGGTGCTCGCTTGACGAATTGACCGCATAGAGCAATACGTTCGCGTCGACGATCCTCATGCGCCTCGACGCTGACGGCGAATCAGTTCCTCATCCTCCAGTTCGGCCGCAACCTGCAGCGCCCGGTCAAGGTTCACCGTCGGCACACCGAGGTCGGCGGTCCTGGTCTCAAACAGTGCAGGCGCCGGTCGATGCTGCGCACCTTCGCGGATCGCGTCGTTGAGGGCCTTCTTGAACGACACCCCGCGTTCCCTCATGAGGCGCTGGACCAAGGCCAATGTGTCGTCGTCGAGAGTCACCGTCGTACGCACGGTTGACAGCATAGCATCATATTGAGTGATGACTTGCTGTCATCGCGGCCACCAAGCGCGCAAATTGCGCCTTTGGGCTGATGTTTTGCGGGTAATCGGGGCCGGATGCTGGCTAGCATGAGCGCGACTGACTGGGGCGACGTTGACATGGCCGACCTGCTTCCGACGGGAACGGTGACGCTGCTGCTTGCCGACGTCGAGGGCTCGACGCAGCTATGGGAGTCCCAGCCCCAGACGATGACGTCCGCACTCGCGGGTTTGAATCGCACCGCCTCGGAGCTCATTGCCGAGCATGGCGGTGTACGGCCCGTCGAACAAGGCGAGGGTGACAGCTTCGTCGCGGCATTCCCGCGCGCCAGTGACGCGGTGGCCTGCGCGCTGGATCTGCAGCGCAAGGACCTGACTCCGATCAAACTGCGCATCGGCCTGCACACCGGCGAAGTGCAGCTGCGCGACGAAGGCAACTATGCCGGCTCGACCATTAACAAGACGGCGCGGCTGCGCGATTTGGCGCACGGCGGCCAGACCGTACTATCCAGCGCCACAGAGGAAATGGTGGAAGACCGGCTGCCAGAAGATGTCTGGCTGATCGATCTGGGCAGCCATAAACTGAAGGATTTGCAACGTCCCATGCGCGTTGCGCAGCTGTGCCATCCCGACATGCGCAACGACTTCCCTCCCCCGCGAACCGCCAATGCCTTGGCGGCGCCCCATCTTCCAACGCAACTAACCACCTTTGTCGGACGCGGCGCGCAAATGGACGACATCCGCGCCATCCTCGGCGAGAACCGACTGGTGACTCTGACCGGCGCTGGCGGCGCAGGCAAGACCCGTCTGGCCATCGAAGTTGCGGCCAGGATGACGATCAACTTTCCGGACGGAGTCTGGTACGCCGACCTCGCCCCGATCACCCACCCCGACGTCGTCCCGGTCGCGGTCGCGCGGGCGCTGGGCCTGCCCGACCAGCCGGGTAGCTCGATCACCGACACGCTGCTGCGGTTCGTTCGCGATCGCCACATGCTGCTGGTGCTCGACAACTGCGAACACCTATTGGAAGCCAGCGCTGGATTGGTCACCGAAATGTTGGGGGCTTGCTCGAGGGTGACGGTGCTGGCGACGAGCCGCGAGCCGCTCCTGGTCCCGGGCGAAGTGAACTGGGGAGTTCCGTCCTTATCGCTGAGCGACGAGGCTATCGAGTTGTTCAGCGACCGGGCGCGCCGAGCACGGCCGGACTTCGCGGTGACCGAGAACAACATCGCGACGGTTTCCGAAATCTGTAATCGACTCGACGGGATGCCACTGGCGATAGAACTCGCCGCTGCGCGCGTGCGAGCGCTCTCGCTCGACGAAATAGTGGGCAGCCTGCACGACCGGTTCCGGCTGCTTACGGGTGGCGCCCGTACTGCAGTACGGCGCCAACAAACATTGCGAGCGTCGGTCGACTGGTCACACGCCTTGCTGACCGCGCCGGAACGAATTCTGTTTCGCCGTTTGGCGGTGTTCATGGGTGGGTTCGATCTCGACGCAGCACAGGCCGTGGCCGGAGCCACCGAGGTAGAGCGATTTCAGGTACTCGATCAACTCAGCTTGCTCGTCGACAAATCGCTAGTTGTCGCTGAAAATGCAACCGTGGCAACTCGATACCGCCTCCTCGAGACGGTGCGCCAATACGCGCTCGAAAAGCTCGGCGAATCCGGTGAAGCCGACGAAGTGCGCGGTCGCCACTGCGACTTCTTTACCACAATGGCCACTCGGCTGGACGCCCCAGCCCGGGATGACTATGAACAGCTGATCGCGAAGGCTGAAGTCGACTTCGACAACCTGCGGGCGGCGTTTGCATGGAGTTACGAAAACGACGGCCTCGCAGAGGCTTTAGAACTCGCATCGTCGTTACAGCCACTGTGGCTGGCACGGGGGCGACTGGTCGAAGGACTGGCCTGGCTCGACGCCGCACTAACGGGCTCCGATGGCGATGGAACCAGCCTGCCGCCGACTGTGCGTGCACGGGCACTTGCCGACAAGGCGGTCTTGAACTCTTGGGTTGATGTCACTGTCAGCCTCAATCATGCGCAGGAGGCGCTGGCAATCGCCCGAGACAGCGACGATCCGGCCCTGCTGACCAGAGCGCTCACCGCATGCGCCTACATCACCGCTCATGAGCCTGAGCGCGCAAGGCCTTACTTCGACGAAGCAATCGAACTTGCACGTTCACTTGGTGATTCGTGGAGGTTGAGCCAGATCCTCAGCCGGCGGGCCTACGGGGCGTTCATGGCTGGTGACCTCCGCGCGATTGAGCCCATCGTCGACGAAGGCCGCGACCTCGCTAACGCCATCGGGGACGCCTTTAATTCACGGCAGTGCCGATGGGTCACAATCAATATGCAGAGTCTGCGTGGCGATCTGGTCGGTGCAATGGCGCAGTTTCCTGAGTTCATCGCCGATGCCATTGCGGCACATGACGTCGTTAACATCGCGATCGGGCATATGAACGAAATGACGCTGCGAGCGTGGCACGGTGACGTCGATGGCGCACGGGTTGCAGGCCGCTTATGCCTGAAAGCCTGCGCCGAGCTGGGTGGAGTGTTCGACCAGGGTGCATACGCGACGCTCAGTTTGGTGCACCTGGCGGCGGGCGATACCGACCAGGCTTGGATAGCCGTCCAAAAAGCAGAGCAGTCGCGCATCAATCCTGTGGCAGAACTATCGAACATGGTTTTTTTCGGCCAGGTCGCCTTGGCGGGCGGCAAGTTGGCCGAAGCGCTCCGCTGGCTGGACGTGGCCGTGTCCGCCTCGAAGGGCTGGTGGTTGTGCGCGGCGCTGGCCACGCGTGCCCGCGTCCACGTCGCCGAAGGCAACTTCGCACAGGCCGCATCGGAAGCCTATGAGTCGCTGGCGATCGCCGCGGAGGTCGACGGACAACTCACCGTCCCGGAGATCCTGGATTGCCTGGCCGACGTGTCGAGACAAGGCGGTAACCTCCGAGAAGCAGCGCGGAACTCCGGCGCGGCGGAGGCCGCTCGCCGCCGAATGGGCATGGTGCGGTTCAAGGCGTTTGATGCCGACTATGAAGCCTCGATAGCTGCACTACGAGACGCGATGGGCGACAATGACTTCGAGATTGCCTGGGCGGAGGGCGCCGCCTTGTCCACCGAGGAGGCGGTTGCATACGCGCTGCGCGGCCGCGGCGAACGCAAGCGACCGACGAGCGGATGGGATTCCCTCACACCGACCGAACTCGACGTCGTACGCCTCGTCGCCGAAGGTATCCCCAACAAGGACATCGCCACTCGCTTGTTCGTCTCACCCCGTACGGTGCAGTCTCACCTGCGCCACGTCTACAACAAACTCGGCCTCACCTCGCGAGTCCAACTCGCCCAACAAGTGTCCCGGCATTCCGTTGCGCCGCAATAGAATTCCCGATCGCCAACCCCACGTAGTGACGACCGGGAATCCGTCTTGCGGCTTAGCGGCGCGCTGGCCTGTGACCGCCGCCCTGGAATATGTCACGCCAGCTCCGGCGGGGCCGTTCGGCCGTCGCGCCGGTCTGCTGCGTACCCGTCGGCTGGATTTCGGTGACGTCCTCCGACGCCATCGGCTGCGCCGCCGCCGCCGCGACCGGACGCTCCGCCCATTCGATGTCGCGCACGCTGCGAATGGACAGTCGACCCAATGCGGCTGCGCCGAAGAACACGATCAGCGCACCCAGGCCATAGAAGTACGTCAACTCCAGCCACACCCGCTTGGTTTCGGTGGCCGCCACCGGCGCGCCAGCGTCACCGATCCCCAGCGGACCGGCAAGCGCACGGCCAACGACAAACCATGCGCCGCCGGCCACGGCCAGCCAGCCGCCGAGCATTGCCGCCGCGCGATTGCGCGACATGAGCAGGAACAGGCCACCCACTGCGACTACTGCGCCGGGCAGAACCTCGAGCCAGCCTCGTGCCGTGGTCCAGGTCCATTCCTGATCGGGGGTGAACGCGAAGTCGAAATACGGTCCGACGAACGGGACGAGCGCGCCCCAGACGCCCAACAAGATCAGTAGAAATCCACTAGCCGCACCACGGCTGCGCGGCATCTGCAGCCTTCCGCGGCGGGCGCGAACGCGCGTCTCACTCATGTTGCCTCCTCGGTCGTTTCGGGAGTACCCCGACCCGCGCGGCCAAAAACCGCTTGCGGCGGTGGCTAACCTGGGCGCCATGCGCCTCGACGACGACGCCGTGCGTGATGTCTTTGGCCGACGCCTGGGAGCGATGGGCGCGCCGGTGTGCCGAACTCACCCGACAGCAATGGTCGACAGCAACGCGGTGTCTCCCCTGGGATGTGCGACAGCTAGTGGCTCATTGTGTCCCGACCGGTCGATGTTCGACATGCTGAATGCGGCGGTGACCCATGGGCCCGCCGCGGTCACCGACGCCGCCGAGATGCTGCGCCGGTTCAACGCCCCAGCGGCATCGCGCACACGTCCGCCGACAACATCGCCGAACGGGCCGCCTCCGACGCAGCGACGCTCACTCCCGCCGACGCCGCGACGCGCTTCACCGAGTGCGCCGAAATCCTGCGCGCCACACCGATGCCCAAGGAAACGGTGATTTCCTATCCCGTCGTCGGCACCACCACGTTGGCGGTAATCGCTGAGGTCGCATTGATGGAGGCGACCGTGCATCTGCTCGACCTGGCCGACGCCATCGGCGGCGTGCAAGCGTCGGAACAAGCGCTCGCGGCGACACGCGATTTGCGGATCGCGATCCCCCGAGCCGATTGCGGCGATCGAGGTCCTTGCGGGCCGGGCCGATCCGCCTCGGCGGTGCCTGCGATCCGGTGACGGCCGTCACACCGTTCACAGCAAACTGACAGCTGGCAACGGAATAAAGTTAGTTTCACTAACGTAGTTTCGGTTAGGCGCGACGTTGCGCCCATAGTCACTGCGATTTGCCGAGGATTCTTGATGCCGACTGATACCCGTGAAGAGCGGCTCGCGCGCCGCATCTCCGACTTGACCGCCACTGACCCGCAGTTCGCCGCCGCCCTGCCCAGCGAGACCGTCGCCCAGGCGATCGAAGCGCCCGAGTTGCCGCTGCCCCAGATCATTCAGACCGTCATCGACGGCTATGCCGACCGACCTGCGCTCGGGCAGCGTGCCGTCGAGTTCGTCACCGACGCCGCGACAGGCCGGACATCGGCGGAGCTGCTTCCCCGCTTCGAAACCATCACCTATCGCGAGCTGTCGGACAGGATTATCGCGGTCGCCGCGGCACTGACACAGAATCCGGTCCGGCCCGGTGATCGCGTCGCGATCCTCGGGTTCACCAGCATCGACTACACGACCGTCGACATGGCGCTGCTGCGCCTCGGGGCGGTTTCGGTTCCGCTTCAGACCAGTGCGCCGGTCGCCCAGTTGCGGCCGATTGCCGCCGAGACCGAACCCGTGGCGATTGCGTCGAGTGTCGACTTCCTCGACGATGCAGTCGAACTCATGCTGACCGGCCACCTCGCCCAGCGGCTGGTCGTATTCGACTACCACGGCGAGGTGGACGCCCACCGCGAGGCTCTCGAGGCCGCTACCGCGCGACTGGCCGATACGCCGATCGTCGTCGAAACCTTGGCTGACGTGTTCGTTCGCGGGAGCTCGCTGCCGGTGCCTGCTGCCTTCGGCTCTGGCGACGACACCACTTTGGCGCTACTCATCTACACCTCGGGCAGCACCGGCGCGCCGAAAGGCGCGATGTACCCCACGAAGGCGGTCGCCAACTCGTGGCGGCGGTCCAGCATGGCGATGTGGGGCAACGAAGGCGCCACCCCGTCGATCACGTTGAACTTCATGCCGATGAGCCACATGATGGGGCGCGGCATTTTGTACGCGACGCTAGGCGCCGGTGGAACCGGGTATTTCGTTGCCAGAAGCGATCTTTCGACGTTTCTCGAAGACCTGGCATTGGTGCGGCCCACTCAGTTGAGCTTTGTGCCGCGGATCTGGGACATGGTGTTCGGTGAGTTCCAGAGCGAGGTCGACCGCCGGGCTGCCGACGGTACCGATCGGTGGGCCGCCGAAACCGATGTGCTGGCCGACCTCCGTCAGAACCTGCTCGGCGGACGGTTCGTGTCCGCGATGACGGGCTCGGCGCCCATCTCCGCAGAGATGAGAACGTTCGTCGAGTCCTTGCTCGACATCCACTTGACCGACGGATACGGCTCGACGGAGGCTGGCGCGGTCTTCGTCGACGGTCAGGTGCAACGCCCGCCCGTCATCGATTACAAGCTCGTCGACGTCCCGGACCTCGGCTACTTCCGCACTGACCGCCCCCATCCCAGGGGTGAGCTGCTTGTCAAGTCCGAGACCATGTTCCCCGGTTACTACAAGCGGCCGGAGATCACCGCGGATGTGTTCGACGCCGACGGCTACTACAAGACCGGCGACATCGTCGCCGAGACCGGGCCGGATCAGCTCGCGTATCTCGACCGCCGCAACAACGTGCTCAAGCTTTCGCAGGGCGAATTCGTCGCAGTTTCCAAGCTGGAAGCGGCGTTCGGCGACAGCCCATTGGTGCGGCAGATCTTCGTGTACGGCAACAGCGCTCGCTCGTATCTGCTGGCCGTCATCGTGCCTACCGAAGAGGCGCTGCGGCGTTCGCCTCCAGCCGAGCTGAAGCCGCTGATCACCGAGTCGCTACAGGATGTGGCCTCAGATGCCGGCCTGCAGTCGTACGAAATCCCTCGCGACTTCATCGTCGAGACAACACCTTTCACCCTGGAGAACGGTCTGCTCACCGGTATCCGCAAGCTGGCGCGGCCCAAGGCCAAAGAGTATTACGGCGATCGGCTCGAACAGCTCTACGCCGACCTGGCCGACAGCCAGGCAACCGAGCTACGGGAACTGCGCCAACACGGCGCCGACCTTCCGGTGCTGGAGGCCATCGGCCGGGCCGCCGGAGCACTGCTGGGTGCGGCGGCCGCCGATTTGCAGCCCGACGCCCATTTCACCGATCTCGGCGGAGATTCCCTGTCCGCGTTGACATTCGCCAACCTGCTGCATGAGATCTTCGACATCGATCTGCCGGTCGGTGTGATCGTCAGCCCCGCCAGTGATCTGGCGTCCCTTGCCGCCTACATCGAGGCCGAACGGCAACCGGGGACCAAGCGGCCGACGTTCGCGTCGGTGCACGGCCGCGATACCACCGAAGTGCACGCGAGCGACCTGACCCTGGGCAAGTTCATCGACGCGAAGACCCTCGCCGCAGCCCCGTCGCTGCCGGGTCCGAGCGCCGAAGTGCGCACGGTGCTGCTGACCGGCGCGACGGGATTCCTCGGTCGGTACCTGGTCCTGGAATGGCTCGAGCGGATGAACCTTGTCGACGGCAAGCTGATCTGTCTGGTGCGGGCCAAGGACGACGCCGCCGCGCGCGAACGGCTGGACAACACGTTCGACAGCGGCGACCCCGAATTGCTGCGCCACTACCGCGCATTGGCCGCCGACCATCTCGAGGTCATCGCCGGCGACAAGGGCGAGGCGGATCTCGGGCTGGATCCGCAGACCTGGCAGCGGCTCGCCGACACGGTCGACCTGATCGTCGACCCCGCCGCGTTGGTCAACCACGTCCTGCCCTACAGCCAACTGTTCGGACCCAACGCACTCGGCACGGCTGAGCTGATCCGGATTGCGCTCACCACCAAGCAAAAGCCGTTCGTCTACGTGTCGACGATAGGTGTCGGCGCGGGCATCGACCTCGGCAAGTTCACCGAGGACGCCGACATCCGGGTTATCAGCGCGACCCGCAAGGTCGACGACGGCTATGCCAACGGCTACGGCAACAGCAAGTGGGCCGGCGAGGTGCTGCTGCGCGAGGCACACGATCTTTGCGGCCTGCCGGCCTCGGTGTTCCGCTGCGACATGATCCTGGCCGACACCACCTACGCGGGCCAGCTCAATCTGCCGGACATGTTCACCCGGCTGATGCTGAGCCTGGTCGCCACCGGGATCGCGCCAGGCTCGTTCTATGAGCTCGACGCCGGGGGCAATCGGCAACGGGCCCACTATGACGGGCTGCCCGTCGAGTTCATCGCCGAGGCCATCTCGGCCCTGGGCGAGCGGGTGGGCCGTGACTCTACGGCTGGGTTCGAGACCTATCACGTGATGAACCCCTACGACGACGGCATCGGTCTTGACGAGTACGTCGACTGGCTCATCGAAGCGGGCTATCCGGTCGAGCGCGTCGGTGGTTACGGCGAATGGTTGCAGCGGTTCGACACCGCGGTTCGTGCACTGCCGGAGCGGCAGCGCCAGGCGTCGCTGCTCCCGCTGCTGCACAACTACCAGCGGCCCGAGACCCCAATCCGCGGGTCCATCGCCCCGACAGACCGGTTCCGCTCGGCGGTGCAGGACGCGAAAATCGGCCCGGATAAAGACATTCCGCATGTGACGTCGACAATGATCGTCAAGTACATCACCGACCTGCAGCTGCTCGGGCTGCTGTAAGTCCACACTCGTCGAGCGTGCATCCCCACCGGGTGCACGCTCGGCGAGTCGTTACATGGCCAGATGCACGCCGATGAGCACGATCGCGATCAACGGCAGGATTCCTTGCGTGATCGCAGCACGGGCCTTGTCCGGTGACGACACGAGCAGCACGATGGCCGCGGCCAGCATCGACCCTGTTCCGGCGAAGATCAGTGCCGTCGCGGCACCGTAGCAGCCAAACCCACCGATCGCGATCCCAACGGCCGTGATGATCGCCAGGAACAGGTTATAGAAACCCTGGTTGAACGCGAGCTCCTTGGTGGCAAGCGCCTCCTCCTCGCTGATGCCGAACGTCTTGCGGGTACGCGCCGACGTCCAGGTGAGCGACTCCATCACCCAGATGTAGACATGGAGAAGGGCCGCGAGACCCGCGAAAACCAAACCGGCATAGATCATTTGGCCCTCCTAGTCGAACAATCCTGTCTGGCCCAGCCCGCCGACCCCGCTCGGCGGGGTCATGCCGAGATGCGTCCAGGCCTGCGCGGTGGCGACGCGCCCGCGCGGGGTGCGGGCGAGCATCCCGGCGCGCACCAGGAACGGCTCACACACCTCCTCGACGGTGGTGGCTTCCTCCCCGACCGCGACGGCGAGCGTCGACACCCCAACCGGTCCGCCACCGAAACTGCGTGTCAGGGCGGACAATACGGCGCGGTCCAGCCGGTCCAGACCGAGCTCGTCGACGTCGTAGACCTCCAGCGCCGATTTGGCGATGTCGCGGGTGATCACCCCGTCGGCGCGCACTTCCGCATAGTCGCGGACGCGGCGCAGCAGCCGGTTGGCGATGCGTGGTGTGCCGCGCGACCGGCGGGCGATCTCGGCGCCGGCCTCGGCGCCCAACTCGATGCCGAGGATGCCGGCAGAACGGGACAACACCCGCTCCAGTTCGGCGGGCTCGTAGAAATCCATATGCGCGGTGAATCCGAACCGGTCACGCAGCGGTCCGGTCAACGCACCGGAACGAGTGGTCGCCCCCACCAAAGTGAACGGCGCGACCTCGAGCGGAATCGACGTGGCGCCAGGGCCTTTGCCGACGACGACGTCGACGCGGAAATCCTCCATCGCCAGGTACAACATTTCCTCGGCGGGCCGCGCGATGCGGTGGATCTCGTCGATGAACAACACGTCGTGCTCGACGAGATTGGACAGCATCGCCGCCAGATCGCCCGCGCGCTCCAAGGCCGGGCCCGACGTGACCCGCAGCGACGTGCCGAGTTCGGCGGCGATGATCATCGCCAGCGACGTCTTGCCAAGTCCCGGCGGACCGGACAACAGGATGTGATCCGGTGTGCCGCCGCGGTTTTTGGCGCCCTCAAGGACCAGTTGCAGCTGCTCGCGCACGCGCGGCTGCCCGATGAATTCGCCTAGCGATCGCGGCCGCAGGCTGGCGTCGATGTCGCCCTCGCCGACGGTCAGCGCGGCGGAAACCTCTCGATCGGAGGTGTCCTCGGGCTCGTCGTCGTCGAACCGGCTCACTTTTTGCCTAACATCGACAGCGCCGAACGCAGCGCGCCGGACGTGGTGGCCTCCGGTTCGTTGGCCAATACCTTGTCGGTGGCCTCCTCGGCCTGTTTGAGCGCAAAGCCAAGTCCGACAAGCGCTTCCACGACCGGGCCACGCACGGAGTGGCCATTCAACGCGACGACTCCCGAAGCCGCATGCGCCGGACCGATCTTGTCGCGCAGTTCCAGCACCATCCGCTCGGCGCCGCGCTTGCCGATGCCGGGCACGCGGGTCAGCGCGGTGACGTCGCCGTCGCCCAGAGCCTGTCGCAGTGACGGCGCGTCGTAGACCGCGAGCGTCGCCAGCGCGATCTTCGGTCCCACCCCGGACACACCGAGCAGGGTCAGGAACAGGTCACGCGCGTCGCCGTCGGCGAAGCCGTACAGCGTCTGGGAGTCCTCGCGAACAATCATGGCGGTGATCAGCCTGACCTCACTGCCGCGACGCAGTGTCGCGAGTGTCGATGGGGCCGCCATCACCTTGTAGCCGACGCCGCACGCTTCGATGACGACGTGGTCAAGCGCGATGTCGAGGACTTCGCCGCGAACGGATGCGATCATCGGGCCGCCTTCAATTTCGCCTTGTACTTACGTTGGTGTTCAGCGGCCAGCGCCTCCGCCGCCGCCATCCGCGCGATCATCGGGGCGCGCCAGCAATGACAGATCGCCAAAGCCAGCGCGTCAGCAGCGTCGGCAGGTGTCGGTTTCGTCTGCAGCGCAAGGATTCTCGTGACCATCGCGGTAACCTGCGCCTTGTCCGCGTTGCCGTTGCCAGTGACGGCCGCCTTGACCTCGCTTGGCGTGTGGAAGTGCACATCGATGCCGCGTCTGGCCGCAGCCACTGCGATGACTCCGCCGGCCTGCGCGGTGCCCATCACGGTCGACACATTCTGCTGCGCGAACACCCGCTCGATCGCGATGACATCCGGGCGGTGGGTGTCCATCCAATGCTCGACGATGTCGCTGATCGCCAGCAACCGTCGCGGCAGCGGTTCATCGGACGGGGTTCGGACCACGTCGACGTCCAGCGCCGTGACCTGCCGGCCCTGGCCACCCTCGATGACCGACAGGCCGCAGCGGGTCAGCCCAGGATCGACTCCCATAACCCGCATGTCAGCCCTCCTGTGAACATCTGTTCGACAGATTAGCGCGACGGGCTGACGGATATCCGCAGGGACACGCGTTAGATGGTGTAGCTGCCGGAGCGGTCGCCGCCGGCTATTTGTGAAACGATCTCGTTGATCCGCGCCTTTGCCCGGCGTCCGCCTCGCACCAGCTCGCGGCCTACTTCGTGGCCGTCGCGCTCGACCACGATGGCCCAGCGCGCGCCGAGGAACTTTGTCACTAGCCAGAACGGCCACAACACCACGAAGACCAGCCCGATTGCGATCCCGAACAGGTCGGTGAAATCGAATAAATCGCCGGGAAATGGCCACCAATCGCGGTACACCGACCAGGCCCTGCCATGCGGATCGAGGACTACTGCCATGCGGACATCTTGGCCGCCAGCTCGACGCCCCGATACTGCCGGGCCAGCACCCGGCCGGCGGCGAGCAGTGGCTCAGTGCTGCGCAGCGTGCGGGCAATAACGAACGCGCCCTCCAGAGCACCGATCAAAGTCAGCGTCACCTGGCGCGCCTGCGGGCCGTCGAGCCCCCGCGCCGCGAAGTAGCCGCTGCCCCCGTCCACCCAGCTCTGGAAGACCGCGGCGGAGGTTTCGCGGAGTTCCTCGACGGTGTCGGCGACCTCCGCGGCGACGCTGGCCACCGGGCACATGTTCGCGAAACCGGTGCCAGCCATGTCATCGGCCGCCTGAGTGAAGACGGCGTCGATAGCGTCGCCGAGATCGGTGTAGGAGTCGACGATCGACGGGATCAGCAGCGCATAGGCGTGACCGGCATTGATCAGCGCCTCGCGCGCGATCTGCACCTTGCCGCCACGGAAGTGGTGGTAGAGCGAACCGATGGGCGCGCCAGACGCCGCGGCGATGTCCTTCATACCGACGGCGCCGTAACCCTTGTGCCGCATCAGCTCCGCGGCGGCGGTCAGGATCGACTCCCGGGTGGACCTTGCCATTTGCGCCTCCTGGCTACAGAACTAGAGCATACGTTCTAGAATCATCGTTCTAATGCCGAAGGGTCGCCATGAAATCCGTCGAGGTCACCGCGGGAACCATCGAATACCGGGAGGAGGGCGACCCGAACGGTCCGCCCGTCGTGCTGTTGCACGGTCTGTTGATGAACGATGCGCAGTGGAACTTGGCGCTGCCGCTGCTGCCGTCGGGCTTCCGCTATCTACTGCCGGTGCTGCCGATGGGCGGGCATCGCGTCCCGATGCGCGCGGATGCCGACCTCACCCTGCCCGGCATGGTCGACATCGTCGCCGATTTTCTCGACGCGCTGGGGCTCGACGACGTCACGCTGGTGATCACCGATTGGGGCGGAGCGCTGTTCCTGACCGACATCGGGCGCGACAAACGCGTTGCGCGGCTAGTGATCTGCCCCTCGGAGGCATTCGACAACTTCCCACCCGGCTTCCCTGGAAAGGTCGCCTGGCTGGCCAGCCGGACCACGGGGACGGTCTCGCTGGCCATGCGCCAGCTGAAGGTCGGGTGGTTGCGGCGGCAGTGGTTGATGTTCGGACAGATGGCGAAAAGGCCGATCCCGCAAGAGATTGTCGACGAATGGATGGCGGCGGGCCTGGCCGACCGGCGGATCAGGCAGGACCTCGTGAAGTATTGCCGCACCAAGTTCGTCGGCGCCGACCTGACGCGAGCCACCGACAGCCTCAGGGATTTCAGCGGCCCCGCGCTGGTGCTGTGGAGCCGCAACCCGGTGATGCCGGCCGAGCACGGCGAACGGCTGGCCGCGCTGTTGCCGCAGGGTCAGCTGCGGCAAGTCGACGACGCCTACGTCCTGGTCATGCTCGACCAGCCGGAACAGACGGCTGCCGAGATCGGTGCGTTTCTGACGGCTGGGTGATCGGCGCACGTTTGATCCACCACGCGCTGACTGCAAAGACCCATACCAGCCACATTCCCAGTGGAGCGGCGATACCGCCGACGATCCCGTTGCCGGAGTTCAAGGGACCGGTTAGCGTCAGGACACCCAGCACAGTTGCGGCGTTGGCCACAACTCCCACGACCGCGATCCATGCCGACCACCGCGGGAAAACCTTTGATTCCCAGGTGAATACCGCAACGGCGACAAAGAACGTTGCGCCGGCGAATGCGGCGGGGGCAGCGAGCAGGAACGCCGCGGTGTGCAGCGCGTATGTACTGGCCGAGTCAACGCTGACGAGTAGGCCTGCGGCGATATCGAGACCCAGTGCGACGTTGAGCGCAGTCATGAACATCAGCGCGCTGCTAAGCGCAATCCAGCCGGTGACGCGCGCGCCAGAGACTGAGTGCATGAGTTCGGCCAAGGCTCCGAGAAAGAGCAGCAGGAACATGAATCCCACGCTTACCGAGAGAATGACCCCTTGCATCAAGTCCTGATTTGCGCGCCAGAAGGCGTGCACTTGATGCGCGGATCCGAGGTCGGGCAGCTTGGGGATGGCGATGGCCATGGGCGCCCAAGTGAGACATAACAGAAGGCCGCTGATCGGTCCCCAGCGTTGCCAGCGGCGCATCATGGGCGAGGGCTTACGTTCGCGAGAAATTCCGTCACCGCCGCCGAATCGGCGTGGAACATCTGGGACCGCACTACGCGGTCATCGCGCACCTGATACATGCCCACTTCCGGCGCATCAAATCGGGTGCCGCTCGCCGGGTCAACGGCACGGTGCCAGAACACCGCACATACCGTTCCCGCGCCGTCGCTGAAGAACTGCGCGTCAAGCCGCGACTCGTCAGGACCCTGCAGGGCACCCCACGCCTGCATGAATCCTGCGGCATGGCCGGCGACGCCCTGCCGGCCACGCCATACCCCGCCGTACGGCAAGCCGTCTGCCTCGTTGATTTCGATGTCGTCGGAATAGCAGGCGAGCAGACCGTCGAAATCGCGGTCCTCGACCGCGGCGAACAGTCGCCGCACCACGGCAATGTCATCGGACATCTGAACCCTCCTCACCCGTTGACCGATACAGCAGCGCAGCCCGGATGGCGGCGGCCAATTGGGACCGCAACCGGGGGGGCATGCGGGTGCCGTTGACAAGGTGTCGACGGATTGCACCCTGCGGTATGTCGATCACCGCGCAGGCGGCGCGCTCGACCGCGTCAGCGGTGGCGCGTCCATACAGCCGTCGTGCGAGGACGACCAACGCGTCCCGCAATTGATCGTTCACCTGCTGCAGCGCCGTCCTCAGGTTGGGATCGGTCACCTCGCCGATGAGATCCTCGCGCCGCATCGCGGCCAGCAGTCGCGCGTCTGCCGGCTGTTCGACCGCGAAGTCGTGGATGGCCAGTCCGGCGGCAACGGCTGCCTCAATCGGATCGCCATCGCTGCGCAGCGGCTCCAGAAAGCGGTCTTGTGACCGGCGCACACCGCGCAACCACATCGAGGCGAGCAGATCGTTCACCGTCGAAAATCGGTGGTAGATGGAGCCTTTGGGCGCACCACTGATGGCGACTATCCGGTCGACGGTGACAGCCCTGGCGCCGTGGCTGAGCACAAGATCACGCGACACGTCGAGGATGCTGTCGACTGGGTGCCGCTCAGGGCGAGGCACATTTCCGATAATAGACGAAAAAGTCTATTACGGGAAGATGGGTATGCCCCTACACCTGGCGGCCATGAGCTAGGACGGAATCACGCCGATCTGTTTCATCTGCGCATAAACATCGACGACGCCCCAGGTCTCAACCACCCGGCCGTCGGCGAAGCGGAAGATGAAGATCTCGTTGTACGTGATTGAGTTGCCGGTCGGCGCGACGCCCATGAATTCACCTTCGTGGGTACCGGTAACCGTCGTCCTGCCCACCACCTTGTCCGCCTCGGCGATCAGGTCCTCGACCCTGAGGTGGATGTCCGGGTAGATCCGAAGAAGCATCGCCCAAACCTGCTTGAGGGCTTCTGCCCCCGTCGCGTCAATCGGCAAGGGCGTGCGGATCGCCGCGTCCGGCGCGACGAGTTCGTCGATCGTCGTGAAGAGAAACTCCGCATCGCCGGTGTTAGCGGCTTCGTGGAAGCGTTTGAACGCCGCCTTGTTGGTCTCTACCTCGGCCGTTGACATCCGGCTCCTTCGAGCTACTCCTCGTCGTCGAGGGCGGCGGCAACGTCGTCGGGAATGTCGATATTCGTGTAGACGTCCTGCACGTCGTCGAGATCCTCGAGCGCGTCGACAAGTTTCATGATTCTTCGCGCACCGTCGATGTCGACCGGCACGCTGACCGATGGCTCAAAACCGGCCTCGGCCGACTCGTAGTCGATGCCCGCGTCCTGCAGCGCGGTGCGAACCGCGACCAGGTCGCCTGGCTCACAGGTGATTTCGAAGCTGTCGTCGAGATCGTTGATCTCCTCAGCGCCCGCTTCGAGCACCGCGGTGAGCACGTCGTCCTCGGTCAGCCCGTTTTTCTCCAGGGTGACGAGACCCTTGCGGGAGAACAGATACGACACCGAGCCGGGGTCGGCCATGTTGCCGCCATTGCGCGTCATCGCGACGCGCACCTCGCCCGCGGCGCGGTTGCGGTTGTCGGTGAGGCACTCGATCAGCACCGCGACGCCGTTGGGCCCATAACCCTCGTAGGTGATGCTCTGGTAGTCGGCGCCACCGGCTTCCTCGCCGGCACCGCGCTTACGGGCCCGCTCGATGTTGTCGTTGGGCACCGAGTTCTTCTTGGCCTTCTGGATGGCGTCGTACAGCGTGGGGTTGCCTGCCGGATCACCACCGCCGACGCGCGCCGCCACCTCGATGTTCTTGATCAGCCGGGCGAAGTTCTTGCCGCGACGTGCATCGATGACGGCCTTCTTGTGCTTCGTCGTGGCCCATTTGGAATGGCCGCTCATCGATCACCACTCTTCGCGCAAGCGCTCATCGTCCAGGTCCTAACTCTTTCGTGCTCAAAGTCCGGTCACCGAGTCTACGTGGACGTTTACGCCCTACCGAACGGCGTCGTGCGGTGTCAGCGCGACGACGCGGTACCCGACGCCGGCCGGCCAGCCGATGTGGGCCTGAACGTGCACCTGAATCCAGGTAGGTGCGCCCGACGGATCGTCGGTGAACACCGCGGCGGAGTTAATGATCGCTCCCGTATCACCGGCCCCGCACAGCGCTACCGAGGCGCTGAGTGTCGCATCGCCGAGCGCGGCGCGTGAATACGGCAGGCTATCCGGAACGAAGAACGACGCCTCAAACGTCGCATGCCGGATCCCGAGCGGCGCTCGCGTCGAGCGGTGCAGCGTCAGGCCAGATACAAACGGCTTACCGTCGAACCAGACCGTGCCGACGTATTCGGTTCGCCGCGCTTCCCCGCCTGACGGCAGGCGCACCAGCGTGTCGATGCGGGGTTGCGGCTCCACTTCGATCATCGTCATGCATGCGATTCTGGCGCGCAAATCCATGCTCAGCGACGGTTAACGCGCCGAAATCGCGACTCTAGAGCATGTCGACGAACAGCTTGTGGATGCGACGGTCGCCCGTCATCTCCGGATGAAACGCCGTCGCCAGCATGCGGCCCTGCCGCACGGCGACGATGTGACCGGCGGCCCTGCCCAACACCTGCACGTCGGGCCCGACACGTTCGACCCACGGCGCGCGGATGAACACCGCGTGCACGCGATCATCGAGCCCCTCGAACGGAAAGTCGCCCTCAAACGAATCGACTTGGCGGCCAAAGGCATTGCGGCGCACTGTCATATCGATGGCCTTGAGAGGGATGGCGGCCCGGCCTTCGGCGCCCGCATCCAGAATCTCGGTCGCGAGCAGGATCATCCCGGCACACGAGCCGTACGCCGGCATGCCTTCGGCCAGCCGTGCCCGCAGCGGCTCGAGCAGTTCGAACTCGCGCAGCAGATGACTCATCGTGGTGGATTCGCCGCCGGGTATCACCAGCGCGTCGACGGCGTCGAGTTCGGTGACTCGGCGAACGGTCGTCGCGTCGGCGCCCGCCTCACGCAGCGCCGCCAGATGTTCGCGGGTGTCGCCCTGCAACGCGAGCACGCCGACGCGGCGAGTGCTCATGGCTTGGAGTCGCGCCGGAAGCGGGTAAGGCCTTCCTGCATCACCGCCGCCACCATCTCGCCAGTACGGGTGAAGATCTTGCCTTGCGTCAGCGCCCGACCACCCGACGCCGACGGCGAAGACTGGTCGTAGAGCAGCCATTCGTCGGCGCGGAACGGCCGCATGAACCACATCGCGTGATCCAGCGACGCGACCATCAGGTGCTTGCGGTCCTCGACGTGGTTGACCTGGGCCGAGCCGAGCAGCGTGAGGTCGCTCATGTAGGCCAGCGCGCAGATGTGCAAGACGTAGTCGTCGGGCAGCGGATCGCGGTGCCGGAACCAGACCTGCTGCTGCGACGCCTTGCCGGGCAACAACGTCAGTTGATCGCGAGGCACGATGCGGACATCCCATTCCGCGAACTGCGCGAAGCCGGCGTCGTCGAACGCCCCGCCCTTCGAGATGAAGCCCGGCAGGTCGTCGGGTGGCGGCGCGGACGGCATCGCGTCCTGGTGCTCGATCCCGCTCTGGTCGCTCTGGAACGACGCCGACATCGAGAAAATCGTCTCGCCGTGCTGAATTGCATTGACGCGGCGAGTGACGAACGAGCCACCGTCGCGGAGGCGTTCGATGATAAAGACGGTGGGCGCCTTGGCATCTCCAGGCCGCAGAAAGTAGCCGTGCAGAGAATGCACCTGGAACCGCGGATCGACAGTGCGGACCGCCGATACCAGCGACTGCCCGGCTACGTGCCCGCCGAACGTGCGCTGAAAGAAGCCGGATTCGGGACTGAACACACGTCCGCGGTAGATGTTGACCTCAAGTTGTTCGAGATCAAGGATCTCTTCGATCGCCATTATTTCGGCTCTTCGCGCAAGCGGCTCATCACAGCAGTGTGTTTACCAGCCGCGTTCGGCGAGCCGATGCGGGGCCGCGATGTCCTCCACGTTGATGCCGACCATGGCCTCCCCCAGCCCGCGTGACACCTTGGCCAGCACGTCGGGGTCGTCGTAGAAAGTCGTTGCCTTGACGATGGCGGCGGCCCGCTGCGCCGGATCACCGGACTTGAAGATGCCCGATCCGACGAACACACCCTCGGCGCCGAGCTGCATCATCATCGCGGCGTCCGCCGGCGTCGCGATGCCGCCCGCGGTGAACAGCGTCACCGGCAGCTTGCCTGCCCGCGCCACCTCGGCGACCAGTTCGTAGGGCGCCTGCAATTCCTTTGCGGCGACGTACAACTCGTCCTCGGACAGCGACGTCAGCTTGCGGATCTCGCCGCCGATCTGACGCATGTGCGTTGTCGCGTTGGACACGTCGCCGGTGCCGGCCTCACCCTTGGACCGGATCATGGCCGCACCCTCGGTTAGTCGGCGCAGCGCCTCGCCGAGGTTGGTCGCACCGCACACGAACGGCACGGTGAACTTCCACTTGTCGATGTGGTGGGTGTAGTCGGCCGGTGTGAGCACCTCGGACTCGTCGACATAGTCGACGCCGAGGCTCTGCAGAATCTGCGCTTCGACGAAATGCCCGATGCGGGCCTTGGCCATCACCGGGATGGTGACCGCCGAAATGATGCCCTCGATGAGATCGGGATCACTCATCCGGGCCACGCCGCCCTGCGAGCGGATGTCGGCAGGCACCCGCTCCAACGCCATGACGGCCACGGCGCCTGCGCCCTCGGCGATGCGGGCTTGCTCCGGTGTGACGACGTCCATGATCACGCCGCCCTTGAGCATCTCGGCCATGCCGCGCTTGACCCGCGCCGTCCCGGTCTGGCTGTTGGCCGACCCGTTCGATCCAGCTGCGGTTTCCACTGCTATCTCCTCCAAATCGCTACTGATCCAGTCTAGAGGTGGCGGCAAATCCGTTAAATCCGCAGCTTTAGCGAATCGATTGCAGCTCGCGCCGCGGCCCGGCGCCCCGTGCGTCGGCCAGCGCGTTCGCCTCATCGAGAAGCTCGCCGAGCTGCAGCGGATAGACGGTCTCACCCTTTTCGACCAGCTCGGCAATCATTGTCGCATCGCACCAGCGGTGGCCGTGGATGTAGGCCCGCTCCAAGCCGGTGCGGCCCGCCGTCGAGGGCTCGAACCGCCGGGTGCGGTGCACGAAGAACATTTCCTCGCTGCGAATGACCGACCCGTTGAAGTCGATGACGGCGTCGCGCTGCCACACCGGCCCGATCATGTGGGCCGGATCGACCCGCAACCCCGTTTCCTCCTCAAGTTCACGCACGGCCGCCTCCGGCAGCGTCTCGCCTTTTTGGGCGGCGCCGCCCACGGTGAACCACCAGCGTGGCGCTGGCCCGTCCTCGCTGGCAGGGTCGGACCCGCAGAACAGCAGCACAGAGCCATCTTCGTCGAGCAGCACGATGCGCGCCGAGGTGCGCCTGCTGACCAGGTCCGCTTCCCTCGGAGATGACTCAGCGCGTTCGGCGATCTCGAAATAGGTTGGCAGGGCCGCGGTTCCGCCGAGGCGCAGGATGCGCACCGCCGGTCGTTCCCGCAGCGCGAGGGTGTCGCGGACAGCATCATTGTGGAAGCGGCGGGCCAGCAGCACCCGCGCCTCGGCGTCGGCGAGCTCGGCCACCAGCGCCACCGGCAGGGACGCCGGGTCAACGGCGGTCAGCGCGGCGGACAACTCGTTTTCGGTGGCTTCCCGGGCTGTTCGCGATGCTCGCTCGGCGGCGTCGGCCAGAGTCGCCAGCCGCTTGCCGTCCGGTCCTCCCCCGTACGCGTCGACGGCAACCGCTCGCGCCACCACCGCACGCCGGGCCAGGGCCGCGTCGAGGGCCTGCCAGGACAGGTCGTAGCGCACGTGCAGCCGGTCCAGCCGGTTCGCGGTCTGGAACGCCCACGAACCCACCAGCAGGATGACGACGGCCAACAGGACCAGCGCGATGATCACGAGCCAGGTGATCACCTGATGCCCCCTGTCGTCCCCCTAGCCTTCGGCCGGGAGGTGCCCCCTGCGCTCCTCCCCGCCGATCCAGCCACCTGGACCTTCGTCCCGGATCCGGCCACCGTCTCGTAGACCCGCATGATCTGCCGTTCCACCACCGACCAGTCGTATCGCCGCACGGCGTCGGCTGCGGCCTCGATGTAGAGCTCCCGCACCGCATCGTCCTCAAGGACTTCGACCAGTCCGTCCGCCAGCCCCGCGGCGTCGTCGACTGGCACCAGCCGGCCCGCCCTACCGTCGACAAGGACCCTGCGGAACGCATCGAGCTCGCTCGCCACCACCGCTGTGCCCGCCGCCATGGCTTCGACGAGCACGATCCCGAAGCTCTCTCCGCCGATGTGCGGCGCGCAGTACACATCGGTGCTGCGCATCGCAGACGCCTTCTGGGCGTCGTCGACCTGGCCGAGGAAGCGCAGATGCCCGGCCAGTTTTCCGGCGTCCTCCCGCAGTTCCTCCTCGTCACCGCGCCCGACGATCAAGATCTCGATGTCCGGGAAGTGCTTCACCAGCGTCGGCAAGGCACCCAGCAGCACGGCCATCCCCTTTCGAGTCTCGTCGAAGCGGCCGAGGAACAACACGGATTTGCCCGGCCGCGGGTAGCCGTCGAGCAGGGGCGCGGTTGCGAAGGACGCGACGTCGACACCGTTGGGGATCTCGACGGCGTCACTGCCGAGCGCCTCCATCTGCCATCGCCGCGCAAGGTCCGACACCGCGATGCGGCCGACGATCTTTTCGTGCATTGGCCGCAGGATGGGCTCAAACACACTGAGCGTCAACGACTTTGTGGTCGACGTGTGGAATGTCGCGACGATCGGGCCTTCGGCGATATTCAGTGCCAGCATGGACAAGCTCGGCGCGTTGGGCTCGTGCAGATGCAGCACATCGAAATCACCCTGCATCAGCCACTTTTTGACCATGCGATGGGTGGCGGGCCCGAACCGCAGCCTGGCCACCGACCCGTTGTATGGAATCGGCACCGCCTTGCCGCCGGACACCACATAGTCGGGGAGATTCACGTGCGGCGAGGACGGCGCGAGCACGCTGACATCATGGCCGCCGGCGTGCATCACCTCGGCCAGCTGCAGCACGTGGGACTGCACGCCTCCGGGGACATCAAACGAGTACGGGCAGACCATGCCGATGCGCATCAGGTCTCCAGTTTCGCGCGGCGCTCATCAGAGAGATCGGCCAACCACTGCGGCTGCATCATGTGCCAGTCTGCGGGGTGCGCGGCGATACCGCGGGCGAACCGGTCCGCGAGCGCCTGCGTGATGGCCCCAACGTCTTTCGACGACGTGTCCAGCGGGGCGTGGATGTCGACTCGCCAGCCGTCGGGTTTGTACCAGCAATGCGTGGGCAGCAAAGCGGCACCGGTTTCGAGGGCCAGTTTCGCCGGCCCCGCCGGCATCCGAGTCGGCTCGCCGAAGAAGTCGACCTGCACACCCGCTCGGGTCAGGTCACGGTCCGCCATCAGGCACACCAGGCGGTTGTCCCGCAACCGTTCGGCGAGAACCTCGAACGGGGGCCGCTCACCGCCGGACAGCGGCAGCATCTCGAAGCCGAGACTCTCGCGGTAGGCGATGAACCGGTTGTATAGCGATTCTGGCTTGAGGCGTTCGTTGACCGTCGTGAACGTGCCATGGGTGTGGGCCAGCCACACGCCGGCCATGTCCCAGTTCCCGCTATGCGGCAGCGGAAGGATCACTCCGCGACCGGCTTCGAGCGCGGCAATCACGTGTTCGTCACCCTCTACCCCGAGCGCGAGTTCAACGGCCAAAGCTTTCAAATCCATCGAGGGCAACCGGAACGCCTCCCGCCAGTATCGGGCGTATGAGGCAAGGGAAGCACGAATCAGCCCGTCCGGCACCCGCTCGGGCTCCACCCCGATGACCCGGGCCAGGTTCTTGCGCAGCTGTTTAGGCCCGCCGTTGCGCGCCGCATAATGCGCCCCCGCATCAAAAGCGTTGCGCGCCATGAACTCCGGCAACGCCCGCACCACCCGCCACCCGGCCGCGTAGCCCAGATCGGTGGCATAACCCCCGAGCGAGAAACGGCTGTCCCCCTCCGCCTTCTGTCCCGCCGGGGTGTTGGTCACGGTTCTCTCGTCTCGGGCTTTTCGCCCGAGTTCGCCGACTCAGGTTTCTCGATTGGCTCCATCGCGCCGGACGAGGTCCGCACCGTGTGCAGCCGCTGGCCGATCGTGATCAGGCTGGCCACCGCGAGCAGCCACATCGCGACGTGCACCAGCCAGGGGACATGCAGGAACCAAACACCGGACAGCCCGGCTCCGACCAGCACGATGATCAACCGCTCGGGCCGTTCGATGAGGCCGCCGCCGCCGTCAAGCCCACTGGCCTCGGCACGGGCCTTGATGTACGAGATGACCTGCGAGGTGACCAGGCAGATCAGCGTTGCCACCACCAACGACGTACTGCCCATACCGAACGCCGCCCACCACAGCAGCCCGCAGAACACCGCTCCGTCGCCGATCCGGTCGCAGGTGGCGTCCAGCACCGCGCCGAACCGGGTGCCGCCGCCGCGCTGCCGCGCCATCGCCCCGTCGAGCATGTCGGCGAGCACGAAGATCCAGACCGCGAACGCTCCCCACCACAGCTGGCCGATCGGAAACAGCGTCAGCGCCGCGACCACGGTGCCTGCGGTCCCGATGATGGTGATGCTGTCCGGGGTGAAGCCTGCCCGCAGCGCCGCTTTCGCGACCGGCTTGGACAGCTTCTCGTAGGCCGCGCGGGTCATCAGGTAGAAACTGCTCACGGCTGCTTCGCCCACTCGGTTGCCAAGAGTTCACGCGTCTCGCGTAATAACTGCGGGACGATCTTCGAGCCGCCGATGATCGTGATGAAGTTCGCGTCGCCGCTCCAGCGTGGCACCACATGCATGTGCAAGTGTTCGGCCAGCGAGCCGCCTGCCGAGCTGCCGAGATTCAGCCCGACGTTGAAGCCGTGCGGCCGCGACACGGCCTTGATGACGCGAATTACCTTCTGGGTGAACGCCATCAGCTCGGCGCTCTCCTCGGTGGTGAGATCTTCGAGCTCGGAAACCCGCCGGTACGGCACCACCATTGAGTGCCCAGGGTTGTACGGGTAGAGGTTGAGCACGATATAGACCAGGTCGCCGCGCGCGACCACAAGGCCGTCCTCATCGGAGAGCGTCGGGATGTCAGTGAACGGCTGCTCGGATGCCGCCGACCCGCCCTTCATCGGCGCCTCGGCGATGTAGGTCATCCGATGCGGCGTCCACAGTCGCTGCAGGTGGTCGGGCTGACCAGCGCCATGGTCGACGATCGTGCGGTCTTCCGGATCCGTCACTTCGCGGTGCCCACCTTGACCAGTTCGGCTGTCGGAGTGGCATTTTCGCGGTCGGCGACCCATTCGACAATGGCGTTGATGGCGTCCTCCCGCGGCACCCCGTTGATCTGGGTGCGATCGCCGAAGCGAAAGCTCACCGCGTTGGCCTCGATGTCACGATCGCCGGCCACCAGCATGAACGGCACCTTCTGATTGGTGTGGTTGACGATCTTCTTCGCCATCCGGTCGTCGCTGCCGTCCACCTCGGCCCGGATGCCGTGCACTTTCAGTTGCGCGGCAAGATCGTTCAGGTACGGGATGTGGTCGTCAGCAACCGGGATGCCGACCACCTGTACCGGCGCCAGCCACGCGGGGAATGCGCCGGCGTAATGCTCGGTGAGGATTCCGAAGAACCGCTCGATCGAGCCGAACAGCGCGCGGTGGATCATCACCGGCCGCTGCCGGCTGCCATCGGCGGCGGTGTATTCCAGTTCGAAACGTTCGGGGAAGTTGAAGTCCAGCTGGATCGTCGACATTTGCCAACTGCGACCCAGCGCGTCCTTGACCTGCACCGAGATCTTCGGGCCGTAGAACGCCGCGCCGCCTGGATCGGGCACCAGGTCCAACCCGGAGGCCGCGCCGACCTCGGCCAGCACGCTGGTGGCTTCCTCCCACATGTCGTCGGAGCCGACGAACTTGTCCGGGTCCTTGGTCGACAGCTCCAGATAGAAGTCGGTAAGGCCGTAATCGCCGAGCAGATCGAGCACGAATCCCAGCAGTGACGTCAGCTCGTCGCGCATCTGATCACGGGTGCAGTAGATGTGCGAGTCGTCCATCGTCAGGCCGCGCACCCGGGTCAGGCCGTGCACCACACCCGAGAGCTCGTAGCGGTAGACAGTGCCGAACTCGAAGAGCCGCAACGGAAGTTCGCGATACGAACGCCCGCGTGATCGGAAGATCAGGCAGTGCATGGGGCAGTTCATCGGCTTGAGGTAGTAGTCCTGGCCCGGCTTGCGCACCGTGCCGTCCTCGTTGTACTCGGCATCGAGGTGCATCGGCGGGAACATGCCGTCGGAATACCAGTCCAGATGCCCGGAGATCTTGAACAACTCCGCCTTGGTGATGTGCGGACTGTTGACGAACTCGTAGCCGGCCTCGCTGTGCTTGCGGCGCGAGTAATCCTCCAGCTCGCGGCGGATGATGCCGCCCTTGGGGTGGAAAACCGCCAAGCCCGAACCGATTTCGTCGGGGAAACTGAACAGGTCCAGCTCCGCACCGAGCTTGCGGTGGTCGCGGCGCTGTGCCTCCTCGATTAATTCGACGTGCGCGTCGAGCGCCTCCTGCGACTCCCACGCGGTGCCGTAGATGCGTTGCAGGCTTGCATTGTTCTGGTCGCCCCGCCAGTACGCTGCCGAGCTGCGCGTCAGCTTGAACGCGGGGATGTATTTCGTCGTCGGGATGTGCGGGCCGCGGCACAGATCGCCCCAAACACGCTCGCGGTTACGGGGATTGAGGTTGTCGTACGCGGTGAGCTCGTCGCCTCCGACCTCCATCACCTCGGGGTCGCCGGACTTGTCGTCGACGAGTTCGAGCTTGTACGGCTCGTTTGCGAGTTCTTCGCGGGCTCGCGCTTTGGACTCGAAGACGCGCCGCGAAAACAACTGGCCTTCCTTGACGATCTGGCGCATGCGCTTTTCCAGCGCCTCAAGATCTTCCGGGGTGAACGCACGCGGAACGTCGAAGTCGTAGTAGAAGCCATCGGTGATGGGCGGTCCGATACCGAGCTTGGCTTCCGGGAACATGCCCTGCACCGCCTGCGCCAGCACGTGGGCCGCCGAGTGCCGGATGACGCTGCGACCGTCGTCCGAGTTCGCGGGCACCGGCGTCACCTCGACGTCGCTGTCCGGCGTCCAGGACAGGTCACGCAACTGGCCGTCGGCGTCGCGCACGACGACAATCGCGTTGTCCGCGCCCCGGCTCGGCAGGTCGGCATCGCGGACCGCTGCCCCCGCGGTAGTCCCGGCAGCTACCCGGATCGGGGCTGCTGGGGCGGGCTTGGCGGGGGCGCTCATTGGTGATTCTCCAAACTTTCACGGGTGATATCGATCGCGACCATGCTATCGGTGCGAGTCCTCAGTCCCCCACGCCAATAGGGCTGTTCAACCAGCGGTGTTCGATGCCGACAAGCTCGCCGGTCCAGTCGAGTGCGCCGAGCAGCCACAGCGTCACGGCCACTATCAGCGCTGTGAACAGTCCGCCGAGGATCTGCACGACGGCGTGTTGTCGATGAAACCAATCCATCACCTTGTCGTAGCGCTCCTTCGCATACGCCAGCAGCCGCCGCGCCCAGTCGAATTCGGTGGCCAAGATGCCGAGTCCAACGAACACGATGGCCCAGCCCGGACCCGGATAGGGGATGGCCAGAATCCCCAGACCGAGGACCGCGAGGCCGATCACTCCGACGACGATGCGGTAGACGAACTCGGCCCTGCGCCGCTCCCGCAGCCGATCGCGCCAGCGCGCCCACCGGCGTTTGAGGCCCGGCTTCTGATCGGTCATGGCTGCCCAGGGTTCAGCTTGACGAACAGCGCATTGGCCTCGGCGAGCACGGCTTGCCCGTTGAGCAGCCGTCCGGTGAGAAACATCTTGCGTCCGTCGACACGGTCGACACCGGCGTCGACCTGCAGTTCCGTCTCGATGGGCACGATTGCCCGGTAGTCCACATGCAGGAACGCCGTGCGCTGGTAGAGGCTGCGGGTGAGCCTGAACGCGGTGAAGCCGAGCAGCGAGTCGAACAGCTGCGCGATGCATCCGCCGTGAACGGCGCCGTTGCGGCCCAGGTGGAAGCGGCGGAAATGGACGACGCCAGTAATCCGGCCGTCATCGGTCTTCTTGTACTCGGCCGGGATGCCCAGCACGCTCCCCCGGTTGGGCAGATCCATGCGACGGCCCGCAGGGGATGACCATTCGTCGGCGTCGTACGGCGCGAGCAGCGTCGACGCCTTCTCGATGAGGTCGGCGGCCTCGGTGATCACCTCGTCGGGCGCATCCGCGGCGCGGGCATGGTCCTGCAGCGTCCGGACGGCTTCGACGAACCTGCCGTAATCAGGCCCGCCGTGGGTGGTGGGCTCGATCGGGCTGAAGTCGCCGCCGCGATGCTCCTCTGCGAATTCGGTGGTCACCCGCTCACCGTATTGCGTACCTCATCCGCTGGCGGATCCGGCTTTGCTAAGCGTCTCGAACTCCGCGTCGGACAGCTCGATCGCCGCGGCCGCAACGTTCTCCTCCAGATGCGCGACCTTGGACGTGCCGGGGATCGGCAGCATCACCGGCGATCGCTTCAACAGCCATGCCAGCGCCAGCTGCGATGGAGTGGCGTGGTGGTCGTCGGCGATGCGCTGCAACGGCCCGCCGGGCGCGGCGAGCGGACCGGCAGCCAGCGGGAACCAAGGGATGAACCCGATGCCCTGACCTTCGCACGCGTCGAGCAGGGGTTCGGCGGAGCGGACGGTGATGTTGTACATGTTCTGAACCGACACGATGGTCGCGACCTTCCCGGCGGCTTCGAGCTGCTCGACGTTGACCTCGGACAGTCCGATATGGCGGATCTTGCCTTCCTGCTGCAGCGCAACCAGTTCGCCGATCTGGTCCTCAGCGGGGAACTTGTCATCGATGCGGTGCAGTTGGAACAGATCGATGGTGTCCACGCCGAGCCGTCGCAGACTCATCTCGCACTCCTGACGCAGATAAGCCGGGAAGCCCAATACCGGCCATGCGTCGGGCCCGGTGCGCAGCAGACCAGCTTTCGTCGCGATGACGACGCCGTCATACGGGTGCAGCGCCTCGCGGATCAGTTCCTCGGATACGTAGGGCCCGTACGAGTTGGCCGTGTCGATGAAGTTGACGCCGAGTTCGACAGCACGACGCAGCACGCGAATGCACTCGTCGTGGTCGTCGGGCGGGCCCCAGACTCCTTTACCGGTCAGGCGCATGGCGCCGAATCCCAGGCGGTTGACGGTGAGGTCGCCACCAATGCTGAATGTTCCGGATCCTTGAGCGACGCTTTGGGTGGTCATTTTTCCGACCGTACGCCCGCAGTGACAGGGTGTCCGTGTGAAGCTGAGCGACCTTGCTGCGCTGCCGTTGACGTACACCGAAGTGGGCGCGACGGCCGGACCGTTGCCCGCCGGATATCACCACGTGCAGAAATCGTCCGTAATCGGCCGCGGTCGGCGCCGGTTCGAGGAGGCCGCCGACGAGGGCATGCGGTGGGGCATGCTGCGCGGCGCCGGTCTTCGGGTCGAGGCGACGGCCGAGGTCGCCGCGGTGGGGTCCGAGGTGATCGTTCACCTCGGACCGGTGCGGGCACCATGCCGAGTGGTCTACGTCGTAGACGAACCCGACCGGCGCGGATTCGCGTATGGGACGCTGCCGGGCCACGCCGAATCGGGTGAGGAACGGTTCGTTGTGCGCTACGACCCGGCGACCGACGACGTGTACGCCGAAGTGACGGCGTTCTCGCGGCACGGGACGTGGTGGAGCAGGCTGGGCTCCCCCGTCACCTCGGTCATTCAGCGTGTGGTCACCGAGCGGTATCTGCGGGCGCTGTAATGCAAAGGGAATCCACTGTTGCCTCGCTGAGCAGCGCGTAACCTGAGATCTAGCCAGCACGACGATCGGATGACGAAGGTGAACAATCCAGCCGGGGTGGAAGCCACCCACCTTCGCATCGCAGAGCTCGTGCAGAAGCTCCACGGTCGACCCGACACCGACTCGGACACCGTGATCGCCGAGCTGGTCGAGCACGCGGCGGTCGAGGTTCCGGGTGCCCAGTACGCGGGCGTCACCGTCACCCGCAACAAGAAGCAGATCGACACCCCCGCGGCGACGCACAAGTGGCCGATCCTGCTCGACGACATTCAGCAACGTCACCGTGAAGGCCCGTGTCTGACCGCGGCCTGGGAAGAGAAGACCATCCATGTCGCGAACCTGGAGAACGACGACCGCTTCCCGCTGTACCGCCGGGATGTCTTGGCGCAGACGCCGATTCGAACCATCATGTCGTTTCAGTTGTTCATCGCCGGCGAAACGATGGGGGCGCTGAACGTCTACGCCGAGCGGCCGCATGCATTCGGGCAGGTGTCGAAGGAGATCGGGTTGGTGTTCGCCGCCCACTCGTCTGTGGCGTGGAATTCTGCGCAGCGCGAAGAGCAGTTCAAGCGTGCATTGGCCAGTCGAGACCTCATCGGCCAGGCCAAGGGCATGATCATGGAACGTTACGGCGTCGATGCGGTGCAAGCGTTCGAGGTGCTGCGCAAGCTGTCGCAGGATTCGAACGTGCCACTCGTCGAGGTTGCTAGCGAACTCGTCGCGAAAGCTCAGTCGAAGAGCTAGGTGGTCCGCCAAGCGCGTAGGTGACGGCGTCGTCGAAGCCGAATGAGGAGCCTTCCTGCCTTGCGGCCTCGAATTCTTCTGCTCCAAGGCCTTCCCTGGCCCGACGCTCACCCTCTATGTGGAAGCCAAGCAGATGGGGCAGAACTACTGTCGACGCCCCAACGGCTCGGCCAAGAGTTTCGGCGGCACCCGTCAACACCGCGGCACGCCGGTAGTCCCCGTTCTCGGCGGCAATCCAGGCAAGCGCCTCCACGCAGGCTGCGGCTTGGCGCGGATCGTCAACGACGTAGGTCAGCTGAAGGGCTTCGTTGAGCAGTTCTGCGGCGCGATCTGGCCTACGGTGTCGCCACCAGCCAATTCCCAACGACCACAAGGCATATTCGCGGTAGACCGATTCACCATGGGATTCAGCGAGGGCAAGCGCCTTCTCCTGCCAAAGAAGCGCGCGGCCTATCTCGCCGCTGAATTCAAGGGCCCATCCCAGCAGAATCATCGCCGCGACCCGCAGAGTCGGATCCTGCACCCCGGTCAGCGCATGCTCCAATTGCGTGCAGGCGCTGACGAATTCGCCGTTGACCAATGCGACGAAACCCTCCGCGGTTGTGATCATGGCGTGCGCCAGCGGATCGGACATCTGATCGACCAGCACCCGTCCTTCCGCCACCCAGGCGGCCGCGACCCGTACATCGCCTTGTTGTGCAGCGACCATGACGGCGCCGTAGAGCGCCGCTATCCGGGATGTGGTCGGAGCCGACTGGCTGGCGCTCAGCGCCCGCTCCAACCCGTGGCGTGTCTCGGTGAGCGCGCCTCGGGCGATTCCGAACGGATGGGCGGTGCCGACGATGTCGAGTGCCGTCTCGGGCGAGTCGGTCAGGCTGAATTCGATTGCGGCAAGGATGTTCAGCCCCTCACGCTCCAGCCGCTTCATCCACTCCACCTGCCGCGGACCGAACCAGTCCGCCGCGGCGTCGTGCACCAACTCACGGCACCAGTCGACATGTCGTCGACGCAGCGCAGTCAATTCGTCGGCCCTTTCGATCCGCTGGCGGCCGTAGTCTCGTAGCGTTTCCAATATCCGAAACCGGACCGTGTCGCTGGCCTCGATGCGACTGACGATGGATTTGTCCACCAGGGCCTCGACTAGATCGGCGAAGTCCTGGGGAGCGAAGTCGCCATTGCAGATATCTTCTGCCGCTTGCAGTTCGAAGCTTCCGGCGAACACCGACAGGCGGGTCCAGAGTCGTTGTTCGGCCGGGGTGCACAGGTCGTAACTCCAGCCGATGCTCCAGCTCAGCGTCTGCTGCCGGGCAGGAGCTCCCCGCGCACCGCGGGTTAGCAACGCGTACCGGTCGGCGAGCCGCTCGAGAATTTGTTCGGGTGACATGACCCGCAGGCGTGCCGCGGCCAGCTCGATCGCCAGCGGCAGCCCTTCAACCTTGGCGCAGATCCCGCTGACAGTGGCTTTGTTGTCGTCGGTTAGCGCAAACCCAGGCAGCGCGGCGGCGGCCCGCTCGGCAAACAGGCTGTCCGCGTCGGGAATGGTCAGCGGTGTCAGCCGAAGCACCGTCTCGCCACCGATGCCGACGGCTTCCCGGCTGGTAGCGAGGATCCTGAGTTCGGGGCAGGCCCGAAGTAGGGTTTCGGCGAGCTTCGCTGCGTCTTCTACGACCTGCTCGCAGTTGTCGAGGACGACGAGCAACTTCCGCGAGCACAGAAAATCGACCAATACGTCCTGCAACGGCCTGGCAGACTCGTCGCGCACACCAAGGCTTGCCGCGACGACATCGACCAACAGCGAGCCGTCGTGGACATCGCCGAGCTCGACCAGCCATACCCCGTCGGGGAAATCCCGTCGCGCCTCGGTGGCGGCGCGAATCGCCAACCGGGTCTTGCCGACTCCCCCAATCCCAGCCAGCGTCAGCAGCCGCGAGGACGACAGCATGTGCGCTACCGCCGACAACTCGGTGCGACGACCGACGAAGCTGGTCAGCTCCCATGGAAGATTGCCGACCCGATGACGAGCGCTGGGCGCCACCACGCGCGGTTCGAGTCGGCCCGCCTGCAGTTCGGGCTGCAGCGCCATTTCGTCCACCGTGAAGCAGAGCCGCCGCTGTATCCGCTGCATCTCCTCACCCAAGGCCGAGGCGGTTGGTCGATCCTTCGCGTCCCGGGCCATCGCCCGTTCGATGGCGGCGGATATGTCGTCGGGAATGCCAGCCTCACGCAGGTCTGGCGCCGAATCGCTGGCGATGCGCAGGAACTGCGCCACCAGTTGTTCACCGCTGCGGCGCTCGAAGGCTGCGTGGCCGGTCAGCGCCGCGAACAGGGTTGCACCCAGTCCGTAGACGTCGGAGGATCGGCTGGGCGGATCACCGGTGAGGATTTCAGGAGCTGCGAACGCCGGCGAACCAGTGAAGGTACCGGCAGCTGTCTCGAATCCGCCTGCGATGTGCGCGATTCCGAAATCGCCCAATGCCCATTCGCCGTAGTCGGTGAGCAAGATATTGGCCGGCTTCACGTCGCGGTGCAGGATTCCGTGCTGATGCGCGGTCTGCAGCGCGGCGGCCATCTTCACCCCGAGTCGCACGACTTCGTCCGGCGGAAGGGGACCATGCTTACGAATCCGCGTGTCGAGCGAACCTTGCCGGTGGTATTGCATCACTAGAAATGGAAAACCGCTTTCGGTGTCACCGACCTGCAGAACACCCACGATGTTCGGATGGCCGGTGAGCCGACCCATGGCGCGTTGTTCGCGCACGAACCGTTCGCGCCTCTCCTGGTCGTCGAGTTTTGCGTTGATCACCTTCACCGCCACCAACCGGTCCAGCGCGGTTTGGGTGCACTTGTAGACGATGCCGTATCCACCGCGCCCGACCTCTTCGGCATAGGAGAAGCCAGCCGCGCTCAGCTCCGTGACGACGGCCGAGCCCACGTCGCGTTGCGTCCTGAACGAGTCGCTGTCCATCATCGACTTCCTGCGATGTGGACGAGCATAGGCGTCCGAGCAAACGATCGGACGGTTTCAGCGGGTCGCGGTCACCTCTCGCGCCGGTCGGCGGCTGGATCCCGGCCAGTGACCAGAAGCCTGCTAATGGCGGAGTTGACGGTCGGCGCCGCGACCGAATCTCTTTGTGATGCAGACCAATCCGTTCCGACGCAGAGAAGATCGGATGGGAAAACACTGGTTGGCAGCCGGGCTTCGTGGGGCTGAGGGCAATTATCTCGCCAGTACGGGGGAAGACCGGCGGCTGGCTCGTCGCGGACCCATTAACGTGCCAGGGCGACTCGTTTCAACCCATGTTGCCGGATTCACGGGCTGTGGCCAAAGCGTGACGGATCCTTGATCGAATTGCTAAGGCGCACCTGCACATCGAATTGTCACGGGCCGCCTACCATCAAATTGACACTGTTGTAATTCGGAGGAATCGGAAGCCATGCGTGGGGTAGTTCTGTGTGTTCTCGCCGCTATCGGGACCAATACGATTGTGGCTGCAGGGCCGACCGGCGCCAACATGACGGTTGCGAACCAGTCTTATAAGCCGGCCGCAGCGGCGAACCAGTCGTACAAGCCCGCGATTGCATCGGTTCGACCAACGCGGGGCGAGGTCGTCGGTGTGGCGCACCCCGTAGTGGTGACGTTCACCGCGCCTATCGCCGACAGGCGTGCGGCCGAGCGCGCCATTGACATCACATCGGCGCCCGCAATGACAGGCAAGTTCGAATGGCTCGGTAACGACGTGGTGCAGTGGGTTCCCGACCGATTCTGGCCGGCGCACAGCACGGTGGCGCTTTCCGTGGGCGGCCTGTCAACGAACTTCGCGACGGGTCCTGCCGTCATCGGTGTTGCCTCTATCTCGGATCACACGTTCACCGTGAGCATCGACGGCGTCGAAGCGGGACCGCCGTCCATTCTTCCGGCGCCGCACCACCGACCCCACTGGGGAGAACCGGGGGTGTTCCCGGCTTCGATGGGTAGACCGGAGTATCCGACGCCTGTCGACTCCTACACCGTTTTGGCCAAGGAACGCTCGGTCGTCATGGACTCGAGCAGCGTCGGCATCCCGGTCGACGCTCCCGACGGTTACCTGCTTACGGTCGATTACGCCGTACGTATCACCGACCGTGGCCTTTTCGTGCATTCAGCTCCGTGGGCTGTCAATTCACTTGGATTTGAGAACGTCAGCCACGGCTGCATCAGCCTCAGCCCGGAGGACGCAGAGTGGTACTACAACACGGTCAAGGTTGGCGACCCGGTGATTGTGCAGGAAAACAGCATCGAAGTTCCTCGCGCAGTGACTGTGCCGGAAATCAGCAGTGAGGTTCCTCGAGTAGTGCCTCGTTGACGAGGCACTAACGCCGATGACGCGCGGGGCTGCACCTGATGCCGCAGGAGTCGTGCAGACTTTCACTGGCGGTGTGTCTGTTTCGCCGGCGGCCCCGATGCCGCTGCCGGCCGAGTTCCTATGCCAAACAACGGGTTTGGCCCGACGACGCGTCGTTACGCGCCGCCGGGCCAAGCCCGGATGACATTCCCTCTGTGTGCCGTCAGCCCGTGGGGCCAGGCACAATTGGCTGACCGTCGACGGGCGCTCCAGCTGGCGGCGGACCCGTCGGTTGCCCCTTAGGGCCGTACGCACCAGACATCGCCGTGAGCGGAGCACCCGCCGGAATCGGTGCACCCACCGGCAGCGGCGCACCCACCGGAGCACCCACTGGCACAGGAGCGCCCACCGGGACCGGGGCACCGACGGGCACCGGGGCACCGACTGGCACCGGGGCACCGACGGGCACCGGGGCACCCACCGGCACCGGGGCACCCACCGGCACCGGGGCACCCACGGGCACCGGCGCAGCCACTGGGACCGGCCCGGGCAAGGCCAGCGGAACCCCGGCCATGTCAGTGAGTGGAGCGCTTGCCGGAATACACGCGCCAGCTGCCGGAGACGCACCAGCGGCCGGCCCCGCCGACGTCTGGATGGCCTGCCCCGCCGACGTCTGGATGGCCTCGCCCGCCGACGTCTGGACGCATTCGTAGCCGCCGCTGGCTGGCAGCGGGACCGCCGCAACATCCGGGCTCAATGCCATTGCGACCCCGCACAACCCAGCCCCAGCAGCAACTACTCTGATGTTGAATCGATCAAAGATCGTCATCGACGTCGAACCCTTCACTTTTGCTCACACGTCCCGCATTCATGAGATGCGGCAGAGCCGCATGCAGTACGGAAGTCTCGTTTGGAATGACCGTGTCAATTATCTGCAGCCGGCGTCGGGCCCGCCCCACGCCGCACCGCACCGTTTCCAAATGGTGACGTTCGGGATGGTTTGACCGCGAGGGGAATCGATCCCCTCCGAGGTACCTGAAAAAACGTCTTGACGTGCAGCGATCGCGACAGACGAACCGGCCCCGCCGGATTGTGTCGGCGCACCAATTCCGGGGCTATCCAACCGTTACCGAAGCGAAGCACACCCGTCATTGGGGGTTTCGGCTCAGCAGCCCGGGGCATCACTGATGTGGGAGATCACGCAAGACAGGGGTTGGTATGTGATGGGTGTCGAATCCAAGCTGGCCGCGGACACGTCGATCGGTGAGTTGATGGGTCAGTTGTCGTCGCAGGTGTCGCGTCTGATCCGCGATGAGTTGCGGCTGGCGGAACGAGAGTTTCAGGAATCCGCCAAACACGCCGGTATCGGCGCCGGCCTATTCAGCGCCGCAGGTCTGCTGGCGTTTTTCGGCGCGGCGACTTTCATCGCCGCGGCAGTGGCAGCCTTGTCGGTTGTTCTGTCCGTGTGGGCAGCCGCGCTCATCGTCGGCGCGGTGCTGTTCATCGCGGCGGGTATTGCCGCGATGGTCGGGCGAAACCAGGCGCGAGAAGTCACCCCGGCGGCGCCGAGAACCGTCGAAACCGTGAAAGCCGACATACAAGAGCTTAAGGATGCGCGCCATGGCACAACCTGATTCCACGCCCCCCGAGCCGGGCCCGGACGCCGGGATCGACGATATTCAGGCCGACATCGAACGCACCCGAAAGGAATTGGGCGACACCGTCGGTGCCTTGTCGGCCAAGTTGGACGTCAAGGAACGCACGAAGCAGAAGGCGACCGAAACCAAGGAGCGCGTCGTCGACACAGCGCACACCATGGGCCGGGTCGCGACGCACGATCCCAAGGTCAAGATGCCGCTGATCGCGGCGTTGGTGATCGGCGCACTGACGGTGGGAGTCGTAGTGTGGCGGCGACGCCGCTGAAACCCGCATTTGGTGGAGGTGGTCCCGACTGGGATCGAACCAGTGACCTTCCGCGTGTGAGGCGGACGCTCTCCCCCTGAGCTACGAGACCGGGGAGCTCGACCGAACAGGTCGAACGACGTCGAAGACTAGCACGCGAGACCGTTGCGACCCGAATTTGCGAGGACACCGCTGCGGGCACATGCTGCGGGTTATGGTCGCGCGATGATTCAGCGTGTACTTGCCGCGGTTGCTGCGTTGACAGCGGTCGTTTTCCTTGCGGCATGTGGCGGACCGTCCGATGCCCAGGCCGGAAGAACCTCATCAATCGCCGCGCCGACGACGGCGTCTGAACCCGCTGCGCAAGAAGACAAGCTGCTCGGCCCGGCGCCGGCTGATCGTGAGGTGAACGAGCTCACGGGCTTCGTCTCGCCAACGGGCAATGTCAGCTGCATGATCGACGCGGACTGGGCCCGCTGCGACATCATCGACCGCGACTGGTCGGTACCGCCTCGGCCCGCGGACTGTGAGTTCGACTACGGACAAGGAATCTCGCTCGCGCCCGGCGAGCAGGCTCAGTTTGTCTGCGCCGGCGACACCGCCTTTGGACCGGACGAGGTGCTGCCATACGGCGAGTCGATCACGGCCGGAGTGCTGCGGTGCGAGAGCGCCGACTCGGGGATCACGTGCCGCGATATCGAGGCGGGCCACGGCTTCTCAATTTCCCGCCAGGCGTATCGGCTGTTTTGAGCTAGTCGGGACCGCGGATCCTTGAGATTTGTGCGGCTACACTTTGGTGGACTATCGTCGTGCTTCGCGACGGGCGACGAAGTCGTTCGTGGCGCGCGGATGTAGCGCAGTTGGTAGCGCATCACCTTGCCAAGGTGAGGGTCGCGGGTTCGAATCCCGTCATCCGCTCGAGGATGCAGTGGCATCAACCCCTGCGGTGGAGTGGCCGAGTGGTGAGGCAACGGCCTGCAAAGCCGTGCACACGGGTTCGATTCCCGTCTCCACCTCCAAGAAGGTCCCCGCGCGATTAGCTCAGCGGGAGAGCGCTTCCCTGACACGGAAGAGGTCACTGGTTCAATCCCAGTATCGCGCACCAGATTCGATGCAGCTTAGAGGCACTTTCTCAGAGCCGAATCGGACCGCATGAACGGTATGTGAACTGGTCAATCCGGGCGCTAGCAATCCACACGAGAGTCCCCCGCGGCGCTTGACGTCGCCTGCCCAATCTGCGGCGTCCCGAGCGGTCAGCCGTGCCGCGACATATTCAAGGGCGTCCTCCGCGAGATCGGGCCGCACCTTTACCGCCTCCAGGTCGCCCGCGAGGGACGCGATGACCACCACGCGTCAAGAGGGCAGGGGCGGCGATGAAACGGGCTGACATGTCACTTAAGACGAAGCGGCTGCGAGACGCGTTCATCGACGCGATCAACGAGATTTATCCCGATGACTTGAATGATGGCGAACTCGCGGCGCTCACGTCGATCATCAGAGGCGCGATCGAGCGCCGGGACCGCCCGGCGCCGGTACTGCAATTGGTGCACCCGCAACCGGTACCCACTGGATAGCGTTTCACCTGGCCCAATTGGGCCACCTCGGCCCGTCGCTTAGATCCCCACGGGTGGCGGGCCGAACCAGTTTGCTTGCCGCCCGGATAGGAGAACCTCCCTTCCCAGAAGGGGAATCTGGCTTATGGACGATTACGGAAGCACCCCTTTGAACAAAATCATTTTCCTTAACGCAGCCCACACCCCGGCGGCGACCCGCCAAGGAGAACATCCTGATGACCAGCATCCTGCACCCGAATCTCTGGGATCTCACCTCCTCACAGGCGTACTCGCCGCCGTCCGTCAGCCACCCGGCGACCGCACCGAAAAGATCGATCCGTGCCCACCTCACACAGACGGTCGCCGTCATGGGTATCGCCGCCGCTGGAATGGGCATCGCCGCACTGTTTCTGGCCGACGCACCGGCGGGTCCGGCGGTCGTCACGCCTGCAGTTCATCACTCCACGGTGCTAGGGCACGGCAACCTTCCGGCGGTGCAACTGCCGACCGCCGCCCCCCTCCTGCCATCGAGAGTTCGCCCCCCGACTTAGATCCCCACGGTGGCGGGCGGTGATGATTCCGATAGCTCGACACCGGGAATTGGCGCAGCGGTGCGCGGAGACTGTTCGGGTGTCACCTCCGCGATTGCTGCTCACGTAATCGAATAAGCGAACATTGCTTTCGTCGTCGAGATTGAGTCGGCGAGCGCGTACCACTCAGATTGCGCTGCAGTCGACGTCCGGGAAAACGTTCTTTGACCATGCCCCACCCGCTAGGCTTCGCGAAGGCCAACCGGTCATGACGAGCAAGGGGTGGGAGAGATGATTCGCCAACTTTTCGCCGCCGCCGCGATCGCCGGCGCCGCTATCAGCACTGCGCCTGCCGCTGTCGCCGACGACGGCGACAACATGTACTTCGACAGGCCGGGGCGCTACTCCACCGATGTGCCGGGCATGAACTACGACGCCCATCTCACCGCGCCATGCGACAACATGGAGCTCTTCACCTTCGGTCGCGGACCCGGCGGTGAAGCGTTGCAATGCCGGTGGATTGAGAATCAGTGGCCCCCGGTCTACACGGGCTTCTGGGTCGCGACGTACGAATTGTTCGGCGTTCAAGAAGTCGGTTCGCCGTGCCCGAAGCCGCAGGCAGCGGCCCAAGCTCCAGACGGGCGCCCACTGCTGTGCCTCGGGGAACAGGGTTGGCAGCCCGGCTTCTTCACCCGCGAGGGCTTCTTCCCGCGCTGACCCAGCTGGCGGGGCTGAATAACGCGCCTCGCTGGCCGGCCGAGATCGAGGTTCGCCAGCGTTACGCGCGCAGGGTCCGGCTCGGCGGACGCCCGAATGCTTCCTTGTACGCCATGCTGAACCGGCCAGGGTGGCCGAACTGCCATCGGCCGGCGATCTCCATCACGGTGTCAACGGCGGGGTCGGCCGCCTCCAGATCGCGGTGTGCCCGGTCGAGGCGCACCCGGCGCAGATATTCCAGCGGCGTCGTGCCGAGGTGGCGCCGGAATGTGTACTGAACCGACCGCGGGGTGACGTTGATCGCCGCGGCAATGTCGCTGAGCCCAATATCGCGGTGCGCATTGTCGTGAATAAACGCAATTGCCCGGCGCAACGTCTGAGGTTGCGCGGCAGACGTTTCGGCATGGTTCCGCATTAGCCAGTGGATATACCCGACGACCAACATCCCAAACCGTCCCGCGGCCGGCCCCCTGCCCTGACACCATTTGCCCATGACCGAACGCATCGAAGTCCAGCGCACCATCGCGGCACCGGCGGCCGACATCTTCGCGGTGCTATGCGACCCGCAGGGCCACGTCGCCATCGACGCCACCGGCATGCTGCAGGACGCCGACGGCGATCCGGTGCGCGCCGCCGGTGACACCTTTGTCGTGCACATGGATCGCGAGGCGCTCAACGACTATCCCCTCGGCAAGTACGACGTCACGGTGTCGATCCGCGAATTCGACCAGGACCGGCTGATCGCCTGGACGATCCTCGGTCAGATCCGGCCGCAGATCGGCCATGTGTACGGCTATCGCCTCGAACCGGGCGACGGCGGCACGGTGGTGACATCGTTCTACGACTGGTCCGATATCGACCAGCATTGGCGCGACGCCAACATTTTTCCTGTCGTATCCGAGGGCGCGTTGCGCGCCACTTTGGGCATCCTGGACCGCACCGTGCGCCGGGGATATCCCCCGGGATAGACCCGGCACGCAGCGTCAACCGCAGGTTGACGATTCTGTAGCGTCAACCTATGGTTGACGACATGACCGAGCCGTCCAAGATCGCCCACCCCGTCCGCCTCGACGACCTCATCGAGGTCATCAAGAAAGTCCACGACGAACCACTCGATCAGCTCACCGACGCAGTACTGGCCGCCGAGTCGCTCGGCGAGATCGCCGACCACCTCATCGGACACTTCGTCGACCAGGCACGCAGGTCGGGCGCCTCGTGGACCGACATCGGCAAGTGCATGGGCGTCACCAAACAGGCCGCTCAGAAGCGGTTCGTGCCCAAGGACCCCACCGATTCAGCAGCGCTCGATCCCAACGCCGGCTTCGGCCGCTTCACCCCCCGCGCGCGCAACGTCATCGTCGTCGCGCAGAACAAGGCCCACGGTGCCGGCAACAACGAGATCGGAACGGCCCACCTGCTCTTGGCGCTGTTCGCGGAGAGTGAGGGACTCGCGGCCAAGTTGCTCGCGGGCCAGGGCGTCGATGCCGACGCGGTGGCCGCGGCAGTGACGCTCCCGCCCAAGGTCGATGACGTACCCGCGCTGGTGCCGTTCGACGGACATGCCAAGAAGGCGCTTGAATTAACCTTCCGCCAAGCACTTCGGCTGGGCCACAACTACATCGGCACCGAACACCTCCTGCTGGCGCTTTACGAGGAAGAAGACGACGACGGCACACTGCATCAGTTGGGTGTCGACAGGGACCGCTTCGAGAGCGAATTGGTCGCTGCATTGGAGTCGATCACCAAAAGCTGATCTCACATCCGTTCCGGCCGCCACGACTACATGATGTGAAGGTGCGACCTTTCGAGGACGTGGTGGCCGAGCACGGCGCGACGGTGTTGCGCGTCTGTCGGGCCGTGGTTGGTCCCGTCGACGCCGAGGACGCCTGGTCCGAGACATTCCTGTCGGCGCTGCGCGCGTACCCCGACCTGCCCGCAGACGCCAACGTCGAAGCCTGGCTCGTCACCATCGCCCATCGCCGCGCCGTCGACGTCGGACGCGCCCGCTCGCGTCGCCCCGTGCCCACCGACACCCTGCCCGAGCGCCCCGCCGCCCACGCCGACCCCGCAGCGCGGGACCCCGACCTGTGGACCGCGCTGCAGCGACTGCCCACCAAACAACGCCAGGCGCTGGCCTACCACCACATCGCAGGCCTGCCCTTCGCCGAGATCGCCGAACTGCTCGGCAACTCCCCCGACGCGGCGCGCCGCGCGGCCGCCGACGGACTCAAAACGCTACGCAAGCACTATCGTGAGGACGAAACCGCATGAACACCAACCTTTTTGACGCACTTGCCGCCGACGAGGCCGCGACGCTGACCCGGCTGCACGAGCGGCTGGAACATAACGCCGACACCACCGAGGTGCTCGATGTCGCTTACCGCACCATCGACACGCCGGTCGGCACACTGCTGCTGGCCGCCACCACTGCCGGACTGGTCCGCGTCGCCTACGACATCGAAGACCACCAGGCCGTGCTGGCCGGGCTGGCCGTCAGAATCAGCCCGCGGGTGCTGCGCGCGCCGGCACGGCTCGACAGTGTGGCCCGGCAGATCGATGAATACTTCGCCAAGCGCCGCACCGTCTTTGAGGTCCCCGTCGACCTGCAACTCGCAGAAGGATTCCGCCGCAACGTGATTGAGCATCTGCGCGACATCGGCTACGGCCGCCGGGAAAGCTACGCAATGGTGGCCGCCGCCATCGGTCATCCCCGAGCGGTGCGCGCCGTTGGCACCGCATGCGCACACAATCCCCTGCCGGTGGTGATTCCGTGTCACCGTGTCGTGCGCTCCGACGGGTCGACGGGCCAGTACGTCGGCGGGCCGCTGGCCAAGTCGAGGCTGCTTGACCTCGAGGCCGCCTGAAGGTGGGAATGAAAGCGCGGGCGCGGCGGTAGAACAAGAGCATGAAGCTGAACGACGCCGCGCGCGAGCTCATCGGAGAAGGCACCGATGCCACATTGGTCACGATCAATCTCGACGGCAGCCCGCAGGCGACCGTGGTTTGGATGGCCCTGGAGTCGACACCGGACGGCGATGAACTGGTCGCCGCCCACCTCGCCGAGTACCAGAAGACACGCAACATCCGTCGCGATCCTCGGGTCGTCATCACGATCCTGTCCACCAAGCACGCCAACCAGCAGACGCCGTATCTGACGATCACCGGCACCGCCCGCATCGAGGAGGGCGGCGCGCCCGAGCTTCTCAAGAAGCTGGCCAGGACGATGCTGGGCAGCGACGAGCACTTCCCACCGTCGAATGCGCCCGAGGGATTGCTGACCCGCGTCCGAATCGAGAAGGTCGGCGGGCTCGGTCCGGGGGCGGCGTGACCAACCGCCTGTAACACGTTTCAGTGTGTGCCATCATGCGTTGATGCGCCGCTGCTTCGTGCTCCTCGTCGCCCTGCTGGCGGCCGTCGCCGGCTTCGTGGCCCCGCCTGCGTCGGCGGACTCCCCAATCGGCAATATCCACGACACACTGCGTGTCCAGTACAAGGGCATCGTCGCCGACGTGACCGTGCACGATGTGCTGCCGGTGGATCCTCCGCCCCCTGGCTATGCCGCGACCGGTTCGCCGCGGTGGATCAATCAAGGTGGGCCGTGGAAGGCGCTGGTCACTGTCCATGTCATCGAGACGCCCACCCCGTTCGCCATGGCCAAGGCGTTCTCGTTCAACGGCGTCACGCCCTACGCCGACGCGTATCTGCCCAAGAACACCGACGCCTCTGACGAGCTGCAGCGCGCCCTGGTCAACGCTCCGCCCGGCGCGACGGTCAACGGCGCCGTGTACTGGCAGGTCTATCGCGCCCTGGTCACTAACGTGGTGCTGCTCGAGCCGCAGTCCGGTGAGCACCTGGCGCAGTGGAACATCTGGCAGCCAGGGGCACCGCTACCGTAGAACCGTGGCCATTGCCGTCGCCGCGGCCGTCGAGGCCGACCTGTCCGAACTCGCCGACGTCGCCGGCCGCACCTTCCCGCTGGCCTGTCCCCCGTCGGTGACACCGGAGAACATCGCCGCGTTCATCGAGGAGAACCTCTCGCAGTCGCGCTTCCACGACTATCTCGCCGATCCCGACCGCGCAGTGCTCGCCGCGCGGGAGGACGGCCGAATCGTGGGTTACGTCATGCTGATTCGCGGCGTTCCCGACGACGGCGATGTTCAGCAAGCCGTCACGTTGCGACCGGCCGTCGAACTGTCCAAAATGTACGTGCTGCCCGACAGCCACGGCGCAGGCATCTCCGCGGCGCTGATGACCGCGGCGTTGCAACGTGCCACCGACATGGCCGCCAAGTGCCTGTGGTTGGGCGTCAATCAGCTGAACCAACGCGCGCAACGGTTTTACACCAAACACGGCTTTAGCATCAACGGCACCAAGACCTTTCGGCTCGGCGCGGGCATCGAGAACGACTACGTGATGGTGCGTCCACTCTAGTTATTACTCTTCGCGCAAGCGGCTCATCGGCGACCGGCGGCGGTCAACGCCAGCAGCCGCGACGTGGCCCGCAGATACTTCTTGCGGAAGCCGCCCGTGAGCATCTCGGCGGAGAAGATGGTGTCCAGCTTTGCCCCTGAGGCCACGACGGGGATGCCCGCGTCGTACAGCCGGTCGGTCAACGACACCAGCCGCAGCGCGACATTCTGGTCGTCGATCGGATGCACGCCAGTGATGAACACCGCGGCGACGCCCTCGATCAGCGTCAGGTAGCGCGACGGATGCATGGTCGCCAGGTGCGCGCACAACGCGTCGAAGTCGTCCAGCGTCGCACCGGAAACCACGCCGGCGCGCGTCGCGGCCTCCTCATCGCTCGGGGGTTCGGGCGCGGGTGGTAGGTCGCGATGACGGTAGTCTGGTCCCTCGATCCGAATAGTCGTGAAAATGCTTGCCAGAGTGTTGATTTCACGCAAGAAATCCTGGGCGGCGAACCGGCCTTCGCCAAGCTGCTCGGGCAGCGTGTTCGACGTCGCCGCCACCGACACCCCGCGTTCCACCAATTGTGACAGCAATCGCGAGATCAGCGTGGTGTTGCCAGGGTCGTCGAGCTCGAACTCGTCGATGCACACCACCACGTAGTCGGCCAGCAGCTCGATGCATTCGACGAAGCCGAAGACCCCGGCCAGTTGGGTCAGTTCGCCGAATGTGGCGAACGCCTTCGGCCCGGGCACGTCGAAGTACGACGACGCGAGCAGGTGTGTCTTGCCGACGCCGAACCCGCCGTCGAGGTAGATGCCGACACCCGGCAGTACCTCGCGCCGGCCGAACAGCTTCTTCTTGCCCGCCCGCCGCGCGACCGCCCGCTCGCAGAACTGTCGACACACCTGGACGGCCACCTCCTGCGACGGCTCGGCGGGATCCGGTTTGTACGTGTCGAAGCTGACATCGGAAAACGTCGGCGGCGGGATCAGCTGTTCGATAAGCCGCTCGGGCGTGACGGTGGGGTGCCGGTCGACCAGATGCGCGACATCGTCGGACCCGTGCATGCACGCACCATAGCGGCGTGCTGCAATTTCCCCTATGCGTGACGACGGTGCCGGGATACAGCTCACAGTGCTGGGGGCCACCGGCAGTCCGATCGACACCGCGGACGACGCCCGCCTGATCGATCTGTATGCCTACCCCGATGGGCTGCAAGCGTGCTGGGTGCGCGGCAACATGATCGCCAGCCTCGACGGCGGCGCCACCGATGACGGCAAGGCCGGCGGCCTCGCCGGTGCTGGGGACCGCGCGGTGTTCTCGCTGATGCGCCACGCCGCCGACGTCATTCTCGTCGGCGCCGCCACTGTGCGCATCGAGAACTACTCTGGCGCCCAGCTTCCCGTTGCGGCGCGGCAGGAGCGCCAGCGCCGCGGACAGGCCGAGGTCCCGCCAATCGCCGTCATCACCCGCTCCGGCAACCTCGACCCGAGCGCCCGGCTGTTCACCCGCACCGAGGTGCCGCCGCTGATCCTGACCACCAGCCGGTTCAGCGACGACACTCGCCGTCGGCTCGGCTCGGTAGCGGAGGTCATCGACGCGTCAGGTCCGGAGCCGGACTCCGTCGACGCCGCGACCGTCCTGAAAATCCTGGCGGACCGCGGTCTTTACCGCGTCCTCACCGAGGGCGGTCCGTTGTTCCTCGGCACGCTGATCGAGAACAGCCTCCTCGACGAGTTATGCCTGACGGTGGCGCCGATCCTTGTCGGTGGCGGGTCCAAGCGCATCGTGACCGGGCTCGGCAACGTGCATACCAAAATGCGGCGTACCCACCTGCTGGCCGACGACGACGGCTACCTGTACAGCCGCTACGTCCGGGCCGAGTAGAAAGCAATCGGTACCGTGGTCGACATGCGTCGGCGTCGTCAGCTCGCAAAAGTCCTGAGCCTGGCATCTGTGTTGGCGTTCGTCGCTGCCTGCGCGCCGGGCCTGGCCGCCAATCCGCGGTACGCGACCGACTCGGGCGCGGGCCCTCAAGGGGCGCCGACGACCACCAAATCGCCGACCGGCCCGCCGCCGATCGAGGCGCCGAAGAACGACCTGTCCTGGCGGGACTGCACGTCGCGGGTGTTCAGCGACGCGGCTGTGCAGCCGTTGCCCGGCGTCACGCTTGACTGCGCGAGTTATGACGCCGACCTCGATCCAATCAACGGCGCCACCGGAACCGTCAGCATCGGCGTGGTCCGGGCGAAGGGACCGCAGACGCCGCAGGACGCCGGGCCGCTGGTGATGACCACCGGAACGGATTTGCCGTCGTCGGCGCAGTTGCCTGTCTGGCTGTCACGCGCAGGCGCCGATGTCCTCAAGACGCATCCGATCGTTGCGGTCGACCGCCGCGGCACGGGGATGTCGGGCGCGCTGGAGTGCCGCGACATGTTCGACCGTCAGGAGATGCTTGACCAGGCGCAGTTCCAGTCCGGCGACGACCCCGTCGCGAGCCTCGGCGCCATCACGCAGACCGCCACCACCAGCTGCACCGACACGATCGCACCCGGCGACTCGGCCTACGACAACTCGCACGCCGCCGAGGACATCGAACGGCTGCGCAGCACGTGGGACGTGGACAACATCGCGCTGCTCGGCATCGGTAACGGCGCCCAGGTCGCGCTCGCCTACGCCGGATCACACCCCAACAAGGTGGCCCGGCTGGTGCTGGACTCCCCACTGCCGCTGGCGATCTCCGCCGAGGCCGCGATGGAGCAACGCGTCAAAGGCGAACAGGCCGCGCTCGACGCCTGGGCTACGCAATGCGTCGCCACCAATTGCCCACTCGGGCCCGACCCGAAGGGCGCGATCGACGACCTCCTTGCGGCGGCGCGGGACGGCCGCGGGCCGGGCGGCGCGTCGGTATCCACCGTCGCCGACGCGATCAGCACCGCGCTGGGCTACCCCCGCGGCAATCGCGTCAACGCCGGCAACGACCTGGCTGCGGCGGTGGCCGCGGCGCGCTCTGGCAACACCAACCAGATGACCAACCTGATCACGGCCGCCGAGACGCTGCGCCAGACCGACGGCCAGTTCGTCAACGGCTGCAGTGACGCGCTGAACCGACCGACGCCGGACCGGGTCCGCGAACTCGTGGTCGCGTGGGACAAGCTCTATCCGCAGTTCGGCACGGTCGGCGCGCTCAACCTGGTCAAGTGCCTGAACTGGCCGAGCGGATCGCCGCCGCAGGATCCCAAGAACCTCAAGATCCCGGTACTGCTGCTGGGTGTGCAGAACGACCCGATCGTCGGCAACGAAGGTGTGGCCGCTGTTGCCGCCACCATCCTCAATGCAGGCGCAGCCAACAAGCGGGTCATGTGGCAGGGCATCGGGCACGGCGCCACCATCTACTCGGATTGCGCGCTGCCACCGGTGATCGGTTACCTGGACAGCGGCAACCTGCCGGGAACCGACACGTTCTGCCCGGCCTGACACCGACCGCGTAGCCCGTCGGTGTACGGTGCGCTGGTGGCGGCTCCTGACTCCATCCGAACCGGCCTGCTGAACGCATTCGCACCTCGCACCTCCCCGCCGAGCGTTGCAACGGTGCTTCGGTCGATCTTGTGGCCGATCGCGATCCTGCTGATCATTCATCGCAGCTATGTCCTGGCCACCAATGGCTACATCACCGACGACTACGGCCCGGTGTATCGCGCGGTGGTCAATTTCAAAATGGGCTGGGACATCTACAACGAGCACTTCGATCAGGTCGACCCGCACTACCTCTACCCGCCCGGCGGCACACTGATCATGGCGCCCTTTGGCTATCTGCCTGTCGACGCGTCGCGGTACTGGTTCATCACCTTCAACACGATCGCCATCGTCATCGCGGCGTTCCTGCTGGTGAAGCTGTTCAAGTTCTCGTGGTCGTCGGTCGCGCTGCCCGCGCTGCTCGTGGCGATGTTCTGCACCGAAAGCGTGGTCAACACACTGGTTTTCGGCAACATCAACGGCTGCGTACTGCTGCTCGAAGTGCTGTTCTTCCGTTGGCTGCTCGACGGGAACAAGAGCCACGAGTGGTGGGCAGGCGTCGCAATCGGGTTGACGATCGTGGTGAAACCGCTTCTGGTGCCGCTGCTGTTGCTTCCGCTGCTGAACCGGCAGTGGCGGTCATTGGTGACCGCGATTCTGGTGCCCCTTGTGTTCAACGCGATCGGCTGGGTGCTCGTCAGCGATCCGATGAACTTCGTCACGCGGACAGTGCCGTACATCTTCAAGACGCGGGACTACTTCAACAGTTCGATCCAGGGCAACGGGATCTATTACGGCCTGCCGTTGTGGCTGATTCTATTGCTGCGCATCGCTTTTCTGGCACTTGCCGTGGCCAGCGTGTGGCTGCTGTACCGCCATTACCGCACCCGTGATCCGCTGTTCTGGATGGCGACATCCTCGGGTGTGCTGCTGATCGCGTCTTATCTAGTGCTGTCGCTGGGTCAGGGTTACTACTCGATGATGTTGTTCCCGTTCTTGATGACCGTCGTGCTGCCGAATTCGGTGATCCGCAACTGGCCGGCGTGGCTGGCGATCTACGGGTTCATGAGCGCCGACAGGTGGCTACTCGGGCACTGGCCGACGACGGGCCGATTCTTCGAGTACACGAAGTTCACCTACGGCTGGTGCTTGATGCTCATCGTGGTGTTCTGCGTGCTCTACTTCCGCTATCTCGACGCCAAAGCCGACGGCCGACTAGCCGACGGCATCGATCCGGTGTGGCTGAGGGAGAAACCGAAGCCCGTCCCGGCCTAGCATTATTTGCCAAGGCAAGCTCTCCCCTCGAGCCCGGGCGCAGTATCAGCTCTGATGACCGCCTGATCTCGTACGATTGATTCGCTCGAGGGGAGGCGAGTCAGATGGCGAAAATACCTGTCCATCCCCTGTCCGTGACACCGGCGTGGCTCAGCGACGTTCTCGAGGCGGACGTGCGGGGATGCGAACTCGAGCAAATCGCCGTCGGGGTCGGCCTACTCGGCCGCCTGTTCCGCGCCCATCTCGACGGCGGACCGGACGTGCCCGCAACGGTGGTCGTCAAGCTCCCGACACTCGACACCACGATCCGGACCGAGCTCTGCGAAGAGATGGAAATGTATCTCCGAGAAGTCCGTTTCTACGAGGAAATCGGGCTCACCAACCCGCTGCCTCCGGCTCGTGCCTACTTCGCCGCCTTCGACGAAGCGACACACGACTTCGTCCTCGTGCTCGAAGATCTGGGTCGGCTCCGCGTCACCGACCAGCTCGTGGGCTGCTCCGCCGCGGACGCAGCGACGGTTATCGACGCCGTCGCGGTTCACCACGCCTACTGGTGGGACAACGATCGCTTGGCATCGCTGTCTTGGCTGAAGCCATTCAACGACCCGCCATTTACGGCGGCAATCGCCGGCAACTACGAGGCAGCCTGGCCGAAGTTCGTCGAACTCCTGGGTTCGGAACTGTCCCCCGCGATGCGTGAGCACGGCGAACGATTCCTGTCGTTGGTGCCGTGGTTTCTTGACGAGATCACGCGCCCACCCCACACCTTCCTGCACGGAGACCTGCGGCTCGACCAGTTGTTCTTCGCCGTCAGCGCCGACGACCCACCGGTAACGGCGGTGGACTGGCAGCTCACCAGCAGAGGCCGGGGGGCCTACGACGTGGGCTACTTCCTGAGCCAGAGTCTCGCCGTCGACACTCGGCGCAGTTGTGAAGACCAGCTGATCGAGCGGTACGCCGAGCGCCTCGCCGAGCACGGAATCGATTACCCCCGAGAGCAATTGCGGCGCGACTATCGGCTCACTACGGCGTGGTGTTTCATCTATCCGGTGATCGCCGCAGGCCGGATCGACGTCGCCAATGACCGGCAACTGGAGCTGAGCCGCACCATGCTCAACGGCGCCGCGACGGCGATCGAGGATCATGACGCCTTGTCGCTGAGGCCCGGCTGACGATGGCCGAGGACCGCCCCACCTGTGCCTCCTGCGGCACGACGAACGAAGAGGACGCCCGCTTCTGCGAAGGCTGCGGCGGATCGCTCGCACGGGTCTGCGCAACGTGCGGAGTGGAGGCGAATGCGACCGCGCGCTTCTGCCGCGGGTGCGGCGCGCCGCTCGAAGGACAAGTGGCGCCGGATATCCCGGCCGCAGGCCCCTCGCGCAAGATGGTCACCGTCATGTTCGCCGACCTGGCCGGTTCGACCAGTTTCGAGGAACGGGTGGACGCCGAAACGGCGCGCGAGGTCATCGGCCGCTACCACGGCCTCCTGCGCTCGACCGCGGAACGGCACCGCGCGGGTGTCACGAAATACATTGGCGACGGGTTCATGGCCGTCTGGGGTGTTCCCGAGATTGGACCGGACGACGCTGCCCATGCCGTCGACGCCGCGGTCGAGTTGCAGGAGCGCTTCGTGGACCTCGCCGCCCAGGTCGCCGAAACGCACGGCGTCGAGCTCGCGTTGCGCGTCGCCGTGAACACCGGCGAGGTCGTGGTCGGGGCGGGCGATGCCGACCTCGTCGGCGATGCGCTGAACGTCGGTGCCCGGCTCGAGGCCGAATGCCCGCGCGGACGCGTAGTGGTCGGTGAGGAGACATGGCGGGCGACGCGCGGCCGATACGGATACGAATCCCTCGGTCAGGTGCAGGTGAAGGGGCGCAGCGCTCCGGTGGCGGCGTATCAGTGGATCGGCCGCCAGTCAGACGCGGCAGACGCCGCCCCGTTCGTGGGTCGGGCCGACGAGGTGCGGCGGCTTCAGACAGTCCTCGGCGACGTCGTCACCACGCGGGCGGCCCGGTTGGTCACGGTGATCGGCGACCCTGGCGTCGGCAAGAGTCGATTGGCGGCAGAATTCGTGGACGCGCAGAGTGATGCGCGTGTAGTCCAAGCTCGCTGCGATGTCCAGAGGACTGTTGCGCTCGGGCCAATCATCGAGGTGCTGCGGGGCCGCGAACTCGAAATCGACATTCCCGCAAGCGTTCCCGAGCGGGATCGCCTGCTACGCGACCTTAACGGTCTGGCCACCGGTGTGGCCGGTTCCGTCGAAGAGAACTTCTGGGCCTTGCGCCGGTTCGTCGAGGTGCTGGCGTGGAACGGACCGATTCTCCTCGTCCTCGACGACATCCAGTGGGCGGACACTCTCCTTCTCGACTTCATCGAGCACCTCGTCGAATGGGTGCAGGAGACGCCGGTTTTCGTGCTGGCCCTGGCACGGCCGGAGCTCCGCGAGATCCGTCCCGATCTCGTCACCGTCAGCCGGTGGGTAACCGAGGCGGTTCACCTCGGCGGCCTCGACGCCGGCGCGACCGCTGAGCTGGCCGCCAACGTGCTCGGCGCCGCCCAGCTGCCCGACGAACTGTTACGCCGCCTCCCCTCGTCCACCGGAGGCAATCCCTTGTTCGTGCGCGAGTTGGTCGGAATGCTCGCGCATGACGGGGTTCTCGTCGAGGAGCCGACCGGCTGGCGACTCACGATCGACGTCGACGCCCTCACCATCCCGCCGACGATTCACGCGCTGCTCGCCTCGCGACTGGAAAGGCTCGACACCACCGACCTGCGTGTCCTCGAGATCGCGTCGGTAATCGGCAGCGACTTCCTAGTGGGTGCCGTGGGCGCGCTCGCCGGCAGCAGTGTGGACGGAATCACGTTGTCCCTCAACCGACTTCGTCGGCTCGAGCTCGCGCAGCCAAGCGGAACCTACGTCGTGGATGAGCCAGTCTGGCGCTTCCACCACGTGCTGATCCGCGACGTCGCATACCGCAGGCTGCTGAAGTCAGACCGCGCGGAACTTCATGAGCGCCTTGCAAATTGGGTCGAGGCGGGGGGATCCAGTGTGGCGTTCGACTCGGACGAGATGATCGCTCGTCATCTGGAGGCTGCCCACGGCTATCGAACCGAACTGGGAACCCGTGACGAGCACACGGGCAATCTGGCCGTTCAATCCGGGCGCCACTACGCCGTCTCGGCCCGCCGTGCGCTCGACCGCGACGAGCTGGTTTCCGCCGGCAACCAGGCGGCTCGAGGGGCAGCGCTTGCCAACGCCGACCCCGCGGTCCACGCCGAACTGCTGCTCATCGGCTGCGAAGCCTTCCTCTCTGCGGGTGACGTCGCGGCCGGTGCACCACTCGTCGATGACCTCGAGCGCATCGCTGACGACGCGCTGGAGCCGTGGGCGACCTGCTACCGGTGCCAGTTCGTCGTCTACACCGAGCCGGAACGGCTGCTGGAAGTCGACGACCGCCTGCAGGGCGCCATCGACCAGTTCGGCCGTCGCGCAGATCCCGCAGGGCTGGCCAAGGCGCACCGGGTGCGAGCCAGCGCGCGTCTTCGCCTCGGCCGGGTCGGCGACGGCGAAGTCGACCTGTTCGACGCGCTCATCGCGGCGCGACAATGCGGGGACCACCGACAGATCACCGCGGCGTTGGGAGCAGCGCCGGCCGCGGCTTTGTGGGGACCGAGCCCCGTGCCAAAGGCCGGGGGGCGTTGTCTCGACGTGGTCCGGATGCAGCGGATGACAACCGCCGCCCCCTCGCTCGAAGCTACGTCGATGCGCCACCTGGCGGTGCTCGAATTGCTGCGGGGCCGACCCGACAAAGCCAGAACGATGCTGGCCGACGCCCGCCAGATAGTCGCCGATCTCGGCCTGCGACACGGTCTGATGGAGACCGAGCTGTTCGCCGGGATCATCGAGTCTATGGAAGGCGACCCTGTCGCCGCGGAGCCGCACTTCCGCACCGCGCTGGAAGGTTTGGACGCTTTGGGTGTTGGCGCTGACGCCGGCTTAGCAGCCGCCCTTCTGGCGAGATCTGTTTTGGCGCAAGGTCGGATCAATGAAGCTGACCGCTACGCCGCTGAGAGTGAGCGTCTCGCCGGGCGCAACTTAAAGACTGCGATCGCCTGGCGCGCGGTGCGGGCCGAAATCCTCGCGGCTCAGGGCCGCCACGCCGAGGCCGTTGCGATGGCCCGAGATGCGGTTGCCGTCGCCGCAGGTACCGACATAGTGCTCGACCATGCCGACGCCTGTCTCGCACTGAGCCGAGTACTTGCCGCCGCGGGAGATGCCAAGGGCGCCAGCGATACTCGCGAGGATGCCGACCGGCTATTCGCCGCCAAGGAAGTGGCAGCCGCGGTCGGGCGGGCGGTTAGGCCTGCCGATTCGACAGCATTGGCACCGGATTCCGCCGCGGCCGACCCGACAGTGTCGCGCCTGCCGGTCACGAACCGCGCCTCCGAGATTGTCGATGTCTCGATGCGGGCAATGCAGGCCCATGAAGTCGACGCCGCCGTCGCGGTCTGGTCGGATCGCTTCGTGAATGACGATCGGCGGCGACTAAGCGGTGGCCCGGTCGAGGGCGCAGCTGCGTTGCGAGCGGCATCTGAGCGCATCCTGGATCAGTACCCATACGTCCAGTGGCGCACACTGGCCGTTCGGGGTGACCGGTTGGAATTGCGCTCGAGTCGATGGTCGGACGACGCCGGGAACGAGGCGAATTATCTTCAACTGTTCGAGGTCGCCGATGACGGCCTGATCGAGTATCAGGGCCGCTTTGACGAAGACGACTTCGAGGGCGCCTACCGCGAACTCGAGCAGCGCTACTACGCCGGTGAGGGTGCGGTCTTCGCCGCAGGGGGGACCATCGGGACCGAATGGGTGATCGCGCTCAATCAGGGTGATTTCGACCTGGTCTTCAGCGATCTCACCGCGCCCGATATGCATGTCGAGAATCGGTCGTTGTCCCTATTCGGCGATCCGTCCGCCGCTGAACTTCGTGCCACCTTCGAGGACCTGAAGGCCACCGTCACCGCCGTGCGAACATGGGTCTCTGCCGGGATCTGGCTCTCGCCCGAGTGTGTGGTTACGCGCTTTGAGCGGGAAGCCGTCGGGCAGGACGGCGAAATCTACGCGTGGACACGAATTCACGTAGCCGAGTTTCGTGATGGGCAGGTCGCGTCGAGTTGCCGCTTCGAAATCGATGACGAGGAGGCGGCGTTCGCCTACGCCGAGGAGCGGGTGCGAGCGAGCACCAGCCGGCTCGCCGTAGTCAACAGTGCAAGCGAGACTGTAGACGCCTTGGTCGGCGCCATACTTGCCACCGACGTGGACCGGGCCATCGAGTGCTATGACGATCAGTTCGTATGTGACGATCGCCGAAACCTCAGCGGTGACCCCATCCGCGATAAAACAGTCATGCGGGTGGCCATTGAACGACTCTTGGCGCAATACAACCGTTTCGAACCCCGCAGGCTGGCGGTGCGAGGCGAGCGCCTGCAACTCGCCGTTGGCCGTTTTTCGAACGAGGACGGGTACGAGACGACATATTTGATCGTGTACGAAGTTGGCGACGACGGGCGGATCGTCTACGAGGGCCGCTTCGACGACCACGACTTCGAAGCCGCCTACCGCGAACTCGATCGGCGTTATTACGCGGGTGAGGGCGCGGCTTACGCCGAAGGGGGCACTACCGCGACCGACTGGGTGATCGCGCTTAACCAGGGCGACTTCGACCGCGTCTTCGGCGAGCTCAGCATCCCCGACCTCCGCTTCGAGGACCGATCACGATCAGGGTTCGGCGATTTCTCCGCCGCCGAGTTTCGCGCCAGCTTCCAGGAGCTCAACGCCATGGTCGTCTCCGTGCGGACATGGATCTCGGCCATGTGCTGGGTAGCGCCGGACTATTTCGTTGCGCGCCTTGAGCGGGAGGCCATCGGCCGAGACAGCGAAAAGTACGCGTGGACGAGGATTCACGTAGCCGAGATCCGCCACGGCCGGCTCGTATCGATCCGCCGTTTCGACCTTGACGACGAGGAGGCGGCGTTCGCCTACGCCGAGGAGCGGATGCGTGCGACCGCCGGCCGGCTCGCCATCAGCAATCGGGCCACCACGATGGGCTCCGGGCTCAACGGTGCGTTGCGGGCCAACGACCTCGACCGTGTGATGGGGTACTTCTCGCATCGCTTCATGTACGACGACCGGCGGCGATTAGGTGGGAATCCGATCGGTGAGCTGCGGACGGCCATGGCGGGAATCTTGGCCCAGTACAGCAACTTTGAGTTCCGAACACTCGCCGTTCGGGGCGAGCGCCTCCATCTCTTCTCGAGCCGGTGGTCAGACGACGCCGGTAACGAGACGGCTCATCTTCACGTGCAGGAGATCGACGACGACGCGCGTGTCGCATATGAGGGCCGCTTCGACGAGGACGACTTCGAAAGCGCCTACCGCGAGCTCGAACGCTGCTACTACGCCGGCGAGGGCGCGGAATTCGCCGAAGGGGGGACCTTAGCGACCGACTGGATGATCGCTCTGAACCAGGGCGACTTCGACCGGCTGTTCGGCGAGCTCACTGACCCGGAAATGCGCGTTGAGAACCGGTCGAGCTCGGCCTTCGGAGATCGTTCCGCCGCCGAGGTTCGCACCACGTTTGAGGAACTGAGCGCGATGGTCGATTCGGTGCGGGCTTGGCATTCAGCGGTGCACTGGCTGTCGCCATCTCTGTTCGTCGCGCGGTTTGAGCGTGAAGCCGTCGGACGGGACGGCGAACTCTACGCATGGACCCACATTCACGTCTCCGAAATCCGCGGAGGGCGGTTCGCATTTGCATGCCAGTTCGAAATCGAGGACGAGGCAGCGGCATTCGCGTACGCCGAAGAGCGAGCCTGCGCAACCACCAGCCGGCTGGCGGTTACGAACCGCGGGAGCCAGAGAATGCAAGTGCTTGCCACCGCTATGCGCGCCGCAGACGTCGACGGCGCCGTCAAGTGCTATGCCGATCGGTTGGTGTATGACGATCATCGACGACTCAGCGGTGACCCAATCCACAGCGCGGCCGATGAGCGAGCGGCCGTCGAACGCCTCGTGGAGCAGTACACCCAGTTCGAAACGCGTGCGCTGGCCGTCCGGGGTGAGCGCCTCTATCTGTTTCGGAACCGCCTGATCAATGACGCCGGCTACGAGACGACATACCTATTCCTCTACGAAATCGGCGATGACGGACTGATTCACTACGAGGGCCGCTTCGATGAGGATGACTTCGAGGGTGCCTACCGCGAGCTCGAGCGCCGCTATTGCGCCGGAGAGGGTGCGGCATTCGCCGAAGGCGCGGCGGTCGCCACCGAGTGGCTGATGACGTCGAACCAAGGCGATTTCGACCGGGTGTTCGGCGAGCTCACCGACCCTGAGATGCGTGTTGAGAACCGATCGAGCTCGGTCTGGCCGGATCGCTCGGCAGCCGAGCTTCGCACCAGCCTCGAGGAGCTGACCGCGATGGTCGCCTCGGCGCGGTCATGGAACTCGGTTGAATGCTGGCTGTCGCCGACGTTATGCGTTGGCCGACATGAGCGGCAGACCGTCGGACTGAACGGTGAGCAGTACGCGTGGACGCAACTCTTCGTATTCGAGGCCCGCGACGGGCGATGCGCGGGTTTGTGCGAGTTTGAGCTCGACGATGAGGAGGCAGCGTTCGCGTATGCCGAGGAGCGGGTGGGGGCGACCACCAGCCGATTGGCGCTCACCAATCGCGCGAGCCAGGGATGGGACGCCGCGTGGCTGGCATCGAAAACCCAGGATGTGGACGCCGCATTCGAGTGCTACGCCGAGGCGTTTGTGTTCGACGATCGACGCCGTCTCGGCGGCCAGCCACTAGGTGATTTGCGGACGGCCATCGAAAGCATTCACAAGCAGTACAACCAGTTCGAAGGACGCACTCTTGCCGTGCGGGGTGAGCGCCTCCATCTGGGCTGGACGCGCTGGTCGAACGAGTCCGGATTCGAGACGTCCTATCTAATCGTGCACGAGGTCGACGCGAGCGGGCGGTTCGTTTATGAAGGCCGGTTCGACGAAGACGACTTCGAGGGCGCCTACCGCGAACTCACGCAACGCTACTGCGCCGGCGAGGGTGCTCCGATCGCCGAAGCGGCCACACTGGCGGCCGATTGGCTCATGGCGTTGAACGCCGACGACTTCGACCGCCTATTTGGCGAGTTCAGTGACCCCGAGATGCGTGTCGAGAGCCGGTCGAGTTCGGCCTTCCCGGATCGCTCGGCCGCCGAGCTTCGTGCGAGCCTCGAGGAGCTGTCGGCGATGGTCGCCTCGACGCGGACGTGGCACTCTGCCGAATGCTGGCTGGACTCGACGTGCGGTGTCGTGCGCCAAGAGCGGCAGGCCGTCGGACACGACGGCGAGCAGTATGCGTGGACGCGGCTCTACGTGTACGAGACTCGCGACGGACGTGGCATCGGATTCTGCGAGTTCAACCTCGACGACGAGGCGGCGGCGTTCGCGTATGCCGAGGAGCGGGTGCATCGTGCCGAGAATCGCTAGCGTGGAGGCATGACCACACCGGCTCCCAAGCTGCAGCTCACCGACGACGAGTGGCGCAAGAAGCTCACCCCCGAGGAGTTCCAGGTACTTCGCCAGGCCGGCACCGAGCGGCCGTTCACCGGCGAGTACACCGACACCAAGACCGACGGCGTCTACGAGTGCCGCGCCTGCGGCGCTGAATTGTTCCGCAGCAGCGAGAAATTCGAATCCCATTGCGGCTGGCCGTCTTTCTTCGACCCCACCAACTCCGACGCGGTGATCCTGCGCACCGACGACTCGATGGGCATGCGCCGGGTCGAGGTGCTGTGCGCCAACTGCCACAGCCACCTCGGCCATGTCTTCGAAGGCGAGGGCTACCCGACGCCGACCGATCAGCGCTACTGCATCAACTCGATCTCGCTGCGGCTGGTGCCAGCCTCGTAAGGCTCTGCCGAACGGCGACTATGCCGGGTAGACGGCGAACTCGGCGTGATCGGCGGTGTCGGCGACACACGTGAAAAGCAACGGCGCCGTCATCGCGTTGCCGAAGTAGCAGGTGAACGGCCCGATCTGTTGGAACTTGTCGCCGTTGAGGTCGTACTGGACGGCGAAATCGGACGCGGTGACGCAGTCGATGTCGCCCGCGTTGATCACGATGAACTGGCCGTTGCTCGGCGGGCATTGAAACCCGTTCGACTGGGCGGCGGCCGACTGCGCGGTGATCGCGGTCGCTGCCACCCCGGCGGCAAGCACGCCCATTGCGGAAACCCACGTCTTCGCGCTCATTGACCCATGATGACCGGCGGTTCCCACCTCCGGAGGCGTTTTGGGACGATTTGCCCGCACCCTCAGCTGGTTGCCTGCCGAAGGTGAGCTTGTGCTCGAAATTTTCGCGAAATCTTCGAGCACGAGCTCACGTTCGAGGGCGAGGGCGACGTGCATCAACCCGACGTCGCTTCGACTGGTGCCCGGGTAGTCGACGACAGCAGCTCGAGCATGGCGGCCGCATCGATCGGCGGGCTGTAGTAATACCCCTGGGCCACGTCGCAGCCGTACTCCCGCAGCCGGGCCACCGCTGCCGCGTCCTCGATGCCCTCGGCGACGGTTGTCACACCGAGGACGTGCGCGAGGTCGATGACCGCGCGCACGATCGCAGCGGCCCGCCAGTCGACCAACACCGGTGCGATGAACTGCCGATCGAGCTTGAGTTCGTCGATGGGCAGATCGTGCAGATAGCTCAGCGCCGAGTAGCCGCTGCCGAAATCGTCGATCGCGATCCGTATTCCGTTCTCTCGCAACCTGTCGAACACCGTGCGGGTCCTGTCCATGTCTTCGAGGAGAAGGTCCTCGGTGACCTCGACGGTCAGCGCATCCGGGCTCAGTCCGCGGCTGGCGAGCGCATTGACGATCTGCTTCGGCAAGCCCAGATCACCCAGCGACGGGGCGAAAACGTTGACCGCAATGGGCACCCCGACGCCCCTCGCATGCCATTCGACAGCATCATCGATGGCCCGGGCGAGCACGAATTCGGTGACCAAGCGCATGAGGCCGTGTTCACGCACCAAGGGCAAGAAGGTATTTGGGCCGAGGAGGCCCCGTTCCGCGTGGGGCCAGCGAACCAGTGCTTCGACGCCGACGATCCTCTCGTCGCGCAGATCGAATTTGGGTTGATAGACCATGCTCAAGCCGCCATTGTCGATCGCGTACCGCAGCTGGCCCAGCAGCCTCACCGCTCCCGCCCCGTCACCGCCGGCTCCCCCCGCTAGGCCGGTCTCATCCGGATTGACGAGGTACATGTCGGGGGTGAAGCTGTGCACCCCGCTAGTCCGCGAGCGCTTCGCCGAATACATCGCCACGTCAGCCTGTTTCAGCAGCGCGTCGGCGGATGCATCAGAGCCCTTGTCCGAAGCCACGGCAAGTCCGACGCTGGGCCGCACCAATAGATCGTGTCCCGTCGATGAGGAACGGTGCGTCGAACGCCTGCACCACCCGATGCGCAACCAGATGTAAGTCTTCGGCTCGCCCCTCCAGCAGCACCGCGAATTCGTCGCCACCAAGCCGGGAGACGGTGTCACTGGCCCTCACACAGCCGCGAATCCGTTCCGCGGCAAGTACCAGCAGAGTGTCTCCCGCGGGATGACCGAGATTGTCATTGACCATTTTGAAATCGTCGAGATCCAACGACAACACCGCGACCGACTGGTTGTCGCGTTGGTGCAACTGCATTGCGTGCGTGAGGCGGTCGTGGAACAGCGCACGATTAGCGAGACCGGTGAGCGGGTCGCGTAACGCCTGATCGGCCGCCATCACCAGGAGCCGCCGCATTTTGCCGACCACGATGAAGTGCCGCGCCAACACGACGAGCACGAGCAGGCTCAGAATGATAAAGACGGAGACCACAGCGACCTTGTGATCACTGACCCAGCCACCGATCATCCACGCGGCGAGCACAACGGCTATCGCCGTGGCAACCCCCGTGACCAACACGATCTTTGGCATCGATAGAGGCTAGCAACATTTTTTAACACGCGTGTTAGGAAGCGCCAGGGCCGATGTCCGTTCGCCGAAGCAATCGGATCAGTGCTTTTGCGCCCGCGTTGATAAGTGATTTCGTAGAGAGCATGTTGCCCCACAGTCGCAGCCACGCTACGGACCGCAGAGCAGTGAAACTAGCGCAGCAAACGTTTAGGGCATGGGGTTTACGCGTTCGTGGGCGCCAATCCGTCAGTAGTCGGGGGTCCAGCGCACCTGCGCGATGCGCTCATTGAGTTGGTCGGCGCTTCGCTCGGGAGCGACACCGTCCGCAACCGCCTGTAATCCGACCGCATGCGCAATGCGGACGGCCACGTCCGGGACGTCCGTCCACGCGGGCAGCAGCGGCTGATTCGGATCGACGAGGGCGGGCGACGCGTCTCCGAGGGTGGCGGCGGCGACGCGCATCATCTCGTCGGTGACCCGAGTGGCCTGCGCGGCGGTGACCGCAAGCCCCATCGCCGGAAAGATATAGACGTTGTTGCATTGGGCAATTGGCCGTTCCACGCCGTCTCTGTGCAGGGGTGCGAACGGTGAACCCGTGGCGATCAGCGCACGCCCATCGGTCCACGTGTCCAGCTCGGCCGGATGCGCCTCGGCGCGGCTGGTCGGGTTGGACAGCGGGAAGATGATGGGTCGCTCGGTCTTGCCGGCGAGCTCGCGAACGATCTCTTCGGTGAAAGCTCCTGCCGCCGTGGACAACCCGAGCAGCACGCCGACATCGACGTGGTGCACCACGTCGGCCAGCTGCGCAGTCCCGGACAGGCCCCAGCCGGCGACACGGGCGGCAGGCTGGGCGAACTTTCGCTGTTCCGCGGACAGATCCGTGCGATCGTCGGTGAGCAGTCCGTTCACGTCGACAACCCAGATCTGTTTGAGCGCATCCTGTTCAGGCAGTCCCTGGGCCACCATCTCACGTTGCACCATGTCGAGCACGCCCATGCCCGCCGAGCCTGCACCGAGCATCACGACCTGCTGCTGAGACAGCGGGCGGCCGGCCACCTTCGACGCGCCGTGCAGCGCACCAAGGGCGACAGCGGCAGTGCCCTGAATGTCGTCGTTGAACGTCAGCAATTTGTCGCGGTAGCGCTCGAGAATCGGCAGCGCATGCGCGGTGGCGAAGTCCTCCCACTGCAGCAGCACATCGGGCAGCTCCTCGTGCACGGCGGCAACGAAATCATCGATGAACGCGTAATACTCGTCGTCGCTGATCCGCCGGTGGCGCCAGCCGAGGTAGTGGGGATCCTCGAGCAATTCGACATTGTCGGTGCCCACGTCGAGAACGATCGGCAGCGTGCGCGCCGGGTTGATGCCACCGATGAGCGTGTACAACGAGAGCTTGCCGATCGGGATGCCCATCCCGCCGATTCCCTGGTCGCCCAGGCCGAGGATCCGTTGTCCGTCCGTCACCACGATCACATCGACGTCGCGCCGCGCCTGTGGGCGGTTGCGCAGCACTTCACGTAGATGCTCCCGGTCCGGATATGACACGAAGAGTCCACGAGGCCTGCGGTAGATCTCGCTGAAGCGCTGGCAGGCCTCACCGACCGTCGGGGTGTACACGATCGGCATCGTCTCGACGATGTGTTCGCGCAGCACCCGGTAGAAGAGCGTCTCGTTGCGGTCCTGCAATGCGCGCAGATAGATATGACGGTCGAGTCCCTCACGGCGAGTGGAGAACTCACGCCAGCAGTGGTCGACCTGCTGGTCGAGCGTCTTCTCCGCAGTGGGCAGCAGACCCAGCAGACCGTACTTTCGCCGCTCGGCGTGGGTGAAAGCAGTGCCCTTGGTCCTCAACGCATCGAACAGCAGATCCTGTCCGGTCTTAGCCTCAGACAACTGGGGTCCTTTCCGCCGGAGCAGTTAGGGGAGCTTGTTGACCAACTCTTCCACGCCGACGCGCGGGCCTGTGAAAAACGGTGTCTCCTCGCGCACATGACGACGCGCGTCGGTGTAGCGCAGCTTCCACATCAACTCGACGATGCGGGCCAGCTCGGGCCCCTCAAACGCCAGGATCCATTCGTAGTCGCCAAGCGCGAACGCGGGCACCGTGTTGGCCCGCACGTCGGGGTACTCGCGGCCGGCCATGCCATGCTCAACGAGCATCTTGCGCCGCTCGTCGTCTGGCAGCAGATACCACTCCAGCGACCTCACGAACGGATACACGCAAACGTAGTCGCCGGGCGCCTCACCGGCGATGAACGCGGGCACGTGGCTCTTGTTGAACTCGGCGGGTCGGTGCAGTGCGACCACGCTCCAGACCGGATCGCTGGCCAGACCGAGCGCAGTGCGACGGAATGCAGAGTAGGTGGCTTGCAGGTCCTCGACACGCTCTGCGTGCGTCCAGATCATGAAGTCGGCATCGGCGCGGAATCCCGCGACGTCGTAGAGACCGCGAACGACGACGCCCTTGTCCTCCTGCTGCTTGAGGAACGTCGCGGTCTCATCCACCACCGTCGCGCGCTCGTCCCCCAATGCCCCCGGTTGTACAGAGAAGACCGAGATCATCATGTATCTGGTCATCGAGTTGAGGGTGTCGTAGTCGAGCTTGGCCATGGCTTCTATCGTGCCACGCGCGACGTGACCAGCGACGCCGCCGCCCTCGTCGCCGCGGCCACACAGGCGGGCACCCCGATTCCGTCCAGATAGCCGCCGGCGACGGCCAGCGTCCGGGGCAGACCGGCCCGCAGCTCGGCCACCAGGTCGGCGTGGCCGGGCCCATACTGCGGCATCGCGTCGATCCACCGGTGCACATGGCAGTCGACCGGCTCGACGTTGACACCGAACAGCGCGGCCAGGTCCTGCGAGGCCCACGACAGAAGATCCTCGTCGCCGGCGCTGCGGGCCAGATCGTCGCCGAACCGGCCGAACGACAGTCGCACGAGCTCCGCGTTGCCGCGGCGACCCCATTTACGGCTTGACAACGTAATCGCCTTGGCACGCAACGGCTCTCCGTGTGCAACCAGTACACCTGACTGCTCGGGCAGCGGTACACCTCCGGGCAGCGCCAGCGCCACCAGCGCCGTGGATGCGACCGCGATGCGACGGGCGGCCGCCGCGGTCCGCGGGGCCACCTTGTCGATCAGCTTCGGCAACCAAGGTGCGGGAACTGCCAGCACTGCCGCATCGGCGTGCCAGCGCTCTCCCTCGTCGTCGACCAGCTCCCAGCCTCGTGGCGCCCGGTTGACCTGTTCGACGGTTACCTGTGCCCACCGGATGTCGGCCCGCCGGGCGAGTTCGTCGACCAGCACCCTGTATCCCCCGTCGATGGCGCCGAAGACCGAGCCGGTCAACGGCGGCGGAAGCGCCTCACGCACTGCATCGGTCAGGTTGCGCGCGCCCATGTCCAGCGCGGCTGCCAGCATCGGGGCGGCCGATCGAACACCGATCGTGGCGGCCGACCCGGCGTAGACGCCCGCCAGCAGCGGATCCACCGAGCGGGTCACGACCTGCTCGCCGAATCGGTCGCCAACCAGATCGGCCACCGACGGGTCGGCTCCGGGCTGCCATGTGAACGGGCGGTTGCGCTCGTCAAGCATCCATGTGATCGCGGCGTCGTCGACCAGCCCGGCCAGCGCATGCGGCTGCACGGGGATGCCCTGCAGGGTGCCGGTCGGCAACGGGTGCAGCCTGCGCTGGCTGTAGATCAGCGGCCGCGCACCGGTGGTGCCGATCTGCCTGCGTGCCAAACCCAGCTCGGCCAGGAGTGCAGGCACCTCCGGGCGGCGCGCGACGAACGCCTCAGCGCCGACGTCAAACGGCTGGCCGCCGATCCGTTCCGTGCGCAGCACGCCGCCCAGCCGGTCGGCCGGATCGAACACGGTGATCGTCGCGTCCGGGCCTGCGGCTATCCGCAGCCGGTAGGCGGCCACCAGGCCCGAAATCCCTCCCCCGACAACGGCATACGACGGATTCACAGGGAATGCACCAATTCCACGACGTCTGTGATCACCGCCGGATCGGTGTTGGGCAAGACGCCATGGCCGAGGTTGAACACGTGGCCGGCAGCGCCCGCGTCGACCGCACGCCTTCCGTCCTCGACGACGGCGCGCACGGCGCGTGCCGCCACCGGGAAGCCGGCCAACAGCACGACCGGATCGAGATTGCCCTGAAGCGCGGTGCCCGGTTGCACGCGCGCGACCGCGTCAGTCAGGGAGGTGCGCCAATCCACCCCCACTACCGTCGCGCCGGCCTGCGACATCGCGCCGAGCAGCTCGGCGGTGCCTACCCCGAAGTGCGTCATCGGCACGCCGGCACCTGCGAGCGTGGAAAACACCTTGCTGCTGTGGGGCAGTACGTAGCTGCGGTAGTCGGCCAGCGAGAGCGTTCCCGCCCACGAGTCGAACACCTGGATAGCGTCGACGCCCGCCGCCACCTGCATCTGCAGGAACGCGATGGTCACCTCGGTCAGCGTCGTCATCAACGCGTGCCAGGTCTCGGGTTCGCCAAGCATCATGGCCTTGGTTCGCTCGTGGTGTCTGCTCGGACCGCCCTCGACCAGATAGGACGCAAGCGTGAACGGAGCGCCCGCGAAGCCGATGAGCGGTACGTCGCCCAGCTCCGACACCAGCTGCGACACCGCCTGGGCAACCGGCGTGACCTGGTGCGGCTCAAGATCTTTCATCGCTCTCACATCGGCGATGTTGCGCACGGGATGCTCGATCACGGGTCCGACATCGGGCACGATGTCGAGCTCGATGCCGGAGGCCCGCAACGGCACCACGATGTCGGAGAAGAGGATTGCAGCGTCCACCCCGTGCCTGCGGATGGGCTGCAAGGTGATCTCGGTGATCAGCTCGGTGTCGAAGCAGGCCTGCATCATCGTGTTCTTGGCCCGCAGCTCCCGGTACTCGGGCAGCGACCGGCCGGCCTGGCGCATGAACCACACCGGCACGCGGCTGGGTTTGCGGCCGGTGGCTGCGGCCAGATAGGGCGAGTCGGGCAGCTCGCGGCGGGTACTCATCGACCTCAATGCTGCCATGCGGCCTCAGCCCGCGAGATCGTCGTCCTGCTCTTAGTCGGCAAGGTGCGGCGGCCACGGCCTGGGCGTGATGCACCGCGGGATCGCCGGCTGGGTTCCGCTCGGCGGGTTGTCCCAGTCGAACTCGACGTTCTTCCACTCGGCAGGCGAGTCGAACGACGCGCGCAGGCACTTGAACGCGGCCGAGGCGAACGACGTCGTATTACTGATGAAACCCACGCGCCGAAACGAAACGTATTCGCCGGCGAACCTCGCGTCGTCAAATGACGACGCCTTACCGCTGAAGGTGGCGCCGTCGAACGATGCGCTGCGAGCGCGGAACGTCGCGCCGGCGAACGCGGCATCGGATTCGAAGTTGGCGCCGTCGAATGAGACAACCTCGGCGTTGAACTGGACGTCTTCGAACGACATGTTCGGTCCGGTGAAGACGGCCCCGTCAAACCACACGTGTCTGCCGCTGAACCGCGCGCCGGCGAACCAGGCATCCTCGAACAGCACACCGGTGAGGTCGAAATCGTTCGCCGACCAACTAGTGTCCGCCGAGCGCTGGAGACGCTGCGCAAGCACCCTGACGATGGTTTCGCGGACCTCGCGGTCGTTCTGGCGGACCGCTTGCCGTCGCGTCTCTTCGATGTTGGTGGCCGGTGGCGTGGCCGACCAGGTTGTCCTGGACACGAACTCGCTGAGATGGTTGCTTCCTGAGTCCGGCTCATAGGGCAGACGCAAATAGCCGCACAACACGTCGATGCATTGCTGGCGCTGCGCGAAGACGGGGCTTTCATCGGCGGCGGCAGCCATCGCGTACACACCGGCGATACGCACCGCCGTGTCCGAAGCGCCCAGCTGAGTCGACGCCACGCCGAATCGCTGCGCGAATTGCGCTCGCTCCGTGTCCTTTTGACGCCGATACACCACGACCAGCCCGACCGCGATGACCGCACCCACAATAGTGGGCAGCGCCGTTTTGAGAGCATCGTCATCGCCAGGGGCGTGCTCGAACACCGCCCCGCTGATCATCCACGTGGCCAGCGCTGCGAGCCCGACCCCGACGACCACAGCCGCGGTCAGCGATCCGAACAAAGGAATTCGCGGGCTGCGACGGCGCACCATCGTGACCCATGTCCGCGTCCCCCGCCGCAGGGTCTGGATCGGCCGGAATGCCCACGCGAGCAAACCACCGACGATGATGCCGACAACGGCACCGGCGAGGACGCGGACGGGCAGCCGGCCAGCAACCGACAGCGCGGATCGTCCCGACACTTCGGGAAGGCCGAGGGCCCAGAAGACCGCCCACCCCGCAGCCACCGCGCCGCCGACGACGGTCGCCGCCACGACCGGTGCCGGCGTGCCGCGGATCAGTCGTGGTCGACGCAGGGCCGGGTCGGGGTGAATCTGGGGTTTTTCCTGCTGGTCATCCCGGTTGGGACGGGCGATTTCCTCGATGGCATCAGCGACCCGTTCCGGCATGATCACATCGTCTCACCTCCGTGGCGCCGGTCGTTCACCAAATCGGCGCGCCTGCGCACAGGCCTGCCAAGATGGTCTAGCGTCAAACGGCATGACCACCGCCGAACCGGCTCAGTTCCGTGAAGCGGTGGCGGCGATGAATGCCACCACCGTGCGGCCTGAAATCGAGCTGGGCCCGATCCGCCCGCCGCAGCGGCTGGCGCCGTTCAGCTACGCGCTGGGCGCAGAGGTCCGGCATCCCGAAACGGCCATCGTTCCCGAACGGTCGGAAGGCGACGCGTTCGGCCGGCTGATCCTTCTGCACGACCCGGAGGGCGCCGAGGCGTGGGACGGCACGATGCGGCTGGTCGCCTACATCCAGGCCGACCTGGATTCCAGTGAGGCCGTGGACCCGCTACTGCCGGAGGTGGCGTGGAGCTGGCTCGTCGACGCGCTTGAGTCAAGGGCAGAGCATGTCACCGCGCTCGGCGGCACCGTCACCGCGACCACCTCGGTGCGCTACGGCGACATCTCCGGGCCGCCGCGCGCCCACCAGCTGGAGCTGCGGGCGTCGTGGACGGCGACGACGCTGGAGCTCGGCCCGCACGTGCAGGCGTTCTGCGAGGTGCTCGAGCATGCGGCGGGCCTACCTCCAGCGGGGGTCACCGACCTGAGTTCCCGCACACGCGCCTGACGATGGCGGATTCCCTGCCGGATGACTCCGTGGCCGCCGAGACGGCCGAGCCCGAAGAGTCAGAAGCTACGCCGCTGCTGGCGCCGCGAGACGGGGTGCCGCAGCTGGCGGTCAGCCGCTATGAAATCCTGCGGGCCGCAGAGCTTTTGGACACAGGTCACGGGCCGTTCGCGGTCGACGCCGAACGCGCGTCGGGCTTCCGGTACTCCAATCGCGCCTATCTGGTGCAGATCCGCCGTGCCGGCGCGGGCACGGTGCTGATCGACCCTGTGAACCACGGGAACGACCCGGTGGCAACGCTCGCGCCGGTCGCCGAGGTGCTGGCCACCGACGAGTGGGTACTGCACGCGGCCGATCAGGACCTGCCCTGTCTGGCCGAAATCGGAATGACGCCGCCGAAGCTGTACGACACCGAGTTGGCGGGCAGGCTCGCCGGCTATGACCGGGTGAACCTTGCCGCGATGGTGCAGCGGCTGCTGGGTCTGCAGCTGATGAAGGGACACGGTGCGGCCGACTGGTCGAAGCGGCCGCTACCGCCTGACTGGCTGAACTACGCCGCGCTGGATGTCGAGGTGCTGCTCGAGCTTCGTGACGCTATCGCTGACATTCTGCAGGAGCAAGGCAAAACCGACTGGGCAGCACAGGAATTCGAGTTTGTGCGGACGTTCGGGCCGACGCCGACGCGGCGGGATCGGTGGCGTCGCACGTCGGGCATTCACAAGGTACGCAACCCGCGGACACTGGCGGCCGTGCGGGAGTTGTGGCAGACGCGCGATCACATCGCGCGCCGCCGAGACATCGCGCCGGGGCGGATCCTGCCCGACTCCGCGATCATCAATGCCGCCACCGTCGACCCGGATACCGTCGAGAAGCTGACTGAACTGCCGATCTTCGGTGGGAACCGGCAACGCCGCAGCGCGCAGGTGTGGCTGGATGCGCTGGCCCGCGCCCGCACGGCAGAGCCCCCGGAGGCGCAGGAGCCGTCCAACGGGCCTCCGCCCGCGTCGCGCTGGGCTAGGCGCAAGCCCGAGGCGGCTGAACGCCTGGAGGCCGCTCGCAACGGTTTGACCGAACTCTCGCAACGGATTTCGGTGCCGACCGAGAACCTCGTCTCCCCCGAGGTCGTGCGCCGGCTGTGCTGGGACTGGCAACCGGTCGAGGACACTGCGGCGACGGTCGACGAGTTCCTGCGCGACGCCGGAGCCAGACCGTGGCAGCGCGAACTGGTGGTACCAGTGCTAGCGGCCGCGCTCACCGTCTCCGGCGACGAGTCCTAGCGCCGAAGCTGCGGAGAGATCACGTGCCTTCGGCGTGTCGTCGATCTCCCCGCAGTTTCGGGGAGCGAAGCCGCGAGTCGTTCAGGCTCGGGCGTCGAATGGCCAGCTGTGTCACGCAATCATGCGAAAAGCGTGCAATAACTGGCCACTCGACGGTGATGCGACGCTAGTCGAGGCGCTCGCTGACTTCGTGTTCGATGACCGTGGTGCCCAGTGCGGCCACCCAGCCGGTGATCTGGCGCGCGATGTTGCGGTCGGTCAGGCCGACGGCGGCCAGCACCTCGCCGCGCGACGCCTGTGCGAAGAATTCTTGCGGCAAGCCGACGTCGCGGCATGGCACATCGATCTCGACCCGCCGTAGCGCCGCCGACACCGCGGAGCCCACACCACCTGCGACGCCGTTGTCCTCGACGGTCACCACCAGCTTGTGCGCCCGAGCCAGCTCCCCGATCGCATCCGGCACCGGCAGCACCCAGCGCGGGTCGACCACGGTCACGCCGATGCCCTGATTGCGCAGCAGCTCGGCAACCGTCAGCGCCATCGAGGCGAACGGTCCGACCGCGACCAGCAGCACGTCCTCCGAAAGGCCCCCGGCAGGCGCCGCGAGCACGTCTACGCCATCGCGTCGCTCGAGCGCCGGAATGTCTTCGCCCACATCACCTTTGGGGAACCGCAGGGCGGTCGGGCCGTCGTTGACGGCGAGCGCTTCGCCGAGTTCCTCGCGCAGCCGGGTGCCGTCGCGGGGTGCGGCGACCCGCATGCCCGGCACGATGCCGAGCATCGACAGGTCCCACATGCCGTTGTGGCTAGCCCCGTCGGCGCCGGTGACACCGGACCGGTCCAGCACCATGGTCACCGGCAGCTTGTGCAGCGCGACGTCCATGATGACCTGGTCGAACGCCCGGTTGAGGAAGGTCGAATAGATGGCCACGACAGGATGCAGGCCGCCCATCGCCAGCCCGGCGGCCGACGTCATCGCGTGCTGCTCGGCGATGCCGACATCGAAGAAGCGGTCGGGGAACCGCTGCCGGAACGCGGTCAGCCCGGTCGGGCCCGGCATGGCGGCGGTGATCGCCACGATGTCGCGGCGCTTCGAGCCGTATGCGATCAGCGCGTCGGAGAATGCCGACGTCCAGCCCGGCCCTGGCACGGATGTGGCCAGTCCGGTCTCGGGGTCGATCACCCCGCACGAGTGCATCTGGTCGGCTTCATCGTTCTCGGCTGGCGGATACCCCATGCCTTTGCGAGTGACGACGTGCACGATCACCGGCGCGTTGAAGCCCCTGGCATTACGCAGCGCGCTCTCCACGGCGTGCTCGTCATGGCCGTCGATGGGGCCGACGTACTTCAGACCGAGGTCGGTGAACATCACCTGCGGCGCCAGCGCGTCCTTGATACCGGCCTTGACGCTGTGCAGGCACTGGTAGCAGAGCTCGCCGACCAGCGGGACGCCGCGCAGCGCCTTTCGGCCCTCGTCGAGCACCTTCTCGTAGCCCGGCTGCAGCCGCAGCCCAGCGAGGTGCTCGGCAAATCCGCCGATGGTCGGGGCGTAGCTGCGGCCGTTGTCGTTGACGACGATGATGACCGGCCGCCTCGCCGCGGCGATGTTGTTCAGCGCCTCCCAGCACATGCCTCCGGTCAGGGCGCCATCGCCGACCACGGCGACCACGTGCCGGTTGCGGTGTCCGCTCAGTTCGAACGCCTTCGCCAGCCCGTCTGCGTACGACAGTGCCGAGCTGGCGTGGCTCGATTCGACCCAGTCGTGCTCGCTCTCGCTGCGCGACGGATAGCCCGACAGGCCGCCCTTCTTGCGCAGCGTGTCGAAGTCGAGGCTGCGCCCCGTCAGCATCTTGTGCACATATGCCTGGTGGCCGGTGTCGAAGATCATCGGGTCGTGCGGCGAGTCGAACACGCGGTGCAGCGCGAGCGTGAGCTCCACCACACCGAGGTTGGGGCCGAGATGCCCGCCTGTTGCAGCGACCTTATGGATCAGGAATTCGCGGATTTCCTGCGCCAGATCGCTCAACTGCGATTGGGTCAGGTGCTGCAGATCAGCGGGACCGCGGATCTGTTCAAGCATTCCGACAGTCTACGCACCGGCCCTTATCTCAGTCCTGTCGAGACTCGTAGATGTCGGGCACACCGTCGTGGTCCGCGTCCGCGGTTTCGATGGCTTCGATGCGACGGTAGGCCGCGTTGCGGCTCAACAACACAACCGAAGCGAGTACACCTGCGATAACAGAGCCGACGAGCACTCCGATCTTGACGTCGTCACCGGCCGTGGTGCCGTGCCCGAACGCGAGTTCACCGATTAATAACGAAACTGTGAACCCGATGCCGGCCAGCAGGGACACGCCGAGCACGTCCCGCCACGCCAGGTCGTCATCGAGGCTGGCGTGGGTGAATTTGGCTAACAGAAACGCGGTGAGGAAAACGCCAAGCGGCTTGCCGATCACCAAACCGGCGATAACGCCATCGGTGACCGGATGCAGCAGCGAGTCGCCGAGGCCTGACCATCCGCCGACTGTCACACCGGCGGCGAAGAAGGCGAACACGGGCACCGCGAAGCCTGCGGACAACGGTCGCATGGCGTGCTCGAACAACTCCGCACTGGGATGCCCCAGCCGGCCGAGAACCGGAACTGTAAAGCCCAGCAGCACGCCCGCCACGGTGGCGTGCACACCGCTCGCGTGCACCAGCGCCCAGGCCACCACGGCAAGCGGTGCCAGCAGCCACCAGTGATGCACGCCGCGCTGAACGGCCAACCCGAACAATCCGATCGGAATAAGGGCGAGCGCCAGCGGCCCAAGGGACAGATTGTCAGTGAAGAAGACAGCGATGACCGTGATGGCCAGCAGGTCGTCGACGACGGCCAATGTGAGCAGAAAAGTGCGCAGCGCGGTCGGTAAGTGTGTCGACAGGACGGCGAGGACGGCAAGCGCGAATGCAATGTCGGTGGCGATTGGCACCGCCCAGCCGTCGAGGTTCTCGGGCTGCCCGGCGGCAAGGTTGATTCCGATGAAGACTGCGGCCGGCACGAGCATTCCGCCGACGGCGGCCGCGATTGGCAGGGCCGCGCGACGCGGGTCGCGCAGATCGCCGGCGACGAACTCGCGCTTGAGTTCCAGCCCGACGACGAAGAAGAAGATCGCCAGCAGACCGTCGGCCGCCCATGCCGAGATGCTCAGGTGCAGATGCAGCGACTCTGGCCCGATCGCGAACTCCGAGACCGTGCGGTAGGCAGCCGACCACGGGGAGTTCGCCCATATCAGCGCCGCGGCGGCGGCTGCCAACAGCAGCATGCCGCCGACGGTCTCCCTGCGGAGAATCTGAGACAACCGTTGCGATTCCGGCCAGGAGCCGCGCGTCAGCAATCGCAAGTTGGTTGGCATTGACCCGATCTTAGTGAGGGGGCGGACGTGAAAAGAACTTGTTAACCGCTAGTGCGCAGGACTCGCAAGGAGTAGGTTCCTTAACTGGTGCGCCGGGAAGTCGGGTCGGCAGTAGGTAGCCCGACTCGTGAAAGGTCTTCGGTGCACGCTCATTCAGCGGTGCATGCACGCACTGCGTCCAATTTCGCCGTTCGCATTGACCACCTGACGAAACGCTTCGGCCACATCGTCGCCGTCGACGATCTGAGCCTGGCTGTCGAGCCGGGCGAGGTGTTCGGATTCCTCGGTCCTAACGGTGCCGGGAAATCCACCACAATCCGCATGCTGCTCGGCCTCATTCGGCCCAGCGCCGGCAGCGCACTAATATTCGGCTTCTCTGCGGGCGATGTCGGGCATTCCCACCAATACCTGGCGTATGTGCCCGCGGACGTGGCGCTGTGGCCGGCGCTGACCGGCGCCGAAATCCTGGAACTGCTCGGCAATGTCGGCCCGCGTATCGACATTGATTACCGCACAGAACTCGTCGAGCGGTTTCAACTGGACCTCAACAGGCCGGGAAAGGCGTACTCGACTGGCAACCGTCAAAAGGTCGCCCTGGTCGCCGCATTCGCCACCCGCGCGCCCCTGCTGGTGCTCGACGAGCCCACAAGTGGTCTAGATCCCTTGATGGAGCGCGAGTTTCGTCGCTGCGTCCTCGAGGCGCGGGAGCGGGGTCAGGCCATCTTCCTCAGTTCGCATCAACTCTCCGAGGTGGAGGCGGTATGCGACCGAGTCGCGATTCTGCGGACTGGTCGGTTAGTGGAGGTCGCCACCATCGCGGACCTGCGCCAGCTACGTCGCACCGTCGTGGAGGTCTCTTTCCGCGGAGACCGTCCCGTCCTGGACAACATCCCCGGAGTCACGAACGTCGCTCGCCTCGTCGGGAATCGCCTGCAGTTCAGCTTGGCCGGCCCACCCGCGCCGGCGCTGCGCAGCCTGGCCATGGCAGAAGTCACCGCACTCGCGATGCGTGAGCCGACGCTCGAGGAGATTTTCCTCGACTACTACGGCGAAGCCGCGCGATGACCACCGCTGCATTCGTCGACTCGACGGTGACCGTGGTGCCATACACGGCGGCCGGGCGCTCAATCGCAGGCCTGATCGTTCGGCAGGTGCGCCGCGGAGCGCTGATCATCGCCGCGGTCTGTGCAGGAATGTCAGCTCTCGTCGCCGTGCAGTACCAAACGACATTCGAGAGCTCACTTGATCAGTCCGGGCTGCAGGCGCTTGTCGAAAACCCCGCCATCCGAATCCTTTTCGGGCCGCCGCTGGCGCTGGACGACGCCGGCGGGTTCACCGTGTGGCGCACCGGCACGCCGGTAATGATTCTCGCCAGTGTCTGGATTCTGCTTGCCGCGACCCGCATCACACGTGGCGAGGAGGAAGCCGGACGCCTCGACCTTCTCCTGGCCGGCCGGCTGCGCATGGTCGGCGTGGTACTACGATCCATGGCCGCGATCGCCGGCGCCGCACTGGTGATCAGCGCTGCCGTCGGAGCCGGACTCATCGCCGCCGGGACGGATCCCACAGGCGCGTTGGTCTACGCCGCCGCGGTCCTGGGGGTCACCCTGACGTTCGCTGCTTGCGCCTTGCTCGCGGCGCAGATCATGCCGACTAGGTCCGCGGCAGTCGGTGTGACCGTCGCCTCGCTTGGCGTGGCCCAGCTGGTACGAATGCTTGCCGACGGCGCACCGCGGCTGGCATGGACGGCATGGACGACCCCGTTCGGACTCACCGCACGAGCAGCACCGTACGCGGACAACCGGATCGGCCCGCTACTCGTCCTGGCCGCCTTCCCGATCGCCTTCGGCCTGGGCGCCCTGGCCACGGCGCGACGACGTGACGCAGGCAGCGGAGTCATCGAGTTCGTGACGAGCCGTCGGCCCCGCACCGGTCTACTGCGGTCGATCGGCGGCTTCGCAGTTCGCCGCGGGATCCGGCCTACCGTCGGCTGGGCTGCGGGCATCGGCGCGTACTTCCTTCTCGTCGGCGCGCTGATCGCGTCGATCCTGGAGTTCTTCGAAACCAATCGGCGGTTCGCTGAGCTGGCCGCCGCTGCCGGGTTCGCCGGTCTCGACTCGGTGAACGGCTTTGCCGCAGCGCTGTTCAGCCTGCTTGCGATACCGACCGGCCTATACGCGGCAACACGGCTGGCCGCACTGGTCGCGGATGAGAAGGCCCGCCGCTGGACGCCGGTGTTCGCCACCGCCGTTCCGCGAATTCGGTTGGCGGGCACCGAGATCGCTGTAACAACGGCGGGAATGGTGATGCTACACATCATCGCCGGCCTCGCGATCTGGACCGGCGCTGTGATCACCGGAGCGCCGCTGTCGATTGATCACGCGCTGGCCGGTGCGCTGAATTCTGCCCCGGTCGCGTGGCTTGCGGTCGGCGCCGCCGCACTGGCGGTCGGCTGGCTGCCGTCCGCCGTCGGCGCGATCGGCGCGGTGCCGGTGGCGGGCGGGTTCTTTCTCAACGTCCTTACCCAGGGCACAAATGCACCGGTATGGGTGGTGGATTTGTCACCGTTCGTTCACCTCGCCGCGGTGCCCGACGCGCCACCCAACTGGGCCGCGACCGGCGCGTTCTGTGCGATCGGCGCCGCCTTGGTCGCAGTTGGGCTCGCCGGCTACACCCGCCGTGACCTCACGACATGAAGGGATGCAGAAGATGATCAACAAGGTCGTAAGGTGCTGATATGCACGCTGAGGACATGGCCGAGGATTTTCCGGTGATAACCGTGGACTCCAACGCGCTGGATGCTGCCCGCGTGCTTGCCGAACACCGCTTGCCGGGAATCCTCGTCACCGAGACGTCCGGACAGCCGTATGCGGTGCTTCCCGCCTCGCAAGTGGTCCGGTTCATCGTGCCGACCTACGTTCAGGACGATCCCTCGCTGGCGGGTGTGATCAGCGAGTCGTGGGCCGATCGTGCGGCCGAGAAGCTGGGCAACAAGAAGGTCCGCGATGTGTTGCCGGAACACCTCACTGATGTGCCGGCGGCCAATGCGGATGACACGATCATCGAAGTGGCCGCACTCATGGCCAGATTCAGGAGCCCGTTGATCGCCGTTATGAAGGATGGCAAGTTGCACGGTGTCATCACTGCGTCGCGGCTGCTGGACGCCGCGCTGAGGAACTAATACCTATGGCAGCCATAGCGATCACCACATTTGTGATCGCCTACATCCTGATTGCCAGCGACCGCATCAACAAGACGCTGGTGGCCCTTTGCGGTGGGGCGATCGTGCTCGCCCTCGGGATCGTAGGCGCAGATGACGCATTCTTCTCACACGAGACGGGGATCGACTGGAACGTCATCTTTCTGCTTTTTGGGATGATGATCATCGTCGGCGTGCTGCGGCAGACCGGTGTCTTCGAATACATTGCGATCTGGGCGGCCAAGCGCGCCAACGGCTCTCCGCTGCGGATCATGATCTTGCTGGTTCTGGTGACCGCATTCGCGTCGGCCCTATTGGACAACGTCACCACGGTATTGCTGATCGCACCGGTCACGCTGCTGGTGTGCGAGCGGCTGGCGATCAACCCCATACCGTTCCTGATCGCCGAAGTTCTTGCCTCGAATATCGGCGGCGCCTCCACCCTTGTCGGCGATCCCCCAAACATCATCATCGCCAGCCGCGCTGGTTTGACGTTCAACGATTTTCTGATCCACATGACCCCGATCGTGTTGATCGTCATGGCCGCATTCATTGCCCTGGTGCCGCTCATCTTTCGCGGGTCCTTCGACGTCGATCCCGCGCGGGTTGCGGATGTGATGACACTGAACGAGCGCGAAGCCATTCAAGATCCGCGTCTGCTCGTCAAGTGCGGACTTGTTCTGATGGCTGTGTTCGCCGCATTCATCGGGCATTCGGTGCTACACATCGAACCGTCGGTGGTCGCGCTGCTCGGCGCAGGAATTTTGATTCTGATATCCCGGCTGGAACAACGCGACTATCTCGCCAGCGTCGAGTGGGAGACGCTGCTGTTCTTCGCCGGACTGTTCGTGATGGTCGGCTCGTTGGTGAAGACCGGCGTCGTCGAAGAGTTGGCCCGGGCGGCCACCGAATTCACCGACGGCAACGGCTTGCTGACGACGATGCTGATCCTCGGCATCTCCGCGCCGGTGTCCGGCGTCATCGATAACATTCCCTATACCGCGACGATGACGCCGATCGTGAGCGAATTGTCAGCGAGTATCTCGGATTTGGCACACCCCGATGTGCTGTGGTGGGCGCTCGCGCTCGGCGCCGACTTCGGCGGCAACCTGACCGCAGTTGGCGCCAGTGCAAACGTCGTGATGCTCGGAATCGCCCGCCGTGCAGACAATCCCATTTCGTTTTGGGAATTCACCCGCAAAGGCCTGCTGATCACGGTGGTGTCGATCGTGCTCTCTGCGCTCTACCTGTGGTTGCGCTACTTCGTGCTTGGCTGAGGAGGCGTCCCTGTCGACCGTACTGACGATCGCCCTGATCCTGTTCTGCATACAAGGGTTGGTGAAGTTCGCCGTCGGGTTTCTTGTGCCGTACGACACCCGGATCAAGCGGATCTCGTCCCATTACGAGCGCGACGGCCGCATCATCAGCATCTATGACACCGCCACGCTCGTCATCATCGTGGTGCTCGTCGTTCTCTTGTTCGTGACCGGCGTGCACGAACTTAGCTTCATCACGGGTCTGGTTGTTGGGATGCTCATCATCCAAATTTTTTTCCACCGCTTCAGTGAACGGCTCATTGAGGACAAAGCGCCCGAGACATCTGCTCCGCCAAGGAAAATCATGTCCTACGCGATCCAGGCCAACCCCGGCCTCGGGTGGCGGGAGATCATCGTGATGACGGCACTCTTCTGCTGGGCGCTCTACGAACTCGTCTCGCACCTTGTGTCGTAGACGACGTGGCAACACACGACGGAGATCCCGGCCAACTCGGGCAGGCGGTAAGCCCGAGTATCGTAGGGCGGCGCAAAGAATGACGACGGCGTCAATGCCTTTCGATAGCTTTCATCAATTGATCGGTGAGGCAATGCTTCCGGCTCAGGAAGCCGGCCCAGCCGCCCGCTCTACGCGTTTTCGTCACTGGGATGAACGCGCCAGACGGGTGACCATCGCATAAGCGATACAGCGATTCGGCCACTCGCGGGCAATCTCCGCGCTACGCACGGATCATTTACAAAATAGCGGCGCATTCTGCTCTGCTGACGGTCGCAACCCGCTTTTGTCGATGGTTTCGATTTCATCGATCGCCTGAAGCGTAGAATTCTGCACATCGGTCACGCGGCGGCGAGACGCTGATCGCCGGAGAATTGCACGCCATACGTGCCACCCGAACTTCGGAGCGTCCACATGGGCACACGTTCGCCCGAGAAACTCCCATCCTTGTCTAGGCGCGCCCGTCGGCTGATGATCGTGGGCCTCGGCCTGATCATATTGCTGCTCGTGGGCCCGCAGCTGGTGGACATGTACGTCAATTGGTTGTGGTTCGGTGAGGTCGGTTTCCGCAGAGTGTGGGTTACCGTGTTGCTGACCAGGGTCGCGACCTTCTTCGCGGTGGCGGTGGTCGTGGGCGGCACCGTGTTTCTGGCCATGTTGGTGGCCTATCGCTCGCGGCCCGTCTTCATTCCCGATTCGGCGTCGAAGGACCCGATCGCGTCCTACCGGACCCAAGTGATGCGTCGGCCAAAGCTGTTTGGATTGGGCAGCGCGGTCGTTGTCGGCGTGTTGTGCGGCCTGGTCGCTAAGACGGACTGGGTGACGGTGCAACTTTTCCTACACGGCGGATCTTTCGGAATCGGTCGACCCAGAATTCGGACAAGACATCGGGTTCTTCGTTTTCGACTTGCCCTTCTATCGCATGGTGCTGAATTGGCTGTTCGTGGCCATGTGCCTCGCCTTCCTTGTGAGTCTTGCGACGCACTACGTGTTCTGCGGTTTACGACTGACAACGGGTAAGAGCATGCTGACTCAGGCTGCCCGGGTTCAGCTCGCCGTGCTCGCCGGCACGGTGATCTTGTTGAAGGCGGCCGCCTACTGGCTCGACCGCTACGAGTTGTTGTCGGGTAATCGTAAGGAACCGACATTCACCGGCGCCGGCTATACCGACATCCACGCCGCGTTGCCTGCCAAGCTCGTCATGCTTGCGATTGCGGTGCTTTGCGCCGTGGCGTTTTTCGCCGCAATCTTCCTGCACGACATGCGGATTCCGGCGATGGCTACGGCATTGCTCGTGCTGTCCGCCGTCCTCGTTGGTGGCGTGTGGCCGTTGCTCATCGAGCAGTTCTCCGTGCGTCCTAACGCCGCGGACGTCGAGCGGCCTTACATCCAGCGCAACATCGACGCGACCCGTCAGGCGTATCGGCTCGGCAGCGACTGGGTCGAATACCGGGACTACCCGGGCATCGGTACCAAAGCGCCCGGCGACGTTCCGGCGGACCTGACCACGATCGCCAACATCCGTCTGCTGGACCCAAATGTGCTCTCCCGAACCTTCACCCAACAGCAGCAGCTCAAAAATTTCTACAACTTCCCCGACAAGCTAGACCTCGACCGGTATCTCATCGACGGCGAGCTACGTGACTACGTAGTCGGCGCTCGAGAACTGTCACCGAACAGTCTCACGGGAAACCAGCGGGACTGGATCAACCGGCACACCGTCTACACCCATGGCAACGGATTCGTCGCCGCCCCCGCGAATCGGGTGAACGCGGCGGTACGCGATGCTGCCGAAGCCTCCGAAAGCAACAGCGGCTACCCCCTCTACACGGTCAGTGACATCGCATCACAAGCGTCCGATCGACAGGTCATTCCCGTCGACCAACCTCGTATCTACTTCGGCGAGGTGATCGCGCAGGCAGATCCCGACTACGCGATCGTGGGGGGCGCCCCTGGATCCGCACCACGCGAATACGACACCGACACCTCGAAGTACACCTACACCGGCGCGGGTGGTGTTCCTCTCGGAAACTGGTTCTACCGCACGGTGTTTGCAGCCCACTTCACCGAGCATAGGATCCTGTTCTCCCGCGACATCGGCTCCGAATCGAAGGTGATCTTCCACCGCCACCCGGAGGACCGCGTACAGCGTGTCGCGCCCTGGCTGACGACGGACGCCAACGCCTATCCGGCGGTGGTGCGGGGGCGGATCGTCTGGATCGTCGATGCCTACACCACACTCGACACTTATCCCTACGCGCAACGCAGCTCGCTGGAGGGACAGGTGCCTAATGCCGCCGGCACCCTGAGGACCGGCAAAGAGGTGTCATACGCGCGGAACTCCGTCAAGGCGACCGTGGACGCCTACGACGGCACGGTGACGCTATATCAGATTGATCGCGACGATCCGGTCCTGCAGGCGTGGATGCGGGCCTTCCCTGGCACGGTCCAGCCCGAGGCCGACATCACAGACGAACTGCGCGCCCATTTCCGTTATCCCGAGGATCTATTCGAGGTTCAGCGCGAGCTGCTCGCGAAGTACCACGTCGACGAGCCGCGTGAGTTCTTCACCACCAACGCCTTCTGGTCGGTGCCCAGCGACCCCACCGACGAAGCCAACCCGACTCAGCCGCCGTTCTACGTCCTCGTCGGTGACCAGCAGACCGCACAGCCGTCCTTCCGGCTGGCCACCGCAATGGTCGGCTACAACCGCGAATTCCTCTCCGCCTACATCTCGGCCCATTCGGATCCGGAGAACTACGGCAAGCTCACCGTGCTGCGGCTGCCAACAGAAACCTTGACCCAGGGCCCGCAGCAGATCCAGAACTCGATGATTTCCGATACCCGGGTAGCGTCGGAACGGACTCTGCTGGAGCGGTCCAACCGGATCCATTGGGGCAACCTGCTGACGCTGCCGATCGCCGATGGCGGCATGCTCTACGTGGAACCGCTGTACACCGAACGGATTTCGACGGCCCCGCACAGTTCAACATTCCCCCAACTTTCCCGGGTCCTGGTGAGTGTCCGGGAATCCCGCGCTGGCGGCGGGGTCCGGGTCGGCTACGCGCCTACCCTAGCCGAGGCACTCGATCAGGTGTTCGGCCCCGGCGCCGGTCGCGCCGCCACTGCCCCCGGTGGTGACGCCGCCACTCCACCGCCACCGACCGCCGGACAACCCGCCCCGAAGCGGCCGGCGGCCCCTGGACCGGCACCGCTACCGGCCGCTCCCCCACCCGCTGCCGGTGATTCGGCCGCGACACTGTCCGAACTGAAAGACGCGCTGGCGGAAGTGCGCGAGGCGCTCGAGCGCTTGGAGCGTGCGGTTGACGCGTACGAACCTCCCGGTGGATAGGCACTGCGGCACGAAAGCGTCAACGACGTTCTCGGCGAACTGAAGTCGCTCGACCCGGGGCAGCGCCCACCATCATGTTGGACATGCGACGACTCCAGCCTTACGTCAGTGCGACGACGTCGCTAGTTCAACCGACGAGCATCGGTAGTTGAGCACGATATCGGGCTCGTTCGGCCTCCGTGAGTACGGGCGCGAACGATAAGACGACCGCGCCCACTTGGAACAAGCCGCGCGACACCGCGAACCGTTCCGCCTCGCCGATGGTTTCGAACGATTTGACCGCCACAGTATCGGTGACGATCGACTGCGAGCAGCCGATGGCCGGGCATTCCCGCCGCGTGGTTTCGAGCGGATTCGGCGCCGGCAGGCCCGCTTTGCTCATCGCGTCGATGACGCCGGCTGCCGTCAATGTGTGCAATTCACCTCCGCGAAGGGCGCTCGCCCCTGTGGACTTGCTCGGAAGTGGGGCGGCCGATGAGCTGGGTTCGCGGGCGGCCGGCATCACGTTCGAGCAGGCTGGGATAAGCAATGCGCCCGCCGCCAGGCATGCTAATCCGACGCGCCCCCGCCGCGACTGGGCGAGCTTCATGCCGCGCGAACAAACCGGACGAAGGGCATGCGCTCGCCGACAGCGCGAAAGTCGGCTTCAGACCCGTCGACGGAGAACCCCATCAGCCGTGGGAGCAGGTACTTCGCCGCCGTCCGGTGTCGCGACGCATAGTCCGCGAAGATGTCGGCTCCCTCGTCCCTGGTGAGCGGCACCGCCTTTACCCGCATCGTCCGAGTCCCGACCTGGATGGTGACGGTGGGTGTGTGCAGGATGTTGCGGTACCACGCCGCGGAAGGGCCCCATCCCGACGCGACGACGTAGCTGCCGCCGGTGGGGTCGTGCGCCACCACCTCGAGGACGACCTGCCGTGGCTTACCGGAGACGCATCCGATGTGATTCAGCAGCAGCAATCGGCGGCCGAACAGCCACCCGAGCCCAAGCCGGTAGAAGTGGATCGGCATCCGAAACAGCAGGCGGCTCAACCCGGTCGGCGGCTGCACCTTCTTGATGATTCTCACGGTTGCGCTCCTTCCCTTGGCGGCGGACTCAAGTCGCGAGCACGGGAGCCGCCGACGTCACGGAGATCAGTCCAGTGGATTTGCCGGCCAGCGTGGCTCCGACGAAACGGTTGATTACAGGCAGCCACGCGAGCCGCAGCGCGGCCCTGCGGGATCAGCTGCTGCAACCTCGATTCCGGCAGGAACCAGCGGGCCGCACCGCGACCGGTCATCTGCTTCTCCTCGGCCACGGGACGCCAGAGCCGCTCGTACTCGGCCAGCGCCCGGTCGACCGTTGGCGCGCGATGCAGCTGGTCGGCCAGCAGGTACGCGCCTGCGACGGCGAGAGAAGCGCCCTGCCCGGCGAGAAGGGAGACCGCGAAGCACGCGTCGCCCACCAACGCCACGCGCCCCTTTCGCCAGGACGGCATCTCGATCTGTGCTACCTGGTCGTAGTAGATGTCCTCCGACGCCGGGCACTGCTCGAGCGCCTCCGGCACCAGCCATCCGATCGAACGGTAGGACACACGTACGGCCGCACGAGCGTCGTCGGGCAATGTCGCATCAAGGGCGCGGTGCACGGCGAACGCCGCGACGCGGCCGTCGCGCAGTGCGTAAAAGCCCATCTGCCGCCCGACGGTATCGCTGAGTACGAAGCGGTTCCCGATCTCGGCGCGGATGTGTGGCGAGTCGAATATGTACGCTGCGGTGTGAAAACCCATGTAGCGCAGGAACTCCGACTCCGCGCCGAACACCATCCGCCGCACCGTCGAATGAACACCGTCGGCGCCTACTAGTAGGTCGGCCTCAAGCTGCGCGCCGTCATCGAGGGTGAGCAGCACCGCGTCGCCGTGGTCTGCAACGCCGACCAGTGTGGTGCCGAACCGCACATCCACATTCTTGGGCAGATTGTGCCGGAGGACGTGCTCGAGATCGGCCCGCATGACGCTGCGCAGCCTGCCCTGAACCGCCTTGGCGAACTGTGCGTACGGCACGCCGGCGCGGCGCCGACCGTGCTCGTCAACGAGGCCCACCTCGTCGACTGGGTACGCGACTTCGCCGATTGCCGGCAGTAGGCCCATCGCGTCCGCCGCGTCATAGCCCGGGCCGAAGAAGTCGATCATGTAGCCCTGCGATCGCGGAGCCGGTGCGCGCTCAAGCAGTGTCACGTCGCCGCCGAACGTCGAGATCCGGTTTGCCAGCGTCAGCCCGGCGATTCCGGCCCCACAGATCACCACGTTCATCGGCTCGCCTCCTCCAAGCTGTCAGGTGACACCCTGTTGGTTCGTCAGCGCGTTAGGCTTACCGAAAGCCCACCCAGGCAATAATAGCGCTATGCAATAATTGCATGAGGTTCTGATCCATAGCAAGAGAGGCATCGTTGACCGCGTGCGACAAGGACACCGTCGGTAACACAGTCGACGCGATCACCGACGCCCTGCTCACCGCCTCGCGCCTGTTGGTTGCGATCTCCGCGCGCTCGATCGCCGATGTCGACGAGTCGATCACCATCCCGCAGTTCCGCAGCCTGGTCATCTTGTCGACGCGGGGTTCGATGAATCTCGCCACCCTCGCCGGTCTCCTCGGTGTGCAACCGTCCACCACCGGTCGGACGGTCGACCGGCTCGTTAACGCGGGACTAATCGATCGCCGACCGCACCCGAACTCCCGGCGTGAGCTGCTGGTCGAGCTGAGCCCGCGCGGGCATGAGTTCGTACATATGGTCACGGCGCGGCGCCGCAAGGAGATCGCACGGGTAGTCCAGAACATGCCGGTGCGCGAGCGCCAGGGCTTGGTCCGGGCGCTTACTGCTTTCGCCGTGTCGGGTGGTGAGCCCGCCGCTCATCTCGATATCGACGACCAGACGTTCTGATGCGGCGCCTATTGACGGGCGCTCACGGCTGTGCTGGTTCTGAGAGTTGTTCGAGCACAACGCAGTCCGCACCAGACGCACCGCGCCAGACCGCATCCGCTGCGTCGATGAATCCGGCGATACTGCGCTCGAGCGCTGCCACTGGTTGATCCCCGCTGGCCGCTTAGGCGGTCTCCATGGTCAGGTTTCCCCGGCGAATCAGGTGTTCTTGGCGAGGAACCGCCGAAACAGCAGCCACGCGACCCCGGCGTTATAGACCACGCCGACAAGGAGATACGGCCACCAGGTGCCATGATCGCTGGCGAGCCAGAACGCCTTGGCGGCCCAATACGGCGGCAGCACACCGAAAGCCAGGTTCCACGCAGAGTCGATGAACCACGGCAGGGCGGGCAATCCTGCGATGAGCATGCCAAGGGCACGGACCATGGCCAGGCCCTGGATCTTGTTGTTCGCCATCACGACTATCAGCAGTAGGCATACAACCGCCGACAGGCCCGACAACAGCCCGATCGGAATGAGCGCCGGCACCAAGCCGGCCTCCAGAATTCCGCTGAACGACAGGGTCGCGACGACATAAACGGTTGTCACCAGCACCACCGTCGCGGCACGGTAGACGAAGAACGTCGACATCGGGACAGGGGTCACCCGCAGCGCGGCAAGAGTGCCGGCATCCACTTCCTCCAGCACCAGGAACGCACCAAGCCCCCCGGCGATGATGATGCTCGTCAAGAGCAGGAACCCGGTCAGCACCAGCGGGTAATACGGAACCAGGTCGAATTGGTACCGGTCGGCCAGCATCTCGGTGAACATCGGGGCGAGGAGGACGACCCCGCTGGTCCAGAGGACCGGAGCCAGGACAAGCATGACAAGCAGCGGGTCGCGGTAGGTGCCGCGAATGTCGTTGCGCCCGAACGCCAACAGCGCACCTGCGGTGACGGTTGCCATCACATGCCTCCGGATTTCGCGATGATGTAGCGACCGAACGCTGCCTTTGCGGCCCAATACAACCCGGCCACACAGACCAGCGGATACACGACCGCGTACACGGCCTCCCACGGCGCCAACGTAACCTGATCGAACGCCGTCCCGAGCAACAGCAGTGGCCCCTGCGTGGGGATCGCGTAAATCAGCGGTGTCGGCCACACCCCCGAGTAGTGCAGGACCGGCAGGGCCGACATCACCGCGAGCGGGATGGTTGCGGACAGAAACCAGTCACTGATCGACTCGAACGGCAGCGATGTGATGAAAGCGACCAGCAGCATGAGCAAGGTAGCCAGCACGATTCCGACGACCAGCGGCACCAGCCGGTACACGAACCCGTGCGCGATGGTGGGGACGACAAGCGCCACGAGCAGTGAAATCAGCACGAGCACAGTCAGTTTCGCTGTCAGATATTCCCAGAACCGCAGCGGTGTGGAGATGACAGCACCGAGGGTACGTTCCTGCTTCTCGAAAAACACCGACCCGCCGATGAAAAAGAACCCGATGATCGCGGTATCGCCCAACAGGATGTAGGGCTCAGCGGCCAGGCGCAGCCCATGCGACATGGGCAGCAGCACGGCCAACCATATGAGTCCGGAAAATATCGCCGCGTAAAGGAACTTCTGCCGATTCTGAATGGTTACCTCAAGCCGCAACGCGCTTGCCAGCCGGGTCATTTCAGGCGCCTTCCAGTGACCTCGACGAAAACGTCATCGAGGCTGGCTTCGCGGCTGTGGATTGTCTCGACGTGATGGTTGCGCAGGACCGCATCGAACGCCGGATCGTCGGCCAGACCATCCATGCCGAACTCGGCCGTATCGAGGCGCCCGTTGTCGCCCCGATACTCCACCCGCACACGTCGTTGGCTGCGGGCGATTTTCAGCTCGGTGGGAGTGTCCAGCGCCACGATCGCACCGTCGACGACGAAAGCGACTCGGTCGCAGAGTTCATCGGCCGTCGACATGTCATGCGTGGTGAGGAAAATCGTGCGGCCGCGATCCTTCAGGTCCAGAATGATGTTCTTGACCTTGCGCGCGTTGACGGGGTCGAGACCTGACGTGGGCTCATCGAGGAAGAGCAACTCCGGGTCGTTGATCAGCGACCGCGCGAAGGTCAAGCGCATCTGCATTCCCTTGGAGTACTTGCTAACTCGGGTGTTGGCGTCGTCGGCCAGGCCGACGGCGTCGAGCAGCTCCATCGGATTCAGGGTGTCGACGTCGTACAGCGACGCGAAGAACCGAAGGTTCTCCAGGCCGGTGAGTTTCTGGTAATGGTTCGGCAGCTCGAAGGAGACTCCGATTCGCTGGTAGTAGTCGGCACCCCAGGCCAGCGGGTCCTGCCCCCACACTGCGGCATCACCGTCGTGGCCGCGGAGCAAGCCGATCAAGAGCTTCTGCGTGGTGGATTTCCCCGCGCCGCTGGGGCCGAGAAATCCAAAGATCTCGCCCCGCGCGACGCTGAAGTCCATGCCCCGCACCGCGGGATCGGTTGACTTCGAATACGTGAAAGTGAGTCCGCGGACTTCGATCACGTCTGTTGTGACACTCGACGGTGTGACGGTGTTGGCGGATTGCATGGCGCGCCCGGCCTCCTCTGGATATGCGGATATCAAGTTCCGACCAGACTTCCCGGAGCGCCGTGAGCCACTATACTGAACTTTCAGAAATTATTGAAGACTCTGAAGGAACGCACTTGGCCGAGACCTTTGATCAACAGGCGGCCGCTGAGGAACTCGCTCTTGTCCTCAGTAGTCACGGTCTGCAACGCATGACCGCCCGCGTCCTGGCCGCCCTGCTATTCACCGAGCAGCCGACTATGACGATGGGCGAGCTGGCCGAGCGGCTGGTGGCCAGCTCTGGCGCGATTTCCGGCGCACTCAAGATGCTCACGTCAGTAGGCATCGTCGAGCGGGTGCCCGCGCCCGGCAGCCGGCGAGACCACTACCGGCTGCGCGACAACGCTTGGGCCATCCAATACACCACCCAGAACGAAGTGACAGCCGCAGTGATCAAGGCAGCCGAGGCCGGGATTGCCACGACCGAGACGGACAGCCTGGCCCGACAACGCCTCATTCAGATGCGCGACTTCTACACCTTCTTGCTTGAAGAGATTCCGGCTCTGCTGGACCGCTGGTATCAGCGGTCGACGTGATGGTCAGCTTTGCGACTCGAGTAATGCCTTCAGTCGCTTGAGGTCGCGGCTGTTCGCCCGCTTCATGGCCGTCGGCCATAATCGGCGCCGCGATGCCGGCGAATCCCGTCGGCTCGCCACGGTTGCGTAGCACCATTCGGGTGGAATCGCTGTCTGCGTCGGACCATTCGTAAGTCGTCTCCATCGGAAACGGCCCTTCCGCTGTCCGCATGACGAACCGGCGGTCGGGCACCAGTTCGACGACCTCGTAGGTGTAGGTGAGGCTCCGGCCCATGAACGCTGCCGTGAATTCGAACTGTGAGCCGACCGCGACCGGGCGGGCCGTCTTCCACTGCACGCCTTTAATGTTGACGTACCACGCGGTGGCGTTGTCCGGGTCCGCCGTGTAGTCGGCCACCACGGAGCGTGGCCGGCGAATGACGGTGTCGACGCTGACGTCCACAGTTGACATATGGACAGTATGTGCTCACACGGACGGTTGACATCGAATTTAGCAAGTTCTAAATTTAGCAAATGCTGAATAACGACCAACCCCTCGATCCAGTGGTGCTCTTTCGAGCCGCCACCGATCGAGCGATTGTGGTGGTCGAGGCCGTCCGGCCCGACCAACACGCGTCTCCAACACCCTGCTCTGAATGGACGGTCCGGCAGTTGATCGACCATCTCGTGGACGGCACGGCCTACTTGTTGTCGGCCGCCGCAGGTCGCGAGGTTGTACGGTCGGCGCAGTCAACCGGCGCCGGGTACCGGCGCGGCGTGGCGAACGTGCTGAAGGCACTCGAGCTGCCGGAAGCAATGGAGCGCACCTGCATCTCACCGCTCGGCTTCGAGTGGCCGGTTTCGCAGGCGGTGGCGGGGACGTTTATGGATGTGCTGATCCACACCTGGGACCTCGCCCGCGCGACTGGCCAGGACGAGAAACTCGACCCCGATCTGGTCGAGGCTTGTTCGGCGATGTTCCTGCCCGAAATGCCTGAACGCGGGCGGGCAGCCGGAATCGTGGGCTCCGCCGTCGACGTCGGCGACGACGCGCCTCCACAAGATCGGCTCTTGGCGGCCATGGGCCGGCAACCGTGACCGATCCCGCCATTGAAGACGCGATTCGGGCGCTAGCGCATCCCGGCCGACGCGCGATGCTGCGGCTGGTGTGGGACGAGGAGCGGCCAGCGACCGAACTCGCGGACGCTGCCGGCTTATCCCGGTCTGCGGCGAGCCAGCACCTCAAACTTCTGCGCGAGGCCCGCCTGATCGACGTGCGCGTCGACGGTACCCGCCGCCTCTATCGCGCGGATCTCGCTCGAGTTGCCGAAGTCGCTTCGATGTTGGACGCCTTCTGGGCCGCCCCGTTGGAGCGACTACGCATCACAGCTGAGACGCGCGACAGAAAAGACAATCGCCGCCGGAGATCGTCATGAAGCTGGCCATGCAACAGCTTGTCATTCACGCCGACGCCGAATCCGTCTTTCAGATGTTCGTCGATCCGGCCCTATTCGGACTTTGGATGGCCGAAGGTGCGACTCTTGACGCCACACCGGGAGGAGACGTTCGGTGGACCCACCCCAACGGCGACACCATCTCCGGGCGCTTCGTCGAATTGGAGCCTCCAAGACGGATCGTGTTCACATATGGCTGGGAACGCGCCGAGGTCGAGATCCCGCCCGGCTCGACCACCGTCGAGATCGACCTCGCCGCCCAGGATGACGGTTCGACACTGCTGACGCTGATACATCGGGGCTTGGAAGGCGACGCCGCCGACGCGCATCGCGGTGGCTGGCGGCACTACCTCGATCGGCTGCGCCGCACCGCCCAAGGTGAGGATGTCGGACCGGATCCCTGGGCGGACCGGAGGGTACCGACGCCGGAGGAAATGAGACCGTGACTCGATCGCCTTCCGACGAGGTCCGATTCTTGTCGATCGCGGAGCCGCTTCTTGACACGGCGGCCGTTACTCGCTCCACCATGATGGGGCTCCCGTGTCTGCGTGTGAGAGGCGAATCTTTGCTTCCTTCGACCGGCGGACCAACGCGCTGATCGTCAAGCTTCCTGCGAGCCGGGTTCAGCAACTCATCGAATCGGGCGAGGCCGATCCGTTCGCGCCCACCGGTCGCACGTTCCGCGAATGGGCCGCCATACCGTCGCAACGATATTCGGCCTGGCCTTCATTGATCGATGAGGCGCTTGCATTTGTTGCCGCGCGGTGACCATCAGGTGTAGCTCCCCGTGATGCCATTGCGTCGGATACGTTGAATCGAATGCAGGCGAAGAACGCGCCAGTCGTCATCGAACGGCAGAGCCTCATCGATGCACCGGCCGACCGGGTGTGGGCGCGCGTCGTCACGCCCGAGGGCATCAATGACGAACTGCGGCCCTGGATGACCATGTCGATGCCTCGCGGGGCGAAGACGCTGACCGTGGAAACCGTGCCCATCGGCACCCCGATCGGACGCGCGTGGATGCGCCTGTTCGGTGTCCTGCCGTTCGACTACGACCGACTCATGATCGCCGACCTGGAGCCGGGGCGCCGATTCGACGAGCAGTCGACGATGATGAGCATGCGCAAATGGCGCCACGAGCGCAGCGTGACGCCCGACGGCGACGCGGAAACCGTTGTGCGATCGACTATGTCGTCCTGACTGCCGGCAGGTTCGACGTCGTGGTCGAGGTGGTGTGTGAGGACGACGCGCATCTGCTGGACATACTCAACACCCAGATCCGATCGCAGCCCGGTGTGTACCTCGCCGAGACGCTGGTATATCTTAAAACGCTTAAGCAGCAATATAATTGGGGAACGCGCTCTCACTGACGGCTGCCCCGCACTGCCGGTCGAGTGGTCGAGCCCCGCCGCTCTCGATCTGATGCGGGCCACACGTACGGCAGATCGTCGGGCACCTTCTTGAAGATCGGACGGTAGTGAGCCGGATCCTTGCGCAGCAGAGCCGATTGGTGACTGCGGTGGAAGGCCAGATCTCCCAACCACGGCGGTAGTTCACCGGCGGCTTCCAAATCCGCCTGTACGCGTGGCGCCGCAAGACCGGTGCCACGCGTCAGATCGGTGACGAGGGTGGCCGCGCACGTGTCGGCGTTGCCCAGGCTGCACCAGACCGCGCATATGTCCAGCCCGTACCGGACGAGCGCTTCTTCGTAGCCCGCCCACATCGCCGCTGCCGGATGGTGGCGCCAGCCGTAGCCGGCCACCGTCAGCGCGCGAAGAACTTGAATGGATTCGACCCGCTGCTTGCCCAGTCGCCGCTTGTCCAGTACGCACGCCGATTCCCGGAAACCGGCGTATGGCAAAAAGGTCTGCACTACAGCTCAGCCGTCAGGCGGGCACCGGGTCGGTCTCGCGTTCCCACGCACGGTGTTTCGCCAGCGCCGAGGCGAAGGCCTGGGTGAACTCATCGGTGAGATCATCGGCGGCCGCCGCGGTCGAAACGACCCCATTGGAGACGACGACGTCGGCGTTGTCTGCGAGCTGCTCGGCTACGCCCAGCTTGCGCAACAAGTCCACTCCGGAACCGAAGGCGCCGACGGCCTTGAGGTGCTTGTAGGCCTCGACGATGAAGTGCGTTGCGTAGCCGTCCTTCGACAACGTCTGCACCGATTCGGGGCCGCACGGCACGACCACCGCGTCATACAGCACCGACGCCATGGTGGTGAAGGCCCGGTCAACGGCGACTTCGCCGCCGGACCCACCGGATAACGTCCCTGAAGCGACCGGCGCCAAGACCTCCACGATCGCGCCTTGCTGTTCCAGCGCACGCTTCAGCTTCTCGACGCCCTTCACATCGACACCATTGGCCGCCAGTACCGCGACCTTTCGGGTGGCGATGCTGTCGGTCGCGGTGTTCAGCTGCGACAAAGCCGGCGAGGCCGCCATCTTGTCGTCCACCGACTCCTCCGCGGGTTCGGGCAGCCCGAGCTTGCCCGCCACTTGCGTCGCGAGGTCATGGTCGACGAGGTTGAGCTGGTCGACGACGCGGGCGCGGATCTCGGGGACCTCAACCTTGCCGAGTTCGAATGCGTACGCCGCGACGATGTGTTTGGTCTCGACCGGCGACATGCTCTTCCAGAACATCCTCGCCTGGCTGTAGTGGTCCTCAAAGCTCTTGGCGCGCTGACGGATCTTGTGGCCGTCGACCTTCTCGGTGTAGTGCCGGTACACGTCCTCGTCGGCCAGTGCCGGGCAGCCGCCGCCGACCGTGTTCTTGAAATAGCTGGACCTCCCCTGCGGGATTGCATGCTGGCCGTAGCCATCCTGCTGGTTGGTGCGGACGTCGGCCAGCGGCCGGTTCACGGGCAGCTGCGCGAAGTTCGGCCCGCCAAGCCGGATGAGCTGCGTATCCAGGTACGAGAAGTTGCGGAACTGCAGCAACGGATCGTTGGTGAAGTCGATGCCGGGCACCACGTTTGCGGTGTGAAACGCCACCTGCTCGGTCTCCGCGAAGAAGTTGTCGGGATTGCGGTTGAGCACCATCTTGCCGACGGGTTGGACCGGAACTTGTTCCTCCGGAATAAGCTTCGTCGCATCCAGCAAATCGAACGCGAAGTTGAACTCGTCGCTCTCGGGCACAAGCTGTACGCCGAGCTCCCACTCAGGAAAGTCGCCGGCCTCGATTGCGTCCCACAGGTCACGGCGGTTGAAGTCCGGGTCTTTTCCGGCAATTTTCTGACACTCGTCCCAAACCAGCGAATGCACACCGAGTTTCGGCTTCCAATGGAACTTCACGAACGTGCCCTCGCCGCTGGCGTTGACCAACCGGAAGGTGTGCACGCCGAAGCCCTGCATCATCCGGTAGCTGCGCGGCAGCGCTCGGTCCGACATCAGCCACATGATGGTGTGCAATGTCTCCGGCTGCAGCGACACGAAGTCCCACAGTGTGTCATGCGCGGAGGCGGCCTGCGGGATCTCGTTGTGCGGCTCGGGTTTCACCGCGTGCACGAAGTCGGGGAACTTGATGCCGTCCTGGATGAAGAACACCGGGAAGTTGTTGCCGACCAGGTCGTAGTTGCCCTGCTCGGTATAAAACTTGGTCGCGAAGCCGCGCACATCGCGGACAGTGTCGGCCGATCCACGCGAGCCGGCCACCGTGGAGAACCGCACGAACACCGGGGTCTGAAGGCCCGGTGTGGTGAGAAATTTCGCCACGGTGTGCCCGGCCAGTGAGTCGTCGTAGGGCTCGAAGTAGCCGTACGCACCCGCTCCGCGGGCATGCACCACGCGTTCCGGGATGCGCTCGTGGTCGAAATGCGTGATCTTCTCGCGGGCGTGGAAGTCCTCCAGCAGCGTCGGGCCGCGCTCTCCCACCGTCAGCGAGTCGTCGGTGTGGTCGACGCGGACACCCTGCTGGGTGGTCAGGTAGCCGGATTCTCGGCTGACGCGGGACGTGTCGAGCTGGGTTTGCTTAGCGTTCTGGCCGTTGTCCACCATGACGGGGCGGGTACCCACCGCTGTCGGCGACAAACAGCTTAGCGTGTGAGCACTGCGACGCATTCGACGTGATGCGTCAGCGGAAATGAGTCGAACACCCGCAGATCCTCGATGGCGTAGCCGTGGCCCAGGTAGAGCCCCACGTCGCGGGCGAAGGACGCCGCCTCGCAGCCGATGTGGATCACCCGCGGCACCTCGGCGGCTGCCAGCAGGTCGATCACCTCGCGGCCCGCCCCGGACCGCGGGGGATCGAGCACCGCCACGTCGGCGCGCTCGGTCTGCGCGGCCAGCGCCCGGCGCACCGAGTCGGTCACCACCGACACCCAGCCCAAGTCGCCAAGCGCGGAGCGTGCCGACCGTGACGCGCCACGCGAGGTGTCGACGGTGACGACCTTGCCGCGCTCCCCGACTCCTTCGGCCAGCACCGCGGCGAAAACCCCTGCCCCGCCGTACAGATCCCACGCCGTCATGCCGGGGTCGAGCTGCGCCCAGCCGGCCACACGCTCGCTGTACACCCGTGCCGCGTCGCGGTGAGCCTGCCAGAACGCGGTCACCGGCACCCGCCACGTCCGCCCCCCGACCCGCTGCACTGCCTCGTAGCGGCCCTCGGCAACCTGTGTTGTCGTCTTGCGACCGCTCCGCGGCCCTGCCTGTACGACGTGACGGTCACCGTCGTCGTCGACAACCACGTGCAGCTGCGTTCCCGGCGGCCATCTCCGGGAGCTCAGCCCGTCGAGCATGCCGTCGGGTAGCTGAGCGCAGTTCAGCTCGGTGACCAGCTCCGAGCTGTGATAGCGATGAAAGCCCGCACGGCCCTCCGCCGATGTGTCGAGCCGCACCCTGGTCCGCCATCCGGTAGCGCCGCCGTCTCCGACCGGCTCGGCGGCGGCCGAGTCCTCGTCGCGCCAGCGGTAGCCGCCCAGCCGTGCCAATTGATTGGCCACGACGGCGCCCTTGAGCCGGCGGCCGACATCGGGTTCGGCGAAGGCCAGATCGCAGCAGCCGGCGCCGTCCACGCCTGCAATCGGGCATAGCGAGTCGATGCGGTCGGGCGACGATTCGATCACCTCGACAACGTCTGCGTGCCAATACGATCCGTGGTCGCCGACGACCCGGACCTTGACCGTCTCTTTCGGCAACGCGTACCGCACGAATACGACCCGGCCCTCGTGGCGCGCCACGCAGCTGCCCCCGTTGGCCGGGGGCCCGGTGGTCAGTGTCAGGTCCTTCGGCCAGGTTGGCGCCTCGGCGGCCTCTTCACTCAATCCAGGAAGCCTCTGCGTATGTCACCGGGAGCCGCATGCGGCTGCAGTGTCTTGAGGCGTTCCGACGAAGTGAGTTGCCACGGAACCGATGTCACCATCACGTTCGGCTCGAACAGCAGCCGCCCCTTGAGACGCAGCGCACTCTGGTTGTGCAGCACCTGTTCCCACCAGTGCCCGACGACGTACTCCGGGATGAACACGGTGACGACGGTGCGTGGCGACTCCTTGCTGATCCGCTTGACATAGTCGAGCACCGGCCGGGTGATCTCGCGGTACGGCGAGGCAATCACCTTGAGCGGCACGGTGATATCGCTGTCTTCCCACTTGTGCACCAGCTCGCGAGTCTCGGCATCGTCGACGCTGACCGTGATGGCCTCCAGCACATCGGGCCGAGTGGCTCGGGCATACGCCAGCGCCCGCATAGTCGGCAGGTGCATCTTGGACACCAGCACGATGGCGTGGTTACGGCTCGGCAACACCATGGCCCCGTCGTCGGCGGCGGCCTGCTGCTCCAATTCACGCGCGACGGTGTCGTAGTGCTTGCGGATCATCTTCATGATCACGAACAGACCCCCCATCGCGAGGATCGCAATCCATGCCCCGACGAGGAACTTTGTGATCACCACCACTACGAGAACCGACCCGGTGCACGTAAGACCGATGGTGTTGATCACCCGGGATCGCATCATCTTGCGCCGCACGGCACCGTCAGTTTCGATGCGCAGCAGCCGCGTCCAGTGCCGGACCATGCCGATCTGGCTTAGGGTGAACGACACGAACACGCCGACGATATAGAGCTGAATCAACGCGGTGACCTCGGCCCGGAACGCCACGATGAACGCGATCGCGGCGAAAGCCAGGAACAGGATTCCGTTGGAGAACGCCAACCGGTCGCCACGAGTGTGCAGCTGGCGCGGCAGGAAACGGTCTTGGGCCAGAATGGATCCCAGCACCGGAAAGCCGTTGAACGCGGTGTTGGCGGCCAGCACCAGGATGAGCGCTGTGACGCCGGTGATGATGAACAGCCCGAGCGGAAAGTTGTGGAAGATCGTCTCGGCGAGTTGAGCGATCAACGTCTTCTGTTGATAGTCGGGAGGCGCGCCCACCAGCTGTTCATGCGGCCGCTCGGCCACCTTCACGCCAGTCTCCTTGGCCAGCATGATCATGCCCATAAACAACGTAACCGCAATAAGGCCCAGCAGTGCCAACGTCGTCGCGGCGTTGCGGGACTTGGGCTTTCGAAACGCTGGCACCCCATTACTGATCGCCTCGACACCGGTCAGCGCCGCGCTGCCAGACGAGAACGCCCGAGCCACCAGAAAGACCAGGGCGAACCCGAGCACATCCCCATGCTCGGAGTGCAATTCGAAGGCAGCCGACTCGGCGCGTAAAGGTTCGCCGAGCCCGTAAATCTGGAACAGACCCCAGCCCAGCATCGTGAACATGCCGATCATGAAGGCGTAGGTGGGGATCGCGAACGCAGTGCCGGACTCCCGGATACCCCGCAGATTCGCCGACGCCAAGACCAGGATCGCAATGACAGCGAACAACACTTTGTGTTCGTTGACGAACGGCACCGCCGACCCGATGTTAGACATCGCCGATGCCATCGACACCGCGACGGTGAGTACGTAATCGACCAGCAACGCGCTGGCGACCGTCAGCCCGGCGGTGTGCCCGAGGTTGGTGGTCACCACCTCGTAGTCGCCACCGCCCGACGGGTAGGCGTGCACATTCTGCCGGTAGCTTGCGATCACGATGAGCATGACCACCGAGACCGCGAGCCCGATCCAGGGCGCCATCGAAAAGGCTGCGAGACCCGCCACCGACAGCACCAAAAAGATTTCCTCGGGCGCGTAGGCCACCGAGGACATGGCGTCGGAGGCGAACACCGGCAGCGCGATCCGCTTGGGCAGCAGCGTATGGGCGAGCCTGTCGCTGCGGAACGGCCGTCCTAGAACGAGCCGACGCGCGACGGTCGAAAGCTTGGACACGAGAGCCAAGACTAAGCCCAGGGGCGAATGGCTGTAGCGTTCCGAGTGCGCGGGTTCTCCACAGACATGCCGGAAAGGACCGTCAGGGTGCGTGTAGTGGTCATGGGATGCGGCCGGGTGGGTGCATCGCTATCAGACAGCCTGGCCAGGATCGGTCACGAGGTGGCCGTCATCGATCGCGACAGCACGGCGTTTCACCGCCTCTCCCCCGAGTTTTCGGGTGAGCGCGTCCTGGGCATGGGTTTCGACCGTGATGTCCTGCTGCGGGCCGGCATCGAGGAAGCAGGAGCCTTCGCGGCCGTCTCCTCGGGTGACAACTCAAACATCATCTCGGCTCGAGTGGCCCGCGAGAACTTCGGTGTCGAGCGCGTCGTGGCCCGCATCTACGACGCCAAGCGCGCGGCGGTCTACGAACGCCTCGGCATCCCGACCGTGGCCACGGTGCCATGGACTACCGACCGGCTGCTCAACGTGCTGACCCGGGAGACCGAGACCACAAAGTGGCGCGACCCAACCGGCAACGTCGGCGTCACCGAACTGGCGCTGCACGAGGAGTGGGCCGGCCACCGGATCACCGACCTGGAGGCCGCCACCGGCGCTCGCGTGGCGTTCATGATCCGGTTCGGCGCGGGACTGCTGCCCGACGCGAAGACCGTCATCCAGAACGGCGATCAGGTGTACATGGCGGCGATCGCCGGACACATCGCCGAAGCCCTGGCCATCGCGGCGCTGCCGCCCAGCGAGGACATCGAGAGCGCATGAGGGTCGCCATCGCCGGGGCCGGGGCCGTGGGCCGATCCATCGCCCGCGAGCTCGTCGAGAGCCACGAGGTCACACTGCTGGAGCGTAACCCCGACCACATCGACGTCGATGCCATCCCCGCCGCGCACTGGCGCCTCGGCGACGCGTGCGAGTTGAGCCTGTTGGAGTCGGTGAAGATCGAGGAGTTCGACGTCGTGATCGCTGCGACCGGCGACGACAAGGTCAACGTGGTGGTCAGCCTGCTGGCCAAGACCGAGTTCGCGGTGCCGCGTGTGGTGGCCCGCGTCAATGACCCGCGCAACGAGTGGCTTTTCGACGAGAACTGGGGTGTGGACGTCGCGGTGTCCACGCCGCGCATGCTGGCGTCACTGGTCGAGGAGGCCGTCGCCATCGGTGATCTGGTGCGGCTGATGGAGTTCCGCAAGGGCCAGGCAAACCTTGTCGAGATCACCCTGCCCGACGACACCCCTTGGGGCGGAAAGCCGGTCAAGCGTCTCGACCTGCCGCGCGACGCCTCGCTGGTGACGATTCTGCGTGGCCCGCGGGTGATCGTGCCGGAGGCCGATGAGCCGCTCGAGGGCGGCGACGAGCTGTTGTTCGTGGCCACCACGGAGGTGGAGGACGAGCTCCAGGAGCTGCTGCTGCACCCGCAGTCGCGCTGAGCGTCAGCGCCTGCTGTAGTCCGGCGGTGGCGCCGCGCGGTCGTGGCAACTCGCCGCGTCTGCGGCTGACACGCGGTGGAAATCGCACTGCGCGTTGCGGATCCCGACGGCCGAGATGACACCGGCGACCGCAAACAGGCCCGCCGTCACCAACGCGCCTTGCCGAAAACCCTCGAAATCGACTGCGCCACCAATGATCACACCGGTGAAGGCGATAGCGATCAGTCCCGAGATCCGCGAAACGGCGTTGTTGATCGCCGACCCGATGCCGCTCTGCGCAGTGTCGACCGCGGCGAGAATCGCCGCCGTCAGCGGCGAGACCGTGATCGACAACCCCAGCCCGAAGACCACCAGGCCCGGCAGCATTTGCGTCCAGAAGTCGAACGGTTCGCGCGCCATCATCATCCACAGATAGCCGGCCGCGGCGATCAGCGGGCCGACGGCCATGAACAGGCGTGGCCCGTGCACACCAGCCAGCGTGCCGAACCGGCGGGCCAGGAAGAACGACAACACCGGCACCGGCAGCGTGGCCAGGCCCGCCTCGGTGGCCGACAGTCCCGCGGCCTCCTGTAGGAACAGGGCGACGATCAATATGCCCAGCGAGACCGCGGCGTAGAGGAATACCGTCGCCAGGTTCCCCACCGCGAAGTTGCGCGCGGCGAAGATGTGTAGCGGCATCATCGGGTGCCGCACGCGCCTCTCCCACCAGGGGAACGCGATCAGGCAGGCCACACCGGCGAGCAGGCTGACGACGACAGCAGGATTTGAAAAGCCAAGTCGTTGGCCTTCGATCAGCGCGTAAACAGCACCGGTCAGGCCCACCGCGTTCAGCGCCGCGCCGACGATATCGATACGCGCCGATCGATCGGGCGCAAATTCGTTCGGGGACAGCTTGGTGGACAGGTACACCGTGATGGCCAACGGCAGGATGTTGACCCCGAAGATCCACCGCCAGCCCACCGTGTCGACCAGCAGTCCGCCGAGCAGAGGTCCAATCACGAATGCGGTGCCCGTCCACGCCGTCCAGGTGCCAATAGCGCGGGCCTGCGCCGCACCTGAAAACCGCGCATTGATCATCGCCAGGGAACTGGGCACCAGAAACGCCGCGCCCACTCCCTGTAGGCATCGGGCGGCCACCAGCACCCAGCCGCTTGGTGCCACCGCGCACAGCATTGACGCCACCCCGAAGACGACGACGCCCATCCGCAGCGCCGACAGCCGGCCGAACTGATCAGAGACAGCTCCTGCGACGAGAATCAGCGCCCCGAGCGTGAGCAGATAGCCGTCGACGACCCACTGCTGCAGGGCCAGGCCGCCGCCCAACTCCCGGCCGATCGCTGGCAGCGCCAGGTTGACCACGGACCCGTCCAGGAAAGCCACGAACGAGGCCAGCACCGCAACCGCGATCAGCGGCCGATCGGTGTCCTCAGCGCGGCGCCGACGTCGGCTATCCGCCTCAGTGGGCATCGGGTTGGGCTAGGTCCCCGTGTTCTTCGGCGGGCGTCCCGATGTCCTCGGTCGTCTCACTGGCGTTCGGAGTTTCCTTGGCGTCGTGCGCGTGCACCGCGCGCTGGGCGGCTCGAATGGCCAGATATGTCACGAGCGCCGCCACTGCGGTGAGCGGCCAACCCATCGAGATGCGGGCGACGCCCAGCCAACCCGTCTGGTCGGAGTCGTAGAGGTGTTGCTGCACGACAAAGCGCGAGGTGAACACCAGTACCCACACGAATGTCGCGAGGTCGAACGCCACCACGGCCTTGCGTACCCCGCGCCAGTCACGGTCATGTGAGTTGACCCAGCCCCAGATGTAGCCGACCGCGGGACGACGAACAAGGATCGACAGCCCGAAAACGATGGCCCAGAACAACGACATCCAGATGCCGAGCAGAAAGTAGCCCTTCGACGCGCCGACGATGTAGGCGATCAGCGCGCTGATGCCGACGCCGATGAATCCGGAGATCGCCGGCTGCATGGATTCGCGGCGGACCAAGCGCCACACCAGAATCACCGCGGCCACGCACAGTGCCGCGACGATTGCGGGGACCAATCCGAATGCGGTGGATACCGGAACGAACACCACGACCGGCAGCGAGGAGTAAATCAGCCCGCTGATGCCGCCCATCTGCTCGAGGACGGCATTCGCTTTTGTGTGCTTCCCCGGTTCGGCTCCGGGGTCACTCACTTCTGAATCTCGTAGTGCGGGTTGTAGATCGCCTTGGCGCCGTTGTCCAGCTTGCCGACGCGGCCGTGCACTCTGAGTGTGCGACCGGACTCGATGCCGGGGATGCGGCGCTGTCCAAGCCAGACGAGCATCACCGAGTCGGTGCCGTCGAACAGTTCGGCCTTGACTCCGCCGGAGCAGCCCTTGCCGTTGCATTCCACACTGCGCAGGGTGCCGACCATGGTGACTTCCTGGCCGCGATGACAGTCGATCGCCTTTTGGGCGCCGGTACTGGCGGCTTCGTCACTGAGCTCTTCTACGTCAAGTTGTTCCGGGTCGTCCGTCAACCGGCGGGTGAGCCGGCGCAGATACCCTTCGGCCGTGGCCATGGCCTCTCCTGACTTCCGCAGATCCACCATGGATCTACCCAATCAAACGCCACGGTAGACCTCTTGGTTCCGAGATGCCACGTGGGGCCGGGTCGCCACGCCGACGAGTCGATGAACGGGGCACGATCATCTGATGGCGGTCAATCTTCGCGGCGTCACGACGGTCCTGCTGCCCGGCACCGGATCCGACGATGACTACGTCTACCGGGCGTTTTCCGCGGCCCTGCACGATGTCGAGGCGGTCGTTGTGACGCCGGCCCCGCAGCCGGGCCGTCTTATCGACGGCTACTGCGACGCGCTCGATGACGCGGCGCGTGGCGCCCCGATCGCCGTCGGCGGGGTGTCTATCGGCGCCGCGGTAGCCGCGGCGTGGGCGCTGGCCCATCCCGGGCACGCCGTCGCTGTGCTGGCTGCCCTGCCGGCCTGGACGGGCGAACCGGACGCCGCACCGGCCGCCCTGACCGCGCGGCACTCCGCGGCAATGCTGCGTCGCGACGGTTTGGCGTCAGCCACCGCGCAGATGCGGGCCTCCAGCCCGGCGTGGCTTGCCGACGAGCTGACCCGGTCCTGGGTCGGGCAGTGGCCCGCGCTGGCCGACGCGATGGACGAGGCCGCTCGTTATGTCGCGCCGACGTGCGGTGAATTCGAAGCCCTTACCGTGCCGATGGGGGTGGTATCGGCGACCGACGACCCGGTGCATCCCGTCGAAGTTGGCTTCGAATGGGTGTCGGCCGCGCCGCGCGCGGCGCTGCGCACCGTCACTCTCGACGAGATGGGCGCGGATCCGGCGGTGCTGGGCGCCGCCTGCCTGGCCGCGCTGGCCGACGCCTCGTGAATTGCGCTTTCGGCGCGCATACCGTCGCTCAGCGTGCGTTACCGCGCCGAAATCGCTAACCGCCGGTGATGGTCCGCAGCTGCTGCATGGCCGAGCCTTGCGCGCTGCGGCGAGCGACGGGTTCCGCCGGTGGTGGCTCCTGCTGAGGCTGCTCCGCCTGGTCGGCCTGCTGCTGGGAGGCCTGTTCGGCGGCCGCGCGCAGCTGCTCCGCCATCGGGTCAGGCAGTTGCACCGGCAGGGGCGTGCGAACCGGCAACGGCGTTTCGCCGCGTCGAACGACGGTGTCCGCCAACGCATTCCGCGCTTCGGCGGCCAATATCTCGATCTGGTCCTGGGGACCGTTGACAACGCATCGGATCATCCAGCGATAGCCGTCGACGCCGATGAACCGGACCACGCCGGGGGGCTGGCCCTGCTCTGACTGCGCCACGCCGACGACCTCGCGACCCCACGGGCCGTCCTCGATGCTGACCTTGGGTACGTCCTTGCGCAACGACTCGGCGAGTTCGGCCGCGACTTCCCGCCACAGGCCGGCGCTCTTCGGCGCAGCGTATGCCGCGATTGTGAATCGGCCGTTGGGCGTCACCACCCATACCGCGCTGGGCACGCCCATCTCGGTGAGCTCGACCTGCACCTGCCCTGCCTCAGGCATCGGGATCATCACCGAGCCGAGGTTCAGGCGGCCCCCTTCCGCCGTCGACGGGTCATCGAAGTCCTCGATGTCGAACGGGCCGTCGAGATCGTCGACGTTCTCGCCGTCCGTCATGTCGCCGGGGCCGTTCACGTTGTCACTGTCTTGGTGCTTCTTGAATGCCATCACAAACTCGCATGTCCGCCAGAGGAACCGTGGCCACCGTCGCCACGGGTTGTGTCCGCCAAGCCTGCCTCGTCGAACGACGTCACCTCGACCAGGTCGGGCAGCTCGACCCGCTGCACCAGCAGCTGCGCGATCCTGTCGCCCCGGTGTACGACGATCGGCGTCTCGGGGTCGAGGTTGACGAGGGCGACCTTGACCTCACCGCGGTATCCGGCGTCGATCGTGCCTGGGCTGTTGACGATCGAAAGCCCCACGCGCGCAGCCAAACCCGAGCGGGGATGCACCAAACCGACCATGCCGTAGGGAATGGCGACGGCGATCCCGGTCGGGACCAGCGCCCGCTGACCAGGCGCCAGTTCGACGTCGAGCGCGCTGTAGAGGTCGACGCCAGCGTCGCCGTCATGAGCACGGGCGGGCATCGGCAATTCGCGATCCAGGCGCACGACCGCCAGAGTGGTGGACACGACGTCAGAGATTACTCTTGGCCGCGTGTCCGACACGCGCGCCACGTCGCAATCCGTGCGCTACCGCGAACGGTTGTGGGTGCCGTGGTGGTGGTGGCCGCCTGGGTTGGGGCTGGCCGCCCTGATCGCGCTGGAGGTGAATCAAGGTGTGCCGGCGGTGCCGAACTGGGTGCCGTTTGCCGTGTTGCTGCCCGTCGCCGCCGTCGCGCTGCTGTGGTTCGGCAAGACCGACGTGCGCGTGGTCAGCGCGGACGCGAGGAGCGCAGAAGGCAGCGGTGCGGGCGAAATCGAGCTGTGGGTCGGGGCCGCGCACCTGCCGGTGAGCGTGATCGCGCGGACGGCCGAGGTGCCAAGATCGGCCAAGTCGGCAGCGCTGGGCCGCCAGCTCGATCCGGCCGCCTACGTTGTGCACCGGGCCTGGGTAGGTCCCATGGTCCTTCTGATCGTGGACGATCCCGATGATCCGACGCCGTATTGGCTGGTGAGTTGTCGACATCCCGACAGGGTGCTGGAGGCGCTCCGCGGTCCCCAGTGACACGGGGTCCCAAGCCGCTAACGAAACGAGCCCGCGGCTAGGCCGCGCAGTCGGTGCAGATCATCACGCCGTTCTTCTCGCTGGCAAGGCGGCTGCGGTGGTGCACCAAAAAGCAGCTCGAGCACGTGAACTCGTCGGCCTGCTTCGGGATCACCCGCACCGACAGCTCCTCGCCGGACAGATCGGCGCCGGGCAGCTCGAAGGACTCGGCGGACTCAGATTCGTCTACGTCAACGACCGCTGACTGAGCCTCGTTACGCCGCGCCTTCAGTTCCTCGAGTGAATCCTCGGAAACGTCGTCGGTCTCAGTGCGCCGTGGGGCGTCGTAATCAGTAGCCATAGCCATGTCCCCTCCATAAACCTTGCAGCAGAGCTTTGTACCAGCGTCGAACGCATTCCCCAAACGATTCGTGCCCGTTCTGACACGCGTTCCACTGTGATTTACGTCACAGTCCAGGTCGCACCACCGGAAGGGCCCAGCCTCGCTGGGCCTTAGAGTGCAGGCGTGGTCGCGCAAATCACAGAGGGAACGGCGTTCGACAAGCGGGGTCGGCCCTTTCGCCGGCGTAACTACCTGCCGGGGATCCTGCTGTTCGTGGCACTCGCCGTGGTGTCGTTGACGGTCTGGGTGATGGCCCTGAGCCAACCGCCTGACATCCGCGAGGCCGCGGTGTGCAACGCCCCGCCACCCCCCGCGGACCCGTCCGCCCCGGCGCTGCAGCTCGGTGAGCAGGTCACCCGCGCCGACATGACCGACGTCACCCCCGCCAAACTTGCTGATGCCAAGATCCGGGTTCTCAATGCCAGTGGCCAGGGCGGCCAGGCCGCCGAGGTGGCGGGCGAACTGCGCGACCTTGGATTCGCCGAGCCCGCCGCGGCCAACGACACCGTCTATGCGAACAGCCGGCTGGAATGCCAGGGCCAGATCCGGTTCGGTCCGTCGGGGCGCGCCGCCGCCGCGGCGGTGTGGCTGGTTGCGCCGTGCACCGAGTTGTTTCAGGACCAGCGCAGCGATGACACGGTCGACCTGGCCATCGGCACCGAATTCAGCGAATTGACCCACAGCGACGACATCGACGCGGTGCTGGTCAGTCTGCGCCCAGACGCCACCCAGGCTGCGGACCCGTCACTGCTGAAGAAGATCCACACCGCCGCCTGCTAGCCCGTATTCCGTCCACGGCGGAGATGTATTCACCGCTGGTACGCGCCAGAACGACGCAACACGTCGGCCAGCGCGTCGGCGATCCCAGGCGCGGCAGCGACGATCAGGCCCGGTTCCCCGTCGGCCGGCGGCAGCCGCAGGATCGCGCCCGCCTCGGCGGCGATCAGCGCGGCCGCGGCCCAGTCCCAGACGTGCACGCCGTCCTCGTAGTAGGCGTCGAGCTGTCCGGCAGCCACCATGCACAAATCGAGGGCGCACGAGCCCATCCGTCGCACGTCGCGCACGATGGGAAGCACCTTGCTGAGCACCTCGGCCTGCCGTACCCGCTGCTCGGGCGCATAGGAAAACCCGGTGCCCAGCAACGACATTGACAGCTCGACGGCAGGACTGGCCGCCAGTGGGGTCGTCGCTGAAGCCCGCCGGATGTGAGCCCCGTGACCCAGCGCCGCCGAATACAGCGCCCCCGTCGGCACGTTCGCCACCGCTCCGGCCAGTGATGAGCCGTCACGCTGAACCCCAACTGACACCGCGTAGGTCTCCAGTCCGTACATGAAGTTGACGGTGCCGTCGATGGGGTCGAGCACCCAGGTCAGGCCGTCGGGACCGCCGGTAGAGCCGCCTTCCTCCTCGCCGAGGATGTGTTCACCCGGCCGCAGTTCCGCCAGCCGGTCACGCAGCAACCGCTCGGTCTCGGTATCGACAACGGTGACGGGGTCGGTCGGTGTGCTCTTTGCCCGCACCATTGGCCCGGCGTCACGGTGCGGGTCCCCGAAGACCTCGACCCGGCGCCGCCTGACGAATTCGGCGGCCTCGCTCGCCAGCCGCTCCGCGACCGAGCGCAACCGCACAGGATCGGTGTCGTTTTCCGTCACGAGTCCATCGCAGCACAGTCCCGTCGCACCCGGGGGCCCGGTCGCTAACCGGTTGCGCGACAACCACGCATGAGATTTCCCGAGCTACTAGTGTGTGGGGCGCGTCGCACCTGCCAGCTTCTGTGAGGAGCGCTCATGACCGCCACCGATTCACCCGCCGCCGACCCGAGCACCAACGGCGGCCCGCAACGCCGCGGATTCGGCATCGACGTCGGCGGAAGCGGCGTTAAGGGCGGCATCGTCGACCTGGAAACCGGGCTGCTCATCGGCGACCGCTTCAAGCTCGCCACCCCGCAGCCGGCCACCCCGGACGCCGTCGCCAAGACCATCGCCGCTGTCGTCAAGGAATTCGGGTGGACCGAGAAACTCGGCGTCACTTACCCCGGCGTGGTGACCGAGGGGATCGTTCATACGGCGGCCAACGTCGACAAGGGCTGGCTCGGCGTCAACGCCCGCGACGTGATCGCCTCGGCGCTCGACGGCCAGCCGGTGACGGTGCTCAACGACGCCGATGCCGCGGGGCTGGCCGAGGAGAAGTTCGGTGCTGGAAAGGACAACACCGGCGTCATCGTGCTGTTGACGTTTGGGACCGGCATCGGCTCGGCGGTGATCCACAACGGGGTGTTGCTGCCCAACACTGAGTTCGGCCATCTCGAGGTCGGCGGCAAGGAGGCCGAACACCGGGCGGCGTCGTCGATCAAGGAAAAGAAGGGCTGGAGCTACGAGCGCTGGACCCAAGAGGTGACCAAAGTGCTGGTGGCGATCGAAAACGCGATCTGGCCGGACCTGTTCATCGCCGGCGGTGGAATCAGCCGCAAGGCCGAGAAGTGGGTCCCGCTGCTGAAGAACCGCACGCCAGTGGTGGCAGCTGCGCTGCAAAACACCGCGGGCATCGTCGGCGCAGCGATGGCCGCAGACGTGGATGTCACCGCCACTGCGAAGTAGCCGGGCCGCACTGGCGCGTCAAATTTGCCGCTGAACACGGCGGTACCCCACACTGTCGTTACAATGGTCGACGGCGGCCGCATCCCGGATAGCGGCGAGATCAACCGTCAATATTCGACATAGCCGACACTTTTCGATGGTGCACGACCGTGCCCGTCGGAACTTGCAAGATCGAAAGGGTGTACGTGGCAGCGACAAAGGCACGCCCGGCAACTGATGAGCCGGTGAAGCGCACCGCTACCAAGACCCCCGCCAAGAAGGCCTCGGCGGCGAAGTCTGCCAACGGATCGGCATCCGCGAAGCGGGCCACCAAAGCGGCCCCGGCGAAAGCGGCCAAGACCGCGAAGGCGGCCCCCGCCAAGGCACGGCCGTCATCACGCGGCGCCAAAGCCGACGCGCCCGCCACTCGTGGCCGTGCGAAGAAGACCACCGCCCCCGAATCGGGGACCGTCGACGAGAACCTCACCGACGAAGTCGAGACCGACGACGACATCGAGGCAGAACCCGCCGAGCTCGACGTTCACGAGGCCGACATCGACCTGGAGGACATCGAGGTCGAAGACGAGCCCGCCGAGGCTGCGGCGAGCGACGAGACCACCGCCGCCGCCAAGCCCGCGCCCGCGGTCGTCGAAGCGGCCCCGGCCGTCGATGACGAGGAGATCGCAGAACCGAGCGAGAAGGACAAAGCCTCTGGCGACTTCGTGTGGGACGAAGAGGAATCCGAGGCGTTGCGGCAGGCCCGTAAGGATGCCGAGCTCACCGCGTCGGCCGACTCGGTGCGCGCCTACCTCAAGCAGATCGGCAAGGTCGCGCTGCTCAACGCCGAGGAAGAGGTCGAGCTGGCCAAGCGGATCGAGGCCGGTCTCTACGCCACCCAGTTGATGACGGAGTTGGCCGAGAAGGGCGAGAAGCTGCCCGCCGCCCAACGCCGCGACATGTCGTGGATCTGCCGCGACGGCGACCGCGCCAAGAACCACCTGCTGGAGGCCAACCTTCGCTTGGTGGTGTCGCTGGCCAAGCGCTATACCGGCCGCGGCATGGCGTTCCTCGACCTCATCCAGGAAGGCAACCTAGGCCTTATCCGCGCGGTCGAAAAGTTCGACTACACAAAGGGTTACAAGTTCTCCACCTATGCCACGTGGTGGATCCGGCAGGCGATCACCCGCGCGATGGCCGACCAGGCCCGCACCATACGCATCCCGGTGCACATGGTCGAGGTGATCAACAAGCTCGGCCGCATCCAGCGTGAGCTACTGCAGGACCTGGGCCGCGAGCCCACGCCCGAAGAGCTGGCCAAGGAAATGGACATCACGCCGGAGAAGGTGCTGGAGATCCAGCAGTACGCGCGTGAGCCGATCTCGCTGGACCAGACGATCGGCGACGAGGGTGATTCGCAGCTCGGTGATTTCATCGAAGACTCCGAAGCCGTTGTCGCGGTCGACGCGGTGAGCTTCACCCTGCTGCAGGATCAGTTGCAGTCGGTACTCGAGACGCTCTCCGAGCGCGAGGCGGGCGTGGTGCGGCTGCGGTTCGGCCTCACCGACGGCCAGCCGCGGACGCTCGACGAGATCGGCCAGGTCTACGGCGTCACCCGCGAACGAATCCGGCAGATCGAGTCCAAGACGATGTCAAAGTTGCGTCACCCCAGTCGTTCTCAGGTCTTGCGCGACTACCTGGACTGAGCGACACCTTCGCCGCTCGACACGGTGTGCGCTCCAGACCGATGGCCCACGCCCGCCACTCGATTAGTGGACACGTTATTTCGACGAAGTCAGGCTTATCGCACACATTTCAGCGGAAAGCGTGGCAATAGTCTGGTCTCGTCGCTGACCGGTAAAATTCCACGCCGGCCTGAGAAGCCTCCTCGGATCCCGCCGCTCGCATTGGTCCGCACGATGGACACCGTCCGTGCCAGCTTGCAACGGCTTCAGGGCACTCTTGCGCCCGGCGGCATCAGGCTGCTCGAGCTGGGCACCGGAGCATGGGTCACACAGACCATCTCCGTCGCCACGAAACTGGGAATCCCCGACGAGCTGGCGCACGGAGCCTTGCATTCCGACGAGGTGGCGCGACGCGTCGGCACGAACCCCGATGCAACGTGTCGGATCATGCGGGCGTTGGCCGCTGTCGGTGTGTTGCGACGCCGGCGCGACGGCCGGTTCGCGTTGACATCGGTCGGAAAAAAGTTTCGAACCGGAGTTCCCGGCACCATGCGTGACCTCGTGTTGTGGATAGGGCACCCCAAGCGCTGGGAGGACTGGGGCCACCTGTTCTACACCGTCCAGACGGGCCAACCCGCGACGGAGATGCTGCGCGGCATGCCGACGTTCCAGTACCTGGAAACCGATCGCGAGTTGGCCGAAGCGTTCAACAACGCGATGACGTCGGGCAGCGAGTTCGCCATCCATTCGACGCTTGCGGCGTACGACTTCGGCGGATACCGCACGATCATCGACGTGGGGGCGGTCACGGGCGGCTGCTGTCCAAGATCTTGGCCAAAGTTCCGGAGGCCCGCGGTGTTCTCTTCGATCTTCCGTCCGTGGTCGACGGCGCCGGACCGGAGATGAAGTCGGCCGGTGTTGCCGAACGGTGCGAGGTGGTCGGCGGATCGTTCATCGAAACGGTGCCGGAGGGCGGTGACGCCTATGTGATGAAATCGATCCTGCACGACTGGAACGACGCCGACGCGGAGCGCATCCTCCGCAACATCCGCGCCGTGATCGCGCCCGCAGGCAAGCTCGTTCTACTGGAAGCTGTTCTGCCGGAACGGCCTTCGTCACAGATCGAGGTGATGTTCGATCTGGAGATGATGGTCGCGCTGCACGGCAAGGAGCGCACCCGCGCCGAATGGACGAACCTGTTACGCCGCGCCGGTTTCCGGTTGGACCGCGTGGTCGACACCGCCGGACTAGTGGCGGTCATCGAGTCGTCGCCCGTTTAGCGCTTCTTGTCGCGCACCTTGTATGTCGAGGGCCACGACTCCCGGGTCTCGTCGCCGACGAGCGGAACGCCCTTGCTTCCGATCCTGATGTCGTACGCCTCCTTGCCCGCGCCAACTTCGCGACTGGCGTGTTCGGTCGCGAGGTAGATCAGTTGATCGATCTCGGCTTCGGCGAACGCGACGAATGTGGTCTTGCGGACGATGTCCTCGGGCGGCGGGGCCATTCGCTCGGGCAAGATGCGTGACGCGAGCGCCGCCAGACCCAGCAGGGAGAACGGGATGACCCAATAACAGACGAACGACAGCGGCGTCTTGGTGTCGAGGATCGTGGCGTCGCCCTGCACGATGGGCGGGATCGCCGACGACACCGTCATGCCGGCGAACGCGGCGACCCAGATCCACGTCAATACCCTGGTGATCTTCTGGAAGATTTCGCTCTCGACCACCTCCTTCGGCTGGTCGACTTCGGCGAACTCACGCACGAACGGCCTGCCGACGAGCACACCAGCCAAAGCCACCAGGAAGATCCCAGCGTTGCTCAGCGGCTGCATCCACTGCTCCATAAACGACTGGCTCAGAGTGAACGTCAGCACGGCCAGAATCAAAAATATTGCAACGGCGCCGATTTCGAGCGTGCGCCCCGGCGTCCCCCGAACCCGCCCGATCACGAATGACAGCACGGCGACCGTGAGCGCGACCAGCACGGCGGTGCTGAAGGGAACGTTGCCGACAAGCACCCAATAGACGATCCACGGCGCAAAACCCAACAGAATGCCCACGATGCGTCAGTCTAAGTTGTCAGTCAACGCCGGATCTGTAAACCGCTTGCACCGGCCATCGGCCCGGCTAGTTTGTACTGATGGCGCAGCGCCTCACGGTCTCATCGGGCTCGGAGTACGAGGCCATGGTGGGATATTCGCGTGCCGTGCGCAGCGGGCCATACATCTCGGTGGCGGGCACCACCGGTGAAGGAGACACCATTACCGCACAAACCCGAGAGGCCTTGCGCCGCATCGAAATTGCGCTTAATCAGGCCGGTGGCTCCCTCTCCGACGTGGTGCGAACCCGAATCTATGTCATCGACATCTCGCTGTGGCAGGAGGTCGGTGCGGTACACGCCGATGTGTTCGGCGAAATACGTCCGGTGGCCACCATGGTCGAGGTGTCCGCCCTCATCTCCCCTGAACTGCTGGTCGAGATCGAGGTCGACGCGTATGTCGACGCTTAACCGGTGAGCGGGGCGAACCGGCCGTTCGCATCTGGCAGATAGGGCGTGACGTTTATCACAGCCGACGCCGGCAATGCTCCGTACAGATGCGGGAACACCATCGCATCGGGATCGGTGGCGACACCGCTCTCCCAGCGGACTGGAGAGGACAAGCGTGCGGGATCGATGCGCAACAGCACAAGATCAGTGCGGCCCGCGTAGAGCCGGTTGGCCGGCAGATGCACCTGCTCCGGCGTCGATAGGTGGACGAAGCCGTTTACGCCCAGCGAATCGGGACGATGCTCTCCGCTGGCCTGCATGGCGAGCCAGTCATCGGCGCTGCAGAGGTGGACAAGCGCGCTGGGCGACGAATTCATATCGCCAGCCTGCACCGCTCGCAACTCAAGGTAAGCGTGAGACACGACACACCCGTAAACCCCCGGGGAACAAGGCTGGAACCGAAAACGTCTGAGAAAGTGGATGTACCCGAAGCATTTAACGGAGGTGGCCATGAACGCAACGCTCACCAGTCCCGAACTGACCAGGGCTGACCGCTGCGATCGTTGTGGAGCCGCCGCGCGCGTACGGGCGAAGCTGCCGTCGGGAGCCGAGTTGCTGTTCTGCCAGCACCACGCGAACGAGCACGAAGCCAAGCTGATCGAACTGGCAGCCGTCATCCAAGCCAGCCCGCTGGAGCCGTAGCACCGAATCAGGAATGCTGGGCTGGTCATGAATGACCAGCCCCAGCCGCTACCTCGCAAGCCGTCGCGTCACCACATTCGCCACATCGTGCGGCGCACGCTGTCGAAGAGTTGGGACGATTCGATCTTCTCCGAGTCGGCGCAGGCTGCATTCTGGTGCGCGCTGTCGTTGCCCCCGCTGCTCCTCGGCATGCTCGGCAGCCTGGCCTACATCGGGCCGCTGTTCGGCCCCGACACGCTACCCACGATCCAGGAGCAGCTGATCAGCACGGCCGGTCGCTTCTTCTCCCCCAACGTCGTCAGCGAAATTATCGAGCCGACAGTGCACGACATCGTCAAGGGCGCAAGGGGCGAGGTGGTGTCGCTGGGATTCGTGATTTCGCTGTGGGCGGGCTCGTCGGCCATCTCGGCGTTCGTGGATTCGATCACCGAAGCCCATGACCAGACGCCGCTGCGTCACCCGGTGCGTCAACGGTTTTACGCGCTGGGCCTGTACGTGGTGATGCTCGTCGGGGCGATCGCGACGGCGCCGTTGCTGGCCCTGGGGCCGCGCAAAATCGCCGAGTACCTTCCGGACAGCTGGGACAACATACTGGCCTTCGGGTACTACCCGGTGCTGTTCTTGGCCCTGATCGTGGCGATGAACCTGCTGTACCGGGTATCGCTGCCGAAACCGCTGCCGTCGCACCGATTGCTGTTCGGCTCGGTGGTGGCAACGGTGGTGTTCCTGATCGCCACGCTGGGCCTGCGGGTCTATCTGACGTGGATCACCAGCACCGGCTACACGTACGGCGCGCTGGCGACCCCGATCGCGTTCTTGTTGATCGCGTTCGTCCTTGGCTTCGCGATCATGTTGGGCGCTGAGCTCAACGCCGCGATCCAGGAGGAATGGCCGGCGTCGGACACCCACGCGAAACGGTTCAGGTGGTGGCTGGAGGAAAAGGCCGAGTCACTCAACGCCGATGGCGCGATCGGCCCGGTGGGCGGTGAGCCTCTCGGGCGAAGAGCGTTAGGCAGCGCGCGCCCCGCGGCCACTAACGCCGAGGGTGACGCTACGTCTTGAGCTGCTCGTAGATCCGTTTGCACTCGGGGCACACCGGCGAACCCGGCTTGGCGGCCTTCGTCACCGGAAAAACCTCGCCGCACAGCGCGACGACATGCGTCCCCATGACAGCGCTTTCGGCGATCCTGTCCTTCTTGACGTAGTGGAAATACTTCGGGATGTCGCTATCGGTCCCGTCGTCGACGCGTTCGTCGGTGTCGGTGCGCTCGATCGTCTGGGTTCGCATGCCATCAATTGTGCCTGTAAGAAATCCGACACGTACAGCGGACGACGAGTGTGGAACAGTAGAGGGATGAAACACGGCCCCGAGCTGAGTTTCGACGACGACGGCCAGCCCGTCCTGATCACCCGTGCCGCTGCACCATTCGAGGAACAGCATCGGGCGCGGGTGCGCAAGTACCTGGCCCTGATGTTCTGGCGTATCCCGGCTTTGATCCTCGCGGCGGTCGCCTATGGCATCTGGGAGAACGGGCTGATTTCGCTGGCGATCATTTTGGTCTCGGTGCCACTGCCGTGGATGGCGGTGCTGATCGCCAACGACCGCCCGCCGCGGCGGGCAGAGGAGCCGCGACGATATGACTCGCGGCGCCGGATACCGCTGTTTCCGACTGCCGAACGGCCCGCGCTGGAACGCAGCGCATATTCCGCGCCGCAACCGGATGACCGAGACCGGCCTCGGGATGTTCCCAGTTGAGGAAGTTCTGGCTCTATTCTCAGCACATTCTCAGAACGAGTGCGGATAACCGCAGATCAGAAGGTGTGAATCGGCCACCGGGCGGGAACTCTTAGCGGGTCGTGGGCGTTGTAGCTCATGACAGTTCGACCCGATCAGGAGGCCGTCATGGCAAATGCCACCACTACCCGCGTCGACTCCGACCTGGACGCTCAGAGTCCGGCCGCTGACCTCGTGCGCGTGTACTTGAACGGCATTGGCAAAACGGCCCTACTCAATGCCGCAGATGAGGTCGAGCTCGCAAAACGCATCGAGGCAGGCCTTTACGCGCAGCACTTGCTTGATACCCGTAAGCGCTTGGGCGAGAACCGCAAACGTGATCTCGCAGCCGTGGTCCGCGACGGCGAAGCCGCCCGGCGCCATCTGCTGGAAGCAAACCTCCGACTGGTGGTGTCGCTGGCCAAGCGCTACACCGGCCGAGGCATGCCGTTGCTGGACCTGATCCAGGAGGGCAACCTCGGTCTGATCCGCGCGATGGAGAAGTTCGATTACAGCAAGGGCTTCAAGTTCTCCACGTATGCCACGTGGTGGATCCGCCAGGCGATCACCCGCGGCATGGCCGACCAGAGCCGCACCATCCGACTGCCGGTTCATCTCGTCGAGCAGGTGAACAAGCTGGCGCGGATCAAGCGCGAGATGCATCAGAACCTGGGCCGCGAGGCCACCGATGAGGAGCTGGCGGCCGAATCGGGCATCCCGGTGGACAAGATCAATGATCTGCTCGAGCACAGCCGCGACCCGGTGAGCCTGGACATGCCGGTCGGCAGCGATGAGGAAGCCCCGCTGGGCGATTTCATCGAGGACGCCGAGGCGATGTCGGCCGAGAACGCGGTGATCTCCGAGCTGTTGCACACAGACATTCGCCACGTGCTGGCGACGCTCGACGAGCGTGAGCAGCAGGTCATCCGGCTGCGGTTCGGCCTCGACGACGGCCAGCCCCGGACCCTCGACCAGATCGGCAAGCTGTTCGGGTTGTCCCGCGAGCGCGTGCGCCAGATCGAGCGCGAGGTGATGGCAAAGCTGCGCAACGGCGAGCGCGCCGACCGGCTGCGGTCGTACGCAAGCTAGCTAGTCACACATGGACCCCGCCGGTTGACCGGCGGGGTCCATGCTGTTCAGGGCGGCGATGTTGCGGCCCAGTTTTCCCAGCTTGACCGGTAGACTCTGGCGTGACGGAGGTTGCCTAATGAACGATCTTGTCGATACCACCGAGATGTACCTACGGACCATCTACGACCTCGAAGAAGAGGGCGTGGTGCCGCTGCGTGCCCGCATCGCCGAGCGCCTCGATCAGAGCGGCCCCACCGTCAGCCAGACGGTGTCGCGGATGGAGCGCGACGGGCTGCTGCACGTCGCCGGTGACCGCCATCTGGAACTCACCGACAAGGGGCGCACCCTTGCCATTTCCGTCATGCGCAAGCATCGCCTGGCCGAGCGGCTACTGGTCGACGTGATCGGCCTGCCGTGGGAGGAAGTGCACGCGGAGGCTTGCCGGTGGGAGCACGTGATGAGCGAGGACGTCGAGCGACGGCTGGTACAGGTGCTCAACAACCCGACCACGTCACCATTCGGCAACCCCATCCCCGGCCTTTCCGAACTCGGCTTCGACCCCAACTCGGTCAACGACGCGGTGAACCTCGTGCGGCTCACAGAGCTGCCCTCCGGGATGCCCGTCGCGGTCGTGGTGCGGCAACTCACCGAACACGTCCAGGGCGACGCCGAATTGATCTCGAAGCTCAAGGACGCGGGCGTGGTGCCCAATGCCCGCGTCACCGTCGAGGCCAACGATCACGGCGGCGTCATGATCGTGATTCCCGGCCACGAGCAGGTCGAGCTCCCCCACCACATGGCGCACGCCGTCAAGGTTGAAAAGGTCTAACGGCGGACAGGAGCGCGACTCGGGGATGAGCTGAGCCGCGCAGCGTCAGCTCCCGAAGGGCAGGGACTATCCGGCCCTTCGGCCGACTGCGCGCATCGGGGGCAACTGCACGCCAAGCCGATCGGCCAGCCGATAGCCCGTGATCGCCAGATCACGAATCTGCTCGGGCCGCAGCCCGGACTGCAAGGCAGTGTCGAGCATGCCCGCCATTCGGTGCGTCGGATCGCCGCTCAGCGCCGCCTCCAGCGACACACCCGCAAGCGGGCCGTCGCCGCGCGCGTAGGCCGAGAACGCCAGCAGCACGAGCGCCTCGACCCGCCACGGCTCAGGCAGTGTGCGCGAGAGCACCGCCCATAGCGATTCGGCCTGCCCCGCGTTCTCGCCGACCGCTAGTGCGTAGAGGGTGTCCCGCACCCGAAGATCGGTCAGCGCCAAGGCCAGCCGCGCCAATTCGTCGTCGCTGAGTTCGGCGGCGTCGGCGACGCGCGCTGCCGCAGCGATGGCCGCTTCGATGTCGGCGCGCGCCGCGTCGTCCGGGCGTTCGGCTTGGTCCGGCTTGCCGTCCCCAATGAGCTCGGCGAGCGCGTCGGTGCGGGCGGGATCGACTACGGCGATCACCTGCTGCAGCTCGGCACGCCGGGCATACAGCCGACGGCCGTCCAGGACCGCGGCCACCGCTAGCGGCGACGCCGACGGGTCGTCGACGGTGCCTGCGTTGCCGCAGCCGTCGGCGCAATGCCAGCGTCCGCCTGCGGCAACCCGGTCGACGACATGCGCGGCGAGCAGCTCGATCCCGCGTCGTGCAAGGGCGGTCGTCAGCAGATCTGCCAGTTCCCGGTGTCCGTCATTGCACATTCGGCAGTTGGCGCCTTCCTCGTCGATCAGGACTGCGATCGCAGAATCGGGCCTCGCCGCGGCGGCGACGTCTGCGACGTGCTCCACCGAGTGCACTAGTTCGTCCGAAAGATCAACGCGCATAACGCATCCCATTTCGCCGCGATCGACGGTGACAAGCACGAGGGATTTCTCCGGTACGAAGCCGAGGACGGCGGGTAGGGCGGCGATCAGGACGCCGGGGCGGTTGAGGTGAAAGTCGGGCGTTTTCGATGTCGTCATGACCGCCAACCTGGCAACAGCCACGAACAAATGCGGCCACCAAAGGCGACGTCCGCCCGCACCTGGGGATGAATTCGCGACTGGGGATGGACTAAGGACAGCCGATGCGGAGCGGTGGGAAATATTCACTCGTCGTTGACGCCGTCAGCGTGCGAGATTGCCCGAACCGGCGTAGACCTTTTGCCATGGGTGCCATGGAGTACGACCTCGTCGTCATCGGTTCGGGTCCGGGCGGCCAGAAAGCCGCGATCGCCGCCGCGAAACTCGGTAAGACGGTCGCGGTCGTTGAGCGCGGCCGGATGCTGGGCGGTGTTTGCGTGAACACCGGAACCATTCCGTCCAAGACGCTGCGTGAGGCGGTCGTTTACCTCACCGGCATGAGCCAGCGCGAGCTGTACGGCGCCAGCTACCGCGTCAAGGAAAAGATCACTCCTGGCGACCTGCTGGCGCGCACCAGCCACGTCATCAACAAGGAGCAGGACGTGGTGCGCAATCAGCTGATGCGCAACAGGGTGGACCTCCACACCGGGCACGCCCGGTTCCTCGACGAGCACACCGTGTGTGTCGATGACCAGACCCGCGGCGAAAGAATCACCGTCCGAGGCGAGTACGTCGTGATCGCCACCGGCACCAAGCCCGCGCGCCCAACCGGAGTCGAATTCGACGAAGACCGGGTGCTGGACTCCGACGGGATCCTGGACCTGAAGTCTCTGCCATCCACGATGGTGGTGGTTGGCGCAGGTGTGATCGGCATCGAATACGCATCCATGTTCGCCGCGCTGGGAACCAAGGTCACGGTCGTCGAGAAGCGCGACAACATGCTGGACTTCTGCGATCCCGAGATCGTCGAGGCGCTCAAGTTCCACCTGCGCGACCTGGCGGTGACGTTCCGCTTCGGCGAGGAGGTGACTGCGGTCGACGTCGGCGCGGCGGGCACGGTCACCACGTTGGCCAGCGGCAAGCAGATTCCCGCGGAGACCGTGATGTATTCCGCTGGGCGCCAAGGCCAAACCGAACACCTCGACCTGGAGAACGCGGGCCTCGAAACCGACAACCGCGGAAGAATTGTCGTCGACAGCCAGTACCAGACCAAGGTCGACCACATCTACGCCGTCGGCGACGTGATCGGGTTCCCCGCACTGGCCGCGACGTCGATGGACCAGGGCAGGCTGGCGGCGTATCACGCTTTCGGCGAGCCAGCGAAGGGCATGACCGACCTTCAGCCGATCGGTATCTACTCCATCCCAGAGGTGTCCTATGTCGGGGCTACGGAAGTGGAACTGACGAAGAACGCGATCCCCTACGAGGTCGGCGTGTCGCGCTACCGGGAACTGGCTCGAGGTCAGATCGCAGGCGACTCCTACGGCATGCTCAAGCTCCTGGTGTCGACGGACGATTTGAAGCTTCTCGGCGTGCACATCTTCGGCACCAGCGCCACCGAGATGGTGCATATCGGCCAGGCGGTAATGGGCTGCGGCGGCACGGTCGAATACCTCGTCGACGCCGTTTTCAACTACCCGACGTTCTCTGAGGCCTACAAGGTTGCTGCGCTGGACGTGATGAACAAGCTGCGCGCGCTGAACCAGTTCCGCACCTAAGTCGCCCGACTATTCGCAGTCGTCATTGAAGACCGTCGGAGCCGCATCCGGCGTGCCTACGGCCTCGGCGCGGGCGAGCAGACGCTTGATGGCGTCGCCGAAAGGCGGTGAGTAGGAGATGCTTTCGTCCGCGCAGCCTCCGCCATTGCGCCCGCCGATCAGACCGGTGACCGTCGAGCCCACGATCCACGGTGCGCCGGACAGGCCGTCGACCAACTCTGCACAGTCCAGTGTCGGAAAGCCTTCGGTGGTGGGCGCCGTGGCCGTGCGGCAACCGATCGGGCCGCCGGCGACGCGCATTCCGTAGCCTGTGACGGTCACCACGGTGCCCGGTTTCGGGGCCGACCCGAGCTGTAGCCCGCCGCCCGCCTGCGCCTCCACTGTCCCGCCCGTGTCCCGGCTCACCCGCGCGATCGCGAAATCGGCCAGCGGGTCCTGGTTTTGCACCCAGCGCGGGTCAAGATAAACGGCGTCGATATGCCAGACGTCGTCGGGCGCGGCGGTGTTGTTCAGGCCGGCAACGAACGTGGCGTCGACACCGTCGGCCACGCAGTGCGCGGCGGTGAGGATCAGGTCACCGGCGGCCGAGTGCAGCACCCCTGCGGTGCAGGTATGCAGCGCGCCACCGCCGAGGAACACCGCTCCCACCCGCGGGTCGGGCGGCACCGGCTGCGCGGTGGCCGGAGTCTTGGGCGCGACGGTCGCGGCCTGCTCCACCGGCGCGTGATGCGTGCACGCCGCGGCGAGCACGACCAGCAGTCCTGCCGCCAGGACCCTCGGGCCGGCCGCGGAGAAGCGCATGAGCACCGATCTTGCCGCAACGCGGAGCATCGCGCGGTCAGGCAAACATCCCGCTGGATTGGTTGGGGTGCTCCCGATAGCGGGCATCCAGGCGGAATGTGACGCCTGCGGTGTCTTGTTCGAACAAATGGGTAGGCCGCAATCGCATCTACCGCGAAGTGAGCCACACTGAGTGTCAGGAGGCGAGGCAATGGCTGAGAACGCCGATAAACCAGAGCAGCAGTATTACCCCGAGCAGACCGGGATGTATGAGCTGGAGTTCCCCGCGCCACAGTTGTCATCGGCGGACGGCAGCGGGCCGGTGATGATCCACGCGCTGGAAGGCTTTTCCGACGCGGGCCACGCCATCCGGCTAGCCGCGCAGTACTTGAAGAACACCCTGGACACCGAGCTGGTGGCCTCGTTCGCTATCGACGAGCTACTGGACTACCGGTCACGGCGGCCGTTGATGACGTTCAAGACCGACCATTTCACCGCCTACGAGGAACCCGAGCTCAACCTGTACGCCCTGCACGACACCGTCGGAACACCGTTCCTGCTGCTCGCAGGCATGGAGCCGGACCTGCGTTGGGAACGGTTCATCACGGCCGTACGACTGCTGGCCGAACGGCTCGGCGTTCGCCGGGTCATCGGCCTGGGCACTATCCCGATGGCGGTGCCCCACACCCGTCCGATCACGATGACGGCACACGCGAACGACAAGGAGCTGATCGCCAATCACACACCCTGGGTGGGTGAGGTGCAGGTGCCAGGCAGCGTGTCGAATCTTCTGGAGTTCCGGATGGCCCAGCATGGTCACGAGGTGGTCGGCTTCACCGTGCACGTGCCGCACTATCTGGCGCAGACCGACTTCCCGTCGGCCGCCGAGGCGCTGCTGACCGAGGTAGCCAAGAGCGCCTCACTGCAGTTTCCTCTGACGGCGTTGACGCAGGCCGGTGCCGAGGTGCACGACAAGATCAACGAACAGGTCGAGGCCAGCACCGAAGTCGCTCAAGTGGTGGAGGCCCTGGAGCGCCAGTACGATGCGTTCGTTGCCGCCCAGGAGAATCGGTCGCTGCTGGCGCGCGATGAAGATCTACCCAGCGGAGACGAACTCGCCGGCGAGTTCGAGCGGTTCCTCGCACAGCAGGACGACAAAAAGTTCAAAGAGGACGACAAATAGCCGGACCCGGCCCGACGACAAAGTTGGCTCACTTGACCGCGACAACGGAGTTGGCGCAATGACAGAGCGAAAACCCAACCTGCGCCCCGTGCGGGAACTGACACCGTCGTTGCAGTTCCGCACGATCCACGGATACCGGCGCGCGTTCCGGGTGGCAGGCTCCGGCCCGGCAATCTTGCTGATCCATGGCATCGGCGACAACTCCACGACATGGAGCACCGTGCAGACCAAGCTGGCACAGCGGTTCACGGTCATTGCTCCCGATCTGCTGGGCCACGGCAAGTCCGACAAGCCGCGTGCCGACTACTCGGTCGCCGCCTACGCCAACGGCATGCGCGACCTGCTGTCGGTTCTCGACATCGACCGCGTCACGGTGGTCGGTCATTCGCTCGGCGGCGGCGTGGCGATGCAATTCGCTTATCAATTCCCGCAATTGGTCGATCGGCTGATCCTCGTTGGCGCCGGCGGGGTGACAAAGGACGTCAACATTGCGTTGCGCTGGGCGTCGTTGCCGGTGTTGGGCAGCGAGGCGCTCGCGCTGCTGCGGCTGCCCCTGGTGTTACCCGTGCTGCAGGCCGTGGGCCGTGTCGCAGGCACGGCGTTCGGGTCGACCGGCCTTGGCCGCGACCTGCCCGACGTGCTGCGCATCCTTGCCGACCTGCCAGAGCCGACCGCCTCCTCGGCATTTGCCCGCACATTGCGCGCCGTGGTCGACTGGCGAGGCCAGGTGGTCACCATGCTCGACCGATGTTATTTGACGCAATCCGTTCCTGTGCAATTGATTTGGGGTAGCCGCGATTCGGTGATCCCGGTGGGCCACGCCCGGATGGCGCACGCGGCGATGCCCGGAGCGCAATTGGAGATTTTCGACGGCTCCGGACACTTCCCGTTCCATGACGATCCGGACCGCTTCGTGGAAGTCGTCGAGCGGTTCATCGGTTCCACCGAACCGGCCGTCTATGACCAGGACTATCTCCGCGGCCTGCTGCGTGCCGGCATCAGCGAGGGCGCCATCTCGGGCTCCGTCGACACCCGGGTCGCGGTGCTCGACGCGATGGGCGCCGACGAGCGCAGCGCCACCTGATTCTCGCTCGCGCCGCACCACGTAGCATCGGCCACATGGCCATCGACGTCACAGTGCTGCGCGTTTTCACCGACCATGACGGCAACTTCGGAAACCCGCTAGGCGTCGTGGATGCCCGGCAGGCCGAGCCAAGCCAGCGGCAGCAAATAGCGACCCAATTGGGTTACAGCGAAACGGTATTCATCGATATGCCGAAGTCCGGGACGAGCACGGCGCAGGCGCGCATCTACACGCCGGCGACCGAGCTGCCGTTCGCCGGCCATCCGACGGTGGGCGCATCGTGGTGGCTGCGCGACCGTGGCACCCCTGTGCACACGCTGCAGGTCCCAGCGGGGATCGTGCAGGTCGCCTACGAAGACGACCTCACCGCGATCAGTGCCCGCTCGGATTGGGCGCCGGAATTCGCCATCTATGACCTGGCGTCGACCGAAGAGCTCTTCGCCGCGGACCCCGACGACTATCCCGATGACATCCAGAACTACCTGTGGACCTGGACCGACCGCGAGCGCGGCGAAATTCGGTCGCGGATGTTCGCGGCAAATCTGGGCGTGCCCGAGGATGAGGCAACCGGAGCTGCTGCCGTGCGGATCACCGACTATCTCAGCCGGGACCTGACCATCGTGCAGGGCAAGGGTTCGGTGATCCATACCGAGTGGAGCCCGGAGGGTTGGGTCCGTGTTGCAGGCCGCGTGGTAAGCGACGGAATGAAACAGCTTGACTGACGCGAGCCGATGACTCAGCTCTGCGCGGGGACCTCGCGGTGCGCGCGCAGAGCTTCGATCTCCCGCTCGAAATCCTCGGCGGACGAGAAGGACCGGTAGACCGAAGCGAATCGGAGGTAGGCGACCTCGTCGAGTTCGCGCAGCGGCCCCAGGATCGCAAGCCCGACCTCGTGGCTAGGCACCTCAGGTGAGCCCGTGGCCCGCACGGTGTCCTCTACCTGCTGGGCGAGCAGATTCAACGCGTCGTCGTCGACCTGCCGCCCCTGACATGCACGGCGCACACCCCGGATTACTTTCTCGCGGCTGAACGGCTCGGTGACTCCGCTCCGCTTGACCACCGCCAACACCGCGGTCTCCACAGTGGTGAACCGCCTGCCGCATTCCGGGCAGGATCTGCGTCGCCGGATCGCCTGGCCCTCGTCGGTTTCGCGGGAATCCACCACCCGGGAATCGGGGTGACGGCAGAACGGACAGTGCATCACCGCTCCTTCACCGCGACGACAGACAACTACCTCGAACGTCTTCGAGCGTACCTGCGCGCCATCCGCGAAACCCAGCGCCGCCGGCAATGAGGCATTCGTCGCCGCTGCGCCGAGCGGAGCCGTTGTGCGGCAATATCTTTCACCGCTCACGAGGTGTCTAGTTGCCGATGGGCGCGATGAGCGTCTGGCCGGCGTCCAGCGCAACAGAGTCCAGCTGGTTGAGCTCGCGGATGCGCTCGACGACCTGGCCGACCGGTGCGTCGGGGGCGACCCGGTGGGCGACCTGCTGCAGCGTCTCCCCTGCCTGCACCTGGATCACGGCCAGCCGGGCCGGTACCGGCGCATCGCCCCCGGTCACCCCACCGAACTGGGCAACCAGGCCGAGCCACACAGTGATCCCCGCAGCGATCAGCGCGAGCACGACGGTCGTGGCGGGCGTGATGGGCCGCCGCCGGTGGGACACCCGCGACATCCGCACGCCGGTGCCGCGGTAGCGCATCGGCGCCACGGCGGGTCGGTTGGATCGTGACCGACGCCGGGTATCAGCTGGCCGATACCTAGGCCTGACCACCGGTGCCGCCTGGATTTCTCGGGTGTCGAGGATCGTCATCTTGCTGCCTTTCGCTCCGTCGTTTCGCTCTGGTGTTCGAACATACTCGCTCACTTGTTCGATTTATAGAACATGTGATCGAACTGTTGCCAAACGATAGAACGGCCCACCGACAAATTCCGGCGGTGCGACCGGGCAGACGTCGGCAATGCGACACGCCTCGAACACATGTTTGATTATTGGATCGGCGCGGACTACATTCGGCGCCATGAGCGACGACAGCAGCGACCAGCGCGACGGCACTGGAGCCCCTCGGGACGCCCTGACCGAGCGTCAGCGCACCATCCTCGACGTCATCCGCGCCTCGGTCACCAGTCGCGGCTATCCGCCGAGCATCAGGGAGATCGGCGATGCGGTAGGCCTGACTTCCACGTCCTCGGTGGCCCATCAGCTACGGACGCTGGAGCGCAAGGGCTATCTGCGCCGTGACCCCAACCGGCCACGGGCGGTAGACGTGCGCGGCTCCGAGGACAACGTGACACCGATTGTCGCCACCGACGTGGCCGGCTCCGATGCCCTACCAGAACCCACCTTCGTTCCGGTGCTGGGCCGCATCGCGGCCGGCGGCCCGATTTTGGCCGAGGAAGCCGTTGAGGACGTCTTCCCGCTGCCGCGCGAACTGGTCGGCGAGGGCTCGCTGTTCCTGCTCAAGGTCGTCGGCGAGTCGATGGTCGACGCGGCCATCTGCGACGGTGACTGGGTGGTCGTGCGCCAGCAGAACGTCGCCGACAACGGCGACATCGTCGCGGCGATGATCGACGGTGAAGCGACCGTCAAAACGTTCAAGCGCACCCGCGGTCAGGTGTGGCTGATGCCGCACAACCCGGCCTTCGACCCCATCCCCGGCAATGAAGCGGCCGTACTCGGCAAGGTCGTTACGGTCATCCGCAAGATCTAGCGCAGCATTCTCTACTGCCGAGCATGATTCGGTCGCGTCGGCTAGTTCGCCCGGACAAATCCGTTCGTACGAGCGATTTCCTCGCTGGCGAACCAGATTTCTGCGCGCGCGTCGTCGTAGCGGGAGGTCCCTGGCGCCCAGTACAGCCCGGACTTGGTGTCCGCCTTGATCGGATAGCCGTCCGGCGCCTGGCCCGGATCGTCGAGAGGCAGGTGTAATGCGGTGCCGTTCGGCTCAGGTTCGTCGATCACGATTCGGGCATGGCGTCCGGTGTCGGTCAACGGGTCTCGTTCGACGGCCGTCGGCATGAGCGTAGGTGTGGTGTCGACCTTGTCGGGATCTTCCTGCTCCGCTTGCGACGCAACGTTTTCCTGCGTTTCCCGCATCGCGACTGGTTCCCGCGTCGTGTCGGCCTCGTCGGCATGCGGCGGCGGTACCCACATGCTCATCGGCGCTGCCGGATATTCCCGGTCTGCCGACGCCGACGGCGGCGATCCCAGCCCCTGCCGTCCATAGCCACCACCGAACAATTCGGCGTCACGGTCGTCGGATTCCGAAACGTGACCCACGCCGCCCAATTCCAGTCCGTCGTCGCCTTCGCCGAACGGCTCGTCGTCGAGCCCGCGGCGGCGGTTGCGCGTCGCCGCGAAAACCACCAACGCGACCAGTACAAGCACCGGGATGATGGCCAGCAACCACCACCAGTTCCACGCGTACCACTTCTTGCCACTGGTGTCTGAGGCTTGCGGATTAGCGGGCGGGGCCTTGGTCAGATCCTGTCCCGGCACCTGCAGACCGGCCAGCGCCGAAGCAAGATTCGACGGGTCGGTGCTGAAGCTGTTCTTGGCTCGGTCCCAGGAGACGACGCCGCCGCTGAATCGCTGCGTTATCACGTCGCCGCTCTCGGTCTGATCGGCCATTGGCGCGCCAAGCGCGCCCTTTGCGCCATCCAGCTTCTGCCATGCGGCGTTCATGGCGCCGCGCATGATGACGGCCCCGTAGTCGGGGGTCCAGAAGATGACCGGCTGGTCCTTGGCGGCGAAGCTGCTCATCCGGCTCTCGGTGTCCAGCCCGCCGTCGATCTCGTTGGACGTCGGCAACCCGAGGTCGCCGTCCGGCCCGCCGACGCTTTCGTACTTGGCAAGTACCTGTCCCGTGACGACGTTGGCCCCGGTCGCGGGGCTGTAGAAGATCTTGCCGCCCGCGAAGTTCTGGCCGAGGCCGTCGGCGCCGATCTGATACGGCGGGCCTTGCGCGGCGCCAAGCGGGCCCAGCGCTCCCCCGGCGGCACGCCGTGCGGCGTTGATCGCCGATGTCGGGTCATCCGGGATCTCCAGGCCAGCGAGCTGGCCAGTGAGATCGGGCGGAACCGTGGTGAAGGTCTTGGTCTTCCTGTCGTAGGAGAGCTCGCCGCCGGTGAATTTCTGCGTGACGACGTCACCGCGATACATCTCGTCATCGGCAGGCACGCCCAGCGCTCCGGCGGAGCCGCCGAGCTTGTCCCACGCGGCGTTGATCGGTCCTCGTACCACCCGCGCGCCGGTACCGGGGGTGAAGAAGATGACGGGGTTGTCGGCAGCGCTGAACGTCGTGTTCCGGCTGTCCGGAGCCTTGCCGGGGCCCTCGTCGATGGTCGGGAACCCGAGGTCGCTATCCGCGGGTCCGCCTACAGACATGTACTTGTCCAGAATCGCGCCGGTCATGATGTGGGCACCGGTGGCCGGGGTGAAGAAGATCTTGCCACCGGGGAAGTTCTGGCCGAAGCCGTCGCCGGCCGAATACACGCCGCCGTCCTTGGGGCCCAGCGGGCCCGTGTCGCCGCCGTTGGCCTGCCACGCGGCGGTGATCGCAGCATCCGCGTCGCTTTCGGGCGTCGCCGATGCTACGGGTGCGAACACGACGAGCGCCGCGGCGCTCAGCAGGCCGATCGTCGTACGCACCATCAGCCCGCTCAGCACAATGCCTCGTTTCGTCATCCGACACGTCACCCGGAGTATCGCTTGGGTGACGGTGTCAAACGACGATAACGAAGGCGTGTCGGCGATACAGCCCAACCTCGCTCACGGCGCGCCGGAGTCACCCGCGGGTCTGAGTGCGCCGCCCCGCGCGCCGACCCCTCAGAACCCAAGGGCGAAAATCGTTTGCTATGCCGTCGGCTACACACCCATGCTGCGGCCGATGATCTCCTTCATGATCTCGGTTGTGCCTCCGTAGATCGTTTGCACGCGCGCGTCGAGGTAAGCCCGCGCGACCGGATATTCACGCATATAGCCGTAGCCGCCGTGCAGTTGGAGGCAACGGTCGATGAGATAGACCTGCTTTTCAGTCGAATACCACTTCGCCATCGCGGCCTGCTCGGCGGTGAGCTTCTCCTCGAGGTGCAACTTGAGGAACTCGTCAACCATCATGCGCACCACGGTCGCTTCGGTCGCAAGCTCGGCCAACAAAAACCGGCTGTTCTGCTGGCTGCCGATGGGACGGCCAAACGCCTTGCGCTCCTTGGTGTATTGCAGGGTCTCTTCGAGCACCGCCTCCATCGCCGTGGCAGCCATCACCGCGATGCCGACCCGCTCCTGGGGCAGGTTCTGCATCAGGTAGATGAAGCCTTGGCCCTCTTCGCCAAGGAGATTCTCGGCGGGCACCTTCACGTCGGTGAACGACAGCTCCGCGGTGTCCTGAGCGTCGAGACCGATCTTGTCGAGCTTGCGGCCGCGCTCGAACCCCTCCATGCCACGCTCGACGACAAGCAGAGAAAAGCCCATCGCGCCCTTGTCGGGGTCGGTGCACGCGACCACGATCACCAGGTCGGCGTTGATCCCGTTAGTGATGAAGGTCTTCGCCCCGTTGAGGATGTAGTGGTCGCCGTGTTTGACCGCCCGAGCCTTGATGCCCTGCAGGTCGCTTCCCGTGCCGGGCTCGGTCATTGCAATGGCGGTGATGATTTCGCCGGTGCAGAACTTCGGCAGCCAGCGCGCCTTCTGCTCGTCGTTGGCCAGCCGCAGCAGATAGGGCGCGACGACGTCGTTGTGAAGGGTGAAGCCGATGCCGCTGTACCGGCCTGCCGTGGTCTCCTCGGTGACGATCACGTTGTAGCGGAAGTCGGGATCGCCCCCGCCGCCGTACTCCTCGGGCACCGCCATGCCCAGAAAGCCCTGCTTGCCGGCCTCGAGCCAGACACCCCGGTCGACGATCTTCTCGCGCTCCCATTGCTCGTGATAGGGCGCCGCGTGCCGTTCGAGGAAGGCGCGGTAGGACTCGCGGAACAGATCGTGCTCGGGCTCGAAGAGGGTGCGGTCGTATTTGACGACGCTGCCCATGGCTTACCTCCATGAACTGGTACGGGCTGTTACCGCCAAACGTACCCCATCCAACCGGATGGTTGGGCGACGGGCGGTTCGCTGGCCGGAGACCGTCGTCAGTCGGCCTTAGACTCGCGGCATGCCCCACGCCCCGACGAGCCTGACGCATTGGGGTGGGTTTTCGGCGGGTATGAAATCCGGCGACATAGCGTCGGTGACGCCGCTCGACGGCGACGCCGATCCGTCGCCGCTGTTGGGCAACTTGCCCGGCGCCATTCGGCATCGCTCGCGCATCGCCACGCCGGCGGTGCGCCGCGGCTGGTTGCGCGACGGGCCAGGCCCGAGCCCGCAGCGCGGCGCCGACGAGTTCGTCGCCGTTTCCTGGGACGAGCTCACCGAGCTTTTGGCTGGCGAACTGCGGCGCGTCGTCGACGCCCACGGTAACGAGGCGATCTATGGCGGCTCCTACGGCTGGGCCAGCGCAGGTCGGTTCCACCATGCCCAGAGCCAGGTCCATCGATTTCTGAAACTCCTTGGCGGATATACCTTTTCGCGACACTCCTACAGCCTCGGGCGCCACCGGGGTCATCATGCCGCGGGTGGTCGGCACCCACGGGGACCTGTTCAAGCGGTCGACCGCGTGGGACGTCATCGTCGAGCACACCGACCTGCTGGTGTGCTTTGGCGGGCTGGCGCTGAAGAACACCGGCACCAACAGCGGCGGCACCACCGGCCATCCGGCCCGTGAGGCGTTGCGGCGGTACCGGGACCGCGGCGGGCGCATCGTGTCGTTCTCGCCGCTGCGCGACGACGTCGACGGCGAATGCGAATGGCATGCGCCGGTGCCTGGCACCGATGTGGCAATCATGCTGGCGCTGGCCTATGTGCTGGCCACCGAATCGCTGGCCGATCGGGATTTCCTCAGCACCTACTGCACCGGCTACGACCGCTTCGAACGCTATCTGCTCGGAACCGACGACGGCATCGCGAAGTCGCCGCAGTGGGCGTCGCGGATCTGCGGCCTGCCCGCCGCCGAGCTGCGGGCGCTGGCGCGACGAATGGCGGCCGGCCGCACCATCGTGACAGTCAGCTGGTCGCTGCAGCGGATCCGGCACGGCGAGCAGGCGCCATGGATGGGTCTGACACTGGCGGCGATGCTGGGCCAAATCGGCCTTCCTGGAGGCGGTTTCGGGCACGGCTACGGATCGATGAACGAACCTGGTCTACCACCGCTGCGCTTCGGACTACCCAAGCTGCCGCAGGGCCTCAATCCAGTGCAGGCGTTTATCCCGGTCGCGGCGATCAGCGACATGCTCCTTCATCCCGGCGAACCGTTCGACTTCAACGGCCGCAGGCTGACCTACCCCGACATCAAGCTGGTGTACTGGGCCGGCGGAAACCCTTTTCATCACCACCAGAACATTCCCCGACTGCGGCGCGCACTCGGCCGCGTCGACACGGTCGTCGTGCACGACCCGTATTGGACTGCGATGGCCAAGCACGCCGACATCGTCGTGCCGTCCACCACGGCGTTCGAGCGCGACGACTACTCCGGCTCCCGCAACGATCCCCTGTTCATGGCGATGCCGAAGTTGGCCGAGCCGTACGCGCAATCCCGGGACGACTACACGACATTCGCGGAACTTGCGCGCGCGCTCGGTTTCGGCGAAAAGTTCACGGAGGGCCGCACCGCGCGGCTGTGGCTTTCGCACCTATACGAGAAGTGGTCCGCCGGACTGGATTTCGCGGTGCCGACGTTCGAAGAGTTCTGGCGGCGGGGACGGTTGCGGTTGCCCACCGAGAATGGGCTGACCTTGCTGTCCGACTTTCGGGCCGACCCGATGACCCACCGGCTGAACACACCCAGCGGGCGCATCGAGATCTTCTCGTCGGCCATCCACGGATTCGGTTACGACGATTGTCCCGGTCACCCGAAGTGGTTCGAGCCGAACGAATGGCTCGGCGGGCCGCGGGCGGCGAAATATCCGCTGCACCTGCTCGCGAACCAGCCTGCGTCGCGACTGCACAGCCAGCTGGATATGGGTTCGGTCAGCATGGGTTCGAAAGTGCAAGGACGCGAGCCGATTCGGATGCATCCGGTCGACGCTGCGGCCCGCGGGCTCGGTGATGGTGATGTGGTGCGGGTGTTCAACGACCGGGGTGCGTGCCTGGCCGGGGTGGTGGATGGATGATCGTCTGCGGCGGGATGTAGTGCAGCTGTCGACTGGAGCATGGTTCGACCCTGCCGACCCCGCCGATCCCGAAGCGATGTGCGTGCACGGAAATCCAAACGTGCTCACCGACGACACCGGAACGTCGTCGCTGGCGCAAGGTTGCACCGGCGCGCATGCGCTGGTGCAGGTCGAGAAGTTCACTGGGCCGCTACCGCCGCTGCGGGCACATGAGCCGCCCGTGATCGTCGATCAATGACCGAGGCGCTGACCGTCGAAGAGCATGGACGGACAATCACATTCACGTTCGCCGATATGATGCGTTATCACGGACCGCACTCCCCCGCCGGTGTGGCGGTGGCCTTCAAGGCCTTACAGCGCGCCTTCACTTTGCTCTCGCCCGACAAGCCGCCAGAGCGCCGATCGATCAAGGTGCGCACCGCATTTCGGGGTCCCGGCGCTCGAGACGGTTTCGAGGCCGTGACGCGCGCGGTGTCCGACGGCCGTTATGTCGTGGATCGCGCTCTGGTGCGGACCGACCGCGGCCGACTGCTGGAGGACTTTGTGTTCGTGGTCGAGATCGACGGGCGTACTTCGACACTGCTGCTGCACGACGGCTTCGTCACCGATGAATTCATCGACCTTGCCCGCGCGCAAAACCGCAGCGATACGCAGGAGAAACGCCTCAACGAGCTCAAAGCACAACTCGCTCAAGCAGTGATGAGTACCGCAGCCGAGGACTTGTTCGACACCGTTTGACCGACGTGAGCCGGCCCACTCCATGTTTGCCCGTGCACAATTTGGGGCAATCCCGGAGTCACGTGATCGTCCCGACAGGAGGGTAAGGCAATGACGGAGAAGAACAGCGGACCCGAAGAAGCCATCAAGGGCGTCGTCGAGGGCGTAAAGGGCAAGGTCAAAGAGGTCGCCGGCGCAGTTGCCGGACGCGATGACCTGTACCGCGAGGGCCAAGCGCAGCAGGACAAGGCCGACGCGCAGCGCAACGCCGCGCAGAAGGAGGCCGAGGCCGAAAGCGCTCGTGCCGCCGCCAAGACCGCCGAAAAGCGTCAGGAATCCGAGCAGCGACCGTAGAGCACCTATCGAAAAGACGCAAAGGTCGACCAGGGCCTTTGCGTCTTTTCGTGATTACGACACCTAGAACGTCGCGAACTCACGCAGGCTGGCCGCCAACGGGATCGGCACGCGTGCCTTGATTCTGGTCCCGTTCGCAGTGTGCTCGGTCGCGTCGACGCGCCCGTCGGCGTGCATCCGGTTGACGAGATCGCCGCGGTCGTACGGGATCGTCACGTCGACCATCGTGTCGGTCGGGGCGATCAGTTCGGCCATCCGCTGTTGCAGCCGCTCCAACCCGTCTCCGGTGCGCGCCGAGACGAACACCGCGTCGGGCAGAGCGCGACGCAGCTGAGCCATCGCCAAACCACCCGCGGCGTCAATCTTGTTGACCACCAGCAACTCTGGCGACGGCTTACCGTCGTGGTCGGCGATGACCTCGTTGATGACCTGACGGACCGCATTGATCTGTGCCAGCGGGTTGATGTCGGAGCCGTCGACGACGTGCACCAGCAGGTCGGCGTCGACGACCTCCTCCAACGTGGAGCGGAACGCCTCGACCAGCTGAGTCGGCAGATGCCGGACGAATCCGACGGTGTCGGTGAGCACGAAAGGCCTGCCGTCCGCGAATTTCCCACGGCGGGTGGTGGGTTCGAGGGTAGCGAACAGCGCATTCTCCACAAGGACGCCCGCGCCGGTCAGCGCATTGAGAAGGCTGGACTTGCCTGCGTTCGTATAGCCGACGATCGCAATCGACGCCACGTCACTAGCCAGTCGACGGCTGCGCTGAGTATCGCGGATCTTCTTCATGTCCCTGATCTCGCGGCGCAGCTTGGACATTCGTTCGCGGATGCGGCGCCGGTCGGTCTCGATCTTGGTCTCGCCAGGGCCGCGCAGACCCACACCGCCACCGCTGCCGCCCGCCCGGCCACCGGCCTGCCGCGACATCGACTCGCCCCAGCCGCGCAGCCTCGGCAGCATGTACTCCATCTGCGCCAGCGCGACCTGCGCCTTGCCTTCCCGGCTGGTGGCGTGCTGGGCGAAGATGTCGAGGATCAGCGCGGTGCGGTCGACGACCTTGACCTTGACCGCCTTCTCCAGCGCGGTCAGCTGAGCTGGGCTCAGTTCGCCGTCGCAGATCACTGTGTCGGCTCCGGTGGCCACCACGACCTCGCGCAACTCCTGCGCCTTGCCAGACCCGATGTAGGTCGACGCGTCGGGCTTGTCGCGGCGCTGAATCATGCCCTCGAGCACCTCTGAGCCGGCGGTCTCGGCGAGTGCGGCGAGCTCGGCCAGGCTGGCTTCGGCGTCGGCGGCGCTGCCTTCGGTCCACACGCCGACCAGCACGACGCGTTCCAGCCGCAGCTGCCGGTACTCGACTTCGGAGACGTCGGCCAGTTCGGTCGACAAACCGGCCACGCGGCGCAATGCCGTGCGGTCTTCGAGGGCCAGCTCACCCGCACTGGGGGCGGCATTGAATGGAAATTCGGGATTAGTCATAGGCGGTAACAGATTTGCACGGCGACATCGCGTCGTGCATTCGAATTAACGCTGCGCAACGCGCCACCATTCCTCCGCGATCTCGCCTTGTGCCACCAGAACCGACGGGCCGCGCAGGTAGCTGCTGGCGTCGGTGATCGCAACGGTGACTTCCCCGCCCGGAACACGCACCTGCAGCGTGCCTGTGGTCGCGCCGTCGAACCCCAGCGCCGCCACGGCGGCGGCCACGGTTCCGGTGCCGCAGGATCGTGTTTCGCCGACACCCCGTTCGTGTACCCGCATCGACACCGCGCCACCGTGTGGCGCCGTCAGAATCTCGACGTTCACGCCCTCGCGGAATTGTGTGCGATCGAAGGACACCGGAGCCGCGACATCGAGGGCAGCGAGTTCGTCGGCGGTCAGGTCGGGGTCGACGCACGCCAGGTGCGGGTTGCCGACGTCGATGGCCAGCCCCGCGAACGGCCGGCCGCCGACGATCGCCTCGCCCGTCCCGAGTTGATTGGTCTTGCCCATTTCGACCGTGACATCCGCAGTGGTGTCGTCCCAGTTGTGCACCACCACCGGCCGCGGCCCGGCCAGCGAGCCGACCACGAACTCGTCGCGGCTCTCCAGCCCGCTGGCCCGCAGGTAATGAGCGAACACCCGGACCCCGTTGCCGCACATCTGGGCGATGGATCCGTCGGCGTTGCGGTAGTCCATGTACCAGTCACCGGAGGACACACCCTCGGGCAGCCGTTCGAACACGCCGGACTTCGACGCCGCCCCGGCCCGCATCACCCGCAATACCCCGTCGGCGCCGAGCCCCCGGCGACGGTCGCACAGCGCGGCCACCGCGGCCGGCGTCAACGACAGCCGGCCATCCGGGTCGGGCAACAGCACGAAGTCGTTCTGCGTGCCGTGGCCCTTGGCGAACATCACGAGCTCAGGATACGTGCCGCCATATCCGCAGCGTGTGCTCGACGTTGTCGGGGTCGCCGCCGCCGAGCCAGCTGATGCGGTGGTCGCGGCGGAACCACGATCGCTGGCGGCGGACATAACGCCGGGTGCCGAAAAATGTGGGCTCGCGGGCGGCCGACCCGTCGCCGCCCTCGTCGAGGTTGGCGATCACGTGGGCATATCCCAACGCCCGCGACGCGGTGACTCCGTCGCGCAGGCCGACATTCAGCAGATCCTTCACCTCATCGACGAGGCCGTCAGCGAACATCTTGTCCGTCCGCCGCGCCAAGCGCTCGTCGAGAAGCGCAGTGTCGGTATCTAATCCAACGATCGCGGTGTTCCACCTCGGAGTACCGATCACCGGCGCCGACGCAGCGAAGGGTTGTCCGGTGAGTTCGACGACCTCCAGTGCCCGCACGATCCGGCGACCGTCGGTGGGCAGGATCGAGGAGGCGGCATCGGCGTCGAGAATGGCGAGTTCCTTGTGCAAAGCGGCGACACCGATCTCGGCCAGCATCCCCTCCCATTTGGCCCGCACCGCGGCGTCGGTGGCGGGAAACGACCATTCGTCAAGCAGCGATTGGATGTACATCATCGATCCGCCGACGACGATCGGCACCGCGCCGCGGGCGGCGATCGCCTCGATATCGGCGGCCGCAGCCTGTTGATAGCGGGCGACGGTGGCCGTCTCGGTGACCTCGAGGACGTCGAGCTGGTGATGCGGGATGCCGCGACGCTCGCAGACGGGCAGCTTCGCGGTGCCGATGTCCATGCCTCGGTAAAGCTGCATGGCGTCGGCGTTCACGATCTCCCCGCCGACGCGTTCGGCGACCGTCAATGCCAGCGCGGACTTCCCGGTCCCCGTCGGGCCGACGATCGCTAGCGGTCTCATGGCTGCCAGACGCCGGCGAAATAGCCGACGCCGTAGGGCGCTCCGCGGTAGAGCTCCTTGGCCGAGCGCGGGCCTGGTTCGGCCGTGCCGGCCAGCACTTGGTAGGCAACGCGGCCGACGATCGTGTCGGGCAGCCGGGTCAGCGCGTCGGCATCGCCCAGGGCCAGCGCGTCGTCGAGCGCGGCCTGCACCGGCGGGGAGTCGGGGTCATACCCGCCGGGCGCAGGTGGCGTGAGCGTGTACGCGCCGTCGGCGACGACAAGCACGCCAATCGGATCGGCCGCCTCGTCGATCTCGGCGCGCAGCCGGCGGCCGCGGGTCAGCGCGGCGTCGACATCGTGGTCCGCGGCGTACACCCGCACCTCAGCACGTGCTGTGGGGCTGGCCTGGCCGCGCACCCACGCCGTCATCAAAGCGCACAGCGGCATCTCGGCGGGCAGGTCGGTGGTGTCGGGCGACAGCGTGACGCGCACGTCGACGCCGTAGCCCCCGAATGTGCCCACCCCATCGGGGCCCAGCACCGCATCGGTGGCACCGACGCCTATCGCGATCCACCTCGGCGGCAGCGACCCTGCGGCAGTGAACACCGCCTGCCGCAGGTCCGCGAGTTCGCCTGCGGCGTTCGCAGCCAGTTCGGGGACCATCACGGGTGCCGACGGGATGATCGCGATGGCGCGCAGCACGCCCCCAAAGTAGTGCTCACCCGGGATGCGTGGTGGCATCGGCCGCCTCGCCGCGGGCAAGTGCGGCCGTCGCGACCACCATCACCGCGACCGCGACGACCAGCGTCAGCCAACCGGCGTCACCCGGCCTCAACGTCTCGCCGAGCACGACGATGCCCAGTATCGACCCGACTACCGGCTCGGCGACGGTCATCGTCGGCAACGTCGCCGTCAGTGCGCCTGCGCGGAACGACGACTGCTGCCACGCCGTGCCGGCGATGGCGACCAACGCCCACACGTACAGCTCGGGCGTGCGAAGCAGCGCCCACAGACCGTCGTCGAGGCGGTCCACCACGCCCTTGGTCAGCACCGCGAACAAGCCCCACAGCGCGCCGGACACCAGCGCCAGCAGCACCGCGCCGACGGGCCCCGACCAGATCCGAGCGCCCACCACACACAGCACCAGGGCGGGCCCGAGCACAGCGATCACCGCCGTCCACGTTTCCAACGAGGCCCGGGAATGGCCTGCGGTCGGATTGCCGACAATCACGATGACGGCGACCGCGGCCGCGAGCAGCGCCGCCCACGTCCATTCCCAGCGGGTCACCCGCCGGTGCGAGAGTCTGGCGCTGATCGGTAGCGCGAACAGCAGCGAGGTGACCAGCAGGGCCTGCACCAGCAGCACCGAGCCGAAGCCCAGCGCCGCGGCCTGCAGCGCAAATCCGACCGCCGCGACGACACTGCCGAGCCACCACTGACCGTCGCGCAGCAATCGCATGAACAACTCGACGTGGCTGACCGGTTCGTCGGTGACCTCGTGCGCCGAGCGCTGATGAACGACATCACCGATCGCGATGAAGAACGCAGCGCCGAGAGCAAGCAGGACGGCGATATCCGCCTTGTCCATCGTCGACCTCCCGTTGTGTCGAAGTGAGCGTAGATACGCAAACGCCTAACGCGTGGTCGCGGCGCGCGACGACCTGTTTGAATAGCGTGCGAAAGCGATAGCGATTAGGCGCCGCGTCGCGCGGCAGGTGCGCGGTTACCCGCGCGGAGGGCACGAGGAACGGATATGACCGCGGAACGCAGCGCAAGCCTGGCACTTCAAGGCCGGGTTGGCGCATCAAGTTGTCGGTGCTTGCCGTTATGTTGCGGTATCTCGAAAGGAGGTCTCAGGGCTGGACCCGGAGTTGGCGGGAGCCGACTCCACCGTCAGGACTGTCTACGGGTGTCGGGGTCTAGTCAATGTTCAACCGGCGAGGCCGCAGACCCAGCGTCAGTGGCGCGCGCGAGCAGCGACAGAGCCGGTCGGCGCGAACTCCACCACCAGCTGGCCTACGGCGGTGCTCGATGAGCAACGAGACAACCAGGCACGGAGGTGGAAACCCGGCCAATCATGGCCAGGAAGACGTCAAGACCAGCGAGCCAGGTGGACGAGTTTCGGAGGCGAGGGACGACGCGACCCCGGAATCGACTCCGGATGGCAGTAGCGAACCGAACCGGGAATCAACACTGGCGTCGACGCCCTCCGCCCCCAAACCCGCGCCCCGGCCAGGACCGCGTCCCATCCCTCGCCCCGGCCGGCCGGCGGCGACGATCGCCGCACCGGTCTCGAGCGATCCGCACCGGTTCGGCCGCGTCGACCCCGACGGCACCGTCTGGCTGATCACGGGCTCAGGTGAACGCGTGATCGGATCCTGGCAGGCCGGCGACCCCGAGGCCGCGTTCGCCCATTTCGGTCTGCGCTTCGACGACCTGCAGACCGAGGTCGCACTGATGGAGCGCCGGCTCGAGTCGGGCACCGGCGACGCCCGCAAGATCAAGTCCGCCGCCGCTGCGCTGGCCGAGAGCCTGCCGGAGGCGCACGTGCTGGGTGACGTCGACGCACTCGCTGCGCGCCTGACCGCCATCGTGGAGCACGCCGGCGAAGCCGCCCAGGCGGAGAAGGCCAAGCGCGACGAGTATCGCGCCGCGCAGACCGTGCGCAAGGAGGCGCTGGCCGCCGAGGCCGAAGACATCGCGACGAATTCGACGCAATGGAAGGTCGCAGGCGACCGGCTGCGCGAAATCCTCGAGGAGTGGCGGACCATCAGCGGGCTGGACCGCAAGACCGACGATGCGCTATGGAAGCGGTACTCGACGGCCCGCGAGACCTTCAACCGCCGTCGTGGTTCGCATTTCGCCGAACTCGATCGCGAACGCGCCGGCGCCAGGCAGGCCAAGGAGGCGCTGTGCGGACGCGCCGAGGAGCTGTCCGACTCCACCGACTGGGGCGCCACCGGCGCTACATTCCGCGACCTGCTGACGCAGTGGAAGGCCGCCGGACGCGCCGCCAAGGACGTCGACGACGCGCTGTGGCAGCGGTTCAAAGCCGCGCAGGACAAGTTCTTCTCTGCCCGCAACGCCGCGAGCGCCGAGCGCGACGCCGAGTTCCGGGCGAACGCCGAGGCGAAGGAGGCGCTGCTAGCCGAGGCCGAAAAGGTCGACGCCTCAGACCTGGAGGCGGCCAGGGCGGCGCTGCGCGCGATCGGTGACAAGTGGGACGCGATCGGCAAGGTGCCGCGGGAACGCGGCGCCGAACTGGAGCGACGACTGCGTGCGATCGAGAAGAAGGTGCGCGACGCACCAACGGGCGGTGTCGACCCGGAAGCGCAGGCCAGGGCGGACCAATTCCGCACTCGCGCAGAGCAATTCGAGCGGCAGGCAGAGAAGGCCGAAGCAGCGGGGCGGACCAAGGACGCAGAAGAGGCGCGGGCCAACGCCGCACAGTGGCGCCAGTGGGCAGACGCGGCAGCCGAGGCGATCGGCAAGCGTTAGCTAAGCCTTCTCCGGACCGTTGTCGGTGTCGTCGGCGGTGCCGTTGTCTCCGAAGGTGTCCAGCAGCCCCTTCTTGTGCTGTTCGGCGGCTTGCCTGCGGCGCTCCTCCTCCGCGGCGAGCTGCAACGCGGTGCGCGCCCATACCGCGCGGGCCCAGGTGACGGCCAGCACGATCACCACAAGCCACGCGATGATCAGGCCGATGCCCGGCCCGGGGTGGTGAGCGGGCGCGGTCTGGCGCGACCACACGGCCAGCAGGCCCGTGAAGGACGCGAGCGTGGACCCCGCCAGCGCGATCCACGCCAGCGCCCATCGGCGGGTCAGCAGCGCCAGCATCGAGAACCCGACACCGAATACCAGCGCCAGCCAACTGAACACCCGCGACGGCAACGCAATGCCGTTCCGGATCGCCGCGTCGTCGCCCACCAGCACGTCCCAGCCCTTGGCATCGCCCGTGTGCGGCAAAACGAAGGTCAGCAACAGCACGAAGACCGCAACAGCAATCACCAATGCTCTTGCACCAGGGTCGATTTCACCCGCTACCCGGCGTTCGGCAGCCTCGATGTCACCCTTGAACTCCTCGAAGCTGCCGTTATTCTCTTTACCTGCGGTCACCCGGCACACCCGGACGCGGTCGGCTGTTGAGTCGGGGCGCCGACCCCGGGCATGCCGAGGCCGATGCCGGTGCGCGGCTTCTGCCCTGCTGCATGCGCATCGCCGGCACGGGTGCGCCGGTGAGTGTGCGGCTCACCATCGGCGATCAGGTGGTGCGGGGCGGCGCCGGTGACCGTGGTGGTGACGACGTCACCCGCCCGGACGTCGAGCCCTGCGGGGTTGAAGTGCACGAGCCGGCCGTCGCGGGCACGTCCCGACATGCGTGACGTGCTGGCGTCCTTACGGCCTTCGCCGGTGGCTACCAGCAGCTCGACGGCGTGCCCGAGCTGGGCGGCGTTCTCCTCCAACGAGATGCGTTCCTGAAGATCGATCAATCGCTGATAGCGCTCCTGCACAACGGCTTTCGGTAGTTGCTCAGCCAGTTCTGCGGCCGGTGTGCCAGGGCGCTTGGAGTACTGGAAGGTGAAGGCGCTGGAAAACCGCGCTTGGGCGACCACGTCGAGAGTGGCCGCGAAGTCGTCCTCGGTCTCGCCGGGAAAGCCAACGATGAGGTCGGTGGTAATCGCGGCGTGCGGGATGGCGGCCCGGACGCGATCGATGATGCCGAGGTACTTGTCGGCACGGTAGGACCGGCGCATCGCCCGCAGGATCCGGTCGGAGCCTGATTGCAGCGGCATGTGCAGCGTCGGGCACATATTCGGGGTTTCGGCCATCGCCTCGATCACGTCGTCGGTGAATTCCGCGGGATGCGGCGAGGTGAACCGCACCCGCTCGAGGCCTTCGATGCGGCCACAGGCGCGCAGCAGTTTGGCGAATGCGCCGCGATCTCGCGGTTGGTCAGGGTCGGCGAACGAAACCCCATAGGCGTTGACGTTCTGGCCAAGCAGTGTCACCTCGAGCACGCCCTGGTCGACGAGTGAGGTCACCTCGGCAAGCACGTCGCCCGGCCTGCGGTCGACTTCTTTGCCACGAAGCGCGGGCACGATGCAGAACGTGCAGGTGTTGTTGCAGCCCACGGAAATCGAAACCCATGCGGCGTAAGCGGATTCGCGTGCGGCCGGAAGCGCGGACGGGAATTCCTCCAACGCTTCGACGATTTCGACTTGAGCTTTGCGGTTGTGGCGGGCGCGGTCGAGAAGCGTCGGCAGCGAACCGATGTTGTGGGTGCCGAACACGACGTCGACCCACGGGGCTTTCCGCAGGACCGTGTCGCGGTCCTTCTGCGCCAGGCAGCCGCCGACAGCGATCTGCATGTCGGGGTCGGCCTGCTTGCGGGGCGCGAGGTGGCTGAGGTTGCCGTAGAGCTTGTTGTCGGCGTTTTCCCGGACCGCGCAGGTGTTGAACACGACGACGTCGGCATCGGTTCCGTCGGGCGAGCGTTCGTATCCGGCGGCTTCCAGCAACCCCGCCAACCGTTCGGAGTCATGCACATTCATCTGGCAGCCATAGGTGCGGACTTGGTAGGTGCGCCGCCGCTGGCGAACGTCCTCTTGGACACTCGCGTCTCGCGTCACCATTGAAGTCACGGCCCCATGGTACGGAGGGCCCGACGCGACGTTTTTAGTGGATTCGCGAGTTCCCGGCAGGCTGCGCGTTCCCTGGGTAAGGTCTGCACCCATGGAGAGCGCCGGCGCGGATGTAAAGGACGCGGATCCGACTCCAACAGCAGAGCCGATGGTCTCGATGAAGGCGGTCAACAAGCACTTCGGTGCCCTGCACGTGCTCAAGGACATCAACCTCGACGTGGATCGCGGGGAGGTGATCGTCGTGTTGGGCCCGTCCGGTTCGGGCAAGTCGACGTTGTGCCGCACCATCAATCGCCTTGAACCCATCGACTCGGGCACGATCGCGATCGACGGTGTTGTGCTGCCCTCCGAAGGAAAAAAGCTGGCGCAGCTGCGGTCCGACGTCGGCATGGTGTTCCAGTCGTTCAACCTCTTTGCGCACAAGACGATTCTGGACAACGTCACGCTTGCGCCGATGAAGGTTCGCAAGAAGTCGAAGGCCGAGGCCCGCGAAAAGGCGATGGGTCTGCTGGAGCGGGTTGGCATCGCCAACCAGGCGGACAAGTACCCGGCTCAACTGTCCGGAGGCCAGCAGCAGCGGGTGGCGATCGCGCGGTCGCTGGCGATGAACCCCAAGGTGATGCTTTTCGACGAGCCGACGAGCGCGCTGGATCCCGAGATGATCAACGAAGTGCTCAACGTGATGACGTCGCTGGCCAAAGAGGGGATGACCATGGTGGTCGTCACCCACGAGATGGGCTTCGCCCGCGGCGCCGCGAACCGAGTCGTGTTCATGGACGGCGGGGCGATCGTCGAGTCCGCCGAACCGGCTGAATTCTTCGGAAACCCGAAAACCGATCGCGCCAAAGACTTTCTCAGCAAGATTCTCAAGCATTGAAGCACTGAAGCCCCGGCGAAAGGAACAAACATGCCGTCCCTCAAGGTGCGAGTCGCAGCGGCCATCGCACTCGCCATCGCATTGCCCTTATCGGCGACTGCTTGCGGCGGTGGTGGTGGTGGCGATGGCGACAAGATCGTCATCGGAACGAAGTTCGATCAGCCGGGCCTTGGGTTGAAGAACCCGGACGGCACGATGAGCGGGTTCGACGTCGACGTGGCGAAGTTCATCGCGCAGCAGCTCGGATACGGCGAGGACAAGATCGAGTGGAAGGAATCCCCGTCGGGCCAGCGCGAGACGCTGATCCAGAACGATCAGGTCAAGTTCATCGCCGCCACCTACTCGATCACCGATGCCCGCAAGGAGAAGGTCGACTTCGCCGGGCCGTATCTGATCACGGGACAGAGCCTGCTGGTGCGCGCGGATAACACCGACATCACCGGCGCCGAGTCGCTGCAGAACAACAAGAAGCTGTGCTCGGTTTCGGGGTCGACGCCGGCCCAGCGCATCAAGGACAAGTATCCCGGCGTGCAGCTGCAGCAGTACGACACGTATTCGGCGTGTGTCGAGGCCCTGAAGAACGGCGCGATCGACGCTGTCACCACCGACGAGGTGATCCTTGCCGGCTACGCGGCGCAGAGCCCTGGCGCGTTCAAGGTCGTCGGCGGCACGTTCTCCGAGGAGCGCTACGGCGTCGGCCTGAAGAAGGGCGACACGGAGCTGCGGACCAAGATCAACGACGCGATCACGAAGATGGAAAAGGACGGCGCGTGGAAGGCCGCGTGGGACAAGAACCTCGGCCCCGCCGGCGTCCCCGCACCGGCGCCGCCTACGGTCGACAAGTAAGCGGACTGGGGCCTTCCAGGAAGCCCACGTGGAGCTGTTCAGTAAGTACCAGAGCCAGATCTTCGAGGCGTTCTGGACCACAATCCAGTTGACGGTGTTCTCCGCCATCGGAGCGCTCATCTTGGGCACGCTGTTGGCCGCGATGCGGCTCTCGCCGGTGCCGATGCTCAACTGGATCGGGACGACTTACGTCAACGTGGTGCGCAACACGCCGTTGACACTGATCATCCTGTTCTGTTCGTTTGGCTTGTCCCAAACGCTCGGGATCACGCTGGTGGATTCGAAGTCGCTGACGTCGATCGAGGACAGCAACTTTCGGCTGGCGGTACTTGGGTTCACCGTCTACACGGCGGCGTTCGTGTGTGAGACGGTGCGGTCCGGTGTGAACACGGTGCCGCTGGGTCAGGCCGAGGCGGCTCGGTCGCTGGGCCTGACGTTCGCGCAGAATCTGCGAATCGTGCTGCTGCCGCAGGCGTTTCGCGCTGTGATCAGTCCGCTCGGCTCGGTGTTGATCGCGTTGACGAAGAACACCACGATCGCATCGGCGATCGGCGTGGCGGAAGCGGCTCTGTTGATGAAGACGATGATCGAGAACGAGGCCGCGCTGATCTACATCGGCGCCATCTTCATGGTCGGGTTCGTCATCTTGACACTGCCGATGGGGCTGTTCTTCGGATGGCTGGGCAAACGGCTGGCGGTGGCAAGGTAGATGGCGGGTTCAGTCCTCTTCGACGCGCCGGGACCGCGCGCACGGTCACGGAATCGGGTCTTCAACGTCATCACTGCGCTGGCGATCGCGTTGGTCGTCTGGGTGGTGTACTCCCAGCTGAACTCGAAGGGCCAGCTAACCGCCGCGAAGTGGGAACCGTTCCTCACGCCCAACCTGTGGAAGACCTACATCCTGCCCGGTGTGCAGGGCACGCTGACCGCCGCCGCGGTATCGATCGTGTTGGCGCTCGTGCTGGGCTTCGTTCTCGGGGTCGGCAGGCTTTCCACCCACCCCGCGATCCGGTTGCCGTCCGCGGTGTTCGTGGAGTTCTTCCGCGCGGTGCCCGTGCTGATCATGATGATCTTCGCGTACTTCTTGTTCGCGCAATACGACGTCTTCCCGTCCAAACACCTGGCGCTGGCGGGCGTCATCACCGGCCTGACGTTCTATAACGCTGCAGTCATCGCCGAGATCGTCCGCGCGGGCGTGCTCGCGCTTCCTCGCGGACAATCGGAGGCCGCGTCAGCGCTCGGTCTGCGTTGGGGCCAGACCATGCGCGCGATCCTGCTGCCGCAGGCCGTCACGTCGATGTTGCCGGTGCTGATCTCGCAGATGGTGGTGATTCTCAAGGACACCGCGATCGGCTACCAGATCACCTTCCTCGAAATGGTGCGCCAAGGCACCCAGGTCGGCGCGTCGTACGGCAACTACGTCCCCGCGCTGATCGTCATCGCGGTGTTGATGATCAGCGTCAACTTCACGCTGTCGTGGTTCGCGACTTGGCTGGAGGGCCGGATGCGCCGCTCCCGTAAGGGCCCGGAGCCCATGCATATCCAGCCGATCACGCAGGGAACGTTCGGCGCTGGCGCCGGCGGCACCATCTGACGCTGGGCTAGACCCTGCGTCGCTCCCTTTCGCTTACCAGTTCGTTCTTGACCACGTCGAATGCCATCGTCTGGCTGTAACCCCGGCGGGCCAGCATTCCGACGAGCCGTCGCGTGACCTTGGCGTCATCGTCGTCGCCGAGCTTTTCCCGGCGCAGCTTGTCGCGCACCAGCTGCTCGGCGCGCTCGCGCTCTGCTCCCGCATCGATGTCGGACAGCACTGCGGTGATGACGTCATTGTCCACGCCCTTGGTCCGCAGCTCAGCCGCCAAAGCGCGCTTGCCTTTTCCTGCGTTGACCCGTCGTGACCGCACCCACTGTTCGGCGAAGTCGACGTCGTCGATGAGGCCTACTTGCGCCAGCCGGTTGAGTACTTGTTCACTGACGTCATCGGGGTATCCCCGCTTGGCCAATTGCCCTTCGAGCTCCGAGCGGGTCCGGGCCCTCGCGGTGAGCAGACGCAGACACAGGTTCCGCGCCTGCTCCTCGCGAGACGCCTCAGAAGTCGACGGGGGCGGGCAGGACTTCGTCATTAGTGATCACGGCGCCAATGCCGAGCTTCTCTTTGATCTTTTTCTCGATCTCGTTGGCCACGTCGGCGTTCTCGATCAGGAAGGTACGCGCGTTCTCCTTGCCCTGGCCCAGCTGCTCACCCTCGTAGGTGAACCAGGAACCGGACTTGCGGATGAAGCCCTGCTCGACACCCATGTCGATGAGCGAGCCTTCCCTGCTGATGCCCTTGCCGTAGAGGATGTCGAACTCGGCTTGCTTGAACGGCGGCGAGCAGTTGTGCACGACAACCCCTTCCGCGACGAGGTTGTGCAGTTCCTCGACTTCGAGGTCGAATGTTCGTGCCCGTCGCTTTGGCAGGACCTCTCGAATCACGGAGTACCGGAGTTCTTCCGCCAGCACGTCATGCAGGAACTTGTCATCCAGAGCGTCCGCGAGCGCCTGCACGCGATCCCGGCGGAGACGGCTGGCACCTAAGACCTGCTTCATTCCGCCCCGAGGATCGCCGGAACCTACACCGATCATGGCTGCGGCCTCGTGCGCGGTCACACCACGCTCGTCAAGGTAATTCAGCACGGCATCGGTCATCTCCGTGGCGAGATAAGTCGCCTGCGACCCACGCCGCCGCCCCCGCATAGCTTCAGGAATTGCCTGGGTGAGGGCGATACCGCGCGGTCCCCACATCGGAACTGCTTCCGCGAATGCGGTGACGTTCTCCATGCCCGCAATCCGGACCTCGAATATCTGGCGCTTGCTCTGGACCCGTCGACCGTTGATGATGCTCGGCCGCTGTTGAGTCGGGTCATAATCTCGAACGGTGCTCACGATGCCGAATCGAAGTAACAGCCAATGGATCTGGTGTGCGAGCTGTTCAGAGGTGGTCGTGTAACCGACCCGAACCGCTCCGGTTTGTTCCCGGCTCACCCAGCCATCGCTCTCGAGCAGGCCGAAGAGCAGATTGCCGACAATATCGGCAGCGATATCTGGCTCGAAGAACCAGCTCGGAATCGTCTTCTCCCACGCGAGCTTGCCGTATATACCAGCTCGCCGGCAAAGGTCGAGAACACCGTTGCGCTCACCAGGTCGATGCGGGATCGCAAGTGAGATGCGCCCCTGCGGATGGGTCGCACAACCGAGGGTCGCTGCGATTCGCGTCACGTCATCCATGAGTGCCTGCTGAACGTTGATGAAGTTGACCGGAGTCTTACCGCCCACGTAGCCATCCCCGATCAGATAGCCGAGCAGCCGTGCATGATCCGCCGGAATTGGCTCACTGTCGCCGAATCCATCGAAGCGCCGCGGTTGCGCCACCCGGTCGCCCTTGCGGAGTTCCCCGGCCTGACGCCAGCCGTACTCTGTCAGCACCTTGTGATCGGGTGTCGCCCACACGGTTGTCCCACCGGCGATCCGCAACCCGATTACGTCCTGCGTGCCTTGGTCGAACCAGGACACCACCGGCCGCGTATGCAGTGTTCCGTCCTTGGCCGTGGCCACGACATGAATTTGCTTCCGCCCATCGACAACATCCTCGATGCGATGCGTTGTACCGGTGACTGGGTCGAAGATCTGAGTGCCCTCTGCGAGGCACTTGTTCTTGACGACCTTCACACGCGTGCGGTTGCCGACCGCGTCGGTGCCGTCCTTGAGGGTCTCAATTCGCCTGACGTCCAAGCGAACTGAGGCATAGAACTTCAGAGCCTTTCCGCCCGTTGTCGTTTCGGGACTTCCGAACATCACGCCGATTTTTTCGCGGAGCTGGTTGATGAAGATCGCGGTGGTACCCGAATTGCTCAGTGCGCCAGTTATCTTCCGCAGCGCCTGGCTCATCAACCGGGCCTGCAGGCCGACGTGGCTGTCCCCCATCTCGCCTTCGATCTCTGCCCGCGGCACGAGCGCGGCCACCGAGTCAATGACCAGGATGTCTAGCGCGCCCGATCGGATCAGCATGTCGGCGATCTCCAGCGCCTGCTCGCCGGTGTCCGGCTGGGACACCAGCAGCGAATCGGTGTCCACGCCCAGCTTGGCTGCGTAGTCGGGATCCAGGGCGTGCTCGGCGTCGATGAACGCCGCGATGCCGCCGGCGGCCTGGGCGTTGGCCACCGCGTGCAGCGCGACGGTCGTCTTACCCGAGGACTCCGGGCCGTAGATCTCGACCACCCGGCCACGTGGCAACCCGCCGATGCCGAGCGCCACATCCAGGGCGATCGAACCGGTGGGGATGACGGAAATCGGCTGGCGTACCTCGTCGCCGAGCCGCATCACCGAACCTTTGCCGTGACTCTTCTCGATCTGCGCGAGAGCCAGCTCGAGGGCTTTCTCCCGGTCAGGGCCTTGCGTCATGGTGGTCTCCATCCTCGTGAGTGTCCGGTTGATCGGTGTCGATCAAGTTGGCCGTGACGCTAGAGGCAGCCACCGACAAGTCGGCCTGACCAGCATCTAGCCGTCGAACACTGCCCACATTAGACGAACACCTGTTCGACTCAAGGTGACACGCCGAGCAGTTGGCGGACGGGCGGGAAATCACCCTCCACTGCGGCGCCGACCGTCCTATCGTGGGGTTGGAGCCGGCCCGAAACGGGGCACCATGCACGAAATGGCGATAACGCAAAGTGTTGTCGACGCGGTATGCGAGCATGCCGCTGGCCGCCGTGTGCACAGCGTCCGGCTCGAGATCGGTGCCCTGTGTGCCGTAGTGCCCGACTCGATGCAGTTCTGCTTCGAACTGGCGACCGAGGGCACCGCGGCCGATGGTGCGCGGCTCGACCTCGACGTGCATCCCGGCATGGCCCGTTGCCGCACCTGTACCAACGAGTTCCAGCTGCACGACCCGATCTTGTTGTGCCCCTGCGGCAGTGCCGACGTCGAAGTACTAGCGGGCCGAGAGCTGAAAATCCTGTCGATGGAAGTGAGCTGACTATGTGTGCAACATGCGGATGCGGCGACGACTCAGCGGTGATCACCGTCGCCGGAGATAAACAGCACGATCATCACCATGACCATCCGCATGACCACTCCCACGAGCACACCCATGTGCGTACCGAGACCATCACCCTGGAACAAAAGGTCTTGGCCAAGAACGACCTCATCGCCGAGCAGAACCGCACCTGGTTGGCTGAGCGCGGCATCCTCACGTTGAACGTCACCAGCTCGCCCGGTGCGGGCAAGACCACGCTTCTCGAACGCACTATCCGAGAGCTCGGTGTCACGCCGGTCGCCGTTATCGAGGGCGACCAGGAAACTTTGCTCGACGCCGAGCGAATACGGGCGGCGGGGGCCCGCGCGGTGCAGGTCAACACCGGTGCGGGTTGTCACCTCGACGCAGACATGGTTCACCGCGCACTTCACGCCTTGGACCCGGAGTCAGACTCGCTGCTCCTCATCGAAAACGTCGGCAATCTCGTGTGTCCGGCGCTCTTCGATCTCGGTGAGCACAGCAAAATCGTCGTGATTTCGGTGACCGAGGGTCAGGACAAACCGCTGAAGTACCCGCACATGTTCGCTGCCGCGGGGCTCGTGATCCTCAACAAGATCGATCTTGTTCCCTACGTAACCTTTGATCTTGAAACGTTTTTGGGCTACGTGCAGTCCGTGAACCCCGGCGTCGAGGTGTTGCCCGTGTCGGCGACAAGCGGCGACGGTATTGAGGCATGGTACGACTGGATCCGCTCGAAGACTGGCGATCTGGCAAACGGCTCGTTTGTCCCTAAGACTCGTTGACAAGACATAGCAGCCGGAGTAAACCCAGAACCAGCGCTCAAGAAAGCGGGCGCAGGCACATACCTGCTAGAGGCCGCCAGCCCCGGCCCCAGAGAGCTGTGACGCATGCCAAGCGAAGCAGCAGTCAAAGCGGAAGAGGCGTTGATCCACGTCTTATGGATTAACGCGGGTTTGAGTTGCGACGGGGATTCAGTGGCGTTGACTGCCGCCACCCAGCCCAGCATCGAGGAAATTGCGCTTGGCGCACTTCCTGGGCTCCCCAAGATCGCCGTCCACTGGCCCCTTATCGATTTCGAGTGCGGCCCCAACGGGGGCGCCGACGATTTCCTGGAATGGTTCTTCAAGGCCGAACGCGGCGAACTCGAGCCGTTCGTCCTGGTCGTCGAGGGATCCATCCCGAACGAGCAACTCAAAGACGAAGGCTATTGGTGCGGGTTCGGCAACAACCCCGCGACCGGTCAGCCGATGACGACAAGCGAATGGCTGGACCGGCTGACACCGAAAGCCACCGCCGTCGTCGCCGTCGGAACCTGCGCCACGTACGGCGGTATCCACGCCATGGCGGGTAACCCGACCGGAGCCATGGGTGTGCCCGACTACCTGGGATGGGACTGGAAGAGCAAGGCAGGCATACCGATCGTCTGCGTGCCTGGATGCCCGGCCCATCCGGACAACATGGCCGAGACGCTGACGTATCTGCTCTACATGGCGACCGATCAGGCGCCCATGATTCCGCTTGACGACGCGCTGCGGCCCAAGTGGTTGTTCGGGGCCAGCGTGCACGAAGGCTGCGACCGAGCGGGCTACTACGAGCAAGGTGATTTCGCGACCGAATACGGCTCGCCGAAATGCATTGTCAAGCTTGGGTGCTGGGGTCCTGTCGTGAAATGCAACGTCCCCAAGCGCGGTTGGATCAACGGCATCGGAGGCTGCCCCAACGTCGGCGGTATCTGCATCGGATGCACGATGCCCGGCTTCCCGGACAAGTTCATGCCGTTCATGGATGAACCCCCGGGCGGCAAGGTTTCCACGACGGCTTCGGGTCTGTACGGCTCGGTCATCCGCAGTCTTCGCCATGTCACAGGTCGCACGGTGGACAAAGAACCGAAGTGGCGGCATCCCGGCACGAAACTCGAGACCGGAGCGACCCGCACCTGGTAGGCGCGGGCCCCCGGCTACTGCACACGTGTTTCTCACCGCCGAAATGTCTTGCGGCGTTGCGTACTAAACGAAAGAGAAGAGTTCGATGACAACGACCATCCCCGAGCCGTCACATGTGAAGCGGGATCCCGGCCAACTGGTGGAGATGGCATGGGACCCCATCACCCGCATCGTCGGCAGTCTCGGCATCTACACCAAGATCGACTTCGACAACAGAGAAGTCGTCGAGTGTCATAGCACCTCGTCGATCTTCCGCGGCTATTCGATCTTCATGAAGGGCAAGGATCCTCGCGACGCCCACTTCATCACCAGCCGCATCTGCGGCATCTGCGGCGACAACCACGCCACGTGTTCCTGTTACTGCCAGAACATGGCTTATGGCGTGCAGCCGCCGCACCTCGGCGAATGGCTCATCAACCTCGGTGAAGCTGCGGAATACATGTTCGACCACAACATCTTCCAAGAGAACCTGGTCGGCGTGGACTACTGCGAAAAGATGGTTTCCGAGACCAATCCGAGTGTGCTGGCCAAGGCCGAGAACACCCAGGCTCCGCATGCCGACATGCATGGCTACCGCACCATCGCCGACATCATGCGGGCACTGAACCCGTTCACCGGTGAGTTCTACCGCGAGGCCCTACAGGTCAGTCGATGGACGCGCGAGATGTTCTGCCTCATGGAGGGCAGGCACGTGCATCCGTCAACGCTCTACCCCGGTGGTATCGGCACCACCGCCACGGTTCAGCTCATGACGGACTACATGACGCGGCTGATGCGCTACGTGGAGTTCATGAAGGCGGTCGTGCCGATGCACGACGACCTCTTCGACTTCTTCTACGAAGCACTGCCCGGCTACGACCAAGTGGGACTGCGACGCACCCTGCTGGGTTGCTGGGGTTCATTCCAGGATCCCGAGGTCTGCAACTTCGCCTATAAGGACATGGAGAAGTGGGGCAATGCCATGTTCGTCACGCCCGGCGTGGTGATCGACGGCAAACTGCACACCCATTCGCTGGTCGACATCAACCTCGGCATCCGAATCCTGTTGGGCCACTCGTATTACGACGACTGGACCGATCAGGAGATGTTCGTCAAGACGGACCCGCTCGGAAATCCGATCGATCGACGCCATCCCTGGAACCAGCACACCAACCCGAAGCCACAAAAGCGCGACTTCGACGGCAACTACAGCTGGGTGATGTCGCCGCGCTGGTTCGACGGCCAAGACCACCTGGCGCTCGACACGGGCGGCGGACCGCTGGCGCGGCTGTGGTCCACGGCGCTCGCCGGCCTCGTCGATATCGGCTATGTGAAGGCAACGGGTCAGAGCGTGCAGATCAATCTGCCGAAGACCGCGCTCAAGGGCCCGGTCGAATTGGAGTGGAAGATACCGCAATACGGCAGCAATACGCTCGAACGCAACCGCGCCAGGACCTACTTCCAGGCCTATGCCGCGGCATGCGCTCTGCACTTCGCCGAGAAAGCGCTGTTGGAGATCCGCGCCGGCCGCACCAAGACCTGGGAGAAGTTCGAGGTGCCCGACGAGAGCATCGGCTGCGGATTCACCGAGGCGGTGCGCGGTGTGCTCAGCCACCACATGGTGATTCGTGACGGGAAGATCGCCAACTATCACCCGTATCCACCGACGCCGTGGAACGCCAACCCGCGTGACAGCTACGGCACACCCGGCCCGTACGAGGATGCGGTACAAGGCCAGCCGATCTTCGAGGAGAACGACAGGGAGCATTTCAAGGGCATCGACGTGATGCGCACGGTACGCAGTTTCGATCCGTGCCTGCCATGCGGCGTGCACATGTACCTGGGGAAGGGGAAGAAGCTGGACCTCCTGCACTCCCCCACCCAATCCGTAACCGGGGAATAAGGTATGGCCCCGCCAACACTGCCAGGCCCGGATGAAACCCAGGACGACGCGCAGTGGCGCACGGCGGGCGATCGCATCCAAACCCTCCTCGACGCGTCCTCCTGCGGCGGCGCCGCGGCGCGAGAACGCGCTGAGCAGCTCGTCCGTGAGGTGACCGACCTCTACGGAGCGGTGCTCGAGCGGATGATGGACGTGGCGTTGGCCGCGGATCCGGGCCTCGCGGACCGGTTCGCGGCCGACGACCTCGTCGCCAGTCTGCTGCTGGTGCACGGGTTGCATCCGTACGACGTCGAGCGGCGGGTGTCCGACGCGCTGGACAGCGTGCGGCCCTATCTCGGGTCGCACGGCGGTGACGTGTCGTTGCTCGGGGTGGACGCCGGTGTGGTTCGCCTTCAGTTTCAGGGCAGTTGCAAGACGTGTCCGTCGTCATCGGTCACGTTGGAGTTGGCTGTCGAGGACGCGGTCCGCGCCGCCGCGCCGGAGATCGTTTCGATCGAAGTCGTCGCCGCGGAAAAGGACTCCGGTCCGAGCGTCATTCCCGCTGAGTCCCTGCTGACCAACCTGCATGCCAATGGCCACCGGCTCGATCAATCCCCGGGTCGCTCCGCTCCTGCCCGCCGGACGGCACTGGCAGCCGGTCCCCGAGCTCGCCGAGCTGACCGACGGCGAGGTCGGCGGCTTTCGGGTGTCGAGCGCCACCGCGCTGGTGTGCCGCGTCGGCGATGAAGTCTTCGCGTATCGCGACCGATGTTCGGCCTGCACAGGAACCTTGGCGGGCTCACAGCTCAGCGGAGCGGTGCTGAGGTGTCCGAACTGCGGCGCCGGCTTCGACGTGGTGCACGCGGGTGCGGGCGTCGGCGGCGACAGTCACCTGGATCCGATACCTGTCCTGGTGCGTGACGGTGTGCTGTCGATGGCCGTGCCGCAAGGGGTTGCGTGATGGAGGGTGCGTTCGACGTGCTGGCTCGCATCCGCGCCAACCGCGCGGCACCCGTGGCTGCAGGCGAGCGCTGCGAGATGTGTTCGGAGGACATCACCGACGAACATCAGCATGTGGTGAACCTCGAAGGCCGCCAATTGATGTGTGTGTGCCGCGGCTGCTATCTGCTGTTCACCGATACCGAGGCAGAGCTGCGCTTCCGCGCCATCCCCGACCGCTACCTCGCTTTCCCGGATTTCGCGCTGGACCGTCGCCAATGGGAGGCGCTGCAGATCCCGGTCGGGCTGGCATTCTTCTTCCACAACTCCGCGCTCGGCCGCACGGTGGCGTTTTACCCCGGCCCGGCTGGCGCATGCGAATCCGAGCTGGACCTGCAGGCGTGGGCCGACATCCGCACCGCCGACTCCAGGGCGGACGCCATCGCCGCGGACACAGAGGCACTGCTGGTACGGGTGCCCGAAGATGAAACCGCGTCTCCGCAGGCCTATTTGGTCCCGATCGATGCTTGCTATGAGTTCGTCGGCCGGCTGCGCATGATGTGGCGCGGCTTCGACGGCGGCCAGGACGTCCGCAACTACATCAACGAGTTCTTTGAACTGCTCGGTGACCGCGGCCGGGTGGTGATGCGATGACCGACGTTACGTTCGCCGTTCTCGAAATCACGCCGGAACCATACGCGGTGACCCCGATCCTGATGGCGCGGGTCGGCATCGCCTCTGTCGGCGAGGAGCCGGTGCACGCCATCGCATTGCGCTGTCAGGTTCGCATCGAGCCGTCACGGCGCCAATATTCCGAAGGCGAAGCCGCCGAGCTCATGGACTTGTTCGGCCCGCGGGAACGCTGGGCCGCCACCCAACACTCATTCCTATGGCAACACGCCAGCGCGATGGTGCAGGGATTCACCGGTACCACCCAGGTTCAGCTGCCCCTCGAGTGCACCTACGACTTCGAGGTTGCGGCGGCAAAGTATTTGCACGCGCTGCGCGACGGCACCATCCCGCTGCAGTTCCTCTTCAGCGGAACGGTTTTCGTCCGTGGCAGCCAGGGTTTCGCCGTCCAGCAGGTGCCGTGGGATCGCGAGGACCGCTACGACATGCCTGTTTCCGTCTGGTGTGACCTGATCCAGCAGCACTTTCCGAACACAGGGTGGGTGCGACTGGACCGCGACACCATTGACGCGCTCGCGGCGTACCGGACTGCGCGCGGGCTGCTCGGGTTCGACGACGCGATCACCGCGCTGCTGACGGACGTCTCGGCCAAGGAGATCTCATGAGCGCCAATTGGGATCGGGCACGCGCCGTTGCCGACGCGGTGTTGTACGAGGGCTACCTGCTTTACCCTTACCGCGCCAACTCAAGCAAGAATCAGTCGCGCTGGCAGTTCGGCGTGCTCGGGCCGCAGGGCGCAGCGGACACCGGCATCGGTGAGGACAGCACGCTATCCGCGCAAGTGCTGGTGCGGTCCTACGGAGTCCCGTCACTGTCGGGCGTCGTGCGCTTCCTGCAGTTGCAACACCGCGGGGCCGAGCGCGATGTCGGCGGCCGCTTCGAGCAGGTCGACGAACTCCGCGCGGCATCGCAACTCTGGCTGACCTGGGACGAGGCCATCGAGTGCGAGGTATCGATCGAGCCGTTCCGTGTGACGAGTCTTCCCCGCACGCTTGACATCTCGATGCCCGCAGGCAACGACGTCGAAGCCGTAGAGGGCGGCAGGCTGATGCGCACCCGCCGTTCGCTACACGGGCAACTCGCGATATCCGGGGAGCAGGACGGCGATCTGCTGAGGCTGACGTTAGAGGTGCGCAATACCGCAGCACCCGCCGCCGACAAAGACGAAGCGATCGCGACCTCGCTGATCGGCACCCACCTGCTTATCGAAGTCGCCGACGGCGAGTTCGTGTCCCTGCTCGAGCCGCCGGATTCGGCCGCGGATGCGGTGGCACGGTGCTCCCAGCACCGCTGTTTCCCAGTCTTGGCCGGACCTCCAGGAGCCGCAGACCTGGCGTTGGTGTCGCCGATCATCCTCTACGACCATCCAGAGATCGCCGAACAGAGCAAGGGCGCGCTCTACGACTCCACCGAGATCGACGAGATCCTCACGTTGAGGGTGATGACGATGACCGAGGAGGAGAAGGCGCAGGCCCGCGCCACCGACCCCTTGGCCGCCAAGATCATCGACCGATGCGACTCGATGTCGCCGGAGGCGATGCTGGAACTGCACGGTGTGCTGCGCAATCCGCATGCCGCCGCGCCAGAGGAACGGCTGATCCCCGAGGTCCCCGAGGGTGTCGACTGGTGGGATCCCCTGGCCGACACCGCTGTTCGCCCCGACATCGATGCCGTGCTGGTCAACGGTACTCGCGTGACTCGCGGTAGCCGGGTCCGGCTGCGGCCGTCGCGAAGGGCCGACGCCCAGGATCTCTTCTACACCGACAAGATCGCGCGCGTCACCTCGGTGCACGAGGACGTCGACGGCGATCAGCACGTCGGCGTCGTCATCGAGGAGGACCCGGCCGCCGACATGCACGACTGGTATGGCCGCTACCTGTACTTCGCACCCGACGAGGTCGAACCACTGAACGAAAGGAGTTAGAAAATGGAAATTGTGGGTTGGGTTGCCGTTGGCATCGCCGCTTTTGTCGTTCTCGGAGGCGCTGCGTTGGGAGTCATGTCCATCCCGGATGCCAGGCGCTACTTGAAGATCCGCCGGATGTAACCGTGAGCGAGGTGCAATCACGTCCCGAATTCTGGTAGCCGGGATCGGCAACATATTCCTCGGGGACGACGGCTTCGGACCCGAGGTGATGCGCCACGTCCCGCAACGGCTCGCGGGCCCGCATGTTCAGTTTGTGGACTACGGCATCAGGGGAATGCACCTGGCCTACGACTTGCTCGAGGGGTGCGAGGCGTTGGTGCTGGTCGACGCGATCCCCGACCAGGGTGCGCCGGGGACGGTGCACGTCTTCGAAGCTGATCATGAAAGCCTCACCGCCGCCGCGGGTCTGGACGCCCACGCGATGGACCCGGGCGCGGTGTTCGCAAGCCTCAACGCATTGGGCGGCACGCCGCCGTACACGATCGTGATCGGTTGTGAGGTCGCGAATACCGACGAAGGCATCGGGTTGTCCGACGCGGTCAACAACGCCGTACCCGACGCGGTTCGCGCGGTCGAAGACGTGCTGAGCGATCTGCTGGCCCGTACGTCGGTGGGGGAAGGCTGAACCATGTGTTTGGGGATTCCGGGGCAAGTTGTCCACATGCTTGAGGGTTACGGCGACCAGCTCGCCCTCGTCGAGGTTGCGGGTGAACAGCGCAAGGTCAACGTCGGGATGCTGCCCGAGGAGACCTTCAATCCAGGCGACTGGGTCATCATTCACATGGGTTTCGTGGTCGAAAAGACCGACAAGGCAGGTGCAGACGCGGCGATGGAAGGCCTTGAGCTGATGGGCCGAGGCCGCCAGACCGAGGCTTCGCCATGACAAGTCGGCGCCGGTTAAGGGTCTGCGTGCGCGGTGTGGTCCAGGGCGTGGGCTTCCGACCGTTGGTCTACACATGCGCGGCCGCACTCGGGCTGTCCGGCTCTGTGCGCAACGACACCTCTGGCGCCGTCATCGAGGTAGAAGGCGATCCCGCAGAAATCGACCATTTCCTCGCGCGGTTGCATGATCGACCGCCACCGTTAGCCGTCATCGAATCGGTTGAGACGCACGACATCCCGCTCGTCGGTGGCACCGGTTTCACCATCGCAGACACGTCGCGATCCGGCGGCGGCCGCACGCTGGTCTCCCCCGATGTCGCCATGTGCGCGGACTGCGCCGCCGAACAACGCGATCCGTCGAACAGGCGCTACCGCCACCCGTTCGTCAACTGCACCAACTGCGGCCCGCGCTTCACCATCATCGCCGCCCTGCCATACGATCGTGCGGCCACTACGATGGCGCCGTTCGCGATGTGTGCCGATTGCGAACGCGAATACACCGATCCGGGCGACCGGCGGTTCCACGCCCAGCCCGTGTGCTGCCCGAACTGCGGGCCGACGCTCCGCTACCGCGACGGCGACGGCGGCCAAGCCGACGGCGAACATGCACTGCTGCATGCGCGGCGACTGCTGCGCGACGGTGGCATTCTCGCGGTCAAGGGCATCGGCGGCTATCACCTGGCCTGCGACGCCAACGACGAGCAGGCGGTTTCCGAACTGCGGCGGCGAAAGCGGCGCGGGGACAAGCCGTTCGCCATCATGGTGGCCGACCTGCCAACCGCGCGCGCCATCGCCGACGTCGACGACCCCACGGCCCGGCTGCTGACTGGGACGCAGCGGCCGATCGTGCTGATGCCCCGCCGAAGTGATGCGCGCGTCGCCGACGCGGTGGCGCCGCGCAACCCCGACCTCGGTGTCATGCTGGCCTACGCACCGCTGCACGCGCTGTTGTTCGGCCTGTCAGACGACGCCGAAGGGCCCGCTGTGCTGGTGATGACGTCCGGAAATCTGGGCGGAGAGCCGATCTGCTACACGGACGACGATGCACTCGAACGGCTTTCGCACCTCGCCGACGGCTGGCTGATGCACGATCGGGACATCCTGGTGCCGTGCGACGACTCTGTCGTAAGGGTGGTCGACGGGATGGAGTTGCCGATTCGGCGCTCCCGGGGGTATGCGCCGCTGCCGATTGCGTTGCCGATCCCTGTGCCGCCCGCGATGGCGGTCGGGGCCGACTTGAAGAACACGATGGCCGTCGCGGACGGAAAGTACGCCTGGCTGAGCCAACACATCGGCGATATGGACGACCTCGCGACGCTGTCAGCCTTCGACGCGGCACAGCAGCACCTGCAGGAGTTGACCGCCGTCCAGCCCGAAGTGCTTGTGGCCGACAACCATCCGCTGTACCGATCGACCGCCTGGGCACACCGCAACGCGGCTGGTCGGCCGGTCCGGACCGTACAACACCACCACGCCCACATTGCGGCGGTGATGGCCGAGCACGGGCTGGACGGATCGCAGCAGGTGCTCGGGTTCGCCTTCGACGGGACGGGCTATGGATCCGACGGTGCCGTGTGGGGTGGCGAGGTGCTGCTCGCCAATTACAAGGGCTACCAACGACTCGCTCAGCTCTCCTACGTGCCCCTGCCCGGCGGTGACGTCAGTGTCATGCGCCCCTACCGGATGGCGCTGGCCCATCTGTGGGCGGCAGGAATCGCATGGAAGGCGGATCTGCCGCCGGTGGCCGCCTGCCCGGCCGACGAGCTGCGGGTGTTGCGCCAGCAACTCGAGACGGGTGTGGGCTGCGTTCCGACATCGTCCATGGGCCGGCTGTTCGACGCGGTGTCCGCGCTGATCGGCGTCCGGCAGGTGGTGGCGTACGAAGCGCAGGCGGCCATTGAGTTGGAGGGGCTGGCCCGAGGCGCCGACGACGACACGAGTTCGTACACGTTCGGCATCGACCGCTCCCGAAACCCGGCCCTGATCGACCCGACCCCGGTCGTGCACGCCGTGGTCGGCGACCAGCGCGCAGGCGTACCTGCCGCCGTGATCGGATCGCGGTTCCACTGCGCCGTGGCCGAGCTGGTGGTCACGCTCGCCACCGAGGCCAACGATGCGCCCCAAACCATCGCGCTGTCGGGCGGTGTGTTCCAGAATGTGCTCCTTCTTCGTCTGACGCTGAAGCGACTGCGCGCCAACGGGTTCAACGTCATCACGCATCGATACGTGCCTCCCAACGACGGCGGCATCGCACTTGGTCAACTGTTGGTGGGCACATGCGGATGAATGTTCTGACAAAAGGCCAAGCACTGTTCGGTCGGTATGCCTACCCACCGAATGAACTCGGCTACTGCGGACCGGCCGGCGCGGGCGGCACGTCCGACCTTGCCTCACACGCCAAGGAGTTCGACGGCGCCTGGCCATATCTTGCGGCGATCGCCGACGCGGTCGACGCCTCCGACCCGCTCGACGAGGACGTGGTGCGGAGCTATTGGGTGGGCGGTCCGTCGCTGCACCGCGTCGAGCCCGCCGACCTACTCGCACGGCTGCGGACAATGTTCAAGGGACAAGTCACCGGTCTCCTCGACACCGTCCCCGCCACCGCCGAGGTGTTGGCACACCACAGCTTTCACGTCTTCGTCGTCTACCCGTGGGTGCGGTTCCTGCGCCGCGACGCGACCACCGCGCTGCAAGTCATGCAGGATTGCCGCATCCGTTCGGGACCGGTCGAAGCGGTCACGGGTGACCATGTCGTGATCTCCGCTCGGCCGCTGCAGCTCGAAGACGGCAGGCTCACGCTCGGCGAACCGCGGCAGGAGCGCGTCCGTTGGAAGAAAGGTGAGCTCTCGCTGGCGCCCGCGCCGGCGCCGGGTTCGATCGTCTCGGCGCACTGGGATTGGGTGTGCGGACCGCTCACCGACGACGAGAATGCCGCGCTGGATTCGGCCACTGGAGCCACGCTGGATCTAGTCAATGCCACCTTCTCCGAAGACGTTTCCGTTGCAGCTGGATCGGAGCAGACTGGTGTCCTGAGGGGAGACCGAGAATGACGACGACAACGCAACTCGGGGGGTCCTACATCGGTGCGGAGCTGTCCGCCGATCTGTCAGCCGCCGCACTGGACCTGGCCCGCAAATTCCATGACGGTGCGACCCTCTGGGTGATCTCACCGCAGTGGGAACCGCACGCCCACCACGTCGCGGTCGAGTTCGTCCATCCCGTGGTCATGGGGAAGCGGGCGCTGCCCTCGGTCGCGCTCGTCGAACCCGATCCCGTCGCGCAGGCCAGGGTCGCAAGTCAGCCAGGCGATTTGCTGATCGCGGTCGCGTCTGCCGACGAGCCCGCGGTGGTCGACGTCATGCGGCGCGCCCAGGCGTGGGGGGTGCTCACACTGTGGATCGGGTCGGGGCCGCGGCCGCCTGCAGGCGCTGCCAACCACATCCTCTGGATCGACTCCGACGATCCGATGGTGCCTGCCACCGGGACCTTTGTGCTGATGTACCACCTGCTGTGGGAACTCACCCACGTCTGCTTCGAGCATCCGGGACTGCTCAAGCCACCCGCTGACGAATGCACCGACGAAGTGTGTGTGACTTGCAGCGACGAGGGCCGGCTCGGCGAGGTAGTCCTCGAGCCGGCCGACGCGACCAGTCCGGCGTTGGTGCGGACGGCGGCCGGCGAGGAGTGGGTGGACACCACCATTCTCGGTGAAATCCGTGCCAACGATCTGGTTCTGGTGCATGCCGGGGCTGCGATCACACGTCTGGAGATGACACCATGACGACCCACGAAAACACCGGCTTTCTCTACCCGTTCATCGAATCCGAAGAAACCGACGCCACCAGCCTTCTCGATGACCTGGCCGCCTCGGCACGCGGCAAGGCCACTGAAAGCGCACGGCTGCAACGGGAATCGCTGGACGAGTACGCCGTCGGTCTGACCGAGGCCGGAACTCAGATGGCCGAACGGTTCCTGCGCGGCGGCCGGCTCTACACACTGGGCAACGGCGGAAGTTCCACCGACGCCGCGACACTGGCGTCCTTGTTCAGTCGACCCGCCCGAGGTCGGCCGGTGGCCGCCTGGTCGCTGGCCGCCGACGAGGCGGTGGTGACCGCGCTGGGCAACGACGTCGGCTTCGATCTGATCTTCAAACGCCAGATCATCGCACACGCACGCGATCGCGACGTCGCTATCGCATTGTCCACGTCGGGCAACTCCGAAGACCTGATAGCGGCGATCACCGAGGCCAAGCAACGCGGGCTACTCACCATCGGGTTCTCCGGCCATGACGGCGGCAGGATGGCCGCCGCCGAAGACCTCGACTTCTGTTACACGGTGCACTCGCAGAGCATCCACCGCATCCAGGAAAGCCACGCCATGCTCGGATACCGCCTGTGGTCAGTGACCCAGCAGCACATGGCCCGCCCGTTGTCAGCGGCGCGCGCATGAGTACGACCGCGGACCGCGAAGACCGTGTGCTGGAACGCATCGACAAGTTCCGGCAGCGCCGGCCACGCCTGCTCGACGATGTGGTGACCCTAGCGCACGGAGCGGGCGGCAAGTCCTCGGCCGCCCTCGTCGACTCTGTTTTCCTCGAGGCGTTTCGCAACGACGAACTCGAACAGCTCGGCGACGCCGCCGCGCTTCGCCTTCCATCAGGAGATCGGCTCGCGTTCTCGACGGACTCGTATGTCGTTTCGCCGCGGCGCTTTCCGGGCGGATCGATCGGTCACGTCGCCGTACATGGAACGATCAACGACCTCGCCGTGTCGGGCGCGCGTCCGCAATGGTTGTCGGCGGCGTTCGTCATCGAGGAAGGCTTCCCGATCGCCGAACTGCGCGAAATCGTCGCGGACATGAGCGAAGCCGCGGCGAAGGCAGGCGTGCAGATCGTCACCGGCGATACGAAGGTCGTCGGCAAGGGCGCCGCCGACGGTGTGTACATCTGCACCGCCGGCGTCGGCGTCATCCCCGACGGCAGGCAGCTGTCCCGTGGCCTCGTGCAGGCCGGCGACAAGGTCCTGCTGTCCGGGACTATCGGCGAGCACGGGATGGCCGTCATGCTGGCCCGCGGCGATCTGGCCATCGACGCCGACATCGCCTCCGACACCGCGCCTGTGCACGAACTGGTCGAGACACTACTTGCCGCAGCGCCGTCGACGCGATGGATGCGTGATGCGACGCGGGGCGGCGTCGGAACCGTGGCCAACGAACTGGTCAAGGACTCGCCGTTCGCGCTCATCCTGGACGAGGACAAGTTGCCGGTCGCGCCGCAGGTGCTCGGCGCGTGCGACATGCTCGGTATCGATCCGCTGTACGTGGCGAACGAGGGCAAGTTCGTTGCCATAGTTGCGGCCGATGAGGCAGACGCGGCAATCGCTGCACTGCATGAACATCCACAAGGCGCCGATGCCGCGGTCGTGGGCGAAATTGTGCCCGAACCACACGGAATCGTTGCGCTACGAACGTCATTCGGCGGCAGCCGGATCGTCGACATGCTCGTCGGTGACCCACTACCGCGGATCTGCTGAGAGGAGATTGACCATGTGTCTTGGGATCCCCGGCCAGGTGGTGGACATCGTCGACGCCGAACAGTCCCTGGCCAAGGTCGACGTCAACGGCGTCCGCCGAAACATCAGTGTGCGCCTGCTGGCAGACGACAACCTGCAGGTCGGTGACTGGGTGCTGGTGCACGTCGGTTTCGCGATGGCGAAGATCGACGAGCGCGAGGCGGCGATGACGCTCAATCAGGTGCAGAAGATGGGTGCGGACTACGTCAACGAAATCGAAGCGTTCAACGCATCAGAAATCGCGTGACGGGAAAGAGTGAAACGCAATGAGATTCGTCGACGAATTCCGGGACCCGGCAGCCGCGCGTGCGTTGGTCAAGTCCATCACCGAGCTGTCTGGCACCGATCATTTCAAATTCATGGAAGTATGCGGCGGTCACACGCACACCATCTACCGGCACGGAATCGAGCACCTGCTGCCCGAAGCCGTCGAACTCGTACACGGACCGGGGTGTCCGGTGTGCGTGATTCCGATGGGTCGTGTCGACGACGCGATGTGGCTTGCCGAGCAGCCCGGCGTTATCTTCACGACGTTCGGCGACATGATGCGCGTGCCCGGTTCCAAGGGCAATCTCATCGAGGCGAAGGCTCGCGGTGCCGACGTGAGGTTCGTGTACTCGCCACTCGACGCGCTCAAGGTGGCGCTCGACAACCCCGACCGACACGTCGTGTTCTTCGCGGTGGGATTCGAGACGACGGCACCTTCCACCGCGGTCACTCTGGTTCGGGCGCGGGCGCTCGGTGTCCGAAACTTCAGCGTGTTCTGCAATCACGTCACGATCGTGCCGCCGATCAAAGCGATCCTGGAATCACCCGATCTGCGGCTCTCGGGATTCCTCGGACCGGGCCATGTGTCCACCGTGGTGGGTCTGCGGCCGTACCGGTTCGTGCCTGAGGTGTACGGAAAACCGATGGTGGTCGCCGGGTTTGAGCCGCTCGACATCCTTGCATCGGTCCATATGTTGCTGCAGCAGATCCGCGAGGGCCGCTGCGAGGTCGAGAACCAGTACACCCGGGTGGTCCGTGCCGAGGGAAATACTCAGGCGTTGAAACTGATGGCCGAGACCTTCGAGTTGCGGCCGCACTTCGAATGGCGCGGACTGGGTTTCATCTCGCAGAGCGCGCTGAAGGTGCACCCGGATTACGCGGAGTTCGACGCGGAAGCCAAGTTCGAGATGCCCGGGGTTCGGGTCGCCGACCCCAAGGCTTGCCAGTGCGGCGAGGTGCTCAAGGGTGTCATAAAGCCGTGGGAGTGCAAGGTATTCGGCACCGCATGCACACCTGAAACACCGATCGGCACATGCATGGTCTCGCCGGAGGGCGCCTGCGCGGCGTACTACAACTTCGGCAGGCTGCACCGGGAAACCGCGCAGCTGCTAGGTCAGCGCGGCTAACAGGGTTTTGCGATGTTTGGCGCGGGTAGCCACCCATAGCGTCGCCGCAGCACATGCGGCGGGAGTAAGGAGTTGTCATGACTGAGCCGGAAGAACGGGGATCACGCGACACCGGATCTGATCTGCCCTCGGGCGGGCCGGCTGACCGGCCTTCGGGCACCTACAAGGGGGACGAGTCGGTTCCTGAGCACGGCGAAGGCGAGAAGCTCGACTTCGAGGCGGGTTTCACGACCGAGAAACCACGCGATGTGGATCCGGCGATACCACCCTACGAGGGTCGTAAAACGTCGGCCGAATCGGGCGAAACCACTGAAAAGGCCGGCGCGAGAACCGGCGGGGCGACTGCGCCGACGACCGACTCTGCGCCGAAGGGTGACACCGCAGGCGGTGCTACAGCATCACCCGCTCAGGAGCAGCCCGCGTCGCAGACCCCCGAGACCGACCGAAGCGACGACCAGGTTGACGCGCCTGCGCACACCCCGGGTACCGGGCGCGCCGAGGACAAGCGCTAGCACCCCAATCGACCACGGGGAGCTAAGCCTCCTGCGGTCGCCAAAGCTGGACGGTCGTCGTGGCGCCGCCCGGCAGTTCAACGAGTTCGATCGGCGTCTCGTCCGGGTCGAACAGAAACATCATGCGTACGCCACCGATATCGACTGGTGGCTCACAATGCACTTCTCCGAAACCTCTCAACTGCTCGTAGGCCGCATCGACGTCCTCGACCCGTAGCGAAATGTTGGTGTAGCCAATATGCGGACCCGCCGGCGCCGCGGGAACCGCACCGAGCGCGAGCAGTTCGACCATCGTGCCGCCGATCAGACCGCCCACCATCCGCCCCTTCTCACCGCTACGACCGGTGACGGCATCAAGGCTCGCTCCGTCGAGTGCCACGTCGAACACGACGTCCATGCCGAGCACCTCGCGATAGAAGCCGAGCGACTTTTCGACGTCCGAAACGCCGATACAGATGTGCGAGAAGTTCGCAATGCGGATAGGCGCGTGGTCAGCCACTGATTCCCCCTCGATTACCAACGGTCGCGCGGGACGTCGAAGTCCGCGCACAGAGCGCGCCACACGTCGCGTGGGTCCACGCCGTCTTCGATGGCCTGGGCCGGCGTCCGCCCGAATCCGGTCAGCACGTGGTCGACGAGCAAGGACGCGCCGCGCACCGGCCCGAACTGCCCATCGACGAGTTCATTGAATTCCGTCAACCGCACTGGCCCAACCTACCCAGCGGGTGCGAGCGCTTCATGGCACACCTGTACCGGATCTTCGACCTCGGCGACGCTGGCCCCGGCCCGCCTCGCGGACTCCCGATATCGGGGCGTCGACAACACCTCGGTGACCGCCGCCACCAGCGATTCGGCGGTCAACGGCCGCACTAGTTGCGCACTGCCTTGGCGCACAACGCGATTGGCGATCTCCCATTGGTCGCCGCCGCCAGGGACGACCACCAACGGGACCCCGGCCAAGAGCGTCTTGGACACCATGCCGTGCCCGCCGCCACAGATCACCAGATCGGCGTGTGACAGCAGTTCGTCCTGGCGGCCCAGCCCGACGACCGCCCACGGCGGCACCTCGACCTCGGTTCCCCCAAGCTGGGACACCACCAGCCGCGAACCGGCGGGCAGCACCTCCCCCGGTATCAGTGTTTGGAGGGTCAGCTCGGCCAGCCCCTGGGTGCCGATCACCGCAGTCGACGGTGCGACGACCACAACGGGACCGGGTCCGGCCGGCACCGGCAGAACCGACGACGTCGGCTCGAAATGCAGGGGCCCCACGACGACGGCCTCGGTCGGCCAGTCCGGCCGCGGCACCTCCAGCGCGGGCAGTGTCGCGATCAGGCGCCGGAGCGGGCCGGGATCGACAGCGGGCAAACCGATTTCGACTCGGACCGCCGAACGCTGACGCAGGCCCTCACGCCATGACCGGGCCGTCAGCGCGCGCATCACCGCGTCACGCAGCCGACCTCGCACACCGACGCCGGGCGCCAGCCCGCTGCCCACCGGCGGCAAGCCCTTCGACGGCCGGTACAGCGGGTGCGGGCACAGCTCGATCCACGGCAGACCCATCAGCTCGGCGGCCAGCCCCCCGCACGCGGTGATCACATCGGAAACCACTACGTCCGGCGCCAGGTCGCGCAGCCGCGGCACGTTCAGCACGGCCATCCGGCCGGCCCGCTGGTGGATCTTCGCCCCCGCGTCGGTGTCGTCATCGGCCTCGGTGGGGTCCAGCCCGTCGAGCTCGACCGCGGCCACCCCAGCCTGGCGTGCGGTGTCCAACCATTCGGTGCCCGTGAGCAGCGTCGGAGCGTCACCGGCGGCGAGGAACCGACGGCACAGCGCAATGGCCGGAAAGGCGTGCCCGGGATCAGGTCCGGCAACGACGGCGACCCGCACGCGCCTACCGTTCCTGGTTTGCGAGCAGAGTGAGTTCTACTCGGTTGCGGCCCGAACGGTCTTGGCCGCGGCGGGCGGGTGTTCTCCGGCGGACCGGTTCGCATCGTGTGCGGCCGGTGGGCCGGAACTGCCGTGCCTGCCAACCGTGGTCGCCGTGAAGCTCAGGCCTGTCCGGCGGTGTGCCCGCCCCGGTCCACTGTCCGGAGGGGGGTCCTGCCGGCCGTCGCCTGAACGCCAGTCCGAGACCACGTCTGCCGATCGCCGCCGCCCATGATGGCTCAGGATGGCCGGATCGGAAGTCTGCTATCAACACTTTGCCACCCGCCACCGACAACCACGCACCCCAGCACCGCCACTTCCACGCGGTATCACTTCCGCTCACAAAGACGCCAGCAGCTGTCTACCCTGCCACAGTCCACCACTACTAGGCTGACAGCTATGACCGACCAGGCTTCCCCCGCGCGCTCGGACCTCGACAACGCCCGTACCGTCGAGACGTTTCTCTATGCCCTGCAGGACGAGGACTTCGATACGGCCGACTCGACGCTGGCCGACAACATCGAGTGGCAGAACGTCGGTTTTCCCACCATCCGCGGTCGGGACCGCATCATCAAGCTGTTTCGGCGTGGCGAGGGACGAATGGGTTTCGAGGTGAAAATTCACCGGATCGCCGCTGAGGGTAACGCCGTCCTCACCGAACGCACCGACGCGTTGATCATGGGACCGCTGCGCCTGCAATTCTGGGTGTGCGGCGTGTTCGAAGTGCACGGCGGCCGTATCACGCTGTGGCGCGACTACTTCGACATGTTCGACTTCGTCAAGGCGACGCTGCGCGGCGTGGTCGCGACGGTGATTCCGTCGTTGAAGCAGACGCTGTAGTGGCCGACGCCATCCCCCGCACCAAGCCGAACCTGTTGCAGTACATCGGCTACTGCTACGGCCGCCGACTGCCCGATTCGATGCGCGACTGGGTCCGCGAGGACCTCGCAGGTAAGGGCGCGACGGTCCGGATGATGATCCGGGTCTTCATCCCGGCGCTCCTGATCATGGTGCCGTTCTGGTTCATCCCGACCACGCTGGACGTGCACCTGTCCATGACGCTGCCGATCCTGATCCCATTCGTGTTCTTCTCGCACGCGCTGAACAAGGTCTGGCGCCGGCACATGCTGCGCAAACACGACCTCGACCCCGGCCTCGCCGACGAGTTGTCGAGGCAAAAGAACGCTCACATTCACCAGGCTTACATCGAAAAGTACGGTCCTCGGTCAGGACCGTCCAGCTCCCACGACGTCTAGGCCCTACGCAGGTGGCCGAGTTCGTCGAACGCTTGCGCCCAGCCCATCAGGCGGTCGGTGGCGTTGACCAACTCGTCGCGGTAACGCTGCTGGGACATCGGCGAGCTCGACATCGACCCGGTGTTCGCGGCTGACACCAATTGCGCTGCGGCGGTGACCATCTCGTTGTACTGACGGGCACCGTGGTCGAGCTGCGTGGTGAACGCGGTGATCGTGGGTGCCAGGTGAGACTGCGACTGCGGCGCCGAACTGATCGCCCGCTCCATCGAGACGACTTCGTTGGCGGTCGCGGCCATGGTGGCGGCGGTCTGGTCGGCCGCCACCGTCAGCTCGCGAAGCTCGTCTGCGGGCAGCATGCGGCCGCGCTCCATCACGCCGAGCAGCGAGAAGAATCCTCGCTCGGAGGCGGCAAGGGCAGCCATTGGTTGACGCGCTGCCGATCCCCACGGCGGCAGCCGTCGCGCGGACCGCCGCGGCGGCAACGGTTCACCGCGCAGCCACCGGTAGCGCAGGAACGACAGCGTCGCCAGGAATGCCGCGCCGACCGCGATCGGCGCCGGGATGAACAGCGCCCACACCGGTGTGCTCCACGACGCCAGCAGGGCCGTCACTCCCACCCAGAACGCACACGACACCGCGAAGAACGCGCCGAGACGGAGCGCCCACCGCCGCTTACGCAACAACTTGGCACGCGGATCGGCTGCCGCATTGAGCTTCTCGGCCACTACGCCCGACCACTCCGCGGCAGTGTCAACTCCGCGCTGCACCAGCGTGCGCCAGGCCTCTGGACGACCAGCGCGCGAATTCATTGTCATAACCTACGAACGCTATTGAGACAGCGGGGGTTCCGGTGTGGCCTGCTGGTTGGTGGCCGGTGCAGTGGCGGCGTTGCCACCCGCTGGCAGCTGCTCCCCGCGCATCGAGGCGCGGATCTGCTCCAGGCGGGAATGCCCCGCCATCTGAACGCTGGCCTGCTGCACCTCCATCATGCGGCCTTGCACTGAATTCTGCGCCAGCTCTGCCGAGCCCATTGCGTTGGCGTAGCGGCGTTCGATCTTCTGACGCACCTCGTCGAGGCTCGGCGTGGTGCCCGGTGCCGCCAGCTCGCTCATCGACCGCAGTGACGCGCTCACCTGCTCCTGCATCTTGGCCTGCTCGAGCTGGCTGAGCAGCTTGGTGCGCTCGGCGATCTTCTGCTGCAGCATCATCGCGTTCTGCTCGACGGCCTTCTTGGCCTGGCCCGCCGCCTGCAGCGCCTGATCGTGCAAACCCTTGAGGTCCTCAACACTTTGCTCGGCGGTCACCAGCTGTGCGGCAAACGCTTCCGCGGCGTTGTTGTACTCGGTGGCCTTCGTGGCGTCGCCCGCCGAGGTGGCCTGATCGGCCAAGGTAAGGGCCTGGCGCACGTTGACCTGAAGCTTCTCGATGTCGGCCAGCTGACGGTTGAGCCGCATCTCGAGCTGACGCTGGTTGCCGATCACCTGGGCCGCCTGCTGCGTCAAGGCCTGATGCTGGCGCTGCGCCTCCTCGATGGCCTGCTGAATCTGCACCTTCGGATCGGCGTATTCGTCGACCTTCGAGCTGAACAGCGCCATGAGGTATTTCCACGCCTTGACGAACGGATTGGCCATGGATTCATTCCGCCTTCGTGTCGTTGAGTTGCTCTGATGCCAACTTAATGGTTTCCCGCAGATCACCACACCCCTGCGGGTGTTTTCCAAGATCGGATCGGCAGCCTAGCTCAGGCGACCGCCATCGACACGACCTGCGGGATGACCACCTTCGTCGCGGCGTCGATATTGGCCGCGCTGACATGCGGGAGCGCGGCCAGTTCCTCACGGGCCATCTCATCGCCGGCGTCGGACAGCACCCGCGACAGGGGGACGTCCAGGGCGCCGCAGATGGCACTGAGCAATTCGCTCGACGCCTCCTTGCGGCCGCGTTCCACCTCTGACAGGTAGCCGAGGCTGACCCGGGCGGTGTCGGATACCTCACGCAGGGTGCGGCCCTGCTCGGTGCGGGCACGACGCAGCACGTCGCCGATCACCTCGCGCAGCAATGGCGTCATGATCGTCTACTCTTCGCGCGAGCGCTCATCGGTGTGCTCCCTTCCTCACCGGGCTTGGTTACTAGGGCAACGCTGCGCGGCGCCGGGTTGGTTCCCGGATGGCACAGATCACTGCTGCTCGACGAGAGCCCGTAGCCGTGTGACGGCCTCGTGCACCGCCGCGATCCGGATATCCCAGCGTGAACCGGACAACGTGAGCTCGACGACCTCGGTGAAGACGGGCCCGGCAAGGCCAAGGAACACGGTTCCCACCGGATGGCCGCCGTGCGGCTCGGGCCCGGCGACCCCGGTCAGGCCGATGCCCCAGGTCGAGGCGCAACGCTGTCGGGCGCCGACGGCCATGGCCCGTGCGGTGGGACCGGCGACAGGGCCGACCGCGTCGAGCAGCTGCGGCGCCACCCCGGCAAGGCCGATCTTGGTGTCCTCGATGTAGGTGACCAGGCCGCCGCGCAGCACCACGCTGGCTCCGGCCACCCCGGCGAGGGTGGCGGCCAGCAGGCCCGCGGTCAGCGATTCGGCGGTCGCGACACTCTGTCTGCGCACGGTCAGGTCGGCGACGAGCGCGCGGGCGTCCTCAGTGACCAGCGGGTCGTCCACGCGAATCCCTGACGGCAGAGACGACGTAGTCCACGCCGGTCAGCACCGTCAGCACCACGGCGGCCCACATCACCACCCATGCACCGGTCAGCCAGAGCCCCGAGAGCGGCAGCACAAACAGCCCGATCGCAACGGCCTGGACAAGGGTCTTCAGTTTGCCGCCGCGGCTGGCCGGAATGACACCGTGGCGCAGCACCACGAATCGCAAGACGGTGACGGCGATCTCGCGCGCCATGATCACCAAGGTCACCCACCACGGCAGATCCCCGAGTATCGACAACCCGATCAGCGCCGCACCGATGAGCGCCTTGTCGGCGATCGGGTCGGCCAGCGTGCCGAACTCCGTCACCATGCCGTAGCTGCGGGCCAACGCGCCGTCGAACCGGTCGGTGATCACGGCGACGGCGAATACGATGAATGCGGCTATCCGCCAGAATGTTTCATGACCGTCGCCGACGAACAGCAAGACGAGGAACACAGGGACCAACGCCAGCCGCACGCCGGTGAGAAAGTTCGCGAGGTTCGCCACCCGGGCGCGCGGAACCACCGGATCGATATGGGGTTGGCCCGACACCGCAACAGAATATAGGTTGCTCAGCCGATACCCTCGCAGCTGTGAGCGTAGCGACTGATCGGCTTGTCGTGCGGCGGGCCCGCACGTCCGATATCCCGGCCATGAAGGCGCTCGTCGACATCTACTCCGGCAAGATTCTGCTGGAGAAGAACCTGGTGACGCTCTACGAGGCGGTCCAGGAATTCTGGGTCGCCGAACTCGACGGCGAACTGATCGGCTGCGGAGCTTTGCACGTGTTGTGGTCGGACCTCGGCGAAGTCCGCACGGTGGCGGTGCACCCGGAGGTGAGGGGTCAAGGCGTCGGGCATGCGATCGTCGATCGGTTGCTGGAGGTGGCCAGGGACCTCCACCTGGAGCGCATTTTCGTGCTCACCTTTGAGGTCGAGTTCTTTTCGCGGCACGGCTTCGAGGAGATCGATGGCACTCCGGTCACCGCGGAGGTGTACGAGGAGATGTGCCGGTCGTACGACACCGGTGTCGCGGAGTTCCTCGACCTGTCTTATGTGAAGCCGAATATCCTCGGCAATACCCGAATGTTGTTGACGCTCTAGGCCCTTCTCGCCCAAACGGACATTTGGGCGAAAAAGTGTGAGTACGACGCACCATTCCGTCGATCTCGGCGTCAGAACCCTTCGTCGTCGTCCCCGCCGTTAGCGTCCGAGCCGCCGCGGATCAGCGCCAGCGTCCCCGCCAACTCGTCGGGCTTGACCAACACCTCGCGCGCCTTCGAGCCCTCGCTGGGCCCCACGATGCCGCGGGTCTCCATGAGGTCCATCAGCCGGCCGGCCTTGGCGAAGCCCACTCGCAGCTTGCGCTGCAGCATCGACGTCGAGCCGAACTGGCTGGACACCACCAGCTCGACGGCTTGCAGGAAGACGTCCATATCGTCGCCGATGTCGGGATCGACGTCGGTGCGCTCGCTATTGGTCTTGGCCTTGGTGACGCCCTCGGTGTATTCGGGCTCCGCCTGGTCCTTGCATGCCTGTACGACGGCGTGGATCTCGTCGTCGGAAACGTAGGCGCCCTGAAGCCGGATCGCCTTGTTGGCCCCCATCGGGATGAACAGCCCGTCGCCCATGCCGATCAGTTTCTCGGCGCCTTGCTGATCCAGGATGACGCGGCTGTCGGTCAGCGACGACGTCGCGAACGCCAGCCGCGACGGCACGTTGGTCTTGATGAGGCCGGTGACGACGTCCACCGATGGCCGCTGAGTGGCCAGCACCAGGTGGATGCCGGCGGCACGGGCTTTCTGCGTGATCCGAACCACGGCATCCTCCACGTCACGCGGTGCGGTCATCATCAGGTCGGCAAGCTCGTCGACGATCGCGACCACGTACGGATATGGCCGGTACTCGCGCTGGCTGCCAAGCGGCGCGGTGACCTCACCCGATCGCACCTTCTTGTTGAAGTCGTCGATGTGGCGCACCCGGCTGGCCTGCATGTCCTGGTAGCGCTGCTCCATCTCTTCGACCAGCCATGCCAGTGCGGCGGCAGCCTTCTTCGGCTGCGTGACGATCGGCGTGATCAGATGCGGAATGCCTTCGTAGGGCGTGAGTTCCACCATCTTCGGGTCGATCAGGATCATCCTGACCTCCTCCGGCGTCGCCCGCGCCAGCAGCGAGACCAGCATCGAGTTGACGAAGCTGGACTTGCCCGAACCCGTCGAACCGGCGACCAACAGGTGCGGCATCTTCGCGAGGTTGAACGAGATGTACTCACCCTCAATGTCTTTGCCCAACGCGATCACCAGCGGGTGGTGGTCGCCGCGGGTGGCCGGGTCGGTCAGCACGTCGGCCAGCCGCACCATTTCCCTGTCGACGTTGGGCACCTCGATGCCGACTGCCGACTTGCCCGGGATCGGCGCCAGCATCCGCACGCTCTCGGTGGCCACCGCATAGGCGATATTGCGTTGCAGCGCAGTAATTTTCTCGACCTTGACGCCGGGACCGAGCTCGACCTCGTAGCGTGTGACGGTCGGCCCGCGGGTGCAGCCGGTCACGGCGGCATCCACCTTGAACTGCTGCAGCACCTCGGTGATGGCTTCCGCCATACGGTCATTGGCCGCGGTGCGCCGCTTCGGCGGATCGCCCGCCTTCAGCAGGTCCAGCGGCGGCAACGTGTAGGGCCCGTCGACGACTCGATCCAATGACAACGTCTGTTTCTTGGCCGGCTTTTTGCGGCGGGTCTTGGCTGTCGGCTCAGGAACCGTCGGCGCCTCGTCGTCGATTGGGTAGTTGTCCATCGGGGTGCCGCTGGGCCATGCCTGCGCCTCGTCGACGCAGTATGCCGACGGATCGTCGTAATAGCCGTCCGAGAAGTCTTCGGGTTCCTCGGCGTAAGCCTCTGGCTCGTCGTACTGCTCGTCGTACTGGTCACCGCGGAACGCGCGCGCCGAGAACATCCGCTGCACCGTCGACGGCACCTCGCGGATCGTAGTGCCGGTCACCAGCAGCAGGCCGAACAGTGTGCCGATGAACAGTAGCGGCGCGGCGATCCACTCGGTCAGCCCATCCGACAGCGGACCACCGATGGCGAAGCCCAGGAAGCCCGCGGCGTGCTTGCGTGCGGCCGGGTCCATCGGCGAACCCGCCCACAGATGCCACAGCCCGAGTGTGGGCAGCGTGATCATCGCCGCACCGAGGATCAGCCGCGGCCGTGCATCGGGATCCGGTTCGGTGCGCATCAGCACGACAGCGATCGCGGTCAGGACGATCGAAACAAGCACCACGGCCGAGCCGATCAGCACCCGAAGGAACGTGTCGATCCACTCGCCGACGGGACGGGCGGCGTCGAACCAGGAGCTCGCGGCGATCACCACGGCGATACCCAGCAGCGCCAGCGCGATGCCGTCGCGGCGGTGGCCGGGCTCTAGATCGCGTGCGCGGCCGACGGACCTGGCGGTGGACCCCGCGCCCTTGGCCAGCATCAACCAGCCAGCGCGGACGCCACGTCCGACAGTCGCTCCCGCGGACGTAATGGCCGACGGGTTGCCGCTGCGAGCCGGCTTGCGGCGGGCGGCCGAGGGTCGTCTCGGCCGCGACCCGCCCCGTGAGCTGGCCTTTGACCTGCTCGAACGGGCACCGGATCGGGCGGCGGTCTTACTAGGCATGGCGCTAAGACTAGTCGCACAGGTCCCATATTCACCATCTGCCACACGGGTAACAGAAAGGTCTCAATTGGGGTCAGTGCCGCGCTCTACGGTGCCGAAATGACAAATCCGAGGCCCAAACGGCTCTAGCCACGTTAAGCAGGGTGTTCTGCGATCTCTACGGCGCAATCGCGGTCGTCACTGCCGGGCTAAAGACATGGGTCGACGTGGGCTGACCATGCGGAAACCTCATAGGTAGGCTAGGCATCCATCCAGCACGCACTCATCGAGGAGTCCATCGCCCATGCCCGTCACTGTCGTCGCCACCATGAAAGCCAAGCCCGAGTCGGTGGACGCCGTCCGAGATGCGTGCAAGCAGGCCATCGAGGCGGTGCACTCCGAACCCGGCTGCGATCTCTACTCGTTGCACGAGGCCGATGGCACCTTCGTTTTCGTCGAGCAATGGGCCGACGCGGACGCGCTGAAGACACACAGCACGGCACCCGCGGTCGCCACCCTGTTCGGCACGGTGGGTGAGCTTCTCGACGGCGCCCCGGACATCAAGATGCTGCAGCCCGTCGTTGCCGGCGACCCGGCCAAGGGCCAGCTGCGACCCTGATGGCTTCTCTCGCAGGCAAAGTCGCCCTCATCACCGGCGCTGCCCGCGGACAGGGCCGCGCGGAAGCGGTCCGGTTGGCGTCCGACGGCGCGAACGTCATCGCGGTCGACATCTGCGACCAGATCGCCTCGGTCCCCTACCCGTTGGCCACCGCCGACGATTTGGCCGCGACGGTCAAACTTGTCGAGGACACCGGTGCGCGAATCGTTGCGCGTGAGGCGGACGTTCGCGATCAGAAAGCATTGGCCACCGCGTTGCAGGCGGGCCTCGACGAGTTCGGCAGGCTCGACATTGTCGTCGCCAACGCCGGTATCGCGCCGATGGAGTCGGGTGCCGACGGCTGGCAAGACGTCATCGACGTCAACCTCACCGGCGTGCACCACACCGTCGAGGTCGCCAAGGAAACGATGGTCAAACAGGGCGAGGGCGGCTCGATCGTCTTGATCAGTTCGGCCGCCGGCCTGATCGGCATCGGCAGCGACGACCCAGGGTCCATCGGGTATACCGCAGCCAAGCACGGAGTGGTCGGCCTCATGCGGATCTACGCCAACCACCTTGCGCCGCATAATATTCGGGTGAACTCGATTCATCCGACCGGCGTTAACACCCCGATGATCAACAACGAGCACACCAGGGCCTGGCTGGAGCGGTACGTCTCCGAGTCCGAAACTCCCGTCGATTGGGGCAACGCGATGCCCGTAGACGCGGTGGAACCGGAGGACATCGCCGCCGCAGTGGCGTGGCTGGTCTCCGACGACGCCCGCTACGTCACCGGTATCACGTTGCCGGTGGACGCGGGACTGGCAAACAAGCGCTGACCATGGCGCGAAACCCCGCAGCGCAGACCGCCTTCGGCCCGATGGTGCAGGTGGCCATCGAGCAGTACGAACCGCCCGAACGCCGCCTGGTCTCCGACGAACTCGCCATGTCGATGCTGCCCGCAGGCCAACGGGCGCTGGTGCGGGCGATGCGGTGGCCGTTGCTGCGTCGCATGACAGTTGCGGCCGGCGAGCGGGCGGTGCGCGGTTCGTGGTCCCTGATCGCGTGCCGCAAGCGTTACTTCGACGACAAGCTGGATACGGCCCTGGACGGCATCGACTCCGTCATCATTCTCGGTTCGGGCATGGACACCAGGGCTTACCGCCTCGCGCATCGATCCGACATCCCCGTCTTCGAGGTCGATCTCCCAGTCAACATCGAACGCAAGAGGGCCGCCGTGCGGCGCGCGATCCGTGGGGTTCCGGCGTCGGTTCACTTGGTGCCCTTGGACTTTGAGCGCGACGACCTGATCGGTGCGCTGACGGAGAACGGTTACCGCGCCGACTCCCGCACATTCTTCATCTGGGAAGGCGTGACGCAGTATCTGACCGAGGCCGCGGTTCGGGCGACCCTCGACGCGTTGCGGCCGGCCCCCAGGGGCAGTCGGCTGGTGTTCACCTATGTCCGCAGGGACTTCATCGACGGAGTGCACATGTACGGCGCCGCCATCTTGTACAAGCGGTTCAGGCAGCGGCAGCAGGTCTGGCGATTCGGGCTCGACCCCGACGCGGTTTCGGAATTCGTGGCGGAATACGGCTGGCGGCTCGTCGAGCAAACCGGGCCGGAGTATTACCTGCGCAATTACATCGAGCCTGCGGGGCGTGACCTAACCGCGTCGCAGCTCGAGTGGTCGGGGTACGCCGAGAAGGCTTGACCCGCGGACGTTTGCCTTCTAGCGCGCGGCGCGGGCCTGAACGAACGAGCGCGCACCCGCGGCGAGGTATGCCACCAGCAGCACGAACATGACCGTGCTGGCGATGATCGCGCCTGGGCGCTCGGCCGAACCTGCGAAGAGGTCGCCCAGCTTGACGACGTTCATCAGGGCACCCAGCGCGCCCAGCAGTGCGACGGCAAGGGCAACATGCACGGCGTGCTTGCGGACATTCTCGGAACGGCGTCCGATCAGCGCGGCGATGAGCAGCAGTATGCCCACAGCGGCGGGAATCAGCGCGGTGAAGCTGGCTGCGCCAGTCGCGACGTACGCAACCACTCCAGTCGCGACGAGAAGCGCTCCGGTCCAGGTCGTTAGGGCGAGCATCGACGTCCCTCCTGCCAAGGCGGCTGACTCGATGCTACCGACCGGCATCACGACCATCGACATACCTCGGGCGCCGGGACGAGCGGATCGCCCGCTCGGCGACCAGCACGTTGATCAACCAGCCCGCGCCCATTTGCCAGGCCCTAGTCATTGGGTCGGATTCGTCGGCGACGACATCGCCGAGGCCGACTGTGAACACCTGGGTGCCCGCACCCATGGCGATCGCATAGGCCCGCGTCCTCCATGCCCCATGGCGGGCGAAGTCGCGACGGCGGGCGGCGTTGACGCCCAAGGCGATTGCCGCGGCCATAAACGTCCCGGCTACGAGCCGGAAGACGCCGAGGAGGTGGTTATCGTGGCCGGCGAGGTCATAGCGGAATGTCATCCACAGCCCCGAGAGCGCGGCCACCAGCCCGGCGACCACCGATGCCGACCTCCCGGCACAGCTTCAGTTCACTGCCAAAACCGTCGACGGCCAGGACTTCAAGGGCGAAACCGTGCTGGGTAAGCCCACCGCGCTCTGGTTCTGGGCGCCGTGGTGCCCGACCTGCCAGCGGGAAGCGCCGATGGTCGGCCAGCTCGCCGATGCGCACCGCGACGTGACGTTCGTCGGGGTGGCCGCATTGGACCAACTGCCGGCGATGCAGAGATTCGTCGACGAGTACCCAGTGAAGGGGTTCAGCAACTTGGCCGACCCCGATGGGGCGGTGTGGGCCAAGTTCGGCGTCGCGCAGCAACCCGCGTACGCGTTCATCAGCGCCAACGGCAATATCGATGTGGTTAGCGGCTCGCTTCCCGATGCGACTCTGACCGAGCGGATTACGGCGCTCGCCGACCAGTGATGGACACCGTGGCGCTGGGGTTCGCGCCTGGACCCGGGCTGGTGGCCGCGCTCAATCCGGTGTGGGTTCGCATTCCTGCCCGGCTATCTGGGCTTACTGATCGCCGGCAGCAGCCAGGCCCCGTCCCGTCTCGCCGCGTTGGCCCGTGCAGGTGCGGCGACCATCGCCATGTCCGCCGGATTCCTCACGGGTGTTCGGCATTTTCAGACCTGTGGTCTCGCCGCCGATCGCTTCGGTGCAGAAGTACCTGCCGTTTCCTGAATCACCTTGCCCCCCAGCCTTTCCACGCGATCGCGCACTGCGCTGAGGTCATCGACGACGACGTACGGGACGCACGCACCGGCGGGACGGTTGGTGTTGTTGTCAGTGACGCCGGCCCACGGACCCTCGTTGTTGGTGATCCAACTCGCGTACTTGGTCGTTCCGTCGTCGGGGCGGATCGGCCAGCCGAACAGTTCCGCGTAGAACCTACGGGCGGCGCCGGCGTCCGCGGCGAGCAGGTCGAACCACATGAACTGAGGGGTCATTCGGCATTCTCCTCGGTGATCGATAGTAATTTAGCACTTCCTAAATTTATGACATGCTGAACTAACGGTCAAGTAGGGCGCAACCTGGTCTCAGCCTGAAGCGGCCGAGGGCAACGCGCCCGCGGCGTCAGCCTGATCGGCGTTCGCGGCAGCGATGGTGGTGACCTGGTTCAAGGCCTCCATCACGGACATGCCTCAAGGCGATGCACGAACGGGACGCGCGCCAGTGGCAATTACCGCACCGCACACGAAAATGGCTGCAGTGCTGGGATTTCCGCCAAGCCAGACCTCCGCCCGGCCGAGCTGTACGTAGATGGACAGCGCGGCCACCGCAGCGACGATCGCTGCAGTCAAAGCCAACGCCCCGGCGCGCATGACGGCCGCGGAGAGCATCAGAACCGCCACGACGAGTAGCGCCAGTGCGGCGAGCATGTTGTAGTCGCCCAAAAACAGCTGGAGGGGTGGGTAGCCGACGCCCGCACCGCGCGGCGCGAGAAACTCGTCGCCCAGAGATTTGACACCGGCGACGACGGCGATCAGCGTGAGGATCGCACCCCATCCAGCGAGCAGCCGCCTCGCCACCGGTGCGGCGTTTCCGGTGGCGCGTGCGGCGCGAACCGCGTCCACCGCGGCGTACTGGGCGCTCGGCCCAAGCAGCAGCACCAGGTGGATGCCGATCATCATCGCGTACGCCCACGGCCATTCGTTGGGCGCCTCAGCCACCGACATCCCGATCGCCAGTGACTGGCCGATACCGATCAACGCGGCGAGCCGAACAGCGGTTCCAGTCAACAGCAGCACCGGGAGCAGTGTCTCCACCGCGAGGACCAGCCAACCGAAGGGCGTGAAGTTCGGCAGGACCAAGTGCTCGACCAGCCAGCTGTACGGGGGAAACACCGGATGGTCGACCGCCAAGTGCGTCCAGAACCACAGCCCGGTGCGGCGGCTTTCGCCGAAATCGGGCGGCACCTTCCACCACACATGTGCCAACCACAACAGGCCGGCGATGATCCGCAGCACTGCAAGGCCGATGCCGCCTGCTCTGACCGGAGGTGGGGTCGGCGAGAATACGAGGTTGAGCACCCTACCCGGGTTCACCGTAGTCATGGCGTCAGTCTGACCCTTCCGTTCAGGCTCACGTCAGGGTTTCGGTTCCGCGGCGATATGGGCGCCCGAATTGCGACGTGCACCTCTCGTCGCATCAAATCGGTCTCGGCGTCGAGTTGTCTGTGGAATGTTCGTCGAGGCAATCGCGTACACAGCATACGAAGCTGGTGGTTCAATAATCCGAAAACCTAGACGAGCAAAAGGATTTCGGATGTGTCACGACATTCGGCGCAGGAGGACCGCAGTAAACTGCTGAGTCGAGCCCCAAGGAGTGACGTGTTCCTCGCCGGCTGTCGCGATGAGTTCGTAGCGCGGGAATTGCAGCGCCAGCTCCTCATGGGTGTAGCGGACGATCGGCAACCCACTGCAGTGCGTCGGCCCGTCGGGGCCGAACGTTGCCACCACCACCCAGCCGTCGAACGCGAGACATCGGTCCAGGGATGCCAGGTAGTCGGCTCGTTCATCGGGCTCAGTCAGAAAGTGGTAGACCGCCCGGTCGTGCCACAGCCGGTACTTGCGGTTGCCGGGCAGGTCGAGAACGTCGGCGACTTCGAGAACGACGTCGGCGCCGGCCGGTCCGAGACGATCGCGCACCGTCTGCAGGGCAGTGGCGGACAGGTCGATCGCGGTGAGGTCGCGGTAACCGCGTGCCAGCAGGTGGTCGACGAGAGTCGACCAGCCGGCGCCGACATCGATGACCGGCTCATCGCGCCCGACTTCGGCCTGGTCGACCAGGCCCAACGAGAGCTCTGGCACCGACTGCCACCACGAGACCCCGTCGATGGGCCGGTCGTGGTGCACACCCTCCCAGAAGCCTTGACGAGATCCGGTGTCAGTAGGACGTTGGGGCCGGTCCATGTCGACCACCATAAACCGGGCATGCACCCTCCCCGACGCCTGTCATCAGGCTGACCCTTTCCTGCCCATTGAAGCACCGAGTTGGCTAACGTGAATCCCATGACTGCTCGGGAGACCGGGCCCGACAGCTCGCTGGGCTTCGCAGATGTGGCGCGCGTCGTTGACGGCGGTGAGATGGATTGCGGCAGTGGGCTTCTGCTTCTCATCACCCGCGCCATGAGACGACTCGAAGCAGGTCAGCTACTCGGGATCCGCAGCGCCGAACCGAGTGTCGTGACAGATCTGCCCACCTGGGCGGAACTGGTCGGTCACACGGTGGAGTCCCAATCCGCCGAAACTCCACACGGGCCATGGCTGTTCCTTGTTCGCAAGGCGGCGGTCACCGCTCGATCCTCGACCGTCTTCAGCCTGGGTGAGCGCACACCGATCGGGCAGCGCCTGTGGGTCTACACGAACTTCGATTGCAATTTGGCGTGCGGCTATTGCTGCGCCCAGTCGTCCCCACAGGCGGCAAAGCGACGACTCGAGCCCGGCACGGCTCGTGAAGTGTTCGCCGAGTTTCGCACACTCGGCGGGCGCGAAGTGTTCCTCACCGGTGGCGAACCGTTCATGCACCCCGAATTGCGCGATCTCGTCGCCGCCGCCGACGGACTCGATCGCACGGTTCTCACCAATGCAATGATCTTCAGCCGCGGCCGACGCCGCGAGATGCTCGAGTCGCTGGACCGATCGGTGACTCTTCAGATCAGCCTCGACTCGGCCACCCCGGAGCTGCATGACCAGCAGCGGGGCGCGGGATCCTGGGCGAAAGCGCTCGACGGGATCGGGCTGGCGCGGTCGCTGGGATTCCGCGTCAGGGTCGCTGCGACCCTGTACGACGAGGACGTTGACGGCGTAGCGGCCCTGCATCGCAGGCTCGACGAGGAAAGCATCGCCGCCGAAGACCGGGTGATCCGGCCGGTCGCGCACGAAGGATTCGCCGAGAAAGGTATCCACGTATCGATCGATTCGTTGGAACCCGAACCCACCGTCACCGCCGACGGCGCATGGTGGCACCCCGTCGCCGTGACGGATCCGAACATGCGGATCGCTGATGCGCCGCTTCCGCTCGCCGAGGTGTTCGGGGTGGTGCGAGACACCCTTGCGGTGCAGGACGCGGCCGCGCGGACAGGACGCGAGGTGTTCCGGTGCGCCTGACTCGCCGATCATTCCTGGCGGGGTCCGCCGGAGTCCTCACCCTCGCCGCCTGCGGCACGAACAGCGGCACCGATGCCGCGGTGCTGAACATCTCCGCCATCCCCGACCAGGACCAGGAAAAGCTGAACCGCCTCTACGGTGCGGTCGCCGACCGATTCGCCGCCGCGACCGGTCTCCAGGTGCGGTATCGCACGGTCGTCGACTACACGGCAGTGGTGCGCGCCTTCGAGGTCGGCGACGTCCAGGTCGCGTGGATGGGCGGCCTCACCGGGGTACAGGCCCGCAACCGCGTCGAGGGGGCGACCGCGATCGCCCAGCGTGATATCGACGCCGACTTCCACAGCGTTTTCATTGCGACCCGATCCTCGGGACTGAACCCCTTCGACGACATTTCCGGTCTTCGCCAGTTGGCGGGCCACACTTTTACTTTTGGCAGCGAGACGTCGACATCCGGCCGGTTGATGCCGCAGTACTTCATGGACAAAGGTGGGCTTGCGGTGTCGGAGCTGCGCGGCAAACCGGGTTTCTCCGGCTCCCACGACGCCACGATCGAAGCCGTCGCCTCGCGCAGCTTCGATGCGGGCGTGGTCAACGAGCAGGTATGGGACGCCTGGAAAGCCGGAGCCGGCAAGCCCAACGTCGGCGATGTAGTTGTGCTGTGGCGCACGCCCGGATACGCCGACTACCACTGGTTGGCCCGGCCCGATCTGGATTCGGTGGCAGGGGCCGGGACAACGCAGGCGATCACCGAATTGCTACTTGGCCTCGACGGAGCAGATCCGAAGGATGCCGAAATTCTCGAACTCTTCGGCGCCACAAGGTTTATCGCCACCAAGAACTCCAACTACGACCAGATCGAGGCCGTTGCCCGGGAACAAGGCCTGTTGGGATGAGCGGCCCAAGACGACCGCGAGTGAGGATCGCAGCGACGCTCAGGTCGATGGCGCGAACCGCAAGGTCCCGCGCGAAGCGAGGACCGGAGCGAGCGCGAGTCGAGGCATGAGCGCCGTCGTTCGGCTGAACGGGGCTGGCCGGCTGTTCGGTTCCGCCGCCGCGCTCGCCGAAGTCGACCTCTCCATTTCGGCCGGAGAGCGGGTGGCTGTTCTCGGTGCGAGCGGAGCGGGCAAGACCACGCTGCTGTCGCTGATCAACGGCTCGTTGCCGGCCACGTCCGGAATCATTGAAGTCTTCGGATCGGACCTCGCCGGTCTGCGCCCCGCCCAACTCAGGTCGGTTCAATGTCGGATCGGCACAATCTCGCAGCGGCTCGACCTAGTGGACCAGGTCCGTGTGCTGCACAACGTCAACGCCGGTCGGCTTGCACAATGGGGAACGGCGAGGGCGTTGCTCGCACTCGCCTGGCCGCGACCCGACGCCATCGCCATGGATGCCCTCGATCGAGTCGGACTGTCCTGGGCGGTTCACGAACGGACCGAACGGCTTTCGGGTGGCGAGCGGCAGCGGGTAGCCATAGCAAGGATGCTTGCGCAAAATCCTGAGCTGGTGGTCGCGGATGAGCCGGTCTCGAGCCTGGATCCGGCGCGTACCGCCGCGATGCTTCGCCTGTTGTGTGCTTCGGCGCCGTCAGCAACAGCGGTGGTCAGCCTGCACCAGCCGCAGCTGGCCCGCGAATACTGCACGCGCGCAATTGGATTGCAGAACGGCAAGGTGATCTTCGACCTGCCGACCACGCGGCTCGACGACGCGGCACTCGACGTTCTGTACGCGCTGACGTGACCGCCCCGACCCCAGTAGAGGTCGACCCTGGGCCGGAACCTGGTCCCGTACAACCGCGCACGACGTTCCGCATGGTCATCACACGTCGGCTCACCGGAATCGCACTCATCGCCGTGCCCGTCGGCTGGGCGTGGCTGTGTGCGACGAGGGATGGCGATATCGTCAACCACGGCGGACTGGCTCTCGTCGGTGACCTGTTGGCATCGGCATTCCATCCGAGTTTGGCACTGGATTTCCTCGCTGTGGTCGCGGACGCGACGGTCATCACGCTGTCGTTTGCCGCGCTCGGCACCGCAGGCGCACTCGTCATCGGAATCCTCGGTGGCTTGGTATTGAGCGACGTGGCTTGGTCGCGGAGGCCGTCGGCTCCGGTGCGGGTGCTGCGTCTGATGTTGCGCGGGGCCCTGGTTGCCGTGCGGTCCATCCACGAGCTCATCTGGGCGCTGCTGTTGGTGAGCGCCCTCGGTCTCGACCCGCTAGCGGCTGTCCTCGCGATCGCGATACCGTTTGGCGCACAAACGGCCAAGATCTTCGCCGAGACACTCGACGGCGTACCTTCGGGCGCACTGAAGGCGTTGCGCGCCGCGGGATCTCGGCCGGTCACGTCCTGGATGTACGGCCTGCTGCCGCCAGCGGCGCCGCTGATGTTGTCGTATTCGTTCTACCGCTTCGAATGCGCGATCCGGTCGGCCGTCATCCTTGGCGTCGTTGGCGTTGGCGGGCTGGGGCAGGAGCTTGTCGTGAGCCTGCAGTCCCGCAACTGGGATGAAGTGTGGACGCTCGTGGGTGCCGTTGTGCTGCTGTCTGGGGCGGCGGATCTGTGGAGCACGCGGCTGCGTGGCGATCTCGCGGTGGTGACCTGCTCGGACTGGTCCGGAGGCCAGAAAGGGGACTCAGCGGGACGCTCGAGCTGGGCAAGGTGGTCGGTGGCGATCGCGGTGCCGGGGTTGGTCCTCGCGTGGTTCGCATCAGGTGTCTCGCTGTCAGGTCTGGCGTCACCGCGCACCCGGGAGCTGACGTTTCGGCTGCTCGACGATATGTGGCCGCCCGCGCTTCCGCCCGGCGGCTGGGCCGCTCTTGTGGCCGCCGTCCTCGACACAGTGGCAATGGCTCTGCTGGCAATGGCGATCGCGGTAGCGGTAACCGTGCTGATCGGACCATGGGCGTCCCGGTTGCCGCACGGCCCGATGGACGAGCGGTCCGGACTGCTCCGCGGCACGGTGCGGGCTGCGGCGTGGTGGATCGCGCGGATGATGCTGCTGGTGTTGCGCTCGGTGCCACCGACGGTCTGGGCGGTCGTCGCGCTGTTAGTGCTGTTTCCGGGCATCCTGCCGGGGGCGCTGGCCCTGGGCCTGTACACCGGCGGAATCCTCGGTCGGCTCGTCGCCGAGGCATGGGAGGCGGTCGACACCCGGCCACGCGACGCGCTTCGCGCGATCGGGACGCCCAGGTGGCTCGCCGGGGTGGCCGCAACTACGCCCGCTTCTGCGCATCAGCTGGTGAGCTACACGCTGTACCGGTTCGAGATCTGCGTGCGAGACACGGCGATCGTCGGCGTCGTCGGCGCCGCTGGCCTGGGCCGCCTGCTCGCCGAGGACCTCGCGGCCTTCCGATTCCCCGCCGTCACAGCGCTGTTGGGGGCGTTTATCGCGGTGACCGTCGCCGCCGAGCTTGTCAGTCGGCGGCTGCGCCGTGCGCTCCGGGGCTGAGCTGGGCGAGGTGCAAACGCGTCCGACCCATAAAGTCGGCGGGTCGATGATCCGCACTTACCCGCCCGGCGCCCCCGCTATAGACAATCGTCCCGAGTTCGCGTCGACACCGATGTGTTGGGGTTCTGCACGCCCGGCAACCCGCACCTCTCGGGGTGTCACATCGGCCATGTCATAACCGACGACTCGAGCGGGATCACCTCATCGCCATCCACTACGCACGAATCGACATCATCTACGTCGACCGCCTTGGAGCCAAAGCAGCCTTCAGTAGGCGCTGGCCGCTTCCCGTGATTGGCTGAGGTTATGCCAAGGATCAAAGTCGGTGACGTTGTCACCGCACGCCAACTCTGCGATATCCACGACAAGCCCGTGCGGATACCCGATCCCGAGCAGCTGGTGCACCTGCAGTTCCGTCGCTTCGCCGGCTGCCCAATCTGCAACCTGCACATGCGCTCGATCAGCCAGCGACATGACGAGATTGCTGCCGCCGGGGTTCGGGAGGTGGTGGTGTTTCACTCGAGCGCCGATGCGCTGCTTGAATTCCAAGCGGACCTGCCCTTCGCGACGATCGCCGACCCAGATAAGGAGCTTTACCAGGAGTTCGGCGTCGAATCCTCGCCTAAGGCGCTGCTGAGCCCGCGCGCCTGGTCGGCGGCCACCCGCGGCATGAAGGGGCAGTCGCTGCGCGGCGCCGCCGGCCTCGGCGAGAAGCATCTAGGTTTGCCCGCGGACTTCCTCATCGGTTCTGACGGTCGCGTGCTGGCCGCGAAGTACGGCGGCCACGCCGACGATCAGTGGTCGGTGGACGAATTGCTGGACGAAGCCGGCGCCTCGTCCGGCTGAGAGACGCACACCGGGCGCGCCGGCCCGATCAGGTAAGCCGTTGCGACACCAGACGCCGAACCGATTGCCCTGTGGGTCGCGGCGCAGTTAGCCGCTCATGACCTGCCGCAGCGCGGTGGCGTCGAGTACGAGACGAATGGTGGCGATCCTGCCGTCGCGCAGCCCGAAGAACTCGGCCAACCCACGCCATCCGCTATTGCACCGATGAGAAGCGCCTAACAATTGAGCCCTCAGATCTCGATGACCGTCGGCACGATCATCGGCTGACGCCGGTAGGTCTCCCCCACCCACTTGCCGATGACGCGACGCACGCCCTGGGCGATCCGTGTCACCTCGGTAACGTTTTCGGCGGCAAGCTTTTCCAGCTCGTCTTCGACCTTCTGCGCGACAGCCTCCAGCGCCTTCGGGTCCTCCGAGAATCCTCGCGACTGCAGGTGCGACGGCGCAGCGGGCTTGCCGGTATCGCGGCGCACCACGACCGTGACCGCGATGAAACCCGAAGAGAGCACGAGTCGTTCACCCAACGTCGCGTCGCCGACGTCGCCGGTGATCAATCCGTCGACGAACATCTTTCCGGTCGGCACCGCGCCGGCGATCGAAGCCCTGCCCGCCACCAAGTCGACGCTGACGCCGTTCTCCGCTAGCACGATCGACTCCGGCGACACACCGCTGCGGACCGCCAGCGCGGCATTGGCCCGCAGCATTCGCCAGGTGCCGTGCACCGGCATCACATTGCGCGGCCGCACGCCGTTGTAGAGGAACAACAACTCACCCGCGTACGCGTGACCCGAAACATGTATCCGCACTTGGGCGTTGGTGACGACGCGAACTCCGATCTTGGCCAGCGAGTCCAAGACGCCGAAGATGGCTTCCTCGTTGCCAGGGATCTGCGACGAAGACATGATGATGAGATCGCCGGACGTCAGCGTGATGCTGCGATGCTCACCGCGTGACATTCGCGACAACGCGGCCATCGGCTCGCCCTGCGTCCCGGTGGTGATCAGCGTGACCCGCTCTGGCGCCATCATCTCCGCGGCACCGATGTCAATCACATCGTCGTCTGCGACCTTGAGGTAGCCGAGTTCCTTCGCGATTCCCATATTGCGCACCATCGACCGGCCCACGAACGACACCTTGCGGCCAAGCGCCACCGACGCGTCGATGATCTGTTGCACACGGGCAACATTGGAGGCGAAGCAAGCAACGATGACACGGCCCTCGGCGCTGCGCATCAGCCTGTGCATGTTGGGACCGATCTCGCTTTCCGACGGGCCCACTCCGGGTATCTCGGCATTCGTTGAGTCGCACAGGAACAAGTCAACGCCGGCGTCGCCAAGGCGCGACATAGCGGGAAGGTCGGTCGGCCGGTCGTCCAGCGGCAGCTGGTCGAGTTTGATGTCGCCGGTGTGCAGAACGGTGCCTGCGCCGGTGTGTATCGCGATCGCCAGGCAACCGGGAATCGAGTGGTTGACGTGGAAGTATTCGCATTCGAACACGCCGTGCTTGGAGCTTTGCCCCTCGTCCACTTCGACGAAAACCGGTTTGATGCGATGTTCGCGGCACTTCTCGGCGACCAGCGCGAGCGTGAACTTTGAGCCGACCACCGGGATGTCGCGACGAAGTTTGAGCAGGAACGGAATCGCGCCGATGTGGTCCTCGTGGGCGTGCGTCAGCACCAGCGCCTCCACGTCGTCGAGGCGGTCCTCGACGTGGCGCAGATCGGGCAGGATCAGGTCGACTCCTGGCTCGTCGTGGGTCGGGAACAACACGCCGCAGTCGACGATCAACAGCCGGCCGAGATGCTCGAAAACGGTCATGTTGCGACCGATTTCGCTGATCCCGCCGAGCGCGGTAACCCGCAGACCTCCCGGGGCCAGCGGCCCCGGCGGCTTGAGTTCTTCGTTCACTACCGCAGCACCGTGGCTGCCCGCATGTCGGCGGCCAGCGCCTTGATCTGTTCCGGGGTCGCGGGCACCTGAGGCAGCCGCGGATCACCCACCTCGATGCCCTGCAGGCGCAGTCCCTCCTTGGCCAGCGTGACACCACCGAGTCGGGCCTGCGCGTCACCCAGCGGCCCGAGCGTGACGTTGATCTTGCGCGCCGTCGCCAGATCACCGGAGTTGAAGGCGGACAGCATGTCTCGCAGCTGACCGGCGGCCATATGTCCCCAGACGCTGACGAAGCCGACGGCACCCATCGCCAGCCACGGCAGGTTCAGCGCGTCGTCGCCCGAGTAGTACGCCAACCCGGTCTCGGCGATGATCCGCCCGCCGCCGTGCAGATCGGCCTTGGCGTCCTTGACGGCCACGATGTTCGGGTGGTCGGCCAGCGTACGGATGGTGTCCCACTCAATCGGCACGACGGACCGCGACGGAATGTCATAAAGAATCACCGGCACGTCGGTGGCATCGGCCACCGCGGTGAAGTGCCCGACCAGTCCGGCCTGCGGCGGGCGGGAGTAGTACGGCGTCACCACCAGCAGGCCATGCGCCCCCTCGGCGGCGCACGCCTTTGCCAGATGCACGCTGTGCGCGGTGTCGTAGGTGCCCGCACCGGCGATGACCCTGGCACGGTCCCCGACCGCCTCCAGCACCGCACGCAACAGGGCGATCTTCTCGTCGTCGGTGGTGGTCGGCGACTCACCTGTGGTGCCCGACAGCACCAGGCCGTCGCAGCCGGAGTCGACGAGGTGGGTGGCGAGCCGGGCCGCTGCATCGGTGTCCAGCGACCCGTCGTGCTTGAACGGAGTCACCATCGCGGTCAGCATGGTGCCCAATCGGGCGGTCACGTCGAATCCGCTGGTGCTCACGGGCACCAAGATTACCTGCTCGACCTCACGGTTCCGCGGCTATATGTGGCCTGGCCCGTCACGCCTCCGTGGCCAGCGGGCTGGTTGCTACCTCCGTGCCGTCGGACAGGGCGGAGATCTCGAAGTCGGAGAACACCTGAGGGGCCAGGTCGATGAGTTGCCGCAGGCATTCGATCGCCAGCCGGCGAATCTCGACATCGGCGTGCTCGCTGGCCCGCATCGCGATGAAATGCCGCCAGGCGCGGTAGTTTCCGGTCACCACGATGCGGGTCTCGGTGGCGTTGGGCAGCACAGCGCGGGCGGCCTGCCGCGCCTGTTTGCGCCGCAGCACCGCGTTGGGCTGGTCGGCGAACTTGGCCTCGAGCCTGGCCAGTAGCTCGATGTAGGTCGCGCGGCTGGCGTCGGCCGCGGCCTTGAAAATCTCCTGCAACTCCGGGTCGTCCTCCATTCCTGGCGGCACCACCACCTCGGAGTCGCGCTCGGGCACAAAGCGCTGCGACAGCTGTGAATACGAGAAGTGCCGATGCCGGATCAGCTCATGCGTGCAGGACCGCGAAATGCCCGTGATGTAGAACGACACCGACGCGTGCTCGAGCACCGAGAAGTGGCCGACGTCGATGATGTGGCGCAGGTACGCGGCGTTGGTCGCTGTTCTCGGATTGGGCTTTGACCAGCTCTGATAACACGCCCGGCCGGCGAACTCCACGAGCGCAGGACCGCCGTCGGCGTCGGTGCTCCACGGCACGTCCGGCGGTGCCAAGAAATCGGTCTTGGCGATCAGCTGCACGCGCAGGGGCGCGGTTTCGGCCACGGCACACCCTAACGTGGCACCACTTGCCAGACATGATGTTAGCGCCTAACATGTTAGTAACTAACATTAGGGAGCGCGGATGGATATCGACGTCGCGGTGGTGGGAGCGGGGCCGACCGGTCTTGCACTGGCATGCGGGCTGCGCGCGGCCGGCATCGCTGTACGGGTCTTGGACAAAGCAGCCGGCCCGGCCGTGACATCTCGGGCACTGGGCCTGCAGCCGCGCGGCGTTGAGGTCCTCGACCGGCTGGGCGCCCTCGGTGACCTGCCCGACCGCGGCCTGGCGATTCACTCCGTGGTCATCACGGTCAACGGCCGGGAGCTGGCCCGGTTGCCGGTCGGGCAGTCGATGCAACGGCTCGGCGGGAAGACGGCATTGCTGATGTCGCAGGCTGACATTGAGGCGGCATTGCGTGATCGGCTCGCGACTCTCGGTGGATCGGTCGAATGGGATCGAGGCGTCACTGACGTCATCGCCGGGCCCGATGGCGTCCAACTGCGCCTCGGCAACGGCGACGAAGTCCGGGCAGGCTGGGTGATCGGCGCCGACGGCGCGCACAGCGCGGTCCGCAAGGCCATGGGCGTCGACTTCCCCGGCGTCCCGTTGATCGAGCACTTCTTGCTCGCCGACGTGCACGCCGACATCGACCGGCAGCGGAACAACACGTACGGGTGGCTGCGCGGAACACAAATGTTTGTCGCCTTCCCGCTGCCGGGTGTCGACCTGTGGCGCCTGATGACCGCCGCGCCGCCGCGATGCCCCGATGATCCGTCGCAAGACGAGATCATCGCCTACCTAGCAGAGCGCTTGGCAGCGGAGATCGGCGGCAAAATCACCTCGATCGAGTGGACCTCATCGTTCCGCATCCACCGTCGCATCACCGACAGTTACCGGCGCGGCCGTATCCTGCTCGCCGGCGACGCCGCGCACATCCACAGCCCGCTGGGCGGACAAGGCATGAACACCGGCATCGGCGACGCCGAGAACCTGGCCTGGAAACTCGCGCTGGTCATATCTGGCCGCGCGGATGCCGCCCTCCTCGACACCTATGAGGCCGAACGACGGCCGATCGCCAAGGACGTACTCAAGTCGACAAGTGGCGTCACCGAGTTCATCGTCGGCCAAAGTTGGATCAGCCGGCTCCTGCGTGACCGCGTCGCCATCCCGTTGATGAACCGCGGTTGGGCGCAACGTCTCATCGCGGAAAAGGCGTCCCAGCTTCACGTTTCGTACCGGGGCGGACCACTCGGCGCGCGGCGTCGGGCATGGCTGCCCAGGTTGCGGCCAGGGGATCGCGTCGCAGACCGGACATGCACTCGCGTCGACGGAACCACCGTGCGGTTGTACGACGTTCTCAGTCCCGGTTGGGCGCTGATGGGGCTGGAGTGGCTGGCCGATGTGGCGCGAGAGCGACTCGGCGACGTGGTGGCACTGCACAGTGACGGGGACGCGGTGCTGGTGCGGCCCGATGGCCATCTGGCATGGAGGGGTACCGACGCGGCCGGCCTGCAAGCGTGGCTGGACGATGCGCTGGGCAAACGGACGGATGTGCTGACACGGTGACATCCGACTGGCGAACGCAGAAGAAAGCTGCGACGCGACAGTCAATCCAGGACCACGCGCTGCGGCTCTTCGCCGAAAAGGGTTACGACGCAACCACTGTCGACGAGATCGCCGCAGCGGCAGGCGTATCCCACATGACCTTCTTCCGCTACTTTCCGCGTAAGGAGGAAGTCGTCGAGTACGACGAGTACGATCCGCTGTTCGAAGATTTGATTGCCGGGCGACCGCCGACAGAACCGCCACTGACCGCTTTGCACAACGCAATTCGCGCCGGGCTGGACGCAATAGTTGCCACCGACCGCGAGGCGCTTCTCCAGCGAACGCGGCTCGTGCTGAGCAATCCCACGCTGCGAACGCGAAATCTGATTGCCCAGGACGCGACCCGGGACCTTTTCGCCCGCGCGCTCGCCCGCCGTGCGGGTCTGACCCCGCCCGACTTCGCCAGCACCGTGCAGGCTTCCGCGGCCCTGGGCGCGATCGGCTCGGCAATGACGGCCTGGGCCGAACGTGATGACGTGGATCCCATCGCGCTTATCGACGCCGCCTTTGCGGCGCTGAAGTGCGAGCGTGTCGAGACGGTAACTAAGCAGGAAGACTCCGAGTGAAGGCCTGCCGGAATACAGTTTCGCCGCGGCCGATCAGTCGGTGAGAACGCCGGCCCGGCGCATCGCCGTGGTGATGTGCTCGAAGTCGATCGCACCGTGGTGGCGCGCCAGCTCGTCGGCGTCGTCTCCGCGGCCGTCGACGATCGCGCGCACAAGTTGTTCATGTTCGCGCAAGGCGCGTAACTCCATGCTGCGCATGGTCGATGGCTCGCCCCACACGTGGGCAGGCGCACCGATGCTCACCGTCGCCTTGAGGTCGAGCAGAATCTGTTTGAGGATTTCGTTGTGGGCGGCGTCCATGATCGCCAGATGAAACCGGCTGTCGGCTTGTTGGGCGTGAAGGCCGCTCTCGGCGGTTCGGTATGCCTCGTAACTTGACTGCAGCACCGACACGTCGTGTTCGGAACGCGACTCCGCGGCAGCACGGCAGAGGGTGCCCTGCAGACGGCACAGCGCATCGAAGCGGTCGCGCAGCTCGTCGAGGCGCATGCGCAGCGTGCGGCCGACAGCATCGGTGGATGACTCAGGCCATTGCTCGAGCACATACGACCCGCCGCCGCGACCCCGCCGTGTTTCCAGCAGACCTCGCTCGACGAGCCGGGCTAGCGCCGCTCGAACCGTCATGCGCCCCGCCCCTAGCGATGCGGCCAGGTCACGTTCGACAGGCAGCCGGGCGCCCGGCAGATATTCGCCGATCGCGATCGCGGTGATCAACCGATCGGTGATCTCGTCGACCCGCGACGACGTGTCGAGCTGCTGCTGGAGCAGCCCCGGCGTTGCCGGCGCGCCGTTGTGTGCCATCGCCCGAGTCTCCTCCGTCGTTTGCGCAATGTTAATTCCTGATCAATGGTCTTGTCACAAGACCTTTATGGGTCCATCCTGATCGCCATGACTCGCACGACCCGGCTGGTCCCGTTCCGCGGCCACGAAACCTGGGTGCAGATCACCGCGCCTGACGATGCCCGCAATGGTGCCCTGCCCTTGGTCGTCCTGCACGGCGGCCCGGGAATGGCGCACAATTACGTGCGCAACATCGCCGAGCTCGCGAACGAAACCGGGCGGACCGTCATCCACTACGACCAGATCGGATGCGGCAACAGCACGCACCTGCCTGACGCTCCTGCCGACTTCTGGACACCGGACCTGTTCGTCGAAGAGTTCCACACGGTGCGCCATGCTCTGGGCATCGACGAATACCATCTGCTGGGCCAGTCCTGGGGCGGAATGCTGGGCGCGGAGATCGCGGTCCGCCAACCGCCTGGGCTCGCATCACTGGCGATCTGCAACTCCCCCGCTTCGATGGAGCTGTGGATGGCCGGGGCCGCCCAGCTGCGGGCCCAGCTGCCGGCGGACACCCAGGCTGCGCTCGACCATCACGAGGAGGCGGGTACGGTCACCGATCCCGAATATCTCGCGGCGACCGAAGAGTTCTACCGACGCCACCTGTGCCGTGTCGCGTCTATGCCCCAAGACCTCGTCGACACCATGGCGCAGATGGAGGCGGAGCCGACGGTTTACCACACCATGAACGGCCCCAACGAGTTTCACGTCCTCGGCACGCTGCGCGGGTGGAGCATCATCGAGCGGCTGCGCCGGATCACCGCGCCCACGCTGGTCATCGCGGGTGAGTTCGACGAGGCCACCCCCGCCAGCTGGCAGCCGTACGTCGAGCACATCGCCAATGTCGAAAGCCATGTGTTTCCCGACACCAGCCATTGCGCCCACTTGGAGCAGCCCGAGGAGTTCCGCGCCGTCGTCGCCGCGTTTCTCACGAGTCACGATGCCGTAGTCCGTATCTAACTCACCCACCCGACAGGACACTCATGGACGGCCAGCGCACCCTCGAATCGTTCGGCTACAAGCAAGAGCTGCACCGCTCGGTCGGCACCGTCGACCTCGTGGTTTACGGCCTGGTGTTCATGGTTCCGATCGCGCCATGGGCAATCTTCGGTACCGTTTACAACAGCGCCTCGGGCATGGTCCCGCTGGTGTACCTCATCGGTCTGGTGGCCATGGTGTTCACCGCGCTGGCCTACGCGCAGATGGCCAAATCTTTTCCGCTGGCGGGATCGGTCTTCTCGTACGTCGGGCGCGGAATACGCCCGGAGGTGGGCTTTTTCGCCGGCTGGGGAATCCTGCTGGATTACCTGCTGATCCCGACGCTGCTGTACGTGTTCGCCGCCGAATCGATGGTCGGCCTGTTCCCAAACACGCCTCGATGGCTGTGGGCGATTGTGTTCGTCGCCGTCAACACCGTGATCAATCTGCTCGGCGTCGATTCACTGAAAATCGCCAACCGGCTGTTCCTGGCTATTGAGTTGGTGTTCGTGGCGATATTCGTGGTCATCGCCGTGCGGACGATCAACGGTGACAGCCTGCCAAACGTCGGCTGGAGCATGACGCCGATCTGGAATTCAGAAGTCGTCAGCGCACCGCTCATCGCGGCGGCACTGTCGATCGCGGTATTGAGCTTCCTCGGATTCGACGGCATCTCCACCCTCGCCGAAGAGTCCACCGGCACAAAGAATCCCGCGGGCCGAGCCATGATCGTCTCCCTGTTCATCGTCGCGTTCCTGTTCATCACCCAGACCTGGCTGGCCAGCCTGCTCGCGGGTGGGCGGGAGTCGTTCAGCGACGACGAGGCGGGCAATGCGTTCTTCCATGTGTTGGAAGCGGCGTCCAGCACGGGCTGGATGAACGCCTTCTTCGTCGTCAACGTGCTGGCCGTTGGATTCGCCAACGCCATGGCCGCGCAGGCCGCGACCAGCCGGCTGCTGTACTCGATGAGCCGCGACCGCCAACTGCCCAGCTTCCTGTCCAAGATCAGCAGCCGTCAGGTGCCGATCGCGGCGATCCTCGCGGTCAGCGCGATCAGCCTGGTGCTTGTGCTGTTCTTCGTCGGCCAGATCGCACTGATCTCCTCACTAGTGAACTTCGGCGCCCTGTTCGGCTTCGCCCTGCTGCACGTTTCGGTCGTCTGGTACTACATCGGACGCAAGAAGTCGAAGAACCATCTCCTGCACCTCGTCGTGCCGACGCTCGGCTTCCTGATCATCGGCTACGTGCTGTACAACGCTGACTCCCTCGCCAAGATCGGCGGAATCGTGTGGCTGGGCATCGGCGCAGTGGTGTTCGTGGTCAACAAGGTTCGTGGCCGGGGCGTACCGCAGTTAGCCGAGGAGCCCGTCGTGCCGGGCGAAGGGGTCAGCCCAGTGACCGCGACAACTCCTTCGTCAGATCACACATGACGGTATATGCCACCGGGGCCAGCATTACGGTTGCGACATGGCAGGATTCCCGAGACGCCTTCGGTATCCCCCACGACCTGACGATCCTCAAAGAGGTGTTCGACGTGGACGACGGCGGATACCAGCGAAACAACGCGTTTTGGACCTGCTATTCAATCCGTGATCTGGTCGAATCCGAGCCCGAGCCACGGTGCAGCCAATTGCGCGAGCAGGACCAGCGGATCCGTGACATCTATGCGGGGCTCTCCGAGCGGTACCAGGCGTCCAAGGGCGACAACGACATTCCACTGAACTGACGCCGGAGGGCCGGCATCTCGAAGCGCTCCACCTCTAAGCCGACCGCGAATACGACGAGTCGATAGCCGCAGTCGGCGTCGTATTGGTCGATTGCTGCTAAATGCCTGCCGGCCACTCCTACCCTGGAGGAAGCGGTTAGTCCGCCGAGAAGGGAACAGGCCATGGACGCTGCAGAAGGCAGTTGGAAAGCGATGGTCGACCGGTCCCCTGATCCCAAGCGCGAACCCGGGCCCATCAATCTGCAGCGCTACACCTTCGTGCCCGCATACGCGGGCATAGCGACACTCTTTGGTGTTCCCCTCTGCCTCAACCAGGAAGACCTTCGCGCGGGCAGGGTCGATGTGGCGGTACTAGGTGCACCCGTGGACATGTCGCTTGGACATCGCGGTGCGGCGTATGGCCCGCGCGCGATTCGGGCCGACGAGCGAATCCTGCCCAACACGCCGCAAATGCTTACCAATGACAGCACCCGTGTACGGCCCTTCGATGTGCTCACCGTGGTCGACTACGGCGACGCAGCGGTCGACCCGTTGAGCATAGAAGCCTCGATGGAGCCGATCCGTTCGCTCGTCCGCGAGATCGCAGAAGTCGGGGCGGTGCCGATTGTGCTCGGTGGAGACCACTCGATCCTCTGGCCCGATGCCGCGGGAGTCGCCGACGTATACGGTGCCGGCAAGGTAGGTGTGGTGCATTTCGATGCCCACCCTGACTGCGCCAATAATCTACTCGGCCATCCCGTTTCACACGCCACGCCGATTCGTCGGTTGATCGAAGACGAGCACATCCCGGGGCGCAACTTCATACAAATTGGCCTGCGTAGCGCAATCGGACCAGACGATGAGCTGTTTGCCTGGATGCGCGAGCACAACCTCCGCACGCATTTCATGGCCGAGATCGACCGGCGCGGGTTCAACACGGTTCTCGAGCAGGCGATCGGTGAGGCATTGGACGGCCCCGACTACGTCTATCTGTCACTGGACATCGACGTCCTGGACCCGGCGTTCGCCCCAGGTACGGGCACGCCGGAGCCGCCGGGTCTGACCAACCGGGAGTTGCTGCCCGCGATTCGGCGGATCTGTCACGAAACCCCAGTTGTGGGCATGGAAGTAGTCGAGGTTGCTCCACACCTCGACCCCGGCTACACCACCACCATGAATGCGCGGCGAGCGATCTTCGAGGCACTGACAGGACTCGCTATGCGGCGTGCCGGCGTTTCCGGTCCTGCCTACCTGCACCCGGATGTTGCCGGGTCAGACGAAGTCACCGCCGGTTGATGGCCGCGTGTAGCTCGCGGGCCAGGTCACCTTTCCTCCCCACGGTGACTTCCGCCAGCCCCAGCCACGCCGCCATCGACTGCAGCTCGGCGGCAAGCGCTTTGGCCACCCGAGACTTGTCTTGGTCCGGCTCAGTGAATGCGCCGACGACCTGCAAAGCGTTCCGGGCGCGGTCGGCTTTGAGGTCGACGCGTCCGACGAGTTGCCCGTCGAGCAGGAAAGGCCATACGTAATAACCGAATTGGCGCTTAGGAGCCGGCACGTATATCTCGATGCGATACCTGAATTCCCAAAGCCGTTTAACCCTTGGCCGGAAGAAGATCAACGGGTCGAACGGGCACAGCAGCGCTGTGCCGCGATCGACGCGCGGCACCGTCTGACCGGCCCGCAGATACGCGGGCGCGGTCCAGCCTTCAACCTCGACGGGTTCGATTTCCCCGTCTGCGACCAGCTTGGCGATAGCAGGCTTGGCCTGTTTCGGAGACAGCCGGAAATAGTCGCGGATATCCGGTTCGGTCGCCACGCCCAGCGCTGTGGCGGCCCGCAGCGTTAGCTCGCGAATCGCTTCGTCGTCATCGACCTCCCGCGCCACTACGTCGGGCGGTAACACCCTTTCGGTGAGGTCGTAGTGGCGGGCAAAGCCGACTCGAGTGGCCGTCGTCAGCACGCCAGCAGAGAACAGCGCTTCGGTCACCCATTTGGTGTCGCTTCGGTCCCACCAGGGGCCCTTCTTCCCGCGGTGCTCTTCGCCGACGTGAGCCTCGATCTGGCCCGCCGTCAACGGGCCGTGAGCTGCGACCGTGGCGACGATGTCGTCAGCGAGCCACTGTTTCTTCTTGACGACCTCGGTGCGCCACCGGCCGTGGGTGTATTCGCGCATACGCCAGCGCAGCAGGGGCCAGTCGTCGACCGCCATCAGCGCGGCCTCGTGCGCCCAGTATTCGACCAGCAGCCGGGGCGAACGGGCGGTGTGGCTCCACGCAGCGCGATCGACCACGTCGCGGTCGTACGGCCCGAGGCGGCTGAACACCGGCGCGTAGTGGGCACGTACCGCCACAGACACCGAATCGAGTTGCAGCAGCTGGATGCGCGAGATCAGCCGCCGAAGGTGTGCGCGGGTAACCGGGCCCCGCGGTTTCGGCTCGGCGAAGCCCTGCGCGGCGACGGCGATCCGTCGTGCCTGCGCGGAGGTGAGTGTCGGCACCTCATCATCGTGCAGGACACCACCGACACATCGCCTACCGGTGATAGGTGTGGTACCGATAGCGCAGGCCGGAGCTACTGGTGAGCCACTCCCCCGTGGCGCCGACCCACGCTTCGTCGAGCACCGGCGCCACCGCGTCGGCATCCTGACGCCGCAGCTCGATCTCGACCTCGGTGACCTCACAGCGTGTCGCGATCGGCAGCGCGAGCGCATAGATCTGCTCGCCGCCGATCACCCAGCTCTCGTCGCCGGTGAGAGCGTCTTCGAGCGTCGTCACCACGTCGGCACCATCGGCCGGGTAGTCGGCCTGTCGGGTAATCACGACGTTTCTGCGTCCCGGCAGCGGCCGCACCTTCGCGGGCAGCGATTCCCAGGTCAGCCGGCCCATCACCACCGTGTGTTCCATCGTCAGCTCCTTGAACCGCGCCTGGTCCTCGGGCAGCCGCCACGGGATGCCGCCGTCGCGGCCGATGACACCTGAGGTGGACTGGGCCCAGATCAGACCCAGGCTCATACCGCGACGGGCGCCTTGATCGCCGGGTGCGGGTCGTAGTTGACGATCGCGATGTCGTCGTAGGTGTAGTCGAAGATCGAATCACGTGGCGCCAGAACAAGTTCCGGATATGGACGGGGCTCGCGAGACAGCTGCTCGGTGACCTGCTCGACGTGGTTGTCGTAGATGTGGCAGTCGCCGCCGGTCCACACGAACTCCCCAACCCCGAGACCGGCCTGTGCGGCCATCATGTGGGTGAGCAATGCGTAGCTGGCGATGTTGAACGGCACACCGAGAAACAGGTCGGCGCTGCGCTGGTAGAGCTGGCACGACAGCCGCCCGCCGGCGACGTAGAACTGGAAGAACGCGTGACACGGCGGCAACGCCATCTGCGGGATCTCGCCGACGTTCCATGCCGAGACGATGTTGCGCCGCGAATCCGGGTCGGCCTTCATCAGCTCGAGCGCCGCGCCGATCTGGTCGATGTGCTCACCCGACGGCGTCGGCCATGACCGCCACTGCACCCCGTATACCGGACCCAGATCGCCTGTCTCCGAAGCCCATTCGTCCCAGATGGACACACCGCGCTCCTGCAACCAGCGCACGTTGGAGTCACCGCGCAGGAACCACAGCAGCTCGTAGATCACCGACTTGGTGTGCACCTTTTTGGTGGTGATCAGCGGGAAGCCAACCGACAGGTCGTAGCGCATCTGATGGCCGAACAGGCTGCGAGTGCCGGTGCCGGTGCGGTCCGATTTCGGCGTGCCGTGCTCGAGAACCAGCCGGAGCAGATCCTCGTACGGCGTAGCTATTGGCACGTCGGTCAGCTTACGTCGGGAGCCGACGAGTAGAACGGAGCCATGCCGAGTATCTCCGCGACCGTCACCACTCCCGACGGCACCTGCCCCGTGACCCTGCACACCCCCAACGGCACCGGCCCATGGTCGGCGGTCGTGATGTACCCCGACGCCGGCGGTGTCCGGGCGACCTTCCAGGAGATGGCGGCCAGGCTCGCCGGCTTCGGCCACGCAGTGCTGCTGCCCGACGTTTACTACCGCAGCGGCGACTGGGAACCGTTCGAGATGGAGACGGTGTTCGGCGATCCGGAACAGCGCAAGCGCTTGATGACGATGGTCGGCAGCGTCACGCCCGACATGATCGCCTCCGATGCGGCCGCGTTCTTCGACTTCCTGGCGTCGCGGCCCGAGGTCAAGGGTGACGCGTTCGGCGTCTGTGGGTACTGCATGGGCGGACGGACGTCCGTGATCGTCGCCGGCCGGGTGCCCGACCGGGTGGCGGCCGCGGGCTCGTTCCACGGCGGCGGCCTGGTCACCGACGACACCACCAGCCCGCATCTGCTCGCCGACCAAATGAAGGCGACGGTCTATGTCGCGGGCGCAGAGAACGACGGCTCGTTCACTCCCGAACAGGCCGAGACGCTGGACAAGGCACTGACCGCGGCCGGCATCACGCACATGGTCGAGATCTATCCGGCCGCGCATGGATTCGCGGTGCCGGACAACCCTCCCTATGACGAGGACGCCGCCGAGCGGCACTGGATCGCGCTGCAGGAGCTTTTCGAGTCAGCATTGCCCAATTGACGTTTTCGCTGCGCGCGCTGAACCGGGCGACACTTGCCAGGCAGCTGCTTCTGGAGCGCTCGCCGATGAGCGCACTCGACGCGATCGAGCACCTGGTCGGCATGCAGGCACAGGCACCGTTCGCGCCCTACTACGGGCTGTGGAGTCGCCTGGAGGGCTTCGCTGGTGACGAGCTGTCGGACCTGCTGACGTCTCGCAAGGCGGTTCGGATCGTGCTGATGCGCGGCACCATCCATCTGGTGACGGCCAAGGACTGTCGTCGGTTGCGTGCGTTGGTGCAGCCGGTGCTGGACCGAATGCTGCGGGCCAACGCTACGCTCGGCAAGCCGCTCGCCGCGATCGATGTCGACGCAGTCGTCGACGCCGCCCGCCGGCTTCTCGACGCCGAGGCGCTGACCCCGGGCGAGATCGGCGGCAAACTGGCCGAGCGATGGCCGGAGACGCCGCCGGGCTCACTCGCCGAGGCCGCGCGCAGCCTGTTGCCGTTGGTGCAGGTCCCGCCGCGGGCGCTGTGGCAGCGCAGCGGACAAGTCCGGCTGACAACCGCGACGGCCTGGCTCGGCAAGCCGCGCGGGAAACCGCTGACGATCGACGAGCTGGTGCTGCGCTATCTCAGGGCGTTCGGCCCCGCGAGCGCGGCAGACGTGCAGACGTGGAGCGGGCTGACGCGACTGGGCGAGGTGGTGGAGCGCCTGGATTTGATGCGCGTGAAAAGTGAAGGCGGACAAGCACTTTACGACCTTCCCGACGCGCCACGACCTGATCCTGATGTGCCGGCGCCGGTGCGGCTCATCGCTCCGTTCGACAACCTTCTGCTCTCACATGCCGACCGCACCCGCGTGATCTCCGACGAGCATCGCAAGCGCTTGTTCGCCGGCAAGAACGGAGTGTTTCCGGGCACGGTGCTGGTCGACGGGTTCGTCGCAGGCACATGGGAGCTGGTCGGCAAGGGCGAGGCGACGAGTATGCGGGTGCAGCCCTATATCGATGTTCGCAGTGTCAGCGACGACATCTTGCGCGAGGGAAATCGCTTGCTGCAGTGCGCCTTTGAGGTGACAAATCCTGCGGTGTTTATTTCGCCTGAGGTTCGTCGCGGTTCCGGTGCGTGAAGCGCGCGATGGCACGCAGCAGTCCCCGGCCCGCGTAGATGCCGGCGACGACCGACGCGATGATCATCACGATGAACATCACAAGCCAGTTGGCCCGGCTGTGGCTGACGTTCCACCAGACGATGGTGAACAGAATGGCGCATATGAATACGACAATGTCGCGCCAGTTTCCGGTGTAGGACAAGGCGGCCACTTTCAGCTCACGACTGCGTTCGGAAGTCCTTATGAGGTCGTCGATGCGCTGGTCGATACTGACCTTGAGCCGAGCCTTCAGTTCGGGCTGATCGTCTGGGATTCGCTCCAGCAGGTCCATGTCTTTGAGGATCATGCCGCGAATATCGGGGGCCTTCAGATTGCCTGCGGCCACGCCGAGCAACGCGCCGCCTGCGATCGGCGCTGCGCCCAAAGCGAGTTCAGCGATACCGGGCATTCGTCTCCTCCATCAGTGCTGTTTCGCCCAGTCAGATACGGGCAGCCACGTCGCTTCGTTTCCGGGATCCGGCGACCACTCGACGCCGGCGAGAATGCCCTTGAGACTGGCGGTCGGCGGTTTCGGGGGATTTCCGAAGGGCCCGCCGAGGTTGAACACGACGAGCATGCCGGGTTGAACCTGTACGGCGGCCCCGTGTTCGGCGTAGATGCCGTCCTTGCCGCCGATCTGTATGGGGACTGAACTCTTCTCCTGGATATGCCCGTAGTAACCGTCGTCTGGCCATATCTGCACGCGCAGCCTGTCGGCCTCGCCGAAACAATCGGGCGTGCCGCCGACGTCGGTCATGCCGCACTTGGCGAATTCGAGTGTTGTGCCGTAGTCGCCTCGGTCGACGTCGATCTCAGCCAATGACAACGGGGCGGGCACGCCAGGGAGGCTCAGCGGAACCCGGATCGGTGTGCGCTCGGCGGGGCGGATGGCGTGGGCGAGCTCGAGCATGCGATCGAGTTGACTGGTGACGGTGGTTCTGCCGCGCACGGTCGCCCACGCATTCGGCTCGTACTCCCAGGCGAGCAACGCGTCCTCGGATCCTTGAGTCGCGCGGAAGAATCCGTTGTTAAGGGGGTTTACGCTCACGGGCTCGCCCGTCCGTGCGTCGGTCGAGTCGAACTTGCCCGGTGCATAGACGGTCAGGAATGCGGTCGGCGGCTTGACCCCGCAGCCGTTGCAACGCCGTGGTACTTCGGTTTCATCGACCGGCCGGAAGCCGAACTGCTGGAAATCGCTTGTGATGCGGCGGTCGGATTCCTCCCAGTTCCACGGCTGGGTGGTATCGAGGGCCATCCACTGTGGGTCGAACTGGATGGCGGTGGTGGGGGGCGGGGCCGCGGTAGGGCTGGTCGTGCTTGACGAGGGCGTCTGCGAAGGCGGGGCGGCCTGATGCGATTGCGTGCTGCAGCCCGCCGCGACCACCAACGCACCGAGCACCGACACCACAAACCTCGCGACGCTCATCGCCGCAAACTATCTGCTTTGCGGCGGCCACGGCTCTCATTCCCATCAACTGGGCAGCGACCGTCGCTCCGAATTCCCAGCACGATTCCAGGTCGGACTTGCCCGTCGTGATGGCGGTGACGCCCTTCTCTGCCCCCTCGGTGCCTTCGTTGCCGTGGAGGTATAGGCCGAACGGCCTTCCGCGAGTCGTATCGAGGCACGGGTAATAGCAGACGTCGAACGCATGCTTGAACGCGCCGCTCCTAGATGACCGTCTAACAGGTCCCAGAATCAAGCAAACGACGCGGCCACCGCCTGCCCTCACCTCATGCGGGCGTCGAGAATTCCCGGGTGACTCGCTCGAGCTTTCTGAGCATTTGCCGTTGACCGATCTCGAAGATGCGCGCAATAACTGGCTCGATTCGCCCGAGCCAGCCTGATAGTGACGCCGCCAACACCCAACGCATCTTGCAGCGATCAGGAGACAGGGGCGTTATTTCGTAGACTTCGCACAATCCGCGAAGCCTGCCGGTACTTGCAGCGGTGACCGAGAAACCCATGCGGCGGTTGCGTTCCCACGTCCAAAACACTTCATCGATTCTGATGCCGCCCGCGAATGTCACTGTGCGTGTCGTGCCTACGGCGAATGGCTTTGGGCTCGTCCAAGTGACGTCGCGGATCGCGCCCGACACCTCGGTCCACGACGAGCCATCCTCGAGCACCGCAAACAGCTGTTCTGCGGTCACGTCCATCTCGCGTTCCGCGATGGCACGCGCTTTTGCGCTCTCCAGTAGTTTCTGGTCCGCATTCAAGGCGTGCATAAGCCTCCTTTGGCTCTGACGGCTCAATTCAACCAGGCCCAAGACCCGTCACTCCATGAGCTGTGCGGCCACTGTCGCGCCCAAGTTCCGGCATGCCTCGACGTCGGCCTTGGTCGGCTTGCCCATCACCACGACGGTCTCCGCCGCCTTCACCCAGCCGAGCCCGCCGGTGATGCCGTCGATGGCGCGTTCGGCTCCCTCAGTGCCTTCGTTGCCGTGGAGGTAGACGCCGAACGGTCGGCCATGGGTGGAGTCGAGCAGCTGGTAGTACGACTGGTCAAAAGCGTGCTTCATGGCCCCGCTGAGGTATCCGAGGTTGGCCGGGGTGCCCAACAGGTAGCCGTCGGCCTCCAACATCTCGACCGGCGAGACTGTGAGCGCCGCTCGCCGGACGACCTCCACGCCCTCGATGTCGGGGTCGGTCGCCCCGGCCACAACCGCCTCGAACATCTCCTGGCAGTGCGGCGATGGGGTGTGATGGACGATCAGCAGACGCGGCACTAGCTGGCCCGATCCTTATTAGCGGGGTATCCGCCGAATGCATGCTTGAGCGCGCCGCTCATGTAGCCGAGGTTGGCCGGGCTGCCAAGCAGGTAGCCATCGGCCTCCCGCATGTCGGTCGGGGAGACGGTGAGCGCGGGACGGCGCACGACTTCCACACCTTGGATTTCGGGATCGGTCGCACCCGACAGCACGGCCTCGAACATCTCTTGCATGAACGGCGAGGGAGTGTGGTGGACGACGAGCAACGTCTTGGTCATTGTTGTCCGCTCTTCGCGCAAGCACTCATCGGCCGCCCTCCTGCATCTCGACGGCCTTCCTCATCGTCTCGCGGGCGCGTCCGCGGTCTCCGGCGTAGTCATACGCACGAGCGAGCCGATACCAGCGCCGCCAGTCATCGGGGTCGCTCTCGAGTTCGCCGCGGACGGTCTCGAACAGCGCGTCGGCGGCATCACGCTGGATTCGCCCCGACGGCATCCGTGGCAGGGTGCTGACGTCGAGCTCCATGCCTTCGTCTTTGGCGATGCGGGCAAGCCGCTGATGGGTAAGACCGGCCTTCAGTGTGCTGACCATGGCCCAGATCCCGATCAACGGCAGGATCATCAACGCAAGGCCGAGGCCGATGGCCGCGGGACGGCCGGAGGTGATGAAAGCCATCGCGATGCGGCCCAGCATCACGAAGTACACGACGAGGGCCACGCACATGAAGCCGATCACCAGCTGGATGCGCAGTGTGCGCGCCCCCTCGCTCATGTCAAGTCAAGGAAGGGCTCGAGACCGACTGTGAGGCCGGGGTGTTCGCGAACCGCGCGAACCGCCAGCAGCACGCCGGGCACGAAGGACGTGCGGTCCAGGCTGTCGTGCCGGATCGTCAACGTCTCGCCCTCGGTGCCGAAAAGGACTTCCTGATGAGCGACCAGCCCGGCCAGCCGCACGGAGTGGACGGGGATGCCGTCGACGTCTGCACCGCGGGCGCCCTGCAGGCCGGTGCTGGTGGCATCGGGATTGGGCGGCAGGCCTTTTCGCGCCTCCGCAATGAGGCGGGCGGTACGGGCAGCGGTGCCTGACGGTGCGTCGGCCTTCTGCGGGTGGTGCAGTTCGATGACTTCGGCGGATTCGAAGAAGCGCGCGGCCTGTTGGGCGAAATGCATTGAGAGCACCGCACCGATCGCGAAGTTCGGGGCGATAAGAACAGCGGTAGTCCGCGACTTCTCCAGCCAGGCCTTCACCTGGCTCAGCCGATCGTCGGTGAAACCGGTGGTGCCGACCACGGCGTGGATTCCGTTGTCGATCAGGAATTTCAGGTTGTCCATCACGACGTCCGGGTGGGTGAAGTCAATGACGACCTCGGTCTGATTCTCGGTGAACAGGCTCAGCGAATCCCCCGCGTCGACCCCGGCGGTGAATGTCAGGTCGTCTGCGGCCTCGACGGCCTGAACCATCGTCGCGCCGACCTTGCCCTTGGCGCCGAGCACACCAACTCGCATGCGGCCTACCCTAGCCTGAGGGTTCAAACAACTTGCGTCACTTTGGTTTCAGAGGTCTCATCATGACGAAACTTGTCGGTGGTTCGAACTAGTGTTCGATGCATGAGTTCGGGTGTCCCGTCGGATCGCGAGGAGATCTTCGCGGTCCTCGCGCGCTGGGAACAGGTCCAAGCGGAGATGGCCGGCTTGTCGTTCACCGCATTGACCGCACCCGAGGTGCTCACGATCCAAAGCCAGCTGGAAAAGGGCTATCGCAGTCAAGCGGTGATCGATCACCAGCTGATTCACCAGCTCACCTCGCAGAGCACACCCACCGAGCTGGGGGCCACCTCCTGGCCCAAGGTGCTCGCCGAAGCGCTGCGCATCTCCGAGGGCGAAGCCAAGCGGCGCATCAAACACGCCGAACTGTTGGGGCCGCGCTCCGCGCTGAGTGGCGAACCGTTAGCGCCGATGCTTCCGAATGTCGCCGCCGCCCAGGCGCGCGGCCAGATCGGCGCCGAACACCTGGGGATCATTGAGAAGTTCTTCGACCATCTGCCCAGCCACATCGACTACCAGACCCGCGATATGGCCGAGGCCGACCTGGCCCGCAGCGCCACCGGATTGGGTCCGACACAGTTTCGGGCCGCCGCGCACCGGTTGGCGTTCCTACTCAACCAGGACGGTGAGCTGCCCGATGACGCCGAACGGGCCCGGCGGCGCTACTTCACGATCGAAAAGCAAGACAGCAACGGGATGAGCCGCTGCCACGGCCAGCTCGACCCCGAAGCGCGCGCCACCCTGGATGCGGTGCTGGCCAAAACCGCCGCGCCGGGCATGTGCAACCCCGATGACCAAACTCCCTGCGTCGACGGTGAACCCACTCAGGAAGCAGTGCACGCTGATGCGCGCTCCCAGGGCCAACGCAACCATGACGCCCTGAAGGCGATGGGGCGCAGTGTCTTAGCCTCGGGCGAGTTGGGCACGCACAACGGGCTGCCGGCCACCATCATCGTGACCACCACCCTGCAGGACCTGCAGGCCGCCGCCGGAGTCGCGGTCACCGCCGGGGGCACGCTGCTGCCGATGCGCGACGTGATCCGGTTGGCATCCCAGTCCCATCACTACCTGGTGATCTACGACAAGCACACCCGCGAACCGCTCTACTGCGGGCGGGCCAAGCGCTTGGCCACCCCGGGGCAACGCATCGTGCTGCACGCACAAGACCGGGGCTGCACCCGCCCAGGCTGCACCGCACCGGGCTACTGGTGCCAAGTGCACCACGTCGACGGCTGGGCCAAAGACGGCGGCGAAACCAACATCACCAAACTCACCCTGGCCTGCGGCCCCGATAACCGCCTCATCGAAGAGAGCGGCTGGACCACCCGAAAACGTAAAGACGGCCGCACCCAATGGATCCCACCACCGCACCTCGACACCGGCCAAGACCGAGTCAACAACTACCACCACCCCGAGGAATACCTGCTGCCCGACGAGAATGAAAAGCCCACCGCGGAGTGATCTGCCCGCGGTGGGTGGGTGGAGTAGCTCAGCACGTCACGTCGACGTGGACCGTCCTGGCGGTGACGGTGGTGACGATGTCGTCCATCGCACCGGGCGCACCGGAGTCCATTCTGGTGAACGTCTGACCGGGCCGCACCGCGCTGACAACACATTGGTCAAGTGGTGTGGTGCCGAGCTTGTTGACGATCACATTGAACCCGCGGGCCTGCAGTTGGTTGACCGTCTGGGATGCATCGGCCGCCCCTGAGGGAGCCGCACCGGCGGCGCCGGCCAATCCCAAGACGGCACTGGCAATTGCACCGGCGACGACCGGCAAGATGAAGGACTTCATTGTTCTTCCTTTCGAGAAGGCTGATGGCGCTTTCCTGACTGCTGTGTGCCGATGTTCCTCATTCGTTACAGCCGACCATCGGGATGGGTTCCTTGTTCAATGGAAACCGGAAATGCCGCTGACCGTCATGGATCGGGTCGGCACCGAGCACGCCGTGCTGCCGTGCCCAATTCCATTGCACTTCTCGGATTCTGGAGCCGCAGCCTCGATGGCCCGCGACCTGAACGACCATGCTGTCGAGTAGCAACCCGCAGATGCCTACCGGGATGACCCGGCACTGGAACCTCTCTACGATGCGCTGAACCGTAGGTGCGCAATCGCTTTCAGCCACCCGCGCCATCTACATCGGTCCTGCGTACCCCACCGAGCCCGCTGCCGGCAGCCCTTGCAGCACACCGATAATTTATGCCTTCCGCATCCCGGCGGACGAGGAGTCAGGCGAGCACAGCAGACGGGGTCGGCTCGAGCACCTCAGCGTCTGGCGTTTCCGAGTACAGCGACTCGATTTCTGCAGCGTACTTCTGGGCGATGGGCCCCCGCCGCAGCTTCATCGTCAGGGTCAGCTCGTCGCCGCCGGGTTCCCAGAACGTCGGCAGGATCCGGAACCGCTTGATCTGTTCGACGCGCGACAGCTTCGCATTGCCCTCAGCAATCCCCGCCCTCACCCGCGCGATGACATCCTGGTCGGTCGCCAACGTTGCGGCCGACGCATCGGAGAGCCCGCGCCGGGCCGCATAGGCGGCGGCGGCCTCGGGTTCCAGGACTATCACCGCGGTGTTGTACGGACGCCTTTCGCCGATGGTCGCCATGCCACCGATGAGCGGACACGTGGACTTGATCGCGTTCTCAATGTTCGCCGGGGACATGTTCTTTCCCGCGGAGTTGATGATCAGCTCCTTCTTGCGATCGATGATCGTCAGATAACCGTCGCCGTCGATAGTCATCACATCGCCGGTGTGCAGCCAGCCGTCACCGTCGACGGTCTCGGAAGTCTTCGCCGGTTCCTTGCGGTATCCCTTCATCACCAACGGCCCGCGGACCAGAAGTTCGCCGTCGGCGGCGATCTTGCCTTCCATGCCATCAAGTAGCTTGCCCACGGTGCCGAACCGGTACTCGGTCGGCGGCACCACGCTGGCGATGCAACTCAATTCCGACATGCCCCAGATCTCGGTCATCGGGATGCCGAGTCCGCCGAAAAAGCCGAGCACCTCCTTGGGGATGGGCGCCGCACCAGAAATGCACCACCTCACCTGGTCCAGCCCGAGTTTGGCGCGCAGCTTTGACAAGACGAGCTCGTCGGCGCTGGCGTATTCCGCGGCAAGTTCTTCAGGCACCGCCACTCCGGCAATATCGGACTGCGCCTTGCGGGCCGCGACGCCGAGCGCCCATTGCAAAGCCTGGCGGCGCGTCTCATCGGGCTCGGCGGCTGCACTCGCTTCGATACCGGCCTTGAGCTTTTCCCACACCCGCGGCACGCCGCCCCACACGGTTGGCCTGCAGTCCGGCAGCGCCGCGGCGATCTGCTGTGCATCAGGCACCACGGTGATCTCACTACCCGTCACCTCCTGGAGATAGAGCGCCGTGAACCGGTCTGCGATGTGGGCGGTCGGCAGATAGGAGGTGATCCGGTCGCCGAACCGCACCGGCAAAACCTCGGTGACTGCAAATGCCTCGAACAGCAGGTTCGCGTGGGTCATCTCCACACCTTTGGGCGGTCCGGTCGTGCCCGACGTGTAGATCAAGGTCAACACATCGTCGGGCTGGACTGCGCGCCAAGTGGATTCGAAGTCGAAGTCCGGCGACGGCTGGGCGACCAGTTCCTCGGCGGTCAATGTGCCCTCGGGCGCCCCATCGACGCAGACGATGCGCTCGATCGGCACCCCGGACTCCCTGATCCGGTCGACGTATTGCGCCTCGCACATAACGACTTTCGCGTCCGCGTTGCTCAATACGTAACCCAGCTGTTCGGCCGAAAGCGTGTTGTACACCGAAAACGCGGTGGCGCCGATGTGCTGCGCACCAACGTCGAGCGGATAGAACTCGACCCGGTTGGCCATCATCAACGCGACGGTGTCACCCCGGCGCACCCCGAGCGCGTGCAATCCCGAGGCGACCGCACGCACCTGGTCGCTGTATTGACCCCACGTCAGCGTTTGCGTGCCCCCGACATTGCGAACCGCAACCGCGTCTGGGTCTATCGCGGCGGTCCGCTGAAACGCCTCGCAGTAAGTCCTAGGCCTACCAAAGCCGGTCGTCCCCATATCGCCCTCCCCTGTCGACACAACGAAGTGTCCGCGTCGGCGAGATCGATTGACGCGAAACCGGAGGAACAGTTAAGACCTACAGCGGCGATGCACCCCGGAGATGTTCGAAGATCAGTGAGGTCTGCGTGCCTGCCACGTCGGCATCGGCGTTGAGGTTCTCCACGACGAACGCCCGAAGATCATCGGTGTCGCGCGCGGCGACGTGAAGGATGAAGTCGTCAGCTCCGGCCAGGAAGTAGACATCCATCACCTGCGGCCTGGACCGAATGTGCTGAATGAAGTTGCGAATCTTGCCGCGGGCGTTGGATTGCAGGCTGACCGAGATCATCGCCTGCAGCGTCAGGCCGATCGCGGCGGGATCGATGTCGGCGTGGAACCCGCGGATCACACCCAGCTCTTGTAGCCGCCGAACCCGGCCGTGACAGGTCGAGGGGGCGATGTCGACCAGCTCTGCGAGCGCGTTGTTGGACATGCGGGCATCGGCGTGCAGGGCGGTCAGGATGCGCCTGTCGATTGCGTCGATCTGGACGGGTTGAACATCCTTCGACGGCCGGGCTGCCGTCACCGCGGATCTCGTCATTCCTTCTACCATTTCGCAATTCTAGCGAAGAAGCTTCGGACTGATTGCCATTGAACCGCAAGTTCTTCACAATTCTTGTAGACACCACGACTTTTAGGAGCCGTCATGCGCGTCGGAATCCCGACCGAGATCAAGAACAACGAGTATCGAGTCGCCATCACCCCCGCTGGCGTGGCCGAGTTGGTCCATCGCGGCCACGAGGTGATCATCCAATCGGGCGCGGGCGAGGGATCCGCGATCTCCGACGCTGACTTCAAGCGCGCAGGCGCGCAGCTGATCAGCGGAGCCGATGCGGTGTGGGCCGACGCGGAGCTGCTGCTCAAGGTCAAGGAGCCGATCGAGGCCGAATACAGCCGGATGCGCAAGGGCCAGACGCTCTTCACCTACCTGCATCTGGCGGCATCCAAGCCGTGCACCGACGCCCTGCTCGCGTCGGGCACGACGTCGATCGCGTATGAAACCGTGCAGTCGGCCGACGGTGCGTTGCCGCTGCTCGCGCCGATGAGTGAGGTCGCCGGACGGCTGTCGGCCCAGGTCGGGGCGTATCACATGATGCGCAGCCACGGCGGCCGCGGCGTGTTGATGGGTGGCGTGCCCGGCGTCGCGCCTGCGGACGTGGTGGTCATCGGCGGCGGCACTGCCGGCTACAACGCGGCCCGCGTCGCGGCGGGGATGGGCGCTCATGTGACGGTCTTCGATGTCAACATCAACAAGCTCCGCGAGGTGGATGGCGAGTTCGGCGGCCGCATTGAGACCCGCTATTCGTCGATCCTCGAGCTCGAGGATGCGGTCAAGAAAGCCGACCTGGTCATCGGCGCGGTGCTGGTGCCTGGCGCCAAGGCGCCCAAGCTAGTGGCGAATTCGACTGTCTCGCACATGAAGTCGGGCGCGGTGCTGGTCGACATCGCCATCGATCAGGGCGGGTGCTTCGAGGATTCGCGCCCGACGACCCACGACGACCCCACGTTCGCCGTGCACGACACGCTGTTCTACTGCGTCGCCAACATGCCAGGCGCGGTGCCGCGCACGTCGACTTACGCGCTGACCAACGCCACCATGCCCTATGTGCTGAAACTGGCCGACAAGGGCTGGCGGGCCGCCTGCAATGCGGATCAGGCGCTGGCCAAGGGCCTGTCCACGCACGACGGCGCGCTGCTCTCCGAGCAGGTGGCGGCCGATCTCGACCTTCCCTACACCGATCCGACCACCGTGCTGGCCTAGTAGCCTTCCCACCCCGCGAACCCGGGCGCCGCGAACGAGCGGTGCCCGGGTTCGCTACATGGGGAGGCATCGCACACATCCACAGCGAATCGCCCGTCTCCCTGGCCGGCACTGGTCGCCATAACTTCCGAACAAGCGGTCAGCAAACTTCAATTCGCAGCAATGGCCGGGTTGTATTCCAATGGTCCCAATCTTGGGACATTGCTCCTATTCGCAGGAATTCGACGCCCTTTTGTGGCTGTGGCCGGGCCGACCGCGTTGACCTTGGCATCGTACGTTCGGCGGAGCGTTCGATATTTGCTACATAGCTTTTGTTGTGCAATCGACGCCGTCCGAGATCGAGTAGTGCTCTACTCATGTGATCCGGCCCGATACGACGTAGTCTTATTTCACTCTCCAAACAAGCAGAGGATAAAGTCCCACGAAGTTGAGGAGACACCAGGCATCAGACCGTTTCAGCGGCTAATGCCGAAGCGCTAGGACAGGCGCAACTGGAGGCCTGTCGCCCGGCAGCGAGGGGTTGCCGGGCGACGCGGCCGCCGAAGCGAACGATTGTTGCTCAAATTCAGAGCCTGTGCGCATGCTGAGCAACTCCCAGCTCGCGCACCATCGCGGCCGTCACGTCATTTCGCGGGAAGTCGGCGAGGGGATGACGCACCCAGGGAAATTCGTAACGTGGCCATAATTGGTCTCGCGGCGGCTCCATTTTGAGCACGCCGAGCAAATGCACGACCGACTAGATGTCGTCGACGTTGACGATGCCGTCCTGAATGGCCCGGGCCACCAACGCGGCCTTCGTGGTGGCGGGCCGACCCACCGCGGCGTACTTCGCCCGTACCCGCTGCAAGTGGGTGCGAACGGTCGTCGGTGCGATCTGCAGTTGGCGCGCGACGACATCCTTGCTTTCGGTGCGGAACCACGCGATCAGCACTTCCTTTTCCCGCGGGGCGAGGTTCGCCCGGCCGACCGTGCTGTCGTTATGCATCGCCAAGGCCATCCGCGGCCCGACATAGGGTGTGTCGGTTCCCACCGCACGGATCGCATCGATCAAATGGCCCTTGCGTTCGGCTTTCGTCAGGTATGTGACCGCGCCGCGGTCCAGCGCCGTCAAGATCACTTCGTCAGTTGCCATGTGCGAGTAGACGATTACCCGATGCCGATGCGACACGATGTGGTCCAGCGCGGTGTAGTCCACCCCGTTGCGGTGCTTTTGCAGCTCCAGCACGATCGGGCCGACCCCCGACGTGGACGGCGAAGGATGCTCGGACAGGAACTGCTCGGCGGAGAAATAATTGCCCGCGAATTGGATGGGAGGTTGCGCCTGGGTGCACCACAGCTCCACAGCGGCGTGGATTGCGTCGTGCTCGTCGACGACGGCGACCGATGCGCAGCCATTGCGCCCCGCCGAGCGCATTGAGTCACGACTGTCGATCTCGCGGTGATACTCGATCGTCTCGATCGCCAACGTAATCTCCCCGTCTCACTCCCCATGCCCACCGACGCAGGCGCGGCTCGACTGGGAAAAACGTATTGCAGAAGGGTTGGCCGAGGAATCGGGTGTTTCCCTAGAAGATCGCCTACGCCAGCAGCTCGGGTATCAGCAGCGTGGTGAGCTCGCCGATGAGTGGCCGCAGATTCTGCGCCTTCGGGTCGTTGGCCTGCGAGCGCGTCATGATCGCCAGCAGCACCCGCTGGCCAGCGGGACCATACGCGACGCCGACATCGTTGGTGCTGCCGTAATCGCCGCTGCCCGTCTTGTCGGCGCTGGTCCACCCCGGCGGCAATCCAGCCCGCATGCTCGACGTCTCATTCGCCCGCATCCAGTCTTCGAGCTGCTGGCGCTGCGGTGGCGCGAGCGCATCGCCCGCGAGTAGGTCGCGGTATCCACCGCCGAGAGCCTCGGGCGTGCTGGTGTCACGGGGGTCACCGGGGACCGCCGAATTCAACTCAATCTCCCACCGGTCCAGCCGGGAGCTCGGATCGCCGATGCTGCGGGCGAACGCGGTGATCGCGGACGGCCCGCCGATGGTCGTCAGCAGCAGGTTCGCCGCGGTGTTGTCGCTGACCTGCAGCGCCGCCTTACACAGCTCATCGAGCGTCATCTCGCCGCCCGCCCGCGGCTGCGTCCTCGGCGAATTCACGACGATCGCCGCCGGGTCGACGAAGACCTCCTGATCCAACGTCAACTCGCCACCCTCGTCCATCTGCAACACCCGCGCCGACGCGTAGCACTTGAACGTCGAGCACATCGCGAAGGCTTCCTGGCCGCGGTGGGAAATGGACCGGCCGCCGTCGAGGTCGGCGGCGAACAGGCCGACGTATGCGTTATGACGTTGCTCGAGCGCCGCAATGCGTTCGTTGATCGGCGCGAGCGTCGAGGCAGGGTCGGCAAGCGCAGCCTTCTGGCCAGTTGCGGCCACGGCGGCGAGCGCAAACCCGCCGACCAACACATGCCGCCGGGACAGTCCAGTCATCGATCCCAGCGTAGCGGTCAACCCGCGATGGCCCGAAGGGCCCGCGGTAAAGACTTTTTCGAGCGCTGTGGCCCGAGGACGGCCGCGCCGTAGGCTCGGTTCAGCAGTTGGTGCGCGACGGCGTTGACCTCGTCGAGGGTGACCTCGTCGATCTTGTCGAGCGTGTGCGCGATGCTGCGGTGTTCGCCGTAGTTCAGCTCGCTGCGGCCGATCCGGTTCATCCGCGAACCGGAATCCTCCAATCCGAGCACCAGCCCCCCGCGCATTGATCCCTTGGCGATTCGGCACTCCGCTTCGGTGATGCCGTCGCGCGCCACGTTCTCGAGCACCTCGGTCGTCACCCGGACCACTTCGTCGAACCGTTCCGGCTGGCAAGCGGCGTATATCGACAACGCTCCGCTGTCGGAGAACGTGTCGATGGTCGAGTACACGGAGTACGCCAGGCCGCGAGTCTCCCGAATCTCTTGGAACAGGCGCGAACTCAGGCCACCGCCCAAGGCGGTGTTGAGCACCGACAGCGCCCACCGGTGCTCCCAGTGCCTGCCCGGGGTGCGCACGCCGAGGGTCAGGTGTGTCTGCTCGGCGTCCCGGCTGACAAACCGCAGGGTCGGCTGGCCCGTCACCCGGCCGGTGCCCTTACGGGGGGCCACCGGGGTGCGGCCGCGAATCAGCCTCGACCCGAAGTGTTCTCGCACTAGCGCGATGACCTCGTCGTGCTCGACGTTGCCGGCCACCGCCACCACCATCCGCTCCGGGATGTAGCGGCGCACATGGAACGAATGCAGTTGTGCCCGCGTCATCGCCGATACCGACTCGACGCTGCCGATCACGGGTCGGCCCACCGGGTGCTCGCCGAACATCGCTGAGAGGAACACGTCGCCCAGCGTGTCCTCCGGGTCGTCGTCGCGCATCGCGATTTCCTCGAGCACCACGTCGCGTTCGACCTCAACATCGTCGGCAGCACACCTGCCGCGCAGCACCACGTCGGCGACCATGTCGATGGCCAGCTCCAGATCGGCGTCGAGCACATGCGCGTAGTAGCAGGTGTGCTCCCTGGCGGTGAACGCGTTCAGTTCGCCGCCAACGGCATCGACGGCCTGGGCCATCTCGACCGCCGTGCGCGTCGGCGTCGACTTGAACAGCAGGTGTTCCAGGAAGTGCGCGGCACCGGCCACGCTGCGTCCCTCGTCGCGCGATCCGACGTTGACCCACACCCCGACAGACGCGGAACGCACCGACGGGATGTACTCGGTGACTACACGTAGGCCACCGGGCAGGGTGGTGCGGCGCACCGCATCCGCCGTTTTATCGGTGCGGGCGCCGCGATGCAGCGCCCGCGACCTAGCTGCTGGCGGTTGCGGCATCGACGGGCGCGGCGCCGGAGTCAGAAGAGCTGGGCGACTCCTCCGCTGCGTCGTCTTCGGCGACAAGGATCAACGAGATCTTGCCGCGGTTGTCGATGTCAGCGATCTCCACGCGCAGCTTGTCGCCCACCTTGACCACGTCTTCGACCTTGGCGATGCGCTTGCCCCGGCCGAGCTTGGAGATGTGCACCAGGCCGTCACGTCCCGGCAGCAGCGACACGAATGCGCCGAAATCGGTTGTCTTGACCACGGTTCCGAGGAACCGCTCACCGATCTTGGGCAGCTGCGGGTTGGCGATCGCGTTGATCTTGTCGATCGCGGCCTGCGCCGACTCACCATTGGTCGCACCGACGAACACCGTGCCGTCGTCCTCGATGGAGATGGACGCGCCGGTCTCCTCGGTGATCGAGTTGATCATCTTGCCCTTCGGGCCGATGACCTCGCCGATCTTGTCGACGGGCACCTTGATCGTGGTGATCCGCGGCGCATACGGGCTCATCTCGTCGGGTGAGTCGATGGCCTCGGCCATCACCTCGAGGATGGTCAGCCGGGCATCCTTGGCCTGTGACAGTGCACCGGCCAGCACCTGTGACGGGATGCCGTCGAGCTTCGTGTCCAGCTGCAGCGCGGTGACGAATTCCTTGGTGCCCGCGACCTTGAAGTCCATGTCGCCGAAGGCATCCTCGGCACCGAGGATGTCGGTCAGTGCGACAAACCGTCGCTCGACTTTTTTGCCGTCCCCCGCTTCAACTTCAATGTCATCGGACACCAGACCCATCGCGATGCCTGCAACCGGCGCCTTCAGGGGAACTCCGGCGTTCAGCAGCGCCAGCGTCGACGCGCACACCGAGCCCATGGACGTGGAACCGTTGGAGCTCAACGCCTCCGAGACCTGCCGGATCGAGTACGGGAACTCCTCGATGCTGGGCAGCACCGGCATCAGTGCCCGCTCAGCCAGCGCACCGTGGCCGATCTCGCGGCGCTTTGGCGAGCCGACGCGGCCCGTCTCACCGGTCGAATACGGCGGGAAGTTGTAGTGGTGCATGTAGCGCTTGGTGGTCTCGGGTCCCAGCGAGTCGATCTGCTGGGCCATCTTGATCATGTCCAGCGTGGTGACGCCCAGAATCTGAGTCTCGCCACGCTCGAACAGCGCGCTGCCGTGTGCCCGCGGCACCACTGCGACCTCGGCACTCAGGGCGCGGATATCGGTGATTCCGCGGCCATCGATGCGGAAGTGGTCGGTCAGGATGCGTTGGCGGACAAGCTTTTTAGTCAACGACCGGAATGCGGCGCCGATCTCCTTCTCACGGCCGGCGTACTGCTCGGCCAGCCGGTCGACAACGTCACCCTTGATCTCGTCGGTGCGGTCGTTGCGCTCGGTCTTGCCCGCAATGCTCAGCGCCTCAGACAACGCGTCGGTGGCCACCGAGGACACCGCGTAGTAGACGTCCTCGCCGTACTCGGGGAAGACCGGATAGTCGGCCGTCGGCTTGGCGGCGCGATCGGCCAATTCCTTCTGCGCATCGACCAACGCGGCGATGAATGGCTTAGCGGCTTCGAGTCCCTCGGCGACGATGCTCTCGGTCGGCGCCCCGGCACCGCCGTCGATGAGTTCGACGACGTTGTCGGTGGCCTCGGCCTCGACCATCATGATCGCCACGTCGTCGGTTCCCGCGGTCTCGACTTTGCGGCCAGCCACCACCATGTCGAAGACGGCCCGCTCGAGCTGCTCGACGGTCGGGAACGCCACCCACTGGCCGTCGATGAGCGCGACACGCACGCCCCCGACGGGGCCGTTGAACGGCAGTCCGGAGATCTGCGTGGATGCCGACGCTGCGTTGATGGCCAGCACGTCGTACAGGTCGTTGGGATCGAGGCTCATGATCGTCACGACGACCTGAACCTCATTGCGCAGGCCGGAGATGAACGTCGGCCGCAGTGGGCGATCGATCAGCCGGCAGGTCAGGATGGCGTCGGTAGACGGGCGTCCTTCCCGGCGGAAGAACGAGCCGGGAATACGCCCGGCGGCGTACATGCGCTCCTCGACGTCGATCGTCAGCGGGAAGAAGTCGAAGTGGTCCTTCGGCGTCTTGCTGGCGGTCGTTGCGGAAAGCAGCATGGTTTCGTCGTCGAGGTACGCGACGACGGCACCGGCAGCCTGCTGTGCAAGCCGACCGGTCTCGAAACGGATGGTGCGGGTGCCGAAGCTCCCGTTGTCGATGGCGGCAGTGGACTCGTATACGCCGTCTTCAATTTCGACTACAGACATGAGCGTCCGTATGGCCTCTCTGGGTTCATTTTCAACTGTTTCGCGTCGTCACAGCGTGTGAACCACCGGCTAGATGCGGCTACGGCCATCGATCGAAGCTGTCGGGAATCGAACCCGGCAGCCACTACCGAAGACCGCGCGATCAGGCGGGTTCCGATATGACGCGCGGGAACGGCGCTCGCGGATCTGCGAAAACCGCACCCAATTGTTCGAGCCAAAACGGCTGACGAACAGACCCATCGTACCTTGGAGCAGGTACGGAGCCGAAATCTCGGTCGACGTCAGCGCGTGGACCAGATCCGCCGCTCAGCGGCGCAAGCCGAGCCGGTCGATCAGGGAGCGGTAGCGGTGCACGTCTACCTGGGCGACGTACTTGAGCAGCCGACGGCGCCGACCGACCAGCAGCAGCAGCCCGCGCCGTGAGTGGTGGTCGTGCTTGTGCACCTTGAGGTGCTCGGTCAGATCGGCGATCCGCTTGGTCAGCAGCGCGACCTGGGCTTCCGGGGAGCCGGTGTCGCTGTCATGCAGGCCGTACTGGCCCAGAATGTCTTTCTTCTGTTCGGCGGTGAGCGCCACGAAATAACTCCATATCTTCGGTCCGCGACAAAACGGGTGCCTTGTCAAAAAAAGGCCGACGCGGCCGCCGCGAACTGCAGCACACGTCGTGGTCGCCACGCAGTTTATCTCATGGTCAGCCGGCAGACAGAATCGTGCGGGCGTGCTCGGTGTCGTCGCCCATCGTCGACACCAGCTCCTCGACGTGGGCGAATTTCTCCTGTCCGCGGATGCGGGCGACGAAATCCACCGCGACATGCTGGCCGTACAGGTCTGCGCTGGTGTCGAGAACAAACGCCTCCACGGTGCGGGTGCGCCCGGAGAACGTCGGGTTGGTGCCCACCGACACCGCGGCCTGATACCGCTCACCTGGGACGACGGTGCCGGTGATCGGGCCATGTCCCAGGACGGTGAACCACGCGGCGTAAACGCCGTCGGCGGGGATCGCCGAGTACATCGGCGGTGCCACGTTGGCGGTCGGGAAGCCGAGCGCCATGCCGCGGCCGTCGCCGCGCACCACCACACCCTCGACCCGGTGCGGCCGGCCCAGCGCCTCGGTGGCTGCCACCACGTCGCCGGCGTCTACGCAGGCCCGGATGTAGGTGGACGAGAATGTGATGTCCTCGTTCTGGTGGTGCTCGCTGACCAGCGACATGCCCTGCACCGCAAATCCGAACCGCTCGCCCGCCTTGCGCAGCGTGTCGACGTTGCCCGCGGCCTTCTTGCCGAAGGTGAAGTTCTCGCCCACCACCACTTCGACGACGTGCAAGTGCTCCACGAGCAACTCATGGATATAGCGATCCGGCGTGAGCTTCATGAAGTCAGTGGTGAACGGCATGACCAGGAACACGTCGATGCCCAATTCTTCGACGAGTTCGGCACGCCGGGTCAACGTGGTCAGCTGCGCCGGATGGCTGCCTGGAAAGACGACCTCCATCGGATGCGGGTCGAACGTCATCAGCACCGAAGGGACGCCGCGGGTCCTGCCCGCCTTGACGGCGTGACTGATCAGCTCCTGGTGCCCCCGATGCACACCATCAAAGACGCCGATCGTGACCACGCATCGGCCCCAGTCCGTGGGGATGTCGTCTTGCCCCCGCCAGCGCTGCACAGCCGCAAGCCTACGGCGCAGGGTGTCACGCGGCTTCGCTAGATCCCCAGATGAGGTGACGATTGCCTAAACTTTCTAACTGTGAGTCCCAACGGCAACCCGCGCGACCTGACCACGGTTGCCCAGGACTACCTCAAAGTCATCTGGACCGCCCAGGAATGGTCGCTGGAGAAGGTCAGCACGAAGCTGCTCGCCGAGCGCATCGGCGTGTCGGCCAGCACCGCCTCGGAGTCCATCCGCAAGCTCGCCGACCAGGGGCTGGTCGACCACGAGAAGTACGGCGCCGTGACGTTGACCGAGGCCGGCCGCCGCGCCGCGCTGGCGATGGTGCGCCGACACCGGCTCATGGAGACGTTCCTGGTTCGCGAGCTCGGCTACAGCTGGGACGAGGTGCACGACGAGGCCGAGATCCTCGAGCACGCGGTGTCCGATCGGATGCTCGCTCGCATCGACGCCAAGCTGGGCCATCCGACGCGTGATCCGCACGGGGATCCGATTCCCGCCGCCGATGGACAGGTGCCGACACCTGATGCGCGACAGTTGTCGGTCTGCCGCGACGGCGATATCGGCACGGTGGCCCGCATCTCCGACGCCGACCCCGAGATGCTGCGGTACTTCGACAGTGTTGGCATCAGCCTGGACTCGCGGCTGCACGTGCTGGCCAGACGCGACTTCGCAGGCATGATCTCGGTGGCTGTCAAGTCCGCCGATGCCAGGGAGGACGATCCTGGCACCACCGTGGACCTGGGAAGCCCTGCGGCAGAAGCGATCTGGGTCATCGGCTAACGCGTCGCCGTCCCGGTTCGATCGGGCGCAGGCTGCTTCAGGCCTGCCGACAGCACGAGCGCCGATAGCACGATTGCCACCAGCAGCAGCGCTGGGACATCGCCCCAGAGGTGGCCCAATTGGTGTTCGCCGCTTAAGGATTGCACCGTCATGATCGCGGCGTGCACGACACTGGACCACACCGTGAACCAGATCACGCTGAGATTGGATTGCGGGTTTCGCGCCGCATTCAGCAAAAACACCCCGAGCGTTCCGTAGATGCCGACGATCATCATGAAGTACTCGGAATGATGCGGCGAGCCGGCATGCCATATCCAGCCTGACGGCCACACCACGGCAATGGGATAGACGAGCAGGAATATCACTCCGAACACGGCCAGTGCGAGCTGAAGGAGTTTGTACGGCGTTCCCATATATCCTCCGATCCTGAAATTACAACGTGGCCGGGCGCAGGACCACGACCGGCTTGGTGCGACTGGTGTGATCGGTCAGTAGCGCGATGACCTGGCCACCCGCGGACGTCGCAGCGTAAATCCCTTCGATCCCAGCGAGTTTCAGCGGTCTGCCATGCCGGGTATCCTCTGCTTCCTCGGCGGTCAGGTCGCGGCGCGGAAACGATTGCAGGCAGGCCTCATCAAGGCTGCAACTCAACCTCGGCGACTCCGCGAGGTTATCGAGCGTGCGTGCCTGATCGAGACCGAATCGACCGACACGGGTGCGACGCAGTGCGGTGAGATGCCCGCCGACGCCGACGGCCGCCCCGACGTCACGGGCCAGCGCCCGGATGTAGGTGCCACTCGAGCAGTCGACTTCGACGTCCATGTCGATGAGCCCATCAACGCGTCGGACGGCCAGCACGTCGAACCGGCTGATGCGGACGTTGCGAGGCGCCAGTTCGACGGTCTGGCCTTCGCGGGCCAGCTTGTAGGCCCGCTGTCCGCCCACCTTCACCGCGCTGACCGACGACGGAACCTGCGCGATCTCGCCGCGCAGTGCTGCGACCGCCTCACCGATCTGCGCTTCGGCTACGTGGTCGGCTGAAACCGTCTGCAGGACTTCGCCTTCAGCGTCCTCCGTCGACGTGGTCTGGCCCAGCCGCATCGTCGCCACATACGACTTGTCGGTGGTGGTCAGCAGACCGAGGATCTTGGTGGCCCGTTCGATGCCGACGACGAGCACGCCGGTGGCCATCGGGTCCAGCGTGCCGGCGTGGCCCACCTTGCGGGTGCCGAAGATGCGACGGCAGCGGCCCACGACGTCATGGCTGGTGACGCCGGCGGGTTTGTCGACGACGACAAGGCCGGCTTCGGTCATAGCACGATCGCCGTCAGGGCCAGACCGTCGCGAACCGACCAGCGTCCCGACAGTGCCTGCAGCGGGGGTCCCGACTCTGCAGCCGGATCGATGAGGATGCGCGATTCGAAGACACCCGCGGTACCGCTGTCGTCGACGCCGAACGTGATGTGGGCATCTTCGAAGCCCAGCCAGCGGTGCGTCAGCGGGAACCACGCCTTGTACGTCGCCTCCTTGGCGCAGAACAGGATTCGGTCCCAGTGCAAGCCTTCGGGCATCTCCTGCAGTTCGGCACGTTCCTTCGGAAGGCTGATCGCGTCGAGCACACCCTTGGGCAGCACGTCGTGCGGTTCGGCGTCGATACCGACCGAGCGCACCTCGTCACGGCGGCCGACGGCCGCGCCGCGGTAACCGGTGCAGTGCGTGAGGCTGCCGACGACACCGTCGGGCCAACACGGTTCGCCCTTGTCCCCCTTGAGAATCGGCACCGGCGGAACACCTAACTCCCCCATGGCCAGCCGTGCGCAGTACCGCACGGTGACGAATTCGTTGCGCCGCTTGGCCACTGACTTCGCGATCAGTGGTTCCTCTTCCGGTAACGGCGCCAAATCCGGCGGATCGTCATACGTTTCGGCGGCGGCCAAGGCGTCTACACCCGGCAGTACATCGGATAGCAGCGTCGCGACGATCGTCATCTCGCCCGCCTGTCCTTGATCCGCTGCTGCACCTTCTCGGCGCCCTCCCGCATCTCCTGGGTGATTTCGAAGTGGCCGCCGAACTCGTTGAGATAGCCGGGCGCGTACTTCGGGTCAGGCAGCACTTGGCGCAGCCAGCGAAATGGCTTGCGGCGGCGCCATTCTCGCGGATAGCCGACCGACACCTCCTCGTGGCGCACCCCGTCATACCACGTGGTGCGAGGGATGTGCAGGTGGCCATACACCGAGCAGATCGCGTTGTAGCGAGTGTGCCAATCGGCGGTCGCGGTGGTGCCGCACCACAGCGCGAACTCCGGGTAGAACATCGCATCGCACGGCTCGCGCACCAGCGGGAAGTGGTTCACCAGCACGGTCGGCGTCACCCAGTCGAGGTCTTCCAGCCGCTTGCGTGTGTAGGACACCCGGTCGCGGCACCACGCGTCGCGGGTGGCGTAGGGCTCTGCGGAGAGGAGGAACTCGTCGGTGCCAACGACGTTGCGCTCCCTGGCGATGGCCAGGCCCTCGGCCTTGGTCGCCGCGCCCTGCGGAAGAAAGGTGTAGTCGTACAGCAGGAACATCGGCACGATGGTCGCCGGGCCGCCCTCCTCGTTCCACACCGGAAAAGGGTGCTCGGGAGTGACGATGCCCATCTCGTCGCACATATTGACCAGGTAGTCGTAGCGGGCCTTGCCGAAGATCTGCATCGGATCGTTGTTGGTGGTCCACAGCTCGTGGTTGCCAGGAACCCAGATGACCTTCGCGAACCGTTTGCGAAGTAGATCGAGCGACCAGTGGATCTCGTCCGTCCGCTCGGCGACGTCCCCGGCGACGATCAGCCAGTCATCGGGTGACGACGGATGCAGCGACTCGGTGATCGGCTTGTTGCCCGTGTGACCGGTGTGAAGGTCGCTGATCGCCCACAGCGTGGGTCGACGGCCGTCACGTGTCACAACCGACCAGCCTACTTGCGATACCCTCAGCCCCTGATCCGGCAACTAGAACATGTTCCTATTTCCCGTCCGGCGGCTGGCCGAGGCCCGCTACACTCCCGGCAGGGGTCGGACCGACACGGCGGCTGAGCCGCCACAAACAGTACGGCGGCTGAGCCGCCCAAACAGCCGAAGAGGGGGCTTGATGGCCGCCAAACTGCGCGTCCTGTCGGCGCTGTGCGCACTGGTCGCGGCGGTGATCACGGTCTGGCAGATCCACCCGGCGGGCCCCGCGCGGGTCAATGCGACCGATATCCCGATGACCAACGTCACCACGACGATCAAGTGGCCTGTCGTCGATACCGTTGATCCCGATCCGTTCGACCCGTGCCGGGACATCCCTATCGACGTTGTCCAGCGGATCGGCCTGGCGTTCACGCCACCCACGCCCGAGGAAGGCCTGCGCTGCAAGTACGACGCTGGTAACTATCAGGTCAGTGTCGAGGCGTTCGTCTGGCGCACCTATGAGGAATCACTGCCACGCGACGCCGTCGAACTCGACGTCAATGGCCACCGTGCGGCTCAGTTCTGGGTGATGAAGCCCACCGACTGGAATGACCGCTGGTGGATCACCTGCGGGATCGCCTTCAAGACCAGTTACGGCGTGATTCAGCAGATCATGTTCTACTCGCCGATCTACGCGGCCGACGACGTCGACTGCCTGCAGACCAATCTGCAGCGTGCGCGTGAGCTGAGCCCGTTCTACAAGTTCTAGCGGCTTCTAGCGGCGTATCTTGTCCATCGGCATCGAGCGTTCGAGCATGCCGTACGTCTTTTCGCCGTCCCACCGGTAGCGCACTCCCGCCTGCTGCAGTGCGGGGAACGTCCAATTGGCGAGCTTGGCCAATTGGTCAGCGGGCAGCTCGCCGGGATCGGTGATGTCGTGGGTGGACACGACCGTCTCGCCCTCGATCCGCACGGTGCCGTCGGCGGTCTGCAGCACCACGGAGACGTTCTCGCCCAGCGGCTGCAGCTTCGTCAGCCACGGCGCCTCGATGACCCGCGCCGGGATGAGGTCGCCGTCCCCGCCAAAGACATAGCCCTCGTTGAACGTCGGCTCGCCGTCTGGTCGCGGCGGGTAGGCGATGTAGCCGAATGCCCGGCCGCCGGGAAACAGCGCCGACTGCCAGCAGTGCCCCCAGAACCCCTCCAGCCGGCGTACACCCTGGCGTCGTATCCGCAGACCGCTGCCAGTGAAGGCGTGCTCAGTGCCGCCCACGCGGACCGCCCCGGTCGCCCGGAACAGCTGCTCGTAGCGTGGCCCGCCCATCAGGTCGCCCTCGATCGACGTGTTCAGCGCCGAACCCGCGTCGGGCTGCAGCGCACCCTGCACCCACGGCGGAACCGCCAGCTTTGCCTCGACCTCGAATTGCAGATCCACCAGCGGCCCGTCCTTGCGGCCGTCGACGAGATTGGTGGAGGACGTCTGGACCGCCTGCCCGTCGAACGTCACCGTCCACACGTTGAACGGCTCGACGCAAGTGAACGCCAGCGGGCCTGCGCCAAGGGTCGTCGGCTTACCGTCCGGGCCGTCGACGGGCCGGCTGGCGGCGTCCTCGCGCAGCCGGTACACGCGACCGTCAGGGAATGCGACGTTGACCTGAATTGCGTGGGCATCCCAGTTCGCCGCCACCGCCTCGATGCCGATGCGGGGCAGGCCCACCTGGCCGCGGTCGTCAAAAACCCAGAAGCTCACCGAATCCCGCATCTCGGGGTTGTCCGGCCGCTCGGCGAACATGTACTCCCGGGCCGGGTCGATGCCCCCGGTCAAGTCAATCGTCATCGGCGTTTCCCCATCTCTCGATGTAATTGGCGAAAAGCGGCCGAATTGCGTTGAGGTTCAGCCCGAATGCCTGCGGGTCTGCGTGCGTGTGCGGTTCGCGCTTCTCGGCGTTGTCGGCCCACCATGCGCGCATCCGCGTTTCGAACTCGTCGGTGACCGGCTCGCCCAGCCAGCCGTAGAGGCGACGAACTTCGCCGATCGGGTCGGCCTGCATTGCGCGAAAGTCGATGTCAAAGAACCGTTGCTCGGCCCCACCATCGCGGAACTTCACCGCGCGGTCCATGCCGACCGACCATTGGTGCACATTCAGCTCACCGAGGTAGCGCCGGTCGAGGTGGTCGGTGAAGCCGCCGACGATGTCGGCGTAGACGTCGGCCACCGACAGGATCACATCGGTCGGATCGCGGTGTGTCATAACGAATCTTGCGTCACCGAAGACGCAGTCGAGGTAGTCCAGCGAGAGCACGTGGGCCGGTGACTTCAGCCGCCACGGCCGGACAGGCTCGCCCCAAGCCAGCAGCTTGAGCACACGGCGCTCGTAGCGGTAAGTCGAGGTGAAGTCCGCACGGTCGACGAGCCAGCGCGAGTACGACGGGATCTGGGCGTAGGCCTGGAAGATCTGCGACTTGAAATCGAGTGCCATCAGGTCAAGGCACTCCATCGGGCCGTGCACATCCTGCGGAACATGGTGCCTGCTGCCAACGACCAGCTTCTGACCCGCCAGGATCCGCGGATCGTCGCCGTGCACTGTCGACGGCGGCGGGCAGGGCTGCGCCGCTTCCCAGCTGCGCACGTACCGGACGTTCGGATCCTGCGCGAGCAGGAACGACAACGCGGTGGATCCGGTGCGCGGCAAGCCCATACCGAACAACGGCGCCGCGAGTGCGACGTCGTCGATCTCGGGGTGCCGCCGATACCAGTCCTCGACCTGCAGCCGCTGCGAGAGGTGCAGCCCGATGCGGTGGTAGACGAATCCTTCACCGCGGGCGTTCAGCCGCGCTTCGGTGGCCAGCGCCCTGAGCAGGATCTCCAGGCCCTCACGGAACGAGTCGTCGCCGAAGTTCTCCAGCCCGGTGCGCTCGACGGCTGCCGACATCAACTCGTCCGGTGACGCCACAGTGCACCTCCCGCACAATTAATGACAGTATACTGTCGTTATTATGAGCGAGCCGTCAATAGGCACCCGGCGCCGGTATGACAATCGAAGTCGGCAGCAGAAAGCGGCGCAGACGCGCGAACGCATCATCGACGCTGGCAGCGACCTTGTGCACGGGTTCGAGACGTGGAGTTGGCGGGACCTGACCTTCAAGGCCGTGGCCGAACGTGCCGGCGTCGGCGAGCGCACGGTCTACCGGCACTTCCCCACCGAGCGCCATCTGCACGACGCGGTGATGCAGCGCCTCGAATCCGAGGCAGGTGTTTCCTACGAAGACGTGGACCTTGCCAACCTCGCCGAGACGACGGCCCGCGTCTTCGCTTCGCTGCAACGGTTCTCGGTGCGTGAATCGGTTCCCACGCCGCATGATTCGGCGTTCGTCAGCTCCGATGCGCGTCGGCGCGATGCTCTGCTGCGCGCGGTTTCGGGATCGGCGGCAGGCGGCTCGGACACTCAATTGCGGACGATCGCCGGGCTGCTCGATGTGCTGTGGAGTCCGGCCTCCTACGAGCGGCTGGTCGGCTTGTGGGGGCTCGACAGCGACGACGCTGTCCGCGCGATCGAATGGCTGATGGCCAAGGTCGTCGCGGCCATCGATGACGACGGCCCAGTGCCTGCGTAGCCTTCGTTAGGTGACCGCAGTAACCACCGCCACCTCGTCACCTGTCCGCTCGCGAATCAACCGGTTCACCGGCAGTGCCGTCAGCAGTCTGCTGGGGGTCCCCCGACCCACGACCGAATACCGGGTGAACCGAGGCCTGCGCGCGCCGATGCGCGACGGGGTCGAGCTGACCGCCGACCACTACGAGCCGCAGACGACCAATCCCGCAGGCACCCTGCTGGTGCGCGGACCCTACGGCCGGGGTTGGCCATTCTCTGCGCTGTTCGCGCGTGTGTACGCGGCACGTGGCTATCACGTCGTCGTCCAAAGTGTTCGCGGAACGTTTGGGTCCGGTGGCGAGTTCAGCCCGATGGTCCACGAAATCGCCGACGGCGCCGACACCGCCGCCTGGCTGCGGGACCAACCGTGGTTCACCGGCACGTTCGCCACCGTCGGGATTTCCTACCTCGGCTTCACCCAGTGGGCCCTGCTCACCGACCCGCCGCCGGAGATGAAGGCCGCGGTCATCACCGTCGGCCCGCACGATCTCAGCGCCCCGCGCTGGGGCACCGGTTCATTCGGCCTCAATGATTTCCTGGGCTGGTCCGACATGGTCGCCCACCAGGAGGATCCGCGCCGCATCCGCGCCCTCGTCCGGCAGGTGCGGGCGCGAAGGGAGCTTGCAACCGCGACGAGTGGGCTGCCCGTCGGCGAAGCGGGCAGGAAGCTGCTCGGCACGGGCGCACCGTGGTACGAGTCCTGGCTTGAGCACCCCGAGCACGACGACCCGCACTGGGCACCGCTGCAGCTTCATCAGGCGCTGGAGCGCACTGAGATTCCGGTGCTGTTGCTCGGCGGATGGCAGGACCTGTTCCTCGAGCAGACGCTGGCGCAGTACCACCGTCTGCATGAGCGTGGGGTGCCCGTCACCGTGACCATCGGACCGTGGACCCACATGCAGATGATGACCAGGGGGGCGCCGAAGGTCATCCGGGAATCGTTGGGCTGGTTGGACACTCACCTCGCTGGGACCCGCAGGGTGGCACGCAAGCCGGTGCGAATCCACGTCAACGGCCACGGGTGGCGGGACCTCGACGACTGGCCACCCGCGATGCCCGAGCATGTGTTGTATCTACGGCCGGCTGGCCACCTCGGCGCCACCGCGCCCGATCAGGACGCGCCCGCATCGAGCTTCACGTACTACCCCGCCGACCCGACGCCCACCATCGGCGGCCGGCTGTTGTCTCCGGAAGGCGGCTACCGCAACGACACCCGACTGGCTCAGCGCCCGGATGTGCTGACGTTCACCGGCGATCCGCTGCCTGCGGATCTGTACGTCGTTGGAAACCCGCAGCTGCAACTGTCGCACTCCTGCGACAACCGCTACAACGACCTGTTCGTCCGGATCAGCCAGGTGGATTCGCGGGGCCGTTCCCGCAATGTGAGTGACGGATACATTTGTGCGACACCGGATTCACGAAACATCCGGGTCGACCTGGACGCGATCGCGCATCGCTTCCCCGCCGGCTCACGCATCCGGGTGCTGATCGCGGGAGGATCGCATCCGCGGTTCGCCCGCAACCTGGGCACCGGAGAACCATTGATCGGCGGGCGGCGGGTGGCGTCGGCCATGCATACCGTGCACCTCGGCGAGGGCGGCACCTCGCGACTCCTGCTACCCGCGGGGCCGAATCCGCCGTCAGCCCACTGAGTTACGGACGCGGCCGGCGATTTCCCGCAGCGTCGCGTCGTCGTGCACCGGATCCGCCCAGACCGGGTCGACCGGCAGCGGGACCCAGCTCTTGCAGCCCGCGTACTCGGGCGCACGGGCCAGTCGCACCGGCTCGACCAGCCGACTTGCCTGGACCACGAGCACGGTGAGCCGGTGCTTGGGCCGGAAGTCGAGCCGGTCGGCGCGGATCGACTCGGCCGTCCAGATATGCAACGGCGCGATCTCCTCGATACGCTCAGGCTGGTTGACCTCAACGGCTGCAACAACTTTGGCACCCGCACGTAGAATCAGGGAGTCATCGGTACTGTCAGCGGCCGCGGCGTCGAGCAACTCACGATGGTCGGGCCGCACCCGCTCGACGTGGCTGTGCGCGACGGTTGGAAACAGCAGGAAACGCGACGCCGTCACCGCGAACCGCTTTTCGTGAATGCCGCCCTTGCGCAGGAGCACGGTCTGCCTGCCGTCGAGCAACGCATGGACGGCCGCGCTCCACTCCTTGAGTGCGGGCACGGTGAGGGTCGCGGTCATTTGGCTGCGAGGCGCGCCCGCACTTCGGGTCGCCGCAGCGGCGGCACAGTCTTCGGCGGTTGGCGTCGCGGCGCCAGGCTGGCCAGCAGCCGGGTGGTGACTTCGGTGACTTCGGCGACCGCGGTCTCGAAGGGCTCGACGTTGGCGCCCGACGGCCGGGTCACGCCGCTGACCTTGCGGATGTATTGGCGCGCGGCCGCCTCGATCTCCTCGGCGGTCGCCGCCGGTTGCAGGCCACGTAGCTCGGTGATGTTTCGGCACATACCGCCACGATAGGTTTGATTCCATGGCTGGGCCCAATAACACGGACGTCCTACTCATCGACACGCAAGACCGGGTGCGGACGCTGACGCTCAATAGGCCCCAGGCCCGCAACGCGCTGTCGGCCGAGCTCCGCCGGCGCTTCTTTACTGCGCTGCGCGACGCGGAATCCGACGATGCCGTCGACGTCGTGATTCTGACCGGCGCCGACCCGGTGTTCTGCGCGGGACTGGACCTCAAGGAACTCGGCGATTCCTCGCAGCTGCCCGACATCTCGCCGCAGTGGCCGCCGATGACCAAGCCGGTGATCGGCGCCATCAACGGTGCAGCCGTGACCGGCGGACTGGAACTCGCGTTGTACTGCGACATCCTGATCGCCTCCGACCAGGCCCGATTCGCCGACACGCACGCCCGCGTTGGGCTGCTACCCACCTGGGGGTTGTCGGTGCGCCTGCCGCAAAAGGTCGGCGTGGGCATGGCTCGGCGGATGAGCCTGACCGGTGACTACCTATCGGCCGCCGACGCGCTGCGCGCCGGTCTGGTGACCGAGGTGGTGGCCCACGACCAGCTCCTCGCGGCGGCTCGCGGAATCGCGGCATCGATCGTCGGCAACAACCAGAACGCGGTGCGCGCGCTGCTGGCGTCGTATCACCGCATCGACGACGCGTCGACCGGTCAGGGGCTGTGGATCGAGGCCGCGTCGGCCAAGCAGTGGATGAACTCCGCGACGGGTAACGACATCGCCGCCAACCGCGACGCTGTGCTGCAGCGGGGACGGGCGCAAGTCCGATGAACAAAGCGCACGAGGCGTGCGGCAGCGACGAATGGCGGCAGGCGATACGAGACGTCATCCTGCCCTGGGCGTTAGGCGAGACCGATCTCGGTGACAACGTGCTCGAGGTCGGACCGGGATACGGCGCAACGACCGATGTGCTGAGCACGTCGATCCCGCGGCTGACCTCAGTGGAGATCGACGACAAGCTCGCGGCCATGCTGACGGAGCGATTCGCGGATGTGGCTTCAGTGCAGATCGTGCACGGCGACGCCACATCGCTCTCCTACGCCGACGACAGCTTCTCCGGCGCGGCGTGCTTCACGATGCTGCACCATGTTCCGACCGTCGAACTGCAGGACCGGTTGTTCACTGAGATTGCCCGGGTATTGCGGCCGGGCGCCCCGCTGGTCGCCAGCGACAGCCTCGGCAGCGACGAACTGAAAGCCCACCACGAGGACGACACGTACAACCCCGTCGACCCACAAGGCTGCCCGAGCGGTTGGCAGCCGCAGGATTCCGCGATGTACGAGTCAAGACCAATGAATTCGGTTGGGCCGCGGTGGCCCATGCACACTGACATCGCAGCCGGCGGTAAGTGATGGTGTGAGACCGTTCCCGACACCAGCCAGCGCCCGGAGAAGGCACGCCAGCCGGCGAAAACTGCTGCAGCCGAGTTTTCGCCGCCGAACGGAACGGGGACGCGCGTCGGCGTGCGAAACGTAGCTCTCGATGCCTGAGATCGTCACCCCCCGAGGCCGCGCCGGTCCGCGCCGTCGGCAGGGGATGCGCCCGAGCCACGGGCTGTTTGTCGGGCGGTCCGCGAATTCGGCGTGGGGTCAGAGCCGGAAAGCGACTCCGGACCGGAGCTATTAGCCGGCGCGGGTCTCATTCCCGTCCGAGCCGACGAAGGTGGCGCATCGCTTGGCGACGAAGACCGCTGTAGCGAAGGCGCACTCCCGGGCGCCGACCCCGAATTTCGTGCGGTGGTGGGAAACTGCCGTAGGTCGCGCTTGCGCTCAGAAGTCGGCGTCCGCCTGTCAACCGAGGGCGGACCTGCCGGTGGCGGAAAATTCAGCTGGGGCGTGATGGGGAGCGGAGTCTGCACCGCTGGCGCTTGCGGCGGTGGCTGCGCGGTCGGGATGTCTATCACCGGCTCGCTCGGCGGTGGCTGCACCGTGGTGATCTGTATCCCCGGCTGTTGCGGCTGCGGGGTCGGGGTCGGGGTGATCGTCGGCGTGTGCACGATGTTTCGCGTCGGCGGGAGGTTACCCGGGGTTGGGTTTTGGCTGTTGCGTTCCGGCGCCGTTCCGGCCCCGGTCGGAACGATGGTGAGCTGGTCGAACCACGCGAACGTCAGCCCGGCCGAGACGCCGATGACGATAATTGACAAGGCTGCCCAGAGCCGGCGGCGGTTGCGTCGGCGTGCGTCTGCGTCGGCGGTGGAAACGGCCGTCTGGCCAACGACGAAGCAGGAGCGAGCGTCACTGGGCTCGCCTTCCATCGAACTGCCGTGACAGGTCAGCTGAACCTCGCTCAATGTCATTTCGCGCAGCCAGTCCGGCGCAGCGACAAAGATCGGTGTGGAGCCGAGCAACGCCGCGGGGTTGACCATGCGTCGGTGTTCGTCATCGCACGGGCGACACGACTCGACGTGCCGCGAAATCCGTTTGCGCAGGAGCACAGTGAGCTGTCCGTCCCAACCCGCGAGGATCTCGCCCAGCTCCGCGCATTCGGTGGGGGCGCTTTTGGCGCGGCGGGACAATAACAAAGCACCGAGGGAACGTTCGACGGTCCGCCTGAGCCGAAGCACGATCTTGTTCGCGTTGGCGTGGCTGATCTCGAGGGCGTCGGCTAATTCTGGGCCGCTCAGCTCGTGGTGAAAAGCCAAATCGAACACCACACGATCGCGGTCCGACAACCCATTGGCTGCATTCGCGATCAGATCGGCGAGCTCGGTGCGAGCAGCCGCCGTGTCGGGCGTAGCGTCGTGTGACTCGCCGTCGGGCAACTCGTCGAAAGGCGTCTCGCGTCGCCGCTCGCGAAGCCGTGCCAACGCCTCAGTGCGGGCGATCGCGTATAGCCATGGACGAAGCTTGTCCGGTTCCCTCAGCTGGTGCAGGCGGGTCGCGGCGACGCAGAATGCCTCTTGCACGCAGTCGGCGGCGCTGTCGCGGTCGCGCAACATTCGCAGGCAGAAGTCATGCAATCGGTCGGCGTAGCGGTCATAGATTTGAGCGAACGCGGCTCTGTCACCTGCCAAGCTGTCGCGCACGAGGTCCGCGTCCGAATCGCCCAAGTCATCGAAGTTCGCAGTAGCTACGGCAGCGGTCATGGCGCTTCCCTCTCAGCTCCTGACGTCGGAATGGCGAATACCGCCACGCACAGCGCGCGGACGGCTAGGCCGCAAACTCGGCGTCCCCGAAGCGATCGTGCCGGTGGGAGCCGAGCTTCCTGTGGTCATGACCGAATACTTGTCGACGAGGCATGGCTCCGTAATCGCCGGCAAGTCAGATTCCGTTCCCCACGGGGAAGGGTTTCCTATCCGCTAGGCAAGCACTCTGGGCGCGGCCCGGCCAAGGCCTGGTCCAGCCACGGGCGCAGGCTGTGCCCGCGGATCCCTGGCACAGCCTGCGTCGATTCTTCGTCATGGCGGCTACGGCGCCGTCCTTGCATCCGCGACCCCCGAGTCGTCGGGGTCGGCGGCTCCCGCCTCGTTGGGGTTGCCGACCCCCGCCTCGTTGGGATTGCCGACCCCGGCCTCGCTGTCAGGGTCGGGATTTCCCGGCGGATCCGGCTGCGGGTTGAACCCCCGGCACAGACCACAGTCACGCGGCGTCGGAAGGTTGTCGACGATCGCGACCGCGCCGCGTTCACTGATGTCCTGCATCGCCTGCGCGGTTCCCGCGCCGAGAAACAGAATCGCTTGTGCTGCAACGCTCACGATCGCGGCGCCGACGACAGCGATTACGGACCGGGTATGGGTGGTGCTCATAACGTACTCCTTACGGTTATGGCGACTCTTGATCGGTCGCTCTACTAGGTAGGAGCGAGAACCCGCCCTCGGTCGGACAGGTTTTCGACGGCGAGTCTGTGCCCCGTGTTGAAGCCGGATCGGATGGCGCCGCTGTTCTCGAGTCAGCGCGCCGGTCCCGCCGGCGGCACCGGCTGTCTCCTGGATTCGCGAATTGGGTAACGGCACACGGGCACCCACGACTTGGCCGCGATACGTTGGAACTTGTTAGGCAGTTGCGCCACGGTTTCGCACGACACCCACGCGAGGTAGAAAACCAACATCGCGCAGCTGAAGACCCCAATCTGTATGTGGACGTCGATCATCAGGTGTAGCGCCACACCGGCCGCCAGCACCCACGGCCGCAAGCGCCGCTTCCAAATCAACACCGCAAGTGCGAATTCAATTGCCAGGGCGCCCCAGGTCACCAGGTTCATCATCAGCGCATTGGTGGTGAACCACTCCGGAGCAGACCAACGCTGCATATCTCCGAGACGCAACGCATAGGAGACGGCACTACCCTGCAGCCATGTCTCGCCCGACAGCTTGGTTTGGACCGCGGCCAGGTAAATGATGGACATCTGAACTTGAAACAGCCGAACCGGCCAGACTGGTCGCAGTTCAGCAGACCAGAATGATCCCCCTTTGCGGCGCTGATCAAGCGACAGCGCAGCCCCACACGGTGATAGGGCAAGGAACAGCGCCTCGATGCGGACGACCACGTCGCCGGAGTTGAACACCCACGGATCGCGTCGTTGGAACGACAAAATCAATATGAACACGAGAACGGCCGCGAGCCGGCTGTGCCATCCGACAGTCAGCGCGATGGACGACACCAACAGAACAGCCCAGGCAAGCAAGAGGGCTTGATTGGTTGTCCAGAGTTCAAAGATGCCCCACATGTAAGGCATCCGGGGCTGCGTCGGCACGACTCCATCCGGACCCAACAAATCGTTTAGCACCGGGAGCAGCCATATCGTCCACAGCACCGCAAGTGCACCGAACGCCATCCGGACCAGGCCGAGCGTGTACGTCGGCTCACGCCGGAACCAAAACTGCCACCACTCACCGATCGCGGACCGGTGCCGCAGCATGTTGGGGTCGTTTTCCGTCATCCCGCGCTCGTCCCTAAGTTCTCGTCGTAGATCGTTCTCCACACCGGTCGGTCCGGAACCGCTCGCGCCGGGAGGTGACAAATCCTTTGTCCGCAAAATGATCTGGACCCGGACGGCCCGCTCGTCGGCTCCGGTTAGTTCACCGATGACCCAGTGCGCAAGCTGCGGTCGGACTTCCTTCTCTGTCACCAAGATTTCCTTCAGCTTTCGCCAGCGAGGCGAGGTCGCCATTCCCAGCGCGCGACCATCAGACTGTGGCGGCGTCCACACCAGGTTTCGGCCATCCGCCAGCGCGACGTGCACTTCGAGGTCCTCGACCTGACGTGGTGGGTCAGGCGCAAACATCGTCCATCGTTGGTCGAGTCCCGTTGCCACTGCGATCGGCTTCACCACCGGCATCAGCACTCGTTGGATCTCGCCACCGGGCAGGCTCGACACCACGCCGATGAGCACGATCAGCGCGACGAGCGCGCTGACTATGCCCTCGGTGAACGGTGAACCGTTGAACAGCGAGTCGCCCGGGTCACCACCTCTTTGTTTCTCTCTGCTTGTCTCAGCCATCTGATGGCGTCCGGCTATGGGGTGCCGATACTCCGTCCGCGGGATCACCGATACCGGCATCGACCCCGACGTTGCTGTGTGGCGCCGAGCCCCCTTCCGTGGGGTCCGTGATTCCGACATCGACCCCTGTTCCGCCAAACGGTGCCGAGACGCCATCCGAGGGATCACCGATTCCGCGTCGAGGATCTTCGTCAGCGATTCCCACATCATCGAGTCCCGCTCCGTCAAGCGGCGCCGAGACGCCATCCGAGGAATCACCGATCGCTACCCGGATAGCTTCACCTTCGACGACGCTGAATGCACTACCAAAGGTGCTGGGACAGAGGTTGTTTGCGCACGCCTCTACTTCAACCGAGGACTGATCCGGCGCGTGGGAAACCACGATGCAGAGTCCTACGCCTGCTGCGAACAGTCCTGCACCAATGGCGCGGTTGATGACCGCGCGCGATCGCTGTTTGCCGTGGTGGCGCGATGAGAGTTCATTCATGACGCGGGTCTGGGTGGTGCTCATCGCGTGCTCCTTACCGTGGTGGCGACCCCTGATGGGCCGCTCTAACAGGTAGGAGGAGTAACCCGCGCGCCGTCGGACACTTTTTCGAGGACCAGTTTTCGCCGCCGGTTTCGCGCACATCGACGTGCGGGCCAACTCGTTCGGCCGGGCGGGCATCACTCGGCCGGTCCGACCGCTCCTAGAAGTTTTTTCTCGATAACTGTCCTACTTGCGGGAGCTCAACGCTCCTACCTATGAGAGCGGCCCGCAGGCGGGCGCGACCACCAAAGGAGCACATCATGACAACTCGCAAATTCGCACCAAGACCCTCACCGCGGCGTCGGCGCTGTGATCGCCACGATGGCGGCGCCGGCACTGCTGGTGCTCGGCCTCGGAACCGCCCAGGCTAGCACCGGATCACCATCGTCCGATCCGGCCGGCGCCATCGGCGACCTTCCCGTCCCAGCGTTCAATCAGCAAGCCGATCCGCCTGGCAGTCCGGATTCCGACAGCACCGGCGACGCCGACACCAAGGTTGACGTCAGCCTTGGCGGCCCCGACACCAAAGTTGATGGCGGCACCCGCATCGACCCGCTTTCGCCGGACGGTTCGGAACGTGCGTCGTCGTCACTGAAACCCGGCGAAACGATTGGGATTATCTTGCACGGCTGATCCATCCCTCGCCGAAGCCCAAGTGCACGAACCCTCGAGCAGGCGCAGGTTAGGCCGGATATCCCGGCCTAACCTGCGCACCAGCAACCTTTCGAGTCTTCTATGCCAGTGGTCAAACTCCACGACGCCGCACTAGTCAGCCCGTGCCCGGCACCAGCCAACGCCCCGAGAAGGCACGCCAGCCGACGAAAACCAGCCGTAGCACCATGAAGGTGGACAGGCCCGACCAGATGCCGAGCAGGCCCCAGCCGAACACCAGCGACAGCCAGATCAAGGGCAGGAACCCGACCAGTGCGCTGATCAGCGTGGCATTGCGCATGAACTTAGCGTCGCCGGCGCCAAGCAGAACGCCGTCGAGAGCGAAAACGATTCCAGCGACCGGCAATTGGGCCACCATGAACCACCAAGGCACCCCGATCGCGTTGAGCACCGAGCGGTCGTCGGTGAACACGCTTGGAAACACCGAGGCGCCGACGGCGAAGATCCCGGCGAGCACCGCCGAAGCAAGCGTCGAGAAGATCGTCACCCGCCATGCGACGGACTTGGCGTGCGCCAGCTGTCCCGCGCCCAGCGCCGCACCCACCAACGACTGTGCCGCGATGGCCAGCGAATCCAGCACCAGGGCAAGGAAATTCCACAACTGCAGCACCACTTGGTGGGCGGCGACGGCGGCAGCTCCGAACCGGGCCGCGACGGCGCCGGCCGACACGAAACAGGCCTGGAACGCCATCGTGCGCAACACCAGATCTCGACCCATGACCACCTGGGCGCGCAGCACCGCCGGCTGGATGCGCAGCGGCGCCCGCTCGGCGAGCAGGGAGCGCATGAACAGCAGTGCGGCCACCCACTGCCCCACGAGATTGGCGACGGCCGAACCGACCAACTCCAATCGAGGCATGCCGAGCCAGCCGTACACCAGCAGCGGACACAGCACTGCGGATAACGCGAACCCCGCGACGACGTAGCGCAGCGGCCGTCCCGTGTCTTGCACGCCGCGCATCCAGCCGTTGCCCGCCGCCGAGACCAGGATCGCCGGCACCCCCACGATCGCGATGCGGACCCACGGCAACGCTTCGTCACCGATGTCTCCACCGGCCGCCAACACCGATACCAGCGGCACAGCCAGGGCCTGGACCGCGACCACGATCAGCGCGCCCAAGCCCAGCGCCAACCACGTGGCCTGCACCCCTTCCCCAACGGCCGACGCGCGATTGCCCGCCCCGAAGAATCGCGCTGAGCGTGCGGTGGTGCCATACGACAAGAAGGTCATGTTCGTGCTGAGCGTGCTCAGAATCAGCCCGCCGATAGCCAGGCCGGCAAGTGGCAATGCGCCCAACCGCCCGACTATTGCGAAGTCGAAGAGCAGATAGATCGGTTCGGCGGCCAGCACCCCGAGCGCGGGGAATGCCAATGCGGCGATGCGCCTACCGGTGGCCGCCGCGACGGGCGGACTGCCTTCCGGGTCAGCCAAGAGCGGTATACAGCGCCTGCACGACCTGGTCGGCGGATCCGGTCGCGGAGTAGCCGGCGGCCAAGCGGTGCCCGCCGCCACCGAACGCGCTGGCGACCGCCGCGAGGTCATAGGATTTCGCACGCATCGACACCGACCAGTGCCCGGGCTCGATCTCCTTGAACACCGCGGCCACCTCTGCCTGCTGGGTGGTGCGCACGATGTCGACGATGCTCTCGACTTCCTCGGGCCGGGCGTCGGCCCATTCCTGGTGTCCGACAACGGCATACACCAAACCATGACCACTGGCGGCATCGGGGAGAAGCTTCGCCGACGACAGCACGCGGGACAACATCGGCAGCCAGGCGAACGGGTGGGTGTCCATCAGGGTGCGGCTGATCGAGGCGTTGTCGACGCCGAGCTCCAATAGCCGGGCTGCCAGCCGGTGCGCGCGGGCGCTGGCCCAGCGGAACGACCCAGTGTCGGTGGTCAGCCCGGCGTACAGGCAGTGCGCGACTCCGACGTCGATCGGCTTGTCCCATGCGTCGAGCAACTCGGCGACCAGCATCGTGGTCGAGTCGGCCGACGGATCGACGTAATTGGCAGTGCCGAAGAGTTGGTTGGAGGCGTGGTGATCGATCACCAGCACCTCGCGGCGGGGGTCGGGGTCGGCGAGAACGCTCAGCGCGCCGAGCCGGTTGACGCTCGGAATGTCGACGGTGACGACGAGATCGGCGTCGCGGCGCAATCTCTCCGGACCAACCAGCAGATGACCACCCGGAAGCGACTGCAGGGATTCGGGCAGCTGCGCGGGCGCGGCGAAGCTCACCTCGACCGCCTTGCCGGCGTGATCGAGCACCAATGCCAGTGCCAGACCTGCGCCGATGGTGTCGGCGTCGGGATAGACGTGGCACACGACAGTGACGGTGGCCGCCGCGTCCAGCAGGTCGGCCGCCTGGCGCGCGTCGACACGGTCGCCCACCGGCGCTACTTCAGTCGTCGAATCTGTCGCGGTCACCGGCATCCTCAGCGTCATCGAGATCCCCGGCCTCCTCCGCCCCGACCTGACGATACGGGTCCGCGTCACCTGCGTGCTTGGCACCCTGCCGAACTCTCGCCAAATCCTCATCCGCGGCCCGAGCCCGTGCGAGCAGATCCTCCATCCGGTGTGCGGCGTCGGGAACGGTGTCGCGCTCGAACGCCAATGTCGGGGTGAACCGCACGCCGAGGGCTGCCCCGACCCTCGTGCGCAGCACGCCCTTGGCGCTCTCCAGCGCGGCCGCCGCCCCTGCGTAGTCCGGCTCGTCCTCGAGATTGCGACCGAATACGGAGTAGAACAGCGTGGCGTCGTGAAGGTCGCCGGTCATCTTGGCGTCGGTGATCGTCACACCGGCCAGGCGCGGGTCCTTGATCTCGAACTCGATCGCTGAGGCGACGATGGTCGAGATGCGCTTGGCCAGGCGGCGTGCTCGTGCCGGATCAGGCACGTGCCTTCTCGACCAATTCGTACGTCTCGATCACGTCGCCCTCCTTGATGTCGGAGTAGCTCAGCGTCAGACCGCATTCGTAGCCATCGCGCACCTCGGTGACGTCATCCTTTTCCCGCCGCAGCGACTGCACGGTGACGTTCTCCGTGACGACGATGTTGTCACGCAGCACTCGTGCCTTGGAGTTACGCCGGATGAGGCCGGAGGTGACCAGGCAGCCGGCGATGTTGCCGACCTTTGACGACCGGAAGATGGCGCGGATCTCGGCGCGGCCGAGTTCCCGCTCCTCGTAGACCGGCTTGAGCATGCCCTTGAGCGCGCTCTCGATCTCGTCGATGGCCTGATAGATCACCGAGTAGTAGCGGATCTCCACGCCTTCGCGGTTGGCCAGCTCGGTGGCCTTGCCCTCCGCGCGGACGTTGAACCCGATGATGATCGCGTCCGAGGCCGACGCCAGGTTGACGTTGGTCTCGGTGACACCACCGACACCGCGGTCGATCACACGCAACTCGACCTCGTCGTCGACCTGGATGCCCAGCAGGGCCTCCTCCAGCGCCTCGACGGTGCCGGCGTTGTCGCCCTTGAGGATCAGGTTCAGCTGGCTGGTTTCCTTCAGCGCCGAATCCAGATCCTCGAGGCTGATGCGCTTGCGGGTGCGGGCGGCCAGCGCGTTGCGCTTGCGCGCGCTGCGCCGGTCGGCGATCTGACGGGCGATGCGGTCCTCGTCGACGACGAGGAAGTTGTCGCCTGCACCTGGCACCGACGTGAAGCCGATGACCTGCACCGGCCGCGACGGGAACGCCTCTTCGACGTCCTCGCCGTGCTCGTCGACCATGCGGCGGACGCGGCCGTAGGCATCGCCTGCCACGATCGAGTCGCCGACGCGCAGCGTGCCGCGGGTGATCAGCACGGTCGCCACCGGTCCACGGCCACGGTCCAGGTGCGCCTCGATCGCCACACCCTGGGCCTCCATGTCGGGGTTGGCCCGCAGGTCCAGTGCGGCGTCGGCGGTCAGCACGACCGCTTCGAGCAACGCCTCGATGTTGGTGCCCTGCTTGGCCGAGATGTCCACGAACATGGTGTCGCCGCCGAAGTCCTCGGCGACAAGACCGTACTCGGTGAGCTGCCCGCGGATCTTGGCCGGGTCGGCACCTTCCTTGTCAATCTTGTTGACCGCCACCACGATTGGCACATCGGCCGCCTGCGCGTGGTTGATGGCCTCCACTGTCTGCGGCATCACGCCGTCGTCGGCGGCGACCACCAGGATCGCGATGTCGGTGGCCTTCGCACCACGGGCACGCATGGCGGTGAACGCCTCGTGACCCGGGGTGTCGATGAAGGTGATCGGTCGTATCGTTCCGTCGAGGTCGACCTCGACCTGGTAGGCGCCGATGTGCTGGGTGATGCCACCGGCCTCTTCCTCGCGGACGTTGGCCTGCCGGATGGTGTCGAGCAGTCGGGTCTTGCCGTGGTCGACGTGGCCCATGACGGTCACCACCGGCGGACGGGTCTCGAGGTCCTCCTCGCCGCCCTCGTCCTCGCCGTAGGTGAGGTCGAAGGACTCCAACAGCTCGCGGTCCTCGTCCTCGGGCGACACGACCTGGACGACGTAGTTCATCTCACCGCCGAGCAGCTCGAGGGTCTCGTCACCGACGGACTGCGTCGCGGTCACCATCTCACCGAGGTTGAACAGTGCCTGCACCAGAGCGGCCGGGTTTGCGTCGATCTTCTCGGCGAAATCGGACAGCGATGCGCCGCGGGCCAGCCGGATGGTTTCGCCATTGCCGTGCGGCAGCCGCACGCCGCCGACGACCGGCGCCTGCATGTTCTCGTATTCGGCGCGTTTGGCCCGCTTCGACTTGCGGCCTCGCTTGGGTGCGCCGCCGGGACGACCGAAGGCACCCGCGGCTCCGCCACGCTGGCCGGGACGGCCGCCGCCGCCACCTGGACGTCCGCGATAACCGCCGCCTGCCGGGGCGCCGCCACCGGCGCCACCGGGGCCACCGGCGCCGCCGCCGCGGTAGTTACCGCCGCCGCCGCCACCGCCGCCGGGGCGGGCGCCGGTGCCCGCACCGGGACCACGACTGCCGGGACCGGGGCGAGCGCCGCCGGGTCCTGGACGGGGGCCGCCGGGACGACCACTGGGGGCCGGACGGGGACCACCGGGACGCGGCGGCATATTGCCCGGCGACATTCCAGGCCGCGGGGCACCCGGACGGGGCGCCTGCGGACGCGGAATCGGCCGGTCAACCGGCTGGGCCGAGGAGAACGGGTTGTTGCCGACGCGCGGGGTACGCGCGGCGGGCTTGGGCGCGGGGCCCGGCCTCGGGCCAGGGGTTGCGCCAGGCGTTGCGCTGGGAGGGGGAGCGGCGGGCGCGGCCGGAGTAGCTGCGGCCGGAGGCGCGGCCTCGACGGGCGCCGCCGGGGGCGCTGCGGGGGCGGGTGCCGCGGGCTTGGGCCCGGGCGCCTTCGCGGGTGCCTTCGTCGCGGCGGCCTTGCCCGGCGAGCCGTTGCCGTCGGTCTTGACCTTCTCGGCGGCCGGTTTGGCGCCGCCGAATGACTCGCGCAGCCGGCGCGCGACGGGGGCCTCCACTGTGGAGGACGCGGATTTGACGAATTCGCCCTGATCGCTAAGCCGGGCGAGTACTTCCTTACTGGTTACACCGAGTTCCTTGGCCAACTCGTGTACGCGGGCCTTACCTGCCACTACATCTCCTGTCTGGGAGGCGACAGCAGTGGTTAGGCGCTGCGCCTCGGGTTAGCTATGACACATGGTCATCGGGACTTCACGGTGTGCTCATGTTCTTTGCTACCTGTTCTGTTGCCGGGCGCTTCGAGCGTTTCAGCTGCACTGAAGTGCTCTACCACCGCGGTTACGTCAAGTGAACCGGTGATGCGCAGTGCTCGTGCGAACGCTCGCCGCCGGATTGCTGCGTCTAGGCACTGCGGATCGGGATGCAACCAGGCACCCCGCCCCGGCAGCCTTCTCGCTGGGTCAACGGTCACGGCATGTTCGCCATTCCCGTCGACGGCGACTACTCGAAGCAGTTCGACGGCCAGCTCTCGCTTCCGGCAGCCGACGCACGTCCGCACCGGTCCGCCCGTGGGGGCGATGGCACTTCTTTGCATCCGAGCCGAAGTCTCGCGCTGGATCACAGCTGAGTCTACCGTCTGCATGCTTGCGAACTGAAACGGCAGTGCTGGTCGCCGGGGCAGAGGCCCACCCGCCGGCCGGGGATTACCGGTCGCGCACCGCTCCGTGTGCCGCTCCAGGATCCCGGGAATCGGCTGCTGGGGCGGCGTCGCTGCGAATGTCGATCCGCCAGCCGGTCAGCCGAGCGGCCAGGCGGGCATTCTGGCCCTCCTTGCCGATCGCCAGGGACAGCTGGAAATCGGGGACTACCACCCGGGCGGCGCGCGCGGACTCGTCGATGACGCTCACCGACACGACCTTGGCCGGTGACAACGCGTGGGCCACAAACCGCGCGGGATCCTCGTCGTAGTCGATGATGTCGATCTTCTCGCCGGACAGCTCGCTCATCACGTTGCGCACCCGCTGGCCCATCGGCCCGATACAGGCGCCCTTGGCGTTCAGCCCTGGGACCCGTGAGGTCACCGCGATCTTGGAGCGGTGGCCGGCTTCCCGTGCCACCGCGACGATCTCGACGGACCCGTCGGCGATCTCGGGTACCTCCAGCGCGAACAGCTTGCGCACCAGGTTGGGGTGGGTGCGTGACAACGTGATCAGCGGCTCGCGGGCACCGCGGGTGACGCCGACGACATAGCACCGCAACCGGTCGCCGTGTTCGTATTTCTCGCCGGGGACCTGCTCGGCGGCGGGGATGACACCCTCGGATCCCTTGGTCTCGCTACCCATTCGGACAACGACGAGACCGCGGGCGTTCGCGCGGTTGTCGCGCTGGATGACGCCTGCGGCGATGTCGCCCTCGCGCGCCGAGAACTCGCCGTAGTTCTTTTCGTTCTCCGCGTCGCGCAACCGCTGCAGAATCACCTGACGCGCGGTAGTGGCCGCGATCCGGCCGAATCCCTCTGGGGTGTCGTCCCATTCGTGGATGACGTTGCCGTCTTCGTCGGTCTCCCTCGCCATCACCTGGACGACACCGGTCTTGCGGTCGATCTCGATGCGGGCGTCGGCTTCGTGGCCCTCGGTATGGCGATAGGCGGTCAGCAGCGCCGACTTGATGGTGTCCACCACCACGTCGACCGTGATGCCCTTGTCTGCCTCGATGGCGTGCAATGCCGCCATGTCGATGTTCACGCTGAAGCCTCCTTCCCAGATTGGCCAGCAAGCTCCAGCTCACGCTGATTCGGGGGCGAAAACTCAACCTGGACAACGGCTTTGGTGATGCCGCCGATAGGCAGCTCGCGAACCGAGAAGTTGGCTCGCGCACCTTCGCGCACCACGAGTCGCACGGTACCGCCAGAGAATTCGCCGAGCCGGCCGGTCAGCTGCGAGCCGTCGGAGAGGGTGAGTTCGACCTTGCGGCCGCGAGCGCGCCGGTAGTGTTTCTCCGAGGTCAGCGGGCGATCGATGCCCGGGGAGGTGACCTCGAGCACGTACGGCGGAGTGTCGATGCCATCCAGCAGCTCGGACGCCGATCGCGACAGTGCTGCGACCGCGTCGAGATCCAGTGGCTCGTCGCCGTCGGCTATCACTGTGATTCGGGGTGGGCGCGCAGCAGCGTCGAGGACGACGTCTTCGATTTCATAGCCCGCGCGCGCGAACTCGCCGTCGAGTAGCTCGATCACCTGCTTCTGCGACGGTAATCCCGCAGACCGCTCCGTCACGGCGAGCTCCTCATCTTGAGTTGTCCGGACACGATTCCACGCGGCGCAATTTGGAACCGACTATCAACGATACGCCAGGGCCGCCCTGGCACACGGCAAACGCGCTGCCGCGCCCAGCGAATGCTCAGCGCCTTGTCACCGTGCTGGCATCGCCAAGGCAATGGCAGGATGTTGCACGTGCCGAGCCTCCCGCCGACTGTCAGCAGACGACGCGTGTTGTTCGGGGCGGCGGCGTTGGCCCTGCTGGGCGGCACCGCCGCAGCATGCGGGTCGTCGCCGCCCCCACCGGAAGTCGATGAGTTGGCCGCCCAACTGGACCGGGCGCGCGCCGATAGCCAGCTTGCCACGGACGCCGCGACGGCAACGCCTCCGCCGCCGACGGCACAGGCGCTGACCGCGGTGGCTTCCGAGCGGTCGGCTCATGCCCAGGCGCTCTCCGACGAGCTCGTCCGGATGGCCGGCAACGATGCGCCGACGTCAACCGCGACCAGCACCACCGCGCAACCGGCGAAGGCGCCCACTACCCAGGACGTGATCGCTGCGCTGCGGCAGTCGGCGGACAGCGCGGCGGAATTGGCGGCCAAGCAGTCCGGTTATCGCGCCGGGCTCCTCGGCTCGATCGCCGCCTGCTGCACAGCGGCCTACACGGTCGCGCTGGCACCGGTGAAGGCGGCGCAATGACCTCTCCGCAGCCAACGCCCACCACGACAACGACGACAACGACGACCACGCCGTCGACAACGACCACCACGACCACCACCACGACGACAACGACCTCGTCGCGCGCGGCGGAGCCGACAACGCCCGGACGGCCGTCGGACGCGGCCAATGGTGCCCTGTTCGACGCGATCGCGACCGAGCACGCGACGATCTACGGCTACGGGCTGGTCTCGGCGCACTCGACGCCCGACGTCAATGGCCTGGTTTCGGCCGCAATGGCCGAGCACCGGGAGCGTCGTGAGGCGGCGATCGCGATGCTCGAGGAGCGGTCCGTCGACCCGCCGTTGCCGGCTGCCGGCTATCAGCTGCCGATCGAGGTCGACAACCCGACAGACGCGGCCAACCTGGCCGTGCGCATGGAAGAAGACGCCGCCGTCGCGTGGCGCGCTGTGCTGGAGCAGGCGACCGACGAGAAGGACCGCACGTTCGCGGTGACGGCTCTGACGCAATGCGCGGTCACCGCGGCCCGATGGAGTCGGGTGCTCGGTATCGCACCGATAACCGTCGCGTTCCCCGGCGGTTCCGAATAGCCTGCTCGCGCTACGAGGTGACGGCCGCGGAGATGTCGGCCGCCGCGTTGTCGACGACGATCTCCCGCGTCTCGCCGGTGAACCGGTTGCGCAGCTCGACCACTCCGTCGGCCCAACCGCGGCCGACCACGACGATCCATGGCACCCCGAGCAACTCGGCGTCCTTGAATTTCACCCCGGGTGAGGCCTGCCTGTCGTCGAGTAGCACCTCGACGCCCAGCCGGTCCAGCTCGGCGGCCAGCGCGACGGCACCTTCGCGAGCGGCGCCGTCTTTGTTGGCGATCACTACATGGGCGTCGAACGGCGACACCGACGACGGCCACCGCAGCCCGAGCTCGTCGTGATGCTGCTCGGCTATCACCGCCACTAGCCGGGAGACGCCGATGCCGTAAGAGCCCATGGTGAGCCGGACCGGCTTGCCGTTTTCGCCGAGAACATCGACGGCGAACGCGTCGGTGTACTTGCGGCCGAGCTGGAAGATGTGGCCGATCTCGATACCGCGGGCCGAGACCAGCGGACCTGCACCGTCGGGCGACGGGTCGCCGTCGCGCACCTCGGCCGCCTCGATGGTGCCATCGGCGACGAAGTCACGCCCGGCGACCAGGCCCACCACATGCTTGCCGGGCTCGTCGGCCCCGGTGATCCAGGACGTGCCATCCACTACACGCGGATCGACAAGATAACGAACGCCGTTGGCCAGCAACGCTTTCGGACCGATATAGCCTTTGGTCAGGAAACGGTGCCTGGCGAAGTCGGCGTCGTCGAGCAGAGCGTACTCGGCCGGGTCCAGCGCGGCGGCCAGTCGCTTTTCGTCGACCTCGCGGTCCCCGGGCACACCGACCGCGAACAACTCCCAGTCGCCGCCGGGTTGACGCACCTTGAGCACCACGTTCTTCAGCGTGTCGGCGGCGGTGACCTCGCGGTCCAAGGCGCCGTTGGCCCACTCGACGAGAGTGGCGATCGTCGGCGTGCCGGGCGTGTCATGGACCTTGGCCTCGGGGAGGCCCTCGATCGGGCACGCTTCCGGCACCGCGGTGTTCACCGCCTCCACGTTGGCCGCGTACCCCGATTCCAGGCACCGCACGAAGGTGTCCTCGCCGATGTCGCTTTCCGCAAGGAATTCCTCCGACGCGCTGCCGCCCATCGCGCCCGAGACCGCGGAGACGATGACGTAACGGACGCCGAGCGAGGCGAAAATCCGCTGGTAAGCCGCCCGGTGCGCCTGGTACTGGGCCTTGAGCCCGTCGTCGTTGACGTCGAATGAATACGAGTCCTTCATCAGGAACTCGCGGCCCCGCAGGATCCCCGCCCGCGGCCGGGCCTCGTCGCGGTACTTGGTCTGGATTTGGTACAGCAGCACCGGAAAATCCTTGTAGCTGCTGTACTCCCCCTTGACCGTTAGCGTGAACAGCTCTTCGTGCGTCGGCCCCAGCAGGTAATCGTTCTTGCGGCGGTCCTGCAGCCGGAAAACCCCGTCGCCGTACTCGGTCCAGCGATTGGTTACCTCATACGGCGCCTTTGGTAGCAGCGCAGGAAACAGAATCTCTTGTCCGCCAATAGCATTCATCTCGTCGCGGACGATCTTCTCGATGTTGCGCAGCACCCGCAGGCCAAGAGGCAGCCAGCTGTAGAGCCCGGGGCCGACCGGGCGGACGTAGCCGGCCCGGATCAGCAGCTTGTGGCTGGGCACCTCGGCGTCGGCCGGGTCGTCGCGCAGCGTGCGCAGGAACAGCTCGGACATGCGGGTGATCACAGCCGACCACCTTACTGACGTGCTCAGCCCCTGCCCTGCCAGGTGCATATGCAGGGCCCGTTGCCCTCGGGATCGGCCAGCGCGCAGAAAGCGCGTCCATCACAACTCGCCGGCCTCCACCGCCTCGCGCGTGTGCTGCGCGGTCGCAATCTGACGCGCGGAGTAGCCGATCCAGAAGGCCGCGACGCCGACAATCACCGCGATCCCCGCGACCCACAGCAACGAATAGGTGTAGCCCGCGTCAAGGGCGTCGAGCTGGGCCGATGTCATGTCCTTGACCGGCCCCGTCGTGCCGCCAAGATACAACGTCCGGGAGGTCAATACGGCCTGGACCACCACCAGCACCATCGGACCACCCAGGTTTTGCACCATCAGCGTGATCGCCGACACCGGGCCGATCTCCTTGGGTCCGGTCTCCGCGATCGCGCACAACGGCAGCACGACCGAAATCACCCCAATTCCCAAGCCGCCCACCACGAGTGGTGCGACAAGGTCGGGGAAGTACGGGATGTCACGGTTGAGCGTGGACCCGTACAGCATGGCGCCGAACACCAGCGCGCCGAAACCGATGACGAGCCAGCGCGGTGCGACATGCGGGGCGATCCGTGCGGCCACCACGTTGCCGGTACCCATCGCGATAGCAAACGGGATGAAGCAAATGCCCGCTCGCAGCGCCGAATAGCCCAGCACGTCCTGCACGTAGAGCCCGATGATCACCGTCGCCGTCAGCATCACCCCACCGGCCATAAACAGCGAAATGAACGTCATCACACGGTTGCGATTGTCGAATACCGAGAACGGCACGATCGGGTGGTCGGCGGTGCGCTCGACGATCAGGAAAGCGGCGAAGAACCCCACAGTGGCGATTGCGGCGCCGATCACCCACGGGTCGACCCATCCACGCGGCGGCCCCTGCGTGAAAACCAGCACCGCCGACGTGCAGCCCAGGGTGGCGAGCAGCGCGCCGGAGATGTCGAGCTTGAGCCGCTCGTGATGGGTCTCGGCGATGCGATAGAGAGCGATCAAGATGATGACAATGCCGATCGGCACGTTGATCAGGAACGCCAGCCGCCAGGAGATCACCGTCAGCAGGCCACCGAGCACGAGCCCGAGCACCGAGCCGATGCCCTGCATCGCGGCCGAGAACGCCATCGCCCTGTTGCGGGCGTGCCCGACGGCGTAGGTGGTCGCGATCAGCGCCAGACCCGTCGGCGCGGCGACCGCGGCGCCGGTGCCCTGCACTGCCCTGGCGACGATCAGTGTGATGCCGTCCGTTGCGAGTCCACACACCAGCGAGGCGATCGTGAACACGCCGACGCCGGACAGGAAGGCCCGCTTGTGACCGATAGCGTCGCCGACGCGGCCGCCGAGCAGCAGCAGCCCGCCGAACGTCAGCACGTAGGCGGTGATGATCCAGCTCTTGGTGACATCGGAGAGGTCCAGCTCGGCCTGCAACCGTGGCAGCGCGACGATGACGATCGTGCCGTCGAGGGTCGACATCAGCTGCATGCCGGTGATCGCGATGATCGCGACGCCGAGCACGGACGACGACAGCGGCTGCGAAGAAGGCGGCGTGGTGCGCTCGGTCGACCCCCCAGAACCACCCGCGGCAGACATGGCTTGCCAGCCTACCGACAAGTGATTTCGGCGCGGCTAAGCACGCTGAGCGGGCGTAAGCGCGCCGAAGCCGCTACATCTCTCCGGCGTCGATCGCGTCCTTGACTTCCTGCGCATGCGCCACCTGCGATGAGGTGTATCCGATGAACAGCGCCGCGCAGCCGACAATCACTGCGACCGCCGCGACCCACAGCAGGCCGTAGGTGTAGCCCTGGTCGAGCGCGTGCAGCTGCGTGCTGTCCATGTACTTCACCGGGCCGGTGGTGCCGCCCAGATACAGCGTGCGCGAGGTGATGACGGCCTGGATGATCGCAAGCACCACGGGACCGCCGAGGTTCTGCAGCATCAGCGCGATCGCCGACACCGGGCCGATCTGGTCAAAGCCGACACCGGCGATCGCCGACACCGTCAGCGGCACCACGATCATGCCGATGCCGAAGCCGCCCACGGTGATCGGGATGACCAGATTCGGGAAGTACGGGATGTTGGCGTCCAGCGTCGAGCCGTAGATCATCGCCCCGAGCACCAGCACGCCGCCGGCGATCACCAGCACCCGCGGCGGGAACAGCGACACCAGATGCGACGACAATCCGAGCCCGATGCCGAGCGCGATGACGAACGGGATGAAGCCGACGCCTGCGCGTAATGCGCTGTAGCCCATGATGTCCTGCACGTACAGGCCGATCAGGACGGTCAGCGTGAACATCACGCCGCCGGCAAGGAAGACCGCGGCGAAAGTGGCAACCCGGTTGCGGTCCTTGAAGAGCTCGAACGGCACGACGGGGTTGTCCGCGGTTCGCTCGACGTAGAGGAACGCGATCAGGAAGACCAATGCGGCCACGCCCGAACCCAAGGTCATCGGAGACAGCCAGCCCTGCTCGGGACCCATCGAGAAGCCGAACACCGCCGCCGTGCAGAACAGGGTGGCCAGGACGGCGCCGGCAGCGTCGAGCTTCAGCCGCTCACGGTGGGTCTCGCGCAGCGTCTTGCGGGCCAGGTGGATCATCAGCAGCCCGATCGGGATGTTGATCAAGAACGCCCAACGCCACGACACCTCGGTCAGCGCACCGCCGACGATCAGGCCCATCACCGAGCCGATACCAGTCATCGCGGCGAAGATCGCGGTGGCCGCGTTCCGAGCGGGTCCCTTCGGAAAGGTCGTCGCGATCAGCGCCAGCGCGGTCGGTGATGCGATCGCGGCGCCGACGCCCTGCAGCAGCCGGGCGGTCACCAGTGTGGACTCGTTCCACGCAAGTCCGCACAGGATCGAGGCGATGGTGAACAGCGCGACGCCGACGATGAAGGTGCGCTTGCGGCCGATGGTGTCGCCAAGCCGACCGCCCAGCAGCATCAGTCCGCCGAACGTCAGCACATACGCCGTGATCACCCAGCTGCGGCCCGCGTCGGACAGGCTCAGTTCGTCCTGAATCTTAGGAAGCGCGACGATGGCGACGGTGCTGTCCATGGTGGCGAGCAGCTGCATGCCGCCGATCGCGATGACCGCGGCGATGAACCGCCGCGATGGGAGCCAAGCGGGGTACCTGCGAGTTTGCTCCAGCGACGTGTGTTCCACGTGCAATGGAAGCCCCCTATTAGCCCCGCCGTCGGCGTCACGACGAATTGCTGCGCGCTCTGCATCATTGAGAGCGGTCATAGCGGGTTACCTTACAGTAATCTTAAGAATCCTTTAACCGCCGAAGGCGGCCACGGAGCCGATCACGATGATCGCGGGAGGCCGGATGCCCTCTTCTCGGATCCGCACCGGCGCGTCGGTCAGCGTGGCGCGCAAAGTTCGTTGAGCCGTCGTGGTGCCGTGCTGCACCACCAGCACCGGCGTATCCGCAGGTCGGCCACCATCCAGCAGAGCCTTCGTGAAGAGTTCGATGCGCTCCACGGCCATCAGCAACACTATGGTGCCGGACAACGCCGCCAGCGCATTCCAATTCACTAACGATTCGGGGTGACCCGGCGCAACATGGCCGCTGACCACCACAAACTCGTGCGTCACACCCCTTTGGGTGACCGGAACGCCCGCGAGCGCGGGGACTGCTATGGCACTCGTCACACCGGGCACAACCGTGACAGGGATCCCAGCGTCCGCACACGCCAGCACCTCTTCGTAGCCGCGCGCGAACACGAACGGGTCGCCACCCTTGAGCCGCACCACGAACTTCCCAGCCTTGGCCCGGTCGATCAGCACGTCGTTGATGGCGTCCTGGGCCATCGCGCGCCCGTACGGAATCTTGGCGGCGTCGATGACCTCGACGTGCGGCGGCAGCTCGGCAAGCAGCTCCTGCGGGGCCAGCCGGTCGGCGACGACCACGTCGGCGTAGGCCAGCAGGCGCCTGCCACGCACGGTGATTAGTTCCGGGTCACCCGGTCCCCCGCCGACCAACGCGACGCCGCCGTGCACGACGCCGGGGGCCTCCGTGATGACTCCCTGTTGCAAAGCCTCATGGATGGCCGAGCGGATCGCGGCCGACCGGCGGTGCTCGCCACCGGCCAGCACGCCGACGGAGAGGCCTTCGTACTCGAAGGAGGCGGGTGTGACGGCGCTGCCCTCGCGGGCCACGTCGGCGCGCACACAGAAGATGCGCAAGCGCTCGGCCTCCGCGACGACGGCGGCGTTGACATCGGGATCATCGGTCGCCGCGATTGCATACCAGGCGTGGTCGAGGTCTCCGTCGCGGAACTCCCTGATTGTCAAGGTGATTCCCGACATACCTTCGACGGCAGGGGTGGCGCTGCGGGCGATCACGTGGATGTCGGCACCGTTGGCGATCAGCAGCGGTAGGCGGCGCTGCGCGACGGTGCCCGCGCCGACGACGACTACCTTCTTGCCGGTCAGGCGCAGGCCGACGAGGTAGGCGTTCTCGCTCACCGTGCGAGCTTAGAGGTTGCGGCCGCGGCCACGAAGCGGGATATCGCTTGTGGGTGCGCAGCCGGGTGGGTGTGCAGATAGCCGGCGTGGACTCCGCCGTCAATGGCGCCGTCTCGGACGCTCTGCACGTCGCGCCCTGCGAAGACCCACGCGGGCGGATAGCTGTCTGCGAACGCGACTGTGGTGCGGTGAAATTCATGGCCCATGGTGCGATCACCGATGCTGTGCAGCGGCGATTCGGCGACCGCCACGGCCTGCCGGTAGCCGAGCGTGAGCCGTTCGGTGAACCGCGCCGAACCGGACAACACCCCGCACATCGGATACCCGTCGAGTTCGTCGACCAGATAGGTCAGCCCCGCGCATTCGGCGTGGATGGGCGCACCGCGTGCTGCTAGCTCGCGAATCTGTTGCCGCGCAACACCATTGGCTGACAGGTCGGTGGTGAACTGCTCGGGGAATCCGCCGGGTAGCACAAGGGCCGCGGTGTGCGGTGGCAGCGGCTCGGTCAACGGGTCGAACGTGACGACGTCGGCACCCGCCGCGCGCAAGAGTTCGGCGTGCTCTGCGTAGCCGAATGTGAACGCCTTTCCCGCTGCCACCGCGACGGTGACGTTCTCGGCGGCGGGCGCGACGACCGCGGGATCCCACGGTTCGTCGGTCACCCGACTGGCCGATGCGGCGGCAACACCGACGAGGTCTATGTGTCGGCCAACCAGTTCATTCATCGCCTCGACGGCGGCCCGTGCCTCTTCGCCGTGTTCGACTGCGGTGACCAAGCCGAGGTGCCGTGACGGGACGGACAGTTCGTCGGCCCGCGGGATCGCGCCGAATACCGGCACACCGGCGTTCTCGCAGGCCTGCCGCAGCACCTCCTCGTGTCGCGGCGAGCCGACCCGGTTCAGGATCACCCCTGCGATGCGCACCGATTGGTCGAACGTCGAAAAGCCATGCAGCAGAGCCGCAATGCTCTGACTCTGGCCGCGGGCGTCGATAACCAGGATCACCGGCGCGCCAAGCAGCGCGGCAACGTGAGCTGTGGACCCCTGGGCCGCGCCGCTGACGTCATCGCTGATGCGCCCGTCGAACAGGCCCATCACGCCCTCGACGACCGCGATATCGGCCCCCGCGCTGCCATGCCGGTACAGCGCGCCGACCAGGTGCTCCCCCACCAGTACCGGATCGAGGTTGCGACCGGGCCGCAGCGCCGCGAGCGCATGGTAGCCGGGGTCGATGAAGTCGGGACCGACCTTGAATGGCGCCACCCGTCGCCCGGCGCGGCGCAGCGCACCCATCAAACCCGTTGCGATGGTGGTCTTTCCGCTGCCCGACGCCGGCGCGGCAATGACAACGGCTGGAACACTCACCACTCGATGCCTTTTTGGCCCTTGCGACCTGCGTCCATCGGGTGCTTGACCTTCGTCATCTCCGTCACCAGATCGGCAGCGTCGAGTAACTTCTGCGGGGCATCGCGACCGGTGATGACGACATGCTGGGTGCCGGGCCGCGACGTCAGCACGGAGATCACGTCGTCGATGTCGACCCACCCCCACTTCAGCGGATAGGTGAACTCGTCGAGCACGTAGAAATCGTGCCGCTGCTCGCCGAGCCGACGGACGATCTCCGCCCAGCCATCGGTCGCTGCCGCCGCATGGTCCACGTCGCTGCCGTGCTTCCGCGACCACGACCAGCCCGCGCCCATCTTGTGCCACTCCACGGGGCCGCCGACCCCGTGCTCGTCGTGCAGGCGGTCAAGTTCACCAAACGCGGCTTCCTCGCCCACCTTCCATTTGGCGCTCTTCACGAACTGAAAGACCGCGATATTGAACCCCTGGTTCCATGCCCGCAGCGCCATCCCGAACGCCGCGGTCGATTTGCCTTTACCGGGCCCGGTGTGCACGGCGAGCAGCGGCGCGTTGCGGCGGGCGCGGGTGCTCAGGCCGTCGTCGGGGACGGTCAGCGGTTGACCCTGTGGCATTGAATTCTCCCTACGCAGCGGTGCGTACGACGTCGGTGAGGCTGTCGGCGCGCAGTTGCGTCAACCGCACCGTCGGCGCACCGAGATATCCGGCCAATTGCTCGGCCAAACCCAGTCGCACGTGCGACGTTTCGCAGTCCACCACGACGGCGGCGGTTCCTTCAGCGACGAGTAGCCCCGCCGCCGTCCTGGCACGGCCCAGCGGGTCCGGACCACCGGTGGCCCGTCCGTCGGTGAGCACCACCACCAGGCTGCGTCTCGCCCGGTCACGCGCCTTCTCCCGCACCACCACATCGCGGGCGGCCAGCAACCCTTGCGCCAGTGGCGTTTTCCCGCCCGTGTCGAACCGGACCAGCCGTCGGCTCGCGATGTGTACCGACGACGTCGGCGGCAACAACAGCTGGGCGTCCTGCTGACGGAACGTGATCACCGCCACCTTGTCACGGCGCTGGTACGCGTCCCGCAGCAGTGACTGCGTCGCCCCGCTGACCGCAGACATCCGGTCGCGCGCGGCCATCGAACCGGATGCGTCGACGACGAAGATCACCAGATTGCCTTCGCGCCCTTCCCTGATCGCCCGCCGCACGTCGTCCGGTTCGGGGCGCGGCCGGCCAGGGCGGCGCTGGCGACCGGCGGCAGCCAGCAGTGTCCCGAACACGTGCACACCGTGGCCGGCGCCGGGTTCGGCGGTCGGCGAGATCGCCTTTCCGGTGCGATTGCGTGCCCGTGACCGGCGACCGGGCGCACCCTCCCCCACCCCGGGGACGACGAGCGCCCGGGTCCGAAACACGGGCGATGGTGCCGCGCTGGGCCGGGAGTGAGAGTTCGAATTACGTTGCGGCACAGCTTGCTCGGACGTGTCGCTGGAAGCCGACTCGCCACCATCCGGCGGGTCCGGGTCCGGGTCCGGTTCCGGCGGCGGCTCGTCGGCGGATTCTGATGCCTGAGCCATCGCCTCGTCGAGCTGGTCCTGGTCAAGCCCAGGGTCGTCGAACGGGTCGCGGCGACGCCGGTGCGGCAATGCGAGTTCGGCGGCCACCCGAATGTCGTCTTCCTCCACCGCGGATGCGCCGCGCCATGCGGCATGCGCGACGGCCGTGCGTGCCACCACCAGATCGGCCCGCATCCCGTCGACGTCGAAGGCCGCACACAGCGCCGCGATGCGGCGTAACTCATTGTCCGGCAAGACAACAGAGTCGACCGACGCGCGCGCAACGGCGACGCGACGGGCCAGCTCGGCATCGGCCCCGGCATGCCGATCGGCGAACTCGACAGGATCGGCCTCGTACGCCATCCGCTGCCTGATCACGTCGACGCGGACGTCGACGTCGCGGGAGGCGTGCACGTCGACGGTCAGCCCGAACCGGTCGAGTAGCTGCGGCCGCAGTTCGCCCTCTTCGGGGTTCATCGTGCCGATCAGCACGAACCTTGCGTCGTGACTGTGCGAGACGCCGTCACGTTCGACGTGCACACGGCCCATCGCGGCGGCGTCCAGGATCACATCGACCAGGTGGTCGTGCAGCAGGTTGACCTCGTCGACGTACAGCACACCGCCGTGGGCGCGGGCCAGCAGGCCCGGCGAGAACGCGTGTTCGCCATCGCGAAGCACCTTCTGCAGGTCCAGCGACCCGACTACCCGGTCCTCCGTCGCGCCGATGGGCAGCTCGACCAGCGACGCACCATCGACCGCGCTCAGTACTGTGGCCAGCGCGCGCACCGCCGTCGATTTCGCGGTGCCTTTCTCGCCGCGGATCAGCACGCCGCCGATCTCGGGGCGCACCGCGCACAACAACAACGCCAGCCGCAGCCGGTCATGGCCGACGATCGCGCTGAAGGGATAACCCGGAGTCGATTCCCGGATCGCTTCGTTCCTGCCCCCCGAGGTCACGGCTTCACCATCGGCACATGCGGGATGCCGTCCTCGAGGAATTCCTCACCGTCGCGGACGAATCCGTGATTGCTGTACATCTCCGCCAGGTACGTCTGTGAGTTGATGTGGCACGGGTAATCGCCGACCTCTGCCAGCGCCGCCTGAAGCAGCCGAGTGGTGTGGCCGTGGCCGCGGGCACTGCGCTTGGTGCAGACCCGGCCGATGCGGAACCCCTTCTGCCCGCCCGGATGTTCCTCCATCAGCCGCAGCGTCGAGATGACTTCGCCGTAGGAGCCTTCGAGCCAGAAGTGCCGTGTTTCGGCGGATAGGTCGCGGCCGTCCAACTCGGGATACGGGCAGGCCTGTTCGACCACGAACACCTCGACCCGCAGCTTGAGTAGCTCGTACAGCGTTCTCGCGTCGAGATCCTTGGCCCAGCTGCGCCGTAGCGCGACCGTCATTGCGCAGCCGCCGTCACGCGGATGTCGGCACCGGCTTCGACCGGCGGCGAAGCGGGCGGCAGGCCGCTGGCGGGCTTATCCAACTTCAGCACCCCTGTACCCCACGACCAGACCTCCTCGAACAGCGCCGGTTCGTTCGACAACTCGGTGCCCAGCGACGGCACCATCTCTTTGAGCTTGGGCAGCCATAACGGATAACGGTCAGAAAAGCAGCGCGCCATGACGTCGAGCATCGCAGGCACGGCAGTAGAGGCTCCCGGCGAGGCTCCCACTAGCCCGGCGATGGTGCCGTCGGCGGCGGACAGCACGGTAGTGCCGAAGTCCAGCACGCCGCCCTTGCCCGTGACCCGCCGGATCACCTGAACCCGCTGTCCGGCGATCTCGAGATTCCACCCGAAATCGACCGCACCGGGGGCGAATTCACGCACTGCGCGCACTCGATCGGCTTCGGACAACCGCAGCTGGCCGATCAGATACCTCAGCAGACCCACCTGTGTGAGCCCGACCTTGACGATCGGCGCCAAGTTGTTGGGCCTCACCGACAGCGGCAGGTCGGTGATGTTGCCCTGCTTCAGGAATTTCGGCGACCAGCCGGCGAACGGCCCGAACACCAGCCACGACTTGCCGTTGATAACGCGGGCATCCAGGTGCGAACCCGCCATCGACGGCGCGCCGGCCGGAGCCAGGCCGTACACCTTGGCCTGGTGCGCGGCGGTCATGTCCGGCCTGTCGGTACGCAGGAACGCGCCGCCCACCGGGAAACCGCCGAGCCCGTCGGCCTCCCGGATCCCGGACTTCTGCAACAGCGGCACCGTTCCGCCACCCGCGCCGACGAACACGAACTTCGCGTTCAGCTTTCGCTTTTCCCCAGTGCGTCGGTTGAGGATGGACAGTGTCCACCTGCCGTCGGATTGCTGGCGCAGACCGCGAACCTCATGACCGAACAGCGTGTCCATCCCTCGCTGTGCGACATACCCGATGAGCTGTCGCGACAGCGCCCCGAAGTCGACGTCGGTGCCATCCTGCGCCCAGGCCAACGCAATCGGTTCGGCGACGTCACGCTTGGCTGCCATCAGTGGAAGCCGCCGGGCAAATTCGTCCTTGTCGTCGATGAACTCCATCGCTGCGAACAACGGATTACCGACGAGCGCGTCGTGGCGGCGTTTCAGGTAGCCGACGGCCCCAGCGCCGTGCACGAAGCTGACATGCGGGATGGGATTGAGGAAACCGCGGACGTCGGGCAGCAGCCCGTTTGCGACCGCGTACGCCCAAAACTGCCGAGTCACCTGGAACTGCTCGTTGACCTGGACCGCCTTGCTGATCTCGATTGAGCCGTCGGGCCGCTGCGGCGTGTAATTCAGCTCGCACAGGCCGGCGTGACCGGTGCCCGCGTTGTGCCACGGGGCGCTGCTTTCGGCGGCCGCGCCATCCAGGCGCTCGATCAGCGTGATCGACCAGTCCGGCTGCACGTGCCGCAGCAGCGCTGAAAGCGTCGCGCTCATGATGCCTGCGCCCACGAGCACGACATCGGTCTGTGCGGCCTTCGGGTCAGACAACGCCAATCGTGGGCCCTTCGTTCCTCGCTCGGTCCGCGCTTGACGGCTTACTGCTGTTCAGGCTATCCCGCCGCGGTGGGATCCTCATCGGCCCGGGTCGGCTGCGACGCGCGGTTAAGGTAGCTGTTGTGCCTGGATGGGAGCCCGATGTGCTGCCCGGTTATTGGCAGCACGCGTTCGGCCTTGGCCCGGATCCCGACGGGGAAGGTGACCTCGTCGCCACGCTGGTGCGCCGCGGGGAGCCCGATCCGTCCGCGACCCGCGCGGTGCTCATGGTGCACGGGTTCACCGACTACTTCTTCAACACCGAGCAGGCCGACCACTTCGCCGCGCGGGGCTTCGCCGTCTACGCCTTGGACCAGCACAAGTGCGGGCGGTCCTGGCGTGAGGGGCAGACGCCGCACTTCACCACCGACCTCGCCCGCTACGACACCGAGCTTGAGCGCACGCTGGATCTGATTGGGGAGGAATCTCCGGTAGCCGACGTGCTCATCTGCGCGCACTCCACGGGTGCACTGATCGTCGCGCTGTGGCTGGACCGGTTGAGGCGTCGCGGTGAGATCGCGAGGCGTCGCATCACCGGCCTGGTGCTCAACAGCCCCTGGCTCGATCTGCAGGGCCCTGCGATTCTGCGCACCGCACCGACGGGCGCAGCGATCCGCGCCATGTCACGCATCAACTCCAAGCGGGTGCTGCGCCCGTCGACGGAGAGCGGATACGGCGCGACCTTGCACAAGGACTACGGCGGCGAATTCGACTTTGACTTGGCGTGGAAGCCGATCGGCGGGTTTCCCGTCACATTCGGGTGGCTGCACGCCGTCCGCCGCGCGCAGACCAAGCTGCACAGCGGGCTCGACGTCGGTGTGCCCAACCTGACCCTGCGGTCGGATCGCAGCGTGCGGGAGGTCACCGACCCGGCGAAGGCCGACGAAATCCAGCGGGGGGACGCGGTGCTCGACGTCAAGCAAATAGCCCGCTGGGCCGGCTGCATCGGCAACCGCTCCACGATCGTGCCGATTGTCGACGCCAAGCACGATGTGTTTCTTTCGGTTCCCGAATCCCGCCAAGCCGCGTACCGCGAGCTGGACCGGTGGCTGGATTGGTATCTGGCCGAATCTTCTGATGCAGCTACTCAATCCGAACGAGAATGATCACCATGACCCACTTCGACATCGCGATCATCGGCACCGGTTCGGGCAACTCGCTCCTCGACGAACGCTACGTCGACAAGCGAGTCGCGATCTGCGAGCACGGTGTGTTCGGAGGGACGTGCCTTAACGTCGGATGTATACCGACCAAGATGTTCGTCTACGCCGCCGACGTCGCCCAAAGTGCCAGGGAATCAGCACAATACGGAGTCGACGCGCATGTCGACGGGGTGCGGTGGAACGATATTGTCTCCCGCGTGTTCGGTCGCATCGATCCGATCGCGATGGGCGGCGAGAATTACCGGCGCGCCTCGCCGAACGTGGAGGTGTTCGCCAGCCACACCCGTTTCAGGCCGCCGCTGTCCGACGGCAGACACCGGCTGCGCACCGATGACGGCGACGAGTTCACCGCCGACCAGGTGGTGATCGCGGCCGGTTCGCGTGCCGTGGTCCCCGACGCGGTCTCCGAATGCGGCGTGCCCTATCACACCAGCGACACCATCATGCGCATCGCCGAGGTGCCGGAGCACTTGATCATCATCGGCGGCGGCTTTGTGGCATGCGAGTTCGCCCATATCTTTTCGTCTCTCGGCAGCCGGGTGACGCTGATGATCCGTGGCAGCACGCTGTTGCGCGGCCACGACGACGACATCACAATGCGCTTCACGGACCTCGCGGGAAAGAAGTGGGAGATTCGCAGCCACCACGAGCTGGCCGACGCGCGTGCCGTGGGTGGCGGTGTCGAGATCCTTTGCAAAGACGGCTCGACGTTGCGTGGCGACACGTTGCTGGTTGCGACGGGCCGGGTGCCCAATGGCGACCTGCTCGATGCCGAGCAAGCCGGCGTGAAGGTCAACGGGCAGGGGCAGGTGGTGGTTGACGAATATCAACGCACCTCGGCGCGAGGCATTTTCGCCTTAGGTGACGTGTCGTCGGACTATCAGCTCAAACATGTGGCCAACCATGAGGCCCGCGTGGTGAAGCACAACCTGTTGCAGGACTGGGACGACACCGACGCATTGATGCCGTCCAACCACCGATACGTGCCGTCCGCGGTCTTCACCGACCCGCAGATCGCCAGCGTCGGACTGACCGAAAACGAAGCCCGGGCAAAAGGTTTCAACATCAAGGTAAAGGTCCAGGACTTCGCTGACGTCGCGTACGGGTGGGCGATGGAAGACACCACCGGCGTCGCGAAGATCATCGTCGACGACGAAACCGGGTTGATCCTCGGCGCGCACATCATGGGCCATCAGGCGTCGTCGCTGATTCAGCCGCTCATCCAGGCGATGGCCTTCGACCTGCATGCGCAGGACATGGCGCGCGGCCAGTACTGGATCCACCCCGCGCTGCCAGAAGTGGTCGAGAACGCGTTGTTAGCGCTGTGCGGCGAGCCTCCGTGGCCGCCCTCCAAACGGCATTAGGGAGCGTCGAGCAGACGTGAAACTGCCCAAAATCGCGTTGAACGAGGCAGTTTTGCGTCTGCTCGCGCCGTTACAGCGACGTCAGTCGAGCGCTGGTGCCCAGCGTTTTTCGACCTGTCCGAAGCGCCACACCGCCAGGGCGATCAGCCAGGCGGCGACGAACAGCCCGACGATCATGAATCCGACGAACTCCAGGTTCGCAGCGCCGATCGCCGCGAGCGGGCCCGACTCGATGTGGAGGCGGTCAGCCACGAGGCCGGCGAGCACGATGACGCCGATGACCAGGGCGACGACAACGGATAGCACGGTCACGGTCAGGTTGTAGTACACCTTGCGGATCGGCTTGAGGAACGCCCAGCCGTAAGCCCGTGACATGAAGATGCCGTCGAGCGCATCGAACAGGCTCATGCCGGCTGCGAACAGTACCGGCAGCACCAGGATGGCGTACCAGGGCAGCGTGAATGCCGCCGTTCCCGCGGCGAGCACCAGCAGCGCCACTTGGGTGGCCGTGTCGAATCCCAGGCCCATCAGCAGCCCGACGGGGTAGAGGTGCCATGGCTCGCTCACTCGGCGCATGATCCGCCCAAGCAGCCGCGCCAGGAAGCCACGATTCTCGAGTTGCCGTTCGAGTTCGGCTTCGTCGAAGTCGCCGCTGCGCATCCGGCGGAACACCTTGGCGATGCCAACGGCGGCGAACAGGTTCGACAGCCCGATCAAGATGAGGAAGGTGCCCGCGACGAGCGAGCCAATCATCCCGAGCGTCTGCAGCATCGGCGAGCCCTCGTCCTGCACCGGTCCCACGATCGCGCGCACACCGATCGCGAGCAGGAACGCCAGGCCGAACACCACGCTGGAATGTCCCAGTGAGAACCAGAATCCGGCCGACAGCGAGCGGGTGCGCTCGCCGACCAGCTTCCGGGTGGTGTTGTCGATCACTGCGATGTGGTCGGCGTCAAATGCGTGCCGGACTCCGAGCAGGTAAGCGGTCACACCAATTCCGACACCAAACACTCCGGCCGATCCGAGCGTGATGTGTTGCGGCGCCACCCCGAACACCAGCACACCCCAGCCGAATAGGTGCAGCGCCAGAACGAAGCCGCCCATCGCGACGATCGTCGTCCAGTCGGTTCGGTCGAGTCGGGTCGAAACGGTCGCTTCCGGCTGCTCGACGACGGTCATTGGTCGAGCCTATGTCCGCACCCGCTTACCTGTCTAGATGAACAGATGTTCAGGTGTGCGGCTGCGCCGCCTTAACGCTTGACCGCGGTGACCAACAGGTACTCGGCGTCCCACGCGGCGGCCTGCCCGTCGCCGTGCTTCCAGTCGCTCAGGAAGTCCAAGAAATCCCGGTCGAGTTCGGCGACCTGCTCGGGCTGGTCCTGGTTGAAGCGGTAGGCCGCAATCGTCGGCCCGTAGTTGCGCTTCCAGTACTCACGGAACTCAAATGCGTCCGCGCTGTGGTCCATGCGGGTTATTTGGCGGCGGGTCGTCAGGTCGGTCACGCGATCACCGAACAACATACGGACATGGTCCTCGTCGCCCCAAAGAGGCGGGGGGCTGGCTCCGGGCGGTGGCGGCGGTGCGTAGGGCTTGAGGGTGGCGAACAGGTTGCCGATGAAGCCCTGCGGCGTCCAGTTGATCATTCCGATGGTGCCGCCCGGGCGCACCACCCGGACCATTTCATCGGCGGTAGCCTGGTGATGCGGCGCGAACATTGCGCCGACGCAGGAGATCACTGCGTCAAAACTGTTGTCCGCGAACGGCATCGCCTCAGCATCAGCTTCGACCCATTCCAGCTCGACACCGCGTTCGGCAGCGATACGGCGTCCGGCGTCGAACAACTCAGGCGTGAGATCATTCGCGGTGACGATGGCTCCTAGGGCTGCGGCCGGGATGGCTGCGTTGCCCGAGCCTGCGGCGACGTCCAGGACTCGGTCTCCCGTCCGAATCCCGCAGGCGCGCACCAGCTCCGGGCCGAGCTCAGGGATCAGCTGAGCGGCGACGGCGGGGTAGTCGCCCGACGCCCACAGCGCGCGGTGCTTGGCTTTGAGCTCGCGGTCGAATTCTGGCTCCACGATGCTGGTCATGATTTCTTCCTTTGATGGTTTGGCCTCGGCTCGGCGGGCGCATACGGCTTCATGGCGGCGAATAGATTGCGGATGAGGCCTCGGGCGTCGAGTTGTTCATTCCGGTTGTTCCGCCTGGGCAAACCACCCGCAAGCTTGCCAGCCGTCGTTCAGTGGTGCGGCGCGGGCGCTCCCTTTGGGTGCCTTCGCGTCGTGGCGGGCCCGGCCCAGTGAATGGCACATCCGTCCGATCACACCGCGAGCGATGTGCCACTCGCCAAGGCGCTTATCGGGCGCCGCCGCTCCCTAGCAGCTCGATCCGACCACCGCATTTACTGCGCGGTCATAGTTGCTCCTGGCCTGCAGAGTAAGTCTGTCGTCACTGCCATATCTGCTACGGGCATCCACCCATATGGCCCCGGTACGTTCCATATCGCTATATATCTTGGCGCAGTACTTCTTGTGATCGCGTTCCATCGGCTTGGCATCCGCCACGCCGGCTCCGAGGCCGGCGAGCGCGCCCGCCAAGGCAACCGCCGTGATCGCTCGTTTGAGCGGATCTTGTTTCTTCATGATGGTTCTCCTAGTGGTTGGTCGCTCGTCGGCCTGTTCCGGCGAGCTCACATGTATTGACGCCGCACTGGTGAAAAGGACGCACGACCGCAGTGGTGCGTCCCGGCGACCGGGCGCGCGTCAGAACAGGCGTCAATCAATGACCCTGGAAGGAGTCACCATGTCCACCACACGAATCCAGCTCGCCCTCAACGTCGAGGATGTCTCCGCGGCGGCCGAGTTCTACGAGAAGATGTTCGGGGTGCCACCGCATAAGGTGCGCGACGGCTATGCCAACTTCGCGATCGAGGATCCGCCGTTGAAACTAGTGCTTATCGAAAAGCCCGACACGACTGAACATCTCAACCACCTGGGCATCGAGGCAACCACCGCCGATGAGGTCGCAAAGGCGTTGGAACGCTTCCAGTCCGCCGGCCTCGAAACCGTCATTGCCGAGAAGGACGTCTGCTGTCACGCCACGCAGGACAAGGTGTTCGTGACGGCCCCGGACGTGCCACTCGGTTGGTGGGAGTTCTACGCCGTCACCGACGACAACCCCGCCAACCCTGATGGCGCGACAACGTCCGTGTGCGCAGTGAGCTGCGCCGCGCAGGACTCCGCCGAGAGCACCTGCTGCTCCTAGTCAGAGGACCGGGCTGCGGGTCAGCGCTCTGCGCACCCGCAGCCCGGTGGAGGCTCGTAATCCATCGGCACGCCGCGCCCGTCGAGGGTGAGCGCGCAGCAGTTGCCGAGCAGCTCGGCAAGTCGCCGGCGGCCACGCTGCACCCGGGATTTCATTCCGGACAGTGACACTCCCGCGCGTTCTGCGGCATCGGCCTGGCTCATCCCGTCGAGATCGATCATCTCCACTGCTGCCCGTTGCTCTGCGGGAAGCCCGGCGAGCATCGGGCGCAAACAAGCGGAGAGCTCGCGCACCACGCCTGGCTCGTCCTCGTCCACCGGGGCCGGCTCGTCCTGCAGGGTCGTCGTCAGCTGCTCGCGGCTCCGGCCCGCCCGCCGGTACTCGTCGATGATCGCGTTACGCGCAATCCGAAAAACCCAGTTTGGCAGCCGCTCCCGGTCGTCGAGAGATCCCACATTCTGATGAATACGAAGCAGGATCTCCGCGACGAGATCGTCGGCTCGGTCCGGGTCCGCGATCCTGCGGCGGACGAACGCGCGCAGCTGCGGCAACATCTCGCGCCACATCCGCTCGGTGGGCTGCGGCGCCGCCGCAGGGCCGGTCGTCGTTCCTTCGGTGCTCATGGCTGCGTCCTTCCGGCACCCGCACAGGCGCCCAACGGTACTGACGACGGTAGCTCCGGAAAGACGCAGCGATCGGCGAATTGCGTCCACCGCGCCTCTACCGCGTCTGTCTTGGTGTCACGACAACGAGCGGGGCCACCCCGCCAACTCAAGGAGAGAACAGTGAAGAAAAACAATGCTCCGCTGATCGGCGGAGCGGCAATGATCGCCGCCGCTGTCGGGATGACGGCCGGGCTCACGCCGGCGTCGGCGGCACCGTCGCAGTCACCCGGCACGATGCTGACCATCGTTGACCAGAACTTCACCGGGGCCGGCTACAACCGGGTGATCGTGCAGGGCGTGTATCCGATGGAGAAACCGGACGCTGTTGGTTTCCTCAACAACCTCAGTGCGGGTGGTGGCGGGATGCACTACATCGTCTGGGGTGATGACGGCAACGAGCAGTATCTATTCGACCGCAACTACCCCGGAGTGCACGAGGACATCGACGGCTTCCTCAGAGCAACGGACCGAGGCCTGGAGTACCTACAGCAATTCACCGTGCCCGCGAGCGTCCTCAATGAGGGCACCGACGGCACCGACGAGGTGTTCGTCCGCGCTCGCTTCGTTGATGGCGACTGCGGAAGCAGGGTTCAAAACACCAATGTGGTCAAGGGCAACTTCTGAACTGCCGAGCGGGTCCGGTGCGGCGAAAGTGCTGCGCCGGCCCCGCTACGGGCGGATTTTCGCGTTCGTCGGGTCGTGGAGGGGCTTGAGCGATACCGAGACCGGATAGAGCTGCCCGCCGACGTTGACGTCGTAGCTGCAGGCGTTGATCCAGTCCGCATTGATAACGGAATTGTCCGGAGCACGCACGTACGCCAGCCCGACGCACGAGCCGATCGTCTCACCCCACGCCGCGGACGTCACCTGTCCGGCGACAGCTCCGGCGCGGAGGATCAGCTCGCCGCCCCACAACATCGCCTCCGGGGAGTCGACCTTGAAGCCGACCAGCTTCTTGCGTGGCCCTTCGGCTCTCGCTTTCTCGACCGCTTCGCGTCCTAGGAAGCCGATGTCGGTTTTCAGCTTGCACGCGAACAGCAGACCGGCTTCGACGGGATTCTCACTCGGGGTCAGCTCCCGGCCGAAGGCGCGGTAGCCCTTCTCCAGGCGAAGGGACTCGATCGCGTAGTAGCCACCGCGCAGGGCACCCGCATCGATGAGGTCCTGATAGACACCGACTGCGAACTCGGCGGGAACGTAGAGCTCCCACCCTAATTCGCCGATGTAGGTGATCCGGGTGGCGCGCACGGTGGCATAGCCGAGCGAGATCTGTCGGCTGGTGGCGAACGGGAACGCTTCGTCGGACAGGTCGGCCGATGTCAGAGCGGACAGCAGCTCGCGTGACTTGGGTCCCATCACCCCGAATACCGCGTAGGCCGACGTCACGTCCACAATGGTCGCGTTCGCGCCCTCGGGCATGTTCTTGCGGATGTGGTCCTTGTCGCGTTCGGTGGTGGCCGCGCTGCTGACGATCAGGAATTCCTCGGGGCCGGTACGGGTCACGGTCAGGTCGGCTTCGTAGGTACCCCGCTCATTGAGCATTCCGGTGTACACGGCGGTGCCGACGTCGACGCCGACGTCGGCGGTGCACAGCCACTGCAGCGCCGCCTCGGCATCCCGGCCCACCACCAGGTACTTCGAAAACGAGGTCTGGTCGAACACGGTGACGTTCGTGCGTGTGTTGGTCTGTTCAGCCGCCGACCAGTCGAGCCAGTTGGGCTTGCTCCACGTGTATTCGATCATCGGCTTTGTGCCGTCGGGCGCGAAGAAGTTGGCGCGCTCCCAGCCCATCTTGCTGCCGAAGTTGGCGCCTGCGGCCTCGAGAAGGTGGTGCACCGGCGATCGGCGGAACGGCCTGGCGGTCTCCATTTCCCTGTTCGGCCAGGGTATTTCGTAGTGCAGGCCGAGCACCTCGGCAACGCGGTCGTGTAGCCATCGATTGTTGCCGTTGAACGGCGCGAAGCGCCGGATGTCGACCCCGGTCAGGTCGCTGGTCGCCGACCCGTTGACGATCCACTCCGCGAGCGCGCGCCCGGCTCCGCCTGCCGTGGCGATGCCCACTGAGTTGAATCCGGCGCCGACGAAGAAGTTGGCTACCTCGGGGGCTTCACCGAGGATGAACTGGTTGTCGGGGGTAAAGCTTTCCGGGCCGTTGTAGAACTTCTTGATGCCCGTCTCCTCGAGCGCGGGAATGCGCAGCAGCGCGCTGTTCATCAGCACCTCGAAATGCTCCCAATCCTCGTCCAGCAGCTGAAATTCGAACGGATAGGGAATCGCATCGGGTGCGACCCAGGGTTTGGCTTCGGGCTCGAAGCCGCCGATGACCAGGCCGCCGACTTCTTCCTTGAAGTAGGTGTAGCCGTCGGGGTCACGCAGGATTGGCAAATCGGGGTGCACGCCGTCGATGTGCTCGCTGACGACGTAGAAGTGTTCGGCGGAGTGCAGCGGCACGTTGACCCCGGCCATCTCGCCGACCTGCTTGGCCCACTGCCCTGCGCAGTTGACGACGATCTCCGCCTCGATGTCGCCCGCGTCGGTGCGCACGCCGCGGACGCACCCGCCCTGGGTGAGAATGTCTGTGACCCTGACCTTTTCGATGACACGCGTACCGCGCATCCTGGCTCCTTTGGCCAGCGCAAAGGTAAGGTCGGTCGGGTTGGCCTTGCCATCGCCGGGCAGCCAGATCGCGCCGACGAGGTCGTCGACGCGCATCACCGGGTAGTGTTCGAGGGCCTGCTCGCCGGTGAGCAGTTCGCACTCCATGTTGAACGCCGCGGCGTTGGCGGCCGTGCGGCGCAGCTGGATCATCCGGTCCTCGGTGCGCGCGACCGTCACTCCCCCGCACTGCTTGTATCCGGCGGTCAGCCCGGTCTCACGTTCGAGCTCGGCGTACAACTGCGTCGAGTACTGCACCAGGCGGGTTGCGCTCTCGGACGCCCGCAGCTGCCCGACCAACCCGGCGGCGTGCCAGGTTGTGCCGCAGGACAGTTGGCCCTGTTCGAGCAGCACCACGTCGGTGACGCCGAGCTTGGTCAGGTGGTAGGCGACGCTTGTGCCGATGACACCTCCGCCGATGATGACGACGTGGGCGCGGTCAGGAAGCGATGTGGTGGCCATGTACGTGTCAGACGTCCTTTGTCAGTCGGCGGCGTGCACGTCGTCAAGCAGTCGGGCTAACTGCGGGCCCTTGAATTCGGCGACCGCGGCCTCGTAGCGTTCCATCGCCCAGCCCCAGAAGTCGTACTGCAGTGCGCTGGATGCGCTTTGGATGCAGCCCCACAGCGTCCAGCCGTACTTGGCGACGATGCCTTGCAGGTGGGCTCGGGCGGTCTTGCTCCGGACCGGGCGGCCGTAATAGGCGGTGACGAGCTCCTCCAGCTGTTCGATGGAAAGGCCGCACTCGCTCCAGATGTTGCCGAGTTCGAAGCACGGATCGTTATTGCCGGAGTACTCGTAGTCGATGATCCACACCCGCTCACCGTCCTCGATGAAGTTGCCAGCCAAGAGGTCGTTGTTGCATGGGACGGTGGTTTGACCGGTGGCGGTCAGTGCCTCGCGGATGCGGCCGAAAGTTTCGGCGTGGTCCAGATAATCATGCGGAATCTTGAACCCGTTGTCCTGCACGGTCTTCAGATAGCTTCCTTGGCGCTCGAACATGTCGAACCGGCCGCGGAACTGGGGCCCGGCGTGTAGAGTCCGGCAGCCCGCAGCCACCTTGGAAATCACGCTGGACCGCTGAAAGTCGTCATTGCACAGCGTTTTTCCGTTGAGATAACCAAGCAGCAGGATGCCGAGATCTGGGCGGTGATCGATTACCGGCGCACCGACGCCCGCCCGCTCGGCCGCCCTGGTGTTGTAGATCTCCGCGTCGCGGTCGATGCCTAAAAAATTGCGGCTGGTGTCAGTACAGCGGGCGACATACACACCGTCGGGCGTGGTGACCTTGACGTTGCGATTGGTCAGCCCGCCGGAGAGGTCCTCCAGCTGCCGGGGCCGTCCGGACACGGCCGGAATCTCGTCCAGCACCGCGTTGAGCTGCGTGTCGTTGACGTCCTCCCGGCACTGACGTGCGGGGGTTCCTCGTGCCGGCCGGCTGTCTCGATAGGCGCTCATGCGGCTATCGCCGTGGGCTGGTCGGTAGTGGAGGTTCGTGCCGAGCGGCTCTGTCGCATCACGGTGTTGGCTTTACGCCTGGCCTTGATGCGCGCCACTGACCTCCGCGAAGGCGGATGCCTGCGGCCTCGCCGCTTGCGTGCTAATGCACTACGGCTGGACTTCGGCGACTCATCGACGTCCTGACGATGCAGCCAACCCTCACGCGCTGGCTGCAAGTCCAGCCGATCGACCCCGTCGGCCTGAGTGCGGACGTGCAGTCCGAGGTAGGCCGAGAACAGGTCTCGATCTTCTGTGGTGCCACACTCGCAGCGGTGGACCCGTTGAGAGAGCGGCTTTTTCTTTTTCGCCCCGCATAGACAGGTTTGCGACAGGGCTGTCGTTCGTGGGTGGTATTCGTAGAGACGCCCGCCGCCGGCGCTGTCAGCCTTGCGGCGCATCATCTCCACCAGTAGCCCCGGTGCCCGGTCGCGCACACTACGCGGGAAGTTCTTCTGCCACGACACATAATCCACTCTTTCACAGGCGATGTCGGCGCCGTGGCCCAACAATCGGTTGCCCGGCGCCCCGTGCAACGTTCTGCGATACTCGGCCAGGCGACGATGCAACTCGGCCACCCGCATCGTGGCGTGCTGCGCGGCGGCCGAACGCTGCCACACACAGCGACCAGTCCTGTGGACGCCATCTTTGGTGAAGCACTCCGGTGATCCGGCGCGGTGCGGGCGATCCAGATGCCGCTGGGCGCGGCGCAAACGGATCGTGTCCAACCCGATCGCATCGGCCAGCGGCTCCACCCAGCCCGACCAGCTCCCATCGGCGCGGTGCACGGCCACCGCGATCTGCGAGGGTCCCAGGTCGAACGACACCCTCCCGTCGCCGATCCGATGCCGCCGGGCCGGATGCCCATCACACACCAGTTGCATGCGGTAGGTGTCGCGGCCCTTGATCACCGTGCGCACGATCCGCGTCGAGAACACCTTGCCCGCGGCGATCAACGACTCGATCTCGGCCAGCTCGACCTGCTGCTCGCGACCGCGCCGACCCGATGCGGCCGCCGCAGCGATCGGGATGACGAACCCTGCGCCCCACTGCAACCCGACCAGCCGCCCAGCCTCATCGGTCTTGGGTCGCAGCGCACCTTGGCCGTCCTTGGCGGCCAGCGAATGCAAACCCCGGCGCGTGCTCTTGAACCGCGGCTTACCCTTCTGGCCGAGGTGCCACTGACGCACCGCATCAAACGCCCGCGCGCCCAGGCTCTGAGTTTCCTGGGCGGGCAGATGGTCACGCACCCACGACTCGCGTAGTGACGACGCGTAGGACTGCGCCGCATCCACGGTGAAACCGTGCGCGGCCTCCACCGCGCGGAACGCCGCCGCTCGGGCGGCCCGTTCCTCGGTGGTGCGCCGCGGCAACTCCCGTGCCGCCTGCCAGGCCGGATCGGCCTTCACTGCGAGGCTACGAGCGATGAACTCGCCCAGCACCGCATTAAACACCCGCACACCCGTGAAAATACGGACCCCAATCTCGCGGCACTGCCCAGCATCCGGGCGCAGCGGCCACGACCGCACATGGGTGGGCGCACCCTTGGCCCGCTTACGCGCACGCGGCTTACCCAGCGGCTCCCCAACCGGCGTCACTTCCATCAGGGAGGTTTGATCCACACCGCAACCGTAGAGGCGCCCACCGACAACGAAATGACAATCACGACCTAGCACCGCACCCGGCACAGCGTGTCGCGGCCCCACGCCCACCTGGTGTCCGTAACCAAATACCGCAGACCGATGTTCACCCACGCCATGCTCACAACACCGAGACCACCATGCGCGACGTATACGCCGAGCTCACCGTCGAACTAGTGGAGTTCAACGGCGAAACCGACTACGTGCACCTGCTCGTCGCCCACCCGCCCACCCCGGCGATCTCCGTTCGCGCCCAAGGCCTCAAAGGCCGCAGCGCCTACAGCGTCCAGCGCGAGTTCACCGGCGCCTGCATCCGCGCCCGCATGCGCGGCCACCTCGGGTCGCCTCCCACTTCGCCGTCTCCTGCAGCGGCGCACCGCCGTCCATCATCAAGCAATACATCGACGGACACGCCCGACCACTCTGAACGCCGGGCTCCGCCCGACCACACACCGGATGGGCCCACCCCGCACTGAAGTCCAAGGCTTGCGCCCAAGAACTCGGTCGGATCGGCGGACACCAGGCCACAAGCCTCAGCCGTGCCGGGCGCCGATCCAGTGCAGCAGGTCGTGCACGATTTTGTCCTCGAGCCGATAACTGACGAGCCGGCCCACCCGCGTCGAGGAGACCCATCCCTGCTGCCGCAGCACACGCAGCGCTTGAGAGACGGCGTTCTCCGATCGGCCGAGCGCCGACGCGAGGTCACCGACGCAAATCCCGGGCGCGCGGTGCAGAACAAGCAGAATCTCCAGCCGGTTGGGATCGGAGAGCAAATCGAAACGCTGGGTCCAGCCTGACGTGTCGACATCGGCCAACGCCGAGGTCGCACGTTTGACTTGCGTCAGGTCACCAGGCTTCTCCACCGATGACAATCTACTTGTAGGCAACGGCCGCGCTGATGATCCCGGTCAACGGAAGGACATTGATGTCGCGGAAGCCGACCTCGCGACACCAGCCGGCGAAGTCGGCAGCAGAGTAGTCGAAAGCGTCCCCGAACTCGATCAGCATGTTCAGCGACATCATCAGGCCTAAGACGTGTTCGCGACGTGCGTCGTCGATCAGCGACTCGACGGTGATCAGAGCACCGCCGTCGGGCAGGGCATCGTATGCGGCCCGAATGAGGTGCATCTTCTTGTCGAGGTTCCAGTCGTGCAGGATCCGGGCCATCGTGATCACGTCCGCCGACGGCAGGCGGTCGGCGAAGAAGTCTCCCGATACGGCCTTGACCCGGTCGCTCAGCCCGGCTGCGGCGATGGCCTTTTCCGCGATGGGCACCACCACGGGAAGGTCAAACGTTCTGCAACTCAGGTGCGGATGGCGCTCGGCGATGATCATGCTCAATTGGCCGGTGGCGCCGCCGATGTCGCAGACGCTGCGGTAGTTGGAGAAGTCGAAACGTTCGGCGAGCGCCCGAGAGGATTCGAGCGATATCCCGGCCATCGCCTGCATGAACTGCTCGAGGCGTGCCCGATCGCTGTAGAGCTCGGCGAACAGGGCGGTGCCGCCGTGCTTGAGCTCGTTCTGGGGCTTGCCGGTCTGAAGCGCGTCTGTGAGGTCTCCCCAGAATCCGTAGAGCCGGCTGTTGAGCATCTCGAACAGGCCGCCGATGTAGGTCGGCTTGTTGGCGTCGAGGAACTCCGCGGTGTCGCGGGTGTTTCGGTAGTGGCCGCCTGGCCCGTCGCCGTCTCGCTCCAGAAATCGCAGCGCGACGAGACCGTCGAGGAAGTCGTATATCGGCCGGGGATGCAGCCCGAGCCGGTCCGCGATCTGCTCGCCGGTCAACGGTCCTTCGGCCAGCAGCGTGAACAGACGTAGCTCCACCGCCGACAGCAGCGTCTTCGACGCCTGGAAGCCCGTCCCGATTTCAAAGATCCGCGACGAATCCGGCCCAGCATTTGACATGGCTTTGCTCCCCCTCCTCTAGCCGATCATACGAAGCGGTCAGGCCGAAGATAGCCGTTTGCTGAATCGCCCGGCAAGGGCAATTGCCTACGCGACAGCCGCCATGCGTGCGTTGACTACCGGCGTCAGTCGAGGAAGCCGTGCAACAGGGCGGCCGATCCCGCGACGTGTGCCCGCATCGCCGTCGCTGCGCCATCAGCGTCTGCGGCCAGGATCGCCACGACGATCGCCTGGTGCTGCTCGTCGGAGTGGGCGATGTTGCGCGGCAGCAGCGGAATCTGGTCGAGCAACCCGTTGAGTCGCATCCGGTTTTCGGCCACCAGTGGTACCAGCGACGGCGAACCTGCTGCCTCGGCGATCGCCAGGTGCAACCGTGAGTCCAGCCGCCGGTAGTCGTCGGGCGCCGCGCCGCGGACATCGGCCAGCCGAGACCACAGCACTTCTCGTTCCGCCGCGGTCAGTGTGCGGCTCGCCGCCATGCGCGCGGCACCGACCTCGAGGATTTCGCGAAGCCGCAACGCATCGTCGATTTCCGCGCGGCTGACGCCTGCCGTGTCGCCGGTGTGCCTCGGCAGTTCGTCGGCCAAGAAGGTCCCGCCGTAGCGGCCGCGACGCGACACCAGATAACCGGCGTCCGCCAGTGACTTGATGGCCTCGCGAACGGTGTCGCGACTGACCCCGAGTCGCGCCGCTAGTTCGCGTTCCGGAGGAAGCGACTCGCCCGGCGCCAGCACGCCAAGCCGGATGGTCTGCAGCAGGCGTTCGACCGTGTCCTCGAACGGGTTCCCGGCCCGCACCGGGCGCAGCAGTGCTTCGCTCGCGAGCGGGATGTCCGGGTCGGCAGACATTAGATCGGAGTCACGTAGTGGCCGCTGATGCCGCCGTCGACGAGGAAGGTGGCGCCGGTGATGAACGACGCGTCGTCGCTGGCCAAGAAGGCCACTGCGGCGGCCAGTTCTTCCGGCTCGGCGAATCGCCCCATCGGAACGTGCACCAGCCGCCGCGCCGCCCGCTCCGGATCCTTGGCGAACAACTCCTGCAACAGCGGGGTGTTGACCGGTCCCGGGCACAGCGCGTTGACCCGAATCCCGCTGCGCGCGTATTGGATCCCCAGTTCGCGTGACATCGCCAGCACGCCGCCCTTGGATGCGGTGTAGGAGATCTGCGATGTCGCCGAGCCCATCACCGCCACGAACGAGGCGGTGTTGATGATGGAGCCCTTCTCCGCGGGCACCATGTGCCGCAGCGCGGCCCGGCAGGACAGGTACACCGACTTGAGGTTGACGTCCTGCACCTTCTGCCATGGGGGCAGCTCGGTGGTCTCGATGACGTCGTCGTCGGGCGGCGAGATGCCTGCGTTGTTGAACGCGATGTCGACCGACCCGTACGTGTCGGCCGCGGTGTCGAACAGGGTGTTGACAGCGGCTTCATCCGAGACGTCAACGGGGACAAACATTCCGTCGAGTTCGTCGGCGGCATCCTTGCCCGCCGTCGGGTCGATGTCGCCGACCACGATCGTCGCGCCCTCGGCGTGCATGCGCCGTCCGGTGGCAAGCCCGATTCCCCCGGCGCCGCCGGTGATCACCGCGACCTTGCCGGCCAGTCGTTGGGTCAAATCCATCAGGCTTCTCCGATCGCGAAAAAGACGTTCTTGGTCTCGGTAAAGGACAGCGGTGCATCGGGGCCCAGTTCGCGGCCAAGTCCCGACTGTTTGAACCCGCCGAACGGCGTGTTGTAGCGCACCGACGAGTGCGAATTGACGCTGAGATTGCCGGATTCCACGGCCCGCGACACCCGCATCGCCCGGGACAGGTTGTCGGTCCAGATGGATCCGGACAACCCGTAGGGAGTGTCGTTGGCGAGCGCGATCGCGTCGGCCTCGTCCTCGAAGGGCAGCACCGTGACGACCGGACCGAAGATCTCCTCTATAACGGTGCGGTCGGTGCGCGACGGGGTCAGCACGGTCGGCGGGAACCAGTAGCCGGGGCCCGACGGCGCGCCACCCCGGAACGCAACGGGCGCATCGTCGGGCACGTAGGACGCGACCGCGTTCCAGTGCGCCTTGGACACCAACGGCCCCATCTCGGTGTCGTTCGACGAAGGGTCGCCGACCACAACGCCCTTGACGGCGGGTTCGAGCAGCTCCATGAACCGGTCGTAGACGTTGCGCTGCACCAGGATTCGGCTGCGCGCACAGCAGTCCTGGCCGGCGTTGTCGAACACGCCGTACGGCGCTGTCGCTGCGGCCTTCTCCAGGTCGCAGTCGTCGAACACGATGTTGGCACTCTTGCCGCCGAGCTCCAGCGTGACCCGCTTGACTTGTGCGGCCGCGCCTGCCATCACCCGTGTGCCCACCTCGGTGGAGCCCGTGAACACGATCTTTCGGACGTCGGGGTGCGAGACGAAGCGCTCGCCCACCACCGAACCCTTGCCGGGCAGCACCTGAAAAAGGTCGGCGGGTAACCCGGCGTCGACTGCGAGCTCGCCGAGCCGGATGGTGGTCAGCGGCGTCCATTCCGCCGGTTTGACCAGCACCGCGTTCCCGGCGGCCAGGGCGGGCGCGAAGCCCCACGATGCGATCGTCATCGGGAAGTTCCACGGGGTGATGACGCCGACCACGCCAAGAGGCTCGTTGAACGTGACGTCCAGCCCACCTGCCACCGGAATCTGCTTGCCGGACAACCGCTCCGGAGTAGCCGAGTAGAACTGCAGCACATCGCGGACGTGGCCTGCTTCCCACTGGGCGTTGCCGATCGGATGGCCGGAGTTGGCGACTTCCAGCGCAGCCAGTTCGTCGACGTGGGCGCCGACGGTCGCGGCGAAGGCGCGCAACGCCGCGGCCCGCTCGGCGGGGGCCAGTCGCGCCCAGTCCCGCTGCGCCGCCTTGGCGCGTGCGACCGCGTCGTCCACCGCCGCCTCGTCGGTCTGCACCACGGTGCGCAGCACTTCCTCGGTGGCGGGATTGATCAGTTCTGAGGAAGTCATGCCTTTACCCTCCCCCGAGTCGCTTCGCTCCTGCCCCCAGGGGCCACTTTCTCCTTCGCATACGCGGCGGCGGCCTCTACCGCCGCGGCGAACAGCCGCAGATCGTCCAGGCGCTCCTCGGGATGCCACTGCACCGCCAAAACGAAGTTGTCGCCGGGGCTTTCGACGGCCTCGATCACCCCGTCTGAGTCCTGCGCGCTGATGATCAGGCCATCGCCGAGGCGGTCGATGGCCTGGTGGTGATAGCACTGGGCGTCTGACGATTCGCCGATCAGCGAGGCCAGCCGAGTGTCGGGCACGGTGCGCACCGCCGACGTGGAGAACACCGCGTTGCCCTTTTGGTGGTGGGTGTGGCCGATCACATCGGGCAGATGCTGATGCAGTGTGCCACCCAACGCGACGTTGATCACCTGCGCGCCACGACAAATGCCCAGCAGCGGCATGCCCCGCCGGATGGCACCGTCGACCAACGCGAACTCCAGCGCGTCACGCTGGCGGCTATCGGCGACGGCCTCGTCGGTGGCCGGGTGCGGTTGTTGTCCATAGCCTTCCGGGACGATGTCGCGTCCACCGGTGATGATCAGGCCGTCCAGCCCGTCCAGGATTCGCGAGGCGATCTCGGCGTCCACGGGCTGGGGCGGAAGCAGGGAAGCAATTCCGCCGGCCAGGTTGACCCCCTCGAGGTAGATCGCGGGCAGGAAGCTGGCCCGCACATCCCACACGCCGGTCTGCGCCTGCTGCAAATAGGTGGTCAGCCCGATCACCGGCCGAGCAGACGCAAACCGCCCCATTTTGGCGGCATTGTGGGGGTTTTCGCGTCTGCTCGCGCTAGAACTAGAGCCGCTCAAACCCGCGCACCCTTTCCCAATCGGTCACCGCGGAGTTGAAGGCGGCGAGTTCGACGCGTGCATTGTTGAGGTAGTGCTCGACGACCTCGTCGCCGAACGCCTCACGCGCCACCTCGGACTTTCCGAACAGTGCCGCCGCTTCGGCCAGCGTCGTCGGCAGGTGTTCTGCCCCGCTGGTATAGGCGTTGCCCTCCAACGCTTCCGGCAGCTCCAGCTCGCGCTCGATGCCGTACAGCCCGCCTGCGATCAGCGCCGACACCGCGAGATACTGGTTGACGTCGCCGCCAGGCGCACGGAGTTCCATGCGCATGCCGTGGCCGCGGCCCACCACACGCACCGAGCAGGTGCGGTTGTCCATCCCCCACGCGACCGCCGTCGGGGCGAAGCTGCCTTCGACGAAACGTTTGTAGGAGTTGATGTTCGGCGCGTAGAACAGCGTCAGCTCGCGCAGCGTCGCCAGTTGGCCGGCGATGAAGCTGCGGAACATCGACGACATGCCCAGGTCATCGTCCGAGTCGGCGAACACCGCGCCGCCGTCGTCGCCACGCAACGAGATGTGGATATGGCAGCTGTTGCCTTCACGCTCGTCGAACTTGGCCATGAACGTCAGGCTCTTGCCGTGCTTGTCGGCGATCTCCTTGGCGCCGTTCTTGTAGATGGTGTGGTTGTCGCAGGTGACGCGGGCGTGGTCGTAGCGGAACGCGATCTCTTGCTGACCGAGATTGCACTCGCCCTTGACACCCTCGCAATACATGCCAGCGCCGTCCATCCCGAGCCGGATATCGCGCAGCAGTGGCTCCATCCGGGTCGACGCATGCATCGCGTAGTCGACGTTGTAGTCGGTGGCCGCGGTCATCCCGCGGTAACCGGCGGCCCACGCTTCCCGAAACCCGGTGTCGAAAACCATGAACTCCAGCTCGGTGCCGACATAGGGCACCAGGCCGCGCTCGGCGAGTCGATCGATTTGGCGATTCAGGATGCTGCGCGGTGCCTGGGTCACTGGAGTGCCATCGGTCCACGACAGGTCGGCCATCGCCATCGCGGTGCCCGGCAACCACGGGATCAACCGCAGCGTGGAGAAATCGGGTGTCATGACCATGTCGCCGTAGCCGGTCTCCCAGCTAGAGATCGCGTAACCGTCGACCGTGTTCATGTCCACGTCGACGGCGAGCAGGTAGTTACAACACTCGGCGCCATGCGCCGCGACGTCCTCGACGAACAACCGGGCCGACACCCGCTTGCCGGTCAGCCGGCCCTGCATGTCGCAGAACGCGACGATCACGGTATCGATGTCACCGGCGGACACCAGCGATTCCAGCTCGGATTGCGACAGCATGCCAGTCATGACGAGCAGTCAACCATTGGAAACCACCTCACCACTGTCTAAGCTTGCAGATTTACCAGATTGTCACGCTAAAGGTAGGGTATCCGACCAATAGAAACGAGATTAGGCCGTGTGCGCCTTGCGGTTGATCCGGACGTCGAAGGCCTCGGAAATGTGCCACTCCCTCGACAGCATCACCGGGGTTCCGTCGCGGCCGAAGTCGACCTCTTCTATGTAGAGCAGTGGCTTGCCCCGCCGTACACCGAGCACTTTCGCGGTGTGGCTGGTGCTGGCGACCGCGCGCAGCGTCGCGGTCGCGTGGTCAGCCGCATGCCCCGAGGAATTCAGCAGCGCGAATAGCGATGGGTCAAGATTCTGCAAATCGAGATCCGTGCGGAGCAGGCGCGCGGGGATGCGATCGAGCGAGTAGATCACCGGTTGGTCATCGGCCGTCCGCACCCGCTCGACCGCAAGGACCGCGTCGCCGGGACTGAGTTGTAGCGGGGTGTCGTCCTCGCGGCACTCCTCGAACGACGCGTGCAGGATGCGCATTCCGGCGCGCACCCCGGCACTCTCGATCATCGCGAGATAGCTCAGCGTCGAGTCCAGTCCATGGGGCATGCGCCGGCGCTCGGTGACATAACTGCCCGAACCCCGACGCCTGGTGACGTAGCCGGCCTCCACAAGCGCCCGCACCGCGTCTCGCACCGTGGCACGAGATACGTTGAAGCGCTTGGCAAGTTGGCCCTCGCTCGGCAACTTGGTTCCCGGCTGCAGGTGCGAACTGGTTATCTCCTCCAGCAACTCGTCACGCAACCGGTCGGCGAGCAAGGTTCGGCCGGGCACCCTTTCGACCTTACGTTCGGGTTTCGCGGGATGCATCCGCGGTCGCCTCGAGGACGCCACGGACTTGGTCTGCAACGGATGGCGCGCCGGGCAGCAGACCGTCGAAGATCGCACTGCCGATGGTGTATCCCCACGCGCCCGCGTCGCTGAGCGCGATGACCCTGTCGATGCTCGCGATCGACCCCGCGACGATCACCGGCCCGCTCGAGCGCTTTACCACCTCACGAATCAGCCCCTCGTGGTCGGCAGTCGGATGGCGATACGCCAGCAGGTCGAGCCCGCTCACATGGTCGAGGGCCGTGAGCCGTTCGGCGTCGGCGGCTATCTCGTCGATCGTGCCGAGCAGCACGCTGGGATGGTCGACGACCCTGCCGGGGAACGGGCAGTAGCGCACCCCGCCCGGCAGGATGCCCGCACCGTCTGCGGCGTGGGTTCCGCCGAGCACCCAGTCGACCCCCGCCGCGGCCGCCCCGCGCAGCGACGCCAGCTCGTCCTCCCTGCTGGTCGAGACCACTTCCAACATTACTTCGAAGCCGGCGTCGTGGGCCAGCGCGGTCAGCTCACGTTGCCGCGCCGCATCGGCCCCGACATCCTTGAATCCGATGTATTGCAGACCGGTGCCGGCCAGTTGTGGCACGACCTCGGCGGCATGTTCGACGGTTCTGTCGCCGTGGGTGAGCATGAACACGAAATTAGACACAGCAGTGCGCTCCTTAAGTCATCCGGCTTTCGCGGCGTTGGCGACGATCGACCGCGCCGTGTCGTCCGACCACACGCCGAGCAGGTCGGCGAGGTCGACGATTGAGATCCGTTCCCGCAGCACATGGGAATTCCTCAGGGCCCAGAACAGCAGGTCGTCGTCGTAGCCGTCGCCGAGGTCCTCCGCGCGGGTCGGCAGTCCGCTTGCGTGGCTTATCTCGTCAAACTGTTCCGGTGTGGGAAGCGTGAGTGACTGCGTGTAGGCGTTCCAGTCCGAAACCACTGTCTCGACCTCGGATTGGTGTGCGAGCAGCCAGTTTCGCTTCGCGGAGTAGGCGGTCCAGCATTCCTCGGTGGTTTGCGAATCGAACTCGGCGAATGCGTGAACCACGGCATCGCGCCCCGTCGTCTCGTCGGGCACCCGGATTTTCGCGTCCCCCGATCGGATCGTGGAATCCACGAGCTGCCATACCCGCACGGCCAGTCGCGTCGCGACCGTGACCTGCATGCCATGCGCCGCGGCAGGCATTCCCTCACGGCTGCGGGCCATCTCCATCAAGTGCGAGACCGCATGCTCGGTGCCAGAGGCCGGTGCCGTCGATCCGACAATGCCCATGGACAGTCCGCTGACCGCCAGCAGCCGGGCGAGGTCGGCGATGCCAGCCGGCTCGGCGTCGCGCGCGGCCCGCGCCAGGTCGGGGAGCACCGCATTGGCGGCAAGGACATCGTCGACAACGGCGGGGGTGTACGGCGGTCCGTGACCGAGCCGGGCAGCGAGTTGCCACTCGGCGACCGCGTTGGGGACCGTCGAAAGGTCGCCCACCCCAGCGAGATTCAACTGCCACGGTGCCGCGGTGAGGATGTCCGTGTCAGCGACGAGGACATCGGGCCACCTCGACTGGACGGTGCGTTTAGCACCCGCGATGACGAGGACGCTGCGGTCGGCGATGAAACCGTTGATACTGCAGGCGGTTTGAACGGCGACGTGATGGCTGCCGGTGCGCTGCGCGGTAACCTTGGCGATGTCGGTGAGCGTTCCGGATCCCACCGAGACGAGCATTCGCCGCTCCCCTACCTCGGCGACCGCCCTCTCGACTGTCTCCTCGTCGGCCCGGACCGCACCGTTTCCGAGCTGGACGACGCGGCAGCCGAGGTGCTTCGAGATCCGATCCACCACCGACCCGGACGCCGCCGTGCGGTACGGGCCACCGTCGCTGAGGAGGACACATTGGGCGACGAAGCGTTCGGCGCTGTCGCGAATGGCCTTGTCCAACACCGATGCTCCGATGCGGACATCTACATTGGGCAGCCCGGCATGTCCGTCGTCGCGCAGCGTTGCCAGAAGCGCGGCGGGGTCGGGAACGGTGATCACGTCGGCCGAGCCAACATGTCAGACGTCGGCTTAGCCGACAAAACGGGCGATGTTGCCAGCGCCGACTCGACAGCGTCGAACGCGGCGAGATAACGGCGGTAGGCGTCCGCGTAGGTCTTGGTCGCCTCAGGGTCGGGGTCGATGGCTGCCGGAGCGAGCCTGACGGCAACCGATGCCGCCTTGAAGTCCGCGAACACCCCGGTACCCACACCGGCGACCATCGCAGCACCGACGGCGGTGGCCTCCTCGGTCAGCACCCGGCGCACCGGTCGTCCGAGCACGCTGGCCTTGATCGTCGCCCACAGGTTGTCGCGGGCGCCGCCGCCGACGATGCGCACTTCGCCCCGGCCGAGGTCGAGCGCATCGAGCCGGTCGACGATGTCGCGCAACGCGAATGCGCAGCCTTCAAGTACCGCCCGTGCGACGTGCGCGGGCGTGTGATTCATTGCCAGCCCGAGCAACCCACCACGCATGCTGTCGTTCCACCGCGGTGCCGTCGCCCCCGACAAGGCGGGCAGGAACAGCACCCCCTCACTTGCCGGCGGCGCCTTCACCGCCAACGGGAACACCTCGGCCTGCGGCACACCGAGCAGCCCGGCAAGCCACAGCGTGCTACCGCCGCTGACGAATCCGGGATTCTCGATCAGCCACGAGCCCGGCACCGCATGGCCGTGCGTCTCGACGAGACCTAGCGGATCCCGTACAGGCGCTTCGGATACCGTCGTGACCGGTTCGGCGGTACCGGTGACGTCGACGACGACGCCGGGCTCGATCGCGCCCGCCCCGACCGACGCGGCATGTTCGTCGCCGGTGCCAACCACCACCGCGCAAGTCGGCGGCAGACCGAACTCCGAGGCGAGGTCTGGCAGCAGCGTGCCAACTACCTCGGTCGACGGGCGAATTGGCGCGAACATCGACGGGTCGAGCTCAGCCGCCGCGCACAGCGCCTCGTCGAACTCGCCGCGGGCGACGTCGTACACCATCGTGGACGAGGCGTTGGCGGCGTCCTGGGCGTGAACGCCGGTCAGGTGACGCAGCAGATACGAGCCGACGGGCGCCAGCATCGCCGTACCGCGCCAGACCTCCGGCTCGTGGTCGCGGATCCACATCATCTTCGGCGCGCTGTGCGAGGCGTCAGCCACCAGACCCGTTCGCTCAGCAAGCTTTTCGTCACCGACGGCGGCGACCAGACGGTCGCACTGCTCCGTCGCCCGCTTGTCCAGCCAGATGATCGCCGGGCGTAGCGACTTGCCGTCGGCATCGCACGCGATGACCCCGTCGACCTGACTGCCCAGTCCCATCGCCACGACGCGCTTGGGGTCGACACCTGCGGTGGCTGCGCGGACGGCGTCACGCAATGCGGTGCAATAGGTTTGCGGATCCTGCTCCGCCCAGCCGTCGTGCTGGTGCGACATGGTCAGCGCGGCCGAACCGCTGGCCACCACGTCACCACCTTCGTCGACGAGGACGACCTTGATGCTCTGCGAGCCGACGTCGACTCCCAGGACCAGAGACACGTGTTTCCCTCAGATCATGGTGAGCGGGTTGACGAGTCGTCCGTCGCGATCTCGGTCGCGGACATCGCGCCGTAGCCCTCCTGCTCCAAATTGACCCCGTACTCCCCTTGGGAGAGCGCGAACTCCTCTTCCGGCGATAGCACTAGCTTGTGCCGCCCGGCGACCGCGAAGTAAGCCACCCCGATCAGGAAGTAGACGAGCGTTCCGACGACACCGGGCCGGTAGTCCGGGTTGAGGAAGAGTGAGACCAATGCGACCAGCGCGATGACACCCGCGATCGCGGCGCCTGGAACACCCACCGGACTGCGGTATGGCCGTGCGATATTCGGCAACTTACGGCGCAGCATGATGAATGCCAGACATTGCATGAAGTAGGAGATCACCGCACCGAACACAGCCATGTACAGCAGGGCACCGACGATCTTGCCCGCGACAGCGCTCTCGCTCTGGCCGAGGAAATAGATCACCAGCGCGAGGATGTAGCCGACGACCGCGCCGGCGATGAGCGCCACGTACGGCGTGTTCCTGGTCGGGTGGGTGATCGACAAACTCTGCGGGAAATAGCCTGCGCGGGAAAGCGAATAGGTATTCCGGCCGTATGCGTAGATGATCGTGAAGAAGCTGGCGATCAGCCCGATCAGGCCAACCAGCGCGAGCAGAGACGCCGCGGTGCCCTCTCCGAACACCGCTTTGAAGCCGTCGAACAACGGCGTCGCCGACGTTCCGACGCTCGCTGCTCCGCCGCCGACACCCGTGTTCAGGAACAGGGTCAGAATGGCGAAAACGACAAGTGTGTTGAGCCCCCAGATGGTGGCACGAGGGATGTCGCGCTTCGGATCGTGTGACTCCTCGGCGGCCAGCGGAAGTTCCTCGATCGCCAGGTAGAACCAGATCGCGAATGGCAAGGCGGGGAGAATCCCGGCGATGCCCTTGGGAAGGAAGCTGCTGCCGCCCTCCTCCGGTGGGATGTTGGTCAGCAGGCTGCCGTCGAAGGACCGCGTGACGAGCACTGCGACGTAGAAGAACGCGAGGATGCCGAGCGCCGCGATGGTGATCGCCACCGTGAAGCGCATGGCGATCTCGATGCCGAGGATGTTGATTCCGACGAAGAGGATGTAGAAGATCGCCCACCACAGCACCGGGCTGTTCCACCAGCCGTCGACCCCAACGAGCTCGTACACGATGTCGTGCGACAGGAAGCCCATCGCGCCCACCACCACCGCGGGGGTGATGACGTATTCCATGTTCTCGGCCAGCCCGGTGATGAATCCTCCCCACGGGCCCATCGCCGATCGCGAGAAGGAGTAGGCGCCGCCGGTGTGCGGCAGAGCCGGCGACATCTCGGCGATGCTATAGCACAGGCCGTAATACATGATCGTGATGACGACGCCTGCGATGAGCAGACCGCCGAAGCCCCCGGCGTCGAGACCGAGGTTCCAGCCGTAGAAATCTCCTGAGATGACCGCGCCGACACCGAGCGCCCAGAGCGACCAGAACGCGGCGTGACGGCGCAGCTTGCGCCGTTCGAAATAACCGTGTTCCGCGTCCCGATAGGTGACCGATCCGACTGCCCGCTTGCTATCCGCCATGGCGCCCTCCTTGGCTGTTTGGCGCAAGTTGTCAGACAACTTGGACAATAATGAGGCCGAAAGCGCACGTCAATATCGGAACGGAGTCAGTTCGGAAACACCCGAAACGCCAGTTAGGCGGCCTACCCGGCGGCATGCGGACAAGGTTTACGCGGTCGTCATTCCCAAAGGTACGACGCCAGACCAATAGCGGCCTATTGTCCCTATGAAATGCGCGCCGTCCGATCCCCCGAAGGAGAACCGCCGTGCCAGAGGGCCACGAACTTTTGAACGACGACGAACGACACCTCGCCAGCCTCGGTTATGTGCAGGAGTTGAATCGGTCCTGGTCCGGATTCAGCAACTTCGCCATCTCGTTCTCGATCATCTCGATCCTGGCGGGCTGCTTCACATCGTTCGGCCTGGGCTGGAACAACGGCGGCCCGGCCGCAATCGCCTGGGGATGGCCAATTGTGTCCGCGTTCATCCTGATCATCGGGCTCTGCATGTCGGAACTGGTATCCGCGTACCCGACCTCCGGCGGAATCTACTGGTGGGCAAGCAAACTCGGTGGCGCAAAGGCCGGCTTCTACACCGGCTGGCTGAACCTGATCGGCTTGATCGCCATCCTGGCGTCGGTGTCTTACGGATGCGCGACGTTCCTGGATCTGACCCTTAGTACATTCAGTGAAGGCTGGGCCGCCGGCTACAGCCTGACGAGGGTCTTCGTCATGTTCGTGATCATCCTGGCGGTCTCGGCGATCATCAACATCTTCTCCTCGCATCTGCTCGCCGTCATCAACAACATCTCCGTGTGGTGGCATGTGGCGGGCGCGGCGGCCGTCATCCTCATCCTGTTCCTGATCCCCAAGCGGCACGCCAGCTTCAGCGACGTGTTCGCCACGACCGTGAACAACACTGGAATGTTCAACGGTGACAAGGGCTTTGGCTGGCTGATCTTCGTGCTGCCGATCGCGGCGATCCTGACGCAGTACACGATCACGGGCTATGACGCGTCGGCGCATCTGTCCGAGGAGACCAAGAGCGCAGCTGACGGAGCAGCGAAGGGCATCTGGCGCTCGATCTTCTATTCGGCCATCGGTGGCTGGATCCTGCTGTTGTCGTTCCTGTTCGCGGTCCAGGACGTGGACGCGGTAACGGAGGGTGGAGGCCTGGTGCAGGTCATCTTCGCCCAGGCCTTGGACACCCAGTGGGTCGCCATCGTGCTGCTGATCTCGAGTGCGGGCCAGTTCTTCTGCACGACGGCCTGCCAGACCAGCGCTTCGCGGATGTTGTTCGCGTTCAGCCGAGATCGTGCGGTGCCGGGTCATCAGCTGTGGTCGAAGGTGAGCGCCAACAAGATCCCCGCCAACGGCGTCATGGTCACCGCGGTGCTGGCCGCCATCATCACCTTGCCTGCCCTCGTGGCGGTGGACATCAACGGCGCGCCTGCGCCGATCGCGTTTTATGCGGTGGTCTCGATCGGTGTCGTCGGTCTGTACCTGTGCTTCGCCGTGCCGATCTACTACCGCTGGAAGGCCGGCGACTCGTTCCCGGTGGGCAGGTGGAATCTTCGGGGACACCACAAATGGATGGCTCCCGTCGCACTGATCGAGATCGCGGTCACCTCGCTCATCGCGCTGTTCCCCACGTCGATCGGCGGCGTGCCATTCGGTGGCAGCTTCGAGTGGAAGTTCGTCAACTACACGCCGCTGCTCGTCGGCGGCGTGCTGATCCTGCTCTACATCTACTGGCACGCATCGGTGAAGAACTGGTTCACCGGACCGATCAAGCAGGTCGACGAAACCGGCGAAGAACTGGAAGGCGTTTCCTAGCCGGTCACAGACTGCCACGACGCCGGAGCGCTAACCGGGTAGGGTCGAATGGGTGTGCGGAGCCGCCGGCGAGGTGCGTCTCGACGGCCAAACACCTGACATCGGAGCTGTCTCGGCCATGGCCGAGGCGATGGCACCCAGGGGCCCGGATGCCGCAGGAGTTTGGTCGCAGGGCCGCGTGGCCCTGGGTCATCGACGCCTGAAGATCATCGACCTGTCCGAGGCCGGCGCACAGCCGATGGTCGACTCGGAGCTGGGGCTGGCCGTCTGTTGGAACGGTTGCATTTACAACTACGAGGAACTACGCCGCGAGTTGAGCGGGCACGGCTACCGGTTCTTCTCGCACAGCGACACCGAGGTGTTGCTGAAGGGCTACCACCACTGGGGCGACCGGTTCGTCGACCGCCTGAAGGGAATGTTTGCGTTCGCGATCGTCGAGCGGGACAGCGGCCGGGTACTGCTCGGGCGCGACCGGCTGGGCATCAAACCGCTCTACCTGACCGAGGACTCCACCCGCATCCGGTTCGCGTCGTCATTGCCGGCGCTGCTCGTCGGCGGCGGCGTCGACACCCGCATCGACCCCGTCGCCCTGCACGACTACCTGTCCTTCCACTCCGTCGTGCCGCCGGCGCGCACGATCCTGCGCGGGGTGACGAAGGTGCCGCCCGCGTCGCTCGTGGCGATCGAGCCCGATGGGCAGGGAAAGATCACGAGCACCACCACCACATATTGGGAACCCGACTTCACCCGGCGCGAGGAGCGGGCCGATTGGTCCGAACGTGATTGGGAGGATGCGGTTCTCGCGTCGCTTCGCCTCGCCGTGGAACGGCGCCTGGTGGCCGACGTGCCCGTCGGTTGCCTGCTCTCGGGCGGCGTCGACTCGAGTCTTATCGTCGGCCTGCTCGCCGAGGCCGGCCAGCATGGTCTTGCGACGTTCTCGATCGGCTTCGAGTCGGTCGGCGGCGTGAAGGGCGACGAATTCAAGTACTCGGACATCATCGCCGAGCACTTCGGCACCGACCACCACCAGATCCGGATCGGCACCGACCGCATGCTGCCCGCGCTGGATGGCGCGATCGGCGCCATGAGTGAGCCGATGGTCAGCCACGACTGCGTCGCTTTCTACCTGCTCAGCCAGGAAGTCGCGAAGCACGTCAAGGTGGTGCAGTCAGGGCAGGGCGCCGACGAGGTGTTCGCCGGATACCACTGGTATCCCCCGATGGCCGACGCCACCTCGCTCGAGGACTCGGTGGCCAGCTACCGCAAAGCGTTCTTCGACCGCGACAGCACTGGCGTCGGTGCGCTCGTCACGCCGGCCTACCTCGCCGACGGGGATCCCAGCGGGCAGTTCGTCACCGAGCACTTCGCCCGCGCAGGCGCCGCGACCGGCGTTGATCGCGCACTGCGGCTCGACACGACCGTGATGTTGGTGGACGACCCCGTCAAGCGCGTCGACAACATGACCATGGCGTGGGGCCTGGAGGGCCGGGTGCCGTTCCTGGACCATGAGCTCGTCGAATTGGCTGCCACGTGCCCGCCCGAGCTCAAGACCGCGCATCAGGGCAAGGGCGTGCTCAAGGAGGCGGCGCGCAGGGTGATTCCGGCGGACGTCATCGACCGCCCCAAGGGCTACTTTCCGGTGCCCGCGCTTACTCACTTGGAAGGTCCGTATCTGGACCTCGTGCGTGACGCGCTGTACGCGCCGGCCGCCAAGGAGCGCGGCCTGTTCCGGCCGGAGGCGGTCGACCGGCTACTCGCCGACCCCAACGGTCGGCTCACTCCGCTTCGCGGCAACGAGCTGTGGCAGATCGCGCTGCTCGAACTGTGGTTGCAGCGCCATGGCATCAACGGGGCCGCCGCATGACCACCGGAGCTCCTCGGCCGGCGACTTCCAGCCCCGTCGATCCCGACGAGGGCCATTCCGAGGCCATCACGCTCGGCCTGCACGACGCGTCGCCGCAAGACATGGTCGACGCGATGGCCGACGATGTAGTGGTCGAAATGGGTTGGGGCCGACTGATTTTCGGGCAAACGTTCGCCGACCAGGAGAAGCTGGCCGAGGTGCTGCGGCACGAGGGGCCGGGTCGAAGAGACATCTGCATGTACGCGCGCGAGCCTCACGTCCTGGTCTCGCGGGCGCCCGCCGAACTTTTCATCGATCCCAGCCACACATACCGGTTGCGGTTCGCCGAGGATGACGAGTCCGCCGCTGAGCCGACTGGTTTCACGGTACGAACACTGAATGGGCCCGAGGACGCCGACGCGATGAACCGGGTGTACCTGCAGTGTGGAATGGTCCCGGGTCCTGTCGATGTCATCTGGGACAACCATCTGCAGTCTGCGCCCGTCGATTACCTCGTCGCAGTCCGCGACGACGACGGCTCCGTGGTCGGCACCGTGACCGGCGTCGACCACGTGCGGTTGTTCTCCGACCCGGAGGACGGCTCGAGCCTGTGGACGCTGGCGGTCGACCCGACGTCGAGCCTGCCTGGCGTCGGCGCGGCGTTGACGCGCGCCCTCGCCGCGATGTACCGCGACCGCGGACGGGCCTACATGGACCTCTCCGTGGCGTACGACAACGCCGCCGCGATCGCGCTGTACGAAAAGTTGGGGTTCGCGCGGGTGCCGGTGATGGCCGTCAAACGCAAGAATGCGATCAACGAACCGCTGTTCACTCACCCACCGGAGACGGTCGACGACCTCAACCCGTACGCGCGCATCATCGCCGACGAAGCCATGCGCCGCGGTATCTGGGTGGAGGTGCTCGACGCCGAGGCAGGCGAAATGCGGCTGTCACATGGAGGCCGCAGCGTCGTCACCCGAGAGTCGTTGTCGGAGTACACGTCCGCAGTGGCGATGGCCCGATGCGACGACAAACGGTTGACTCGGCGCCTTGTCGCCGAGGCCGGAATCGCCGTCGCCAAGGGGCGGCTGGCCACGTTCGACAAGGGCGACTACGCGTTCCTCGACGAGGTGGGCGACGTCGTCGTCAAACCGACCCGCGGCGAACAGGGCAAGGGCATCACGGTCGGTGTCGACAATCCCGACGACCTGGATGCGGCGCTGGCGCGGGCCCGCGAGCAGCATCCCGACGTCCTCATTGAGCAGCGCGCGGCGGGCGACGACCTCCGGCTTGTCGTGATCGACCACAAGGTGGTGGCCGCCGCGCTGCGGCGGCCCGCGGAAATCGTCGGCACCGGGCACCACACCGTGCGCGAGCTGATCGACGCCCAGAGCCGGCGCCGCGCGGCAGCGACCGGCGGTGAATCCCGAATCCCGATCGACGACGTCACCGAAGCCACCGTCAAAGAGGCCGGGTGGTCCTTCGACGACGTGCTGCCCGAGGGCCGCCGGTTACGCGTACGTCGGACTGCGAACCTGCATCAGGGCGGCACCATCCACGACGTCACCGCGGAGGTGAACCCGGAGTTGTGCTCCGTCGCGGTGACCGCCGCACACGCGATCGGCATCCCGGTGACGGGCATCGACCTGCTCGTTCCGGACGTCAGCGGGACCGAGTACGTGTTCATCGAGGCCAACGAACGCCCCGGCCTCGCCAACCACGAACCGCAACCCACCGCGCAGGCCTTCGTCGACTTCCTGTTCCCCCAAAGTCCCGGCCTGCCGCAGGCCTGGACACCCGAAGAGCCCCCGCGGTAGTTACCAGTTGCTGGTGCGCAACACGATCTCGGCGGCCAGCTGCGCGGTGGATTCCTGCGCGTTGCGCCGGCCGAGCAGGTCGACCAGCCGGAAGTCGCCGTACACGTAGCGCTGGCTGGCCTTGGCGACCGCCCGCGCGGCGGGCGTGCTGACCAGCGCGGTGGTGTTCATCTCCACCGGCGGGCAGTGTTCGTCGCGGATCACCCCGGTGAGGTCCGCGACGCATGGATGGCCGCGGTCGATCACCACGAGCCCGATGAACCGGTCCAGGCGCGTGGCGGCCAGCTCCCACGCCAGCTCGCCACCGATCCGGTCGCCGACCAGCAGCGCCCACTTCACATCGAGCGCGTCGAGGATGCCGACCACCGATTTGGCGGTCAGTCGCGGATCAGGGCCGATCACGATGGTCCGCAGCGAGGCCGTGTGCAGCCGCTGGCACACCGCTTCATACGCGGACGGCGCATGATGCGCCGCGCCGAGCACCACCACGACGGATCCCTTGTCCGGGCCCGCCACGTCGACCGGCACGGGAAAGCCGTCGACAGTCACCATGGTGGGAGGCATTGGGCCAACCTACAGCGAAATGGTCGCCCGCCGGGTCCATTTTCACGGGACTCAATTAGACCGTCAGGCCGTTTGAGCCCGGTCGGCCTGCTTGTCCGTGATGTCCAGAAACGTCTGCGGCAGCGCCCCTTTGACTGAGATGGACGCGTTCGGCGTCGGGAATGCAATGCCGAACACGCCCATCCGCCCAACGTTTTCGAATGAGAAGTACGCACTGCTGGTTTCGGTGCCGAGCCGCATGGTCTGCTCGTACACCAGCGCGTCAAGGCGCGGCGTCTGCAGTCGTGTGGTGGTCATGGGAATGCCTGGCGTCGCTGGGTCGAAGAAGGTCTGGAATTGCGCGCAGCGCTTGGCGGTGTCGGCGAGCCGGGCGAGATCCAGGGGCCACGTCAACACCGTCATCACGATTCGGGCGCCGTCGTAGGCCACGACGTACTCCGCCGCGCTGCCGGGGCCCCGCTCGGCTGAGGCTGCGATGGCCAGGGTCAACCCGTCCGAACAGCCTTCCGGGTCAGAAAGCATGGCCGGAGGACCGCCCGCGCCGTCGGGCTGGCTTGGCGAGAAGACGATGCGATTGAATTGCACACCCGGCGGGAAGTCAGCCGCGGTCAGCACCGCTTTTTCCAGCCTGGCGCCGGGCCACGTCGCGGTTCCGATGACCGTGTGCGCGCAGCCGCTCAGCGCCGCCAAGAGCAGCGCCGACACGGCCCGCTTGATCATCAGTTCAGGTTAGCGTCGTGGCGAGAGTAGGCCGTTTCGGCGGACCGTGGTCCAGCAGGTCGACCACCGCATCGACATCGAGATGTGCGGTCAGCAGATCCGCCATCAGGTCGAGCTGCGCGTCGCGGCGAGCCGCCACATCGACATCGTCGGCGACGACGAAGCCAGCTCTGCCGACGGCCGCGGCGGCGTCGGTGAGCCATTGCCTGCGCAGTGCGTCGTTGTCGAGCAGCCCGTGCCAGTGCGTGCCGTATACGTTTCCGCGACGGATCCCGACACCGAGCCAGTCGTCCTCGGTGTGACGCTCGAGTTGGCCGTGGTGGATTTCGTAGCCGTGAAACGGACTCTCCCAGCGACCCAGGGTCTTGTCGGACGCGAACGCGATGTCGGCGTCAAGCAGGCCGAGGCCCTCGAGACGTCCGGCCTTGGACTCCACCGGGTCATCGATACGACGACAGATCATCTGGAAGCCACCGCAGATGCCCAGCACATGCTTGCCCTGCCGGGCGTGCGCGGTGATGGCGTCGGCGAGGCCGCGGTCGGTCAGCCAGCCCAGGTCGGAGACGGTGGCCTTGCTGCCGGGGATCACCACGACGTCGGCGTCGGCGAGGTCGGCGGGATCGCTCACCCAGCGCACCAGCACGCCGGGCTCGCACGCCAGCGCCTCGACATCGGTGGAATTCGAGATGCGCGGCAACCGGATCGCGGCAACCCGCAGCCATTCCCGGCCGCGCGGCGGCGCAGGATCGCCGACGATGCGATGTGCGAGGACCGACATTGAATCCTCGGTGTCCAGCCAGAGCCCGTCGGTGTAGGGAATGACGCCGTAGGTGGGCCTTCCGGTCAGGTCGTGTAATTGCTGCAGCCCTGGTGCGAGCAGAGTGGGGTCACCGCGGAACTTGTTGACGACAAACCCGGAGATATGGGCCTGGTCGTCGGGCTCGAGAACCGCGACCGTTCCATGGAGATGGGCCAGCAGCCCGCCGCGGTCGATGTCGCCGACCAGGACGACGGGTAGGTCGGCGGCACGGGCCAGCCCCATATTCGCCAGATCCGTTGCACGCAGGTTGATCTCGGCAGGAGAGCCGGCACCTTCGCAGATCACGGCTTCGAATTCGCTTCGCAGCGACTGTAATTCGTCGGTCACGACGGCGGCGAGCCTGTCACGGTGGATGAAGTAGTCTTTCGCGCTAACCGTATCGACCACCTGGCCCTTGAGGACCAGTTGCGAGGTGCGGTCGCTGCCGGGTTTGAGCAGGATCGGGTTGAACCGGACGCTGGGAGCCAATCCCGCGGCGCGGGCCTGCATGGCTTGCGCCCGGCCGATCTCGCCGCCTTCGGTGGTGACGGCCGAGTTGTTCGACATGTTCTGCGCCTTGAACGGCGCGACGCGAATGCCCTTGCGGGCCAACAACCGGCACAGCCCGGCGACGAGCATCGATTTCCCGGCGTCCGACGTGGTGCCGGCGACCAGCAGCGCGCCGCTCATGGCGCCGAACGTGCGGCCACTGCGAAAATCCGGCCGAAATTTCGCAGTGGACGCACGTTCGCGGTCACAGCTGGGTCAGGATCTCGGCGCCGTCGTCGGTGACCACGAGCGTGTGCTCGAACTGCGCGGTCCACTTCTTGTCCTTGGTGGCGACGGTCCAGCCGTCGTCCCAGATCTCGTAGTCCAGCGCACCGAGATTGATCATCGGCTCAATGGTGAACGTCATGCCCGGTTCCAGCACGGTTTCCACCGCGGGTTGGTCGTAGTGCAGCACCACCAGCCCGTTATGGAAGGTGGTGCCGATGCCGTGCCCGGTGAAATCGCGAACAACGTTGTAGCCAAAGCGATTTGCATACGACTCGATCACACGGCCGACGATCGACAGCGCACGGCCCGGCTTGACGGCCTTGATCGCGCGCATGGTCGCTTCGCGGGTGCGCTCGACGAGCAGGCGGTGCTCCTCGGACACATCGCCGGCCAGGAAGGTGGCGTTGGTGTCGCCGTGCACGCCGTCGATGTACGCGGTGACATCGATGTTGACGATGTCGCCATCCTCGATGACGGTGGAGTCAGGGATGCCGTGGCAGATGATCTCGTTCAGCGACGTGCAGGAGGACTTCGGGAAGCCCTTGTAGCCGAGCGTCGAGGGGTAGGCGCCGAGGTCGACCATGTACTCGTGGGCGATGCGGTCCAGCTCGTCGGTCGTCACCCCGGGGGCGACGGCCTTACCCGCCTCGGCCAGCGCACCCGCCGCGATTCGACCGGCGACGCGCATCTTCTCGATCACCTCGGGCGACTGCACCCACGGTTCGCTGCCCTCGTTGACCGTCGGCTTCCACGCATACTCCGGAGGCGCGATCGTGCGGGGAACCGGCAGCGTCGAAGAAACCACGCCGGGACGAAGGGCGGTGCGAACAGGCATGACGCCTAGGATAGCCAGGAGAATGACAATCTCCGTAGCGGAGAATGATGCTAACGTATAGCCATGCTAAGCGAGTCGACTCCCATGCAGGTCGCCGGTGGCCATCTGCTCGGCCAGCTGGGTATGCGGGACGTGGTTGAGACCGACGAGCGCCTGATCATCGAGATGGACAACCGGCCCGATCTGACGAACATCCGCGGCGCGCTGCAGGGCGGCTTGGTCGCGACGCTGATCGATATCGCCGCTGGCCGGTTGGCGGAGCGCCATGTGCGAGCTGGTCAGAGTGTCACCACCGCCGACATGAACGTCCACTATCTCGCGCCGGTCGTCGTCGGGCCGGCACGCGCCGAGGCCACGATCGTCCGCGCGGGTAAACGGCTCATCGTCACCGCCGTCGACGTCACCGACGTCGGCCGCGACCGGCTGGCAGCGCGTTCGACACTGACCTTCGCCGTCCTCGATCCGCGCTGAACGCAAATGCGGACGGCCGCGCCACAGATTAGGACGCGTCGCGCACCCAGACACATTCAAAGCGACGGCGGCGCTGAACCCCGCCACTAAGTTCGAGATCATGACCATCGACGACGTTGACGAGAAGTTCGCCACCCGGTTCGCCGAACAGTTCGCCGAGACCTGGCGTACCCCGGATCTTGCCAAGCACGAGGCGCTGTGGAGCGAGGGCATCGTGTTGATCCAGCCGATGATGGGCGCGCTGCGCGGCAAGCAGGCCTGCCGAGAGTCGTTTCAGCGGCTGTTCGCCCTTGTGCCGGACCTGCACGCAGACGTGCACCGCGTCGGGCATGGCAAGCAGGAAGTGTTCATCGAATTCACATTGAGCGGAACCTATGGTGGCAGGCCCATTGCGTGGGACGCCGTCGACCGCTTCACGTTCACCAATGGCCTGATCGCCGAACGGGTTTCGTACTTCGACTCCACACCGTTGCTCGGCAAGTTGGTCGCTCGCCCTGCGGGTTGGGAACGGCTGGTTCGCATCGGTTCGCAACTGTTCAAACGGTGATCACTCGATGCGCACCGACGCCAGCGCCGTGCGCACCCGCGCAGGCAGCGAGCCACCGTGGAGCAGCCAGTCGTCGAGGGCGATCCGGATCGAAGCCATCGCGAGCGCGCCCAGCAGCCGTGGCCGCGGATCCTCGGGTCCGGGGTCACCGAGCCGCGGGGCCACCAGAGCGGCGATCGCGGCCTCATAGCGGAGGTAGATCTGCAGCGTCCACGCGCTGAGCACTGGAGATGACCGCGTGAGCGCCGCAAGCTCGCGCACCTGCCCGCTGATCGCGTCGAAGCCATCGCCGAGATCCTCGAACGCAGCCAGCACGGCCGCACTGGCCGGCAGGTGAGCGGGTTGCCTGGCGATGGCCTCCGTGATCAGGTCCAGCCAGTTCATCGTCATGCCCTCGGCGACGGCGTCTTCCTTCGAGCTGAAGTACCGGAAAAATGTCGCGCGCCCGATCTCCGCGGCGGCCGCGATCTGCTCCACCGTTGCCCCTGCCAGGCCGTTCTCGGCAACAGACTGGGCTGCGGCCGCAGCGATGCGAGCACGCGTGGCCTTCTGCTTGCGCGCAGTCAGGCTTTCGCGCGGATGGGGTTGTGAGACGACGTCCATGGTGAGACTATGTCTCACCATGGAGAGTATTGGCAACAATTGGGCCCCGAAAACGCTCGAAGCCTGGCGGTTTGTCCAGCAGGTCCTCGCCGATCTCACCAAGACCGTGACCGAGGACGCCATCGATGAACGCGAACTGATCGAGGGCCTGCGCGGTATCGCCAAGGTGACCGGGCTGTGTAGCGAGCTGTCGATCGAGGCTGACGCGGAACGACCGCGCTTCTTCGACATGTGCTCGGAGACCAGGATGATCGGCGGGCCCAACCCCGACGGCCGATATCTGCTGGCCATGATCCGCGGCGACCGCACCTACCGGGTCACCGGAACTCGTGGCACCACGGCCTACCTAGGCTTCCAGGTGCTCGCGGGCACGGGCCTTACGCCACGGCGGATGGCCGGCTACCTCAGCGACACCGAGCTGGAGCTCAACTCCGGATCGTTCTCGCTCGTGTTCTCGGCGACCGAGCCGCCGGTCGATGTGCTTGGCCCAGCGCAATGGGTCCAGATCCCGCCCGACGCGTCATCGATCGTGGTGCGCGAATACGTCGGTGACCCGGCGACGGAAGACTCCGCGACCATGCACATCGAGTGCGTCGACGCCGAACCGCTGCACCTGATAACCGACGCCGACGCGGCCGAACAGTTCACCGCGATGGCGTGGACGATCGTCAAGCTCGCAACGCTTCACCGCACCATCAAGCCCGAATTGCTGACGCAGCCCAACACCCTGCTTACCGCGGCGGCGGCCGAACTGGGCGGTGCCGACACCACACCCGACAACCTCTACATGATCGGCACGTTCGCGCTCGAACCCGACGAGTCGCTGGTGCTGGAGTTCCGCCCGCCCGACACGCGGTATTGGAACATCACGCTGGAGAGCATCTGGCACGAGTGCCTCGAACCGCGCTACCGACACAGCTCCGTCACCAATAAGGGCATTCGCCCGGACGCAGACGGCATGGCCCGAATCGCTATCGGCGCCAAGGATTTCGGGCACGGCCATTGGCTCGACACCGGTGGACGGCACCGCGGCTTCGTCGTGATGCGATGGCTCGACAACCCGGACGCACCGGCGGTGCGCACCACGGTAGCGACATCGTGACCGCCGAGCGATTTGTCCCGGACCGGCTCGTCGAGCAGGCGTGTGAGCAGGTTGGCAGCGACGACTTCGGCGACGACGACACCTGGCGCGACGGGCTGGCGCGGCTGTGCGAGGGACTGTCGTCCGAGGCCCGGCTCAACGACCTCGGCGTCGAGATCGCGGTCCTCGACATCATCCGGCCGCTGACGAGGCGGCTGCAGATCGTCAAGTGGCGCAAGGAGAATCCCGCCGTCGCGGCCCATTCGGTCACCCGGCCGATCTTCATCGTTGGACAGCCCCGCACCGGGACGACGATCCTGTTCGACCTGCTGGCACAGGATCCCGCGTTGAGGCCGCCGCTGACGTGGGAGGTCGACAACCCCTACCCGCTGCCGCAACCCGAGACCTATGAGACCGACCCGCGCATCGCCGAAACCCAGGCCGGCATCGAGATGTCGGAACAAATCGTGCCCGGCCTGCTGACATGGCATCCGATGGGAGCGCTGGTCGGCCAGGAGTGCGTACGCATCACCGCGGGCCAGTTCTGCAGCATGATCTTCTCGGTGCAGTACCGGCTGCCCAGCTATTACCGGTGGCTGCTCTACGAGGCCGACCACCATCCTGCTTACCGCTATCACCGAATGTTCCTGCAGCACTTGCAGTCTGGCGTGCCGGGTCAGTGGCTGCTGAAGTCGCCTGCACATCTGTGGCGGCTCGACGCGCTGGTGGCCGAGTACCCCGACGCGCTGATCGTGCAGACCCACCGCGACCCGCTCAACGTCATCTCATCGATCAGCGCGCTCACCCACCACCTTCGCCACCTGGCGTCCGACGAAAGCTCGATCACCGAGTGTGCCGCCCAGTCCTGCGAGGAGATCGTCGTCGGTCTCGAACGCGGCATGAAGCTGCGCGACTCGCTGGGTGGACAGCGCGTCGTCGACGTGCAGTTCGCCGACTTCATCCGCGATCCGTTCGCGACCATCCGGGCGCTGTATGCCGAACTCGGTCGCGAACTGGAGCCCGTCGCCGAGCAGAACATGCGCGCGTTCTTAGCGGCCCATCCCGGTGACGTTGGCGGCAGCCGATACACCTGGGCGGACACCGGCCTCGATGCCGGGCTGGTGCGGGAGCAGGTGCGCGCGTACCAGGAGCGCTACGGCGTGCCCGACGAGCCGCTCAAGTAAAGCGGCCGAACCGGAACGAGCGGCGGGGGCCGCGGACGTCGACCGATCCGCACACCACCTTGCCGGTGAGGATGACGTGTGGCCTGCCTTCGGCGGGCGCGTCCTTGCGGTGGTCGTGCGCGCTGCCGACGTTGACTTCGACGTCGTCGATCGACGCGCTGGCGCCGTCGGGCAGCCGAAGATCCAGGCCGCCGAACTTCATGTCCAGCTCGATGACCACTATCGGTCCCGCGAACCGGGCGCGAGTGAGATCCAGGTCTACCGAACCCATGCGCCGGTGCAGCGCCAGCCGCGTCGGCACGATCCACTCTCCCTGACGCTTGAGTGAGCCGAGCACGCCGCGCAACTCCACCCGATCGGTGGCCGATGTGACGATGGCACCCGGTCCGGGCAGGTCGCCGACGAGTGCGTCGAGGTCGGTCCGCAGCCGGGCCTGCGACACCAGCGCCGAACGTTCCTCGAACTCGTCAATGTCGATAAGCCCGAGCGCGACGGCGTTGTGCAGCCTGCGCAGCGTGCCGTTGCGGTCCGCATCCGAGATGCGCATCGCGTATTCGTGGTTGATATCCGCCATAGCCCTCTGCGGACAGGCTACTCAGGCCAGGTAGTCGGGCGGCAGTTGATCGAACATGCCCCTGAGCATCCGCACCGCGTACTCCGATGACCCGCCCCCGACGATCAGCGCCGCGAACGCCATGTCACCGCGGTAGCCGGCGAACCACGAGTGCGACCCGCCTTCGAATTCGGCCTCACCGGTCTTTCCGCGTACGTCGCCCGCGCCTTCCAGATCCTTGGCGGTGCCGTTGGTGACCACCAGCCGCATCATCGGCCGCAGGCCGTCGAGCATCTTCGGCGTGATCGGCGTCCGGTCTCCGGTGACGGTCGCCGGGCGGCCCTCAATCAATTGCGGCACAGGCGTTTTCCCGGCAGCGACGGTCGCCGCCGCCATCGCCATCCCGAATGGGCTGACCAACACCTTGCCCTGCCCGAAGCCGTCCTCGGTGCGTTCGGCGAGGTTAACCGTCGGCGGCACCGAGCCGGACACCGTGTTGATGCCCTCGATCTGGTAGTCCGGGCCGATGCCGTACTGGGCGGCGGCCATCGTGAGCCCGCGCGGAGGCATCCTGCTGGCGAGTTCGGCGAAGGTTGTGTTGCACGAACTGGCGAATGCGCGCGACATCGGCACGGTGCCCAGGTCGAAGCCGCCGTAGTTCGGGACGGTGCGGTGCCCGATGTCCATCACGCCGGGGCAGCCGAGCAGCGTGTTGGGCGTGGCCATGTCGCGTTCGATGGCCGCACCGGCGGTGATGATCTTGAACGTCGACCCTGGCGGATACAGACCGGTGGTGGCCAGCGGTCCCTCGGTGTCGGCGGCGGCGTTCTGCGCGACGGCCAGGATCTCCCCCGTCGACGGCTTGATCACCACGATCATCGCCTTCTTGCCCGTGAAGTTGACGGCGTTCTGCGCCGCGTTCTGCACTGAGCGATCCAGGCTGATGGTGACCGACGGCGCCGGTGCAGCCGGCGTCTCGTTCAGCACGTCGACGTCGGCGCCGTTCTGGTTGACCGAAACGACCCGCCAACCAGCCTGGCCGTCGAGTTCGTCGACGACCGCTGTCTTGACCTGGTTGACGATGTCGCGTGCGAACGAAGCATCGGTGGGCAGCAGTTCGGCCTGCGGTGTGACCACGACACCAGGCAACGTCCCGATCGCCCCCGCTACCCGGTCGTGGTCGGACTGGCGCAACGTGATCAGGCTCATCGGGTCCTTCGACGAGCTGGCTTGCTCGGCGAGCCGCTGCGGGTCCAGGGTGTTGTCGAACGGCCGCAGCGCGTCAACCACGACCCGCGCGGTCGACATCAACGCGCCGTTGGCCGACTTTGCGTCCAGCGCATAGTGATACAGATTGCCGGGGACGAGCACGTCGGTCCCGCCACGCTCGTTGACCGACGCCCGCCGCGGCGGGTCGGCGCGCAGCGCGAAGGTCTGATGCTCACCGAGCCGCGGATGAAGTCCCGTGGCGCTCCAGCGGACCTCCCACCGGCCGTCGTCGCGGACCATGTTCAATTGCCCGTCGTAGGTCCACATTCGGTTCTTCGGCAGGTGCCAGGTGTAGCGGTAGGTGATGCTGCCGGTGTCCACGGCGTATTTCGAGCCCAGGATCTGCGCGTCCAACCGGAGAGCCTGTAGCCCGGCCCACGCCTCGTTGAGGGCGGCCCTGGCGTCGGCCGGCTTGTCGCTGAGCTCGGCGGCGGCCGCGGTGTCACCGGTGGCGAGCGCGGCGAAAAACTGCTCGGCGGTCGGTTCGGGGCCGTTCGGTTTCGGGGTGCACGCGTTCAGCGACGCCACCACGACGACTGCGACCGTCACGCTTGCCATCGCGCGTGAAACTAAAGTTGCCATTGGGGCTGATGTTACGAACTCGAGACCTGAACTTCGCGTAGGCGCACCGATTTCTACGTCAGGGTCGTAATGCGGCCGAACGCACAACCCTCACGCAGAAGTCGCGGATCACGCCCCGTAAGGGCGGGCGGCTGGTGCTCGCACAACCAGCGGCACCGCTGGGAAGTATGCGGCCATCTCCGAGCGCGACTTACGCAGCGCGGCCGTGCCATAGCCCCGTTTGCGGTAGGCGGGATGAATCCAGATCCGGACGTTGACCTCGCCACCCGCCAGCTCGCCGAACACCATGCCGATCTTTTCCGACCCGTCGATGGCCACCAGCCACGCCGCCTCTTCGGCGTCGACCCGGCCCACGGCGGCGCGGATCTCGTCGTCGAGATCACCGGCCGGCGCACCCGAACCGTCGCCTGCCGAACGCACATCGTCGGTGCGGGCGGCGAAGATGTCGCGGTCCTTATCGGCCGCGAACGGGCGGAGCACCAGATTCTGCCTTGTGCTCACCGGCTGCTCGCCGATGAAGCTGAGTTGGGTGTTCAGATCCTCGAGTTCGGCGGCGATCCTGCGCCGCGACACCTTGGTCAGCCGGTCGAAGGACAACCGCAGCACCGCTTCGGCAGCGACGAGCGACGTACCGAGCGCCGACGCGATCGACTCGATCGCGGCGTCGTAGTCCTCGGATTCCACAACAACATCGAGGAGTTCGTGCCGGCGTTCGAGGGCCCGTACCAAGGCGTGGGCGATCTGGATGCGCTCGACTCTGCTGTCCTGCTCGGTCATACCCGAGACGTTAATCGAGAAGGACTGTCGCGAATGTTCCGACCTGCTTGAAACCGATGCGCGCATAGGTGGCGCGGGCCACGAGGTTGAAGTCGTTGACGTACAGGCTCGCGATCCGGCCGCTGCGCACCACCGCCGACGCCAGCGTCCCGGTACCCGCAGTGCCAAGGCCACGGCCGCGCCAATCGGGATGCACCCACACACCCTGGATCTGCCCGACCGACGGCGACTGTGAACCAACCTCCGCCTTGAACACCACCTGGCCGCGCTCGAACCGGGCCCACGCCCGGCCGGCGGCGATCAGCCCGGCGACCCGGCGCCGGTAACCGCGCCCACCGTCGCCGACGCGTGGATCGATGCCGACCTCGCCGATGAACATGTCAATGGCCGCCACCAGATAGGCGTCGAGTTCGTCGACGCGAACCGCACGTACCGCAGGGTCGACGGGCGACTGCGGCGCGGTGCTCAACGCCATCAACGGCTGCTGCTCGCGCACGTCGCGCGCGGGTCCCCACGCGTGCTCGAGGCGCCGCCACATCGGCATCACGAATTCGGCGCGGCCAACCAGCGACGAGCAGCGTCGCGTGGTGCTCATCGCTTTGTCCGCGAACGCGTTCATATCGCTGCGATCGCCGCGCATTGGAATCATGTTCGCGCCCGCGTAACAAAGGGATTCGGTGGCCCGCCGCCGCGTCCACAGCTCACCGCCGATCGCGGACGGCTCGATGCCGTGCTCCGCGACCCGCGAGGCCACCATGCATGAGCCGACAGGGTCGTCGTCGAGTACCTGGCGAACCGCCGCCGCATCACGTACCACCGACACTCGTCGCTCGTCGACGAGGCGGAAAAGCGGCGGAGCCGACATCGAGACTCTTTCCGACCGATCCCAGGGGCTGGTGACCCTGCTCACAGGGTCATGCTCAGCTTACGGTCACAACCGGCGAACCGCTTGCATCATCTGAGCCACGCTCTTCGGCAATTCGCATCGCCTCTTCGATCAACGTCTCTACGATCTGCGCCTCGGGCACGGTCTTGATCACCTCGCCCTTGACGAAGATCTGCCCCTTGCCGTTTCCGGACGCGACACCGAGGTCGGCCTCGCGCGCCTCACCGGGACCGTTGACGACACACCCCATCACCGCAACACGCAGTGGGAAGTCGAGCCCGTCGAGTCCAGCCGTCACCGCATTGGCCAGCGTGTAGACGTCGACCTGCGCACGCCCGCACGACGGGCACGACACGATCTCGAGTCCACGTGGCCGCAGGTTCAGCGACTCCAGGATCTGGGTGCCGACCTTGACCTCTTCGATCGGCGGCGCGGACAGCGATACCCGAATGGTGTCGCCGATCCCCTTGCTCAGCAACGCACCAAAGGCGACCGCCGACTTGATGGTGCCCTGAAACGCGGGCCCGGCCTCGGTGACACCGAGGTGTAGCGGGTAGTCGCACTGGGCGGCCAGCTGTTCGTAGGCCGCGACCATCACCACCGGGTCGTTGTGCTTGACGCTGATCTTGATGTCGCCGAAGCCGTGCTCCTCGAAAAGCGACGCCTCCCACAGCGCACTTTCCACCAATGCCTCCGGGGTGGCCTTGCCGTACTTCTGCATCATTCGCTTGTCCAGTGACCCGGCGTTGACGCCGATGCGGATCGGGATGCCCGCAGCACCGGCCGCCTTGGCCACCTCTGCGACCCGGCCGTCGAATTCCTTGATGTTGCCGGGGTTTACGCGCACGGCGGCGCAGCCTGCGTCGATCGCGGCGAAGATGTACTTCGGCTGGAAGTGGATATCGGCGATCACCGGGATCTGACTGTGCCTGGCGATCTCGGGCAGCGCGTCGGCGTCCTCCTGCCGCGGGCACGCCACCCGCACGATGTCGCAGCCGGTCGCGGTCAGCTCGGCGATCTGCTGCAGCGTCGAGTTGATGTCATGGGTCTTGGTGGTCGTCATCGACTGCACCGCGATGGGATGGTCACTGCCGATGCCGACATCGCCGACCATCAGCTGACGCGTCTTGCGTCGCGGTGCGAGAACGGGAACCGGTGGTGCCGGCATACCTAAGCCGACGGACATGGTTTCTCCTATTGGAAAGGTCTGATCGGGTTGACGAAGTCAGCGGTCACCGTGAGCGCCATGTAACCGATCACCACGACCAAGATGACGTAGGTGGCGGGCATGAGCTTGAGGTAGTTCACCGGCGCCGCGGGCAGGACGCCGCGCGCCTTGCGAATCATATTGCGGATCTTCTCGAACAGGGCAATCGCGATGTGTCCGCCGTCGAACGGCAGCAGCGGCACCAGGTTGATGGCGCCGAGCACGAAGTTCAGCTGGGCCAGGAAGAACCAGAAGGCCATGAAGTAGCCGTGCTCAAAGGCGTCGCCGCCGATGATCGACGCGCCAACCACGCTGATCGGTGTCTCCGGGTCGCGTTCGCCGCCGCCGATGGACTTCACCAGCGCGCCGACCTTGGTGGGAATCTTCGCCAGCGACTTGCCCAGTTCGACGGCGAGGTCACCGGTGAACGCTACGGTGCCGGGTATCGCCGTCACCGGATTGAACTGTTCGTACTTGACGGCCCCGAACTCGGCGGCGGAGACGCCGACCGCGGCGACGGTGGACGGCACCTGGGCCGTGTCGGACGTCCAGCGCTGGGTCCGTGTGACGTCGACCATGGTGCTGATTCGGGTTCCATCACGCTCGATGACGAACTGCGTCGGCCCGGTCAGCGCGCGTACCGCGGCCACCATCTCGTCAGGGTTGTGGACGTCTTTGTCGCCGACCTTGACGATGATGTCGCCTGCCTTGATGCCCGCGGCCGCAGCCGGTCCGACACCCGTGCACTGGCCCATCTGGCCCTTGCTGAGTTCCGGTGCGACACAAGAGGTTTCAGCGACATAAGCGGCAGGCTGGGGATGCAGGTTCGGAAGTCCCCAGAACAGCGCCATGCCGTAGATCAGCGCAAGCCCGATGACGAAGTTCATGCCAGGCCCGGCGAACAGCACCAGCACCCGCTTCCACGTCTTCTGCTTGTACATCGCGTAGCGCTGATCCTCGGGCGCGATCTCGTCGATCGCGGTCATGCCCGCGATATCGCAGAACCCGCCCAGCGGGACGGCCTTCACGCCGTACTCGGTGTAGCCGAGCTTGTTGGGCCGACGCGTCGACCACAGCGTCGGGCCGAAGCCGACGAAGTAGCGCCGCACCTTCATCCCGGTCGCACGCGCAGCCCACATGTGGCCGCATTCGTGCAGCGCCACCGACACCAAGATGAAGAGTCCGAAAAGCGCGACGCCGATAATCCACATCATCATTTGGTGGTGACGACCTCCCGGGAAACTGCGCCCTTTGCCCAGTCGCGGGCCCAGTGCTGCGCATCAAGTACGTCATCCACGGTAGCGGGTGCCGCCGTCCACTGGTCGGCAGCGCGCAGGACCTCGGCAATCGTTCGCACGATCGCCGGGAACCGGATGCGACCGGCAAGGAAGGCCGCCGCGGCCTCTTCGTTGGCGGCGTTGTAGACCGCCGTCAGGCAGCCGCCCTTCCTGCCCGCCTCGCGTGCCAGATCCACAGCCGGGAACACCTCGGCGTCAAGCGGCTCGAAATCCCACGTCGACGCGGTGGTGAAGTCGCAGGCCAGGGCCGCGTGGGGAACCCGTGACGGCCAGCCCAGCGCCAGCGCGATGGGTAGCCTCATGTCCGGCGGGCTGGCCTGGGCCAGCGTCGAGCCGTCGGTGAACGTCACCATCGAGTGCACGATCGACTGCGGGTGAACGACGACCTCGATGCGGTCGTACGGCACGCCGAACAGCAGGTGGGTTTCGATCAGCTCCAGCCCCTTGTTGACAAGCGACGCCGAGTTCAGCGTGTTCATCGGGCCCATCGACCAGGTGGGATGCGCGCCGGCCTGCTCCGGGGTGACGTCCTCGAGCCGGGCGGCCGTCCAACCGCGGAACGGCCCGCCCGATGCGGTCAGCACGATCTTGGCAACCTCGTCGGGGGTGCCGCCTCTTAAGCACTGGGCCATCGCGGAGTGTTCGGAGTCGACCGGCACGATCTGGCCGGGCTTGGCGGCTTTGAGCACCAGCGGACCGCCCGCGACCAGGGATTCCTTGTTCGCCAGGGCCAGCCTGGCGCCGGTTTCCAGCGCCGCCAGCGTTGGCTTGAGGCCCAGCGCGCCGACCAGGGCGTTGAGCACGACGTCGGCCTCAGTGCTCTCGACGAGCCGGGTGACGGCGTCCGTCCCGGCGTAGGTGACATCGCCGACCTGCGCGGCAGCGGCGTCGTCGGCGACGGCGATGTTCGTCACGCCCGTCTGGGCGCGCTGTTGGGCGAGCAGGTCAGGACTGCCGCCACCGGCCGCTAGCCCGACGACCTCGAAGCGGTCCGGGTTGGCGGCGATGACGTCCAGCGCCTGGGTGCCGATCGATCCGGTGCTGCCGAGTATCAGCACACGGGTTCTGCTCACCGACCTATTGTGCCGCGCCGCGGCTCACTGGCGTGGCCCGGTCGTTGCCGAGTGTGGGCTTGAGGCACGCCTTACCCGCATTTCGCGTGCCGGTAACCCACGTTCGCCGCAGAAAAAGTGACGCAAATGTGACGGCCGCGCTCCGCGTCCATCCGTGACGAGTCTCACGCCGAATCTCCCGTGTCAGTACAGAGGGCGGGCAGCTAGCCCGCCGCAACAAGGGAGCGGAAACGTCATGAAAGTTATCCACCGTCAAGCAATCTCGGTGGCAGGCCTGGCCGCGATCGCGGTCCTGGGTCTGTCCGCGTGTTCAAACGATGCCTCCACCTCGGCCGCCCCGCCGTCCACCAGCTCGGCGGTGGCGGCCAGCAGCCCCGCCCCGAAACCCATGGACCGGCCCGTGGATGGCGGCGCCGGGCTGGTCGGGCCGGGATGCGCCGACTACGCCGCCGCCAACCCCACCGGCCCCGGCTCGGTGACCGGCATGGCGCAGGATCCGGTGGCGGTCGCGGCATCGAACAACCCGCTGCTGACCACGCTGACCGCCGCGGTGTCGGGCAAGCTCAACCCCAACGTGAACCTCGTCGACACGCTCAACGGCAGCGAGTTCACCGTGTTCGCGCCCACCGACGCCGCGTTCGCGAAGATCGATCCGGCCACCATCGAGACGTTGAAGACGGACTCGAACCTGCTGAGCAGCATCCTGACCTATCACGTGGTGCCCGGACAGGCGAGCCCCGCTCAGGTGCCCGGCACACACAAGACGGTGCAGGGCGCAGACGTCACGGTGACCGGCATGGGCAACAACCTCAAGGTCAACAACGCCGGTGTGGTCTGCGGCGGAGTCCGTACGGCCAACGCCACCGTCTACCTGATCGACACGGTCCTGATGCCACCGGCTGCCTAGGTCACCCTTCTACCGCGAGCAGACGCAAAATCGCACGATCCGCCCCGGATTTATGCGACTTTGCGTCTGCTCGCGCATGAAAGCGAGCGCCCCAACCATGTTCACACTCGTCCTGATCGGCTTTCTCGGTGGATTGATCACCGGCATCTCACCGTGCATCCTTCCCGTCCTGCCGGTGATCTTCTTCTCCGGCACACAGAGTGGCGACGCGAAGGCGCGCCCGTACCGCGTGATCGCCGGCCTGGTGCTGAGCTTTTCCGTTGTCACGCTAGTGGGTTCGGCGCTGCTGTCGCTGCTGAGCCTGCCTCAGGACGCGATCCGCTGGGTCGCGCTCGTGGCGCTGGTGGCCATCGGTGTCGGCTTGATCTTTCCGAAGGTCGAGGCGCTGCTGGAAAAACCGTTCTCGCGGCTGCCTCAGAAGCAGTTCGGCTCCGGCAGCAGCGGTTTCGGACTCGGCTTGGCGCTGGGCGTGTTGTATGTGCCGTGCGCGGGCCCGGTGCTGGCCGCCATTGTCATCGCGGGTGCGACGGGAACGATCGGCCTGCCCACCGTGGCGTTGACGCTGTCTTTTGCGGTGGGCGCGGCGCTGCCGCTTCTGTTCTTCGCACTGGCTGGCCGCCGAGTGACCGAACGGGTCGCCGCATTCCGCCGCCGACAGCGCGAGATCCGCATCGCCGCAGGCGTTGTCACGATCCTGCTCGCTGTGGCGCTGGTGTTCAACCTGCCCGCGGCGCTGCAGCGAGCCATTCCGGACTACACGAGCAAGCTGCAAGAAACCGTCGGCGGCGACGAGCAGATCCGCGAGAAGCTCAACCTCGGCGGCCTCGTCAACGAGCAGAACAGAGAACTAGCCAACTGCACGAACGGCGCGCCGGAGCTGGAAAGCTGCGGCACGGCACCGGATATCACCGGCATCACCGGGTGGCTGAACACCCCGAACGGTTCCGCCGTTGACCTCAAATCCTTGCGCGGCAAGGTGGTTCTGGTCGATTTCTGGGCGTACTCGTGCATCAACTGCCAGCGCGCGATCCCCCACATCGTCGACTGGTACGCGGCCTACAAGGACGCAGGCCTCGAGGTCATCGGCGTACACACGCCGGAGTACGCGTTCGAACGTGTTCCGGCGAATGTCGCGAGCGGTGCACGAGATCTCGGCATCACGTATCCGGTCGCATTGGACCCCAGCTATTCGACGTGGACCAACTATCGCAACAGGTACTGGCCCGCGAAGTATCTGATCGACGCGAACGGCACCGTCCGGCACATCAAGTTCGGCGAGGGTGACTACGCGCAGACGGAAAGCCTTATCCGCCAGCTGCTCTCCGACGCGCGGCCCGGCGACACGCTGCCGAGCCCGACCGAGGCCGTCGACACGACTCCTCCCCCGGACCTGACGCCGGAGACGTACCTGGGCGTCGGCAAGGTTGTGAACTATGGCGGTGACGGCACGTATGACCAGGGCAGCGCCGCGTTCAACTATCCGGACCGCCTGCCCGACGACACCTTCGCCTACAAGGGCGACTGGGCGCTGGACTATCAAGGCGCAACCGCCGATGGCCCGGACTCGAGCATCGAGCTCAACTACCGCGCCCGCAACGTGTACTTCGTGGTCGGTGGCACGGGCACCGTGACCGTGGTCCGCGACGGCGAGTCGACGCAGATACCGGTCAGCGGTCCGCCAACGCTGCGCCAGATCGTCAGCGACGACGAGGTCCGCCGCGGGCTGGTCGAAGTGCGGTTGAGCCAAGGGCTGCAGGCGTTTTCGTTCACGTACGGGTAGCCGCCAAGGGGTCGACCGTCGCCTCGATCTTGAGGATCCGATCCTCGCGCACGGTCAGCACGAGCACCACGGCGAGCCTCCGGTCGGCAAAGCCGAGCACCTCCCCCGCGGGCCCGGCGACCAGGGTTGCGCCGTGGCCGAGGAATCGAAGGAGATTGGGCGCCACTGCATCCCGCCCGTGGTTGATCTGCTGGGGGCCGCCGCCGACGAATGTGGCCACCCCCCAGACAGATGGATCCAGGACCGCGGTCAGGGCCTCCAGATCGCCGTTCGCACATGCGGTGATGAACTTCTCGGTGACGATCCGGTGCTCGACATCCGTGACATCGGCCAGCCGCGGCGACGCATCGGCGAATTTCGCCCGGGCCCGTCGCGCGAGCTGGCGACATGTGCCGACGGGCCTGCCGACTGTCTCGGCGATCTCCTCGAACGGCATCTGAAACACGTCGTGTAGCACGAACGCGACTCGCTCTCCGGGGTTCAGCCGCCGCAACACCTGCAGCAACGCGGTGCGGACCTCGTCGTCAAGCGTGACGCGGTCGGCGGGATCGACCTCCCGCGACTGCGTGGCGTCGAGGGCGCCTGATTCGTCGGACAGTTCGTGGCGGACACGTGCCGACCGCATCTGGTCCAGGCAGAGCCGCCCGGCCACGACCGTCAGCCAGGCGCGGACCTCGTCGATCTGGGAAAGGTCGGCGCGCGAGAGCCGAAAGAATGCCTCCTGTGCGACATCCTCTGCCTCTCCGACGTCGCCGAGCATCTGATAGGCGAGGTTCACCAGGTATGCACGGTGGCTGCGCCACGCCGCTTCCACCGACGGTGCTGCGCTCACTGCCTCGACTCCCGCTCGCTCCGGTCCTCGCTCGTTCCTCGCTGCGATCCTCGCTCGCGATCGTCTTCGGGTGCTCATGCAGTTATGACGAAACGGCGGTGCGAAAAGTTACACGGGACGATATGTAACTTTTCCCGGCGCGACGTCGTCCTTGCCTTCATGAACGCAATTCTCGTCACGGGCGCAACCGGCAACGTCGGCCGTCCACTCGTAACCGAACTCGCAGCAGCTGGCGTCGAGGTCCGCGCCGTCACCCGGCAGCCACACACCGCTCGCTTCCCCGCCGGCGTTACGGCGGTGGGCACCGTGGCAGAAGGTCTGCCCGGCGCCTCGGCGGTATTCCTCAACTCGCGCGCACTCGGCGACGAACTCGAACCGCTGGTGCGTCGGGCCCGCCGCGAGGGTGTCAGGCGCCTTGTTGCGCTGTCGGCCATCAACGCCGACGACGACTTCTCGCGCCAGCCGTCGCGTTTCCGGGGTGACCGCAACAAGGAGGTGGAGCAGCTCGCCGTCGACTCCGGTCTGGAGTGGGTGAGCCTGCGTCCAACCGTGTTCATCACCAACTTCTTTGGCATGTGGGGGCCGCAGATCCAGGCGGGCGATGTGGTCAACGGTCCGTATGCCACCGCGTCGACGGCGCCGATCGTCGATCGTGACATCTCCGCCGTCGCGGCCAAGGCGATGCTGACCGACGAGCTTGTGGGACAGAAGATCCCGTTGACCGGTCCTCAGGCGTTCACGAACGCGGAGATGCTGGAGGCCATCGGGACCGTTCTCGGCCGCCCGCTGCGTTACCAGGAGGTGCCGGCGGAACTCGTGCGCCAGCGCTTCCTCGGACTCGGATTCTCGGCGGATTTCGCCGACGCCTACATCGCGTTTCTGGAGGCGACGGTTGCTAAGCCGGCATTGGTCACGCACGACGTGGAGAAGATCCTCGGCAGGCCCGCCGAGACGTTCGCCGAGGCCGTGGCAGCTCATCGCCAGCTATTCACTAATCACTAAGGGAGTCAAGACATGTCGGAGTTTCGCCCACCGCGGTACCTCAAGCCGATGAACAAGTTCATGATGGCAGTGCAGAAGCTCGGCATACCGACAGGCCCAGCGATGGTGCTGACGGTGCCTGGCAGGAAAACCGGTAAGCCGCGTAGCACCCCGATGACGCCGTTCGAACACGACGGCGGCCTCTACGTCGTGGCCGGCTATCCCGGAGCCGACTGGGCGTCCAACGCGCGCGCGGCCGGCGCAGGCACGCTGTCACGCGGGCGCAGATCGCAGAGAATCAAGATCGTTGAAATGGATGCGGAGCAATCAAGACCCGTGTTGCGAGCTTTCGCGGTCAAGGTGCCCGTCGGGGTGGGTTTCGCCAAACGTGCGGGCTTGGTGCGCGACGGCGCTCCGGATGAGTTCGCAGCGTTGGCCGGCCAGCTCACCGTGTTTCGATTCGACCCCGCTTAGGACATCGTGTCAGCGGTCGCGCGCTGAATGACGACGTCGCCGGACGCGGTCCGCACATGCACAGCGAGCGTCTCCTCCCCCGCACCCGGACCATCCGAGGGTGCCAGAGAGTTGCGCACTTCACCGGAACGGGTCCGCAGATCCAGTTGGGCTGCAGTGCCTTCCGCGATGCCGACGACGACCTCGCCGCTAGCGGTCTGCACCGAAACACCACCGTTGACGGCGGTTGCGACCGTGGTGTCTCCAGAAGCGGTCTGCGCGTTCACGTTGCCGCGGAGGCGGGTGACCGCCAGCGACCCGCTGGCGGCCCGGAACTTCACATCGCCGTCGAGGTCGCCGACGATAACGTCACCGGAGGCAGTCGACACCGACGCCGACCCGTTGATGTCGCGCACGGCGATTCCGCCGGACGCGGTGTCCGCCTTGAGGTTTCCCGCTACAGAGCCGACCTCCAGATCGCCGCTGGCCGACGCGAACTTGCAGTCGGCATACCGTCCTTCTGCGGTGATGTTCGCCGACGCGGCGGATGCGTTGAGCTGCGAGCCGGACGGCAGGGCGATGTCGACGACGACCGCTCCCCTGCGCGGGAACGAGAAGCCGCGTTGACTTGCCACCGCGAGAGCGCCGTTCTTGAAGTCGACGCGCGCCTGCTCGGCGGCCTTGACGTCGTGACTGCGAGATTCGTCGCGTGGCCGCACCTCGACGACCGTGTCGTCGCGGTCGCTGGCGACGATCCGCACGGAGCCGGCGGCGATATCGACCGTCGCGGTAATGGGTTGGGGCGTATCGAAAGTAGGCATTGTTTCCTCCTCGGTGATTTCGTACTTAACGGACCCAGCCGGTGAATTGCTTGCCGGAATCGCCGCGTGGTCGTCGGCGGTTGCCGCCGCCGAGCGCGCCGGTGACGGCGCGGACGAGCCACGCATTCACCGACAGCCCGTCGCCGCGAGCGGCGGCGTCGACGCCGGCCCGCAGGTGCTCCGGCAGCCGCAGGGTCACGCGCCACGTGCCACCGTCGTCGTCGGACTCGGGCGCGACGCCGGCGGGTGCGTCTGGCAGATCCTCGCCGGTTGACACCCTGAACTCGGGATCGCGCCCCCGCAGCCGCACCTCGACCGAGCCCGGCGCGAGATCGCGGGTGACCTGCTCGGCCGCTTCGGATAGCGCTTCGAGGAGCGCCAGGCGGATCGCCGATTCCAGCGGCGCGGTCAAGCGCTCGGCGAGGGCCTCTGCATCAGGGCCCCCCGCGGCAGCGGCTACGGACAGCTCATGACGCACCGCGTCCACAAACGGCTGCAAGTCCATGGTGTCATGGTGACATCACTCTGGTGTCACCGCAAGCGTCAGTTTGGCGCAATGCTGCTAAACGTCGCCGAGCTGCCCCAACAGCCCGTGGATGTCGATCTGGCCGCGGTGCGCCACGATCATGTCGCCCTGGAATCGGTCGATATGAATCACCCCGACAGAGACCTTCTTGCCGGTGGGCGGGCGGCCTTCGAACTCGCCGGTGTGCGTTCCGACGAACGGCATCGCGATCACCGCACCTTGTCGATGATCGTTTCGGCGAACCGCTCGATCGGTTCGCGGTAGCGCTCGACACCGCCCGGCCGCAGCTCCGTGCCCATCCATGGCACGGACATCACCTTGGTGATGCCGATGTCCTCGGCGCGCTTGTACAGATCGGGCGTCGGCGGTTCGAGCAGCGCCAAAAGGATGTCGAACGGCTCGGTCTCGCGTCCGTACTCGCGGCGCAGGGCCTGCACCTTCTCCACATAGCGCACCGCGTCGTCCCATGCGTACGCGTAGCCGACCCAGCCGTCGCACAACCGCGCCGCGCGCCGCAGTGCCGCATCGGATTCACCGCCGCACAGGATGGGCACCGGCGCAGGCGGATGCGGTTCGATCATCATCTCCGGCACCTGGTAGTACCGGCCGCTCCACGACACCCAGCCACCGCGCCAGAGTTCTCGCAATGCAGGGATCATCTCGTTGAGCCTCTTGCCACGGCTGGCGAAGTCCTGGCCCAGCAGTTCGTATTCCTCGCGCATCCACCCGACGCCCACACCGAGCGACACCCGGCCCTCGGAAAGCACCGACGCGGTGGCTATCTGCTTGGCCACCTCCAGAAGCGGCCGCGCGGGCGCGACGTACACGGCGTTAGAGAACCGCACCCGCTTCGTTACCGCCGCCATTGCACCGATGAGGACCCACGAATCCGGCCATGCGGTTTCGGGCGGCCAGCCGGGCTTGCCTGTCGGCGAATCCGGATAGGGCGACGACAACTCGCGCGGGTAGATGAGGTGGTCGGAACAGATCAATCCGTCATAGCCCGCCTCGTCGAACATCCGCGCCACCGCGACGATCTCTGTGGTTTTCATGAACGGTGTGCCGCTCCAAAACTGCATCCTGTTTCTCTACCGCGAAATTCGGGCAGCATCAATGACATGCCCACGCTGTTGTGGTTCCGGCGCGATCTGCGGTTGCATGACATGCCGCCGTTGCTTGACGCGGCGGAGCCCGATGGTGAGGTGCTGGCCTGCTATGTGCTCGACCCGCGGCTGGAATCGTCGTCGGGTCAGCGCCGGCTGCAGTACCTGTACGACGCGCTGCGCGAGTTGCGCGACAGGCTCGATGGTCGGCTTCTGGTCGTCCGCGGTCGCCCTGAGCAACGAATTCCGAAGTTAGCCAACGCGATCGGTGCGACGTCGGTACACGTGTCAGCGGATTACTCGCCGTTCGGCCGACGGCGTGACGACGCTGTTCGTGACGCGTTAGGTGATGTGCCGCTGGAGGAGTCCGGATCTCCGTATCTGGTGTCCCCGGGCCGGGTCACCAAGGGCGACGGCACGCCCTACAAGGTATTCACCCCCTTCTACGACGCCTGGCGCGTGCACGGCTGGCGGTCGCCAGCCAACTCTGGCTCGGACTCGGCGCAGTGGATCGACCTGGCCAACGTCCCGGGCAGAGTGGACATTCCCGACGCCGGAGTCGAGCTGGAGGTGCGGGCAGGTGAGACGGCGGCGCGCAAGCAGTGGGCGCAATTCGTGGAAAGCCGACTCGAAGGCTACACCGACGACCGCGATCGGCCGGACCTCGACGCGACCAGCCGGATGTCAGCGCACCTGAAGTTCGGCACTATCCACCCGCGCACGATGGTCGCCGATCTGGGCCGAGGTGTGGGCGCACAGGCGTACCTGCGGGAGTTGGCATTTCGCGATTTTTACGCCGCAGTTCTCTATGAATGGCCCGACAGCGCATGGTGGAACTGGAACAAGTCGTTCGACAAGATCCAGGTGGATGAAGATCGGGCGTTGTTCGAAGCGTGGAAGGCCGGCCGCACCGGCTTCCCGATCGTCGACGCCGGAATGCGCCAGCTCGCCGAGACGGGCTGGATGCACAACCGCGTGCGGATGATCGTCGCGTCATTTCTGGTCAAGGATCTGCACCTGCCGTGGCAGTGGGGCGCGCGGTATTTTCTTGAGCAGTTGGTCGACGGCGATATGGCCAACAACCAGCACGGCTGGCAATGGGCCGCGGGCTGTGGCACCGACGCCGCGCCGTACTTCCGGGTGTTCAACCCGACAACGCAGGGCAAGAAGTTCGACCCTGACGGCGCCTACATTCGCCGGTGGGTGCCAGACCTTGACGACGACGACTACCCCGCGCCGATCGTCGACCATGCGGCCGAGCGCAGGGAGGCGCTGCGCCGCTACAGCGAGATCGGCTAGTCACCTGGCGGTTAACCCAGCGTCGACGGGCAACTGAATTCCTGTGACGTAGCGACCGGAGTCTGCGCACAGGTACAGCATCGCCTCGCTGATGTCCGCCGCGTCGATCAGTTGGACCGGCAGCAGGTTGTCGAATGCGGCAAGGGCCTCGGGATGCTTGCCGAAGTACTGCTCGGCGTACTCGTTGATCAACATCGGCGTTGCCACACCAGTCGGGTGCACGGTGTTCACTCGAATGTTCTTCTCGGCCAGCGCCTTTGCGTAGTACCGCATCAGCCCGATTACTCCGTGCTTGGCGGCCTGATAGCCGGCCAGACCATGGTTGAGGAGGTCGTACCCAACGCACAGGCCGTTAAGCCCAGCTGTGGAGCTGGTGATCACAATGGCCCCGCCACTCCCCTGGTCGACGAGCGCAGGTAGCGCAGCCTCGATGGTGTAGTAGACGCCGTTGAGTAGAACATCGACTGCGTCGACGTAGCGTGCGACATCATTGAGGTCTTCGTCGGTAGCCGGGAGTATTCCGGCGTTGGCGAGCACGAAGTCAAGACGTCCCAGCTCCGCCACACCGTTGGCGACCGCGGCCTTGAGTCTCCTGAAGTCGCGCACATCGCCCTGCTCGGCCACGATTCGGCGGCCGGTCTTCTCGACCAGATTCACCGTCTCATCGAGATCCTCCGGAGTGGCCATCGGATACGGCACCGTGGGCATCTGCTCGCACAGGTCGAAGGCGATGATGTCGGCGCCCTCTTCGGCGAACCTGACCGCGTGCGAACGGCCCTGGCCGCGAGCCGCCCCTGTGATGAATGCGACCTTGCCTTCCAGCTGCCCTGCCATGATTCGCCTTCCCCCGGCTGCAACGCCATGATCGCCCGCTTCGGCGCGCTGACGACGGTACGCCCGAGTTAATGGCGACATCAGCAAACGGACAACGTCGTGGGTGTGGGTGTACGGCACCGCGTAGTAGACCTATGCCAGAATGAGCGCAGAGTTCAGCGACCGTGAGGAGCAGCCGTGGCCAACACCGAGGTGGAACGTCACACCGGCGTCGACGTCGAAGACGTGCCGTCCGCGCAATGGGGCTGGTCGAAGGAGAATATCCGGCTGATTCACATCGGCGGGTTGCTCTCAGCGGGTTTCCTGCTGGCGATGATGCACGGAAACCACGTCGGCCACGTCGAGGACGGCTTCGTGATCGCCTTCGCGGTGATCATCGTCATCGCGGTCGTCCGTGACTGGTGGCTGCGGCGCCGCGGCTGGATCAGGTAGCGATTCTCGTATCAGACGGAGTACAGCGGGCGGAATGATCCCGTCCCGATCCGGAACAGCGTCTCGGTCGGTGTGACCGAATCCGTCGAAACATCAGCGGCGACAAGAGCATGCGCCTTGAAGGCCCGTGCCGCGGCACTCACCCGATGCTGGACCGAATCTGCCTGACGCCCGAGGCCGGCCGGCCAGCGCGTGCCCCACACGGTGACTTCGGCGAGTCCGCGATTCAACACCCGAAGCACCTCGCTCCGCACGCGCGCATCGGCATCGAGGAGATCGGCGCTCACCGCCAACGCCTCGCCATGCGACGCCTTCTGCACCATCGAAAAAAAATCCTCGTCCAGATCGAGTGCCGTCGCGCCGAGAATCGTCAGCGGTCGCGGGTCGCCGCCATCAGCGACCAACACGTTGACATCCCAGCCCGCCCTGGCGCTGTCGTACAACCATCCGCCGGCCGACCGAACGACGTCCTCCGTGGTCAAGGCGACGACATTGAGGTGATATCGCAGAATCCCGACCGCGCTCGGGGTCGCGCGATCGATCGGGCCAAGACCCGCGGCGGTGTCGTCATCGGCAGTGAAGGATCGGGTTGCCATGACCTAGAGCGTGACACTTTATGACGCTTCTGTAAAGGTCCGATTGTCGAGGCATCATCGCGTCGACCATTCGAGGTGGTATGGGATGCCTCACAAGGCAGTGACATTTCAAGGCCGGTCTGTAAAGCTAGGTGTGCTGCGGGGGACACCGGTCGGGAAGGTCTGATCCTCACGAACCGGACGCAGCGATCACTACTACTGGGGGCGAAATGTCAACACTTCAACGTGTCAAAGAGCAGCCGCGTCAAGAGATTCCGGCGATCACGAAGTGGGATCCGGAACTGACCAAACGAGTAGTCGGCGTGCTGCGACCGATTGCCAAGCGGTATTTCCGATCGGAAGTAAACGATTTAGGCCGCATACCGGTAGGCGGGGCCCTTCTCGTCTCCAACCATTCGGGTGGCTCGACGACGACCGACCTGCCGATATTCGCGGTGGATTTCTACGACCGGTTCGGTTACGACCGGCCGCTCTACACACTGAGCCACGACCTCTTGTCCCTCGGACCGACCAAGAAGATCTTCCAGCAGCTCGGGGTCATTCCGGCCAACCGGGAGAACGCCGGCCGCGCGCTCGCCGACGACGCCGCAGTGTTGGTCTTTCCCGGCGGGGACTACGACGCGACGCGGCCGACGCCCGCGCAAAACGTCATCGACTTCAATGGCCGCACCGGTTACGTGCGGACGGCTATCGAAGCCGGCGTGCCGATCGTGCCAATCGTGTCGATCGGCGGGCAGGAAACGCAGTTCTTCCTGACCCGCGGCACCTGGCTTGCCAAGCGGGTTGGCATCATCAAGCGGCTGACTCGCAGCGAGCTCGTGCCGATCGCGGTCGGTTTTCCTTTCGGCGTGACGTTCGGCGGAATGAACCTGCCGCTGCCGAGCAAGATAGTCACGCAGGTGCTGCCCGCCATCGACATCGCCGCTAGATTCGGTGAGGACCCGGACATCGCCGAGGTGGACACCTATGTCCGCGACGTGATGCAGAAGGGCCTGAACCGGCTGGCTGCTCAGCGCCGCTTTCCCGTGCTGGGCTAGCGGTCAGCCTGCTGCTGCGGCCAGTGGCATCGCGGAGCCGACGGGAGTCAGGTCGGTGGATAGCCCTGCAGCGCTTCTGATCTCAATGAAGGCGTCGATCATCGCGTCGGTGGCCTCATGCGGATCATCGAGCGTGAGGTCGTCGGTGAGCACCGAGATGGCTAGTTGATCCACATAGCTCCACACGGTGATGTTCAGGCCGCTGCCCGCGACCACCGGTCCGACAGAATAGATTTCGCTGACGACCGCGCCCTCGATGTTGCCGCGTTCGCGCGGCCCTGGGACATTCGAGATGATCAGGTTCATGACGCTGGCCGACTCGACGCGCCTGGCCTGCCGGCGAAACATCCCCGGCGCGAGGCCGGGCGGAAGGTAGGACAGCCAGGCGGGCAGCACTGTTGGCCCGAGCAATTGGTTGTTTTCTTTGGCGATCGAGGTGGCCACCGAGGTCAGCTTGACCCGCTCGATCGGGTCGTCGATATGTACCGGCAGCGACGGGGTCATATAGGTGAATTCGTTGCCCGCCAACCGTTCCCGTGATGGGTTGTAGCTCACCGGGACTCCTGCGATGAGCGGTGAGTCGGCTTTCCCGTCATAGCGCAGAAGCAGCGTGCGCAGCGCACCCGCCGCCGTCGCCAACACGATGTCGTTGAGAGTGACACCGAGGTGCTTGCTCGTTTCCTTCGCATCCGCGAGCGCCAGCGGTGCCGTCGCGAACCGGCGGCCGGGTGTGACGACATGGTTGATGAACGTCTGCGGCGGCGCGAAGTTGCGCGCCAGGTCGGGATGCGCACCGCGCTCCTTGGCGCGACGTCGGACCTTCGACACCCCGCCGGCCGTCTCGCGCATCAGCCGCGGCAGTTTTGCGATCAGCCGTGCGTGGTCGCGCCCGGCCGCCTTCAGCAGACTGCCTCGCGTCTGCTCCGACGCGTCGGGCGGTGTCGGGGCCACTGCTTCGGGCGGCTCCATCGCCTTGGCCATCTGGTTGGCCGAGGCGATACCGTCGGCCAGCACGTGGTGCACCTTGTGGATGATCGCGATGCGGTTGTCGGCCAACCCTTCGGCGACGTACATCTCCCATAGCGGACGGGTGCGATCGAGCGGGGTACTGGCGATCTCCCCGATCAACTGATCGAGTTCTCGACGTCCGCCCGGAGCGGGCACGCGGGCGCGGCGCAGGTGATAGTCCAGATCGATGTCGTCGTTTTCCACCCACATCGGATGGTGCAGCTTCAGCGGGACGTCGATGAGTTGATCGCGCAGCACCGGCAGCGCCATCAATCGGGCGTAGGCCACGTCGCGAAAGAGCACAAACGTGAATCCTCCCTCGACGCCGGATACGTCGAGGATGCCGATCTTCAGCGTGTGCATGTGGATCTCGGGCGTCTCGCTGTACAGCATCAGCGCGTCCACGCCGTTGAGTCGCCTCATGTTCCACCCCGTTCGTCACCGACCCCTAATTGCACCCCTTCTGCATGCCCGCCACACCGCTTCGGTCAACATTGAGGTAAAGCTAGGAAGCGAAAGCCATGATCGGAGCCCCGAAATGAGTCTTGTCGCCGGGCGCGGTCCGCTCAGCAAGGATCCCGCCGGATGGTTCTCGGCCCCGTTGGCCGACGATCTCGTCTTCGTCGAGCCGCATCCGCGCCGCGTCCAGGCCATCCGCAACGGGCAGCCGGTGATCGACACCGAGGGGGCGCTGATGGTGCACCGGCGCGATCACCCGCTGAGCTACGCGTTTCGCGCCAACGACGTCGGAGACCTACCTAGCGAGCCGGAGCCGCAGGCACCCGGCTACGTCCATGTGCCATGGGATGCGGTCGACACGTGGATCGAGGAAGGACGCCAGCTCGTCCACTACCCACCGAATCCGTACCACCGCGTCGATTGCCGCCCGACGAACCGCGCGCTGCGGGTCAGCGTCGCCGGCGCCACACTCGTCGACACCGGGGACACGACGATCGTGTTCGAGACGGCGTTGGCACCTCGGCTCTACGTCGATGCGTCGGTTGTCCGCACCGATCTGTTGCGGCGCACGGCGACGAGCAGCTATTGCAACTACAAGGGCTATGCGACGTACTGGGCGGCGGTAATCGGCGACACCGTCGTCGACGACGTGGCGTGGAGCTATGAGGACCCGCCGCCCGAATGCCTCCCCATCACGGGGTATCTCAGTTTTGACGCAGATCGCGCCGACGTGGTCGCCGAGCTGCCAGAGGTGTGACGCGCGTCACACCGGAGCAGGGTGACCTCACACCCTACGGTTCCGTCACCGTAGGTTGCGCATGGTTACGCTTGCGTACGTTTTCCCTGCCCAGCCACACTTTCCCTAGTTTGCTAACCGGAGGGAAATGCGTTGGGCCACTACATCGCCAATGTCCGCGACATCGAGTTCAACTTGTTCGAGGTGTTGAAAGTCGGCGACGTCCTCGATGCCGGCGGCTATGGGGATCTCGATGTCGACACCGTGCGCACGATGCTCGATGAGGTCGCCCGGCTGGCGGAGGGTCCGGTGGCTGAGTCGTTCGCGTCAGCCGACCGCAATCCGCCCGTTTTCGACCCGCAACATCACACCGTCACCGTTCCCGGCCCATTGGCGAAGTCGGTGCAGGCGGTCAAGGACGCGGAATGGTGGCGCATGGGCATCGCCGAGGAGATCGGCGGCGTTCCGGCGCCCGCGGCACTGACTTGGGCGATCCACGAGATGCTGATGTGCGCCAATCCGTCGGCCACCTTCTGGTACGCCCTTGGCCCAGCAATGGCCAATGCGCTCTACATCGAGGGCAACGATCAGCAGAAGCGTTGGGCGGCAATGGCCCTGGAGCGTGGCTGGGCGGCGACCATGGTGTTGACGGAGCCCGACGCCGGCTCCGACGTCGGTGCGGGCCGCGCCAAGGCCATCGCTCAACCAGATGGCACGTGGCACATCGAGGGCGTGAAGCGGTTCATCTCCGGCGGCGACGTCGGCGATACCGCTGAGAACATCTTTCATCTGGTGCTCGCCCGCCCTGAAGGGGCCGGACCGGGCACCAAGGGTCTGAGCCTGTTCTACGTGCCGAAGTACCTCTTCGATCCGGACACCCTTGAACTGGGTCCGCGCAATGGTGTTTTCGCGACCGGCCTAGAACACAAGATGGGCCTGAAGTCCTCCCCCACATGCGAATTGACGTTTGGCGCGGACGGCATCCCCGCCGTGGGGTATCTGGTGGGCGACGTCCACAACGGCATCGCGCAGATGTTCACGGTCATCGAGAATGCGCGGATGACGATCGGCGTCAAGGCGGCAGGCACGCTGTCCACCGGCTACCTCAACGCGTTGGCGTTCGCAAAGGAACGCGTGCAGGGCGCCGACATGACACAGATGACCGACAAGGCAGCACCCCGGGTGACGATCATTCATCACCCGGATGTGCGACGCAGCCTGATGACGCAGAAGGCCTACGCCGAAGGTCTGCGTGCGCTGTACATGTATGCCGCCGCGCACCAGAACGACGATGTCGCTCAACAGACTTCGGGTGCTGACCCGTCGATGGCGCACCGCGTCGACGACCTGCTGCTCCCGCTGGTCAAGGGCGTGAGCTCCGAACGTGCCTACGAACTGCTGACCGAGTCGCTGCAGACGTTGGGCGGTTCGGGTTTCCTGCAGGACTACCCGATCGAGCAGTACATCCGCGATGCCAAGATCGACTCGCTGTACGAGGGCACCACCGCGATCCAGGCGCTCGACCTGTTCTTCCGCAAAATCATGCGCGACCGCGGCGAGGCGCTGGCCCACGTGGCCGCGCAGATCAGCCAGACGATCGAGACCTGCGACGCGGCGCTGAAGACCCAAGCCGAACAACTGCGCTCCGCGCTGGAAAACGTCCAGGCGCTGACGGCAACGATGACCGGCTACCTGATGGCGGCGGCCGAACGACCGACGGAGATCTACAAAGTCGGGCTCGCGTCGGTCCGGTTCCTGCTCGGAGTCGGCGACCTGATCATCGGGTGGCGGTTGCTTGTGCAGGCCAACGTGGCCCAGGCAGCACTGGCGGCGTCGAAAGGTGATGAGGCGTTCTACCGAGGCAAGATCGCGACCGCGGCGTTCTTCGCCGCCAACATGCTGCCGAACCTCAGCGGACTGCGCGGCATCATCGAGCACCTCGACGACGAGATCATGAACCTGCCCGAGGCCGCGTTCTGACTTCGTCAGGCGACCAACTCGGTGGGCGCTTGTCGATGAACGCCTGCACTCCCTCGAGTGCGCTCGGGTCCATCATGTTGCAGGCCATCGTCGCACCGGCGTCCGCGTAGCCGGACGCGATGCCCTCCTCAAGCTGGCGGTAAAACAAGGCCTTGCCCATCGCAACCGCGACCTGCGGCTTGGCGACGATTTTCGCGACCAGCGCCTCGACCTCGCCGTCAAGCGCTTCCGGCGCCGCCACACGATTGACCAGACCCTTGGCACAGGCCTCCTCGGCGGAGATGAAGTCGCCGGTGACGAGCATTTCGAAGGCCGCCTTGCGGGACACGTTGCGCGAGAGCGCCACGCCTGGGGTCGCGCAGAACAGCCCGACGTTGACGCCGCTGACTGCGAAGCGCGCGTCACGGCTCGCGATCGCCAGGTCGCACATAGCGACGAGCTGGCAGCCGGCGGCGGTCGCGAGGCCCTGCACGCGCGCGATCACCGGTGCCGGCAGATGCTGGATCGCGAGCATGACGCCCGAGCACTGCGCGAACAGACGCTGGTAGTAGTCGAGCGACGGTTCGGCGCGCATCTCCTTGAGGTCGTGGCCCGCACAGAAGGCTTTGCCTGACGCGCCGAGCACGACGGCGCGCACCGACTCGTCCTTGGCGAGCGCATCGAACGCCCCGCCCAGCGCAGCGAGCATCCCTTCGGATAGTGCGTTGAACGCCTTCGGACGGTTCAGCGTCAGCGTGACGACGCCGCGTTCGTCACGAGTTTGCAGCAGCAGTGGTTCTTCCATCGCGCTATTACTTTCCGCCGATTGTGAGCTTGTGTTCGATCTTTCAGCGAAATCTGGTACATAGCTTCACGTTCGGCGGGCCGTGCTCAAGTGCGAGTGGCGATAACTATAGAGCCCGTAGATCACCAGGCCGATCAGCAGCCAAATACCGAACCGCATCCATGTGGTCGTCGTCAGGTAGGTGGTCAGCCAAATCGACGACGCGACCCCGATGAGCGGGATGACCGGCATGCCAGGAGTGCGGAAGCCACGCTCGATGTCCGGCGACCGGTACCGCAATACGATGACCGCGGAACACACGACTGCGAAAGCAAGCAAGATCCCGATGTTTGTCAATTCGGCGGCTTCGGCGATCGGCAGGAAGCCGGCGATCAGGCCCGAGCCGATGCCCACGATCCAGGTGACGCGCACCGGTACCCGGTGCTTGGGGCTGACGGCGGCAAACCACTTGGGCAGCAACCCGTCACGGGACATCGAGAACCACACCCGGGTCACGGCGTACATGAACGTCCACATCACGGTGGCGATGCCCAGGATGGCACCGACCGAAATCAGTGTCGCAATCCACGGCAGCCCAACGCTTTCGAAGGCCTGCGCGAACGCCGACTCCGGGTCCACCTCGGTGTACTTGACCATCCCAGTGAGAACGAGGCAGGCGAGCACGTAGAGGACCATCGAGATCGCCAGCGAATATATGATGGCCTTCGGCAACAGCTTTCGAGAACTTGTGGACTCCTCGGCCGCCGTGCTCATTGCGTCGTACCCGAAGACGGCGAAGAACACCACCGATGCGCCGGCGAACACCCCGCCCCAACCGAACGGCAGGAACGGCGTGTAATTCTCGGTGTTCACGTAAAACACGCCGAGCACAATGATCAAGACGACTACACCGACCTTGAGCCAAACCAGCATGGTCTCCACGCGCGCGGCGCTGCGCACGCCGCGGGTGAGGATGAAGGCGATCAACAGGCACAACAGGAGTGCGAACAGGTCGACAACGCGGCCCGGCTGGTCGGGGTCGCTGCCCGGTGCCCCGAGCATCCACTCGGGCAGGTTCAGCCCGATCTGTTCGACGAGGAAGCCGAAGTAGCCGGAGATTCCGATGCCGACCACAGCGACAATGGCGGTGTACTCCAGCAGCAGGTCCCAGCCGATGAACCAGCCGACGCCCTCGCCAAGGACGACGTAGCCATAGGTGTACGCCGAGCCGGCCTTGGGGATCATTCCCGCGAACTCTGCGTAGGACAACGCGGCGCACGCGCTCGCCACGCCGGCAACCAGAAACGACAGGAGGACGCCTGGCCCAGCCTTCTCGCTTGCGACCGCGCCGGCGAGAGAGAAGATGCCGGCGCCGATGATGCCGCCGATCCCGATCGCGGTGAGCTGCCACAACCCCAGCACGCGCTGAAGTCCGCCACCCTCCTCTAGTTCTTCGGGTTCGACCTCATCCACCGGCTTGCGGCGGAATATGCCTGTCGGTGAGGAGCTGAGAATGCTCATGTGGCGCGGCCTTTCGACTATGAACGCAGACGGCGTTCGATCGATGTGACCTGCCTCACATTAGCCCGTTGTGGACCGCTACAAGATCATCTCGGCCTACTCTTCCGGGCCGCCGCTGCGAAGTCAGCCATCGAGGGAAACTCCATGGCGTAGCTGAATTCCTCATCCGGTTCGGGTGTCGCACCCCAACCCGGGCGGTCGTGGCGGCGATTGATCCAGACCGACGCGAGGCCGTAACGCTTTGCCGGCACGTGGTCGTGGCGAAGGCTTTGCGCCACGTGCAGTAAACGTTCTCGCGGCACGCCGAGCTCGGCCAGTGCCGCGTCCAGAGCTTCGAAGTGGTTCGGGGCCGGCTTGTAAGCCCCGACATCCTCGGCGGTGATGACCTTGTCGAAGGTGACGCCGAGACGAGGATTGCTTCCTGCGAATCCCTCACGGTGCACGTTGGAGACGATGATCAGCTTGTAGTGATCGGCCAAGGCCGCCAACGCGTCGGGAGAGTCCGGGAACGCTGGCCACGACGGCACGGACGCGCCGAGTTTGTCGGCCCATTCGTCTGACACCTCGGCGCCCAGGCTCGCGCCGATCCGGCGAAACGACTCGGCGAGGATCGCCGGATACAGCGTGGCGGGGTTCTCACGTTCCACGCACTGCTCGTTGTCCGCGTAGGCAACCAGAAGTTCCTCGTCGGTGAGATCGAGACCGGCCTCGCGCGCCCACGGCGCGAGCACCGACAAGAGCCCGGTTTCCCAGTCGATGAGTGTTCCGTAACAGTCAAAGCTCAACGCGTCGTAGTCAGCAAGATTCACGTTGTTGCTCCTGCGTCAGTTTGGATCGCTGCCTACTCAATCCTTGCCGTAGGCGATTATGCCGCCGAGTCAGGCAGGGTCACTTCCTCAATGTCGGGCAATGGCCGCTGGCAGATATCGTGTGCTTCCTCGGCCGGAAGTCCGAACAACCGCAGGACATCTTCGGTGACTTGGTCGGCCGTGAGCGCGTCGTCGCGCGACGGATCGTCTTGCAGCAGTTGACCGATGCCCAACAACGCCCCGCCGGCGACGGCCAACGAGCGATGCGGATCGTCGATGTGGAAGCGGCCCGCCTCGACAGCCTCGGTGATATCCCGCAGCGCGCGTGGCGCAAGGCCGCGGTCGGAGGCAATCAGCGAAAGCCCGTTGACCAGCATCACGCGACTCTCCTGCGGCCGCCGCCGAAACAGCCGGCCGGTGAGCCGGAAGCTGCATGCGAACTTCTCAGCGGGGTCATCCATTCCGGCAGTGAGCTGGTCGAGCAGTGCGCCGTGGTTGTCGAGAACGTCGGCGACCGCGGCTTCGAAGAGTTCTTCCTTGCTATCGAAGTGGTTGTAGAACGACCCCATCCCGACGTCGGCGGCCTGCGTGATCTCCAGGACCGGCACGTTGGACTTGCCTGACGCAAGGAACGTCTGCGCGGCCTGAATCAGCGCGGCGCGGGTGCGCTGTTTGCGGCGCTCCAGCCGGTTGACCGGGTCGGTCTTCTGTTCGCTCACTCGCCCACAATAGCAGAGACAGTCAGTTCTGAGGATTTCGTCAGAAGTACTTGACTGACAGTCCCGTCGTATGTGACGATTTCGTCAGTCATCAAGAGGAGTGGGAATGAGCGATACCGTCGGCGCCCATAACGACCTGCATAGCGAGCAGGGCGCGCGACCCGGCGAGCATCCGGGGCGATCGCGCAATCCGGTGATCAAGGTGCACGACATCGCCTGGTTGGAGTTCGAGAAGCCCGACTTGGCTCGTGCGGAGACGTTCGCGCACGCGTTCGGCTTTACCACGCTGTTACGGACAAGCGCGGAGCTGCAGCTGCGCGGGACGGATCCCGGCGCGCCATGCGTCATCCTGCGGCACGGCCCCCGCTCCCGCTTCGTCGGCACGGCGTTCACGGCCTGCGACGAGGCCGATCTAATTCGGCTGGCGCACGCGACCGGCACCACGGCCCGTCCCCTCCCCGACACCATCGGCGGACTGACGGTTGATCTTGTCGACCCCGCTGGCGTCCGTGTCCGTGTTGTGGCTGGAATGCATGAACTCGCGGCATTGCCGTCGCAGTCACCTCAGACCTTCAACTTCGCGCACGAGCTGCTTCGCGTCAACGCCACCCGACGACCGGCCCGCCAACCCGCGAAGGTGCAGCGGCTCGGGCATGTGGTCCTGCAGACGACGAAGTACGTCGAGGCAATGAACTGGTACCTCGACAACCTCGGGATGATCGTCAGCGACTTCCTATACTTTCCCGGTCAGCGTGGCCGGGGCCCGGCAATGAGTTTCATTCGCTGTGACCGTGGCACGACTCCCGCCGATCACCACACCTTGGCGATCGCTTTGGGGCCTCAAAACCGTTATGTGCATTCGGCTTACCAGGTCTGCGATCTTGACGCGCTAGCCGCCGGCGGCGAGTATCTCGCCCAACGCGGTTACTTCCGGTCGTGGGGCATCGGCCGTCACATCCAGGGCAGTCAACTCTTCGACTACTGGCGCGATCCGGACGGATTCATGGTCGAGCATTTCACGGACGGTGACATGTTCGACGCAACTTTGGAGCCGGGCTGGGCGCCGTTCACCGCCTCAGGTCTGGCCCAGTGGGGGCCTCCGGTCACCAAGGATTTTCTCGGCACCAGCCCGAGATGCCTTCCCCACGAGGCGCGGTCACTGATCACCGCGCTGCGCGACAACAACGAATTCGATATCAACCGCCTCATCGGCCTCCTGAAAGTAGCCAACTCATGACCATCTCGATCCTTCGCACCAACGACGCCTGGTGGGTCCAAACCCCGACCGGCGCAGCCAAAATCACTACCTCTGCCGCCAGCACCGGTGAGCTGCTCGACGACCGGGCGGCTATCGAGGCCGCCGCACACAGCACCGACGCGGTACCGATCGACAGTCTCGACCTGGTTTCACCGGTGACTAGGCCGTGCCGTGTGGTGGCGCAGATGACGAACTTCATTTCACACGTCAAGGACGCCGGCATGGACCCAAAGACGGTCCCTCTCACATTTTTTCGCAAGGCGTCGGCGTCCATCAGCGGGCCCTTCGACGAGATCGTCAAGCCGCAGCACGTCAAGTTCATGGACTATGAGGTGGAAATCGGTCTGGTTATCGGCCGAGACATTCCGGTCGGCACCGAGGTCACCGAGTCCAACCTGTCTGACTGCGTCGCTGGCTTAGTCATCACGAACGACGTCTCAGCCCGCGATATTCAGTTGCCGCAGACGCAGTTCTATGAGGCCAAGTCGTATCCGACGTTCACCCCGGTCGGCCCGGCGCTGGTTCTGCTCGACGCCGACGAACTCAAGCGCTTCGGTGACCTGCGCCTGCAAACGCGGGTCAGCGGCGAGGTGCGGCAGGACATGGTCGTCGACGGCGACATGCTCTACAAGCCGCTGCAGGCGCTGCAGTCTCTCGCGCGCTTCCAGGATCTCGCCGCCGGCGACCTAGTGATGACCGGCACTCCGATCGGGACCGCGCTGAGTGCCCCGCCGAAACTGATCCAGACCATCAGCGCGCTGCTGCCGCCTGCGGTCAAGTGGAAGGCTTTCTTCAAGCAGCAAGCCAAGAATCAGAAGTACTTGCAGCACGGTGATGTCGTCGAACTGTCCGTCGCCACTGAGGACGGTGCCATCGATCTCGGCACTCAGCGCACCGCGGTGAGGTACGCGTGACGGAGGACCTGCTGTGGCCCCGGTACGCCACACCGGCCGACATTGATTCCATCGAGTCGATTCCACTGGCTGAGCGCGGTCTTCCGGAAACGACGTACGCGGTGCTGGCGCGGGCCGCCAGGCTGTGGCCGGACCGTAGGGCGCTGACTGTGCTTCCCGACGCGACCCGCTGGAATGACCCCAGTCATCGCACGTTCGGCCAGCTGCTCGTTGACGTGCACAAGACCGCGAACATGTTGCGCGACCTAGGGGTCCAGCGACACGACGCAGTCGCGATCATCTCCCCCAACTGCGACGAGCTGATCACCGCCACCCTTGCCGCCCAGCTCGCCTGCATCGCCGCGCCTATCAATGGCGCCCTGTCAGCTGAACACATCGCCGAACTCGTCCAGCGCTCCGGCGCACGGATTCTGATAGGCGCCGCCCCGGAACTGGATGCCGCCAGCTGGGACACGGCACAGCATCTGATCAAGACCGAGGCCGTCGACACGGTTTTGCTGCTTCGTTCCACAGGCGATCGTGCGAACTTTACGCTGACACCTCACAACAACGGTGCGACCATCGGATATCTCGGCCACCTCACCGAAAAGTATGACGGTTCAGCATTTTCCGGTGCGCCTCCGGCTCCGGGCGACCTGGCGGCGCTGTTCCATACCGGCGGGACGACGGGCACGCCGAAACCCGCTGCACACACCCACACGAACGAGGTAACCGATGCGTGGATGATTGCCGCGAATACACTGCTCGATCAGGAATCCGTGCTCCTGGCGGGTCTGCCGCTGTTTCACGTCAACGCTCTGGTGGTGACGTTGTTGGCGCCGCTGCTACGCGGTCAGCAGGCGGTGTGGGCGGGACCGCTGGGCTATCGCGACATGGCGCTGTATGCGAACTTCTGGAAGATCGTGCAGCACTATGGAATCAGCGCGATGAGCGCGGTGCCGACGGTCTATGCGGTACTCGCCCAGATCCCTGTTGACGCCGATGTCTCCAGCCTGCGATACGCATTGGTGGGTGCCTCGGCGCTGCCGGCGGCGGTGCGCAAGGACTTCGAATCGCACACCGGGGTCCCGCTCGTCGAGGGTTACGGATTGACGGAGGGCACCTGCGCGAGCGTTCGCAGCTTCCCCGACCAACCGCGTCCCGGCTCGGTGGGCCAGCGGCTGCCCTACCAGCGAGTCAAGGCAGTGCGCATCGACGACGACGGCCGGTGGTGGGATGTTCCCCGCGGGGAGGTGGGGAACCTCGCCATCAGTGGACCGACGGTCTTCCCCGGATATGTCGCCGCGCGCACCGACGACTCGTACGTGCTCGACGGGCTCGGGAAACTCAACGACGGCTGGCTGGACACCGGGGACCTCGCCTGGGTGGACGCAGACGGCTTCGTGCACCTGACCGGACGCGCCAAAGACCTGATCATCCGCGGCGGCCACAACATTGACCCCGCGACGATCGAGGACGCGCTGCTGGCCCATCCCGATGTCACCGGCGCCGCGGCCGTCGGACGGCCGGACACCCACGCAGGCGAGGTGCCCGTCGCGTATGTGACTGTGACACCGCGCGCCGCCGTCACCGAAGAAGCGTTGCAGATATGGGTCGGAGCGCATGTCGCCGAACGCGCGGCGGTGCCCAAGTCGGTGACGATCGTCGACGCGCTGCCAGTCACCGCCGTCGGCAAGCCATTCAAGCTCAGTCTGCGGGCCGATGCCGCGCGCGGTGCCGTTGAGGAAGCACTGGCAGGAGTGGACGGTGTCGACGGAATCGGTGCGGCCGTGGATGACGGATCGATTGTTGTCACGGTGACTGTGGATCCCGTCGCTGATGTTGCGGCCATCAAGGCCATGCTCGGCCGCTTCACCCTCAACTGGGACATCAAGGGACGATCATGACAACGGCGACTGTCCCGGTGGTCATCGTCGGCGCCGGGCCCACCGGTGTCACGGCCGCCACTTTGCTTGCCGATTACGGCATCTCGTGCATGGTCCTTGACCGCTGGGATTCCGTTTACCCTCAGCCGCGAGCGGTCCATCTCGATGACGAGATCAATCGCCTCGTCGCCCGCCTCGGTGTTGCCGAAGAATTCGCGGCGATTTCGCGGCCGGCGCTCGGCCTGCGGCTACTCGACCAGGATCTGGATGTGCTGGCGCAATTCGACCGCGACCCGGCGGAGAGCATCCACGGCTTCCCACAGGCCAACATGTTCGACCAACCCGAACTCGAAGCGCTGCTGCGGGCCAACTTGAAGAGGCGTTCCGGCGTGGAACTTCGAGGCAACGCCGAAGTCACCGACCTCACCCAACATGACCCCGGGCACGTGCGGGTGACCTTCACCGATCGCGTTACTGGCGATGAGCACGTTGTCGACACCACCTACGTCCTGGGATGCGACGGCGCCAACAGTGTCGTCCGTTCCTCGATCGGGGCCGCGATGGAAGATCTGCGGTTCGAGCAGCGCTGGCTGGTGGCCGACGTAGTCACCGACTCCAAACTCAATCAATGGGACGGCGTGCACCAGGTATGTAATCCCGTTCGCGCCGCGACGTACATGCGCATCGGGCCGACGCGCTACCGCTGGGAATTTCGGCTGCTGCCAACAGAAACTGCCGAGGACTACGGCACGCTTGCAAAGCTTCGCGACCTGATTGCGCCGTGGGTCAACGACATACCAGACGCAGAACTCGAGTTGGTACGGGTAACCGAGTACACGTTCCGCGCGCAGATCGCTGACCGATGGCGTGATCGGAATGTCTTCCTACTCGGCGATGCCGCCCACCTCACGCCGCCGTTCATCGGCCAGGGCATGGGCGCGGGACTTCGCGATGCGGCGAACCTGGCCTGGAAGTTGGCCGGCGTGATCAATGGCGATCTCTCGCCGAGCGTGCTGAACAGCTATGAGCAGGAGCGAAAACCTCACGCACGCACCATGATCGGCCTAGCGTTGGCCATCGGGTGGGCAATGACCGCAGGCGGTCGGGTCGGAAACGCCATCAGACGCATTGCCGCTCCGCGTCTGCGCCTCATCCCTGGCATGCGCGACAAGATTGTCAACGGCAGGACCCCGGCGTTACGCCGATCCGAGTTGGTGATCCGGGGCCGCCGTCCACGGCAGCTGCCCGGGACGCTGTGCCCCAATCCCGTATTGGACAGTGGAGAGCGTCTCGACACGGTGTTCGGGAACGGCTTCGCTGTCGTCACCACAGAGTGTCCCCTGGCATTCCAGTGCGCCTTGCTCGAGGAGCATGGTGCAGTCCTACACATCGCCGAACGCGGCAGCGAACTCGAGCGGTGGCTACGCCGCGGGCACGCTACTGCCGCGATCATCCGGCCTGACCGCACGGTCATGTGCGCCGGCCAAAACCTTTGGAAATTGTGCGTAGCCGTGCCCGGATTTTCGCCGGCTGCTCACCGTGACTGGTCAGAGCGCTAGGAGACATCACGCAGAGCAAGCAGGGCCCCGAACGGGCCATCGGCGCACCGGGCGCCGCACTCTTACCGAACCTGTAAACCTTCCAATGGAATTGAGAGGAACACAATGCTCTTGTTACCGCTGGCTTCCGAGCCCTTCACCCCTCCTGCCGATCGTGACATGCTTCCTTCGGAGCGCCGCGAATTCGTCCGCACCCACCGGACGTGTGTGTTCGGCTACCGCCGTCGCCATGACGGGCCGGCGATGTCGATCGTCTACTACGTGCCCACAGACGACGACGAGATACTCGTGTCCACCATGGCCGGACGTGCGAAAACGAACGCCGTGGCGCGGGACGGGAAAGTGAGTCTCTGTGTGCTCGACGAGCGCTGGCCCTTCTCGTTCCTGCAGGTATACGCCGACGCGGTCATCGATCGTGATCCCGAGCTCGTCATCGATGTGATGATGGGGGTTGGCTGGCGGATGTCCGGGCAGCCGGCCGGTGAGGACGCCCGGCCCTTCGTTCGGGAGATGGCCGAACGGGAGGACAGGCTCGTGATTCGCTGCCGGCCCTATGCGACGTTCGCCACGCCGCCGCGTCACCTGTACGTGAACGAGGAAGCAAGCGAGCTGACGCACTGGGGATCGTCCTCGGTCGCGTGGAATACCCCTGACCCTGTCGTGAGGCAGGAGATGTCATGACCGGACCACAACCCGTGTCGGTCCTGATCGCGGGCGCAGGCGTTCGCTGCACGCATTCGGTCTGAAGCGTTGTTTAACGCCGAGCAGTCATATTGCACACCCAACGAAAGGAATCACCTAGATGACCGTCGATATCGCGCACACCTACACCGAGCCACCGCAGCGCATCAGCGCTGAGCTGGCCGGCGGCGGCGCTGCGCACGACCTCTTTCCGCGCGTCGAAGCACTCCTTGCTCAACTCCCCGAAACCGGCCCCGTGAAGACCAACACCGATGGTGAACGCGAGCGACTCGGCGAGGTGACAGTGGTACACCGGTTCGCCGCAGCGCCAGGCGATAGCGAAACCGTCACCTGGCACTACGTGGAAGCGGGTGACCCGTCGGCGCCGACGGTCGTGTTCTTGCACGGTGTGCCGGACTCATGGTGGCAATGGCATTACGCCCTGGAGTCGCTGAGCGACCACTACCATTGTGTTGCAATTGATTTAAAGGGCTACGGTCAATCTGACAAGCGCACCGGCGACTACCGCCAGCAGGGTGTGGCGACTCAACTTTTGGCCCTCCTCGACTCGATAGGCATTTCCGAGTTCGCGGTGGTATCCCATGACCGTGGCACCCCGCCCGGCGATCACCTCGTCAGCGCGGCCGGCGACCGGGTGACCGGATACGCCCGCGGACAACAGCATCTGTGGCATCTGCATCCCAGCCTGCATCCGCAACAGCAACTCTTCACGTCAACCGACGCCCCAGCGGTGCTGGCTGACGCCCGCCGATTTGTCGCCACCGCCTACACGTGGCTGACGACCGAGCCCGTCGCTGCATCGGACGTTCTGCGCACCATCGAGGAATTCGGCCACCCTGGCATCGCCACCGCAGTCCCGCGCTACTTCAACTCTTCGTCGTTCCGGCAGGAATGGATCGACCGGCGCACCAAGTTGATCAGCTCGTGGACGGCACCAGTACTGATTCTGCAGGGTGCACACGATCCGTTGCAGCCCCGCGAGTTCTACACCGATCCCGACGTTGTCGGGATGCTGCCTGCGGGCAGCGATGTACACCTATTCGACACAGGACACTTTTGGCCCTTTGAGGCACCGCACGAATCGGTGGCCATCATCCGTGCATTCCTCGATTCCGTGACGAGTTAACCGAAGCCTGCCCGTATCACCGACTTGCCGAAGCGCTCGATCGTCTCCAGCAGATGCGCCAGGCTGTCGCCGGGCAGCCCGACCTGTAGCCAGGTAACCCCCAGCGCCGCAAGCTTTTCCACTCCGCTGAGGTAGGCGTCGGCGTTGAACGCGTCGTCGCCCGGGCTGCCGCCTTCGGCGTTGGTGAAGCTGATGTCGATGCCTGACGGATCTCGGCCCGTCGTCTCCAGTCGCCGGCGCAGATCGTCAATGCCGTCCCCCAGCGTCTCCGAGTTCATCTCCGCTGTCCGTGCCGTCTGCGCCAGCATCGCGGGCGCCGGGAACGGGCACCAGCCATCACCATGCGTGGTCACTCGCCGGCGCGCGGCTGCCGTGTTGCCGCCGATCCAGATAGGTGGGTGCGGGCGACTCATCGGTCGCGGATGAGCCGTGATGCCGCTCGCAGTGAAATGCCGACCCTCATAAGAGAAGTCGTCGGTGGTCCAGATGCCACGAATTACCTCCAACGCCTCATCGAACAAGTCTCCCCGCTCGTCGAAGTCCACCCCGAGGGCGGCGAATTCCCGTTTCATGTAGCCGACACCGACGCCGAGTGTGAACCGGCCGTCCGAAATGAGATCCAGCGTCGCACCGGACTTGGCCACCACGAAGGGGTTGCGGTACGGCAGCACCACGATGTTCGGAATCAGCCGCAGCGTGGTCGTGTGAGCGGCCGCGAAGCCCATCGCCACGAACGGGTCCAGCGCGTCGTGTCCGCCCGACTCCAGCCAGCGCTGTGTGGGAGCGGGATGGTCGGTGAAACCGAACCCGTCGAAGCCGGCCGCTTCGGCCGCTGCCGCCACTGTGGCGATGCCCGACCCGGTAACCAGCTCCGGGTTGTACGGATGGCTGTGCATTGGGTGGGTGACCGTGAACTTCATCAACTGCTCCGTTCAGAACAAGCTTCTCGTTTTCTGAGAATGTCGTTACCATGCCAGCTGCGGAATGTACAGCTTTTGCGCCGCAGAAGGGGTTGCGTGATGAGCGAGCTGACGGTGTCGCCTGCGCGGCACGGCCCCTTTCCCGGTCGCCTCGGGCCAGAGGCCATCGCCGCCTATGCCGCGGCCACCGGTGATCAGACTCTCGCGGTGCTCGAGGGCCTGGCCGTACCGGCCGTGTTTCCCGTGATCCTTGTCTTCGACGCGCAGGAGGCGGCCAGGGCCGATCTTCCGGCGGCCGCGTGGGAGCGCGCCCGCGGCGGCGTGCACGGCGAGCACGACATCGTGCTGCACCGGCCCCTGCTCCCCGAGGAGCCGGTCGATACCTGCGCGCAGATCTCCGCCGTGCGGACCTCTCGGGCGGGCACCCATGTCGTGGTGCACCTCGAACAGACCGACGCCGACGGGCGCATCGCCGTCGAGCAGTGGTGGACCATGGTGCTGCTCGGCCTGACCGGCGTCGCCGACCTGGGTTCGAAGCCCGCCGACCATCGCTTCCCCGAAGACGTGCGGGCCCACCCGCTCGGATCCGTCAGCCAGCACGTCGACAAGGACGTGGCGCATCGCTACGCCGAGGTGTCCGGCGACTGGGCGGCACACCATTTCGACATTGAGGTCGCGCGGGCAGCCGGATTCGACTTCGTGTTCACCCACGGCCTGTGCACGATGGCGATCTGCACGCATCGCCTCCTCGGCCTGCTCGGCGTCGACGATCCCGGCCGGGTTGCGCGGGTGGCGGTGCGGTTCGCGTCACCGACACCGTTGGACGAGGAGCTGACGGTGAATGCCTATGGTATCGAACAGAACTCGTTTGCATATCGAGGCGACCAGCAGGGGTGTCGCCGACCATCACCCACGGAAGATTGGAACTGCGGCCATGACCAAGCCCGAAATCGGCGTCTATCTGCCTCAGATGGGCTTCAGCTACGACGACATCCTGCATCGCACACTGCGCTGCGAAGAGCTCGGGATCGACTCGCTGTGGCTCTACGACCACCTCTACGGACCGGGCGCACCCGACTATCCGTCGATGGAAGCCTGGACTCTGGCGACCGCGTTGCTCAGCCGCACTGAGCGCATCCGGATCGGACATATGGTGCTGTGCAACCAGTTTCGTCACCCCGCGGTGCTGGCCAAGATGGCGACGACCCTCGACCAGATTTCGGCCGGGCGGCTTCAGTTGGGTCTCGGCAGCGGTTCGATTGAGGACGAGCACAATCGCGTCGGCCTGGAGTGGGGCACGTTCGCAGAGCGGTCCGCACGGCTCGGAGAGACGCTGGAGATCCTGCACCAGGCGTTCGCCGATGAGCGAATCGACTTCACCGGAAAGCATTTCACGGTCAAGGACATGCCGATCAAGCCCGGGCCGGTCCAGCAGCCCCGGCCGCCGATCATCGTGGGAGGGGTCGGCGAGAAGTACACGCTGCCATTGGTCGCCCGCTATGCCGATGTGTGGAACGTGCCGACGTATGCGCTGGCTGAACTCGAGCACAAGACGGAGGTGCTTAGGTCGATATGTGAGGACATCGGTCGAGACCCGGACACGATCGTGCTTTCCGTCGAGGCGGTGATGGCGCTGGCTCGCCGACGATGCGTCGCTACCGGCGGTGCGGCAACTCGCCGAGAAGCGTTTCGGCATACCGGCTTTCGGGCTGAACGAAGGCGGGTTGATCGGCACTCCCCCGGCGATCGTCGATCGCCTGCACGAGCTGCAGCAGCTCGGTTTCGGCCAGATTGTGCTGTTCACCCATGATCGCGGCTCCGACGAAACGCTCGAGCTGCTCGCCTCGGAGGTGATCGCCCAGCTCTAGTAGCGGCAGACATAGAAATTGCATTGAAGGCTGTGGGTAACCACACCAGCACAACCCTCAGCGCAAAATCGAGCTAGGACTTCTGTTTGACGGGTGAGTAGTTCGGCCGGCCGAGGCCCAGCGCGTGCTGGGCGATCATGTTGCGGAACACCTCGAGGGTGCCGCCGTAGATGCCCGTCGGCCCCGCCAACCGGAAGATGTATTCGGCACCGCCGTCATCGGCGGCGCCCTCGGTACCGACCGGCAGAGTCGATGCGGCGCCAAGGATGTCCATCAGGTCGGGCGTGACATCACGCATGGTCTGCGCGATCGCCACGCGGCCGAACATCTCCGGCGTGCTCATCGCCGCTTCCATCCGGGCGATGCTGCGGCCCAAGCGGTATCTCACCGATTCGTCCTCCAAGCACGCAACCGCAGCCACCCTGTCGGCCGCCTCGGCCAACTGCAGGACGTGCTCGGTCATGGCGGCGATCTTGTCCAAGCCGTCGGCGTCGGGCTCGACTGTGCCGTGCTCGTCGTTGAGCGCCTCGCGTAGCACCCTCCAGCCGCCATTGACCTCACCCACGCGGTACCGGTCGTCAACGCGCACATCGCTGTAGTAGGTGATGTTGGTGCGATCGCCGTCCACGGTGCGGATGGGCTGGATCTCGACGCCCGCTGTGTTCAAGGGCACCAGAAACATCGTCAGGCTCTGATGCTTCGGTGCGCCAGGATCGGTGTTGGTGATCAGGTAGACATAGGAAGCATTCTGCGCGTTGGACGTGAACATCTTGGCGCCGTTGATGATCCAGGCCCCCTCTCCGGAGCCGTCGCGCACCGCACGTGTCTTGCAGGTCGCGACATCGGAACCACCTTCGGGCTCGGTGTACCCGAGACATAGCCGGTACCGCCCGGCCAGCGTGGGCGCCAGCACCTCATCCTTCAGCTCGGCTGACCCGAACTGCACGACCGCACGCGCGACCATCGCCGTCGTGCCCCAGTGGAACCACGGCGTGTGCGCCCGACCGATCTCGAGATTCCAGATGCGGCGTCGAACCCGACTGAAACCGCCATCGGCTTCATCATTGAAATCGGCAGCTAGATAACCGGCCTCGCCCAGCGCCAGGTGCACGCCCTCGTCGAAGTTCTCACCCGTCTGACGGTCTCGGGCGATGACTTCATCAGTCACGATAGTGTCCAGGAAGTCGCGCAGTTCGTCCTGGAATGCCTGGTCCTCGTAGGACAGCTCGACCCGTGAGAAGTCCATCAGCCGGTCACCACCAGAACACCGTGACACTTTCGAACGTTTTTGTAAAGTAGGTCCATGACGCCCTCCGATGCAACAGGCCCCGTCGCATTCGGCGACTGGGTGAACAAGCTGAGGGCAGGCGCGGTGACCGCGCGCGACGCGGCCGAGTCGCTCATCGCACAGATGACGGACAAAGAGTTGCTCTGGCTGCTCGACGGCGACGTTCGCACCCGGGACATGGTGCGGTTGCCCGCCCTGATCAAGGCCGGCCCTGTCGTCGGTGGTGCGATACCGCGACTCGGGATACCGGGCATCCGTTTCAGCGACGGCCCACGCGGTGTCGTGATCGGACGGTCGACCGCGTTCCCGGTGACGATCATGCGGGCCGCGACGTGGGACCCAGCGCTCGAGGAACGTGTCGGGCTCGCCATGGGGCGGGAGGCTCGCGCCCGCGGCGCCAACTACTCGGGAGCGGTCTGCGTGAATCTCCTGCGCCATCCCGCCTGGGGGCGAGCACAGGAATGCTACGGCGAAGAGCCGGTACTGACCGGGCAGATGGGCGCCGGCCTGACTCGGGGACTGCGCCACAACGTAATGGCCTGCGTGAAGCACTTCGCGCTCAACTCAATTGAAAATTCCCGCTTCAAGGTCGACGTCATCGTCGATGAACAAGTGCTGCACGAGGTGTACCTGCCGCACTTCAAAACCGTCGTCGACGCGGGCGCCGACTCGGTGATGAGTTCGTACAACTCCGTCAACGGTGCCTTCGCAGGCGAGAACACGGTGCTTCTGACCGACATCCTTCGCGACGAGTGGGGCTTCGAGGGCTTCGTGACCAGCGACTGGGTCGGTGGAACACACGACGCGGTGCAAAGCCTGGAAGCCGGTATGGACATCGAGATGCCGATGCGATTGCTGCGTGCACGTGAACTGCCCGAGGCGATGCGTGACGGACGGGTAGCTCGCGAGACCGTACTGCGGTCTGCGCGACGCATCCTCGCAACGTGTCTTCGGCACTACGCCGAACGCGACAGCACCGAACCGGCCACAGGCGTCGTCGCCGGACCAGAACACCGTGCGTTGGCGCGCGAAGTCGCCGTGAGGGGCAGCGTTCTGCTCAAGAACGACGTCGTCGACGGCGACGCACTACTTCCGCTGTGTACTTCGATCCGACGACTCGCCGTGATCGGCCGGCTGGCTGACCAACCCAACACCGGCGATCGCGGTTCCTCGCTTGTGCGTCCACCGTCGACCGTATCGGCGCTGCAGGGTCTGCGGGAGGCGTTGCCCGAGGTCGACGTTATCCATTGCGACGGAACAGATCTGGCGGCCGCCGCGCGACTCGCATCCGATGCGGACGCCGCCGTTGTCGTCGCGGGGTTGGGGGCCGATGATGAGGGCGAACGCATCCTGGCGGAGGGCGGACCCGGGCTGGACCTCTTCGGCTTTCCCTTCACCCTGCGTCCCGTGCGATATGTGCTCGACAAGATCACCGTCAAGGCCGGCGAATTGTTCAGCCAGTTCGGTCGCGGGGGTGACCGAACGTCGCTCACGTTGCACACCGACGACGAAGCTCTCATCAGGGCCGTGGCCGCCGCGAATCCGCTGACGGTCGTGGTGGTGATCGGCGGCAGCGCCATCCTCATGGAGGCGTGGCGCGACAAGGTCCCGGCAATCCTCGTCGGCTGGTATCCGGGAATGGAAGGCGGCCGCGCACTGGCGGATGTTCTCACCGGCGTCGCTGAACCAGCCGGACGGCTGCCCGTTGCCATTCCCGCTCGCGCGGAACACCTTCCGCTCTTCGACGCCAATGCACCCAGGATCGCGTACGACGCCTGGTGGGGTCAGCGCAAGCTCGACCGAGACGGCAATCCTGCCGCCTTCCCGTTTGGCTTTGGGTTGGGATACACCACGTTCGACATGGCGCTACTGGATCACCGCGCTAGTGAAGTGGACGGCGTCGCCACCGTTCGTGTCACCAACACCGGGTCTCGGGCGGGCTCGACGGTCGCGCAGATGTACGCCTTCGACGGCGATGCACCACGGCCAGTGCCGCAGCTGATCGGCTTTCGGCGTGTTGAGCTCGCGCCGGGTCAGGCCGCCACCGTGGACATCCGCCTCGACCTGACCCCTACCCGGGAACGGGACCCGCGCACCGGCACGTGGTCACGGCGCGCAGGCACATGGCGCATACTTGCCGCCCCACACAGCCCATCGACGTTCGATGACGCAGCCCGTCTGTTCGACGGCTAAGACGTAACCGACAAGATAAGGAAAGCAGATCTACGACTTCGTCACCGAGCCCGCCGATTGGTGATGCAGTGCCCGCCGCAGCGCCGCACCCTGTAGCTCGAACAATTGCTGGCTGGTTTCCCACTCGGGAAGCAACGAGTCGAACCCGTGGCACGTGCCGGGGAAGACGTGCAACTCGGTGGCCACGCCGGCCCACATGAGCCGCAGAGCGTAGTCGACCGCTTCGTCGCGGAGTGGGTCGAGCTCCGAGCACGTGATCAATGCGCTTGCGATGCCGGTTAATTCATCGGCACGAGCAGGCACGGCGTCGGCCGGGACATCTTCACCCGCCGTGTAGTGGCGCCACATCTGTGTCACAGCCGGCCCGTCAAACCCTGGCGTGGAATCGAATTCGTCCTTCGACGGCATGGGGCGATCATCGAGCACCGGTTGGTGCAACAACTGGAACACCACCGGTGGCGCCGTTCCCGCGGCGGCCCGCTGAGCGAGCAGTGCCGCCAGCGCCGCTCCTGCGCTGCTGCCCGCCACCGCCAGCCGGGAAGCGTCGACGCCCAAATTCGTCCCGTTGTCGTGCGCCCAGGCGAGCACGGCCGCCGCATCGTCAAGTCCGGCCGGATAGGGGGCTTCTGGGGCCAACCGATAGCCGACGGAGATCACCGTGCAGCGGCCGCGCCGCGCGAACTCCACACACTGGCGGTGATCGGTGTCGAGGTTGCCTAGTACGAACGCCCCTGAGTGGCAATAGATTACCGTAGGCGCGGGCGAGGGTCCGCCGCGATAGATGCGCACCGGAATCGGGCCTACTTCACGGTTCTCGATATCGACGCCGACGGTGTTGACCGCGCGAGCCGTTTCAGCCCGGCGTTGGTTCAACGAGTCACGGACGACCCACAGCACGCTCGCCGACAAGTCGGTCCGAGCCGACGCGAAATCCCGTAAGTGCCGGATCCAGACGGTCCGTGATCATGAACACCTACCTGCTCGCCGTTTGATGTGAGCCCGCCTCGACGGCAGGGATTTCAGACGGCGGTTCGAAGGCGTAGTCAGCCGGCCTGAACCGGCGCGTCATCCCCCAGAACGCCCGAGCACTGCGCGGCCACTGCGTGACTACCCGGCCGTTGGCGGCTCGGAAATAGTTGCTGCACCGCGTGAGCCACACGGTGCCCTCCATCCATTCGTCGATCTTGGCGATGAAGGCGGCCATCGTCGACGGCCGGACCGCCACATACGCCTTGCGCTTGCGGCGCATGTGCTTCAACGCGCGCACGATGTAGCGGGCCTGCGCCTCCAGCATGAAGATCACGCTGTTGGAACCCACGTTCGTGTTCGGGCCGTAGAGCATGAAGAAATTCGGAAACTTCGGAACGGCCATGCCGAGGTAGGCGTATGCCCCATCGCTCCACGTCTCGCGCAGCGGCAGACCACCCTCGCCGACGACGTCGATCTCACCGAGGTAGTCGGCGGCGGCGTAGCCCGTCGCGCACACCACCACGTCCACGTCGAGCTCGCTGCCGTCCTCGGTCACCAGCGACCGGGACCGAAGGTACCGAGCCGGGCTGGACACCACCTCGACGTGTGGTTGCGTCAACGCCTGCAGATAGTCCGTCGCGAAGACCAGCCGCTTGCATCCGAACGGATGATCCGGAGTCAGCCTGCGGCGCAACTCTTCGTCGTCCACCGTCGACTCGAGCACTCGAAGGGCGATGCCCTTGAACTCCTGCGTCTTATCGCTTCCGTTCTCGATCACCGAGATGTTCGACTCGCTGCGCAGCCACAGCCTCGTTCGATAGATCTTCTTGGCGAACGGAACATGGGCGAAGATCCACTTCTCCCTTTCGGTATACGGCCGGTCCGGTTTGGGCAGGATCCACGTGGGCGACCGCTGCACCGAATAGACCTTCTTGGCGACCTTCGCCACCTCGGGCACCAGCTGCGACGCCGTCGACCCGGTACCCAGGACGGCCACACGGGCTTCCTGAAGGTCGACGGAGTGGTCCCATCGGGCGGTGTGCATCAGCGTTCCGGTGAACGCCTCTTGCTCGACGAGGTCCGGAAGCACCGGTTGGGTGAACAGCCCGATGGCGGAGACCACGACATCGAAGGTGAACCGCTCTCCGGCCGTCGTCGTCAGCTGCCACGACGTATTGTCGGCATCCCAGTGGGCCGAGGCGATTTCGGTGTTCAGCTTCAGGTTCGGTGCGAGTTCGTAGCGCTGCGCGCACTGCTCGAAATACGCCAGGATCTCCGGCTGACCCGACCACAGCCGCGACCACTTCGGATTCAGGTCGAACGAGTAGGAGTACAGGTGTGACTTCACGTCGCAGGCCAGACCGGGATATGTGTTGATGCGCCAGGTACCGCCCACGCCATCCTCGCGGTCGAAGATCGTGAAGTCGCGAAAGCCTGCCCTGCGCAGCAAGATGCCCAGCGCCAGTCCGCCGGGCCCGGCGCCGATGATCCCGACCGATGGGCTCATCCGAGTCGCAGACATTGGCCTCCGTCCACGATGAGTTCGGAGCCGGTGATGAACGACGCTTGCTCGGATGCCAGAAAAGCAACCACGTTCGCCACTTCAACCGGCTTACCGAGCCGACCGAACGTCGCGGTCAACCTGCTCTGCGTCGTCGCGTCGAGCATCGGTGTCTCGATCGGTCCAGGGAAAACCGCGTTCACTCGGATTCCGTCCGGCGCGAGTTCGGCAGCGGCGACCTGGGTGAGTCCACGCAGCGCCCATTTCGACGATCCGTATGCCGCGTGGTTCGGGAACGGCCGGATGGCACCGGTGCTGACAGTGTTGACGATCGTGGCACCCTCGGCTCGCCGCAGGTGCTCCAGCGTCGCCTGAATGCCGAGGAAAGGGCCCAAGCAGTTGAAACGCCAACTGCTTTCGAATCCCTCCGGGGTCTCGTCGGCCAGCGAAGCCCGGTGCAGCACGCCGGCGTTGTTGATGAGTGTCGTCAACGAGCCGAACCTGCCGACAGTTTCGCTGGCTGCGGCGGCCCATTGCTGTGGCGACTTCACGTCGAGCTCAAGGGCGATCACTTCGTCGCCGAATTCGTCAATGCCAGCGCGTAACTCGTCGATCAGCACGTCACATGCCGCGATCCGAAAGCCGTCCGCGTGCAATCGCGTGACGATCGCCGCGCCCTGGCCGCGCGCAGCGCCGGTCACCAAGGCGACCCGATCCGGCGAACTCATTGCGCCTCCCGCAAGTACTCGGCGGCGCCGTGCCGAAGCGCCTGGGACTCCGACGCCAGGGTGAGCATTCGAAAGCCCAATTCAGCCATCGCCTTTCCGCGCTTGCCCACTCCGGCATGGATTCCCGTGACCAGGCCAGCCGCCGCTGCCGCGGCGAGGACATGTGCATAGGCGTCGAGGACGGCGGTCGCCGTCCAGGCTTCGGTCACGTCGTAGCCCAGCGAGATCGCCAGATCCGCGGGCCCGACATACACGCCCGTCAGCCCGGTCACCGCGCAGATGTCGTCGAGTGCCGAAAGGCCCTGAGCCGTCTCGATCATCGCGAACACGCTCACCCGCGCTTCAAGGGCGGCGGGGTTGTGACCGAGGCTGGCCCGCAGCGGACCGAAGCTGCGGACGCCAGCGGGTGGATACCGGGTGGCCGCCACGGCGGCAGCTGCCTGATCGGCCGACTCGACCATCGCGATGATGACCGCGTCGGCACCGGCGTCCAGCACGCGGCCGATCGGGGCGGGATCGGCGGACGGGAGTCGCACCGCGGTGGCGATGGGGATGTGCTCGAGCCGTCGCAGCATCAACGCGACGTCGGCGTCGTCGAGATATCCGTGCTGCACGTCGAATCCGACGTAGTCGTATCCGGCCTGGGCGAACACTTCCGGGCCGATGATCGTCGGCCCCACCACCCAGCCGCCCCACACCCGCTCCTTGGCGGCGAGCGCTTCCTGAAGTCTGCTCGGCGTCACGCGACGATCGCAATCTTGATGCGCTCGGGCGCCGGTCGGCAGGCCAGCTCGAACGCGGCCTGGACCTCGTCGACGCCGAAAGTGTGGGTGAGGTAGTTGGTGAGCAGGTCCGGATGTTGGCGCGCGAACGCGTCGGCGGCTTCCAGCACCCGCCGCCGATCCAGTGTCACACCCGATTTCAGGGTGAGATTGTTCCGCAGCATCGTGCGCATGCTGATCGGATAGCTGTCGTCGTCGGCGACGCCGAAGTAGAAGACCGTGCCGCCGAACGCCGCAGCATCGATTGCGTGGCTCAGTGTGGCAACCTGATGGCCGACGGCTTCAATCACGATGTCCGGCCGGTCATCTGGCTTGAGGTGACTGACCCAACGGTCGCTGGTCGCGCGGATCACGGTGTCTACGCCGAACATCTTGCCGATCGCGTCGCGGTCGACCGGATCAACACCGGTGACATGTTCGGCGCCCGCCGCCTTGGCCACATACGAGAACAGCAGGCCGATCGAACCCTGACCGAGAATTGCGACGCGGCGTCCACGGAGGTCCGGCAACTGCTCGACGGCATACAGCACGCAGGCCAGCGGTTGCAGGCCGACCGCGAGTTGTGGGGTGAGTGCGGGGTCGTATGGCGCTAATCCGTTGCCGTCGGCGACGACCCGTTCCATCAGACCGTCGAAGCCCGACGCCCAGCCGACCACGTGATCTCCGTGCCGATGGGCCGGATGCCGGCTGGCCAGCACTTCGCCGACCACCTCATGGATGGGAAAGCCGTACATTTCTGCGGCGCGAATGCCGGTGTCGCCTGGCAGCCGCCCCTTCGCGCCACGGAAGCCGGGAAGGTCGCTTCCGCAGATACCCGCCACCAGGAAGCGCAGTAGAACCTGCCCGTCGCCAAGGGATTGCGGCAAAGGCGCCGGTATCTCCGTCCGTTCAAACGTGTACGGAGCGACGAGGCGATACGACCACATCGTCAAACCTCCACCGGGATGGTGTTCCAGCCCCACTGAAAACTCGACGGCGGTCGCGAGGCCGCCTCGCTGACGATCCGCCAGTCCGGCACTCGCTTGAGCCATTCGGTCACCATGATCGCGATTTCGAGGCGTGCCAGATGGACGCCGAGGCAGAAGTGTTGTCCGCGTCCGAACGCCAACAACCGCTCGATCTGCCGGTTCCAGATGAATTCGTCGGGATCGGTGTACTCACGTTCGTCGCGGCTGGCCGACGCGAGCAGCGTGATAATCCGCTGACCCGGTTCGATTGCGGTGCCGTGGATGGTGAACGGCTTACGCACAGTGCGGGCGAACCATTGCGCGGGTGCGCAGTAGCGGATCATCTCCTCGCGCGCGACGGGCACGTTGGCCTCCAAATCGGCGCGCACCGCTGCCATCTGGTCGAGCCGCTGCCCCAGTTCCCACAGCCCGTGCGCGACGATCTTCGGCACGGTTTCGGTTCCGCCGATGAACACGCCGAGCATCTGGACGGCGGCTTCCATATCGGTCAATGCGGAACCGTCCGGTAACCGGTATGCGATCAGGTTGTCGGCGATCGGCAATTCGCCGTCGGAAGCTTTGGCGCGCCTGGCCGTCACGATCGGGGTGAGGTACTCGAGATAGCCGGGACGGGCGTTGGCGACCTCAACGCCGCTACCCGGCTCGGCGAGGCTTCCGGCGTTGACGGTCGCCAGCACGTCCGGCGCCAGATCCACGGGCAGGCCAACGAGTTCGCACACCACGGAGGCGGCGACGATGCCGCCGTAGTCCTGGGTCAAGTCGAAGGTGCCGCGCGGCAGCAGCTCGTCGAGCCGCTCGTTGGCAAGGGTGCGGATGCGGTCCGCCAACCTCGCGACGGATTTCGGCCGGAACTGGCTCGACGTGCAGCGGCGCATGCCGTCATAGACCGGGGCGTCGAAGTTCGCGTGAAACGGCATCGGGTGCATTGGCGGGTCGGGCACCGGTCCGTTGTTGTGTCGGGCCAAAACCGTTGCGGCGGGCAGTGTTCCCTCCGAGGCGACGAAGGTGCCGTCGTTGATCTCCAGCACCTGCCAGATGTCGCAGAAGCGTGACAGGGCGTAGGTGTCCCACCTGTCGATGTAGTAGACGGGGTGGTTATCGCGCAGCACCCGGTAGTAGGGCAGCGGATCGGCCATCACCGCCGGATCGAACGGATCGTAGGAGAAGTCCTGCATCACAGGGGCGTTCACTGTAGCGGCGACGGAGGCAGAGCCTGCAAGATGGAGTCCTCCCAGCCGTCGCGCAGTGCTGGCGCGACGCTCATCCAGGTGACGATTTCCGCCGGCGGGCTGTCTTTCCATGACGGGTAGTGGTTTTCGAAGCAGTCCCAGTCTCCGTCGAGCGCCCAGTAGTGGATCACCTCGTTGAACCGGAATGTGGTGATGAACGAGCCGAGCCATCGCTTGCCGGTCCGCTCCGACCACGGCACGTACAGCCGCTCGAGCTCACGGATGTAATCGTCTTGCCTGCCCGGTTTGGTCTGCATGATCTCCTGGATCACCAGCCCCGCTGAGAAGTTCGACTCCGTCAGCTGCGCGAGCGTCTTGTTGCTCGCGCCCGCGTACATGATCCGGCCCTCCCCCGAAGCGCCGATCTCGGACAGGAACGCCGCCCATTTCGCGGCGGGCTCTTCATGGCTGCCGCCGCGCCTCTGGGCCTTGCCGATGCGGGCGTAATCGGCGAATGCGTCGATCTCCCAGATGATCGTGACCTGCGGCCAATGCCCGTTATAGGGCGTGGTCTCCCAGATCGCGAACAGCCGCGCGCCCAGCGCGTCCATCATCGGGTGGTAGACGTCGCTGAACGCCTCAGTGAAGTGATCACTACGCCCCGAGCCCAGCTCGATAGTCTCGTGCAGGTAGAGAAGGGTGTGGCCGTGGTAGCGCTTCATGTTCACGACGGGCCGCCGGTAGTTGACAGTGGCACCTAGCGAGCGTGACACTTAGGCCGTGATTTGTAAAGGTGCGACGCTGACGCCGCTGGCGAATGGTTTCTGCTTCGGCGAAGGACCCCGATGGTTCGAGGGCCTGCTGTGGTTCTCCGACATGCTGGGCGAGGCGGTGCACACCGTGAACCTGCAGGGTGCGATGACCACTCTGCCGCTGGCCGGGCATGCGCCATCGGGTCTCGGCTTCCGTCCCGACGGGTCGCTGCTGATCGCGTCGACGGAGAATCGCCAGGTGTTGCGATACGACGGCGAGTTCGTCACAACCATCGCCGATCTGTCCGGCATCGTGCCGGCGAACCTCGGCGACATGGTGATCGATGATCTCGGGCGCGCCTACGTCGGGTCGCAGGCGTTTGAGGGCGGTGTCATCGTGCGGGTCGACGCCGACGACACATTCACCGTCGTCGCCGAGAATCTCGACTTCCCCAACGGGATGGTCATCACGCCCGACCGCACGACGTTGATCATCGCGGAGTCGATCGGCCGACGGTTGACCGCGTTCACGATCGGTGCCGACGGTTCGCTGTCGGATCGGCGGATATTCGCCGAGGGGTTGGACGGTCCGCCCGACGGCATCGCGCTTGACGCCGAAGGCGCAGTGTGGGCGTCGATGACGCTGGCCAACCAGTTCGAGCGCATCATCGAGGGCGGCACGGTCACCGAGCGCATCGACATGGGTGACCGCACCGCGATCGCGTGCACACTGGGCGGTCCGGAGCGCCGCACACTCTTCCTGTTGTCCAGCACGGACGCGTACCCGCAGCGGCTGATCGGCACGAAACTGTCACGGCTTGATGCGGTGACGGTCGACGTGCCTGGCGCGGGGCTGCCATGAGCGACTCGTATTACGAACTGGTCGATGCGGCAGACGAACTCGGCGAAAGATTCGTCGCTACCGACCTTGTGCGCAGCACCTGGTCGGCGGCGATCCAGCACGCCGCACCCGTGTCGGCCCTGTTGGTGCGCGGACTCGAGCGGTGCGAGCAGCGTGACGACACGCGGTTGAGCCGGGTGATGGTCGACCTTCTGGGGCCGGTGCCCGCCGAAGGTGACCTGTGGGTGCGCACCCGACGCGAACGCTCGGGCAAGCAAATCGAACTGCTCAGCGCCGAGATGCTGGCACCGGGACCGGGCGGTGAACCGCGACCAGTCGCCCGGGCCAGCGGATGGCGTTTGCAGACGCTTGACACCGGCGAGATCGTGCATGCGCCGGCACCGCCCCTGCCACCGGTGTCAGCGGCGAAAAGCCGTGACATGAAGAAGGATTGGGACCGCAACTACGTCCACAGCCTGGACTGGCGATGGCTGACCAAGCCGCTGAGCGACGGCCCCGGCGAATCCTGGATCAGGCCGGAAGTCGATCTCGTCAAAGGCGAGAGCATGACGCCGCTGGAGCGGTTGTTCGCGGTGGCCGACGATGCGAACGGCATCGGCACAAAGCTGGACATCAGGAAGTGGACGTTCCTGAACACGGATCTCGTCGTGCACATACACCGAATTCCCGAAGGTGACTGGATCGGCATCCGCGCGGAATCCAACTACGGTCCCGACGGCATCGGCACGACGATCGGCACGCTGTTCGACGAGAGCGGTGCCGTCGGCGGAATTCAGCAGTCGGTGCTGGTCCGCCCGCGACCCGCCCGCTAATCCAGTAGCCGCAAGGCCGCTGCCGGGCACTGCGTTACGGCCTGTTGCATCCGCTCGCGGTCGGACTCCGGCCGGTCGTTTTCGTGGATCAGTACGGTGCCGTCGTCCTGCACTTCGAACACGTCATCGGCGATCGATTCGCAAATCCCGTGCCCTGTGCATTTGTCGAGGTCGACTTCGACCCGCATGGTCACTCCTATTGCACGAACGCCGGCAGGCGTTTGATTCCATGGACGAAGTTGCTCAGCAGCAGGTCCGGTTCGCCGAACTCGACGTGCTTCAGTCGAGTCAGCAGTTCTGCGAACAGGTTTCGCAACTCGGCCTTAGCCAGCTGGTTGCCAAGGCAGAAGTGCGGGCCGCCACCACCGAAGCCAAGGTGCGGATTCGGTGAGCGCCGAAGGTCGAACGTGTGCGGCTCGTCGAACACGGCCTCGTCGCGGTTGGCCGAGCAGTAGAACAGGCCGAGCTTGTCACCGGCCTTGATCTGCTGGCCTGCGACCACGGTGTCCTCCGTGGCGAAGCGCGCGAACTGCAGCACCGGCGACGACCACCGGACGAACTCCTCGATCGCCCAAATGATTCGCGCGTCGAAGTCCTCCATCAGCCAGTCACGCTGCTCGGGGTTGTTCACCAACGCCAACATCGCATGCGACGTCGTCTGTTTGGTGGTGTCGTTGCCGGCCGATGACAACAGAATCAGAAACGCGCCGATCTCTTCGTCCGTCAGCCGGTGACCGTCGACTTCCGCGTTGACGATGCTGGTCATCAAGTCGTCGCCAGGATGGCTGCGACGGTACTTGGCGAGTTCGATCCCGGTGTTGGACAGCAACAACATCTCGTTGATGGTGTTCTGCGCGCGCTCTTCCAGCGAGCTGAATTCGTCATCGCTCATCGAAAACAACTTCTCGGCGGCCTTGGCGACAGCTTCACGCTCCGACGGTGCGACACCGAGCATTTCGGTAATGGTCAGCATCGGCAGCCGGGCTGAACAGGCCGCGACGAAGTCGACGTTGCCTGCGCCGATCAGGTCGTCGACAACGGCGACGGCGTTCTTCTGGATCTGCTCTTCGATGCGACGCACATTGCGTGGCGTGAACGCCGAACTGATCAGCCGCCGGTAGGTGGTGTGTTGCGGCGGATCCATCGCCAGGAAGAAGGTGGCGATCTGCTGCACCTCGAACGGCATCGGATCCAGGGCGATGCCACGGGCGGACGTGAACAACTCGGGGTGCTGGCTGACGTACGCGATGTCGGCGCGCCGAGTCAGCGCCCAGAAACCCGGCTCCTCCACCGGCCACATCGTGGGCAACGGATGATGCCAGGTCAGCCCGTCGACGGCGCGCAACGCGGCGAAGGTCTCGTCGCGAACCTCGAATGGCTGGCTCCAGAACCGGCGGGTCGAAAGGTCGTAGGGGCTGTACTCATGAACCTGCGGCGAGCTGGCTACAGTCACAGATTCAGCGTGACACTTTGGTGAAAATTTGTAAAGCTGTAATGGTGCAGCCGGTCGACAACTCGAGCCGCGAGCGAATCCTCGCCGCCACCGCCGAGGTACTCGGCCGCAGCGGTAGGACGAAGCTCAACCTGTCCGAGGTCGCGCTGCATGCCGGGGTCTCGCGGCCCACGCTCTACCGCTGGTTTGCCTCCAAGAAGGAATTGCTCGACGCGTTCTCCGTTTGGGAGCGGCAGTACTACGAGCGCACAGTCGCCGATGCGACCGCTGATATCCCCGACCGAGACAAGCTTGACGCGGTGTTGCGGGTGATCGTCGAGTATCAGCAGTCCTATCCCGGGCTGCGCATGGTCGACGTCGAACCGGCTCATGTCATCAAGCGGCTGGCACAGATCCTCCCACTCATGCGAGAACGACTCGAGCGACTGATACCCGGCGACGACGTCGCGGCGGCGACGGCCGTGCGCGTAGCGATATCGCATTACCTGGTGCTCAGTGACGACGCCGATGACTTTCTCGCGCAACTGCGGCACGCCGCCGGAATCAGCAACTCGCTCAAGACTTCTTGAGTTCGGCCAGAATGTCGTCGGTGTGCTCGCCGAGCAGCGGTGCGGCGCTCCGAGGCGCCCACGGCGTTCCCTGGAAGTCCGCGGGAGTGGCGACCATCGGCACGCTGGAGTCTCCGTCAGGCACGTAAACGATGCCGCCGGCCGCGTGGAACTGCTCGTCGGCCACCACTTCCTCGATGGCATTGATCGGCGACCAGAAGAAATCCGGTTCTGCGGCAAAGGCTTTCGCCCACTCGTCGAGCGGCTTGGTGGCGAATATGGCGTCCAACTCGCCGATGAGGTCGACCGCGTTGGCCGCGCGGGCACGTCCCGTCGCGTAGCGGGTACCTGCCAGCCAGTCGGGCCGCCCCACCGCGCGGCACAACGCAGGCCAGTGACGATCGCCCTGCAGTCCGACGATCCAGAATCGCCGCCCGTCGCCGGCCACATAGTTGTTCATGCACGGGTTGCCCATTGACTCGCGCTGTCCGACCGCGATCTGATGGCCGGTCAACAGGAACGTGTTGAGGTCGAAGCCGACCGTATAGGCGCCCTGCCGGTACAGCGACGTGGTGACGAGCTGCCCGGAACCGGTGCGGCCTCGCGCCACCAGAGCGGCACACACCGCCGCGGCCATCGTCATCCCGGCCGAGTGGTCACCCATGCCACCGCGCTGGAATGGCGGCGAATCGCCGGGACGACTCAGCAGGTGGGCGAGACCGGCACGAGCCCAGAAGGCGGCCACGTCGTAGGCCGCGCGGTCGGCGTCGGGTCCGGTTTCGCCGTATCCGGTGATCAAGCCGTACACCAGTCCCGGATTCGCGGCGGCCACGGACTCGAATTCCAGGCCGAAGCGCCGCAAGGCGTTGGGACGGACGTTGGTGACGAACACGTCGGCGGTGCTGATCAATTCGAGTGCCGTGGCGCGGCCGTCTTCCGTGGCGAGATCCAGCACGATGCTGCGTTTACCTCGGTTGTCCATCTCGAACGGTGGGCTTTCCCCGCTCTCGATCCCCAGCATCCTGCCGAACATGCGCGCCGGATCGCCCGTCGGTGGCTCGACCTTGATCACGTCGGCGCCCCAGTCGGCCAGAATGCCGCCCGCGGCGGGACCGGCCACCCATACCCCGAGCTCGATGACCTTGATGCCCTCCAACGGACCGGTCATAGGCCATCATCCTTTCAAAGGGTCTTACAAATCGCCGTTAATTTGTAAACTTGGCCTCGGTTACCCGCCAACACTATGAGTGACGGGGCCGTGCCGCTCCCGTAACCAGGGGTTCCGGGAACTACGATCAGTCAGAACGCAACGATTGAGGCCGCGGAAGTGAACGAACCACTACGCGACGCGTCCGGAGTCGTCGAGGACACCTCGACGAGGCACCGGATACTGGTCGCGACCGCTGAAGTGCTCGGTCGCAGTGGTCAGACGAAGCTGAGCCTGTCCGAGGTCGCGCTGCAGGCCGGGGTGTCCCGTCCGACGCTGTATCGCTGGTTCGCCTCCAAGGGGGAGCTGCTCGACGCGTTCGGCACGTACGAGCGAGAGATGTTCGATACCGGCATCAGCCGCGCGACAGCGGGTCTGCGCGGGACGGAGAAACTCGACGCCGCGCTGCGGTTCATCGTCTCCTACCAGCACTCGTACTCGGGTGTCCGACTCGTCGACATCGAACCCGAGGTCGTCATCGCCCAGCTGAGCAGGATCATCCCGATCATGCGCGCACGCCTGCTGAAGCTGATGCCAGGACCCAATGGAGCGGTCAAGGCCGCGACTGCAATTCGCGTTGCGGTGTCGCATTACATCGTCCGCAGCGATGATGACGACCAGTTCTTGGCGCAGCTTCGTCATGCCGCCGGACTGAAGCAACAGGGCTGATTGACTCCGCTCCGCCGAGGTGCTGACACTTCCGCCAGAATCTGTAAAGCTATCTCCTATGACAGGAGTGCAGACCGAAGCCGGCGTGCTGGCCGGTGACGAGCGGATGCTGATCGACGGCGAATTGCAGATCACAAGCAGTGGAGCGACATTCGACGTCATCCATCCGGCCAGCGAGCAGGTGGCCGGTCAGGCCACCGACGGAACGGTTGAGGACATGGGGCGCGCGGTCGGCGCAGCGCGCCGGGCGTTCGACGAGACCGACTGGCCGCGCGACCTGGAGTTCCGCTACCACTGCCTGACCCAGCTGCACGAGGCGCTCGAACGCAACAAGGAACGGTTGCGGCGCGTGCTGATCACCGAGGTCGGCTGTCCCGTGACGGTGAGTGGCAGTCAGATCGAGAGCCCGATCGAGGAGGTCAAGCACTGGGCCGAGCACGGCCGTGCATTCGAATACGTTGTCGACAACGGGCTGCACCAGACGCCGCTCGGACCGGCCCGCCGCAAGATCCACTACGAGCCGGTGGGTGTGGTCGGGGCGATCACGCCCTGGAACGTCCCGTTCTACCTCAACATCGCCGAGACGATCCCCGCGCTGATGGCAGGCAACACGGTCGTGCTCAAGCCCGCCCAGCTCACCCCGTGGTCGGGTAGCGAGTATGGCCGGATCGTCGCCGAGGAGACCGACATCCCGGCCGGTGTGTTCAACGTCGTCGTTTCCAACGCCAACGAGGTGGGCGCCGCCCTGTCGGCCGACCCACGCGTCGACATGATCACTTTCACCGGGTCGACGGCCACCGGCCGGGCGATCCTGGCCGCTGGCGCGCCGACGGTCAAGAAGACGCTGCTGGAGCTGGGCGGCAAGTCGGCCCACATCGTGCTCGACGACGCGGACTTCAACTCCGCGCTGCCAATGGCGGCGATGATGGCGTGCGTGATGTCGGGACAGAGCTGCATCCTGCCCAGCCGAATCCTGTTGCCGCGCAGCCGCTATGACGAAGGTCTCGCCATCCTTGCGGCCAGCATGGAGAACTTCCCGGTCGGCGATCCGTGGACGCCGGGCAACATGCAAGGCCCGCAGATCAGCGAGGCGCAGCGGCAGAAGGTTCTCGGGCTCATCAGGAGTGGTCTGGACTCGGGGGCCCGACTGGTCACCGGCGGAGGCATCCCCGAGAGCCTGCCGACGGGCTATTACGTGCAGCCGACGCTGTTGGCCGATGTCGATCCGGACTCGCAGGTCGCGCAGGAGGAGATCTTCGGCCCGGTTCTGACCGTGACGCCGTACGACAGCGATGACGAAGCCGTCGCGATCGCCAACAACACGATTTACGGGCTGTCCGGTGAGGTCAGCAGCGCCGATGTCGACCGGGCGTTCGAGGTGGCCAAGCGGATGCGCACCGGCAACGTCACGATCAACGGCAAGAGCCACTTCGGAATCGGCAGCCCGTTCGGCGGCACAAAGCAAAGCGGGCTGGGTTATCGCAACGGCGAAGAGGGTTACAAGGAGTACCTGGAGGCGAAGACGATCGGTATGCCGGACTGATGGGCCGCCGGCGCTCCGGAAGTCCATATGTGATTTTGCCCGCGTACCGAGCGACAACTTCTGAGCTGTCGGATGTCCATGCCACGGTTCGACTATGGATACCAAGTATCAACTGCAGGGCATCGATCTCCGCTATGCGCTAACGATGTACTTGTTGCAGCACGGTCCTACCACCGTCGGCAAGCTCATCGAGGCGATGGAGTGGCAGGGCTTCGCCATCGGCGGGCGGGCGTCGAAACAGGTCTCGGATGCGCTGCGCTGGGAGAGACGACGGGGAAGAGTTCGCCGCCTCGCCCGCGGCCTTTACGGCCCCGGTTATGTGCCCCGCGGCACGGAGCACCGGATTTACACCCGCGTGATGACGTTGCGAGCCGCAGCAAAACCCATGTGGCTCGGCGGTGTCCGGCTGTAGGTGCATGTTGTCGCTCGGTACGCGGGCAATTTCACACATGCCCCTTGGCTCCGCCGCGGCGGCAAACACACTTCTTTATTTGCCCGCGTACACAGCGACAACTAGTTCGTAGCGGCCGACCAGGTCCACGTTGTCGCTCGGTACGCGGGCAATTTTGACTATGTCCCGGCAGCAGCGCAACGTCAGCCCTCGGCCGCCAATTGCCCACAGGCCGCGGCAATCTCGCGGCCACGGGTATCACGCACCGTGCATGACACACCGCGCTCCCGGACGCGCCGGACGAACTCCCGCTCGGCCGCCTTCGGGCTGGCGTCCCACTCGCTACCCGGGGTTGGATTCAACGGGATGACGTTGACGTGCACCAGCGGGCCCAGCGCGCCGTGCAGCCGCTTGCCCAAAAGGTCTGCCCGCCAAGGCTGGTCGTTGATATCACGGATCAACGCATATTCGATCGACACCCGTCGCCCGGTCACGTCGGCGTAATACCGCGCCGCGTCAAGCGCTTCGGACACCTTCCACCGGTTATTGACGGGGACGAGCGTGTCGCGCAATTCGTCGTCGGGCGCGTGCAGTGACAGCGCCAGCGTCACACCGAGTCGTTGGTCGGCGAGCTTGCGGATCGCCGGGGCCAGGCCGACCGTCGACACCGTCACCGCCCGCGCCGAGATGCCGAACCCGTGCGGTGGCGCCGCGGTCATGCGTTGCACCGCAGCCAGCACCCGGTTGTAGTTGGCCAACGGTTCGCCCATCCCCATGAACACGATGTTCGACAGCCTGCCGTGGTCGCGGTCGCGCAGTTCCACCGCTGCGGCGCGGACTTGTTCGAGGATCTCCGCCGTCGACAAGTTGCGGGTCAACCCTCCCTGCCCCGTCGCACAGAACGGGCACGCCATGCCGCAGCCCGCCTGCGATGAGATGCACACCGTGTTGCGCTGCGGATAGCGCATCAGCACCGACTCGAACGTCGTGCCGTCGATCGCCCGCCACAGCATTTTTCGCGTCTCGCCGGCGTCGCATTCGATCTCGCGCACCGCGTCGAGCAGTCGCGGGAACAACGCGTCGGCGACCTGTGCGCGCACCGCGGCAGGCAGATCCGTCATTTGATGCGGATCGGCGATCAGCCGTCCGTAGTACTGATTGGCCAGCTGCTTGCCACGAAAAGCGGGCAGCCCGAGTGCCGCGACGGCGTCAGCGCGGCCCGCCTCGTCGAGGTCGGCGAGGTGGCGTGGCGGCATCGCGCGTCGCGGCGCGTCGAAAACCAGGGGCAGGGAGGTGGCCATGGGCTGCTGTCAGTATCTCATCTGCGTCTGGCCGAAATTGATTGGCGATCGCGGGCGTTGATCGCGACTATGGAACGCATGGCCACGCGGACGATGCCCTTCGGTGCCGCGTCGGCTCTGACGTTCTTCTACGCGCTCGGCTATCCCATTGGCGCGCTTGCTGTTTCGGCGATGTCACCGATGGCCGTCCTGGTGTTCCGGTTCGGGCTCGCCGGCACGATTATTTCCGCGTGGGCGTTCTGGGCCCGGGTGACGTGGCCCACAGGCCGCGCGCTTGTGCATGTGCTGATCAGCGGGCTCCTTGCCCAGGGCCTGTTGTTCACCTGCCTGTATATCGCGCTGATGCACGGTGCGCCTGCGGTGCTGGGCGCGGTGATCATCTCGATGAACCCCGTGGTCACCGCGCTGCTGGCCGCGATGTTCCTCGGTGAAGGGCTCACCAGGACTCGGGTCGGCGCGCTCGTCCTCGGGGTCCTTGCGGTGCTCGCCGCATGTGCGGGACGCCTGGTGGCGGTCGGCGGCGTCGACCCCGCGGTGCTGCTGATCCTCGTCTCGTTGTTCAGTGTTGCCGCGGGTGGTGTCTACCAGCAGAAGTTCTGCTCGGGAGTGGACTTCCGAGCAACGGCGGCGCTGCAGAACGCGGTGTGCGTCGCCCCGGTTATGGCACTGGCCGTGATCATGCCGTTCACGATGACCGATCCGTGGAAGGCGGCCGGCGCAGTGGCTGCGGTGGTGCTGCTGAACGCGGTGCTTTCCATGACGCTCTACGTACGCGGGGTCAACGAGTATGGCGCCGCGGCGGTAGCGATGCTGTTCGCGGTCATCCCTGCGGTTGCGGGCCTGCTGTCGTGGCTGATGTTGGGTCAGCGGCCCGACATCGGAGTCGCCATAGGGCTCGTGGTCGGCGCGGCGGCGTGCTGGCTCAACGCCAAGGGGTCACGCAATCAGGCGACGGCACAGGATTCGGGAGATGTTGGCCATCAGCTTGGCGGCGACGGCCGGGTGGTCGTCCATTAGCTTGCAAAGGGTCCGTTCGCTCAGGCTGAGGATGCGGGTGTCATCGCTCAACGCGTCGACGTCGTAGCTCCTGCGCTGGTGAAGGAGATAGGCAGTTTCGCCGAAAACCTCGCCCGGCAGCAGGACGGCCACCGAATGATCGCCATCGTGCACCTCAAGTGCGCCGCTCAGCACGACGTAGACATTGCGCGCGTCTCCACCCTTCTTGAGCACGCGATCACCCTCCGCGCACCGAATCATGCTGCTGCGGGCCGTGATCTCCTCGATGTCGTCGTCGCCGAGCTGAGCGAACACCGGTGCGTCGAGCGAGGCCAGCGCGGCGCGCATCTCGGCGCGGTACTCATCGGGGTTGCACAACAGCGGTGTCCGGACGGTGCCGGTTCCGTCAAGCACAGACTGCACGCAGCGCGGCAACTCTGGCCCCTCGCCCATCCCGATCAGTGCGTCCGGGCCCTTTGGGAAGCTCACCAGCGGGATCAAATAGGCGTCATCACTGTTGATGTTCCGCTCGCCGTGCGGGCGCTGATAGCGGCAGTAGTAGGAGATGAGGTGCGGCTCGCAGCAACCGAACATGACGAGCACGCCGTGCTCGTCCATCAATGGGTTGATGGCGGAGCCGAGTTGCTCGAGCAGGTCGGTGCCCCGCCACTGGGGGGCGATCATCACACGCTCGCCAACGGCGACGCACTCGGCGGGAAGCTCCGCGAGGAACGGCGCCATGCCGTATTGCTCGATTTGACGGCCCGAAAGTTCTGCGCCGCCCCAAGTTACCCTTGTCGACGCAACTACTTCGCCATCGTTCTCGGCGTAAACGATCCAGCTGCGATCGTCCTCGGGGTCGACCAGGCGGCGCCCATCGTGGTCCGCGGTGCCCTGGTAAAACCCCTTCTCCTCCACATAAATCGGGTAGCGGAACCGGTAGACGGCCTCGCGCTCCTCGTCGGTCTGGGCCAGTTGAATCGTGAGCATGGCCAAAGCGTGCGCCGGGCCACTCGAGCCGTTCTCGGGCAAAGCTGGAGGCGCGCTGGAGTCCCGGCCGTACGCTTTGCTGACGAGGGCAGGTGGGGACATGTACTTCGGGATTCTGGGACCGTTGGTGGTGCGAACCGCCGACGGTGAAGTGGCGCTAGGAGCGTCTAAGCCCCGTACCCTGCTGGTCCGTCTGCTGCTCGACGCCAACCGCCCCGTACCGGCCGACCGCCTCGTCGACGACCTCTGGTCCGGCCAACCGCCCCGCTCAGCGGCCCAGACGCTGCAGACCTACGTCTCTCAGCTGCGCAAGGCGCTGGGCAGCGATCGGGTGATCACCGAGGCGCGCGGGTATCGCGTCGTGGCCCTCGACGGCGAGCTGGATTCGCACCGGTTTGAGTCGATCGTCGCCGAAGGACGGAGCGAACTCGCAGCCGGCGACGCCGCCGGGGCGCTGTCAAAATTCCGGCAGGCTGTGTCCCTGTGGCGCGGCGCCGCACTGTCCGACGCGGCAAGTGCGGACTGGGCCGCGGCCGAGTCTGCCCGCCTCGACGAACTGCGGCTGATGGCCACCGAGTGTCTGCTGGAGGCGCAGCTGGCTCTCGGCGACAACCGCGGCGTGGTGGCTTCGGCGGAGGCTGCCGTCACCCAAGATCCGCTACGCGAGCGGCTATGGGCACTGCTGATCACAGCGCTCTACCGCGACGGGCGGCAGGCCGACGCGCTACGCGCGTATCAGCGTGTGCGGAGTCACCTCGACGAGGAGCTCGGCATCGAGCCAGGCACCGAACTACAGGATCTGGAGCGCCGGGTGTTGCGCCAGGAGCCCGACCTCGCGCCCAAGGGAGAGCCGCGGGCGACGCCGCGATCGCTCCCAACAGGCGTCGTAACATTCCTGCTCAGCGATGTCGTCGGCTCCACCCGGCTGTGGGAGAAAGCACCTACCGCGATGTCGGACGCGGTGTCGCGTCACGAGGAGCTCATCCGCACGGCAGTGGAACGCAACCATGGCGTACTGCTCAAGAGCCGCGGCGAAGGCGATTCTACATTCAGCGTCTTCCAGCGAGCCACCGACGCGGTCGCCGCGGCGATCGACGCACTCAATTCGCTGTCGGACGAAAGCTGGTCCACGCCTTCGCCTTTGGAGGTCCGCATCGGCGTGCACACCGGCGAGGCGGTGGAGCGAGACGGCGACTACTATGGCCGCACCGTCAATCGGGCCGCTCGGTTACGCGCGGCATCGATGCCGAGTCAAATTGCGGTGAGCCAAGCGACCGCGGAGCTGGTCGTGGACGATCTCCCCGAGGGTTTCCGACTGCACGCCCTAGGCGTGCAACAATTGCGCGACATCAACCGTCCCGAAACAGTTTTCGTGATCACTCCCGTCGGTGAAGCCGCGCCGATCCCTGTGACGCAAAGTGAAGAGCGTGTACCGCTTCCGCCGCGACTTGCCGTCGAGCCCAATATGGGCTTTGTCGGTCGCGAGCGTGAGGCCGAGCAGCTCGCGAACGCGTTCAAGCACGCGACGGCCGACTCTGGACGCGTCGTGTTGGTCGCGGGCGAACCTGGTATCGGCAAGACGGGATTGGCCGCCCAATTCGCCCGCACGCGGCACAACGAGGGAGCGACAGTCCTTTTCGGCCGATGCGACGAGGATTCAGGTATCCCATATCGGCCGTGGATCGAGGCCATCGGCCATTTCATTGCCCACGCAGGCAGGTCTTCGATCGACCGGATCGGTAACCGCGCAGCGGCCGACTTGTGTCGCCTCGTGCCTGCCCTGTCAGACCGAAGGCCGGGACTCGCTCCGTCGACACCGAGCGACCCCGATTCCGACCGATGGTCGCTGTACGGCGCGGTGGCCGAGTTATTCGCAGCCGCAGGCGCCGACACGCCAGTGGTTTTGGTTCTCGACGACCTGCAGTGGGCCGACAAGCCGTCACTTTTGTTGCTGCGTCACATCGTTGGCGCCGCCCAGTCCTCGCCGCTGCTGGTGGTCGGTACGTACCGCGACAGCGAATTGACTGCCGAACATCCTCTCGCCGATGTACTGGCTGCGCTTCGCCGCGAACCGACGGCCGAGCGCCTTGTCCTGCGTGGGCTCGCCGACAACGAGGTCGTCACGCTGATCCGAGGGGCTAGTGGCCAGCCGCTTGGTGACGATGCGGTCGGACTCATCCACGCGGTATGCCGCGAGACCGACGGCAACCCGTTCTTTGTGGAGGCGCTGCTGCGTCACCTGGCCGAAACGGGCGCCGTTTACCTCGATGACGACGGCCAGTGGGTGCCGAAGGCCGATCTCGGCGAGGCCGGCCTTCCCGAGAGCATCCGCGAAGTTGTCGGTCACCGGGTCGCACGGCTTGGTGAAATGTGCCAGCGCACACTGAATGTGGCCGCGGTGATTGGTCAGGAGTTCGATCTCGCTACGATCGCGGTGGCGCTGGATGCACGCGAAAACGATGTGCTCGACTCACTTGAGGCAGCCGAGGCCGCCGGTCTGGTGTCGACATTCAGCCCGGGCTCGTTCACGTTCTCGCACGCATTGATCGCAACCACTCTCTACACCGGTCTCACACCGACCCGCCGCGCACATCTGCACCGGGCCGTCGCGGAGGCCATCGAGACAGTCGATCCCGATGGAATCCGAGTGGCAGAGCTAGCGCGTCACTGGTCGGCCGCCACTGCCCCCACCGATCGCGCCAAGGCGATTGAATACGCCAGCCAGGCCGGCGACAGAGCGATGCGCTCACTCGCCCCAGACGAGGCGCTGCGCTGGTACAAGCGGGCACTCGAATTACTCGCCGAACGTTCCGAAAACCGGCGCGCGCGGGCCGATCTGCTGGTTCGCCTCGGGCGCGCGCAACGCAACGCCGGCGACCTGGCGCATCGCAGCACGCTGCTCGATGCCGCGCGCCTTGCCCAACAGATCGGCGACGGCAAGCTCCTCGCCCGCGCCGCACTGGCGAACAGTCAAGGGTTCGTCGGCAACGTCGACCGCCAAATCGGCGATCGGCTGGAGATGCTCGAGGCGGCGCTGGACGCGATCGACGACGCCGACTCGGTAACGCGCGCACGGCTGCTCGCCACCCTCGCCGCCGAACTGAAGGTCATAGCTGAATTCGATCGGTGCCGCCAACTCACTGATGAGGCGGTGTCGATGGCACGTCGCCTCGACAATCCGCCGCTGCTGGCCACGGTGTTGAACCTTGCGGCGTTCGCGATCTGGCACCCGAAGACGCTTCAGGAACGGCTGGCGATCACCGCAGAGGCAGTAGCGATCTCGGAAAGACTGGGCGACCGCGCACTGCTGCATTGGTCCGCGAACTGGCGCGTGCATGCGCTCGTCGAGTCCGGCGATGTCGACGAGGCCGTGCACTGGCTCGACGTGATGGCCTCGATCGCCGCTGAGACACAGCAGCCATCGCTTCAGTGGAGCAACCGCGCGTACCGCGGCGCATTGGCGATGCTCCACGGCGACATCGATGAGGCATTTCGCGTCAGCGCTGACGCAATCCGCGTCGCGGGCCCCGTGAGCGAGATCGACACTCGGATCATCGACGCGGGCTTCGTAGCTTCAGCCGCATGGCAGCGAGGAACCTTGTCCGATCACGTCGGGAGGATGCGAGAAGAGCAAGCCTGGTACGACAAGCAGGCCGCTGCTCTAGGCATGCGGTCCGGAGTTTCCAACACCATGAACAAGATCCAGCTCGTCATGGCGGTCAGCACCCGCCCGTTAGACATTGTCGGGCTGCTTCACCAAGCCGCGGGGTCGGCGGATGCTTTCGCTGGACGCGGTTCACCCTCTGATTCGCCTCGGTCGATGCGCACGCTAGTGGCACAGGTCCTAGGGGACGAGTTGGATTTGGAAGAAGATGTACTTCAACTGGACTACGACAAGAACATCGGGTGGCTCGGCAATCAGGTCCTTTGGACAGAAGTCTGCGACTGCTTCGGCAATGCAGCGGACGCTGCGGATTTGCTCGAAGCCCTTGCGCCCTACCACGATCAGGTCGCATCTTGCGGTTCGCTGTGGCCGGGCGCAGTGGCCGGGGCACTCGGCATCCTGGCCACGAAGCTTGATCGGATCGACGAGGCTGAAGCGTATTTCGCAGAGGCAGAAGCGGTAAACACACGCATTCGGGCACCCTTCTTTCTGGCTCGCAACCGGGTAAATTGGGCACGATTCTTATTTCGGCACGGCCGATCTGGGGACGCCGAGCACGCAATTGAGTTACTTGAATCTGCGATCGAAGTTGCTCGCCAGTACGATTGCGCCGGAGTGATCCGCGACGCCGAGGCGCTGCTAGCAACCCCACCGCCGATGCCGCCTCGCTTGGCGTCAGCCGTGCGCGAATCATTCGTCGGACGTGAGGCCGAGCGGCAGGCCATCGCCGTAGCCCTTGGCCAAGGCGGCGGGGCGGTGTTGGTCGCGGGCGAGCCGGGCATCGGCAAGTCGGCACTCGCGGCGACGGCAGCGGACGCTGTGCGCGAGAAGGGGTCCTGGATCGTGCATGGTCGATGCGACGAAGACCTGCGAGTTCCGTTCCTGCCGTTCGTCGATGCGCTGACGCAACTCGTCGCTGTGCTTCCCGACTCCGTGCTCGATCGCATCAGCGACCGCCATCTCGCCGAATTGGACCGGGTCGCGCCCAATCTGCGGGACCGCCGGCCGGCGCTCGGCGCGCGGCAGACAACCGATCCCGACACCGAACGTTATCTGCTGATGAATGCCGTCGTGGCCACGCTAGTCGAAGCCTCGAACGTGGCGCCGGTCATTGTCGTCATCGATGACCTGCACTGGGCCGACAAGTCCACAGTGATGTTGTTGCGTCATCTGATGGAAGGCATTGCGCTATCGAAGGTTTCAGTGCTGGGCACATATCGGCACACCGACCTCGTTGCCGATGCACCCTTCGCGGAGGAGCTGGCACGGTTGCGCAGCAACCCCGATGTCCGTCATGTGGTGTTGGCCGGCTTGAACTCAGGCGAGGTCGCCGAGCTCACGGGGGCGGAGCCACAGCTTGCCGACGCGCTGCACCGGGAAACCGACGGCAACCCGTTCTTCGCTGCCGAATTGTGCCGGCATCTGCAGGAGACCGGTGACGACTTGGGGGCGACGTCGCTGCCGCATGCCGTACGGAGCGTCGTAGCCCGACGAGTCGCACGGCAGGGCGAGGAGGTGAGGTCGACGCTCGTCGCGGCGTCTGCGATCGGTCAAGAGTTCGACCTACAACTGCTAGCGGGGGTCGTTAAGCGCAATGAGGATGAGCTGCTCGACCAGCTCGAGCGGGCGGAACGCTCGGCGCTCGTAGAAACCGTTGCGCCAGGGAGGTTTTCGTTCACTCACGCACTCATTCAACACTCGCTGTACGACGAGATCCCACCCACTCGCCGGATTCGCTTGCATCGACAGATTGCCACCGCCATCGAAGAGCTCGACGACAGCGCGCGACGGCTCACCGAATTGGCGCGTCATTGGGTCGAAGCCGCGGTGTCGCCGGACGAGGTCGATCGCGCGGTGCGCTACGCCGCGGATGCCGCCGACAGCGCCCTGGAGGCGCTGGCCCCCGCCGACGCGGTGCGGTGGTACAACCAAGCTCTCGAGTTGCTCAGTCATCAACCGACGAGCGACGAAGGACTGCGGTGCCGGCTGCTGGTCGGCCTAACAGAGGCGCAGGTGCGCGCAGGCGATCCGAATTTCCGGCGTACCCGTGTTCAGGCGGCCGAGCTTGCGCTTCGTCTGGACGACACCGAATCCCTTGTGGCCGTGGTACTGAAGGACTACGCGCGCGCGTACACGGTGTCGCATGACACGACGCTGACCGCGCTCCTTGAGGAGGCCCTACGACGCGTCGGCCCGGAGGCGAGCCCGCAGCGGGCGCGGCTGCTCTCCCGGTACTGCCAGAACTTCCTGTTCTCCGAACCTGACAAGGCCATCGAGATTGCGAGCGAAGCCGTCGACATGGCGCGGCAGACCGGAGACCGGCGCACCCTCGCGGCCGTGCTCGCGGTGCGCGGTTGGACCCGCCAGGGTTTCGATGAACGGTGGGCACGGTCGATGGAAAGCATCGAGATTGCTGAAGAAACCGGTGATCCGGGCATCATTTTCGACGCCGTCTACTACCACGGCTGGGTGTCGAACGAGGCCCAGGATCCTGGTCATACCGAGGAGCTGCTGGCGAAACTGCGCCAAATCGTGGGGCTTGTCGGTCGTCCGGACTTTAAGTGGACGTTGATGGTCAACGAAGCCTCGAACTGCCTGCTGCGCGGCGATGTCGCGGAGGCCGAACGACTGACGCTCGAGTGCTACGAGCTCGGTCGTGAACTGCAACAAGAGGGCTTGGACGTCATCCATGGCGCGCTGCTCCAGTCCGTGCGCTGGCACCAGGGCCGCCAAGCGGAAGGCCACGAGCTGATGGCGGCGGCCGCACGGGAGGAACCGGACCTCGCGTTGCTCCGGCTGCCGGTGACGCTTGTCGGAAGTTCAAGCGACGACAATCTGGTCCAGGCAGTCCATGATCTGCCGCACGACAGCGCGTGGATCTTGGGAGCGACGATCCTCGCCGATATCATCGCCAGCCGAGACGACTCGGCCGCGGCTGCCCTTCTGTACGACGAGATGCTTCCCCACCGGCTCGAATGGGTATGGATCGGCCCGATGTGTCGCGGGTCGGTCTCCCACAGCCTCGCCGTCCTGGCCCGCACCAAGGGCGACCGCGCCCTCGCTGAGGAGCACTTCACCACGGCCGACGATGTCAACACGCGAATGAAAGCCCCGTTCTTCCAGGCGCGCACGTGGCTGGAGTGGGCCAAACTCCTGTTCGCCCGTGATGGCGCGGACGATCGGTCACGTGCCGAGGACATGCTGTGCCGAGCGCTTGAGGAAGCGAAGCAACGAGGCTACGCGCAGCTCGAGCGCCGCGCCGAGCGTGCCTTGGCGTCGCTGCATTGAAGCGTCACGCCAGCAGCGTCAGGACAATCCAGCCGGCGACGGCCGAGGGCAGCATCGCGTCGATCCGATCCATGATCCCGCCATGCCCCGGCAGCAGCGTGCCCATGTCCTTGATGCCGAGATCACGCTTGACCTGAGATTCGACCAAGTCTCCGAGCACCCCGGTGATCACCAGCATCAGCCCCAGCGGCAGGCCGACCCAGGCGGGCTTGTCCAGCAAGAACGCCACCGTCAACACGGCCGCAATGATGCCGAACAGCAGCGAGCCGCCCAGCCCCTCCCACGATTTCTTCGGGCTGATCGCGGGCACCATCAGATGCCTACCGAACAACACGCCGGCGACGTAACCGCCGATGTCGGCGAATACGACGGTCACGATTACCGTGAACGTTCGGGTGCCACCCTGGTCCTGGAAGATCAGCAGGGCACTGAAGCTGGCGAACAGGGGTACCCACGTCGCAAGCAGGACGGTGGCCGAAATATCGCGCAGATAGTTCACCGGCTGCTGGCCGAGCCCCTGCCCCATCAGGCGCCACACCATGCACACCACGATGGTTCCGCCGTAAGCCCCAGCCAGTCCGGCCGGGCCGTAGGGCCACGTCAGCCAGATCATGGCCAGGCTGCCGACCAACAGCGGAATCACGGGGAGTGCGTAGCCGGCCTCGCGCAGCCGTCGAACGACCTCGAGGGTGGCGATCGGAATGAAGATCGACAGCACCGGTAGCCACCAAATGGGCGCGAAATTCAGGACGCCGATGGCCATCGCGCCCAACAGCACGCCCACGGCAATCGCGGCCGGCAGATCGCGGCCTGCGCGGGATGCTTTCTTGGGCGGCTCGGTCGGGCCGGCGTCGGTGTCTGCCACGGGAGTCGCTTGCTGATCGGCCACTAGACCTCCAGCAACTCGCCTTCTTTGTGCTTGACCAGCTCGTCGATCTGGCTGGTGTAGGTGTGCGTGGTCTTGTCGAGGTCCTTCTCGGCGCGGCCCACCTCGTCCTCGCCGGCCTCGCCGTCCTTCTTGATGCGGTGCAGCTCCTCCATCGCCTTGCGACGGATGTTGCGCACGGTGACCCTGGCGTCCTCGCCCTTGGCCTTGGCCTGCTTGACCAGGTCGCGGCGCCGCTCCTCGGTCAACTGCGGGATGGCCACCCGGATGACGTTGCCGTCGTTGGTGGGATTGACCCCGAGATCGGAGTTGCGGATCGCGTCCTCGATATTGCGCAGCTGGTTCGCCTCGTACGGCTTGATGACGACGAGACGCGCCTCGGGGACGTTGATGCTCGACAGCTGCGTGATCGGGGTGGCCGAGCCGTAGTAGTCCACGTGGACGCGGGCGAACATGCCGGGGTTGGCCCGGCCGGTGCGGATCGACGACAGGTCGTCGCGCGCCACCGACACCGCCTTCTCCATCTTCTCTTCAGCGTCGAAGAGGGTTTCGTCGATCACGGGTATCTCCTGTTAGGTGGTGACCAGTGTTCCGATCTTCTCACCTGCCACCGCCCGCGCGATATTGCCATCGGTGAGCAGGTTGAACACCAGGATCGGCATGCCGTTGTCCATGCAAAGGCTGAAAGCGGTGGCATCGGCGACCTTCAGGCCGCGGTCGATGACCTCGCGGTGGCTGATCGCGGTGAGCAGTTCGGCGTGGGGATCCACCCGCGGATCGGCGGTGAAGACGCCGTCGACGGCCTTGGCCATCAGCACTACCTCGGCGCCGATCTCCAGGGCGCGCTGCGCGGCGGTGGTGTCGGTGGAGAAGTACGGCAGTCCCATGCCGGCACCGAAGATAACGACTCGGCCCTTCTCGAGGTGCCTGCGGGCTCGCAGCGGAATGTAGGGCTCGGCAACCTGTCCCATGGTGATCGCCGTCTGCACCCGAGTCGCGATGCCTTCCTTTTCCAGGAAGTCTTGCAGCGCAAGGCTGTTCATCACCGTGCCGAGCATGCCCATATAGTCGCTGCGGCTGCGCTCCATGCCACGCTGCTGCAGTTGGGCGCCTCGGAAGAAGTTGCCGCCGCCGATGACCACGGCGACCTGCACGCCGCTGCGGACGACCTCGGCGATCTGGCGGGCGACCTGGTGTACGACATCGGGGTCCAGGCCCACTTGGCCACCGCCGAACATCTCGCCGCCGAGCTTGAGCAGCACGCGCGTGTACATCGGCCGGATGGGAGATGCTTCGGCGCCGTTGGGGCTGGTGGTCTCCGGCATCCGACTCCTTCGGGGTCCTCACATGAGATCGCCCCTAATCCTGCCCCATAGCGGCCGGATTACCGCTATGGGGACCCCCGCGTCGTCAGCTCTCGGGCAGGTGCGCGGTCAGCAGGAAGGCCGGGACAGACTTGCGACCGTTGGGTTCGTCGCGCAGGTCCACGAACGGCATGGGGAATCCCTCGAGCTGGAGGACGTCGGGCAGGTTGGCGTGAATGCGGGCCGGCCGGATCTCGTCGATCGTCCAGTATTTGGACACCACCTCGCGCAATTCGTCTTCGGTGACGGGGTTGGCCGGGCCATTGGGCAGGCCGGCGCGGTCGAAGACGAGTACGTAGTACGACGCGCCAGGCGCGGCGGCGCGCACGATCGACTGCTGGTACCCCTCTCGAGCCTCGACGGGGATGCTGTGGAACAGCGTGGAGTCGACGATCGTTTCGAAACGCCCGTCGTATCCGGTGAACGCGCTGATGTCGGCGACCTCGAAGCTGGCGTTGGTCAGGCCTCGCTTGGCGGCTTCGCCCTTGGCGAGCTCGATGGCCGTCGGCGACAAATCGAGCCCGACGGTGGTGTAGCCACGTTCGGCGAGATACAGGTCGACCGCCGCCTCGCCGCAACCGACATCGAGCACGTCGCCGCGGAACTTGCCCTGCTCGATCAGCGCCGCGATCTCCGGCTGTGGTTCGCCGATGCTCCACGGCGGCTTGGCGCCGAGGCCGAGCTCGGCGGCCTCGCCCTTGTACGCGTTTTCGAAGAGGTCTTGCGATGGTGTGGTCATGTACCCGGTATATCAATCTGGTTGATATGTGTCAAGATACTTGATATGGACGAGCCGTTTGACGATCAGCCGCTGGGCTATCTGCTGAGCCGGGTGATGTTTGCATTAAAGGCCGATGTGACGGCGGCGGTCTTGGACCCGCTGGAAGTGGCGTTCCCCGAATACCTCTGCATGCGGGTGCTGTCCAAGTTCCCTGGGCAGTCCAATGCCGACTTGGCCCGCGCGCTCAGCGTCTCACCGCAGGCAATGAACATGGTGCTGCGCGGCCTCGAGGACCGCGGGCTTCTGACTCGGCCGGCCAGCGTGTCGTCGGGCCGATCACTGCCGGCTCAGTTGACCCGTGAAGGCGAGGATCTGCTCAAGCGCACCGATGCCGGAGTGCGCGCCGCCGAAGACCGGCTGATGGCCGATCTGAGCGAGCAAGAGCGCCACGACTTCAAGCGCATCCTCGCCACGCTCGGGACCGACATGGTTTAGCGCGAGCAGACGCTAAAGACCCCAACTTCGTTGCGAAATGGGGCCTTTAGCGTCTGCTCGACGATGATCACACCCGTCGGATTGGCTCTACCTTCTTGATGAGGAACCCGAAGCACAGTGCACCGGCAACCACTACCAGACCAGTCAGCACCAGTGGCACTTCGAACGACCCGGTCGCGCCATACAGCGCGCCAATCACAATCGGGCTCAAGGCACTTCCGATGTTGGAGAAGAAGTTCTGGGTGCCGCCAAGCGTTGCGACGGTACTGGAGTCGACGACATCGGAGGGCAGGCACCAGATCGTCACGATCGTGAACGCCGAGGCCGCATAGGAAATCGACATCAGAACCAACGCCTGCCATGCCTCGGGCGCGATGGCGGCCAGCGCGATCACAGAGCACACCAGCATGCCGCCGACGAGGCAGGTCTTACGAACCTTGTTCAGCGACCATCCCTTGTTGAGCAGGTAGTCACCGGTGATGCCGCCGAGCCAACTGCCCAAGATCGCCGCCAGCGGAGGGATCATGCCGAACACGCCGAGCTTGAGCAGATCGAAGTCGCGTTCCTTGACCAGATACGACGGGAACCATGTGAGAAAGAACGTGATCATGAAGTTCAGGCAGAAGAAGCCGAGCATCATGCCCCACACCGTGCGTTTCTTGAACAAGTCGACAACGCGCATCGGCTCGGCGTCGGGGTTGAGGTTCGTGGCGGCCTGCTCTTTGTGGCTTTCGTGGATGATCGCCAGCTCGCCCTCGTTGACAGCGGCGTGGAACTCGGGCCGTCGGTACCACGCCCACCATCCGATGGCCCACAGCACGCCAAGCGCGCCCGCGAACAGGAATGCCGCCCGCCAGCCCCACAGGCCGATGATCAATGCGATCAGCGGAGTCGCCGCGGCGCTGCCGATGCGTGCGCCGCTGTCGTAAACCGACGTGGCGCGGCTGCGCAATCGCAACGGGAACCACTGCGAGACAGTCTTCGCCGAAGCCGGATACGCGCCGGCCTCGCCGATGCCCAGACCCAGCCGCAGCCCCATCAGGGCGCCGAAACTCGAGACCAGACCGGTAGCGGCCGTGAACAACGACCAGGCCAGCACCGAGGCCCCGTACATCACCCGCTCCCCGAACCGGTCGATGAGCCGGCCGGCGGGGATCTGCATGAGGGCGTACGTCCACGAGAACGCGCTGAGGATCAGGCCCTGCTCAGTGGGGGTGAGATGAAAATCCTCGGTCATGAACGGCAGGCTGACCGAAATGGCCGACCGGTCGATGTAGTTGATGGCCAAGCCGAAGGCGCAGAACACCGCGACGGCCCACCGCACCTTGGATGCGCGACTTCGGCCTGGCGGCGCCGAGTCGGTGCTGGGCTTTGTTGCCGGCATGCTGGCCATTGTCGACCTCCAAGGGTTCGCGCTTGATGATCGTTTCGCTCACCGCAGCCAGTAGCGGCGACAAGGCCGCCGTACAACTGTGGTGCGCGACACAATCAGTGTCTCGGTTCAATATGATTGAATCAATCATCCAAATTGTCAAGAGGCGTTCCTAACGCGCATCTTGCGCAGCTAGTGTCGGCTCTCCGTGACCGGCGGCCCATAGTGCGCGAAGCGCGCATCTAACGTTGACTTGCGCACATCGCGCATGTAGCTTCGGAGCCGTGAACGAATCCGATCAGCCCGCCGACATCGACGCGGTCGCAGCGCGGCGCCGGGACATCCGCGGGGCGCGACGGCGCGAACAGATCCTGCACTTGTTGCAGACGGTCGAGTCGGGGTCGCTGAGTGTGGAGGAGATCGCCGAACGGTTCGGTGTGTCATTCGCGACCGTGCGGCGGGACCTGAGCCGACTCCATCAGGACCGGCAGATCACGCGCACCTACGGCGGGGTCGCGCTGACAGCGCCTGCCGAATTGTCCATTCATCAGCGGCACCTGGAATTCACGCGCGAGAAGGATGCGATCGGTCGCGTCGCGACCGAGCTTGTCGACGACGGAGCGGTCGTGATCGTCGACGCCGGCACCACAACGGAATTCGTGGCACACCACCTGAAGGCGTCCGATGTCACCGTATTCACCAACGGGATTGGCGCCATCAACATCCTGATGCGCAACGAAAATGTGTCGGTGATCGTGCTCGGGGGGCGGCTGCGCCCGGTCAACGAAACGATCAGTGGTGCCGAAGCCGAAAACATGCTGCGGTCCGTCGTCGCGGACTACGCATTCATCGGCGCCGACGCGGTGCACCCACAATATGGTGTCGCGTCACGCACGCTCGAGCAGAGCCGGCTGAAAACCCTGATGATGCAGCGCGCCAGGCAGACTGTGGTGGTCGCCGATCACCGCAAGCTGGACACCGACCAGTTCAACTACTGGTCGCCGTTGCCCGCGCACTGGCGGTTCGTCACCGACGACGACGCCGAACCCACCGCCCTGGATTCGCTACGTGCCGTCGGCGCGCAGATCGACCTTGCGCAACCGCTGCGGGCACTGACCGACACGGCCGAGATGAAAGGCAATCAACCGTGACAACCACGTCGACTTCGATCGACGCCGCCTCGATAGAGCTGGACGGCGGCGCCTTCCGCCAGGCCGTCTTGCACCGACCCAATGATCTGCGGGTCGAGCGAGCATCGATCTCGCCACTGCAACCGGGCGATGTCCTGCTCCGTGTCGACGCAGCGCTGTTGTGCGGCACCGACGTTCGGATATACGAGGGACGCAAGCAGCGCAACGTCACGTTCCCCACCGTGCTCGGCCACGAGTTCGCAGGCACAGTTGTCGACGCCAACGGCCCGCTGCCCGCAGGCGTCACGATGGGCGACCAAGTTGCGGTGTATCCGTTGGTGACGTGCGGGATGTGCGCGGCGTGCCGCAAGGGGCACGAGAACATCTGCCGCAACCGCAGGGCATTCGGCTACCAGCTCACCGGCGGTCTGTCCCAGTATGTGCACGTGCCCGCGGTCGCGAGACAGAACCTGGTGCCGGTTCGAGGGGTGCCGGCGACCCAAGCGGCCATCATCGAACCGGTGGCCTGCGCTTACAACGGGCAACAGCTTGCCGGCATGGCCAAGGCGCAGACCGCGCTCATCGTCGGATGCGGACCGCTTGGACTGATCCACGTCGGCCTGGCCAAGAACTTGGGCGTGGAGAAGGTCGCGGCCGTCGACCCCATCGCCCGGCGCCGGTCGATGGCCACCCGGTTCGGCGCCGACCTGGTCCTAGAGCCCGGCGAGGACACCGCGGCCGTGCTGAACGAATTCACCGACGGCGGCATAGATGTGTTGGTGATGGCGATCGGTCGGATCGACGCTCTCACACCATATTTGGGGTGCCTCTCCCCCGGTGCGAGCATTTCGGTGTTCGCCGGATTCGGCGCAGACGCTGACCTGGCGGTGTCGGCCAACGACGTGCACTACAACGAGTGGACGATCGTCGGCGCCTCGTCCTGCCGACTCGACGGTTTTCAGGCCGTCGCACCGTTGGTGGCATCCGGCGCGCTGCCGGTCGCCGAACTGATCGGCACCCAACTCCCCCTCGACCGAGCCGCCGAAGCCATCGGGCTGGCCGGCTCCGGCGCCGACATGCGCGTCGGCGTCGACCCCTGGGCCTGAGCATCACCATCAAAGGAGAACCGTGACAACCACTTTCACCCCCGCTTTCGACATCAACCGCGCGGGCACCACCCCCGCCTTGGGCCGCGAACTGCGGCTGCGCAGGCTGTTCGGTGCAGACGGCCGTACCCTTACAGTGGCGCTCGACCAAGCGGTGCCGCGCGGCGTGGCGCCTCGGCTGGCCACGATCGGCTCCACATTCGCCAGCATCGCCGACGGTGAACCCGATGCCGTCACGATCACCAAAGGACTTGCCGGACCGCTGCTTGGCGGCAATCGCGCACCGCTGCCGTGGATCCTGAAAGCCTCGATGTTCTCGGTCGAATTCCATCCCACCTACGACGCCAGCATCGGCTCCGTGCAGGACGCGATCCGGTTGGGCGCCGACGCCGTGGCGGTCGGCATCTCGGCCGGTTCGTCGAATCAGGTCGCGATGTTCGAAATGCTGACCCGCGTCGTCGAGGAGGCACACGCCTGGGGCCTGCCTGTCGTCTGCCACGCGTATCCGTCCGGTGAATTGTGGGGTGACCGAAAGGGTTCCACCGAATCGGTGCTGTACGCGTCGCGCGCGGCTGCCGAACTGGGCACCGACATCGTCAAGACCTGGTACACCGGATCGACCGCCGAGTTTGCCAAGGTGGTGGAGGGCACACCGGCCATCGTGGTGGCGGCAGGTGGCGCTCCGGCACCAAGCCCGTTGGACGTGCTCAAGCAAGCCGCGTCGGTCGTGGAAGCCGGTGCACACGGCATGACGGCGGGCCGCAACATCTGGCAGGCACCCGACCCGGCCAAGATGGTCAGCGCACTCAAGGCGGTCATCCATGGCGGAGACAGCCCCGACGTCGCCGCCAAACTGCTGGACTGACCATCCTCGTGACGTACCTCGGAATCGATGTCGGGACGTCCGCCACCAAGGCGGTCGTGATCGACTCGGATGGAACGGTTCTCGCCCGGTCGCGGGTCTGTCACCCGTCGGCCCGGGGTTGCGGACCGGGACGCGCTGACCCGGCCGCTTGGCGGGCCAGCGTCACTGCGGCCGTCCGCGATCTGGGTCCTCACGCAACGACGGTACGCGGCGTCGGCCTCGACACCCATTGCCCCACGGCATTGCTCCTCGATGCCTCCGGCGAGCCGCTGGCTGCCGGCGTCACGTGGGACCACCCCGGGCTGGCCGAGCCGACCGAGCAGCTGATCGCCGCGCTCGATCCCGACGGACTACGACTGGTGGGCAACCACCTGATGCCGGCCACCGCGATGGGTGCCGCCTACCGGCTACTGTGCACGATTGAGCCCGAAGCCGCCTCGGCCGCAGCTACTTTCGGTCTCGCGGGCACGTGGCTCGGTCAGTGGCTCACCGGTGAACGGGCAATCGATCCCACACAGGCCTCCTATACCGGGCTCATGGCCAGCACCGATGGCTCGTGCAGCTGGCTGCATTCCGTGGTCGATCGGTTGGCAATACCACGCACTCACCTGCCGCCGGTGAAACCGTCTTTGAGCGTGCTCGGCGCACTGCTACCGGCGGCCGCCAAGGCCCTCGGCTTACCCGAGAGCATTCCCGTACTGGTCGGTTCGGGCGACACCCCCGCCGCCTCATACGCGTTGGGCTCACGGCCCGGCGGTCGCCCGCTGCTCATCATGGGAACGACACACGTGGTGTCCAACACTCTTGACAGCCCCGACCGAAGGGCCAAGGCGCTGCAGCGCGTCGACGTCCGCGTCGGCCACTGGTTGATCAACGGCGTCATCAACGGCGGAGACGCCCTGGCCGACGGCGCTCAGCGCCTTGGATACGGGCAGGGCGACTCGGCGGTCGCCGGTCTGGTGAGCACCGCGTTCCGCGCCGGTCTTGACAACACTGCAGCGGCCCCGGTTTTCATCCCGCATACCCGTCCTGAGCGGGGCCCGCTGTGGTTCGCCGAGCCGCGAACCGCGCTGATGGGCGTCGGACTCGACATCGCAGCGCCTGCGGCAGCCCGCGGCGTCGTCGAGGGTGTGCTGTTCGCCGACCGCATGATCGTCGAGTCCTGCATCGGCGCCAGCCAGCGAACCCTGTATGTCAGCGGCGCTTTCGGCAACGAACCCGAAATGCCACAGCTGCTCGCAGACGCTCTGGACCGCGACATCCTGGTACTCGACGAGAGTCACCTGCCCGCGGTCGGCGCCGCAGCGATGTGCAGTGAAGTGCTCGATGGGCAGATCCTCGCGCCACCCCAGGCGCGCCGGGTGGGTCCCCGAACGGAATGGCGTGAGACCGTCGCGGAACGTTGGCAGCAGTACCGGCATCTGTGGTCGGCTGTTACCGGTGTCCCACCCCTGAGCACCCTCGACGATGCCCTTGCCGACAGAATGCTGTCATGACAGGTCCCATCTATGTCCCGCGAATGCTCACCGACCGCGCGATGGCGCATCTTCGCTCGCTCGACAGGCCGCTGACAGTCGGTGGCGAATCTCCGCCACGTCAAACAGAACTCGAGGCCGGGATTGCCGGAGCGGCAGCCGCGATCGTCACGCTGACCGAACGCATCACCGCCGACACCCTGGCCGCGGCAGGCCCGCAACTAAAGGTCGTCGCCAATGTGGCGGTCGGCTACGACAATATCGACGTGGCTGCGGCCGCCGCCGCGGGTGTGACGGTTACGAACACACCCGGCGTCCTTGACCGCGCGACTGCGGACCACACCTTCGCCCTCATTCTCGCGGCGACTCGCCGCGTCACCGAGGGCGACAGGATGATTCGCTCGAAGCAACCGTGGGTGTGGGGGCCCCGGATGCTGGTCGGACTCGACGTCAGCGCGGGCGCGACCCTCGGAATTCTCGGCTATGGCCGTATCGGGCGCGCCGTCGCGCGAAGAGCGCAGGCGTTCGACATGACGGTGGTCGCGACCGCGCGCAGCCGTCAACCCGGCACCGTTGAGGACGGCGTGGCCTTCGTCGACACACCCACGCTGTTGGCCGAAAGCGATGTCGTTTGCGTGCTCGTTCCGCTCACTCCCCAAACACAGAATCTGATCGACTCCGCCGCTCTGCGTGCAATGAAACCGACTGCGTACCTTATTAATACGGCTCGCGGCGGGATCGTAGACGAATCCGCATTGGTCGCCGCCCTCCACGCTGGCGAGATCCGTGGTGCCGCCCTGGATGTGTTCGAGAATGAACCCAACGTCAACCCTGCACTGCTTGACGCCCCGAATCTCGTCCTCACCCCGCACATTGCCAGCGCCGGCGAGGCAACCCGCGATGCGATGGGCATCCTCGCCATCGACAACGCAGCGGCCGTCCTCGCTGGAAAGCCGCCTCTGACACCGGTAACGCTCGGCTAGTGGTGGTGGCAGGCCGCAGGCGGTGAGGGCGGGATGTCCAGCGCCGGATTCCCGTCGAAGAAGCCCACCGGTTTGAGGTGGAATCCCGTATAGGCGCACGGCATCACCGGCCAGTCCTCCGGCCGCACAACGTGGTGCGCGCCGACCGTGTACCAGAGCACCACATCGGTGTCCTCCAGCGGCGCATCGTCGGCGACGAACACGGGCAGGCCCTGCGCATCCGGCGACTGATACATGTAATCGCCGGCCGCGAACTTCTCGACGGGGTCGTAGCGCGTCACCCACATGTTGTGCTGCACGAACCGGGCCCGGTCGTAGATGTAGGAGCCCTCCTGCACCATCACCGGTACGACGTCCCTCGGCGTCAACTTGTAGGCCACCGGGCTGCCCAGCTCGTTCTTTTTGGACGGGTTGGTGACCTTCCAGTAGCGGCCCTTCGACCAGTCCCAGTCCCGCGCCCCGTCGGCCTCCGACGCCACCAAGGTGTCGCGGGTGATCCATGCGTTGTGGTGTGGGTTGAGCTCCGGGTCGGGTTCGGGAATCGAGTCGACTTCGTAGACGCTGTTCGCGGCGCCGTCGACGCTCATGTCGAGCCGGAAGCTGAAGAAGTGCTGGTGGTTCGGGCCGTAGATGTTGGGCGCGACCAGTTTGCCCCACCGCGGCTCCTCGCCGTCCGCCACGGCCCCGGTAGTCAGCACCCCGGAGAGTTTGACCTCGACCTCCATCGACGCGTCGTTGTAGAAATACCAGAAGAATCCGTACTCGTAGTTGCCGACGGTGCAGATCATCGAGATCACCAGCCGCCGGGACCGCCGCACCTCCACCTCGCCGGTCCGGAAATCGGTGTGCTTCCAGGAGATCCCGTAGTCCTCCTCGTGCATGCAGATGGCGTTCGGGATGGTGACCGCGTTGCCCGAGGAGTCGTTGACCGTACCGTCGAAGTAGTGGATCTCGCCGAGGCAGTCACAGCCAAGGGTCAACGGGTTGGCGGAAAAGCCCATGCCCACTTCGCCCATGTCGAAGACGTTCTTGTTCCAATGTGTCGGCTCGGTATCCCCGTACGGCACAACCATTTCCGACAGCGATGCCCGGTAGATGATGGGCCTGGTCTCGCCGCGGTCGGTGTAGGTGATCTCGTGCAGAGTGATTCCTTCGCGCGGATTGAAGCCCACCCGCATCGACCACTTCTGCCACTGCACCCTCCAGCCGTCGACGGTGAAGCTCGGCCCGTCGGGCTGTGTGATCTCGATGGCCTTGACGTCGTCGCGGAACTTCGTGAACGCCGGCCGGTTGTTCCCGTCGAACATGAAGTTCTCGGCGTAGTTGCCCGCCGTCGGCGGCAGTGGCACCACCCCGTGGTCCTCGATGTCGATCACTTTCATCGCGTCGAGGTCGAAGGTGACAATCAGACCCTCGACCGGCCGCGCGTAACCGTGCTCCGACGGCGCGGCACGCATGAATGTCAGCGGGCGACAGATCAGCGGTGAATTGTCGTAGTGATCCTGGCTGCCGTAATAGCCCGCGGGCCAGGGATCGATCATCGCCAGGTCGAAGTCGGTGACGCCGCGCTTGCGCATCGCCTCCTGCCAGCGCGGATCGGCCCGCACCACCTCTTCCACGCCGGTCATGTGCTCGACGAGATAGGACGGGAACCGGCCCGGTATCGCCTTCCACGAGTCAATGACCCGCGCGCCGAGGTCGACGATCGCCTCGTAGATGAGCTTGGCCGCACCGTCGTACATGCTCACGAATGCCCGACGCGGTGTCTCGGCGGCCTCGAACGTCAACTCCGGCGTCTTGTCCGGTTCCGCCAGCTGAATCATCACGAATTTCAGTGTTGGCGTGCCGTATTCGGAGTCGGTGATGACCGCCGCGGCGGTTTCGATCTCCGCACCGGCCAACGGGTCCAGTGGATAGCGGGCTGTGTTGTCAATCGCCTCCGTGCCGGGCACGGTGCTTTGCATCGTCATTTCGCCGCATCCTTCAGCTCGAGTACCGCCAGATGTGCCAGTGCGTCTTCCTTGCCGACCTTGGTCGCCGACCGGCGGCCGAAGAAGTAGACGAGGGCACCGAGCACGAACATGCCAAGCGCGATGCCGCCCACCCACGTCATCCAAGTGGCCGCCGGAACATCGATCCAAGGCGAGGCGAACGAGTAATACACGCCGGCGCAGGTCGCGACGATCCCGACAGCAGCCACTGCCCACACCGCGGGCATGCCGCCCGGAATGCGCCAGAAGTCCTCGCTGGCATAGCGATCCGCGTACTTCTTGCGCGCGATCACGAGCGGGATGAAGAAGAAGAAACCGGAGAGCAGCCAGACCACACTCAGACCGCCCTGCAGGTACACGGTCACGTTGGCCATGCTGGCCTGCGAGTACAACCCGACCAGGAGCAACGACGACAGGACGCCCTGAATCAGTACAGCTGTCACCGGATTCCGCGTCCGCGGGTTGAGATGGGTGAAGATTCGCGGCAGATGACGCTCCAGGCCGGAGACGAAGATCAACCGCGAATAGGCCACCTGGTAGGTAGTCATCGCCACGAAGACGATGATCGCCAGCACGACCGCGGCGCCTTCCATCAAGCCGGGGAAGCCTGAGACGCCGAGGTTTCCGATCACACCTGTGACCGGGTCGATCTGATCGCCCGGCAGCACCATCATCGTGCCGAGGGTCGTCAGCAGATAGATCGCGATCAGCGCCGCCGATCCCCAGGTGATCATCTTCGTTGCGCTGCGCTTGACGGACAGGAATTCGGCCCCCATGTTGAACGGCGTCTCCACACCGACCAGGTACAGCAGCACCGTGCCATACAGGAAGCCGGCGCCTGCGAAGTCGGGAACAAGCGAGTCGTGCAGGCTGAACGGCGTCGCGGACCCATGGCCTGCCGCGTAGATGACGCCGCAGATGAAGATCGTCAGTGTCAGCACGCCGTACACCACGAACGTGACATTCATAATCCGTTGGTTGGCAGCCAGTTTCGCGAGCGCTAATCCGACGACCGTCCACAGGATGACCAGCTGAACGACAATACTGACCGTGAATCCAAGCTCCGCGTGGAATGCCAGGAGCAGCAACTGCAGCACGATCGCTGGGGACGATGCGGTGTTGAGCACGACGGGGACCCAGGACAGGTAACCGCCGAGGAACGACATCTTCTCACCCATGGTCCGGTATGCCCAGATGTACACGCCACCTTGACCGGGCCACAGGTTGCCCAGTTCGGCCACTGCAAGGGCCGCGGGAACCAGGAACGTGATGATGCCGAGAATCCACATCGGGATGGCGGTCCAGCCGCCACCGGCCATGATCGACGATCCCGTGATCCAGCAGATGATGAACACATAGGTCGCGGTCAGCCCGAAGGTGCCGAGCACCTTGGGCAGCACCTGTTCGGGAACGAGCTCGGTAGTCATCAGGGTGTCGCGTTGCGGTGCCGCCTCGAGTTCTTGAGTCATGTGTGCTTCTCCGAATGCCGTTGGGTCAGTTGACGATTTGTCCGTCTTTCATCCGGACGACACGGCTCGCTTCGTCGGCCACCGTGGGGTCGTGGGTGCTGGCGACGACGGTGACGCCCAGCGTGGAACACAGGTCGCGCAACATGCGCACCACCGTTTCCCCCGTGCGGTGGTCGAGATTGGCCGTCGGTTCGTCGGCAAGGACCAGCGTCGGGCTGCTGATCAGCGACCGCGCGATCGCGGTGCGCTGCTGTTCGCCGCCAGACATCTTCGTCGGCTGGTGGTGGATGCGATGACCGAGCCCGACCAACTCGATCAGCTCCGTCGCCCGCTGGCGCAACGACTTGCGGTCATAGGGCTCGAACATGAGCGGCAGCTCGACATTCTCCACCGCCGACAGAAACGGAATCAGGTTGTAGCTCTGGAAAATGAACCCGATGGTGTCGTGGCGCAGCGCCGCGAATTGGCTCTCTGTCAGCAGCGACGTGTCGCGGCCCGCGAGCTTGATCTTCCCCTTGGTCGGCCGGTCGAGGCCGCCGATGATGTTGAGCAGTGTCGACTTGCCGCTGCCGCTCGGTCCCATCAAGCAGACGAATTCGCCAGGCATCACCTGCAATTCGGCAGCGACCAGCGCACGGACCACCTCATCGCCGAGTTTGTGCAGCTTCCACACATCTGAGATCTCAATAACAGGTTGAGCCCGGGGCTCATCAATATCGATCGTCGTGTCTGCTGTTTCGTCGATGGCGGTCACATCTACCCTCCTACGTTCAAGGACCGGATCGGTGGCCGCGACGCGGCGTTCCAGGTGGGCACGATGCTGGTCGCCAGCGCCGCGACGATGCTGACGCCAATCGAGATCGCAGCCCCGAGCGTCAGCCCCTCGACAGACACGCCCGTCGCTACCAAACCGACTGCGCCAAGCACGACTCCGGTTAGGCCGGCCAGCAGCGCACCGACCAGCGCGCCGAGCACCGCCGCGATCACCGGTTCGACCAGCAACGCGGCCACAACGGGTGTGCGCGGCACGCCGTTGGCGCCGAGCACCCCGAGTTCGCGGGTGCGGTGGGCGACGGTGCGCGTGGTCGCCACCGCGACCTCCACCACACCCACCAGAAGGACGGTCACCGAAATCAGCACAACGGCGCGGCCGATCTCCTCGGCGTGGCCCAGCGACGCCGACTGCGCGCGGATTCCGTCGGACATGCCGAACACGATCACCACGAGGAAAGCACCCGTAGCCGTCGTCACGGCGGGCAGCACCATCTCGCGGATCCGCCGCCGCGCGGCCAGCCACCCGTAGGACAACCCCTTGCTCAGCACTAGCGGTCTCCCAGCAGCGAAACGGGTCGTTGTTGCAGCAGCCGGTGCACCGGGATCAGCGCGCCGACGATCGCCATCGCGGGAAGGAACGCGGCGACCATCCCTGCGGCCTGCAGCCAGGCGGTCGGTGTCGCGATGCCGGGAATCACCAGCGCGACAGCGGCTCCGGCGCCGATCACGCCGACCAGATAAGCGGTGAGGAAGACGATCCCCGACTCGACAAGGAAGAAGTAGAGCACTTCGTCGGCCAGGCCGATGCTGGACATGATGCCAAATTCGCGCCGCCGCTCCTGCACTGCGGCCAGGAAGGACGACACGGCGATCACGAATCCGAGTCCGAGTCCGATGGTCGAGATGAGGCCGAGCGTCGAGCTGGTCACCTTGCCGGAGAACAGCGCGGAGAACTTCTGCTCGAACGTCAGCGGACCGGAGCCGCCCACGGTGTCGTAGATCAGGCCGCCTCCCTCGGGATCCGGCTTGGCCGACGGGTCCGACGTCGACTCGAGGCCGACCGCGCCGCCGAAGATCTGCGCGAGGTCGCGGTTCTTCTCATCACCGTGGGGCGCGAAGATCGTTAACCACCCGTTGTCGCCGACGACCGACTGGGCTAGCGACGTCGCCACGGTGATCGACTGGCCACTGCCTGCGACGTTTACGACGAGGCGCTGCCCGCCGATCACGATGCGATCGCCGGGGTGTAGATCAAGCCGCTTAGCCAGTTCCGAACCGAAAGTCGCTTGGCCACTGGCGATCTCGTTTCCTCCGCGTAGCGACACCGCAGTGCCGTTGATGTCGGTGACTCCGGACAGGACGCGGGTGGCGGTCCATCCGGCGGGAACAGTGATGTTCGGAGCGGGGCCGTCGGCGACAAGGGCCTGGGCGGTGGGGTCGTAGTGCACGCCAGCGGCCGGCACCGCCCACAGCTGGGCGGCGCCGAGGACGTCGGAAACCGAATCGGCGCCGGTGATCGCGAAACTCGCCGAGATCGTACGAACAACGGTGACGCAGGCGATCGCCAACGCGATCCCGAGTACGGCCAGCACGAACCGTTCGGGCCGACGGCGGATGTTCGCCAGCGCGAACCGAACGAGGCACATGAACGTGTTCCCGGAGGCGGTGGCGATCGCCGGTGATCGAACGGTGGTGGGCGCAGAGGTCTCCACAAGAAGGGATGGTGAGATCGAAAAGTTTCACCCGTGGCCGTGCGGAATGTCGACGGCGTTAACTCGGCCGTGCCGCCGTTACGGCGCTATTGCGCCGACGCAACGGATTTCGTTGTCTGCTCAGGCGCGGCGGCCGATACCGGCCATCATCATCGGCGTGAGCAACCGCACGTCACCACTGAAGGTGGCTGCTGCGGCGTCGGCTTCCTCGGCCGACAGCAGGCCGGCATCGACGATGGCTCCGCGAAGACTTTCAAAAGTCAATCGAAAGAAATCGAAGCCAGGCGACGTCGAGTCGATCAGCCGAGCACGGCCCTCACCGCGAACCTCGGTGAAGCCGGCGGCTTCGAGATCGCCGACCACGTGGCGGCCGTAGTCGCGTTGGAATCCGGCCTGCGCCATGAAATTCAGAATCACATCGGCAATCTCACTGAATCCTGGGCCCTCGCCCTCGAATCCGAAGCAGGTCCAGTCGTAATCCTCGATCACGATCCATCCCCCGGGCCGCAGTGTCGCGCCCAGCCGGTCGAGGATCTGACGTCGGTCGGAGAGGTGTTCGAGCACAAGCCGAGCGTGAACGAGATCGAATTCGTCCTGCGGCAGCGGATCGGTCCGTAGATCAACACGACGTACCTCGATCGCATCCGAGGCGAGCGGCTCGACAAACCGGGTGTCGATGTCGATCGCCAGCACACTGGCGCCGCGGTCCGCTATCCACTGCACCAGCGATCCGCCGCCTGCGCCGACCTCGAGGCAGCGCCAGCCCTTGCCCATACCGAGTTCGTCGAACAGCGCCCGGCTGCCCGGATCCCACAGCGCTTCCATGCCGGACAGCCGTTTGCGCTCGTCGGCGAAGCCCTGGTCGAGGATGTAGTCGCGCGCCATGGCGTCAGGCCTGGACGCGCGACCAGGGGCGCGCCTCTTCGAGTTCGTAAGCCAACTCGAGCAGCCGGGCCTCCTGGCCCCACGTAGTTGACAGCATCATGCCGACCGGCAGGCCCGACGCGGATTCCCCGAGCGGCAACGAGATCGCCGGATCGCCCGTCGCGTTCTGGAACGGAGTGAATGCCGCCCAGTCAATGAGCCGATCCATGATCTGCTCGTAGTCAGCGGTCGGGTCGAGATGGCCGATGCGCGGAGTCACTTCGGCCAGTGTCGGCAACAGAAGAGCGTCGTAGGTGCCGGACAACCGCGCCGTGATCCGGCGCGACGTCGCAAGCCTGCGAATCGCCAACGGCATTTTGTGCAGATTTCGGGCGGCGCTGCGTTCCAGTCCAAGCGTCAGGTGATCGAGCCGGGTGCGGTCGAAGCTCGGTCCGAACATGCGGCGTCCGCCGCGCACGACCGCGAACGCCAGGAACATCCAATACAAATGGAAGTCATCCTTGAACCGTGCCGGCACCGGATTATCGATCTCGGTGACCTTGTGCCCGAGTTCCTCTAGCAGCGCCGCCGTCTTGAGCGTCAGCTCCCGCATTTCCGGACTTGCTTCTCGCAGAATGGATTTGGTGCAGACCGCGATGCGCAAGCGTTGCGAACCGGGACCGGTGACGTCGCCGATCGGGCGCAGCTTTGGGTTGCGATACACCCGCTCGGCCTCGCGGAAGAACGCCGCGGTGTCGCGCACCGAGCGCGACACCACTCCATTGGCGACGAGGCGAAGCGGCATTTTGGCGGTTTCTTTGTCCAGCGGTAGCCGCCCTCGCGTCGGCTTCAGGCCGATAAGCCCGTTGCACGCCGCGGGAATGCGGATCGACCCGCCACCGTCGTTGGCGTGCGCCATCGGCACCACACCGGCGGCCACGAACGCCGCCGAGCCCGACGACGACGCCCCCGCGGTGTATTCCGGATTCCACGGATTGCGGACCGGCCCGATCCGTGGGTGCTCGGCCGACCCGCTGAAGCCGAACTCCGACATCTGCGTCTTGCCAAGGGGTACGAGTCCGGTGGCCAGAAACACCCGCGCCCACTCGCCGTCGGCGGGCACCGGACGCGGATCCCACGCGTCGGTGCCTTGCATTGTCGGCATGCCGGCGACGGCGACGTTGTCCTTGACGAACGACGGCACCCCGTCGAAGTAGCCGCCATACGGCCGTCTCGCGTCGGCTCGAGCGCGTGCGCGGTCGAAGGCCTCGAACGCGAGACCGTTCAGCGTCGGGTTGACGGCTTCGGTGCGGGCGATAGCGGCCTCGACGAGTTCGCGGGGCGAGACCTCACCGGCACGAAGTTTCTCGACGAGACCGACACCGTCAAGGTCGCCAAGGGCGTCGTCGCCGAAGGCGTGGATGTGACTCATGTCAAGACGGTACCAACTCGTACCGCCGCTTGGTCAGCCGACGCGAAAGGCCCCCAGAATCTGGGGGCCTTTGCGTGTGCTTGCGCCTGTCAGGCCTGACCGACCTCGAACCGGACGAACCGCGTCACGGTCACGCCAGCCTCGTCGAGCAGAGCCTTGACGGTCTTCTTGTTGTCGGACACCGACGGCTGATCGAGCAGCACGACGTCCTTGTAGAAGCCGGTCACGCGACCCTCGACGATCTTGGGCAGCGCCTGCTCTGGCTTGCCCTCGTTGCGGGCGGTCTCCTCGGCGATGCGACGCTCGTTGGCGACGATGTCCTCCGGGACGTCCTCACGCGTCAAGTACTTGGCCTTCAGCGCGGCGATCTGCAGGGCGACCGCGTGGGCGGCCTCCTTGCTGGAGCCCGTGTACTCGACCAGGACACCCACCGCGGGCGGCAGATCCGCGGCGCGCTTGTGCAGATACGTCTCGACGGTGCCGTCGAAGTAGGCGACGCGGCGCAGCTCGAGCTTCTCGCCGATCTTGGCCGACAGGTCGGCGATCACCTGCTCGACGGTCGTGTCACCCACCTTGGCGGCCTTGAGCGCGTCGACGTCGGCTGCCTTGGAAGCAGCCGCAGCCGCGACGATCTGGTCCGCGACCGACTGAAATTCGGCGTTCTTCGCGACGAAGTCGGTTTCGGAGTTCAGCTCGATCAGCGCGCCGTCCTTGGCAGCCACCAGACCCTCGGCGGTGGCGCGCTCGGCGCGCTTACCGACGTCCTTGGCACCCTTGATGCGCAGCAACTCAACGGCCTTGTCGAAGTCGCCGTCGGAGTCAACCAGCGCGTTCTTCGAGTCGAGCATTCCGGCGCCGGTCAGCTCACGCAGTCGCTTGACGTCGGCCGCGGTGTAATTCGCCATTTCAGCCTTTCCCTATGAATCTTGGGGGGTCTCGGGGGTGGTTTCGGCCCCGGGGGTCTCCGTCGACGCCGAGGCAGTGGCGCCTGCCAGCAGCTCCTGCTCCCACTCGGCCAGCGGCTCCGCGCCCTCGGCCTCGGCCTTATCGCCGTCGCGACCGACGTTGGCACGGGCCTTCAGGCCTTCGGCGACCGCGGAGGCAATCACCCGGGTCAGCAACGCGGCCGACCGGATCGCATCGTCGTTACCCGGGATCGGGTAGTCGACCAGGTCGGGGTCGCAGTTGGTGTCCAGGATCGCGATGATCGGGATGTTCAGCTTGCGCGCCTCTGCGACGGCAAGGTGCTCCTTGTTGGTGTCGACGACCCAGACCGCAGACGGCACCTTCTGCATGTCGCGGATACCGCCGAGGCTGCGCTCGAGCTTGTTCTTCTCGCGGGTCAGCATCAAGATTTCCTTCTTGGTGCGTCCCTCGAAGCCGCCGGTCTGCTCCATCGCCTCGAGCTCCTTGAGGCGCTGCAGGCGCTTGTGCACGGTGGAGAAGTTGGTGAGCATGCCGCCCAGCCAGCGCTGGTTCACAAAGGGCATGCCGACGCGAGTCGCCTCCTCGGCGATGGACTCCTGCGCCTGCTTCTTGGTGCCGACGAACATGATCGTTCCGCCGTGAGCGACAGTCTCTTTGACGAACTCGTACGCCTTGTCGATGTAGGTCAGCGTCTGCTGCAGATCGATGATGTAGATGCCGTTGCGGTCGGTGAAGATGAACCGCTTCATCTTGGGATTCCAGCGACGGGTCTGGTGCCCGAAGTGGGTGCCGCTGTCAAGCAGCTGCTTCATGGTTACGACAGCCATAGTGGCCATGTCCTTGTCGTTGTCGGTTGCCGCCCGGCGTCGGGTGATGCCAGGCCCTGGTGCCCGCGGGATGCCAGACCTGTCGGGAGACAGGACCGACGGCATCCGGGTATGACCGCCAATTGGGTGGCCATGTGCAGACACGCGAAGTCAGCCCGCTCAAGCGAGCTGCGGTTAGCAGTTTACACGCTGGACAGGGGTGCTTTTCCACACTGACCTGGCCATCCACAGATCGGCCTCGGGACCTGGCGCGAGCTGGGCGCAGTGCGCTGAGCTAGGACGATGCGCTGGGTGATGGCGTTAGTGCTGATCGCTGTGGTGTGGGCGCCGACTGCTCGGGCCGACGACGGCAGGCTGGACTGGCCGCTGCAGCCCCGACCTGCGGTGATGCGGGTGTTCGACGCGCCCTCACCGAACTGGAACCGCGGCCATCGCGGCGTGGACCTAGCCGGAATGCCAGGTCAGCCGGTGTATGCGGCTGCGACAGGCACTGTGGTATTCGCCGGTGAGCTGGCCGGACGGCCACTGGTGTCGATCGCGCATCCCGGCGGGCTGCGCACCAGCTATGAACCGGTGCGGCCGTCGGTGCGCGTCGGCCTTCTCGTTGACGCCGGCGCGGCGATCGGCGAGCTCGAGGCCGGCCACGACGGCTGCGCGGCAGCCGCGTGTCTGCACTGGGGCGCGATGTGGGGCCCGGCCTCGCGAGCGGACTACGTCGATCCCCTCGGCCTGCTCGCCAGCACGCCGATCAGGCTCAAACCGCTGCGCCCGGGACGCGCCTACCGTCGAAACCATGACCACAGACGCTCATCGCTCACGTCGGCTTCGTTTCGGCCTGCATACCGCGCTGCCTCGCGGCACGGGGTTCGGCACGTTTGCAATGTCGGTGCAGGACGCGGGTTTTGACGTGCTGACCATCCCCGATCATCTCGTCGCATCGGTGTCGCCGTTCGCTGGTGCGACGGCCGCCGCGGCGGTCACCGAACGCCTGCACATCGGAACGCTGGTGTTGAACAACGACTTACGCCATCCCGTCGACACCGCCCGCGAGACCGCGACCGTGGCGGCCATCTCGGGAGGCCGCTTTGAGCTCGGCCTCGGTGCCGGACACATGAAGTCCGAATACGACGCCGTCGGGCTGAGGTTTGACTCCGGCGGGACGCGGGTGAACCGGCTTATCGAGGCGGTCGACGTGATACGGCCGCTGCTTGCTGGCGAACCCGTCGACGTCGACGGCGCGCACTACTGCGTGCGGGCCGAGGCAGGTGAACTTGTCGCGGCACCCGGTGTGCCGGTGCCGCTGCTCATTGGCGGCAACGGGACACGGGTGCTGAAATTGGCCGGTCGCGTGGCCGATATCGCGGGACTGGCCGGTTTCAGCCACAACCGCGATGCGACCAAAGTCGAGCTGACGCATTTCGACGCGGCAGGCCTGGAGAACCGGATCGCGGTCGTGCGCGAGGCCGCGGCCGACCGGTTCGAGGCCATCGAACTGAATGCGCTGCTCCAGTTCGTAGTGCATACCGACGATCGCCAAGCAGCTGCGGCCGAACTGGCGGCGGACTTCGGTGGGATTTCGCCGGACATTCTGCTTGATTCGCCGTTCGTCTTGCTCGGCACCCATGAGCAGATGGCCGAGGCGCTCGTCGAGCGCCAGCAGCGCTTCGGCGTGAGCTACTGGACGGTGTTCGACGAATGGGTCGGGCGGGCATCGGCGATGCCAGACATCGCCAAAGTCATTGCGCTGCTTCGGTAGTGATTTGTGCGCATTTAGGAGCGCCTAGCGCAACGAAACGCACACAAATCACTATCAGGCCCGCGGGTGCGCTTGGTCGTGCACCGCACGCAATCGCGCGACCGTGACGTGGGTGTACAACTGCGTGGTTGCCAGCGTCGAGTGGCCCAGCAATTCCTGCACGATACGCAAGTCGGCCCCGCCCTCGAGCAGATGCGTGGCGGCGCTGTGCCGCAGCCCGTGCGGGCCGATGTCGGGGGCTCCGTCGACGGCGGCGACGGTCTGGTGGACGACGGTGCGCGCCTGCCGCGGGTCGAGCCGACGCCCTCGTGCACCGAGCAGCAGCGCCGGCCCGGAATCCGCGGTGGCCAGCGCGGGCCTGCCGTCGTCAAGCCACGCCGTCAGCGCGGCCTGGGCCGGCTCCCCGAAGGGCACTGTCCGTTGCTTGTTGCCCTTGCCCAGGACACGCACCAGTCGCCGGGGCCGGTCCAGGTCGTCGATGTCAAGCCCGCACAGCTCGCTGACACGAATACCCGTGGCGTACAACAACTCAACGATCAACTGGTCGCGCAGCGCCAGCGGGTCGCCTTGCTGTGCACCGGATTTCGCGGCGGCCATCGCGTCGAGTGCCTGATCCTGCCTCAGCACCGACGGCAAAGTGCGTCGGGCTTTGGGTAACTGGAGCCGCAGTGCGGGATCAGTCGACAACAGCCCGCGGCGCGTCGCCCACGCAGTGAAGGTCTTCACGGCCGAGGTACGACGGGCCAAGGTTGTGCGCGCCGTGCCTGCCGATGCCTGAGCCGCCAGCCACGACCGAAGGATCGGCAGGCTCAGCCTGTCTATTCCCGCACCGGGGGCGCGTTCGGCCAGAAAGTCGGAAAGCGAGCGCAGGTCACCTAGATACGCGCGGCGGGTGTGCTCGGAGCGGCCGCGCTCCAGCGCGAGAAACTCGTCGAACTCGTCGAGGACCGCTTCCACTCCCCTACCGTCGCAGAAGGAAGCTCTGCAGCTCAGGTGACGCGCCGCAGCACGTCCGGCGTCAGGTGCTTGAGCGTGGGATAGCCGTCGACGGCCATGATCAGGTCGGTCTCGGCGAGCAGCGAGCGCAGCACATGCACCACGCCGTCCTCGCCGCCGATCGCCAGGCCATACGCGTAGGGCCGTCCGATGCCCACCGCGGTGGCGCCCAGCGCCAGGGCCTTGACGATGTCAGCGCCGCTGCGGATGCCGGAATCGAACAGCACGGGCAACCCGTCGGCGGCCGCGACGACGCCGGGTAGGCAGTCGATCGCCGGTATCCCGCCGTTGGCCTGGCGTCCGCCGTGGTTAGAGCAGTAGATGCCGTCCACGCCACCGTCCCTGGCACGGCGCGCGTCGTCGGGATGACAGATCCCTTTGACGATCAGCGGCAAGTCGGTGAGCGACCGCAGCCACGGAAGGTCGTCCCATGTCAACGGATTGCCGAAGATCGAAACCCAGCGCAGCACCGCGGCTTGCGGGTTTTCCTCGGGCGGCTGCTGCAAGCTCGCGCGGAACACCGGGTCGCTGGTGTAGTTCGCCAGGCAGCGGCCGCGCAGCTGCGGGAAGTTCGACGTCGACAGGTCACGCGGTCGCCATCCGGGCACCCAGGTGTCCAGCGTGACGATGATGCCCTTGTAACCGGCGGCCTCTGCCCGCGAGACGAGACTGGCGGCCAACTCCCGGTCAGTGGGCGTGTACAGCTGGAAAAAGCCTGGGGTGTCGCCGAATTCGGCGGCGATGTCCTCAAGAGGATCCTCGGTCAGCGTCGAGATGACCATCGGAACGCCCGTGCGCGCAGCGGCGCGTGCGGTGGCCAGATCGCCGTGGCCTTCTTGTGCGCACAGGCCGATGACGCCGATCGGCGCCATGAACACCGGCGACGGCAGCGTGAGACCGAACAGCTGGACCGACAGGTCACGTTCCCGCTGCGCGTTGAACATCCGCGGCATCACGCCCCAGCCGTCGAAGGCGGTGCGGTTGACCCGCTGGGTGCGTTCGTCGCCGGCTCCGCCGCTCACGTAGGACCAGATTGACGGCGGCATCGCCACTTCCGCTTTGGCCTCCCACTCCGCGTAGGACATCGGGAGTGACGGCACGATGCCGGACAGTCCCTGAAGGTAGATCTCGAACTGGTAATCGCCGAATGCCATCGCCCTAGCGTGCCAGCCCGGCACCGTGCAAGGTCAGCGAACCAGCCGCTCCGCCACGCCGGCGTACACCACGCCGAGCTTGTGTGCGTCGCGATGCTGGCGAGAGGGGAACCATCGGCACACGTCGACGCACAGCGACGAGATCGCCATCACCACCTCGTCGACGTTGTCGACGTGGAACTCACCACTGCTCACCCCGCCGGCCACGATCTCCGAGATGACGTCGGTCACTTGGTGGCGCAGCGGCGCGATGGTGCGGTAGTGGACCGGCGTCAAGCCGTGCAATTCGTATTGAACGACGCGCGCCTGCTTGTGGTTCTCCGCGTGCCAGGTGGCGAACGCCGCCACCACCGCGCGCAGCCGATCGGTGAAGCTCGCGCCGGAGGTGTCGGCCTTCTTCAGCGCTGCAAGCAGGCTGCTGTGGCCCTCCAGCGCGATGGCATAGAGCAACTCCTCTTTGGAGCGGTAGTGCGGGTACATGGCGGTCGCACTCATGTTGAGTCGTTTGGCGATCTGCCGCGTGGAGCTGCCGCCGTAGCCCGTCTCCGCGAACGCCTCGATCGCGGCCCGCCGCATGCGTTCCGCCGCAGCTGAATCCACAGTTCGATCGATGGTCATGACGGTCGGGATCCTACACGTATTTGACATCTGTCGATGGGTGGCTCATTATTAGCGAACGCTCATAAAATGAGCGCTCGCTAATGTGACGTACATCTCCGAAAGGGTCCCGACATGGCGGAGTTCTTCTCGCGGCGTGATCTCGACTTTCTGCTCTACGAGTGGCTCGACGTTGTCGAGCTGACCAAGCGCGACCACTTCGCTGAGCACTCGCGCGACACCTTCGACGCCGTTCTCGATCTGTCCGCCGACATGGCCACGAAATGCTTTGCGCCGCATAACAAGAAGGGCGACCAAATTGAGCCGTCGGTGGGATCCGATGGCAAGGTCGTGCTGATCGACGAAATCAAGGATGCGCTGGACACTTTCAGTGAAGCCGGTCTGCTGGCCGGATCGTTCGACGAGGCGGTCGGGGGCATGCAACTGCCGACGGTGATGGCACAGGCGTCGATGGCGTTCTTCCGGGCCGCCAACCCGAGCATCACCTCGTACGCCTTCTTGACCGTCGGCAACGCCAATCTGCTGGTCGAATACGGCACCGAGGAGCAGATCGACACGTGGGTCCGCCCGATGCTCGAGGGCCGTTACTTCGGCACCATGTGCCTGTCCGAGCCCGATGCCGGTTCGTCATTGGCCGACATCACGACCAAAGCGGTCCCGGCCGAGGACGGCTCGTATCGGATCACCGGAACCAAGATGTGGATTACCGGCGGTGACCACGAGCTGACCGACAACATCGTGCACCTCGTGCTGGCCAAGGCCCCAGGCGGCGGCCCGGGGGTCAAGGGCATTTCGCTGTTCATCGTGCCGAAGTTCCTGCCCGACGGCACTCGCAACGACGTCGCGTTGGTCAGCCTGAATCACAAAATGGGCAACCATGCCACGACGAACGCGTTGCTGAACTTCGGCGACGGCACGCATCAGCCCGCCAGTGAGCCCGGCGCGGTTGGCTATCTCGTCGGTGAGGAGCACAGAGGCCTGGCGTACATGTTCCACATGATGAACGAAGCGCGGATCGGCGTCGGCTTCCAGGCGATGGCCACCGGGTACGCCGGATACCTCGCGTCGCTCGATTACGCCAAGCAGCGCACGCAGGGCCGGCCAGTCGCGGCCAAGGATCCGGCCCGCCCGCAGGTAGCGTTGATCGAACATGCCGACGTCAAGCGAATGCTGTTGGCGCAGAAGTCATATGTGGAGGGTGCGCTCGCGCTCGGCCTGTACTGCTGGAGGCTGCTCGACGAGGAGCGCACCAGCACGGGCGCCGATCGCGATCGGACACACCTGCTGCTGGAAGTCCTCACACCGATCGCCAAGAGCTGGCCGTCGCAGTGGTGTGTCGAAGCCAACAGCCTGGCCATCCAGGTGCACGGCGGATACGGATACACCAAGGAGTTCGACGTCGAACAGTGCTATCGCGACAACCGCCTCAACGCCATCCATGAGGGCACCCATGGAATCCACGGCCTGGATCTGTTGGGCCGCAAGGTCGTCATGCAGGACGGCGCGGGCCTGACTGTGCTGGTCGAGCGGATCAATCAGACCGTCGAGGCGGCCATGGAATCCGACAGCACCGCGGCCTACGCCGAGGACTTGCGGCAGGCGCTGCAGCGGTTGGTCGACGTCACCGCGACGTTGTGGGCCGCTAGCGACATCGCCACCACCCTCGCCAACTCGACCATCTACCTCGAGGCGGCCGGACATGTGGTGGTGGCCTGGATGTGGCTCGAGCAGCTGATCGCCGCCAGCGACCACCATGGTGACTTCTACGACGGCAAACGCGCTGCGGCACAGTACTTCTACGCCTACGAATTGCCTAAGGTCGGCCCACAGTTCGATCTGCTGGCCAGTCTGGATCGCACCACCGTGGACGCGCAGGCAAGCTGGTTCTGACGGACCGGCCTCAGGCCGTGGCCTCCGCTTGGGCGAGCTCACGCTTCCACTGGCGGAAGGTCTCCTCGGTACGGCCGCGCCGCCAGTATCCGGAGATGGAGTTGGCCCACTTGGCGTCGACGCCGCGTTCCTTGCGGATGTAGGGCCGCAGGTTGTGCATGACGGTCTGGGCCTCGCCGTGGATGAAGACCTGCACCTGCCCTGGCAGCCAGGTGGCGTCCTTCACCGCTGCGATCAGCGGTGCGTTGTCGCCCGCCAGGTCTTCGGACACCAGGTCGGCGCGGCCGCCGCGGTAGATCCATCTCACCTCGACGCCAGCCGGTGCGCGCAGCGAGATCTTGTCCTCGGGCCCGGCGACCTCGATGAACACCTTGCCAATCGCATTGTCGGGCAACGCCTCCAGCGCGGCGCCGATCGCGGGGACCGCCGCCTCGTCGCCTGCGAGCAGATGCCAATCGGCCGACGGGTCCGGCGCGTAGGCGCCGTTGGGGCTCGTCAGGTAGGCGGGTTGCCCCGGTGTGGCCGCCGCCGCCCACGGCCCTGCGACACCGTGCTCGCCGTGCACGACGAAGTCGATGGCGATCTCGCGACGCTCGGTGTCGACACGGCGCACGGTGTAAGTACGCACAGTCGGCCGCTGCTCAACGGGTAAGTCGTTGAAGCTGTCGAGCGTGAGCGGTTGCGGCAGAGCACCAACGTCGACGCCGTCGTTGACGAAAACGATCTTGACGTATGCGTCGGTGAACTCATTCGGGGTGTACGTGTCGAAACCCTTGCCGCCAAGAACGACGCGGATCAGGTGCGGGGTCAATTGTTCGCTGCGCACCACCTCGAACGTGTGCACCGGACGTCCTGCCACTGTTCCTCCAATTTGATTAGCTTGGCTCATGGTTGTGTTTTCACAACTATAAGCGATCTCGCGGGCAGGTGGCGGGCTACCTGGCCAGCACCCCCGCGGTCACACCTGCACGGCATCAACTCACCGGCGAGCCAATTTCCACCGCCCACCTTGGCATATGACGAGCCCCGCAATCTCCAGCATCGACAACGGGCCCAGGACCTGCGTCGGTGGCATACCGGACGCAACCGCGATCTCGTCGGCGGTGCGCGCACCGCGGGCCGGAAGCGCGTCGTAGACACGTTGCTCGTTCTCGGCGAGGTCGTCCAACACGGACTGCGGCCGTTCGTCGTCGGCCGCCAACTCGCCGGCATGCCCGATCTCTTCCACGACCTCGTCGGCGCGTGTCACCGCGATTGCGCCGGCTCGCAGCAGAGCATGGCAACCGACGGACGCCGACGAGGTGACCGGACCCGGCACCGCGCAGACCGCACGGCCCAGCGCTCGCGCCCACGCCGCGGTGTTGGCAGCGCCGCTGCGGGCACCGGCCTCGACCACCACCGTCGCCCCCGAGAGCGCAGCGACGAGCCGGTTACGAGTCAGGAAACGGTGCCGCTGAGGCCGCAATCCCGGCGGGTACTCGGTGACGAGTAAGCCTTGTTCGCCGATCCGATGGAACAAGGCGGTGTGACCCGTCGGGTAGGAAACATCGATGCCGGCCGCGAGCACCGCGACGGTGAATCCGTCAGCCGCCAGCGCGGCGCGGTGTGCCGCCCCGTCGATGCCGTAGGCGCCGCCGGACACCACTGCCGCATCGCGCTCCGCCAAACCAGCCGCCAACTCCGCCGCGACATGCTCGCCGTACGAGGTGGCCGCGCGCGTTCCGACGATCGCCGCAGCCCGGTCGGCCACCTCGTCAAGGCGTGCAGGCCCCGTCACCCACAGCGCCAACGGTGGATGCGACTCTGGTCGGTGCTTCGCCTCATCGCCCGCGAACGCGGTGAAGGCCAGAAACGGCCATTCGGCGTCCGCCGCGGTGACCAAGCGTCCGCCCAGCCGCCCCAGAACTGCCAGGTCTTCTGCAGCACAGTCGATCTCATGACGCGCTTCGGTCAGGCCCAACAGCCGATCGTCGACCGCCCGTCGCTTCACTCGGTCGGCGGCTTCGGCGGGCCCGACCTGGGCCACCAGCGCCGTCAGTTCATGGCAAGGCGGTTCGACGACGCGCGACAGGTAAGCCATCGCACGCAGGTCAGGATCCGTCATCGCGCACCCCTACCTTGGCGGAAACTCAGCGCCGTGCTGACCTGCTCGATTCCGGGTGAGGTGCGCCCAGCAATGTCGGCGAGCGTCCATGCGACGCGCAACGTCCGATCGACGCCCCGGATGCTGAGCTGGCCGCTGTCGAGCGCCGTTCGCAACGGTTTCATTGCGTCGGCTCCCAGTCGAAACTTGCGCCGCAGGAGGGCGCCGCTGACCTCAGCGTTGGTCCGGATGCCGTGTGGCCGCCATCGTTCTTCTGCAACGGCGCGCGCTGCGGCCACCCGTTCCCGGACTGTCTCCGTCGACTCACCGTCCTCGACTGCAAAGGCACCTGCGCGCGCCGTATGCATCTCGACGCGCAGGTCAACCCGATCCATCAGCGGTCCGGAGAGCTTGCCGAGGTAGCGCCGCTTGGCGGTCGACGCGCACATGCAGTCCTTGGGGTCCGTCGGCGCGCATGGACATGGGTTGGCCGCCAGCACCAGCTGAAATCGCGCCGGGTAGCGTGCGACGCCGTCACGTCGGGCGAGGCGAACCTCGCCTTCTTCCAACGGAGTTCGCAACGCCTCCAGGACGCTGACGCCGATCTCGGCACACTCGTCGAGGAACAAGACGCCGCGATGGGCACGACTGACCGCGCCCGGTCGGGCGAACCCTGAGCCGCCGCCAACCAGGGCCGCGACGCTCGACGTGTGGTGCGGAGCGACAAACGGCGGCTGGGTAATCAGCGGCTTACTGTCCGACAATAGGCCTGCCACGGAGTGGATGGCTGTTACCTCCAGTGCTTCAGCCTCCGATAACGGCGGCAGTAGGCCCGGAAGGCGTTGCGCCAGCATCGTTTTCCCCACCCCGGGCGGACCGGTCATCATCAAGTGGTGGGCACCCGCCGCGGCGACCTCGACGGCGTACCGGGCATGCGACTGACCCACCACGTCGGCGAGGTCGGCCGCCGGCTCCGGCGCTGACGTCGGAGCATCGATTCGGTCGTCGAGGTGAGTGGCTCCGGTCAACCATTGGTGCAGTTGGCCCAGTGTGCGCACACCCCACACTTCGATGCCGTCAATCAGGCTGGCCTCCGCGAGATTGTCGACCGGAACCACCACAGCCGGCCAGCCTTCGCGCTTGGCGGCGAGGACGGCGGGCAGCACTCCCTTGACCGGCCGCACGCGACCGTCGAGGGCCAATTCGCCTAACAGTACAGTCTTTTCGAGCCGCTCCCATGATTTCTTGCCATTGGCCGACAGCACTGCACAGGCGAGCGCCAGGTCGTATACCGAGCCCATCTTCGGTAGCGTCGCTGGCGATAGCGCCAGCGTGAGCCGCGACATCGGCCAGTCGTGGTCACAGTTGGTGATCGCGGCGCGTACCCGATCCCGCGACTCCTGCAGGGCGGCGTCGGGCAGCCCAACCAGATGTACGCCAGGCAGGCCGGAGCTGATATCGGCCTCGATCTCCACGATTTCGCCGTCGAGGCTACGAACGGCCACCGAGAAGGCTCTGCCAAGCGGCATCAGCCGACTCCTCGTAGATGGGTGATCTCCGGCGACCGGCTCCGGCCGATGCGCACCCCGATCACGTCGATGCGCAACGCAGCCCAGCTGCCGTTTTGCGAGGCCAGCCATAGCCCCGCGAGTCGCCGTAACCGGCGCACCTTGAGCGGTGTCACGGCCTGAGCCACGCCGCCGAACTGGTCGCTGGTGCGGGTCTTCACCTCGACAAAGACCACGATCCGAGCCGTGTCATCGGCCGCGATCACGTCCAGCTCGCCGTATCGGCACCGCCAGTTGCGCGTCAGCACGCGCAGCCCGAGAGATGTCAGATGGTCAACGGCCAGTTGCTCGCCGAGTGCGCCGATCTCGGCACGGGTCAACGTTGTCATGCCGCCACGGTCCGGGGCGACACCGACAACGTGGCGAGCGCTGCGGAAGTTATCCCCAGTCACAAACTCATCCACAACTCCCATGCCCGCGGTTTCGTAACCGTTAAAAATGGGGTACACGACGCCATGGCCGACAAGTCACTGCACGGCGTCGTTGAAAAGGCAACTGACAGCGACGCATTCGAGTACACCGCGCGTGCCGGCTTCGCAGTCAGCGGCGTGCTGCATCTGCTCGTTGCGTACATCATCCTGCGCATCGCGTTCGGTTCCGTCGAGAAAGCGGACCAATCAGGCGCGCTGTCGGCACTCGCCAAGCAGACCGGTGGTGCCCTGATGTTGTGGGCCGCCGCGGTCGGACTGGTAGCGCTTGGCCTGTGGCGGATCGCCGAAGCGATCGTCGGATCCAAGCCGGGTGAAGGTATCGGGCCCTCGCAGGACGAGACTCCCGTGTGGAAGCGCGCCAAGTCCCTCGGGCTTGCGATCGTCAACTTCGCGATCGCGATCTCCGCCCTCCGGTTCGCGATGGGAAGCGGTCGACAGAGCAGTCAGCAGAACGAGGGGCTCAGCGCTCAGATGATGCAGTCCGGCTGGGGCAAGGCCCTTCTCATCGCGTTAGGCCTTGGACTGGCAGTCGTCGGCGGCTACCACGTCTACAAAGGCGCCTCGAAGAAGTTCTTCAAAGACTTGCGCGTGTTCGGCGGCACGGCAGTCACCGCCGTCGGCGTCATTGGCTATATAGCCAAGGGTTTGGTGCTCGCCGGCGCCGGCGTGTTGGTGATCATCGCGACGCTGCAAGCCGATCCGTCAAAGGCCACAGGTCTCGACGCGGCGGTCAAGACACTCGGTCAGGCCCCGTACGGAAAAGTCCTACTCGTCGCGGCAGCAGTTGGTATCGCGGCCTTCGGCGCGTACAGCTTCGTGCGCAGTCGCTACGGGCGGATGTAGCTCCTACATCGGCGCCCCGGATTGGGACAGCGCCTGATACAGCGCGGCGATCTGCATCGGCTGGATCGCGGTATTGCAGCCGCGCTGCAGGTCGATCAGCGGCGCCGCGATGCCCCGCAGCTCTTGATACTCATTCGGACGGCCGGTGAAATAGTCACGGACCGACTGCTCGGCACCCGCACCCTGCATGCCCGCCGCCGTCAGCACGTTGTTGGCATCCGGATGAGCATCGAGCCAACCTCCCGCCCTGGCGAGCACCCCGCTGGCCGTATGGGAGAAGCCGCTAGCCGTGCAGTTGGGCTGTGCGCCGGCCGATGGAATTGCGATCGTCGCGGCCGCGACGCCCCCGAGCGCGCACGTTGCAAAGGCGCCGAGCAGGCCGCGGCGCGCGGCGGTAGCTGAGATGGTCATTTCGCTTGTCCTCAGATGTTGTTGCCAATGGGTCACTCACCCCCTGACCTGAGGACATACGTACCCCCACTACTTCAAGATCAAGCCGGGTTCGACGACCTTGTAATAACTATTTGAAGTCCTCAGGGGTGAACTCGCGGGGCTCGACCAGCACCAGCCAGTTGCCGGTGTTGTCGCGCATCACCGCCTCGACGCCGTACGGCCGGTCCGAGGGCTCCTGAAGGAAGGTCACACCCTTGGCAGAGAGCTCCTCGTACGTCTTGTGGCAATCGTCGACCGACAACCCCAGCCCCCCCATGCCGCCCTTCTCCAGTTGGCGGCGAACAAAGTCGGCGGCCTCAGGATCCAGCGGCGGCCCCGGCGTCATCAGCGTGACCTCCAGCTCGGGTTGGTTGGGGTGCTTGACCGTCACCCAGCGAAAGCCCTCGCCCATAGTGATGTCGGTGCCGGGCTGGAAGCCGAGCACATCGACATAGAAGTCGCGGGTCGCGGTTTGGTCCAGGCAGTACACGGTGACAAGCGATACGCAGGTGATCATGGCGAAACGCTAGCGCCGGCACGCACGCCGTCGCTTCTTTCAGATTGCGGACCTCCCGCGGTCTCGGTGTGGTTGAGCACGCCGCGCATGAACAGAAAGCACCCGGGCACATGCGGTTCGCCGCGCGCCGCCCACCGGTCCCGGTAGGCCGTCGGGCTCTCTCCGACCAGCCGGCTGAACCTCGCGGAGAACGAGCCGAGGCTTGAGAACCCGACGGCCATGCACACCTCGGTGACCGTCAGGTTGGCGGACCGCAGCAGGTCCTGCGCCCGTTCGATGCGCCGACGGGTCAGATACCGGATCGGGGTGTCGCCGTATGCGGCCTCGAAACTGCGGGCGAAGTGATATTTGGACACGCCTGCCACCCGGGCCAGCCCATCGAGGTCGAGCGGCTCGCAGTAGTTGCGGTCGATATGGTCGCGGGCCCGACGCAGATCTGCCAGTAAACCCACAGCTACGGAGTGCAAACCGGATCCCGGCACAGCACCAGACTAAGCCGACGGGAAGGGTATGTTCATTTAGGTAACCCTCAGCTAAAAGGGTGTGACGACGGAAGGATATGACTGGATGCGACGACGTTGGAGCCGGATCGCTGCAATGGTGTCAGTCCTCGCCGTCGTACTCGGTGCGACGGCGTGTTCGAGCTCGGAACAGTCCGACGAACTCCTGATCTACAACGCCCAGCACGAGTCGCTGACCAAGGAGTGGATCGACGCCTTCACCAAGGAGACCGGCATCAAGGTCACCTACCGGCAAGGCGGTGACACCGAACTCGGCAACCAGCTCGTGGCCGAGGGCGACGCATCTCCCGCCGACGTCTTCCTGACCGAGAACTCCCCAGCGATGGCCGCCGTTGAGCGCGCAGGGCTGTTCGCCGATCTGAGTGCCGAAACCACTAATCAGGTTCCGCCGCAATACCGTCCGGCCACCGGCAAGTGGACCGGCGTCGCCGCACGCACGACGGTGTTCGTCTACAACAAGACCCGGCTGCAGCCCGACCAACTGCCGAAGTCGATGCTCGACCTGCAGCAGCCCGCGTGGAAGGGCCGCTGGGGCGCGCCGCCGACGAAGGCCGACTTCCAGGCGATCGTCGCCGCCCTGCTGCAACTCAAGGGCGAACCCGCCACCGCGCAGTGGTTGGCAGGCATGAAGGCGAACGCCACGATCTACAACGACAACATCGCCACCCTGAAGGCCGTCAATGCCGGCGAGGTCGACGGCGGCATCATCTACCACTACTACTGGTTTCGCGATCAGGCGAAAACCAAAGAGATGAGCGGTAATACGGCCCTGCACTACTTCAAGAATCAGGATCCCGGCGCGTTCGTCAGCCTCTCCGGCGGCGGCGTTCTGAAATCGAGCAAGAAGCAGGACCAAGCGCAGCAGTTCATCCGGTTCATCACCGGCAAGACCGGCCAAGAAGTGCTCGAGAAGGGCACCTCATTCGAATACCCGGTTGCTAGCGACGTGCCGGCGAACCCCGCTCTGCCGCCGCTCAACTCCTTGCAAGCACCGGCAGTAGACCCCTCGACCCTGCAGGCTCAGCAGGTGTCGGATCTGATGACGAAAGCTGGATTGTTATAGGTGGTCGCTCCCCCGGTTCCACCCGCCGTAGCGCCGGTCTCGCGGTCGGCTCCGACCGCTCGGCCCGGCCCGCTGGTGGCTGCCACAGTCGCGGTCCTGGTCGCCGCCACGTTCATCCCGCTGGGCTATGTGGCGTGGTCGGCGGTTTCGATCGGGTGGACGCGCGCGTATGAACTGATCGTCCGGCCCCGCGTCGCCGAGCTGCTCTTCAACACCGTCGCGCTGGTGGTTGTCACCGTCCCGCTGTGCGTGGTCCTCGGTGTCGGCGTCGCATGGCTCGTGGAGCGGACCGATCTGCCCGGTCGGGCGTTCTGGCGACCACTGTTCGTAGCACCCCTTGCGGTGCCGGCGTTCGTCAACAGCTACGCCTGGGTCGGCGTGATCCCGTCGTTGCACGGGCTGTGGGCGGGAGTATTGATCACCACGCTGTCCTACTTCCCGTTCATGTACCTGCCCGCGGCCGCCACGCTGCGCCGCCTGGACCCGGCCATCGAGGAATCCGCCCGCGCCCTGGGATCCGATTCGGCGGGCGTGTTCTTCCGTGTGGTGCTGCCGCAGCTGCGGCTGGCGATCCTTGGCGGCGGGCTTCTGATCGGTGTGCACCTTCTCGCCGAGTTCGGCGCCTTCGCGATGGTGCGCTTCGACACCTTCACGGTCGCCATCTTCCAGCAGTTCCAGGTCACCTTCGACGGGGCGGCAGGCAGCATGCTGGCCGGCGTGCTCGTGCTGCTCTGCCTGGTGCTACTTGTCGCCGAGGCCTCTGCGCGCGGCAGTGCCCGGTTCGCCAGGATCGGTGCGGGTGCGCCGCGGGCGGCTACCCCAGTCAGACTGGGGCGCAACACCATAACAGCGCAAGTGGCCCTGGCTGGCTTGGCGGTGCTGGCCTTGGGGGTGCCCGTGTTGACGATCCTGCGGTGGCTATGGATCGGCGGCGCAGAGGTATGGGTGCTCGACGACATCGGCACCGCGCTCGGTCAGACCATCGGACTGGCGACGACTGCGGCGGTGCTCACGACGGTGTTGGCGTTTCCCGTCGCATGGGTGGCTGTGCGGTCCAGTGGCATGCTGGCCCGTTCGGTCGAGGGCGCCAACTACGTGACCAGTTCCCTGCCCGGCATCGTCACCGCGCTCGCGTTGGTGACGGTCACCATTCACTTCGCTCGCCCGCTCTACCAAAGCGTCGCGCTGATCGTGTTCGCCTACGTTCTGCTGTATATGCCGCGCGCGTTGGTCAACGTGCGAGCCGGTCTTGCGCAGGTCCCCACCAGCCTCGAGGAGGCGTCCCGATCGCTGGGGAGTTCGCCGTCGGCCACGTTCTTCCGTGTCACCCTGCGCTTGACGGCTCCCGCGGCTGCGGCAGGCGCGGCGCTGGTGTTCGTCGCTGTCGCAACGGAATTGACCGCCACACTGTTGCTCGCACCGACCGGCACCAGGACGTTGTCGATGCTGTTCTGGTCATTTTCCAGCGAGCTGGACTACGCGGCCGCCGCACCCTATGCACTGGTCTTGGTGGTGTTGGCGATCCCGGTCACTCTGATCCTGTTCCGGCAATCGACCAAGGTGGCCGCGCTGTGACGACCGCCGCCAACCTCCTCGAAACCCGCGGACTCGCAAAGTCCTTCAACGGCAACACCGTGCTCCATCACATCGATCTGGATTTGCAGCCGGGCAGCACGACCGCCGTCGTCGGATCATCAGGCTGCGGCAAAACCACACTGCTGCGGCTCATCGCCGGATTCGAGACCCCCGACGCCGGGACCATCACCATTGATGGGCGACAGGTGGCCAGCCCGGAAAGTGCTGTGGCGCCGCACCGCCGCAGCGTCGGCTATGTCGCGCAAGATGGCGCCTTGTTCCCGCATCTGACCGCCGGTCAGAACATCGCGTACGGGCTGCCCGGCACCGCCCGCAGCGCCCAGGTGCGCGCCCGCGTTATCGAGCTGCTCGAAACCGTCTCCCTTGACGGGTCATACGCCTCGCGCCGGCCGCATGAACTGTCCGGGGGTCAACAACAGCGCGTCGCGCTCGCCCGCGCGCTCGCGCGAAAGCCCGTGCTGATGCTGCTCGACGAACCGTTCAGCGCGCTGGACACCGGGCTGCGCGCATCGACCCGCAAGGCCGTGGCCCGGTTGCTTGCGGACACCGGCGTGACCACGCTGCTTGTCACGCACGACCAGGAAGAGGCGCTATCGATCGCCGACCAGGTGGCGGTCATGCGCAACGGGCGGTTCACCCAAGTGGGCACCCCCCAGCACGTGTACCGCAAACCGACCGACCGATTCACCGCCGAGTTCCTTGGCGACTGCATCGCCCTGCCGTGCACCGTGGTGTCCGGTATCGCGAACTGCGCCCTCGGTCGCGTACCGGTGCAGGACGACGTCGTTGACGGTCCGGCGACGCTCGCGCTGCGGCCCGAACAGCTTGTCGCGACTGTGGTTTCGGACAGCGAGGGCCTTAACGGCGTAGGAACCGTGATCGCGACCGAGTTTCTCGGCCACGACATCCTGTTGACCATCGACCCGGCCGGTGACGCGGCCCCACTCGTCGTTCGCCAGCACAGCCTCAACCCTCCGCCGATCGACGCCAAGGTGCGCATCGAGGTGGTGGGCACTGGGGTGGTGCTCGAATGAGCCCGCTCGTCGACCATCTGCGCAGTCACGGCGATCGCGTGGCGGTGCTGACCGAAACGCAGCAGCTGACGTACCACGAGCTCGCCGACCGCGTCGCCGACTCTGCACAGGAGATGGGCGCCGAGCGCAGGCTGGTGCTCCTCGAAACCCGCAACGATGTAACGACATTGACGCATTACCTCGGTGCGCTCGCCGGAAATCACGTTGTGCTGCCCGTCCCGGCAGGTCGCGACCATGCCACGATGATGCAGACCTACCGGCCAGGCATCGTGGTCGACGGCGACGGCGTCCACCATCGTCATCACAGCGAGCTTCATCTGCACGACGATCTCGCGCTGTTGCTGTCGACGTCGGGCAGCACCGGTTCCCCGAAACTGGTGCGGTTGTCACACACGAACGTGCTCGCGAACGCCGCCGCGATCGCCGAATATCTCGATATCCGCGAAACCGACAGGGCTGCAACCACGTTGCCGATGTCCTACTGCTACGGCCTCTCGGTAATCCACAGCTACCTGCTGCGTGGGGCCGGTCTCATCCTGACCGATCACTCGGTAACTGACGACGAGTTCTGGCAGCTGTTCCGCCGGCACCGCGGCACCGCGTTCGCCGGGGTGCCGTACACGTTCGAACTGCTGGAGCGGGTCGGCTTCGACACCATGGACTTGCCCGACCTTCGCTACATCACCCAGGCAGGCGGCCGGATGCCACCCGAGCGTGTCCGTCGGTTCGCCGAGCTCGGCCGACGCCAGGGCTGGGACCTTTGGGTGATGTACGGGGCGACGGAGGCGACGGCCCGAATGGCTTATCTGCCACCAGAGCTCGTGGCTTCCCATCCGAGCACCATCGGCCGACCGATACCCGGCGGATCGTTCACCATCGAGCCGGTCGAGGGGTGGGCCGACGACGCGGTCGGCGAACTGGTCTACCGAGGGCCCAACGTCATGATGGGCTACGCGCACGGGCCAGCCGACCTTGCGCTGCCCAAGACTGTCGACACGCTGCACACCGGCGACATCGCCCGCTGCGGGCCGGACGGGCTCTACGAGGTCGTTGGGCGCAGCAGCCGCTTCGCAAAGATGTACGGCCTGCGAATCGACTTGCAGCGCCTCGAGTCCACCTTAAGAGACCATGGCATCACAGCGTTCTGCACTGACGATGAGGATCGCCTCGTGATTGCCGCCACGGCCGGGCACGACGTGGGCGACGTCCAACGCGTCGCGGCCGACGCCGCGGGTGTGCCTGCCGGGGCGGTGCGGGCCGTCACTGTCACCGACCTGCCGATGCTGTCCACGGGCAAGCCCGATTACGAGGCCGTCCGCGCGCTAGGCCGCGACGCCGACGCGACCGAAGCCGGCGCGATCGACCTGCGCGCGGTCGTCGCCGACGTGCTGCATCTCGCCCCCGCCACTGTCGATCCCGACGCCAGCTTTACTGATCTGGGCGGCAACTCACTGTCCTACGTGACGATGTCGATCCGACTGGAACGCGCACTCGGCACCCTTCCGGTCGACTGGCACCGGCTGCCGCTGCGCCAACTGGAAGAACTGTCGAAGCCACGCCACGCGCGGCGGCCGTGGTCGGGCGCGACGCTGGAAACCAGCGTGGCGTTGCGTGCGACGGCGATTGTCATGATCGTCGGCTCGCACGCGGAGCTGTTCAGATTGTGGGGTGGTGCGCACATCCTGCTGGGCGTGGCGGGCTACAACTTCGCACGCTTCTGCCTTACACCCGTCTCCCGAGTAGAGCGGGTTCGTCGACTACGCAACACGATCGCGTGGATCGCGGTGCCCTCGGTGCTGTGGGCCGCAATCGCATTGGTGATCACCGATGACTACGGCCCTTCGAATCTGTTGCTGGCCAACAAGTTCCTCGGTCCACACGACAGCATGACGGCCGGACGGTTGTGGTTCGTCGAAGTGTTGGTGTGGACGCTGGTCGCGCTGGCCGCCCTGTTCTTGATACCAGCCGTCGATCGACTGGAACGGCGACGCCCGTTCGCGTTCGCCGCCGTGCTGCTCGCGCTGGGAATGGCAATGCGCTACGACATCTTGCAGCTGCACCTGGGCCGCGACGCATGGTTCACGATGCTGGCGTTCTGGTTCTTCGCGGCTGGCTGGGCGGCGGCGAAGGCGTCGACGATTTGGCAGCGCATCCTCGTTACGGTCGTGCTGGCCGTCGGCCTGTACGGCTACTTCGACAGCACCCTGCGCGAAGTACTGGTGCTGGCGGGCTTGGTGCTGCTGATCTGGGTGCCGGCGATTCGCTGCCCGGACGCGATGACGGTCGTCGCCGGCATCGTCGCTGAGGCATCGCTGTACACGTATCTGACCCACTACCAGGTGATCGAGTTGTTCAAAGGCCTGCATCCGCTGGTGGGTGTCATCGCGTCGGTCTTCGTGGGTATCGGGGTCACCTACCTGGCGACGCTGCTGCGCAAGCGGATTCGCGAGCGCGGGGCTATCCCGAAGCGAGCGACCGCGGTCGGCCAGTCCTCGCGAGTGTGAAGCTACCGCGAGAATTCGCATTTCGCAGTGTGTTCACGTTCGCCACGCGGACGGGTTGACGCGAGGAAGGGGACATGTCGTTTGTAGGGCCACAATTGATGACGCGCTGCGCAAGGCGTCTTGGTCACAGCGACTGCCCGCGCCTATCGCTCTGCCATAAGGCCCTCCTGCGCCATGGTGGCCGCGATCGCTCCGTCGGCGCGGAACCAACTGGCCGTGACGACCCCGCGTCCGCGTGCCGCGGCAGGCGAGCGGCACTCCAGCAGATTCCATTCGTCGGCCCGCACCTGGCGGTGAAACCAGATCGATGAATCGGTGGTGCCGCTGCGATGGCTGCGCGCCTTCATCGAATGTCCGTGCACCTGCAGTGCGGGGTCGATCATGTAGACGTCGGTGACGTACGCCGCGGCCAAGGTATGCACCGTAGGGTCGTTGGGCAGCGGAACCGTTGCGCGCCACCATAATCGCCGCACGAACTCGCCGGTCGACGTGTCGTCGGCGATCCTGATGTCGAGCTCGTCCAGCGGCATCGACGGCGCCGGTCCGGCGGGCCCTGTCCGCGGCAACGAGTCGGGATCTGCGGGCATGTCAGGCCGGTGCCCGTGTTCGGGGCCTGCCAGCTCGGAGGCGAACGACACCGTGGCTGTCGTCAGGAGACGCCCGCTCTGGTGCGAGTCGACGCGGCGCGCCGCCGCGGTCCTCCCGTCGAACACCCGGGCCACGGAATAGTCGACGGGGTCGCCGGCTTCGCCGCCGCGCAGGAACTGCAGGTGCATGTTGGTCGGTGGCCGGTCGGCGTCGACGGTATGGCACGCGGCGGCGAGACTCTGTGCAACGAACTGCCCGCCGTATGCCCGCTTGCCGTCGGGTCCGCTTGCCGGCCCGACCCAGGTGTCGTTGCCATCGCCCGGTGACAGCTCAAGCAGCGTGAGCAGTCTGCTCATGCCACCGTCCCCGCTTCGGTGAGTCGGCCGATCTCGTCCGGGGTCATCCTCAACCACTCGGCCAAAACCGCGGCGGTGTCATCGCCGAGCGCGGGCGCGGCAACGGCGGGCGAGTACGCGCCGTCGATCTCAAGCGGCAGCCCCGGCGCCAGGTACTGTCCGATCCGGGGCTGGTCGAGCGGGGTAAACATCGGGTTGGCGGTCACCCGGTCTTCGGTAACCGTTTCGGCGAATGTGCGATAGCGCTCCCACAGCACAGAGGTCGCTGAAAGGGCCTCGTCGATCTCCGCGCCGGTGCGTTGCGAAAACCATTCAGCGAACAGGCCGCTGAGCGCGTCTCGGTGGCGGTACCGCTCCCCCTCGTCGGTGAAATCGGCGTTCAGGATATCTGCCAGCGCAGCAACGGCTTTCGTTGTACCAGTAAGCTCGGTCAGGTCGCGGAAGTGCCGCCCGGTCAGCGCGACGATCATGAACGACACCCCGTCGCTGCTGGTGAAGTCCTGACCGTACTGGCCGTAAACCGAATTGCCGATGCGCTCGCGCGCCGTACCGTTCACCATGACCTCGGTGAACAAGCTGAGATTGCCCGCCGTCGCGAGCGCCACGTTCTCCAACGGAATGCTGATGCGTTGGCCCTGTCCCGTGGCGTCGCGATGCCGTAGCGCGGTGACGACCGCCAGCGCCGCATAGATGCCGCACGCGACATCCCACGCCGGCAGAACGTGATTCACCGGCGTGGCAAGCTCGGCAGGACCGGTCACCATCGGAAATCCGATGCCCGCGTTGACGGTGTAGTCGACGCCGGTGCCGCCGTCGGTGCGGCCGGACACCTCGACATGAATGAGGTCGGGCCGCAACGGGGTCAGCGTGTCGTACGAATGCCATTGCCGTCCTGCAACATTGGTCACCAGAACACCGCCGTCGGCGATCAGCCGCTGCACCAGCTTCTGGCCTTCCTCGGAGCGGAAGTCGGCCGCCACGGAGCGCTTGCCCTTGTTCAGGCCGGCCCAGTAGATGCTCTCGCCGCTCTCGGTGACCGGCCACCGGTGGTAGTCGGCTGCGCCACCGATCGGGTCGACGCGGATCACTTCGGCGCCGAGCTGGGCCAGCGTCATCCCCGCCAACGGCACGGCGACGAAGCTGGAAATCTCGACGATCCGGACCCCGGCCAGAGGCCGCGTGGCATCAACGCTCATCGCGTCAAGCTATCAAGCGCCCGCAAAACCCCCGCGAGACTGCGGGGAGATCGCGAAATCGCGTCGAATCGCGATCTGTCAGGGCCCACGCGAAGCTGGGGACAGTTTCGGCGGAGGTTCAACCACCGGCGAGTTTGATCGCCGCGGCCTCGATGGTGTCCTCCGAGAGCAGCACCTCGAGCGCGGCATCACCTAGCGGGATGAAGCTGTCCCTGCTGGCGACGCGGTCCACGGCGCCGGTGTAACCGTGCGCGAGCAGCTCAGCCAGGACACCTTCGCCGACACCGCCTGTCGCCCGGGTTTCGTCGACGATCAGCACCCGTCCGGTGGCATTGGCCTCACGAAGCATGTCAGCCACTGGCAGCGGCGCCAGCCACCGGAGGTCCACGACGCGCACGCCGATGCCCAGAGCTTGGAGTCGGCGTGCCACCCGCAGACTCATCCGCAACCCGTTGCCAAAGGTGAGCAGCGTCAGATCCCTGCCCTCGGCGTACGTACGTGCGCGACCGATCGGGACTCCAGCGCTCGGATATGCCGCGAGCCAGCCATCGTCGCCGTCGGTATGCAGATCGCGGGTGTGGTACAGAGCGATCGGTTCGAGAAACACACACACCATGCCGGCCTCCTTCGCCGCGGCGGCGCAGGTGTGAAGCATCGCTGCGGCATCGTCGGGGCGCGCCGGTGAGGCGATCACGACCCCGGGAATATCGCGGATCGCGGCAATCGAGTCGTCGTTGTGGAAGTGCCCACCGAACCCCTTCTGATATCCGTAGCCAGGCACCCGCAGCACCATCGGGTTGCGGTACTGCCGGTTGGAGAAGAACTGCAGCGTCGCGCCCTCCCCACGAATCTGGTCGGCGGCGTTGTGAAAGTAGGCCAGGTATTGGATCTCGGGTATCGGCAGCAGCCCCGACACCCCGGCGCCCAGTGCGAGACCAAGGATCGACTGCTCGTCGAGCAGCGTGTCGAATACCCTGGCCGAACTGGTCTTGCCGAGAAGCCCACGGGTGACGCCATATACGCCGCCCTTGCGTGCGACGTCCTCGCCGAAGATCATCGCCTCGGGGTAGCGGTCCAGTATGTCGTGCAGCGCACGATTGATCGCTAGGGCAACCGTCAACGGCGCGTCTGGGTCGCCGGCCCTCACCGCTGCGGCCAACGATTCAGGCGACGCGGCGGCGGCCTGCTCGAGCCCCTGATGCAGAGGTGCCATCACTGCTGCGGCGGTGTCGAGCTGCGGCAGATCCGCTACCGCCGCCGCGAGCTCAATGACGTTGGCGCGCTTGGCCTCATATCGATCAAGCACCTGGTCCGGTGACAGCACACCGCGATCGATCAACAGCTTCGCCGTGCCGAGTACCGGATCCCGGTCGAAGTCGGCCGCAATCTCATCGGGGCGCCGGTAAGCCGGTTCGTAATCGGAACCGGCATGGCCCATAAGCCGGACCATCCGCAGATGCAGAAACGCCGGCCGGCGGAGTGTGCGCACCCACGACGCTGCAGCAACGGCGGCGTCGAACGTCGCCGCCACATCCCAGCCGTCGGCGCCGAAATACCCTAACCCGTCCTGGTTTCCGTAGGTGTGCTCGATCCATCCACGCGGCGTCTTGACGCTGATGCCGATCCCGTTGTCCTCGCAGACGAACAGCAACGGCATCGGGACACCCTGATACGCCGAGTGCAGCGCGGCGTTGATGGCGCCGACCGCTGTGGAATGGTTCACCGATGCGTCACCGAAGCTGCACACCGTGATCGCGTCCTCGGGCCACGGGCAAGCCACGCCCAGCTTCTTTGCCCGCGCGATGGAAAACGCGACCCCGATGGCCCGCGGTAGATGCGATGCGATGGTCGAGGTCTGCGGAATGACGTTCAGGTCGTGGCGGCCAAACACCTTGTGGCGCCCACCGGCGATGGGTTCCTCGACGGCCGCGACCAGTCCAAGCAGCATGTCGCGCAGCGGGTCTCGACCGCCGGCCTGGGCAGCGCGCGCCAAGAAGAACCCGCCTGAACGATAGTGCAGCAGCGCAGGATCGGTGGAACGAAGTGCCGCCGCCACCGCCGCGTTGCCCTCATGCCCGGATGAGCCGATGGTGTAGTAGCCCTTGCCCTGCGACCGCAACCAGCGAGCGGCCAGGTCGAGGTGACGACTGCCGAGTTGAGCGTCGAACAGCGCCACGCACTGGCCCACCGTCAGCGCTGAGCCGTCGCGGACTGCTTCGTCGTGCGAGCGCTCCCCCGCCGAGCCGTTCAGTGAGGAGACGGTTGCGGTGAAATGCTCGTCGATCGGCTCGGCCAAACTGGCTCCTAGGGACTTATTGTCGGGCGTACCAACACGTTACGGACGAACGCAACGATTTGCGCGGCACCCGTGCCGTCGGGGTCCTGGTCCGGGTCGTAGATCGCGACGCTGCCGCCGATACACGTCCCCGGACCGGTAAAAAGTGCGGCGACGAGGTCGGTGAGCTGAGCCCACGTCAGCCCGCCGGGTTCGTCGTCGACATCGGGCAGCCCCTGGGCCGGAAACTCGACGGGGTCGAGGACGTCGAGGTCGATGTGCAACCACCACCGGTTCACGTGGCCAGACAACTGCTCGATCGCCTGGCGCCCGGTGCCTGCCGGGTCGTCGGCGACTTCGGCGAGCGGGGCCAGCCACACGCCGGATTCGGCGAGTGTGCCCACGTTGAACTGCTGGCGCCACGCGTCGTCGCGCGGACCGAGGATCACCAGCTGTTCGGGCCGTAGCGCAGGCAGCCGATCGCCTAGTTCGCCGGTCAGCAGCCGGCCGGTCAGGCCGAGCAGCAGCCCGATCTCGGTGTTGGCCGCCTCGCCGTCCTCGGACACGTCCAACGGCATGGTGTCCTCGTGGCCGTCGATGAATACCAGCCCAACGTCACCGACGTGATCTCGCAGGCCGGTCACGATGCCAAGCAGCGTCGAGCAGTCGCCGCCGTAGACGAACGGGAATCGGCCGGCCCCCACCACCGCTCCCACCCTGCGATTGAGCGTGTCGGTCATGGCCAGCAGCGCAGGTTCGTTGATCAGGCTGGTCGCCGCGCCACGGGTGGGATCGGGATCGGGCAGTGCGAGGTCGTCATCGTCGATGACGTGGTGATGGTCGAAGGCGTCGCGCAGGCCGGCCTCCCGCAGTGCGGCTGCCGCACGCGCTTGATGTCCGGGACGCCCGTAGCCGTCGAACGGAACCCCGATCAGTTCGATATCGGCCATCAGCCCTCGATGATCTGGGCGCTGTCGCCTCTGCCGGTCAACAACACCCCGCGGTCGCCATCGATGATCACACCCCGAACATAGGTCCAATACGGCGTGGCGCCGTCATAAATCTCGTTCTTGACCTCCTCGGCCAGGATCGATCGCCCGCCCTCAGTCCACTGATAGCGGTAGCGGGTCTGCGTCTCGCCCTGACCCAGGTCTTCGGACGTCACTTCGAGCTCGACGCGGTCTGGTTTGGCGATGCCAAGCGCCGCCAGAACCGAATCCGGTGCCGAGCCGCGCAGTTCGACCCGGCGGGTGATCTCGGGCCGGATGGTGACGTCATCGTCGTCGACGAAACGCACCAGCCGCCATGCCTCGTCGACGCCGCGGAACACCATCCGCTGGCCACCTGGCAGCAGCTCGGCGACCAAAACGTCGCCGTCGACGGACACCACTCGGGCCGACGTCACCTCACCGATGCCGGTGGCCCGCCGTTGCAGCTCCGGCAGATCCCACGGCCGCACGATTCCCGACGGGTTGTTCTCGACGAGCCGGCGCACCACGCCCGCGATGGCGCTCTTGATCACGCCCGAATGGCATCTCGGCGGCGGCGTGCCGCGATCCTTCATGGCGCGCAAGGACGCACTGACGTCGGGCGCGAGCTCGACAGGAATCAAACGAGTTCTATGCAGTCGGCGATGGAGTCCAGCACGCGGCTGGGCCGGAACGGATACCTCTCGATGTCGGCGACAGTCGTCGATCCGGTGAGCACGAGGATCGTCTCCAACCCGGCCTCGATGCCGGCGACCACGTCGGTGTCCATCCGGTCGCCCACCATTGTGGTGTTCTCCGAATGGGCCTCGATCCGATTGAGCGCGCTACGGAACATCATCGGGTTCGGCTTACCCACGAAGTAGGGTTCGCGACCGGTGGCCTTGGTGATCATGGCGGCGACCGAGCCGGTGGCGGGCAGCGGGCCTTCCGCCGATGGGCCGCTGACGTCGGGGTTGGTCGCGATGAACCGGGCCCCGCCGAGGATCAGCCGGATGGCCTTGGTGATCGCCGTGAACGAATACGTCCTGGTCTCGCCGAGGACGACATAGTCCGGCTCGTGGTCGGTGAGCGTGTACCCGACCTCATGCAGCGCAGTGGTCAGGCCTGCCTCGCCGATGACATACGCCGAGCCGCCTGGCAGCTGATCGGACAGGAAGGCGGCCGTGGCCAGCGCTGACGTCCAGATGGACGACTCCGGCACGGAAAGCCCGGATCGCATCAGCCGGGCGGACAGGTCACGCGGGGTGAAGATCGAGTTGTTCGTCAGCACGAGAAACGGTCGCTGTTCGTCAACGAGGCGCTGCAGAAACTCCGCGGCGCCTGGCAGGGCGTGTTCTTCGCGGACGAGCACGCCGTCCATGTCGGTGAGCCAGCACTTCGGTGTGTTGCGCACGTTTCCAACCCTAGGCTCACTGCCATGGATCAGCTGTCGATACGGAGGGCGACGACGGGGTATGCCTGATCGCACCTCCGGCCTCCGCGCCGCCGCCACACACGCGGAAGCGTTTCTTGCCACCGTTGATGAGCGGCCCGTCGCCGCCCGTTCCGATGCGGCCGCCGTCCGCGACGCGCTCGGCGGCCCGTTGCCCGAATTTGGCGAGGACCCTGCGGCTGTGATCGACGCGCTGGCCGCCGGCGCCGAACCGGGCCTCGTCGCGACCGCCGGTCCCCGCCACTTCGGATTCGTGATCGGCGGTGCGCTGCCCGCAGCGCTGGCCGCCGACTGGCTGGTGTCGGCGTGGGACCAGTGCGCCGCGTTCCATTCCCTCTCGCCTGCCGCGGCCGCGATCGAGGAAATCACGTCGGCGTGGACGCTCGACTTGCTCGGACTTCCGGAAACGGCGAGCGTCGGCTTCGTCACCGGGGGCCAGGGCGCGAACACTACATGTCTTGCCGCCGCGCGCCATGCCGTTCTGTCACGCGCGGGCTGGAATGTGGAGCGCGACGGGCTCATTGGTGCACCGGCGGTTCGCATCCTGTGTGGCGACCAGGCCCATGCGACGATCTACACGTCGTTACGGCTGCTGGGTCTCGGCGACAAGACGGCGATCCGCATTTCCGCCGACGACCAGGGCCGCATGGACCCCGACGCGCTAGTAGAAGCGTTGGGCGACAACGACGCACCGACGATCGTATGTGCACAAGCCGGCAACGTAGCCACCGGTGCGTTCGACGCGTTCGGCCCGATTGCCGACGCCTGCGCTGCTCACCAGGCTTGGCTTCACATCGACGGGGCGTTCGGTTTGTGGGCCGCCGCCGCACCGGCAACCCGGCACCTCACTGCCGGCGTTGAGCGCGCGGACTCCTGGGCTGTCGACGCCCATAAGTGGCTCAATGTGCCCTACGACGGCGCGATGGCTATCGTTGCGGACCCGGACGCTCACCTGGCCGCGATGAGCCTAGCCGGTCCGTATCTGGTGGCCGATCCGGGCCAGCGCGACAACACGAACTACGTGCCGGAGAGTTCTCGGCGTGCCCGTGCGGTTCCCGTGTACGCTGCGATTCGCTCGCTCGGTCGCTCGGGGATAGCCGAGATGATCGAGCGCAACTGTGCACTGGCACGCCGAATGACCGAGCAGCTGAGCGACATTCCCGGCGCCGAAGTGCTCAACGACGTCGTCCTCAATCAGGTGCTGGTGCGCCTGCCGGGTGGCGACGACGCCAACCGCGCCGCCGTTGCCGCAATTCAGCGTGACGGCACGTGCTGGCTCGGCGGTACCACCTGGAACGGTGAAGACGTCTTACGGGTGTCGATCTCGAACTGGGCGACGACGGATGCGGACGTCGACCGATCGGCCGCCGCGATCGCCGCTGCCGTCGACTTGCCGTCGAGCGGCCAGTTATGACACGTGATTTCGCGAAAAGCGTGCCATAACTTCCCACTCGGCCAACTCCGCGCGCGGCGGCAAGCTGAGCTCGCGCGTCATCTGGGTTGGTTCGGCACGCCTGGGAACAGCTGCTCGTCCGAGCCCGATGTCACGTACCCCAGCTGCTTTGTCACGAGGTGGGGTGCGAAAACGGCGCCGTAGAGCACGTTTCCGATGACGATGACCGCGACGATGGACAGGATCGCCGATTGCACGCGGGTCTTCGACAGCTTGTCCGACCACATTTCGATGACGTTGCGCCCCTCTGAATCAGTCCGGCCCAGCAGATAGGTGAACACCATCATCTGTATGCCCATAGCGATGGCGTCGTAGATCGGGTACTGGTGCAGCGTCCCCTCGAACAGTCCCAAACCGGGAATCACGTAGGCGTAGTGGAAGACTCCCAACCTCGCGCCGAGGCCCGCATTGAACAGCAGCGCCCAGCAGAAGCCAACGACAAATCCGACGAACAGAAGTGTGATCGGCCTGCGCCGGTTGAATCGTGCGCTCAGGCGTCGCCCGAGCGCGGCACCGACGACAGCAGGAATGCAGAAATAGCCGATGTACCCCAGAGGCACCGAAGACGGCAGCCCACCCCAGGTCATGTTCAACGGCCACCACGACGGCATGCGGGGAAGTGCCGGTGGAAATTGCGCATACATCGCCCAGTCGTACGGCGCTTCTATCCACGAGAACGAGATCGCGGAAATGCACAAGAGCAGAAGCGGGTGCAGGCGGCCGCGGCGGACGCTCAGATAGATGCCGGCGATGGTGAACAGAATGCCGCTGAGCCAACCGAACGCATTGGCCGCCGTCAGCAGCGGCGTCAACTCTGTGTTCATCGATCGCGCTCTTGTGGCGCGCCGCCGCGGGCCTCGGGGTCGAAGTAGATGACCAGTCCGACGATCAGGGCGATCAGGCCGAACAGCGTGCCGAGCATGATGAGTTGGCCCACGACTAATAGTGCACACTATTCTAACGACTCGGTCAAGGCCGACTATCGTGACTGCCTTCAACCATGGAGAGTGAATAGCGGTGCCCCAGGGACGTTCAGCCAAGAAGCAACCCGCGCCGGCGCAGTCGAGTCGTCGGCCCCGCGGCGAGCCACGACGCCTACTGCTCGACGCGGCTCGAGAACTGTTCGCCCGCCGCGACTACCGCAGCACCACGACGCGCGAAATCGCCGAGGCCGCCGGAGTCAGCGAATATCTGCTGTTCCGGCACTTCGGCTCGAAGGCCGGGCTGTTCCGGGAAGCCCTCGTGCTGCCCTTCACAGGCTTCGTCGACGGATTCGGCGAGACGTGGCAGGCCGTCGTTCCCGAGGAAACCAACGAAGAGGAGTTGTCCCGGCTTTTCGTCGGGCAGCTCTACGACGTACTCGTCGAACATCGGGGCCTTCTGCTGACGCTCGTGGCATCGGACGGGCTCAGCGAGGACGAGATCGAGAGTGCAGGCATCGCCGATATCCGAAGGGCACTCACAGTGCTCAGCCGGATCAGCGCCGAGGGCATGCAGATCCGCGGGATGCACTCCGACCAACCGGACCTGCCTGCGCACTCGACGGTGGCGATGATCGTCGGCATGGTGGCGATGCGTTCGACGTTCTTCGGAGCCAAACCGCCGTCACGCGAGGCCATCGTCGACGAACTCGTCCAGGCGATTCTGCACGGCTTCCTGCATCGGGACAATTAGCCCGCGCTATCCCCCAGGTCCGTTGGGCCACTTCAGGAGTGACCCGCCGTCGACACGAATCTGCTGTCCGGTGATGTAGCGGCTCTCCTCGCTGGCCAGGAACACGCCAAGGTTAGCGATGTCTTCGGGCTCGACGTACGGGATGGGCATGGCCTGGAAGATTGTGAACAGCGGCTCGGCATCTTCGCGGGTCGCCTGCTTACCCTGCTGGGTCAGGTCGGGGCGGAACATGCTGTACATGCCGTCGTTCTGCAGCAGGTGGGTGTTGCAGTTGGTCGGGTGGATGGCGTTGACGCGAATCATTCGTTCCGCCAGAGCCATCGACATCTCTTCGACGTACTCGATCAGTACTCGCTTGCTCCAGCCGTAGCCCCTGCCACCCGGCCCCATGTTCGGGTTGTCGGTGGTGCCGCGGATCATTCCAGCGGTCGAACCCGTGATGATGACCGACGCCCCATTGGGCAGGTGCGGGATCGTGACCGCGACGGTGTTCATCACGCCGAGCAGGTCGACATCGCTGGCGTCGACGAACGACATCGCGTCGTGGGCTCGGCCCATGGCCATCGGCAGGATGCCGGCGTTGGCCAGGACAATGTCGATCTTGCCCAGGTCGGCCAGTCCTGCATCCACGGCCTCACGCAGTTCGTGACGCTCCCGCACATCGGCGATCTTTGCCACCACGCGGCGGCCGACCTCCTTGATCGAACGTTCGGTCTCCGAGAGGTCATCGGGCTTCGCGAGTGGATAGGGATTGGAGGGGATGTCGCGACAGATGTCGACTGCGATGACGTCGGCACCCTCCTTGGCCATCGCGATCGCATGCGCGCGACCCTGCCCCCGCGCAGCGCCCGTGATGAATGCGACCTTGCCCTCGAGCCGTCCCGCCATTCGTGTCTCCAATCAGAACTGACTGATTCAGCCGACCGGCGTGAAGTCGATGTGTAGTTCGCTCAGTCCACGCATGATGAACGTTGGCTCGTACGCGTAGTGGCGGTCGCCGGCCGGGCCGTGATGCTTCTCCGAAACGGTGATGTCGCTCATCCGGTCGAGAATTCTGTTGAGCGAGATGCGGCCCTCGGCCCGCGCCAGCGGTGCGCCAGGGCAGGAGTGAACGCCTCGGACGAACGCGATCTGCTCGCGCACATTCGGTCGATCCGGTCTGAAGGTATTGGGGTCGGCGAACTTTCGTTCGTCACGATTGCACGCGCCCGGCAACACCATGACGGTCGCACCCGCGGGCACCTTGACATCTCCAACGGTGGTCGTCGTGCGGGCCATCCGGAAGTGGGACTTGACCGGGCTTTCCATCCGCAATGTCTCTTCGAGGAAAGCGCCAATCTTGGTGCGGTCCTCACGGAGAGTCTTCTCGAACTCCGGATTCTCTCCGATGATCCGTACCGCCGAGCTGACAAGCTTGGTCGTCGTCTCGGTGCCGGCGGCGAACAAGAACGTCGACAGGTTCATCACGTCTTCGATGTCCGGCGTCGATCCGTCTTCGTACTTGGCCTGCGCCAACCCCGTCAACACGTCCGCGCGCGGCGCGCGCCTGCGGTCCTCGATGTAGGCGTAGAACTTGTCGTTGAGCCATTGGAGCGGATTGTGCGTCGTCGGCGCTTCTTCGCCGAGCTGGCCGACCAGCTCGCCTGCGAAGACGGCACGGAACTCGTCGTGGTCCTCGGCGGGCACACCGAGCAGGTCGGCGATCACCAAGAGGGAAAATGGCTTCGCGTAGTCCTCGAGGAACTCGCAGGAACCGCGGTCGATGAACGAGTCGAGCTGCTCATCGGCCAGCCGCCACATGAAGTCCTCATTCTCCTTGAGGCGCTTGGGAGTAATGAGTTTGTTCATCAGCCCCCGGGTCCGCGTATGCAGGGGAGGATCCTGCGTGGTGATGTGCTCACTCATCGGGACCGCGCCGCGGTGTTCCTCGATCAGTTCCGAGACATCGTCGTGCCCGTCGGGCCCGAAGGGCATGCCGGAGAACGGGCCTGCGACGGAGACACACGACGAGAATGCGGGGTCCTTATAGACGGCCAGCGCCTCGTCGTAGCCGGTGACGGCCAGCACGTTGAACGGGGTCGCCTGCACCACTGGGCATTTCGACCGAAGGTGGTCGAAATACGGGTACGGGTTCGGAACAAGGGATTCGTCGGTGAAGAAGTCGACTGTTTCGAAATCGGTCAAGTCTCACTCCTGCTCGGCGGGTCGAAGATTACCGGTAGCGACGTCGGCGAGCGAAACACCATGCCACGAATGTGCGGGTCGTCGCCGTCGGGATCCAGCCGCAGGTTGGGCAGCCGGTCCAGCAGAAGGTTGATTGCAGTGCGCATCTCGAGTCGTGCCAAATGCATGCCGAGACACACGTGAACCCCGTGTCCCCAGCTGATGGGAACCTTGGCCTGCCGGAAGATGTCGAACCGGTCCGGATCCGGATACCTGTCCTCTTGCCGGTTGGCGGCGCCGAGCATCGGCATCACCGACGAGCCCTGCGGTATCGGCACCCCGGCCAACTTGGTGTCACGTGTCGCGACCCGAGTGATGTTCAACAGCGGCGCATCCCACCGCACCGCCTCTTCGATCGCCTGCGGAATGAGCGACCGATCGGCGCGAACCGCCTCGAGTTGGTCCTGGTTGGTCAACAGGCCGAACAACAAGTTGCCCAACGACCGGTACGTCGTCTCCACCCCGGCAGGCAACAGCAACCGGATGAACGAATAGATGTCCTCGTCTTCCAGCTTGTGACCGTCGATCTCGGCCGCCGCGAGTGCACTGATCAGATCCTCGCGTGGCTCCTCCCGACGTGCCGCCAGGATCGGTTTGAAGTAGTCCACCAGCGCCTGCGATGCCGCCTTACCGCGTTCCGGGTTGACGGTGAAGCTCAGCATCGAGATCGACCACCGCTGGAACTGCGGGAAGTCCGCTTCTGGGAGCCCGAGCAGCGCGGCGATGATGCGGGTCGGATACGGGAACGTGAACGTCTTGACCAAGTCCGTCTTGCCGTCCGCGGCGAACTGGTCGATGAGTTCGTTGCCGATGCGGCCGACGATCTCGTCTTCCCATCGCGCCAGCGCCTTCTGCGTGAACGCCTTCGTCACCAGCGACCGGAGCCTGCCGTGTACAGGCTCATCCATGCCCAGCATCACCCCGTGACCAAGCACGTCACCGAAGATCTGGATCACGACATTGGACGAGTACGTCTCGTTGTCGCGCAACATCGTCTGGATGTCCTCGTGCCGGTACACGATGAATACCGGCTTGCCCTCCTCGCCGGGCATGGCGGACATGTCGATCCGCTGGATCGGCGTCTCGTTGCGCTGCTTGGCCAATTCCGGGTACGGGTCACGGACATTGCCCGAGACGACGTCGTCGAACGCCCCGAAATCCTCGAGGTCTCCTAAGTCTGAGTACAGATCTGACATGCCGCTCCTTCTAACCCGCCGGGTAGGCCACGGATTTCACTTCGGTGTACTGGTCGAAACCGGCGACGCCGTTCTGGCGACCGATCCCGCTGGCCTTATAGCCGCCGAATGGCGTGTCGGCGCCGTAGCCCGCGGTGCCGTTGATGCCGATGAAACCGGCGCGCAGCCGCTTGGCCACCGCCAGAGCATGCTCCAGCGTTCCTGCCATGACGTTGCCTGCCAGCCCGTAAGGACTGTCGTTGGCGATCCGCACCGCGTCGTCTTCGTCGTCGAACGGAATGACGACGAGCACCGGCCCGAAGATCTCTTCCTGGGCGATGGTCATCGAGTTGCCGACGTCCGCGAAAAGCGTTGGCTTGACGAAGAACCCCTTCTCCAGTCCATCCGGCGCGTCGGCCCCGCCGACGACCATCCGTGCGCCTTCTTCGACGCCCTTCTCGATATAGCCCCGTATGCGACTGCGCTGCCGATCGGAGATGACCGGGCCGCACAGCGTTGCCGGATCCTGCGGGTCGCCCGGCGCTACGCCTTCATAGATTCCCTTGAGGATCTCGATGCCCTCGTCGTAGCGCGACCGCGGCAACAGCATTCGAGTCGGCATCGCGCAGCCTTGGCCTGCGTGCATGCAGACACCGATGCCGATAAGGCAGCCCAGTGCGAAATCCGCGTCTTCCAAGACGATCGTCGCCGACTTGCCGCCCAGTTCGAGGAAGAGACGCTTCATCGTCGCAGCGCCTTTCTCCATGATCCGTTTGCCGACGACCGTCGAACCCGTGAAGGAGATCAGATCGACCTTCGGCGACAGCGTGAGCTCCTCGCCGACGAAATGGTCCGATGCGGTGACGACATTGATGACTCCTGGCGGGATATCGGTCTTCTCCGCGATCAGCCGACCCAGACGCGTGGCGTTGTACGGCGTATTCGGGGCAGGCTTCAGTACGACGGTGTTGCCCGTGCCCAGTGCCTGCCCGAGCTTCTGGATCGACACCTCGAACGGGAAGTTCCACGGCACGATCGCGCCGACGACTCCTACGGGTTCGCGCCACACCGTGCGGGTGGTGTTCACTCCGGTCAGCGAGACGACTGTGTCTCCCAGCGATGTCTCCCATGGATACTCGTCGATCAGTTTGGCCGGGTAGCGCAGCCCGTCGGCCAACGGCGCGTCCAGCTGTGCGCCGTGGGTCACCGCGCGGGGACACCCCACCTCGAGGATGAGTTCCTCCCGCAGCTCCTCCTTCTCGGCCTCGATCGCATCGTGCAGTTGCAGCAGACACCGTTGCCGCAGAGAGTGATTGGTGGACCAATCCGTCTCATCGAAGGCGCGCCGTGCCGCGTCGATGGCCCGGTGCATGTCCTCCTTCGACGCGTCGGCAACCTCACCCAGCGGTTCCTCGGTGGCCGGGTTGATGTTGGTGAAGGTGCCTGCCTCGCCGTCGACGAGCTTGCCGTCGATCAGCATCTTGGTCTCGAACCGGACGTCAGTCATGGTTCTCGCTCTCTTGCGTCTGCGGGTCGGGCACTCCCATGGTTGCGGCCGGCGAACCCCGCAGAGCACCGAATCGCGGGATTCCCATCATCAGTCGCGTCATGTGATGCATGGCAGCACCCGGCAGTAACCGATCAGCGACCAACAGCATTCGAGCGTCAGGCCCGACCGGGCGGCGGACGAACGGCGCCGAGTCATCCAGCGCCTTGGCGAGTCCGATGGCGAACTTCTCCGGTGATTTGGCGGCGCGCTTCATCATCGCTCGGCCACGCTTGTCCATGGTGCTGTGGTGGGCCGCGTAGGGACCGTCGAGGTCGCGGTTGTCTGTCGTTCCCGCGTCGGTGATGATCTCGGTGTCGTAGGTCCCGGTGACCAGGATGGTCACGCCGATACCGAACGAGGCGACTTCGCCTGCCATCGATTCGCCCCACCGTTCAAGGGCACCTTTGACGGCGGAATACGGCGCAGTCGCGGGCATTCCGCGCACGCCACCCGCACTGGACACCAGGATGATGCGGCCCCGCCCCGCTTTGCGCATGGAAGGCAGGAGCGCCTTGGTGAGCGCGACCGGACCGAAGATATTGGTGGCGAACATCCGCTCCCACAGGCTCATCGGCGCCTCTTCGAGCATCCCGGCCGCAGAGATGCCGGCGTTGTGCACCAAGCCATATGGCGCACCGACCGCCTCCTCGATCGACTTCGCGGCGGCGGTGACCGATGCCGCGTCGGTCAGGTCGAGCGCGACGCCGATCAGACGCGGATCGTCGTCTGGAGCGCCAGTCGCATCACGCAGCCGTTGCATGCCGGCGTCAACCGATCGCATGGCTGCCACAACGAGCCAGCCATGCCGGTACAAGTGGCAGGCCGAGGCGAACCCGAGTCCTCTTGAGGCGCCGGTGATGACGACGCTGCGCGTGTCAGCCATTAGAATTTTCTGTCGCGCATCGATCGCTCTTGGAGCCCAACTCGACGTTGGGACGACCGTCCGGCAGGCCCTGCTGCCAGGTGGACCACTTACCGACCGAGTACGGCCCCTCGGCACCGTTCTCCTCGTAATACCCCTGCGGGTCATACACTTTGGCCTCGGGATAGGGCCACGGGCAGGCGACCGAGGTGGCCAGCCCGCTGGCCTTGATCGCCCAGAACCAGCCGCCGTAGGCGAAGTACGACACGTTGATGATCGCGAACATCACCAGGAACGTGCCAAGTACCGGCTTCGTCGGAAACAGCTTGGCCTTCGCGGCGAGCTTCTCCGCCATTGACTTCCCTGTGTCGTCGCGGTAGACGAGGATCGCGGCGGGGATCATCACGAAGGTCACCGACAACGACTCCCAGATCAGCGGGAACTGGAAGGTAGTGCCGGGGAATAATGTTCCGAATGGGATCGACTGCGAGTAGATGTACAGCCCCGTGCGCACCAGGCTGATCTCCAGGATGGCGTCGAAGATGAAACCGATCACCAGCACCAGCGCACCCAGGCTGATCAGCGGGTGCCGGGTGACGAACGCTTCGGGGCCGCGCTTGGCCTGCATCTTGCGAAGAATCCAGATCGCCGGGAAGTACGGACCGAAGTAGAACGTCACGTACCCGAACACGATCCAGGGTTCGACGGTGGGCGACATCATGATCAGCGGCCACGATTCCGGCCAGTGCAACAGCGCCGGGTTGTATACCGCGTACGGCGACCAGTTCATGATCGGGTCCTGCCAGACGATCAGCGTCGTCACCAGGACCATCATCAGCACCGGGCTGCCGGGGTTTTTCCGCCAGCCACGGATGAAGACGATGGTCAGCACCACGACCATGATCAGGGCGCCGACCTGCGGGATGACCTGCCAGTGATCGAATCCCGTCAGGAACCCGACCGGACGGGGCCGCCCCTCGACGTTCGGGTTGGCCACGCGAGGGTCGACATCCGTCCGCGCAACGGCGGCGAACAGCCCGAGGAAGCCGAGCCACGCGAACAGTGAAATCCGTCGGCCCCAGTTTGGGCCTGTACGTGTCGAACCCGGTGAATCTAGTTGTGTATCAGGCGGCTTGGATTCCTGTGTAGTCATCGAATCAGGCTTCCTCTCCGAAGCGATCGACCAAGTGTGAGTTGACGCCGTCGGCATCAAGCGTGCGAGCGACCAGGTAGCCGGCACCCATCCATGCGCGGCGGGTCCACTTACCGAACGACACCCGCGTACCGGGCGCTCCTGACGCAGCGGGCATCATCTTCACGCGCTCCAGCGCTTCCTTGACGCCACGAGGACTCAGTGGGTGGGAATCGGTGAACGCGCGCACCAACGTCGCGGCGACGTCGTGGTTGACGACCGACACGCAATACTCGGGACGGCTGCCGTCGTATCTCTTTGCGTACCGGTCGAGCCAGGCCTGGCCGATCGGGTTGTTCTCGTCGTACTGGTCGACTCCGATCCACCCCAGAAACGCGTTCCACATGATCGGGTTGACCCATGCGTTCTGGAAGGCCGTGGTGGTGAATCGCGGTGGGTCCCAGCCGAGAGCCTCGAGCGCCGGGTTGATGAAGACGATTCCGAATCCGAATCCCAGGTGCACGATCGCTTCGGATTTTGCCTCGTGCAGCGTCTGCACGGCCGCGTTGATGTCCTGAGCCGTCTGAGCGATCGCCACTTCTGCGACGATCCGAATACCCTTGCGACGACAAGCACTTCGCAGGTTCTTCAGGTAGCTCTCACCGATGAGGCTCTGCTCCATCAAGACGCCGATCTCGGCGAGTCCGCGCTTGGCAATCAGGTCGGCCAAGAAGATCGGTTCGTCGGTCATCGATCCCTGGGGAAACGCGAATGTCCATTCGCCGAGCCAGTCGTCGGTGCCGGTGACACTGATCGCCGGCACTTTGAACCGCTCTTCGATGGCTTCGCGGAGTGGGACGCAGTTGTCGGTGATATTCGGTCCAAACACGACCAGGCAGCCCTCATCGACCAGTTCCGCGTACGCATCGATCACCGCCTTGACCGAACCTTTGGGCAGGCCTTCCACCTCGCGGTAGATCATCTGCACGGGCCGGTCCATCAAGCCTTGTGCGACCGCTTCTTCGAAGACGAGGTCGAAGCACTGGGTGAAGGAAGCCATCAGTTCCTCCGGAAACCCCGGAGGCAGCTTGAAGTCCATCAGGTAACCGACCTTGATCGGTTCGGCGGTGCTCTCGTAGGACATTCGACCTCCGTGGATGTGCGTGGCGTCAGTCAGTGGGTGATTGGTCGGCCAAATAGACGTCGATCATTTCGACAAGACCGCGTGTCACCGTCGAGTCATCGGTGAGCGGTCCGGCGATGGCGGCGCGGGCGGCGTCGCGGGAACTCAGCCCCTCGGCGATCAGTTGACCGGCGGCGATCAGCACGCGCGTCGACGCCACCTCACGCAATCCGCCGGTCTCCAATCGACGGATCGCCTGGCCGAGCCGAACGAGTTCGGCGGCGCGTTCGTGTCCGATGCCTGCTTCGTTGACGAGAATCTTCTCCTCGACATCCGGTGTGGGGAAACCGAAGTCGATGGCAACCATCCGCTGACGTGTCGAGTCCTTGAGGTCTTTCAGAACGCTCTGATAGCCGGGGTTGTAGGACACCACCAGACAGAAGCCGGGGGCCGCGTCGAGCGTCTCCCCGAGCCGCTCGATGGGCAGCTGGCGCCGGTGATCGGACAGGGGGTGCAGGACAACCGTGGTGTCTTGCCGCGCCTCCACCACCTCGTCGAGATAGCAGATGGCACCGTCGCGCACCGCGCGAGTCAAAGGTCCGTCGACCCACTCGGTGTCGCCGCCGCGCAACAGGAATCTGCCGACGAGGTCCGCCGTGGTCAGGTCATCGTGGCAGGAAACCGTGATGAGCGGCCGATCCAGGTCGTGTGCCATTGCCTCGACGAACCGAGTCTTACCGCACCCGGTCGGCCCTTTCAGCACGACGGCGAGTCCCTGCCGATAAGCGGCCTTGAACACCTGCTCCTCGTTGCCCACTGGCACGTAGTACGGGCGCGGCGGCTTCACCGGCATGGCTTCCTCTCTCGTCATCGCTTTCGAGCACCCTAGCGCGGAACAGATGTTTGGTTCAAGGTCCGGCCTGCTATGACACCTTGCGGCGCAGGTCTGCGGTGCGCAATGCGGCGCGGAAGAGCGGTCCAATGACGTCGGCCAGCTGTCTGGGCTTGGGTATCGACGCGTGCGCCGCGGTGCCGAAGACCCTGCCGAGCTCTCCGGTATCGGTGCCCGCACCGATCGTCAAGCACAAGCAGCCGATGCCCTGCCTGCGGGCTTCGCCGAGCGCCCGTCGTGCGTCAGCAGCTCCGTAGGCACGTTCGTATCCGTGGTCGTAGGCGAGCCCGTCGGACAGCACGACGAGCAGCCGCCGGGACGTGCCTGCCTTCTCACAGATGACAGCGGCGCCGTGCCGGATGGCGGCGCCCAGACGCGAATACGCGCCTGGGGTCAAGCTGCCCAGACGCTGCATCACTACGGCGTCGAGGTTTTCGTCGAAGCGCTTCACCGGAAGCATGTGCACAGCGGACCGACCCTGCGACTGATATGCGTACAGCGCGACGCGATCACCGAGATCGTGCAGCGCGACCGTCAGCGCTGCGGCAGCTGCCCGCTGCTGCTCGTGCACGGTTTGCCCGAAAGTCCCTGCTTCAGAAGATGATCCAGAGATATCGAGCAGGACCAGTACCGCGAGGTCGCGACGACGCCGCAGACTGTCGAGGTAGACGGCCTCGCTAGGCGCCGACCCTGCGAGCATCTCCACCTGCGCCTCGACCGCCGCGTCGACGTCGATGTCGTCACCCTGCGTTTGGCGGTGGCAGCGATCGAGCCCGATCCCGAGCCGTGTCAGAGGTCGCCGCAGGGCGTGCACATCGGGTCGTTCGAATGAATGTCCCTGCTTGCGGGGCGGATCGGACTCGTGGACCGTGCACCAGTCATGCCGGTAGCGCCTGCGATGAACATCCCATTCCGGGTACTTCCTGCCGTCGCTGTCATCGACGTCGTCGACCTCGGAAGCCCCCGCCGATGTCGACGTGACAGCTCCCGCGCCCCGAATGCCGTCGGGTGATCGATGTGTCGGCGTATCGGCTCCCGGTGGCCCGCCGCCGCCGAGCTGACGCACCCTCCGTAACAGGCGTTGCAACAGTTTTCCGATTGCCCCACCGCCGCCGACCGGGCTGGAGAACGGGTCCTCCACGTCCTCCACGTTCTCGCCGTCATCCCCCTCGTCCTCGAGGCTGGCGAGTTCCTTTTTCGCGTCGCGCCGCGGAGAGTGGGTGCCCTGCGAATCCGCGTGTGCCGCCGCCGCATGTGTCGAAAGCAGGCTGCGCGCCCGGATTACTCCGAAGCTCGTCGGTGGATCCGCGATATCGCGTTCCGCCGCCACCTTCAGCGAGTCAGCGGGCGAATTCGCGCGCGACGCGACGTCCAGATCGATCAGGCGGCGAACCGGATACGGCAGCAGGTCGTCGTTCGCCGACAACGCGCGCTGCCCCTCTACCGCGAGGTAACGCCGGGCCAGCGCGGGCCGTCGCAGCAGTTGACGCATCACGTCCGGAGCCAGACTCCCGCTCGCCATCAGCGACGCCTGTACCGTCACCGACTCGATCTGCTGGGCCGCGCCGGCTTCGGCGTCGATGAACACCGTGATGCCATCGGTCCACGCCGGCTCTCCCGGCGCGCCGGATGCCACCGCCACCGTGCGACCGGCGAGGGCGGACGCCAGCAAGGCCAGCCGCTGCGGACCGTCGCCGCCGTCGTCCACCGTGTCGCCCTGCACCGCCACCTCGCTCGTTGACCAAATATCTGTTCCAACGTAGAGTCCGGCCCCACCGACAGTCAATCAGCGGAGGGCACATGATCGACTTCACCGGCCAGGTCGCCGTCGTCACGGGCGCCGGGCGCGGACTCGGCCGCGTGTATGCCGTCGAATTGGCAAGGCGCGGCGCCTCGGTGGTGGTCAACGACCTCGGCGGGGCCATGGGCGGCCAGGGTGCGGACGCATCGGTCGCGGACCAGGTGGTCGAGGAGATCACCTCGGCGGGTGGCGTAGCGGTGGCATCGCACGATTCGGTCGACAGCCCCGAGGGTGGTGAGGCGATAGTCCGAACTGCTGTCGACAGCTTCGGCCGCTTGGACGCAGTGGTAAGCAACGCGGGAATCTTCACAAGCACCCCGTTCGACGAGCTCACACCGGATGACTGGCGGCGCATGCTGCGCGTGCACCTCGACGGCGGCTTCTATCTCGCGCAGCCCGCCTACCGGGTGATGAAGGCGCAGGGCTATGGCCGCATCGTGTTCATCGCCTCCTCGGCCGGAATGTTCGGCCAACACCTGGAAGCGCATTACGCGGCGGCGAAGGCCGGCCTCGTCGGGTTGACGAACGTCATCGCACTCGAGGGCGGCGAGCATGGAATCCTGGCCAACACGGTGCTGCCGTTCGGCATCTCACGCATGGTCACCGAAACGCTCGGCGACCCGAAAGTCCTTGAGGAGAGCGGGTTCTTCAAAGCGATCCGGCCTGAACTCGTCGCGCCGATCGTCGTGTTCCTGGCGAGTCGGGCCTGCGAGTTCAGCCACCAGAACTTCTCGGCGTGCGGAGGCCGCTTCGCGCGGGTATTCATCGGCCTCGGCGAGGGGTGGCTGGCCGAACCCGGCAGCAGTCCCACTGCCGACGACATCGCGGCCCACCTCACGGACATCGCCGCAACGGAACCGTTTACCGTTCCCGGCTCGATCTACGAGGAAGTGTTCGCCGTCACCGAGAGGCTCGGCATCACCGCGTGACGAGGGCTCCGCGCGGTCCTTCTACCGGCGCGTTCGGCGCGTCGGAGGGCCCTGCGGGAGGACAGACCTCTGGTAGCGTTAACCAAACGTTGGGTCAGTTCGGCAAGCCAGCAGGAGTCAGGAGCCGTGCAGATGGTGTGGGGCGTCCTCAAGTGACGCCGAGGCATGCCGGCCACGCATACGACGACGGCACCAGGCGCACCGAGATCCTGCAGACCGCTGCCCTGCTGATCGCGACGTCGGGCCTGCGCACCTCGTTGCAGGAGATCGCCGACGCCGCCGGCATTCTCCCCGGCAGCCTCTACCACCATTTCGAATCCAAGGAAGCGATCCTCGTCGAACTGCTGCGGCGCTATCACGACGAGCTGGATCGCATCGCCGAGCACGCGCAGAGCCGGTTGGACGATCCCGCGCCGTTGTCCGCCTTTGATCGGATCGTCGATCTGGGCTCGGCGATCGCGCAAAGCGCGTTCACACACGGTGCGGCGCTGCAGATGACGTTCTATGAGGCGCCGACGTCGAATCCGGAACTCGCGGCACTGGCGCAGCAGCGGCCGACGGCCATCCTCGAAGCGATGGTGCAGACGCTGCGTGCCGCGCGATGGAGCGGCTACCTTCGGCCCGATGTCGACCTGCCGGTTCTTGCGGATCGGATCGTGCAGACGATGTTGCAGGTGGGCCTCGACGTTATGCGCCACGGCTCAGGCGCCGACAAGGTTGCCACCCTGCTGTGCAGGATTCTGCTGGAGGGACTTGCCGCGGTGCCGCCGACCGATGCCGTACTCGATCGGTCTGCGGCGTTTCTCGCTGCCGACGATGTGGTGAAGTCGTGGACCGACGATCGTGACGCCGAGCTCAACGACAGGGGTGCCTACATTCGTGCGGTGGCGCGAACGGAGTTCGGCCGTAAGGGCTACGAAGTCACCACCATCAGAGACATCGCTTCTGCGGCCGGACTCGGCACCGGCACGGTGTACCGGTTGATCGGCTCGAAGGACGAACTCCTGGCCTCGATCATGCAGTCGTTCGGCGAAAAGGTCGCCTTGGGCTGGACGAACGTGTTGCGCTCCGATGCGTCGCCGGTCGAGAAGCTCGATGCGCTGTCCTGGGTCAACACCAACGTGCTGGACCGCTTCGGCGATGAGTTCCGCATTCAGCTCGCATGGATGCGCCAGTCTCCACCCGACACCCCGAACCCCGGCTGGTTGTTCACCAAGCGCGTGCGGCAGATGAAAGCGCTACTGGCGGAGGGTATTCGGTCCGGCGAAATCAAGATCGACAGCCCGTCGAACGAGATGCTCGCCCGATGTGTCATCGGTGTCGGCTGGTTCCCCGAGAACATCATTCGCAACGTCGGGACGCGCGCGTCGCTCATCCACGTCCGCGACACGCTGTTGCGCGGTGTGATCGCCCGCGACAAGTAGGCCAGTCGAGCTACCCGATCGTGACGGGAAGCTTCCCCCATCCCCGCACGCTCGACGTGTGCGCCATCTCCGCGTTGTCGAAGTCGACATCCCATTCGGGCCAGCGGTTGAGGATCTCCTCGAGCGCCACCCGGGCCTGCATCCGCGCCAACGCCGACCCGAGACAGAAGTGCAGACCCTGCCCGAACGACAGATGCCCACCAGTTCGGTGAATGTCAAAGCGCTCCCCGTCGGGGAAGTGCCGCTCGTCGCGGTTGGCGGAACCGTTGAGCAACAACATGACCGAGCCCTCGGGAATCCTTTCGCCACGGCATTCGGTGTCGTGGGCGACGTACCGTGCCTGCACGGGCGAGGGCGCCTCATAACGCAGCACCTCCTCGATCGCCCGAGGGATCAGCGAGAAGTCCTCAACCAGCTGTCGGCGTTGGTCGGGGTGTTCGCTGAGCAATTGGCCGATGAAACCGATCAGCCGCGTGGTTGTTTCGTTCCCAGCGCCTGCGATCATGCTGGTGTAGGTGAGCACCTCGGTGCGGGTCAGCGGCCGCGACGCACCGTCCTCTTCGATCTCGGCGTTCAGCAGTTGCGTCATCAGGTCGTCGGACGGATGGTCGGCGCGCCAGTCGATGTACTCAGCGAAGAGTTGGTAGCTGTTCTCGAACATATCTGCCGAAACGGTCTTGAAGGTGCCGTCCTTCAAGCCAAGGGCGCGGTCGGTCTTGTCCCTGATGTGCTGCTGATCGTGCTCCGGAATGCCCAGCAGATAGCCGATTGTGCGCATGGGAATCTGGGCACCGAGGTCGGCGATGAAATCGAAGCGGCCCGACCCGATCAACGGATCGAGCGTTCTCACGCAGTACTGCCGTGTCAGCGGCTCGATCTCCTCCATCCGCCGAGGCGTGAAGACCTTTGAGAGAACCCGCCTGTGCAGGTCGTGTAGCGGAGGATCCTCAAAGAGAATGACGCCGGGCGGGACCTCGATGCCACTCATGATCACGTCCATGGTGGTTCCACGTCCCGACCGATAGGTCTGGTAGTTCGGAAGCTCGCGCGAAACGTCTTCATAGCGACTCAGCGCGAAGAAGTTGAACTTCTCGTTGTGGTAGAGCGGCGCCTCGTCGCGCATCCGTTTCCACGTCGGGTATGGATTGTCATCGATCTCGAAATCGAAAGGGTCGTAGTACACATCGACTGCACTGGCACCGGTCACGCTCAGACTCCCTTGGTATTGATCAGATCGTTGAATGCAACGGTGAGCTCGTCGCCCTCTGATGAATCGCCCACTGTGCGTAGCGCTTCGGGCAACACCACATCGCCGACGCGTTTCAGGTACGGCCATGCGATATCAGGGGGCACTCCACCGCACAGCGGCGACAGGTTCAGCATCCAGCCCCGCCGCACGAAGTCAATGGCCTGCGAAGTCTCGATGATCCTGTGCGACTGGAACTCATCCCGCAGTTCGGTGACGTCGCGGGCGGCGGAGATGCCTGCGGACACATCGTTGTCCGGATTCCATTTCGCATAGCCGCGAGCATCGTGGAGAAGGTATTCGCCTAGTTCGTCCCATGCGGCGTCGACGTCGTCGGCGACGAAGGTGACCGACGGTGTATCGCGCTCCGGAACAAGCACCGGCCCCGGTGTGTGCCCGTGCTCGCGGCAAGCGGCCTCGTAGGCCTCCTGCATGCCGGGCACGCTACCGTTCGCCAGCATGCCCAGACCGTTTCTGCCGGCTCGCCGCGCCGCCGCCAGGCTGGCGCCGCCCCACATCAACGCCGGTCCGCCTGGCGTATGGGATGACGGCGTCACGTTGATTCGCCGTCCCTTGTAAACGACGGACTCGCCGGGCAGCAACGCGCGGAGCAGCGCCAGCTTCTCGTCCGCGACCTTGCCGCGCGCCGCGCGATCGAGCCCGAAGTGCTCGAATTCCTCGCTGCGGTATCCCACGCCGAATATGTATGACGCCCGCCCCTTGCTGATGACGTCAAGCACGGCGATCTCTTCGGCCAGCCGAACAGGGTCGTAGAACGGCAGGATCACCACCAGGCTGAGTATCAGCCGCTCGGTGCGGGCCGCTATCGCCGCGGCGAGAATCAGCGGCGACGGAAGATAACCGTCTTCGGATCCGTGGTGTTCGCAAAGCACCGCGGCCAGGCAGCCGTGCTGTTCTGCCCAACTGCTCATATCGATCGCCGCCGCGTAGAGGTCCGTCGTCGCGGCGCCCAATGCCGGCGCGCGCATGTCAAATCGGATCAAGTACACCGCGTCCTCCCAGGTGAATCGAATGCATAGCGGGGCAACGTGTTCGGAATGTCGAGCGAACTGAGCAGACCCGCAGGGGCATCGACGACGTACGGAATGGCGTTGACAACCCGCATGGCCGTGGCGACCATCGCAGCGTGCCCCGCGCCGTGGCCCTCGGCCTGACCCAGGTTCATCGAGCAGTGGATGTCGGGGTCGCCGGTGATGTCCACCCGGTAGGTGGCGTCGAACTCCGATGTCAACCAGTCGGGCGCGACATCGCGCGCCATTCGGATGATGTGCTCGATCACGATGGCTTCGCGGCCGTCCACGACGCCGGCTGCGCGTGTGCACACCGCACCACACGTGCCCGCCGGGATGGTTCCGAACGCGACCTCGATATCTCTGTCTGTCGTGCGCCGGTCGAGCGATCCGCGGACTTCGGACACCTCGACTCCGAGGCCGGCCGCCATCAGGTAGATCGGTGCCTTCCAAGCCATTTCGATGAAACCGGGGGTCTTGAGCATCGGTTCGAAGTCAAGTGAGCGGCCGAATCCCATACCGTTCATCATCACGTCGGCGACCGGATAGTGGTCGTTCAACGCCACCTCCGTCACCTTGAGGCACTCAATCGTCTTGGATTGAGTCGCAAGCAGAAGCGCGAGTTGATCCGAGCCGAACCCCGGAAAGATCCCTGACGCATAGAACGACGCGTTTCCGGACCTCGCCGCCGCCTCGAGTTGGTCGCGCCATTCCGGCGAGTAGAACGCAGGCGGGTAGACCAGACTGGTGGAACTCGTCGACACGACGTTGATCCCGGCCTCGAGCAGCCGGAGGTAGTCGGGAACGGCACCGGCATCGCGTTCGGGTCCGCTTGCGGCGTACACGACGCAGTCGGGAGCCAGGGCGATGAGCGCATCGGCATCGTTGGTGGCGGCCACACCAATTGGTTCGCCGCCCGCCAATTCACCCGCATCCTTACCGACCTTCTCTGCGGAATGCACCCAGACACCGACAAGGTCGAGGTCCGGCCGACGCGAAATCGCATCGACGGCAATGGATCCGACGCCGCCCGTCGACCAGACCACCGTCGAAAGCGGCGCTATCACGAGGTCTCCTTACTGTTGCGGGTCATGTGCGCTCGGAAGCCGTCACGGCGCGTTCGAGGTAAGGCCAGGCCACGTCGGGCGGGACACCACCGCAGAGCGGTAGCAGCGGAAGCGGTCTGCCGGTGCGCATGTAGGCGGCCGCCTCGTCGATCGACAGCACCCGGTACGCGTCGTTGGCCTCGCGAAGAGCGGCCACGCTCTCAGCGCGGGAAATGCTGGCGACGGTGTCGTCGCCGTGGCGGTACGACGCCGCGGTAACAGCATCGTGAAGAAGGTAGGGGCCGAGCTCATCCCACGCCCTGTTCACATCGTCGGCGACGAAGACGGCCGTCGGCGCACCAGGAACGGGAAACTGAATCACGCCCGGCTCACGACCATGTGCACGGCATGCCGATTCGTAGACCCCCTTGAGTTCTGGCGAGTCGGTTTGGGAGATGAACCCTAGACCGAACTTCGCCGCACGCCGTGCCGCAGCCCTACTGCCGCACGCAACGAGCATGTACGGGCCTCCCGCCGTGGCAGGGGAAGGCGTGACATGGATGCGCCTACCGGCGTGGTCGACCGGTTCGCCTGTCAATAGCCGAAGCAAGAGCGCGAGCGATTCGTCCGCCAACTTCCCGCGCTCGCGCCAGTCCACCCCGAAATGCTCGTATTCCTCAGTGCGGTGGCCGATACCGAAGGCGTACGAGACGCGGCCCTTGCTGATGATGTCCAGGACGCTGATCTCCTCTGCCAGCCGGACTGGATCCCAGAAGGTGATGGGCACGGCCGCCAGCAGAATGGCCAGTTGTTTGGTACGGGCGGCGATGGCGGACGCGAGGATATGCGGCACCGGCAGGTGCCCGTCATCGGTGGCGTGATGCTCGGACAACACCGCGATGACGGCGCCGCGCGTCTCCGCCCACGAACACATCTCGATGGCCGCCGCGTAGAGGTCGGTCGCTGGCGCGCCGCCCTCGGGCGCCCGCATGTCAAACCGCAGGGTGAACATCAGCGCCAAATCCAAACTCCGGTGGCCACGCAGAACGACTTTAACCTAAAGTTTGTTCTGCTTTAATAGTGTTCGCTATTCTAACCAGAATCGAACTCTGTCGGCGACCCTTCGAGGAGGAGCAGTGACGCAGGGTAAGCATCGTGTTGTGGTCTGGTCGACGGGTGGCATCGGCTCGATCGCGATCCGCGCCATCCACCAACGTCCGCATCTCGACCTCGTCGGGGTGTGGGTGCACTCGCCGGAGAAGGACGGCAAGGACGCTGGCGATCTCGCCAACGGCGAACCCATCGGCCTGGCCGCCACCAACGATGCCGACGCCCTGATCGCGCTGGAGCCCGATTGCGTCATCTATGCCGCCAGTGGTCCCGAGCGCGACGCCCTGGCAATCCCCGACTACGTGAAGCTGCTCAGCGCAGGCATCAATGTGGTGACAACGAGCACCACCCGTCTGGTCAACCCGAAGGCCTATGAGCCGGCCGAATGGCGGGACCAGCTCGTCGCAGCCGCCAAAGAAGGCCAGGTATCGCTGTACGCGTCGGGCATCGAACCAGGGTTCGCCGCCGACTACCTGCCGCTGGTTCTGACCACGCAGTCGTCACAGATCGAGAAAATCCACTCGTACGAGATCGGCTTGTACGACGACTACGGTGTGCCCGACATCATGAGCGATGCGTTGGGATTCGGCCGTCGGTTGGAGTACGAGCCTTGGATCAGCATGCCGGGCGCCATAGCCGGTGAATGGCAAGGACAACTGCGCTTGGTCGCCGACGCCCTCGGCGTCGAGATTCAGGAGGTGCGAGAGACGTTCGATCGCGCCGTGACCCATCGAACGCTGGAAGTCGCTATGGGTACCGTGGCAGCCGGGACGTGCGGCGCATTGCGGATGCAGGCGATCGGTGTGGTCGACGGGCGCGAGGCTATCATCATCGAACACGTCACCCGGCTGGCTCCCGACGTCGCACCCGACTGGCCGACACTGCCGAATGCCCTCGGTTATCGCGTGGTGATCACTGGTACACCGGATATCGACTGCACAGTCGACGCGACGCTTCGGGACCGCAAGAAGGCCGGCATCGAAGGCATGACATCGGGGGCGGGCGCGATGGTCGCCACGGCGATGCGCGTGGTGAACGCGGTGCCGTATGTCGTCGCGGCGGAACCAGGTCTGCTCAGCTCGGTTGATCTACCGTTGACGATTCCCAGGGGCGCGTTCAGCGCACAGGGGTGATTACTCGGGCAGCCGCAATTCGGGCTTTTCCACCTCTTCGATGTTCACGTCCTTGAACGTGATCACTCGGACCTGCTTGACGAATCGGGCGGGCCGGTACATGTCCCACACCCAGGCGTCGGCCAGCCGCAGCTCGAAGTAGACCTCACCTTCGGAGTTTCGCGGCACCAACTCCACGCTGTTGGCAAGGTAGAACCGCCGCTCGGTCTCCACGACATAGCTGAACTGCCCGACGATGTCCTTGTATTCGCGGTAGAGCGAGAGCTCCATCTCGGTTTCATACTTCTCGAGATCTTCGGCACTCATCGGCTCAGCAGTCCTTCATATAGATCTAGTTCCATCTTCCCCTACCCCAGTTGGCTCTGCTGCTCGGGTTCGGTGTCGAGCGCGTCCTCGGGCACCAGTTCCCCCTCCACTGCGACTAGCCGGCGCACATTGATGAACGAATAGCGGTGCTGGCTGCAGGGCCCCAGCTCGGCCAGCGCCGCACTATGGGCGGGGGTGCCATAGCCCTTGTGCTCGGCGAATCCGTAGCCAGGATGGTCGGCCTCCATCGTGACCATCAGCCGGTCACGGCTGACCTTCGCCAGCACGCTGGCCGCCGCGATGCAGGCCGCGGCCGCGTCGCCGCCCACCACCGGTAACGACGGCATCGGCAAGCCCGGCACCCGGAACCCATCCGACAGCACATAACCAGGGCGAACCGAAAGACCGGCCACCGCCCGCCGCATACCCTCGATGTTCGCTACATGCACGCCGCGCCGATCCACCTCGACCGACGGAATGAACACCACGTGATAGGCCAGCGCGTAGCGGCGAATCAGCGGAAACAGCCGTTCGCGCTCCTTTTCGTTGAGCTTCTTGGAATCGTCGAGCGCGGCCAGGCTTTCCAACCGATTCGGTCCGAGCACGCATGCCGCGACCACGAGCGGGCCCGCGCACGCGCCGCGGCCCACCTCGTCGACACCCGCCACCGGGCCCAGCCCGCCGCGATACAGCGCGGACTCCAGGGTGCGCAGGCCCGAGGACTTCCGGATCACAGTTCGCGGAGGCCATGTCGCCGGCAAGAGGAAACACTCCCTATTGAGTCTGCGGGTCCACCGAGCCCACTCCACCCCATCGCGACGGCGGCCAGGCGATGAACCGTGCCTTTCCAATGACATTGTCTATCGGCACGGTCCCGGGTGTCGGGTCCCCGGTGCACAACAAACCGCGCTGAGCGTCGGCCGCAATATTGCCGCAGTGGGCGCGCGAGTCGGCCGAATGGGTGCGGTTGTCGCCCATCACCCACAGCCGCCCGTCGGGCACCTTGACCGGCCCGAACTCGTTGCCGAGGCACGGGTAGATGCTGGGGTCGGCCATCATCGTGGTCGAGTCGAGATACGGCTCGTTTAGCCGCTTTCCGTCCACCGTCAGACCGGTGTCGGCGCGGCATTCGACGGTCTGTCCACCGGTAGCGATCACGCGTTTGACCAGGTCGTTCTCATCGGGCGGGACGAAGCCGACGAACGAGAGCGCGTTCTGCACCAAGCGCACCGCGGCGTTCTTCGACCGGATCGACTTGTAGCCGATGTTCCAGTTGGGCGGGCCCTTGAACACGATCACGTCGCCGGGCTGAGGCGAGCCGAACCGGTAGCTGACCTTGTCCACCATGATCCGGTCGCCGGTACACCCGTTGCAGCCGTGCAGCGTTGGCTCCATCGACTCGGAGGGAATCAGATAGGGCCGCGCGACGAACGTCAACATGACGTAGTACAGGACCACCGCGATGGTGATCAGGATCGCCGCCTCGCGCAGCGCGCCGCGCTTCTTCGGTTCGTCTTCGGTCTTCGTGTCTTCGACCGCGGGGTCAGAGTCTTCGAGGGCCGAGTCTTCGGGGTCCGTGGATCCGGTCACCGCATCAGAGTAGCCAGCGCCGTGATTACCGCCGCGCTGCTCGCTATCCAAGGATCAGGCCTCGGTATGGGTGGCAGCCGGGAACTGGGAAGTCAGCGCTTTTCCTTGATTTTCGCCTTCTTGCCACGCAGCTCGCGCAGGTAGTACAGCTTGGCGCGGCGCACATCACCCCGGGTGACAACGTCGATGTGGTCGATGTTCGGGGAATGCACCGGGAAGGTCCGCTCGACGCCGACGCCGTAGCTTTCCTTGCGCACGGTAAAGGTCTCGCGGACCCCGCCGCCCTGTCGGCGCAGGACGACACCCTTGAAGACCTGGATGCGTTCCTTGGAGCCCTCGATGACCTTGACGTGCACGTTAACGGTGTCGCCGGGGCCGAAGTCCGGGATGTCGTCGCGCAGCGACGTCTGATCGACGAAGTCCAGCGTGTTCATCGGTGACTCTTCCTTGCTGTTGGCGGCTGCGGGCAGTGGTCGTGGTGCGACGCGGCGCCGAGCCGATCTATTCGGGCGTACCTGGGGCGTCTCGCAGCGGGCGAATTAGGGCTCACGCGGACAACTGCTCAATTGTGCCAGACGGCTCTCGATCTGGCGAAATCCGGTGAAATCGCTGGCTGAGAAACCGCGAAACGCGCCAGCAGTCTAGGCACGCGTTGGCGGCGCTCTACGGCTAGGCTTGAACCACCGGCAGGGGCGATGGGGCCAACCTGATTTCGGATCGGAAAACACCTGGAGGAGGGCCATGCGACGGCGGCCGTCGAGATTCGTCACGGCAACCGCAATCGTCATCATTGCGGCCCCGCTTGTCGCCGGGTGCGAAGCCAAGGTGTACGGCACGACCCCAGAACCCGCGGCCCCCCAACTCACCGTGATCGCTCCGATGGGCACCAAGGCCCCGCTGCCCGAATCCCCGCCTGATGAACCGGCGGCGGCCTTCGACGGCCTGATGACCCGGGAGAAACAAGCCACCGCCGAAGCGGCGAAGGCCGGGGCGAAAATCACAGCGGTCGTGCTGGACCGCAACACCGGCCAGATCGTCTCGAACGGCGACAACACGGCGCTTCCCATCGCCTCCGTCGTCAAGCTGTTCATCGCCGACGACCTGCTGCTGCAGGAGTCGAAAGGGCAGACCGAACTCTCCCCCGCCGACCGCGCGTCGCTCGACGCCATGCTGCGGTCGTCTGACGACAGCGCCGCCGAGGTGTTCTGGAACCGCAGCGGCGGCAGCGCGATCATCACCCGCGTCACCGCACGGTACGGACTGGGATCGACGACTACCCCGTACAACGGGCGCTGGTTCAACACCTTGAGCACCACCGCCGATCTGGTCCGCTATTACGACATGCTGCTGGAGGGCAGCGGCGGATTGCCGCCGGAGCAAGCCAGCGTCATCGTTTCCAATCTGGCGGCGTCCACACCGACGGCGATCGACGGTACCCAGCCCGGCGGCGTCTACCCACAGCGATTCGGCATCCCCGAGGGGCTCTACGCCGAATCGGTAGCAGTCAAGCAAGGCTGGATGTGCTGCTGGAACGGCGGGAACTGGATGCACATGTCGACCGGAGTGATCGGCGCCGACCGCCGCTACGTCATGGCGATCGGCTCGATGCAGACCACGGATGCCGACACCGCACGCGCCACGATCACCCGGGCAGTCAAGACGATGTTCCCCGGCGGCCAGATCTAGTCGAGCAGGTCGGGGCGGCGCTCCCGAGTACGCTGCAGCCCCTGCTCACGTCGCCACGCCGCGATCTTCGCGTGGTCGCCCGACAGGAGCACTTCTGGCACGTCGAGCTCCCGCCAACTAAGCGGGCGCGTGTAGCTCGGCCCCTCTAACAGGCCGTCGGAATGCGAATCATCTTGGTGCGATGCGGGATTGCCAAGCACATCGGGCAGCAGTCGAACGATCGCCTCGATCATCACCACTGCCGCCGATTCACCGCCCGGCAGCACGTAATCGCCGATCGAGACCTCCTCGACCCGCATCCGGCGGGCGGCATCGTCGACGACGCGTTGGTCGATGCCCTCGTACCGCCCACATGCGAACACCAGGTGTTTTTCGGCGCTCCAGCGCTGCGCGTCGGCCTGCCCGAAGAGCCGGCCCGCGGGTGTCGGGACGATCAGAACTGTTTCCTCCGAACAGATTTCGTCGAGCGCTTCACCCCACACCGGCGCCTTCATCACCATGCCCGGGCCGCCACCGTACGGTGAGTCGTCGACAGACCGGTGGACGTCGTATGTCCACCTCCGCAGATCATGCACCGCTAGCTTGACGATGCCGGCGTCAATAGCCTTGCCTGGCAACGACTGTCGCAGCGGAGTCAGGTAATCCGGGAAGATCGTGACAACATCTATTTTCATGTCAATGCGCCTCGTTCAGCCCAGCTCCAGCAGACCCTCGGGCGGGTCGATCTCGATCCTCTGATCGGCAAGCGACACCGACGTCACGATCGCGCTGACGAACGGCACCAGCACCTCGCCTTCCTCGGTGCGCACCGACAGCAATTCGCCTGCCGCGGTGTGCAATACCTCGGCGACGGAGCCAACCGCGGTACCTGTGGTAGTCACCACCTGCAGACCCTCGAGCTGATGGTCGTAAAACTCGTCGGGATCCTCGATCGGCGGCAGCTCCTCGCTGTCGACGAGAAAGAGGATGCCACGCAACGCATCAGCCGCGCTGCGGTCGGCAATACCGTCCAACCGCACCAGGAGCCGCCCGCTGTGCTCGCGCGAGGATTCCACAACGTAACGACTTTCGGGACCGCCGCGAGATGGCCTGCCGCGCAAGGAAGAACCCGGCGCGAAGCGCAGGTCGGGGTCGTCGGTGCGGATATCGACGACGACCTCGCCGGTGACGCCGTGCGCTTTGACGACCCGCCCGACTACCAGGTCCATGTGACTACTGGTCGGTGTCCACCACGTCGACTCTGATACCCCGGCCCCCGATGCCGGCGACCAGCGTGCGCAGCGCGGTCGCAGTGCGACCACCACGGCCGATGACCTTGCCGAGATCGTCGGGGTGCACGTGCACCTCTACGGTGCGGCCCCGGCGACTGGTGACCATGTCGACCCGGACATCGTCGGGGTTGTCCACGATCCCGCGGACCAGGTGCTCGACGGCGTCGACGACGACAGAGCTCATGGCTGCGGTCAGCTCTCGCTGGATTCGGGTGTGATGGTGGCGTCAGCGCCCTCAGCCGCAGGCTCAGACGCGTCCTTGGCGCCGGACGGATCAGCAGTCGCCTCGGCCTCAACGGCCTTCTGGTCAGCCTCGTCGCCGGCAGCCTTCTCAGCAGCCTTCTTGGCGGGGGCCTTCTTCTTCTTGGGCGTGGTGGCCTCGGTGCTCGGGCCGCCTTCGGCCTGGGCAAGCGCGGCGTTGAACAGATCCAGCTTGCTGGGCTTGGGCTCCTTGACCTTCAGAGTGCCTTCCGCGCCGGGCAGACCCTTGAACTTCTGCCAGTCGCCGGTGATCTTCAGCAGCTGCAGGACGGGTTCGGTGGGCTGGGCGCCAACGGACAGCCAGTACTGGGCCCGCTCCGAGTTGATCTCGATGAGGCTGGGCTCTTCCTTCGGGTGGTACCGGCCGATGACCTCGATGGAGCGGCCGTCGCGGCGGGTGCGCGCGTCGGCGACGGCGATGCGGTACTGGGGATTGCGGATCTTGCCAAGCCGGGTGAGCTTGATCTTGACAGCCATGATGAAGCGATCTCCTGTGATTGCCACGCTGCAATTCAGCGATGCGGGCGGATTTGCCCGATCCGGTTTTGCCTTACGTGTGTGACCGCCGCGCGGCCGTAGTCGCGGGGCAGACAGCCGCCCATTGTGCCAGAACAGGCGCTACCGGTGAAAATCACGACCCATTGGTTTACAACTTTGACTGCAAGTGTCACGCTCGCTCTATGGACGATGCCGCTGCTCTGCTGGAGATCGAGGCGATCAAGCAGTTGAAAGCACGGTACTGCCGCTACCTGGACACCAAGGACTGGGTGGCCTGGCGCGGCATCTTCACCGATGACTTCCTCAGCGATACCTCGCAGGCGGGCGGCAAGTTGATCCGCGGCGCCGATGACTTCGTCGCGTACACGCGCAAGAACCTCGGAACCCGCGCCACCGCCCACCAGGTGCACGCGCCGGAGATCGAGCTGACGTCGGCGACGACGGCGCGAGGCATCTGGGCGCTCGAGGACGTGGTCCGGTTGGCGCCAGGGGTGAACCTGCGCGGCTACGGCCATTACACCGAGAGCTACGAGAAGATCGACGGGCAATGGCGCATCACGAGCTCAAAGCTGACCCGGCTGCGGGAGGACATCTTCAACGCCTTCGTTTCCGTGTACCTCTCGGACCGAATCAAGAAGGGAGTCGCGAGGGCCACCCGTCGGCTGGCGCGCTGACCGGCATGCTGGACTCATGACGTCCTTGCGTGAGCGGTTGTTGTCGACCGTGGCCGGGCAGCTCGGCCGCCCTCACGGAATCTTGAGTCCGCTTGTCGCGCGGGCACTCAACAAGGGAAACGAACGGGCCATCGCGGCCGCCGTCGACGCAGCGGCGCCCCCTCGCGGCGGCGTCGTCGCGGACATCGGGTTCGGTGGTGCTGTGGGGCTGCGACTCCTGCTGAATCGCGTCGGCGACGACGGCGTCGTGCACGGCATCGAAATCGCAGACGACATGCTGCGTCGCGCCAGGTCGCGGTTCGGCGGCGACGCGAGGCTGCGCCTTTCGTCCGGCTCGCTGACGGCGTTGCCGCTGGACGACGATTCGGTCGACGCGCTCATCACCGTCAACACGGTGTACTTCATCACCGAACTCGATGCGGCCTGCGCCGAAATGGCGCGGGTGCTGCGGCCGGGCGGACGCGCAGTGATCGGCATCGGTGACCCGGACGTCATGGCGAAGCTGCCATTCACGTCTCACGGTTTCACAATTCGCCCCGTCGCCGACATCGCTGCGGCCCTTGAGAATTCGGGCCTGCAGGTCAAACGCCGCCGCATCGAGGAGAAGCCGATGCCGCGCTACCTGATCATCGGTCAGCGAACAGGTTGATTCACATCACCTTGTCGAACACCTTCGCCTCGACGCGACGACTCATGCGCCAGCCCTCGGGCGTACGGATGAACTCGTCGTCGTACCACAACCCGCAGAACAAGATCTGATTCTGCTCACCGCCGAGCACCATCGGGTTGAAGCAGATGGTCCGTGACGATGCGGTGTCTCGGTCGACGCGGACATCGAAATTACCCAGCATGTGGGCGTAGACCGGAAAGTTCGGCAGCACGTCAGCCAGCCATGCCTTCACCTCCGGGAAGCTGCCGTCGATGCCGCCCATCGCCCGATAGTCGATGTACGCGTCCGAAGTGAACACCCGGTCGAGATCGTCGAAACGACCCTTATCGATCGCCGTCGAGTAGTCGATCAGCAGCTGCTGAATTTCCAAGCGATCCGATATTTCCTCCAGGCTCAACATGCGTCGATTGAACACGATCGGGCGCCGGATTAGGCTGCACGTCCCATGGGGAGGTTCATCGCCGCTATCGGCGCTTGTCTCAGTCTGGTCCTTCTGTCTGCAACACCGATCGCCTCGGCCGATGCCGACATCCAGCCGGTCGGCAGTGTGCCGATCCCCGAGGGTCCCGCTCCGGCGTGGATAGTCGCCGATATGGACACCGGCCAGGTGCTGGCCGGCCGCGAGATCGATGTCGCCCATCCGCCCGCGAGCACGATCAAGACGCTGCTGGCGCTCACGGCGCTGGACGAGCTGCCCAACCTGGATGCCACCGTCGTCGGTACGGAGGCCGACACACATGTCGAGTGCAACTGCGCGGGTATCAAACCCGGTCGTACCTATACGGCGCGCCAGCTTCTTGACGCGGTGCTGCTGGCGTCGGGCAACGATGCCGCGAATGCGCTTGCCGACATGATCGGCGGCTATGACACCGCAGTGGCGAAGATGAACGCCAAGGCGGCCTCCATCGGCGCGATCCACACGCACGCGTCAACGCCCTCGGGACTGGACGGGCCGGGCGGCTCGGGGTCGACCACACCACGTGACTTGGCCATCATCTTCCGCGCCGCAATGGCCAATCCGACGTTCGCCCAGATCACTGCGCAGCCGGTGGCCATGTTCCCCACCGATGCCGGCGAAAAGCCCCTGGTAAACGAGGACGAGCTGCTGCATCGCTACCCCGGGACCATCGGCGGCAAGACCGGCTTCACCGATGCGGCCAAGAAGACATTCGTCGCCGCCGCAGACCGAGGCGGACGTCGACTGGTGATCGCGATGATGTACGGGCTGATCAAAGAGGGCGGCCCGACCTACTGGGATCAAGCCAGCTGGCTACTCGACTGGGGTTTTGCACAAGACCCAAGGGCCGGCATCGGCTCACTCTAAGTTGCGCAATCGCAACGCGTCCGAGACCTCACCGGCGAATGCGCTAAGTAGCCTCGGCGCACGTGCGAAAGTTATTGGCCGCGTTGGCTATCACGCTGTGCGCGGCCACGCTGGTCGCTCCCCCGGTGTGGGCCGAGCCCGGCATCCAACCCGCCGGCGCGGTGGACATCCCGCAGGGCCCGGCGCAGGCATGGCTGCTGGCGGATCTGGACAACGGACGAATTCTCGCTTCCCGCAACCCATATGAGCCCCACGCACCGGCCAGCACGATCAAGGCGTTGCTCGCGATGGTTGTGCTGGACCAGCTTCCGCTCAACGCGGTGATCGTCGCGACACCCGCGAACACGGACGTGGAGTGCTCGTGCGCCGGGGTGAAGGAGGGTCGGGCCTACACGGTGCGTCAGCTGCTCGACGGGCTGATGCTGGTGTCCGGCAACGATGCCGCGAACACCCTGGCAGAGGGCCTCGGTGGCTATCAGGCCGCGGTCGCGCGAATGAACGCCAAGGCGGTCGCGGTAGGTGCGCGCAACACGCGTGCCGCTTCGCCGTCGGGTTTGGACGGTCCCGGGATGGAGTCGGTCACGACGCCGTTCGATCTGGCGATGATCTACCGTGCCGCGCTGCGGTACCCGGCTCTCGCCGCGATCGTGCGCCAGCAGTCATCGCTGTTCCCCACCGATAACGGACCGAAGAAGATCGTCAACCAAAACGAGCTGCTGCAACGCTATCCCGGCACGCTGATCGGCAAGACGGGCTACACCAACCTGGCTCAGCACACCTTCGTCGGCGCCGCACAGCGCAACGGGCATAGCTTGGTGGTCGTGCAGATGTTCGGCTCTGGCGACATGTACGGCCAGGCGATCGGCCTACTCGACTGGGGCCTCAGCCAGTACGGGTGACACGTTCCTTGCCCCGAGCGCGCTCGCTCGCGCTAGAAGATGCGGCCGCGCAGGATGATTCGCGCCGGATTGTTGAGCACGTCTACCCCCGAGCGTGGATCATTGGCATAGCAGACCAGGTCGGCACTGGCACCGTGCTCCAGTCCGGGCCGTCCCAACCACTGACGGGCGGCCCACGATGCGGCGCCCAGCGCCTCGGTCGGGCTCATCCCGATGCCCTTGAGCGCCTCGATCTCTTCCGCGATCCGGCCGTGCGCGACCGTGCTTCCCGCGTCCGTTCCGGCGTAGATCGGTATGCCGGCTTCGCGGGCGGCGCCAATCCGCGGATAGCACGTGGCATGAAGATCCCTCATGTGCCGGGCGTAGGCCGGATACTTCTCGGCCGCGTCGGCGATGCCAGGGAAGTTCTCAATGTTGATCAGCGTCGGCACCAGCGCGGTGCCGTGCTCGACCATCAGCTCGATGGTGTCATCGGTCAGCCCAGTGCCGTGCTCGATGCAGTCGATGCCGGCGTTGATCAGGCCGGGCAGGGCGTCCTCGCTGAACACGTGCGCCGTGACCCGCGCTCCGTTGTCATGGGCGGCGACGATCGCCTGTTTGAGGGTCTCGTCGGACCACAACGGCGCAAGGTCGCCGGTGTCGCGGTCGATCCAGTCACCGACCAGCTTGACCCAGCCGTCGCCCCGGCGGGCCTGGTCGGCGACGGCGTCGGGCAGCTGCGACTCATCCTCCAGCTCGAGGGCGAACCCGCGTTGGTACCGCCTCGGCCTGGCCAGATGCCGGCCGTGGCGGATGATGCGGGGCAGGTCGTCGTGGTCGTCGAGGCTGCGGGTGTCGGTCGGTGAGCCGGCGTCGCGCAGCAGCAGCGCACCGACGTCTCGCTCCGTTTTGGCTTGCTCGATCGCCTCATCGAGTTCGATGGCGCCGTGCTGCCCTAGGCCGACGTGGCAGTGGGCGTCGACCAAGCCGGGGACGATCCAGCCAGCGTCGAACACCGTCTCGGCGCCTTTGACCGGTTCGGCGCTCAGCGTTCCGTCGACGATCCACCACTCGACCGGTTCGCCATCAGGCAACCCGAGTCCGCGGAGATGAAGACTGGGGTGCCGCACCCGATTCAATTCTTCGGAAACTTCAGATTCGACAGGTCGATACCGGCCAGGCCGGGCGGCAGCTCGTCCAGGCCCTTCGGCATATCCGAAAGATCCGGGAAACCGGCGGGCATCCCCGCGGCCAGCGGATTGCGCGCCTTCGGCGGCGTCGGCCCCCGCCCGCCCTTCTTGCCCTTCTTCTTGTTCTTGGCCGACTTGCGCGAAGAACCCTTGCGGCCGAACGGCATTCCCATCTGGCCGGCCATCTGAGACATCATCTTGCGGGCGTCGAAGAACCGGTCGACGAGCTGGTTCACCTCGCCAACCGTCACGCCCGACCCGTTGGCGATACGCAGCCGGCGGGATCCGTTGATGATCTTCGGGTCGGCCCGCTCGGCAGGCGTCATGCCGCGGATGATCGCCTGTACCCGGTCGAGCTGGCTGTCGTCGACGGCGGCCAGGGCGTCCTTCATCTGGCCCGCGCCGGGCAGCATGCCCAGCAGGTTGCCGATCGGGCCCATCTTGCGAATGGCCAGCATCTGCTCGAGGAAGTCCTCGAGCGTCAGCTCGCCGCTGCCGATCTTGGCGGCGGCGGCCTCGGCCTGCTCGGCATCGAAGTGCTGTTCGGCCTGCTCGATCAGGCTGAGCACGTCGCCCATCCCGAGAATGCGGCTGGCCATCCGGTCGGGGTGGAAGACGTCGAAGTCCTCGAGCTTCTCGCCGGTTGACGCGAACAGGATCGGCACGCCGGTGACCTCGCGCACCGACAGCGCGGAACCGCCGCGGGCGTCGCCGTCGAGCTTGGTCAGCACCACGCCGGTGAATCCGACGCCCTCGCGGAACGCTTCGGCCGTGGTGACGGCGTCCTGGCCGATCATCGCGTCGAGCACGAAGATCACTTCGTCGGGGTCGATGGCCTCGCGGATCGCGGCGGCCTGGCTCATCAATTCTTCGTCGATGCCGAGGCGGCCCGCGGTGTCGACGATGACGACGTCGAAGAGCTTGGCCTTGGCCTCGGCGAGGCCGCCCGCTGCGACGGCGACGGGGTCGCCGTGGCCGGCCTGTTCGGACCCCTCTGTCGACACCCCGGGGTGTGGTGCGAACACCTGCACGCCTGCACGCTCGCCGACAATCTGCAGCTGGTTGACGGCACCCGGCCGTTGCAGGTCGCACGCCACTAACAGTGGCGTATTGCCCTGGTCCCGAAGCCATTTCGCGAGCTTGCCGGCAAGTGTGGTCTTACCGGAACCTTGCAGACCCGCCAGCATGATCACGGTGGGCGGTGTCTTCGCAAAAGCCAGCTGACGGGTCTCGCCGCCGAGGATGCCGATCAGTTCCTCGTTGACGATCTTGACGACCTGCTGGGCCGGGTTGAGCGCGCCGGAGACCTCGACGCCCTTCGCACGGTCCTTGATGCGGGCAACGAACTCGCGCACCACGGGCAGCGAGACGTCGGCTTCCAGCAGCGCCAGCCGGATCTCGCGGGTGGTCGCGTCGATGTCGGCGTCGGTCAGTCGGCCCTTGCCGCGCAGCCCCTGCAGGGCGCCGGTCAACCGGTCGGACAGCGATTCAAACACGCCGTCTAGCCTAACTGGCCTCGGAAACCGGCTTCGCGGGCGCGGGGGCGGGCAGCACGGCGTAGAGGTCGTGCTCCAGCTCGTCGCGTATCGAGCGGCTGGCCGAAGTCGGCGCTGCGCCCGAACTGACGTCTCCGACGGCGGTGATGCCGAACACGTCGACGACCGACGATCCAAGCGTGGTGACCTTCGCCCACGCGATGTCCACGCCGTCGCGCTCGAACACCGCCGTCAGCCTCGCCAGCAGGCCGGTGCGGTCGGTGGTGCGGATCTGCACCACGAGTTCACCCGGCTCGGCGCCGCCGGACCACAGGATCCGCGGCGGGGCCGCTGCGTGGTTGATCGGCACCGCGTCCGGCACTTCGCCGGCTCGGGTGGTTCCGTGCTGCGCGGCCTCGCGGTCGCGCTTGTCCAGCGACGCCAGCACGTCCAGTTCACCGTCGAGGGCGAGGATGAACTGCTGGCGCAACAGCTCGGCCGCCGGCGGCGAACCGAAATGCGGTGAGACGACGAAGGTGTTGATCGCCGATCCCTCGTGTCCGTTGACCGACGCCGAGTGCACACGCAGCGAATTCAGCGCCAGCACACCTGCGGCCTTGGACAATAACCCCCGCCGATCCGGCGCGATCATCGTCACGTTGTAGATGTGCGGGCTGTCGGCGGGGGTCATCTCGACGTGCACACCGACATCGGAGGCCAACGAAAGATGGCGCGGGTCAATGGGATCGGGATGTGGCAGCGGCTCGCCCGCCATCACCAACCGACATCGTCGCACGAGATCACCAAGCAGCGACGCCTTCCAGTCGCCCCACACGCCGGGGCCGGTAGCCAGCGAGTCGGCCTCCGCCAGTACGTGCAGCAGCTCGAGTAGCACCGGGTCACCGTCGAGCGCGTCGACCACCAACGCGATGACCTTCGGGTCCTGCAGATCACGTCGAGTCGCGGTGTGCGGCAGCAGCAGGTGATGGCGCACCACTTTCGACAGCAGTTCGACATCCGACGGCCACAAGCCCAGCCGGGTGCCGATCTGCGTGGCCAACTCGGCGCCGATGACGCTGTGGTCGCCGCCGCGACCCTTCCCGATGTCGTGGCACAGCGCACCGAGCAGCAGCAGGTCGGGCCGGGACACCCGGGTGGTGAATGCGCTTGCCCGCGAAACGGTCTCGACGAGGTGGCGGTCGACAGTCCAGATGTGCACGACGTCGCGCGGAGGCAGGTCGCGGACGGCTCCCCACTCAGGGAATAGCCTGCCCCACAATCCGGTTCGGTCCAGCGCCTCAATGGTGGCCACTGCCGTCGGACCAGCGGCCAGCAGGACCAACAGATCCTTGAGCGCCTGGCGCGGCCACGGCGTGCGCAGCTCCGGCGCGGCCTCGGTGAGCCGGGCAAGGGTCGAGACCGCCATCGGCAGTCCCGTGGTGGCCGAGGCCGCCGCTACCCGCAGGATCAGCCCGGGGTCGCGTTCGGGGCGGGCGTCACGCGCGAGGATGACCTCGCCGGCGAACTCGATGACACCTTCGTCAAGGGGACGCCGCACGGGGCGCTTGAACGCGGCCAACCCGCGGCGGGGCAGCGCGTTGGCAGCAGTCCGCAGCCCGGCGTCGACGTAGTAGCTGACCGTTCGGGCAGCGTCGGAGAGCGTGCGCGCCAAGTCGAATCGGTCCCCGATGTGCAGCGCGGCGCCGATCTCGTCGGCGTGCTGGGCCAACAGCAGTTCCCGTCCGCGACCCGAGACCCGGTGCAGTTCGGTGCGCACATTCAGCAGCGCCAGATGCGCCTCGCCCAGTGTCCCGGTCGGCGACGCCAACGAACGACTCGGATAGACGTCGGCGAGTTGCGCGATCGCCAGGGCGTTGAGCAGTTGTACATCGCGCAGACCGCCGCGGCCGCATTTCAAGTCGGGTTCGGCGCGGTGGGCGATCTGACCGCTGCGCTCCCACCGTGCCTGGGTGTGCTCGACGAGTTCGTCAAAACGCGAGGCGATTCCGGTGCGCCACTGCCGTCGGGCACCCCCGATCAGCAACGACGAGAGGTCTGAGTCACCGGCAATGTGCCGCGCCTCCAGCATGGCCAGGCCGGCGGAGATGTCCTCACCGGCGACATTCAGCGCCTGGGGCACCGTGCGAACACTGTGGTCGATACGAATGTTCGCGTCCCACAACGGGTACCAGAGGAGTTCCGCAACCTGACTGACGATGTCTGGGGGCATGTTGTCGTGCAGCAGCGTCAAGTCGAGATCCGAATACGGCAGCAGCTCTCCCCGCCCCAGGCCACCGGTCGCGACAATCGCGAACCCACTTGTGGCGGTGACGCCGATCTCGGTCGCCTTTGTGGTGAGCCAGAAGTCATGCAGGTCCAGCAGCGCGTCGCGCAGCGCGGCCGAATCCAGTTGCCGTGCACCGCCCGAGAGCAGCTGTGCCGATGCGTCGGCCAGATCAGTCGCGGGTCGGGACGAGCCCGCCGCCGGAGCCTCCCATCGAGAGGCGCCGGCGGCGGAATCTGGTCTCTGCTCTGTCATTTCGAGTCCTCACCCGGCCTTTGCGTATTAACAATCACGGTGCACGCCGGGAGACGACGTCTCATTTCAGATGCGGCTCAAAGGGCGTCGGCCCCCCGCTCTCCGGTGCGAACCCGGACCACGGTGTCGACGGGGCTGACCCACACCTTGCCGTCGCCGATCTTGCCGGTACGCGCGGCCTGGACGATGACATCCACCACCTTGTCCACGGCGGAATCATCGACCACGACCTCTACCCGCACCTTCGGCACGAAGTCGACGGAGTACTCGGCGCCGCGGTACACCTCGGTGTGACCCTTCTGGCGGCCGTAGCCCTGGACCTCGCTGACGGTCATTCCGAGAATACCCGTCTGTTCCAGGCCCGTCTTGACGTCTTCGAGCGTGAACGGCTTGACGATCGCAGTAATCAGCTTCATATCCCTTATCCCTCCGCGCCGTGACGGGCCAGTACCGAGCTGCCGCCGCCGCCGACGCCCGCTAGGTCGTATCCGGTTTCAGCGTGCTCGGCCTCGTCGATACCGGCCGACTCGTCCTCCTCGCTAAGGCGTAGCCCGATGGTGTATTTCACAATCAGAGCCACGATAGCGGTACTGATGGCCGAATAGAGCAGAACCGCACCGGCACCGACTGCCTGACGCCACAGCTGGTCGACTCCGCCGCCGTAGAACAGACCGGCAACCGCCGCGGGCGCTTCGGGCGCCGCAACCAGGCCGATCAGCAGGGTGCCGACCAGACCGCCTACCAGGTGCACGCCGACCACGTCGAGTGAATCGTCATAGCCCAGTTTGTATTTCAGCCCAACGGCCAGTGCGCACAACACACCGGCGGACAGGCCGACGACCAAGGCGCCGACGACGTTGACCGACGAGCAGGACGGGGTGATCGCGACGAGGCCCGCCACGATGCCCGACGCGGCGCCCAGCGAGGTGGCCTTGCCGTCGCGAACGCGCTCCGTAAGTAGCCAGCCGAGCATTGCCGTACCGGTCGCAATGGTGGTGGTGATGAACGTCGCACCCGCGATGCCGTTGGATCCCACAGCGGAACCGGCGTTGAACCCGTACCAGCCGAACCACAGGAGGCCGGCACCCAGCATCACGAACGGCAGGTTGTGCGGACGCATCGGGCTGCTCGGCCACCCGAGGCGCTTGCCAAGGATGACCGCCAGCACCAACCCTGCGACACCGGCGTTGATATGGACCGCGGTACCGCCCGCGAAGTCAATTGCCTTGAGTTTGTTGGCGATCCAGCCGCCGTACTCACCGGTGACACCGTCGAAGGCGAACACCCAGTGCGCCACCGGGAAGTACACGATCGTCACCCACAAACCGACGAACAGCAGCCAGCCACCGAACTTCAGCCGGTCGGCCACCGCGCCCGAGATCAGGGCGACCGTGATGATGGCGAACATCAACTGGAATGCGACGAAAACCGTCTGAGGGATGGTGCCTGCCAGCGGAACCGAGACCGCGGGATCTGCCGGGTCCAGCTGCAGGTAGGTGCCGCCGATCAGGCCCTTCAGGCCCCAGTATTGCGTCGGGTCGCCGAACAAGTTGGCGACGTCGTTGCCGAAGGCCAACGAGTAGCCGTACAGCGACCACAACACCGTGACGACACCCATGGCGCTGACGCTCATCATGATCATGTTGAGAACGCTTCTGGACCGGACCATGCCTCCGTAGAAGAAGGCCAGCCCCGGCGTCATCAACAAGACAAGCGCTGAGCTTGCCAGCATCCACGCGGTATCACCGGTGTCCGGTATACCGAGAGTCGGGAATCCATCCACTCGCAGTTTCCTCCTTCAGACATGCCACCGCCGCAAGGTTTCACGACAGTTGACCTGGTCCAAGACAATGCTGAGTGGTTGTTTCGTCTAAGACGCTTCTGCGTTTCGCTCGTGTGAACGGATGGGCTGCCGACGTTTCGTCGGTGTTACATCATGCGTTTCTTGGCAATCGTTTGTTACCCGAGCAGCGCATCGACAAACGCCGCGGGCTCGAACGGAGCGAGATCGTCGGGTCCCTCACCCAGGCCGACGAGCTTGACCGGGACTCCCAATTCCTGCTGCACGCGGAAGACGATCCCGCCCTTTGCCGTTCCGTCGAGTTTGGTAAGCACGACGCCGGTGATATCGACGACTTCGGCAAACACCCTGGCCTGCGGCAGACCGTTCTGCCCGATCGTGGCGTCGAGCACGAGCAGCACCTCGTCGACCTTCGCGCGGCGACTCACCACCCGCTTGACCTTGCCCAGTTCGTCCATCAGGCCGGTCTTGGTGTGCAGCCGCCCTGCCGTATCGATGACGACGACATCGGCGCCGGTGTCGATGCCCTTGTCGACGGCGTCGAACGCGACCGACGCGGGGTCGGCGCCCTCGGCGCCGCTGACTACCTGCGCGCCAACGCGCGAAGCCCACGTCTGCAGCTGATGAGCCGCGGCGGCGCGGAAGGTGTCCGCAGCGCCGAGCACCACACGGCGGCCGTCGGCGACCAGCACGCGGGCCAGCTTGCCGACCGTCGTCGTCTTGCCGGTGCCGTTCACGCCGACAACCAACAGCACCGATGGCTTGTTGTCGTGGGGCAGCGCCTTGATGGAGCGGTCCAGGTCGGGATGCAGCTCCTCGATCAAGACTTCGCGCAGCACGGCGCGGGCGCCTGTTTCGGTCCGCACCCTGCTGCTGGCCATCCGGGACCGAAGCGACGTGACCACCGATTCGGTGACGACGGGCCCCAGGTCGGCGATCAGCAGGGTGTCCTCGACGGCTTCCCAGGACTCCTCGTCGAGATCGCCGCCGCCGAGCAGGCCGAGCATGCCGCGGCCCAGCGTGTTCTGCGACTTGGCCAACCGTCCGCGCAGGCGGTCCAGCCGGCCGTCCGTCGGTGCGATGGCGCCGATATCGGGGGCGGCTGGGGCTTCCTCATCAACTGATGGCGCGGTGGCCTCGACGGGCGCGGGTTCGGCCTCGGCCACCGGTGGTTCGGGCAGCTGAACGTCGGCGATGGTTCGCTTCGGCGCGTCGCGCGGAATGGTGGCATCATCGCCGACGGCGGGCAGCCCGCCGGTATCGATGCGTTCAATTGGTTCAGCGGGCGCTGACTGGGTAAACGTGATCCCCGAAGACGCCGTATAGCCGCCGGACCGGTCGACGGGAGTGGCAGTGTCTGCAGACGACAGGCTGATCCGTCGGCGCCTGTATCGCACCAGCCCGACGACCAGCGCGACCACAACCAGAACGGCAATGACCGCGATTGCGATCCACAGACTTTCCGACACCACGCCATTGTCGCAGGGTGGGTAGCCGGTGACGCTCGACCCCGGCGGCATGGAAACCCGCAAACGGCGCCACATCGACGTGTGCTTGTCCGAGGCGGTCGACTTTCAGACGGTCACCACCGGCCTGGAGCGCTACCGGCTGCCGTACAACGCGCTCACCCAGACCGATCTCGGCAGTGTCGACCTGGTCACCGATTTCCTCGGTGCGCGATTGCGTGCGCCCGTGCTGATCGGCGCCATGACCGGTGGATCCGAGCTGTCGGGAACCATCAATCGCAATCTTGCCGTGGCGGCCCAGCAACTCGGCGTCGGCATGATGCTCGGGTCGCAGCGCATCATGCTCGACAGCGGCTCGGCCTCGACCTCGTTCACCGTGCGTGACGTGGCCCCCGACGCGCTGCTGATCGGCAATATCGGGCTGGCTCAGCTCGACGAGGTCATGGTCCCCGATCTCATCAAGGCGCTTGACCGTGTTGGCGCCAATGCCCTTGCCGTGCATACCAATCCGCTGCAGGAGGCGATGCAGCACGAGGGTGACACCGACTTCTCCGGCTCCATCTCACGGCTGCGCGACATCGCAGGGTCGATCGGCTATCCGGTGATGCTGAAAGAGGTCGGACATGGCATCGGTGCGGCGGCCGCCGCGGAGTTGGTCGACTGCCCGATCGCCGCCGTCGACGTCGCAGGCGCGGGCGGCACGTCGTGGGCGCGAGTCGAGCAGTTCGTACGGTACGGCGAGATCCGCTACCCCGCGCTGGCCGAGTGGGGCATCCCGACCGCGGAGGCGCTACTGGAGGTGCAGCACACGCTGCCTGATGTTCCGATCGTGGCGTCGGGCGGCATCCGCACTGGTATGGACGCGGCGAAGGCGTTGGCGATGGGCGCCGACGCGGTGGCGGTCGCGCGACCGCTGCTGGCACCGGCCATCGAATCGCCTGGCGCCGTTGTGGATTGGCTAGAGCGATTCGTCGGCGAGCTGTTGGTGTGCCTGCACGGCTGTGGCGCAGCGAATTTGACGGCGCTGCGCCGTCGCGGGGTCACCAAGCTGTGATTTGTGTGCGTTTAGGAGCGCTGACCGCTCCTGAAAGCACACAAATCGCGATTAGTTGGCAGCCGCGACTAGTTCCTGACCCCGCATGCGCTGGCTGATCACCGCGGTGATGCCATCGTCGCGCATAGTGACGCCGTACAGCGCGTCAGCGACCTCCATCGTCGGCTTCTGGTGCGTGATGACGATGAGCTGCGACTGCGACCGCAGCTGTTCGAACAGTCCCAGCAGCCTGCGCAGATTCACGTCGTCGAGCGCCGCCTCCACCTCGTCCATCACATAGAACGGCGACGGCCGCGCCCGGAAGATCGCCACCAGCATGGCCACCGCGGTCAGCGACTTCTCGCCACCGGACAACAGTGACAGCCGCTTGATCTTCTTGCCGGGCGGCCGGGCCTCAACCTCGATGCCGGTGGTCAGCATGTCATCAGGATCGGTCAACAGCAGCCGCCCCTCGCCACCGGGGAACAACGCCGAAAACACTTCGCGGAACTCGCGTTCCACGTCGGCATACGCTTCGGCGAACACCAGCAGGATACGCTCGTCGACGTCGGCGATGACGTCGAGCAGGTCCTTGCGAGCCCCCTTGACGTCCTCGAGCTGAGTAGACAGGAAGTTGTAGCGCTCCTCGAGGGCGGCAAACTCTTCGAGCGCAAGCGGATTGACTCGGCCCAACTCGTTGAGTTCACGCTCGGCCTTCTTGGCGCGACGCTCTTGGGTGGGCCGGTCGAACGGCAGCGGAGCCGGCATGGTGACCTGCTCGCCGCGTTCACGCGCCTGCTCGTACTCGGCTATCTCCAGTTCCGACGGTGGCAACGAGACGTCGGGACCATACTCGGCGATCAGGTCGGCGGTCGCCATCCCGAACTGCTCGAGGACATGCTCCTCGAGCTGCTCAATACGAAGTGCCGCTTGGGCTTTGGCGACCTCGTCGCGGTGCAGCGAGTCGGTGATCGCGGCGATCTTGGCACTGAGTTCGTTGACTTCTTCACGCGCCCTCGTCAGCGCACCGGCCCGATGCTGGCGTTCGGCGGCGACCTGATCGCGGGCGCTGGATGCGGCGGCCACCGCCGCGCTGAGCCGCTGCGCGACAAGGCGTCCGGACTCGGCCACCGCGGCCGCGACCGCCGCCGCGTGTTCGCGTGCCTCGCGGGCGCGCTGTGCACGCAGCCGGGCTTCGCGTTCTGCGGCGGCTGCTCGTCGCAGCGAATCCGCCCTCCCGCGAACGGCATTCGCGCGTTCTTCGGCGGTGCGCACGGCCAGCCGCGCCTCGACCTCGGCAGCACGGGCCTGTTCTGCCGCACTCATCGACGCCTGCCGGTCGACGGGTTCGGCTTCGAACGTCGGCTCCTGCTGGGCGTTGTGCAGCCGCTGCTCCAGTTGTGCCAGTTCCTCGACGGTTTGGTTGCGACCAGTCTCCAGCTCGTTGCGCTGCTGGATGAGCCGCTGCCACTCGTCATCGGCGGCGCGGGCGTCCTGCCCGAGCCTGCCGAGCTGCTCGTAGATCGCCGAGATCGCGGCGTCGGACTCGTTGAGCGCGGCGAGTGCCTGTTCGGCGGCGTCCTGACGGGACGCCTGCTCCACCAACGCGCCGGACAAAGCGGCCGACAACTCGCCGGCCTGCTTCTCGGCGTCGGCCAGCTCGGCGCGTGCCTTATCGACCTCCGAGGTGATCTCCAGCGTGCTGGGCTTGCGGTCCGAGCCGCCGCTGATCCAGCCAGCACCGACCAGGTCGCCGTCAGTGGTAGCCGCGCGCAGGTGAGGGCGCGCCGCAACGAGATCCAACGCGGCGGGCAGGTCCGCCACCACCGCGACGTCGGACAGCATGGCGGTGAGCGCACCCTGCAGCCGCGACGGCGCCTCGACCAGGTGCACCGCCCATGCCGCGCCGTACGGCAGCTGCTCGGTCGGCGGCGCCGCATGGTGCGGCCAATCGCCAAGCACGATCGCCGCCCGGCCGCCGTCGGATTCCTTCAGCGCGGCGACGGCAGATCGGGCGGCACCGAAGTTCTCCGCTGCGACAGCATCGGCGGCCGCTCCGAGCACCGCCGCCACAGCTACCTCGTAGCCGGGACGCACCTTCAACAGATTCGCAATCGAGCCGAAAAGCCCTGCGCCGCCGTGGTTTCGCTGCAGCCACGCCGCACCGTCCTTGCGATCCAGGCCGACCGACAACGCCTCGATGCGCGCCAGAAGCGAGGCCACCTGCCGCTCGGCGGCGCGTTCGGCCGCCTGCAGTTCGGCGACGCGTTCATCGGCCAGCCGCAGCGCGGACACCGTGCGGTCGTGGTGCTCGTCGAGTCCGACCTCACCTGCGTCGAGTTCACCGACGCGGGTCTGGATGGTCTCGAACTCGGCCTGCATCTGCTGGGCCTTGGCGGCCGCGTCCTCGATGCCACCTGACAGGCGCGCGACGGTCTCGTCGATCGATTCGACGCGGGTTCGCATGGTGTCGACCTGGCCGGCCAGCCGCGCTAGGCCTTCTCGCCGGTCGGCTTCGGCGCGAGCAGCGGCCATGTGGGCGCGTTCGGCTTCGGCGGCAACACGTTCACACTCGGTGAGTTCGGTGCGGGCGGCCTCCAGCCGGGTGCGGGACTCGGCTAGCTCGTCGAGGAGTTGCCGCTCCTGGGTCGCGACCTGTTCGGCCTGGGCATCGAGGGCTTCGGGGTCCGGCCCGCTGGACCTTTCGGGCTCGGCGTCGAGGTGCTGAGCGCGCTCACTGGCGATGCGCACGGTCGCGCTGAGGCGTTCGGCGAGCGCCGACAGCCGGAACCACGTCTGCTGGGCGGCCTCGGCACGCTCGCTGAGTGTGTTGACCGCCGTTTCGTGGGCGTTCAGTTCGACAGTTTTCGCCTCTAGCCGGGTGGCCGCCTCGTCGTGTTCGCGACGCAGCGTGGTCTCGGCCTGATCAGTGTTTTCGAATTCGGCCTTGCGGGTGACAAGGTCGTCGGCGGCCAGCCGGAGCCGGGCGTCGCGCAGGTCTGCCTGAATGGTCTGGGCTCGACGGGCCATCTCGGCTTGCCGGCCGAGGGGCTTGAGCTGCCGGCGCAGCTCCGTGGTCAGGTCGGTGAGCCGGGCGAGGTTGGCCGACATCGCATCGAGCTTGCGGACCGCCTTTTCCTTGCGCTTGCGGTGCTTGAGCACCCCGGCGGCTTCCTCGATGAACGCGCGCCGGTCCTCCGGCCGCGACTCCAGGATCTCGTTGAGCTTGCCCTGGCCGACGATGACGTGCATCTCGCGGCCGATGCCGGAGTCGGATAGCAGTTCCTGCACGTCCATCAATCGGCAACTGGTGCCGTTGATTTCGTACTCGCTGCCACCGTCGCGGAACATCCGCCGGGTGATCGACACCTCGGAGTATTCGATCGGAAGCAAATTGTCGGAGTTGTCGATCGTTACCGTGACCTCGGCGCGGCCCAGCGGAGCCCGCGACGACGTCCCTGCAAAGATGACGTCCTCCATCTTGCCGCCGCGCAGGGTTTTGGCGCTGTGCTCACCCATCACCCAGGTGAGCGCGTCGACCACATTCGACTTGCCCGATCCGTTGGGGCCGACGACGCAGGTGATGCCGGGCTCAAAGCGCAGAGTCGTCGGTGCGGCAAAGGACTTGAAGCCCTTCAGCGTCAGACTCTTGAGGTGCACGACGTGCCACACTACCGTCGCGGAGGCTAACGCTCGGTGAACCCCGAAAGCGAGTCGCCCGGTTCTGACCAGTCGGCGATGACTTTCTCGACATGACCGGGCGTGCTGCCGCCTTGTAGCAGGTCAAGCAACCTCTGGCAGGCGTCGCGTGGACCCTGGGCGACGACCTGAACGCGGCCGTCGGGCCGGTTGGAAGCAAAGCCGGTCAACCCGAGTTCCAGCGCCCGCGACCGCGTCCACCAGCGGAATCCCACGCCCTGGACGTGGCCGTGCACCCAAGCAGTGAGGCGCGCTTCAGCTAACTCCTGCATCACTGACCTCAAACGTCACTTTGGTCCCAGATTTCAACGTGCGGCCGACCGTGCAGGCCTGATCGATGGCGCGCTCCACCACCGTGAGGACCCGCGCCACCTCGTCCGCGGACAGCCCGGACAGGTCGAGTTCCATGCGCTCTTCGAGTAGCGGGTAGCGCTCCTGCTCGCGGTCGGCGGCCCCGGACACGTTGATGGTCGTCTTGTAGTCGTCGCCGAGGCGGCGTTGCAGCGGCGCGTCGCTGGCCATTCCGCTGCATGCCGCCAACGCGATCTTCATCAGCTCGCCCGGGGTGAAGACGCCTTCGACGTCTTCATTGCCGACGAACACCTCCGCGCCGCGTGAGCTGCGCCCGGTGTAGCGGCGCACGCCGGTGCGCTCAACCCACAGTTCGGTCATGGCTCCCATCTTCGCCCAAACGGACAAATGGGCGGAAAAGTGTGAGCGGAATCCGCCATTACGTCGATCTCGGCGGTTACGCGCGCCGGACGCGTGGGCGCGGTTGGCATCTCGGGCAGTAGAACGACGACCGGTTCATGAACTTCTCCCGCCGCATCACCGCGCCGCAGCGCCGGCACGGCTCCCCCTCCCGGCCGTAGGCATCCAGCGAACGCTCGAAATAACCGGACTCGCCGTTGACATTGACGTACAGCGTGTCGAACGACGTGCCGCCCTGCCCCAGCGCGTCCGTCATCACGTCGGCGGCGGCGTCGAGCAGCTCGGCCAGCTTCGCGCGGGTCAGCGACGACGCCGGCCGCGCGCCGTTGACCTTGGCCCGCCACAGCGCCTCGTCGGCGTAGATGTTGCCGATACCCGAGACCACCGTCTGGTCCAGCAGCTGACGTTTGATCTCAGAGTGCTTGCGCCGCAACACCGTAACGACGCCGTCGCGATTGAACTTCGGATCGAGCGGGTCGCGCGCCAAATGCGCGACGGGCATCGGTACGTCGGTGCCGTCGACCGTCACCACATCGGCGAGCATCCACCCACCGAAAGTGCGCTGGTCTACGAAGCTCAACGCGGTGCCGTCGTCGAGCAGCGCCGCGATGCGCAAGTGGTTCGCGTTCGGCACCTCACCCAGCAGCATCTGCCCGCTCATCCCCAGGTGCACCACCAAGGCGGAGCCGTCATTCAGCGTCAGCCACAGGTACTTGCCGCGCCGGCCGGTGCCGGTGACCTGCGTGCCGAGCAGCCGCGCGGTCAGGTCGGCGGGTCCCGCTTCGTGACGGCGCACTGCGCGGGGGTGATGGACGCGCACGGCGTTGATGGTTCGGCCCGTCACGTGGGCCGCCAATCCGCGCCGGACGACCTCGACTTCGGGTAGCTCAGGCATCAACGCCGGGGGCGGAGAGCGCGGTCCACGCGGCGGCGGCGGCCTTCAGCTCGGCCTCCTTCTTCGTCCGGCCGACGCCCTTGCCGTGCTCGACATCGGTGACGATGACCGTAGCCGTGAATTCCTTGTCGTGATCGGGCCCGGTTGAGGTCACCACGTAGGTCGGCGCCCCCATGCCGCGCGAGGCGGTCAGCTCCTGCAGGCTGCTCTTCCAGTCCAGCCCCGCACCGAGCGTCGGCGCGGTATCCAACAGCGAGCTGAACAGCCGCATGATCACTTCTCGGGCCACCACGATGCCGTGCTCCAAATAGATTGCACCCAGCAAGGATTCGACGCCGTCGGCAAGGATGCTCGACTTGTCGGCGCCGCCGGAGTGCTCCTCACCCTTGCCAAGCAGCAGGTAGGCGCCGAGGCCGTCGCTGGTCAGACGCCTGCCGACATGGGCCAGCGCCTGGGTGTTGACGATGCTGGCGCGCAGCTTGGCCAGGTCTCCCTCGGAGCGGTCGGGGTGGCGGTGGTAGAGCTCCTCGGTGATGGTCAGCCCCAGGACCGCGTCTCCGAGGAACTCCAGCCGCTCGTTGGTGGGTAGCCCACCATTCTCATAGGAATAGCTTCGGTGCGTCAGCGCGATGGTCAGCAGATCAGCAGGCAGGTCGACACCCAACGCCTTCAGCAGGCATGCGCGGTCGACGCTCACTTGTCCTCCCGATCCAGAATGCCGGTGAGCTTGGCCCACCGCGGATCGATCTGCTCGTGATGGTGGCCGGGCCCTGCAGTGGCCAACGCCACGCCACACTGCGGGCATAGTCCCGGGCAGTCCGGCGTGCACAGCGGCGAGAACGGCAGCGCCAGCCCGATCGCATCGATGACCGGCTGCTCGAGGTCGACGGTGTCGTCAATGACCCGGCCGAGTTCGTCGGAGTCCGTGGTCTCGTCGGTCGCGCTGTCGGGGTAGGCAAACAGCTCCGTGAGATCGATCTCGACGTCCCCGGTGATCGGGGTCAGGCAGCGCGCGCACTCCCCCGACGTCGGCGCTGACACGGTTCCTGTGACCAGCGCGCCCTCCGACACTGATTCGATGCGCAGATCCAGCCGCAGCGGCGCGCCTTCGTCGACCCCGATGAGGTCCAACCCGATGCGCGACGGGCTTGGCACCGTCTCGGAGAGGGTCACCATCGACCCAGGCCGTCGGCCCAGCCGGGAAATGTTGATCACGAGCGGCGATCGTGAGGCGCGGCGGGCCGCCCCTTTTGCATGCGTCGCCATAAATGTCGATCTTACGGCGACAGCTGCCGGCTAAGTCTTACCGTGCCGCGTAGTCGTGGGTGCCCGCCGCCGTGCGCAGCTGATGGCGTCCGCGGCCCACCGAGCGAATGGTTCCGTTCAGGAAGTCCTCGAACTCTGCCAGCTTGCTGTCGACGTAGATGTCGCACTCTCCGCGCAGCCGGTCGGCCTCGGCGTGCGCCGAGTCGATCAGCCGGGTTGCCTCAGCGGTCGCGGTCTGCACGATGTCGGTCTGCGACACCAGCCGCTGCTGTTCCTTGATGCCTTCCTGCACGGCCTTCTCGTACGCCAGATTGCCGTTCTCGATGAGCCGGTCGGCCTCGGTCTTGGCCCGCCCGGTGCTGGCCTCGTACTCGCGCTTGGACGTGGCGGCGATGCGGTTGGCCTCGTCGCGGGCCTCGGCAACCATCCGCTCGCTGTGCTGGCGCGCTTCGGCCACCATCCTGTCGGCCTGTGCCTTCGCGTCGGCCAGCAGCCGGTCGGCCTCGGCGCGCGAGTGGTTGACCAGCGAATCGGCCTCGGCGGTAGCCGTGGACACCATCTGGTCCGAGTGCTCCTTGGCTTCACGCAGCATTCCGTCACGCGCGTCAAGCACGTCCTGGGCATCGTCGAGCTCGCCGGGAATCGCGTCCTTGATGTCGTCAATCAGCTCGAGGACATCGCCGCGGGGCACCACGCAGCCTGCTGTCATGGGCACGCCACGGGCTTCTTCCACAATCGCGCCCAACTCGTCGAGCGCTTCAAAGACTCGGTACACGGCAACACCCTCCAGGCGTAGTTGACAGTTACCAGTGTGCCTGGTGTTACCTCTGTGACTCAGCTACCGGGCCGGTGTGTCGCGAGTGAGGTCACCTCAGGCCTGGCCTGGCCCTTTCGCCGTCACATTATGTCAATGCGCCTGGGGCAGCCCGCCCAGAGTGCGGGGAGATCGCATATTTTGGCCAATTCGCGATCTCCCCGCAGCCTCGAAAGCATCCGACTAGCGCAGTGCGGCGCCTATCGCGTCGCGGGCGCGGTCCAGCATCGATGCGAACGGCCCGACGGCAAAGTTCGCCTTGGCCGACTCGACACCGGGGTGCGGGCGCGTGGGTGCGATCGCCTCGGCGGCGAGCACCGCCTTGGCCATCCGCTCGCGGTCATCCGAGTCGAGCTGGCGCTGCAGCTTGGTGAACTCCTCGTTCTCTTCGTGTTCGGCGTGGTCGATCACCGCGTCCCTGAACTTGGTCAGCTCGGTGATGAACTCCTTCGACGAGACATCCATGCCTTCGAGCTTGGACAGCTGCTCCTTGGCCTTGTGCTCTTCATTCAGCCGGGCATCGACGATCTCGTCTCCCGTCGCAAACTCGCGGCGGACACGCGGATGCACGACCATTTCCTCGGCGGTCTCGTGCACGGCCAAAAGCTGTCGCAGTTCGGTGAACGCCTTCTCGCGGGCTTTCGGTTCCGAGGCGGAAAACACCTCTTCGAACATGTCCTTGATCAGGTTGTGCTGGTCCTTGAGGAACTTCACGACATCGTCGGTCGACTGAACAAATGTCTCAACCACGGCGATAACCTCCGCATTCTCGTGGGATTGGTTAGGGCGCTAGGGGCTGTGCGCCTCCCAACGCCTACCCACGGGGCCACGGGGTTAACCCTGCAGCTTGGCCTGCAACCGCACGTTGACGGGCGCCGGCAGCAACTCAGAAACGTCGCCGCCGAGCGTCGCCACCTCTTTGGCCAGTGACGACGACACGAACGAATACCTCGGGGTGGTCGCGACGAAAAAGGTGTCGACGCCTGCGATGTGCTTGTTCATTTGCGCCATCTGCAGTTCGTATTCGAAATCAGTTCCGGTGCGCAGACCCTTGACGATCGCCGTCAGTCCGCGTTCCTTGACGAAGTTGACGACGAGCCCTTCGCCGAATTCGACGCGCAGGTTCGGCAAGTGGGTCGTCGATTCTTCGATCATCGCAATGCGTTCGTCGAGGCCGAACATGCCCTTCTTGCTGGGGTTGATCAGCACCGCAACGACGACCTCGTCGAATTGGGCGGCCGCGCGCTCGAAGATGTCGATGTGGCCGAGGGTCACCGGGTCAAAGGACCCCGGGCATACCGCGCCGCTCATGGGTGACGACGCTATCAGGGGTGCTCAGTTCGCTCGGCCAGCTCGATGCGGGTGTCGCCGTAGCGGCGCGACGGCCACCGCAGCCACCCTTGCGGCCAGGCCAATTCGGGCCCGGACGCGGCTCGTTCGACGACGGCTATCGTTCCGTCGGCCGCCCATCCCCCGGCCGCCAACGCGACGAGCATTTCCTCGATCTCCGCGACGGGGACGTCGTAGGGCGGATCGGCCAGCACTAGGTCGACTGGCCGCTGCGCGCCGCCGGCCAGCACGGCTGCAACGGGTCCGCGCCGCAGCGTCGCGCCTTGCGCCCCAAGGGATGCGATGTTCTGGGTGATGACGGCGGCGGCCCTGTGATCGGATTCGACGAACACCGCCGCGGTGGCTCCCCTTGACAGCGCCTCAAGGCCGAGGGCCCCAGAGCCCGCATACAGGTCCAGAACGGATGCCCCGGCGAAGTCGATGCGCGATGCGAGCACGTTGAACAGCGATTCGCGCACCCGATCAGTTGTCGGCCGAGTTCCGGTGCGCGGCACCACGATTCGCCGCCCGCCGAACGCCCCGGCTACAACGCGGGTCAGCTGACCACCACCAGCAGGTCGCCGCCTTCGACCTGCGCGGTCGCCGAGACGGCGACGCGGGCGACCTTGCCGGCCTTGGGTGCGGTGATCGCGGCCTCCATCTTCATCGCCTCGATGGTAGCGATGGTTTGTCCCGTGTCGACCTGGTCGCCGGCTTCGACGTTGACGGTGACGACTCCGGCGAACGGCGCGGCGACGTGGTCGGGATTTGAGCGGTCGGCCTTCTCGGCGGCCGGGATGTCGCTGGCGATGCTGCGGTCACGCACGACCACCGGCCGCAACTGGCCGTTGAGGATGCACATCACCGTGCGCATGCCACGCTCGTCGGCATCGGAGATCGCTTCGAGGCCGATGAGCAGCTCGACACCACGCTCGAGCCTGACCCGATGTTCGTCGCCGTGCCGCAGCCCGTAGAAGAACTGGTTGGCCGACAAGCTGGAGGTATCGCCGTAGGTCTCCCGATGAGCCTCGAATTCCTTTGTCGGACCACCGAAGAGCAGCCGGTTCAAAGCGGCCTGCCGCTGCGGGCCCGCGTCCGCCAACACCGTCTCGTCCTCGACCGACAGTTGCTGCTGTGGTTTGGCGGGTGGGCGCCCAGCCAGCGCCTTGGTACGCAAGGGTTCGGGCCAGCCCCCCGGCGGGTCGCCGAGTTCGCCCCGCAAAAAGCCGATCACTGAATCGGGGATGTCGAATTTCGCTGGGTCCGAAGCAAATTCGTCGGCGCTGATGCCCGCTCCGACCAGGGCCAGCGCGAGGTCGCCGACCACTTTGCTCGACGGAGTGACCTTTACCAGCCGGCCAAGCACGCGGTCAGCGGCGGCGTAGTTGGCCTCGATCTCCTCGAACCTGTCACCGAACCCGAGAGCGATCGCCTGCTGACGCAGGTTGGACAGCTGGCCACCCGGAATTTCGTGGTGATACACCCGCCCCGTGGGGAAAGGAGGTCCGGATGCTGCAACATCGAATGGCGCGTACACCTTTCGCAGCGCCTCCCAGTAGGGCTCCAGATCGCACACCGCCGACAGCGATAGCCCCGTGTCGTACTCGGTGTGCGCGGCGGCGGCCACGATTGAGCTCAGCGCGGGCTGGCTGGTGGTGCCTGCCAGCGGTGCGGAGGCACCGTCGACGGCGTTGGCGCCGGCCTGCCAGGCCGCCAGATAGGTGGCCAGCTGTCCGCCAGGGGTGTCGTGGGTGTGCACATGTACTGGAAGATCGAATCGGCTGCGCAGCGCGCTGATCAACTGATGAGCGGCCTGCGGGCGCAGCAGTCCTGCCATGTCCTTGATCGCCAGCACATGCGCACCCGCGTCGACGATCTGTTCGGCCAGCTTGAGGTAATAGTCAAGCGTGTAGAGGTTTTCGTTCGGGTCGGCCAGATCGCCGGTGTAGCTCATCGCCACTTCGGCTACCGCGGTCGCGGTTTCACGCACCGCATCGATCGCCGGCCGCATCGAGTCGACGTTGTTGAGCGCATCGAAGATGCGGTAGATGTCGATACCGGTCGCCGTCGCCTCCTGCACGAACGCCTGGGTGACGGATTCGGGATACGGCGTGTAGCCGACTGTGTTGCGGCCCCGTAGCAGCATCTGAAGGCAGATGTTGGGGACCGCCTCGCGCAGTGCGGCCAGCCGCTCCCACGGGTCTTCCTTCAAAAAGCGCAGTGCCACATCGTATGTCGCGCCACCCCAGCATTCGATGGACAGCAGTTGCGGCGTCATTCGCGCGATGTAGGGCGCCACCATCAGAAGGCCGTTGGTCCGGATACGGGTGGCCAGAAGCGACTGATGCGCGTCACGGAATGTCGTGTCGGTGACGCCGACGGACTTGGATTCGCGTAGCCAGCGAGCGAATCCCTCCGGTCCCACTTCGGTCAGCAGATGCTTGGACCCGCGCGGCGGGACGGTGTCGAGATCAATCTCGGGCAGCTTGTCCTGCGGGTACACCGTTGATGTCCGCGGTCCGTGAGGTTGGTTGACCGTGACGTCGGCAAGGTAGTTGAGGATCTTGGTGCCACGGTCGGCGGGGGTGCGCGCGGTCAGCAGATAGGGCCGCTCGTCGATGAACGACGTGGTGACGCGACCAGCGCGAAAGTCGGGATCGTTGACTACCGCCTGCAAAAACGGGATGTTCGTCGACACGCCCCGGATCCGGAACTCGGCGAGCGCACGGCGGGCCCTGGCCACCGCCGCACTGAAGTCGCGCCCGCGACAGGTCAGCTTGACCAGCATCGAGTCGAAATGCGCGCTGATCTCGGCGCCCAGATGGGAGCCACCGTCGAGCCGGATACCGGCGCCGCCGGGTGTGCGGTAGCCGGTGATCCGGCCGGTGTCAGGCCGAAAGCCGTTGGCCGGGTCTTCGGTGGTGATCCGGCACTGCATCGCAGCGCCATGCACTTGCAGCGAATCTTGGCTCAGCCCAAGATCTTCCAGCGTCTCTCCATCGGCGATACGCATCTGGCTGGCGACCAGGTCGACGTCGGTTATCTCCTCGGTCACGGTGTGCTCGACCTGGATGCGCGGGTTCATCTCGATGAACACGTAGTTGCCGCGCTCGTCGAGCAGGAACTCCACGGTGCCCGCGTAGCTGTAGTCGATCTGGCGCGCGAACGCGACCGCATCGGCGCAGATCTTCGCACGAAGCTCGCCGGGCAGGTTCGGTGCCGGGGCCAACTCGATGACCTTCTGGTGCCGACGCTGCACGCTGCAGTCGCGTTCGAACAGGTGCATCACGTTGCCGTGCTTGTCGGCCAGGATCTGCACCTCGATGTGGCGGGGGTTGACCACCGCCTGCTCGAGGTACAGCGTCGGGTCACCGAACGCCGACTCCGCCTCGCGCGACGCGGCCTCGATGGCTTCGGGCAGTGCCGCAGGGTCGGCCACGCGCCGCATGCCGCGCCCGCCGCCACCGGAAACCGCCTTGACGAACAGCGGATACTCCATCGTCCCCGCGGCCGCCAGCAGTTCATCGGCCGACGCCGACGGCGCCGACGAGTTCAGCACCGGCAACCCGGCCTCGCGGGCCGCCGCGATCGCCCGTGACTTGTTGCCCGCCAGTTCAAGGATTTCGGCGCGCGGACCAACGAACGTGATGCCCGCATCGGCGCAGGCAGCCGCCAGGTCCGGGTTCTCCGAGAGGAAGCCGTAGCCCGGATAGATGGCGTCGGCCCCGGCTTCCCTGGCGACGCGGATGATTTCGTCGACGGACAGGTACGCCCGTACCGGGTGGCCGGTTTCGCCGATCTGATACGACTCGTCGGCCTTCAGCCGGTGCAGTGAGTTGCGGTCCTCATGCGGATAGACCGCGACCGTCGCGATGCCCATCTCATAGGCGGCCCGGAAGGCGCGGATCGCGATTTCCCCGCGGTTTGCGACAAGAACCTTAGATATCACGAGCAATCACGCGCTGACCTTAATCTCCGATGACGCTGTGGTGTCTAAATGAGAGTGGACCAGTAGTCCCAGAAGCGCACGAGGATCAGCAGGATCAGCCCGGTGAACCACAGCGCCACCAGCGACCACCGCCACGTGTAGAGCAGCCGCGCGCCCGTGTTCGACTGCAAGGGTTGCAGCGCGATGGAGGCGACAACGACGAGCAGCGGGATGGTGACCGCCCACACCACCATGCAGTACGGACACAGCGCGCCGATCCGGTACAGGCTCTGGAAGACCAGCCAGTGAATGAACGCCACACCCAGCAGCGTGCCGGCGGCCAGGCCGCCCCAGTACCACCGCGGCAGCCTGATCTTGGCGAGCGCGAGCACCCCCGTCACCACGACGACGGTGAACGCGACGATGCCGATCAGCGGATTGGGAAAGCCGAACGCCGACGCCTGCGGAGTCACCATCACCGACCCGCATGACAGCACCGGGTTGATGCTGCACGACGGCACGTAGTCGGGGTTGATCAGAATCTCGATCTTTTCGACCGTCAGCGTTATCGCCGCGGCGAACCCGACGACGCCTGCAATCAGAATCCAAACCGCGCTGACCCTACGCACCGACACCCCGTTCGACGCGTCCGCCGTTGGTTCGCTCGGGTGGACGCCGCTGGGCGCGGTCACTGTCATGGCGCTGGTGCCGGTGCCGGTGCCTGTGCGGGTGCCGGTGCCTGTGCGGGTTGTTCCGGAGGTGCGGCACCGTCGAGCCCAGGAACGTTGCCGACGAGTTCCTTGACCTTGGCGACCAACGCGTCGGGCGTGCTGGATTCGTAGTCCTGGCCGTTGATTCGGATGGTCGGGGTCGCCTGAATGCCGGTGGCTGCGGCCAGCCCCTGCGTCATCTCGGTGTACCGGCCGTTGGTGATGCAGTCCGGTACCTCGCCGCCAGCACCCGCCTGGCGCGCGAGTTCGATCAGCCGCGCGTTGTCCGGATATACGGCCGCACCCTCCGCGGGCTGCTGCAGGAACAGCGCATCGTGGAAGCGCTGGAACGCGTCGGTGGATGCGTCGGCCACGCAATACGCGGCGTTTGCGGCGCGCGACGAGTATCCGTTGGCCTGACGATCCAGGATGGCCACCATGTAGTAGTCGGCCGCGATGGCACCGGTGCTGATGAGCTTGCGTATGGTCGGTCCGAACTGCTGCTCGAACTGGCCGCAGTGCGGACACAGGAAGTCCTCGTAGAGCGAAAGCACGACCTTCGGGTCGGAGCTGCCTTCCTTCGTGATGACGTTGCTCGACGCCACCCGGACCGCCTTGGTCTCGCCTGACGCCGGCTTCGTGTCGCCGGACATCACGATGTAGAGCACCAGCACGACGGCGAAGATCACCACGATCGAGGTCAGCCCGATCTGGATCGCCAGGTTGCGCTTGCGGTCGGCTGCTTTCAGGTCGTAGCTAGCTCGTTTGGGTTTGGTGGCCACGGGGTTAAGAGTACCGGCGGCTCACAGGCGCCTTCTCACGTGCGGGCGAGATGGGCCCGCAGCGCAGAGATCGTTTCCGCCAGCGCAGTCGCGCTGCCGCCTCCTTGCGGGAAGAAGTTGGCAAAGCCGTGTACCAGCGAACCGAATTCGCGGTAGTCGACGGTCACGCCGGCCTCGCGCATGGCATCGGCGTACTGCCTGCCCTCGTCGCGCAGCGGGTCGAAGCCCGCGGTCAGCACCAGCGCCGGCGGCAGTCCCGATAAATCGTCGGCCAGCAGCGGGGACACCCGCGGGTCGGCGGCGTCGGCGTGCGCACCCTCCAGGAACTGTGCCCGGCAGAACCGTAGGTCGTTCCTGGTCAGGAAGAACCCTTCGGCGAACAGCGTCTGCGACCGCGTCTCGCCCTTGTAGTTGGTGACCGGATAGAACAGCAACTGCAAGGCGGGCAGCTGGGAAGCTTCGTCGCGTGCACGCAGCGATACCAGCGCGGCGAGGTTGCCGCCGGCGCTGTCGCCCCCGACCGCCACCCGGGCAGGGTCGGCCCCCAGTTCACCCGCGTGATCCAGTGCCCAACCAAACGCGGCGTACGCATCGTCGGATCCGGCGGGCGCCTTGTGCTCAGGGGCGAGTCGGTAGTCCACCGACAACACATGCAGACCGCCCTCGCGGCAGATCTGGCGGCAGAGATCGTCGTGCGTCTCGATGTCGCCGATGACTTGGCCGCCGCCGTGATAGAAGACCAGCAGCGGCTCGTCGTCGCCATTGATCGGCCGGTAGTGCCGCGCCCGGATCGGACCTGCCGGGCCCGGCATCGAGAGATTGGTCACGCTGGCCACGGGGATGTTCTGCTTGAAGCTCGCGGCCAGGATTCTCAACTGGTTCCGGGCGGCCACGACGTCGGGACTGGCAACCAGGGCATTGAGGCCGACCGCCGTCATCCCGGCGAGCATCAACTGCAACGTCGTATCCAGCGTGTTGCCGTCGATCGTGACCGAACGACCACCCAGCAGCACGCGTTTGACGCCGTCAGGTATGCGCGGAAGTCCTCGCAACGTCAAGCCCGCAAGGGCGTTGACGACGGGGCCCTTGGCGGCCCGCGGCGACCCGACGGACGTGGCCTGTCCTGGCAGACTCGGGGTCATGGCAGCTCCCTCAATCACGCTGAATGACGGTAATTCGATACCCCAGGTGGGACTTGGCGTTTGGCAGACCCCGCCGGAGGACACCGAACGTGCGGCGGCGACCGCCCTGGATGCGGGTTATCGACATATCGACACGGCCGCAGCGTACGGCAACGAGCGCGAGGTGGGCCTCGCAGTTTCGCAGTCCGGCGTGCCGCGCGACGACGTCTACCTCACCACCAAGCTGTGGAACGCCGATCAGGGCTACGACAGCACCCTCGCGGCGTTCGACGCCAGCATGGACCGCCTGGGTGTGGAGCATCTCGACCTGTACCTCATTCACTGGCCGATGCCGGCGAAGAACGCCTTCGTCGACACGTTCAAGGCGTTCGCGCACCTGCGCGACCAAGGCCGGATCTCCTCGATCGGCGTCAGCAATTTCGAACCCGAGCACTTGCGAATCCTGGTCGACGCCACCGGCATCGTCCCGGCCGTCAATCAGATCGAGCTGCATCCGCTGCTGCAGCAACAAGAATTGCGGGAAGTCCACGCTCAGCTGGGCATCGCCACCGAGGCGTGGAGTCCGCTCGGCCAGGGATCGCTGCTGAGCAACCCAACCGTTGCCACCGTCGCCGAGACACACGGAAAAAGCCCAGCGCAGGCACTGATTAGGTGGCATATCCAACTCGGCAATATAGTCATCCCGAAGTCGGTGACCCCCGAGCGAATTGTGAGTAACTTCGACGTGTTCGATTTCGAACTGAGCGAGCAGGACATGGCGTCCATCTCTTCGCTCGGTGACGGAACACGACTGGGTCCCGATCCACGAACATTCAACTTCACAGGGTAGGTGACATGACCCCATCAACCGGGGAGGCCGCTGCAATTCCCACCGTCTCCCTCAACGACGAGAACACGATTCCGGTAATCGGACTCGGCGTCGGCGAGTTGTCTGACTCCGAGACCGAACAGGCCGTATCGACGGCACTGGAAGCGGGCTACCGGTTGATCGACACCGCGGCCGCCTACGGCAACGAGGAAGCTGTCGGCAGGGCGATCGCCGCGTCGGGCGTGCCCCGCGAGGAGTTGTTCATCACCACCAAGTTGGCCACCCCGGATCTGGGCTTCCAGTCGTCCCAGGACGCGCTCGATGCCAGCCTGAGGCGGCTGGGCCTGGAGTATGTCGACCTCTATCTCATCCACTGGCCCGCCGGCGAGCAGGGCAAGTACGTGGACAGCTGGGGCGGCTTGATGAAGCGCAAGCAGGACGGCGACACCCGCTCAATCGGCGTGGCGAACTTTCACGCCGAGCACCTGTCGAACATCATCGACCTGTCGTTCTTCACCCCGGCGATCAACCAGATCGAGCTGCACCCGCTGCTGAATCAGGCAGAACTGCGGGCGATTAACGCCGACTACGGCATCGTCACGCAGGCCTACGGCCCGCTGGGCGTCGGCAGGCTGCTGGACAATCCGACGATTGCCACGGTCGCACAGGCGCACGGCAGGACCCCGGCTCAGGTGCTGATCCGGTGGAGCATTCAGCTGGGCAACGTCGTCATCCCCCGGTCGGCGAAACCGGAGCGGATCAAGTCGAATCTCGAGGTTTTCGACTTCGAGCTGACCGACGACGAGATGACCACGCTCAACGGGCTCGATGACGGCACCCGCTTCCGGCCGGATCCGGAAACCTACACGGGCACCTAGTCTGCGCGAGCAGCTACCGGGGGGCCGCGCTCCGCGGTGGATGGTGAAAATTGGGCTGTGGGCGGCTCTTGGTGCGGCACTCCGACGAATGTGCGCCCACTGCGAAATTCTTGACGGATTTTCGCAGTGACCGCACGTTCGGCTCTCAAGGGGCCACAGCTCAGCCGGTCGGGCAGGTGGCGGCAGCGTCGCGCAGCACTGTCGCTGAGGGCGCGTCGACCGGCAGACCATAGCCGCGCAGCACCGCGATGAATTGGACGGCGTATTGGCACCGGAACGCCGTGTTCGGCGGCATCCATGCCGACGGTTCGCCATCGCCCTTGTCCTGATTCGTTGGGCCGTCGACCGCAAGGAGGTTCGCAGGATCGTTGGCGAACCGCAGCCGCATGTCGTCGGTCCAGTCGCGGGCGCCGAGGTCCCACGCGAGCGCCAGCGCCACGATGTGATCGATCTGCACCGCCGCGCCAACCTGATTGCCGCGCACGAACGGCACCGTGGCGTTGGTGTACGGGTCGTACAGTGTCCCGGTGGCAATCGCCGTTGGGGCACCGCTTGATTGACACATACGTCTTGTCGACGAGATCGCGATCGAGGATGTCGTTGCGGGTGTCGCAGCCGTTGTGGCCGCCCGGCGCCGGATTGTCGTCGGTCCAGGCGTCGCCGAATGCGTCCCTGCGGTAGTCGTAGCTTCGGATCCGGATCGGCACTTGGGCGATGCCTGCGAGTATGTCGACACCCGGTGCGACCGTGGGGATCTCGGCTTGGGCGACGAACCGGGCCCGGTCAGCCGATGACGCGATGACCTGGAAGGCGACCAGCACCGCGAGGACGACAACCGTGGCCAGCCAGAGCAGCCGGGTGCGGGTCATGACTTGTCCAGGTATTCGACGCGGTCGGTGTCGATGAATTGTGCCGCCAGAACCGCCATCCCGGGATTAGCGGAGTCCTTCTCGTAGAGAGCTTCGCAGAACTCACGGGCGGCGAGGATGATCTGCAAATGATCGGACAGCGACAAGAATCTGAGCGTGACGGGCCTGCCGGATTGGCTGAGCCCCAGCACATCTCCCTCCTTGCGCTCCTGCAGATCGAGGTCGGCTAGTTTAAAGCCGTCCAGCGTGCTCGCGACGGCCTTGAGCCGCTCCCCTGCCTTGGATCCATCCCGCAGTTGGGTGGCCAGCAGGCAGAGGCTTGGATGCTGGCCGCGGCCAATGCGTCCACGCAGCTGGTGCAACTGACTGATGCCAAACCGATCGGCGTCCACCACCACCATCACCGTCGCGTTCGGCACGTCTACGCCGACCTCGATAACGGTCGTGCACACGAGGACATCGATCTGACCCGCGCGGAACTCCGCCATCACGGCGTCCTTCTCGTCGCTGGGCAGCCGGCCATGCATCAAGCCAAGACGTAACCCGGCGAGCGCCCCCCTGCGCAGCTGTTCGATGAGCGCCACCACCGTGGTAGGCGGCGGACCGTGATCGTCCTTGCCCGGTTTGTCGGACTCATCGATGCGCGACGCCACGACGTATGCCTGCCGACCGGCGCCGACCTCCTCGATGATGCGCTGCCAGGCCCGCCGCAGCCACGCCGGCTTCTCCTTGACGAAGATGGTGTTTGTCGTGATCGGCTGACGGCCCCGCGGCAGTTCCCGCAGCGTCGACGTCTCGAGGTCGCCGTAGACAGTGAGCGCGACGGTGCGCGGAATCGGTGTCGCGGTCATCACCAACAGATGCGGCGTCAAGCCCGCTGGGGCCTTGGCGCGCAACGTGTCTCGTTGCTCGACGCCGAATCGGTGCTGCTCATCGACGACGACCATGCCGAGTCGCTCGAATTCGACGGCCTCTTGCAGCAGCGCATGCGTGCCGATGACGATGCCCGCCTCGCCTGACGCGACTTCCTCGCGTACCTGCTTCTTCTGCTGGGCCGACATCGATCCGGTCAACAGGGCGACCCGCGTCGCGCCGTCCGCGCCTCCCAGCTGACCCGCCATGGCCAACGGCCCCAATACGTCCCGAATGGAGCGATCATGTTGGGCGGCAAGGACTTCCGTCGGCGCCAACAAGGCGCACTGATAGCCGGCGTCGACCAACTGCAGCATCGCCAGCACGGACACGATGGTCTTGCCTGACCCCACCTCGCCTTGAAGCATCCGGTTCATCGGTCGACTCGCCGCCAGTTCGGCCGAAAGCACCTCGAGCACTTCCTTTTGGCCGTTAGTCAATTCGAACGGCAACTGTTCGCGAAGCGCAGCCAGCAGACCGTCGGTCGACGGCTCAGCGACGGGACCGGATTCGCTCAGTTCGCTGTACCGCCGCCCTACCAGCGCCCACTGCAGCCCGACCGCCTCGTCAAACGTCAACCGGGCCTGGGCACGCTCGCGTTCGGCCGTGCTCTCGGCGAGATGGATAGCCCGCAGCGCTTCGTCCTCGGTGATCAGATTGCGCTGCCGCAGAATCGTTTTCGGTAGTGGCTCGTCGACGGGGTCGAGCACATCGAGTACCTGACGCACACAGGCGTAGATGTCCCAACTCTGCAGCTTGGCGTTGGCGGGATAGATCGGAAAGAACTCGCGTTCGAACACCGATAGCACGTCGTCACCGCTGGCCCCGGATGCGGCTGCGATCGTCTTCAGTGATTTGGTGCCGATGGTCTTGCCAGTAGGCGACTCGAGAACGTAGTACGCCGGATGACTCAATTGCAGTGTGCCCCTGAAGTATTTGACTTCACCAGAAAGCATCAAGCGCGTGCCTTCGGGCAGCTTGTCGATCATCCAGCCGGCATTGAAGAACGTGGCGGTCACCTCGGGCCGTCGACTTCCCAGCGTGACGCGCAGCCACTTGGGCTTCTTCATCTTCTTGGTCTTGGGATCGAACTTCGGCTTCATATCACCGTCTTTGGTGGCGGTGATCCAGTCGACGAACGTGACGTGCTCGCCTTCTTCGAGCTCCTCACCCTCGCCGAGCACGGTCATCCCATCGCTGTACTTGCGAGGGTAGTGCCGCAGCAGGTCGTTGACGGTGCGGATGCCAAAGTGCTCCTCGAGCGGACCGGCCGCCTTCTTGCCAAGGACGTAGTCCAGCCGGTCGGTCAGCGCGGCCACTGCTACTCCACCCCGATCAGCAACGCGTCGCCACGGTGGTCGGTGTGATATGTCACCAATTCGGTACCGGGATGGTGGCGGTGCGCATGCTCCTGCAGCGCTTCACCGACACTCCCCTCGACGCCGGCCCCGGTCAGCACCGTCACGAGCTCACCGCCAGCGGCCAGCAGCAAGTCGATCAGCCCAGCGGCGGCAGCGGTGACGTCGCCACCGACGATCAGCACCTCGTCGCCCGCTATCGCCAGCCCGTCGCCCGGTTTACAGGTGCCCGCCCACGTCAGCGCCTCCTCGGTGGCCACCCGCACCGATCCGTGCCGTGCGCCCGCAGCCGCTCGCGCCATGGTGTAGCCGTCGTCGACGGCCAGCCGTCCGGCGTCGTGCACCGCCAGCGCGGCCAGGCCCTGAACCATGGATCCGGCGGGAACCGGCACGACGTCGATGCCCCACCCGATCGCGGCGGTGCAGCCCGCGACGAGTTCTTCGGCGGCGACGTAGCCGTTGGGCAAGACCATGATCTGCGCTGCGCCGGTGTTGACGAGCGCGTGCAGCAACTGCTTGGCACTCACGGGCGCGTCGCCGTCGGGCCGCAACACATGCGCACCCTCGCCGGCGAACAGGTCCGCCGCACCGTCGCCGTCGACCACGGCAAGGACCGCCCGCTCATGGCTCCACCCGCCCGCCGGCCGCGCCCCCGTGCCGCCCGACAGCGAGGTGATCTGAATTCGGCTCGGCGTGCCGACCGACAAGCCCGCCTCGACGGCTGCCCCGGCATCGTCGGCATGGACGTGCACGGAGTAGTGCCCGGCACCGTCGGCAGACGCCGCGATGGCCACTGATTCGCCGAACTGGTCCAGCCGCTCACGGAGCGCCTCCGCGCCGCCGACGTCGCAGCCACTCAGCAGGTACATCACCTCGAACTGCGGCGCAGCGATGGTTGTCGCGACGGTGTCGGCGTGCGGCGGGGATGGCAGATACTCGTGTCGGTGCGGCGCACGCCCGGTCAGCGTGGTGCTCATCGCGTCGAGCAGTACCAGCAGGCCACGGCCACCCGCGTCCACCACGCCGGCCTCGGCCAGCACATCAAGTTGTGTGGTGGTCTTATCGAGTGCGACGGCCGCCGCGTCAGCGGCCGCGGCCACCACCTCGGCGAGGTCGGCCCGGTCGGCGCCGGCATGCTCGGCGGCGCCCGCCGCGTCCTGCAGCACCGACACGATGGTGCCCGGCACGGGCTCACCCATCGACAGGACGACCAGCCCAACCGCGTGCCGCAGGGCCGCGGCGAAAACAGGCCCGTCGATGTCGGCCAGCGTTCCGCCGCGGTCTGCGGCGGCAGACGAGACGACGTCTGCCAGGCCGCGCAGGATCTGCGAGAGGATCACGCCGGAATTGCCCCGAGCACCGTGCAGGGCCCCTGCGGCCAGCGCCACCGCGACCTGGGCCACGTCGTCGCTGTGGGACTGCGTATCGGCCTGCGCCCACGCCGAACGCATGGTGAACAGCATGTTTGTCCCTGTGTCGGCGTCTGCGACGGGGAACACGTTAAGCCGATTGATCTCGTCGGTGTGAGAAATGAGGTCGCCGACAGCGGTGTGCGCCCAGTCCCGCAGGGCGGTGGCATCGAGTCGCCGAGCCGACATCGAACCTCCCTCTAATGTGGCTCCCGCGCCACGCCATCCCTCGTGCCGCCGTCGGCGCCAGCCTAGCTATCCGTGCTGACAGGACTCGCAACAACGTTCACGCCGGTGGATAGGATTTTGGCGATACCTTCAGCTGCCGGTATCCTGATCGGGTTGTCGGGTTCACCCGCGTCGGTCTCCGGCGAGAAAGCCCAGACCCCCAAGTACTCATCCGAGGAGTTCTACATATGGCTGCCGTCTGCGAGATCTGCGGGAAGGGCCCCGGCTTCGGCAAGTCGGTGTCGCACTCCCATCGCCGGACCAGCCGCCGATGGGATCCCAACATCCAGACCGTGCGCGCCGCCGCCCTCCCCGGCGGGAACAAGAAGCGCATCAACGTGTGCACGTCGTGCATCAAGGCCGGCAAGGTCTCGCGCGGTTAACTGCGTTTAGCTGCCACGTCGCCGGGTAACTCCGGACGACATGACTGGACGCCGGATAATCCCGAAATCAGCCCTGTTCGCGCTGGCCGCCGGTGTTGCGGCGGGTTCGCTGGCGACCGGTTGCGGCGGTGACGACGCCGGTTCGGACGAAACCACCACCACCACCACGACCTCAACGACATCGGCCGCGGAGACCACCACCACGCCACCGCCGTCGGTGAGCCCGTCTCCGGTAGCCCCGGCGCCCGCGCCCGGCGAGGCAGACACCACCGTCGTCGTGCCGACGATTCCGTCGCCGCCATCCGTCCAATCCCGTCGCCACCACCGATTCCGTCGCCACCGCCCATCCCGGGCGTTGGCTAGTTCCCCGGCTAAGGCAGGCGCCAGTCGATCGGGTCGGCGCCCATCTTCTCCAGCAGCTCGTTGGCTCGGCTGAACGGCCGCGAGCCGAAAAACCCGCGCGATGCCGACAGCGGCGACGGGTGCGGCGATTCGATTGCCACGCAATCGCTGCCGTCGAGCATGGGTTTCAGTGTCGACGCGTCGCGGCCCCACAACACCGCCACCAGCGGCTGCTCGCGCGCCACGAGTGCGCGGATCGCGCATTCGGTCACCGCTTCCCAGCCCTTGCCCCGGTGTGACGCCGGATTACCTGGCCGCACGGTGAGCACCCTGTTCAGCAGCATCACGCCGCGCTGCGCCCACGGGGTCAGGTCGCCGGTGGCAGGCGGCGGGTAGCCCAGATCCTTGCCGTACTCGGTGAAGATATTTTCCAGGCTGCGAGGCAGCGGCCGCACATCGGCCGCGACCGAGAAGCTCAAACCAACGGCGTGACCCGGCGTCGGATAGGGATCCTGCCCGACGATGAGCACACGTATCTGGTCGAAAGGGAAGGTGAAGGCGCGCAACACATTCGGACCGGCTGGCAGGTACCGGTGGCCCTCCGCGAGCTCGGTCCTGAGAAACTCGCCCATCTGAGCGACCTGTGGCCCGACGGGTTCCAATGCGTTGGCCCAGCCGGCGTCGACGAGTTCATGTAGAGGGCGTGCGGTCACGAAAAGCCAACCTAGCGGGCCGACTCGCTCAGAACGACTGCCAACCCGGATTTCCGCCCCATTCGGCTCCGTCCACCAAGACGGACGGCGGCCCGTCGAGCACCCGGCCGATCGCCCGCCAACCGGCTGGCGGGGATGCGGGGAACGTCGCGACCAGCGCGTGGTCCTCGCCACCGCCGAGCACCCACGCCAACGCATCCGCCCCGAGTTCCGCGGCCGCGTCGGCCACCGCATCACGGTCGGCTGATAGCGCGGCGGTTGACACATCGATTCCGACACCCGATGCCGTGGCGATGTGGCCGAGGTCCGCCATCAACCCATCGGACACATCCGTCATCGCGGTGGCTCCGGCTTCGGCCGCGATGCGGCCCTGCCCGTAGGGTGGCTCCGGGACGAGGTGTCGACGACGCAGCGCTTCAAACTGACGAATATCGCTGTTCCACAACGCATATCCGGCCGCAGATCGGCCAAGCTCGCCCGCGATCGCCACGGTGTCTCCTGGCCTCGCGCCGCTGCGGAGCACCGGCTCACGACCGCCCAAGTCACCCAAAACAGTCACCGCAATCACCCACTGCGGGGCACCGACTAGATCGCCGCCGACGATTCCCGCCCCGAAAAGCCGCGCCTCGTCCCACAAGCCGTCGGCCAGTTCGAGAACCTGCGAGGTAGCGGTGTCCGCGGGCGCGCCGAACGCAACAACGAAAGCGGTGGCTTGCGCACCCATCGCCTCGATGTCGGCGGCGTTCTGCGCGATGGCCTTGCGGCCCACGTCATGGGGTGTGGACCAGTCCAGGCGGAAGTGCCGTCCGGCGACCAGCATGTCGGTGGACACCACCGTCCTGCCGTCACCGGCGACGACGACCGCGGCGTCGTCACCGGGTCCCAACACGACGGTCGATGGCTGCTCTCGGCCGGTCACCAAGCGGTCGATCACGGCGAACTCGCCCACCCCGGCCAGGGTCTCGGCCGGTTCGTCGGTCGCCATCGCGCTCCCCTTCGTGGCCTGAACACCGGCCGGACCTGCGGTAGGTTTAGTGCCTGCGGCCAGCAGTCTATGCAGCAAGACGGAGGGGTAACCGGTGGTCGAGGCTTTCATGCTGATCCAGACCGAGGTGGGCCGCGCCGAGGTCGTCGCCAAGCAGCTCGCCGGCCTTCCAGGCGTGTTGTCCTCGGAGTACGTCACCGGGCCGTATGACGTGGTCGTGCGCATCGGCGCCGACACCCTCGCCGATCTGCAGGCCACCGTCGTTCCGAGCGTGCAACAGGTCACCGGCATCACTCGCACGCTGACCTGCCCGATCGCCAACGGAGTGCGCCCTTAGAGTTTGGGCCGTGGATGCCGAAAGCCGCGACGGGCCCCCGCGCGCGCTGCTGATCGCCGCGATTGTGGTTGCGGCCGGGGCGATCGTCGGCATCCTCGCCTTCGCTGCGCTGAGGCAGTCCCCGCAGGGTCAACAAACCGTCGCGATCGCATCGGTGCCCGCGCCGAATGCCGACAGCGCCGAATGCCGCGCGCTGCTCGATGCGCTCCCGGACCGTCTCGGTGACTACCGCCGCGCGCCGGCGGCCGAGCCCGCGCCGCCCGCAGCTGCGGCCTGGACGGCAGACGGCGAGCCGGTCATTCTGCGCTGCGGGCTGGACCGACCCGCTGAGTTCGTGGTCGGATCGCCACTTCAAGTGGTCAACGCCGTGCAATGGTTTGAGCTTCGCGACGAGGGCCGCAGCACGTGGTTCGCTGTGGATCGGGCGGTCTATGTCGCCCTAACTCTGCCGCAGGGATCCGGCCCGACGCCGATCCAAGAGATCTCCGACGTCATCGCGAAGTCGTTGCCCGCCAAGCCCATTGACCCCGCGCCCGCGCGCTAGAACGCCCACCCGAGTCGGCCACCAGAACCAGCGGCCCAGCAGCGCAATGAGCGACGGCAGCACGAAGGTACGCACGATCATGGTGTCGAGCAGCAACCCGACGCCGATTGTCGACCCGATTTGGGCGATCGACAGCACACTACTGCCGGCGAGCGCGAACATGGTGATTCCGAACACGATTCCGGCCGTGGTGACCACGCCCCCGGTGGCGGCGAACGCGCGAATGATGCCGGTGCTCATGCCCGCGTCAGCCTCCTCGCGGATGCGCATCGCCAGTAGCAAGTTGTAGTCCGCTCCGACAGCCACCAGCGCGATGAACGAGATCGGCGCCACCGACCAGTGCAAGTCATGGCCCAACAAGTGCTGCCAGATCAGAACGCTGGCACCAAGCGCCGAGGCATAGGACAACGCAACGGTTCCGACCACGACGACGCCCGCGACCGGACTGCGCAGCAGCAGCGCGACAATCAGGAAGATCAGGGAAAGCGTGCTGGCCAACAGCAGAGTGATGTCGCGAACGACGAGCGTCTGCAGGTCGAGGTTGGTGGGGCCGACACCGGTGACATGGACAGCGGCGGGTGTGAGAGTGCCTTCTTTGGTCGCTTCTCGTACAGCGGTCTCGATTTGGCGTGCGCGTCCGGCGCCCTCGCCACTCCATTCGTGCCCGTTGCCGTATACGAGCAGATAGGTCGCGCGGCCGTCCTGCGATATCAGCGTGTCCAGCGCGGTGCGCATTCGCGGATCTGCCAGCGCTCGCTGCGGCAGATAGAAGCCGCCCGCGGCGCTGCCGCGGAACTGCATGTCCATCTCCAGCAGGTAATCGGTCAACTGGCGCAGCTGCGGCCCCAACGACTGCGCGAGCTGAGTCAGGTCGGAACTGGCTGAACGGGCCCGCCGTATTTGATCGGCCATCGCGTTGACGGCTGCGGGCAGAGCGGCGAGCGAACTGGCCGCCGTAGCTGATCCATTGGTGAGTTTGACTGCCCCGCTGTTGAGTTGGGCCGAACTGCGCATCACGTCATCGACGGGCTGCACTACCCGAACAACCACGGAGCAGATGGGATGGGCGGAACAGTCGGGTGTTGACGACACGAAGCCGCGTAGCGGATCGAGGTAGCCCGACACCGTCGTCACGTTGTCTTGCAACCCGGTCATCCCGGCGCGGATGTCGTCGGAAGCCGAGCCCATCTCCCTCAAACCGGCCGCGCTGCCCTGCAGACCGCCGGCAAGCCGATCGACAGCTGCAGCCATCGAGCCGAGGGCGGTATCGAGTTCGGCCACCCGACCCAGCCGATCGCTGACACTGTCAAACGTGTCATCAAGTTGACGGCCGATGACGCCGGCCTGCCCGCTGAGAGTGGCCTCGTCGGGAACCCTGCCGGCCGGTCGGCTCGCCGATTGCACCATCCTCACTGCGGGGATGGCCATGATCCGTTGACTGATCCGCTCGATGGCGATCAGTCCGGCAGGGTTGCGAACATCGTGATCGGCGGCGACCGTGAGCACCGTTGGCAGTAGGTGATTGGCCGGGAAGTGGCGGTCGGCGGCCGCATAGCCGCGGTTGGACTCGGCCGTGGCCGGGGTGGCCTCCGGCTCGTTCCAGCCGACCCGCATGCCGATCAGCGGCAGGGCGGCGACGACGATCACCGTCCCGCTGGCCACCAGGATCGGTGCGGGCCACCGTGCCACGCTCACTCCGATTCGCCGCCAAGGTCGCGCGGTCAGCGAGCGGCGTGGTTCGAGCCAACCACGGCGTCCGGCAAGGGCGATCAGCGCAGGCGTCAAGGTCAACGATGCGAGCATCGCCACCAGAACGCCTATTGCGCACGGGATTCCGGTGCTTCGGAAGATTCCGACCTGCGCCATGCTCAAGCAGGCCAGCGCACCTGCGATCGTGAGAGCCGAGCCTGAGATCACTGGGGCGACACCGCGATAGGCATTGATGATTGACTCGCTCCATTCGACGCCGCGGCGTCTACCCTCGTGATACCGCCCGATCAGAAAGATCGCATAGTCGGTGCCTGCACCGAGAAGCATCGCGGCCAGCAGGGCGACAGAGAACAGCGAGACCTCGACCAGACCGGCCTCGCCGAGCGCTGCCACGATTGGCCGGGCCACCGCGATGGCGACGCCGACGGAGATCAGTGGGATCGCCGCGGCCACGAGCGAGCGATAGACGATCAGCAAGAGCAGCAGAATCAGCCCGACGGTAGCCGCCGTGATGCCCAGCATCTGCCGGTCGATCGCGGTGAACTCATCGGCGATCGTCGCACCGGGACCAGTCACGTATGAATGCAGACCTTGGGGTAGGCCGAGCCGGGTCAGGGTGTTTCGGACTGCGGCCACTGAATCGGTTGCCTCCGAGGTGCCGATCATCCCGGAAAGCCGCAGCATGACCGTGACAGCGCGGCGGTCCGCACTTTGTCCCGCAGTCGCGGTTGCCGGATCGGACCAAAGGTCAGTCACCGTGTTCACGTGCTTTGTGTCGGCCCGCAACGTTGCGATCAGATTCTCGTAGAAACCGCGGTCCTGGTCGATCAGTGACTGATTACGTTCCAGCACAATGAAATTGAGATTATTGGTGCGAGACTCGCCAAACAGGTCGGCCGCCGCCGACGCGGCTACCGAACTTGCCGCGTCGGCGGGAAGAAAGGACCGGGCGTGATTTTCCACGACCGACTCGAGCTGCGGCACCATCAGATTGGCGGCACCCGCGGCGACCAACCAAACCGCGACAATCCAGATGGCATAGCGACTCACCAACCGTGCCCACGCCATGACTTGACGCTTTCAAACCTGCGCCTCGAAGACGTCGTGCCCAAGGCCGAATGTCGATTTGCGACCGTGGTAGGAGACGAATGTCGACCAGAGCATGATGTGAGAGGCCGCAGATCCTTCTACGATGGCACGATGCTGGGTGCGGTGACGCGCTACGTGGGTGAACGGATCCGCCAACGCGGCGAAGTGCTTCCGCTCGGGTTCACGTGGGCGTTCGTGGTGACCGTCGACGTCACAGTGGTGGGCGTTTGCGTAACCGCTGCCCTGCAGCGCCCCATTGCAGACTTGCCCGTGGCCCTGATCGCGATCGCAGTGGCCGCGGTGCCCGGCGTGGTGTTCTTGGTCTACGGCGTCACCATGGAAGTTTATGAATCGTCGGGGCTGTGGGCCGCGTGGACAACGACGGCGGCTATCTTTTTGTTTGCCACCTCGTCGCCCATTTCCGGAGATTTCGCGCCACTTCTGCTGGTGCTCGCGGTGGGCTCAGTCGGTGCCATGTCGGGAATGTTCGCAGGCTTCCTGGCCACTGCATCGTCAGTGGCCCTGCTACTCATCGCATCGGCGTTGCACCGTATCGATGCGCTCGCGCTATATCTGAGTTTCGTCGGAATGGGCTGGCTGGTGGGCTATCTCTTCCACTCCCAGCAGCAGTTGCTTCTCAAACAACAGGAGGCGCAGGCTCAACTGGCCGAGCATGCCGCCGCCGACGAACGCAGGCGCATCGCCCGCGAGGTCCATGACGTCATCGCGCACTCACTGAGCGTCACCCTTCTGCACATCACCGGTGCCCGCCGAGGGCTGCAAGAAGACCGCGACGTCGACGACGCGGTCGAAGCGCTCGAACAGGCTGAGCACCTCGGTCGGCACGCGATGGCCGACATCCGCCGCACCGTCGGGCTTCTCGACGGCGCACCGATGAAGATGACTCCCGAGCCAAGCGTCGACGACATCGCCAGCTTGGTCGACGATTTCGTCCGCGCCGGTCTACAGGTCGATCTCAATATCGACGGACCGCTGGATCGGGTGTCCGCCGGCATCGGGCTGGCGCTGTATCGCATCGCCCAGGAGTCGCTGGCCAACATCGCCAAGCATGCCCCTGATTCGCAATCCACGGTGACGCTTGCGATCTCACGCACCTCGTCGACGCTGACCGTCACCAATCGGCTGCCTGTCGCCGTAGCCGCCACGGCCGCATCAGACGGAAGCGGTGTTCGTGGCATGCGGCAACGGGTTCACTTGCTCGGCGGCACCATCGACGTTGGACCGTCCGGCGATGGCTGGTTGGTACGAGCGGACCTGCCATTTGCTGCCGACGGCTCCACCCACTGGCCCCCATGGTGCCCGCGATGAACGGTGAAGCGCCCGACATCGCGGTGCTCCTCGTCGATGACCAGGACCTCGTGCGCTCCGGGCTGCGCCGCATCCTGCGCCGCAAGGACGGCTTCACAATCGTGGCCGAGTGCTCCGACGGCGACGAAGTACCCGACGCCATCGCCGCGCATCGACCAGACGTCGTGGTGATGGACCTGCGGATGAAGCGTGTCGGCGGCATTGAAGCGACCGGTCGGCTGTCGGCCTGCGACGGGCCGCCCGTGCTCGCACTCACCACGTTCAACGACGACGAGTTGCTCTCCGGCGCACTGCGAGCCGGCGCCGCCGGCTTTGTGCTCAAGGACTCCTCGGCCGAGGAACTGATCCGCGCCGTTCGCGCGGTGGCCAGAGGCGACAGCTATTTGGACCCGGCGGTGACCGCGCGGGTGCTGACGACCTACCGCACTGCGGCCGAACCGGCACCCGAGGTTCCTGTCACCGATCTGACAGCGCGTGAACTCGATGTGCTGACACTCATCGCAAAAGGTTGTTCCAATGCCGAAATTGCCGACGAACTCAGCATCTCGGGCGTCACTGTCAAGAGCCACATTGGCCGCATTTTCGTCAAGCTCCAGCTTCGCGACCGGGCTGCCGCGATCGTCTACGCATACGACAACGGGATCGTCGTGCCACGCTGAGCTGGGTCAGAGTCTGAGCATTTCGCGCGCCATCGCGGCCTCCTCAACAAACGGCTCACGTTGCGCTATATAGCGGCGACGCTCAGGTCGTGATTGACGACGGGTTGAACTCATCGTCATGGCGCGCGTCGCCGGAGCCAAGAAGTGCGCCAGCTCGGCCAGCCAGCGTCGAATATTGGTGTGCTGCAGTGGTGTAGCGAGTGCCCATGTCATGATTCGACGTTAGAAAAGCGCAGCGCGGTGCGCATCGTCCCAAGGTCCGGTCTTTTGTCTCCTACGGCGGTAGGAGACTGCTGCCGTCTCCAGCAGGATGCCTAGCGCAGGCCGGTGCCGCGCTTGAGCGCCGTCTCGACCATCGTGGCCAGCAGCGTCGGATAGTCCACGCCGCTGGCTGCCCACATCCGCGGATACATCGAGGTCGTGGTGAAGCCGGGCATGGTGTTGAGTTCGTTGACCACCGGGCCGTCGTCGGTGAGGAAGAAGTCGACACGGGCAAGGCCCTGACAATCGACCGCATTGAACGCCCTAATTGCCAACTCCTGCACAGCTTCTGCGACGTCGTCGTCAATCTTGGCGGGCACGTCGAGCTCGGCGGCGTCGTCGAGATACTTGGTCTCGAAGTCGTAGAACGCGTCTTCGCGCCCCCGCACACCGGCGACCCTGATCTCGCCGACGGTGCTGGCCTCGACGTGCCCATCTGGGAATTCCAGCACACCACACTCTAATTCGCGCCCAGGTACGGCCGCCTCGACGATCACCTTCGGATCATGCCTGCGGGCAAGGGCAATCGCCGCGGGAAGCTGGTCCCACGCGTTCACCCGGCTGACGCCGATGGACGAGCCACCGCGTGCGGGTTTGACGAACACCGGCAGCCCCAGCCGCTCCCGATCGTCGAGTTCGACCGTGTCGTGGCCGCGTCGCAGCACGATGTGGTCGCCGATGGGCAGGCCCTCGGCCACGAGCAGCTTCTTGGTGAACTCCTTGTCCATGCCCGCGGCACTGGCCAGCACACCCGCTCCTACATAGGGCACCCCGGCGAGCTCGAGCAGTCCTTGGATGGTGCCGTCCTCCCCGTACGGGCCGTGCAGGACGGGGAACACCACGTCGACCGCGGCAAGCACCTCGCCGCCCTGACCGAGTGACAGCAATTGGCCCCCGCGAACAGGATCGGCGGGCAGCGCCAATTCGGTGCCCGATGCACCGCTGACCTCCGGCAGCCGACCGTCTGTGATCGCCAGTGTCTCCGGCCGGCCGTCGGTCAGCATCCACGATCCGCCGGGTGTGATCCCGACTGCGACCACCTCAAACCGCTCCGGGTCGAGGTTGCTAAGGATGCTGCCTGCAGAAACACACGAAATCGCGTGTTCGGAGCTGCGTCCGCCATAAACGACGGCGACGCGGACGCGCCCGGTGGAGCCGGGCTGGTGGGCAGTCACAACCTAGAGAGGCTACCGCTCACATTGACAGCCACAGGGTCGAGCGGTGGTGGGCAAAGGATCATGGACTCGCCGAGTTCCGGGTTCTTGCACGCAAAGCGCCCCAATTGCGTACCGGAACCTTATTTCGGCGAAGCGCGGATCTACCCCAGCGCCTGCTCGAAATCGGCGATCAGGTCGTCGGTGTCCTCGATGCCCAGCGAGATACGGGCGAAGCCGTCGCTGACCGGATCGCCCCAGCGGGCGCGGCGGTCCACCGAGGTGTGGATGCCGCCGAAGCTGGTCGACGCGACCACCAGCGCGCTGCGCTCCACCAACGCGTGTACCGCCGCGGCGTCGTCCATCTCCACCGCGACCAGTCCCCCGAACCTCTTCATCTGCAGGGTGGCGATCTGGTGCGACGGATCGTCGGGCAGACCCGGGTACCGCACCGACTTCACGGCCGGATGCGCGCGCAGCATAACGGCGAGCGCCTGGGCGTTCTGGCACTGCCGCTCGAACCGCAGGCCGGCACTGCCGAGGCTGCGCAGCACCAGCCACGCCTCGAACGCACCGAGAATTGGCCCGGCCAGCAGCCGGTCACGTTCGAGCGCAGCCATCAGATCCGGCTGACTTCCGGCGATGTAGCCGGCAACGAGGTCGCTGTGGCCAGCCAGTGCCTTCGTCGCGCTGGCCACCACCAGGTCGGCCCCGAGCGAAAGCGGCTGCTGACCAAGGGGAGTCGCGGTGGTGTTGTCAACGATCAGCGTGGCGCCGCGACCGCGGCAGCTCATCCCCAGGTGATGCAGGTCGACGACGTCCAGGCCGGGATTGACGGGGGTTTCGGCAAGCACCACGTCGGCGTCGGACGATGCAGCACACATGTCGGCACTTCCCGCTTCGACTACCGTAACCCCTTGCGGTGCTAGGTATTCCGCTGCATATCGGCGCACCTGGTAGTAACCGTCGGCGGGAACGACCAGCTTTGTGCCGGGTTTGGCGAGCACACGTAGCGCCGACGTGATCGCTGCCATGCCGGAACCGAACGTCAACGCCGTCGCTGCACCCTCGAGTTCGGCGAGCGCCGCTTCCAGTTGGCGCCAGGTCGGATTGGAGCTGCGGCCGTAACTGTCCAGTGGTTCGGTCTCGTCGGGCGACAGGTGATACGTCGATGCCGGAACGGGCGGCGGCGCCACCGGCCTTCCCGGAATTGCCTCAGAGCCAACGGCTTTGACGCTGCGAGTGGAATCGCCATAGTTGCCGTTCATCTGCTACTCCGGTTTGGTGCTGCGCCCCAACAGCAGCGCAACTGCCTCGTCGACCGATAAACCCTTGTGGCAGACGCGCTGCACAGCATCAGTGAGCGGCATTTCGACGTCGTAACTTGCCGCGAGCGCGAGCACCGACTCACACGATGTGACCCCCTCGGCGATGTGATCGCCCGCGGCTCGCAGGGCCGACTCCATGGTGCCACCCTTGCCGAGCCGCTCGCCGAACGAGCGGTTGCGTGAATGCGGGGAGGTGCACGTCGCCACCAGATCACCGACGCCGGCGAGCCCTGCCATGGTTGCAGGTTTGGCACCCAACGCAATTCCGAGCCGCATGATCTCCGCAAGGCCACGGGTGATAATTGCCGCGGCAGTGTTCTCCCCCAGACCGACACCGGCAGCCATCCCACACGCCAATGCGATGACGTTCTTGCACGCACCGCCGACCTCGGCGCCGATGACGTCGGCGTTGGTGTACGGACGGAAGTACGGAGTCGACAGAGCACGCTGCAAGGCCACCGCCCTGCCGGAGTCGCTGCACGCGACGACCGTCGCTGCAGGCTGTTCGTCGGCGATCTCGCTGGCCAGGTTCGGGCCCGTGACCACGGCCACCCGCGAGGAATCAACGCCGGTCACCTGAACCACGACCTGGCTCATCCGCATCAGCGTGTCCAACTCGATGCCTTTGGCCAGGCTGACCAGCGTGACGTCGTCGCCGAGCAGGCCCGTCCACGGCTCGAGGTTGGCGCGCATCGTCTGCGACGGCACCGCGAACAGCACCGTGCACGCACCGGCCAGCGCTTCCGCCGGGTCGCTGGTGGCGCGGATGGACTTCGGCAGCTCGCAATCGTCGAGATAGCGGGTATTGCGATGCGTGTCATTGATCTCGTCCGCGAGTTCGGGACGACGGGCCCACAGCGCGACGTTGTTACCGGCATCAGCCAAGACCTTGGCCAGTGCCGTCCCCCATGCACCGGCCCCCATCACCGCCGCGTCGACCACCGCTTCACCTTAGTTGAATGGTCGATTCTGGCCTCGTCCCCTGCCCTTCGGGCGTGGGCCCACCGTCCCCTGCCCTTCGGGCGTGGGCCCACCTCGGCGCCTGGCGGCGCCTGCGATGCTCACTCGGCCGTCACCTCCCTAGCGTGGCCGCAGGTGCTGGCAGGATGGCGCTCATGAGCGGCACCAGGACGGGCGAGGCCGCGGATGTCGGGCTCGTGATCGCGGTCAAGCGGCTCACCGCCGCCAAGACCAGGCTGGCGCCGGTTTTCTCGGCCGCCACCAGAGAAAGCGTGGTGCTGGCCATGCTCATCGACACGATTACCGCCGCGTCGGCCGTCTCCGCACTCCACTCCGTCACGGTGGTCACCCCCGATGAGGTTGCCGCCGACGCCACCCGCCAGTTGGGCGCACGCGTGCTGATGGATCCGACCCCGGAGGGTCACCGCAATCCGCTGAACAACGCAATCGCCGCCGCCGAGGCCGCGATACGCGAAGAGACGCCCAATATCGTTGCGCTGCAAGGTGATTTGCCAGCGCTCCAGCCTCAGGAGCTGGCTGAGGCGATCATCGCCGCACGCGGATACCCACGCAGCTTTGTCGGCGACCGGCACGGCACGGGCACGTCGGCGTTGTTTGCTTTCGGCGTAGGACTCGATCCTCAGTTCGGACCTGATTCGGCGCAGCGCCATCGACATTCGGGGGCCATCGAACTGACCGGCGCATGGCCAGGCCTGCGATGCGACATCGACACACCTGACGACTTGCTGGTGGCCCGTCGGCTCGGCGTCGGTGCGGCAACGACGCAGGCCATCGGCCGCCCGAGATGAACAGCAAGCGACGGGGTGGCCCACCGCGGTAGCCGGGCGGCCGGTAAATAGGGAATCATCGGACAGATGACCGAAGCGGAAGCCCAGATCCGGCCCGACGACACGGAGCTGGTCGATTCGGCGCCCGAGGCGCCACCCGCTGCGACGTCACCAGCCGTCGACAACGCACTGCCCGAGGACCGGTACCTCAACCGCGAGCTGAGCTGGTTGGATTTCAACGCCCGGGTGCTCGCCCTCGCCGCCGACACCTCGCTACCCCTCCTCGAACGGGCGAAGTTTCTGGCGATCTTCGCGTCGAACCTCGACGAGTTCTACATGGTGCGTGTTGCGGGCCTGAAGCGCCGCGACGAGATGGGTCTGTCCGTACGCTCGGCCGACGGTCTTTCGCCGCGCGAACAGCTGCGCCGCATCAACGAGCGGACCCAACAGATCGCCGACCGACACGCGCACGTGTTCCTCGACTCCGTGCGGCCCGCATTGGCCGACGAGGGCATTGTGATCGTCACATGGGGTGAGCTCGACGACGCCGAGCGCTCGCGGCTGTCGACCTACTTCCACGAGCAGGTGTTCCCGGTGCTCACCCCGCTCGCGGTCGACCCGGCACACCCGTTCCCGTTCGTCAGCGGGCTGAGCCTGAACCTGGCGATCACCGTCAAGCATCCCGACGACGGCGGGCAGCACTTCGCCCGAATCAAGGTGCCGGACAACGTGGACCGCTTCGTCGAGCTCTCGCCCCGTGAAGGTACCTCTGACGTGGTGCGGTTCCTCCCGATGGAGGAGCTGATCGCCGCCTTCCTGAACGTGCTCTTTCCCGGCCTGGAAATCGTCGAGCATCACGCGTTCCGAATCACCCGCAACGCGGATTTCGAGGTGGAAGAGGATCGCGACGAGGACCTGCTGCAGGCGCTTGAGCGGGAGCTGGCGCGGCGCCGCTTCGGCTCGCCGGTGCGTCTCGAGGTGTCCGACGACATGACCGAGAGCATGCTCGAGTTGCTGTTGCGCGAGCTCGACGTCTATCCCGGCGACGTCATCGAAGTGCCCGGGCTGCTTGATTTGTCGTCGCTGTGGCAGATCTACGGCGTCGACCGACCGGCGCTCAAGGATCCGCCGTTCGTGCCGGCGACGCCGCCTGCGTTCGGTGAACGCGAAACGCCCAAGAGCATCTTCTCCACGTTGCGTGACGGCGATGTGCTTGTCCATCACCCCTACGATTCGTTCTCCACCAGCGTGCAGCGATTCATCGAGCAGGCCGCCGCCGATCCCAACGTGCTGGCCATCAAACAGACGCTGTACCGCACGTCGGGTGATTCACCGATTGTCAACGCGCTCATCGACGCCGCCGCGGCCGGCAAGCAGGTCGTCGCACTCGTCGAGATCAAGGCGCGCTTCGACGAACAGGCCAACATCAAGTGGGCCCGTGCGCTGGAGCGGGCCGGCGTGCACGTCGTCTACGGATTGATCGGGTTGAAGACGCACTGCAAGACCTGTTTGGTGGTGCGCCGCGAAGGCTCGACGATTCGGCGGTACTGCCACATCGGCACGGGCAACTACAACCCGAAAACCGCGCGGCTGTATGAAGATGTCGGCTTGTTGACCGCCGCGCCCGATATCGGCGCCGATCTCACCGACCTGTTCAACTCGCTGACCGGTTACTCGCGCAAGGAGACCTACCGCAATCTGTTGGTGGCGCCATACGGTGTGCGCAAGGGCATCATCGAGCGGATCGAGCGTGAGATTGCGGCCACCCGCGACGGTGCCGAGGGCCAGATCCGGATGAAGGCGAACGCCTTGGTGGACGAGCAGGTCATCGACGCGCTCTACCGCGCGTCGCAGGCCGGGGTGCGCGTCGAGGTGGTGGTCCGCGGCATCTGTGCGCTGAAGCCGGCCGCAGCCGGATACTCCGACAACGTGGTCGTGCGCTCGATTCTCGGGCGGTTCCTCGAACACTCGCGGATTATTCACTTCCGCGCCATCGACGAGTTCTGGATCGGCAGTGCCGACATGATGCATCGTAATCTCGACCGACGAGTCGAGGTGATGGCTCAAGTGAAGGATCCGAGGCTGGCTGCACAACTGAACGACGTCTTCGAGTCCGCGATGGATCCTGCGACCCGGTGCTGGGAGCTTGGCGCCGACGGTCACTGGACCGCATCGCCGCAAGAAGGTCACACCGTACGCGACCACCAGGTATCGCTGATGGAACGTCACCGCCACCCGTGACGGTGACGGTGCGGGGTGAGGACGACCAACTCCGACGACAAACGTCACGATTGACCCCGAGACCCCTCGGATGTAGAGGGGCCCGGCAACAGGCCCGGATGACCTGCAGGAGTTGAGGTGCCGAAGGAGAATCCACCGGATTCAGCGCCGGCGAGCAAGGCCGTCCTCGCCGCCGGTGCGGTGCTGTGGCGATCCAATGGCGACCCGTCCTCGCCTGAGATCGCAATCATCCACCGTCCGCGCTATGACGATTGGTCGCTGCCCAAGGGCAAGGTCGACCCCGGAGAGACCGAGCCCGTCGCCGCGGTGCGTGAGGTACACGAGGAGACCGGGTACTCGTCGCACCTCGGCAGGCGACTGGCTGCCGTCAGCTATCCCGTCGAACAGGGCATCAAGAAAGTTAGATACTGGGCGGCGCGCTGTGTCGACGGAGGAGCCTTCACTCCAAACTCCGAAGTCGACGAGCTCAAGTGGCTGCCCGTAGCCCAGGCGATGAAGCAACTGGAGTACCCACACGATCGAAAAGTGTTGCGCCGCTTCGCTAAAGGCCCGATAGACACCCAAACGGTGCTAATCGTGCGGCATGGGACGGCGGGTAGCAAGTCGCGCTACAAGGGCGACGACCGAAAGCGGCCGCTGGACAAGCATGGTCGCGCTCAAGCCGAGTCGCTCGCTGGAGTGCTGCTCGCCTTCGGCGCCAATACGCTCTACGCCGCCGACCGAGTGCGTTGCCATCAGACGCTCGAACCGCTGGCCGAGGAACTCGGTGCCACAATCAACGACGAGCCGCTGCTCACTGAGGAGGCGTACCCGGAAAACCGCAAGGCGGCCCGGCATCGCGTCCTCGAAATCGCCGCGGCGGGGGGCACGCCCGTGATCTGCACACAGGGCAAGGTGATTCCCGATCTGATCGCGTGGTGGTGTGAGCGCGAGGGCGTGCGCCCGGATAAGTCGCGCAACCGCAAGGGCAGTACGTGGGTGATGTCACTGGCCGGAGAGCGATTGGTCGCCGCTGACCACATCGGCAGCCCGCTGGCCTCGAAGAAGTAACGCGCCGGAGAAGCGGCCTAGCCGCACTCACGACACACAGGCACGCCGCGAGTCGCAGTGACTCACGGCGTGCCCGATGTCGAACCTACCGACGGCCGCGCTTGGCCGGAGCCTTGCGCGCGGTCTTCTTGGCGGCGGTCTTCTTGGCAGCGGCCTTGCGGGCCGGAGCCTTCTTAGCGGCCTTCTTGGCAGGAGCCCGCTTAGCGGTCTTCTTGGCTGCGGCCTTCTTAACCGTCTTCTTAGCGGCTGCCCGCTTCACGGTCTTCTTGGCTGCTGCCCGCTTCACCGTCTTCTTGGCTGCTGTCTTCTTCGCAGCCTTCTTGGCCGGGGCCTTCTTTGCGGCCTTCTTAGCGGCCGTCTTCTTCACGGCCTTGCGGGCGCCGCCCGCGGTAACGCCACGTTTCACTGCTGGTCCTTCCGCCGGGAGGCGCTGTGCCCCAGAGACAACCGCTTTGAATTGAGCGCCGGGCCGAAACGCCGGCACGGAGGTGGGCTTAACTTTCACCGTCTCGCCGGTGCGCGGATTGCGCGCGACACGGGCTGCACGACGGCGCTGCTCGAAAACGCCGAAACCTGTAATGGTGACACTGTCACCCTTATGCACCGCGCGCACGATGGTGTCGACGACATTCTCCACCGCCGCGGTTGCTTGCCGACGATCCGAGCCCAGTTTCTCCGTGAGTACGTCGATGAGCTCCGCTTTGTTCATGCAAAACCTCCGAAACCAGTGGTCCTCTTTGGACCGACTAGAGGACACGGTAAACCCTTTGCCCACTGATTTCCAAGAGCCACGCGCAATTTCAGGCGTAGCTAGCGAACTTTTCGGCAATCCGCTTGCCCCCCTTGGCCTCCTGCCGAGGGCCCCGAGAACCGGGGTGAAACCGGCGATTTCGGACCGTCGCGGCCCGTTCGTCAGGCCTGCAGAGTGCGCGGCTTCCACTCCGGCCGACGCTTCTCATACGACTCGATCTCATCGAGTTTTCGCAGCGTAAGGCCTATATCGTCGAGCCCTTCGAGCAGTCGCCAAGCCGTGTAGTCGTCAATGTTGAACGGCACCATGACCGTTCCCGCGACGATATTCCGATCTTGAAGGTTCACAGTGATTTCCATGCCGGGATGCTCCTCAATGAGCTTCCACAGGAGTTCGACATCATCTTGAGAAATTTCTGCCGCCAATAGCCCGGCCTTGCCCGCGTTGCCCCGAAATATGTCGGCGAAGCGAGACGAGATAACGACCCTGAAGCCGAAGTCCATCAGCGCCCAGACGGCATGCTCGCGCGAGGAGCCGGTGCCGAAATCCGGCCCTGCGACCAACACCGACCCATTGTCGAACGGGGCGAGATTCAAAATGAACGACGGGTCGGTGCGCCAAGCCGCGAACAGTCCATCCTCGAAACCCGTTCGGGTGACCCGCTTCAAATAGACGGCCGGGATGATTTGGTCGGTGTCGACATTTGACCGGCGCAACGGAACTCCGATGCCCGTATGAGTACGAAAAGCTTCCATGACGAACCTCCTCTTACTGAGTCAGGTCGGCGGGTGACGACAATGTGCCCCGCACAGCGGTGGCCGCGGCGACTGCAGGCGACACCAAATGGGTGCGACCACCCTTGCCCTGCCTGCCCTCGAAATTCCGGTTGGATGTCGACGCGCAGCGTTGACCGGGCGAGAGCTGATCTGGATTCATTCCGAGACACATCGAGCAACCGGCCTGGCGCCACTCCGCGCCAGCGGCGGTGAAGATCTCGCCGAGGCCCTCGGATTCGGCCTGCGCGCGCACCCGCATCGAGCCCGGCACGATCAGCACCCGCACGTTGTCGGCGACCTTGCGGCCGCGCAGGACCTCGGCGACGACACGCAGATCCTCGATCCGTCCGTTGGTGCATGAACCGACGAAAACGGTGTCCACCGCGATGTCACGCATCGCGGTACCGGGCCGAAGATCCATGTACGCCAACGCCTTTTCCGCTGACTGCCGCGCGGCGTCGTCGAGCATCAGTTCAGGATCGGGCACCGAAGCCGAGAGCGGGACACCCTGCCCGGGGTTGGTGCCCCAGGTAACGAACGGGCTCAGAGTCGACGCGTCGAGATAAACCTCGGTGTCGAATTCAGCACCATCGTCAGTGCGCAGTTGCATCCAGGCCGCAACCGCGGCATCCCACTCGGAGCCCTTCGGCGCGTGCGGACGGCCGCGCAGAAATTCGAACGTGGTTTCGTCTGGCGCCACCATGCCGGCGCGGGCCCCCGCCTCGATGCTCATGTTGCAGATCGTCATGCGGCCCTCCATCGACAGCGATTCGATGGCGCTGCCGCGGTATTCGATGACGTGGCCCTGTCCCCCGCCCGTGCCGATTTTCGCGATCACCGCGAGGATGACGTCCTTGGCGCTGACACCGGGCGGCAACTGGCCGTCGACATTGACCGCCATCGTCTTGAACGGCCGCAGTGGCAGCGTCTGCGTGGCGAGCACATGTTCGACCTCTGATGTGCCGATGCCCATCGCCAGTGAGCCGAAAGCACCGTGCGTTGAAGTGTGGCTGTCTCCGCACACCACCGTCATGCCGGGCTGCGTCAGTCCCAATTGCGGTCCGATGATGTGCACGATGCCTTGCTCGGCGTCGCCCATCGGGTGCAACCGGATGCCGAACTCTTCGCAGTTTCGGCGCAGCGTCTCGACCTGGGTGCGCGAGATCGGGTCGGCGATCGGCTTGTCGATGTCGACGGTCGGCACGTTGTGGTCTTCGGTCGCGATGGTGAGGTCGGGCCTGCGCACCGAGCGCCCGGCCAAGCGCAACCCGTCGAATGCTTGCGGGCTGGTGACCTCGTGTACGAGGTGCAGGTCGATGTAGATCAGGTCGGGCTCGCGCGCAGCGCCCTGCCCTCTGCCGTGGGCGACGACGTGGTCGGCCCACACCTTCTCTGCCATGGTGCGCGGCGTGGTCATACTTGACTATCTCACAATCTGGGACGCTAGTATCTCCTTGTGAGACAGGATAGCGGCATCGGCGTGCTGGACAAAGCGGTAGGTGTGCTGCACGCGGTGGCCGACTCGCCGTGCGGGCTTGCCGAACTCTGCGAACGCACCGGACTGCCGCGCGCCACCGCACATCGGCTGGCCGCGGGCCTTGAAGTGCACCGGCTACTGAGCCGCAATGGGGACGGCCGGTGGCGGCTCGGGTCGGCGCTGACCGAATTGGCCGGACAGGTCAACGATCCGCTGCTGGCGGCGGGGGCCGTGGTGCTGCCGCGGTTGCGGGAGATCACGGGAGAAAGCGTGCAGCTCTACCGCCGAGAAGGCACTTCGCGAATCTGCGTGGCCGCGCTTGAACCGCCTGCCGGGCTACGGGATACGGTGCCGGTCGGCACGCGGCTTCCGATGACGGCCGGGTCCGGCGCGAAGGTGCTGCTGGCGTACGCGGATGCCGCGACGCAACAGGCGGTACTGCCCGCGGCGATGTTCACCGATCGCGCCCTCGCCGAGGTGCGCAAGCGTGGCTGGGCGCAGAGCGCGGCCGAGCGGGAACCCGGTGTGGCCAGCGTCTCGGCGCCCGTGCGCGACGGCCGGGGTGCGGTCATCGCCGCAGTCTCGGTGTCCGGGCCGATCGACCGAATGGGACGCCGACCGGGCGCACGCTGGGCAGCTGATCTGTTGGCGGCAGCGGATGCGCTGACACGACGGTTGTGAATAGGTGCGTCACCTGACGCGAGAATTGTTTTGTACCCCCGATGGGATTCGAACCCACGCTACCGCCGTGAGAGGGCGGCGTCCTAGGCCGCTAGACGACGGGGGCTAGAACATTTCCGGAGCGTTAGCATAGCTCAGTGGATTTTGCGGTCCTAATCCGCTGGAGCCGGGCGCTCTTCGCGCTAGGGCTCACCGCTTTGGCTGGGGTACCAGGACTCGAACCTAGAATGGCGGTACCAGAAACCGCTGTGTTGCCAATTACACCATACCCCATTGGCCGCCCATAACCGCAGGTCATAGACTATTTTCGACGCCGGCACGCGGTGGGGACTTCTCGCCACCTGATGTATCGGGCCGACGTGCAGACTACCAAAGATTCAAGGGTGTCCTCTCACGCCTCCGCAGCGGCAGCAGCGGCCGCGGCATGGTCTCGCCCGGCGCGTAGGCGACGCAGACTGCGATCACGGCCGAGCAGTTCCAGCGACTCGAACAGCGGTGGGCTGATCGACGCGCCGGTGGCCGCCACCCGGATCGGACCGAACGCCTTCCGCGGCTTGAGCGCCAGGTTTTCCACTAGCGCAACCTTCAGCGCTATTTCGATCTTCGCCGTGGTCCACTCCCCCACATCCTCGAGCGCGGAGATCGCGGCGTCGAGCACCGGGGCGGCATCGCCGCGCAGTTCCTTGGCGGCGGCTTTGTCGTCAAGCGCGTACTCGCTGTCGTTGAGGAACTTCAGCAGGTCCCATGCATCACCCAATACGACAATGCGGGTCTGCACGAGCCGGGAGGCCTCCGCGAATTGCCCGTCATCGAGCCCGGTGTCATGACTGTGGGCAGCGAAGTAGGCGCGCAGCCGTCGGGTGAATTCCACTTCGCTGAGCAGCCGGATGTGTTCGGCGTTAAGCGCGTCGGCCTTCTTCTGATCGAACCGAGCGGGGTTGGAGTTGACGTCGACGACGTCGAACGCGGCGACCATCTCGCCGAGGCTGAAGACATCACGATCCTCGGCGATGCCCCAGCCGAGCAGCGCCAAGTAATTCAGCAATCCCTCAGGGATGAAGCCGCGCTCGCGGTGCATAAACAGATTCGACTGCGGGTCACGCTTGGAGAGTTTCTTATTTCCTTCGCCGAGAACGCTTGGCAGATGGGCGAATTCAGGTACCCGTTCCGCGACCCCGATGCGGATCAAAGTCTCATATAGGGCGATCTGGCGTGGCGTCGAGGGCAGCAGGTCCTCGCCGCGCAACACATGCGTGATCTTCATCAGTGCGTCATCGACCGGATTGACCAAGGTGTACAGCGGACCTCCGCTCGCTCGCGTCAGCGCAAAGTCCGGCACGGTGCCCGCAGCGAAGGTGGTATCGCCACGCACCAGATCGCGCCAAGAAATGTCCGCGTCGGGCATCCGCAGGCGAACCACGGGCCTGCGCCCCTCGGCGACAAGCGCGGTACGCTGCTCCTCGGAGAGGTCGCGGTCGAAGTTGTCGTAGCCCAGCTTGGGGTTTCGGCCAGCGGCAACATGCCGCGCCTCAACCTCCTCCGGTGTCGAGAACGCTTCATAGGCCTCGCCGGAGTCCAGCAACCGCTGCACCACGTCGCGATAGATTTCACCACGCTGGGACTGCCGGTAGGGCGCGTAGGGCCCACCGATGTCCGGGCCCTCATCGTAATTCAGCCCAAGCCAGCTCAGCGCATCCAGCAGCGCCAGATAGCTTCCCTCGCTGTCACGTTCGGCGTCTGTGTCTTCCAGCCGGAACACGAACGCCCCACCGGTGTGCCGGGCGTAGGCCCAGTTGAACAACGCGGTGCGGATCAGACCGACGTGAGGTGTGCCCGTCGGCGACGGGCAGAACCGAACTCGTGTCATCACTTTCCTTTGCGGACAACAGGATTGGTCAACGTCCCGATGCCTTCGACGGTAATGCCGACGGTGTCACCGTCCTCTATCGGGCCGACGCCCTCGGGCGTACCGGTGAGAATCAGATCACCGGGCAGAAGCGTCATCACCGCAGATATCCACTCGACGATCGCACCGACATCGTGAATCATCAGCGATGTCCGGCTGTTCTGCTTGACTTCACCGTTGACCTCGGTGCGGATAGCGAGGTCGGCAGGATCGACATCGGTGACGATCCACGGGCCGACCGGACAGAAGGTGTCGTAGCCCTTGGCTCGGGTCCACTGGCCGTCCTTCTTCTGTTGGTCGCGCGCCGTCACGTCGTTGCCGATCGTGTAGCCAAGAATGTTCTCGGCGGCACGAGCGGCAGGAACGTCCTTGCAGGGTCGTCCGATCACCACGGCGAGTTCGCCCTCGAAATGCACCGGGTCAGCGCCGGCAGGCAACTGGATCGGCACATTCGGCCCGATGATCGCGGTGTTCGGCTTCATGAAGATCACCGGATCGGGAAACGACCCACCGCCCATCTCCTCGACGTGGGCGGCGTAATTCTTACCGATGCACACCACCTTGCTGGCCAGGATCGGCGCCAGCAGGCGTACGTCAGCGAGCGGCCACTGGCGCCCGGTGAAGTCGGGTGAGCCGAACGGATGCTCGGCGATTTCCCTCGCAACTGCCTGGTCCGGATCATCCGGTGGTCCTTCGACACTGACGAAGGCGACACCGTCAGGACTGGCGATTCGGCCAAGGCGCATTTCTCCAGCCTAGTGGCCGCGGTTGGCAACGGCGCCAGCGCCCCGATGTTGATTCATCTCACTATATGGAATATTGGTACAGCATCGTGAGACAGCTGTGCGACGATGGCGACATGTCTATCGGGTCGATCAGCTCCGTGAGGCGCTGGTCGATGTTGGTGATCGCGCTCAGCGCGACGCTGTGTGCGAACGTCTTCATCAACGGCGCGGCGTTCCTCATCCCGGCGCTGCACACTGACCGCGGGCTGGATTTGGCGCAGGCAGGCCTGCTGTCGTCGATGCCCAGTTTCGGCATGGTGGCGACGCTGATCGCGTGGGGCTACATCGTCGACCGGATCGGTGAGCGGATTGTGCTGGCACTGGGTTCGGCGTTGACGGCGGCCGCGGCGTTCGCCGCGGCGTCGGTGCACTCGCTGGTCGCGGTCGGTGCCTTTCTGTTGCTCGGGGGTATGGCGGCGGCCAGCAGCAACTCCGCAAGCGGCCGACTTGTGGTGGGCTGGTTTCCGCCGGAGAAACGCGGATTGGTGATGGGGATCCGGCAGACGGCCCAACCGCTGGGAGTCGGATTGGGCGCCTTGGTGATTCCGCGTCTTGCGGAAAGCCACGGCGTCGCGGTCGCCCTGCTGTTCCCGGCAGTGGTGTGCGCGGTGTCCGCGGTGGTGTGCGCGGTAGCGGTGATCGACCCGCCACGGCCACCTCGGCATGAGGCCCCCGAAGCCGATCTGGCCAATCCGTACCGCGGGTCGTCGGTGTTGTGGCGCATCCATGCCGTTTCCGTCCTGCTGGTCGTTCCGCAGGTCGTGGTGTGGACGTTCACGCTCGTATGGCTGATGACCGACCGGGGCTGGTCGGCGGCATCGGCAGGCGCGATGGTGACGGCAGCCCAGATACTGGGCGCCGCGGGACGAATCGCCGCTGGACGCTGGTCTGACATCGCGGGTTCGCGGCTGCGGCCGATCCGCACCATCGCGCTGGCGGCGGCAGCTGCGATGGCTCTGTTAGCTCTGACCGGCTGGCTCAACTCTCCTGCCAGCGTGGCGGTGATGGTCGTCGCTTCGGTGATCACCGTGTCCGACAACGGATTAGCGTTCACCGCGATAGCGGAGATCGCCGGGCCGTTCTGGAGCGGCCGCGCGCTCGGCACACAGAACACCAGTCAGCTGTTGACGGCCGGGGTCGCGCCACCGTTGTTCGGTGCGCTGATCGGCGTCGCGGGCTATGCGGCGGCATTCGCGGTGTGCGCACTGTTTCCTCTGATCGCGATGCCTTTGGTGCCCGCCGATAACCATCAGTAGCGCTAGCCGCCGCGTTACGCTGCGCGTATGCCCACGACGTTTATGGACATCATCGACAAGTACTACACGTGCGAGTTCACCACGCTGTCACGCGATGGGAGCCCCGTGACATGGCCGGTGTCCCCACGATTGCTTGAGGATGGCCGGTTCGTCGCCGCCACCAGCATCGGACTGCCCCAGAAGGCATTCAACATCCGCCGTAATCCAAAGGTGAGTCTGCTCTTCTCGGAACCGACCGGAAGTGGCGTCAGGGAACCGGGTGCGGTCCTCATCCAGGGGGATGCAACGGCGGAGGATCGCGTCGTGACCGACATGTTGTCGAATCCCGAGCTCGCGAAAGCCCTGGAAACCGTTATGGCGCGCCAACCCTCGGGCGCACTTTGGAGTTCGCGGATCGGTAGGCGCCTATGGTGGTCGTATTACATGCGCATCGTGATCTACGTGACGCCACGCCGCGCGTTGTTCTGGCCCAGCCGGGATTTCACCACGTCGCCCGAGGAACTCGACCTGAGCCAGGTGCGTCGTGTGGATTGAGGCAGCCAAGTGGCTCAACAAGTTCGGCGAGGCGGTGCTGACCACGCTCGACGCGGACGGCTATCCCGTGAGCATCCGCGTCGACCCACGCACTTACGACGCCACGACGGGCACTCTGACTGCGGTGCTGCCCGACACACTCGGCGCGGTCGCGGGCCCCGCAAATCTGCTCTGCCACTATCACGACGAAAAGCTGTGGAAGCTAAACGCTATCGGAATCAAGGGCCGCCTCGAGGATCGAGACGGCGCCTGGGTGTTTCAAAGTACACACTTCGATGCGCCGTCGAAGTTGGCCTTCGTTCACTTCCTAAGGGGCACAAGCCAAGCAGGCCAGAGGTACCTCGACAAGCGTGGGCTCGAGCGTCCAGAGGTGAATTGGGCTGCGGTCAAAGAGCTGCAGCGGCGTGTGAAGCAACGCTAGCGGCTACGGCAGGGCGTAGAGCCGTCGGCGGTAGGACGCAGTCATTCGTGGACCAAAGAGCCTCAACAACAACCGCAGGGGAAAGGGCACGCCGGAGAGGAACCTTCGTTGTTCCTCGGGGGTTGAATGTTCCAGCACAAGCCCACCCAACACGATGCCCATCCGTGGATGCTGCTTCGACAGGAAGGACGCGCCTCGCTTGACTGTCGCCTGCCACTCAGGCTCGGTCAAGTATTCCTCGATGACCGGCAGGCCGATTCGCTCCTCGTCATCAAGATGCTCCACCAGCACACACGTCAGATCCGCGACGGACGCCAGCAGCCGGTCGCGGGTGGACTGATCGGCCGTAGTCCGCCACTCCGACAGGTCGGACTGCAACCGGGCCATTGAAGCGGCGATGCCTACGTGCTGGGCCTCCATCCGCTCAATCTCTGCTTGCCGAGTGGGCACCCGCGTCAGGAGTATCGGCCACACAAGCTCATCTTCCGCTGCGTGGTGATGATGAAGGCCGTCGATCATGAATGTCATGTGGTCGGCGACCACCTTCGCGCGGAAGGTGTCACCGAGCGCGACACCCGCGATCAAGTCGGGGATGCTGTCAAACTCGCGGCGAAACGCGCGGTGCACGAGGATCATGTCCTCCACGTCGATCGGCATGCTCGATTGCCCCCTGTCCCGATTCGTGACCCAGTCGATGTTCCCCAATCGTCGCGCGCCGAACGAAGACATCGCTGAGTAATCGCCTACTTGTATTTCTCGAGGTTCTCGGCGCATCGCGTCAACGCCTCTGCCAATTCTCCGCGCGCTCTGACCGGGAGCCCCTTCACCATCTCGGTTTCGACCGCGATGACCGCCGAATGGGCCGCGGCCAGCCTGGTTCGGCCGAGTTTGGTCAATTGCAACGACTGCGCCCGACCACGGCGAGGCGCATCCCCGTCTTCGACAAACCCCGCCGACCGCAATCCCGCCAACAGGTCCTGCAGCGATTGGCGCGTGACGAAGCAGAGCCGTGCCAGTTCGGACGCGGACGCATCCGGATGGTCGGCTAGTGCGTGCAGCGCTGCGTACTGCGCCATCGACAGACCCGTTGGGCGCAGTGCCGAATCGCACCGCCGGCGCAATGACTGCTGGACTCGCTTGACGAGGTAACCGAGTGCTCCCTCTGTATCCGACTGCTGCATGACAGGAACCGTACATTAATGATATCGTGACTATGTAAGAAACCTGACAATGAGGAAAAAGAGGACGACGATCGAACGACACGCCACATACGCCACCCTGATCAACGTGTTCACCGTCGAACCCGGGCACGCTCACCAACTCGCGGAGCTCCTGAATCGCGCAACCGAGGATCTGATCCGCCACGTTCCCGGTTTCCGCTCGGCGAACATCCACGTCAGCACTGACGGAACGCGCGTCGTCAACTATGCACAGTGGGACAGCGCGGATGCCTTCCAGGCAATGCGAGCCAACCCCGACACTCAGCGCCACATGGCCGAAGCGGCGGCGCTCGCATCCAGCTTCGATCCGCACCTCTACACCGTCGAATCGGTGCACGAAAGTTAAAGGCGCGGCAACGAAGAACGCCGAGACTGGAGTTGTTGTGGTCGCCACTCATAATTACACGCAGCAACTGCAGTTTCGGCGATTACGACTTACGACGCGCTACAGATTCGCGACAATCCGCTCGCCGACCTGTGTCGTAGAGAACTTCTCCTGACCGCGCGTGGCCAAGTGTTGTTCGACGGCCTTGTCGACTCGTGCCGAAGCGTCGACTTCCCCGACATGTGACAGCAGCAGCGCCACCGACATGATCGCCGCCGTCGGGTCGGCGATGCCCTGCCCCGCGATATCGGGCGCGCTGCCATGCACCGGCTCGAACATCGACGGATTCGTCCGCGTCGCATCGATGTTGCCGCTCGCGGCAAGACCGATGCCGCCGCACACTGCCGCGGCGAGATCGGTGATGATGTCGCCGAACAGGTTGTCGGTGACGATGATGTCGAACCGGCCCGGATCGGTGACGAGGTGAATCGTCGCCGCATCCACGTGTTGGTAGGCGATTTCGACGTCGGGATACTCGGCGGCCACCTCCTGCACCGTGCGCCACCACAGCGCGCCTGCGAAGGTCAGCACGTTGTTCTTGTGCACCAACGTCAGATGCTTTCGCCGCTGCTGGGCCCGACGAAAGGCGTCGTGCACCACCCGACGGACACCGAACGCGGTGTTGACGCTGACTTCCGTCGCGATCTCGTGCGGCGTGCCCACCCGGATCGCTCCGCCGGTGCCGGTGTACGGGCCTTCGGTTCCCTCGCGGACGACGACGAAGTCGATGTCGGGATTGCCAGCCAACGGGCTGTTCACACCGGGATACAACCGGCCCGGTCGCAAGTTGACGTGGTGGTCGAGCGCGAACCGGATGCGAAGCAGCAGCCCGCGTTCCAGCACACCGCTGGGCACCGACGGGTCGCCGATGGCGCCGAGCAGGATCGCATCGTGGCCGCGGAGCTCGTCGATCACGGTGTCTGGCAGCACCTCGCCGGTCGCGTGGTAACGCCGCGCACCCAGGTCGTAGTTCGTTTTCTCGACGCCGGGCACCACCGCGTCGAAAACCTTGACGGCCTCACCGACCACCTCGGGGCCGATGCCGTCACCGGCGATAACCGCCAATTTCACGTCAGGTCCACCACTTCCAGCAGTTTGGCGCCGACGGCCTCGGTGATCGCGGCGCGGACATCGGCAGGCACGCCGCCGTCGATGCGCAACAGGATCGTCGCGCCGGGGCCCTCCGCATCCTCGCTGAGCTGTGCGGCGTGGATGTTGATGTTCGCGGCGCCGAGCAGCGTGCCGATCTTGCCAAGCGTTCCTGGCTGGTCGATGTAGTTGACGATCAGGTACACGCCCTCGGCGCGCAGATCGAAGTTGCGGCCGTTGATCTGAACAATCTTCTCCACCAGCTGCGGCCCCGACAGCGTGCCCGCGACGTTGGTCACCGAGCCGTCGGAGTACACCGCCCTTACGTCGACCACGCTGCGGTGATTGGGACTCTCGGTGGCGGTGCTGATGTCGGCCTGCACGCCACGCTCCGCGGCGAGCGCCGGTGCGTTGACGAACGTCACCGGGTCTTCGATGACCGAGGAGAATAAGCCGCGCAGCGCCGAAAGCCGCAGCACCTCAACCTCTTCGGAGGCGAGTTCGCCGCGAACCTGGACCGACAACGACACAGGCAGTTCAGTGGAGAGCACACCGACGAGCACGCCGAGCCTGCGCACGAGGTCCAGCCACGGCGCCACTTCTTCGCCGACGACCCCCCCGCCCACATTGACCGCGTCGGGCACGAATTCACCGGCCAGCGCGAGCTTCACGCTTTCCGCGACATCGGTGCCCGCCCGGTCTTGCGCCTCACCCGTCGACGCGCCGAGGTGCGGCGTGACGACGACCTGGGGCAGATCGAACAGCGGGCTATCGGTCGTCGGCTCCTTGGCGAACACGTCGATGCCCGCAGCGCGGACGTGTCCGGACCTGACCGCCTCCGCGAGCGCTTCTTCGTCGACCAGCCCACCACGGGCGGCGTTGACGATAATCACGCCTGGCTTGGTCTTGGCCAGTGCCTCCTTGCCGATCAGCCCGGCGGTCTCCGGGGTCTTCGGCAGGTGTACAGAAATGAAGTCGGCACGCGACAGCAGCTCATCGAGCGCCAGCAGCTCGATGCCGAGCTGCGCGGCGCGCGCCGCCGACACATACGGGTCATACGCGACGACGTGCGTGCCGAATGCGGCCAGCCGCTGTGCCACCAGCTGGCCGATGCGGCCAAGGCCGACGACGCCGACGGTCTTACCGTAGATCTCAGTCCCGGAGAACTTCGACCGCTTCCATGTACGTTCGCGCAGCGACGCGTCGGCTGCCGGGATCTCGCGGGCCGCGGACAGCAGCAGCGCCAGGGCGTGTTCCGCGGCGCTGTGGATATTGGACGTCGGCGCGTTGACGACCAGCACGCCGCGCGCGGTGGCAGCGTCGACGTCGACGTTGTCCAGGCCCACGCCGGCGCGGGCGACGATCTTGAGCTTGGGCGCGGCCGCGAGCACCTCGGCGTCGACGGTGGTCGCCGAGCGCACCAGCAGCGCGTCGGCCTCTCCCACCGCGGCCAGCAGCTTCTCTCGGTCGGGGCCGTCGACCCAGCGGACTTCTACCTGGTCGCCCAGGGCGGCGACGGTCGATTCAGCCAGTTTGTCGGCGATCAGCACAACGGGAAGACTCACGTCCAAACAGAGTAGTGGGCTTCAATGGCGGGGTGGCGGGCGGGAGAATCGCGAGCGTGGACGTAACCGTGGTCGGCAGTGGACCCAACGGCCTGGCGGCCGCCGTCATCTGCGCAAGGGCCGGTCTCTCGGTGCAGGTGTTCGAGGCACAACCGACGCTGGGCGGCGGCGCCCGCACCCTGGCCGACCCAGAGTTTTCCGGGGTCTCACACGACATCTGTTCGGCGGTGCATCCGCTGGCGCTGGCGTCACCGTTCCTCGCGGAGTTTGATCTGCCGAAGCGCGGCGTCACGATCAACGTGCCCGAGGTGTCGTACGCCAACCCGCTGCCTGGCCGACCGGCGGCCGTGGGCTATCACAACCTCGACCGCACGTGCGCCGAGTTGAGTGACGGCGAGTCGTGGCGCCGGCTACTGGGTCCGCTCGTTGGACGCGACGACGCCGTGCTCAAACTGCTGCTCGGCGATAAGCGTTCGATTCCGCGCAACCCCGTCGCGGCCGTCCTGGCAGGTCTGCGACTGCTCGAGCAAGGCACTCCCGCGTGGAAGGCGTTGAACGGAGTCGACGCCCGTGCTCTTTTCACTGGTGTTGCCGCACACACGATTTCACAGATGCCGTCACTGGTCTCCGCCGGCGCGGGGCTGATGCTGTCCACGCTGGCACACACCGTTGGCTGGCCGATACCCGTCGGCGGCAGCCAGGCCATCCCCGACGCGTTGATCGCAGACCTTCGCGCACACGGCGGCACGCTGACATCCAGTGAGGAGATCACCGAACCCCCTTCGGGTGTGGTGCTTTTCGATACCGCTCCCACCGCGCTGCTGTCCATCTACCATGACAGGCTGCCGGCGCGGTACGCAAAGGCGCTGCAGCGCTATCGCTTCGGGCCCGGCGTGGCCAAGGTCGACTTCGTGCTGTCGGACGAGATTCCATGGACAGACCAGCGGCTGGCAGATGCTCCGACCCTGCACATGGGCGGCACTCGAGAACAGATGGCACACGCCGAGCGCGAGGCCGCCGCAGGGCGACACGCGGAATGGCCGATGGTGCTCGCCGCCCTGCCACACCTGGCCGACCCGAGCCGCATCGACGCGCAAGGCCGCCGCCCGCTGTGGACCTACGCGCATGTGCCGTCGGGTTCGCCCGTCGACCAGACCGAGCGCATCACAAAGATATTCGAGCGCTTCGCGCCCGGCTTCCGCGATCTGGTCGTGGCGGTCCGCAGCGTCCCGGCGTCACGGCTGGCCGAGCACAACGCCAACCTCGTCGGCGGTGACATCGGTGTCGGCGGCAATACGCTTTTTCACGCGCTCGCCGGGCCAACGCCACGGCTCAACCCATGGAGCACACCGATTCCCAAGGTGTACTTGTGCTCGTCTGCCACGCCACCCGGCGGCGGCGTGCACGGTATGGCTGGCTACTACGCCGCGCGCACTGTGCTGCGCCGCGAGTTCGGCATCAAAGAAGCTGCCGAAGCTCTCGCCGTAGTTGCGATTTGTGTGCGTTCAGGAGCGCTCAGTGGCTGTCGCGGAATGGGCAGCGGGCGTCTGCGGAGCTCGGTGGTGGGCTGATCGCCTCGGCCGCGCTATCCGGTGGCGTGGTGCAGGCGGGTGATGTTGAGTGCTGCGGCGGCTAGGTGGAGTTCGGCGCTGACAGCTTGGATGCCGCGACGGGCGAAGCGGCGTAATCCAATTCGGTCTTTGAGGTGTGCGATGACGGGTTCCACGGTGGCCGATCGGCGTTTGTACTTTTCGGCGTGTTCGGGTTGTCGCAGCTTGTGGCGCATGGCATCGAGCGGGGACAGATCCGGTGGGGGTGGCCCCTGGGCCGGGTTGTGCTGAGCGTCGTGGTGTACTTCTGAGCCTTTGGCGGGGGCGATGAGTCGTTCGGGGCCGGGGCTGGTGAGGTTGTCTTCGGTGAAGTAGCCCGCGTCGGCCAACACCAGCCCGATCGTCTTTCCCAGCGCCTCGGTCTGGGTGGTCGCCACGGTCAAAGCTGGTGTCCAACAGTTCAGATCGTTGGCGTCTTGCGATATGTGCACACCGATCACGAGGTGGTCATTCGAGCACACGATCTGGCCGTTGTAGCCCTGCACCATTCCGCCGCCGGAGCCTTCGGTCATCAACCGGGCCTCAGGATCGGTCAGGTTGACCTGAGGTCCGCCCTTCGGGCCTCGCCGGTCCTCGTTATAGGCGCGTTCGCGCGCCGCCGATCCCCGCCCATCTGCCAACCCCGCATCCTGGTCGGACCACGCACGCTCCAGCCCAAACCGCCAGCGTCTGATGCTGCGCCGAAGCTCTCTGCGCTGCTCGATGATTGGCTTGCCGCTCCGGTCGCCCAGTTCGGCCAGCCGCTGCTGGTCACGGGCGATTCTGACCTCATAGAGTCGGACCTTGTCGATCCCCGCCGGGGGCGGACCCGTTGGGGTTTCCCCAGCCACGACCCGGCGCAGATAGTCCTCTTGGCGGGCCGCATCGGCGGCGTCAGCTTCGTCGTGGCGGGCGTCTTTGCGTTTGATTTCCTCCATCGCCTTCTTGATCGCGGCCGCCCGACCGGCCCGGGTACCCAACTCGGCAGGCAGGCCTGCACCGGGGCCGGCGGTGCCGGCGGCTTCGGCGGCGTCCTCGGCGGCATCGACGGCGGCCGCCTCGCTGACCGCGTCCTCGGCGATCTGGCGGGCGTGCTCGCGCACCCAATCATGGGAGCGGTTGGCTGATTTCGAGGCATTGGCCGCGATCTTGGTGCCATCGATGGAGATCACCCCGACCGACACCATCCCGGCTTCGGCGCACAACCGCAGGACTTGGGCGAACATCTCAGTGAACGCTTGGTCGTGGCTCGCGCGGAATCGGGCCAACGTGCTGTGATCCGGTGCATCCTGGGCGCACATTACCCGGTACGCCACGTGATCGACGCACAGGCGCTCAATGCGCCGCGAGGACCGCTGCCCCGAGGCATAGGAGTAGATCAACAGCGCCAACAGCATGTCGGGGTCATAACCGGCCCGCCCGACCCCACCGGTGCGGCGGCCATCATGAAACGCCGAGGTGTCCAGTTGCGACACCACATCCAACACAAACCACACCAGGTGCGAATCGGGCAGCCAGTCGGCCATATTCGGCGGCAGCAGAAACTCCTGATCACGCACCACAGGACGATACGAACGAGCCATACCTCATCGTTTCGTGATCACCCGCTAAGACCAAGCACCGCCACCGGCATTTCGCAACAGCCACTCAGCGCTCCCAAACGCACACAAACCGCGCGGGTTAGGCCGTGTCGGTTAGCGGGCGGTCGACCCAGCTCATCAGGTCGCGCAGCTTCTTGCCGGTCACCTCGATCGGATGCTCGGCGTTCTGCTTGCGCAACCCCTCGAGCTCCTTGTTGCCGCCCTCCATGTTGGCGACGAGCTTCTTCACGAAGCTGCCGTCCTGAATCTCGGAAAGGATCTGCTGCATCCGCTCCTTGGTACCCGCGTCGATCACGCGTGGCCCCGACAGGTAGCCGCCGAACTCCGCGGTGTCGGACACCGAGTAATTCATCCGCGCGATCCCGCCCTCGTACATCAGGTCGACGATGAGCTTGAGCTCGTGCAGCACCTCGAAGTACGCCAGCTCGGGGGCGTATCCGGCCTCCACCATCACGTCGAAGCCGGTCTTGACGAGTTCTTCTGTGCCGCCGCACAACACGGCCTGCTCACCGAACAGGTCGGTTTCGGTCTCGTCCTTGAACGTCGTCTTGATGACGCCGGCCCGGGCGCCGCCGATGCCTTTGGCGTAGGACAGCGCGAGCGCCTCACCCTCGCCCTTAGGATCCTGATCGACAGCGATCAGACACGGAACGCCCTTGCCGTCGACGAACTGACGACGCACCAGGTGCCCGGGGCCCTTCGGCGCGACCATGCCGACGGTGACGTTGGCCGGCGGCTTGATCAGGTCGAAGTGGATGTTCAGCCCGTGGCCGAAGAACAGCGCATTGCCGTCTTCCAGATTCGGTTCGATGTCGTTGCGGAAGATGTCGGCCTGCGCGGTGTCGGGCGCAAGCAGCATGATGACGTCGGCCCACTTGGCCACCTCGGCGGGCGTGCCCACGTCGAGGCCCTGCTCGATGACCTTCTCGCGTGACTTGGACCCTTCCTTGAGGCCGACCTTCACCTGCACACCGGAGTCACGCAGGGAAAGCGAGTGCGCATGGCCCTGGCTGCCATAGCCGATGACGCCGACCTTGCGTCCCTGGATGATCGACAGGTCCGCGTCGTCGTCATAGAACATCTCAACTGCCACTTCGAGTTTCCTTATCTACTAACTTGGTTTGGGCTTACTTGACGGTGCCGATGCCGCGCGGCCCACGCGACAGTGACACCACTCCGGACTGCACGAGCTCACGGATCCCATAGGGCTCGAGCACCCGCAGTAGGGCCTCCAGCTTCTCTGGGGTTCCGGTGGCCTCGACGGTCAGTGACTCCGTCGACACGTCAACGACCTTGGCGCGGAAGAGGTTCACCGCCTCGATGACCTGACTGCGGGTGGTGGCGTCGGTACGTACCTTGATCAGCGCAAGTTCGCGCTCGACTGCGTTGTCGACGTCTTGCTCGACGATCTTGATCACGTTGATGAGCTTGTTGAGCTGCTTGGTGATCTGCTCGAGTGGGGAGTCCTCGACGCTGACGACGATCGTCATCCGCGACATGTCCTTCTGCTCGGTCGCACCAACAGCCAGCGACTGGATATTGAAGCCGCGCCGCGAGAACAGCGACGCCACCCGGGCGAGGACGCCGGGTTTGTCCTCGACGAGCACCGAAAGCGTGTGTGTGTTGACGGTGCTCATCAGGCGTGCCCTTCTTCGGGATCGTCGAACAGCGGGCGGATACCCTTTGCCGCCTGGATTTCGTCATTGCTGGTGCCTGCGGCGACCATCGGCCACACCTGGGCGTCGGCGCCGACGATGAAGTCGATCACCACTGGGCGGTCGTTGATCTCACGCGCTTGCCTGATGACGTCTTCGACGTCTTCGGCACGCTCGCAACGCAATCCGACGCAGCCGAGCGCCTCGGCCAGCTTCACGAAGTCGGGGATGCGATGCGAGTGCGTGGACAGATCCGTTTGGCTGTACCGCTCTCCGTAGAACAGCGTCTGCCACTGCCGCACCATGCCCAGGTTGCCGTTGTTGATGATGGCGACCTTGATCGGCGCGCCCTCGACTGCGCAGGTGGCCAGTTCCTGGTTGGTCATCTGGAAGCAGCCATCGCCGTCGATGGCCCATACCTCGGCCTCGGGGCGGCCGAACTTGGCACCCATCGCCGCTGGGACGGCGAAGCCCATGGTGCCAAGACCGCCGGAGTTCAGCCACGTCTTCGGATTCTCGTATTTGATGAACTGTGCGGCCCACATCTGGTGCTGCCCAACGCCTGCGACGTAGACGGCATCGGGTCCGGCCATCTTGCCAAGCGTTTCGATCACGTACTCCGGTGACAGGCTGCCGTCGCTCTGCGGCCCGTAGCTCAGCGGGTAGGTCGACTGCACGCCGCGCAGGTACTCCCACCAGTTGTCGATCTTGATCGAACCGATGGTGCCGTCGCGGCGCAGCGCCTCGATCAGATCAGTGATGACGGCCTTGACGTCGCCGACGATCGGCACGTCGGCGTGGCGGTTCTTGCCGATCTCGGCGGGGTCGATGTCGGCGTGGATGACCTTGGCTTCAGGAGCAAAGGAATCCAGCTTGCCGGTCACCCTGTCATCGAAGCGGGTGCCGAGCGCGATCAGCAGGTCGCTGCGCTGCAACGCGGCCACCGCCGTCACCGTGCCGTGCATGCCCGGCATGCCCATGTGCTGCGGATGGCTGTCCGGGAACGCGCCGCGGGCCATCAGGGTGGTGACGACAGGGATGCCGGTCAGCTCGGCCAGATCCAGCAGCTGCTCGGTGGCCTCGCCACGGATCACGCCGCCCCCGACGTAGAGCACCGGCTTGCGGGCGGCCGCGATCAGCTTGGCCGCCTCGCGGACCTGGCGGCTGTGTGGCTTGGTGTTCGGCTTGTAGCCGGGCAGCTCGAACTGCGGCGGCCAGCTGAACGTGCACTGGCCCTGCAAGACGTCTTTCGGGATGTCGACAAGCACCGGGCCCGGCCGGCCGGACGCCGCGATGTGGAACGCCTCGGCCATTACCCGCGCAATGTCGTTGCCGTCGCGGACCAGGAAGTTGTGCTTGGTGACCGGCATCGTGATGCCGGAGATGTCGGCTTCCTGGAATGCGTCGGTGCCGATCAACGCGCGGCCGACCTGCCCCGTGACCGCGACCATCGGGATCGAGTCCATGTATGCATCGGCAAGCGGGGTCACCAGGTTCGTCGCACCCGGACCCGACGTCGCCATGCACACCCCGACCTTGCCGGTGGCGTGCGCGTACCCGCTGGCGGCATGGCCTGCGCCCTGCTCGTGTCGGACCAACACGTGACGCAGCTGCTGTGAGTCGAAAAGCGGGTCGTAGACCGGCAACACGGCACCGCCGGGAATGCCGAAGATGACGTCGACGTCGAGTTCCTCGAGCGATCGAATCACGGCTTGCGCGCCGGTGAGTTGATGCGGCGCAATGCGTTTCGGCGGTGCGGCACCGGCCTTTGGCGCTGGTTTTGTAGCGCCGGGCGCGGTGTGTCCCCCGTTCGGCGTTGTCGCCGAGTGCGTGGTGGGTGCGCTCACGATGTCCTCTTTATCTCCGTCGTCGTCTCTAGGATCTCAAATCGGTGTTGGGGCAAGAAAAAACCCCCGTCAGCTGGGCTGCTGTACGAGGGTCGCGCGTTGATGCTGGTTGCTATGCCCGGCAGGGGGCAAGCGCGGCATCAACGCGCTTCCCAATTACTACGAGCAATCCCCGGGTCTGCATAACAGTCGACGGTAGCCTCCGCACTGGTCACAGGTCAAATTCCTACCTGTAAGCCAAGTGTCCGCGTCGTGCGATGGGAAGATGGCGTTGTGAGCTCCCCTTCCGCCGCAGCGGTTGTCATCCGGATCTCGCCGATGGCGCATTTCGCCGTCGGCTTCTTGGCGCTGGGCATGCTGGCCTTGGTACTCGCCGGGCCGGAGTGGGTCGCGGTGCTGCTCGTGATCCCGGTCATGCTGTCGGTGTTCGTCGTCCGCTGCCGGACGGTGGCCGATCGCGACACGGTGACCGCACGCACGCTTCTGGGCAGCCAGACGATCTCATGGGACGACATCGCGGGCCTGCGGTTCGGCAAGAGCTCCTGGGCATACGCGCAATTGAAGGATGGCACTGAGCTGAGGCTGCCCGCGGTGACGTTTGCGACGTTGCCGTTGCTGACCGCGGCCAGCGCGGGCCGTGTGCCCAACCCTTACAAGTAGCCGATCAGCCCAGTGGGTTGCCGCCGTTGAGCAGCACCCACACCGCGACTCCCGCGCCCATGCCCACAAGCAGTGCTACGAACGAGCCGATGAACGGGCGCCGCGCCCAACCGCGGCCGGCGTCGAATCCGTAGCGGCCTGGACCGATCAGAATGATCGCAGCGATCGCGCAGATCAGGATGACCTTGTACTCGTGACCGTCGGTGAGGAAGGAGGCCAGCCTGGCCTCCTCGTGCGCGGCCATCGCCTCGGCCAAGATGCCGGTGACTGAGTACGCCAGTGCGCCGGCAGCTGCCACCGGTGTGAACAGCCCCAGAACAAGCAGGACGCCCGCCGCGATCTGCCCGCCCGTCGCCACATAGGTCAGGACGTCGGCGTGCTGGAATCCCGTGTCGGTGAGCAACTTCTCGAAGCCGTCGAACCCGGGGCCCCCCCACAGGCCGAATGCCTTCTGCAGGCCGTGTCCGATCAGCAGCGCGCCGATGGCCAGCCGGAGGAGCAACAACCCGAGGTCCTGGGTCCCCCGTCGGCCCGCCGCCCGGACCCGGTCGTCACCGGGATCCGATTCAATCTCGGTGGGCTCTGCGCCATACCCGCCAAGTGAGTGCCTGCCGCCGGGCTGGACGTACGGCAGCGGCTCGGGATCGCTGATCAGGCCGAAAGGCTCGCCGGTCGAGGACTTGGCGGAGTCGTAGCGCGGGATCGCGGTAGTCTCGAAATCACCCGCGTAGTTCGTCGAAGGAAGATCGTCTTCGGGGTCGACCAGGCTTGCAGACGCGGGACGCTGCCAGGAGTGTGGATCAGGATGACTGGTCACGATTGCCAGGGTAAGTGCTAGTCACCCCCGAATCGAGGATTGGCGCGGTGCTTTGGCGGCCCTTTTCGCCAGGCCCCATGGCCGCGCGACGGGGACGAGCGTGGCGCGCAGTGCCGGACAATCCGTAACCTGGCCTGCATGAGACAGCGCCGGCCCATGCGGGGTGTGATTGTCCTGCTGTGTGCAGCGTTGCTCGTCGGGTCTGGATGCGCCCGCTTCGACAATGCTCAGTCGCAGCCGTTCACCACCGAACCGGAACTCAAGCCGGGTCCGTCCTCGACGCCCCCGCCCCCGCCGCCGCTGCCGCCCAAGCCGTTCCCGAAGGCCTGCCCCGCACCCGGCGTCATGCAGGGCTGCCTCGAAAGCACCAGCGGGCTGATCATGCTTCCAGACAGCCAGTCGGCGCTGGTGGCCGAGCGCACCACCGGCGCGGTCAAGGAGGTCTCGACCCGCGCCGAACCCAAGGTCAAGCTGGTCATCCCCGTCGACCCGAGCGGTGACGGCGGGCTGCTGGACATCGTGATGTCGCCGACGTACTCACAGGACCGGCTGATGTACGCCTACGTCAGCACCCCCACCGACAACCGCGTCATCCGCATCGCCGACGATGACATCCCCAAGCCGATCCTCACCGGGATTCCGAAGGGCGCCACAGGTAACACGGGGGCGCTGATCTTCACCAGCCCGACCACACTCGAGGTCCTCACCGGCGATGCGGGCAATCCCGCACAAGCCGCCGATCCCGGTTCGCTGGCCGGAAAGCTGCTCCGCATCGAGCAGCCCACCACGGTCAACCAGGCGCCGACTACGACCGCACTGTCGGGCGTCGGCGCCGGCGGCGGGCTGTGCATCGATCCGTCGGACGGCTCCCTGTACGTCACCGACCGCACCCCGACCGCCGACCGGCTGCAGCGCATCACCAAGGATTCGAAGGTGTCCACGGTGTGGACCTGGCCCGACCGCCCCGGTGTGGCAGGTTGCGCCGCACTCGACGGCACAGTGCTGGTCAACCTCGTCAACACCAAACAGACCGTGGCGGTGCGACTGGCACCGGATACCGGCGCTGTCACCGGTGAGCCCGAGGTGGTCCGTCAAGACCAGCACGGGCATGCGTGGGCACTGCAGCTCTCACCCGACGGCAACGTGTGGGGCGCCACGGTCAACAAGACGTCCGGCGACGCGGAGAAGCTCGACGATGTTGTCTTCCCGCTGTTCCCGCAGGGCGGCGGGTTCCCGCGCAGCAACGCTGACAACACTTAGGACGCAACCGCTTTCAGCTTCCGACGAGGCGCAGCCCTACGATGCCGACGACGACGAGCGACAAGAACAGCAGGCGCGCCGCGCTGACCTCTTCACCGAATGCGACGATCCCGGCGATCGCCACCCCCACTGCGCCGATGCCGACCCACGCTGCATAGCCGGTGCCGACGGGCAGGTGACGCAAGGCCACCGCGAGCAAGACGAAACTCAGCGTCGCGCCGCCGATGCCGATGACACTCGGCCAGAACCGGCTGAAGCCGTCGGACTGCTTGAGCGCTGTCGCCCATACGATTTCAAGCAGACCGGCGGCGACCAGAATCGCCCACGCCATCGCCGTCACGCATTCGTGCCGCCGTCGACGGTGAACACGGAGCCGCTGATGTTGTTTGCGCCGGGGCCCGCCAGGAAGGCGACCGTCGCCGCGATGTCGGACGGCTCGGCGTAACGGCCCAGTGCGGCCAGCGCGCGCTGTTCGTCTGCGGTGTCCCCGTCGGCGGGATTCATGTCCGTGTCGGTCGAGCCGGGCTGTACCAAGTTGACGGTGATGCCTCGGTCACCGAGATCGCGAGCGAGACCTTTTGTGAAGCCGATGAGTGCGGCCTTGCTCATCGAATAGAGCGTCACACCCGGAAACGGCACTCGCTCAGCGAGATTGCTCCCGATGCTGATGATTCGCCCGTCCTCGGGCAGGTGCCGCACCGCGGCCTGACTGGCTAGGTAGACCGCCCGCGCGTGGATGGCTAGCGTGCGGTCGATCTCCTCGACGGATACGTCGTCAATTGGCCCGAACGGGAAGATCCCCGCGTTGTTGACGAGAACATCGAGGCGCCCGAACTCACCGACCGTCTGCTCAACGGCGGCCACCACTTCGCCTGCGTCGGCACTGTCCGCCTTGATGGCAAGGCCGCGTCGCCCATGTGCCTTGATCTTGTCGACCACTTCGTCGGCGCGTTCCTTGGACTGGGCGTAGGTGATCGCGACGTCCGAGCCGAGTTCGGCGAGTCGCACGGCGATGGCCGCTCCGATTCCCCGGCTGGCGCCGGTCACCAGCGCGACTTTTCCGGTCAGGTCTGACATCGTGCCTCCTTTTTGTGTCGTTCGATACATAATTAATCGTGCAGGCTAGACTTGTCAATGGTGTATTTGTCGTTCGATACATAAAGGGAGGTCCGCGATGGCGACACGGGGCAGGCCGCGTACCTTCGACCGGGCCGGGGCCCTGAGTCGGGCCATGGAGGTGTTCTGGGAACACGGCTATGAAGGCACGTCCATAAGCGACCTGACGGCGGCAATGGAGATCAACTCGCCGAGCCTGTACGCGGCGTTCGGCTGTAAGGAGGCGTTGTTCCGAGAGGCCGTCGCGTTCTACAACGAGACCTTGGGTGCAACCGCGGCCGACGAACTGCGTGACCAGCCGACCGCACGCGAGGCCATCGCCGCGGTGCTGCGCCACCACGCGACGGTGTTCTGCGACCCCGGCACTCCGCGCGGCTGCATGATCGTGCTGGCCGCGACCACCTGCACCGATCGCACCCGCTCAGTGCGCGACCACCTCGTCCACTGGCGAATGGCACTGGAGCAGGACTTCCGGGAACGCATCCAACGCGGGATCGTCGACGGCGATGTGCCTGTAGGTGCCGACGCGGCCACGATCGCCGCGTTCTACAACACGGTGAACCACGGCATGGCGATTCAGGCTCGCGACGGCGCGGATCGCACCAAGCTATCCGCGATCGCCGAAGGGGCAATCGCGGCGTGGGACAACCTCATTGGTCAATGATCACGCGTGTACCGCGAGCCGTTCACGTGCTTCGGCCGGCGTAGTGGTCGACAACCGCGCGGGCGGGCCGGCGGTCAGATGCTGGGCCAGCACGTCCGCTGTCTCCGGAGCGATACGGCGAGCCACCGCAAGCATCGGCCGAAAGTTGTTGGTCGACAACGCCCTAACCCACGCCCGCGCAATCGGTGTCACGGCGCCATCGACGGCGGCGGACTGATCGAAATTGCCCATGCGCCGCATCCATTTCGGCAGGGTCGCGATCGCCGCAGGCGCCAGAAGCCGACTGCCCGCCCACAGCCGCACGCCGCGGTCCCGCGGCGTATACAGCAGGTAATGCATTGCGCGGTCGGCATGCTCGGAGGTGCACAGCCGGCCGCGAACTTCGGCGAAGTACTGCCGCACCTCTTCGCGCGACGAGGGAACGTCGGCCGGTTTGCAGGTCTGCAACTCGGCGGCGATGCGCGACTCCGCCCAAAACCGCGACTCCTCCGCCGGCGACAACGGGCCTGGCCCGTACTGCTCGTAGCACTTGAGCACCGAGTGCCAGCCGGTGACGTGGATCCACAGCTGTGCGTCGGGATTGTTGGCGCTATAGCGCGATCCGGTGATCGGCTCGGTTCCCCTCGCCCTCGCATGAATCCGCATCAGCGCATCGGACACCTCGATCGCGGTGCGACCGTCGGACACCGCCACGGTGAGGAAGTAGGCCAGCGTGCGGTCCAACCGTCCCGAGGGATCGGTGTAAATCCCGGCGCTGTCGGCCACCGCCGCGGCGAGGAACGGATCGAAGTGCTCTAGCACAACGGCGCGCTGGAACCCGATCAGTGCGGTCGGCGCCGCCCATACCTTCCAGCTGGGCGAATCGGGTCCGAAGAAACCGTAATCGTCGCGCCGGATCGAGTCCATCATCGTCACTACCTCAGCTTTCCACTCAATACAACGCCACCGTAGCAATTGCGGCCGACGAATACAACGGTGGCGTAATATTGCCTGCGTGACCCGATCCCGGCCGCGGCGCAAGTACGCGGCACGCCTGCCTCGTGAACAGCGGCGCGAGCAGCTGTTGGACGCCGCCATGACCGTGCTTGGCGGCCGTCAGCTACACGAACTGAGCATGGAGGCGGTGGCCGAGGCGGCCGGAGTTGGAAAGCCGGTGTTGTACACGGTCTTTCGCACGCGAGCCGAACTCGTGTCGGCGCTGTTGCGGCGCGAACATCAGCGCGGGCTGGAGCAGGTGCTGGCCGGTATGCCCCACGACCTGACCGCGCCCGGCCCGACTGGTGCGTACGCAGCGACGGTGTCGGCGTTTCTGCGGGTGGTTCTGGAGAATCCCGCGCGCTGGCGTCTAATCCTGACAGTTCCCGACAGCGCACCGCGCGAATACCGCGACGACCTGCGGCGCGCGCGGTCTGCGATCCTGGCGCAGGCCGAAGAGCTCGCCAAGGCAGGCCTGGCGCTGGACCCACGGCTGGCCAATCTCGATCCAGTGCTGCTGGGCCACACCATGCTGTCCTTTGCCGAAATGCTGGGCCGGCTGGCGGTCAACGACCCCGAGACTTACCCGCGCGAGCGTCTCGAGGAGTTCGCGCGCGCCGCGTTGACGTTGCCGCGGCCGAGGGGCTAAGCCTAAAGCCGATGCTGGTGCTGTGGTGCGGTCATGCCGCGTCGGGTTCGGGCCCTGCCCGGCTTTCGTTGTCGCCGTCGGGGTCTCGTCGTTCCCGATCGTCGTCGTCGAGGGGGCGGTGAAGCCGCTCGGGGCGGTGGTAGTCGTTGACGCGGGCTTGCCCCGTGTCAAGGTCTGGGGGTGGGATCCACTCAACATCGTTGTCTGCGTTGACCCGCGTCTCCCAGCCGCCGGGGCCGACCATGCGGTTGTCGGGCCCACACGCCAAGCCGAGCTCATCGACGTTGGTTTGTCCGTCCTCGGCCCAGTCGCGAGCCGCGTGATGGACTTGGCTGCCGTAGGCGGGCACGGTGCAGCCCGGCTTGGTGCAGCCGCCGTCGCGGGCGATGAGCATGATGCGCTGGGCCGGGGAGGCAACGCGGCGGGCGCGAAACAGGTCAAGCGCCGATCCGGTGGCCTTGTCGAACACCGCTAGGTAAAGGTTCGAGTGCGCGGCCAGTCGGATGACGTCCGCGATGGGAATGACGGTGCCACCACCGCTGACGCCGACTCCAGCTCGGCTCTCCAGGTCCTGCAGTGTGGTGCGGATGATGATCGAGGTCGGTAACCCGTTGTGCTGGCCCAGCTCACCGGATTCCAATACGCTGCGCCCGACCGCGACCAGCGCGTCGTGCTGGCGCTGCGCCAGACTGCGGTGGTCGTTGTCGATCTGGGCCTGGGTCGGGCGTGCCCGAAACGCAGGGGTGCTCGTCGTCGGGGTTGCACATCCCCGGCGCGGCCCACTTGGCGAGGATCGCCTCGTAGATCGCCCATGCTTCGGGAGTCATATTGCCCTGGAACGGGGTCATCTTGTCGGGTCCCTGGGGCCCCTTGGACAGCCCGCGGCGCCGGGCGCGCTCGGTGTCGTCGGGTTCGGGACCATCCTGGTCGAGCAGGAACAGGATGCGCTCGGCGTTGTCCTTCAATTCCTTCGGTCCCACGCCGATCGCGCTGCGCACCAGATCGACTTCGATCTGGGCGCGCGTCAGGGAGTCGACGGCGGGCGGGATGCGGTCCATCGCCTCGCGCACGACCTTGACGTGCTCGCGGTTGATCGACCCGTGAGCTTGGGCCAGCGCGGTGGCGGGCAGCGCGGGCTCGAGCGGCTCGCCGCTCAGGGTGCAGCGTGGCGCCAACTGGGCGGCCTCGTCGAGCCGGCGGGCGGCCTCGCTGGTCGAGATGCGCCACCGGACCGCCAGCACGTCGCGCCAGGACTTCGCGCCCATGTCCTTGGCGGTGGTCTCGGCCTGCAAGCGCGCCAGCATGCGATGGCTCTGCGACGGCAGCTGGCAGCTGAGGGTTTCGAGTTCGTCGAGCGCATCGATCAGTTCAGGCTTGGTGAGCGCGTCGATGGGCTGCGCGGCCAGTTCGTCGTAGGCGGCGCGAAGCGCGGCAACCGAGGCCCGCACCGCTTCCGCACTCATAGCTCGAACATATGTGCGAACTCTAAGAAGTTAGCGACGTATTTCTGAAGAGTTCCATGAGAGGTTGTCGCTGCGCGGAAAGCATTGTCAGACAGCCGATTCAGTCATTCCGCACGACGGGCAACGGTGCGGTCGGAACTTCGGCGATCGCCATCACCTGAACCGGTGATTTCGAGCTAATTCGACTTGCCCGCGTCGCCACGGCCGAGGGGCTAGTTGTCGCTCGGGTGTCGCTTCGAGGCGGGCAAATGTATGGGCAGACCCCGGCGCTAACTGCAGGCGGCGAGAACGAGCTCGCGCACACGCGCGGCGTCGGCCTGACCCTTGGTCGCCTTCATCACGGCGCCGACGATCGCACCCGCCGCCGCCACCTTGCCGCCGCGGATCTTCTCGACAATGTCGGGATTTGCAGCCAGGGCCTGGTCGACCGCGGACTGAATCAGTGAGTCGTCGCGCACGACGGCCAGCCCGCGATCGGTCATCACCTGGTCGGGTTCGCCTTCGCCGGCCAACACGCCCTCGATCACCTGGCGGGCCAGCTTGTTGGACAGCTTGCCGTCATCAACCAACTTGATCACCGCGGCAACCTGCGCTGGGGAAATCGGCAAGTCGGACACCGCCACGCCCTCTTCGTTCGCCTTCTGCACCAAGAAGTTTCCCCACAAGGCGCGGGCCGAGTCGCTGGACGCACCGTGCTGGACCGTGGCGGCGATCAGATCGAGCGCGCCGATGTTGACGAGGTCGCGCATCACCTCGTCGGAGATGCCCCAGTCCTCCTGAATTCGGTTGCGCTGCAACCACGGCAGCTCGGGAATCGACTGTCGCAGCCGCTCCACGAGCGCGGCGTCGGGCGCGACCGGTTCCAGATCGGGCTCCGGAAAGTACCGGTAGTCCTGCGCTGTTTCCTTGCTGCGGCCCGGCGAGGTGTAGCCATCCTCGTGAAAGTGTCGGGTTTCCTGATGCACCCGGCCGCCGGCGTCAAGAATCGCTGCCTGGCGGCGCATCTCGTAACGGACTGCCACCTCAACGCTTTTCAGCGAGTTGACGTTCTTGGTCTCGGTGCGCGTGCCGAACTCCTTCTGGCCGGTCGGCTTCAGCGAGACATTGGAGTCACAGCGCATCGAGCCCTGGTCCATCCGGACGTCGGAGACGCCCAAGCCGCGCAGCAAGTCCCGCAGTGCCGTCACGTAGGCGCGCGCGATCTCCGGCGCACGAGCGCCGGTACCCTCGATCGGCTTGGTGACGATCTCGATCAGCGGAACACCGGAACGGTTGTAATCGATCAGCGATGTGGTCGCACCCTCGATACGGCCGGTATCGCTACCTAGATGGGTCAGCTTGCCGGTGTCCTCCTCCATATGGGCACGTTCAATGTCCACCCGCCAGGTGGTGCCATCGTCGAGCGGGACATCGAGGTAGCCGTTGATCGCGATCGGCTCGTCATACTGCGAGATCTGGTAGTTCTTCGGCATGTCCGGATAGAAGTAGTTCTTCCTGGCGAACCGGCACCACGGCACGATCTCGCAATTCAGCGCCAGCCCGATGCGGATCGCTGACTCCACCGCCGTTTGGTTGAGCACCGGCAACGACCCGGGCAGACCGAGGCACACCGGGCACACCTGGCTGTTGGGCTCGGCACCGAACTTGTTGGCGCAACCGCAGAACATCTTGGTGGCCGTGGACAGTTCGACGTGCACTTCGAGGCCGAGCACCGGTTCGTAGCGCGCCACGACATCGTCGTAGTCGATCAGTTCGGCAGGGGGCGCGACGGTCATGTCGGCGAGTTTAGTGGGGACGCGACGGCTCGATCATCGAGCCTGCGGTGAGATCGCATTTCGGACGATAAGCGTGATCTCCTCGCAGTTTCGCGCCACAAGTTCAGCCGAAGAACTCGGCGGCGTCGTCGTAGCGGGTCTGCGGCACCAGCTTCAACTGGCGCACGGCATCGGCCAACGCGACCCGGCCGATGTCCTGGCCCCGTAGCGACACCATCATCCCGTACTCGCCGGCATGTGCGGCGTCGGCTGCGTTGACGCCGAAGCGGGTGGCCAGCACCCGATCGAAAGCCGTCGGTGTGCCGCCGCGCTGCACATGCCCGAGGACCGTGACCCGTACTTCCTTGTTGATCCGCTTTTCCACCTCGAGTCCGAGCTGCTGCGCAACCCCGGTGAACTTCTCGTGCCCGAACTCGTCGATTCCGCCTTTGCGAAGCTGCATCGTGCCCTCAGCCGGCTTCGCACCTTCGGCTACCACGCAGATGAAGTGCGAATCGCCGCGCACAAAGCGCTGCTTGATCAACCGACACACCTCTTCGACGTCGTACGGCTGCTCGGGGATCAGCGTCATGTGGGCCCCGGACGCCAGGCCCGCGTTCAGCGCGATCCATCCGGCGTGGCGGCCCATCACCTCGACCAGCATCACCCGCTGATGGGATTCGGCGGTGCTGTGCAACCGGTCGATGGCCTCGCTGGCGACCATCAGCGCGGTGTCATGCCCGAATGTCACGTCGGTGCAATCGATGTCGTTGTCGATGGTCTTCGGCACACCGACCACAGGGACGTTCTCCTCGGACAACCAATGCGCGGCTGTGAGCGTGCCCTCGCCCCCGATCGGGATGAGCACGTCGATGCCATTGTCGTCCAGCGTCTGCTTGATCTGGTCGAGCCCGGCGCGCAGCTTCTCCGGGTGAACGCGTGCTGTACCAAGCGTGGTTCCGCCCTTGGCCAGCAGTCGGTCATTGCGGTCATCGTTGGCCAGGTGGACGCGCCGGTTCTCGAGCAGGCCACGCCAGCCGTCCTGGAAGCCGACGACCGATGACCCGTATCGCACGTCGCAGGTCCGCACGATCGCACGGATCACCGCGTTTAGCCCAGGACAGTCGCCGCCGCCGGTAAGTGTTCCGATCCGCATGCCCCCATCCTCCCCCGTTAGAGCGCCGTCGGCAGCGGTCCTCGCGCAACCTCGTAGGCGGCGCCCACTCGGTACAGCCGGTCATCGGCCAGCGCGGGCGCCATGATCTGCAGGCCGACCGGCAGATTGTCGTCCGGCGAGAGGCCTGAGGGCACCGACATCCCGCAATGGCCGGCCAGGTTCAGCGGCAGCGTGCACAGGTCGAAGAGGTACATCGCAAGTGGATCGTCGACCTTCTCGCCCAGCGGGAAGGCAGTGGTCGGTGTGGCCGGCGAGATCAGTACGTCGACCTTTTTGTAGGCCTCGTCGAGATCCCGCGCTATCAGAGTGCGGACCTTCTGCGCCTGGTTGTAATAGGCGTCGTAGTAGCCCGCCGACAGGGCGTACGCCCCAATCATGATGCGGCGCTTGACTTCTGGGCCGAAGCCGGCGGCGCGCGTCAGCGCCATCACCTCTTCGGCGCTGTGCGTGCCGTCGTCACCTACCCGCAGCCCGTAGCGCATCGCGTCAAAGCGCGCCAGGTTCGAGGACACCTCCGAGGGCAGGATGAGGTAGTACGCGGGCAGCGAGAAGTCGAAATGCGGGCAGTCGACCTCGCTGACCTCGGCGCCGAGCGCAGTGAGCTGCTCGACCGCGGCGTTGAACGACGCCAGCACGCCTTCCTGATAGCCGTCCCCGCGCAACTGCTTGACCACGCCGATCTTCACGCCCTTCAGGTCGCCGGACGCACCTTCTCGGGCAGCGGCGACCACATCGGGCACCTCGGCATCGACGGAAGTGGAGTCTTTCGGGTCGTGTCCGGCGATCACCTGGTGCAGCAGCGCGGTGTCGAGCACCGTGCGGGCGCACGGACCGCCCTGGTCGAGCGATGAGGCGCACGCGATCAGCCCGTATCGCGACACCGTGCCGTAGGTAGGTTTCACGCCAACGGTCGCCGTCAGCGCGGCGGGCTGGCGGATCGACCCACCGGTGTCCGATCCGATGGCCAGCGGTGCCTGGAACGCGGCGAGGGCCGCGGCACTGCCGCCGCCCGATCCGCCGGGCACCCTGTCGACGTTCCACGGGTTGCGCGTCGGACCGTACGCGGAGTTCTCGGTGGACGAACCCATCGCGAACTCATCCATGTTCGTCTTGCCCAGGATCGGGATGCCGGCCGCGCGCAGCCGCCCAGTGACGGTGGCGTCGTACGGCGACGTCCAGCCCTCGAGGATCTTCGACCCGCAGGTGGTCGGCATGTCGGTGGTGGTGAACACGTCCTTGAGCGCCAGGGGCACACCGGCCAGCGGCGACGGCAGGTCGTCGCCCGCCGCCACCGCGGCGTCGATCCTGGCCGCTTCCGCCAACGCCTGCTCCCCCGCCACGTGCAAAAACGCGTGGTAGCGCTCGTCGGTCTCGGCGATCTGATCCAGGCATGCCTGGGTTGCCTCCGTCGACGAGACCTCCCTGGCCGCGATCTTGGCGCCCAGCGTGGCCGCGTCGAGCCGAGTCACGTCGCTCATTCGGCCTCCCCCAGAATCCGCGGCACGGCGAACCGGCCGTCGACGGCCTTCGGCGCCTCGGCCACCGCCTCCTCCTGGGTCAGGCACGGCTCGACGACGTCGGGGCGGAACACGTTGACGTCCTTGAGTGGGTTGCCGGTGGGCTGGACGCCGGTGACATCGACGGCCTGGATCTGACTGACATGGGCGAGGATGGCGTCCAGCTGTCCGGCGTAGCTGTCGAGCTCGTCGTCGGTTAGCGCGAGGCGGGCGAGGCGCGCCAGATGGGCTACCTCGTCTCGGGAGATCTGCGACACGACTGCAAAGCCTAGCGGCCGCACCGCGCCCATCCGGAATGCTCAGCCGCGGGTGCTGTGAAACAGTGTTGCGCGTGCCTTCGTATCTGCTGCGGGTCCAGCTCGAGGATCGACCGGGCAGCCTCGGCTCGCTGGCCGTGGCGCTCGGTTCGGTAGGCGCCGACATCTTGTCCCTCGACGTCGTCGAACGCGCCTCGGGTTATGCCGTCGACGATCTGGTGGTCGACCTGCCGCCGGGCGCGATGCCCGACATGCTCATCACCGCGGCCGAAAAGCTCAAGGGCGTCTACGTCGACGCCATCCGCCCGCATACGGGGCTGCTCGAGGCGCATCGCGAGTTGGAACTCATCGATCACGTCGCCGCGGCAGACGGGAAAGCCAAGCGACTGCAGGTGCTCGCCGATGAGGCGCCGCGAGTGCTGCGGGTGGGATGGTGCACGGTCGTTCGGCAGAAAGGATCGGAGCTGGAGCGCGTCGCGGGCAGTCACGGGGCGCCGGAAACGCACATGAAGCGGGTGCCGTGGCTGCCGCTCGACCATCCCCAAGCCTTGGACATCGAAGCCGACTGGGTGCCGCAAGTGTGGCGGGACATGGACACCTCGCTCGCGGCGGCTCCGCTCGGTGACCACGAGACCGCAATAGTGCTCGGCCGCGCGGGCGGCCCGGAATTCCGCCCGTCGGAGGTCGCGCGACTGGGCTATCTGGCCGGAATCATCGCGACGATATTGCGCTGACCCGTTCGCGTCACGGCAATCGCCGAACCGCCGTAAACCTAGTAGTCCGGCAGTACGGTCAGCGTGTGGAGCAAACGGGGGTCTCCGGGACCGGCGCACCAAGCCGGACGGCCATGATGGCGGCGTGTGGACGCGGAGGCCATCTGCTCAATTACGGCCCCGACGCCGTGTTGTTCGATTGGCTGGCCTGGCCGCTCATCGGCAGCGAGGCGGAGGCGATGACCAATGGGCTGCGTGAAGCATTCGGAGAGGTCAGTGTCCGGATTGCGAATTGGCTTGCAGCTCGTAGCCGAATCTGCGAAGACTGGCTTGCGGCTTCTGGGGCAACGGAGTACGTGGTCCTCGGCGCGGGTCTGGATTCGTTCGCCTGGCGTCAACCCACCCGTGGCGATATCCGCGTGATCGAGGTCGATCATCCGTCGACGCAGGCGTGGAAGCGCTCCCGCATTGAGGCGCTTGGGATTCCGGTGCCATCCACGTTGTCGTGGGCCCCGGTCGACTTCGAGGTCGAGTCGGTGGCCGCCGGACTCGAGCGCGCCGGAGTGGATTCGGCCGCACTCTTCGTGAGCTGGCTCGGCGTCGCCGTGTATCTCACACGCGAGGCGATCGGCGCGACGCTGCGTGCACTGCCGGCGTGCTCAATCGCGGTCTCCTACAACACGCCGGAGGACACCTGGGTAGGCGAGGCAGTGGCGGTTTCCAAGCTCTTCGAGGCCGTCGCTGCCGCGGCAGGTGAGCCAATCGTGTCACTGTTCACGCCCGACGAGTTCGCCGCGCTCCTCGCTGACCACGGGTTCGACGTTGTTGAAGATGTCGGCGCCGATGAGGTCGAGACCCGCTACGGTCCACCGGCACTCTCAACCCTCAATGAGCGAATCGCGCTCGCGCGCTCCCGCTGAAGCTGACCCGTCAGCCTCCGGCAGGCACCGGGTAGCGGTCGTTGACGTCGGCGTTGGTGTCCTTGCGTGCGCAGTGCGCACAGCAGAAGATCGCGTCTTCGGTCTCGATGCCGTGGCCCAGGATCCGGCATCCGCAGTGCGCGCACTCCGGGGCCAGTTGGACCGCAGCGCACTCGACGCTGTCGAACGTCGCGGTGCGGCCATCCGGCCAGGTCACGGTGAACGCCTTGTCATAGTGATTGCCACACGTATCGCAAATCGTCATCGCACTCACTTCCTTTGTGGGTCGTCAGACGCATTCCCGGCCGATGGCAAGGACAAACTACGGCGTTTAGCTAGACCCCGTCGGGCCCGTTCTCCAACAGCCGGCGGAAGCCGTCCTCGTCGAGAATCGGCACCCCGAGTTCGACGGCCTTGTCGTACTTCGACCCCGGTGAATCTCCGGCCACCACATACGCGGTCTTCTTCGACACCGAGCTGGCCGCCTTGCCTCCGCGCGCGACGATGGCCTCCTTTGCATCATCGCGCGAGAACACGGGCAGCGATCCAGTGACAACGATCGATAAGCCCTCAAGCGTGCGCTCCACGCTGGCGTCGCGTTCGTCGGCCATCCGCACCCCGGCCGCGCGCCACTTGTCGATGATCGCGCGGTGCCAGTCGACGGTGAACCACTCCACGACGGCGGCCGCGATCGTCGGGCCGACGCCCTCGACTGCGGCCAGCTGCTCCTCCGAGGCCCCCATGATCGCGTCCAGGCTGCTGTATTCGGTGGCCAGCGCCCGGGCGGCGGTCGGACCCACGTGCCGGATCGAGAGCGCGACGAGCACGCGCCACAGCGGGCGCGACTTAGCCTCATGCAGATTCACGAGCAGCCGTGCACCGTTGGCCGACAGGTTGCCGTCCTTTGTCGTGAACAGTTCGGTGCGCAGCATGTCGCCGCTGCCGAGCGTGAACAAGTCTCCCTCGTCGGTGATGACGCCCGACGTCAGAAGCGCGACCGCCGCCTCGTAACCGAGGCCTTCTATGTCGAACGCGCCGCGCCCGGCGACGTGAAAAACCCGCTCCCGCAACTGTGCTGGGCACGACCGAGTGTTCGGGCAGCGGATGTCGGCGTCGCCTTCCTTGGCCGGCGCCAGGGTCGTGCCACACTCGGGACACGTTGTGGGCATTTCGAATTCGCGTTCGGTGCCGTCGCGCAGATCGACGACTGGACCAAGCACCTCTGGGATCACGTCGCCCGCCTTGCGGATCACGACGGTGTCGCCGATCAGCACGCCCTTGCGTCTGACCTCCGACGCGTTGTGCAAGGTGGCCTGGCTCACCGTCGACCCGGCGACCTTGACCGGCTCCATGAATGCAAACGGTGTGACCCGGCCGGTGCGCCCGACGTTGACCTTGATGTCGAGCAGCTTGGTAGTGGCCTCCTCGGGCGGGTATTTGTAGGCGATCGCCCAGCGCGGAGCGCGCGACGTCGAACCGAGCCGGCGCTGCAGCGCAATCTCGTCGACTTTGACTACTACACCGTCGATTTCGTGTTCGACGTCGTGCCGGTGTTCTCCCCAATACGCGATGTGTTGGGTGACCGCGTCGATGCCCTGCACGCGGGCGGTGTGTTCGGACACCGGCAGGCCCCACGCCGCCAGCGCACGGTAGGCGTCGTGCAGCGTCTTGGGTTTGAAGCCCTCGGCGTGGCCGAGGCCGTGGCAGATCATCCGCAGTTTGCGGCGCGCGGTGACGGCCGGATTCTTCTGCCGCAGTGAGCCCGCCGCGCTGTTGCGCGGATTCGCGAACGGCGGCTTGCCCTCTGCGACGAGACCGGCGTTGAGATCCTCGAAGTCGGCAAGCCTGAAGAACACTTCGCCACGCACCTCGAGAACCTTGGGCAGCGGAAACTCCTTGGAACCGGTGAGCTTCTCCGGCACATCGTCGAGCGTGCGGGCGTTGAGCGTGACGTCCTCGCCGGTGCGGCCGTCGCCACGGGTGGCTGCCCGCACCAGCCGGCCGTCGCGGTACACCAGCGCCAGCGCCACCCCGTCGATCTTCAGCTCGCACAAGTAATGTGCGTCGTCACCGATCTCACCCTTGGTCCGGACGGCCCATGCGGCCAGCTCGTCAGGCGCGAAGACGTTGTCCAGGCTCAGCATCCGCTCGAGGTGCTCGGCCTGGGTGAATTCGGTGGCGAAGCCCGCGCCGCCGACCAGCTGTGTCGGCGAGTCTGGGGTGCGCAGCTCGGGATGCCCGTCTTCGAGCGCCTGCAGCGCGCGCAGCAGCTTGTCGAACTCCGCGTCGGAGATGATCGGCGCGTCCCGCACGTAGTAGCGGAACTGGTGTTCACGCACCTCGTCGGCGAGTTCTTGCCAGCGGCGGCGCAGATTGGCGTCCGGAGCTTCCACGGCCTGCTCGGCCAGCACAGTTTCCGGCTTCTTTGGGCTCACCACCGCAGGCTATCCGAGCAGGCCGACACTCCAACGGCAGCGGTTACGCTGACTCCCATGCCGCACCCGATCATGTTTCACGACGACGATCTCGGGCTGGCGGAAGTGCGTAAGATCTGCCTGGACTTTCCGGCGGCGTTCGAGAAGATCTCCTGGGGCAGGCCGGTGTTCTGCGCGCCGAAGATGTTCGTCATGTACGGGGGCAGTGCCAAGACCGGCAAGAAGGGCGAGTACCTCCAGTACCCGTATTCGATCCTGGTCAAGGTCGACGACAGCGACCGCAAGGCTCTCGAACAAGACAGCCGCTTCTTCTTTCCGGCCTACATGGGCCCGTTCGGCTGGCTGGGTCTGGACTTCACGGCGCGCAAGAAGGTCGATTGGGAAGAGGTGCGCGAACTCGTCGACGCGTCCTTCCGGCTGATCGCGCCGAAGAAACTCATCAAGCAGCTCGACGAAGTTTGATCCGGTAAGCGGTAGGCCATGATTCGATCGGAGGCGAAATGAGTTTTGCGAGTCCTTTTCCCGAAGTCGACATCCCGTCCACGAGCGTCTACGAGTTTCTCTTCGGCGACGTCGATGACACCGACCTCGACCGTGTTGCCCTGGTCGACACGAAGTCAGGCAGGGAGACCAGCTATCGCGAGATGATCGGGCGCATCGACGCGTTCGCCGGGGCGCTGGCCGGTCGCAGCATCGGTGTCGGCGACGTGGTTGGCCTGTTGTCGCCGAACAGTTCGGGCTTCGCGGTCGCCTTCCACGGCATCCTGCGCGCGGGGGCGACGGCCACCACCATCAACGCGCTGTTCACCGCCAAAGACATCGCCAAGCAGCTGACGGACTCGAAGGCCAAGATGCTGGTGACGGTCACACCGCTGCTGGAGGCGGCCCGCGAAGGCGCAGCGGCCGCTGGCATCTCGGACTCCGATCTGGTGGTGCTGGACGGCGAGGGCCAGAAGGCGACCGGGAACCCCAACGCCGCCGATCTGATGGCGAAGGGACTGCCCGCTCCGCAGGTGAGTTTCGCGCCGTCGTCGCATCTTGCCGCGCTGCCGTACAGCTCCGGAACGACCGGCAATCCTAAGGGAGTGATGCTGACGCACCGCAACCTGGTGGCCAACGTCGCACAGATCCGTCCGCTGCACGGGATGGTCGCCGAGGACGTGGTTTTGGCCGTTCTACCGTTCTTTCATATCTACGGAATGACGGTGCTGCTCAACGCCGCCCTGCACGCGCGCGCACGGCTAGTGGTGATGCCGGGCTTCGATCTCGGTGAGTTCCTTGGCAACATCGCGAACCACAGGTGCACGATCGCGTTCATCGCGCCACCGGTTGCCGTCGCGCTGGCCAAGCATCCGTTGATCGACGAGTACGACCTGTCCTCGCTGAACACGGTCATGTCGGGTGCCGCCCCACTGGATGCCGACCTCGGGCACGCCGTCGCCAAGCGTTTGGGTTGCCGGGTGGTGCAGGGCTACGGGATGAGCGAGCTGAGCCCGGTCAGCCACATCACCCCGTTCGACGGCGGCGTGCGGAACATGGGGATGGTCGCGCCGCTGAGCTCGGTCGGGTGGACCGTGTCCAATGCCGCGTCCAAACTCATCCATCCCGACTCCGGCGACGAAATCGACCTTCCCGCAGAGGGTCTCAGTGAGACCGGCGAACTGTGGTTCAAGGGTCCCAACGTGATGACGGGATACCTCGGCAACGAGGAGGCCACCCGGGAGACCATCGACGACGAAGGCTGGCTTCACACAGGGGATTTGGCCCAGGTCGACGCCGACGGGTGCGTGTACATCGTCGACCGGCTCAAGGAACTGATCAAGTACAAGGGCTACCAAGTGCCGCCCGCCGAACTCGAGGCCGTGCTGCTGAGCCACCCGTCCATCGCCGACGCCGCGGTGATCGGCGTGAACGACGCCGAAGGCGAAGAGGTGCCAAAGGCCTTCGTAGTCAAGCAATCTGGCGCCGACCTGACCGCGGACGAGGTGATGGAATTCGTCGCGGGCCAGGTCGCGCCGTACAAGAAAGTGCGCCAGGTCGAGTTCATTGACGCGATCCCGAAATCAGCGTCGGGCAAGATTCTGCGCAAGGATCTACGGGTGACGACCTAGTTCCGCGGCCGCCTGCGACGCACGCGCCTGCCGGACCCCGAGGATGGCACCTGCTGCGGGTATCAACAGCAAGCCGGCAACGCCCCACAGCGGATCCCCCACCCCTGAAGCCGGGGCAACGACCAGCTGCTGGACGACTCCCGGGGTGTCACGAACGGGGCTGACCGCCGGTGGATTGAGCGGGACGGTGATGACTTCCGGCGGCGGCGGCGGTGGGGCCGGTTCCGGAGCGCCCCCGCGCCAGCGCGGTTCGGTATCGGGCGCCCGCACTCCAGGCGTCCGCCCGTCACCGAATGTCACTTTCGGCTTCTTGAACTGTGGCGGATCAGGGCTGTAGTCGGAGCTGGGCCGTTGATCGGATGTGCCAGAATCGCGACCCGATCCGACTCGAGTCGACGGACGGCCCTCGCTGCCGGAACTCGTTGCGCTACGGCTGCCGCTGTTGTCGTTGGCGTCGCTGACGTCCGAACCGCCGCGGGAACCTCCCCGACTGTCCTTGTCTGAACCTTTGCGGTTGTCGGCGTGCCCGGAGTTGCCCCCACCCGGGTCGGCGATCGCCACGGCCACGCTGGGCCCGCCCACCAAGAGACATGCGGCAACGACACCTACACCCGCCGCGAGGCGGAGGTTCGTTTGGCCCACAGTTCCTCTCCTGCGAGTGGCAAAGACACGCAGACGGCGTGCGGATTGCATTCTTGCATGCCGTCGCCCGGCACAGCCAGAGCTTCGTGGAAAGCACGCAAAATTGACGCCCGCGACGACTTCGACTTGCGGGAACGATGTCACGCATCCTCGACGTACGCCCGCAACCTGTCGATGGCCTTATCCCAGCGCCTCGACAACGCCGTCAAGTAGTCACTCGCGTCGGTGAGCGGCTCCGGCTGGATCCGCCATATACGTTCCCTGCCCTGGCGTTCACTGCTCACCAGGCCCACCGCCTCCAACAGCTGCAGATGTTTGGTTGCCGCCTGGCGACTCACCGCAACCACCTGCGTGACTTGCGCAGTCGAGCACGGCCCGCCGTCGCACAGCCGCGTGACGATACGCAGTCGATTGGGATCGCCCAGCGCGTCAAACAGCGGCGCCTTGGCGACGACGGCCGCAGTGGGGCTCACACCTTCTCGCTGAGTGCCAGATACTTGCGCACCAGTTCGGTCTGCGCGGCCCAGCCCTCGCTGTTGGCCTCGAATGCCGCCGCCCGCCGCTCGGCCGGAATCGCCTCGAAACCGGATTCAACGATGCGCAGCAGCACGCCGTCGTTGGTCTCGGTGAGCGTGAACTCCACCAGCGTGGTCGGCTCCTTGGAGTAGTCGACGTCATCTTCGACTCCGTATGGGTGCCAACGGAACGCCAGCCGGCGCTGCGGCTCCACCGCGACGATCTGCCACGTGTCCGACTTGCCTGCATACGGTTCCTGCGCACGGGCGACGTCTTCGTCGACGGTAGTCGGGGTGATCACGCCGGTGACCGACGCACCGGCGACGAACGGGCCGTCGAATCGAGCCCCGAACCACCGGCCGAACTCGTCGGCGTCACTGATCGCCCTCCACACCCGCTCCAGCGGTGCGCGTAGGACAACTTCCTTTTCGATCCGATCGTTAGTCATGTGCAACCTCCTGGTTGCGCTTCACGCTACCGATGTTCGAGCGGATGCGCAACTGTTTGGTTGCGTTTAAATGGCGTCCGGGTCCTCGGCGAAGGCGTCAGCGGCCTTTTGTGCCAGCTCGATGGCGGTGCGCGCCCACTGCGGTGTGGCTCCCGCCAGGCCACACGCGGCCGTGATGCCGATCTGCTCGCGCAGCACTGAGCGCGCAAACCCGAGCCGGTCGGTCACCGCAACGGCTGCCTTGGCGATCTCCTCCGCCGACGGCCGCACCGTCGGCGCAGACGTCGGGACCACACCCAGCAGAACCGTGCGGCCGGAGTCCACGAAGTCCCCCACCCCGTCGAGGTCGGCAGCTGTCAGCGTGGACACGTCCACCGACACCGCGTGAATGCTGCTGCGCTGCAGAGCCTTCCACGGCAGGCCGGCCGCGCAACTGTGCAACCCCACCTCGGCGCCGATGACGGCGACGCACTCGTCCAACAGACCGATAGCCACCGATTCGTCGACCGGATGTACCGGCGACAGGCTGCTCACCCCAGTCAGCCTGCCTTCCAGCGCGGCTGGAAGTGACGGCTCGTCGAGCTGCACCACCACAGGAGTATCCAGGCGCCTTTCCAGCTGTGTCCGGTGTGCGGACATCCCCTCGGCGAGCGAGGTGGCCAGGTCGCGCAGCGCGCCAGGGTCGGTGATCGCGCGGTGCCCCCCTGGCAATTCAAGCCAAGCTGCCAGCGTGATGGGGCCAGGAGCCTGCACCTTGACCGTGCGGGACCCACCGCGCAGGCCGGCCTTCTCCCACGCCTCCTCGAACGCGTCGATGTCCTCGTCGAGCAGGCTCATGGCCCTTCGCGCGACGGCGCTGCGGCCGCTGGCGATGCGATAACCGCGAGGCACCGTGTCGATGCTGATGTCGACAAGCAGCGCCCCCGCACGGCCGATCATGTCGGCTCCGACGCCGCGGCCCGGCAGTTCGACCAGATGAGGCAGTGTGTGCAGTTCGCCGATCACGATCTCGGCGGCTTCGCGCGGCGACGATCCTGGCCAAGATCCGATGCCGGTCGCCGCGGCGAAAACACTCACTCGTTTAACGATATTCGATCCGGTTAGTCTCGATCCGGGAAGGGTCGGAAGGGAAAGCCATGCCCGTATCAGCCAAAGCGTTCGCGCTCTGCTGCGCTGCGGTCATGGTGGCGACCGGTTGCTCACATACGGTGGGCGGCCGCGCGCAGCGGGCGGCTCCGGGCCTCGACGACGAATCCCTCTCACCGGTCGATGTCGAGACCGTGATGCTCGATCAGTCGCAGATGCGGGCGATCACCGGGGCAGGCGATGACCTGACCATCATCCCGAGCATGGACGGCAAGATCCCGGTGGACATCGAACAGTTCGCGAAAACCACTCCGTCGCAATGTCAATGGATCTTCGAAGAGACTCAGACATTCGGCCCTGATATCGAGGAATTCCACAAGACGACATTTCAGAATCCCCCCCGTGGCGGTCTGATCTCCGAGGGTGCGGCGGCCTACCGCGACCCCGCCACTGCCCGCCTCGCGTTCGACAGCTTGGTCGCCCTCGTCGACGGCTGTGGCGCGACGACATTGGGGTCGATGTTCGTCGGTGAGTGGAGCGCGACGTCAGACACGGTGCAGATGCGTCCGGGCAACGGCTGCGGGCGCGACTACGGAGTGAAAAGCGTCGTGCTGGTGGAGGTCACATCGTGCGCGTTTCCAGATTCGGTGCCCGACATCGTGATGACGAACATCCTGGCAAAGGTGCCCGACTAGGCTCGCGGACCGCCGAAACTGCGGTGAGATCGAAAAAATCGCCGAAAACCCGATCTGGCCGCAGGCTCGGCGCCAAAGGTGCCGGGCTAGCTTGTGATCGTCGCGCTGCCGATGACCTCATCGCCATTGGGATCGGGACGGTAGAGCACCATCGTCTGGCCCGGCGCCACCCCGCGCAGCGCAGCGCGCAATTCGACCATCAATTGCCCGTCGCGCATTTCGGCCACACCGTCGGCGATGCCGCCGTGCGCGCGCACCTGCACGGCGCATTCCACAGGGCCGCCCGGCGTGACCCCGGAGGTAAACACCGGCCTGTCACCGGTCAGCGTCCACACGTCCAGCTCGGCGGCCTCGCCGACGTGCACAGTCCCGCTGCCGGCGTCGATACCCGTGACGTAGCGCGGCCGCCCATCGGGTCCAGGGCCTGCAATGCCAAGCCCCTTGCGCTGCCCGATTGTGAAGCCGTGTACGCCATCGTGTTCGGCGAGCACAGTGCCGCCTGCGTCGACGACCGCGCCGCGGCGCACGCCGATGCGCGAGCCCAGAAACGCGCGCGTGTCCCCCGACGGGATGAAGCAGATGTCGTGGCTGTCGGGCTTTTCGGCGACGGCCAGCCCCCGACGCGCGGCTTCTTCCCGGATCTGCGGCTTGGGTGTGTCGCCGATCGGGAACACCGCATGGCGCAACTGCTCGGCGGTCAGCACGCCAAGGACGTAGGACTGGTCCTTGTCCGCATCGACCGCGCGGCGCAACCGGCCATCGGAAAGCCGCGCGTAATGGCCGGTGGCGACGGCGTCAAAGCCGAGTGCCAGCGCGCGAGCAGCCAACGCGGAGAACTTGATTCGCTCGTTGCATCGCACGCAGGGGTTTGGTGTCTCACCACGGGCGTACGACGACACGAAGTCGTCAATCACGTCTTCTTTGAAGCGATCCGCGAAATCCCATACGTAGAACGGGATGTCGAGAACATCGGCGACCCGTCGAGCGTCGCCGGCATCTTCCTTCGAGCAGCAGCCGCGTGATCCGGTGCGCAGTGTGCCCGGCGCGGCCGACAACGCCAGATGGACGCCGACGACGTCGTGCCCCGCGTCCACCATCCTCGCGGCGGCGACCGAGGAGTCGACGCCGCCGCTCATCGCGACGAGCACCCTCATTGTTCAGCGGCCCCCGCGCTGGCCAATGCGGCCTGGCGCGCCCGCTCAACAGCAGCGGGCAATACCGCTATCGCTGCGTCGACGTCGGCCTCGGTGCTGGTGTGGCCCAACGACAACCGCAGCGACCCGCGCGCGCTGACAGGGTCGGCGCCCATCGCCAGCAACACATGCGACGGCTGGGCGACACCGGCAGTGCACGCCGAACCCGTCGAGCACTCGATCCCCTTGGCGTCCAGCAGCATCAGCAGCGAATCGCCCTCGCAGCCGCGGAACGTGAAGTGTGTGTTGCCTGGCAGGCGGGCGTCACCGGTGGCGCCGTTGAGGTACACGTCGTCGATCGCGGAGAGCACGCCGTCGATCAGCCGGTCGCGCAACGCCTGCACCCGGGCGCTGCCCGCTGAAAGGTTCTCGATCGCGACCTTCGCAGCGGCGGCCATAGCGACGGCCCCGGCGACATCCGGTGTGCCGGAACGGACGTCGCGCTCCTGGCCACCACCGTGCAGCAGCGGCACACAGACGGTGTCGCGCCGCAGCAGCAGGGCGCCGACGCCGGTCGGGCCGCCGAACTTGTGGGCGGCGACACTCATTGCCGATAATCCGCTGGCCGCGAAGTCGACCGGAATCTGACCGACCGCCTGGATTGCGTCACTGTGCATCGGCACGTCGAATTCGGCTGCAATGACGGCTAATTCAGTGACCGGCATGATAGTGCCGACCTCGTTGTTCGCCCACATGATCGACACCAAAGCGACATCGTCGTGGGCGTGCAACGCGTCCCGGAGTGCGGCCGGCGCGACGGAACCGTCGTCGCCAACCGGCAGCCAGGTGACCTCGGCTCCTTCGTGTTCGGCGAGCCATTGCACCGCGTCAAGGACTGCGTGGTGCTCGACGGGTGTGGTGACGATGCGCCTGCGGCGTGGTTCGGCATCGCGCCGCGCCCAGTAGATGCCCTTGACGGCCAGGTTGTCGCTCTCGGTGCCGCCGGCGGTGAAGATCACCTCCGACGGGCGCGCGCCAAGCAGGCGCGCCAGCGACTCGCGGGCCTCCTCCATCCGGCGGCGCGCAACGCGCCCTGTGCCGTGCAGTGACGACGCATTGCCGACCGTCGCCAGCACAGCCGTCATCGCCTCGATGGCAGCGGGGTGCATCGGGGTGGTAGCAGCGTGATCGAGGTAGACCTGCGATGAGCCGCTTGCGCGAAGAGCGTCTTGCACAGTGTCCGAGGCCATAACCGTTCCATGGTAGCGGCCACGGAACGGCCGTCCTGATTCCGAGGTCAGGCCACCAGGGCGTGACCGTCAGCCCGCCGCGACACGTCACCCCGGACTGCGGCTTCGCAGCGGGCCGCCAGATCCCGTCGTGAAGGACCCGGCAGCTGCAGCGACTCGACCTGCACGTGCACCACCGTCCGGCGGGCAGTGACCAGCCGTCGGATCGACGCCATCAACGTGTCGTCGCCGACGTACGCCGCCAGTGTCGAGGGCCTGCCGTCGCGATGGTGATAACTCAGCCGCAGCGGCTGGACCGGCCGTCCTGCGTCGACTGCGGCCTGGAACATCGCAGGCCGGAACGGGCCGTACGCCAAGCCGCACCAGGTGGTGCCTTCAGGGAATGCGACCACAGTCTGGCCCGCACGCAGCCGGTCAGCGACCGTACCCACCACGTCGGGCAGTCGCCGCAGACTGGCCCGGTCGATCGGGATGACCTTCATCAACCGGGCCACCATTCCAAGGCCGATCCAGTCAACGAGATCGGCGCGGGCGACAAACCTGCCCGGCATCACCGCACCGATAGCGAAGATGTCGACCCAGGACACGTGGCCGCTGACCACAAGGACGCCGCGCAGGTTGCGAATCGGCCCGCCGGACACGGTGATTCGCACGCCAAGGGCGCGCAGCATCAGCCGGCAGTAGCCGCGCTGTAGATGTGAGCGACCCGGCATCGGAACGGCCAGCAACGGTGTGGCCGACAGCAGGAGCACTGCAAAGGTCACGCGTACAGCGATGCGCAGCGCAACGATTAGAGGCCAACCAGCAGGTGCTTCGCCTGCGCGCATGCAGCTCGCGTCGCATGAGGCCCGCGGGAGCCAAGGATGCTCGACCGTCACGACGACATCCCGTCAGCCATCGCGGCCGCCGCCCCGACCGAGCGCAGCCTCTTCAGGTAACGGGTGTCGGCCTGGCGCTTGTGCAGCAGCGCCGGAAAGTCGCCAACCCCGAAGTCGGGGTCGTGGGCCGGCTCCCCGCAGACTTGCGCGCCCAGCCGCAGGTAGCCGCGCATCAGTGGCGGCACGCTCACCCGGGCCGGAGGGTCGATGTCGTCGAGACCTCTGCCGTCGACCGTCACCGGCCGGTACGGATGCACGGTGTACTGCGCGGGCGCGGCGTGACGACGACGCACGAAATCGCGCACCCCGCGGATGTGGCTGCCGGGCGCCTCCTGCTCGGAGCCCTGCAGCGGCACTGACACGCAGCCGGTGACGTAGTCGTACCCACAGCGGTCCAGATAGGCCAGGATGCCTGCCCACATCAGCAACACGACGCCGCCGTTGCGGTGATCCTCGTGCACCACGGCGCGACCCATTTCGACCAGCGACGGTCGCAGTGTGTCAAGGCCCTCGACATCGAATTCCGTTGCGGTGTAAAGGCCTCCGGCGGCAATGGCCCCGGATGGCGGCAGCATCCGATAGCAGCCGACAAGCTCGCCAGAGTTGTCTTCGCGAACCAGCAGGTGATCGCAGTGCTCGTCGAAGCGGTCAGCGTCCAGGCCGGCTTCAAATCCGGCGCTGGCGCCCGAAACTTCGAATCCGGGCTCGGAGGTGAATACGTCGTGACGAAGACGCTGCGCGGCCTCGATGAGCGCAGGGTCGGTGGATAGCAGCAGGGTGTAGCGAGGGGTGGCGGTAGACAGGGTCGGCGGATCTGCGGCGATGAGTACAGAAGCACTGCTCATGGCTGCACGGTCGCGCAGCCGCATCTCTGGACGGCATCGTGGCGGTGACGTGTCCGTGAGCGCTCAGTGAACAGCGCGAACAGACGCAAAAGCCCCCGAACACTCGGGGCGTGTCGGGGGCGTTTGCGCCTGTCCCCAGCTTGCGCGTGGGCCCTGCGCAGAGAAGTGTCAGCCCTTGCGGGCCTTGACCGCCTCGGTCAGCTGCGGCGCGACCTTGAACAGGTCACCGACGATGCCCAGGTCGGCGATCTCGAAGATCGGCGCCTCTTCATCCTTGTTCACCGCGATGATCGTCTTGCTCGTCTGCATGCCCGCACGGTGCTGGATCGCTCCCGAGATGCCCAGGGCGATGTACAGCTGCGGCGACACGGTCTTGCCGGTCTGGCCCACCTGGAACTGGCCCGGGTAGTAGCCGGAGTCGACCGCGGCACGCGACGCGCCGACGGCGGCACCGAGCGAGTCGGCCAATTCCTCGACCACGCTGAAGTTTTCGGCGCTGCCGACGCCACGGCCGCCAGAAACGACGACAGTGGCCTCCGTGAGTTCCGGACGGTCGCCGGCGACGGCGGGCTGCCGCGACGTGATCTTCGTCGCATTCTCGGCCTGCGCGGGCACCTCGACGTTGACGACCTCCCCCGCACCGTCGGCGGGCTCAGCCTCGATCGCACCCGGCCGCACGGTGATCACCGGGGTGTCGCCGGTGGCCTGTGCCTCGACCGTGAACGCGCCACCGAAGATGGAGTGCACGCCCGTGGCACCCTCCTTGACCTCGACGACATCGACGAGCAGTCCGGCGCCGAGCCGGGCCGCCAGGCGGCCACCGATCTCCTTGCCGTCCGCGCTGGCGGCCAACAGCACACCTGCGGGGCTGGCGGATTCGACCAGCGAAGCCAGCACATCCACCTGCGGGGTGATCAGGAAGTTCTCCGCGTCGTCAGACTCCGCGACGTAGACCTTGGCGGCACCCGCCGCCTTCAGGCCGTCGGTCAGCGGGGCGGCGGTGCCCGGCTTGCCGACGACGACGGCAGCGGGCTCGCCCAGCTTGCGGGCGGCGGTGATCAGTTCGGCGCTGATCTTCTTCAGCGCACCATCGGCGTGCTCGACGAGCACAAGTACTTCAGCCATGTGTCTTCTATGTCTTTCGTGTCGCTGGGGCTACCGGCTAGATGATTTTCTGCGCAACCAGGTACTCGGCGATCTTGGTGCCGCCGTCGCCCTCGTCAGTGACCTTCTCGCCCGCGGTCTTCGGCGGCTTCGGGGTCGAAGCGGTCACCTTGGAACCGGCGTTGCCTACGCCGACCTCGTCGGCCTCGACACCGATCTCAGCCAGCGTCAGCGTCGTGACTTCCTTCTTCTTGGCGGCCATGATGCCCTTGAAGGACGGGAAGCGCGGCTCGTTGATCTTTTCGTTGACGCTGACCACCGCGGGCAGCGGGGCCTCCACGGTGAACACACCGTCGTCCGTCTCGCGCTCGCCGGTGACCTTGCCGCCCTCGACGGACACCTTGCGCAGGTGCGTGAGCTGAGGCAAGCCCAGGTACTCGGCGATGACAGCGGGCACCGCGCCGCCGACACCGTCGGTGGCCTCATTGCCGGCGATGACCAGCTCGGTGCCCTCGATGGTGCCCAGTGCGCGGGCCAGCGCCCAGCCGGTCTGGATCAGATCCGAGCCGTGCATGCCCTCATCGAGCAGGTGCACTGCCTTGTCGGCGCCCATCGACAGGGCCTTGCGGATGGCCTCGGTCGCGCGCTCGGGGCCGGCTGTGAGCACAGTCACAGTGCTTTCGGCGCCGTTGGCGGCTTCTTTTTCCTTGATCAGCAGCGCTTCCTCGACGGCGCGCTCATTGATCTCGTCGAGCACCGCATCGGCGGCCTCACGGTCGAGGGTGTAATCGCCGTCGGTCAGCTTGCGCTCCGACCATGTGTCAGGGACCTGTTTGATCAGGACCACGATGTTCGTCATGACTCTGGTTCGTCCTCCTCGGAGAGGCCGGCGGCCGGCCTGCAATACCACGCTTGAAGCAACTGCCACCATGTTACTCGCGGGTAACTTAAGTGGGTTCGCAGGAACACCATAGCTGGTCGAAGTTTGCGTTCTGGCCGCCCCTTCGCCTGCGAACCATTCGCGAACCGGCCACTACGCGTTAGCCTGCCTTGCAATGAGCGCATTCGTTACCGGCGGTCCGGATCTGCCCCTCACCGGGGAACGCACAATTCCCGGGCTCGCGGAGGAGAACTATTGGTTCCGCCGCCACGAGGTCGTCTATGAACGGCTTGCCGACCGCTGCGCGGCGCGCGATGTCCTCGAGGCCGGCTGCGGCGAGGGGTACGGCGCCGACCTGATCGCCGACGTGGCGCGGCAGGTGATCGGCCTGGACTACGACGAGACCGCGGTCGCACATGTGAAGGCCCGCTATCCGCGGGTTCAGATGCGGCACGGAAATCTTGCCGCACTTCCGCTGGCCGACGGTGTTGTTGATGTAGTGGTCAACTTTCAGGTCATCGAACACCTGTGGGATCAAGGGCAATTCGTCGCCGAGTGCCTTCGCGTGCTGCGGCCCGGCGGTGTGTTGTTGATGTCCACGCCCAATCGGATCACCTTCTCCCCCGGCCGCGACACCCCTGTCAATCCGTTCCACACCCGCGAACTCAACGCCGCCGAGCTCACCGAGCTTCTGACGGCCGCGGGCTTTTCGGTCGAGTCAATGCTGGGCATTTTCCATGGTTCGCGGCTGGCCGAGTTCGACGAGCGGCACGGCGGTTCCATCATCGACGCCCAGATCGCCCGCGCACTCGCCGACGCACCATGGCCCGATGACCTGCTCGCCGACGTCGCCTCGGTGACCACGGACGACTTCGACCTAATCGATGCGGCCGACCGCAATATCGATGACAGTCTCGACCTGGTCGCAATCGCGGTGCGGCCGTGAGTCTGTCGAAGCCCGTGCCCCGGTCCGATGTCGCCGAGCCCGTCCCAGGGCTCTTCACGCTGGTCCTGCACACACATCTACCGTGGCTGGCCCATCACGGCCGCTGGCCGGTTGGCGAGGAATGGCTCTATCAATCGTGGTCGGCGTCCTACCTGCCACTGATGCGCGTGCTGCGCACGCTGGCCGACGAAGAGCGCAAGCATGTCGTGACGCTCGGCATGACGCCGGTGGTCACCGCACAGCTCGACGACCCGTACTGCCTGTCCGGCATGTATCACTGGTTGGCCAACTGGCAGTTGCGAGCGCTGGAAGCCACCACCCTGCATGAGCCGGACGGGTTGCGCGCGTTCGGGGTTCGCGAACACGCGGAGGCCGGCCGCGCACTCGAGGATTTCGGGACACTGTGGCGACACGGTGGAAGTCCCCTGCTGCGCGGGCTGATCGACGCAGACACCATCGAATTGCTCGGCGGCCCGTTATCGCATCCGTTCCAGCCGCTGCTCAACCCGCGGCTGCGCGAATTCGCGTTGCGTGAGGGGCTGGCCGACGCTAATCAGCGGTTCGCGCACACGCCAACGGGCATATGGGCGCCGGAGTGCGCCTATGCGCCTGACATGGAAATGGATTACGCCGCAGCGGGTGTCGGCCATTTCATGGTCGACGGACCCTCGTTGCACGGGGACACCGCCCTTGGTCGGCCGGTCGCCTCGTCGAACGTCGTGGCTTTCGGCCGTGATCTACAGGTCAGCTACCGGGTGTGGTCGCCGAAGTCCGGCTATCCGGGTCATGCCGCCTACCGCGACTTCCACACCTACGATCACGTGACGGGCCTCAAGCCGGCCCGCGTCACCGGCCGCAATGTGTCGTCGGATGCCAAGGCGCCCTACGACCCCGAGCGCGCCGACCGAGCGGTCGACGTGCACGTCGACGACTTCGTCGGGCTGGTGCGCGACCGGCTCATCAGCGAATCCGAACGGATCGGAAGGCCCGCTCATGTGGTGGCAGCCTTCGACACCGAGCTGTTCGGACATTGGTGGTATGAGGGCCCGGTGTGGCTCGAGCGGGTGCTGCGTGCGCTGCCCGAGGCCGGCGTGCGGGTCGGCACGCTGTCCGAGGCGGTCGCCGACGGATTCGTCGGCACCCCCGTCGAATTGCCACCCAGCTCTTGGGGTTCGGGCAAGGACTGGCAGGTCTGGGCGGGCGACAAGGTCGCCGAGCTGGTCCAGCTGAACACCGAGGTTGTCGACACCGCGTTGACGGCCGTGGACAAGGCGCTCGGCGAGACCGACGCACCGCCTGCCCGCAACTTCGTCGCCGACCAGATCCTGCGCGAAACACTGCTGACGGTGTCCAGCGACTGGCCGTTCATGGTCAGCAAGGACTCTGCTGCTGATTACGCGCGCTATCGCGCACACCTGCACGCCCACGCGACCCGGGAGATCGCCGACGCGCTGGCGTCGGGCCGCAGCGACCACGCGCAGCGACTCGCCGACGGCTGGAAGCGCGCCGACGGACTGTTCGGCTCTCTCGACGCCAGGCGGCTGCCGCGATGAAAGTCCTCATGGTGTCGTGGGAGTACCCGCCGGTGGTGGTCGGCGGGCTCGGCAGACACGTCTACAACTTGGCGACGGCGCTGGCTGCGGCCGGACATGAGGTCGTCGTGCTCAACCGTCGACCTAGCGGCACCGATCCGAGCAGCCATCCGTCGACCGACGAAATCGCTGAGGGAGTAAGGGTTGTCGCCGCTGCGCAGGACCCGCACGAGTTCGACTTCGGCGCCGACATGATGGCGTGGACGCTGGCCATGGGCCATTCCATGGTCCGGACCGGATTGGCGATCAAAGACCACCGTAATCGGCCGTGGCGCCCCGACGTCGTGCACGCCCACGACTGGCTGGTGGCACACCCGGCGATCGCTCTGGCCGAACACTTCGACGTACCACTGGTTTCCACCATTCACGCCACCGAGGCCGGCCGGCACTCGGGCTGGGTCTCCGGTGCGATCAGTCGACAGGTGCACGCGATTGAATCGTGGCTGGTCCGCGAATCCGATTCGCTCATCACGTGTTCGGCGTCGATGCGCGACGAGATCACCGAGCTGTTCGGGCCGGGCCTGGCCGAGACCAGGGTCATCCGCAACGGCATCGACGCCGCATTGTGGCCGTTCGCGCGTCGACGACCGCGTAACGGCCCCGCGCAGCTGATGTACTTGGGCCGGCTGGAGTACGAGAAGGGCATTCACGACGCGATCGCGGCGCTGCCCCGGATCAGGCGTACCCACCCCGGCACGACCTTGACCATCGCGGGCGATGGGACACAACTCGGCTGGCTCGTCGAGCAGGCGCGAAAGCACAAGGTGCTCAAGGCCACAACGTTCGTAGGCAGGCTCGACCACGAGGATCTCGTGCGGCTGTTGCATCGCGCCGATGCTGCGGTGCTGCCCAGCCACTACGAGCCGTTCGGCATCGTCGCACTCGAGGCGGCGGCGACCGGCATTCCACTGGTCACGTCCAATGTGGGCGGCCTCGGCGAGGCAGTGATCAATGGCGAGACAGGAATGTCTTATGCACCACGCGATGTCGCCGGACTGGCCGCCGCCGTGCGAGCGGTGCTCGACGATGCCGAAGCTGCCCAACGTCGCGCTGTCGCCGCCAGGGAACGACTCACGTCCGACTTCGACTGGCACACCGTCGCGGACGAAACCGCCCAGGTCTACCTCGCCGCCAAGCGCAGCGAACCCCAGCCGCACGCGCGCCGCGCCATCGTCGAGCACGCGCTGCCTGACCGCGGATAGTTCGACCGGCGTCGAATCATTCCCGACCTACAGTCGGGATATGGCCTATCCGGCGGGCTGGGCCGCGCGGCCGCGCCGTCTGGCCGACGCGTTCGGGATCGAGTGGCGTACTAGTGCGATGCTTTCTTGCGTTCGATGTCTGCCAGCGCCGCAGCCAGTTCCGCGCGTTGCGCTGCCGACGTCTCCCACGCCAACTGCCGGTTCTTGACGACTTTCGCCGGCGCGCCAACGGCTATCGAAAAGTCGGGGATGTCGCCCTTGACCACCGCGTGCGACCCGAGCACGCAGCCGCGGCCGATCGTGGTGTTACGGAGAATCGTGACCTTGGTCGCGACCCAGGTGTCCGGCCCGATTCGCACCGGGCCCTTGGCGATGCCCTGATCCTTGATGGGCACGGTGATGTCGTCCATCCGGTGGTCGAAATCGCACACGTACACCCAGTCGGCCATCAGCACCGAGTCGCCCAATTCGATGTCGAGGTAGGTGTTGATGACGTTGTCGCGGCCGAGCACGACCTTGTCGCCGAAACGCAGCGAGCCCTCATGGCAGCGGATCGTGTTCTTGTCGCCGATATGCACCCACCGGCCGATCTCCATCGTGGACAGCTCGGGCGTCGCCTGAATCTCCACGCCCCTGCCCAGGAAGACCATCCCGCGCGTGATGATGTGCGGGTTGGCCAGCTTGAATTTCAGCAGCCGCCAGTAGCGCACCAGATACCACGGCGTGTAGGCCTTGTTGGCAATCACCCACTTCAACGAAGCGAGGGTCAGGAACCTGGCCTGGCGAGGATCACGCAGCCGGGACCCCCGCCAGCGCTTGTGTAGCGGTGCGCCCCACATCGTCGTCATGGCCGGAAAGCCTACGCGAGCGCTCGCACCCCGAGCGGTTACCCTCACGTGGGCTATCAAGCACAGGACCAGGAAGTCTAGGGAAAGGATCCAGTGTTCCGCCGATTCATCGTGCTGGCGTCAACGGCGCTGATCACGGGTGTGCTGGCCGGTTGCGGGACCACCGATTCCTGGGTCGAGGCGCACGCGGCCGACGGCTGGCCCGCGCAGTACGGCGACGCAGCCAACAGCAGCTACTCGCCTGTCTCCGGTGCCGATGCGTTGCGGCTCGAGTGGAGGCGTTCGGTCAAGGGCGACCTGGCCGCTCAGGTGGCACTCGGCTCGGGCAGGTACTTGGCCATCAACGGGCAGTCGGCGGGCGGATGCTCGCTGATGGTGTGGGAGACCGACAACAAGGGACGCCAACGCTGGTGCACCCGGCTGGTGCAAGGCGGCGGCCTGTCCAGTCCCCTGTTTGATGGCTTCGACAACCTTTACATCGGCCAACCCGGCGCGATGCTGTCCTTCCCGCCGACGCAGTGGATTCGGTGGCGTCAACCGGTGATCGGAATGCCCACCACGCCAAGAATTCTCGCGCCGGGCCAGTTGCTGGTCGTCACCCATCTCGGGCAGGTGCTGGTCTTCGATGCTCACAAGGGCATCGTCGACGGCACGACGCTGGATCTGATCGGCGGTGTCAATCCCACCGACTCCACCCGCGGGCTGGCCGATTGCCAACCGGCGCGGCCACGCTGCCCGGTGGCCGCGGCGCCTGCATTCTCGCCGGCAACCGGCATCGTCGTCGTCAGCCTGTGGGAGCCGAACGCCGCGGCGCCGGTCCTGGTTGGACTTCGCTACCGCGCAGGCCAGACGCCGCTGCTCAGCCGCGAGTGGACCAGTGACGCGGTCGGCCAGGGACCACTCTCCAGCCCGGTGATATCCGCCGACGGGTCGACGGTGTATGTCAACGGCCGCGACGAACACCTGTGGGCGCTCAACACGTCCGACGGCGAGCCGAAATGGTCGGTGCCGTTGGACTATTTGGCGCAGACGCCACCGTCGGTGTCGCCGGACGGCCTGATCGTCGCGGGGGGCGGCCCCGGGGCCAAGCTCGTCGCGGTGCGCGATAGCGGTGACCGGGGCGATGTGCTGTGGACCCGCGACGACATCGTCCCGTTGTCCACGTCGAGCCGGGCGGGCAGCGGCGTCGGCTACGTGGTCGCCAGGGATGGCGAAAACGGTCAGGCGCTAGTGGTGTTCGATCCGGCCGACGGCCACACCGTCAACAGCTATCCGCTGCCGCAGGCGACGGGCTGGCCGGTCGGTGTATCGGTCGGTCACGACCGCCGCGTCGTCACCGCAACAAGCGACGGCCAGGTCTACGGCTTCGTGCCGGACTGAAACACCGTTTGTCGCCAAACAACGACCGTCCAACGCCACCCATCGCCCATGCGACCCGTTCGCAACATCCGGTTGCCGTTTCGAATGCGACCATCGCGGGATGTGCGGTGCGGTACGGTCCGACACCAAGCATCACGGCGCTAGGAGGCGAAGCCTTGTCCGAATTCCTCGACTCCGTCAACGGATACGTCTGGAGCAACGCCCTGGTGTACTTGTGCCTGGCCGCCGGCGTCTATTTCTCGATCCGTTCCAGGTTCGTCCAAGTCCGCCAGTTTCCGGAGATGATCCGGCTGATGCTGAAGGGCGAGAAGTCGCCGTCGGGTGTCTCGTCGTTTCAGGCGCTGACGATGTCATTGGCAGGCCGCGTCGGCACCGGCAACATCGCGGGCGTAGCGACCGCAATCGCCTTCGGCGGACCCGGAGCCGTGTTCTGGATGTGGGCGGTGGCATTCCTCGGCGCGTCCACATCCTTCGTTGAATGCACACTAGGCCAGATCTACAAGACGCGCGACCGCCTCACCGGCGAGTACCGCGGCGGTCCGGCTTACTACCTCAGTCGGGGGCTGGCGCACACCGGTGCCGCCGGATTCTTCAAGGTGTACGGGTTCGTATTCGCGGCCGTCACGGTACTGGCAATGGGCCTGCTGCTGCCGAGCGTGCAGTCGAATTCGATGGCATCCGCAATGAGCTCGGCGTGGGGATTCTCCAAATGGTGGGTGGCCGTCGGCACCGTTATCGTCCTGGCGTTCGTCATCATCGGCGGCGTCAAGCGCATCGCGGCCTTCGCCTCGGTCGTCGTGCCGTTCATGGCGGTGGTCTATATCGCGCTGGCGCTGGTCGTCGTGTTCGTCAACGTCGGCGAGATCCCGGAGGTGTTGCGGATGATCTTCGCGAGCGCGTTCGGCCTGGATTCCGCGTTCGGCGCCATCCTGGGTTCCGCGGTGATGTGGGGCGTCAAGCGCGGCATCTACTCCAACGAGGCCGGCCAGGGCAGCGGTCCGCACGCGGCAGCCGCTGCCGAGGTTTCTCATCCCGCGAAGCAGGGCCTCGTGCAGGCGTTCGCCGTGTACGTCGACACGCTGTTCATCTGCTCGGCGACCGGATTTCTCATCCTGTCCACCGGCGCGTACCGGGTGTTCGAGGGCGAAAGTGCTTCCGGCGCAATCATCGCCGACGGCGGGTTATTGCCTGCCGACGCGGAGGTCGGGCCCACTTTCGCGCAGACTGCGTTCGACACACTGTGGAGTGGAGCGGGCTCGTCGTTCATCGCGATCTCGCTGGCGTTCTTCTGTTTCACCACGCTGATCGCCTATTACTACATGGCCGAGACCAATCTTAGATTCATGCTCGGCAAGTCGGCTCCGATCGTGGTGCCCTACATCCGGGGCACCGTCGGCTCCAACGCCACGATCCTCCTGCAGGCGCTCATCCTGGTGTCGGTGGTGATTGGCGCGGTGTCCACCGCGACCGAAGCGTGGGTGCTCGGCGACATCGGGGTGGGCCTGATGGCATGGCTGAACATTCTCGGGATCATCATCCTGCAGCAGCCTGCCTACAAGGCCCTGTGGGACTACGAGAAGCAGAAAAAGGCCGGCCTGGATCCGACGTTCGACCCGGTTGCATTGGGCATTACCGGCGCTCGCTTCTGGGAGACCTACGACCCGCTGACAGGTAAGGACCGGGAGGCGGCGAAAATCTAGAGGGCCAAGAGCGGTGCGACCGTGGCGCGGGGCACCGACGCCTCGATGGGACCCGCAGATTCCGCGAACAGCTCGCCCTGGCCGAAGAAGAAGATCAGCGAGTCGTCGGTCAGCGCGAAGTTCTGGTACTTGGCCGAATCGAGCCCGACGCTCGGCGGTATTCCGTCGATCAATCCCTGCTGCTTCTGCAGGTACTGTTCGACGGCCGGATAGATCACGTCGAGCGGCTTGGTGCCCGGCTTGAACAAGGTGTCGAAGGTGATCGGCGCCTTCTTACCGAGGTCCCAGTTGAAGGACTTGTACCACGTCTGCGGGTGCACACCGCCCACGTTTTGCCACATCGTGAACACCACACTCCGCGTGCCTCCGGTCGGTGAGTCCGTGCGGTATCCGGTTCCCTTCGCGTCGAGCTCATACGGCAAGTTGTACGAACCCGGCATCTCCGAGACGTTGACGAACCCATCGCGGGCCTGAGTGAGGTACGCGGTCAGCGCCTGCTGGTCGGGGTAGTCGTTGGGGAAGCTCATGTCCATGGTGTAGGTCGAGTTGGCGGTGTGGACCTTGCAAATCTGGTCCTGTCCAACCGTGCCGCCAAGGTCGACACACGCCGACTGGGCCGCAGCCGTCGATGTGGCGGCCGAGTAGGCCAGTACACCGGCCATGAGAATCGCGGAAACCCTCAGAATGCGCATCGTCGACGTCCTCGAGAGCCGGCACCGGCGTCGGCACCGGCGCATTACTGCCAGCGTACGTGGCGTCTCACCATGACGGGCGACAAATGAATGCCGTTGCCTGGCTTGCCGCCCCAGACCCCATGCGCGCGATGACGACCGAGACCGGTTGCGATCCGTGTAGCCGCAATCGTGTCCGCAACGCGTCGGGGTCGACATCGACACCGCGAACCAGGATCTCGACGGCGCCGACGTCACGCGCCGAAAGCGCCTGGCGCAGTCGCCGTTCGCTGTAGTTCAATTCCGCGAGAACCTCGAACCCGCGCACGCCCTCGGGCAGTCGATCGCCGGACAGGTAGGCGAGGTTGGGGTCGAGCTGCCACAACCCGTGCCGAGCGGCGTAGTGCCGCACCAGGCCTGCCCGCACCACCGCACCGTCGGGGTCGACGATCCACCGGCCGGCCGGCGCCACCGGGCAATCGTCGGGGTCGGCATCGGTGATCTCCTCACCGGTGTCCAGCATCGTCGCCCGGCGGGACTCCCTCGCCAGCCCTATCGACCACAGACACGCCTCCCGCACGCTGCCCGCCAGCGAGGTGACCTCGATCTCGCCACGGAATCCTAATCGCGATACGGCATCGAAATCGATTCCGGGAGCGCACTTTACGACGAGATCGCGGTCGTGGTACACGCCCAACAACGCGTCCAGCGGTGGTGTGTAGGCCCGCGGGTCGAACCTGCGGCGTCCCCCGCTTCGTCGAGCGGGGTCGACGAGAACGACGGTGTCGCGAGTGATCGGGTTCAGCGCGTCGGCGCGACACAGATCCACGTCAGCGACATTGTGTCGAGCGATCGCCAGCCGCACCGGGTCGATGTCGCTGCCGACCATGCGTGACGCCGAATTGCGTAGCGCCGCTAGCTCTGTGCCGATCGAACACGTCGCGTCGTGCACAGCCATCCCCGCCAGACGTCGTGCCCGGTGCGCGGCGACGGGTTCGGCGGTGGCCTGCTGCAACGCCTCGTCGGTGAACAGCCAGGCCGACGGGTCGGTGAATTTCGCGGCGGCCTTGCGCCGCAACAATGTCGTTTCCACCAGGACCGCGGCACGCTCACCGAAAGATGCTCGCGCCGAGGCGATGTCGGCGACGAGCGTGGCGTCCGTGAGCCGGTAGCCGGTGACCTCGCGTAGCGCCCGCTGCCCCGCCTCGCTACGCAAATAGGCGACGTCGTCCAGACGAAACGCTACGACGGCTTAACCCCGGTCACCATGACGTTGTAGAACCAGCCCTTGGGCACCACACGGCGCCAAAGATTGTCGTCGACCCAGCTCAGCGTGATCCAGCTGCCGAACGCGAACTTCGCCCAGCCAAAGCCGAGCCGGCCGGGCGGGACCGTAGCTTCGAAGGTGCGCAGCGGCCAGCCCAGCATCGCTGCAGTGAACTCCGTTGTGGTGCTGGAGACGTCGACCGCGCCGGCATTGACCGCCATCCGTTCCAGGTCACCGGGATCGAACGTATGCAGGTCGACCACCCACTCCAACGCAGCGGCCCGGGAATTCTCGTCGAGTTCCTCCTGCGACTTCCGCCAGCCCTGCAGACCCGGCAGCTTCACCGCGCGGATCGTCGCATTCCAGGTCAGGTCCGCCAGCGTGCGTGCGTAGGTGTTGCCCACTGTGGTGGGCTCACCCGCAAACACGAACCGCCCGCCCGGCTTGAGCACCCGGACGACCTCGCGCAGTGAGAGCTCGACGTCCGGGATGTGGTGCAGCACCGCGTGCCCGACGACCAGGTCGAAGGTGTCGTCCTCGTAGGGAATGCCCTCCGCGTCGGCAACCCGGCCGTCGATCTCCAGGCCGAGGTTCTGGCCGTTGCGGGTCGCTACCTTGACCATTCCCGGCGACAAGTCGGTGACCGAGCCGCGCCTGGCGACCCCTGCCTGAATCAGGTTGAGCAGGAAGAACCCGCTTCCACAGCCCAGCTCCAGCGCCCGGTCGTAAGGCAGGTCGCGCAGCTCCTCGGCGGGCACTGTGGCGTCGAACAGATCGCGGGCGTAGTCGACGCAGCGCTTGTCGTAGGAGATCGACCACTTGTCGTCGTAACTCTCCGCCTCCCAGTCGTGATACAGCACCTGGGCGAGCTTGGAGTCGTGGCGGGCAGCTTCCACCTCTTCCGCAGAGGCGTGCGGGTTCGGCGCAGGGTCGATACTCGTCATAACAGGGCAGCCTAATTGCCGAAGGCTGCCTTGGCGGCGGCCAGTACCTGCGGCGGATAGGCTCCGAACCGCTTCGCCCAGGCCAGCGCGGCGTCGTAGACCCCGTCAGGTGCCACCATCTCGTCGATCAAGCCCATCGTGAGCGCTTCCTTGGCGTCGACGAACCGCCCGCTGAACACCAGGTCCTTGGCCTTGCTCTCGCCTGCGGTCCGCGTGAGGCGGGCGGTGCCGCCCTGTGGCACCCGGCCCGCGAGAATCTCGGTCGCGCCGAACTTGACGTTGTCACCACTGATCCGCCAGTCCGCGGCGAGCGCTACCGTCAGCCCGCCGCCGAGCGCGTAGCCGGTGATGGCCGCGACCGTCGGCTTCGGGATGGCTGCCAGTGCGTCGACTGCCTCCCGGCATACCCGTGCGGATGCCTCGGCTTCGTCGGCGCTCAACGTGCGCAGCTCGGGCATGTCGTCGCCGGCGGAGAAGATCTCGTGGCCGCCGAACAGGATGACGGCACAAATATCGTCGCGACGACCGAGATCAGCTGCAGCAGAGACCATTTCGCGGTACACCTGCCGCGTCAGCGCATTCGTTGGTGGCCGCGACAGCAGCAGCGTGGCGATGCCGGGTTGCTGATCGCTGGTGTGGACGGAGACGAACTCGTTCATGGAAGCTTCGTGTCGGGGCCATAGCCGTCGGGCGCGCGACGGTTTCGGGCGACGTTGTACCTGTCGCTGTTGAAGAACTCGATCTCCCAGTTGCCGGTGTCCTTGTTGGCGGTCAGGTGCGGTTCGACCGGCACGATCTGGCGCTGGACCGCAAGCACTTCGGCGACGGTGCGGCCGTTGAGCGAGTCGAGCTGGGTCCAGGTCGGGGGCAGCAGGAAGGAACGGCCCTCGGCGAATTCGTCGAGGCCCGCCTGCGGCGTGCTCCAGAATGCGCGGTCGGTTTCGGTGTTGTCGCCGTCGGCACGTTGCCCCTCCGGCAGCGCGCCGACAAAGAAGTAGGTGTCGTAGCGGCGGGTGCGCTCCTCCTTCGGCGTCACCCAATTCGCCCACGGCCGAAGCAGATCCGCGCGCAACACCAGCTTCTCGTCGCGCAGAAAGTCGGCGAACGATAGCGAGTGGTTGGCCAGCGCGCCCCGCGCCTCGCTGTAGATCGATGCGTCGCCGACGATGCCGTCGGGGTCATCGGCGGGCCCGGCGAATAACACGCCGGACTCTTCGAAGGTCTCGCGGGCGGCGGCGCACACCAACGCCTCGGCCAGATCGGCTTCGACGCCGAGCCGCTCGGCCCACCAGCCGGGCTCCGGACCGAACCACGCGATATCTGCGTTGCGGTCGCGGTCGTCGACCCCGCCTCCCGGGAACACCATCACTCCCGCGACGAAGTCCATCGCGGAGTGTCGCCGCATAAGGAAAACTTTGATCCCTTCGGCGGTGTCGCGGATAAGCATCACGGTGGCCGCCGGCCGTGGCACCAACGGGTCTTCGGTCGTCATGTCCGCCTCCTGTGCGCCGCCCTGCTCCGAGTCCGGCGGGCGAAGTAGCGCCCGTCGATGTTCTCGAGCGCAATCGACTGGCCGAACGCCGTGGACAGGTTCTCGGCGGTCAGCACGTCCGGTAGCAGTCCGGAGTCAACCACCTTGCCCTCGGACAGGATGAGACAGTGCGAGAACCCCTGCGGAATCTCCTCGACGTGGTGGGTGACAAGCACTAGCGCGGGAGAGTCGGGGTCGGCGGCCAGATCTGCCAGGCGGGCGACCAGCTCTTCGCGACCGCCGAGGTCCAGCCCGGCAGCGGGTTCGTCGAGCAGCAGCAGCTCGGGGTCGGTCATCATCGACCGGGCGATCAGGACCCGCTTGCGCTCTCCTTCGGAGAGCGTTCCGTAGGTGCGTTCGGCGAGGTGCTCAGCGCCGACGCTCTCGAGCATGTCGATGGCCTGCTCGTAATCGACGTCGTCATACTTCTCCCGCCACCGGCCCATGACGGCATAGCCGGCGGAGACGACGAGATCGCGCACCACTTCACCCTCGGGCACCCGCTGGGACAGCGCCGAGCTGCTCAGCCCGACACGCGCGCGCAGTTCGGACATGTCGACGCGGCCGAGTCGCTCGCCGAGCACGATCGCGGTGCCCGACGACGGGTGCTCCAAGGCCGCGGCGATGCGCAGCAGCGACGTCTTGCCTGCCCCGTTCGGGCCGATGACCACCCAGCGCTCGTCGAGTTCGACCGACCACGTGACGGGCCCGATCAGGCTCTGCCCTCCGCGGCGCAGTGTGACTTTCGCGAAGTCGATCAGCAGGTCGGGGTCGGCTGCATCTGCGTCGGCGTCGGCCACCCGACCATCGTGCCGTACTCGACGCGTGTCGCTACCCCAGGCCCCATCCCGCGGCGCTGTTGACGATCACGCGGTCGGCCCTGCCGACCGTGCCTGCGACAAGTTCGGCATTGCGTTGGTCGGTGGTGGCGACCCAGGCGCGTGCTTCATTCGGCGGCTTGCCGAACAGGACGTGACGCGCCACCAGACGCTCGACCCGCATGGTCTCCTCAGTTTCGACGAACCACACGGCGTCCATGGCCCGACGGGCCCGCGTCCAGTGGGGATGGTCGAGCAGCAAGTAGTTGCCCTCGGTGACGACGAGGCGCGCGGACGGCAGCACGACTATCGCGGCGGCCAGCGGCTGTTCCAGCGCGCGGTCGAAGCCCGGCACGTACACCGGGTCGTCGACCTCAGCCTTCACCCGCTCGAGTAGATCGGCGTACCCGGCCGCATCGAAGGTATCCGGGGCGCCTTTGCGGCCGCGCGCGCCGATTCGGTCCAGCTGGGCGTCGGCCAGGTGGAAGCCGTCCATCGGAATGTGGGCCACCCAATCGCCGCCTTTGACGGCGCGGATGCGGTCGATCAGCACCTCAACGAGAGTCGACTTTCCCGCACCGGGACTGCCGGTGATGCCGAGGATCGCGCGCGGCGAATCACCGACGAGCGCGATGGCATCGCGGGCAAGCAGATCGGCCGTGACCACCTGCTGAGTCTGCGTCATGCCTCCTGGAGATCGCGACTTCGGCGTGAAAACTTGTTTCTACCCTCTTTGCCCAAATCGCTCGCCTCGGCGACGGAAGCCCAGCCGCTGACGGCCAGCACGCGCTGTGGGGCGATACGCAGGATCAGTTGCACGAGCGGGCCGATGCCGAACGCGTACAGCACTGTGCCGACGCCGACCGTCCCCCCGAGCAGCCAGCCGACTGCTAGCACAGTGGCTTCGATCGTGGTGCGGACCAGCCGCACCGAAAGGCCCGTGCGCACAACCAGTCCGGTCATCAGGCCGTCGCGGGGGCCGGGGCCCAGCGCGGCGCCGATGTAGAGGACCGTGCTCAACGCGTTGAGCACCACCGCGCTCACCATCATCGCGATGCGCACCGGCAGCGACGTCGGCGCCGGCAGCAGCCACAGCCCGGCGTCGACGGTGACCGCGATGACGATGACGTTCGCGATCGTGCCGATGCCTGGTCGATTGCGCAACGGAATCCAGGCCAGCAGCACCGCGACACCGACCACCGCGGACGCGATGCCAATGGTCATCCCCGTGTGACGGCCCAGCCCTTGGTGGAAGACGTCCCACGGGTCAAGGCCCAGTCCGGCGCGGACCATCACCGCCATGGAGAAGCCATAACCGCACAACCCGGTCAGCAGGGCCGCTCCGCGCAGGACGGCCCTACGCATGGTGTGGGAAGCGAATCCGGATCAGCTCGAGTTCCTGGCGCACACGTTCGGCGTCACGGTCGACGAATTCGGCCGGGATGGTGTCCGCGGGCTGGAAGAGCCGGGCCAACGGCCGCGCCACTTTGGATGTCCAATTCATGCTCATGACCCGATAATCGAGCCAACTGGCTTGCATTTCAATAGCCAGTTGGCTCATACTGGCCTGCAAATGTCGATTGAAATGGCCGCCCGCGCGCTCGATGAAGACCTGTTGGCCCGTGAGCTTGGCAACTGGCGCACATCCAGTCAGAGTGGACCGGCATATCAGGGCCTGGCTGACGCCATCCGCCTGCTGATCGTCGACGGGCGCCTGCCCGTCGGGGCTAGGCTGCCGAGCGAACGCGCGCTCGCCGACAGCCTGCGTGTGTCTCGCACCACCGTCACGGCCGCGTACGCGCAACTGCGCGACGATGGCTATCTCAACGCACGTCGCGGCGCGCGCAGCACCACCGCCCTGCCCGCCGCGCCGAGGGCAACACCCGCCGCCGCGCCCGCACGCGTCAGCCTTGCCCACGCCGCGCTCTCCGCGCCGGCGGCCGTGCGGGATGCCTACATCGCAGCGACCCATGACATGACGCCCTATCTGCACGACATCGGCATCGATCTCATCGGCCTCCCGCCACTGCGGGAGGCGATCGCCGAAAGATATTGCGCCCGAGGGCTTCCCACCGACCCCGACGAAGTCATGGTCACCACGGGCGCGCTGCAGGCAATCGGTTTGATCCTGGCCGCATACGTACAGTCCGGTGACCGAGTGCTGGTCGAGCAACCCACCTACCATGGCGTCCTGTCGGCCATCAATGCGACGGGCGCGCGAGCGGTTCCGGTCGCAATGACATCCGAAGGCTGGGAACTCGACGCAGTGCACGCGGCCATCAGGCAACTGGCACCGAGCCTGGCCTACCTGATCCCCGACAACCACAACCCGACCGGGCTGACCATGCCGGCCTCAGACCGAAAACGTCTGGCGCAGATCATTTCTGACACCCGGACCCGCACCATCGTCGATGAAACCATGCTTGATGTCTGGTTGGACGAGCCGGTACCCGCGCCGACGGCCGCCGCCATGGCGACGCGCCGCGATCTCGTCATGACAATCGGATCGATGTCGAAGTCGTTCTGGGGTGGGCTGCGCATCGGCTGGATCCGCGCGGAGCGCGGCACGCTGGCGACCATCGCGGCGGTGCGCCCGTCGCTTGACATGGGCACGCCTATCCTCGAACAGCTCGTCGCTGCAAGACTCCTTGACCACGCCGATGACGTCCTACCCGAGCGCCGCGAAATTCTGCGTGCCCGGCGCGCCCTGCTGACATCGCTACTGAGTCAACATCTTCCAGACTTCCAGCCCGGGACAGGGTGCGGCGGAATGGCGCTGTGGGTCCAGCTGCCATCGCCCATGAGCTCCGCGCTCTCGGCAGCCGCGTCTCGGCTCGGCCTGGACCTGCCGCCCGGCCCCCGATTCGGCGTCGACGGCACGCTGGAACGATTCGTGCGCATTCCCTACACGCTGCCTGACCACCAACTGGCCGAGGCGGTCGAATTGCTCGCGCGGGCGTGGCGGACGGTCACCGGCGCGACGGCGGCAGAACCCTCGGCGGTCGTCGTTTAAGCCTGGCGAGCAGACGCAAAACTGCCTGTTTTAGGCCGGGCGGTTTCTAGGGGTCGTTGCAACACTGCTGGTTAATTGGTTTGTAGTAGATCACGTAAACGCTCGGCTGGGGTGTCCCAGCCGAGCGTTTTGCGTGGGCGCCCGTTGAGTTGCTGGGAGACGTGTTCGAGGTCCTCAGGGCCGTACACGCTCAGGTCGGTGCCTTTCGGGAAGTACTGGCGCAGCAGTCCATTGGTGTTCTCGTTGGTGCCGCGTTGCCAGGGGCTGGCCGGATCGCAGAAATACACCTGCATGTCAGTGGCCATCGAGAACTGTTTGTGGCGGGCCATCTCGGAGCCTTGGTCCCAGGTCAGTGATCCCCGCAGATGGGTTGGCAGGGTGGCGATGGTGGCGATCAGTCCGTCACGGACGGCCTCGGCATCGTGTCCGTAGGGCAGGTGTACCAGCATCGTGTAGCGGGTCGCCCGTTCGACCAGGGTGGCGATCGCGGTCTTGTTGGCTTGACCCATGATCAGATCGCCCTCCCAATGGCCGGGTACGGCTCGATCTCCGATCGTGGCCGGCCGGTCGCTGATCATCACCATCGGATCAACGAACCGCTGATACCGTTCACCAGCGACCCGATGCGGCTTGCGTCGGGTGCGTCCTGTCCGAAGGGCTTGGGCCACTTCCTTTTTCAGGCCACCCCGCGCCTGGAAGTACAGGGCTTGATAGATCGTTTCGTGACTCACCCGCATGCTTTCGTCGTCTGGGAAGTCCTTGACCAGACGATGCGAGATCTCTTCTGGGGACCACCGCTTCTGTAAGCCGTTCTCGACCGTCTGGCGCAGTTCCTGGTTGGTCACCAGTTTGGACTGTTTTGGGCGGGCACGGGCCGCCGCGGCGGCCTTGTCGGCCTGATAGGGCAGATAGAGCCCATCGATGCTGTGCCTGTTAACTTCCCGTGAGACCGTGGACTTGTCCCTGCGGATCGCCGTGGCGATCGCGGTCTCGGTCTGCCCGTTGGCCAGCCCGTCGGCAATGGCCAGCCGGTCCGGCAGCGACAGGTACCGGCCGCTGCTGGTGACTTGATCGTCGGCTGTGCTGGGGCTGGGGGTGCTCGTCATCGGCTGTGTGTACCGCGTCCCGGTGGTGTCATCGCTGACCGTGCCGTCGGGCGTGTTGCCGATCCGGCGGACCCGGTCGCGCCAGCGGCGGCCCGTGCGATCGTGGACCCCGACCTCGCGGGCGGCCCGTGCCACCGACCAGCCCGAATCAAGCAACTCCAAGAACCGGGCCTGTGCCGCGGGCTTACTGCGTGCCCGTCGTGCCGCGGTGACCAAGCCCTGCTCAACGAGCATCCGCCGGGCCGTGGAATGCGCCACCCCAACAGCCTTCGCTGCCTGCTCAACTGAGCCGGTCTCGACCAACACCGCCGTCATTCGTGCCTGATCAACACCACTGACATCAGGCTTCGGCGGGCCCATCGGCCGACCCGTCGCACGCAAGATCGCATACCCCCGCTGCCGCGACAACCCCAACGACGAAGCAGCCTCCCGCACCGGCACACCCGCATCAACCAGCTTTGCTAGCTGATCACCACACCGAACACAATCCTCCGAAAACGACACAGCCGCGGCAACCTCTCAGATCGAGAGTGTTGCGACGACCGCGTGAACTCGCCCCGGAATTGGGCAGCTTTGCGTCTGCTCGCGCTCCTAGCCTTTCATCAGCTCGCCGACGTGGGCGCTGACCGAATCCGCAAGGCCCTGAAGGTCGTATCCGCCTTCGAGCACCGCCACAAGTCGGCCGTCGCAGTGCTTCTCCGCTGATTTCATCAATTCTCGTGTCACCCAGGCGAAATCGTCAGCCGTCATGCGCAATGACGCGAGCGGATCACGCTCGTGGGCATCGAATCCGGCCGAGACGATGATGAGCTCCGGCCTGAACGTGTCGAGTGCCGGCAGGATTCTCTCGGTGAAGGCTTCGCGGAGTTCGTTTCCGCCATCGCCGGCTGCAAGCGGCGAGTTGAAGATGTTGCCCACACCGGTTTCCCGCGTTGCGCCGGTGCCCGGGAACAACGGCATCTGATGCGTCGAGGCGTATAGCACGCTGGGATCGGAGTAGAAGATCTCCTGAGTCCCGTTGCCATGATGGACGTCGAAATCGACGATCGCGACGCGCATCAGCCCATGCTTCCGCTGTGCGTGACGCGCGCCGATGCTGATGTTGTTGAACAGGCAAAACCCCATCGCCCGTTCGGTTTCCGCGTGGTGTCCCGGCGGGCGGCATGCGACGAACGCGTTCTGCACCTCGCCGTCGAGAACCTTGTCCACCGCTTGCACGGTGCCGCCAACACCGCGCAGCACCACCTCCCACGTCGACGGCTCCATCATCGTGTCACCACCGTCGAGATACACATAGCCGGTGTCCGGGCGAGCCTCGGCCAGCGCGTCGACATAGCGGTTGGAGTGCACGTAGCGCGCCGCATCGAGTTCGGCGACGTCGGCCTCCTCGCGCACGAGCGGGTCGAACTGAGGCTGACCGAGTACCGCCTCCACCACCCGGTAGCGGTCGGGACGCTCAGGATGTCCGGGAGCGGTGTTGTGATTGGCGAAGCTCGAATGGTGCAGAAGCAGAGTTGCCATGGCCCAGCCTTACTACTCGTCGGGAATCTCAACCCGCCGCACCACCCCGTCGCGCGAGTCGGCGGCCTCGATCTCGCCACGAGTGATGCCGAGGATGAACAACACGGTGTCCAGATACGGATGGCTCAGCGACGCGTCGGCCACTTCCCGCAGCGCGGGCTTGGCGTTGAACGCCACGCCGAGCCCGGCGGCGGCCAGCATGTCGATATCATTGGCGCCGTCACCGACGGCCACGGTCTGTTCCATCGGAACACCAGCTTGTTGAGCAAAGTCCCGCAGCGCCTTGGCTTTTCCCGGCCGGTCGATCACCGGGCCGATCACCCGACCGGTCAGCTTCCCGTCGACGATCTCGAGCTCGTTCGCGGCGACGAAATCCATCTCCAGCTCGTGCGCGAGCGGGTCGATGACTTGGCGGAAGCCGCCGGACACAATGCCGCAGTGGTACCCGAGACGGCGCAACGTGCGCAGCGTCGTGCGCGCCCCCGGAGTCAGTTCGATCTGCTCGCCGACGTCGTCGAGCACCTCGGCGGGCAGGCCAGCCAACGTCGCCACCCTGCGGTGCAATGACTCGGCGAAGTCCAGTTCGCCGCGCATCGCCGCCTCGGTGACCTCGGCCACCGCGGCTTCTGCCCCGGCCCGGGCGGCCAGCATTTCGATGACCTCACCCTGAATCAGGGTCGAGTCAACGTCAAAGACGATGAGCCGCTTGGCCCGTCGCGACAGGCTGTAGTCCTCCAGCGCGATGTCCACACCCTCGTCGACGGCCACCCGCGCCATCGCCGCCTGCAGCCGCTCGTAAACCCCGTTCGGCGGCACAGAGACCCGCAGCTCCAAACCTGTTACGGGATAGTCGGACACGCCGCGGATGAAATCGATGTTGACGCCCAGCGCGGCCACCTCACGGGCCACCACACCGAACGACTCGGCGGTGATCGGCCGGCCCAGCACGACGATGGTGTGGGTGGAGGGCTCGCGCATCACCGGCAGCGAGTCGCTGCGCTCGATCGTCACCTCCAGCCCGACGCCGTGAATGGCGGTCTCGACCTCTTGGCTCAATTCTGCCCCGCCGGCCACTTCCGCCGGACCGACCACGAGAACGCCCAACGTGAGACGGCGGCGGATGACCACCTGCTCGACGTTGAGCAGCTCGACCTTGTGCCGCGACAGCACCTCGAACAGCGCCGACGTCACACCGGGTTGATCATGACCGGTGACGGTGATCAGCAGCGATGAGCGCTTGCGCGAAGGGCCGGTCATGCCGACACCTTGGGCATGCTCACTGCGGACTGCTACGTCGGCGCCGGGTCAGGTGCGGACGTTCTCGTCGGCAAGCCGTGTTACGTCACCGTCGCTGGGGCCGTGTGCACGGCCGACGTGGGCCTCCGCGCGCATCCGGTCCACCATGTGCGGGTAATGCAGCTCGAATGCCGGCCGCTCCGAACGGATTCGGGGCAGCTCGGTGAAATTGTGCCGCGGCGGCGGGCAACTGGTCGCCCACTCCAGCGAATTGCCGTAGCCCCACGGATCGTCGACTGTCACCGGCTCGCCGTACCGCCAGCTCTTGAACACGTTCCACACGAACGGAATGGTCGACACACCGAGAATGAACGCGCCGATCGTGGAGACGATGTTCAGCGTGGTGAACCCGTCAGTGGGCAGGTAGTCGGCGTAGCGCCGCGGCATGCCCTCATCGCCCAGCCAGTGCTGCACCAGGAACGTGACGTGGAAGCCGATGAACGTCAGCCAGAAGTGCAGCTTGCCCAGCCGCTCGTCGAGCAACCGGCCCGTCATCTTCGGGAACCAGAAGTAGATGCCCGCATAGGTGGCGAACACGATCGTGCCGAACAGCACGTAATGGAAGTGCGCCACAACGAAATACGAGTCGGTGACGTGGAAGTCGATCGGTGGGCTGGCGAGCAGCACACCGGACAGACCACCGAGCAGGAAGGTGATCAGGAAACCCACCGAGAACAGCATCGGTGTTTCAAACGTCAGCTGGCCCTTCCACATCGTCCCGATCCAGTTGAAGAACTTGATACCGGTCGGCACCGCGATCAGGAACGTCATGAACGAGAAGAACGGCAGCAGGACGGCCCCGGTGGCGTACATGTGGTGCGCCCACACCGCGACCGAAAGCGCCGCGATCGACAGCGTCGCGTAGATCAGCGTCGTGTAGCCGAAGATCGGCTTGCGCGAGAACACCGGGAAGATCTCGGTCACGATGCCGAAGAACGGCAGCGCGATGATGTACACCTCGGGGTGGCCGAAGAACCAGAACAGGTGCTGCCACAACAACACACCGCCGTTGGCAGGGTCGTAAATGTGCGCGCCGAGGTGGCGGTCGGCGGCCAGGCCGAACAGCGCGGCGGTCAGCAGCGGGAAGGCCAGCAGCACCAGAATCGACGTCACCAGGATGTTCCAGGTGAAGATCGGCATCCGGAACATGGTCATGCCGGGCGCCCGCATGCAGACCACCGTGGTGATCATGTTGACGCCGCCCAGGATGGTGCCGAGGCCACCGACAGCCAGGCCCATGATCCACAGGTCACCGCCCGCGCCGGGCGAGTGGATCGCGTCGGTCAGGGGCGAGTAGGCGGTCCAGCCGAAGTCGGCGGCGCCGCCCGGGGTGATGAAGCCGGCGATTGCGATCATCGCGCCGAACAGGAACAGCCAGAAGGAGAAGGCGTTCAGCCGAGGGAACGCGACGTCGGGCGCGCCGATCTGCAGCGGCAGCACGAGGTTGGCGAAGCCGAACACGATCGGCGTCGCGTAGAACAGCAGCATCACAGTGCCGTGCATGGTGAACAGCTGGTTGAACTGCTCGTTCGACAAGAACTGCAGCCCCGGCAGCGCGAGCTCGGTGCGCATGAACAGCGCCATCAGCCCGCCGATGAAGAAGAAGATGAAGCAGGCGACGCAGTACATGATGCCGATCAGCTTGTGATCGGTCGTGGTGATCAGCTTGTAGACCAGGTTGCCCCTGGGACCGAGCCGGGCCGGGAACGGACGGCGAGCCTCGAGTTCTCCGATTGGGGGCGCTTCGGCTACCAACAGGTCCTCCAAACATCCAGTCGGGCAATCCCGCAGTCTTGTTCGGAATCCTATCTCCCGGCGGGCCCGGTGTCGGCATGGGTCCTACAAACTGTCGTAAACGCACAGCGACATCCGAGGTTGTCGGCCTGACCAGCTCCGAACAGCCCGGATGTTACCGTCGGCGGCGTGCTGATGAGCGGACCGCGCGTGGGCCTGGCGGCCTCGGCGACCGCCATTCTCGCCGCGGTTTGCATCACCGTGATCAGTGGCTGCGGATCGCTGGAAGGAAGCCCGCCGTCGACGGCCGGTCAGCAGTCAGTGATCACCAGCACCACCAAGATCGCCGGTGCCGGCGTGCTCGGCAACCAGCGCAGGCCCGACGAATCGTGCGCTCCCGACCCTGCGGCGCTCGACCAAGGCCCGCCAGATCGTGAGGTCCGTCACACGGCGGGCACCAGCACCGTGCGCGCCGACCCGCAACGCATCGTGGTGTTGTCCGGCGACGAGCTCGACGCGTTGTGCGCGTTGGGTCTGCAGTCCCGCATCGTCGCGGCCGCGCTTCCCGACGGCTCGGACAGTCAGCCCTCATATCTCGGCACCGTCGTGCACGACGTTCCTGGCGCAGGCACGCGCAGTGAGCCGGATATGGCGGCCATCAAGGCGGCCAATCCCGACCTGATCCTTGGCTCGCAGGCCCTGACGCCGGATGCCTACCCGCAGCTGACAGCGATCGCGCCGACGGTGTTCACCGGGCCGCCCGGCGCGAAGTGGGAGGACAACCTGCGTGCGGTCGGGGCAGCGACGGGACGCCTCGACGCCGCCAATAATCTGATCGACGGTTTCGAACAGGCCGCCGACAAAACCGGCGCCGACAATGACGCCACCCACTTCCAGGCATCGGTGGTGCAGCTGACCGACACCACGATGAAGGTGTACGGCGTGGACAATTTCCCTGGCAGCGTGTTGGCCGCCGTCGGCGTGGATCGCCCCGCGGGACAACGGTTTACCGACAAGCCATATGTCGAGATCGGAATCACCGACACCGACTTGGAAAACTCCCCCGACTTCTCAATCGCCGACGGCGACATCGTGTACATCTCGTTTGATTCGCCCGCGGCCAAGGACCGCGCGCCGACGGTGCTCGGCAGCGACGCCTGGAAGAAGTTGTCGGCCAACCGCGACAACCGGGTGTTCGCCGTCAACAACGAGGTATGGCAGACCGGGCAGGGCATCGTCGCCGCGCGCGGCGTGCTGGCCGACCTCAAATGGGTCAACGCCCCGATCAACTAACGTCGTCTGCGTGTTCCACGTCTTGAAGTCGACCTATCTGCAACCTGCCGACGTCGTCGAGCAGACTCGGCCCGCCCACCTGGAATGGCTAAAGGAAGAGGTCGCCGCGTCCCGGATCCTGCTCGCCGGCCGGCTCGAAGATCAGTCCGGCGCCGTGCTCATCACCGGCGACATGAGCGCCGAAGACGCGCAAGACATCGTCGACCGCGATCCGTATACGCACGCCGGGGTGGCCCGCTACGAGCGGTCGTCATTCAACGGCGCATTCCGCGCCTCAGGGCTTTAGCAGGAAACTCACAGCTCGAACCGGGAATGGCGGTCGCAGCATCCGCCGTTGTCTCCGGTGGGCCGCACCGAAGCGGCGATTCCAATCAGCTCCCGAAGCTTCCCGGCTTCTTGGCGCATGCAATAAAGACGACGAAGAGGACCACATGACGACAACCGTTTCCGCCTACGCCGCCACTTCGGCCACCGAGCCACTGACCAAGACCACGATCACGCGCCGCGACGTGGGACCGCACGATGTCGCCTTCGACATTCACTTCGCGGGCATCTGTCACTCCGACATTCACACCGTCAAGGCCGAGTGGGGTCAGCCCAACTACCCCGTCGTCCCCGGTCATGAGATTGCGGGCGTGGTGACCGGGGTCGGCTCGGAAGTCACCAAATACAAGGTCGGCGACCACGTCGGAGTCGGCTGCTTCGTCGACTCCTGCCGCGAATGCGACAACTGCAAGGCCGGTATCGAGCAGTACTGCACCGGCACGGGCATGGTCGGCACCTACAACGCCTTCCTCAAGGACGGCGAGCCCACCCGCGGCGGCTACAGCGGCGCCATCGTCGTCGACGAGAACTACGTGCTGCGCATACCCGACAGCATCCCGCTCGACGCCGCCGCCCCGCTACTCTGCGCCGGCGTCACGCTGTATTCGCCTCTGCGGCACTGGAATGCGGGCCCGGACAAGAACGTGGCGGTCATCGGCCTCGGCGGCCTCGGCCACATGGGCGTCAAGCTGGCCAAGGCCATGGGCGCCAACGTGACGGTGCTGAGCCAGTCGCTGAAGAAGATGGAAGACGGTCTGCGCCTCGGCGCCGATGAGTACTACGCGACCAGCGACCCGGACACCTTTGCCAAGCTGGCCGGCAGCTTCGACGTGATCCTGAACACCGTGTCCGCCAACCTTGACCTCGGCGCCTACTTGGGCCTACTGAAGACGGACGGCACCCTCGTCGAGTTGGGCGCACCCGAGCGGCCGCTGACAGTGCCGTTCTTCCCGCTGGCCGCCATGCGGCGCAGCCTGACCGGATCGATGATCGGCGGCATCGCCGAAACGCAGGAGATGCTCGACTTCTGCGCCGAACACGACGTTCGGCCCGAAATCGAGGTCATCACACCGGATTACATCAACGAGGCCTACGAGCGCGTGCTCGCCAGCGACGTGCGGTACCGCTTCGTGATCGACACCTCGTCGTTGCGCGCCTAGACCGCGGAGTCGTTCAATGCCGGCCAGCGGCTACCCGGCCGCGGCCAGCTTGGCGTTCACCGGTTCGTTTGATTGTTAACGCCGTGTGTCCTCCGGTTGTCGAGTCGACCTAAGAGTGCGAGGCTCTCTGCGGACCGCGGCATCGCAGGCCACTTTTGCACTCCGATCCGAACCAGGAGGCCCGCGGTGACCACTGAATCCGCAGCTGTCGAACCCGCCGCCGCGCCGCCCGCAGGCCTGAAGAAGGGGGCGATCGGCATCGTCGCGGTCATCTTCATGGCCGTCGCCAACGCCGCGCCGATCACGGCGATGACCGGCAACGTGCCGATCGCGGTGGGATTCGGAAACGGGCTGGGCGCGCCGGCCGGCTTCCTGTTCGCGACGATAGTGCTGACCATCTTCGCTCTGGGCTACGTGGCCATGGCCAAGCACATCACCACGACAGGCGCGTTCTACGGCTTCATTTCCCATGGGCTGGGCCAGATCTGGGGCATGGCGAGCGGCCTGCTCGCCACGTTCGCCTATGTCGTCTTCGAAGGTTCCTTGATCGGCGCGTTCGCCTATTTCGCCAACGACGCGGTGAACACGATTCTCAACGTCAATGTGCCGTGGCTGGTATTCGGTGTCGCAGCGATCGTCATCATCGCCCTGTTCGGTTATTTCGACATCAGCCTGGCGGCGGCCGTTCTCGGCGTGACCCTGGTATCCGAAGTGGTCGTGCTGCTGGCGCTGGCATTCTCGGTGATCTTCAAAGGCCCCGGCCCGGACGGCTTCATGCTGAACCAGACGGTGTCGCTGCAGCGCGCATTCGAGGGCCTGCCTGCGGGCGCGTTCGGCACCGCGGCCGCTGCGGGCTCGATGGCGCTGGGGCTGTTCTTCGCGTTCTGGTCCTGGGTGGGCTTCGAGACGACCGCCGTGTACGGCGAGGAGTCCCGCAATCCAAAGAAGATCATCCCGCGGGCCACGCTCATCGCGGTGATCGGCCTCGGCGTGTTCTACACCTTCATCTCCGCGATGGTGCTTGCCGGCAACGGCGCTAAGGCGTCCGTCGAAACCTCCACCAGCGCAGCCCCTCTGGAACTCTTCTTTGGACTCGTGAACGCCAACCTCGGCGGCGTTCTGCTCGACATCTACAAGACCCTGCTCGTCGTCGGGTCGTTCGCATGCGCGCTGGCATTCCACAACGCCGCTTCGCGTTACCTCTACGCGCTTGGCCGCGAAATTCCTTCGGACAAGGTGCGTTCCACCATCGGGGCCACCCATCTCAAACACGGCTCGCCGCACATCGCGTCGGCAGTCCAAAGCGCGGTCACGCTCGTGCTGGTGCTGCTGTTCGCTGCGTTCACCGCGGTCCAGGTGCCCGGCGCCGACGGCACTCCCGTCGACACCCCGGCGCTGGTGCCCTACACCAACGTCTATGGCCTGCTGGCGCTAGTGGGTACCGCGGCGATTCTCCTGGTGCAGGCTATCTGCTCGGCGGCGGTGATCTCATACTTCTGGGTGCGAAAGACGCATCGCGGCAACGTGATCACGACACTGATCGCCCCTCTGGTCGGTGGCGTGGCGATGCTGTGGGTGGTCTGGACGCTGTGGGACAACCGCGCGTTTGCCGCCGGGTACGCAGCCAACTCATTAGTGTTCAAGTCGTTCCCGTACGTCATCGTCGCGGTGTTCGTCATCGGCTTGGCTTATGCGGTGTGGATGCGCGTCGCCAAGCCGGAGGCCTACGGCGAAATCGGCCGCACCGTCATGGAGGACACACACGAGCGCTCGGACGAGCCTGTGTAGCGGCTGTTGACGGGACCCCCAGTCAGGCGAGAGCGGCCGCGAGTGCGGCGGTGTCCGGAAGGATGCATTCCTCTGCGAGCTTGCCCCATTTGATACGAGTGAACTGCACACCTCGATAAACCAATTGGCCATTGCGCGTGGCGGCATAGCGGGTGGCGATGCGCGTTGTCCGTGGGCCGCCTTCGACGATCATGTCCTCAACTTGAAAGCGCAGGCCTGGCAGGCGGCCGAACAACTCGTCGCGCAGCCAGGCGCGTACCGCATCGGCGCCGTGAATGTCCGCAGCCAGCGGGTGATCACCGAGATAGACGAGGTGGACGTTGTCGGCGAGTCGGATGTCGTCGAGACGTTGATCGGACAACAGCTTCCATGCGGCCAGCGCCTGCTTGCGCACAAACCAGCGGTAAATCATCCTGCCACGGTATGCCCGTGGGAGCACGGCCCGTCCGTGTTTGCCGTAACCCCGCGGCCCGTGACACTAGGTTACTAGCATGTTAGCCTGTTGATGTGGGTGACGAGGATGTCAAGCAGTTCAACGTCTACCTGCCGGTCGGATTGATCAGGCGGGTCAAACACCACGCGATCGAGACGGAGTCATCACTCTCGGCGCTGGTGGCCGACGCTCTGCGGGCCTACCTCGACGCCGATGGCAAGTGATCGACGAAGGAGAGCCGAATGACGACAGAGGGCATCGACGCCGTGTTCCTGGAGACCCACAACTGGGGCAAGTCGGCCAAGTTCTTTCAGGGGCTGGGCTACGAGATTGAGTTCGCTACCGACCACAATTCAGGCCAGCTCCGTCGCGGTGACAGCCCTCCCTGTCTATCGCCGAGGTCCCCGAGACCGAGCCAACTCGTCGGCACATCGTGCTGAGCGTGGCAGACGCCGACGCGTTCCAGCTCGACGCCTCCGTCGAGGTCGTCGCCGAATGGGAGGAAACCCATTGGGGCACAAGGCTGATGAGGGTTCGGGATCCCGACGGCCGCGAGTGGATGCTGCAGGCGCCGAAAAAATGACCGACACCGCCCTGCAGCCCGATAGCACCGCCGTCCGCACCGCCCTCTGGCGCGCGCTGCATGTGGAGGTCGATGCGCCACCGCACGTGCTCGACGACACCATCGGCCTGCGACTCGCCGCTCCCGATCCGGATTGGCGGTTGCGCGGCGACATGCATCCCGACGGCACCCGCGCGTTCCGTGCCTCGATCGTGGCGCGCGCACGTTATCTGGACGACCTCGTGGTCGAACAGGTGGCGGCCGGCACCCGGCAATATGTCATCCTCGGCGCCGGCCTGGACACGTTCGCTCAGCGCCATCCCGACGTTGCCGCGCGGATCTTCGAGGTCGACCAGCCCGGGACCCAGGAGTGGAAGCGGCGCAGGCTCACCGAGGAGGGTTACCCGCCGCCCGCGAACCTGCGGTTCGTTCCCGTCGACTTCGAGGCCGGCAAGTCGTGGCCGGAGGCGTTGGCGGCCAACGGTTTCGACGCGACCGAGACTGCCGTGGTCTCGTCGACCGGCGTCAGCATGTACCTGACGAGTAAGGCCACGAAAGCCACGCTGCAACAGGTGGCCGCGTTGGCGAGCGGATCGGTGTTGGCGATGACATACATGCTGCCCCTCGAGTTGGTCGACCCCGCCGAACGGGCCATGCAGGAGGATGTCGAGCGGGCGGCGGCCGGCTCGGGCACCCCGTTCATCAGTCACTACGCACCTGACGAGATGTCGGACATGTGCCGCGCCGCAGGATTTTCGTCAGTGCGCCATGTCAGTCCCGACGACCTGACCGAGCGCTACTTCTCCGGCCGCCCCGACGGTTTACGGCCGCCGACCGCCGAACAGCTGATCGTCGCGACGGTCTAGCCGGTCAGAATTGGCGGAGGATTACGACGCCGACGAACTTGCCCTCACCGGTGGCGTCATGATCGAGCCTGCGCCGTAGCGCCGAGCGCGACGTAACGCACGCCACAAATGGGCCGATATCGTGACATGGGGCCTATCGCGATAACGCCAGGCGCGCACCGTGTCCTCAGTCTGGCGGCCGCCGCCGCGCTCGCCGCAGCATTGGTGATTGCCCCAGTAGCGATCCCCTTTTCGACGCCGACGCTGATCCCGGCGGCGTCGGCCGCGTGCCCCGGTGCCGAAGTGGTGTTTGCTCGTGGCCGGCAGGAACCGCCCGGCGTCGGCGCCGTCGGTGATGCACTCGTCAATGCGCTGCGCTCCAAGGTGAGCATGTCGGTCGGGGTCTATGGCGTGAACTATCCCGCCGACTTGAGCGCCGCCGCCGGCGCCAGAGATATCGGAGCGCACGTCCGGTCTATGGCGGGCAGCTGCCCGAACACCCGCATGGTGATCGGCGGCTATTCCCTGGGGGCCACGGCGGCTGATCTCTTCACCAGGGCGAACTCACTTCCGCCGGATATCAGTCAGCATGTTGCAGCGGTCGCGTTGTTCGGTAACGGCGGCAAGCGACTCGGCCCGGCCCCCGCCTATGCCGGTAGGACGATCGACCAGTGCGCGGACGGCGACCCCATCTGCGGGAGAGGTGTGAATTGGCCGTCGCACCTGCAGCCCTCGTATCTGGGCTCCGGGCTGGTGGATCAGGCCGCCAGCTTCATCGCCGGCAAGCTCTAGCCGGGAAGCGGGCAGCTGGCCGACAGCTGTGCCTTTAGAAGTCCCAGTCCTCGTCTTCGGTGTTGACGGCCTTGCCGATCACATACGACGAGCCCGAACCCGAGAAGAAGTCGTGGTTCTCGTCGGCATTCGGCGAAAGCGCTGACAGGATCGCCGGATTCACGTCGGTCTCGTCGCGCGGGAACAACGCCTCGTAGCCGAGGTTCATCAGTGCCTTGTTCGCGTTGTAGCGCAGGAACTTCTTGACGTCCTCGGTCAACCCGACCTCGTCGTAGAGGTCCTGGGTGTACTCGACCTCGTTGTCGTAGAGCTCGAACAGCAGCTCGTAGGTGTAGTCCTTGAGCTCGGCGCGCCTGGCGTCGTCCTCGAGCGCCAGCCCCTTCTGGTACTTGTAGCCGATGTAGTAGCCGTGCACGGCCTCGTCGCGGATGATCAGCCGGATCATGTCGGCGGTGTTGGTCAGCTTGGCGCGGCTGGACCAGTACATCGGTAGATAAAAGCCCGAGTAGAACAGGAAGCTCTCCAGCAGCGTGGAGGCCACCTTGCGCTTGAGCGGCTCGTCACCCTTGTAGTACTGCATGACGATTTCCGCCTTGCGCTGGAGGTTGGGGTTCTCCTCAGACCAGCGGAACGCGTCGTCGATCTCGGCGGTCGAGCACAGCGTCGAGAAGATGTTGCTGTAGCTGCGCGCATGCACCGACTCCATGAACGCGATGTTGGTGTAGACCGCTTCCTCATGCGGGGTCAGCGCGTCGGGGATCAGGCTGACCGCACCGACGGTGCCCTGAATGGTGTCCAGCAGCGTCAGACCGGTGAACACCCGCATGGTCATCTGCTTTTCGTGGGCGGTAAGCGTGTTCCACGACGGGATGTCGTTGGACACCGGCACCTTCTCTGGCAACCAGAAATTACCGGTCAACCGGTCCCACACCTCGGCGTCTTTTTCGTCCAGCAGGCGGTTCCAGTTGATCGCCGCAACACGGTCAATCAGCTTCATTCCTTCGGACACCAGAACCCCATTTCACCGCAGAAGTATGTTTGCCTGAACGGCTACTCCGACACTACCCCTGGGGCCCGACAACGTTCGGAACCGCGACATCTTGTGTTGGCGTGTCGCGGCCGAGACCGAAGAACGTGTACTCGGAAGCCTTGAACTTGCGGGTGGCCAGCCAGTATTGCCACGTCATACCGCTCCACAGCGTGCGGTTCACCCCGTGCTCGTCCATGTACCAGCTCCGGCAACCCCCGGTGTTCCACACCGTGCCCGCCAACTCACCTTGCAGTTCGTCGTTGTAGGCGTCCGCCGCGGCGCGCGTCGGCGCCAGCGCCTGCGCTCCCGCCCGCTCCGCCGCGGCCATCGCCTGCGCCGCGTACCGGATCTGCGACTCGATCATGAACACCACGGAGTTGTGTCCCAGCGCGGTGTTCGGGCCGAGCAGGAAGAACAGATTCGGCATGTCGGCGATCGTGATGCCGCGATGAGCGGACACTCCTTCGTGGGTCCAGCGGTCCACCAGGTCCTCACCGCCGGGGCCCTTGATGTCGACATAGGTGTAGGAGTCGGTGACGTGGAATCCGGTGGCGAAGACAACGACGTCCACGTCGCGCTCGGTTCCGTCGGACGTGACGATGCCGCCGGGTGTAAACCGGGCAATGCCGTCGGTGACGACCTCTGTCTTGGGGTTGGCGACACCCTGGTAGTACGTGTCGGAATTGAGGATTCGTTTGCAGCCGGCGCGGTAGTTCGGGGTGAGCTTGCGGCGCAGCTCGCGGTCCTTGACCGAGCGCCGAATGTTCCACTTGCCCATCAGCTCACCGATTTTCAACAACCTCGGCTGCTTCGTCATGGCGAAGCCGACGGCCTCATGGATCCAGTAAATGCCCGCTCGCATAAGCGCGCGCGTGCCCGGGACGTTGGTGAAGGCGTTGCGCATCCATTCGGGGATCGGATTATTGGGCCGCGGCATCACCCATGCCGGGGTGCGCTGATACAGCTGCAGCGCTTGAACGTCCTTGACGATCTCCGGGACGATCTGAATCGCGCTGGCACCTGTGCCGATGACCGCCACCCGCTTCCCGGTCAGGTCGACGGTATGGTCCCATTGCGCGGAATGGAATGTGGCGCCGGTGAATTCGTCGAGCCCGTCGTACTCGGGGATCAGCGGGATATGTAGGCCGCCGACGCCGGAGACCACGAACTGCGCGACGAACTCGCGGCCGTCGTTGGTGAACACATGCCACCGCAACTCGTCGTCGTCCCAGTGCGCGCGGTCGACATGTGAGTCGAACCGGATGTAGCGGCGCAGGCCGTACTTGTCGGTCACGCCCTTGAGGTAGTCGAGGATCTCCGGCTGGAACGACCACATGTGCTCCCAGTCCGGCTTCGGCTCGAACGAGAACGAGTACATGTGCGACGGGATGTCGCACGCGCATCCCGGATAGGTGTTGTCACGCCACGTGCCGCCTATCTCGTCGGCCTTCTCCAGGATCAGGAACTCAACGTTGCGCCGCTGCAACTCGATGGCCATGCCGAGACCGGAAAAGCCGGTGCCGATGATCAGCGCGCGGGTGTGCACGGGCTGCTGGGCGACCCGAGGTGTACTCGTCGATTCGGCGAGAGTCATGGCCCCAATGTACCCGGTACCCGCGGTATCGCCCACGCCCGTAGTCGTCAGGCGACGGGTTGCTGCCGACGGACCGCGGTGTGGATTGGCTGATCGGCGTCGATCTTGATGCCGAGCAGCTCGGCGGTGCCGTTGATGGCGCCCACCATGATGGTCGTCATGTGCGCGATGAAGATATCGGCCGGCATCCGCCGGGGGCTGTCGTCGTCGCCGCCGAGCCACCAGTCCGTTGCCGACGCCGCGGTTCCGAAAATGGCGAACGCCGCCAGCTCGAACGCCTCCGGTTCCGGCGCCAGGTCCTTGAGCTCGGTGCTGATCATGTCGGCGATAGCCAGCGTGATCTCGCTGCCCTTGTTCACGGTTGTCATCGCGGCCGCGGACTGGTCGGCGAACCGGCCTTGGAGCAAGAACCGCACGACGTTCGGGTGTTGGTCGACCAACTCGACGTAATGCTCGACGCCGCGACCGACGATTTGACGCGCGGAGTCGGTCTCCACGTTGATCGACGGAATGATCGCCGCCCACAACATGTCACGCATCCGCTGCCCGATTTCGGCGAACATGTCGGACTTGTCGGCGAAGTGACGGTAGATCTTGGGCTTGGCGGTGCCCGCCTCTTCGGCGATCTCACGCACACTGACGTTCGGCCCGAGGCGGTCGATCGCCCGGAACGCGGCGTCGACGATCTCAGACCGCACCTTCTTGCGATGCTCGCGCCAGCGCTCGCTGCGGGCGTCCACCTTGACACCCGGCTCGCTACTGGAACGTGACCTCGACCCTCGTCGCACCCGACAACTGTACCGCCCAGACGGCGCTGACCTGCTCAGACCGTCCCGCAACACGGCGTTTCAAGCCGCTGGCCAGGCAAATCCGCCTGGCGAGATGCGGCGCGCCAGGCTGGGTACTATTTTCTGCGAAGCCCATCAACGAGAGAGACGTATGACGCAGCGATACGACCTGGTCATCGCGGGTGGCGGCCCGTCGGGTTCGGCCGCCGCGTGGCAGGCCGCGCAGACCGGCGCGAAGGTAGTGGTCTTGGACAAGGCCGAATTCCCCCGCGACAAGCCGTGCGGCGACGGACTTACCGCGCGCGCCGTCAGCTATCTGCAGAAGATGGGCCTGTCCCACGAGGTCGCCGAGTTCCATCGGGTCAACAGGGTGACAGTGTTCAGCCCCAACCAGTGGGAGCTGTCGTTCCCGAAGCGACCCGGCATGCCCGACCACGGCCACACCGTCAGCCGCACCGAGCTTGACACGCTGCTGCTCAAACACGCCGAGTCGGCCGGTGCAGAAGTCCGCCAGTCGGCGGAGGTGACCGGTCCGATCGTGGAGAACGGTCGCGTGGTGGGTGTGACGCTGAAGAGCGGCGAGAAGGTGTACGGCGACGCGGTGATCGCCGCCGACGGCGCCTACTCCCCCATCAAGCGGGCACTGAAGATCGATTCGGAGTACAACGGCTACTCCGCGATCGCGATCCGCTCCGAGATGCACGCCAACCGCCCGGACTCCGACAGCCTCGACATCTACCTGAAGCTGGTGTTCCAGGGCGACCAGCTGCCCGGCTACGGCTGGGTGTTTCCGATGGGCAACGGGCGCTTCAACATTGGGCTCGGCTATGTGAACAGCTACAAGAACTGGCAGTCGATCAACGCCACGCAGTTCCTTGGCGAATTTCTGCGCACGCTGCCGCCCGAGTGGGAGCTGCCGCCGATCGAAGAGCTGAAAAAGAACAAGAGCGTGCGGGCGTGGCGGCTGCCGATGGGCTTCACCGCCTGGCCGCCGTGGCGGCCCGGTGTGCTGTTCACCGGCGACTCGTTGGGCGCCGGCAAGCCGGCGTCGGGCGCGGGCATCTCCAAGGCTCTGGAATCCGGTTTGGCCGCAGGCGAATGCGCGATCGCGGCGCTGCAGAACGGCGGGCCCGACGACTTCACCAACTACGCCCAGCGGATGGAAGCGGCGTGGGGCAGGGAGTACCGGCGGGGTCGCTACTTTCACAAGCTGCTCGGCTATCCGCCGGTCGCCAACACGGGGATCAAGCTGATCAACAATGCGCGGTTCCGCGATCGGATGCTCAAGGCGTTGTACAAGAAGGCGCAGGGGCCGCAGCACACCGTGAAGTGATTTGCGTCGAGCGCACGGTTGTTTGACGCGTCTACTCGACATTCGCGTACACAACCGTGCGCTCGCGGTAGCTTGGCGCCAATGCGGCAAGTGAGCGGATCGACGATCGCCCGCGCGCTGCTGTCGGTCGTCGCGATCTTGATCCTCGGCTGGCTCGCCGCGCTGGCGCTCGCGCCGCACCTGCTCGACGTCTTGCCGCAGGGGCTGCAATGGTTCGGCCGGCCCAACTCTGCGGCGACCATCGCGATCGTCGTGGTGGCGCTGGCGGCCCTGGCGGTGCTGTTCTTCCGGGCGCGCGTCGCGGGCCAGGCGGGCGCACCGGTGGCCGTCGTCGCCGGGCTGGCGCTGATCAGCCTCGTGCTCGGCTTCGCGTCGTACTGGAATTGTCACGACGCCACGCATCCGCGCTTCTTCACCCCGCTGACGTGGACGGCGTCGGTGGTCAAGGGGAGCACCGGCACCCAGTCATTGGAAGCGGGTCCCTGTCCCGTACCGATTCCCGTTGCGCTCGAGATCGCCAGATTGGCGGCGTTGGCGGCGGTGTTTCTCGGGGTGCTCGGCATCGTCGTCGCGCTCCTGCAGTCCCGGCTGGACGTGCTGCGCGTGCGGTTCGCCCACTCGGTCACCGCGATCATCGGCATCGACGACGACGCGCAGTCGATGGTGGAGGCGATCGCGCGCAGCCTGCGCCGGCGCGAGGACCTAGTGATCGTCACCGCGCTGCCCGACCGCCAATGCGTCCGCCTGGCCCGCAGACAGGGCGCGCGCATCGTGACGGTCGATCTCGGCAAGCCGGGCGAGCTCGCGTCACTCCCTCTGTGGCGCAAGCTCGATCGGCTGTACCTGTTGTCGCTCGACCCGTCGACCAACCTTCGGCGGCTCGGCGAGGTCGCCCGGCGCTTCGAACAGGTCGACAAGCGTCAGCGCATCCCGCTGATCGTGCGTATCGACGACCCGTGGCAGGCGATGGCGTGGCGAGCGCAGCACTTCGGCGGCACCGATGACCGGTGGGCGGCCGACGCCGTCGGCAAGTACGAGGTCACCGCACGACGCCTGCTCGACGAGGTCGTCACCCGTGACGTCGAGCGGATCTTTGTCTGCGGCGCCTCGCAACTCACGCTCGCCCTGTGTGCGGACATGGCCCAGCGGCAACTCGAACACGACTACTACGCCACCGCTGGACAGCCGGGTCTGCCGAGTGTCACGCTGGTAGCCACGACAGCCGAAGAGTACAAGGCCGATCACGAATTCCTCTGTCGGCAACTGGGACTCCCGCCGCAGCGGCCCGCGGTTGCCGCGATCGGTGAGGCGCCGACTGTCTCCCGGCTCGTCTCGTTGATCACTGAAGCCGACGCGGCCCGTACCGCGGTGATCCTGGTCGACTCGGGCGGCGTCGACGAAGCCACCGGCACGCGTCTGGCCGCTCGGCTGCCGTCGACGCCCATCTGGGCCTGGGATCCCGCCGCTGAGGTCGGCGACGGCGGGGTCTCGCTACTGGGCCGGTTGCGGACGTTCCGGCTGAGCATGAATCTGCCGAGCGGTCAGGCGCAAGACGCGTGGGAGCGCGCCGCGCGACTCATCCACGATCGCTATGCCGCCGAAGTCGGCAACGCCACCCCGGCTACCGTGCCGTGGTCGGAGCTCGACGAATTCTACCGCGGCTCGAATCGCCGACAGGTGCAGAACGCGCTGTGGATGGTCGAGAAGATCGGCAACCACACATGGAATACCTTCGGCAGCCCGCCCGAGGAATTCTCCACCGCGACATTGCGGGGCAGGCCGCCACTGGAACAGTTGCAGCTCATGGGTTTTGACGCCGACACGTCTCGAAGGATGGCTCGCGCCGAACACGAGGATTGGTGCCGGTATCTGCGGGACAACGGCTGGAAGTACGGAAAAGTTCGCGACGATGCAGCCAAAGTCCATGACAACCTCGTCGACTGGGACGAGGCCGACGATGAACTGCGCAACAGGGCGCTGTCGAGCCTTGCCGCCACGTTGTCGAAACTGCGCGAACTGGGCTACCGGTCATGTCCGCGCGCCGGCGTGCAGTGGGAGACGTTCCAACGGGCCGGCACCGTGATCGCCGAGCACCGCGACGATGCGTGGACCTGGACCACCCGATCCGGTGAGACCCTGCGCGCGGACGCCGGAGACTGGGCCGTACGCGAACCCGACGACGAGCAGTGGTGGTCGGTGCGCGAGGACATCTTCCGGTCCAGTTACGAGCATCTCGACGGTTCGCGCTGGCGGCGCGTCGGAACGGTACAGGCCCGGCCCGCCCGTGAGTGTGAGGTGGTCACCACCCTCGAGGGACCGGTCACCGCCTCCGCCGGGGACTGGGTGGTGCAGGGCGAGCACGGCGACACCTGGCCCGTGCCCGGCGACGAGTTCGAACACCGGTACCGACGCGCCGATTAAAGGTCGAACGCCGACGCGAAATGCTCCGGGCGGACCTGCACGAGCGCCGCCTTTTGCCCGAGGCTCGCCAGCCGGCTGACGTTCTCGGCCCGGTCCATGGCGCACAGTTCGACGCACTGCTCGTCGCTGAGCTCGACCTCGAGAACGTCATGTAGCCAACGTGATTCGAGCTGCACCTCGTAGCGCAGGTAGGAGATCAGCGCCGAGCGCCCGCCGAGCTTGTCCGAGCGAAGATCGCCGATCTCCCGGTCGACCGTCCACGACGTGGGACTGTCGGCCATCCACTGCAGCAGGGCCTGGCCGAGCCAGTTGGCGTCCTCCATGATCGACATCATCGACTCGGCGGCGAGTCGCACCGCGGGCATGCCGATGACCTCGTCCGCCGGTTCGGCCATGGTGCGGAAGCCCGTTCCCGCCGATACGAGCAGCAACCGTTCGGCACCGAAGGGCCAGTTCAGCCCGTAACCGCTGCACGTCGCAAGCATGAGCATCTGCATCGTGGGGTTGTTATATGGGCTGACCCCGCCGTCGACGAACGCGCCGGAGATCTGTGGCCCGACCTCGATCAGCTCAGGGTCGAAGTAGTGTGGCGCCGCGGTGCTGGCCCGAACGATGTTGCGCAGCAACAGATCCTGATTCCCCCGCCGGTGGGCCCCGGCTCCGAAGTACCTTCCGCGGGGGTTGTTGTGAAAAAGCCAGGGACTGCCGGTGTCGAGCCGTTTGGTCATCACCATCAGCCCGGTCCGCAGGTTCTCGCTGCCCAGCGTCTCATCGCCGAAGTGGGTCCGCAGAGCCTCCTGCAACGGCTCCTTCGGGAATTTCGCGCCGATCACTCCGAGCCGCCAGAACCCCGCCTCGAAGACCTGCTCTCCCAGGCTGCGGTAGATCCGCGACAGCTTCTCCACCGAGAATCCCAGCGCCAGACCGGTGGCGATGATGGACCCCGTCGACGTGCCCCCGATCAGGTCGAAGTAGTCGCACAACCGGAAATCCGGGTCGCCGCCGTGGCGGTCACGAAGAATCGCCTCTATCCGGCCGAGATAGCCAAGCGTCAGTGCCCCTCGGATCCCGCCGCCGTCGAGGGAAAGGATGCGCTTGGGCCCGTCCGCGAAGAGATGTTCATCGCGAGTGCGTGTCATCAGCAGTCTCAGTCCGGTGCGATCGGCAAACCGGGACAGGTTGCGATGTAGGCGATGTCGGGTGATACCCAGTCGTTCCACTGCCGGTGGCTCATGTTCGACACCAGCTTCGCGCAGAGGTCCGCCGTGCTGGCCGAGGCCGGCCAGAGCCGGACCTGTCCGTCGATGTCGGCAGCCGCGAGCTTACGGCCGTCGGGATCCATCGCGAGATTGACCACCAAAGAGCTTTGTCCGCCAAGGGGTTTGCCGATGGGTGTGGCCGTTGCCGGATTCCACACCCGAATGCTGCCGTACTCGTCGGCCGACGCCAGCCGGTCGGCATCCGTGTCGAAGTCCACCGCGGTGACGGTGCCGGCGTGGCCGCTCACCGGTTCGGTGATCGGCTTGTAGTCGGCGCCGTAGACGGTGACCAGCCCGTCGATCGTGCCGGCGGCCAGTTGTCCGTTCGGTCCCGCTGCGGCCGCCGTGAGGAGTCCGATCGATTCCGTCGACAGCAGTTCACCGGATGTCGCGTTCCATCGTCTCACCGTCGGCGGGGCGGCGATATCGGCGTGCACAGAGACGATCTCGTTGTCGTCGGTGAACGAGACCGCCGCGGCGCCGCCCGGCGCGCTCAGCGGTCGGCTCGTCCATTGACCTGCTTCTGCGTCCCCGATTCGCACCACGCCGTCTTCGCTGCCCACCACGAATCGGCGACCGTCGGGACTGAACCCGATTGCCGAGACGGAGCCATCCGTGCGCTGCCGAGCCGGCGCGCCTACCGGCAGCCCGGCCTCGACGTTCCAGATCCACACCGAGCCGTCGAAGCCGCCTGACACGAGATACCGTCCGTCGCCGCTGTATGCGAGCCTGACCACCGAGTGCGGATGCGCGACGCCGGCACGCCCTAGGTCTCGGCCTGAGTGCGGGTCGTGAACCGTCACGTATCCATCGGCCGCACCGAGCGCAAGCCGTTCACCATCGGAGGTGAAGGCAGCCGAGACACCCTTCAGCGGCAGCACGTCGACGAGGTTCCAGACTTCCAGGGTGCCGTCACCGGAGGCGGCCGCGAGCTGTGCGGCACCCGGGCGGATCGCCAGCGACTGCACCCGACCCTCGGCGACCAACGGCTGCCCGGCAAGCGTCCCGGAATCGACGTCCCACCACCGCAGGGTTCTGTCGTATGACCCGGACACCATGCGTCCGTCGTCGGCGAACGCGACAGCCGATACCAGCGCGGTGTGCCCCTCCATCGGCGGGCCAACCGGTTTCGCGGCGTTGACGTCCCACACGCGGACGGTCGCGTCGCTGCCTCCCGAGGCCAGCCGAGTTCCGTCCGGGCTGAAGGCGACGGCCCGTACCGCGCCAGCATGACCGGCGAGTGGAGCACCGACAGGGCGACCTGTGGCCGCGTCCCAGATCCGCACCGTCCCGTCGTCACTGCCGGTGGCGATCCGAGAGGCGTTGGGGCTGAACTCAAGTGCGTAGACATCATCGGTGTGACCGACCAGTGAGCCAACCACTCGTCGCGAGTCGACGTCCCACAGTTCGACCCTGCCGTCCACCCCGGCCGTGCCGATTCGCCGTCCGGTGGGACTGAAGGCCACCGCCAACAGCCTGTTGTCACGGCCGTCCTGGCCGGTGCCCGATGCGAGGGGCTCACCGACGCGGGTGCCGGACTCGACATCCCACAGTTCCAGTGAACCGTCCCTGCCTACGGACGACACGGTCTTCCCGTCGGGGCTCCAGGCCACGTCGAGTAGGTCCGCTGACCCGGTCAGCTCCTTGGCGGTCGGCTGACCGGTCTCGGAGTCCGAAATCCGCACGATGGCATCGTCGTATCCCACCGCCAGCCGTCGGCCGTCGGGACTGTAGGCGACGGCGTTGGGGATCGCGCCCGCGATGTCGCCGATCTTGGCGGTCGCGGCCTTGTCCGCAACGGCGTCATAGACGGCCTCAGGGTTCGGCGTGGCGGCCAATGCCTGCGCAGCGAGCAACTCCTGCAGCGCCCGGATGTCGCCACCGGGTCGCGCGTCGGCGAGCATCGCCTGGGCCTCCGTCGCGAGCCGCTGGCTCGTGGCCGCCCGAAACTGTTGCTGCGCATCGGTGTTGGCCATATACGCGCGCACGAATCCGATGCCTGCGACCACCGCGACGACGGCGGTGAGTGCGAGTACCGCGCGCAGTATGCGAGACCGCTTGCGCAGCGTCGTCGCGTGTGCCTCGGCATTCTCCTGTCGTTCCCGAGCATGAGCCGCCTGCTGCTCGGCCGCACGCAGTTCGGTGAGGCGTTGCGCTTCCTCGTCGGCCAGTTCGCGGTTCTCGGCCGCCCGCGAGGCGGCCACGAAAGCGGCGGTGCCGCTAAGTCGCTGCCGGAAGTCGGGCTTGCCGATCAGCGCCTCTGCATCGACCAGCCGGGTCCCCTCGAGCAGCCACGCCGGATCTTGGCCGTGTGCCGTCCAATTCAGCGCGGCTCGCTCGAGATCATCGGCGGCCTTGAGGTCCCGGCTCTGCTCGCGTAACCAGCCGGCCAGCTCACTCCATTGGCGAAGCAGGCTTTCCAGCGCCACCTCGACGACGGTCTGACCGTCGCGGATGTCCCTGACCATCAACCGTCGGGCGACCAGCGCGTCGATCAGCGGACGGCTTTCCTCGGGTAGGTCCGACCACCGAGCCACCCGCCGCATCGGCTGATCATTGGCGGCGTTGACGGTGGCCAACCACGGCACGAAAGCCGCTCGCAGCGCGGCCAACTGCGCTTCCCGCTGCTGGGGATCGGCGGCGAGCACCTCGTCGATCTCGGTCTGCACGACGCGGCGCATCCCGCCCAACGCCTCGTAGTTGGCCAGCGTGAGCTCGCCGGTGCTGCCGTAGTCGGTGTACAGGCGCGACAGCGTCAGCGCCAGGATCGGCAACGTGTCGGCGCCGTCGAAGGCGTCGGCAAGCAGGCGGTCGGCGAGGTCGGGTGCCACCCGCAGCGTGCGACCGGCTTCGGTTGCGCGTTGCGCCGGACCGGTGATGACCTCCTTGAACTGCGTCGGCGGCATCGGCTTGAGCTCGTCAAAGAGCACGGTGCCCAGCCCGGCCAGGCTCGGGTGCGTCTGCATGATCTCGTAGCGATCGGTCCGGATGGTGGCCGCCACGATGATGCCGAGGTCGTCGGCGTTTAGCGTCTCGGTCACCCCGGCGAGCAGTCGCAGGAAGTCTTCGGCGGCCGCACCGCCCTGCTCGGCGAAGAGTTCCTCGGCCTGGTCCAGAGGCAGTACCAGCGTCGGCGCGGAGGCGGTGGTGCCGTCGGTTCCGCGTTCGAGTAGCCGTCGCGCGGCCTCGGCGCGGACGTCGGCCAGCCAGCCGGCGACCTGTGCGATGTCGCCGGACGAACACGCCTGCTTGATCTCCCCCAGACTCGGCTGGCCCAGCCCGAACGCCTGCCGCGTCGTCGAAACCGCGCTGGCCAACCCCGACGCACCGACGAGGGCATTGCGGTCGGGCCGGACGATGTCGAGCAGGACGAACCGGCGATCTTCGCGGCGCAGCCGAGGCAGCAGTCCGGCGCGCAGGAACGACGACTTGCCCGTGCCCGACGGGCCGAGGATGACGAACAAGGAGTTCACCTCGGAGCGCCGCATCCCGCGAAGGGCGTCGAGCGCCCGCACGATCTGCGCATCGCGACCGAAGAACACCGCGGCGTCGGCCTCGTCGAGCGGCTCCCAACCGCGGTACGGCGCCCGGTCGGGATCGCCGGGCGGCGGCCACACGAACGACTCTGCGCCGATGCCCGCGCCGCGGATGCCGTCGCGCAGCCGGTACAAGCCCTCGGTGACCAACTCCACGGGCGGACCGCTGCCGATGTCGATGCGGGTCTTGGGGCCGTCGCCGAAGAGGTCGCAGCGCTGCCACTCAGAGGTGAGTTCGTCGCCTGTCGACGCTTCGAGCCGCGCGCAGAAGATTTGCTTGTTCAGGTTCTCCGCGGTGCGGTACTCCACCTTGCATTCATGCGACCGCTCCCAGTTGGCCGACAGCAGGCAGATGACGGCTTCGCAGCGGGCATTCGCGTGCCGCAGCGCGTCCTTCCAACGGGTGCCGGTTCGCAACCCGGAGTCGGGGTCGACGTCGAGGAAGATTTCGTTCGTCAGTGGCGGATCCTGCTCGGCGAGCCACTGTTTCAGCGCGATGGCCTCGCGCATGTCGCGGCTGGAATGACTCATGAAGATCCGCGACACGCACCACCCCTAATCGCACGGTCCGCGCTGAGTGACTCGGCGCCGTCGCTTCCCCCGCGTCAAATTTGGACCGCTGGTGTCACATTACGGGACCACCGCCGCGATCGTCTCGCGTTTGCCCGCCTCGCACCGGCCGTGGCCAGCCGTATGCCCCCAAGCCCGGAGGCGAAGCCACCCCGGGCATGTATGCGGGCGGGTAGCGGGGTCAACACCGTTCCCCTGGCGACGGTCTGGCCGCACGCTATGCGTCATGAACACCTTCGTGACCGCCACGGCCCTCGCAGTCGGCCTGCCTGTCGGCTTCGCCGCGACCGCGGGCGCCGCCCCGGTAAGCGGCGACTTCTGGGAGTGCGCGGGCGAGCACTCCGACGACATCGGCGTGCTTTACGGCGGCACCTACGAGGAATGAACCGGTGAATGCTGGGACTGCTGACGCGGGTCGATCGCCTGTCCGTGCTCGCGATGGGCTAGCGCGACTGGCGCAGCCGAGTGAGGACCTTTGACACGGTCACTGCCCCCCCGCATTGCGTGTACCAAGTCCACACTCGTGGGCGGTGCGTGTCCTACAACATGCAGCTGACGCAATTTTCCACCTGAGTGCCCTCCAAAGCCATCTGACGCAACCGGATGTAATACAAGGTCTTGATTCCCTTGCGCCAGGCGTAAATCTGCGCCTTGTTCACATCACGAGTGGTCGCAGTGTCCTTGAAAAACAGCGTCAGGCTCAGTCCCTGGTCGACATGCTGAGTCGCGGCGGCATACGTGTCGATGACCTTCTCGTAGCCAATCTCGTAGGCGTCCTGGTAGTACTCGAGGTTCTCGTTGGTCATGTACGGCGCCGGGTAATACACCCGCCCGATCTTGCCTTCCTTGCGGATCTCGACCTTCGACGCGATCGGGTGAATCGATGACGTCGAGTGGTTGATGTAGCTGATCGAGCCCGTCGGCGGGACCGCCTGCAGGTTCTGGTTGTAGATGCCGTGCTTCTGCACCGACTCCTTCAGCCGCACCCAATCCTCTTGCGTCGGAATGCGAATGTCGGCTTCGGCGAACAACTGCTTGACGCGATCGGTCTTGGGCTCCCACGCCTGCTCGGTGTACTTGTCGAAGAACTCGCCCGACGCGTACTTCGACTTCTCGAAGCCCTTGAAGTACGCGCCGCGCTCGATCGCGATCTTGTTCGACGCCCTCAGCGCGTGATACAGCACCGTGTAGAAGTAGATGTTGGTGAAGTCCACACCTTCTTCGGAGCCGTAGAAGATGCGCTCGCGCGCGAGGTAGCCGTGCAGGTTCATCTGCCCCAGCCCGATCGCGTGGGAGTCGTTGTTGCCCTGCTCGATCGACGGCACCGACCAGATGTGCGTCTGATCGCTGACTGCCGTCAACCCCCGGATCGCCACCTCGATGGTCTGCGCGAAGTCCGGCGAATCCATCGTCTTGGCGATGTTCAGCGAACCCAGGTTGCACGAGATGTCCTTGCCCACTTGGGCATACGTCAGATCCTCATTGAACACCGACGGCGTCGACACCTGCAGGATCTCCGAGCACAGGTTCGAGTGCGTGATCTTGCCGTCGATCGGGTTGGCGCGGTTCACCGTGTCCTCGTACATGATGTACGGGTAGCCCGATTCGAACTGCAGCTCTGCCAGCGTCTGGAAGAACTCGCGCGCCTTGATCTTCGTCTTGCGGATCCGCGCGTCGTCGACCATCTCGTAGTACTTCTCGGTTACCGAGATGTCGGCGAACGGCAGCCCGTACACGCGCTCGACGTCGTACGGCGAGAACAGGTACATGTCCTCGTTCTTCTTGGCCAGCTCGAACGTGATGTCCGGGATGACGACACCCAGCGACAGCGTCTTGATGCGGATCTTCTCGTCGGCGTTCTCCCGCTTGGTGTCCAGGAAGCGGTAGATGTCTGGGTGATGGGCGTGCAGATACACCGCGCCCGCACCCTGTCGCGCACCGAGCTGGTTGGCGTAGGAGAACGAATCCTCCAACAGCTTCATGATCGGTATGACGCCCGAGCTCTGGTTCTCGATGTTCTTGATCGGCGCCCCGTACTCGCGAATGTTGCTCAGCAGCAACGCAACTCCGCCGCCGCGCTTAGACAGCTGCAGCGCCGAATTGACCGCTCTCCCAATGGATTCCATAGAATCCTCGATGCGAAGCAGGAAACATGAAACTGGCTCACCGCGCTGCTTCTTGCCCGAATTCAGGAACGTCGGGGTGGCCGGCTGGAACCGCCCGTCGATGATCTCGTCGACCAGCTTCTCGGCCAGCATGGTGTCGCCGGCGGCCAACGTCAGCGCCACCATGCAGACGCGGTCCTCGAAGCGCTCCAGATAACGCTTGCCGTCGAAGGTCTTCAGCGTGTAGGAGGTGTAGTACTTGAACGCTCCCAGGAACGTCGGGAACCGGAACTTCTTGGCGTATGCGCGGTCGAGCAGGCTCTTGACGAAGTTGCGGCTGTACTGATCGAGAACCTCACGCTCGTAGTAGTTCTCCTTGATCAGGTAGTCGAGCTTCTCGTCGACGTCGTGGAAGAACACCGTGTTCTGGTTGACGTGCTCACGGAAGTACTGATGGGCGGCTTCCCGGTCCTTTTCGAACTGGATCTTGCCGTCGGCATCGTACAGATTCAGCATCGCGTTGAGCGCGTGATAATCCGTCTCTCCCGGCAGCGCGCCGGGCGCGCCGGAAGTTACAGGCTCTGCAGCTGTGACGGTTGGTGGCACGTCTGGTCCTTCCAGAATTCTTCTAAACCCACGCGGACGGCATCTACGTCTTCGGGAGTTCCCATGAGTTCAAAGCGGTAGAGGTACGGAACGCCGCACTTGCGGGAGATCACATCGCCCGCGTAGGCGAACTCGGCACCGAAGTTGTTGTTGCCCGCGGCGATGACGCCACGGATCAGCGCTCGGTTGTGTTCGTTGTTCAGGAACGCGATGACCTGTTTGGGGACATAGCCACCGTCGTTGATATCGGGGGTGGCGCGCCCACCGCCATAGGTGGGCAACACCAACACGTACGGCTCATCGACTTCGATGCGTCCGTGCAGCGGGATCCGGGTGGCGGGAAGACCCAGCTTCTCCACGAAGCGGTGGGTGTTTTCCGACACGCTGGAGAAGTAGACGACGTTGCTCATCAGCTGCTCCTCCTTCTGCCCGTTGGATACCCCTTATGCCGTGACCGCGACCGCTCCGGCGAGCGCCTTGATGCGATCGGGCCGGAACCCGGACCAGTGGTCGTCCTTACCGACCACTACGACGGGCGCCTGCAGATATCCCAGCGCCATGACGTAGTCACGCGCCTCGCTGTCCAGGCTGATGTCGACCTTCTCGTAGGCGATGCCCTGCTTGTCCAGCGCCTTGTAGGTGGCGTTGCACTGCACGCATGCGGGCTTGGTGTACACGGTGACGGTCATTCGGTACGGCTCCTCTGCGAACTGAGACTGGCAACTGGTCGGGTACTGCATATCGCTGTAATTCAGCGGCCCGCGGTCCCTCAAAATTCCAGGCGTCCGGGGCCGTCTGCCGGGGCGTCTGAGAACCGACACTTCCGGATTTCGTGGCTCCGGCCGACCTCCGAACCGTGGGGGTCTGTCGGTGTTCGAAACACTACACCTAGTGTCCGACATTCCGAAGGGATACCAGATGTTCTGAATGACATTTTTGAAATTCCCTGGTCGTAAGCTCTCAGACAGCCGGTCGTACGGCGTGTCGCACGTCACATTCTTGGCGTGTCGCTGCGCATGTCTATATCTACCACCGGGCACCGACATGTACCGCGGCGCGAACCGTCACGGTGACGGAACAGCAAACCGCCGGCGGGGTCACGATCGACCCGGCCGGCGGCCTTGAGATGAACGCTAGGCGACTTCGGCGGCGAGCTTGCCCACGACGTCGCGCAGGGACGACGCCACTTCGGCGTTCTCGCGGGGATGCTTGCCGTCGAACGCCGTCGTCTGCACCGACAGCTTGAGATCCTCGACCACTCGCACCCCGGCGATACCGAATGACTTGCGGGTCTCGTCGTGTGCCCATACACCGCCGTATCGGCCGTGTGCAGCACCGACGACGGCCACCGGCTTGCCCTTCAGTGCACCGTTGCCGAACGGGCGCGACAGCCAGTCGATGGCGTTCTTGAGGACGCCGGGAATGCTGCCGTTGTATTCCGGGGTGACGACGAGAGCGGCGTCGGCCTCGGCCGCAGCGGCACGTAGCGCGACGACCGGCTCCGGAACGTCGTCGTTGTCGATGTCCTCGTTGTAGAAGGGCAACTCCCCCAGCCGGTCGAACAGCTGCAGGCTCACCCTCTCCGGCGCCGCCTCGACCGCCAGCTCGGCCAGCTGGCGGTTGACCGACTCCGCGCGCAAGCTTCCCAGCAGCACCAATACTTTGGCGTCCGACATCTTTACCTATCCTTCGCTGGTCTGATCGATCCTCGTACGACGCAACTGGACTGTGGTCCGATTTATTCCGGCTGAACTAAACTGCAGCTATGACCGCATCTCCCCCGCTTCGCGAGTTGCCGGTCATTGAACAAGCGCCTCAGGAGCGGGGCGACGCTGCCCGTAACCGCACGCTACTAATAGACGCCGCACGTCGCCTGATAGCCGAGCGCGGTGCCGACGCGGTCACGACCGATGACATCGCCACGGCCGCCGGGGTGGGCAAGGGCACGCTGTTCCGCCGGTTCGGCAGTCGGGCCGGCCTGATGATCGTGCTGCTCGACGAGGACGAGAAGGTCGAACAACATGCGTTTATGTTCGGCCCGCCGCCACTGGGACCGGGTGCGCCCCCACTGGACCGGCTTCTCGCCTACGGCCGCGACCGACTGCGGTTCGTGCAGACCCACTATGCGCTGCTCTCGGAATCCAACCGCAACCCGCAGATGCGATTCAACGGGCCAATGATGCTGCACCACCGCCACATTCGCATTTTGCTGGAAGATGCGGAGACAACCGGCGACCTCGATGCGCAGGCCTTCGCCTTGCACTCACTGCTCGACGCGGACTACGTTTTGTTCCAGCTGACCGAGCGCGGCCGGACGCTTGAGCAACTCGGCGACGCGTGGGAAAGCGTGGCGCGCAAACTCTGCGGCAAATGACTCCAAAGTGGGTCCTGCACGTCGACCTCGACCAGTTCCAGGCCGCGGTCGAAGTGCGCCGGCGCCCCGAACTCACCGGGCTGCCAATCATCGTGGGCGGCAACGGCGATCCGAATGAACCGCGCAAGGTGGTCACGTGTGCGTCCTACCCGGCGCGCACGTTCGGTGTGCACGCAGGCATGCCGCTGCGCACCGCGGCGCGCAAGTGTCCGGATGCGACGTTTCTGCCGCTGGACACGGCCGCCTACGACGAGGCGTCCGAAGAGGTGATGGACCTGCTGCGCGACCTGGGCCATCCCGTGGAAGTGTGGGGCTGGGACGAGGCTTACGTGGGCGCCGACGTCGACAACCCCGTCGCGCTCGCCGAGCAGATCCGCGAGGTCATCGGTCAGACGGAGTTGTCGTGTTCGGTCGGCATCAGCGACAACAAGCAGCGCGCAAAGGTCGCCACCGGGTTCGGCAAACCGGCGGGTATTTTCCAGCTCACCGACGAGAACTGGATGGCGGTGATGGGCGATCGCGAGGTCGACGCCTTGTGGGGCGTCGGCCCGAAGACCGCCAGAAAGCTTGCCGGCATGGGTATTACGACTGTCGCGGACCTCGCTGCCACCGATGCCACGCTGCTTACATCGGCATTCGGTCCCACGACCGGACTGTGGATCCTGTTGCTGGCCAAGGGCGGCGGCGACACGAATATCAGCGCAGAGCCGTGGGTACCGCGGTCGCGCAGCCACGTCGTCACCTTCGCGAAGGACCTGACGGACCGCGCCGAAATCGACTCCGCCGTCGTCGAGCTCGCACAACAGACCCTCACCGAGATCGTAACTCAAGGGCGTCTGGTCACCCGGGTGGCGGTCACCGTGCGCACCAACACGTTCTACACCAGGACCAAGATCCGCAAGCTCCCCGCGCCGAGCACTGACGCCGATCTGGTCAACGAAACGGCATTGGATCTTCTCGGCCTCTTCGAACTCGACCGGCCCATCCGGCTTCTCGGCGTTCGACTCGAACTCAACCGTTCCGAAGGCGGTTACTAGCCGATCTCGCGGCCGAACGTGAACTTGTGTGTCAAATTTCGGCGCATCTTCGAGCATAGGTTCACGTTCGGCGAGTACTGGCTCGCGGCCGCAGAGCCCGGCTGAACAGAACGTTTACCTGCCGCATCGCGACGCTGTACGGCCACCACGCAACGCGCTTGAATGTGTACAACGCCCGGATGTCGGGCGAGGTGTAGATCAAGAAGCGGTTGCGACGCACACCGCGCAGGATCTTGTCGGCCACATGCTCGGGCGATACCGCATGCCCACTGAAGCGGTCCGTCCACTTCTTCACATTCGGATCCTCGCGGTCCACGCCGGCAATCTGAACCGTCTGCACCAGTGGCGTTTTCACCGCGCCGGGCACCACCACAGACACTCCGATGCGGTACCGCGCCAAGTCGAAGCGCAGCACCTCCGACAGGCCCGCGCAGCCCGTACTTACTCGCGCTATAGGCCGCATGCCACGGCAACGCCACCAAGGCCGGCGGCCGACGACACATTCACCAGATGCCCACCCTTGCGGGCGGCGAGCATGGGCGGAACGAAGGTCTCGATGACGTGGATGGGTCCCATCAGGTTGATGTCGACCATCGACTTCCAATGTTGGTGGGTGAGCTGGTCGACCGTCCCCCAGGCCGACACACCGGCGATGTTCATCACCACATCCATCGCGGGATGGTTGGCGTGGATGTGGTCAGCGAAGGCGGCCACCTCGTCGTAATCGGAGATATCAAGGGCACGGTGGACGCGGACCACTCCGCCGAGCGCACGGGCGTCGGCGACGGTTTTCTCCAGGCCCTCGGCATCGCGGTCGGTGAGGTACAGCTCGGCGCCGTCGGCGGCCAACTTCAGCGCAGTGGCACGGCCGATGCCGCTGGCGGCCCCGGTGAGAAAACAACGTTTACCGGTGAAGCCGCTCCCCTGCGCCATGGCGGTGACATTACCGTCGCGGCTACTGGTCACCCCAAAACGCGGTCAGCCACAGCTGCTCGACAATGTCGACAGCCCGCGCGGGGTCCTCGCCGCGGCCCACGAACGCACTGTCCTGCGTCAGCGTGAACGACGTCACCGCAGACAGCGTCCGCACCAGGGCAGGCAGGTCGTCGGAGATCGGGCGTGCGTCGGCATCCTGCTCGAGAAGGGCGATCAGCTTGTCGATGATGCCGTCGTAAAAGTCGTCCATCATTTCGCGGATCTGCGCGTCGGTATTGCGGGCCACCGCGCACGCCTTCAATACGGGATCCTCGTTGGCATACACGGCGGCAGCGCTACCGACCATCCGTTTGGCGAACGCCGCTGGCGTCTCACCCGGCTCCCGCGGCGCGAAATGGTGAGTCAGGCTGTCGAGCAGCTCACCGGCGTCGGCGAGGATCACCGCGAGCACCGCGTACTTGGAGTCGAAGTAGAAGTAGAAGCCGGACCTTGCGACACCGGCCCGCTCACTGATCGTGCTGACGGACAGATCGGCGAAGGACCGCTCCTGCAGTAGCTCGCGGACGGCGGTGACGATCGCCTCCCGCTGGCGGTCGCCGCGACTGCGACGGATCTGCTGTGGAGCGGGTTGGGCCGTCATGGCGTAGACCTTTTCATCGCGACTCACCGGATCAAAACTTGACACGCGTCAAGTCACCATATCAGGATGGATGGTCAGGTGACATCCACCACAGCGTGTGATTCCAGGAGCGTGTCAATGCCGACAATCAGCACCACGGATTATCTGCTCGACCAGGCGAAGCGGCGGTTGAAGCCGACGCCGGTCACGATCCCCGGCATGCGCCTCGCGGAAAAGCGGCTGCTGGAGCGCGAATGGAAGCAGTTCCCGCTGGCAGAACCACCGGCAGGCAGCGGCCTCAAGCCGGTGATGGGTGACGCAGGGTTGCCGATCATCGGTCACATGATCGAGTTCTTCCGGGGTGGGCCCGACTTCGCCGTGGAGATCTACCGCAAGTACGGGCCGATCCACTACCAATACTCACCCGCACTGGCTTCGGTGATGGCACTCGGACCCGACGCCACGCAGGCCGTCTTCTCCAACCGCAACAAAGAGTTCTCCCAGCGCGCCTGGGATCCGGTCATCGGGCCGTTCTTCGACCGTGGCCTGATGTTGCTCGACTTCGATGAGCACATGTTCCACCGCCGGATCATGCAGGAGGCCTTCACCCGCACGCGGCTGTCGGGCTACGTCGAGCACATCGACTCGGTGGCCACGCAGGTGCTGAACAACGACTGGGTGGCCAACGACCCGAGGTTCCTGTTCCATCCGGCCGCCAAGGAGCTCACCCTCGACATCGCCTCGGTGGTGTTCATGGGCCATGAAGCCGGCACCGATCGCGAATTGGTGACGACGGTGAATCAGGCCTTCACCACGACCACGCGGGCCGGAAACGCGATCGTGCGCAAACCGGTCCGGCCGCTGACGTGGTGGCGCGGCATCCAGGCCCGCAAAACCCTCGAAGACTATTTCGCCGCCCGGCTCGACGAGACGCGCGATTCCGAGGGCACCGACATGCTCAGTGTGCTGCGCCAAGCCGAGGACGAGGACGGCCAGCGGTTCACCAACGACGACATCATCGCCCACATGATCTTCCTGATGATGGCCGCCCATGACACGTCGACTTCGACGATGACGACGATGGCCTATCACCTGGCGGCCAACCCCGAGTGGCAGGACCGCTGCCGCGACGAGTCGGCCCGCATCGGCGACGGTGCGCTGGACATCGAGGCGCTGGACAAGCTGGAAACCTACGACCTGGTGATCAACGAGGCCCTGCGCATGGTCACGCCATTGCCGATGAATTTCCGTCGGGCGGTTCGCGATATCGACCTGCTCGGCTACTTCATCCCGGCAGGCACCGATGTGGTGACGTGGCCGTCGCTCAACCATCGACTGCCCGAGTTGTGGACGGACCCGGAGAAGTTCGATCCGGATCGCTTCGCCGAACCCCGCAGCGAGCACAAGAAACATCGCTACGCGTTCGCACCGTTCGGCGGCGGGGCGCACAAGTGTATCGGCATGGTGTTCGGCCAGCTGGAGATCAAGACCGTCATGCATCGGCTGCTGCGTAAGTATCGGCTCGAGTTGGTGCGACCCGACTACAAGCCGCGCTACGACTACGGCGGCATGCCCGTCCCTCTCGACGGCATGCCGATCGTGTTGCGGCCGCTGCGCTGAACCTGATTGCGCCGAAACGGTATTCCAGCAGCGAAAGTTCGAGTAACGCCCTGCTGGAATACCGTTTCGGCGATTAGGCGTAGCTCAGCAGCCGGTTCGCGCAGGCGATGACCGCACGTAGTGCGGACTGCGTCGGGTCGTTGGAGAGGCCCATCGCCCACTGCGACCGCGAGCCATCGGAACCGCGAATGAACGTCGCGGTGTGCTCGCCTGCGGGAAGCTGGTGAAACGCCGTCATCTCCACGGCGATACCGCGGTCGTAGAGCATCTCGGTCAGCGCTGCGACGGGTCCGCACGCGGCGGCCGTCGATGTGCTGATGCGGTCGCCGACGGCCAGGGTGGCCTGGTAGGTGCGGGCCTGTGGACCCAGCCGGGTGGACGGACGCTCAGTGTCGGTGCACTGCCAGTGCCCCAGCCGCAGTGGTCCCGCGCTGGACGCGTATGCGTCGTGAAACGCTTCGAAAGACATCGCGTCGGCCTCCTGGCGCAGACCGCGTGGCATCGGTGCGTTGATGTGGGCCGCGAACGACAGCGGCGCTGCGCTGGTAGCGGATGTGTTTGTCATGTGCCGGTCTTCTCAAGTCAGAGGAGATGACCGACGTAGTAGCTTCGACCCACAGCGAGGGGTCGGTCAGGATCAGACCCCGCTGCGGGTTGCTACTACGATTCGCCTCGGCACGTTCGCGATGCTAGGCGCTGAACCGCACGACACGCAAGGTGTTTAGCGCAGCGCCGCCGCGAACAGCGGCAGGAACGGCCGATGGTTAGCCCGGCCATCGCGACGGAACGGCATGCTGTCCCGCGATGCTGCGTACCACTCCTCGCGGGACACTCCGGTGAGATCGAGTCGGCGACCGCAGAGCGCGGCGACGGTGTGCAGTAGCAGCGCGCCCGCCCTGCCGTTGCCCTCCCGGAACGGATGGATGTGGTTGTAATCGGCGTAGAGCCGGGCCAGCCGGTACGCCAGACCGGCCGTCTCCAGACCGGCGCCGGTGGCCGCAAGCACCCGCGCCGTTTCCTCGAGCAGCGACGTCAGCCGCCCGACTGACGACTGCCACGCGAAACCTGAGTCGCCGCGCCGCAATTCGGTGACCCGGTAGTTGCCCGCCCATGAATACACGTCTCCGAACAAGTGTTGATGGATGGCACGAACGTCGACGTCCTGAACGCCGACGGCGCCCTCGGTCAGCATCCGATGCCACAGGACCATGCGCCCAGCGGTGGCGACGAATTCGAGATCGGAAAGCTCTCTCTGCGAGTCGACACCGAAGTTGTTGCGCAACACCGTCGTTCCCGCTATCAAGTAGGGCCGGTGGCGACGGAAGATCCGCCGGTAGTCACGTGGCGGCGGCACCGAGGGGTTGGGCGCCCTGTAGGCCGCCAGATATTCGCCGAACGACACCTGGTCGCAGAGCAGCCGAACAAGGGCGTCGACGTGCTCGTCAGTCGGACGCCAGCCTTCGAGTCGCTCAGCGGCGATGGTCTGGTCGATGGCGTGCCGGAGCGGATCCGGCAGCCCGTCACGGGCGGACATGGCTCCTCAACGGAACGACGACGTCGACGCCAGGTACCTGAGCTTGCGGCGGATACCGCTCACTTCCCGCGCCACAGTGCGCACGGCTGCGCGGTCGGCGGGCGCCAACGCCGACAAGGACACTCGCTCGGTGACGGCTTCACCCTTCACCCAGGCGCCGGCACGCATCCGCCAGCGGATCCGCGACAGCGTCACGTAACAGTCCCGCAGGATCGATGCATCGTCGGCGTCAAGCACTTTCGCCGTCGCCGCGTCGTTGAGCCGCTCCAGTGTGGAGATCGCCGTCGAACCAGCCGACAACGCGCCCCAGCGGGCGATCTTCACGATCGGGTCGAAAGCCGCCACCTTCAGGTCCACGGCGTCATCGTGCGTGGCGAAGACCCGCAGCCGCGACGGGATGCTGGCGCGCACCGAGGTGGCGTCCTGCAGCATGGCGTGCCGCGCTTGAGGGTGGCGCCTCGCGGCGTCGACGGTGCCCAACCGCAGTCCGTCGTCGCGGTCTGAGACCCCGGTGGTGTCGGCCAACAGCCCCGTCATCACGACGCCGCGGTCCTCCGCCGGCTCGGAACTCCAACGCTCGATCGATTGGGCCCAGTTGGCCCGCCTGCGGCAGAACCGGCCGCGGCTGGCGAGCACGCCGTTGGTGTCCGGGCGCAGTTCGCATCGCTCCAGCAGCGCGTGAACATCGGCGGCCAGTGTCAGCACCTCGCTCTTGCCCGCATCGTCGACGCCGTCGTCGAGGGCGATCAGCGTCTCGACGTCGGAGCCGGGGATCGCCTCACCTCGGGCGACGCTGCCCGACACGAACCACGTCCAGCCCACTGGCTTGTCACCGGCGATCAGTCGCGCGGCGGTCGCGACCGATTGCCGCATCACCTCCGACCAGGCCGCGGCCAACGTCAGGGTCGGCGTATGGGCCGCCAGCTCGGCGGCGACGGCTTCGCGGGCGCGCAGCATTCCGGCGCGCAACTGGGGCTCATCGCTGGCAGCATCGATGTCTGCGATGCTCGCGGCGATTCCCATCTGGCTGGACACGCCGTCGATTCTCATCGATCGGCTCGTTGGTCACACAGTTGTGACAAGCAGGAAACCTCCGAAACGAAATCCATCGCTAATTTCTATCGCACGACAGATATTGACTTTCAATACAGGAGATACTGCATGACCGCGACCGTCGATCCGCTGGACCCGTCGATCTCGTCGGCGGAGGACGCCGACTCGCTGGCCGAACTCGGCTACACCCAGGAACTGCACCGCGGCATCGGCGGCTACGCCGCGTTCGCGTCCGGGTTCTCGTTCGTTTCGATCCTGACCACGGTGTTCGCGCTGTTCGCGCTCGGTTTCGGCCTGGGTGGTCCCGCGTTCTTCTTCACCTGGCCGATCGTTTTCCTCTGCCAGTTCTGCGTGTGCCTCGTGTTCGCCGAGTTGTCGGGCAAGTTCCCCGTCGCCGGCGCGATCTACCAGTGGTCGCGTCGCCTGGCCGGTAACGCCGTCGGCTGGTTCGCCGGCTGGTTCATGCTGATCGGGTACATCGTGAGCGTGTCGGCGTTGGCGATCGCCATGCAAAGCGTGCTGCCGTCGATCTGGAGCGGGTTTCAGCTCGTCGGCGACGACCCCTCGCTCACCTCGGTCAGCGGAGCCACCAACGGCATCATCCTCGGCACCATCACGATCGTGCTGTGCACCATCGTCAGCAGCGTCGGCGTGTCGTTCATGGGCAAGATCACTGTGACCGGCGTGACGATCGAAATCATCGGCGTCGTATTGATCGTCGCGGCGATGTTCGTGACGGCAGAGCGCAACCCAGCGCAGGCCGTTCTGTCCACCGGCGGCCATGGCTCGGGCCTCGGATATACCCCCGCGTTCCTTGCCTCGATGTTGATGGCTGCCTACGTGATGTACGGATTCGACAGCGCCGCAGAGCTTTCCGAAGAGACGCGCGATCCGCGCAAGACCGCGCCCAAGGCGATCATCAACGCGCTGCTGGTGTCGTTCGTTGGCGGCGGGTTGATGATCCTGGCCGCGCTGATGGCGGCGCCGTCGCTCGACGATCCGATGCTGTCGACCGAGGGCATCGCGTGGGTCATCACCAGCCAGCTGGACACCTGGTTGGGCAAGACGCTGCTGATCACCGTCGCGGTGGCGATCTTCTCGGCGACGCTGGCGATCCAGGCGTCGGCCTCGCGGGTGATGTTTTCGATGGCGCGCGACAACCGGCTGCCGTTCGGCAAGTTTTTGTCAAAGGTGAACAAGCGCACCGGAACTCCGCTCATCACGGGGACGACGGTCAGCGTGCTGGCGATCCTGGTGCTGTTGGTCAACCTTGGTCAGGCGGGGGTGTTCGCGGCCATCACCAGCGTGTCGGTGGTGATCGTGTACCTGGCCTATCTGATGGTGACAGTCCCGGCCCTGGTGCACCGGCTGCGCGGCACCAGCCTGAGCTACGGCCCGCCGATCCTGGACCTCGGCAAGTGGGGCATCCCGGTGAACCTGACCGCGGTCGTGATGGGTGCCGCACTGTGCATCAACATCGCCTGGCCGCGCCAGGAGGTCTACGACCCCGACGGCTCGTCGCTGGTACTGCAGTACTTCGCCGCGATCTTTGTGGTGATCACTCTGGTTGCGGGCTTCTTCGCCTACCGGGTTGTCAGGGACCGCGACGGCGCACCCGAACCCGTCGACGCCCTGGTGCGCGCCAAGAAGTAACGTTGGCGGCCCATGGAGTGGGCCTTCCTCGCAGCTGCCGGCGTGCTCGGCGGACTCACCGGCAGCATCGCGGGTTTGGCATCGGTGGCCACCTATCCCGCGCTTCTGCTCATCGGGCTACCGCCGGTGACAGCCAATGTGACCAACACCGTCGCGCTCGTGTTCAACGGCGTCGGATCGGTATGGGGCTCGCGGCCCGAACTCGAAGGCCAGCGGAAGTGGATAACGCGCATTGCACCGGTCGCGGCGCTGGGCGGCGTGGCAGGGGCGGCGCTGTTGCTGTCCACGCCCGCGGAAGGCTTCGAGAGGGTCGTGCCGATCCTTCTCGGTCTGGCGTCGGTCGCGATCCTGATTCCACGTCGGGGCAATCGGCAGGCTCGCGTCGCTGACCACCAACGCCATTCCACCGGAGTGCTATTCGAGTCGGCCGCGATCTTCCTGATCTGTATCTACGGCGGCTACTTCGGTGCTGCCGCCGGTGTAATGCTGCTCGCGCTCCTACTCGGCGCCGGCCACTCCACGCTCGCGCACGCCAACGCCGGCAAGAATGTGATCCTCGGTATCGCAAACGGTGTAGCGGCGATCATCTTCGCTGTTCTCGCGCCCGTGCACTGGCCGGCCGTACTGGCCCTCGGCATCGGATGCCTGATCGGCTCACGGCTCGGCCCGACAGTGGTTCGCCACGCGCCCGCGACGCCACTGCGTGTAGTGATCGGCGCCGCGGGCGTCGCGCTCGCCGTCAAACTGGGAATCGACGCCTACGGCTAACGCAATTCGACGGTCATCCGGGATGACAGCTCGGCCATCCCGATACCGAACGTCTCACGCAGCCGCACGCCGGCCTCCTGGTCGATGTCGAAGATCGCGTAGTCCGTGTAAACCGTGCGCACGCAATGCAGTCCGGTCAGCGGGTAGGTGCATTTCGGCACAAGTTTGGCGGCGCCGTCCTTGGCGAACAGGTTCATCATCACGAAGACGTTCTTCGCGCCGATCGCCAGATCCATCGCACCGCCCACTGCGGGGATGGCGTCCGGCGCACCGGTATGCCAGTTGGCCAGATCGCCGTGCTCGGACACTTGAAAGGCGCCGAGAACACACACGTCAAGGTGCCCACCCCGCATCATCGCGAACGAATCCGCATGGTGAAAGTAGGACGCGCCAGCGGTTTCGGTGACCGCGATCTTGCCTGCATTGATCAGATCGGGGTCGACGTCGGCGGTGCTCGCCGCAGGGCCCATGCCCAGCATCCCGTTCTCGGTGTGCAGCACCACCCCGGCTTCGGGTTGCAGATAGTCGGCGATTAAGGTCGGCTGGCCGATACCAAGGTTGACGTACGACCCAGCCGGAATGTCGCGCGCTATCCTGGCTGCCAGCTCGTCGCGGTCCAACGGTCTACGGTCGACGTGTTCGATACGACGTTCGGTTGTGGTCATCGGCTCACCTCAAGGATTCGGTCGACGAAAATGCCCGGCGTGACCACGGCTTCCGGATCGATCTGACCGATGTCGACGACCTGGAAAACCTCGGCAATCGTCAGCGCCGCAGCGGTGGCCATCACCGGCCCGAAGTTGCGGGCGGTCTTGCGATACAGCAGGTTTCCCGCCCGGTCGCCGATGTGGGCACTGATCAATGCGACATCGCCGCGAATCGGGTACTCCAGCACATAATCGCGGCCGTCGATGGTCCGCAGCTCCTTACCTTCGGCTAACGGGGTGCCCACGCCGGTCGGGCAGAAGAACGCTCCGATACCGGCGCCCGCGGCGCGCATTCGCTCGGCCAGATTGCCCTGCGGCACCACCTCGAGCCCTACTTTGCCTGCGCGGTATAGACCGTCGAACACATACGAATCGGACTGGCGGGGAAAGGAGCAGACCACTTTGCGGACCCGGCCCGCCGCCAGTAGAGCAGCCAGGCCGGTGTCACCATTGCCCGCATTGTTGCTGACGATCGTCAGATCGGTGGCGCCCTGGTCGATGAGCGCGTCGATCAGCGTGGTGGGCATGCCGGCCATGCCGAACCCGCCGACGAGAACTGTTGCCCCGTCATGGATTCCGGCGACCGCATCGGTGGCGCCGTCGCAGATAGCGGTGCGTGTCACTGGTCTGCCTCCTGCGCGTCGCCGTCAGCGAGCGCCTGACTAGCGATCCGGAGCGCGGTGTTCGCATCTGGCACTCCACAGTAGATGGCCGATTGCAGAATCACTTCCTTGATCTCGTCGATGGTCAGCCCGTTGCGCCGCGCCGCGCGCACATGCATGGCCAGCTCCTCGTGGTGGCCACGCGCGATCAACGCCGTCAGTGTGATCATCGACCGACTGCGGCGATCCAGTCCGGGACGGGTCCAGATCGTGCCCCATGCGTACGTGGTGATGAATTCCTGGAAGTCCGCGGTGAACTCGGTGGTGTTCGCAATGGCGCGGTCGACATGAGCGTCACCGAGCACCTCGCGGCGCACCGACATCCCCGCGGTGTACGCGTCGGGACGCACGTGGCCCGCGATCAATGCGGCGACGCGTTCGGCGGCTTCCACAGGTGCCAGATGGCCAACACCGTCGAGCACAATCAGTCGGCCGTCCTTGACCCCGGATGCTATGCGTGCCAGGCCGTCCGGCGGCGTCGGGATGTCCTCGGCACCTGCGATCGCCAGTACCGGTGTCGTGATCTCGCCAAGGCGGTCGGTGACGTCGAACTCCGCGAGTGCCTCGCACGCCTGCGCGTAGGACTCGTCGTCGGTGTTGCGCAGCGCATCCACCAGCTCAGCGACCACGGCGGGCCGGCGGTCGGCGAATCCGGTTGCGAACCAACGCTCCCTGGCAAGCTCGACTACCGCATCGGTGCCCGATGCCCGCACCGTCGCAGCACGTACCGCCCATTCCTCGGGCCGGCCGATCACTGCGCCGGTGCACAGCAGCGCCGCAGACAACAGCCGCTCGGGCGCGTCCAGCAGTAGCTGCAAGCCAACCGCCCCACCGATGGAGTCGCCGGCGTAGTGAAACGCAGACCCCGGTGCGATGTCGTCGGCAAGCGCCACGACGCCGGCCGCGAGATCCGGCATCCGGAACGGACCGGCGGGGCTGCGTCCGTGTCCGGGTAGATCCCACCCGACGACGTGCACGTGCTCAGTGAGGCGTTCGGCGGCGGCGCCCCACAGGGCGGCGGCCGATGTGCCCACCGAGGGGCCGAGGAGTAGCAGACCCGCATCCTGCGGTCCGCCGAAGTCGGTGCCGACGAGCCGCGGCACGGTCATGTCGCCTCCTTCAGATGGTGTCGCGCGCGTTGTAGCGCAGCGTCGATGAGGTGGTCTGTCGCGCCGGTGTAGTCGGGAAGCGCTGTGCGCCTGGCTACTTCGGTCAGCGTTCGCTGCTCGGCGAGCACGTCGCCCGCGGCGGTGAGATTGCCTGCGGCGCGCTCGGTGTCGAGCACCAGCCCGCCTAGCAGCACCGTGGCCTGAACGGCGACGATGGTGGTGCGCCGGGCCAGGGTGCGCAGAGTGGCCCACTCGGCATGCCAGCCGCCGTCGGAGCGCTCGTCGACGCTGGCCGCCGAGGCGGCGTGGAGCGTGGCGGCGAGCGGCGGCGCGGTCAGTGCGGCGCGACGGATCAATACCGACAACACGGGATTGTTCTTGTGCGGCATGGTCGATGAGCCGCCCCCGCGACCCTCGGCCATCTCTCCGATCTCCGATCTACTGGCGATCGCCACGTCGGCCGCGATGTGTCCCCATGCGTCGCAACACGTCACCAACGCGTCGCCGGCACGGGTGATCACCGAGCGGGTGGTGTGCCACGGCGCGGAGTCCGCAAGACCCAAGGCCGCAGCCAGCCTGCCGGAAAGTGCCATTGCTTCGGCGGGGGATCCGGTCAGTTCGGTGGCCGCGGCCAGTGTTCCAACGGCGCCGCCCGCCTGCACGGGCAAAGGAGGCAACGCCGCGATCGTGTCGGCGGCGTCCAGCACTCCGGATAGCCAGTTGGCCATCTTCATGCCGAGCGTGCTTGGCAGCGCGGGTTGCGTCAGCGTGCGCGCGAGCATTGGGGCGTGGTGGTGAGCTTCAGCCAGCCCGGCCAAAGTGGCTACCTGCGTGGCGATTTCGGTTTCGAGACGCGACAACGCGTCACGCAGGCACAGCATCAGCGCGGTGTCTAAAACGTCCTGGCTCGTCAAGCCCCGGTGCAGCCAGCGGGCAGTCTCCTCGGGGGTTCGGTCACGCAACAACCCGAGCAACCCGATCACCGGGTTGCCGTCGGCCTCGGCACCCGCCGCGATGGCCTCAACATCGGCAGAAGACACCAGCGGCGCGAGGTCCGTCCGGCTCTCCACGGGCGCGAGGCCCGCGTCGACAAGCACGCTGAGCCATGCGTTTTCGACCTCCACCATCGCCGACAGGAATGCCGCGTCGCTCATCAATTCGCCTGCGCGTTCGTCTCCCGGCCAGAACAGGTCGATCATCGGTGGTGCCCCGGGTAGCGCAGGAAAACTGTCTCGTCCTCGCCCTGCAGCCGGATATCGAACCGCATGCCGTGCTCGTCGGGCACCGCGATCAGCGTGTGTCGCCGGTCGGCGGGCACCGTGTTCAACAGCCGGTCCTGCCCGAGCCCCTCGTCCGGCAGGTACGCACGGGTGAACAACCGGTTGAGCAGGCCGCGGGCGAAAACGGTCACGGCGATGAACGGCGCCGAATCACCCGGTGTGGCTCCGGGTTTGACGGTCGTGAAGCTGTAATGGCCGTCTTCGTCGGTGCCGACCCTCCCCCACCCGGTGAAGGTCCAGCCGTCGCGGCGCAGCGACCCTGCGGCCGTCGGCACCACGCCGTCGGCATCGGCCTGCCAGATCTCGAGCAGCGCGTCGGGGACGGGCGCGCCGGCACCGTCGGTGACGACGCCGTGCAGCCGAATAGCACCGGGCGAGCCGGGCGGCACCAGCTCGTTGCCACGGTCGAACGGCAGGGCATAACCGAAGAACGGCCCAATCGTCTGGCCGGGCGTGGCGGTCAACGTGCTCATTCCGACTCCATATGGGTGCGCGCGCTACCGGTCAATACGACGTCCCATCGATAGCCGGTCGCCCATTCGTGCGTGGTCACCTCGTGGTCGTAAGTGGCGACGAGTCGGTCGCGGGCCTTTGGGTCGGTGATGGACTGGTAGATGGGATCCAGTGCGAACAGAGGGTCACCCGGGAAGTACATCTGGGTGATCATCCGCTGCGTGAAACCAGTTCCGAACAACGAGAAGTGGATGTGTGCGGGTCGCCACGCATTGTGATGGTTCTTCCACGGGTAAGGGCCTGGCTTGATCGTGGTGAAGCGGTAGGTTCCGTCGTCGTCGGTGAGGCATCGCCCGACGCCGGTGAAGTTCGGGTCCAGAGGGGCGGGATGCTGATCGCGCTTGTGCGCGTAGCGGCCGCTGGCGTTGGCCTGCCAGATCTCGACGAGCTGGCGGCGAACCGGCCGGCCGTCGCCGTCGATGATGCGTCCGGTCACCACCATGCGTTCGCCGATGGGCCCACCGCCGTGCTGAATGGTCAGATCCGATTCGACAGCCGCGACATCACTGGCGCCGAAGCACGGGGCCCACAATTCGATCGCCTCCGGATCGGCGTGATGCAAATCCTTTGTTGGGTGGCGCAACAGGCTGCTGCGGTACGGGGCGTAGTTCAGCCGCGGCTGGGTCTCCTCGATTCCGGCGCGGTGGTAGTCGGCTTCGATCGCCTCGATCTCGGCGCTGATACCCGCCTGACTCGCCGACGCGCTGTCGGAGGTGGTGTCGACGATTGCTGTCATGTGTCGCACGCCCATCGTCAGTCGTTCACCAGAACTTTCTGCGAGTCGGCCAGCTCGCGCCCGAGCAACGGGGTGGGAACGTTCTTGGTCTCACGGGCGGTCATGGCTGAGCCGGCGGCGATGACGCAGACGACAGCGGTGAAGATGCTGATGACAACCCATCCGCCCTCGCGGACGCCGCCCAGCGCGGTGACAATGCTTGGCGCGAATCCGGCGAGCAGGAAGCCCAGCTGGGTGCCGATCGCCATACCGGAGAACCGCACCTGGGTGCTGAACATCTCGCCGTAGAACGACGGCCAGACCGCGTTCGCCGCGGCGTACCCGAAGGAGAAGGTGGCGATGGCAAGCGCGAAGGTGAGCACCGTGTTACCGCTGCTCATCGACAGCATGTAGAACGGCATCATGGCCGCAGACGACAACGCGCCGTAAATGAAGACCGGTTTGCGTCCGATCCGGTCGGCGAGCACGCCGAAAAGCGGCTGAGTGAAGAGCGCGACGACGTTGGCGACCACTACCAGCCACAGCGTGATGCCGGCTTCGAGCCCGACCTTCTTGCCGTAGGCGATGGCAAGAGTTCCGAAAACCGTTGATACGGCGGCGATGAACGCACAGAGCACGACGCGAATGACGTCTTTCCAATGGTTTTGCAGCAGCGGCTTCAGCGGCATCCGCGCGATCGCCCCGGTCGCCTTGGCCTCGTCGAACTCCGGTGTCTCATGCAGTCGTCGGCGAATGAAGTAGGCCACCACGACGACAACTGCGCTGAGCCAGAACGGAACTCGCCAACCCCAGGATAGCTCGGCGTCGTCGGGCAGCGACACGAACGGCAGCATGACAAGCTGCGCCAGGATGAGACCGCCCTGCGTGCCGGTCAGAGTCCAGGACGTGAAGAATGACCGCCGGTCATCTGGCGCGTGCTCGAGGGTGAGTGAACTGGCGCCCGCCTGTTCCCCGGCAGCGGAGAAACCTTGCAGCAGTCTGCAGACGACCAGGAGCCCCGGCGCGATCCAGCCTGCGGTGGCAAAAGTGGGCAGACAGCCGATGAGGAAGGTCGACACACCCATCAGCACGAGGGTGAACATGAGCACGTTCCGACGGCCGATGCGGTCGCCGAAATGCCCGAGGATGAACGCCCCGACTGGGCGCGCGACGTATGCGACACCGAATGTGGCGAAGGACATCACCAGTGCGGCTTCGTCACCCGACGGGAAGAAGACCTTCGGGAAGATCAGCGCCGCGGCGGTGCCGAACACGAAGAAGTCGTAGTACTCCACCGCGCTGCCCATGAAGCTGGCCAACGCTGCGCGCCCCGGCGTGCGGCGGGGCGAATGATCTCCTACCCCATCGGGTTTCGTGGTTGCTATGCCGCTCATGATTCTCTTTCTTCCTTGGTGGTGGATGTTGTTCAGCCGACTAGACGGCGGAAGTGCCGGGACATGCGTTCGGCGTCGGGGGCGATGCCGGTGATCAGCTCGAAGGCCTCGGTGGCCTGGTGCACCGCCATGTGGCCGCCGTCGCACACGCGGCACCCGACCTCCAATGCTGTTTTCAGCAGTTCGGTGTCCAACGGCCGGTAAACAATGTCGGCCACCCAGAGGCCCGGATGCAGCAGCTCGCCGTTGAACGGCAGCCCCGGGTGCTCAACCATGCCGGTGGGGGTGCAGTGCACGACGCCGTCGCTGCCAGTAAGCAGAACGGGCAGCTTGTCCGGCAACGATGCGTCCACGCGCGATTCGGGTCGACGGGCGGACAGCTCACGGGCGAGCGCGGTGGCGCGTTCGATATCGAGGTCGACGACCGTGAGGTGGTCGGCGCCCAGCCGCAGCAACGCATCACCGACTGCCGCGCCGGCGCCACCTGCGCCCACCAGCACCACGTTGTCGGTGCCGGCGTCGGGCAGACCCTCGCGGAAGCCGAGCGCGAAACCTGTTGTGTCGGTGTTGTAACCGATTGCACGTGGTCCGTCGAACACGACGGTGTTGACCGCACCGAGCTCGGCTGCAAGCTGGTCGATGTCGTCCAGATGCTCGATGACGAGCCGCTTGCAGGGATGGGTGATGTTCAGCGCGTTGAAGCCGAGGGTGCGGGCCCAGGTGAGCACGTCACCGATGCGTTCGGGCGCGACGCCGACGTCGTTGAGGTCGATCGTGCGGTACACGTAGTCCACGCCCTGCGCGCGGGCCTCGGCCATGTGCAGCGCAGGAGTGAGCGAAGGGCCGACACCTGTTCCGACGAGGCCGACGAGATAGGGGGCCATACTTCGCTCCTAATGTACGAACTAGTACGTACACCGAGTGGATCACAGTGATCCACGCCGCGTCAAGAAGCAGATGTGACCGGGATCCCGAAGGCGAGCGCGAGGACCGGAGCGAGTGGGAGCCGAGTTATGACTCGATGGATCGGCGCGAGGTGAGCCAGCCGACCACGACGTCGCCGAGCATTCGCCGCAGGTGAGCGTGGGTTTGCTGCTCAGTGAAGTCGATGTCGAACAGGTAGCCGAAGGTGTAGCGGTTGGCCACTTGGAACACGCAGTACGAGCTGATCAGAATGTGCACGTCGAGGGCGTCGACATCGTCACGAAATACGCCCTGCTCGCGGCCCTGGCCGAGGATCTGATCCAGCAGTGCTGTGGCCGGCTGTGCCAGCGCGCGCAGCGAATCGAGACGAGCGATGAACTCGCCGCGGTGGATGTTCTCGATGGAGACCAGCCGGATGAAGTCTTGATGTTCGATGTGGTGGTCGAAGGTCGTTTCCGCCACGGCCCTGATGGCCTGAACCGGGTCGACGTGGTCGACCTTCACCCGTTGTTCGGCCTCTCGGATATCGCGGTACGCGTTCTCCAGGACCGCCAGGTAGAGCTGTTCCTTGCCGCCGAAGTAGTAGTAGATCATTCGCTTGGTGGTGCGGGTGCGTTCGGCGATCTCATCGACACGGGCGCCGGAGTAACCCTGCTCGGCGAACACCGCGGTGGCGACCTCGATGAGGTCGGCCCGGGTGCGCTCGGCGTCGCGCAGCGGCTCGGGACGAGGCTCTGCGGTCACACCGGTGAGCTTACTGGCGGCGGCCCTGGACCTAGCCGTGCCGAGATCGACGTTTTGCATGTCGCTCCTCGAATTAACCCTGCGAAACGTCCGTTTAGGCGTAACGCGGGGGTTCCCATTGCGTTGTAACTAACTATTTCGTACATTAGGGATCTTGGAGGTTCAACCATGAAGACGTCCATCGCCACTGTGTCCCTGAGTGGTTCGCTCACCGAGAAGCTGCACGCCTGCGCCGCGGCCGGGTTCGACGGAGTTGAGCTGTTCGAACCCGACCTGATCGCCAACGACCACAGCCCCGAGGAGATCCGGGCCCTCGCCCGCCGGCTGGGGCTGTCGCTGGAGCTTTACCAGCCGCTGCGCGACATCGAGGGCGTTGACGAGGTCACCTTCGCCGACAACCTGCGCCGCGCCGGTGCCACGTTTGCGACCGCACAGCGCCTCGGCATCGGCCTTGTCCTCGTGTGCAGCAATGCCGCCTCCGCCACTGTCGACTCAGACGAAGTCTCCGCCGATCAGCTGCGCCGACTCGGAGATCTGGCCAAGGGATACGACATCAGGGTGGCGTTCGAGGCGCTGGCCTGGGGCCGCTTTGTCGATGACTACCGCCGTGCGTGGCGCATAGTGCAACTCGCCGACCACCCGAATGTCGGTGTCTGCCTGGACAGCTTCCATGTGCTCTCACGTGGACACGACCCGGCCGCCATCGAGGGCATCCCGGCCGAGAAGATCTTCTTCCTCCAGCTGGCCGACGCGCCCGCGCTGAGCATCGACGTGCTGTCCTGGAGCCGCCACCACCGCCTCTTCCCCGGCGAGGGCGCCTTCGATCTGGCCACCTTCGTCTCGCACGTGCTGGCCACTGGATACCGGGGCCCGCTGTCGCTGGAGGTCTTCAACGACACGTTCCGTCAGACCGATCCCGATCGCACTGCCGTACACGCGCTGCGATCCCTGATCTGGTTGCAGGACAAAACCGCAACCCAGAATCCGGAAGGGTGGCGAGGCGACCTGACGGCACTCACCGCCGCCAAGCCGCCCGTCGGCTTCGACTTCGTGGAAGTCAAGGCGGAGGACACCAGCGAGGTCGAGGTGCTGCTGCAGCAGCTCGGCTTCACCCCAAGCGGGCGCCATCGCACCAAACCCGTGTCGCTGTGGCTGGCAGGCAACGCCCGCGTCGTGCTCAACGAACAGCAAGCCCGCGATCAGGTCCCGCACGTCGCCTCCGTCGGCGTGCAGGTTCCGGACGCGGCCGCCACCACGCGGCGCGCCGCCGAACTGATGGCTCCTGTCGCCTACCGCCGCACCTACGCCTCCGAACAAGTCCTTGGCGCTGCCGTCGCTCCGGACGGCACCGAGATGTTCTGGGTGACGGAGCCGTCGTGGGTCGAGGAGTTCGAGAACGGACTGCCCCCGGCGCTGACGCCGGTACGCACCATCGACCACGTCAACCTGTCGCAGCCCTGGCAAACACTCGACGACGCGGTGCTGTTCTTCACCAGCGTATTCGGTTTGACCGCCGACGTGCCGACAGAAGTCCCGGGACCAAAGGGCTTGATACGCAGCCAATCCATGGGTACGACGGACGGCGCTATCCGCCTGCTACTCAACGTCGCTCCGCACGTCCTCGACGGCGCCGATATGCCACAACACGTCGCGTTCGCGTGTTCCGACGTGATCGGACTCGCCCGTGCCGCCCGTGAGCGCGGTGCGCAATTCCTGCCTGTATCGGACAACTACTACGACTACCTGGCCGGCCGGTTTGGCCTCGATCACGCCACCGTGGCCGAACTGCGCGACCTCGGGCTGCTCTACGACCGCGATGTATCCGGCGGCGAGTTCGTGCACTTCTACACCCGCACGATCGGCACCGTGTTCTTCGAGTTCGTCGAGCGTCGCGGTGGGTACGACGGCTACGGAATCGACAACGCCCCGGTGCGTCTGGCGGCCCAGCTGGCATGAGGTCTGACTGAAACCAATTTCACTCGAATGGGCTGTCGCCCTTGGCCACTCGCGTGCCGACGTCGATCAGATTCTGGGCGTTGGCATGCAGCCGCTCCCCCGCGTCGCGGCTGGCCTGGCCGACCAGAAAACGTGACCAGGTGCCCTCGATCACGATGCCCAGCTTGAAGCACGCCATCGCGACATACCAATCGAGGCTTGATGTTTCCCGCCCGCCGGCCGCCAGGTAGGCGTCCAGGAGCTCGCGGCGGGTCGCCAGCCCGCCCAGCGCGGCCAGTTGGGCTCCGGCCGTGATCGTGTTGGTCTCCAACGGCCAACAGATCAGCATCCAACCTAGATCCAGCAATGGGTCCCCGACCGTGCACATCTCCCAGTCGACGAACGCCGCCAACTCCGGTTTGTCGCGGCGGAGCAGAACATTGCTCAGATGCGGATCGCCGTGCATGATTCCCGGCGTGCCATCCGGCGGGCGGTTGGATTCCAGCCACTCGGCCAGGTCCGCGACGGCCAGCGACTCCGGCGAATACTTATCGTGGCGATAGCTTTCGAGCAGTCGAAGAAACTGCGGAACCTGGCGCTCCAGAAAGGAACCCGGCCGCTTGAGTTCTGCGAGGGGCTTGCCCTCCCACGCCACATTGCCAAGCTTGGCGAGGCTGCCCGCATACGAGAGCCCGACCTGATGCCGCCAGTCCGCGTTGCGGACGTACGCCTCGTCCATGCTGTCGCCGGGGTTGAAGCCGTCGACCTCCTCCATCAGGTAGAACACCACGCCGAGCAAGCCGAGATCGTCGCATCCGGCGATGAAGCCGGGATGCGGCACCGGCGTACCGGCCAACGTGCGCAGTGCGGCGATCTCACGGAGCATCGTCTTGTCGCTCGTCGCTCGCGGGTGTACGGGTGGCCGGCGCAGCACCATAGGCCGCCCGTCGACCAACAGCCGCACCACGATGTTCTGCGTGCCGCCGGTCAGCGGCTCGACGCCGGTAACCGTCTCGCCGAGACCCTGCTCGCGCACCCAGCGCTGCAACGCGGCCTGGTCGTCGTCACTCAGGGTTGGCAGCAGCTGCGCGTCATCGGGCATGCCGACATGTTCTCAGGCCTTGCGAGCGGTCACTAACAAGTACTCCCATTCCATGCTCGACGACGCGCTCAGCACGCTGTCCCCCACCCGGGCGATGTCCGCGTCGAGGGCGGCCACGCGGTCCTGATCGCCCTCGATGTTGCGGTACACCGCGATCGTCGGCCCGTAGACGGCCTTGAAGTAGTCGCGGAACTCTGCGCCGTCGGCGAAGTGGTCCACCTTCAGCATTCTTCGCTCGGTGACGACATCGGTGACGCGCTCGCCGAGCAGCGCGCGGACATGATCCTCTTGACCCCACAGCGGAGGTGGCTGCGCACCCGGCGGCGGTGGCGGAGCGTACGGCTTCATCGCAGCCCACAACTGCCCGATGTGACCCTCGGGCGTCCAACTGATCAGGCCGATCCTGCCGCCCGGTTTGCACACCCGGACCAGCTCGCCGGCAGCGAGCTGGTGGAACGGCGCGAACATCACGCCGATACACGACATCACCACATCGAATTCGTTGTCCCCGAAAGGCAATTCATGAGCGTTGGCCTCGCGCCATTCGAGATCGACACCACGCTCGGCTGCCCCTCGGCTGCCCTGCTCCAACAGTTCCGGACACAGGTCGCTGGCGACCACGCTCGCGCCGGTTTCCGCGGCGGGAATCGCGGCGTTTCCGGTGCCGGCGGCCACGTCCAGGACTCGATCGCCCTGCGCGATACCGGTGGCCTCCACCAGCACGGGGCCCAGCGGAGAAACGAGTTCGGCGGCAAGTTTGGGGTAGTCCCCCGACGCCCACATGGCGCGGTGCTTGGCAGCCACCGCTTGGACGTCCACGGTTGGAGTGGGGTTGCTCATGGTCGATATCCCTCCCTTTGATCGGTGCACACATGGTCTCCCCCGCCGATGACGCGGATCTAGTTACAAATCTGTACTAGCGCTGGTTCCATTTCTGTACTACTCACTTAACCCTCGGAAGTGCGCATATGTCCGGATACGGCCGATTCTGTCCGGTCGCCAAGGGGTGCGCCGGCCATCACCCACGCTGATCGGCCAAGCGGCGTTCGCAGCCGTGCCGCGCCCGCCTGAGCTACTGGTCCTGGTACTCCAGGCAGGACTCTGCCCCGTGGAGGACGCCTTCGCGGAAGGCCTTGACCCGGGCCCAGCCCGCGCCTTGGCGCTCGACGTCGCCCTCGCCGCGGAACACCAGCAGCGCCATGATCGCTTCGTCGAGGTCACCCGGTGAGATTTGGTAGGTGCTGGTCTCCGGCCGGTTGTACAGGATCACGCTGGCCGTGTAGCCGCCTGCCAGGCAGTCGCCCCGCAGCGTCGACGTCTTCTCGTCGGACTCGTCGCCCAACCGCGTCAGCGCCGCCAGACCCCACTGCGTGGCCAGCAGCGAGGCGACCGCATAGTCGCCGCCCTGGTCGTATACGCGCGGCATGCCGGCGACATTGTCCCAGCCCACGTAATCGTCTGGCACGCAATAGAACAACACAAAACCCTCGGCGGACTGGCCACCGCACGTCGGTGGACTGTCAGGATGGAACGGCTCGATGCTGCGCAGCGGTGGCCACTCCCGGCCGCCAGACAGTTCGGGGTACACCTGCGTGAAGTAGTCCTCGATGTCGTAGGGAACGCCGTTGACGATCGAGTCGTACGGCGAGTTGCCCTCTCGCGCTGCGTCCTCTTCGGTGCTGAACGGAAGCTCCAGCACCATCGGCTCGTCGTCGCGGTAGTCCTTGCACTTGTCCAGGCCGTTATCGAAGCCGTCCTGAAACGCGCTGACCCGGTCGAAACCGCTGCCATGCGCGTTGGGATCGATATTGATGGTGCCGGGTGTGTCGCGTAGTTCGAGAATTCCGGCAAGGGCGGTATCGAGGTCGGCGGCGGTCACGTCGAAAACGCCGTCTTCCTTGGCATGTTTCGACCACGCCCCCGCGAAGCAGTCCGCCTGCAGCTCCTTGGTCACGGTGCGCGCGGTGAAGTTCGAGCGGGCCTGCACCGCGTGACCCCACTCGTGTGCCATCACCACCGGGATGACGAAATCGCCGAATTTCTTTTGCAACTCGGGCAGCAGGCCTTCCGCGTCCCACGCGACCACGTCTTTGGTCGAGCAGTAGAACGCGTTGCCCGCGACCTCGCTTGCGTCCTGAGCGCACGGGGGCGGGTCGTCCGTCGAGGGGTTCACGGCGTAGTAGCCGCCCGAGATCGGCTCGAAGTCCTTTTCGTAGACCGTCGGGAATTGCTCACCCCAGAACTTCTCCAGGTCGGCGATGGCCTGGATGACGATCTTGTTCACCGGATCCGACGCGTCACCGTTGATCTTGACGTTGCTGGTGTCGGGCGGCGACCCGGTCTTTTGCCCAGCTCCTGGGATCTCGGGCTTGGGGCCGCTGCACCCCGCGATAAGCAAAGCGGCAGCGGCCACTGACCACACCTTCATGTGCATGGGCAAACATTAGCGGTCAAGATCAGAATTGGCCAACGAAGTCCCGAAGATTAACCGCTCAGTCCAGAATGCGTCGCGCGACGTTGGTGGTGATCAGGTCGAGAAGCTCGTCGCCGCGGCCGGCAAGGATGGTCCGGATGGCGTAGAGCGAGAACCCCTTGGCCTGCTCGACGGTGATGGCCGGCGGTATCGACAACTCCTGGCGCGCGGTCACCACGTCGACGATCGCCGGTCCGTCGAACGCGAACGCGTCGACCAGTGCCTGCTGCAGGTCGGCTGGCCGCTCCACGCGACGGCCGAAGATACCCATCGCCTGCGCGACGTCCGCGAAGTTCGGGTTGACGAGGTCGGTGCCGAAGTTGACGATGCCCGCGGCCTTCATCTCCAGCTCGACGAAGTTCAAAGACGAGTTGTTGAAGACGATCACCTTGACAGGCAACCGGTTCTGGATCAGCGTGACGAGTTCGCCGAACATCATCGTGAGCCCGCCGTCGCCGGCCAGCGCGACCACCTGACGGTTGCGGTACGCGGTTTGCGCGCCGATCGCATGCGGCAGCGCGCAGGCCATGGTGCCGTGGTTGAACGAGCCCACCAGCCGCCTGCGGCCGTTCATCTTCAGATACCGTGCCGCCCACACCACGGGCGACCCCACGTCGACGGTGAAAACCGCATCGTCGGCGGCGAGCTGGTTGGCAAGCCCCGCAACGTATTCCGGCCGGATCGGCGTACGGCCGCGGTCGTTGACGGCCAACTCGTCCAGCGTCTTGCGAGTCTTGCGGTAGTGCCGCAGCGAGCGATCGAGATGGTCGCGCTCGTCCTTCTGCTGCAGTAGCGGCTGCAGCGCGGCGAGAGTGTCTTTGACGGTGCCGACGAGTCCGAGATCGATCGGGGTGCGACGACCGAGGTTGCGACCGCGAATGTCGACCTGAATGACCTTGGCGTGCTCGGGATAGAACTGCTGATACGGGAAGTCGGTGCCCAGCATCAGCAGGGCGTCGGCCTCTTTGATCGCCTTGTATCCCGAGGCGAAACCGAGAAGACCGGTCATGCCGACGTCGAACGGGTTGTCGTATTCGACGAACTCCTTGCCGCGCAACGCATGCACGACCGGTGCGTTCAGCGTCCCGGCCGCCTGAACCAATTCGTCATGCGAACCCTCAACGCCTGCGCCGCCGAGGATCGTGACGGCCTCTGCGGCATTGAGGATTTCGGCCGCCTGACGTAGCGAGTCGTCGTCGGGGCGCAGCACTGAACGCGTCGGGGTGATAGGACGCGTCTGGAACCCTGAGGCGTCGGCGCGTTGCAGGAAGATCTCGCCGGGGATGACGACGACCGCGACCCCGTTTTCCTCGACGGCGGCCCGCATCGCCATCGCGAGGATCCGCGGCGCCATCTCCGGCGTGCTGACGAGTTCGCGGTAGACGCTGCACTCGCGGAACAGTTCCTGCGGATGCGTCTCCTGGAAGTACTCGGAGCCGATCTCGGTGCGCGGGATGTGCGCCGCAATGGCCAGCACGGGAACCCGGCTGCGCTGCGCGTCGAACAGACCGTTGATCAGATGTAGGTTGCCCGGCCCGCAGCTGCCTGCGCACACTGCCAGCTGTCCGGTCAGCGTGGCGTCCGCGGCCGCCGCGAACGCGGCCGTCTCCTCGTGACGAATGTGCTCCCAACTGATTTCACCGGACCGCCGGATGGCGTCGGTGAAGCCGTTGAGGCTGTCACCGGGGAGGCCATACACGCGGCGAACGCCGCTGATCCGTAGAGCTGAGATGACGTGATCAGCGACCGTTGCCACGTGCGCAGCCTATGCGATTTCGGCGCGCTGCCCGTCGCTCAGCGTGGATGAGCGCGCCGAAACCACCGCTTACTTGGGGGCGAAGCGCTGGCCGGCGTCCAGCCGCAGGCACTGGCCGTTGAGCATCGGGTTCTCAACGATGGCGAGGACCAGCTTCGCGTACTCGTCGGGGCGGCCGAGCCGCTTCGGAAAAGCCGCGTCCTTGGTGAGTTGCTTGGCGAACTCGTCGGGGATGCCCTCGGTCAGGCCGGTGGCGAACAGGCTGGGCGCGATGGCTAAGGCGCGGATGCCCAAGCTGCCGAGGTCGCGCGCCATGGTGAGGCACATTCCGGCGATCGCGGCCTTGGACGCGGTGTAGGCGACCTGCCCGATCTGGCCCTCGAAGGCGGCGATGGAGGCGGTGTTGATGATCACGCCGCGCTCCTCCTGCTCGTCGTCCACGAGGTCTTGTTGGCTCATCTGCCAGGCGGCGAGGCGACTGATGTTGAAGGTGGCGATGAGGTTGAGATCGACGGTCTTGCGGAACGATTCCAGACTGTGCGGACCGTCCTTCTTGATGGTCCGCTCGCCGATGCCGCCGCCCGCGGTGGTCACGATGATGTGCAGTCCGCCGAGCCCGTCAACGGCCTGCTGCAGCACCTTCTCGGTGCCCGCAAAGTCCGTCACGTCCACCTCGTGGAACGTGCCGCCGATCGCGTCGGCCACCTCGCCGCCCTTCGACTGCGGCCGGTCCAGCACCGCAACACTCGCGCCGCGCTTGGCGAGCGACTCGGCGGTCGCCCGTCCGAAGCCCGACGCACCGCCGACGATGACGGCCTTCTTGCCCTCGATCTCCATCTAGCTGCCTTTCCAAAAAGTCGTCCAACCGTAAAGGAACTTAGCTGATGCCTCTTCCGGTAAGGCTTTCGGGTGGCCGTCGCAGAGGCCAAGCACCGTCATGACTTCGTAAGCTCTGGCAGTCCTGGTCGCGGGTAGATTTTTGGCATGTCCGAACCGGCGCGCGACAGGCGGATGCTGGCCGGCGTAGCCGCGGCCGCGGTCGCACTCGGAGTCACCCAACTGGTCGCCGTTCCGTTCGGCCAGCAGGCCGACGCCCGCACCGCAGTGGGCTCTGCCGTCATCGACCTGACCCCCGGTCCGGTCAAAGAGTGGGCGATCCAGACGTTCGGCACGGCCGACAAGCTTTTTCTGACGGTGCTCGTGGTCGGGGTGATCGCATTGATCGCCGCGGTGACCGCACGATGGGAGACGCGTCGCGTTCCGGTGGGCAGCGCCGCGATCGTCGCCGCCGGCATCTTGGGATGCGCGGCAGTGCTCTCGCGCGCGGGTGCGACGTGGGCGGACATCGTGCCCACCGTGGTCGGCACGGCCTGCGGCGTCTTGGTGCTGCGGTGGCTGACCTCAGTGCGCTTCACCGACGAGCCGCAGCAGCCGGAAGAGTCGGACAATCCCGACCGCGGGCGCCGACTGTCGTTGGTGACGATGGGTTTTCTCGGCGTCGGAGCGCTCAGCGGTGTCGGTGGCGTCGTCCTGTCGCGCCTGCTGTCGTCGGTCTCGGGTGATCGCGACGCGTTCGCGTTGCCACGGGTCGATGTCGCCGCGCCGCCGGTGCCGCCGACCGTGCAGCCGAAAGGTGTTGCGCTGCCGTCGTTCGTCACCAGTAACGCCGACTTCTACCGGATAGACACCGCCCTGAGCGTGCCGCAGCTGAGCCGGGCGGATTGGCAGCTGAAGATCCACGGCATGGTGGACCGCGAGATCACGTACCGCTTCGAGGATCTGGACACCTTCGACGCTGTCGAGAAGTTGGTGACGTTGGCTTGCGTGTCGAATCCCGTTGGCGGCGATCTTATTTCGAACGCGGCGTGGACGGGCTACCGGGTGCGTGACCTGCTGGCCGAGGCCGGTGTGCATTCGGACGCCGACATGGTGTTGTCGATGTCGATCGACGGGTTCACCGCGGGCACGCCCGTCGACGCACTCACCGACGACCGCGGCTCATTGCTTGCAGTCGGGATGAACGGCGAGCCGCTGCCGACCGAACACGGTTACCCCGCCCGGCTTGTGGTCCCCGGGCTGTACGGCTACGTGTCGGCCACAAAATGGGTTGTCGATTTGGAGGTGACCCGATTCGACAGGGCCGAGGCGTACTGGACGCGGCTCGGGTGGTCACCGCGGGGCCCGATCAAGACCGAGTCCCGAGTCGACGTGCCCCGCAGTGGGCAGGACGTTCCTCAGGGACCGGTAACGTTCGGCGGCGTCGCATGGGCGCAGAACCGGGGGGTGCGAGCCGTTGAGGTCCGCATCGATGAGGGCGACTGGCGGCCAGCAGATCTCGGCGCCGGCTACTCCAACGACACATGGCGACTGTGGAGCTTCAACTGGCAGGCCGCCCAACCCGGTTCACACACCATCACCGTGCGGGCCACCGACAACACCGGAGCCGTCCAGACCTCCGAGCAGGCGGACCCAGTTCCCGACGGCGCCACCGGCTGGCACACGGTCGCGTTCTCGGTCAAGTAAATCGGTTGCGCCACTGACACAGTCGACTAGGTTGACGTGCCATGTCGCACGCAACTGTTTGGCGAACCAGGCTCCGCGAAGCGCTGCAGTCCGCTCGCAAGGACCGCGATGCCACGCGGGTGTCGGCGTTGCGCTCGGAGTTGAGCGCGATCGACAACGCCGAAACGCCCGCCGGCGCCCGCGTGGATGCCCCGTCGAGCGGGACGATCGCCGGCGGCGTGGTCGGACTGGGCGCCGCCGAGGTGGCGCGGCGCGAGCTGTCCGACGAGCAGATCCGCGGGTCGATCCGGGCCGAGATCGACGAGCGGCTATCGGCGGCCCGGCAGGTCGACGCAACCCATACCGAGCGCGCGGCCACCCTGCGGGCCGAGGCCGCGGTGCTCAGCGATCTGCTCGGAGATGGCTGAGCGCCGTGCCAGGCTGGACTCGTGCAGTTCGTTAAGGTCGCAGACGCGTCGACCGATGTCGGTGCGACCTCGGCACGGCTCGCAAAGATCGCCCGCATCGCCGACCTGCTGCGCCGCGCAGGCGCCGAGGACGACCCGAAGCTGGTCGCGGTGGTGGTGTCGTGGCTGTCCGGCGAGCTACCGCAACGGCAAATCGGCGTCGGCTGGGCGGCGCTACGTTCGTTGCCACCCCCGGCGGGTGAGCCGTCGCTGACCGTGACACACGTCGACGCCGCGTTCAGTGAGATCGGCCAGGTCGCCGGCAAGGGCTCGCAGGCGCGGCGCGCCGCACTCGTCAACGGATTGTTCGCCGCGTCCACCGACGCCGAGCAGACCTTTCTGCGCCGGCTGCTCGGCGGCGAGCTACGCCAGGGCGCCCTGGTCGGGGTGATGGCCGACGCGGTGGCGAAGGCCGCGGGCATCGCGGCGCCGGTGGTGCGGCGTGCGGCGATGCTCGGCGGTGACCTGCCCGCCGTCGCGGCCGCCGCGCTGACCGGAGGCGAAGCGGCGCTCGACCAGTTCACCCTCAAGGTCGGCCAACCCGTCGGGCCAATGCTGGCCCAGACCGCGACCGGCGTCAGCGAAGCGCTCGAACGCCTCGGCGGCACAGCGGTTTTCGAGGCCAAGCTGGATGGTGCGCGGGTGCAGATCCATCGCTCAGGCGATGCGGTCTCGATCTACACGCGCAGCCTCGACGACGTCACCGGACGCCTGCCGGAGGTCGTGGAGGCGACGTTGGCGCTGCCGGTGACCGACCTGATCGCCGATGCCGAGGCGATCGCGCTGCGGCCCGACGGGCGTCCGCACCGGTTCCAGGTGACCGCGTCGCGATTTGGGAGGTCCGTCGACATCGGCGCGGCACGCGAGTCGCAGCCGCTGTCGGTGTTCGTCTTCGACCTGCTGCATCTCGACGGCGACGACCTGCTGGACCGGCCGACCAGCGAACGGTTAGCCGCGCTGGACACCATCGTCCCCGAGACTCAGCGCGTCGACCGGTTGAACACCACGGACGCCGAAGCCGCACAACGGTTCCTCGACGTCACGCTCGACGCCGGACACGAAGGGGTCATGGCGAAGTCGCTCACCGCGCCGTACGAGGCGGGCCGCCGCGGCGCGGGGTGGCTGAAGGTCAAGCCGGTGCACACCCTCGACTTGGTCGTGCTCGGCGTCGAGTGGGGATCGGGCCGTCGCACCGGCAAGCTCTCCAATATCCACCTCGGCGCGCGGGACCCGGCGACGGGCGGATTCGTCATGCTCGGAAAGACTTTCAAGGGGATGACGGACGCGATGCTCGAGTGGCAGACCACCCGGTTCATGGAATTGGCCGACGGTCCGACGGACGGTTACGTCGTCAAACTGCGACCCGAGCAAGTGGTCGAGATCGCGTTCGACGGAGTTCAGGGCTCGTCGCGCTACCCAGGCGGTATGGCATTGCGGTTCGCACGCGTTCTGCGCTACAGAGACGATAAAAGCCCAGCTGAGGCCGACACGATCGACACTGTGCGCGCCTTCTATGAGCGGGGGTCATAACCGAATCGATACCGCGATTCGCCCCACCGCCCTTTGAGCGGTGAAAGGATCGGCGTAGGCATTGGACACAGTCGAGCCGACGAGGGAGAGACGTGGCTACACCCACCGCCGCACCTGACCGCTTCGAGGAAACCGAAGGTGACGTCACCTATATCCGCACCGAAAAGGATCTGCCGCCGGTAGCGATCGTCGACAGATCGCCGATCACCGTCCGGCACAGAATCATCTTCGGGATCATCGCGCTGGTCGGCGCCATTTCGTGGGCCATCATCGCGTTCTTCCGCGGGGAGACCGTCAACGCCGTCTGGTTCGTCCTCGCCGCGATCTGTACCTACGTGATCGCATTCCGGTTCTACGCGCGGCTGATCGAAATGAAGATCGTGCGCCCGCGTGACGACAACGCGACACCCGCCGAGGTCTTCGAGAACGACACCGACTACATGCCGACCGACCGGCGGGTGCTGTTCGGCCATCACTTCGCCGCGATCGCGGGAGCGGGACCGCTCGTCGGCCCGGTGCTGGCGATGCAGATGGGTTATCTGCCAGGCACCATTTGGATCATCATCGGCGCAGTCTTCTCCGGCTGTGTCCAGGACTACCTGGTGCTGTGGATCTCCAGCCGGCGGCGCGGCCGCTCGCTCGGCCAGATGGTCCGCGACGAGCTCGGCTCCGTCGGCGGCGCGGCCGCGATCATCGGAATCATCACGATCATGACGATCCTGCTGGCCGTGCTGGCGCTGGTCGTGGTGCAGGCGCTCGCCCAAAGCCCGTGGGGCGTCTTCTCCATCGCGATGACGATCCCCATCGCGATCTTCATGGGGATCTACTTGCGGTTCTTGCGACCCGGGCGGGTGTCCGAGGTGTCGTTGATCGGTGTCGCGCTGTTGCTGCTGGCCGTTGTCTCCGGCGGATGGGTCGCCGAAACGGCTTGGGGTGAATCATGGTTCGGCTTGTCTGCGGTAACGATCGGGTGGTGCCTGATCGTCTACGGCTTCGCCGCGTCGGTGCTGCCGGTGTGGCTGCTGCTGGCGCCGCGCGATTACCTGTCGACCTTCATGAAGGTCGGCACCATCGGCCTGCTCGCGATCGGCGTGCTGATCGCCCAGCCCGTCATGCAGGCACCCGCGATCTCCGACTTCGCAGGCAGCGGCCAGGGTCCGGTGTTCGCCGGCTCGCTGTTCCCGTTCCTGTTCATCACGATCGCGTGCGGTGCGCTGTCCGGTTTCCATTCGCTGATCGCCTCCGGCACCACGCCGAAAATGCTGGAGAAGGAAAGCCAGATGCGGCTGATCGGCTACGGCGGCATGCTCACCGAATCGTTCGTCGGCATCATGGCGCTGATCACAGCGGCCATCCTCAACCAGCATCTGTACTTCACCATGAACGCCCCGGCGGCCTCGACCGGCGGCACCGCGGCGACCGCTGCCGAGTACGTCAACGGCCTCCCGCTCACCGGTGACCCGATCACCGCTGCCGAAATCGAGCAGGCCGCCCGCGACGTCGGTGAGGACTCGATCATCTCGCGCACCGGCGGCGCACCGACCTTGGCGGTCGGCATGTCCGAAGTGCTCCACCAGGTGTTCGGCGGTACCGGACTGAAGGCTTTCTGGTACCACTTCGCGATCATGTTCGAGGCCTTGTTCATCCTCACGACAGTGGACGCCGGCACGCGCGTCGCGCGGTTCATGCTCTCGGACGGGCTCAGCAACCTCGGCGGACCGCTGCGCAAGCTGAAGGACCCGAGCTGGCGACCGGGCGTGTGGGCATGCAGCCTGGCCGTCGTCGCGTTATGGGGCAGCATCCTGCTGATGGGCATTACCGACCCGCTCGGCGGAATCAACTCGCTGTTCCCGCTGTTCGGCATCGCAAATCAGTTGCTCGCAGCGATCGCGCTGACCATCGTCTCGGTAGTCGTGGTCAAGAAGGGTTACCTGAAATGGCTATGGATACCGGGTATTCCGTTGCTCTGGGACCTGACGGTGACGCTCACGGCGTCGTGGCAGAAGATCTTCTCCGGCGATCCGCGGGTCGGATTCTGGACGCAGCATTTCCAGTACCGGGAGGCGCTGGACGCCGGTAAGACCACGTTTGGTCAGGCAAAGAACGTCGACCAGATCGAAGCGGTCATCCGCAACACCTTCATCCAGGGCTCGCTGTCGATCCTGTTCGCGTTGATGGTGATCATCGTGTTCGGCGCGGGGCTGATCATGGTGATGAGGGTGTTGCGCGGCGGCGGCACCCCGTTGACGGAGGACGAGCCGGTAGCATCGAGATTGTTCGCCCCATCGGGATTGATCCCGACCAAGGCGGAGAAGGAGGTGCAAAAGCAATGGGACGCGCTGCCGAAATCACACGCCAGATCCGTTGGTACTGGGGCTCATTGATGGGTGATAACCACTACCGACGCTACGCCGAGCACCATCGGATCAAACATCCCGGTGAGCCGGTCATGTCCGAACGGGAATACTGGCGGATGCGCCACGACGCCATCGAGTCCAATCCCAATCCGCGCTGCTGCTAGTGGCCTAACCCGAGGCGACGACGCCGTCTGAAACCCACGGTGCAACAGGCGTATCGGACGTCGCCCGGAATGCGTCGGGCAGGTCGTCGGTCACATGCCAGGTCGCGGCGAGCCTGCCCATGCCTACGGCGTAGGCACAGTGCACACCGAGTTCGACCAGCTCGTCTTCGGAGAAGTGGTGCCGCAGATCGTCGTACACGGCATTGTCGATGGACAGGTGATCCGTGACGAACAGGTCGGCGAAGCGCAGCGCGGTGCGCTCCGCGGGCGACAGGTCTTCGGAGTCGGCGGGCCGCTCGAGGGAGCACACCGCACCCTCGGTGAGGCCGTCGTCGATGGCACTCTGATAGCGCACTGACATACAGCTCCGGCACTGGTTGTGGAACGCAATCCGCAACCGCACCAGCTCCACCAGTCGCGGTGGCAGGGTGCCGGCTTGCAGTGCGGCCCGCAGAGATCCGAGCGCGCCCGCGACTTCCGGGCGGTGACCGAGTATCGCCGCCACACCGAGATTGATCCGGTCGCCCTGGCCGAGATCCTCCACTGGCACAGAGGCGAAAACTGTTGAAGGAGCAATTCGAGACATCATCACCTCACGTCGCCGTAAGTTGTTGGTTAGGAGCATCGTATCGCTAAACTGTTGGCCATACGGTAAGGGCCTTTGAAGGGACCGGGCATGAACAAAGAAGACATGATCCTGATCAGCGTTGACGACCACATCGTTGAGCCGCCGGACATGTTCAAGAACCATCTGTCCAAGAAGTACTTGGATGAGGCGCCGCGGTTGGTGCACAACCCCGATGGCAGCGATACCTGGCAGTTCCGCGATGTGGTGATCCCCAATGTCGCATTGAACGCGGTGGCCGGACGGCCGAAAGAGGAGTACGGGCTGGAGCCGCAGGGACTGGACGAGATCCGCCCCGGGTGCTGGAAGGTCGACGAGCGGGTCAAGGACATGAATGCCGGCGGCATCCTGGGCTCGATCTGCTTCCCGTCATTCCCCGGGTTCGCCGGACGGTTGTTCGCGACGGAGGATCCCGAATTCTCGTTGGCGTTGTTGCAGGCCTACAACGACTGGCATGTCGAGGAGTGGTGTGCGCAGTATCCGGCCCGGTTCATTCCGATGTGTCTGCCGGTGATCTGGGACGCGGAAGCCTGCGGCAAGGAGGTCCGGCGCAACGCCGAGCGTGGGGTGCATGCACTGACGTTCACCGAAAACCCCGCGGCGATGGGCTATCCGTCGTTCCACGATGACTACTGGACGCCGCTGTGGGAAGCGTTGGTGGACACCGACACGGTGATGAATGTGCATATCGGCTCCTCGGGTCGGCTGGCGATCACCGCGCCGGATGCCCCGATGGATGTGATGATCACGCTGCAGCCGATGAACATCGTGCAAGCAGCGGCGGACCTGTTGTGGTCCAAGCCGATCAAGAAGTACCCCGATCTCAAGATCGCGCTGTCCGAAGGCGGCACAGGGTGGATCCCGTACTTCTTGGAGCGGGCGGATCGCACGTATGAGATGCACTCGACATGGACCGGACAGGACTTCAAGGGCAAGAAGCCGTCGGAGGTGTTCCGCGAGCACTTTCTGACGTGCTTCATCTCCGATCATGTCGGGGTGGCGCTGCGCAACGAGATCGGGATCGACAACATCTGCTGGGAAGCCGACTATCCGCACAGCGACAGCATGTGGCCCGGGGCTCCCGAGCAGCTGCACGAGGTGCTGACTGAGAACACCGTGCCCGATGACGAGGTCAACAAGATGACCTTTGAGAACGCGATGCGCTGGTATCACTGGGATCCGTTCACCCACATCGCCAAAGAACAGGCCACCGTCGGCGCATTAAGGAAGGCCGCTGAGGGTCATGATGTCTCGATTCAGGCCCGCAGCCACCACAAGAAGGACTCCAGCCTCGGGGCGAACACGTTGCAGGCACAGCTCGACAGAGCCACTGCCTCTCAGAAGTGACGATCGAATTTCGTTGACCGCCTTATCAGTTAACAAGATGCGCGGCATACAGCACATTGCTACTGGTCACATAGCTCACTCTTAGAGTGCCTATCTAACCTCGCCTTGGGTTGGGGCGTCGTCGACGCTGGAAAGGCCAGGTTATGAACCTCAAACAAGTGGTCGCGGGAGCCGCGATCGGCTGCGCTATGGGTGCGGCGAGCATCGCACTGCCGTCAGGTGTCGCCAATGCGGCGCCCCCTTGCAACCCTGCGCCTGGGGTGCAATGTGGTCCAGGGGGTCCTGGCGGACCCCCACCGCAGCGGGGACCCGAAGGTCCCCCGCAGGGCGATTTCCGCGGGCCCGGCGATTTCCACGGGCCCGGCGGACCGCCGCAAGGGGACTTCCGCGGACCCGGCGGACCGCCGCAAGGGGACTTCCGCCGGGGACCCGACAACCACGACTGGCGACCGCCGTGGAATCCGGGCGACAACGATTGGCGTGGCCGATTCCACGGCGCCCCATGGGGCAGCGACCTACCACCGTGGGGCTGGGGTGCACCGCCACCACCGCCGTGGGCCGGACCATTGCCAGACCCATGGGGCCCGCCGCCGCCGCCCATCAACTACTGGGGCTTCCAGGAACAACCGGTGTGGGATCCCGGCTACAACCAATGGGGCTTCGATTTCTTCGGGATCTGGATTCCGCTCCCGATCTGACCCGGCGAAGGGGCGGCCGCTTCGACTGCCGGAGCGGCCGTCCTTCCAGTTCAAATCACCTGAGCGAGTAGCGGATCGGCAGGTGCTTGAGGCCGCCGACGAAGATCGTGGCGATATGCGCGGGTTCGCCGGTCAACTCGATCGACTCCAGCCGCGGGATGAGCTCGGAGAAGAAGCTGTTGACCTCCATGCGGGCCAGCGCAGCGCCTAGGCAGAAGTGCACGCCGTAGCCGAACGCGTTGTGCTTGTTAGGATCACGGCCGACGTCGAACCGGAACGGATCGTCGAACACGTCCTCGTCGCGGTTTGCCGACGCGTAGGACAACAGCACCGACTCGCCGGCAGCAATCGGCACACCGCGAACCGTGGTGTCCTGCTGCGCGGTGCGCATGAACTCCTTGACCGGTGTGACCCAGCGGATCATCTCCTCGGCGGCCAGCGGCATCAGCGCCGGATTATCACGAAGGCGCACAAGCTCATCCGGGTGTTCGATCAGGGCGTGTAACCCTCCGGAGATCACGGCACTGGTGGTGTCGTGGCCTGCGGTTGCGATGATGACGTAGTAGGACACCGTGTCGATATCGGAGAGCGGCTCGCCGTCGATCTCGGCGTTGGCGATTGCCGACGCGAGGTCCTCCGTCGGGTTTGCCCGACGTGAGGCGGTCAATTCGGTGAAGTACTGGAACATGTCCAGCAACGCGGCCATCTGTTCCTCTTTGGATGTCCCACGCTGAAATTCAGCGTCGTCGTTGCCGAATAGTTCCTGCGTGTACTTGAGCATCCGCGGAAAGTCGGATTCGGGTAGTCCGAGCAGCGACATGATCACGTAGAGGGGGTAATTCACCGCGACCTCCTGCACAAAGTCGCACTGATTACCGGACTCCACCATGTTGTCGACGAATCGCTTGGCGAGCTCATCGACCCGAACCTTGAGCGCCCGCATGGCTTTCGGCCTGAACCAGTCGGCGCCAATGGCCCGTACCACGCGATGTTGGGGGTCGTCCATGTGGATCAACGTGCTGATCCCTATCGCAGCCTGCTGCTCGTCGGCCTCAGCCGTCATCAGTACCGGTCGTGGCGAGTTGGTGAACAGCGTGTTGGCACGCTCGATCGCCATGATGTCGGCGTGCTTCGTGATGGCCCAGAACGGCCGGTACCCAGGCACGTCCACGCGCGACACCGGAGCGTGGGCCCGCAAATGTGTCAGGGCCGCATGCAGTTTCGCCTCGTCGGTGTACGCCATCGGGTCGGCGAACAGCTTCGCGGCTTCGTCCATCGTCGGCGCACTCACGGGCGACTCCTTGCTGGTTGGCCGCGCAGCTCCTGCAGCACGGACATGACGGCGTCCTCCGGGACAGAGGAGGGGAAGCCCACCAGGACGCGATCGATCACCCCGTCGCATCGATCGCGGATTTTGTCGGCCACTTCGTCGAGCGGCGCGACGACCGCGAACGCCTCGAGGATCTCGTCGTCGATCAGCGAGCCCATGACGTCCCACTCCCCCGCGAGGCTCAGCCGGTGCAGTTCGGTGTGCAGGTCTGCCCAGCCATGCAACTCGAGGACCTTGCGGTACGCGGGGGTCGAGCCGTAGAAGGCGATCTGCTTGCGCGTGGGGGCAGAGGCGGCGGCCAACTCGGATTCGTCGTTTCCGGTGACCACGAAGACCGGAGCGGACAGCTGAAAGGCGCTTCGCGCTCGCCCCGCGCGGTGCATGCCGCGCAGCAGCGCAGGCGTCGTCACCTTCTCGAAGTAGCGCTTGGTGGTGAACGCATGGGCGAGCATGCCGTCGGCGACCTCGCCGCACATTTCGGTCATCGCCTCGCCGACGGCGGCGACGAGTATCTGCGGGAAGTCGTACGGCTGCGGTTCGGGGGTGAACATCGGCGTCATCAGCTTGTGCGTGTAGAAGTCGCCCTCGAAGCGCAGTTTCGTGCCGTCGCGCCAACACGACCAGATCTCGTGCAGCGCCAGCACGAATTCACGCATGCGCCGCACCGGCTGGCTCCACGGCATGCTGAACCGCTTTTCGATGTGCGCCTGCACCTGCGAACCCAGCCCGAGCAGGAAGCGGCCCTGCGAATAGGCCTGCAGATCCCAGCCGACGTTCGCGACGGTCATCGGATTGCGCGCGAACGCCACCGCGATGCTGGTGCCCAATTCGATCCTGGTGGTGTGCTCGGCGGCGAGCGCGAGCGGCAGGAACGGGTCGTGGTTGACCTCGGCCGTCCAGCAGCAGTCATAACCCCGTCGCTCCAGCGTGCTGGCCGATTTTGCGATGTTGGCGAGTCCGCTGGCCACGGCCGCGTCGACCTTGAGGCCGCCGTGGTCACCCATAAAAGAGGACGCTACAGTAAGCAATTCAGTATGGTCAACGTGAACATGCCGGTGCGACGATCACCTTGGACGACAGGAAGTGCGCATGACGAAACCCGAGGACTGGGAGGAGACGCTCGACGAGCTAGGCCGTCGGCGCCAACAGGCGCACGCGATGGGTGGCCCCGAGCGGCTCGCCAACCACCACGGCAAGGGCAAGCTCGACGCCCGCGCGCGTCTCGAGCACCTTCTCGACAAGGGCACGTTCCGTGAGTTCGGCACACTGGTCGGCGGCGACATCGCGGCCGACGGGATCATCGCCGGCTCAGGACTGATCGACGGTTCGCCCGTGATGGTGGGGGCCGAGGACTTCACCACGCTGGCAGGCAGCATCGGGCCGGGCGGCAATGCCAAGCGCTACCGGCTGGCGGAGTTGGCGCTGCGCGACAGGATCCCGTTGGTGATGCTGCTCGAAGGCGCCGGTTTCCGGCCCAGCGGTGAGCATTACGGCCGCACGCCCACCGATCTGCTCGCCCAGGCGCAGTGTTCGGGCAAGGTGCCGATGGTGGGGGGACTGCTGGGTCCGTCGGCCGGACACGGCGCCCTGGTGGCACCGGTGTGCGACTGGACCATCATGAGCCGCCAGGGTGCGATCTTCACCGCTGGTCCGCCCGTCGTGAAAGAGTCCACCGGCGAAGAGATTTCGAAGGAGGACCTCGGCGGGCCGTCCGTCGCGTTGGCAAGCGGGGTGATCCACAACGTCGCAGAGGACGACGAGGCGGTGCTCGACGACATCCGTCGATACCTGTCGTACTTCCCGTCGAGCGCTTGGTCATATCCGTCGTCGCTGCCCGACGACGAAGCAGGCGAGCCGCGTTCGACGCCTGAACTGCTGGAGATCGTGCCCCGCGGCAACCGTCGCGTATACGACATGCGCGCGGTGCTCGACGTGGTATTCGACCGGCGCGGCTGGTTCGAGGTGCAGCCGAAGTTCGGACCAGCGATCATCTGCGCGCTGGCCCATCTCGGTGGCCACCCCGTCGCGGTGGTGGCGAACCAGCCCAAGGTGCTGGCCGGCTCGATCGACGCCGAAGCAGCCGACAAGGCAGCGCATTTCATCACCGTGGCCGACTCGTTCCACCTGCCGATCGTGTTCCTCGCCGACAATCCCGGGATGCTGCCCGGCAGCCGGTCGGAGAAGAGCGGCGTGCTGCGCAGCGGCGCCCGCATGTTCGCCGCACAGACCGCCGCCACCACGCTGAAGCTTCACGTGACGCTGCGCAAGGCCTACGGATTCGGCTCGATGGTGATGTCGCTATTGGGGTTTGACAACCAGAGCGCGACATTCGCCTACCCGGGCGCCACCATGGGCGCGATGAGCGCGGCAGCACTGAGTAAGGCCTCCCACGCCGCCGAGGATGTGGAGGCCAAGCTGCGCAAGGCCGAGGTGGACGCGTCTTTCCGCTCGGCGAGCCACCTCGGCTTTGACGACCTGATCCATCCGGAGGAGACGCGCAACGCGCTGTTGCACGCGCTGCAGCGTGGCCTGCACGCCCGCCAGGCGGCGGCGGAACCCGTGAGCCGCACCGTGATAACGCCCTAGCCCCAGCGATTTCGGCGCGCTTACCGTCGCCCAGCGTGGATTAGCGCGCCGAAATCACAGCCGCTTGAGGCGGCGGACGACTTTGTTGAACGGGAGCACGGTCCTAAGGGCGCCACGGACGTCGGGCTGCATAGGGCCGAAGTTGACCACGACGATGTAACGGACGCCATGGTCGCGCCACACCACGGCCTGCTCTAAGACATCGTCAACCGTGCCGTTCAGCACCATGCCTTTCACCACCGAAGGTGGAACCTGTGAAGACTTTTCGCGGGCCGTCTACTCGTCCACGGTGAACGAGACGTGATCCTGCATGCCCGCGAAGCCGGCGCCCACTGGATGTTCGGAGCCGTGATGGGCGTAGAACTCGGCAGGCGCGTTCAGCGCCCAGGCTTTGACGACCGTGGAGCTCAGCGCCTCGTCGACGGCGCTGCGGTTTGGCCCCGCGATGACCGGCAGCCAAAGGGCGGGGGTGATCGCCATCGGGTCGCGGCCGGCATCGGAGGCAGCGTTTCGGATGATCTCCAAGCGCTCCGCATAATCCTGTGGCCGGTGTGCGAACCCGGGAAACCATGCGTCGCCATAGCGTCCCGTCGCCCTTAGCATCCGCGGACCATGCGCGGCAATCCAGATCTCGGGCCACTTGCCCTTGTACGGCGGCAGGTCGAAGATGGCGTCGCGCAGTGGGAAGTACGGCGAATCACGGTTGACGAGTTCGCCGTTGGAACCCCACAGGGCGCGGATCGTGGCCAGCGCTTCCTCGAACCGCGCCACGGGTTTGGACCAGTCGACGCCGTAGGGTTCGTTGCCCACTCGTTCTCCCGGGCCGATACCCAGAATCGCGCGGCCGCGGGTCATCAGATTCAGCGTTGCGGCGGCCTGGGCGGTGACGGCGGGATGTCGTTTACCGGTGTCCGTGACGCCCACGCCGAGACGGACCCGGTTGAATCGCCGGCGCGCCGCCAAGCTGCCCAACAACGTCCACGCCTCCATCGCCGCATCGGGTGAACGCAACAGACGTGCAGACGCTGTGTACTTCGGGTCCCACAGCGGCCGTGGGGTCTGCCCGTTGATGTGGTCTGGCGCCCAATACGAGTCGACGCGATTAGCGACGGCCGCAAGGTAGCTCGCACGACTGCAAGTGTCGGCGGACGGTCGCCCGGCCATCACCGAGTCCATCAAACCGACGCGGAATCCGGCCATGCGGCTAGCGTTCGGCAGCGCGGTACGCGTCGACTATCGGCTCCAGCTCGTCCGGCGTCGCGCCGTGCATGATCAGAGCGTCGGCGCCGTAGGCGAACTCCTTGCGGATACGGTCGACGCACTGCTGGGCCGACCCGGTCGCCGACGGCTCCAGCCACTCATCGGGAATCAACCTCGCGATGTGCTCGATCTGCTCCGACGTCGCCTTGTGGTCGATGCCGCCAGGGATCGAGGTCACGACCGAGTCCTCCCGGAAACGTTGCAGCACAGCCGGATCCCAGTTGTTCGTCGTCACCATCAGATCCCCGTAACCCTGAAGATACGTCGCTAGGCGGGCGACGGTCTTCTTGAGTCGCAATTCCTCGGGCAGGTGATCGCCGACCGTCGCGAAGCACGACCACACCCGCACAGTGTCCGGGTCGCGGCCTGCCTTCTCGGCCGCGTCTTTGACGGTTTTGACACAGCGCTGCAGGGTTTCCGGTGTGAAGTAGGTATGCAGGATGACGTCGTCGAACGCCCGGCCGCCCAGCTCGAGCGTCTTCGGCCCGAAGGCCACGAGGGCAAGTCGGATGTCCTCCTCGAAGTTGGGGTCGAGGAACAGCACCTGGTACTTACCCATCGGCCCGTCGTGGTTGAAGATCACCTCGCCGTTCCAAAGCCGCCGCATGACGTGGGCGAAGTCCTCCATCTGCGCCGTCGTCACCGAGGGAACGCCGAAGGCCGCGTACATGGCCGCCACGCCCCGACCGATGCCAAGGGTGAAGCGTCCACCCGAAAGCCTATGCATGGTCGTCGCCCATGAACCCGTGATCAATGGATGCCTGGTGTTGTGATTGGTTGCGGCAGTGGCGATCTGCATGCGGTTGGTGACCGCGCAGGCAGCGCCGACGAGTGAGGACGCCTCTTTGACGTTCCATCGTTCGGAGATGAACGCGGTGCCGAAGCCGAGTTCCTCGCCGCGTCGGGCCTCGTCCATTAGCGTGGCCGGGCCTTCCCCTCCCGCACCCGCCAACAGGTAGTAACCCAGTTCATCGAGCGTGCGCGTCATTTCCAAACCCCTTGCTTGTAACCGCAGTTCCACACTTCAGTGATCCTGCCGTCGACGACGCGAAAAATCTCCATACTGCTGATCGTGATCTTGGTGCCGTCCTTCGCCGTCATCGGTGACTCGTAGACGATGGTCACGAATTCTCCGTCGTCCCCCGCAACCACGAGGTTCAGATCGAAGCGCATCTCGTCGAACATCGCCCAGGTGTCCACGATCCGTTTCACCGCCTCCTCATGGGTGAGGGTGTGTGCATCACCAACATCGTGGCGGATCACGGAATCGCCCATCAGCTCCTCGGCGAGCGCGAAGTCCTTCTTGTTCCAGACGACGAGGTTGTACAGCTCCACCACCTCCCGGGCGCTGCGGGTCACGCGAAAACCTCCAGTGCATCGATGTCGTCAATTGTTGCCACCGCCCGTTCGGTGAGCTTCAGGCACAGAGCACGGGACCGCTCCGGCATGGCGTCCCAACCGTTCAGCGTGATGACGGGAAGAACCATCAGGTAAGCCACGGCGAATCGGTACTGTCGCCACGCCTCGTCCAACGAGTAGTCGGTGACACCGTCTGCATTCAGGTACGCGAGGTATTCGCAAACCAGCGCCTTGTCGTGACCGCGGCGCACCTCGGTCGGCAGCCCTTGGCTCACCAGGTAGGCGATGTCGGCGACGCCTGCGCCGCGAGCGGCGAACTGGAAATCGACCACCTTCAGTCGATCGCCGTCGAAGAACAGGTTGTCGGCCCTGATGTCACCGTGCAGAAGCATCGAACGTCCGGTCAGCTCTGGCAGCGCTTGAGCAGCGGCTTCGGCGAACCGCTCCGCAAAGCGCGCGACCGCAGGCGAGACCCGTTCCGACGACTTGTCGAGGTAAATCTGCCAGCCCGGCCCGAACGCGGGTATCAGCAGATCACGCACGATCGGGGTATCGATACTCGGGAATGCCTCCAGCACAGAAGCATTCCTGCCGTCACTCGACCATGCGTGCAACCCCGCGAGTTGCTCGATGCACAACCTCGCACGATCGAGCGAAAGTCCGGCGAGATGGTCAGCGTTGTCCCAATCGCAAAGGTCCTCGAGCACCAAGACGAAGTCGGCCGAGCCGTCGATCATGCGCGCAGCGTAGACACGTGGCGTTTGCATCGGTGCGGCACCGGCGACATGCCGATAGAACGACAACTCGCGCTGGTAACCATCCAACAACTCCATCGCTCCCCGTGCCTCTGACTCGGCGGGCAGCTTGACGATCACGCTCGACGGCACCCCATTACCTACGAGGTGGACCCGGTACAACAACGCCGAGAACCCAGTGTCTTCGGCGATCCGCTCGGCCCGGACGTCGGTAACCGTCACGCCGTCGAGCACGGCAGACAGCCACTGAGGGGTGACGTCGTCGATTGTCGACGGCACGTCCGCCATCCCCGAAGTCATCATCGACCCTCCCAAAAGAAATTTGACGCTGAACAACTAAGTTAGTTGTCGGACGTCTAATATGCAAGGGTGCCTTCTCCAGCCCGAGGGTTGACGCAGCCCGAGCGCGTCGAGACCTCCCACCGGCGGTTGCTCCAGGCTGCCGCGGAGCTGATCGTCGAGAAGGGCTGGGAGGCAACGACTGCCGCCGAGATCGGCCGACGGGCCGGGTACAGCCGGGCCATGGTCCACGCCAGGTTCGGCAGCAAGGACGCCATCCTCGAGGCCTTTCTTCACGAGTACGTGAGGCATCTCAACCCGGATCCCGACCCGAAGACCAGCGGCATGCAGCAGATACTCGCGCACTTCGACCGGATAGAGGAGATCTACGCCGAGGACCACGACCTGCTGCTAGCGATGTTCGTTGCGACCTTCGAGGCGGTGAAGACCACATCACCCCTGCGTCAGCGCATCAGGGATCAGCTGAAGAGTGGCGCCGCGAAAGTCGAGAAAGGCCTGCGAAAGGGTATCCGCGACGGTTCGGTCCGTTCCGGAATCGACATCGCCAGGGCCGTCGCTGACATCAGCACAGCGGTTTTCGGCATCGCCTTCTGGTGGACGGCGCTGCCCGACCAGGCCGACCTCGGACGGCAGCTGGCGCACGTCCGAGCACGCATCATCAACGACTACGGCCCACCCTCCGCCGCCCACTGAAGTCACTCGCTGACCCCAAAACCCCAGTTCACGAACAACTACGTTTCAACGCTTGCTTGTATCGTGGGTATGTGCTCATAATATGAATGCGTCGTGCGTCACACCAAAGCTCACCTGTGCCGCACCTCACCAGGCCAGGAAGCCGTCGAAGGGGCTGAATCCATGTCAGACACCGCAGTCGTCATCAACACCGCAGTCGCGATCATCGCGGTGGTCGTGATGATCGTGCGCTTCAAGTTCAACCCGGTCGTGTCGTTGGTGGTGGGGTCCGCCTACCTCGGCCTGGCCGTCGGACTGGGCGTGGAGAAGACGATCGAGGCGATCATGACCGGCTTCGGCGACATCATGGCCGAGGTCGGACTACTCATCGCGTTCGGCGTGTTGATGGGCGCAATCCTCCAACAGACAGGCGCCATCCAGCGACTGGTGCAATCGCTGTTGACCCTGTTCGGGCCCAAGCGCATGCCCTATGCAATGTCGTTGACGATTGCCACCCTGCTGCAGTCGATCTTTCTCGATGTGCTGCTTGTCATTTCCGCACCGCTCGCCCGCAGCCTGGCCAAGAAGATCGGCAAGAATGGAACGGCGCGGATGGCTGCCGCTATGGCCATCGGCCTCGAATGCGGAATCGTCCTGACCGTTCCCGGTGTGGGCGCGCTTGCGCTGGCCGGCCTGCTCGGCGTGCCACTCGGCAAGTATCTGCTGTTCGGCGTGATCCTCGTGATCCCGACCGTCGCGATCTCCGTCGCGATCATGTCGTTCCTGTTCAACCACGGGTGGTGGAACCCCGAGCGCGACGAGCAGGAATTCCTCGGCGAGGACCCCGAACCGCTCGATGACGGCGATGTCGAAACATCCGGTGGTACAGCGGCACCCGATGCCGAAGCTCCCTCGGGCGGCGGAGGCGTCGCCACCAAGACGGCAACGGTCACCCGTGCCAAGACTCCGCTGATCGTGCTGTTCGCGCCGATGCTGCTCTCGCTCGTGCTCATCGCGACCGGTGCGATCCTCGATGCCGGCGACATTCACAACCCGATCGTCAAATTCGTCTCCTCTCCCGTCATCGCCCTGCTGATCGGCCTGATCGGCACCAGCTTCGTCGGCCGCTACACGTTGGGGGCCGAACCGATTCAGCGTGCGATCGCCACAGGCTTCAAGGAGAGCGGACAGATCCTCATCCTGACCGGCGTGGGCGGCTCGCTTGCCGCCACCATCAAGGCGGCAGGCCTCGGCGACATCCTCGGCGAATACTTCACCGCCAGCACCGCCGCCCCGCTGCTCGTGGTGTGGGCCATCGCCGCGGCGCTGCACGTCGCAGTCGGTTCCGTGACGATCTCAGCGATCACGTCCGCGGGCATCCTGGCGCCGGTCGCGCCGGTCATCGGGCTCGACCCCGTACTGATCGCCCTGGCAGCCGGCGCGGGTTCGCTGTTCGCCGTGCACGTCACCAGCAATACGTTCTGGCTGCTGCAATCGCTGCTGGGCCAGTCGACGCGCGGCGCTCTGAAAACCGTCACCGTCGGCGTATCCGTCGCATCCGTCGTAGCGATCCTGCTCATCCTGCCGATGAGCGTCCTGTTCTGATCAAGGAAAACTGTTGAACACCACAGATATTCGTCCACTCGCCGGCGTACGCGTGCTGGAACTCGGAAACTACATCGCAGCCCCTACCGCGGGCCGGATGCTGGCCGACTTCGGCGCCGAGGTCATCAAGGTCGAGCGGCCCGTCACCGGAGATGAGCTTCGCAACTGGCGGCTGTACTCCGGGGATACGTCGATGCTGTACCGAACCATCAACCGCAACAAGAAGTCCATCGTGCTCGACCTCAAGACGGAGCGCGGACGGGAGATCGTGCTCGACCTTGTCCGGCACTGCGACGTCTTGCTGGAGAACTTCCGCCCCGGCACGTTGGAGAAGTGGGGCCTGGGCCCCGAGGAACTCGATCGCGTCAACCCGAACCTGGTGATCACCCGCATCTCGGCGTTCGGCCAGACCGGACCACTCTCGGAGCGACCCGGATTCGCCGCTGTGGCCGAGGCGTACGGCGGCCTGCGTGAGCTGGTTGGCGACCCTGACCGGCCGCCCGTGCGTACCGGCGTGTCGATCGGCGACTCCATCGCCGGAATCTACGCCGCGTTCGGCACGGTGATGGCGCTGTTCCAACGGGAGCGCGTCACAGTGCCACTGCCGCAGCGTGTTATCGACGTCGCGCTGAACGAATCCGTGCTGTCGGTGATGGAATCGCTGGTGCCCGACTACCTTGCATACGGCGTCACGCGGCAGCGCGTCGGCGGGCGGATGGAAGGTATCGCGCCGAGCAACGCCTACCCATGCTCCGACGGCACCAGCATCATCGTCGCAGGCAACGGGGACGCGATCTTCCAGCGCTACATGCAGACCATCGGCCGGCCGGACCTCGGCGAGGATCCGGACCTGCAGACCAACGCCGGCCGCTGGCGACGCCGCGAGGAACTCGACGCCGCGATCGGGCAATGGACCATACGCCACGACCGCGACGAGGCGCTCAAGCTGCTCGACGAGGCGGGCGTGCCGTCCGGCCCGATCTATACCGCCGCGGACATCTGCGCCGATGAGCAGTACGAGGCGCGAAACATGATCCAGCGCTTCGACGTTGATACAGGTGAGTCGCAGCCCAGATCGGTCGGCTTCCCCGGCATCGTGCCGGTGATCGGTCCGGCATCGCTTCCGATTCGCAACGTTGGGCCCGATCTCGGCGAGCACACGCGTGAAGTTCTGTCGACAGTGCTGGGTCTCAGCGATGAGGAGGTAGGAGCACTCTCATGACACCTCGTCCGTACACTCCATGCGCCGAGCTTCGCGACGTCACGCTACGGGATGGTCTGCAGCTGACTGCGAAGGCGCCACCGACCGAACGCAAGATCGAGATCGTCCGCGAGTTACTGGCGCTGGGCGTACCGGCGCTCGAGATCGGGTCGATGGCACGGCCCGACCTCGTTCCGCCGCTTGCCGATTCGCTCGACGTCGTCGCCGCGTTAGAACCCGATGAACTCGAGCGCTGCTGGATCTGGGTGGCGACACCGCGGCATATCGAGAAGGCGGCGGCCGCTGGCGCGCGGAACTTCCAATACTGCTTCTCTGCATCGGATTCGCATAACAAGGCCAACATCGGCCGCACCACCGAAGACAGTGTCGCGGCCATGCCCGATGCCGTCCGGATTGCACAAGAGGTCGGCGGTGCCATCCAGCTGTGCATCGCCACCGCGTTCACATGTCCCTTCGAGGGCGTGACCGATCCCGAACGAGTCATCGGCATCGCCGCCGATCCACGCACGGAGGGCGCCGACGACATCGTCGTCTGCGACACCATCGGCCAGGCCATCCCCACGCAGGTAACCGATCTGATCGAAGGCCTGAAAGCACGAAGCCCACAGCGGCGCATCGTCTTCCACGGCCACGACACCTGGGGCCTCGGCGTGGCGAATACGCTCGCTGCGATCGACGCCGGCGCCACGATGGTCGACGGATCGCTCGGCGGCCTCGGTGGCTGCCCGTTCGCGCCGGGTGCCAGCGGCAACACTTCCAGCGAGGACCTGCTGTTCGCGACCCGTCCGGACTGGTTCACGCCCGCCACATTGGCGTCGATGGTGGACATCACCGCCAAACTCCTCGCCGAACTCGGCGAGCCGAACCGCTCGAGAACCGCTCAAGGTGCGCGGTCGAAGTCCAAGGCGTTCGACTGGGTCATCGCCTCTAGCGCCTAACGGTAGATTCGCGTGATGGCATCCGATGACGCCGCGGCCGCGGCCAAGCAGCAACCGCTGCTTGTGCTCGGCAAGATCACCGAGATCCTCGACGCGTTCTCGCTGACGCATCCCGATATGACGCTCGGCGAGATCCAGCAGGCGACCGGGCTTCCGACCTCCACGGTGCAGCGACTGGTGAGCAACATGGTCGCCCAGGGCTTGCTGGACCGCAAAGGCGACCGCATTCGAGTCGGCGTGCGGATGTCCTACTGGGCCGCCACGGCCCTGAAGGACCTCGACGTATTGGCCGTCGTCAACCCGGTGCTCAAGGAGATCCGCGACAAGACCGGAGAAGCGGCCTGCTTCTTCAAGGTGGAGCAGAACTTCCGGGTCTGTGTGGCTGTGGCAGAGACGCGCCACGCGTTGCGTCGAGACATGTACGTGGGCAAGGTGATCCCGCTACACGTTGGCTCGGCCTCACGGATCCTGCTGGCGTGGAATCCAGACCTGGCGCAGAAAGTTCTCGCCGCTCCGTTGGAACCGCTCACTGATGGCACGGTCACGAGCCCAGAGGACCTGCGCAAGCTCATCGCGCAGGCCAGGGCGGACGGCTATGCGATCACAGCTGGTGAACGGGAAGACTCCGCGTCCGGACTCTCCGCGCCGGTCTTCGATGCCGCCGGTGACATCCTCGGGGCGATCACAATCAGCGGACCCACCGTGCGGATGCCGCACGCGCAATGCGAGGCCTGGATCGACCTGGTGGTCGGCTATGCCGAACAGGTCACCCGGACAATCGGCGGCCGCCTGCCGCACTGAGCCCGCGGAGAAATTGTTCGGACGCGGCTTGCACGCGTCGGGAGAACAGGTGGCCGGCGTGACCACCGTCATGCCAGTACAGTTGGCCTTCCCATCGCTCGTGCAAAGCGAGTGCAGGTTCGCGAAATGCCATCCGGTCATGCCACGCACCCACGATGAGGCGACGGTCGGCGGGGGCCGAAGGCTCGACGGACTGGTAGTCGACGACCGACATCACTTGCGCCACAGTGTCTGACCGCAGCAAGTCGATGGTCTCCCGCACTGACGGGCCCCAGCGACCCAGATGGGCTGCGATCATCGCGTTGAGCCCGAAGATCGGTGTGTACACCGCGACGGCGTCCACGTTTTCGAGGTGGGACACCAGGCCCGCGACGGGACTGCCCATGGACACCCCGGAGACGGCGATCGCGCTTGCCTGCGGTCGCAGCCATCTCACCACCGCGCGCACTTCGGAGACCGCACGCATCATTCCCGCGACGTTGTTCAGCGGATCCATGTTCGGATAGGCAGGCCACGAGTTGCGACGCACACCGTGGCCCGGCTGCACCGGAAGCGCGATGTTGATTCCAAGCTCGTTCTGAATGCGACTGGCTCGCGAGAACAGGAGGTCGAGCGGTTGCCCCTGCCCCGCCCCGTGCACCCATACCAACCAGGGCCGCCGGTCGTCTCCCTGGCGACACAGATGCACCGCGGAGGTTGCCGGCCCGCCGAGGCCCTCCGCGCCCAAGGACGGCGGCAGCAACGGATCGTGCTCAAACGTCAGCCGCTCATAAACCAGGCGGCCGAACCGCCGCCTGCGAATCGCTTTCACTTGCAAGGGCTCTGGTTCTGCATGCGCCGCTGCCACGCCAAGCGTCGATAGCTCTTTGGCTGCCTCCGCGCACGAAGCCACTGAGCGCTCCAACTTCGGCGGGGGCGCGGTCAGCGTCATGCCCGACAGCGCCAGCTCGTCCATCACGACCTCGCCGAGTAGACGAACACCCTTCAGCGACAGCGGCTCCCATTCATCGCCCGTCAGCCCCGAGCGCGCCCGCGGCAGCACCCCCGCGAAGTCGCGGCCGACTCGCCATGCCCGTTCCGACGGTTTCATCGGCTAGGCGAGCTTGAAGCCCGTATATCCGGCGGACGCGACCTCGTCGCAGCGGCGACGGTATTCCGGAATCCCCGCCGTGTAACCCATGTACATCCGTTTCTTGCCGGGAACATTGCCACCGTTGTACCAGGAATTGCAGGTCGGGTGCACAAGCACGGTCGGCGCTACCAACGAGGTGGTGTGCTCAATCCATTCGCGCTGGGCGTCCGGCAGCGCTTCGATGGTGCGGTAGTCGTGGGAGCGCAGGTACGCGATGCACTCGCCGATCCACTCCACGTGCTGTTCCAGAGCGGAGACGAAATTCGTTGCCGCCGACGGGCTTCCCGGGGCCTGCACGATGAACAGGTTCGGGAATCCGGCCACCGCCAACCCGAGGTACGACAGCGGGCCTTCGTCGGCCCAGAAGTCGCGTAGCGACATGCCGTCGCGGCCGCGGATGTCGATACGGGTGAGCGCACCGGTCATCGCGTCGAAACCGGTGGCGTAGACGATCACGTCGAGCTCATAGAAGCCTTGCTCGGTGTCGATGCCTGTCGGGGTCACCTCGCGGATCGGCCCTTTGCGCAGATCGACCAGCGTGACGTCGTCGCGGTTGAACGTCTCGTAGTAGCCCTGGTCGATGATGGGTCGCTTACACCCGAAGGGATGACTCGGCACCAGGGACGCCGCGGTTGCCGGGTCCTTGACGATGCGGGCCACCGCCTCGCCGTACAGCTGAGCCGCCTGTTGATTGGCCTCGATGTCGAAAAAGATGTCGCCCCAACTGAGCGCACCGATGACGCCGTCTTCCTCAATGGCGCGCAGTTGCTCTTCGCGCGTGGCCGTCTTGAGAGGCGGTTTGGCGAGCATTTCGAGCAACACGGAGAAGGCGCTGAGCCGCGCCGCGCCGACGGGGTGCTGACGCTGCGCGGCGCGGATCTCGTCGTACCGGGATTTCATTTCGTCGAGCTCTCCCGGCTCGAACGCCCGCACCTCCCACGGCAGGGTGTATGCCGGCGAGCGCTGGAACACCGACAGGTGGCCGGCCTGCCGCGCCACGACCGGGATCAATTGCACGCCTGTGGAACCGGTACCGATGACGCCGACCCGCTTTCCGGTGAGGTCGACGCCCTTCTTTGGCCAGCAGCTGGTGTACAGGGACGGTCCCGCAAAGGTGTCGATTCCAGGTATCCGCGGTTCCAACGGGACCGACAGGATGCCGGACGCCGCTACGACGAAGGGGGCGACGTAGGAGTCCCCCGCCCAGGTCTCGACCAGCCATTCGCCTTCGTCCTCGTCGAAGGTCATCGCGACGACCTCGGTGTTGAAGGAGATATCGCGGCGCAAGTCCAACCGGTCGGCGACGAAGTTGAGGTACGCCTCGATTTCAGGCTGGGCCGGCATCGTCTCGGTCCACACCCATTCCTGCTGGATCTCATCGGAAAAGCTGTACGAGTACTCGATGCTCTCGATGTCACAGCGTGCGCCGGGATACCGGTTGAACAGCCATGTCCCGCCGACGTTCTCGGCCATCTCCAGCACGCACGCCCGTATGCCGAGCTCGCGAAGCCGGTGTAGCGCGTACAGGCCGGAGAAGCCGGCACCAATCACGATTGCGTCGAAGCGAGCAGATTTGGGCAAGTCGACACCTCACGTTCCCGGCCTAAGCAAGATACTGTAATGATTACAGTATCAGGGCCAGGCCGAGAACGGTCGCGAAAATCTATCGTGATCTATCGTGCGGCGGTGGCCAGTCGTTCTTCGCGACGTTGGTCGTAGTACGCGGCTTTTTCTTCCACCAGATCGAGAAATGCCGCCAGTTCGTCTCGCGCGCGAGCTCCTTCACCGTCGAAATCATCGCGCTCGAACACTCCCCAGAACCGCAAAACCGGACGCACGACATCGTCCAAATGTGAACGCAGATCGTAGATACCGGCCTTGGCGATCGTCAGTGCATTCTCCGCGAACCCCGGCATCGTGCTTCCCGGCATCTGGAAGTTGATCACTTCGCGCGCGATCGCCTTCATTGTCGCGTTAGGTGAGATATCGAGCGCAGCGTTCACCAGGTTCCGATAGAACACCATGTGCAGGTTCTCGTCGGTTGCGATTCGGGTGAGGAGTTGTTCGGCGATTGGACACCCAGATGCTCGACCGGTGTTGCGGTGGCTGATCCGCGTCGCCAGTTCCTGGAAGGACACATAGGCCAAGGCCTCCAGCATCGACTTGTCGCCCGAGTCGTAGCCAGCGGCCATGTGAATCATTCGACCGCGCTCAAGGGCCACGGGGTCGACGCCGCGTGTGACGACAAGATAGTCGCGGATCGCGACGCTGTGACGCCCCTCCTCGGCCGTCCACTGGCCGACCCACTGCCCCCACGCGCCGTCATTTCCGAAGCGCATCGCGATTTCGCGGTGGTAGGACGGCAGGTTGTCCTCGGTGAGAAGGTTCACGATCATCGCGGCCTTGGAGACCTCGTCGAGCTGGGAATCCGCCGGAGTCCAGTCCTGGCCACCCAACAACGCGAAGTCACGCCCCCGGCTCCACGGAACGTAATCGTGCGGGTTCCAGGGCTTCGCCTTCGCGAGGTGGCGGTTGAGGTTGTCCTCCACCACTGGTTCCAGCTCAGTGAGTAGATCGACGTGCATGGTCGTCATCGAGACCTCCCGGCTTCGACTCTCTTACCTACGGCTGCGTAACCTACGCTACCGTAGGTTTACGGAAAATCAAGTGCCGATCCATGGCCTGAGCGCTCGCACGTTAGAAGGCGGCCGCAAGTTCAAATCGACTGACTGACAGCCGGTTTCGCGTCGGCTGGAAAGCGATGGCGGCAGATCGGCCAACATCGCGCCATGCCGTTACACGCGGCGGAGGCGGCCAGCCAAGCTAATCGCCCGCGTTGCGTCCTGCCGATCTTGCCCTTTGCGGAAATCTATACTGTAATCGATTTAGTATCCATCGACCCAAGAGGCGGCCGCAGTGAAAGTCCCGTTCACCTGGAAGGTCACCGGCTGGTTCATGATCGGCTGGTCGGCCGAATTCCGTGCGAGTGAAGTGCGCCCACTGAAGTACTTCGGAGAAGATCTCGTGGCCTACCGCGACGAGTCGGGAGCGCTTCATCTCCTGGAGGGACACTGCAAACACCTCGGCGCGCACATCGGCCACGGCGGCAAGGTGGTAGACGACTGCGTCGAGTGCCCGTTCCACGGCTGGCGGTGGGGCCCGAACGGCGCCAACACCTACATCCCGTATGCACCCGACCGACCGAACAGGGCCCTGACGTTGCGGGTGTACCCGGTGCAGGAGCAGTACGGCTGCGTCTTCATGTGGCACCACCCCGACGGCAAGGAACCGCAATGGGAGATGCCCGATATCTTCAAGTCGTTCCCTCAGTTCGACACCAACCCCGACGCCTACTACCGACCGTTCCCGGAGTTCTCCCGGCTCGCCGAGCACGAACCGGTACACCCGCAAATCGTCGCGGAGAACGGTCCTGACAGCGCGCACTTCCAATACGTCCACCGGGCCACCGTCACGCCGAAGCTGCTCGAGTGGAGGATCGTGGACCAGGAGTGGCGATTCCTCACGGGGTGGCCCGACGCCGGCAGCGACGATCCCGACAAGATGGCGCTGCGGATTCACAGCCACATGTTCGGGCTCGGCGGCGCGATCAGCGCATTCGAAGGTTCGTCAAACCATCGGCTGATCTTCGCGTGCACGCCGACCGACGACGAGAACTCAAACATGTTCTATTCGATCTGGTGGCCCAAGAAGCCGGGAGAAGCCTCCGACATTCCTCCCGACGATGTCCGTGCGCGGGTGGAGAGGCAGTACCTGGGCACGGTGTGGGACGACCTCGACATCTGGCGTTACCAGAAGTACGTCGAACGCCCGGCGCTGTCAAAGATCGACGCGAAACCGTATATGGCGCTGCGCAAGTGGGCGACGCAGTTCTATGACATTCCCGCCACCCCACCCGGTGACATTCCCGCCACCCCACCCGGTGACATTCCCGCCACCCCACCCGGTGATGTCCCAGCTCGAGACGCGGCTGCGTCCGCGTGAAGGTCGACCTCGCCGAGATCGCGGCGCCAGGGCATACCGCGATCGTCACCCAGGAATGTCAGGGCGCGGTCGTCGGCCCGAATGCGGGGCTGGCCGCGCTCGCCGAGGAGGCGCGCCGCGAGGCAGTGCCCAACATCGAGCGACTGCTACCGGCGGCACGTGACGCCGGCGTGAAGGTGGTGCACTGTCTCGTGCAGCGGCGGCCCGACGGACTCGGCGCCAACCACAATGCGAAGATCTTCGCCATCGGTAGCGACGTCGACATCATCCCCGGCAGTCCAGCCGCGTCGCTGCTGCCCGAACTCGGGCCTGCGCCAACCGATGTGGTGCTTCACCGGTCCCACGGCATCGGCCCGATGGGCGGCACCGACCTCGACGCGACGCTGCGCAACCTCGGCGTCTCAGCCGTCGTGGCCGTCGGTGTCTCGGTCAATGTCGCGATCACAAACCTCGTCATGGACGCCGTGAATCTGGCGTACCGGGTCGTCGTACCGCGAGACGCTGTCGCAGGCATCCCCACCGACTACGCAAACTCGATCATTGACAACACGCTGTCACTGCTGGCGACGATCACCACCACCGACGACCTCATCGAGGCGTGGAAGTGACCGACACCGACAACGACATCCGCGAATTCGCGAGAATCGAACCGGTCGACGCACCACCTGAGATGGCCCGATTCGTCGCCTCGATGCGCCGACTGCAGGACATCGCGGTGTCCACGAACCCCGACGCAACACTGTGGAGCGACGCGGCCGGCCTCATCGAAGACATCTGTGCACGTCTGGAGGAGCACAGGGCGCCGGCGGGCGTTGCGCCGGCCGGACGTGCCCGGCACCTTCCCGGCAACGGCCACCCATTGATGCCGCCGTGGCAAGTCGCCGAATCAGGTCCCGACGAGGTCACGATGCACGGACACTTCAGCCGCTTCCATGTCGGCGGCAACGGCGCAGTCCACGGCGGGGTCATCCCGCTGTTCTACGACTGGCACTTCGGCATGGTGGTCTCCGCCGCAGGTCGTCCCGATAGCCGGACCGCCTACCTGCATGTCGACTACCGCAAGATCACCCCCACCGACGAGCCATTGGTGTCGCGGGCGTGGGTCGCCTCCGTCGACGGGCGAAAGGCGTTCATCAGGGCGACGATGACAGACGCCGACGGCAACGTACTATCCGAGGCCAACGGCCTGATGATTAAGCTGCTGCCCCACCAGCCCTGAGAGGCGCGATGTCTGACTCCACGACCCAGTTCACCGTCCCCGCCGCCGCTGACACCGTAGCGGGCGTGATTGGTGATCGGGAATTCCTGATCCAGGGTGACCGCCGTTATACGTACGCCCAGATCGTCGAGCGCTCGAATCGGCTCGCCGCCTATCTCCATTCCCGGGGATTGGGCGCCAAAACCGAGCGGTCGACGCTCGCAGGCCATGAGGTCGGCCAGGACCTGCTCGGCATCTACGCCTACAACGGACCCGAATACGTCGAAGCCATGCTCGGTGCCTGGCGCGCGCGGGTGGCGCCGTTCAACGTCAACTACCGCTACGTCAAGAACGAATTGCACTACCTGCTCGCTGACTCCGGGGCGACCGCGCTGATCTATCACGCGACGTTCGCGCCAAGGGTCAACGACGTCCTCCGCCAACTTCCCAAACTGCGGGTGCTGATCCAGATCGCCGACGGATCAGGCAATGATCTCGTGCACGGGGCGGTGGACTACGAGTCGATCGTCGGGTCGGGCGTTGCCGTACTGCCGCCCCAGGAGCCGTCACCCGACGACCTCTACGTGCTGTACACGGGCGGCACGACCGGCATGCCGAAGGGCGTGCTCTGGCGGCAACACGACATCTTCATGACTTCGTTCGGCGGCCGGAGCCTCTACACCGGGGAGCTTGCCAACTCCTACGAAGACATCGCCAAACGCGTTGCGGACGCGCCTGAATCCAGGCTGATGATCCTGCCGCCGCTGATGCACGGCGCAGCGCAGTGGGCGGTCATGACGGCGATGACTACCGGCCAGTCGGTGGTGTTCTCCACGATCACCGATCGCTTCGACGCCGACGAGGTGGTCCGCACGATCGAGCGCGAAAAGGTCATGGCGGTGACGGTCGTCGGCGACGCGATGGCGCGACCACTCGCTGCAGCGATCGAACGCGGTGGCGCCGACCTCTCGTCGTTGGCGGTGGTAGCCAATGGCGGCGCGCTGCTGACCCCGACGGCCAAACAACGTCTCATCGACGTCAAACCCGGTCTGATCGTCGTCGACGGTGTGGGGTCCTCGGAGACCGGAGCCCAGATGACGCACATGTCGGCGCCTGGGGCGGTGGCGACGGGCACGTTCAACGCCGGTCCCGACACGTTCGTCGCGGCCGAGGATCTCAACGCCATCCTCGAGCCGGGCCACGACGGGATCGGTTGGCTCGCGCAGCGGGGCTATGTGCCGTTGGGCTACAAGGGAGATGAGGCGAAGACGGCCGTGACGTTCCCGGTTATCGACGGCGTGCGGTACTCGGTGCCTGGCGACCGTGCGCGTCATCTGGAGGACGGCACGATCGAGCTGCTCGGCCGTGACTCCGTGTGCATCAACTCCGGTGGCGAGAAGATCTTCGTCGAGGAGGTCGAGACTGCCGTCGCATCGCATCCGGCGGTCGCCGATGTGGTGGTGTCGGGCCGGCCAAGCGAGCGGTGGGGCCAGGAGGTCGTCGCGATCGTCGCCCTCGTCGATGGTGCCAGCGTTGAGGCGCAGGAGCTGATCGACCACGCCGCGGGCTCGCTCGCCAGGTACAAGCTGCCCAAGGCGATCGTGTTCAGGCCGGTCATCGAGCGCAGCCCGGCGGGCAAGGCCGACTACCGGTGGGCCCGCGAGCAGGCCATCAGCGGCAGCGCCTGAGCCTACGGCGCGTGCGGCCGCGCGCCATCCGGAGCGCGAGCGCAGTGCCCGCCCGCATCGGACCACTGAACGGCGGTGCCGCACGTCCGGTGATACTGAACGCCAGATCGCTACCGACAACGGTCCGGTAGTGACTGAAAGCGTCGAATCCCGCCTTGCCGTGATAGGCCCCCATGCCGCTGCGGCCCACGCCGCCGAAAGGTGCGGCCGACGGAATCATCTGGGCGCCAAAGTCATTGCGCGCCACTCCCCCGCTACGGGTGTGGCGAACGAAGTTGCGGAAGGCGTCGTCGTCGGGACCGTACCAGTACGCAACCAGGGGGGCCGGCCGGGCGTTGATGTAGTCGATGGCCTCTTCCAGTTGGGAGTAGGGCCTGATCGCCAGGACGGGACCGAAGACCTCTTCGTTGGCGATCTTCATGCGCTCGTCGACGTCCCGCACGATGGTGGGCGCGATCTTGCGCGTGGCGCGGTCTGGGAGCAACTCACCGGCCGGGGCGACGGTTTCGACGATGGCGCCGTTGGCCCGCGCATCATCGATCAGGCCGACGACCCTATCGAAGTTGGCGTGGTTTACCGAGGAGCAGTAGTCGTCGCTGGTCACGATCGACGGGAACATGCCGCGAAGGGTCTCGCGCGCGACGTCAACGAACGCGTCCACGCGATCGTCGGGCACGAACACGTAGTCGGGACAGATGCATACCTGGCCGCCATTGATCATCCGCGCCTGCGCGATACGTGCCGCCGATCGATTGATATCGGCGTCGGGCGACACCACAACCGGATTCTTACCGCCTAGTTCCAGCGTCACCGGAACGAGGTTGCGCGCGGCGGCCTGGAGCACCAGCGCGCCCACCGACGGCGAACCGGTGAAGAACAGATGATCGAACGGCAGCGCCGAGAAGGCCGCCGCGACGTCGGGCCCGCCGATCACGACGTCAAGTTCGGTCGGGTCGAAGTACTTTGGCGCCGTCGCCTTCAACAGGTCCGCTGTGCGCGGGGTGATCTCCGACATCTTGATCATCACCCGGTTGCCCGCCGCAAAGGCGGCCGAGGCAGGCAGCACCACGAGGTTGAGCGGGAAATTCCACGGGCCGATGATCCCGACCACACCCAGCGGTGAGGGCTGCACCTCTGCCTTCAGGCTGAAGATCCGGGCGGCGCGCATCAGCTTGGTCGCCCGAATCCACTGCGGCACATGCGCTCTGGTGTGCTCGATCACCGAGACCATGCCGAGGATCTCGGTGAACAATGACCCTGTCTTCGGACGGGTTCCGTAGTCGGCGGCCATCGCGTCGACGAATGCATCCGCGTTTTCCAGGACGAGGGCGAGCAGCCGGTCGATGCGGTCACGCCTGACAGCCACGCTGGGCGGTCCGTCGGCGACGAAGGCTTGGCGCTGGCGCTCGAGGATCGCTCTCATCGCGTCAGGCCTGCCGTCGACCGCGCCGTCAACCCGCTCCTGCGTTGTGCTCATTCGTCCGTCCCGTACTCATTGTCTGGCGGACCAGAATTGTTTACTGTCGACCTTACTGTCGGCCATTCGATGATACGCCGACGATGCAGTGCGGCGGAAAGGGTTCGAATGAGCGGTCAGCGACGCCAGGTCGTTGTGGTCGGTGCGGGGTCCGGCATCGGAGCGGCGGTCGCGACGCACTTCCACGACCGCGGCGACCATGTGTTGGCAGTGGACGTGCGCGAGCACCAGACTCCGGCATCGGAGTATCTGCACTGCGACCTGCGCGACGCGGCGAGTATCAACCGCCTGCTGGGCCGGATCGGTTCGGGGTGGGACATGCTCGCCCACGTCGCCGGCGTCCCCGGCACCGCACCGGCCGCCGACGTGCTCACGGTGAACTACCTCGGCATGCGGCTGATGACCGAAGGCATGCTGCCGCTGCTTCGTGAGGGCGGGTCGGTCGTGGCGGTCGCGTCGACAGCTGCGCTCGGCTGGGACCAGCGGTTGGAGGTACTGGCCGGGCTGTTGCAGCTCACCGACGCCGAGGCCGTCGAGAAATGGCAGGCCGATCAGGACCCGAACTATCCGGTGTACAGCACGTCCAAGCAGGCGGTGATTCTGTACAGCAAGCGCCTCGCCGGCCCCGCATGGACCAAGTACGGGGTCAGGATCAACACCGTGAGCCCGGGTCCTGTGGAGACGCCGATCCTCTCCGATTTCGAGCAGACCATGGGCAAGGACGTTCTCGACATGTGCCGTGCCACCGTCGGTCGGCACGCCGGCGTTGACGACATCGTGCCGGTGGTTGCGTTCCTCGGGTCGCCCGAGGCTCGCTGGATCACCGGGCAGGACATTCAGGTCGACGCCGGCTTCATCAATTCGATGATCGCCGGAGCGCCGATCCAACTCTAGAACCTATACTGTAAGCTTTACAGTACCGATAGCAGAATGCCTGTCCGTTCGACGATGCTGGAGATCAGCGGTGGAAAGCCCAGTGCGGGACGTCACGGCCGACAAGACGTCAGACCTCCTACGTGACCCCTACCCCTTCTTCGCGCAGAAGCGGCGGGAATCCGGAGTCTTCAAGGGCAGCGTCATGGACTGGTCGAAAACGCCGGAATCGATGATGCCCGAGCACCTCTACGCGGCGGTCTCCTTCGACGCGGTCAACCGGGTGTTTCGCGACGGCAAGGTGTTCAACTCCCACATCTACGACAGCACCATCGGATTGTTCATCGGCCCGAGCATCCTCGCGATGGAGGGCAAGACGCATTGGGAACACCGCAATCTCGTGTCTGCGGCATTCAAGTCGAAGTCATTGTTGCGGTGGGAACCCGAAATCGTCCGTCCCGTCGTCAACGCGCTGATCGACGAGTTCATCGACGACGGCGAGGCAGATCTGGTCAAGGACTTCACGTTCGAGTTCCCGACACGCGTCATTTCGAAGTTGTTGGGGCTGCCCTCCGAAGACCTCGCGTGGTTCCGGCAGCGTGCCGTCGAGTTGATCAGCTACACCGTCAAGTACAAGAAGGCTTTTGAAGCATCCGCGGCGCTGAAAGACTACTTCCTGCAACAGATCGACAAGCGCAGGTCCAAGCCCACCGAGGACATCATCGGCGACCTGGTGACCGCGGAGATCGACGGCGAAAAGCTCAGTGATGAAGCCATCTACTCGTTCCTTCGGCTGCTGCTGCCTGCCGGGCTGGAAACCACATACCGGTCGTCGGGCAACCTGCTGTATCTGCTGCTGTCACACCCCGAGCAGTTCCAGGCGGTACAGACAGATCACGAGCTGATCCCGGCGGCCATCGAGGAGGGCCTGCGGTTCGAAACGCCGCTGACCACCGTGCAGCGGTACGCGACAGAGGCCACCGAAGTGGAAGGCATCGACCTTCCCGCCGGAGCGGTGATCGACGTGTGCATAGGCTCGGCCAACCGCGACGAAAAGCGATGGGAGCGCTCCGAGAAGTTCGACATCTTCCGGAAACGCCTGCCGCACATCTCCTTTGCCGCCGGGGAGCACACCTGCATGGGTCTGCACCTCGCGCGGATGGAGACGCGCGTCGCAGTGCAATGCCTGCTTGATCGCCTTGCCGACATCCGCCTCATCACCGACGACAACCCGCATATCAAGGGCCAGCCGTTCCGTTCACCGACCGCGATTCCGGTGACGTTCGACGCCGTGAGGTGAGGTGATGGCACAACGGCGCCAGCGACGCGAACGCGGATCGATCTCCGTCGACGAGATCATCAATGGGGCCTTCAAGGTGGCGTCGGAGGTCTCCATCGACAACTTGAGCATGCCGCTGCTGGCGAGGCACCTCGATGTCGGAGTGACGAGCATCTATTGGTACTTTCGCAAGAAGGACGAGCTGCTCGACGCCATGACCGACCGGGCACTGGCGCAGTACGCGTTCACCGTGCCCTCCATCGACGCGTCCAATTGGCGTGAGTCGCTGCGCAATCACGCGCTGACGATGCGCAGGCAGTTTCTCGACGATCCCATCCTGTGCGACCTGGTCCTCATTCGCGGCCACTACGGCGCCGGCGCGTTGCACGGTGCCCTACAGGAAATCGAACACCCCGTCGCGGCTCTGGTCGAGGCGGGGCTGACGCCGGTGCAGGCCGTCGAAACCTACGGAGCGATTTCGGTGCACACCCGGGGATCGGCAGTGTTGGAGCGCCTACAGACCAAAACGTTATCCGGCCGGGGCATCGGATTTGCCGACGACATCGACTTCGACTACATCCTCGACAGCATCCTTGAAAACGCTGCGGATCTGATCAGCCTTTCCAGGGCGCCAGCTTGACGAACCCGCCTGCGTCGATCCGCATCTGCGTTCCGGTGATGTAGCGGGCGTCGTCGCTCGCGAGAAACACCACGGCGTTGGATACATCCTGCGGCTCGATGTACGGGATCGGCATCGCCTGCATCGCGTGAAAAGCCGGCTCGGCGTCCTCGCGGGTCGGCTCTTTGAGGTCCGGCCGGAACTGCCGGTACATTCCCTCGTTCTGCAGCATGTCGGTGTTGACGTTGGTCGGGTGTAGCGCGTTGACGCGTATCATTCTCTCGGCCAACTGAACTGAGAGATCGTTGACATAGCGGGCGACGATCTGTTTGGACAAGCTGTACGCGGCGCCGCCGGGACCCTGGTTGCCCGTCGTCCCCGTCAAGAGCGACGCCAGCGACCCGGTGGCTATGACCGACGCGCCGTCGTTGAGATGCGGAATGCTGGCCTGAATCACGTTGAATACACCCACCAGGTCGGTGTCGATGGTGTCCGACCACGACTGGATGGTCTGGCCCTTGCCGAGAGCGCAGATGCCGGCATTCGCCACCACGATGTCGAGGCGGCCCAACTCGTTGACACCGTCCTCGATCGCCTTCCACACCGCGCTGCGCTCGCGCACGTCGACGATCACCGTATGGGCGCGCACGCCTTCCTTCTCCACCAGCCGGGCGGTTTCGTCCAAGTCCTCCGGCCGCGAAAGCGGATATGTGCTGCCCTCGAGGTCGGCGCAGATATCTAGCGCGATGATGCTCGCGCCCTCGGCTGCGAGATTCACCGCGTGGGAACGGCCCTGACCGCGCGCGGCACCCGACACGACGGCAATCTTGTTGTCCAGCTTGCCCATTAGCTCTCCTTCTTCCGGGGCATCCGGCACCCGATGGTCTTGGTCTCCAGGTACTGCTGAAAGCCTTCGATGCCGCACTGCCGGCCGACACCGCTGTTCTTGTAGCCGCCGAACGGCGCATCGGCGCCGTAGAACATGCCGCCGTTCACTCCGAAGGAACCCGTGCGGATACGGCGGGCGATGTTCATGCCCCGATCCACTGATCTCGACATGACCGCCCCGGCGAGACCGTATGCGCTGTCGTTGGCGATGCGCACCGCGTCATCGTCATCATCGAACGGCATCACGATGAGCACCGGGCCGAAGACCTCCTCCTGTGCGATCGCCGCGCTGTTGTCGACGCCGACCATCACAGTGGGTGCGACGTAATGGCCGCCGGACAGATGCTCGGGCAGCTTGTCGACCTCACCGCCACCGACGGTTATCGACGCGCCGTCGCGGCGTGCCCGCTCGATTGCACTGAGCACCCGGTCCTTCTGCGCAGCGCTGATCACCGGTCCGACAAGGGTTTCCGGCGCTGCGGGATCGCCGACCGGCACCGCAGCGTACGCAGCGGTGATGTTGGCGACCGCGTCGTCGTACAGCGATCGGTGCACCAGCATCCGCGTGGTCGCCGCGCACGCCTGACCCGCGTGCACGCAGACCCCGATCGCGGCACCGACGATCGCGGCGGGGTTGGCGTCGTCAAGCACGATTGACACCGACTTCCCGCCCAACTCGAGAAACATCCGCTTCATGGTGTCGGCGCCCTGCCGCATCAGCAGCTTGCCGACGGCCGTCGATCCCGTGAACGAGATCATGTCGACGCGGGGGTCTGTCCCGAGTAGTCCGGCGACATCGTTGGACGGCGTCGGCACGACATTGACCACTCCTGCTGGAATGTCGGTGTGCTCGGCGATGAGCCGGCCGAGCCGGGTGGCGTTCCACGGCGTGTGCGGGTCCGGTTTGAGCACAACGGTATTGCCGCTCGCGAGCGCGGGACCGAGCTTGTTGAGGATGACCTCGATCGGGAAGTTGGAGGGCGTGATCGCAGCGACAACTCCGACCGGCTCCTTGACGACAGTCCGCACGTTGCGGTCGCCGAACAGGCCGCCGCCCTCGAGTTGGCGTTCCCACTCGAACTCGTCGATCAGCCGGACCGGATAACGCAGTGCCTCGGCCAGCGGCCAGTCGAGTTGGGCGGATTGTGTCGTCATCGCGGGGCAGCCGACCTCCGCGATCAGCTCGACACGTAGGTCCTCCTTGTCCGCCTCGATCGCCGACTGCAACTGCTCCAGGCAGCGCTTGCGCAGCGCGCGGTTCGTCGACCAGTCGGTGTCGTCGAAGGCTTTGCGTGCCGCCGCGATCGCACGGTCCATGTCCTGCGGTTGCGCCGCGGCGGTGCGCCCGAGCACGAGGCCGGTGGCCGGGCAGCCGTTGTCGAATTCTTCGCCGGTGGCCGCCGTGACGAGCTCACCGTCGATGAGCATCCGTGATTCGGCCCGCAGTGCTGCCCGCCGCCCCGAGTCGACGCTGGTCTCGGTCCGTTCTACTCGATTCTCAGTGGAGCTCACCCTGCTACCTCGTACAATCGGACTCTGCGGGACGATCAACTGTAAACATTACAGTAGGTTATTACAACAGCGCGGGAGAGGGTTCACTTGATCAAGGTGATGGAGGGCGTTCGCGTTCTCGAAGTTGCACAGTTCACGTTCGTGCCGGCGGCAGGTGCGATCCTCGCCGACTGGGGTGCAGACGTCATCAAGGTCGAGCACCCGGTGCGCGGCGACACCCAGCGTGGCTTCATCAACATGGGTGGCTTCCAGCTCGACCCGGATCGACATCCCTTGATGGAACATCCCAACCGCGGGAAGCGCAGCGTCGGCATCGACGTGTCGACACCGGGCGGCCAGGAGGTCCTGTACGAGATCGCCAAGACAGCTGACGTCTTCCTGACGAACTACATGCCCGCACAACGGCAGAAGAACAAGTTCGACGTCGAACACATCCGTGCAGTGAACCCGAACATCATCTACGCGCGGGGCAGCGCTTACGGCGACAAGGGGCCGGAACGGGATACCGGAGGCTTTGACGGCACCGCGTTCTGGACCCGCAGCGGCGTGGGCCATGCGCTGACGCCCGAGGAACTGGGTGGCGCACTGTCGCAAGGCATCCCGGCGTTCGGCGACTCCATTGGTGGCATGAACATTGCCGGGGGCATCTCGGCGGCGCTGTTTCATCGCGAGCGCACGGGCGAGGCAGTTGAGCTCGACGTGTCGCTGCTGAGCACGGCCTGGTGGGCGGGCGGTGCAAGCGTCACTCAGGGCATGGAGACCGGCGAGACGATGCGGTCGCTGATGCCGGATGCAGCGGGTCCAAGCGTGAACCCCTTCATGGCGAACTACCTGACCTCGGACGGCGGCACCATCAACTTGTGCATCGTCAGCCCGACCGGCTACATCCGCGACGCCTTCGAGCACCTGGGTCTTCCGGAGTTGGCCGACGATCCGCGCTTTTCCGATGTCCTCCCGCTGATTGAAAACGCCGAGGCCGCAGTCGAACTCGTCAGGACGGCGATCCGCAGCAAGCCCTTCGATTATTGGCGCGAGCATCTGAAGACGATGAAGGGCCAGTGGGCGCCTTTCCAGAGCTTCATCGACCTCGGCACCGACGAGCAGGCCATCGCCAACGACATGATCGTCGAAGTCGAGGCGGGCGACGGCGGTAAGCCGTTCAAGGTCGTGCGCGGGCCCGTCCAGTTCAACCACGAGCCGCTGGAAACCACCCGCGCCCCACAGGCGTCCGAGCACACCGAGATCGTGCTCATGGAGCTGGGCATCGACTGGGACCGCATTGAGGCACTGAAGGAGTCAGGCGCGATCGCCTAGCAGTTGGCTTCGTGGGAGATTTCGGCGCGCCGCGCACGACCGGCGGATACTGTGCAAGCTAGTCGTTTGCTGGCAGTTGGCGGGGGGACCCATGGTGGATGGGACGCCATTCGGACGTTACCGCTTGATCGAGTTGCTGGGACGCGGCGGAATGGGCGAGGTGTGGCGGGCCTTCGACACCGAAACCCAACGCGTGGTCGCCCTCAAACTGTTGTCCGCCCAACTGGCCAGTGACCCATAGTTCGAGCAGCGGTTCCGGCGGGAAGCCTTCGCCGCCGCCGGTCTTGCCGAGCCGCATGTCGTGCCGATCCATCAATTCGGTGAAATCGACGGCCGGCTGTACGTGGACATGCGGCTCATCGAAGCCCGTGATCTGGAAAGCATTCTCACGGACGGGCCGCTGGAGCCGGATCGCGCGATCAGGATCATCGATCAAGTCGCGTCGGCGCTGCACGCTGCGCACCGGATCGGGTCGGTGCACCGGGATGTCAAGCCGTCCAACATCCTGGTAGCCGAGGACGACTTCGCCTATTTGATCGATTTTGGGATCGCCCGCGCGGTCGGAGAGTCCAAGTTGACGGGGACCGGCAGCGTGATCGGCACCTGGGCGTACCTGGCACCGGAGCGGCTTACCAGCGGGCAGGCCGACCCCGTGCCGACATCTATGCCCTGACCTGTGTCTTGCACGAGTGTCTTACCGGCAGCCAACCATTCCCCGGTAACAGTCTCGAGCAACAGATCGCAGCCCATGTGTCGATGACACCGCCGCGTCCGTCGGTCTTTGCGGAGTACCGTGCCAGCCACTCTGGACACAGTGGTCGCCAAGGGTATGGCCAAAGATCCAGCGGAGCGGTACTCGACCACAAGAGAGCTGGTCGCCGCGGCGCGGTCGGCGATCACCGACCCGATGATTCGGCCCGAGTCCGTCCACCCAACCGAGCCCGCCAGCCCCGGCCAGCCCAGCACGGTCTACGCGTCGCAACCCGATGCCTCCGCATCGCTCGGGACAGCCGACGAGACGCAAGCGGCTTTCGTTCGCCCCCACGAGCCCGCGTCAGGGTTTCCGTCGAATATGTCACGGTGGCGCAGTGGTCCCAGATTGTGGGGATTGATCGCTGGCGCCGTCGCCCTGATTCTCGTCGTCTCCTTGGTGACAGTGCACCTGGTCGGCAGCGACGACAAGCCGATTACGGCGGATGCGCAAGGCGAGGTCTTCCTCGAACCGGCCGCATCCAGCGGGGAGGACCCGTTCAGTCCCAATTCCTTTGCGTCGCCGCAGCCGACACCGCCGGTAGACACCGGCCCACCACCCGCGCCTGCCCCGCCGGCGGACGCGCAGCCCGGCGCCATCCCGTCCGTCGACGGCAGTGAACCGGGTGTTTTCGGCGGCACGATGAGCCAAACCACGTGCGACGCAGAGGGATTGATCAAGTTCCTGGGGCAGGACTCGGACAGGGCCAAGGCGTGGGCCGGCGTCGTCGGTATCACCGCCGACCAGATTCCGGTGTTCATCCGGGATCTCACCCCGGTATTACTGCGCGCCGACACTCGTGTCACAGACCATCGGTACGTCGACGGCCGCGTAGCCCCACGGCAAGTGGTGCTGGAACAGGGAACCGCGGTGTTGGTGAACAAGTTTGGCGAACCGACGGTGCGCTGCTACTCCGGCAATCCGCTGTTGGCGCCTGTGGCAACGCCGGTTGCACCGAAGTATGTCGGACCCGCGAATTACGATCCGCCCGCCGGGGCGACGGGGGCCGCGCCGGTGGGGCTCGAGAGAGGTCAGGGCTGGCCGGGGTTCGCGCCGACGAGAATCATCGTCATCTTCAGGGCTGCAGTGATTATCGATGTCTTCCGGTTGTGGGACGCGATTGCCCGCATCTGGTTCTGGCGGTTTATCGGCATCGTGATCGCCGACGTGGCGTATGCCGCGGGGGTCGTTCCCGCCCGGCCGTTTGTCGCAACGCCGGCGCCGCAGGGGTCGTCCGACGCACCCCGGTTACAGGGCACCTATGCCAACCACAACGACATCCAAACCCCTTCCGGTCACTATTCCAACGATAAGGTCGCGACAGCCACCAGCGATTGCGGGGGCTGCGACGCGGTCGTCAACGGGGACGGCGGGTCCGCGGTCCTCAAGTGGAACGGAAAGGGGTGGACGAACTCAGCCCCTGGCCAATGCGGTCCGGTCCTGGTCACCTATACACCTACCGCGGTGGTCAACGGCATCGTCCAGGAGTTGTCGGGCCATTTCACCGTGTGCGACACGAATGTCACTTTCACGTTTATCCGGACCGGGGACTAGCCAGCACTTGACTCTGCGCCTAGGGCGGGCACTTCTCGATCTTCTGCGCCCTAGACGCAGAGTCAAACGCGTTCGACTTCCACGGGTACACCGGTGAGCCAGGACATCCCTGCTAGCGCCTCGACATCGGCGGGATCGCTTGACATCAGCTGGTTTACGTTCGCGCCGCCGGCCCGATTAGCAAGCTTCCACCCGCCGGTGCCTTTGTGTCCCCAGCCGTGCGGGACGGCGATGGTGCCCGGAACGATGTCGGCGGTCAGCGAGACGGGAAGGGCGATCTGTCCGTATGGAGAGCGCACCGCTACCGTGTCGCCCTCGCCGATGTGACGCGCAGCTGCGTCGTCGAGGTGCATGAGCGCCCGGTGAATCCGATCGCCGCGCATCAACAGTGGCGCGTTGTGCATCCATGAGTTCTCCGAGCGGGGCTCTCGCATACCGATCACGCGCATCGGAAAATCCACCGGCGCAGTGCGCCGTGACACGTCGATGATCTCGGCCGCGATGTCCTCATGCTCCAGGCGCACACGCCCACGGTTGTAGGCGACCACCTCGTCGAGCACGCCGGTCCGAAGGTGCGGCGCGACCACCACGCCGTGGGGGTGCCGCTCGGTCAGTCGCCGAAAGGTCAGGCCGCCGCGGCGAAGGCCGAATCTATTGCCGCCGGCCGACATCCGGATCATCGCGTCGACAAACGGGCGAGGCGTGAAGCGCTTGCCGAGCATGCCCGTGAGCTTCTTGGCGAGTCCCATCACGGCGAACGTCGGTGCGCGGCCGGCCATTCGCTCGGTGAGTTCGGCGATGATGTCCCATTCCGTGCGCGTCTGCCCCGCCGGCGCGACGACCGCCTCGGTGGCCTGCCGAAACGGCGTCGCCTGGAACGTCTGGAATGTCACCGCGAAGTCGTCGCGCTCATACATCGTCGTGACGGGCAGTACGTAGTCACAATGTGCAGTCGTCTCGTTCACGTAGAGGTCCAGTCCGACCATTAACTCCAGGCCGGCAATCGCGGCTTCGAGCTCCTCACCGTTGGGCACCGACAACACAGGATTACCGGCACTGGTGAACAATGCCTTGATCTGCCGATCACCACCGACCGTGATCTCCTTGGCCATCAGCGCTGCCGGCTCAGCCGCCGCGACGGACCTGAACCCGCCGATGCGGGAACGCTTCCGCTCATAGCCCCGGCGAGCTCCGGCACCCATCACCCGCATCAGCCACTTCTGGCCCGGCATGCCAAGCGTGCTGAACACACTGCCACCGGGGGCATCAAGCTTGCCGGCGACGAGATTGACGGCGTCCATCAGGTACGCGGTCAGTGTGCCGTTCTGGCCGACGCACGTGCCGAAGCGCCCGTAGACGGCCGCGCGCGGGGTCTGGGCCAGGTCGCGCGCCAACGCGCGAACCGTATCGGGTTCGATGCCGGTGAGGGATGCCGTGGCCTCCGGGGTGAACGGCGCCGATTGCTGCTCGAGCCAGTCCAGCCCCTCGGCCTGTTTTTCGACATGCGCGCGGTCGACGTGGCCGTCGGCGAACATCACGTGCAGCAACGAGAGGAGAAGATAGGAGTCGGTGTCGGGGACGATGCCCAGCCATTCGAACTGGGCGGCGGTCTCGGTCTTGCGCGGGTCGACGACCACCACCCGTCCCCCGCGCTTGACGATGTCGTGCATCCGGTCCTTGATTCGCGGCGCAGTGAGGAAACTGCCATGCGAGACAACGGGATTCGCACCCATCATGATCAGCAGGTCAGTGCGAAGGAGGTCGGGGATGGGTACCGCCATGGGCGAGCCGTAGAGGAACTGGCTCGCGGCGAGCCTATTGCTGGTGTCCTGCGACGACGCGGTGAAGTAGTGGGAGTGCCGCCCGACACCCTTGATGAAGGCCATCACGCCGGAGAGGTGCGAGTAGCTGAACGCGGCCGGGTTGCCCATGTACCACCCGACGGCGCCGGAGCCATCACGACGCAGAATCGCAGACAGCCTGGCCGCGATATCGGTCATCGCGTCGTCCCAGCTGACCGGCTCTAGTCCGGTCTCGGTCCGACGCAGCGGCGTGGTGACCCGGTCGGGGTCGTTGACCACCTCGGTGAACGCGATGCCCTTCTGACAGGCGAAGCCCGACGACAGCGGATGGTCCTTGTCCGGCCGAAGCGCCACAAGCCGTCCGTCCTCGACGGTGGCGATCATTCCGCACAGCGGCTCGCAGATTCGACAGAACGTCGCCTTGTGCTCGATCACCGGTGCCACGCCGACTAAGATACTGTAAGAGTTACAGTTGCTATACCGTTTTGCCGGTCTTTGGAGGATGGATCAATGCAGAAGGCGCTCGCGCCCGACATCTCGACCTGGCCCGATGACAGCCCACAGCTGATCGGCAGCCGGTGCGACACATGTGGCGCCACGGTATTTCCGACACAGGCCCGCTGCCCCAAATGCAGCCGAGGCGAGATGTCGGAGGTGCTGCTGCCTCGCCGCGGCACTCTCGTCGCGTGGACCACCCAGGGCTTCGCGCCAGGCGCACCCTACAAGGGGCCCACTGGCAAGGACTTCGTTCCATTCGGCGTCGGTCTGGTTCAGCTTGATGACGTGATACGGGTCGAGGGCCGTCTGACCGAAAACGACCCGGCGAAGCTCGACTTCGGCATGGAAGTCGAGCTGGCCATGGTGCCCTTCACCACTGACGACGACGGCAACGAGATCATCACGTTCGCCTTCAAACCGGTCTAGAGAGGATTCAGCCAGTGAACGATGTGGCCATCATCGGCGTGGGCCTGCACCCTTTCGGACGCTTCGAGGGCAAGTCCGCGATGGAGATGGGCGTCGACGCGATCTTCGCCGCGGTCGCCGACGCCGGTGTCGAGTGGAACGACGTCCAGTTCGCCACCGGCGGCAGTTGGACGGTTGCCAACCCCGACGCGATTGTCGGCATGGTCGGACTGACGGGGATCCCTTTCACCAACGTGTTCAACGCCTGCGCGACGGCGGCCAGTGCAGCCAAGGCGTGCGCCGACGGAATCAGACTCGGCGACTATGACATCGGCATCGCTGTCGGCCTTGATAAGCACCCGCGCGGCGCGTTCACCGAAGATCCCGCACTGGTCGGCATGCCGTCCTGGTACGCCGAGAACGGGCAGTATCTCACCACCCAGTTCTTCGGGATGAAGGCCAACCGCTATCTGCACGACCACGGCATCTCGCAGGAGACACTGGCCAAAGTGGCGGCCAAGAACTTCCGCAACGGCGCGCTGAACCCGAACGCGTTCCGCCGCAAGCCCATCGGTGAGGAAGAGATCCTCAACTCGACGATGCTCAACTACCCGCTGACCCAGTACATGTTCTGCGCGCCCGATGAGGGCGCCGCGGCGGTGGTGATGTGCCGGGCCGACATCGCACACCGCTACACCTCGAAGCCCGTGTACCTGCGGGCGGTCGAGGTGCGCACCCGCCGCTACGGCGCATACGAGGTCAACACCACCTTCGCCCCGGTCGACGAGGACGTCGCGCCCACGGTGTACGCAGCCGAGGCGGCATTCGAAAAGGCAGGTGTGACACCGGAGGACGTCGATGTCATCCAGCTCCAGGACACCGACGCCGGTGCCGAGATCATCCACATGGCCGAGTGCGGCTTCTGCGCCGACGGTGAGCAGGAGAAGCTACTGGCCGACGGCGCCACGGAGATCAACGGCGCGATGCCGGTCAACACCGACGGCGGGCTGATCGCCAACGGTGAGCCGATCGGCGCATCGGGACTTCGTCAGATCCACGAGCTGGTCCGCCAGTTGCGGGGAGAGGCCGGCGACCGCCAGGTTCCCGGCGATCCCCGCGTCGGGTTCTCACAGCTCTACGGCGCGCCCGGCACCGCTGCTGCGACGATCGTGACGCTGTGATGAGTCAGTTCACCGAGGCGCCGATCTTCGACGCCGACCAACACATGTACGAGACGCCCGAGTCGCTGACGAAGTATCTTCCCCAAAGATTTTCGCGTGCGGTGCAATTCGCGCATATCGGCCGGCAGACCCGGATCGTCATCAACAACAAGGTCAACGACTTCATCCCCAACCCGACGTTCGAACGCGTCGCGGCACCGGGCGCGCACGAGAAGTTCTTCGCCGGCGAGAACACCGAGGGGCTCACGCTGCGCGAGATGCAAGGTCCGGCCATCGAAGCACCCGCGGCCACCCGCAATCCCGCCGACCGCATCGCCGAACTCGACCGCCAGGGCGTCGCGGAAGCGCTGAACTACCCGACCCTGGCCAGCCTCATCGAGCACGCCACCGCCGACGATCCCGAACTCACGCTTGCGGTCATCCACGCGCTCAACCAGTGGATGCTCGAGCACTGGACATACAACTACGAGAACCGCGTCTTTTCGACGCCGATCCTCAATCTGTCGGAGGTCGACGGCGCGCAGCGGGAACTGGAGTACCTGCTGGAGCACGGCGTCAAGGTGGCGTTGATCAAACCGGGCCCAGTCAACGGCATCCGAGGTTGGCGCTCACCGGCGCTGCCGGAGTTCGACCCGTTCTGGCGCGACGTCGAGGCGGCCGGTCTGCCGATCGTGCTGCACGCCAGCTATCCGCCACTCGACGACTACGCTGCCAGGTGGGAACCGCCGCACACCCAGAACTTCATGGCGCAGAGCGCGTTTCGGTGGATGGTGCTGGGTCACCGGGAGATTGCGGACATGATCACTGCCCTGATCTGCCACGGCACCCTGACCAGGTTCCCGAAACTGCGCATCGCCAGCGTCGAGAATGGCAGCTCGTGGATCTACCCGCTGTTCCACGACTTCGCCGATCTCTACAAGAAGATGCCGCAGAACTTCCCTGAGCACCCGCACGACGTGTTCCGTCGCAACGTCTGGGTCAGCCCATTTTGGGAGGGATGCGTGGCCGACGTGGTCGACACCGTCGGTTGGGACAAGGTTCTGTTCGGGTCGGACTACCCACACCCCGAGGGCCTCGTCGAGCCAAAGGGTTTCTGGCGCTACGCAGAAGGTATGGACGAGCGTCGCACCTACGACTTCATGGGTGACAACGCCCGCCGGTTCATGGGTCTGCCGATCGCCAACCCCGATCCGTCGGCCGTCAATCCGCCGGCACTGGCGAGCGCTTAGCCTGCTCGACATACCACTGCGCCGCACGCTTGATCGACTCGGCGGCGGGACGTGGCTTCCATCCGAGCTCCCGAGTTGCCTTGCTGTGATCGGCTGGCGGCATGATATGCAATAGCCGCACGCCAGTCGCGTTCAGCGGAAGGTCACGCCGCAACAGTCGACTGGTAAGACTTGCGGCGGCGCCGCCCGCCTTGAGCGCAATCAGAGGGATACCCAGCCGGGGTGGTCTGGCACCACCCCCAATTGCCGCGGTTTCAAACATTTCCCGCATGGACATGTAGGTCTCGGAGATGATGTAGCGCTCACCGATCCGACCGCATTCACCGGCAAGCAAGAACGCGTCTGCGACGTCTTCCACCCCGACAACCTCGGTGGACACGCCCCTCACGTACACCGGGACCTTCCCGAAGGCGGCCATTTTCACCATCAGGCCTTGGCTCGGTTGCCAGTCGCGCGGTCCGTACGGGTTGGACACACACATCACCACCGCAGGCAGCCCGCGCTCGTTGGCGTACCGCTGCACCAGCGCCTCCGCCTGGCGCCGCGACTCGATATACGGCCCACCTTTGCCGTGCCAATCGAACGGCATGGCCTCGGTTACCGGCGTCCGCCCGTCGCCCAGCGCGATGGTGCCGATGGTGCTGCAGAAGACAAACCGATGTAGATCAGCATCTGTCGCGACATCGAGTGCCCTCCGCAGGCTTTCGACGTTCGTTGCGAACAGCGGGGCCGGATCGCGAAGATAGAACCGTGTGTCGACGATGCAGTAATACACATCGTCGCGGTCGGACATCGCCGCGCGCAGCGCTTGTTCGTCGCTGAGGTCGCCGTAACTACGATCGACGTCCAGATCGTCGATTGCCACGGTCGAGCTGGACTTACGAAGATAAACGCGCACATCGTCGCCCCGCTCGGCGAGCTTTCGGGTGACATGAGATCCGACGAACCCGCTGGCGCCCATGACGAGGGCTTTGCGTTGGCTCAACTACGTGTCCTTCCGCCGAGACTGCGGACAGATCGTGAATCTCCGCAAAATCGCGATCTCCCCGCAATTTCGAGCAGTCTCACGAAGCCTTCTTCTGCGCCGGCGGCGCATACGCCGGCTTGCCGAGCCCAAGCACATACTGGGCGATCATGTTCCTGAACACCTCAAGGGTGCCACCGTAGATGCCGACCAGCGGCGCGAACCGGTACACGTACTCGGCGGCGCCGTCGTCGGCGGCGCCGTCGGTGCCGACCGGCAGCGTCGACGCAGTGCCCAAGATGTCCATCAGGTCCGGCGAGATGTCACGCATCGTCTGCGCCAAAGCGACACGACCGAAGATCGAAGACGCCGACAAGGAGGCCTCCATCCGGGCGACGCTGCGCCCCAGCCGATATGCCACCGACCCGTCGTCGATCAGGCGGCGACCGTTGGGATCCTTCTCGGTTACCTTCGCCGCGGCCTTGTCGACGGCATCGGCCATGAAGCCAGCCTGGTGCATCATGATCGACACATCCTGCAGCCCGTCCGAGGCCGCGTCAACTGCGCCGTGCTCGACATTGAGCGGTTCCCGCACGACCGTCCACCCGTCATTCACCTCCCCGAGCCGGTACTTGTCGTCGACGCGGACGTCGCTGTAGTAGACGATGTTCGTGCGGTCGCCGTCGACGGTGCGGATGCCCTGGATCTCGATTCCCGGCGAATCGAGCGGGACCAGAAACATGGTCAGACTCTTGTGTTTTGGCGCGTCCGGATCGGTGTTCGTGATCAGGAAGACGTACTGGCAGTTGTGGGCGCCGGTAGTGAACATCTTTGACCCGTTGATCACCCAGCTGTCGCCGTCGCGGACGGCGCGGGTCTTACACGTGGCCACATCTGACCCGCCCTCGGGCTCCGTATAGCCCAGGCAGAGCCGTACATGACCGCTGAAGACGCGGGGCATCACTTCGGCCTTCAGCTCAGGTGAGCCGAACTTCTCCACCGATCGGGCGATCATGGCCGTGGTGCCCGACGTGACCCACGGGACGTGGGCGCGACGCTTCTCGAGCTGCCAGATGCGATTATGCAATCGGTTGAAGCCGCCTTCGGATTCCGGCTTCCACTCGCGCGCCAGATAGCCCGCCGAGCCCAGCGCCAGGTGCACATCCTCGTCGAAGTTGTCGCCCGTCTCGCGGTCACGCCGGAGGACCTCCTCGGTGACGTGCGTGCGCAGGAACTCCCGCGCCTCGTCGAGGAACGCCTGATCGTCGTCCGACAGTTCGACTCGTGAGAAATCCATTGTGTCCCTTACTTGCTTTCGCGCTCGGCGACGATCTCGGCGATGTACTTCGCGCTGGCACCTGGGTCACCGCCGGCCAGCGCCCACCCACGGGCCCGAACGAGGTACGCGGTGGCGGCCGCCTCCGCCGAAACGCCGAGCCCGCCTTGGACATGTACGCACATCGTGGCGGCCTTGGATGCTTCCTCGGCCATGAACACGAACGCCGACGGCGCCAACTCCGGCCGCTCGTCGGGCTCGTTGTCCAAGAACCACGCGGCGCGGCGGGCGAGATTGCGACCGCCCTGCACCGTGATGGCGATGTTGGCCAACGGGTGCGAGATGCCCTGCAGCGTGGAGATTGGCACGCCAAGGGTGTACCGCGTCTTGGCGAACTCCGCGGCAATCGTCATCGTCTCCTCGACCAGACCCACTAACGCCGCCGCGGTCAGCACTCGCCACTCGTCCAGGGCGCGTTGGTATTCCGCCAATGCCTGCGAGCCGCTTGCCAACACGGTGCGTCCATCGGCGCCAGCAGGATCGACCCACGCCATCGGTAGCTTGCCGATGTTGTCGACCCCGGCCGGACGGGTGCCGAACGTCAGCCGGACGATGTCTTGACCTTCTGCGCCGTCACGCACCACGATCTGGTCGGCAATCGATCCCGTCGGGATCAACCTGACGCCGGACACGTTGTCGTGCTGAGGGTCGAAGGCCGCCAGCTGTTTACCGTTGACGACGTCGGGCTCCAGCGCACCCAGGCGGGCGAGCAGTCGAGCCGCACAGATGTGGTCGATCCACGGAACTGGGGCCAGCGATCGACCGATTTCCTCGGCTACCAGCGTGAGATCGACCAGCGTCGCCCCGTCGCCGCCAACGGCTTCCGGCAACGCCATCGTCGTCGCCCCCATGGCGCACAATCGCTCCCACAGGCTCTTGTCGAACCCCGACTCCTCTGCAGCTCGGACCGTTTCGATGGAGCAATGGGTTTTGAAGAAGTCCTTGTAGGCGGCCTGCAGCGCCTCATGGTCCTCCGTGAGGCTGTAGTCGAGCCTGCGAAGTTCGTAACGGTCCATGGTCAGTGCGCCTCCCGGGGCCCGAAGAAGAATTCGTCCGCATTGTTGTAGAGATAGTTGTCGAGCACGTCGGCGGGCAGCTCCAGTGCGAGGGCCTCGGGGACGACGCGGCGCATCGTGAGCACCGGCCAGTCCGACGCGTAGATCACCTTGTTGGAGCCGCGGGTCCGCATAAAGTGCAGCAAGCTTTCGGGCAGCCGCTTGGGCGACCATGCCGATGTCATGAGGCGCAGGTTCTGGTACTTGATCATCAGCCGGATGGCGACGTCCCACCACGGGTCGGCACCGTGGATCATGCACAGCTCTAGTTCGGGGAATCGCACGCAGACCCGGTCGAGGTGGATCGGGTTCTGCACCTCACCGGGTATCGGCGGTCCCGGAATACCGGTGTTGATGCACAGCGGAAGCTCGAGTTCGGCACACTTGGTGTAGAGCGGGTAGTACACCGCATCGCTGGGCGGGTATTGGCCGTCACCCCAAAAGCTTGGCCCCACAACGGCATACGCTACCGGCAGGTCCGTGACCACTGCGGCGAGTTCCCTCAGCGCCGGTATCGGTCGCAGCAGGTTCACACCGCCCATCGCCAGCGCGAACCGCTCCGGCTTCGCTTCGACGAACTTACGTGCGGTCACCGACGGCTTGGCGAGATTGTCCATCAGGATGGCCTTGGCGACGCCCTGCTCGTCCATCTCGTCGAGCAGCTCGGCCAGATCGACCGGCGCGAACATCGACTCGGGGCCCTTGAAGTAGTCGTCGCGCACCTTGCGCATCCACGTCGGCTGCTTTTCGGTTTCGCCGAAGTGCACATTGACCAGACAGTCAATCGCTTTATGCGTCATACCGTAGCCTTCTGTGTCGCAACATTTTTCGCCCACCGGTAGTCCGGCTTTCCATTGCCCAGCCGGCGGACCTGCTCGACGACGATGAACTGCTTGGGCGCCTTGAAACGCGCCAATTGCGACGTGCAGTGCTCGTGAAGCGCGTCGTGGCCGGCCTCGACGTCAACACGCAACGCGACCAGAGCGACGACTTCCTGGCCCCAGCGCGCACTCGGCCTGCCCACCACCAACGCGTCTGCGATCGCAGGGTGCGCCCGAAGGACTTCCTCAACCTCCTCGACGAACACCTTCTCACCACCGGTGTTCACGACCAGCGAGTCGCGACCGAACAAGCGCATCGTGCCATCGGTGGCCAGCGAGCCGCGGTCACCGGAAATCACCACACGCTGCCCTGCGACGACGGGGAAAGTCTTCTTGGTAGCGACCTCGTCATCGAAATAGCCGAGCGGGATCCGGCCGGCGCGCGCGACATATCCGATCTCCTGTTCGCCTGGCTGCAGAAACCGACCGTAGCCCTCGGCGACAACCAGTGCGCCCTCGCGCAGCTCGAACGTGTCCTTCTCCGCGCCGCGCTGACTGCGGCCGAAGCCCACGTTTCCGGTCTCCGACGACCCGTAACCATTGATCAGCGTGATCTGCGGCAGCAACTCCAGAAGTGCGCGTTGATATTTCGGGTTCGTCGCCGCTCCCCCGGTACCGATCGCGAACATCGACGACAGGTCGTAAGAACCGCTGCGCAGCTCCTCGACCAGCGGCCCCGCGTACGCGTCGCCGACCATCGTCATCATCCCAACCTTTTCGCGCTGCGCGGTCGCCAGCACGGCGGATGGGTCGAATTTCGTCTTGTCGTAGAGAACCACAGGCAGGCCGTTGAGTAGGGCCGCGAACGCCGTCCACATACCGGCCGCATGCATCAGCGGTGACACCGCGAACCATGGCTGCCCTCCGTGGCGCACCTTGTCGTGTATCTCCTCCACGGATTCGTGATCGGCGCCATTCATCGACACGACGTAGCTGTCGCTCTGCCGCCACATGACGCCTTTGGGACGCCCGGTTGTTCCTCCGGTGCACACCATCAGTACGTCATCGGGCGAAGGCGTGATGTCTTGATCCGTATGTCCCTGTGCCAACGCCTCTTCCAGCGTGATCGAGCCGGACAGTTCCGATGCGTCGCCACCGTCGTCAACCGAGATCATCAGGTCCGCAGTGGAGGGTGGCAACACGTCGGCGAAACTAGGGCCGAACGAGCGGTGGTAGATCACGGCCCGCGGTCGCAGGTATTCCAGCAGTTCGGCGACCTCGCGAGGCGTGTAGTTGTAATTGACGTTGATCGGCACGGTACGCGCCTTGAGGCACCCGATCACGATGTCGGGGTACAGATCGTTGTGCATGATCAGCGCGACGCGATCCTGCCCGCATTCCCAGTTCTCGAGCTCGTCACGTTCCCGATGCGCGCCAAATCCCCTGCCTGCCATGAAGTTGGCCAAGCGGCGGGTTCGGTCCGCCGACTCTGAAACGGTGCTTCGGCGGTCGCCGCAGATGGTCATCAGCCGGTCAGGAACCGACTCCGCTATGGCGTCAAGTACCGCGCCGATGGTCCATTCGCTCATAGTCGTGACAGCTACGCCGACACTTTGACGCCGAGGAGGTCAAGAGCGTTGTCGCGCATAACCTTTCGGGTGTCTTCCGCGCTGAACTCAGGGAACTGGGGGATGTCAGCAGTGAAGTCCATCGGATCCGCCAGCCCCTCGCCGTGCGGCCAGTCCGACCCGAACAGGATCTTGTCCACCCCGATGGTTTCAGCGAGCAGCTTCACATCGTCCTCGTAATACGGTGCGATCCAGACGTTATTGCGCAGCTGCTCGACCGGGTCTTCCTTGAAGTGGTACGGCGCGGTATTGGCGGCCTTCTTCAGTCGCTTGATCAAGCGGTACACAAAGTAGGAACCGTTCTCGATGCTCGCGACCTTCAACTTCGGATGGCGGGTGAACACCTGATGCACGATCATCGCGGCCATCGAATCGTGGATCGCCCTGTCGTCGAGCAGGATCTGGTCGAGCGGGTCCTTCTTGCCGAACCCCTCGAACGTACCCTTGCCGCCCCACAGTGCCGCGATCGCGAGGTAGCCGCTGTCAGACAGGTGGAAGATGACCGGAACACCGGCCTCGGCCAGGCGCGCCCACACCGGATCGTGCAGCGGATCACCCAGGGAACGCGGCTTGACCACGCCGGGGACCGGGGCGGGCCGCACACACACGTTCCTGGCGCCGCGAGACAGCACGAACTCGACCTCCTCGACGGCCCTGTCCGGATCGGCCAGCGAGATGATCGGCGCAGCGATGATCCGGCCGTCGGGCCGGTCGAAGCCCCAGTCCTCGTCGAGCCAGAGGTTGAAGGCGTGCACCGTCGCCATCGTCGCCTCGATATCGTGTTTGAGCGCTTCTTCGACACCGCAGGCGAACGTCGGCAGCATGAAAACCGTTTCGAGATTTTGACGGTCGAGCACCTTCACCCGCGCGTCGCGGTTCTGGTACTCGGGATGATTGGCCATGCGGTCGACCTTCATCAGCGAGGCCGGGTCGACCCCTTCGGGGATCTCGCCGCGAAACAACAAATCCAGGCAGCCCGGTTCGATGATCGGGTCGAAGGTGGGGTTCGGGATGAAGTGGTTGACCACGCCACCCATGACAGCCAGGGTGCGCTTGCCGTCGGCGACCATCTGCACGCCGCGGCGCTTGAACTCCTTGGGCAGGTGTCGGGTGCAGGAGTCGATCGTCTCGTAGTAGTGGTTGTCGACGTCGATCGCCTTGTAATCCAGTGTTGGATGCGCGATCCGCTGCGCTACTCGCTCTGCAGTCATGGCGTCTCCTCCTTGAGCGGCGGAAAGTTGGGCGGGCGCTTCTCGAAGAAGCTCGTGATGCCTTCGATGAAGTCGGGACGAAGCATCGACTCGTGCATCAGCTTTTCGGCGCGGTCGCTGGCCTCAAAGACATCGCGCATGGTGTCTGCGTACACCTGTTGCTTTATCACCGCTAGAGAACTCGGCGCACAGTTCGCGGCGATGTCCTCGGCGTACGCGATCGCCCGAGGCAACAGCTCGTCGGGTGGAACGACTTCCTTGACGAGGCCGAGTTCGGCGGCCTCGGCGGCGAAGAACACCCGCCCGCTCAGCAACAGATCCATCGCTGCGCCCCAGCCGGCAACCCGGGGCAGGATCCACGAGATGCCATACTCGGCGATCAGCCCGCGCCGCGCGAACGACGTCGTGAACTTGGCCCCTTCGGCGGCGAATCGGACATCGCAGACCAAGGCCATCGTCAGGCCCATGCCTGCGCAGGCACCGTTGATCGCGGCGATGACGGGCGTGCGCATGGTCATCACGTGGTGCGGATGCCTGGAGCCGACCAGCTTGCTCACGTCGGTCCCGCCCGCGGCGTCGACGGTGGCATTGCTGATCGAGTTCAGGCTGCCCATGTCCGCGCCCGCGCAGAACGCACGGCCACTGCCGGTCACCACGATGGCCCGTACATCGGAATCGGCTTCGGCGTCGTCAAGGCGTTCGTAGAACATGGCAGCGAGGCCGCCGCCCCAGCCGTTCATCCGCTCGGGTCGATTGAGGGTCAGCACCGCGACGCCGGTGTCGTGAACTTCGTACAAGACCGGGTCGGTGTCGCTAGTCGCGGGGTCGGGGACGCTCACCCGGCGAACCTCCTCAGTAGCCGCTTCGAGCTCGATGTACTCCCATACTGTACACCTATCGGTAGCGCCTTCCGCAACCAGCTGGACGGTGCCATGACGGCCCTATTCGGCGATCAAACCGAAGCGCTGATACGCCGTTCGGATCTGCGCCTTCCCTTCGTCGGGCAGCACTGCCTGAGGGGGTCGCGAATGCGGAAAATCCCCGACCGGCAGGCCAAGTAGAGACGCCGCGTATTTGAACGCGCCGCCCCAGTGCGTGAAGTAATCCGGTCGCCCGGGATAACAGGTGAACCAGGAGCGCATGTCGACTCCGAACTGGTCCAGGCCCGACTTCTCGGCGTAGTCCATGGCCTCGAGCAGCTTGTTGTTCCAGATCAGGTCCCAATACTCGGAAATAGTTGGCTGTTGCGGGGTTTCGTACAGATAGCCGGCGGTGCCGAGCTGCGCCGGTCCGACGATTCCGGCGCGCAGCCAGCCGGCGCGGTAGACAGTCAGATCGCACTCCCAGATCACCAATTCGGGCGCAAGCTCATGCAGCATCCGGCTACTGGCAGGCCGGAACGCGCCCTCCTTGGTGGCGCAGACGGCTGGGATTTCGTCGTGGATGCGCGCACTTTCGGCCGGAGTCAACACATATCCCGACGACGGCGAGTTGAACATGCCCAGCGCGATGTCGGTGCGGTCGGCAATGTAGCGGAAGAAGTTCAGCACACCCTCGCCGCCGTGCGCCTCCATCATGGGTGTCTGGATGTAGACGATGTCGGCCCCGGCCTGCTGTGCGTGTCGCGTCAACTCCAGGCAGTCCTTGGCGGACATTGCGGCAGTACATGCCTGTATGACGACGTCGGGATCGGCGGCGCGGCCTTCCTGAATCGCGACTTCCAGCAAGCGCTTTCGTTCGTCGAGGGTCAGCGCCCAGAACTCAGCGATGCCGCTGGTGCACCACAGCATCGGGTGTCGCAGCTCTCCGACGCAGTAGCGCACCAGCGTTCGGTATGCGTCCCAGTCGATCTCGTCTCCGTCGGGACCGCAGAAGGGCGTGTAGAGACTGTTGCCGATTCCGCGCAACATTTCATGGGCCCATGCGCGAGCTTCGATCGCAGTCGCCACAATTCACTCCTTAATTGAAGTCGCTACCGCCGTCGACGTTGATGTTGGCGCCGGTCATGTATGAGTTGCGTCGTGATGCGAGAAACGCGACGACGGGCCCGATTTCGCCAGGCAAGCCGGCTCGCGGCAGGTGTGCCGGATGCCCGAAGTGCTCGTCAATCGCAGCCATGAGCGCGTAAGGGTCGTTGCCGTCGACGCCGACTGATTCGGCCCAGCCGCGCAAGGCTTCGGACGCGATGCTGCCGGGTGAGACAACGTTGACCATGATCTCGTCCTTGGCCAGTAGCAAGGACAGGTTCTTCGAGATGCTGGTAACCGCCGCCTTGGCCGCGGTGTAGGCCGGCAGAATGACGGTCTGACGTTGCGTCGAATGGGCGGAGAAGTTCACGATGCGCGCCCAGTCCGCCTTCCGCAGCTGTGGCAGAGCCGATCTCACGCAGTGCACCATTCCCATCACGCCGTCGTCGAAGGCCTCCCGCCACTGCTCGTCAGTGAGGTCTTCGAACGTGCCTCGGGTTCCCGGGCCCACGGCGTTGATGAGGATATTGAGTTCACCGTTCCACCGTTTCCCGATTTCGTCGAAGACGCGTTGGACTTGATCGGCGTCGTTGGTGTCGGCGGCCAACCCGAGCGCATCCGGACTTCCGCGGTCCGAAAGCTCTTTCGCCGCCTCGTCGAGAAGAGTCTTGGTGCGGCCGATTAGGGCCACCCGTGCACCGTCGTCAGCCAAGCACTGTGCGGCGGCGAACCCCATGCCGCGTCCCCCGCCGACGACAACAGCGGTGGCATCCTTCAGCCCGAGATCCACGGCAGGCGGCTCTTATGTGCCCGTCCATTTTGGCTGGCGCTTTTCTGCGAATGCGATCGCGCCCTCCTTGGCGTCGTTGGACGTGAAGATCGGAATGATGTGTTCGAGTTGCTTCTTCCACATCTCGTCTTCACTCCAGTCCGCCGACTTGGCCATGATCTCCTTGGTGGTGGCAACGGCCAGCGGCCCGTTGGCGGTGATGCGCTCAGCGAGTTCGATAGCCCCGGCCAGCGCCTCGCCGGGCTTGGTCAGCACGTTGACGAAGCCCCACGCCTCGCCCTGCTGCGCGGTGAAACTGTCGCCGGTCAGTGCGAGTTCGAGGGCCTTCTGGTACGGGATTCGCTTCTGCAGCCGCAAGAGCCCACCGCCGGCTGCCACCAGTCCACGTTTGACTTCGGGGATGCCGAATGTCGCGCTGCGCGACGCCACCACGAGGTCGGTGGCGAGCACGACCTCGGTGCCGCCGGCCAGTGCGTACCCCTCGACGGCGGAGATCAGCGGTTTGCGCGGCGGCCGTTCGGTGAAGCCGATGCCCCGGCCGGGTATCGCCACGACCTCGCCGGCGGCGAAGGCCTTCAGGTCCATGCCTGCGCAGAAGTTGCCGCCCGCGCCGGTGATCACCGCGACCGACAGATTCGAGTCCTCGTCGAGTTCGTCGACCGCATCGGCAAGACCCTGGCTGACCGCCAGGTTCACGGCGTTGCGCGCGTCCGGCCGATTGATCGTGATGACAAGCACGCGCCCGCGGCGCTCCGTGAGAATTTCGTCCGACACGCTTGGCCCTTCGCCTTTCGCCCGATTTGCTAGAAAAGCTTACTATAGGTCTTACAGTAGAAGAGCGAGAAAGTGGAGGGCGCCATCGACCGGATGGTTCCCGGTAGGGTTGACAGTAACGGCCGAGCGGCGACACGCATACAAAGACGCAGATCAGACGGTGGCTGCCGGTAGATTCTGTTCACCAAACTTGTGATGGAGGTGCCCTTCGTGGCCAAGCAAGCAACCGCGGAGAAGCGTCAGCGACGCGAGCGCGGATCCATCAATCCCGACGACATCATCAAGGGCGCATTCGAGCTCGCTGAAGAGGTCGGCATCGACAACTTGAGCATGCCGCTGCTCGGTAAGCACCTCGGCGTCGGAGTCACGAGCATCTATTGGTACTTCCGCAAGAAGGATGACCTACTCAACGCGATGACCGATCGCGCGCTGCGCCAGTATGTCTTCGCCACGCCGTACGTCGAAGCCAAGGATTGGCGCGAGACGTTGCGCAACCACGCGCGCACGATGCGAAAGACGTTCATGGGCAACCCGATTCTGTGCGACCTGATTCTTATTCGGTCGGCGCTGTCTCCACGCGCGGCCAAACTGGGCGTGCAAGAAGTGGAGAAGGCGATCGCCAGTCTGGTGGAGGCCGGCCTGTCTGCCGAGGATGCGTTCGACACGTACTCCGCGGTGTCGGTGCACGTTCGCGGGTCGGTGGTGCTGCAGCGGCTGCGGGAGAAAAACCGGGCGGCCGACGAGGGACCGAGCGACATCGAGGAAACGATGACGATCGATCCCGAAACCACGCCGCTGCTGGCCCAAGTCACGGCGAAGGGGCATCACATCGGCGCGGCCGACGACAAGAATTTCGAGTTCGGTCTCGAGTGCATCCTCGACCACGCGAGCCGGCTCATCGACGAGGGCGGCAAGAAGCCGGCGGCACGGAAGGCGACCAAGACTTCCGGCCCGCGCACCCGCAGCAAGGCCCCCGCGCGTTAGTGATTTCGGCGCGCCAACCGTCGCTCAGCGTGGATTAACGCGCCGAAGTCGCAACTACACCTCGATGACGACGGCGCCGCCCTGGCCGCCGCCTGCGCACATCGCCGCGACACCGATGCCACCACCACGCCGCTGCAACTCATAGACGAGCGTGGTCACCATACGCGCACCGGACGCCGCGATGGGATGGCCGAGGCTGCAACCACTTCCGGAGAAGTTGACGAGTTGTTCGTCGAGCCCGTACTCACGGCACGCCGCGATGGGCACCGATGCGAACGCCTCGTTGATCTCCCACAGCGTGACATCGGACGGCTTCAGGCCTGCGCGAGCAAGCACCTTGCCGATCACCTTCACGGCACCCAGCCCGCAGTCGCGAGGCGCGACACCCGCTGACGCCCAAGCCCTCACCGTCGCCATCTTCGTCAGCTTCTCGGCGTCGGCGTAATCACTGTCCACCAGTGCCACCGCGGCCGCGGCGTCGTTGGTGCCGCTGCTGTTGCCCGCAGTGATCGAGAAGCCCTCGATTTCGGGATGCAGGACCTTCAGCCCGGCCAGTTTCTCGACGGTGGTGTCACGACGCGGGTGCTCGTCGACACTGAAGTCGACGACCGAGCCATCGAACTGCTGGACCTTCAGCGGGATGATCTCGTCGACGAACTTGCCCGCATCGATCGCGGCGATCGCGCGCTGATGCGACCGCGCCGCCCATGCGTCCATCTGCTCGCGCGTGATGCCGACCGTCTGTGCGGTGTTCCAGCCGACGGTGATCGACATGTCCTTGCCGGGTGCGTCCGGCGTCTCGGGATGCGTCGGCGGCATCCACCGCTCCTCGAACTTCAGCTCGGGACCGGGGATGCGCCAGTTCGTCAGCGGCGTCATCGAAAGCGACTGCACACCGCCGGCGATGAGCGCGCGCTCCATGCCGGAGCCGATCTGCGCGGCGGCATTGCCGATCGCGGTCAGGCTGCCCGCGCAGTGCCGGTTGACCGACTGGCCCGGGACGTCCTCCATGCCCGTCGCAGCGGCTGCGTAGCGGGCGAGATCGCCGCCGCCGTAATGCGATTCGGCGAAGATGATGTCATCGAACGCTTTGGGATCGACGCCGGACCGGCGCACGACTTCAGGCAGCACGGTGGTGATCAGCGTCTCGGGGGTGTGTTGACCAGCGTCCCCTTGAACGACCGGCCGATGGCTGTCCTGGCGGCACCGACGATAACGGGTGTTGGCATGTTTGGAGACCTCGGCTTTCGGCTTGGTGACGTTACAAAAATAGCAGATACTGTATCGCTATCAGTACGTGACCGGCCTCACTCCGGCTCCGGCACATAGAAGTGCTCGTCGCGCAGCCGAAACGCCTCCTTTGTTCCGTGCTGGGCCCGCGTCTTGACGAAGTTGAACTCACCGGGTGCGAACTGCAGGTTCGTCCCGTACGCGTGGAACAGGTAGCTGGCCACTTCCTCACCCTGATAAGCCTGGCTCTGCTCGACGAGGCGGAAGGCCTCCTTGGCGATGACGACGCCGTCGGCAGGCATTTTCGCGGCCTTCTCCGCCCAGTACCGTGCCCTGGCCGGCACCGAGCCGGGGTCGCAGGTCTCGGTGAAGACGCCCAGATGCTCGACGGCGCCGGCCTCGATGATGTCGCCGGTCAGCAGCAGCCGCCGGGCCAGCACCGGTCCGAGGCGGTGGAAGAACATGTGCAGGCTGCCCAGAGCGGGACCGAGGAACCGCGTTGCCGGCATGCCAATCTTGGTGTCGCGCCCGATCACCGAGATGTCGGTCATCAACGCCATCTCGAAGCCGCCGCCGAGCGCGTATCCGCTGATCTCCCCCACCGTGACCTTCGGAAAGCCCATCAGGTTGTGGTAGAAGCCGAACGACTTGCGGTCGACGGTCAGCCGCCGTCGTTGACTCGGCCTGCCCTTCTTCTGCGCCCCGTCTTTCTCGCCGTACCAACCGTAGGCGTTGTTCATGTCGGCGCCGGTACTGAAGACACCGTCTGCCCCTCGCAGCAACACCACGGTGATGTCGTCGTCGTCGGCGACACGATCCAAATACCGTGCAACGGCGTCACGCATTGCCGCGTCATACGAGTTGCGCTGGCCCGGGTTGTTCAGCGTGATGGTTGCGATTCGCTTCTCGGAATCAACATCGAAAAGCACACGATCGTCTGTCATCTGCCGGGCTCCTGATGGTTGCCGTTCGAAATCAATTTGGCCTCAATGGTTTTGTCACTGCCCACGGCGAGGGTGTTCCGGCGGGCGACGGCAAGGTGGCCCTGTGCGAGCCGCACCGCCCGAGTCGAATCGCCGTCCCGGATGGCGCCCAGCAGACGCTCGTGATCGCGCAGAGCGGCGCGCATGGTCTTGCGCGACATCGGGTCGCCTTCGTCGCTCCACACCGAGGACTCGTGCGCGGACCAGATCAGTTCGAGCGAGCCGATCAGCAAGATCATCGGCTCGTTGCCGCATCGGGAGACGATCGCTTCGTGAAACCGCCGCGCATTGGGTACATACCGTGCCAGGTCGTCGAATTGCTCGGTCTGGAGCACGATTTCGGCCTCGAGATACGGCACGACTTCAGTCATGCGGTCCTCGCGCGCGGCGCACATGCCGGCGCAGATCGGTTCGAGGTGCAGCAGCGCACCGCTGACGTCGGCGGGGGTCGAGGACCGCGACTGCAACACCATGCTGATCATGTGGGCGGTCCGCTCGGCCGTTGGCAAATGGACTACGGCTCCGCCCATATTGCCGCGGCGCACGGAGATCAGTCCATCGGTCTCCAGAATGTGGATCGCCTCGCGCAGCGCAGGCGGGCTGACGCCGAACTCGGAGAACAGGCTCTCCTGCGACGGCAGCACGTCGCCTTCCTTGAGCCGGCCCGACAGGATGTCTTCGCGCAGCTGGGAGGCGACGATCTCGGCCACCCGCGGTTGGCGAATGCGTTGCACGACCATCAGTTCTTGACCCGCCGCTTGCCGAATCGAAATCCGGTCAGCTTGTTGGCTGGCGTCGCCATCGTCCTGAACTCACCGACGCAGAGCACCTCGTCGTCCAGCAGCAGCCGCGCGGTCGACGTGACCTTGCCATCGTCGTCTGTGCGCTCGATGTCGAAGCGAAGCTCGGTGAGAATCGGCGTGGGCCTGCGGAACGTCACCGTGAGCGAGCGCGTCTTGCCGGTCCGCTCAGCGGCGCAGCTCTGATGTTGGGTGATGCAGTCGAAGAAGACGGCCAGAAAGCCGCCGTTCACCAGGCCCGGCGGGCCCTCGTAGACCAGCGGGAAGGTGACGCGGCCAGAGGCGGTTTCGTCGTCGAGATGGTCGAACGCGTACTCGGGGAAGCACGGGTTGTACGCGCCGATGTCGAACGCGTGGTCTAGATACACGCGTTGCTCCTCGCCGCCGTCCCCAATCCGGGGCGTGAGGTCCGGCGGGACAGCGGCCGTCAACTGGCGCTCCCAGTCGGCGAACTGCGCGAGCATGGCGTCGACGGTCGGATGCTCGTGCTCCAAGGACAGGAGTAGTCCGGTCAGGCGCCGCAGCGCGCCCGCCGCGGCGACGGTTTGCGCCAGTGGCTGCTCGCCGTATCGCGGTGTGCCGTCCGCCATGGGGACCTCTTCCATGTTCCGTTAGCGTGCTTTCCTTGCTAACTTGTACAGGATAGCAATACTGTAGACCTAACCGTATAGCTAGAGATTGGCGGAATCAACGGTGACTGACGTCGACGCCGACGGTTCGGTGACGGCATCGCGGGACGGTGATGTCCTTCGGCTCACGCTCGATCGCCCGTCGCGACGCAACGCGTTGAGCCATTCGATGATCGATGCGTTCGTCGATGCGCTGACCGCCGCCGCGACCGACGATTCGCTTCGGGCGATCCATATCCGCGGTGCGGGAAGCGATTTCTGCGCGGGCGCGGACTGGGTGGCGACCAACGCCACCGGCCAGCGGCCCCGCACCGGCGACCTGGTTCGACGCATTCCGCACACCGCCAATCGCGTGATCGAACTCGTCCATGCCATCCACTTGCCCGTGGTCTGCGGCGTGAAGGGGTGGGCCGTCGGCCTTGGCTGCAATCTGGCCCTTGCCGCGGACTTCACGGTGGCCGCCCAGGACGCGACGTTCTGGGAGCCGTTCGTCGGCCGCGGCTTTTCCCCGGACTCGGGTTCGACGTGGTTGCTGCCCCGGCTGATCGGACTGGCGCGTGCCAAGGAGATGCTTCTGCTCGGCGAGAAGGTCAGCGGGGCCGATGCGGCGGACTGGGGGCTGGTTCACCGCGGCGTTGGCGCGGCGGACGTCGACGATGTCGCGGACAAGCTGGTGACGCGGCTGGCGTCCGGCCCGACGGTGGCGATCGGGCTGGCCAAACAGGCCCTCAACTACGGTCAGCACGCCACATTGACCCAAGCGATGACACAGGAACTCTTCAACGTCGAACTATCCTGCCGGACAACAGATTTCAAGGAAGGCCTCGCAGCTTTTCGCGAGAAGCGCACACCGAAGTTCGGTGGAAGGTGACTAAATGACGTACATCAAGTACGAGGTCGACGGGCACAAGGCGACCATTACGTTGAACCGGCCCGACGCACTCAACGCGCTCAGCCCGGCGATGATCGCCGAGCTGCGCGCCGCCTATGACGAGGCCGAGAACGACGACAATATCTGGCTGCTCATCGTCACCGGCACCGGCCGCGCGTTCTGCACCGGCGCCGACGTCGGGGAAATCCCCGAGGACGGCAGAGTCATCTATGAGCGGCCGTACCTGTCCACCTACGACCAGTGGGAAGCACCTCAGGAGGGCACGCCACCGTTTCGCCGGATGGCCAAGCCGGTGCTGACCGCGATCAACGGATTGTGTTGTGGCGCAGGGCTGGACTGGATCACCACCGGCGACATCGCTATCGCGTCGGACAAGGCGACGTTCTTCGACCCGCACGTCAGCATCGGTTTGGTAGCCGCCCGCGAGATGGTGCGGCTGGCCCGGGTGCTGCCGCGCAACATCGCGCTCCGGATGGCGCTGATGGGCAAGCACGAAAGGATGAGTGCGCAACGCGCCTACGAGCTCGGCATGATCAGCGAGGTCGTCGAGCACGACAAGCTCCTGGAGCGCGCTCACGAGATCGCCGACATCGTGAACTCAAATGCGCCGCTCGCCGTGCGGGGCACGCGGCTGGCCATCCACAAGACGATCGACCTTCCTCTGCATGACGCGGAGATCCTTGCCGAGACGTTCCGTGAGCGCGTGGTGCGCACCGAGGATGCGGCCGAAGGACCGAAGGCGTTCATGGAAAAACGTGCGCCGAATTGGCAGTGCCGATGACGGGGTTCGAAACCATTCTGCTCGAAGTGGACACCGCTAGCCACGTCGCGACCATCACGCTGAACCGCCCGGATTCGCTCAACGCGTTCAACCGGACCATGTGCGAGGAGATGGTCGAAGCCTGGCGCGTCGTCAAACTCGACGATGCGGTGCACGCCGTGGTGCTGCGTGCCGCCGGAAGCCGGGCGTTCAGCGCTGGCCTCGACATCAAGACGCCATACGGGCAGCCCGACAACGTGTGGAACCACGAGGATCCCGGCGAAGCGCTCAGCCCGAAATGGCAGAAGATGTGGAAGCCGGTTGTCTGCGCGGTTCAGGGTATGTGCACCGCGGGCGCGTTCTACTTCGTCAACGAATCCGACGTCGTGATCTGCTCGGACGACGCGACGTTCTTCGATTCGCATGTCAGCGCCGGGTTAGTGTGCGCGTTGGAGCCGATCGGGCTGATGCGTCGCATCGGACTTGGTGAGACGTTGCGAATCGCGTTGATGGGCAACGACGAACGCGTCGGCGCCGACACCGCGCTGCGCATCGGCCTAGTGTCGGAGGTGGTCTCCCCCGATCTCCTCTGGACGCGTGCACACGACATCGCGGCGGCCATCGCCGCCAAACCGCCGTCGGCGACACAGGGCACCGTCAAGGCGATCTGGGAGTCGCTGGACAAGCCCTACCGTGCGGCGATGGAACAGAATCTGATCTACACCCGGCTAGGAAACTCCCTCGGGCAAGCGGAACTCGCCGCGACGGGCAACGGCGGGCAAGCCACACCGAGGATGCGCTGATGCACCCACTGAGTCGGCGCATCACCGACGTGCTCAGCCTCCAGCCCGCCGATGCAGCGATCGAATACGACGGCCGGTGGTCGACGTGGGGTCAGGTCGCAGATCTGGCGAATCGGATCGCGTCGGTGGGCGAGACCGAGGTCGGAATGCTGCTGCGCAACAGGCCCGCCCACGTCGCGGCCCTTCTCGGCGTGCTGCTTGGTGGCGGCACCGTCGTCACCATCAACCCCTCACGCGGCGACCACCGTACCCGCGCGGACATAGCCGCGCTCGATCTGCCTGTTGTCGTTGGCGAACCCGACGACCTGACGTCGATGGTGCCCACTGGCCCGACGGCGATTCCGATCTCGGGTCTGGACGCTGCACCGCAGGTGCCCGCGCCGAGCGCCGGTCGCCCAGGCGTTGCGGTGCGGATGCTGACCAGCGGAACGACCGGCCCGCCCAAGCGAATTGACCTCACATACGACATGTTGGCCCGCAGCGTCATCGGACCCGAGCCGGAGCGATCACCGGCGCCCACCAAACCACGGCACGGCGTCGCGATCGTCAACGCCCCCATGGTGCACATCGGCGGCGTCTTCCGCGTGCTGCAGTGCGTCTGCGAGGCAAGGCCCTTCGCCCTGTTGGACCGATTCGAGATCACGCAGTGGGCCGACGCCGTACGCAGGCATCGGCCGCGCGCCGTGTCGCTGGTCCCCGCCGCCCTACGGACGGTCTTGCACTCCGACCTGACCAGAGACGATTTGGCGAGCGTCCGCGCGGTCACGTCGGGCACCGCACCCCTTTCGGCCGAAGATGCCGACGCGTTCGCCGAGAAGTTCGGTATACCCGTCCTGACGTCTTATGCGGCAACCGAATTCGGCGGCGGGGTGGCCGGCTGGACGCTGGCCGACCATCAGAAGTACTGGCAGGCCAAGCGCGGCAGTGTGGGCAGGCCCAGCCTGGGTGCACAGCTTCGGGTGGTCGACGACGACGGAACCCCGCTGGGTCCCGACAAGACCGGGCTGCTGGAGGTCAAACCTGGACAGCTCGGACTCTCCGCCGAATGGATGCGGACCACCGACATGGCCCGCATCGACGAGGACGGATTCCTCTGGATCCTCGGGCGTGCCGATCAGGCGATCATCCGCGGTGGCTTCAAGGTGATGCCCGACGACGTGCGTTCCGCGCTCGAGAGTCATCCCGCGGTGCGGGGGGCGGCCGTAATCGGTCGACCCGATGACCGCCTCGGCGAGACGCCGGTGGCGATGGTGGAGTTGCGGGCCTCGACCGATGCGGCCCTGCTGGCCGAGTTCCTGCGAACACGGTTGGCCCGCTATGAAATCCCAACCGACATCGCGATCGTCGACCAGATCCCCAGAACACCCTCCGGCAAGGCCGACCTCGGCGCGGTCCGGGAATTCTTCAGCCATCCCGTCGAACATGCCTAGTGGATCGCTGACCGTCGGACACGTGCTGCGGCAGCAGGCACGGGCGAGGGCCGACCACCCGTTCCTGGTCTGCGACGCCGAGCGCCTCAGCTACGCAGAAGCCGACCACCGGTCGGCGCAGCTGGCCCGCGGTCTGATTGCCCTCGGCGCCGGAAAGGGCGCTCATGTCGGACTGCTCTACCCCAACGGTGAGGCTTTCGTCGTCGGGATGCTGGCCGCCGCGCGCATCGGCGCCGTCATCATCCCGTTCTCGACGTTCGCCACCGCTCCGGAATTGACCACTCAACTCGTCGACAGCGATACCGAAATCCTCCTTGCCGCGGCGTCGTTCCGCGCTCACGACTACCGAACGCGACTTGCTGAGACCCGGGGAAATGCGCCGCTGCTGCGCCACGCGCTGATCGACGCCGAACCGCTCGAGAAGGCCGACGAGACGCTACTCGAAGCGATCGAAAACGACGTCGACGACTCCGATGTCCTCGCGATCATCTACACGTCGGGGTCCACAAGCGCCCCCAAGGGTGTGGTGCACACCCACGCTTCCCTGCTCGGACACCAGCAGGTCCTCAACGACATCCGTGGCCTGACCGCGACCGACAAGCTGTTCTGCAACTCGCCGTTCTTCTGGATCGGCGGGATCGCGTTTGCGGTGCTGGCCACCCTGCTCGCCGGTTCGACCTTGGTGTGCTCGAACGCCGCCGATGCAAGCGAGACACTCGATCTTCTCGAGGCCGAAAAGCCCACGATGACAAATGGCTTCGTGGCAGGGATCGCTCATCTAGCCCGGCACCCGAGTCTGCCGCAGCGTGATCTGTCGTCCATGCAGCGCGGAAACCTGTACCCGATCATGGCGCCTGAGGTTCGGCCCGCCGATCCCGAGCTGCGGCACACCATGCTGGGCATGACCGAAGCCGGCAGCGTCATCACGATCAGTGAGGACGAATCCGATCAGCCCGAACACCGTCGTGGTTCGTTCGGCAAGCCGGCTCCTGGCTTTGAAACCAAGGTCGTCGACGGGGAACTGTGTATCCGCGGGCCGTTCGTTATGCAGCGGTACTACAAGCGCAGCCGCGAGGAGTGCTTCGACGCCGACGGCTGGTTTCACACCGGCGATCTCGTCCGCACCGACGCAGACGGTTTCGTGTATTTCATCGGGCGCAGCGGAGCAATGATCAAAACGGCAGGCGCCAACGTCGCACCAGCTGAGGTGGAGAAGGCGATCGCGAAGGTCACCGGAGGGACCGTGGCCCACGTCTTCGGGTTGCCCGACGCCGAGCGCGGACAGCTGGTCGCCGCGGTCATCGCCCTCGACGACGGCGCAGAATTCGACGAGGCCGCACTGCGCGATGGGCTCAAGGCAGAGTTATCCGCCTACAAGATCCCCAAACGCTTTGCCGCCATTCGGTGTTCCGAGATTCCGCTGCTGTCCAGCGGCAAGGTCGACCTTGCCGCACTGCAGAAGGTTTTCGATGCCTGACGCGATCGACTGGCTGGTGAGAACCCGCGCCAAAGAGCACGGCGATAAGCCGATGATCATCGACCCGGCCTCGCGGATCAGCTACGCCGAGCTCGATGAAAGCACCCGGGTACTCGCCGCCGCGTTCATCGATGCCGGCGTCGTCAAGGGCACCCGCGTCGGCCTGATCATGCCGAACTGCGCGCAATGGGTGCAGCTCGCGGTGGCGCTGACGCGCATCGGTGCCGTGCTGGTTCCGCTGAGCACCCTGCTACAGCCACCTGAGCTGGTGGCGCAACTGCGTGTCGCCTCCGTGCAGGTTTTGATCGCGGTCGAGGAGTTTCGCGGCCATCGGTATCTCGATGACCTGGCTGGTGTGGTCGGGAGCGCCGAACTTCCTGCACTGCGGGAGGTTTGGACACCTGACGGCCTGCCGAAGGGCGAGAGCCAACTGATCGATGCGATGGCAGCGGCCGTCACGCCGAGCGACACGCTGGTCATCATGTTCACCTCAGGCAGCAGCGGACCGCCAAAAGGTGTCATTCACTCCCTTGGCAATGCGTTGAGTGCAGTGCGATCTGGTCTCGACGCCCGCTGCATCAACACGGACACTCGCCTGTACCTGCCGATGCCGTTCTTCTGGGTGGGTGGTTTCGGCAGCGGCGTGCTGTCCGCCCTGCTGGCGGGCGCAACGCTCGTCACCGAGGAAATCCCGCGGCCGGAGGCGACGCTACGGCTGCTGGAGCGCGAGCGGGTTACGCTGTTTCGCGGCTGGCCGGACCAGGCCGAGGCGTTGGCGCGCCAATCCGCCTCTGTAGGAGCGGATTTGTCCGCGCTACTGCCGGGCAGCCTGGAGGCGCTGCTACCGCCAGAGCAGCGCTCGGAGCCCGGCGCGCGGGCGAAGTTGTTCGGCATGACGGAGTCCTTCGGCCCCTACTGCGGCTATCGCGCCGACACCGACATGCCTCGGTCGGCGTGGGGAAGTTGCGGAAAGCCGTTCGACGGCATGCAGGTGCGGATCGTCGACCCCGACACTGGCCAACCGGTTCCCGCCGGGACCATCGGGGAGATCCAGATCCGGGGACCGCACACGCTGCGGGGCATATGCCGGCGCAGCCGCGAGGACGTGTTCACACCCGACGGCTACTACCCCACCGGCGACCTCGGGCACGTCGACGGCGACGGGTTCATGTTCTACCACGGTCGATCCGACGACATGTTCAAGGTCAGCGGAGCCACCGTCTACCCGAGTGAAGTGGAGCAGGCGCTGCGGAACATTGACGGTGTCGAGAATGCGTTTGTCACTGAGGTCGGCGGTGCCGTGGGCGCCGTCGTGATCGCCGACGCCACAGCCGACCATCTGCGCGCCGCCGCACGGAAGCGGCTGAGCTCCTTCAAGATTCCAACGGTGTGGCTGCTGCTGGATTCGGACGACGCCATTCCGCGGGGAACGACGGGCAAGGTGGACGCGCGTCGGCTGCGCGAGATGTTGCGCGAGCAGACGTAAAACTGCCCAAAATGTCGCGGAAATGGGCACGTTTGCGTCTGCTCGCGCAGTTAGTCGACCACGCCCCGCTGCGTGAGGTGCTCGATCAGCGGCTGCGCGCCCTCGGCGAGATGCTCGGACATCGCGGCGCGAGCGAGATTTTCGTCGCGGGCTTCCAGCGCCGCCAACAGCTTGCGATGGTGCTCGGTCGACTGCTCCGGCCAGCCCGGGATGGTCGGGAACACCGATTCGGGCGCGTACCGGGTGATCTGGGACATCAGCTGGGCGAGTTTGGGTGAGTCCGCGGCGACATTGATCGCCTTGTGGAACTCGTGGTTGAGCCGCACCGCACGTTCGTCGTCATCGCCGGCGTACGCGTCTTCCAGGTCGGTCTGAATCTTCTCCAGGTCTTGCAACTGCCCGGCGGTGATCTTGACCGCGGCCCGAGCCGCCAGTTCACCGCCGATATGGGCCTGCACATTCGCTACGTCAGTGAGATCTCGACCCGTCACCTCCACTACCACGAAGCCGCGCCGCGGCTGTTGTAAGAGCAGCCCCTCCGCACTCAGGACGAAGAGCGCTTCGCGCACGGGCGTCACGCTGACACCAAGTTCAACCGCCAACTGGTCCAGGCGAATATATTGCCCCGCAGCGTAGGTGCCGTCGAAGATCCGTTTGCGCACGCAGCGCGCGACATCCTCGGCCAACTGGGGCCGGACGGCAAAATCGGGTGTGGACATGGTCAGATCCGATAATCGGCGAGCAGTCGCTTGCTGATGATGTTCTTCTGAATCTCGCTGGTGCCCTCACCGATCAGCAGGAACGGCGCGTCGCGCATCAACCGCTCGATCTCGTATTCCTTCGAGTAGCCGTATCCGCCGTGAATCCGGAAGCTCTGCTGAGTCACCTCCGAGCAGAACTCGCTCGCCAGGTACTTGGCCATCCCTGCCGCGACATCGTTGCGTTCACCGGAGTCCTTCAGCCGGGCGGCATTGACCATCATCAGATGTGCTGCCTCGATTTTCGTTGCCATCTCGGCCAACTGGAAGGCGATCGCCTGGTGATCGGCGATCGGCTTGCCGAACGTGTGGCGCTGCTGCGCGTAGCGCACCGCGAGTTCGAAGGCGCGAATGCCGACCCCGCACGCCCTGGCCGAGACGTTGACCCGGCCGACCTCGATGCCGTCCATCATCTGGAAGAACCCCTGGCCGGGCGCCTCACCGAGAATGTCGTCGGCGCTGGCGAGATAGCCGTCGAAGATCAGCTCGGTGGTGTCGATGCCCTTGTAGCCGAGCTTGTCGATCTTGCCGGGGATGATCAGCCCCGGCGCGACTTCACCGAAACCGGTGGGCTTCTCGATCAGAAACGCGGTGAGGTTGCGGTGTGGCTTGTCAGCTCCCTCGTCGGTGCGCACCAGTGCCGCAACCAGCGTCGAGCTGCCGCCGTTGGTCAGCCACATCTTCTGGCCGTCGATGGTGTACGTGCCATCGGCATTGCGTTTGGCGCGCGTGCGGATCGCGGCGACGTCGGAACCCAATTCAGGCTCGGACATCGAAAAGGCGCCGCGCGTCTCACCTGTCGCCATCCGAGGCAGGTAATGCTGCTTCTGGCGATCGGTGCCGTGCTGGCGCAGCATGTACGCGACGATGAAGTGGGTGTTGATCACACCCGAGACGCTCATCCAGCCGCGCGCAAGCTCCTCGACGCACAGCGCGTAGGTGAGCAGGGATTCGCCGAGGCCCCCGTACTCTTCCGGGATCATCAGCCCGAACAGGCCCATCTCCTTCATCGCGTCGACGATCGCCTGCGGGTAGGTGTCGGAGTGCTCGAGCTCCTGGGCGGTCGGAATGACCTCCTTGTCGACGAATTGCCGTACCGTCGTGACGATTTCGGTCTGAAACTCTGTCAGGCCCAGCGTTTGGGCAAGCTTGCTCATGCGCTAGCCCTTTCGAACACCGCGGCCAGGCCTTGCCCGCCGCCGATGCACATCGTCTCCAGGCCATAGCGGGCGCCACGGCGGTTCAGTTCACGCGCGAGTGTGGCGAGCATCCGGCCGCCCGTCGCACCGACCGGGTGCCCCAGCGAAATCCCCGAGCCGTGCACATTCGTCCTGTCGAGATCGGCCGCGGTGAACTTCCATTCCCGCATCACCGCCAACGCCTGGGCGGCGAAAGCCTCGTTGAGTTCGATCAGGTCGATGTCGGCTAGTTTCAGCCCCGCCTTGCCGAGCGCCGCTTCGGTGGCGGGCACCGGCCCGATCCCCATGATGTTGGGCGCGACACCGGCCGATCCCCACGAAACCAGCCGGACCAGCGCCCTCAGCCCGAGTTCGTCGGCCTTCTGCGGGGTGGTCACGATGCACATGGAGGCGGCGTCGTTCTGGCCGCTGGAATTCCCCGCAGTCACGGTCGCCTCTGGATCAGCATTCAGCAGAACGGGTTTCAGCTTGCTCAGCGTCTCGACCGTCGTGTCCGCACGGGGATGCTCGTCGGTGTCGATCAACTCCTCGCCGTGGCGGGTCCGCACCGCGACCGTAATGATCTCCTCGCCGAGGATGCCGTCCTTCTGCGCGGCGATCGCCCGCTGGTGCGAAGTTACCGCCAGCTCGTCCTGCTCCTGGCGCGGAATTTCGTACTGACGACGCAGGTTTTCCGCCGTTTCCAGCATTCCACCCGGCACCGGATAGTCCCGGCCGCCGGCGGTAGTACGCCCGCGCGCGAGGCCATCGTGCACCTTGACACCACCACGAGCGCCGCCCCAGCGCATGTCCGTCGAATAGAACGGGACGTTGCTCATGCTCTCGGCTCCGCCTGCGACCACAACGTCGTTGTCCCCGTTGGCAACCTGCAGGGCGGCCTGGATGACCGCCTGCAGACCCGAGCCACACCTGCGGTCGACCTGCATACCGGGGACGGTCACCGGAAGCCCGGCATCCAGCGCCACCACCCGCCCGATCGCCGGCGCCTCGCTGTTGGGATAGCAGTGCCCGAGAATGACGTCGTCCACGGCGGCCGGCTCGATTCCAGTGCGCTCCAAGAGACCCTTGAGGGCGGCGACGCCGAGGTCGACGGCGGTCAGCGATTTGAACATGCCGCCGTAGCGGCCGATGGGCGTCCGAACAGGTTCGCAGACAACGACTTCACGCATGACCCACTACTTTCGCCGAAATGGACAAACGGGCGGGAAAGTGCGAGTAGTACTCGCAGGCAGTCAACTCGTTCATATGTGCCTCCCGCCAGTGACCTCGAGGACGGTTCCGGTCATGTACGACGACAGATCGCTGGCGAGGAACAGCGCTACTTTGGCCACCTCGTCAGGCTCACCCGCCCGGCCCATCGGCACCTCAGCCAACTTCTGGTCCCAAATATGTTGAGGCATAGCCTCCGTCATCGCCGACCGGATCAATCCCGGTTGGATCGCGTTGACCCGCACGCCGAGATGAGCGAGCTCCTTGGCGGCGGCCTTCGTCAAGCCGACGATGCCGGCCTTGGCCGCCGAATAGTTCGTCTGCCCGACCAGACCGACCTTGCCCGAGATCGACGACATGTTCACTATCGCGCCGCGCTTGTTCTCGCGCATGATCGCCGCGGCGGCCTTGGTTCCGTTCCAGGTGCCCTTCAGGTGCACCGAGATGACCTGATCGAACTGCTCCTCGGTCATCTTGCGCATCGTCGCGTCGCGGGTGATTCCGGCGTTGTTGACCATGATGTCCAGGCCGCCGAAACGCTCGACTGCGGCCGTCACCAACGCGTCGACTTCCTCGGCCTTGGTCACGTCGCAGCGCACGGCGAGCGCAACGTCCTCACCGCCGAGTTGCTTGGCCGCCGCCTCTGTCGCGCCGAGATCCAGGTCGCCGAGCACGACCCGTGCGCCCTCCGTGATGAAGCGCTCCGCGATCGCGTATCCAAGGCCCTGTGCACCACCAGTGACAACCGCCATCTGACCGGTCAGCAATGACACCTGATCACCCCTCTTCGCTGGTCAGGCCCTAGGCAAGGCCCCGTCAAAGGAACATCATATTTCATATATGATTTCTCGAGTCCGATGGCCCACTCGCCGCAGAGGAGCGCGATGAGCACCGAAGTCAGCGACGACGACTTCCAGGAGATCCTGGCCCAGACCCGTCACTTCGTACGCACCGCGGTGGTGCCGCGTGAGCAGGAGATCCTCGCCGCGGACCGGGTGCCCGACGACGTGCGCGAGCAGGCCAAGAAGATGGGACTGTTCGGTTACGCGATCCCGCAGGAGTGGGGCGGTCTCGGGCTGAACCTCTCGCAAGATGTCGAGCTGGCCATGGAGCTGAGCTACACGTCGCTGGCGGTGCGCTCGATGTTCGGCACCAACAACGGCATCGCCGGCCAGGTCCTGGTCGGCTTCGGCACCGACGAGCAGAAAGCGCGTTGGCTCGAGCCGATGGCAACCGGCGACGTGGTGGCCTCCTTCGCGCTGACCGAACCGGGCGCGGGATCGAACCCGTCGGGCTTGCGAACGAAAGCCGTCCGCGACGGCGGAGGTTGGATCATCAACGGCCAGAAGCGCTTTATCACCAACGCGCCAATCGCCGACCTCTTCATCGTGTTCGCCCGCACCCGGCCCGCCGACGAGAACGGCGCGGGTATCGCGGTCTTCCTGGTGCCCGCCGACACGGCAGGCGTCGAGGTCGGCGTCAAGGACGCCAAGATGGGCCAGGAGGGCGCCTGGACCGCCGACGTCAGTTTCAGCGATGTCCGCGTCTCCGACGACGCTCTCATCGGCGGCACCGAGGACGTCGGCTACCGCGCCGCTATGGTTTCGCTGGCCCGCGGCCGCGTGCACATCGCCGCGCTGGCCGTCGGAATCGCGCAGCGCGCCCTCGACGAATCCGTCGCCTACGCCGCGACAGCGATTCAGGGCGGCACGCCGATCGGCGATTTCCAACTGGTGCAGGCGATGATCGCCGATCAGCAGACCGGTGTGCTGGCCGGGCGGGCACTCGTCCGCGACACCGCGCGACTCTGGGTCAGCGGTGGGGACCGCAGAATCGCACCGTCGGCGGCCAAGCTGTACTGCACCGAAATGGCAGGCAAGGTAGCCGATCTCGCCGTGCAGGTTCACGGCGGCAGCGGATACATGCGCGAGGTACCCGTCGAACGGATCTATCGCGATGTCCGGCTGCTGCGACTTTACGAGGGCACCAGCGAAATCCAGCGGCTGATCATCGGATCGAATTTGGTGAGGGCAGCGCAGAAGGCGGCGAAGAAATGAGCGGGCGTCTCGCGGACAGGGTGGCCTTCATCACCGGAGCGGCGCGCGGCCAGGGTCGTGCGCATGCGGTGAGAATGGCCAAGGAGGGCGCCGACATCATCGCCGTCGACATCGCGGGCAAGCTTCCGCCCTGCGTCCCTTACGATTCCGCGACACCCGATGATCTCGCCGAGACCGTGAACCTGGTCGAAGCCACCGGCCGCAAGATGCTCGCCTCGATCGTCGACGTCCGCGATGCCGAGGGGCTCGGTCAGGCGGTCGACGACGGCGTAGCCGCGCTGGGCCGGCTGGACGTCATCGTGGCCAACGCCGGTGTCTCTGCTCCGCAAACCTGGGATGCCATCACCGGTGAGGATTTCCGCGATGTCATGGACGTCAACGTGACAGGCACCTGGAACACCGTGATGGCCGGGGCGCAGAAGATCATCGACGGCGGTCGCGGTGGATCGATCATCCTGATCAGCTCGGCCGCGGGAATCAAGATGCAGCCGTTCATGGTTCACTACACCGCGAGCAAGCACGCGGTCACCGGGATGGCCCGGGCGTTCGCCGCCGAACTGGGCCGGTACTCGATCCGCGTCAACAGCGTGCACCCCGGAGCGGTCAACACCCTCATGGGCAGCGGCGACATGATCGGCTCGTTGGGCCGCGCGATCGAGACTTATCCGCAACTGGCGCAGATGATCACGCCATTTCTCCCGAACTGGGCCGCCGAACCCGAGGACATCGCCGACACTGTGTGCTGGCTGGCCAGCGACGAGTCGAAAAACGTCACAGCTGCCGCGATCTCGGTCGACCAGGGTATGACACAGTACTGAGTCTGCGCGAGCAGACAGTTCAGCCGATGAATCGGGCGATCGACTCCGCCACGGCGGCGGGCTTGTCAGAACCCTCGATTTCGACGGTTGTCGTCAGCGTCGCCTGCACCGCACCATCCAGTTGATCGACCTTCGCGATCTCTGCGCGTGCCCGAACCTTGGAGCCCACCTTGACCGGGGTGATGAAGCGCACCTTGTTGTAGCCGTAGTTGATGGCCATCGCAATATTGTCGATGGTGTACATCTGTGAGGTGAAGTGCGGCAGCAGCGACAGCGTCAGCAGGCCATGTGCGATCGTGGCGCCGAACGGGCCATTCGCCGCACGCTCGGGATCGATGTGGATCCACTGGTGGTCATCGGTGGCGTCGGCGAACAGATTGACGCGGTCCTGCGTGACCTCCAGCCAATCGGTCGGACCGAGCTGACTGCCCTCCGCAGCGACAAACTCCTCGAGCCCGCTGAACTTCTTCATCACGTCTCTCCTTAAGCGCCCTAGAAGACGACCGTCTGGTTGCCGTATCGAATGATGCGATCCTCACAGTGCCACAGGACCGCCCGCGACAGCACAAGCCGTTCGACATCGGATCCGAGACGAACCAGGTCGTCGACGCCGTGACGATGGTCCACCCGCACCACGTCCTGCTCGATGATCGGGCCTTCATCGAGGTCTTCGGTCACGTAATGGGCAGTCGCGCCAACGAGTTTGACGCCGCGCTCCTTCGCCCTCCGATACGGCGCGGCGCCGATGAAGGCGGGCAGAAAAGAATGATGAATGTTGATCAGCGGACAGCTGACCTCGGCGAGGAATTGCGGCGTGATGATTTGCATGTACCGGGCCAGCACCACTAGATCAACGTTTCCGCGTAACAAGTCGAGCTGACGCCGCTCTGCTTCCTCCCGAATGTCCTTGGTTGCCGGCACATGCAGGAATGGCACGGAAAATGGGCGTACCTGATCGGCGAGGTCGGGATGGTTTGAAATCACCATCACAACAGACATGTCGAGCTCGCCGCGACGATTGCGCCACAACAGATCGAGCAGACAGTGGTCTTCACTCGACGCCATGATTGCGACGCGCTTTGGCTTCGCAGCCTCCGTCAACCGGAAATCCATATCGAACCGCGAGGCCACCTGCTGGCGAAAATCCTGTTCGAGGGCGTCGCGCGCGGCCGTCAGCCCGGGCAGGTTGAAAATCGTCCGTTGCATGAAAGTGCCGCCGAACTGCTCGGTGGCGTGCTGATCCAGGGACACGATGTTCGCGCCCGCGCCGGCAAGAAATGCGCTTACCGCCGCCACCAGCCCCGGTCGATCGGCGCAGCGCAGCAACAGCCGACCCACATCCTTGACCCCATCCTTGACCCGCAAACCCCCGCGACCTGCGCTCGGGTACTCCTCCGCCACCTGCACAGGGTGTCATCCCCGGCTGCCTCCGGTCACCGGTTCGCCAACATTTGGCGCCGGTCACGACCGCTTCGGCCGAGCCGATCGTCGGCAACCCGAGGAGGGTCCACAAGTCGAGAGTGACCGTCGAGTAATACGGCGGAGGTCCGTCAGACCGCCTTCGGACACGGGCAAATCCGAATTGCGCTGGCTCATTTGACGCCCAGCGAAAGAGTTCCGGAAACCCGTGCGTCGTCGCCAACCTAATTAATGACATTGACTGTCAACTTCGCCACGGAGACGTCCATATAGACAGTCACCAGTAACAATTCGCGGGGCATGCGATTGCCACAGCCCTAAACGGCCCGCTTCGCGGTTGCAATATTCGCGGGCCGGGATCGCGTTGCAAGAAAAGATCGTATTGCTAGCTGGAATCGGAGTAACCCGTGGCGAGATACTTGATCTCTGACAGCCCAGCCTCGACGTCGTTGTTGGCCGGTTGCCAGAAGAAGGGACAAGTATGACCGTTCCCCAGATTGAGGCCACCGGCCGCGACTTGGTCAGTCTGCAGAGCAGTCCCAACTGCTGGGATCCCGACAGCGAGTGCACCATCGTATTCGCCCAACCGGCGATCGAGCGGGAACTGTGGATGGACTACGTGCGGGGGGCATGCCATAACTACCGCAAGCACGGGGTCGAAAAGGCGCTCGATATGGATGCGCTTCGCAGTGGTGCCGACACGATCCTTTTCGCGGCGTGCGTGAACGACGCTGGACGGGTCGTCGGCGGTCTGCGCGCGAAGGGCCCATACCAAACCGCCGATGAAGCCCACGCCGTTCTTGAATGGAGTGGGCAGCCCGGTCAGGATGCGGTGTGGAAAATGATCACCGATCGCCTGCCGTTCGGCGTCGTCGAAATGAAAACTGCTTGGGTGGCCGACGATCCAGAGCGCAGTCGGCAATTGACGAACGCCATCTCACGAACCCCCCTTCATGCGATGACCCTGCTCGATATTCAGTTCATCGTGGCGACGGCCGCGTCGTATGTGCTCAAGCGCTGGCTCTCGTCGGGCGGATTATTGGCGACGAAGATTCCCGCGACGCCCTATCCGGACCACCGTTATCAGACCAAGCTAGCCTGGTGGGACAGGTGTACATTCGCCAATCACGCTGATCCGAAACAACTTTCATTGTTCATTACCGAGCAGAAAGAGCTGGCGCCACGAATCGATGACATAGGCCGCATCGTGGCCGCCGCCGGACCCATGCGATGACCTCAGGCTTCAATGATGCAGAGCGGTGCAATGGCGTAGTCCTCACCACCGACGATTCCGCCGACAAAAGACTCCTGGCGGAGCTGCGAGCCGACCCCGGGATCGCGTTCATCGACACTGTGCGCCAACAGCGGGCGGGGTTGCAGCGGCTCCGACCGCCTCCGCCGCATGAGGTGACGACCGAGCCGATCCGGTGGGTCTACTATCCCTGGCGCCGGACGGTCGTCAGTGTTCTCGGTCCGCGCGCATTTCGGTTATTACGCCTTGACCGGAATCGAAATCTGATCACCGCCGCAGAGCTCGAACCCCTCGGTCGGCTTCGCGTAGGCATCGTCGGGCTGAGTTCAGGACACACCATTGCCTATACCCTTGCAGCACAAGGCTTGTGCGGTGAGTTGCGGCTTGCCGACTTCGACGGTGTTGAACTGTCCAACCTGAATCGAGTGCCCGCAACGGTCTTCGACCTGGGCGTGAACAAGGCGGTCGTGTGTGCCAGAAGGATCGCCGAGCTCGACCCCTACCTCCGGGTGGCGGTCACGGCTACCGGCATCACTCCGCAAACTGTTGGCACCTTCCTGGAGGGCGTCGACATCGTCATCGAGGAGTGCGACTCGCTCGAAGCGAAGGTGCTCATCCGGGAGGCCGCGGGGGCACGACGGCTGCCGGTGCTGATGGCAACCAGCGACCGGGGTCTACTGGATGTGGAGAGGTTCGACATCGAACCGGCACGCCCCATCCTGCATGGTCTGCTCGGCGATGTTGATAGCGACCAACTCAGCAATCTGAGCAACCACGAAAAGCTCGCGCACGCACTTCGATTGGCCGGTGCGGCACAGGTGTCCGCGCGTATGGCTGCATCCCTGATCGAAGTGGGCAAGACCCTATCGACCTGGCCGCAGCTCTCGTCGGACGTCGCGCTGAATGCCTCGGTGCTCGCCGAAGCCGTCCGGCGCATCGGACTGCGTGAGAGTCTGCCCTCCGGCCGGGTGCGAATCGACACAGCGGCCATGCTCGACGCACTCGCCGAGCCGGTCGTCGTGCCGAACTCTCCGCCGACCGATGAGCCGACCGAACAGATCGAACCCATCGGCACCGCCGAGATCGTCGCTGCCGCAGCGAATCGCGCACCCTCGGGCGGCAATGCCCAGCCGTGGCGTATCGAGCCGCGAGATGGCTCCGTCGGCATTCGGCTGGTCCCCGAGTACACGACGACTATGGATGTGCGATACCGGGCCAGCTCCGTAGCGGTGGGCGCGGCGGCGTTCAACGCACGGGTCGCCGCAGCCGCGCACGGGTTGGTCGGCGAAGTGGGTTTTCAGCCGGGCGATGAAGCATCCCCGCTGAGCGCCGTCGTGCGCCTTGCGGCCGGCGACGACCCGGAACTGGCCGCGATGTATGACGCGATGCTGCGCAGGGAGACCAACCGGCAACGCGGTGATCGTGTCCCGATTCCTGTCCACACCCTTGAGCTTCTCGGTGCGGCAGCGCGAAACCAAGGCGCGCGGCTTCAGATTCTCAGCGGGAGGGCCGAGATTGACAGTGTCGCAGCGACCCTGGCCGCGGCCGATCGGATCCGCTACCTGACGCCAGGCCTGCACGCGAAGATGTTCGCCGAACTTCGCTCACCCGGCGCCCCCGAGCCGGAGTCGGGTATCGACATCCGCAGCCTCGAGCTGGAACCCGCGGATCTGGTGCTGCTCGATATCTTGCGGCGCCCGGACGTGATGGCCAACCTCGCGGCGTGGGACGCCGGAACCTCCCTTGGTGACGACACCTATGAGCGGGTGACCGCGAGCGCCGCCGTCGGGGTGATATCGGTGTCGGGCCAAAGTCTGACCGATTACGCCCGCGGTGGATCGGCTGCCGAGGCGGTATGGATCACGGCACAACAGCATGGGCTTGCCGTCCAACCGGTTTCACCGGCATTTCTCTATGCGCACGACGACGATGATCTTCGCCTGCTCTCCCCTGCTTTCGCCGGGGACCTGAGGGATCTGCAATACAATTTCCGCAGGCTGGCCAATACCGAAGCTGGTGAGTCACAGGTGTTGGTATTCAGGTTTAGTCGTGCCCCGCGACCGTCGGTATCGAGCCGGCGGCGCAGACTACATCGAATCTCGTCACCACTGGGCTGACGCCGATACGGAGGATCAGGGTGCCAAGCAGCCTGGAGCTGGTCGTCACATCAGTCGCAACCGAACTGATGGCGGTTAACGCAGCCACCGCCGCCGAGGTGAGTCAACGCGTGCTCGCTCACCTCGTCGAGTTCTTCGATGTCGACGTCAGCTTCCTGCGCCATAACGATCACAGCATCCACGCCTCGGTCCTGGTTGCCGAGTGGCCCGTCCGCCCCGGAATCCCGGACCCAGATCCGCTGGCCGTCGTTTATTTCGCCGACGCTGATCCGGTCTTCGCGCTTGCCGAGCATCAGAAGGAACCGATCGTCTTCCGTCCGGAACCGGCAACCGACGACTACCAGCGCACCATCAATGAAAGCAGGCAGATCCCGGCGACCTCGATGGCCTGTGTGCCGCTGCTGTCCGGCGATCTCACCACGGGTGTCCTCGGCTTCGTCAAGTTCGGCGACCGCGACTGGACACCCGAGGAACTCAACGCGCTCAAGGCCATCGCATCGCTGTTCGCCCAGGTGCAGGCGCGCGTGCTTGCCGAAGAACAGCTGCGCTACCTTGCCGAACACGACGACCTGACCGGACTGCACAACCGCCGCGCGCTACTGGCACACCTCGATGCGAGACTGGCCGCCGGCCAGCCGGGACCGGTATCGGCGTTGTTCTTCGACCTGGACCGATTGAAGGCCATCAACGACTATCTCGGCCATAACGCAGGTGACTGGTTCATCCGCGTTCTCGCCGAACGGCTGCGTCAAGGCGCCGCCGAGCCGAACCTGATCGCCCGGCTCGGCGGCGACGAATTCGTCGTCGTACCAACGGCGCCGATGGACGGCCGCACCGCGGAAGCGCTGGCCTATCGCCTGCAGCGGGCGCTGTGCGAAAGGGTGGCCATCGATGGGGAGATGTTGACGCGCACAGTGAGTATCGGTGTGGCACTGGGCGTTCCGGGTCGTGACAGCACATCAGACCTTCTGCGACGTGCGGATCAGGCGGTTCTCGCCGCAAAGAGCTCGGGCGGTAACAAGGTCGCGGTGTTCTCCGAGGACATGTCGCTGGAAAGCGAATTTCGCAACGACATCGAGCTTCATCTGCAGACGGTGATCGAAAGCGGCTCATTGCTGTTGAATTATCTGCCCGAGGTCGACATGCGCACCGGTGAGATCCTGGCCGCCGAGGCGCTGGTGCGCTGGCAGCATCCCACCCGCGGACTGCTCTCGCCCGACTCATTTATCGGCGTGGCCGAATCGATAAACCTCGCAGGGGAATTAGGCCGCTGGGTGATGCGATCGGCATGCGCGGAGTTCGCCGGATGGCGCGCCCGCGGTGTGGGACGCGAGGCGGTGCTGCGCATCAACGTGTCGCCGGTTCAGCTGGTCACCGACGGCTTCGTCAAATCGGTCGCGGACATCATCTCCGAGTCCGGCCTCGACGGCGGGTCGGTATGTCTGGAGATCACCGAAAGTGTTGTCGTTCAAGACATCGAGACCACTCGGATCACCCTGGCCGGACTCAAAGAGGTCGGCGTCCAGGTCGCCATCGACGATTTCGGCACGGGCTATAGCGTGCTGTCGCATCTGAAGTCGCTTCCCGTCGACACACTAAAGATCGACAGAGGCTTCGTCCGCGACCTCGGCTCCAATGCCGGCGATCTCGCGATCGTGAGGGCCATCATCGCGCTGGCGGAGGCATTCGGATTGCAGCTCGTCGCCGAGGGAGTCGAGACCGAAAGCGCTGCACTGACGCTGCTGCGCCACGGGTGTTATCGCGCGCAGGGATTCCTGTTGTCGCGGCCCGTCGTTGGGGATGCGATGGAGGCCCTACTGGCCAGGGGACGGATACCCGTCGACTTTTCCGCAACGCCACGTCTGTAGGTGGCTGTGCGTCTCATGCAGCTTTGCGTGCACGTGACGGCTGGCCGGACGGCAGGTCGATGCGGCGCCCATCGGGAGCGGCTCGGAGGTCACCAACTCGACGCGACCGAAACGGCTGGCGGTCTGGCCGACCAGGCATAGGCGAAGCGGTACCCCCTCGGCGGATACGGGCTGGCCCGGAGCCATCGATGTCTGCGCCCCTGCGCTGGCGACGGTCACGCCGTGACGAGCACGCACGGCCAGCGGGCCGTCCGGAGTCGTGAACACGGCGCCGATGACGTCGCCCTCCTCGAAGACGATGCGCTGTAACGAGGTGGCCTGATGAACCTCGATCTGCCGGTCGTGGGCCTGTGCAGTGAGCCAGTCCAGGACGGAACCACCGACATTCGCGGGATCCGGTGTGATCGAGCCGATTTCAGCCACCTGAAGTGAATCGCCGTCGGCGGTGCGCAGCGGCGTCGACCGAAAGTCAGACACACTGGTGTAGAGGTATCCGGACGGCGATACCAGGCAACGTGCCGCCCAGTCCCTGAGACGGGCGCCGACAAACGGCGCAACGACACCGCGCGGATCGACCGGCTCAGTGTGGTCAATGACCCTCATCGGGACGTCGACATCCCGTGTCGAGCGGGTCAGTGGGCCGAGATCGGATGACAGGGCTGCGAAATACTTGTTGGTCTCCGGATCGCGAACGTCCACCTCGAGCCAGTGCAGCCGGTCGATGCGCGAACGGACGGCGACCGACGTCCCGCGCGGTTCGGCCTCGCCGCGTGAATCAGCGACGAAAACCTCGCCGCCCTTGTCCACGATCGCCACCGCGTGGCCCAGCCCGGCGATCCCGGCGCCGGTGCTCACCACGTCGACTTCTTCGTCCCACTTCACGTTAATTGCCTCGAAATTGCTAAACGTCCGGACACCGATACTGACAAATTGAACTTCGCTGTCGCGTGCGCCGTGTCGGCGTCAAGGGTTCCATGCGGGGCGCACGAAGTTTGGCAGATCGTGCGAGTCCGTCAGCTTCCCGAGGTGAAGTTGCCACAGCCCGCGCATGGGTTCGAGGGAGTTTGCCAACGCGGACCATGGCAACGGCATTGAAAACAAGGCTGGAATTGCGCGTTGAAAGCGGGATCCGCAGCCATACGGCCCCTCTGACCTCGGAATCGGCCGTCAGGGGCCGTCCAGCTTGCGCCGGACCAAGAGTCATCACAATGAGTACCTTACATACCTTTTGGCTGTAATGCTGTCATCCATATGACTTACAGTATTGGCGATTCGTTTGCCCAGAAGAAGCCGATATCGAGCGCATCAAGGAGGGTCGTTGACGGGTTTGCGCTGCAAAGCCGGCGCGTCTGCCCTTTCTCCGCAGCAGGTGAAAGAATCGGGTGATTCCTTAATTGTCGGAAACATCGATTACTTGCCCATCCGGGGCGACTGTCCAGATTCCGAGGTCCGGAAGTGACCGAGCAACTCGCCCGAGCGGACAGCACGCGGCTGCAGATCCTTCGCGCGGCATCGCGCCAGTTCGCGCGCAAGTCGTACAGCTTGGTCAGCCTCGACGACATCCTCGCCGACGCGGAAGTCACCAAGGGCGCGATGTACTTCCATTTCCGGTCCAAGTACGCGCTGGCGTCGGCGATCATCGAATATCGCGGCACGACGGCCCGCGCCTCAGTCGACCAGCTGCTCGCACAAAAGCTCTCGGGCCTGGAAACCCTGATCGACATCTCCTATCTCGTCGCCATTGAGGACATCGGGGACGAGATCGCTCGGGCCGGCCTGAATTTGCTTGAGTCGATTGGCCGCACTGACGGACTGCAGGGAAATGTCCACGGGCAGTGGGTGACGGCCTTCGCCGCAATCGCCCGGAAGGGCGTCAGAGACGGCGACATCATCGGCGACCGCGACCCGGCAGGCATTGCGAGGCTCCTGGTGTCGATGTACCTCGGGCTACGACAGACGAGCAATCTGGCGGAGCCCGAGCGATTTCTACGCGACCTGGAGAGAATGTGGACGCTCGTGATGCCGGGATTCGTCAAGCCCGACCGGATCAACTACCTCAATCAGTTCATCAGTCGGCGCACAACTGTAGCGCTGAAGAAGGCGACCCCGCTTTGAGCGGATGAATTAGGATCCCGTTACAGGCCGATGCCACCCTGGGTAGGCCGACGGGACTGCCGGAGGTACTCGGACGATGGTGCGCCAAGCGCGATCCGAGGCTACTCGCAGGAAGATCATCACCTCCGCGGTTGAGTTGTTCAATGAAATTGGTTATCCGGCTACCGGATTGGGCGACATCATCGAGCGCGCCGAGATGACGAAGGGCGCCCTCTATTACCACTTCGATTCAAAGGAATCGCTCGCGACGGCGATCATCGAGGAGGGCAGCGCCCACCTGGTCGCGGCGTTTCGCAACATCACCGCCTCGTCGGCGCCCGCGCTTGAAAGCATCATCCACGGAGTGTTCGTCGTCGCAGATCTGCTGCGCACCGACCAGCTCGCGCGCAGCGGAACGCAACTCCTCCGGGCCTTCGGCGAGTTCAATGATGCGGCCGCACGCACGTACGGCGGCTGGGTGTCGGAGATGTCGGAGCGAACCCGCCAAGCGATCGACGAGGGCGATCTTCGCGGCGAACTTGATCCGCACGCGGTCGGTGAGACGATTGTCGGCTTGATGCTGGGAATGGAATTGTTGGCCAACGCGACAACGGCCGGAGCCGACGTCATGCAGCGCGTTGCACGGACGTGGAAGGTGCTGCTGCCTGGGATTGTGAGCCGGGATTCGCAGTCGTACTTCGACGAGTTTGTGGCACGAGAGTCGATGCGGCATGCCGATGCGTCGCTGGCCGACTAGCTACAGCTCTTCGACCCACAGTTGCTCGGTCAAGTCCTGGAACGTCGCCAACGCCACCGGGTCGTTCCCACGCAACAGCGCGGACTTGCTCATCCGGGCGCGAACGATTGAGCCGTCGTGATGCACGAGCTCGACGATCAGGTCCGCATGGGCACGTACGACCGAGACCGCGGATTCGTCAGCGGGCAGGGTGTTGAAGATCTGCCGGAATTTCAGCTCCGTGACTGCTTCGGCTGAGCGGCCCAGCATCTCGGCGAAGGCCTTGTTGGCGAAGAGGATGGTGCCGTCCTCGGCGATGGCGAGAACGGGGACTGGAAACCGTTCCAGCACCACCAGCGCGGGCAGCTCCTTGAGGAGCGCCATCGGGTCCTCGCCGTCCTGGCTGTCTCGTCGCCGCTCCACGCTCCCGATTATTGCGGTTCTGCGCTGCCTAGTCACCGAGAACCACCCGAACGCACGGGGCCATTGTGCCTCACTTAACTAACTAGGTTTACTCTCTCTGCATAGCTCCGGGAGACAGGGGAAACAGATGGACCTGGCGTGGTCGGCGACCGACTCGGCGTTCCGCGATGAAGTGCGCGCCTTCCTGCAGCAGAAGCTGACGCCCGACCTACAGCAGGCCGGACGCCTCATGACGAGCGTGTACGCCGATCACGAGGCGAGCATGGCGTGGCAGCGGATCCTGCACGAACGCGGCTGGGCGGCGCCGGCGTGGCCGGTCGAGTACGGCGGCTGTGACTGGAGCCTGACGCAGCACTACATCTTCAGCCGCGAGTCCCAGTTGGCGGGAGCGCCGTCGTTGTCTCCGATGGGTATCCGGATGGTCGCGCACGCGATCATCAGGTTCGGCACCGATGCGCAGAAGGACTTCTTCCTGCCGCGGATCCTGACGGGTGAGGTGTTCTTCTGCCAGGGCTACTCCGAGCCCGAGGCGGGCTCGGATCTGGCGGCGCTGTCGATGGCGGCCGTCGATGATGGGGAGGACCTGGTGTGCACCGGCAGCAAGATCTGGACGACGCACGCCGGTGAGGCGAATTGGATGTTCGCGCTGGTGCGCACATCGAAGACGCAGAAGAAGCAGCAGGGCATCACATTTGTGCTGATCGACATGACGTCGCCGGGCATTCAGGTCCGCCCGTTGGTGATGACGTCGGGCGAGGAGATACAGAACCAGGTGTTCTTCGACGAGGTTCGCGTGCCGAAGTCGAATGTCCTCGGTCAGATCGACGACGGCTGGACGGTCGCGAAGTATCTATTGGAGTTCGAACGAGGCGGTGGAGCAGCCTCGCCTGCGCTGCAGGTGATGGCCGAAGAGATCGCGACCGTGGCCGCGGATCAGCCGGGACCGGGAGGTGGCCGCCTGCTTGACGATCCGGCGTTCGCGCGCAAGCTCGCCGACGCCCGCATCCGCACCGAGGTGCTGGAGATCCTCGAGTACCGGGTGCTGGCGGCGGTCGCCGGAGGCGGTCATCCTGGAGCCGCGTCGTCGATGCTCAAGGTGGTGGCGACCGAGCTGAGCCAGGTGCTCACCGAATTGGCCATGGAAGCCGCAGGCCCCCGGGGGCGCGTGTACCAACCGCATGCGACGTGGCCAGGAGGGCCGGTCTCGGAATTCGAGCCGCCGCCGGACGGCTACGTCAGCGGTGAACCTTGGCAGGCGGTCGCGCCACTGCGCTACTTCAATGACCGGGCCGGCTCAATCTACGCCGGCAGCAACGAAATTCAGCGGAACATTCTCGCCAAAGCTGCTTTGGGGCTGTAAATGGACTTCAATCTGAGCAAGGAACAGGAACTGCTGCGCGACGGACTGGGCAAGTTCCTGTCGACGCGCTATGACCTCGAGAAGAGTCGCGCGGCCGCCAAGACCGGGGCTGGTTGGCAGCCCGACATCTGGCGTGGATTCGCCGACGAGCTCGGCATTCTCGGTGCCGCGCTGCCCGAAGCTGTGGGCGGAATCGGTGGTGGCCCAGTCGAAGTCATGGTGATCGCCGAGGCGCTCGGGCAGGCGCTGGTAGTGGAACCGTACGTCGACACGGTTGTCGTGGCAGGCGGGTTGCTGCGACGAGCCGACGACCCTGTGGCAACCGAGCTATTGGAAAAGGTGGTGGCTGGCACGGCTGTAGTGGCGCTGGCGGCGACGGAGTCCGGGTCGGGCGACGATTGGCAACGCGTCTCGACGGTGGCGGAACGTGATGGCGGTGACTGGGTCCTGCGGGGCTCGAAGATCGTCGCGATGAGCGCGCCGATCGCCACTCATCTTCTAGTGACCGGCCGTACGGCCGGCGGGATTTCGCTGTTTCTCGTCGACGCCGCCTCGTCGGCAATCGAAGCCCATCACTACAGAACCGTCGATGACCGCCGCGCCTCCGATCTTGTGTTCGACGCTGCGCGAGGCATTCTCCTTGGCGGCGAGGGGCAGGCATCGGAATCTCTCGCGCAGGCGCGCGACGAGGGTGCCGCGGCGGTCTGCTCGGAGGCAGTCGGGCTGATGCGAAAGGTATTGGCCGACACCATCGAATACTGCAAGCAGCGCCAGCAGTTCGGGCAGCCGATCGGCAGCTTCCAGGTGCTGCAGCACCGGATGGTCGACATGTACATGGAAGTCGAGCAGGCCGTTGCGGCGGTGTATCTCGCGGTGCTCAACCTCGAGGGTTCACCTGACGTACGCGCGCGTGCGGTCTCGGCCGCGAAGGCGACGATCGGCAGGGCCGCACGATTCGTGGGCCAGCAGGCAGTGCAGCTCCACGGTGGGATGGGCATGACCGAGGAGTTGGCGATTGGTCACTACTTCAAGCGGCTCACCGCATTGCAGTTCGAATTCGGTTCGACGGACTATCACGTCACGCGCTACGCGGAGCTGACGAAGTGATTTGGGCGCGCGTATCCACGCTCAGCGACGCTCAGCGCGCCGAAATCGCGATGGGGATACCGTCCGTGAGCGTCAACAGCTCTTCGTACGTCATCGACATCACCGAGTCAGCGGTGCCCGCCGCGGTCCAGATGAGCGGATAGCAGGCCAGCGCCTCATCGACCACTGTCCGCAACGGGCTCGGGTGGCCCGTCGGCGCCACTCCCCCGATGACCTGACCGGTCGCGCTGAGCACAAACCGTGGCGCGGCCTTGTTGATCGCGGTGGCCTCGAGCGCGCGGGCAAGGTGATCGGTGTCGACGCGGTGGGCGCCGCTTGCCATCACGAGCAGCGGTTCGCCGTCGCAGTCGAAAACCAGGCTGTTGGCGATCGCGCCGACCTCGCAGCCAAGCTGTTGGGCGGCCGCGACCGCGGTCTTCGCGTCGGCGTCCAAGATCTTGATGTTGGGCTCGATACCTGCGGCGGCCACGGCCTCGGCTACCCGGGAATTTCGTTTGTCCACGTTCCGTAGGGTAGGGATGTGAGTTCGCGTGGATGGATCCTGTTCCTCGCGATGAGCATCATCTGGGGCATCCCCTATCTGATGATCAAGGTCGCCGTCGAGGGCGTATCGGTCCCCGTGCTCGTCCTCGCCCGCACCGCGGTCGGCGCCGCGGTACTGCTGCCGCTCGCGTTCTCCCGGCAGACGATGACGATGGTCCGCCATCACTGGAAGGCTCTGCTTGGCTTCGCGTTCTTCGAGATCATCGCCGCATGGTGGCTGCTCTCGGACGCCGAGCGCCATCTGACCAGTTCGATGACCGGTCTGCTCATCGCCGCTGCACCCATCATCGCCGCGGTCCTCGACCGCTTCACCGGCGGGGAACGACTCGGCTACAAGCGCATCATCGGGCTTTCGATCGGCATCTGCGGCGTCGCGGTGCTGGCCGGCCCGCACATCGGCGGCAGCACCTGGCCGATCATCGAGGTGCTGATGGTGGCCACGTGCTATGCGATCGCGCCACTGATCGCGGCACGGTATCTGGCCGACGTGCCGACATTGCCGATGACCGCGGTGTGCCTCGGTTTCGCTGCGCTGGTCTATGCCGCTCCCGCGGCCGCGACGTGGCCTGACGAGATGCCTTCCACCCAAGTGCTTTTGGCATTGGGCGGGCTCGCGATCATCTGCACCGCGCTGGCGTTCATCGTATTCTTCGCGCTCATCCGAGAGGTGGGCGCGGCGCGAGCGCTGGTGTTCACCTACATCAACCCGGCGGTCGCACTGGCCGCGGGGGTGATCGTGTTGCACGAGCCGCTGACGGCGTGGAACGTGGCTGCGTTGGCCCTCATCATGGCCGGGTGTGTGCTCGCGACCCGGCCGCACACCGAAGCGGAACCCGACATCGCAACGGAGCCGACGTCGGTTGCACCGCGCTGAGGCGGGCAGCTTCGCATTCTGTACACGTACTTGCCGTGGATATGTGATGCTTGCCTCGGGCGTGAATTGAACCATTGGTCGGGGGCCAAATGCAGACCTTCGTCGGCGGCCGGGCAGGCAGGTGAAGCCTGCTTCCTTCGACTACCACTGCCCCGGAGAACTCGCCGAGGCGCTCGCAGTGCTGCAACGGTACGGCGACGAGGCGAAGGTGCTCGCCGGCGGACAAAGCTTGATTCCTCTGCTGTCACTGCGTCTTTCACGATTCGACCATCTCGTAGACCTGCAAGCGATCGAGGACCTGCGCGGTATTACAACCGTTGACGGCTCGATACGCGTTGGGGCCATGACCACCCAGACCGGCGTCGCGCGGAGCAGTGACGCGGCTGCGGTCCCCTTGCTGAACAAGGCCACGGGCCACATCGGCCACTACCAGATCCGCAACAGGGGCACGCTTGGCGGCTCATTGGCACATGCGGACCCCGCTGCCGAATATCCCGCGGCGGCTCTGGCGCTCGACGCGTCGCTCGAGATCGCCGGGCCGAACGGCAGCCGCCGCATCCCGGCCGCGGACTTCTTCGTGTCGATGTGGGTAACCGCGATGGAGCCGGACGAAGTGCTGGTGGCGGCCCACTTTCCCATTTGGTCCGGCAACTGCGGCTGGGCCGTCGCCGAGGTGGCTCGCCGCGCGGGTGACTTCGCCATGTGCGGGACCGTCTGTGGGATTCAACTCGACGGCCAACGAGTGAGCCGGGCCGCACTGGCGCTTTTCGGTGTCGACAGTGTGCCGTTGCGAGCCAGGGGGATTGAATCACAACTGACGGGAGCGGTAGTGGACGATCTCGATCTACCTGCTATCGGGGCGGCTGTCGCGGCAACGCTCGACCCCCCCGGTGACCTTCACGCGTCCCCTGCGCAACGCAAGAGAATGGCTAAAGCACTTGTCCCACAGGTGCTTTCAGCCGCTATTAACGAGGCAACGCATGCGTGAAATGACGCTGACTCTGACCGTCAACGGCGAACGGATATCCCGAACCGTGGAGGTGCGGCGCACGCTTGCGGATTTCCTGCGTGACGACCTAAGCCTCACCGGCACGCATCTGGGCTGTGAGCACGGTGTCTGCGGCGCGTGCACCGTGTTGCTCAACGGGGAGGCGGTCCGGTCCTGCCTGATGTTCGCGGTTCAGGCTGACGGCGCCGATGTGACGACAATCGAGGGCCTGTCGGACCGCGCCGGCGGCCTGACACCCATTCAAGCGGCGTTCCAGGCCGAACACGGGCTTCAATGCGGGTATTGCACACCGGGTTTCGTCGTTTCTGTACACGCCTTCCTTGCCGAGCACCCGCATCCGTCCGATGAGGAGATCCGCGAGGCGCTGTCCGGGAACTTGTGCCGGTGCACGGGATATCAGGGGATCATCGCCGCGGTAAGGCGCGCAGCGGACACGGGGGTTTCGCCATGACCGCCGGTCGATTCATGGGCCAGGCCATCGCGCGCACAGAGGACCCGCGCCTGCTGGCCGGACGCGGCCGCTACATCGCCGACGTCGCGGTACCCGGCGCCTCGGATGCGGCATTCCTTCGCAGCGAGGTCGCAAGAGGGCGCATCGTGCGGCTCGACACGGAAGCGGCACGGTCAGCGCCCGGCGTACGAGCCGTCTACACCGCCGCCGACGTCAACCCGCTGGTGCTCGACGTAACCGTGGCAGGCATGCCCGGCGCGCCGTTTCCGCCGAAGTACTGTCTCGCCGAAAACGATGTCCGCTTTGTCGGCGATCCCATCGCCATCGTGATCGCCGAAAACCGCTACCTCGCGGAAGATGCGGTCGAACTGATCGACGTGGACATCGAGCCCCAGAATCCGGTGCTCGACGTGGCCGCGGCCCGCGACGCCAACAGCGAACTGGTGCATCCGGAAGTCGGCACCAACACTCCCCAATTCATTCCTCCGTTCGGCGACCCGGAACTCGACCAGGTCTTCGCAGAGGCGGCTCACGTGGTCCGTGACACCATCGTCATGCACCGCTATGTCCAGGTTCCGATGGAGTGCCGCGGTATTATCGCCGACTGGGACCCCTTCAGCGAAGAGCTGACCGTATGGAGCTCGACCCAAAGCGTGCACGGCGTGCAGACGTTCCTCTCCGGGCTGCTCGGCATCGGCACCAACAAGATTCGGGTGCTGCAACCAGACGTCGGCGGCGGATTCGGGCAGAAGACGACGATCGGGCGCGACGAGTGGGCAGTGGTGCTGGCCGCCGTGCTGCTCGGGCGTCCGGTGCGTTGGATCGAGGACCGACGCGAAAACCTGACAGCGGCCGCCCACGCCCGTGACGAGTCGATGGACCTTTCGATCGCACTCGACGTCGACGGGGCCGTCATCGCCATCCGCGGTGACTTCATCGAGAACATCGGCGCTTACCAGACGATGGGCTCCAGCGGGATGGGCGCATTCTTGGCGCCGTTCCTGACGAACGCGTACAAGATCCCAAAAGTCGGTTTTGCGAGTCAGGCCGTGTACACGAACACATGCGGCAAGGCACCGTACCGGGGCCCCTTCCTGATGTACGCGGTGGGCATCGAGCAGTTGATGGACACCGCTGCCCGCCAAATCGGTGTCGACCCGCTGGAACTACGCCGCCGCAACGTCATCCGGGCTGAGGACCTGCCGTACACATTGCCCAGCTTGTTGTGCTACGAATCCATCACGCCTGCCGAGACGCTCGATGAGGCCGCGTCGATGATCGGCTATGACGACTTCCGGGCCGAGCAGCGAGCTGCTCGAGATCAAGGACTCTACCGCGGCATCGGGATCAGCCTGTGCGTGGAACCATCTGCGATCGCATTCGGCCAAATGGGAACCGAGGCCGCGACGGTCCGGATGGACTTCAATGGAAATGTCACGGTGGCGATCGGCAGCTCGAGCACGGGGATGAGCGTGGCGACAACCATGAAACAGGTGGTCGCAGAGCAACTTGGTTGTTCACCCGAGGTCATCACCATCATCCAAGGTGACACTGCCACCACCCCATACGGCGCAGGCACAGCGGGCAGCCGCAGCGCTGTCCTGTACGGCAACGCGGTGGCCGGTGCGAGCATCGAACTGCGGTCGAAACTGCTCGAGATCGCCGCGGATGCACTCGAGGCGGCCGCCGAGGACCTCGATGTTGAAGACAGCCGCATCTTCGTCCGCGGCACGGCAACGAAGGGAATGACTTTCGCCGAACTGGCCCAGGTTGCGTATATAGGCCACGACACGGTGCCACCAGGCTCCGCGCCCGGGCTGGAGGCGTCACACCGCTACAAGGCACCGACATTCACGTTCTCCAACGCGTGCCACATATGCACTTGCGAGGTCGATATCGACACAGGCCGGGTGACGATCCTGCGGTACGTCGTCAGTGAGGACTGCGGACGCATGATCAATCCGAAGGTCGTCGAGGGCCAGATCTTCGGCGGAGTGGTACAGGGGCTGGGCGGCGTGCTTTACGAGCACATGGTCTACGACGACGACGGCAATCCGCTCACCAGCACCTTCGTCGACTATCTACTTCCTACCGCGTGCGAGGTGCCGACGATCGAGGTCGGTCATATCGAATCGCCGGGCCCAAATCCGTTGGGCGTCAAGGGAATGGGAGAGGGCGGCGCAATTGCCTCGCCTGCCGCGGTGGTCAACGCCGTCGCTGACGCGCTGGCGCCCCTTGGCGTCCGGATTTCTGGCTCACCGCTAGGCCCGAGACAAATCCTCGACATGGTCGCCGCGGCCGGTCACTGAAACCGACCGTCACTTCGAGTCGACTTCGTCCTGGTACTTCTTCGTCATGTGGTCGATCGCCGCAAGCTGCGTCTGCGCGAGGTCGTCCCGCACTTCGCTCGCGCGCGCCGCGGCGTCCAGCGTCGGCTGCGCCTGCTTCTGGAAGTGCGGCATCACCTCGGCGGCGAATAGCTCCGCGGACCGCTTGGTCGCCGCCGGGTTCGCCCATTCGTGACCCATCTGCAGAAAGCAGCCGAACCCGCCGGACTGATCCCACAGCCGCTGCACCTGAGCGCGTGCCTGTTCCGGCGTACCGATCACGCCGGCCCCCGCGTCATTGATGATGTTGATCATCTCGTCGATCTGCTCGCCGGGGATGGTCATCTGCGGGAACGCGGCCACCTTCTGGAAGTAGCGGAACCACGGTTCGATCCCGAATCGCACGTCGGCGCGCGCCTGCTCTTCGGTTTCGGCGATATGCATCGGCCCGACAAGGGTCCAGTTGTTGCGGTCGACCTGCGTGCCGAAGGCGGCGGCCCGTTCTTCGACGATGCCCCAGTGATAGGCCAGCGCGTCGAAGCCCTCGACAATCAGGGTGGCGCCGATCGAGAGCAGGCCGATGCCGTGCTTGCCTGCCAGCCGCGCACCCGTCGGTGAAGCGACCGCCGCCACGGCCAGCGGAATGCCCTCCTCGGAGTACGGAACAAGTTGCAGCCGCGCCTCAATCAGTTCATGGGTGGGGGTTTTCGCCGTCACCACCTCCCCCGCCAACAGTCGTACGACGATGTCGAGGTTGGTCTCGAGCAGTTCGCGGGTGTCGGTCGGGGTCAGGCCGATCATCGCGGAATCGCTGGGCAGCGAGCCGGGCCCCATCCCCCCGATGATGCGGCCATGGGTGAGGTGATCGAGCAGCATCAAGCGGTCGGCGACCCAGAGCGGGTTGTGATACGCGAGTGAAATGACCCCGGTACCGAAGCGGATTCGCTTCGCCCGTTCCGCCGCAGCGGCGATGAAGATCTCTGGTGAGCTGATGATTTCGCTGCCCGCGGAGTGGTGTTCGCCGTACCACACCTCGTCGAATCCCAGCGCGTCGAGATGCTCGGCGAATGCGAGGTCCCGCTGCAATGCCAACGTCGGGTTGGTTCCTGCGCGGTGAAACGGTGCGATGAAGTATCCGAACCTCAACCTGGCCATTTCGCGCCTCCTCGCGCTCGGGATCACTAGGACCCTAAAACGTCGAGACGGCGTTGCACGCCGTTTGCGCTTGGATTGCCGACAGATCTGCCGACCTCAGTCGGTGGATCCCTCGACCGGCTGAGCTAATTGCATAGGGTGGCTTCAGCTAAAAGATGCCGGTCGAAGGTTTCGTCACCATTCATTGGTCGAACACAGTGCCGTGCGGTAGCGTTCGACACATACAAGAAATTGCGGCGACTGTGAGGGGGGACCCGTGGCAAAGCATCGTCAGCGTAAAAATCGTCGAGCTTCCGCGGCTAAGTCGACGACCTGCCGCCGACGGCGGCCACCTTCTCTGCTATTCCTCGGCACCACCGCAGCCACTTTGTCGGCCGTCCTCGTTTGCGGTCATGCAACCAACACCACGGCTGACAGTCCACAGGTACAACTCACGGCTGCGACCATCGGCATTGGTGGGCGCGGCGACCCCGCCGCCGCCAACATTCCGAACAAGCTGAACGGCCACGCCCTTCCAAACGGTTTTACCTACGTGCCCGTTGTATACCCAGCCGGATTTGACATCGACAACAGCGTCGCCGCGGGTGTACCCGTGCTCGATGACGCGATCAGGGAGAATTCGGATCAGTTCCTGCTGGTCGTCGGGTATTCGGAAGGGACTATCGTCGCCGAGGAGGTGCGGCGCGATCTTGATCCCACCGACCCCGACGCGCCACCGACGGACGGCCTGCTCTTCGTGATGATCGCATCGCCGCATGTGCCTAACGGCGGTATCTTCGGGCGCTTCCCGGGCCTGGCGATCCCGGGCTTCGTCACCTTGGACGGCCCCGCGCAGCCATCGCCCTACGACACGACATATGTGACGAATGAGTACGACCCGTATGCCGATTTCCCGGCATACCTCAACCCGTTGTCGCTCGCGAACACGATCGTCGCCATCATGTACGTCCACCCGGACCAGTACTACGACAGCGTCGACTACGACCCCCTGACCAATACCGGCACCACGCCTGTCTTGGTGAAAACCGTGACGAACACCGCGGGCGGCACCGACACCTACGTGTTTGTTCCGGCCGAGCACCTGCCGCTGCTGGCTCCGCCGCGGCAATTGTTCGCCGCCGCAGGTTTGACCCCGCTGACCGAGCCGGTGCTCGGTGTCGTCGAGCCGCTGCTGCGACTGCTCGTGGACATGGGCTACACCGACCGGGCGAACCTGAATCCCGAAGATCACATCCAGTTTTCGTTGATCACGCCGCCCGAAAAAATCCTCGAGACGGTCACCGGAGTTCCGGGTGCGCTCGGACAAGGCGTCGCCAATGCCACCTCCGGACTCGGGTCGCTCCCCACCGCAATCCCGGCGCCGCTCGCGGCCACGAGTTCACAGGTCAATGCGACATCCATGGTTCAGGAGTCGCAGGACTCGCTGGTGCAGGACAACCAGCCGCCCGGGACCGAAGACCTGGCACCGCCTCCGCCGTCCGACTCGAGCACAGAGCTGACCAACGCATCGGTGTCCGCCGTGGAGGATTCGGGTCCGACGCTCGGAAAAATCACAGACGATGGCAGCAAGTTCACGCCGAACACACTCACCAAGTCCACATCACGCAATCAGGACGCGCTCACGCAGCTGGCGGACACGTTCACCGGATTCTTCGGCCCTAAGAAGCCGGCGTCGTCGACACCGAGTACGGATCCCGATGGCCCCGCTCCGAACGGCTCGCCCTCGCAAGCGCAGTCGGAAGGACAGCCGAGTAACGCCGCATGAGTCTATGCGTTGAGTGCGGTTTCACCGATGACGCGTTGCGCGCGCAGTGCTTCGAGTTCGGCATCGGTTAGGCCGAGAGCTCGCAGGATCTCGTCGTTGTGCTGCCCGAGCGTAGGCGGTGCGGACCGGTGGTGGCGGCTCGGGCCAGGTGTCATCCGCAGCGGCCAGCCCGGGTAGCGGTGCGGCCCGGTGACCGGGTGCTTGATCTGTTCGTAGTATCCCCGCGCGTCGAGTTGGGGAATGTCATACATCCGCTCGGCCGTCAGCACCTGTTCTGCCGGAATGTTCTGTGCGCTCAGGGCATTGATGATTTCCGCCGCGGTGCGCGTCCGTGTCCAATCGGCGACCAGCGTATCGAAATCGTCGTGGGCGTGATGTCGTTGTTCCGCCGATGCGAACCGCGAATCGCCGAGCAATTCGGGTCGCGCCATCGCCTCGGTCATGTGCATCCAGTCGGCGTCGTCGCGCACGCACAGCGCCACCCACACATCATCGGTAGCGGTTGGGTAGACACCCTGCACATGACCGCGGCCACGATTGCCCTCGCGCGGCCGGACACCCCCGTTCATCGAGAATTCGATCACCGGCTCGGCCGCAACGCACGCCGCGACCTCAATCTGAGCCACTTCAATGAGTTGGCCTTCGGCGGTTCGATTCCGATGCTCGAGCGCGGCGAGCAGCGCGACACCGGCGTGCACCCCGACGATCGGATCTGCGGGGCCCTGCAGGTTGCACGGCGGACCGTCGGCGTATCCGGTGACGGCCGACATACCTGATGTCTGTTCGATGTTGAGCGCCCAGCCGACGTAATCACGCCACGGACCCTGCAGGCCGAATCCCGGCATACGCACCAGGATGACGTCGGGCTTGAGCCGCTTCAATGATTCGTAGTCCAGATCGAATCGCTCGATCACTCGTGGCGAGAAGTTTTCGACGACGACGTCCGCGTCGCGGGCGAGCCGCCGAACCAGGTCGCGCCCACGCTCCGACGTGAGATCCAGAGTGACATCTCGCTTGTTGAGATTGGTGCCTTGCCAGATGGCGCTTCTCTCGTACCAGCGGTCGCCCTCGGATGACCACGCACCCGAGTAGCGATGTCCGTCGGGTCGTTGGATCGATTCGACTTTCACAACGTCGGCGCCGAAAGCACCGAGGTAGCACGTCAGGTAGGCGCCCGCCCAGAACGTGGTTAAATCCAGAACTTTCACACCTGCAAAGGGCAGTGATGGATCGAGTGCCGCAACGGCAGCCGGCCAATCCGATGATTTCGTACGGCCTGTGACGGCCGGCTTCTCGCCGAGGCGAGGTGCGCGGCGCGGCGGCGCCGCGGGTGTGCGCGATAGTCGGTAAGGAGCGCCCGGTCTGCGAAATGACCAATCGTCGCCACCGCCATCGACGAAGAATCCGCGGTCGAGGAATTGCGGGCACTCCAGCACGGTCTCGCCGTCGTGGACGGGGGCAGCGGGAACTCGCATCGCCTGGCTCAGTTCCACGATTTCGGCAACGCTGCGCTCGGCAAGCCACGGTCGGGCCTTCGCGAAGAACTCCGCACGCTCTGGACCGCCCAGCATGATCGCGATCTGCTGCTCGCCGTACTCCGGCAGATCCAACATCGCGCACACGTCGAGCCAGTGCTGACCCGTCAGGCAGTTGATCCCGATCCACCCGTCGGCCGCGCGGACGATACCCATCATCGGCGCCGCGCGCGTGTTGACGGGCAGACCGAGCTTTCGCATCCGTTCGGCCATGAGCATCGGGTAAGGCAGCGTCGACAGCAGAGACTCGAGCACGGAAACATCGACCTCGACAGCCTGGTTCGACCGAGGCGATCGGGTGCGGAGCGCGGTGAGCGCGCCAAGTGCGGCATAGGCGCCGGCGACGTACTCTGAGATCCTCGCGCCGGCTTGCACCGGTGCCCGATCCGGATCCCTCGTGTTGATCCAGCCCGACGCCGCCTGCATGGTCAGTGGCGTGGCGACGCGATCGCGCAGCGGCCCGTGCTGACCGAAGTCTGAGATACGGACGACGACGAGGCCGGGGCTGAGCGCCTCTAAAGCGCGGACCTCGAGCCCGTAGCAATCGAGCGTTCCCGGTCCAACCGCCTCCACAAGCAGATGTGCGTCGGCGATGAGCTGGCGCAGGCTGGAGAGGTCGTTCTCGTGAGCGAGATTGACTGTGGCTCCCCGCTTTCCGGCATTGAGATACTCGAACAAACCGGACCGATTGGGGTCGGGTACGCCGCCGGGAAATGGTCCCCAGTTACGCATCGGGTCGCCCGAGGGCGGTTCGATCTTGGTGACCTCGGCGCCGAGGTCAAGGAGCAACTTGGTGCAGTACGGGCCCGCGATATCGGCCGCGATCTCGACGACGCGTAAGCCTGCCAGTGCTGCCGTCACGATTCCTCACCGAGATCAGTAGATCAAACACATGGTCTACACCTGTCGGAGTCGACTCGTCAATCACGAGTATTGACAGCTACACCTGGCTGCAGTAGACAAGTTGGAGTCGGACATATAACGCGTGAATGTCCGATCCATGTGTCGAGGGAGGCCCCCGTGCAGACCACCGTCCCTCTGCACTCCCCCGAGTTCTTCACAGGCGATCCGTACCCCGCATACAAGGAGTTGCGCGCGACCGCGCCGGTCTGCTGGAACGACGTCACGAAGTTCTGGGCGCTGCTGCGTTACGAGGACATCCGGTACGTGTCCACCAACCCGGACAAGTTCTCCTCGGCAAAGGGCATCACCATTCCCGACCCCGTGATGCCCAACCCCGTCCAGGAGGGCAACCTCATCTTCACCGATCCGCCGCGGCACCGTCAGCTGCGCAAGCTGATCAACACCGGGTTCACCCGGCGGCAGGTGGCGATCCTCGAGCCGAAAGTGCGCGAAATCGTCTACGGCGTTCTCGACGACGTCGGGTCGGGATCAACCCATGATTTCGCCGAAGAGCTCGCGGCACCGCTGCCCACACGGATGATCGCCGAGTTACTCGGCGCTCCTGCCGACGACTGGGAGCAGTTCCGCCGGTGGTCGGATGCGTGCACCGGAAGTGCCGATCCGGAGATCGAGCTCGATTCGTTGGCGGCCGTCGGCGAGCTCTTCGAGTATTTCCAGCAGCTGATTGCCGCGCGTCGCGCCGAACCGAAACGTGACCTGTTGTCCGTGTTGAGCACCGCGGAGGTCGACGGGTCCAGGCTGACCGATGACGATCTGCTCAACTTCGCCTTCCTCTTGCTCGTCGCCGGTAACGAAACCACCCGGAACCTGATCGCGCTCGGCACATTGGCGCTCATCGAGCATCCCGATGCGTGCAGCGAACTCGTCAAGGATCCAACCCTGATCCCGGGCGCGGTGGAGGAGATGCTGCGCTGGACTACGCCGGTGACGCACATGGCGCGCGCGGCGACGACAGATATCGAGATCCGTGGACAGCTCATCCGGGAAGGCGACATGGTCGTGATGCTCTACGGGTCCGCCAACCGCGACGAGGAGATCTTCGGCTCCGACGCAGAGGAATTCAAGATCACCCGCCATCCGAATCCGCATATCGCGTTCGGCTGTGGCGAGCACTCGTGCATCGGGTCACAGCTGGCCCGACTCGAAGCCCGCGTCTTCTTCGAGGTGTTGCTCGGCAGATACCCCGAGCTCGAACTGGTCGGCGACGTCGACCGGATGCGGGCGACGATGGTGCCCGGCGTCAAGCGCATGCCCGTGCGGCTCGGAACGGGGCGCTGAGCAAATGTATTTGGATTTCACACCGGAACAGAAGGAGCTCCGCGCCGAGATCCGAGCGTCGCTCGAGGCGGTGATGACGCCCGAGCGCAGGGCCGTAATCGCCAACCGCCTGGAGGGCGGCCCGGAATTCAAAGAGTGCGTGCAGGCACTGGGCGCCGCAAATCTGCTCGGCGTCGGTTGGCCCAAGGAATATGGTGGGCGCGGCTTTTCGGCGATCGAGCAGTTCATCTTCAACGAAGAGATACAGCGGGTGGACGCCCCGATACCGTTCGTCACGCTCAACACCGTCGGTCCCACGCTCATGCAGTACGGCACCGAGGAGCAGAAGAAGACGTTCTTACCTGCAATTCTTGACGGCGCGGTGGAGTTCGCGATCGGATACTCGGAGCCGTCCGCCGGAAGCGATCTGGCATCGCTGCGCACTACCGCTGTGCGTGATGGCAACGACTACGTCATCAACGGTCAGAAGATGTTCACCAGCGGTGCCAGCCACGCCGACTACATCTGGCTTGCCGCGCGCACCGACCCCACTGTCAAAAAGCACAGAGGAATCTCGATTTTCATCGTTCCCACGTCGTCACCCGGGTTCTCATGGAAACCCTTGAACACCATGCCGGGTGTATGCACCTACTACACGTTCTACGACGATGTACGCGTCCCGGCCAGTGCGATGGTGGCCGGCAAGAACGACGGCTGGAAGCTCATCACGACGCAGCTCAACTTCGAGCGCGCGGCGATGGGCAACCTCGGCGCGCTGGAGCCGCTGTTTGAAAAGACGCTGCAATGGGCGAAGACCACGGAACTGGACGACGGCCGCGTCATCGACCAGACGTGGGTGAAACTGGCGCTGGCCCGGGTCGAGGCGCAGGTCGCTGCCTACAAGATCATGAACCAGCGGGTCAACGCGGCGATGACCAAGGGCGCCCTTCCTATGGGCGAAGCGTCGGCTGTGAAGGTGTTCGGCACTGAACTGACGCAGCAGGTTGCGCGTGAACTTCTCGAGGTGCTCGACGGCAGCGGCGTTCGCAAGGGCGAAGATGCGCCGTTGCGCGGGGCCCTCGAATCGGCGTACCGAATCGCGGTGATCAACACCTTCGGCGGCGGCGCGAACGAACTCCAGCGCGACATCATCGCGATGGCAGGACTTCTCATGCCGCGCGCACCGCGTGACCTCAGGGCTGCGGCGACACAGAACGGGGATGCCAAGTGACGGAGGCCGAATTTCGCAAGAAGCTCGACGCGCTGATCGGCCAGCCCACCGGCGGGTCGGGCAAGCCGACCGTCGCGCCGGATCCGGTGAACCAGCCGATGATCCGGCACTGGTGTCATGCACTCGATGACATGAGCCCGGTCTACCTCGATCCCGATTTCGCCGCGCAATCGCGATTCGGCGGCATCGTGTCTCCCCCCGCCATGCTTCAGGCCTGGACGATGCCCGCCCCTAAGCTGGAGGGGATCGCCGAACGTGGCGGGGTTCCGGTCGAGATTGGTAAGAACCCAGGGGCGTTCATCGAAGAAGCCGGCTTCACCGGCATCGTGGCCACCAACTCCGAATTCGAAATCGAACGCTATCCACGTCTCGGTGACGTCATCTCGGTGACGCAGGTATTCGAGGACATCTCCGACGAGAAGGAAACCTCGCTGGGCACGGGCCATTTCATCACGTGGTTGTCGACCTACACAGATCAACACGGAGAAGTGCTTGGCCGTCAACGTTTCCGGGTCTTCCGCTTCAAGGCCAACAGGGCCCCCGCCGGAACGGCTGGGGACTGATGGCGACGCGACTGGCCCCGACGGTCAGCCCGGACACGGAGTTCTTCTGGAACGGCCTGCGCGACCACAAGTTGTTGATCCAGCGGTGCACCGGATGTCAAGCGTTGCGTCAGCCGCCACGCCCAATGTGCCCGGCGTGCAACTCACTCGGCTGGGACACGGTTGAGTCCTCCGGCCGCGGCATTGTGTACAGCTACGTGATGCCGCAACATCCCCCGATGCCGCTGATGGAGTATCCGTACATCGTTGCGCTGATCGCGCTCGACGAAGGCGTGCGGCTGGTATCGAACCTGTGCGACATCGCGCCCGACGACGTCGAAGTGGGCATGCCCGTTGAGGTGTTCTACGAAACGTTCGACTCGATCGACGGGAACGACGTCGTGCTGCATCAGTTTCGCCCGGCCCACTAGAAGAAGCGGCAGAGGTATGGATTTCACGTTCACCGAGGAGCAGGAGACGATCGCGAAGGTCGCGCGTCAGCTCTTCGAACATCGCGCCACACCCGACCATCTCACCGACCTTGAAGCCGGCGAGGTGCGTTACGACGCCGGGCTGTGGCGCGAACTCGCGACCGCAGATCTCCTCGGGATCGCGTTGCCAGAGAACGCCGGAGGCAGCGGTCACGGATTCCTCGAGTTGGCGCTGGTTCTCGCAGAGGTGGGCCGGAGCGTCGCGCCCGTGCCTGTCTATGCCACCCTTCTCCTCGGCGCCGACACCATCGCCCGCCACGGCGACGACCGCCAGCAGCAACGACACCTGCCCGACGTCGTCAACGGCACCCGGTTGCTCACCGCGGCACTGACCGAACCGGGTCGCTCCGACTCGACCGCTCCGGCGACCACCGCACGCCGCGACGGCGACCGCTGGCGCATCGACGGCAGCAAGGAACTGGTTCCCGCGGCTCAGCTCGCTGACACGATGCTCATCCCCGCGGCGGACGACGACGGTGATGTCGGCCTGTTTCTGGTGGATGCGAACACCAAAGGCGTTGAGGTCCGGCCCGTGATGACGACCAACGGCGAGCCGCACGCCGATGTACTCCTCGACGGCGCATCCGCTTCCGTCGACGACCGGCTTGCAGGCAACGGCAGCGAGATGATCGATTCGCTGCACGCCCGCGCACTCGTCGGGCTCTGCGCGACCCAACTCGGCGTTGCGGAACGGGCGATACACATCGCCGCCGCGTACACGACCGAACGCGAGCAGTTCGGGCGGCCGATCGGGAGCTTCCAGGCCGTACAGCAGCGGATGGCCGATGCATTCATCGACGTCGAGGCGATCCGATGGACCATGTGGCAGGCCGCTTGGGTGCTCGGTCAGGGCCGGCCGGCCGCACGTGAGGCCGCCATCGCCAAGTTCTGGGCGGCCGACGCGGGTGCACGCGTGGCCGCTACCACCCAACAGGTCCACGGCGGAATCGGCATCGACACCACCTATCCCCTGTTCCGTTACTTCCTGTGGGCCAAGCACAACGAGCTCGCGCTCGGTTCGGCGACTCAACAGCTGGCGCGCCTCGGCGCCGCGTACTGACGAAAAGGAAAGACGGCTGTGACTTTGCAAAGAGCTCGCACAGAAACCCTCGCCTGGCGTGACATCAACGTCGGCGACGAGGTGACACCACTCGAAATCCCGGTTACCGCAACGGTGATCGTCGCAGGAGCGATCGCATCGCGTGACTTCATGCCGGTACATCACGATCCCGAATTCGCGAAGAAGCAGGGCTCGCCCAACATCTTCATGAACATCCTCACGACCAACGGGTTGTGCACGCGGTTTCTCACCGACTGGGCGGGCCCCGACGCGATGGTGACGCGGCTGTCGATCCGGCTGGGGGTGCCGGCGTTCCCCGACGATCCGCTGCGGTTCACCGGGAGTGTCAGCGGTAAGTCCGAGGGCGCCGGCGGTGAGGGGTTCGTCGAGGTCGCGTTCAAGGGCACCAACAGCCTCGGGGACCACGTGTCGGGCACGGCGACGATCAGCCTGGTCGACGGAGACCACGAGTGAGTTCGCCGCGAAGACGAACGCGAGTGAGGATCGCAGCGAGGAACGACCGAGGACCGGAGCGAGCGGGAGTCGAGCAATGAGCCTGGGCGGAAAGGCGGCAATCGCGGGTATCGGCCAGACCGAATTCTCGAAGGAGTCCGGCCGCAGCGAACTCCAACTCGCCTGCGAGGCAGTTAAAGCCGCGATCGATGACGCCGGGCTGCGGCCCAGTGATATCGACGGCATGGTCACCTTCACGATGGATGCGAGCGATGAGATCGAGGTCGCACGGAGTGTCGGCATCGGCGACCTGACCTTCTTCACCCGCGTGCCGCACGGCGGTGGGGCGGCGGCGGGCACGGTGGTGCAGGCCGCGATGGCCGTCGCAACGGGGACTGCCAACGCCGTGGTGTGCTACCGCGCGTTCAACGAACGGTCAGGGTTCCGCTTCGGCGGCGCGACGGCGCGGCCGACCGCCGAGACACCGATGTTCATGGCGAATTACGCCCCGTTCGGTCTTCTCACCCCCGCGGCATGGGTAGCGCTGCATGCACAGCGGTATATGTCCACCTACGGCGTCACCAACGAGGACTTCGGCAGGATCTCCGTCGTCGACCGAGCCCACGCGGCGCGCAACCCCGACGCCTGGTTTTACGAGCGGCCCATCACGATCGAGGATCACCAGAAGTCGCGGTGGGTCATCGAGCCCGTACTGCGGCTTCTCGATTGCTGCCAGGAAAGCGACGGCGGTGTAGCGCTGGTCATCACCAGCGTCGAGCGCGCGCAAGACCTCCCGAGGCCGCCCGCAGTGATTACAGCGGCGGTGCAGGGTGCGGCCGCCGAGGGTGAGATGATGACGAGCTACTACCGCGACGACATCACCGGCCTGCCGGAGATGGGTGTGGTCGCCGAAAAGCTGTGGCGCGATTCGGGACTCAAGCCCACCGACATCCAGACCGCGTTCCTCTACGACCACTTCACCCCGTTCGTCTTCGCGCAACTGGAGGAGCTGGGGTTCTGCGGTCGCGGTGAGGCCAAGGACTTCGCGACCGTCGAGAGGCTCTCCCTCGGTGGGTCGCTGCCGATCAACACGAACGGCGGTCTGCTCGGCGAGGCGTACATCCACGGCATGAACGGCATCACCGAGGGCGTTCGCCAGGTTCGAGGAACCGCGTGCAACCAAGTCGACGGCGTTGAGCACGTGCTGGTCACGTCCGGAACAGGGGTGCCCACAAGTGCCCTCATCCTCGCACCGGCGGACTGAGGTTGATGTCGTGAGCACCGAAACGACCGCTACCGACACCCGTGAGCTCATCGTCGAGGCCGCCGTCGACTGCTTCCGCCGACACGGTCTGAACAAGACGACGATCGTCGACATCGCACGGGCAGCTGAGATCTCGCGGAGCACGGTCTACGAGTACTTCCGTGACAAGGCCGAGATTGTTGAAGCCTGCGCAGAGCATTCGTCGCAGCGCTTCTACCGCGAGATGGCCAGGGCAATGAGTCGGAGTGAGTCGCTCGAGGAGAAGTTATCTCTTGCCGCGGTCTTCGTGACCCGTGCGCGGCGCTTCGTTGAGCCCGAAATGTACTTCGACGCCGATGAAGTGAGCCTGCTGCTCACGAAGAACGCCGCGGTGCTGCTGCGAGAGTGCGGCGAGTTTCTCGCGCCTTATCTCACGGCGGCGAAGTTGACGGGAGAGGTCCGCAAAAACCTTGATGTGGAAGCCGCAGGCGAGTGGTTCGCCCGAATGCTCTTCTCGTTGTTCAGCACGCCGTCGGCGACGTTGAACATGGCCGATGAGAAGATCGTCGCCGACTTTGTGCGGTCTTATGTGGTACGTGGGTTCGCCGACGACCGAACCAGGCGCTCGCGCTAATTCGAGTGGTTCGACTCATCCCTGCTTGCCTCGCTACTTCCTAGATTTGCGACATGACAGTCGCACGCCCAGCCGGCGGCCAGGCCGCTCCAAGAATCCGCCAAGAATCCGCCAAGGCGTCGGCCGCAATCTTTTCGTGACCGGCCCAACAGGCCGAACCCCAACGAAGGGAATGAGCACATGATCGGCCTGTACGCACTGAAGCCCTGGTACACCAGGAGGCTGACGCCGATCCTCGATGCTGCTGTGAAACATAACGTGTCCCCGGATGTTTTCACCGCCGCCGGCGTGGTGGCGGCAGGCGCTGCAGGTGTGACCGTCGCACTGGGATGGTGGCCGCTGGCCGCACTGTTCCTGGCGCTTCGGCTGGCAGGTGCCAACCTCGACGGCGCGGTTGCCCGAGCCCGCGGCGTGAGCCGGCCGTGGGGATTCGTCGTCAATGAAATCGGCGACCGCACGTCGGACCTGCTGACCTTCGCTGGTCTGGCGGTCTTCGCGGCGCAACAGAATGGCCCCGGAATGCACTGGCTGTCCTGGCCGGTGATTCAGGTCCTGCTGGCCGCCCTGGCCGCGACGCTGCCCACATTCGCGTCGCTTGCCGCAGCGGCCGCAGGCGCCACCCGGCGCAACGGCGGCCCGCTGGGTAAGACCGAACGGTGCCTTTTCGTGGTCGTGGCCAGCGCGTTTCCGGTCATCATGCCGTTCGTCTTGATGCAGCTGGTGAACGGGTCGATCCTCACCACGGTGCTGCGGCTGCGGGCCGCGCGCCGCGAGTTGGCGGAGAAGCGGCAAGAGGAGCAGGAGCGGGTCGACGAGGTCGAGCAGCCCGCCGACACCCGCCCGATCCTGACGGTGGTGGCGGCATGAACGCGACCTCGATCTCCTTCGCGCTACGGCACTGGATGTGGCGCCTGGTCAGCGCACTCTCTGGCGGGCTGACCGTGACCGGCAAGTGGCGCGCGTCTGGTGGGTGCATCGTCGTGGCCAACCATTCCTCGCATGCCGACACCGCGGTGCTGCTGGCCGCCCTGCCTCCCAAGGCCAAGCCCGTGTTCGGCGCGGCTGCGGACTACTGGTTCGATGTGCCGGTGCGCCGATTCATTGCGACCTCACTGGCCGGCGTGCTGCCGGTGCGGCGGTCCGGCGGCGGCTCCTACGACGCACTGCTCGCTGCGGTTCGCCCCGCACTCAAGGCCGGACGCACCGTCGTCATCTACCCCGAGGGAACCCGCTCGACAGACGGCAATATCGGTGAGTTCCGTTCCGGCGCACTGCGGTTGGCGCGGGAATGCGGTGTGCCAATCGTGCCGGTCGCGGTGACGGGCACGGCCGACGTGCTGCCCAAGGGCGGCCGCTGGTCCCCCGCCCCGATGCAGGTCCGCATCGGCGCACCGATCGATCCGGACGCCGCCTCAGCGTCGGATCTGCGGGAGCAGGTGCTTGCTCTGCGGGAGAGCCTCCAACCGGACGCCGTCGACCGGTACGCGCTGGCAGCCTGACCACGGCTACTTGATGGCGGCCTTGAGCCGAATCTTCCAGCGCAGGAAGGCGATGTAGCACACCGAAAGCACGACGAGCATGACGATGTCGAACGTCCAGGCCGACGTGGTGTGCTTCCAATGCGAATCCTGCGCTATCACGGCCACTGTGTTCGTGAGATCGGCTGTCGACGCGGTGGCCGCCAAGCCCCAGCGGGCCGGGAGAAACCACGAAATCGGGTCCAGCGGCCGGCCCGTCACCGGGATGAAGCCGCCCGCGAGCACCAACTGCGTCATGACCGTCGCCACCATCAGTGGCAGGACCTGATTGCTGTTCTGCGCGAACGCCGAAACCAGTAGGCCGAGAATCGCCGCCGTCACACAGGTTGCCGCGATATCGACGAACAGTTCCAATCTCGGGCTGCCGAGCACCGCCGCGCCTATGGGCGGGCCCTTGCCGATCGTTGGCGCCGTCACGATCAGCACCAGGATCGCCGACTGAACGACGGCGGCCGCGCCGAACACCGCGATCTTGGCCGCCAGATACGCCGACGTCGACAGGCCGGCGGCTTGCTCGCGGCGGAAGATGACGCGTTCGCCAACCAAGTCTCGAATAGTCAATGAAGTCCCCATGAAAATCGCGCCGAGATTCAGCAAGACAACGATCTGCTTCGGCTCGTTCGGCGAGGCGCTTTCCAGTACCGCCTTGCCGAAGCCGGTGTCGCCGGCCACCGCGAGGGGCAGCAGACCGACGAGGAAGGGCAGCAGCACCAAGAACACGAAGTACCCCCGGTCGGCGCGAATCAGCCGAACCTGGCGGCGACAAATCGTCGAGAACTGGCGCCATCGGCCGGCGCGTATGGGCTTATGCAGGACCGCGGGCTGGTGAGGTGCTGCCTCGCCGGGCGGCTCGACGAGGCGCCCGGCACGCCCGAGGAATCGCCGGTGGGCCGCATCGGGATCAGCGCTGATGTCAGTGAAGATGTCGGCCCAGTCCGTGGTGCCCATCGTCGGTGCAAGCTCACCGGGCGGTCCACAGAATGCGGTCTTACCGCCCGGGGCGAGCAACAGCACCTGATCGCAGACATCCAGATACGCCAACGAATGCGTCACCACCACCACAGTGCGGCCGGCGTCGGCAAGCTGGCGCAGCATCTTCATCACCAGTTGGTCTAGGGCGGGGTCCAGCCCGGTGGTGGGCTCATCGAGGATCAGCAGCGACGGACCGGTCAACAGCTCCAACGCCACCGACGCGCGCTTGCGCTGCCCTCCCGACAGCTTTTCGATGCGGGTATCCGCGTGCGGAGTCATCTCGAGTTCCTCGAGCACCTGCCTGACCACCCACTGTCGTTCTTGCTTGGTGGTGTCTTGCGACATCCGCAACTCCGCGGCGTAGCTCAACGCCTGGTTGACGGTGAGCTGCCGATGCACGACGTCGTCCTGGGGCACCATGCCGATCCGGTTGCGCAATGACCCGTAATCCGCATGAATGTTGTGCCCGTCAAAGATCACCGCACCGCTGTCCGGCCGCGATCCGCCGGTGATCACGTTCAACAGGGTGGACTTCCCCGAACCCGACGGGCCGATCACCGCCGTGAGCGTGGCCGGCTTGGCGGAGAACGAAACATGGTCCAGCAGCGTGCGATTGCCCCCGACCGTGATGCTGACATCACGTACCTCGAGACCGCCCGACTTGGCGGCAGGCCGTGTGGGCCGAACCAGTGTGCCGTTCGCGAAGACCATGTCGACATTGGCGACGGTGACGACGTCGTTCTCACTCAAATATGCGTCCTTGACGCGCTGGCCGTTGACGAAAGTGCCATTGCTGCTGGTGTCCTGTATCTGCACGCCGTCCGCGGTCGGCACCAGACGGGCGTGGTGGCGCGAGGCGAGCATGTCCGGAACGACGATGTCGTTGTCGAGTTCGCGCCCGATGGTCGTCGATCCCGGTGGCGCCGGTGCGGGCCCGCCCGGCGCCAGGACGCGTAGCAAGTTGGTCACGAGGTTGAACGCGTCGGTCGTGCGGTCGGAGCCGCGTTTGGATGACGTGGTGGCCCGATCATCCGGCGGGCAGTTCGCCGTTTCGCCGTCACGGCCAAGTTCGAACGTCACCCGCGGACCGTTGGGTTCTCCGATGTGGATCGTCTGCCCGTCGCGAATGTCGACGGAGGACACCCGTCGCTGCTCGACGAACATGCCGTTGGTGCTTCCGTTGTCGATCGCGACCCAGTGACCATCGAGGTAGCGCAGCACCACGTGAGTCCGCGAGACCAGCGGCTGCGGCAGCCTGACGTCCGCACGGACATCGCGCCCGATCACGAGGTCGCCACCCGGCCCGAACGTGCGCTGCCAACCACCAAAGCGAACGGTGATCGTGGGCGGCAGCGGCCGACTCATTTGGATAATGTATCGGTCCGCATTAGGACCACGCGGAGATCACTGCGGAAATCCCGGCGGTGAAGACAACGCCCACGATGATCAAGTACACCCCGTAGAGCCGTCGCAGCAAGGGGTGCAACAGCTTTGACAGCAGCCAGACCACAAGGCCGACCATCGAAATTCGCAACCCACGCTCCAGCAGCGTCCAGCCGGCCAAGTGCCACAGGTCGATGTGATGCTCACCGGCGGCGCGGGCGTACACCTTGACTGGGATGCCAGAGAATGCCTGATTCATGATCGCGCTCGGCCCAGCGGCCAGCTGCTCGAAAGCCGTCGCCGCCATCCGCGGGGTGGTCAGCGGTGCGGGTAACAGCACACCGCGAGATGTCAGCCATGCGTTGGTCAGCACGCCGAGCACCGAGCCGGCGATCACCGCTGCGGCCCACGGCATCACGCGACGCGGGACTGCGGCGGCGAGCAATATCAGCGCCATCTCGGCGACGATGAACCAGCTCAGTGCTTCGGCGTATCCCCAGACGAACGCCACCGCCAGGCCGTAGGGCCCGGCGACCAGACAGGCGATCACCGACCAGATCCGAGATCGACGCTCCTGCACTGAGTTCTGGTCAGTCATGGCGACCTCCGAAATAGGTCCCACCAGAACGCAGCCCGCGAATGCCGGTCATCCGAGGAGATACGCCAACGGGAGGACCAGCAATAGAGAGTCGATCCGGTCGAGCAGACCTCCGAAGCCCGGCAGCCAATCGCCGGCATCCTTGACTTGGGCCTGCCGCTTCACCATCGACTCGAGCAGGTCGCCGAGCAGGCCACCGAACGCGACTGCAACGAGTAGACCAACCGAAATCGTGCCCAATAGCGTGAGCACGAGGAAAGCGCCGATGAATGCGCCGACCATCCCGCCGACCGTCTTGTTGGGGCTCAACGGGGACAACGGCTTGCGGGCCCAGCGGAAGCGGCGCAGCCCTTTCCCACCGCACCAGGCGGCGACGTCGGCGGCGGAGGCGGCGAAGGCAATGAGGAACGTGTCAGGCCACACCATCACCAGGTGGGCCAGGGACCAGCAGATCCACACCGAACCGAAAGCAGTGAACGTAGTACGTCTGCCGCCATGTTCGACGTCACCGCCAAGCACCGACGGCAGCGCACACGCCAACACGATGATGGGTGCCAGGCCCAACAGCGATGGGCGCAGCCATGCCGCTAATGGGTAGAAAACACCCAGCGCAAGCAGAATGGCGGTATCGACCTTGCTCAGTTTGACCAGCCGCACGTACTCCATCACCGCGACAACCGCCAGCACGGCGGCCATTACAGCGGTCGGCCCACGGCCCAACCAGACCGGAATGCCCACCACCGGCGCAATGAACACCCAGGTTGTCCACTTCTGGATCAACTCGCGCTTGCGGGACGCAAAAACAGCAATGCCGCCAATCACCAGGATTGCCACCGTGACCCACATGAAGAACACCGCTCGGGCGTGCAAGTGAATATGCAGCGGACCCAGGTCGATGTTGAGCGGCATCCGCCGATCGAGGTGAACGATCCACAGGTACCAGTCGACGAGCATCAGTGTGGCCCAGTCGGTAATTGGCCGACAAGGGTCGCATACATTCGGCCTCCCGGCAGACTGCGGTTCACGGACACGATAAGCGGTGCCGGCAGATCCGGTAACCGAAAACGAATCTCGGGCGTTCTCCGTCGGAATTCGTCGTCGTGTCCAATTCGGCCATAACCGAGGTGGCAGGCAGGTTTATCGTGAGCCGGTGGAGGGCACGCCTTTTGGTCGCTACCAGCTAATCGAGTTGCTGGGTCGCGGCGGGATGGGCGAGGTTTGGCGCGCGCACGACACCACCATCGACCGCGTCGTGGCGTTAAAGATGCTGCTACCGCACTACGCACAAGACCACACGTTCGAGAAGCGGTTCCGTCGCGAAGCCCGCGCCGCAGCGCGACTCGATGATCCACATGTCGTTCCGATCTACGACGTCGGCGAGATCGACGGCCGGCTCTACGTCACGATGCGGCTGATCAACGGCACCGACCTGCAAACGCTGCTCGACGACGGCCCGCTGGACGCCCAACACGCGGTAAACATCATCGAGCAGATCGCGTCAGCACTGCACAGCGCACACCAGGCCGGACTGGTCCATCGCGACGTCAAGCCCTCCAACATCCTGTTGGGCCAGAACGACTTCGCCTACCTCATCGACTTCGGCATCGCCCGCGCCACCGGCGACACCGCACTCACATCGGCCAACACCACCGTCGGCACATGGGCTTACATGGCCCCAGAACGCTTCAGCACCGGCGAAATCCAACCCAGCTCTGACATCTACGCCCTGGCGTGCGTGCTCTATCAATGCCTGACCGGCGAACCCCCGTACCCCGGCGACACGCTCGAACAGGTGGCCGTCGGGCACATGGTCGCCCCACCACCACACCCCTCCGAAGAACGCGACACCATCCCCACCGCGATGGACCACGTGATCGCCACGGGCCTCGCCAAACAACCCACCGACCGCTACCCCTCCGCCATAGAAATGGCAACCGCCGCCCGACACGCCATCACGGCTCCGGTGAGTCAAAGCAGCCCAGGCGTGCCGGTCTGGGCGGACCCAGCACACACCCTACGATCGCCAGCCGGCGGCGGCGTGTCACCGATCGGTCCCGCCTATGCCGGCGACCTCGTGCCGTCGACGCCATCTCCGCCGTCACGGCCACCTCCGCCGCCCGGGGAGACAGAGCAGGGGAGGCGGCGGCCTGCCGTTCTGATTGGCGCGCTGGCGGCCGTCGCGGTGCTGATCGCCGGTGGCGTGTTCGCAGCGGTGCAGTTCTCACGCGACGACAAGCCGGCCGCCACCCCACCGTCCGCCAGCCCCACTTCCGTTGCCCCTGCCCCAAACACGGGACCCTTCACCGGCATGTACCGCGCCGACTTCGGCCCGGTCAGCACTCTCGGCGGCGACGCGGATCCCTCTGGCAAGCCGGAGGTGGCTACGTACGGGATCCGCTCGGTATGTCGGCCCACAGGGTGCGTGGCGATCGCGTCACGGATGAGCGGCGATACCGCGTTCGCGCAGACCGTCGAATTCGACGAAGTCGGCGGCATCTGGTTCGCGGTAACCGTTGCCTCCCAGCAATGCCGAGACAACGCGCGTGCGGAGAGCTGGCAGGTGTTCAAGCTCCAACCTCGCCCCGACGGCACCCTTACCGGCGACTACACCGCGACCGCAAGCAATTCCTGCTCCTCCAAACACACCGTGACCTTCACCCGCACCGGAGATGTCGACGTCGGCAGCCTCTCCGACCCCGCCAATCTGTCGCCGCGTGTGGCGTCACCCGCCGAGGCCCTACACGGCCGATACCACCAGAGGCGAACGTTCACGAACGGAGAGCAACATCAGACCGACTTCGTCGTGGCCACCGACTGTCTGCGCACAGGCGAGCGCTGCATGAGCTTCTTCTTTGAAGAGTCGGGCCTCGTGGAGCCGCTGGTATTCGCCGACGGCAATTGGACGTTGGGCACCGATATGGACTCCACGTGTCCGGGTAGGGGTCCGATGCGTGTCAGGAAGACCGGGAAATACCCGTTGCCCCAACCATTACAGAATCCGATCACGCTGCTCACGGGGCACGGCAACCAGGAACAGACCCAGCCGTGCCCAGTCACCATCGAGTTCGACGAAACATTCACGCGCACTGGCGATTAGCGCTGGGACCCGACCGATATCCCGAACAACGCACACAAACGTGGTGTTGGGCCGTTATCGTGAGCCCGTGGAGGGCACGCCTTTTGGCCGCACCAGCTGATCGAGTTGCTAGGAAGCGGCGGTATGGGTGAGGTGTGGCGCGCCCACGACACCGAGATGGATCGGGTGGTGGCGCTCAAGATGCTGCTACCGCACTACGCGCAGGACCCCGATTTTGAGAGCCGGTTCCGCCGCGAAGCCCGCGCCGCAGCGCGCCTCGACGACCCGCACATCGTGCCGATCTATGACGTCGGAGAGACCGATGGCCGGCTGTTCGTGACCATGCGGTTGATCGACGGTGTGAACTTGCAGGCGCTGTTGGACGCCGGGCCGTTGGCTACCGATCGCGCGGTCCACATCATCGAGCAGATCGCCTCGGCCCTGCACAATGCCCATCAGGCCGGGCTGGTCCATCGCGACGTCAAACCGTCCAATATTCTGTTGGCGCACAACGACTTCGCGTACCTGATCGACTTCGGCATCGCCCGCGGCGCCGGGGACACCGCGCTCACGTCGCCCGACACCACCATCGGCACATGGGCGTACATGGCCCCGGAGCGGTTCAACACCGGGGAGGCCGCACCCAGCTCCGACGTCTACGCGCTGGCCTGTGTGTTCTACCAATGCCTTACCGGTCATCCACCGTTTCCCGGCGACACCCTCGAACAGGTCGCGGTCGGACACATGGTGACCCCACCGCCACACCCCTCCGAAGAGGGCAACACCATCCCGACCGCCATGGATCAGGTGATCACCACTGGGTTGGCCAAACAACCCACTGACCGATACCCGTCCACCATGGCGCTGGCCGCCGCCGCCCGCGAGGCCCTCGCCGCATCTACCGATCCGCTCGGCGCGACGCGACCGACGCAACCGGCTCCGCTGTTGGCGCGCGACCCAGTCCCACCCGCCGGGGGACCTCCGCTACCGTCGGCACCGCCGGTCAAGAAGCGGCGGCGCCCCGGCGTTTTGATCGGAGCACTGGCGGCCGTCGCAGTACTGGTCGCCGGTGGCGTATTCGCGGTCGTGAATTTCACAAGCGACGACAAGCCGGCCGCCGCCACCACGCCGTCGAACACCGCCGCCGCCAGCCCGCCGGCGCCCCCGCCCAATACGGGACCCTTCACCGGTATCTACCGTGTTGATTTCGCCCGCGCCACCAGGCTTGACGGCGTCGGGGACCCAAATGCGGCGCCGTCGGCGGGTACGTACGGGCTCCGTTCGGTGTGCCGGCCCGGCGGGTGCGTGGCGACGGCCTCGAAATTCACGGGCGATGTCGCGTTTGCGTCGACGACGGTGTTCGACCAGGTCGGCGAAAGCTGGCTGGCCGTGGCCCTCGCCCCGAGCCCCTGCAAGGACGCAACCACTGAAACCTGGCATGTGTTCAGGCTGCAACCACGTCCTGACGGAACCCTTGCCGGCGAATACATCCGGCTCACCGAGAATGGGTGCCAGGAGAAACGAGGGGTCACCTTCACCCGCACCGGCGACGTCGACGTCGACGCAGACTTCAAGGGCCTCCCCGACCCCGCCAAGCTGCCGCCCCGCGTCGTGTCGCCGGCCGAAGCCTTACATGGCCGCTACCGCATCACGCGGACCTATTCGGGCATGGGTACACAACAGCTCGGCGAGTCCGCTGTCACTACCTACTGTCTACGCACCGACGATCGGTGCATGAGCTACTTCTCGGTGGCGGCGGGTGACATCGCCCTGGTTTTCAGCGGGGGGAATTGGGTCGAGAAGCACGAGAGCGACGGCCCGTGTCCGACTGGCGAAATGTCGCATCTGACTGCCACCGCGCAATTTCCGCTGCCTCAACCACCACAGAATCCGATCCAGGAGCTCACCGGCCGCGGAACGTGGGTACAGACAGGGACGTGCGCGGTCGACTTGAGTATCAACGAGACATTCACGCGCACAGGCGATTAGAGCCAGCGCATCACGGCGGATGAATCTCCTTGACACTGCCATCCGGATTGACTTCCATGAAACCGGTTCCGGGTGCGGCGGAATGTATTGACAGCTCAAGCCCGCCACCTTCCGCACCCTCGACGATCAGGTAGGTCTGCCTGCCGTCAGGCGCACCCAAAGACTGGGGCGCACTGGCTAACGTCGCGGCCACCGCGTCGACGTTGAATGCGCTGAGATCGGCGAGCACATCGAAAGAAGAGGTCGTCGTATCCGACCCCCAACCCTTCCACTGGCCATCGCGGTACATGAAGTCTTGTTCGACGTGGCTGTTGTTGGGGTCGACACGCTCGGTCACTGCATACGCCGGGTACACGACAAGCTGGAATCCCATCGTCTCCCCGAACCGGTTGCGCATGGTGTCCAGCAGGCCGCTCAACCCCTCTTTCGTGTGCAGCTCAGTCGGTCCCGCCGGTGCGGATGTGGCGGTGGTTGAGGCCGCCGCGGACGAGGTAGTGCTCGGCGCGGACGGCTGCGTGCTCGGCGCGGACGGCTGCGTGCTTGTCGTGAACGGGCGTTGTTGGCTGGGCTGAGTCTTCGCGATCGGGCGATCGTCGGAACTCATTTGCGGCCAAATAATTACGAGGACGACGGCGGCGACGATGACGCCGACCGTCATGAGGGCCGCCAACATCAACACGGCGGGGTTGCGCCACCACGGCGAAGGGCCCTGCGCTTGTTGGTGATTCGGTATCGCGGTCGGAGACCACGGCGGGGGGCCGGCAGGTGTCGCGTAGTGCGTGGCTGCGCTCGCCGGCACGGCGCGCGGGCCCGTGTCGGGGTATGGGACCGGCGCGGACCAACTGGGTGCCGGCGTGGGCGCAGCGAAAGGTGCGGGCGAAGCGGGCGGGACCGGCACGGCCAAGGCGGCGCGCGCGGCAACCGCCAGATCTCTGGTCGTGGCGTAGCGCTCATCGGGCTTCTTGGCCATCCCCGTCGCGATGACGTGGTCCATCAACGGCGACACCCCGGGCTGCATCGTCGATGGCCGCGGCGGCGGCAGTGTGAGATGGCTGGTGATCTGGCGTTCCAAACTGTCGCCGGGAAACGGTTGGGATCCGGTCAGACATTCGTGCAGCACACACGTCAGCGCATAAATATCAGCGCGCGCGTCGTTACGGTCGGTCGTGAATCGCTCGGGCGCCATGTAGGCCAAGGTGCCGATCGTGGCGCCGGTGCTGGTGAGCTTCGTCCCCTCGGCCGCACGGGCGATCCCAAAATCAATGAGGTACGCGAAGTCGTCCTCAGTCACCAGGATGTTCGATGGTTTGACGTCGCGGTGCACCAGTCCGATGCGGTGGGCTGCACCGAGGGCGGCGGCTATCTGCGCAGTGATTGAGACGGCGCGTTGGGGCGCCAGCGGGCCGTCGACGAGCAATTCACCTATGGTCTTGCCGTCGATCAGCCGCATCGTCACGTAGAGGCGCCCGTCGATCTCGCCAAAATCGTGGATCGGGACGATATGAGGCTCGTCCAGGCTGGCCGCTGCCTGAGCCTCCCGGCGGAACCGGGCTTGATACTGCGCGTCGTCGGCGAGGTTCGCGGGTAGCACCTTCAGGGCGACCACCCGATTCATGGCAGTGTCGAATGCCTTCCACACTTCGCCCATGCCGCCGCGGCCAAGCAGCTCCACGAGGCGGTACCGGCCGAACGGCGTCCCATCCACCGGCTAACCATAAAAGGCGGTCGCTTTACCTGCTAGCGGATCGCCGCGTCTCTAGAGATGACGCCACCGCTCAACCTCTTCGACAGTCGGGCGTCCAACACCGTGGCTGTCCGTGAAAGCGACTGCGCAAATGGTTCTGCAGACGGCGGAGTGATACCCGCGGCCGTACCAATTTCAAGGACGTGACGCAGAAACGCGAGAGAGCCATCGTCATCTGGCGCGCTGTACAAGCTGTTGTTCGTGATCTCGACCAACGAGCCGAGCACTGCCTTGAATTCGACCGTATCGACGCCACGCCGTTCGCACTCCAGCACCAGCTCCGCGGGTAGCTCATCACCGAGGGCAGCGTCGAGTACCGGTGATTCGAAAGCAGACCAGACTCCGAAGGTCTGTTCGTCGACGCTCATCCATTGCCATAAGTGGTCGCACATCGCGTCCAGATCGCCATGGCGAATACCAATCTTCGCCAGCCAGCGGTCGAAAACAATCAACGCAACGGCCTGCCGAGCGCGCTGCGACAGTGGCCGGAACTTATCGATGGCCTCCATTGAGTCTCTCAATGCATTCGAGCGCTGCCGCCGAGGCCGATCTCGAGGACGCTGCCGGTGACTACGCCCGGATCTGTGACCAAATACAGGAGTCCGCGGCTGACGTCCTCGGGCGCAAGCCACGGCTGAGGAATCGGGTTTGCCTTCATCATCCGACGGACGAGGTCGTCGGGAACATCGTCGCCGCCCTCGGGCTGCACCATCGGCGTCTGCACCGTGGTCGGGCAGATGACGTTGACTGTGATGCCCTCCTTGGCGACCTCCAGGGCCACGGACTTCGCGAGTCCGATGACTCCCCATTTGGTGGCGTTGTATGCCGCCAGCTCGGGTATGCCCATGCGCCCACCCATCGAGGATGTGACGACGATCCGGCCGAAGCGCTGCCGTCGCATCACCGGTATCGCAGCGCGCAGAGTATGAAATGCGCCCGTCAGATTGGTGTCCACCAGCTGGTGCCAGATCTCATCAGTCACCTCTTCCAACGGCCCGGTGCTCACGACCCCGGCGTTGGCCACCACAATGTCGAGATTTCCGAACCTGGTCACCGTCTCGTCGACGGCCGCACTCACCGCGGCGCAGTCGCGCACATCCATCGTGATCGGAAGGCAGAGACCGCCCAGCTCCTCGACCTGCTTGGCCGTGTCACGCAGGTCGTCCTCGGTGCCGAGTGGATACGTGAGATTCATGGGACGGGGTGCGTCGGCGATAACGACGTTTGCACCTTCGGCGGCGAGCGCCAGCGCATGCGCGCGCCCTTGCCCGCGGGCTCCTCCGGTGATGAACGCAACCCGGCCATCCAACGCACCCATATGCAGCTACCTCGCTATTGCGGATCGACGAATACCGGCGACTCTCCCGACATTCCCGCTACGACGGCAGCGATCTGGTTGGGACTGCCGATCAGCGCGGTCTGCAGCTGGCTTTCCAGCACGAGCGCTGCCGCAGTGTCGTTGCTCGTCCAAGCCTCGTCGTAGAGGCGCTTCGCCGCGCGGACCGCGTCTGGCGATTTCTGCGCGATCTCGTCCGCGAGGGCCAGCGCCGCAGACAATGGATCTTCGGCAGTCCGCGTGACGAGCCCGAGCTCGAAACCCTCACTCCCGGAAAGGATGCGGCCGGTGAACGTCAACTCTTTGGCGACATCGATCGGGATGAGCCGCGGCAGTGTCTGCGTGATGCCCATGTCCGGAACGAGGCCCCACTTAACCTCCATGACGGAGAGCTTCGCGTCCGGCGCGGCGATCCGGATGTCGGCACCGAGCGCGATCTGTAGACCTCCGCCGAAGCAGTTGCCGTGGATCGCCGCGATCACTGGCGCCGGCACCAACGACCAGTCGTATGTGACGCGCTGAGCGAAGTTGGCCAGTCGGCCCTCGTCGCGGTCCAACAACACGCCGGTGCCGCCTTGTCCGGACATGAAGCTTGCAACGTCTAGGCCGGAGCAGAAGCTCTTGCCCTCGCCATGCAGTACAACCACACGGACCGATGCATCGCTTGCCAGCTGGGCAGCGGCGTTCACCAATCCTTCGAACATCGCCTGGTCGAGCGCATTGTGCTTGTCGGCGCGCACCATCGTTACCGTCGCCACGCCATCGGCGCCCACCTGCACAGAAACTCTGTCTTCGCTCACGCGTGGAATCTACCGCGACGCGACTTAGTGCCAGTAACCCTCGTGAGATTGTGCCGCTTCATCTTCCAGCAAAGGACCGATCACCGTGATCGGACGCGAACCGTTGCAAAGGATCTCGCGACAGGGCAACGCAAACGACGTGTGTGCCGGGTCGTCGCCGGTGAATGCGAACAGTCGAAGGTTCGACATGCCGTAAACGACCCTGCCTATCCCGTTGAAGTAGGACGCACCCGCACACATCGAGCATGGCTCGGTACTGGCGTACAGAGTCGCGTGATGCATTCCGTCGGCTCCTAGCACACGCCACGCGTCGGTAGTGGCGACCAACTCTGCGTGCTGCGTCGGGTCACCGCCTTCGGCCCTAGTTGTGTTGCGATGTTCGGCGATCACCTTGCCGTCGGCATCAGCGACCAGGGCTCCGTACGGAGCGCTTCCGCTCCGCCTCGCCTCATCGGCCAACACAAAGGCTCGCCGAAGCAGAGCGAGGTCGGGCATCGCGCTATCAGCGGACGGTTCGGCGGCCGCCGGCGATGCGCCCATGAAGGGTGCGGCGGCGACGCCCGCGAGAAGCCCGGCACCGATCAAGACAGCTCGTCGCTGCAGATTCTGCATGGCCGCGCACATTAGTCCGGACTGTCATCAATTGTTGACGGCTTCGAACGCCACACATGTCCGAACCCAAGAACCGTTCGAGCGCCCAGGTCTCGGTGAGTGAGATCACAGCTTGTTCACAGTCGACCCCGGAGTTCACCTTGTGCTGTCTAACCACCAGCAGGAGGAAGTGCCCCATGAAGGATGCGTCTGCACGCCGAAGTTGGACTCGGCCTGTCAGGTTGCTCGGTATCGCCCTGATCTCGTTCGCGCTGCTCGTCGGTGCGGCGGTCCCCGCGGCTGCAGCGGAACTGATGAGGGTGACGTTCGTTCGTCACGGCCAGTCGGCAGGCAACGCCTCGGGATTGATCGACACTTCGACACCGGGTCCGGTGCTCACGCAGTTGGGTCAGACACAGGCGCAGGCCGTTGTCGGCAGGCTCGGTGTCAACAACTATGACGCCATCTACGGATCGACCATGGTCAGGACGCAGCTCACGGCAGCGCCGATGTCGCAGTACCTGCGACTGCCGATCCGGGTGTTGCCCGGCCTGCAGGAGATCGAGGCTGGCGTCTTCGAGGGGACACCGGAAAGCCAGGCCGCCAACGGCTACGCGAAGTTCCCACTCGCGTGGACGTTCGCGGGCCAACGTGACCTACGAATCCCGGGTTCGATCAACGGCCATGAGTTCGACGCGCGGGTCGACGGCGCGTTACAGACCATCTACGACAACGGCGATCGGAACGCCATCGTGTACTCCCATGGCGGCACCGTCATGTTCTACACGCTGATGAACGCGAAGAACCTCACCATGGAACAGAAGCTCGACTTGCTGAGGAACTATTCGCTCAGCAACACCGACTACGTCGTCATCGAGGGCAACGCCGAGGATGGCTGGACCCTGGTGAACTGGAACGGTCAACAGTTCAGCCCCGAGCCCACATTGGGTGCTGAAGTGCAGTTGCAACTCCGGACGTTGCAGCGGCAGCTCGCGACTACCGCGAAGCAGGTCGCCGACGCATTCGCCACGCTGAATCCCGCGATGGTCACGGCGGCGATCATTCGAGGGGTCGGCGACGCCACCTTCTCGATCGCCAAATTCGCCGGTGCGGTGAACAACAAGCTCGGCCATGAGCTGGGCCAGCTGGGTGCGGCGAGCCGACCGGCGCCGGCGACGAACAACGTATCGGCGCTCGCCTCGACCGCGAATGCTCCAGCGGCTCGAACCATGGCGACCGTGCCGGAGACGACCAAAGCCGTCGTCGGCGAAGAGACACCGAGTGGTGAAACGACCACCGCGAAGGCGGCGGCTCCGACGAAGTCAGACCCGGCGCCAGGCGAGGCAACGAAGCCCGAGCCGGTCGAGACGCCCAAGGCGCCGAAAGTCGCGTCCGACAGCGCGACCGATGTGAAGGATGGCAACAAGGCGGAGCCAGGTACCACCGCCACCCAACACTCCACCACCGGCGACGACACCCCCGTCGCCGTTAGCTCAAGCCCGAGCAGTGACGCCGGAACCGACGCCGGTAGCAGCAGCAGCGAGAGCGCGGCGACATCGAAGTAGCGACACGGCATGCACTCGGCCCCTCCCGCCTGATGTGGGAGGGGCCGAGCGTCGTTCCCTACAGTGAAACCGTGTCGCGAACCGCCGGTGGAAGCACTTCCGATGCGCCGGCGTCGATGGTGGCCCGGGTCGCTCTGATCGTTAACGCGTTCGACCGCATCGGCACCGTGCTGCGGCTGGATCAGGTGGCGGCCCGCACCGGGCTGCCCCGCTCGTCGGCAGGCCGGATCCTCAATCAACTGCACACGGCGGGCCTACTTCAGCACAAGCCGGACGGCTACTCACTGGCGGCCTCATCCCTTCCGGCCGCCCGCATCATGGACCTTTCGCCGCTACGCAGCGTGGCATCACCGGTGCTCGAACGCCTTCATGCCGACACCGGACTTGTGGTGCATCTCGGTGTGCTTCTCGGAGCGGACGTCGTCTACCTCGACAAGGTGGCGGGCAGCAACAGCTCCCCGGTTCCGACCCGTGTCGGCCGTCGATCGCCGGCACATGCCAGTGCCCTCGGAAAGGCGATGTTGGCCAAACTGCGCGCCGAGGACGTCGACACGATGGTGGGCGAAACACTTCGCAAGTGCACTCCGGCAACGATCGCCGACCTGCCCACCCTCCATCAGGAGTTGGCGCGGATCAGGTCGCGGCGTGGCCTCGCCTACGACGATCAGGAACTCGCCGTCGGGCTGTCCAGCATTGCGGCACCCATCGCGATGTCCGACGATGATGTCGCCGGACTCTCGCTCACCGGGGCCGTGCCTGCACGGCGACTGGCCCGGGTGGCCCCGTTTCTCACGCGCGCCGCGAAGGGCATCTCTGAGCGCCTCGGCAACACCGAATCGACGACCGAGCGAACCGACTCCGACGCAGTCACCGACGACATGTTGTCCCGAGTCCTTCGCACGTTGTCCTCCAACGACTGGGTGTGACGAACACTCACCAGATCAGGTCGCCAACATCGAGGCCCAGTGTGAACCGCCCTGCGACAGACAGCACCTGTTCGACATTGCTGGCGACGTGATTCCTTGCGGTCTGCACATCGCGCCACACGCGTTCGACCAACGCCTCGTCGATACCCTGGCCCGGATCGGCGACGATCGCACCCACCGCCTTCGCCGCCCGATCCGACGCCATGACTTGGTCGCGCCGCGTCCGCAGCATCAACTCGGCATCCGGGTACCCGCCCGCGTCAACGCATGCCATCTGCTCGGCCACGTTGCGATGGATCTGGCGCACCGAGAGTTCGATGTCCGTGCGAGCCAACGCAATTGGATGCAGCGGGCCATCCGAGTCCTCGACCCTCGGGTCGAGGATCCGTTGCGCCGCACCCAGCAATGGGATGGTGCCGGCCAGCGTGTACAACGTGGGTTGTGGAAGCCTCTGCAGCGCAGGAACGGACGTATCGGGCACGAGGTCGAGCCAGCTGAACGCGCGGTATTCCGGTATCAAGGCACCCGTGACGACTACATCGTCTGCGCCAATGCCGCGCAGTCCCAACCCATTCCACGTCGATTCGATAATGTAGTCAGATTGCGGCACCAGGACCGCCATGAAGTCCTGGGCGGCACCGTCGGGTCCGACGTTCAACGCGGCGACGCTCAACCACGACGCGTGGTGGGCGCCGGTGCATCGCGTCCACCGGCCGGTCAGCCAGAACCCGCCGTCGACCCGTTCCAGTCGGCCGGTCGGCGCGTACGACGAGCACAGCAGCGTCCGCGTATCGGTCCCCCAGATCTCCTGAAGCACCCGCTCGTCGCGTACCGAGAGTCCCCAGTTGTTCACCCCGAGCCATGCGGCCAACCAGCCCGTCGACATGCACGCCGACGAGAGCTCACGGGTTGCCGTCAGATAGTCGTCCGGATCAGCGTCGAGCCCTCCGAACGACGGAGGTTGAAGCAGTGAGAAGTACCCTGCGTCATGTAGCCGCGCGATCACGCCGGCGCTCACCGCGCCCGTGCGGTCGACGTGTTCGGCGGCGGCGGCGATCTCCGGAAATAACGCCCGGACCGAACTGAGCACAGACGACGACACGATTGTGTATACCAGTTGGGGCCGTCCCTGGAGGTGGGTATGTCGGAGTCGACCGGCTCGCATCGCGCGGTGCGTGCGATTCTCGACCGATTGGCGGGCGAATCGATTGCGGCGCTCCGCAGTTCGGGAGCCGGTCGAATTCTGCAACCGCCGCAGCACGGTGGGCTCGGCCTGCCCGCGAACGAGTTCGTCTGGGCCGTCTGCGAACTCGCTGCGGTAAATGGCTCGCTCGGTTGGCTCGCCGCGATCTACAACGCGGCGGCCCACGAGGTGGGGCGCTTACCACCACATGCTGCGCACGAGGTGTGGGCCGCGAATCAAGATGCCCTGGTCGCCATCGGCCATCGCAGCTCTGGCGATCTCGCGAACGGACGGCTGACCGGGCGGTGGGAGTCCGTCGTCGGCGCAGAACAGGCCGACTGGCTGCTGCTGCCGACCAGCCCCGCGTGCCGTGTGCTTGTTCCCAGCAGTCGCGTGCGGGTCGAGCCTGCGGACCGCGCAGCGGGCCTCACTACAGCGGGTGTCGGCGAGGTTATCGCCGACGATCTCGCGGTCGACGACGGACTCGTTTTCACCGGTGCTCGCGACACCGGCCTGATCGCGGGAGCGGGTGCTTCTGCCGCGGTGGTCGGATCGGCCGACGGTGTCTGGCGCAAACACGTCGACCAGGTGCGCGCGCAGTTGGATGTCTCCTACGGCGGCGATGAGGTCACCGACGAAGCGGCCGCCGAGGTGGCCCGGGCAGCGTCCGACATCGACGCCGCCAAGCTTCAGATCACCGGTTCGCTCGACCCGGCGGCGCCAGCGCCGCAGACCGCGACATGGGCCTTCGCGCAATCCGTCGCCCGCGCGCGTGGCGCGGCGGACCGATTGCTCGCAAGCAGCAAGCATGCGCTGAATGCGTCGGATCCGGTGACCGACCTCTGGCGCGACGTCCACGCCGGCTGCAGGCTGGCCGTCAGGATCCTCGACGGGCTTTCGTCAGCGGCCTGATCGAATTCGCGAAGCGGCGACGGAGCAGCGCTGCCGATCTCGCCAGGGGCGGTTCGGCCGGCTAGAAGTTCAGCCCGGAGAACATGACTCGGCCGGGATCATACTTCTGCCGTACGGCGCTCAACCGGGATAGATTCGGGCCAAAGTACCGCGACGGCGACTGGTTTGCCTCGATGTAGTTCACATAGCCGCCAACCGAATACGGTTGCACCGCTTGGTGTGCCGTGCCGAGCCAGCTGGCCGCTGCCGATGGGGAACCAGACGTTTCGACGTACCACTGCACCAGTGCGGACTGCCGACGCCACGGAAAGGCTGTGGCCCCCGGTGCCACACTGGCCAGTGCGCCGTCGAGCGCATGCATGATCGCCAACATACGACCGCCCCCACGAGGAAAGGCGTCGACCGCCGAGGCGATCCCCTGAGCAGCGGCCGGCGTGATCGTCGGAAAAACATCGGAGCCGCCGACATAGCCGAGCGGAGACGGGTTAAGGTTCCCCACCGCCAAATACCTCACCAGGTCCAAGTAATTGAATGTGTGGTTATCGGTCCCGGTCGGTTGCAATCCGACTGCTGAAATGATGGCGCTTGTTACGCTGTTGCCCGACCCGGCCGGGCTGGTCGCCATGATGCGGCACTGCGTACCCATCGCGTCGGTCGTGCTGTCCGCCAGTGCCCAACTGCTTCGGTCGGCGGTCCGCAGCCAGTTCTGCCAACCGACGAGAACCTGCGCGAACGACTGCGGAGGGAAATTGAGGTTCACGACGTCGTACTCGGCGGTGGGGAACGTGGTGAATGTCAAAGACGTTGTCACCCCGAGGTTGCCGCCACCGCCACCGCGCAACGCCCAAAACAGGTCGGGGTTACTTGCGGCAGACGCGATTGCCGCCTGACCACCCGGCAGCACCACCGACGCCGACGTCAACGCGTCACTCATCAGGCCCGCGTGCCGGGAATGGGCGCCCATCCCGCCGCCCAGGGCGTGGCCCCCGGTACCGACCGACGGGCAAGTACCCGTCGGGATGCCCCGGCCGGCCGCCGCCAGCGCTTGGTGCAGCTCATACAGGCTGGTCGCGGGCGTCACCGTGACCTGCCCGCTGGCTGAGTCGAAATCGATTCCCCCGGACAGCCGACGCAGGTCGAGCACCATGGTTCCGTTCGCAGTGGATCCGCCCACATAGGAGTGCCCGCCACTACGCGGAGCGACCTTGATGTTGTGGGCAGCAGCAAAAGCCATCGCCTTTTGCACATCTGCCGGCGAAGTCACGGTAACGATCGCCGCCGGCGTTGAGCCGTTGTAGTTGGTGTTGAAAACCTGCTTGGCCGTTGCGAATTGGGGACCGGCATCCGGTAGCAGCACTTGCCCGCCGATGGCGGCAGAAAGACCGTCCCAGCCGGAGGTGTTGGGATCGGCGGTAGCCCGGACCGAGCCGAAAACCGCCCCGGCGGCTAGCGCTCCGGCGGCACCCCGCAGAAACGTCTGGCGTGGAATCTCACGCGCCAACGTCGGGCTCCCGTGATTGCGTCACGTCCCGCATTGTCAACCACGCGACGTCAATAAGCGCGGTGCCACATGACGTGTCGCGTGACAACCGAAATCTTCGAAGGCCTACCCCGGGTGAATCGGTATCGCGTTGCGAGTCGCGTATCCAATCCCTCGACGGAGTGCCTATCCTCGGCGCATGGTCGACCACGAGGATCGCGGCCCTGTCTTCGACGGTGTCCAAATCGAAGACGTTGTGGTCATCCACACCGACGGTGGGTGCAGACCAAACCCCGGGCCCGGCGGCTGGGGTGCCGTGCTGCGCCAACGTCAGCACGTCCGCGAAATGTGCGGTGGTGAGCCCGGCCAGACAAGCAACAACCGGATGGAACTTACGGCGCCGATCATGGCACTTGAGGCGCTCACCCGACCGGTGGTGGTGCACCTCTACACCGACAGCACCTATGTCCGGAACGGCATCACCAAGTGGGTTCTCGGCTGGGAACGCAGCGGCTGGATGACCGCCGCGAAGCAGCCGGTGAAGAACGTCGACCTCTGGCAGCGACTCCGAGCGGCCTGCGCGCCGCACCGGGTCGAGTGGTTCTGGGTGAAGGGGCACGCGGGTGTCGCCGACAACGAACTGGCCGACGAACTGGCGACCCGGGGCATGCAGGAAGCGATCGCCTTAGCCGCAGTCGCGATTAGCACTTAATTCTGTGAGGCACTAATTTTCCTGAGGTGATGTCCTCAGCTGCTAGCGCAGTCGCGCGGTGTATCGCTCCCCTCCTGACGGTTGCGGCCGTTGCCGGCATGGGTCTTTTGCCGACCCGGCGCAGGTCGGTCCCGCCCCGGCGGTGGGCCTGGCCAGTGATGCCAACCCGTTGGCCGGAGCGCCGTTCTACGTCAATCCCACGTCGGCGGCCATGCGCGCCGCGCAGAAAGCCGATCCGCCGAGTGCCGAGTTGACCGCGGTCGCCAACACGCCGCAGGCGTACTGGATCGTCCCTGGCTCTTCGGCAGGCACGGTCGGGAAGTACACCGGCGACGCGAATGCTGCCGGGGCGATCCCGGTTCTGGCAATTTATGGAATCCCGCACCGCGACTGCGGCAGCTTCGCCGCCGGTGGCATGGGGTCGGCCGACGCCTACCGCGCCTGGATCGACGGCATCGCAGCCGACGTCGGCGCTTCGCGGGCGGCGGTCATCGTCGAGCCCGATGCGCTCGCCATGGCCGACTGCCTGTCAGCCGATCAGCGCCAAGAACGCTTCGACTTGATTCGCTACGCCGTCGACACGCTGACCCGCAATCCGGCCGCGGCCGTATACATCGACGCTGGCCACTTGCGCTGGCATAGCCCCGACGAGATGGCTTCCAGGCTGAAGGCGGCCGGTGTGGACCACGCGCGGGGTTTCAGCCTTAACGTGGCGAACTTCTTCACCACCGAGGAAGAAATCGGTTACGGCGAGGCGATTTCGGGTCTCACGAACGGCTCGCACTACGTGATCGACACGTCGCGCAACGGCAACGGAGCGGCGCCCGACTCGAAGCTCCACTGGTGCAACCCCAGGGGCCGAGCACTGGGTGTTCCGCCAACCGCGGAAACTGCGGGCGCGCACGCCGACGCCTACCTCTGGATCAAACGTCCCGGTGAATCCGACGGATCATGCGACAAGGGTGATCCGCCGGCGGGCACCTTCGTGAATCAGTTCGTCATCGATCTGGCCAGTAACGCGGGCTAACTTCTCCCAGGTGGCGATAAGGATGTCTGAGTTCACGGCATAGGCGACAGCCCAGTCGCGTCATGGGTTACGCCGCCGAGGGTTGATGAGTCGCGTGAAATTTGGGCGTTCATATTTTCTGCGTCGTTCCGCTGGCGACTATGCCATCATCACCTGCAGCTACATTAGCTGCGTCACCGCGTGAAGGTGCACAAACAGCCAGAGCTGTGGTTGCCGAGAGCCGACAGTGGGAGCACACCCGCGGGCGCCTGTGCCGGAGGGGGAACAGTGGATCCAGCAACAGATCGACCGCAAGCCAAGATCATCAACGAAAGGCAACCGCTATGAACAAATCAGCTGTGGCACTTGGGATTTCCATAGCTCTACTGTCCGGCTGCTCGTACGCCAGCGTGGGGGCCGGCGAGCAGGCCGTGGTCGTCGACGGCTACTGGATGATCCCCACCGACCCGACAGTGAAGGGGTGCATCGAACCGGAGAATTCTCAGAACGAGATCACCAACTCACGTGTACCGCTATCCGGCTCGCCAGATCTCCTGGGATGCAACGGGCGATCCCGGGCTCCGAGCGCGGACCATATGTCGTGGTGTCCAACGCCAAAGCGCCCGCGGATATGAACGTCCCGGTGGTGGTGACGTTCGATCTGACGTCGGACTGCGAGAAGCTCAAGCAGTTCCACCGCGACTTCGGGACCAAATACAACGGTTGGTTGAACGACGACGGAACGGTCAGCGCCGGGTGGGTCGAACTGCTGAACTACGTGATCGGACAACCGTTGCAGGACACGCTCAATGGTGTGGCGCAGAAATATACGTGGCAGCAGATCTGGAATGACGAGCAGGCGCGTGCCGAGTTCCGCAATGCACTTCTCCACCTCGCTGCCGAACGCCAGCAAGGCCCGTACCAACGGTGTGGACTTCTTCACCAACTTTCAGGTGACGGTGCTCAAGCCGACGCCGGTCAATCCGGAGCTGAAGGCGGCTATCGAACGCGAGCAGGCCGCGATTCAGAACGCGCAGGCGACGCAGGCGCAGGGTGTTGCCGAGGCCAACGCGAAAAAGGCCAAGGCGGAAGCGGATCTGGCCGCCGCCGTGGCCGAGACGCAAGGTGGCCGAGCAGGAGGCGTTAAAGCGCGGCGCCGAGGTGCGGGGCTACCCCTCCGTCGAGGACTACCTGCGCGCGGAGGCGATCCGGCAAGGGCTCAACCCGTATCAGCCGACTTACGTTGTCCCACAAGCAGGCTGATGGGCGCCTTCAGTCGTCGCGCCGCGACACCGCGATCGGGTGCGCTCATGTCCCCCGTCCCGGGCGTGCCATCGGCGAGCCCGTAGCGCAGGTACACGGTGCCCTTCGGACTGGCTACCGGCGGTTCGAGGAGTGTGACGTTCGTCGGCACCGCGCCACCGTCGAACACCTTCTTCCCGACGCCGAGCACGATCGGGTGCACCCAGAGGTCGAGACGGTCGAAGAGCTTCTCGCGCAGAAGGGTCTGCACCAGGTTCAGGCTCCCGACGACCTTCACGTGCTCGTGCCGGTCACGGATCTCGCGCACCGCGCCGGCCAGATCCGGGCCGAGCTGCGTGGACCCGGCCCACGAGAGGTCGGGCCTGCCGCGGGACGCCACGTACTTCGGGACGCTGTTGAAGAGCGTGGCGATCTCGTTGTCCTCGCCGCCCTCCTGGTGCGGCCAGTAGGCGGCGAAGATGTCGTACGTCCGCCGGCCGAGCAGGAGGGCGTCCGTGCCCTCGTACGCGGCACCGACCTGCGCCCCGGCGACCTCGTCCATCAGCGGCGCCTGCCAGCCGCCGAACGGGAACCCCACCGGGTCCTCGTCGGGGCCGCCGGGCGCCTGCCCGACGAGGTCGAGGGTTGCGAACAGCTCGATGTGGATGAGGCCCATGCCTTACTCCCGATGAGTTGGTTGTCTCGTCAGGAGGTAGACCGGTCGGCGCCGGCAGACTCATCGCTGCGACGGCACCCAGCTTGGTACTCGTCGACATCGCCTTGTACGGGATCGTCGGTCAGCCACAACACATCGCCGATGGTGGGGTGCACGACCAAAATAGTCGCTGGCTAAACAGGGTCGAAGAATACCGGCCGGTCTCCAGTCATTCCGGCTGTTACCGCGGCGATCTGGTTGGGGCTGCCGATCAGCCCGACCTGTAGGTCGGTCTCGAGCACCAGAGCAGCCGCAGGGTCGCTGCTGCACCAGGTCTCGTCGTAGAGGCGCTTGGCCGCACGGATAGCATCGGGCGATTTCTGGGCGATCTCACCCGCGAGCTCAAGGGCCGCGGCGAGCGGATCGTCTGCGGTGCGTGTGACCAAGCCGAGCGTGGAAGCCTCGCTGCTGGAAACGGTGCGGCCGGAAAACGTCAGCTCCTTCGCGACGTCGATCGGCACCAGCCGGGGCAGCGTCTGCGTGATGCCCATATCGGGCACCAATCCCCACTTGATCTCCATGATGCAGAGCTCGCGTCGGGCGCCGCGATCCGGATATTGGCACCGAGCGCGATCTGTAGACCTCCGCCGAAGCAGTTGCCGTGAATCGCAGCGATCACGGGGCCGGCACCAGCGACCAGTCGTACGTCACGCGCTGAGCGAAGTTCGCCAGCCGGTTGTCGTCGCGGCGGAGCAGGATGTCCGTACCGCCTTGTCCCGTCATGAAACTCGCGATGTCCAGGCCAGAGCAGAAACTCTTACCTTCGCCGTGGAGCACGACCGCTCGGACCACTGCGTTGGCGGCCAATTGTTGGGCGGCGCCCATCAAACCTTCGAACATCGCTTGATCGAGCGCGTTGTGCTTATCAGCGCGAACCATTGTCACCGTCGCCACACCGTCCGCGCCGACTTCAACACAAACCCTGTCATCCCTCACCCGCGGGAATCTACCGTGGCACCAGGATTAGATCAGCACTGCGGCACCTCTGAACCTGGGTCTGATAGGAATTCGCCGATCTTGGTGTCGGTGTGGGTGCCGTCAACAAGCTATATGGGGGTTTGTGGGTCGAGACCGAAGACCTGTACCTCTGCTGACTTTCCCTTCAGCGCATGCGATCCCCGGTCGATGAGTCCGGGTGGTCGAGTAATCAGGGCGTCGACGGTTTGGTGAGTAAGAAGAATCGCGTCACAGGTGGTCTTGGTGAGCTGCTCGACGCGGGCAGCGACGTTGACGGTGTCACCGATCAGGGTGAACTCCAGCTTGCTTCCCCCGCCGATGGTGCCTGCGATCACCTTGCCCGTGTTGATCCCGACGCCGATCCGAAGCGCGCCGCCGAATCGCTCGGCGACGAGGCGGTGAATGAGAACAGCGGCGGACACCGCGGCGTCGGCATGGTCCGCGAGGTCGTTGGGTGCGCCGAAGACCGCCAGCGCGCCGTCGCCCAGGAATTTGTTGACGTGCCCACCGGCGTCGACGACGGCAGGCACGACGATCTCGAACAGAGCGTTGAGGCGGGCGACGGTGTCCTCGGCAGTGTTGGCTTCGGCGAACGGAGTGAAGTCGCGGATGTCGACGAACATCACTGTTACCTCGCGGCGCTCACCGGTGAACACGTCATCACCCTGGGCGAGCAGGCGCGCCGCCAGGGCCGGGTCGACGTAGGTGCCGAACGCGGCCTGAAGTCGTTGCCGCTCAGCCAAACCCGCTTGCATGCGGTTGAACGACGCCGCCAGTGCGCCGAGGTCATCGTCCTGAACCACCGGCAGCCGTTGGCTGTAGTCCCCGGCCGCAACACGTTTAGTGCCTGCGGCGAGATCGCGAACGGGCTGCAGGGACGGCGAGAACGCGGCGCCGACGGTGATCGGCACTCCGTAGCCCAGAGTCGCCGCACCCCCGAGCACCACGGCGAGCACGGGAAGCGGAGCGGCCGAGTCGAAAACGGCCCCGAGCATCACGCCCCCGACGGCGAACGAGAACGCGGTCGCGAGGATGCAAGCGTTCGACCACGCGGCAAAGGTCGGGCGAGAGCGGGGCAGGGAGTCACCGATCCCTGTGTCACCGGCTATGGCGACCCTGGCTGGCCGCTGCACTGCCTCCGAAATGCTGTGCACAGCGATCAGTTGGACGGCGGTTCCGAAGGCGGCACCCAGAATTCCGTACTGGACTAGCCGCGACGCGCTCGCCCCGGCTATCGCACCGACGAGAACCAAGAGCAGCGCGACCCCAACAGCGTGGCCCCCCAGCGTCCGAGCAACCACCCCCCGAGCCCAAGTGTAGGTCGCTTCCAGCGCCCTCTCCCGATCGACCTCCTGACCGGCTACCCACCGTTCAAAAAGGCGGCTGGGACCCTGGCCGGGAAGAAGCATCACGTACACCAGCACGAGCACTGCGATGACGGTGACGGCGGCAGCCTGGACGTAATGATCGGACTCCTCGGCAGCGACAACAACAAACGACGGAAGTAGATAGACCGGCAATATCAGGGCAAACGTGACCACGTAGGCCGCCCACGAGTACCTCGGTCCGTGCCGATCCCACGCCCACTGCCAAATACGGTCCATGCCGCGACCCTAAGCGTCCAACACCACTGACCTGGGCCTTTTGAAGTGGAGCTACCGGCGTGACCGAGCCGATCAGGTTCCCACCTGGTAGCTGTTCGGCGATGACTGAATTATCCGAGTCGTGCGTCGCACAGAGCTTCCCGCGTTAGTCTTTGCCGATGATCGCGGGCGACAAGGCGCCTGACTTCACTCTGCTCGATCACACCGGTCGGCCTCGGACGCTGTCCGCGCTCCTTTCCGATGGGCCGGTTGTGCTGTTCTTCTTCCCGCTGGCGTCCTCACCGATCTGTACGGCCCAGGCTTGTCATTTCCGGGACCTGAGCAGCGAATTCGCCGCGGTGGGCGCCCGGAGGGTGGGCATCAGCACCGACACCGTCGACAAGCAGGCTCACTTCGCCCAACAGCGCTCGTTCGACTACCCGCTGCTCTCCGACGAGGACGGTGTGGTGTCCGAGCTGTTCGGGGTGCGCCGAGGCAGGTTCGCCAAGCTGCGTCGATCCGTCGTGGCGCGTGAGACGGGCCGGCATGGCCGACACACTCGGCGCCGTGGTCTAATCGCCCGGCTGCTGCCGGTCAGACGGACTACATTCGTCATCGACACCGACCGCACCGTCCTCAAGGTCGTCTCCAGCGAGGTGCGCGCATCGGTGCACGCCGACCAGACCTTGTGGTTCTTGCAGAACTACAACGTGCCGCATAGTTCGCCACGGATCCGGGGGAAGCACGCTGACGCGCATCAACCGTCGGAGAGCAGGGGCGACCCGATCGGCAACGGGTTCACAAAACCGGAAGCCGCGGACGGGCCGAGCCTGGTCCGGCCACACACGCTGGGGGCAGGCCGTATCGATTCTGGTGTCGAACTGCCACTCGAGGCTCCGGTCGAAGCGGTGAATACAACAGCGAAGCCGCCGCGTTGGCCGAGAAATGATGTGCGGGGCCAGATCCTGACGTGGTGCGTGCACAGCACCTCGGTCGCAGAGATCGCCGCTCGCCTGTCCTTGCCGCTTGGTGCGACGCGGTTCCTTGTCGACGACCTGGTGACACAGGGCTATCTGCGGGCGCACGCCCCCCTCACTGAGTCGATGGCGATCGACGAACGACGTGAATTGATAGAAAGGACCCTGCGCGGCCTACGAGCACTCTGAGAGATGGGCGCCGCAATAGCGAGAGGCTTCTGCGCGGTGCATCCCCTCCTAGCCGTGGCTATGAGTAACCCGGACCATATTCGCCAAAGAAGTGGCATCCAATCGGGTTGGTTGCGCAATAAGAACCCGGTGCAGGCGGTGGGGGCGGCGGAGGCGGCGTCACATCCGGCAACCAAGGGGGTGGCCCACCGATCCAAACCCAGCTGTCCATCTGAATGCCGTTCATGTTTATTGGAACGTTGCCTTCAGGTGGGTTGACGAACCAATAGTCGTGGCAGACGTTCATGTCCCAGCCGAACACCGCCCCGCCCATTGGTAACGGCTGTCCCGGGCACCACGTTCCGGTGGGACCGGGGCGATCGGCGGCGGCAGAGCCTGCGCCCAGCCCCAATCCGGCCGCCGCGATGGCGCCCGAGGTCAACACCCCGACGACGAAGCGCCTCATCTTGGTCTCCATGTTGCTCCTTTGTTCATCGCGGCTTTTGGGGGCTACGAATCATATGGTGTGCGCTTGCTGATTTTGAACGCTTCACGAAATTTTCCCGGTAGTGCAGTGTCAATCGCACTCTGCAAGTGTTGCTACCGATCCAAATATCGAGGTATCGAGGGCTCGCCCCGACCTCTATCCCGAACCGCTGGCGTTCCGCCCGCAGCGCTTCCTCGACGAGCGCGCGGGGACGTACACGTGGATTCCATTCGGCGGTGGGGCACGACGATGCATTGGTGCCGGGTTCTCGCTCTCGAAACGCGGGTCGTGCTGCGGACATGCTCCGCCACGCGCGACTACTCCCATCGAGTCGGCGTGCCGAACGCATAGCACGACACACGGTCACGATCGCCTCTGCCCGCGGTGCAACCGTCACACTCGAGCGTCGCCATGTGCGACCGCATACACCGTGTGGGTGCCCTGAAGGCCCTTGAGTTCGACCTCGCGCGGCGGCCCGAACCGGATACCGACCAAGCCGTCGACGGCATCGTGAACCGGCTCGCTGACCAGAATCTCGCCGCCGCCGGCGAGCCCAGCCACCCTCGCCGCCATGGCGACGTTGCGCCCGAACAGATCGTCGCCGCGTCGGACCGACGTCCCCATGTGCACGCCCATCCGCACCCTGATCTCATCCCACCGCTGCGGGTCCTCGTCGAGCGCCTGCTGCACCCCGAGGCTGCAGAGCACGGCGGCCCTCGCATCTCCGAACGCGATCATGAACCCGTCGCCCTGGGTCTTGACCACGTGTCCACCGTGCTCGTCGACGTGCTTATAGAAGAGTTTGTTGTGCTGCTCAAGCAGTTTCACCCAATCGCGGTCGCCCAGTGCGTCGTTGAGTTCGGTCGAACCTTCGATGTCGGAGAAGACGATGACGACTTGGCCGTCGGCGGTCAGCCTTGCGAGATCGGGACGCTCGACCCGGGCCCAGCCTGCAAGGTCCTCGATCGAGTTGCGCACGGTGGCACCGACGCCCTTCTTGATCAGCGAGTCAGCCGTCTGCCAGACAGTCCTGATCGCGACGGGCGCAAGCCCGCGGGGCCGGCGACGACGAGGCTTGTCCTGACGGCTGCGCTCGAGCTCGCGTCGCGTCCCGGTCAGCTTGTGGCGCGCCACGATCAGCAGGACGGCCAGCACGATGAGTCCGGCGAATTCGACGCCGGCAACAACCCAGACGATGACTGGGCTCAACGTGCGTTCGCGACCGCGGCAGATGTCATCACTGGGCCAGTATGCGGCGCCGGATGGTTGTTGCTCGGAATGACGTCGACGCCTACGCGGCGCGCCTGGAGGAGGCGCTCCTCAACCGCTCGGCTTGATGCGCTCGATCGGCCCGTCGCCGTGCCTAATGAGGACCACTGTGCCGTCCGGCGCCATCTCTACGTGTCCGGAGCGACCCGGTCCGCTGACAAACGCGCCGAGTTCCACGCCGCCATCCGCCTCCCCTCTGACCCGCAACCACACGTCATCGTCCTCGGCTTTTGAGTAAGGCGGCTGACAATCGAACTACACCAGAATTGCGCTGACTGCGGAGAATCATGATGCGCGAGAGCCGGGGTGAAAGCTCGTTTATGCCCTCTGAACTGAAATGAGTGGAGCTAAGGGGACTCGCACCCCTAGCTTGAATAGCTTTGACCTGCGGATACGGTCGATTTCGCTACACGAAATGACGGGAACGTACGCGGGAACACCTGGGAATACGCGAAAGGTGTTGACGGCGTCAACAAGCCAAAGCGGTCTGTGGGTCGAGACCGAAGACCTGTCCCGGCGCTGACTTACCCCCAGGGCGTGGGCTCCCCGAGCGGCGAGTTCGCGTCGTCGAGAAGCCAGAGCCTCAACGGACTGTCGGGTGAGCAGGATCGCGTTGCCAGGGAAACGTGACGTGCTGCCCGGTATTCGCGCGTCTACCGTGTGACAAAACGTCCATGTCGGGTGCCGTTTCCGTGCTCATGTGTCGTCTACTGCGCGCTTGCGCGGGATCGCGAGTCTCAGGACAGGACTCGGCGTCGCCTCGGTGACGTTTACCCGCACGGGTGGTTCGGCAAACGGTTCTGCGGGGTACTCCGTATACCGGCTGGGGTATCACCGCCCAGCCGGGTATCCTGAGAAAATACCCTAGGGGGTATAGTATTGGGCGTGTCGGCGTCAGTCGTGTCGACGCGGTGCGCCGCAGAGAGAGAGGCGCACGATGGCTAGTGATGAAGTCCGTATGACGCTGGTGCTCAACCGGTTACGCCGCGCGCAGGGGCAATTAGCCGGGGTTATCACAATGATCGAGCAGGGTCGCGACTGCAAAGACGTGGTCACCCAGCTTGCGGCGGTGTCGCGGGCGCTGGACCGCGCCGGGTTCAAGATCGTGGCTACCGGTATGCGGCAATGTCTGACCGTCGAAGCCGCCAAGGGGACACCACCAATGACCGAAGCCGAGCTAGAGAAGCTGTTCCTAGCCCTGGCGTGATTACGAAGGATTGGAGATAGCGATGGGATACGCATTGTCGACGACGCTGCACACGACGTTCGAGGACGCCGTGGAGCGCACTCGTCAAGCGTTGGCAGATCAAGGTTTCGGCGTGCTGACTGAGATCGACATGAAAGCCACACTCAAAGCCAAACTCGGCGAGGACATGGAGAACTATCTGATCTTGGGTGCTTGCAACCCGCCGTTGGCGCACCGCGCCGTGAACTGCGACCGTCAGATCGGGCTGCTGTTGCCGTGCAACGTCGCGGTACGCGCTGACCCGGACGATGCTGACACGATCATCATCGACGCAATGGACCCGCAGGTCATGGTCCAGGTCTCCGACGAGGCCGGGCTGCGCGAGGTCGCCGATGATGCTGGGGAGAAGCTACGCGCTGCCATCGGGTCGCTGGAGCAGCCGGTGACCACCTAGCGTGAGCAGCCACCCAGACTGCCGGTTGATACGGCCATCGCCGGAATGACCATCGCCCTCGCCCTTGTCTTCGGCGCGGTCATCGGTGTGCTGCTCGGCCTACTCGGCGGAGGCGGCTCGATCATGGCCGTCCCGGCCCTGGTCTATGCACTCGGGCTCGGGGTCGAACAGGCCATTCTGATCGCGCTGATCGTGATCGCGATAGCCTCGGCAGTTGGTGCGCTGCCCAAAGCTCGCGCCGGGCAGGTGAATTGGCGGCTCGCCGCAGTGTTTGCCGCCGCCGGCATCCCCGCCACCTTCGCCGGTTCCCTTCTAGGTGACCACCTGCCTGAGGCGGTCATCATGGTCGGGTTCGCAGTGGTGATGATTGTGGCTGGCGTCCGCATGCTGAGCGACAACGGCCATCCCGGCGGCGCTTGTGAGGTCGGCGACGGCGGCATCAACTGGCGCCGATGCGCCCCCCGCTCGATCCCCGTCGCCATCGGCGTGGGGCTGTTGACCGGCCTGTTCGGTGTCGGCGGCGGATTCCTAATCATCCCCGCCCTGGTGGTGATGCTTGGAGTGGAAATGCCGATCGCGGTCGGTACCTCACTGCTGATTATCACCGCCAATTCCGCGGCCGGGGTGGCGTCACACTTGCACGACGCCGCCATCAACTGGGGCTTGACCGCCGCCTTCGTTGGAACCGCCGTTGTTGGAGCGCTGATCGCTGGCCAACTCGGCACCAAACTCGACAGCAGCCGCATGCAGCACTGGTTCGCCTACCTGGTATTCCTCGTCGCGGCCTACGTCCTCATCGACACACTGCTGCTGCGCTGACCTCTTCTGCCGTCACACAACCATTTTGATTAAGAACTAAGGAGTACCCATGGACGTATCCATCATCGAAACTTCCGGACTCGGCGACCGCAGCTACCTCGTCAGCGACGGTGACACCGGAGTGGTGATCGACCCGCAACGCGACATCGACCGCGTCCTCGATCTCGCCGCTAAACACCGCGTGCGCATCACCCACGTACTGGAAACCCACATCCACAACGACTATGTCACCGGTGGCCTCGAGCTGGCCCGCACAACTGGCGCCGCTTACGTTGTGCCCGCGGGTGATGACGTCGACTACGAACGGCACGCCGTCAGCGACGGCGACATCGTCGACGCAGGCGCCCTGCATTTTCAGGTCATCCACACCCCCGGTCACACCCATCACCACGTCAGCTACGCAGTGAGCGACGCCGACGGCACGGTCCGCGGGGTGTTCACCGGAGGGTCGATGCTGCATGGAACCACCGGACGCACCGACCTGGTCAACTCCGCAGACACCGAAACGCTGTCGCACGCGCAGTTCCACTCCGTGCGCCGACTCGCCAAGGAACTGCCAGATGACACCCAGGTCTATCCCACTCACGGCTTCGGGAGCTTCTGCGCATCCACCCCTGCGAGCGGTGACTCCTCCACCATCGCCGAGCAGCGCGACACCAATCCCGCACTAACTCAGGACGAGCAGACCTATGTCGAGGAATTGATTGGTGGCTTGTCGGACTATCCGACTTACTACGCGCACATGGGCGTCATCAACAGCCAGGGACCCACCCCGGTCGACCTGTCCCTACCTCAACCGGTCGACGGCAAAGAGTTGCGCCGCCGCATCGAAGCGGGTGAGTGGGTCATCGACTTGCGGAGCCGCACCGCCTTCGCCGCCGGACATCTCGCTGGCACGCTCGGATTTGAACTATCCGGATCTTTCGTCGCCTACCTCGGCTGGCTCTATACCTGGGGCGCCCCACTGACCCTCATCGGCGAGGACCGTGAACAGATACTCGAAGCTCGGCGCGAACTCGCTCGCATCGGCGTCGACAACCTCACCGGTTCCGCCGCTGGGGACGTTCATACGCTCGCCGACAACGCGCCGTTACGCAGCTACCGCGTTGCCGACTTCGCCGACCTCGCGAAAAGAATCGACGGCTGGGAACTCACCGTGCTCGATGTTCGCCGCACCGACGAATACGAGCAAGACCACATTCCCGGAGCCATGAACATACCGCTGCACGACCTGCCAGGACGCATCGACGATGTCCCTGCCGGGGAGGTGTGGGTGCACTGCGCATCCGGATACCGCTCCTCCATCGCCGCATCGATGATCGATCAACCTGAGCGCACCGTCGTGTTGATCGACGACAAATATGACAACGCCGGGAAGCTCGGCCTGACCACATAACTCCATGGCGGAGTAGTCATCGCCTCCGCCGCAGCTCCGCGAACGGCAAAACCGTTCCGATACAGGTCGGAACGGTTTTCGTAAGAGTGGAGCTAAGGGGACTCGAACCCCTGACCCCCACACTGCCAGTGTGAAAAGGCCTGTGCTGCAGCGTGTCACAGCGTCTACGGTGTATCGGATAATGCCTGCCTGCAACCCGTCTTCGTACTGATGTGTCTCGGACGTGCTTGCGGGTGACTAGGTGTCTTAGGACACCGCTAGGACACGTCGAACGTACGTTGGGAGGTACTCGCCGCCTCCGTTGGCGGCGAACGAATCGCAAATGCTGCCGGACAGGCGCTCGCGACCAAACGTCACATGGCAGCCGGCGTCACAGGTAGGTTTCGAGTTTCGGCGACGCCTGAAAGATGACCCCGTGTCGAAAAGGGGTCAAAATTCGGCCGTCGTTGACATCGAGGCCATAGGCGTTGCGTCTAGGAGAGTGGTGGCCGTACGCGCGCCGTAGATCGCCGGTGGTCACAGCAGTGAGATCCGAGCAGCTCACCGTTGTTGTCGAGTGAGGTATGGCCCAGAGTTGTACGGCAATCTTCCAGCGCCCTACCACAATGCGGATAGTTCGCCCAGCTCCGATCGGCGAACAGTCCCGAACACCCCTGAAATTGACTGGGTTGCTGTACGTCCAACCAACCAACATCAAGTCAAACAACAGATCCCTGAAGGGGACTCACGTGAGCACCACCGGGTCACAGCGTGCTTCGACGCCAGTTGATAGCCACTTGGTCGATGGGCGTTCCGGTACGGAACTCGATGTACTCGCGCGCCGTTAGCTCGACCTCGCGGGGAAAGCGAGCTTGTGTCTCCCCGCCAAGTTTGGGAATGTGGACCATCCACCAGCCACCGTCGCGGGTGACGTCGATATCGAAGCTGGACATGGGTCCCTCTCCGACGAGGCGGTCGGGGGTCTTCACTGAACGAGCACGAGATCAGCCACGCGCCGGTTCAACGATCGTCCGGCCATGCGATCGTGGTCGGCGCGCCAATCTTCACCACTGGCTTGCGAGAAACCTGAGCGACAGCTGCTGGGTGCTGGATGTTTGGGCAGCGAAGGCCTGCGCCGCCGAGCTTCGGACACCACAAGGGCGTTGACGCCAGTGTGACACCAGCGCGTCGCCTAGCATCCGCCACTTTCGCGAAGCCGCCCCATCATCGGTTTCTTCCAGACATTCGCTCGGCTCGTCGGGCTCAGCCCCTCCGGTTTCGCCATGGTTGCGCCGCAGGTTCGTGTCAGCGTGGGGATAGACACGCCGTCGGTAGGTCGAACCAGCGCAAGTGTTCAAAGTCTTCAGACAGGGTCGGTGGGTGCTGGGTGATCGCGCCGTCGCGGTGTGCCAGTGGGCCTGTCAGGATCGCCGTGGCCTCTTTTAGGTAGCGTTCGAGGTCGGTTTCGGGCGCGCGATTGTTGTGGTGCGGGTAGTGCATTGCCCCGTTCTCGTCGTAGGAGATTTGGCGCAGCCGCAGCGGTGGCTCGACGGGGCCGAGGTGGTGTCGCCACATTCCACTGGCCGGGTCGAAGCGGTAGTCCTCGAGCAGTCGCCAGCCGTCTCGGGCGATGGCCCGGACTGCCTCGACGAGGTAGGTGAAGACCGGCTCGGAGATGAAGTAGTTGAAGTTGATGCGGACCCAGCCCGGTTTGATGCCCTCGCAGCCGTGGGTGATCTCGCGTTCGAACTCGTGGGAACGGTCCAGGTCGATGCCCAGCAGGGCATGTCCGTAGGGGCCCGCGCATGAGCAGCCGCCGCGGGACTGGATTCCGAAGAGGTCGTTGAGCAGGGCTACCACGAAGTTGTGGTGCAGGTAGCGGCCGCTGGGGGCGCGAATCACGAACGACAGGATCGACAGCCGTTCGGCGTCAAGGTTACCGAGGATTTCGATGTGGGGCTCGTCTTGCCAGGCGGCGATCGCGCGGCGCAGGTAGTGCTCTTCGTGTGCGCGGATCACGTCGACGCCGACCGCTTGTTTGAGCTGGAACACCAGGCCGGCGCGGATCGATTCGATGATGGCCGGTGTGCCGCCCTCCTCTCGTTGCGCGGGACCTTCGAGGTAGCGGTGCTCGGTCGGATTAACGTAGGCGACGGTGCCGCCGCCGGGCACATCTGGCACCCGATTGCGCAGCAACTCCCGACGGACCACCAGCACCCCGGGGGTGCTTGGCCCCCCGATGAACTTGTGCGGGCTGAGGAAGATCGCGTCTTTGTAGTCGAGGCGCTCCTGGGTCTGGTCGCCGTACATCTCGATGTCGACATGGGGTCCTGCCGCGGCGAAGTCCCAGAAGGACAATGCGCCGTGCGCGTGCAGCAGCGCCGAGATGCGGTGGGTGTCGCTGACGATTCCGGTCACATTGCTGGCCGCCGAGAACGAGCCGATCTTTAACCGACGCCCATGGTGGACAGCGAGCTCTTTCGCCAGGATCGAAGTGTCGATGTGGCCGTCGGCGTCCTGGGGAATCACCACGACATCAGCGATCGACTCCCGCCAGGGCAGCTCGTTGGAGTGATGCTCGAATGGCCCGATGAAGACCACCGGGCGTTCACTGGCCGGGATGGCGTTGCTGAGATGGTATCGGTCTTCCAGTGCGGCCGGGATGCGCAGCCCGAGGACGCCGATCAGTTTGTCGATGGCACCGGTGCACCCGGACCCCGCGAAGATCACAACGGTTTCGGCGTCGCCGCCGACAGCGTCGAGGATGATCGAACGGGCGTCCTCGCGCAGCCGAGTGGTCTGCAGCCCAGTTCCGCTGGATTCAGTGTGGGTGTTGGCGTAACGGGGCAGTACCTCCTCGCGGATAAAGTCCTCCAGGAAGCTGAGCGCACGACCCGAGGCGGTGTAGTCGGCATAGGTCATCCGACGCGGCCCGTACGGACCGGGCATCACCTGATCCTCACCGACCACCGAGTCCCGGATCCGCCGTAGCAGTGGGGTATCGAGAAGTACAGGCTGACTCACATCACCGAGGGTAGGCCTGGAAGCGGTCGGGGTTATCCGAACTCAAGCGCGGATCGGGCCGACGCCGTGCATGGCCTCGACCGGTAAGGGGCGCTGCCCCTCAAAGCCATAACTCGACCGTCACCCCGTGCTGATATACCAAGCGAGGTATAGGACGGGATGACCGCCCTATGGGCGCTTGTGGTGAGCGGATCGGCGAAAAGGAGTGCTCGATGAGCGGGGCCTGCCAACGCGAGCCCATATCGCCAACGCTGCCTGCGTGGAGTTCGATGTTGGCCGTCGTCGCCCACCCTCACGACGAATCCGTTGGCTGGGAGCGGTCCCGTCACCCAGCTGGCAGCCGTGTCGCAGGCCCGCGACCGGGCAGGTTTCAAGATAGTCGTGAGCGGCTTGCGAGACTGTGTCCCTGACGACCGTGCCAGCGGGGCCAAGCCAATGACCGAAGCCGAATTGGAGGAGCTATTCGCGGCACTCGTATAACAGTTGCACCGACGCCGAGCGAGCCGCCGAACATTCCGCTGGCGATCGATGACTGTTCAGCTGCCGTCCCCGAGTTCGATCGGAACGCCGACGAGTGAGCCGTATTCGGTCCAGCTGCCGTCGTAGTTCTTGACGTCGGCGTGCCCGAGCAGTTCGTGCAGCACAAACCAGGTGTGCGAGGAACGCTCACCAATGCGGCAATACGCAATCGTCGGCTTCGACCCGTCCAAGCCGCCGTAGGCGTAGATGGCGGTCAGGTCTTCGTCGGACTTGAAGGTGCCGTCCTCATTGGCGGCCCGACTCCACGGCACGTTCATCGCGCCTGGGATGTGCCCGGCGCGCTGCGCCTGTTCTTGGGGCAGGTGCGCGGGAGCGAGAATCCTGCCGGAGAACTCATCCGGTGAGCGCACGTCGACCAGATTCTTGTTTCCAATCGCGGCCAGGACCTCGTCGCGAAACGCCCGAATGCTGTTGTTGGGCGCCTTGGCTTTGTACTCGGTGATCGGGTGGCTCACCGTCCCGGTGCTCAGCGGACGGCCGTCCAGTTCCCACTTCTTGCGTCCGCCATCGAGCAGCTTGACCTTCTCGTGGCCGTACAGCTTGAAGTACCAATATGCATATGCGGCGAACCAATTGTTGTTGCCGCCGTAGAGGATCACCGTGTCGTCGTTGGCGATGCCACGATCGGACAGCAATTCGGAGAACTGGTCTTGATTGACAAAGTCGCGGCGCACCGGATCCTGTAGGTCCTTGCGCCAGTCCAGCTTGACCGCGCCCTCGATGTGTCCGCCGTCGTAGGCGGTGGTTTCCTCGTCGACCTCCACGAATACCACGTTGGGGTTATCGAGATTGAGCTCCGCCCACTCGGCAGTGACCAGAACGTCGTTGCGGCTCATGCGATGACTCCTCGTGTTTTGATGGCCACTTGGTCCCAACTGATGACCTTGCCGGGGATATCGCCCGGCGCGTCATTTACCAATCTCAATAGCAGATGATCCTCTGAGTGTGGCTGGCAGATGGTTGTCGGGCGGGCAACGCGATGCTCCCGTACGGGAGAACGGTTCGAACAGACAGCAAATCACCTCCCGACAGCAGAATTCACGCAAGTGTCCCGGCAGCTCAACTAGGTTTCGCACGGAAGGTTGCGCGCACCGCGGACGTTGAACATCGATTCCTGGGGCAGCCGACAGCAGCGTCATCAGATCGTCACGGATCTCGACATCAACCAACCGCTGCCGGTCGGCACGTGCAGCCGGGATCCATCCAGCGGAGCGACGTGTAGCGTGCACGGCTGCTTACACCACCACAGCCACTACCCGAACACACCGCATAACCAACGCCACTTGACCCTACGAACCTGGGAAGTCTAGGCGGACTGAGACTGTGATGCGCCAAGCGAATCGATGGCGGCGTGCAGTCTCGTAGCGACTTCGTCGGCGACTGGGCGCAGTTCGGGCTCACCGGTTGCGTCGACCAACACCTGCGGATCCAATGCCTCGACGAGTACGGTGTCCGCATCTTCTGGGTGGGCGCGCACGACGACGTTGCACGGCAACAGCAGGCCGATCTGGCGGTCGACATTGACGGCGCGGTGCGCCAGCGGCGGGTTGCATGCGCCGAGGATCAGGTAGTCCTCCATGTCCTCGCCGAGTTTGGCTTTCAGCGTGGCCTTCATATCGATCTCGGTCAGCACCCCAAACCCCTGCTCGGCGAGCGCCTTACGGGTCCGCTCGACCGCGTCGTCGAACGATGTGTGCAGTGCGGTGGATAACGCGATGCCCATGTTGACCCCTCTCCCCCGCGCGTCAGGCGAGCGCGAGGAACAGTTTTTCCAGTTCGGTTTCGGTCATCGGCGTGGTGCCGTTGGCAGCCTCGCCACTGACGCATTCCCGCAAACTGGTCGCGACAATCTTGAAGCCGGCCCGATCCAGGGCGCGTGATACCGCGGCCAGCTGGGTGACGACGTCCTTGCAGTCTCGCCCCTGCTCGATCATCGCGATTACTCCGGCGAGCTGCCCGTGGGCGCGACGCAATCGATTCAGCACTGCGGTGATCGCGTCTTCGTCACCAACCATCGTCTGACTCCTTTCTCAAGCTCTACCGAGCATAGTACCCGCGGGGGTATGTTCGCCCGTCAGGCCGACGGGCCGGCGCAACGGACAACGCGTGTACCTGCTGCACCCGAACATGATGCCGGCGGCGACCAGCATCAAGCCGGCCGCGGCGATACCCACCGCAGGATGGATCTCCTGGCCGAGGATGACCGAGGACATCGCCAACACGAACCAGCCGAAGCCCTTGCGTAGCGCATCGGGATTGACCAAGGCGGTCAGTCGTGCGCCGATCAGGCCGCCGAAGAGCGCCGCGACGGTGACCGCGGCAGCCAAACCCCAGTTGATTTGGACGCTTTCCATGTACCCGGCCAACCCGGCGAACGACTTCATCGCGATGACGACCAGTGACGTTCCTACGGCGATCGGCATCGGGAGTCCGCCGAGCAGGGCAAGGGCGGGCACGACCAGGAATCCGCCGCCAGCGCCGACGAGGCCGGTCACCAGTCCGACGACAAGCCCCTCGAGCACGATCTTGACGACTGGCAGTGGCTGCGCGACGCTTTCGGCGCTGATGTCCTTGCGCCCGCGCAGCATCGCGATCGCCGTGGCGATCATGATCACGGCGAACCCGATCAGCAGCACAGTCCCCGGGATGAAGCGGGCGAGCAGGCCGCCGCCATAGGCACCGGCCATGCCTGCCACGCCGAACACCAGGCCGGTTCGCCACTGGACATGGCCAGCCCGCGCGTGCGAGATGGCGCCGACAGCGCTGGTGACGCCGACCACGAGCAACGAGGTAGCAATGGCTTGTTTCGCATCCATGCCAGCCACGTAGGCCAGCAGCGGGACGGTCAAAATCGAACCGCCGCCACCGAGCAAGCCCAGTGAGACGCCGACGAGAACGGCCAGGGCGATGGTTAACGCGATCATGGTCGTCAGCTTGATTACTTCTGGCTGGTGGGGGCGTTGACAAGCTGAGCGACGACCGTGTTCACGTCACAGCCGGCGCCGCGGTTGTAGGGCAGCCGGGCGAACAGCATGCCCATCGCACAGGTGTTGGTGAGCGCCGCAAAAGTCAGCCCCGCGCCGACCGCGAACGCCAACCACTTGGCACCCGGCACGACGATGCTGACGAGGATGCTCAGGGCAACGAGCGTCCCGGCCGCCAGCCGGACCTGGCGTTCCAGGTCCCATCGTTGGGCGCCTCGATTGACCGGCAGCCCCTTCGCCATCCAGGCGGCAATTCCGCCGTCGAGGATGTGCACGGTGGCCAGACCCGCTTTGCGCAGCGTCTCCTCAGCCTGCGCGGCGCGCTGCCCGGCCTGGCAGACCAGTACGACGTCCTGGTCGAGGTGCTCGATGATCTCCTCGCGGTGCTCGCGCAATAGGTCCAACGGCACGTTGTACGCACCGGCGATGTGCGCGGTCTCGAACTCGCCGGGGGTACGGACGTCGAGCAAACGCGGCGGCGCCGCGGAGTCCAGCAACGTACCCAGTGCCTGCGAATCGATGGTGGCGGGCGTCGAGGTGTTCATGGGATCCCTTTCCGGTGTTCAGCTGGCGGCTTGGTCGATACCGCCGGGGGTATGCTCTCTCTTCATACTACACATACCGGGGGTGGTATACGCAAGTGGGGAATAGATATACCCTATGGGGTACTTGACATACCCATAGGGGTATCACAGAATGTGGGGTATCCCCAAACCGAGAAGTGAAGTAAGGAACAACTGATGATCCTCGAGCAGTACTACATCGAGTGCCTGTCGCATGCCTCCTATCTGATAGGCGACGAAACCACCGGCCGCGCAGTCGTTGTCGACCCGCGCCGCGACATCAGTGAGTACCTCGCCGGAGCCGAGCGGTACGGGCTGACCATCGAAGGAGTGATCAACACCCACTTTCACGCCGACTTCGTCTCCGGCCACCTGGAGCTGGTTGAGGCCACCGGGGCGTGGATCGGGTTCGGCGAGGCCGCCCAAACCGACTACCCCATTCGCCGACTGGCCCACGGAGAACAGATCTCGCTGGGCGAGGTCCACCTGGAGATCCTGTCCACCCCCGGGCACACCTGGGAGTCGATCAGCGTGCTGGTGCGCGAACGTCCCGGCACAGACCCCGCCGCGGTACTCACCGGTGACTCGCTGTTCATCGGCGATGTCGGCCGCCCCGACCTGGTCAACATCGGCGACAGCTCGACCTCCGATCTGGCGCGGGCGATGTATCACACCATCCACGACACACTGCTCAAACTGCCGAACAGGGTGACCGTCATGCCGGCCCACGGTGCGGGGTCATCGTGCGGCAAAAACCTGTCCAGCGAGCTGACATCCACCATCGGTGAACAACGCCGCACCAACCCTTCGGTGCAGCAGATGAGCGAGGGCGACTTCGTCGAGTTGATCACCCACGGCCAGCCCGCCGCCCCCGCCTACTTCTCCGTCGATGCGGCGATGAACAAACGGGTCCATCCGCTGCTGGACCAGTCCCGCGAGATCGCTGCGTTGACTGGAGCGCAGATCCGCACGGCTCTGCAGGACGGTGTGCGGGTGGTGGACGCCCGCAGCGTGGACGACTTCGCCGTCGGACATTTGCGCCGCTCAGTCAACGTTGGTTTTGACGGCCGCTTCGCCGAAACCGGTGGAATGGTCGCCGAGATCGGCGAGCGGGTCGCGCTGATCACCTACCCCGGCGAGGAGCAGGACGCCGCGCTGCGACTGGCACGCGTGGGCTCTGACAACGTCATCGGCTATCTCACCGTGGACCGCGACGGCATATTCCCGGCCGAGTTGTCCGACCTGGTGCAGCCCGCGCCGCGAGTCACGGTGGCCGAGCTGGACCGCCTGCTCACCGAGGACGCCGTCGCGGTGATCGACATCCGCAATCCCGGCGAGGTCGAACTGGGCAGCATCCCTGGCGCACTTCACATGCCGCTGGCGCAGCTGCGCACCCGGTTCGACGAGGTGCCCACCGCCAAGCCGATCGTCGTGCACTGCGCAGGCGGCTGGCGTTCAAGCGTCGCCGCCTCGCTGCTGCGGGCGCAGGGTTTCGAGAATGTGTCGGACCTAGAGGGCGGCTACAACGCCTGGGCCGACGCGCACGCGATGGCCTGACGCATTCACGCACAAACGATTTGAAAGGAAGACCCAGATGACCACCACCCAACTGACCCGGGCGGACTTCGAATCGACGATCGTCGACAACCCGATCGTGCTCGTCGACTTCTGGGCGTCCTGGTGCGGTCCGTGCCGCGCCTTCGCCCCTGTCTTCGAACGCTCGGCACAGTCGCACCCGGACATCGTCCACGCCAAGGTCGACACCGAAGCCGAGCAGGAACTTGCCGCAATCATCGGCATCCAATCGATTCCGACGGTCATGGCGTTCCGCGAGGGCGTGCTGGTCTACAGCCAGCCCGGAGCAATGCCACCGGCCATGCTCGAGGACCTGATCGGCCAGGTCAAGTCCCTCGACATGGATCAGGTGCGCGCCGAAATCGCCGCCCGTAAGGCCGCGACGACATAACTTCCACTCAAGGAGAACGCTCATGTGTTATCCCGTTTCGTGCCGCGCCTGCGGCAAGGTCGGCTGGGACGGCTGCGGTCAGCACGTCGACGAAGTCATAGGGACCGTGCCGGTGTCCGAAAGGTGCGCTTGTCGGACCGATTTCATCGACACCGTAGGGAGTTGCGCAAGTCGGCCCGCCGACGCCAAGACGGCGTTGTGACTTTCAGCGACTGACAGAGGACCTTCGACCGCATACCGGCAGGCTCGGTTCCTGCGATGTTGATGCTGCTGGCTGACCCACAATGCCTAAACGCGCTTGACATCAAGCACTAGGGCAAGACAGGAGCGGATGTTGCCATGAGCATCGCCGAAACCATCGCCGAGGCTTCCGACCGCGGCACGAGTATGCCGCGCATCGGTGATCCGGCACCGGCTTTCACCGCAACGACCACGCAGGGCGAGATCCATTTCCCCGCCGACTACGCCGCCAAGTGGGTGATCCTGTTTTCCCATCCGGCGGACTTCACCCCTGTCTGCACAAGCGAATTCATCACCTTCGCCTCGATGCAGCAGCAGTTCGCGTCCTACAACACCGAGCTCGTCGGGCTGTCCGTCGACGGTCTCTACAGTCACATCGCCTGGTTGCGATCGATCAAGGACAAGATCGCGTTCCGCGATATGAAGGATGTCGAGGTCACTTTCCCGCTCATCGAGGACATCTCGATGGAGATCGCTCACAAGTACGGGATGATCATGCCGGGTGAGGATTCCACGAAAGCGGTGCGCGCAGTCTTCGTCATCGATCCGGAGGGCGTCATCCGCGCGATCATCTACTACCCGTTGAGCCTCGGCCGCAACTTCGACGAGCTCTTACGCGTCATCAAGGCCCTGCAGACGGCCGACCACTTCGAGGTCGCCACACCGGCTGACTGGCGTCCAGGCGAGCGCGTCATCGTGCCCCCGGCGGGCTCCTGCGGCACAGCCAAGGAACGCATGGAGGGCCACGCGGAAGGTGTCGAGTGCCAGGACTGGTACTTCTGCACCAAAGAGATTGCTGCCGACGAGGTCGAATCCGCCATCCGGGTTGGATAGCGACCCTCGACCCCTTGACGCTGATACCACCCAGGGTATATTGGGACGTATCGCCTTAATACCCCCCGTGGTATCAGGACACGAAAGGACCGCGAACATGAAGTTCGTCCAGTACTACTTAGACTTCCTCTCCCACGCTTCTTACTTGGTCGGTGATGAGACGACCGGACGGGCCGTCGTCGTCGATCCGCAGCGCGACGTTTCCGAGTACCTCGCCGACGCCAAGGAGTATGGCTTCACCATCGAGCTCGTCATCGAGACCCACTTCCACGCCGACTTCCTGTCCGGCCACCTCGAACTGGCCAAAGCCACCGGTGCGAAGATCGTCTACTCGTCGGTCGCCGAGCCCGAGTTCGAGTTCATGGGCGTCGACGACGGCCAGCGCTATTCGCTCGGGGATGTGACCCTCGAGTTCCGCCACACGCCTGGGCACACCCCGGAGTCGCTGTCCATCGTGGTCTACGAGCACGCGGGTGACACCGTCCCCTACGGCGTGCTCACGGGCGACACGCTTTTCATTGGCGACGTGGGCCGGCCCGACCTCCTGGCGTCGATCGGCTTCACCCGCGACGAGCTGGCCGACAAGCTCTACGATTCGCTGCACGACAAGCTGATGACGCTGCCCGACGCGACCCGGGTGTACCCGGCGCACGGCGCGGGCTCGGCATGCGGCAAGAATCTGTCGACCGACCTGTGGTCGACGATGGCCGACCAGAAAGCCAGCAACTACGCCCTGCGCGCCCCCGACAAGCCGACGTTCATGGAGCTCGTCACCGAGGGACAGCCACCGGCGCCGGGCTACTTCGTCTACGACGCGATCCTCAACCGCAAAGACCGCGCGTTGCTCGACGAAACCAAACGGCCGACGCCGATGACCTATGAGCAGGTGCTCAAGGCGCTCGACGACGGCGCCGTCCTGGTCGACGGCCGCAGTCCCGAGGAGTTCGCCCAGGGTCACCTCCGCCGCGCCATCAACATCGGACTGGAAGGCCGCTACGCCGAGTTCGCCGGCTCGATTCTTCCGCCCGACGTCGACATCGTGCTCTTCACCGAACCCGGTCAGGAGCTCGAAGGTAAGAACCGGCTCGCCCGCATCGGCTTCGACCGGGTGATCGGTTACCTCGGGTCGCCCTTCAAGACCATGTTCGAGCACCAGGACGACCTCCAGGTGGCATCGCGATTGACGGCCACGGCGTTTGATGAACGGGCGGCCGAAATGACCGGTCTACAGGTCGTCGACGTGCGCAATCCGGGCGAGACCGCGGGCGGGACGATTCCGGGCGCGATCACCATCCCGGTTGGGCAACTGCCTGGCCGGCTCGACGAGCTCGACCCCACGCGACCCACCGTCGTGTACTGCGCCGGCGGGTACCGGTCATCGGTGGCCGCGAGCCTGCTGCGGCAGCGGGGTTTCGTTGACGTGAGCGACATCCTTGGCGGGTACAACGCCTGGGACGAAGCCCACCAAAGTGCCTGAGCGACAAGAGAAGAGGAACGCCATGACTAGCGCCAAGCACCATATCCTCATCGTCGGTGGCGGCACGGCCGGCATCACGGTCGCGGCCCGCCTGTTGCGCAAGGGCTACCACGATGTGGCGGTCATCGAGCCCTCGCGCGTGCACTACTACCAACCGCTGTGGACACTCGTCGGCGGCGGCCAGGCGAAGGCGTCGACGACCGAGCGCACTGAATCCTCGGTGATACCCAAGGGGGCGAACTGGATTCAGAAAGAAGCCGTAGCGTTCGACCCGGACAACAACACGGTCACATGCGCCGACGGGGCGAGCTACAGCTACGACGTCCTCGTGGTCTGCCCGGGTATCCAGCTCGACTGGGACCGCACGGAAGGACTCGATGGCGCGCTCGGGAAGGATGGTGTGTCGTCGAACTACCGCTTCGACCTCGCCCCGCGCACGTGGGATTTCATCCGCGGCACGCGATCGGGCACAGCGGTGTTCACCATGCCGTCCGGCCCGATCAAGTGCGCCGGTGCGCCGCAGAAGATTGCCTACCTGGCCAGCGATTACTGGCGAAAGCAGGGCGTGCTCAAAGACATCGACGTCCATCTCGTGGTGCCGACGCCACGACTGTTCGGCATCCCGGCGATCGCCGACAACCTCGATGCGATCGTCGCCGACTACGGCATCACCGTCCACACCAATTCCGAGGTGACCTCCGTCGACGCGCAGGGCCGCAAGGTCGCCGTCACCAGCGTCGGCGACGGCGGGACCGACACCACGATGTCATACGACGTTCTTCACGCCGTACCTCGCCAGTCGGCGCCGGACTGGGTCAAATCCAGCCCGCTGTCTACCGGCGACGCGAACGGATACGTCGAGATCGACAAACACACCATGCAGCACGTGCGGTACCCGAACATCTTCAGCCTCGGCGACGCGGGCTCGTCACCGAACTCGAAGACCGGCGCCGCGATCCGCAAGCAGGCTCCGGTCGTCGTCGACAACATCGACGCGTTCTTCGAGAACAGGCCGCTGCCGGCCCAGTACAACGGCTACGGATCGTGCCCGATCGTCACGTCGTCGCACGCGATGCTGCTGGCCGAGTTCGACTACGACCTCAACTTGACGCCGTCGTTGCCGCTGCTCGACCCCACCAAGCCGCACCGGGCGTATTGGTACCTGAAGAAGTACGGACTGCCGTTCATGTATTGGAACCTGATGCTCAAAGGCCTCGCCTAAAACCGGCGGCTGACGCGAGTGCGCACCGACCAGGACGTGCCGCAGCACAAGGGTGGTGCTGCTCGCGTGCGCGTAATAGATGCGCGCGCCATCAATCGAAACTCATTGGCGCCGTTTGCAGACCGCGGCCGTGGTCTTGGCATCCACGCCGTTGGCCCCGGCAGGGCCGCCACGAGCACAGATTTCGTCGACGTCCCAGCGATCTTTCGGGGTTGGCGCGTCCGCACACTTGATCGGCCCCGAGGACATGGTGAACACCGCGGTGCCCGAAGGGGTGGCGCGGATGAAGTCCCAGGTGCGCGGGACCAGGTCGAACCAGTAGTTCGACGACACCCCGCCCTTGCCGATCGTGTCCTGGAGACCCTCGATGCGGTTCTAATCCAGCTGAATAGCCGGGCGGACCACCAGCACGTCGTACTCATAGCTGGCCCCGTCGGCGCAGGCGACGGTGTTTGTTGTCGGGTCCACGGCCGCCGCGGCGTTGTGGATCCAGGTCGCCTTGGTGGGCCATCACCCAGGACTCGGCGTGCTCGGTCGTCGACGCCTTCGCCAGCCCCGCGCCCACCAGCGTCCACAACGGCTGGTAATAGTGCGTGCTCGAAGGTCGCGTTCTCGTCGCGGTCGTGCACATCAGTTAGGTCGTGGCCAGTGCGTCGTCGGGCAGGAACGTGTAGCCGTCGCTCGGCGAGAAGCGTGCATTCATGGTGAACCGGTCACCACGAATGATGGTGTGGCGCAGTTCGAGTGGACGCGACCGCGACGAGCTGAGTCGCCTGATGGACAGCGCGGCCGTTCGCGGGGGAAGTTCGAGCAACGCAGCATCGACGGGTTCGGGCACCACTGCGCTGATGTCTTCGCGGCCTCCGGTCAGTCGGATGCCGCAGCGGATGTCCAGTTGAATGTAAAGGGCAGTGTGTGTGAAATCGGCCGAAAGCAACGGCTCGGCGACCTCGGCAGGTAGCCACGCGTAGTCGAGAGCCAACGGCAGATCGCCCGCAAGGCGCAGGCGTTCCAGATAGACCAAGCGTGCGTCCGGGTCGAGCTCCAGGGCTGCCGCTACCTCTCGGTCGTGCCGGATTTCCAATGCACGGACAATGCTGCGCTGGTTCAGCCCCTTGGCCTCCACCGCGGCGAACAGGCTATAAAGCGCGCCGAGCGGTTGCTCGATGACCGGCACTTCGGCCAGGCGGGTCGCGCGGCCACGTTCGGAGATCAGGACGCCTTCATGGCGCAGTTGGCGCAGCGCTTCGCGCACGGTGTGCCGGCTCAACCCGTAACTGAGAGCCAGGGCTTGCTCGCCGGGGAACTCCTCTGCGAACTCCCCCGCCGAGATGCGTTCCACGAGGTCGGCACGTAGCTGCGCCCACAACGGAAGCGCGCTGGATCGGTCCATCCGCGCACTGAAGTCCTGCACACTCACCACCGACCCAACCCTTCATCGCAGCGCCAAAGCGACCCGCAGACTCGTCAAGCACATCCTCGCGACCGGGAAGCTCCACTGTAGCCTAAATGTACGTACATCCTTACGACCATCCTTACGTGCATCATCGGCGCAGCTCCCAAGGCTCGGGACGGTGACTGAGCGGTGACTTGGCGTCGCCGACAACGGCGTGCGGGCGACACCCTATAGGAAAGGCTGAGGGATCGACGTCGACTCGTTCCGGAGAATGTTTTGCATGGAGGTACCGGTGGACTGCACCGACCCTGTTCATCACGATCCCGACTGCGGACCACGCAAAGGGTTGATGATCCCGAGCAGCACACACTGGGCAATGTAGGACAAGAGGACGCCGCCACCAGCCGACTTTGACCCGCCACGCGCGAACACACCAGAGTCATTCGACACGCGATGCTACGGCCGCGCACGACCGCTGCGCACCCCTTCGGTGGACGCCGCGGGCATCCAGCCGCGCTGCACGCGGTCTAGCGTGGGGGAAGATGACAAGGCTGCAACCGGGTGACCCGCCCCCTCCGTTTGACCTCCCGGACCGGCATCACCACCGCCGCGGGCTGGACGAGCTGCGGGGTGGCGGGCGGCTGCTGGTCTTCTTCTTCCCCGCCGCAGGCACGCCGGACTGCACCGAGCAGGCCTGCGTGATGCGCGAGGCCCGCGCGGATCTCGCCGATCTCGGGACGGCGATCGTCGGGATCAGCCCGGACTCGCCGGAGGTGCTCGCCGCGTTCGACGACGACCACAACCTGGGCTACCCGCTGCTCAGCGACGACGGCGCCCGGGTCGCGGCAGCGTGGGGCGCGGCGCGACGCGGGCGGATGCTCCGCAGCGCTGTGCTCGTCGGCCGCGACGGGCTGGTGCTAGACGCGTGGTACGGCGTGCGCCCGAGGGACACCGCGGTCAAGGCCGCGATGGTCATTCCACCGGCCTGACATCACGGGCTGCCGCGCCCAACACCGCCCCGTCTGCGCCCGTTGCCGTGACCGCCTCGACACCCACATCGCGGCCGGACGCGCCGCAGCGGGGAGGGGGTCGATGATGGCGCAGGCGGAGTGGGTGATTCCGACGCTCGACTCGGTGACGCCGACCCTGGTTGTCAATCCTGAACTCGTCGACGCGGTTTTCAACAGCGCAGCCATCGGTCCTCCGGTAAACCGCGGTGACCAACGCGTCGGCCACCCGAACACTCAGCCCGGCACTCATTCTCGGTGTCCGCACCACCCGCCCGAGAGATTCGGATCACGATTTCCTCGCCGATATCTCGCGCGCGAGGATGACCCCGCTGCCTGGACGCAGGAGGCGTTGGCGGCCTGCCGACTCGGTTCGCACGACACCTTGATCGCGAAGGTGCCGCTGGCCCTAAAACTGGGGTTATCGGTGTTGAAGCCGTCGGCGGTACCCGTGATGTCGTACGTCCGGCCCGGCATAAACCTTCGCGGTGCCGGTTAGACCGGCGTTGTAGCACCGGTGAAGCCGCCGAGATTGTTGATGTCGAGGAGTTCCACGTTGAGCTCGTCCTTGTTGGAGACCATCGCCATAACGCCTGAGTCGCCGTCGTTGGTCGTGATCATCGTCACCCAAACCGGGCGTCGTGACTGCATTTGCTCCGTCGTGCCGCGGATCTTGTCGTTGACCGTCACCTGCGCGGTGGTGCCCGGGACCCGAGTTCGGGCTGGGGCGGTTCGGGCGCCGGCGCCGAGGAACACCCCGCCGTCATGAGGACGGCGGCGACGACTGCTCGTCTGATCACCCTGTCCTTGTGCCGCTCACATTCGTGTTTGGTGATTGATCACTTTGCCGAGCCGATTCCTGCGGCTGCGCATTACGACCGCTCCGCCGCCCCCTGAACCGGTTCGGCGGATGTTTTCTAACGGCGATTCCGACCGTAAAGCAGCCGACCAACGCCGGGATGGACGCGTCGGCCGGCCGCTTCTTCGGCGACTACCGCCTGCGAGCAGGCTTCACGCCCGCGGGTTTTGCTCGCGAATCTCGCGCATCGTGGAGATGATCTCGTCGACCTCCAAGACGTCGGCCATCAGGCCGACCTGCTCCTCCCACACCCCGTCCGGGATCGCCGCGCGCGGCTCATCCTCCAGGACGTGGTACACATCGAGGCCCAACTGGACCCCAGCCAACGGACCCGCCCAACTTGGATCTCCGAGCACGACCGTCTCGGCGGCGATCCCGGCGCTCTCGGCGTCGGGGGCGCCGAGCAACACCAGCAGCGACTCACTGCCGTGCGTATCGGCCAGGCTCTTGATCCTCTCTTGGGTGCCCAGGTCCATGGCTCCGGCCGAGGTTCAAACGAAGCACTCGGTCGATAGGAACGCCACGGTGCCACCGGCCTCGGTGACGCAGGTCGCAATCGCCGGCGCGGCGATTCCGTCCCGCTCGCCGATCACGATCACCTGCTTGCCTTCGAACATCAATCCTCCTTTCTCTGCTCGTCTATGCGTGTCGGGCTATACCTGTCCGCCGTCCAGTTGCTCGGCCACCCACCTATCGAGCGTGGCTCGGCTGAGACTGCTATCCGTCAGCCTGGCGACCTCCTGCCCGTCCCGAAATACCATGAATGTCGGCAGGCCGCCGACCCTGTAGGACATGCAAAGCCGGCGGGCCTTGGCCGCGTCGAGCTTGACCACCGTCAGGTCCGGCCGTTCGGCCGCGATCTCCGCGACTCGAGGGGCCAGCGCCACGCACGGCCGGCACTGCTCTGACCAGAAATCGACGAGCACCAGCCCGGATGATATGCAGTTTTCGAAGGTCTCCTTGGTGGCATCCATGACGTCACCCATCGGCGCGCCTCCCTTTCTTGGTTCGATTTCTCCGTCTGGGCCGCTCAGCCCGGGTTGGCCTCGATCAGCACGCTCATGCCGTCCGACCGCTGGCTCATCCGGCCGAGGAACAGGCTGCCCTTCGCCATCAAAAGGGCTCGTTGCGCCGCACCGGAGCGCAGCCGTGTCAACGCGTGGGGCAGGTAGCACAGCGCCGACGCGATGTGGCCCTGGGTCGGCGCGTAGCCCGGCATACCGCGGCGCGCGACGAAGTCGTCGATCTCGTCCTTGGCGATCGCGCCGCGCCGCGCGGCGAGCGCGGCCAGGGTTTTGTAGTTGCGCTTGGCGACGTCGCCGGAGCCCTGCGGCTCGGTGATCTCCGGGTTGTGCAGCTCGGTCGCGTAGTCGTCTACGTCGGTCATCGCCAGTCCGAGCTCCTCGAGCGGGCGCACCGCCAGGTCGTGCAGGATCTGTGCGTTGGCGCCGCCGGATGACACCCGGTGCCGCCCGACCGCGTCCAGCCGGATCCGGGGTGAGACGCCGTCGTCCTCGGTGACCAGCAGGGCCGCCCCGGCGATCACGTCCTCGAGGACCGGCAGCTCGTGACGCAGATGCCCTTGATACTTCATTCCGAGCTTGGGTAGCGACCCGCCCGCGACCACCGCGACCTGTTCGAACACGCCGGCCGTGACCAGGCTGGCCGCGATCACCAGGGCGGGTATAGGTGCGGCGCAGAAGTTCTTGACGTCCGCTCCGGAGGAGTCGGCCAGCCCGGCGGCCGCGGCGATGGTCTTGCCCATGTTCCCGCCGCCGCGCTGGTAGCGGTCGCCGATGGCCTCCTCGGAGCAGGAGATGGTGTACTGCACGGCGGCCGGGTCGAGGCCGTTGTCGTGCAACAGGTGCATCAGCGCGAGCGTTCCGGTCGCCTTACAGGCCAGGTTCTCCAGCAGCACCGGGGCGCTCAGCGACTCGTCCTCCGCGTGGGCTGGCGACAGCGCCGCCACCAGGTTGTGCGAAGCGACGTGCAGCGGAATTGCCCCTTTTTCGAGTGCGGCCGCCACATCGCCCGCTGCGACCTTGATGGCCGGGAGGTCGAGGTGCGCGGCCAGCGGATGGGAGGCCAGTTCGGCTGTGGCCTTCTCGGCGAAATCCTCGGCCACCGTGAGCAGGCCGAACTCGTCGACGAGCGCCATCACGGCGAGCAGGTCCTGCTCGGGAAGAAACTCGCCGAACGGGGCGAACCTCTGCGCCCCGGGCAGCGCCTGGTAGGCCCATGGCCGCTCCGGCAGGTCACGCGGATGGCAGGTGCCCAGGTAGGCCTGGTGCGGCGCGTATGCGAGCGCCTCGTCGTAGCTGCGCAGCCCGGCGATGAACGCGCCTGCCGCGTCGTTGTCGCCGGCCAGCGTGCGGGACGGTTTCGAGCCATGCAGCGCCAGTCCCGGGGCGTGCGCCAGGAAGGTGCCGGCCGCGCGAATCACGGCGTCAGGCATCGGTGGTCTCCTTCAGAGTGGTGTCGGCCTCGAAGACCGTTGGCTGCTCCACCGACGTGGCGACCGCCTCGAGGCAGCGTGTCACCAGCCGTTTGCGCCAGGCGCGTTCGGCCTCTGGCGACATGGTGGGGTCTCCCGCCGGGTAGGGGATGCCCCCGCCGACCACGATTCGCGGCGCGCCGACCTGTTCGGCGATCGATACCAGGTTGGTGATCACGGCGGTGGGGATGCCTGCCCGCTCCACCTCTTTCGCAAGCGTTGACCCGCAACGCGTTCCGGTACCTCAAGTGGCTGTGAGGATCGCGGCCTGCACGCCGGCCGCGCGTAGCTTGGCGGCCCACTCGACCCCGAACCTGCGGGCGGCTGCCACCGGGGTTCCGTTGCCGATGGTGACGAACATTTCGTCGTGCAGCGTGCCGATCGCTCCTTCGCGCTCCAGGGTGCGCGCGACGTCCAGCGGGACGAGGCGGTTGGGGTCCGCGTTGGCCGCGGTGGTGGCGAACCCCCCGTCGACGCACTCCCACTCGCCACTGGCCAGGCCGTCCATCCCGTCGAGGCCGTAGTGCAGCCAGCGGGTGGCACGCGCGGACTCCAGGCGGTCGGGGTTGCCGATGGGAACCATCGCGCCCTCGGTGAGCAGCGCCACCCGGGCGTCCGCGGCCGTCTCCACCGGCGCGGCGGGGACGATCGAGTCGTATCCGCCGAGCGGAACCTCCGTCGCCTCGGCCTCGCCGGCGAGCCGCCGCAGTACGAGCGCGACCGCCCGTTCCGCGGCGGTCCGATCCACCAGCCTGCCGAGGCGGGCGGCCCGGCTCACCCGGCCGTCCGACTCGGTGAGCTCCTCGCCCGCAGCGAGCTTCACGATCGCCGGGGCCAGCCGTTCCAGGGACGGCTTCATCTCCCGCGACGTTGCCCCCGACGCGACGACCGGCGCGGTGCCGGCCTCGCCCAACCCGGGGTTGTCCTGGTGCATGGCGGCCAGCGACGGAAGGCCCGCGGCGGTGGCCGCGGCCGTCAGTCGGGCACAGACCAGGCCGTAGCGCCCCGAACCGAACGCCGGACCGGCTACCAGCAGCTCTGCGCCGGCCTCGCGCGCCATTGTCAGTAGTTCCTCGGTCACACCCTCGGTCGTCGCGGCGTAGTCGTCGCCGCAAACGACCGTGGCGACGATCTGGTCCTCGTCGCCGAGCAACTGACCGAGCAGCCGGCCGGGTCCGACCGGTCCGTCGATCACCTGCGGACCGGTGCCCGCGGCCTCCTCGCCGCCGAGGCCCGCGTAGAACTGGCTGATGTAGTGGACGACGCGCATCACGCGGCTCCTTCTCGGGTCGCACCCGGCGACGACTCGGTGGCGCAGGTGAAGCGTCCGGCGCCCAACGGGCTGAGCGCGCTCAGAATCGTGGCGACGGGTACCTCGACGGCGGCCACCGCGTCGGCGCCCGCGACGTCCAGCCGTGTCCCGCCGAGCGCTCTCTCGACGGCGGGAAGTGCAAACCGCTGATCGTAGTTGCCGGTGCTGACCACCGAACCCCGCCGCGGCCCGGCGACCAGCGGCGGTCCCGTGCCGTCCGGTCCGGATAACTCGGCGTACAGCGCGACGGCAGGCACCCCGGCCGCCTCCAGCGCGTCGACCTTCATCGCCAGGTCGTTGTCCGCGTTGCCCGCACCCTCCTTAGTGATGATCACCGCGTCGAAGCCCGCCATCCGGCACAGCCACGCGGCGTGCTCGGACACCAGTTCCTTGCCCGCCTGCAAGACCGGTTCGGGGCACAGCACCAGCCCGCCGAACTCCAGGTCCGCGCCGTCGCGGGCCCGCAGCGCCGCCAGCACCGGGTGGTTCTGATGCACGTAGGTTGGATTGCGCAGCGCCGGATGGCCGTATTGGCCGCTGACCACGGCGCCGTCCTCGACTTCGGCCGGGTCGACAAAGGTGGGCAGGCTGTCGGCCATGGTCTTCCCGTAGACAAATACATCCTTGAATGCGCCCTGTGTCTGCAGGTTGGTGATCACTCCGACCCGCGGCAGACCGCTTCCCGACCCGGCGGGGCGCGGCGCCACCGGCTCCTCCTCGGCATCCGGCGGGGCGTCGGCCGCGGCGTCGGCGAGCAGCACGGCCAGCCGAACCAGACCGCGGCGCACCGCGGCCTCGACGTCGACCCAGGAGGCGTCCGCGGCAGGGTCGAACTCGACGACCACGTTGTGCGTCCCCGCGAACGGGGACAGTTCCGCCGCCGGGCCCGACATGTCGATCAGGCCCTCCTGATTGCGAGGCAGGAAGCCCGCGGCGAGCACCGCGGCGCCGCGCAGGATATGGAGATCTCCCCCGCGGCGACGGTTGATCGGCGCCAGCCACCCGGGGAAGCTGCCGCCCTGCTTGCCTCGCGAGCGGGGTTCGACAACGTCCAGCGGCTTGACGATGCGCACCGAGTCGCCGGGCGACACGGAGTGTGGGCGCACCGCGGCCAGTGCGGGGTCGGCGAAAAGGTGTGAGACATCGTCAGCGCCGACGACCAGCCGACCTTCCGCATAGGACGTCTTCGCACCGACCTCGGCCGTCTCCACCCGATGGACGACGCGTCGTAGATCGGGCAACGCTTCCTCCATTCTGCCCGACTGTGATCGGGCCGCCAACCGCATCATCGCGGACCCGGGCTCCGCGGGCGTCCCCCCATCTGGGTGATCTGACCGGGGAGTTCGCCGCGATGTCAACGGAACCGTTCGGTGACCTACCGATTCGCTTGAAGCTCGCGGTGACCGGCATCGATACGGCGGGTGACGCCCTGGCCGTCCAGATGTTCCAGCAGCGGGACGGCGACCCGCCTGCTGGTGCCCAGTGCGCGGCGGGCATCGGCCACGGTGAACGGCTGCGGCAGCCGCCCGAGCAGGTCGGCGGCTTTCGCCGGCGCATCCGGCAGCATCACCACACCGCTGCCTAGGTCAACCAGAAGTCGGGCGCGCACAGCGGCGGCGATCACTTTGCGGTCGATTCCGCGCTCGGCGAGCCAGTCCGCCTCCGGGGCCGCAAACGGTGTTTGGTCAAGGTGGGCACGAATCTGCTCGACCGCCTCTGCGACCGGCGCCGCAACCCCGGACCGCAGGGAAAGGCGCCCGCCTGCGAGGGTGAGCGGTGGGCACGCCAGCGCCTCGACCACGCGGCGCTCGGGCAGGCCCAGCGATCGGCGTGCCGCCTCCACCGGTAGGCCCGGTTCGAGCGGATGTGCGCGGCCATGCTCCTCGACGAGCGCGGCCAGCCGCTCCCCGAGGCGCGCCCACAAGTCAGGATCGACCAACCAGTCGCCGACGACGGGATCCGTCGTGGGCGCAACGCCCATCGCCGCAAGTTCACCGCGCTTCAGCACGCCGTGTTGCCTCAGTAGGCGCGCGGCGTCAGGGGCCCCGCCGGCGAGATCGGTGGCCCGCACCCGCGCCGCGCCGCGCCGCCGCAGCGCGGGCGGCGCCACGTCGAGCACCGTCACGCCGTCGATCACATGTTGGCCCGGGTCGCGCAGCAGCGCGCGATCGCCGATCTTCAACGGCAGCTCGGTGGACAGGGTGAGACGCGACGAGCCTCCGCCGAGCGGACGCACCCGGGCCGCGACGGCGGCCGCGCCAATGTGCAGGGTCGCTTGCCCTGCGCGGATCTCCCGCGCCGTGCTGACGTCGACGGTCGCGGTATGCAGCCAGGCGTGCGGCGTGAGCAGGGGTTGGCCGCGCTCGATCGACGACCGGTCGGCACCGCGCAGGTTCACCGCGACCCGGGCCACACCGGAAACCTGCTCAACCCGTTCTTTCAGGCTCTGCAGTCCGCGGATCCGGGCGGTTTGGCCGCCGACTGACAGCTCGTCGCCGATGCGCAGCGTTCCTTCCCCCAGTGTTCCGGTGACGACGGTGCCCGCCCCCGCGACGGAGAACACCCGGTCGACCCAGAATCGGACCGGCGCTTCGGGGTCCGGTGTCGGTATCCGGGCCACAAGCCGGCCGAGTGCCCCCACAAGCTCACCGATCCCGGCACCGGTCTGTGCGCTGACCGCGACGGCCTCGGCCTGCGCAAGCGTGCTGCCGCACAGCATCTCGCGCGCCTGCTCGAGAGCCGGGCCGGGATCGGCCAGATCACTCTTGGTGATCACCAGCACCGAGTGGCCGACCCGAAGGGCATCCAGTGCGCCGAGGTGCTCGGTCGACTGTGCGGACCACCCCTCGTTCGCCGCGACGACGAACATCACCGCGGGCAGGGGACCGACGCCGGCGAGCATGGTCGGAACAAACCGCTGGTGCCCGGGAACGTCGACGAACGCCACCCGCTGGCCGGACGGCAATGTGGTCCAGGAGAACCCGAGTTCAATCGTGAGGCCACGCCGGCGCTCCTCCGCCAGGCGGTCTGGCCGCATTCCGGTCAGCGCGTGCAACAGGGTCGACTTTCCGTGGTCGACGTGGCCCGCCGTCGCGATCACGTGCATGCGTCCACCACACGCCGAACCGCGTCGGCGAGCGCCTCATCCTGGTCCGGATGTACGGCTCGCAGGTCGAGCAACAGCCGACCATCCTTGACGCGCCCCAACACGGCCGGATCCTGCGCGCGCAGACCGGCGGCGAGGTCGGCCGGGACGGCGATTGCGACGCTGGGCAGCGTCACGCCGGGCGCCCCACCGCCTCCCACCACCGCCTCGCTGTCGACGACCTGCGCGTCGAGCCGGCCCGCGAGCGTGCCCGCGCGCCCGCGCAGCACCGACAGATCGGTGCGCAGGGCTTCGATCAGTGGCGGAACGGGGCCGGTCAGCGTCGCCTCAAGGGCGGCCAGGGTGAGCTTGTCCACTCTAAGTGCTCTGGCCAACGGATGACGACGCAGCGCCGTGATCAGCTCGGCCCGGCCGAGCAGCAGACCCGCCTGCGGTCCGCCGAGCAACTTGTCGCCGCTGGCGCACACCACATCGGCGCCGGCGCTCAAGGTGGTGGCCGCATCGGGCTCCATCGGCAGCAGCGGCTCCCGGCGCAACAGCCCGGAGCCCAGATCGGCCACCACAGGGGGCCCGAGTTCGGCCAGCTCGTCGATGGTGGCCTCGCCGACGAACCCGTCGACACGAAAATTCGACTGGTGCACCTTGAGGATGAACCCGGTGTCAGCGGTGATCGCCGCGGCGTAGTCGGCCGCCGTGGTGCGATTGGTGGTGCCCACCTCCCTCAGCCGCGCCCCGGTGGACACCAGCAGGTCGGGCAGGCGGAACCCGTCGCCGATCTCCACCAGCTCGCCCCTGCTGACGATGATCTCCTTGCCGGGCGTCGCGAACGCGGTCGCCACCAAGGCGACCGCGGCCGCGTTGTTGTTGACGACATGCACCGCCTCGGCCACGGGCACCGCCGCGCGCAGCGCAGCCATCGCGGTCCGGCCCCGGGAGAACCGCCGGCCGGTGGCGAGGTCGATCTCGACGTCGACGTAGCCTGCTGACGCGACGATTGCGTCGACCGCCGCAGGTGACAGCGGGGAGCGGCCAAGGTTGGTGTGCACCAGCACCCCGGTCGCGTTGATCACCGGGCGCAACGCACACGCCCGCGACGGCAGTGCGCCGATCGCCGCCGCCACCACGTCCTCGGCGCCGATCTCGCCGCTGCGCGCCCGCTGCTGCGCCGATCTCACGGCCGCCTTGACCACGGTGCTGCCGACCTTGTGCGCCGCGTCCGCCAGGGTGGGGTCGGCCATCACCACATCGGTTCGGGGAACACTTCGCCTGCTGTCCATGGACCCTCCGCTCTCGCGGCGGCGGAGGTGGACGGGAATCGAACCCGCCGCGCCGAGATCCTCGACGCCACCGGTTTTGAAGACCGGGAGGGCCACCAGGCGCCTAGACACCTCCCCTGCCGCGGTGCGTCACACTACCGCGGACTGCTCCCGCGACAGAGCTTTTGAGCCGAGGCGGTGATGCCGTCGGCCCGGGCTGACGCGACTATGGCGCCCCGGGACCGGTAGCTTCAGGCTATGAGTGTTACTGAGCCCACGCTCAGGCTGACGTCGCTTTCGCAAGGCGCCGGTTGCGCGTGCAAACTACCGTTGGCCAAGCTCGAAACCCTGTTCACCACACTCGGCGATGAACTGGACGCCGCGTCGGGCGACCTGCTCGTCGGTGCGGCCGAGGGTGACGACGCAGCGGTGTATCGGCTCGACGCAGAGCGTGCCCTGATCCTGACCACCGACTTCTTTACCCCGATCGTCGACGACCCACATGACTGGGGCCGAATTGCGGCGACGAATGCGATCTCGGATGTGTATGCGATGGGCGGCAAGCCGCTTATCGCGGTGAATCTGACGGCCTGGCCGGCAGATTCGCTTCCGATGGATGTGCTTGCGGCGGTATTGAGCGGTGGCGCCAGCATCGCCAGGGAGGCGGGCTGCATCGTGGTCGGCGGGCATAGCATCGACGACCCGATTCCGAAGTACGGCCTGGCGGTCGTCGGCATGGCGCACCCTGATCGGCTGTTCCGAATCGACCGTCTCGCGCCCGGCGACATCCTGGTGCTCACCAAACCTCTTGGTACCGGCGTCATTTCCACCGCGATCAAGAACGGCGGTGCACAACCGGAGTGGGTGGACGCCGCGATCGCGTCGATGACGCGGCTCAACGTGGACGCAAGCACGGTTGCTCACGACATCGGAGTCGTCGCGGCGACCGACGTGACCGGTTTCGGATTGCTCGGTCACCTTCATCGCATGCTTCGGGCCAGCGGATGCGCGGCGGAGATCGACACGAGCGCCCTTCCGCTACTGCCGGGTGCTCGCGACGCGGTTGCGGCGGGATTCGTTCCGGGAGGAACCCGGGCGAACACCGCGCACCTCGCGCCGGTGGTCGAGATGGACGCGGCGGTGCCGACCGAACTCGCCGTGCTGGCTCACGACGCGCAGACCTCCGGTGGAATGCTGCTCGGCGTTTCGGCCGAAGCCGACGTAGAGGCCGTCGTCGAAACGTTGCGACACAATGGACTCACCGCCGCCGCCATCGGCCAGGCGACGGCAGGCGAAGCCGGCCATGTGCGCGTCCGCGCCGGCCTCGCCTAGGTTGCATGCCTGACGGACCAATTACTGTCAATGGCCAGCGCAGCAGTGCGTGGATCACCGATACTTGTTGGCATGGCAGTGAATTCGTTCATGGTTCCTGTAGGCACCCCGGCGCCACCATTCGCGCTTTCTGCCCTCAATGGCGAGACCGTCAGCTCGGATAGTGCGGCCGGTCGGCCGCTGTTGGTGATGTTCTTGTCCAACCACTGTCCATACGTCCGGCACATCGAGAAACAACTCGGCGCGCTCGTCAACGAATACGCCGATGTCGTTGCTGCGGTGGCCATCTGCAGCAACGACATCGAGAACTATCCCGACGACGGTCCCGAAGGGCTGACCGAGCAGACCCAGAGGGCAGGGTTCGGCTTCCCGTATCTGCTCGACGAGTCGCAGCAGGTGGCACGGGACTACCGGGCGGCCTGCACCCCGGACTTCTTTCTCTACGACGCGCATCACGAGCTTGCCTACCGGGGCCAGTTCGATGACTCCCGGCCAGGCAATGACCTACCCGTGACCGGCAACGGGCTGCGAGCGGCTTTGAAACTGGTCGTGGGCGGCAGGCCGGTCGAAGAACCGCACGCAGCCAGCGTCGGCTGCGGGATCAAGTGGAAGCCGGGTAACGAGCCATCCTGAGGGCACCGCGCATAGCACCGGCGCAGGGACCCATTTTCTGAGACGATCAAGGCCTCGACCTCTGAGTCTTCATGCCTCGAACCAATAACACCGGTACAACTGAGGCGACAGATGACGAACCGGGTGCCGATAAGGTTGGGGTCACGTGCCAATCTCGCCCAATTCACATTGTTGGTGGGTATCACGCACCGGTCGGGGGCATGCTTCGGCAGGAACGCACCGTGCTGCCGCTGCTCGCCACCACGGAGTTCGGGCTCGCCAGCCAAAGCAGGACCCTGACGTATATCGTCGCGTTCGGCGCAATCAAGGCCGTCACCAATTTTGGGCTCCGACCTGGTGGTGGATCATCGCCGCAAACGTGTTGCTCGGGATCAACCAGGGCCTGACCTGGTCCACCACTGTGATCATGAAGATCAACCTCGTCGGACCGAAACGACGAGGACTTGCGATCGGCTTCAACGAGGCCGCTGGCTACCTCGCTGTTGCGGCCACCGCCGTCGCCACCGGGTATCTTGCCCAGCGATACGGGTTGCGGCCCGCCCCGTTCCTACTCGGCCTGTCCTATGCCGCCATCGGGCTCGGCCTGACCGTGTTCTTTTGTCCGCGAAACTCGAGGCCACGCGAGGCTTGAGGCACACACCCGCCAGGGCGGCAACACGCGTGGCGCCTCCCTCAGCGAGCGAGAGGTGTTCATTCAGACGAGCTTTCGAGAACCCGCGCTGTCGGCGGCCAGCCAGGCCGGCATGGTCAACAACCTCAACGACGGCCTCGCGTGGGGCTTGTTCCCGATCCCTGTTCGCGACCACGGGAATGTCAATCACCCGCGTCGGTATCCTCGCCCCCTGTTCGCGACCACGGGAATGTCAATCACCCGCGTCGGTATCCTCGCCGCCCTCTATCCCGCCGTTTTATCTGTAACGTCGATCGGGATGTGTAAGACAGTTACCCACGTGGATTTGGAGTGCCGTGCATCTCGTCGGTGTCTTATCTGTAACGGTGTTCCCTACGTTGTTATCTGTCCCGGCTTGCTGCGCCGCATGGCGCGCATTGAAGGTAATGCGGGCCGCCGGGGGTGGTGAGCCGGTCCTGACGACACGTTGGCCGTTCGCCTAGTGGTGTGTTCTGTATTTAGCTGACTTTTTCGAGTGCGATCCGTCCGCGCGCAACCTTGGCGAGGATGGATTCGGCGGTGGCGGTCCACACGTACGGTTTCGGGTCGTCGTTGTGGGCGTCGATGTATTCCTGAATCGAGGCGACGAGGTCGGGCACCAAGTGGAAGACGCCGCGGCGCAACGCTTTATCAGTCAGTTCCCTAAACCAGCGTTCGACAAGGTTGAGCCATGACGACGAGGTTGGGGTGAAATGCAGATGGAACCGGGGATGTGTGTCGAGCCAGCTGCGGACATCTTCGTGCTTGTGGGTGGCGTAGTTGTCCAGGATCAGGTGTATTTGGAGGTCTTTGGGCACCTGTCGGTCGATGGTCTTGAGGAACTTCAACCATTCCTGATGCCGGTGGCGAGGCTGGCACTGGCTGATGACCATGCCGGTCAGCACGTCCAGGGCGGCGCACAAGGTGGTGGTGCCGTGACGCTTGTAGTCGTGGGTCATCGTCTCGCCGCGGCCTTTGACCATCGGCAGCGATGCCTGGGTGCGATCGAGGGCCTGCACCGAGGACTTCTCGTCGGCGCACAAGACAATCGCCTTCTCAGGCGGATTCAAATAAAGCCCGACAACATCGACGAGCTTGTCCTCGAACTCCGGATCGTTGGACAACTTGAACGTCTCAACCCGATGTGGTTTGAGTCCCCGTGCCGACCACACCTGCTGCACAGTCGATTTCGATACCCCTGTGGCGGCGGCCATGGTCCTGCAGCTCCAATGCGTTTCGCCGGCCGGACGATAGTTCAAGGTCAGATCCACGATCTCGTCGATCGTCTCCTGCGGGATCGACTTCTTACGACCCCGACCCTGGCGCACCTGAGCGAACTTAACCAGCCCCTGTTCGGTGAACCGAGCGCGCCAGCCGTTCACCGATGCCGGCGACACGGACAACGCCTGGGCAATCGCCGTGTTCGCCAGACCGTCGGCCGCCATCAACAACGCCCGCGCCCGGACCACCTCGCGGTGCGGCGCCGACGACGACCGCGCCACAGACTCAAGAACCTCCCGTTGTCCCGCAGACACCAACAGAGCTGGAACAGGTGGTCGCACGCAAGGAATCATACCAACCAACCATCAATTATTTGCGGGACACACCACTAGAAGGGCGGTTCGTCGGTATTCGCGGTCCCCGGACCCGCGGGCGGCACGGCCGCGCCGGGCAGCGGGAGGTTTGTCACGACATAAAGGTTCAAGATGTCGTTGCGGTCGATGAACATGATTTGGCTGCGTTTGGAGGCATCCAGGGCGTTGCCGATCCAGTTGCGTGCCGCCTTAGTGATCTCACCGCCGGCGATGATGAAGGCGTGATCAACGAGGACTCGTCTGTTGTGTTCGGGGTCGAAGATCTCGTGGGCCAGCATCATCAGTGCCTGGTTGTGGATTTCGGCGATGTCGGCGTTGCCAGTCTTGGTGACCCCGGAGATCACTGCGATCTCGCTTGCGGCGAGTTCGGCGGAGTCGGTTCGTGTCACAGCGTGTCTTTCGCGTCCATGTCGGTGATCCGGCCGGGGAGCGCCAACGCCCAGGTCGCGGCCTGGGCGATGAGCGAGCCTGCTGGTTTCTCACGCGGCGCCGGTGTCGATACGCAGCCCGGCGAGTTTCCATTCGAGGATGCCGTCGGCGGCGCGTTGAGCGGTCATTCCGTGGCTGCGGAGCAGGCGGACCGCGTCGTGGGCGAGCACGCAGTAGCGGCCACGGCAGTATGCGACGATATCGCGGCTCGGGTGTAATTCCGAAAGGCGTTGCGTGAGCTCCTCGAGTGGGATGTGGACCGCTCCGGGGAGGTGGCCAGCGGCGTACTCGGGTTCAGGCCGTACGTCGAGGACGACGGTGTCGCCACCGCCGAGGCGGCGCAACAGTTCGTCAGTGTTGATGGCGGTGGTGTCCTCGGGGCCCAGATAGGCGCGGCGCGCGAGTTCGGTTTGCGCGCGATGTCGCTGGGCCACCCAGCGCAGCTGGTCCCACAGCGCGGCGACATCGTCGCCGGCCAGCGAGTAGAAGATCCGCGTACCCTCACGCCGGGTGTCGACCAGCCCGCCTTGGCGCAGTGCCTGCAGGTGCGCCGAGCAGCTACTGATCCCCACCTCCGTGGCACTTGCGAGCTCGTCCACGCTGCGGGGTCCCTGGGCCAGCAGGTCGAGCAGCTCGAGTCGCTTGGGGCTGCCCAGGGCCTTGCCGACCGCGGCGAATTCGGCGAACAGGGCGTCCTTGGTGGCGCGATCACCCATGGGCGGTGTCCTCCTGCGCGGTGGTTGCGGGTCGACGGTGGGTCTCGTACATGCGTAGCGCGACGATCAGGCCGGACGCCGCGGTGAGAGCGGCCACGGTCCAGATGGCGGCCCGCACGCCGAGGGCGTCGGCGATGATACCGGCGATCAGTGCGCCGACCGCGAAGCCGCCGTCGCGCCACAGCCGGTAAGTGCCCACCGCGCGGGCGCGCCAGGCCGGGTGGGCGACGTCACCGATCGAGGCGAGCAGCGTCGGATAGACCATTGCGGTGCCTGCACCGAGCATCACCGCGGCCACGGCCCAAAGGGCGAAGCCGTCAGCGTAGGCGATTAGACCCAAAGCGATTGCCTGCAGCCACATTCCGGCGGCGATCATCCATTTGCGTCCCCATCGGTCCGAGAGCGCGCCGGTGATCAGCTGACCGACACCCCAGACCGCGGGATACAGCGCGGCCAGTACACCGATCCGCCCGACCGACAACCCTGCCGTGGCGAACAGGATCGGAAACAGGCCCCAAGCCAGGCCGTCGTTGAGGTTGTTCACCAGGCCCGCCTGACTGGCCGAGGACAGTGCCGGCTCGCGGAAACTGGTCTGGGTGAACACTTCCCGGTTGGTCAGCTTGTCGTGCAGGTGGTCGTGGCGGCCGTCGGCGCGGGCAACGTGAGTGGCGGCTTCCAGCCGGGCGTGCTCACGGGTTTCCTTTACGACCAGGCTCGACAGTCCCAGGCCGAGCGCGGCGAACGCGATCCCCAGCAGGAACGGTGCCGGGCGCAGACCGTAGGCTTCGGCCAGGTAGCCGGTGGCCAGGGCGGTGAGCGCGACCGCGCCGTAGCCGGCGGCCTCGTTGAGGCCCATCGCCAGGCCGCGGCGTGCCGGGCCGACCAGATCGATCTTCATCACTACGGTGGTGGACCAGGTCAGGCCCTGGCTGATGCCGAGCAGCACGTTGGCGACGATGACCCACGACCAGGACGGCGCCCAGATCAGCATCAGTGGCACGGGAACGGCGACGAGCCAGCCCGCGACGAGGACGAGTTTGCGGCCGAATCGGTCCGAGAGGGTGCCGGCGAAGTAGTTGGTGGCGGCCTTGGCCACGCCGAACACCAGGATGAACGACAGCCCGGCGGTATAGGCGCGGATGCCGAACACTTGCTCACCGAGCAGCGGCAGCACGGTTCGTTCTTGGCCGAGCATGCCGCCGACCAGGGCGTTGACCACGACCAGGAGGGTGAATTGGGCGGCGTTCTGCCGCAGCCCCAGCTCGATGCGCCGACCGCTGGGAGTCTTCTGTGCCAGTGGGTTCACGATGTCCCCGCCAGGGTTTGGCCGGTCGAGTCGACCCAGTCCTGTGGCCCGCCGGCGGGCACGGCCACATCCTGGCGGCCGGTGCTCACCAACATGCTTGCCGCGCTCATGGCCGGCTGGCCATGGCCGCACATCACCACGATGCAGCCCTGCCGGCAGCTCGCCGACGTGGCCGGCGCGGGCGCCGAGCTCGATGTGCTGCGCGGCGGGCACGTGGCCGAAGGTGTACTCGTTGTCCCGGCGGACATTCGGGACCCGGGCCGCACTGATGCCGTCGACGCCGATCAGCGGGATCGAACTTGTCGGCTCACCGCGGCGATCCAGCCGGGCACACCGTGATTGAGCTCGCCGGCGATTAGGTCGTAGCCGACCTTGCGGGCCTGCCACGGGATCACGTTCACATCCCCCATCAGGCCACCTCCACTCGCACTACCCGCTTTTTCCAATATTCCATTGATAATTGGATCTGGCAAGGGCGCAGGCATCGAAGGTTCATGTCGCCGCATAGAAATTGCGTTGGCGATGGGAAGATCGCCCCGATACTTGAGCAGTGGACGACGAATCGATGCCGCCGCTGCGATCGTCGCATCGCGCTGACGGCGTGGATGCCGGGTAACTGAGACCGCCGGATGTCCAGCACCTACCCGCAGGCGGATCGGGCGGTGGCATGCCGCTACGACGGTTGGTTCGAGCAGCGCTGGGGCCGCTATGCTTGGCAGGTCGAGTCGGCGGCGGTGCTGCGCGCGCTCGGACCGATCGCAAGGCGACAGATCGCCGACATCGGTTGCGGCATCGCGCTTGACGGCGCTTTTGTCCGCCCACGACGCGGACGTGATCGGTGTCGACCTTGATGCGGCAATGCTGGCCGTGGCGGCCCGCCGGGTGCCCGGTCGCCGGGTCCGCGCCGACGCCGCTGCGCTGCCTGCGCGACGCATGCGTCGATGCCGCCGTCGCTGTGGCCACCCTCGAATTCACCACCGACCCCGACTGCGTGCTCGCCGAGATGGCCCGCATCACCCGCCCCGGCGGACGGCTGGTGGTGGCGGTGCTCAACCCGGTCAGCCTGTGGGGATGGGCCGGTCGGGTGCGCAGCCGTGCCCCCTATCGCGACGGTTGCTTTCTGCCTGCCCGCGACCTTCTCGTCCTCGGCCGCCGCCACGGCAGCGCGCACCCGCGCGGTGTGCTGTTCGCCGCCGAACGTCTTCCGCTGCTGCGCTGGCTTGGCCCGCTCACCGAAACCCTCGGCACCGTAGTGCCGCGGCTCGGCGCGCTCCAAATCCTCACCGTGCAGCGGACCCCGAACCTGTAGAGCGGGTTCGGGGATCTATGGCCGGGGTGTGGTCGGGGTGGCCGTTGTCGGGGATTCATGGTGCCCTGGCTCTATCGGGCCGTCAGGGCCGGTCTGGCCAGGCCCCATCATGCCGCCCGGGCCCATCGAACCGCTCGGCCATATCACCACGGGATGGTCGTATCCCCTCCGAAAGTTGCCATCGACGTATCGACCGACGTAGAACCCGGAGAAGAAGATCACTGCACGTCGACGGCGAACCGTCGGCCTGAGGACACGCCGGATTCGTCGAGGACGGATGATCGCCAAAGCAGGTGTGGTAGCGAGGGTCGAAGGTTGAAGGCGCCGTGTCGACGTGCGTGGCATCGACTCGGTGGTTATCCCGAAATGGCTTACGCACGAACAGCTGCCAACAAAACGGCCGCCAAACCTCATCGAGGACCGGCGTTCTGCACGCAGCCAGCGAACGTGTTCGTAGGGTCCCAATGGCCAGCTTGCGGCATCGCTACAAGACGCATGCCGGCGACGCCTAGCGGGTTGGCCTTGTCGCCGATGACCTTGATTTCAGCCGTGGCGCGTTCGGGATATCCGTCGCGGCGCCACGTTCGCGAACCGCCGAGCCAGGCCACGGCATCGACCTGACCGCCGCTTTCCGAAGCGCGGGCCGTGGGTTTTCACGACGCTAGTCGTGACGGCGTGGCCAACTAATGATGAGACAGAGGACCCTGACGATCGGGCCTTAGCTTAGGCCCCTAATTGTCGCTCCTCGCCGGCCGACACAGTACGGGTGTGCGCAAGATGCTGCTGGTGCTTAACGACCCGCCCTACGGGACGGAACGGTCGTTCAATGGGCTGCGTCTGACCGGCGCCCTTGCTAAACGCGGCGACGCGCAGGTGCGGGTGTTCCTGATGGGTGATGCGGTGGGCTGCGCCATGAGCAACCAGCAGGTTCTCGATGGCTACTACCACCTCGACCGCATGATCGAGTCGGCCGCGCGCCACGGCACCGATGTGGGCTGCCGCGGCACCTGTCTGGACGCTCGGGGGATCCCCGACGAGCTGCTCATCAAGGGAGCCCGCCGCTCAAACCTGGATGAGTTGGCCGACTGGACGCTGTGGGCCGACACCGTCATCACCTTCTGATCGGAAGGAGACCGTCATGGCAGACCGAACAGTTGTGGTGCGATAACCGCTCCGGATGCGGCGGTGATGGCGGCGATCGCCACGACTGCGTTCCGCGTGTATGAAACGCACGCCCTCCCCACCGACTTCACCACCCGATCCTAGGAGATGCGGCCTCCTGTCACGGTGGATCAACATGCCGCACTCAACCCTTTGACAGCTTCCTGGCGGTCCACCATTCCCGATGGATGAGTCGACAACTTGCCGCCAGCAGCGGGTCGATGCCGTCGAACGACGATCGCACCATGGCCGCCCCGGCGAAGTCCTGCGCCGTGGTGTAGTCGGTGGTGACCACCACGGTGGCCAGGTCCGCGGCCGCGGCGGCACGCAACCCAAGTTCCGAGTCCTCCACCGCCAGCGCGCTTTCCGGCGATATGTCGAGTTGGTCCAGTGCGCGCCGGTACACCTCGGGGTCGGGCTTCAGTCGGCGGACGTCGTCGCCGGTGACGACCGTCTCGACGATTCCGTCGCCGAGGATATGGGTCAGCAGTGGCTCGACCCACGCGCGCCGCCCGGTTGTCGCCACCGCGATTCGGATACCCTCCTCGACGAGGCTGTCCACCAAGGAGAGCAGTCCTGGCCTGGGTAGAACGTCGCCGGCGACGATCCAATCGCGGAACAGCGCAGTCTTGGTGTGATGGATTCGGACGGCGAGTTGGTCGGCGGCAGCACCGAATCCGCGTGCCCGCAGATCGGCGGCGATGCGGTGTTTTCCCCCGGTGATCTTCAATAGACGCCCGTATTCGTCTACGCCCCATTCGATCTCGAGGTCATGGGCCGCAAACGCCGCGTTGAACGCCGGGCGGTGTCCGTCGCGCTCGGTGTCGGCGAGCGTCCCGTCGACATCGAAAATGACGGCTTCGAGGACAGGGCCAGTGGCGTTGCCGGACTGAGCGGGAGCCGGCTCAGTGATGCTATCGGTATCCATCGCGCAGATGGTGCAGCAGGATCATCTGCGTTATCGCCAACGGCGTGCTTCGCGTATCGGAACCGATAGCACCGAGGTTGTCTGGGATGGCAGTGCGCGGATCCCCCAGGGCATGCCAAATCATCTTCTCGACGGCGGCATTCTCCTCAGCCGTGGTGTAGCCGTGGATATGAACGCTGTCAACGGGCCTGCCGTCGACGTCGCGGGCCAGCCTGAGGTGAATTGTGCGCGTCAGGTCGGGCTGCAGGACCTCTGTCAGGTCTGGGTGGCGGATCGTCGGGCGCAGCAACAGCTCGGCGGACAACGGGGTGCCCGGTGGATCATCGCGTTCAGTGATCGGGGCGAACCTCACGACGATGTCGGCATGGGCGCGTTGAGGCCGGATGAACTTCGCGGATTCGGCTTGGCTGCTGAGCATTTCGTCGCTGACCTGCTCGGCAGTATATCCCCGAACGGTGGTGTCGCGCCGGATCTTCCAGCAACGCCTCACCTCCTCGGGAGGGTCGAGGAAGACGGTGACGTCGAAACATGCTCTGGCCAGCCTGCTGTGCAACGGCAACAGGCCGTGGACGATGATGAAGTCGTTGGGCTCAATGAGCTCCGGCCGGATAAGCCGGCCGGTGGAATGGTCGTAGACCGGCTTGAGGACGGGCTGGCCGGTAGCCAGCAACTGCAGATGCTGCTCGAGGATTTCGATGTAATTGCAATCGGGATGAAGCGGCGTCAGTGGTTTGTCGCGGCGTTCTTCCCGGTCGAAGCGGTGGTAGTCGTCGGCGGAGATCGACACACACCGGTGCGCCCCGAGCGCATCGATGAGGCCCGCGGTGACGGTTGTCTTGCCCGCCGCGCTGTCGCCGGCGATCGCGAGCATGACCGGCCGTCGTCGCCCTCTACTGGCAGCTCGGTTGATGCGAAACTTCTTCTCGGGCAACGAGTCACTCACCCCAGCCTGCCGCCCGTCCGAGAGCGGTGAACGCGGCGTTGGCGATCGCTGCGGGAGTCAACCCGAGGTGAGTCGCTACGTGCGATCCCGGCCCACTCTCGCCAAATCGCTGCAGGCCGATGACCTGATCGCGTTCCCGTGCGACAGCGCGCCACCCGGTCGGCACACCGGCCTCGACCCAGACCACCGGAGCGTCGGGACGCTGGACCGTATTAGACAGCGCCTGCTCCATTCGTTCCCGCCACATGACGGAGATGACTGTCACGTTCACTCCACGGCCGGACAGTAAGTCGGCAGCCTCGAGCGCCATTGCCACCTCCGATCCGCTGGCAGCAAGAACAACATCGGCGCGGTCGGCGTCGCCATGCACGACGCGGAAGCCGTGCTCGCGCATCTCGTCGATCCCGCCCCCGGACAGCGTCGGCAGCTTTTGCCGGCTCAACACCAGCGCCGTCGGACCGTCATTGTTGGCTGCGGCGATCTCCCAGGCCAGCGCCGTCTCCGCGGCGTCCGCCGGCCGGAGCACCGTCAATCCCGGTATTAGGCGCAGAGATTCGATGTGCTCGATCGGCTGATGGGTGGGTCCGTCCTCACCGACATGTACCGAGTCATGCGTGAAGACGTAGATGACCGGCTGACGCATCAGCGCCGACAGCCGCAACGCGGGCCGAAGATAGTCGGCGAACACGAGGAAGGTGCTGCCGAACGGCCGCAGACCCCCGTGCAGTGCGATGCCACTCAAAGCGGCGGCCATGGCGTGCTCGCGGATGCCGAAATGAATTGTTCGCCCGGCATAGTCGTCGGCGCTGACGTCCCCGCCGGGGATGGCCGTGTTGGTGGAGCCGGCCAAGTCGGCGGAGCCCCCGACCAGCGCCGGGTATACGGGGGCAAGCGCATTGAGCGCTGCACCCGAGGCCTGCCGGGTCGCCATCGGGCCGCCGGGCTCGTCAGCGAGTGCCGCCAACACCCCGAGGTCCCGCGGGACCGGCACCCGGCGAAGCGCGAAATCGACGGCCAACTGCGGGTGGTCGGCACACCAGGCGGCGTAGGTGTGTACCCAATCTGACCGTGCCGCAGCGCCTTTGGCTGCGAGCTTGGCGGTGACGTCTCGGATCTGCGTGGGCACATGGAACGGGTGGTCGGGCCAATTGAACCGCGCGCGCATGGCCGCGATCGCCTCAGAACCCAGCGGACTGCCGTGCGCCTTCGCCGTGCCCTCAATTCCCGGCGCCCCGTAACCGATGGTGGTGCGCACGTTGATGAGCGAAGGCGCGGAGTCGACGTCGCGGGCCTCGGCCAGCGCGGCGTCGATGGCCGCGATGTCGTTGCCGTCCTCGACGGACAAGGTGTGCCACCCGTATGCGGCGAATCGCGCGATCGCGTCGTCGCGGCAGCTCTGTGTTGCCGGGCCGTCGATGGTGATGTCGTTGTCGTCGTAGATGACGGTCAAGCGTCCCAGCCCGAGGCGTCCGGCCAGGGAGGCTGCCTCGTGGCTGATTCCTTCCATCAGGTCACCGTCGCCGGCGAGCACCCAGGTGCGGTGATCGACGATGGAGCGCTCGCCGTTGTTGCAGCGCGCCGCGAGCATGCGTTCGGCCAGCGCCATGCCGACCGCGTTCGCCAACCCCTGGCCCAGGGGCCCAGTCGTCGTCTCGACGCCGGGTGTATGCCCGAATTCCGGATGGCCCGGAGTACGCGACCCGAGCTGACGGAATTGACGCAGTTCGTCCAGAGACAGGTCATAACCGAACAGATGCAGGAGCGAGTACAGCAGCGCTGATCCGTGGCCGGCGGATAGCACGAACCGGTCTCGGTCGGGCCACCGCGGGTCGGCGGGGTCGTGGCGCAGATGCCGCGACCACAGCACCCACGCGGCCGGGGCCGTGCCCAGTGGCAGCCCCGGGTGTCCGCTGTTGGCCGCCTGAACCGCGTCGGCGGCCAGAAACCGAAGTGTCTGGATCGCCAACCGATCGACCTCGTCGGTCAGGATGTCGCGATTGTCGGTCGTGGTAGGTGCGACGCTCATCGCTCCTCCGCCCCGACGCTCGCCGCATCGCGTAGCGCCGTGACGCGCTCGGCCATCGTCCCAGGACCGTTGAACAGCGCCGAACCGGCGCAAAACACATCGGCCCCGGCACGCGCCGCCGCGCCGATCGTCGTCGCACCGATGCCGCCATCCACCTCGAGTTCGATTTCCAGCCCGCGACGATCGATTTCGGCTCGAGCCTCGGCGATCTTGGGCTCCATGCTCGACAGGTACTTCTGACCGCCGAACCCGGGGTTGACCGTCATCACGAGCAGCAAGTCGACCAGATCCAGCACACTCGTCACCGCTTCCAGCGGGGTGGCCGGGTTCAATGCGACACCGGCACGCGCGCCGAGATCGGCGATGGCACCAAGCGTGCGGTGCAGATGTCGAGTGGCCTCCGCATGCACGATGACGAGTTCACACCCCGCCTCCACCCACCGTGGCAGCATCGGGTCGGGATCCTCGACCATGAGGTGCGCCTCGAAGCCGATCGTCACTTGGCCGCGGTTGGCGGCGATCACGTCGGGCCCGAACGTCAGGTTGGGCACGAACCGCCCATCCATCACGTCCCACTGGATCCGATCGACACCGGCCTTCTCCAATTGCTTGACCTGCTGGCCGAGCTCTGAAAAATCCGCCGGCAGAACGGAAGGGACGATCATCGGCGCGCGCGTTTCCATCAAACCTCCTTCTGGTTGCCAGCGATGCTATGGACTCGACCGCGGCCCAGTTCCCCCCAAAGCGGGGGGTTGACCGGGTTAACACCACTAAAGGCTGATGACGGGGATCAAGCCCACTATTACCGTGTCGACATGGAGGCAGCTACCGGACCTGTGCGACTGGTGCTTGTCGACGACCACGAGATGGTCATCGAGGGGCTCAAGTCGATGCTGGCCGGTTTCCAAAGCAGGGTCCGTGTCGTCGGACAGGCAGTCGGCACGGACCGAGCGGCCGGAGTGGTCGAAAGCCTCGATCCGGATGTGGTGTTGTGCGATATCCGGATGCAGAATTCCAGCGGACTGGACCTGTGCCTAGAGCTGCGCCGTCGCAACCCCGAGCGCAAGGTCGTGATGCTGTCGGTCTACGACGATGAGCAATATCTGTTTCAGGCTCTGCGGGTCGGCGCAGCTGGCTACCTGCTCAAGAGCATCAACAGCGAAGACCTGGTCCGCCAGCTGGAACTCGTGCGCAGCGGAGAAACCGCGATCGACGGAGGGATGGCGGCCCGGTCAGTCGATACTGCGGCGCGCCTCCAGCGCGACGAGTTCTGGCCGGGTGCTCGTCAGGGCCTCACACAGCGGGAGAGCGAGATCCTCTCATACATGGTTACTGGCCTGTCCAACCGCGGCATCGCCAACAAGCTGGTGATAGGCGACGAAACGGTGAAGAGTCACCTTCGATCGATCTACCGCAAGCTCGAGGTCGCCGACCGCACCAGCGCGGTCGCCACCGCGCTGCGAGAAGGTATCTTCCTGTGAGCACTGCGGGTCCAGAGGTATCGTCCGCGCGTAACATGTTGTCGCGCAACACGACTGGTGGCCACAACGCGGTGCGTGATCTTGTCGACACCGACCGCGAACTGGCCCTGTTGCGCGAATTGATTCAGGCCGCCTCCAACGGTCCCGGCGTGGAGCCGCTGGCCGCGGCGGCGGCGCGGATGATCACCGCGGCGACCGACACCGACGTCTGCGTCGTGCACGTGCTCGACGACACCAACCGCTCGCTTACGCTGGCCGGCGCCACGCCGCCATTCGACAGCCAGGTCGGAAAGATCCGAGTGCCACTGGGGTCCGGGATCTCCGGATGGGTGGCCAGCCACCGCGAGCCCGTCGTAATCACTGACGACAAGGAGTCCGATCCGCGATACCTACCGAGCGACTCTTTGCAGGGTTTCGATGTGACGTCTTTGGCGTCGGTGCCGATGCAAACCGACCCCGGCGGGTTGGTGGGTGTCCTCAATGTGCACGCCGTGCGGCGGCGAGAGTTCACCGAGGGCGACGTGGAGTTGTTGTTGGTAATCGGCCGTCTCATCGCCGGTGCGCTGCACCAGGCGCGGCTGCATCGTCAACTGGTCGCCCGTGAACGCGCCCATGAGAACTTCGTCGAGCAGGTGATCGAGGCGCAGGAGATCGAGCGGCGGCGGCTGGCCGGCGACATCCACGACGGCATCTCGCAACGGTTGATCACGCTGTCGTACCGCCTGGACGCCGCCGAGCAAGCCATCCGCGCGGACCCAGCCGAAGCGTCCGGACAAATCGCGGAGGCACGCGAACTCGTCGAGTTGACGCTGCAGGAGGCTCGCGCGGCGATCAGTGGCTTGCGACCACCTGTGCTCGACGATCTGGGCCTGGCCGGTGCGCTGGCCAGCCTGGCCCGCTCAATCCCGCAGATCGCGCTGGAGGTCGAGCTGGCCGACGCACGCCTGCCCGAGCACATCGAGTTGGCTTTGTACCGCGTCGCCCAGGAATGCTTGCAGAACGTCATCAAACACGCTCATGCCACGATTGCGCGGCTCAGCTTTGCGTTCGATGGCCACACCGCACGACTCGAGATCGTAGACGACGGAGTGGGTTTCGACACCTCCGAGCATCCGCTGGGCAGCGACGAGACACGTGGTTACGGTCTGCTGTCGATGGCCGAACGCGCCGAACTCGTCAGGGGGCGGTTGCACATCCGATCCCGGCCCGGCTCCGGCACAGCCGTGACCGCCACGATCCCCATGCCGACCACTTCTGGTTAGTCAGCAACAGCTGGACGATTCCTCAAGAGGTGCCCGCCCCGGGGTCATACGGGGACTTGTTTTGCCTCCAACTCCGCCAGGGCGCGCTGAAGCGTGCGTACTTCGGCGGAGCCGACCCGTTCGACGAACTGGAGGAGCGCGGCCTCACGACTTCGTGAATCGACGTAGTCCAACGCGTCGACCATCAGACGGACAATTAGCTCGTCAGGGCTGTGCAACGGGTTATAACGATGCGCCCGTTCGTGGCGGTCCTGCGAAACGAGACCCTTGGTGGCCAGCCGCTGTAGCACCGTCATTATGGTCGTGTATTTCAGGTCGCGGTGTGCCGACAGCGCCCTTTGCACTTGACGCACCGTCTGTGGCTCGGGTGCGACCCACAGATGGTCCATCACAGCCCGCTCCAACTCGCCCAATCGATACCATTTGGCCATGTGCACTCATCTCTGCGCGACGCGGTGGCACGATTTGCGTCCACGGTAGGTCGCACCCAGAAGCTATCTCGGCCATGGGGTTGAATGGCTCACCCAAGCGGTGGGCGAACAGGGTTAACCATGAAGTATTCACTTCAGCGTTTGTGGCTGTTTCTCAATAGACATGTTCACGATCGACTGGCAGCATTCTCGTCATGGGCCACCCGACCACCGAGACAACGCGCCCGTCGTTCGGTTTGGACAGCAGGGCGGACTCCGGACCACAGCTGGAGCCCGATCCGGATGTGCCCGAGGCACCCCCGCTGCCGCCGGATGCGGTGGTGGATCTGGCCGCGGCGCGCAGGGAGTCCGGTGTGGATGATGTGTTGGCCAAGCTGGACACCGAGCTGGTCGGGCTGGATCCCGTGAAGACCCGAATCGCCGAGATCGCAGCGCTGCTGCTGGTCGACCAGATGCGTGCCCGATATGGCGTCACGGCGCCGCAGCCGACGCTGCACATGTGCTTCACCGGCAATCCGGGCACCGGCAAGACGACGGTCGCACTGCGGATGGCCGACTTGTTACACCGGCTGGGCTACCTGCGCCGGGGGCATCTGGTCAGTGTCACCCGCGACGACCTGGTCGGCGAGTACGTGGGCCATACCGCGCCCAAGACCAAGGAAGTGATCAAGCGGGCGATGGGCGGCGTGTTGTTCATCGATGAGGCCTACTACCTGTACAAGGTCGAAAACGAACGCGACTACGGGTCCGAAGCGATCGAGATCCTGTTGCAGGTGATGGAGAACAACCGCGACGACCTGGTGGTCATACTCGCCGGATATGCGGACAAGATGGACCGGTTCTTCTCGGCGAATCCCGGGATGCAGAGCCGCATCGCCCACCACATCACCTTCCCCGACTACACCGTCGACGAACTCGAGCAGATCGCGACACTGATGACAGACGAGATCGGCTATTCCCTGTCCGCCGATGCGCAGGATGTGCTGCGCGACTACCTGCACCGCCGAATCCACCAGCCCTGGTTCGCCAACGCACGCAGCGTGCGCAACGCCATGGAGCGAGCGCGGCTGCGGCACGCGCGGCGCCTCATGACGAACCCGGACTGCACGGCGAACCTCGCGGCGCTGACCACAATCGACGCCCCAGATCTGCTCGCCAGCCGTGTCTTCGATGACGCGGACGGCGAGGCGTCGCCATGACCACCAACGCCCGGCTGAGAACGCTGGTAGAACTCGCCGACACCGGATCAGTCCGCGGCGCTGCCGAGCGGCTGGTCGTCACCGAGTCGGCGATCTCGTCCGCGCTGAGCAACCTCAGCGCGGAAGTCGGTGTCCCGTTGATCGATCGCCACGGCCGCGGCGTCCGGCTGACACCGGCCGGACACCGCTACGCCGAGTACGCGCGACAGATTCTCGGCCTGCACCACGAAGCCGTCCTGGCGGCCCTCGGCGAAGCGGATCCAGAGCACGGATCAATCCGGTTGGGCGCGGTGACCACCGCGGGAGAGCTGCTGATCCCCGCATTGCTCGCGTCGTTCACGGCCAAGTACCCCGACATAGACTGCAAGCTGGAAGTTGCGGCCCGAAACGCCATCTGGCCCATGCTCACTCACCACGAGGTCGATGTCGTCGTCGCCGGCCGGCCGCCCGCCGACTTGGGCTCCGTCCAGGTACAGGCGGTCGCCGTGAACACACTCGTGGTGGTCGGGCCGCCGGACACAGCGCGCCGGTTCGACCCGGCGCAGGCAATCTGGCTACTGCGTGAATCGGGGTCGGGGACCAGGGCAACGATGGCCACGCTGCTGGAGGAACTGGAGATAACCCCGACGCAAATGGTGCTGGGCTCACACGGGGCGGTGGTGGCCGCCGCAGTCGCGGGGCTCGGTGTCACGTTGGTGTCGCGACAGGCGGTGCGGCGGGAGTTGGATGCCGGCACGCTGGTGGAACTGGCCGTACCCGGTACGCCAATCGATCGACCGTGGCACGTCGTCACCCAGTCGGCGCGCACGGGCTCCACCGACCTGCTGATCAATCATCTGCTGGCCCACCGCGAACTGGGTTGGCGTGGAGCGCAATAAGCCACCCGCGCGACCACCCAGAAAGGGGATGGCCGCTGGCGGCCCGTTGGATACCTCTTCAGATATCCCAACTGAGGAGGATCCATGGGGAAAGGTCATCACGATCCGACGGATCATTTCCGAACCACTCAGCCGCACGCAGGCGAGACGTTCAACGACGGCTACTATTGGCCCGGCCTATTCGCGCTGGCGGCGGGAGTGATTGCGCTGATCTCCTGTGTCGCGGTGGCCGCCTACCAGCGTCACGAATGGCTGTTGCTGACCGGGCTGGCGGCAGTGGTAGCACTCGGGTTCGGCGGCGTGTGGTGTGCCATTGAGCATCGCCGCGTCTGCAGACTCGAATCTCAGTGGCACGCACGGCATTCCGAGCGAACTTAGGCAATCAGTCGGCCACGGAGCAGCGGCGCGACGGCCTCGGTCAGGACCAGGGGGTTGATGGGGTGTGGCACGGCCACCTCCGCTCGGGACCACCGGGCCAGCCATGAGTCGTCGGCGCGGCCAGTGAGAACGACGACCGGCGGGCATTGCAGCAGCTCGTCTTTGAGCTGCTTGGCGAGCCCCAGACCGCCCGTCGGGGATGCCTCGCCGTCCAGGATCGCCACATCGATTACCCCCGATGCCATGTGTTGCAGGACCGCGGGCTGCGTGGCTGAGTGGACGAAATCTATTGGGGCCCCGTCGGCATCAGGTAGCCTGCCCAGGCTTCGTTCGACGATCTGCCGGGTATTGGCGTTAGAGCTGTACACGAGCACCCGAAGCGGAGCATACAGGCGGTGTCTGGCTGCGTGCGGGATCACGCAACGGATGCTAGCGATTGCGGTCAGTTTCGTGAATCCCCTTGTTCGTCCCCCATGTCGGGGTGCTGACCTGGGTGTCCGATTCGTCAGCGTGGATCTCACAACGTATTCGACGGAAGGTCCGCCCAATGAACCCGTATCTACCGATCCTGGCGCTGACCGGGATCGCTGCGGTATTCGCGATCTTTTCCGTCGTCACAGCGACAGTAGTCGGCCCGTCCCGGACTAACCGCTCGAAACTGGATGCCTACGAGTGCGGAATCGAGCCGATCAGCCCTCGCAACGGCGCCGGTCGGTTCCCGATCAAGTACTACCTCACGGCCATGTTGTTCATCGTTTTCGACATCGAGATCGTGTTCCTGTACCCGTGGGCGGTCAGCTTTGACGCACTGGGCGTGTTCGCGCTGGTGGAGATGTTGTTGTTCGTGGCCACCGTCTTCGTCGCGTACGCCTACGTGTGGCGCCGCGGCGGCCTGAGTTGGGACTGAAAGGTCGCGCGTGGGCCTCGAGGAAAAGTTGCCGAGCGGGTTTCTGCTGACCACCGTCGAAGGTCTGGCAGGGTATTTCCGCAAGCACTCGTTGTGGCCCGCCACATTCGGGTTGGCCTGTTGTGCCATCGAGATGATGTCGACGGTGTCGCCGCGGTTCGACATCGCGAGGTTCGGCATGGAGGCGTTTCGCGCATCTCCGCGGCAGGCAGACCTGCTGATCGTCGCCGGGCGGGTCAGCCAGAAGATGGCACCGGTGCTTCGGCAGGTCTATGACCAGATGGCCGAGCCGAAATGGGTTCTGGCGATGGGGGTGTGTGCCTCGTCGGGTGGGATGTTCAACAACTACGCGATCGTTCAGGGTGTCGACCACATCGTGCCGGTCGACATCTACCTGGGCGGCTGTCCGCCGCGCCCGGAGATGCTGTTGCACGCGATCCTGAAGCTGCACGAGAAGATTCAACAGATGCCGCTGGGCGTGGACCGGGAACGCACCGTCGCCGAAGCCGAAACGGCCGCGCTGGCAGCAACTCCCACCATCCAGATGCTGGGATCGCCGACGTGAGCACAGAACAACGCGGTCCGCGGCCCGAGGATGCCGAGGCGGTTGGGGTGCGCCGCGGCATGTTCGGAGTGACTGACACCGGCGACACTTCCGGCTATGGACGGCTGGTGCGCTGGGTCATCATGACCGGCGGCTCCCCGCGACCCTACGGCGGTTACTTCGACGAGATCGTCGACGCGTTGGGAGCAGCGCTCGAGCGCACCGGCGCCGAGTTCGCCGACCTCATCGAGAAGGTGGTGGTTCTCCGTGGCGAACTGACACTCCATGTGCCACGCGAGCATCTGGTCGCAGTGGCCCGCCAGTTGCGCGACGATCCTGCGCTGCGCTTCGAATTGTGCCTGGGTGTCAGCGGAGTGCACTATCCCGACGACGCCGGCCGGGAACTGCGCGCGGTGTACCCGTTGATGTCGATCACCCACAACCGCCGCATCCGCCTGGAAGTGGCTGCGCCCGAGGCTGATCCGCACATTCCGTCGCTGTTCTCGCTGTATCCGGCCACCGACTGGCACGAGCGGGAGACCTATGACTTCTTCGGCATCATCTTCGATGGGCACCCGTCGTTGACCCGCATCGAGATGCCCGACGACTGGATCGGGCACCCGCAGCGCAAGGACTACCCGCTCGGTGGGATCCCGGTCGAATACAAGGGCGCGCAGATTCTCCCGCCCGACGAGCGGAGGGCCTACCACTGATGAGCGCCCACACCGACGCGCACCATCGATGGCGCGAACATTACCGTCAGCGGCCAAGACTGGGACCAGATCGTCGGTGCCGCCAGCTCGTTTCCCGAGGGTGAGCGCATCGTCGTCAACATGGGACCGCAGCATCCGTCCACGCACGGCGTGTTGCGGCTGATCCTGGAGATCGAGGGTGAGACGGTCACCGAAGCCCGCTGCGGCATGGGCTACCTGCACACCGGGATCGAGAAGAACCTCGAATATCGCACCTGGATGCAGGGAGTCACGTTCGTGACGCGGATGGACTATCTGTCGCCGTTTTTCAACGAGACCGCCTACTGCCTTGGAGTGGAGAAGCTTCTCGGCATCACCGAACAGATTCCCGGAGCGCGCGAACGTCATTCGAGTGATGTTGATGGAGCTCAATCGGATATCCTCACATCTGGTGGCGCTGGCCACCGGCGGCATGGAGCTTGGCGCCATCACCGCGATGCTGTTCGGGTTCCGCGAACGCGAACTGATCCTGTCCGTGTTCGAAAAGATCACCGGGCTGCGGATGAATCACGCCTACATCCGGCCCGGCGGGCTGATACAGGATCTTCCCGACGACGCCGCGCCCGCGGTCCGCGAACTGCTGGAGATCCTGCCCAAGCGGTTGCGCGACTTGGAGAATCTGCTGTCGGAGAACGACATCTGGAAGGCCCGCACACAAGGCATCGGCTATCTGGATCTGACCGGATGCATCGCACTGGGCGTCACCGGCCCGATTCTGCGTTCCACCGGGCTGCCGCACGACCTGCGGCGCGCCCAACCGTATTGCGGCTACGAGAATTACGAGTTCGACGTCATCACCGACGGCGGATGCGATTCCTACGGACGTTATCTGATCCGCGTCAAGGAGATGCACGAGTCGCTCGAAATCGTCGAGCAGTGTCTCGACCGGCTGCGGCCCGGTCCGGTCATGGTGGAAGACCGCAAGATCGCCTGGCCCGCCGACCTGGCTCTTGGGCCAGACGGGATGGGCAATTCGCGTCAGCACATCGCCAAGATCATGGCCAGCTCGATGGAGGGGCTGATCCATCACTTCAAGATCGTCACCGAAGGCATCCGGGTCCCGGCCGGACAGGTCTACGTTGCGGTGGAGTCGCCACGCGGTGAGCTCGGCGTGCATATGGTCAGCGACGGCGGCACCCGGCCCTACCGGGTGCATTACCGCGATCCGTCGTTCTCCAACCTGCAGGCCGTTGCCGCGATGTGCGAGGGCGGCATGGTCGCCGACGTCATCGCCGCCCTGGCAAGCATCGACCCGGTGATGGGCGGTGTGGACCGATGAGTGTATTCCTCGAGCTCGGGCCCAAGCCCGAGGAGCCCGGCCGGCTGGAGGGCCGCGCGACGTATCCGAGCGAAGTCCAGGCCCGGCTGGAGGACGACGCCAAGGCGATCATCGCGCGCTACCCGCAACCGCGGTCGGCACTACTGCCCCTGCTGCACCTGGTGCAGGCCGAGGATTCCTGCGTCACGCCGGCCGGGGTCGAATTCTGCGCCGACCAGCTCGACATGACCGGCGCCGAAGTCGCCGCGGTGACCACGTTCTACTCGATGTACCGACGCCGACCCACCGGCGAGTATCACGTCGGCGTGTGCACCAACACGCTGTGCGCGATCATGGGCGGCGACGCTATCCTCGCGGCGGTTTCCGAGCACCTCGGCATCCGGCACGGTGAGACGACCCCGGACGGCAAGGTCACTCTCGAACACATCGAATGCAACGCGGCATGCGACTACGCACCCGTGGTGATGGTCAATTGGGAATTCTTTGACAACCAAACCCCGAAGTCAGCATGCGCGATCGTCGACAAGCTGCGCTCAGGTGAACAGCTCACCCCCACCCGCGGTGCGCCGCTCTGCACATTCCGCCAAGCCGCCCGCATCCTGGCGGGATTCCCTACGACCCGAGAAGCCACCACCGCTGGCGCCGCGACTCTCGCCGGATTGCATGTCGCGCGCGAAAGAGGTATGGCCGCACACGGTTTGGAAGGCGAGGACTGACATGCCGCTGATGCCCGTACTGACACGGTATTGGGACCATCCGAAGTCGTGGACGCTGGATACCTACCACACCCATGACGGCTATCAGGCGCTGCAGAAGGCGCTGGCCATGGACCCCGACGACGTCATCCAGACCGTGAAGAACTCCGGGCTGCGCGGCCGCGGCGGCGCAGGCTTTTCCACCGGCACGAAATGGTCCTTCATTCCGCAGGACGCGGTGGGCACCGGCGCCAAACCGCACTACTTGGTGGTCAACGCCGACGAGTCCGAACCGGGCACGTGCAAGGACATCCCGCTGATGATGGCCACCCCCCACGTGCTGATCGAAGGTGCGATCATCGCGGCGTACGCGATCCGCGCCCACCAGGCATTCATCTATGTTCGCGGCGAGGTGCTCCCGGTGCTGGGACGGCTGCAGGAGGCGGTCTCGGAGGCCTACACCGCCGGCTACCTCGGCGCAGGCATACTGGGCTCCGACTACGACCTGGACCTCGTGATCCACGCTGGCGCGGGCGCCTACATCTGCGGCGAGGAGACCGCGCTGCTGGACTCGCTGGAAGGCCGCCGCGGGCAACCACGGCTGCGCCCCCCATTCCCTGCGGAGGCGGGACTGTATGGGTGTCCGACGGTGGTGAACAATGTCGAATCGCTCGCATCGGTGCCGGCAATCATCCTCAACGGTGTCGAGTGGTTCGGCTCCATAGGAACCGAGAACTCCCCCGGCTCCACGCTCTACTCCCTGTCCGGGCACGTGAACCGGCCGGGCCAGTACGAGGCGCCGCTTGGCATCACACTGCGGGAACTGCTCACCTACGCCGAAGGTGTGCGCAACGGGCATCGGCTGAAGTTCTGGACGCCTGGCGGCTCGTCGACGCCGCTGCTGACCGACGAACACTTCGATGTGCCACTGGATTTCGAAGGCGTGGCTGCGGCGGGCTCGATGCTTGGCACCAAGGCGTTGCAAATCTTCGACGACACCACCTGCGTGGTACGGGCGGTGCGGCGCTGGACCCAGTTCTACGAACACGAGTCCTGCGGCAAATGCACGCCATGCCGGGAGGGCACCTACTGGCTCGCACAGATCTACGAACGCCTCGAAGCCGGAGCCGCCACGACCGACGACCTGGACAAGCTCGCCGACATCGCCGACGCAATCATGGGGAAGTCGTTCTGCGCGCTCGGCGACGGCGCGGCCAGCCCAATCATCTCGTCGCTCAAGTACTTTCGCAACGAATACGTAGCGCATGTTACCGGCGGCGGATGTCCATTGGACCCGCGCGACTCGATGTTGATGGCCACCGAGAGAGCGGGTGTCTAGAATGTTGCCTTCTTGCGCGAGCTGGGCCCAGCTCGGCCAACCACGCGGCGGTCGGTGCTGAGGTGACGCAGACTGCCGACACGGGCACCTCGGCCACCCCTGTCGAGACGGTGAGTCTCACCATCGACGGCGTTGATGTCAGCGTGCCGAAGGGCATGCTGCTGATCCGCGCCGCGGAGTTGATCGGCATCCAGATCCCCCGGTTCTGCGACCACCCCTTGCTGGAACCTGTTGGCGCATGCCGGCAATGCCTGGTTGAGGTGGAAGGCCAGCGCAAGCCGATGGCGTCATGCACCGTCGCGGCGGCCGACGACATGGTGGTGCGCACCCAGTTCACCTCGACAGTCGCCGCAAGGGCTCAGAACGACGTGATGGAGCTGCTGCTCATCAATCATCCGCTGGATTGCCCGGTCTGCGACAAGGGCGGCGAGTGTCCGCTGCAAAACCAGGCGATGTCCGCCGGGCGGCCCGAATCCCGGTACGCGGACGTCAAACGCACCTTCCCGAAACCGATCGCCATCAGCTCGCAGGTGCTGCTGGACCGGGAGCGCTGCGTGCTATGCGCCCGCTGCACCAGGTTTTCGGACCAGATCGCCGGTGACCCGTTCATCGAGCTGATGGAACGTGGCGCGCTGCAGCAAGTCGGCGTCTACACCAAGGAGCCGTTCGAGTCGTACTTCTCGGGCAACACCGTGCAGATCTGTCCGGTGGGTGCGCTCACCGGCACCGCCTACCGGTTCCGCGCCCGCCCGTTCGACCTGGCCTCCAGCCCCAGCGTGTGCGAGCACTGCGCCAGCGGCTGCGCGCAGCGCACCGACCACCGCCGCGGCAAGGTCCTGCGCCGGCTGGCTGGTGATGATCCCGAGGTCAACGAGGAATGGAACTGCGACAAGGGCCGCTGGGCGTTCACCTACGCCACACAGCCGGACCGTCTCACCGGCCCGCTCATCCGCGACGCCGACGGCGGCCTGATGCCGGCGTCGTGGTCGCAGGCTCTGGCGGTCGCCGCACGCTGGCTGAGAACGGCACGCGGCAGCGTCGGTGTGCTCGTCGGTGGCCGGGCAACGTACGAAGACGCCTACGCGTACGGCAAGTTTGCGCGTATCGCGCTGCGCACCAACGACATCGACTTCCGTGCCCGTGCACATTCCGCCGAGGAGACAGGCTTTCTGGCCACCCGTATCGCCGGGCGGCCGATGATGGTCAGCTATGCGGATCTGGAATCGGCCCCGGTGGTGCTCCTGGTGGGGTTCGAGCCCGAAGAGGAGTCACCGATCGTATTCGTGCGGCTGCGCAAAGCGGCCCGCAGGAACCGGGTAGCGGTCCATGCGGTGGCGCCCTTCGAGACCCGTGGCCTGGCGAAGATGTCGGCCCGGTTACTGAAGGTGCCGCCCGGCGGCGAGGCGCATGCACTGGACGGTCTGTGCAGCGGCGACGTCGGCGAGCTGCTTGCGCCGACCGGGCGCGGTGATCATGGCCGGTGAACGACTTGCAACGGTCCCCGGCGGTCTGTCGGCAGCGGCTCGGTTGGCCGACACCACCGGCGCGCGCCTGGCGTGGGTACCGCGACGCGCGGGCGAGCGAGGCGCGTTGGAGGCAGGCGCACTGCCCACGCTGCTGCCCGGTGGCCGTCCGGTGGCCGACCGCGAAGCCCGACAACAGGTTGCATCGGCCTGGAATGTCGGCGGGCTGCCGTCCGAGGCCGGACGAGACACCGCCGGCATCCTTGCCGCGGCGGCCAGCGGGGCGCTTTCCGCACTGCTGATCGGTGGCGTCGAACTTGTCGACTTGCCCGACCCCGAGGCCGCCCGGCGCGCTTTGGACGCGGCGCCGTTCGTCGCCAGCCTCGAGCTGCGCCACAGCGAGGTCACCGAGCGCGCCGATGTCGTCTTCCCAGTCGCGGCGGTCGCGGAAAAGTCGGGCACGTTCCTGAACTGGGAGGGCCGCCAGCGCCCCTTCTCGGTCGCGCTACGCGACCCCGGTGTGCTGGACGACCTGCGGGTGCTCGACGCGATCGCCGCCAACATGGGACTCGACCTAGGGCTTGCCGACGCTGCCGCGGCACGCGACGAAATGCTGCGGCTCGGCGCCTGGGACGGCGTGCGGCCGGACGTACCCCAGGTCGACCCCGCCGCCCCGCCGCGGCCCGGCCATGGTGAGGCGATCCTTTCGGGCTGGCGAATGCTGCTCGACGGTGGCCGTCTTCAGGACGGCGAACCGCACTTGGCCGGCACCGCCCGCAATCCGACGCTGCGGCTATCGAAGTCGACCGCCGCCGAGATCGGCGCGGCCCAAGGCGATTTGGTCATCGTCGGCACCGCGCGGGGCTCGATCACGCTGGCGCTGGCGATCACCGACATGCCCGACCGGGTGGTGTGGCTGCCGACGAATTCGCCCGGCTCGGCGGTGCACCAGCAGCTCGGCGTGGCACCCGGCGGCGTCGTCGCGATACGGGTCGGCTCATGACCGGATTCGGCGACGACCTGTGGTGGCTAGTCGGGATCAAGACCATCGCGGTGTTTGGCTTTCTGTTGGTGACGGTGCTGGTCGCGATCCTGGTCGAGCGCAAAGTCCTAGCCCGGATGCAGATGCGGCTGGGTCCGAACCGGGCGGGTCCGCACGGTCTGCTGCAAAGCCTGGCCGACGGGGTAAAGCTCGCCCTCAAGGAAGGCCTCACCCCGTCCGGCGCGGACAAGCCCGTCTACCTGCTGGCCCCGATCATCGCGGTGATCCCCGCCTTCATGGCGTTCGCCGTCATTCCGTTGGGCGGTGAGGTGTCGATCTTTGGCCACCGCACTGCGCTGCAACTCACCGATCTGCCTGTCGCCGTGCTGTACGTGTTGGCCGTGACGTCAGTGGGTGTGTACGGGATCGTGTTGGCCGGCTGGGCATCCGGCTCCACCTACCCACTGCTCGGCGGTCTGCGGTCGTCCGCGCAGGTCATCTCCTACGAGATCGCGATGGGGCTGTCGTTCGCCGCCGTGTTCCTCTACGCCAGCACGATGTCCACCTCCGGGATCGTGGCCGCCCAGGACCACATCTGGTACGTCTTCCTGTTGCTTCCGTCGTTCTTGATCTATGTGACGGCGATGGTCGGCGAGACCAATCGTGCGCCTTTCGACCTACCCGAGGCCGAGGGCGAACTGGTCGGTGGGTTTCACACCGAGTACTCCTCGCTGAAGTTCGCGATGTTCATGCTCGCCGAATACGTCAACATGACAACGGTTTCCGCGCTGGCTACCACGTTGTTCCTCGGCGGCTGGCATGCGCCGTGGCCGTTCAACATGATCGACGGCGTCAACGCCGGCTGGTGGCCGTTGATCTGGTTCACCGCCAAGGTATGGGGCTTCCTGTTTATATTCATCTGGCTGCGCGCGACGCTGCCACGGCTGCGCTACGACCAGTTCATGGCGATGGGCTGGAAGGTCCTGATCCCGGTCGCGCTGGTCTGGCTGATGATCGTCGCCACCGCCCGCACGCTCGAGACAGAGGATGAACAGCTGGCGGGCCAGACGGTTGTTGTCGGCGGCATCCTGGTGGCGCTTGTGTTGCTCTCGGCGCTGCGCAGGGTGGCGTCGCCGGGTCGTTCCACGATTGCCACAGACCGCTCCCTATACGTCCCAAGCCATTTCGATACTACGGCTGGCGGGCACCCAGTTCCGCCCTTGCCCGGCCAACGCCGACTCGAACCGCCGACCGTCGTTCGCCAGGAGGCAATCGATGCGTAAGCTCTTCGACGCGGTCGCCGGTTTCGGCGTCACGTTCGCGACGATGTTCAAGAAGCCGGTCACCGAGGAGTACCCGGAAAAGCCCGGTCCGGTCGCCCCGCGCTATCACGGCCGGCATCAACTCAACCGGTACCCCGACGGGCTCGAGAAGTGCATCGGTTGCGAACTCTGCGCGTGGGCGTGCCCCGCCGACGCGATCTACGTCGAGGGAGCGGATAACACCGAGGCGCACCGGTACTCGCCGGGCGAACGGTACGGCAACGTCTACCAGATCAACTACCTGCGGTGCATCGGCTGTGGGTTGTGCATCGAGGCCTGCCCCACGCGGGCGTTGACGATGACCAACGACTACGAGATGGCCGACGACAACCGCGCGGACATGATCTGGGACAGGAACAAACTGCTGGCACCGCTGGAACCCGGCATGATCCCCCCGCCGCACCCGATGGCCAGCGGCGCCACCGACGAGGACTACTACCGCGGCGATATCCCGGAAGCTACCCGATGACGACGACGCTGCTGGCCGACGCCATGACCCGCACCTCGACCGGCGAGGCGGCGCTGTTCTGGACCCTGGCCCCGATCGCAGTCATCGGTGCACTGCGCATGGTGACGGCCTCCAAGGCGGTGTATTCCGCGATCCTCCTTGCGATGATCATGATCATTCTCGCCATCTTCTACATTTCGCAGGACGCACTGTTTCTGGGGGTGGTACAGGTGGTGGTCTACACCGGCGCCGTGATGATGCTGTTCTTGTTCGTGATGATGCTCATCGGCGTGGACAAGGCCGAGTCTTTGGTGGAAACGCTTCGCGGGCAACGGTTTTCCGCTGTAGTCGCTGCCCTTGGGTTCGGCGTTCTGCTGATCGCGGCCTTCGGCAACGTTGCGAGCGGCGGATTCGCGGGCCTGGCCGCGGCCAACGCGGGCGGCAACGTGGAGGGGCTGGCCGCCCTGATCTTCACCCGGTATCTGTGGGCGTTCGAACTGACCAGCGCGCTGCTGATCACCGCCGCGCTCGGCGCGATGGTGCTCACCCACCGCGAGCGGGTCGACCGGCGTAAGGGTCAGCGCGAACTGTCCGAGGAGCGGTTCCGCAACGGCAGCCGGGCGACGCCGCTACCCACGCCAGGCGTTTACGCCCGGCACAACGCGGTCGATTTCCCGGCCCTGTTGCCCGACGGCTCCCCCTGCGATGAGTCGGTGTCCCGGATCCTGTCCCCGCGCCAAGCGCCGCCGCGACCCAGCGCCAAGACCACACGATCACACTTGAGACAGGTAACTCCGCCGCCCGATGGCATCGCCGATCGAATGAACGGCAGTGCCGGCAGCTACCGCACGAACGGTCGGTCATGAACCCGGCCAACTACCTGTACCTGTCCGCATTGTTGTTCACGATCGGCGCGGCCGGAGTGTTATTGCGCCGCAACGCCATCGTCATGTTCATGTGTGTGGAGCTGATGCTGAACGCCTGCAACCTGGCCTTCGTCGCCTTCTCTCGCGCGCACGGCCACCTGGATGGACAGGTGGTGGCGTTCTTCACCATGGTGGTCGCCGCCTGCGAGGTGGTGGTCGGCCTGGCCATCATCATGACGATCTTCCGCGCCCGCCGCTCGACTTCGGTCGACGACGCGAGTCTGCTCAAACACTGAGGGCGCGATGACGACTCCGGTGTGGCTCACGATCGCCCTCCCGCTCGCAGGCGCGGCGATACTTCTGCTCGGCGGTCGACGCACCAATGGCTGGGGCCACCTGCTGGGCTGCGCGGCCTCGCTGGGGTCGTTCGTCGTCGGGGCGGTGCTGTTCGCGGACATGCTGGGCCGCGACGCCGAACACCGGGCCGTGCACGAGTCGTTATTCAGTTGGGTGCCCGTCGGCGGGCTGCAGGTGGACTTCGGTCTGCAGCTGGATCAGCTGTCGATGTGTTTCGTGCTGCTGATCACCGGCGTCGGGTCGCTGATCCACATCTACTCCATCGGCTACATGGCCTCCGATCCCGAGCGGCGGAAGTTCTTCGCGTATCTGAACCTATTCCTGTCCGCGATGCTGCTGCTGGTGCTCGCCGACAACTACCTCGGCCTCTACGTCGGCTGGGAAGGCGTTGGTCTCGCGTCGTACCTGCTGATCGGCTTCTGGGCCCACAAACCCTCGGCGGCCACCGCGGCCAAGAAGGCGTTCATCGTCAACCGCGTCGGCGACGTCGGTCTGGCCGTCGCGCTGATGGTGATGTTCGCCTTCATCGGATCCGTCTCCTTCGAGGGTGTCTTCGCCGCCGCCCCCCAAGTCGGTGAAGGCGTGCTGACGGCCATCGGTCTGCTACTTCTGCTTGCGGCGTGCGGCAAGTCCGCGCAGGTTCCGCTGCAGTCCTGGCTGGGCGACGCGATGGAGGGCCCGACACCGGTGTCGGCACTCATCCACGCCGCCACGATGGTCACCGCGGGGGTGTACCTCATCGTCCGGTCCGGCCCCGTGTTCGACCTTGCGCCCGATGCACAATTGGGCGTCGTGATCGTGGGCGCGGTCACCCTGCTGTTCGGGGCGATCGTCGGCTGCGCGAAGGACGACATCAAGAAAGCGCTTGCCGCCTCGACGATGAGTCAGATCGGCTACATGGTGCTGGCCGCGGGCCTCGGCCCCGCCGGCTATGCGTTCGCGATCATGCACCTGCTCACTCACGGCTTCTTCAAGGCCGGGTTGTTCCTGGGCGCCGGGTCGGTGATGCACGCCATGGACGACGAGGTCGATATGCGGCGCTACGGCGGCCTGCGCAAGGCCCTGCCGATCACCTTCGTGACGTTCGGTCTGGGCTACCTGGCGATCATCGGTGTGCCGCCGCTGGCGGGCTTCTTCTCCAAGGACGGGATCATCGAGGCCGCGCTCGGCGCAGGCGGAGTCAAGGGCTATCATCCTCGGCGGCGCCGCGATCCTGGGCGCGGGCATCACCGCGTTCTACATGACCCGCGTGATGCTGATGACGTTCTTCGGCGAAAAGCGTTGGGCGCCAGATGCGCATCCGCACGAATCACCCAAGGTCATGACGTGGCCGATGATCCTATTGGCGGTCGGCTCAGTCGGATCTGGTGCCACGTTCGCGATCGGCGGCACACTCGAGCATTGGTTGGAACCCGTCGTCGGCGCCCACCAGATCCACCACGTCGCACCGGTGTGGATGGTCACCACCGTGATCCTGACCGTCGTCGCCGTCGGCATCCTCATCGCCTATCGCATGTACGGCATCCGGCCGGTACCCGAAGAGGCGCCCGCCGGGTCGTCGCTGACCGTGGCGGCGCGCAAGGACCTCTACGGTGACGCCTTCAACGAAGAGGTCTTCATGCGGCCCGGCCAGGTGCTCACCAAAGCGATCGTCGAGATTGACGGCAAGGGTGTGGATGGTGCGGTCACCGAGTTCGCCACTCTCGTGCGTCGCAGCTCAGAGAGCCTTCGGCAGCTACAGACCGGCTTCGCCCGCTCCTACGCGTTGTCGATGCTCGTCGGTGCGGCCACGATTGCCGCAACGATTCTGGCGGTGAGGCTGTGGTGATCAACTTTCCCTGGCTCAGCGCGCTGTGGCTCGTGCCGCTGGCCGGCGCAGGCGCCGTGATGGTGTTGCCCCCGGCCCGAAGGCAACTCGCCACATGGGTGGGCCTGGTGGTGTCCGTGGCGGCATTGATCCTCGCCGTCGCGGTGGCATTCCTTTTCGAACCCGGCGGTGCGCCGTACCAGTTCGTCGAATCGCATTCGTGGATACCCTCTTTCGGCACCAGCTACACGCTTGGTCTCGACGGCATCGCCCTTGTGCTGGTGCTGCTGACGACGGTCTTGGTGCCGCTGCTGCTTGTCGCCGGCTGGAACGACGGCGGCGAGCGCAACCGCGGCACCCACGCTTACGTCGCGTTGACCCTGGTGGTCGAGGGCATGGTCATCATGTCGCTGGTATCGCTCGACGTGCTGCTGTTCTACGTCTTCTTCGAGGCCATGCTCATCCCGATGTACTTCCTCATCGGGGGCTTCGGCGGCGAGAATAGCTCCAAGGCAGCGGTGAAGTTCCTGCTGTACAACCTGTTCGGCGGCCTCGTCATGCTCGCCGCCCTCATCGGCCTCTACGTGTTGACAGCCAGCGACCGCGGCGGCACATTCGACTTCCGCGAACTCCTGGCCCGCGCCCAGGAAGCCAACCCCGACCTGGTGAAGTTCGTGTTCCTCGGTTTCATGGTGGCATTCGCGATCAAGGCGCCGCTGTGGCCATTTCACACCTGGCTGCCGGGCGTGGCCACAGACGCCAAACCCGCAACCGCGGTGCTGATGATGGCGGTGGTCGACAAGGTCGGTACCTTCGGCATGCTGCGCTACGGCGTGCAGCTCTTCCCCGACGCGTCAACGTATTTCCGTCCGATGATCATCACCCTGGCGGTAGTCGGCATAATCTACGGCGCGATCGTCGCGATCGGACAGACCGATGTGATGCGCCTGATCGCCTACACGTCGATCTCCCATTTCGGGTTCATCATCCTGGGAATATTCGTGATGACCAGCCAGGGCCAGTCCGGCTCCGTCCTCTACATGGTCAACCACGGCATCGCCACCGCCGCGCTGTTCCTCATCGCCGGGTTCCTAGTGTCGCGCAGGGGAACCCGACTGATCAACGCCTACGGCGGGGTGCAGAAGGTGGCGCCGGTGCTGGCCGGCACATTCCTGGTCGCCGGGCTTGCCACGCTGGCGCTGCCCGGGCTCGCGCCGTTCATCAGCGAATTCCTGGTCCTCATCGGCACATTCACCCGATACCCACTGCCCGCCGTCGTCGCGACCAGCGCGTTGGTGCTTTCGGCGATCTACATCCTGTGGCTCTACCAACGAATGATGACCGGCCCCGTCAGCGACGGCAACGACCGGCTCCATGATCTGGTGCCGCGCGAGATCGCCGTCGTGGCACCGCTCATCGCGCTGCTGATCGTGCTCGGGGTCTATCCCAAACCGGCGCTGGATGTGATCAACCCCGCGGTCACCCGCACGTTGACGTCCATCGATCAACATGATCCGGTTCATCGGATTGCGGAAGGGCCGACGCGATGAACGTCCCCACCCCCACCGTCGAATACGGCCTGCTGTCCCCGATGCTGATCGTCTTCGGGGTCGCCATCGCCGGTGTCCTCGTCGAGGCCTTTGTGTCGCGGCAGCGTAGGTACGGCGCTCAACTCGTCCTCAGCTTCGGCGGGCTCGTCGCGGCTTTGGTCGCCGTCGGCATGCTCACCGGTCAGAGCAGTGCGGCTGTCATGGGCGCCGTCGCCGTCGACGGGCCAACGCTGTTCTTGCAGGCCACGATTCTGTCGATCGGGATCGTCGCGGTCGCATTCATCGCCGCGCGGCGGCTGGGCGCGTTCGTCGCCCACGCGTCAACCGTTCCCGGCGGGTCAGCCGAGCTACAGGCATCGCGGGCCGGCATAGTGCAGACCGAAGTCTTCCCACTGACCATGCTGGCCGTCGGCGGCATGCTGCTGTTCCCGGCATCGAACGACTTGCTGACGATGTTCATTGCGCTGGAAGTCCTTTCGCTGCCGCTCTACCTGCTGTGCGGGCTGGCGCGCCACCGTCGACTGTTATCGCAAGAGGCGGCGCTGAAGTACTTTCTGCTCGGTGCGTTTTCGTCAGCGTTCTTCCTGTACGGCGTCGCGTTGCTGTACGGCTACGCAGGCACGCTGAGCGTGCCGGGCATCGGCGAAGCGATCGAGAAGGGCAGCGGCGACGAGCCCATTGCGCTGACCGGTGTCGCATTGCTGATCGTGGGTGTGCTGTTCAAAGTCGGCGCCGTGCCCTTTCACGCCTGGATCCCCGACGTGTATCAGGGTGCCCCCACCCCGATCACCGGATTCATGGCCGCAGCGACCAAGGTCGCGGCGTTCGGGGCCCTACTGCGCATCCTCTACGTCGCGCTGCCGGGTCTAATCGCCGGCATTCGCCCAGTGCTGTGGGCCGTCGCGATTCTCACCATGTTGATTGCCGCAGTTCTGACGGTCACGCAGACGGATATCAAACGCCTCATTGCGTACTCCTCAGTCGCGAACGCCGGATTCATCCTGACCGGCGTGACCGCCATCGAGAGTGGCGGGTTGCCGGCGACGATGTTCTACCTCGTCGCCTACGCCTTCAGCACGCTGGGCGCGTTCGCGGTCGTCAGCCTGATCCGCAACCAGGATGGCGACGAGGAAACCGACATCGCCCGATGGGCCGGGCTGGGTCATCGCTCACCCGTGGTGTCGACAATGCTGGCGCTCTTCCTGCTTGCCCTTGCGGGCATTCCGCTGACCAGCGGGTTCGTCAGCAAATTCGCCGTCTTCCAGGCCGCGCTGGCTGGCGGGGCAACCGTACTGGTCCTCGTCGGCGTACTCAGCAGTGCGATCGCGGCATTCGCTTACGCGCGGGTCATCATCACGATGTTCTCCGCACAGCCGAATCACGATACGCCGCGCGGCACCGCACCGGGTGCGCTCATCGCAGGGGTTGTTGGCGTGAGCGCTACGGTGACGGTCTTACTTGGAATCGTTCCGCAGCCCGTGCTCGATTTGACCACCGAGGCCGGTCAGTTCATGCGGTAACGGGCTGGTGTTTGTACCCGAGCCGAAGTTCCGACAGAAAGGCGAAAGGCCCTGATGACTTCTACTCCTACGGTTCACGACGTGATCGTCATCGGATCCGGCCCCGCCGGCTATACCGCCGCGATCTATGCGGCGCGCGCGCAACTGTCGCCGCTGGTGTTCGAGGGCACCCAGTTCGGCGGCGCGTTGATGACTACCACCGAGGTGGAGAACTACCCCGGCTTCCGCGAGGGCATCATAGGGCCGGAGCTCATGGACGAGATGCGCGAACAGGCGCTGCGCTTCGGCGCCGATCTGCGCATGGAGGACGTTGACGCGGTATCGCTGGATGGACCCGTCAAGTCGGTCACCGTCGGCGACGAGACCTACCGCGCCCGGTCGGTGATCCTCGCGATGGGCGCCGCGGCGAGGCATCTGGGCGTGCCGGGTGAAGAAGCGCTGCTCGGCATGGGGGTCAGCACGTGTGCCACCTGTGACGGGTTCTTCTTCCGCGATCAGGACATCGTGGTGGTCGGCGGCGGCGACTCGGCTATGGAGGAAGCCACCTTCCTGACCCGGTTCGCCCGCACGGTGACGGTGGTGCATCGCCGCGACGAGTTCCGCGCATCCCGCATCATGCTGGACCGGGCCCGCGCGAACGAGAAGATCACGTTCCTGACCAACACGCAGGTCATCGAGATCGAGGGCGATCCCAAGGTCAGCGGCGCGCGGTTGCGCAACACGGTCACCGGTGAGGAATCCAAGCTCGACGTCACCGGCGTCTTCGTCGCCGTCGGTCATGATCCCCGCTCCGAGCTGATCCGCGGCCAGGTCGAACTGGATCCCGACGGCTACGTTCTGGTGCGGGACGGCAGCACTGCAACGTCGGTGGAGGGCGTGTTCGCCGCGGGCGACCTCGTCGACCACACCTACCGACAGGCCGTCACCGCAGCGGGCACCGGCTGCTCGGCATCGATTGACGCTGAGCGCTGGCTTGCCGAAACCTCCTCTGCCCCAAGCGATGAAACGACCGAAACACCAGTCCGATAGGAGTTCCACCCATGACCCAGACCACCTCCAAGAGTTCCGGCACTTCCACAGTCGTCGCCACCGACGACTCGTTCTCCGACGACGTGCTGTCGAGCAGCACCCCTGTGCTCGTGGACTTCTGGGCCACCTGGTGCGGGCCCTGCAAGATGGTCGCCCCGGTGCTCGAGGAGATCGCCAACGAGAAAGCGGGCGTACTGACCGTGGCCAAGATCGATGTCGACGCGAATCCCGCGACCGCACGCGATTTCCAGGTGGTGTCCATCCCGACGATGATTCTGTTCAAGGATGGCGCCCCGATGAAGCGCATCGTGGGCGCAAAAGGCAAGGCCGCACTGCTGCGCGAAGTTACCGAAGTGCTCTGACACCGCTTTGCAGGGAAGTAGCAGCGCGATCTGGCGGCTGACTTCGAGAGTGCGGTGCGCCAGCGGCGGGCACGCTGGTGCTGCAAAAGGCTCGGGCAGCCGCTGGCCGCCATCGAACTCGACGCGGACTTCCTGCACTACCGGCTGTTGCGGGCAGCGCATGTCGTCGCGGTGACGCGCTCCTTACCGAGCGGACGTAGGCCGGCTCGCCATCGCCGAGATGACCGTGCCGTCGGCCACCTCCCCCGAAAGGCGGAGCATCTACGGCCCGAGCACTGCGGCGTAGATCCGGGGCACCGCCTCGGGCGGGTGAGCCAGCCGGACCGCGTGCGCCTCGAACCCTACCTCTGCGACGTCGCAGGTCTCGCCGCCCACAGCAGCGCGTGCAGCATCGCGACGCACTCGCGCACGGCGGCGAGCGCGAGTGTGGCCGCAGGCCCAACTTTGCCACCTCGAGCCCGGTCTTGGCCCTCGCAGCGGTCACGAGTACGCGCGGCATGGCGGCGCCCTTCCGTCGGAACCCCCGGCGATCGAGTCATCGAAACTTCAGCGCGACTGACCTCTACCTCATGCGTGAGGCGTCCACCGCACGATTAGAGAAGGCCGGTCACATGGACCGGGTCCCCTAATCGCAGCGCACTCGGCGGAAGGCTGACGCACGGGGACGGCGCCGAGGGGAACATGCCGCCCCCGTGCGGTATTCAGGCTGATTTCAGCTCGGCTCGCAGCCGCGCCGCTGCGCCGTTGGCGGCGACGCGCTCGATGAGCGCAGCCTGCCCGCAGCCGACACAGTCGGGATCGCCGTGCCATGCCTTCAGCGCGGGCGAAACCAATGCACGGCCGAACGAGAAAGTGAGTGGCCACGGCGTCTGATATTCCTGCATTGCCAACAGATTCGCCGTCGCGCGTTCGGGCGACTGGCCGCCGGACAAGAACGCAACGCCCGCAAGGTCACCTGGCCACGCCCGCAGCAGTGACACCGTGATCTCGGCGATCTCTTCAGGAGTGGATTGTCGAGCGTAATCCTCTCCTTCAAGGACCATGTTTGGTTTCAGCACGATGCCCGCCAAATCAACATTGTAGAAGTGCGAGTTCGGTTCTCACGGCGGTATGGACTTCATTGGTGACGTCTCGGCAACGGCCGCGGTTATGATCGCCGTCCATGAGCACCTCCGGCTCGACGATCGGGACGAGACCCGCGTCTTGGCAGGCTGCGGAGTAACGGGCCAGGGCGCTCGCGTTCGCCCTGATCGCACCCTGGCTCGGCGTGTCGGCGGTGATTTTGAACACGGCCCGCCACTTGGCGAACGCCGCGCCGATTTCGGCGTACTCGGCCAAGCGTGCCGGGAGTCCGTCGAGCCCCTCGGTAATTGTCTCACCCGGCAACCCGGGGCACGGCTTGGCGCCGGTGTCGACCTTGATGCCCGGCAGAATGCCCAGTGCCCTCACCCCGTGCGCGAAAGGTGTTCCGTCGCTGAAGGTTTGGCGCAGAGTCTCGTCGCAGAAAATGATGCCCGAGATGCTGTCCGACAGCTGCGGGGTAGACGCCAGCAGCTCGCGGTATACGCGACGATTCTCCTCGCTCGGCTCGACTGCAGTCTCGCTCAGTCGCTTTGACATCGTGGCGATGCTCTCGTCCGCGGCCAGTATGCCCTTGCCCGGCGCCATAAGGCGAGCCGCGGTCTGCCGACATGTGGTCATCGATGCTGCCCCTTCGTTGCGGTCATTATTGAGGAAGCTATCGAGACCCACGCCTGGCGGCCTCACCCAGGTGGTGGATGCGTCGGGTGATTCAGTTAACCAAAAGATTCAGTATCGAGTGGAGGAGTCTCAATAGACATGTTGATGATTGGCTGGCAGCATCCCCTCTATGACAGATCGTTGGAACGCTGGAGTAATTCCCTACGCCGAAATGGGCTACTGGCATGCCCGATTATGAACCGAAAGACTCGGACGTGCTATGCGCCTTCCGGATCACCCCGCAACCTGGCGTGCCGACCCGAAGAGGCCGGCGCGGCGGTCGCCGGCGAATCCAGCACCGCGACCTGGACGGTGGTGTGGACTGACCGGCTGACCACTTTCGACCACTATCAGGCCAAGTGCTACCGCGTCGACGCAGTCCCCAATTCGCAGGGGCAGTGCATCGCACTGGATCGCCTACGACCTCGACCTGTTCGAGGAGGGCTCGATCGCCAACCTGACCAGCTCGATCATCGGCAACGTGTTCGGCTTCAAGCCACTCAAGGCGCTTCGACTCGAGGACATGCGCATCCCCACCCAGTACGTGAAGACGTTCCAGGGCCCCGCGCACGGAATTGTCATGGAGCGTGAGCATCTCAACAAGTTCGGCCGCCCGCTGTTGGGGGCGACCACCAAGCCCAAGCTTGGCCTGTCTGCCCGCAATTACGGCCGGGTGGTGTATGAGGCGCTGCGCGGCGGGCTGGACTTCACCAAGGACGACGAGAACATCAACTCCCAGCCGTTCATGCGCTGGCGCGACAGGTACCTGTTCTGCATGGAAGCAGTCAATAAGGCACAAGCCGCCACCGGGGAGATCAAAGGTCACTACCTCAACGTCACCGCCGGGACCATGGAGGAGATGTACGAGCGAGCCAAGTTCGCCAAGGAACTCGGCTCGGTGATCGTGATGGTCGACCTCACTATCGGCTACACCGCCATCCAGTCGATGGCCAATTGGGCCCGCGCCAACGGGGTGATCCTGCATCTGCACCGCGCCGGACACGGAACGTATACCCGTCAGAAGTCAGTCACGGCGTGAGCTTCCGGGTGATCGGCAAGTGGATGAGGCTGGCCGGTGTCGACCACATCCACGCGGGCACGGTGGTCGGCAAGCTGGAGGGCGACCCCATGACCACGGCAGGGTTCTACGACACCCTGCGCGAGGGCAGCATTGCCGCCGACCCCGCGAAGGGACTCTTCTTCGATCAGGAGTGGGCCTCGATGCCCGGTGTCATGCCGGTCGCGTCCGGAGGCATCCACGCCGGGCAGATGCACCAGCTTCTGCATTACCTCGGCGAGGACGTGGTGCTTCAGTTCGGCGGCGGCACGATTGGCCACCCGATGGGAATCGCCGCGGGAGCTGAAGCCAACCGGGTTGCGCTCGAGTGCATGATCAAGGCCCGCAACGAAGGCAAGGATTACTACAAGGAGGGCGAGGAGATCCTCAAGAAGGCTGCCTCCAGCAACCGCGCACTCGATATGGCGCTCGCCACGTGGGGTGACATCACCTTCAACTACGAATCCACCGACATGCCAGACGTTGTCGCCACGCCCACCACCACCTGACCCGAAGGAATACAACATGCGGATAACACAGGGCACGTTCTCCTACCTGCCTGACTTCACGGACGAGGAGATCACTGCCCAGATCACCTACGCACTATCGAAACGACTGGCCGCTGTCCGTCGAATTCACCGACGACCCCCATCCCGCGCAACGTGTACTGGGAAATGTGGGGGTTGCCGATGTTCGACCTCAAAGACGCGGCCGGCGTGCTGCTGGAGGTCAACGCCTGTCGCAGCGCCTACCCGAACGCCTATGTCCGGCTCAACGCGTATGACGCCAGTCTCGGTCGACAGACCACTGCCTTGTCGTTCATCGTGCAGCGACCTGCCGAAGAGCCGGGCTTTCGGCTTGACCGCGCCGAGGGCAGCGACCGGCGTATCGGCTACACCGCATTCTCCTACGCCACCGAGCAACCCGCCGGGCTGCGCTACGGCTCCTGATGCTCAGGTCGACGACCTCGACACGAATTCGCGCGCCACATGGACGCCGTCGACGGATTCTCGGTGCCAGTCCGGCTGTCCGGCCCGGACAATGGCCGCGTCGTGGTCATGTTAGACGAGACGCCGTCGAAGACGGCCGCTTTCGACGAGGTGCGTGAGCGGCTTCACATTGCAATGCTTCGTACTGTGTCCCTCCCAGTCGATAGGCGTCTGACCGCCAAGTCGGTGCTCGGCCTTCTCGACCGGCTGGGAGTACCAGGCGGCCTACTCGTCGGCGACCGGGCTGGTGGTGATCTGGCGTGGAACGTGGCTGCCACTCAGCATGAACGCTTTACCGGCTTGGTGGTGATCGACAGCGGTCATCCTCGGGCGCCTGACGTCAACTGGGTAATCCGCGACGAGCTTTGTCGACCTGTGAACGCTGCCACCACGGCGCTAGTCAGTTCCCCGGCGGCACACGCCGTGGCCCGGGCGAGCAGACGGTATGTTCACGGCGAATTTCGCCTCACGGAACTGGCCGGGCGGCGGGGCTCCCAGCATTTCACAGCGCAAATGACGACCGAAATCATCCTGCGCTCGCACTCCTGGTGACAGCTCTAGTTGCTGCCAGTTCTGTAGGGCGGCTGTGGAGTTCAGTGAGCGTGGTGTCGACGGGGTTTCGTTTGTGAAGGACGGCGCCTGCGGACACGCGGGGCGATCAGGTGCCGCGCCTGACTGCGCGCCAGCTTTTGGTTGGGCATCAGCCCAGTAGGGCAGCGCGCGTTCCCGCCATATATGACCGTAGTTTCTCAAACGTGCTGTCGCAAAGTTCATTAAGAACTCCAGCAGGACGTCGGCGTCGTCGACGATCTTGGTCGCCGTTCGTGTCTCATTGACGATCATCATTCCACCCCGCCCGTCGATTTCAGTCAGCACACCGAAAGCTGGATCCTCCAACACTTTTCGAATACATTCCACAGCGCGGTCGAACGTCGACTGGAGGCGCGGTGGACTGCGCATAACCCGATTATTCGCGTTTTCACTTATAAACTCACCTTCCGTGACGACGCCGCAGAAGGTGGACTACTTGACCGGCCTCGGCTTCTTTGCGCTACTGGCGGCGGCCTTCTCCGCGCGCGCCTTTGTTCCCCAGTTGCCCGCCTGAGTTCGCCAGGTGAGCGCGCACGAACCACTGGAACTTCTCCAGCTCGGCGGCGTGGTCGATGAAGATGTCCTGCGACACTAGATCCAGCTCCTCGAGTCTATCGATGTACTTACGGGTGTCCTCGATCACGCCGGTGTAAAGCAGGTCGAGCGCCGCGAGGTGGGCCCGCGCGGTGTCACGGTCGACGGAGTAGTCGTCCCAGGTCCAGTCCTTAATGATCGCGCCAGGGGTGCCCTGCGGCGACTTGCCCAGCGCCGCAATGCGTTCGGCCACCTCGTCGGCGTAGCCACGCACGAGGTCCACTTGCGGGTCGATCATCTCGTGCACACCGATGAAGTTCGGGCCAACGACGTTCCAATGCACGTGCTTCAGGGTCAGGTGCAGGTCGTTGTAGGTGCTCAACGCATTTTGCAAGGTCGTGGCAACCTCGCTGCCCTGCTTGTCCGACAAGCCGGGGATGGTGAACTCAGACATCGATAACTCCTTCGCACTTGCATGGTCGACCATCTCGCCACGGGTACCGACAATATCGCCGGGTAATTCCCGGGCCAGCTGGACCGCACGCACATTCGGAACTGCCTACCGACCGCAGATTCGCGACTTGGCCACCTGCCCGCCGGGCGATCTTCGACAGCCCAGGCCCACGCTCAACGAGGACCCTCATGGCTGAAGTTGTTGTTCAGCATCGATCCGGTGTTGCCCTGCGACTGGGGTGCCAGTGATTAGTGGTCCACTAGCTCGGCGTTGCGCCATTCGACCAACCGGAGAATCATCGGCGTGAAGATAAGCTGCATCGCCAGATCCATCTTGCCGCCCGGACAAACGATGGTGTTGGGGCGCGACATGAACGAGTCGTGCAGCATCGACAGCAGATAGGGAAAGTCAATGCAATGCGGGTCGCGGAATCTGATAACGAGCATCGATTCGTCGACAGTGGGAATGGATCTCGCGATGAATGGGTTTGAGGTGTCGACTATCGGGACGCGCTGGAAGTTGACATCGGTGGAAGAAAACTGCCGACAAATGTAATTCACATAGTCGGGCATTCGGCGCAAGATGGTGTCGGTGACAGCTTCAGAGGTGTATCGGCGAACCGCCTTGTCGCGGTGCAATTTCTGAATCCACTCCAAGTTGATCACCGGTACCACGCCGATGCGCAGGTCAGCATGGCGGGCAACGTCCACCGCCTCGGTAACGATCGCGCCATGCAGACCCTCATAGAAGAGCATGTCGGAATCTGGCGCCGTGTCCTCCCATGGCGTGAAAGTGCCAGGCTCCTGACCGTACGGTTCGGCCTCCTCTTCGTCGTGGAGGTATTTGCGGATCTTGCCCGTGCCGGTTTCGCCATAAACCCGGAACAGCTCTTCGAGTTCCTCGAAAAGGTTTGCCTCAGGCCCGAAGTGGCTGAACGAGTGATCGCCGCGGGCATGCGCGTCGGCGATCGCGGCCTTCATTTCGGCACGGTTGTAGCGGTGAAAGCTATCGCCTTCGATGTAGGCGACGTTGACGCCTTCGCGGCGGAAGATCTGCTGGAAGGTGCGCATCACCGAGGTGGTGCCGGCGCCAGATGACCCAGTGACCGAGATGATGGGGTGCCTGCGTGACATCGCCGCTCAGCCAACCGGAACGCGGAACAGACCCCGGGTTCCGTAGAGCGGCCAGGAGTTCGGCGGTTCGTAGGGCTCACCGTGGTAGCTCTCGATGCGCTCGACTTCCTCGCGGGCGCCGAAGACGAACGAGATGCGTTGGTGCACATCGTTGGGAACGACGTCGAGCAATCGGCCGCGACCGGTACTCGCCGCACCACCGGCCTGCTCGATCAGAAACGCCATCGGGCTAGCCTCATACAGCAACCGCAGTCGCCCAGCCTTAGCCGGTTCCCTGGAGTCGCGCGGATAGAGGAACACGCCGCCGCGAGTGAGGATTCGGTGGGTTTCTGCGACCAGCGAGGCAACCCAGCGCATGTTGAAGTCCTTGCGCCGCGGCCCTGACTGGCCGTCCAGGCATTCCTGGACGTAGCGTTGCACGGCAGGCTCCCAGAACCGTTGATTCGACGCGTTGATAGCGAATTCCTTGGTCGCAGTCGGGATTTGAATGGCCGCACGGGTGAGGATGAACTCTCCCAGCGACGGGTCGAGTGTAAATGCATGGACTCCGGTCCCCACGGAGAGCACGAGCATCGTCGACGGGCCGTAGATCGCATAACCGGCACACACCTGCTCGGCACCCGGTTGCAGGAAGTCCTCCGGTTGCGGATCGACTCCCGGATTCGGCGCGCGCAAGATCGAAAAGATGCTGCCCACCGATACGTTGACGTCGATGTTCGACGAGCCGTCGAGCGGGTCGAAGAGCAAAAGGTACTTGCCCCTGGGCAACTCCGCCGGCAGCCGGTAGGGCTCCTCTAGTTCCTCGGACACCATCCCGGCCGCGCGGCCACTCCACTCGGTGGCGCGCAGAAAGTATTCGTTGGCCAACACGTCCAGCTTCTGCTGCACCTCCCCCTGGACGTTGGTGTGATCGGCCGAGCCCAACACACCGCCCAGGGCGCCCAGAGCCACGCGATTCGAGATCGCCTTGCACGCTAACGCCACATCGAGGATGAGGCCGTTGAGGTCGCCGGAGGCTCCCGGATGACGCCGGCGTTCCTCGATCAGAAACTGCACCAGCGTCGTGTGATCGGCAAGCATGGCTCAGAGAATCCCTTGGCCGAGGGCCAGCGGCCATCCCCCTGCTGGGTGGGCGATCGGGTGGAAGGCGCGTCAGTGGAGCGAAGCCCATGGACTGACGTTTTGCACCGAGCGCTCGCCACACGTTGTCGCCTGCCGATAGTTCTACGCAGAAATTGAATCGGCTTGGCGTCCGCGTATGGCCACTTGTTTGGGTGATGAGAGTCTCGCAAACCGTTCGAACCGGCCGAAATGTCCGAGACTCCAGCGGACTCACGGCTGCCGCTTCAGGCAATTTTATGTTGGCGTGCCTGTTAGCTAGCTGACGCTCTCGCTCGATTAGCGCACTGCACCAGGCACAGATAGTGCCACGTGGATAGGGTGAACAGAAACCAGCCGGGCGCCGTGCCAGATGGGCCAGGTCCCGCGTCGGGGCCAGAGGCGGTAGGTCTGTACGAACGCGCCGAGGCCGCCGAGAAACAAGACGGCAGGCACGAGTGCCGAGGTTAAGAGCTCCTTGGTCAGAACGAAATCAGCAGCGACAGCGCGGCGAGGACGATCACCGTGATCGAGAAGCTCACCGCGACGCGGAACGTCGCGGGATCGTGCCAGCGCTTTTCGACGTCATTGGTCATAACCAACTGAGTTCCCGATGAAGAGGTCGCGAAACGATCTGGGGATGGCTCTGACGACGACGAGACCGATGGACATGGGCCATGCTTGGCTTAGCTGAGCGTCCATTCGTCTCAGCCAGATCACGTATGCCAGGCCGAGCAGCACAACGAACGCGGCAAGTCCCCTTGTGTTCGTCCAAAGGCAGGGCTCTGCCGGCCAGCCATTCATCCCAAGACACGCTCCATTCATCGTTCTGCCAGACCTGCAGAGGTTGGCCGCCGGTGTTACGGACCTCGAAGACGTAGCCAGGTTGTCAGTAAGTCGTAGAACCATTGAGCGTTGTCGGCGTTGACGTTCAAACAGCCATGGGAGACGTTGGTGTTGCCGTGGGCCCACACGGTGCTCTCCAGATGGTGGACGTAGATACCGTCGTTGGACAGGCGCACGGCACAGTTGATGGTCTCCTTGTACCCGAGACGGAAGTTGATCGGCAGCCCATAGGTCGAAGTATTCATGATCACTGGGTTCAGCTTTGTCCATCACCGTATAGACGCGGGCTGAGTCCAGAACGAGAACTCCCGTCCCGCAATGTCTTCCGTGCCGCCCATACCCATCGACGTTGGTATCGTTCGGACTAGGTGTCCGTTTTCGTAGACGCTGATTCGTTTGGTGGTGTCGTCGGCGATGGAACGTGGGAGTCGCCGATACCGAACGACACGCGGGTGCCTTGATGACCGTAAAGGCCAGGCCCGACCGCTGTGCCGTATACGTTGGCCGCGAAATCGACCTTGGTGTCCGCTGCGTAGTACTGCTGCGGACGCCAGTGGGCGTTCTGGTTGTCGACCCAGTACCACGAGCCCCCGACGACGGGTGTTGTCGTGACGGACAGCCGCCGCTTGCGGCAGCACGGGCTGCAATCGGTTCGTCGAAATGCGCGACGCTCACCGTACCCACGCCGTACGTGCCGCCTTCGGTGATCGCCGCGCCGGAGGTGGTGGTGAGCGACACTTTCGTCTGGTTGCTCGGCGTCAGGGTCGTGCAGGTCGCTGTCCGCGTGGTCGGTGTGCCGCCGACGCCTCTGCTTTCAACGGTGAGGGTACAATTGCGCCCGTAGCCAAGCGGCACCGTCGGTTTCCATACGAGATCGTCCGGTGTCATCGCGCCGGGGACGGCCTTGTTCTCGTCGTTGACCATCGCGACATCGGCCAGCGTGCCGTCTGTCGCACGGACTCTGACGTCCGCTAAGGGGTCGGTTCACCAAACGCCTAGAACGCCAACCGTGTCGTCGGCTCAATCGGCCGGCGGTGAGGTCGTGCGGTTTCCGTGGTTAAGAGCGTCTTCGACTGCAGCGACCTCGCCGCAGGAATTCGTCGGATCCCTTCGAATCACCGCGCGTGGCTCGACGCCTCGGCCGAGAGTGTGCGTATGGCCGCTCGTAGCTTGTCGGTTGCCTCGTCGGCCACCGGTTGCAGTCGGCGTTCATCGGTAACCTGCACCATCACCTCCGGATTCATCGCCTCGACGATCACTGTCCCCGGCGAGCCGGTATCGGCACGAACTACCACGTTGCAGGGCAACAACAGCCCGATCTGGCGATCCACCCCTACGGCACGATGAGCCAGCGGCGGATTGCAAGCACCGAGGATCCGGTAGTCCTCCATGTCTTCGCCCAGCTTGTCCTTCAGCGTGGCCTTCACGTCAATTTCGGTCAACACGCCGAAACCCTGTTCCGCCAACGCTTCTCGGGTTCGGCCCACGGCGTCCTCGAACGAGGTCTGCATGGTGGTCGCAATCGCCAATGTCATGGCGTCCTCCTTTAACTCATAGATGCAGTTACTTCGGATCGTTTTGTTGATGCCGTGACCCGGGCAGTCGGGTGAGCGTTTCCAACGAGTCTGAGCCGACGGCACATTGCTTTCCGCCTATCTCTCCATTCTTCACACCGTCACGACCGCAGATTCCGCAACAGCTACGATCATAAAAGTGATACCCCTTTGGGTATATTTGAAACGAAGGGTGTCATGTGCGGACGTGATCGTTGGTAACGCGTGTGACGTCATCGTCGCCGGGCCCATGTGCGCGTCGGATGTGCGCCTCTCTTGCGCATCCGGGGCAGTTCGGTGAAGTTGTGCCGCGGCGGCGGGCAGCTGGTCGCCCATTGCAGCGAATTACCGTAGCCCATGGGTCATCGACAGTGACAGGTTCGCCATAGCGATAGCTCTTGCCCACGTTCCAGATGAACACCAGCATCGAGGCGCCTAGGGTGAACGACCCAATCGTGGGAATGATGTTCAGCCCTGTGAAGGTGTCGGTGGGTAGGCAGTCGGCATATCGGCGCGGCATGCCTTCGTCGCCAGCCAGTGCTGAACTAGCAACGTCATGTGGAAGCCGATGAAGGTCGGCCAGAAGTGCAGCTTGCCGAGCCGCTCGTCGAGCAGTCGGCCGGTCATCTTGGGAAACCAGAAGTAGATGTCGGCGAACGTGGAGAACACGATGGTGCCGAACAGCACGTAGTGGAAGTGCGCCACGACGAAGTAGGTGTCGTACGGCTGGTTGCCGAGCCCGATGGCGCGGACGCTGGTCAACGCCCCAACGCCGAGCTGTTGGCGCGACCCGAGCTGCGGTGACCGGTGGCCGCCGCGCCCGGGTCCGTGCTGGCTGGGGCGGTGCGTGCCGAGGCGGTGCAGGTGGTGGCGAAACATGGCGGTTGGTGTGCTCGAAGGCGGTGGAGGCGATGAACCTGGGCAGTGAAAATCGTTGGGGCCCAACTGGATCGGCTGGTGGTGGTGCATCTATGGTCGTCGTCATTGGCGTCTACGATCCCGCCGTTGCAACGACCGGATGCTGATTGGCGTCCACGAGACCCATTGTGTCGGTGGCGACTGGCATCGGCTCCTGCGACGTCACCTCGCACGTGACCATCGACGCCTGCGCGGATAGAAGCGGCGGTCAGAACGTTCTCTGAAGCTATATCCGCTGGGCACCGTACTACTCGAGCCGCCCTCATCGTGAGGGTAGTCGGGGTGGCACGCCGTTGCTTGGCACGCGTCCGAGGATGCGGGTCTCGCCGCGCTTACTCGGTCAGGCCCGCCATGTCGGTGTGCGCGGCGTGCTGGCGGTTGTGTTCACGGATGCCTTTCATCAGCGCCGACAGCACCGTCCAGGCGCCGACGAGCAGCGCTATGCCGAGAATTGCGTCGCCGACGATTTTGAGCACGTTGATGGTGGCTTCCGGCAGCTCAATGACAGCGAGCCGGCTCAGGTAGCCAGGAACGTAGAAAACGCGCGAGAACAGGACGGTCAGCATGATCACCGCCATAGTGAACTTGACCTGGTAGTCCTTCACGTAGGTGGTACCAATGGCACCCAGCTGCACGCCGAACAGCGAACCCAGCAGGATCAGCATCGCCAGGCGAATGTCCACCGCGCCTTCGAGTCCGTAGAAAATCGTGCCGCCCAGGCCCATGACGAAGGCGATCACCAGTTCGGTCGCCGAGGCCATGAGCGCCGGCAGACCCAAGATGTAGATCATCGCGGGCACGCCGATGAAGCCACCTACGGCGATGGCCGAGGCGAGCAACCCGGTGGCAAAGCCAATGGGCACCAGGAAGAGCACCGAGATTTCGGCTTGCGCACCCCTGAAATAGATCATCGTGCCGGGAATCTTCACTGACTGCACCCAACGCGCCAGTTTGGTGGTCGTGACGGCCGTGCCGTCGCCGGCGTCGTCCTGGGCCTTTAGTCCGCGGTAATCCCGGAGGACGAAGCCACCGACGATGGCCAGGGTGCCGACGAACACGACTGACACGTACAGATCGGTGCCGGCGGCACCGAAGCTGTTCTTAATGCCGATCATCAAGTGCTTTCCGGTCAGCACGCCGGCTTCGGCGAATACGCCGAGCACCAGACCCAGCTTCAGGTCCACCTGGCCGTACTTATCCCGCTTGATCGCGCCGACCAGGGCCTTGGGAAACTTGTGGCACATGTTAGAGGCGACGGCGACGACGCCGGGCGCGCCCAGGGCCATCATCGCGGGCGTCAACACGAATGCGCCGCCCGAGCCGATGAAGCCGGACACCATGCCGCCGACGAAACCGATCGAGATCAGCAGGATCGCGCTCAGCGGAGTGATCGCGATGAAGTCGATTCGTTCCATCTCTGTGGGCCCCCTATCGCCTATTAATTGCTTGTTGATCTTTGGCTTTGAGGCCGACCACGCCCCAGAACAGCCCGGTGAACAGGCCGTGGGTGTAGGAAAGCATCAAGGCCATCGCGATGGGCGCCAGCACGAACAGCGGGTTGCCCTCGATGAAGTCGCCATTGTCGGCCGCGCAAGGGTCCGGCGTCGCCTTCTCGTAAAAGACCGTTTGCCCGTTTTCCTGGATCGCGCATGCGTCCGGAGTGGTGTGCGCCAGGCGCTGAAAAGCGTCGGCATAGTGGAACAAAACCCAGTACAGAGCCGCAGTGATGATGCCCCACAGCAAAGCCCTGCCCAGCGCGCTTCGGTTGACGGCCATAGTGAAACTCCAGGTGACGAGAGGATGACGAATTGCACTGGAAATCGGGGGTGCCCTTGCCTGGTTCATCCGGACTGAACGCATTAACTCAAAGGTACGAAACCCATATCCGGCCCACCCGACCAGCGCAAAGGCGGGTCGCGCTCACGCTGTGCACCGGCCACGGCGACGTCTTCATCGGTCGCCGGCGCCTCAGCCGGGTGCCGCCGCTCGCAAATTTGCGAGACCCCGCAAGGTGGCGCGGACGTTCCTCGATGCGTCATTTCGGCTCGAGTCGAACGCTCGGTAAAGCATCGCAGCAACTCGTCAAACTCGTCGGCACGTGTCAAGCCCACCAGCAGCGCCGAGGCGCCGACATCACCCTCCAGGGTGACCTGAAGGGTGGTGGCTGAGACCTGAGTGAGCGCCATGCCGCGGAGTCGCCAGCCAGCGCGGCCCAGAGTTCAGTGCTGCGGTGCTGTCGTTTGCTCCGCAGAGCACACCCCTGCGCACCCGAGCCGCCAGAGGACGTCCTGCACTCCTTCCTCACGCGGCAACGACAAATACCTAATGGGGTATATTCCGGCGAATCATCCCCGAGGGGTACATGCAGGCGCTCGCCCGCGCGGACATCACCCCTGATATCGCGCAACTTCACGCGGCCGTCGGCCAATTGGTACGTCGCACCAACGATTGCCAGCGTCGCGGCGTCAAGTCGTTCCGCGATTGCAGCGGAGCGGTTGCATAATTGCGCCACCGTCTCGGTGACGTGTCGCGCCTCCAAGTCACGAACGGGCGTGAGCCCGTCACGGCGACCCAATAAGATCGATGGGACCACCCGTTCGACGATGTCGCGAACGTAGCCGTTCGGGATGGCGCCGCCGTCCAGTGCCCGCAACGTCGCCTTGACCGCGCCGCAGTCGTCATGGCCGAGCACCACGATGAGCGCCACGTTGAGCACGGTGACCGCGTAATCGATCGAGCCGAGCACCGCCGAATCGATGACATGGCCGGCGGTGCGCACCACGAACATCTCTCCCAGACCCTGGTCGAAGATGATCTCGGCGGCCACCCGACTGTCCGCGCAGCCAAACAGCATGGCGATGGGCTTCTGCGACGCCGCGAGCCTGGCGCGGTGCTCGATAGTCTGGCCGCGGTGTTCGGGCTTTCCCGCGACGAAGCGGGCGTTGCCCTCAGCGAGCGCCTTCCACGCGATCGCGGGATCGGCATTGGCATCGGGTGCCTTCATGGCAGCGGATTGCTTCGATCGTGCCATTGCCGTTAGCCGCCGATCGCGCTCATGGGCCGGTCGGGCTGCACGAAACTCAGGTCGTTGATGCCGTGGCCGGCCGCCTTGGCCCACATCGCTGTCCGCCAGGCTTCCTCAAGCGCGTCGTCGGTCGCGCCAGTTCGCATCAGGCCGCGAAGGTCGGCCTCCTCCCGAGCGAACAGGCAGTTGCGGACCTGGCCGTCGGCCGTCAATCGCGTCCGATCGCAGCTCGAGCAGAACGACTGCGTCACCGAGGCGATGATGCCAACCGTGCCAGTGAGCCCAGGACCGCCGTCGGCGCGCCACAGCTGCGCGGGAGCTGAGCCACGCACAGCTTGGTCAGGCGACATCACGAAATGTTCACGCAGCGTGGTCAACACGGCATCGGCGCTCAGTCCGGCCTCGCGCTGCCATTGGCGCCCGGCATCAAGCGGCATCTGCTCGATGAAACGCAGCTGATAGCCGTGAGTGAGGCAGAAGCGCAACAGCGACACGATGTCGTCGCGCCCGAATTGCGGTGTTCAACACCGCGTTCACCTTCACCGGCCCCAGCCCGGCCGCCGAAGCAGCGGCCAGGCCGGCCAGCGTGTCGGCCAAACGGTTCCGCCGGGTTATCGCGGCGAAGCGTGCCGCATCGATGCTGTCGAGCGACACGTTGACCCGATCCAGGCCGGCGCGCGCCAACGATTCGGCGCGCCGGGCTAGCCCGACGCCGTTGGTTGTCAGCGCGATCTCGGGACGAGGCATCAGCTGCGCAGTGGCCGCCACCACATCGTCAAGACTCCTCGCCAGCAATGGCTCGCCACCGGTGAATCGCACGCTGGTAATGCGCAGCCGCGTTACCGCGATGCCGATCAGCCGCACCATCTCGTCTGTACTCAGCAACTCATCATGGGCCAGCCAGTCCAAACCCTCGGCCGGCATGCAATAGGTACATCGCAGGTTGCATCGATCTGTCAGCGATACCCGCAGGTCGGTGGCAGCCCTGCCGAAGGTGTCGAGCATGGGACCGGCCCTGGGCATCCCCGCCGGCGGCGTATAACACTGACCGCGCACCGAGGGCAACCCGAGCGAGACCGACCCTACGCCGTCGCCCAAATCGCGAGCCACCGCCGCTCCAATCAGTCTGTGTCGGACCCGCAACTTCAAGGGCCGCAGCCCGAGGTCATCTTCATCGCGGGAACGACAGGCCGCTCGTCTCAACTGAAATCTCGGTTACGATTGCCAGAAGCCATCGAATATGCAGTTATTTGCATGAAGTCTGGCTGAGGCCTACGCTAGCAGATGTACGTACATCCGTATGTGCTGAACGTCTGGGATGGTGGTTTTGTGCACGTAGAAGTGATTGCTACCGATGATCTGGGTGACCGCAGCTACGTTGTCCACGATGGCAACTCGGCGGTGGTCATCGACCCCCAACGCGACGTCGATCGGGTCGAGAAGACCCTGGCCGAACTCGGTGTCCGGTGCGCGATGGTGCTCGAGACGCATATCCATAATGATTACGTGACCGGCGGCTATGAACTGGCGCAACGCAGTGGGTGCCCGTACGTGGTCAGCGCCGATGACAACGTGTCGTTCGACCGAGTTGCGGCGCGGGACGGCGATGAGCTCTCGGTTGGGGCGATGAATGTCCGCGTGATGTCGACCCCTGGCCACACCGACACCCACCTTGCGTATGTCATCTCCATCGATGATGCGACGCCCGCGGTGTTCACCGGTGGATCGTTGCTGTATGGCAGTGTGGGCCGCACCGATCTGGTTGACGCGGCGCGCACCGAGGAATTCACCCGGGCACAGTTCCACTCGGCCCGCCGCTTAGCCGACGAACTGCCCGATGCCACCGTGGTCTACCCGACGCATGGGTTCGGCAGTTTTTGCTCCTCGGGTTCGGCGGCGGGCGGCGAAAGCTCCACGATCGGCGACGAGAAGCAGCGCAACGATGCTCTGATTACCGATGACGAGGACGCGTTCGTCGAGACGCTGATCGCCAACCTCACCGCGTATCCGGCGTACTACGCGCACATGGGCGCCCTCAACCTCGCCGGCCCCACCGCGCCGGACCTCTCGCCGCCCACGCCTTTGGACGCCGAGCAGCTTCGTGCCCGTATCGACGCCGGCGAATGGGTCGTCGATCTGCGGGACCGCACCGCCTATGCGGTCTCCCACGTCCACGGAACCGTGGGAATCGCACTGGAGAACCCCTTCTCCACCTACCTGGGCTGGCTGATGCCGTGGGGCGCATCGCTGTCGCTGATCGGCGAGTCGGCCAGCCAGGTCGCAGAGGCGCAGCGGATGCTGGTCCGCATCGGCATCGACGAAATACAAGGCGCGGCAACCGGCTCCGCCGAAGACCTCAGCGCCGGAACACCGACGTCGTCGTATCTGCGATGCACCTTCGCCGAGTTGCCCGAAGGCATAGTTGCGGCCGACCAGGCCACCGATGCCGACGCAGTGATCCTCGATGTGCGCCGCGACGACGAATACGCCGGCGGCTACATCCCAGGGGCGAAACACATTCCGCTGCACAGCTTGCTGCAAAGGCTCGGCGAACTGCCACCCGGCCAGCTGTGGGTGCACTGCGCCAGCGGATACCGCTCATCCATCGGCGCGAGCCTGCTCGAGCGCGCCGGCCGCGACGTCGTGCTCATCGACGACGACTTCGACAACGCCGTGGCGGCAGGAATCACCACCACCGCGACCTGAGACCGGGAGACACGATGATCGTTCACGACGACTCGGCCACCAGCACGGCAACCCACGGCGTGGTGCTGACCGATGCTGCGGCCGCAAAGCCAAGGCGCTGCTGGAGCAGGAGGGCCGTGCCGACTTGGCGCTGCGCATCGCCGTCCAACCCGGCGGGTGCGCCGGGTTACGCTACAACCTCTTCTTCGACGACCGGTCCCTCGACGGCGACTTGGCCGTGGTGTTCGGCGGCGTCACGTTGGCGGTGGACCGGATGAGCGCCCCCTACGTACAGGGCGCCACGGTCGATTTCGTCGACACCATCGAGAAGCAGGGCTTCACCATCGACAACCCGAACGCCACCGGCTCATGCGCCTGCGGAGACTCGTTCAACTGACCTAGCACTGGCGTGCAGAACGAACTCCAAGTAGGTGCACCGGTGCAGCGGTGACTGACAAGCCGGTGAGCATCGGTGGACCCGCGAAGCGGCTGAGCACGTGGACGATGACGCGTGAAGCGCTCACCGTCGGGTTCGACGCCGGTGATGGCTTCTTGGGACGGTGCCGCGGGCACGACATCACCCGGTTCCGCTGCGCCGGCCGGCGATTCGTCACACTGAGCCACCCCGACTACGTCGACCATGTCCTGCACCGAGCCCGGCTCAGCTATGTCAAGTCCGTCGACTACGAGCCCATCCGCGCCGCAGCCGGCATCAACCTGATCACCGACGAAGGCGACTCCGGGGCCGCGCACCGAGCCGCGCTGAATCCAACCTTCGCCCGACGCCACCTCAACGCGGTGATCGATCTGATGATCGAGCCGATCGAACGCGTTACGGCCGCGACCTCATGGCGCGCGGCGACCGGGTCGAGTTCGACATGCACGCAACGATGTCGCGGCGACCCTGCGGGTGGTCGCCAACACACTGTTCAGCCAGGATTTCGGCCCGCTCGTGCACACAACGCACGATCTGGCCACCCGCGGGCTGTGCGGCGTCGAAAAGCTTCAGCGGCTTGGCTTCTGGGGACTCATGCCACCGCGCGTCTACGACGCGATCGCGTGGTGCACCGATTCCGGGGTTCCGCTACCGCCCCCCTTCCGGGAGGGACAACGAATATCGCTGGCGCTCGACACGGCGATCAACGCGGTGCTCGACGAGTGGCTCGCTCACCCCCCCGCCACCCCGGATCTGCTGACCGCGTTGTTCGGGGCGGACGGCGGGACGTGGCCCCGCACGCGGGTGCGCGACGAAGCGCTGACCTTCATGTTCGCCGGCCACGAGACGACAGCGAATGCGATGTCGTGGTTCTGGTACCTACTGGGCACTCAACGGCGACGCCCGCGCCCGCATGCTCGCCGAGATCGACGGTTTACTCGACGGCCGCCGTCCGACCGCCGATGACCTGGCTCACCTCACCACCGCGTGCGTCCAGAGTCGCAACGCTACCTCTCCGCCACCTGGCTCGTTGCGCGCGAGGCCCTCGCGGACGACATCGTCGGCGGGCACCGCATCCGCAGGGGCACAACGGTGTTCATTCCGATCCACCACATTCACCATGACGAGCGCTGGTGGCCCAATCCGGGCGACTTCGATCCGACCCGGTTTCTGCCCGGCGTCGGGAAGGGCCGGCCCCGCTCGGCATACCTGCCGTTCGGCAGCGGACGGCGCAGTTGCATCGGACGGAGCTTTGCACTGATGGAGATAGTGCTCATGGCCTCAATTATGAGCCAGCGGTTCATCTTTGACCTCAAACCGGGCCATCCGGTCGAATCAGAGGCGACGCTGACCCTGCGGCCCCGACACGGCCTACATGTCATCGGGCGTCAGCGCGATGGACCGTAACGCTGCCCGAGCTCGGATTAGACGGCACACCGAGTGTAGCGGCCACCTGGCTAGTCGTCGTGCCGGTCGTAGTCCCATCGCTCAAGCGACGACTGCGGGCTGTGCAGAGCCATGAGAGACACCGCCACGACCACCGTTAGAATCAGGGCGTTACCAGGGTTCTCCGAATCATTGCTTTGCTGCGTATCGCGATTCTGACGATCGCGTCCCAACCCCAGTGGGTACGTCAAGTACCCAGTAGGGTATTCGCAGCTAACCTTGCTTATACCCCTCGGAGTATGGTAAACAGTTGTTTGAATGATCCCCCATGGGGTATACCATGCATGAATCGGCAAAGGTTAGGTAACAAATGACTGCTACGAGCGCCAGAACCGTTGATCCGCGATACCTGCAGGAGATGCTTGACTCGCACAATCCGCCACGGGTGCTTGACGTGCGGACTCCAGGTGAGTTCGACACCGCACACATCCCTGGCTCCTACAACGTTCCCCTGGACCTACTGCGCGAACACCGTGAAGAGATCCGCAACCATCTCGATGACGACATTGTGCTGGTCTGCCAGGCCGGCCCGCGCGCCGCGCAGGCCGAGCAAGCCCTGCGCGGGGCGCCAGTTGGCCAACGTGCATGTACTCGATGGCGGCATGACGGCATGGCAAGGCACCGGATTCGAGGTCAACCGGGGCGTCCAACGGTGGGACCTCGAACGCCAGGTGCGCCTGGCCGCAGGGTCGGTGGTCCTGGCGAGCGTGCTCGCAAGCGTCGTCGCACCGAAGCTGAAGTGGTTGGCCGGCGTGGCCGGCGGGGGTTTGGTCTTCGCGGCGGTGTCCAATTCCTGCGCGATGGGCCGGCTGCTGGCGCGTCTGCCCTACAACCGCGGGCCGTCCTTTGACGTGGACACCGTCGCTTCGCAACTCGCGCACCCTCGACGGCGCCGAGTGTCGAAAATGAGTGCGCTCGTTCTGGGCCCGCCGTGTGCGTGATCGACGTCCATACCCCCACGGGTACACTAAGGCAAGCTAGCTACCGGAGGAACCATGCTTGAAGACGACGACGCCATCGCGCAGGTGCTCAATCGGTTACGGCGGGCGCAGGGCCAACTCGCCGGGGTGATCACGATGATCGAATCCGGGCGCGAATGCCGCGAGGTCGTGACCCAGCTGGCCGCCGTGTCTCGGGCGCTGGACCGGGCCGGTTTCAAAATCGTCGCGACGGGGCTGCGGCAATGTGTGACCGGAGCTGAGGCCGACGGGATGACCGAAGCGGAGCTGGAAAAGCTGTTCCTGGCACTGGCCTGACCGCGATCCACCACCGCGGGGCGCGGGCGACGAACAGGCCCAGGTGATAAAGCGTGGCCACACGGTTGCCATCGCCATACTCGACATCGCGGTGACCCTCGTGGTGGCCCGCGTGTTCGGGCGAATCGTGCGCCTGCTCCGGCAACCAGCGGTCATCACCTTAAGGCCGGTAGGGGGCATCGACGATGACCGATCGAATTTGGCTGGGTGTCGATGTCGGCACCCAGAGCGTGCGGCTGATCGCTGTCGATGACGACGGTCACGTGGCTGGATCCGCCTCGGCGGCGCTGACCAGTACTCGTGACGGGACACGCCACCAGCAAGATCCCGACCAGTGGTGGGACGCGGTGGTCGCAGCCGCTAGCACGGCGTTGACCGGCGTCGACACCGATGCCGTTGCCGGGCTGGCGGTCGACGCGACGTCGGGGACCGTCCTGCTCGCCGAGCGAGCCGGCCTCCCACGCACCAGCGCGTTGATGTACGACGACGCCCGGGCAACCGACGAGGCCCGGCTCGTCAACGAGGTCGGCGCGCCGGTGTGGGAGGCGCTCGGTTACCGCCGGATGCCGCCCTCATGGGCACTTCCCAAGCTGCTCTGGCTGCTCGGAGAGCACCCCGAACTGGCAACCGAGGACGTGCGGTTGTGCCACCAGGCCGACCTGATCACCACGCGTCTGGTCGGGCACCCCGTCGCCACCGACACCAGCCACGCCCTCAAGTCCGGATATCACCTGGTGGAGGACCGCTGGCCGGTTGAGGTCTTCGATCGGCTCGGCGTCCCGGCGCGGATTCTGCCAGAGGTGGTGCGTCCGGGCACGATCCTCGGCGCCGTCGGAGCCGGGGCCGCCTTGGTGACTGGCATTCCTGCCGGCACACCAGTCGTGGCCGGAATGACCGACGGGTGCGCCGCCCAACTCGGCGCCGGTGCCCTCGGAATCGGTTCGTGGAACTCGGTGTTGGGCACCACCCTGGTGCTCAAGGGGGTCTCCGACGAGCTGATCCGCGACCCCGCAGGGCGGGTTTACTGTCACCGCGGCCCCGGCGGCACCTGGTTGCCGGGCGGCGCGTCGAGCAGCGGCGCCGGCGTCATCGCTCATCAGTTCGCCAACGCAGATCTCGACCAATTGACCGCTCGCGCGGCGGAATTGCCGATCGGACCGATTGCCTACCCCTTGGTCGCCAAGGGCGAACGGTTTCCGTTCCATGCGCCCGACGCCGAACCGTTCGTGCTCGGCGACGTCTCAAGCGATGCGGCGATGTTCGGCGCGCTGTTGTTCGGTGTCGCCTGCGTGGAACGTCTGTGCCTGGACTACCTGGAACTTCTCGGTGCGCCCACCCAGGGGCCGCTGAGCTTTACCGGCGGAGCCACTCGCAACCGGTACTGGTCGCAGCTTCGCGTTGACCTGCTGGGCAGGCCCGCCCGACTGCTTACCCTCCCTGAACCCGCGCTGGGCATGGCAGTCCTAGCATCAACACGCACCGGCCGGTCTGCGGTCGAGGCCGCCAGCACCATGGTGCGTGTGCGCACCGAACTCACACCGGATCCGACCCGGGCTCCGGCGTTGTTGGCGCGCTACAACGATTTCCTCGATGCGTTGACGGCGTGGGGATGGCTGGACGACGCGACGGCGGCGCACGCCCGAACACGAGCGCAACAATGACCACCACGGACGGGCCGTTGAACCCCGTACGCGTAAGACCACGCCAGCGATCCCCTGGTCGTCCCGCCGGCGGGGAAGACACGCGCTAGCCGACGCTCGTATCGTGAGCAGATGAACACCGAGCGGACGGTTGGCATCGGCACCGGGGCCAAGGAGCTGGCCACCGAGGACATGGTGCTTAACATCGGTCCCCAGCACCCGTCCACCCACGGCGTGCTGCGGCTGCGACTGACCTTGGACGGTGAGCGGATCACCGCGGCCGAGCCGGTAGTCGGCTACATGCATCGCGGCGCGGAGAAGCTGTTCGAGGTGCGCGACTACCGCCAGATCATCGTGCTGGCCAACCGCCACGACTGGCTCTCCGCATTCGCCAACGAGCTCGGGGTGGTGCTCGCGGTCGAGCGGATGTGCCAGATCGATGTGCCCGAGCGGGCGGTGTGGGCGCGCACCCTGCTCGCGGAGCTGAACCGGGTGCTCAACCACCTGATGTTCCTCGGCTCCTACCCGCTCGAGCTCGGTGCGATCACCCCGCTGTTCTATGCCTTTCGCGAGCGCGAGACGCTGCAGGCGGTGATGGAGGAGATCTCCGGCGGTCGGATGCATTACATGTTCAACCGCGTCGGGGGGTTGAAAGAGGAGCTGCCGGCCGGGTGGCTCGGGCGCACGCGAGCGGCGGTCGCCGAGATACGCGCGCGGATGGGCGACATCGAAGGTGTCATCCGCGGCAACGAGATCTTCCGCGCCCGCACCAGAAACGTCGGCATACTCACCCCGGAGGCGATCCTCGCCTACGGCGTCAGCGGCCCGGTAGCGAGGGCATCCGGCGTCGACTTCGACCTGCGCCGCGACGAGCCGTACCTGGCCTACGACCGGTTACCGGTGAGGGTGGTGACCCGCGCCGAGGGTGACTGCCTTGCTCGGTTCGAGTGCCTGCTCGACCAGGTCTACGTCTCCTTGGAGCTGGCCGACGCCTGCATCGACTGGCTAGCCGACGCGCCGCGCGGGCCGATCGCCGCGCGGACGCCGAAGTCGGTGAAGGTGCCCGCCGGGCAAACCTATGCCTGGACCGAGAACCCGCTGGGGATCAACGGCTACTTCCTCGTCTCCCGCGGAGAGCGGACACCGTGGCGACTGAAACTGCGGTCGGCGTCGTTCAACAACGTCCAGGTGCTGACCGAGTTGCTGCCGGGAACGCTGGTCGCCGACATGATCGCCATCCTGGGGTCGATGTTCTTCGTGGTCGGTGATATCGACAAGTAGCGCCTGGGCTCGACGGGCCGGCATCATGAGCCACGGTGCGGCGAGACTTCGTGTCCCCCGGTGGCTCCCCGTTCGGGGGGACGCGCGGCACCGTTGTCGTTCATAAGGTCGCCGTTGCACCACGGAGACGCGGCCAGCGCCGACCTCGCCCCCGATCGGGCGGAGGAGGTAAGCATGGCGGGCTACTTCGGTTCCTACGCCATGGTCGGTCTCCTCGCCGCCCTCGGAGTCGGCTTCGTCGTTGTCGCGCTGTCGGCCAACCGACTGCTGCGTCCGACCGCGCCGACGCGGGAGAAGTTGCTCACCTACGAATGCGGCGTCGACCCGGTCGGTGAGGGGTGGGCGCAGTCGTATGCCCGCTACTACGTTTTCGCTTATCTTTATGTGCTGTTCGCAGTGGACGCGGTGTTTCTGTTCCCATGGGCGACGGTGTTCGCCGAGCCCGGTTTCGGCCTGATGACGCTGGGCGAGATGTTCGCCTTCCTGGGCTTCCTCGCCGTCGGCATCCTCTACGCCGCGCGCAAAGGAGTGCTCTCATGGGTGTGACCCTCCTGCCCGAGCCGCGCATCGGGCGGCTCTCGCAAGCCGCGCCGACACCCGTCAAGTACATCCTCAACTGGGGCCGGCGTTATTCGTTGTGGGTGTTCAACTTCGGCCTTGCCTGCTGTGCGATCGAGTTCATCGCCACCTCGATGAGCCGCCACGACTTCATCCGGCTCGGTGTCATCCCGTTCGCCCCCGGTCCGCGCCAGGCCGACCTGATGGTTGTTGCCGGCACGGTAAGCGACAAGATGGCGCCGGCCGTGCTCAGACTGTATGAGCAGATGCCGGAGCCGAAGTACGTCATCTCCTTCGGCGCCTGCTCCAACTGCGGTGGGCCGTACTGGGATTCCTACTGCGTGACCAAGGGCGTCGACCAGATCGTGCCGGTCGACGTGTACGTGCCCGGGTGCCCGCCCCGCCCCGAGGCGCTGCTGCACGGCATCGTCAAGCTCCAGGACAAGATTGCTGCCGAGCACCTCGGTGATCGCTACGGCGGGGGTGAGGATGGCCGGTGACGAACCCGTCGACGTCGCCCCCGAAGAGTGGGTCGCCGAGCTGACCTGCGCGCGCGACGAGGCCGGCTGCACCTTCTTCGACTGGCTGACCGCCGTCGACGAGCTCGAGGACGGCTTCTCGGTCGTCGCCCACGTGTGGTCGATACCCGATCGTCGCCACCTGCTGCTGCGCACCAGGGTGCCGCGCGACGAGCCGCGTCTGGCCACCGCCACCGGGGTGTACCGGGGAGCCAACTGGCACGAGCGCGAAACATACGAGATGTTCGGCATCGAGTTCGTCGGACACCCGAACCTGGTCCCCTTGCTGCTGCCGGACGGATTCGAGGGCAGGCCGCTGCGCAAGGAATTCGTGCTTGCCTCTCGCGCAGCCAAGCCGTGGCCGGGCGCGGTGGATCCGGGCGAGTCGGCAACCGATGCCCGGCGCGGTCGCAAACCGAAGCTGCCGCCCGGGGTTCCCGCACCCGGCGAGTGGGGCGGTGGCGATGGCCGGTGACGTGCTCGGGGCGGCGGTCAGGCTCGCGCTGGTGCTGAGCGCGTTCCTGGTGCTGCCGCTAGTCGTCGGGCAGATGGAGCACAAGGTGATGGCGCACATGCAGGCACGTCTCGGCCCGATGTATGCGGGCGGGTTCCACGGCTGGGCACAGCTGATCGCCGACGGCGTGAAGTTCGCGCAGAAGGAGAACGTCGTGCCCGCCGCGGCCGACCGGGCGGTCTTCGGCATCGCCCCGGCCGTGGCGCTGCTGCCCTACCTGCTGGTGCTCGTCGTCATACCAGTCGGACCCGGCCTAGTCGCGCTCGACCTGCCGATCGGCCTGTTCTTCGCCATCGCCGTGCTCTCGGTCGCGGTGCTCGGATCACTGATGGCCGGATGGTCGAGCGCCAACAAGTACTCCCTGCTCGGCGGCATGCGGGTGGCCGCGCAGATGATGGCCTACGAGCTGCCGCTGGTGTTCGCCGCCTCGTCGGTGGCGATGGCCGCCGGCACGCTGTCGCTGTCCGGTGTCGTCGAGGCGTGGCAGCCCTGGTGGCTGCTCTGGCAAGGGCTGGGCGCGGTGATCTTCTTCATCGCCGGGCTCGCCGAATTGGCCCGCCCACCGTTCGACATGCCGGTGGCCGACTCGGAGATCATCCTCGGGCCCTACACCGAGTACACCGGCCTGCGGTTCGCGCTGTTCCTGCTCGCCGAGTACGCCGGCATCGTCGTGGTGTGTGCGTTGACCACGGTGTTGTTCCTCGGGGGCTGGAAGGGCCCGTTCCTCGACGGCCAGCTTGGCTGGTTGTGGACCCTGGCCAAGGTCGGCCTGCTCTCGTTCGTGGTGATCTGGCTGCGGGTGACGTTTCCCCGGCTGCGCGCTGACCAATTGCAGCGGCTGGCCTGGCAGTGGCTGGTGCCCCTGGCGTTGTTGCAGCTGGGCGTCACCGGTGTGGTGAAGGTGGTGACAGTGTGAAGTTTCCTGGGAAGATTCCCGGTTCCGGTATGGCCAAAGGCCTTTCAGTCACCGCGAAGAACCTGACGCGCCGGGCGGTGACCCGGCAGTACCCCGACGAGCGTCCTGAACTGCCGCCGCGCAGCCGCGGCGTCATCGCGCTGCTCGAGGAGAACTGCACGTCGTGCATGCTCTGCGCGCGGGAGTGCCCGGACTGGTGCATCTACATCGACTCGCACAAGGAAACCCTGCCCCCGGCCACCGAGGGCGGTCGCGAACGCAGCCGCCCGGTGCTCGACCGGTTCGCCATCGACTTCTCGTTGTGCATGTATTGCGGGATCTGCATCGAGGTCTGTCCGTTCGACGCGCTGTTCTGGTCGCCGGAGTTCGAGTACGCCGAGTTCGACATCCGCGACCTGACCCACGAGAAGGACCGGCTCGGGCAGTGGATGGCAACGGTGCCGCCGCCACCCGGCCACGACCCGGCCGCCGAGCCGCCCAAAGAAGTCATGGCGGCCCTGCGCACCAACGACGCGGCGCCGCGATGAGCGCGGCCGAAGTGGTTTTCGTCGCGCTCGGCGTGGTCACACTCGGCTCGGCGGTCCTGGTAGTGACCACCCGCCAGCTGGTGCACGCCGCGCTGTGGCTGGTGGTCAGCCTCGGGTCGGTGGCGGGCTGCTACCTGGTGCTCACCGCGGAACTGGTCGCCTGGGTGCAGGTGCTGATCTACGTCGGCGGGGTGGTGGTGCTGCTGCTGTTCGGGATCATGCTCACCCGCGCGCCGATCGGGCGCTCCAGCGACCTGGACAGCGGCAACCGCGCCGCCGCGGCGGTGGTGGCGGTGGCCACCGCGGTGATCCTGGTGACGGTGAGCGTCAACGGCTTCGCCACCGCGTACGTCGATCTCGGCGCGGAGGGCGGCACCGCAAACGCGCTGGGGGAGGCCATCTTTCGTACTTGGGTGCTGCCCTTCGAGGCGCTTTCTGTACTGCTGCTCGCCGCGCTGATCGGGGCCATCGTGCTCTCCCGCGGGAGAAGCTAGAGATGCACCTGGTCTACCCTGCCGTGCTGGCCGCACTGCTGTTCTCGGTCGGAGTGTACGGCGTGCTGGCCCGGCGCAACACCATCCTGGTGTTGATGTCGGTCGAGTTGATGATGGGCGCGGCCGGGATCAACCTGGTGGCTTTCGACCAGTGGCTGGGCGACGCGTTGCACGCGGGGCAGGTAATGACACTGTTCATCATCGTCATCGCGGCCGCCGAGGTGGGCATCGGCCTCGCGATCGTGCTGCTGGTGTTCCGCAACCACCAGACCATCGCGCTGGATCGCCTGCGCGCGCTGGCGGAGACCGCACCCGAATCCGCGCCGGAGCCGACTTGAGTGGTCCCACGATAGCCGCCGGCGCGGTGCCGCTGCTGCCGTTTCTCGCCGCGGTCACCGGGATGCTCTTCGGCCGGCGCCTGCCCTTCGGCCCGACCGGCGTCGCGATCGCCGGCACCGGCGCTTCGGCGGCGGTGGCCCTGTGGGTGCTCTTCCGGACCGACGGGGTCGTCGAAAGCGGGACGGTGCTCACCCCGACCGGCGCACCGGACATCGTGCTCGGCATCCGGGTCGACGAGACCTCCGCGGTGATCGCGGTGATGGTCACGCTGGTCGCACTGGCCGTTCAGATCTACTCGGTCGGCTACCTGCGCGCCGATCCCCGCTACTCGAGCTATGCGGCGTTCGTGTCGCTGTTCACCGCGGCGATGCTGCTGGTGGTGCTCTCCGCCGACCTGCTGATGCTCTACGTCGGGTGGGAGGTGATGGGCATCTGCTCGTACTTCCTGATCGGCCACCACTGGGAGGACCGGGCAACCTCGGCCGCCGCGGTCAAGGCGTTCCTGGTGACCCGCATCGGCGACGTCGGGATGCTGTTCGGCATCTTCGTGCTGGGCATGTCGGCAGGCTCGTTCCGCATCACCGACGTGCTGGCCGCCGTTCCGATGATGCCGGACCATCTGCTGACCGCGGGCACGGTGCTGATCGTCGTCGGCGTCGTCGCCAAGAGTGCGCAGTTTCCCCTGCACATCTGGCTTCCCGACGCGATGGCCGGGCCGGCGCCGGTCAGCGCGCTGATCCATGCGGCGACCATGGTGGCCGCCGGGATCGTCGTCGTCGTCCGCCTCTACCCCGCGTTCGTGGCCGCACCAGCCACGCTGGCGGTGCTCGGGGTGATCGCGGCGGTCTCGATGCTCGGCTCGGCGCTGGCCGCACTCGCGCAGGACGACATCAAGCGGGTGCTCGCCTACTCCACCATCAGCCAGCTGGCGGTGATGCTGGCCGCGCTCGCGGTCGCCGCCGAACGGGCCGCGATCTTCCACCTGCTCACCCACGCAGCGTTCAAAGCGCTGCTGTTCTTGTGCGCGGGCGCGGTGATCATGGCGGCGGGCAGCAACCTGCTCAGCGCGATGGGCGGCCTGCGGCGAGGCATGCCGGTGACCTTCACGACAATGACGATCGGGTTCGCCGCTCTCGCCGGGCTGCCCCCGACCAGCGGATTTTTCAGCAAAGACGCGGTGATCGCCGCCGCAGGCGAGCGGGCGGGCGCGGTGGCCGCGACGGTGTACGTGGCGCTGCTGGCCACCGTCCTGGTCACCGGTGCCTACGCGACGCGCGCCTGGCTCGGCGTCTTCTTCGGCCCGCGGCGCGAAGACCCCCGCGAGGCCCCGCCCACGATGCTCGTCGCGATGATCGCGCTGGCGATTCCCGCGCTTGGCCTCGGCTTCGCCGACGCGGCGCACCTCGACCTGACGGCCGCCGCGCTCGGCGTCGGGCTTGGCGGCGCCGGCGTGTTGCTGGCGTACGCGGTCTGGCGGCGCGATCCGGCCGCGGATCCGGCCCGCGTGCTCGGCCCGCTGCGCGGGGCGCTCGGCCGGGCCTTCCACGTGGACGAGGCATACGCGGCGGCGGTCACGCGCCCGACCGTCCGGCTCGCGCAGTGGGTGCGCGGTGTCGACGACGACGTCGTGGACGCCGCGGTGCTGGGCACCGGGCGCGGCGCGACGCGGCTCGGCGGCCTGCTGCGGCTGGCCCAAACCGGCAACGCGCAGACCTACGCGACCGGGGTGCTCGCCGGCGTCGTAGTGATCGCGGTCGCGATGGCGGTGCTGGCGTGAACGCGCTGACCGTGCTGCTGGTCGCCGTGCCGCTGGCCGGGTGCCTGGCGGTGCTCGCGCTGCCGGCGCGGTGGGCGGTGCGCGCCGGGGTCGTGGTCACCGGGCTGGTGCTGCTCGACGCCGGCGCCATGGCCGCCGTGTTCGACTACGGCAGGGCCGGCCGGATCCAGCTGTCGGTGGACTGGCCCTGGGTGCCGGCCATCGATCTGCGCTTTCACCTCGGCGTCGACGGGGCGTCGCTCCCGCTGGTGGTGTTGACCGCGCTGCTGACGCTGCTCTGCCTGATCTACGACCAGCGACCGGAGCGGCCGCGGCAGCTGGTGGCGCTGTTGCTGCTGCTGGAGGTCGGGCTGCTGGGCACGTTCGTCGCGCTGGACCTGCTGCTGTTCTTCGTGGCGTTCGAGACGGTGCTGATCCCGATGTACTTCGTGATCGCCGGATGGGGCGGGCCGGGTCGGCGGGCGGCGGCCACCAAGTTCATCCTGTACACCCTGTTCGGCTCCGGTGTGCTGCTGGTCGGGCTGCTGCTGATCTACGCGCAGACTTCAACACTGGACATGGTCGCCCTCGCCGAGAGCCGCGGCGCAGGCATCAGCCGGGTGGGCCAGATCGTGGCGTTCGTCGCGGTGGCGGGCGGGTTGGCGGTGAAGGTGCCGATGTGGCCGCTGCATACGTGGCTTCCCGATGCGCACACCGAGGCGCCGACCGTCGGCTCGGTGCTGCTGGCCGGGGTGTTGCTGAAGATGGGGACCTACGGCCTGATCCGCATCGCGGTGCCCGTGCTGCCCGACGGCGCGACAGCGGTGGCGCCGTTTCTCGGGGCGTTCGCCGTCGTCGGGATCGTCTATGCGGCGCTGGCGTGCCTCGCTCTGCGCGACATCAAGCGGCTGGTGGCGTACTCCAGCGTCGGGCACATGGGTTTCGTGCTGCTCGGCGTCGCGACGCTCACTCCGGTCGGGATCAACGCGGCGCTGTTCGCCAACGTCGCGCACGGCCTGATCACCGGGCTGCTGTTCTTCCTCGTCGGCGGGGTCAAGCAGCGCTACGGCACGACGGACATCGACCGCATCGGCGGCGGCATGCTGACCACCGTGCCGCGCCTCGCGTCGTTGCTCACGGTGGCCGCGGTGGCCAGCCTCGGGCTGCCCGGGCTGGCCGGGTTCTGGGGGGAGATGCTCGCGCTGCTCGGCGCCTTCGCTCCGGCGCCTGACCTCTCGCGTGGTCTGTTCCTGGTGTTCATGGCGGTCGGCGGGATCGGCGCGGTGCTCACCGCAGCGTACTTCCTGCGCCTGCTCAGCCGCGTCACCCACGGGGCGGTGCCGGGCGCGTGGCGCGCGAACGGTTCGATGCGCGACGTCACCGCCGGTGAGTACGTCACGTGGGCACCGCTGGTGGTCGCGATCCTCCTGCTCGGACTCTGGCCCGGTCTGCTGCTTCGGGTAACCAACCCGGCCGCGCTCGTGCTGGTTGGCGGTGGATGAGCCGTGCCCGTCGTACAAACCATCGACTATCTGGCCATCGCCCCGCCGCTGATCGTCGCGTTGACCGCGCTCGCGGTGCTGGTCGCGGATGTGTTCATGGAAGCATCGCGGCGCTGGCCGCTGGACGCGATGGCGCTACTCGGGGTGCTGGTCGGGCTCGCCGCCGCCGCGACGCTGGCCCTTGGCGGTGGGCGCCGCACGTTCTGTGTGCCGCCGGGCCTGGCTGGCGACGGGCCGGTGTCATGCTCGTACGTGGTCGACGAGTTCACCCTGCTGCTGCAGATCGTGGTGCTCGCCGTGACCGTGGTGGTGCTGCTGATGGCCGCCCCCGAGATCAGGTCGACCGCGTTGCCGGTCGGCGAGTTCCACTTCCTGGTGCTGGCCTCGCTGGCCGGGGCACTGACCCTGGTGGCGGCGCGTGACCTGGTGACGTTGGTGGTGGCGCTGGAGGTGGTGTCGCTGCCGGTGTTCGCGTTGGCCGCGTTGCGGCGCTACGACGGGCGATCCAGTGAGGCGGGGCTGAAGATGTTCCTGATCTCGGTCGTATCGACGGCGGTGATGCTGTTCGGGATCAGCCTCGTGTACGGGGCCAGCGGCGCGATGCACCTGGACCGGATCGCGCTGGCGCTGTCCGCGCCGGGTAGAGCCGCGCCGGTGACGGCGGTGGGGATCGGCCTGGTGCTGGTGGGTTTCGGGTTCAAGGTGTCGGCGGTGCCGTTTCACTTCTGGGCGCCCGACACCTATTCGGGGGCGCCGCTGCCTGTGGCGGCGTACCTGTCGGTGGTGTCCAAAGCCGCTGGCGTAGCCGGATTCGTGCTTGTGCTGGTGATCGCGTTCCGGCCGTACGCCGCGGTGTGGGCGCCGATCGTGGCGGTGCTGGCCGCGGTGACGATGACGGTGGGGAACCTGGTCGCGCTTCGGCAACGGCACACGGTGCGACTGCTGGCGTGGTCCTCGATCGCGCACGCCGGCTACATCCTCGCCCCGCTGGGTGCGCTGGCAGGCGCGGTCGGCGGGGACGCGGTCGCGGTCGTGGCCGGCGCGACCGTCGCCTATCTCGCCATCTACGCGGTCATGAACATCGGCGCGTTCGCCGTCGTCGCAGTGATGGCGAGCCACCGCCCGGCCGGACTGCTCGCCGACTATCGCGGCTTCGCGCGCACCAACCCGGTCTGCGCGGCATTGCTGGCGTTCTTCCTCGCCTGCCTGGCCGGGCTGCCGCCGGGACTGGCCGGGTTGTTCGCCAAGATCGTGGTGTTTCGGGCGGCAATCACCGGAGCGGCCGGGTGGCTCGCGGTTCTGATCGCGATCAACACAGTGATTGGGCTGTACTACTACGTGGCGTGGGCGGCGCGGATGTTTTCCGCGCCGTCCGAGGAAGGGGCGGGGGCCGTGCCGGTGCCCCGAACCACCGGAGTGGCCATCGCGATCGCCGCGGCCGCGACGATCGCGTTGTCGGTGGCACCCGACGTACTGCTGCGCGTCGGCCCGCTCACCATCGCCGGGCTCGGCTGAGCTGGTCAGCCCCGGGGCCCGCGGGTCGTGGCCGGGCTGGCGGGCGGGACGGCGCAGTGCGCGTCGGTCGATGCCCTGCCGGGCGCCTCGATGATCGAACCGTTCGGCCGCAGGCGCAAGACCGACGAGTCTCGGGCCCACCGCGACGGCTGCTGCTCGCGATCTTGGGCGTTGAGCCGTTTTGCCTGCAGAACAGGAACTACCTCGTCCCATTGCCGGCTGCCCGGCTCGACCCGCGAGACATCGGCCCGCCAGGTGACCAGGCGGGCGCCGTTGTCCTTGCTCGCCACGGTGACCGTCGCGTGGTTGGCGCCGTCAAGGCCGGGTAGGTCCTGCTCGAGCCCGCCGGTGACCAGGTATGCGGCACCGTCGTGCCAGACGTGCCATGCGGCGTGCGGGCGGTCGGCGCCAGTCGGGGCGACCCAGATCAGGCCGGCCTTGCTGGTCGCCTCCGCGACCAGGCGTTCGCTGGCTAAGGTGTCCATCGATCCATGGTGGCATGGATAGGCTGGGCCGGTGTGGCTTACCTGGCGGGGCGCCACCGGGCGCGCGCTCTACGGCGAGCGGGGCTTCTACCGGCGCGAGCGGCCCTCGGCGCACTTTCGCACCGCGGTGCACGCATCCCCGCGTTATGCCGCCGCGCTCCTGCGGCTGCTGGAATCCGTCGACGCCGATCTGGGCCGGCCGGCCCAGCTGGATCTGGTAGACGTCGGGGCCGGGCGAGGTGATCTGCTGACGCAGATGATCGAGCAGGCCGGCGGCGACCTGGTCGAGCGGCTGCGCCCGGTGGCGGTCGAGGTCGCCGACCGCCCGGACGGGCTCGACCCGCTGGTGTCCTGGCGGCCCGAGCTGCCCGATCAGATCACCGGCCTCGTCGTGGCCAGCGAGTGGCTGGACAACATTTCCGTCGACGTGGTCGAGCTCGCCGACGACGGCATGCGTCTGGTTCTGGTCGACCCGGCGACCGGAGCGCAACGCCTCGGCCGCCCGGTGGCACCGGCTGAACTTGCCTGGCTCGCGCGCTGGTGGCCGCTTGACGTGGTGGGCCATCGCGCCGAGGTGGGCAGGCCACGCGACGTGGCGTGGGCCCGGGTCGTGCGGCGGCTGCGCGCCGGGATGGCGGTGGCCATCGATTACGTCCACTACCGCGACACCCGCCCGCCGCACGGCAGCCTGGCCGGCTACCGCGGCGGTCGGGCGGTCGACCCGGTGCCCGACGGCTCCTGCGACATCACCTCGCACGTCGCCATCGACGCCTGCGCGACCGCAGGAACGGCCGCCGGCGCGGCGGCGACGCTGTGCACAACCCAGCGCGACGCGCTGCGCGCCCTCGGCGTACGCAGTCAACGTCCACCGCCGGGGATGGCCGGCACGCACCCCGGCCAGTACCGCCAGCAGCTGGTGTCGGCTGCCGAAGCAGCCGAGCTGACCGAACCGGACGGGTTCGGCGGGTTCGGCTGGCTCGTTCAGACCACCGGAACGGTGCGGGCAACGGTGCTAACCTGCGCGGATGGAGGCAACGGTGCGGACGTTCTCTGAAGCCACATCCGCCGGCACGGTACTACTAGACGATGGCACCGAGATGCCCTATGACGCAGAAGCCTTCGACGCGGATCGGTTGCGTCTGCTGCGGTTCGGCCAGCGTGTCCGGATCACCGTGGAGAACGGTCGGATCATCCACCTGACGCTGTCCACACGTGCCGCCCGCGTGATGACTTCCGGCGGCGGGGTAGGAAACCGGGCGCTCCTTAGCCGCGGCGAGGGCGCCACCAACCGATTCGGTTGACGCCCACGTCGGCCTCGAACGCGGCGGCCGCATTCGCCCAGCTCGCAGACGGGGCGCCGTGGAGTCACGCGGTCTCGCGTGGGGAAGATGACACAGTTGCAACCGGGTGACCCGCCGCCTCCGTTTGACCAAGGCAGCGATGGTCATTCCACCGGGCTTGACATCACGGCTTGCCGGCCGGTGCGGCAATCTCCGATGGCATGAGCCGAGTGTCGCTTCGCGGGTGCGCGGTCGCGGGTTCGGTTCCCTATCGCCAATGAGCGTGGTCGCTTGATGGGTACTCGATGTAGTACGGCTCGAGGATCTGAGCTGCGCTTCGCCCTCTTGACCTCACGTAACCGATCGCGTCCCTACCCCATATGGGTATGTCAAGCACCCGTATGGATACGTGGCGGAGGGGCACTTGCTGATACCCCCTGGTGTATGGTAGAACACTAGGATCGATACCCCGTATGGTATTGGGTGCCACGAACCTTCATCAGGAAGGAACGAGATGACCGCGACGAGCGCCAGGACCGTTGATCCGCGATACCTGCAGGAGATGCTGGACTCGCACACGCCGCCGCGGGTGCTGGACGTGCGGACTGCGGGCGAGTTCGACACCGCGCACATCCCGGGCTCCCACAACGTTCCGCTGGATCTGTTGCGCGAACACCGCGACGAGATCCCTCACCCATGTCGATGACGACATCGTGCTGGTGTGTCAGGCGGGTCCGCGCGCCGCGCAGGCCGAGCAGGCCTTGCGCGGGGCGGCCGGCATGGCGAACGTGCACGTGCTCGACGGCGGCATGGCGGCCTGGCAGGGCACGGGATTGGCGGTCAACCGCGGCGCCCAGCGCTGGGACCTGGAACGCCAGGTGCGCCTAGCGGCCGGGTCGATGGTCCTGGCGAGCGTGCTCGCAAGCGTCGTCGCGCCGAAGCTGAAGTGGTTGGCCGCGGCGGCCGGTGGGGGTTTGGTCGTGGCGGCGGTGACCAACTCGTGTGCGATGGGCCGGCTGCTGGCGCGTCTGCCCTACAACCGCGGACCCTCCTGTGACCTCGACACCGTCGTGGCGCAACTCGGCGCACCCTCAACGACGCCGCCGAGCCGCCGCACATGACTGCGCTCGTCCTGGGCTCGCCGGTGCGTGATCGAGGCCCACATACCCCCACGGGTGCAGTCAACTAGTTACGGCTACGGAGGAATCATGGTTGGAGACGACGACGCCATCGCGCAGGTGCTCAATCGGTTACGGCGGGCTCAGGGGCAACTCGCCGGGGTGATCTCGATGATCGAATCCGGGCGTGAGTGTAAGGACGTGGTGACTCAGCTGGCCGCCGTTTCTCGGGCACTGGACCGGGCCGGCTTCAAAATCGTGGCCACGGGGCTGCGGCAATGCGTGAGCGGGGCCGAGGCCGACGGGATGACCGAAGCCGAGCTGGAGAAGCTGTTCCTGGCGTTGGCCTGACGGCGATCCACCACCGTCGGGCACGGGCGACGGGAAGGCTTGGGTGACCAGGCGTGGACCACACGGTTGCCATCGTCATGCTGGACATCGCGGTGATCCTCGTGGTGGCCCGCCTGTTCGGGCGGATCGCGCGCCTGCTGCGGCAACCAGCCGTTATCGGCGAGATCGTCGCAGGCATCGCGCTGGGGCCGAGCCTGTTGGGACTGCTGCCCGGCGACCTCGACGGGCACCTGTTTCCGCCCGACGTACAGCCGTATCTGAGGGTCCTCGCTCAGCTCGGGCTGGTGCTGTTCATGTTCATCGTGGGCCTAGAACTCGATACCGCTCTGATTCGTGGTGGTGGACGCCGCGCCGCCAGCATCTCATTAGCGTCGATCGTGCTGCCGTTCGCCTTGGGTGCGGCCGCGACCTTGATCCTGCATCCACTCCACGACCAAGTCGACGGCAAGGCCGTGCCGCTGATGACGCTGATGCTGTTCATGGGTGTCGCGATGTCGATAACCGCATTTCCCGTGCTGGCCCGAATACTGGTCGAACACCGGATGCACCGCACGAGGGTGGGCGCCCTGGCACTTGCTTCCGCGGCCGTCGACGACATCGTTGCGTGGACTTTGCTGGCGTTCATCTACGCGTTCGCAACCGGTAACAGTGCGCTGTCGACGCTGCCAACCGTGCTGCTGTCCGCCGCTCTTGTGTTGGTGATGTTCGTGATCGTGCGACCGCTGTTGGCGCGCATGCTTCAGTGGCACAACAGATCTGGCAGGGTCACCCCGGCCATGCTGACGGTCATTCTGGCTGGCGTTCTGCTGTCGGCGCTGATCACCGAACGGATCGGCATACACGAGGTCTTCGGTGCGTTCCTGTTCGGCGCGGTCATGCCCCGGCAGGATGCTCAGCAATTCACCCGAGAGATCCTTCAACGACTCAAGCAGGTCAGCGTTGTGCTGTTGTTGCCGATATTCTTCGTGATCGCCGGCTTCGACGTGGATCTGCGCGGTTTCGCGCACCCAAGTCTGCTGTGGCAGCTTCTGCTGATTCTTGTAGTCGCGATCGTGGGCAAGTTCGTCGGCGCATTTGTCGGCGCCCGCATCACGCCGATGCCCGTTCGGCAGAGCGCGGCGATCGCAGTACTGATGAACACCCGCGGTCTCACCGAGTTGGTCATCCTGATGGTCGGCAAACAGCTGGGAATTCTTGACACGCCGCTGTTCACGATGATGATGATCATGGCGCTGGTCACGACGATGATGGCTGGCCCACTGCTGCGCATCATCTATCCCGAAACGGCGATACAGCGCGACATCAACGCGGCTAATCAACCCCCGGAGAGTCCGTGAGAGTTGGGTGCGTGAACATCCATGCCGCTCCCCCAGGTCGGGGAGGCCAGTCACCTGCAACTCGCCTTATCGTGTCGCCATTGCAGCCGACGTTAAGCCAAGTGAAGGAGACCGAGTGACAATCCGAGTAGGCGTTAACGGCTTCGGCCGCATTGGACGCAACTTTTACCGCGCCCTCGCGGCACAGAAGGCCGAGGGCAGCAGCACCGACATCGAGATCATCGCGGTCAACGACCTCACCGACAACGCCACCCTGGCGCATCTGCTGAAGTTCGACTCGATCCTGGGGCGCCTCCCCGAGGACGTCACCCTCGAAGATGAGGACACCGTCGTCGTCGGCAGCACCAAGATCAAGGCGCTCGAAGTCCGCGAAGGGCCGGCGGCAATGCCGTGGGGTGATCTCGGCGTGGATGTCGTCGTCGAGTCCAGCGGCATCTTCACCGACGCCGCCAAGGCCAAGGGCCACCTCGACGCGGGCGCCAAGAAGGTGATCATCTCGGCGCCGGCCAAGAACGAGGACATTACGGTCATGATCGGCGTCAACGACGACAAGTACGACGGCAGCCAGAACATCATCTCCAACGCCTCGTGCACCACGAACTGTCTCGGCCCGCTGGCCAAGGTGCTCAACGACGAGTTCGGCATCGTCAAGGGCCTGATGACGACGATCCATGCCTACACCCAGGACCAGAACCTGCAGGACGGCCCGCACAAGGATCTGCGTCGGGCCCGCGCCGCCGCGCTCAACATCGTGCCGACCTCCACCGGTGCGGCCAAGGCCATCGGTCTGGTGCTGCCCGAACTCAAAGGCAAGCTCGACGGCTACGCGCTGCGCGTGCCGATCCCCACCGGCTCGTGCACCGACCTCACCGCCGAGCTCAAGAAGTCGGCGACCGCCGAGGAGATCAACGCCGCGATGAAGGCCGCCGCCGACGGCCCGCTCAAGGGCATCCTGAAGTACTACGACGCGCCGATCGTGTCGAGTGACATTGTCACCGACCCGCACAGCTCGATCTTCGACGCCGGTCTGACCAAGGTCATCGACAACCAGGCCAAGACCGTGTCCTGGTACGACAACGAGTGGGGTTACTCCAACCGCCTCGTCGACCTGGTCGCGCTCGTCGGTAAATCGCTCTAGACCTGGAAAGTCATTCTGGTTGACCGTAAACAGCCACCACGACGGTGCGATCCAGGCTGTTCTCCGACCACACGCCTAGCTCGGTGTGCGCGCAGTCCTGCATGATCGCCAGATAGGCCGGGTTGTAATACCACTGGCGAAGTATTTCGATGCCGCTGATGGCCAGCGCGGGGTTGATCGCGACGGTCTGCCTCACCTTTCCGCGGTAGCCGGCAGCATGGGCGCGATCCTGGGGGGTGGAGCCGTCGGAACCGATGTCGCCGTCGAGCGCACGGTTGTTCAGCACGTCTCGGGTGTGCCACTCGGCGGCAAGCTGCAACTGAAGGTTCTTCTTGACGTCGTTGGTGCAGCCCGCTTGGTGTTGAATCGTGTAGACGTTGGCGATGACGCTGTCGTTGAGCCGCTTGTTATCGGCCTGCCCGACAGGCATGGTCAGCGCCGTCGTGGCCGCAAGGCTGAATGCAATGGTCAACGCCTGGGCGCAGCAGCGCAACGGATGGTTCATCAAGGCATCCTTTCTTCGGTCACGGCGCGGGTGGCTGGTAGTGCGCGGCGGTTTTGCGTAGTTGCCAGATCACCGCCGGGCAGAGGCCGTTTGCCGCCTGAGTGATGAGATACGAGGCCTGATACTCGTCGGTGGTGTTGAAGTCGGCCTTGACGTCGGCCATGATCTGCGGATATGCGACGCCGTCGGCCACCTTGGCGCCGATCCCGTGTCCGTACGAGAGCGCGTGCTCGGCGTTGGCGACGTTGTAGCCGGGCCGCATCGTTACGTTGACCAAATACGCCACGGCGTCGGCACGTGCGGGCGGTGCCATTGACATGGTGACAGCAAATAGTGGCGCCGTGGCCAGCGCGAGGCTGGCGCTCGCGCGTCTCAGACGGGGGTCGAACTGTGAGATCAGCCATCGATCGTGGGTCTTCTCGAGAGTTACCCGCACGCTGGAGGCGGTGCTGGTGGGAGGATCGTTGCCGACGATGATGGTCTGGTTGACGAAAACCAGTACCGCCGCGTGGTTTTCGGTTGCCGAGACCGCCGCAGCAGCTGGCACCTCGGCTTCCGCCGAGATCTGCTTTTGCTTGGCGCCGGGAATGACGACATCGTCGATGAGTCGGTCGTAAGCGTCACGGAAGGTGCCGGTCAGCAGGTCCCGGGCGGCGCCCAGGTCCTTGTCCACTGTGTCCGGGCGGTATGAAAGCAGCGCGATGGTGCTGTCTGTGGCCGCCTGGACCGATTCCGTGCGGGCCGCCTGTGACTGGCGCGCCGAATCCGCTTGCCACTTCAGATAACCCGCACCGAGGGCCAGAACCAGCGCCAAGCCCGGCAGGACGCCGTAGGCGAGGATGCGTTTCCAGGAGAACCGACCGGCCTGTCCATGGACCTCGGCCGCCTCCTCGACTTCACCGACTACAACCGGCGGCTCGTCGCCTGTTTCCGGGTCAACTCGGACGTTAGGCTGCAGTTCGCTGGGTTTGTTACTCATGGCACGAAGACGACGTTGGACACTTTGGCGCTGTCGCCGTCTCGGTGTGCGGTGATTCGCATTCGCCACGCCCGTGGTGCTTGTTCCGGCGCACCGGCATTCGAGGTTTTCACCGACACGGCCACCAGTACTTGGGCCTGATCAGCCGTCTCGGATTCCAGGCCTGCCGCGGTGACGGTCCCCTCGCTGGTGGACTGCGCTTGCTTGACCACCTCGATGAACGCCGGTGCCCGCTTCTGGAAGTCGTCGTGGAATGAGCCAATGGCGGAATCCAGGATGCGTTGCACATCTGCGTCGGCCTCGGTGTGGCTGATCGTGGTCAGGTTGACTGCGGCCTGCCGACCCACCTGCAGAAACAGGTCACGCCGCTGCTGAGCCTGGTCCGCCTGATAGGAGCGGTAGCCCGACCACCCGACTAATGCGCCCAGCGCCGCCACGACAACGAGTCCTACAGCGACCGCCCCCAGCACACCCAGACGTCTTGTTGCACCGGGTGATTGGCGGCCTCTGCCTCAGTTAGTTGCCGGGCGGAATAAGCATCTGTTGCCAAGTCTTCACCTCCGGCGCGTTCTGGGCCAGGTCGGCCTGCGTGTGGCGGCGTCCGTCGGGCCCGATGTACTCACCGGTCGCGGGATCGTAGGTGGTGACCCCGACCGGCGCCGGCGGCGGCCCATTCGCAGCCGGGGCCGGCCCAGGCGCTGGTTGCGTGTCCCCCGCCGGAGGCTGGGCGAGGCCCGGGTCGGCGCCGGGCGGGTACTCGGGCACGCCCTGGCCGCTGAGCGTGGCGTTCGGGTCACCCTTCCAGTTGAAGCCGTCGTTGAGGGGCACGTATCGCCTGTCGCTTTCGCACATTTGCGCCGTCGGCGCCCGCTTGCCGGTCACGGTTTCGCAGGGAATGTTGCGCGCACCGCGGACGTTCAAGAACGAGTCCTGCGGTATACGGCAGTAGAGGTCACCTGCCGGCCGGTCGGGCGCGTCCTCAAAGGTGGCTGAGCGGCGCTGATCGGCGGGCAAAAACCCGGTAGTGCACGGTGGCGGCAGGTTGAGGTTGAGGTTGAAGTCCAGGTAGATGCCGCGGTAGTCCTGCTTGGTGGCGGTGTTGGGGACGATCGCCCCACCCATGACGGCCACGCCCTGCGGGAAGAGCACCAGTAGCTGCTCCACGTCGTCGCGGTAGGTGACCGCGATCTCACCGAGGCTCACCAGGTTCGCCAGCAGCACCGGCAATGCGGGTGCGATGCGGTCGAAGAGCGCCCGGCCTTCCTCAAGTCCGGGCCCGCCCTGGGTGATCAGGTCGGCGAAAGCGGTGTCTTGGGCTTTGAGTTGCCCGGTGATCGCCGCGAGCTGATTCGCCCACGTCGCTATCGAATCCGAGGTCTGCACCTGCGACTCCAGCACGGGCGGCGACTGGTCGATTAGCGCCGTAATTGAATCGACCGACTTGCCGGCCTCGATCGCCAGTGACGTCGATCCATCGAAAATGCGCGACAGTTCCGGGCCGAGGCCGCCGACGGCTGTGTAGGACTCGTCCACGACGGTGCGCAGGTTGTCGTTCGGTATGGCCTGGAGGGCCCGGTTGGTGGCGTCGAGTAGGCGCCCGATGTCGACGGGAACCTCGACCGCGCCGACCGAGATGACGTCGCCCGCGCGCAGCCGCTGGTTCGCGTCGGCGCCGGCCCGCGGGACGAACTCGATGTACTGTTCACCGATCGCCGACCGGCTGTGGACCTCGGCATCGACCGCGGCGGGGACCGCTTCGTCGGAATACAGTGACAATTCGGCCCGCACCCCGTCGCGCGTCGCCGCCACGGATTTGACCTCCCCGACGGCGGTCCCGCGGTAGGTGACGGACGAGCCGGGGTACAACCCACCGGATGCGGGCAGGTCAACCGACACGCTGTAGCGGCCCACGCCGAACATGGTGGCGGGCAGCTTCATGTAGTTGAACACCATCAGGCCTGCAAAGACAGCTGTGATGACGGCCAGTGCCGCGAGTCGAATCCAGGTGTTGCGCGGCAGGCGCACGCTGCCCACTACTGGCCTCCCTCGTGGTACGGGAAGGTGAGCGGGTTTCCGGCCGTGTAGGGGCTTGGTTTCATTCCGATGGTGCGGCCCCACTGAAGCTCGAGTTCGGTCAGCTCGCCCTCGAATCGGGTTCCGGTGAACAGTCCGGCGTCGATGCGACTCAAGGTGAGGTCGATCACCATGGTGATGTTGGCGTAGTCGCCGCGGAACCAGTTCTTGGCGGTCGAGTTGGGCCACGGGTAGGTGAGCAGCATGTCGAGCCCCCGGGTCAGGGCGGGGCCTGCGTCGGCGAGCGATTTCAGCACGGGTGCAAAGTTGCGCAGGTTCGCCACCAGCGACTCCTTGCTCTTGGCGACCGTGTCGGCGGCGACACCGCCGAACTTGCCCAGCGTGTCGGTGGCGTCTGCGAGCTGGTTGCGCTGCTCGGCCAGCGCCCTCAGCGCCCCGGGGAGGGTCTGCAGCGCGCGATCGACCACCGGATCCTGCGCGGCGACTTGGCCGACCAGCGCGTTGAGGCCTTCGATGGCGGCGACGATGTCGTCGGTCTGGGCGTTTGCCTGCGTGATGAATTTGTCCAGCTCGAAGAGCAGGCTGCGGGCGTCGGCCTCGCGGCCCGACAACGCTTTCGCGAACGCCTGCACGATCTCCTGGAGCTGGCCCAGACCGCCGCCGTTGAGCAGCATCGAAACCGCGGCCAGGGTCTGCTCGGTGGTCGGGTACATGCTGGCGTGCTCCAGCGGGATGAGCGAGCCGTCCTTCAGTCTGCCTTGCGGCGGCGCGTCGGTCGGCGGCGCCAGCTCGACGTGCATGGAGCCCAGCAGGCTGGTCTGGCCCACCTTGGCGGTGGCGTTCGCGGGCAGGTTTATGTTGCCGTCGATGCGCATGGTCACCAGGGCGTGCCAGTCCTGCACCTTGATATCGGTGACATTGCCGACGTCGACATCGTTGACGCGGACCGCCGAATTCCGCTTGATCGTCACAACGTCGGGCAGCTGTGCCTGAATGGTGTACGCCCCGGGCCCGCCGCCGGAGGTGCCGGGCAGCGGCAACGAGTTCAGGCCCTGCCATCCGCACCCGCCGGCGGCCAGGGGGACCGCGCAGGCGAGTGCGACCATCGAACGTCTCATGGTGTTCCCCCGTTCGGCGTCGGTTCGTTCGCCGTATCGGTGGGAACCATCAGCCCTTGCAGCCCCAGGCCGGGGTCGGTGGCTATGGCCGAGGAGGCGTGCACCTCGGCGGGCAGCGCCGCCTCAGCGGGCAGGGGCGCGTCCGGGCCGGCGTTCTGCTGGGCGGCCGCCGGCGGCGGCAGATAGGGATTGAGCCAGTCCTCGCTGTAGGTGACCTCGTTTGGGCGGGCCTGAGTGCCGACAAACGGGTTGACCCCGACGGGCAGGAAGTTGTACGTACGATTCTTCACGATCGGTGCCAGATACTGTGTGCACAGCTTTGACGACTGGTCGGCGCCCCTGCGGGAGGCGGCCTCTATCGAGCCGCAGATAAACGAAACGGTGTCGGCGAAGTTGTTCAGCGCCAATATGCCGGTAAGCCCGCCTTGGGCGGGCTGGTAGATGTTCACGAAGTTCTGGAACACCGTCGGGGCGACGTGTCCTGCTTGCTTGATGTCCTCGCGGCTGTCGTTGAGCGCGGTGGTGATGGAGCTGAGCCGGTCCAGCGTCACACCGATCCCCTCGCGATTCTCCGCGACGAACCCGCGCAGATCTGACAGCGCACGGTCGAGGCCCTGCACGGCGTCGGCGACCTCGTTGGGGGTGTTGGCCAGCAACGTGGTCGTGGTGGCGAAGGTGCGGTTGAACGAGGCCAGCAGCTCGCTGCTGGAGTACAGCGCCGAAACCAGCAGCTGCAGGTTGCGGATCGTGCTGTAGAGGTCGCCGCTGTGGTCGCCGAGCGCCGACATCGCTTGGGAGAGCTTGATGATCGTGTCCCGGGCGGTCTCGCCCTGCCCCCGCAGGTTCTCCGCGGTGGAGTTGATGAAGTCACCGAGCGTGTTCACCCCGCCGGGGGTCGTGGGCTGCAGGGTCTCGCTCAGCTTCTCCAGCTGCTGGCGCAGATCGTCCCATTCGACTGGCACGGCCGTGCGCTCCAGCGGGATCGTCGATCCACCTGCCAGTTTCGGGCCACCGGAGTATGCCGGGACAAGCTGGATCGCCCGAGCCGAGATCAGCGACGGCGAGAGGATCGCGGCTTTGGCGTCGGCTGGCACCGGGTAGCTGGAGTCGACCGAGAATGTCACCCTGCTGGCGGTGGGTTGGGGTTCGATTTTGTCGACCGTGCCGACCGCGACGCCCGCGATGCGCACCTCGTCGCCGACGAACAGGCCGTTCGTGTTGGCGAAATTGGCCACGTAGATGGTCTTGGCGATGTTGTCCCACCACGGGGTCGCCACCACGGTCACCGCGACCGCGATGATGACGGCCAGCGCGATGGCGGTCGCGATCCGCACGGCGCGGGTTTTTCGAAGGCGACCATCGGGGTGTTCGCTCATTGGCCATCCTCTCCGGTCTGCGCACCGTGCGGCACCTCGCCGGGGGCCGGCACGTACACGGGTGACGGGGTGGGCTCCGGCACCGATTCCAGCCCCGGTGGCGGCGGGGCCGGCGGCCCCGGTGGCGGCCCACCTGGCGGCGGCGCCGGCGGAGGCTCCCGGTACGGGTAGCAGCCAGGGCCGGGCGAGGTTGGGCCCAGGATTCCTGGGCATGACTGGTCACCGGGGTTGCCGGTGATCGCGTCCGGAATGGTCAGCCGAGGCTCCCCACCCTGCCCGGTGCGCGGATAGGGCATCGGCAGCGCCGGAAGTGGCGGTTGACCGGTCGGCGGGTCGGTCAGCTGCGAAGGCGGCAACACGTTGGGATCGAGGCCCAGATCGGAGAACGCGGCGTCGATGAACGGTTGGGTGAACTGACCGGGCAGCAGGTTGGCGAGGTAGGCCTTGAAGAACGGCCCGGACCCGAGGACCTCGCCGAACGTCATCGCGTACTTGCTGAGGGAGTACAGCGAGCGCTGCAGGTCGCGCTTGTGGTTGTCGAGGAGCTGCCAGGACGCCGTTGAGTTGGTCCAGTGCGGGCTTGAGTTGTGCGCGGTTATCGTCGACGAGGCCGGATATCTGGGCGGACACCGCGGTGAGGTTGTTCATCAGCGCGTCGAGCGCGGCCCGCTGCTGTAGCACTTCGCTCAGCAGCGCGTTGGCGTTGCGGACGAGCCCGGCGACCTGTTCACTGCGGCGGCCGAGCACTCCGGTTACCGTGTTGGCGTTGGCCAGCAGATTGCGCAGCTGGGCGTCGCGGGTGTTGAGCACCTCGGAGAGTCGCGCCGTTCCCTCCAGCGCCGGCCGTAGACTCCCCGGTGTCTCACGCAGGGTGTCTGCCAGGGTGGTCAGCGCATCGGAGAGCTGGGTGGTGTCGAGGCCGCTGATCGTGGTGGTCAGATCGCCCAGCGCCTCCGGCACGTCGTAGGGCGAGCGGGTGCGCTCCACCGGAATCGGGCCGGAAAGCTGTCCGTCGCCGCGCGGGGTCACCTCGAGCATCTTGGCGCCCAGCACCGTCTCGGTCTTGATCGCCGCTTCGGTCCGATCGCCCAGCTCGACATCCTTGTTGGCGGTGAAGTCCACACGCACCGTGGGCCCGTCGAGACGCACGCCCGTTACCTTGCCGACTTCGAGACCCGAGGCGCGCACCGGGCTGCCGGTTTTGATGCCGCCGGATTCCTTGAAGTACGCGGTGTAGTCCCTGGTGTTTGCGATGAACGGGATCTTGTCGTACTGGAACACCCCGATCGTTATTCCCACGACGAGGGCCAACCCGACCAGCCCGACGATCACCGGGTTGCGCTCGCCCATCGGTTTGATTCGGATTCGCCTCATTTCGGCGCGCACCGCCCGGTGACCTGCTCGACGAGCCTGACGTACACCGGTTGCCCTCCCTTGCCGTTGAGCTTCAACACCGCCTCGCACAGGTAGAACTGGAAGTAGTCGCCGTAGAGGCCCTGCCGGGCCAGCGTCTGGTAGGTGTCGGGCAGCGACGCGAGCAATCCGTCGACGAAGTCGCGGTCGGCCATGACTTGGCGGGCAGTGCGATCGGTCTGCGCCACGGTCTCCTTCAGCGGGGCGCGCGCCTCGGTCAGCAGGTCGGCGACCTCGGACGCGCCCGCGTTGATGTAGCCCACGCCGTTTGCGATGTCGGCCTTGCGCTCTTCGAGGCCCTCCACGAACTGGGACAGCTTGTCGATGGTCTCGGAGAACTCACCGTTGCGTGTCGCGAACGTCTCCAGCACGGTGTCGAGGTTCTCGATCAACTCCCCGACCAGCTCGCCGCGGTCCGCCAGCACGGCGGTCAGCGTCGACGTCTGCGCCAGCACCGAGGCGACCGTGCCACCCTGACCCTGGAACACCCGCAGCAGCTCGCCGGTCAACTCGTTGAGCTGATCGGGTTCGAGTGCCCGGAACAACGGCCGGAAACCGCCGATCAGTGTGTCGAGGTCAAGCGCCGGGGACGTCTGCGCGAGCGGGATTGTTTCGCCCGGCGTCATCCGCCGCACCGAACCGGGCCCCTCCTCTAGCGACAGGTAGCGGTCGCCGACGAGATTTTCGTAGCGCACCGCCGCGTGGGTGCCCTCGGTAAGGGGCAGGTTCCTGTCGATCGAGAAGTTGACCGTCACCGTGCCGTCGCGCTGCAGGTGCAGGCCGGTGACCTTGCCGACCTCGACGCCCGCGATGCGCACGAAGTTGCCGGACTTCAGGCCAGAAATGTTGACAAAGATGGCCTGGTAGGGGGTGCGCGGCTCGAAACGGAACTGCCCGAACACTGCAATGAGGGCAAAGGCGAAGAGCAGCGATATGGCGACATACACCGCGACCCGTGTGGCGGTGCCCCGGATGCGGCGGCTCACCCGGCCAGCCCGCGGCAGGCATCGCGGTCGGGCGTGCCGTCGACAGCTCTCAGGGCTGACGGCTCTGGAGCATGCTGGGCGATCACGGTAATGGTTCAGCCTCCTGCGGCAGTGGTATCGGTGGTAGCGGTGTGGGTTGCACGTTGGCGGGCACGGGCGCCACGAACGGTTCAGAGCCGGGCCTTACTCCAGGCTCCCTCGGCGCCCCCGGCGGGGGTGCCGGCGGCAATCCGGGCCACAGCGGCGTGCCATCTGGCGCGTAGAGCTGCGCTCCGTAAGGCGGGGCGCCCGGGTAGGGAATCGGCCCGATCGCGGGACCGCCGAACAGATTGCGGACACTTGGCGGTTCCGGAACTGCGCGTGTCACCGGCAGGTAGTTCATCCATCCCGGGAAGCCGATGCCGGGGTTGGGCCTGATGTCCAGCCCGGTCCCGAATCCGGTGTTGGTGACCAACGATTTGACCGGGTAATTGGCGCTGGGGTCGGGCAGCGATCCGCAGCTCGGCTTGCCCCCGGGTCCGCCCCTGGCACCGGTGATCGGCAGGTGGTCGGGGTAGCGGTAGGGGTCGTCGCCGAGCAGCATCGCGACGTCCATCACCACCGACCGGCCGTTGCCGCCCAGCGCATCACGCCCACCGTTTTCGAGGAACCACTGTGCGCCCTGGAACGTGCACGTGAAGGTGGGCGAATACTTCAGCAGCAGGGCGGTGGTGGGCTCCAGCACGTTCATCGACCGGACGATGTTCGGCGAATTTCCGCCGATGACGTTGACACCGGTTTGCCCGAACCCGATCGCCGACAGCAACAACGCGTCCAGCGCATTCTCGTTGGCGGCGATGGTGGCGGCGGTGGTGGACAGCGAATCGAGGGCGGCCACGATGTCCGGGGCGGCATCGGAATAGGCCCGCGCGGTCTGCCCGAGCAGCTGCCAGTCGCGCTGCAGTGTGGGCATTCGCGGGTTGACCGCCAGCAGCACGTTGTTCGCGTCGGTGATGGCCTGTCCGAGCCGCTCGCCCTTGCCGCGGACCGCGTCGGCGAACGCCGACAGCACCGCGTTGAGCTTCGCGGGGTCGATGGCGCGCAACACCGACTGCAAGTTCTCGAACACGGTGTTGACCTCAACGGTGACGTTGCGCGATCGCAGCACCGCACCCGGCGCCAGCGGTTTGGGGCTGGGGTTGGAGGGCATGATGAGGTCGACGTACTTCGAGCCGAACGCGGTGGTGGACCTGATTTCAGCCTCGAGGTTGCTGGGTAGCAACTTAAACGGACCGGGGTCGATGTGCAGCTGCAGCCGGGCGGCGTCGACGTCCGCGCCGATGGCCTCGACCCGGCCGATCTCCACACCATGCAGCCGCACCTTGGCGCCGCTTTCCATCACCAGCCCAGCCCGGTCCGAGACCAGCGTGACGGGCTCATACGACGCGAGCCGTCCGGTGAACAGCAAGGCGACCACGGCGACCCAGACACTCACCACGATGAGCACCACCGGGGCCCACCAGATCGGATCGATCTTGCGTTCGCGTTTGTCCATCTAGCCCGCCGTCATCCCGAGAGGTGGAAGTTGCCCGACTGGCCGTACACCGCCAGCATGAACGTACAGACGATAAAGGCCGTCGCGATCATGGAGGCACGCACCGATCGACCGACCGCCTCACCCACACCGGCCGGCCCTCCCGAGGCGGTGAAACCGTAGTAGGTGTGGATGACCATCACCGTCATCGCCATCGCCAAGGTGGCGACGAACGACCAGATCAGGTCGGTGGGCTGTAGGAACGTCGAGAAATAGTGGTCATACACCCCGCTGGACTGCCCGTAGGCGACGATGGTAAGGAAGCGTGCGGCGAAGAAGGTCATGATGACCGCGATGCAGTACAACGGAATCACCACGAGAACGCCCGCGACGATGCGCGTCGACATCAGATAGGTGATCGACCGGATGCCCATCACTTCGAGGGCGTCGATCTCCTCGTTGATCCGCATCGCGCCGATCTGGGCCGTCGCGCCGGCGCCGATGGTGGCCGACATCGCGACACCGGCCGTCGACGGCGCGATCATGCGCACGTTGAAGAAGGCCGACAGGAAGCCGGTCATCGCTTCGACACCGACATCGGAAAGTGTGGCAAAGCCCTGGACGGCGACCAGCGAACCGGTGGAGATAGTCAGGAACGCCATGACGACGACGGTGCCGCCGATGATCGCCAGCGCGCCCGCGCCCAGCCCCATCACTGCGACCACCCGTAACAACTCGGCCGGATAACGCCGCACCGCATCCGGAGTGCTCGCGAGCGCCCTGCCGTAGAACGCGGTCCGCTCACCCCGGGCACGTACCGCGCCGACCAACCTTTGGGTGGTCGCCGCCCACCGCGGGAACAGGGTTGATGGACTGTTCATCACGTCACCTTCACGCCGACTGCGGTCATCACCGCGTTGATGAGGAACAGTGCCATGAAGCTGAACACCACGGTTTCGTTGACAGCGTTGCCGACCCCGGTCGGTCCGCCACCGGCTGCCAAGCCCTTGTAGCAGGCGATCAATCCGGCCGCCAAGCCGAACAGCGTTGCCTTGATCAGGGAAATTATCACCTCGGGCAGCCCCACGAGCAGTGTCATCCCGGCCACGAACGCGCCCGGAGTGACGTCCTGGACGAACACCACGAAGACGTAGCTGCCCACCAGTCCGACCACGGCGTCCAGGGAGTACAGCATGCACGCTGCGATCGTGGCGGCGATGACCCGCGGCACCACCAGGGCTTGGATCGGGTCGATGCCGATCACCTTCATCGCGTCGATCTCCTCGCGGATGGTGCGCGCGCCCAGGTCCGCACACATCGCCGTAGCACCGGCGCCGGCCACGGCCATCACCGTGGTGACCGGCCCGACCTGGGTCACCGCAGCGAGCGCCGCGCCCACCCCGGACAGGTCGCCGGCGCCGATGTCGACGAGAAGGATGTTGAACACGAAGACGATCAGCACGGTGTATGGCACCGCCAAGAAGATGATCGGTAAAAATGACACGCGGATAATGAATGCGATCTGCTCGAGCAACTCGCGCCAGGCGAAGGGCCGCCGCGGCATCGCGGCGAACGTCTCCGCCGCCATCACGAAGAATTCGCCCGTCGAACGTATGGGCTTTGCGAGACCCGTCCCGTTCATTGCGCCCGTCCGCGGGGAGCCAGGACCACTCGCAGAAGCGGTACGCAGCCCGACCCCGCCGTAGAGTGCCGTCCGGTGAGGCTTGTGACATCGATCACGGCGACAGTGTAATCAACATGCAACTATCTGTATATGGTTCGGCCGATTACCGATACCGTCAATTACTTCTCGGTAGGGTCTCCGTTCGGAGTTTGCCGAGGTGCCGTTCAGCAGCACAGATCGTCGCGAATTCAGATCCTCACAATCGTCGGCGGGGGCGAGTTTGACGCTGGAGGCATTGGTAGGCGCCGGCGCCGAATTGGGCCGTGTGCGGAATCGATACCCCGCGGCATGGGAAAAACGAATGGTGTGGAGGTCCGATGAACCGCAGGGTCGTGGTTCTGGGTGCGGGCGCGGCGGGCCTGGCAGCGGCCAATCGCCTGGCCCGCCATGCCGAGTCCGGTGCCGCTCTCGACATCCTCCTCGTCGACCGTTCCGCCGACCACGTGTTCATACCGGGGTATGTCGCGGTGATGCTGGATGCTGCCGAGCCCTCGGCGTTCCGGCGCCCGCTCAGTGCACTGAGCCATCCGCGCGTCGGTGTCATCACGGGCGAAGTCGCCCGCGTCGATCCGGACGGGTCGACGGTCACCGGGCCGTTCGGCGATCTGTGCTATGACGAGTTGGTCGTCGCGCTCGGGGTTGAGGTCGGCTGGCCCGATGGTGCGCCGGCGGACGACCTGGCGCCGTGGACGCTGTCCGGCGCGCTGCGTGGGCTCGACGCGGTCAGCCGGCTGCGCCCCAGGCATCGTGTGGTCGTGGGGCCGACCGGACCGGCATACCGCTGTCCCCCGGCGGTGTTCGACCTTGCGGTGCGGATCAGCCGGGTAACCGGCGCCCGGGTGGAGATCGTGCACCCCTGGCCGCGCCCGCTGGCCCCCTTCGGGGACGCGCCGGCCGCGGCGTTCACCGCGATGCTCGACGAGGCCGGCGTTGGTTTCCATAGGGAGTTCACGCCCGCACAGATCTCCGCCCAGGCGCTGACAAGCACCAGCGGCGCGACGGTGGAGTTCGACACCGCATTCCTGGTGCCGCCGCACCGGGCGCCCGCTACGGTCGCGAGCCTGGCGTCCGCGGACGGCTCGGGATGGCCGATGGTGACATACCCGACGTTCACCCATCCCGCGTATCCGAACATTGCGATCATCGGCGACCTGGCCGCACCCGCCCTCACAGTCGGGATGGCCGGCACGCTGGCGGTGTTCCAGGCCGCGCACGTGGCCGACCGGATCGCGGCGCGCGCCGGCGGGCCACCCGCGCCGACACACCCACGGATGTCGGCCATCTGCTTCGTCGACATGGGATCCACCGGATCCTTCCTGCACTGCGACTTCACCGGACCGGCCAAAGGAACGGGGCCCGCCGACTGCACACTCATGCCGTGGTTGCCGTACTTCAGGCGCGCAAAGCAGATGTTCGCCGACGAGTGGTTCACCACTACGCTGTCCGGGCAGATCGGATAGCCCACCGCTGCCTTCCCGCAATCGAACGGCAGCACGAACGGCAGCACCCGGGCCGACGTCGTAGCCAGCAGCGTCGTCAGGTGGTGATGCTGGCACGCACGGGCCGAGCCGACGGGAATCTCCCGAGATGGCCGGGCCCCTCGGTACCCGCTCAGTTGCAGCGCAGTCGCGAACCACTCGCACACACACTCCCGAAACCGGCCGCGGCGCTGAGGCTCGGGCGTGACAGAAGCGTGTCGACGCATACGCGCAGAACGACCGACGTCGACCACGGGCCTGGAACGATCATCACGCAGGCGGTGGCGGCCAGACCTTTTCGACGCGTTGATCGGCCCGCATCACCGGCAGGTCCACATCGACGCAGTCGGGGTACTTGAGGCCGGCACCGGTGTTGAGGATCACCACGCGATCATCGGGGGCGATCCACCCTTCCTGCGCGAGCTGACGCACAGCCAGGGCAGCGGCCGCCCCCTCGGGGCACAGGAACAGGCCTTCGGCGGCGCCGACGGCTCGGAGCTCGGCGAGGAGATCGGCGTCGGAGACCGCCACGGCGCGTCCACCCGAGCGGTACAACACGTCCAGCACGATGAAGTCGCCCAGCGGCTTGGGCACGTTGATTCCGAAGGCCACCGTCCGCGACTCAGGCCAGAACACACTCTCGGCCTCTTGCGCCTCGAACGCCGACACGATCGGGGCGCAGCCGGCGGACTGCACGGCGACGAATCGGGGCGTCGTGCCGGTGACCCATCCCAGTTCGAGCATCTCCGTGATGGCCTTGTGGATGCCGATGAGGCCGACGCCACCCCCGGTGGGGTACACGATGACGTCCGGCAACTCCCAGCCGAGCTGCTCGACGATCTCGAGTCCCATCGTCTTCTTGCCCTCGATGCGGTAGGGCTCCTTCAAGGTTGCTACATCCACCCATCCGCCGCGCGCCACGGCGTCGGCGACTATGGCACCGGCGTCGCTGATGACACCGTCGACAAGGTGAAGCTGCGCCCCGGCGATTAGGCACTCGGCGCGGGTGATCGCCGGGGCGTCCTCGGGCAAGACAACGAGGGCCGACACTTGGCCGCGGGCGGCGTAGGACGCCCAGGCGGCACCGGCGTTGCCGTTGGTCGGCATAGCGATGCGCTCGAGCCCGAGCTCCTTTACGCGGGAGACCCCGACCGCGGCGCCGCGCGCCTTGAAGGTCGAGGTGGGTGTCGCGCTCTCGTCCTTGACGTAGAGGTGCGGCAGGCCCACTGACTCGCCATAGCGCTGCAGCGCCAACAGGGGCGTGACTACTTCGCCAAGGGTCAACTGGTGCGAAGCGTTCGAACTGGGGAGCAACTCGTGGTAGCGCCACATCTCCCACGGCCGGCCCCGCAACTCGTCCCGGCTCAGCTCATCGGCCAGAGCCCTCAGGTCGTACCGCGCCAAAAGCGGTGACCCGCACTGTGTGCACAAGCCCTGATAGACCGTTGCGTCGTGCACGGCGCTGCAGCGCGCGCACTCCAGATGCGAGAGGTAGCTGTAGCGGGCCAATTCAGTCCTTGCTTCGGGTCGGATCGCGGACTCTAGCCATCGACTCGCACGCTTTCTCGGCTGCGCGGCCCACCGAACACCTCCTCAGCCGAGCGGGTCGGCGGGCGATGCGAGAATGCGTTCGACGAGCGCGGCCGACTGGCGAGGCACGCCGTCGACGTCGGCATCCAATCCGGCGGTACGGGCCTGATCGAGCACCGATCGGAGCACCAGCGCACCTGTCGTATCGATCCGGCCCAGTCGGGAGAGGTCTACGGTGACCCGACGGGCATCCGGATGTGCTGCCAGCGCATCGAGCAACGTCGTGTCCAGTCGCTGGGCCGTCACGAACCAGAGCACCCCACGCGGGGTGAAGACAATGGTCTCGTTTTCGGTATGGACGTCGATCTCCAGCTGGATCATGCGCCAGAGGAAGACAGCAACCGACAACCCGATGCCGATCAGCACCGCGATGTCCAGCCGGGGCGCGAGCACCAGCGTCGAAACGAAGGTCACCCACGCGATCACGGCCTGCGGAACCGACACTCGCCAGATCCGCAAAAGCGGCCCGAACCGCATCAGATTCACCACCGCCACGATGACAATGGCGCCGAGCACGGCCAGTGGCAGCGGCTCCAGGACCGCTGCGAATGGCAGGAAGGCCAGCACCGTCAGTCCGGTGACCGCTCCGGCGGCCCGGGTCTTCGCACCGGCGAGCCGGTTCACCGAGCTGCGGGAAAACGACCCGCCGCAGGGCATGCCACCGGTGACCGCGGCGGCGAGATTGGCCGCGCCCTGGCTGAGGAACTCCCTGTCGGCGCTCCACCGGACGCGCTCTTCGGAGGCGAACCGGCGCGAAATCGATGCCGCCTCCGTGAATCCGATCAGCGCGATCAGCACCCCTGAAAGCGCTAGCTGGGGCAGCGACGTCCACGGGATCTCGGTGATTGTCAGCGGCGGGAATCCCGCTGGGATCGACTCGACAACCTCGCCGGGATATCCGCCCAGAACCGAAACGACGGTGCCGATCACCACCGCGGCCAGCACACCCGGGAACAGCGGGTGCAGTCGCCGCCCGCCAAGGATGAGGACCGCCGTTCCGGCCAACATCAGCACGGCCGCAAGTTGCCATTCGCCGGGGTGAACGAGCGACCATACCCCGTCGGCGATTTCGCTCTTAAAGGGTGGTGGCGGGACGCCGAGCGATTTGGAAAGTTGCGAAGACGCGATCAACAGCGCTGCGGCCGGCACAAACCCGAGCAGCATGGGTTGCGACATCAGGTAGGCAAGCCATCCGGCCCGCAGCACGCCGAGCAAGACGCGCACCAGCCCGACAACGAACGCCAGGCCGAGCCCGAGCGCCACATACTCCGGGCTGCCCGGTGTGGCAACGGCGGACAGCGCGCCGAAGGTCAGCAGCGCGGTGATGGCGACGGGCCCTGTCTGCAGATAGGGCGAGGACGCGAACAGCGCGGCGACCACCGGCGGCAGTGCGCCCGCGTACAGGCCGACGATCGGCGGCATTCCGGCCAGCTCGGCGTATGCCAGCGACTGCGGGATGCCGATCATGGCGACACTCACGCCGGCGAGGATGTCCAGTCGGAGCCAGCGGAGTCGCTTGCTCCAGGCAGCGGCGCGCTTGCTTGCCGCAAGAACCGATCGGTTCATGGCGACCACCCGCGGGGGCGAATGGATATGGCTACCAAGAACTGGCCAACGGTGCCGGGATGGCCCTGGACAAGGGTCGCCGCTGGCACGCCGTCAGTGTACCCGTATATGCCAAAGCCCGTATATGGCGGTGCCTGTATATAGGTTCGCCAACTGGCCGACCTGGTGCTTCCAACCGCAAAGGACCCACTTGGCTAAGGTGGGGCCATCACCTGCATGACCGCGCGCTGCGTGCGGTTCGCCCCGAATGGGAAAGGAAGTTGCTGATGTTCGGGCGCAAACCACCGTTGCGGACCGTGGGTACCGACCCGGATTACCGATTCACTCTCGCCAACGAGCGGACGTTTCTGGCCTGGTTGCGTACCGGGCTGGCGCTGTTGGCGGGCGCGGTCGCGCTGGCCAGCCTGGTGCACGACTTCGGCCCGCGCAGCGTGCGTCTTTTGATCACCGTCGCCCTTCTTGTCCTCGCTTTGATCGTCGTGCTGGGGGCCTACGTCCGGTGGAATCGTGCCGAACGGGCGTTGCGGGAGAATCGTCCGCTGCCGTCGGACCCGATGCCCCGGCTGGTGGTCACCGGTGTCGCGATCATCGTCGCGGGCGCCGCAGTCCTGGTGTACCTGGCGGAGCGTTGAGCGTGACCGGTCAGCAACTGCTGGATGCCGGGGCGCAGGCCGAGCGCACCGTTCTGGCGTGGCAACGCACCGGGTTCTCGGCGATGGCGATCGGTGCTCTGCTGGTCCATGGCCACGTGGAAGAACACCTGCTACCCCTGTGGCCAGGCCTGCTTCTCATGGTCCTCGCCGGGGTTGCCGTCCTGGTGTTCGGGCCACGTCGATATCGTCGGGTGCTGAGCATGGTCAGCACCGGCCAAACGCCATTGTCCGGCCGCATGGTACCCGGCGCGGCATTAGTCACGCTCATCGTGACCCTGGGTGTGGCATTTGGCATTGGCGCCGAGCTGCTGAGTGCTCGGTAGGAGATCAGCCGGCGGCCACCGCTATCGAGACTCCGTCAACGTCGCCGTCGACCATGAACTCCGCCATGAACTCGCGCAAGAGATCGACGGCCACTAATACCTTGAGGCTGGTCAGCGAGTAGTAGATCGTATTGCCTGCGCGAGAAGTAGTGACGACATTGCGCTCACGCAGAATCGCGAGGTGCTGACTGGTATTCGGTTGAGAAAGGCCGAGCTCCTCGGCGATGTCGCCGACCGCCCGAGCGCCGTGGCGCAAAGCGTCAAGGATCAACAACCGTTTTGGATCCGCAATAGCTTTACATAGGCGCGCATGTAAATCGTACATCTCGCGCACAACGGCCCGTTCCACGCAGCCTCCCTTAGATTAGCCCCTTAGCCCCAAGGTTAACCTAAAACTATAGAAACTTGACCGCCACCTATTACGACCGGGTAGGTCTCGATGTCCGAGTCGGCAGGCCCCCTCGTGCGTTCGCCCGTACACACATCAAACTGGCTGCCATGCCGGGAACAGGTCAGCTGCCGGTTTTGCAGCTCTCCTTCCGACAGCAACGCACCTGCATGCGGGCAGCGATCGGCGATGACATGGACGTTTCCGTCGACTTGGTAGATGGCTACCGGTCCTACTGGCGTCGTGTCGACTCGGGCGACTAGGCCCAGTCGGCCGGCTAGATCGCCCTCGTCGAGGACGGGAAAGGTCCGGCGGGCGGGGCTGGCCAGCTGCTTGCGCAGCCTTGCGACGAGGGCACCGCGATTGACAACGAAATCGCAGCCCGCGCGCTGTCCGGAGACCCATAGGTCTGGGTCGGGCACCGCCAGGTACCCCGCCACGACCGCGCTTGGCCAACGGTGTCGCGCGCTGGAAACTTCCTCCAGGGCCCCCGGTGTTGCGAGGTCCAGCACCACAATGTCAGCCGATTCGGCGTGGTGTGCAGCGACCCACTGCAGGTCGAATTCCGCGTCCAGCCTGCCTAACCGCTGCATCAATGCGTGATCCTCACCGACCAGAACCGCGGTGCGCATACTTGATCTACATCGTTCTAGATGAACAGCGTGATATCGGCGTCGGTGGCCATGTCGAGGAAGCTCGCCGCCCCCATGCTGGGCTGAAGGCCCTCGATGAAGTCTTCCCTTTTCAGCCCGTACAGATCCATGGTCATCTGGCACGGGTACATCCGAACGCCGCAGTCCAGCGCCATCTCCATCAATTCGGTGGGGTCGGCCACCTTGTAGTCACGGGCGAGCTTCTTGATCATCGCGGTGCCCGCTCCACCGAAGTGGATCTTGCCGAGTTTCAAGTGGTCGGTACCGCCGCGATCCACGATCGACTCGCCCTTCTGCATCCAGTTGCTGCCGGTGACTCGCTTATCGTTGCGCTGCAGCGCGCGTAGACCCCAGAACGTGTAGAACACATCCACCTCCATGCCCGACGCCGCACCGGTGGTGGCCAGGATCAACGTCGGCCAGACCCTGTCGAGGTCGTTGCTCCAGCAGACGATCGCCATCCGTTTGGTGTCGTCGTCGATGTCGCCGACGTCGCCGGCGGTGATGTCTGAACTCATTTCCTACTCTCCTTGCTTACCTTCACGTCCCAGCCGGGACGACCGCTTTCTCAAACCTGGCCGATCAGCCAGACGATTCCCTGAACCAACCGAAAAGCCAGGTATGCCGCGAACACCAGGACCAGCACGACGAGCCATTTCGGTCGCCGGCCGCCGGACCGGTGGTCGGTGCCTTCCGGCTTGCCACTCATCCCGCTAGTCACAGCGCATCACTCCGCACACCGGTAACAACGGATCTCCCGCTCGTCGACGAATTCGCGGTAAAACGCAAACGCGGTCCCGGCATCGCACAAGTGGAACCGCTCTTCGTCCAGGCGACTGGTGCGAACCTTCGCCATCCAACCGGCGCCATAGGGGTCACGGTTGCCGATCGCGATGTCGTCCTCATACGCGAGCCGGTTGACGTCGAGCAGCTGGCCCGACAGCGGAGTTGGAAATGGTCCAACCCACTTCGCGCTCTCGACCACCGCGACCGTCTGGCCACGGCGTAACACGCGCCCGGGCCGCTTCCAGCTGACCTGCACCATCCGACCACCCATCGTCTGAGCGACGTCGGTCATGCCCAGCTGGGCCTCGTCGCCGTCGATCCGCACCCAGACGTGCAGCTCGGTGTCGTAGAGCCGGTCGTCCGGCACTACGCACCCGTTCCAGATGTGGTCGGTCATCGGTCATTCCTCGCAGGAGATGCCCTCTTTTTCGAGGAAGGCCTCGTAGGCGGCCATAGCCTCGGCGCCGGTGACCAGGTTCGCCGAGTCCGTGTTCCAGTCGTCCGGTTCGATGCGGGCAACCCAGCCCGCTCCGTAGGGGTCGGTGTTGATCAGGGCAGGCTGCGCGACGAGGTCGGTGTTGACCTCGACGAGCACGCCGGCGACCGGGCAGGGAACGGGACCGACCCACTTGCCGCTCTCCACGGTCGCGACGCTCTGCTCGGCGCGAAGCTTCCGCCCGACCTTTTTAGGGGTCACCGAGATGATGGTCTTGGCCAGGTTCTGGGCGACGTCGGTAAGTCCGATCTCGATGACCTCCAGCACCTGGCGCGCCCACACATGTCTTTCGACGAGGTAGTAGACGTCGTCGGGGAGGTTGCAGTTCCTCACATCGGGCACGGTCGTTCTCCTTTACGGCTCTACCGACTCGGGGGCGTGCTCGGCGAGCACGTGGTTGATCAACATGTCGAAAGCGACCAGGCGGATCTGACGCTCGAACCGGGCCAAGAACTCCGGGTCCCCGGCGGTCTTCTTCATCGGCTGCCGGTAGCGTTCCGAGCAGTACGGACACGTCACCGTGTAAGCGGTGCGGTCTCCGATGTCTTCAGTGGTGACCTCAGCGCCGTGGTCGGTGGCCAGGTGCGCGTGCAGGTCGCGGATACCCCGATGGTCACCGCAATATGGGCAGATCACGGTTCCTCCGCTGAGTTGACGAGCAGGTCCACCATGGCGAGCATGGCGCCACCGGCGGGTGTGAGCCGGGCGCCGCTGGATACTGGATCACGCTCCAGCAGGCCCACCTGGACCAAGTCGCCGATCGCCTCCCACAGCGCCAGCCGCGGCCGACCGGTCACCTCGGCCAATTCAATTGGGCCATCTGTCGCGCTGGCCGCCAACGCCCGCAGAATGAGGTCGTTGTCTCGGTCGCTCGCCGTCCTCAGCATGCGCAGAACGAATTCGCGCATGTCTTCTCGGATCGGTTGCGACGCAGCGGCATCAGCACCTCCGGCGGCGATCCCATCCAGTCGACGCACCGCAGCCGCGATGTGACGCACACGCTGCCCGAGCGCTCCGCCGAGCGCCGTGAGGTAGAGCACCGATGTGGTTGCGTCATCTGCACGCGTCATGCCGGCACTCCTGCGTCCTGGAGTTCGTTGCGCGGCGGCGAAGCCGCCATCGCGACCAGTTGGGTGATGTCCATGACGGTGAGCTGATCGGCGTGTCCGGTCGTCTTGGCGGCGTCCGAGTACATCGTCATGTCCTTCGGGCACGACACCACGAAGTGCGTGATGTCGAGCAGGGCTGCCTCCTTGATCCTGTTCTCGCTCGGCCGCTCGTCGAGTGCCGAATCGTCCATCCAGATCCGCCCGCCGCCCGCGCCGCAGCAGAAGGTGTTGGTCCGGTTGCGCGGCATTTCCACCAATTCGCATCCCAGCGCTTCCAGGACCCGCCGTGGCGCCTCGGTGACACCGTTGTAGCGGGCGAGGTAGCACGGGTCGTGATAGGTCACCCGCAGACCGAGCGGCTGGACGGGCAGCGCATCAGTTTCGATCAGGTGTGCCAACAGCTCGGTGTAGTGCCAGACGGTGTAGTTGGCGCCCAGCTGCGGATACTCGTTGCGCAACGCGTTGAGGGAGTGCGGGTCGGTGGTGAAGATCTCGTCGAAGTCCGCTGCCTCGAGGGCTTCGATGTTGTGCTCGGCGAGCTGCTCGAAGAGGCCTTCCTCGCCGACGCGGCGAACGTCGTTGCCTGAGTTCCACTCCGACTCGTAGAGGATGCCGAAGTCGACGCCGGCATCGGTGAGCAGCCGGGCCAGCAGCCGCGAGTTCTCGGCCAGTCGGTCGTCGTAAGAGGCATAGTCGCCGACGAACCACAGATACTTGACCGGTTCCTTGCGGGCATCCTTGATCGGGGTTTCCAGCTTCTTGGTCCACTTCGAGCGCATGCGGGCGGATTTGCCGAAGGAGTTGCCCTGACCACCGAGGCCTTGCAGCGCCTGCTGCAGGGTCGGGTCCATGTTGCCCTCTTCGACCAAACTGCGGCGCAACTGCACGATGGTCGACACGTGCTCGATGCCAACGGGACATACTTCGACACACGCCATGCACGTGGTGCAGGACCACAGCGTGTTGGCCATGATGACGTCACCGGCGATCGCCGCATCGGCGCCCGGCATCGCCGGCCGTTGCTCACGGTCGAGCAAGGCCAGCCCGCCGGTCTGCACGTCCACCCACTGACGAAGATCGAGGATGAGGTCTCGCGGGGACAGTGGAGCACCCCCGACACGTGCCGGACACACTTCATGGCATTTCCCGCACTTGGTGCAGGAGTCGAAGTCGAGAAGCTCCTTCCAGGTGAAGTCCTCGATCTTGGTGTAGCCGGCGTGGCCGGTGTCGGGGACCGGGGCCGGCAGTGCCCGTGTGCCATGTCTGTCGTGGGCCAGCAGGTTCACCCCGTCGGCCAGCATGTGCATGGACTTCGCATACGGCAGGTAGGCGACGAAGGCCAACGCCAGCAGCGCGTGCACCCACCACAGCACGGTGTGCAGCGTGAAGGAGGCCGACGCGGTGATCCCGATCAGCTCGTAGGATCTGCCGATCGCCCAGCCCACGGGCGACCACACTTCGAAGGACGGGAACTCGGCCGCGCGGATCCGCGCGCCCTCCTCGAGCAGGCCGGTCAACAGTATCAGCCCCAGCCCGCCGGCGAACAGCCAGTCGCCGCGGACGAACTGACTGCGGCTGTAGCCACCTTCGGGCTCGGCGGCCCTGGTGTAGTCCAGCCGGAAGGGCTTCTGCAGCCAACGCCGCACTATCAGGTATCCCAGCCCAAGCACTGCGGCCAGCGCGAACGTGTCCAGGATCACCGAGTAGATCAGGTAGAACCAGCCGTTGAAGAACGACACCTCCTCGCCCAGAATCAGGGGGCTGGCGAGGCGCACCACGTCGACGTCGATGGTCAGGATCACGGTGCCGATGAACAGCACGATGAAGCCCCAGAACACGCCGAAGTGAGCCAGTCCGACCGCCGCAGAGCCGCGGCCGATGGTGACGTTGGTCGCGACCACGGCCGCGGAACCCCGATCGCCGCGACGGCGCAAACCGCCGAACGGATTACCGAAAAGCGCGGATCGGATGACGCCGCCGCGGCCCGCCGAACGGCCCCGCCGGTACTTTCGCACCCGCCGCCACACGCCGTATCCGAAGATCGCGATACTCACGGCGGAGAGCACATAGAACGTCAGCTCGCCGGCATGGCCGATCCCTTCGAAGATCGGCCGGGTCACGGAGTCTCCGGCCACTCAGCCTCCCAGTTTCTCGACCAGAGCCGGCGCAAGATCGAACAGGTCGCAGGTGCTGCCATAGTGCGCGATTTCGAAGATCGGCGCGTGCTCGTCGGTGTTGCACGCGATGATCAATTCGGCGTCCCGCATACCCTCGAGGTGTTCCGGCGCACCCGAGATGCCAAATGCGAGATAGGCTTTCGGCTTGACCTTCAACCCTGACTTGCCGACCTGCCGGGACTTCGGCAGCCAACCGGAGTCGATCACCGGCCGCGACCCGGAAAGCGGCACGCCGAGGGCGTCCGCGATTTCCTGCACGGTTTCCAGGTCGTCCTTGGACCCGACGCCGCGGCCGGCGGAGACGAGCATCGGGGCGGCCGTGATATCCACGTCGCCACTCTCCGCCTCGATGACCTGCTGAAGGCTGGTCCTGGGCGAGTCCAGGCCGGCGGGTGGATCGAGCGTGACCGTCTCCGCCTCGCCGCCGCCCTGACCGGCTGCTGCCGGAAACGCTCCCGAAATCACCGTGCATATCGCGCGTTCGCCGGCCAACTCGACCTCGGCCAGGATTTTGCCGCCGAGGATCTGGCAGGTCGCCACCGGCAGATCGCCGTCGGCGGTCAGCCCAACCACGTACGCGGCTTGCGGCGCATCCCAGGTCACCGACAGCGCCGTGCCGAGATCCAGTCCAACAGTATCATTGGGCAGCAACAACATTCGCGGTGAACGCTCTGCCAGCACATGGCGTAGCGCCGCCTCGTAGGCCTCCGGCACGTAGTCCGACAGTGCGGGATGGTCGATCGACACGACGGTGTCGGCAGCGCCGAGTTCGGCCGCCGGGTCGGCCGTGCCGAACAGTGCCACCTCGACCTTCCCGCCCCACGCGCTGGCCAGCTCGCGGGCGGCGCCGATCAGCTCGAAGGTTTCCTCAGTCAGATCCTTGCCGGTGCGCCCGGCCAGCACCATCACATTGCTCATGTCATTCACTCCTTTATCAGAGACCGGCCGCGGAGCAGCTCGATGATCTTGTCGGCGACGTCTTCTGGCTCGCCGGTGAGCATTTCGGCATGTGACGTCGACTCAGGGGCATACATCCGCCGGACCTTCATTCCGTGTTCGCCGCCTTGCGGCTGCACCGCTATCTCCGTCAGACCGCCCGCCTGCATCGCCTGGCGAACCTTGGAGATCGGTGCGTAACGGGGCGTCTGCCTGGCCGCCTGCAGCCCGACGACCGCGGGCGTGGTCATCTCCAGTTCGGCACCGCGGCCGCCGCTGAACTCCTGGCGGACCTTGACCTTGTCGCCGGCCGACTCGACGGCGACGACCACCGACGCGTGTGGCCAGTCCAGGTGCGCCGCCAACGCCGAGGGCAGCTGACCGTCCAGGTCGTCGGGCGCCTGCACGCCGGTGATGACGAGATCGGCCGGATTGTCCTTGAGGTACGCAGCGAACGCGGCGGCCCGCGCATGGGTGTCGGTGGCGGTGTCCGGCTCGGATGCGCCGGTCAGCTTCACCGCGGAGTCGGCGCCCTTGGACATGGCCGTGTACAGCGCCTGCTCGATATCCGGATCGTCGGCCAGCGCGACGGCCACAACCTCACCCCCGCTCGCCTCCTTGACCAGCAGAGCCTCCTCGAGAGCCTGGTCGTCCCATTCGTTCAGGACGAACTTGAGATAATCGCGGTCGATGCCGGTCCCGTCGTCGGTGAGCTCGATCTCCTCCACCAGGTCGGGCACCGCCTTGAGCGGCACAACGATGCGCATCAGCACTCCTCTACTCGGGGTTGTGGGGTCAGTGGGACACCCAACGCCAGCTGGTCGCGGATCTCGACGAGGTCACCGCCGGTGGGTGGGAACGGAAAGTCACGAAACGGTTCGGTGGGTCGGTATGAGCCGTAGGGCCGGGTGCACCCGGGTTGCCCTTTCTCCCCCGGGCAACCGTTGGTCATGAACGGAATTCCCCCGGCGATCGCTTCTTCGACAGCCGTATTGTCGCCGCCCATGTCGACGAGGTCGCCGTTGTCGTCGAAGACGAAATCGGACATGCCGTAACCGTTTTCCTCGACGAGGTGCCGGGCCAACTGGACCCGGCGCCAACGCGCGATGGGCGATTTCGGATGAGTACCCATACGCGAATCGGGTTCGGGATTGAAGCAGAACAGGTACGAGAAGATCTGCTCGTCACGCAACCGGCAGAACAGGTCGACCATGTCGGCGTCCCGCTCGCCAAGCCCAACCAGGGTGTGCACGTTCACCTTCCACGGGCCGAACACCTCGCGGGCCGCGCGCACGATCTCCCAATACTTCGTCCATTTCAGCCCGCCCGCGGGCACTTCAGTACGTATGTTGCGGAACAGGTCCTCAGTGACGGCGTCGAGGCCGATGCCGATCATGTCGACTCCGAGGCTTTTGAACTCCTCCAGGCGCTCCCGATTCAGGGTGGGCGGCGCGACCAGAATGGACAGCGGCGCCGACACACGCTCGACGATGCGCTTGGTGATGTCGCAGGTGTCGCGGTAGGCGTGGCCGTGGGTGACCATCGATATGCAAAGCCGTGTCAGTTTGTGGTGATGGCGGACCATCCGGTCGACCAGCTCGTCGGTGCCCACCAGCGGCCATTCCACCCGGATGAACGATTTGTCGGTGTACGTGCCCGGCCGGGTGCGCGCCAGGCCGCAATACCCGCAGTCCGACATGCAGCCCTCGTCGTAGTTCAGCAGCAGGTTGATTCCGCCGAATTCGAAGTCTCTGGTGAACCGGCCCGAGCGAAAGCGCAGCGCGTAGGCACTCGCCATCGAGATGCGCACCCATTCGGGGCTGATCTTCGCCGGTGCCGGCGCGCCGGCGAGCAGTGGCAACGGGGTTAAGGTCACAGAGTGCTCCCTTGCTGTTCTGGGAAGTAACAGGATCCGGTGGGTCGAACGGGGGCAGCGGACCGGTTGAGGGCCTGGGCTCCGGCGTCGAGCACAGCGGCGACGACATCCTCGTCGCGGCGCCATCCGGCGTCGGCGCCGGTGGCGGAGCGCACCTCGCCAACAAGGCCATGGATGGTGTCGGCGTTGAGATGGCGCCAGCGCAGCGTGTGCTCGAGCTGGCGCAGCCCATCGGGCACCGTATTGAAGTCGCCCGTGAATTGCAGGCTCTTGACCAGCGAACCTTGTGCGGCAACGAAGACCCGCACAAGGCCGTCGGGAGAGCGGAACGCTGCGCCACCGGTGCCGTCCGGTTGCGCGCCCTGCTCGGCGAGCCAGGATTGGTTTGCGTACTTGCTCGCGACCAGCTCGTCCGCGGCCGCGTGCTCGGCCTCGTCGGGTTGGCAAGCGGCCAGCCTTATCCCGAAGCGGGTGGCGAAACCCTCGGCGACGACGCCTCGCAACGTGCCCACGTCGACCGGGCGGCCGAGCTCGCGACGGACCGTGGTGACGCGCTCCGCGACGGCGGCCGCGCCCTTGTCGGCAAGTTTGGAAGCCGGGATCCGCAGGACCTTCAGCATGAAATCGACATCCAGGTCGACCAGTAAGCTGGTGTGGAACAGCAGCCCGCCCTGCCCGTCGGTGTACATCCCGAGCCCGGCGATCTTGCGTCCGCCCGCGAGCAGGTCGTTCTTGCCGCCGAACTCGGCCTGAACGCCGATCCGGCGCAGCCCCTCGATTACTCCCTGGCCCAACTCGGGGATGAGGGTGCGCGGCGGGGTCGCGGGCGCCGGCAACACCAGGGCGACACCGAGTTGGTCGCGACCCATCACGATCGCCCCGCCGCCGGTGGGTCGCCGACTTACCCCCGTTCCGTTGGCTGCGCACGCATCGACGTCGACCTCCGCGGCCAGTGTCTGGTAGCGGCCCACGAGCGCGGCATGGCTGGCGTAGGTGTACAGCCGCAAAGTTGGACGCGCGGGGTTGGCATCGCGGCCGACCCCGGCCATCAGGGCCTCGTCAAGCGCGAGGCCACCGGCGGCGCTGGCGCCGTCGTCGAACAAGAAACGCCACGTGGTCATTTCAACTCACCTTGACCTCGGCGTAGCCGCCGTCCTGGCCGCCCGCCCAGGTGAGCGAGCAGCAGTATTCGTAACGCCGGGCGGTGATTCCCCGGGATTCGGCGTAGCCGATGATGCCGTCGGCCGGATAGGCGATCCCATTGAGCCCGAGATCGACTGCGGCCTGATCCAGGTCGACCTTGATCTGCCCCATGGGCCGGGCACAGCCGAGGTTGACCGGGATCGCGGGGGCCGCGGCTCGTGCAGCCGCAAAGAACGCGGTGACATCGTCGGTGGGTGGCGGGGGCAGATGTGCCATCGGGGTGCCGACCAACGGCACCAGCACAACCAAGATCAAAGTACTGACCGCATGGTCGGTGACCATCTCGAGAGCCCGCTGCTCGCCGAGGAACTTGCCGTAGTGCAGCCCCAACACGATGTGCGGGATGATCCGCAGTCCCTGCGCGGCGAGTACCCGCAACGAACGGTCGAAGTCGGCAGTGGTGAGGTCGAGATGGTAGACGTCGCGGATGGTCTCGTCGGCGCCGATGATGTCGAGCATCACGCCGTCCACGCCGGCTTCGGCGAGCTGATCTGCCAGGCGTGGCGATACCACGCCGGAGTGCACGATCACCTTCATGCCGAGCTCTTCGCGGATGCGAGGCACGTGCTTGAGGTGTGCGGTGAGCGGCACGCCTCCCGTGCGGGTTGAGCCCCCCGAGACGAGCATTCCCTCGCTGCCGCCCGCCTTCATTCGCGCCGCGACGTCGAAGAGCGTCTCGCCGGTCGGGATGCCCGCCATCCCGTGCAGCACCTTGGTTTGGCAGTGGTCACACGACAGGGCGCAGGCCGACCCGGTGACCGAAACAGGGAGAAAACGCTTGGGATTGGTGGGCGTCCACTCCGGGGTGCTCCACTCCTTGAGCCCAGGCGCGTAGAAGTCCATCACGTCGCCGAAGTGGCGACTGCGGATGTCGAAACCGGTGGCCGTCACTCCGCCAACAAGCCCTTCTCGCGGTAATCGGCTACTTCGTCGGCGAACCAGGACCGGGCATCTTCGCCGCTGAGAAGCCCCGGCGTCGAACCGGCCTCGGCGAACTCAGCCAGCCATCCGTCGTCGTAGGGTCCGCGAAGGACCAACTCCGGGTTGGCCAACGCCTCGCCGTTGACCGCTGCGATTACTCCAGATACCGGGGCGATCAGCGGTCCGACGAACTTCGCGGCCTCCAGGCTGCCGAACGGCTCCCCACGGTCGACGGCTGTGCCGGGATCGGCCATCTCGAGTTGAGCCAGGGCGCCGTAGGTGTCCGTGGTGAGGGCATCCAGCCCCACCCGTAGATGTCCCCAGGGCATCTTCAGCACCCACAGATGCGTTTGCGGGTCGTAGCGCCGGTCCAGCCGGAGTTCGTAGCCGCTTACTTCGGGTTGTGTCGTCATGCTACCTCCGCGTGTGCCGCGTCGATGGCCGTCAGGAGCGCGGCGGCGTCGCGCTCACGTGCCAGTTCCTGTTGCGCCTCTTCAAGCCGCAGCCCGATCAGGTGCTCCCGGCAGACAGCGACTTCCACTGTGCCGCCGGCGATTCCAAGCACGACCCTCTCGTCACCGCTACGCCATTCGTGTACCCATACGCCGGCCCGCACTTTGACCGTCCGCACGGCGCGAACCGGTCGTGGCGTTCCGGCGACGAACCGTTCACTGCCCAGTAGGCGGTCCATCCGCGCCAACTCGTCCGTCACCGTAGGGCTCAAAGCCTCGTACCGTGGTGCGCTACCGAAGTGCTCGGCGTATTCACCCACCATCTCGGCCTGCCAGAGCGCCGCATCGACGGGGGTTGTCGCGACGTGGCGACGCATCAGTGCCAGGGCGACCGACCGGACCTCGGGATCTAGGCTCAGGACACGCGTGGCCCGGTCGTGGTCAAAGGTGGTGATGAGGTTGCCGACGACCGTCGCGCCCCGGCCGAGTTGGCCCGCGCCGTGGCCACACACCTTGGCCGCCCCGACGCTGATCTCACCGAATCCGTCGAGCACCGCGTCGACGCCGAGCCGTCGCAGCGCCTTCACCGCAGGATTCAACAACGTGGCCAGCGCGGTTGATCGTCGAGCGTGCAAATCGCTTGCGGGCAGGGTGATCTGGAAGAACAGTTGACCCGCGTCGCAGTACACCGGACCTCCGCCCACCATTCGCCGGTAAATCGGCAGGCCCTCGGCTTCACAGTACTCAGCGTCGACCTCGGCGAGGTCGCGGTGGTAACCGATGCTGACGTAAGGTTCACGTGGTCGCACGAACGACAGCACCGGCTCGTCGCCGGGTTTCACCGCACGGCAGAGCGCGTGCCAAACCGTCTGGCTTCGCAGCGCGCTTTCCGTGCCGAAGTCGACCACCCGCATGCGCGTCACGTGGCTTTCGGTGAACCCATTGCGGTGTCGAGCATCTCGGCGATGTCGAGCACCTGCAGTTGTTCGTTGCCCGTCGACTTGGCCGCGTCGGAGAACCTCGAAACCTCATAGGGGCAGCAGACCGCCAAAATGTCCGCACCCGACTCGGCTGCCTCACGAACGCGACGTTCCGAAAGACGCTCGTCGATCTTGTCGCTCATGAACCCGTCGAGCCACATACCGCCGCCGCCGCCGCCGCAGCAGTAGCCGTTCTCCCGGCAGCGCCCCATTTCCACGAGATCGATACCGGGAATGGCGCGCAACAGCTTTCGCGGTGCGTCGTACTCGCCGTTGTGCCGGCCGAGGTAGCACGGGTCGTGGAAGGTCACCCGTGCCTCGAGCGGTGTTGTGAACTCGAGTTGGTCGACCAACGGGGCCAAGAACTGTGTGTAGTGCGCGACCTCGTAGTTGTGACCGCTCTTGGGGTACTCCTTGACCAGGGCATTGAAGCCGTGCGGATCGGGAATAACGATTCGCTTGAAGTCGTATTTGGCGAGCGTCGTCGTGGCGTCCTCCATCAGCGAGTCGAACAGTCCACGTTCTCCGGCCAGCCGCTGGGAGTCGCCGAGCGTCTTTTCCTCAGCGCCGAGGATCGCGAAGTCGACACCGAGCGCGTGCATGATCCGGGCGAATGCCTGGGCGGCCTCCTGTCCGCGCGGGTGATAGCTCCAGTAGTCCTCGACGTAGAACAGGACGTCGACCGGGGCCGAGTCTTTGGGCAGCTCCCGCACGGGGACACCCGCGCCTTTGGTCCACGCGGCCCGCCGCCTAGGGTTGGAACCGAGCGCATTCCCCTGGCGGAACGTCGCTTCGAACACCTGCTGCAGCTCGGCAGGCACCTGGCCGCGGCTGATGGCCTCTTCGCGCGCTGCGGGCATGAAGTCGATCATGTTGACTTCCTTCGGGCAGACCCGGAGGCAGTTCGCGCAGGTGGTGCACATCCAGAGTTCGTCGCTGGCAAGCAGATCCTTGCCGGTCTGGGCTAGGCGGTGCAGCTTGCGTGGCCCGTACTCACCGACCAGGTCGACCGGGCAGACCGGCACGCATTTCCCGCAGCCGTAGCACCATTCCAGCGACTCCGCCCCGGCCAGCAGGTTCAGTTCCGTGAACCGGTCGGGACCCGTGTCGGTGATCACCCGCGGCTCGAACATCCTGTTCCAGTCTGCGGTGAGCTCGGTCGTGCGGTCGCTGATAGTTGATTTGACCGTCACGACATCTAACTCGACGGCGGTCGGCGGGACTTTTCGTCCTCCTACGGGCATGTTCAGGCCTTCCTATTGTGGGCGTGGTGCACGCCGAGCAAACGGCGGATGAGGTCGGGCAGCGGCGGCAGGATGTTGGTGAATTCTTTGGTCATCCGCATGCGCAGCACGGTCTGCATGTAGACGCCGTACACGGCGGCGAGGAACACATCCGTACCCAAGAGCCCTGGCCCCAGGTTGGTAAAGCCAGCCGCCTTCCCGGTTTCCTCGACGAAGGCCATCGCCCGACCAACGGCGAGATAGGTCTCGCCGCGCCCATTTCCGGCGTCGAGACCGGCATCATCCATCGTCACCAAACCCAGCGATCCGGTGCCGGCGTCGGGATCCCACATCCAGCGCGTCCAGAGCCAGTATCGAGTCGGATCGAGAAAGTGCAGCAACTCCCCTGGCAAATCGGCCGCGATGGCGGGAAGCGGCTCCAGCAGGTCGGCGAACCTGTCGTAGCGCGCGGCCATCGCGGGCTGCCCATGCAGCAATTCGGCGATTTCGGCAGCGAGCACTTCGGGTTCGACGACCGCAAGGATCCGGTTGACCTTTCGGCGCGCACAGAAGACCCAGCCGAGCAACTCGCGCACCGCAGCGCCGTCCATCGACGCCGGGTCGTCTCCGACGAGCGCCCGCATGCTCGTGGACTTGTACTGCAAGTCGTCGCCGATGCCGGCTAGTTCCTCGCGCGTGGTGATCTCGAGCACCTGTTGGTAGAACTCCGCCGCGACGGGAGTGTCGACAACCTGGCCTTCGAGCATGAACCGCGTCAGCTCCCGGCCGGCGCAGCGGCGCGCCCCCGAACGAGGGCCACGGCATGCATTGCGGCATTAGCCGCCGAGGACACCGTGTCCTCGAGGTCGGCAGGCCCGAGTGCGGCACCACAGGCGAAGATGCCCTCCGCGCTGGTGGCCACTGGATCGAGCGGGGAGTTGACGGCGTCGATGAATCCGAAGCGGTTCGGTTGAACGCCGAGGACCTGTGCCATCTCGCGGGTTCCGGCCGAGGGTTCCATCCCCACCGAGAGCACGACCATGTCCATGAGCAACTCCATGGGCCTGCCCATCGTGGTGTCCTCGCCGCGAACGATCAGCTGGTCGCCCTTGGCGAGCACCTCGGTGATGATGCCCTTGACGTATTGGACGTGGTGCTTCTCCTGGGCTTTCCAGTAGATTTCGTTCTCCCAGTAGCCGTACATCCTCATGTCGATATAGAAGATGTAGACCTTGCAGTCGGGAACAAGTTCGCGCACCTCGATCGCCTCCTTCGAGGCGACCCCGCAACAGACTTTGGAGCAATACTCGTTGCCGATGAGCCGGTCACGGCTGCCCACGCACTGAACGAAACACAGCGACCGCGGGGGCTCCCCGTTTGAAGGCCGCACTACGGAGTGTTCTTTGAGCATCGCTTCGAGATCCTGCAGAGCGAGGACGTCGTCGAACTCGTAATAGCCATACAGCTGCGTTTCACGGCCGGGGTCGAAGTGTTGAAACCCGGTGGCGACGACAATCGCCCCGCATTCGATGGTGTCTGTGCCATCGGGGCCCTGGACCTCGAGTTGAAAGGCGCCCGGCTCCCCCGACAACGCGGTCGCGGTCGTCTGCAGCCGGACGTCTGCGAGCGGGTTGCCCGTTACTTTCTCCGCCATCTGACGCATTAGCGGCTCGGCTTCGCTGCCGTGCGGCGTCAGACCGGCGTAGTTGGAGTGGATCGGGGTGCCGCCGAGAACGTCGGTCAGTTCAAGCAGTACGACTGGCGTACCGATCTCGGCGATGCCCTGCGCCGCGCGCAGGCCACCCGGTCCACCACCGATGACGACCACGGTGTCGAAAGACATGAATTCCCTCAGGTGTCGTTGCCCACCCGGATATCACTCCGGGCCGGCGAATCCGATTTTTATATGCCGCGATAGGGACCCGGTCAGTCCATGTCCTCCCATTCGAGGTACTTCTTCTCGCCGCGTTCGAGGCAAGCGATCTCTTCCTGGAACTCCGCCCAGGCCTTCTCGTGATCGATGCCCATCTTCTCCAACATCGGCTTGTAATTCGCCGAGTGCCAGTGCAATTGGACAACCTTGTAGGGATGGGCCCCCATCGCCAGGGCGGCGAACTGGGCCTCCGACAACACCGCCACACCCACATTGCGATCGTGGGCCTGCGCGGCGAACTGGCTCTTGTCCAGAGTGGTCACGCAACCCGTGTCGTGGGTCAGCACCACGTCGGGGTCGGCCTCCTCTTTCATCCGCTCGATCTTGCGCAGCGTCGAGAAGGACCGGGTGAAGTCACGCTGCACCAGAATGTGGCGGAAGCCGAACCCGCAGCAGTCGAACCACGTCGAGTAGTCGCGGACCTCGGCGCCGAGCGCCTCGGTGAGCCCGGTCACCACCGCGGTGCGCTGGCCCCCGTAGACATCAGGGTCGTAGATCGCGTCGCCCTCCACCAGCTTGTAGTAATGACAGGCCGGATGCACGGTGACCGCGATGTTCGACATGTCCACCACCTGCTTGGCGGCGATCTCGTGGCGCATCGCGTAGAACCACTCGGAGTAGTGCACGATCTCCTCGGGCAGCACCAACGGCTTGCCCAGCTTCTCCATGATCTTTCGGACGTCGGCACGCAGCTCCGGATGGGCCAACAGCTCGTGACGAACTTCCTTGTAGTGGCCGTATGACGTGGCGCAATGGATCAGCGGGAAGTACCCGGTCTCGTATGCAGCGGCGAAGTTGCGCACCGCGACGCAAGCCTGAGCGGCCACGTTGGAGGTGGCGCTCGCGTAGTAGTTCCACGCCGTGCACGAGGTCTGGTCCTTGGGGTCGTCGTAGTCGTAGCCGAGCTTTTTCATCACCCAGAAGATCGACGTCGAGTAGCCAGGGATGTGCCCGCACTGCCCGCACGACTTGTGGTGCCACAGGTGGCCCTTTTGGATCTTCTTCGGCCGGCCGTACTTGGTCGGCAAGTCGACGGTTTCGCCCGTCGTCTTCTGCACCACGATCTCGCCGGCGCTCTCAAGTTCTGCCAGCTCTTCGGCGAAGTCGGGGTAGCGGCCCTCCTCGCGGGTGAACCCGGCGGCCTTCTTGGTCTTGAGGGCTTCGATCGGGATGGTACTCATAGTTCGATCCCTTCGTCTTCAAGCAGTTCCTCCATGAGCTCGGAGAGCATGGAGTGGAGCGGTCGGTCGATCTCGGCGATCATGTCGAGCGCACCGGTTGTGAGCCAGATCACATAGAGTTCGACGAGCGTTCGCTCGGAGATCTCCCAGCTCGTGGACGTGGTGTGCATGGTCTCCGCGGGCAATGCGCGCCGCCAGAGATCCAGGTTCCTCGAGACGTCGCCTGTTTCCGGACCCCAGTCGGGAAATGCGTCTTCCTGAAGCATGTCCGGCGACACCTGGGTGCCGGTGGACATGATCTTGTAGATGATCCTGGAGTAGCCGGCAAGGGCTTCGGTGGCCGAGGCGAGGCCGTTGTTCAAGGCGACCTCGCGCATGATCAAGATGATCCCTCCCGGGTTGTTACCCCGCGGGCACCGCAGACACGAGAAGCACTGGGAGCACTCCCAAATGTCTTGCTGCATCTGCTGATACACCAGTTCGACGTCTTCGCGAGCCGCCGCTTGGGCGATCCGCCGCGGGCTGAAGTCGTAGAACCGTGCGGACGGACATGCAGCCACACAGATGCCGCATTCGTAGCAGCCGTACAGATAGTCGTCGAAGCGCATGTCCGACTTCACTTCGTCGAACAGCCGCTGCTTCTCTTCGACCGGGACGTCGGTGTACTCGGCGACGTCCGGACGCTTGTAGTACGACGCATGCTCGAGGGGTTCTGCCGTCGTGACCATCAGAAACTCACGACGGCATCGGCTTCGACCGCGAGGTCGTTGAAAGCCGCCCCACCAATCATCTCGACTCCGTCGATCAACTCCTCGATCGTCAAGTCGTTGAGGTCCAGCGACGGCTGGCACACCAGCAACCGCACGCCCAACGCGGTGGCCTGGTCGATGAAGTAAGACAGGGGCTGGCCAGCGTCACCCTTGGGACCGACCTTGTCGACCACGTCACGCTGCAGCAGGGTTGGCCCGTACATCGTGAAGTAGATCATCACTTCGGATTCCATCGCGGCGGCCGATGCCGCGAGGAAGAACGGCGTGGCGCAGCGCCCGGGTCGCCGACGCCGTGGGTTTGTGTGTAGAGAATCTTCGATTCACCTTCACCGGTCCACATGGCGCTACTTCTTCTTTCGAATCAGCACGTGGAAGACATCGCCCTGTTTTTCGATACCGAGCAGCTCGTTGCCGGTGCGCCTGCTCCACGCATTCATGTCCGGCTCGACGCCTGGATCGGTGGCAAGCAACTCGAGTACCTCGCCGGCAGGCAGCTTCTTGATCGCCTGCGAGGTCTTGACGACCGGCAGTGGACACTGCAACCCGGTGCAGTCCAGCACCTCTATTGGCGTATCGGCCACGCGTGACCCCTGTCCCTCTTGTCAAATTTTGTGATGCAGACCGCATCTATATTCAAAGATTCTCATATAGAGTCTGAGGCGTCAAGGGATGGAGGGTTAGGGTCGATGACGATCTCG
>CAVWCK010000002.1:0-928947 GCA_963753505.1 uncultured Actinomycetota bacterium | reverse complement strand
CGTTCAGCGACGACATGGTGCTGGACGTGGCGGCGTACAACGAGGACATCGTGTCCGACCCGGCCGCCCGTCTGGTCTCGCTGTTTGACCCCGGCGCAGGGCCGCGACAACGATTTCCGGATCCTGACCAACCTGGACTTCGGCAACGTCCGGGGTCTCGACATCCGGCTGGACCGGCGGTTCGGGAACTTCTTCAACGGTACGATCTCCTACGCGTACCAGCAGGCGAAGAACACCGGCTCCGATCCGTTCACCTACACCAACTTCGGCTCACGCATCGTGAACCAGGTGGGTGGCAACAACGGCGGCCGCCGCCGCCGCAGGGCATCCTGCCGACGGACGACTGGCGGCCCCACGCATTGACCGGCGCGATGTCGGTGACCATCCCGGCGATTTCCGCCGGGGAACGATGGTGAGGAACATCTCCGCAACGTGGAGCGTGTTCTCGACCTTCCGCTACACCAGCGGCACGGCGCACACCAGAATGCGGTGAGAGCAACGAAGAGCAGAGCGTGCTGTCGATCGAGAACTGCGTACATCTGTCCCGAAGGCCTCAACACCCAGCGGCTCCCGGCGTTCAAAGAGCTGGATCGCGGCTCACCAAGGGCTTCGGGCTCGGCGGCCTTGACGTGACGGGTTATCTCGACGTCCGCAACCTGCTCAACTTCCGGAACATACTCCAGGTATTCGCGGTGAATGGCGACATCCGGAATGACGAAGAGCGAACGGACACTGTGAACGCCGGCCTCGACGACCTCGCGGTCGACGCGATGCGAACGACGCGGTGGGAGCGGACGGCGCGATGGTGCTGCCGACGGCCCACGAGGACTGCGCCGGGTGGGTGAGCAGCAAGAACTCGCCGGCGGCCGCCGACACCATGTACCTCATCCGTGCAGAGCAGCGGTTGGCAACGGTGACCACGTCTTCACCGTCGAAGAGCAGACCAGTGCAGTCAACGCGCTGTACGACGTCGCCCGCCGCGACACGGCGGCTCGGTGTCGGCCGGCGCGCACAGCTCGGGTTCGAGATCAACTTCTAAGCAGGTATAGCAGGCGCGAGAATAGCTAGCCGCTAAGCAGGCAGCTATCGGACTCCGACCGATAGCATGCTGGCTGGTAGATATTAGTCGCGCGTCTGTACCGGATGTTGTAGGCGTGTGCACTCGCGACGGAAGCACGCGTGTCATCCTGAACGGGGTGAAGGGGCCCTGCGGCATGGGCCCCTTCGCTGCGCCGAGGGTAACATCTTGGTTCGTCCTACATTGCGAAATTCCTCGGACTGGGCCCGCGCCGACTCACGCTCAGCCTGGTACCGCCGCGGAGCTCGACCTCGAGCGCGCCCTTGGGATCGGTGGTGAACGCCGCCCCGTAGTCCAGGTCCGCGATCTGCGACCGGTGCACCCGCACGAACCGGCCCGGGTCGAGCTTGCGCTCCATGTCGGCGATGGTCACCTGCACCAGGTGCGGTTATTTCCGGTGTGCAGCGCCACATAGTCCCCCCGGGCCTCCAGGCGCTCCATCGCGCCGGTGGGCACCACCAGGACCCGGTTGCGCTCGCGCACGAACGCCCGGCTGAGATAGCCGCTCTCGTACAGCGCCTGCTTCAGGCGGTCGCCGTCGGTGAGCTCGGAGGGCGTCTGCGAGCGCTCGCGGGCGCGTTCCACCGCGGCCTTGAACGCTCGTCGTCGAAAGGCTTGAGGAGATAGTCCACGGCTTGGAGCTCGAACGCCGCAACGGCGTATTGATCGTAGGCGACAGTGAAGATCACGGCCGGGCGGTGGCGCTTCCGCTTGGCCACCTCGAGCCCGCTCATGCCGGGCATCGAGAGGTCCAGCAGCACGAGGTACGGGGCAGCCGTCGATCAGGCGAAGCAGGTCGGTCCATCCTCCGCCTCACCCACGACGCGCGTATCCGGGAGCTGCTCCGCGAGGCTGCGGAGTTTCTCCCGGCCCAGCTCCTCGTCGTCGGCGATGACCAAGGTCGCTCATGGCGGGTGGACGCCGGATTCCCGGCAGGTCCGCGAAAACCCGGTGGAGTCTCGAACTACTCTCTGACGGGTTCAGCGGCCGGAAGGTTGCGTCGGCGGGGTAGGGATTTGGGCCGTGATGTCCGCCGCCGCGATGGCGAGGGCGTCCGTGGCCTCGGCCGGCTCGGAGAACAGCCCGGAGCCGATGGAACGGGTCAGGGCAGGGTAACCAGCCCAGGGCGCCGGCGAGCCAGAAGGGCACGCGCGCGCGGAAGCGATCGATCAGCCGACCCGCGGCGATCGGACAGGCCACGCGGGACACGCCCCCGAAGGTACGCTGGACCCCCATGTTGAGACCCGCTCGCGGGCCGGACAGGCCCAGCCCAGCAGGCCGGTCTGCGCAGGGGAAGAGGAACGCGGTGCCCAGGGGCATCAGCGTGAACCCCGCGGCGAGTGCCGCGCTGCCACGGGCCACGCCGGTCGCGACGAGTCCCGCGGCGAGGATCCCGATGCCCATCCAGGCCACCGAGCTTCGCCCAGGCGGTCCACCGCGCGGCCGAGGACGAGCGCGCGCGGATGACCACACCCATCGCGCCGAGATACATCACGAAATAGCCGACCGTGCGCTCGGTGACGCCGAGGCGGTCCGCCAGGAGCAGCGGAACGATCTGGATGGTGCCGTAGAATGCACCGATGCCGACCGCGTAGATCCAGATCAGCCGCGGCGCCGGCTCGTGCCAGCGATGGAGCACGTGCGCGATCGCCGCGCGCCCGGTCGTCCCCCGCGCGGCTTCTCCGGCCGTCGCCGGGACGCGACGCGACTCACCGAGAAATCCCCAGGCGAAGACCGCCACGAGCGCCGCCAACCCCGCCGCGCCGAATCCGACAAAGATTGCCCCCCGAGCGACACCATGAGCGATCCGAACGCCGGCCCCGCCACCGCGCCGAGACTGGTGATCGCCGAGAGCCAACCGAGGCTCTTGGTGCGCTGTTACCGCGAGGAGACGTCGGCCGCGTACGCCTGCACCACACCGATGGTCCCGCCGCCGATGCCCTGGACGATGCGCGCGAGCCGGAGCGTCTCCCCCGAGCGCGCGAACCCGAACAGCACGTAGGCAGCCGAGGTGATCAGGAGACCACGGGGCGGAGTGGCGGGACGCCGGCCGTAGCCGTCCGAAGGACGGCCCGGAGCAGAGCGGGGCCACCAGGCAGCTGGGCGACGGAGAACGCGGAGATCAACAGGCCGACCGTGGCGGGACCAGGACGCCGAAGAAATCGGTGGCGTAGTAGGGCAGGAGGGGCACGATCATCGCGAGCCCCACCATGTCGACGAACGCGACGACGAACAGAACCGCCAGCTTGGTCAACGCGCCATCTCTGCCTCGACGTCGGCCAGCTCGCGCGGCGCCCGCGACAGCCATTCGGCGCCGCGCTCGGTGACGAGGTTGATGTTGGTCTCGATGCGACGAGGATGGCGTCGCCGAGACGCTTCGCGGCGTCGCCAAAGCTCGACTCCTCAAGCACGCGTTTGACCGCGGCGGCGATGGTCGTCGGGGAGGCATTCGATTTGACGGTGACGCCCGCGCCGCGACTTTCGACGCGGGTCGCGTTGTCGGCCTGGTCCCGCCCCTGCGGCATGACGACCAGCGGCACACCGGCCGCCAGCGCACGGATAACCGTGCCGTGCCCACCGTGGGTGACGACGACACTGGTGTGCTTGAGCACTACCGAGTGCGGCGCGGATGTGACGACTGTGACATTCTCGCTGTGCCGCAAGGCTTTTGGATCGACGGCTGGGCCGGTCGTCACGATGCCGCGCACGGGCAGTGACGCCAACGCGTCAATGGCGCGCTGTAGGCAGTCGACCGGATCCTGCGGCGTGGTGGACATCGCGACCAGAACGACGGGGCCGTCACCAGGCGGCGGGGTCCACGGAACATCGACCGCCCATTGCGGGTCGTCGAGTACGGGACCGACGTAGCGGACGTTGTCGGAAAGCTCGGCGGGGAAATCGAATGCGGTCGATGTCAGGACGAGAATCTTGTCGGCCCGTCGGACTTGGTCCCAGAAGTCGTCGAGTGGGCCGAGACCAAACGTTTTTCGCAGCGCGTTGATGCGATCGAGGCCCTTGTTCCATTGCCGCGCCACCAGCGCCGAGATGGCACGATCGCGCACCCGGCTAACGCCGCCCGCCGCAGGTTTTCCGCCGGTGCCGAACGGTGGCAGTCCCCGGGCAGGGAGGCAGTAGATGTTCGCCATTAGCACGATGTAAGGAAGGCCGGCGGCCTCGGCCGCGACCATCGCGCCGACGGAGAAGAGTGAGCACACCACGGTGTCGGGTCGATGGTCGTCGAGTACGTCGACGAGATCGGCAGCGTAGTCCGGCGCCGGACCGGCGAGCACGGTGTCGAGCATTCGCTGGATCAACTGCAGCGGCGTGCGACACTCCCCAGTCCCGGAAAACGTCGTGCTCGGGCAACCGGTCCGGACGATTCATCGCACGCTGCCACGGCCGGAATGCGGCGCCGGTTGCCACGACCTCTCGCGCATCGAATCCTCGGCGAGAATCTCGACCTGATGGCGCCCTTGTCCACCAGTCGGCGTGCAGCGCCCAGTTCGGGCGGAACCGTGCCACCGCCGTCGACGAGTGCGAATAGGCAGAACTCACAGTGATTGGCGCGACTGGTCGGTGCGCCGCTAGCGGTAGTTGACGAACTGCAGCGCGACCTCGAGGTCGGCCTTCTTCAGCAGGGCGATGACGGCCTGGAGGTCGTCGCGCTTCTTGGAGCTGACGCGGACCTCGTCGCCCTGGATCTGCGCTTTGACGCCCTTGGGACCCTCGTCGCGGATCAGCTTCGTGATCTTCTTGGCGTCCTCGCTGCTGATGCCCTGCTTGATCTGGCCGCTGACTTTGTAGGTTTTGCCCGACGCCTGAGGGTCGCCGACATCGAAGGCCTTCATGGAGATGTCTCGTCGGATGAGCTTCTCCTTGAACACGTCGATAGCGGCCTTCGTGCGCTCTTCGGTGGAGGAGGTGATGGTGATGGTCTCCTCGCCCTGCCAGGCGATCGATGTGTCGGTGCCGCGGAAGTCGAAGCGGGTGGCCAGCTCCTTGGCGGCCTGGTTCAGCGCGTTGTCGACCTCCTGGCGGTCGACCTTGCTGACGACGTCGAACGATGAATCCGCCATTGGATCGGTCCCTCCTGGGCTCTCTGGTGCGTTTTCGTCTTAGGCCCATCCTCGTTGTACCCTGCTAGTCGCACCAAACCGGGTCACACCGTGGTGCAGCACCCAGGCAGGTTGCCCGAGCGGCCAATGGGAGCGGACTGTAAATCCGTCGGCTTACGCCTACGCAGGTTCGAATCCTGCACCTGCCACGCTGGTCAGCCTCGGGTTTTCCCGGGGCTGATTGCTTTCAGCGGTGCGGTCGCAACAGCTTCCAGGTCGTCCGGAAACAGGTGGCCGTGGCGGTCCAGTGTCAGGACGGCCGACTTGTGCGCGCCCCCATCCGGTTCCTCCCCACCGAAGGGGTGTGCCCACCTACGTGCATGGTTTGCACGAGCCCGACCAGAAGTGCTGACCCACGTAGCCTCCATCTCATAGCTAATTTTTGAGCTGTAAAGCATAAAGGGAAACACCCGATTCATCATTTGCCGTACTTCGACATCCTTCTTGTTGACGCCGCTGACACGGGCGGCCTTAGCCGGGCGGGATTTGCAATGGGGAAGTGCATGAAGCAATCAGACGATCGAGTAGCGAAGGTCATTGCGGCGGGGCTGCTGGCGGGCGCCATGCTGGTGGCCGCACCAGCGGGCATGGCTCTCGCCAAGCCTGACACCCCCGGCCCCGGTGACGGGGGTAGGCCCGGCCAAATCGGTGAGCCTCCCGGACGCGCCGTGAGTGACTTTGCAAAGATCTTCTTTTCTGACCCCGGCAGGCACGGTTCTGTCCCCAGCAGGCTCAACGGCAACCCGCCGGGGGAGTTCATTAAGAACGGGCAGCGTCCCAATTGCGATGAAGGCCCCGGCTGCTCCTAAGCCTGAAGTCGACGACCCCGGCACCACTCCGGGTGTGATCCCGGCTGCACCGCTTGCGCCAGAGGCATGCGCGGAAGATTGCACCAACTCGCGCGGCGAGGGTAGCTAACACCCCAGCCATGGAGGCACCTCGCGGCCATTCGGTTCCCTCGATCAGATCGGCTGTGCCGAGAAGCGCTGCTGCAGTGTTACCGCGCCTCACTCGCCGTCGACCGGGCACAACTGCGACGTCGCAGCATCAACAATGAGCGGCGCACTGTAGGACGACGGCATCAACCCCTCGCCATGAGAAAGCCAATCCACAACCAAGTCCCGTGGCTTACCCGCCATCCGTATCTGCTCACACACCCAATTCCCGGTCTCCAGCGCCGCGGAAGCAGTATCGAACTGGCCGAAGCACACCCCATCGGCGGGGCAGTGATAGCGGTCGCCATCATGGTCGATCAACTCCGCCGCCTCTAGGGCTCCGACGTAGCCGTTGTCGTCAGCACCAGCGGGGGGCAGCCAAGCCGACTCCGGCGGCAACTACACCTATAGCCACCCATGGCACCCACCGGCAAACTTCCTCCATCGCGGCATCGTAGGCCCGCGCGTTGCAACGTATGGCACAACGGCGACTCCTGATAGATAACGGCAAACGCCAAAGGGGCGGATTGTAAATCCGTCGGCTAACGCCTGACGCAGAACACAGCACCTGCCACTCTGGTCAGCGGATGTTTTCGTCGCCCGCGAAGCCTCTGCACCACTGGCCAGGACGCCGGTCGAATTGGATTGCGCATTTCGCTCGCATCCAGCAACCGGCCTCGTGACGCATCGGCGTGTATGTGGCGTCATGATCTTGGCCGTGGTCTCCGAGCCAGTCTCATTGCTGGCGTGGGTATTTCACATCGGAAGTAGGCATGCACCGGTTGTCCCGACGGACACCGGCGGCAACCAGCGATGTTTTAACTACGTGACGATCGGGCAGGTACCACAACGGGTCGGGGGAGCTGTGGCCTTCCAGCCACGGGCGGCGCCTGTCCTCTACGTCACCGGCTGGCTGGCGGATGCGGAGTCGGCGCTCGAGACGTCACGAAACGAGTAGTCTGAGCGTTTCGCGTTGCCGTTTCGGACCTGATGCCGAGGAAACATTTGATGCCGGCGAGTTGCGCCATCCGCGGCAGTTTCTTCGATTTCGTGGACAACCCGTGGATACACCCCGGCCATGAGGACCGGGCCGCACGCTTTGTCGCCGATGGCCTGCTTGTCGTGCGGGACGGCATCATCGAGGACTTCGGCCCCTTCGCCGACCTCTCCGGACGTCACGCCGACCTTCCGGTGACGCACCTCCAAGATCGCCTGATCCTGCCCGGCTTCATCGACGGCCACATCCACTTCCCGCAGCTGCGCGTTCTCGGCGCGTTCGGCAATCAGCTGCTCGACTGGCTGCAGACCTGGATCTTCCCCGAGGAACTCAAATACAAGGACCGCACCTACGCGCGCACCGCCGCCGGGCACTTTTTCGATGCACTGCTGGCCGGCGGCACCACGACGGCCATGGCCTTCACCACCAGCAGCCCGGTGTCCACCGAGGAGTTCTTCGAGGAGGCGACCCGGCGCGGCATGCGCGTCATCGCCGGCCTGTCGGGGATCGACCGCTTCGCACCGGATGATTTCCTCATCACGCCCGACGACTTCCGCCGCGAAACCAAGCGGCTCATCGAGCGCTACCACCGCAGCGGTCGCAACCTCTACGCCATCACGCCGCGCTTCCCTGGCGTGTGCAGCTCCGAGATGATGGAGAGCAGCGGGCAACTGAAGCAAGAACACCCTGACTGCTGGGTCAACACCCATGTCTCCGAGAACCCCTCCGAAGTGCGGATGGTGCACTCCCAATTCCCGGACTGCCAGGATTACACGGCGGTCCACGCCGCCTACGGCCTCCTAGCCCCGAAATTCGTTGCCGGACATGGTGTTTGGCTGTCTCGGGACGAATTCCGCCGCTTCTCCGCGGCGGGGGCGGCCATCGCCTTCTGTCCGCTGTCCAACCTGTTCCTTGGCAACGGCATGTTCCGCCTCGGCAGGGCACTGGACCCCGAACACCCCGTGCGTGTTGCGCTGGGCTCCGACATGGGCGGCGGCAACGCCTTGAGCATCATCCGGGTCATGGAGGAGGCCTTCAAAGTCGGCATGTGTAACAACACCATGCTCGACGGCTCGATCGACCCTCGAGACCAAGACCCGGGGGAGGCCGACCGCAACATCCTGTCGCCGTACAGGGCCTACTACCTCGCGACGCTGGGCGGGGCCCGCGCGTTGTACCTCGATGACCTCCTGGGAAATTTCGCCAAGGGTAAGGAGGCCGACTTCGTCGCGATCGACTGGAACGCAGGGCAGGCGGCCATGCGCTGGCGCCAATCCCTGATCGTTGACGGTGCCCCGCAGACTGTGGATCAGGCGGCGCAGCTGCTCTTCGGCGTCATGATGGTCGGCGACGACCGCAACGTGGATGAGACCTGGATCGCCGGCAGACGGGCGTACAAAACGGCACCGTGACGCGACATTGACTGAAAGCATCGAATCACTACGCGCACGGACTCGCATGAAGGAAGTGGCAATGTCGGAGGACAACGGAGCGGGTTGTGTCAGTCCTGAATGCTTTCGTGCCTATATCAGCGCTGAAATCAAGGTGCCGAATACGCTCATCGCGGTGGGCCCCTACGTCGGCCATGCCGCGCTGGCGTCGCTACGGGCGGACGATGACCTCGAGCCTGTGGTGAAGAGGTTTGCCAAAACATTCACTTTCAGCGGCAGCCAAATGAACAGCGCAATCAGGACGGTTGGTTTGATGCATGGAAAGTTCGGCGTCCCCGTTCTGCCCGACGGCGCGGATTTGCAAGGTAAGACCGGGATCAGACTTTTCGTGCAGCAGAGATTTGAAGTCGTGTACATGGAAGGGGTGATGAACATCCTGGAGGCAATCCTGCGTTTGCATGGGTTGCGGGGGGACAAAGGTTTTCCTCGCGAATCCGCCGTCGCGGGACTCTTGGAGCACCCCGACAAGCTGATAGTGACGGACGCGGCATTTGCGGCAGCGGAGAATGCAATAAACTCTCCAGCAGCCACTGAGCGGTCGGAAGCCTTCAAACAGAAATTCAATTTCTTCAAGTCGGGCGAAAAGCCACGGGCCATGGTTCCAGCGGACAAAGATGGAATTCAGGCCGAAGTCATGCCATTTATAATTGCCGCAGTGACGCAGGCCTTGACCGAGTGCAAATGGAATATTTCAGATGGTCGAACCGACGACTTCGTGCATGTCTTGACGAGTCCAGAGCTTCATGAAGAGGCGGCATAGTTCGTAGTCGATGACAGCGGTCGTCTACCAACTCAAACCCCTCGATACCCGTGCAGGAGCAGGCGGACAACCCAGCGCTGCTGAGGCGGCCGCAGCTCATCGAACGAGCCCGGTGCTTGCCCCGCGGATAGGAAGACCTTTCCCACGGACAAGTGGAATGTGGCATCGCAGCGATTACGGAACCACTGCTCGATCGCAACAATTTTCCCCATGCCTACATATGTATGGAAGACCAGCGCGCCGACCGCAGAGGTCGTGGTCCGATGAAGAAGTTCATGGCGCTGCACCGCAATGTCCGGGTCAGGATCGGGCTGGCGTTCGTTCACAAGCTGATCGACGCGATGATCCTCACCTTCATCGCGATCTACCTCGCTGCCCACGTGGGCATCGCGACCACCGGCGCATTGATCCTGCTGTTCGCCGTGTTCGCAGTCTTCGGCATGCTGGTCGGCGGTCATCTGTCAGAAAAGTGGGGCCGCCGGCCCGTCCTCATCGTCGGGGACGTCATCGGCACCGCCTTCCTGGTGCTGATGACCGTGGCCTTCTTCGCCGACTGGGGCCCGCTCGCGGTTTACTTCAGTTACGCCATCGTCAAGTTCGGCACCAACATGGCGCTGCCGGCCAACGACTCGACCATCATCGACGTCACCCCGCCCGAGGACCGCAAGTACGTCTACACGGTCAATTACTGGGTGATCAACCTCGCGCTCGGCGGCGGCGCGCTGCTCGGCGGCTTCCTCTACGGCTCGCACTTCGGCGCGGTGATCCTGGGCGGCGCGATCGCCATGGGCTTCGCCCTCCTGGTCACCGTGCTGATGGTCGCGGAGACGAAGCCGGACTCGACTACGGACTCGACGACGGATTCGACGACGGCCGCCGCACCGGCCAAGCTCCGCGGGTGGGCCCAGTTCGCCGAGGGATACCGGGTGGTGCTGGTCGACTCGACGTTCCGCCGGCTGATCATCATCGCCACCCTGGTGCTGACCCTCGAAGGGCAGCTGAGCACCGCGATCGGGATCCGGCTGTCGAACGACTTCGGAGTCCAGCACGTGTTCCCGTTCGGCGACGTCGGCGGCGTGCAGATGCTCGGCGTGCTCAAGGCGGTGAACACCATCCTGGTCGTGCTGCTCGCTCTGCAGGTCAACACGCTGCTGCGGCGGCTGCCCGACCGGACCCGGATCTATGTGGGCATCCCCCTGTACGTAGGCGGCTTCGCGGTGCTGGCGATCACCACCACCGCCTGGGTGCTACTGGCCGCGGTCGTGGTGCTGACCATCGGCGAGCTGATGAACACGCCAGTCCAGCAGGCGCTACTGGCTGAGCTGGCGCCCGAGCAGGGCCGGCCCCGGTACATGGCCGCGTACTACCTGCACATCCGGTTCGGTCAGGTGGTCAACTCACTTCTGATCAGCCTGAGCGCGGTGCTGAGCACCCACGGGATGGCGGGAATCTACCTGCTCTTCGGCGTGGTGATCCTCATGCAGTACCGGGTGATCCTGGCCCGCCGCCCGGCGCCTGCCGGCGTGCAAACACCCGTGTCCGTCTGACTTTTCATCCATTGGAGGCAATCATGTCGGCACGCGCGAACCGCGTCACCGAGGCCTACCTGGCCGAATGCACGACTCCGGACAGCCGGCTGCGCGGCGCGCTGGCCGAGCTCGAGGTGTCGGAGACCATGCGTGCGGCGTGGCCGAGGCTGCTGCCCCGTCCGGTCATGGTCGACGAGGCCGAGTTCCGGGCGTTCGGCCGGGATCTCGTCACCATTTTCGACTTGGTCACCTCGCTGCCTCAGCGTTGCTTCGACGGCGATTTCGAACGGTTCCGTGCGACGCTGGGCATCGACGACCGGCGCGGCGCGTGGATGCGCCGGCTGCTCGGCGATGGCCCCCCGCCGCTGTACGGCCGGGCCGACATCTATTACGACGGTTCATCTTTCAAGCTGCTCGAGTTCAACATCGGCAGCGCGCTCGGCGGACTCGACATGGTCGGCCCGCTGCCGAGGGCCTACCTACGGATCCCCGCGGTCGCCGAGTTCGCCGCCGAACACGGCCTTGGCTACCTGGACACGAGCGGGGAGCTGGCTGCGGCGCTGCGTAACGCGGGCAAGGGAATTGGAGCCGGCGAGCCGGTGGTCGCGGTGCTCGAGGGTCCCGGCGGGATGGCCGCCTATGGCCACCAGCGGCGGGCGATCGGGGAGCTGCTGGCCGAGCAGGGTCTCGACTGCCGGGTTGGCGAGATCAGCGACCTGACCTTCCGCGCCGGCAAGCCGTATCTGCACGGCACCGGAATCGATGTGATCCTGCGCTATTACGGGCTCGAGGAGATGCTCGCCCATCCCGACGGCGACGCGCTGATGGAGCCGGTCTTTCGCGCCCATGAGAACGGCACCGTCGTGGTGTGGACGCCGACCAACGTCTTCGGGAACAAGGGCACGCTCGCGATGCTGTCAGAGTTCGCCGAGGACGCCTCGGTGTTCTCGGCGCAGGAGCGCGCGGTGATCGAGCGGGTGCTGCCGTGGAGCCGCATGCTTGGACGGCCCGGCGCGGAATCGGATGAGCGGTTCGTCTCCGAGTGCATGCAGCGCCGGGAAAGCCTGGTGTTCAAGCCAACTGGGCTATTCGGTGGCGAAGGCGTCCTCATCGGGCGGGAAGTGACCCCCAGTACGTGGCGGGAGGCGCTGACGGCGAGCACGCAGACCGGTTGCCTCGTACAGGAGATCGTGCAGCCGAATGTGGAGACGGTGATCGAACCGCAGACCGGTGCCCGCTCCGAGTGGTACGCGCTGTGGGCCGCCTTCATGACCCCGACCGGGCTCTGCGGCGGCGGCGTGCGTGCCGTACCGCCCGGCGGCAGCACCGTCATCACCATGATCAACAACACCCAGGTGCGCAACACGTGCCTCTTCACCTGCTGAACAAGGAGTAATGCAATGACCCGATTCGTCGACCTGACCCACGGCTTCTACGACGGAATGCCGTCCTATCCCGCCGACTGGTTTCCGCAGTTCGTCAGCGAGCGCACGATGACCCCGGAGACCGACCCTTACGGCACCAAGCGCACGTTCTCCTACCTTCACGTGTTTCCGCACAACGGGACGCACATGGAGTACCGCCTGCATTTCTTCCCGGGCGCCGAGGGGATCGACGAGGTTCCGCTGCACACCCTGATCGGGCGCGCCTGCGTCGCCGACCTGTCCGACAAGGGCGAGCTCGAGCCGGTCACCGGCGAGGACCTGGAGCGGGTCCTGCGTCCCGTGTGGCAAGAGGGCGACCGGCTATTGGTCCGCACCGACTACCTGCACAACAACTGGGGCAGGCCCGACTACTGGGACCGCCCGCCATATCTGACCCCGTCGGCCGCGGAATGGGCAATTGACAACGGCGCCAGCCTATTCGGTCTGGACTGCCTCACTGAACGGCCCGGCGACGCCGAATCCCCCGTGCACCACGCGCTGCTCGCGGCCGGCATCCCGCTGCTGGAGTACGTCACCAACATGCACGAGCTCACCAGGCCGGTCGTGCAGCTGTTCGCGCTGCCAATGAAGGCGGCAGGCGCCGAGGCCGCTCCCACGAGGGTCATCGCCATGGAGGACACCGATGGCTGAGTCGGCCTGGCCTTCCGTTGCACTGGCGCCCGTGGCCGACGACGCCGCGGTGCCCGGTGTGTTGCACCGGCTGCTCGAGCTGATCGACGAGCCGTTGGCCGGCCTGCCTCCCGGCGCCGAGGTGTTGATCAAGCCCAACCTGTTTCAGACCGAGCCCGGGTTCCACGTGAGCCCGGCGCTGCTGGCCGCCATCGCCCGCGCGGTCGCCGAGCACGGGGCCCGTCCGGTGATCGCCGAGCGCACTCACGCCATCTACGAGATCCTGGCCGACCACGAGGCCGCCCGGTACGCCCGCGTGGTCAGCTTCGACGATCTGCCGTTGCGCATCACCAACATTCCCGGCGCGACCTCGCTGCGGGTGCCGATCGCGGTGCCCGAGCTGATCGAAGACTGCGACTACTTCATCGGGGTGCCGCAGCTGCGCACGCACGCCAGCGTCGTCTACTCCAACGCGATGAAGAACCTTGTCGGCCTGCTCCCCGGCTACACGACCCGAATCGTGCACATGGCCGGGGTCGACGAGTCCACCGTGGACCTCAACCTGATGCGCCCGCAGGATCTTGTCATCTGCGACGGAACTACGGTGATCGAGGGCAACTACCCGATGGACGGGCGCGCGCGCTCGGTGGGCTTTTTGGCCGCCAGCCGGAACGCGGTCGCCCTCGACGTCGCGGTCGGCGTGCTCGCCGGCTTCGACCCGAACAGCGTCGCCTATCTTCGCGACGCGCACCAGCGCGGTATGGGCCCGCTGGCGCTCGAGGACATCGACCTGCGCGGCACGCCGCTCGCAGAGCTCGCCTTCGACATGGTCAAGGCGCCGGTCGAGATCGTCCCGCCGCGTGCCGGCATCCACGTCCACGCCGAGAACGCGTGCCCGGCGTGCAGCCGGTTCGTGGCCGGGGCCATGCGCGCACTCGCCGAGGAATTGTGCGCCTGGGACGGCGAGATGACGATCATCTCCGGTCCGCAGGTGCAGATGCCTCCGCTGCGCGGTGAAGTGGTCCTGGTCGGCAACTGCCTCTACGAGAGCCGCGATCTCGGCATCTTTATCGAGGGTTGCCCGCCGCGCGCCATCCAGCTCGCCGCGTTCCGGTACGCGATGGGCAAGCCGGTCGGCGACCACGAGCGGACGCAGTTCCGGGTGCCGCCACAGCTTGAAGGTGTGCGGGGATGACGATTCTGACATTCACCACGGTCACCTCGCCGGGTGCGGCGCTGCCCGCCGGGTCGCGGTTGTACCGCCACGTCGTGCCGCTTGCGATGCCGACGAACCCCGTTGCGGCGGCCGCGGCGCTGCGTACAGACGGGCGGGTCATGCTCACCGCCGGATCCGACGGTCGCCGCGCCACACTCGGCGGTCGGCGAGCTCGCCGTCCTCTCCCATCCGGGTGGCGCGGGCCATGCACCGTTGGCCGACGCCGTGAATTTCCTTGCCGGACTGGATATTCCGGCGGACACCCCGGAGTCCGAGGTGGCCTGGTACGGGCTGCTGGGCTATGACGCGGTGCGCGACTTCGAGCGGTTGCCCAGCCGTCACCCGGCGACCGATCGGCCGGTGTACGAGTTCTTCCTGCCCGAAACGCTTGTCCAGTTCACCGACGGCTACGGGCAGGTGATCGGCCGGGGTACATCAGCCGCCGCCGCACGTGCCGCGGCCGAGCGGGTCGCGAGGACGGTGGACGGGCTGGCCGTCGCACCGCTCGGCATCGTTGCCGTCGGCGCAGGCCGGTTCGGCTTCAGCTACGAGGAGTACGCCGCAGCGGTCGACCGCGCGAAGCGGCACATTCTCGACGGCGACGTCTTCCAGCTCGTGCTGTCCAACGCCTGGACCGCGCCGGCCACCGTGGACGCTCTGGCGGTCTTCGAGCGGCTGGCCGCCATCAATCCATCCCCCTACCACTTCTGGTACGCCGGCCCGCGGTTCGAGGTGGTCGGCGCCTCACCGGAACCGTGCCTGACCCTGAACGACGGCCGGGCGCTCATCCGTCCGCTCGCCGGAACCCGATCCCGCGGTCACGACAGCCTCGCCGACGAGCGCGCCGAAGCTGACCTGCGCGCGTCGATCAAGGAACTGGCCGAGCACCGGATGCTCGTCGATCTCGCGCGCAACGACCTGGGCCGGGTATGCCGGCCGGGCAGCGTCTCCGTCGAGCGACTGATGGACGTGGAGCGCTACTCCCACGTGATGCATCTGACCTCCGACGTATACGGCCAGATCCGCGGCGACCGGCGAACCGACGAGCTCATCCGGGCGACATTCCCCGCGGGGACCATGACCGGCACGCCCAAGGTGCGCGCGATGGAGATCATCGATGACCTGGAGCCGAGCCGGCGCTGGCTGTACTCGGGCGCGGTCGGCTCATTCGGACTGTCCCACGTGGACCTGTTCCTGACGATTCGCAGCATGGTGCTGTGCGACGGGGAAATTCGCCTGCAAGCGGGGGGTGGCATCGTGCACGATTCCGACGCGTCGGACGAGTACGCCGAATGCCTCGCGAAGCTCGGCTCGGGCGCTCGCGCCCTTGGCGTAACCATGAAAGGGGGCGCGACATGATCTGCGTCATCGACAACTACGACTCGTTCGTCTACAACCTCGTGCAGTACGTGGGAGATCTTGGCGACGAGTGCGTCGTGTACCGCAACGACGAGGTGACCGTCGAGCAGGTCGCCGACCTCGCTCCAGACTTGATCCTCATCTCGCCGGGTCCCGGGGATCCGGCCGACGCGGGTGTCTCCATCGAGCTGATACAGCGGCTGGGGCACACGTTCCCGATCTTCGGGGTATGTCTTGGCCACCAAGCGATCGGCGCCGCCTTCGGCGCTCGGATCCGGCACGCCTCCGCGCCGATGCACGGGAAGTGCTCGGAGATCACGCACGACGCAATGGGCGTTTTCGCCGGACTGCCGAACCCATCGATGGTTGCCCGCTACCACTCCCTGGTGATCGAGTCCGACACTCTGCCAGCCGAACTGGTGGCTACCGCGTGGTCGGAAGATGGCGAGATCATGGGCGTCCGGCACCGGACTCTGCCGATCGAGGGCGTTCAGTTCCACCCGGAGTCACTGTTCACCGAACAAGGCGTCGACATCGTCGGCAACGCGGTGCGCGGCATGCGCAGCCGGCTTTCCGCGGAGCGGGTGGGGGCGGCATGACCACGTTCCTGGACATGCCGATCGAGACCGACCTGGAAGAGATCGCCGACCGGCTGTTGGCCCGGCTTCGATCATTTGACAGTGTGGCCGTCGCATTCTCCGGTGGAGTCGACTCCACCCTCGTGCTGGCCGCGGCCCTGCGAGCGCTGCCGGCCGATCGGGTCGTGGCGGTGATTGCGGACTCGCCCAGCCTGGCCCGTACCGAACTCATCGACGCGCGGCAGGTCGCCGCCGAACTCGGTGCGGAGCTGGTCGAAGTCCAGAGCGCCGAGCTCGACGTTCCCGGCTACCGCGCGAATGCGGGCAACCGCTGCTATTTCTGTAAACACACCGTGCTGAGCGCCGCAAGCCAGCTCGCTTTCCAGCGGGGCATCGCACACGTGGCCACCGGTACGCATGCCGACGACCATCGGGCCGTGCACCGACCCGGTCTGCGTGCCGCCCGTGAGCTGCGCGTGGTCGAACCGCTCGCCGATGCCGGGCTCGGCAAGCGCGAGATCCGGATGCTGGCGGCGGCGTGGTCGTTGCCCGTCGCCGACAAGCCGGCGACACCGTGCCTGGCCTCACGTATCGCGGTGGGAGTACCGGTCTCCATCGGCCGGCTGGGACTTGTGGAGCGCGCCGAGATCGCGGTGCGAGCGCGACTTGGCGGAGCCGGTGTGCAAACGCGTGACCTCCGAGTTCGGTTGCTCGGCAGCGGATTTGCCGTTGAGGTGGATCCGTCGGCGCACGCCGCGCTTGAGGCGTCGCCAGGACTAGCCGCCGAGGTCCTCACCGAACTGAACGGCCTTGGCCTTACCGGTGCAGGGCGGGTGGGGAGATATCGCTCTCCAGTGCTTGCGCCCGCGATCGGTGACAGTGCCGACGCTTCGTGAGATCGTGACCCAGATGACGGAGCCGTGGGAACCCGACGAGGCGCTGACGGCCTTCGCCGAACTCGATCTCGACCGGGCTGCCCGGCGCGGCTATCCGGAGGCGGTGTACTGCCGGGGCAAGACGCCCGAACAGGTCCAGCTGATCGCCGCTGCGCTGCGCGGCCACGGAGCCCGCACACTGTTCACCAGGGCGAGCCCGGAGCACGCCGTTGCGATCCTCGGCGAGTTGCCCGACGCCTTCCACGACGTCGCCAGCGGGCTGCTGGCATGGCCCCCCGACCCGCCGGACCCGGTAGGAGGTCGGGTCCTCGTCGTGGCCGCCGGCACGGCCGACCATGCCGTCGCGCGGGAGGCACTGCTCACCGCGCGGCACCTCGGCCGCCCCGCCGACCTGATCATGGACGTCGGTGTCGCGGGCCTGCACCGAGTGCTGCGCCGGCTCGACGAGCTGCGTGAGGCCAGGGTGATCGTCGTGGTTGCGGGCATGGACGGGGCACTACCCGGGGTGGTCGCCGGGCTGGTCTCAGCGCCGGTGGTGGCCGTCCCGACGTCGACCGGATATGGCGCGGCGTTCGAGGGCCTGGCACCTCTGCTGACGATGCTCAACAGCTGCGCGCCCGGGGTCGCCGTGGTGAACATCGACAACGGGTACGGCGCCGGCCACATGGCCGCCCAGATAGCCGCACCGTCCTGAGGATCGCCCCGGCAAGCGCGGGCCCGCGGTGCGGATTTGGTTGCCGGATGTGATTTGCAGGATGCGGCAGCAGCGGGTGGCCGCGAACGAATTCCCTGCTGCCTCAACCTGTTTGAGCTTCGATACGGTCGAACCTAGTTGTTTGTGGGTGGTGGTTGGGGCTGGAATGGGTCATACCACCACCAGTCGGCACGCTCGCCGGTGGGCCCGGGACACGGAGCGACCGCGGGCGGGGGTTGGGTCGGTGGGCGCGCGAGCGATCCTGGGTTCAGTGGTCGCCCGGAGCTGTCGGTGACGATGAGAGCGGGTGCGGGTCCTTCGATGGTGATGCCGCCCCGGTGGTGCAGCCGATGGTGATACGGGCATACCAGCACCAGGTTGAACAACTCGGTGGGCCCGCCGTCCTCCCAGTGCCGGATGTGATGTGCATGCAGACCGCGGGTGGCACCACAACCAGGAACCGCGCACGTGCGGTCGCGGTGCTCCAGCGCGCGGCGCAGCCGCCGGCTGATCACCCGCGTCGCCCGACCCGAACCGATCACCTCACCGGCACGTTCGAACCACACTTCACAGGTGGCATCACAGGTCAAATAGCGGCGTTCAGCCTCGGTGAGCAGCGGACCCAGATGCAGCGCCGCTGCCCGCTGCTCCACATCGACATGGACCACCACCGTGGTGTGCTGCCCATGCGGGCGGCGAGTGACCTCGGCGTCCCACCCGGCCTCCACCAGACGCATAAACGCCGCGCCGGTGTTCGGAAACGGCGGCACGATATCTGATGCCGGCTCGCGGCCCTCGCCGTCATCGCGGTCCTCGCGGTCGCCGTGCGCTTGCTTGTACTCGGTGATCAACGCATCACGATGAGACCCCAAGGCCGCATCGAACCTCGCCGCCTCCGGATGCGGAAGTTTGATCCGCCACGTGGTGAACTGCTCATCAGAAGTCTTGCTGATCTCCGGCTGCGGTGGCGGCCCAGGATCGGGTTCGGGCTCGGGGCGCGGTTCCAGCTTGACCGCGGTGCGCAGCTGATTGACCGACGCCACCGCCGCCAGCTGCGCGTAATGCTCATCAGAACCCTCGGCCGCCCGGCCCGCGATCACCCCGACCTGATCCAGCGACAGCCGACCCTCGCACAAGCCCTGGACGCAGCGGGGAAACTGCTCCAACCGCCCCGCCACCGCGACGATCGTCTGCGCGTTGGCCGATGACGAACCCAGCTTCCAGGCCACCAACGCCGCCACCGACCGCGCACCCGTCATACCGCACAACCCGTCACGATCAATCTCGGCGACGATCTCCACAATGCGCCCATCAATCGCATTGCGCTGACCCGCCAACTCCCTCAACTCCTCAAACAACACCTCAAGACGCTCTTTAGGACTCACTTCCGTAGCGCCAGCCGATGCGGTCAAGGACATAACGTCATCATCACATCCGGGTACGACAAATTTGGGCCTGCCGATCCGCGCCGAGGGTGCCCCTCATCATCTTCAGCGCGGCCATCTTGCGGCTCAGGTAGCCGCACCGTCCCGAGGCTCGCCCGGCCAATGCGCGCCGGGACGGAGCATGGCTGCCTCGGCGGCCGCGACCGCCTCGTCGAGCACCTGCCGCACCGGCACGTCGCGGGCCTGGGCCAGCGCTGCGGCGTCGTCGAACTCCGGGGTTGCGTGCACGATGCGACCGGCACGCAGCGCCACTTTGATCCGCACTTCGCCGCCGCGCAGCGCGACGGGCTGCCAGTCCCGATGCAGGGCTGCGCGCGACACATGCGTCTCCCGTACACCGATCGTCGAAGTCAGCGCAAAGATGTTGTCGCGCAGTGCTGCCCGCTCGGCGTCGTTGGTGAGCACGCATAGCGTGTGCGCCGGCCGACCCTTTTTCATCACGATCGGCACGAGCCACGCGTCGGCCGCTCCCGCCTCGAGCAGCGCGGCCAGCACCGTCGGCCATACCCGCGGATCCATGTCGTCGATGTTTGTCTCCAGTACCCACATGTTGTCGGTCTCAGGCGCGTCGGCGGTGGGAATGCCGAGGGCCACGCGCACCACGTTGGCCCGCCCATGGACGTCACGCCCGCCCGCGCCAACCCCGACAGCCGTGATCTCCAAAGGCGGGATCGGCCCGCACTCGTCTGCGAGTGCACGGATCAGTGCCATGCCGGTGGGTGTGGCGAGCTCGCCTTCACCGCCCGCGAGGACCTGCCAGCCTCGGGCGAGCTCGAGAACCGCGGGTGGCGGCACCGGCATATCGCCGTGGGCTGCGCCGATCCGCCCTGAGCCCACCGCTACCGGGCTGGTCGTGACCCGGATGACAGCGAGTTCGGCCAGCGCGGCGCACACGCCGACGATGTCGGCGATCGAGTCCCACGAACCGACCTCGTGGAAATGCACGTCGTCCGTTGAGACTCCGTGCACCCTGGCCTCCGCGTCGGCGAGCCGTGCGAACGCCGCGAGCGCGGTTGTGCGGACTTCGGTTGGCATCTCAGCGGATTCGAGCATCGAGCGGATGCGCGCCCACGAGCGGTGCGGGTGATCCTCGGCTTGACTCTCGACGTCAAGTTTCAGAGCGCGCAGGCCGGCCCGGTGCACTGTGCTCGTTCGTAGCGCGACCTCGCCAGGCACGACGGCGGACACTGCGGACTGCACCCTGTCGAGCGGGGCGCCGGCGTCGATCAATGCGCCCAGCAACATGTCGCCCGCGATGCCCGCGGTGGCGTCCACCCACAGGTGCATGCCGGCACTGTGTCCCATATCCGCCACGCTATGGCGAATTGCCCTTTTCCCATAGACCTGAGTTTTCGCCGGCGGGAGGGTCGAGCCACTGGCTCCGGGCGGTGACGCTTCCCCGCCGCGGTCATACTGCTCGCGAATTCGCTTGTGCCGAAGGCAGATTCGGTGATGGCTCGGCGCGGTCGCAGCATCTCGAACAATCCCGGTGCTTACCCCGGGGATAGTAAGACCTTCCCCATCGACAAGTGGAATCTGGCATCGCAGCGATTACGCGAGATCGCGCTGAGCATCGACCATTTCAGTCATGACCACGTTCACACACAAGACGGTCCTGACCCCGGAAATGCGGGCCAAGGTGGCGGCGGACTCCAGCATCGGCGGTGGCAACCTGCTTCCCTCGATGCTGGCGATCAATCCGCATCCGGACGAGCCGTTCATCAAGTCGCTGACTCCGGTGCCCTACACCGACGGCGAGACGCGGACCGAGTTCAGCCTCCGCGACCTCGACCATCTGATTCAGAGCTGGTCGGTGTGGTACCTGGCGCAGGGCGTGCGGCCGAAGGACCGGGTCGCGATCTTCCTGCCCGACTCCATCGCATATTTCGTGCACTACTCGGCCATCGCCCAGATCGGCGCCATCGCGGTGCTCATCAACTGGAAGTCGCCGCGCGAGAGCGCAGTCGCGTTGTGCGAGCGAACCGGCGCGATCGGCCTGTACACCGACCAGGAGCGGTTGGACCGCATTGCGCCCGATCTGGACAAGCTGGCGCTGCAGTGGATCAAGACCATGGAGGAGACGCCGAGCCCGGCTTCGGCGACGCTGAGCGACGAGGCGCGGTTCCGGCATAGCCCCGACGACCCCGTGGGGATGATGCACTCGTCGGGCACGACGGGCCTGCCCAAGCCGGTCATCCACACCCACCGCACGATTCTGGAGGGCCCCAAGTTCCGTGCCGTCGACTATAAGGAGGAGCCCGACGCCCGGATCATGACCGCGCTCCCGCAGTCACATCAGGGCACCATCTCGTTCACCTCCTACGCGGTGCTGACCGGACAGCCGCTGCTGGCGTGGCGGGATGTCACCGGCGACGAGTTGGCGGTGGCCATCGGTGAGCACAAGCCGACGATGGTGATGGCCTTCGGCCATGCCTATCCCGAGCTCGCCGCGCACCAGACTCCGGCAGGCGCCCTCGACTCGGTCAACATCTGGGTCTCCATGGGGGATGCGGTGCACGAGCGGCACCTGAAGAACGTGCTTGCACGGCGCTCTGCACACCTCCCGCCCGCTGCCTTCCTCGACCGCCTTGGCACCACCGAGCTGGGCTGGGGCGTCCTGATGAAGCCCCGCACCCTGGCCACCCCGCGCAAGGACCGCTGCGTCGGCCGCTCGGTCGGCTTCGCAGAGGTCGCCATCCTGCGGGAGAACGGCACCCTCGCCGAGCCGTACGAGTACGGCTTCCTCGGTGCCAAGCCACCGTCAATGACCGTGGGCTACTGGGGCAACCAGGACACCTACTACCGGAGCATTCTCGCCGGCTACTGGCTGACCGGCGACATCGCCTACCGCGACGAGGACGGCTATTTCTACCAGGTCGACCGCGCGGTCGACGTGGTGCACACCGCCCAGGGACCCGGCTACTCGGTGCAGATCGAGGAACTGGTCCTCAACGAGGTCGACGGCGTCGAGGACTGCACGGTCGTCGCCGGCGGGTACCGAAACGAGAAGGTGGCCGTCGCCGTGGTGACCGGCGAGGACATCGACCCGGAAAAGGTGTTGTTCGCGGCCAATGAAGCGTTGCGTGCCACCGGGAAGCCGGAACTGGCCATGGTCGAGGTCGCGAACGGCGACGGAGACTTCCCACTCGGCGTCACCGGCAAGTCGCTCAAGCGCTACCTGCGCGACAAGTACGAGGACCTCGCCCTCTACCTCGGCGACCGCCGAAGCAAAAACCTCGCAACGAGCGCTGCGCTCGCCTAATCCGATCGGAAACCACCGTGACTAATTCAGACACTCTGCTCGTCTTCGACGAGACCGTTACCCGCGCCGGCGTCGAGGGATGGATAACGCACCTGGAATCCGCAGGCGCACCAACCGAGATGTACCGGCTGGGCGGCACTCTCGTCCTTTCGGTATCCGATGTCGACCTCATCGGAAAGGCGGGCCCGGAGCTTCCAACGCCGACCCGCCAGATGCTGAGGAACAGTGAGGTCTGGATGGGGCGCAGGGAATTGCGTCCCAGCGGGACCGAGGTCTCCTTTGGACCGACCACGATCGGCGACGGTTCCGTCGCGGTGATCGCCGGACCGTGTGCGGTCGAATCGCCGGAGCAAACGATGGCCACCGCGGCCGTCGTCACCGAACATGGCGCAGTCGGCCTGCGCGGTGGCGTTTTCAAACCGCGCACCTCGCCGCATTCCTTCCAGGGCCTCCAGTGGGACGGCCTTGAGCTGCTGGCCGAGGCCAGGGAGCGGACGGGCCTGCCCGTTGTCACCGAGGTGGTCGACCCGGAGCACGTCAAGCGGCTCGCCGCGGTGGTCGACGGGTTGCAGATCGGGGCCAGGAACATGCAGAACTTCGCTCTGCTGACCGCGGTGGGCCAGAGCGGCCTTCCTGTCGTGCTCAAGCGCGGCTTCGGCTGCACCGTGGAGGAAACCATCGCCGCGGCCGAATATCTGCTGCTCGAAGGCAACGACCAGGTGGTGCTGTGCGAGCGGGGTATCCGCACGTTCGAGCCGTCGGCGCGCTTCACGCTTGACCTCACCGCGGTCGCGCTGTGGAAGCAGCGCACCCACCTGCCGGTCATGGTGGATCCCAGCCATTCCGGTGGCAAGCCAGAATTGGTCGCACCGCTGTCGCTGGCCGCGGTCGCGGCCGGTGCGGACGCGCTGATCATCGATGTCCACGTTGCGCCCGAGCAGGCGTTGTGCGACGGCAACCAGGCGCTTCGCCCACAAGAATTCGCCGACCTGATGGGCCGGCTCGCTCCGGTGGCGGCCGCACTCGGCCGCCGCATGAGCGGCGCGTAGGTCGGTGCCTCCGATGTTCACTGAGAAGCTGCAGTTGGCGATCGTCGGGCTTGGCCCGCGCGGTCTGTCGGTCGCCGAACGCCTCTGCGCAAATGCGGAGTCGCTTCTGCCGCCCGGTCGCGAACTCGTCATCCACATCATCGACCCGCATGTGCTTGAGGGCGGCCAGGTTTGGCGCAGCTCGCAGGACCGGGTGCTGTTGATGAATACCGTTGCCTGCCAGGTGACCGTGTTCGTCGACGACACCGTCGACTGCGCCGGGCCCGTGGTGAGCGGGCCGAGCCTCTACGAGTGGGCCCGCTCGATCGCGTTGGTCGGCAGCCCGGCCGTGCCGGAGGCTGTTCGAGCCGAAGCGCTCGCACTCGGGCCGGACGACTATCCGTCCCGCGCGTTCTACGGGAGCTATCTGCAGTGGGCCCGCGATCGCATGATCTGGACGGCGCCCCCGGCGGTCAGCTTCGAGTCGCATCAGGCGACCGCGGTCGACGTTCGTGATACCCCAAATGGCTTGCAGGAAGTCGTATTAAGCACCGGGGAAACCCTCGGCGACCTGCAGTCCGTGGTGCTCGCACTCGGCCACATGCCGCATCACCTTGGCGAGTCCGAAACGGCCCTGAGTCAGTTCGCGGACCACAACGGCCTAAGGTACATCCCACCGAGCAACCCGGCCGACGTGTCGCTGGACGCCATATCCGCTGGCGAATCGGTGATCTTGCGCGGTTTGGGCCTCAACTTCTTCGACTACATGGCGCTGTTCACCATCGGCCGTGGTGGCACGTTCGTTCGCGAGTCCGAAAACAGCAGGGCCACCCTGACCTATATACCCTCCGGGCGGGAACCCAAGCTGGTTGCTGGATCTCGGCGCGGAGTGCCGTACCACGCCCGCGGCAAGAACGAGAAGGGGTCGGCAGGCAGGCATGAGCCCCGGTACGTGACCGCCGATGTGATCGAACGGTTCCGGGCCCGCGCGGACGCGGGGGCACCCGCGGACTTCCGTCGGGACATCTGGCCGATGATCGACCAGGAAGTCCGCACGGTGTACTACGCGACTCTGGTGCGGGAGCTTCGATGCGTCTGCGATGCCGAGGAATTCACCGCCATGTTCGCGACGGCGGAGCCCGCGACGGTGCCGATCTTCGGTGACCCCCTTGCCGTCGAGGAGAGCGACGCGCAACGCATCGTGCTCGCCAAGTTCGATATCGATCCCGAGCAGGGCTGGGACTGGCGGAAGATCGCGGCGCCGTACACCGACGACGACGTCTCCTCGACTCAACGGTTCCGCAGCTGGCTGCGGTCGTATCTGGACTTTGAAGTCTCCGAGGCCGACAAGGGCAACGTGACCGGTCCGCGCAAGGCCGCCCTGGATGTCCTACGCGACCTGCGCAACGAGATCCGGTTGCTGGTGGACCACGGTGGCCTGTCCGGCGACTCCTACCGGGACGAACTGCAGCGCTGGTACATGCCGTTGAACGCCCACCTGTCGATCGGGCCGCCAGCCGAACGCATCGAGCAGTTCGGCGCCCTCTTGGATGCCGGTGTGCTCGAGGTGCTCGGCCCGGACGTGCGCGTCGAGTGCTCAGACGGACGCTTCGTAGCGCAGTCCGGAGCCTGTCCGGACCTCACCGTTGAGGCCGCCACTCTGATCGAGGCGCGCCTGCCGGAAACCGATCTGCACCGGACGACCGACCCGCTGCTGCGGACGCTGCTGGACCGAGGCGAGTGCCAGCCATACCGCATCCCGATCCGCGGCGGTGGTCACTACGTCGCCGGCGGTGTCGCAGTCACCCGGCGCCCGTACCGGCTTATCGACGCTGCGGATCGCCCGCACCCGCGGCGCTTCGCATTCGGCGTGCCCACCGAGTCGGTGCACTGGGTGACCGCGGCGGGCATCCGTCCCGGCGTCAACTCCGTGATCCTCGGTGACGCGGACGCCATCGCGCGGTCCTGCCTGAAAATTGCGGACGAGCACCTGCTCACCGACCACCTGACCGAGAGATCCGCATGACGGACTACGGAATCCTTGCGCCCGCGTGGGCGGGCACGGGTGCGGCTGAACTCGTCGACGACAACGCGTTGCTGACAGCCATGCTCGCCGCGGAAGTCGCCCTGGCCGAGGCGCAGGCCGAGCTGGGCGTGATTCCTGCGGCCGCGGCGCAGACCATCAGGGCCGCCGCCGTGCCCGCTTGCATCGATCTCGCGGCTGTCGCTGCGGGAGTGCGCGAGACGGCCAATCCCGTCGTGGCGTTCGTCGAGCAGCTCACCGCCGCGGTCCGCTCCGTCGACCCGTCCGCCGCCGAGTATGTGCACCGAGGTAGCACCAGCCAGGACATCCTGGACACGGCGCTGGCGATGCTGTGCGCGGCGACGCTGGATCGGATCGAAAGCGACCTGCTGGCGTGCGCCGAAAGCCTTGTCGGACATGCCGATCGGCACCGGGACACACCGATGGCCGGGCGCACCCTGACTCAGCACGCCGTTCCGGTCACGTTCGGGCTGAAGGCGGCCACCTGGCTGCATCTGGTGCTCGACGCCGCCGACAGGATCCGCCGGTCCCGCGCAGCGCTGCCGGTCTCGCTTGGCGGGGCGGCGGGCACGCTAGCGGCATACCACCAGTACGCGATGGACACCGACGATCCGGCCGGCGCGACGCTGCGCTTGCCGGCGTTGGTGGCCCGTCGCCTCGGGCTGGCCGAACCGGTCCTCCCGTGGCACGGAATCCGCACACCCCTGGCCGACGTCGCCTCGAGCCTGATGGTCACCACCGGCGCGCTCGGCAAGATGGCCGCCGACGTCCTCGTGCTCACCAGGACCGAGATCGGGGAGGTCACCGAGGAGCAGGCCCCGGGCCGGGGGGCGTCCTCGGCCATGCCGCAGAAGCACAACCCCGTTTTCTCGACGCTCGTCGCGACGGCGGCCCGGCAGCTGCCGCCGATCGCCCTCGTGCTGTTCGGCTCGATGGCCGTTGAGGACGAGCGGTCCTCGGGTGGGTGGCACGCCGAGTGGCAACCGCTGCGGGAGTGCCTGCGCATTGGTGCCGGTGCCGCCGCCAATGGCGCTCGCCTCGCGGCGACGCTTCGCGTCTCACCCGACGCGATGGCGGCGAACCTGCGGCTGACCCGCGGGGCCATCGTCTCCGAGCGCGTCAATGTGGTTCTGGCGCCGTTGCTCGGCAAGGCCAACGCCAAACGCCTACTGGCCGAGGTGACCGCGGCAGCCGAGCGGGACGGTGCCGATCTCGCCGACTTGCTCGCCGTCGCGCTCGAGGAGGCCGGAGTGGCCGGCCCGGACGTGCCGGGGCTGTTCGAATCGTCCGGCTATACCGGGATGTCCGGTCCGCTTGTCGACCGGGCCCTCGAGCGTTTCGAAACTGTTCGACAAGGAGAACTCGCATGAATGATGTTGCCGCGCTGGAGTTTACCCGCCAGCATGCGCAGCCGATCCCAGCCGAGCGGCGGGAGCAGTTGCTCGCGACGCCCGGGTTCGGCGACACCTTCTCCGATCACATGGTGACGGTGCGGTGGTCGGCCGAAGTGGGCTGGCACGACGCCACGATCGGGCCGCTCGCCGCGTTCTCGCTGCACCCGGCGACCATGGCATTGCACTACGGCCAAACAATTTTCGAGGGGTTGAAGGCGTTCTGGCGCCCGAACGGTCAGCGGGCCATATTCCGCCCGGGCGACCATGCCCGCAGGTTCAACAGCTCGGCGCGCCGCATGGCCATGCCCACGCTGCCCGAGGAAGACTTCGTCGCAGCCCTGGAGGCACTGCTGCGGGCCGATAGCGCCTGGGTGCCGCGCACCCGCGGACAGAGCTTCTATTTGCGGCCGTTCATGATCGCGTCGGAGACGCACATGAGCAACCGCCCCGCCGAGGAGTACATGTTCGCGGTGATCGGCAGCCCGGCGCGGCCCCCGTCCTCCGCCGAGCCGAAGCCGATGCGGTTGTGGGCAGACACCGAGCACATCCGTGCGGCGCCGGGCGGTACCGGTGCGGCCAAGTGTGGCGGCAACTACGGCGGCGCATTCATCGCCCAGCGACAGGCCGCGGCCAACGGCTGCGACCAGGTCGTGTGGCTCGACGCGCGAGAGCGCTCCTACATCGAGGAAGTGGGCGGTTCCAACCTGTTCTTCGTGGAGTCGAATGCCCAAGGGGCCCTTCTCCGCACACCTCCGTTGAGTGGAACCCTGCTGGCCGGAGTCACCCGGGACTCGATCCTGCGGTTGGCGGGATCGCTCGGTTACCCGGTCGCCGAGGAGCCGATCACGCTCGACGAGTGGGAGCGGGGCTGCCGAGACGGGCGCATCACCGAGACATTCGCGTGCGGCACCGCCCGGGCCATTGTCCCGGTCGGACACGTGGTTTCCTCGGAGCGGGAATGGCCGGTGGGAGACGGCACTTCGGGCCCGGTCACCTCGCGGCTGCTGCGGGCACTGCTGGACATTCAATACGGCCAAACTCCTGACGAATTCGGCTGGATGCGGCTCGTCGACACCGAGGAGGCATGAGCCATGTCCACAATCCCTAAAGTCGACTTCTACTTCGACCCGGCCTGCCCCTTCGCCTGGATCGCCTCCCGCTGGATTCTCGAGGTGGAGCACAGGCGCGACATCGATCTGCGGTTCCGGGTGATGAGCGTGTCCGTGCTCAACGAGGATCGCGAGATCTCCGACTGGTACCGGGACTTCTGCGACCGTGCGTGGGGGCCCGCGCGAGTCTGCATTGCCGCCGCCCAGCACCATGGAAACGAGGTGCTGCGCGACCTATACACCGCGCTTGGCACCCGAATCCACAAGGGGCGCAACAAGAATTACCCGGAGGTCATCGAGCGGGCCCTGGCCGAGGTGGGGTTGCCTGCCGAGCTCGCGGAGGCGGCGAACGCGACCGACTACGACGAGGTGCTGCGCAAGAGCCACGCCGCGGCGCTGGAACCGGTCGGTGCGGATCTGGGCACCCCGGCCATGCACATCGACGGCATCGGGTTCTTCGGGCCGGTGCTGACCGCCATCCCGCGCGGCGAGGAGGCGGCACGCATTTTCGACAGCGCCCGGACGCTGGCCGCCAATCCTCACTTTTTCGAGCTGAAGCGGGCTCGCTCCGGCGACCTGAACTACGACTGACAGAACGGACATGTGCACATGAAACACATCGGATTTGTGGAGTCGAACCGCTCCGGATCCGGGTTCGACGCGTTAAGGGCGGCGCGGAAGCTAGGTTTGCACGTCACCTTCTTCACCTGCGGGCTGGATCGCTACCACGCGACCCCCGGCGGCACGGAGGTGCTGGACACCTGCGTCGACGAGGTCGTTTACTGCGCGACCCATGAGCTGGCACCGCTGCTGGCGGCCGTCAAGGAGGTCGACGCGACGCAACCGCTCGACGCGTTGCTCTCGGTCGCCGAGTACGAGGTGGTTCAGGCCGCCGAGGTGGCCCGCCAGCTCGGCCTGCCCGGCCCGGATCCGGACGCCGTCCGGGTCGCCCGCAACAAGGCCGATCAGCGGCGGCGCTGGGCCGAACGCGGCGTGCCCATCCCGGCGTTCCGCGCCGTGACCACGGCCGAGCAGGCCGCGCGCGCCGCCGAGGAGATCGGCCTGCCGTGCGTGGTGAAGCCGGTTGACGAGACCAGCGGGGCCAATGTTGTCCGGTGCACGACCGTGGCCGAGGTGATCGACGGTTTCTCGGCGGTGCGGTCCGAACCGACCAACCGCCGCGGTCAGCTTCGCCATCCCGAGGTGCTCGTCGAGGAATGCCTTGTCGGCTTCGAGGTCAGCGTGGAGGTTCTGGCCGAGGCCGGAGCCGTTCGCGTTCTCGGGGTGACCGACAAGCTGGTCGGCGGCGGCAACAGGTTCATCGAGCTGGGACACAGCTTCCCGACGGCGCTGCCGGCTCCGATCCGGGACGAGCTGGAACAGGTCGCGGTAGCCGCGACCATGGCGGTGGGTTTCGACCTCGGCATCGCGCACGTCGAACTCAAGTACACCGCCGCGGGTCCCAAGCTGATCGAGATCAATCCACGGCCGGCCGGTGACCAGATCACCGAGTTGATGGACCGCAGCCTCGGGCTGTCCACCATGGAGCTGGTGATCCGTCAGTACCTTGGCGAGTCCGTCGGCGCCATCGAAGCGAATCCGGTAGGCGGCGCGGCGATCCGGTACCTCACCGCGCCAGCCGGCGTCGTAGACAGCGTGACCGGACTACAGATAGCCGCTGCCGTGCCCGGGGTCTGCGAGGCCGTGGTGTCCGTCGCGCCCGGTACGCGGATCAACCGGTTGCGAGTGAACGAGGACCGCATCGGCCACGTCCTTGCCATCGCCGACGATCCATACCTGGCCGGCCGGATCGCCGAGGCCGCGGCCCAACAGATCGAGGTGCGCACGCAAGGAGAGACGACATGCCGAATCTCGTGATGGTGATGCCCTACCAGGCATATATCCGCAAGGCCCAGGCCGAAGGGTTCCGGATCCACGCGATCTGGGATCCGGCCGAGGCCGAGCGGCTGTTCGGCGCGCAGGCCGCCCAGTACCTCAGAGACATCGAGGCACTCGCCGACGGCTTCCGGTTGGTGGATTTCACCGATCACGCCGGCTATGCCGACGCGATCCGCGCGGCCGTGCGAGAAACCGACGCCGAGGTCGTCTGGCATGTCGGTAGCGAGGAATCGATGATGCTCGCCTACGAGGTGGCCGACGAACTCGGAAAGGCCGTCAACTCACCGCAGTCGGTCGCCCTACTCAACGACAAGCTCGCCATGCGAACCCTGCTGCGCGACAAAGGCATCTCCGCGGTCCGCTTCGCCATCGCTGAGCATTGGTCGGACGTGGCGGCATTGCTGGCGGACTTCACGCTGCCGGTGGTCGTCAAGCCGGCGACGTTGTCCGCCAGCCGGGGGATCTACCTGCTCACCGACCCGGCCGACTTGCCTGCCTGGGGTGAGACGCTGGCCGCCTACTCCTACGACGGGCCGCTGCTGGTCGAGGAGTACCTGCGCGGCCCGGAGTTCAGCGTGGAGACGCTGACGGTGCGCGGCGAGCACCACGTGATCGGCGTGACCCGCAAGCTGCTCGGCCCGCTGCCGCACTTCGTGGAGCGGGGGCACCTGTTCGGCGGGCCGGCCACGGCGGAGAGCAGCCGGGTGGCCGCCCTCGCGGTGGAGCTGCTTGACGCCGTCGGATACCAGTGCGGGCCTGCGCACACCGAGATCATCCTGACCGCGGACGGGCCGCGGATCGTGGAGTCGCAGGCCCGGCTCGGCGGCGACAAGATTCCCGACATCATCGAGATCTCAAGGGGTTTCGACATCAAGCGGGCGATGTTCGGCGCCCTCGCCGGACGGGCGCCCCTACCGGGCCCTGCGGAGTCCGTCGGGCACATCGCGTACTTGAGCTTTCCCAGCGGGGTTCTCCGGTCGGTGTCGGGCATCGACGAGGCTCGCGGGCTGGATTTCGTCCACACCCTGAGCTTCCCGTTCTCGGTCGGGGACGTGCTCCCGGCGACGGTCAGCTCCAAGACCCGGCACGGTTTCGTGATCCTCACCGGCTCCGAGAATGCCGAGCAGGCCGTGGCTCGTGCGGACCGGGTGCGCGAACTGATCAAGGTCGACGTGGCGGCCGGATGACGGACCCTTACCCGACGGATAGGAAACCCTTCCCGTCCACGAATGGAATCTGGCTTCTCCGCTATTACCGAGTCGCCGCTTGATCGAAATCATGGCCTTATGACAGTCGTGCAGATCATCGTCGCCCGCACTCAGAAGGACCAGCTCGGCCTCTCGGTCGCTGCGTGGTTCGCCGAACGTGCCCGCGAACATGCCGGCTTCCAAATCCAACTCGTCGACCTCGCAGAAGTCGCCCTTGCCGACTCGACCGTCGGCGCCGACGCTTTCGTGTTCGTTGTCCCCGACGACAATGACGCGATCAGCGCGGCGATCAATAACGTCAGCGCCTCCCCAGACATCGACTGGGAGTACAAGGCGCTGGGATTCATCAGCTACGGCAGCACCTCAGGCGGCCTCCGCGCCGTCGAGACCCTCAAGCCGGTCCTCACCGCCCTGAAGATGATGCCGATCGACGAGTCACTCGCGATCGATGCCGGGGCCCAGTCCATAGACGAGGTCCCGTTCGTGGCCACTGAGGCGATGGAGAGCTCGGCCAACGCGATGCTGGACGGGCTGTGGTGCCTGGACCCTTTCCTGGACGCGCTGCGTGGCTGGGCGGCCACCACCGACGTCAGCTGATCCTTGGCGACCTTCCCGGTAAGCAACCGAAACGCGCCACCGGCACACGGTGCTCGCCGAGCAGTGAGTCGCCTACCCGGCCTTCGCGCTGGTGGTGGAGGGCGAGTTTCTCGGCCTCGGCGGCCAGGACGCGGCCTCGCAGCTTGAGTTTCAGGTGCGCGTCAGGGCGTCGAGCGAGCAGATGATCTGAGCCTCAACGCATTCGAACACGCGGTGCGTCCGCCGCGCTTACGCCGTGTCTTGCGTCTGGCGGTTGCCGAGCATGGCGCGACAAACAGCCCCGCGTCGGACAGCCTCATTTGCCAATGCGACCCGACGGACTCCCTCGGTCGAGATACCGAACTTGTCATACAAGTTGTGCAGATGCTGTTTGATGGCGCCTTCCGTAACGAACAGCTCGCGAGCCATCCAATGGATCGAAGCGGGTTGAGCGAAAGGGTCGTCGGAGACCAACGGCCGACACAAGGCCACGAGAACATCGAGTTCGCGCGGGGTCAAGTGCGATGGAACCGGACCAAAATCGTTGGGTTTCGTCTCGTCATCGGCCGGTGCTTCGGCAGCTTGAGTTGCCTGCCAGAAGATCAACCTTGATTTCCCGAGGTACACCTCGTCTCCAGAACGCAGGACCCTTTCCTTCGTGATCCTGTGTCCGTTGACATAGGTGCCATTGCGACTACCCAGATCCCGTATCGACCAAGCAAACCCGAAGTTCTCCAACAGGGCATGCATGCGTGAGACGGTTGCGTCTTGGTCGAGCGATACCACACAGGTTGAGAGCTTGCCGACGGTGACTCGTTGGCCGGTCAGCGTGATCAGCTCCCGTCCAGATGTTTTCCAAACTTCAAGGTGGTGAGTCATTTTGAGCTCTCGTTAGGTGTGGGTGAGGTGGTTGGGCTCGACGGCCGGTGTGGGTGTCGGCGTGGGTGGGGGTTGGGGGTCGCGGCGTAGTGGTGCGCGCAACCGGGTTGTCGCGTGTTTGATTGTGGTGGGCAGCCGTTGGGCGGTGTCGGGGGCGATCCAGGCCACATACAGCACCATCATCGCGTAGCTGAAGATGCCGATCTGGATGTTGAGGTCGATGCCCAGATGCAGCATCACCCCGGCGGCCAGCACCCAGGGCCTGGCGCGCTTGTTCCACACCAGGACACCGAGCGCCAGTTCGACCGCCAGAGTGCCCCATGTGGCGGCGTTCATCAGCGAGGCGTTGGTGCTGATCCAGTCCGGAACGGGAAACCGTTGCATGTCCTCCAGGCGCAGCGCATAGGACACCGCGGTGCCATCCAGCCAGGTCTGCCCCGACAGCTTGGTCTGCGCACACACCACATAGATGATCGACATCTGCACCTGCAGCAGCCGGATCGGCCAGTTGGGCAGGGTCTGCGCCGACCAGAACGATCCGGTGCGGCGGCGCTGATCCAGCGACAAGGCCGCCCCGCACGGCGAGATCGCGAGGAACAGCGCCTCGATGCGCACCACCGCGTCACCGGCATTGAAGAACCAGGGATCACGGCGCTGAAACGACAAGATCAAAACGAAAACCACGATCGCGGCGAATCGGCTGTGCCAGCCCACCATCAGCGCGATCGAGGCCGCCAACAACAGCGCCCAGCCGGCCAGCACCGCCGGGTTGCTCGACCAGAGGTCAAAGACTCCCCAGGTGTAGGCAAATGACGGCCGGTGCGGGGCGATCCCGTCGGTGCCGAACATCTCGTATAACAACGGAAACAGCCACAATGTCCACAACACCGCCAGCGCGCCAAAGGCGATCCGCACCAAGCCCAGCGTGTACATCGGTTGGGGCCCAAACCAAAAGCCCTGCCAGCTCTTACCAATCGCCGGCAGCCCCCGGCCCACATTGTGGTCGTTCATCACTGTCCCAAAACTTCCTGATAGAGGGTCTCCACCCCGGTCTGTCCGCGCCCGCCTTGCCCGGGCGCCGGCAATGTCTCTGTGCGCACAACGATCTGCACTCCAATAGCGCGATCGGAAGGCCCGCTGACCTGATCGATCACCCAGTGAGCCAACGCCGGCCGGCTTCGCGGATCGCTATACAACGTCTCCCGCAGCTTGCGCCATCGATGTGAAATCGCGACTCCCACAACAGGATCATGCTCCAGCGGCAACGTCCATACCCGATCCGTGCCATCGGCCATCGCCACATGAATCTCGAGTTCCTCCAGCCGCTGAGGCGGATTGGGCGCATACATCGACCAGTACTGCTCCAACCCGGTGGCCATCGCGATCGGCGTCAACACCGGATCCAACGACTGCTTGAGCGACGAACCAGCCGGCAAATTCGACACCACCGCAATAAGCACAATCAACGCAACCAACGCGCCGACCACACCCTCAACAACCAACTTCACAAACGACGACACCCCAACATGACGCTGGGCCACCGAACCGCCAATCTCCTCAGCCATGATCTTCTGGACCTATTTCTGCGTCAGAAAACGAAGGTGCTGCCGGTGACAGCACCGCCGGGGAACCAGACGATGGTGTTACCGGAGGCGTCGCCGCCGGGGACGGCAATGGTGGGACCCGGTAACCCGACGATGGTGTTACCGGAGGCGTCGCCGCCGGGGACGGCAATGGAGGGACCCGGTAACCCCACGACGGTGTTACCAGTGGTTTTCCCGGAAACGGTGTTGCCGGCGGTGTTACCGGAAACGGTGTTGCCGGCGGTGTTACCGGACACGGTGTTCCCGGCGGTGTTGCCGGAAACGGTGTTGCCAGAGGTCGTGTTGCCAGAGGTCGTGTTGACAGAGGTTTCGCCAGCGGTGCTGACGCCTGGTGCGTTGATCCAAACTCCATCTTCGGTGTGCGCGTTGCCGTTTTGGTGCTCAGCCGGTGACCCGGCGCATGCCGCGACGCCCAAGGCCAGACCACCCGCCACCAGGCCGGCGCCTGCGACACGAAGAATCACAGTGCGCTTTCTCTGTGTGTTCATCGCGTTTTGCTCTCTCATTCGTTGATGTCAAATCGCTGCGATCGCGTCGCCGATTTGTTGTTGATCTGTTGCGAAAAGCGTAGAAATTTCGCTGCCCTCCGGACATCCCTGCCGGAACCACTCTTCTATTTCCCGGGGGGGTAGGTCGACCTTGCGTGGACGCTAGGTGCCCAATGTGACTCTGGGCCACCGACATCCCGTCGGTGGCCCAGCCAAGCCCTGTAGCCACATTTCTGGATCCTTTGGGCCTAAAATTCACCGTCAGGGGACTAGGACGGTGTTGCCATTGCTGTTGCCGTTGGTCTGGCCGGTGGTGTTGCCGGCGGTGTTGCCGGCGACCGTGTTGCCAATGGTGTTACCCACGGTGTTGCCACCAGTGATGTTCACACCACCCGGGCGCCCGGCGACGGTGTTGCCGTTGCTGTTGCCGTTCGTCTGGCCGACGGTGTTGCCAATGGTGTTGCCGGCGACGGTGTTGCCGATCGTGTTGCCAACGGTGTTGCCACCGGTGACGTTCACGGGCAGACCCGGGAACACGACGGTGTTGCCGTTGCTGTTGCCGTTGGTCTGGCCGACCGTGTTGCCGGCAGTGTTCGCAAGGAACGTGTTGCCGAACGTGTTGCCGAACGTGTTGCCGTCGGCGACAACGGACTGAGCCGATGCCCCGGCGAACAGCACGGCGGTCAACGCCGCACCACCGATTACCAGGCCGGCTCCAGCGACACGACTCACCGCCGCCCGCTTGTTTTGTGATTTCATCATGTTCTTCTCCTTGTTGTTGGATGGCAATTCGCTGCCACTGCGCCGCCGGAATTTTCCGATGTCCAAGAAGCGTAGGATTTCCCTGCGCTCCAAGACATCCCCGCCGGAACCAGAGTTTTCCTTGCTGGGGGGGCAGGTCGAACTTGCCGCGAGGCAAGGGCGGGCGGGTAAGCCCTGGGAGTTCGGCTGATGCCGACTCACTCCTTTGGACACCAAACGCCGGTCCGGGTGGTCAACCAGTCCAAATGGTAACGTCCGGAAAAGGACTGGGGTCCAGGCGAACTCGCGCGCTCCAATGACACGATGACAATGCGGGCATGTACATCGGCGATGGCTATCGCTCGGCGAGAACCGAATTGACCTGAATCTCAACGCACCTGAGCGGCCACGTCGCCGACGCCTCCGTGTTTGTCGTCCCCGACGACAATGACGCGATCGACGCGGCGAAGATGCCGATCGACGAGTCGGTCTCGATCGACGCCGGCACCCTGTCCATCGACGAGGGCCGGTTGGTGGCCACCGAGGCGATGGACAGCGCGGCGAAGGTGATGCTGGACGGACCGTGGTGCCTGAACCCCGTCCCGAGCGGCTGGCGTTGCGCCGCCGACAGTGCGCACAGACCCGAGCCATGCCGGGTGGTACGTCACGGTTGCTTACCGGGCGGATAGAAAACCCTTCCCTTTCAGGAGTGGAATCTGGCTTCCCAACGATTACGGAGCCACCGCCCAGTCACGAGGATCTTCCTCATGACTCCATTCACGGAAGAACTGCAACCCATCTGGTCGGTATCGGGGCTTGCCGAAGTGCTGGCTGGCCCGGCCGGAAATGAGCACGCCGACGGGATCGTTCAGTTCAATCGCAATGGCCGGCCCGAAACGCACACGTGGCCCAACGCGCTCAGTCATGCGAGCCTTCGCCGCCTGGATCAGTGGGGCTATGTGGTCGTTCCCGATGTCGGAAACCAAGCCGTGGCAGAAGAAATCGTTCGCTCCGTCGGCGAGCTGATCCCGCAATACAACGGCCAGCTGACCCACGAAGTCACCTACCGACCCGGAAACGACCACCGCTCGTATTCACAGAGCGCGAACACCATCTTGGCCCATACCGAGGCGCCGGGATGGCATCCGAGTCCCGCCTACCTGGCGCTGTTCTGCCACCGCCAGGCGCGCTGCGGTGGCGGCCATACCGACCTGCTGGACGTGAGGAGGCTGGTCGCCGCGCTCGATGCCGACGAGCTGGCCTTGATGACCGAGGCCGACCTTCACTTCCCGGGGCCGGACGGTGGCGTCCACAGCCCGATGCTGAGTGCCGACGCCGCCGGCGACACGGTGGCCCGGTTCAGCTACAACCTGCTGACGACATCCGACTACGACCCGGCCATCGGGGCCAAAGTCGCGGGTCGCCGGCTGCCGCTCGGCAAGGCCGGCCTCAGGCTGGCGCATCGTGTCAGCGATCTGTTCGGTCAGCTGCGCACCAGTGTGCTGATCCCGGACGGGGCGCTGCTGATCTGGGATAACCAGCGCATGCTGCACGCACGGTCGGAGTACGCCGATCGCTCTCGTCACCTGACCCGGTTCTGGAGCACCGACTGGAGGCGGGCGTGATGGCCGACGACCTCTCGCTGCGCACGGACGCCGATGGGCTGGTGCACCTACCGGGTCTGCCGTCATTCGACCCGCGCGACACCGCCGAAAGCGCGATCATCAGCCGCCTCGCCGGAAACTGGCACCGGCGCGCGACGGTCAAGCGCGACGAGCCCGACCTCGACGCGCTCTTCGACGCCGACCGCCCCGACTACCCCGAGCGGATCATCCCGTTCCGCGACCACCCAACCTGGCAAGGCCTTCCCGACGAGCTCCGTTCGCGCCTACTGAGCTGGGCCTGGATCGCTTACAACCGGCACACGGTGCTCGCCGAGCAGCGAGTCGCCAACCCGGCCTTCGCGCTGGTGATGGAAGGCGAGTTTCCCGGCCTCGGCGGCCAGGACATGGAAATCGCGCTGGCCCAGGCGATGGTCGACGAGCAGTACCACAGCCTGATGCACATCAGTGCGAGCGCATTGACACGACGCAAGCGCGGATACGACTTCGCCGACCGAACTCTGCCCGAATCACACACTGCCAGAACGCATCAGCGGATGCGCGAGCAATGCGCCGAACGGTGGCAGCGCAGCCTGACCACGTTGGCCTTCGCGACGGTCTCGGAGATCTCGATCAATGCGTACCTCGATCTGCTCGCCGATGACCCAGACATTCAGGTGGTGAATTCCACGACCGCGCGGCTGCACAATCGTGATGAGTACTGCCACGCCTCGATTTCCGATGAGATGGCGAAACTCGTCTACGACGTGCTGGACGCCGACAAGCGACGCTTCTTCCTCGACATGCTCGTGGCGGGGCTGGACGCGTTCGTCGCGACCGACTACGCGACGTGGACCGCGATTCTTGAGATCGAAAATGTTCCTGGCGCCCGCCGCATGATCGCCGATGTCCAGGCCGAGCAGTCAAGTTCACGTCTGGTCCGCGACTATAGCGGCCTACACTCGCTGATGTCAGATATGAACGTGCTGGCCGAGATTGACTTCGACTGGGGGCTTGCCGAGGTGAAGAAATGACCTTGGTGCCGGACGACCGTGCGGCCCTTGCGCCGCGGTCCGTCAGCGGCGAGCGGCTGTGCCGTCTCATCGAAAAGCGCACCGGCGACACCGATCTCGCGCACGATGCGCGCGTGGTGTCCGCAGTGCTGCCCTTCAAGGTCAGCAGCTATGTGAGCGACGAACTGATCGACTGGAACAGGGCGCCAAACGACCCGATCTACCGGCTGACCTTTCCCCACCGCGACATGCTCGAGACCGAGCACTTCGAGTTGGTCGAGGAGGCCGTGCTGGCCGGCGACAAGGAAGGGATCCGGCAGGCCGTCGCCAAGGTGCAATATGCGCTGAACCCCCACCCCAGCAATCAGCTGAGCATGAACGTTCCGCAGGACAACGAACTCGACGCCTGGGGTCTGCAGCACAAGTATCCGGAGACGCTTCTTGTTTTCCCGCGTCAGGGGCAGACCTGCCACAGCTACTGCGGCTACTGCTTCCGCTGGGCGCAGTTCGTGGACCGGCCGGAGTTGAAGCAAGCCGTGCCAGGGCCGGACACGATGACCAGCTACCTCGACGGGCACCCTGAGGTCACCGACGTCCTCTTGACGGGAGGCGATCCGCTCGTCATGCGGACCGATCTGCTGGCCAGCTACCTGGAGCCACTGCTCGAGCCCGGCCGCGAGCACGTCGAAACGATCCGGATCGGAACGAAGGCCCTGTCGTTCTGGCCGTACCGGTTGCTGGCCGGACCGGAGGCCGACAGCCTGCTCCGGCTGCTCGAGCGGCTGACCGCGGCCGGCAAGCACGTCGCAATGATGCTGCACCTGTCGCACCCCACAGAGTTGAAGACCGACGCCGCAAGGGCGGCGCTGTCACGGCTGGCGTCGACCGGTGCCGTGTTGCGGGCCCAGGCTCCGGTGGTGCGACACGTGAACGACGACGCGCGCACCTGGGCGGAACTGTGGCAGGCCGAAGTCCGCAATGGCGTCGTGCCCTACTACATGTTCGTGGAGAGGGACACCGGCGCACGGCGCTATTACGGCTTGCCGCTCGCCAGGACGGTGGACATCTATCGCGATGCGCTGCAACGGGTTTCGGGTCTCGGGCGGACCGCCAGGGGTCCGGTGATGTCCGCGACGCCTGGCAAGGTCGTCATCGACGGCGTTGTCGATCTGGACTCAGGGCCCGCGTTCGCGTTGCGCATGCTGCAGGCGCGCCGGCCCGAGCTGGTCGGCAGGCCGTTCTTCGCCGCCTACGACCCGCACGCCCAGTGGTGGGACGACCTACGTCCGTACGGCACGAGTGACCGCGAGTTCTTCGGCGCGAACGTCGAAGTGACCGCCAGGTGAAGATCACCGCACACGAGATCAGCCTCACCCAGCGTCACCTATGGCGCTCGACGCGAGAGGCGATCCCGGTTCAGCACGCGGTGATCGTCGAAGTGAGCCAGGACGGCGTTGCCGGGTTCGGGGAGGCGTCGGCATTCATGACCGACCACTACAACTCGACCCTGGACCAGCTGCACAACGACCTTCGCCGGGTTGCGCCATTGCTTGCGGACCTACGCGCGGACGACCCGTTCGCCGTATGGGAGGTGCTCGCCGCCGAACTGCCGCGTTCGCCGTTCGCGCTGGCCGCCATCGATGCGGCCGTGCACGATCTGCGGGCCCGGTTGCTTGGCGTGCCGATGTGGAAGGCGCTCGGTCTGGACCGGCCGCAGGGTCTTCGATCGAGCTTCAGCATCGGCCTCGACGAACCGGAAGTCATGGTCGGCAAGCTGCGTGAACGACTGGGGTGGTCGGCCTACAAGGTCAAGCTCGCCGATCCCGCAGACTTGACGGTGCTGCGCCTGCTCCGCCGCCACACCGACGCTCCGTTCTACGTCGACGGCAACTGCGGATGGGAACTGGAACAGGTGGTTGGGGCACTGGCCGAATTGCAGGCACTCGGGGTTTCGCTGATCGAACAGCCGTTTCCGCGAGCGGCCTGGGAACACGCCCGAATCTTGAAGGGCCTCAGTCCGATTCCGGTGATCGCCGACGAGAGCATCACCTCGCCGGCCGATCTCGACCCCTGCACGGAAGCGTTCCACGGCATCAACGTCAAACCCATGAAGGCCGGAGGAATCACGCCTTCGCTGTTGCTGCTGCGCGCGGCCCGGGAACGCGGGCTGATCACGATGCTCGGCTGCATGCCCGAGTCCGCGGCGGGTGTCTCAGCGACCGCGCATCTCGGCGCCCTCGCCGATCACCTCGACGTCGATGTCGTCGACCTGCTCGCGGTGAACACCGGAGACGGCCTTACCCTCGATGACCGCGGTGACATCACCGTGCCCGACCGGCCCGGGTCGGGTTACCTCCCTGACCCCGCCGCGCTGGGCTGGCGGGTGCGACCGGTACCCGCCGCCGAGGTGCGGCCCATCCGCCAGCAGGTCCTGCGACCGGGCCAGCCCGCGGAGCTCTGCGCCTACCCCGAGGACGACCAGCCCGGCGCCCGGCATTTCGCCGCGCTGCAGAAGGGCCGCATCGTCGGCGCGGCGTCGGTGTATCACGAGGATCCGGCTGCCGAATTCGCGGTGCCCAGTCTGCAACCGGGTCAAGGCTGGCGGCTGCGCGGCATGGCCACCGTCGACGAGATCCGTGGCACCGGTGCGGGCAGCGCTCTGCTGCGAAGCGCCCTCACTCACGCCGTACTCGCCGGCGCAGACGTGGTCTGGTGCAACGCCAGGACATCGGTAGCGGGCTTTTACCGCAAGCACGGATTCCGCACGCTCGGTCAGGAATTCGACATGCCCGGCATCGGACCGCACTTCTTCATGTACTGGACTTCGCGCCAGTGATTTATGTGCGTTTAGGAGCGCTCAGCGCAACTAAACGCACACAAATCACTGGCAGGACGCCTTGCCCGCCGGATAGGAAACCCTTCCCTTTCAGCAGCGGAATCTGGCTTTCCGACGATTACGGAAGCCGCCCCTGAAGACGACGATTTCCTTCATGACTTCGTACTTCCCGCGACAGCAAGAAGTTCCGGTTATTCCCGAACAGGCGGCACGCACACTCACCCGGATCGCGCTCACGGAGGCGGGAGTACCGGCAAGCGACGCCGGTGAAGTGGCCGACGCCCTCGTTGACACCTCATTGCGCGGCATCGACACCCACGGCTTGCGACTGCTCCCGCAGTATCTGGACGAACTCGCTACTGGCGTCGCCAATGCAGACCCCGACATTCAATTCGTCAAGGACCGCGGTGCAGGGGTCATGCTCGACGCCGACGGCGCGCTCGGCGTTCTCGCAGGGCTGACTGCCGCACGGTTCGCCGAACAGCGCGCAAGGGCCTACGGCGTCGCAGCCGTCGGTGTCCGCAACTCCAACCACTTCGGCGCGGCCTCGGTCTACACCCGCCGCCTCGCACGCCACGGGCTGGTCGGCATCGCGGTCACGTCGGCCGCATCCCGGGTAGCCCCCTTCGGCGGTGTCGAGCCGCTGTTCGGAACCAACCCCATCAGCGTCGCCGCGGGCGGCCAGGATCATGGGGGCGACGAGTTCGCCCTCGACATGGCGACCAGCCAGGTCTGCTTCGGTGAAGTCAAACATCGCAGGGCCCAGCGGCGGCCGCTGGACGGCGGCTGGGCAACCGATACCGATGGGCGTCCGACAAACGATCCTGATGAGGCCTATGCGTTGTCGCCGCTCGGCGGTTACAAGGGGCAGGGCCTGGCGATGTTGGTCACCCTGCTCGGGAGTGTGCTGACCGGGTCGCCGCTGGATTGGCAGCTGTCCCAGGTCGGCGAGGGCACACCCGGCAAGGGCCGGGGCGTCGGTCACCTTGTGCTGGCCCTGGACCCGGGCGCGTTCGCCGGACAGACGGACTTCACCGCCGGGCTGACTGACATGTTGCACACCGTGCGCGCGGCCATACCCGCAATTCCCACTCAGCCCGTCCTCGTGCCAGGCGACCCGCAACGAGCCCATGAGCGTGAGCGGCGGCAGGACGGTATCGCGCTGGACGCGCGGACCGCCGACGTCCTCACGGCCCTGGCCGCAAAACACGACCTGCCTGGCCCAACGGCCACTGTCGTCACGGATGAGGGGATCGCGTCGTGATTCTCGTGTTGATCAGCCCGCGCAACGCCGGGCTGCCGTTCGCCGAGTGGCTGCCGGAGCTGAGCGGCCGCCTGGTAGCGGTCACTGCGGCTGGCGCCGCGGTCGGTGAGGGGTTCGCCGAAGTCGTCACCGTCACGGACTACACCGACGACGACGCGGTGCTCGACGCCGCAAGGGCCGCAGCCAAGCGCCACCGGCCCCGCGCCATCCTGGCCCTGGCCGAAATCGATGTCGAGCGCGCCGCCGTGCTGCGTGGCGAACTCGGCCTGCCGGGGCTCGACACTGTCGCTGCCACCGTTTACCGCGACAAGGTTCTGATGAAGGTGTTCGCACGAGCGGCCGGGATTCGGGTGCCGGAGTTCGCCGCGGTGACGACTGCCCACGAGATTGCAGACTTCATGGCGGCCCATCCGGGACCGGCCGTCGTCAAGCCGCGCGGTGGCTCCGGTTCCACAGGCGTCTACGTGCTGGATACGGCGGAGCAGGCCGCCGACCTCGCCGACGTCGTATCAACCGAGCCCTACGAGGTGGAGGAGTTCGTCGACGGCGTTCTTCATCACGTTGACGCGTTCCGAGTCTTCGGGGTGCCCATTGCGGCGGTCGCGTCGCACTACACCGGCCAGGGCTGCCTTGAACACTGGACCGATGCCCCGTTTGGGTCGCGCACGCTGGATCCCAACGATCCGCTGAGCAAACGACTGGTGGCCGAGACCTGGCGGCTTGTCGACGCGCTTCCCTCGCCGCGCACAGTCTGCGTGCACGCGGAGTTCTTCGTCACCGGCAGCGGCGAGATCGTGCTGTGCGAGGTGGCCGCCCGCGTCGCAGGCGGCCCGATCCCGCGGATGCTCCGCGAGGTGCTGGGAATCGACCCCCGGGAACTGTGGGCCCGGGTCGAGTGCGGGTTGCCTGCTGACTTCGACGCGGTGTCCGAGCGGGCCCGAACTGCTCCGCTCGCTGCGTTCTACGGAGTTCCACCCCGGCAGGGCCGAGTACTGCGGCTGCCCGAACAGCCCACTGATGCAATTGATTTCATTCTGAACACGCATATCGGTGACGAGTGGGACAACGAGCGCTACACGAATCGCAAGTCGGCGGACTTCCTGGCCAGCTGGGTGATCACCGACACGGACGTCGGCACCCTTGGGGCCAAGCTCGACTCGACCGCCGCATCGGTGAGTGCCGGATTCGGTTGGGACGACGAGCTTTTGGAGAGTGCATCATGACCCACTCGGGCCACTTGTTGCCGCGCTACGCCCGGCCAACATCGCAGGACTTCGCCGGTCTCGGCGCTCCCGACATCATCTGGGAAGACGCCCGCTGGTGGCGGTTCACCGAACGGACCGACCTGCACGAGGTGCGGTACCTGGAAGTGCGCGAAGACGGCAAGGCCGTCGCGCTCGCACCGCTGCTGATCACCGAGAAGCCCGGCGGCCTGCTCTTCTACGATCCGCCCCGGCTCGCAGGAACCGCAGGCGCGTTGGCCGAGCCCGAGCTGCTCGACCCATTCGACCAGCAGCGCTGGGCGGAGTTGACGGCAGCCCTGCCGGCTGCGGACCAGTATCCGTCCCTGGCGCTGGCCACCTTCGGCAACCACCACGGTGTCGCGCACGATCCCGCCCGCACCGCTGAGGCGCACCGCGCGGTCATGGCCGCTCTGCCTGAACTGCTGTTGCAGGCCGCCGACGAGCTGGGCTGCCGCAGCGTCGCCATGCTGTATGTCGGCGAGCCGGACGCCGCCGACGTCGACGAGTCGGCGTCTCGTGCCGGATACGCGTCGACTCTGCTTGGCGCCGAGGGCGTGCTCGAACTGGCCGAAACAAGCTGGGAGGGATACCTGGCGGGGCTGTCCAAGCGTCGCCGGTACCAAGCGCGAAAAGAGCTGCGGATTTATGAGGCGGCCGGGTTTCACACTGTGGTTCGCACCGGCCCCGATGCGTTCACCGAAGACCTGGTAGCCCTGCAGGTCGCCCACCGGGAAAAGTACGGACTGCCGGGGGGCGAGGACCGCGTTCGCCGCGACCTCGACGCCGTCCGCGACGAATTGGGCGAAAGCTGCGTCGTTTTCAGCGCCGAGCGCGACGGCCAGATGAGTAGCTTCACGCTCTATCTACGCACCCGCGACGCGCTGTTCGCCCGAACGGGCGGCACTCTGCCCGATGCCAAGGGCTGCTACTTCGCGGTCGATTATCACGAGACCGCCAGATGGGCCCTCGAAAACGGGATCCGGCGAGTCCACTACGGCATGGCCGCCTACGAAGCCAAGGTCACACGCGGCTGCGAGTTGCGGCCCCGGTGGGGCTGGTTCTCGTTCGGTGGCGCGCAGGCCGACACCTATCGCGAGGTGCTCGAACTGCAGTCGCAAAGCATCGAGCGCCAGCTCGCGCTCGTGGGATACCCCGCAGCGTTCATTCCTTCTCGCTTCGCACTCGTGTGAATTCAGGAGCCCCGCAATGAAATTGACACCCACAGACACCATCTGGATGGACGGCGAGTTCGTGCCGTGGGATAAGGCGCACGTCCACGTGCTGACTCCGAGCCTGCATTACGGGTGGGGAGTCTACGAGGGCATCAGGGCCTATGCCACGCCCGACGGTCCGGCCGTCTTCCGGCTGCGCGACCATCTGAAGAGGCTGCACGACTCGGCGAGGGTCTACATGATGGATCCCGGTTGGACCGTCGACGAGCTCACCGAGGCGTCGCTCGAACTGCTGCGGCGCACCGGTCTCCAGGCGGGCTATCTGCGTCCGATCGTCTATCTCGGCTACGGCGCGATGGGCGTCGCCCCCGCGCTGGACAGCGCCAAGGTGGCGATCGCGGCCTGGCCCTGGGGCTCATACCTTGGGGAGAAGGCAGAGTTGCAGGGCTGCCGTCTGGTCGTCAGCAGCTGGCAGCGCAACGGCATCCACGCAGTGCCCCCGCTGGCCAAAGCGACTGGGGCGTACGTCAACTCGGCGCTGGCCAAGACCGCCGCCGTGCGCGCCGGCTACGACGATGCCCTGATGCTCACCCCGACCGGTCATGTGGCCGAAGCATCGGCGGCGAACATCTTCATCGTGCGCGACGGCGAGCTGATCACACCGCCGATCAGCGACCACATCCTGGCAGGCGTCACGCGGGATACCGTCATCACACTCGCAAGAGACCTCGGCTTCACGGTCCGCGAGCAGAGCCTGACCCGCAGCGAGCTGTATGTCGCCGACGAGGCGTTCCTCACCGGAACCGCGGCCGAGATCGTCCCGGTCGCCTCGGTCGACGACCGTCCAACTGCGGCTGCCGGCTGCGGACCGATCACCAAACAGCTACGCGACGCCTTCAAGGACGTGGTGCACGGTCGCAACCCCGCTTACCGGCACTGGCTCGAATATGTAGGGCCTGCGGCGCCCGCCGCGGCGCCGGCCACCGACACCCTGGCGACACTGCAGGACGGTGTCGCCAGCCTGGCCGCTGAGGCTGCGGAGTTGTTCGACGACAACAGCCCTGCCGCGGTCGCTCGCCGCGAGGAGGCAGCCGACCGCGCCGTCGATCTGATCGCGGCTCGGGCCTGGCACGCGCTTTCGGGCTCCTCGCACGGCCCCGCCGAAATCGCCGCCGAGCGGTGTGTCGGCTATGTGGGCGCTGCCGATGCCGTCCTCGCCGGCGGGCGGGGCAGCGCAGGGCTGGACCGGTTCGCGCTGACCGAGGATGCGCTCGTTCTGCTCACGCGTGCTGAGCATTTCGACGCGATCGTCGACCGAGCCATCGAGTTGCTCGGCGCCGCCCCGGAGGGTCGGCTGTCAGCAGCGTGGCAGATGGTGGACGACGCGTTGTGGACGCTGAGCACAACGCGTCATGAATGGGTCGGCGCCGACCCCACCACCGTGGCCGCAGCCGGATGGGTGCTGGTCGACCGGATGGGCCGACTGCTCGTCACGGCCGCCCTGGTTGCGGAGGCCGCGCGGGGAGGACCAGTGGCCAGAACCGAAGTGCTCGTCAACGCCGCTCGTCGCTACGCCTGGAACCACCTTCGCCGCCCCGCGCCCGAAGCAGCCACGGCCACGCACGTTCAACGATCTGCTGAACTCGTCCGCGCGGTTCTGCCACCGGATGTGTCGTGACAAACCGACTCGGTTCGATGCTGCTGCCCAGCAGTCCAGCCGGCCGCACACTGGCGGTCGGCGCAGGCATCGACTCGCTGGGCACGGGCATGTTCTTCGCCTCCTTCGCCCTCTACTTCGTCGGTGTCGTCGGCTTCGCCGCGACCGACGTGGCGCTGGCGGCCACCCTTGCCGGAGCCGTCGCATTACTTGCGCCGGTGCCACTGGGTCGGCTCGCCGATCGGGTGGGGGCGGGACGGTTCTACATCGCCCTGCTGCTGCTGCGTGGTCTGGGCTACGGGTGCTTTGCCTTCGTCTCCGACTTCAAGGGCTTTCTCGTGCTCACGGTGTTGCTCACCGCAGCGGACCGGGCGAGCTCACCGATCCAGCAGGCCGTTGTGACGGCGTTGATTTCAGGCCAGGACCGCACCCGGACGATGGCGTCGATCCGGGCCGTCCGCAACATCGGGCTGACCGTCGGTTTTCTCCTCGCCGGTGCCGCCTTCGCCGCGGCCGAACCGTCGGTGTTCGTGGCGATCTTCGTCGGAAACGGACTCTCGTTCGTCGTGGTCGCCGCCATGGTGCGCCACGTGCTGTCAAGGACGCCCGCCGCGGTGTTGCACCCCACATCGGCTCCGACCGCCGCAGCCGATCCGGATGTCCGATCCCCATTCCGCGATCGGTGGTTCATGGTCTTTACCGTCGGCAACGGCGTCTTGTCGCTCTACGACACCGTGCTGATCGTTCTGCTGCCGATCTGGGTGATCGAGCACACCGCGGTACCGGTTGCGTTGGTCCCGGTCTTGATGGCGGTCAACACCGTGCTCACCGTGCTGCTGCAGGTCTATGTAGCCCGGTTCGCCGACGGGCCGTCCGCAGCGATCCGGCTGCTGGTGACCTCCGGCGCGCTGATGGCGGTCTGCTGCGGTTTCTTCGCGATGGCTCAGGCGGCATCCACGACGTACGCGATCGTGGCGATTTTGGTTGCAGTGGTGGTGCTTTCGGTCGCAGAGAACATCCAGGAGGTCGCGTCCTGGGAGCTGTCCGCGGAACTGTCGCCCCAGGCTGCCCGCGCCCGTTATCTCGGTGCGTTCAGCCTGGGATTCAGCGGGCAGAAGGTCATCGGCCCCAGCGTCCTTGTCGTGGTGATGATGCCGATGGGCCTGATCGCCTGGCCGGTACTGGCAGGAGCCTTCGGCGCCGCCGCCCTGGTATCGCGAACAGCGGCGCGCCGCTGTCTCGCCGAGCGCAATTCGATTCATCCCCAACTATCTGAGGTGAGTTCATGACGGAGCACGTACTTGTCGTCGGCAGTGGCCGCGACCTTCCCGCCCGCGTCCGAAAGGCGTTGCCCGGCACCGAGACTTCGGTCATCTGCCGGCTGGAATTCGTCGCCAAACTCCGCGAGCTCACCGAGCACACCCGGGTCATCGCGGTGCGACACGACGCCCCGGATGAGGAATGGGTGGCACTTGCCAGGGCCGCCCACGAGCTGCATCCGTTCACCAGGATCGCCACCTTCGGCGAAACCGACCAGGACCGCTGTGCGGTGATCGGGGAGGCGCTCGGTATCGCCACTCACACACCAAGGACCGTAGAGCTGGTGCACGACAAGGACGCGATGCGTGCCCGCCTGCGCGAAACCGGCGTCGATACAACGGCTTCGGCGGTAGCGACGGAGCTGGCCGACGTCGTCGCCTTCGTCGGCGAACACGGATTCCCGTGTGTGGTCAAGCCGGTGGCCGGAGCGGGAAGTGCAGGCGTCGCCGTGGTCAGGCACGACAGCGAGCTGGCTTCGGCGTTTGAGCGCGCCGGCACCCGATTCGACGACCTGCCGGATGCCGGGGTTCTTGTCGAGCAGTTCCACGAAGGCCCTCAGTTCAGCGTGGAGGCGTTCTCTGAGCTCGGTGAGCACCAGGTCGTCTCGATCACCCGCAAGTTCTCCGATCCCACCACTTTCGTCGAGCTCGGGCACGTGGCCCCCGCGGGCCTGCGCAACAAGCAGCAAGACGACGTCGGTGAGTACGTGTTGCGCGTGCTGGATGCGCTGGGTGTGGAATTCGGCGCCACGCATACCGAGATCGTCCTGACGCCTGCGGGTCCGCGGGTAATCGAAACCCATGTCCGGATGGGCGGCGACGAGATTCCTGCGCTGACCTTCGATGCCACCGGTGTCGACCTCGCCGAGTTCGTCATCAAGCAGACAGTGGGCGAGAAGGTACTTCCCGACATCCGCGCCGTGCTGGCCGAGGAACGGTCCGCCCGCAGCTCCGCCATCTGGTTCGTCGTCGCGCCGGCCGCCGGCGTGCTCGCGGATGTCAGCGGCACCGATGACGCTCGTAACGTCGACGGGGTCACCGACGTCCAGCTGCTGGTGAAGCCCGGTGCCACCATCGGCGCACTGGAGTCCTCGGATTCACGCGTCGCATATGTACGTGCCGTCGGCGAAACGGCCGAGCTGGCGGTCGGTTCGGCTCGGAAGGCCGTGGCGCACCTCGAGTTTCAGTTGCACTAGGCCCAAAACGCCGATTTCTACACCAGGGCTGTGATTCGAGCAGATTCACAACCCTCACGTAGAAATCGCGGATGGCTGGCATGCAGCGGCCCCGCCCTCAGGAGAAGTCCAGCGCCTCGATCGTCGGGACCGCGCCTTCGTGCGTTGGTCGGTTCGCGCCGTCGATGCAGTACAGGGTGTTCCCGACCGCGGCGACGACCGCGGCGTGCCGCGGGGTCGGTATCGAAGCCACCGTGCTCCATTTGCCGTCGGCAATGTCGAACATGTCGACATCGCCGATCACCCGCGTCGGTTCTTCGCCACCGATAGCCACAATCCGGCCATCGATGTACGCGGCGCCGAAACTCCCATGTGGACTTGGCATGTCGGGCATCGAGGTCCATTCGTCGGACTCGGGATCGAATCGGTCGAACGCCGCGGAATTCTTGTCGGCGCCAAGGAACCGGCCTCCCAACACATAGAAATAACGGCCGTCCGACACGGCGCCCGAGTGTTCACGCGGAGTTGGCATGTCGGCCGCCTCGGTCCACGACGTGCCGTCGAACACTTCGGTCTGCGCGACGATCTCCTTGTTGTTCTGCCCGCCGGTGACGACGAGTCTGTCGCCGACGGCCGCTACGGCCGGCGCCGCCCGGGCATGGTTGAGGCTGGGTAACTCCTCCCAACTATTGCCACGCAACACGAATACCTTGTTCGACCCCTGCGAGATGTTGTCGCTCGCACCGCCAATCACGACAACCTCACCGCGATACGTTGCCGCAGCCGCGTGATGCAAGGGGATCGGCAGGGACGGCTGTGTCTGCCACGCCCCGGTTTGCGGGTCGTAGGTCTCCACCGTCTGTAGCTCGGTACCCATGCGCAGGCCACCGAAAATCCAGATCTTTCCATCGAGCACCGTCCACGCCGTCTGCAGCCGGGCCGTCGGCGCGTCCGGCAGAGCGCGCCACTTCGACGCGGGCTGGAGCTTGCGTGCCGCCAGCTTCAACGACTCGGCAGACGAGGTCACCGCACCGTTGCCAACACCGGTCGACCCACCGACCACGTACACAGAATCGTCTACCGCGTCGACGGCCATGCCGTGGCGCGCGGTTTCCATGTCCGGCAAGGGTGCCCACGTTTTCGTGGCCAGATCGAGCATCGTCACACTCTTGAGGACCTGGCCGTCGGACAGTCCCCCGACCGCCACCAGGCGCCCGTCGGTGATTGCCGCGCCCAAGTCACTTCGCGGCTGGGGAAGGGCAGCTAACGGCGTCCACGTGTTGGCGGCCGGGTCGTACGCCTCGACGTCGGCCACCTCAGAGTTCCCGTCGGTTCCGCCGACGGCGTACATCAGCTTGTCGTCTGACGCCCCGGCCAGCATCTGCCTGGGCGTCGGTATCTCGGCGCCCAGCGTCCAGGAGGTCCCGTCGAAGATCTCGGTGGTTTTCAACAGCGAACCGTTCGCGTCAACGCCACCGGTGACGATGATGCGGTCCCCGACCGTCGCGGCCGCGGCGGCGGCCCTGGGCTGCAACATGCGCGGCAGCTCCACCCAGCGACTGTTGACCACTCGCCAAACTTGGTCCGTCACAAGCTTGTTGGCGCCATTGGACTGCATGCCGCCCAGCACCACCGGGTTGCCCTGCCACGTCGCCGACATCGCATGCTGAACCGGAACAGGAAGGCCGTCGCCACCCTTCCAGTTGTCGATGGCGGGGTCGTAGCCTTCGTGCCGGCCGCTGACAGCGCCGTCGGCGCCGAGCCCGCCGAAGATCCAGATCGTGCCGTCGACCTGGGTGGTCGCGACCGCCGTAAGGGCGAAGCGGGCGTTCGTGATTGGCTGCCAGCCGGCTTGCGCTTCGGCCGTGTTCGTTGTCGTTGCGCCGCCGCTGGCGCTTTCGGTGTCGTTATCGCGGGATACGACGACGGAGACAAGGCCGATCACCAACACAAGGGCCGCAACGGCCGCGAGAGTGACCAGCAGGATCGATTTGCGCCGTCCGCGCCCCGGCTCGGGCCCGCCCATCGGCTGCGGCGGTGGCGGTTCGAACCCGCGCGGGGGGATCACGCTGGTACCACCCGTCATCGAATGGACCTTCGATACCCGGCTCGTCGGATCCTCGCCTGGCCTGGCTGCCAACCCGTCCACAGACTCCGAAGGTGCTCCAGGCATGGCTGATGAATCAAGGGGCCCCGTCGCAGTCCACACCGGGGGCGCCATTGCCCCGGTTGCGTCCGCCGGCGCGACGGAAGACACGTCGGACGGATCAGCCTGGCTGATGGATCCTTCGGAAGCCGTGGCACGACCCGACGGGTCCTCCGTGGCGGGGATCGGAACTGCCATCGAATCAGGTGGCAACCCGTTGTGCCGCTGCGCTGCCTGCAACTCGCGACCGAAATCCGCCGCCGACGCCGGCCGCTTCTCCGGATCCAGCGACATCGCCTGCTCGATGGCGCTGCAGACGTCGTCGGGGATTCCCCTGGGGCGCATGTCGGGAACCTCTTCGGACGTGATCCGCAGATAATGCGCGATCAGTTCCTCGCCGCCGGTGTTTTCGTGGGGGGCGTTGCCGGCGATGAGCGCGTAAATCGTGGCACCCAGCGAATAGACGTCGGCCGCGACCGTCGGAGGACGTCCTGCCAGCACCTCCGGTGCGGTGTAGGCAATCGTGCCGCTGAAGACGCCCGTCACCGTCTGGTATTTGCCTGCAATGCGGGCGATCCCGAAGTCGCTGAGTTGCGGCTCACCGTAATCGGTGAGAAGCACATTCCCGGGTTTGATATCGCGGTGCAGCGTGGTGGTTTGGTGCGCGGTTTCCAGCGCTCCGCACAACTTGACACCGATTTTCAGGGCTTCCGGCCATGGGATCGGGCCACCGCGACGCAGCTTCAGCGCCAGGGAGCCCCCGGCGTGGAACGGCATCACGATGTAGGGCCGGTTACTCGGAGTCACGCCGACCTGCAGAATGTTCACGATGTTCGGGTGTCCGGAAAGCTTGCCCATCGCGAAACCCTCACGCAGGAAGCGTTCCCGGTTCGCCGGGTCGATATCTGAGGCCAGCACCTTGATGGCGACGGTCCGCCCAAGCGACTTCTGGTAACAGCGGTAGACCACGCCGGAGGCACCCCGGCCGACTTCGCGGGCATCGTCGAATCCCGCGGAGGCCAACTCCGCGACTATTCCGGCCCAGACTGGGGCCGGGCAGTCGTCCGTGTTTTCTCCGGACATGTTGCGCCCCCTTGACCTCCGGTGTGAAGGTTGGTCCAGCTAGCAATTGGCTCGCCGTCACCCGAAGGCATGACCCCGAATGGTACACAGCGGGAGGCCAGTAGACCCCTGAAATGCCACCGTCAGGGCGATTTCAGCGAATTCCGCGCCGGTTTCCGCCCATTTCCTTAGGACAACAATTCTGGCGCCGTCGGGCCGCGCTGTATCGAGTAGTCGACTACTCAATTTCGCTGAAGCGCCTGGCGCACCGGGCCTGGATAGGGGCTACGGCCAATACGGGGCTCGACTCACCCTCACCGGGCCCTCCTTGGGGCCTCAGCAATCGTCTTCAGGGCGATGGCCTATGTTTGTCTGTCGTCCGCCGCACTGGTACCGCGATTTGCTCGGAGGAGACCCGACATGCGCATGTTCAAGCTGGCCGTGCCTATCACGGCTCTCGTCCTCTTTGGCTCTGCGGGCGTCGCCGCGGCCGCGCCCAAGAACTACTGCGCCGACGTCAAGGGCGTCGATACGGGCGAGGCATGTCAGATTCAGATGTCCGACGTCGGCTACACCGTCGACATCAGCTTTCCGACCGACTACCCCGACCAGAAGACTCTGAGCGACTACATCAGCCAGACCCGCGACGGATTCCTCAACGTCGCCAAGTCGTCCGCTCCCCGCGACCAGCCCTACAAGCTGGACATCACCTCCACCGACTACGGCTCGGCGATACCGCCGCGCGGCACCCAGGCCGTGGTGCTCAAGGTTGTCCAGAACGTCGGCGCCGGGGGTCCCCAAACCACCTTCAAGGCATTCAATTGGGACCAGAGCTATCGCAAGCCGATCGTCTACGCGCCGGCGGCCGACGACACCAAAACCACGCCGTTGTGGCGGGTGGCCGATCCGCTGAAGACCGTCTTCCCGATCGTGCAGGCTGAGTTGCAGAAGCAGGGTGTGCAGGTATCGCCGACTGCCGGTTACGACCCGCTGAGCTACCAGGAATTCGCCGTCACGAACGACGGGGTGATCTTCTTCTTCAGCCAAGGTGTGCTGCTGCCGCCAGGGGTCGCCGCCACCCAGGTGTTGGTCCCGCGCTCGGCGATCGACCCGATGCTGGCGTAGCAAAACCCGTAGGCCTCCCGCGACCGGCGCTACTCTGGCCTTTGCCCACACTGTGGGGCGCACCAGCAAGGGGGAGTACGCATGGCCGCGGAATTTCCGAAACAGCAGCCCGGAGTCGACTACCTGACCGAGGGCGGCCAGGAAACCGAAATCATGTACAAGTACGGCTACGAGCTGCCGCACTTCGCCATGTTGCCGTTGCTCGACAACCCGCGCGCGGTCACCGAGTTGCGCGGAATGTATGGCCGCTACCTCGACACCGCCGCGCGCCGTGGGTTCGGTGTGGTCGTCGGTGGGTTCGACTACCGAGCCAGCCCGGATTGGGCCTCGCTGCTCGGCTACTCCGGTGAGTCGCTGGCCGAGATGCAAATGCGCGCAATCGATTTCCTGCGCGAGATGGCCGAGCCCTACCGGGGGCAGGTGCCCGCACTGCTGTACGCCGGCATCGTCGGGCCGCGAGGCGACGCATACGAGTTGAACAAGACGATCACCGCCGACGAAGCCGAGGAGTACCACAGCGTGCAGCTCGGCAATCTGGCACGCGCCCGGGTCGACCTGGTCGAGGCGATGACCTTCAACGGCGTCGATGAGGTCATCGGGTTGGCCCGCGCGGCGGCGCGTGCCGGTCTGCCGCTATCGGTCTCGTTCACCCTCGACAACAGCACCCGCCGCCTCGTGTCGGGACCAACCCTGAAGGCCGCGATCGAAACGGTCGACGCCCAGACGGGTGAGGACCGGCCCGCCTTCTACGGCATCAACTGCTCGCACCCACTGGAGTTCATGCCGGCGATCGAGCCGGGCAACTGGTTCGAGCGAGTGCGGTGCCTGCGACCCAACGCCGCGATGATGGACAAGATTTCGCTGTGCACGCTCGGGCATCTCGAGTCCGGCGACCCGGCGCAGCTCGGGGAGCTCATGGGCGGATTGGCTCGGCAGTACCCGCACATCGACATGTGGGGCGGGTGCTGCGGCACATGGGACACCCATCTCGACGAGATCGCACGCAACGTGCACACCGCACGGGAGGCCGACTCCGCTATCGCGCAGTAAGGGCAGCAAAGCCCTCGCGAACGGGAAGTAGGCGTGCACATTGTTGCAATGGCTGATGACGGTCCCGATCGCCTGAAGGGTTCCTCGTGCACCGCAACCATCGATTGGTCGGCACGCACGCTGACCTTCGAGCACCGCGGCTGGTTTCTGTCCAAGGCGCAGAAGGCGTCACCGATTGTCGTGCCGTTCGACGAAATCGTCGGAGTCGAATACGACTGCAGAACGACCGGCGGCTGGTTTCGCATCTCGCGCCGAGGCCACGAGCCGTGGGAGAAAAGTGTGGCCAGCGATCTGCACGGGCTGAATGCCCCCGTTGATCCGACGGCGTTCGCGCAGCGGGTGCCGGCGGCGGCGGGGATCGACGAGTCCGCACCCGCGTCGGGCGCGGACACCGGCTCCGCGCTTGATGACCAAGCCCCGGATGCCAAAGTCGCCGAGCCGAAGCAAGAGGACGGGAAGGTCGTCAAGGCCGTCGACGGCGCGCTCGATTTCTTCAGCAAGTGGAATTAGCGCGCTCCCATAGAACCGTACGGTGGTTCGGTGGCACTCCTGCTCGGCCCTGCCCTACGGCACGTCTCCGACACCACGGCGTTGGTCTGGGTACAAACCGACAGTGCGGCAACGGTGGAAGTCCTCGGCTGCTCAGCGCCCACGTTCGCCGTGCAGGGTCATCACTACGCCCTTGTCACGGTAACCGGCCTGGCTCCAGACACCGTCACCGAATATCACGTCACCCTCGACGGGGACTTGGTCTGGCCGCTCGCAGACTCGCCGTTCCCGCCCAGTGTCATCCGCACCCGCGGGCCCGCGTCGACGCACCGGCTACGGGCGATCTTCGGATCGTGCCGGTACCCCAAGACCGACGACGGGAAGCTCGACTCGAAACTCGGGCTCGATGCGCTCGACGTGTACGCCACCCGAATGGCCACGCAGCCTGTCGACGACTGGCCCGAGGCGCTGATCCTGCTCGGCGACCAGCTGTACGCCGATGAGCTCACGCCCGAGTCAAGAAAACGCATGACCGGCCGTCGCACCCGTCTGAACCGGCACGGCCAGCGTCCACCGAACGAGGTCGTGAGCTTTGCCGAATACGAACGGCTGTACCGCCATTCGTGGGGCGACCCCGAGATCAGGTGGCTCATGTCGACGGTCCCCACCGCGATGATCTTCGACGATCACGACATCAGGGACGACTGGAACACGTCGGCGTCCTGGCGCGCCGAAGTCAAGGAGAGACCGTGGTGGCGTGACCGGATCCGAGCCGGGCTGGCGTCGTATTGGGTGTATCAGCATCTTGGCAATATGAGCCCGGCCGAGTTGGCCGACGACGAGGACTATCAGCGACTGGTGGCAACAGACGGCGATACCTGGCCCCTTCTGGTCGATCTGGCCGACCGGGCCGACCGGGAAGTGGACTGCAGCAAGGGCGTCAGGTTCAGCTATCGGTGGGATCTCGGCCGCAGCCGGCTCATCATGATCGACACACGTAACGGCCGAATCCTTGAGTCCGGTGAGCGGATGATGATCGGGGAGCACGAGTTCGGCTGGCTTGCGACCCAGGCCGCCGATGGAGTCGACGAGTTGGACCATCTGATGCTGGCCTCGTCGGTGCCGTGGCTGATGCCGCCGGCAATCGGTGACCTGGAGGCGGTCAATGAGCGAAACGCCGACCGGTCCGGCCTGCGCGGAAGGCTCGCCGAAAAGACCCGCAGGGCAGGCGATTTCGAGCACTGGCCCGCCTTCTACAAATCATTCTTGCGGTTCGCCGAGATGATCGCCCGCATCGCAAGCCATCCCAATGGACCCGCGACCGTGAGCGTGCTGTCGGGGGACGTGCACCACAGCTATGCCGCCCGCGCCGAGTGGCCGGGTGACACGCAGCGCAGTGGCGCGACGGTGCATCAACTGGTGTGCTCGCCGGTGCACAATTATGTGCCGCTCTTTATCAAGCCGGTGTTCACGCTGGGCTGGACACGTCCCGCGGCCGCTGTCATCCGATGGTGGGCCCGCCGCCGCGGCATCCGGCCGCTTCCGCTGTCGTGGGCGAATACCTGCGGTCCATTGTTCGGGAACACCATCGCCACGATTCAAGTGGACGGCCGCAGCGCCGAAGTGCTTTTCGAGCAGCCCCGTGGCCGCCAAGCGCTGGCCGAAGTGGGCCGGGTAGCGCTCAGTCAGCCTTCCTGACGCGTGTACTGAGCCGCGGGCCGGGGAACACGAGAAGACATGTCGAACGGGCTGGCGCGGGCTATCCGCCGCCATCTGTCCGCCGCCGACGAGCGCTTCGGGCTGCGACTCGGCGTGGGCCTGGCGGGCACTCTCGCCGCCTCGGTCACATTCGCGCTACTCCTATTGCTCGTTCGCGCGGGCTGGGGGCCGCTGCGTGATCTCGACACCGCCGCCGCCGAGACGTTCAACCGGATCGACGCCGATCGGCCGGAGTTGGTGAAGGCAGCCGAGGTAGTCAGCGATGTGTTCGACCCCAACGTATTTCGTGTGGTGCTCACGGTGATCGCGGTGGTCTACGTGATCCAGGGCGAACGGCACCACGCGACGTGGCTCGTCGTCACGGTCTTCGGCGGTGCCGCGCTCGGTTTCGCGCTGAAGGCGATCGTCGGGCGGGCCCGTCCGGTGCTACCCGATCCGGTTTCGGCGGCGCCCGGGTTGTCGTTCCCTTCCGGGCATGCGCTGGGGGCATCGATCGGCTGCTGTCTGCTGCTGTTGATCACCCTTCGTTTCCTGTCGCGCCGCGGCCGGGTGGCCGCCGTGATCGCCGCCGTGGTGATCGTCGGCGCGGTCGCGCTCGCGCGCGTTGTGCTCGGCGTCCATTTCGTCAGCGATGTCCTGGCCGGCATCACACTCGGCATTGCCTGGGTGGCGGTGACGACGTCGGCATACGTCGCGTGGCGGCGGGAGACGGGGCAACCGGTCGAGCGGCCGGCCGAAGTCGGTACCCCGGAGCGGCCCGCCGCGCACCGGTGACCTGCCAGGTCACCGCTCCGGCCAGGCCCGGGAGTAATTAACGGCTGCGTGGGTATCCCCTGTACGTGCGCCCACCCGGTTTTGCTGGCATCGCTAGGGATGTTGCGAGGCTTCTCGTGCCTGCCGTCTGCCTCGTTGCGGTGACGGTGGGCCTTGGATATCTCGTCACCGACGTGCTGCCGTCCACGGCAATCGGTAGGTGGGACGCCGAGGTGCCGAGACGGCTCGTTGAGCACCGCCAGCAGGAAGGCATTTCGGAAAGCAAGCTCATCACATCGCTGTCGGCGACGCCGACGATCGTGGCTCTGACGGCAATCGCCGCGGCGGTGTTCCGATGGAAGTTCGGTCGGTGGCGCGAGTCGCTGGTCGTCATCTATGCGGTGGTCGGGGAGACGAGCATCTTCTTAACGACGACGCTTCTCATCGACCGCCCGCGGCCGAGTGTGCCGAAACTTGATGCGGCACCGCCGACTTCGTCGTTCCCGTCAGGCCACACCGCCGCCGCCGTGTGCTTCTACGGCTCAGTTGCCGCAATCATTCTCTGGCACACCAGGAATCGGTGGATCAAGGCCGCCGCGGTATTCGTCTGCGTGGCGGTGCCGCTGACCATCGCCGGCAGCCGCGTGTATCGCGGCATGCACTATCCGACCGATGTGCTCGTCGGCGTGCTGCTCGGGGGGATCTGGCTGACCGTCGTGATCTTCTATGTGCGCGCCCGTGACGCCGGCGGCAGGCGCGACGCCGCCGTCGACGCCGACACACGACTGGTGACCCGATGATGCGCGCCGCGATCATCCTCAATCCGGCGACGGCGGACGTATCGGCCCTGCGTGAGGCGGTGGACAAGACAATGGTGAGTGCGGGCTGGTCGACGCCGGTGTGGCTGGAGACCACGCCCGAGGACCCGGGCGAAGGCATGGCCGAGGCCGCGGTGGCGGCCGGCGTTCAACTCGTCGTGATTTGCGGCGGCGACGGCACGATAATGGCCTGCCTCGACGCCCTGGCCGGCACTGACGTGCCGGTCGCGCTCCTGCCGCTCGGCACCGGAAACCTACTTGCCCGCAACCTCGGCGTGCCGATCGAGCTCGCGCACGCTCTCGCGGTGGCCGTCGACGGTGAAGACCGGCGCATCGACCTCGGCCGGGTCGGCGACCAGTTGTTCTCGGTGATGGCCGGCATCGGATTCGACGCGGCGATGATGGCTGACGCCTCGGAGGGTTTGAAACAACTTGCCGGCTGGCCTGCCTATGTGGTGAGCGGCCTTCGGCACCTGCGCGATCCGGTGATGCGGGTGCAGCTGCGGATCGACGACAATCCGCCGCTGCGCCGGTCGGCCCGCACGGTGCTGGTCGGCAACGTCGGACGGTTGCAGGGCGGCCTCGAGCTGCTGCCTGACGCAACGGCCGACGATGGTCTGCTCGATGTGGTCGTCGTGGCGCCGCGGACGCTGCGCGACTGGATCCGGTTGGTATGGGGGGTCTTTCGCCGCGATCGCACGCAGCACCCGCATCTCGAACGCTTCCGTGGCCGCACGATCCTGATCGAGGCGGACCGCATCGTGCCCCGCCAGATGGACGGTGAGGTCATCGACGACGGGCCTGGCCTTCACGCGCGGATCCAGCCCGGCGCCCTCGTCATCCGCGTACCACAGCCGGTGGCGACGGCCGCCTGACGAAGGAGCGCGACATGAGCACCGCGACACGCGTGCCGGAGACGACCACCATTTTCGGCGACGAGCTCTCCGCCGACGACGCTGTCACAACGCTGCGACGCTACGGCCGCTGGAACCTGGTCAAGAACTCGTTCATCCGCTTCAGGTACGCCGACGGGTTCACCAACGCACGCGCACTCGCGCTGCAGCTCTGCTTGTCGTTCATCCCGCTCATCATCGCGGTTGTCGGCCTGGCGAGCGCGGTGCATCGGGACAAGGCCGGGCAGGTCATCATCGCTACCCTTGGCGGTGTGCTGCCGGGCAAGGGCACCGGCGACATGGTGGAGCAGGCCGCGCAGCGCACCCATGACCAAGGGGTGACCGGGGGCCAGCTCGCGCTGTGGCTCGGTCTGCTCGCCGCGATCATCGCCCTCACTACCGCGATGGGCCAGATCGAGCGGGGCGCCAACCGCATCTACGGCATCGATCGCGACAGGCCGGCGCTGCGAAAGTACGGTCGGGCTCTGCTGATGGCGTTGACCGCCGGCCTGCTCCTACAGCTCGGATTCCTGGTCATAGTCGCCGGCGACGCACTGGGCGAGGCGCTGGCCGCGGCCTACGGTTGGGGCGAGACGTTGGAAAGGGCGTTCACGTTCGGCAGCTGGCCGGCGGGGATCGCACTGGCTTGGGCGTCCTTCACCGTCGTCCTCGAGCGCGCGCCGCGCAGGCACCAACCGGGTTATTCGTGGCTGGCAGTAGGGGCCGGCGTGTCGCTTGCGCTGTGGCTCCTGTTGACCGGCCTGCTCGCGCTTTACGTCGTGCAGAGCGGGTCCTTCGGCACCACCTACGGCCCGTTGACCGGAATGTTCGCCCTGCTGCTGTGGGCCAACCTGTCCTCAGTTGCGCTGTTCCTCGGCGTCGCGTTCGCCGCGCAACTCGAGGCCGTCCGCGCGGGCATGCCGGCCCCAGCATTGGATGACCCGCTGACGACCTCACGGCCAAAGGTCGAGACAGAGCTCCTGCAGTCGAATTTGCACTGAGGGTCGTAGGCGGTCCTCAACCACAGCCCTGTATGCGATTTTCGGCGCTAGCACGCCGCGAAGCGTGCCCATCGGTGCTGTGAGAGAATTTCGGGCAGTCGCCCCGGCGTGATGGCGCGATCTGGGGGAATCGAAATCTTCTTGGAGTTTCCATGTCTGCCACCAGCATTGCGCTGACGCTCGTCTTCGTCCTGTCGGTCGCGGCGATCAGCTGGGCGATCTCCCGCGGACCGATCCGCGGCCGGTCAGGAATCGCCGGGCGCGCCGCCGTCGGGGTGGCCGTCGGTGTCGTGGTCGGTGAACTCGCCGCAGTCGTGCTCTTCTCCGGCTCGATCGACCGGTTGCTCGACGAGCGCGCCGCCCGTAGCGCCGACGCCACACCCGTCGTCGCGCAAGCTTCGGCCGAGCTTGACCGCACCCGCCAAGAACGCACTGAGCTCGACACGTCGGTGGACGACGCAAGCCGCCGGCGCGACGACGCGCTCGTCGTCGCCCGCTGCGAGTTCCACCCCTCGCCGCCGTGCCCGCAGACGCACATCACCGGTGTGCCCGGCGCAGGGCCCGAAACACGAACGGCGGCGGACTTTCTCGCCGACGCGCAGCGACAGTTGGACGACGCCGTGACCAATCGCGACCGCCTGGCACCGGGGCTCGACTCCGAGATCGCCGCACGCGAGCAGGCTTTGGAACAGACGCGGACGACGGCACTGAAGGATGTCGACGGTGGCCTCGGCGCGCGCTGGCAGGCGATGAACGACCACACTTTCGCGAGCCCCGGCGCCATGCTGCTGCGGCTGATGACGATCGCGTTCTTCGCGCTGCTGACTCTCTTTCCGCTGATCCTCAGGCTGTGGCGTGGTCGTACACGCGACGCAGAACGGGCCGAGATAGACGCCGACACCACCATCGCGGTGAAACGTGCCGAGGTACGTGCCGCCGTCGAGACCCTTTGGGCCGAGCAGCAATTGGCCAGTGCGCGCCTCGCGGTCGAAGCACAGATGGAGATCGACCGGGAGCAGCAGCGCCGCCGGGTGATGGAGGCACTCGAGGTGCCGGTTCAGGCGCAGTCGGAACGGGTGATCGAGCCCACGCCAGAGTTGACCGCACCGGAATCGGACAATCTGCCTGCGCTGCTCGCGGACGAGGTAAAGCGGGAGACGTCGCTGATCCCGACGATCCCGGACGTCACCAAGGCCGCCGTGCGGTGGCTCCGTCCGTTCGTGCCGCCGATCGTCGCGAGCGCGATCGACACCACGACCAAGCCGCTGCGCAGCGCACGCCAGGTGTTCGAAGAGACGGAGGAGATCCACTTCTCGCTCAAGCGCACACACAAGGTGAGCGTTTCTTCGGAGGAGCATGGGTCGGTTGCCGCCGAGCGGGTCGAGCCGCAGACGACCTCGGCGTCGGTGGTGTCGTCTGTGGAGCGTCAACAAATGATGACGGAACGCGAAGGACACCCAGAACTGCGCGGAGCCGACGCGCCTCGCCAGCTACCTCCGGCGGATTAGTTCACATCGGCGAGCACCCGGCGTAGCCTGTTAGGCATGAGTCCAATAGCGCGGAACGCGCTGCCACCGGGGCCCCGTCTTCCCAAGTGGCTCCAGACGATTGTGTTCCTGCGGTACTGGCCGCGGTTCGTATCCGCGTGCGGGCGCCGCTACGGCAAGGTGTTCACCATTCGCGCCGCGACGGTGCCGCCCATGGTGTATCTGGCCGATCCCGCCGAGATCAAGAAGGTGTTCGCCGGCGATCCGAGCGTCTTCCACGCGGGTGAGGCCAATGCGATGTTGGGCGGACTGCTCGGTGACACCTCAGTGCTGGTGATCGACGACGACGTGCACCGCGACCGGCGCCGTCTGATGCTGCCGCCGTTTCACCGGGACGCCGTGGCCAAGCAAGCCGAGCAGATGGCCCAGATCGCCGCAGACAACATCGCCGGCTGGCCGGTGGGTACGGACTTCGCGGTGGCGCCGAAGATGTCCGAGATCACGCTCGAAGTGATCCTGCGGACGGTCATCGGGGCAAGCGACCCGGCGCGACTCGCGGCGCTGCGGGCCGTCATGCCGAAGCTGCTCAACGTCGGTCAGTGGGCGTCGCTGGCGATCGCGAAGCCCGAACTGCAGCGGCGCTGGCCGTGGCGAACCCTGTGGCAGCGCATCCAAGAAGCCGACCGATTGCTGTATGCCGAAATCGCAGAACGCCGCGCCGATCCTCACCTCGATGAGCGCACCGACGTCCTGGCCATGCTGGTGCGCGCCGCCGACGAGGACGGCAACACCATGTCCGACCGCGAGCTTCGGGATCAGCTGATGACCCTTCTGGTGGCCGGGCATGACACCACCGCGACCGGCCTGTCCTGGGCACTGGAACGACTGACCCGTCACCCTGTCATCCTGGTCAAAGCGGTCGAGGCCGCCGGTGCCGAGGATGCAGCAGGCGACGAGTATCTCGACGCGGTGGCCAAGGAGACGTTGCGGATTCGCCCTGTGGTGTTCGATGTGGGCCGTGTGCTGAAGGAGCCGGTGGAGCTCGCCGGCTACCAGTTACCGGTCGGGGTGATGGTCGTTCCCGGAATTGGCTTGGTGCACAGCGATTCCGAGGTCTACCCGGACGCGGACCGGTTCGACCCGGACCGGATGGTCGGTGCGACGCTGAGCCCGACGACGTGGTTCCCGTTCGGCGGCGGCAATCGCCGTTGCCTCGGCGCGACGTTCGCAATGGTCGAGATGCGCGTCGTCCTCCGAGAGATCCTGCGCCGCGTCGAGCTGGCCACCACGACCGCCGCCGACGAACCCCAGAAGGTCAAGCACGTGATCATGGTGCCGCGCAAGGGCGGACGCATCAACGTCCGGGCACTGCGGCCCGCGCCCGTCAGCGCTACTCCGCCAGTAGGTTGACCATGCCACGGAACACACCGGGAAACCGCTGTGCCGCAGGCACAATCCGCGGCCGCACCACAGGCATCCCACTCGCGTGCAGCACCGCCGCGGTCAGTAACCGGTACCGCCGCGACATCCGGCGCCAGCGACGGTCATAGTCCTGCGGCCGGTTCGCGACCACGCAATCGACCAGTAGTTGCGCCGCCCCGAATGCGATGCCAAGCCCCTCTCCGGTCAGTGCGTCGACATACCCGGCGGCGTCACCGACCAGCATCGCCCTGCCCGCCGTTCGGCTGCGCACCCGCTGTCGCAACGGGCCCGCCGCACGGTCGTGGCCGTCAGCCCGACCGCACACCCGCTCATGCAGGGCCGGAAACGCGCGCAGGTGCTCATCGAAGCCGCCGCGGCGTGAGGTGAGAATCGCGACGCCGACGCAGTCGTCGGCGACCGGCGTGACATAGGCCTCCGCGTCGTCGGACCAGTACACCTCGACGCAGTCGCTCCATGGCGTGGTCAAGAGATGACGACGGATTCCCCACCGGCGCGGCCCGCGTGATGCCTGCGCCAGCCCGAGCGCGGCGCGGATCGGCGAGTGCAACCCGTCGGCGGCAGCCAGGTAGCGGGCCTGAAAACCGTTGCAACACACCGATGTTGCATTCTGGCTCACCGATCCGATATCGCCATGTTCGATGTGCACTCCCGCCGTCGTCGCCGCCTCCAACAGCCCGGCGTGCAACACGGTCCTGCGCACTCCACGCCCGGCACCCCCGCGGAACACCCCGGTCACACGGTGTCGGCCGTCGACGTAGGTGATGCCGCGAAACGGCATGCCCGGCGGGTCCACCCCGAGGCCGTGTAGCAACGAGACGGCATGTGGCATCAGCCCCTCGCCGCACGCCTTGTCGACGGGTCCGAGGCGACGCTCGACCACGACGACCTCAAGCCCGGCCCGCGCGCCGAGGATCGCGGTGGCCAGCCCGGCCGGCCCACCGCCCGCCACCAGGAGGTCGATCACCGCAGCCCCGCCAGGGCGGCGTTCTCGACACCGATGCGGGTCCGCAGTACAAGCGCGTTGAGCACCGTGAACACCGCAGCCGTGAGCCACCCGGTGTGCACCAACGGCAGTGCTATCCCTTCGACGACGACCGCGACGTAGTTCGGGTGCGTGAAGAACCGGTACGGCCCGCTGGTCACCCGCGCGGCATCGGGGATGACGACGACGCGGGTGTTCCACTGACGACCAAGCGTCGCGATGCACCACCAGCGCAGGCCCTGCGCGGCCAGCACCACCGCCAGCATCGGCCACCCCAGTGCAGGCACGAACGGGCGGTAGAACGCCTCCACCAGGCATCCCGCCAGCAGGCCGGTGTGCAACACAACCATCGCGGGATAGTGACGTGCGCCGAACTCGACGCCGCCGCGACCGCGGCTCCAGGACAGATTGCGTTGGGAGACAACCAGTTCCGCCAGCCGTTCGACCGCGACCGCCGCGATCAGCAGCGCATACCAGATCATGTTCAGTGCCAGCGCAACAGCACCAGTTCCGCGCAGAACCCTGGACCCATCGCCATCAGTAGGCCCGGTGTGCCGCTCGGTGGTGGCTTGGTGCGCGCGTCACGCAGTATGTGCAGCACCGACGCCGACGACAGGTTCCCGATCTCGCTCAGCGAGCGCCACGACAGCTCCAGCGCATCATCGTCGAGGTCGAGGGCGGCGGTGATCGACTCGAGAACCTTGGGGCCGCCCGGGTGGGACACCCACGAGCCGATGTCGTCGATTGTCAGATCGTGCTCCGTCAGGAAGCCGGTGACGTCGTCGGCGAAATAGCGCTCGATAAGGTCGGGCAGATCAGGGGACAGCACCAGCCGGAAGCCGGAAGCGCCGACATCCCAACCCATTATGCCGAGCGAGTCGGGGTACATCCGGCTGCGCGTCGCAACCACATCCGGCCCCGTCATTCCGTCATGAAGTCCGCGACGCTCGCCGACGGCGACGACGGCGGCTGCGCCGTCACCGAACAACGCGCTGCCCACGAGGGTGGCCATGTCCGGTTCGGCAGCCCCGTACATCAGCGAACACAGCTCGACGGAGACCAGCACCGCGACACCGTTGGGCGCGCCGCGCAGATAGTCGTGCATCCGCGCCACGCCCGCCGCGCCAGCCACGCAGCCAAGGCCGAAGATCGGCACGCGCCGCACGTCGGGCCGCAGTCCCAACCGCCCGGCGATGCGTGCGTCCAGCGACGGCACCGCCACTCCGGTCACCGTCGTCGTCACGATCAAGTCGACGTCGCTGGGTTGCAGGCCCGCATCCTCCAGCGCGCCGGACAGGGCCGCGCAGCCCAGTTCCACCGCGTGTTCGATGAAAAGGCTGTTGGTTTCACCGAAGTCACCCAGCGACACGTATTTTTCGATGGGGAGGACGAGGTGCCTGCTGTTCACCTTGGCGCTCGCATGCAGGCCGCGGACGACCTGTTCGTATCCCGCGAAGCCGGGGGCCGCCACGAAGGTGTCGGTGATCTCATCCTGGCTGTACCGGTTGGGTGGAACCACTCCGTGTACGCCTGCGATAACACTCACCCTTTAGACACGAGGTTCGAAGCCCGACGGTTCGATCTCCCCGCTGTGCGGTTCCTGTGCGGCAGGCGCGTGTCCGTCTGTGAAGCCGATCCGCCGGTGAATCGCGACCAGCCAGCGTGGCGCCCACCAATTCCATTGGCCCATAACGTGCATGAACGCGGGCACAAGTACCATCCGCACGAGCGTCGCGTCGACCAGGATCGCCAGGGTCAGGCCGAGCCCGAACATTTTCATGACGGCCACCTCTGCAGCTATCAAGGCCGCGAACGAGATCGCCATCACGAGCGCGGCGGCGGTGATGATCCGCCCGGTGTGGGCAATGCCGCGGGCCACGCTTTCGTCATTGTCGACGCGCGTTCTGCCCGACGCCAACCAGAACTCGCGAATCCGGGAGACCAGGAACACCTCGTAATCCATTGACAGTCCGAATGCGATGCAGAACAACAGCACCGGAATGTTGGCGACCAACGTCCCGGTCGGTGTGGTGCCGAGCGCCCCTAGATGTCCGTCCTGGAAGATCCACACCATCGCACCGAACGCTGCCGTCAGTGAAAGTACGTTGAGCGTCAACGCTTTCAGCGGCATCACGATGCTGCCGGTCAGCAGGAACAACAGGACGAACATGATGACGGCGATGAGCCCGAGCACCAGCGGCAGGCGCGTGGTGATGGCGTCGACGCTGTCGCGATTGGTCTGCGCGTTGCCGGTCATCTCGACGTGCTTGCCAGCCGGGCCGGCCACCGCGTGCAGACGGTCGAGCTGAGCCTCGGACTGCTCGGAGAACAACGGTGCGGTGCTGTCGACGGTGAGGAATGCGCTACCGGGAACCTGTCCGGCCGGTGCCGACGGCGGTCCAACCCGATTGCCGTCGACGAATGTTCCCGTCGGGGCGGACACCGATGACACGTCTGTCACATGCGACAGGTCCGCGGCATATCTGTCGATGTCGGATCCGCTGACGCCGTTGGTGTTCGGAATGACGATGGTCACGGCGGCATCAGAATTGTTGACGAAATCGCTCCGCAACTGGTCGCCGACGTGATGCGCGGAGGCCGAGTCGGGGAGCACTCGATCGTCGGGGAAACCCCAGCGCACGCCGAGGAAAGGTGCGCCGAGCAGCAGCAGCAGCGCAACTCCCGCCAATCCGAGCGGAATCGCCTTGTGCATAACGCAACTCGCGGAGCGGTACCAGAACCTCTGCTCGACGGGTACGGGCTGCGGTTCAGTGCGGCCGAGCATGCGACGGACGAGTCGGCGCACGTCGAGCGAATCGAGGCGATCACCGAGCAGAATCAGTGCGGCAGGTGTGACCACGATCGCGGCGGCCGCGGCGAACGTCACCGTCGCGACTCCGGCGTAGGCGAACGACTTCAGGAAGTGCATCGGGAACAGCACGAGCACAGCCATCGACAGGGCGACCGTCGTTGCGGAGAACATCACGGTGCGACCGGCGGTCATCATGGTTCGCACCAGCGCGTCGTCACGGCTCGCGCCGTCGGCCAGCTCGTCGCGATAGCGGCTGATCATCAGCAGGGTGTAGTCGATCGCGAGCGCAAGGCCCATGGCGGTGGTGAGGTTGAGCGCGAAGATCGACACGTCGGTGGCAAACGAGATGAGCCTCAGAACCGCGAGCGCGCCGAGGATCGCCATCACACCGACGGCCACCGGCAGCGCGGCGGCCACCAGACCACCGAACGCCCAGACCAGCACGAGAAAACTGAGCGGGATCGCGAGCGACTCCATCACCAGCAGGTCGCGCTGCGACTGCTCGGTGATCTGGACGTTGACCATCGCGGTTCCACCCGGGCGGGCGGTCACGACGCCGCCGTGACCGGTCGCAACCTGGTCGGACAACTCCTTGGCTGAGCGCTGCTGCTGGTTCTCGTCGCCCCTGATACCCGCCACGATCAGGCCCGAGGTGTGGTCGCGGCTGACCAGGTCGGCGGCGGCGGCCGGCGGCGAGGTCCATGGCGACGTCACCTGCGCGACATGTGGCGAACTGCGCAATTTGTCGACGATGTTGTTGCCGGCCCCGCGAGCGGCGGCGCTGTCGATTCCGTCGGGTGTCGAAACGACGATGAGCAACTGCACGTCGCCTTGCTGGAACTTGTCGGTCAGCAGTTGGGTCGCGCTGGCCGATTCGGAGGTCGGGTCACCGAATCCGCTGGCGGACAGGGTTTTCGCCACGGGCACGCCGAATATCCCCAGCGCGACCGTTAGCAACACCGCGAAACCGATGACTCGTCGCGGTGCGGCAATGGCTAGCTGGGCGATCCGATGTAGCAGTGTGTGTCCTTTCCGTATGAGACACGAACCAGATCCGTTAGTCGTTCAATCCATCGCGGATGCGGCGTGGTTCCGTGCCACGTACGGTGGTATCTGCGTGCCGTCGTCGGGGGAGTCGGCGTCAGGTCCAGTTACTTTGCTGCGCACCAACTTCGAGTTGTGCTACCTGGCGGTCGCGTTACGCGAGTGAGCAATGCGGGAACCCGGTGTATTGCCGCGCGTCGAGAAGGACGGAAAGGATGTCGATGACCTCCCCACACGGTGGCTCGCGTCTGGGCACCCGTTTCGGGCCCTATGAGCTGACCGCCCTGATCGGTGTCGGCGGGATGGGTGAGGTGTACCGCGCCTACGACACCATCAAGGAGCGGACGGTGGCGGTCAAGGTACTGCGCGCGGAAATGGCCGCGGACCCGAACTACCAGGAGCGTTTCCGGCGCGAGTCAAGGATGGCGGCGCGCTTACAGGAGCCGCACGTCATTCCTGTGCACGATTTCGGAGACATCGACGGGGTCCTGTACATCGACATGCGACTGGTCGAGGGCGGCAGCCTGAAGGACGAGTTGAGGGTGAACGGGCCGCTGGCGCCGGCCAGGGCCGCGTCGATCATCGCCCAGGTGGCCGCCGCACTGGACGCCGCGCACGCAGACGGCCTCGTGCACCGTGACATCAAGCCGGAGAATGTCCTGCTCACTCCCGATGACTTCGCCTATTTGGTCGACTTCGGGATCGCCCATGGCGGCGGTGACCCGAGCATGACGACCACGGGGCTGATCATCGGCTCGTGCGCGTACATGTCGGCGGAACGTTTCAGCGGCGGGCAGGTCGGACCTGCGGCGGACGTGTATTCGCTGACCTGCCTGCTCTACGAGAGTCTTACTGGTCGGCCGCCGTTCGAGACGGGTGATCTGCGGCAGCTGATGACAGCGCACTTGTTCTCGCCGCCGCCGCGGCCGAGCATCATGCGGCGCGGCATCAATCGCGCGTTCGACGATGTGATTGCGCGCGGGATGGCCAAGACGCCGGCCGACCGGTTCGCCACAGCGGGTGAACTGGCCAAGGCGGCGACGGCCGCAGTGTCGGGGGGCCCGGTGCCGCCGGCGCCACCCCTGCCGCAGGCACCGGCTGCTATGCCAGCTGTGCCGGCGCCGAGTCGACCCTCATCCACACGGCAGTTCTCGGCGGTGTACGCCAATCCGGCAGGCACGGGCTACACGCCGTATCCACCGCGGGAGATACCGCCTGCTGCGGTGCCGACGCGTAAGTCGCGCTTGAGCGGCTCCCAGGTGGCGCTGGTCGTGGCGACGATCGTGCTGTTCGGCGTGGCCGTAGTGCTGGCTATGCAGCTGATGGGCGGCAATGACGACAGCGCCACGCCGCCGCAGACCACGGTGGCGGCACCGCCGCCTTCGGTGAGCACGACGACCGAGACGATCGAGCCGTCGGCGACGACGCCTTCGACGACGTCGACCACACCGACCACGAGCGGGGCGCCCCTGCCAGGGGTGTCAGGGACGGATGGGCAGGGCTTCGTCGGCCATGCGGCCCGCTGCGACGCCGGCAGCACACCGGTTGCTGCGATCAGGACCGCGCAGTCACTCGCAGTGGTGTGTGAGACGACTCCCGGCAGCTACTACTACCACGGCGAACGGCTGCGGGACGGCGCCAATGTCCAGCTCGCCAACGCCGTGCCCAACGGCGGCGGATTCGATGTCAGCAACCCGGCCGACGGTGCACGCTACGAAGTTCGGCCCGATCATCTGACGATCTACAGCGGCAGTCATGTGGATTCCGCGGAGCCGGCGCTGGAGTACTCGGCCGGCTAGAGGAAGCTGGGCACAAAGCGGTCCGCGGTGCGCACCACGAACGCAAGGGGATGGGCGAGGGAGGTCGCGAGCGCGGCCCGCAGCGGTCCGCGACGCCTCGCCGAAACCCGCGGCGGGAGCGCCGCGAACAGTGTCGCGAGGCCCGGAAGCGGGCGCACGAAGACCGTAAGCTCGACAATCTGTCCAGCTTCGTTGCAGCGCACCAGATTCATGGCTTCGAGTTCCACCCCGCGAACGCGCGCTCGGAATGAGAACGATCCTGTATCGCCGTGCGTGAGCGGTTCGGTGGTGGAGATGTCGTCGAGGACGGCGAAGATGTCGCGGTGCAGGGCGGCGACCTCGTCCTTGCCCTCGAACCGCATCCGCTCTGTCATCGGGGAGTGAAAGACGACGTCCGGTGCCAAGAGTTCGGCGACCGCATCTGCATCTCCTCGCTCCCCGGCTGCGCGCAGGGCGGCGAGCGCCATGGAAACGGACATCGGAACCTCTCTCGTCAAACGATTCTACTTGATAGAATCAAGTGCCATGGAGGAAGTCAAGTGGAAGCCGGCTCGGTCGTATGGGCAGTTCTGCGGTCTTGCGCGCGCGCTTGATGTGGTGGGCGATCGCTGGAACTTGCTGATCGTCCGTGAGCTCCTTGTCGGCCCTATGCGTTACGGCGAACTCGCGGCCTCGCTCGGCGGGATAGCCACTAATCTGCTCGCGGATCGCCTGCGCACCCTGGAATCCGCGGGAGTGATCGAGCGGCAGTTGGGTGAGAAGCGCGGCGTCGTCTATGCGTTGACGCCGTGGGGCAGTGAGCTCCGTGAACCGGTCGAAGGGCTCATCCGCTGGAGCTTCCCGTTGATGGCAAGCGGTCCTGGCGGCGACCCGACGCGCCCTCGCTGGCTCGCTCTCGCGCTGGAGTCGTTGCTGCGTGGAAGGACCGCAAGTCCCGCAGCTGAACTGGGCATCGAAGCTGCCGGCCTTTTCATGGCTCTGCGGATCGACAAGGACGGGCCCCACGTGACTCTGCAGCCGGACCGGCGCCCCGACACCATCCTTGACGCAGAGCCAGCGGTGGTCCTGGGTCTTGCCGCCGGTGTGCTGAGCATCGACGAAATCGGGGCGACGGTGCACGGCGATCCGGCCGTAGTCACCGCGGTGCTGGGTCCATGAGTTGGCTACTCGACGAGGTCATCACCGCCCACGGCGGCCGTGACCGGTGGCGCGCCGTCACTGCCCTGACTGCCCGTGGCGGATTCGGCGGTCTATTGCAGGCTCGCTTCCCAGGTAACCGAATGGCCGACGTGACGGCGCGGGTGGAGTTGGCTGAACAACGCACCGTCTTTTACGGCTTTCCACAACAAGATCGGCAAGCGGTGTTCGATCGAGGCGACGTGCGCATCGAGACTCGCGATGGCGAATTGATAGACGCACGGCGCAACGCCCGCGGCACGTTCACTGGCGTCAGCGGACTCCGTCGCAACCTCCGCTGGGATGCTCTCGATGTCGCGTATTTCGCCGGATACGCGTGGTGGAACTACCTATCGACGCCCGTGCTACTGACGCGTGACGGGGTGACCGTCGCCCAAGGCGACACCTGGCAGGAGGCGGGCGAACAGTGGCGACGGCTTGAGGTCACCTTCCCGCCGGACATCCACACCCACTCCCACCGCCAAACCTTCTACGTCGACGCGGTCGGCCTCATCCGCCGGCACGACTACGTCGCCGAGCCGATCGGTCGGTGGGCCCGCGCCGCCCACTACTGCAACGAGCACCGACATTTCGCTGGGCTGGTCTTCCCGACGCGCCGACGGGTGCGCCCACGAGGGCCTGGAGGCCGATCTCTCCCAGGACCGATTCTCGTCGGACTCGACATCGACCACATCGACATCGAGACATGACTGCAAGCAGCGGGGGTCACATCCGTCACTTCCGACGCATATCGGCGGGTATGCGTACCGTCCAGAACTTGATATCACCGGTGATATCAAGTTCCAGACACACATCATGGTCGGGGGAAGTTACTAGAGTGACGCTCCACGCACCACGTTCTTGAGCGGCTCGCCCCGCTGCAGCCGCGCGATGTTCGCCGCGATGTCGTCGACCCTGCCGATGAACGTGTCGCGCGTGACGCCCGACGAGTGCGGCGTCATCAATAGGTTCGGCAAGTCCGCGAACGGCAGCTCGCTCGGTGCGCCGACGCCGTCGCCCGTTGGGTAGCGATACCAGACGTCGATCGCCGCCGCCCGGATCACGCCACCCGCCAACGCGTCGTACAGCGCCTGCTCCTGCACCAGCGGTCCGCGGCCGACATTGATCAACACCCCGTCAGCGCCGAGCGCACGCAACTGCTGCGGCCCGATCATGCCCTCGGTGTGCTCGTTCAGCGGCGCCGACACCACTGCGGCGTCGCACTCCGTCAGCAGCTTGTCCAGGTCGGTTGTATCGCCCGTCCACTTCAGACCGCAGTCCGGCGCGCGTCCCGAGCCCGTTACCGCCGACCCGCTACAACCGAAGGCGCGGAACAATTTCCACGCATATCGGCCGATGTGCCCGAAGCCAACGAAACCGACGTGGGCATCACCCAGCGTGCTTGCCTGGGGTATCGAAGCGTCGTGCACCGACGTGGCCCACACTCCACGACGCAGCTGACTGTCCTGGGCCAAGAAGTCGCGGCGCAGCATCACCGCCGCTGCGACCACATACTCCGCGATCGACTGCTCATGGTGAAACGTGTTGGCCACCAGAATATCCGGTGCCAAATCATCGAGGTCCACCTTGTCGGTGCCGGCCCCGGCGATGTGAATCAGTTGTAGATTCTCCGCAGCCTGAGCCATCTCGGCGGTGAACCGGCTCCCGACGTACACGTCGGCGTCGCGCAACTCATCCAAGCTGCCCTGCCAGCACACCTGGCCGTCGACTGCCGCTTCGAAGCGCTCCCGGTGCGGCACCAGGTTGGCGTCATTGACGACGATCTTCATCGTTGCAGGGCTGGTCGTTTCGGGTCGAACGCCCAGTCCGGTACGAGATACCGCATCGCCGCGGCGTCGTCGCGGCTGCCGAGCCCTTCGCGTTGATACAGCTCGTGTGCGGCATCGACCGCTTCCATGTCGAGTTCGACGCCAAGACCCGCCTTGCTGGGCACCGTCAGATATCCGTCGACGATCTGGTACGGCTCGACCGTGATCCGCTGACCGTCCTGCCAGATCCAGTGCGTGTCGATCGCGGTGATCTCGCCCGGCGCCGCCGCGGCGACGTGGGTGAACATCGCCAGCGACACGTCGAAGTGGTTGTTGGAGTGCGAACCCCACGTCAGACCCCACGCGTCGCAGAGCTGAGCGACGCGCACCGACCCCGCCATCGTCCAGAAGTGCGGATCCGCCAACGGAATGTCCACCGCGCCCGCACGGATCGCATGGCCGAGTTCGCGCCAGTCCGTCGCGATCATGTTGGTCGCCGTCAACAACCCGGTGGCCCGTTTGAATTCGGCCATCACCTCGCGACCGGAGAAGCCGCCCTCGGGTCCGACCGGATCCTCGGCGTAGGCGAGCACATCCGTCAGCTCGCGGCACGTCGTCACCGCGTCCGCGAGCAGCCAACCACCGTTGGGGTCCAACGTGATTCGGGCATCCGGGAACCGGTCGGCCAACGCGATCACCGCCTTGGCCTCCTCGGCCGCAGGCAGCACGCCGCCCTTGAGCTTGAAGTCGTGGAATCCGTACCGTGCACGGGCGGCCTCCGCGAGGCGGACGACGGCCTCGGGCAAAAGGGCTTCCTCGTGGCGCAGACGAAGCCAATCATCGGCGGGCTCGTCGGTCGGCGACCGGTACGCCAGATCGGTCTTGGTGCGGTCGCCGACGAAGAACAGGTACCCCAGCGCCTGCACGCGGTCGCGCTGCTGGCCCTCACCGAGCAGCGCGGCCACCGGCACCTCGAGGTGCTGGCCCAGAAGGTCGAGCATCGCCGACTCCACCGCTGTCACGGCGTGCACGGCGACGCGCAAGTCGAATGTCTGCGCACCGCGGCCCCCGGCGTCCCGGTCGCCGAACGTGCGGCGCATATCGTTCAGCACGGCGTGGTGGTCTCCGATGCTCCGGCCGGTGACGATCGCCCGTGCGTCCTCGAGCGTGCGCCGGATCGGCTCACCGCCCGGCACTTCGCCGACGCCGGTGTTGCCGTCAGAATCGCTGAGGATCACCAGGTTTCGGGTGAAGAACGGACCGTGCGCGCCGCTGAGGTTCAGCAGCATGCTGTCGTGGCCCGCGATCGGAACCACTCGCATGTCGCGGATGACGGGTGTGCTCATGCCAATCTCCTTAGGAGGCAAACCATTTGTCGCCGTTGGCCAGCGGCCGCACCACGCGAGAGACCTTGTCTCCCATGCTACGCAGCGCGTCGACGATCTCACGCTCGCGTTGCGGCGTCAGACGTCCGACGGGCACCGAGGCGCTGATGGCGTCCTGGGCTGGCGAGCCGTAGCGCAACGCGACGGCGAAACACCGCAGCCCGACCGTGTTCTCCTCGACGTCGGTCGCGTGGCCACGCACCCGCACCTCATCGAGGGACTCGTCCAGGGCGCCGCGGTCGACGATCGTGTGCGCGGTCAGCGGCTTCAAAGCGGCGGGGATGTGCTCGTCGCGGTCGGCGCCGAACCGCTCGGCCAGCAGCGCCTTGCCCAGCGCGGTGGTGTAGGCGGGCAGCCGCCTGCCGACCCGATTCGACGCGCGGGTGTACTGCGTGGACTCCCGCGTCGCGAGGTACACGATGTCGGTGCCGTCCAGCCTGCCGAGATGAAAGGTCTCGTCGAGCTCCTGGCGAAGATCGTCGAGGAACGGGGTGATCAGCGGCAGGTAGGGGTCGGCGTCCAGGTAACTCGTGCCGACGAGCAGCGCCCGCACGCCGATACCGTACAGCGTTCCTGACGGGTCGCATCGCACCCAGCCCTGGGCAACGAGGGTGCGCAGCAAGGCGTGTGCGCTGCTGCGCGGCATCTCGAGCGCGTTGCTGATCTCACGCAGGCGCGCAGGACTGTCGGGACGGGCGGCCAGGTACTCGAGCAGCTCGACGGTCCGCACGGCGGACTTCACCTTGCGGACGGCGATGTCGGGCTCTTGGGTCACAGTCCTCCTCAGATCGCCAGCAGTTCGCGGCCGATCAGCACGACGGCGCCCACTGTGGAGGCGCCGATTGCCAACCAGCGCAATCGCTTCGGGTCGAGAAAGCGGTTGATCCGGCGAGACAACGCGTATCCGGCCACGGCCGCCGGGATCATCACCGCGAAACCCCACAGGGTGCGGCCGTCGACGGCGCCCGCGACGGCGAGCGCGGCGATCGACATCACCGAGCCGACGAGAAAGAACCCGCTCATCGTGCCGCGCAGGCGGGCGCCGGTGTTGCGTTGCCACACCAGCGCCATCGGCGGCCCGCCGATCGAGGTGGCGGTGCCGAGCAGGCCCGAGGTTGCCCCGGCAAGTACGACGTTGCGCCGCCTCGGCGCGGGAATCCATCCCGTGCTGGTGATCGCAACTCCGATCAGCACAACGCCTGCCAGCAGGAGCACGAGCGCCCGATGCGGAAGCATCGCCAACATCACCGCGCCTGCGATGGTGCCGGGCACCCGGCCCACGAGCGCCCACCCGGTTCCGTGCAGATCGATGTCTTCGCGTTCACGGACCACGACCATGAGCGTGACGAGCGTGGCGACCATGATCAAGGTGCCGGGAATGAGTGCCGGGTCGACGAGCGCAACGACGGGTGCGGCCAGCATGCCGATGCCGAATCCGATCGACGCCTGCAGGCAGGACGCCACCAGGATGGCCAGCGCCACAATGGAGTAACCAAGGACACTCATGCCGGCACCAGCGCGCTCCCCTCCTGCAGCAGGGGATGGTGGCACTCGGCGCTGTGTGCGGCGAGTGCCGGGTCGACGGCGCTGGGTGGCGCGGTGGTCGCGCAGACCTCGGTGGCCTTCCAGCAGCGCGTGCGGAACCGGCAACCCGAAGGCGGGTTGAGCGGCGAGGGCACCTCGCCCTTGAGCAGGATGCGCTCTTTGCGCTCTGAGCCGTCCAGCTTCGGCGCCGCGGACATCAGCGCGGCGGTGTAGGGGTGGTTCGGACGCTCGAAAACCGCTTCGGTTGGCCCGGATTCGATGATGCGGCCGAGGTACATCACCACGACTCGGTCGGCGACGTGCCGGACCACCGATAGATCGTGCGAGATGAAGATGTAGGAGATGCCCAGCTGGCCCTGCAGATCGTTGAGCAGGTTGAGCACCTGGGCCTGCACGGACAGATCGAGGGCGGACACCGGCTCGTCGCAGATGATCACGTCGGGATCGAGTGCCAACGCACGCGCGATCCCGATGCGCTGGCGCTGGCCACCGGAGAATTCCTGCGGATACTTGTTCGCCGCTTTCGCGCCGAGGCCGACGAGATCCAGCAGCCCGCGTACGCGCGTGTCGCGATCGCGCCGACTCTGGTACAGACCCTTGTGGCTGCGCCAGGGCTCGGCGATGATGTCGCCCGCCGACATGCGCGCGTTCAGTGAGGCGTACGGATCCTGGAACACCATCTGGACGCGACGGCGGAATGCCAGCAGCTCCTTGCCGCGCAGGCTGAATGGGTCGATGCCGTCGAACCGGACGGTGCCCGAATCTGGGCGCTCCAGCATCAGCAATGTCCTTGCCAGCGTGGATTTTCCGCAGCCGGACTCGCCGACAAGGCCGAGGGTCTGGCCGCGGGCAAGGTCGAGGGTGATGCCGTCGAGCGCGCACAGTTTCTTCTTGCCTGCGTTGGGCACACTGAACGACTTGCGCAGGTCGCGGACCTCGAGCAGGTTCTCAGACATTCGCAACCTCTTCGGGGAAGTGGCACGCGGCCTTGCGGTCCGGCGTAACGGCATCCAGCGTCGGCCGTTTGGTCGCGCAGATGTCTCGGGCCAGCGGGCAGCGCGCCTGGTATACGCAGCCCTCGGGGATCGCGTGCAGGTCGGGCGGTACGCCGCCGATCGACTTGAGTTCGTCGCCGCGGCGGGCGTTGACGGGTACGGAGTCCAGCAAGCCCTTGGTGTACGGATGCTGCGGGTTGGTGAAAACCTCTGCCACCGGACCGGTTTCGACGATGTTGCCGGCGTACATCACCGCGACGCGATCGGCCTCCTCGGCGACAAGCGCGAGGTCGTGGGTGATCAGCACGACGGCCATCTGGTACTCGGCGCGCAGGTCGCGCAGCAGCGCCATGATCTGGGCCTGCACGGTGACGTCGAGCGCAGTGGTCGGCTCGTCGGCGATCAGCACGCTGGGATTGAGCGCGACGGCCATCGCGATGAGCAGTCGCTGCCGCATGCCGCCGGAGAACTGGTGCGGGTACGAGTTCAGCCGGGTCTCGGGCTGCGGGATGCCGACGCGTCCCATCAGCTCGACGGCCTTGCCCCTGGCCTCCTTGGCGTTCATGCCGTGGTGGATCCGGAACGGTTCGGCCAGTTGGGTTCCCACGGTGTAGAGCGGGTTGAGCGCGGTGAGCGCGTCCTGGAACACGATCGCGAGGTCGGTGCCCGCCATCTCCCGCCGCTTCGCGCGGCCGACGCTGAACAGGTCGACGCCACCGAGAGTGGCGGTGCCCTCGACGACGTCAGCGACGGGCTCGAGCAGCCCGACGAGTGCGGTGGCCGTCATCGACTTGCCGCAGCCGGATTCGCCGAGAAGCGCGAGTGTCTCGCCGCGGCGGGCGGAGAAGCTGACGTCGTTGACGGCGCGGACGGTGCCGGCGATGGTGCGGATATCCACGGTCAGGCCGTCGACTTCGAGCACCGGGCGTTCTGCGACAGCGGTCATGAGAGGGCCTTCGTTGTCTTGGTGAAGCTGGACAGGTGTTTCTGCGGGACGGTGAGGCGCCAGCGTTGGCCGGGGTCGGTGGCGATGCGGGCCCACGCGGCCAGGATGGTGGCCGACACGGTGGTGATCACGATGGCCAGGCCGGGGAAGAACGACAGCCACCACGCGGTGTGCAGGTAGGTGCGGCCCTGCGACACCATCAGGCCCCAGCTGACATCCGGTGGCTGGATTCCGATGCCGAGAAAGCTCAGCGAGGACTCGGCGAGCATCACGTAGCAGAAGTCCAGCGTCGCCACTGTCAGCAGAGTCGGCAGCACCACGGGCAGGACGTGCCGCCAGATGATGGATTGTGCGCTGGCGCCGAAGGTGCGGGCGGCGTCCACGAACAGGCGGCTCTGCAGCTCGGCGGACTCGGCGCGCGCGGTGCGCAGGTAGACCGGGATGCGCGTGATCGCCAGCACCAGAACGATGTTCGCGGCGCTGGGGGAGAACACGTACAGCACAACCACGGCCAGCAACAGCGAAGGAAAGCTCATGATCACATCGGCAACGCGCATGGCGACCGTTTCGCGCCAGCCGCGGTAGTAGCCGGCCCACATGCCGATGACCGAGCCGACCACGGCGGAGATCACCACCGCCGGGATCGCGACCGACAATGTGGTGCGGCACGCGACGATGAGCCGGGCCAGCATGCTGCGGCCGAGCGGATCGGTGCCGAGCACGTTGGCCCAGCCGTGCGCCAGAGTGAACGGCGCCTGGTTGGAATTGTCGAGGTCGATGTCGGTGGCGAGGTCGCCGAGGAGCATCGGGCCGACGATCGCGGTGAGGAACACCAGCCCCAGCACGACGGCTGCCGCGGCGGCGACGCGGTCGTTGACCAACAGCCGGAACCACTTGGAGCGATTGCGCGTTTCGGGCTCACCGACGATCGCGGTGGTCGGCTTGACCGGAACCAGATCGAGTTGGGTGCTCATTTCTCTCCTAGGCCATTACCGGTTCGCGCACGCGGGCGTCGAGCAGCGCGTAGCAGGCGTCGATGAGGATGTTGAGGGCGAAGATGCTTACCGCGGTCAGCAGCACCGCGGCCTGCAGCACGGCGAAATCGCGTTGCAGGATCGCGTCGATCATCAACTTGCCGATGCCGGGCCAGCCGAAGATCGCCTCGACGACGACCGCGCCGTTGATCAGACCGACGGCTAGGTCGCCCGCGACGGTAAGGGCAGGGGCGGCCGCGTTGCGCAGCGCGTGGTGAGTGACGACGCGAAGGTCGCTGGCGCCCTTGCTGCGGGCCAGCCGCACGTAGGGCGCGGACAGCGCGGAAACCATTGCACCGCGGACGATTTGGGTCAGCACGCCGAGTGGCCGGATCATCAACGTGGCGATGGGAAGGATCCAGGACAGGCCGCTGTCGACGCCGGAGGTGGGCAGCCAGCCGAGTAGGACGGCGAAGAGCCAGACACCGGTGATGGCGAACCAGAAGTCGGGGATGCTGGCGGCGGTCATCGACAGCAGGCTGGAGAAGCGGTCGGCAAGCGAGTTGGGGCGATAGGCGGCCCAGCAGCCGATGACCACCGCGAGGACGATCGCCAGAAGCATTGTGGTGATGGCCAATTGGAGGGTGGCTGGAAAGGCTCTCAGCGCCATCGCGGATGCGGACTCACCCGTGCGCAGTGAGGTGCCGAAGTCCAGGTGGATGACGCCCTTGAAGTAGTCGGCGAGCTGGGTGAGCACCGGCTGGTCGAACCCGTTCTTCGCGGCGAACGCGGCGCGCTGTTCTGGGGTGGCCGACTCGGGAAGGTAGAGGTTGGTGGGGTCGCCGGTGAGCCGGGCAATCAGGAACACGCCGAGCAACACGATGATCAATGGCAGTGCGCTGGTGTACATCCGGCGCCGAACGAAGGAGAACATGTGGCTGGCCTTCCTTACTGCGCGTCGGTGCGGTCGGGCCCGGCGGGACGCATCTCGGCAAGGCGCATCTCGTCGCCGGTGGCGGAATTGGGTTTGTAGTCGACGCGTGGCGACTTGCCGAGGATGCCGCGCATGTGCGCGATGTAGGCCATCTGCATGGTCTCCTCGGGCTCCTCGGCGAACAGCTTGGCGAAGGCGTCCTGACGGGCCTGGCCGGTGAGGGCCTCGGCGGCGCGGATCTTCTTGTCGAATTCCGGTGTGCCGTAAGCGGCTTGCGGACCGTCGCTGAGCATGTACTGGTCCATGGTGAACGCGGCGTCACCGGCCTGGTTGCCGTGCATGATCATCAGCAGGTACGGGCCGGCGTTCTCCGGGAACGGGCGCAGCTGGTACAGCAGCTGGTTGGACGTGTCCATCATCTCGATCTTCACGTTGAGCCCGAGGTCGGTGAACTCGCTCTGCAGCACCTCGATGGTTTCGCTGATGTTGGGGAACTGGGCGGTGCGCCCGATGAGGCGGATCTGCGTGTCGACGGGGACGCCGTCGGCCTTGGCTTCGTTGACGAGCTGCTTGGCCTTGTCCGGGTCGTGCGGCCACAGCGGCAGCGTGTCGTTGTACCCGACGACGCCCGAGGGGATCAGCTGGGACGCAGGCTGGCCGAGTCCGCGGAACAGCGCCTTGACGATGCCGGTGCGGTTGACGGCGTAGTTGATGGCCCGGCGCACGCGAATGTCGTTGAGCGGCGCCTCTGTCGCCTGCATGCGCAGCGCGGTGGTCTCGTTGTTCTGGAACGGGACACCGAGGTCGCCTGCGCCGTCCTCGGGGCCCAGGCCCGTCGCGATGTCGGTCTCGTCGTTGGCGATCATCGCCGCGCGGACGCTGCCCTCGCTGCGCCACTGGTACTCGGCGCGGGCGAACGCCGGCTTCTTGCCCCAGTAGGTGGCGTTCGCTTTCAGCCGCAGCTTCTGCCCGAACTCCCAGTCGTCGACGGCGTACGGGCCGGTGCCGATGGGTTCACGTACCTTTTCGGTGGTGCTGGTGGTGCGGGGCACGATCTCAACGAACGAGATGCGAAGCGGCAGAATCGGATCCGGGGTTTCGGTGGTGACGTTCAGGGTGATATCGCCGGCAGTGTCGAGTTTCAGCTTCTCGTCGCCGAATACGTAGCCGTCGACGTTGCAGTTCAGATCGGAGTTGACGGCCCGGTCGATGGAGAACGCGGCGTCGTCGGCGGTGAACGACGCGCCGTTGGAGAAGGTGACGCCCTTGCGGATGTCGAAGGTCCACTGGTTGGGCGTCCTCTGCCGCCAGCCGGTCGACAGAAGGGGCTGCAGGTCGCCGGAGTTGGGGTCGCGTTCAACAAGGGGTTCGGTGATGTTGGAGCGCACGACGATGCCGGTGGAGGTCAATGAGCTTTCGCAGGGCTCGAGGGTAGGCGGCTCCTGCTGCAGGACGATGCGCAGCGTGTTCGGGTCGTAGCCGCCATGGCGGGAGTTGGCCACGGTGCAGCCGGTGGCGGCGACGGTGACGCCGGCGAGCGCGACGGCTAATGCTCGGCGTGCTGCGGAGCTCATGGATCCTCCCGGGCTGTGGGTGACGTCCACGTATGTAGATGGACCGTGTGATCGCAAGCACACGTTAGGGACGTCGTCGAAAACGCGTCAACCCGGGCCAAGTGGCGCAATGCCGGGTTGCTCCGGCGAGCGCTGCGGACGAAACAGCAGTTCACACTTGGTTTTTCGACGGGCGATACCCTCGCGCGGGCGTCGATCGCCTGCGATGCAGGTTCGGTATAAGTCCATGCTAATTCGGCGTTGGACGGGTATTCGCAGGTCGCCGTACGGTGGAGCCATATGAGTACCGTGCTGCAGGTCGGGCCGCTGAAGCCGTCGCTTTCCAAGACGCTTCAGGACGACTACGCCGCGTATGCGCTTCCGGATGAGCCGACCGAGTTTCTGGTGGCGCACGGCGAGGAGATCAGGGCCGTGGTGACGTCGGGCCGCACAGGTGTGGACGCCGAGTTGATGGCGGCGCTGCCGAACCTGGGCGCGGTCGTGAACTTCGGGGTGGGCTACGACACGACGGATGTCGACGCGGCGGCGGCGCGGGGTGTGTTGGTGAGCAATACGCCGGATGTGCTGACGGATTGCGTGGCGGACACGGCGGTCGGGCTGACGATCGACGTGATGCGGCAGTTCTCGGCGTCGGATCGGTATGTGCGGGCGGGCCGGTGGCCGATTCAGGGGAACTACCCGTTGACGCGTCAAGTCAGCAACAAGCGTGTCGGAATCATCGGGCTCGGACGGATCGGTAGTGCAATCGCGCTGCGCCTGAGCGCTTTTGGGTGTGTGATCTCGTATCACAACCGGCGCGAGGTCGAGGGGGCGCCGTACAGCTATGTGGGGTCGCCGGTGGGGTTGGCGCGTGGCGTCGATGTGCTGATCGTGGCGGCAGCGGGAGGCGACGGAACGCGGAAGCTGGTGAGCCGTGAAGTGATCGAGGCGCTCGGCGCGGACGGGTATCTGGTGAACATCGCGCGCGGCAGCGTGGTGGACGAGGACGCGTTGGTTGAGGCTCTGGTCGAGGGCCGGCTGGCGGGCGCGGGCCTGGACGTGTTCGCCGACGAACCCAACGTGCCGGAGGCGTTGTTGGTGATGGACAACGTCGTGGTGCTGCCGCACGTCGCCAGCGGCACGGTGGAAACCCGTGCGGCGATGGAGGAGTTGACGCTGCGCAACCTGGACAGCTTTTTGAAGACCGGGGCGCTAGTCACGCCGGTGCCGATGCCGGTGGCGCGCGTGCTCTAGTAGTTCTTGCAGGTGTTGGCGACCTGAACCACCAGACCGGTGTACGCCTGGGCGCCTGGCATGCCCTGCACCTGCTGGATCATCTGCAGCCGCTGATCCGCCGGTGACGCGAGGAACTGTTGCAGCCAATTAACGGCTATCGGGTTCGAGGTGAACTCGGCACCATCGGCGGGTGAGTGGGCGTTCAGCGCCGCGATAACCTGCGGATAGGTGCAGGTTGTCCCAACGGCCGCACTCATATCGGGTTGTGCCGAGGCGATCCCGGCTCCTGTGCTCAGCGACAATGCCAGACCGGCAGCGGCAACGGCCCATTTCGTCCTCGACGGCATGGATTTCACGCTAGCACGCCCCCGGCAAACTCGTCGGCGGCCCATTTTCGTTGAGAGAGAACGTCTCTCAGTGAAAGCGCGAAGTTGCGCATCGGTATTCGAAATTGCTTGCAAAAGATACGGGCCTGGTCACCAGGCTCTGGGTATTAGCTGAACTGCGAACCCGGTGGAACATCGGCGCGTGCCGGATACAGGGCTGATCGGTACGGCGTCGGTCCAACCGACGGACGTCAGCGGACCATTAGCCACTCCGGAAGTTTGATATCGCATGTGACATCAAGTTCGGAGCTCCTGCATGCCGCGACGAAATTCGGCGTAGCCTCCGCCCATGAGTGACGGGGTGGTCGCGATTCGGGAGGGCTAATGAGTTCGGAACATGTCACAGAGAAAGTGCCGCCGGCCCTGATCCACGAGGGTGACACGATCCAAGACCCCAAGTCCGGTCAGTGGTTCACAGTCACCCGGACGGCGGAGGGCGACGGGTACCGGGTCTACTACGGCGACGAGCGAGACGGTGAGCAGGTGGATTCCGAGTGCATGATGGATTCCCGATCCGCTGGGGGCCTCGTCACTCGCCAGGTGCGGGAGTAATCCCGTCCGTCGGCGCAACCCGCAGTCGGTAGTCCTGATCGCGGTGATCGTGATCGGCTTTGTCGCCGCCGGCCTGCTGGCCGGTGAGCTGTACGCCCGTCATCGCGCCGAGAGCGTGGTGGCCGCCGCCACCGAATGCATGGTGCAGGACAAGGCGGGTGTGTCGTTCGGCGCGACGCCGCTTCTGCTTCAGCTCGCGACCGACCACTACAGGGACATCTCGATCCACACGGCCGGCAATCGGATCGGCGACGCCCGAGGCATGAAGGCCGACGTCCGGATCGACGATGTCCGGCTGGATGGCGACGCCGATGTGATGGGCAGCGTGGGAGCTCTCGACGCCATGATCACCTGGTCTGCCGACGGCATGAGGCCGAGCATCCAGGAGGCGATCACGCCGTTGCGTGGCTTGGTCACCAAGGTCCAGACCAGCCCGGACGACGGCACCATCAAGCTGCAGGGCAACCTGGGCAATGTCACCACCAAGCCGCAGGTGACCGATGGACGAGTGGCGCTGCAGGTGGTCGATGTCACCGGGCTGGGTTTGTTGCTGCCCAGCGAGACGGTGCAGTCGGCGCTGGACACGTTCACCAGCCGTCTCACCGAGGACTATCCGCTCGGTGTCCACGCCGATAGCGTGCAGGTCACCGATGACGGTGTGACAGCGCATTTTTCGAGCCGCGGTACGTCGATCCCGCAGGACAAGCAGGACAATCAACGGAACAAGGACAACCGGGACCCCTGCTTCGCAAATCTATAGACCGGCGAGCGTGGCCTTGCCTTGAGGCAAGCTTCATCTACCCCCGACCGATAGAAAAAGTGGTTCATGCGGGGATGTTTCTTCATACAGGCATTTCCCTACGATTTTCGGTGAGGCCTCCATCGTGGGGCTACCCCCACGAGCAATAGCTCTGCCGAAACTCAGGACAACACAGGAGATTCCATGAGATCGACACTCATCACCGGTACCCGCCGGTGCCTCGCCGCGGCCAGACGTGGTTCCCTCATCGCCGCCGGTGCCATCGCGATAGGCGTGAGTGTGACGGTCGGGACAGCCACGGTCGCGAACGCTGAGCGGATATGGGACCTTGACACGTTCGACAACTGCATTGCGGCTGGGCCAGGCCATGTGGGTCCTCTGCAGTGGAAGGACTATATGCAAGGTTGCTGCGCGAGATCCGGTGGCGACTGGGACGACGCCAATGGTAAATGCGTCGCACCACCGGCCGAGGCAGAGAACGTGCCGGGCAACTCCGGTCCCCTTGGACCGCCGCCCAAACCGCGGCCCGCGCCGCCCACCTCCGCTGGCACGGCCTGACGTTCAGCCGTCCACCGCCGTCGCCAACGCGACGGCGTGGACGCTAGCCGACCGTGTCGTCGACCAGGCCGTCGGTCGTCCATTCCCGTTGGGGCAGCACGTCTCTCAACAGCCGCAGAAGCGCGGGATTCGAACTGTCACCCCGCCATACCGCGTCCAGCTCGACCGGCCGCTCGCGGAACGCGCCGATGGACCGGAACAACACCCCCTCGGGGTGCAGCGTCGCCGCCGACGCCGGCACCAACGCGATGCCGATACCCGAGCGCACCAGCACCAGCATCGTGTGTACCTGCGTCACGTACTGCACATAGCGCGGTGTCGCGCCCGCGATGGTGAACGTGCTGATCAACAGCTCATTGAAGTACCGCGCCTGCACCGGCGAGTACATGATCACGTCCTGACCGTCCAGATCGTTAAGCGTCAGCTGCCGACCGAGCGACGCCATCGGATGCGCCTCCGGCAGCGCCGCGATCAACTGCTCGTGCAGTAGCGGCCGCGACACCAGACCCGGCCGCTTCAACGGTGGCCTCGCCATCCCCAGATCCAGCTCGCCCGTCATCAGTCCCTCGATCTGGGCGGCCGTCACCATCTCACGCAGGTCGAGCTTCACATCCGGCAGCTTCTCCCGGGCGCTCTCCAGCAGCCGCGGCAACACCGCGTGCGCCGACGCCGCGGTGAACCCGACCACCACGGTGCCGAGATCCCCTGCGGGAATGCGCTTCACGGTCTGCGCCGCACCCTCGGCGAGTTGCAGGATGCGCCGCGCGTCCGGCAGGAAGGCCACCCCGGCCGGCGTGAGCGTCACTGTCCGCGTGGTGCGGTCGATGAGCTGCACGCCCAGCTCGTTCTCGAGCTGTTGGATCTGCCTGCTCAGCGGCGGCTGCGTCATGTGCAGGCGCTCGGCGGCCCGCCCGAAGTGCAGCTCCTCGGCGACGGCGACGAAACAGGACAGCCGGGCGAGCGAAAACACCGATGCACTCCTCGTATCACTGCGCGCTATTTGCGTGCCGATCGGGCATCAGTGTAGGTGGTGTGCCATATGTGAAGACGCCGATTTCTGCGCCACGGTCGCAAATTCGGCCGATCAACAACCCTCACGTAGAAATCGGCGCCAAGCCCCGGCTGAACCGAGCCCCGCTACCAGCGCGGACTGACCGCCTCATAGCCCGGATCGATGCTCTTCATATAGCCGGTGTCGTCGCGGTCGCGGATCCCGCAGCGCATGTACTGATCGTGCAGCGCGGCCAGGGCATCCTCGTCGAGCTCGACGCCGAGTCCCGGCGTCGTCGGGACGGCGACCGACCCGTCGACGAACTCCAGCGCTCCGGGTCGCACGATCTCCTCGGTCTTCCACGGCCAGTGCGTATCGCACGCATACGTCAGGTTCGGCGTCGCGCCCGCGAGGTGCACCATCGCGGCCAGGCTGATGCCCAGGTGCGAGTTCGAATGCATCGACAGCCCCAGGCCGAAGGTGTCGCAGATGCCCGCCAGCAGTCGAGACCGATGCAGTCCGCCCCAGTAGTGATGGTCGGACAGCACCACGCGCACCGACTGTTTCGCGACCGCGGGCGCCAGCTGGTCGAACGCGACGACGCACATGTTGGTCGCCAACGGCATCGCAGCCTGCTGCGCCACCTCGGCCATGCCGTCGAGGCCGGGCGTCGGGTCTTCCAGGTATTCGAGGATGCCCGCAAGACCCGAGGCCACCTTCACCGACGTCTGGGGTGTCCACGCCGCGTTCGGGTCCAGCCGCAGCGGGTGCGCAGGGAACGCCGCCCGCAGAGCTTCGATGGCCGCCATCTCCTCCTCGGGTGCAAACACGCCGCCCTTGAGTTTGATTGCAGTGAAACCGTATTCGTCGATGATGCGTCGAGCCTGCGCGACGACGCCGTCCGGGTCGAGCGCCGCACCGAACGCGTCCGGCTCACCGCCCGGGTGCGCCGCCCACTTGTAGAACAGGTAGGCGCTGAACGGCACGGCGTCGCGCACCAGGCCGCCGAGCAAATCGGACACCGGCCTGCCGACAGCATGGCCCTGCACGTCGAGGCACGCGACCTCGAACGGGGAGAAGACCTGGTCGACGGCGCTCGCCGCGGTGATCATGCCTGCAGTGCCGACCGCCGCGTTGTCACCGCTGAGCCGAGACGCGATCGTCGCCCGAATCCTGTTGAGTGCGAACACGTCCAACCCCACGATGGCGTGTGCGGCAGCTTCCAACCGGGCCAGGTGGGCCTGATCGGCATAGGTCTCGCCAAGCCCGACCAGTCCCGCATCGGTGTCGAGCTGGATGATGGCCCGCAGCGCGTACGGCTGGTGCACGCCGACGGTGTTGAGCAGTGGCGGGTCGACGAACGCCACCGGGGTGATGCGGGCGCCCGTGATGCGAATCCGGCTGGGCGCCACGGCTACACGACCTCGGTGAGCGCCTCGGCCAGGACCGCGCGTCCGGCGGCGATGATCCCGCGCAGTTCGGCGAGGTCGTCAGCCGTCGGCATGATCAGCGGTGGACGGACCGGCCCGGCGGGCGTGCCCTCCAACGCGACTCCTGCCTTGACGAGCGACACCGCGTAGCCCGGCACCGTGTCGCGCAACCGCACGAGCGGGTGGAAGAACTCCCGCAGCAGCGCGTTGGCCAGCGCCTCGTTACCGGTTTCCAGCGCGTCGTAGAACGCCAGCGCCAGATCCGGGGCGAACGCGAACGTGGCCGACGAGTACAGGGGCACACCGATCGCACGGTAGGCCTGCTGCGTGGTCTCCGCGGTCGGCATGCCGTTGAAGAACAGGAAATCGTCGTCTGTCGCGTCGGTGACCGCCCGGACGATGCGCCCGACCTGGTCGAGATCGCCGGTGCCGTCCTTGAATCCGATCACGGTCGGAATCTTGGCGACCGCGACGGCGGACTCCTCGGTGTAGCGGGCGTTGTTGCGGTTGTAGACGATGACGGGCAGGTCGGTGGCGGACGCGACCTCACGGGTGTAGGCGATCAGCCCGGCCTGTGGCATCTCGACGAGGTACGGCGGCAGCAGCAGCAGACCGTCGGCGCCGGCCTTCTTCGCGGCGACAGCGAACACTTTGGCCTGGGTGACCGAGCCGCCGGCCCCGGCGTAGACGGGCACCCGCCCGGCGACCACCTCAACCGCGGTCGCGACGACACGGCCGAACTCCTGCGCCTCGAGGGCGTGGAATTCCCCGGTGCCACAAGCGATGAACACGCCGCCGGGGCCCGCGTCGACGCCGTCGCCGACGTGGCGGGCCAGCAATTCGAGGTCGACCTCGCCGGTATCGGTGAACGGCGTGACAGGGAAGAACAGAACTCCATCAAAGATGGGGCACGTGGGGGCCTTCAAATCGACTCCTTGGTCGTTGGTGAGCGTCAGTCTTGGGTGAGTCGGCCGTCGATGCGCCGCCACAGATGGTCAGGGTTGTCGTCGGCAATTGCGCTGGGCAGCAACGACTTCGGTACGTTCTGATAGCTGACGGGCCGCAGGAAGCGTTCGATCGCGCGGGAGCCGACGGAGGTGCTGCGCGAGTCCGACGTGGCAGGGTAGGGCCCCCCGTGCACCATCGCGTGGCACACCTCGACACCGGTGGGCCAGCCGTCGAACAGGATCCGGCCCACTTTGAGCTCAAGCAGCGGCAACAGCCGGCCCGCGTCGTCGTAATCGGATTCGTCGGCGTGCACGGTCGCGGTCAGCTGGCCTTCGATGTTCTGCGCAACAGTCTGCATCTCAGAAATGTCGGCGCACCGCACGATCAGGCTGGACGAGCCGAAGACCTCCGCCTGCAGGGCCTCGGACGTCAGCAAGCTCTTGGCGTCCGTCGCGAAAAGGGCTGCACGGCAAGCGGTTGGGCTGTCGCTGGCCTCGCCGCGCACAACAAGGTCGGCCTCCCCGCTGAGCGCGTTGACGCCGTTGGCGTAGTTCTCTGCAATGCCGGGGGTGAGCATCGGCGTGGCCGGAGCCTGCGCAACGGCGTCGCGGGCCGCGGTGAGGAACGCGTCGAGACCGGGGCCGTCGACGGCGATCACGAGGCCGGGATTGGTGCAGAACTGTCCGGAGCCCATCGTGAGCGACGCGACGAACGCGCGGCCGAGGTCGGCCCCGCGGGTAGTAAGGGCGCCGTCGAGCAGGAACACCGGGTTGATGGAACTCATCTCGGCATAGACCGGGATCGGCTCGGGGCGGCCCGCCGCGGCGGCGACAAGAGCTGTTCCCGCAGTGCGAGATCCGGTAAAGCCGACGGCCTTGATGCGGGGATCGGTCACGAGGGCGATACCGAGCTCTGGCCCCGACCCGAACAGCAGGGAGAAGGTGCCTGCGGGCAGGCCCGCGTCGGCGACGGCTTCGGTGATGGCCCGTCCGACGAGCTCGGAGGTGCCGGGATGGGCGTCATGGGCCTTGACGACGACGGGGCAGCCGGCGGCCAGCGCCGATGCGGTGTCGCCGCCGGCGACGGAGAACGCCAGCGGGAAGTTGCTTGCACCGAAGACGGCGACAGGGCCCAGCGGGATGAAGCGCTGGCGAATGTCGGGGCGTGGCAGAGGGGTTCGGTCGGGACGCGCAGGATCGATGCGGGCGCCGTTCCAGCTGCCCTCGCGAAGCACCTCGGCGAACAGTCGCAGCTGGCCGGTGGTACGGCCGACCTCGCCGGTGATGCGCGGCTCGGGGAGGCCGGATTCGGCGACGGCGCGGGCGACGACGTCATCGCGGATGGCTTCGAGGTTGGCTGCGATGGATTCGAGGAACCGGGCGCGTTGCTCGGACATCGTCGCCCGGTACACAGCAAAGGCTTCGGCGGCCGCTGTGCATGCGGCGTCGACGTGGGACCGATCGCCGTAGGGGTAAGCCGGTTCGAGGTGCTGCCCGGTGCTCGGGTTGAAGGCGTGGATCGGAGTGCCGGATCCGCGAACGGGCGCGCCGGCAATGAGCATCTGCCCCGTCAGGCGAGAGGTATCGGGCATCGTTGCTGTCATACCAGCCAACGGTATGAGTGATATCGATGCTTGTCCAAGACCGTTTCGGGCCCGAATGATGCAGCACTTGAATAAATGGTGTGTCCCGTTAGTCCTAGTCGAAGAGGGGGAATGTTTGTCGGCAGCCCAGAGAACCTCCTAACCTGATGTCAGTCTCCGCAACATCGTCGGCACGCGAGTAAGGAACCCGGCAGGCATGGCTTCGTTGAGAACCGGCGACGGTTTCCCCGACGTCGTCGTCACGGCGGTCGCATCGACCACTCCGGTAGCTCCGGATGCCGAAAAGACGTGGCAGTACTTGCTGGAAGGCCGAAGCGGCATCCGCGAATTGGACAACTCGTTCGTCGACGAATTCAAATCGCCAGTCCGCATCGGCGGACCGCTGCTGGAGAGTTTCGACGAGCATCTGAACCGCGTCGAGCTGCGTCGACTGTCGTACATGCAGAAAATGTCCACGGTGTTGGGCCGCCGACTCTGGGATGCCGCGGGCTCGCCGGAGGTCGACACCACGCGGCTGGCGGTGTCGATCGGGCTCACGCTGGGCACCACCGAGGAAATCATCCTGCAGTACGGCACCTGGGAGGAACGCGGCCTGCGCGCGGTGTCCCCGATTGCGATCCAGATGTACATGCCGAATGCGCCTGCCGCCGCGGTCGGATTGGACCGTCGGGCCAAGGCGGGCATTCTGTCGCCGGTGGTCGCCGACGCCTCGGGCGCCGCGGCGATCGCGCAGGCATGGCAGCACATCGTGCTCGGCGAGGCCGACATCGCGATCTGCGGTGGCGTCGAGACCTCGATCGAGGCCGTGCCCGTCGCATCGTTCTCACGATTGGGCATGTTGTCGACCAACAACGACGATCCGCCGGGAGCGTGCCGGCCGTTCGACAAGAACCGCGACGGCATGGTCTACGCCGAAGGCGGCGCGTTGTTGGTCATCGAGACCGAGCAACATGCGAAGGCGCGGGGGGCACCGATCCTGGCCCGAGTCATGGGCGCTGCCATGAACTCCGACGGATACGACCCCGTGAAGCCGGACCCCAGTGGCGAGTTCGCCGCCGACGCCATCGCCCACGCGATCGAGTTGGCCGGTATCACCCCGGGTGACATCGACCTCGTCAACGCCCACGCCACCGGAACCACGTTCGGCGATCTCGCGGAAGCCCGCGCCATCCACCGCGCACTGGGAGATGGCGTTCCGGCGGTGTACGCGCCCAAATCGGCTCTTGGCCATTCGTTGGGCGCGGCGGGAGCGGTGGAGGCAATCCTGACGGTGCAGGCCCTGCGCGACGGGATCGTGCCGCCCACCCTCAACCACGAAGACCTCGACCCGGAAATCGATCTCGATGTGGTTGCCGGTGCGCCGCGGCGCGCGGAGTACCGCTACGCCGTCAGCAATTCCTTCGCCCTTGGCGGGTACAACGTCGCGGTTGTCTTCGGCACCGCCTGATGCGGGCTACGCCTTGGTCAGGGTGAACTGACCCAGTGTGCTGATTCCGCGCTTGAAGAAGTCGGAGCATCCGGTCAGGTAGCGCATGTAGCGGTCGTAGACCTCGACCGACGTCGCGGCGATCGCTTCCTCGCGGGCGGCTTCCAGATTCGTTGCCCAGGTGTCAAGCGTGCGAACGTAGTGCTCGTTCAAGTACTGCGTCTGCTCCAGCGAAAAACCTGCAGCACCAGAGTATTCGGCGATGTCCTCGTCGCACGGCACCGCGCCGCCAGGGAAGATCTCCTTGGCGATGAACCGCATGAACTTCAGATCGCTCATGACGATCGGAATGCCCATCTCCGGCCACCGCTTGAGGGGATGGCCCATGATCGTCTGCAGCACCATCCGGCCCCCGCTCGGCAGGATGCGATGGCACCTCTCGAAGAAGGCCGCGTAGCGCTCCTTCGGGAAGGCTTCGAACGCCTCGATGCTAATGATGCGATCGACGGGTTGGTCGAACTCCTCCCAGCCGCGCAGGAACACCTGGCGCGAACGATCGGAGGCGATCTCCTCCAAAAGGTGCTGGCAATAGACGGACTGGTTCTTGCTCAACGTCAGGCCGATCACGTTGACGTCGCGCTTTTCCACTGCGCGTTTCATCGCCGAGCCCCAGCCGCAACCGACGTCGAGAAGCGTCATGCCGGGCTGCAATCCGAGCTTGCCGAGCGCGAGGTCGATCTTGGCCATCTGCGCTTCTTCGAGGCTGGCGTCATCGCGCTCGAAGAATGCGCAACTGTAGGTCCGCGACGGGTCCTGAAATGTCCCGAAGAATTCGTCGGATAGGTCGTAGTGCGCCTGGATTTCCTCGAAGTGCGGGCGCATCGACTGCATGGTGGCACCAGCCGTGCTTTCAGCCATCTGTTCTCGACCTCCTCCGGACCGATCGCATAGCGATGATCTTACGGACCTGACCCCCTTTCGTTTTACCTCACGCTACGTGTCTTGGCCCAATCAGCCCTTTTCGCAAGTGAACTGGCAAACATCGGTGTAGCCCTTGTGGAACAAGTCGGCACAGCCCGTCAGGTACTTGGAGAACCGCTCGTAGACCTCTTCGGAGGTGATCGCGATGGCCTCGTCCTTCTTGGCCTCGAGATTGGCGGCCCAGGTGTCCAGCGTGCGGGCGTAATGCGGCCGTAGCTTCTGTTTCCTGGTCACGTTGAACCCTGCCTTGACCGCGTGCTCCTCGACCTGCGCGGCCAGCGGCAAACGGCCACCGGGGTAGATCTCATCCATGATGAACTTGATGAACCGGACGCGAGACATGGTCAACGGCAGCTGGCGTTCTTTGATCTCTTCGTCGCTCGGAATGATGATCGTGTGTAGCAACATCACCCCGTCGTCGGGCATCAGGTTGAAGGTCTTCTTGAAGTAGTCGTCGTACTTGTTGAAGCCGAAGTGCTCGAAGGCGCCGATCGACACCACCCGGTCGACGGGCTCGTCGAACTCTTCCCATGGCTGCAGACGAACCTCCATGTGTCGCTTGCTGTCCGAGTTGGCAAACCAGTAGTCCTCGATGTGCTGCTTCTGGTTCTCCGAGAGCGTCAGCCCGATGACGTTGACGTCGTACTTCTCGACCGCCCGCATGATTGTCGAGCCCCAGCCGCAGCCGATGTCGAGCAGCGTCATCCCTGGTTGCAGGCCCAGTTTGCCGAGCGAGAGGTCGACCTTGGCCATCTGCGCTTCTTCGAGTGACATGTCGTCGCGCTCGAAGTAGGCACAGCTATACGTCTGGGTCGGGTCCTGCCACAGCTTGAAGAAGTCATTGGAGATGTCGTAGTGGAACTGGACTTCCTTCTTGTCCGAGCCGCGCGTCTGCGCCGCGGACTTCGACAACCATTTCGACTCAGCTACCGGAGTCGGCTTGACCTGCGTTTCACCTGATCTATCTGGCATTGTGGGATCCCTGTTGACACTCGACTATGGATGATCGGTTCAAAGTGTCAGCTTCTTTAACACCTGCGCCGACACTACGCCTGCCGATTCTGTGCCGGAATAGCATTGCGTGCTTCATATGGCGTGGGCAACCCGGGGTCAGTGCTGTTGCCGCACAAGCCAAGTGCAGCTAATCATCATCGGCATCGTCAATTTTCGCTGGAAATCGCCGGGCCCGCGTGAGCGGGTTGAGTCATGGTGGTCCGGGGAATTCACATGCGGTGAATCCGGCGGCAAAAGTCCTCGACATACTCGTGAATCCCCCGCGGGTGTCCGATGTTGAGCGCCTGCGTCGCACGGTGGGCGGGGCGACCGTACTGGTCACCGGCGCATCCTTCGGGATTGGTGAGGCCACGGCACGCAAACTGGCCGCCGCCGGGGCGACGGTGGTGCTGACCGCCCGGACCGGGGATAAGCTGGCCGACCTTGCGCGATCGATCAGCGATAGCGGCGGGCACGCGGTCAGCTATCCGGCGGATCTGAGCGACGAGACCGCCGTCGCCACGTTGACCGAACAACTGCTCGACGAGCATGGGCCACCCGACATCGTCGTGAGCAATGCCGGTAAATCCATCCGCCGGTCACTGCATCACCAGTACGAGCGACCGCACGACTTCGATCGCACCATCGGCATCAATTATCTGGGCCCGATCCGGCTGCTGCTGGGATTGGCCCCGGCGATGCGGGAGCGTGGGACGGGGCACATCGTGAATGTGTCGAGCGTCGGCGTCCGGGTGCCGCCCGGCCCTCGGTGGGGCGCGTACCAGGCGTCCAAGGGCGCCTTCGACATGTGGCTGCGCAGCGTCGCACCGGAGCTGTATGCCGACGGCGTGGACGTGACCACGATCTACATGGCGCTGATCCATACCCGAATGTCGGCGCCGACTCCGAGTCTGCGCAACGTTCCAGGGCTTACCCCCGACGAGGCAGCGGACATCGTCGCGAAGGCGATCATCGAACGGCCCCGGACAATCGCGCCGTGGTGGTTGTGGCCGGCCGAAGTCACCACGGTGCTCCTGCGGTCACCCGTGGAGCGTGTCACGCAGCTGTGGTGGCGTCATACCGACGATTCCGGAAAGGCAATGCGATGAGTGAAAGCCTGCTGACGACGGGAATCCGGGCACTGGTGCGCTCCAGGCTGATTGCACCGCCGGGACCACCGGCATTGTTCCGCGTTGTCCGTGAGATCGCTCGCGGAGGCACGAACCTGGCCACCCTGCTGGGGATCGCCGCGGCTCGGTGGCCGAGCCGGAGCAGCGCTGATCGATGACGACGGCGCCATCGGCTACCGCGAATTGCTTTGCCAGACCGAATCACTCGCCAGCGTGCTACAGCACCGAGGCGCCGGGTCGGGGCAGGCGGTCGGGATCCTGTGCCGCAACGGCCGAGGCTTTGTGAAGGCGGTCTTCGCGGCGGCGATGACGGGGTCCGATGTGGTGCTGCTCAACACGGACTTTCGGGGTGAAGCGCTGGCGACCGCGATGAGCAGTCATCAGATCGGAATGATCGTCTGTCACAACGAATTCGCGGATCGCGTACCGGAGGACGTGGCGGTCATCGACCCGGCAAGAGTCGATGACGGTGATGGACGGCCCTCGGTGGCCTCCGCGGGACGCATCGTTCTCTTGACGTCGGGTACGACGGGTTCACCCAAGGGGGTACCCCGCAAGCCGGAGATCACGTCGGCGTTGGGTGTCGGCGCATCGATTCTGGATCGCACGGGACTGCGGACGGGATCGCGAATCGCCGTGCCGGTACCCATGTTTCACGGTCTGGGTTTCGGCATGCTGGTCCTGACCTTCGGCCTCGGCGGCACGGTGCTCACCCTGCGGCGCTTCGACGCCGAAGCCACGCTGACTCAAGCTTCCGAACATCGCGCGGACGCGATGACCGTCGTGCCGGTGATGCTGGCACGCATCCTGGATTTGGCCGACGATGTACGGGCGCGAAACCCGTTGCCGTCCTTGCGGGTGGTGCTCTCGAGCGGGGCCAGGCTGGAGCCAGATCTGGCGAGGCGGTTCATGGACGGCTACGGCGACGTCATCTACAACGGCTACGGCTCATCGGAGGTCGGCATCGGGGCGCTGGCGACGCCCACCGATCTCCGCGAAGCGCCGGAAACAGTGGGTAGGCCGGTAGTCGGGTGCAAGGTAAGCATTCTCGGCGAAGACGGTGCGCCCGTCGGTCCGGATACCACCGGCCGGGTTTTCGTCGGCAGCGAACTGACTTTCGATGCATATACGGGCGGCGAAACCAAGGACGTCATCGGCGACATGATGGACACCGGGGACAGGGGCTATCTCGACGGCGCTGGTCGGCTGTTCATCGTCGGCCGCGAAGACGACATGATCGTCTCCGGCGGCGAGAACGTTTACCCGCGGGCCGTCGAAAACGCTCTGTCAGAACTCCCGGAAGTCGCCGACAACGCGGTGATCGGCGTGCCGGACGAGGACTACGGGCAACGGCTCGTAGCATTCGTGGTTCCGCAACCCGACGCCGAGATCAAGGAAGACTCGGTGCGAGAGTATCTGAAGGACAAGGTGTCCCGGTTTGAACAGCCGCGTGACATCAACATCGTGCCGACGATTCCTCGCAATCCAGCTGGCAAGGTCGTCCGCGGCGAATTGACGAGGTGAGTCAGCAGGACGTTTCAATGCGGAAGGGCGCCGATTTTTTCTTGCCCGGGTCGCCCGGTGCGTGACCTTCGGCGGTTCCGGCGATGACGAAGTCGCCGTTGGCGAGTGAAACATCGGTTTGGCCGACACCTTCCCCGGCGACGCCGCTGAACCCCTCGAAATTGGAGATATTGACGGTTCTCGCGATGGGCTTCTCGCCACCCATCTCGAGGAACGTGTCGGTCTGCGTCGTTCCGGACGTCGTCTTGATGGTCAGTGCGAACTCCACTTGCGTGCACGAGATCTCGTGAGCCGTTTGCGTATTGCCGTCAACGGTGATCTTGGCCACCCGCGCGCGCTCTGGCTTCTGCTCTTCCGAGCAGCCGGCGACGACGATGATCAGCGTTGCGGCCGCGGCGACAAACCTGTTGTCCATTGGAACCTCCCCCAGGCAATTCCCACGCTAGCTGGGATTGGCTCAGTTCTGCACGGCCTTGGCCAATGCGACGTACTTGGTCAGCTGTGCCGGGTCGCGGACGGGTTCGCCGTCGCGGCGCAGGTTCCACCGTTCCAACTGGCTTTCTGTGACGCTGGCGAGGACTGAAGGCAACTTCGCGCCGCTCAAAGTTCGCCGAGGTCGTCGGGCACGTCGACGGCGTGCTCTTGCAGCGCATCCAACGGCACCACGTCGAGGGTGCGCTCGTGCGTGGCGGCCAGCACGACAGGAGCGGCACAGCCGTCCTGGTAGGCCAGAAACCAATTTGCGGCGGTGACGCACCACCGGTCACCCGGCATCAGCCCCGGAAACCGGAACTCGGGCCGCGGCGTCGACAGGTCGTTGCCGATCGAGCGCTGATGTTCGAGGAATTCGGCGGTCACGACGGCGCAGATGGTGTGCCTGCCAATATCCTCGGGCCCCGTCGAGCAGCAGCCGTCGCGGTAGAAGCCGGTGACCGGGTCGGTCCCGCACGATTCCAGCGATCCACCAAGCACGTTGCGTTCGGGCATACGGCCGCTAGGTGCTCGGCGTCAACTTGACGGCGGTGATGCGCTCTCGCTGCGCTGCCTCGGTGAACTCCTCGACCGTCGGAATCCGCTGATCACGAAAGCCCAGCCCCATCATGCGCTGGGCACGTTTGACCCCGTAGGACTCGGCCAAGCGATGAGAGAGATCGGCGACGACCGCGGGATCCGTGATGAGCTCGCCGCGCATCGGCGTGCGCTTTCCGTCGTGGAGGACCTCCGCGTCGGTGCCGTCGCGGAAGTTGTTCTTCCACGGCGCACTGGTGAGGGCATAAAGCTGATTGTCAACCACGTGGGCGCTCAACGGAATTGAGTACTGCCGCCCGGATTTGCGCCCCTTGAAGCTCGCCACCATCATCTGCTTGCGTGCGGAACCCGCAAGCGGAGTGCCGAGGAAGAATCGCAGTATCGGGTTGACGGCATGGAGGAGCCTCTCATTGGGATGCGATAGAGAGATCGCGGGTGACTGTTCTGCCATGTGCTCACGGTATGGCCAGACGGGTGCCCCTGGGTCAGAACGCCACGACATCCTGGCAAACGTGATGTAGCTTCATACGGCACGCCGATGCGGGGTCGGCGGTCAGGGAGTAAACGGTGGATGCGACACCATTCGGGCACTATCAGCTGCAAAAGCTGATCGGCCGGGGCGGTATGGGCGAGGTCTACCGGGCCTACGACACCAAAACCGACCGCATCGTCGCACTCAAGGTGCTGCCGCATCATCTCGCCGAGGACGCCACGTTCCAGCAGCGGTTTCGGCGCGAATCGCAGGCCGCGGCCGGGCTGAACGACCCGCATGTGGTGCCGATCCACGGCTACGGCGAGATCGACGGCCGGCTCTACCTGGACATGCGGCTGATCGAGGGCCACAACCTCGGGACCGTGCTGGAGGACGCCGAAGCGCCGCTGGGCACGGCGTTCGCGGTCAACGTGGTCGAGCAGGTCGCGGCCGCATTGGACGCCGCGCACGAAGCGGGCCTGATCCACCGGGACGTCAAACCGTCGAACATCCTGATCACCGGCAGGGAGTTCGTGTACCTGATCGACTTCGGTCTCGCCCGCACGGCCGGCGAGAAGGGCTTGACCACCGCCGGCAACACCCTTGGCACGTTGGCGTACATGGCGCCGGAGCGATTCGAGGGCGCGGACATCGATCCGCGTGCGGACATCTACGCGCTGACCTGTGTGCTGTACGAGTGCATCACCGGTTCGCGGCCGTATCCGGCGGAGAGCTACGAGCAGCAGATCAAGGGACACATGGTGTCGCCGGCGCCTCGCCCGTCGGCGATCGACCCGAGGCTGGCGGCGTTCGACGACGTGATCGGCAAGGGCATGGCGAAGAAGCCTGCGAAGCGGTATCAGACGGCCGGCGAGCTGGCCGCTGCCGCGCGGCGCGCGCAACAGACGCCGGTGCGCACGACGGGTCGCTCCGGGAAGCATTCGAAGCAACGCTCCCGGCGAGTGTCGCGGCGGGCGCTGGCGGTGGCGAGCACAGTCGTGCTGGTGGCCGCGCTCGGCACATTCGGAGTGTTGCAGTGGCGGGGCGGTGCCGGCGATACGCGGCCGGCGAGCGTGGCCGAGACGACGGCAACCCCCGCCGCCGCCCCAGGGGCAGTCCCTGAGCTCGCCGCGACGGTGCCCGAGGACATCCGAGACACCGGCAGGCTGCTGATCGGCGTCAATGTGCCTTATGCGCCAAACGAATTCAAGGACACCTCTGGCCAGATCGTAGGGTTCGACGTCGATCTGATGAATGCGGTTGCGCGGACGCTGGGACTGGTGCCGGACTATCGCGAGACGGGATTTGAGGCGATCATCCCGTCCATCCGCGCGGGTGACTTCAACGTCGGGATGTCGTCGTTCACCGACACGAAGGAACGCGAAGGATCGGCGGACTTCGTGACGTACTTCGAGGCGGGCACGTTGTGGGCGCAAAAGGCTGGGGCGGGGGTGGATCCGAACAACGCGTGCGGCCTTCGCGTCGGCGTGCAGTACGCCACGATCCAGGAGACCGAAGAGATCCCCGCGAAGAGTCTGGCCTGCACCGAGGCGGGCAACGCAGCGATCGAGAAGGTCGTCTACGTCAGCCAGGACGATCTGAACGCGGCGCTGGTGGAAGGGGAGGTCGATGCGATGTCGGCGGATTCGCCGGCTACGGGGTTTGCGGTCAAGACCTCTGGCGGAGCCCTGGAGCCAGCGGGCGAGATCTTCGATACCGCGCCGTACGGCTGGCCGGTGGCCAAGGGCTCGGGTCTCGCGGAGCCGCTACGGCAGGCGCTCGAACACCTGATGCGGACCGGCGAGTACAAGACCATCGCCACGATGTGGGGTGTCGACAAGGGCATGATCGACAAGCCGGCAATCAACGGTGCGATCCGCTGATCGACACCCGGGTGTAAGTTGGTACTAGGCCGTTTCGTATTTGCAGTGTGCGATCGATCGCCGTGCGCCCGACCATCCAACCTCCGGGCTGCTCATATCTTGAAGGGCTTGTGACATGAAACCATCAGACCTGTTTTCACATCCCCATAAGCCCGAAGTCATTCCGGACAGCGAGAGTTCCGACGAACCGGTGCAAGCTCCTGCGTTCTCCGACCGCAAAGATTCACCTGCTGCCGATACGCCGCCGTCCTCGTGAACGGTTTGACAGGGACGCGCAGATCGGCCCGGCCCGTCAGGCTCGCGCTAGCCCCGCAGCTGGGCGGCGACATCGATGGCGCGTGGTGGCCCTATACGGCCTCGGTGGCAGGCGAACTGCCTCAGCTGATCGAGTCGTTGCACGAACAGCTGGGCGAAATCGTCGACATCTGCATCAACTGGTCCGTCACCGAGGGTCCGCTCGAGCTCTACGAGATCGCCGCCATCGCTCGGACGATGCGCGTCGGGAAGCGCAGACGCCAACGTTTGATGGTGGTGGACGGCCGTCTGGGTTGCGCAAAACTGCTCGTCGTACCGCACATGACATCGCAAGCGCTTGGCGTGATGGTGATGCGCCGCGCGGCGGCACGCCCGGTGTCCCATCTGGAACGAGAAACGCAACTGTACGAGATCGCCGATTGCGTGTTGCAGGCCGCGCAAACCGAGAGCGCATCGTGGGCGCTGCGTCGGCTCAACGAATCGGCGGCCCCTTCTCAGAAGGTCTAAAACAAACAAATGGGCTGGTACGGATAAACCGCACCAGCCCATGTCATGTTCGGGTCGCTCAGATGGCGGTGACCCCTACCGCCTGGGGGCCCTTGGCTCCCTGCTCTACCTCGAATTGGACGCGCTGGTTCTCCTCGAGCGAGCGGAAGCCACTTCCCTGGATCTCGGAAAAGTGGACGAAGACATCCTTCGCACCGTCGTCAGGGGTGATGAAGCCGAAGCCTTTATCGCCGTTGAACCATTTCACAGTTCCCTGTGCCATTTACTTACTTCTTTCATTTCAGTTCGGATGTACCAAAAACATCCGCAAATTAGGGTAGCACGACTTTAGCCATATGCTCGAAAGCATTGGGGCAGTTGAGTATTCACTCAGCGCGCTGTTGCCCGGGCAGAGCTGCGGCCACCTCGGCGACGAGGGGGCCTCCTCCCCGGATTTTGGGACGGGCGGGACTGGGTTGGGGTCGTGGCCGTCGGTGCTGGCGCCCGATACGGGGCGATCTCACCGGCCACCGCATGCACGGCCGCCGAATCGAAGGTGACCTCTTGAGGAGTGACGCGGATGCCTGCTCGCCGCATCAACGCCTGGGTGTCCCTGCGCTGCTCGGGCAGGACCACCGTCACGACGTCGCCCGCGTTCCCGGCCCGCGCGGTGCGACCGGACCGGTGAAGGTAGGCCTTGTGCTCGGCAGGCGGATCGATGTGAACGACCAACTCGATTCCGTCGACGTGCACGCCGCGTGCAGCGATGTCGGTAGCCACCAAAACCCGGGCGTGGCCCGCGGTGAAGGCGGCGAGATTTCGATCGCGCGCGGGCTGAGAGAGGTTGCCGTGCAAGTCAACTGCCGGCACTCCTGACTCAGTGAGCTGTTTGGCGAGCTTGCGGGCTTGATGTTTGGTGCGCATGAACAGGATTCGCCGTCCACTACCGGAAGCCAGCCGGTGCACCAACTCCTTTTTGGCCTGCACACCGGAGACGTGGAACACGTGATGGGTCATCGCGGCCACCGGTGAGTTGGCGCTATCGACCGAATGCAGCACCTCGTTGCGGAGGAATCGGTTGACGAGTTTGTCGACGCCGTTGTCCAGGGTCGCCGAGAACATCATTCGCTGGCCGCCGGTCGGTGTCGCCGCCAGGATGCGGGTGACGCCGGGAAGGAAACCGAGATCGGCCATGTGGTCCGCCTCGTCGATCACGGTGATCTCGACCGCGTCGAGGCTGATCAGGCGTTGCTTCATCAAGTCCTCGAGCCGACCCGGGCAGGCCACCACGATGTCGATGCCCGACTTCAGGGCGCTTACTTGCCGGCCTTGCGGTACGCCGCCGAAGATCGTGGTCACCCGCAGGTCATTGGCGGCGGCCAGCGGTTCCAGCGCCGCGGTGATCTGGGTGGCGAGCTCACGGGTGGGGGCCAATATCAGACCCGACGGCCGTGACGGGCGTCGCCGGTGTCCGGTGAGCCTGCTGACCAACGGAATCGCGAAGGCGAGCGTCTTTCCGCTGCCCGTCTTGCCGCGGCCCAGCACGTCTTTCCCGGCGAGCGTGTCGGGCAGCGTTTGGATTTGGATAGGGAATGGTGCGGTGATGTCGCGGGCAGTGAGCGCTTTGATCAATGGCTCACTGACACCGAGATCAGCAAAAGTTTTGTCGGTATTAATCTTTGGTGTCTTTCAGCATCGGTTGTGCCGAGTCGCGGCGAAGGTACGCCCGGTTGATCAGCACATGGTGGCGAGATTGCCGGTGGGCAAAATCGATCGCCGCGATACGAGCTGTGCTGATGCACGGATCATCTGAATCGGTGCTGCGGCCACAAGGGATGGGCCGGCGCCGGAGGGATGAAGAGCGTTTCACGACGTGTCGGCCGCTTTGTCGGACAGCCAACGTTGTCAACAGCCTAGCGCACCGCATGGCGCGAGCCGCATCAGCGCACCAAGGTGTGTGCTAGCTCACCGGCCGGTGCAGGCATCGGTATGCACTGGCTGTACAGTTGACAGTGCACCGCATCTGTTAGCGGTAATCGCGAATCGTGAACGCATTGCAAAAGAGATAAGCGTGCGATTCGACTCATTCTTAAGGACACAACATGGAAAATTCGAGCTTGTTTTCCCACCCCGAGGCCCCGGAAGTCATCCATACCGACGAGACCTCCTCGCAGCCAGTAGAGCACCCCACTTTCTCCGACCGGCCAGACGCGAAGCGTTAGTCAGTCTTCTAGTGCGCGTCCCACAATGAGCGGATCAGGGTCGCCCACTAATTCGTGATCCTTCTCGTCGTAGTCGAACTTCGCGAGCAGGAAGCGCATCGCGTTGAGACGGGCACGCTTCTTGTCGTTGCTTTTGACGACGATCCACAGGGCGATCTCCGTATCGGTGACGCGGAACATCTCCTCTTTCGCCGCGGTGTAGTCGTCCCACTTCTCTATCGACGCCATGTCCATGGGCGAGAACTTCCATTGCCGCACCGGGTCGACCAGCCGGATGGCGAACCGGCTGCGCTGCTCGGCCGGTGACACCGAGAACCAGAACTTGGTGAGGTGCAACCCCTCGCTGACCAGCATGTCTTCGAACATGGTGCTTCACAAAGCGTTGGAACTACCACTGGGACTTCTCGAGATCGGTGGGCTTTTCAAGCGCGACCACCCGTGCGCCGCGCGGGTTGAGATGTTCCATGAACCGCTTGATGGTGCCGCCCTTGCCGGCGGCGTCGCGACCCTCGAACACGATCACGTGCCGAGCACCGGTCTGCTTGCTCCAGTTCTGCAGCTTGAGCAGTCCGATCTGCAACCGCCGCTTCAACCGTTCGTAGTCGTCGCGTCCCATCCGCGAGTCGTAGGGATAACGCTCGCGCCACGTGTCGATTGGGTTGCCGTCGCGGTCGAGCAGGACGGGATCGTCGTCGTCCTCGTCGTTGACGGTGAATCCGTGGTCGGCGGTTGACAGGAATTCCAGATTGATTTCAGCATCGGTGGTCGCGATCGTCAGCTCCCTTCGTGGATTCCCTACCCGGCATGGGTTGTATGGCAAACGTCGAGCCGCATCGCGATTTACGATGGCCCCACGACTTCCACTCTTGCGACACTGACGATCGGCGGCGAGGCACAGCCCGGCGCCGCCGGAACCTACCCCGTGCACAACCCGGCCAGGCCGGCCGAAGTGGTTGGCGAGGCGCCTGCGGCCGATCTTGCTCAACTCGACGCGGCGGTGACCGCGGCGCGAAACGCTGCGGCCGGGTGGCGAGCGCTGGACGTCGCCGAGCGGGTCGCGACGGTTTCGGCGGCTGCGATGACGGCCGGCGAGCAGCTGAAGGAGCGAGACGGCGCGCGGCTGTACACCAGCGAGCACGGCAAGGTGCTTTCCGAGGCGACCTTCGAGATGGAAACCGGACCGATGATCGCCGCGGTGCTCGGGTCGATGGCGGAGGCGGCGTTGGCGGCCGAGCAGATCGACCCGCAGGCGCCCTATCCGCGGCTGCATCGTGAGCCGTATGGGGTTGCGGCTCTGGTGATTCCGTTCAATTGGCCGCTCGCGGTGATGATGACGAAGCTGACGTCGGCGCTGACGGCGGGCAACACGGCGGTGGTCAAGCTGCCGCCGACGGTTCCGTTGGCGGCGCTGCAGTTCGGCGCGGCGTTCGCAGCGGCATTGCCGCCGGGCGTGGTGAATGTGCTTGCCGCACCGGGGATTGAGCTGGGGCAGGCGTTGGTCACGCATTCGGGCATCGACGTGATTTCGTTGACGGGCGGACCGGCGACGGGCCGCGCGGTGATGGCGGCTGTGGCGCCGCGGCTGACGCCGCTGTTGCTGGAGTTGGGCGGCAACGATGCGGCGATCATCGCGCCCGATATGGCGGTGAGCGACCAGCTCGTCGAGCAGTTGGTGACGGCGACGTACACCACCGGTGGTCAGGTGTGCATGGCGATCAAGCGGCTGTATGCGCCACGCGATCGCGTTCGCGAGTTGGCGGAGGCGGTGCTGGCGCGGTGTGACCGCGAGGTTGTCGGTGACGGCTTGGCCGACGAGGTGACGCTGGGTCCGCTGCACAGTGCCGCCGGACGGGACAGGGTTGCGGCACTGGTGAAAGATGCTGCGGCACACGGAGCGACGGTTCGCACCGCGGGACGGATGCGGGACGGTGATGCCGACGCGGGTGGGTACTTCGTGTTGCCGACGGTGGTCACCGATCTGGCACCGGACTCGGCGCTGGCAAGGGAGGAGCAGTTCGGCCCGGTGCTGCCGATCTTCGGCTACGAGGCGATCCAGGACGCGGTCGCCGCGGCGAACGCCACCGAATTCGGCCTCACCGCGTCGGTGTGGACCGGGGACGAGGCGTTGGCCGACAAGGTCACCGGGCAGCTTGTGGCGGGCACGGTCAGCGTCAACTGCCACGGCATGGCGGCGCAGGACCCTCGGGTGCCGTTCGGGGGAGTCGGACAGTCGGGCCTTGGCCGCGAACTCGGCGCCGACGGGATCCGGGCGTTCACGCAGCCGCGGGGCTACGTCCGCCAGCCGCCGCCTCAGTAGGGATGCATGCTTCTCCAGAGCGTCAACAAATGCTGACGCCGCCTGACCGAGTGGTCAAGCGGAGAGCTCTCCTGAGTTGTCGGCGGGTCAAGGCATGCTTCCGCAGAGCGTCAACAATTGCTGACGCCCCGCACAAGGGGGGGTGGTCCTTCGATGCCGACGGACAAGCCGTGGTGGGCAGACGACCCCGAGATTCTTGCCATCCGTCGGCGCGTTGACGAGGAACTTGAACGTGCGAGCCGCAAACCTATTACGCCTGACAGGCCTGATCTCGTCGTCCAAGACTTCTACAGCGGCGCGAGCCTGCGCGAGCTGGCTGCAGCTCGCGACGACCTCGAAAGCGCCCGGGCTCGTTACGCGGAGGCAGTGACCCACGCTAGGAAAGTAGGGCTGTCATGGGGCGAGATCGCCAGGGTCCTTGGCGTTTCGAAACAAGTGCTGCACCGCCGTTTCGGCCCATCAACGGACTAACGGTCTATGGCAGAACGGTTTTCATCAACATCACGTTGTATGCCGACCACAGCGAGAGGTTGTAGTACAGCTCCTTGCCCGTCGACCACGGATGCAGGAACGGCCCGTAGATGCCGCCGGGGAACTGCATTGACGGCACGAGCATTTGCTCGGGACTCCACGGTCCCTGCGGAGCAGGCGCGGTCCTTGCGACGACGTCGTTGGCACCGTTGGTGTACAGCACCAGGTATTGCTTGAGGTACGTATTGAATTGGCCCGACATTTCAGCCACCGGACCCGGGATCACCGGCGTCGCGGCCCCCGGATCTCCAAGAACCCACGCATTGCTGCCGGAGTTCCAGTATTCATACCGCCGAAGGTCGGGCACATAGCCGGGGAGCACGCGCGATACATACGCCGCACCGGCGCGGCCGGACGGTGTGCCGAACGAGTAGATGTACGGGTCACCAGGCCCAGGCTTGACGAACGCACCTTGCTGGAAGTTCTCATTCCCCGGAACGTATTTGGCGCCTGGAACGGCGTCCGGTCGGGCCGGTCGGACGGAGTCGGGATAGACGCCCCAGCGCTCACCGTTATCGGGAGACACGGCGATTGCCGAGAAGTTCGTCGTCCATGCGCCGTTGGCGTCCCAACTCTTGATGGACATGAAATTGAGGTACTGATTTTGCCCTGCGGCCACGCCCGCGGTGGGAATGATTCCGGTCTCCGATGGCGCCCATTTGGTGCTGTTGATGATCTGTTTGGAGACGCCGGGGGCCCACATCGGTGAGCCGGAGTATTGGTTGGAGACAACGCCATTCGGCACGCTGATGGTGTTGGACAGTGCGCCGTCTTGGGAGCGGAACAACATGTTGTATCGCCATTGTTGACCCTTGACACCGCAATAGCCGTAGCTGTCGCCGAAGGCCATGAGCACCTGACGGGCGCCGGGATCGCCGTTGTCCCACATGATCCCGAGGTCGGTGCCGGTAATCGCGAAGCGTTTGGCGGTGTCGTTCGGGCTGTCCGGTCCGGTTACCCAGCCGACGAGCGATGTTCCAGGCGGTGCCGGCGGTGCGGGCGCCGGCGGGGGAGCCTGAACCGGGGCGGCGTCCGGAACTGGCTGTCCGGGGGCCGGAGGCGCGGGCGGTATCACCTCGGCTTGTTGTTGCACCCGCGCGCCGCGTGGAGAAAGCGAACCGAGGACTCTCGACGGCAGCTGGCCGAGACTTGGAAGCGGCGCGTTGTCATTCGCATCGGAAGGCCGTTGCCCGATCGGCCGGCGGTCGGACGACGAGGGTAAGTCCGGAGTCTCGGCAGGGGCGGTAGGCGGTTGGATTGCCGCGGCAGCGCCCGTGCAAGGTTCGGCGGAGGCTGGCGGTGCGACGCCGGTCGCGACGCAGAGTCCGATAGCGGCCGCCGACGCCACCGATATCGAGGCCATTCGCAGACGCGGCGGCATGTCACACCTTTCAGAGGGCACAACGTCGCATTGACGTCAGCAGTCGACGATGTGACGATAGTGATCAGTGGGACCTTTGTGATCAGTGATGTACGAATGGGTACGCATCCGTGACCGTGTCGCTACTCATCGATGTAATTCGTCGCTCGATCCACGGAGGCGAATGACAGGGGCGCGCTGATGGAGCAGTTCTCGGCACAACGAGAGTTCTCGGCGTACGGCCCGTCGCACCTGATAGTGCTCGGCGTGTTCGTGATCGGGGCTGCCGCCCTGGTCTGGATCGGACGCAGGCAGACCGAATCGCAGGCTCTGATCTTTCGCCGCATCCTGGCCGTTCTGATCCTGGTGACATTCCTCGTGGCGCTGGCGTACAAGCTGATCGAGCCCGACCTCGAAACCTCGGTGCCGCTGCAGCTCTGCGATGTCGCGGAACTTGTTGCGGCCTACGCATTGTGGTCGCAGCGGCACTGGGCCTTCGTGCTCACGTACTACTGGTGTCTTGTGCTGAGCTCGCAGGCGTTGATCACACCGGACGTCGGCACGCCAGAGGCGGGCGCGCCCGATTTCCCCAACCATCTTTTCGTCACGTTCTTCGCGCTCCACGTCCTCGTGGTGTGGGCGGCCATCTATCTCACGTGGGGGCGTCGGATGCGGCCCCGATGGCGCGACTTCCGGTTCGCGGTAATCGTGACCCTGGTATGGGCGGCAATCACTTTTACCTTCAACGTGATCGCGGGAACCAACTACGGCTACCTCAACAGGAAACCGCCCACCGCGTCAGTGCTGGACGTGTTGGGCCCGTGGCCGGTCTATCTGTTTGCCGAGATCACGATCGTTGCGATCGTGTGGGCCCTGATGACGTGGCCGTGGGAGCGGGTTCGGCAACGCGCTGCGGCCTAGCCCCTATGAGATCGAGGCGACCGGAGAAGCCGATTGACGGGTCAGCGAATCGCGCTGTTTTTGCACAAATAGCATTGACAGGGCGCAAGAAGCGACGATAGTCGTCTTCTATGGCGCTGCTGCCTGACCCGACGCCCCGGGAGCGACAGCACATCCTCATCTCGGTGGACGACCACGTCATCGAGCCCCCCGACATGTTCGACAACCGCCTTCCCAATGCGCTTGCCGAACGGGCGCCGAAGATCATCGAGACCGACGGCCGCCAGGTCTGGCGCTACGAGGATCGCGAGTACCCGAACATCGGGCTGAACGCTGTCATCGGAAGGCCCAAAGCGGAATGGAGCATGGAACCCGCGCGGTTCGACGAAATGCGCCGCGGCTGTTGGGATATCGACGCCCGGATCGCCGACATGGACCTCGCGGGCATCTGGGCGTCGCTCAACTTCCCGTCGCTGATCGCGGGCTTCGCGGGCACCGTGTTCTGGAAGAGCGACGACCCCGAGCTGGGCCTCGCGGTGCTGCGCGCATGGAACGACTGGCACCTCGAACAATGGGCCGGCCCCTACCCGGACCGGATCATCCCGTTGCAGCTTCCCTGGCTGGCCGATCCACAGCTGGCCGCCGAGGAGCTGCGCCGCAACGCCGCGCGCGGCTTCAAGGCCGTGAGTTTCCCCGAGCTTCCCGCCCAATGCGGGCTGCCCAGCCTGCACACCGGGGTGTGGGATCCGTTCCTGGCCGCGTGCGAGGAAACCGACACCGTCATCTGCCTGCACACCGGTTCCGCGCAGTGGGCGCCGATCCCCGCGCCCGACACCCCGTTCGAGACCATCACGACGCTGTTCCCCGTGAATGCCCTTGTCGCATGCGCGGATTGGCTGTGGTCTGGCATACCCGTGCGCTTCCCCAAGCTGAACATCACGCTCGACGAGGGCGGCCTCGGCTGGGTGGCGATGCTGGCCGACCGGGCCGACTTCGTCCTCGCCCACTCCGCCTCGGGCGCGGAAGGTGGGGCGTGGAAGGGCGACCTGCTGCCCAGCGAGGTGCTGCGGCGCAACTTCTGGTTCTGCTCGATCGATGACCCGTCGGCGTTCGGCGCGCTCGACGCGATCGGTGCGGAGCGCATCCTCATCGAGAGTGACTATCCGCACGCCGATTCGACGTGGCCCGACACCCAGCATGTTGTCGCCCGCAACGTCGCGAAGCTGTCGGCCGAGGACGCGGCCCGCATCACCCACCTCAACGCCGCAGAGCTGTTCCGCCACCCACTGCCCGACGACGAATGGTTGACATGCTCGACCTGCTGATCAAAGACGCCTCGATCGTCGATGGCACCGGAGCGCCAGCCGTTCATGGCGATGTGGGGGTGCGCGACGGCCGGATCGTCGCGGTCGGCAGGAAAGGGCAAGTCGACGAGCAGGCGTCAACAATTGTTGACGCCGCGGGACAGACACTCGCTCCCGGCTTCGTCGACCTGCACACGCACTACGACGCCCAGCTGTTCTGGGATCCGACGGCGAGCCCGTCGGTGCAGCACGGCGTCACGACCGTGTTCGGTGGGAACTGTGGCTTCACGCTGGCGCCGGCGGGACCCGACCAGCAGGACTACCTCACTCGGATGCTGGCCCGTGTCGAAGGCATGCCGCTCGAGGCATTGCGTGCCGGCCTCGACTGGCAGTGGTCGTCGTTCGGCGACTGGCTCGCACGTCTCGACGGCCGCACGGCCATCAATGCTGGATTCCTGGTGGGCCACACGGCGATCCGACTGGCGGCGATGGGCGACGACGCGGTCGGCGGCGACGCGTCCCCTGAGCAGATCGAGAAGATGGCCGAGCTGCTCGGGGCGGCGTTGGCCGACGGTGCGATGGGGTTGTCCACGTCGCAGTCCAACACCCACAACGACGGCTCCGGGCAACCAGTGCCATCGCGCAGCGCGTCGCGCCAGGAGCTCGTAGCGCTCGCCGCGGCGGTGCGTGAGCACCCGGGCACCCAACTCGAGGCCATCATCCCCGGCTGCCTGTCCGGCTTCACCGACGACGACATCGCGCTACTGACCGACATGTCGAAGGCCGCGGACCGGCCGCTGAACTGGAACGTGCTGGGCGTCTCGGCGAGCAATCCCGAGGGGCACGAAAAGCAGTTGCGCGCAGGCGAAGTCGCCGCCGAGCACGGCGGCCGAATCGTCGCGCTCACACTACCGCACTCGACGAAGATCCGGCTGTCGTTCCTGTCGGGCTTCGTGCTCGACGGCCTACCGGGGTGGCGCGAGACCATGCACCTGCCGGCGCCCGAACGGATCAAGGCGCTCGCCGATCCCGAGGTGCGCCGGCGACTGGACGCGGGTGCTCACTCGGAGGAAGCCGGAATCCTTCGCGGCCTTGCCAATTGGGAGCGGCTGATCATCGTCGAGACGTTCGCGCCCGAGAACGGCGACGCGACGGGCCGCACAGTCGGCGAGGTCGCCAAGGCCCGCCACGCCGAGCCGTTCGACACGCTGCTGGACATTGTGATCGCCGACGAGCTGCGCACCGGGCTCTCGCCGCGCCCGTTCGGCGACGACGAAGCCGACTGGAAGGCGCGGGCGCAGGTGTGGCGCAACCGGGACGCGGTGATCGGCGGTTCGGACGCAGGCGCGCATCTCGACATGATGTGCGGCGCGATCTACACAACGGCGTTGCTCGGCCACGGCGTGCGTGAACACCAAGTAGTGACGCTGGAGGAGGCGGTCCGGCTGATCACCGACGTGCCTGCGCGCCTGTACGGGTTGAAGGAACGCGGCCGCATCGCTGAAGGCTGGCATGCCGATCTGGTGCTGTTCGATCCCGCGACCGTCGACCACGGTCCAGAGCGCACGCGCTACGACTTGCCCGCTGGCGCACCGCGTTTGGTTGCCGACGCGAAAGGGATCACCTCGGTCATGGTCGGCGGTGTCGAGGTCTGCCGCGAGGGCGTTGCGACCGGTGCGATGCCGGGCACGGTGCTGCGGTCGGGTCGGGACACCGAGACGGTGACGGCGTCATGACCAGTAGGGCGCCCTTGGAGGAGTTCGACCCTGCCAAGCTGCAGGACGGGCTGCTGATGGCGGTCGAGAACGTGCACGAGAAGCTGCGGGTGGCTCGGGAGAAGCATCGGGTGATGGTCGGTAATCCGATCATCGAGACGTCGGCGCAGAACATCGACGTGGCGGGGGTGACGGCGCTCGGCTATGACGAGTGCCAGGCGGTGCTCACTGATTCGGAGAGGTTCTCGTCGTCGATCTACGAGCACATCATGGGCCCGGTGATGGGAAAGACGCTGCTGGAGCAGGAGGGCGACGAGCACCGGGCGAGCCGGGCGTTGGTGTCGCCGTTGTTTCGGGCGAAGCTGCTGGAGCGGTGGCGCACCGAGCTGGTCGAGGTGGTGGTGCATGAGCTGATCGACCGGTTCGCATCGCGCGGGCGGGCAGATCTGGTGCGGGAGTTCACGTTTGCGTTCCCGGTGCAGGTGATCGCGCGGCTGATGGGTTTGCCGCGGGAGGACTACGTGCGATTTCAGCAGCTGTCGATCGAGCTGCTGAGCGTGGTCTACAACTGGGACATCGGGATGGCGGCATCCGCAACGCTCAAGGAGTATTTCGGCGAGATTCTCGCCGAGCGGCGGCGGGATCCGCAGGACGATTTGATCAGCACGCTGGCGGAGTCGGAGATCGACGGGGAGCGGCTGAGCGACGAGGAGATCTTCGCGTTCCTGTTGTTGATCTTGCCGGCGGGGGTGGAGACCACCTACCGGGCATCGGGAAACCTGTTGGTGGCCATGCTGACTGAGCCCTCGCTGATGGAGATGGTGAGAGCGGATCGGGGGCTGCTACGCGGAGCGATCGAGGAGACACTGAGATGGGAGCCACCGATCAGCACGGTGGTGCGGGTCGCGAAGAGAGACTGTGAACTGGGCGGCATCGCAATTCCGCAGGGCACCAACGTCAGCGTGAGCGTGGCGGCGGCCAACCGGGACCCTGCGCATTACCCGGATCCGGATCGGTTCGACCCGACGCGAAGGAACATCGCGCACTTGACGTTCGGCGCAGGCCCGCATGTGTGCCTGGGGATGCCGCTGGCCCGGATGGAGACGACAGTGGCGATCAACGCGCTGCTCGACCGGCTGCCGGACCTACACCTCGATCCGACGGCGCCGCAGCCGAGCATCAAAGGCGTGGCATTCCGCTCACCGGCCGCGCTGCCGGTCGAATTCACAGCGGCCTAATTCGTGTCCCAGGTGTTCAGGGAAGCCAAGCTGCGCCGGGCGCGACGGCAGCTCGCCACGATGACCCTGGCGGTCCGAGCCGGCCGCTCGCGCGCGAAAAGTCAGGAGCCTGCAAAGCCCGTCAACGGGGAGGCGCTGCTCCAAATCCTCACGACGGTGAGCGCGGACGTTCAGCTGATACAGGTTCCGGTCAACCGGCCACCGTGGACACCCACCACCATCCGTGCCGGCGTCGGCGACCAGATCACGTGGCTGGCATGGGGTCACGTGGATCTGATCAAACCACTCGGCACGGCCGTCGGACCCAGCATGGGTCTGCTCTGCCGAGTCGGAAACGGCAAGCCAATCGACAGCGGCCGGAGCACTCAAACCTTCACCGCGGACCGCAATGGTTCGGTGCAGGTCGCGGGCAGGTTTCCCGGTTGGGTGCAAGAGGACGGGTCCATCACGGTCGACCGCGTTCCGCACCGGCTGCCGTACCGGGCAATCACCGGCACACTCACGGCAATTGTGGTCCGCTGGCCACCCGGGACCGATCCCCGCGCCGCCTTGGCGTCGCTAGCGTCGAGCGATCAATCCGGTCTCTGTGCCGCCGAAGCCGCCCGGCTCGCCGACCCACCGCAACCGCCCCCGGGGTGGCGTCATCACCCATCGACCGCTCAGGAGGAGATCTGGGCACCCGCGGACCGCGGCGTTCGCCTGGACTGCAGCGACAGCGGGGGCATCCTGCGTCACCCTGTCGACACGGCACTGACCCCGACGCTGAGGCTGCGGTGGTCCTGGCGCGTCGACGAACTGCCGTCGCAGCTACCGGAAGACACCAAGATCACCCACGACTACCTCAGCATCGCGCTGGAATTCGATGACGGACAAGACCTCACCTGGCATCCGAGCAGTGCTCTACCCGAAGGCTTCGCCTATCGCTGTCCCTTCGACTACTGGCGCAAGCTGGAAACGCACATAGTCGTGCGCACCGGACCGTCCGACCTGGGCAGCTGGGTCGACGAGGAACGCGGCGTGCTTGCCGATCACCAGGCCACGATTCGGGGTCGTGCGCCGGCACGAGTGGTCGGTGCTTGGCTCATCGGCGTCGCCTTCATCCAGGGCGGGCGGGCCCGCGCCGAGTTCCGCGACATCGAGCTGGTCGATGGCGACACCGTCCTCCGCATCGGATAGTCCCGAGAGACCACCATGTACATCTACGCTTTGCGCTATGGCCGACCATGACCGCGCCGCCGCGCGCCGCGAGATCACCGATGCCCTGATCGCCGCTCTGGACCGCCGCCATGAAGTGCTCGATGCGATCGTGGATTCCGACAACAGGGCCGCGGCCGTCGAGGCGGTCGCAGCGTTGCTCGGCATCGCGCCGCTTGGCGCCGACGCGGTGGTGGGAATGCCGTTGCATCGACTCACGAAGGAATCGCGACGACAGATCGCGGCCGAGCTGGACGATCTGAACAGCAAGCTGACCTTCACGCTGATCGAGCGGCCGGAGAGCTCCGGTGAGCATCTGGTGCTGCGACCGTTCAACAGGGAGGCAGACCGCGACCTTTTCGGCGCCAGGACGGCCGATATCGGGGCCGCCGGTGACGGCTCTGGCGGGCCCGCAGGCAGTCTCGATGACGAGATCGGCTCGGCCGTCGGACGGATCGACGCCGAGGACGCGGTGTGGTTGGTCGCCGAAAAGGGATCGCAGACAGTCGGCATGGTCTTCGGCGAGTTGATCGGCGGCGAGGTGAACGTTCGGGTCTGGGTCCATCCGGACCACCGGCATCACGGTTACGGCACCGCGGCGCTGCGCAAAGCGCGCTCGGAGATGGCTGCCTACTTCCCTGCGGTGCCGATGGTCATCCGCGCGCCCGGCGCCGCGGGATGACGATTCGGGACGGTGCGCGTTCCGACCTGCAGACGACGCCCTCTCGCTAGGCTCCTGGATGTCAGGGTCACATTGCGAAATCGGGGGAGAAACCATGAACAGGCGTGAGACCACTGAGGCCAGGCAAGCCCGTGAGAAGGAATACGACGAGGACGCCCGCAGGCTGCGGGAATTCGAGGCATTCTCGAAGTTCTCCGACGACGACCTGAAGCGAATCGCCCGGGCAACACATCGAACCTCGACGTCCGGGCCTTGGCCGCTGATTCAGGAGCAGACTCCGTCGAACGCCTGCTACATCCTGCTCAGCGGCGAAGCGGGCGTGTACGTCAAGGGCGACCGCATTGCCGTGGTGGGGCCCGGTGAGGTGATCGGCGAATCTGCGCTTCGCCGAGGAAAGCTGCGTAATGCGACGGTGACGACGACGGGCAAAGCCGAAGTGCTGCATATCGCGCGCGACGATCTGGACCGCTTGCTCAATGAGGTACCCGCACTGCGCGAAACCATGGACCAGACCGTGGCGCGCCACGTACCGGAAGCGGCATCCGATCCCAATTGACCCGTCATAGGGCACATGGCAGCAATGGGACCAGAAAGGCCATTGCCTGCGGAGCTGTGGTGCTTGCCCTCGCGGCCTGCTCGGATGGCAATCCGGCGCGCACGGAGGTAAGCGAGAGCGCGCAGACAACGCAGGCGCCGGCTGCCGCTCCCACCACCCCAGCGCCACCTGTGGCTCCCGCACCCGCGCCAGCTCCAGTGGCGGCTGCCACTTCTGACTTCGCAAAGGTCTCCACGCTGATCAACGATGCGATCGCGGCGCATCGGCTGCCGGGTGCCGTGGTCCTGATCGGGCATGGTGGCGATGTCGTCTTCCACCAGGCGTACGGCGTGCGCAAGACGGCCGGCGAGCCGGGGCTCGATGGATCGCCTGCACCTGCAGAACCGATGACCGAGGACACGATGTTCGACGTGGCGTCGTTGACGAAGTCCCTGGCCACCGCGACTGCCGTCATGCAGCTCTACGAACAAGGCAAGGTTCGGTTCGACGATCCCGTGCAGGAGTACCTGCCGGACTTCAACCCGTCGAACGATCCACAGCGCGCACAGGTGACGGTTCGCATGTTGCTTACCCACACTTCAGGCGAACCGGGAGACGTCGACCTCAAAGATCCGTGGGGCCTCGAGGGAGCCGATAAGGCAGAAGGCGGACATCGTGCGCTCAGCACGCCGCTGCAGTCGGTCCCCGGTGAGGTGTTCCGCTACTCCGACATCGGCTTCATTCTGCTTGGCGCGCTGGTCGAGAAGATCACAGGCGAGCCAGAAGACGTTTACGTGCAGCGCAACGTCTTTGCGCCACTTGGCATGCACGACACCCGCTATTTCCCCCCAGCCAAAGCTTGTGGTCCGCACACGATCAGAGGAGCCGCGATCGCGTGGGATCCGGCGGCGGAACAGCGCGAGCCAGCCGCGTGTCCGGCGGGTTCATGGAGCGTCGATCTGTTGTCGCGGATTGCGCCGACAGCCCGTGATGAGGAAAGCAGAGCCGATCCGGGCAGGAATCCCGATCTTGATCACCTGCTGCGGGGCACGGTGCATGACACGACGGCGCGGCGCATGGGGGGAGTGGCCGGGCATGCCGGTGTGTTCTCGACGGCACACGATGTCAGCATTTATGCACAGGCCCTGCTGGATCGGCTTGCGGGCCGACCGAGCGAGTTTCCGCTCAAGCAAGCGACGCTGGAATTGATGACGACTCCGCAGCAGCCGGGACACACGGCTCAACAACTCCAGGCAGCGAACGATGCCGCCCGAGAAGCCATCGCGAATACCCCGAATACCACGAATCCGCTGCTGGCTCCGCACTATCCGGCGATCAAGGGACAAAATCTGCGCGGCTTTGGTTGGGACATCGATTCGGGCAATTCCATGCCGCGAGGCATGGTCTTCCCCATCGGGAGCTTCGGCCACACAGGCTTTACCGGGACCACCCTTTGGGTCGATCCGGGCTCGGACACCTATGTAGTTCTGCTCTCGAATTCAATCCATGTGCGAGGCAGTCCACCGATCCAGAATCTGCGCGGTGCAGTGGCGACGGCGACGGCCCAGGCGCTGCGTCTGTACGGCAATTGAAGAGGGATGATGGCCGATCATCCGTTGGACACATCCACTCGACTCGCTGTCGAACGCACACGCCTCGCCAACGAACGAACGCTGATGGCGTGGATCCGCACGAGCACGTCCTTGATTGCTTTTGGTTTCACCATCTTCAAGTTCTTCCAGTACCTGGCGACGGAGGAGCATCGCCGCACGATCGTCAGTCCGTGGATCGTCGGGATGGCGATGATCCTGATTGGTCTGGTGGGTTTGGCATTGGCCTGGGTTCAGCATCGTCAGCAGATGAAGGCGCTGAGCGCGGAAGTGGGCACCATGCCGTACTCGATAGCCGGAGTCATGGCCGGCTTGATCGCGGTTCTGGGTGTCACCGCACTCGTCGTGGTGATCTTGAGGCTGTAGGCGCCGAACGCGCGGTTTTGGCCCCGAGGTCATCGGGCATACGAGGCTTGAATGGAACGCCTAAGTGGCCTCGACGCCAGCTTTCTGTACGCCGAATCTTCGACGGTGCCACTAAACGTGTGCTCGGTTGTCGAGTTGGACACGTCCACGATTCCCGGTGGCTACAGCTTTGATCACATCCATGACGATCTGGCGTTGAGGATCAAGGCGTTGCCGGAGTTTCCGTCGAAGCTCGCCGACAGCCAGCTGAATCTGGACCACCCGGTATGGGTCGAGGACAACGACTTCGACCTGTCTTTTCATCTGCAGCGGATCGCCCTGCCGTCGCCAGGAGGTCGCAAGGAACTCGCGCAAATTTGTGGACGTCTGGTGTCTGCGCAGCTGGATCGAAGCAAGCCGATGTGGAAGGTGCACCACGCCGCGGTGGACGGCGTGAGCGCTGCGAACCTGCTTACGCAGCTGTGCAGCCCCGAGCCGGACTCTGCGCCCCCTGACCCGGTGGAGGGGCCCGGCGACGCCACCGGGCTCGACATCGCCGCGGGCGGACTGGTGAAGTTCATCTCCCGTCCGCTGGACCTCGCCAAAGCAGTGCCCGCAACGCTGTCGACGATCGTCAACAGCGTGAATCGCGCACGCAGCGGCACGGCGATGGCCGCACCGTTCAACGCTCCGACGACGCCGTTCAACGCGGAGCGCTCCGCGAGTTCCTCCGTGATCGGGGAGAGTTGCCGGACAAACCGCTGGTGGCGGTGGTGGCGATGTCGATGCACGACACGTCTGATCGGCCGGGCCGCAATCAGGTGTCGGGGATGTTCTGCAATCTCCAGACCCACATCGAGGATCCGGGTGAACGGCTGCAGGCCATCGCCAAGACGAACACTCGTGCAAAGGAGCACAGTCGCGCCATCGCTCCGTCGCTAGTGCTCGACGTGACCCAAGTCCTTACTCGGACGATGCTCGGCTTCGTAATGGGCGTGGCTGGTCACACCCCGCTGACTCATACCGCGATCCACAACGTGATCATCTCGAATGTGGCGGGGCCGCCGAACAAGCTGTACTTCCTGGGCGCCGAAATCAAAGCGTTGTATCCGTTCGGCCCGATCTTTCATGGCTCGGGACTGAAGATCACGGTGATGTCGCTCAGCGGCAAGCTCAACGTCGGCATCATCTCGTGCCAACAACTGGTGGCCGACCTGTCGGGCCTGGCCGACGGCTTCGAACCCGCACTAGACGAACTGCTTGGGTGTCGAAAGCCATAGTCAGGTCAGGCGGCGGTTGCGCCAACGTTCGAAACGGTTGGTAGGCAACCGGATCGCGGCCATCACCGCGCTCATTGGTGAGGCCACCGACTTCTCGCGCGGCGCGGGCTCGGCGCCTGGGACGGGTGGGGCGTCGCCCTCCCACCATGTCGGTTGCAGCAACGCGCTCGTCACCGGAATCGCCTTGTCGACGCTGATGCGGCCCCACTCGCAGGCGCGGTCGATCGTCGCGACGGACGGTGCCAGATTCGCGGGCGACAACGTCGGGGCGAAGCGGACGCGGTGGTCGGCGTACGGCGCGTTGCGCACCATCTGCAGCTGGATCGCCTGCGTGATGGGGACGAGCCAGAGATGCTTCGGATCCCATTGCGGGTGAAAGCAATCGAACGCGAGATAGCACGCGTTGCGGGTTCCGAGCCTCCCCGCGCGAACCCTCTTCCACGCCAGTTCGACCGGAACATTGCTGGCGGCGCCGCCGTCGACGATCGCCGCGATGTCGTTCGCCCGCAGCATGGCATCGAGGATGGGCATCATGCGCGGGTCGCTCGTCTCGTGGTGCAGCACGCCCGGTATCGCCGACGAAAACGAGGCCGCGTCAACGACATTGAAGTCGCGGGTCATATCGTCGCCGCCGACGACGATCGGCTTCACCACCCGCGAGTCGATGAACGCGGCCACCTGCCACATGCGCGCCGCCACCTGAGGACCGATGCCGATCGGGATGTGCGGGAGCCATCGCATCCGCAGCGCCGCCAGCTGTTGACGGCGGAACCTGGCCGGCAGAGAAGCGAATGGCTGCCGCCGCACGCCGGCGACCACAGCGTCGTACGGAATTGCCATGTCCGACATCCGCATTCGCTCACCATCCTCACGGCGGAACATCGCGTCGGCGAACGCGTCGAACCGCAGCGAGAACATGCCGGTCAGCCCATGGCGGCGGGTCATGCGCTCGGACCCGAGGATGGCGCGATACGACACCGTCTTCGCCCAGGCCACGTACTCCTCGATCGGCACCGGCAGGGCCCTACCGACGACAGCGCCGAGGATCGACCCGAACGATGAGCCGATCATGTAGTCGGGCACCTGGCCTGCCTCCAGCAGCCGCTGCATGCCACCGATGTAGACGAAACCCGCCCCGCCGCCCCCGCCAAGGACCGTGACGAGCTTTTTGTAACCGACCTCGGCGTCCAGTTCGGCCAGCGAGAAGTCGTTCCCGTGGCGCTCGGCGAGCAGCCTGCGGTGTTCGTCCTGGATGTCGACGAGATTCGCCAGCACGTCGCGTGCGGCCGTCAGCGCCGTTACCGGGTCGCGCTCCTCGCGCAGCGGCTCGTACAACGCATCGGCGACCTGCGCTCGCCATGGCGCGACCTCGGCGCCGACCGAGACGTCCCCACGCCCGCGGCTCCCGGCCGGCCCTGCAGCCCCCGGCTCGAAATCGACGAGCCTGGCGAAGCTGAGGATGTACCGCAGCTTGCGCAGTTCCTCGCTGCTCAAGACGTCCGGGGCGGCGAGGTGACGCCGGACGAGCCGGTTCTCCATCTTCTGCAGCAGCAGGATCGGGTCCGGGGCCGGCGGTTGAACGGCGTCGAGGGCCTCGACGGCCTCCTCCGCGATGGTCTCGCTGGTTTCGGGGTGCACGATGGTCGTCAGCCCTCGACCTGCGACCGGATCCAGTCGAGGTTGGCCTGCATGTTCTGTTGCCATTCGGACAACCGCCGCGCGACGATTCTGGCCTCTTTATCCGGTTGCGCGGCGATCCCGGGCGTCAGCCCCGACGGGCCCGGCCCCATCCGGCCCCACTGCCGGATCAGCACGCCGTCGCTGGCCGGCTCCACCTCGAACCCCCAGGTCGCGCCGACACCATCCGGACCCATGACGTTCCACACCCAGCGGCGCTGATCCTCGACCTCGACGACCTCACACACCGTCTCCCAATTGCCGAACGCGTCATGCTGGCTGCGGCCGCGAAAGCGGGCCCCGACCGCGACGCCGTCGGCGTCGTCGAGCCATTCGACGGAGTCCAGCTCCGCCGAGCACCGCGCGGGCAGAGTGATGTCGGTGACGTGCTTCCACGCGGTGGCCACATCGCAGCGGACCCGCTGGGTCACTTCTATCGTTGGCTGATCGCGGTAACGCACCGTTGCAGCATGACAGGAATGCGAGGCGCCCGGTGAAGGTCGGCACCATGATCGAGCCCCGGTTGCCGGGTGCAGCTGAGTTCGCCGCGGCAGCCGAGCGGATCGGTGTCGATTCCTTGTGGGTGCCCGAGGTATGGGGCTACGACGCACTGACCGGGCTGGCGTACATCGCGGCGACGACGTCGACGATCAAGCTGGGAACGTTTGTGGTGCAGCTGGGTTCGCGCAGTCCCGCCCTGCTGGCGACGTCCGCGCTGAGCCTGCAGGAACTGTCGGACGGCCGATTCCTGTTGGGCGTCGGCACGTCGGGGCCCGGAGTGATGGAGGGCTGGCACGGTGTCCGGTTCCGCAAGCCGGTGCAGACGACCCGAGAAACCATTGAGATCGTCAGGATTGTCAGTCGCGGAGACCGGCTCGAGCATCCCGGCGAGATCTACCACCTTCCGCTGCCGGGTAGCAGTGGCACAGCCCTGAGGCCGCTGGTGAACCCTCGGCACGTGCCGGTCTACGTCGCGGCGATGGGGCCGCGAAACCTGGGACTCACCGGTGAGATGGCCGACGGCTGGCTCGGCAACGCGTTCATACCCGAGGCCGCCGAGGTGTTTTTCGGTCCGTTGCGCGAAGGCGCCGAGCGCGCTGGACGGACGTTGGCGGAGCTGGATCTGGTGGCCCCGGTCGCGGTCGAGATTCACGACGACGAAGCATCAGCCGACGCCGCCGCGCGCAGGCATGCGGACGGATACGCGTTCACCATCGGCGCGATGGGCGCAGGCGGTCGCAACTTCTACAACGATGCGTTCACCCGGCTGGGCTACGGAGACGAAGTAAGCCGGGTAGCCGCACTGTGGCAAGGGGGCAAACGGGACGAAGCCCGGCAGGCGGTACCGATCGACCTCGGCAGGCTCACGAATCTCGTTGCCACTGAGGAAGATATCGCGCAGCGGGTGAGCAAGTACCGGGCGGCGGGAATCACCACGCTGTTGGCCAAACTAGAGGGCGACTACCCGTCTCAGTTGACGACGCTCGAGCGACTGCTCGCGATCGTCACCGGTTCAGGTTGAGCGGCAGGCGCTGCGAGAGCCGTGACTTGAGCGCGCGCGGCACGCACGATGACGCTCGCCGCCTCGTGTGCCGGCGTGTTCTGGTGCGCGTATAAGACAGGCAGATCCGCGGCTTGACGCAGCAGCATGACTGCCAGGCCGATGCTCGTTCGGCACGGGATGACCAGAAGATTCGCCCGGGCACGGCTGCCGGTGATGGTCATGACGCGCAGCTGAGCGGTCGCCGGACCGGGCAGGACTGCGACACCTCGACGGTGGTACAGGTCGAGATCGGGCACACCCTGCAGCGGCGACCAGTTGACGCCGATGTCGATCACGTCGCCCAACGGCTCTTTCAGGGCGTCGGCCAGGCCGGACAGTTCGCGTGCGATCGACACCGAGTATGGCCACCACGCCCCGTCGAGGCCGCTGACCAGGTTGGATCCGAGGGTAAACCGGACCGGACTACTCAAATGTCGTCCTTGCGGCTCGCTATTCATGCCGAACGCCGGTGTGATTCATGGTCCGTCCCTTCAGTTCGGAGCCGACCCGGGCTGCGCGTGTATAGCCCGGCTTGCGACGGATCCGTTGACGACTCGAAACGGCTCTACCCTGAGGCTACACCCAGCACATGCACCGACTCCGCCGGGCGCCTCCCGGACGGGCGAGCGAATGAAAAGCGTTGTGTCCCAGACGAAGACAGATACAAGACACGGCCGGTGGCCGACGACGGGCGATCTGAGTTCACCGTCCTAACAGCGTTGGTAGAGGCCCCGGGCTCGGGGATCGCCGGGTGGGCGTACCATGAGATATCGGGACCGACCAGGCCGCCGTCCTCAAAGGATCAGTATGCCTGATAGCTCTCCCGTTCACATCACAACCCAGGTGCTACTGAGCTAGAAGCATTGAGGGACAACAGCTCTCACCCGTAGAGCGCGCATTCGCGCCATTACCGGTTCGAGCGAATTGACCATTCAGGGGTCAAGACGGGATATCCCATGACACGACACGAAAGCCGCGCCGTTTCCGGCGGGCACCGTAGCGGACCGGAGAACACACCTCGGCTGCGCTTGAAGCCAAAGGCGCCGATCAGCGGGCACGTCGACGGGGCATGGTGGCCGCGAAGCGACGACTTGCCCAATGAACTGCCTGATCTGCTGGCGGTGCTGTCCGTGCGCCTGGGACCCGTTGAGCGGGTGATGTACCAAATCTCGGAATGGGCGACGATGCCGCCACGGCTTGACAGCGGCGGCCGGTCGGTTCGGCTCGACGGGTTCAACAGCCAACCTGCCAACACCGTCGAGGTGCTCGGGCTCGGCCGCGAGAGGGTCCTTCTGCTGGTAGTACCTCCGCACACCGATCCGGAACGGGCACACGACGCTATGATGATCGCGGCGACGCCGAACGACGTTTCCACGGTCGACGACATGCTCGCATCGGCTCGACTAATAGCGAGATAAAGCGCTATAGCCAAGGCGTTGAACGACTTCGGTGCCGCTGGGTGAGGTGCTGGCGGAAGTCGAGCCCTGATGACGGGCAACAGAAGGATGCGTATGAGACGTGAGGTAGCCGCTGAACTCGAGGTCGAGATCACGGCGCCGACGACGTTGGAGTTCCAGATCGCGGTCGCACCGCATCCCAACGCCTCGGTCTCCGAAGCGTTGTCGTTCGTTCTGGACGGCGCGAACGTGCAGCCGTTGGAGATCAGCGGCACGCACGGAAACCGCATCCACAAGTTGGACGTCCCTGTCGGCAATTTGAGGGTTGAGTACAGCGCCACAATCGTCGGCAGGACCGACCCGGCGCCGGTGACCGAATATGACCAGTCGATGTACCTGCGCCCGAGCCGCTATGCCGAGGCGGACAAGTTCTTCGGCTTCGCTGCAACGGAATTCGGCACCTTCATGGATTCGGCGACGTTGCTGGAGAAGGTGTCCGCGTGGGTGGGCACCCGGCTGAACTATGTGCCGGGATCCAGCGACCCCATCGACGGCGCCGTCGACACCCTCCTTGCCGGTGCCGGCGTGTGCCGCGACTACGCGCATCTGGTGGTGGCGCTGTTGCGGGCGGTGTACGTCCCGGCACGCGTTGTCTCGGTGTACGCACCGGGCCTGTCGCCGATGGACTTCCATGCGGTGGCCGAGGCATTCGTCGACGGGCAGTGGCGGGTGGTCGACGGGACTCTGCTCGCGCCGCGACAGTCACTGGTGCGCATCGCGACCGGCAGAGATGCCGCCGACACCGCCTTCCTCGACAACCACGGGGGCGCGATCATGCTCAATAAGTTGGGGGTCATGGCAGTCGTCGACGGCGAACTGCCCAAGGACTCGATCGACCAGCTGGTGTCGATCGGCTGACCACATCGTCTTAGTCAAACGCGGTGGCGGGAAAGGGCGTACGGTCAGAGGTATCGAGCAGCTCGGTTGCGAGCCAACATGCTCGACCACAAAGGAAAACGCGATGACTTCGCAAACAACATTCCGCACGCCCTACGACCTGCGAGTTGAACTGGTCAGGGACACCATTACGACCAATTCGAAGCTTGGGGACAAAGCTGCAAGCGAACTGGCCGTGCATGTTCTGCATGCACTGAATTCGATCCCCGAGAAGATGCGCTGACCGACGGCATCGCCCGCGTTCGCCCACTTTTTCCTTAAAAGTCCGGCATTTCGCTGGGCATCTGGAGGTTCGACCATGACAGTTACTGTGACGCTCATCGACGGTGGAACCGTCAAGTACATGCGATTCGGCGACACGTTCGTCAAGCGCAACGACGGCACGCTCGACGTCTTCCGTGGAGGTGCGAAGCGGTCGCAAAATTACGCGTCGGGACAATGGACCGACGTGGAAGGTGACGAAAAGGGTTGGAAGAAGGGCCGTTTCTGGGGCTGATCGGAGGCGGGCTGCATGACATCAATGCGCCATGATCAGGGCGCCGAAACGAGGCGACGATGAACAAATCCCAGGACCAACAACGAAGTGTATTCCGCGACACCGCGATCCGCGTAGGAGCGGGGTTCGTAGCCAAAGAGCGTCCGTTCGTATTGGATTCGTTGTCGACCCTTGGGCCGCATCTCGGGAGGTGGGATCCGCGTGATGTGGATATTGACGTCTCCCTGCAGGACCGCGGCGGCACCGAGCAGCGCATCACATTGCGTACGACGTTGCCTGGCCTTCCACCGCTGGTAGCGGTCGCTGAGAACCCGGATTTAACTTGTGCTTTGGCTGAGGCAAAGCGTGAGCTCATCCGGCAGCTTGAACACCAAAAGTCCGCGCGCGAACCGATGAACAACCGCCGGCTCAGGCGAGCAACGATTCGCCACCCAGGCACATCTGCACAGCCACAGGCCACGGACGTCAACCCCAACTAGCCCGCGCCCCAGGACGCTTATGAGTTGCGGGCGCCCACCTGCTCGGTGCGGTCGGCACGGACGTGGTGCGGGTAGGCGTCGTCGCGATGCTGAAACGACAGGATGCTGGGATTGACGACGACACCGTCGCGGATCTCGATGGCCCGGCTGATTGTCGGGGTCGAAGCCCACTCGGCAGGCCCGCCAAGAAGCGTTTCGATGTGCGGCAGCAGTGCCTCGCTGTTCTCCCAGGTAGCCGAGTTCCACAGGTAGGACGGACTGTGGTCCACGGCGTAGTAGTGCACACCGTTCGCCAACTCGATCACCGGATCGGTGAATGTGGTCGGGCGCGCCCAACTGAAACCCATGCCCACGTCGCAGGAGACGTCGACGATAAGGCTTCCCGGTGCGAAGGAGGGAAGGTCATCGTCCGTCACGAAGATCAATGGGGCCGCGGGATCCTGCAGTACGCAGTTGACGATGATGTCGTTGTCGGCAAGAAACCGGGCCACCGGCATCACACCGTCGTCGGGCGTATCGGCCCACGTCTGGTCGGGCGACTCGTCGTCGCGGCCCATCTGAATGATCTCGGTGGACGGAATCGGTGAACCGACGGCGGCGACGTCGCGATTGGTCAGCACGCGGACATCGTCGACGCCGTGGGCATTCAACGCGGTGACGGCGCCGCGGGCGGTGGCGCCGAAACCGATGACCGAGGCGCGCAGCCGCCGACCGTAGCTGCCGGTGATCCCGGCCAGTTGCATGGCGTGGATGACGGAGCAATAGCCTGCGAGTTCGTTGTTCTTGTGAAAGACGTGCAGCCCGAACCCGCCGTCGGCCTGCCAGTGGTTCATCGCCTCGAAGGCGATCAAGGTCAGCCGCCGATCAATGGCGATCTGCGTCAGCGCGGTGTCCTGTACGCAATGCGGCCAGCCCCAGACCACCTGGCCCGTATTGAGTTCGGTGAGATCCTCGGCCTGGACTTTGGGCAACAGGATGACGTCGCAGTCGGCGATGAGTTGTTCCCGGGTCCGGACTCCACCGACGATTTCGGCCAGCGCGTCATCTGTGGCCCCGAACTCGGCGCCGTAGCCGTGCTCGAGGAAGATCCGGCGCCGGATTCGATGGTCGATCTTGGCGAAATGCGCCGGGTGAATCGGCAGTCTACGCTCGTTCGGCTTGCGGGAGCGAGCGAGAACACCTAACGAAAGTTGTTCTCCGTCAACGCTTCTTGTCATGAAGCAATGCCTCAGTGGACGAGATCTTGGCCGCCTGTTTGGCGTGCTTTGCGGTGCGCTTCTCCTTCAGTGACTTGCCGGACTTCTTGGTCATCGTTTGGCGAGGAGATTTATCAGACATAGCTGACCCCTTGTTCATGGGGCCTGAGTGGTCCCGGTTCCTCGACCTTACCCCCTTTGCCCTGGCAGCTACGTGCACCAAAACATCGTCCATCGAGTGTCGAATCGCGCCGCATGAGGCTTCGCGAGTGTCAAAGGTTTGGCAGGCAGAACAAGCGTGTCAGTCATGGCTGTTCGCCCGCAGTTGATTCGTCCGCACTGTCCTGAGCTCGTTCAGTCGGTCGCGGGAGGTGACTGCCTCGCTGCGATGGACCGTCGCTTGCCTTTGCAGGCTGCACGCCCGGACCGTCTTGATGTCGATCTCGACCTGGGCTGCATGGGCCCTCGCATCGAACTCGTCGGCAAGCAATTCTTGACGCCTAAGTCGAAGTGTGTCCTCCTCGGCTCGGTCCCGGACTTTCTCACCCAACTTCGGAGCGCGTGTCTGGTACACCACGCCCGCGAGCACGCAGGCAAGCACAAGTGCCGCCATCGCGACAACGATCATCAAGAGTGTTGTGTTGGTAGCCATGTCGGCCCCTCTAGTTTGGTAGCGCTTGGACCGAATTCAGTCGGATGGATCGTGACGCCATTTCACTCACGGTGAAGGCGGGCGTCCGCGCGCCGGGCGGCAGCTGCGTGACTCGAGGCGGGCCGCGGCGCGTCAACGCAAGCCGCAGGACTAGCGACGCCACCGCGCCGACCGCGATCCCGAAAAGGAACGACGTGCCGGCCGACCCCGTGAGGTCATAGCCGGACGCGAAAATTGGTCAGCGGGTGGGCCGCCTCTACGTTGCTCAGCACGCCAACGGTTGTGCCGAACAAAACAGTCGATTCCACGATGACAAGCATTCAAGGCCTCTCATCTGCTGGTAGATCCCAGTAGACGCCTATTTTGCGAGGCTGTCAACACTGTGGACCCACGGCGTTAACATACGATGTGTCGGATTGAAAATATGTTGGAAGGGAAGTGCTGCCCGCGATGAGGAAACAGCGGTCCGCGCCCAGTGTCCGTGGCGCCGGGGCTGACCTATCCACCCCGGCCACCGCCCAAGACGACGGTCATGTGAGCAGATCGGTGATCCTGCAATCCGCATTGAGGATCGTTGACCGCGACGGCGTCGACGGCTTGTCGATGCGCCGCCTCAGCGACGAGGTGGGGCGGGATCCCACAGTCATCTATCGGCACGTTCCGAACAAGGCGGCACTGCTCGACGGTGTCGCCGAGATCGTGCTCGGACAGCTGCGGGTGGACACCGCAGACCCGGATTGGATGGCTCAGCTGCGCGCCGTGGCCCACGACTTTCGGCGTCTTGCACTTGCACATCCAAACGTGGTGCCGCTGTTGGTGACTCGACCACTCGCTACGCCACTGGGCCGGCGGCCACTAGGGATGCTGCGGCCGCTCGAGGACGTACTCACGCTGCTCACGGCGGCCGGCTTCAGCGGGGCGGACGCCCTGCACATCTACCGGGTGCTCTTCGGGTATCTGCACGGCCACATTCTCACCGAGTTGCAGGAAGTCATCGAACGGCCGGAGGAGACCGACGACGTTTTGCGCCTTGGGCTGCACCGGCTCACGGTGACCGAGTTCCCTCAGGTGCGCGCGCTGGCGTCGGCTCTGGCGAACTACGACGGCGCCGCAGAGCTCGACCGCGGCCTCGATCTCCTTCTGTTGGGTCTGACCGCCACGCTGACACCACCGGACGGGCCGTCCCGGGCCTGATACGCAACGGAGAGCCGGAAACGCCTGTGCCCCAACGCTTGAGAGCGGTGATTCGTCGATCCCGCTCCCGGGCCTTCCGCCGTATGGCTTCGGGGCTGGACAACCCGCGTAGACTGAACGTATATCGGCAGTACTTCGTCACATCACCGTTCAAGGTCGTGTCATTGCCGATTCGTAGGATCTGGCCGGTTCGCGGTCAAGGCAGGAGCGTCACATGACGCTAGTACAAGATCGCACCAATGTCGGGCAACACAACTCACCGCCGGAACACACACCGCGATTGCGCTTGAAGCCCAAGGCGCCCCAGAGCGGGTACGTCGACGGGGCGTGGTGGCCGCGCAGTGACGATCTCGCCACGGAGCTGCCAGATCTGCTGGCGGTGCTGTCAGTTCGGCTCGGACCCATCGGCCGGGTGTTGTTCAACCGCAATGAATGGGCGACGCCATCCCCGAAATTCGCGACCGGCGGGCGACGGGTGCGGCTCGACCGATACCGGCTTCAGCCGGCGAACACCGTGGAAGTTCTCGGGCTCAACCGCAACAGGATTGTGTTGCTAGTGGTGCCTCCGAACACCGACCCGGACGAGGCGCACGCCACTCTGATGGCAGCCGCGGCCCCGAGCAATGACTCGACGGTTGACAGCCTCCTCATGGTCGGCGCGCGTTAAGGGGATCTGAGAACCCAACCCGTTTGCGTAGTCGATCTTCGGCGCGGTGAAGCCGTACCACCGATTCATGGATGCATGGATTGCATCCAGTGTGAAAGAAGAGAGAAGTAGATGACAGAGGGAACCGTGAAGTGGTTCAACAGCGATAAGGGCTTCGGCTTTATCACTCCTGATGGCGGCACAGAGGATGTGTTCGTTCACCATTCGGAGATCCAAACGGAGGGTTATCGATCGCTTGAAGACAGCCAACGAGTCAAGTTCGACGTCACCCAGGGACCTAAAGGCCCTCAGGCAGTCGGAGTAACCGGCATCTAGCTCGCCGACCGCGGAAATCCCCTGAGCCTTTGGGCAATGTTCACTCTGCCTTTTAGCTCGGGGGCTTTTTGCGTCCCGTCCAGGACGGTTGCGCCCGTCGCGCGTGGGTACACTGGGGGTACGCCGACGCGCGGCCGTCGTTTCCATCAGTCCCGACCGGTCGTCCGCACTTATTCGGTTCACGCAAGAGCCAAGACACTCGCCTGCACGACTGGACCAACGGGACATTTAATGGCAGTTGCCGACATCGCTGCGTACGCGCATCTGAGCCAGGCGGACATCGAGGCGCTCGGGGACGAAATGGACGCCATCCGCCGCGACATCGAGGACTCGCTCGGTGAAAGCGACGCCGCGTATATCCGACGCACCATCAAGTTCCAGAGGGTGCTCGATGTCGCGGCACGCCTGCTCATCGGCTGCAGTCGGTCACGGGCGGGTTGGGTCCTGGGGACGGCGTCGCTGGCCTACGCGAAGAGCGTCGAGAACATGGAAATCGGCCACAACGTGTCCCACGGCCAATGGGATTGGATGAACGACCCGGAGATCCACTCGAGCACGTGGGAGTGGGACATGGTCGCGGTCTCGTCGCAGTGGAGGTATTCGCACAACTACCGCCACCACGTGTTCAGCAATGTGGTGGGCGTGGACGACGATCTCGGCTTCGGCGTGATACGGGTTACCCGTGACGAGAAGTGGCGCCCGGAGCACCTGGTGCAGCCGCTGCGAAACCTTCTGTTGGCAGCGATCTTTGAGTGGGGCATCGCCCTTCACGGTGTTCATGCGGAGCGCGACCGCGCGGCAGATGCCGGGCAGGTAGCCACGGCAAGGGGGGCGTTGATCCGAAAGATCGGTCGCCAGGCCGTCAAGGACTATGTGCTGTTCCCGGCGCTGAGCTTGTCTCGCTGGCGCAGGACGCTGGCCGCCAACGTGACGGCCAACCTGCTGCGCAACCTGTGGTCATACGTGGTGATCTTCTGCGGGCATTTCCCCGATGGCGCCGATAAATTCACCGCCGATGTGCTGAAGAACGAAACCAGGGCCGAGTTGTATCTGCGGCAGATGCTGGGTGCGGCGAACTTCAAAGCCGGTCCGCTGCTGGCATTTTCGAGCGGCAATCTGTGCTACCAGATCGAGCACCACCTGTTTCCCGACCTGCCGAGTAACCGGTATGCGCAGATCGCCGTGCGGGTCCGAGCCCTATGCGACAAGTACGATCTGCCCTACACCAGCGGTTCGCTTGTGCACCAATATCTTCTGACGCTGCGAACGATCCATAAACTGGCGCTTCCCGACGGCTGGCTCAAGGCAACGAGTGACGACGCGCCGGAGACCGCCTCGGAACGCAAGTTCGGGTTCGGCGCGGCGCCGGCTGCGCGAGCGGGTGGTCGGATAGTAGGGCTGCGAACGGCGCTGCAGGCCCGCGCACGCGTGGCTCATCGCTCAAAGTGCTGATAATCGACGGGAGTTCGCCAGTAGCCGCCCCAGCGCCAACCACGATCGGTGAAGACCCGCACGGCCGGGTCTCCCGCGTGCAAGAGCCCGGGATCTGTGCGGTTGCGGTCGAGGTACGGCGCGGCGTTTCTCGGCTGGAAGGCGCCGGTCCGGTCGATGAAGGGGTTGAGTAGCGGGTTGAGGTCGATGGCTCGACCGAAGGCGTGCGCAGACCATCGGCCGGTTCCGGGGATGTCTCGACAGTTGAACGCCGAGGTGTTGTTGTCCGCCATCGATAGCTCATCGTCGGCGCCCGGATAGTTGTCGACCGTGCGGATTTTCTCGATCGGGTAGCGCAGCTGAAGAAGTTGCTCGAAGATCGCGATCACCTCCGCCGCGAGGTCTTCGTGCACGATCAGGTCGCCGCGGCGGGTCTGTCCGTCGAAGCCGAGGTAGTTGACCTCGACCCGGCGCAGGTGGCGCTGGCCGAGGGGGCAGCCCGGCCGCCAGCTCGGGCCGAGGTCGGCGGCGCTGACCGGATGAGTGGTGGCCGGCGCTGGGCCCATGGCCGGTGGCGGCCTGGCCGCAGACGGTGAAGGTGGGGCGGACGGCGGTGACGTCGCAGCAGGCGGGGGCGGCGGGGAGCTGCATTGCACGAGAACGGCGCAAACCACCGCCAGCGTGACGATCCGCCACGCATCGATCGGCCGCGCGCCTTGACTGCTCAATCTCATCTGAAACACCGCTACAAGAGGTTGTGTTTCCCGAGAGCCGTTATCGTAGATCGGCCGAGATCCACCGGAACAGAAGGGGCGCGACTGCAGCCATTCCACCGTTGTCTTCGCCACTGACCTGGCGCGCATGGCAACGTAAGTGACCTGATGCGCGGGTCGCAGACGAAGATCGGTTAGGAGCTGACGTTTTCGCCTGGTGGGGTCGAACGGTATACCGCTACCGAATCGCCGTGATCGGAGTCATGGTCGCGCTGTGCCTGGCTGGCGGCGCGTTCGGCCTGACGCTGGGCTCGCATCTCACCCAGAGCGGTTTCTACGACGACGGCAGCGAGTCAGCGAGGGCGTCGCGCCTGGCTGACGAGGCGTACGGCCGGGATACCTCGGGCCACATCGTGGCGATCTACACGGCTCCCGACGGCAAGACGGTCGATGACCCGGGCTTCAAGAAGAAGATCCTCGACAACCTCGCCCAGGTCGAAAGGGACCGCCCGGACCAGATCCTTCGGTCGGTCGGCTACTTCAAGAGCCCCAAGTTGCTGCGCAACATGGCCGACGCGGACAAGAAGCACGCGTTCATGTCGATCCAGCTCAAGGGCGACGACGACGATACCATCCTCAACCACTACAAAGAGGTCCAGCACGACTTCGACGTCCCGGGCGTCGACGTGAAGCTGGCCGGTTTGCAGCCGTTGGCCAGCGAGCTGATGGGGACCATCGGCGAAGACCAGAAGCGGGCCGAACTGCTGGCCGTGCCGTTGGTGGCGGTGGTGCTGTTCTTCGTGTTCGGCGGTGTGGTCGCGGCGTTCCTGCCTGCGATGGTCGGCGGTCTGAGCATCGCCGGCTCACTGGGCATCATGCGGTTGGTCGCGATAGACGGGCCGGTGCACTATTTCGCCCAGCCGGTGGTGACGCTGATCGGTCTTGGCATCGCCATCGACTACGGGCTGTTCGTGGTCAGCCGATTCCGTGAGGAGATCGCCGAGGGCTACGACACCGAAACCGCGGTACGCCGCTCGGTGATGACGGCCGGGCGGACGGTCGTGTTCTCGTCGGTGCTCATCGTGGCTTCCGCGGCCGGCTTGCTGCTGTTCCCGCAGGGCTTCCTGCGATCGCTGACCTACGCGATGATCGCCTCGGTCATGTTGTCGGCGATCCTGTCGATCACCGTGCTGCCCGCCTGCCTGGGGCTGCTGGGCCGCCACGTCGACGATTTGGGCGTGTACTCGTTCCTGCGGGTCCCGTTCTTCCGCAACTGGAAACCCACCAACTGGTGGCTGCACTGGCTGGGTGCGCGTGTGCAGAAGACCAAGACCCGCGAAGAGGTCGAGAACGGCTTCTGGGGCAAGCTCGTCGACCGCGTGATGAAGCGGCCAATCCTGTTTGCAACCGTGATCCTCGTCGTCATGGTTTGGCTGATCGTCCCGCTTGGCAATCTGTCGCTGGGCGGCATCAGCGAAAAGTATTTGCCGCCAACGAATTCGGTGCGCCAGGCGCAGCAGGAGTTCGACAAGATCTTCCCCGGGTTCCGCACCGAGACGCTGACGCTGGTGATCCACCGCAATGATGGCAGGCCGGTGACTGAGGCCCAGGTCGAGCAGATCCGCGGCAAGGCGATGACGATTTCGGGCTTTATCGATGCGGACAACAAACCGGCCAACATGTGGAAGGAACGTCCCTACCTCGACGGCGCATCAAAGGATCCCTCCGTCCGGGTGATCCAAAACGGCCTGGTGAACCGCAATGACGCCGACACGAAGGTCGACGAGTTGCGATCGATTTCGCCGCCGCGCGGCCTGACCGTGTGGGTGGGCGGCACGCCCGCACTCGAACAGGACAGCATCCACAGCATCTTTTCCAGGCTGCCTCTGATGGCGCTCATCTTGATCGGCACGACGACGCTGCTGATGTTCCTGGCGTTCGGGTCGCTGGTGCTGCCGATCAAGGCCGCGATCATGAGCGTGTTGACGCTGGGTTCGACGCTGGGCGTGCTGACCTGGATATTCGTCGACGGCCACTTCGCCTCGTTGCTGAACTTCACGCCCACGCCGCTGACCGCCCCGGTGATCGGGCTCGTCATCGTGGTGATCTACGGTCTGTCGACCGATTACGAGGTGTTCCTCGTGTCGCGAATGGTCGAGGCACGCGCGCATGGCACGTCCACCGCGAACGCGATCCGCATCGGCACCGCGACCACTGGCCGCCTGATCACCGCGGCGGCGCTGGTCCTGATCGTGGTGGCGGGCGCGTTCGTCTTCTCCGACCTGGTGATGATGAAGTACCTGGCGTTCGGCCTCGTGACGGCGCTGGTGCTGGACGCGACGGTGGTCCGGATGTTCCTGGTGCCCTCGGTGATGAAGCTGCTCGGCGACGAGTGCTGGTGGGCGCCGCAGTGGATGAAACGCCTGCAGAACCGGTTGGGGCTCAACGAGATTGATCTGCCCGACGAGCGCAAGCCATCTGCGGTGGCGGAGCCGGATGAGGAGCTGGAGATGGCGGTCCTCGGGGTCGGCGCGCCAGGTACGCCGGTGTCGCATGAAGAGGCGGCGCCGCTGGCGAAGGTGCCGTCGCTGGTCGACACCGCGCCGATGCCGAACGCCGGCACCGACGATGACAGCGAATCGACGGGAACGCCCGACGCGAATGGCGATGAGCCCGACGCGACGACCGCGATTCCAGCTCGGCGCCAACAGGATCCGGACCCAACCTGAAGCCAGTGCGGCATCTTTGCATCAAGGTCTGATGCTAAGATGCCACCATGCGCACGACGATCCGCATCGATGACGAGCTCTACCGCGAGGTGAAGGCGAAGGCCGCTCGGTCCGGGCGCACCGTGGCGGCAGTGCTCGAAGACGCCGTGCGCCGTGGCCTCGCGCCGTCCGAGCGACAGGCCGGGGGTCGGTACAGAATCCAAGCGACGGGTGCGGGGGGCTTGCAGCCGGGCGTGGACCTGTCGTCCAACGCCACGGTCGCCGAGGCGATGGACGAGGGTACTTCGGTCGATGCTGTGCGTTGACACGAACGTTCTCGTGTACGCGCACCGAGCCGACCTCCCCGAACATGCGGACTATCGCGCGTTGCTTGAGCGGCTCGCCAACGGCGATGAACCGCTCGGACTGCCGGACGTCGTGCTCAGTGGGTTCGTGCGCGTGGTGACCAATCGCCGAATCTTCAGGGAGCCAACGACATCAGATGAAGCTTGGCAGGCGGTCGACGCGATACTTGCCGCCCCCGTAGCCATGATGCTTCGGGCAGGGGAGCGCCACTGGGTGTCGTTCCGGCAGCTCGCCACTGACATCGATGCGCGCGGCAACGATGTTCCAGACGCCTATGTGGCCGCGTATGCGGTCGCGAACAACGCAACGTGGTTGAGCGCCGACCGCGGATTCGCGCGCTTCAACCGGCTGCGGTGGAGTCACCCAATGGATCTGTGAGCTATGGGTCCGTTGTCGCGTCGTCATCCGGCGGAGTCGTCGGATCGGAGGTCGGGTGGCGGCGCAGGATCCGGAGCGTCGGCGGAGCCTCGAGCATCGTCGTCGAATCCTCCTTGAGGCGAACGATTCTCGGCATTTCCGAGGGTTGCGGGGGCCGCGCGATTGTCGGTGCCGCGGCGGTCTCCGGTTCAGGGGAGGGCGCATGCGGCGGCACGGAAGCGGTCGCGCTCCGGGCTTCCCGGCGGCGCACCAGGTAGCCGGCCAGCGGACCGGTGAACAGCATGGCGACCAGGACCGCGAAACTGAGCACGCAGATCACCACATCGAACGTGCTGGTGATCTGCTGGGCCAGGTTGTTGCCGTAGATGGCGTCGGGCGCCGCTTCCGCATAACGCGGGGCGAGCACGACGCCGATGGCCAGGTTCGCGACCGTGAAGACGAACAGCACTCCGCTGAAGGCCGCGATGACGGTCGGCCAGACCTCGGCCTTGCCGAGTTGGCGCTGCAGCCACCGTGCGATCAAGCCGGTGACCACGTTGAACGCCGTCATCGCAACGCTGTCATACAAGGCGCGGGGCAGATCCAGCGACAAAGCGATCAGGTAGTCGACGACGCGCAGCCCGGCCGCGGCGAACGCCCAGAACGCGATGAGCGTCAGGCACTTCTGCGCAGCCGAGCGGTAGGCGCCCAGCGTCGGCGGTTTGATCAGGAAGACGGCATAGAGCGTCGTCGGGGCGACGATCGCGGCGGCGGCGGCCCAGAACAGATAACCCTCGTAACCGACGGCGGCCGTCGAGGTGTTCTGGGCGATGCCGTGGAAGGCGTCGATGTCGCGGCCGCCGGGAAGGAGCCACACCAGCGTCGCGGCCAGCGCGGCCGAGGCGCCCAATGCGGTGGTGGCCAGTCGCGCGGCGGCGGATTTCTCCAACAGCCAGCGCGACGCGATGACCAACGCGATCATCGCCGCCGCGCCGTAGAGCAGCGTGGTGATGATGACGGCCACATCCTGACCGCCGAAGTCGACGTTCGCGACGAACAGATAGCGCAGCCGCCAATAGAGGTTGAAGGCGACCGACAGCGTCGCCAGTGCGATCGACACCGCGCCAAGCAACCGAGCGGCCGCGTACCAGCGCCGAAAGCCGTTGTCCTGGATGGTGATACTGGTGATCGGCGGCTGCGCCGCGAGTAGCGCTCCGCCGATACCCACGATCAGGCCGGGTCCGGCACCCGGCGGCACCAGCCCGGTTCCGCCGTCGCTGACGGTCTGCACCAGGTGGTAGCCGACGAAGCCGAGCGCGGCGATCACATAGGGGACGCTGAGCAGCAATCGGATCAAGCTGGTGCGGCGGACGTCGGGCTGCGGGCCGGTGAGGCTCAACGGGCCGACGTGCGGCGCGAGCGCGGCGGCCACGGCGAGCAGTGTCACGACGGCGACGAGGCCGAAGAGCAGGCCATTGCTGCCGGGGACGCCGAGACCGAAGTCGAGGTTCCACGGCAGCAGCAGCGCGAGGACGAGCAGGGCGATCGCGACGCCGTCGCGCACCATGTTGGAGCGGGCGGGTACGTAGCCCACGCGGGGCGACCGGGCGACCGCGGGCGCGGCGGTGGTGGCCACCGCGACGGTGGCGGGCGCGTCGTAACGCTGGTCGCTCACTTAACGATTTCCTCTCTGTGTGGCGCCGCGAGGCGTTGCCACCTCAGGGTGCTCACTTTTGCTCCCTTGCACAAGCAACGAGGTGGCTGCCGGTAGCTTTGAAAACGTCGTGTGAGGCCGCGAGAAGGGGAGTGTGGGTCGGTGGACGTAGTCCTCGGGGTGGCAGTCACCGGGCGGGTGGCGCGCCTGGCGATGGTCGGCTCGCCCGCCTCGAATGGCCAGGTGCTGGACCAGTACGCGCTGGACCTGCCCGACGACGCGATGACCGACCTGGCCGACACCATTGTCGGCACCTACCGCGCGGTGGCCGACTCGGGCAATCGGGTGGCTGCGACGCGGCTGTGTCTGCCCGACGCATCCGAGGCCGAGACGCTGCGCCAGACGGTGTCGAGCGCGGGAGTGCAGAACGTCGATGTGGTGACGGAGGCCGAAGCGGCCGCGGCGCTGGCCCGCAGTGTCGGCGCGGACGCCGCGTTGTTGCTGGCCGATGACGACACCGTGTCGCTTACGGTGGTTGGCGAGGACGAGGAGTCGACGTCGGTGCTGGCGTCGGTGCCGATCGGTGCGGCCGGTGCGGCCGTCGCGTGTGCCGCTGTGCTGCAGCAGGTGCCCGGCCCGGAGGTCACCCGGATCATGCTGGTCGGGCAGCGCCTGGATCTGGATTCGGTTGCGGCCGAGCTGCATTCGACGGCGCCGGTCGAGGTGCCGCCGGATGCGGGCTACGCGATCGCGCGGGGTGCGGCGCAGACGGTTGAGGCGGCCGAGTACCCGGCGGGCGCGGCGACGATGATGGCGCCCGCGGCTGCCGACGCGACGCAGATGGCGCCGGCGGCAAGCGACGCGACGATGATGGCGCCCGCGACAGGCGATTCTGCGGCGGTCGGACCCCAGCTGGCGTACTCGCTCGCGGAGGAGCCGGACTTCTACGACATGCCCGCGGACTCGATCAACGAGTTCGTCCCCGAGCAGGAGGACGAGGCGCCGTACACCGAGATCATCGCGCCGCCACCGGCGAGGACCGTGCTGATGGGCAGTGCGCTGGCGTTCGTGGTGATGAGCTTCGCGGCGCTGGCGGTGACGGTCGCGGTCGCCATCCGGCCGGTGGCTGACGTCGAGGCACAGCCGGTGCCGGCGATTCAGTCGGAGACGGTGCCGGGACGTTACCTGCCGCAGGTGCCGCACGAGCCGGATCCGGTGGCGTTGCCGGTCGCGGTGGTGTCGCCGCAGCCTGAGGCTCCGGTCGCGCCCAGGGTGCCGATCAACCGTGCGCCGGTGAACAATGCGCCGGTCCCGCAGGCACCGGCTCCGCAGGTGCTGCCGCCGGGGCCGGCTCCTGTGCCGGAGGTGCCGGTGGTCCCGATTCCGCCGGTGATCCCGTTCCCGCCGTTCAACCCGTTCCCGACAGTGCCGACGTTCACGACGACGGTTACGACGACGCCGACCACCACTACCACCACGACGACGCCGACGACCACGAACGTCCACGCCCACGACCACCACGTCCACGCCCACGACCACGACCACGACATCGACTCACACGACCACCACCACGTCGCCGTCGTCGATCGTCCCGATCACGCCCGAAACCCAGCCGCCGGTTCAGCAGGCGCCCGCGTATACGCCGGCACCCGCGTACACACCGCCGTCGGCGCCGGCCTACACGCCGCCTGCGCTTGCGCCCGCACCAGTGCCCGCCCCTGCGCCCGCACCAGCGCCGGTCATTCCTGAGTCGCCGTCGAGCGGAAGTGGATCCTCAAGCGGCAGTGGGGGTTCCGTTGAGGCGCCCGTGACGACCGTGCCGATATTGCCCTAGACGCCTGTCCGGATTGCGGCGAACGTGGAGTTAATACACGCTGTTCCGCCTGATCGCGTGTATTAACTCCACACTCGGCGCAACCTCAGAACCGCAGCTCGTCGCGACGACGCTCAGCCTGCGAGCGCCGCCTCGAAGAAATCCAGCTCCAGGCGCATCGCCCGCCGGTAGGTCGCGTGCACGGCTGGAGTGTCGTCGTCCTGCTCGTCGAGCAGCTGCTCCAGCCGGGCGGCCAGTGTCTGGAAGCTCGGGTCGGCGTAGGTCTGCACCCACTCCGCGAACGGTCCAGCAGCGCTGGCATCCAGCGATGCGCCAAGCCAGGCATAGAGGCGCATGCACGGCGTCATCGCCGCGAACACCACGGCCAGCCCGCCGGTGGCGGCGGTCGCCAGCAGGAACTCGGTGTAGGCCAGGGTCGCCGATGTCGGCACCACGCCGGCCATGTCGATGCCCCACCGGGCGGCGTAGGACGAGTGCAGGCCGAGTTCCTCGCGCACCCCATTCAGCAGATCGGCCAGCGCGAGCAGCGTTGCTGTGTCGGTACTACGAGCAAGGGCCAATGCGTATGCACGGGCGAAGGATTCGAGGAAGAAGGCGTCCTGCGCGACATAGCCCGCGAAGATTTCACGGGGCAGGGAGCCGTCACCGAGGCGGCTCACGAAAGGGTGCGCGAGCGCCGCGGCCGCCAAGTCGCCGTTGTCGGCCCACAACCGAGCGGACAGCGTCATGCCAGCGCCATGTCCCAGAACGCCACCTCGTGTGCCAGTACGTCGGCGACGAGCTTGTCGTGTCGGTCCGGGATGGCCAGGACGCCGAGCGCCTCGACGTAGTCCGCGAAGGCCGGCGCGGACCAGTGCTCGACGAACTCACCGAACGGCGACGTGGCCGACGCGGCGAAGGCCCACGCGAGCAGGTACACCCGTTCGAGCACCCACAGCGCTGTCACCGCCGCCTCATACGGCATGGCGTCCAGTCGCCCCAGCAGGTCGCGGTAGGCGAGTGTCGCCGGAAGCGCCTGCTGCTCCAGGTTCATCCCCCGCCGCGCGGCCTGGTCCTCGAACCAGTCCAGCTCCGCGACCAGCGCCACGCATCCCCCGGCGAGCACTGCCTGAGCTGCTCGCGGCGCGCGAGCCAGCAGCCGAGCCTGGAAGGTCAACAGGTCACCGACGAACTGCGCGTCCTGCACCAGCCACCGGTCAAACGCGGAGTCGGTGATTGTGCCGTCGCGCACCGCTTCGAGAAAAGGATGCCGGGTTGCGGCGGACCACAGCGAATCAAGCACGCCCCGAAGGATAGTCGGGCGGGCGGCGGCCGCGGGCAGGGCATATGCCGATTTGCCCGCGTAGCGAGCGACAAGTACGTCTCAGCAGGTCAGCGCCATCGCCGCTGGATCTCATCTGAAAGCATCTCTGCAAGAGGCAGTTTCGCTCGACAAAAGGCCGTGCAATGCGTGCGTCAAAGTCGGGTATTCGTGCTGGGTGAGTGGCACGCTAAGGCGTATGAAGCGAGCCGCGACAGCGCTTGCCTCGGCGTTCCTGTTGGTCGTCGCGTGCGCGAACGGTCCCGAATCTGTCGGCCAGCCGGCCGGCGGCGGGGCGGCGGACGTCGCGACCAACCTCGATGTGCCGTGGGGTATCGCGTTTCTGCCCGACGGCAGCGCGCTGATCGCGGAGCGGGACAGCGGCGCGATCCAGCACATGGCGCAGCCCGGCGTGGTCAACAACGTGGGCAGCGTGGCCGGTGTCGCGGCGCGCGGCGAAGGCGGGCTGCTCGGTCTGGCCACAGCGGGTCAGACCGTGTTCGCCTATCTCACGACCGCGCAGGACAACCGCGTCGTGACGATGCGCTTCGACGGGAAGTCGCTGGGCGAGCCGTCACCGATACTCACCGGCATTCCCGCGGGATCCATCCACGACGGCGGACGCATCGCGTTCGGCCCGGACGGCAAGCTCTACGTAACGACGGGCGATAGCGGCGATTCCGGACTGGCGCAGGACCGGTCGTCGCTGGGCGGCAAGATCCTTCGCATCAACCCCGACGGCTCGATTCCGTCGGATAATCCGGATCCCGCCTCGCCGGTGTGGTCGTTCGGACATCGCAATATCCAAGGGCTGGCGTGGGATTCGGGCCGACGGCTGTGGGTGACCGAGTACGGCGCGAACCGGGTGGATGAGCTGAACTTGATCCAGCGGGGCGGCAACTACGGGTGGCCGATGGCCGAAGGCCGCGCCGACACCCCGGGGCTGATCGACCCGGTGATCGAGTGGGGGACTGGCGAAGCGTCGCCGTCAGGTCTGGCGTACTTTGCCGGCTCGCTGTGGGTGGCGTGTCTGCGGGGGCAGCGGCTGTACCGGGTACCGGTCGGCGCCGACGGTGCGGTGTCCGATCCGGCACCGCTGTTTGTCGGACAGTACGGGCGACTGCGCACCGTCGTCGCGGCACCGGATGGCGCGCTGTGGTTCACCACCAGTAACCGCGACGGTCGGGGCAGCGCCCGCGATGGCGACGACCGGATCCTGCAGTTCCGGCCCTGAGGGCTAAAGCCGGCGGGAGTCATTGCGCGGCAGGCTTGATCAACCACAGGGCAAGGATGATCGCCACTATCGGCCCCACGGCCATGATCAAGCTCAGGGTGTGAATTGCGTCGACCGCGTTGTGCGGTACCTGGTCGATCACCAGTCGCGCCTGCTCCGGATCGACGAGGTGTGCTTCGCGGCCGCCGTGGGCTGTCACCAACGCCTCGCGTGTGTCCGCTCGCGTGATCCCGGCCCGGGAAAGCTCGTGCACGCTATCGGTGAGGAACAGATTGATGCCCACGAGCGCGAAAAGGGCTGGGCCGAGCGAATATCCACCCTCATTGACCGCGCTCTTGACGGCGGAGACGGCGCCGCCGAGATCAGGAGGTGCGCTGCCCATCATGATCGTGGCCTGCGGCGTCGTGACCAGTGCGCCGCCGACCACGAGGAGCGCGGTGGTCACAAACACCACGGGCCGAGAAGTGTCGAGGTCGAACGTCCTGAGCACCAGCAGTCCGGCCAGCATCACGGACAGCCCGCTGACGAGTACGGTGCGGGGGCCGAATCGGTTCGCGGCCGGGCCGGCGGCGGTGGCGGCCAGTGCCGCCATTGCGGTGGCGGGAATCAGCAGTAGGCCGAACAGCTCGTGCGATTCCTTGCGGATCGTGACCAGGTAGAAGGACAACAGGACCATCGACCCGCCGAGCACGATGTTGAACATCACCCCGGCGGTCACAGCCGCGTTGAACCGGCCCGAACGAAACACCCGCATGTCCAGCGCCGGATCGTTGGTGCGCAGCTCCCGCATCACGAACCCGCAACCGGCGGCCAGGCCCACCGCAATGGCGGTGACACCAGTGGCATTGACACCCGTCTCCACCCGCGAGAGGCCAAAGATCAAGCCCAGCAGCGCAACTGCGAACAGCGCCATGCCAGGCACATCGAGCCGGCGGGTGGAACGTACCGTTTCGGGCACGTACCGCCAGGTGATGAGCAGCCCCAACGCAGCGATGACCGGCACGGCGAAAAAGCATGCGCGCCAACCGATGGCGTGCGCCAGCGCACCGCTGATCGCGGGCAGCGGGGTGGCGACGGCGTATCCCACACCGAAGTAGGCGGCGATCGCCGCGGCCCGTCGACCCGGGGGGAACACCGCGTTGGTGATCGCCAGCGAGAGGCCGATCAGGAACGCCAGCGTCACCCCGACGCCCGCGCGGGCGACCATCAGCACCGCCGGTACGGGGGCAGCGGCGGCCAGTGCGCTGAACGCGATTGCGCCGGACAATCCGACAAGGTACATCCGGCGCATGCCGTACAGATCGCCAAGTGCTCCGGCGCTCAGCACCGCGGCCGCCATGGTCAGGGTGGCCAGGCTGGCGACAAACGTGGCGGTACTTCCCGAGATCTGCAGGCCGCTCGTGACGACCTGCAGGTTGGCCGAGAGGATCGTCGGGTCGCCGATTGAGATGGCATAGCCGAAGCCCATGGCGATCACCGTCATGGCGGCCGCCATTCCCGAGACGTGACGCCGTTGAGCGTCGGCGTGCGGAACACTCGGCACGCGCTGGATGCTACCGGCGGCGGACTCCGGCCCGGGGTGATCTACCAGTACCCGATCATCCGCCCCGCCCCGACCGCCGTCAGCCAGCTGGCCAGCGACACGCCGCCCATGAGCCCGAGTCGCCGCGCTTCGGAGGGGGACAGGTCACGGGTGGTGTGGGCCCGCCACGCCGGCGTGCGTCGCAGCACGATGGCGTTGGCGAGTCCCAGTCCGATCGCCGAGAACTTCACCAGCAGAACAGGGTTCTTCTCGTACTCGAGAGCATTGGCCGCCAAGAGGCAGACACCGCTGGCCGCGGCGAGCGCGAAGCCTGCCATCGCCACCGGCGCGGCAACGGTGGTGATCGGTGCCAGCGGTGCACGGCGCCAGACTCCGAGCAGTCTCAGATCGAGAACGAGCACGGCGCCGAAAAGCGTCGCGACGCCGAGGACGTGAATCACGTTGACGACGGGATAGGTCCATGGGCCGGAGCCCTGCATGAACATCCCGAGTGGGGAGGATTGCAGCCAGGCGAGGACGTCATGCATGGGCGGGCGTCATGAACCGGCGACGGCGGCACCCACCTGAGGGCCGCCCCGGAGCACGCATCAATTGCGTTCGGGGTAAACGTCGAACACCGTTCCGTTCCACTTGAGGCGTTCGGTTTTGATTTCGAGCGTCGCCTCGTCGAGATGACGGTGACCGCTTGCGGTCACGGTCGCGCCGACGGGAATGACGTCCTCGGTGAGCCCGGCGTCGGCGGTGCGCGTCGACGGCGCCAGCACGATGTCCCACAGCTCGTCATCGGCTCGGATCTGGGCGGTGCCATGCGGGCCGGCCAGGCTGACGGGCGTCTCGAGCGTGCCGGTGATCTCGAATTGCTCGTCCTGATATTCGCTCCAGCCGTGGTGGGCGTTGACCGGTGCGGCCATGGCCACGGCCATGAGGACGACGGCGGCGAGGGCGGCGACCCAAGTGGAGTTTTTCCGCATGTTCGGACCTCCTGGTGCGAGCGTACCCGCGCCGACGACGCTGGAGCCCGGAGCCAGTGCAGGTCAACCCGAGCCGTACACGCATGTAGATGCTACGAATGGAAGGTCACGACTGCCAAGGACAACGAGTGGTGAGCGCAGCGGCGGCTCACCGCAGAGCAAAGGACCCGGAGATAACGATCAGGTACGCTTTATATGGGCAATGATAGGGCGATGGTGGACACCGCGCCGAGTGGGCGCGAAGTGGTGAGCTGATTGCCTCAGCAGGAGTCGGTGGCAGCTCGCGATCAGATGCAACAACTGGTGCGGGTTATCGTCGAGATTGGGTCCGACCTCGACTTGAAATCGACATTGCATCGAATCGTCGATGGGGCCATGGAGCTCACCGGCGCGCGGTACGGAGCGCTTGGAATACGTGCGTCCGACGGCAGTCTAGTGTCCTTCGTCCAAGCGGGGATCGATGGCGTTACGGCGCGGAAACTCGGTGAGTTGGCGGTGGGTGAGGGTCTGCGTGTCGATGATTTGAGTGCTCATCCACATGGTTTGGGACTGCAATTGCAGGACTCGCCCATACGGGCGTTTCTCGGGATCCCGATCATCGTGCGCGCAGCTGACTTCGGCGCCCTCTACCTCGCCGACGACCGGCCTGGCCGCGTTTTTTCCGACTCGCACGAGGGCGCCGTGCGGGCATTGGCCACGGCGGCGGCGGCGGCTATCGACAACGCGCGACTGTTTGAGCGAGAACGGGAATCGGCCAGATGGACGAAGGCCAGTCGCGAGATCACGACCGCCCTACTGTCCGGCGACCCGCAGACAGGCCCGTTGCAACTCATCGTGAACCGAGCGCTCGAGTTGGCTGGCGCGGAGCAAGCGATTTTGCTGGTTCCTCACGAGCCGGACGTGCCCGCAAACGAAGTGGGCGTCCTTGTGGTGGCCGCTACGGCGGGCCGTTACGCCTCGCAGGTAATCGGCCAGCAGGTACCAATGGATGGCTCGACTACAGGTGGTGTGGCGCGCCGCGGTCTTCCGCTGATAACTGATTCGTTTCAATATCCGATCGAGGGGTTCACCGACTTCGGCGAACGCCCGGCGATCGTCATGCCGCTGATCGCCGACGACAGCGTGCTTGGTGTGATCGCGGTGGCACGCCACCCGCAGCAGCCGCCGTTCGGCAACGATTACCTCGACCTCGTCAGCGACTTCGCCCGACACGCTGCCATCGCGTTGGCCCTAACGGCAGGTCGCCAACACGCACTCAACCAGGAACTCGCCCAAGCGGACACCGTCGATGACGCACTTCGCGCCGCAGCTGAAGAACTGCGCCGGCTATGGCGGGCGAACCGCGTTCTGACTCTCACCTTTCCGGCCGGCATTACCTCGACCGGAAACTCTGGTGCACCGCAGGTCGTGTCGGTCGGTGAACCCGCGCAGTGGCTCGACTTGCCTTTAGATACGCGCCAAGTGCTCAGCGCACTGCGCGAAGGTGACCTGCTCACTCCGAACACGACGAAGCCGGGGACAGCGGGCATCGCCCTGCAGCATCCCGAGGGCGTGCTCGTCGTCTGGATCGAATTGGCCGAACAACGGCCGTTCACGCTCGAAGACCAGACCCTGCTAACGGTGTTGGCGGGCAGACTCGGTCAGGGCCTGCAACGCGTGCACCAGGTTGACCAGCAGCGAGAGACCGCCCTTGCGCTGCAACACGCGATTCTCGGTCCCGCCCAACTTCCGCGCGGGTTCGCGGTGCGCTATCAAGCCGCCAGTCGACCCCTCCAGGTCGGCGGCGATTGGTATGACATCGTCGACCTGGAGGACGGGCGCATCGCGTTCGTTGTCGGCGACTGTGTCGGCCATGGCCTTGCCGCCGCGACCGTGATGGGGCAGGTCCGAAGCGCCTGCCGCGCACTGCTTCTCGACAATGCGAGCCCGGCTGCGGCGCTCTCCCGGTTGGACCGATTCGCCGCTCGGCTGCCCGGCGCCCAAAGCACCACCGCGGTGTGTGTGGTGCTTAACCGCGACACTGGTGAATTGGTGTACTCCAGTGCCGGGCACCCGCCACCCATCTTGGTCCAAGCCGACGGCACCACCCGGATGCTCAACGACGGCCACACGATTGCGTTGGGCCTCCGCCCCAATTGGTCGCGGCCCGAAGGCCACATGACCATGCCGGCGCGCGCGACCCTGCTGCTCTACACCGACGGTCTGGTCGAGCGTCGCCGAAGTGCGCTGGAGCTAGGGTTAGAACGCCTCGCGACCACAGTCCAGCACGACCGCACCTCGGCACTGGAAGATCTGGCGGACGAAATCATGTCCAGTCTCGCGCCAAGCGGTGGCTACCAGGACGACGTCGTCCTGCTTCTCTACCGCCATCCCGGACCGTTGGAGCTGAATTTCCCCGCCGACGTCGGCCAACTTGCTCCCACTCGCGCGGCCTTGCGACGGTGGTTGACCAGAGCCAAGGTGGATCCAGACCAAGCGATGGACGTGCTAGTCGCCGCAGGAGAAGCAGTCGCGAACGCAATCGAACACGGTCACCGCGACACTCCGGAGGGCACGATCAAACTGAGCGCTACCGCACTGGTCGACCGACTGCAGTTGACCATCGTCGACACCGGCACCTGGAGGCCTCCTCTGCCGGCTGCACAGACCAATCGCGGCCGCGGTATCACCCTGATGCGAGCGCTTATGCATGCCGTCACCATCGACTCCGACAGTGCCGGAACAACGGTCCACCTATCCGCGAGGATTGCCGGATGACCACCCCACTCAACCTCGACACCGCGCGCGGCGAGGAGGGACAAATCGTGCTGACCGCAGCCGGAGAGATCGATCAGAGCAACATCGAGGCATTCAACCGAGCCCTCGCAACCGCCACCACCGAGGCGGCTGGCAGCGGTGAACCGCTCACCGTTGACCTCAGCTCAGTGGAATACCTGGACAGCGCCGCAATCAACGCGTTGTACGCCAACAGCGACCGCATCAAACTCATCGCCAACCCCTTGCTCACGCGTCTGCTCACCATCAGCGGCATAGGCGAACTGACCACGATCGAGCTCCCGCCGACGACCTGACGCTAAGCAGGCACCTTCGGTGGGAACTCCGCGCCCTTGCTGACCGCCTCGCGATAGGCATGCACACGCCCCGGGATCGTTCCCAGTACAGCGGTGGTGTGCCCGCGACGCCCATACGCGGCGACGAACTCCCATCCCTCGGTATCACCCTCGACAACCTCAAGGGCATCGTAATCCGTTGGCACACGGAGCATCTGAAGCTTCACGTCATATTGATCGGACCAGAAGTAGGGCACTTCGTCATAGTTGTCGGCGCGCTCAGGACCGGCCAACAGGGTGCGAGCCGCCGCTTCGCCTGGGGATTGGCGCTGTCCCAGTGCTCGATACGCAGGTGCTGTTGATACAGCGGATGCCACCACCGCGCCACATCGCCTGCCGCGACAATGTTGGTTACCCCTTCGGCCGCGCCCGCGGCATCGCAGATCACTCCGTCGTCCAAGCGCACCGCCGAACCGTCCAGCCAATCGGTGGCCGGACGCACGCCCAGACCGACGACGATGAGGTCGGCCTTGATCTTGAACCGTCGGTGAGCCGGACCCCCTTCACGCGGCGGCGACCGAGGAAGCTCTCCACACCGACACCGACCTTCAGGTCGACGCCGTGCTGACGATGCAGATCCGCCCAGCGCGGCGCCAACTCGCCGCCCAACGCGGACAGCAACGGACTGGGCGCTCGCTGAATCAGCGTCACCTCCACGCCCAGTGATCAGCAGGTGGCGGCGACCTCGGCGCCGATGAAGCCGCCGCCCACCACCACGACCCGAGGACGGGAGGCCAGGCGTTGCCGGATGGCGAGGCAGTCCTCGACGGTGCGCAGCATCAGCACACCATCGGGCACCGGTCCGCCCGGCCATTCGCGCGGGACGGCGCCACTGGCGATCACCAGTCCGTCGTAGCTCAAAGACAGATCCTGACCGCCGTCGCGTAGATGCACGGTGCGCGACGCGTCGTCCAAGCCGACCGCCGACGCACCCCGCAGCACACGCGCATCGAGGTCGAACTGCGGCGCCATGTCGATGCCGGCTCGCTGGATCTCGCCGCTGAGTAGTTTCTTCGACAGCGGCGGCCGATGGTAGGGAGCCTGACGTTCGGCCCCCACGATTGTCAGCGCATTCTTCTGAATAGGGCGATCTCGGTGGTGAGCGCAGTTGTGGCAGTGGCGGTCGGGTTGGCCTGGTCGCGCCGATGGGGCATGTGGCGGGCGTCCGCTTTGGCGGTCGGCGGCTATGTCGTCGTGATGCTGGGTGCGATGGCGCTATTGCCCAGCTTTTACGAGGTTCCCGGTGCGCTCTCGGGGCCGGGCGGATTGGTGCTCGACGGCTTTCCGGCTGAGGTGCTGGCGGAGTTCCGGATCTATTCGCTGATGAATCAGGCGTTGATGTGGCTGGTGATCGGCGCAGTAGGGGCTTGCCTCATGTCGGTGCGCGCGGCTACCTCGGCGAGGCCGAAAGCGTTCGCCGCCCGATGAACTCAGCCAATTGAGGAAGATCGATGACCGCTCCGGCGAGCGCATCACCGAGATTGATGTCGCCGACGCGATCCCAGACTGACAGTCTGCAGAGCCGGAGCGTCGGCGAGTGCAGCGCGGCGATGTCCTTGATCGCGTCGTAGAGTGCGCGCTGCTTCCATCGAGGAGATCCAGTCCCGTCTAGCGAGCCGGGTGTACCTGGCGGTCCGAATAGCGATTCGCAGGAGGAGGTTGTCCACCGCTTCCCCTATGTGCCTGCCGCGAGGCATTTCGGTTCTCGATCACGACAGTGATCTAGATACGCGCTGCGCCAAGGCAAGTCGGTTGTCCACGTCGATTGCAACGTTTGGGCTCGATAGCGGTTGAAGTGCAACTCCTCGTCGGAGGTTCCAACACAAGCCCATCAGCGAACGCGAGGTCCCACGCGCCGGGACGCAACGGCGGCATCGGTGTTCGCCCGCCCAGGATCTCGAACAACTTAACCACCTGGTCGCAAGCCGTCGCGGGAAGAGTATGAAGCCGGGGTGCTGGCGGAGCAGCAGCCATCGCACGGAAACCCGCGCGAGTCATGAGGCTCTGCAGCGCCTTCGCCCGGGCACCTGTGCGGACCATCGGCACGGTGTGGCACTGACGCGACGGCAGACGCCGGCGGCGGTTTTGCGTCGGCGGCGGTCGGGTACGCCGCGGCCATAGAGAAAAGGAGTGGCCATGGCTGACACCCGAGGCGGCAACATCGTCGACGACATCGTCACCGACCATCGCGAGTTCGAGAGCGTCTTCACACAGATCGAGTCGAGCGGCGATCCGCGTACGCAGCCGGACTTGGTCGATCATGTGATCGCCGGCATCGTGCGGCACGCCGTCGCGGAGGAGCAGTACATCTACCCGGCTGCCCGCGATGTGTTGCCTGATGGTGATGAGGTCGTCGGTCACGAGCTCGAGGAGCACTCGAGAGCGGAGAAGATCATGAGGGCGATCGAGAAGGCTGGCGTTGACGATGCGGAGTACGACGAATTGGTCCGCGCGCTCATCAAAGACATCCGCCATCATGTCGAGGAGGAGGAGAACGAGCTGCTGCCGAAGCTTCGTGAAGCGTGTCCGCCGGAGCAGCTGCAGGAGTTGAGCGAGAAGTTCCAGCGAGCCAAGGCGATCGCGCCGACCCGCCCGCATCCGATGGCGCCCGACCATCCGCCGGCGAACAAGATCCTGGCGCCAGGCGTCGGGCTAGTCGACCGGCTTCGCGATGTCCTTAGCGGCCGCAACACCTGAGGCCTAGACGCATCGGGCGGTATGCGTGCTCAGCTGGGTGACGCGTCTCGACCGAGACCGGTGTCTTCGCTTCCGCTGTCCTCGCCGCGATCATTATTTCGTTCGTTGATCGAACTCATTGGTCTGTTGGCCGGAGCAGGGTGCCGCTGCGAAGCATGACGCACATGGTGGCTTCGTTCACCCAGGCTCGTGGCTACGCGCGCCAGCTGGCGCAGCATTAGCGGATGGCCTCCCGGGCTTCCGCTTCCAGTTCTTGGCGAACTTTCGCACGGCGACCGCATCCCACACCGCACCACCACGCAGCTCCGCTAGCGGCAACGGAAACGTCGCCATCTCCCGCAACTTGTGCACACGTTGGCGCGAAACTCCCAACTCGTCGGCGATCTCGGCAGCCGACATCAACTCGGGCATCGTCGGAGCCTCAGCGCGACGCTGCCACTCCACCTCCCGAACAATCTCCATGCCGGTCGGCTCGGCCATCACGACATGACCAACCTCGATGGCCATTTTTGCGACTGCATCCACCATCAGAAGATCACCGGGGACGTAGACGGTCACATCGACCACACCGCGGCTGGGGATACGGGCCACCGACCCGTCGAACGCCTTAAGCTGGGCGGCCCACCCATCCATTTCGGCCAGGGTCGGGTTTAGACCTTCGTAGCTGAAAGTCATCACCCAGTCACTCATCGTCCTTCTCCTCGTGGTCCCGTTGGTCGTTGTCTCGTTCGTCCGTCGTATCGGCGCGCTTGGCACGCCGTTCCTTTTTGCTCGGCGGCGGAACTTGCAGGCCTTCCTTTCGCAGCGTTACTTGCAAGTCGGCCATCCGGCGCTGTGGACGGCTCGGCGTCGCGGGGTAGCCGGTGACGTACTCGCCACCCGCGTTGTAAAACCGGGTGTGACCGCTGGCGTCGTCGTCGACGGTCCAGCCTTGGGACTGAGCCCCGTGAAGCGGGCCGTTCCGTTGAGACCGAACCTTTTGGCAGCAAGCTAACTGTTCGGGCTGACGCGACTGCCCCAGAACGGCGGGCGGAGCCGGACAATCCGCGACTGCTGACGTCCGGCCGAGCAGAACGCGGAATCCTCGTCGGCCAGCCCCGTGGCGCCTGCACGCGCGTACCTGGCCGATCATGGTCGGCACCGCCCGCAGCGTGCCGGAAACCTCGCCGGCGATCAGCAGTCCGCCGGAGGTCTGTGCGTCGGCGAGCGAGAGCGCTTCCTCACCGATAGACCTCAGGTCGACGTGCGGGCGGACCCCGTCCAGGTAGGGGACCGCTTTCCTCAGCCACCGGGGCTTCGCGCACGTCGACTCGCCCCGATGCAGGAGTGAGGCACCAATCTGGTGTTGTCCCCGGACGTAGGGTGGCGACGTGGACGTGTTGGTCGGCATGGATATGGGGACGGGGAGCACGAAGGGCGTACTCGTGGACGCCTCCGGCTCGGTCCTGGCTTCTGAGACAGTCGCCCACTCGATGGACCTGCCGCGGCCAGGGTGGGCCGAGGCGGACGCCGAGGGAATGTGGTGGCGCGAGGTGTGCGACATCAGCTCCAAACTGATGGCCGCGGTTCCGTCAGGGGCCAACGTCGCAGGTACGTGCGTCAGCGGGGTTGGGCCGTGTCTCGTGTTGTGCGATGACGACCTGCGACCGTTGCGTCCAGCCATCCTGTACGGCATAGACACCCGCGCAACAGCCGAAATCGACTTGCTGACCGAAGAATTCGGTGCACAGAAGGTACTCGACCGGGCTGGCACGTTGCTGTCGAGCCAGGCCGTCGGGCCGAAACTGGAGTGGGTGTACCGCCACGAGCCCGAGGTGTTCGAGCGGGCCACCGGTTTTTACGGGTCCAACTCGTACATCGCGGCGAAGCTCACCGGCGAATACATTCAGGACCACCACACCGCAAGCCAGAGCGACCCGCTGTACCTCACGCGCGAGCTCGACTGGAACAAGCAATGGGCACAACGGATCTGCCGCCATCTGGCGCTGCCGCGGCTGGTTTGGCCTGGCGAGGTGGTCGGCACGGTGCACGCTGACGCCGCCGAAGCGACACATATTCCACAGGGCACGCCCGTTGTCGCGGGCACCGTCGACGCGTATTCGGAGGCGTTCTCGGTGGGGGTCCGTCATCCGGGCGACCTCATGCTGATGTACGGCTCGACGATGTTTCTCGTCCAAATCATCGATGAGTACTACAGCGACCCGGCCCTGTGGACGACCACAGGAGTGGAACCTCACACGCTGGCACTGGCCGCCGGGACTTCGACCGCGGGCAGCCTGATCAACTGGCTGCAGTCGGTCACCGGCAGCGCATCGTTCGAGGATCTTATGGAGGAGGCACAAGCTGTGCCGCCGGGCAGCGACGGACTGCTGATGTTGCCCTACCTCGCCGGTGAGCGAACCCCCGTGTTCGACCCGCACGCACGGGGCATTTTCGCCGGACTCACTTTGCGGCACGGGCGGGGACACCTGATCCGCGCCGCCTACGAAGGAATCGCCTTCGGCATCCGGCAGATCCTCGAGCGATTCGACGACGCCCACACCGCACAACGAGTGGTGGCGGTTGGTGGGGGACTGCGCAGTCCGATCTGGGCGCAGACGGTCAGCGACGTCACCGGGCGAGACCAGCTCGTGCCGGAGCAGGCCATCGGAGCCAGTTATGGCGACGCTCTGCTGGCCGCGGTCGGCGTGGGTCTGGTTCCCCCGACCACCGACTGGGCGAGGATCGCCCGCGAAATCAAGCCCGACCCCGCCAACCACGAGCGCTACAACGACCTGTACGCGACCTGGCGCGAGCTGTACCCGACGACCAAAGAGCTCATGCATCGGTTGTCGTCGGACGAGTCGGCGCCGGATCAGCCCATCGTGTAGCCGCCGTCGACCGGGATGTCCGCTCCGGAGATCATGCTGGCCGCATCGGAGGCCAGCCACAACACGGTGTCGGAGACCTCGCGGGGAACGGCAAAGCGTCCCAAGGGTATTCGCGCCAACATTGGCGCTGCCTTCGACTCTTCGCCCCATACTCGCTGACCCATCTCGGTCAGGACGACCGTCGGGCATACCGAGTTGGCGCGGATCCCGTACTGGCCGAGTTCGCGGGCCAGCACCTTGGTCGCCATCACCAGGCCTGCCTTGGATGCGCAGTAAGCGTAGTGGTCGGGCAGCGGAGCGAGCGCCGCAGCGGATGCCACGGTGACGATCGATCCGCCGGTGCCCTGGGCCACCATCGCCTTGCCGACCGCGGCGGCGAGCAAGGCGGGCGCGCGGAGATTGATCGTGATCGTGTCATCGAACTTGTCTGGATCGGTGTCGATGGCCGGCTCGGGGTGGGAGATTCCGGCATTGTTGACGAGGATGTCCAAACCACTGAACGCATCCGTCGCCTGCTGAGCAAGGCTCAGCGGCGCGCCATAGGTCGCGAGATCGATTGCAACAGTGGCAATTTGCGCCCCGAACTCGTCAGCCAGGGCCGACTCGGCTGAGCGCAGATCCGCGCGGTCACGTCCGCTCAGGATGAGTTTCGCACCGGCGGCGGCGAATGTCCGTGCGATGTCGGCGCCGATGCCCTTGGTGGCCCCGGTGATCAGAGCCCGCTTGCCGTCGAGGCGCAGACCGACTGCAGAAGGAAATTCAGCGTGCGACATCGGGCAGACTCGGGCTGTCGAGGATCGCGGCGGCGGTCCCGGGATCGGTGACGAGCTGGTTGAAATACCCGCCGAGCGCGCCGCCGATGATCGAGTCGATCTTGTCCTTGCCCACCGCAACGGCGATGGTGACCGGGATGTGGCGCAGCGTCTCGAGCTCGATGGCGATCAGTCGTTCGCGGCCTTCGAAATCGACCGGCTGGCCTGCCGGGTCGTAGAACCGCGAGCAGACGTCGCCGACCGCAGACCGCAGCGAATCCGAGCCGACCGGAACGAATCTCGGGATGTCCGAGCGCATCAGCGGCGGCGCCCCGACCCCCATGAGCGCGCACCGGGCACGCGGCCACAGATGCAGCACGCGCTGAATGGTGGGGTCGTTGAGCAGCGACGGGTACAGGTCCGGCCCGGGCAGTGCGGGCGCGAAGAGATAGCTCGCCCGCCCACCTATCCGGTTGGCAACCAGTCGGGTGATCTCGTTGGTTTGGTACCAGTCCTCGGGCTGATCATTTCCGCCCACTGTGGGCGCCACGACCACGCCGGCCAGCGGGGTCAGCTCGAACTTGGCGACCTCGTACACCGTGCGGCCGGACGACACCAGCAAGACATCGCCCGCCAGCAGGCCGGCTGCGGCAAGCGCCCGGCCAACGGCAGGTGCGAGCGTCCCGCCCATCACGTCGACGACGCCGCGGCCAGGGCCTGGATTCGGTAGCGGGAGGCTCAGGTAGACGACGCTCAGGCCGAGCGCCCGCGCCAGTCGATCGGCGACGTCGCCGGATGCCGTCTCTTGGGGCGGCACCACCTCGATGCGGACGATGCCCTGCCGCTTTGCCTCTGCCAGCAGGCGGCTGACGGTCGCTCGGCTGGTCCGCAGATGGGCGGCAACCTCGGCCTGCGTGGCGTCTTCGGTGTAGTACATCTTTGCCGCCGCGTAGAGCACCGACGGCGAGAAGTGCCCCGCCTCGGCGTCCGATGCGCCATCACGGCCGGTCAAACCCGTGTTCTGGGCAGCGCGTGGCATGGCGTCAGTATGGCATGTGAACGTTTGTACGTGAATATAGATTCATTGAACATTCGTTCTGGACATTTGTGCACCGACGCGTTAGTGTGGTTCACGCCACACCCGGGTAGTCCACGTGAGCTGGGATATTGACCTTTCGTGCCAGGTCGGGAGGAACGCTGATGACCGAACAAATTCCCGAAAAGATGCAGGCCGTCGTGTGTCACGGGCCGCACGATTACCGACTCGAGGAGGTCGCGGTCCCGGAACGAAAGCCCGGCGAAGCCCTGATCCGGGTGGAGGCGGTCGGGATCTGCGCCAGTGACTTGAAGTGCTACCACGGCGCGGCGAAGTTCTGGGGTGATGAGAACCGCCCGGCCTGGGCCGAGACGATGGTAATCCCCGGACACGAATTCGCCGGGCGCGTGGTCGAACTCGATGACGAGGCAGCCCAGCGGTGGAACATCGCCGTGGGCGATCGCGTCGTGTCCGAGCAGATCGTGCCGTGCTGGGAATGCCGCTACTGCAAGCGCGGTCAGTACCACATGTGCAAGCCCCATGATCTGTACGGCTTCAAGCGGCGCACACCGGGCGCGATGGCGAGCTACATGGTGTACCCCGCAGAAGCCTTGGTGTACAAGATTTCTGGCGACATGCCCGCCCATCACGCGGCGTTCACTGAGCCTCTGTCGTGTTCTCTTCACGCGGTCGAGCGTGGCCAGATCACGTTCGAGGACACCGTCGTCGTCGCCGGCTGCGGCCCGATCGGGCTTGGGATGGTGGCGGGCGCCAGCTCGAAGAACCCCGCGCACGTGATTGCCCTCGATATGGCCACCGACAAACTGGAGCTGGCCGCTGCCTGCGGCGCGGACATCACCATCAACATCGCGGAGGAAGACGCCGCGTCGATCATCAGTGATCTGACCGACGGCTACGGCGCCGACGTGTACCTCGAGGGCACCGGCCATCCGTCGGCGGTTCCCCAGGGCCTCAACCTGTTACGCAAACTCGGCCGCTACGTCGAGTACGGCGTCTTCGGCAGCGACGTCTCCGTCGACTGGAGCATCATCAGCGACGACAAGGAACTCGACGTGCTCGGCGCCCACCTTGGCCCGTACTGCTGGCCGCCTGCCATCAGGATGCTCGAGTCCGGTGTGCTGCCGATGGACCGGATCTGCAGCCATCAGCTGCCGCTGACCGAATTCCAGAAGGGCCTCGACCTGGTGGCCAGCGGCAAAGAGTCGGTGAAGGTGTCGTTGATCCCGGCCTGATGTCCGGCCCGAGCGAAAGCTGAATGACATGAATGCAGAGCGGTTCTCCGGCCGGCAGATGTCGCGGCGGAACATGTTGATGGCGTTGGGACTTGGTGGTGTCGCCGCGGCTAGCGTGCCAGTCCTTGGCGCATGCGGAGTGGGCGGTCGGACGAACGCCCCGAACGGGGCGGATGACGTCAGCGGCGGGTTCGACTGGAAGAAGGCGTCCGGCACCACGATCAACATCCTGCAGACGCCGCACCCGTATCAGAAGTCCTATCAACCGTTGTTCAAGGAATTCACCGAGCTCACCGGAATCACCGTGAACGCCGACCTGGTGCCCGAGGCCGACTACTTCACCAAGCTCAACACCGAGTTGGCCGGCGGCACCGGTAAGCATGACGCGTTCATGCTCGGTGCCTACTTCATCTGGCAGTACGGCCCCGCCGGCTGGATCGAAGACCTCCACCCGTGGCTGCAGAACTCGTCGGCCACTGGGCCGGACTACGACTTCGAGGACATCTTCGACGGATTGCGCACGTCTACCCGATGGGATTTCAAGACCGGCGCCCCACTGGGCACGGGTGGGCAGTGGGCGATCCCGTGGGGCTTCGAGAACAACGTCGTCGCCTACAACAAGAAGTATTTCGACCAGCGCGGGATCAAGAAACTGCCCGACAGGTTCGACGACTTCATCCAGCTGGCAGTCGATCTCACCGACCGCTCGGCGAACCGGTACGGCATCGCCACTCGCGGTTCGAAGTCCTGGGCCACCATCCATCCCGGCTTCATGACCCAGTACACCCGCGAGGGCGCCGTCGACTACAGCTTCAACGGCTCGGAGTTGATCGCCGAGATGGACAGCGACAAGGCGATCGAATTCACCAAGAAGTGGATCGAGATGCAGCACAAGGCCGGCCCGACGTCGTGGACGGCCTACGAGTATCCCAACGCCACGGGCGATCTCGGTGACGGCAAGGCGATGATGGTGTACGACGCCGACAGCGCCACGTACCCGAAGAACAAGCCTGGGGCGAGCGCAGAGGCCGGCAACCTCGCCTGGTATGCCGGCCCTGCCGGTGCGGACGGCAACTACAAGACCAACCTGTGGACGTGGAGTTGGGCGATGAACGCCAACTCACGCAACAAGCTCGCATCGTGGTTGTTCATCCAGTGGGCGACCGGCAAGGACTCGCTGAACAAGGCCGTCGAAGCGGGAAGCTACGCCGACCCGGTCCGAAAGTCGGTGTTCGACAACACGTTCAAGCGCGTCGCGGCCAGCCAGCCTGGCTACCTGGAAGCATTCGAAACGGTGATCGGGTCGTCGAAGATCCAATTCACGCCGCAGAAGAAGTTCTTCGACACCACCAAGGACTGGGCGGTGGCGCTGCAAGACATCTACGGCGGGGAGGACGCCGCGTCACGCCTGCGCAGCCTCGCCAAGACCAACACGTCCAAGATCAACCTCTAGGAGCCGGGTCCATGACTACGAAGACAACCAAGGCGCCGCCGGCCACCCCGGAACGACGCGCGCGCACCACACACCAGCAGCATCCCGAGATCCCGACCTGGCGGCGCAAGCTGCGGCCCTACCTGCTGTCGCTCCCGGCGCTGATCGTCGTCATCGGCATCCTGTACCCGTTCGTGCTGGGCGCGTACTACGCGTTCCTGAACTACGCGGCGGTCAACCCCGATCCACACTTCGTCTGGTTCAAGAACTTCCAATCGGTGCTTGGCGATCAGATCTTCTGGCAGAGCGTAAAGGTCACGGTGATCTTCGCCGTGGTGGCCACGGTCTTGGAGACCGTGATCGGAGTCGGGCTGGCGTTGCTACTTAACCGCTCTAGCATCATCGGCAGGCTCTCCGAGAAGGTGCTGATCGTGCCACTGATGATCGCGCCGGTGATCGCTGGCGTCATCTGGAAGCTGATGTTCAACCCGCAGTTCGGGATTCTCAACCACGTCCTCGGATTGGGCAGCACGTTCGACTGGTTGTCCGGCACCACGGCGCTGTGGTCGGTGATCCTCGTCGACACCTGGATCTTCACGCCGTTCGTGGCGATCCTCGTGCTCGCCGGGATCCGGTCGCTGCCGAGAGAACCGTTCGAGGCGTCCGAAGTGGACGGCGCGAACTGGTTCTACATGTTCCGCAAGCTGATGCTGCCGATGCTCTGGCCGTACATCCTGGTGGCGGTCATCTTCCGGTTCATGGACAACCTGAAGGTGTTCGACCACATCTATGTCCTCACGTCCGGCGGGCCGGGTGTCGCCACCCGCTCGCTGCAGATCGGCGCGTTCGAGGACTCGATCATCAACCTCGACTACTCCCGCGGCAGCACCTACATGCTGCTGCTCTGGATCATCGTGTTCATCACCGCGCGCTACCTGGTGAGCGTGCTCGGAAAGGCGCAGCGCCGAGCTGCAGGAGCGGAGGCCTGATCATGGCGAAAGCAGCTGCCCGCGAACTACTTCCGGGTCAGAAGCGGTTCGGCGCCGGCCCGCTGGCCGCCGACATCACGCTGATCGCGTGGTTCGTGTTCTCCCTGTTCCCGATCATCTGGATGATCCTGCTGGCACTGAAGAATGATGCGCAGCAGACCACGACCTACTTCCAGTTCAGCCCCTCGTGGTCGAACTTCGCGACGGTGCTCTCCGACAAGGGCAAGGATCTGACCAGTGTCGACTTCAAGACGTCGCTGCTGACCAGTCTGATCAACTGCGGCGGTGCGGTGATCGTCTCGCTGGTGGTCGGCATCCCCGCGGCGTACGCGGCGGGCCGATGGAAGTACCGCGGCAGTGACGACCTGATGTTCCAGATGCTGTCGTTCCGGTTCGCGCCGGAGCTGATGGTGATCGTGCCACTGTTCGTGATCTACAACCAGATCGGCTTGTTCGACACCAAGGTCGGCATGATCTGGGTGTTGCAGCTGGTGACGATGCCGTTGGTGGTGTGGATCCTGCGCTCGTACTTCCAAGACCTCCCAGAGGATCTGGAACAGGCGGCCCTGCTGGACGGCTACACCCGCAAGCGGGCCTTCCTGATGGTGGCGCTGCCGATGGTGCGTCCAGGCATTGCCGCGGCAGCGCTGCTGGCGTTCATCTTCGCGTGGAACAACTACGTGTTCCCGCTGATCCTCGCGGACACAAACGCCGGCACGGTCACCGTCGCGATCACCAAGTTCCTCGGCGGTGGCGGGCAGGCGTACTACAACCTGACCGCCGCAGCCGCGATCATTGCAGCTCTGCCACCGCTCATCCTGGCACTGACGATTCAGCGATACCTGGTGCGGGGCCTATCATTTGGGGCGGTGAAAGCCTGATGGCTACCTTGTCTATAGCGAACCTGCGCAAGACGTACGGAAAGACGGTCGCCGTCGACGACCTGACCGTCGACATCAGGGACGGCGAGTTCTTCGTCATCCTCGGGCCCAGCGGCGCAGGCAAGACCACGACGCTGAAATCGATCGCCGGGCTGGTGGAGATCGACCGGGGATCCGTGCACATCGGCGGGACCGACCTGACCCGGGTCGAGCCGTACCAGCGCAACGTGGCGATGGCATTCGAGAGCTACGCGCTGTACCCGCAGAAGACGGTGAGCGAGAACCTGGCGTCGCCGCTGAAGTCGGGCCGCACGGGCAAGTACACCGAGCAGGACCGGACCACGCGCATCGATCAGGTGACAACGACGCTCGGCATCAACCAATTGCTCAAGCGCTTTCCGCGTGAGCTGTCCAACGGCCAGCGCCAGCGCGTCGCCTTGGGCCGGGTGCTGGTTCGACCGGCGGACGTCTATCTGCTCGACGAACCGCTGTCCCACTTGGATGCGAAGTTGCGCGCGGCGATGCGCGCCGAGCTCAAACAGCTTGGCGCCATGTCGAATACCACCACGGTCTACGTCACCCACGACTATCAGGAGGCGTTGGCTCTTGGCGATCGGATCGCGGTTCTGCGAGAGGGCCGGCTGGTGCAGATCGGCACACCGGAGCAGATTTGGCGACAGCCCGCGGACACGTTTGTGGCGCGCGCGCTGGGCCAGCCGGAGATCAACCTTCTCGAGGGAGTTGTCGACGATGGCAGGATACGGCTGGGCAACGGCTCCTTCGACGTGCCGGTGCCCGCAGACGCGAAGGTCGACCGCGGCGATCGGGTGCAGGTGGGTCTGCGGCCGTGCGATCTGCACGTCGACGACTCAGCGGCGGACGATGACATTCATGGGCGCGTGAAGTTGGCCGAAAGGTTGGGCCGCAACGTCGAATTGACGGTCGACGTGGGCGGTGCGGAATTGATCGTGCTGGCTTCCGGACGGGAAGGCCACGACGAGGGCATGGAGGTCAACCTCACCGTCGCCGACTCGGACGTCCATGTGTTCGCTCCCGGCGACGGGCACCAGCCACGGCTGACCTCCGCGGACCGTGGTTCAACATTGGAGGCGGCACAGTGAGTGTAGTTACGGATCAATCGCGTACGGGCGCCGCCGACGGCGCATCGGGGACTGCCCAAAGCCTGACCCTCACCGACCTGGTCAAGACCTACGCCTCGCGGGGCCGCGAAAGCGTCACGGCAGTCAAGGGCATCAACCTGGCGATCGAGCCGGGTGAGCTCGTCGCCTTGCTCGGCCCGTCGGGCTGCGGCAAGACGACCACGTTGCGGATGATCGCCGGATTGGAAACGGTGACAGGCGGTTCGATTCGCATCGGTGACCGCGAGGTCTCGGAGCTGCCGGCGTCCAAACGGGGTATCGGCGTTGGGTTCGAGAGCTACGCGTTGTATCCGCCGCTATCGGTGCGGGAGAACCTTCTCTACGGCCTCAAGGCGCGCAAGGTGAAAGGCGCCGAGCAGATGGTCGATTCGATCAGCAGCAGGCTCGAGATGGACAACATGCTGAACCTTCGGCCTGCCGGGCTGTCCAGTGGCCAGAAGCAACGAGTGGCCTTGGCTCGCGCATTGGTGCGCAATCCTCCGGTGCTGCTCCTCGATGAGCCGCTGAGCCACCTCGACGCATCGGCCCGGCAGAGGGTACGGCGCGAGTTGAAGGTGCTGCAGCGCGAATTCGGCTATACGACCATTGTTGTCACGCATGACCAGGTCGAGGCGTTGTCGCTGGCCGATCGCCTCGCGGTGATGGATGCGGGTGTGGTGCAGCAATTCGGCACGCCGGACGAGGTTTTCGACAATCCGGCCAACCTGTTTGTCGCGACGTTCGTCGGCGAACCGCAGATCAATGTGGTACCGGGCATTGCCAGAGTGCAGGACGGCCGCGTTCGTGTCGAGATCGGCTCGGGCAGCGGATACCTGGACACCGTCGTGTCCGATGTGGCCGACGGCGCGAAGGTCACCGTGGGCCTCCGTCCGCAGGACGCTACGATGTCGGCCGGCCAGGGCGGGAGCGGGATCTCCGCAACGGTGGCTTATTTCGAGCATCTGCTCGAATTCGGCCTCGCCACAAGCACCGTCGCTGGCCGCGAAGAGGGCATCGTCGTGCAGACACCGGCGCAGGACAGCTACGAGCCCGAGCAGGCGGTGACGATCAGCGCGCCGCCCGAGCGGGTCTACCTGTTCGATCCCGACAGCGAAGATCGGCTGCGATGACCAAGCTGTTCAACGATCCGGCGCGGTTCACCGAGGACATGTTGGCCGGCTTCCTGGATGCGAACGCACGGTATGTGGCCGGCGTGCCGGGTGGTGTGGTGCGGGCCCACAAGACCGCGCCGGGCAAGGTCGTGGTGGTGGTGGGCGGTGGCTCCGGTCACTACCCGGCGTTCTGTGGGGTGGTCGGCCCGGGGTTCGCCGACGGAGCTGTGGTCGGCAACATCTTCACGTCGCCGTCCGCGGACGAGGCCGCCTCTGTGGCGAGGGCCGCGCACGGCGACGCCGGGGTGCTGCTGACCACCGGCAACTACGCCGGCGACGTGATGAATTTCAACCTTGCCGTCACACAGTTGCGCAGCGAAGGCATCGATGCGCACTACTTCGCAGTCACCGACGACATTGCCAGCGCGCCGAAGGGTGAAGAGTCGAAAAGGCGTGGCATCGCAGGTGATTTCACGGTCTTCAAGTGTGCGAGCGCGGCGGCCGAGGACGGGCTGGACCTGCCGGGGGTGATCCGGGTGGCGGAGGCGGCGAACGCGGCGACGCGGACGTTCGGTGTCGCGTTCGACGGCTGCACGCTGCCCGGCGCGGATGAGCCGCTGTTCACCGTTCCGGAGGGCAAGATGGGTATCGGGCTGGGCATCCACGGCGAGCCCGGCGTGGCCGACGAGGACATGCCGACGGCGGCCGAGCTTGCCAAGACGCTTGTCGACGGGTTGGTCGACGAGAAGCCTTCGGCGGGATCTCAGCGAATTGCGGTGATTCTCAACGGACTTGGCCGCACAAAGTATGAAGAACTCTTCGTGGTGTGGGGCGCGGTGGCGCGCCTGCTGCGGGATCGCGGGTACGAGATTGTGGAGCCCGAAGTCGGAGAGCTCGTCACGAGTCTCGACATGGCCGGCTGCTCGCTGACGATCATGTGGCTCGACGACGAACTCGAAAAGTACTGGACCGCACCGGCGGACACGCCGGCGTACCGCAAGGGGTCGACCTCTGCTGCGCAACCGGCGGGTGAGGTGCGGACCGATGCGGCCGCGGAGGCCGCGGTGGAAACGGTGCCGCTCTCTCAGCTGTCGGACGACGATAGCCGGGCGAGCGCGCAGGTGGTGGCGCGGGCTCTGGACGCGATGGCGGCGATGCTCGCGGACGCGGAGGAGGAGCTGGGTCGTATCGACGCGATCGCAGGCGACGGCGACCACGGACGCGGCATGGTCAAGGGCTCGTCCGCGGCCCGCGAGGCTGCGGGGCGGGCGATCGCGGACGGGGCCGGTGTCGGCTCGGTGCTGACCGCCGCCGGCAAGGAGTGGGCGGCGAAGGCGGGCGGCACGTCGGGTGTGCTGTGGGGTGCGATGCTCAGTGCGCTGGGCGCCCGGCTGGGTGACCGAGGCCGACCGGACTCGGCAGCGGTGGCGGCGGGCCTGCGCGACGGCTATGACGCGCTGGTGCAGTTGGGCGGCGCCGCCCCGGGGGACAAGACGATGCTCGACGCTCTGCTGCCGTTCGTCGAGGAACTGCAGCGGCGGGTCGAGGACGGGGAACCGTGGCAGGACGGGTGGCGCGCCGCGGCGGAGGTGGCGACGGACGCCGCGCGGGCGACCGCCGACATGCGACCGAAGATCGGCCGGGCGCGTCCGCTGGCGGAACGCAGCGTCGGCACGCCCGACGCCGGCGCGACCTCGCTCGCGATGTGCGCACGCACGGTCGCGGACTGCTTCACGCTTACTACAAAGGGAGACAGCTGATGCCGGAAGGGCTGCGGGTCGTCGTTGGTTCCGACGATGCCGGATATGAATACAAGGAAGCACTGAAAGGTGATCTGCGGGCTGATGATCGAGTCGCCGAAGTCACCGACATAGGGGTCGGCACGGACGAGAACACGGCCTACCCGCATGTCGCTGTGGCGGCGGCGCGACTGGTCGCCGAGGGCAAGGCAGACCGGGCACTGCTGGTGTGTGGAACGGGATTGGGCGTGGCGATCAGCGCCAACAAGGTGCCGGGAATTCGTGCGGTGACTGCGCACGACAGCTTCTCGGTGGAGCGCTCGGTACTGTCAAACAACGCCCAGGTGTTGTGTTTCGGACAACGAGTGATCGGGCTTGAACTGGCCCGCCGCCTCGCCCGCGAATGGTTGAGCTACGAGTTCGATCCCGAGAGTCCCTCGGCGAGCAAGGTGGAAGCAATCGATCATTACGAGCCTGCCGCGCCGTGAGTTGATGCCTGCATAGGTGGCCCGCAGTCGCATCGGCGGCTGCGCTCAGCCCAGCGGAGCAAGCGGATAGATGATCTTCGCCTGTGCCGAGTCCGGCGGCGCGATCGCCTTGACCTGCCCGCCCTGGATCTGGACCAGCATCGGGTTGAGCGCGGTGTTGTTGTGGAAGTGGTCGCCCTCGGTTGCGAACTTGATCGGTCCGTAGAAGGTTGTCATGTCGGTGCCGGCGATCAACTCGTTCAGCTTGCCGCGGGCGTCCTCGGACAGCGACGGCGGCTCACCCAGCTTCTCGACCGCGGCCTGCAGTACCCGCCCCGCGGCGCTGCACCCGGCGGCGGTGTAGTCCGGCGGCGAGCCGTTCTTCTCCTCGAATGCCTTCGCATAGTCGGCGGCCGAGCCGAACAGGTCGTCCTGGAAAGACGCGGTCGGCAACCAAACGGAGATTCCCATCACGCCGTCGGCCTGGCGGCCGAGCGCCTGCGCGAAGGAGGCGTCAGTGATCCCGTAGTGCTCGATGATCGCCTTCGGCGTGTAGCCGGTCGCGGCCATCGCCTTCACGAAGTCGACCAGCAGAACGTCGTGGCCGCCGACCGCCACGATGTCGGGCCGCTGCGCCGCGACCACTTGGGCGACAGGCGCCAGATCTGCGTTCGGGGGGAACAGCGAGAAGTGCACTACTTCGAGCTTCGCGGCCTCAGCACCCGCGCGGAAGCCCTCGGCGGTGTCGTCGGAGAACGGCTCGTTGGCGCCGACGACCGCCACCCGGACCGGCTTGGGATTCGCGGTGTCCACGATCGACTGGATCGAGCGGGCCGCTGTGGTGTCGACGGCGGGGATGACGCCGAAGGTGAACGCGGGCTGCTTCTGCCAGACGCCGGGAGATTCCGCGGAGCCAGCGATGCACGGCACCTTGTACTTGGCGCAGATCGGGTCCATCGCGAGCTGCACGCCGCTGGTGTACGCGCCGAAGATCGCGTTCACGCCTTCCTCGGTGACCAGCCGGGAGGTCGCGTCGGCGCCGGTGGCAGGGTCGCTCTTACAGTCCTGCACGGCCAACTCGACGTTGTACTTCTTGTCGCCGATCGACAGCCCGCCCTTGCTGTTCACCGTGTCGGCCCAGAGCTGGTATCCGCGCTGAGCGATCTGTCCACCGGTCGCGGATGCGCCGGACAGCTCGAGCACGGCGCCGACCTTGAATGTGTCGGTCGCACCCTCGCCGGTGTCGCCGCCGCACGCGGAGAGCAGGCTCGGGCCGGCAACCACGCCGCCCACCACGAGGCCGGCCCGGCTGAGAAAGAGTCGACGATTGATGTTGTTGGACATGATCTTTCCTCTCGAGTGCATCGGTCATCGGCCACCTAGATAGACGTGCATGAGCTCGCGGTCGTCCTTTACGTCGTCGGGCGTGCCTTCGAACCGGTTCCGCCCTCCGACAAGTACGTACATCCGGTCGGCCACCCGCAATGCCTCGCGGATGTTCTGCTCGATCATGATCACGCCGACGCCGCGGACGGCCAGCTCGGCGGCGCGTTCCAGGACGTCGCCGACAAGCTTGGGAGACAGCCCGGCGGAGGGTTCGTCGAAAAGCAGGAACCGGGGGCTCAAGACGAGCGCACGGGCGACCGACAAGATCATCTGTTCGCCGCCGGAGAGCTGGCCGGCTTGCACGGCATACCGCTCGCGCAGCCGTGGGAACTCCTGCAGCAGCTCCTCGATCCGCCCGTCCAGCCGCTTTCGCGAGCGGATCGTATAGCCGCCGATACGCAGGTTGTCCCGCACCGAGAGCTGGGGGAACACGCCGCCGCCCTGCGGCATCATCGCGAGCCCGAGGGCAAGGGTGCGATGTGACGGCAGGTGGGTGACATCGTCGTCGTCGATCGTGACGCTGCCCGCCCACGGGTCGATCACGCCCACCATCGCCTTCAGCAGGGTGCTCTTCCCGCAGCCGTTCGGCCCGAAGATGCAGGTGACTTCGCCGGTGCGGGCGGTCATCGACACCTGATGCAGGATCTGCACGCTGCCGTATCCCGCGTCGAGGCTGTCGACGGTGACGACGCTGCCTTTGGCGGCCCGGTTTTCACTCACTTGTCGGCACCCCCAGATACGCCTCCATGACGTGGGGATCGTGTGAGATCTCCTCGAAGCTGCCCTGCGCCACGATCTTTCCGGCGTCCATCACGATGATCCGGTCGCAGATGTCCTGCGCGAGCTCCATGTCGTGCTCGATCACCAGGAATGTCGTGCCCGCGTCACGCAGGGTGCGGATCGCGTCGAGCATGATCTGGCGCAGGCGCGGGTGGACACCGGCGGCGACCTCGTCCAGCAGCGCGACCTTCGGGTTCTGCATCAGCACCCGACCCATCTCCAGCAGCCGCTGCTGCCCGCCGGACAAGGTGCTCGCGAGGTCGTCGGCGACGTGGGTGAGGTCCAGCCGCTCCAGCACGGCGTCCGCGTCAGTGCGCGCGTTGTTCCAGTCGAACTGCACTGCGGCGGTCCAAAGGTTCTCCCGCACAGTCATATTCACGAACAGCGCTGGGATCTGGAATGTGCGCCCAAGGCCGGCACGAGCAATCCGGTAAGCAGCGAGCCCGGTGATGTCGCGATCGAACAGCGTGATGGTGCCGGCGTCGGGCTTCAGGGCACCGGTGAGCAGATTGAATAGTGTGCTCTTGCCGCTGCCGTTCGGCCCGATGATGCCGACGATCTCCGCCTGCTCGATGTCGAACGTGACACCGGCGACCGCGTGGATGCCGCCGAAGGAGCGGGCCAGCTCGTCAACCGCCAGCACCGTCATCGTTTGGCCTCCTCGGTTTCGGGGTCCGTTCGCCGGGGTGCGACGTCGTCGCGGGCGCGGCCAAGTAGCTGGCGTACCAACCGCATTCGTCGTGCGCGCCGGGCGAGGCTGACGATCCCGTCGGGAAGAAACAGCACGACCGCCATCACCAGTGCGCCGACAACGATGATGTATGCGGTCGTCTCGCCGTAGCTGACCCGGAGCTGCTCCTGCAGGAGGTACAACGCGGTCGCGCCGAGCGCCGGACCCCACGCGTGCCCGAGCCCGCCGACGAGCACCATCACCACGAGCTGGTCGGTGATGATGGTGTTGAGCACGCTGGCCGGGTTGATAAACGTGATCCAGTAGGCATTGATGCCACCTAGCACGGCGGGGATGATCGCGCTCAGCACGAAGGCCTCGATCTTGACCAGCGTGGTGTTGATGCCCTGCGCGCGGGCGGCGGCCTCGTTATCGCGTGCCGCCTTCACCCGGAAACCGAACCGGGACCGTTCCAGCAGCAGATAGCACACGGCGAATGCGATCGCCGAGGCGGCGAGCATCGTGTAGTAGAAGAAGTTGTCGTCGAGGCGGATCGGCGTCGTGAGTCCGCCTGAGCCACCGGTGAAGTCGACGACTGTGGTGAGCTCGCGCACCGCCTCGGCCAGCGCCCAGGTCGCGATGGCGAAGTAGGCGCCCTTCAGCCGCAGCGCCGGCCAGCCGACAAGCGCCGCAACGGCGCCTGCGATGACGGCTGCGACCGGGAGGGTCGCCCAGAAGTTCCAGTCGTGTTCGGGCTGCATCAGGATCGCCGTGGTGTACGCGCCGATACCGAAGAAAGCGACATGGCCGAAGCTGATATAGCCGGCGTACCCGCAGATCACGTTCCAGGACAACGCAAGTCCGGCCCACAATGCGACGCCGGTGGCGACCCGGATGTAGTACGGCGTCGTCATCATCGGCAGCAGACAGAGCACCGCGACGACGAGGGCGAGCACGCCGAGGTTGAGGTACGGGTTGCCCCCGGAGGCGGGCTTACTCATGCCAGCCCTCGCCGCGAAATGCCTTGCGGGAAGAGGAGTAACGCGACGAACAGCACCGCGAAGACCACCATTAGTGTGTAGTCGGCGCCCACGTACGTCGTGACCACCGACTGCAGTACGCCGAGGAACAGCCCGGCGGCCAGAACCCCGACCACCGAGCCGAGCCCGGCCAGCACCACGACGAAAAACGCGAACAGCGTGTAGCGCAGGCCGACCTCCGGAGTCATCGCGTAGATGGCGCCGAGCAGAGCGCCGGCCACCGCGGTGAGGCCGGTGTAGATGGCGTAGACCAGGCTGCTGATCCGCTTCACGTCGACGCCCATCAGGCCGGCGTTCTCCTTGCTCTGTGCGGTGGCCCGGATCGCGAGACCCGTGCGGGTGTAGAACAGGAACGCCAGGAACAGACCGGTGGCGACCACTGCGAAGGCGAAGCCGGCCACCCGGATCATGGGTGCGGTGATGCCGAGCAGCTCGACGTTGCCGGAGACGAGCTCGGTTTGCACGGTGCGGGGCGTGTAGCCGAACACCGTGAGCAGGCCGCCGCGGATCAGCGTGGCGAGCCCGAACGTGAACGCCAGCCCCATCAGCGCCGGCAGTGCGTACTTGCTCGTTCGGACCCGATAGATCAGCGGCGCGATGAGCCAGCCGACGGCGCCGAAGACGATGAACACGACCGGGAGCAGTAGAAACGCGTCGATCCCCAGCGCGTCGCTGGCCACGATCGCGGCGAACGCGCCGAGAACCACCCACATCCCCACCGCGAGGTCGACGACGTCAAGAACGCCGAACGACAGCGAGAACCCGATGCTGATGGCGACGTACAGACCACCGATGAGAATCCCACCGACGAGCGCTTGCACCAGTTCGGTCACGGCGTCCTCTCGGCAGTGCGGTCAGGACCCTTGGAGCCTATCCAGATCGTAGGTTTGTAAACAATAAATCAGCCGTTTCGGCTGGGAACTCGCGCAGCCCAGGTCCACTCCAGCAGTCGCGCAACGCAACTGCTGGAGTTCCCGCCGTTGACGAGGATGAGGTTGTGTGCGGTCAGACCATCTCGGGCACACGCAGGTGAGCGACCGCTAACTCGAAGTCGCACTGGTCGAGTACCTCCGCGTTTGCTTCCTGGCTGCCGGTGGCTCTGATCCTGTCCAATGCCTCCGTGTTCCGCTGGATCGCTTCGGCGTGGTCGAAAGTCGCCGCTGCCACGCCACGACCGGACGCTCGGTCGACGAGCAGGCTGGCACTGCAGAATCCTTCCAGTTCCTCGAGGGCAGGCAGGATGGTCATCTTGTAGAAATCGATGCCTCCGTCGATTTGATCCGGATCCACCTTGACCCAGGTGACTTGGGCACAGGCGCCCTCACCCGCGCGGTGCTCGCGATGCATGGCAGCGATCTCCCATTCCTCGACCTGCCTGCTCCCACCGAAAAGCTCCACGGCCTGGTCGCGAATCGGTCGAATGGACTCCTCACTTGCGTGCATCGCCTCCTCGGACTCCCAGGAGCTGGTCACAATGCAGCGGCCGGACGTTCGGTCGACCAATAAGGACAAGCCGACGCACCCGTCGATGCCCTCGAGCGCGGGCATCACACTGTCGCGCGTATGCGCGATACCGGCGTCAATGGACGAGAGTTGCCCCTGGATGGTGGTGCTTCGTGCGTACATGATCTGCCTCCGTTGAGTGTGGGGCAGCGTCTCGACGGCGCCGCCGGACCACTTCATCGTCCTCCCGTGGGCAAAGCATGGCAATGGGTGGCCAGGGTCAGCTTGATGGCAATTCGATTTGTTGAAACCAGCTGCGCGCCCGAACAATACGTGCGTTGCAATCAAGCGCAACTAACGAGTTCGCATTGACGACCGCAGGGCAGTCCAACGTCCTGAGATAGCTCGACGTCAAACCCCCGCCGGCACCCGCTGCGCCGTCTTGCGCATCTCCTGCTGCAGCGAGGTGAACTCCGAGATCGTCCTGGTGGCCACCGTCGCTACCGGGCGGGCATTGCGACCGGTGGCTTCGGTCTTGGACACCATGACCACGCTGTCGATGTAGGGCTGAATCGTGGTGGCGTTCTGCACCGTCGCCACGATGACCAACTGGAAGCCGAACTTGCGGAACGCCGACAACGCCTGTTGCGCGAACTGAGGGTCGGACTTGGAGAACGCCTCGTCGAGCATCAGCTGCGCGAACACCGGTGTGTTGTCGGCACTTTCGGGACTGGCCAGGTTGAAGCTCAGCGCGCCCGCGAGGCAGAACGCCATCAGCTTCTCCTGCTCGCCGCCGGAGTTGTCGCCCGCATTGCTGTGCGTGCGGATCAGCTCCTCGTTGGCCACGTCCCACTCCGCGCAGTCGAAGGTGAACCGGTTGCGCACGTCCAGGGCGTCGCGCGTCCACGCCTTGTCTTCGGGCGCCGTGGACGCCAGCCGGTTGCGCAGCCGCAGGATGTCGGCGTACTGATCGAGGATCGCCTGCTTGTCGCCCAACCCCACCTCGGCGATGCGCCGCGAAATCGACCGCACGATCTCGGTGAGCTCGGCGACCGCGGGCAGCTGCCGCGGCGTGGCGCGCAGCGTCAGCCGGGTGCCGCGGTTGAACTCCACCGCGCCCAATCCGGTGTTGACGCGGTCGATCTGGTCGCTGATCCGCCGCGCTTCCTGTTCGGCGACGCGGTGCAGCGTCAGGATCGCGTCGGGGGCCTGCTCGGTGACCAGGCGCATCATCCGCTCGTAGGCCTCGGGCAGTTCGCGCTCGTCGATGTGCTTGCACAGCGCGACGTAATCGTGCACCCGCTCATCAAAATCATCCGAGTCGTTCGGAATGGCGTCAGGGAACGACGTGTCGAATGTGTTGAGGATGCGGGCCAATTCGTCGTAGGAACGACGCCGGCTCTCCCGCAGTTGTTCGCGCTCTTTCTTGATCGCGGTGAACAGCGCGTCGCGGTGCGGTTCGGGGTCGAGCAGTTCCAGCGCGACCGGCAGCTGAGCGGCGTAGCGGTGCAGCAGCTCGGTCAGCGGCTCCGACACGAACGCCGGCGACAGCCGCTCCTGCAGCTCCAGGACTCGGGTGCGACGATCGTCGAGGTTGTCGCGGCGGGTCTGGATCGCACCCCTGCGCGTCATGAATTTCTGGATCTGCGACCAGCATTCGTCGGCGCGGGCGTTCAGAGCCTCGAGGTCGGGGTGGTCGGCGAGCAGCAATTCGTACTGTTCGCGCAGCCGGTCGGCGTGCCCGTCGGCGGTCTCGGTGTCGATCTGGCTCCACTGCGGGTACTGCTCGCAGATCGCCTTGCACGCGGCCGCGCGGTCGCGCCACTGCTGGCGCTGGGCGGCGATGTCGTCGGCAATGCGCCGGGCCTTCTGGTAGGTCTCCTCGGCGGTGGCGAGTTCGAGCGTCAGCGCATTGATTTTGGCGGTCACGTCGCCCTGGTACAGGTACTCGGACTGCTTGACCGGCCGCCGGTCGTCCTTGACCGCCAGCCGGTCGGAGTCCTTGTACAGCCCGGTGTCGGTGACCGCGCGGCGGAACCGGTCGAACACGTCGGGGGTGTCGACGCAGATATGGTCGCCGGCATTGGCGATGACGTCGACGGCCTCGGCCGCGCACGGATGCGTCGGGTCGACGGCGAACAGCTTGCCCGCCAACGTGTTCGGCTCGGGCTCGACGGGGTCGGCGCCGAGGAACTTCGCCCGGACGTGGTGCAGCTGCAGGCGGCCCCGCATGTCGGTCTCGTTGACGAACCGCAGCACCGCGGCCCAGTGCTGGTCGGGTACTAGCAGCCGCAGCCCTGCGCCGCGCAGCACTTTCTCCACGGCGAGCCGCCAGCGGGCCTGGTCGGGCTTCAAGTCCATCAGCTCGGCGATGTAGGGGACCCCAGCGCCGTCCGCACCGATCGCCGCGCAAATCTGATCGCGCATCGCCAGCGCGAATTCCGGGAGGGCGGAGCCGACGTGTTCGACGCGCTTGAGTTCCTTGGCGGCGGCGTCGCGGGCGATGCGGGCGGCCTTCTGGGCATACTCGGCGTCGGTGGACGCTTCGCGGTTGCGTTCGACCTTGGCGAGCAGTTCGGTGGCCTGCGCGAGCAGTTCCTCACGCAGGTTCCAGAACTCGTCGGCGGTGTCCGGGATGTCGATGTCCTGGGTGGTCAGCAGGTCTTCGTAGGCGGCGCGGCGCCGCTCCACCTGCTCGGCCTCGGTCTCGGCGGCGGTCACCTGGGACTGCAGCGGAGTGATGTTCGCGCTCGACCCGCTGATCTGCGCGTTGAGCGAATCCGCTTCTGCCTTGGCCAGATTCAGCGACCGGGTGACGTCTTCGTGCTCGTTCTCGAGCTGGTCGATGGTGCCGTCCAGGGTGGCGATCTGAGTGGGACACTGCGCCAGCCGGACATGGTCGGTGAAGGCCCGCACCATCGGCGCGTCGACGAGGTCGATGATGCCGAGGTCCGACGACTCCGAGGCGTAGCGCTGCTGGATCTGTTCGATGTCGCCGAGGATCTTGCGCTTCTTCTGCGCGACGGCCAGCAGCTCGCGGGCCTCGACCAGCGGGTCGATCTGTTTGAGGGCCTCGGGCAGCCGGGCCAGGCTGTCGGGTTCGTCGAGCATGAACTCCCGGACGAATTGCTCAAGCCCGCCAACGCTTTTCAGCGACTTGGCCTTGCCGAGCAGCTGCTGGGCGGCGTCGGAGGCGCGGATGCCGATGGTGGCGTACAGCTGCGCCAGGTACTGCGACTCGACCTTGGTGGAGAAGCGCCAGCCTTCCTTGAACACGCCGGCGTCGAAGCGGCCGGCGGCCCAGCGGTTGCAGACGTCCTCGATGTCGAGGTCGCCGTCGCCGAGGACGAACCGGCTCGACGAGTCGTTGCGGGACTCGCCGGTCAGCCACTTGAGCACCAGACCGGTGACGGTGCGCCCGGAGTCGCTGGCGTAGGTGACGGCGACCGCCGACCATGCGGTGCCGTCGCCGCGCAGGTACATCACGCGGCTGGTGCCGCCGTCGCTGCGCTGACCCCAGGCCCCGCGGACGTACTTGTCGACGGTGCGGCGGCCTGCGCTGGATCCGGCGGCGGTGTTGTCGCCGGAGGCGTTGAAGTTGCGGCGGTTGAACGGTAGGAAGCCGAGCGAAATGGCGTCCAGCAGTGAGGATTTGCCGCTACCGGAGGCGCCGGCGATCAGGGCGCCGCCGGAGCTGAACGGGATGGAGTGGTAGCCATCGAAGACGCCCCAGTTGATGACCTGCAGCCGGGACAGGTGGAACTGTTCAGTCAAGGTCGACGTCCTCTTCTGCTGGTGCGCCGCCGTTGAGGAGCTGCTCGAACTGCTGCTGGAGTTCGGTGATGACCGACGCGGTCATGATGGCGGTGATGACCGGGCTGATGAGATAGCTGTCCTCGTCGTCGCGGCTCTTGCGCAGGATCTCGAGGCCGGCGAGCCGGGCGATGGCGCCGTCGATGCGCGCGGCGAAGGTGACGGCGTCGCGGTCGGTGTCATTGAGCACGCCGGAGAACAGCCCGTGCATCTCTTCGCGGCTGATGAGCACGGTCTGTCCGCCGGAGGCGCGCATCATCTGGGCGAGGTGCAGGGCAAGGATCGAGTCGTAGGTGCCGAGCGGTTCGCGGCGCAGAAGCTTGATACCCCTTGCTGATTCGTAGCGGGCCTGCTCGACGAACGCGACGTCGGTGCCGTCGACGATGCGCAGCAGCAGGTCGAGTTCGGAGAGCCGGACGGACAGTTCATTGCGGTACTCGAGCACCCAGCTGTAGACGTCGGCGTCGGCTACGGCGCTGATGTAGCGGCGCGTGAGCAGGTGCTGCAGGGCCCAGCAGGCGCGGTCGGGCAGTTCGGAGACGTCCCCGTCGAAACGCGGCCTGCGCTGGACAGGTGGGCGGGCGGTCTGTTGGTCGACCTGGGGGAGTGAGGAGAAGTCGATGTCGGCTTCGGTGGTCACTGCGTTCCTCGCTCTGTAGTTGGTCGGACGCCCCAACATAGGGCACGGTCCCGACATGTTCAGCACGGGACGGGGTCGTGTCGGCGGAGAAATTCGGGGCGTCACCGGTTTGCCGACGTCAGCGGAATGTCCGCGCTCCCAAGGCATTGCGCCGATTCGGCGAAGGGATGGTGCCCATGTGATGCATGATGCACATGATGCTTGACCGCGACTGGGATTGACCGCAGCCCGTTTACCCGCGTGCGGGGTGCCGTTCGATGTACTCGATGACGGCGCGCCGGACCAGCTCTGACTCCGAGCCTGATTCGCCAGCTTCGACTCGGTGGGCGATCTCGGCGCGGAGGGCTTCGGGTAGTCGGATGGTCAGTGGCGGTGTTTTGCCGGTACCGGTGCCTTTGGCCGGGCGGCCCATCGGGAGCAGCGCGGGTCCGATCTCGACGGAGCGGACTTCGTCGGCTCGGATGGGTTCGGTGGCGTAGCTGCGGGCGAGTTCTTCGTATTCGGCTTCGGTGCGGTGGCGCTTCTTGGTCATGGTGGGATTCCTTTGGGTGGGTGGGTAGGTGCTTAAGGCCCGATAAAGGGGCGCTGCGGCGCGTAGTCGGGGCGGAGGCCGTAGGACTCGAGGCTCAGCTGCGCCACGGTGGATGGGCGAAGCATCATCGCGTGGAAGACGACCGCGACGGTGGGGTCGATGAAGTCGGCGACGATTTCGATATGGGGTTGGTTATCGGCGGCGCGGCCGATGTAGAGGTAGTCGTCGGCTTCGACGTCGGCTTTGGGGTTGCGGGGTTCGACGTGGACGCGGAGTTCGTAGCGGTTGGATCCGCACGCGTTAAGTGTAGGACACTTGCCCCGCAGAAGTGCAAGACATTTACTGAGGATGCTGACCAGGGTGTTTCGTCCCCGCGTGACGGCCTATGGCGCGTACCGGAGTACCTGGCTAGCCACGTGGCACTTACGGGCGCCGCAGCTGGCGGATCACTCGTTGTTGGTCCAGATCTCGGCGAGCATGGTGGCGCCGGGAAGCAGAGATCGGGCTGCAGAGCCAGCGGTCCATGCGTGCCAGTTGGCGTTGTCAATCAGGTCGAGTCCCTTCATGAGCGGGGACTGCTGGGCGATCGCCATCCGCACGTCATCCTCGTCGAGGGGTTGCCCGTCGATCTGCCAGTCGCGCCCGAGCAGCGGATGCACCCGCGCCGCGATTTCTGCAAGTGGGAGCGGGCCGTGTGCGGCGAGCACCCCGATTGTCAGTTCGGTGATCTCGGTGGCAAAGGTGTACCGGTCGAACGCCGACCGGAGTCGGCGCACTACGGCGAGATCATCGCCGGCTGCGCGGGCGGGGGTGAGCACGCCGTGGCGCACCCGCAGTAAACCGACGCCGCGCAACAGCCCGTGCAGCGCCCCCAGTGGCGGCAGGTCGTCCTCGGTGGCGGCGGGTCGGCCGAGCGGGTGCCAGTGTGGGCGGTGCTGTTGCATGCCGCGCACCACCGTGCGTGGCAGCCGCCCGCCCGGTGTGAGTTTGATCCCGTCGGCAGCGAAATCCAGTAGCAGCCGGACACTTTCGGGCACCTCACCGACGACCCGGCGCACCCACAGGTCAGTTGCGGCGCGGTCGAACGGCCGCAACCGGTCGCCGACCCAGCCGCGCATGCGCTCGTGCTCGGGGTGCGCCGGGTCGGCGAGCGCGTCGAGCAGTTCGGCGTACCCGCCGGGCCCGCCGCAGTCTTCGGGCGGGCAGGCACCGTGGCCGTCCACGCAGCCCGGCGCCGAGCCGCCGGGCCCGAGCACCTCGACGTCGTGGGTCCAGCCGTCGCCGAAGTCGTAGAGGTATTCGAACTCGGTGCCGAGATCGGCGAGCTGGGCACCGGTTTCGTCACGCTGGTCCTCGGGCCACACGTCCTGGCCGGGAATCTCCATCCCGAAGGTTGCCTGCGGCGTGACGAACTGGTGCAGATGCGAGTCGGTCCAGCCGATCGCGGCCTGCAGCAGCTCGTGCAGCTCCGGCAGGGTCGCCGACGCGGGCACATCGATCACCCGGGCGACGGCCGGTTCGACGTCGCGCAACACCACCCGCAGGCGCGCGGTTTTCACGGGTGTGGATCCGCGTCGGCGGATGTCGGTGCGGCGCAACACTTCTTGTACTTGCGTCCCGACCCGCACCAGCACGGCTGATTGCGGCCCGGTGGCCAGGCGATCCGACTCGAGTCGGCGGTCGCTGCCAGGTGGGCGGCATACTCGGCGCGCGCATCGGCCGAATCGGGATGGCGCCCTCGTTCGGAGCACCACGCGGTAAACGGCGCTACCCGCACCGGGGCGATAACCATCCCGGGCGCGCCGACCGCCGCGTACTGGACAAGTTGTTCCTGCATCACCCGGCAGTACTGCGCGTGCGGCAGCGGTCCGTCCGGGCCGGCCACGTGATCGCTCGCAGCAAAATCAGGCCACAACGTCGTCGCCTGCTCGTAGTCGCCGGCCGGCAGCCACGCGAACGCCACCCTGTCGACCGCCCCCGGCGTCGCGTCCGACTTCCGCTCCAACCGATCCCTTGGACCCGTCATCGGTTCGCATCCTCTCGCACCGCGACGACGTGCACCAGTGTGCGGTCACCGGCTGCCATGCGGATCGCCCTACCTGGCCTGATCCGCGTCGCAAGAATCAGGCGGGGCTCGGTGACGCCGATCATTGGCGATCAGCGGCCGATCGACGCTCCCGCGCTTCAGTTGCTTGGAGGGTCACGTGCTAGCTCCGGCGAGGGTGGTGATGGGTTCGGTGAATGCCAAATGGGGACGGCGATTTCGCGGTCGCGGCCGTCGAGTGAGCCGAATCGGACCGTGGTGGATTCGGCGGTTTCCGGGTTGGGCTGTGTGAGTGCCCAGGACAGGCGATGGGACAAGAAGCAGGAATGGAAGGACCTGCATTCGACTGGAACTCATTTTCTCATCCCGCAGGAAGCTCGTCGCCGACCCAAATTGCGTCGTCGTCGACCCGAGTTCGTTTCCGCGTGGGGTGGCAGCTGACGACGCCCTCAGTACGCCAATTAGTGCCGTGGATACCAGGGCCGGTTCACAATCGATATCGAACTGTCGACCGGTCGATGTAACCTGATTCTGCTTCACGAGACGCCGTCGCCAAGCTCCGACTGGACGGTGCGCCAACCCCACGCTCGTGGGTGGCTCGGATGACGAAGCGGCCAGCACCAACCGGTGCTTGGCAAGAGCGCCTCCTGCGGGAGGCTCGGCATCCAGGAGTAGCGCCGTGGCCGAGATTCGCCGTGTCAAACCGTCCCGCGGGACTTTTCTTCCTGTTCACACCTTCCATTGGATCCAAGGGAGGAAGTTCGCTGAGCCCGCGCAGTCGGTGATCCCTGTGTCAATGGTCGGCCACGACGACGGGCTTGCAGCGCTGCCGGACGCCAACCCAAACGCCGACTTTCGCGCGGCACTACAACGCCTCCACCCCACACCCGGCGGGACGTCATGACCGGCGGGGCCAGCGGCCACTGGATGGGGGACTGGGTCGAATCAACATCGGCGTCCCGCGGTGCGGAAGACACCTGGGGCCCGTACTGGGACGCGATGTTCCCGCCCCGTCGTGTGCGGGCTTGGATCAACTGGAAGCGAATGTCGACCGGGGTGAACATTGCAAAGAGGCTGTGGGATCAGCGCGAATACCTGCGCCGGACTTACGAATCGGTCCACGGCGCCGATCCTGCGGAATGGCCGTCCCAGCATCCCGGCGTCGTCTTGGACGCGGTGTTGTGGGTGGCGCACGGCGCATGTCTAGGTTGCCACTGGTTTGACCCGACCGGGCACAGCATGAGAAGAACAGATGACTTGCAACAAGCACTCGTCCTGGCACGCCGCCACGAAACCTCAAACGGGGCATTCCGTGGTGGAGATGACCGAATGATGCCTAGTGCTCGGGCGATTCTCAGCCCTCCGCCAGCGGAAACTCCTCCGCTTCCGCGGCGCGCCGGGCCGATCCCGCCCCTGCGAATCGCCGACAGGTATGCCGCCGGGAGGAGGGGCCGCGGTCGCGCTATCCGCCGTCGTCCGAGTACACCGGAATCTCCTACGCGGGGCGATGATTCGTGACGCTGTATACGGTCTGGTCTCCCGGCTTCGCCGACAGGCCCGCTGGGCGGGCGGTCTGGTCGACCTGGGGGAGTGAGGAGAAGTCGATGTCGGCTTCAGTGGTCACGATGCGGCTCCGGCGAGGGTGGTGATGGGTTCGGTAAATGTCAAACGGGGGACGGCGATTTCGCGGTCGCGGCCGTCGAGTGAGCGGAATCGCACGGTGGTCGATTCGGCGGTTTCTGGATTGGGCTGTGTGAGTGCCCATGACCACAGCACGATGACGTGGCCGAGGTAGGCGGTGTCGAGCATGGCGACCGCATCGGGCAGTGACACGGGTCCGTCGCGGAGGGCGTGGTTGAGCATGTCGGACATGGCGGGCGCGTCGACCTGGGTGGTGAGCGCGGCGAAGCTGGTCAGGTCGACCTCGCCGTCAGCGGGTTTGGCGGGCTTGGGGTTGGACAGGTCGCCGATCTTAAAGCTCAGTGCGCCAACGGAACTGATGGCGTGGCGGGCCAGCGGGACGTCGATGTCGAGGCGCGAGTCGGTGAACGAAGACTTGAGCAGGGCGCGGGCGGCGCCGATGGCTTCGTTGAGCTGGCGGGCGACGCCGCGGCTTTGCTCCATGGTGCCGAAGGCGGTGAACCGTTTGACGCGCTGGGCGCAGCGCTGCTGGATGCGTTCGACTTCGTCGATCTGGTGGCCGACGAGTTCGAAGAAGCCGGCCATGACCTTGCGCAGTGCGGGGTCGAGGGCGGGCAGGGCTTCGGCGACGGCGGCGACGTCGGCCTCGAACTCGGCGCGTTGGTCGGGGTCGTTGATCATGCGCAGGAAAGCGCGGTGCGAGTCGCGGCCCTGGGAGTCCCAGGCGGCCTGGTAGTCGGTGTACATCTGGCGCTGGCGGTCGCGGTATTCGGTGTTGCTGTCGATGGGCTCGTCCAGCGCGGCGGTGGCCTGCTCGATCATGGTGCCGTACTGGCCGATGTCGGTGATGAGGCGTTCCATCTGCAGGGCGATGGCGCGGGCCTCGTCGTAGCAGTCGGTAAGGTCAGACGGGAGCCGGGTTGGTCCGTCGTTCTTGTCGAGTTGGTCGAGTTCTTCGTGGAGGGCGGCGATTTCGGCTTCGATGTGCTTGCGGATGCGGGCGGGGTCGTTGTCGACGCGGATGGCGACTTGCTTGAGTCGCGAGGCGATGCCGGTGATGGAGCCGCCGGTGGCGATGGTGTCTTGGCGGCGCATGCCGCGGAGGAAGTCGAGGGCGCGGCGGGCGTCCTGGGTGAGGTAGCAGACGTTCTGGTCGTGGCCGGCGCGTTCGTCGACGATGCGGTGCAGCCAGCCTTGGCTGGCCCAGGACTTGATGAGCGCGAGGCCCGACTGTGGGTCGTCGAGGTGTTCCAGGTCGCGTTCGAGCTTGATGACGAGTTCGGTCTCGGGGACGGCGCCGTCGCTGAGGTGGCGCTCCATGAGCGTTGCGTAGAGGGTGAGGTTGGTGGTGGCGAGCAGGCGGATGGCGCGTGAGCCCTGCAGGTCGCGGTTGAGCTCGAGCAGCTCGGCCACGGGCTGCGCCGCGTTGTCGTCCACCTACGTTCCTCTATTCAGTGCGTTGGTCTGGAGGCCCCAACATAGGGCACGGCGGCGACATCTCCGGGGCGAGGACGGGCCGTGTCGGCCGGGATCCTCGTCACCGCGTGCGTTTGCCGACGTCAGCGGAATAGCCGCGGGCCCAAGGGTTTGCGCCATGCATGCGAGACTCTGGTGCCAGTGTGAAGCTTGTTGCGAACGGTGCGACATGGCTCGGTTGCCCGTCAACCCCGGCTTGCTTCTGCAGAGCGTCACCACATGATGACGACACCGTCGAAAAGGGTGATCTTCCGATGGAGCGTGGCTGCATGTTTTGCACGACGGCTGCGAGGGTATCGCCGCGGCATGCCGAAAGAGCTGTCCGCTTCGGCGCAGCGGTCAAATCTCTCGGCCACGCCCGGTTCGGGACAGCGATCTTGTTCGTCGCCGCAACGGGTTTCGCGGCGTACCGCTTGTACCGCTTCGCCTTGCCGCGCTACTCGCGCAGGTGAAATCAGGCCAGACTCTGATGGATGCCCGTCGTGCGGAATCGACTGCGGTACATGCTGGGGGAGACGCCGAGGGCGCGGCGAAAGGTGCGTCGCATGGTGTCAGCGGAGCCGAAGCCGGCCCGTCGGGCGACCGCTTCCTGACCGTGATCTCCGGTCGCAAGGAGTACCTTGGCCGCCTCCAGCCGCGCTTGCTCGACGAACCGAGCAGGCGTCGTCCCGACTTGGTCCCGGAACATGCGCACCAGATGCCGTTCGCTCACCGCTGCGCGATCCGCCAACGTCGCGATCGAGTGATCGGCGCCGGGGTCGGCGACCACCGAATCAAGGATCTCGCGCAGCCCCTTCGACACCGGCAGAGCCGACTCGGTCCACACGCTGAACTGAGCCTGACCGCCGGGGCGCTGGAGGAACACCACCATCCACCGTGCCACCCGTCGCGCCACGTCCGGACCGTAGTCGCTCTCCACCATCGCGAGACCGAGGTCGATGCCCGCACTGATCCCTGCACCGGTGATGAACCGACCGTCCTGCACGAACAACGAATCCGGGTCGACCTCGACATGCGGATAGGTGCGAGCCAATTCCTGGCAATGCGCCCAATGTGTGGTGGCACGACGGCCGTCGAGCAATCCGAGTGCGGCGAGCACGAAGGCACCGGTGCACACCGAGGCGACTCTGCGCGCCCGCGGCGCCAATTCGCCCACCATCTCCAGAGCCGCTGCGACGACGTCGGGCGTCTGCTCTTCGGGGATGTCGTGTTCTCCTGGAGTGAAGGTGAAGTCCGGCGGCACTCCGCCCGGCACGATCAACGTGTCGATGCGGTCCGGTACCTCGGCAAGCGGCATGTCGACTTTGAGCGCGACGAACGACGTCGTGTCGACTGCCTCACCCGTGGGCGACGTCAGGATCACCTGGTACCCCGCCCCGAAGTCGTTGGCGCGGGCGAAGATCTCCAGCGGCGCAGCGACGTCCTGCAACGTCACCTTGTTGTACAAGGCGAACACCACCGTCTTGAGCGGCTTCGGTCCTCTGCCGTTTGCGGGCCGGCGCGGCCTCTTCTCGTCGGACACGTGCTGTCCTTTCGTGACCCCACCTGACGGTGAGAGTCAACGTAGCGGGGGTCTGTTACGACGGCGTTTCGGGCGAACGCACCCCGGCGAAGTCCGGAACTGCATGATTCGTGTCCGGTCCTGACGGCAAGGGACATTCCGGTGTAACGCCACCGAAACCTGCTGAGGTGAACCTGATTTCACAACGATCGCTCCGGTGCCGAAGCGAAGACACATTTCCTGAAGGTGAGCCCATGGATTCTCGGACAGCCTCGACGCTGAGCATCGGCGTTCTGGGCGGAGTAGCGGTCGCCCTGACCGCAGAAGTCATCACGGTGCCCATCTGGGTGGTGTTTCTGGCGTGGGCGTCGTTCTTCTTCGTCGGTGGCGGTGTCGCCGGCTGGGTCCGGTCGGTGTCGTCGAACATCGTCGGCGTGGTGATCGCGTCGGCGAGCCTGTATGCCGCCCACCTGATGGGTGGCAGCTTGCTGGTCACCGCCATCGCGGTGGGCGTCGGCAGCGCGGTGATGGTGCAGGCGTCGTGGGTGCCGCTGCTGTCCACGACCCCGGCCGTCGTCGTCGGCTTTGCCTCCACGGTGTCGACGGTCGCCGGAAGGGGCCACGACATCACGGTCACGACCATCTCCCACCCGGGCCTCGTCGCCGCGGTGGCATGTGTGCTCGGGGCGTCGTTCGGACTGCTCTCCGAATACGCCGCTATCGCAATGACGACAAAGTCCCCCGCAACAAGCACGGAAACCCCGTCGACGGAAGGAAGCCCTGCCTGATGAAACTGCAGCACTATCTCGGGGGTCTGGAGGGACTCCCCGAGCCGTGGACCCTCGAAGAGCGCGTGTTCGTCGAGGAGTGGGAGAAACGCATCTTCGGGATCCATGTCGCGATGATGGGCTTGTCGAGCCACCTCTCCTCAGCGCTGCCGGCCTACCCCATCGACGAGGTGCCGACCGCCTTCAAGGACGAATGGACGTGGGCCGACCTGCGCACCGGCGCCGAGGCGATGAACCCCTTCGACTACTTCAAGTTTCGATACTACGAGAAGTGGTTGGGCGGGATCACGCAGTTCTTCCTCGACAAGGGCTATGTGACCGAAGAGGAACTGGCCGAGCGAATGGCCGAACTGTCAACGGCGACAGCGGAGTCCGATGGCGCAGCGGAGATCGACGGTCAGGTGATCGCATATCTGCGTTCGGGTGACAGCCCCCGGCGCGATGTGGCTCACCCGAAGTTCGCAATCGGCTCGCAGGTTCGCATCACCAATGTGCCGACCGACGCGCATAGCCGGCTGCCGGGTTACCTGCGCGGGCGGGTCGGCACCGTGGAACGGGTCTTCGAGGGCGACTACGCCTACTTCTGCCACACCGGCGATGGCATCGGCGACCCGATGCCGATCTACATCGTCGAATTCGCACCAACAGAAATCTGGGGCCCGCGCGCCGAGGACGGCCCGCTGACGCTGTATGCCGAGCTTTTCGAGGCCTATCTGGAACCGATCGAGGAGAAGTCATGACCGCCCAGTTCGCCTACCCACCGGACCGCGAAGAGGCCAGCGCCAAGAAGGCGGCCGCGCTGGAGTCCCTTCTGATCGAGAAGGGCGTCATCACTGCGCAGACCGTGGACAAGGTACTCGCCTATTTCGAGACCGAGATGACACCGCTCAACGGCAAGAAGATCGTGGTAAAGGCTTGGACCGACCCGGAATTCGCCGCGAAAGTCGTCGTCGACACGCCCGCAGCCATCGCCGAGCTCGACCTTCCTGACGGCATGGCGGGTGCCGAGGGCGAGCATCTGCAGGCCGTGGCCAACAACCCTGGAGTGCACAACCTGGTGATCTGCACGCTGTGCTCCTGCTTCCCGTGGCCGGTGCTGGGGCTGCCGCCCTACTGGTACAAGGATCCGACCTTCCGGGCACGCGCCGCGCGTGAACCACGCAAGGTGCTCGCCGAAGTCGGAGTTGATCTGCCGGCCGACACCGAGATCAAGGTGTGGGATTCCAGCGGTCACTCGCGATGGTTCGTCATCCCCGAAAGGCCCGCCGGTACTGAGGATTTCACCGATGAGATGTTGATGGATCTGGTGACCACTGAGGCGATGATCGGCGTGGCGCTTGCGGGGTCGGCATCATGATGCTGCACGAGACCTGCACCACCGATCAGGCTGCGCCGCAGTTCGACCACGAATGGCAGCGCAGAGCATTCGGATTGGCGCTCGCGCTGTCGGAGTTCCGCCACTACGACTGGAGCGAATTCCAGGAAGCACTGATCGCGACGATCGGCGAGTGGGCGAGCACGCCGGAATCCGAACGGGGACAGTGGGAGTACTACGACCACTGGGTTGCGGCGCTGGAGACGCTCGTCGACCGCCACGAACTGCTGACGGCTCCCGTGCTGACCGACGCCGGCGACCACGCGCTACACGATCACGACCACTGACCCGACACCACACCGTGAGGATTTCCGCATGAGCAATGCCAACCCTGCCCTCGACATTCCCCGCGCAAACCTCCGGGCCGCCGCGGCGTTGCTGGCCACGCCGGCCCGGCTGACCGCGATCACGCTGCTGGCCCTGGTCGCCTACTACTTTGTGGGATTCGACCAAGGCGCGGTGTCGGTGTTCGGTTCGGACACCCACATCCACGAGTTCCTGCACGACGGCAGGCACTTGTTGGGATTCCCATGCCACTGAGCGCTGAAATATCCGCTGCGGCAAGGTATCTGCTGCCCGGCGCGGCGGGCGGCATCGTGGCCTTCGTCTTCAGCCGAGTGATGATCGAGCCGTTGATCGGCGCTGCGGTGGACTACGAGGCAGCCCGCGAACACGCCGAGTCACAACTCGCCGGCGGTGCCCACGACCACGGCCATGAGCTGTTCAGCCGGGCTGTTCAGGAAAACTTCGGCGCCGCGGTGGGCGTCGTGGTGTTCGGCATCGTGATGGGTGTGCTGTTCGCGGTCGCGTATAAGGCGATTGATGCGGTGCTGGAGCGACGGGGTCTCCGGCCGGATCCGACGGGCATGGCGTTGATGCTTTCGGCGGGGATGTTCGTGGCGATCGCGTTGGTGCCGGGCCTGAAGTATCCGGCGAACCCGCCAGGTGTCGGTTTGGAAGAGACGGTGGCGGACCGTAGTTCGGCGTTCCTTCTCGTTATGGCGATCTCGGTGGTGTGTGCAACGGTAGCGGTGGCGGCCGGGTTGGCGTGGTCGTGGCGATGGGGCGTGTGGCGGGCAGGTGCAGTGACGGTCAGCGGCTATGTCGTCATGATGGTGGGTGCGATGGTGCTGCTGCCGAGCTTCCACGAGGTTCCCGGTGCACTGTCCGGGCCGGACGGATTGGTGCTCGACGGCTTTCCGGCTGAGGTGCTGGCCGAATTCCGGCTCTATTCGCTCATGAACCACGCGTTGATGTGGTTGGTGATCGGCGCAGTATGGGCGTGCCTGACGAGGGCGGGCCGAGCTAGAGGCGACCAGCGTTTCGGCGACGCCCCGCGCGTAGCCGTCCGAGCCGGCCGCTATCGGAGACCGGATTCGATGTCCGCGACGGTCGCCGACGCCTCAGGACCGCAGATGGAGTGAAGGTCGACGGTTCCGGCGGCCAGTAGACCGTCGACGCGGTCCCTCAGATCGCCCGAGCCGACGTGAGCGTAGAGGTCTGCTCCCGGGCATGTCGTGTCGGGGCTGGCGTCGCGGTGACCGGCGAGCGTGTCGGTTGGGATCTCGAATCGTTGAGCGGCCCAAGCGAATGCGAGCGCAGCGCCGTTGAGCTGTGCTTCGGTCACCTTCTCTTCGTCGAAGTTTCCTTCGCAGACGACGAGGAAGTGGCCGGTGGGGTCGTAACTTGTCGCTGTGTCGCCGACGAGCTCCGGCTTCCTCAGCTCGTAGATGTTGCCGTTTCGGTCGATGCTGAGGTGATAGGCGATGTCGATCCAGCCGTGCGAGTCCTGGTGGTAGTGCTGGTGTTGTCGAAGTCGAGACGGCGCGTTGGTGTTGTCACCCAGAACCACCGCCGTGTGGTGAATCGTCATGCGAACGGGGGTGTGGGGCGTGCCGCCGGCGCGTGGTCGATTGGCGCCCCACGCGTCACGGCACAACACCACGTGGGAAGCAGGGATGACCGGCGGTGCGGTCGGCATCTTGGGCGCCTGCAGGGGACTCGCCTTCACGACCCGAGGCGGTCCGGGCGCAGGCGACGTTGGATCCGCGGCCGATTCTTTCGAGCATGCGCTGGTGGCGGCGACCGCCAACGCGGCCAGTTGCACGAGCCGGCGACGACTGAGTTCGAGGCGGCCGTCGGCTTGCGCCGGGGACCCGTCCATGTGGTCACCATACGGAGCGGCGAGCTCGTGTGCCGCAGAAGTGGCTGGCCGGAAGCGAGGGCCCGGCACCTGAACAGCTTTCGGTAATTGCGACTGGTGAGGGCGGTGCCGATGCCGGCCGCGGCCCCCGGGGTAGCGGCCCCTTAGCGGCCCCGCAACGACGGCCCTATCGCCGACGTGGGAAAGTTTTGCGATGGTACAAAGGGTCGATACCGGCATCATGTCGGGCGCAAGGCCATGGCGTTAGCTGAAGGCGACGTCTTCGCCGGGTACACGGTGGTGCGCCCGTTGGGGGCGGGCGGCATGGGTGAGGTGTACCTCGTGCAGCATCCGCGGCTGCCGCGCTATGACGCTCTCAAAATTCTGCCGGCCCAGTTCACGATCGACGGCGAGTACCGTGAGCGGTTCAACCGCGAAGCCGACATGGTCGCGCGGTTGTGGCATCCGAACATCGTGGGCGTGCATGACCGCGGCGAGGACAACGGTCAGCTGTGGATCACGATGGATTACGTCGAGGGCACCGATGCCGGCAGGCTGCTTCGCGACTACCAAGGTGGTGGGCTGCCGCCAGAAGATGTCGTGCGGATCGTGTCGGGCGTGGCTGACGCGCTGGATTACGCGCACCAGCAGGAGCTGCTGCACCGCGACGTCAAGCCGTCGAATATCCTTCTCGCTCAAGCGAATCAGAAGTTCAGCCGCGCGCTGCTTGCCGACTTCGGGATCGCGCGCCGGGTGCAGGACGCTTCGGGTCTGACCGCCACCGACATGACCGTCGGCACGGTGGCATATGCCGCGCCCGAGCAGCTCATGGGCGAGACGCTCGACGGCCGCGCCGATCAGTATGCGCTGGCCGCGACGGCCTTTCACCTGATCACGGGCCAGCAGTTGTTTCAGCACGACAATCCCGCCGTGGTCATCAGTAACCACCTCACGGCGAGGCCGCCCGAAATCGGTGACCGAATCCCGGAGCTTTCGGGGTTGGGCCCGGCGTTCGACAGGGCGTTGGCCAAGTCGCCCGCCGACCGCTATGCGACATGTACCGAGTTCGCCGAGGCGATGACCGAGGGACTGTCGGCGGCGGCGCAGGAACTGGGTGCCACCGATTCGACGATGCCTGCCCCGGTGGCGCGGCAGGCGAACAAGCACGTGAAGACGGAGCCGGGATCGCGCCGACTGCGGCTGGGATTGTTGGCGGCAGGGATACTCGCGGTGCTGATCGGTGGAGCGATTGCGATCGGCATAGGCGTTGTGCGATGGGACGACTCGACCGGGCAGCCCGCGCTGCCTCGCCGAGGCCCGATGCGCCGGTCGTGCCGGTTGTGCTCGTCGGTGCAGATTGCGCGACGCTCGGAGGCGCGGGACAAACGACGAGCGGACAGCAAGCGTATTGCTCGCGATTGCCGTCGACCGGTGACCAGGTCTGGTCGATCTACCAGGGCGCCGTGCCGAACCCGACGGGCGCTCCCGGCCCATCCGACGAGGTGTATCCCGCAGGTATCGAGGAGCAGGTGCGCGTCTGCGTCAGTCAAACGGGGCAGAGCCGAATCAAATGTCGCGAGGATGTCCGCAAGGGCAATCTTGAAGGGCCGGCCTAGCGAGCGCCGGGCGCAGACCTTCTTGTCACCATCGTGCTCGACGGCGGTCGAGTCGCTGCGCCGACACGGCACGCTGGTCGGGGTCGTTGATCATCCGCAGGAAGGCGCGGTGCGAGTCGCGGCCCTGGGAGTCCCAGGCGTCCTGGTAGTCGGTGTACATCTGACGCTGGCGGTCGCGGTACTCGGTGTTGGCGTCGATGGGTTCGTAGAGGACGGCGGTGGCCTGCTCGATCATGGTGCCGTATTGGCCGATGTCGGTGATGAGGCGTTCCATCTGCAGGGCGATGGCGCGGGCTTCGTCGTAGCAGTCGGTGACGTCGGGTTTGGGGCGTTGGCCGGCATCGAGTTGGTCGAGTTCTTCGTGCAGGGCGGCGATTTCGGCTTCGATGTGCTCGCGGATGCGGGCGGGGGCGTTGTCGACTCTCAGGGCGACTTGTTTGAGGCGCGAGGCGATGCCGGTGATGGAACCGCCGGTGGCACGACGAGCGCCGGTTAGCCGCGGGGACTGCGACGCAACTGTTCAGTGCTGCCCGGGCAGTGGAGTCGTCATCCGCTGAATGGTCCCAGGCGCATTCTCGCGAAACCACTGCGTTCATGGGACAAGTCTATGGGCTTGCTCCGACAAGCTCCTTCATGGTGGCTCACCCAACTCTCGACGAATCAAGAAGCGACTGGAGCGCCTCGCGCGTCTCGCGGTCGACGGAGTAAATCGCAACTCCGATCATTCCCCGGGTCAAGAGTACTTTATAAACGTTGCGAACGAGCAGGTCGAAGCGCCGATCGGAAACGGTTGTGTGATTGCGGAAATCTGGGTCCTTATTCGCGCTCCGAACAGAGATGAATCGGCCGTCACGCCACACTAGGTCCGGGCCGATGATGACGCCACTCCAGTCGTACTCGAACCCCTGGGCGGTGTAGATACAGCCGACCTGGCTAAAGCCGCCATCTTCTGTCGCCCAGAGTGCACTCGGCGGCGCATCTCCGATGCGTCGGTCGCTCTTGCTGTTCCACGGTCGTTCCCAGTCGCCAATCTTGACGTCTGGTTCTAGCATCCCGTCCTTGCGCGGTTCGCTCCAACGCCAACAGAATCCGGCCGTCATCCGAGCCGAGTATCCATGCTCCATTTTCGCTCGGAGGAAATCCTCCAACTCCCATGGGCTGTCAACAAGTTGGACATCGAACTGCGGATCGCCGTGCCAATGGGTCGCTGGGCCGGCCGCAAGCCCAAGTAGCCGGTGAACCCACAAGGTGTACTCTTCGCTTCCGCCGCACCGGAATTGCGCGCCGAGTTCGATGTGTTGGAAGTCGTGTCCGACCTGAGCTGCATGGCGTTCGATTTGGTTCAGAGTGCCCATCTCGCCAGGCCGGACGACCTGGTTCTCATCGAGCAGAAATACTGGAACGCGAGCCGCAGCGATAAGCTCATCGAGTTGGGTTCTATCGGTGCGGAATTCAGCTTTGGTGTAGCGGTTCGCGGATGTCTCGCGAATGCGGTGCGCCTCATCCATGATTAAGGCGTCCAGCCCGTTTGGGTCAGCTGACACAAACTGATTGAAGTACTTGAACATCGCCTGCACTGCCTTCGCGCGGTGTCCTGCCACCTTGCGCAGCGTCTGCGTGAACGACCTCGACCCAGTTGCGTGCACGACGGTGCGGCCTCTGCGCGCGAGTTCGCCCAACACCGACAATGCCACTGCGCTCTTACCCGACCCGGGGCCACCCGTAACCGCGATGACTCGCTTCTTGTTTCCTGCGCGAGCATGTTCGACCGTATGCAGGATCAAGTCGACGGCGAGTTGTTGATTGCCAATCAATTGGAATTGTGGCCGGTCGCGAATCTCAGAGGCAGCGACTTTGAGTAACTGCATCGACGGGGCGATTGCCGAATGCATGAGCATGTCCCCGGAGGTGTGGCCAGGCGTGGCCGCCAGTCTGGACTTGAGGAACTCAACCATCGCAGCTTTGTCGGCGCCAGTAAAGAATCGTCCCTTCGTAGACACAGGGACTGCGAGCAGATCTTTAAACTCTGCAGGGTTGACAGCATTATGAAGGTAGGCCATGCCGGCAAGGGCGTCGGGCTGATCGGCGATCGCGCGGGCAAAATCCGTTAGGTACTCGCAGTACCCCCGAACCTGTACTACGGGATGCAATTTCGGCGGCCCCGGCATGCCTGGGACCTCGACCAACTCGGGGTCGCCCTCGAATGCGAACCCCGTTGACCATTGTTTCAGTTCGACGACGACGTACGACGGTTGCCCCGTCGACGGGTGGATTCCGGCTAGGACAACGTCGGCCCGTTGAGATGTGAGCGGAAGATGGTACTCAATCAGCATCTCCACTTCGCCAAGGCCCGCCTCCGCGACATCGATCGCAAACGCCGGAAGGCTCTTCCGCCAAGCCGACTGTTCGGAGGGTGACGCGCGGTGGCCGGTCTGATACAGCATCTGCTCCAACAACTGCTCTACCAAGGACTGTGGTTGCTGACTACAAATGCGCTTCCCAGTCGTTCGGATGAGCGTCACGTCGGGGTCCCCTAAGGCAGCACGAAACGAATCGTGCGGATGGGGACATGTCCGGCAGCTGGACGCTCGTCGCGGAAGTCCGTCGAACCGCGGCAGTCATGCTAGTTCAGCTACGCGACGCTCCCAACGACTTCAGTGTGCAGCTCCTAGGAGCGTAGGTGGCCGAGCCCCGGCTTCAATGCGACGTTCGGCCTATGCGGACGGCCCGACGTGCGCCGTGCCGCCCGCATGAGGCGCATGTCGAGCATGCTTTCGCGCCCGTGAGACAGCCAGTTCGAATAGCGTTTCGGTGGCCGAGCGATCGGCTACAGTCCGGCCCGTGGACGTAGGGGTTTACGAGACACTGCTTACTGAACAGCTCAATCGGCAGATCACGCCACGCGAAGATCTTGTGGCCGCGCTCGCCACCGTTGACGATGCCGAGCAGTCGCTGGCCATAACGCGTCATCTGGCGCCGCTTATTGAACGGTCACTGCGACTGGCGAGCAATGCCGAGAACCGCGCCGAACTCACGCGTCGGATCCTTGGGGTGCTGCCTGACACCTTCGCTGCGGGGGAAGCCCTGCACCTCACGGAACCGGGGAAGGTCAGGCGGCTTGAGGAGGTAAGAAGCACGACCGCGCTGGGCACCTCTCGATTGCCACGGCCTGCGACACCATTCTCCGATGCCGCACTGATGACCAACTCCCGCAACGAGCCAACATTGGCCGCCGAGCTTCGCGCCGAGATGGCCAGTGCCGACCATGTCGATTTACTATGCGCGTTCGTCAAATGGCAAGGTCTTCGTCTCCTCGAAGACCAACTCACCGAACTCCAGCTCCGCGGTGTCCCGCTGCGTGTTATCACCACCACGTATCTCGGGGCCACGGATGCACGTGCGCTTAATGCTTTGGTCAACGACTTCGGTGCCGAGGTCCGCATCAACTACGAGACTGATCGCACTCGCCTGCATGCCAAGGCCTGGCTGTTGCGCCGCAATACTGGATTCCACACCGCTTACGTCGGCTCTAGCAATCTCTCCCACGCCGCGCTCGTCGACGGCTTGGAATGGAATGTGCGGCTATCGGCGAAGTCCACACCTCATCTACTGGAGAAGTTCCGGGCCACTTTCGATTCTTATTGGGAGAACCGGGAATTCGAGCGCTATGAGCCGAGCACGGACAAGGATCGGTTGCGGCAAGCGCTAGAGATTGCTTCCGGAGTTCGTTCGCGCGACCCGCTAGCCGTCACTCTGTCGGGACTTGAAGTGCATCCCAAGCCCTTTCAGGCCGAGATGCTTGAAGAACTCGATGCTGAACGTACGATTCACGACCGACACCGAAACCTCATCGTCGCGGCGACAGGGACAGGTAAGACTGTCATTGCGGCATTGGACTACCGGCGACTCGCTCGCGATATTTACGGTCGTGACCTGACGCTCCTATTCGTCGCTCACCGCAAGGAGATTCTGCAGCAGTCGCGGCGGATCTATCAGGAGGTTCTTACCGACGCGACGTTTGGCGAGCTGCTCGTCGACGCACAAGAACCGGCCAAATGGCGGCACGTCTTCGCAAGCATTCAGTCCCTTTCACAGCAGAGACTTTCGGGGATCGAGCCAGATCACTTCGACGTCGTCGTGGTCGATGAGTTCCATCACGCTGAGGCTGCGTCTTACCGACGACTGCTCAACCACGTGGAACCAATAGAACTAGTCGGGTTGACCGCGACACCTGAGCGTGCTGACGGCGTCGATGTGCGCGAGTTCTTCGGCGGCCGGGTTGCAGCGGAACTGCGGCTCTGGGAAGCGCTTGAGCAGAACCTTCTATGTCCGTTCCACTACTTTGGTATCCACGACGGGACAGATCTGGAGTCGGTTCAATGGAAGCGCGGCCGTTACGACCTCGCCGCGCTGAGCGGCGTCTACACCGGGAATGACACCCGCACCCGCATCGTCCTCAAGGAGCTCAACGACAAGGTGGCCGACGTTTCAGCCATGCGCGCCTTGGGCTTCTGCGTCAGCGTCGAGCATGCTCGCTACATGGCCGCCCGGTTTGTCGACGCCGGTATTCCGGCAGTTGCGGTGTCGGCGGAGACATCGGCGGGGGACCGTCGCGATGCCCTCACTGCACTGCGCAAACGCGAAATCAACATCATCTTCGCGGTCGACCTTTTCAATGAAGGCCTCGACATTCCTGACGTAGACACCGTGTTGTTTCTCCGCCCCACAGAAAGCGCAACCGTCTTCCTCCAGCAGCTTGGCCGAGGACTTCGACTTACCCAGGGCAAGACAGTGCTTACCGCGTTCGATTTCGTTGGGCATCAACGCCGTGAGTTCCGCTTTGATCAGAGGTTCAGGGCACTGACAGGCGTCGGCGGTAAGGCGTTGCAGCGCCATCTTGAGGAAGGATTCCCGTTCCTGCCATCGGGAAGCCAGATCGTCCTCGACGCCGTCGCGCGAGATCTGGTACTTGAGAACATAAGACAGCAGGTAGCGCCGAAGTGGACAGCGCTGGTGTCTGAAGTACGTGCGCATCCCAATGATGAGTTGGCGTCCTATCTCGATGCCTCTGGGCGCGGTCTGGAGGACGTACTGAAGAACAACCGATCGTGGACGACTCTTTGCCGCGATGCCGGCAAGTTGGGCGCAGAACCACAGCCGCGCGAAGCCGAATTAGTCAAACGCATGCGCGCTTTGGCGCACGTCGACGACCGTCGCCGTTGGACCGCATATCAAGCTCTTCTGAGCCGCACGCTGGAGGTGCGCAGTCCCGCCGAGAAGCGATTGGCAAGAATGATGTTCTACTCGATCTTCCCTGACGGCGGAGGGTTCGACAGTGTCGCGGATGGGGTGGATGTCGTCGCCGACGGTGCCGTCGCTGACGAGATGCGTCAAGTCGTCGACATTGCCTTCGATAACGCGAGGCGCACAACGGTTGAGCTGGGAAGCCTTATCCCGGCGCTCGCTGATGTGCCGCTGGAGGTACACGCGAGTTACTCCCGCGAGGAGATCCTGTCCGCGCTGGATTTCGCATCGCTACGGCGCACACCCAGCACAATGCGTGAGGGAGTCGCGTGGTGTGGCGACGTTCAAGCCGATGCGTTCCTCATTACTTTGAGGAAGACTGACCGCGACTACTCGCCAACGACGATGTATCGCGACTTCGCGCTCAGCCCAGACCTTTTCCACTGGGAATCTCAGTCCATGACTTCCTCTTCCTCGCCCACAGGCCAGCGCTACATCAACCATCGCGAGCGTGGCTCGCACATCTTGCTCTTCGTGCGAGAGGCGAAGACGAACGCACTCGGCACGTCCCCGTACGTCTTCCTCGGTCCGGCTTCCTACGTGTCACACGAGGGGGAAAAACCGATGGCGATCACGTGGCGGCTGCACACGCCCATGCCGACAGAGGTGTACCAAGCATCGATAGTGGCGGTCGCATGAGTAGCGAGCCCCCCGACGATGTCACCAGATGCGTTGGAAAGCTTCGTGACAGCAGTTCAGCCATTTCACCAGATGAGTTCGTCGCTGAAGGCAAGGCCGCGGTCGATCGACCTGGCCTCTACAGCTGGTGGATCGATCAAGTCGGTGCGGATAACCTGACCCGTGGCCTCGGCCTGCCGGTCGAGCCTGGCTTGATCTACGCCGGCCTCGCAGGGGCCACCCGCTGGCCCAGCGGCAGGCAATCGAAAAACACGCTCTGGCTGCGCGTCATGACGATGCACCTGGGCAAGAAACACAAGTTCTCAACCTTTCGCCGCTCCCTGGGCTCAATTCTGGCCCAAGCCGACGGCGCGAAACACATCGACGAGAATTCCCTCACCCAGTGGATGCTTCGCCATCTCCGGATCATCGTCATCCCATTTGACGATCAAAATGGGCTCGGGCGTCTTGAACGAGATGTTCTAAACGAACTTGACCCGCCGCTGAATCTGCAGGGCATGAACCCCACGCCAGTACGTCGGCGCCTCACGGAGCTGCGTCGTGCGATTGTTAGTACCAACTAGGCCCACCACGGTGGAAAGCTGATGTCCAACCGCTCGCTCTGCTTATAAGCCGACCACGTCGGCACACCGGTCGGCTGGCCCCGATAGATGCCCCGCGCCGCTGCCATGACCCGGTCGTGCTGTGTAGGCCATTGCAAGCGAGAAGCGATCTCTTCCAAAACGTTTCGTTCGCGACCTAGTACACGGTCGACGATGCTGACGGCTGGAAGTGCGCCGCTCTTGTCGCCATTGCAGCGCGCACATGCGAGCACGAGGTTCGAAAGTCCATCGATGCCCACCAAGGACCATGGCAGCACGTGATCGATCGGATTGTTGGCCGGCAGATGTGCGCCGCAGTAGAAGCAGTGCGGCCCGAACGCGGCTTTGAAGGGTTCACGTAAAGCGGCCAGTGCGGTGCGCTCACGACCAAACAAATGCCCTGCGACGTCGGGAACCTCGGCGTCGAGGAACTTGTTCATCCGCCGGATGTCGTCAACCCACATGATCTCCAGCGCCGGCTTCAGCAGCCCGGCCAGTCGGGCAAGACCGTGTCCAACACCTGACTTGAGTTCGATGGCGTCGCCTTGCGCGCGCAGGGTCGCCCGCGACACGTGGTCGTGCAAGAACGAGTCGTCGTACAGAAAGGAATCACTCGTCGATGCGCCGGGCAGTTTCTGCAATCGATGCAGTGGCTGCTGCGCTAGGCACAGCGCGATCTCGTCGACCGCCTGCTGGTACGCCGCCGGCGCGCGCAATCGAGCAAGATCCACCGAGCCAGCTCGGGCTGAGGCTGCACGTAACTGGTTCGCGGCGTTCAGTATTCGCGCACGTGGCTGACTCGACTGCCGCAGCTCGTGTCCGTCGAATGGTCGGATCTGCTGCCAGTAGATTTCCAAAACCCGATGGGCCAATTCAGGTAGCGGCACCAGCAGCGTGTCGGCTGGCCACTCCGGCAGGTTCTCGATGCAGTGCTCGACAAGGGCCATCAACGTCGCCAGCTTGTACGTTGCCGTGCGTAGGCCGCTCTCGAGAATCGCGACGACCCGCTGCCCGAGGAGCACGGGATCAACGACTTCACCTTGCACGTCAGATCCGTGATGTCACCGTCGAGCGGTACAACTGCACCACCGCATTATTGCGAGAGGGGGGCCGACGTGGGCAGACTTGTCCGAGACAAGATCCCCGACATCATTCGGAAATCCGGTCGCACACCGCACGTGACGACCCTACCCGCGGAAGGCTACCGCCGCCCTGAACGACAAGCTGGACGAAGAGGTGGTCGAGCTCGCAGCGGCGCAAACGAACGAATCCGTGCTCGAAGAGGCCGGCGACGCCGTGCACGCCCTCAGTTCCTGAGTGCCCGATGCTCGAACTCGAGTCTTGACCCGGATAGGAGGTCGTGCGGCGTTCTGGACACGAGCACGTCATTCGGCCCGGCCAGTGCGCTCACGTGCTCGGATGTGCACACCGATGCCGCCGCTGACCTCGCACACGCCGGTGTGCGTTCGGGCAGGCACTTCGATGCCAAGCGCCCGCCCGAATCTCGTATCGCCATCGTGCAGCGAATTGCGCGCTGCGGGCCGTCGATCGCCAGGAAGCCGTCTCCCGACGTGTTCACCTCTCGACCGGGCTCTATCCGTCGAACGTCACTCAAAGAATACGGGCTCACCAATGAAGCCGGTGGATACGGTCCAGAGTCCGTCTGCGCCAGCCGGAACAGCCACGCAGACGTTCCCCTCAGCCACACCGCCGGGATACAGTTCGCCGACATCGGTCAGAGGACTAGGAATGACCCCGCAACTGTCGCTATAGGTCCGGTTGTCCGAGCCCACGAATTTCACCGAAACCTCCCATGGATTGCCGGTCTCCGTTCCGGTGTACGTAGCACGGACCGGCACCATCCAGAACTCCATGCCGGAGGCAGGCGGTTCATTGAATTGGTTCTCCGCTGCAACGAGACTCCCTGACTCCGCGGGCTGACCGAGCGCGACAGTCCATTCCTCGTTGCTGGCAGTCTGGCCGATGGGCAGCGGATTCTCCCTACTGCCTGGCTTCGGGGTGGAGTCGCCGCCGATAGTCGGGGCGGAGGGGCCGGCCGACAGGTCCGGCTCGTTGAAGGCGTCGCTGAAGGAATCGGCAACGACGGCGAAGAAGACGACCACGCCGACGACGACGCCGACAATGGAGACGGTGATTGCGGCGATGCTCGTAGCCTTGGTCTTGCCGGATAGACACACGCCCACGATGCCGAGAACGAAGGCGATGGGCAGTAGTACCCACCCGATAATGAGTGCGCCGGGGATGCAGGCGAATATGAACCCGACGATCCCGGTCACCAGCGCGATAATCCCGACGACATTTCGCTGTGGCGGCGATTGAGGCTGTTGGCCATATTGGTTCCACCCCTGCGGTGGGTATGGATAAGTCACGCGTGCGTCCCCCAAATCTCGGCGAGCGCTACCTCGCTCATTAAGCTCAGGATTACCAGATTACGACGCTGATTCACGATGATGAGCAGTCCCGGTATCACGAGGCATGTGCTGCACACACTGCAAGACGGCGGGCAGGTCGGGCACGAACAACGGGGTCAGTGGCCGTCGGACGGCACCGAGACTCCCCGCCGGCTAAAGACTCACCTGCGCCGCCAAACGTGCGGTCAGTCCGCGAAATACAACGTGTAGTGCCCAGGCCCAGTCTCGTAGCAATATGAATAACTGTTACCGGCGGCGTTTGCCTGCTTGGCCGCACTCTTGCAGGCCACCTGATTCGTCCCAAAGTCGATGTACTCATCCGCGTTGGCCACGGCTAGGTCATCCATAGAGATGGCTGCTGCAACAGCGCCGGTAAGAACTAAGCTGTGCCACCAATTCACGAGTCAACCCTCCTAGCCTGCCTTGACCCTTCGGGCGATTCGTGAGGCAGCTTATCCGCGTCGGGCGGGCCCGTCGGCGCGTATCGAGGCATTTGAGTGTTCTTCGGCCAGGCAAGCGCATGTCCTCGAGGACTCGTGAGTGAGATGGAAGATCGAGAGCTCCGGGGCGGAATCATGGGCGGGAACTGGCCCCGCCTTGGCGATTTTTTGGGGTCGTCAGGAAGTAGCCGATCTTGCAGGTTGTGACCGTGATGCTCAGGCGGCTCTCTGCGGACAGGTCGGTGGCATGCACCGAGTCTGCAGGATTCGGCTCGGCGTCCGAAAGATGGTGCCGGCCTACGACGGAGCCATGCCTGCCCGCCACCCCGTACGTCGAGCCGTGGAAGGACCTCCGCGGCTGCTGCGTCACCGACGAGAAGTGGACCTGCTCGGACTGCCGGCACACATGGTGACCCGCAGCAGCAGTCAGGCCGCTCGCCGATCGATCCATCTCGTCGCATCGCCGCCGGGGATGGCGACCGCCTGCAGCAGTTGCTCATGGTCGTCCCGAATACCGCGGTAGGTCGACAGATACCGCTCGATCTGTTCGCGGCGCAGCGGCCGAGCCCAGATGTTTCACCTGGGATCTCGATGCCACTGTCGTTGGACTCCGCGCGCTTCCGGGCACCGACGCGGAACCCCGCGACCGACGCGACCATCAACACGACCAAGCTGGCGCCGATGATCCCGGCCAGAGCGCTTTCGGCGGCCAGGGCGTAGACGAACATCCCCAGCGCGACGAACACCAGCAGCAGAAACACATATGCCACATTCGTCATCGAAACTCTTCGCAATGCCCTCAACACACCTATCACCTCTGGAAACTCGTCGATCTTCGATATGAAACGCTACGCGTATCGTAGCGCTACGCCTAGTGTAGCGTTTCTCTGACCGCCGATATTCCCCTGATGAACAAGGACTGCCGATGCAGCGACGAGAGGTCGACGACGCCATCGCCGACGCCACCTTGGCGCTCTTGCGGACGAAGGGGCCTCGATCGGTGACCGTCGAGGCCGTGGCGGCGCGCTCGGGCATCGCGAAGACGACCATCTACCGTCGGCACCGCGACCGCCGGGACATGCTGTCCGTCGCGCTGACGCGAGTGACCACTCCCGAACCGCTTGCTCCGCAGGCCGATGCGGCCGACCGGCTGCGGTGGCTCATCAGAGAAGCGATCAAGAAAATCGAAATCGGCATCGGCTTCGGCGGCTTCGCGGCCATGCTCACCGACGAGGATCCCGACTTCACCAAGCTCTTCCGCCGGATCCTCGCCAAGCAACGCGCCGCACTGGAATCCGTGATCGATGCCGCAAAGGCCGACGGATCATTCCGCGCCGACGTCGACGGCGCCACACTCATCGACGCCGTCGTCGGTGCGCACATCGCCGAGCGCGCCCGAACGGGGCGGGTCGCTGCCGGATGGGAAGGACGATTGTTCGACCTGTTCTGGCCGATCGTGCGGGCCTGAGCGAGGCACATTTCCGCGGAAGCGCACGCGCGCACCGGCAGTAACGCCTTTGGTCGATCGGCTTAACTTCGACCACGACGCGCTGCACGCTCTCGCAACAACCGATGTTGGGACGCTGATTCCGGACACGCTTCGGCGGACTTGCGCGTGCCCGCCCGCAGCTCGGCGATGCGCGCGATCGCGGCGTCGTAGTCCAATCCGCCGTCAATGAGTAGGCATCCGACCACGGTGCTGGTTCGGCCCTTGCCGCCCCAGCAGTGGAGGTAAACGACTCTGCCGGAGTCGATTTCACCTCTGATGCACGCCAGTATCCGGTCGTATCCGGCTTGGTCGATGACGTCCATATCGGGAATCGGATAGGCGAAGTAACGGATTTCGAGTCCGGCGCGCTCGCACGCCGTACGCAGTGCCTCTCGATACGGCTCAAGATGATCCTCCGGCCTCGTCAGATCGACGATCGTGTTTACGCCCGCATCGATGAGCAGCTTCAGCTTTTTAGCCGTGTTCTCAGCCGTGCGTGCACCCGGATACTCGCCGGCGAGCAGCCGCCCCGGTTCAACCCACCACGCGTGCAGTAGTGCGTCGTGTGGCCACCTCGCGCCGCTAGCCATCGAATCGCTCTGCAATCGCCCGCGACGACGGATGTACGCGACCGTGACCGACAAGCCGGATGTCCAACCCCGCGTGTTCGACGATCCCATTCGCGCGCGTAATCGCGTCGTCGATCCACACGTCGTCGTTCCCGAACACCCCGCCGCCCACCCGGGTCAACAACACGATGTTCGATCCGCCAGCCGTCGATTGCTCGACCGCCGCCAACAGCGTCGCCTCGTACGTCGCCTCTAACGCCAAGCGCGCGAACGCCTCCCACGCCGACGCGCGTCCGCCGCCGTACGCCACCGGCAGCGCGGAGCGGAACGCCTGCGACACCAGGCGCCGCCCGTCGAGCACTTCGGTGACCTGAACATTGCGATGCCGTCCGATCGCAATCTGCCCCCGCAGTTCGTCGCGCTCCACGTCGCTACTCGCGGCGAGGAGCGCGCTGATCGCGTCCAATCCGTCGGCGGCGCACAACGCGTAGCCGTTGCTCATCGTCCAGAGGCCGGACACCGGCCGGCCCAGCTTCGTCGACAACGCCGTCCCCAATCGCGCCAACGCGTCGAGTTGCCGCTCGCGGGTCTGGCCGCTTTGACCGTCGACGGGGGCGAAGTAGTTCCGATAGATGGTCGCCGCGCCCGCCGCGATCGCGCACGCCGGCCCCTGCGTGTGATCGCTGCTGTAGCGCGTCACCCCATCCTCTGGCGTAACACTCGGACCCGCCATCTCCAGCAGGTTGAACTGCGAGGCCACCTGAAAGAGTGCCCCTTCGAGTTCCGGGTCGCCGTGCATCGCCCGAGCCTCCCCGGTGACGCACCGCACCCTGCTGCGTTGACCGTCGGGGATCTCGACGCGAGCGCGCAGTTCGGCCAACGTGGGCAACGACAGCTCACCGACGGCATACCGCGCCCCGTTGATCGTCGACACCAACTCGTCACCCTCGACCACGAGCCCGCTACGCGTGAGCTCGTAGCTGTCCTCCCGGAAGCCCGTGAGCCTCTCAAACCAATCCGCCGCCATGACACGGATGGTTCCACGCGGGTCCCGACATCGGTCGTTCTCGGGACAGAAGGGCCCCCAAGTTGTTTGCTAGTGATACATCGAGGGAAGGCGCCCGCAGAGCGAGTGAAGGGCTGTGGCGCCTGGATAGGGGGCATGATGCAACGACCCGCTGCAGTCATCGGCATGGTGGCGGCTGCGCTAATAGCCGTGACGACTCCGTCGGCCCACGCAGAGTCGAGCCAGTACGTCCGGACCGAGTCCGGCAAGGTGCGCTGCGTCATCAGTGCGGGCGATGCAGCCTGTGAGCGGACCAGCGTTGACGGATTCCCCGACGCCCCGCCGGGCCAGCTCGGCGGCCACCAGAACATCGCCCAAGTGGAGGCAAACGGCGACTTTCGTTGGATTGAAGGCAATATCGGCATCGGCGATGACCAAGACGTGGTGCTGGCCTATGGCCAGACGTATCGGTTCAACGGATGGACCATCGTGTCGAGCTTCGACGGAACTCGTTTGACAAACGACGGCACCGGCCATGGCATGTTCGTCGCCGTTGATGGAGTCTCATCGTTCTGATCCAGCGCGCGAAGGCGGGTAGGAGAGTGGTGCGACGAATCTTCGCCGCGGCTACTTGCAGGGCCTGAGTGGCGACGTTGGACAGGACGGTGACGCAGAAGCTGCCGCGTCGCCTCATCCAAGGTTGACGCACGGAGCCGCCAGCAGAGAGGAACCCAGCGATGGTCAAGACACGTGCCGAAGCGGCACAGTACGTCAAGGATGCCGGAGGCTTGAAGCTTGTCGTTTTCGGAGCGGATGGCCACGAGGTCGCGGCGATGTTCGTGCAAGGCTCGGTAAATTACGACGAGGAGGAATTCACCTTCCTTGCAGTCGCGGAGGACGGCCGCACGGTCGGCGAACTATTCGTAGATGAAACGGTCGATTACGACGAGAACATCGACGCCTTTGTCCTCCGCACCGCGCAATAGCATCCCGGTCCGGCACACGGACGTTGTGCCACCAGCCGACTCCAGTTTCGGCGCGTACTGTCGCCGACGGTTCAACCGTCAGGCTTGGCGGCACGACACGACAGAGGTGACGGCATGGCCCGATCAGATGACGACACTTGGGATCTGGCAACCAGCGTCGGTGCCACCGCTACCGGCGTGGCGGTGGGACGCGCGCTGGCGAGCCGAGCACCCGACCCGCTGATCGACGACCCATTCGCTGAGCCGCTGGTGCGCGCGGTCGGAGTGGACTTCTTCACTCGTATCGCCAGCGGCGAACTCGACCCCGATGGGGCGGACGGCGGCGCCGGCTTCGGCATGGCAGGCATGACCGGGATGATGGCGGTGCGCACCCGGCTGATCGACGACTACTTCGCCGACGCGGGCGCGGCAGGCGTGCGCCAAGTGGTCATCCTCGCTTCCGGGCTCGACGCCCGCGCCTATCGCCTGCCCAGGGCCTCCGGCACCACGGTGTTCGAGATCGATCAACCCTCGGTCATCGAGTGGAAGACACGGACACTCCAGGAAACGCGTGCTGAACCCACCGCCTGGCTGCGCACCGTTGCCATCGATCTTCGACATGACTGGCCCGCGGCCCTGCGCGCGGTGGGCTTTGACCCTGCCGTTGCCACAGCCTGGAGCGCCGAGGGGCTACTGGCTTTCCTGCCCAGCGACGCTCAGGACCGGTTGCTTGACAACATCACCGCCCTCAGCGCGCCGGGGAGCCGGCTCATCGCGGAGAACATGTCGGGGCGGGACGGCGCTGCAACAGCGATGCAGGATCGTATGAGCGAAACCGTTGATCGATGGCGCGCCCATGACTTCGATATCGAGATGACCGACCTGTGGTATCTCGGTGACCGCCACGACGTCGCGGACTATCTCAATGCCCGCGGATGGACGACCGACCAAACCACGATGGCCGATCTGTTCGCCGAGTACGGGCAGACTTTGGCGGGATCTGCCGATGAGACAGCGGATTTCGGTTCATTCACCTATGTGACCGCCAGCAGGGACTGAGACGTTCCCGCCCGCCTAAAGCGATCGGGTCCGTTCACCTGTTGCGAACCGCGGTTTTCAAGTAGTGGTCGGCGCACTGCATCGCCGATAGCACGAGCCGGGCAACCGATTCGGCGGCGTGCGGCGTCGACACGACGACGATTCGCCCGGCCCCAACATGCTTACAGTCGAGATGGAGCAGGTGCAGCCGTTGTTTCAGGAAGTTCACCCATGCGGGTGGCATCAATGCCGGTGAGGTTTCGATCGTGACAACGGTCTCGTCCTCGGTTGCGCCCGCTTTGAAATCTGTGTTTGCGTCATGCACGCTGTTGCGTCGTTCGGACATCGCCGAGCATCCCCCTGCACACTTTTGATAACCCCATTCCCCCTGTGCGACCCCGTGTCCGTCGTACCCTACAGGCCGACCTGCGGCAACGCAGCGGACAGCGTCTGGCAGGTCACCCCGCGCAGCCCCTCACCCCAGCTGTGCGACGAGCGCCTCTGTCACCTCGGCAGTCGATGCGGTACCGCCTAAGTCTGCGGTCCGCGTCTCCGGTTTCGCCAACGTCGACTTCATCGCCGCCAGAACTTCACCTGCCGCCGCATCGTGGCCGAGGTGCTCGAGCATCAGCGCCGCCGACCACACCGCACCGACCGGGTTGGCAATACCCTGGCCGGCGATGTCGGGCGCCGAACCGTGTACCGGTTCGAACATCGACGGGTACTGCTTCGTCGGGTCCAAATTGGCCGAGGGCGCGATGCCGATCGAGCCAGCCACCGCCGCCGCCAGGTCAGACAGTATGTCGCCGAACAGGTTTGACCCCACCACCACATCGAACCGCTGCGGCTGCAGAACGAACTTCGCCGCCAGCGCATCGATGTGCTCACTGTCCACGCGCACGTCCGGATACAACGCCGCTCGCTCTCCGACCACCTCGTCCCAGAACGGCAGCGTGTGCACGATCCCGTTCGACTTCGTCGCCGATGTAACGTACCCACGCCGCGTCCGCGCCAACTCGAATGCGAAGTCCGCGATCCGGCTCACACCCACCCGCGTGAACACCGACTCCTGGACCGCCATCTCGTCGGGGAACCCGCGATTCATCCGTCCGCCGATCTCGCTGTATTCACCCTCAACGTTCTCCCGCACGACCACAAAGTCGACGTCGCCCGGCGCTCGTAGCGGACTCTCGACACCGTCGAACACCCGGATCGGCCGCAGGTTGACGTACTGGCGAAACGCCCGCCGGATCGGAATCAACAGCCCCCACAGCGACACGTGGTCGGGTACACCAGGCCAGCCCACCGCGCCCAGAAAGATGGCGTCGAACCCGCGCAGTGTCTCGATACCGTCGGCTGGCATCATCGCGCCCTCATGCTCGTAGCGCTGGCACGACCAGTCGAACTCCGTGTACGACAAAGCGATTCCATGCCGGTCCGCTACCGCGTCGAGCACCGCACGCGCCGACGCGATGACCTCCACCCCGATGCCGTCGCCCGGAATGACGGCTATGGAGCTCATCAGCCCAACCCGAGCAGGCTGACCATCAATGGAAGCAGAATGATGATCAGGATCGCGCCCGCAATGTCGAACGTGACCCCGGACCGGATCATCGTGGTGATCCGCACGACGCCCGAGCCGTAGACGATCGCGTTCTGCGGCGTCGACACCGGCAGCATGAAGCCGAACGACGCCGCGAACGTCGCCGCCAGCGCCGGCACGAACGGGTTGACCCCGGCGGCCATCGCCACCGGGATGATGATCGGTACCACCACCGCCGCCGATGCCGTGTTACTCGTCGTCTCGGACACGATGATGGCCAGGATCACCGCGAAGATCGTGATGGGCACGATGCTCGACAGTCCCAGCGCGTCGTTGACCGAGGTGCCGATCGTCTCGGCGAGGCCCGTCGACGAGATCAGCGAACCGAAGATTATGCCGCAGCCGAAGAGCACGATTGTGCCCCAGTCGATTTCGGCGGCATCTTTCCAGCGCAGCGTGAATTCACGGTTCTCCCAATCGGTCGGCAGCAGGAAGAGCAGCGATGCGCCGAAAACGGCGACGACGCCTTCGTCGAATCGGTCGCTGAAGAATTCGTATGTGCCCGACTCGGTGCCGAAGATCAGCGCGAGGACGCCAGGCATGATCCACAAGGTCACGGTGATGGCGAACGCGATGAGCGTGTTCTTCTCGGCCCTCGACAGCTTGCCCAGCTTTTCGCGCTCCGCCGCCACGTACTCGGCGACGCCGTCGATTCGCTTGATTTCCGGCTTGTTCAGCCGCAGCATGATGAACGCCAGCAACACGAACATGAGCAAGCAGATCGGGATGGCCATCACCATCCACTGAAAGAAGCTGATCCGCTCGCCGGTGGCCTCCTCGATGAGGCCGCGACCGATCAGGTTGGGCGGGCTGCCGACCGGGGTCAGCAGGCCGCCGACGCTGGCGCCGTAGGCGAGCATCAGCATGATCGCCGCGCCCACGCGCAGACGCTGCGGGTCGAAGTCAGGTTCGACGTCACCGCGCTGCTGCAGCAGCTTGGCGACGACGCCGAGGATGCCGATCGCCGTCGGCAGCAGCATCGCGACCGTAGCCGTGTTCGACACAAACGCCGACAGCAGGCATGTGATCGCACCGAACGCGAGGATCACGCCGGTGGTGGACTTGCCGACCACTGGCAGCGACAGGATCCGGAACGCGAAGCGCCGCGCGACACCGTGTTTGAGCATCGCCTGGGCGAGGATGAACGCGCCGATGAACGTGAAGATCGTCGACGACCCGAACGGCCCGAGCACGTCGTCGACCGGCGCCACACCGAGGAAGACGGCGACCGCTACCCCGAGCAGGCCGCCGATCGGAATTGGGACGGCCTCGCTGATCCACAGCGCAATCACACCGAGCAGCACCGCGGCCAGGACCTGTTGCTCGCGCGGGATGTCGATGGGAAGGACCAGGAAGACGACGGTCAACAACGGGGCGAGGAAAAGGCCGATCGTCCGTCGGCCCTTCTCGAACCGTTCCTCCTGCGGGGAGAGTTTCTGCTCGCCGAGGCTTCGGTACGTCGCGGTCCCGAGTAGCGCTTGGTCGACGTCAGTCGGCTTGGCCGGGTTCTCAGTGGTCATGGGGCGTGCTCCGTCCACCGTGGCGTGTGCTCTACATCACACTCCGATGGACGCGGAGTTGCCTCTTCTCAGGCGAGCCTAAACATCGCCAGCAGTCAGGCGCGGGCTCTCGACAGCAGGTGACGCAACGGCTGGAGGGCACGACATCTAGATTCACCAGGGACTTGAGTCGTCAGAGGTACATCCCTCCGGGAACCTCGGCCCGGTACCGCCCGCTGCCCACCTCGGCCAGCAGTGTCGCTGTGCTGACGCTCCCGTCATCCGCCAGCACCGCCCGGCGGACGACCTCGCGGATGTCGCTGCCGCTCGTGCGCTCGGGCAGCGCGGTCACGATGGCTGCCGTGTCGACGGCCTGGCCGCCGGAGATATCGCGGATCAGCGCCGACAAGATGCGCGCAGCGTCAGCGCCGTTGGGCAGCCGACCTCGACGACGGAGTCAAACCGCCCGGTCCTGATCGCTGCCTTGTCCAGCGTCGCGGCGTCGTTGGTGGACGCCAGCGTCAGTATGCGGGCATCGGCTTGAATATCCATGGCCTGCAACAGCTCCGAGAGTCCGGCACCGCCGGTACTTCGGTCCCGGCACCACAGGTCGACATCCTCCAGCACGATAAGCACCGGACCACCGAGGCGCTGCGCCTCCTCCACGACAGCGGTGAGCAGTTCGGCCCCGGCCTTGGCCTCGACGCAAATGACCGTGAATTCCCCTACGACCTCCCGTGCGACGACCGCGCTCACCGCCGACTTGCGGGTGCCGGGCGGACCGCACAGAAGGACACCTCGCCGCGCGCCGAGATCGTGCGCGTTGAGCACCTCGTGGTGTTTCCCGGGATCGACGACACAACCGCATCCACTAGGCCTCGAGTTCGATGACTGCAGAAAGGCTTTCGGCGATCTCGTCAACGAGCAGCCGGCCTGGACCATCGAACAGGGACGAGGCACCCGGGCCGAAGAGCCGCCAGCTGCCGCGCGTCGAGGAGTAGCGCGGCCCCCCGTACAGCACCATCACCTCGACCGGGTCCTGGCCGGCCAGCTCGGCCTGCCGGGAATGCCACATCAGACCGTGGCCATTGCGCCTGCCGTGTGGCTGCGCGAGCGTCGCGACGGCCAGCCGACGTGTGCACGGATAGTGCTCGGCGTCGCTGGAGACGACCTGCTCGCGGCGCAGTCCCAGGCGCGCCAGTTCAGGATCGCGCAGATCGGCCAGCGTCGCCAGCGCGGGCGCACGCACGTGCGCGAGCAACATTCCTCGCAGGTTGTGTTCGTAGATGATCCGTCGGCTCTCGTGATGGACATCGTGAAACACCGTCTCCAGCAACGCCGCAGCCGGCGTGGCCGCCAGGTACATGCTCGGCAGGCGACCACGACCGGCCGGATCGTCGATGGGGGAGAAGCGGGCATCGCCGTAGCCCGGGTTGTGTTCGTCGCAGCCCCAGGTTGCGTTGTACACGCGGTACCAAGCCGTGCCTGCCCGCAGCGAAATGGTGCGCAGGCGTGGCAGCGTTACCGCCACCGGGCAGCCACCAGGATCCGGACACGTCAGGTCGGCGGTTGGAAACGCGTGCATTCAGGCGGCGGGGGCAGCTGCGAACCGCTCGGCCGCGCGCAGCGCCCGGTGCGGCGCGGTCTGCACCAGTTGCTCGGGAACCGCGCCGGATAGCAGGCTCGTCGGCGAGGTCAACCATGTCCACAGCGCCCAGCCGTGTACTCCTGCTCCTTGCAGGGTGGCCAATATCGGTTGCAGCTCCCGGCGCGGCTCACCTCGATCGTCGAGCTGAAACGCGGGGATCAAAGTGCGGCCGTTGTGAGTCACTGTGAAGACCTTGTCCTCGGCCTTTCGGCGTGAAAGCCAAGTGCGGGTGCTGGACTCTTTGGCATCACCGCGCAGTTCGCGCAACGAACCGTGCGTGTAGAACGGTGTGGCCAACAACGCATCTCGGTGGCTGGCTAGCCGCTGCGCCTGCGCCACGGTCGCCGGGGGCGTCAGCGCGACATTGCTGGCCATCAATGTGTGCACGAGCTCGTCGCGAGTGGCCGCGGCATGGTTGGCCTGCACTGCCCGGACCCGCTCCAGCAGATCCAAGGCTTCCACGACGCGGCGCCGACTGACTCCCCGGACCTCCACGTGATCGGAGCGTTGCGCGATGTCGTAGCCTCCGACGTCGGCCGCCTTCATGTAGCAATCGTAGCACTGGTGGCGTAGCAACCGTAGCACTGTTTTAACTTGTGTCAGGCGCTACAACATGGGCCCAGCGGGTGGCGGATTGGGATATGGACATCGTCTACCCCTGAGCTTCCCCACAGCCTCACCGGCCTCGCTGGACGATCGCCGCTGCGGCGAGTGTCCGCCTGCGACAGAATCGAACGGATGAAACCGGCCTCTTCGGGCGGTATTGGCCGCCAGCTTGTTTTCATGGGATGAACGCCGTACCAATCTTGATCATGCCGTCGCTGGCTACGAATCCGCTGAATCGCGCTGAGCGACTCCGTGTTTGCGGCGCGTCAACATATGCTGACGCCGCCAAACGGCAAGTGGTCCGGCGAGAGCTCGAGTTGTCGGTGTTGCCGCGCCAAGAATCCGCCAAGCGGTCCGCGGCATCCTTCCCGCGCCAGGCCCACCCGGGGCCTGAATACAGGAGTTGGACATGAAGCTAGTCGCGCTGCCAGCCAACACGTAACGTCACGTGATCCTGGCCTTCACTAACACGTCGGCGCACGCCTGCACGCTCGTCGGATATCCCGGTGCAGACCTCGTCACTCCGGCCGGTGGTGTGCTGATCAATGTGCCGCGCCTCCCTGCCAACGCCGCGCCCAGGCTCACGCTGAACCCTGGCGAGGTCGCCACCGCAGATATCACCGCATTTGCGATCGACACCGCGACGGGAGACGCTTGCCCACGCTGGGGCAACTTGGTCGTCACTCCGCCCAACGGATTCGTCTCGCGCCCAATGAGTGTCGACCTGCCGGTCTGCACCGCAAGCATCAGCTCCGTCGGCTAGATGTACTGACCCCCAACTCAGCGGGCGCGTGCGTAGCGGAGGTAGACCACGCGTGAGCTGAAGGTCCGGGACTCGATCAGGCGCAGATCGAGCCGTTTCGCAAGCGGCGGGAAGTACGGAGTTCCGCCGCCGAGGACAACCGGGTGGACGAACTGGCAGTATTCGTCGATCAAGTCCTCGGCGACGGCAGCTGCCGCGATGCCCGCGCCACCGATGCCCACCTCGCCCTCGCCCGGTTGGTCACGGAGCCGGGCGATCTCGGTCGCGATGTCGTCGGTGGACAACCGCGCGTTGCCCGCCACAGAACTCAGCGTCCGGGAAAACACCACCTTCGGGATCGGCCGCCAGAGGCGGGCGAACTCCAGCTCCGCCTCGTCGGACATGGTCTGCTCGGCGGTCTCCCACACCAGCATTGCCTCGTACAGGCCCCGGCCGCACACGTGTGCGGCGAGGCGCCGGGTCTCGTCGACGTGAAAGCGGAATAGCTCCGCGTCAGGCGCGGTCCAGCCGATGTCGCCGTCCGGTGCTGCGATGAAACCGTCCAGCGACACGCTCATCGAGTAGATGACTGGCGACATCAGTCCTCCTCCGCGACCGCATGAGGTAATCGAGCAAGCCTTCGCCATACGCTATCCGTTGAACATCGCAACGCCGTCGCGCCGCGCATTGACGAACGCTTCGACACGCTGGTGCACTTGTGCCGAGCCGATTCGCGGTCGACGCCCGACATGAGCGGGGCGTCGTAGTCGCCTCGACCGCGTTGTGGGGGCGCGTCAACACATATCCTGACGCGCCAGAACGGCAACTGGTCTGGCGAAGAATTTTAGCTGTCGGTGGCCCACGCTTAGATGCGGTCATGATCGCGGGGTTCGTAGTACGGATGCTTGGCAGCGAGCAAGTTCCTCTGTATCACCTCCCGTACTTATATTGGTTCTGATATAGGATGGGAATCGACTTAAAGCCGATCAGATGGCTTGGTACAACTCGCGACGACATCCGCGAGCAACGGCCGGCCATCCGGAATGAGTTTGGTCAGCAACTGTTTCGGATGCAGATGGGACTGATGCCCAACAACTACAAACCCATGAGCACAGTCGGACCTGGCGCGTACGAGATACGAGTCCAGGACGCCGTCGGCACCGCTCGGCTCATTTGCGTGGCCAAGTTCCACGACACGATTTGCGTCCTTCACGTCTTCACAAAGAAGTCGCCGAAAACAACGAAGACCGATATCGATATCGCGAAGAAGCGTTACAGGGAGGCAAGAGATGGCTGACAGCGTGTTCTACGACCTCGCTGACACTCCAGAGGAGGCGGCAAACCTCACCGCGCGCGGCATGCTCATGATCGCGATCGAACAGCGGATCAGGGAGGAAGGTTGGACGCAGACCGAAGCTGCCTCGCGTCTTCGTCTCACCCAGCCACGAGTCTCCGACCTTCTGAATGGAAAGATCAGCAAGTTCAGCCTCGACGCGCTGGTCAACATGCTCCCACCCGTCGGACTGGCAATCGATGTCCGACACATTGAGCGTTCACCTTCGAGGACGGCGAAGAAGGGCAGAAGCGTCGCCGCAGACCGTTCAACCGGGGCGACGGCGCACAAGCGGAAATCACCTGGCGCGCACTGACATGCACCGCGCTCCGGGCTGCCGCAGCGCAGTACTGGTCCGTGTACTCCTCGTGGCGACGTTGCTCATCGGATTGTCCACCGTCGGAATCGGTTGGGCGGCTGCGGATCCCAATGCGCTTTGGATGATCGTCCACGACGAATGTTCCCCGCACGAGGAACTAGAGGACGATCCCGCGCCGTGTGCGGTGGTCGACGCGGACGGTGGATACGCGGTCCTTAAGGACCGAGTCGGGGAGCGGCAATTTCTGCTCATCCCCACGATGCGAATCAGCGGAATCGAGAGCCCGATGTTGCTTGATCCTGGGGCGAAGGACTACTTCGCCGACGCATGGCGTGCCCGCTACTTGGTCGAGGAGCGATCGGGACGGTCGCTGCCCCCAGACTGGGTGAGCCTTGCAGTCAACTCCATGGTGGCGCGGTCGCAGAACCAACTTCATATCCACATCGACTGTCTCAGGGCCGATGTCCACCAATCGCTCGCACAGCACGCCGGCTCGATCGGGCCCACATGGGCGCCTTTCGCCGTCCCGCTCGCTGGTGCGCCCTACAGCGCCATCAGGGTCTCGGATCTCAACGGCATCAACGTTTTTCAGCTCTTGGCCGAGGGTTTGCCGGGTGCACGCGAGGATATGAGCCGGCGCACGCTCGTTGTCGTCGGTTCGCCAAGCGGTTCGGGCTTCGTCGCCCTCGCGGGACAAGCCGACGCCGCTGCGGGCGACGAGGGTAGCGGTGAGGATCTCCAGGACCACATGTTGTGCGCCGCACCCGCCGCCGGCAAATAGGGATGTCCGGGTGCCGCGCTCACGCCATGGAAAACAGCTCTTGCATCACAACCACGCTCGCAACACGCTGCAGAACGCCTTCCACCGCCATGCGTTGATCGTCCGGGCTTTCGAGCAGGTGATCGAGCGCCGTGGCGACCTTCTTCATGTCGTAGATCGGCTGGTCCTTCGCGGCCTGCGACGCGAACGTATCCCGGTAGAAGGCGAGCATCGGGTCGTTCGTGTTGCGTGTCGGCGGCGTGGTGAACGGATGCTTCTGGCGGTCATACACCTCGGGGATCAACACGTCCTTCGCCGCTTCGCGAAGAACATGTTTTTCCCGAATGCCTTTGACTTTCATGTTCACCGGCACGCGAGCCGCGACCTCGGCGACATGGTGGTCCAGGAACGGCACGCGCCCTTCAATGGAGTGAGCCATCTCCATCCGATCGGCGAGATAGTTCAGGATGAAATTCGGCAGTACCGTTTTGGCATTGACATAGAGCATCTGATTCAGGCGGTCGCGGCCAGCGACGCGTTGCGCAAGCGGCAAGCGATCCAGCGCAGACACTATCGGCTGAAAATCCCGCACGGAAGCCGGAAGATCATTGCGCAACAGCGGCGCCACATTATTGTTTTGGGCCGCACCAAAGTTGAGCGTCGCCGACACCCAGCCGAGCCTGCGCTCCACGGCCTGCATCTCCGGGCTGCCGACCTGCTCCGGCCGCGACGTGTCATCGCGGCGAATATCCCGCACATGCGTTGTGTCCTCCGACGTCCCCCGGGTCTCGCGCGTTAGGCGAGGTGCGCCAGGGCTACCGGTTCCACGATGACGCCGGCGAACTGTCAGCGCGGCCTTTTCAAACTAACCCCGGGATTTACTAACCATTGCAACCGTCTGCGGATCGACCTCGGCAAGGCGATCGTCGTTGGCTTCGGTCAGGCCCAGCCATTTGCCGAACCCGTGGAACTACACGTCGACGGCCATGCAAAGTTCTGGGCGTCCCCCGGAGTGGTATCACAGTGGTATCATTCCGGCATGGGTATGACGCTGCGTACCAGCGAGAAGCAGACCGAGGCGCTGCGTCGGCAGGCCCTTGCCGAGGGTCGTTCGATGCAAGCTGTCGCGCTGTCGGCCATCGACGAATACATCGAGCGCCGTGCTCATCAGACCGAGGTGAACGCGGTGTTAGACAAGGTGATTGAACGCGAACGCGGGGTGCTGCGACGGCTTGCTGATACGTGACCGTCTTTCTCGATCTTGATGACCTGCTGTTAGTGGCGACACGAGCCGTCGGCGGCGAGGTTGTGGTCAGAGACTACGGGCTACTGGAATCGGCGGTGGCGCGTCCTAAGACCACGGTGGCCGGGGCGGAGGCCTATCCCGATATCCACACCAAGGCCGCAGCTCTTTTGCATTCCTTGTGCCGCAACCAAGCGCTCGTCGATGGCAACAAGCGGCTGGCGTGGACCGCCTGCCAGGTGTTCCTTGGCCTCTACGGCGAGTGGGTGCAGGCCAGTGAGGACGATCGGTTCGACTTCATGATCGCCGTGGCCTCTGGGGCAATCGACAATGTGGATCAGATTAGTGAACAGCTGAAAACCTGGTGCAGCTGAACGCGCCAAACGGGCTATCCGTCGAGCATCGCGACACCGTCTAGCCACGCATTGACGACGTCCTCGACACGCTGATGCACTTGTGCCCGAGCCGATTCGCGGTCGAAACCCGACATGAGCAGTGCGTCGTAGTCGGTGTCGACGTGGCGGACGGAGGCGACGACGGCGAGGCGTACAGCGTCAGCGTTCAACGCCCGGCCGGCGGCGCTTCGTCCCACACGGCCGCTGCCGCGCGCTGCCGCATGAAATGCGATCGCCACGGCGCGGTCGACCGGACAACCCGGGAACTGCTCACAGATCGCGGCGGCGAACTCACTGCGGAAGTGCACGTCCTGATCGGCCCGGCGGCTCTGCTCGCGCTCCCTACGGCGAGCGCGCACGTCGGCGTCGGAGAGACACTCCTGCGCAGCCTGCTCGATCGCGGCCACCTCCGCCAGAATGCCTTGCCGCTCATAACGATTGCGTCGTCTGCTCCAGCGCACGACAACGGCGTACAGTCGACTGGCCTTAGTGGCGCGCCGAGTCAGCGCGGCATCGCCGGACGGCAGGAACTCAAGGTGGCCGAGGTCGGCGCAGTCCAGACACAGTGCACCCGCTTTGTCCATACGAAGAAAGTCGCCGGTGTCACCGCACGATGCGCACGTCCACGCTTTGTGCGGAGAGACCACGATGATCCGCTGGGGACGACGTGGTGGGCGCTCGACTACGAACTCGGGAGCGTCGGTCGACGCCCAATGGGTGCGATAGGACCGTTCAGCGTCGGTGTCACCGTCCTCGGTGAATTGCAGATCTTGGTAGTCGGGTTCTGACGGCGTCAGGCCGCGGTCTTCGGCCCAGCGCTGCAGCGCTGCAAGGGCTGCCGGAACTTTGTCGGGGTCGACTCCTAAGCACCGATCGATCGAAGGCACTCGGCCCCGCTCCCACTTGTCGACGTTCGGCTGGGCGAGCCAGCCGAGACCGACGAGCACATCGAGAGGGCGGACGTATCGCTGTTCGGCCAGCAGTTCCTCAGCGATCCGTGCTACTCGTGTTTCGAGGCGTGCCATAACAACTCAACGTTACTTCTGCGGTGCGACACGATGCACGCGCCTATTCGACCTCGATGTCCCAGTTGACGGTGAAGCCGTGATGCAGGACAAGGTCGGTCAGCACGTCGGTCCGCTCACCAAGGGGCCACGACTCGACATCGAATCCGTCGTCACCGCAGAACGCGTAGTTCACGGACGACTCGGGGGTGGTGCGTGACCGATAGACGATCGCATCGATATCTGTCCACCAGCGTCTGACCGCGTCGGCCAGTCGATGGCAGGTGGCCCAGACATCAGGATGGTGCCCGGTACTGATCTGGTCGTCCACTCCGAGCACGTCGAGGTTCTTCTCGGTGCGCAGATCAAGCACCCGCAGATTGCGGACGGACACGAGGCGGACAAGGTGGTGGGTCCAGTGGTCGGCCGGAATGACAAGTCCCGTCGACCGGTATCGCTCGCGAAAGGCGCCGGCGAGTGTGGCCCCGGCGTAACGGGTGCGGAAGGCACCTGATTGCGGATCGAAGCGGTAGCGGGGTTCGGGAAAGCCCGTCCAGTCCCAGGCGGCGGGTGGGGTCGCCTCGACTCGCCAGATCTCGCTGCCGGCTGGAATCGATCGACGGCGCAAGCCGACGGGCCTGTCATCCGCGAACGGGACCAGGTAGCCGGCCGGAAGCTCAGGCACCGAGGGAGGTCAGCATCCGCCACGCGAGGTCGGCGGTCTTGGGCTTGCGCAGCGCTTCCGCGATCGACGTGTTGCCGAGTTCGTCATGTTTGAGGCGCATGATCCGGTCGGCTGCCAGGGGATCCGAGGTGAAGCGTGCTAGCAGTTCGAGTATCCGCGGTAGGTCTGGCCGCATCCGATCACCGTCGAATTGCCAAGCGGGAAACCAGGTTTGGTTGCCTACGGCATTGCCGATCAGCTTGCCGCGGCTCCGAAGCCGGTGAACCGCCTGAGGAGTACGCAAGTTCAACAGTGCCTGTACTTGCGGCGTCCGCATCGAACCGTCGACGAAGTCCTCGACGAGCGCGGTCCTGCGCTGATCGCTCAGCTTGCGCGCTGCAGTTCGCTCTAGGGTTCCCTGTGGAGTCGTCGGGGCGATGAGCAACGCGTCGAGGACTTTTGCGAATCGCCTGTCCTTCTGCGCGCGAGCGGCCACCTGACGGGCGAGCGGGGCGATGGCCGTGGTCATGCCTAGAGCTTACGCCGGGCCCACGCAATTGAAACAATCGAAACAGACGGCGCTGTGGATAGCGGTCACCCGCCTTCCAAACCGAGTGCGGAGCGCAGCCGGTCAGCGCTCATGCGCCCGGGGGTGCCGTCGTCGGCGGGGAAGCTGTCGAGCAGTTTGATGAGGTCGCTGCGTCGCGTGGGATCGTCGGCTGCCTGCCGCGGCGAGTGACCGTCGAGCGCGGGGATGGGTTCGTCGAGCCACTTGGCTTCGTACTCGCGGATGAACTCGTCGAGCATCTCGGCCACCTCGGGGCGGTCGCGGTCGAGCGCATTCTCGGGGGCCGGCAACTGCGCCGCCAGTTCGGCGGCTTCCTGGGTGTCGCGAATCGGGCGTCGGGAGTCGTCGGCTACGCGCATCGCGGGGTCGAGCCGGACCAATGTTGCCAACACGCGATCCATCCGCTCCGCACTGTTCGTTTCGACCCGAAGCGTGTCGCCATCACGCACTAGCGTGGCCCGAATACGTGGCATGCCATGGGTTTTGACGTGTTCATGCCAGCGCGGCGGTTCTTCGCCGTCGGCCCGGTCGTAGGTCTCGTCTAACGAGGACACGATTTTGTCCGCATCACCGAGGCGCACCGTGGCCTCACAGATCGCCAGCGGTTCGCCTTCGGTGTTGGTCAGCGTCACCGGCGCAAACCGCCGACTCAACGTCGCCACCAGCTCCACCGGATCGGGTTCGGCATCGAGGAGGTCGATCAGTGCATCGCGCTCGTGCAGCGCGACCGGCTCGAGGCCGAAGAACTGCATGCAGTCGTCAGCCGGCACCACGCGTGCGCAGATCAGCTGACCGGCCTTGAGCCCGCGGCTCGCCGTTCGCTCACGCACCTCGTGCACGTCGCCGTTTCGGAGGTCGCGCACGACGATGCTCTCACCGCGGTGCACCCTTTCGACTTCGAACACCGACCGGTCCACCAGTAGCCATTGCTCGGCCAACAGCCGCTCGTCGTCGGGCAACAGCGACCCGCGCACCTCAAGAAACTCCGCGAACGCACCGCCCTCGAACAACACGACATCCATCACCAGCGGGTCGGCCATTCCCGCCTCCAACGCCGCGGTGAGCTCGTGCGTATGTCGGTACCGCTCGTAGCCCACCTCGGCCGAAAGTTCTCGCCAACCGCTGAGCTCCGCATACTGAACGGCCTTGGTGTACAACCACTTCACCCGTTCGGCAAGCGTCAGCTGCTCATTACCCAAGTGGCATTTCTTGTACTTGCGGCCAGACCCGCACCAGCACGGCTCGTTGCGTCCGACGTCGCGGCGCGGCTCGGCCCGATGCGCTAGCAACATCTGCATCAACGGATGGTCAGGATCGACGTCGGCGCGGCGCAGCAACGCCAATCCGCGCTCGACATCGCCACGATCGCTCGCAATGTGCGCCAGGTCGAGCAAAGCCAGCGGCCAGTCAGGATCCATCGACTCGGCCGCCAATAGTTCGCGCTCGGCCGCCTCGATGTTGCCCATTCGCTCCAGCGCCACCGCGCGCAGCCACCTAAACGCCACACGCGCCGCACGAGGCACTTTCGGCTCCAGCATCTCGGCGAACAGGCCAAGTGCGGCAGCACCGCCAGGGTCGGAGTCGACTGTCTCCGCCACGAACAGCTCGGCCAGCAGCGGGTCGGCAAGCCGCGCGCCCAAAGAGTTGTCAGCGGACAGCATCGCGTCGGCCTCGCCGGGGTCGTCCGCCTCGAGCGAACGTTGCGCCGTGTCGTACAGCTCGATCAGCGAGGTGAGCACGATCGCGTCGTCGAGGTCGAGGCCGTGCCGCTCGGCCAATAGTGCACACCGGCGCTCGAATCGCCAACGGCCGAAATCGAATCCGCTCGGTGCGATCCACTCGCCGCTGCGCACCAGACCGTAGTCCTCGACGATCTCACTCAGCGGCGGCAGCGGATCGGTGAACAGTGCGGGGTCTGTGACGCACGCGGTCCAGACCGCCGCATCGACGTAGGTTGGTTCGTCCGCATCGAGAGTCGCGGCCATTCGCCCGCCTGCGGTGTGCTGGGTGATGATGTCGACTGTTTCGAGGGCGAGTCCTTTTGCGGTCAACCGCACACCGACTGTGTCGCCTTCGCCCACGCCAAGTGCCGCGAGCGTGCCGGGCTGCAGGAGCAGCGCGGCCGGATCGATCGCCACGACCGGAATGTCCCGCTCGTCGAGCAAGTCGTCGTCGTATCCGGCGACCGCGATGCTCGCGCTCGACCCGTCGGCGAGCCGCTGGTACTGCGCGTGCTCGCATAGCGTGGTGATCGGGCTCAGGTCCGGCGTCACGGTGAGCACGTCGTGGGTTGATTCCTCCGCGCTGAGCCGGTGGGTGAATACCCGCCCGGTCAGTACCGCTGGCAGCCACACCCATCGATCGTCGACGAGCTGCCTTGCCGGACAGTCCATTTCGAGCAGGTTCCACTGCCAAGCGGATTCGGGGTCGGCGATACCACGGTCGCGCAAGTGTTGCGTGATTTCGTCCTTCGGCAAAGGGCCGTGTTGGGTGAGTATCTCCGCAAGAGCCGCAATCGCGTCGAACTTCGCCGCCACGTCGACCACCCTACGCGGGCGCCGCTTCTTCGCCCGGAAGTTATCCACAGTCTGGTCCCGGTTGCTCCTCGACCTGTCGGACGCACGACCGACACTCGACCCAAGCGACGCCATCGAAGAGGAGGAAACATGGGAAACAGGGCGAACTTCGTCATCGTCGAGGACCAGGACTGGCAGCTCTATTACTCGCACTGGGGAGGCTGCCGCATGCTCGACGCTCTGATCGGCGGTCCGGAACTCGCGTTGCGGTACGCCGCTTCGCTGCGGCGATGCGAGAAGAACGAGTGGTGCGACCCGACGTGGGCCGACGGCGGTGCCGTGGTAGATCTCGACCGTCGCCGCGTGTTGTTCTTCGGCGAGCCGCTGATGGTGTCGATGAACGAGCGGCGCGCCCTGATGGAGGTGCTCACCACAGTGTGGCCCGACTACGAGATCTGCTGGGCGTACGACGGAACCGAAGAACTTGCGGGATATGTGGGACACCGGCTGCCGCCCTCCGAGTGGGACCGGCAGCCGAAGCTGAAACTCGCCCGTGGCCGAAACCATATGTGCCACCTCATCTCTGTGGTCGGTGCCGATGGACAGCTCCGGTTCTGGCCGCTGTGGTGGCACCTGAGCAAGGCATGGCATGGCCCGGCATTGCTGGACAAGTTGCCGGGCCCGGGGATCCGCCGGATCAAGCTCGGCGCGATTCCCGAAGGCGGGGCTCACATCGACGTGCCTCGAAAGACGTTGGGTGCCTGGCAAACCGCTGACACGATGGGCTTCTTCCAAGCTCTCCCCGAGCTGTGGCCCGGGTGGCAGACCGAGGTTTGGGAGGACCGTTTCGAGGAGCACGTCAAACGATGCGACGGCGCTCTCCGCGTTCCCGAGCTGGACGTCGTGGCAGGCATCGATAGCGCTGAGACGCGGATTCGCGAGCGGGTATTCGAGAGCTTCGAGGACAGCCCGGCCGGGCAGATCGCCAAACTCGCGGGGCTGCTGGCACCGGTCGCACCCGGCTTCGTAGTCAGCCCCGATGCGCTAGACGACTGTGGCGTGCGCCCAACCAGGGCCGAATGGTCCCGGTTCGTCAGCGCGTGCGACCTGCTGCGATCCGTCGATGCCGAATCCGCGTAGCCACGTTGGTCAGTGGTACCATTCGGCAGGTAGAAAGGTACCAATGGCGCTGAACATCAAAGACGACTCCGTCCATGAGGCAGTCAAACAAATCACTTCGATCACCGGAGAATCCCAAGCTCAGGCGGTGGCGACAGCCGTGCGTGAGCGGCTGGCCAGGTTGGAGAAGGACGAACTTGCCGCCCGGCTCGTGGCTATCGGCCACAAGACGGCATGCCGTATGAGCGCCGACGCGAAAGCGCTCGATCATGGTGCGCTGCTCTACGACGATCGGGGGCTGCCGTCGTGATCGTCGATACCTCCGCCGTGATCGCGATCCTCGCGGCCGAGGATGACGCGGCGACCTACGCTCACGCGATCGCCGATGCAAACGTGCGACGACTGTCGGCTGCAAGCTATCTCGAGTGCGGGATCGTTCTAGACCACCAGCGAGATCCGGTCATCAGCAGAAGCCTGGACGAGCTGATTGCGGAGGCGGAGTTCGTGATCGAGCCAGTCACCGAGCACCACGCCCGGCTGGCTCGTCAGGCGTACGCAGACTTCGGCAGAGGCAGCGGCCATCGTGCTGCATTGAACTTCGGCGACTGTCTGTCGTACGCGCTGGCCCTCGACACCCGCGAGCCGCTGCTATGGAAAGGCGACGACTTCGGGCATACGGGCATCGCGTCAGCGCTCGGTCGGTAGCTGCGGCCGGGTCTGCATCGGCGCATCATGATGCATTGATGCTAAAGTGGGGCATGCGCACCACCATCGATCTTCCCGACGACCTGCACAAACAAGCGCTCGCAATTGCTCGCGATACCCGCAGATCGCTGAGCGAGACCGTTGCTGACCTCATCAGACGGGGGCTTTGTTCGGACGTTTCGAAGCCGATTTCCACGGACCCCAGGACGGGACTGCCGCTCGTCAGCGTCGGAACGGTCGTGACGTCGGAAGACGTGCGGTCGTTGGAGGACGAGGAGTGACTGTGTTGCTCGACGCGAACGTGCTCATCGCACTCGTGGTTTCCGAGCACGTCCATCACGACGCATCTGCAGAGTGGCTGGCCGGATCCAACGTCGACTTCGCAACCTGTCCGATTACCCAGGGAAGTCTGGTTCGCTTCCTGATCCGCTCGGGTCAACCGGCAGGGGCTGCTCGAGATGTCGTCAACGCGTTGGAAGCATCTGAGCGGCATACGTTTTGGCCGGATGCAGTGTCGTTCGCGAATGTTGAAGTCAAGGGCGTCGTCGGGCACCGTCAAGTAACCGATGCGTATCTGGCTCAGCTCACCAGAAAGAAGAAAGGGCAGTTGGCGACGCTCGATGCCGGCTTGGCGCATCTTCATGCAGACGTTGCGATTCTCATCCCGACACGGGCTTGAGCTAATCGTTTCTGTCGCCTGGCCGTCCGACTGAACGGCGGTCGGAGTTGTCACTGCCCGTGAGTAGCGTCCGCGATATGAGTAACGGACGACGAGCACGCAGGGCCAAACAGGTCCGACGTGAGAAGCGGCGGGCGAACAAGCGCAACCGGGGCAGTTCTGCCGAACCGACGCTCACGGACATCCTGCGCAGAGCCCTGGCGCGGGGGCATCCCCTCCACCTGCTCAGCGTGGCCAGCTTGATGATCCACGTGGCGAAACGCGAACCGCGCGACACGAGCCGACTGCAGAACATCCTCACCGGCTTGGTCGGTGAGCGGAATCGGGAGACGACTGCTTTACTGGCCGTCGTAGCCGAACTTCTCGTCGACGATCCAGCGGCACAGCTCCTATGCCAACGCGAGGTGGCCGAACGAAACGAGCATCTGCCGCGATGGATCGCCGCGCTGCCGCGGGGCGACGTCTATCGCGCGGTGCGCAGGACCAACGTGTTCGGTGATGTTGACGAAATCGTTATCGGCTTTCGACTTGATAGTAGGCACGAGTCGACCATCGCTGTGCAGATCGACCACAACGTGTTTTCAAGTGTCGTCGATGCAGGCGCGGTACCGGATCCGATCGACGAAACCCTTGCGCGGCTAGCCGAATCCAGCAGCGATGTCGGTGTTTTCGAGATGAGCCTGGCCGATGCGCGGGTATGGATCGAGAAAGCGCTCGAAGAGCCGACGCTCACACCTGAGACCGAAACATGGCCGCTCTACCGGGTACTGGTTCGGTGGCTGATAGGTCGGCTACCCGAAGGTGGTGAACACCGGTCAGCGGCCGCGGAGTGGGAGCCGAACGAGGAACTGTGCGACAGGTTCTTCGCGACCAGTCCCGCCGCGCCGTTCACCGACCGAGGCCATCGGGAGCTGCTGCTGGAGCTCTTCGAGACGGGCACTGGTGACCCATTGCGGTGGAGCGCGGTGCGTGTTGAACGGGCGCTCGGGAGCACACCCTACTGCGAGGACTACATTCCGTTGGAGGTCGCGCTGGACGCTCCCGATCTGCTACGCGCGTTCATTCCGTATGCCCACGCGCAGAGCGGGATTCGAGACGAACTGACCTCACGAACGCTCGCGATGGTCGACGCGCTGAGGTCGAGCTACAAGCGGGAGGTTCTGCGGCAAGCCGAGTACTGGGGTCTCGGCGATGCGGTCTAGCGCGTCACGGCTACTTGCAAAGTGGCGCCATCAGCGCCAGAATGGCGCCATGCCCAGCGTGCAAATCAAAGACGTTCCGGACGACACCCATCGCGTGTTGCGGGAACGCGCGGCGCGCGCACATCAATCCTTGCAGGAATACCTTCGGAGCCGCCTGATCGCTGATGCGAATCAGCCGACTTTGGAGGAGGTTTTCGATCGTGTCGCGACACGAAGCGGTGGCAAGGTGTCGTTTACAGATGCGATGAGTCACCTTCGGGCAGAGCGTGATCGTCGTTGACGCGAGCGTGATAGCCGTGGCGCTCGGCGACGACGGGGCCGACGGAGAGCGCGCCAGGGTCCGCCTGACGGACGAAGCATTGGCCGCCCCGGAACTCCTCGATCTCGAGGCGGTGTCGGTCTGGCGCCGTCACGTCGCGGCGAAGCTGATGACTGCTCGGCGAGCCGCCCTCGCCGTTTCGGACCTCGAGAATCTGCCGCTACTGCGATCGCCGCATCGGCCGCTGCTCGAACGCATCTGGGAGTTGCGTCATGGTGTGACTCCGTACGACGCCGCCTACGTCGCACTCGCCGAAGCTCTCGACGCTGTTTTGGTGACGGCTGACGCACGCCTGGCGCGCGCCCCCGGCATCAGATGTGAGATCGAGGCGATCGCCGGGCCTGGTCGCGCGCGGTGACCGTCCTGCGCCGTGGATGCTGAATATTGCGCACACGGTTGCTGTTTCGGTCCCGACCACAGCCGTACAAGCAATCTTGGCGCGCCGGAGACACGCGCCGCAGGCACCTCTCGCTCCCGAAGCTCGTTGGGGTAGCCGCGGCCCGTGCAATGATGGCTTCCCCGAATGCGGAGGAGCTTCAGATGGGGTTCGAGCGAATCGATGACCTGCTGAACGGCGTGACCGCCGATGGGTCGCTGCACGGCATCGCCGCCACGGTGGTCGGCCGCGACGGCGTCCTCTACGAGGGCGCAGCTGGAGACGCGGGGCCCGACACGATGTTCCGCAATGCGTCGATGACCAAGGCAGTCGCGACCACCGCTGCGCTGCAGCTCGTCGAGCAGGGGCGCCTCGACCTCGACGCGACGGTGGCGTCGATCGTGCCCGAGTTCGGCGACCTTCAAGTGCTCGACGGCTTCGACGGCGACGAGCCCGTGCTGCGCGCGCCCAAGACGCAGGCGACCGTCCGCCAGCTGATGAACCACACGGCCGGCTGTGGCTACCACTTCCTCAACGAGAAGCTCCTGAAGTACTGCACCGCAAAGGGATTCCCCAACATACTTCAGGGGAAGAAGCGCAGCATCAGCGCGCCGCTGGTCCACGATCCCGGCACAGTCTGGGAGTACGGCGTCAGCACCGACTGGGTCGGCGTGGTCGTCGAGGCCGTGAGCGGCCAGACGCTCGGCGACTACCTCGTCGAGCACGTCTATGGCCCGCTCGGCATGACGGACTCGACGTTCGCCCCGAGCGACGCGCAGCGCAGACGGTTGCTGCCGGTCCTCTCCCGGGCTGCAGACGGCAGCCTGGCGCCGACCGAGATCGACCTGTCGGCCGAGCCGGAGTGGGACGCCGGCGGCAGCGGATCCTACGGGACGATCGCCGACTACGGGCGCTTCGTGCGAGCCTGGGTCAACGGCGGCGAGCTCGACGGCGCGCGCATCCTCAAAGAGGAGACAGTGGAGCTCGCGTTGCGGGACCACCTCGACGGGGCGCCGCTGCCGAAGAAGATAGAGCCGACTGTCCCGGAGCTGTCTAACCCGGTCGAGTCGCTCGACGTGCCGCAGGGGTGGGGCCTTGGATTCCACCTGTATCTGGTCGACCTGCCCGGCATGCGCAGCGCCGGCTCAGGCGACTGGTCGGGGCTGTTCAACAGCTACTACTGGATCGATCGTAAGGCGGGCGTCGGCGCCGTGATCGCGACACAACTGCTGCCGTTCTTCGACGCAAAGATGGTCGAGACGATCCTCGGCTTTGAGGCCACGGTCTACGCGGAGCTCGGCGCGGCGGTCTCTTGAGCACTGGCTGAAATCGTGGATGCCTGACGGCAATAAAAGACGCTGACGGCCCAGTGACGAGTACGTGTGCGCCGTCCCCCCGTCGAAAGCAGCGTAGAAGCACGTCCCCCGAAATGACACCTGCCGCTCGCCCTTGGAGGTCGCGCTGGACGCTCCCGATCTGCTACGCGCATTCATTCCATATGCCCACGCGCAGAGCGGGATTAGAGGCGAGCTGACCTCACGAACGCGCGCTATGGTCGACGCGCTGAGATCCAGCTACATAGCGATCCGGCCATCCCGAGATCATCAGCCGCCGAGATTTGTCGTACCCGGATGTGATGATGACGTTATGTCCTTGACCGCATCGGCTGGCGCTACGGAAGTGAGTCCTAAAGAGCGTCTTGAGGTGTTGTTTGAGGAGTTGAGGGAGTTGGCGGGTCAGCGCAATGCGATTGATGGGCGCATTGTGGAGATCGTCGCCGAGATTGATCGTGACGGGTTGTGCGGTATGACGGGTGCGCGGTCGGTGGCGGCGTTGGTGGCCTGGAAGCTGGGCTCGTCATCGGCCAACGCGCAGACGATCGCCGCGGTGGCGGGGCGGTTGGAGCAGTTTCCCCGCTGCGTCCAGGGCTTGTGCGAGGGCCGGCTGTCGCTGGATCAGGTCGGGGTGATCGCGGGCCGGGCGGCCGAGGGTTCTGATGAGCATTACGCGCAGCTGGCGGCGGTGGCGTCGGTCAATCAGCTGCGCACCGCGGTCAAGCTGGAACCGCGCCCCGAGCCCGAACCCGATCCATGGGCCGCCACCGCAGCCGGAGATCAGCAAGACCTCCGATGAGCAGTTCACCACGTGGCGGATCAAACTTCCGCATCCGGAGGCGGCGAGGTTCGATGCGGCCTTGGGGTCTCATCGTGATGCGTTGATCACCGAGTACAAGCAAGCGCACGGCGACCGCGAGGACCGCGGGGGCCGCGAGCCGGCATCAGATATCGTGCCGCCGTTTCCGAACACCGGCGCGGCGTTTATGCGTCTGGTGGAGGCGGGGTGGGACGCCGAGGTCACTCGCCGCCCGCATGGGCAGCACACCACGGTGGTGGTGCATGTCGATGTGGAGCAGCGGGCAGCGGCGCTGCATCTGGGTCCGCTGCTCACCGAGGCTGAACGCCGCTATTTGACCTGTGATGCCACCTGTGAAGTGTGGTTCGAACGTGCCGGCGTGGTCATCGGTTCCGGTCGGGCGACGCGGGTGATCAGCCGGCGGCTGCGTCGTGCGCTGGAGCACCGCGACCGCACGTGCGCGGTTCCTGGTTGTGGTGCCACCCGCGGTCTGCATGCACATCACATCCGGCACTGGGAGGACGGCGGGCCCACCGAGTTGTTCAACCTGGTGCTCCTCTGCCCGTATCACCATCGGCTGCACCATCGGGGCGGCATCACCATCGAAGGACCCGCACCCGCTCTCATCGTCACCGACAGCTCCGGGCGACCACTGAACCCAGGATCGCTCGCGCGCCCACCGACCCAACCCCCGCCCGCGGTCGCTCCGTGTCCCGGGCCCACCGGCGAGCGCGCCGACTGGTGGTGGTATGACCCCTTCCAACCCCAACCACCACCAACCGACAACTAGGTTGGTCACCCGGCGTCGGTCATTACCGGCGCCGCATCGAAGGTCAAACAGGTTGGGGCGCTGATATCCCAGCGGGCATCGACACGCCCTTGTTCCCCAACCGCGCGCGGGCGACATCGCGGACTTCTGCAGCGTCCACCCGGCATGCGGCAGTTGACCGCTGAGAGTGCCCACATCGCAGCGGCACCGTCGGCTAAAAGCGACGGTTCAACGAATTTAGCGACAATGTCGCTCGAAGGTGGGCACGACGAATAGCTAGTCGACCACGCAAGTCGGCGTCACCGATTGAGACGTGGCTCGCCGCACTGCGTCCGCTCTTACCCCTCTGCCGCCACCAACGATCGCAGCTTCACGTCGGGGTTGTCCCGCTGGAAGCCCTCCAGTCGCCACCGGGTGGAGAACAGCACGAGCATGACTCCGTCGGTGCGCGTCAGGACTTCCGATGACACCTGCTTGGCCATGAACTCGGCGTCCGCGGGGTCCACGATCCGCGCGACCTGGTACGGCAGTGACTCCAGCGAGATCGGGGCGCTGAGCTCGGTGGCCATCCGGTGCACGGCCACCTCGAACTGCATCGGCCCGACCGCGGCGAGCACCGGCGCTTGGTCGCCGCGACGGTCCGAGCGCAGCACCTGCACAACGCCCTCCTGCTCGAGCTGCTCGATTCCGCGGCGAAACTGTTTGTGCTTACTCGGATCTGTGCCGCGGGCCACCGCGAAATGCTCGGGGGAGAAGCTTGGTATCGGCGGATACTGCACGGGGACATCGCGATACAGCGTGTCACCCGGGCGCAGAGCGGCGGCGTTGGCCAGCCCGATCACATCACCCGGCCACGCGGTATCCAGGGTGGTGCGCTGCTGGCCGAACACCGATTGCGCGTACTTGGTGACGAACGGCTTGCCGGTGGCGGCGTGCGTGAGGACATCACCACGCTCGAACGTCCCCGAAACCACCCGCGCGTACGCGATGCGATCGCGGTGGGCCGAATCCATACCGGCCTGCACCTTGAAAACGAAGGCGCTGAACGATGATTCGGTGGCGCGCCGGGCCCCGTCGACGTCGAGTGCCCCGCTGGGCGGCGGCGCGAGTTCGGCGAGCACATCGAGGAGCTGATTCACACCGAAGTTCAACGCCGCCGACGTAAACAGCACCGGTGTGGCCGCGCCGCCGAGGAACTGCTCACGGTCGTAGTCGGAGCCGTCCGCGGACAGCAGTTCGGACTCCTCGACGGCGTGATTCCAGTCGTCGCCGGCGGCACCGTGCGCGTCGGCTGCCGAGATGTGCTCTTCGGGAGCCGCCGTGGCGCCGCCCGCGGTGCGGGTGAACCGGATGAAGCTTCCGGTCCGGCGATCGAGCACCCCTTTGAAGTCTCCGGCGATGCCGACCGGCCACGTCAGGGGAGTGGGGCGCAGCCCGATTCGCGCGTGGATCTCGTCCATCAGTTCCAGGGCGTGGCGGCCGGGACGGTCCCACTTGTTGATCACCGTGATGATCGGGATCTGACGGTGCTTGCATACCTGAAACAGCTTCAGTGTCTGCGGCTCAAGGCCTTTCGCGGCATCGATGAGCATCACCGCCGAGTCGACCGCCGTCAGCACCCGGTAGGTGTCTTCGGAGAAGTCGGCGTGGCCGGGGGTGTCGAGCAAGTTGATGACGCATGTGCGGTATGGGAACTGCAACGCGGTCGATGTGATCGAGATGCCCCTGGCCTTCTCCATCTCCATCCAGTCAGACACCGTCGCGCGACGGCCCGCTTTGCCGTGGACGGCGCCGGCTTCGGTGATGGCCCGGGCGTGCAGCGCCAGCGCCTCGGTCAACGTGGATTTGCCGGCGTCGGGATGGCTGATGACGGCGAAGGTCCTGCGGCGACCCGCCTCAGCGGAGATACGGCCAGGTGGCGAGGTGTCGGCGGTCGGCGGAGCGGCGAGGGCGTTGTCGGTCATAGCGCCTGCGATGGTATTGGCCGCGACGTGCAAACCAGTAATCGAGGCGCGACGCCTTGGGTGTGCAGCGTCAACGTGCAACGTCAACATAATGGAGCGCGATGATTCTGCCGAAGATCCGTGACCCTCGCTTCGTGACCATCCGCCGCGGCGGGACACTCACCGATTCGGATCATTATCTCCTCGCTTTGTGGGCGGCATCGTGTGCTGAGCACGTCCTTCACTTCTTCGAGTCGGCTCAGCCGCGGGACCCGCGGCCACGTCAGGCGATCGAGCATGCCCGCGCGTGGACGCGTGGCGAGGTCAAAATGATGCAGGCTCGCGCGGCGGGCGGCCATGCAATGGGGGCTGCCCGAGATCTGCGCGGGGCGCCACGGTATGCCGCATACGCCGCCGGCCAGGCCGCGGTCGTCGCACATGTCGCCGCCCACGAACTCGGCGCGGCCGCCTATGCGATCAAGGCCGCGCGTGCTGCCGCGCCGCCCGGCGAGGGTGAGGCGGCGCGGTGGCGTGAATGCCGATGGCACCGTGACCAGCTTCCCGAAGCGATTCGCGAGCTCGTCCTCGACGACCAGCGATTGCGAAATGACATCTGCTGGTCGATGTTTGACTGTTGAACGCGCATCGGACCGCTTACGCCACCCTGCTCACGTGCGCCGCCGACTCGCCGATCATCACCTTGTCGTCACCGATTATGGTGCGCAGCAGCGCTTTCTGCTCCCGCTCTCCCCGCAGCGCCGCGCGATCCACCCCGCCACGCCACACCAGGGCCGCCATGCTCCGCAGAAGGTTCACCGGCAACTTTGCGATCGGATACCACGGCGGCACATAGGCCGGCAGGCCCAGTGACCGCATGGCCCGCGGCCCCAGGAACCCGCTCGTCACCGACAGATGCTGTGCCCGCGCCAGTCGTCGCCGCACGCCCGTCAGCGTTCCGTAATGCCACAGCAGCGGGTCGTCGACCATCGGCATCGCCAACTGTTTGGTCGATTCGTCGGGCTCCGACAGTGCGGCCACCGTGTGGTACAGCACCCGGATCCCGTCGCGGAAGTCGCGCGGCAGCCACTCGTCGTCCACACCGATGAGCCAACCGACATACCGCGTCAGGTGCGCGATCGCGTCATATTCCTTCGGCGACAACACAAGTCCCATGCCTAGTCCGCCCGTGGGGGGAGCGATCAGCGCGCCGACCAATGTGGCGGCCATATCGGTCTGGTTGACTGGCACACCCCATTCGTCGCCCTGCCAGTCGGGCATTGCGGCCACATGCCGTCGCACGAACGCATGTATCAGCCGGACCCGAATCGTCGACCGGTAACCGACACCCAGCGGCGCCATGCCGTCGTCTGAGATGACGTCCATCGCCCACTGCATCGTCTCGGCGAACCGCTTGTTCGAGCCCTTCTCCAGCGCGCCCGTCCGAATCAGTGTCTTGTTGAAGCCGGAGAACTGATAGCCGCCCAGCAGCGACACGTCACGCGCGATATACATGCCGTCGGCACCACCTCGGCGCATCGCGCGCTGGCCCACACGCAGAAGCTCCCAGTCCACCCACTCCGGGACCGCCTCGACCTCAGTGAAGAACGCGCGCAACGGTTCTGGCGCGTCGGGCACGCTGGCGATACCTGACGTCAACGCGCGGTCGAACAGTGGCCGCGTCTGCTCCATCCCGGTCGACGACATCCACTCGACAAGGCGGTCCATCGGCGCGTCGCCGATGGTGAGGTGCGAGCCGAGCTTCTGCCACCGCTGGGCAGAAGGAGCGTTGACGCCCAGCACCGTCGCGAACAGCCGGACGGCCGCAGGTACAGGACCCGGCTCGGACGGGTGGCGTGCCGGAACGGGCTGGTTCATCGAGACTCTCCCTTGAGCACTTCTGATAACAACCGTAGTCCAAATCTAACCTGCAGGTAGGGTCGTGTCAATGAAGCGCGCGGAGGTGGTGCGTGACTACGGCGGCGTGAGCGCGGACGACCGTCGCACCGAACGACGCCAGAAGCTGCTCGCCGCCGCGCGGAAGATCTGGGGGACATCCGGCGTCACCGAGGTGACGGTGCGCGGAGTCTGCAGCGCCGCGGGCCTGACCGCGCGCTACTTCTACGAGCAGTTCCCGAATCGCGAGGCGATGCTGTTCGCCGTCGCCGACGAGGTCCGCGACGAGCTGCTCGCAGCACTGGTCAACGCCGGCGTCGGCGACCCCGGCACGCTCACCGACAAGCTGCGCTCGGCGCTGACGGCGTTCCTGGAAATCATCGCCGCCGACCCGCACATCCACCGCATCGCAACCGGCGACGTCAGCACCGTGCCGGGCCTGACCGAACACCGTGCCGGCGTTCTCGACCTCATCGCCGCGCTGATCGTCGAGCTCGCACCCGAGGTCCTCGGCGCCGAGACGCCGCGTCCCGACGAGCTGCGCCGCGTCGCGCTATTTATCGTCGGCGGCGCTAATCAACTCATCGAAACCTGGCTCAGGGAGCCGAAAGAGACTCCTGCCGAACTCGCGGCGATCGCCGCCGACCTGTGCGTCGCAGTGGTCAAGGGCATCGGCACCGCGTAACCAGGAACGTGACATCAGAACAGCGACAGCTGCCTGTCCTCGCCGAACTTCTGAGGCACCGGCCGCTGCCGCACCCGCACCGGCCACCAGAACCACCGTCCGAGCAACGCGGCGATGGACGGTGTCATGAACGATCGGACAATCAGCGTGTCGAACAGCAGACCGAGCGCGATCGTCGTTCCGATCTGACCGAGCACCAGCAGATCGCCGAAGACGAACGACGCCATGGTGAACGCGAACACCAGCCCCGCAGCGGTCACCACCGAGCCACTGCCCGCCATGGATCGGATGATGCCGGTGTTGATGCCGGCATGGATCTCCTCCTTGAACCGGGAGACCAGCAGCAGGTTGTAGTCCGACCCCACAGCCAGCAGAAGGACAACGGCCAAAAGCAATATCACCCAATACAAGTCGACGCCCAAGATGTGCTGCCAGACCAACACAGACAAGCCGAACGAGGCACCCAATGACAACGCCACGGTGCCAACGATGACCAGCGCGGCGACAAGGCTCCGCGTGATGAACATCATGATCAGCAGGATGAGGCTGAGTGCGGCGATGGCGGCGATGATCAGGTCGTAGCGCGCCATGTCTGCGATGTCCTTGTAGGTGGCCGCCGTTCCACCGATGTAGATCTTCGACCCCGCCAACGGCGTTCCCTTGACCGCCTCCTGCGCCGAGTGCCTGATCGCATCGATGTGCGAAATGCCCTCGGGCGTCGCGGGATCGACGTCATGGGTGATGATCATGCGCGCGGCCTTGCCGTCGGGCGACAGGAACAGCTTGAGCCCACGTTGGAACTCGGGGTTGGTGAACGCCTCCGGCGGAAGGTAGAAGGAGTCGTCGGTCTTCGACGCGTTGTAGGCGGCACCCAGCTGGGTGGAGTTCTGCAGTGCAGCTGCTGCCTGGTCGTAGAGTCCCGACGTGGTGGCGTGGTTCGTCATCGTCAGCTCGCGGTTGGTCTCCTGGCTGGCGATCTGTGGCGAGATGAGCGCAAGCAGTTTCGGCTGCAGCTCATCCAACTTCGCGATGCTGGCCGACACGTTGGCCAACTGGTCCGTCAATTGGTTGATGCCGTCGAGAGCGTCGAATAGAGATCGCAGCGCCCAGCAGATCGGGATGTTGAAACAGTGTGGCTCCCAATAGAAGTAGTTGCGCAGCGGCCGGAAGAAGTCGTCGAAGTTGGCGATCTTGTCGCGCAGGTCCTGGGTTGTGGCGACCGTGTCCTGGAATGCCTGGCTCTGCTCGTGCGTGATGGCGCTGGACTGCTGCTGCAGCGCATACTGCTGCCGCAGAATATTGATCGAGTCGTTGATGACGCCCACCTGCTTCTGCAGATCCGCCGCGCGGGCCTGCTGGAAGGGCAAGTTGTTGATCTGCGCCGCATTGTTCGCACTGATCTGGAACGGGATCGACGTGTTGTCCAGCGGCGTGCCCAGGGGCCGGGTGATCGATTGCACCTGTGCGACGCCGTCGGTGTGGAAGACCGCCTTGGCCACGCGCTCCAACAGAATCATGTCGGTGGGATTGCGGAGGTCGTGGTCGGTTTCGATCATCAGCATTTCGGGATTCAGCCGCGCCTTCGAGAAGTGCCGCTCCGCTGCGGCGTATCCCACATTCGACGGGGCATCGGCCGGCAAGTACGGGCTGATGTCGTAGTTCACCTTGTAGCCGAACAGCGACATCAGCCCGACGAAGGCGAGCGCCAGCGTGACGATCAGGATCGGCCCGGGCCATCGAACGATCGACCGTCCCAATCCGGCGCCAGCCCCGTTTGGCCGTCTTGCGCTTGGGCTCCAGCAGACCGAAGCGGGCGCCGATTACCACCACCGCGGGCGCCAGCGTCAGTGAGGCCGCCAGCGCGACGAGCACACCGATGGCGGCCGGGATGCCCAGGCTCGAGAAATACGCCAACCGGGTGAAGTACAGGCAGGCCACCGCGCCGACGATGGTCAGCCCCGACCCCAAGATCACGTGCGACGTCCCGCGATACATGTCGTAGTAGGCGGCCTCACGGTCCATGCCTTCGTTGCGTCTCTCGTGATAGCGACCCAACAGGAAGATCATGTAGTCGGTTCCGGCGGCGAGGACCAGAAGCGTCAGCATATTGGTCGCATACGTCGACAGGCCGATGACGCCGGTGTTCGCCAGGAACGCGACGATCCCGCGCGCCGCGGACATCTCGATGAGCACCGTGATGAGCGCCAGGATCATGGTGACGAACGAGCGGTAGACGATCAGCAACATCAATGCGATGACGCCGACGGTCAACGCCGTGACCAACGCGGTGCTGTCGTTGCCCACCTCGAAGTTGTCGGTGACCTGCGCAGCCGAACCGGCGACATAGGCGTGGATACCTGGCGGTGCCGGCGTCTTGGCGATGATGTCGCGCAGCGCGTTGACCGACTCCAACGACAACGCCTCGCCCTGATTGCCTGCGAGGAACACCGCTACGTAGGCGGCCTTGCCGTCGGGACTCTGCGAGCCCGCGGCGGTCAGCGGGTCGCCCCAGAAGTCCTGCACGTGCTGCACGTGTTTGGTGTCCTCGTTGAACCGCCTGACCAACTCGTCGTAGTAGGCGTGTGCTTCGGCGCCGAGCGGCGCGTCGCCTTCGAGCACCACCATCGCGGCGCTGTCGGAGTCGAATTCGCCGAATACCTTGCCGATACGCTGAAATGCCTGCAGCGAGGGCGAATCGGGGGCGGCCAACGCCACATTCTGTTCCTCGCCGACCACCTCGAGTTGTGGCACCAGCACGTTCGATAACGCCGCGACAGCCACCCAGAACAACACGATCGGCACGCTGAGCCGACGAATCCACTTGGCGACCCCGTCCGTCGTCGATGCGCGTTCGGCGAGCTGGGTACTCATCCGGACTTGTCCAAGCAGTAGGTGAAGGCGTTCAACGTATTGACCGTTCTCTCGTCCTTGACGACGTCGTCGATCTTGATCCGGCAGCCGATGGAGTCGGTGTCGCCCTGGGCAGAGACGTTGACGAAGACGGCCGGTTGGGTGGTGGTGGTGTCGTAGGTCCACGGCAGCGCCGCGTTGTCGACCCGCTGTGGTTGGGAGTTCACGTCCGTGTAGGTGATGATCGCGACCGTGCCGGGGGGGCCGAACACCTCCATGACGACGCGCTTCGGGTTGAACGGAACGATGTCATTCGCGGCCCCGCTGGGGGTGGAAGTGACGTCTTGGGAGCCGAAGATGCCGTTCAGCCGGTACACCGCGAATCCTGCCAAGGCGACGACGAGAATCGCCACCAAAAGCATCCACTGTCGCATCAATCGGCTGCCGATCGAAAACCGCTGCATCCGTGACCCTTTCAACGAGCGGTGACACGTGACGGACAGGGGGCGTCCCTACTACGGATATCAACCAGGTTGACAGTACGGTACGGGACCGGACCGAACAAGTCGTACGGGTGTCCACTGAATAGTCAGGACCTCCGCTCATTGTGGCGGGTGAGGCTGGGGATGAGCACGTTGTCGACGAGGTCCTGCACGGTGCGACTCGATGGGGCTCGGCCGGCGAGAACCGTGCGGTAGATGATGTAACCGGGCAACATGTCCCACAGGTCCTCGGTGATGGCGGAGGCGGCGATCTCGCCGCGGTCGACGGCCCTATTGAGGATGCGTACGACGAGCGCCTTTCGCTGCGCGAGGAACTGCTCCTGCATGATGGCGTCGAGTTCGGGCCGCCGGGAAATCTCCACGAGCACCGCCCGGATGGTGCCGGCATGGGTGCTGACGTGAGTGCAGACCGACTCACCGAGTCGCAGCAGATCGCCGCGTAACGTGCCGGTGTCCGGGTCGACCGCGACCTGCCGGGTGCCCTCGACGAATGCCGCCATCACCAGTTCGGCCTTGGTCGGCCACCGTCGGTAGAGCGTGGCCTTGCTGGCGCGTGCCCTCGCGGCAACCGCGTCGAGGGCCAACCGGTCATAACCGTGTTCCTGGAGCAGCTCGAGCGTCACCGCGAGCAGCTCGGCTTCCCGCGGCGACCACGGGCAGTCCGCGTCGACGTCGGAACTCCGGATCACGGGGACCTCCACGGAACGAGTATCGGGCAATTCTGCCTCAGGATTCGAGAAATCGCGCCAAGGCCCTGCGTCACGATATGCGTTGCGCGACGTCGCCGTACCGCTCGAAGCGCTCGCGATCGCCGAGCGCGTTGTAAAGCACGATGCGCGTTGCGATTTCCCCGTACCTCTGGGTCAGAGCGTCGGCCAGGCCGTCCCACGTCGACTCGGTGGCGAACGTCGCGATGTGCTCGTCGGTGATCTGCGCCGCCATGCCCTTGAAGTCGCCGGCCTTCTGCTTCTCCCGGATCCGCGCCGTCGTCCCCTCGAATCCCGCCCCGTCCCATATGAAGGCGTAGTTCGGCGTGCTTCCGTAAAAGCTCATGCTGGCTCGCACCAGCTCACGCTCATTGTGACGTTCCTCGTCGCTGTCGCCCACGATCGTCATCACTGGCACAATCACTGCGATGTCCGACGGCGCCCGCCCCGACTTCGCCGCTCCCGCAGCCACATTCGGCACCACGTGCCGTGCGATATAGCCCGGTTCGCCCAGCGGGTGCACGTGCACGCCGTCCGCCACTTCGCCCGCCATCCGCAACATCCACGGATTCACCGCGGCCACATCTACTTTCGGATCGGGTGCGTCGATCGGCCCCGCGCTCCACTGCGGCGTGATGAAGTCCAGGTCATAGAACTCGCCGTGGTGATCGAGCTTTCCGGTTCGAAACGCCGCGAAACACGCCTTCACCGCCAGCACGTAATCCCGCAGCCGCGGGCCCGGACGCTCGAACGGCATGCCGTAGCGCCGCACCACATGCGTGCGCACTTGAGTGCCCAACCCGAGCCGGAACTTTCCGCCCGTCGCCTCCTGCAGTTCCCACGCCGTCGCCGCCGTCACGAACGGACTGCGCGGAAAGGCAACGGCGACACCGGTCGACAGTTCAAGCTCGGGCGCGGCTTGCGATGCCACCGCGGCGCTGAGATACGCGGTCCGACCGGTTTCGGTGAACAGCAGACCGGAGAACCCCGCCTCGTGCACACGCCGGGCGAGGTCGCCCACCTTGTCCAAGGGCTGCGGAGTCGTCATCACGTCGACGTGCACGGTCGAACAGTAGCCGCATCGGGTAGCCGCAGACCGTCGAGAGCGGCCTGCACGGGTGTAACATATGTACACATGAGTACCCACAGCTTGAAGGATCTGCGGAGCAACTTGGGTTCAGTCGTGCGCACTGTCGCGGCGACGGGCGAAGAAGTCATCATCACCGACAGCGGCACGGAGGTGGCAGTCATCATCAGCCTGACCGACTACGAACGCCTTCATGAACATGCCGACGTCGCTGACGCGCTGCGGCTGCGCGACCTCCGCGCCAAGTCGTTCACAGCGATGACTCTCGCAGAGATGCTTGACGCGTTGGACGTCGATGCGGACGCCTTCGCCACCCGATGAGGATCCAGTTTCATCCGGACGTACTGAAACAATTGCAGCGACTTCCGCGTGCGGAGTTTGAAAGGGCGCTTCAGACGATCATCGGTCTGTCGCACGATCCGCGCCCTTCTGGTGCGAAGAAACTCGTTGGAAGCGCTAATGATTGGCGGGTGCGGTTTGGCCAGTACCGGATTGTGTACCTCATTGACGATGCTGCAGGAGAACTGACCGTATTCATCGTCGCCAAACGTAGCGACGCCTACCGGTAAAAGTGGGGCGCTCAACTGGCGCCAGCGTCGAGGCAGCGACTCATGCCGTGTCGTCGGCGAACACCACCATTGACGCGGTGAATCCGTGCAACGCGTTGCGACCCGCGATCGGGCCGATCTCCCCGGCTGCGAAGAAACCGGCGAGCGGAATCCCGCCAAGTAGGTTTTCGATCGTCGACGCGTCGTGGTCGGCGACCCCGAACATTCGGCGCCCACGCCCGTTGCACGTGAACAACAGCGCGCCGACCGGACGCCCGGGCAGCTGAGCTGTGGCCCGCTCCAGGGAAAGTCGTAGGTCCTTGTCGGCGCCCACCGCGTCGCGGACCTGGAACTGCACGGTCGCGCCGACCTCGACGACCTCGCCCATCTCGATCGCCCCGTTCGACGGTTCGGCGCCCAGCAGCCCGCGAATCATGAAGTCGCCCTGGCCCGGAGCCGCCAGGTGCTCGTCGACGACGATCCCGATCTGTAGGCCATGGGTGACGAGATCCTGCTCGTCGCTCGGCATCTCTTCGACGATCTCGCGCAGCCGCACCAGCGGCGGTAGGCCGCCCAGTTCGGTGATCCATGCGCCGTCCGCGCCGGTGACGATATACGGGCGCCCGATCGGTCGGCAGCCCTGCGACACGATCGGGACACCGTGCAAACCGGGCAGTCGCACGCCGACGGCGCCGGAGGTGAGCACATCGCGGTTGCGGAACAATCGAGTGTCGCCCGGTCCGAGCCCACCGCTCACCACGCCGCCAACAACAGTGGTTCCCGGCAGGTCGGTATTGAGGTGCTCGATGAGCAGGCTCGACGGAAATGTGTACGGGTCCGGCAGCACCAGATGCAGATCGTGCGCGGATTGGTCGAATCGGTACCCGGTGAGCAGGCCGCCGCCCGAGCCGGTGCGGACGAAGTCCAGCTGGAACGTCTCGGCGGCCAGACCGGACGCCAGCCATACCGCCACCGCCGCGTCGTCCTCAAACTCGTGGCGGCCGGCGACTATCGCCTGGGCGACGCAACCGATCAGCGCTGGCGGCTCAACCGTGGCCTGCACCGCGTTGAGAACCTCCGCAGCGTTCTCGGTGTGTGGCCGCGATACGAGGAGGACGGCCAACGACGGCGCCTCGCCCGCGAGTTCGTCGCGCGCGTGCGTCGCGGCCTCGACCGCTGCCTTCGCCGCGTCGGGCGCGGTGGAAACTCCCACCCCAAACCGCACACTTCCATGATGCGCCGCTCGGAGGTCGCCGGCATGTCACAGTGGAGGTATGACCGCGCCACCTCGACCGCCGGGCAGTGCCATAGCTGTCCAGCCTGCGTTCGGGTAGATGTGGCCATCCACGACCAGCTTGTCTCCGCTGTTGAAGGGCGGCGGGGGGCAGAGGCCGCCGACCGGCTCTGCGAGGCATGTGTGGGGCTGCTGGATATCGATGCCGCGGCCATCTCGCTGATCTTCGACGGGTCCACCTGCGGAACCCTCGGATCCAGCGGCGGCCTCGCGCGGACCTACGACGAGCTCCAGTTCACCCTCGGCGAAGGTCCTTGCCTGGACTCCGTCAGCCATCACGCCCCCGTCCTGGTCGCCGACCTCGCCGACCTCGCCGACCCCCGCGAACCTCGCTGGCCGATCTACGGCCCCGCCATGCTGTCCCACCACATCCACGCCGTCTTCGCGATGCCCGTGCTCGTTGCCGGCGAACACATCGGCGCGCTCGACTTTTTCCGCGCCGAGCCCGGCCTGCTCAAAGGTGAGGATTTCGCCAGTGCTGTCGTCGCCGCCGAACTCGCCGGCGCCCCGGTGCTCGACCTCCTGGGCGGTGATCTCCAGGCCGCCGTCAACGATCCGGAGAGCAAGGCCTGGAGCGAGCTTCTTGTGCTCTCGCGCGCCGAGGTCAGCCAGGCCACCGGCATGCTGGTTGCCCAACTCGGCGTCGAACCCGCCGAGGCCCTGGTGCGCCTGCGCGGCCACGCCTACGCCACCGGCCGCAGCTCCACCGACGTCGCCCGCGACATCCTCGACCGCCGCCTGAAGCTGGAGGCCGACTAATGCACGCCCCACGCAACCCAGGACGGAGTGCGAGATGACCGAAACCCCTCGTGAAACCCGCGTACTGGACGCCGCCGTGTCGCTCGTCGACAGCCTGCTCGACGACTTCGACGTCGTCGACCTGCTGACCGAACTCACCGAGCGCTGCACCCAACTACTCGACGTCGAATCGGCCGGCCTCCTGCTCGCCGACCCGCTCGAGCAGCTCCGCCTGCTCGCGGCCACCACCGAGGAGACCCGCGCCTTGGAGCTCTTCCAACTACAGGCCGAAGAAGGCCCCTGCGTGGACTGCTATTTCGCCGGGCAGCCGGTCTCCGTCGCCGACCTGCAGGCCGAAGCGAGCCGATGGCCGCGGTTCGTCCCCGCCGCGCTCGACGCCGGCTTCGCCTCCGTGCACGCCATCCCTATGCGCGCGGCCGGCATCGTCATGGGCACGCTCGGCTTGTTCGGCAGCCGCACCGGCGCACTCAACGACGCCGACCTTCTGGTCGGCCAGACCCTGGCCCACATCGCGTCCGTCGCGATACTGCAGGAACACCCGCCCACGCCATCAACCGTGATGCCGCAACTGCGCTCCGCACTGACCAGCCGCATCCTCGTCGAGCAGGCCAAGGGCTTCCTGCGCGAAAGCCTCAACATCTCCGTCGAGCGGGCCTTCCACCTGATGCGCGGCTACGCGCGCGCCCACGGAGACCACCTGACCGACGTGGCGCGCCGGCTCATGACCGATCGCGCGTCGCGCCCCGCGCTGTTGGCGGCCATCGCCGAATTCGCCTCGGCCCCGCCTCGCTAGAGACCTCGCTTGGGGACTTGCCGCGCCCAGGCGCGCCGCACCGCCTCATCCACCATGCGTTCGGCGACCAGATGCAGCTTGACGTTCTCGGTCTGGCTCAGCCGGGTGAGCCGATCGAACGCCACCTCCGCGCTGACACCCGCCCGGCTGCGAATGATGCCGATCGCCTGATCGATCACCGCCCGGCTATCCAGGGCACGCTGCAGCGCCATCGTCCGCTCCTGGGCCCGCGCCAGCAGCTGCGCGTTGTACACCGACACCGCCGCAGGCTCGGCGAACTGTGAACCCAACTGCACCGCGTGCTCGGCGAACGCGTCGCGGCTGCGGGCATAGGTATTGATCGCGCCGATGACCTCATCGCCCACCGTCAGCGGCAGCGACAGCGCCGAATGAACGGCCATCCGTGCCACCCGGCCGCCGAAGCGCGGCCAACGGCCGTCACTGCCCAGCGAGCCACTGACGCACGGCCGCCGCGACTCCACACACGTGATGCACGGCCCCTCGTTGAGTTCCTCGTACTGGACGGTGTCGATGTCATGCACGAATACTGCTGTGGCGGCCCATGTTTGGATCACCGGTGTGCCATCGTGGGAGTGGATCAGGGCGACGCCAACACCGTCGACGCCGGGGATGGCTTGCGCGGCGAACTCCGCAACGTCGCCGAGCAGATCGATCACCCCGCGGGCGCCGGCGACCAGTCCGGCCACCCCTTTCAGCCCGGTGTACAGATCGATTTCGTCGGCCTCCAACTGCGCGCGCGGCAGGTCGGCCTCCGCCTGCGTGGGGCGGCCGGGCTGCGCGTCAAAATCGGCCATACTGACGACAAAATTACTCGCCAACCGACGCCGTTACGCCTTTTCAGTTGACGAGTGCCAGCGCGTGGGCGCGCCGCAGCTTGCCCGAGGGCGTCTTCGGGATCATGCCGGGCTGAAGCACGGCCACATTGCGGGGCCGGACATCCACCTCGGCGAACACCTCGTGCGCCACCTGATGCTGGATGCGGCGCACCTCGGCGGGATCTTGATACTCCTTGGTTTCCACCGCGACGGCGAACGTCTCCCGCGACCGCCCGGCCTCGAGCCGCACCGCCACCGAACAGCCTGGCCGCACCCCCGCGACGCGACAGGCGGCGCGCTCGATGTCGGTCGGATAGATGTTCTTCCCCGCCATGATGATGACGTCCTTGAGTCGGCCGCACACCACGATGTCGCCCGCCTCGGTGAGATAGCCCAGGTCACCGGTGTCGTACCAGCCCCGTTCGTCCTGCGCGTGGATGAACCCGGCCTCCGTGATGTAGCCCTTGGTCACCGGCTCGCCGCGCACCTCGAGGACGCCGACGCCGCGCGACGACAGCACGCTGCCGTCCTCGTCGACGACGCGCACCTCCAGGCCCTCCAGCGGCTGGCCCAGCGACACCAGCCGCCGAGTGCGTCCCTTGCTCGCCGGGACGGCGCGGTGCAGCACCGCCAGCAAGTCGGCATCCACCTCGTCGACCTTCATTCCGCCGCCGCACTCGGAGAAGGACACCGCCACCGTCGTCTCGGCCATGCCGTAGGCGGGGATGATGGCCTCGGGCCGCAGCCCGAACGGCTTGCCCGCGTCGCACAGATCCTCGACGTCAAGGGGGTCGACCTGCTCGGCGCCGGACAGCGCCCACCGCAGCGACGACAGGTCGTACTCTCCGGGCGTGGCCTGCCTGCGCAACCGCTTGGCGAACAGGTTGTAGGCGAAGTTGGGCGCGGCGGTCATGGTGCCCTTGTATTTGTCAATCAGCCTGGCCCACAACAACGTATCGCGCAGAAAGTCCATCGGGGTGATCTTGACGAGCTCGGCGCCGTAGTACATCGGCACGGTGAGATAGCCCGTCATACCCATGTCGTGGAAGCACGGCAGCCAGCTCACGATCACGTCGTTGTCGACGTCGAAGTCGCAGCCGGCGATCATCGCCTCGGCATTGGCGACGAAGTTGCGGTGGCTGATCTGGACGGCTTTAGGAGACCCAGTCGAACCGCTCGTTAATTGCATCAGCGCGATGTCGTCGTCGTCGGTGTGGACGGGAACGATGGGCCGACCTTTGAGTAGGTCTGCGACTGTCAGCACCCGCATTCCCAACTCAGAGAGCAGGGGCGCCGCCGGCATGAACGGATCCGAGACGACCACCGCCGCGGCGCCGATCATGTTGATGACGGCGGTGGTTTCCTCGGCCCAGCGCTGCAGATCGGTGCGCGGCGTGGGTTGGTGCAGCATGGTCAGGCTGGCGCCGCGCATCCAGATTCCCTGCGCGGTCGGTGCGATCTCGACAGGGGCGCCCGCGAGCACCGCCACCGCATCGCCATGTCCGACGCCGGAGGCGGCCAGACCACCTGCGACGTGCCGGGCTCGATCGTGCACCTCGGCCCAGGTGTGCCGGACGGGGGCGTCGGGCTCACCGGTGACCATGCCCTTGAGGCTCCATTGGGCATTGGCGTACATCGTCTCGGTGAATTGGCTCACGACAACCCCTTTGGCTCCGGCGCGAGGGCGCCGCGAATGTGTTGTGCACGAGTGGAGCCGCTGAGGTCCGACTGTCGCCCGCCCCTGCCGGGGCCGATGGCGACTACAGCGGAGCGAGACCCTCTCGTGTTCACCCCAGATGGTCCGGCGCTCCGTTCGGAGCGAGGAGTCGAGCGTTTCAGACGCCCTGACTGTACAGACCCGCTGGTGTTCGACCACGGCAGCGCGCCGCGAACCGTGCAGGCAGCTTCGATCTCAGTTGGCACGAACACCCCATAACCCCTGAGTGCACAACTACGTATAGCGGCTGACGTCGGGGTTTGCACCCGCTCGGCGGGGAGTCAACTCGCCACCGTGACGTTTTCCGTTGGGCTGGACGGTCAACCCGGTCCGACCGTACCGTCTCGGCATGGCGTTCGGCCAACTATCGGACACCTCGATATGGTCTCGATTCGGCTCACCCCGGTATCCCTTTGTCAGCGAGCCACGCGAAGAACTCGTCCGCCGAGAACACCGGCTTTCCGAGCTCCTGAGCCTTGCGTGCCTTCCCTGACTGGCTGCCCGCCTCCGCCGTCACCAACACTTCGCACCTTGTCTTCGTCACCGACTTGACCGGCGCCAGACCGGCCTTCTGCGCCAGCCGCTCCATCTCTTCACGCTCGACGATCCGCCCGGTGGCGTCCTGCGCCGTCCCCGTGAAACAGATTTGTGCCCCCGAAACCAGGACTGCGCAGATATCGTGACGCTCCCCTATGCAAGCGCCAGAGACGACGTCGACACCGAGCAGGTTGCCGGCCTCCTGCAGCCGCTCCACCACCGCGTCGGTCAGCGTTGCACGGGACGCCGCCGCACATAACTGATCGGCCACCGATTGCCGCGCCGCCGCGATCCACGGCGTCTCGGCGGGGCCCCGCACCTCCTGCGCCGGCATCCCGCGCAACACGACCGCGCTGACATCCCGGCTCACCCGCAGTATCGCCGACAAGCCGGGCAGATGGTCGGCTACCGGCGTCGGCTCATCGTCATCGCGGCTGACCAGCAGGCCCGACACTGATTCGGATGGTTCCGGTTCGTCGAACGCCGACGCGCCGCCGTCGTCGACGCCCGATCGGGCATGGGCTTGTCGCGCGGCTCGCGCCCGCCCCAGTGCAGTAGGCGCGGCCCCTGAAGCTCGAGGCGCCTCAAGCCCCAGCGGCATCGCCGTCACGTGGCCCAGTCGCTTCAACTCGAAGTCGATCAACCCGAGCGTCTCGTCGATACCGAAGCCGACCGGTGTGTAGCCCGCCAGCATCGGCGCGATCACCGCCCACGCCTCCCGCAGCGTCGGCGCCAACAGCACGTCGGACACCGTGATCCCATACCTCTTGCGGGCATCCGCCAGATCGCGCTGCGGATTGATCACCGTGGACACCGCCGTCCCGTCGTCGAAGGCCACCGCCAACTCCACCGGCCGCGGCCGCGACATCCGGCCCTCCTCACCGACCGTGAGGATGGCGATCGCGCAATACCGCCGGACCCGATCATCGAGCACCGCGTTGCGTAAGAACCGCGCGATCCGGCGGTCAACCTTCAAATCCTTCGGCAGCACGGGCCGTTTCAGCACCAGCCCGGGCATCGACGTGCACCGGCTCAGCGCCACGTAGAGCTGACCCGTTGAGAACATCCCGCCGGTCAGGTCCACGATCAACCGGTCCAGCGTCTGCCCCTGGCTCTTGTGAATGGTGATCGCCCACGCCAGCTTGAACGGCAGCTGGGTGTACGAGCCAATGACCTCCCGGCTCAGCGAACCGGCCGCCACCACCGGCCGCGTCGCCTCCCACGTATAGGGCGTCACGTCCGCACAGGTGCCGTCGGGAAACTCGACCTCGACGACGGACCCATAGCGGTCGTAGTCGATGCCGATCACCCGGCCGATGGTTCCGTTGACCCAGCGGCTGCCCTGATCGTTGTTGAGCATCATCACCTGCGCCCCGACCTTGAACCGCAGCGTCTCCTCGACCGGTGGATCGAACAACGACAGGTCACCCGATACCCGCGCGCGGTGGATCAACTCGTCACCGGGCAGCCGCTCGAGCTGCTGACGGTTACGGGCCGACACCAGCCGGTTGGTCGGCGCCAGCGTCAGCCAGAACTCGTCGTCGGGCGGCACGAAGTCCCGGTCGGTGCGGGCGTTGAGCTGCTCCTGGGCATGGCCCAGTAGCACGCCTTCGCGAATTTCGTTGAGAATGGCCGTCATTCGGTCGTCGCCGAGCTGGCGGAACACCGTCGTCAACGTCACGGTTGGGAAGTCGTCACGCCGGAAACTGTTCGCGGAGAAGAAATACGGTGTCTCATAGGTCGTCGAGAAATATTCCGCCTCGCCTTCGCTGACCACCGGCGGCAGCTGGTACAGATCGCCAACCAACACGATCTGCACACCCCCGAACGGCGCACCCGGCTGCGGACCGAACCGCTCCAGCGCGGCGGCCAGCATGTCGAACACGTCTGCGCGCACCATCGACGCCTCGTCGATGATCAACGTCTGAAGCGACGCCAGGGTCTTCGTGAACCGCCCCGGCCGGTAGCCGCCACCGCGCACGTCGTGCAGCGTTGTGGTGGTGCGGAACCCGAACAGTCGATGGATGGTGTAGCCGTCGACGTTGAGCGCGGCGATGCCGGTGGGGGCGACCACCACCACGTTGCGGTCGGTCTCGGCCATGAAGCAGCGGATCAGCGTCGACTTACCGGTCCCCGCCTTACCGGTCAGGAACAGGTGCCGGCCCTCGGACAGCAGCGCCAGCGCGTGTTCGAACTCCTCGGTGACGACGATCTCGCGCTCGGCGCGTGCCCCGGGTGCAGATCCCACGGGACCAACGTAGCTGCGCTCTTTGCGTTTCCGACGCCGCTTCCGCGGGTACGAATCGTTCTATAACACCAGGCGAGCGAGGGGAGCCAAGGTGAACACCAAGAAACTAGCCAAAGTTGTCGCCGCTGTAGCGATCGCGTTCAGCCTCGGCGCGGTCGCGCCGGCGTCGGCGGCCAGCAACATCAAGCCGTTCGGTCAGGGGGAGACACTGCTCGATCCCGCCACTGGCGCGCCGACGATCACGTACACAGTTCACGGGCTGAATCCGAGTTCCGACGCCGTGCCCCACAACGGCCAGTTGTATGAAGCAATGGTGACGGTGGACGGGGGCGGAGCGGTTCCCATGGCGCCGATGTTCAACGCCCGCGCGGAGAGCGGGGCCAACTACCGATTCATCGGCGGCACAGTGCCCGGCAAGCTCTACTTCGACGTCGTGGGCGACGTGCCGAACAGCGTCGTCTACAACGACGGTGTTCAGGATCTCCTGACGTGGATTCCCGGCCCTCCCGTGGCCGGCAACCGCCCGTAGCGGCGACCGCATCCATTCCGGGCGAGGGCGACACCAGTAGTCCTGCTAAGCATGGCCTTTCGCCAGCGGCTACCTGAATTGCAATCTCCCCGAGCTGTGAGCACAGTCACTTGTGCGCTACATTGTGTCCGCAATCACAGCGGCGAAGGGGCGACCAATGGTTGGAGTTAACGACGATCCACTGGGTCACCCGCAGCCTGCTCCACCGCTGGCCAAGAGTTCGTCTGTCGATGCCCGCCACTGGTTCCTGGGCACCCTGCTGGTCATCATCGGCATCTCGGCCATCGTCGGCATCGTCGTGACGGCCATGTCCGGACAGACCACGATCGCGCTCATCATCGCTCTGTTTGCCGGCGCGTTCTTCTCCCGCGTCGCCTGCTAATTGCGCAGCCGCTGCGCCAGCCCCGAGGCGCGCAGCGCGCGTCGTTCGATCGCGGCCCTCAACGCCGCCTCAGACCCCACAACGCGCACGCGTTCCTTCGCGCGTGTGACCGCCGTGTAGAACAGCTCCCGCGTCAGCAGCCGCGAGTCCTCCTGCGGCAACAGCACCGTCACCTCAAGCGCCTGGCTTCCTTGGCTCTTGTGAATCGTCATGGCGTGCATCGTGTCGACGTCCGCGAGCCGACTCGTCGCGAACCTCAGCGCCTCGCCCGCACCTGGAATGACGGCCCGCAGCACGCCCTCGCGAACCACCGTCACGCCCGTATCCCCGTTGTACAGGCCCAGCCCATAGTCATTCGCCGTCACCAACACCGGCCGCCCCGCGTACCACGACGTCCAGATCGGCTCGCCCGTCTCCTCGGTCAACCACCGCTCCACCTGACGGTTCCAATACTGCACACCGGATAGGCCCCTCCGGTGCGCGCACAGCATCCGGTGCTCGTCCAGTATCTCCAGCGCCGCCTTTTCGTCGCCGAAGATCGCCGCCGTCCGCAACGCAAGCGCATGTGGCACAAGCACTTTGCGCAACTTCTCCCGCGGATCCTGGGTGTCGATCCACTCGAGGTGCTCACCGCCGGCCCGCAGCACCTCGATCGCCCGGTCTGCATCCCCCGCCCGGATCGCGGTGGCCAACTCGCCGATCGACTCACCGAATCGGTGCGACGTCGTCAGCGCGGCGATCTTGCCCTCGCCCAACCCGTCGACCAGATCGGCCAGCACCGCGCCCGCCTCCACCGACGCCAGCTGATCGGGGTCGCCGACCAGAATCAACTGCGCGTCGGGGCGCACCGCCTCCAACAGTCGGGCCATCATCGTCAACGACACCATCGAGGTCTCGTCCACCACGATCACGTCGTGCGGCAACCGATTTCCGCGATGGTGCCGGAACCTCGCAGAGGTATCGGGCCGACTGCCGAGCAGCCGATGCAACGTCGTGGCCTGCAGCCCCGACAGCGACGCTCGGTCGGCCGGGTCGAGGTTGCCAACCTCCAGCTGCACGGCCTCCTGCAGACGCGCCGCAGCCTTGCCCGTCGGCGCCGCCAGTGCGATCCGCAGCCGGCCCCTGCCGGCGAGCAACGCCAACAACCTCGCAACCGTCGTCGTCTTGCCCGTCCCCGGACCTCCGGTCAACACCGTCAACCCTTGTGCCAACGCAACTTCCGCAGCGGCGCGCTGCTCTTCGAAGCCGGCAGGAAACAGCCGGTCGATATCCGAAGGTGCCTGTTTGGGCCTGAGCTTCACCATCGCGAGCACGTCGTCGCAGACCTGCTGTTCCTCCAGCCAGTACCGATCCAGATACAGCAGGGTCCCGCTGCGCCGCAGGATCGGCGGGTCCTCCAGTAGCGGGCTTGCCCTCACCGCTTCGGCCAGATCTGCGAGCTCAGCGGAATTCAGATCCACACACACCGAGCCGCCGCGCAAGGCTCGAACCACGAATGCGACGGCCAGCGCAACCCGCTCGTCGGGTTCTTCGCGTAGCGCGGTCAGCCGTCGGGCTACATGGACGTCGGCCGGCTCGAACACATCGTTGACCGCAAGTTCAACGGACGTCATGCCGCCCGCCTTCCCGCGTCGAGCAGGTCCGAGAGGTCGGTTATCAGGGCGTGCGGTGGCTGCCAGCTGAACACTCCGGCGGGATGCCCGTCGACCACCGGAGTGTCCACACCGCACATGCCCCGCAGGAACAGATACATCACGCCGCCCAGATGCGTTGACGGTTCGTATGCCGGCTGCCGCCAACGCAGATACCGATGCAGCACAACCGAATACAACAGCGCTTGCAGGGGATAGTCGGAGTGCAGCATCGCCTCGGTCATCCGCGCCCGGTCGTAGTCCGCCGACGTCAGCGGGCGGTCACCGTCGCCGAGCCAGTTCGTCTTGTAGTCGACCACCAGATACCGCCCGCCGACCCGCAGCACCACGTCCACCGATCCGCTCAGATAACCACGCAACGACTGACCACCCAACGCGTCACCCGTCAACCGGTCGGCGTAGCTCGCGAGCACGTCATCGGCCGGCAGATGCTCGCGCAGCAGCACACCCACGTCGGCCAGCCGGATGTCCGGGGCCGCCGCCCGCAGATCACCGCCCGCCAACGGCAGTTCGAAATCCAGCTCCCGCAATCGATCCGGCAGCCCGATCCGCCGCAGCGTGATCCCGTCCGCCAGCGGCCCCAACGGTGTGTCGTGCATCGGCACCATCGCCGCCGCCAACTCCGACGGCTCGACGTCCACCGGCCACCACACCGAATGCTCGCGGATCTGCGCCTCCAGCTCCGCGGCCAGATCCGCCGCGAACGGATCCGCCGTCTCCAACACAGCGTGCACCAACGTCCCGAACTTCGCACCCGTCGGCAGCTCCGCCATCGGCGACGGCACGTCCGGCCCCGATGCCCGCACCACGACCGGGATGTCGGCGATCTCATCGTCGAGTTCGATGACTTCCGGCTCGCTGCTGACACCGCTGGTCTCCGCGGCCCGGATCAGACCCGAGTACGACGTGCGCCGCCACGTGGTGTCGATCGCGCGGTGGAAGTGCCGGACCTCGAACTCGACGTCCTTGGCTTCAGCTCGAACTGGAGCCGGCGATGCCACCACCGACTCCTCGATCACCGGCCCGCCCGCGGTCTGCCACTTCTGCAGCCGCGCCAACGCGTCGTCGTCCGAGACCTTGGCTGGCGAAACCCGGTCGGGCACCGTCGATTCGCCCGGTTCGCGGCCCCGCAACAACCGTGACAGACCGCCGTTGGGCTCGTCGTACGCCGGTGACCACCACGCCACCACCTGCGACTGCGCCCGCGTCATCGCGACGTAGGTCAGGCGGCTGTCATCACTGGCGGCCTCCTTGCGGCCCAGCGCCGCGACGCCGTCGTAGTCGGGGCTGTCCTTGCCGCCGACGTGCAGGCATCGCGTATCGCCGTCGTGAAACAGCACCAGTTCGCGTTCCTGCACATTGCGGTTGAACGCGAACGGCAGATACACCACCGGATACTGCAGGCCCTTGCTCACCCACACCGTCATGATCTGCACGGCGGCCGCGTCGCTGTCGAGTCGGCGGTTGCGTTCCGTTGCGCCACTGCGTTCTTCGCGCTGGGTCCGCAGCCAGTCGCGCAGCGCGGGCAGGTTGTAGTGCTCCCGGTGCGCGGCCTCCTGCAGCAGCTGCGTCATGTGCGCTAGGTCGGTCATATGCCGCTCGCCGCCCTGCCACGACAGCACCCGATCGCCCATGCCGTCCAGCTGTGCGGCCTCGAAGATCGCGGCCACCCCCCGCTCCCGCGCATGTCCTGCCCACTCGCGCAGCGTCTCGGCGACGTGATCGGTCAGCTGATCGCCGCCCGCCGCCAACGTTTCGGCCGTCTCGCCGAAGAACATCGTCGCCGCCGCGGCGCGCACCACACCCGAGCGGTGCGGCTGGTCGAAGGCCTCCAACAGTGCCAGCCAGTCCTCGGCGGCATCGGAGCCGAACACGTCTGAGTCGCCGGTGTACACCGACGGCACACCCGCGTCGCCGAGTGCGCGATGACAACACCTGGCGTCCTTGTGGCTTTCGACGATCACCGCGATGTCGCGGGCCTGCAGCGGCGCGCCGTCGAACGTGGCACCGCCGGCCAGCAGTGCACGGATGTCGGCTGCCAGGTCCCTGCCGATATGGGTGCGCAGGTCGTCGATGGCGAGGTTCTGAATGCCTTTGCGGCCGAACGTCTCCCGCGTGACGACCCGCAGGCGAAACGGGTCACAGCTCGGAGCACCCGCGAGCCGGCTGCCCTGGTGAGACGCGTCGACGTCGTGCACGACGATCCGCGGACCGCCGAGCTCCGCCCCGCGCAGCACCACTTGCAGGCGGTCGACGAGCGCACCGTCGCTGCGCCAGTTCGTGGCAAGGGTCTGCTTGTCGCCAGCCGTCTGCGCGGCCTTCAGATACGTGACGATGTCGCCGCCGCGAAACGCGTAGATCGCCTGCTTGGGGTCGCCGATCAGGACCAGCGTGGAGCGGCCGCTGAACGCGCGGTCGATGACCTGCCACTGCACGGGATCGGTGTCCTGGAACTCGTCGACCATCACGATCGGCCATCGCCGGTGCATCCGGAGTTGGGCGGGGGAGTGATCGGCCGTCAGCGCCACGGCGAGCCGGCTCAGCAGGTCGTCGTATCCGAGGATCCCCAACCGCCGTTTGCGTGTCTCCAGCTCGGCCAGAACATCTTTCGCGAACCCGATGCACACCGCTGCCCGTGAATCCGGCTCGGGGTCCAGCGGCCGCAGTTCCGTCGACGGGTGGTTCACCACTTCGCGCGCCAGCCGCAGCGCGTCCTTGTAGGTGAGGACGGGATCGTCGCGCTCCTGCCCGAAGTGCGCGAGATACAGATCGTCGACGATCTCGGTGGTCAGGTCGTCGAGGCTCTCGACCAACGTGACACCGGCGTCGCTGTCCCCGGCCACGCCAAGCGACTTCAGCACCAGCTGGCAGAACTGGTGAATGGTCGCGATGGTGCCTGCGTCGAAGCTCGCCAGTGCATCGCGCAGATTGCGTTGGCGCTCCGCGCACTGGTCCTCGGATCCGTCGAGTAGATGCGCAACGACCTGGTTGTCGCCGACGGAGGTGGGGTCGTCGAAAGCCTTGAGCGCGCAGACGATCTGATCGCGGACCCGCTCTCGCAGCTCCTGGCTCGCGGCGCGGCCGAACGTGATGAGCAGCATCTGGTCGAGCGTCGCGGCGCCCTCGGCGATGTAGCGCGTCACCAGCCCCGCCAACGCGAACGTCTTGCCGGTGCCTGCGCTGGCCTCCAGCACGGTCGTCGAGTTCTCGGCGGGCAGCGGACCCAACAGGTCGAAGCGGTCCATCACACCGGCCTCTCGGCGCGCAGCATCGGCAGCCACACCCGCTCGGAGTACGAATCCAGGCCCTTGTCGACGAGATCCTCCAACCGGCAGCCGTGCCCCCACGCGCGTACGTGCGCCGGCGCCTGGTCCTCAGCCGGGTAGCGGTCGCTCGACTTCCACCGATACCTGGCCGCCTGTTCGGGGATGTCGCCACAGTGCCGCGCCACCGCCCACGCGTAAGACGTCTTGATGGGCAACGGAATCGGCTCGCGACGACCCGCGTCGTACACCGCGACCAGTTCGCGCAGCACCTCGGCCGCGTCCACGTCGGGACTGCCGAGCCCTTCCTCCCGCGGGGTGGAGCCCTTCTTCGCGCGGCCGATACACACCGCGTGCCAGTCGACCGCGGGATCGCGGGCGAGCAAGGCCAGCAACGGAATCCACGACTCGAGCAGATGCTTGCCGTCGAGCCTGGAGTACGTCACCGATACCAGCCGATCGCCGAACACCGGCGACACCGTGCCGGTCAACCGCCGACCCGCGCCCAGGTCGATGTCGACGTCGTAGGCCCGCGCATCGGCGTATCGGTAGCGCAGTGCTGCCGTGGCGAGCAGCGCGGACTGATCCTTGATCTCGGTGGCCTTGCGCCACCCCAGCTGACCCGGCGGCAGGGTGCCACGCCGCCACTCCGCCTGACGGGCCTCGTCGGGCGTCATGCCGCGCAGCATGTCGTGCAGCATCCGGTCGCCGACGGTCCACTCCTCGAGGGCGTTGATGTCGACGGGCATGGCGTCCTCGACGCCGTCGACGTCCCACGGCAGCGTGTAGTCCAGCGCGCGGAAGAAGCCCTTGACAGGGTCTTTGTAGAACGCGACGAGGTCTTCCAGCACCACGTCGCCGGCAGGCATCGGAGGCAGCGGGCCGGAGATGAAGGGCGGCTGTTCCTTGCGTTCGCCGGTGCTCGCGAGCGCCGCTTTCCGCACGGTCGGGTCGAATGTGAACGGCTTGTCGGGGATGAGCTTGCCAGGAATGACATTGCGAATATCGAAGGGCTGCAACGGGTGCCTGACCACCAGGCGGTCCCGCACCTTCTCGGCGCTCGTCATGTCGAGCGTGTCCAGCAGTTCGGCGAGCGGCACTGCAGGCGGCCGGTCGTGGCCCGAGTATTCGTTGGCGCCGGTGTAGGTGATGACGAGCTTCTCGGTGGCGGCGCCGATCGCGTCGAGCAGCAGTTGCCGGTCCTCGGAGCGGATGTCGCGTTCACCGGTCATCGGGTTGCGGGCAAGCACGTCGTCGCCGTCGACGATGCCCAGCCGCGGGAACACGCCGTCGTCGAGACCAACCAGACACACCACCCGGTGCGGCACCGACCGCATCGGCACCATCGTGCACACCGTCAGGGTGCCGGTGCGGAAGTTGGCGCGGGTGGGCCGTCCGGCGAGGTGGCGGCCGAGCAGTGCTCGAATGTCGGGCAGCCGCAAGAGCGTGTCGCCGCGCGGGCCCGCCGTCGCGAGCACGTCGGCGAACTCCCGTTGCATCTGGCTGGCCTGCCACGCGTCGTTGTCGTCAACCGTGGCGAGCAGGGTAATGCCGTCGGCCAGTGCGGTGAGCCAATCATTAAGTGGCCGTGCGCCGTTGAGCGAGTCGACGGTGCGCTGCAGCCGGTCGACGTATTCCGCGAGCTTGCCTGCGAGCTCGACGCGGTTGCTGCTGACGTCGTCGAGCGGCAGCGTCGAGCCGATCCACGCGTGCGAGTCGTCGGACAGCGCGACACCGGCCAGCACCCGGTCGATGCCGAAACGCCACGTGTTGTGGACGAAGTCGACGCCGAACGGCTTGCGGTGGTCCTGGTCGAATCCCCATCGGATGTTCGCCTGCCGCACCCAGCGGGTGATGCTCTCGAGGTCGTCGTCGGTGAAGCCGAAGCGAGCCCTCACGGGTGCGGACTGCGCGAGGTTGAGCACCTCGCTGGCGGTGACCCGGCTGCCGGCCAGGGTGAGCAGTTGGCTGGCGACGCCGAGCAGCGGGTTGGTCTGGATGAGTGAGCGGTCGGCCAGCCGGACTCGCAGCCGGTGCGCCGGGTGTGCCCCGTGCACGACGTCGCCGAGCCCGAAGTCCGCGTTGATCAGGGGTGCGTAGGTCTCGATGTCGGGGCACATCACCAAGATGTCGCGCGGCTCCAGCGTCGGGTCGTCGGCGAGCAGCCCGAGCAGAACCTCTCGCAGGACGTCGATCTGGCGGGCGGGGCCGTGGCAGCTGTGCACCTGGACGGAACGGTCGTCTGTGCGCAGCGTTCGGCCGTCGGCGCGGACCGCGTTGGCGGCGATGTCGGACTGCAGCCAGCCGAGCAGTGTGTCGGGATGCGCACGGCCGCCAGCCGATCCAGTCAGGTATTCGTCGGTGTGGGGGTCGGCGGGCAGTGTGCGCTGGAGCTCGCGTAGGTCGCGGCCGAGGGTGGCCAGCAGGGGATGGCTGACGTCGCGGTGGCTGGTGTCGTCGCGGCGGGGGATAGGCCCGTGCTCGCCTGCGAGCGTGCGCCAAAGGTCGTCGCTGGGATGGGGCAGCCAGAGGTGAAGATCGTGGTGGGTGGCCAGCGCGCCGAGGAGCTCGACCTCGGTGGACGGCAGCCGGGTGTGCCCGAACAGCGACAGGCGGTCCGGCAGGTCGATGGGCGATTCCTGCAGCCGCGCAAGCGTTTTGGCGTGCCGAATGTGCGGCGGGTCGGCGTCGACTTCGGCGAGCAGTGCCCGCCACAGAGGCGGCTGCCAGTCGAGGTCGGGATCGATATCGCCGGTGATATCACGTTCCCAGTCGACCAATAGCTGCGGCCGTTGCCGCGCGTAGGACGCGAACAATCCAGCCAGCCTGCGGGCGACGGCGTAACGGCGGCCTTGGCGCAGCTCCTTTTCCTCGCCGGCCTCAAAGTGACCGAGATGCGTCGCCAACGTGCGACACCAGTCCTCGGTGCAACTGGCGTCGATCACGTCGAGCAGCGGCCAGACCATGGCGTCGGGCGACCACGGATCGTCGTCGGTGGTGTCGGTGATCTCGGCGATAAGAGAGCGCGGATTGCGGAACGCGATCCCTGCGCAGATTCCGTCCTGCCCTGCGCCGCGACCGAGGATGTGGCTCAGCCGCTGGCTCAGCCAGCGCTCGACGCCCTTGGCTGGAACGATGACGAGCTCCTCGGCGAACGGGTCCGGCAGCGGAGCGGACAGTAGGGCGCCAAGACCGTCGGCGAGGAGATCGGTGCGCTCAGCACGATGAAGGTGAAGCGCCATCGATGGCAACGATAGAACGCTTCGAGCTCTACGGACCGCGGAGGCGGGACGTGCTTCAGTTCGATTTGTCGAAGCGCTGGCGTTGTCGAACCCCGTATGCGGCCGCCTTCACGGCCTCGTCATCCTCCATCCACCGCGCGTTCACGTTCGTCGGCCGCATGCGGCCTTTCCCATGACTTGTGGTCAAGAATGAGCCACGCGATCAACGCTGCGCTCGCCAACACGGTCGCCGCGGTCAAGCGCCAGGGGCCCATGGTGGCGGACAACTGCCAAATTGTCGGATAGGCGAGGCTCACGGCCCCAGCGGCGAACGCCGCCATCATCACCTTGGACAGACCGACTACCAATCGCCACGGGCGGTTGGCGTAAACCATGCCCATTAGAAGCCGCAGACGTGACATGGCTGTCGGCGCGACGTAGCGGACAACGTCGTCTTCCTGTGTCCGCGTCAGCCCCTTCACGGATCGGTGTTGCTTGTCCGGCTGGCATGTCACCTCGGCCACGACTGTCTGCGCCAAGTTCCGCACCTTGCGATCGATAAACAAACCACTCGCTCCAGGGATGGATATCAGCCCGAACCGGTTCCGCACGCTGATGTCAACAATCACCGGCGTAGTCCCAAGACGTCGAGGCAGATCTGTCAGGTAAATGACGATGTCCTCGGTCTCGTCAGCCGGGTCCACGGTGCGGACCACCTCTAAGACCTCGGCATGCTCATCGACCGGATAGGAGTGGCTTCGCACAGACACGTCCCACTTGCCATCTGCCGCAGCACCGTCCTTCAGGGCGCTTGGGAGTCAATCAGAAAGACGTTCGGCCATCACCGCCGCAACACCGGGATCGGCGATGAGCAAGATCGATGACGGGTCGCCTGTCACTCGTCCCGGCGCACCCATACACCAGAAGTCCAAACGCCATCGACCGTCAGATTGCGACGGTCGATGGCGCCTCTCTGGATTGCCGGCTAGCTGATGCCGACGACTTCCTGAGCGATGTCGGCCAGCCGCGTTTGCGCGGCCGAGACGACGCGCGCACGATTCTTGTGCGCCTCTTCGTATGCGACGATCGCGCGGATGTCGGCGGGGTCGGTGAGCTCCTTGACCTCCGCGACCGCATCGCCGACCGTCAGCTCGTCGTAGTTGGCGATCGGAAGCTCAGAAGCGTCGAGGACACCACCGGCCGACCGCGCGGCGTGCAGTGCATCGGCGGCCTGGCCGGCGCCCTCGTCACGGACGACTTCTTCGGCGCTCTGCAACGCGGCATCGCGAGAGGCGCTCAGCGCCTTGAGCGTTACTTCGCTGGCGCGCTGGGCACGACGCCGCAGCTCCTCGACTGCGGGTCCGGCCGAACGCAGCGCCTCGACTGCGCGATCCACCGACTGGGCCGACCACGACACCGGCAGGTTGAACAGCTTGATCGCGGTGCCCGCAGTGGCCTGCAGCGGCGTGCGCCGCAGCGCGGCAGGGCCGCCGAGCGCCTCTTCGGCCAGCACGGTCGTCAGCCAATTAACCGTGGCCGAGTGCGCGGTGATCAGGCGGTCGGCGAGGCCTTGAATGTCGGTGTGCTTGGCCGCGACAGCGAGCGCCTTGATGTAGCGGGATCGGTCGAGCAGCTGGTCCTCGAGCGCCAGGTCACCCAGCAGCGCCTCATCGAACGGCTGCGCCTGTTCGGTCAGCGCCTTGACCGCAGCGGCGGCGCGGCCGAGAAACGGTCCGATCGTGTCGGGGAAGCCGCCGAGGTCTCGGATCGCCTTCTGGATGGCTTCGGCCCGGATTCGGCCGTTGTTCGCGTTCTGCGTCAGTTCGCGGCGCACGGCCTCGGTGCGGGCCTGGGCCACACGCGTCTCCGCGACCTGAATCTCGGTGTGGGTCAGATCAAGTACGGTGCGCAGCTGCGCGAGCAGCCTGGTGTCGGTGTCCGGTGTGGACATGATGGTTGAACCCCCTCGGGTAGATCTTCGGTTTCACACGGTGCCGACGGCACCTCATGACTCGGCTACCCGGTGATCTTGGTTTAGCAACGCCGCACTGATGTGACATAGGTCGCAATCTTCGCAAACGCTAATTTGCTAAGGGCCGCCGTCGACAAGGCGTGTCAACTCCGCGACGACCCGATCCAACTCGCCGACCATCCAGCTGGTGGCGCCGCGGGATCGGTAGGCCTTGAGCAGCTCGCCGTAGTACCAGAGGTGGTCGCGCGGATCCTTGACGGTGAAGCGCTCCCATAGCGACGAGCCGTGTTCGTGGTAGTCGCGCAGCATGGACCGCGCGTTGTCGAGCTTGTCGGCGACCGAGACCAGGATGGTGTCGTCGCCGACGTCGGCGAGGTGGTCGATGTAGGTCTGCTTGCGCTCGCGCCACGGCGGCTTGGGCTCGACGTCGGTGTCGCTGCACTCGCTGACGATGCGCGCGACCTCATCGCCGAAGTTCTTCGTGATCTCCTCGAGCGTCGGTGGTCCGCCGGCGTCTTCGACCGCGTCGTGCAGGAGCGCCGCGATGGCTTGGGTTTCGGAGCCGCAATCGTTGATCACCAGCCCGGCCACCGTGAGCAGATGTCCGATGTAGGGGATGTCGCCGCCCTTGCGGACCTGGTTGTGGTGCTTCAGTTCGGCGTACACCAACGCCTTCGAGAATTGGCCCGTCAGTTTCGGTGTCGACGTTTGCGCGCTCACTTTCTCGATTTCCTCTCTTTTCACTCTGACCATAGCGGGAGGGGTGACATCGATATTTGCCCGGCTCGGAGCGACAAAGTCGCCGCCAACGACGAAGTCGGCACGGATCATGTCGTATCCGCGTGATGTGTATGCTTGGTGTATGGGGCGCACCAACATCGAAATCGACGACTATTTGGTCGGTGAGGTGATGCGACGGTTCGGCGTGCCAACGAAGAAGGAAGCCGTCGACCTCGCCCTTCGGAGGCTCGTTGGTGAGCCGCTGACAATGGAGTTTCTTCTGGGGCTCGAAGGTGTCGGATGGGATGGTGACCTGGACACGCTGCGGCGTGATAAGCCGGACGAGTTCGCGTGATCCTGATCGACACATCGGCCTGGGTCGAGTATTTCCGCGCAACCGGCTCAGCCGCCGCTGTCCGAGTGCGCCGACTGCTATCGGAGGAGGCGGACCAGGTCGCGATGTGCGAGCCCGTGGCGATGGAGATTCTGTCGGGCGCCGGCGACGACACCACCCACGCAAAACTCGAACGACTCGTCAATGGATTGCCGTCGTTAACAGTCGACACCACGATCGACTTTCGTGCAGCCGCTCAGATCTATCGGGGTGCTCGGCGCGCCGGTCGGACCATTCGCGGCATCAACGACTGCTTGATCGCAGCAGTTGCAATCCGCCATAGCGCGCGAATTATCCACCGGGACAGCGACTTCGACGTCATTGCCGCGATGACCAACCTTTCGGTCACGTCGTTCAGATAGCCCGTATCAGCCCGATTGACGCTCCGTACGCGGGCAATTTGGAGAGTGCCTGGATGGGCGAATCGTGCGATCGGTCGCCGCCGGTTCCCTAGGCTTGGCTTCATGAAGGCGGTCACCTGCACCAATGCCAAGTTCGAAGTCGTCGACCAGCCGACTCCGACGCCGGCGAAGGGCCAGCTGCTCATTGGCGTTCTCCGCTGCGGCATCTGCGGCTCAGACCTGCACGCCCGCAACCACTGCGACGAGGTCGCCGACGTCATGGCCGAGACCGGCTACCCCGACTTCATGCGCTCGAGCCAGTCTGTCGTGTTCGGCCACGAGTTCTGCGGCGAAGTCCTCGACTACGGGCCCCGCAGCCGCAAGGCACCCAAAGCCGGCACGCCCGTCGTCGCATTGCCGCTTCTCCGCCGCGGCAAGGATGTCCACGCGCTTGGCCTCTCGACGGCCGCGCCCGGCGCCTACGCCGAACAGCTCGTCGTCGAGCAGGCCCTCGCCCTACCCGTCCCCAACGGCCTGCCCGTCGACAAGGCCGCCCTCACCGAGCCGATGGCCGTCGGCTGGCATGCCGTCCGTCGCTCCGAGATCGGCAAGGGTCAAGTCGGCATCGTCATCGGCTGCGGCCCGATCGGCTTGGCCGTCATCCTGATGCTCAAGGCCCGCGGCGTGCGCACCGTCATCGCGAGCGACTACGCGCCCGGCCGCCGCGCGCTCGCGGCTCAGTGCGGCGCCGACGTCGTCGTCGACCCCGCCCACGAATCGCCTTACGTAAAAGCGCGGGGCCACGGGCACCTCGAAACCGCCCCCGACGCGCTCGGCCTCGCCGTCTCCACCGTCGAAAAGATTCACAAATTGCGCCTGCCCTGGTGGCACGTGTGGCGCGTCGCCGACAAACTCGGTGCCGCGACCCCCAAACACCCCGTCGTCTTCGAATGCGTCGGCGTGCCCGGCGTCATCGACGACATCATCACCGGCGCACCCCTGTTCTCACGTGTCGTCGTGGTCGGTGTCTGCATGGGCGCCGACAAGCTACGGCCCTCGATGGCGATCAACAAAGAGATCGACCTGCGCTTCGTCCTCGGTTACACACCAATGGAATTCCGCGACACCCTGCACATGATCGCCGACGGCATCGTCGACGTCACCCCGCTCATCACCGGAACCGTCGGGCTCCAGGGGATCGAGAACGCCTTCGACGCGCTCGCCAGCCCGGAGGCTCACGCCAAGATTCTGATCGATCCGAAGAGCGACGCCACAAGCCCGATGCGCGCCTGAGCTCAGCCCTGTTGCACCACGTTGTTTCCGGCGTTATTGATGTCGGGTGAGCCGGACTCGTAGGTGACGACGTTGTCGAAACCGGAAGTGTTGATCTGATCGGCCGCCTCGAGGTTGACCTTGTTCTGCATGCCCGACACCGTGACGGTGGTGCAGTGGCCGGTGATCGTGACGGTATTGGTGACGCCGCTGATGCTCACGCTGTTGTCATTGCATTCGAGCGTCTTGTTCTCGCCCATGCCTGCGACGCCGAGCTGTCCACCCGGCGGGGCTTCGGTCGGCTCAACAGGCATGCTCGGCACGCTGGGCATCGACGGCATGGACGGGAAGCTTGGGATGCTGACGCCTGGGATATCGGGCATTTGGCGGCTCGCGTTGTTGACGATGATGAAGCCGACCCCCGCTGCCACGATCATGAACACGACAGCACCGATTCCGAGCACCACCCACGGAATGCCCGCCGATGTCTTCCGCGGCGGCGGGGCCCACGGGGCGCCGTAACCCGGCGGTTGGTACGACCCCTGCGCCGGTGGCGGCATCGGCGGTAACGGCGGGGGCAGGTACGCGTTATTGGGCTCGGGGTACGGCGTCGTCCCCAGCTCGGTCGCCCTAGCGTAATCGGCCAGCGGTTGCTCCAGCGCCCTGATCCGCGCCTCCGGGTCGTCGTGCGGCTCCATGCGCAGATGGTCCCACACAAGACCGCGCGCGTCTCGAAGTCAGCCCTCACCAACCACAACCGCTGCCCGACGTCGGCGGATGAATGCCGCCGCAGCCGAGGCGATTACGGGAACCGGCGACGTCATCGCGATCACCATCACGACGATCTCGATGTGGCGCGCGACGAACGGGATATTGCCGGGGAACTACCCGAGTCGGCGAACTGCGGGTAACACGCATCCCACCAGTCCGTCGTTGCCCAGCAAATGTGACAAATCGCTGACGGTGGCGGTAGCCAGCGCCGAAAAGTGGTACCCAGGAAATGTGGCGGCACCGGGCTTCATCGCCATCGGCAGTGGTCCAGCGGGGTTGAGCGCGGCGGAGACGTTCCGCAGCAAGCACCCGCACATTCCCGTGCGCATCCTCACCACCGACCCGGCCCTGCCGTATGCCAAGCCCCCGCTGAGCAAGGCCTACCTCTGCGGCCGCGAGGCCAAGCTCGACCTGCACAGCGCCGGCTGGTTCGTCCGCCACGACGTCGAGCTGCAGCGCGGCATCACCGTCGACCACATCGACCTGGCACGCCAGGAAGTGGTCACCGAGGGCGGACGCCGCTATCCGTACTGGCACCTCGTGCTGGCCTGCGGCGCCAACCCCGTCCGGCTGCACGTTCCCGGCGCCGAGGCCGCGCTGACCCTGCGCTCGTTCGCCGACGCCGTGATCCTGCGAATGGCCGCCCGCAGCGCCGATTCCGCCGTGGTGATCGGCGGCGGCCTGATCGGCTGCGAGGCGGCGGCATGCCTCGCCGACCGCGGCGTACCCACCACCATGGTCGCCGCCGAGCCCGTGCCGCTGCAGCGCCGCTTCGGTGACCAGGTGGGCGAACGCGTCGAAAAGATGCTGTCCGACAACGGAGTTCGCTTCGTCGGGTCGACGACCGTGACGAACATCGACCAAACCCACGTGCACCTCGACACCGGCGGCACAGTCGACGGCGACGTGGTCGTCTCCGCCACCGGTGTGCGCCCCGACACGCATCTGGCTGTGAAGGCCGGCCTGGACACTGCGGGCGACCGGATCGTCGTCAACGAACACATGCACACCTCGGCGCGCAACGTCTACGCCGCAGGGGATGTCGCACTCGCCCACAACGTCACCGCCGGCCGACGCGTGCCCGCCGAACACTGGCGCGACGCCGCCCAGCAGGGACTCGTCGCCGGGCTATCGGCGGCGGGGCATGCCGCGGTGTGGGACAAGGTGCCCGAATTCGCTTGCACCATCGGCGAATCGATCTTGAAATACCGCGGTTGGGGTGCCTACGAGCACAGCCGACTCGTCGAACACCGCAACGGATTCACCGTCTGGTACACCTCTGGTGGCGAGGTCGTGGGTGTGCTCAGCCTCAACGCCGACGACGACTACCGCCGCGCCGACCAGCTGCTGCGGTCGCACGCTTCGGCCGCGCCGTGATCAGACGCAACCGGTCGGGATGGCGAACTGCCGGTCGCAGATGTCGAGCACGCGGGAAACCGCCGCGCTGGGTATCACCATCCAGTTGACGGCTGCACCGTTGCAGCGGTCATCGATGTGAAGCAGGGCCGAAAAGCCTGCTGTGCTAAAGAAACTCACTTCGTGAAGATTCAGAATCAGGGTCTTGCAGTTCGCCGCGCGGGTGAAAACGTAATTGCGGAGCTGGGCCTCGTTCAGTGCATCGATCTCACCCTGGACGTTGATGCGCACGACCGCGGCATTGAGCCACTCGGTGGAAAGCGCCAACTTGCCGCGGCCGAGGACGGTGGGCTGAGCGCTGATGGTAGATGTCATGAGGTCGGCTCCAGACGTGATGCAGGGAAAAGGAAGGATCGCGTCGAGAGACTTCGGGAACCAGGGATTTGGTTGGTCCGCCCCCACGGCGTATCCGGCGGCTGGAAACTCAACCTCATTCACCGTACGCCCAGTGGCGCAAAAATACCTAACCTTCGTGGTTTCTCATCGAACCGCCAACCTCGCGTCGCCCCAACCTCATGTCAAGTGCTCGAGCGCGTACATGCTCGCACCGATGCGATTCGAGACGCCGATCTTGGCGTACGCCCGCTCGACGTGGTTGCGGACGGTCTTCTCGCTGAGCACCAGTTTTGCAGCGATCTCCTTGTTGCTTGCCCCCTGCGCGACCATCCGCAACACCTCCACCTCGCGCGCGGTGAGCCCGCCGGGGCGCGGCTTGGATTGGTGCGACGCCTGCCCTGCCGCGTGCAGCACGGCGTCGACCGCGACCTCATCGAGCTCGCCGTCACGGACCCGGGCACGCAGCCGGCGCGCCGCGCTCTGCGGCGACAACGCCTCGCGATACGGCCTGGGCTCCAGCGCGGACTGGTAACCGACCGCGGCGGCGACAAGCCGGTCGGGCATGGTCAGCTGACGAGCCGACAGTCCGCGCGGGTAACCAGAGCCGTTCAGGCATTCGTGATGATTGGCGGCGACGGACGCCACCTCCTTCAGTCCCGGCACCCGATGCAGAATCCGCTCGGTCAGATACGGATGCAGCCGCATCCGCTCGAACTCGGCCATCGTCAAATCGGCTGGCTTGGACCAGATCTGGTTCGACACGCCGATCCGGCCGACGTCGTGAATGTGAGCGGCCCTGCGGGTCGTCCTAACCGCGTTGTCATCGAGTCCAACCGCGACCGCGGCGTCGGCGGCCAGCTGCGCGGCGGCACGCGAATGCCCCAGGGTGAACGGGCATTTCAGATCCACGAAATCGCCGAGCGCTACCAGCAGGTCATCAAGCGCAGACTGGTCGAGCCTCGTGTGGCGGTCCGGCGCGTGCTGCAGCGCCGCCGTCCAGACCTCTCCGGTCGCGGGCACCGTCAGCAGCGACTCGGGATCGGCGAGTAACGCGTCCACCACCGCGGGATCGAACTGACCACCGCGCCGGCTGCGCGCCATCGCCACCGCGCCGCCGGTGCCGTACTCCCGCTGGTGCACCTCGACCACGTCGGCCACCTGCGCGACGCGCATCTCGATCGGAATCTGGTCGCCGGATGCGCCGGTCGGCAGCCCGCCGCCGTCGAAACGTTCGAACGTGAACCGCAGCGCCGTCTGCACATCGGAGGCCAGGCCGATCCGCTCGGCCAGCAGCGCCGCCGACGTGCAGTGCGAGTGGATGAGGTGCGAGATGTGGCCGCGGGCATTCAGATACAGCGTCGAGATGGTCTTCAGCCGCTGCAACAGCGATTCACCGTGCCGGATATTGGTCAGCAGGAACCGTTGATACGGCAAGCCTGACATGTCGACAAGGTAGGAGCTGCGGCGCACCGAGATGTCGTCGCCGAACCACCGCGCGTATTCGTGCGAATCGGCGTGACAGCCGATCCACATGATCAGCGTGGAGTAGTAGATGCAATCACGTTGGGCGCGGGGCAGTCCCAGCCGGTCAGCGAGCCGAGTCGCGATCAGTGCCGAGCGCAGCATGTGTTCGGCGGGTTGACCGAGCCCGAGGTCGATGGCCACCGACAGCGCGGCAAGAACTTCCGCACGGGTCGGAGGGTCGGGCGCGCGGTCAGACGTCACGTGCCGATTCTGCGCTGTGACTCGGGCTGGGTCAGCTGGAAAGGTCAAGACGGTCGCCGTCGCGATGCCGTGCGATGTCGAAGGGCTCGAAGCGGCCCTGTGCGACCACGCAGATGCCCCGCTGCGGCAGGCGGAAATCGGCCAGCTTCCCCTGCACGGCCAGCGCTCCCACCGGACCGAGGTCCTCGCCATGCACGACGGCCGTCGACGCGGCGACCGCCCACACCTGATTCGGCGCGATGCGGAATTCCTGGCCGTTGGGCAAGTTTCCGGCCAGCCGGATCGTGCCGATGCGCAACAGAGGTCCGACGATACGGCTCATCACCGCCAGCATCGTGCGGCTGGTCCACGCCGCAGCGGGCACCTTGGCGCCGATTGCGCTCATCAGGCGTGTCGCCAGCGTGGTCTCGGTATCGACTCGCCAATCCAGCAGTCCCTCAATGGAAATCCGCAGCGTCCACGGTGTCAGCCAGGTGGCGGCGATGTCGCAGACGACAGGGTCGACCGGCGTCACCGAGCTGAAGTACCGCGAGCAGCTCTGCCGGCCCGGCGTGGTGGCGTAGAACGTCCACACGCCGTCGGGAGTGCGATGCCACACCGATTTGTAGGCCGGTGAGAACGAGGTCGCGGGGAAGTCGCGGTATGCGAGGTAATGCCCGCTGGCGAAGGGCAGACCCATCACGCCGAAGCCGACGACCCGCTCCTCGTCCCCGTCGGGCAGATCCATGTGCTTTGTGGCGGCCGCGGCCGCCCGGGGGGTGTCGAATGTTGTCATCGCGTCATGGTCTGACGGCACGCGGGTCGGGCGCCTGAGGCATCTGCCCCAAATCGGGGCTCCAAGAATCCTCCAAGACCCGCGTTGCACAGTGTCGTTTCTTGACCGCAGCACGCCAGCGGGGTGGCCCTGGAGAAAGGGAACCGATCATGAGCCGAGTTTCGCGGTTCGCGACTGCTGTTGTGGTGACCGGCGGCGTCGCCCTGGCCGGATGGGGCATGGCCACGGCTCAAGCCGACCCGGCCTTTGGCCCAAGCTATAACGGTGGGAACTGCCCCGCCGCGTACACCTGCACGCACTGGTGTCCGGGCGATGCCCTCTATTCCTGGAGCAACATGATCTCGTGGGACTGGAACGTCTGCCACGACTGGTACTGGAACTCCGAAGGCGTCGTCGACGTCAACGCCAACTGGATCTATCCGTGGAACGGCGTGCCGCACGAGGCCCCGCCGCCTCCGGTTGTTCAGCCGTACACGCCGCCGCCTCCGCAGCCGTTGCCGCCGGATTGCCCATGGCATTCGCCCTTCCTGGCGCCCTCGCGGTGTGGGGGGCTGTAGTCGGGCGGCCACAGCTCGCCCGTCCGTCGACACGACCGGTTATCGCAGCCCCGCCAGCAGCGAGGTCACCCCCAGCTTCCACCGCCGCTCGATCGACAACCCCGACCCGAGCCACCGGCCCGCCTCCTGCACCGCCAAACCCTGTGCCAGCGCCAGCAATACGTGCGCCATGTCGGTCGGATCCCCCGACAGCAGGCCCGCGTCGAGGCATCGCTGAATGCGGCCGACGAACACCTCCCGCACCGACGCCCCAGCCTCCAGTTCCTCCTGGCCCGGCTCGAAATCGGCGAACGGCCGCGAAAACATCACCTGCGCCAGCCGTGGATACGCCCGGCAGAACAACCGGAACACCGGAACCAGCCGCTCCAGATCCGCGACGGGATCCGCGGTGACGGGGACCTTGGCCAGCTCGCTGCCAAGCAGTCGGAAGCCCTCGAAGAACATCGCCCGCACCAGGCCGGCCTTGTCGGCGAACAGCTCGTAGACCGCAGGCACCGACGTGCCCGCCCGCTCGGCGACCCGCCGCGTGGTGAACCGCGCGATCCCTTCCTCGGAAAGCGTCGCGATAGCGACCTCCAGCAGCCGGTCCCGAAGCTCGGGCGTGCGCTGCTTGGCTCTGGGCATCAGCCGAGGGTGAATTCCGTTGGAAGACCCTCGATTCCGGCCCTGATGGCCGTCAAGGCGGAATCGCGCGCCTTCAGCTTGGTGGCCAGATGCGCGCCGCGATGCAACGTCGACGCCGCCTCGGCCGCCACCTCCTGCGCGCGGGCCAGCACCCGGTCGGCCTCTACGAGCTCGTCGAGCCAGCCACCCGCGACGGCCTCGTCGCCGGCGAACGTCGACGCCATCGAGGCACCCCGCTGGAACGCCGCAGGCGTCAGCCGCGCCCGCATGATCTCGAGCGCCGAGATCGGAATCGTCATGCCGATCGCCACCTCGATCGCCTGGCACCGAGACTTGGGCTGGCCCACCCGGTGATCGCCGGAGAGTAGGAGGAAAGAGCCCATCGCGATGGCCGGGCCCGTCGCGGCCATGATCACCGGCACCGGAAACGTCAGGCAGCGCACAGACAGCTCGAAGCCGCCCGCGAGCATGCCCAGCGCGGCCTTCGGATCGCCGGACTGGAACACCGCCAAGTCGAAGCCGCCGCTGAACACGCGCTGGTTGCCCGCGATCACGACCGCCTTGGCCGAGTCCTTCTCCGCCCGGTCGAGCGTTTCGTTGATCGCGGACTGCATCGCAGGCCCCAGCACGTTGACCTTGCCGTCGTCCAGCGTGATGGTCGCGACGGACTCGGTGAGCTCGTATTTCACGGTGTCAGCCATGGCTAACGATGTTACGTAACGATGTTACGAAAGCCAAGCACGCGGTGGTGACCGGCCGCCGATTGCGGGTATCCCCGCGTCAATAACAAAGGACAACGGTGCGAGCGCTGACTGATGAATCCCGTGGAGCGGGCCGTACGTGGCGTCGACTGCTGGCAGCAGCGCCACCCCGTGGCGGCCTTTCCAGTCGCCGTCGTGTAGAAGTTCGGCGATGACGAGGCGGGAACCTCGTCGCGCTGCTGACCTACTACGGCTTCCTCGCGACCTTCCCCCTGCTGCTCGCGCTGACCGCGGTGCTGGGTGCGGCGTTGCGCACGTATCCGGAGCTGCACGAAAAACTCGTCAAGTCCGCGTTCGCCGAATTCCCCATCGTGGGCGCCGAGATCCACGAGCAGCTGGGCGTGGAGAAGTTCAGCGGCACCGCGTTCGCGTTGACCGCCGGACTCGTGGTGGCGGTGCTCGGCGGCCGCGGCTTCGCCCACGCGTTGCAGAACACCCTCAACACGGTGTGGGCCGTGCCGAAGACCGACCGGCCCGGCTTGGCCCGGCGTTATCTGCGGACGCTCACTGTGCTACTGCTACTCGGCCTGATCGTCGTCGTCACCGGGCCTGCCCGCGCGACTCGTCGGTTTCGCGGTCGGCACGATCCTCGGGTTCGGGTTCTTCCTCGCGCTGTTCCGGGTCGCCGCCGCGGCGCAGGTGCCGACCCGACACCTGCTGCTCAGCGCGGCCGTCAGCGCCATCGGCTGGCAGCTTTTGCTCATTGTCGCGGGATACGTTGTCGCCCATCAACTTCGGCACGCGCAGGCCGTCGCCGGACTGTTCGGTGCCGTCTTGGGTCTGCTCGCCTGGCTGGCGTTGCAGGCAACGGTCATCGTCTACGCGATCGAAGCCGACGTCGTGCGCGTCAAACACCTGTGGCCCAGAAGCATCGTCCAGCCCCCACTGACCCGGGCTGACAAGGCGTACTACACCGACGCATTGCGCGCCGAAGCCCAACGGCCCGAACAACAGCTCGACATTGCCTATGAGGAAAGCGGCCCGGGTGCTAGATCAGATCGCGACGGTGCCTGCCGTTGATCACGGTGGTGTGGGCCTCGTCGAAGTCGGTGTCCATGTTGAAATTCGTGTCGTTGTTGTTGTGGTGCACCGGGGCGTTGTACTGGGCGCGGTAGCGGTCGCGCAGCTCGTCGGCGGCCGCTCTGACGCGGTTGATCTCGGCGCGCAGCACCTCTTCGCGGCTCTCACTTGCCGCGTAGTGGTAGTAACTCAGCAGGTTGCGCAGCAACTCGAGCTTCTGCTTTTCCTGGCGGGCGAGGTCGTGGGTGGTCAGCAGCTCCAGCCGCTCGACGGGGTGCAGCGTCGCCCAGTCCAGCACCGCGCTGGAACGGTATTGGGACCTGTTCTGCTTGCCCTGCGGGCTCTTTGGCTGGTCGTAGTAGGTCACCGCGCCGTCGAAGCGCGACGCGATGGCTTCGCCGAGCTCCCGGCGGTCCAGCGCAGAGTCCCAAACGATGCGCCATTCCTGAGTCGGCGCCAGGTAGGGGATCTCCGCGGGCAGGTTCAGTGGCGTGATGTCGACGTAGCGATCGTCGTACGACGCGGTCTCGTACTTGCCAACCGTCGGCGGATTGGCGAATTCGAACCGGATGCCGAACGCGGGGGTGCGGCCGTAGTTCTTGACGACGAGTTCGACGAGATGCCAGTCGTTCGCGCTGGGCTCCATGAACATCGCGACGTTGGGCGCCGTGAGCTCGGCGTTTTGTTCCCGGGCCCGTTGATATTGACGCCAGGCATAGACGAGTGCGGCGATGAGTGCGACGACGGCCAGCCAGGCCGCAAGCGCGATCCACGCGCCGGCGGACATGTCAGCCAAGTCGCTGGCGCGGTCTTCGAACCAATCCACGCACCGCAGTAAATCACGATCCGCGCCATACGACAGAATTCGCCAGCCCATAGCAAAGACCGTTGCTGGGACGGCACTGCCTTGTGAGTAAATAGAGACGGAAGTGCCTCACGGGGATTCAGGCGCATTGCCGCTGCTGGCAAAGGGCGGTCGCTCGGCAGCGGCGGCTATGTCTTCGGTCGAATCGGCGTGTTCTGACCCGCAGCAAGCCACCAGGTGCCGTCGACGCGGACGAGCACATACATCGCCATTTCCGAGAACACCGACGTGGCATCGATCGGGATCGGTTCGCCGTCGGCGTTCAAGGCGACCCGTCGCACATGGGCGATCGCCACCTCCGGCGTCGGCGCCACCACGTGCACGGTCTCGTAGCGCGACCTCGGCCCGGCCACCGCCACGCCACTGCCGAACATCCCGCGATGAATCGAGTGCAACGCGTCATAACCGTTCACGGTCACGCCGTAGGGGCTGCCCCACATCACGTTGTCGGCGAAAGCGGCGTTGTAGGTCTGTGCGTCGCCCGTATCGATGCCGGCCTGCAATCCGGCAACAAATTGGTCGACGGCATTGCGGGCCTCGCGCAAAAAGTCGGGCTTGCTTGCCAAGGTGGGGCGAGGCGTTGACATAGCCGCGACGTTAGAACCTCAACAACGATTGATGTCAACGACGAAAACGAGTAGTCGATTACGCATGTGCTGCGCCGAATATCCGCGAGAATTCATTACTGGGTTTGCTGCCAGCGAGTTGATAGTCGCGCGAGGCAGGGAAAGGGGCGGAGCCGGTGGCCGTCGAAATTCCGCGCTCCCTCATCGAATACATCTTGCTCGGCAGCGGCGACACCCGCCGCCTCATCCAGGACTCGCCGATCCTCATCGACGTATGGGACGCCTACGCCAAACAACCCAGCGCTGCGATTGACGTGTTGATCGCAGCGCACAGGAAGAGTACCGCTCACGAACTTGCCGCCGAAATCTACAGCGGAATCAAACGTTCCGGCGCGGCGGAAGACGATCCGGAAATCGCTCCGCTGCAGGGCATCGCCGCCGCGCGACTGTACTTCGGCGAACTGCTGACGGTCCTCGTGCCGCTGACCGCCTGGTGGCAGGACAACACCACGCGGAAAGAACTCGAGGCATTCACAGCGGTCGGCTCCGAGAAGCTCAACGACACTATCGAGGACGTACTCAGGCTGCTCGCTCGGTGGCGCGACTCCGAGGACAGCGGCGAGACGACCAACGAGCGATCGGCACTCGAACGGTTCCTCTCGCTCTGCACACTCGTCAGCTTGGTCAGCTGGTCCCCGTGGATGGAGAAGCAGCGAAAGGGGTCCTCAACCAAGCGGATCAAGGAGGCATCGGTCGCGGACATCGACAAGGTTCTGCGCGGCTTCCTCACGTTGATGGTGCCCAAGCCGAAGCCGATGATCTTCCGGATCTCTCTGAACCGTACTGCCGCGCCGGCGATCGCAAAATCCGTGCCCACCGTCAAGGCCGACGCAGCACGGCGGCTATTCGATCTCGACTACGCCGAAATCAACTGGGCGGTACTGGATTCCGGAATCGACGGGTCGCACCCAGCGTTCGGCGACCGAGTCAAGGCAACGTACGACTTCACCAGCTACCGCCACATCGTCAACATCGCCAACGATACGGACGCCGTCCGCGCAAAAAACTTCGCCGCTCTTCAGAAGGCGAGAGGCGTCAAGCTTCCCAAGCGCATCGACACCAAGCTCAAGCAGATCGGTCAGGTTCTTCGCGTCGGCCGCCCAGTGCCTTGGGACCTCGTCGGAGAAGTGGCGCGGCTCGAGAAGCCTCAGTCGCCGACCATTCCCCACGGCACGCACGTCGCCGGGATCATCGGCGCTTGCAAGTACGACGACGACTCCGCGGACGGCATGTGTCCCGGGATCGGCCTCTACGACTTCCGGGTGCTCGTACCCGAGAGCGTGGCAGAGTCCGAGGACGACCGGCGCGAGAACACGGAAGTCGCGACCATCGCTGCGCTGCAATTCATTCGCCACCTCAACGAACAGCACAACCTGTTTCTGATCGCCGGCGTCAACATGAGCCTGCAGATCCAGCACGATGTGAAGAATTACGCCTGCGGTCGCACACTGATCTGCGACGACAGCGAGCGATTGGTCGATAGCGGCGTGGTCGTCGTCGCGGCCGCCGGCAACGTCGGCGCTGGCAAGAAACGTGAGGACGAGAAACCGTTCGAGGATTTTCAGTTTTACAGCATTGCCGATCCTGGCAATGCGGAACGCGTGATCACTGTTGGCGCCACACATCGGGACGAGCCGTTCAACTATGGAGTCAGCTACTTTTCCTGCCGCGGTCCCACCGGCGACGGCCGACTCAAACCCGACCTCGTCGCCCCCGGCGAATGCATCACAGGCCCTGTGCTCGATCACGAGTGGGGAGAGCTCGACGGGACCAGCCAGGCCGCCCCACATGTCAGCGGTGCGGCCGCGATGCTGATGGCTCGATATCCCGAGCTGATCGGAAGACCCGAACGGATCAAGCGGATCCTCTGTGACACCGCAACGGATCTTGGACGGCATCGCAACTTCCAGGGACACGGTCTGCTCGACGTGCTGCGTGCAATGCAGAGTCAATGAGGGAGAAACACCATGGCCACCAATATCTTTAGTCTTGAGGTTCTGCGCGCACGCCACGGTGACTGCCTGCTGCTGCATTACGGCACAAAGACAAAGCCCGGGCTGGCGCTCATCGACGGCGGTCCGCACAAGGTTTACAAGCCGTTCCTGCGACCCCGGCTCGAGGAGCTGCGTGCCGAGCGTGGTCTGGACGAAACCGACCCGCTGCTGATCGACCTGATGATGCTCAGCCACATCGATGAGGATCACGTCATCGGCCTGCTCGACCTCACCAAGGAGCTCATTGCGGCCAGGACAAAACAGATTGTTCAAGTACTCAATCTGTGGCACAACAGCTTCGACGACATCGTGAAAAACGATGCGAAAGAGTTGGGCCGCGCCGTGACCCGGCAATTCGGGCCGGCGTCGCTATCCGGCGACCTGTCGCTGGATTCCCTTGCCGATCTGGTGGATTCAGGCGATCCCAGGGCCGCGGTGGACTCGCTGATGGTGCTCGCGAGCATCGGTCAAGGCCGCGACCTTCGTAGCAACGCGGAGAAACTCGACATCCCCTTGAACGCGGAGACTGACGGTGAGTTGATCGTGGCCACCGACAAGAAGAAGCCCGTCGACATGGGCAAAGGGTTGAAGTTCACGGTTGTGGGCCCGATGTTGCCTGAGCTCAAGGCACTTCAGGCAGACTTCGCCGCGTTCCTGAAGAAGACGAAAACGCAGAGGGAGACGGCTTCGGTATTGGCAAGCTTTGCCGCAGACGACTCGGTGTCCAACCTGTCCAGCATCGTGGTGCTCGCACAGGTGAGAAACAAGAAGATCCTATTCACCGGCGATGCACTGGGGGACAAGGTCCTGGAAGGCCTCGAACTGGCCGGCGTGATCGACGAGGGTGGCTCGCTTCACGTCGACGTCCTCAAGAGCCCGCATCACGGCAGCAACAGAAACGTCACCCCACAGTTCTTCGAGCGCATTACCGCCGACCACTATGTGTTCTCCGGTAACGGCGATTTCGGCAACCCGGATCGCGAGACCCTCGAGATGCTTGCCGCCGCGCGGGGTGGCGATGACTACCGGATTCACCTCACGTATCCCATTGACGAAATCGATGTTGAGAGAAAGAAGTTTCGTGAGGAGCAGAAGATTCGCCCGAAATGGTCGAAGACCAAGCACAGCCTGGCGGCATTTCTTGCCGACAACCCCGATGTCAACGACAGGGTCGTCACCGTAGAAGAGGGCATCCCGCACACCATCGATCTACTAGGGCAACGATGACCGAGCCGACTTCTGTCGAGCGTAACCTCGTGCTCTGCTTGGACGGCACCAACAACGAGCCTGAGACAGGGCCTACCAATGTTTCTCGGATCTATCACCTTGCCCAAAAGAATGCGAGTCAGCTCGTCTACTACGACCCCGGCGTCGGCACCATGGGGGCACGCGGAGCGGTGACACGCATCGGCAAGGCCCTGACCCGGTTCGCCGGCCTCGTTGCCGGCTACGGCATCAAGGAGAATCTCGAAGAGGCCTACACGTGGCTGTCGAGCAATTATCAAAAGGGCGACCGCATCTATGTTTTCGGGTTCTCCCGGGGGGCGTACACCGCTCGCGCGCTGACCGGCATGCTTCACACCGTCGGTCTCTTGCGACCCGGCACCGAAAATCTCGTTCCCTACGCGGTGAAGCTCTACGCGCAGGCCGGACCGGGTGCAGAAGCCGGCCCCAATGCCGAGGATGCCGAAAAGAAGTTCTGGGACCTACGCGACGAATTCGTGCGGGTGTTCGGCAACCCCGATTTCCCTACCATGTTCAACACGGAGGTTCCTCAGGTTCACTTCCTCGGTGTGTGGGATACCGTGAAAACGGTTGGCTGGCTTAACGTTAAGGCTCGTTTGGAGACGGCGCGCTGGCCGTTCACGCGCAAGATCAACAACGTGGGAACTGCGCGGCATGCGATGGCCATCGACGAGCGACGGCGCTTTTACGCGGAGTACCGCTTCGACCCACGTACGGTCGCCGCGTCGGAAGGTCACTATCTCGAGATGTGGTTCGCCGGTGTGCACAGCGATGTCGGCGGCCAGTTTCCCGACCACCGGCTGTCCGACATCGCGTTGTCGTGGATGGTCAAGGCGGCCGCGGATGCCGACTTCCGTGTCAACAAGCAGAAGTACCGGTGGATGCTCAACGCCGGGTTCACGGAAGAGCTGCCTGCCGAACATGCGATGGGGCAAATCCACACCAACGAGAACATCTGGCGGCTGCTTGGATTCCGCAGGCGCGAAGTCCGCAAGGACGACCTCATCCACCCGTCCGTGCAATACCGCATCGCGCACAGCGACTATCGCCAGGACCTCAAACGCTAGCTGACTCGCTTCAGGACGCGGCGGCGGCGAACATCGCGGGTTGGAGCGGTACGGCGGGCAGCTCGCTGTGCACCAGACGCTCGCCGCGGGCGATCCAGTCGGGGTCGGCCCACACGACGTGAGTGGGCAGTCGCCGCCAGTACTCCGGATGGGCCCGCAGGTAGATGTCGACGCTGGCGTGCACCAGCGCGCCGGCGGGCGGCCTGCGCAGCGACATCGTGCGGGCACTGCCGGCGAGCGCGTCGTGTTCGCTCGGAGTCGGCGCGACGGTCCGGCTGCCGTGCCGCACCGCGATCCCTGCCTGTACCGCGCCGTCGAGCATCCAGTCCAGCGCGATATCCGCCAGCGGCCAGCACGCTCCCGGTCCACCTGCGACGTCGCAGTGTGTCCCGCGGAACCAGACCTCTTCCACGCAGTCCGGCGACGAGACGAGGTGACGTGGACCGTGACGGCCGTCGACCGCAACCGCGTGCCGGCCTTTGACGACATTGCCCAGTGGTTCATCGGTCACGCGCGAACCCGACACCATCACCACGTCCCAGAGCCCCAAAAACTCTACGGGAACGCCGATTTCGTGCTTTCCGGCCAGTCGCGCCGCCACCAATGCGACGCGGCGCCAGTCCTGCGGACTGCGATGTGTTCGCGGCAGCGCGTAGGCGGCCAGCACGTAGTCCATCAGGTCGGGCAGCACGCCGACGGTGCCGAGTAGTCGCGTCAGGGCGTGAGCGCAATACGCGCCGCGGCCGACGCCGAAAACGTAGATCCGATCGCCGGGTTCCCACCAGTCGACGAGGAATTCGTATGCCTGTGCGATCGTGGCCCGCGCGTCCTGCACCGCGGCGGAGCGCCAGTTCAGCCCGGCAGGCATGCCCGCGCCGGTAGTAGGCATCCGCGTGCCCGGGTGATACCAGGTGATCTGTTCGTCGCTCTCGTCGAGCAGACGCAGCAACGCCTCGGCGTTTGTGGCATCGCGAGGACCAGGATGGTCGCGTGCGCGGTCAAAGCACAGCACGATGTTCTTCACGGCGACCCCCGACGGTCGATTGACGTTGCTGACTATTAGTTTGCCCAGCAAAAGCCGCCGTGTCCTGCGTATCGCACTACTCGAATCGAGAAGTTCTACGGATTCGCTATAACGCGACCCCGGGGGACGCGGGATCCGTCACCGATATGCCCATTTGCGGGCGTATTCCTCCGCCGAACCCGGCTACAGGGGGACCTGGACACCTGATCCCATCGGATCGGCGTGCAGTTCGATCGATTCCGGCGTAGTACCCGGCGGTACGTCGAAAGCGACGGAGACGTCTGCCTGACCGCCGGGGGCGAGTTCGGCGAGGCCGCCGCCGACGTAGAACGTCGCCTCGTCATCGATGTAGTAGGTGATGCCGCCGGCGTTCAGCTTTTGATATGTGCCGAGGAACGTTGCCGGTTCGGCTCCGGTGTTCGTCACCGTCATGTGGACGATCACGAACTCGCCCTGTGCGGTCTTCTCCACCGGTGCGTCTTGGTATTGCACTGACGGCGCGACGTCCACGCCGGTGACCGCGAACGTGAGGCCGCCGTCGGTGGCTTCAGAACCCGAAGCCGCCGTTGGTGATTCGGTGGCGGTCTCTGTCTCGCTTTCCGTGCTGTCCGACGACGTCGTCGGGGTCGCGGATTCCGATGTGGAGGTGGGGCCCGACGCGATCTGGATGGTGTCGTTCTTGTTGATGAACGCCCCGTAGATGACGACAACCACAAGCACGGCCAGCAGGCCAACACATGCGGCGCCGAACCACAGGATCAGCTTGCGACGGTCGTCGCCGCCTTGTGGTGGCGCGCCGGACGGCGGTGGCGGAAGCGTTGCGCCGGCATACGGCAAGTTGATGACGGCGGTCGGCCCGGGCTCGGGTTCGGGCGCCGGTTCGGGTGCCCGGTGTGCGCCCCCGACGTCGCCGGTGGGCGGAAGTTTGACGACGGCGGTCGGTTGCTCGCTGCCCGGGGGCTCGGCCGCTGGCGTCGGCTCTGAGGGCCCGGCTGGCTCAGGAGTGGCGGGGGACCGGTGTTCGGTCCATCCGGACCCGTCCCAATACCGTTGGCCGCCTGTGCCGTCGGGATCGGAATACCAACCGGCAGGCGTGGGCGGTGTGGTCACGGCGGGAGCGTAACTCAGGTTCACAGGAAGCCGCGCGACTTTTGCTGAAGCAAACAATGGCGGAGGGGTGCGTCAGGCGCCCATCAGCATCCGCCATTGGTCCAGATTGCTGGCCCTGTACACGTAGTTGGTGCGCTTGACTTCCGACAGCGACGCGCTGGGCTCGGCGGAATACCAATGGCCAGGAAACACCGTGGGGTCGCCAGGCAACTTCGCGAGCGCCTGAAGGCTGTGATAGATCGCATCGACGTCGCCACCGGGGAAGTCGGTGCGTCCGCAACCCTCGAGGAATAGCGTGTCGCCTGCGACGAGTCGTCCGTCGAGCAGGAAGCACTGGCTGCCCGGCGTGTGGCCGGGGGTGTGCAGAAGTTCGATGTCGATGTCGCCGACGCTGACCACGTCGCCGTGCTCGTGCGCGGTGAGCTCTGAGCGCGCGATCCCGGTGATGCGTGAAACCCAATCCGCCTCAAGGGAATTGACGTGCACCGGCACACTGGTCCGCTCCAGCAGGTCGGCGAGGCCCTTGAGCTCGAAGCCCATCATCGAGCCGCCGACGTGGTCGGGGTGGTGATGGGTCACCAGCACACCGGACAGGTGCATGCCGTCGGCCTCGAGCGCGTCGACCAGATCTTGCGCGGCGTAGGCCGGGTCGACGACGACGGCATCGCCCGTCTCGCGGTCGCCGATGAGGTAGGCGAAGTTGCGCATCTGCGCGGCGATCATGTCGCCGGCCGCGAAGTCGCGACCTGAGAGCAGCTGCCGAAAGTACAGGCGGTCGGTCATGTCCTAGAGCCTATGTCTGCGCCGGTTTGAGCCGCACCAGCCGGGTGGTGCTGCTCTCATCGAGGTCCACCACATCGGTGCGCGCGCGCAGGAAGTCGCTGAATGACTTGAAACCCAACGACTTTTCGGAGAACGACGGGTCCATCCGCTTCATCTGGGCCTTGACCGCCGAATTGTGCAGCCAGTCGGCGTCGTCCTTCTCGTGACCGATGCGCAGGGCGCGCTCCAACAGGCCGGTGGCCGCGGCCTGTGGGTCGGGCTGCTCTGGCTCGTCGTCGGGCGCTTGCGCTTTGGTGCGCCGCGTCTTCTTTTCGGGTGCCGGCGCGGCGGTGGGGACGCCGGGCAGCGCGTCGTACGTGACGAACTCGTCGCAGGCGGCCGTCAGCGACTTGCTGATCGAGCCGGTGATGCCGATCCCGACGACGTAGCGGCCGAGGCGTTTGCACCGCTGCGCGAGCGCGATGTAGTCCGAGTCGCCGGCGACGATCACGACGTGGGTCAGGTCGGGCAGCCGGAACATGTCTTCGACAGCGTCGACCGCGAGCCTGATGTCGGCCCCGTTCTTGGCGTACGCGGCGGCGGGAAAGAGCTGCACGAGGTCGACCGCGCGGCCGACCAACTGGCCGCGGTAATCGGCGTTGACGTCGGCAGACCAGTCGGCGTAGGCCTTCGTCAGCACTAGCGTGCCGAACGATGAGGCGAAGTCGATGATGGCGCCGACGTCGACGGTCGCCGTGGTCAGCCGCCCTGGCGTCTTGTGAAAGCCCGCCGTCCTGTCCTTCTGAAACTGGCTGCGGCCGTGGATTTGGTCGTAACGCGAGATGACGATGTTGTCGAAGTCGAGGTACACCGCCACGCGTGGCGTGCCGGGTTCAGTCACTGTTCCGTCCTATCACTTGGCGCCGAGACGGCGGACAGATCGCAATTTGTGGCACCGTCTGTAGTTGCCCAAAGACCTGCGGTTTGGCAGGTCAAACCGGGAGAATGTACCCTCTTTAAGGCCCACGCCACGGCTGCGCGGGTTTGGCCCCCTTAGCTCAGTCGGTAGAGCGTTTCCATGGTAAGGAAAAGGTCAACGGTTCGATTCCGTTAGGGGGCTCGATGGACGCGAGCACGGCCGGCGCCCGAGCACATGGCGGTGTAGCTCAGTCGGTTAGAGCGAACGACTCATAATCGTTAGGTCGCCGGTTCGAGTCCGGCCATCGCTACAACACGAAGAACGAGAGGCAGTTGACGTGGCGTCCAGTACCGACGTACGGCCCAAGATCACTTTGGCGTGCGAGGTGTGCAAGCACCGTAACTACATCACGAAGAAGAATCGTCGCAACGATCCCGATCGGCTCGAGCTGAAGAAGTTCTGCCCGAACTGCGGCAAGCACCAGGCTCACAAAGAGTCGCGGTAGCGATCGGACGACGGCCGCCGCCAACCGAGGATGGTTTGCGCGGCCTGACTAGGTAGGTTCACTAAGCGTGGCGTTGTCAGAGAGCATCGTCGGGATGCATTACCGGTATCCCGATCACTACGTGGTCGGCCGGGAGAAGATCCGCGAGTACGCGACCGCCGTCAAGAACGAGGACGCCGCCTTTTTCGACGACAAGGCGGCAGCGGAGCTCGGTTATGGCGGGGTGCTGGCCCCGCTGACGTTCATCTCGGTATTCGGCTACCAGGCGCAGACCGCGTTCTTCGAGAACGCCGATATCGGCATCCAGGACGCCAAGATCGTCCAGGTTGACCAGGAGCTGAAGTTTCTCAAGCCGATCCAGGCGGGCGATCGCCTCTACTGCGACGTCTACGTGCACTCCGTTCGGCGGTCCTTCGGCGCCGACATCATCGTGACCAAGACCATCGTCACCGACGACAAAGGTGACGTCGTGCAGGAGACCTTTACGACCCTGGCGGGCCGTGCGGGTGAAGAGGGAGATGAAGGTGGCTTCAAACATGGCTCTGCGTGAGTTCAATTCCGTCAAGGTGGGTGACAAGCTTCCGGAGAAGGTCATTCCGCTGACTCGCACGGACTTGGTGAACTACGCGGGGGTGTCGGGCGACCTCAACCCGATCCACTGGGATGACGAGATCGCCAAGCAGGTCGGCCTCGACGTCGCGATCGCCCACGGCATGCTCACCATGGGCCTCGGCGGCGGCTACGTCACGTCATGGGTCGGCGATCCGGCCGCGGTGACCGAGTTCAACGTCCGATTCACTGCCGTGGTGCCGGTTCCCAACGATGGCAAGGGCGCCGAAATCGTGTTCAATGGTCGGGTGAAATCCGTTGAGCCCGAGACAAAATCGGTGACCATTGCGCTGTCGGCCACCGCGGGGGGAAAGAAGATCTTCGGCCGTGCCGTCGCAACCGCGAAGCTGGCGTAGCGAATGGCTCTCAAAACCGACATTCGGGGGATGGTCTGGAAGTATCCGGACACGTTCGTGGTTGGACGCGAACAGATCCGGCAGTACGCAAACGCCACAAAATCGCTCGACCCGGCCAGCCACGACGAAGACGCCGCCGCCGACCTGGGTCACGATTCGCTGGTCGCGCCCCTGACATTCGTGTCGATCCTCGCGAATATGATTCAGAAGCACTTCTTCCAGCATGTCGATATTGGCCTGGAGACCATGCAGATCGTCCAGGTCGACCAGAAATTCGTCTACCACAAGCCCATCAAGGCCGGCGATGAGCTGCAGGGCACCATGTACGTCTTGTCCGTCGACGAGCGGTTCGGCGCCGACATCGTGGTGACCAGGAACGTCTGCACCAACCCTCAAACCGGGGAGATCGTGCTCGAGGCCTACACCACGGTGATGGGCCACGAGGGCGACAACTCGATTTCGGTGAAATGGGACCCGGAAAGCGGCCAGGTGATGCGGACGGCCGTCGGCGGATAGTCCTAACGGCGATTAGTAACTCAGTGGCGGGGCGCGCTACACTCGGATCTCGGGGTTTTCCCAGTCCAGCGCGCTGTCCGTCGGCTCAGATCGACCGAACGGGGAGCGCGCAAATTGTGTAAGCCCCGACGGGTGGACCTGCCAGCAGTGACATCCATAAAGGGGCGTAGCTCAACTGGCAGAGCAGCGGTCTCCAAAACCGCAGGTTGCAGGTTCAAGTCCTGTCGCCCCTGCTCAACTGAATACTCGACAAATGTGGACACTGGAAGGTGACCCACGACAAACCAGACGAAAGGCATGCGGTGAGCGACGAGCGCGATGGTGCTGGCTCCGCAGGCACCGGCAGTGAGGCTGGCACCGTAACCGACAGTGTTACCGACAGCACCGGTCAGACCGCGGTGGTGACCCGACCGCTGCGCCCGACGGGCAAGCGGTCGCGGCGCGGCGCGGTGGACGAGGACGAGAGCGACGCTGTCGACTTGGGGACCGGCACGAAGGCCGCTCCCACCAAGGACGGTGACGGCACCAAGGCCAAGACCGCCAAGAAGGCCGCCGATCAGCCGTCACGCAACCCGATCGCCTACGTCTGGACCTACCTGCTGCAGGTCATCGCCGAGCTACGCAAGGTGATCTGGCCGAACCGCAAGCAGATGGTCAACTACACCGCTGTGGTGCTGGTTTTCCTGGCGTTCATGGTGGCGCTGATCGGCCTGGTCGACCTGGGCCTGGCCAAGCTCGTGATGATGGTATTCGGGTGACGAGCAGAAGTTTGAGAGAGGACTGACAAGTGACTTCCTTCGAGGGCGAATCGCCTTCGGCTGTGTCCGATGCGCTCGCCGAGGCAGCGGACCCGGCGACCGTGATCGTGGACGAGGCCGCTGAGCGTCTGGAAGACAGCACAGCCGCCGAGGCCGTCGAGGACGCGACGCCAATTGAAGACGTCCCGGCTGAGGCGCCCGCTGATGAGGCGCCCGCCGAATCTGATGTCGTCGCCGAGCCGGCTGCCGAAGACGAAGAAGAGGATCCGGCCGTCGCGCTCAAGAAAGAGCTGCGTCTGCGGCCCGGCGACTGGTATGTCATCCACTCCTACGCCGGCTACGAGAACAAGGTGAAGGCCAACCTCGAGACCCGCGTGCAGAACCTCGACGTCGGCGACTACATCTTCCAGGTCGAGGTGCCCACCGAAGAGGTCACCGAGATCAAGAACGGCCAGCGCAAGCAGGTCAACCGCAAGGTGCTGCCGGGCTACATCCTGGTGCGCATGGAACTCAACGACGAGTCGTGGGGCGCGGTGCGCAACACCCCGGGCGTCACGGGCTTCGTCGGTGCGACGTCGCGGCCGTCGCCGCTGTCGCTGGACGACGTGGTGAAGTTCCTGCTGCCGCAGGGCCAGCCCAAGAAGGCCGCCAAGAGCACCGCAGGCGCTGCGGCGTCGGAGGCCACCCTGGAGCGCCCGGAGATCCTGGTGGACTTCGAGGTTGGCGAGTCGGTCACCGTGATGGACGGACCGTTTGCGACGTTGCCCGCCTCGATCAGCGAGGTCAACGCCGAACAACAGAAGCTCAAGGTGCTGGTGTCCATCTTCGGCCGCGAAACACCTGTCGAATTGACCTTCAACCAGGTCGCCAAAATCTAGAGCGATTTCGGCGCGCAAACAGTCGCTCAGCGACGGTAAGCGCGCCGAAATCACTGAAACGAGAGAGGAACACCAACACCAATGCCCCCGAAGAAGAAGAAAAAAGTCATCGGGCTGATCAAGCTGCAGATCCAGGCCGGGCAGGCCAACCCGGCCCCGCCGGTGGGTCCGGCGCTCGGCCAGCACGGCGTCAACATCATGGAGTTCTGCAAGGCGTACAACGCCGCGACGGAAAGCCAGCGCGGCAACGTCATCCCCGTGGAGATCACCGTCTACGAGGACCGCACCTTCACCTTCACCCTGAAGACCCCGCCGGCGGCCAAGCTGCTGCTCAAGGCCGCAGGCGTGCCGAAGGGCTCGGGCGAGCCGCACAAGACCAAGGTCGCCAAGGTGACCTGGGATCAGGTGCGCGAGATCGCCGAGACCAAGAAGGAAGACTTGAACGCCAACGACATTGATCAGGCGGCCAAGATCATCGCCGGCACTGCCCGGTCGATGGGTATCACGGTCGAATAGGTTTCGACCCGTGGGAGGGCCAGCTTCGGCCCGTCAACCACACCTCTGATTAGGAGATACGAATGAGCAAGAACAGCAAGGCATATCGCGAAGCCGCCGAGAAGATCGACCGCGAGCGGCTCTACACGCCGCTGGAAGCGGTCAAGCTGGCCAAGGAGACGTCGTCGAAGAAGCAGGACGCCACCGTTGAGGTCGCGATCCGGGTGGGCGTCGATCCGCGTAAGGCCGACCAGATGGTGCGCGGCACCGTCAACCTCCCGCACGGCACCGGCAAGACCGTGCGCGTCGCGGTGTTCGCCGTCGGCGACAAGGCCGAGCAGGCCGAGGCCGCCGGCGCCGATATCGTCGGCAGCGACGACCTGATCGAGAAGATTCAGGGCGGGTTCCTGGACTTCGACGCCGCGATCGCGACACCGGACCAGATGGCCAAGGTCGGCCGCATCGCCCGCGTGCTCGGCCCGCGTGGCCTGATGCCCAACCCGAAGACGGGCACCGTCACCCCCGACGTGACGAAGGCCATTCAGGACATCAAGGGCGGCAAGATCAACTTCCGCGTCGACAAGCAGGCCAATCTGCATTTCATCATCGGCAAGGCGTCGTTCGACGAGACGGCGCTGGCCGAGAACTACGGCGCCGCGCTCGACGAGATCCTGCGGGCCAAGCCGTCGTCGTCGAAGGGCCGCTACCTGAAGAAGGTCGTCGTCTCGACCACCACCGGCCCGGGCATTCCGGTCGACCCGGCGGTCACCCGCAACTTCGCCGAGGCGTAAGCCTCTCAGGCGCAGAGGCCCCGCACTTCGTGTGTGGGGGTCTTCTCGCTCGTCCGCCGTTTGGCGGAAACCGTCCGAGAACGGCGCGGGCGCATGTCCGCCCGATTGGCGAAGCGCCTGATGCGTTGCTGAATTCGCGAATCATCTGCGGTCATAGCGGTGCTGATCTGCCGCAGGCGTCCACCTGTGGGTCCGCGGTCACACGTTCCCAAGCGATCGGCTATCCGTCGGCGAAGCGGGGCGACTTGCCGGTGGACGAGACCCGAAGGGCCCGATGGCGACGTGCACGGCCGGCCGCCGAGGCGTCCTCGATTCGCCGCGGGAGAAGCGCACTCGTGCATGTTCATGAGTCAGCTGGCCTTGACACTGCTCGCGCCACACTGATTGCTCAGCCACACGGAGCTCAGTTGCTGGATCCAACATCTTCGTGGCCGGAAGGCATCGGCCTGAATTTGTCGCACGAGTCAATTTTAGCAAATTTCATTTGCGTTGCCAAACATAATAGCGAGGCGAGTGAAAATTGAGCTCTACCGCTGTGTATCGCGGAGACAAGATTACGAATGTAGGGAAACTCCCGATTCCTCCACTGTCTTGGTTAATAAGATAGCTTCTTGCTTGAGAGCTTCGGAAAGTCGCGCTGTCGGATCCCCAGAGAGGTTGCAGCAAACCACCGGGCAAAGGTAGCCGGGTTCCCGAGATCTCGCCAGGCTAGGTCGTGGCGACACGGCGACCGGGGGTGTGAGGTGCGGATACTGCGGTTTGCGCAGAGGCTTGGGGGTGACATTCGTCGGCTAGGGGATCCGACGGGTGTCGCTCTCTTGGGCGAAGTATCGGGGCACTGGCCTGCGCTGGCCGGGAGTGGATTCCGACGGCGGACGCCCTTGAGCAAGAGTCGGGCTTGTCCACCTGTTATCGCCGCTGTTGCCGCAGGGGAACGCAGCGAGCAGCATTTGCTAATCGACGCAAGTGCAAATTTCACTGAGTCCTCTTCAGTTGTTACCACGCCGGTCCACCTAGTTATCGCGAATGGTCGGGCTCACCCTCGCACTAAGGAGGGGTCATGCGGCGACATGCGGTGATAACGGGAGGCGCGGGGTTCGTCGGCTCGCATCTTGCGGAGCGCCTGTTGGCACACGACGTCGACGTGACATGCCTCGATAACTTCGTGACGGGTTCGGCTGACAACGTCGCGCACCTACAGGGCCGCAAGGGTTTTCGGCTGATCGAGGTCGATGTCAGTGACTACATTTCGATCCCTGGGCCCGTCGACTACGTGCTGAATTTCGCCTCTCCGGCTTCACCGGTCGACTATGCCGAGCTGCCGATCGAGACGATGAAGGCGGGTTCGCTCGGGACGCTGCACACCCTGGGCTTGGCGAAGGAGAAGGGTGCCCGCTACCTGCTGGCGTCGACCTCGGAGTCGTACGGTGACCCGCTCGTCCATCCCCAGCCCGAGAGCTACTGGGGCAATGTCAATCCGGTCGGGCCCCGCGCGTGCTACGACGAGGCGAAGCGCTTCGCCGAGGCGCTGACCACCTCGTACCGGACGAAGCACGGCGTCAACACCGCGATCATGCGGATCTTCAACACATACGGCCCGCGGATGCGCCCGAATGACGGTCGTGCGATCCCGAACTTCATCAACCAGGCCCTGTCCGGCGCCCCGATCACGGTTCAGGGCGACGGCAGTCAGACGCGGTCGGTGTGCCACGTCGACGACCTGGTCGAGGGGGCGTTGCGGCTGTTGTTCTCCGACCTCGCGGGTCCGGTCAACATCGGCAATCCACACGAAATGACCATCTTGGAGCTGGCGGATCTCGTCCGCGAGCTCACCGGATCCGACTCTCCGGTGGAGTTCATCGAGCGCGCCCAGGATGATCCGTCGCAGCGCCAGCCCGACATCACGCTCGCGCGCACCGAACTGCATTGGGAACCGAAGGTCGACGTGCGCGACGGTCTGCTGGAGACTATCGCCTGGTTCCGCGATCGCGCCGAATGCGCATCGCAGGTCGGCTCGCCGACACCGCTTGGGGTCCGGGTCAGGCATGAGCAGCCCGCGCCACAAGGTCGCGGTCATCGGCACCGGTTACGTCGGTGCGGTCACCTCGACCTGCTTGGCGTTCCTGGGTCACTCCGTGTGCGGCCTGGACACCGACTCGGTGCGCGCCGGCCAGCTCAACAACGGTCAGGCGCCTTTCCACGAGCCGGGACTGCCGGAGCTGCTGAAGGCGACGCTGTCGACCGGCCGGCTGCAGTTCACCGACTGACCCCGCCGAGGCCTTGTCGGATGCGGACTTCGTCTTCCTCTGCGTGGGAACTCCACCGAGTCCGGACGGGTCGCCGGACCTTACGCAGCTGGAGAGCGCCATCCAATCCTTGGCGCCGTACCTGCGCGCTGATGCGGTCATCGTCAACAAGTCGACCGTGCCTGTCGGCTCGGGCAACTGGACGCGCACCATTCTGGAGGATGCCCTGGAGGGAAACCGCGATCTTTCCTTCCACGTCGTTTCCAACCCGGAGTTCCTTCGCGAAGGCTCGCGCCATCGACGACTTCCTCTATCCGGATCGAATCGTGCTGGGAGGCGCCGCCGCGGACGTCGGCCGCGTCGCCGAGCTGTACCAGCCGGTGCTCGACCAATCCTTCGACGGCGGGCGCCGGGGTCATCCGGCCGTCACTGATCACGACGGACCTGGCGTCCGCGGAAATGATCAAGTATGCGGCGAACGCATTCCTGGCGACGAAGATCAGTTTCGCCAACGAGATGGCGCAGATGTGCGAGCTGTTCGGCGCCGATGTCCGCCAGGTGCTTCCTGCCATCGGCGCCGACCACCGTGTCGGGACCGCTTTCCTGAATGCAGGTGTCGGATGGGGTGGCTCGTGCTTCGGTAAGGATGTTGCGGCGCTGATCTCGACGGGTCAGGAGTACGGCTACACGCCCTCGATGCTGCAGGCGACGGTCGAGATCAACAAGGCGCAGCGGGCGAGCGCGGTGCGCAAGCTTCAGCGCGAACTCCACATGCTGAAGGGCCGCCGGATCGCGCTGCTCGGACTGACATTCAAGCCTGGGACGGACGATCTGCGCGACGCCCCGGCCCTGGACATAGCTCGGCGACTACTGGCCGCAGGCGCCGTGGTCTCGGCCTTCGACCCGGTCGTCAAGGCGCTGCCCGAGGAATTCGGCGCTGTACGGCTGACACGCGATGCCTACGATGCGGCCGACAGGGCGGACGCGGTTGTCGTGACAACAGAATGGCCGGAGTTCCGCCTCATCGACCCTGCCGGGCTGCGCGCGGGCCATGCGCGGCGACCTTGTCGTGGATGGCCGCAACTGCCTGCCAGAAGCCGACTTCGTCGGGTCGGGCCTACGGCTGGTCGGTTTCGGCTGGTGACGCCGACGCCTTTGGATCACTGGGGGACAGAGTGACTATCGAAGCAACACCTCCGATTTCGGCGCCTGGCGTTCCGGCTAGACACAGCATGCCGACATCGGTGCGAGCTGAGAACGACACCAGGTCCCACCCGATGGCGCCCAGGCTCGGGCGTCGATATCGCTACCTTCTTCGAGATCTCCGATGTGGCGACGCTGACGGCTTCCGCTGTCCTCGGCGCGGTGACGCTCAGCCAGCTCAGCCCCGAGCGCGCCGGCAACCTCGGCGTCCGAGACGTTGCCCTCGCCGCGGTCGCGATGGCCGTGGCGCTGCACCTGCACGGGCTATACCGTCGGCCCGCCTCGCGGCTCCGGCCGAGCGGGTGGTGGCGACCCGAGATGATCGCGCGTTGCCTGCCAACGGCTGCCCTGCTCGCACTCGCAGTCGACGCATTCGTCCTCCGCGGTGGGCGAATGACGCTGACAGCCGCGGTGGCGATGACACTGCCCGCCATTGTGTTGGTTCCATTCGGACGTCGACTGATCGTCCGGATGTTCGACCCGACCGTGACCCGCATCCTGGTGATCGGAACGGGACCGATCTCGGATCGACTGACTTCGAGGCTGCAAAGGTGCCCCGACACCCTCGTGGTCGGCCATGTCGACGACAACGCGGCACCGGGCACCAACGTTCTCGGCGGCCTCGGCGATCTGCCCGACGTTGTGCGCCGACTATGCGATCGACCGCGTCATCGTCGCCTTCCCGAACACCAGCGACGCCATCGTGCTCGAAGCGCTGCGCAAGCTTGAGGGCCAGGTGCCGGTATCGGAGATCCCGCGCTACTTCGAGCTGCACAACTGGCGCACCGAAGCCGAGGAGCTGCACGGCCTCACTCTGATGCACTTGCCCACTGCGTCGCTGGCGGCAAGCGAACGAATCATGAAGCGGCTCATGGACGTCACGCTCGCCACATGCGCGCTGGTGGTCGCCGCTCCCGTATTGCTCATCACTGCCCTGGCGATCAAGCTGGACAGCCCCGGGCCGGTCTTCTTCCGCCAGGAGCGAATCGGCCGGGCTGGCAAGCCATTCCGGATTTTCAAGTTCCGCTCGATGACTGCTGACGCATGGCAGCAGCGCGACGCGGTCGCACAGCTCAACGAGGTCGATGGACCGCTGTTCAAGATGGAGAAGGATCCCAGGGTCACCCGCGTCGGCGCCTTCATCCGTAAAACCAGCATCGACGAACTGCCTCAGCTCATCAATGTGGTCCGAGGCGAGATGTCTTTGGTTGGTCCGCGGCCGCTGCCGACCGAGGAGTCCGACCGCATCGATGGCGCCGCGCTGGCCCGCCTTGACGTCAACCCGGGAATCACCGGACTGTGGCAGGTCTGCGGTCGCAGCGACCTGACCTACGCCGACCTTCAGCACCTCGACTCGGTGTACGTCCGGTCATGGTCGCTGATGTGGGATCTGCGGATCATGGCGCAAACGCCGAATGTTGTATTCGGACGCAGCGGCGCCTACTGAGGCGTAAAGAATAGAGAGCCCGCGTGAGACACTCACCTAAATTCGAGTTGCTTTACGCGCTTAGGTCGGAAGCGAAGTGACGCAGGGAATTTCGAGTGAACTACGGACGACGGCAAGCCCCGCATAGGTCGCCCGGGCGACCCGCAGACCGGCGCCTTCGACGGGCTCGGTCAACACGTGTCGGCGATACCGGCGCCGGCCGTGGACGGTCGCGTCATGCGCGCGCCTAAGCGTCTCGAACGCCGGCTCCACGAGCAGTACTGCGCCGCCGGATCACACGACGCGCGCCACTTCGCTGAGTGACTTTGCGTCATCGGTGACGGTATAGAGCACGGTGAAGACGAGGGCGATGTCGAAAGCGCCGCTCGCGAAAAGAAGTTCTTCGACGCGCGCACGGGCACCATTTCGGGTCGGCGCGCTCGGACGTAGGTGAGCACGTCAGACGATACGTCGACGCCGACTACCGAACCTTGGGCGGTGAAATATGCCCCCGGGCCGCAGCCGGTATCCAGTATTCGTGGATGCCGGGTGAGCCACGAGCCGAGCAGGTCCTGTGCAAGCCCGCGAGTGTTGCGATACCACCAGTGGTGGCCTCGGCCGCGGCGATGCGCGCGTACTCGTCGACCTCCACCGAGATGCCGGTACTCCTTGATATTGGCTAGAGATTCGCACACATCGTTGCCCCGAAGATGTTCGCGGCGCGTTCGAACGCCATGGGCAGGCGCTTCTGCTCGGCCGCCTCCTGTTCGGCCATCTCAAAGCTTCTGCTCGCCTCAGCTGCGGCGGCAGAGCTCAAGTATCGGTGGCAGCAGGTTGGCGATCTGGGCGCCAACCGTCGCGAACACGTTCTCCGTCTGGCCTATGGGATCGGGTATGTCTAGTGGCTGGTGTCCCGCCAGATGCGGGCGAAGGGCCGCGAGGTCTTTGATGGTCCGGGCATTCAACTCTGATGTCAGTCGAGAGGCCTCGCCGAGTGTGAAGGTGCGGTTCAGTTGATGCGGGGCCAATTCCAGGACAGTGGCGCGGTGCAATTTCGTCATGGTGAGAATGAGATCGGCATTTGCGGCGATTCGCATCGTGAGCTGGCGGGCGGTGAAGTTGGACGCATTGCCACCCAACCGCTTGAGGACGGGTACGGCAGCGGGGTGAATCGGCTGACCGACAATAGCCTGGGTCCCGGCGCTGGATGTCTGAAGGTTGTGTATCCCAGATTGCGCTGTGTAGGCGGCGGCGAGTCGCTCGGCTGTTGGGGAACGGCAGATGTTTCCAGTGCATACGAATAGAAGGTGCAGAACCGTCCTCCAAGTCTCTCGTGTCCCGTACGGACCGGATCGCAATTGTTTCGCTCGCCAGTCCAGTATTGGTGAATTGGCGACAGGACGCTCAGGGGACGGCCAAATAACACGACGCGCCGTAGATGCGGGCGATCGTATTGCGCGCCCTACCCTCCTTGCGCGCTGTCCGATAGCAACGTATGCAGGCGTCTGACTTCATCGGTCTTATACGCTTGCATTCGGCGCCGCCCGCATGTACGAAACGGGAGCTACCCGAAGCTTAGTGGACTTCGTCCGCAATCAGCGTGGCGGCGTCCGCTGGCCGAATGCATGCGGCCTTCTCTCGGGAAGCAGGACTGGGTGCCGGCGTCACCCGCAGCCGGGATGTTGGCGTAGGTCGTCGAGTTCGCGTTCGGCGGCGGTTTGAACCGCCGGTTTAAATCGTGACGGTGCGATCACGGCTCATAGTGCGTACGAATTCACTATGCTCCAGTCGGTTTGGTGCTCGATCCAGTGCGGCACGGCCAGGCCGGCGGACACGATCGTCAATGGGATGCCCCGCATTTTCCGGACCGTTCTTTCGCGTCGATTTGTGCGGCGGAGTGTGAATTCAGGTACTCGGTGCGGACTTTGTGTGGGTCCGGTAGCCGCAAAGTGCGCACCGAAAATATTGCGACGCGCACGGCGTTCATCTTCATGCTTCGTCATGCTTCGTCATGATCTAAGAAGCGTCTGGTAGAGGGCGTCGAGTGTGGCCGCTCCACGAGCCACGTCGAAGTTCTGCCGGACGAAATCGACGGCGTTACGGCCCAGCGACTCACGCAGATGGCGGTCGGTAAGCAAGTTAACCAGCGCTGTGGCGAGTTCCTCCGGGTTCCGTTCGGGTACAAGGATTCCGCTGACCCCATCTGCGACAGCCTCCCTCAGGCCGCCGTGATTGGTCGCGACGACGGGCCGTCCGAGCGCACCAGCCTCCAGCGGAGCTTGTCCTAAGCCCTCCCGTGCGCCGGAAGCCACAGTCTCACTTGGTGCCACAAGCACTTGCGCTGCAGCGATTTCGGCCAGAACATCGGAATGCGGCAGCGCTCCTGCAAAAGTAACTGACCGTGAAATCCCCAGATCGTCGGCCAACACAGTGAGGGAATGACGCAGTGGCCCATCGCCAATAATGCGCAGGCGTGCGTCAGGCACGAGAATCATTACCCTCCTCATTGCACGAAGCAAAGTCGCTGTTCCCTTAACATCCACCAACCTTGCGACATGCACTAAGGTTGGCGAATCGGGCGCGGAGGTGGGGACAATGGTGCTTGTGTCAACGCCTGTCGGGATCACAACGGTGCGATGCGGGTCGGCGCCCAATTCCACTGCAACCCGTTGGACCTGATGCGAGACGCACACAAACGTGGTCATCGGATTGCGGAGAAATTTCTCGCGCCTCAGTGCGTACCGAGTCAAACTTGGCTTGCGCGGAGCCAACAGAGCCTTGCGTGTCAGGCTGACGTCTGAACCATGCAGCGTCGTCACATGTGGAACATTGAGTCTTCTCGCGCTGGCAACACTGAATAGGCCGTCTAATCCGAAGTGCGCGTGCAGGACATCCGCTTTCAGCGTACGTAGACAGTCGTAAAGCGGCGCCGAGAAGCCAATGGTGTACGCGATCCGCGACGCCGGCGAAGTCGCGAACGACACGACCTTGAGATCACTACGCGGGTTCACGATCGCGTCACGGGCAACCAAGGTCACCGATGACGCCAGCTTCGACGCTTGATCGGGAATGAACACCTCAGACGTGAGGAACAACGTGTGCCGCAGCATCGCAATGCGAGGTGCCATTTCCGACCGCGCCACCCTCACCCCTTCGGTTGTCTTGTGTCTAGAGTCGTAACGCCTTCAGTGGCGACTTAGCCCGCAAGCCCAGGACAGCTACCGCGACCGATCCACGAACGGTGAGCCGCGTCAGGCTTAGAATCCGATGAGCGCGCAGGGCACGATGCTATACGGCGGGTATATGATCGAGACCAAAACTCGACAGTTATAGGGATTATGCGCGCTTGTACGTAGAACTACTATCTGCGGGGGTGGATATGTTGCGTTACCCAGTGTCGCCACGCGTGTCTGGCGAGATCGACGACCTGCCGGCTAGTTTTGCGAGTTCGAGCCCGGTCAGGCATGTGGTGATCGACAACTTCCTCGATGACACTTATGCGCACGAGTTCTATAATGATTTACCCGACCTGGCTGCGATGCCGAAATCGCGAGACTACATGTTCAGCGATAAGCGAGAATTATCCACGCTAGATAGGCATTCAGACGTGTCGCGACAACTGCACGAGGTCTTTATGAGCCAGCAGTTTGCGGATCTTGCGTCCCACCTTGTGGGTCGGGACGTCTCTATCGATCCGGAGTATGTCGGCGGTGGCTTTCATGCTGGAGATACGGGTAGCTTTCTCGACCTTCACGTAGATTTCAACGTTCACCCCAAGCATGAAGACTGGCTGCGCGAGCTGAACATTCTCCTTTATCTCAATCCGGATTGGGAGCCGTCATGGGGCGGGGAACTCCTGCTAACCGATCGTCCAGAAAACCCAGCGCTAACCGTCGAACCGAAATTCAACCGCTTGGTGATAATGGAATGCACCGATAGCTCATTCCATGGATATAAGCCTATCGCATTTCCCTCCGGTCGCTCGCGCAGATCTGTGGCTGCGTACGCGTATTCGAAGATCGCGGTGGGCTCGGTAACCCGGCACACCACCAACTGGGCACCTGAGAATGCCGGCCTGGCGAAGCGTCTCATTGCGAAAAATTGGAACCGCATTGTTTTGACGAAGAACCGGTTCTTTGGCAGCGCGACGCTCAAGAATCGGCGATAGCGCGCACGCCGCGGATCTATGCTGTTTATTCACTCGTCGGATGAGCGTCGGTTAGCAACCCAAGTCGCTATTTAATGCTCCGGACGCGGTCCTTTCAAGAAACCCCGGCTCGCGGAACCCATCTTCGGCATCGGTCTCGACGTGCAGTGAACGCATGTAAAGCACTACTGATGCCAGAACCCAGCGTGCGCCGCGCACGCTGCGACAGCTATTGGCGATACGGCGGTCGAGCGTTCGCGTACCCGCACGTCAGCGTGGCATACGACGAAATTCCACGCCGACCTCCAATGACGCGCAGACTGTCAAAACTTGTTGCGGAGATCGAATACCCTGTCGCCCTTTGCAACTGCGCCTAACCAAGGTGTTGGTACGCGGCGAACTAGGCCTATTCCAGGTGTTGCTCAACCAGTTGCCATTGATCCAATTCGGTCCGCGCGGAATGGAGTGTTTTTGGCATCGTCGGCCCTTCCCGCCAATCTCATGCTCGGCGTGTCAGATCAGATCGGATCCACCGTTGTTCAGAAGTCCCCGTAGGTGAACCCGACTTGGCCTGACCCCGGTTAGTTGAGCCAGGGCGATTCAAACAAGCGCCCGAAGGGCACTTTCGTAGTCACTGCACACTTGCGGCCACGAATAGTGCTGTTTGGCTCGCTGCACATTTAACTGGGCCTCCTCATCAAGTACGGTCGGGCTTTCCATCAGCTGCAACACCGTCTTCGCGATCGCATCTGGATCGGCGACTACGAACTTCCCTGCTGACCCGAGAACCTCTCGGGTGTAGATGGTGTCTCTTGCTAGAATCGGCGCGCCCGCCGCCATTGCTTGGACAAGGGACGGGTTTGTGCCGCCAACGCTGTGACCGTGGAAGTACACACCGGCGTGCTGCCAAAGTGCGTGCAGCAGTGTGTCGTTGCTCAGGTGACCAAGCCATGAGACCTGCGCGTAATTCGCTGCCAGCATCCGCGCTGCATCATCCCACTCGCCGCCGTACCCGGAGCTTCCCACGATCACTACCGGATGACGAGCGGCAATGGCAGGCACAGCTTCAAAGAACTCGGCAATACTGTTCTCCGGGACAAACCTTGCAACGATGAGTACATATCCGCGGTGAGCAAGCCCCTCCGGAATGGCAAGCGCAGGGGGCACATCGCCACCGTAGGGGATGAAGGTTCCGCCCACTCCGAAGGTGCGCTGCCAATACGTTTCGATTGCGCGAGCATCGAAGACGAGACCACTTGCCCACCTCGCCGTGCACGCCGCACCGGTCCGAAACACTCGCTTGGCGAGCGCACCCCATTTGGCGCGTTCCCACTCGAGCCCGTCGACATTCACCAGTGTTGGAACTCCACGCGCCTTCAGCAGCGGTAGGTAATAACCATTCGCGACGTTCATTACGAGGGCGACGTCGGGCCGGCGGGCCGCAGCATCAAGTGCCGACGTGAACCCATACGAGAGTGTGCTTGCGCTTTTGGTTTCCAGTCCACTTGTCACTCGAGTGACAACAGAGGCATCCTTATTCGGGTCATCCAGTCGAGTGGCCCCGCGACGACCGTAGACTGTGACGTCCCAGCCCGTACTTGCCAAGTAGGGCGCCAATTTACGGACCGCCGTCTCGAAACCCGAATAATAACTCGGGTAGCCGCGCGTTCCTAACACTGCAACTGATGGCACCACTTCTCCGATCCGCTTCGTCCCCCGGGTGCGTGGTGCTCGATCTCCTAGCGCAAATCTTCACGACTCAGAGACGTCACGCAATCCTATCTGCCGTCGACCGAGAGGCTCCGACGTGCTCTGCGCTCCGGTCGCGGGGTCGTGCGTGTGCAGATCCACTCGCCGCCGGACGCTCGCGCGACTACCGGCCGCCGAGCTTCCCAGGATGGGCTCGATCCCTGACACAAGATCAAGGGGTCAAGCTACCGAAAAAGTCCAGTATCTTCGCCGCGGCGGCGTCAGCGGACCAGTGGTGCGACGCTGAACGGCCTGCTGTCGCCAGTTTTCGCCTGAGCGCGATGCTTAACATCACTTCGGTCAGGGCCCTTGCCAAGTCTTCTGGGCTACCCGGTTCGAAGAGCAGGCCCGTGATGCCATTCTCGATGACCTCTGCAGGTCCTCCATGCCCGGAAGCGATGACAACGCAACCTGCCGCCATTCCCTCTATGACGACCTTCCCAAAGGGTTCGGGCTTTCGTGAGGGCACTACAACGGCGTCCGCCCAAGCGTAGTGGTCTACCACTCGCCGGCTCTCACCCGCGAACTCGACACTGATGTGCAGGGCTAATGACGCTGCCTTGCGCCTGAGATTAGCCGTTAATTCTCCTGCCCCGCCGAACTCGCTGCCAACGATCCGAACGTGTAACCGGCCGATGTGCGCCGGGAGCAGCGCTAGCGCGTCTAGTAGCAGGTCCTGGCCCTTCCAAGGTAAAAGCCGCCCTACGCAGAGGATCCGGAACTCCCGGGCTTGAGAATCATCCGTTGATCTATCGAGCGCGTGGAACTCCCCAAGGTCGGCCCCTGAGTGCACGACGATCGTCGGCACTCGCGCAAGGAACGACGCATCGAATTGACTTCGGACACTCTCCGAGACGCACACAATCCCCACCGCTGACGAGAGGATCGCTTGGAAGGCCCTGCGCTCGAGCGAGGATGAATAATGCTCACGAACGATCACCACCCAAGGCGTGGCAGAGCGCGCACCGAAAAACGGCGTTAGATCCGCGCTGGTGTTTGACACGACTAACCGCGCAGGTGCTGCATCGCTCGATCGCAGGCGCATTGCTCCGCCCCGAAGAAGGTCCCAAGCGGTACGGATAGGCCTGCTGCGGCGGAGCACCACCTTCCTACTCACACTGACGGAAGCTCCCGCAGCCGTCAGAGCAGGAATCAACGGACCTGGTCCCGGAAGAAGGACATCGATAACTGCTCTTCGTCGCACTCCCTCTTCGACAAGCGAGAGCAAGGAACGATCGGACCCGTACAACTCGTTGGACGGGTGGTGTATCCGCAAGTCAGCAATTCGTTGTGTCAATGTTGTCCTCCGGTAGCGAATCGCGCTGGTTCCGGTGGAGGCTCGGGCTTAGATTTCGACCAGGGTTTGATCGGTCCGTTTCGTAGCGTAGAAGATGGCTTCGAACTCTGTGGGCGGTAGGTCGTTGAGGTAGCCGCGTTGATGTTCTGCCTTTTCGTTCACGTCGTCACATCTGGCCCATAAGCAAGAGCCGATTGTCCGGCGACGTCGATGCGCCGCAAAATGGCCGGCGGTACCGTCGCCGGGCAGGCTTCACCTTCACAGCACCGCCGCCGCCTTCAACGCCTCTTCGATGACCGGCGTTATCTTCACTCGCCCACGGCATGCGTACGGAAGGGAAGAACGCGAATACCGCGGCGACGTATGTCAGGATCAGGACGACGGTGGCGGCAGGGACGATACGGCGGATGCGGTTCCAGTAGAAGCGGCCGAACTGGACGTTGCCGGTCGTCTCAGCGTTGCCGAGCAGGTCGCCGGTGATCAGGAAGCCGGAGATCACGAAGAACACGTCGACGCCGATGAGCCGCCCCGCGGGAACCCAAAGAGATGGTTGGCGAAAACCGTCAGCACGGCGACCATTCGCAGGCCCTGAATGTCGAGGCGCCGGTGGTTCTGTTCGGCGAGGCGGTCGCGGCGTCGAATCGTCCGCTGATACCGGTCCAGAAGCCTTGTCAAAGTGATCCCCCTCTTGACTAATAAACGGATGGTAAGACGCCGACCAAGATCAAAGAAAGTGCGGCGGGCGCCGCAGTAGTTTGCTCATATGCGCGAAGTCGCCTTGTCAGCGTTCGTTGGGCAGCTGTGCGGCAAACCGGATGTAGGAGGCCTTTGGGCGCTTCTTTGGTGCGGGAATGACCAGGCCAGCCGCGCAGAGGTGGCGGTAGATCGATAACACCGACACGATCAGCCCAAGGTGGTGTTGCAGGTGCCAGCCGATGGTGTGGGGCCCGTGGTCGAGTCCTTTGCTCGACAGCTTCTCGCGCAGTTCGATGCTCACCGCGATCGTGGATTGCGCCAGCAGCGCCGGGCTGTGTGTAGGCGAGGGCGTGTCCTATTGACTGTGTAAGGGGGTCGGCCTGAATGGTGGTGGCTGACCACCGGACACGAGAGTTCCATTGCCCCAATCTGATTCGGCCAGAGACGATGCTGCCGCCAAGCTGGGCGAGTTGTTACCGCCGGCTGCGGTCGATGCCCTGCTGGCCGACGCTGAGGCCTCGGGCACCCCGATCGACGGCCCCGGCGGGCTGCTGGCGCAGATGACCAAGGCAGTGCTCGAACGCGCCCTTGATGTGGAGATCGCCGATCACCTGGGCTATGAGCACGGCGATCCGGCTGGCCACGGCTCGGACAACTCCCGCAAAAGGTACGGCCGCAAACAGTCTGGCGCTCACCGCGTGCGCCCTTTGGCCCGTAAGCCAGCTGACAGCCCTGACGTCAATGTCGTTGATAGCACGAACGAGTCCCCATCGCCGGGCCCGGCAAGGCTGTTGTCGTTGTCGGGTCCCCCCGATTCCTGCTGTGGGTCTCGCATCATGGCGTACAGATATCCAAAGGCGAGCGCGACCAGATACATGGACCGCTGCTCGCCATATAGGGTTGTGTTGTCCGCCATACCGTGGATGAACGCCCAGGCGATCACGCAAAGCGCGAACACGGCAGTACGGCGATCTCGCACTGTGGGCTGCGCGGCGGCGACACGAAGGCCGATGGCGATTGCCGCGATCATGAACACAATGGCAACGACCGCAGTAACAATGCCTGAGTTCGCCCACGCGGCGATAAGGAAGTTGTGCGGCGGGTATAACCTACTTACCTGCTCTGCCCAACCGCCAAAACCAAGTCCCGAGAAAGGCGACTCTGCGAATAGCTGCGCGGCTCTGCTCCACAGGTCTTCCCGTCCGCTGAAACTCGAGTCCGAGGCATCGTAGAACGTGGGTGCAACACGCCGCACAAACTCCATCATCGCGGAGTAGGTGAGCGTCACTAAGAGCACAATCGGGAGTCCAACAAGCACCGCCCAACCCTTGAGCATGTGTGGCAAAAGGAGGGTCGCGATCGCGCAGCCTATAGCAACGACGAGAGCCGTCTTCGAACCTGTGAAGATCGACCCGGTGAGAGACAACGCCGCAAACACGTACAGCCAACGGCGCGCGGTGCGGCGCGCGCCGATAAGCAACAAAAGCGCAGCGATGCCACCGAGGAGCGACGCCATGTTCCCGTTCACGTAGAATCCGCCAGACTTGCCATGCTGGATAACGTTGTTCCACCTGTCGATGTCGGTATACAAGCGCTCGACCCCAGGTCCTATCGTAACTACCGCTAACTTGGAACGGAGGAATCGCTCCTCGATGGTAGGGCTGACCCGGAAAACGATTGCGAGCGTAGATTGAACTGCCACCCCGGGAACAGTCCACAACACAATTGTGTCGAGCAGCGCTGAATCATCCTTCGCTAACACGATTACTTCGCGCAGCCAAAGCAGAAACAACGCACCGCGAATTACGGTGGAAATTCCCTCGCTCATCCCAGATGGAACCGCCCACAGCAAAGACACCGCCGACACCGCTATAAACACACCCATGATGAAAACAAGTGGACTATCTGCCCGTGGCCGCCCCTTCGCCGCCAAACCGGCGAGGCAGGTGATCAGTAGCCAGAGCGCAGCGAGCGTGACGGGCAGTCCCGGCACATACAGCTGGGGGATAAAGAGGAGCGCCACTCCGATGAGTCGGATCCTATGCGGCATGGTCAGATTGACTAACAACGTCAAGAGCGCGACGCTCCCGGCTATTAGCACGCTTCTTACCCCGTTTCTCGGCGATTGGGCAGCGTCAGCGGCCCAATCGATTCCGCTGCCGACCCACTCCTCCAGGGGCGACCTCAGAAGGACGCGACTGCGTTGCGCTGGGCAGGAAGGCTGCGCAACGCCCTGAGGAGCTCAGGACGGCCGATCGTGGGCACGACGGCGCCGATCGAGGATGCGGGCACCTCGGCGACGCTCGGCTTCGCATCCTCACTCAAATCTCGTTACTCAAATCTCGTTCCCTCGTTTCTTGTTGTGTAGGACCTGATGATATGACACCGCAACCTGGCCGGCGCGTACATCTAAGGCACACTCATGCTCGACGGGGAGCAAATGGCCCGAGCGGTGCGCGGTGGTGGCCCTGGCTATGACCGCCGACAAACAAATAACTTTCCGGGAACATGTCCACGGCCCCAGTGGCCGACGGATCTGTGTACGTCCACATGCGGTGCGCGTCATGTTGCGGTATGTGACATTTCATATCGGCTCGAACAGCGCGGTGTACGATCCGTTTCGGATGACCTTGGGGGGCTATCGCAAATTCCGCCTCTGGGACGTGGGCGGGTGATTGACCTGGGTGGCAGCGAACGATCCATGGGGCATGCACGAACGTCGGCTTATGCGGGCTTGCGGTCCTCGAATGCGATGGAGCTGGGCGGAATCCCGATGGTGTTGATGTACCACTCGGTCGCGCCCTGTGACCAGGATCCCTATTAAGCGACCGTGAGCCCGCATCGATTCGAGCGGCAGATGCGCTGGCTGCGCAGCAGCAGGCTCCGCGGCGTGTCGATCGCAGAGTTGCTCGACGCAAGAGACGAGCGAAGATCGGGCGGGTAGTCGGGCTGACTTTCGACGACGGCTACCAAAATTTCGTCAGCTACGCGATGCCGGTGCTGCGGCAGTACGGTTTCACCGCGACCGTGTTCGTGCTACCGGGACGGCTGGGTGGGCACAACGCGTGGGACCCGGACCGGCCAAGGAAAGAGCTGCTGACGGCCGAGGAAATCCGGGGGATGGCCGACGTCGGAATGGAGATCGGATCTCACGGGCTGATGCACGTGTCCCTGCCAAAAGCCGACGACGTCGTGCTGAGCGCTGAAACCGTGCAGAGCCGAGCAATCCTGCAGGACCTGCTTGGGCGCCAGGTTCGTGGCTTCTGTTATCCCTACGGGGACATAGACGCTCGCGTTGTAGCGGCGGTTCAGGCTGCCGGGTACGACTATGCCTGTGCGATTGCGCCGTCGCCTGCCATCGGGCGTTACGCGATTCCAAGGACCGGCGTCCACGACGGTGACAGCGCATGGCGGCTATATGCCAAGTGGGTACGGTCTGGTCTGAAAGTCGGCAACTCCATCGCAGTCCGTCGACATCAGCGTGGTTCGTGATCCTGCGGTACAGACGTCCGTGCGAACGAGCTGGCGTAAGAGAGTTGCTCGACGGCTGCCGCCAAATGTCGTCGCAGCATTGCAGAGATTCCGGCAGCGTATGGCCCCATTCAGGCGCCGCCTGGCCGGTATTCCGCAAGTCGGTGCCGTTGATATGGGGGACTTCAGGCGTTTAACGCCAATCAGTCGCTTCTCTGGGCGAGACCGCGGCACGCCTGTCGACCGATACTATATCGAGCGGTTCCTGGAAGACAATTGCTGCGATATTCAGGGACGCGTCCTAGAGATGCGTGACGATACTTATTCAAGGCGCTACGGCGGCGATAGAATCTCCGAAGTGGAGATACTTAGTAAAGCAAGACGGCCGCAGACACCAAAGCCACCATCATCGCAGATCTGACGAATGCGCCTCAAATAGGCAGTGAACAATTTGATGCGATCATATTTACCCAGACACTGCACTTAATCTATGATGCACCGGCCGCAATCGATACACTCCACAGGCTTCTTAAGCCCGGCGGCGTGCTGCTGATGACAGTGCCGGGAACCACTTCCGCACGTTTAAACATCGCCGACATGTGGGCGTTTACCGACATTTCCGTCAGGGCCCTGCTCAACGGGCCGTTCGATTCGGCCGATATCACGACAGTGGTGGGCGGCAATGTCCTCGCTGCGATGGCAATGCTGCAAGGGCTCTCGCACGAAGAATTGGAAACTTACGAACTCGACTACCTGGATCCGGACTACCCCGTCATCATTGCCGCCCGTGCTACCAAGGCTGGGCGAACGGCGTAAACGTTGTCAATGGCCAAGTGAAAGTACCCGCTGGCACCTGGATCAGGCTACCCGCCCCGAACACAGGTAGACCGACCACCCCAGCGGTCACCAGAACCACAAAAGACACACAACGGGCCACCGGCGCTCCTACAAATTGGGTACGGTGGCCGCAGGTTGAGGGGGAACTTATGCCGCGAAAATCTTTGAAGTCGCGCCTCAAGAAGGTCGCGCCTAGGCCGGTGAAGAACCTGCGTGTCCGAGCGCGGGCCGTGAAAACTCTGATGCGCGGCGGGGTATACGGGTGCAACATCTGTCACTACCAGGGCCGCTTGCTGCCCTACGGGAACTTCCCCATCCGGGACGCTTACTGCCCGCGCTGCGGCAGCATCGAACGGCACCGCCTAGCCGCCCTACTTATCGAGCAGCACCCGCAGCTCCTCGACGGGGTGAGGATGCTGCACTTCGCCCCCGAACCCGGTCTGGCGAGCCTGTTCAAAGACCGGGTCGCCGATTACAAATCCGCGGATCTCAACCCCGACATCGCCGACACGGTGCTCAACATCGAAAGCATCGACTTACCCGATGCGTCCGTCGACCTCGTCCTGTGCTGCCACGTTCTGGAACACGTCGACGACGCGAAAGCGTTGCGCGAGATCCACCGCATCCTCACGCCCGGCGGGCGGGCGCTGCTGATGTTCCCCATGGTCGACGGGTGGGAACACACCTACGAAGACCCCGCCCACAAGTCGGCTGACGACCGCACCCGCTATTACGGGCAGTTCGACCACGTCCGCTTTTACGGGTGCGACGCGAGGAACCGGATCACCGAGGCCGGGTTCGAGTTGTCGGAGTTCACCGCCGTCGAACCCTATGTCGCCAAATACGCGCTTGAACGCGGCGACCACATCTTCATCGCCACCAAATCACCAGCTTGAGATACACAGTCAGTTGTATAACAGGCCGTGCACATGTCTAGGTATTGGGAAGAAAATGGGCTTTCGAGCGAAACTGCGAAGTCGCCTTGGCGTGCTTTCAGCAAAATCGACGTTCGATGCTGCCCGCTATTGGAACGGCCGATACTTAAAACATCGGGATGAACTAAGCGGCTCCGGCTGTCTGGCTCAGCGAAACTGAAATCCTGAAACAATCCGGCAGTTGGTCGAACCGGTTGTTGAATCGATACTTCTCACGCCATTCGGCTGACCAACCCGGACTTGTGGCGTAGCGACCCCAGCATTTCCAGGGCGATTCAGTCGGCCGAAGCAGCGACGATATGATTCGAAGAATTCGTCGGCATCTGATTTAGTAGCACGAAGCACGAAGCACGAAGCACGAAGCGCGAAGCACGAAGCACGCGGTGCGCGCTCCGCGTGGAGCTCTTGACCGGGAGAGGGGGTTGGGTCTTGTCCCTAGGGGCCCGTTTCACGGGAGCCATCCGTGAGGTGGTAGTGGTCTACAGCAAGCTTAACCGCCGCCGAAAGGCTGATGCGATCCTGACGTTCCTCCGTAAAGAGAACGTGCAGGACGTGCTGCTCGTCGGCGCGACGGGGCACGAAATAGATGGCGACCGCTTAATGTCCCACGAAGGCATAGTGGAACTAAGTATTGCCGACAGCTACGAGATCAAAATGGGCATAAACGTCGTGCCGGCACAGATCACCGAGTACCCGTTCATGATCGCGGACGCCCGCGACATGCCGTTCGAAGATGATTACGTCGATTTCGCTCTGGCGAACGCGATCATCGAGCACGTCGGTAAGAAGCACGAGCAGCGCCAGATGGTTGACGAAATGACTCGCGTCGCCCGCTGTTGGGTGATTACAACGCCGAACAAGTGGTTTCCAGTGGAGTCACACACCCACACCCTCTTCCTCCATTGGCTACCGTCGTGGCGCCGAAATCATGAAGATAAATTCACCAGGTTGTTGTCCCTGCGTGAGTTCCGTGCTCTTCTGCCCGCAGGAGCGGAGGTGTCGGGTTCGGCGTGGAGCCCTACCTTCCTTGCGCGCTACGTTCGGTAGCAGCTGCGGCACACCCTGACCACTGAAAATCGAGCGCCTGGGGAGTATCCTGCTCATGCCCGGCGTCACCAGGCCCACGACCGGACCGTCACCATGCCGGACGATGCCCTCATCATTACGAGGACCCGGTACCTCTCTACCGGTTCTGTTCCGCAGGCGAAGAAGGCCGGAGCTTTTGTCAAAACGCCTATACAAACGTAAACTTCTTATGGGGCCGGAAGGCAGAGCCGGATCATCTTCCGGTCGTTGCCCGGACTTCCACTGGCCGCAGGGCCCGGCTCTCTATCGAGGTTGGGAGTTTGTGGAATTGAGGCGAACACCGTAGGGGAAAACACGGCGTCGATGGTGGCGCGGGATTCGGGATCGAGTAGTCCGCTGGTCTTGCTCAAACCGTCGGCTTCTTGCTTGCCGAGGACCAGCGAGCGAGCGTAGACGCTGGGCGTGGTCGACAACGGCGTCGTGGGCAGGAGTCTTGCTAGAGTCGTCGACCTATGCCTTTCGGAAAGCGATGCGTGGCCGGGCGGTCAGATCGCGACTGTCCGTGCCTAGGCGGTGCGGCCTCGGGCGAACCCGATGCTTCACTTCGATCGCCGTAGTAGGTGTAACTGTAACGGTATGACACGCCGCCGCGTGCGGGCGCCATCGCATATATTGCGCCGACTAGTGAGGCACCGACATCCTCGAGATTACGAACCGCGTGTGCAAGTTGCTCACGCTTGGTCTTGCCGTACCGTGCCACGACTAGAACACCGTCAGCATCGGTTGCCAAGATCGCGGCATCTGTGACAGCGAGGAGCGGGGAAGAATCCACGACGACATAGTCGAAGTGTGCGCGCAACTGGCCCAAGATCTTCTTGGCTGCCTGCGACCCTAGCAGTTCGCTAGGGTTGGGTGGGATGGCGCCTGACGTCAGGACAGTGAGTCTCGGAAACCGGCTCTTTTGCAAGGCTTCGTCAAGGGAGGCTCGGTTCGCCATCACTGTGCTGAACCCCACCTGACCGATCAAGTCGAGGTACTTGTCCAACCTGGGACGGCGCAAATCGCCGTCGACTAGCGCGACGTTGTGCTCGGCTTCAGCCAACGCCAGTGCAATGTTGACCGCTGTAGTTGATTTGCCTTCGTCAGGCATCGAACTGGTGACCAGAATAACGCGCGGCGGATCATCCACGGCAAGGAACTGCAAGTTAGTCCGCAGCTTGCGGAATGCTTCGGCGACCGCTGAGTGGTCGCTATCGAAGAGTATGGCCGGCTCTTTCCGGCGCATCCTATCGAACGGAATGGTTCCGGCAAGACCGACGCCCGTGATGTCTTCAAGTGTCTCTCGGTCCTTGATGGTGTTGTCGAGGCGGTCTCGCAGAACCGCCAGACCTATCCCCAGAAGAAGGCCAAATGCAAGGCCGATGCTAAAGTTTCTAATCGGTTTCGGCGATACCGGGGTTTCAGGAATCGCCGCCCGTTGCTCGACTACGATGCGTGCATCGGGGATTGTCCCATCCTGCGGAGTTTCCAGCTCGCGCACCATCGCGACGAACTCGTCGGACAAGGCGTCGGCGATGTCACGTGCTCTAGTGGGCGACTCATCACGCACCGCTACGTTTATCAGAACCGTATCGCTTTTCGCACTCGCCTCGACGCGCTCTGCCAATTCCTTCGGTTTCATGTTCAGGCCCAGCTTGGCAATTGTGCGCTGAGCCAGAGTCTCACCCATAAGTAGGTGGGTGTACGAAATTACGCGCTGTTGAGAGAAGAGATTGCCTTGATACACCGCGTCTACAGATCCGCCAGCCGTCGTCGACACGAAGAGTCTCGTCGAGGCCTGGTAGAGCGGAGTCATAAGCATCGTGATCGCGGCTGCTCCTCCAACCGCCACGACCGTAGCTGCAACGATGATCATCCAACGGGCACGCAACAGCTGTAGGAATTCCCGAATGCTCAACGTTCCACCTCAGTTGCCGAAGGCCCCACCCCATCCACTCCGCCAGAGAAGAACGCCGTGGTTTGCTGAAGTATACAAGTCTTGATAAGAGAAGCGCCTGAATCGGCTAGACCAATGGCTGGCATAGTGCGCCGAAGGGCCGCTTCTGCGGTTCCGGGACGGCAGTCAGACGTCACCGATGATGCGACCAGTGCCGCGCGCCCCTCTCGCTGTTGGTGTGTCTTGGCGGACGCCCGACACCTACCACACGGCAGGCACGAGCGGGGACCGCCACCTCAAGTTCGACGAGACCCGGGGCAAATTCGATTGACCTTCTTACTGAAGAGCCTAGATATCTGCACGCTTACTGAAGAGCCTAGATATCTGCACGCCGATCTCACGGACATCCGAGAGTCGGAAGCGCCAGAATTCGGCAATTGATACTCCGTAAGCTACACGCAGACAGATGATGATGAGGCTTGCTGCGACGGCATTGCCTATAAGCGTGGCGACCGCGGCGCCGAGCGCACCATACGGCGGTACAAGCAGGAGGATGGCTACAACGTTGACCGCTGCTCCGACACCGAGGGAGAAGCTTCGCAGGCCGGGCCGCCCCCTGGCACTCAATCCGGCGCCCGCCACCGACGCGGGATTGCACAGGACGATAGTCGCGATCAGGATCAGCGTGACCGGAAACGCACCTTCGAACTGTGGACCGAAGAGCACCGGGATCGCCCACGGGCAAGCGGCGGCGATTGCGAGCCCGAGCACGAGGGTGATCAGCGTGGACACCCGCGCCGCTCGCCCGAGGCGGCTCGGATCCGGTGAGCCGGCCTCCACAGTGAACATGACATCACGCACAGCCCTGTTGAAAACGAGGATGACCTCAGCGACACCCACCGCGACCGTGTAGAGACCCAACTCCGCCACGCCCGCCAGCGGCGTGATCAGCACATGGTCTAGCCGCGTCAACGCAATCCCCGACACACTGCCGAGCCAAATCGCGCCCGCGTAGTGGAGGACTCGGGGACGGCCGGATTTGGGTACGTCTGTCGAGTCGTCGCGTATCGCGCCCATCGCGAATAGCGCGTATAGATAGACGCCACCTCCGACGAAAGTCGTCAAAGCGATCACGACGGTCGCGGTCAGCACAGTCAATTCCCCGAGGGCGAAGAGCACCACCAAGGCCGCCGCCTGAATCAGGGCGCCGCTGAAGCGCTCCAGTGCGATGACGGTCCACATCTGCCTTCCGGCAGCGAGGCCGCGCAGTCCTGCGACCACCAGCGCGGGGACGAGCGCACATCCTGCAGCGGTCATGAGTTGAGCGAGCGTCGGGTCTTCCGCGCTTAATGGCAGCGCAAACACAGCGATGACAGCACTCCCCGAGAGGCCAGCCAGAACTAGCAGACCCAGGCTGACTTTTGTCGCTCTGCGAAGTCCCACGGCACGGCGAGCCACATAGTATGTGAGCGACTCCGGCAGTCCGAGGGTCAGAACGGCGAGGCCGAGCAGCAGCGGGGCAGTCGCGGCCGCGACCTCGCCGCGCCCCGTGAGTCCTAGGCCGTGAGCAAGGATAGGCTGGGTCACCAATGCCGCAAGTGGCGGGACGATGTTCCCGACAGTCGTAACTGCGATGCCGTGAGAGCTGGACAGTGGATCAGCTCCAAACCGTGTTCGTGTGCGTGTTAACGACGAAGCGAGGATTTGGCATTAAGTTCTGCCCCCCTGCTGACTACCGGTTCTCGTTCAATTTGCTGACAACGACACGGCGGTGGGTAAACTATGCCACGAGTCAAAACGTCGTATTCTTGGGTCCGGCTGATCTCCCTGAACCCGATGTCCTTACGACTCGGGTGAACATTACGAGTAGCCTCCTCCCTGGGTCAGCTTGATTTTGATATCACGTACGGGCAGCGTTCGGAACGCACCAGATAACCTGACGTCATGACGCCATTTGCTCTACAAATCCAGAAAAGTGCGGGCTAAATCCAAAGTCCCTGCGCGAGTATCGAATTGGCGATAGCGGTAACCGTTGCGCTGGTCTGCCCACGATATCGAGTGGCCGGCGGTGCTGGACGACCGACTCACCACGACCCACCCTGATGTGCTGCGCGAGTTGCTAGCGACGTTCATCCACACCCTGATGGGTGCCGAGGCCGTGGACTTGACAGCCCGCATAATCGGATGACAATGTCGCTCAGGGACGGGATCGAGCGAACATACTGATGTACTACACCCATGTACAGCGGAGTCGCGCACGACGGAGGTGGCCACTTGCCGCGAGCGGGCGAATGGCAGCAGTCAAAGTTCCGACTTAAAGGACGGACAATTCGTGCGTCAACCGACCCCCGGGAGCTCTACCGGGGGTCTCGAATACATGCAGATCTCGCTGGTGAATTTTACGCGAGCGCTATTCCTCGATGGGTTTCGGGCGATTTGGTGGATCTCGGCTGCGGCAAGGCACCCTTGCTCGGTGCGTACCGCGACTACTGTTCTTCGATTTTACTGGCCGATTGGGCTAATTCGCCACACGCAAATCCACTTCTCGACCTCATAGTTGACCTAAATAAGCCCCTGACGTCGCTGGACTCTAATTCGTTCGATGTTGTACTACTGTCGGATGTACTCACGTGCATCAGTGAGCCCGCGGCCCTGATGGAAGAAATCGGGCGCATATTGAAGCCCGGGGGCCGCCTGCTATTAAACGTGCCGTTCGTTAATTGGCTAGCTGAGGTCCCTCATGACTATTACAGGTACACACGCTATGCGTTGGAGCGATTCGCGCTTCAGTCCGGGCTAGAGGTTATCGAGTTGGTTCCACTGGGCGGCTGGATTGAGGTATTGGCTGACCTGTCGTCCAAACCGCTTGCACGTTTCAGACTGTGGTTGCTCGCCGCTGCTATCCATCGCGCTGCAATCGCTTTCAACCGAACACCGCTAGGTCGTCGGATCGCGGTACGGAGCGGCGAAGTACTTCCGCTCGGCTACGGTATGGTTGCTGTAAAGCCGACGGCCGCCTGACTTGCGCGGTGCGGCTGCGTAGTGCAGGTTATGTCGACGTCAGCATAACCTCGGCGTCGCCGAACCGGGCGACTAAACAAAATGTCCCAATTCAGGCCGCGTCACGCGAAGTCGCGGTTGGCGGAGGTATACGGTTCGCGATATCGCGGCCGCACGAAACCGCTCCGGCATTAGCAAACTAGCACTCTCAATACGCGTTGCGCTCACTTCGAGCATTCCGGCACGGATATGACCGGGGGACCAGTGTCCCGTAACGGCTGAATCGGCACGCGCGGTGCGCCGGAAGACGTCGGTTCGGAAAGGCGGAAGCTCACTTCGCCAGATTTCCCTGGCGGTAAGGCAACCTGTACTTCGAAGCTTGGGTGACCGCGTTCCGTGGCGGGGAAAACCACCACCTTCTGGCCATCGGCAAGTGCGCTCACCAATGTCGCGCCTTTGGTCGCGAGAAGCCGAACGGAGGACACCATGGTGCCGTTTGGCACCGTCTTCTGAATTTCAGGAGGTAGGCCGTTTGGAGCCGACATGTAATCCGGCAATGATTGACCATCTTGCAATGTGTTCGTCAACCGTATTCTGACCGTCGAAGTTCTCTTTTCGCCATCACAGCCATCGGCTGCGTACTCGATTTCTGTCTTGAGATAGTAATCGAGCTTGTTTCCGCCGAGATTATTGATTACGACCTCTGCGTACGGTGCAGGATCGTCGGGAACCACATGTGCGAGCGGAGTCTCCTCGAGAAGCTTCTGCTCGGCCGGCGACGAACTCCAGACCGCGATTCGGCGTTCACTGATTGCTCTACCTAAGGCGTCGAGCAGCACCCGCGGCGATTCCACCGGCCCCGTTATCTTTTTCACGACTTCTTTGGCGATATCCTGGAGATAATTCTTGCGCGCAGTTTGGTCCGCCGGAAAACGGATATAGGCGGTCGACTCTGTCAATTCGACTACATTGTCCTTTGTCACCACTTCACCATCCGGCATTGTGATGGATCCGACCGCACCCAGAATGTAGCTGAGAGCGACTGGGTCGATGGCGATGACTCCGTCGACGTTGCATTCCCGTCTGCTGCGCCCACATAGACTTCCATATTTGCGCTGCGTAGGGAAAGTGGGGGCTCAAATTGCTATTACGAAAGTCAGTGGTCGGATTGGCATGTTCGATACTGTTCGGTGAATTCCGGACCGAGATCAATGGGAGTAAAATGTTGATCAGAAAATTCAGTGTTCGGCGCCAATGTATCGACGGTCGGAGTGCCGTTGTCGAATCGAAGAATTCCGAATCCGCCGAGCAGTCCTCCGGTGCTTCGAGCTTCGGCGTTGGTTTGGAAACCCATGAAGTATGTGCGCGGGCCATCGGCGCCCATCATTGCTGGGGCTAGACGTGCGGCAAGAGCAGAATTCTCGAGCACTTTCGCAATTTCGGAAGTCTGCCCCTGAAGTTGCGAGCGAGCATCGCCGAGCAGGGAAACGTATCTGGGATCTGAAATTGCCCTGGCATCAGCGTCAAGTCGGGCGGCATCCGTCGGATATCTTGCTCAACGCAGGTTCCTCGCGGCGGAGGAGTTGCACGTCCACACGGCCACCTTCGAATAACCGGTCCGGTGATATCGCTATACCGACATCCGCCGACGGCTGCAGTACGTCTGGTAGCCAACCCGAGCACAACGTCGGATATCTGTTGACCGGTCTTGAAGGGGCTACCCAGCCAGGGCACGACCGCGGCGATGTTCCATGGCAGTGAGTGAGTCGCATCGCGTGCCGCCTGCGCATGCGAATGTGCGTCATCTGCCCATTTCGAGGCGTCACCGGAATCTCCATGCAACAGCGCCTCTTTCGCCTGTTGAGCGCTATTGCGGGCTTGCTCGAGGCTCGACTTCGCCTTATAGGCTCCGAAGCCCAGCCAGCATCCAAGCCCTACGGCGACCAATAGCAGCAAGATGCCAGCCAACTTCGCCTCACGCCGGCTCAGAAGCTGCCGTAGCCGAGCTCACGGTCTTTCGTCGTCATCCGCTATTGCAGAATGGTCATCGTCGCCGTCTGGCGTACGCCGGAATGGGCTTCGCGAAAAGTTAGGCACTCAGAGTTTTCGAGCTGACCAGTGGCGTCGGACGAAACTAGCAGCCGAGACCGAGGCCAATAAATCCTCCGGTGTAAGGATCTACATGAACAGCGGCTCCCAGAAAGCAAGCTTCGAAATCCCCGGTGGCAGGGAAGGGGATGCCGAAGACGCGCTGAAAATTCGGGTTGGCTGGGCTGCCGAGCCAGAACAACGGGGGGAAAGCTAAAGCGGGACGTCGATGAGCCACCAGGCAACGGCGCAAACGCATTGCGAGCGGGATACATGGTGCGACGGTGTCTCCGCCAACTGTCGACCCCAGCGCGGCCGTCGGGCAGGGGTGCCGCGGGACTCGCATTAGCGATGGCCCCGGGTGCAAGGGCCGCAGCGGCCGCGATGGCAGTGGCCGCAGTAGCGAAACGAATTTTGGTGGCGACGTCCGAAACAGTGGACATTTCTCCCCCAAACTGTATGTGGCTTGAGACTGTCACAGACGTGGACCGGCTTGTCAAGTAGCTACTTCCTTGCTGTGCCGTGAGTAATATCGCGGTTGGCCAGCGCGAGCGTGTCGGGATTGGGGATTGCCTGGATCTGGCGTAGCGAACTGATTTCGGTAGCAAGGATCTCGCGAGCAGCTGGCCGATCCAGGTCATGCGACTCGCGATCAGGGCGTGATCGTCGCCTGCTGGGCGATGACACCTGTTGCGAGGGTCAGCGCTCGCGTCTGATCCTGCTTGTCGAGGCTCTCGGCGTTGAGCTGCAAGACGTACAAGCCGTCCTGACCGGGGATCACCGCGGTCATCTGACCGATGGCGCGCTTGACACCGTTCTTGCTATAAGCGCCGCCGATCTGGGTCGCATCGAACCCGCCCAGCGTGGTCGGACTGCCGACCCGCGGGCCTTCGTATCCGGGCAGCCTTTGGATCTCAGCAGGGGCGTACTCGAGGATCTTGGCCGCGTCGACGTTTCCGGTGAGCTTGGCGAGGTAAAAGATCATCGTCGGCGGGTCAGCCGCGGCGGCCGGGTCGCCGTAATCCATCGCGTCGTAGGCGCCTTCCGGTGCGCGGCTGCTCGCGCTCCGCCAGCCCGCCGGTACGGGCAAATTGATCGTGGGCGAGCCGGGATCACCGCGGAGAACCGGTGTTTCGACGATGTTGTTCTCTTTGATGTACTCGGCGATCGTCTTGTCGGGTGCGGCCTCAATAGTGGCGGTATTCGATTCGGTCGTCGTCTCCTTGGACGACGTCGACGGCGCGGTCTTGGTGTCCGATCCACAGCCAGCCAGCCCGATGCCGAGCGCAATAGCCGCGATGGCGACAACGGCTGTCCTCAGTGACGATCCCATCAGGCCTCCTGTCGAGTGGAATGTCGGCCACAGCCTACGTTGGCAAACATCCGGCTACGAGCTTTCCGCAACTAACCGACCGAGTTCTGCCCGCGATTTGATGCCGAGCTTGCGGTAGATCCGCGCCAGATTCGCTTCGACGGTCTTCGGGCTGATGAACAACGCCGCAGCGACGTCCCTGTTCGTCATCCCCGACGCCGCCAGCTCAGCCACACGGAGTTCGGACGGCGTGAGCGCGAGGTCATGCGTGGGGACAACGTCAGCGCGGGCGAGTTCGGCCCGGGCACGATCGGCCCACAGCGGTGATCCCATCGAGTCGAACGCATGCAACGCCTCGCGAAGCGTTGCGCGCGCCCTCTCCTTTTGGCGTTGACGACGTTGCAACTGGCCGAGCAACAGTTGGGTGCGGGCACGTTCGAACGGCATCGGCAGCCGATCGTGGTGGGCCATCGCGTCCTCTGCCTTGCGAGCAGCCGCCTCGACGTCACCTTGGGTGGCCAGGCACATGCTGCGGCAGCGGGCGCCGATGGCGAGCATCCACGGCCGGTCGAGACGACCGCCGTTGTCCTCCAACGCGGCGATGAGCGGCTCGGCATCTGCGGTGCGGCGCAGAGCCACCATCGCCTCGACGGCATCGGGAATGTATGCGGAGGTGATGATTTCCGTGCCAGGGACGGCCTCGAATCTGGACACCACCGGCTGCAGGATCGCCAGCGCGTCTTCATACTTGCCGAGCGAAACCTCAAGAAGGCCAAGGCTGATCGACGACCAGTCGGCCAGCCGGGGTGAACCGCACGCTTGCGCTAGCTCCAGCGCGGCAACACCGTCGTCGCGGGCGTCGCGCTCGCGGCCGGTGTATGCCGAGACCACCGTTCGAAGAGTCATGGCGATCACACGCATGTGGTCCCCACCGAGCTGTGCGGCTCTTTCCGTGGTCTGCTGTACCTCGAGCACCGCGTTGGCGAAGTCTGCCCGCCAGATGTGGATCAAGGTGCTGAAGACCGAAACGAACATCATGTCGGTTTCCGCGCCGCGCTCAATGCAGTGCTGCCGCACATCGAGCATCCGTTCATGGGCTTCATCCAGCCGACCCGCATACGCCAGCATCAACGCATGATTGGCGCTGGCGCGGAAGGCAATTGGCGTGTCCTGCTTAGGCTCCTCGAGTTCCAGCGCGCGCTGCAAACTGGCTTCATCCACGCCGAGTCCGCACATACAGCGCACCATCGCCCGCACCGCCAGCACCTGACTCGTGAGAACCGCAATGCCCAGCTCCTCAGCCTGAGTCACGGCTTGCTCCGCGTTGCGCACGGCTTCGTCGAACTCGCCGGCGTTGAGCTGAGCGAACGCCAGCATCAGCAGGGTCCGTACCCGAAGCGCCTCGTTGCCTTCGGCGTCGACGAGGGCACGCTTCAATAGGTCTGTGGCGCGCAAGAAGCTGTTGTCGTGAATGCGCATGGCGGCCAGCAAGTTCAGTGCCGTGGCGCGCATGGGGCCCGCAGACAGTCGGTCGATCGTAGGCTCAAGCACTGCGCGGGCGCGCTCTGGGTTGCCGGCCTGTAGATGATGGGCGGCCGCATGTATCCGGCGCGCCGGCGTGTCACCCCCGAGACCGATCGCGAGGTCGATCAGTTCCGCTGCGGCCGCAGGCGCCCCGCGAGCCCGTGCTGCCACCGCGGCGGCATCGAGCGCTTCCAGCGTGACGGGGTTCGCGCGAGCGGACGCCAACGCCATATGCCTTGCCTTCAATTCGGGCAGCACCACCTGTTGCGCCAGCGACCGGTGCATCGCACGGCGCTGCGCCGGACGCGCGTCGGCGTAAAGCTCTGGGCCAGCAGCGGGTGGGCGAAGCGCACCAGATTGCCGTCAATCACGATGACGCCCTTGGCTTCTGCCTCACCGAGCAACTCGACGATGCGCTCGACGGGAGTGCTAGTAACCGCCGCCAGCAAGTCCAGCGTGGCGTCGGTAACGGATGCGGCGGCCAACAACAGATTTCGGGCGTTGCGGTCAAGGCGTCCGATTTGCAGTCTCATCAATTCTGCCAGTGAGCCTGGAAGGCCGGACTTGACGCTCGAGGAGCCCGGCATCGATCGCGCGGGCCAACTCCAGTGCGAAGAACGGGTTTCCTGCGGAGGTCTCGGCGATCCGCACCATCGTCGGCCGAGGAAACGATCGGCCCAGACGCTCGGAAATCAGCGCATGCAGGCCGCCAAGGCTCAGCGGGCCGACACGCACCCGTTCGATGCCGTCGGGTCGGGACAACCGCAGCCATGCGGCCGCATGTCCGCCGTCCGCACCGGACCGCTCGGTCAGCAGCAGCCCGACCCGCCCATTGAACCGCCGGGCGGCGAACGCCACTACGTCCTGACTGGAGCGGTCGAGCCACTGCACATCGTCGATGGCGACCAGGACCGGCGCGTCCGCGGCGAGGCGATCGAACACAGCCGCGAAGGCCGCCGCCACGACGTGTTGATCGGTGGTGTGATCCTTGCTGCTGGCTCGCAGCAACACGCGGTCGACGGCGACGCGCTGTACGTCGGGTAGCCCGGCCAGAACGGTGGCGTCAATGTCGCGGAGGAGGTCTGCCACCGCCGCATAGGCAAGCACCGACTCCGCCTGCCCGACCCGCGCGGCGAACACTCGGTAGCCGTTGTCGCGTGCCTGTTCGACGCCTGACAACCACAGCGTGGTTTTGCCGATGCCGGGTTCGCCCTCGATCACGAGCGCCGACGGCTGGTGCGCTGCCGACTGCAGAAACTCCGAAACCGCCCTGGACTCCTGCGGACGGCTCACCACGCCCGGCATTCGCGACCACCCCCAATCCCGCGCCGCAGACTGAGGGTACATGCAGGTCAGCTCGGCCGTGCGGGCATTGGCACATGCCGCTGGCTGCTAAATCACAGGGTCACATTGCCCGATAATCGGCAACGTCCGAGACGGGCAGGTGCCGGATTCTGGTGCCTATATGGCCGGAGAGCCGCTGGTGTGGCACGCCTGCCTGAAGACAAGTCCTGGACACGATATCGGGGGAGCGGGCTCCGAAGACTCCGTACAACACCTCGTCGGTCGGCACGGCCAGCGTGACGAGTAGCCGAATGGGCGCGCCCTCGCTGCTGACAGAGGTGGCGGCCGCCTCGAGCTTGGCCACCATGTCGTCGACCGACTTGTCGGTCAACTCCGGTAGATACCACTCGGCGAGGTAGTACGCCGCGTCTTCAAGGGCGTCCATGAGGCGAACGGTAGCGCTCAGCCGCGGCTAGGGAATCGGGTGTTTCCCTACAGGTTGGCGGACGGAACGCATGACGGCGGTGCTCAATCTGCTGCCTCGCACTCGGCGAGACGGCGGAGGAGGAATTCTCGCGCGGGCTCGGAACCGTCGCCTTCGACCGCGATCCGATACCAGGCCAACGCGTCTGCGCGTCGCCCTGCACGACGCAGCAAATCGGCGCGGATCGACGCCGTGGCGCTGGACCGAGCCAGCCGCGGATCGCCTGCCACCTCATCGAGTGCCGCCAGGCCGGCCGCGAACCCGTCGCGGAAGCCAATCGCCAGCGCGCGGTTGACCCGCGCCACGGGGGAATCCGTGTTTTCGATCAGCCGGTCGTAGGCCAGGCAGATCGTTTGCCAGTCAGTTTCCTGCCAGCTCGGCGCGGTGGCATGCAGTGCGGCGATCACCGCCTGTGGCAGATACGGACCTCTCGCGCCTGCGGCCAGCCGAAGCCGGTCCAGCCCTCGCGTGATTCGGCCCCGGTCCCACAGGCTGCGGTCCTGTTCGTCGAGGGGCACCAGCGCCCCTTCGGCGTCCACCCGGGTCCGGCGTCGCGAATCATGCAGCAGGACAAGGGCGGCCAGCGCATGGGCGTCGCGGTCGTCGGGCATCAAAGAACACAGTTCACCGGCGAGGCGCACACCCTCATCGCAGAGCTCATCGCGGATCGCCGATGGTCCCGCTGTCGACCAGTAGCCCTCGGTGAACACCGAATAGATACATGCCGAGCACGTGCGGAGTGCGCTCCGGCAGTAGTTCGGCCGGCGGCACCCGCAGCGGGATGTTAGCGTGACGGATCTTGTTCTTGGCTCGGGTGATTCGCTGACCGACGGCCGATTGGGACTGCAACAGCGCCCGCGCGATCTCGGCCACGGTGAGCCCGGAGATGAGCCGCAGCGTCAGCGCCAGCTGTGAGGCTGGGTCGAGTGCCGGATGCGCGCAGGTGAACATCATCCGCAGTTCGTCGTCGCGAACGGGATGCACATCCACGCGATCGGTGCGGGCCCGGATGTCGTCCACCACGGCTGCGAGTTCCTTTCCGGGGCGGACGGTTTCGCGCCGCAGCCGGTCCAGAGCCCGGTTGCGGGCAACCGTCACGAGCCATGCGCCCGCCTTGTCGGGCACGCCATCGCGAGGCCAGGCACGCAGCGCCTCGGTGAAGGCTTCCTGGACGGCGTCTTCGGCGACAGTGAGGTCTCCCGACCAGCGCGCCAGCGCCGCGACGGCTGGTCCCCACTCGCGTCGAAAGACGCCGTCCAGGTTGGGCATTGAAGCAGTTACAGCCCAGAGACGCCCGCGAGTTGCCGGAGCTCGACCGTCGTCGACGGAATCATCGACGCGATCTTGACGGCCTCGTCGCGGTCGTCGGCGTCGATGATGTAGTAACCGTTGGCCACCTCGGCGCCTTCGATATACGGACCGTCAGTCATCAGCACCTCGCCGTCGCGCACCCGCACCGTCGTCGCCGTCGTCGGCGGATGCAGGGGTGCGCCGCCGTTGGTGCGGTCGCCTGCGGCGGCGCCGAACTTCTGGTGCTCGGCGATGCCCTTGTCCCATTCCGGCGTTCCTGGTGCGTGTGCGTTCACCGCCGGTTCGAGTAGCAGCGCCAGCCAGCTGGTGCCGACGGGCTTGCTCGGCGGGAAGTACTCGACGATGGGCCAGACCTCGACCGCTCCGAACTTCGCGACGGGCACATCGCGGGCCAATGCCAGTGCCTCGTCCAGGTTCTCGGCCTCGAAGACGTAGTAGCCGCAGGCGACTTCGGCCCCTTCCGCGAACGGACCGTCGGTCACCGTCGGTGCGTCGGGGCCGCCGGTGATGCGCACGCCGGTCGCCAGACGGGGCCAGGGCGTCGCCTGCGAGAATCGCCGAGGCGGCCTTGGCATGGAAGGCTTGGAATTCGGCCATGGCCGCGGCGTGTGCCTCGGGGTCGGGAGCCGAGGTGGGCTCGGAGCTAAGCAGCAGCGCGAAGTAATGCATGGGTCACCTTCCGGGTCGCGAGCGGAACCCTGCGCTCCACTCTCTACCTGTCCGACGAACGGCGCTGGGCGAATCCGACAGCCTCAGCGAACGTGCGGAATCAACTTACTTGTTCCGCCAACCGTGGCCGGGCCATTGTGTGATCGTTGACACATGCGTAAGTCAGCCCGCGCTCTCGCTCTAGTTGTCCTTTCACTGCTGACGGCGGTGGTCCTCGGTGTCACGTCGGCCTTCATGGCCGCCTTCGCCCTCGGGGCCGCCACAGCGCTGATCGTGCCGGGAACCGGGACGCCGAACGCAAACATCGTCGCCGACTACAGAGAGAACGCCGCCGATCGGTACATCGGGCCGTTCGAACCGTGCACCTCCACCGACGGCTGCAACCTGGTCGGTGTCAACTACCCCGCGTCGTTCTGGCCGATAGGCTTCATCGGCAATTGGTGCCCAGGATTCCAATGCGACACATGGAATGACTCGGTGGGCACAGGCGTCGAGAACCTCGACACAGCGCTCAGGGCGGCGCTGGCCAACACCTCCGACGACATCGTCCTGTTCGGCTACTCCCAGGGCGGTGCAGTCGTGTCCAACGAATTGCGCAACATCGGCGACCTCACCCCGGAGGAGTTGAGCCGGCTGTCGGTGGTGATGATCGGCAACGCCTACAACCCCGACGGTGGGTTCTTCACGCGGCTCGGATTCTTGCCGACGATTCCCATCCTCGACGTGACGTTCGGCCCGCCGATGCCGACCAACACCGGGATACCGATCACCAGCATCGGCTTCGAGTACGACCCCGTCATGTACGCGCCGCTGTATTGGGGCAACCCGTTCGCACTGCTGAATGCGGTGGCAGGCTTCCAGACCGTCCACGGTTACTACCTGACGCCCAACGGCAATGGCCCCACCGATCCGATCGCGTACGGGTACACCGAGGAGGAGTTGGCAACCATTCTGGCGGGGCCGTGTCCAGGCCCGAACTGTCGCGTCGACTCTTTCGGCAACAAGTACTACATGATTCCGGCCAAGAGCCTTCCGATCATGGATCTGGTCACGGGGATGCTGCCCGCCCCTGTGCAGCCGGTGGTCAAGCCAGTCGTCGACCTGGTCTCGCCGGTACTGAAAGTGCTCATTGATCTGGGCTACGACTGGAGCGGTGATCCCGGTCAGCTGCGGTTCCTGTCGCCGCTCCCGTTCAATCCCTTCCAGAACTGGCCCGCCGTCGGCGTGAACCTCGTCGCCGCGACGGTCGAGGGCATAGAGGCCTTCGTCAATGATCTCAGCGGTCTGACGTCCACGATCGCCCCGACCACGGTGCCCACGCCGGTGTCGACCCTGGCGACGACGCAAGTGACGTCGAGCGAGACGACCGAGGTGGTTTCCGAGACCACCGAGGAGGTGGCCGAGACCAATGCGACCACGTCGTCGACACAGAAGCTCACGGTGGTGAAGGACACGGCGACGACGCTGCGGCTGACGGCCGTCGAGGACGACGCCGCTTCCCATGACGGACGAAACGCCCGCCACCGCGCCGGCGCGGACCGCGCTCAAAAAGCCGGAGTCGAAGACGGACGACGTGAAGAAACCCGACGTGACGAAGGCCGGCGAGAATAAGGCCGACGACGACAAGGGCGACACCGAGCCGGACACCCACAAGAAGAAGGATGCCGATTCTTCCAAGGCCGCTGCCTGACCCGCCGAACGTGGGTTACCGTCACGCCTTCCGGTGAAAAAACGTGCGGGTAACCCACGTTCGGCCGCCTGACTGAGCGCAAATCCCACGCGCATGGGCCCACGTGCAAGCTGGGACTAGGCGGCGGCGCCCTGCTTCAGGTAAGTCACCAGGCTGACGTCGATGGCCTCGTCGATGAAGTAGTACTGGCAGCCGGTCAGGTACTTCATGTACCGGTGGTAGTTCTCTTCATCAGTGGCCGCGATCGCCTCGTCCTTGTGCTGCTCGAGCCGGCTGGCCCAGATGCCGAGCGTCTTGATGTAGTGGTTGCGCAACGACAACGTCTCGGGCACCACGAAGCCGGCCTTCTCACCGTGCTCGACCATCATCTTGGTGGTCGGGACTCGCCCGCCGGGGAAGATCTCGGTGATCATGAACTTCACGAAGCGGGCAAGCTCGAAGGTCAGCTTCTTGCCGCGCTCGGCGAGGTCATACGGGTGGTAGCCGACGCTGCTCTGGATCGTCATCCTGCCGTCGTCGGGCAGGATCTCGAAGCAGGTCTTGAAGAAGTCGTCCCAGCGGTCGCGGCCGAAGTGCTCGAACGCCTCGATGGACACGATCCGGTCGACGGGGGAGTGGAACTGCTCCCAGCCCTCCAGCCGTACGTCGAACGTGCGGTTGGTGTCGATCTTGCTCAGCAGCTGATCGCAGTAGGCCTTTTGGTTCTTCGACAGCGTCAGGCCGATGACGTTGACGTCGTACTTCTCCATCGCGCGCTGCAGGGTCAGGCCCCAGCCGCAGCCGACCTCCAGCAGCGTCATGCCGGGCTTGAGCTCGAGCCTGTCGAGGTGCTGGTCGACATTGGCGATCTGCGCCTCAGACAACGTGACGTTCGGCCCTGTGAAGAACGCGCAGCTGTACTTGCGAGTCGGGTCCTGGAACACGCCGAAGAAGTCGTCCGACAGGTCGTAATGCGCCTGGATGTCTTCGAAATGCGGCCGCATATCCTTCGTGCCGGTTGAGTTGTCAGACATATTTTCCCTGCTTGGCCTTTCGTAATGACGCGGCGGTGCTGCGACCCTACCGCGGTACGGCCCGTCGACGTGCGAACACGCGTCTCAAGGCGTACACCCTAGCGTTTCGCCGGGGCTGGACTCCAATTCGGTGCTACTTGTGCAGCGTGAACTGGTTGACGTCGATGTAGCCCTTGCGGAACATGTCCGCGCATCCGGTCAGATACTTCATGTATCGGTCGTAGACCTGTTCGGACTGGATGGCGATGGCCTCGTCCCGCCGCTCATTCAGCGTCTGCGCCCAGGTTTCCAGCGTCCGCGCATAGTGCGACTGCAATGACTGGGTGCGGGCGATCGTGAAGCCCGCGGCGGCCGCCAACTCCTCGACCGCCTCGATCGTCGGCAAGTGTCCGCCGGGGAAGATCTCTTTCGAGATGAAGCTGGCGAACCGCGCGGCATCCATCGTCAGCGGTATGTCCCGCGCTTTGAGCTCCGCCAAAGTCAGCCTGGTGATGGTGTGCAAAAGCGCAACGCCGTCATCGGGCAGCACGTCATAGGCCATCGTGAAAAAGGCGTCGTGACGGTCCTGGCCGAAGTGCTCGAATGCGCCGATCGAGACGATCCGGTCGACCGGCTCGTCGAACTGTTCCCAACCCCTGAGCAGCACGCGCATGGACCGCGGACTGTTCAGGTCCGCCAGTGCCTTCTCGGCGTGATCATGCTGATTCTCGGAAAGGGTCAGCCCGATCACGTTCACGTCGAAGCGTTCGACGGCCCGCCGCATGGTCGCGCCCCAGCCGCACCCGACGTCGAGCAACGTCATCCCTGGCTGAAGTCCGAGCTTTCCGAGCGAAAGGTCGATCTTGGCGAGCTGAGCCTCTTCGAGCGTCATATCGTCGCGTTCGAAATAGGCGCAGCTATAGGTCTGCGTCGAATCCAAAAACAGCCGGTAGAAGTCGTCGGACAAGTCGTAGTGCGACTGCACATCCTCGAAATGAGGAGTCAGGTCGGTCATGCGCGGTGACTGTACGCGCCGAGGATGGACGCGGCCGAAACCGCTACTTCTCCAGCGTGAATTGGTTCACGTCGATGTAGCCCATGCGGAAACCCTTGGCGCAGCCGGTGAGGTAGTGCATGTAGCGGTCGTAGACCTCTTCGGACTGCACGGCGATGGCCTCGTCCTTGTGCGCCTCCAGCGCCGCCGCCCAGGTGTCCAGCGTCCTGGCGTAGTGCAGTTGCAGCGACTGGGTGCGGGTCAGCTTGAAGCCCGCCGGTGTCGCGTACTCCTCGACCTTCTCGATCGACGGCAGCCGGCCGCCAGGGAAGATCTCGGTGAGGATGAATTTCACGAACCGCGCGACCTCGAACGTCAACGGAATCTTGCGGTCGGCCATCTGCGGCAGCGTCAGCGCGGTGATGGTGTGCAAGAGCATCACGCCGTCGTCGGGCAGCGCCGCGTAGGCCATCTTGAAGAAGTCCGTGTAGCGGTCGAAGCCGAAGTGCTCGAACGCGCCAATGGACACGATCCGGTCGACGGGCTCGTCGAACTGCTCCCAGCCCTGCAACAGCACCCGCTTGGAACGCGGACTGTCGGACTGCGCGAAAACCCTTTCAACATGGGCCTTTTGGTTTTCGCTGAGGGTCAGCCCGATGACGTTGACGTCGTATTTCTCGATCGCCCGCATCATCGTCGAACCCCAGCCGCAACCGACGTCGAGCAACGTCATCCCCGGCTGGAGCCCGAGCTTGCCCAGCGCAAGGTCGATCTTGGCCAGCTGGGCCTCTTCGAGCGTCATATCGTCGCGTTCGAAATACGCGCAGCTGTAGGTCTGCGTGGGGTCCAGCCACAACCGGAAGAACTCGTCGGACAGGTCGTAGTGGGCCTGGACGTCCTCGAAATGTGGCTTCAATCTGGCTTGGGCCATGGTTTTGGGTGCCTTTCTAGCTGGTCAGCAGCTATGCCCGCGTCGACGATGACGGCTTACGTGCGCTGCAGCACTCGACCCGAATGCTACGCGCCGGTTGCTGCGGCTAACGAATCGAGAAGTGTGGCCGCCGTCACGACGCTTCGGCGAAGGTGGTCTTCAGCTCGCCAACGATGTCGTCCCACAACTCGCTGGGCAGATCGTGTCCCATGCCGTCGAACAGCACCAACCTGGCGGTCTTGATGGCGCGGGCAATCGCCCGTCCGCCGAACGGCCGCATCAGCCTGTCGGCCTTTCCGTGCATCACCACGGTGGGGACGCTGATCTGCCGGTCGTAGCGCAGCAGGCTGCCGCTGCCGAGGATCGCGGCGAAATGGCGGCCGACGCCTGCCGGGTAGTACGACCGGTCGTAGCCCTCGATGGCCTCGGCCCGGATGCGGTCGTCGGGCGCCGGGTAGCGCGGGCTGCCGGTGATTCGTGTGACCCGGATGGCGTTCTCGACGATCGCCTCACGCGTGGCGTTCGTGGGCTTCTGCAGGATGGCCAGCAGCTGTCTGGTTCCCGGTGGTGGCAGCATCGGCTGGTTGTTGCTGGAGAAGATGATCGCGAGCGTCTTGGTGCGCGCTTGGTGACGGGCGGCGAAGACCTGCGCGATCATGCCGCCCATCGATGCGCCGACGACGTGCGCGGTGTCGATCTTCAGGTGGTCGAGCAGCGCGGCGGCGTCGTCGGCCAGGTCCTCCAGCGTGTAGACCGCGGGGCTGCGCAGCCCGAGAAACGAGCGGACCATCCGCGGTGCAAGCGGGGCGCCGGTGTGGCGTCCGGTCACCTTGGAGGACAGGCCGACGTCGCGGTTGTCGTAGCGGATGACCCGCAGCCCCTGGTCGACGAGCTTCTCGCAGAAGTCCGTGCGCCACAACAACAATTGCGCGCCAAGGCCCATGATCAGCAGGACGGCGGGGTCGTTGGGATCGCCCATGTCCTCGTAGTAGATGTCGAGCTCGCCGGACTTCGCTGTGCCGGTGCGGACCTGCACTTAGGCCTCGACTTCCTCAGAGTGCTCGCGGCTGACCTCGACCATGAAGTTGGCGAAGTATCCGGTCAGCTGCGGGTCGGACATCATCTGCCACTTCGGCGCCAACAGCTTCATGTAGCGCTCGACGTAGAGGAACTGCTTGCCGATCAGCACCAGCTCGCGCGGCAGCTTGACGTCATAGGCGTCGGCCAGCGTGGAGAGCTGCTTGCCGATCTCGGCGTAGCTCATGTCGCCCAACGTCGACATGGTCAGCGGAGTGGCGAACTTCTCCAGGTCCTTTGCGGCCTGCGCCTCGGGCTTGACGTTGCCGACCGCGCCCATCATCACGACGATCTTGCCCGCCGTGGCGTGGTCCTTCTTCACCAGAAGGGCGTACACCAATTCCCTTAGCAGCCAACGTGTCCGGGGGTCGACGCGGCCCATGATGCCGAAGTCGAAGAACACGATCTTGCCGTCGGCGTCGACGTACAGATTGCCGGCGTGCAGGTCGCCGTGGAACAGGCCGTGCCGCAGCCCACCCTCGAAGACGCTGAACAGCAGGGCCTTCACCAGCTCGGTGCCGTCGAAGCCGGCCTTGCGAATGGCGGCGGCGTCGTCGATGCGGATGCCCTGGACGCGTTCCATCGTCAGCACCCGCTCGCTGGTCAGGTCCCAGTAGACCTGCGGCACCCGGATGTTCTTGCCGAGCGGTGAGGCGTGCATGTGCGCCACCCAGGCGTCCATCGACTGCGCCTCGAGCCGGAAGTCGAGCTCCTCGGCCAGGTTGTCGGCGAAGTCGGCGACGACGTCCTGGGCGCTCAGGCGACGGCCGAGCTTGGCCAGTTCGACGATCTGCGCGCCGCGCTTGAGGATCTGCAGGTCTGCGGCGACGCGGCGGCGGATGCCCGGTCGCTGGATCTTGACCACGACCTCCTCGCCGCTGTGCAGGGTCGCGTAGTGCACCTGCGCGATCGAGGCGGAGGCGAACGGCGTCTCCTCGAAGGTCTTGAACAAGTTGGTTGGCTCGTCGCCGAGTTCCTGCTTGAACAGCTGGTGGATCTCGTCGGAGTCGGCGGGCGGAACCGCGTCGAGCAGGCTGCGGAACTCGCGGCTCATGTGTTCGCCGAACGCGCCGGGGCTGGACGCGATGATCTGGCCGAACTTGACGTAGGTGGGCCCGAGATCGGAGAACGCCTTGGGGATCTGCCTGATGATCTTCTGCTGCAGAGAGCCGCGGCCGCCGAGCTTGCCGACGACCCGCGCCCCGGTGCGGGTTATCTGCCAACCCGTCGCTCCGATACGGGCAGCCTCGACCGGCAATGGGACCCGGTCGAGCTTGGCTACCTCGCGGTGCTTGGTTTTTGGCGTAGCACTCATCCCGCCAGTGTCTCAAAGAGCGGGTGGACGGTGAAAATTCGTGTGGACCGGGTCACAGCGCGGCGAAATTCTCTGTCAGCGCATCGACGACCGGCCGCCAGACCGGTTCGGGCAGGTCATGGCCCATTCCGTCGACGACGACGTAGCGTGCGCCCTCGATGGCGCGGGCTACATTGCGACCGTTGCGGGGCCGCACCATCGGATCCTCCGAGCCGTGGATCACCACCGTCGGCGCGGTGATCCGTCGGGTGTAGCGCATCAGGTTGCCGGTGCCCAGGATGGCGTCGAACTGGCGCAGCATGCCCTGCCGGTAGTCGCTGCGGGCCGTCAGTTCCTCGACCCGGCGGCGCAATTGGTCTTGTGGCGGAAGGAAATTGGGCCCGTTGAACACCGCGATGTTGCGGACCTCGCTGGCGAGCTTGTCCTCGACAGGAGCGTCGCGGGCGGGCGCATCGAACGCCAGCCTGATCACCCGCCACTTCGGGATCGACGACATCGGACTGCCTGAGCTCGTCATGATCAGTCCCAGGGATCGGACCCGATCGGGGTGGCTGCCTGCCAGCACCTGGGCGATCATCCCGCCCATCGAGGCGCCGACGACGTGCGCGCGCTCGATGCCGAGGTGGTCGAGCAGTCCTTTGACGTCGTCGGCCAGGTCGATCAGCGTGTACGGCACCGCGCTGGTCCGGCCGAGGACGTAGCGCGCCACCCGCGGGTAAACCGATCCCCTCGCGCGGTGGCCATGCAGCTTGGTCGACAGGCCGGTGTCGCGGTGGTCGAAGCGGATCACCCGGTAGCCGCCCTTGAGCAGCTGCGCGCAGAAGCCGTCGGGCCACATCGGCAGCTGGGCGCCGACGCCCATGATCAGCAGCACCGGCGGCTCGGCGGGGTCGCCGAGATCTTCGTAAAAGATCTCGACGTCGTCGCCGCAAGGCGCCGTCCCGCTTCGGGTTTGCACCTCTCCTGTTTACACCGCCGCCGGCTTCCAGCGCTTGAGGAAGTCGGTCTCCGGCCATTCTTCGTTCGCGGCCATCAGCTCGTACATCGTTGCGCCGTCGATGGTTTCGCGAATGATGTCGGCGTGCCCTGCGTGCCGCGTCAGCTCCTCGATCAGGTGCAACGCCACCCAGCGCACCGACCAGTGGTCGACGTCTTGCGGGAACCACGGCACGTCATGCGGCACCGGGACCGGAGTGTCCAGATCGGCACCTGCGAAGACTCGCAGGGTCTCTTCGTTCTGCTTGCGCAACCTGTCCAGCAGCTCGTCGAGGGTTTCGTCGTCGCGCATCGTGTACTCATCGGCGTAGGAGGCCATGATCTCCTCCATCGGCCGGTCGTCGCGCGGCGGGAAGTCCGGGGCCGCCGCCGCGCGCGCCACCCAGCCCTTCTGCACACCGGCGGCATGCTTGACCAGTCCGCCGATCGACAGCGCGCTGGCCGCAGGGCTTGACCTGGCTTGCTCATCGGTCAGGCCGTAGGCCGCCGAGAAGAACGCGCTCTGATTGAAGCGGAGGAACTCGATCAATGACTGCCGCTCACCTGAGGCGGGTGGGGGCGTTCCTGGCATCGGTCAGTTTCCCTTCTTGTTGGTGGAGTGTGCGTAAAGATCTCGGATGCAGGCGATTTCGGCCCCGTGGTGGATGACCTCTCGGTTGATGTGCAGGACAAGCGCGATGAAGGGATAGTCGGCGTAAGGTCCTTCGGCCGGACCGCATGGCCGCTCCAAGTCATCTTCGGACAGGCCCCGCACGCCGGCGATCCATTGTGCATAGGCGTCGTCGAGCTGTTGCAGGGCGGGCGTGGCATCGGTGGCGTAGTTCCAGGATTGGTAGTCGGCAGGCGGCCCGCCGAAGTGGGAGTGGTTGCGCATCGCCAGCACGCCGACGATGACGTGAGCCAGCCGCCACGCGATCGTCGTGAACGGCGCCGGCTGCGGCTCCGGGAAGGTGAAATCGATCGACCCGTCGGGATGAACCGTCCAGCAGTCCGGCACCGGCTGCCAGAAGTACTCCTCATCTGTGAGGTCCTCCAGCCGCGGACGCAGTTGGTTGGTCCAGTGGCAGTCGAGTTGGTCGGCCAGTTGGGTGGTCAATTCGCTCATGAACACAGCCTGTCAGGGATATAGGACAGTTTCTGTCCTATGAATGTGTCAAGGTGCTTGTGTGTCCGAAACGACGAGCCGGGTGCTGCAGCTGCTCGGATTGCTGCAGTCGCGCCGGGTGTGGACGGGTGAGGAGCTGGCCGAGCGGCTGGCTGTGACGACGCGCAGCGTGCGCCGCGACGTGGAGCGGCTGCGCGACCTCGGCTATCCGGTCCATGCCAGCAAGGGTCACGGCGGCGGCTATCAGCTGGGGGCAGGGGCGGCCCTGCCGCCGTTGCTCCTCGACCCCGACGAAGCAGTCGCGATGGCGGTGTGCCTGCGGCTGGCCGCGGGCGGCAGCGTGGCAGGCGTCGGCGAATCGGCGCTGCGCGCGCTGAGCAAGCTCGACCAGGTGATGCCCGCGAGGCTGCGTTCGCAGGTGGCCGCCGTGCACGAGGCTACGGTGACGCTGCCGTCGAACTACTCGGACTCACCCGTCGAACCCGAGGTCCTGATGACCCTTGCGCGGGCCTGCCGCGACCGCGAGCACGTCACGGCCGGCTACGTCGACCGGGCCGGCAGCGCCACCGAGCGCAGGCTGGAGCCCTATCAGTTGGTGACGACAGGCCGGCGCTGGTACGTGCTGGCCTACGACCGTGATCGCCAGGACTGGCGCAGCCTGCGGCTGGACCGGTTGGCCGATGTGCGGGCGCTCGGCAGCACGTTCACACCGCGAGAGGCGCCCGACGCGGCCACTTATGTGCGGCGGTCGATCAGTGCGTCGCCCTACCGTTACGTCGCCCGGGTTCGGTACGAGGCGCCCGAACACGTTGTAGCCCAGCATTTTTCCCCCGCCTCGGTCACAATCGAGGCGGACGGCCCCGACGCCTGCATCGTCACCGCCGGGGCCGACGACCCCGAACGCATGGTGTTCTATCTGGCGTTGCCTGGCTGCGAATTCGAGGTGCTGGAGCCGCCGGAGGTGGCGCGCGCGGTCGGATCGCTCGCCGACCGGCTGCGCCGCGCGGCCGGTTAACTGGTGATGCCGAGGCGGTTGGTGAGATACAGGAACGCCGCGGCGAAATCGTTGTCGGAGGTCTGCGCGCGGACCTCGTCCCAATTCACCTGCTCGCGCACGGCGCGCACCGCTGGCAACAGCGCCGCGAAATCGCAGTGGTGTTCGTTCATGGAGTTCAGCTTCTCGCTGAGGACGTGAGTTGCCGACAGCACACGCATCCGGATTGCGAGGACATCGAACTCCCCGGCCGCGGCGATCGTGGCGGCGTCCATGGGTTTGCCGTTGAGCTGGTGAAGCACATCGATGACGAAGTCCTCGCCAACGCACGCCTTGAACAGCCAGTCCTCGGGCGTGCGCTCGATGTGAAAACCGGCCTTCTCCAGCGTCAGCGCGGCGGCTTCGGTGTCCGACTCGGCGACGACGAAATCGACGTCGTGCACCGGTTCTGGCCCGCCGAATACCCACAATGCGTAGCTGCCGGCCAGGGCGAACTCCGGGCCGTGAGCTCGCAGCGCGGAGGCTGCGCGCTTGAGCGCGTCGCGCAGATCGTCATTGCGTGGTTGAACGGTCATCGTGGGTACCTAGTACCCATGCAGATCCGGTTGGCCACCTTTAACATCCTGCACGGTCGCAGTGTTCACGATGGCGCAGTGCACCAGGAGCGTCTCGTCGACTCGATCAAGCAACTCGACCCCGACATCCTCGCGCTGCAGGAGGTGGATGTCGACCAGCCGCGCTCGGGAAACTCGGACTTGACCGCGGTGGCCGCCGAAGCGATGGGAGCGGTCAGCCACCGATTCGTCGCGGCGATCAACGGCACCCCCGGCGCGACGTGGATGGCGGCCACCGGGCGCGAACAGCCGGGCACTGCCGCCTATGGCATTGCGCTGCTGTCGCGCTTCCTCGCCGATTCCTGGCAGGTGGTGCGACTGCCGCGGATTCCGATGAGGTTTCCGATGTACCTGCCCGGGCCCCGTCGGGTCCAAGTCGTGCACGAAGAGCCAAGGGCGGCGATGCTGGGGCGGTTCGACACCCCACTCGGACCGCTTACCATCGCCAATACCCACCTGTCGTTCGTGCCCGGCTGGAATCGGGTGCAACTGCGAACGCTGATCCGGGATTTGCGCGGCTTCGCCGGTCCGCGCGTGCTCATCGGCGACCTGAACATGGACCCGCCGACGCCAAGCCGCTGGACGCGGATGCGGTCGCTGGGGGAAGCGCCGACATTCCCGGCAGACGAACCCTGCCACCAGCTCGACCACATCCTGACCGACGACGACACGCTGCGGGTCGACGCATGCGCGGCACCGCGATTGCCGATCTCTGACCATCGGGCCCTGGTCGTCGACATTTCGCGCGAATAAGGCTGTGGATAACCGGAAGCACACTGTCGGCGGAGCTCATACGATGAGGTGATGGCCACGCTGGAAGACCTGGAGGCGCGCATTGCGGCGCTCGAAGCCTCCCAGGCCGACTATCGCGCTGTTCTGGCCGCAGTAAACGCATTGGGTGCGAACCAGCGCGACCATGGGCTCCGGCTCACGTCAGTTGAGACACGGCTCGGGTCAGTCGATACCAGGCTCGCGACGGTCGAGACAGATCTGGCCGACTTTCGCGCAGAGACACGGGGAAGGTTCCGCTCGGTCGATGAGCAGCTCGCCGAAATCAAGGATCTGATCGTCGGCCGTCGTAACGGCCTGTAGCGCATCCAGCTAGACGCCCCGACGCCGTAGTGTTGCTGGGGTGCACGTCATCTCCGCGGAGTCGACGGAACTCTTTGTCGGACCACCGGATGCACCCTTGCAACTGGCTCGCGTGAGCTATGTCGGCAATTCCGCATCGGCGCCGATCCATATCGAGGGCGACGGGCTTGTGGGCGAGGCGACGGCCGAACCCGGCGACGGCAGCATCGAGGTGCCGGTGCGGGTGGACCGGCTGACACCGGGAGAGCAGCGGACGGCTCGAGCCGGCGACACCCCCTTCGTGTTCACCGTCGCCGAGCCCGGCTGGACCATGTACATGATCAGCCATTTCCACTACGACCCGGTCTGGTGGAACACCCAAGCCGCCTACACCAGCGTGTGGTCGGAGGACCCGCCCGGCCGTTGCCGTCAGACGCATGGGTTCGACCTGGTTCGCGTGCATCTCGAGATGGCCCGCCGCGAACCGGAGTACAAATTCGTGCTCGCCGAGGTCGACTACCTCAAGCCGTACTGGGACACCCACCCGGAGGATCGCGCCGACCTGCGCCGGTTCATCGCCGACGGCCGCGTCGAGGTGATGGGCGGCGCCTACAACGAGCCGAACACGAACCTGACCAGCGCCGAGACAACCATCCGAAACTTCGTGCACGGCATGGGCTTTCAGCGCGACGTCCTTGGCGCCGACCCACGCACCGCGTGGCAGCTCGACGTCTTCGGCCATGACCCGCAATTTCCCGGCATGGCCGCCGATGCCGGGTTGACATCCAGCTCCTGGGCTCGCGGCCCGCACCACCAATGGGGCCCGGTGGCGGGCGGCGGCGATCCCCAGCGCATGCAGTTCTCCAGCGAGTTCGAGTGGATCGCGCCGTCTGGCCGTGGGCTGCTCACCCACTACATGCCCGCGCATTACTCGGCGGGCTGGTGGATGGACTCGTCGGCGACGCTGGCCGAGGCCGAGCAGGCGACCTATGAGTTGTTCGCAACGCTGAAGACCGTCGCGCTGACCCGCAATGTGCTTCTGCCCGTCGGCACCGACTACACCCCGCCGAACAAGTGGGTCACCGACATCCACCGCGACTGGAACGCGCGATACACCTGGCCGCGGTTCGTGTGCGCGCTGCCTCGCGAGTTCTTCGCAGCGGTACGCGCCGAACTTTCGGAACGTGGTGTCGCGGCGTCGCCCCAGACCCGGGACATGAACCCGATCTACACCGGCAAGGACGTGTCCTACATCGACACCAAGCAGGCCAACCGGGCCGCGGAGGATGCGGTGCTCGACGCCGAACGCTTCGCCGTGTTCGCCTGCCTGCTCGGCGGTGCCACGTATCCACAGGCGGCGCTGGCCAAGGCGTGGGTGCAACTGGCCTATGGCGCACACCACGACGCGATCACCGGATCGGAATCCGATCAGGTGTACCTCGACCTGCTGACCGGATGGCGCGACGCATGGGAGCTCGGCACGACCGCCCGCGACAACGCGCTGCGACTGCTGTCTTCGGCCGTAGATGCTCCGGTCGTGGTGTGGAATGCGCTGGCGCACAAGCGCACCGATGTGACGACCGCACGGCTTTCGCGCCCGCTCGGGACGGGGGTACGGGTTGTCGACTCCGACGGTGCCGAGCTGCCGACGCACGTCGAGCACGGCGGTCGATCGGTCAGCTGGCTGGCAACGGACGTGCCTTCGGTCGGGTGGCAGTCCTACCGCCTCGTGTCCGGTGACGCCGCTACGGGCTGGGAACCGTTGGACGGCACCGACATTGGCAATGAGCATTACCGATTGCGGGCGGATCCGACGCGCGGCGGCGGGGTCAGCTCGCTCATTGAGGTCGCCTCCGGCCGCGAGCTGATCGCCGAAGGGGGTGTCGGCAACGAGCTGGCTGTCTACGACGAGTATCCGGCGCATCCGCAGGCCGGCGAGGGCCCATGGCACCTGTTGCCCAAGGGGCCTGTTGTCGCGTCGTCTGCCGGGCCGGGCGCGGTGCAGGCCTACCGGGGGCCGCTTGGCGAGCGGCTGGTGATCCGCGGCCGCATCGGTGATGTGCTGCGCTACACGCAGATCGTCACGCTCTGGCGCGGAGTAGCCCGTGTCGACTGCCGCACGACCGTCGAGGAATTCATCGGCGCAGACCGCCTGCTGCGGTTGCGCTGGCCCTGCCCGATTTCGGGTGCGCTGCCGGTGAGCGAGGTCGGCGACGCGGTGATCGGCCGCGGCTTCGGTCTGATGCACGACCGCCCGAAGACGACGTCCGCCGTCGACTCCGCGCAGCACCCGTGGACATTGGACAACCCGGCCTATGGCTGGTTCGGGCTGTCGTCGGCGGCACGCGTGCGCGTCGGCGACGGCGTGCGTGCCGTGTCGGTCGCCGAGGTGGTGTCGCCGACGGAATCGGCGTCGGCTCCGCTGGCGCGTGAGCTGATGGTCGCACTCGTGCGCGCCGGTGTCACCGCCACCTGCAGCAGCGCAGACAAGCCGCGGTACGGCGACCTGAGCGTCGACTCCAACCTGCCCGATACGCGGATTGCGCTCGGGGCGCCGGACCAAAACGATTTCACCGCAGCGGTTCTTGCGCAGGCAGACCCCGTCTACACCGAGGAGCTGAAGCGGCAGCTCTACGCCACCGGCACAGCGAGGGTGTGGGTGCCGCCGGTTTCGCCGTTGGCCGAGCAATGGGTGCCCGACGCGGATCTACGCGGCGTGCGAGCGCTGCCGGTGTTGATCGTTGCGGGCGCGGACCTTGAGGTCGCCGTCGGCTCCGTTGTTGAAGATCTCGCCGACTTTGAGATCGCGGTTGACCAGAGCACGCCGTCCGAGCTGGAGGCCTTCGAATCCCGCACCGTCGCGGTGCTCAACCGCGGCATGCCAGGCTTCGCAGTCGATTCGGACGGCACGCTGCACCTGTCGTTGATGCGCTCGTGCACCGGCTGGCCATCGGGCACCTGGATCGACCCGCCGCGACGCACCGCGCCCGACGGCTCGAATTTTCAATTGCAGCACTGGACGAACTCGTTCGATTACGCGCTGGTCTCCGGCGACGGCGATTGGCGAGACGCCGACATCCCGGCTCGCAGCGCTGAGTTCTCCCGTCCGCTGTTCGCCGTCGCCGAAAACACCAGGGCGGCAGGCGGTTTGCCGCCATGGGGATCGCTATTGGAGGTCGAGCCCGCAGGCAAGGTGGCGCTCGGCACACTCAAGGCGGCAGGCAACCCGCTGGCGGCAGGCAGCGGCCAGCCCGTTGATCCGTCCGAAGCTGTCGCCTTGCGGCTGGTCGAAACATGCGGCACCAGTACCGATGTCGTGGTCCGTTCCGGCCTGCGGCGGATCTCCGCCGCCTCCCGTGTCGACCTGCTCGAGCAGCCCCGGGTGCAGGGACTCGCGTCGGATGGCTTGACGCTGCACGGCTATGAGATTGCCACGGTGCTGACGCGGCTGAACTTGCCGCAGGTGCTCGAAGCCGACCACACCGTGCTCGCGACCGATGCCGAAGCTGCGCAGCCGCTTTATGCACGATACTGGCTGCACAACCGAGGGCCTGCCGCCCTTGGTGGCCTGCCTGCCGTCGCGCACCTGCATCCTGCGCACGTGGCCGCCGAGCCGAATTCGCGAGTGATGCTTCGGCTTACCGTGGCCAGTGATAGCAGTGACGCGGCGCTGCATGGCAAGGTGCGGCTGCTGTGCCCGGACGGGTGGGAGGCCGACCCGGCCGAGCTGTCGTTTGTGTTGCCGCCCGGCGAGCACCTGGCGACCGACGTCGAATTGACGATGCCGCCTGATGTGCCGCCTGGGCTGTATCCCGTACGCGCCGAACTGACCGTGACGGGGAGCGCCGCGGTGTCGATGCCGCCCTCCTGGCGTCAGATGGTCGAGGACGTGTGCGTGGTTTCGGTCGCTGCGCCCGCCGACGTCGAGGTGCTGCGATTGATCAGTGACCCCGAACCCGTGGAGGTGTCCGCAGGCGAGACTGCCTGGCTCACGGTCACCGTCGGCACCGACGCGCAGGCCGACCTCGCGGTCGAGGCGCATTTGATCAGCCCGTGGGGGACGTGGGAGTGGATGGGGCCGCCCGCCATCGGTCGCGAGGTGCCCGCGCGCGGAACGGTCGAACTCGGCTTCGAGGTTGCGCCGCCGGTCTGGGCGGAACCCGGCGAATGGTGGGCGTTGATCCGGGTCGGCTGCGCCGGCCGGCTCGTCTACTCGCCCGCGGTGACGGTGACGGTCCGATGAGCATCGCGGCGACCGTCGGGGGCGTGCCGGTGTGGGTGGACGAGGTCGACGCCCGCGAAGACCGGCTGCGCGGCTCACGGCTTGCGTCATCGCTTCCGCGCCGCGACACGAGCGAAGGCAGGCAGCTGCGCCGGTGGCTGACGCAGCAGTTGGTGACCGAGCGTGTGGTCGCGGCGGAGGCTGCTATGCGCGGACTGACGGCCGAGGGGGCGCCGAGCGAGGAGGAGCTGCTGCCGGACACGACGACCCGGCTGGAGATCGGCAGCATCGCGGGCTCGGTGCTGTCCGATCCGCTGGCCCGGGCGCTATTCGTCGACGTGACGGCGGCTGTCGAGGTCACCGACGCCCAGGTGGACGACTACCTCGCGCGTAATCCGCGGCGTAGCGCAGCGACGGTCGCCGACCACCTACGTGGTGCGGCACGCCGCCGAGCGTTCCGACTGTGGCTGGACGCCCGGTGCGCGGAGTTGGTCGAGCTTGCGCCGGGCTACGAGCATCCCGGCGATCCGCGTCAGCCCGACAACACCCACAGGCACTGATGGACGTCGCGCTGGCGCTTGACATCGGGGGCACCAAAATCGCCGCGGGCCTCGTCGACACCGAGGGCACGCTGGTGCACAACGCCAAGCTGCCGACGCCTGACGGCGACGCCGAAGCGGTGTGGACGGTGGTCGACACGTTGGTCACCGAGGCTCTTGCCGAGGCCGGTGGCCGGGTACGCGGCATCGGAGTCGCCGCCGCCGGCCCGATAGACCTTCGGGCTGGCACCGTCAGCCCGATCAATATCACTGCGTGGCAAGGCTTTCCGATTGTCGAGCGGGTGTCGACGTTGACCGGCGCTTCCGTGCGACTTGGTGGCGACGGGTTGTGCATGGCGTTGGGGGAGCGGTGGCGCGGCGCTGGCCGCGGGGCCGAGTTCCTACTCGGCATGGTGGTGTCGACAGGCGTCGGTGGCGGGCTCGTGCTCGACGGGGCGCCTTACGACGGCCGCAGCGGCAACGCCGGGCACGTCGGCCATGTCGTCGTCGATCCGGACGGCGGACCGTGTTCGTGCGGAGGCCGCGGCTGCGTCGAGACGATCGCCGCGGGACCGCGGATGGCGCAGTGGGCTCGCGAAAACGGCTGGGATGCACCGGCCGAGGCTGATGCGAAAGAGTTGGCCGACGCCGCGAATGCCGGCGACCCGGTAGCGCTGCGGGCCTTCCGCCGCGGCGCGACCGCGGTGGCGGCAATGATCGCGTCGGTTGGGGCAGTGTGCGACCTCGACCTCGTTGTCATCGGCGGCGGCGTGGCCAAATCAGGGCCGCTGCTCTTCGCCCCGCTGCATGAGGCGCTCGCGACCTACGCTCGGCTGGACTTCCTGCGCGGGCTGCGGGTGGTGGCCGCCGAACTCGGCGGCGACGCAGGACTGGTCGGCGCGGCGGCTCTCCTCGACGCCTGAGAAGGCTTGCGCACCATGTGCTTTCGGCCCCAATCGCATAAGCTCTGCAGCACCGGAGCCAGCGTCATGCCGTATTCCGAAATCGAATAGTGCACACACGGAGGGACGGTGCCTGCGTCGTGGCGGACCAGGATGCCGGCGTCGACGAGTTCATGCAGATGGCGAATCAGCATCCGTTCGGTGATATCCGGGATGCTGCGGCGTAGTTCAGCGGTGCGCATCGGCCCGTCTTGCAGCCGCCACAGGATCGTGCCCTTCCACCGTCCGTCGATGACGGACAGCGCAGTGTCGATCGGGCACTCGTTGATCCCCTTCTTCGATACCGCCATCGGAACCTCCTTGTGCTGACTAATTTGTCAGTACTTTGGTTTTTGTCAGCATAACGGCGAGGGTCGATGACGTGGAAGACATCGTCAACATCGTCGCTCTGACAATCACTGGTCCGATGGTCGGCGTCGAGATAGCCGTCGCGGCCTTCACCAATCCGATCTTCGATCGACTGCCCGACGACGCGTACCTTCTTGCGCGCAGCGACGGCAGTCGCGTGCTGGGCAGAGTGATGCCGTTCTGGTACATCGCGACGTTGGTGGTGTTGATCGTCGCTGCGATCGTCGCGTCCAATCGGACGACGACGTGAACCGCGAGCTTGCCGGCCGATGGGACCGCTTGCACTGGTTGCGGGTCGTCCAGCTCGTCGCCGTGTTCGTGTTGCTGGCCGTCGGCGTCGTGTGAGTTCGGCGCGCTGGTCCACGCTCAGCGACGGTAAGCGCGCCGAAACCGCTTCGTTTTGGCTGATGGGCGGGCGGTCCGCTATTCTTGGCCAGTTCCACCGAAGACCGTCGGTCACCGAGAAATCGGTTGAAGGTCCCGGATCACCGGGCGGCCCACGCAGGAGGACGAGGCTACTGCTTACTAGTGCGCCCCGACCTGTCTGCGTCGGGGCGTTCGTCATTCTCGGGGCGGTTGAGGTGGGGACACCCGAATACCAACCACGAGGAGGCATGCATGGCCAAGGCTGAGAAGGCCACCGCGGTTGCCGACATCGCCGAGCAGTTCAAGGGGTCGACGGCAACGCTCGTCACCGAGTACCGCGGGCTGACCGTCGCCAACCTCAAAGACCTGCGCCGGTCGCTCGGTGACTCCGCCACCTACACGGTCGCCAAGAACACGCTGGTGAAGCGTGCCGCGGCGGAGGCGGGCATCGATGGTCTCGACGAACTGTTCGTCGGGCCGACGGCCATCGCGTTCGTCAAGGGTGAGGCGGTCGACGCCGCCAAGGCGCTGAAGACCTTCGCCAAGGACAACAAGGCGCTGGTCATCAAGGGCGGCTACATGGATGGCCGCGCGCTGAGCGTTTCCGAGGTCGAGAAGATCGCCGACCTGGAATCGCGCGAGGTGCTGCTGGCCAAGCTGGCAGGCGCGATGAAGGCGAACCTGTCCAAGGCCGCCGGCTTGTTCAACGCTCCGGCGTCGCAGGTCGCCCGGCTGGCAGCCGCGCTGCAAGAGAAGAAGGCAAGCGAGGAAGCCGCCTAGAGGCGTCCTCAAGATCAATCCGTATAGCCCAGAAGAAAAATCAGGAAGGACCACACCATGGCCAAGCTGTCCACCGACGACCTGCTCGACGCGTTCAAGGAACTGACGCTGCTCGAGCTCTCTGAGTTCGTCAAGAAGTTCGAAGAGACCTTCGAGGTCACCGCCGCGGCTCCGGTCGCCGTCGCTGCCGCTCCCGGTGCCGCTGCTGCGCCCGCCGAGGCCGCCGAGGAGCAGTCGGAGTTCGACGTCATCCTCGAGGGTGCCGGCGAGAAGAAGATCGGCGTCATCAAGGTTGTCCGCGAGATCGTCTCCGGCCTGGGCCTCAAGGAGGCCAAGGACCTGGTCGACAGCGCCCCCAAGCCGCTGCTCGAGAAGGTCGCCAAGGAGGCCGCCGAGGAAGCCAAGGCCAAGCTCGAGGCCGCTGGCGCGTCGGTTACCGTCAAGTAATTTCTTGCACTGTGGGGTCGATCTGGCAAACAGATCGACCCCACAGTTATATCTGTCAGCGGCCAACATGTGACCCGAGACAAGTGTTGCGGCCGTTCGGCGTAAGCTACAGTGACTCAAGCCACAGGCGGGAGGCCGTGGCGGGACCAGGCATTGGCGGAAGGATCGCGCGTGGGCATCGGAATTCAAGTTGAGGGGCTGACGAAGTCCTTCGGGCCCCAGCGAATTTGGGAAGACGTCACGATGGACGTCCCGCAGGGGGAAGTCAGCGTGTTGCTCGGCCCGTCGGGTACGGGCAAGTCGGTGTTCCTGAAGTCTCTGATCGGCCTGCTGCGCCCGGAGCGCGGCAAGATCGTCGTCGACGGCACCAACATCATCGAATGTTCGGCCAAGGAGCTCTACGAGATCCGCACGCTGTTCGGTGTGATGTTCCAGGACGGTGCGCTGTTCGGCTCCATGTCGCTGTATGACAACACCGCCTTCCCTCTTCGTGAGCACACCAAGAAGAAGGAATCAGAGATCCGCAACATCGTCATGGAGAAGCTCGAGCTGGTCGGCTTGGGTGGGGATGAGAACAAGTTCCCCGGTGAGATCTCCGGCGGTATGCGCAAACGCGCCGGGCTGGCCCGCTCGCTGGTGCTCGACCCGCAGATCATCCTGTGCGACGAGCCCGACTCCGGTCTTGACCCGGTCCGTACCGCGTATCTGTCGCAGCTGCTGATCGACATCAACGCGCAGATCGACTGCACGATCCTGATCGTCACGCACAACATCAACATCGCCCGCACCGTGCCCGACAACATCGGCATGCTGTTCCGCAAGCATCTGGTGATGTTCGGTCCGCGCGAGGTGCTGCTGACCAGTGACGAGCCGGTGGTGCGGCAGTTCCTCAACGGCCGCCGCATCGGGCCGATCGGTATGTCGGAGGAAAAGGACGAGTCGACGATGGCCGAAGAGCAGGCCATGGTCGACGCCGGTCACCACGACGGTGGTGTCGAGGAGATCGAGGGCGTGCCGCCGCAGATCATGGCGACACCGGGTATGCCGGAGCGCAACGCCGTCGGCCGTCGTCAGGCACGCGTGCGCGAGATCATGCACACCCTGCCCCCGCAGGCCCAAGAAGCCATTCGCGACGACCTCGAGGGCACGCACAAGTACGCCGCGCACTCGATTCCCGACGCGGAGACCGCGCGGCACCGCTCGGCCGGGGATGACGCGCCGACCGGACGGATCCCGGTTACCGGGGAGCGCTAACCTCCAGGGGTGCCTGTCGGACAGAAGGCTCAAGAGCAGAAAACAACGTTCTGCCGCATCTGCGAGCCCCTGTGCGGCATGATCGCGACCGTCGACGACGGGCGACTGGTATCGCTGCGTCCCGATAAGGACCATCCGCTGTCGGCCGGGTTCGCGTGCCAGAAGGGCATCGCGTTCACCGAAATCGTCAACGACCCGGACCGTGTCACCACTCCGATGCGCCGCATGCCCGACGGGGCGTTCGAACCCGTCAGCTGGGACGAGGCGATGGCCGACATCGCCGACCGGCTGGCAGACATCCACCGCCGCCACGGCTCGGGCGCGATCGGCTGGTATTACGGCAATCCCGGCGCATTCAGCTACTCGCACACCTTGAGTCTGTCGATGTTCATGGCCGGGTTCGGGCCACGGTTGCACGTATTCACCGCGGGGTCCCAAGACGTCAACAACAGGTTCGTGGCGAGCCAGATGCTCTACGGTTCGGCGCTGGCGCTGCCGATACCCGACGTGCTGCGCACCGACTTGCTCGTGGTCATCGGCGCGAATCCCGTGGTCTCCCACGGCAGCGTGTTGACTGTGCCGCGGATCAATGACCGCATGCACGACATCGTCAAGCGCGGCGGGCGTGTGCTTGTCGTCGATCCGCGCAGGACCGAAACCGCGGCGCAGTTCGAGTGGCTCGGCATCATTCCCGACGGCGACGCCTTCTTGCTGCTGTCGCTGCTGCACGTGATGTTCGACGAGAATCTGGTCGACCGCGGGCGCCTGGAGCGCCAAGCCACCGGCGCGCAGTGGCTCGAGCAGCTGGCCGGACCGTTCAGTGCAGAGGCCACTACGCCGAACACCGGGATCGAGCCGGAGACGGTGCGCTCGCTGGCGCGCGACCTGGCCAGCACCCCGCGTGCGGCAGTGTACGGCCGCGTCGGCACCAGCACGGGTGAAAACGGCACGCTCACAACGTATTTGCTGGACGCGGTCAACCTCGTCGCAGGCAACCTCGACCACGTCGGCGGCAGCATGTTCGGCCGATTCGGCTTCCCAGGGGAGCGGTGGGCCATGAAGGGTCTCGGCGCGCTGCTGCGCACGATCTACACGCGCCGGCGCTCCCGCATCGGCGGCTTCCCCTCGGTGCTGATGTCGGAGCCCGCCGGGCTGATGGCCAAGGAGATCACCACCCCCGGACGCGGACAGGTGCGGGCGCTGCTCGTCAGCGCGGGCAACCCCGTGCTGTCGGTGCCCAACGGCAATGAGTTGGAAGAAGCGCTCAAAGGCCTGGAGTTGATGGTCGGCATCGACCTCTACATCAACGAGACCCTCGCCCACTGCGACTATGTGCTGCCCGCTGCGACCATGTATGAGCGCGACGACTTCCCGCTGCCGTTCCAGACGCTGCAACCCACGCCGTTCCGCCAGGCTACCGAGGCCGTCATCGAACCCGTGGGGCAGGCCCGCGCGGAGTGGGAGGTCATCGACGACATCACCCGGCGGCTGTGGCGTCGTACTCCAGGCCTGACGGCTCTGGCCGCCGCCCGAAAGACGCTGGGCGTCTTCGGTATGCAGCTGTCTCCGCGGCTGCTTGTGGACGCCGTCATCCGGCTCGGCGAGGGTGGCAACCGGTTCGGGCTGCGCCGCGGCGGGCTCACGTTCTCACGGCTGACCGCTGAACACCCGCACGGCAAGGTGCTGGCGCCGAATCTGCGCGACGGCGTGCTCGCCGACACCGTCGTCTACCGCGGAAAGCGGGTGCGGCTGCAGCACAACGAGATTGCCGCGGAGATCGACGCGCTGCGCAGCCGTCACACACCCGAGGGCTATCCGATGCGGCTGATCGGCATGCGCGAAGCCCGCTCGGAGAACTCGTGGATGCACAACGCGCCGCTGCTGATGCGTGGTGAGCGCGCGCAGTGTGTGCGCATGCATGTCGACGACGCCGCGGCGGCCGACGTCGTCGACGGCGACGTCGTGCGCATCGCCTCCCCGCACGGCGAGATCGAGCTGCCGGTGATCGTCACCAAGGACATCGTCGCCGGAGTGGTGGCCGTCCCGCACGGCTGGGGTCACAAGGGCACCGGCGGTTGGCGGATCGCCAACGATGCGGGCGGCGCGAACGTCAATCGGCTGATGTCGAGCGCACCAGAAGACCTGGAACGGCTGGCCGGGATGGCCCGGCTGACCGGCGTGCCGGTCCGCGTCGAACCTGCGTCAATCACATCCGCTGTGCCACTTCGGCATTGACTGCCTGGTCGAGGAAAGCGGCAGGGATCTCGGGCCATTCGGGTCGCCACCGGCCGGACCGCTGATCAACCTGTAGTTCTGCAAGAATTGCGGCGACATACGGACCGCCGTCGACGAGGTACCGCAACATTCCCAGCTGCGCGCATTGCGCCGCCACGATCGCGATCGTGGCCTTTGCTTCGTCGACGCGTCCGGCGGCCGACAGGCTCGCACCCAGCAGACGACGCGCACGCAACAACGCCTGTGGCCGGTGCGGCGACGTGGTGCGATCGACCCACTCCTGCGCCCACCGGCAGGCAAGCTCCTGCTTGGTTGGATCATCGGCCGACATCAGTAACCGGATTGCCGAGGCCTCCTCGAACTGGACGGTGATCTCGTCGATCGCGTCCACCGGCTGGCGGCGTGACTCGTAGGAAGTCGGCTGCCACGCATCGGAATCCGGAGGTGGCGGAAGACCGAGGCGGGTGCGTTCGTGTTCGGCCATCGCGCGCAGGCGGTTCAGGGAGAGTGTGCGCGCCACCCGGATGGCCTCGTCGAGCCGTTGACCGGCCGCGTGCCGGTCGCCCTGTAGTGCCTTGATCCTGGCGGCGATGACGTACCTGGCGATCTTGAAGTCGACCGAGCCGCCCTCGGGGCCCATCTTGTAGCCTTCGTCCAGCAGGAGGTCGGCCTCATCGAGATCGCCCCTCTCGTAAAGCAATTCGCCTAGCAAAGAGCTCGCCAACCGCGCAGTGTAGGAGTGACTACCGCTGGACCGCTTGGCTATTTTCAGCGCAGTGCGGAAGTATTTTTCTGCCGTGGCGATATCGAGCACCAAGCGGTGCCCGATTCCGGCGTAACACAGTCCGTTGACCGCGTTGAACGTATCTCTGCTGCGTTCCAAGTAGGGTGCTGCCCAGGCCCGTCGTCGGGTGACCTCGTCGATGTCGTAGCGGTACGCGGCAGCGAAGGTTGCCACGTTGGCGCAGGCCGCGACGGCGAAGGGACGCAAGCGATCCGGTTGCGCCAGGCACGGCGCGATGTGCTCATCGATGCCCGCGAGTCGATCGGAGCGCAGCGCCGCCACCCCACGCACGACACCAGCCTCAGCACGCATGTCGGCGACTTCGTCGTCGTGCAGGCCGGATGTATCCAGCGTGGAGTCCATCTGCGCCAATGCCCGCTCGGTGTCGGGGATGCGGTGCAATACGATGCTTGCCCAAGCCAACGCGAGCTGCAGCCGGGGGTGCGACCGCACGGCGACGGCCGGTAGCTTGCCCACCAGGCCGATGAGAGTGGACATCTGGGAGTTCGCCACCAGCTGGATCCCGTCGATTTCGACGAGCTGTACTGCCCGCTGGTCGTCACCGGCCGCCAGCGCGTGATCGACAGCCTCACTGACCAAGTGGTGGTCGGCGAACCAGGTTGAGGCCGCACGGTGCAGCCGGATGACTCGCTCGGGCTCGTCACGGCCGAGCCGGTGGCGCAAGAAGTCACAGAACAGTTGGTGGTAGCGGAACCACTGCTCGTCGATCCGGCGTAGGAACAGGTCACGTTCCTCGACCTGCTCGAGCATCGCCTGCCCGTCCGGCACGCCGGACAGTTCCGCCGCCAGCTCTCCGCAGATCCGCTCGGTGATCGACGTGGCCAGCAGAAAGTCGAGCATCGACGGTTCAAGCGTGTCGAGCACGTTGTCGGCGAGGAACTCGCTGATGACATGGTGGCGACCGGTCATCGTTCCGATCAGCCGCACAGGGTCGTCGCGGCCGCGCAGCGACAACGATGCCAGCTGTAGGGCTGCTACCCACCCGTCTGTCTTCGCGGTTAGTTCCTCGACGTCGCTGTGGTCGAGGTCCAGCCCACTCAGGTCGACCAAAAAGTTCTCCGATTCGGCCACGTCGAATCGCAGTGCAGTGGCGTCGATTTCGAGCAGTTCGTCTTGCATGCGCATCCGGCTCATCGGCAGGCCGCTCTGGTTGCGGCTGGTCACCACGACGTTCAGGCCGGGGGCGACGTTCTCGAGCAGGTAGCGCACTGCCGCGATCGTCGCCGGGTCGGTGACCCGCTGCCAGTCGTCGATCACCAGCGTCATGCGCGTGCCCGTCTCATGGATCTCGTTGATCAACGAGCTAAGGACGTAACGCTCGGCCTCGTTGCCGTGCTCCTCCAACACTTCGCCGAGCTCAGTGGCCAGTGCAGGTGTCACCGTGCGGATGGCTTCGATCAGATGGGACAGGAACCACGCGACGTTGTTGTCGTCGTGGTCGACCGTCAGCCATGCCACCGCGACACCTTCGGCCCGCAGTAGCTGTGCCCACTGCGCGGCAAGGGTGCTCTTGCCGAAGCCGGTCGGGCCGTGGATCACCGTGAGCTTCTTGTCCCGTTCTGCTCGCAAAACGTCGAGCAGCCGAGAGCGGTCGACGAGCGCCTTCGTCGACACCGGTAGTTGGAATCGGGTGGCCGGAGCCGGTGGCGTCAGCGTCCGCGCCGGATATGACGTCGACGGCGTGCCTGGCGACCGCGCCGGGTTGTACCGAATCGTCGGGGCCGGTATGGGCACGGGCATGTCGTCCACCGGCAAGCCGTGCATCCGCTGCACGTCTCGCAACTGTTCTCCGAAAGCCTCCGCGGTGGCGGGCCGGTCCGCGATGTTGCGCGACATCGCCTGCTCGATCACCGCGCATACGTCGGTCGGCAGACCGGAATCCCGCAGGCTCGGCATCGGGTGCCTGGTAATCCGGAGAAACTGGGCGACCATCTGCTCGCCCTGGCGACGCTCGAAGACCGCGTGTCCCGTGCCGGTGCAGAACAATGTCGATGCCAGGCTGTAGACATCCGAGGTCACATCCGGCGGTTGGCCGAGCAGCACCTCTGGGGCGGTGTATGCCGGCGAACCCATGACTGCGCCGTCCGCGGTCTCGAATCCGCCGATGATGCGGGCGATTCCGAAATCCGTCAGCTGCGGCTCGCCGTACTCGGTGAGAAGGATGTTCGCCGGTTTGACGTCGCGGTGCAGCGTCTCGCGTCGGTGCGCGGTTTCCAACGCGCCGGCGAGTTTCACCCCGATGTGCAGCGCGTCGGCCCATCCGACCGGTCCGTTGTCATGGATCTTGGCCTCCAACGAACCATGCGGGTGGTACTGCATCACGATGTATGGCCGGCCGGTGGCGGTTGCCCCGACCTGGAAGATCGTGACGATGTGCGGGTGCCCGGACAACTTGCCCATTGCGACCTGCTCGCGGACGAACCGTTCAAGGTTGTCGGGGTCCAGATCCGCGGTCAGCACCTTCACCGCGACGATGCGATCGAGCTCGGGCTGGCTGCAGCGATACACCACGCCGAACCCGCCTCGGCCGATTTCCTCGGGGTCGGTGAAACCGGCAGCCACCAACTCCGCCGGGACCCCGGCGTGCACATCCCCCTGCGTCGGCAGCGGGTCACTGCTTGCCATCGGTCGTCTCGATATCGCCGGCGTCGTGGCGGCGCCATGGCCGCCTGACCTGAGCATAAACCGATCTTCGGCTGCCCGACGGCTGATGAGCGGCGCGGTTAATTGCGATAAAAAGCATCTTCAGTCGACAACGCGCGTTACCGTTTCCGCGATCCCGGACAGGAGACGCCATAGTGGACCGGTTCTCGGTGTGGTTGGGCGCGACGATGGTGACAGCTGGGATGGCGACAGCAATGATGGCCGGGGCGGCCGTGGCCAGCGCCGAGAATCCGGCCGGCCCGGATGCCAAGGGGACGACGTCGTCGGAGTCCGCGAAACCGACTGAGGACAAAGCGGATTCGGATGACGACGACGCCGGCGTGCCGAACCCGAAACCCGCCGAGGAGAAACCGAAAGACGAGGCGACGGCCGACCCCGACGAAGTCGAGGAGCGCGAGCGGGGCGACGAAGACAACGACGAAGGGACGACGGAGCCGCCCGCCCAGCAGCGGGAAAAGCCGACGACTGTCAAAGACTCGGAGACAACGAGATCGGATACCGCCGAAAAGTTTGCGGACGCACCGGCCAAGCGGATCACACTCGACCATCAGCCCGCCGCCAAGCCGGCGGCAAGGCACGAGGCCGACGAGCCCCAGGAGTCCACGGAATCCACCGCGACGGCCATCGAATCCGCGGCGACTGCCGTCACGGCCACATCGCGCAATGTCGAGGCCGCGGCCACCCTCAGGACCGCCGCAGCGCCGCAGTCCGGCGCGCCCCTGACGCAAGCGGTGGCGTTCGCGGCACCTGCCGATGCCGAGATCACCTCCACCGCGGCGTCGCCTCCGCTGTCCGGGTTGCTCAGTGCGATCGGGACCATCGTCTTCAACTTGTACGGCCTAGCGACCCGGTTGGTCGGAGGGCCTCCGGTCCTGCCGCCGAACAGCTCGGTCACAGTGCACAGCTCCACGCTGCGGCTTGACTGCGCCAACGGATACGAGGTGCCCGCGGATTGGTACATCCCCAACACAGTCGAACCGCCGACGAGATTGATCTACCTGCAGCACGGGTTCCTGGCCAGCGGTCCGTGGTACAGCCACACCGCGGCGGCCCTCGCGGAGCAGACCAACAGCATCGTCGTTGCGCCGTCGATCACCTCGAACTTCCTGTCGTGCGACGCCTGCTGGCTCGGCGCGCCGCGGATGCACGAGGCGATCGCGAACCTGTTCACCGATGGCAACACGGCACTGGCCGAGAGTGCGCTTGCCGCAGGCTATTCCGGCCCGATTCCCGACCGTGTCGTGTTGGTCGGGCACTCGCTTGGCGGCGGCGCGGTGGCCGGTGCGGCCGGCTGCATGACAGGCAACGGCGCGACCGGATGCATGACCGGCAACGGTGTGGCCGACAGGCTAGCCGGGGTAGTTCTGCTCGACGGCGTTGGCTTGGACGGCTCGATGGCGGCCTCGCTCGATGCTGTGCCCGAAGACATTCCGATCTACCAGCTGGCGGCGCCGAAGTACTTCTGGAACCAGTTCGGTGTCGGCAGCACTGCACTGCTCGATGCGCGACCGGGTCAGTTCGTGGGTGTCACCTTGGTTGGTGGCTCTCATGTCGATTCGATGCGCGGCGGCAACCCGCTCATCCAGTTCTCGCAGCAGCTGGTTTCGGGCTTCTCGACGCCGCAGAACGTGGCAGCGGCTCAGATCTTGATGGCCGGATGGGTCAACGACATGTTCGCTGGCACCCAGGAGCAGGGCATCTACTTGGAGCGCGGGGAGCAGTTCGTCCTCGACACGCCTGCGGGAGAGGCCACCTTGGTTGACCTGCCAAATTCGCTGACCAAGCCGTTCCTCTTCAATTTCCTGCAACCATTTGTGGCGCTAGGGAACGGTTTCTTCACGTTTGAGCCGACATGCGTTCGCGAGTCCGTTGCGGCAACGAGCACCTGCCAGGGATCCATCGCCGCGTGACACCGTAAGCACTTTGTGTAATTCGTCCCGCAGTCAAAGATCTTTGGTTATCGTTTGCTGAGGTCGGGATGGGAGCGGGCATGGCGAACTAGTTCTTGGCGTGGATGAGTGCGGGCGTTGTCGCTGCGGGGGTTTCGGCGGCGGCAGTCGCAGGGGCCGGCGCGGCGGTCGCAGACGATGGGTCGGCCGATGGCGGCGGTGGCACCACGACGTCTGACTCGTCGAAATCGGCTGACGATCAAGGTGGTCCTAGCACCACGCCATCGGATGATCCCAAGAAGGTTGACGAAGAATCGCCGGCCGTCGGCAACGATGAGGCTGAGAAACCCGCTGCCGGTCGCCCTGCCGACAACAACCACCGCAAGGTCCGGGTGGAACGTAAGCAGCCTCGGGCGCACGTCAACCCGAGCCCGAAGTCGACCAACACAGCGGAGGCGACCAAGAAGGCGGCGGACGAGCAGGACAAGCAGGCGACGACGAACGGTTCGCAAGATCAGGCCGAGCCCGCGGTCGAGGACGTCACCGTTACGGTGGACCCAGCGCCGGCCGATGCAGTGCAGACATCAGAGCCAAGCAAGCCCAACATCGTCACCGCGGTGTCCTCGGTAGTCACCACGCTGCTGCACCCGTTCGCCGCGAACACCACTCCGCAAGCTCCTGATGCACAGCCGCAGTTGTGGACGCTGGCGGCAGCGGCGCGACGGGAATTCGAGCCGGGCGCCGTGTCGCCGTCGCTGGCCGAAGATGTTGCCCCCGTGGAGAATTCGCTGACCTATACGCCACCGCCAACGTTCAAGGACCAGATCGTCCTGATGATCCACGAGACCCTCAGTGTCATAAGAAAAGGTCACACGTGTGGACGTCCACGCCCTCGTCGGTGCGGTGTTGTCCACCGGCACACCGCCGTTCTTCTTCACGCTCGGCTTGGATACGCGGCACACGGTTTGGACCGCCGAAGACGGTGCCCAGTGGCGGGTATGGGAGTTCCGTCCGCCCAATCCGACAGAAAGACGGTGCTCGCCTTTCATGGTCGCGGGAACCTATACGAGCCCAACCTTTTGCACTGGATCGACTACACGAGCATGGCCCGTGAGACCGGCGCGACCGTGATCGTGCCCCTGTACCCGCTGGCGACTACCGAAGCGGGGCGGGCCACCGTCGTCATCCCCCAAGCGGCGGACTTCATCTCTCACCAGATCCAGTTGAACGGCGCCGAGAACGTCAGCGTGTACGGCGACTCGGCGGGCAGCCTCATCACCGATCGACGCGACCCTCTCATCACTCCCTTGTTCTTCGAGCCCGAAGTCTTCAAGGCGCTCCCGCCGACAACGCTTTACGTCGGGACGAGAGAGATCGTGTATCCCGACACGCTGCTGCTGCATGAGCGGGCAGTCGAGGAGGGTGCACCCATATCGGTCGTGGTCGGTACGGGCTTGTACACGATTGGCCAATTTCGGGCTTGTCGCTCTTGGGGTATTCCCAGACGGCGGCGGTGCGCCCCGACGTCTACCGCCAACTCGGCCTCACCAGCGACGCAGCCACGCTGGCATGACCCGCAGCCGGTTCTTGCTGGGGCTGAGTGCGGGTCTCGTCACGGCAGGTGTGTCGATGGCGATGCTGGCGGGGGTGGGGTACGAAGGCGCGCTGCCCGAGCAGTTCGTCATCTCCGGACAGTCCGCCGGGGGCATCCACGCCGCAGGCACCGCGGGGTACTCCCAGGAGTTCGCTCCCGCAGACGAGAAGGCCAACATGGTCGGTGTGCTGCTGTTCGACACCACTGAAGCAGGGGTGCTCAACCGTGCACTCGACAAGATTCCGACAACAACTCCGGTGTTGCACATCGCGGCGGAACCGCACCCGATAAACGTCTACGGCAATGCCAACCAGGCGTTGGCCGCGAAACGACCCGGACAGTTCAACGGCGTTCAGTTGGTCGGTGGCGTGCACGGCGACGCGTTCCGGAGCTCGGTTCTGTTCGGGATTCCGCAGTTCGTGGTGTCCGCCGCGCTCGGATTCTCAACCCAGGAAAACGTCGAGGCCGTGCACGTGCTGTCCCAAGGTTGGATCACCGACATGTACGAAGGCCGGGTGTACAACCCGGCGACGCGCACCGGTATCTATGGCGACCCCGGCGAGCCGGGCGAGGTTTTCATCGACATCCCGACCGACGCGGGCGTCGCGCATGGCTACGTGCTGCCCGGGCCGACCCCTTGGCTCACGCTGATCGAGCTGCTCATCGCGACGCTGATCAACTCGCCGGCATCCATAAGATTCGACACCTGCGCGGACGACCCATCGGCAGCGGCGACCGCCACATGCGCCGCCGCGGCGCAAACCCAGATTTAACGGAAAACTCCACACCCAACACGGCGTTATCTCTTGACGGACGGAGGCAAACGGGTCAATCTGTTGGGCAGCAATGTATGGATGGGTGAGAAATATCGAGTCGCCAGCCAGCGTCCCGGCTATCCCTGCATGCGGTGGTTGAGGAATACGCCGTCCTGCGGTACTGTTGGACGTTGCGCTGGCTGCATCCTGCCCACCTAAACCCGCACCTGACACCGATGTCCTAGCCTGAGTCCGCTCAGTGATCTAGTCGCGTGCCGTGCGTTCGGGAAGTCTGTGGTCTCGAGAGGCCAGCCAAACCGACGCAGATAAAGCGACTAAACGGACCGGCAGCCTGTGCTCCCGGACGGTCGCATGAGGTGCTGGAAGGATGCATCTTGGCAGGGTCCCGCCAATCCAAGTCAGCAGTAGCCACCAATAGTTCCGTCCCAGGAGCACCAAACCGAATTTCATTTGCAAAGCTCCGCGAGCCGCTCGAGGTTCCGGGGCTTCTTGAGGTACAGACAGAGTCGTTCCAGTGGCTGATCGGCGCCGACGAGTGGCGCGCGAAGGCCGCCGCGCGCGACGACATCACCAACCCGGTGGGCGGCCTCGAAGAGGTGCTCACCGAACTCTCGCCGATCGAGGACTTCTCCGGCTCGATGTCGCTTTCGTTCTCCGATCCGCGGTTCGACGAGGTCAAGGCCCCGGTCGACGAGTGCAAAGACAAGGACATGACGTACGCGGCTCCGCTGTTCGTCACGGCCGAGTTCATCAACAACAACACCGGTGAGATCAAGAGCCAGACGGTCTTCATGGGCGACTTCCCGATGATGACCGAGAAGGGCACCTTCATCATCAACGGCACCGAGCGTGTCGTGGTGTCCCAGTTGGTGCGTTCACCGGGTGTGTACTTCGACGAGAACATCGACAAGTCCACCGAGAAGACGCTGCATTCCGTCAAGGTGATCCCCGGCCGCGGCGCGTGGCTGGAGTTCGACGTCGACAAGCGCGACACCGTCGGTGTGCGCATCGACCGCAAGCGCCGTCAGCCGGTCACCGTGCTGCTCAAGGCGCTCGGCTGGACCAACGAGCAGATCGTCGAGCGCTTCGGCTTCTCCGAAATCATGATGGGGACGCTGGAGAAGGACAACACCGCAGGCACCGACGAGGCGCTGCTGGACATCTACCGCAAGCTGCGACCGGGCGAACCGCCTACCAAGGAGTCCGCGCAGACCCTGCTGGAGAACCTGTTCTTCAAGGAGAAGCGCTACGACCTGGCCCGGGTGGGCCGCTACAAGGTCAACAAGAAGCTCGGTCTGAACGCGGGTCAGCCGATCACCAGCTCGACGCTGACCGAAGAGGACGTCGTCGCCACCATCGAGTACCTGGTGCGCCTGCACGAGGGCCAGAACACGATGACCGCCCCCGGCGGCGCCGAGGTTCCGGTGGAGACCGACGACATCGACCACTTCGGCAACCGTCGTCTGCGCACCGTGGGCGAGCTGATCCAGAACCAGATCCGGGTCGGCCTGTCGCGCATGGAGCGCGTCGTGCGCGAGCGCATGACGACTCAAGACGTCGAGGCGATCACGCCGCAGACCCTGATCAACATCCGTCCCGTCGTGGCGGCGATCAAGGAGTTCTTCGGCACCAGCCAGCTCTCGCAGTTCATGGACCAGAACAACCCGCTGTCGGGTCTGACCCACAAGCGCCGCCTTTCGGCGCTGGGCCCCGGCGGTCTGTCCCGTGAGCGCGCCGGCCTCGAGGTCCGCGACGTGCACTCGTCGCACTACGGCCGGATGTGCCCGATCGAGACACCTGAAGGCCCGAACATCGGCCTGATCGGGTCGCTTTCGGTGTACGCGCGGGTGAACCCGTTCGGCTTCATCGAGACGCCCTACCGCAAGGTCAACAACGGTGTCGTCTCCGATGACATCGAGTACCTGACCGCCGACGAGGAGGACCGCCACGTCGTGGCGCAGGCCAACTCGCCGATCGACGATGACGGCACCTTCCTCGAGGAGCGCGTCCTGGTTCGCCGAAAGGGCGGCGAGGTCGAGTACGTCTCCTCGACCGAGGTCGACTACATGGACGTCTCGCCGCGCCAGATGGTGTCGGTGGCTACGGCCATGATCCCGTTCCTCGAGCACGACGACGCCAACCGCGCCCTGATGGGTGCCAACATGCAGCGCCAGGCGGTCCCGCTGGTACGCAGCGAGGCTCCGTTGGTCGGCACCGGCATGGAGCTGCGTGCCGCTATCGACGCCGGCGACGTCGTCGTCGCCGACAAGGCGGGCGTCATCGAAGAGGTCTCCGCCGACTACATCACCGTGATGGCCGACGAGGGCACCCGGCACACCTACCGGATGCGTAAGTTCGCCCGGTCCAACCACGGCACCTGCGCCAACCAACGTCCGATCGTGGACGCCGGGCAGCGTGTCGAGGCGGGCCAGGTCATCGCCGACGGTCCTTGCACCGAGAACGGTGAGATGGCCCTCGGCAAGAACTTGCTCGTGGCGATCATGCCGTGGGAAGGCCACAACTACGAGGACGCGATCATCCTCTCCAACCGCCTGGTCGAAGAGGACGTGCTCACCTCGATTCACATCGAGGAGCACGAGATCGATGCCCGCGACACGAAGCTGGGCGCCGAGGAGATCACCCGGGATATCCCGAACGTCTCCGATGAGGTGCTGGCCGACCTCGACGAGCGCGGCATCGTCCGCATCGGCGCCGAGGTCCGCGACGGCGACATCCTGGTCGGCAAGGTCACCCCGAAGGGCGAGACCGAGCTGACTCCGGAGGAGCGGCTGCTCCGTGCGATCTTCGGTGAGAAGGCGCGCGAGGTCCGTGACACGTCGCTCAAGGTGCCGCACGGTGAGTCCGGCAAGGTCATCGGCATCCGCGTGTTCTCCCGCGAGGATGACGACGAGCTGCCCGCCGGTGTCAATGAGCTGGTCCGCGTCTACGTGGCACAGAAGCGCAAGATCTCCGACGGCGACAAGCTGGCCGGACGCCACGGCAACAAGGGCGTCATCGGCAAGATCCTGCCCGTCGAGGACATGCCATTCCTGCCCGACGGCACTCCGGTCGACATCATCCTGAACACCCACGGTGTGCCGCGACGGATGAACATCGGCCAGATCCTGGAGACCCACCTCGGGTGGGTGGCCAAGGCCGGCTGGAAGATCAATGGATCGCCGGACTGGGCCAGCGGGTTGCCGAAGGAGCTGTTGGAGGCCGAGCCGGAGACCATCGTGTCGACGCCGGTGTTCGACGGCGCCCGCGAGAACGAACTCTCGGGCCTGCTGTCCTCGACGCTGCCCAACCGCGACGGCGAGACGCTGGTCAACGAGGACGGCAAGGCGCATTTGTTCGACGGCCGCAGTGGCGAACCGTTCCCATACCCGGTGACGGTCGGCTACATGTACATCCTCAAGCTGCACCACCTGGTGGACGACAAGATCCACGCCCGCTCCACTGGTCCGTACTCGATGATCACCCAGCAGCCGCTGGGCGGTAAGGCGCAGTTCGGTGGCCAGCGGTTCGGCGAGATGGAGTGCTGGGCCATGCAGGCCTACGGCGCGGCGTACACGCTGCAGGAGCTGTTGACCATCAAGTCCGACGACACCGTCGGCCGGGTCAAGGTGTACGAGGCGATCGTCAAGGGCGAGAACATTCCCGAGCCGGGCATTCCGGAGTCGTTCAAGGTGCTGCTCAAGGAACTGCAGTCGCTGTGCTTGAACGTCGAGGTGCTGTCTTCCGACGGCGCCGCGATCGAAATGCGCGACGGCGACGACGAGGACCTGGAGCGCGCTGCCGCGAATCTGGGAATCAACTTGTCCCGCAACGAATCTGCATCCGTGGAAGACCTTGCGTAGATCTCTCCTTGTTATTTGGTTTTCTAGTCCCGAAAGGGGAAAGGGAGTTACGTGTTAGACGTCAACTTCTTCGATGAGCTCCGAATCGGTCTTGCCACCGCCGACGACATCCGCAACTGGTCGTTCGGTGAGGTCAAGAAGCCGGAGACCATCAACTACCGCACGCTGAAGCCTGAGAAGGACGGCCTGTTCTGCGAGAAGATCTTCGGACCGACTCGCGACTGGGAGTGCTACTGCGGCAAGTACAAGCGCGTCCGCTTCAAGGGCATCATCTGTGAGCGCTGCGGCGTCGAGGTGACCCGCGCCAAGGTGCGTCGCGAGCGGATGGGTCACATCGAGCTGGCCGCGCCGGTCACGCACATCTGGTACTTCAAGGGTGTGCCTTCTCGCCTCGGGTACCTGCTCGACCTTGCGCCCAAGGATCTCGAGAAGATCATCTACTTCGCGGCCTACGTCATTACCGCCGTGGACGACGAGATGCGGCACAACGAGCTGTCCACGCTAGAGGCCGAGATGGTCGTCGAGCGCAAGGCTGTGGAAGATCAGCGCGACGCTGACCTCGAGGCCCGGGCGCAGAAGCTCGAAGCCGACATGAAGGAGCTCGAGGACGAGGGCGCCAAGTCCGACGTCAAGCGCAAGGTGCGCGATGGCGGCGAGCGCGAGATGCGTCAGCTCCGCGACCGGGCCCAGCGTGAGCTGGACCGGCTCGAGGAGATCTGGACCACCTTCACCAAGCTGGCCCCCAAGCAGCTGATCGTCGACGAGGTGCTTTACCGCGAGCTCATCGATCGTTACGGCGAGTACTTCCAGGGCGCCATGGGCGCGGAGTCGATCAAGAAGCTGATCGAGACCTTCGACATCGACGCCGAGGCCGAGACGCTGCGTGACGTCATCAAAAACGGCAAGGGGCAGAAGAAGCTTCGTGCGTTGAAGCGACTCAAGGTCGTCGCGGCGTTCCAGCAGTCGACCAACTCGCCGTTGGGCATGGTGCTCGACGCGGTTCCGGTGATCCCGCCGGAGCTGCGCCCGATGGTGCAGCTCGACGGTGGCCGGTTCGCCACGTCGGACCTCAACGACCTGTACCGCCGTGTCATCAACCGCAACAACCGGCTCAAGAGGCTGATCGATCTCGGTGCACCCGAGATCATCGTCAACAACGAGAAGCGCATGCTTCAGGAGTCGGTGGACGCGCTGTTCGACAACGGCCGCCGCGGCCGGCCCGTCACCGGGCCGGGCAACCGTCCGCTCAAGTCGCTGTCCGATCTGCTCAAGGGCAAGCAGGGCCGGTTCCGTCAGAACCTGCTCGGCAAGCGTGTCGACTACTCCGGCCGTTCGGTCATCGTGGTCGGCCCGCAGCTCAAGCTGCACCAGTGCGGACTGCCCAAGCTGATGGCACTCGAGCTGTTCAAGCCGTTCGTGATGAAGCGTCTGGTCGATCTGAACCACGCGCAGAACATCAAGAGCGCCAAGCGGATGGTCGAGCGTCAGCGCCCGCAGGTGTGGGACGTGCTCGAAGAGGTCATCGGCGAGCACCCCGTGCTGCTGAACCGCGCGCCAACGCTGCACCGCCTCGGCATCCAGGCCTTCGAGCCGATGCTGGTGGAGGGCAAGGCAATTCAGCTGCACCCGCTGGTGTGTGAGGCGTTCAACGCCGACTTCGACGGCGACCAGATGGCCGTGCACCTTCCGCTGTCGGCGGAGGCGCAGGCCGAGGCTCGCATCCTGATGCTGTCGTCGAACAACATTCTGTCGCCCGCGTCGGGCCGCCCGCTGGCCATGCCGCGGCTGGACATGGTGACCGGTCTGTACTTCCTGACCACCGAAATCACCGGCGACACCGGCGAGTTCGTGCCGGCCGCCAAGGATCGGCCGGAGTTCGGGGTGTACAGCTCGCCTGCCGAGGCGATCATGGCCCTGGACCGTGGCGCGCTGAGTGTGCGCGCCAAGATCCGGGTGCGGCTGACCCAGCTGCGTCCGCCGGTTGACCTCGAGGCCAAACTGTTCGGCGACGAGCGCTGGAAGCCGGGCGACGCGTGGACGGCCGAGACCACGCTGGGCCGGGTGATGTTCAACGAGCTGCTCCCGATTTCGTATCCGTTCGTCAACGAGCAGATGCACAAGAAGGTGCAGGCGCGGATCGTCAACGACCTGGCCGAGCGCTACCCGATGATCGTGGTCGCGCAGACCGTCGACAAGCTCAAGGACGCGGGCTTCTACTGGGCCACCCGTTCGGGTGTCACCGTGTCGATGGCCGACGTGATCGTGCCGCCGGAGAAGCAGGAGATCCTCGAGCGTTACGAGGCCGAAGCCGACCGGATCGAGAAGCAGTATCAGCGTGGCGCGCTCGATCACACCGAGCGCAATGGCGAGCTGGTGAAGATCTGGCAGAAGGCCACCGAAGAGGTCGGTGAGGCACTGCGGTCGCACTACCCGGCGGACAACCCGATCATCACGATCGTCGACTCCGGCGCGACGGGTAACTTCACCCAGACCCGGACGCTGGCAGGCATGAAGGGTCTGGTGACCAACCCGAAGGGTGAGTTCATTCCGCGGCCGATCAAGTCCTCGTTCCGTGAGGGCCTGACGGTGTTGGAGTACTTCATCAACACTCACGGCGCCCGAAAGGGTCTGGCGGACACCGCTCTTCGTACCGCTGACTCGGGTTACCTGACCCGTCGCCTGGTGGACGTGAGCCAGGACGTCATCGTTCGCGAGACGGACTGCGAGACCGAGCGCGGCATCAACGTCACGCTGGCCGAGCTGGCTGACAAGTCGCTGGTTCGCGATCAGCACATCGAAACGTCCGCCTACGCCCGCACTTTGGCGCAGGACGCGGTCGACAAGAAGGGCAACGTGATCGTCGAGCGCGGTCACGACCTGGGCGACCCGGCGATCGATGCACTGCTGGCCGCGGGCGTCACCGAGGTGAAGGTTCGCTCCGTGCTGACCTGCACCACGGGCACCGGCGTGTGCGCGATGTGCTACGGCCGCTCGATGGCGACGGGCAAGCTCGTCGACATCGGCGAGGCGGTCGGCATCGTGGCCGCGCAGTCCATCGGTGAGCCCGGCACGCAGCTGACCATGCGCACCTTCCACCAGGGCGGTGTTTCCGGCGGCAGCGACATCGTCGGTGGTCTGCCCCGTGTGCAGGAGCTGTTCGAGGCCCGTGTGCCGCGGGACAAGGCGCCGATCGCCGACGTATCCGGACGCGTGCATCTCGAGGAGGGTGAGCGCTTCTACAAGATGACCATCATTCCCGACGATGGTGGCGAGGAAGTGGTCTACGACAAGCTCTCCCGTCGTCAGCGCTTGAAGGTGTTCAAGCACGACGATGGCAGCGAGCGGCTGCTCACCGACGGCGATCACGTCGAGGTCGGGCAGCAGCTGATGGAAGGCTCCGCCGATCCGCACGAGGTGCTGCGTGTCCAGGGCCCCCGCGAGGTGCAGATCCACCTCGTCAAGGAGGTCCAGGAGGTCTACCGCGCTCAGGGCGTGTCGATTCACGACAAGCACATCGAGGTGATCGTCCGGCAGATGCTGCGTCGCGTCACGATCATCGATTCGGGCGCCACGGAGTTCCTGCCCGGCTCGCTGACCGAACGTGGCGAGTTCGAGACCGAGAACCGTCGGGTGGTGGCCGAGGGCGGCGAGCCCGCGGCCGGTCGCCCGGTGCTGATGGGCATCACGAAGGCGTCGCTGGCGACCGACTCGTGGCTGTCTGCGGCGTCGTTCCAGGAGACCACGCGCGTGCTGACCGATGCGGCGATCAATTGCCGCAGCGACAGGCTGCAGGGTCTGAAGGAGAACGTGATCATCGGCAAGCTGATCCCGGCCGGTACCGGCATCAACCGGTACCGCAACATCCAGGTGCAGCCGACCGAAGAGGCCCGTGCCGCTGCGTACACGATCCCGTCCTACGAGGATCAGTACTACAGCCCGGACTTCGGCCAGGCCACCGGTGCCGCGGTGCCGCTGGACGATTACGGCTACAGCGACTACCGCTAGTCAAAACGGAGAAGCCCCCGCTGCGTGCGGGGGCTTTTTCGTTGCGTTTCCTTGCGCCGAACGTGGGTTACCCGCACGCCTCTGGCTGATTTTGCGTGACACAAGCCCACACTCGCCGAAGAGTACGACAATCGGCCCGACTTCAGGCACATTCCCCGCCGGGATGTAGGCGGCCCTTAAGCGGCCCAGCTGCAGGGTTCGACTCGATGGACCGTTCCTGGACCAATTCGAGTGGCGTCGATCTGTACCTCGAGTTGCCTGTTGGGCGCGGCCGACGCGCAGCGTTGGAGACGGCGATCGTGCCGGTGGTTGTTGCCATTGTTTCGGTCGTCGCTTTCTCTCTGCTCGCGCCCGCCGGGCCGTCAACGAGGGACGCTAGCTGGATGTCTGGCACAAGTTCGAGGACCAATTCCGAGGCGATCTTTCTGGACCACTTTGTGTCTCTAGGACCTGCGCGGGCTGTCGGGCCGCCCGCCTAGACTCGACCCCGTGCTTATTGGTTCGCACGTCCACCAAGACGATCCCCTGGCCGCTGCCGAGGCCGACGGCGCCGATGCGGTGCAATTCTTCCTCGGTAACCCGCAGAGCTGGAAGAAGCCCAAACCCCGCGAGGACGCGGAGGCGCTGAAGGCGTCCAGCATGCCGCTGTACGTCCACGCGCCGTACCTGATCAACGTTGCATCGGCCAACAACCGGGTGCGCATCCCGTCGCGCAAGATCCTGCAGGACACCTGCGACGCGGCGGCCGAAGTGGGTGCCACCGCGGTGATCGTGCACGGCGGCCACGCCGACGACAACGACTGGCAGGCCGGCTTCGAGCGCTGGCGCAAGGCGCTGGAGTACCTGGAGACCGACGTGGCGGTGTATCTGGAGAACACCGCTGGCGGCGACCACGCGATGGCCCGGCACTTCGACACCATCGCCCGCCTGTGGGACCACATCGGCGACAAGGGCATCGGCTTCTGTCTCGACACCTGTCATGCCTGGGCAGCGGGCGAAAAGCTCGTCGACGCGGTCGAGCGGATCTTGAGTATCACGGGCCGCATCGACCTGGTGCACTGCAATGACTCTCGCGATGCCGCAGGCTCCGGTGCCGACCGGCACGCCAACTTCGGCACCGGACAGATCGATCCCGAGCTGTTGGTCGCCGTGGTCAAGGCCGCCGCCGCACCGGTGATCTGCGAAACCGCCGACGAGGGCCGGAAGGACGATATCGCGTTCCTTCGCGAACACTTGGACTAGCCCGGTCTGAAGCACGGTTCGATAACGAACGATCAGCCAACCTGCGGTGACGCCGCGGTGAACTACGCTGAATTGAGTGTCGGCAGTTGACGACTCGCCAATTGCGTTGGTCCGTTCCCAGGATGCGGCCCAAACGCGAGACCGTCGACTGACAATCGCCCGGCGCATCGCCGTCGCGATATGGGTTGCTGTTGTCGTATACCGAACTGTCACAACGGGTTTCGCGTTCAACCGCGAGCTGTTGCTGCTCTACATCTGCACCGGGCTGGTGGCGGCCAGCATCGGTCAGGGCCGCCGCATGCTCTATGTCATCCGCGACTGGCTGCCGTTCGCGTTGGTGCTCGTCGCGTACGACCTGAGCAGGGGAGCGGCGACGTTGATCGGCCGGCCGACGATGTGGCACTGGCAGGTCGACGCCGATCGCTGGTTGTTCTTCGGCACGGTTCCGACGGTGTGGCTGCAGGAGCGACTGAAACTTCCGTTCCCGCCATGGTGGGAGATCGTCATCAGCAGCGTCTACATGTCGTTCTTCATCCTTCCCTACGTCGTCGCCGCCGTGCTGTGGCTGCGCGATCGACAGGAGTGGAAGGCGTTCGTCCGCCTCTTCGTCGGCCTGTCCTTCACCGCGTTGATCGTCTATGCATTGCTGCCCGCCGCGCCGCCGTGGGCCGCCGCTCGGTGCACGCCCACAGATGTCGCCGGCGGCCCGTCAGATCCGCGGTGCATGTTCCGTCCAGCACGCGGGGTCCCCGACGGCGGACTGCTCGGCGCGATGCAGACCACCCAGGACGGCGCCAACGCTTGGGTCGAGCGGATCGTCGGCCGGGGCTGGGGCAAGCTCAACCTCCACTCGGCCAGTGCCCTGATCGACCAGGGCCAGGCGAGCGTCAACCTCGTGGCGGCCATCCCGTCGCTACACGCCGCCCTGGCCGCCGCGTTTGCGGCATTCCTGTGGACGCGGGTTCATCGGAGGTGGCGCCCGCTCCTGGTGGCCTACGTCCTGGTGATGGCGTTCACGCTCGTCTACACGGCGGAGCATTACGTCGTCGACATACTTCTCGGCTGGGTGCTTGCGGCGATCGTCCTGATAGTGATGCACCGGCTTGACGCGCGCCGACGCGGGACGGGACGAGAGCAGGCCGACGTTCAACTGAGCGCCGTGCGTCTTTCGTGATGTGAGCCCGGAATGCTGACGTCGTCACGCGGTTTCACGATCAATTACACCGTCGACGGCGACGGGCCGCCCCTGGTGCTCATCGCCGGGACGTTATGCGCGGCGCAGCATTGGCGCGATTTCGGATACGTCACGCCTCTCGCCCGGCACTGGCGCGTGATCAATATCGATCCGCTCGGGCATGGAGCCAGCGACGCACCCCACGATGCCGATTCGTACGAAGCCGCAGGAGTGACGTCGGATCTTGTCGCTGTGCTTGACGCCGAAACGGTGGATAGCGCCACCGTGTGGGGCTATTCGCGCGGCGGCTGGTTGGCATGCAATTTGGCCAGCCGCTATCCCGATCGGGTGGACCGCGTTGTGGTCGCCGCCTATGCGATGACCGCCCACGAAGAGGAGGTCGCCCGTGTGCTCGAGCCTCTCGGAGGCTACTTGCGGGGTGGGGATTGGTCCGGAGTCTGGCAGGCGCTCGGCATCACCGACCGAGCATTTCAGCAGATGATCGAGTCCACCAACAACCGGCTCGCCGTTGCCGCGGCGATAGACGGTTCTCTACGTCCCTCCCGATTCATCGATCCGGCCTCGATCCACTGCCCTGCAACGTATTACGTGGGTTCCGAAGACTGGATCGTGCCGCACGTGCGCGCCGATGTCGAGGCGCTCGGTGCGACCATGGACCTCATCGACGGCCAAGGGCACATCGGGACATTCTTCGCAGCGACGCAGCGGGCCTTGGATGTGGTTGCCACGCGCCTGAAGGCTTGACTAACGCGGATGTATTACAGCCATTGTGCGGCTGTCACGAAAATGTAATATGGTGGCATGCAAGACACGCATGTCGTCACGAACCAGGTCCCGACGCTGGAGGACTACAACCCCGCGACGTCACCGGTACTGACCGAGGCGCTGATTCGTGAGGGCGGCGAGTGGGGCCTCGACGAGGTCACCGAACTCGGCGCGCTCTCGGGCAGCCGGCAGACTCAGCGATGGGGCGAGCTCGCCGATCGCAACCAGCCGATCCTGCGGACTCACGACCGCTACGGCCACCGCGTCGACGAGGTCGAGTACGACCCCGCCTACCACCAGCTGATGACCGTCGCGGTCGGCCACGGTCTGCATGGCGCGCCGTGGGCGGACGACCGCCCAGGGGCACACGTCGTCCGCGCCGCCAAGACCTCGGTGTGGACGCCCGAGCCCGGCCACATCTGCCCGATCTCGATGACCTACGCCGTCGTGCCTGCGCTGCGTCACAACCGCGAACTGGCCGCCATCTACGAGCCGCTGCTCACCAGCCGCGACTATGACCCGGAGCTCAAGGTGCCCGCCGCCAAGGCCGGGATCACCGCGGGCATGTCGATGACAGAAAAGCAGGGCGGCTCAGACGTCCGCGCCGGCACCACGCAAGCCACGCCGAACGGCGACGGCAGCTACAGCCTCACCGGCCACAAGTGGTTCACGTCGGCACCGATGTGCGACATCTTCCTCGTGTTGGCTCAAGCTCCGGCCGGGCTCTCGTGCTTCTTTCTGCCACGAATCCTGCCCGACGGCAGCCGCAATCGGATGTTCCTGCAGCGGCTCAAGGACAAGCTCGGCAACCACGCCAACGCCTCCAGCGAGGTCGAGTACGACGGCGCGACTGCGTGGCTGGTCGGTGAGGAGGGCCGCGGCGTGCCGACCATCATCGAGATGGTCAACCTCACCCGGCTGGACTGCACGCTGGGCAGTGCCACCAGCATGCGCACCGGGATGACCCGCGCCATCCACCACGCCCAGCACCGAAAGGCGTTCGGCGAGTATCTGATTGACCAACCGCTGATGCGCAACGTGCTCGCCGACCTGGCTGTCGAGGCCGAGGCCGCCACCATCGTCGCCATGCGGATGGCCGGCGCCACCGATGCCGCGGTGCGGGGCGACGAACGCGAGACACTGCTGCGCCGTATCGGCCTTGCCGCAAGCAAGTACTGGGTGTGCAAGCGCGCCACCCCGCACGCCGCGGAGGCGATGGAATGCCTTGGCGGAAACGGCTACGTCGAGGAGTCCGGCATGCCGCGGCTGTATCGCGAGGCGCCGCTGATGGGTATCTGGGAAGGGTCAGGCAACGTCAGCGCGCTGGACACGTTGCGCGCCATGGCGACTCGGCCCGAATGCGTCGACGTGCTGTTCGACGAGCTGGCCAAGACCGCGGGGCAGGATCCGCGGTTGGACAGCCATGTCGCAGCGCTCCGGCCCGCGCTGGAGGATCTGGAGACCATCCAATACCGGGCCCGCAAGATCGCCGAGGACATCACCCTCGCGCTGCAGGGCTCGCTGTTGGTTCGCCACGGCCATCCCGCGGTCGCCGAGGCATTCCTGGCCTCGCGCATGGGAAGTGCATGGGGCGGCGCGTTCGGAACCATGCCTACGGGGCTGGATCTCGCGCCGATCATCGAACGTGCAATGGTCAAGGGATGACGCACCTGCGGTATACCGCCGAGCAGACGCAAACGTGCCCAATTTTTCCGCTTTTAGGGCACCTTTGCGTCTGCTCGCGAGAGGAACTGGGACGCGGATGACACACGCGATCAGGCCGGTCGATTTCGACAACCTCAAAACGATGACCTACGAGGTCACCGATCGGGTTGCGCGCATTACCTTCAACCGCCCGGAGAAGGGCAACGCGATCATCGCGGACACCCCGCTGGAACTGTCGGCGCTCGTCGAGCGGGCCGACCTCGACCCAGCAGTGCACGTCATCCTGGTATCCGGTCGCGGGCAAGGCTTTTGTGCGGGTTTTGATCTGTCGGCCTATGCCGAGGGGTCGTCCTCCGCGGGCGGCGGCAGCCCGTACAAGGACACCGTGCTCTCCGGCAAGACACAGGCCGTCAACCATCTGCCCGATCAGCCGTGGGATCCGATGATCGACTACCAGATGATGAGCCGATTCGTGCGGGGCTTCTCCAGCCTGATGCACGCTGACAAGCCGACGGTCGTCAAGATCCATGGCTATTGCGTGGCCGGCGGAACCGATATCGCACTGCACGCCGACCAGGTGATCGCGGCCGCCGACGCCAAGATCGGCTACCCGCCCACCCGGGTGTGGGGAGTGCCCGCCGCCGGCATGTGGGCGCATAGGCTCGGGGACCAACGCGCCAAACGCCTTCTGCTGACTGGTGATTGCATCACCGGCGCCCAGGCCGCCGAATGGGGTCTCGCAGTCGAGGCGCCCGATCCCGAGGACCTCGACGAGCGCACCGAGCGGCTCGTCGAGCGGATCGCGGCCGTCCCCATCAACCAGCTCATCATGGTCAAACTGGCGATGAACACTGCGCTGCTGCAGCAGGGCATCGCCACCAGTCGGATGGTCAGCACCGTCTTCGACGGCATCGCTCGTCACACCCCCGAGGGCCACGCGTTCGTCGCAGAAGCCAGGGAACATGGCTTTCGCGAAGCCGTCCGCGGGCGCGACGAGCCGTTCGGTGACCACGGCCGCAAGGCGTCCGGGGTGTAGAGATGGCCACGCTTTCGCGGATGACGGCCCGCTCCGTCGTGCTGAGCGTGCTGCTCGGTGCCCATCCGGCATGGGCCACCGCGAGCGATCTCATCAGGCTCACAGCCGATTTCGACATCAGGGAGCCAACGGTTCGGGTGGCGCTGACGCGCATGGTGAGCGCGGGCGACCTGGTCCGCTCCGCCGATGGCTACCGGCTCTCTGACAGGCTGCTGGCGCGGCAGCGCCGCCAGGACGACGCGATAAACCCGCAGCTGCGGAAGTGGGACGGCACCTGGACCACGCTGGTGATCACCAGCGTCGGCACCGACGCGCGCACCCGCGCGTCTCTGCGAACTACTCTGCAGGACAAGCGGTTCGCCGAGCTCCGCGAAGGTGTCTGGCTTCGGCCCGACAACCTGGAGGTGGATCTGACGGCCGATGTGCTGGACCGGGTGCGGCTGCTGCATTCCCGCGACGACGACCCCGCCGGGCTCGCTGCCCAGCTATGGGATCTGCCGGGATGGGCCGGCGTCGGACGTGAACTCCTCGACGAAATGTCAACGGCCGCCGATGTTCCCGGCCGATTCGTCGCCGCTGCGGGGATGGTGCGCCATCTGCTCACCGACCCGGTGTTGCCCGACGAGCTGCTAACCGGGGACTGGCCTGGTGATGCATTGCGGAAGGCTTATACGGACTTTGCCGCGGAACTTGTCGCGCGGCGCGACAGTATCGAACTGATGGAGGCGACATGACGAGTGGTGGCGTGCGGGTAGAGCGCAGTGGCCCGGTTACGACCGTAATCATGAACCGGCCCGACGCGCGCAACGCCGTCAACGGGCCGACTGCGGCGGGCCTGTACGAAGCGTTCAATGAGTTCGACAAGGATGACTCGGCGGCCGTCGCGGTGCTCTGGGGCGACAACGGAACATTCTGCGCGGGAGCAGATCTCAAGGCATTCGGCACACCGGACGCGAACCCGGTACACCGCACCGGGCCTGGGCCGATGGGCCCAAGCCGAATGGTGCTCTCCAAGCCGGTGATCGCCGCGGTCAGCGGACACGCCGTCGCCGGCGGCCTCGAGTTGGCGCTGTGGTGTGACATGCGCGTCGTCGAAGAGGACGCGATCATGGGCGTGTTCTGCCGGCGTTGGGGCGTGCCGCTGATCGACGGCGGCACCGTGCGACTGCCGCGGATCGTCGGCCACAGCCGCGCGATGGACATGATTCTGACCGGCCGCGGCGTCGACGCCGCCGAGGCCTACGCGATGGGCCTTGCCAATCGGGTCGTGCCCAAAGGTCAAGCGCGCCAACGCGCCGAGGAACTCGCCGCCGAACTCGCCACGCTGCCGCAGCAGTGCATGCGGTCGGATCGGCTGTCGATGCTCAATCAGTGGGGAGCAGCCGAAGCTGAGGCCATGGATTTCGAATTCGCCAGCATTTCGCGTGTCGCGGCCGAATCATTGGAGGGCGCGGCACGATTCGCGTCCGGCGCCGGACGACACGGCGCGAGCGCCTAGCGGTCAGCCCTTCGAAATCTTGTTGCCCGAGCCAGTGTCGTTGATTTTCGGGTCACCGTCCTTGTACGTGACGATGTTGTTCAAGCCGACGACGGACAGTTCCTTGTCGACTCGTTCGAATGTGATCGTGTTGTCGGCACCGCCGATGTTCACGTTGGCGCAGGTGCCCTTGATGGTCAGTTTGTTGTTGGAACCGCCCACGTTGAGCGACTTTCCGTCGGCGCAATCGACATCGGCGGTCGTACCGAACGACCCGTAGTTGATGGTGTTGCCGATCTCGACCTGCGCGCCCGATGAACCCGCCGTCGCGGTCGGGGTATTGGTGTCTTTGCTCTCCGAGCCACAGCCGGCCAGCGCCAGGGCGGCGACCGAGGCCGCGGCAATGATGAGGCGCGCGCGCATCACGACCCCACCCGGTCGATGCGGTTCGTCATGCCCAACTGACGCCCGACGTCCGACACGTACGGCGCGCCGCTCTTGTAGAACACGGTCTGGTCAAAGCCGTACACGGTGATGTCGTTGACGACGTTGTCGGCGACGATCATGTTCGACGAACCCTGCACGGTCACCGCCCAGCATGAGCCCAACGCGTTGATCTGGTTGCCGGTGCCGAATACCAGTAGGGTGCCGTTGTTGCAATCCAGCGTCCGCGAGATGCCGTTACCGGTGATGTGGGTATCGCCTGGGACGTGGGCACCGACGACACTGGTGTCGGCGCAGTTACGCAAGAACGGGTTGCAGATCTCCGGCTGCGCCTCTGCTTCTGGCGCTCCCGCCGTCAGTACGACGGGCAACGAAACCAGGCATGCCGCCAACGAACCGGCCACAGCTCTCCACATCATGCAGGGAGCGTACGTCTCTCACCGGCCGTTGCGGCAGTGGTTCGCACGAGTCGCCTTCGGTGAAGGTGCTGGGTAGCGTGAGGAGCGATGCGTTGGCGGCTCAACCCGGTTGCTGTCGTGGCGGTCACAGCGGTAGTGACGGTCGCAGGGTGTTCTCAGACCGTCAGCGGGACTGCGCGCCGGGCCCAATCCGCTGTGCCCGATCCCAACCGCAGCTATGGGTACGTCGACGACCGGTGCGGATTGCTCGTCGACAGCTCTATTCAGCAGGCAATGGGCGCCGACCACATCGTGCGGCCATACAGCGGGGCGGTCTGCCAGTACGTGCTGGCGCGTGGCTCGGGAATTGTCGACGTCACCTTCTCTTGGTACGAGGCCGGCAGCCTCGACCGCGAACGCGTCCTTGCCGGGGAGCGCGGCGCGACGCTCACCGAGAAGGTCATCGAACGGCATCAGGCGTTTCTTGCGCGTCGTGACACGACAGGCGCTGCGTGTTCAGCCACGGCGGCCGCAGGTACCGGGGTGCTCAGCTGGTGGGTGCAATTCCGCGACCAGCGCGGCGGCGACCCGTGCCAAGACGCCGAGAAGCTGCTCACCGCAACCCTGAAGTCGGACATGTGACCATGTCAGTCGGGATAGCGCTGACGAAAAGCGGGGTCGCACTTGCCGTGACGACGGCGCTGCTGGCCGGCTGCGGCCCGTCGGACGACTCGGCCGCACCCGACTCACCGCCACCGCCGTCCGCCGGCGGTTTTCGCAACGCCGACTGTAACGGCGTCTCCGATGCCGATGTGACCAAGGCCGTCGGATCATTGATGTTCACCAAGGCCGTTGTCAGCGACGCAGGGTGCTTCTGGCAGGAGAACACGGTGTTGGGCAACTTCGGCCAGGGCATGGGCATTTCGACCTGGTGGTATCGCGGCAGCGATATGGACATCGAACGGTCGTTGGAACAGCAGGCCGGTCGCACGCTGACCGAACTCTCGATCGACGGCAACAAGGGCTTCAAGGCCGTCGACGCCAACGCGTGCAGCATCTACGTGGCCAAGGGCACCGACGTCATCACCTGGTCGATCCAGACGATGAATCCCGCGATGCTGCCCGATCTGTGCACGATCACCGGGCAACTCGCCGAGCTCAGTCAAGAGCGCGTCAACTGACCGCTGGGAAACTAGAGGTGTTAGTTTTCGCAGATCAAGTCTTCGATTCCAACGAAGGGCGACGGACATATGGCAGCTCCGCAGTCTTCTGCAGCCGCCAGGTCGGCGACAGCGAGTGGCACCGGCAGGCGACCGGCCAGGTTGAGCCGTGATTCCATCATCAACGCCGCGCTGACATTCCTCGACCGGGAGGGCTGGGACGCGCTGACCATCAACGCGCTGGCCACCCAGCTCGGCACCAAGGGGCCCTCGCTCTACAACCACGTGCAGAGCCTCGATGACCTGCGGCGCACCGTGCGAATGCGGGTGGTCGGCGACATCATCGACATGCTCAACACCGTGGGCCAGGGCCGCACGCGCGACGATGCGGTGACGGCGATGGCCGGCGCCTACCGCAGCTACGCCCACCACCATCCCGGCCGCTATTCGGCGTTCACCCGGATGCCGCTTGGCGGTGACGATCCCGAGTTCACCGATGCGACCCGGGCCGCGGCCGCTCCCGTCATTGACGTGCTGGCCTCCTATGGACTCGAGGGTGAGAACGCGTTCTATGCGGCGCTTGAATTCTGGTCGGCCATGCACGGTTTCGTGCTGCTGGAGATGACGGGGGCGATGACCGGGATCGACACCGATGCCGTGTTCACGGACATGGTGATGCGGCTGGCGACCGGGATGGAGCGGCGATGAGCGCTTGCGCGAAGAGCAGATGGCGGCGATGAGCGCTTGCGCGAAGAGCAGAGTCCGAAGCTAACGCTGACCTGCGGTTAGGCCGCTTTCGACGGGTTTGGAGCGCTGCGGCAGCCCTGGTATTGTGGACGATCGTGCCTGGCAGATAAGGCGCATTGCAGGTTTGAACCACAAAAATCTGCAAGCATGCCTGCACGCCGGGCCAATTCGCGTGTCTACGAAGCCTAGAGGAAATCTTCGCGGCGGGCGCGTGCGACACACCCGGTCGCGGGGTAAGCGAGCGGGACATAACTGCAGTACAGAGACTTAACAACAGCAAAGCAACACAGAAAGCCGGTAAATGCCAACCATCCAGCAGCTGGTCCGCAAGGGCCGCCGCGACAAGATCGCCAAGGTGAAGACCGCGGCCCTCAAGGGCAGCCCGCAGCGGCGCGGCGTGTGCACCCGCGTGTACACCACCACCCCGAAGAAGCCGAACTCGGCGCTTCGCAAGGTCGCGCGCGTGAAGCTGACGAGCCAGGTTGAGGTCACCGCCTACATCCCGGGCGAGGGGCACAACCTGCAGGAGCACTCGATGGTGCTGGTGCGTGGCGGTCGTGTGAAGGACCTGCCGGGTGTGCGCTACAAGATCATCCGCGGCTCGCTGGATACGCAGGGCGTGAAGAACCGCAAGCAAGCCCGCAGCCGCTACGGCGCGAAGAAGGAGAAGAGCTAATGCCGCGCAAGGGGCCCGCGCCTAAGCGTCCGTTGGTCAACGATCCTGTCTACGGCTCGCAGCTCGTCACCCAGCTGGTCAACAAGGTGCTGCTGGACGGGAAGAAATCGCTGGCCGAACGCATTGTTTATGGTGCGCTCGAGCAGGCCCGTGACAAGACCGGCACCGATCCCGTGGTCACCCTCAAGCGTGCTCTCGACAACGTCAAGCCCGCCCTCGAGGTGCGCAGCCGCCGCGTCGGCGGCGCCACCTACCAGGTTCCTGTCGAGGTTCGCCCGGAGCGCTCAGTCACGCTGGCCCTGCGTTGGCTGGTCAGCTTCTCCAAGGCGCGTCGCGAGAAGACCATGATCGAGCGTTTGGCGAACGAGATCCTCGACGCCAGCAATGGCCTGGGTGCCGCCGTCAAGCGGCGTGAGGACACCCACAAGATGGCCGAGGCGAACCGCGCCTTCGCGCACTACCGCTGGTGAGAGCCGCCGGTGGTACAGCCCCGGCGCAATGACAACAGCAAGTAACTAGGCGAAAGAGATGACTTCTGTGGCACAGAAGGACGTGCTGACCGACCTGACCAAGGTCCGCAATATCGGCATCATGGCGCACATCGATGCCGGCAAGACGACGACCACCGAGCGCATCCTCTACTACACCGGTATCAGCTACAAGATCGGTGAGGTGCACGACGGCGCCGCCACCATGGACTGGATGGAGCAGGAGCAGGAGCGGGGGATCACCATCACCTCCGCCGCCACCACCTGCTTCTGGAACGACAACCAGATCAACATCATCGACACCCCGGGCCACGTCGACTTCACCGTCGAGGTGGAGCGCAGCCTGCGCGTGCTCGACGGTGCCGTTGCCGTGTTCGACGGCAAGGAGGGCGTCGAGCCGCAGTCCGAGCAGGTCTGGCGGCAGGCCGACAAGTACGACGTCCCGCGCATCTGCTTCGTCAACAAGATGGACAAGATCGGCGCGGACTTCTACTTCTCGGTGAAGACGATGGAAGATCGCTTGGGCGCCAACGTGATTCCGATCCAGCTGCCGATCGGCTCCGAAGGCGACTTCGAGGGCATCGTCGACCTGGTCGAGATGCAGGCCAAGGTGTGGCGCGGCGAGACCAAGCTCGGCGAGACCTACGAGACCATCGAGATCCCCGCAGATCTGACCGAAAAGGCCGACGAGTACCGCACGAAGCTGCTGGAAGCCGTCGCCGAAACCGACGAGGCGCTGCTGGAGAAGTACTTCGGCGGCGAAGCTCTTTCCGTCGAGGAGATCAAGGGCGCGCTGCGCAAGCTGACGATCAACTCCGAGGCCTATCTGGTGCTGTGCGGCAGCGCGTTCAAGAACAAGGGCGTACAGCCCATGCTCGACGCGGTGATCGATTATCTGCCGTCCCCGCTGGACGTGCCGTCTGCCATCGGCCACGCGCCGGGCAAGGAAGACGAGGAGATCACCCGCAAGCCGTCGACTGACGAGCCGTTCTCGGCGCTTGCGTTCAAGGTCGCCACGCACCCGTTCTTCGGCAAGCTGACCTACGTTCGCGTCTACTCCGGCACCGTCGAGTCCGGCTCGCAGGTCATCAACGCCACCAAGGGCAAGAAGGAGCGGCTGGGCAAGCTGTTCCAGATGCACTCCAACAAGGAGAACCCGGTCGAGCGGGCCTCCGCGGGGCACATCTACGCCGTCATTGGCCTCAAGGACACCACCACCGGCGATACGTTGTCGGATCCGAACCAGCAGGTCGTGCTGGAGTCGATGACGTTCCCCGATCCGGTTATCGAGGTGGCCATCGAGCCCAAGACAAAGAGCGACCAGGAAAAGCTCGGCACCGCGATCCAGAAGCTGGCCGAGGAGGATCCGACCTTCAAGGTGCACCTGGATCAGGAGACCGGCCAGACCGTCATCGGCGGTATGGGCGAGCTTCACCTGGACATCCTCGTCGACCGCATGAAGCGCGAGTTCAAGGTCGAGGCCAACGTGGGCAAGCCACAGGTGGCCTACAAGGAGACCATCAAGCGCAAGGTCGACAAGGTCGAGTTCACCCACAAGAAGCAGACGGGTGGCTCCGGCCAGTTCGCGAAGGTGCTCATCTCCATCGAGCCGTTTACCGGTGAGGACGGTGCCACCTACGAGTTCGAGAACAAGGTCACCGGCGGCCGCATCCCCCGCGAGTTCATCCCGTCGGTGGACGCCGGTGCGCAGGACGCCATGCAATACGGCGTGCTGGCCGGCTACCCCTTGGTGAACCTGAAGGTCACGCTGCTCGACGGCGCCTACCACGAGGTGGACTCGTCGGAGATGGCATTCAAGGTTGCCGGCTCCCAGGCGCTGAAAAAGGCTGCGGGACAAGCACAGCCGGTGATCCTGGAGCCGATCATGGCCGTCGAGGTCACCACGCCCGAGGACTACATGGGCGATGTGATCGGCGACCTGAACTCCCGCCGTGGTCAGATCCAGGCCATGGAGGAGCGGGCGGGTGCACGCGTCGTCAAGGCGCATGTGCCGCTGTCGGAGATGTTCGGCTACGTCGGAGACCTTCGGTCGAAGACCCAGGGCCGGGCGAACTACTCCATGGTTTTCGACTCGTATGCCGAGGTTCCGGCGAACGTGTCGAAGGAGATCATCGCGAAGGCGACGGGTCAGTGAGAATCTGCGGCGGCCGGAGGCCCGGCCAAAGACAGAGCTCGGAGCTGATCCGGAGTCGAGCCATCGATCAGGCGAAGGCGACGGGTCAGTAATCTCTGACCCGCTGTCTTGGCGGGACCACATAACTGGAATCATCAACACTGCTTTACAACAAGCACCAACACAGTCCAGGAGGACAACACAGTGGCGAAGGCGAAGTTCGAGCGGACGAAGCCGCACGTCAACATCGGGACCATTGGTCACGTTGACCACGGCAAGACGACGCTGACCGCGGCTATCACCAAGGTGCTAGCCGACAAGTACCCCGATTTGAACGAGTCGCGCGCGTTCGACCAGATCGACAATGCGCCTGAGGAACGTCAGCGCGGCATCACGATCAACATCTCCCACGTGGAGTATCAGACCGAGAAGCGTCACTACGCGCACGTCGACGCCCCCGGCCACGCCGACTACATCAAGAACATGATCACCGGTGCCGCCCAGATGGATGGCGCGATCCTGGTGGTCGCGGCGACCGACGGCCCGATGCCGCAGACTCGCGAGCACGTGCTGCTGGCCCGCCAGGTCGGTGTGCCCTACATCCTGGTCGCGCTGAACAAGGCCGACGCGGTGGACGACGAGGAGCTCATCGAGCTCGTCGAGATGGAGGTCCGCGAGCTGCTGGCCGCCCAGGAGTTCGACGAGGACGCCCCGGTCATCCGGGTCTCCGCGCTGAAGGCGCTCGAGGGCGACGAGAAGTGGGTTGACTCGATCGTTGAGCTGATGGCAGCGGTCGACGAGTCGATCCCGGATCCGGTTCGCGAGACCGACAAGCCGTTCCTGATGCCCGTCGAGGACGTCTTCACCATCACCGGCCGCGGCACCGTGGTCACCGGTCGTGTGGAGCGTGGCATCGTCAACGTGAACGAGGAAGTCGAGATCGTCGGCATCCGTCCGGAGACCACCAAGACCACGGTCACCGGTGTCGAGATGTTCCGCAAGCTGCTCGATCAGGGCCAGGCCGGTGACAACGTCGGTCTGCTGCTGCGTGGCATCAAGCGCGAGGATGTCGAGCGTGGCCAGGTCGTCGTGAAGCCCGGCACCACCACGCCGCACACCGACTTCGAGGGCAGCGTCTACATCCTGTCCAAGGACGAGGGCGGCAGGCACACGCCGTTCTTCAACAACTACCGTCCGCAGTTCTACTTCCGCACCACCGACGTGACGGGTGTGGTGACGCTGCCGGAGGGCACCGAGATGGTGATGCCCGGTGACAACACCGACATCGTGGTGAAGCTGATCCAGCCCGTCGCCATGGACGAGGGTCTGCGTTTCGCGATCCGCGAGGGCGGCCGCACGGTCGGCGCCGGCCGGGTCACCAAGATCGTCAAGTGATCTAGAAGTACCGCGAAGCGGCGCTCACCTTCGGGTGGGCGCCGTTTTCGTGTCTGCGCCGACGCCTTTGTGAGGGTCTGGACCCGCACTGGTGCTTCCTGAGGGCGAAGAACGAAAATCAGGACTTAGCACACTACCACATTGTTAGCCAGCTACTTACGGGTACGACAATATTTAATAGTTAGATAGTCAGCCTCGATGTCGAGTTTGTTGCCAATTGAAGGAAGCTCCACACTATACCCTACGGTCTGCTCCATGGGTGCAACTTATCGATATCCGGATATGCCCAGCTCACAAGGCAGTGTCGAAGCTACAGGCAACCACCGACGGCGTTAATAGCTGGCCGAGCAGGCTGGTGAAATCCGATGCGCGACGGGGCAAAATAAGCTGAGAACAAGCTGAGTGTGATGCTTGACACGTCGTATAGCAAAACCCTAGGGTCTGCATAGCAACCTGCTTGGTGACATCTCTGCCCCAGGGAAAGGGGACCGGATGATTCCGGATGGCGACGGCGCTTGTCGGCGACGACGCAACAAGAGGGGTGCCCACCGAGTGCCGCGTAAGCGGTCGGCAGTCACCCGCGCCGTTGCCGCAGGCGGTGCGGTCGCCTGCATCGGAGTGGCCTACGAGCTAGGCACCCCGATTGCGGAGGCCCTGTCCATCGTGATTCCCCTCGGCGATACGTCCGGCAGTGGCAACACGATCACGATCAACATCTTCGAAGGCAACATCTTCGATCCGCAGCTGGGACTCGGCGGAAACCTCAGCAACAACACCACGATGGGCAACATCGCCGCCGGCAACGGCAACGGCGTCGCTTCGGGGCCATCAAGCGCTGGGTCGGGGCAAATGGGGCTCGGCGGTGTGGCCGGCAATGGCAACACGATGCAGATCAACATCCTGTCCTACAACATATTCAACCCGCAGTTGGCCATGAGCGGCGGAAACGTCAGCAACAACACCACTGTCGGCAATGTCGCCATGGGTAACGGCAACAACAGCAGCGTGTTGTCGGCCGGGGGTTTTTGGTCGGCCTGGGCCAGCGGTATGACGGGGAACGGCAACACATCTCAGTTTGCCTTCTTGTCGGGCAACATATTCAACCCGCAATGGAGCATGAGCGGGGCGAACGTCAGCAACAACACGGCTATCAGCAATGTCGCTATCGGTAACGGCAATCAGAGCCGTCACCAGGTGCTGTCGGCGGGGTTCCTGGGGTCGACACTGTTCGGCGGTTTAAGGGGCAACGGCAACACAAATCAGCTTGCCGCCGTCGCCTCCAACATCGTCAACCCGCAGTGGAGCTTTGGCAGCGGAAACACCAGTAACAACACAGCTGTCACCAACAATGCGTCCGGCAACGGCAACGGCAGCAACACCGACGTGAGCTCGCCGGGCGGTTTAGGCAACAACTCCTCAATCGGTGGTACCAGCGGCAACGGCAACACGACTCAGACCTCCACCGGTTCCGGCAACATCAACAACAACCAGATCCATATCGGTATCACCTCGGTCGGCACGACCAGCTCAGCCAGCACGATCACCTCAGCCGGTGCAGCCAACACGAGCAGCTCAGCGGGTTCAGCCAGCACGAGCAGCTCAGCCGGTTCAGCCAGCACGAGCAGCTCAACGGGCTCAGCCAGCACGAGCAGCTCAGCCGGCTCTGACGACTCGTTTGGTTCGCGCATCACAGCGGCGGTCAATCGAGCACTGGGTGCGGATCGCAGGACAACGTCCGCATCCGATGCCCCCCTGGGCGGCGACGGCGCTACCGACCGCCCTGCCGGTTTCAGCAACCGAGCCGATTCCGCTGACGGGCCGGCCGGTGCCGGCGGCGAGGGGCCCGCTGATGCCGGCGACGGCCCCTCCGATTCCGGCGACAAGGGGGACAAATGAGGGCCTCGGGGAGGTGCGGATGTAGTGATTGAGAGCGGCAGTGTTTCTAAGTACCGCACTGCAACAAGGCTTGGATAAATGATCCGCATCGCGACCTCGGACGACGGTGAACGCGAATACATCTGGCCAAATACAACAAGACACAAAGGAGCTCAAGAAATGGGTAACAATCGCAAGGCACCCGAAACGGGGACGCCGACAAGGCTGAATCGTGCTCTCGCTATCGGTGCCATCACCGGGTGCACAATCGGATTCAGTGCGCTCGCCACTCTGGGCGCGTCGAATGCATACGCCGACACCGAACAGGGCGACTGGTGGTTGTTCAGCGATAGCAACACCAGCTTTTTCGGAACCAGTGGCAACGGTAATACCACTCAGCTTGGTGGCGGCAATGGCAATATTCTTAACGGCCAGTTCAGCGTCCCCATCCTGAGTCCGAGCGTCGCCGCTGCAACCAATGCCGCCCCAGCAATCGGCGGTACGGCAATCGGCGGTACGGCGGCAAGCACCGCGGCTAACGTGGGTGTGCCAATCGGCGGGGCGGCCATCGACACGACGCTTGGCCTCAGCCCGGCACTCGGCGGCTTGGCACTCGGCGGGGCGAATCTCGGTGCGGCCCTCGGCGGCCTAGGAACCGGCGCGGGAGTCGGCGGTCCGGGGACCGGCGCCGGAGTCGGCGGCCTGGGGACCGGCGCGGCAGTCGGCGGGCCGGGGACTGGCACGGGCGCTGGCGTCGGCGGACTCGGTGGCCCGGGTGCCGGCGTCGGCGGAATCGGTGGCCCGGGAGCCGGTGTCGGCGGAGTAGGCGGCCTGGGGCTCGGCCTCGGGCTACTTGCCCCCGGCGCGGGAGTCGGCGGAGCCGGTGGCACGGGCGCAGGAGTGGGCGGTGCCGGTGGCACAGGCGAGGGCACCGGCGGTGCTGGTGGCACGGGCGCAGGGTTCGGCGAGGGGAACGGCGGCGACGCTGCCGGCCTCGGGGCTGGCGGTGACGGGACCGGCGTAGGGATCGGCGGCACCGGAAACGGCACCGGGACCGGCGGAGACGCCATCAATGATCAAACCGGCGGCGATGCCACCGGCGGCGCGGCCACTGGCGGCAATACCACCGGCGGCAGCGCCACCGGCGGCGATGCCACCAACAACCAGACCGCCAGAAGCGGTGCGGCCAACGGCGGTACCGCCGTCGGCGGCGACGCCAAAACCGGTGCCAACGCCAATGCCGGCGGCAACCAGTCGAACAACAACTCCACCAACAACTCGTCCAGCAACAACGGCAACAACAGCAGCAACAGCACTAGCTGACGAGTCTGAGCGGAAGCGGCGCTCACCGAAGGGTGGGCGCCGTTTCTGCGTCCCATTGCCCGCGAGCGCGCGGGTCTGCGGGCGACACGCCGTAGAAATCGCGAAGTTTGCGCACGCTCGCGCCAGAGAACTTGGTGGTAACGCCTGTAACACATGAGACCGCTGAGGCGATGATCATCGCAACGGCCTTGGTAATAAGTGATTGGGTTGGGGGTTCAGGTGTTAGGTCGCATCGGTGCGTTCGCGTCCGCTTCTGCGGTGGCTGCTTCAACGTTGCTAACTCTGACGGGCGCTACCGCGTCCGCAGACCCCGGTTGCCCCGACGTCCACTGGTTCGGGGCCGCAGGCTCGGGCGAGCGTGGGCCCGAGGCGACCATCAACGGCGGAATGGGCCGGGTGGTGTACCAGTCGTTCAACGCCCTCAAGCAGCTGGTCGAGCAGGACGGCCGCACCATCACCGCCGAGGCAGTTGAGTATCCCGCGATCGAGGTGCCCGAGGACGGCGGCATGCTGGACTGGGCCAACTTCATGGGCAGTGTCGACACCGGCGCGGCGGCCCTGGGTGGGCAGTATGAGTCGTTCGTGCAGCGGTGCCCCGCCACCAAGGTGGTGCTGGCCGGTTATTCGCAGGGCGCAATGGTCGTGCACCGAAACCTGCATGCGCTGGCCGGGAGTCCCAATCTGGCCGCCTCGCTGTTGGTCGCCGACGGCGACCGGCTGCCGGCCGATCCCACGATCAACATCGGTTCGGCTGCGTCGATACCGGATGCAGGGAAGGGCGTCGCGCAGGACTGGCCGATCTTGGCGCACGCTCCTTCTGCTCTGTCTCCGGAACTCGGGAGCAAGACGATCAGCGTGTGCGACAGCCGCGACGCAGTCTGCGACTTCGACGAAGATTCCGAGGATTCCGAAGCATTGATGGCGACGGCAGTGGCCGTTCACACCGGCTACGACGTCTCCACGCGGAACGGGCAAACCTGGACCTCGCTGCTGCACCAATTGCTAGGGTTAGCGCCGACGGCGCATCACGGTCCTAACTCGGAGTTGGACGCTCTCGCGGTCAACAGCACCGCCGCACCGGCGGGTATCAGCAGCGCCGCCAGTCCCGCGACAATGGCATCGATCGCACCACCCGTCGACGCACCTGCGCCCTGAAGCATCTCCAGCACCGTCCCTGACGCGGCGACGCCGACGCCGGCGAGCGTGACCAATGCCGTCAGCGTCACACCCGCGGCCTCGCCCGACCGCTCCGGGCGAACGACCGCCTGCGTTGCCACCGTCGTGAATGCGTACACCAACCCGAGCGTGAAGCCGCACGCCGTTAGCGCAGGCAGGTAACTGATCCAACTGTTCGAAGCCGCAAGCGCCGCAAGCGATAGCGCAGCCACCACACTCGTGACTCCCATGACAAGCACAGGCGGACGGCTGGCGGCGAGTCTGCCCGAAATCGCGCCCCCGAGCGCGGCGCCCGCGGACGGACCGAGAAAGGCCAGGCCCGCCATCAGCGGATCAAGTCCACGTACCTGCTGCAGGTACACCGTCGACAGGAAGATGGTGACGCCGTAGGCGATGTTCGAGATCGTCCCGGCGATCACCAGGATGGTGAATCGGGGGTTTCGCGCGAGCGACAGGTCGACAAGCGGCCAGCGCACTCCGTTTTCGACCACGACGAACACGGCAAGCGCCGCCAACGAGCACGCGAACGCGATGACAGTCGGCGCCGACAGCCACCCCCACGTGGGCGCGCGATCAAATGTCAACGTGAACAAAGCAATTCCGACCGTGATGAGTCCGAGCCCAGTGACATCGATGCGACGCGGCACCGTTTGATCGAAGGATTCAGTGATGCTTCGCGCTCCAATGGCAAGCGCGACGAGCGTAAGCGGCAGGTTCAACCAGAAAATCCACCGCCAGCCCACCGTCTCGGTGAGCAGGCCGCCGATCAGCGGGCCCGCCGCATTGCCCAATCCCGCTATGCCGTAAGCCAACCCGATCGCGTGGCTGGCACGCACGGACGGAAACGCGTTAGTCAGCACGCTCACAGAAACCGGAAAGATGAGCGCCGCACCAACACCTTGTAGCGCGCGGAAGACGATGACGAGTGTCGCCGATGGCGCAAGGGCACACAGCGCGGAGGACAAGCCGAACAACGCGATGCCCGCCAAAAGGGCGCGCCGGCGCCCGAAGATATCGCCGATGCGGCCCGCCGGCACCATGAATGCGCCCAGCGCGAGCATGTACACGCTGATCACCCACTGCAGGTCGGTTGCACTGCTGTGTAGCTCGAATGCCATCCGCGGCAACGCGAGATTCACGGCGAAGTAGTCGATCTGCACGCAGAACAGCGCCATCGAGACCGCCGCCAGGATCCACCGGGAACGCACTGGCTCTTCCGTTGCCGTCACGGCCCGACGATACGACTCACAACCGCCGGATTGGCGCTAATCTGACACGCGAACCGGGCAAACGACAGGAGCGTGGCAGATGGTAGGGCGTTACATCAAGTCGCAGATTTGGGTGCTCGTCTGTGGCGGGCTCGTCGGACCCATCTTTTTGGCGGTCTACTTCGCGACGGGCCAAAGCGTCCTGATGAGGTGGATGTTCTGGGTGGGCCTTCTGATCACCGCTGCCGACGTGTTGATCGCGCTGGCGCTAGCGAACTTCGGGGCAAAGTCGGAGGCCAAGACCCAGGCCCTCGAACAGAGCGGCGTGCTGGCGCTGGCGCAGGTGGTCGGTATCCAGGAGACCGGCACCCGCATCAACGAGCAGCCGCTGGTGAAGCTCGACCTGCAGATCTCCGGCCCTGGCATCACGCCGTTCGCTACGCAGGACCGGGTGATCGCGTCCATCACGCGGCTGCCCATGATCACCAACCGCAAACTGGTCGCGCTCGTCGACCCGACCACCAATGAGTACCAAATCGACTGGGAGCGAAGCGCTTTGGTGGGCGGCGTAATGCCGGCGAACTTCACCATCGCCGAGGACAACAAGACCTATGATCTGAGCGGGCAGGCGGGTCCGTTGATGGAGATCCTGCAGATCCTCAAGGCCAACGGGATCGGCCTGAACAACATGATCGATCTGCGCTCCAACCCGGCCGCCCGTCAGCAGGTGCAGGCGGTCGTCCGGCGCGCCGCGGCCGCACAAGCACCGGCGGCTCCAGCACCGTCCGCCGCACCTGGTGTGGCGACGTACGCGGCACCGCCCGAGCCGACCACCGCACAGCGACTGCAAGAACTGGAAACCCTTCGCGCCACCGGCGCGATCTCCGACCAGGAGTACAACGCCAAGCGTCAGCAGATCCTGTCCGATCTTTAACCAGATCCACGAATCGGCGATGCCGCTCATGCGCTGTCGCATAGGCTTCTTGCGACTGCAAGTGAATGCATCGGCGGTTCATGACGGCTACGGACCAGCCTGAAAAGGTAACCGAAAAGGTCAGCCTCCCAACACTGACCGCGATGGTCGTCGGCTCGATGATCGGGTCCGGGGTCTTTCTGCTGCCGCGCCGCTTCGGCACCGAGACGGGCGTTCTCGGCGCGATCATCGCATGGACCATCGCGGGCGCCGGTATGTTGATGCTGGCCTTCGTCTTTCAGCGTCTGGCGATGCGCAAGCCGGATCTCGACGCGGGCATCTTCGCGTATGCCAAGGCCGGTTTCGGCGACTATATCGGGTTCAATTCGGCGATCGGCTACTGGGCATCGGCATGCGCGGGCAATACCTCGTACTGGGTGCTGATCACGGCGACCTTGAGCGCGGTGGTACCCGGATTCGGCGCTGGTGACACGGTGCTCGCCGTGGTCGTGTCGGCTATCTGCGTATGGCTGTTCGCCTTCCTGGTGATGCGCGGTGTCAAGGACGCGGCGGTGATCAATTACATTGTCACCGTTGCCAAAGTGGTGCCGATCCTGGCGTTCATCGTGATCGCCGTCGTGGCATTCAAAGGGCGGCGTCTTTGCCGACAACTTCTGGGGCGGCGACGGATATTCGTTCGCTTCGATGTGGGACCAGGCGACCGGCACGATGCTGATAACAGTGTTCGTGTTCCTGGGCATCGACGGCGCGAGCGTTTACTCGCGGATGGCGCGCAAGCGTGAGGATGTCGGGCGCGCCACCGTCATCGGGTTCGTCAGCATGCTCAGTGTCTTCGCACTGGTGACACTGGTGTCGTATGGCGTGATGCCTCAGGACGAACTCGCCGGCGTCAGCCAGCCCTCGATGGCGGCGGTGCTGGAATCCATTGTGGGACCGTGGGGGCTCGATCTTCATCCGCGTTGGTGTGATCGTGTCGGTGCTTGGCGCATACCTCGCGTGGACGTTGATGGCTGCCGAGGTCCTCTACATTCCCGCCAAGTCGGACGACATGCCTCGGTTCCTGGCCCGCACCAACAGCCACGGCGCACCGGTGACCGCGCTAATCATGGCCGCGGGGATGATTTCGCTGCTGCTCGTGGCGCTGCTGTTCGCCGCGGACGCACTCGATTTCATGTTGGACCTGACCGCCGCGCTGTCCCTTATTCCCTACCTTCTCGCGGCGGCCTATGCGCTCAAGCTGACGGTCACCAGGGAGAGCTACGGCGAGGGTAAGTCGCTTGCTGGCGACATGGTGATCGCCGCGGTGGCAACGGCGTACACCCTGTTCCTGATCTATGCCGCTGGCGTCGACAGGCTTCTTCTGTCGTGCATCTTGTACGCGCCCGCGGCCGCGCTCTACTTCAAGGCGCGGCGTGAACGCAGTCTGCGAGTGTTCAGACCGGCCGAGGCGGTGCTGTTCGGCGTGATCGTCCTCGGGGCCGTCGCAGGTGTGGTGTCCTTGGCCACAGGGGCGATCGAAATCTAGCGGCGCGAAGCGAGAGAGGAACTGAGGTGACGAATCCGTCCGGAAACTACGGCGTTCACTCCGAGGTCGGCAAGCTTCGAAAGGTGTTGGTGTGCTCGCCCGGTCTGGCACATGAGCGGCTCACCCCGACGAACTGCGATGACTTGTTGTTCGACGACGTGCTGTGGGTGCAGAACGCCCGTCGTGACCACTTCGACTTCATCGACAAAATGCGCGATCGCGACGTCGAGGTGGTCGAACTGCACGACGTGCTTACCGAGACGATGAAGGACCCGGACGGGAAGGCCTGGCTGCTGGACCGCAAGATCGTGCCCAATGAGGTGGGTCTCGGCCTTGTCGACGACACCCGCGGCTACCTGGACTCGTTGCAGCCGCGCCGGCTCGCCGAGTTGTTGATCGGTGGCATGTCAATCCGGGATCTGCCGAAGGAACTGAAATCGGGCTATCGGGCGCTGGCACGCGAAAGCACCGGTGTCACAGAGTATTTGATGCCGCCGCTGCCGAATACGCTGTACACCCGCGATACCACCTGTTGGATCTATGGCGGCGTGACGCTCAACCCGTTGTTCTGGCCGGCGCGACACGACGAGACACTGCTGATGAAGGCGATCTACGAGTTCCATCCCGACTTCGTCGGCTCCAAGGTGTGGTGGGGCGACCCCGAGAAACAGTGGGGGATAGCCACTTTCGAGGGCGGAGACGTCTTGGTGCCCGGCAACGGCGTCGTGATCATCGGGATGAGTGAACGAACGTCGCGGCAGGCGATCACGCAGGTGGCGGCCAGACTGTTCGCCGATGAGGCCGCGACCCAGGTGATCGTCGCGGGCATGCCCAAACTGCGGGCGGCGATGCACCTCGACACCATCTTCACCTTCGCCGACCGCGACGTGGTCACCATCTATCCCGGCATCGTCGACGCCATGCAGACCTTCACGCTGCATCCCAGCGACAACGACGTCGGGGTCGAGGTCGTCGAGGCGAACAAGCCGTTCGTCGAAGTGGTGGCCGCCGGTCTGGGACTGGGCAAACTGCGGGTTGTCGAAACCGGCGGCACCGCCTACGACTCCGAGCGTCAGCAGTGGGACAGCGGCAACAACCTCGTCGCCGTCGAACCGGGGGTGGTGTTCGCCTACGACCGCAACACCCACACCAACACGCTGTTGCGCCGGGCAGGCATCGAGGTGATCACCATCGTGGGCGCCGAGCTCGGTCGGGGCCGCGGCGGGGGCCACTGCATGACGTGTCCGCTGGCCCGCGACACCGCCGACTAGGACGGGCTGACAGGGCTACTAGAACACGTTCCAGTTCGGCTGTTAGCCTGGATCGCGGGCTCACGAAAGGAGCAGCGGTGACGGCAACCGGCGGACCACTGGAAGGGCGAGTGGCATTCATTACCGGGGCCGCACGCGGCCAGGGCCGAGCACACGCGATTCGGCTCGCCAATGAGGGTGCCGACATCATCGCAATCGACATCTGCGGACCGATCTCGGAGACCATCACCTACCCGCTGGGTACTTCCGAGGAGCTTGCGGAGACGGTTGCCGCCGTGGAAGCCACCGGCCGCAAGGTGCTGGCCCGCGAGGTCGACATCCGCGACCTTCCCGCGCTGCAACAGGTGGTGGCCGACGGGGTCGAGCAGTTCGGCCGCCTCGACATCGTGGTCGCCAATGCCGGAGTGTTGAGTTGGGGCCGGATGTTCGAGATGTCCGAAGAGCAGTGGGACACCGTCATCGACGTCAACTTGAACGGGACCTGGCGGACCATTCGCGCCGCAGTGCCCGCAATGATCGAAGCCGGCAACGGCGGCTCGATCATCATCGTCAGTTCATCGGCAGGAACGAAGGCCACTCCGGGCAACGGGCACTACTCAGCGTCCAAGCACGGCCTCGTCGCCATCACCAACGCGTTGGCGATCGAGGTGGGCGAGTTCGGGATTCGGGTCAACTCAATTCACCCCTATTCGATCGATACGCCGATGGTGGAGAAGGAAGCGATGATGGCCATCTTCGCCAAGTATCCGCAGTATCTGCACAGCTTCTCGCCGATGCCCTACCATCCCGTGAACCATCAGGGCAAGAAGGGGCTGCAGGAATTCATGACGGCCGAGGAGGTTTCGGACGTGGTCGCTTGGCTGGCCGGTGACGGGTCGGCCACCATCTCGGGCAGTCAGATCGCCGTCGACCGCGGCACCGCGAAGTACTAGCCCGGCAACACCAGCACCGGGACGGGGCTGTGCCGCAGGATCTTCGAGCCGCGAGAACCCAGGAATACCCTGGCGATTCCGCCGACCGGCGAGGTACCGATGGCCAGCAGGTCGCCGTCCTGCCATTCGGCGTCGTCCAGTGCCTCGTCCCAGCCATTGCCCGTGACGACTCGCAACTCTACGTCCTCGCCGACGACACCGTCGGCCCTCAACTGCGCCAGTGTTTCTCGCGCCTGCGACGCCAACTGCTCGAGGATCGAATCCTCGACCCTCAGGCCAACCTCCGGCGGGTACATCGTGCGGCCACGGACGGTGAATGTAACGACCCGCATCGGCACGCCGAGCCGCTCGGCGAGCGCCGCAACACGTTCGACCACGTGCAGTGCCTCCGGCGTGCCGGGGTATGCCGCCGTGATCCGCGTCAGCCCACCGGCTTTCGAGCCGCGGTAACCGCGCGGGCTGATGGCCATGGGCACCGGCGAGGAGTGCAGCAGCCGATCAGCCGTTGAACCGACCACAACCTGGCCCAGCTTGCCGTCAGGCGCGGAGCCCAAGATGAGCACCTCTGGCTCGAGGTCCCCGGCCGCCTCCAACAGCCCGCCTGATGCCGACCGGTGGGCGACCTTGTGGTAATTGACCTCCAGCCCGCCGGCGATGGAGTCGATGCACTCTTGCGCCTGCTTGGCGGAGGTCGCCGCCAATTGTTCTGCGTATTGGGCGTATTCGGCATCGATACGGCCGAGCGAGGGCGTCATCCATGGCCGCGGCACGACCGTGACGACAGTCAGCGTCGTCTTCAGAGTCTTCGCCGCTTCGGCCGCCAAGTAGAGCGGCGACGTGCCGCACTTGCCGGCCAGGTAGCCGACCGCGACCGTCACAGTGATTCCTTCGGCGGGATCAGGACTTCATCCTCCTCCGGCGCGGCGGTCGGGATGAGGCCGTCACCACCGTCGTTGAGCGCGCTGTGGCGCCGGCTCCAGAGGAAGTAGAAGCTCAGGACGGCGACGACCCAAATGCCGAACCACAGCCAGGTGTTCGGAGGCAGGCCATACAGGATCCATACACAGGCGATGATGGACAGAATCGGAGTCACCGGATAACCGGGAACCCTGAAGCCACGAGGCAGGTCTGGTTCGCGGACGCGCAAAATGATCACGCCGACCGAGACCGTGATGAAGGCGACGAGTGTGCCGATCGACACCAGGTCCCACAGGTAGTCGAGTGGGACGAAGCCGGCCAGGATTCCCGTGACGGCGGCGACGATGATTGTGTTGTTCACCGGTGTCATGCTGCGCGGGTTGACCTTCGCGAACAGCGAGGGCAGCAGCCCGTCGCGGCCCATCGCGAACAGGATGCGCGTCTGGCCGTACATCACGACGAGCGTGACCGAGAAGATCGAGATGACTGCGCCGGCAGCGAGGATCGTGCTGGCCCATGTCGAGCCGCTGAGAATGTTCTCCAGGATGACCGACAGGCCGGCCTCGGCTTGTTCTTCGGATCCGAACGCCTCGGCTTCCTGCGTGCCAAGGCCGGCGAACGCCACCAGGATGTAGATGGTGGTGACGGCGATCAGCGCGGCGATGATCGCGCGCGGCATGGTCTTCTGTGGATTCTTCACCTCGTCACCGGCTGTGGACACCGCATCCAGTCCGATGAACGTGAAGAAGATGGTGGCCGCACCCGCGGTGATTCCCGCGAAGCCCGCGTCCCAGAACCCGGCGAAGTGGTCGGTGGTGAATGCGGTCAGCGCGATGGCGACAAACAGCGCGAGCACACCCAGCTTGATGATCACCATGACGGTATTGACGGTCGCGGATTCACTGGCGCCGCGGATCAGTAGCAGCGCACACATGGCGATGAGCACCATGGCGGGGAGGTTGACGATGCCCGGTGTCTCACCCCACGGTGCCGCAGTCAGGGAATGCGGCAGCGTGAATCCGAACAGATTGTCCAGCAGCTTGTTCAGATAGCCGCTCCAGCCGATGGCCGTCGCCGACATGGAGACGCCGTACTCCAGAAGCAGGCAGGCGGCAACGCCCATCGCCACGACCTCGCCCATCGTGGTGTAGGCGTAGGAATACGTTGATCCTGAAACCGGAACGGCGGAAGCCATTTCCGCGTAACAGATAGCGGAGAGCCCGGCGGCGATGCCCGCGATCACGAACGAGATCAGCACCGCGGGACCGGCTGTCGGTACCGCTTGTTGCAGGACGATGAAGATGCCAGTGCCGACAGTGGCGCCGACGCCGAACATCGTGAGCTGGAATGTGCCGATACTTCGTTTGAGGTGATCCGAGGCACCGTGCGCGACCGGCGCCCCAATCACGGGCCGGCGCCGCAACATCTGCTCGGAGAGGCTTAGCGATGGGCCGGTCATGGTGCCTCCTGTGGGCTATAACTCAGTACCGGATCAGTGTGAACCCGTACCGGCCAAAACGTCGGCTAACTGACCAATCGCCCAGTCGATCTCCTCGGCCGTGATAACCAGCGGTGGAGCGAAACGCAGCGTGGAGCCGTGGGTGTCCTTAACTAGAACGCCCCGCTCGGCCAGCTTCATGCTGATCTGTTTGCCAGTGGCCAGCGATGGGTCGATGTCGACGCCGGCCCACAGCCCCATGCCGCGCACCGCGACGACGCCATGCCCGATCAGCCCGCGTAGGCGAGCATGCAGATGCTGTCCCAGTTCGGTTGAGCGGGCCTGGAATTCGCCACGCTGCAGCATGCTGACCACGGTGGTGCCGATCGCCGCGGCGAGCGGGTTGCCGCCGAAGGTAGAGCCGTGTTCACCGGGGTGTAGTACGCCGAGGATGTGGCGGTTCGCCACCACCGCCGATACCGGAACCACGCCGCCGCCAAGGGCTTTGCCGAGCAAATAGATATCGGGCACGACGCTCCAGTGGTCGCAGGCGAAGGTGCGCCCCGTTCTGGCGAGGCCGGACTGGATCTCGTCGGCGATCATCAGCACGTTGCGCTCGGTGCATAGCGCGCGCACCCGCGGCAGGTAGTCGTCGGGCGGCACGATGATGCCCGCCTCACCTTGGATGGGCTCGATCAACACGGCGACGGTGTCGTTGTCGATGGCTTTGGCCATCGCGTCGGCGTCGCCGAACGGCACCGCCCGGAAGCCAGGTGTATACGGGCCGAAGCCACGACGGGCTGTCTCGTCGTCGGAGAAGCTGATGATTGTGGTGGTGCGGCCGTGGAAGTTGTTGTGTGCCACGATGATATTGCCTGCCCCGGCAGGGACACCCTTGACGTCGGTGCCCCACTTGCGGGCCACCTTGATGCCGCTCTCGACGGCCTCGGCGCCGCTGTTCATCGGCAGCACCATGTCCTTACCGCACAGCTCGGCCAGCGCCTCGCAGAACGGTCCGAGCCGGTCGGAGTGGAAGGCGCGACTGACCAGAGTGACGGTGTCGAGCTGTGCGTGCGCGGTTGCGACGATCTCCGGATGGCGGTGTCCGAAGTTGACCGCCGAGTAGGCCGCGAGGCAATCCAGATAGCGGCGGCCCTCCGCGTCGAGGATCCACGCGCCTTCGGCGCTGGCCGCCACCACCGGCAGCGGCGAGTAGTTGTGGGCGACGTAGCGCTCGTCGACGGCGATCGCGGCGTCGGTAGCCGTCGCAGAATCCAGAATTGTCACGGATGTACCTCCAGCGTGCAGCATTTGACGGATCCGCCGCCCTTCAGGAGTTCAGATAGATCGACACCGATAGGCCGGAACCCTGCCGCGCGCAATTGCTCGGCGAAGCCGGTTGCGGCGGAGGGCAGGACGACGTTGAGGCCGTCGGATACGGCGTTGAGCCCAAGCACATTCGCGTCGGCGCTGGCCACCTCGATGGCATCCGGGAACAGCTCAAGCAGCGTTGCCCGCGCTTGGTCGCTGAACGCCGGCGGGTAGTACGCGATGGTGGTGTCGTCGAGCACCGCGAGCGCGGTGTCGAGGTGGTAGAACCGCGGATCGACCAGTTCGAGGCTGACCACTGGCATTCCTACCACCGCACCGATTTCGGCGTGGGCTTGGTACTCTGTGCGGAAACCGTAGCCGGCCAACATGATTGAACCGACGACGAGTAGATCACCCTGGCCCTCGTTGAGGTGGCGGGTCTCGGCGGGCCGGTAGCCGTGGCGCGTCATCCACTCGGCGTAGGCGTCGGATTCGCCGACCCGCTGCGGGTAGGCGAACCGCGCGATCACGGCTTTGCCGTTCACCAGCAGGCCGCCGTTGGCGGCGTACACCATGTCGGGCAGGCCTGCGACGGGCTCCACCAACTCGACGGTGTGTCCGAGTTCCTTATAGGTCTGGCGCAGGGATTCCCATTGATTCATCGCGACGTGGGTGTCGACTTCGGCCGACGTGTCCATCCACGGGTTGATGGCGTATTCGACGGCGAAGAAGGTCGGCGCCGTCATGGCGTAGTGGCGGCTCCTGGCCGTGCGCGAAGTCGTCATGATTTAGACGGTATAAGCTGATGATTTTGCAATCAATCGCCGTTTGTTGCGTGTCTACCAGCGATCTATTGCACCAAATGCGAAACTACGGCAATTTGTTGTGTGGAGGTGATCATGGAGCGTCTGGACGACACCGATGAACGGATTCTCGCTGAGCTGGCCGAGGATGCCCGGGCAACCTATGCCGAGATCGGCCAGCGAGTGAACCTGTCGGCTCCGGCAGTCAAACGGCGTGTCGATCGCATGCTCGACACCGGGGTGATCCGAAGCTTCACCACCGTCGTTGACCGCAACGCGCTGGGCTGGAACACCGAGGCCTACGTGCAGGTCTTCCGCCACGGCACCATCGCTCCAGATGAGCTGCGCAAGGCGTGGATAGACATCCCCGAGGTCGTCAGTGCCGCCACTGTCACCGGAACCGCCGACGCGATCCTGCATGTGTTGGCGCGCGACATGGGACACCTGGAGGTGGCGCTCGAACGCATCCGCTCTGCGGCGGATGTCGAGCGCAGCGAAAGCATCGTGGTGCTGACGAACATCATCGATCGGATGCGGGGCTGACGCCTCAAACTGCAGGGTGGCGAACCGCCGGCAGCGGCCATCGTGTAGAAACCCCACGTGAGCACTACAGGGGGCATCGTCATCGTCGGGGGCGGGCTGGCGGCTGCGCGCACCGCTGAGCAGCTGCGCCGTGCCGAGTACACCGGACCGATCACGATCGTCAGCGACGAGGACCATCTGCCGTACGACCGGCCGCCGCTGTCCAAGGAGGTGCTGCGCGCCGAGACCGACGACGTCACGCTCAAGCCTGCCGAGTTCTACGACGAGAACGACATCACCGTGCTGCTCGCCAACGGCGCGCGATCGGTCGAGGTCGAGGCGAGGACGGTGACGCTGGCCGACGGCAGCTCGATCGGTTACGACGAGCTGATCATCGCGACCGGCCTAGTGCCCAAGCGCATTCCGTCGTTCCCGGACCTGCCGGGGATCCACGTGCTGCGCTCGTTCGACGAGAGCTTGAAGCTGCGCGGCGAGGCGGGCTCCGCGCGGAATGCGGTGGTCGTGGGCGCCGGGTTCATCGGTTGTGAGGTGGCTGCCAGCCTGCGTGGCATGGGCGTCGACGTGGTGCTGGTTGAGCCGCAGCCGGCACCGTTGGCGTCGGTGCTTGGCGAGCAGATCGGTTCGTTGGTGGCGCGGCTGCACCGCGCCGAAGGCGTCGACGTGCGGTGCGGCGTGGGAGTGTCCGACGTCCGCGGAACCGAGAAGGTTCAAAAGGTGGTGCTGTCCGACGGCGCCGAACTCGACGCGGATCTTGTGGTCGTCGGCATCGGCTCGCATCCTGCGACGGGCTGGCTGGAGGGCACCGGCATCGAGGTCGACAACGGCGTGGTGTGCGACTCGCACGGCCGCGCCAGCGCACCGCACGTGTGGGCAATCGGCGATGTTGCGTCGTGGCGGCATACCTTGGGACATCAAGTGCGCGTGGAACATTGGAGCAATGTCGCCGATCAGGCGCGTGCTTTGGTGCCTGCGATGCTAGGCCAGGACGCCCCTGCCGCCGTCACGGTGCCGTACTTCTGGAGCGACCAGTACGACGTCAAGATCCAGTGCCTCGGCGAACCGGAGGCCACTGACACCGTGCACGTCGTCGAGGATGACGGCCGCAAGTTCCTCGCGTTCTACGAGCGCGACGGCGTAGTGGCAGGCGTGGTCGGAGGCGGCATGCCTGGCAAGGTCATGAAGGTGCGCTCCAAGATCGCGGCTGGCGCACCCATCGCCGACGTCCTCTCATAGCGATTTGTGTGCATTCTGGAGCGCTGAGCGCTCCTCGATGCACACAAGTCGCAATTAGAACTCGCCGAGGTAGAACCGGGTGCCCTGGTCGTCGGTGCACTGCGCCGACTTCCCGTAGGCCTGCTGCGACGGCTCCTCGATGACCGTGCCCCCGGCCTCGCGCACCCGGGCCACCGCGGCGTCGACGTCCTCGACGGTCCACATCGGCACGGTGACGTGCTGGGTACTGCCGCCGGCAATGCCCGCCATCGGATGGGTTCCCTGCACCTGCCATCCGTCGTCGACGCGGCCCGGCTCGAACATCCAGAACATTATCCTGCTGTAGAACGCCCGGAACGCGGTCGAGTCGGCGACCTCGTAGGTGATGTACGAAAGCTCGCCTGGCCCAGCGCCGTTGAGCGCCGGCCGGGCTGTCCCCGGCGCCGGCTGGAACACGGCGAACGCCGTGCCTGCGGGGTCGGTGGCATCCAGCACCGTGCCGAAGTCGAACTCCTGCACCTCGCCGACGTGTCCGCCGCCCTCGACGATCGACTGCCGGGCGCCCGCCAGATCGGCGACCGCGTAGCAGCACAGCATTCCCTGAGGACTGGCGACGCTGAAGAGCCCGATGTGCTGTTTGGTATTGGTGACCTGATGCGTGGTCGGATCGTAGGTCCAGCCCAGGACGTGGCCGTAAAACGCGGCGGCGCGGTCGGCATCCGGCGTCCAGACCGAGACATAGCCGACGTCTCCGTGATGGATCGGCGTCGTGGCGCCGGTCGACGGTCCGCTGAGCATCCATCGGTGTCCGAACGGGTCGATTAGCGTCGCGTTGCGTGCGCCGTAATTCTCGACGGGTTCCCCGTGCACCTGCGCACCGCGCTCCCGCGCCCGTTCCAGGGTCGCGTCGGTGTCGGCCACGTGCAGCACCAGGCTCACCGAAGTCGCCTGCGGAGCAGGGGCTTTCAGGCCGATCTCGGGGTACTCGTCCGCCAGGTACAGCACTCCGTTGCCGATCGCCAGCTCGGCATGGCCGATCCGGCCATCGTCCATCTCGTATGTCTCTCCGACCACCGTCGCGCCGAAGGTGTCGATGTACCAGGCAATGGCCTCGCGAGCGTTGGCCACGGCCAGGTACGGCAGCGCGGCGGGCCGCGGGGGAGCGGACGCAACCGAAGCGGCGGGCTCGTTGAGTTCGGCGATGGCGGTATCGGTGCCACTCATGACGACTCCTTGGGTTCGATTGGGTTGGGACTCAAAAATATTCGCTGCGGATTCCAGGCGTGTACGCAGACGGGCCGCGAACGCCGGATCGGGTTGGACCGGAAGCTCGTCACCATGCAGCACGCTCAGCGGATCTGTGTTGTTGTTCATGGCATCCCTCCTTCCGGCTTGGGGTAGTGCGATCTGAATGCGCGGCGGGCCCGCACCAACAGCGCCTCGGTGGCGTGCACCGTGCGCCCGATCAGCTCCGCGCACTCGGGCACCGAGCAGTCGTCCATGTAGCGCAGCGCAAGCACCGTGCGGTGCTGTTCGGGCAGTCTGGCCAGCACGCTCTCGGCGACGATGCGGTCCAGCGCGGCGTCCCAGTCGTCGGCGGGGTCGATCGGTTCGGGTAGCTCGGCCATCGGGATGCTGAACCGGTCGTGCCGACGCCGGTAGTGGTCGGCGAGCTTGTGGCGCGCCACCCCGAGCAGCCACGGCACGGTCATCGGCGGCGGTGAGTCCTTTCGAGCGGCGTCCATCGCCGCCAGAAAGGTTTCCGACGTCAGGTCCTCGGCCGTTCCGCGGTCGCCACAGCGCCGGACGAAGTACCCGTACACGACCGGCAGTGCATCGTCGTACAACGCCAGCAGGGCCCGCGGCGCGTCGTCGCCATCCGGTTCGGCCCTCACACCCTTATCGTCGCCGTCGGAGGCCAAACTCCGACGGTGCAATCGAAAATTCTTTACAGCCGAGCTTTTCGGTAGTCCCGTGGACCCATCCCGTTCCACCGGCGGAACGCCTGCGAAAAGCTGGAGAGCTCCACATAGCCGAGCCGTTGAGCGGTCTCGGCAACCGTCAACCGGCCGGAGACGAGCATCTCTGCGGCCAGCCGCTGGCGTACTTCATCGAGAAGTTCCCGAAATGAGGTGCCTTCGGCGGCGAGACGATGACCCAGCGTCCTCGAGCTCATAGCCAGCTGACGGGCGACCTGCTCGGCACTTGGCGGTCGTGACGGGTGTGCGAGAAGCAGGTCGCGAACCTGTCCGGATGTTCACATTCGAATACCGTTGTCGGACCCGGCGGCTCAACGAGTCCGATTACCACGTCGGGGTGCCCGCTTACGCCGGTCCAGCGCCTGCATTCCGTCGCTGACTGTGTCGAATGCATCGCCCAAGGCCTGTGCGAGCGACACGGATTCGTCGGCCAGCCAATGCTCGTAGGCTGACAGCGCCACTCCGAGCATCGTCCACGCCACGGTCTGCGGCACTAGATCTTTGGACTTAGTGGCCAACCGCTTTGCGACGAATTCGGCGACGACTGCGCGCCACCCGGCGTACATCGTCATTGAATACGCCTGCAGCGCTGCGGTCTCCAGGATGACGCGCATCCGCTGGCGATGGCGGGCCGTCTCCTGCTCGTCGAAGCTGTTGAATGCCAACAGCGCTGTGCGCAAAGCCTGTCCCATGGGGACATCGGGGTCTAGGCCGTTGAGAAGATCGCGCAGGTGGTCCAGGTGGGCGTCGAAATCGCCCCACGGCAGCGCGTTCTTGGAGGGGTAGTAGCGAAACAGCGTGCGGCGTGCGATGCCGGAGGCTTCGGCCACGTCGTCGACGCTGACCTCGTCGAACCCGCGAGCGGCGAACAGGTCGATGGCCACGTTGCTGATGTGGTCGGTGGTCGTGGAGCGGCGACGGCCCACCCGGTGCGCAGAAACCGGCCGCATGTACCCGCCCTTCCATTTCGGCACTCGATGCCATATTATTGCGACCTCGGTCACATTGTCGAGACCCAACGCGACGAAAGGTGCTGTTCATGGAGCCTAACCAGCAGGTCGAAAGCGAAACCGAGCTCGTCACCGAGACTCTGGTCGAAGAGGTGTCGATCGACGGGATGTGCGGGGTCTACTGACGGTGTCCTCGCCTGCCGCGGCATTCGATCCGGACCTGCGCTGGCGGCTGCACCACCAGGTGGCGGTGCGGCCCGAGCCCTTCGGTGCGCTGCTGTATCACTTCGGAACGCGCAAGCTGTCGTTCCTGAAGAACCGGACGATCGTCGCAGTGGTCAGTTCGCTCAACGACTATCCCGACGCCCGCTCGGCGTGCCGCGCAGCCGGGATCGACGACGCGCAACAGGCGCCCTATCTGCACGCGCTCGGCGTGCTGGCCCAGTCCAAGATGCTCGTGACGGGAGAAGCATGACGTCAGTACAACCGGTGCCCCGGCTCGTCGAACAGTTCGAGCATGGGCTCGATGCGCCGATTTGCCTGACGTGGGAACTGACCTACGCATGCAACCTGGCGTGTGTGCATTGCCTGTCGTCATCGGGCAAGCGCGACCCGCGCGAGCTGACGACCCAGCAGTGCAAGGACATCATCGACGAGCTCGAACGCATGCAGGTGTTCTACGTCAACATCGGCGGCGGCGAGCCCACCGTGCGGCCGGACTTCTGGGAACTCGTCGACTACGCCACCGCCCACCACGTCGGCGTGAAGTTCTCCACCAACGGTGTTCGCATCACGCGCGACGTGGCAGCGCGGCTTGCCACAAGCGATTACGTCGACGTCCAGATCTCCCTTGACGGCGCGACCGCTGAGGTCAACGATGCCGTGCGCGGCGCGGGCTCGTTCGCGATGGCGATTCGTGCGCTGGAAAACTTGGCTGACGCCGGCTTCTCCGACGCCAAGATTTCCGTCGTGGTGACGCGGCACAACGTCGATCAGCTAGATGAATTCGCCGCTCTGGCAGCGCATTACGGTGCCACACTGCGGATCACCCGGTTGCGTCCTTCCGGCCGCGGGGCCGACGTATGGGATGAATTGCATCCGACCGCCGAGCAGCAGGTTCAGCTCTACGACTGGTTGGTGGCCAAGGGTGACCGGGTGCTCACCGGTGACTCTTTCTTCCACCTGTCGGGGCTGGGGGAGCCGGGCGCGCTCGCCGGCCTGAACCTGTGCGGCGCTGGCCGCGTGGTGTGCCTCATCGACCCGGTCGGTGACGTGTACGCCTGCCCGTTCGCCATCCACGACCGCTTTTTGGCCGGAAACATCTTGTCGGACGGCGGTTTTGACAGCGTATGGAAGAACGCCCCGCTGTTTCGGGAGCTGCGCGAGCCACAATCGGCGGGGGCGTGCAGCAGCTGCGGGCACTACGACAGCTGCCGCGGTGGCTGCATGGCCGCCAAGTTCTTCACCGGCCTGCCGCTGGACGGGCCGGACCCCGAATGCGTGCAGGGCTACGGCGCTCCGGCGCTGGCCCTAGAGCGGGTCAAGCCCAAGTCCAGTGTCGACCACTCACGCGGAACCAAGCAAGGGCCGATACCGCTGAAACTCCTCACGGTCCCGCCGGCTCGACCGTGCAACGAAAGCCCGGTGTAGTCATGGCACGAGATACCTGGTTCGAGACCGTGGGCTTCGCTCAGCAGATGGCGAAGAAGCGGCTCCCCAAGTCGGCGTACGCAGCCCTGCTTGGCGCCAGTGAGAAGGGTGTGACCGTCGCGGACAACGTTGACGCATTCGCCGAACTCGGATTCGCACCGCACGTCATCGGCGCGACCGAAAAGCGTGATTTGGCGACAACCGTTATGGGGCAAGATATTTCGTTGCCCGTCGTGATTTCGCCGACGGGTGTGCAAGCGGTACATCCCGATGGAGAGGTGGCCGTCGCACGCGCCGCCGCCGCGCGCGACACCGCGATGGGTCTGTCCTCGTTCGCCAGCAAGCCGATCGAAGAGGTGATCGCGGCCAACCCCAAGACCTTCTTCCAGGTGTATTGGCTCGGCGGCCGCGATGCGATCGCGGCAAGGGTGGCGCGCGCGCGCGAAGCCGGCGCGGTCGGGGTGATCGTCACGACCGACTGGAGCTTCTCGCACGGCAGGGACTGGGGCAGCCCGAAGATCCCTGAGGCGATGAACCTGCGGACCGCTGTGCGGATGATGCCCGAAGGCCTGACCAGGCCGCGCTGGCTGTGGCAATGGGCCAAGACCATGCATCCACCGTCCCTGCGGGTGCCGAACCAGGGACCACGCGGCGAGCCGGGCCCGCCGTTCTTCGCCGCGTACGGCGAGTGGATGGGCACCCCACCGCCGACGTGGGAGGACATCGCCTGGCTGCGTGAGCTGTGGGGCGGACCGTTCATGCTCAAGGGTGTGATGCGCGTCGATGACGCCAAACGTGCTGTGGACGCGGGTGTTTCGGCGATCTCGGTTTCAAACCACGGCGGCAACAACCTAGACAGCACACCCGCTTCGATCAGGGCACTTCCCGCGATCGCCGATGCAGTCGGGAACGAGATCGAGGTGCTGCTGGACGGTGGCGTCCGGCGCGGTAGCGACGTCGTCAAGGCGCTGGCCCTTGGCGCCCGCGCGGTGATGATCGGCCGTGCCTACCTGTGGGGCCTGGCGGCCAACGGCCAAGCCGGTGTCGAGAACGTGCTCGACGTCTTGCGCGGAGGCATCGACTCGGCGTTGATGGGCCTGGGCCGTGCGTCCGTCCACGATTTGGTTGCCGACGACATTCTCGTGCCGCCGGGCTTCACGCGCGCGCTCGGCGTGCCCACCGGCGCCGACGGCTGACCGGCAACGCCGTCCGCGCCCAGGTGCGCTGGTACAGGCGTGGCGCAGGGGACTGGCGTGGTTAGGTGGCGGCCGGCTGCGGAAAATTATCGGAAATCAATTGCTGCGCATGCGCCAACAATTGGCGCACGCCAGGTGAATTCGGCCTACCATCGGCGGGTGGCTTTTCCCAGCGATCTCGCGACTTCAACGTCGAGACAGCTGCAGAGCACGTCGTCCGCGTTGATTGTCCCGGTTGGCTCCGTCGAACAACATGGTCCCCACCTGCCGCTGGACACAGATACTCGCATCGCCACCACTGTCGCCCGCTGCGTTGCTGAGCGGCTCGCCGCTCGGAATGAATCCAATTGGGCCCTGGCTCCTGCGATCGGCTACGGCGCGAGCGGTGAACACGAGGGCTTCGCCGGCACCGTCTCGATCGGGACGTCGGCGCTGCGGCTTTTGCTCGTGGAGTTCGGCCGCTCAGCGGCGCAATGGGCATCGCGCCTAGTCTTCGTCAACGGACACGGTGGAAACGTCGAGGCGCTTGCAGCCGCGGTGGCTTTGCTTCGATACGAAGGCCGCGACGCAGGCTGGTGTTCGTGCACCGTCGCGGACGCCGATGCGCACGCGGGCCACACCGAAACATCTGTATTGCTACATATTTCGCCGAGCGACGTGTGGCTCGATGAGCGCATCCCCGGCAACAGCGCGCCGCTCGCGCAGTTGATGCCGGAGATGCGTGAGGGCGGTGTCGCCGCCGTGAGCGAACTCGGTGTGCTCGGAGACCCGACGACTGCGACAGCCGAGGAGGGGGAACGAATCCTCGCGGAGATGGTCGACGGATGTTTGCGGCGCATTACCCGCTGGACGCCGGACCGTGACGGGATGCTGATGTGACCGGGCCGCGGCTGCCCGACGGGTTCGCCGTCCAGGTGGATCGCCGGGTAAAGGTGCTCGGTGAGGGGTCCGCCCTGCTCGGCGGTTCACCCACCCGGTTACTGCGACTCGCCCCTGCCGCGCAGACCATGCTCAACGGTGGCCGGCTCGAGGTGCATGACGCGGTCAGCGCGCAGCTTGCTCGCACGTTGCTCGACGCCACAGTCGCGCATCCGCGACCGGCCAGCGGGCCATCGCACCGCGACGTCACTGTCGTTATTCCCGTGCGCGACAACATTTCTGGCCTTCTTCGGCTGGTCGGGACGCTGCGTGGCATGCGGGTGGTGGTTGTCGACGACGGTTCCGCCACCCCGGTGCAGCAGAGCGACTTCAGCGACATGCACTGTGACATCCTGGTGCTGCGCCACTCCCGCGGCAAGGGGCCCGCGGCGGCGCGCAACACCGGACTGGCCGCGTCAAGCACCGACTTCGTGGCTTTCCTCGACTCCGACGTGGTGCCGCGGCGCGGCTGGCTGGAGGCGCTGCTCGGGCACTTCTGTGACCCCGCCGTCGCCCTGGTCGCGCCGCGCATCGTGGGGCTGCGGCAAGCCGACAATCTGGTGGCCCGCTACGAGGCGGTGCGCTCGTCATTGGACCTGGGTCTGCGTGAGGCACCGGTGGTGCCCTACGGCACGGTGTCCTATGTCCCAAGCGCCGCCATCATCTGCCGACGCGCCGTCATCAACGAACTGGGCGGGTTCGACGAGACGCTCAAGTCCGGCGAGGACGTCGACCTCTGCTGGAGGTTCATCGAGGCGGGCGCACGGCTACGCTACGAGCCCATCGCGCTTGTCGCTCACGACCACCGCACACAATTGCGAGAATGGTTCGCACGCAAGTCTTTCTACGGTGAATCTGCTGCTCCGTTATCCATCCGGCATCCCGGCAAGACCGCGCCGTTGGTGATCTCCGGATGGACGCTGGTGGTGTGGATCCTGCTCGCCATGGGCTCTGGCATCGGCTACCTGGCCTCGATGATCGTCGCCACGATCACCGGTCGTCGCATCGCCAACTCACTGAGCACCGTCGATACCGAACCCAAGGAAGTGGCGGTCGTCGCCGCGCACGGGCTGTGGTCCGCCGCCCTGCAACTGGCGTCCGCAATCTGTCGGCACTACTGGCCCATCGCTCTGATTGCGGCGCTGTTGTCCCAACGCTGCAGACAGGTGGTCCTGGTGGCAGCCGTCGTTGACGGGGTGGCCGATTGGATCACCCGCAACGGCAACGCCGACGACGACACCAAGCGAGTGGGTCTGCTCACCTACGTGATGCTGAAGCGCCTCGACGACCTCGCCTACGGCGCGGGACTGTGGACGGGCGTGGTGCGCGAACGGCATGTGGGCGCCCTCAAGCCCCAGATCCGGACCTGAAGCAGCCTTGCAGAGTAGCGGTCCTGCTCCGCGCGTGCGCAGTGACGTGCTGATCGTCGGTGCCGGCAGCGCTGGATCTGTTCTCGCCGAACGCCTTTCCTCTGACTCCGCATGTCGCGTCACGGTCGTCGAAGCCGGGCCCGGCCCGTCCGATCCTCGGGTACTCAGCCAGATCAACGGGGTGCACCTACCGATCGGCGACGCCAGCTCGGTGGTGCGGCGCTACCCGACCACCTTGACCGATGAGCCCATGCGACGCGCGCAGATCATGCGCGGTGCCGTTGTTGGTGGATCCGGAGCTGTCAATGGTGGCTACTTCTGTCGTGGTCTGCCAACGGATTTCGATGGTTGGGGATTGCCGGGCTGGACGTGGGCCGATGTGTTACCGCACTTTCGGGCCATTGAGACGGACCTCGATTTCAGCGATCAACTGCATGGCTCCGATGGTCCGATCGTAGTCCAGCGGGTCGCCGAATTCGACGGCTGTACAGCAGCTTTCGTGCGATCTGCCGGTGAGTCCGGTTACCGGTGGATTGAGGATCTCAACGGCGCCACTCTCGACGCACCGTTGCCCACCGGCGTCGGGGCAGTGCCGCTCAATATCAACGGTGGTACGAGAGTGGGTCCCGGCGGGGCCTACCTGCAGCCCGCGATGGGCCGGACCAACCTCGCCCTGCTGACCAACACCAGGGCGGGACGCATCCAGATGGACGATGGCCGGGCCGTTGGTGTGGAGTGCGTCGGGCCAGACGGTCGGGTCGACTTGATCGCGGATCGAATAGTATTGTCCGCTGGTGCAATTGGATCGGCTCACTTGCTGATGCTGTCCGGTGTGGGTCCCCAGGAGATGCTGCGGGCGGCAGGAATACCGGTGGTCGCGGACCTGCCCGTCGGTGCGCTGAGCGTGGATCACCCGGAATGGGTGTTGCCGGTGGACTGGTTGGCCACCCACGGACTGCCGCCGCTGGAGGCGGTGCTCACCATCGACGCTCTCGAGATCCGGCCGTATACAGCGGGCTTCGGTGCGATGATCAGTGGTCGACGGGATGATCCCGCAGACCGCCCGCATATCGGTGTCGCGTTGATGCAACCCGAATCCCGCGGCCGCGTCGCGCTGGCGTCCGCCGACCCGGGTACCGCACCGATCATCGAACACCGCTATGACGGTGCGCCCGCCGACATCGCTAAGCTGGCGGCGGGCGCCGAGCTGGCACGCGAATTGGTCGGCAGGACAGCAGAAGTGGGGCCCGTGTCATGGTCGACTTCACAGCACCTGTCGAGCACCGCCCCGATGGGCGCGGCCGGGGACGCGGATGCGGTCGTGGATACCCGGTGTCGTGTCCGCGGTGTCGACGGGCTATGGGTTGTCGACGGCTCGGTGCTTCCCGTCATCACCAGCCGGGGTCCGCACGCCACCATCGTGATGATCGGTCATCGGGCTGCCGAGTTCATCGCCTGAGCGAGAGCGCTGCGACGTAAGCCGTTGTACGAAGCGAAATTGCCGTCCGTTGCGCCCCGGTGACCACACCGCGACGAAAGCCGCTGCGACAGCGGTGATCACGGACAGAATCAGCAGGGACAAATGCATCGACTGTAGGAAGGCACTCTCTGCGAGCTGCGCAACGTGCGAACCCGCAGGGCCCAATTGTCCGGCGACCGCGAGCGCTTGGGCAAGGGATTCGAGAGCAGGACCTCGAACCTGTTCGGGGAAGCCGGCGAGGGCTGGGCCGAGCACATTGCTGTAGTGGCTCGCAACGACGGACCCGGCGACGGCGATGCCGATCGCGGCGCCTACCTCACGCGTCGTGTCGTTGACGGCCGACGCCACCCCCTGTTTCTCGTCGGGGACCGCGCCCATGATCGCCGACGTTGTCGGCGCAACACACAGGCCGATGCCCGCGCTGACGATGAGGATGGGCCACACGAACTCGAGATAGGACGACTCAGCATCCAGCACCCGCATGCAGAACAAGCCCACCGCAATGAGGAACAGCCCGAGGGCCACTGCCGTCCTCAGGCCGATCTTCGGGAGATACAGGGGCAGCGTCGCCCCCAGGATCAGAATCGGTACGGCCAGTGGCACGAGCGCGAACGCGGTTCCCAGTGGACTGTAGCCGAGTATCAGTTGCATGTACTGCATGGCGACGAAGAAGAAGCCGAAGTTGGCGAAGAAGAGGAAGGTGATTCCGACGGCGCCGGTGGCGAAGTCCGGCCTGCTGAACAGGCGGATGTCGAGCAGCGGATGTGTGCGGCGCAGTTCCACGATCGCGAACGCGGCCGCGAGTGCGACGCCGAGCGCCATGGAGCCCCACACCACAGGATCGGTCCAGCCGCGTTCGGGGGCCTCGATGACGCCGAACACGAAGACTGCGACGCCGGCGCCGATCAACACCGCGCCGATCCAATCGATCGGTGTTGCGGTCTCATCTCGCGACGAGCCGATCGTGCACGTGAGGACGAACATGCCGCCGGCCGCGGCAGCGAACGCGTAGAAGATCGACTGCCAAGAAAAGAAGTGCAGCAGGATCCCGGTGCCGAGAAATCCGAAGACAGCGCCGGAACTCGCTACGCCCGCCCAAATCCCTACGGCCTTATTGCGTTCCGACTTGGGGAAGGCGGCGGTCAACAGCGACAACGTCGCGGGCATGATGAATGCGGCGCCGGCGCCTGCCACCGCCCGCGCGATGATGATCTGAACGGGGCTGTCGAGTATCACCGGCGCAATGGAGGCCAGTCCGAAGATGGCCAGACCGATGAGCAGTGCGCCGCGGCGCCCATACCGGTCGCCGATGGCGCCCGCAGGCAACAGCAGGCACGCCAACACCAACGTGTATCCGTCGACGATCCAGGTGAGTTGGCCCTGTGTCGCGGAGGTCTCGACAGCGAGATCAGGAAGTGCTGCGTTCAGCGCGACCATCGACGTGATCACCAACAACACGTCCATGCTGGCGACCGTCAGCAGCCAGATACGCGCGCGTTTGGAGCGAGTGGCGCCGCGGGCGTCGATATCCTGGTCGGACCGTGCGAGGGTGTCGACCATTGGCGTCGCGCTCCTTGGGTGGGTAGTTTTGAGACTAACAGTCTTGGTACGAGACCGATAGTCTTGTTCCCGCGTTGGAGGTGGGGTAAACAATGACGGCCGTGAGCAGCGATCCGCGGCCTGCGCGCTCGCGGGCTCGGTTGCTCGACGCCGCGACGGCGCTCTTGCGATCGGGTGGTCCCAGCGCGGTCACCATCGATGCGGTCACCCGAAGCGCCAACGTAGCGAGGGCCACGCTGTACCGCCATTTTCCGAGCGCGAACGACCTCGTTGCCGCGGCGTTCATGCGGCTCATCCCGCCGGCACCTATGCCGCCTGAAGAAGGCTCGCTACGGGAACGGCTCACCGCGATCGTCTCGGCTTGGGCGGAGTCGATCGCGGAGGTGCCGACGACGCTGACGGCGATGGCCTGGCTGTCGCTGGGTCCCGACATCGGCCGGTGGCCGGGTGAGCGTGCACTACAGGCGGGCAGCCCCGAGATACTTTCGCTGCGGGAACGCATCGCCGAGCAGTATTCGGCGCCGTTCGATGTCATTTTTGATGGCCCCCAGGCCGCCGCCGAACTCCAACCAGTCGACCGGACAATGGCTTTCGCGCTACTCATCGGTCCGCTGGCATTCGGCAGGCTCAGCACGCTGACCGAGTTCGACTACCAGGCCGTAGCGATCGCCGCGGTCGACGGGTTCCTGAAGTGCTTTGCGAAAGATCTGGAAATCACTTGAGCGAGTAGCGAATCGGCAGGTGCTTCAAACCGCCGACGAAGGTGGTCGCCGTCAGCTCGGGCGCGCCGGCCAGTTCGATCGATTCCAGGCGCGGCACCAATTCGGTGAACAGGCTGTTCATCTCCATTCGCGCCAACGCGGCGCCGAGGCAGAAATGCACACCGTAGCCGAACGCGACGTGCTTGTTGGGGTCGCGGCCGACGTCGAAACGGAACGGTTCGTCGAATACATCCTCGTCGCGGTTGCCGGAAACGTAAGCCAGGTAGACGGATTCGCCCTTCGCGATCGGCACGCCGCGAACCTCGGTGTCTTCAGCGGCAGTGCGCATGAACTCCTTGACCGGCGTGCTCCAGCGGATCATCTCCTCTACCGCAGTACCCATCAGACCGGGATTCTCCCGCAATCGCGTTAGCTCGCCGGGGTTTTCGATGAGCGCGTGCAAACCGCCGGAGATGGCGTCCTTGGTCGTGTCGTGGCCCGCGCTGGCGACGATCACGTAATAGGACGCCGTGTCCACCTCCGACAGCGGTTCACCGTCGATGCGGCCATTGGCGATCGCCGATGCGAGGTCCTCCGTCGGGTGTTCGCGGCGCGAGGCGGTCAGTTGTCCGAAATAGTTGAAGAAGTCGGCGAGCACCCCGAGCATGTCCTCTGGTGACTTGCCGCGCTGGAACTCCTCGTCGTCGCCGCCGAACATCTCCTGAGTGAGCATGTGCATCCGCGGGAAGTCCTCCTCGGGCAATCCGAGCAGCGACATGATCACGTACAGGGGGAAGTTGACCGCGATCTCGGTGACGAAATCGCATTCGGGGCCGACCTCGCGCAGCTTGTCGACATAGCGTTTGGCCAATTCGTCGACCCGGACCTTGAGATCGCGCATCGCTTTGGGACGGAACCAATCCGCGCCGATTGCACGAACCTTGCGGTGATGGGGGTCATCCATGTGGATCAGGGTGCGAAGCCCCATGCCCGCTTCGAGTTGCGCCTTGAGCACATCGTCGGCCTCGGCGGTGGCCAGCAGCGGCCGCGGTTCGGACAGGAAAAGATTGTTCTCCCGCTCGATGGCCATGATGTCGGCGTGCTTGGTGATCGCCCAAAAAGGCCGGTACGGCGGATTGTCGACCCAAGCGACCGGATTGTTCGCCCGCAGATGGGTCAGCGCCGCATGCAGCCGTGCGTCATCGGCATAGGCCGTCGGATCGGCCAGGACCTTGGCGGCGTCATCCATCGTGGGCGTGCTCATCGGCGCTCCTCTCGGCACAAACTTGACGGGTGTCAAGTCAGCAGTCTATGTGACGCATGCCACCCGAGGGAAGGGGTGGGTCGGTCTTCTGCCACTAGGCTCGGACCTCGTGCTGTCCGCGTCGGTGCGCCGCCTGTCGGCGATCACGGTGTGCGTGTTGCTGGCGGCCGGATGCGGCCGCGGCGGTGAAGTCACACGCCCTGCCACATCGGCACCGGCCGACCCGGCGGTGGTGCACACCGCTGCAGGCAAAATGCGCGGGGTCGTGGCCGCCGATCATCGCCAATTCGCCGGAATCCCTTACGCTGCACCGCCGATCGGCCCGCTGCGCTGGCAACCGCCGACGCCCGCCCCCGCATGGGCCGGACTTCGGGATGCCACCCGCCCAGGTCCGAGGTGCATTCAGGACAGGGCCAACGATCTCGACCGACGCGAGACCAGCGAAGACTGCCTGACCCTCAACGTGTGGACGCCGCCGCTCTCGAGCGAGCCGCGCCCGGTGTTGGTGTGGATTCACGGCGGCGCCTTCCTCAACGGCAGCGGCGATGTCTATGACGCGCGGTCGATGACCAGCCACGGCGACATCGTCGTCGTGACCCTCAATTACCGGCTGGGTGCGCTCGGCTTTCTGGCGCATCCGGCGCTGGGCCCGCCCGGCGATGTCGGCAACTACGGGTTGGCCGATCAGCAGGCGGCGTTGCGCTGGGTGCGCGACAACATCGGCGACTTCGGGGGCGATCCGGACAAGGTCACGATCGCTGGCGAGTCCGCGGGCGGCATGTCGGTGTGCGATCATCTCGTCGCCCCAGGCTCGCAAGGACTGTTCCAGGCGGCAATCATGCAGAGCGCTCCATGCCAGTTGCAAGACGATCTGCCGGCCGCGCAGCAGACGAGCATCGACTACGCGGCCGAGGCGGGGTGTGCGGACCCGGCCGTTGCAGCGCAATGTCTGCGCGCGCTGCCCGCCGCCAAGTTGCAGCCGGCTCTGGTGTACCGCCATCTCGGAACCGAGGTGCTGAGCGGTCCGGTGACGGGCACGACGACGCTGCCGGTGGATCCCGTCACCGGATTCGCCGAAGATCGCGCGGCACGCGTTCCGGTGTTGATAGGCAACACCTCTGACGAATTCAACTTGTTCACAGCGCTGCAGTTGAAGAACGGACGCGCCATGGGCATGGCTCAGTATCCGGACTTGTTGGCCGAGGCATTCGGCCCGAATGCCGGCGCGGTCGCGGACCAGTACCGGCCGGATCGCTTCGGCGGCAGCGTGCCGCTGGCGTACTCAGCAGCAGTGACCGACGGAGTCTTCGCCTGCGTCGCCGACCGGGTGGCCGAGAAGCTCACTACCGCGGCGCCCGTGTACGCCTACGAGTTCAGTGACCGCGGTGCGCCAGCGCCGGATCTGTTCCGCGACACGCCAATTCCGATCGGTGCGAGCCATTCACTCGAGTTGCGATATCTGTTCGACATCGGCGGTGCGCCGCCACTGGACCCCCCCCAGCAGCGGTTGTCCGAGCAAATGATCGACTCCTGGAGCCAGTTCGTCAGGACTGATTCTCCGAATATCGGGGGAGAGCCCCACTGGCCGGAATTCGACGAAACGAAGCCAGGCGGACGAATGTCGTTGCAACCCGACGGCAATCGCGTCACCACCACGTTCGAACAGACACACCGATGCCCGTTCTGGGCCAGCCTGAAAGGGTAGGGCCATGCCGACGGCGACGGTCTGGTGAGCGAAGGCCACGGCACATACCTGGTGTAGCTCACCATGGGCCGGTGCCGAGAGCTATGTCACCAGACCCTGTTCCCGCAGCCACTGTCGAGCGACGATCGCGGGATCCGCCCCGTTGTTGTCCACTTCGGCATTCAGCCTCAGCATCGTCTCGTTGGTGACGCGCGGGTTGAGTTGACCGAATATCTCGGTCAGCTCGGGATGCGCAATCAGCACGTCAGTGGCGACCACTTCGGTGAGGTTGTACAGCGGAAAGAAGTTCTTGTCGTCCTCGAGGATTCGCAGGTCCAGCGCCGGTATGCGGCCGTCGGTCGTGAACACCTCGCCGAAGTTGCAGTCGCCATCGGCCGTCGCGGTGTAGATGACACCGGTGTCCAGCGTCGTGACGCCGCCGAGGGCGTCCTTCGTCAAACCATACGTCTGCAGCATGGGAATGAATCCGTCATTGCGGCTGGCGAATTCGCTTTCCACGCAGAACGTCAGGTCCCTCTTTTGCAAGCGCTGCAGATCCGAAAGCTTGGACACGCCAAGCTGCTGCCCGGCTGACTCGCGAATGGCGAACGCGTAGGTATTGTTCATCGGCGCGGGCGGCAGCCACGTCAGACCATGGGCTTTGTCCGCCTCATTGACTGCTTGCCACTGCGCTTCTTCACCCTTTATCGGCTTCTCGTTGCCGAGGTAATTTATCCACCCGGTGCCGGTGTATTCCGGTGAGATGTTCGCGTCGCCGTTCAGCATCGCCTGGCGGACGCCGAAGCTGCCGGGCGTATTGGTCAGGTTCGTGACGTCGGCCCCGGCAACGTTGAGAATGATTGAGAGCATATTGCCCAAAATCAGTTGCTCAGTGAAGTCTTTGGCGGCCACGGTGAGTTTGACGCCCTCGAGTGAGTCGTAGTGCTTGATAGTCCCTGGGGCGGCTTCGAGCACCGCACCGCTGGCTGACCTGAGGCCGCATCCGCTGGCGACAACGGCGCATAGCACCACCACAAGAATGGGCAACGGGTGACGGTGATGGTTGCGGCGCATCCGGTCAGAGTCCCTTCGGTGCGGCGAGGATCTCGACGACGCGCGCCAGCCAGTCGATGAAAAGTGCCAGCGCCGCAACGAGGATGGCACCGACAACCAGGGTCACATTCTGCTGCAACTTGATTCCGGTGGTGATCAGCTGGCCGAGTCCGCCGCCGCCCGTGAAGGACGCCAACGCCGCCGTGCCGACGATGAGCACCAGCGCGGTGCGCACACCGGAGATGATTACCCGAAGTGCCAGTGGAAGTTCGACGCGCAGGAGCGTCGAAAATGCCGACATGCCCATCCCGCGTGCCGCTTCCACCAAGCGTGGATCGACGCCGTCCAGGCCGGTCACCGTGTTGGCGACGATGGGCAGCGCACCGTAGACCACCAGTGCCACCACGGCACCGACCTGCCCGATACCAAAGAGGACGGCGCCGAGCGCGATCAGTCCGATCGCGGGCGCCGCCTGGCCGAAACCGGCGACGGTAATGATCGGCTTGGCGAAGGGCCGCATTCGGCCGCGGGTCAACAGGATGCCGAGGGGGATGGCGAGCAAGCAGGTCAGCACCGTGGCGGCGAGGCTGATCTTCATATGCTCGCCGAGCAACGTCAGTAGATTCGGCACACTCAGCGAACGGCGCTCGGAATCAGACACATTCGCGTTGTAGACATATAGCAGCGAACCGGCGACGGCCACAACGCAGGCCAGTGGCTGCAGGATCCAACGGCCGAGGCCGAGCCGGCGACCAGCGCCGATAGGTGCGTCGGTATCGGCGTCGAGTTCCAGGACGGCTGACGTCACGATTCGCCTTGCCCGGTGTTGGCCGCGCCGCGCAGCGCAGCCATCGCGTCCATGATTGTCTCGACCCGGACCACCCCTTCGTAGGCGTTGCGACGTCCGGTCACCACCACCACCCCGTGCGAGGACGTGAGCATCGAGTCAAGTGCGTCATTGAGAGTGGAAGCGAGACTGACGGTTTCGAGCTGCTCGTCACGTGTCACCTGCTCAAGGGACGCCGAATCCTGCAGTTCGGAGACCGAAAGCCATCGCTGCGGCCGGTCCTGGCTGTCGAGGACGATCACGTGCTCGCGTCCGATGGCGCGCGCCGCTTGAATCGCCTCCGTCGGGTTGCCGCCGATCCGTGCCACTGCTGCCTCATGCAACTCGACATCACGGACGCGGGTCAAAGTGAGTTGCTTGAGTGCGGCACCGTGACCCACAAAGCTACGGACGAAGTCATTGGCGGGGTTGTTCAGAATCTGCTCGGGAGTGTCGTACTGGACGATTTCGGAACCGACCTGGAGGATCGCGATCCTGTCGCCGAGCTTGACCGCCTCGTCAAAGTCATGGGTCACGAAGACGATGGTCTTGCGCAGTTCCTCCTGCAGACGCAGGAGTTCGTCTTGCAGGCGCTGACGAGTGATGGGGTCGACGGCCCCGAAAGGCTCGTCCATGAGGAGCACTGGCGGATCCGCCGCCAGCGCTCGAGCGACGCCGATGCGCTGCTGCTGCCCACCGGACAGTTCGCGGGGAAAGCGGTCACGGTACTGCGCCGGGTCGAGGTTGACCAGATCGAGCAGCTCGTCGACCCGGGCGGAGGTCCGCTCCTTGTCCCACTTGAGCAGACGCGGAACGATCGAGATGTTGTCCCGTACGGTCAGATGCGGGAACAGTCCCGCGCCTTGGATGACATAGCCGATGTGGCGGCGCAGTTCATCGGGATCCCGCTGAGTCACATCGTCGTCGCCGATAAAGATCCGACCGCTGGTGGGTTCGATCAGGCGGTTGATCATCTTCATCGTCGTCGTTTTGCCGCAGCCGGACGGGCCGACCAGCATCACGATCTCGCCGGCCGGAATTTCCATGGTCACGTTGTCCACCGCCGGGCGGGACTGACCGCTGTACTGCTTCGTCACGCCGTCCAGCAGGATGCGGGTGCCGCCGGTGCCGCGCGCCTTTCCGAGTCCGGCGGTGGACGGATCGATGGTTGCGGATTCAGACACGGATACCTCTCGGGGTGGTCAGACGAGTGATGACGTTGAGCACGGTGTCCAGGACGACGGCCAGAATCAGGATGCCGACGGTGCCCGCGACGATGGAGTTGGTGGCGTTGGCGCCCCCGGTGCGCGAGATCCCCGAGAAGATGTAGCCACCCAGACCAGGCCCAAGGGCGAATGCCGCAATAGCGGCAATGCCCATCAACATCTGCGCGGAGACCCGCACGCCGGTCATGATCACCGGCCAGGCCAGTGGTAGCTCAAGGCGCACCAAGGTAGTGAATCGGCTCATTCCCATGCCTCGCGCCGACTCGACGAGGGCCTTGTCGACGCCGGTGAGGCCGACGACGACGCTGCGCAGTATTGGAAAGAATCCGAAAAACACCAGCATGATGACCGACGGCAGCACACCGATGCCGACGACGCCGACCAGCACCCCGAGTAGCGCGTAGGACGGGATCGTCAAGCCGAGGGCGGTGAGCGTGTTGCCCGCGGCGGTTCCCCATCTCGAGCGGTAGATGAGCACGCCGATCAGCAAGGCAAGCACCGTCGCCGCCAGCAGCGTCTGAACCACCAGACTCATGTGTTGGTATGCGAGAAAGGACAGAACCGACCAGCGGTCGCGAACGAAGTCGACGAACCCCATCAAGAATCTATGCCTCCGTCCGGGCCCCTGGCATCGAACTTGGATTAAGCCCAAGTTAACCGCAGTGGGCGGCGCATACGTGCCAATCGGGATTCGCTTCTCGAGCGATCAGCCGCTAGGACGTTTGGCCCGGTGCCGATACTGCGCCATCTTGTGTCGCGCTCCGCAGACCTCCATGACACACCAGGTCCCGCTGCGGCTTCGGCTCGTGTCGTAGAACACCCAGCCACACGCCGGGTTGACGCACGCCTTCAGCCGTCTGAGTTGGTCCGGATGCACTGCGACCAGTGCCGCGAAGACCGCATCGAATTGACTGCCCATCAGATCGTGATCCTCCCGGATCGTCAGCACCGGCGTTCCGAACGGGTCGAAGTCCACCTTCAGATGTGAGTCGGCGCCCAGCGATCGCAACCGTTCCACGACATCGTCACCGGGGGCTTGGCCGGTGGCGTGCGCGAGTAGGAGCGAGCGAAGGGCTTCACGCAACTCGCGCAGGCGATCGAGATCCGCATCCTGCAGTCGTCGTCGCGAGTTCGCTTGTCCTGAAAGGACTCTCGGCTGGACCACTGCGAGCCATGCTTTCGCCGTCGGCATGTCTTCCAGCAGGTCGTAATTGTTGAGGTTGTTGCGGGTGTTGACCAGGCGCTGAATGACGGCCAGTGGTTCAGGTGCCGGCTTCACCGACACGGAGTGCACGACCAAGTCTGAGACCTTGGGTTCGGATTCGCCCGCTACGGCTTCGGACTCTTCGTTCCGGCTTTCCGCGCGGAGTTCGGATTGGACACCCAGACCATCGGCGCGATCGGAAGCGGCGCCTACGCCGTCTACCTGGTGTCTGTTCGGGTGCGGCGTGCTGTGCGCCCCCTGGGGTCCGCGGCTGCCGGTAGTCGTGGGAACGACGTCCGCCTTCATTGGGCTGACGTTGGTGGCGTTCGCATCGACCGCCGAAATGTTCGTCGCCGGGATCTTGGTGGCAGCGGCGAGCTCGGGATGGGTATGGGCACCGTTCGCCGACGCGGTGGCCCGTCGAGTGTCTCCGCCGCATCGGGCCCGCGTCCTCGCTGTCATCGGTACAGGGACGACCTTCGGGCTGATCGTCGCGGGTTCATTGGCGCCGCTTGGCTCCGATCGGCCTACGGCGTGGCGGCTGGTGTGGGCTGCGTTCGCCTTCGCCGCGGCGGCCGTCACCGCTTTGTCTGTGCGGGTGATACCGGGCCGCCGGGAAGGAAAGAAGAATCACCCGCCCACACGATTTCGGCCGACGCGCAAAGCGCTGCCGCTGATCGGACACGGAGTCCTCTGTGGCGCAGTCACATCCGGCTACTTCACATTTGCTGTCGACCTTGTGCGCGAGAACGGCCTGGGTGCTCAGTGGTCATCGTTGCTGTGGCTGCTGCTGGGCGTAGGCGGCATCAGTGGAGTCGCGACCGGCGAGGCGGCCCGCGTCGTCGGGCTGCGCAGAACGCTCGGCATCTGCGTTCTTCTTCTAGCCGCATCGATCGCCGCTGTTGCGGCATTTCCGTCGAGCCCGTCAATCGCGTCCGCCGCAGCCCTCGGTTTCGGCTTCGCTTTCATGCCGATCGCCGCAGTGTTGGCGTTGTGGAACCAGGTTCTTCATCCCGACCACCCGACCACGGGGCTCACTCTTGTCCTGTGCAGTCTCGGTGTGGGATCGATGGTCGGACCGATAATCGTTGGGGCGGCGGCGGATTCGTACGGCTTGAGGACAGTGTTCTTCGTGCTGGCCGGACTCACCATGTTGGGTATCGGCCTTTTGCCGGGCCGTCACGGTGTGTATTCCGACGGCGAGGCGCTTAGTCCCGACGAATCAGATCCAGAATCGTTTCGTTTGCGATGGCGACATCTGCCCGCGCGACCCAGATCGGATGTCGGGCGGTGATGCGCGTCTGCTCAACGAGATTGCCTTCAGCGATATGGCCCGCAGCAATGACCACTTGCGATAGAGCGAACAGCGCAACGCCGACCTTTCGTCGGCCCAGTACCGCCGTAACGGCAGCGGGAAGCGCCAGGAAGTACCAACTAACTACCGCTGACCAGCGGTTGAATGTGTTGAGGTGCTCTGCCCGCTGTCCAGCTGCGAATTCCTCGTAGGACGCAACCATCCTGAGAGCATTCCACGGGGCGGGGGGGCCGAAGCTGGAAACCGCTAGGCCGGCGTCACCCAGCACGTGATATCGGCGTGCACCACCTCGGTGCCGGACTTGTCGACGACACTGACGGGCACGACGATCTCCGCGCCTTCGGTGATCGAGCCGAAGTCCGGCGGATCCAGCCGTGCCTGCGCACGCAGCGAGGTCGTGGCCTTCTCCAGGTACTGCACATTCATCGCCTTAGGTATCCAGCGGTGGCTGGTCGGCACCGTGGCCTCCATGAGCATGCCCATCGCCATTTCCGCGGCATTGCACGACGCGATCGCGTGCACGGTGTGCAGATGGTTGTAGACGAAGAACCACTTGGGCACCGTGACCTCGGCATGGCCCGGCTCCATCCGCACCACATGGGGCGCGATCGACGCGAAATACGGGACTCGCACCATCGCGGCGGCCGAGAACAGCCGGGTGCCGCCGGGCCGCTCGGCGAGGCGTTTCCACATCCGATACGTAGTGGTCGGGGCTGCCATGCCGGGCTACCCTACTCTGGAGTAAGAAAGCCCCGGGTTCTCCGTGGCCAGAGATTTGGATGACGCCCCACATCTGGGGCATACTGTTCGGGTTGTCTTGAGCCGGGTTCGCGCCTGGCCGGGACATGCGACCAGCGCCCGAAGGGGCGCGTCCGGTCCCCACCTCGATCGTGACGATTTCCGCCGCGACTGAGTGTGCGTAAGGGCGACACGCCCGACCGCGGGGATCGGTGGACCACAGACAGATAAACAGCGGCGGCATACCAGCGCGACGTGCGCCGGAAAGAGTGGCCCGGACACGGGCCCAGTAGTAGTGAGGTAGGAGAAGCGTGGCGGGACAGAAGATCCGCATCAGGCTCAAGGCCTACGACCACGAGGCGATTGACGCCTCGGCACGCAAGATCGTGGAGACGGTCACCCGTACCGGCGCCAGCGTGGTTGGCCCTGTGCCGCTGCCGACTGAGAAGAACGTGTACTGCGTCATTCGTTCCCCGCATAAGTACAAGGACTCGCGGGAGCACTTCGAGATGCGTACGCACAAGCGACTGATCGACATCCTCGACCCGACGCCGAAGACCGTTGACGCCCTGATGCGTATCGATCTGCCGGCCAGCGTCGACGTCAATATCCAATAGAAATCCCAGTAGGAGTTCCTTAGAAATGGCACGTAAAGGCATTCTGGGCACCAAGCTGGGCATGACGCAGGTGTTCGACGAGAACAACCGGGTCGTCCCGGTGACCGTCGTCAAGGCCGGCCCCAATGTCGTGACGATGATTCGTACACCAGAGCGCGACGGCTACAGCGCGGTGCAACTCGCCTACGGCGAGATCAGCCCACGCAAGGTGAACAAGCCGCTCACTGGTCAGTACACCGCTGCGGGTGTGAACCCGCGCCGACACATCGCCGAGTTCCGGCTCGACGATGAGGCCGCCGCCGCGGAGTACGAGGTCGGCCAGGAGCTGACCGCCGAGATCTTCGCCGACGGCAACTACGTCGACGTCACCGGCACCAGCAAGGGCAAGGGCTTCGCGGGCACGATGAAGCGGCACGGCTTCAAGGGCCAGGGCGCCAGCCACGGCGCTCAGGCGGTGCACCGTCGTCCCGGCTCCATCGGTGGCTGCGCCACCCCGGGCCGGGTGTTCAAAGGCACGCGGATGTCGGGCCGGATGGGCAATGACCGCGTGACGACCCAGAACCTGGTGGTGCACAAGGTTGATGCCGATAACGGCGTGCTGCTGATCAAGGGCGCCATCCCCGGACGCAACGGTGGACTGGTCGTGGTCCGCAGCGCAATCAAGCGAGGCGATAAGTAATGGCTGCCAAGAACACAGAAGCCGCAAAGACCGTGAAGATCGACGTCCTCACCCCGGCCGGCAAGAAGGACGGCTCTGTCGAGCTGCCCGCCGAGCTGTTCGACGTCGAGCCCAATATCGCGCTGATGCACCAGGTTGTGGAGGCGCAGCGGGCCGCGGGCCGTCAGGGCACGCACTCGACGAAGACTCGCGGCGAGGTTCGCGGCGGCGGCAAGAAGCCGTACCGCCAGAAGGGCACCGGTCGCGCCCGTCAGGGTTCGACGCGCGCTCCGCAGTTCACCGGCGGTGGCGTCGTGCACGGCCCGAAGCCGCGCGACTACAGCCAGCGCACGCCCAAGAAGATGATCGCCGCCGCTCTGCGCGGGGCGCTTTCGGACCGGGCGCGCAACGGCCGCATCCACGCGGTCACCGAGCTGGTGGAGGGTCAGGCCCCGTCGACCAAGAGCGCCAAGGCGTTCCTGGCCACGCTGACCGAGCGCAAGCAGGTGCTGATCGTGATCGGCCGCAGCGACGAGGCTAGCGCGCTGAGCGTGCGCAACCTTCCCGGTGTGCACCTCCTCTCGCCCGACCAGCTCAACACCTACGACGTGCTGAAGGCCGACGACGTGGTGTTCAGTGTGGAGGCGCTGGATGCCTACATCAGCGCAGCAACAGCAAGCTCCGGAAACAATGAAGTGGAGGTTTCGGCCTGATGGCAACCATCACTGACCCCCGCGACATCATCCTGTCCCCGGTCATCTCGGAGAAGTCCTACGGGCTGATCGAGGACAACGTGTACACGTTCGTCGTGCACCCCAACTCGAACAAGACGCAGATCAAGATCGCGATCGAGAAGATCTTCAAAGTCGAGGTCGCGTCGGTGAACACCCTCAACCGGCAGGGCAAGCGCAAGCGCACCCGGGCCGGGTTCGGCAAGCGCAAGGGAACCAAGCGCGCCATCGTCACGCTGGCCGCTGGGAGCAAGCCCATCGACCTGTTCGGAACTCCGGCCTAGCCGGCGGATACGCAGAGAGACCTAGAGAATCATGGGAATTCGCAAGTACAAGCCGACGACCCCGGGTCGTCGCGGTGCCAGCGTCTCCGATTTCGCCGAGATCACTCGCGATCATCCGGAGAAGTCGCTGGTTCGCCCGCTGCACGGCAAGGGCGGCCGCAACGCGCACGGTCGGATCACCACCCGGCACAAGGGCGGTGGCCACAAGCGTGCCTACCGTGTCATCGACTTCCGTCGCCACGACAAGGACGGCGTCAACGCCAAAGTCGCGCACATCGAGTACGACCCGAACCGCACGGCACGGATTGCACTACTTCATTATCTTGACGGCGAGAAGCGCTACATCATTGCCCCCGAGGGACTTTCGCAGGGCCACATCGTGGAGTCCGGTGCTAACGCCGACATCAAGCCCGGTAACAACCTGCCGCTGCGCAACATCCCGGCGGGCACCGTGATCCACGCCGTCGAGTTGCGGCCCGGCGGCGGCGCCAAGCTGGCCCGTTCGGCAGGCGCCGGCATCCAGCTGCTTGGCAAGGAAGGCACTTACGCCTCCCTGCGTATGCCCTCGGGTGAGATCCGCCGCGTCGATGTGCGCTGCCGCGCCACAGTCGGCGAGGTCGGTAACGCCGAGCAGGCCAACATCAACTGGGGCAAGGCCGGCCGCATGCGGTGGAAGGGCAAGCGCCCCACCGTCCGCGGTGTCGTGATGAACCCGGTCGACCACCCGCACGGCGGCGGCGAGGGCAAGACCTCCGGCGGCCGTCACCCGGTCAGCCCGTGGGGTAAGCCCGAGGGCCGCACCCGCAAGTCCCATAAGCCAAGCGACAAGCTCATCGTCCGACGCCGGCGCACCGGCAAGAAGCACCACCGGTAGGAGTTAGCCGATGCCACGCAGCCTGAAAAAGGGTCCGTTCGTCGACGACCATCTGCTCAAGAAGGTCGACGTCCAGAACGAGAAGAACAGCAAGCAGGTCATCAAGACCTGGTCGCGCCGGTCGACCATCATCCCCGACTTCATCGGGCACACCTTCGCGGTGCACGACGGCCGCAAGCATGTCCCGGTGTTCGTCACCGAGGCGATGGTCGGGCACAAGCTCGGCGAGTTCGCACCGACCCGCACGTTCAAGGGTCATATCAAGGACGACCGGAAGGCTAAGCGCCGGTAATGACTACGACGAATGAATATCCGTCCGCGACCGCGGTGGCGCGCTTCGTGCGCGTCTCGCCGACGAAGGCGCGCCGCGTCATCGACCTGGTGCGCGGCAAGTCGGTGACCGAGGCGCTGGACATACTGCGGTGGGCGCCGCAGGATGCCAGCGAGCCGGTCGCCAAGGTGATCGCCAGTGCCGCGGCCAACGCGCAGAACAACGAGGGTCTGGATCCGTCCACCCTGGTGGTGGCCACCGTGTACGCCGATGGCGGCCCGACCGCCAAGCGCATCCGGCCGCGCGCCCAGGGGCGTGCGTTCCGAATCCGCAAGCGCACCAGCCACATCACGGTGATCGTGGAGAGCAGGCCATCCAAGGAAGAGCGGGGCGGCCGATCTGCCAGCACCGCCCGCGCACGTCGGGCGCAGGGCAGCAAGGCTGCCGCCGCCAAGAAGGGTCCGGCGACCAAGGCGACGGCAGAAGCGACGACTGCGGAAAAGGCTCCGGCGAAGAAGGCCGCTGCCAAGAAGGCACCTGAGAAGGCTGCTGCGAAGAAGGCTCCCGCCAAGAAGGCGGCAGCCAAGAAGACTGAAGCTTCTGACGAAGCGAAGGAGGGCTCGGAGTAGTGGGCCAGAAAATCAATCCCCACGGCTTCCGGCTCGGTATCACCACCGACTGGAAGTCTCGGTGGTATGCCGACAAGCAGTACAAGGACTACGTCAAGGAAGATGTGGCGATCCGTCGACTGCTGGCGACTGGTCTGGAGCGCGCCGGCATCGCCGACGTGGAGATCGAACGGACTCGCGACAGAGTTCGAGTTGACATCCACACCGCGCGGCCGGGCATCGTCATCGGCCGCCGCGGTACCGAGGCTGACCGCATCCGCGCCGATTTGGAGAAGCTGACCAAAAAGCAGGTGCAGCTGAACATCCTCGAGGTGAAGAACCCCGAGTCGCAGGCTCAGCTGGTGGCTCAGGGTGTGGCAGAGCAGCTTTCGAATCGCGTGGCGTTCCGCCGCGCGATGCGTAAGGCCATCCAGTCGGCGATGCGCCAGCCCAATGTCAAGGGCATCCGGGTGCAGTGCTCGGGCCGCCTCGGCGGCGCCGAGATGAGCCGCTCGGAGTTCTACCGCGAGGGTCGGGTGCCGCTGCACACGCTGCGCGCCGACATCGATTACGGCCTGTACGAGGCCAAGACAACCTTCGGCCGGATCGGCGTGAAGGTGTGGATCTACAAGGGCGACATCGTCGGTGGCAAGCGCGAAGCGACCGCGACGGTTCCGTCCGGCGCGGATCGTCCCCGCCGCGAGCGCCCGTCGGGCACCCGCCCGCGTCGTAGCGGCGCGTCGGGCACCACCGCGACGAGCACCGACGCCGGTCGTGCCGCCTCCGGCGACGAAGCCGGCCGGGCCGCCACGGGCACCGAAGACGCGCCTGCCGTCGCCGAGGCGACGGGCGGAACCGAGGCAGCTGCTGCCGAAGCACCGCCTACGGAGAACACGGAGAGCTGAATCATGTTGATTCCCCGCAAGGTCAAGCACCGTAAGCAACACCACCCCCGCCAGCGCGGCATCGCCAGCGGCGGGACGTCGGTGAGCTTCGGCGACTACGGCATCCAGGCGCTGGAGCATGCCTACATCACCAACCGGCAGATCGAGTCCGCGCGTATCGCGATCAACCGGCACATCAAGCGTGGCGGCAAGGTGTGGATCAACATCTTCCCTGACCGTCCGCTGACCAAGAAGCCGGCCGAAACCCGCATGGGTTCGGGTAAGGGTTCGCCTGAGTGGTGGGTGGCCAACGTCAAGCCCGGACGCGTGCTGTTCGAGCTGAGCTACCCCGACGAGAAGGTCGCGCGCGATGCGCTGACCCGCGCGATCCACAAGCTGCCGATCAAGGCGCGCATCGTGACTCGAGAGGAGCACTTCTGATGGCAGTGGGAGTTTCGCCTGGTGAACTGCGCGAGTTGACCGACGACGAGTTGAAGGACAAGCTGCGCGAGTCCAAGGAAGAGCTGTTCAACCTGCGCTTCCAGATGGCCACCGGCCAGCTCGCCAACAACCGGCGGCTGCGCTTGGTGCGGCAGGAGATTGCGCGTGTGTACACCGTTTTGCGTGAACGTGAGTTGGGCCTGGCTTCCGGGCCCGCTGGTGAGGATTCGTAATGGCAGACAAGACTGAACCCAAGAGCGGCGCGAAGGGTCCGAAGCACACGCCGCGAACGGAGAAGCCCCGCGGTCGTCGCAAGACGCGCATCGGCTACGTCGTCAGCGACAAGATGCAGAAGACCATCGTGGTCGAGCTGGAAGACCGCAAGAGTCATCCGTTGTACGGCAAGATCATCCGGACCACCACCAAGGTCAAGGCGCACGACGAGAACAGCATCGCTGGCATCGGCGACCGTGTCTCGTTGATGGAGACCCGTCCGCTATCGGCCACCAAGCGCTGGCGGCTCGTCGAGATCCTCGAGAAGGCCAAGTAGTCTTTTCGCGCGCAAAGCCCCCGCTGCGGCGGGGGCTTTTCTCGTTGCGCCCCTGCAGGAGTACTAGTTGTTGTCGTTGTTCCTGGCTTCGCGCCACTCACGCTCGAAGGGAAGCCGCCACGCGTTGGGCGCGATCAGCTGATGAATCGCATTGGGCCCCCACGTTCCTGGCGGATAGGACTTGACGGGCGGCGGGTCGGCCAGCAGTTCCTCGGAGCGCTCCCATAGTGATTCGATGCCCTCGGCGGTGGTGAACAAGGTGTGATCACCGCGCATGGCGTCGAGAGTCAGCCGCTCATAGGCTTCCAGCACATCTCCCGCAGTGTCGACCTCCTGGGTGGAGAACTGCATGGACAGTTTGTAGAGCTTCATGCCGGGCCCGGGTCGCTTGCCATAAAACGACAACGAGACCTTCGACGCATCGGCGAGGTCGAAGGTCAGATGATCCGGGCCCTCGGCGCCGACGCCAGATCCAGGCGGGAACATCGTGCGCGGCGCCTCCCGGAACGCAATGGAGATGATTCGCATTCCTTCTGCCATCCGCTTTCCGGTACGCAGGTAAATCGGAACGCCCGCCCAGCGCCAGTTGTCGATGCCGACCTTGAGCGCAATGAACGTCTCCGTGTCTGAATCTCTTGCGACACCGTCTTCTTGGCGGTACCCGACGTACTGGCCGCGTACTACATCGGCCGGGTCGACCGGCAGCATCGACCTGAACACCTTGTTCTTCTCTTCGCTGATGGCACGCGGTTCCAGGGCCGTTGGCGGCTCCATCACGACGAACGCCATCACCTGGAACAGATGGGTGACAACCATGTCCTTGTACGCGCCGATGCTTTCGTAGAAATCGGCCCTCTGGTCCAAGCCGAGCTTCTCCGGAATGTCGATTTGGATATGGTCGATGAAGTTGCGGTTCCAGATCGGCTCGAACAGACCGTTGGCGAAACGAAAGGCCAGGATGTTCTGGGCGGCCTCCTTGCCGAGGAAATGGTCGATGCGAAAGATCTGGTCCTCTCGGAACGTCTCGTGCACGAAGTCGTTGAGCTCCACCGCACTGGCCAAGTTTGTGCCGAACGGCTTTTCCATCACGACCCGCGAGCGGTCGACCAGCTTCGCCTCCTGCAGCGTGGTGATCACTGCGCGGGCGGCCTTCGGCGGCACCGACAGATAGTGCAGCCGACGGACATCTGGTCCAAGCTTCGCCTCGGCATTGGCGACGGCGGCGGCCAGCGCCTCGGGTCCCGCGCTCTGCGGCACGTAACAGACAGTTTCGGCGAACCGCTCCCACTGTTCCTCGGTGCACTTATGCGTCCCGAAGTCGTCGATCGCCGCCTTGGCGATCTTCAGGAACTCCTTGGTGGAGATATCCTCCAGCGACGTGGCGACTATTTCGATGTGGGGTGCCAGCTCGGACTGGTCCAGGTAGGCCAGGCCAGGAAGCAGCTTCCGTCGTGCGAGGTCGCCCGTCGCCCCGAACAGGACGACGACGTGCGGGTCCACCGCGACGTCCTCATGACGGTAGGGGCGGGCACCGGGCGCGGGATAGGCGATCGTCTGCGGTTTGCTGGTCGTCACTCTGCGCATACTCCCACCGCCGCAATATCGGTGCAGCCTTCCGGACCACTGGCCACCGCGAAATCGCGGACCAGATAACCGTTCTTAACTTTCCACGAAAGGCTGCACGGTAAACACGGGGTGCTGGGATGCCGCGGTCACATTCGCCACAGGGCATCGGCACGAGAGTCAACTAGTGACTCAGAAACGTGATATCGCATGCGATAGCACTTTCGAAGAGATTCATCTCGTCGGAGCTGGCGCACGGCCGATGACGCTAGGTGATCTTCGTGGCGATGCCATCGAGCAGCTGGGTCAGACCCGTTCGGAACTCGGCGAGGTGATCGTCGTCGGCGTCGTCGAACACCCCGGCGTCGAGCGCGGCAGCCAACGCAGGGAACCGGCCGGCGTCCAACAACCGTCGAAGCAGCGCGGGGTACTCCGGACCCTCGACCCCTGCTGCCTCGATGTCGAGTGCGGCCGCACCGCGCACGTAGTGCAAGATCGCCATCACCGCCGCCAGCTTGTCCCGCTCGGCCAGCCTGGTACCACCCAGTGCCGCAAGCCCTGCGTCGAGCCAGGCCAGCTGTCCCGGGTCCGCGGGCGGGCCGGCCGATGCCGTTTGCAGCACCCACGGGTGTCTGTGATAGACGTCCCACAGCCCGTCGGCCCAATCGGTAAGCGCGCCACGCCAATCCGTTGGATCGGCTGGCGTCGGCGGCGGGTCCGGCGCGGTCGACAGCATGAACGTCACCAACTCGTTCTTGTTGGCGACATGGCGGTACAGCGACATCGTGCCGCAGCCGAGCCGCTCGGCCAGCCGGGCCATCGACAACGCGCTGAGGCCCTCCGCCTCGACCAACTCGATGGCAGCCGCGACGATGCGCTCGCGGCTCAGCCCCCGGCTGCGCCGGGCCGGCGGCGCATCGCGCCACAGGATCTCCAGCACTCGGGGCAGCGGCTCGTCGGCGGTCATCACGTGTCAGCGTAATCGCACCGCGGAGCATTCGCGTATGCCGTACGCTTTTGCGTATGACATACGCATCCAGTCGGCCGACCAGCAAGTGGTTCGCCCCCGCCCTCGCCGTAGTGGTCGCCGCGTTCCTGGCCTTCTCGCTGCCGCCCTACTTCACCGGCGGAACGCGGGTGCCCGCGACGTTCGCGCTGCATTACCCGCTGCTCGTGGGGCACGTGATGTTCGCAAGCGTCGCGATAGTGACGGCGGTGGCGCAGATCTGGCCAGGACTGCGTGACCGTAGACCGGTCCTGCACCGACGGGTCGGGCGGGTCTACGTGTACACGGCCATCCCCGCCGCGGTGTGCGCGATGGTCATCGGGGCGACCACCCCGTTCGGGCCGTTCCTGGCCGTCAGCAACGTGTTTCTGGCGTCACTCTGGCTGTGGTTCACGATCAATGGCTACCTCGCGGCCCGACACCGCCAGTTCGCGCAGCACCGTCGTCATATGGTCCGCAGCGCGACGCTTGCGCTCTCGATCATCACCAACCGGATCTGGACGCCGGTACTGTTCCTCTCCCTGCACCCATTGCAGGACAGCGTCTTTGACGGCAATGAGGAGCATTTCCTGTGGTTCGCGGCCGGCGTCGGTGCATGGTTGGGCTGGACGATTCCACTGGTGGCCGTGCATTGGTGGCTGAACCGCAACACGGAGCTAGCGCGGTCGTCAATTTCACCGGTTCCCGACACGCAAGCGGTGTAGTGTCCGGCCCATGGCAACGGAATTCACCGGCAAGATCGAGTTGGACATCCGGGATTCCGAGCCGGACTGGGGGCCATACGCCGCGCCAACGGCACCCGAGGATGCGCCCAACGTCTTGTATCTGGTGTGGGACGACACCGGCATCGCGACGTGGGATTGCTTCGGCGGCCTGGTGGAAATGCCGACCATGAGCCGCATCGCCGACCGCGGCGTGCGGCTATCTCAGTTCCACACCACCGCGCTGTGCTCGCCGACACGGGCGTCGCTGCTCACCGGTCGCAATGCCACGACGGTTGGAATGGCGACCATCGAGGAGTTCACCGATGGGTTCCCGAACTGCAACGGCCGCATCCCTTATGAGACGGCACTGCTTTCGGAGGTACTCGCCGAGAACGGATACAACACCTATTGCGTCGGCAAGTGGCATCTCACGCCGCTCGAGGAGTCCAACCTGGCCTCCACGAAACGACATTGGCCGCTATCGCGAGGCTTCGAACGGTTCTATGGCTTCATGGGCGGTGAAACCGATCAGTGGTATCCCGAGCTTGTGTACGACAACCACCCTATCGCGCCGCCAGGCACGCCCGAAGACGGATACCATCTATCAAAGGACCTGGCCGACAGGACAATTGAGTTCATCCGCGATGCCAAAGTGATCGCACCCGACAAGCCCTGGTTCTCCTACGTGTGCCCCGGCGCCGGGCACGCCCCGCATCACGTCTTCAAGGAATGGGCCGACCGCTACGCGGGCAAGTTCGACATGGGCTATGAGGCCTACCGCGAGATCGTGCTGGAGAACCAGAAGAAGCTCGGGATCGTCCCGCCCGAAACCGAGCTCTCGCCGATCAATCCGTACGCCGACGTCAAGGGCCCCAACGGTGAGCCCTGGCCACCACAGGACACTGTTCGCCCGTGGGATTCGCTGACTGACGAAGAAAAGCGGCTGTTCTGCCGGATGGCCGAGGTATTCGCGGGCTTCCTGAGCTACACGGACGCCCAAATCGGCCGCATCCTCGACTATTTGGACGAATCGGGGCAGCTGGACAACACCATCATCGTGGTGATCTCCGACAACGGTGCCAGCGGGGAGGGCGGGCCGAACGGCTCGGTGAACGAGGTCAAGTTCTTCAACGGGTACATCGACACCGTGGAAGACGGGCTGCGGTTGATCGACAACCTCGGTGGACCGGAGACGTACAACCACTATCCGATCGGCTGGGCGATGGCGTTCAATACGCCGTACAAGTTGTTCAAGCGCTACGCGTCCCACGAGGGCGGCATCGCTGACACCGCAATCATCTCCTGGCCCAACGGCATTGCCGCCCACGGTGCAGTGCGCGACAATTACGTCAACGTCTGCGACATTACGCCGACGGTATACGACCTGCTGGAAATCACCCCGCCCGTGACGGTCAAGGGCATCCCGCAGAAGCCGCTCGACGGTGTGAGTTTCAAAGTGGCCCTTGCTGATCCGGACTTGCCCACCGGCAAGGAGACGCAGTTCTACACCATGCTGGGAACCCGCGGAATCTGGCGCAAAGGATGGTTCGCCAACACCGTCCACGCCGCGACACCGGCGGGGTGGTCCCATTTCGACCAGGACCGCTGGGAGCTGTTCCACATCGAGGCCGACCGCAGCCAGTGCCACGATCTGGCCGACGAACAGGCCGACAAGCTGGAGGAACTCAAGGCGCTGTGGCTCTCCGAGGCCGACAAGTACAACGGCCTGCCGCTGGCCGATCTGAACATCCTCGAGACCATGACTCGGTGGCGGCCGTACCTGGCCGGAACCCGGGAGTCCTACGCGTATTACCCCGGAACCGCCGACGTCGGCATGGGTGCCGCGGTGGAGATCCAGGGCCGCTCGTTTGCAGCCATCGCAGAGGTGACCGTCGACAGCACGGGCGCCGAGGGCGTGTTGTTCAAGCACGGCGGCGCCCACGGCGGGCACGTCATGTTCGTCCAGGACGGACGCCTGCACTACGTGTACAACTTCCTCGGCGAAGAAGAGCAGAAGCTGTCGTCGGACAGCGCGGTCCCGATGGGCAAGCACTCGTTCGGCGTCGCGTTCGTGCGCACCGGGACGGTGGAGGGCAGCCACACGCCCCTCGGCGATGCAGCGATCTACATCGACGACGCCGAGGTCGCATCGATGGCGGGGCTGAAGATCCATCCCGGAACATTCGGGCTGGCCGGGGCCAGTCTGAGCATCGGGCGCAACACCGGCTCGCCGGTGTCGCGGGCATACAAGGCGCCGTTCGCGTTTACAGGTGGCACCATCGCGATGGTGAACATCGACATCTCAGGCAAGCCGTACGTGGATTTGGAACGCGAGTTCGCGCGCGCCTTCGCGAAGGACTGATGAAGCAGATCGGCTTGGCGGCGCTCGGGCTGGCCTGCTTAGTGGCGGGTTGTGTCCGAACCAGCGATGGTGTGCCCGTCGCCGGCGAGGCCGGACCCAGCACAGCCACGTCGTCGCCGCCATCGGCGACGGCCGGACCGACCTCGCAGGGTGACGAGCCCACATTCGGCATCCTTCCGACAACGCGTGCGCCGGTGCCACCAAACACCGTCGCGTGCTCGCAACCGATCAAGCCGAGCGTGCGGATGACGGCCGAGGTCGACGACCCGCAGGCGCCGAGGATCACCGTCGGCGTTCCTGACGGTTGGTCGATGTCCGCGGGCACCGGGGATATCGGGGGACGTCTCGTGGGTCCTGCAGGTATGGATGCAACGGTCACGATCGCGGTGACACCGCTGGATCCGGCCTCCGCGTTCAGGAAATACACCGATGACCTGATGGCGGAATCGGCGGTCAGCACCGTCAGCGTGATACCCGGCGAACTGTGCGGCTTCAGCGGGCAGAAGCTGATGGGCGCCTGGTCGGACACGCCCCAGAACGCCGTCGAATACGAAGATCGCATCGTCCATGTCTGGACCAACAGCGGCAAGAACTATCTCGTCGCCGTACATGTGCAGGCGCCGACGGGGACGCCCGGCTTCGATTCGGCCGCCGACCTGCTGACCGAGGATTTCGAGATCGTCCTACCGTGAATCCATGCTCACCGAGCTCGTAGAGCTGCCGGGCGGGTCCTTTCGGATGGGCTCAACGCAGTTCTATCCGGAGGAGGCTCCGGTACACACCGCGACCGTCGGCGCCTTCGCCGTCGAACGCCATCCGGTGACCAACGCGCAGTTCGCCGAGTTCGTCGCCGACACCGGTTACGTCACCGTCGCCGAGCGGCCGCCAGACCCCGCGCTGTATCCGGGTGCCGCGCCGGAGGACCTGGTGCCGGGTGCACTGGTGTTCCGGCCCACCAACGGGCCGGTGGATCTGCGCGATTGGCGGCAGTGGTGGCGCTGGGCGCCCGGCGCCAGCTGGCGTCACCCGTTCGGCCCGGACCGCGATATCGAGGGCCGGGCGGACCACCCCGTCGTGCAGGTCGCCTACCCCGACGCGGCGACCTACGCCCGGTGGGCGAAGCGGCGACTGCCGACCGAGGCCGAATGGGAGTACGCGGCCCGCGGCGGCGCCACCACCACGTACCCGTGGGGCGACGCCGCCGCCCCCGATGGTCAGTTGATGGCCAACACCTGGCGGGGGCGATTCCCATACCGAAACGACGGCGCGCTCGGCTGGGCGGGCACATCGCCGGTCGGCACCTTCCCCCCGAACGGGTTCGGCCTGGTCGACATGATCGGCAACGTGTGGGAGTGGACGACGACGCAGTTCTCGGCGCACCACAGGCCCGATGGTCCGGTCGAGTCGTGCTGCGGGCCTACCGGAGCCGACCCGTCGGTGAATCAGACGCTCAAGGGCGGTTCGCATCTGTGTGCGCCGGAGTACTGCCACCGCTACCGGCCGGCGGCCCGGTCACCGCAGTCGCAGGACAGCGCGACGACTCATATCGGGTTCCGTTGCGTGGTCACGTCAAGCTGATCCGCCGAAGCGGACCACGAGGCGCCGATACGCGCCGGGCGCCAGTGCGCGCACGGTCGGGGCGATCCGAAGCCACCGCGGTCGCCATTCTTCGGCGCGGTCGTGCTCGACGGCCCGAACCACGGCATCGGCGACGGTTCCGGCGGATATCGGGCGTGGCCGCGTGCGGCCATACGGACTGCCGCGCGATTCGAAGAACCCGGTGTCGACCACTCCGGGGACCACGACGCTGACCTTCACGCCCGATCGGGCGGTCTCCGCCCGCAGAGCTTCGGCGAACGTGTCGAGGCCTGCTTTGGTCGCCGAGTAGACGGCTTCATCGGCGACACCGACGCGGCCCGCGATCGACGTCACGAAACAGATTGCGCCACAATCCCTTTCGACCATCACGGGCAGCAGAGATCGGGTCAGCTCGATCGCGGCCAGCAGGTCGACGTCGATGAGTCGCCTGATCACGTCGACGCCCATCTCCGCGAACGGCCCGGCATAGCCGAAGCCCGCGTTGTTCACAAGGACATCGATGTGTCCGAACGCGCTCAGAGCATCGGCGGCGAGGCGCTGGCGGTCCGCCGGTGACGCCAGGTCGGCGATCAGGGGCCGCCCGCGCACCTCGCCGGCCACTAGTCGGGTCCGTTCCGCGTCGCGGCCATGCACCAATACCCGTGCGCCGTGTGCCGCGAAGCGGGCCGCGGTGGCGTGGCCGATGCCGGCCGAGGCGCCCGTGACCAGCACGACGGCGTCGGTCAGTTGCATGGCCACCATGATCGGCGTCAAGCGTGCTCGCTGTGAATGGATCGGTCCAGGTCGTCGGTGTCTGCCCGGTAGAGCCTGCGCGTGCTCGATGCGTTCGCCAAGCCGACGACACCGACCGCGATCAGCGCTCCCGATACCGCGATGGCCGACAGCACGGCGGGGTCGCGGGGCGCGGGCGCGTCGAAGGCGAGGATGCCCAACACGACGCTGGCGACGGGGTTAGTGACGCTCATGGCGGCAAAGGCGGGCGGCAGCGGGCCGCTGGCAAAAGCTATCTGTACCAACAACATTCCAGTCACCGCGGTCGTGGCCAGCGCGTAGACGGGCCAATCGAAGAGCGTCGCCGGCAACCCGCCGTGGTAGAGGTCTTCCACGGTCAGCTTCAGGTAACCGGCGTTGAGGGCGTGGCACAAGCCGGCGGCCACGCCGACGAGCAGACCGGCCAGCCACGGGACCGCGTGCCGGCTTAGCTGCCGCAGCATCACCATGAGGCCGACCATGCCCGCGGTCACCAGGAACACGCGATTCCGGTGCGGCTCACCTGTCCAGGTTCGTCAGCCAACCGGCCAGCCACATCGGGCTTCGGACCAGACGGCTCAGGAGCCGCTTGACGCCTGCGGCTTCTCGCAGCGATGCGGTGTCGGTACCGATGATCGTCCGTGCCGCACGTTGCTGCAGGAACGCCGACAACGCGAAGAGGAATGCGGCCGCCAGGGCCAGCACGTTGACGGCGACCATATCGCCATCTTGACCGGGCGTAATACGCCGAGGTGAACACGCGCAAAATGGCAAGTGTTGGCGGTGTGTCGGGCATCAGCCGGACCTGCGCCGGGTGACCAGCGGCGATTTGGTTCTGAGCTGGTCGTCACCTAGACTTCACTGGTTGCCTTGGGCAGACCTCGGCCGGCCGCGTGCGGCAGGCCCTGCGTGCTCTTCGGTGACACAAGACCGCGCACGTCAGGTCGGTATCTGCCGTGCATACATTAACCAGGTCGAGGAGATCGAGTGATTCAGCAGGAATCGCGGGTGAAGGTCGCCGACAATACGGGCGCCAAGGAGATCTTGTGCATCCGCGTTCTCGGCGGCTCTGCGCGGCGCTATGCCGGCATCGGCGACATCATCGTGGCGACGGTCAAGGACGCGATTCCCGGCGGCGGTGTCAAGCGCGGCGAGGTGGTCAAGGCCGTCATCGTGCGCACCGTCAAGGAGCGCCGACGCGCCGACGGCAGCTACATCAGGTTCGACGAGAACGCCGCCGTCCTCATCAAGCCCGACAACGACCCGCGCGGCACGCGCATCTTCGGCCCGGTCGGCCGGGAGCTGCGCGAGAAGCGCTTCATGAAGATCGTTTCCCTCGCCCCGGAGGTGTTGTAAATGAACGTCCACAAGGGCGACACGGTGCTCGTGATCTCCGGTAAGGACAAGGGCGCCAAGGGCAAGGTCCTGGTGGCCTTCCCGGACCGCAACAAGATCCTCGTCGAGGGCGTCAACCGGATCAAGAAGCACACTCCCGTCTCGCGCACCGAGCGTGGCGCGTCCTCTGGCGGCATCGTCACCCAGGAGGCGCCGATCCACGTCAGCAACGTGATGCTGCTCGACTCCGACGGCAAGCCGACCCGGGTGACCTCCCGCGTCGATGACGAGACCGGCAAGAAGGTCCGCGTCGCCAAGACCAACGGCAAGGACATCTGAGATGACTACCGCTGAAAAGACCCTCCCTCGCCTTAAGCAGCGCTACCGCGAAGAGATCCGCGACACGCTGGCCAAGGAATTCGGCTACGCCAACGTCATGCAGATCCCCGGCGTGGTCAAGGTCGTCGTCAACATGGGCGTCGGCGACGCCGCCCGCGACGCCAAGCTGATCAACGGCGCCGTCAACGATCTGTCGCTGATCACCGGGCAGAAGCCGGAGATCCGCAAGGCTCGCAAGTCGATCGCCCAGTTCAAGCTGCGTGAGGGCATGCCGATCGGCGCGCGGGTCACGCTGCGTGGCGACCGGATGTGGGAGTTCCTCGACCGGCTGACCTCGATCGCACTGCCGCGTATCCGCGATTTCCGCGGCCTGTCGCCCAAGCAGTTCGACGGCACCGGCAACTACACCTTCGGGCTGACCGAACAGTCGATGTTCCATGAGATCGACGTGGATTCCATCGACCGGCCCCGTGGCATGGACATCACCGTCGTCACCTCGGCGACGAACGACGACGAAGGACGAGCGCTGTTGCGGGCGCTGGGCTTTCCGTTCAAGGAGAACTGAACAGATGGCAAAGAAGGCTCTGGTCAACAAGGCCAACAAGAAGCCGAAGTTCAAGGTGCGCGGCTACACCCGTTGCAACAGGTGTGGTCGCCCGCACGCGGTTTACCGCAAGTTCGGGCTGTGCCGCATCTGCCTGCGTGAGATGGCGCATGCCGGCGAACTGCCCGGCGTCCAGAAGTCCAGCTGGTAACCAGCATTACTCCATCAACAAAAGGTTGCGGTAGGCCCCGATAAAGGGGAACCGCCGCGAGGAAGGTGAACCGGCTGTCATGACTATGACGGACCCGATCGCAGACTTCTTGACACGTCTGCGCAACGCCAATTCGGCGTACCACGACGAGGTGGCCCTGCCGCACTCGAAAATCAAGGCCAACATCGCCGAGATCCTCAAGGCCGAGGGCTACATCTCCGATTTCCACACCGAGGATGCTCGGGTGGGTAAGTCTCTTGTCGTACAACTGAAGTACGGCCCGAGCCGGGAACGCAGCATCGCAGGCTTGCGCCGGGTGTCCAAGCCCGGCCTGCGGGTGTACGCGAAATCGACCAACCTGCCCCGGGTTCTGGGTGGCCTCGGCGTGGCGATCATCTCCACGTCGTCGGGTCTGCTCACCGACCGTCAGGCGGCACGACAGGGCGTGGGCGGCGAAGTCCTCGCTTACGTCTGGTGAGGGGTTAAAAGACATGTCGCGTATTGGTAAGCAGCCGGTCCCGATTCCAAGTGGGGTCGATGTGAACATCGAAGGCCAGCATGTGTCGGTCAAGGGACCGAAGGGCACGCTGGAGCTCGCGGTCGCCGAGCCGATCACCGTGTCGCGTGACGACGACGGTGCCATCGTGGTGACCCGACCCAATGACGAGCGGGAGAACCGCTCGCTGCACGGGCTGTCGCGCACGCTGGTGGCCAACCTGGTCACCGGTGTCACCGAGGGTTACACCACCAAGATGGAGATCTTCGGCGTCGGCTACCGCGTAGTGCTCAAGGGCAACACCCTCGAGTTCGCGCTGGGGTACAGCCATCCCGTGGTGGTGCAGGCACCCGAGGGAATCACCTTCGCGGTCGAGACGCCCACCAAGTTCTCGGTCTCGGGAATCGACAAGCAGAAAGTCGGCCAGATCTCGGCGAACATCCGCCGCCTGCGCCGCCCGGACCCGTACAAGGGCAAGGGCGTTCGCTATGAGGGCGAGCAGATCCGCCGCAAGGTCGGAAAGACGGGCAAATAGGTCATGGCTACTAAGACATCACAGCAGACAACAGCGTCCGCGGCGCGTAAGCCGGTGGGGCAGAACGTTTCCGCGAGCCGGCGGATCGCGCGGCTGCGCCGGCACGCCCGGCTGCGCAAGAAGGTCGCCGGTACCGCCACGGTGCCCCGCCTGGTCATCAACCGGTCGTCCCGCCACATTCACGTGCAGCTGGTGAACGACCTCGAAGGCGTGACGGTGGCCGCGGCATCCTCGATCGAGGCCGATGTGCGCGCGGTCGAGGGTGACAAGAAGGCGCACAGCGTGCGCGTTGGACAACTCATCGCCGAGCGTGCCAAGGCCGCCGGTATCGAGGAGGTCGTGTTCGACCGCGGCGGGTACACCTACGGCGGACGGATCGCCGCGCTGGCGGACGCCGCGCGAGAAGGCGGGCTCAAGTTCTAGATGAATATCTTCGCTAAGACAATTGGAAGGACCGCATGATGGCTGAGCAGCCAACAGCCGGTACCGGCGGCCCAGGTACATCCGACGGCCGAGGTCAGCGCGGCGATCGCGACGGCCGGGGTCGTCGTGACGACCGCGGTGGCCGTGGCGGCCGCGACAGCGGCGGCGAGAAGAGCAACTACCTGGAGCGCGTGGTTGCGATCAACCGCGTCTCCAAGGTTGTCAAGGGCGGTCGCCGGTTCAGCTTCACCGCACTGGTGATCGTCGGCGACGGCAAGGGCATGGTCGGTGTCGGCTACGGCAAAGCCAAGGAAGTTCCCGCCGCGATCGCCAAGGGTGTCGAGGAGGCTCGCAAGGGCTTCTTCCGCGTTCCGCTGATCGGCGGCACCATCGTGCACCCCGTCCAGGGTGAGAGGGCTGCCGGTGTGGTCATGCTACGGCCGGCCAGCCCGGGTACCGGTGTGATCGCCGGCGGCGCCGCGCGTGCGGTGCTCGAATGCGCTGGCGTGCACGACATCCTGGCCAAGTCGCTGGGTAGTGACAACGCGATCAACGTGGTGCACGCCACCGTCGCCGCGCTGAAGATGTTGCAGCGCCCAGAAGAGGTCGCGGCCAGGCGCGGGCTGCCCATCGAGGATGTGGCGCCGCCCAGCATGCTGCGGCACCGACGGGAGGCCGAGGCGTTGGCCGCGTCGGCCGCGCGTGAGGGAACGGCGTAAACCATGGCATCGGAAAAGACACTGAAGATCACCCAGGTGCGTAGCACCATCGGTGCGCGGTGGAACCAGCGTGAGAGCCTGCGGACACTCGGGCTGCGGAAGATCCGTCAGTCCGTCGTCCGTGAGGACAATGCCCAGACGCGCGGCCTGATCAAGGCCGTGCATCACCTCGTCACAGTTGAGGCGGTGGAGACGAAATGACGCCAATCAAGCTTCACGATTTGAGGCCGGCGCCCGGCTCGAAGACCGCGAAGACGCGCGTCGGTCGCGGTGAGGGCTCCAAGGGAAAGACCGCGGGTCGCGGCACGAAGGGCACCAAGGCCCGCAAGAACGTCCCCGCGACGTTCGAGGGCGGCCAGATGCCGATCCACATGCGGCTGCCGAAGCTCAAGGGCTTCCGTAACCGGTTCCGCGTCGAGTACGAGGTCGTCAACGTCGGCGACATCAACAAGCTGTTCCCCAAGGGCGGCGATGTCGGTGTCGACGAGCTGGTGGCTTCGGGTGCGGTGCGCAAGAACGCATTGGTCAAGGTGCTCGGCGACGGCAAGCTGACCGTCAAGGTCAACGTCACCGCGCACAAGTTCAGCGGCAGCGCGCGCGAAAAGATCAGCGCAGCAGGCGGTTCCGCGACCGAGCTTTAAGCGATTTGTGTGCGTTTAGGAGCGCTCACCGCAACGAGACGCACACAAATCGCTGAGCTGTCACTGTCCCCAGTTGAAGCCGCCGCCGCCGCAGGTGCCACCGGTGGTACAACCGCTGCCGCCGCCGGCGTCGCCGCTGCCGCACACCCCGTTGTAACAGCCGTCACTGCCGGGGCTCGCGGGAATGGTGATGCTCGATATGCCCGTCGCCACTGCAAAGGACTCTGCGGCCGCAATCGGTGCCGCGGCGATCGCCGCGGCCGCCGCTCCCGCCATGACCAGCGGAGCGACGAATTTCAGTTTCGCCATCACGGCTCCGGTTTTACCACCAAGATCACAAACTTAAACAGCTAATTTTCAGCGAAATCCTGTGCGTCAGCTGAACTGCGGAATGGCTTCCGCAGCAAGCCGCTCCATCTGTTCGCGATCCTCGCCGACGTTCTCGCCGACCGGGTTGAGCAGGATCATCTGGGCGCCGGCGTCGATGACCTCGCGCAATCCGCGGACGACGTCGTCGGGGGTGCCGGACACCGGGACCGCCTCAAGGTCGAGGCCGGGGAGGTCGCCATAGATGCGATGTAGCCCGGCGAGCACCCGCTCACGGGCGCGTGCCGCGTCGTCGTCGATCGTCAGGTAAACCCGCTTGGCAATTCTGAATTGTGTTGCGTCCCTGGCTTGCTGGTCGAGTTCACGGCGGACGACCTTGACGGCCTCGGCGAAGCCGGCGGTGGTCGACGAGCCCGCGCCCATGAAGCCGTCACCCAGCCGCACCGCGCGGCGCATCGCTTTCGGTGCGCTGCCGCCGAACCAGAGGGGTGGGTGCGGGCGCTGCACCGGCTTGGGCTGGATCGGCAACCCGTCGACATCGCGGAAGCGGCCGTGAAACGTCACGTTTGGCTCATCGGACCACGCCGTCTTCATCAGCTCGAGGCCCTCTGTGAAATACGTGACGAAAGTCGCCTTCTCAACGCCGAACGCCGAGAACGGCCTGAAGTTGCCGCCATGGCCGACGCCGACGTCCAACCGACCGTGGCTGAGCTGATCGACAGCAGCGATAGCGGAGGCGAGCTGTAGCGGGTCGTGCAGCGAGGTGATGAGCACCGCGACTCCCAGCCGCAACCGCGTGGTCTGCGCCGCCGCCCACGACAACAGTTGCAATGGCGCGAGAGACGGTGCGGGCGCGGCGATTTGCTCCAGAGTCCAGCCGCCCTCAAAGCCGAGTTCTTCGGCCCGCGCGAGATAACTGCGCGTTCCCTCCGCGTCGAATCCGTTGCCTGCACGCTGGGGAATCGATATCGAGAACTTCACGCATCCACCGTATGCGTCCGATGGGGCGGCATCGTCGAGCGCTACCTTGACGCGATCGGGTCGCACGACTGGGACGTCTAGGACCAGACGCCGGCGGGCTGAGAGTGCCGCGTCGGTACTCTCGAGAGATGTTCGCTTTCCTGCCCGGGATTCCCGGCGCCGACGACCTTCGCAACCTGGCTCGGCGGGTGGACACCGCCCGGCATCATGGTGTGCCCAGCGGCTGTGTGCTCGAGCTTGATCTGCAGGTGGTGCCGCACGAGACCGCAGGCTTCGATCCGTTCGCGATCATCGCCAGCGGGGGTCGGCCACTCCTGCTGCGGGAAGCGGTCGCCGCCATCCACCGCGCCGCCGAGGACCCGCGGGTGGCCGGGCTCATCGCCAGGGTGCAGATTCCCGCCGCCGCGGCGGGGCCGGTGCAGGAGCTGCGCCAGGCCATCACCGCGTTCAGCGACGTCAAGCCGTCACTGGCATGGGCCGAGACCTATCCGGGGACGCTGTCGTACTACCTGGCATCGGCGTTCCGCGAAGTGTGGATGCAGCCGTCGGGCACCGTCGGGCTGGTCGGCTTCGCCACCAACGCGTTGTTCCTTCGCGACGCGCTCGACAAGGCAGGCATCGAGGCGCAATTCATCGCTCGCGGCGAATACAAGTCCGCGGCAAACCTTTTCACGCAGGACCGCTATACGGATGCCCACCGCGAGGCCGACAGCCGGCTGATCGAGAGCCTGCACGGCCAGGTAAGGCAGGCGGTCGCCGATTCACGCCATCTGGACGCTGCCGAGATTGACGCGCTGGCCGACAAGGCGCCACTGCTGCGCGACGACGCCGTTACCGGCCGCTTGGTCGACCGCATCGGTTTCCGCGACGAGGCTTACGCCCGAATCGCGGAACTCGCTGGTGCACCGGATATTTCGGTGGAAACTGGAGACGCCGACTCCGATGACGCGCCGCCGCGGTTGCACCTGTCGCGGTACGCCCGTGCCACCGCGCCGCGGCCGTCGCCGTCGATCCCGGGACGCAAGAAGCCGACTATCGCCGTCGTCACCCTGCACGGGCCGATCGTCAGCGGCCGCGGGGGGCCGCAGCTGCTGCCGTTTGGCAACTCGAGTGCTGGTGGCGACACCATCGCCGCAGCGCTGCGCGAGGCCGCGGCCAACGACGACATCTCCGCGATCGTGCTGCGGGTCGATAGCCCCGGCGGTTCGGTGACCGGATCGGAAACCGTGTGGCGCGAAGTGAATCGGGTGCGCTCGGGAAAGGACGGAGCCGGCACGCCTGTGGTCGCGTCGATGGGTGCAGTCGCGGCGTCGGGAGGTTACTACGTGTCGATGGGCGCCGATGCGATCGTCGCCAACCCGGGGACGATCACCGGCTCGATCGGCGTGGTGACCGGCAAGCTGATCGCCCGCGAGCTCAAGGACCGCCTCGGCGTCGGGTCCGATTCGGTGCGCACCAACCCCAACGCCGACGCGTGGTCAATCAACCAGCCGTTCACCGACGAACAGCACGCGCACGTCGAGGCCGAGGCCGATCTGTTCTACACCGACTTCGTCGATCGGGTCGCGAAGGGCAGGAAGATGACCGTCGAGGCGGTGGATGCGATTGCCCGCGGCCGGGTGTGGACGGGGGCCGACGCGCTCGAGCGCGGCCTGGTCGATGAACTCGGTGGACTGCGCACCGCGATCACCCGCGCCAAGGTGCTGGCTGGGCTGGAGCCCGACGCCGACGTCCGCGTTGTGGGCTATCCGGGGTCGTCGCTGATGGATCTGCTGCGGCCGAAGGCGTCGTCTCAGCCCGCCGCGGCGTCACTGCCTGAGGCCTTCGGCGCGTTGATGGGCCGCTCGGTGGCCGGCGTGCTCAGCCAGGCCGAGCGGTCGCTGACCGGCGTCAACGCACTCTGGTTAGGGGATTACCGCTTCTAAGCCGGCTGGTGATTCCGGTTCTTCAGACGCCGGGTAGGCGCACAATGGACGTGTGCTCCGCGCGGTGTTGCTAGTGGCCTTTGCGTTCGCGCTCGCCGGTTGCGGGGGCGGTAGTGACAAGCAGTCCGAAAAACCCGAGTGCCCGTCGACGACAACCGAGCAGCAGGCGTCGACGACAACGGTGGATCCCCGCTGCCTCACAGGAGCACAGGGACCGTCACAGCCCACACCATCGCTGCCCAAAGGTGAACTCTGGAAGGGCCCTGTCACTGGCCACGGCACGACTCCGGGATGCTCGCCTGCCGAGCCGGCGGTAGCGGGCGAGGTTGAGCTGTCCGTCGACGACAACGGCGTCGTCACCGGACACGCGACGGAGGATATCGCTCCCTATGAGTGCGGTGGAGTGTCAGCGGACCCCCCTCCTAATACCTGGCCGATCACTGGCAGCAAGACGAGCGAAGCATTTCAGTTGTCAGTGCAAGGCCGTTCCTTGCGCATGGATATCAACGACGGGCAACGCGCGAGCGCGCAGATCGACACGTTCGGCTCGGGAGGCTATGGGGCGACGGTCATATATTCCGTCGAGTGCACTAACTGCGGCTAATGCCTCGCCGAGCGGCCACTTGTGGCACGGATCTTCGCGAAATACGTGCCATAACTGGCCACTCGGGCCAGCCTTGAGGCATGGCGTTCTCGGCCGATGGCAAGCGTGTGCTGATCACCGGCGCCTCGTCCGGCGTTGGCGCCGCGCTGGCACGGGCGCTTGCTGCGCAGGGAGCCGTCGTCGGCCTGATCGCCCGTCGCCGCGAACACCTTGCCGAGGTACTCGCGCAGTGCCGCACAACCTCGCCTGACTCGACGATGTGGGTGGCCGACCTGGCCGACAGCGCTTCCGTCGGTCCGCTGGCGCGACAGGCGGCCGAAGCGCTCGGGGGCATCGATGTGCTGGTCAACAACGCGGCGATACCGAAGCGCCGGGCCGTGGCGGCGTTGCAGCCCGCCGAGGTGGAGTCCGTCATGGCCGTGAACTTCTTCGCCCCCGTGCGCCTGACGCTGGCCCTGCTGCCGCGGATGCTGGAACGCGACGAAGGCATGATCGTCAACGTGTCCAGCGTCGGCGGCAGGCTCGGCATCGTTCACGAATCCGCCTACTGTGCAAGCAAATTCGCCTTGTGTGGCTGGAGCGAATCGATGGCCGTCGACCTGCACGGCACAGGGGTCTCGGTGAAGCTGATCGAGCCCGGGCCCGTCGACACCGAGATCTGGGATCAGCCCGACAACGACGAACCCATCTATGACGGGCCCAAGTTCAGCGCCGACGAGGTGGCTGTTGGCATCATCACCGCACTAGGCAGCGACGGGTTCGAGCATTACGTGCCCGACATGAAGGCTGTCGTGGACCTCAAGAACGCCGACATCGACAGCTACATCGCCGGTGCGGCGGACGTGGCCCGGCCATGAGGGCGTTGGTGTTCGGGGTGCCGCCCGAGCCGTTTGAGGTCCCCGACGACGCGAACGTTCTCACCCGCAATTTGGCGCATTCGCCAGTCGGACTGCGAGACATGGCGGATCCTGTTCCACTGCACGATGATTGGGTGATCACCCGGCCGCGGTTGACCGGCATCTGCGGCTCGGACTCAAAGCAGATCCTGCTCGACTTCGGCGAGGGCGACACCGACAACGCGATGGCGGCGTTCTGCTCGTTTCCCCAAGTGATGGGTCACGAAGTCGTCGCCGACGTGGTGGCGCTCGGGCCGGCGGCGCGCGGGCTCGAGGTAGGACAGCGGGTCGTGCTCAATCCGTGGCTGGCGTGTGGGCCGCGGGGCATCGAACACCCCTGTCCGCCATGTGAAACCGGTGACTACAGCCTGTGCTGGAGTTTCACCGACGGCGACATTGCGCCGGGCATCCACACCGGGGTGTCGGCCGACGTGACCGGCGGCTATGCCGAGCTGATGGGAGCCCACGACGGCATGCTGTTCGCGGTGCCGGATTCGGTGCCCGACGAGGTCGCGGTGTTCGCCGATCCGTTCTCGGTGTCGCTGCACGCGATCACCCGGCATCCGCCGCCGCCCACCGGACGGGTACTCGTCTACGGGGCAGGCTCGCTCGGACTGTGTGCGGTCGCGGTGCTGCGCGCGCTGTATCCGCAGGTGGCGGTCGCGGTGGTGGCGCGCTTCGACGCGCAGGCGGAGTTGGCCCGCCGGCTCGGTGCGGACAAGGTGCTGGCGCATGAACCCCGCCTCGCCGTCATCGAAGAGCTCGTCGCGTGGGGCGGCGGCCGGCTGCGACAGCCCTTGCAGGGGTTGCCGATGGCCTACCCCGGCTCGGTCGATGTCGTCTATGACACCGTCGGCAAGCCAGAGACGTTCGAGGTCGGGGTCCGCGTCCTCAAGGCCCGCGGCACTTTGGTGAAGGCAGGTGTGCACGCGCCCGGACGGTGGGAGTGGAGCCCGCTGTACTTCAAGGAGATCAACTGGGTCGGCTCCAACGCATTCGGGGTCGAGGAGGTCGAGGGGGAGCGCAAGCATGCGATCGCGCACTATCTCGATCTCGCCGTCGACGGCCGAGTCGACATGCGACCGATGCTGACTCACACCTACCGGCTCGAGCAGTGGCGCGAGGCGTTCTTGGCGATCGCGAATCAGGGGCAGTCCGGCGCCGTGAAGGTCGCGATCGACTTTCGCTAAGCCGAGCGACCGCGCCACGCCCGCGGCGAGGAGCCGTGGGTGCGGCGGAACAGCCTGCTGAAGTATCCCGGATCGGCCATCCCAATTCGTCGAGCGATCTCGCCGACGGGCAACTCGGTGTCGGATAGCAGGCTTCGGGCCTCGGCCATGCGGCGTTCGATGATCCATTCTTGGACCGTGCGCCCGGTGCGGCGGCGCACGACGGTGGTCAGATGTCCCGGCGTCATGCCGAGCTCACCCGCCACATCGCGCAGAGAAAGAGGCTCGCCGCGGTGGCGGTCGATCACCGTAAACACCTCGGCCAGAAGGGGTTCGCCGCTGCGCCTAAGATCGCCTACCACATCGCCGGCCAGGCGTGCGACGTCGATCAGCAGCAGAGTGAGATGCGCCAGCGCCGCCTGCCGGTAGCCCTCCTTCCGGTCGGCGAGTTCGGTTTCGATCGAGCCGATCACGGCGGACCACACCGGCTGTCGCTCGGCGGGCACCTTCAGTTGCAGTAGGCCGCTTGACTGTCCATGGACGAACGGGAACAGGAGCGGGTGAGCGCGCCACGATCGGCCACGGCGACCGCCCGTCCCCATCGAGAGAGGCCGGATCGAAGAATAGGGCGACCCCGTTGTCTCGGTGAGGCACCATTGCCGGGTCGACGGCGGCACCCGGCGCCACCACATAGACCAGTCCCGCGGTGTGGGCGTACCACAGGACCGGAAAGTCATGAATGTGCACGCGATGTTCCAGACTGCCGCCGCCCCTGATGATCGATACCGGGGGAGTGTCCGAATCGGCTCGGTATTGATAAACAGGCACGCCGTCGCGGTGCCGAACTAACCGAGATGGCTGCGTCATGTGACCTAAGATAGTCCAACTATCGCCGACGATCACCCAACACCATTGTGCAATAGCGAGCAATCATGGAGACCATGACCGAACATCGTCCACATGCTGCCGCCAAGCACGATTACATCCCCGCCTTCGGCAAAGATGCGTTGCTTCCGTTCTACGACCTGCTGACCCGCGTGCTTGGCATGGGCAGGGTCTACGACGAGCTCGTCGCACAGGCCGAACTCGCCGATGGGTTGCGGGTCCTGGAGATCGGTTGCGGCACGGGCAACGTCACACTCCGCGCCAAGCGCGCTGCGCTGGGGGCGGACATCGTTGCTTCTGATCCGGATCCGCTTGCTCTTGCTCGGGCGCAACGAAAAGCGGGTGGAATGACCGGTATCCGGTTCGAGCGCGCATACGCCCAGGAGTTGCCGTTTGCAGACGGCGAATTCGATCGGGCGCTGTCGTCGATGATGTTGCACCATTTGGCCGACGACGTGAAGGCCGCTGCGCTAGCGGAATTACACCGTGTCCTGCGCCCCGGTGGCAGCTTGCACATTGTCGACATCGGTGGGCATGCGACCGCCCATCATGGGTTGGCGGCGCGGTGGATGAAGGACAATCCCCACGCCGCAGGCAATCTCGGTGACGCGATTCCGCGGCTGCTTCGGTCGGTGGGATTCGAGTGCACCGAAGTGGGCGCGCGGCGAAATCGTTTCATCGGACAGCTCACGTTCTATCGCGCCACCCGCCCGGCCTGACCGAATCACCCTTACATCGGGTTTTGCCGCAGGTAGCCGTATACCGCGGCGAAGTTCTGGTTGACCTCATCGGGGATGGGTACTGGACCGCCGAGAGCCCTTGCGCCCCAGACAATCTGGGCGGTGCGCTCCACCAGCGCCGTCACATGCATGGCCTTGTCCGGTCGCGGGCCCACCGCGACCAGGCCATGATTGGCGATCAGTGCGGCCGCCCGGCCCTCCAGCGCTTTGACCGCGTTGGTGCCGACATCGGGTGAACCCGACGCGGCGTACTCGGCGCAACGAATGTCGCCCCCGCAATAGACCGCGAACTCGTCGACGGATGCCGGAATGGGCTGGCGGGCGACTGCGAACATGGTCGCCCACACCGGATGGCTGTGGATCACACTGCCGATGTCGTCGTACGCCGCATAGCAGGCCAGGTGCAGCTTCATCTCACTAGACGGCGCCCGACCGTCCTTGGCGGCCAGCACGGCGCCGTCCGGGTCGACCAGCACGAGATCGTCGAGCACCATGTCCGCGTAGTCGACCGACGACGGTGTGATGACGAGGTTGCCGTCCTCCCGGCGGGCCGAGATGTTGCCTGCGGTTCCCTCGACGAGGCCGCGCCTCAGCATGTCCTTCGCCGCGGCCAGCACGGCCGCCTCGGCGTTGTCGACGAATCTCATGCCAGCACCTCCGGATTGACGATATGCGTCGGCGTGCGTCCGGACAGGAGCGCCTCGAGGCCGTCGGCGACGATCTGCGCCTGCCGGGCCTCAGTGTTCCACGTCGCCCCGCCGATGTGCGGCGTCAGGACCACGTTGGCCATGCTCGCCAGCGGGTGATCGGTTGGTAGCCATTCGCCAGCGAAGTGGTCCAGCCCGGCGGCGGCCACCTTGCCGCTGCGCAGGGCATCGACCAGGGCGTCCGTGTCGTGCAGCTGGGCCCTCGCGGTGTTGAGGAAGACCGCGCCTTCGCGCATCGCCGCGAACTGCGAGGCGCCGATCATGCCGGCAGTCTCATCGGTGACCGGCGCGTGCAGCGAGACGATGTCGGCCTCGGCGAGTAGGTCCTCGAGGCTATGGCGGGCCTCGTCGTTGTAGGGGTCGTGCGCGATGACGTTGACCCCGAGCCCTTCGAGCCGCCACTTTAGGGCCCTGGCGACGGCGCCGAACCCCACAAGGCCTGCGGTCTGCCCGGCCACTTCCCATGCCCGGAACCGCTGATAGGGGATCATGCCGTCGCGAAACGCCTGGCCTGCCCGCACATCCGCGTCGGCGGTCAACAATTGGCGAGTGGCCGCGAACAGCAGGGCGATCGCCATTTCGGCGACGGCGTCGGCATTGCGGCCGGGTGTGTAGAGCACCGGGACGCCCGCCGCGGTAGCGGCGGAGACGTCGACGTTGTTCGGGTCGCCGCGCGTCGAGGCGATGGCCCGCAGCGGACGGTCGAACACCGGTCCGCCGACCGAATCACTCTCGACGACAAGCACATCCGCCTTCTCGGCTGAGGCGCGCTCGGCAAGTTGCTCCGCGGAGTAGATCCGCAGCGGCCTCTGATCGATCCACGGGTCATAGACCACGTCGGTGAGCTGCCGGAGCTTGTCGAATCCGGGACCGCGCAAGGGGGCTGTCACGAGCGCGCGAAGTCGGGTCACGACTGCCCATGCTGGCGTACGGTGACGCGGGTGTCAGCCAAAGGGGTCACAATCGGCATCGACATCGGCACGACCGCCGTCAAAGCCGTGGCCGCTGACGAGGACGGCCGGGTTGTCGCCAGGACACGAATTCCGCACCAGCTTCGGGTGCCTGCCCCCGACCGCCTCGAACACAACGCCGAGGAGGCATGGCGGCGCGGCCCGTTGGTGGCGATGGCCGAACTCGGCGGGCCCGACGCCACCGCGGTCGCCGTGACGGCGATGGTGCCGTCGCTGACCGCCGTCGACGAAGTGGGCGGGCCGCTGACACCCGGCCTGCTCTACGGCGACAGCCGGGGGAAGGGCCCAAAGGGCACCGGCGCGGCGTTCCTCACCGGCGAGGCGGTCGAATTCCTGCGCTGGACGGCGCGAGAGGCACCAGACGCCAAGGGCTACTGGCCGGCGACGGCGGTGGCCAACCATGCGCTGGCGGGCGAGGCGGTCGTCGACAATGCCACGGCGAGCACGATGTATCCGTTGTTCGACGGCACCGGCTGGAATGCGGACCGTTGTGCGGAGTGCGGCGCGACGGCCGACCACATGCCAAGGGTTGAGGGCACCGGCGTGGCGGCGGGCCAACTGCGCGATGCCGACGTCATCCTGGCCGCCGGTTCGGTCGACGCCCTGTGCGAGCAGCTTGTCGCTGGCGCCGACCGAGACGGCGACGTGCTTGTTCTGTGCGGGACAACGCTGATCGTGTGGATAACCATTCCCGAATATCGGGAAGTACCCGGGCTGTGGACTGTGCCCCACACCAGGGCGGGAAGGTTTCAGATCGGCGGTCCAAGCAACGCCGGCGGCCTGTTTCTCGGTTGGGTGGATCGCCTTGTGGCCGAGGAAAATTCGACGGCGGAGCCCGGGCGGGTGCCGGTGTGGTCGCCGTATGTGCGGGGTGAACGTGTGCCGTACCACGACCCTGATCGCCGCGGGGTTCTCGACGGGCTGGACCTCACTCACAGCGGCGCAGCGGTACGCCGGGCCGGCTACGAGGCATCAGGCTTCGTCGTGCGTCAGCTCATCGAGCACAGCGGCGCACCGGCTGCCCGCATCGTGGCAACCGGTGGCGGTACCCGTGTGCGGCCGTGGATGCAGGCGATCGCCGACGCCACCGGCCTGGCGGTCGAGGTGTCCGCCGTTCCGGAGGGGGCGGCATTGGGCGCGGCGTTCCTCGGCCGAATGGCGGCGGGCCTCGAAACGTCAACGGCCGACGCCGCTCGGTGGGCGGCAACCGAACGCGTCGTCGAGCCCGATCCCGCATGGAGCCAGCCGATGCAGGAGCGCTACGCGCGGTTCCTCGAGATGGGGCGGGAGCGATAGTGGGAGCCATCTTCGATGACGCGTCGATGGTCACGACGATCCTGCGGGTACGCGACGTCGCCGCGTCGGTGCACTGGTATCGCGAAAAGCTCGGACTGGAGCCGATTCATGTCGGAGTTGACGGCCCGGAACATCCCATCGCCGTCTACGCAATCGCCGGTGCGGTGGTGTCGCTGTGGCAGCTCCCGCCCGGTCAGAGCCGGGTGCGCGCAGACAACGACCGCAACAGCTACGTGGTCGTGGTCATGAGCGGTGACCTCGAACCCGCCCGGCGGGTACTGCTCGACCGCGGCGTCGACGTTGGGGAGATCCGCCGGAGCGCGAACAACGAGTTCGTGTGGTTCCACGACCTCGACGGCAACCGGTTCGAATTGAGCCGCCCGCTTTGACGGCGAACGACTAGCGCTTGACCGCGCTGACGTAGCTCAGGTCTGCGAAGAACCCGATCGTTTCGTTCTCGGGGAACTCGAAACCGTTGGCGGCGTAGGCCTCTCGCATTGTCTGTGCGATCACGTCCCACCCGTGGCCGGTCAGATACTCGATGACGTGGCTACGTTCGCCGTCATAGATCAGGTCGGAAATCTCGATGTCGGAGCCGTACTTCTTCATCCGTTCGGTGATGCGTCGCGACCGCTCGTCGGAGAACATCGCCATATCCAGGATGTGCTCCGTGGCGACGCGGCTCCCTGGGGCGCTGAGCTCGTTGATCCGATCGAACAGCAAGTCCTGGGCTTCGGGCGGCAGGTAGATCAGGAGGCCCTCGGCAATCCACGCGGTGGGCTGTTGAGAATCGAACCCGTTGTCTTTCAGCGCCTTCGGCCAGTCGTTGCGCAGATCGATCGCGATGGTGCGCCGGTCGGCCTTGGGCTTTGCACCGAGCCCGCTCAGCGTCTTGGTCTTGAACTCAATGACCTCCGGCTGATCGAGCTCGTACACGGTCGTTGCGTCCGACCACGGCAGCCGGTACGCGCGCGCATCCAAACCGGCCGCGAGGATCACGGCTTGACGGACGCCGGCGGCCGCGGCATCAGTGAACAATTTGTCGAACCAGCGGGTGCGGACGGCCATGCCTTCGGCGGCTCGCCGCAGGTTGAACTCTGGATCGACCTCCTCGAGGTCGATCTCACCGTCAAGCGCCCGAATGAAGAAGTCCATCCCCACCGCACGTACCAGCGGTTCGGCGAACGGGTCGTCGATAAGGCCCTCGCGGTTGGCGAGCGCCCGCTGTGCCGCCACCATCGTCGCGGTGGCGCCCACGCTGGACGCCAGATCCCATGTGTCGTTATCGGTGCGTGGCATGACGTGCTCCTACTTCCGCGTCGCGCTGACGGCCAGTGAAGTGCTCAGCGCTGCAACGTCTTCCGTTGCAGGAAACTCGCGCCCGTAGTCGGCGAACACTTCTGGCCGGGTCCGCGTGGACACCTGCCAACCGTGCCCGGTCAGATAATCGGCGACGGGCGCGCGCTCGCCGGGGTAGAACAGCTGCGAAAGGTCGACATCAAACCCGTGCTGCTGCAATTGGGCGCCCATCGTCTTCGTCCGCTCCGCGACGGCAGCGCCGGCGTCCGGATGGTATTCGGTGGCCAGTTGGCTGCCGGGTGCGCTGAGCGCGGTGATGTTGTCGAACAGCCGGTCCTGCGCCTCCGGGGGCAGATAGACAAGTAGCCCCTCCGCGCTCCACGCGGTCGGCTCGCTGTCGTCAAACCCGCTGCTGCGCAATGCGGCCGGCCAGTCCTCGCGCAGATCGACGCTGACCGCGCGGCGTTCTGCGGTGGGGCTCGCGCCGATCGCTGACATCGTCGCGGTCTTGAACTCGATGACCTGCGGTTGGTCGACCTCGAAGACGGTGGTCCCTGCGGCCCACGGCAGCCGGTACGGCCGCGAGTCCAGACCGGACGCCAAGATGACCGCCTGGCGGATTCCGCTTTTTCCCGCGTCCACGAAGAAGTCGTCGAAGAACTTGGTGCGCACCGCGATCAGGTTGGCCATGAGCCGAGGGCCGTCGCCTTCGAGGGCCGACAGTGAGATCTCACCGTCGACGAGACGGGTGAAGAAGTCGACGCCGACCGCCCGCACCAGGTCTGCGGCGAACGGATCGTCGATCAATGGCTTGTCTTCCCGGCTGGCCAGCGCTCGCGCCGCGGCAACCATCGTGGCCGTCGCACCGACGCTGGACGCCAGGTCCCAGCTGTCGGAGTCGGTCCGGCTCACCGATGTGCTCCCAGCACCCCGCTGACGTATTGCAGCTCGCCGAAGTTGCCGGCGTCTTCGTCGTCCTCTCCAAGCGGCAGGCCATTGGCGGCGAACAGTTCCGTGACGCTGCTGCGGCTGAGCTGCCAACCATGGTCGCCCAGGTAGGACGAGGCCTCGTTGCGGTCGCCCAGGTAGACGAGCTCGGCGAAGTCGAGGTCGAAGCCGTGGTCGCGCCACCGCTGCGAGGCCTGCCGCATCCGCTCGATCGCTTTCTCGTGATCGGAGGCGTCGATGTTGGGCACGCTTTCCACCGCAACGCGGCTACCGGGCGCGCTGAGTTCCGTGATGGTGTCGAGCAGCCGATCCTGCGCGTCGGGCGGCAGGTAGCCGAGCAGGCCCTCGGCGCTCCACGCCGTCGGCTGGTTCGGGTCGAAGCCTTCTTCGATCAATGCCGACGGCCAGTCGTAGCGCAGATCCATCGCGACCGTGCGGCGTGTGGCGGTCGGTTCGGCGCCCAGGTCGGCCAGTGTCCTGGACTTGAACTCGATGACGTCGGGCTGGTCGATCTCGTACACCGTCGTCCCCGCGGGCCAGGCCAGCCGGTACGCGCGTGAATCCAGACCCGACGCCAGGATCACCGCTTGATGGATGCCGGCTTCCGTCGCAGCGAGAAAGAACTCGTCGAAGAACTTCGTGCGCACCGCCATGTTGTCGGTCATCCGCTGCATGCCCACCGACTCGCTGTCGCTGTCGAGATCTTCTGGGCGCAGTTCGCCGGTGACAAGCCGGGTAAAGAAGTCGACACCGACCGCCCGCACGAGCGGTTCAGCGAACGGATCGTCGATCAAGGCGTTTTCGGCGGTGGTGGCCATCGCGCGGGCCGCCGCGACCATCGTGGCCGTCGCCCCGACGCTCGATGCCAGATCCCAGGTGTCGTTATCCGTCCGAGCCATCCTGACCCCTATCGATGTGTTCCCAAGCCCGTTACTTAGGTGATGTAACGAGTTGTCGCCGACTGTACGCTCCGAATCTGGAGCCTGGCTCGGACGTTGTCACCAGCAACGGATGCGGGCCAACGGAACCTCAACTGTTAGTCTCGTAGACTGTTTGACGCGTGACTCCGCAGGCTGCGCGCTTGTTGCGGGTCCGCGCAGGACTTAACCAATACGCTGGCAAAAACCAGCCCCGTTCGCACGCCGCGATCTACAGGCCGGCTGCGCAGGAGGAAGAGTGCTCTCGGCTTTCATCTCGTCTCTGCGGACACCCGACCTGCGGCGCAAGATCCTGTTCACCCTGGGCGTCGTCATCCTGTATCGGGTGGGCGCCTCGATCCCTTCGCCGGGCGTCAACTACCCGAATGTGCAGAAGTGCGTGGCGCAGGTCACCGGCGGCGATTCGGCGCAGATCTACTCCCTGATCAACCTGTTCTCCGGCGGCGCGCTGCTGCAGCTGACGGTGTTCGCGGTCGGCATCATGCCGTACATCACCGCCAGCATCATCGTTCAGCTGCTGGGCGTCGTGATCCCGCGCTTCGAGCAGCTGCGCAAAGAGGGGCAAGCAGGCCAGGCGAAACTCACGCAGTACACCCGCTACCTGACCGTCGCGCTGGCCATCCTCCAGGCCACCAGCATCGTGGCGCTCGCCGCCAACGGCGGGCTGCTGCAGGGCTGCACGCTCGACATCATCCAGGGCCAGAGCGAGGGACTGAACATCTTCACGCTGGTCGTCATCGTGCTGGTGCTGACGGCAGGCGCGACGCTGGTGATGTGGATGGGCGAAATGATCACCGAGCGCGGCATCGGCAACGGCATGTCGCTGATGATCTTCGCCGGCATCGCCGCGCGCATCCCGATCGAGGGCAAGACCATCCTGGACAGCCGTGGCGGCATGGTGTTCGCCGCGGTCTGCGTGGCGGCGCTGATCATCATCATCGGCGTGGTGTTCGTCGAGCAGGGCCAGCGGCGCATCCCCGTCCAGTACGCAAAGCGGATGGTGGGCAGGCGCATGTACGGCGGCACGTCGACATACCTGCCGCTCAAGGTCAACCAGGCCGGCGTCATCCCGGTCATCTTCGCGTCGTCGCTGATCTACATCCCGCATCTGATCACCCAGCTGATCACCAGTGGAAGCCCCGACGCGAGCAACAGCTGGTGGTCGCGGTTCGTCGCCGACTACCTGACGAACCCCGCGGACCCCGTCTATATCGCGGTCTACTTCGGGCTGATCATGTTCTTCACGTACTTCTACGTGTCGATCACGTTCAACCCCGACGAACGGGCCGACGAGATGAAGAAGTTCGGCGGCTTCATCCCCGGCATCCGCCCGGGCAAACCCACCGCCGATTACCTGCGATATGTGCTTAGCCGGATCACCCTTCCCGGCTCGATCTACCTGGGTGTGATTGCCGTGCTGCCTAACCTGTTCCTGGAGATGGGCAACAGCGGCGGCGTGCAGAACTTGCCGTTCGGTGGAACTGCGGTTCTGATCATGATCGGCGTCGGATTGGATACCGTCAAACAGATCGAAAGCCAGCTGATGCAGCGTAACTACGAAGGGTTCCTGAAGTGAGAGTCGTTCTACTCGGACCGCCTGGCGCGGGCAAAGGCACGCAGGCGCTCAAGCTGTCCGAGAAGCTCGGCATTCCGCAGATCTCGACGGGAGACCTGTTCCGCAAGAACATCAGTGAGGGCACACCGCTCGGCGTGGAGGCCAAGCGCTACCTCGACGCCGGAGACCTGGTGCCGTCCGAATTGACGAACAAGCTGGTGGAAGACCGGATTCAAGAAGACGATGCGGCTGCTGGGTTTATTCTCGACGGCTACCCCCGCTCGGTGGAGCAGGCCCGCGCGCTCGACGAGATGCTGAAGAACCACGACACAAAGCTCGACGTCGTGCTGGAGTTTCAGGTCTCCGAGGGCGAGCTGTTCGAGCGGCTCAAGGGCCGCGGCCGCGCCGACGACACCGAAGAGGTCATCCACAATCGGATGCAGGTGTACCGCGACGAGACCGAGCCACTTCTGGAGTACTACAGCCACAACAACCTGCAGACGGTCGACGCGGTCGGCTCACTCGATGAAGTTTTCGCACGGGCCCTGCGGGCTCTCGGCAAGTAGTCGATGATCGGTCTTCCGGGGCTGCGCAACCGCAAGGTCGTCGCGCAGCGCAGCGCCGACGAACTCGATGCGATGGCAGCGGCCGGGTCGCTGGTCGCCTCCGCGCTGCTGGCCGTGCGGCAGGCGGCGGCGCCGGGGGTGTCCACGCTGGCGCTGGATGAGATCGCCGAATCGGTCATCCGCGAGGGCGGTGGTGTGCCGTCGTTCCTTGGCTATCACGGCTTTCCGGCCAGCATCTGCTCATCGGTGAATGACCGTGTGGTGCACGGGATTCCGTCAGCGCAAGAAATCCTTGCGCCTGGCGATCTGGTGTCCATCGACTGCGGTGCGATCCTCGATGGCTGGCACGGGGATTCGGCCATCACGTTCGGCATCGGAACGATGATCGGAGTCGATGAGGCGCTGTCGCAGGCCACCCGCGAGGCGATGGAAGCCGGCATCGCCGCGATGCTGCCTGGCAACCGGCTCACCGACGTCTCATACGCGATCGAGGCGGAAACGCGCGCTGCCGAGGCGCGTTTTGACCGCAAGTTCGGCATCGTCTCCGGTTACGGCGGGCATGGCATCGGTCGCGAGATGCATATGGACCCGTTCCTGCCCAACGAGGGCGCCGCGGGCCGCGGACCGTACCTTGCGCCCGGCTCGGTGCTGGCTATCGAACCGATGCTCACGCTGGGCACCACGAAGACCGTTGTGCTGGAAGACGAATGGACCGTCGTCACCGCCGACGGGTCGCGCGCCGCGCACTGGGAGCACACGGTGGCCGTCACGGATGACGGGCCCCGAATCCTCACCGTGTAGACGGAGCCTCGCCGAACGTGGGTTACCAACACGTCGCAGGCCGCCACGGCGTGTATCAAGCCCACATTCGGCAATTGGCCGCGCGCCGTCTACGGCGCGCGTAGTAATGAACCTGAGCACCGCCAACGTCGTATCTAAGACGGAGGTTGGTAGTGGACGATCCCGAAGCCGCCATGATGCGTGTGCTTTACGACGAGCACGCTGCGGCGTTGTGGCGCTATGCCCTGCGGCTTACCGGTGATCAAGCGCGTGCGGAGGACGTGGTGCAGGAGACGCTGCTTCGGGCATGGCGACACCCGGAAGTGACCGACGAGGTAGAGCGGTCGGCCAGGGCGTGGCTGTTCACCGTGGCGCGCAACCTCATCATCGACGAGCGTCGCAGCGCGCGGTACCGCAACGAGTCCGGCACATCCGACCTCGAGCAGGTGGCCGACCGCGCCGCACCGGACGAGGTGGACTCTGCATTGGACCGACTGCTGTTGAGCACGGCCTTGAGCCAGCTGTCAGAGGAACACCGTGCGGTGATCCGCCGGTCGTACTACCAGGGATGGACTACCGCACAGATCGCCAACGACCTCCAGATCCCGGAGGGCACGGTGAAATCCCGGCTCCACTACGCGGTCCGGGCATTGCGACTCAATCTGCAGGAAATGGGGGTGACACGATGACACAATTCGGATTTCCCCTAGGCGGTGACTTGTTGGACGGCGATCGCTATGTGACCTGGGATGCGGCATATGTCCTCGGTTCGCTGTCAAGCAACGAACGCCGTGAGTACGAGGCTCACCTGGAAACCTGTGCGCGGTGCCGATCGGCAGTCGCCGATATCAGCGGCGTCCCGGCGTTGCTGGCGATGCTGGACCTCGAGGACGTGCGCGCGCTGGAGGACGAAACGCCGGAACCCCCGCCGCTTCGGCCCGAGGTGCTCGATTCGATCCTCGACAAGGTTCGGTGGCGCCGCAGGCGGTCCCGCTGGCTGACATCGGCCGCGGTCGGCGTTGCCGCCGCGCTGCTGGCGGTCGGTGTGGTGATCGGCGTTCGTCCCGAGATCGTGGGTCTGGAGAACTCCACCCCGCAGGAAACCGTCCAGGCGATGGAAATGAACAAGGTCTCGGAGACGCCGATCAACGCGACCATCAGCCTGACAGGCTACGGGTGGGGCACGCGTATCGACATGGCGTGCACCTATGGGGATTGGGGCCAGCGCGACGCGCCGCCGCAGAACCTGGGCATGGTCGTGGTGGGCCGCGACGGCAGCCACACTCAGGTTGCGACATGGCTCGGACTGTCCGGTGCCACTGCACTTCCGAGTGCTAACACTCCGATGCAGAAGGACGAAATTGCTGCGGTGCAACTGGTTTCGCCCGAAGACGGAAAGGTCCTGCTCGAACGTCACTTGTGATTCGGGCCACTGAGTGAACCCAACTCCGTCGCGAGTCGTGTCAGTGGTGGGGGCTCGAGAAGCAGGTGAGCAATGGCTAGTAGGCATCGGGTTGTCGACCACATCGTCGGATACCTTGCGGCGAGCGGTGTTGACTTCATCTTCGGTGTCGACGGCGCCAATATCGAGGACCTGTATGACGCCGCGTTCTTCCGTGACGACATCACCGCCGTGCTGGCCAAGCACGAGTTCTCAGCCGCGACAATGGCCGATGGTTTCAGCCGCAGCGGCGCAGGGCTCGGCGTGGTGGCAGCGACCTCGGGCGGCGGCTGCCTGAACACCGTGCCCGGGTTGGGGGAAGCGTTCGCCAGCCGGGTGCCGGTGCTGGCGCTGATCGGCCAACCGCCGACCCCGCTCGACGGCAGGGGCGGCTTCCAGGACACCAGCGGTCACAACGGCGCGCTGAATGCAGAGGCGCTGTTTTCCGCTGTTTCAGTGTTCTGCCGGCGGGTGACGCGGCCCGAGGACATCGTCTCGGTGCTGCCAGAGGCGATCGCCGCCGCACGCACCGGTGGGCCCGCAGTATTGTTGCTGCCCAAGGACATTCAACAATCCAGCCTCTTGAACGGGGCCGGCCCCAGCGGTGGCGGATTGGAACAGGCGTCGGTGCAGCTGGGCGATCCCGCGGCGATCGCCCGTGCGCTGCGCGGCGCCGAAGGGCCGATCACGATCATCGCCGGCGAGCAGGTCGCACGTGACGATGCGCGCGTCGAACTCGAGCAGCTGCGGTCGATGTTGCGCGCGCGGATCGCCGCCGTGCCCGACGCCAAGGACGTCGCAGGCACGCCAGGAATGGGATCGTCGTCGGCGCTGGGTGTCACCGGAGTGATGGGCCACCCTGGGGTCGCGACCGCGATCGCGGACAGCGCGGTATGCCTGGTGGTCGGCACGCGCTTGAGCGTGACGGCGCGTGCCGGACTCGACGACGTGCTTGCGTCGGTTCCCGTGCTGTCGATCGGGTCCGCACGGCCGTACGTGGCATCCACTCATGTGCACACCGACGACCTGCGCGGCTCGTTGTCGCTGCTGACCGCAACCCTGTCGGGGCAAGGCAGGCCGCTCGGTGCGCGGGTACCTGACGCGGTGCCACACACCGAGCTGCGGCCGCCGCGGTTCACCGGCCCGGGGGTGCGCTACCGCGATGCGATGACGGTGCTCGATGCGGTGCTGCCGGACGGGACGGACATCGTCATCGACGCGGGAAACATCGGCGCCTCCGCGATTCATTACCTACCGGCGCGCCGCGACGGCCGCTTCATCGTCGCGCTCGGCATGGGCGGCATGGGGTACAGCTTTGGAGCCGGCGTCGGCGTGTCCTTCGGAAGGTCGATGAGCGCTCGCGCGAAGAGCGGCGAGCGGAGGCGGCGAACGGTCGTCATCGCCGGTGACGGCTCCTTCCTCATGCACGGCATGGAGATCCACACCGCACTGCAGTACCGGCTTCCTGTCACGTTCCTGCTCTTTGACAATCACGCGCACGCAATGTGCGTGACCCGGGAGCAGCTGTTCTACGACGACGTGTACAGCTACAACCGGTTCGGGCCAAGCCGTTTCGGCGCCGGGCTGGCCACCATGTTCCCCGGGCTGCACTCGGTGGATGTCGACGACATCGTCGCATTCCCCGATGCGCTGGCTGCGGCGCTGGACGCCGATGGCCCGTCGGTCGTCAGCGTCGAGTGCTCGGCCGACGAAATCCCGCCGTTTGCAAACTTTCTCGGGAAACCCGCGAATCAACCGTCCATCTCAAAGGAGAACCACTCCAATGTCGTTGCCCGCGCTTGATGACATCACCGCTCACAGGGGCACAGTCGATCCGATCGATGATGTGGTCCGAATCGAGACCTCACCTCGGGAGAAGGCCACCCCCCTCATCATGGAGATGATGCGGTCGGTGTACCCGCACGACGAGGTGTTCGGTGAGTTCTGCACCGTCAACAGCTTTATCGACTGTCCGCCAGACGAGCTGTACGACTACATGGCCGACACCCGCTGCCTGGAAGAGTGGACGTACAGCCTGCGAGGGTTCACGCCGACCGAGGAACCAGGTCTGTGGCTCGCCTATGACCGATTGGGTTCGGAGACAAAGATCTTCACCCGCACGGTGGCAAACAGGGATGCCATGACCGTCGACTACCACTGCGCGTGGGACCAGGGCAAGCACCTTTGGATGATCTACCTGATGCGAATCGTCGATGCGCAGTCGGTGTTCGACAAGCCAGGCTCGGTGGTGCTGTGGACGAATTGCCATCACCCGTTCTACGACCGCAACGCCTATCCGGAAACTGCTCCGCCCGAGCGCCCGGTGTGGGTCGGCGACTTCTGGGACATGTTCGGCGCCGGCCACCTGCTCGAGCTGAAGAACCTCAAGGCAATCGCCGAGTATCGCCACCACAACGGCTTGCCGGTCACGCCGGCCTGGATGAGATGAGGATTTCGTGAACCAGCAAGGGCCAGTCAGTCTTATTGATCTCTCGACATATCTGCCCGGGGAGCCGATCGGCGCCGAGTATTACGCCCAGTTCGCCGACTCCGACGACCTGCGCGACAACGTGATGTTCCGTGCGCCGAAGTTCCGTCATCATGTCGCCGAGGGTGAGACTGCCATCGACATGGTGGAGCGGGCCGCCGCAGGGCTGGTCGAACGCCATGGTCAGGACGTCATCGCGAATGTCGACGTGCTGATCACCCACACCCAGGTGCCAGATATGCCCTTCTACGGGGGAGGCGGCGGCATGGCGCATCGCCTTGGCATGAAGCCGAATTGGGTGCTCGATCTGCACAACGGCGGATGCGCGGCGTTCGTGCTCGGGCTGCAAGTCGCGCGGCAACTGCTTTCGTCGGGAGCGGGGCAGAGCGCGCTGATCGCGATCGCCCAGAACGCGGCCGGACAGGTGTTTGACCAACAAACCGTTCGGCCGAAAGCCCAGGCGGCAGTGCCCGGTGACGGCGCCGCCGTCGGACTGGTCACGCTGTCCGACGAATCGCCGATCCTCGACATCGAGTGCCGGACCTACGGCGAGTACGCCGGCGACATGACGATCATCAACGACCCGCCGCGAAAGTGGTGGCAGGCGGGCTCTGGTGAGCACTACATCGGGTTCACCGAAAGCAAGATCACCAAGGTGCTGGCGCGAGGGAACCGTCAGGTGCCGGAGGTTGCGTACACGGTCTGCGATCGAATCGGTATGCAGCCCAAAGATCTTGACCTGCTTGTCACGAACCAGCCAAACCGGGTGTTTCTGCGGAACTGGCGCGAGGCGCTGGAGCTGCCCAAGGAGCGGCATGTCGACACGTTTGACGAGTGCGGCAATCTGTTCGGCGCGGGCATCCCGATCAATCTCGACCGGGCCATCTCTGACGGCACCCTCGGGAAGGGCGACGTCGTGATGATGGCGGCGTTCGCGCACGCCGGCGACTTCGCGGGGGCGGCGGCGATCAAGTGGGGCGGTCGAGACTGATGGCGACGCTGAAGCGAGAGGTGACCGATGCGGTCGGGGCACTGCCCAGCGCGCTGAACCCGTTGGCGTTGTCGCTCAACGAGAATCCGTTTCCGCCGCTGCCCGCGGTGCGCTCCGCGCTGATCGAATCCATCGATGCGGCCAACCGATATCCGGAGTACCTACCGGAGCGGTTACGCTCCTTGATCGCGGGGCGCGTCGGCGTGCGCGACGACCAGGTGGTGATTGGCAGCGGCGCGACGGGCGTGATCCTGCAGGTGTTGCACGCCGTCACGAACCCGGGCGAAAAGATGGTGATGACGTCACCGACATTCGACGGGTATCCGATCTTCGCGCAGATGGCGCGGCTTGAGTCGGTCACGGTGGCGCTGGATGCGCACGGCCACCACGACCTGGACGCTATGGCCGACGCGGCAGCACACGCAAGGGTGGTCGTCGTGTGCCGGCCGCACAACCCGACCGGTACCGTCGAACCGGCCGCCGAGATCGAGCGCTTCCTGCGCAGGGTCCCGGCCGACACGGTGGTGCTGCTGGACGAGGCCTACGTGGAGTTCCTTTCGCCGGAATACCGAATCGACGCCCCCGCACTCGTCGAGCGGTATCCGAGTGTCGTGGTGCTGCGCACCTTCTCAAAAGCCTACGGGCTGGCGGGCCTGCGGATCGGCTACGGGTTCTGCGCTCCGGATCTGGCCCGCCGGCTGTGGACCATGCAGCCGCCGTTCGGCGTCGGCATCACCAGCCTGGTGGCGGTCGCCGCCTCCTACGACGCGGAAAACCAGCTGCGGCAACGCATCCGGATGATCGCCTCCGAACGCCGCTACCTGCGGATGCGGTTGAGGTCGATGGGTGTGTACAGCACCGACGGCCACGCGAACTTCGTCTACCTGCCTCCGTGGCGCGAGCCGTGGCGGCAGGTGTTCGACGGCAGCGGCTTGCAGGTCCGCAACTACGCCGAGGGCAGCGTGCGGATCACCGTCGGTAACCGGCAGTCCACCCGCGCGGTGCTGGCCGCGGTGGCGCCGATCGCAATGCGCTGAGATTCTGCCTGGTATCGGCCGGTGTATGCGGTATGAAGAAGCGTGGCCTCGCAACGGGATGTGCGTGATCCGATCGCGTTGGCGCGTGCCAATTGGCAGCGGTCCGGCTGGGGCGACGTCGCCGACGGCATGGTCGCGGTGACGTCGGTGATGCGGGCGCACCAGATCCTGCTGGCCCGTGTCGAAACCGCGTTGCGGCCCTACGACCTGAGTTTCTCGCGCTACGAGTTGTTACGACTGCTGGCATTCAGCCGCACCGGGGCGCTGCCGATCACCAAGGCCTCGGACCGGCTGCAGGTGCACGTCACCAGCGTCACGCACGCGATTCGCCGGCTGGAAGCCGACGGGCTGGTGGAACGCATCCCGCATCCGACCGACGGCCGCACCACGCTGGTACAGATCACCGACCTCGGCCGCTCCACGGTCGAGGACGCGACCGTCACGCTCAACAACGACGTGTTCGCCGACATCGGAATGTCCGACAACGAGTCGCGGGCACTCGCCGACTCGATCGAGACGCTGCGCCGCACCTCGGGCGACTTTTAATCAGTGACCGGCGTCGGCAACGGGATCGTTGCCGTGACCGCGGTGCCCGAACCCGGGCGCGACCGGATGTTGAGTCGGCCGCCTACTATTTCGGCCCGTTCGGCCATCGACAGCAGACCGTAGCCGCCCATCTCATCGCCGCCCAACGGGTGCTCGAAAGTGTCGAAACCCACGCCGTCGTCGATGATTTCGAGACGGGCGGTCTCAGTGTTGACAAAGAATGTCAGCCGCGCCCGCTTGGCATTGGCGTGCTTGACGACGTTCTGCAGGCATTCCTGCGCGATCCGGTACAGCGCAATCTCGATGTGGTCGGGCAGGCGGGTGTCATCGAGGTCGACCTCCATGTCCATCCCGGGGATCGAACGGGCCAGGCTGGCCAGCCCGCCGGACAAACCAAGGTCGTCAAGCACCGGTGGCCGCAGCCCACCGATCGCTGCGCGGGCCTCTTGCAGTGTCAGGTCGACCAATTCGCGGGCCTTGCTCAGTTGTTCGGCGACCATCTCCGGATCGTCCTCGACCGCCCGGGTCGCGGCGTCGAGCCGATATGACAGTGTGACGAGCCGCTGCGAGATGCCGTCGTGGATGTCGCCCGCGAGCCGGCGCCGCTCGATCTCCTGAGCCTCGATGACCTGCTCGACGAAATTCTCGTGCGCGCGTTCGCGGGCCACCAGCTGGCGGTGCAGCCGTGCCTGATGCAACGCACCCGCGATCAGCCGGCCGATGACGAGCAGCAGTTCCACGTCGCCCTCGGTGAACTCACGACGTTCGACGGTGTGCACGTTGAGCACCCCGACCAGACCACCCGGATCGGTCTCCATCGGCACCGACACCATCGACGTGAAGTCCTTGCCGCGCAACGATTCAAACGGCATATACCGCGGGTCCGCCTCCTTGTTGTGACTGATCACCACGGGCTTACGGTGGCTTGCCACCCAGCCCGAGATGCCTTGACCCAGAGGCAGCCGGATCTCACCGACCGCGGCGTCGAAGGGCGGCGTCGCACCCGCAAGCGTCAGGGACCGCTCGGTGTCGTCGAGCACGTGGACGAAACACACATCGCTGGCGGTGGCGGCGGTGATCATCCGTGCCGCCGCGGCGGCCAGCGGTTCGACGCCGGGTCCTTTCGACGCAGCCTGGATCAGCTCGCGCAGCAGCGCGAGTTCGCGGTCGGCGTCGACGAGGTCGCGAACCGCATTAGGCGGGCGGGCTGCGGGCTTCACTATTTGTAGATCCCTTCCCGCAGCGCGGTCGCGACAGCGCCGGTGCGGTCACTGACTCCGAGCTTGCGGTAGATGGAGCTCATATGACTCTTGACGGTTTCGTCGCCGATGACCAACTTGGTGGCGATGGCACGGTTGGACAAACCGTTGACCACGTACGACAGGATCTCGCTTTCGCGTTGTGTCAGGCCGTGCCGGGCGCCGGGCCAGAACTCGTCGCGCTGCAGCCGGGCCGCCGTGTCGACTGCCCTGGCCGCCATCCCAGGGTCGATCGCGGTCTCCCCGCCGTGCACGAACTCCAGCTGACGGACCAGCTCGTCGCTGCTGATGCTTTTCAGCAGGTAGCCCGATGCGCCGACGCGTAGCGCCTGAAACAAGTACTGCTCGTCGTCGTAGACCGACAGCATCACGATCTTGCGCTTCGGGTCGCTCTCACGCAGCTGAAGACAGAGGTCGAGGCCGCTGGCACCCTGCATGCGGACGTCGCACAGCACGATGTCGGGGTCGAGGTCGTCGACTACGCTGAGCGCCCGCTCAGCACCGACGGCCTGACCGACCACCTCTACGCGGTCGTGAAACGCCGCAAGCATCGCCTTCAGGCCCTCGATGACCATCTCGTGGTCATCGACCAGCACAAGCCGCACCGGGGGGCTGCTGGGCGTCATGGCACCACCTTAGAACTGGGCTTTTCGGGAGGCAGCCGAACTTGGCCTGGCTGATCCCCCAATTGGGGGAGGCCGATTGCTGTGATGTGGGACACCCTATCCGCATGCCTACAACGCAGGAGAAAACGTGGCGCGCTGGTCGATTCTGGTGGGATGCCACCGCGCCGACCCAGAGCGTTGTGTATCCGCTGCGCGCGGTCATCTTCGACCTAGACGCCCTGACGGATATTGAGTTCGACGGTCACCGCGTGGCGTTCAACGCGGCCTTCGCCGCGCACGGCCTGGATTTCGAGTGGTCCGTCGGCCGTTACCGCCAGCTATTGGCCCTTAGTGACGAGCGGCAGCGCGTCTCGGCCGAACTGCGCAAGCGCGGGATCGCCACGGAATGCGATGTGCTGACCGAGTTGCTCGCCGACGAGATCTGTTCGACCAAGAACATGATGTTCGAGGAGCTGATTCACGACGCCGACCTCGCACCTCGGCCCGGCCTCGTCGACCTCGTGCTGGACGCGTTCGCCGCGGGCGTCTGGGTGGGTGTGGTGACCAACGGACCGCGAAGCTGGGCCGAGCCACTGATCCGCCAGCTCGTCGGCGATGGGCTGGTCGAAACGGTCGTCACCGCTGACGATGTGAAGAAGGCCATGCCGGATCGCGAGGCTTATCAGAACGCGCTGTGGGAGTTCGGGGTATCCGCGGAGAACGCCCTCGCTGTGACGGGTTCCGCTGCGGGGCTGCGGGCGGCGACCGCCGCGGGCGTGGCCACCGTTGTCATCACGGGCGACGGCACACCCGATATCCCGGCTGCGGTCGCGGTGCGTGCCGACTACGGCGGCGATCAGCCGCTGCTGATCGCGGATTGTCAACGGCTGCACGGCCGCTGGTGGGCCGCCCACAAGAGGTCCGCCGCATAGCCGCATTCTGCTTCGTGACCCCCGCGCCATTATCATTCGCGGGTGACTCAGAAGATCAAGCTCTCGCCTGACCTCATCGGGGGTGACGTCGACGACGGCTACGGCAAGGTTGCCGACGCGTTTCGCCGCAACCTGAGCAGCGGCAAGGAGGTCGGAGCCGCCTTCGCGGTGTACCGCGATGGCCGCAAGGTCGTCGATCTCTGGGGCGGCCTCCGTAACGGGAGCACCGGATCGCCGTGGGAGCAGGACACGCTCGTCACTGTGTTCTCGGCCACGAAAGGCGTTGCTTCGCTTGCTGTTTCGGTCGCTGCATCGCGCGGGTTGATCTCCTACGACGCGAAGGTGGCCGACTACTGGCCTGCGTTCGCACAAGCCGGCAAGGGCTCCATCACCGTGCGGCAGCTGCTCGGCCACCAGGCAGGACTCGCCGTCGTCAAACCGCAGCTGACCTTTTCGGACCTGACGAGCCCCGTGGACATGTCGGCGAAGCTCGCGGCCCAAGCCCCCATCTGGCCGCCAGGGACAAGGCACGGCTACCACACCTTGACCTTCGGCTGGTACGTGTCTGAACTCATCCGGCACACGGATGCAAAGGGCCGCACTATAGGGCGGTTCTTCGGCCAAGAGATCGCAGGGCCACTCGGCCTCGAGTTCTATATCGGTCTGCCGTCGAGGGTCGAAAGCGACCGCGTGGCGTACCTGCACACACCAACGAAGGCCATGGCGATCAGGCGGCTGCTCACTATGAACCCGCGCCAGGCGGTCGCCTTGGTAAATCCTCTTGGTCTGGGGAAGCGGGCCATCGCGCTCGCCGAAGGCGTCAAGGACATCGACATGAACAGCGACCAGATACGGGCACTGGAAATACCGGCAGCCAACGGGACCGGCACCGCGCGGTCGCTCGCCAAACTCTACGGCGACGCCGCAACCGGTGGGGCTCAGCTCGGGTTGACGCCCCAGGTGTTCAGCGCGCTGAAGGCACCGGCCGTTTCACCGACGAAGGGAGCGCGCGACTTCCTGGGACAGGCAGACACATCGTATTCGCTTGGCTTCAACAAACCCATGTCGAAATGGGTGTTCGGATCATCGGGAAATGCGTTCGGAACACCCGGTGCTGGTGGATCTTTGGCGTTCGCCGACCCCGACACCGGAGTGGGGTTCGCTTACGTGATGAACAGGATGGGCCTGTACCCGTTCTCCGATCCGAGGGAGCTTGCCCTTCGTCAGGCGTTGTTCCGCGACGTGCTCGGCGTTCGGCCGCAGCACTGAGGCGGGCACTCAGCGCTTCGTGTCGCGCCAGTCGACCAGCTTCTGCACCGTGCTGAGGTCGTATTTGCCCTCTGACGCGCGGACCTCGGTATGGAACAACGTGGCGCCGGCGGCCAGATACGCGTCCGCCGACTGCGGATCGGTCCACAGCGTCGAGCGCTCGATATCGCTGTCGGCGCGGCCGAATCCGGCGGCCAGTTCGGCGACGCGGGCACTGGCCTCGCGGTAGGAGTCGATGGGCAGGAAGGTGTGCCAGATGTCGGCATGACGTGCGACCGCGGGCAAGGTGCGCTTTGGACCAGATCCGCCGATCAAGATCGGGATCTTGCGAAGCGGTGCCGGCTGCAACAGCTCGAAGCGGCGCTCGATGCGCAGCAATCCCTCGTCGAAGAGATCCGCCCGCGATATGACCGTGCCGTAATCGAAACCGTAAGTGGTGTAATCCTTCTCGTACCAACCAGCGCCGACGCCGAGGATGGCCCGGCCGCCGCTGATGTGGTCGACCGTGCGCGCCATGTCCGCGAGCAGATCGGGGTTGCGGTAGCCGATCCCCGCCACCAGCAGGCCGAGTTCAGCGCGTGTGGTGATCTCGCCCCACGACGCCAGCGCGGTCCAGCCCTCGAAGTTGTTCACATCCGGCTGCACCTCGGCCAGCACCGGCTTCGCGTCAGCGATCGACTCGATGAACGGCGCATGGAAGTGGTCATAGCCGAAGATGACGTCCACCCCGATCTCCTCGGCATGCAGGACGGCCTGCCGCCAGGTGGCGTAGTCAGGGGTGTCGGCGGGCTGAATTTGAACGGCGACGCGTACGGGAAAGGTCATTCAGGCGACAAGCACGGCTCATCGCGATTTATTCCGGGGCCGCCATCGTCAAGCCCAAATGTGTTGAGGCATGGAATCTGTGGATGAATTCGAGACTGTGGATAACTTTTTCGAACGTCGGCCGCGGCGGGCATAATCGCAAGCATGTTCGACTCGGAGTTCTCGACGGCGGATGACGCGATGGTCGTCGCCGCCATCGAGGAGGGCGCGCGAGCAGAAGCTGCTGCCGGGGCTCGGCGGCTGGCTGCCATCGCTGAGCTCGCCCGGCGCCGAGTCGTTGACGATGACGAGCAGGCGAACTGGGCGTTCGACGGCTGGGCTTCAGCGGCCACCGAGGTGGCGGCGGCCATGACCGTAGGACATCGCCGGGCGTCGGCGCAGATGCGGATCGCGGTAGCGCTGCGGGACCGTCTTCCCCGTGTGGCGGCGCTGTACATGGAGGGCACGCTCAGCTCGCGGGTGGTCTCCGCGATCACCTGGCGCACCCAACTCGTGGAAGACGCCGACGCGCTGGCCCTCATCGACGCCGCCCTTGCGGGGGGCGCGAACAAATGGGGTCCGCTCTCCGAGGACCGACTCGATCAGGCGATCGACGCATGGGTCTTCCGATACGACCCCGCAGCCGTGCGCCGCTCCGAATCCTCCACGCGTAGTAGGGACTTCTCGATCGGAGATCTCGATGATCCGGCCGAAACCACCGCGGTGTGGGGCCGCCTATTGGCCACGGATGCGGCGGTGCTCAAGCGTCGCGTCGCACAGATGGTGCAGGGAGTCTGTGACAACGATCCTCGCACTATGGGCGAGCGTCGCTCGGATGCGGTGGGCGCGATAGGCGCTGGCAAAGACCGCCTGGCGTGCCAGTGCGGTTCGAAAACCTGCCCAGCAGGCGATTCTCCGAGTTCCTCAAACGTGGTGATCCGGGTGCTGGCGGACCAGTCAGCGGTCGACGCGGCAACTGAGGCTGCCGAACAGCCCGCAGTCGCGCCGCGCCCAGCACTGATCGTCGGAGAGGGCATAGTGCCGACTCCGCTGCTATCGAAGTTGATCCGCGGCGGCGCCAAGGTCCGTCCGATCACCATGCCCAGCGACGAGCCGGAACCGCACTATCGACCGTCGGCAGAGTTGGCCGAGTTCGTGCGGATGCGAGATCTGTACTGCCGCGCGCCCGGCTGCGACGTACCGGCCGATCGTTGCGACATCGACCACACCATCCCCTATCCGATCGGCCCGACCCACCCGTCGAATCTCAAGTGTCTGTGTCGAACTAACCATCTGATGAAGACGTTCGGCGGATGGCATGACATCCAGTTGCCTGATGGCACGGTCATTTGGACCTCGCCCAGCGGCAGGAAATACATCACCAAACCTGGCAGTCGGCTGTTCTTCGAGAGATGGGACACGACGACTGCCGACCTTCCGCCCCCGTCGATCGTGGTGCCCAATAACGTCGACCGCGGCGTGATGATGCCCAGACGACGACGCACCCGCGCTGCCGAACACGCCGCTTGGGTCAAGGCCGAACGCGCGCGCAACGAAGCGGCTGCACCGTTCTAGCCCTTGCGGATCATTTCGATGACGGCGCTGAAATCCTCGTCGGCGTGGTCGGCAGCGAACTTGGCGTAGATCTCCGCAGCGTGGCTGCCGAGCGGTGCCGACGAACCGGTCGAGTTCACCGCGTCCATCGCCAGACCGATGTCCTTGTTCATCAACGCGGTGGCGAAGCCCGGCTTGAAGTCGTTGTTGGCAGGCGACGTCGGAACTGGTCCGGGTACAGGGCAATTCGTGTGTATCGCCCAGCAATTGCCCGTCGCGCCAGTGATCACGTCGAACAGCGCCTGCGCGGACAGCCCGAGCTTTTCGGCCAGCACGAAGGCTTCCCCCGCCACGATCTGCTGCACCGCCAGCACCATGTTGTTGCACAGCTTTGCCGCTTGGCCAGTACCCGGGGCGCCGCAATGAATGATCTTGCCCGCCAACGGTTCCAGCACCGGTCGCGCACGTTCGACCGCGTCGTCCTCACCGCCGACCATGAACGCCAGCGTGCCCGCGGTCGCGCCCTTCACGCCGCCGGAGACCGGCGCATCCAGTTGGGCGTGGCCCTGTTCGACCGCCTGCGAATGGATCGCGCGTGCGTCGTCGACCGAGATGGTCGATGTGTCGATGAACAACGTCCCCTTCTGCGCCGCCGGCAAGGCTTCGGCGTAGACCGCTTTCACGATGTCGCCATTGGGGAGTGACGTGATCACGACGTCGGCCTCCGAGGTCGCATCTGCGCCGGTGTCGAAGACCTGTGCGCCCTTGGCCGCAGCGGCCTGCTTCAGTGCGGCCACAGGGTCGAAGCCACGCACGGTGTGCCCGGCCGCGACGAGGTTGGCCGCCATCGGACCGCCCATGTGGCCCAGCCCCAAGAACGCGATCGTCGTCATCTGCTCTCCCTGCCCTATGCGGACGCGCGGGCCCGGGCCGCCTCGGCCCGACCGATGACCACGCGCATGATTTCGTTGGTTCCTTCGAGGATTCGGTGCACCCGCAGATCGCGGACGATCTTCTCCAAGCCGTACTCGCGCAGGTAGCCGTAGCCACCGTGCAATTGCAACGCCTGATCGGCCACGTCGTAGCACGCGTCGGTGACGTAACGCTTGGCCATCGCGCACAGCTCCACCTTTTCCGGGTGGTTGTCGTCGAGCGCGGTTGCCGCGCGCCACAACAGGGTTCGCGATGCCTGAAGGGCCGTGGCCATGTCCGCGAGGGTGAAGCGCACGGTCGGTTCGTCGAGCAGCGAGCCGCCGAACGCCTGCCGGTCCGCCAGGTAACCCACCGCCTTGTCGAACGCGGCCTGCGCGCCGCCGAGCGAGCATGCGGCGATGTTGATTCTGCCGCCATTGAGCCCGTTCATCGCGATGCCGAACCCGGTGCCTTCGCCTTCGGCGCCGCCAAGCATGGCATCGGCGGGGACCCGCACGCCCTCGAAGATAACCTGCGCGGTTGGCTGCGCGTTCCAGCCCATCTTCTGCTCGTCAGCGCCGAAACTCAATCCCGGCGTGTCCTTTTCGACCACGAACGCCGAGATTCCGCGCGGACCCTCGTCGCCGGTGCGTGCCATCACGACATACACGTCCGACACGCCCGCGCCGGAGATGAACTGCTTGACCCCGTCGATGACGTAGTCGCTGTCCTCGCGAACAGCTTTGGTACGGAGCGCGCCGGCGTCGGAGCCGGCGCCGGGCTCGGTCAGGCAGTACGAGGCGATGGCCTCCATCGAGGCCAGCCGCGGCACCCATGACTTGCGTTGTTCGTCGGTGCCGTAAGAGTCAACCATCCACGTGCACATGTTGTGAATGGACAAGAAGGCCGCGATGGTGGGATCCGCGGCGGCGAGCTGCTCGAAGATGCGCACGGCATCCAGCCGCCGCAGCTCGCTGCCGCCGACGTCCTCGCGGCAGTAGATGGCCGCCATGCCGAGATCGGCCGCCTCGCGCAGCACGTCGGTGGGGAAGTGGTGGTTCTGGTCCCACTCCAACGCGTATGGCGCGAGGCGCTTTTCGGCGAACGCGGCCGCCGTCTCGGCGATCACGCGTTCGTCGTCGTCCAGCCCGAAGAAGTTCATTTACTTCATTGTCGGGATGACGAACTCGGCGCCATGGCTACCCGCCGGCCAGCGCTGCGTCACCGTCTTGACCTTGGTGTAGAAGATGATCGACGCCGGACCATGCTGGTTGAGGTCGCCGAAGCCCGACCGCTTCCAGCCGCCGAACGAGTGGTAGGCGACCGGCACCGGGATCGGCACGTTCACACCGACCATGCCGACCTGCACCCGGGACACGAAGTCGCGTGCGGTGTCGCCGTCGCGGGTGAAAATCGCCACACCGTTGCCGTATTCGTGCTCGGACGGCAGCCGCAACGCTTCTTCGTAGTCCTTCGCCCGCACCATGCACAGCACGGGGCCGAAGATCTCGTCGGTGTAGATCGACATGTCGGGCGTGACGTGGTCGAACAACGTCGGGCCGATGAAGTAGCCGCCCTCCAGGTTCGCGTCGGCGAACTGCAGGTCGTCACTGGTGCGCTCGCGGCCGTCGACGACAGCCTCCGCGCCCGCCGCGATACCCTGGTCGATGTAATCCTTGACGCGTGCCAGAGCCGCCTCGGTGACCAAGGGGCCGTAGTCGGCCTTCGGGTCAAGGCTGTGGCCCACCCTAAGATTGTTGACGCGTTCAATCAGCCTGGCGCGCAGGCGATCCGCGGTCTGGTCACCTACGGGCACCGCGACACTGATCGCCATGCAACGCTCCCCGGCGCTGCCGTAGCCCGCACCGATCAGCGCGTCGACGGCGTTGTCGAGGTCGGCGTCGGGCATCACGATCATGTGGTTCTTTGCGCCGCCGAAACACTGCGCGCGCTTACCGTGCGCGGCCGCACCTGAGTAGATGTACTGCGCGATGTCGGAGCTGCCGACGAAGCCGATGGCCTTGATCTCCGGGTGTTCGATGATGGCGTCGACAGCTTCCTTGTCGCCGTGCACCACCTGAAACACCCCCGGTGGCAAGCCGGCCTCGAGGAACAACTCGGCCAGCCGGACCGGCACCGACGGGTCGCGCTCGCTCGGCTTGAGGATGAACGCGTTGCCGCACGCCAGTGCGGGTCCCGCCTTCCACAGCGGGATCATGGCCGGGAAGTTGAACGGGGTGATACCAGCGACCACACCCAACGGCTGGCGCAGCGAGTACACGTCGATCCCGGTGCCGGCACCCTCGGTGTACTCACCCTTCAGCAGGTGCGGGATGCCGACGGCGAACTCGATGACTTCGATGCCGCGCTGGATGTCGCCCTTGGAGTCGGCGACGGTCTTTCCATGCTCGAGGGAGAGCAGCTCGGCTAGTTCTTCCACGTGCCTATTGACCAGGTCGATGAACTTCATCATCACGCGGGCCCGGCGCTGCGGGTTCCACGCCGCCCACTCCTTCTGGGCCTCGACCGCGACGGCGACCGCCGCATCGATATCGGCCGACGAAGCCATCGGCACCTTGGCCTGCACCTCGCCGGTGTTGGGGTTCAACACGTCGGCGGTGCGCTTGGACTGCCCAGCCGTGCGCTGGCCGTTGATGAAATGCGGAATCTGTGTGGTCATGAGTCTGTCCCTCGCCCGAACGGCTAAATACTAGGACATCCTAGTATTAGTGCGGTGGCGGGCGCAAGCGCGCTCTCGACGCTGCGGCGAGATCAAGCGATTGGGGTATGGCTCGCCCCCATTTTGGGGTAGCGCACTACCCCAGCGCGCACGCCGGCACGGCTTGACACTGAGCACGGATACACGACTGGCGGTCGCCCGCATTGGGGCGACACGTCGCTCACCAAATAAGGATGGAGCAGCACATGCGTTACACGAAGTTCACGGTGGCCGTGGCAGCTGCGGGGGCAGGGGTCATCTGCCTCGCACCCGCCGCGGCTGCGGAAGAGACTGCATCGGAACCCGGCACCGTCGCCGTGCCAGGAGCGCGCGACTCAATCCGTGGAATCATTCCCTGCGTCCGTGTGGGCTCAGTCCGTGGAATCATTCCGTGCGTCCGCGTGCGCTCGGAGCGCGGGATCATTCCGTGCGTCCGGGTCGGCGTGCCAGTCGTGCCAGAAGGGCGCAACGTGGAGACCGACCCGCCCGCCTCCGTCAACGCCGCTCAGTGACGGCGATCCTGTCAGCTGAGCTGGCGTCGGCGTTCGCCGCCGCCGCCACCGATTTGGACGGCGCCTTAGAAGCCGATGCGGTGCGATCGTGCCAGGCCGCACGCTCGATGAGCGCCGCGCTGACCGCCGCCCCGGGCGCCGACCCCGGCACCGTGGTCGACGCGTGCGGCGTCGACCGCGAGGCGCTGGCCGATGCGCTCAGTCACGCGGCCGATCACGTCGCCGACATCGGCCCGCTGGCGGCGCTGGCCGGCCATCTGCACCCGGCTGGCTGGTGGTGGACCGAGCCATTGCGGATCTTCGACGACGGGCTGCTCGACGCGTTGCGCGCCGAGGCCGCACCGACGGTGACCACCGCGGAGGCGCCGGTGCTTGCCGCGCTGTGCGCCTCCGACGTGGTGGCCGACGCGGCTGGCCGGGCTGCCGGGCGGGCCTTGGTTCCGGCGCTGGCGGCGGCCTACCAGTTCGACGAGGAGCTTCCGATCCACCTCGACCGCGAGCCGTTCTCGTTCGTGCTGCACGTCGTGCTGGAGCACCGCTGTCCCGACGGTGCGCAAGCTGCGCGGCTGCAGGTGCTCGGGCCCGCGGGTGAGGAGTGGCTTTCGCCCGGCGTGGGCGAGGGCCTGGTGCTGGCCGGGCGGGGCACTCTGCACCGTTGGGAGCCCCTCGCCAAGGGTGAGCACCGCACCATGATCGCCATCGGCCTCATGCCCGGCTGACTGCCGTCATCGCGGGCCGCGCAGGCCGTCGACGAATGCGCGGGTCTCGTCCCATGCGGGCAGCAGTCCCGCGGCCTGGACCTCCGCGAGGGTGGGCGCGTCGCGGTCGCGGTCCGACATGATCGGCGCGGCGTCGACCGCCGGCCAGGCGATGTCCAGTGCCGGGTCGAGCGCGTTGATTGTGTGTTCGCGGCCCGGGTCATAGCCCGCCGAACACAGGTACATCACGGTCGAATCGTCTTCCAGCGCAAGGAAAGCGTGGCCCAGGCCCTCGGAAATGTAGATGCTTCGCCGGGACCGGTCGTCGAGCACCACCGCGTCCCACTTGCCGAACGTCGGTGAACCGACCCGGATGTCGACGACGACGTCGAACACCGATCCACGCGAACAGGTGACGTACTTGGCCTGACTCGGCGGCAGTTGCGCGAAATGCAGGCCCCGCAGCACACCCGCCGACGACACCGAACAGTTGGCCTGATGCAGGTCGAGCCGGTGCCCGGCGAATTCGGTGAACGCCGCATCGGTGAACCATTCGAAGAACAGGCCACGCGAGTCGGTGTACGCCTGCGGGGTGATCTCCCATGCGCCGGGGACGGCCAATTCGCGGGCCTTCATTGGCCGCGCTCCTCGTAGCCGGCCTCGACGGTGTCTTTTAATGGGCGCCACCATGATTCGTTGTCGCGATACCACTCGATGGTGGCCCGCAAACCTTCCTCGAAATCGGTGTGCTTTGGGCCCCAGCCGAGTTCGTTGTACAGCGCGGACGGGTTGATCGCATACCGCAGGTCATGCCCGGCGCGGTCGGTGACGTGGTCGAAATCGTCGGGGTCGCGGCCCATCAGCCGCAAGATTGTTCGCATCACCGACAAGTTGTCCCGTTCGCCTTCTGCGCCAATGAGGTACGTGCGACCGATCTGCCCCTCAGCCAGGATCCGCCACACCGCGCTGTTGTGGTCCTCGACATGGATCCAGTCACGCACGTTGGCGCCGTTGCCGTACAGCTTGGGTCGTCGCCCGCACAGTACATTCGTGATCTGGCGGGGAATGAACTTCTCCACATGCTGATACGGGCCGTAATTATTCGAGCAGTTCGAAATCGTCGCGGCCACACCAAAGGACCGCACCCAGGCGCGCACCAGCAGGTCGGCGGCGGCCTTGGTCGATGAATACGGGCTCGACGGGTTATATGGCGTCGACTCGGTGAATCGTTGTCCAGACTCCAGATCGAGGTCGCCGTACACCTCGTCGGTCGAGACGTGATGCAAACGCACGCCGTGCCGGCGCACCGCCTCCAGCACCGTGAAAGTTCCGACGACGTTGGCCTTGACGAACGGCTCGGGATTCGCCAGGGCGTTGTCGACGTGGGTTTCCGCGGCGAAATGGATGACGGCGTCGGACTCCGCGACGAGCCTGGACACCAACTCGGCGTCCGTGATGTCGCCCTGGACCAGGCGAATGTCGTCCTCGACCGGGGCCAGAGATTCGTGGCTGCCCGCGTAGGTGAGCGCGTCGAGCACCGTCACCGCATGCTCGTGCACCGCGCTATGCACGAAGTTGGCGCCGATAAACCCCGCGCCGCCGGTGACCAGCAACCGCATGGGTCAAACCCTAGCGGGCGCTCCTCAAATTCCCTCGATCAGCCTTTGAGGCCTAGCGGTCCCGCCAATTCGGTCAGTGTTGGCAGCAGCTTGTCCCAGCCGCCGAGCACCTGAATCAACACAGAATCGGCGCCCGCGTCCAAATGCTCGTTGAGCCGCTTGGCGACATCATCGGCGCTGCCGTGCGCGACCACAGCGTCAATCAGCTTGTCGCTGCCGGGCTTCGCGATGTCTTCGTCGGTGAAGCCGAGCCGCTTCCAGTTGTTCAGGTAGTTGGTCAGGTTCAGATAGAAATCGACGCTCTCGCGGCCGATCGCGCGCGCTTCCTCCTTGTCGGTGGTGAGCACCACCTTGTGCTCGGGCGCCAAATACACTGTCGGCCCGATCCATTCGCGTGCCTGCGCGGTGTGCTCCGGGGTCGTCAGGTAGGGGTGCGAACCCGCGGTGCGCTGTGCCGCCAGCTCGTGCACCTTCTTGCCAAGCGCGGCCAAGACGCGGCGGCTGGTCGGCACCTTTGCGGCGTCGAGCACGTCGAGGTAGTCAACCAGCGCGTCGTAGGGCTTGCGGTACTCCTGGGTGTGCTCGGGATGCCCCACACCGATGCCGAGCAAGAAGCGACCGGGATAAGCACCTTCGATGCGGTGATACGACTCGGCGACCTCATTGGCCTCCGCCGACCAGATGTTGACGATGCCGGTGGCGACCTGCAGCGTCTGCGTCTGCTCGAGGATCGGCTCGACGAACGACAGATCCGCCGCAGGCGATCCGCCTACCCATACCGCGCCATAGCCGAGCTTCTCGATTTCGGCGGCCTGCTCGGCCTTCGGCGCTCCGAACGTCCATACTCCCACGCGGCCAAGGTCGGGCTTGAGATCGGTCATCGTTGTCCCTTCTGTCGGACGGTCACTGCAGGCCGAGCGGCCCGGCTAGTTCGGCAAGGGCAGGCACCAGCTTGTCGGCTGACGTCAACACCTGCACCGGCACGTGATCGGCGCCTGCGTCGAGGTGCTCGGTCAACCGCGCCGCAATCGCATCGACGGTGCCGTAGGCGACCACGGCATCCACCAGACGATCACTACCCGGTTTGGCGACTTCTTCATCACTGAACCCGAGACGCTTCCAGCTGTTGAGGTAATTCGTCAGGTTGAGGTAAATCTCGAGCGCCTTGCGGCCGACCTCGCGGGCCTTCTCCGCGTCCGTGGTCAACACCACCTTGTGCTCAGGGGCGATGAACGCGTCGGGGCCGAGCAGCTCGCGCGCCTGCGCGGTGTGTTCGGGCGTCGTCAGGTACGGATGCGCACCGGCTCCGCGCCGCGCCGACAGTTTGAGCACCCGCGGGCCCAGCGCTGCAACCACGCGACGGTTCTTCGGCACGCCGTACTCGTCGAGCTTGTCGAGGTACTCGTTGAGCGCGTCGATCGGCTTGCGGTACTCGTGTCCCGCCTCGGGGTGCCCGACGCCAATGCCCAACAGGAAGCGGCCGGGATAGGCCTTGTCGATGCGGTGGAAGGATTCGGAGACGGGTCCGGCGTCCGCGGTCCAGATGTTGACGATTCCGGTGGCCACCTGCAGCGTGGTGGTCTTCTCGAGGATCGGTTCGACCCATTCCAACTCGGCAGGCGGCGACCCGCCGACCCACACCGCGCCATAGCCCAGCGCCTCGATGTCCTTCGCTTGCTCAGGTGTTACACCGCGTCCGAACGATCCGAACCGGCCGAGGTTGGGCTTATCAGTCATGTGATCTCTAACCCGCGGGCCGTCGCAGGCTATTCCGTCGACGCGGGAAGTTCTGCCGGTGGCGCCGCTTCGGGTGCCGGCGCCTGCAGCGGCAGGATCACGATGAACTTCGTGTCGCCTGGCTTGGACTGCACGCGGATATCACCGTGATGTTTCTCCACGACGATCCGCCGTGCCAGGTCAAGGCCGAGCCCGGTGCCCTCGCCGAACGGCTTGGTTGTGAAGAACGGTGTGAATATGCGGTCGACGACGTCTTCGGGTATGCCGGGCCCGTCATCGCCGATCTCAACCCGGATCATGTCATCGCTTTCGCGCATGGTGCGTATCGTCAGAGTGCCCCGGCCATCCATGGCTTGGATCGCGTTGTGGATGATATTGCTCCACACTTCGTTCAAATCGCCTGGGTAGCAAGCGATTTGGGGTATGGACTTGTCCAAATCCTTGACCACTTTGATCGGCTTGTCGTTGCCGACCTTGTCACCGAACAAAGTCTTGAGCGTGCTGTGGAGCAGCTCGTGGACGTCGGTGACTTGATACGGCGCGCGGTCCATCTGCGAATACTGCTTTGCGCCGGCGAGCAGCGCGGAGATGCGCTTGCTGGCCTCGGCGATCTGGTTCATCAGGAGTTCGGTCTCGATGGTGTACCGCAGCCACCCGATGGCGCCCTGCAGGGAAGCCGAGGCGTCGACCTCGTCCACGGACGCGGAAACGCGTTCAAGCCAGTCGATGTCGAGGCCGGCGTCGACGAACGTCGGCGCATAGTCCCAGGCTCCGACGATGTTGTGATCCTCGAGCCAGTCGCCGATCGTCTCTTCGCGATCCGATGCCTCTAGCGCGGACAACTCCACGTTCTTGGACTTGGCGACCTGTTCGGCGACCTCGTCCTGAATGCTGACCAGAACCCGCAGTGCCTCGGGAGTGAACTTTCCGTCGGCCAGCATCGCCAGCTTGTGTCGCATCCCCGCGACTTTCTCGCGCAAATCGGAGACCGCCCTGGCGCTGGCCGCGGCGGGATTGTTGAGCTGGTGGGTGAGGCCGGCCGTGATGGTGCCCAACGCCAGCAGTTTCTCGCGCTGGCCGATGATCTGGCTCTGCCGCCGGCCGCCGACCATATGTCCCTCGAGCAGATGGACAGCCATTGGGAACTGCGACTTCATGAACGCCGCGAATGCATCCGCATCTAGCACGAAGAACCGCGACGGCTTCGTCACCCGCACCGATGCGTTGTACACCTGTACCTCGCCAGGGATGTATGCCGACCACGCACCGCAATAGACGCCGCGCTGCGAGGTCTGACTCGTGACGATGTCCACGCCTCCCGAGCGTTTGGACATCACCAGTTCGCCGTCGAGCAGGACGTAGAAGCACGTGGCGGGTTCACCCTCTACGACGACTGGACCCGGCTCGAAAGTCTCGATATGGCCGTGCTGGCACAACATCGCCAGCTGTTCATCGCTTAGCGCCTCGAACAGGAACAGCGTCCGCAGTTCGTCAGGCAAACATTTATCGCCCATATCAGCTCTCTCTACGCCTCCGCCAGGTAGCGGTGCACCAACATCACTGCCATCGACCCTTCGCCGACGGCTGCGGCCACCCGTTTGGCGGATTCGGCGCGCACATCACCTGCAACAAACACACCGGGCACACTTGTTTCCAAGTGGTGTGGTGGCCGGTCCAGCGTCCAGCCGCTGACGTCCTTGAGGTCCGGTCCGGACAGGATGAATCCGTGGTCGTCTTTGGCCACCACGTCGAGCCAGTCGGTGCGCGGGGCGGCGCCGATGAAGCAGCACAGACGATCGCAGGACACCGTTTCCTTCTCGCCGCTCTGCTTGTCGAACAACACAAGGCCGGTGAGGTGGTCGTCCTCGCCGAGGGTGTCGACCACCTCGGTGCAGGTCCGCACGGTGATGTTGTCGTTCCTCTCGATCTGCCGGATCAAGTAGTAGGACATCGACGCCTCGAGCGACGGCCCGCGCACGAGCAGCGTGACCGATTTCGCCGAGCGGGACATGAACATCGCCGCCTGCCCGGCCGAGTTCGCGCCTCCCACGATGTAGACGTCCTCGCCCTTGCATTCCGATGAGTCGGAAACCGATGCGCCGTAGAACACCCCGCGACCCACGTAGTTGCAGGCCGGGTTGTCGGGGTCGTTCCAGCACCCGTTCACCTGCAGCTCGCGGTAGTCGACACCGGTGGCGAGGATGACCGCCTGGGCGCCGACGTCGCCGCCGTCTTCGAATTCGATCGTGCGTGCGGTGCCGCTGTCCCCGGCATGCAGCCTGACCGCTTTGCGGGTGGTGATGACCTCGGCGCCGAACCGTTCTGCCTGCCGCCGGGCCGCGGTGGTGAGCTCGGCGCCCGAGACACCGGTGGGGAAGCCGAGGTAGTTCTCGATCTTTGAGCTGCGACCGGCTTGTCCACCGGTTGTCGTCTCCTCGATCAACACGGTTTTCAAGCCCTCGGATGCGCCGTACACGGCGGCCGCCAAGCCAGCGGGTCCGCCGCCGATGACGGCGAGCTCGTACATCTCCAGCGACGGGCTGGTCGACAGACCGAGCATCGCGGCGAGTTCGGCGTTCGACGGTTCGACAAGCGTCTCGCCCTGCTCGGTGATGACCACCGGCAGCTGATAGCCGTCCAGGCCTGCCGCGTCGAGCAGCTGCTTGCCCTTGGCCTCGTCGGCCATGAACGAGCGGAACGAGTGCTGGTTGCGCGCCAAGAACTGACGCACCTCCCAGGACCGCTCGTTCCAGCGGTGCCCGATCACCTTGGTGTGCGGAATGGCCCGGTCGCCGGTGGCGTGCCAGGCCTCGAGAAGCCCGTCGATCACCGGGTACAGCTTCTCTTCTGGCGGATCCCACGGCTTGAGCAGGTAGTGGTCGAGATCGACGACGTTGATCGCGTCGATCGCCGCATGTGTGTCGGCGTACGCCGTCAGCAGCACCCGGCGGGCGAGGGGGTAGATGTCCATCGCCTCTTCGAGGAACTCGATACCGCTCATCTGCGGCATCCGGTAGTCCGCGACGAACACCGCGACGGTGTCACCGCGCAGCTTGAGTTCGTTCAGGGTTTCCAGAGCGTCGGGGCCCGATTCGGCCCGCACGATTCGGTACCGCTCGCCGTAATGGCGGCGCAGGTCGCGGGCGACGGCGCGGGATACCGCGGGGTCGTCGTCGACGGTCAGTATTACGGGTTTTCGGGGGGCAGAGACCGGTCCAGTCATCGGTAACAAGTATGCGCTCGTCGTCCAGCGGATATATCGTCTACCCGACGCCGGCCCCCGGCCCTCTGGCCTGGCACTTCGGCGATTTTGGGGCGAGCCGCCGAGCGGGTACTATGGATCAACGGTGCGGTTTTCGCGCCGACTCTTGCGTGCCCCTGTTCCGGAATTTCCGACTACTGGCTCACGTTTTGTAGTCGGGTAAAGCTGTGCCAACGATCAGGGACAACGGAGGATATGGCCAAGAAAGACGGCGCCATCGAGGTCGAGGGCCGGGTGGTCGAGCCCCTGCCCAATGCGATGTTCCGCATTGAGCTGGAGAACGGACACAAGGTTCTTGCACACATCAGCGGCAAGATGCGGCAGCACTACATCCGCATCCTGCCCGAGGACCGCGTTGTAGTGGAGCTGTCTCCCTACGACCTGTCCCGGGGCCGCATTGTTTACCGGTACAAGTAACTACAGAGAACAGGATCGAACAAGCCGTGAAGGTGAACCCGAGCGTCAAGCCCATTTGCGATAAGTGCAGGGTGATCCGCCGGCATGGGCGGGTCATGGTGATCTGCTCCGATCCGCGCCACAAGCAGAGACAAGGCTGAGTCGGCGATGAGCGCTTGCGCGAAGAGCAAATAGATTGAGCTTCCGCTTCCGCTCGCTACACAACTTAATGATGAAATCCCAGTACCACTGAGCGGATACGCCGCTTGTTTACGTCCGGCACGGAGGCCGGACCCCATCAGATGAGGGAACGGGCTGGGACCAGACCTCCGCATAGAAGAAGGAACACTGCCTGATGGCACGGCTAGTGGGCGTTGATCTGCCGCGCGACAAGCGCATGGAGATCGCCCTGACTTACATCTACGGCGTCGGCCGTACCCGCTCCCAGGAGATCCTGGAAGCCACCGGCATCGACCGGAACCTGCGCACCAAGGACCTGACCGACGACCAGGTCACCCAGCTGCGCGACTACATCGAAGGCAGCCTCAAGGTGGAGGGTGACCTGCGCCGTGAGGTGCAGGCCGACATCCGCCGCAAGATCGAGATCGGCTGCTACCAGGGCCTGCGGCACCGTCGCGGCCTGCCGGTGCGCGGCCAGCGAACCAAGACCAATGCGCGTACCCGCAAGGGCCCCAAGCGCACCATCGCCGGCAAGAAGAAGGCCAGGTAAACCCGGATGGCACAAGCAAAGAAGGGCGGCGCTGCTCCCAAGAAGGGGCAGAAGACCCGCCGCAGGGAAAAGAAGAACGTCCCGCATGGCGCTGCGCACATCAAGAGCACGTTCAACAACACGATCGTGTCCATCACCGACCCGCAGGGCAACGTCATCGCCTGGGCGTCGTCGGGCCACGTCGGTTTCAAGGGTTCGCGTAAATCGACCCCGTTCGCCGCGCAGCTGGCCGCCGAGAACGCCGCCCGCAAGGCGCAGGAGCATGGCGTGAAGAAGGTCGACGTGTTCGTGAAGGGCCCGGGGTCGGGCCGTGAGACCGCCATCCGGTCGCTGCAGGCCGCCGGCCTCGAGGTCGGCGCGATTTCCGATGTCACCCCGCAGCCGCACAACGGCTGCCGTCCGCCGAAGCGGCGCCGGGTCTAACGAGAAAGAAGGGGAGACTTAGATGGCTCGTTACACCGGACCCGCGACCCGCAAGTCGCGCCGCCTGGGCGTCGACCTCGTCGGCGGCGATCAGTCGTTCGAGAAGCGTCCCTACCCGCCCGGCCAGCACGGCCGCGCGCGCGTCAAGGAGAGTGAGTACCGCCAGCAGCTGCAGGAAAAGCAGAAGGCCCGCTTCACCTACGGCGTGATGGAGAAGCAGTTCCGCCGCTACTACGAAGAGGCCGTGCGGCGGCCCGGCAAGACCGGCGAGGAGCTGCTGCAGATCCTCGAAAGCCGGCTCGACAACGTGGTCTACCGCGCAGGCCTGGCCCGCACCCGCCGGATGGCGCGTCAGCTGGTCAGCCACGGGCACTTCACGGTCAACGGCGTCAAGGTCGACATTCCCAGTTACCGGGTGTCGCAGTACGACATCGTCGACGTCAAGGACAAGTCGCTCAACACGCTGCCGTTCGAGGTGGCGCGTGAGACCGCCGGTGACCGCCCGATCCCCGGGTGGTTGCAGGTAGTCGGAGAGCGTCAGCGCATCCTGGTGCACCAGCTTCCGGAGCGCGCGCAGATCGACGTGCCACTCTCGGAGCAGCTGATCGTCGAGTTCTATTCGAAGTAAGTAGTACCCCCGGACCGTCCAGATGGCAGTCCGGGACACCTAACGGCATCAAATAGCGGGTGCCGAGGAGGAGAAAGAAACACCATGCTGATCTCTCAGCGACCCACACTGGCCGAAGAAGTCAAGGCCGACAACCGCTCCCAGTTCGTCATCGAGCCGCTGGAGCCCGGATTCGGTTACACACTTGGCAATTCGCTTCGGCGCACGCTGCTGTCGTCGATTCCCGGCGCAGCGGTCACCAGCATTCGCATCGACGGTGTGCTGCACGAGTTCACCACCGTCCCCGGCGTCAAGGAAGATGTCACCGACATCATCCTGAACCTCAAGGGTCTGGTCGTGTCGTCCGAGGAGGACGAACCGGTAACCATGTACCTGCGCAAGCAGGGCCCCGGTGAGGTCACCGCCGGTGACATCGTCCCGCCGGCCGGCGTGACGGTGCACAACCCCGAGATGCACATCGCGACGCTGAACGACAAGGGCAAGCTCGAGGTCGAGCTCGTCGTCGAGCGCGGCCGTGGCTACGTGCCCGCCGTGCAAAACAAGGCCTCCGGCGCCGAAATCGGCCGCATCCCGGTCGATTCCATCTACAGCCCGGTGCTCAAGGTCACCTACAAGGTGGAGGCCACCCGCGTCGAGCAGCGCACCGACTTTGACAAGCTGATCCTCGATGTCGAGACCAAGAGCTCGATCACCGCTCGTGACGCGCTGGCGTCGGCCGGCAAGACGCTGGTCGAATTGTTCGGTCTGGCACGGGAACTCAACGTCGAGGCCGAGGGCATCGAGATCGGCCCGTCACCGGCCGAGGCCGACCACATCGCTTCGTTCGCACTGCCGATCGACGACCTGGACCTCACGGTGCGGTCGTACAACTGCCTCAAGCGCGAGGGTGTGCACACCGTGGGCGAGCTCGTCGCCCGCACGGAGTCCGATCTGCTGGACATCCGCAACTTCGGCCAGAAGTCCATCGATGAGGTGAAGATCAAGCTGCACCAGCTGGGTCTGTCGCTCAAGGACAGCCCGGCCACGTTTGATCCGTCCGAGGTTGCCGGCTACGACGTCGCCACCGGCACCTGGAACAGCGACGCCGGCTACGACCTGGACGACACCCAGGACTACGCCGAAACCGAACAGCTCTAAGTCACGTCACGTCCATAGGAGTCACCAATGCCCAAGCCCACCAAGGGCCCTCGCCTCGGCGGGTCGTCCTCGCATCAGAAGGCGCTGTTGGCCAACCTGGCCACGTCGCTGTTCGAGCATGGCCGGATCAAGACCACCGAGACCAAGGCCCGGGCGCTGCGGCCGTATGCGGAGAAGCTGATCACCCACGCCAAGAAGGGCACGCTGCACAACCGGCGTGAGGTGCTCAAGAAGATCCGCGACAAGGATGTGGTGCACTCCTTGTTCGCTGAGATCGGACCGTTCTTCTCGGATCGAAACGGCGGCTACACCCGCATCATCAAGGTGGAGGCACGAAAGGGCGACAACGCCCCGATGGCCGTCATCGAGCTGGTGCGGGAGAAGACGGTGACCGACGAGGCCAACCGGGCGCGTCGGTCCGCCGGAGCGCAGAAGAAGGCCGAGCAGCCGGTTGCGGCCGCGGCAGCACCGCAGGCTGCTGTGGAGCCCGAGGCCGCCGAGGGTCCGACTGAGGTCGAGACCGTTGAAGAGGCGAAGGCCGAGGACGCCGCGATCGAAGAAGGCCAGGAGGCCGAAGCCGAAGAGGCCGAAGCGCAAGCCGGCGAGGATGACGAGAAGTCCTAGCGACACGTCAGTGAACGAGCCCGCCATCGATTCCGGTGGCGGGTTTGTTCGTCTTCGGCTCGACATCGCCTACGACGGAACAGAGTTCGCCGGTTGGGCGACGCAGGCCGGACAGCGCACCGTCGCGGGCGTTGTGGAAGACGCGTTGTCGACGGTGTTCCGGGTGCCGGTGCAGCTGCGCGCCGCCGGACGCACCGACGCCGGCGTGCACGCGAGCGGTCAGGTGGCGCACGTCGACGTCCCTAGTGAAGTCTTGTCGAACGCCTACCCACGCACGTCGCGCGAAGGCGATAGCGAGTTCTTGCCATTGGTTCGGCGGCTTGCGCGGTTCTTACCCGCCGATGTGCGTGTCCTCGACATCGACCGTGCAGCAGCTGGATTCGATGCCCGGTTCTCGGCGCTGCGTCGCCATTACGTCTACCGGCTGTCGACTGCACCGTACGGCGCTGAGCCGCAGGAGGCGCGGTACGTGACGGCCTGGCCGCGGCCGCTCGATGTCGAGGCGATGTCGGCAGCGTCGCGAAACCTGGTAGGTCTGCACGACTTCGCCGCGTTTTGCCGACAACGTGAAGGAGCCACCACGATTCGCGATCTGCAGCGGCTGGAGTGGTCTCGCGACGGCGAGCGCGTCACGGCGTATGTCAGCGCCGACGCGTTCTGTTGGTCGATGGTGCGCTCGTTGGTCGGAGCGTTGTTGGCGGTTGGCGAGCACCGCCGCGAACCGGGTTGGTGCGCAGGGCTATTGACATCGACGCAGCGCTCAAGCGACTTCTCGGCCGCGCCGCCACACGGCCTGACGCTCGTCGGCGTAGATTACCCGCCCGATGATCAGCTGGACGCGCGTACGAAGGTCACCCGAGAGCTGCGCGTGGTCGACTAGATCCTGCCGGCGACGAAGTCGGCGGCCTGGTTGGCCATGCCTGCATCTATGTACGCCCTGGCAAGGTGCGCCGGCCAGTTGTCTTCCCACGTGTCGGGGTCGGCCGGATTACAGACGGGATCGGCACCGTGACACAACTCGATGGTTCTTTCGCCGTACAGCGGGTTGAAGTTCGTGATGGGACCGACCCACGCCGCGCCATTACCGAAGAGGGCGATCGCGGCGATATGTGTATCAGCGCCGGGTGGCATTGGCCTCTTGAATCCGAAGAAGTCGAAGGGGAGTGCAAGGACGACGTCGGTGACCGCCGCTCCGAGCGAGTAGCCGCCCAGCACCAGCCGGGTATCGGGGCAGTCGTTCATCATCGACTGGATATGCGCGCTCATGTCGTTGGCGCCGACGTCGATCTCGTTGTCGGCGGGGTAGCGCACCGCGTAGACGCCGATGTTCTTGTTGGCCTTGGATCGCAGCGCGTTGATGAACGCGTTTCCGAGGACGCCAACACCCGGCGACTCTAGACGCCCCCTGGCGAATACGACCTCGACCGCCGGGCACGCAGCAGACGCCGACGGAAGGAAACCCCTCGCAGGTACGGCGGCAGGCGTGATCAGGCCGGCCGCAGCGAGAACCAATGCCCCGACAACCAATAAACCTCTGCGGACCCAACGTCGAGGGTCAAGATCAATGCGCACTTTGCCGATCCTAACGGAATGCTGTGAACGCAGCCGTCAATTCCGGTTGCCGCGTTTAGAGCAGGCCCGCCACGAAGTTGGCCGCCTGGTCTGTGGGCCCGCCTGGATAGGCCCTGTGCGCGGCGACGCTCCGGCCGTTCGTCTGGCAGATGGGGTCGTTGTCGTTGCACAGATCGATCGCCCTGCCACCCCACACCGGGCTCACCGTGAGGGGCAGACCCAGTTTGGCCGAGGGGTTGCCGAATACGGCGATGGCGGCCACGTGGTCGGGCACGTTGGGCGGCAGCGGGTTGTCGAACCCGACGGCGGGGATCGGCACCGCGCTGATGACGTCGATCACCGCTGCACCCTGCGAGTACCCGCCCAGCACCAGCCTGGTGTTGGGGCACGTGTTGACCATGTACTGGATGTGGCCACTGGCGTCGTTGGCCCCGCCGGCAGCAGCCAGGAAGTCGAAGGTGGCCGGGTAGTTCACCGCGTACGTGCCGACCGACCGGCCGCCGACCTTGCTGCGCAACGAGTCGACGAATGCGCCGCCGACATTGCCCAAGCCCGGCGCGTCATTGGTGCCGCGGGCGAAGACCACCTGGATATCGGGGCAGTCGTCGGCCGATGCGACTCCAATTGGCATGGGCGACACCGCCGGAGCGAGAACAGCTGCAGAGGCCGTCAGAGTGAGGGCTGCCGAGGCGATCAGCCCGCGGCGAAGTCGATTCAATGGCACAAGATCAAAATGGTACCGGTGATTGCTGTTAAACGCGTCCAGCGACGAAGTTCGCGGCCTGCTGTGTCATGCCCGAGCTCACGTAATCGTTATGGGCGAACGGGTTCCGGCCGCGAGAACAGATAGGGTCACCGTCCTTGCACAGGTCGATCGCCCTGCCCCCGAAGACGGACGAGGTGATGGGATTACTGAACTTCGTCGCGGGGTTTCCGAACACCGCAACCGCCGCAATGTTGGGGAGAAGGCTCGCGGGCAGCGGCGGCGCCGAACCGATGTCGCCGATCTTGTTGCCGAGCGGCGGAATTCCGGCCAGCATGTCCACGACCGCGGCGCCCTGTGAATACCCGCCGAGCACGATCCGTGTCGTCGGGCATTGCTGCGACATGGTCGAGATGCGGTTGGCGGCGTCGGTGGCGCCATCGGCGGCGGCCAGGAAGTCATAACTGGCGGGATAGTTGACCGCGTATGTGGTCAGGGTGCGGCCGCCGACCAGCGGGCGCAGCGAGTTGACGAACGCCTGGCCGGGCGTTCCGAGCCCCGGCGTGTCGTCGGTGCCTCGGGCAAAGATCACCTCGATGTCGGGGCAGGCGGACGAGGATGCCGACGTGGGTCCGGGTCCCGGTCCAGGGGCAGGTCCGGGAGCGGGCCCGACTTGGGCTGCCGCTGATGGCGCCAGCCCGCTGATGAGCACCGCGGCGACGGATCCGACGACTGTGGCGATCGCGGCCTGCCGGGCCGACATCCGGAGCAAAGTCACGCCGGTCATCTTCACATATGTAGATCAGCTGCTGCCAACCGTTTGCCCAGAATGCGCTCCATTGACGGGACCGTCAGGCAACCACGCTACTTCGGCCAGCTTCTCGGAGCGGTCGCCCTGGCGGGCCAATGCCAGTCCCACGAGGACCACCACGCCTCCGATCGCCTGGGTCGGGGTGATCGCCTCGCCGAGCAGCACCCAGGCTGCCAGCACGGCGAACATCACCTCGGACAGGCCGACCAGCGACGCGAACCGCGGCCGCAGCCGCGCGATGCCCATGATGCCGAGCGTGTATGCGATCGCGGTCGGGATCACTGCCAGCGCGATGACCGGCACCAGCCACGGTGTCGTCGACCCCGCGACGACGGCATCGTTCGTGGTGAAGGTCAGCGGCATCAGCCCGGTGGCCCCGATGCCCGCGACCGTGGCCGCACCGACGATCAGGCCGGCAGTCGCCAGTGTGATGGAGTTCAGGCCTTCGCCGTCGGCGGCGACCGCCGAGGACATCACGAAGTAGCAGGCAGCGCAGACGGCGGCGGCGAGGGCCCAGCCGACGCCGATCAGGTTGATGTGGGCACCCGCAAAGACGTTCAGTACCAACATGATTCCCGCGATCGCCAACATGACACCGGTAAGCGTCAGGCTGCTCGGCCGACGCCGAGTGGTGGCCCACACCCAACCCACCACCAGGATCGGGGCGGTGTACTCCAGCAGCAGTGCGACGCCGACGGACAGGTGCGCGACGGCGTTGAAGTAGCAGAGCTGTGCGCCGGCGATCGGGATCAGCCCGTAGGCGATCACGGTCTTGCCGTGTTGAAGGGCCTCGCGGAACCAGTCGGGCTTGACGATCGTGGCGAAGATCACCATTAGCAGCGCGCCACCGGCGAGCCGAGCGGTGACCGCGGCGGTCGGGCTCCAGCCGGCTTCCATCAGCGACTTGGCGAACGGTCCGGAGGAACCGAACGCGAAGGCGGAACCGACCGCAAACAGCAGACCGAGCCGGAAGTGGTCCACCCTGGGCTGAGTTGTGGCCATCGGTGCACCTCCGCCCCTGTAATGAGTAAAATCTGCTTTGGTCGTGACGTTACGCCGGGAAGGGGTCATGGGTCAAATGCTTTTTAGTCATGACACCGAGATCACGCTGCGGGCGGCGTGCGCCCTGATCAACAGCGAACGGGTGGACGGTGAACAACTCAGCGACGCCACCGCCCTCGAGGCCTTCCTGGACGGCTGGGGGTATACGGGCCGGCGTGACCATGACGCCGCCGAATTGACGTCGATTCATCGGTTGCGGGAGCGGCTGAGCCAGATCTGGGCCACCGCCGACGACGAGGTTCGGACGGTCGAGCAGGTGAACGCGATACTCAGCGACACCAAGGCCTCGCCCTGGCTGACGCGGCATCCCGAGATGCCGGAGTGGCATCTGCACCTGGCGTCGCAGCATGACCCGCTCTGGCAGCGCATGGGCGCCGAGTTTGCGATGGCGCTGGCCGACCTGATCCGCATCGGGGAGCTGCGGCGTTTGAAGATCTGCGCGGCACCGGACTGCGAGGCCGCGTTGGTCGACCTGTCGCGCAACCGGTCAGGGAAGTTCTGCGACACCGGCAACTGCGGCAATCGCCAGCATGTCGCCGCTTATCGCGAACGGCGCGCGCACGGCCGGTAGCGTCGCTCGCCATGGGGGACCCCCAACGCGACCTCGACATCGTCATTTTTGGGGCCACCGGTTCCGTCGGCAAGCTGGCCGCTCGGTACCTGGCTCGGGGCGGACTGCGCGTCGGCTTGGCCGGCAGGTCTTCCCAACGGTTGGATGCCCTGCGGCAGTCGTTGCCCGTCGAGGCCCGCGACTGGCCGTTGATCGTCGCCGACACCGGCGAGCGGGAAGCGTTGAACCGCCTCGCCGCCCGAACCCGCGCGATGATCAGCACGGTGGGGCCCTACGCCACCCACGGGCTGCCGGTCGTCGCCGCGTGTGCCTCCGCCGGAACCGACTACGTCGACCTGGCTGCGGAGGTCCCATTCGTCCGACGCAGTATCGACGCCCACCACAAGCAGGCGCTCGAAAGCGGCGCACGGATCGTGCACTCCTGCGGATTCGACTCCATCCCTTCGGATTTGACGGTGTACGCGTTGCACCGACGGGTGGTCACAGATGGCGCAGGCGAATTGGCCGACACCACGTTCGTCCTGCGGAGCGCGAACTACGCGATGGGCTTCTCTCGCGGGACCGTTGACACGATGCTCGATCTGATGCGCGTCGGCTTCGGTGATCCAGAGACTCGACGAATGCTCGACGACCCGTACAGCCTCAGTCCTGATCGCGCGGCTGAGCCGGACCTCGGGCCTCAGCCGGACGTCTCCTTGTACAGAGGCGAAGAGCTCGCCCCCGAGTTGGCCGGACTGTGGACCAGTGGGTACTTGATGGCGCTGTACAACACCCGATGTGTCCGGCGCACCAACGCATTGCTCGGGTGGGATTACGGCCGCCGGTTCCGCTATACGGAGACGGCGAGCATGGGTTCGTCGCTCGCCGCGCCCGCGATGGCGGCGATGGCGAACGCGACGATCAGCAGTGCCTCCAGACTCGGCGGCGCATATCTGCGGATGCTTCCCGCTGGGCTGCTGGAGAGCCTGATCCCGCGGCCGAATGGCGACGGCGCGCCGCGGGGTCATTACCGGGTCGAGACCTACGGGACGACGACTTGCGGCGCTCGGTACGTGGCGTCGATGGCACAGCAGGGTGACCCCGGCTACGCCGCCACGGCGGTGCTGCTCGGGGAGAGCGCACTTGCGCTGGTCCGTGACCGGAACCAGTTGCCCGATCGGCGTGGTGTGCTGACGCCGGCATCGGCGATGGGAGACGTGTTACTGAAAAGACTTGCCGCCGTGGATGTCACCGTTGACACCGTACGTCTGAGCTGATGGTCAGGGTAGATAGAACCCGCGGATGCGGTGCCAGTGGCCGCGGTCAAGTAGGGCGTTGGCCGCTTGCAGACCGGACATGACCGCAGCCTCGATGCATCCGGCGTTGTAGCCGGAGTCGGTCCAATCACCCGCCAGAACCAGGTTGTCATAACCACTTTCGTTCGATCGCAGTCGATACTTGTCGGATCCTGGAACGGACTGCACGTAACGATCCGAGGGGTCGATGTTGACGCTGACGTACTGAGTTTGTAGCGCGGATCTGCCGCGGTGGCCGTTGACGCCGACGAGCAGGTCCCATGCGAAGCCCTGCTCCGTGACCGCGCCGGGCAGATAGAGCCCGACGTGGTTGTCGAGATAGCCGACCGCCTCGGTAAGCACCTTCTCTCGGCAGCCGGCGACGTAGACGTCGGGGTCTTCGGTGTTGGGCCACAACGCATTCAGCGCCCCGCAGAAGTAGGCCACGGTACGCGGCTGATCGTCGTCGGGCCATTGCTCGGCCCACAGCGTCTGCGGCATCGACGCCCACGTGTCGAACGGGGGGACGTAGCCGCTGGTCGTGACACCGGTGTGGGTCCATCCCAGCGCCGGCTCGTCCGGCCGGAGCCACAGCTGAAACGCCTGGGTGGCGACGGTGCGCAGATGCGTTGTCATGTCACGCCACTGCGGGCTGTCGGCGATCAGTTCACCTGCGACCAGTTCCACCATGCCGAGGGAGGCAGCCAACACGACGTGATCGAAGTCGACGCCCCTGCGCAGCACTCGGGTCGCGACGTCCGAACGCTCGCCGAAGTGCGATTCCAGGTCGGCGCGAGCATGCCCGTCCAGCTGTTCGGGCAGCGGCCGGTCTGGGAAAACGGGAAGGCCGCCGATCCGGATCAGCGGGTCGTACTCCTTCGCCCCGTCTGCTAGCCGGACCTGCCGCCCCATAGTGATTGCCTCGACTGCCTGATGACGATCATCGAGATGCAGTGCGTCGACGCGGTGAAAAAACTCGAACGAGACACCGCGTCTTCGCAATACCTGGTACAGGGGGGCGAAGACGATGTCGCCCATTCCAGCCGTCATCTTCCAGAAGAACGCACCCTTGTACTGGAACAGCGCGATCCCTGTGAGCAGCAAGGCCACCCCCGCGGCCAGCGCAGGCCTCTCGAAGTCGCCGTCCTCATACCCGAAAACCATGTCGTAGAGCCCGCGAACAAGGGGAAAGTCCACCACGTCGGGATGGGCGCCGTGGCGCAGAATCCAGGCGCAGAAGTCCTCATCGTTGATGGCGCGGAAACCGCGCGGATCGGTGACCAGATTGTCCGAGACTATTCCGCGGGCGGTCGCCGTCTCCAGCGACAGGAACAACCAAAAGCGTCGGTGATCGGGCCGATGCTCGTAGTCGAGCGCATCCCGGATCGCCTCCAGCACGTGATTTAGTGCTTCAGACGAAATCGCCTCGGGGGCGAGTGGTTTAGCCAACGCCGCAAGCATCGCCACGACGCCCCACCGCACCACCTGAAGCCACTCCGTCGTCGACTGGGGCGAGTCGGGTCGATCGTGGGCGTGCTCGTCCGCGGACAGCGAGTCGGCGAAGTTGAGCACCAAACCAAGCGCGCGCCGGAGGAAGTCGACGGCAGTGAACTCCCTGCCAGTTGCGATCGGATCGCCAGGCAGGTCGTCGTTGCGGGCCAGGCCGCCGGACCACACCAGCCACTCATCGTCGAAGCGGTCGGCGATGCCGAGGCGGTCCGACGGGATGAACGCCTGGTCCCATGTGTGGATCGGGGCTTCGGGATCCGTTGCGGCGCGGTCGAGTTCGCTGTAGCACTCCCGAAGGAGCGCGAAGGCGTTGTCGTAGCAGCCTAGCCACACGTGCAGGCCATGTTCCTCGATACGACCGTGCGGCCCGCGGCTGGATGCCCCCTTACCGCCGAGACGCCAGCCGCGCTGGTAGACAGTGATCGATTCGAACCGGTCGCGCCAGCCCGCCTCGCTCAGCCGCCACGCCGCGCTGAGACCGGCCATGCCGCCACCCAGGACGGCCACGCGGCCGCGGTTCCTCGTCACCCGAGCAGCGCTCGCACCCGGTCCAAGTCCGGCCACGTCTGGCCGGCGGGGATGCGACCGGAGGCCTCGATCAAGGCCGCCCGCGCCGGCTCGCCCATGAGGTCGAAGTCGTCGGCGGCCGCACGCAGTTCAAAGATGTGGGCGCCTTGCTTCTGAGCCAATTGGATCGCCTCGCGGAGGTGTTGGTGCTTCTCATCCACGCCGTCGAGCGTGTGGGCCCGCAAGCGCAACAGTTCCGCGTCGTAGAACTGTATCCAGGTGTCCTGCCCCATCTTCAGCGAGACGTCGAGGCATTCACGAGCCGCTTCCCGATCGCGCGCGGCGGTCAGCAGTCGAGCCAGCACTCCGTCATAGAAGGCGAGGAACGTTTTTACCTCGAATGCGCGCCAGGTCTGCACCACAGTGGTCATGGTCTCGATGTGTGGTGCAAGCGCGGAGGGGTCGGTTTCACCGGCCGCCAATGCCCTCAGCGCGCGCCCGGCGCTCTCCTCGCTCCAGCCGACCATCACCCACTCGTCGAAGTCGTACTGCTTTGCCAGAGAACTGAGTTCGGCGGCGAGCTCGGCGCCGCGTGCCAATTCGCCTGACTCGGTGCGAAGCAACGCCTCGATCGATCGCCCGTAGCACAGACTGAACGCACCACGTGGGAAGCCGACGTCGTGGCTCCTCGCTTCCATTTGTTGCAGTGCTGTCTCGGCTCCTCGGAGTTCGCCTTGAACGAACCGGGTGAAAGCGAGAAAGGAGTAGGTACCCCCGATTGGGTCATTGGGCCCGTAATAGGTCTTCGTCTCGCTAATGGACCCGTCTCGCACCCCAGCTGCCGCTTGTTCCAACAAGTCTCGCGCGGTGTGGAATTCTCCACGGAAGCCGGCGAGAATTCCCAAGGTGGTGGCGGTACCGAGGGTGAATCCGGGCACGTCTTCGAGCTTCGCCTGCAATGTCTCCGCCAGCTGGGTGCCTCGGCGTAGGTCGCCACGCGCTGTATAGAAGACCCATAGCGCGTTCAGGGTGGCGTAGAGCTCGGGCGTCGGATCGGTGCCGATGAGTTGCAGGCAGCGCTCGAACTCAGCGGCCGCCTCCGTGCTCGCGTGACCGTGCGCCGCCGACGCGAGGAAGCCGGCCTCCAGGCGTGCGGCGATCTCCATCCTGTCGCGTGCGGCACTCGGGGTGATGCGGCCGATGTTGTCCAATGTTCGGTTCAGGTGGACACGCGCCTCGTTCAGCGCGCCGCGGCGGCGCGCATCCTGTGAGGCCTCCTGGTGCGCCTTGGCGGCCTCGTCGAATCGCTCGGCTAGTTCGTAATGACGTGCAACCAAAGACCACTCGGGATTCGCGTCGGCCGATGCACCGACGAGCGCGTCGGCGATCCGGCTGTGCAGTCGACGACGGACGGTGGGCGGCGAAACCTCGGCCGCGACCTCGCGCAGGAGCTCGTGGTGGAAACGCCAACTGCCTACGTCGGTCGGTGCGAACACGCGCGCTCGCGTCAGTTCCTCTAGCAGTTCGTCGATCTCGCGCTTGTTCAAGTCAACTACGGAGGACAGCAGCGCGCGATCGAAGCGGCTGCCGATGAGTGCGGCCGCCTCGACGACCGGAAGGGCGTTCTTCCCGGATTGCAGTCTCGCGAACAGGGTTTCGTACAGCGTATCGGGCACCTGCGCGGATGGGCTGGCACCGAGCGGCTGCTCCTTGAGCTTTGCGACCACTTCTTCGATGTAGAGCGGAATGCCGTCGCAGCGCTTCTGCACTTCGCTGCGTGCCTCGCTCTTGAGATCCGGGTGTAGTGCGCGGACGAGCTTGTCGGCATCCGCATCGCTGAGCGCGGTCACCTCGAACACCGCGGTGGTGTCGGGCAAGGGTGGCAGCTTGCGGCCGGTGATCACGACCATCAGCCGGCCGCTGCCCTCGCGAAGCAGTGCCTGGAGCACCTCGACGGTGTCCTCGTCGAACCAGTGCACGTCGTCGACGAGCACCAGCGCAGGTCCGGAACCCAAGCACGCCAACAGATAATCGTGAATGGCCCCGGCGATTCGGCTGTACAACTTGGGGCCTTCGGCCAGCACGGGTTCATAGCCACTCTCGGGGCCGATGCCCAGTACTGGGGCCAGCAGCGGGACCACCACTGTAGGGTCGAGGTCACGCTGGATCACCTCGGCCTGCAGCTTGCGGAGCCGTTCAGACGGATCGGAGTCCCGTTTGATGCCGCACCGGCGTTCGAGCAGGCGCCGGACGGGTCGCAGCCCCACGTCGGTGTGAAATGGCGACCCGAAGATGCCGAGCACTGAGGCACCATCCTGTTGAGCCATGTCAACGGCGGCGTACGCCAACCGTGTCTTGCCGATGCCGCCCTCGCCCTGGAAAGCAACGCCCGGTGACGACAGCGTCCCCTCCTTGGCCTGTGCCCAACTTTGTTGCAAATAGGCGAATTCGCGCTCACGGCCGATGAGTGGTCCGCCCGCGCTGGTCACGACGTCGTGTTCGCCGATGACACGATAGGTGAGGATCGGGTCGTCCACGCCCTTGACCGTCTGCGGCGGGTTCGGCACCACTTCGAAGGTGTCGTGCACCACCCGTTCGATGGGCTGAGAAGCGGCGACGGACCCCGGTGCGGCGATGCTGCACACGCGCGCGGCGAAGTTGGCCCCCAGCCCGTAGACGTCGTCCTGGGCGGTGTCGAGGTAGACGAGTCCACGGTGAATGCCCACGCGGACGCTGATGTCGAATCCGAATCGCCCATGCACTCGCTCGCTGAGCGTGCTGATCGCCCTGACGATGTCGAGTCCGGCGTAGACGGCACGGTGCGCGTCGTTCTCGTGAGCCTTGGGATGACCGAACACCGCCAGCAGACCGTCACCCTGGGTGGACCCGATGTGGCCTTCGTACTGGTTCACGACCCGGTTCACCTCGCCGCGATACCGCCCGACGACGGTTCGGTAGACCTCGAGCTCTATTCGGGTCGACAGCGCAGTGGAATCAACGAGGTCCGCGAAAAGGATTGTCAGGCGGCGGATCTCACCGCTATCGTCGGGTGCGGCGAGTAGCTCCTCGGCGTCAGGATTGCCGCCGTCGACGGCGAGCACCTGCCCGGCGAGCGCGTCGGCCGTCTCCCGGTCGCCCCGATTTATCGCTCGTACCGCACGATCAAGTAGCTCGTCGATCGAGGCGTGTGCCTCCTTGTCGCTCACAATCCGACGGTGACCACTTTCTCGTCCGGCACGATGTTCGTCAACGCTTGAGTGCTCAACCTGATCTTCCCGGTGTAATTGGCGCCGACATAGCGGTAGTCCTTGAGCACGAGCCGGAATTGAGTGATGCCCGCGGGCAGGAACGATGGCTGAAACCCGATGGCCCACTGGGGAATCGTCACGTTTGGCAGTCCGACTCGTACAAACGGTCCGACGGCCTCGATTTGCCGTGCATAGGGTTTCGCGTCGTCTGCTTCGACGATCTCCGACGGCAATGGCTCGGTCGCCTGCGACATACCCGGCCAGTAGCCGGGACCCTTGATGAGGGCCTGGACCAGCATCGCGTAGCTCTTCATCCACAGGTCGACCAGGCCGTGCACCAGCGTGATCCGGCCGTCGATGCCCAATCCCTCTGTGGAGTCGCTCTGTTCGCCCGCCTCCACCCAGATCTCGGCCGCCTTGTCGATCAGCTGTTTGGCGACCGCGCTCTGGGTTTGCATCGGGGTTGTCGGAGTCGTCACTTGCCGTACCCCTTCGGTTGGCTGATTGCTTGGATGAACTTCCAGGGATCACTCGCGATCCGGGCGCCGACCTCCGCGGTGTACTGAGTCAGGTCCTCGACGGTCAATTGGCCCGCCATCCACTTATCTGCCAGGTCGAACTGCTTGACCGACAAGTCCTGGACGCACTTGGCCACCATCGAAATGGCCGTGGACGCAACGGAGTTGTCCGGCGGAGGCTTCTGCGTCGCTCCCTGAGCCTGCTGTTGACCCTGCTCGGGAGCTTCGTTCGGCGGGTCCTCCCACGGCACGAAGTCGTAGTCGCCGTCCATGTAATCCACGGCCGTCCCGAACAGCATCTCGGCGACGGCGAATCCGTAGCCGAAGACGCAGACGAACCGTTTCATCGTGTATGGCCGTAGGCCCTCGATGTGCGCGACCTTTCGGGTCCGCACGAAGACTCCGGGTTGGCTCGGGTCACCGTCCGTCCACATGTTGATGAAGCCGCGGTCGACGGTGATCTTGCCGTCGCCCGCGGGGTCGGGCACCGGGTCGTTGAGGTCGTAGTCCAGCCGGGCCTCGTACTTGCCGGGACCGTTCACCGTGGTCTTGTAGAACTTCAGCATCGTGCGCAGTCGCGGACTGATGTCCTCATCGAAGATGCAGAACCCGACGTACTCCAGCACCTTTCGCCAGCCGTCGGTCCGCAGGCCCTTGTACTCCATCTTGCAGAAGAAATCCGGGTAGTCCTTATTCCAGTTGCGGGGGTCGACGACCGCCTTCAAGGCGTTGAAGGACACCTTCTTCGACGACAGCTCGGTGTCGACGACCACCGACTCGATGCCGTCGACGGTGACCACCGAGGCCAGGCACAGCGGCACAGACGCCGCATCGGCCGACAGGACTTTGAAGTCGTCGGTGGCCAGCGTTTGGGCGACCTTGTACCAGTCCCTCCAGCCGTTGAACTCCCCGACGAACAGGTCCACGATCGATCCGAGTCGTTCTCGGTAGAAATCCGTTCTTTCCCGAGTGGGCTCGTCTCCCCGGGTGAGCGCGAACACTTGCGCGAGTAGGTCTTCGCGACCCTCGGAGAGCGGATCCTCGAACGGCATGGGTTCCATCGGCACGGTCCGCGTCAGGTGAATAACGGCGCCGAGGCCGTAGAGCAACCGGGACGCCTCCGGGGGGCTCAGCCGCCACCTGTTCTCGGTCCAGCCCGCCTGCACTTCCTCCATCGCGTGGACCGGGTCGGCATCGGTGCGCGCCTCATTCCGCTCGCCCGGGCCGGCGGGGAACATGAAGGCCTCGATTTCGCGGTACCACTGAGTGTTCTCCGACGTGCCGGGCAGGAATGCGTCGGCAGTTTCCATGACGCGCGGGTCGGCCGTGCGGATGACTGCGGTGTCGAGGGAACCCTGCAATTCGAGTATTGCCCGAAGCGTCGACATTGCCCCCTCCTCATGCCGTTTGCGCAGCTAGCATACCGTGGTGCGGGCATAATGGCGGCTCAATGTCGGGAGGGTAGATGGGGCGGGTGCGGCGGGTGGCGACGGTATGAGCAACGACCTTCCGTGGGCTTCGGTGTTCGATTCGGCGGCCAACATGCGGGCGTTGAGCGCCGTACAGGCCGACGGTTTCCGCGCCGCCAGCAAACTGGTCGACCGCTTCGTGCGCATGGCCGCCGCGGGGCTCAACGGAAGCGAATCATCCGTACCGCCCGCGCCACCGGCTAACGGCGAGCCCGCGGATCTGTACGGGGCTACCGGTCTCGAACCGTTCGTCACCTCGTGGTGGGCAATAGTCGACCAGTTCCTGCGCATCTCGTCGCCGCGCCGCGAGGGGGAAGCGCCCGAGGCGGATGCGGCAACGCTCGACTTCGCCGCAGCGCAGGGCAGGGGCCGGCTGAAGCTGTGCACCGTAGCGCCCGGCGCGGCGACGGCCGAGGTGTGGTTGCACAATCGCGGAGCCGTCGACATGGGCAAGGTCGTGCTGCGCTGCAGCGACCTGCTGTCACACGACGGCAGCGTGATCGCGGCGCGACTGATGCGGTTCGAGCCCGACATCGTGCCGATGCCCGCGCGCAGCAGCAGGGGCGTGACCGTCGAAGTCGACATCGACGAGCACGTTGCGCCGGGCAGTTACCGGGGGATGCTGGTTTGCGACGGGCACCCCGACGTCTGGCTGCCGATCGAACTCGTCGTCAAACCGCTGCTGCCGTGACCAGTACCGCCAACCAGGCCGATCTGATAGCTGAGGTCGAGGGCCATCTGCGTGGCGTCGCGAAGGTCGTACGCCGGGCGATGCTCGACGCGATGCCCGACGGCGAACCTGTCCAGTGGCTGTACGGGCCGATGCGCGAATACCCGTCCAGGCCGGGCAAGGCGCTACGGCCTGCATTATGCCTTTCCGCCAGCCGGGCGTTCGGGGCGGAGCCCGACACTGTGATGGGCATCGCGGTGGCAATCGAACTGTTGCACAACGCCTTTCTCGTCCACGACGACATCGCCGACGGCAGCGAGATGCGCCGTGGGAGACCGACACTAGCCGCGACGCACGGCATGGCTGCTGCGCTCAACGCGGGCGATGGGCTGGCGATCGTGGCAGGACAGGTGCTGCGGAAGGCGACGCGCCAGCTGGACACCAACATCGCCGAGGGGGTCTGGCACGAATTCGACACCATGGCCTTGCGCACCCTGGAAGGCCAAGCCATCGAAGTGGGTTGGCAGCTCGACAATGTCGAGGATCTCAAGCCTGAGGACTACCTCGAGCTGATCATGCACAAGACGTGCTGGTACACCACCATCCATCCGCTGCGCGTCGGCGCATTGGTGGGTTCGGGTGGCACTGCCGACTTGGCTCCGTTGGTGCGCTTCGGGTTCCACTTCGGCGCGGCGTTTCAGATCCGCGACGACGTGCTCAATCTGGTTGGCGATGAACGCGCATACGGTAAGGAGATCCTCGGCGACCTCTACGAAGGCAAGCGCACATTGCCACTTGTGCATCTGCTCGCCAACGCCACCGGTGCCGACCTCGCGCTGGTCCGTGACTACCTGCGCCGCAACCGATCCGAACGCTCCGCCCAGTTGGTCGGTGCCGTTCGTGCGTTGATGGACGATTACGGAAGTATCGCGTTTACCAGTGAGTACGCCGAAGGCATTCTGCTCGTCGCCGAGGAGTACTTCGAGCAGGCGTTTGCCGATGCCCAACCGGGGCCGGACCTCGATTTCCTGCGCGCCTTGGTGCCTTACGTGTGGGCCCGCTGGCGCTGAACCTCACCCGTGCGGCGGCCCAAGGTACGGGAACACGGTGAGTGTGTCGGTGTGCGGGCTCAGGCCCGACGGCGGACAGTCGCCCTTGGTGAGGAACGCCAACCGATAGTCGATGACGTCGTCTGTGAAGACGCGTCCGTTCGGGTACTTGGCCGGCTTCGACGGGTTGAACGTCAGCATGTCGGGCAGAGTGCCCTCGTTGTCGATCGCCTCGATGGCCTCGTCGCGGGTATAGCCGCCGGTGTGGCCCAACTGATGGATGAACATGTCGATCCAGCGCGCCCGGTCGTTGACCGGCTCGCTCGCGTTGTACTCCTCCTTGGTGTCATCGGTGTTGAAGAAGCTGCTGACGGACGGATGACCGGCGCGGTCGACATGCAGCAGTTCACCGTCGCGGCGCACGCTGCACCGGCCCCAGATCCTGATGTCGGGGTCGGCACCCAGGAAGCTGGTCGGCATTTCGATGGCGATGGAGAAGACGTTGGCTTGGGTGTTGGAATCCACACCGGTCCACGGTGATTCGCCAGGCACAGTGAGGTCGGTGAAGTTTCGCTTGCCCGAGGTGTCAAAGAGGTTCTTGATCCCGTCGAAGTCGAAGAAGAACGCGTCGCTGCGGGCACCTGCGAAGAACGTGAAGTCGTCAGACGTTGCGATGTGGGGTTCGTCGCCGACAAACGAAACCGGCACAGCCGAGAAGATCTGTTCGCCGACGGCTTCGATCTCACGGGCATCCTCGCCTGCCGCCAGATACACGTCGACGGTCTGCTTGCCATCGCTGGGTGTGCTGAAGACGTAGCTGAATGCTATGTCGTTCTCCAGATCCCCGTCGTTGTCGACGGCAAGCCGATAGATCGCATCCGGGTGCAGGGCATCGGCATTCGGATTGGCGTTGAGGATGATGACCGTCCGCTCCGGGTCGGCCGGTGAGATGAACGCGTAGAGGTCGCACAGGTCCAGTCGCTGGTCGCCCAGCGGTGGTCCGAGGCTGAGGCCGGTGAAGTGGTTGGACACAGGGCAGAACCTACATCGGGGCGAGCGCGTCGAGCCGCGATTGGCGAATAATTAACGGAATTGTCAGGTCGGCGGTGCCGAAACTGGTGATCCGGTCTTGGCTCGGCGGCCGTTAAAGTGGTCGCTGGGGGAGATATGGCTCGGCAATCAACAACGAGGCTGCATGTCAGCGGGTATCGCTTCCTGCTGCGCCGAATGGAGCACGCGCTGGTGCGTGGCGACATCCGGATGCTTGACGATCCGCTTCGCGCGCAATCGCTTTCGCTGTACGCCGGTGTTGTGCTTACGGTGATCATCGTTGCCGCGTGTGCCATCCTGACATTCCTACGGGCACCTGGCACACTCGGCAGCGCCCCTATCGTCATGGTGCGGGACTCGGGCGCGCTCTACGTGCGTATCGGCGACATCGTGCATCCCGTCCTCAACCTGGCGTCCGCACGCCTCATCGCCGGCACGCCCGCGAACCCCGAAGTGGTCAGTGCGGCGGCGATCGCCAATTCCAAACGTGGACCACTCGTGGGCATTCCGGGAGCACCGGCCACGATCTCGGCGCCGCTCGGCGAGGGCGAATCGGACTGGGCCGTCTGCGATGACGTGACGAGCACCATCACCATCGCCGGCGATGTACTGAGCGACGGGTTCGCCTCAGGGCGAAGCGTTCTCGTCGCGCCACGCGCGGAGAGCGCGGCGGCGACGTACCTGTTGTACGAGGGATGGCGCGCCAAGGTCGACCTGCGCAACCGTGCGGTCGTGCGGGCCCTGGAACTGGACGGCGTTACCCCGCGACTTGTTTCGCGTGCACTGCTCGACGCGATACCCGAAGCCCCGCCCATCTCTGCGCCTCACATTCCTGCAGCCGGCTCGCCGAGCCCGCTGCGTGGACTCCCGGTCGGAAGCGTGGTTCTCCTCGACCGTGTGGCCGCCGAGGAGTACTACGTCGTGCTGGCTCGCGGAGTGCAGCGGATCGGTGAGGTCGCCGCGGACCTGATCCGGTTCACCCACGCGCAGCACACCGGCGATATCGATACCGTCGCGCCCGACGACATCGCGGCCGCACCGATCCTCGACACCTTGCCCGTCTCGACATTTCCGCAACGCGGGGGCGTGTCCATCGACGCCGTTGTGTGCGCGCGCTGGCAGCACAGCCAGTCGGGCACCAACTCCACTGTGTTGACTGGTGATTCGCGCACGGTCGACGACGCTAGTTCGTTGTCGCTGGCGCAGGCCGACGGTGACGGCCCGAGCGTCGACACCGTCTCCATTCCACGGGGTCGCAGCATCTATGTCCGATCGATCGCGATCACCGGAGACCGCGCGAGCGCCGGCGCTCTTTACCTCATCGACGAGTCGGGCGTGGTGTTCGGGCTCCGCGACGAAGACACCGCCAAGCACCTCGGTCTCACAGGAAGACCCGTGGCGGCGCCATGGCCGATACTCGCGCACCTGCCACGCGGCCCGGAGCTGAGCAAGGACGCCGCATTAATCTCGCGCGACAGCTTCGCGGGGGCGTCGTAGCCGCGCCACCGACGCCGTCATGGCGACCGCCGCGACGGAAACCGCAACACACACCGCGGCACCGCCGACAGCGAACTTGCGTGCCCCGCCGTCGGTGGGTGCCGCGTCCGGATATGACACCGGTCGCGACTGCGTAGTCTCAACGGCCGCAGCCGATTCGTCGCCGCTAACTGCGGCCAATGCGTCGACAATGCCATGTCCCACAACAGGATCCCACCCGGCCGACGGACGGCGTGCCGTCTCCTCGATGCGCCGCATGACCTGCCGAGCAGTCAATTCAGGCGACCGCGAGCGCACCAACGCGACGATTCCGCTCACCACCGGCGCCGCATAACTCGTGCCCGAAATGGGCGCCGGGTCGCCAGACGTCGGCAGGCTGCTCACCAGGCCCTCGCCGTCGGGATCCAACGACACGATGCCTTCGCCGGGCGCAGCGACGTCCACCCATGGCCCTGCAAGGCTGAACGTTGAGGGCTCGCCGTGTGCATCGACCGATCCCACAGTCAACACGTAGTCGTCGTACCAGGCCGGACTGACCACCACGCTCACCCGGTCCCAGTTCGGTTGGCCGGGCCGGGCTGGATCGGTTGCAGGATTCTGCTCGGGACACTGTCCGGCACCTCCGACGTTTCCTGCGGCGGCCACGACAACGACGTTCTTGACATCGACGGCATAGGCCAAAGCGGCGCCGAGCGGACGGTCATCCAAACCACCGTCGATGGGCAGGCACGCAACCGAGGACACGTTGATCACGGTTGCGCCCGTATCCGCGGCTGTGCGGACCGCGCTGGCAAGCGTGTCCACGTCTCCGAAGCCGGATCCGGACGGATCGTCCTTTGCACGAAACTTGTTGCTCGATTGACGGATGCTGAGGATTGTGGCGTCTGGTGCGATACCGCTGAACGTCGATCCGTCGGGATCCGGCTCTGCACCAACGATTCCCGCTATCACGGTGCCGTGACCGTCGCAATCGTCGGTGCCGTCGCCCGTGTACACGTAGTCGCCGCCGGGAACGAGATGGGGGAGCAGCCGATGGCGCGCCACGCCTGTATCGATGACGGCAACCGTCTGCCCTGCCCCACGGCCAAATTTCCACACTTGTTGCAGTCCGAGGTCCGTCAGCTGTCCGGCACTCGTTGTATCGGCGTCCGTGGGAGGTGCTGAAACACAACGGCCGTGCTGCTCGGTGGAAAGCGGCGGGGCCGGCGGACCTGGCTTGGGCAACAGCGCATCGTCAACAGCGGGCGGCGTGATCGCAAAGGCGGGCGGCGGGTTGCAGAGCGGGAAGGCCGCGAGAACACCAGCGACGCAAAGTCTTCCTACTCGCCCGATCCACGTCGTCATTGCAGACTCAGCCCGCGAATCAGCCCGTAAAGGCCACCCATCCAACACGCCAGTGGCACCACCGACGCAATGGCGAGATACTCCACCACGTCGACCGCGCGGCGCGCGAGGGGATTTGCCGTGCCGGCTGGTAATTCACCCGCCACGCACAGACCGATCGCGGCAACGAGCGCGCAGATCCAGTTCGCCTGTCCTGGCGCCGAAACCACGATGAGCGCACCAGCGGCCGCGATAGCGGTCATGCCGCCGACGACGAGAGCGGTGCGGCGGAACGCATCGATGTGTGAGCGGGCGCGTAACACCATCACCAGTCCGACGATGGCCGCGAAGATCGCACGAGTCGGCCAGGAGCCGCTGTCGGCCACGCATCCCGATACGACAAGCAACGCTCCGACGGTTGCTCCCCCCGCCGCCCCGATGACGAGTCCCGTCAAGGCGTGGTGAGCAGCGACCGCGCGCGTCGACTCGAGCGTGGAATCATCTCCTTGCGACTGATCCGAACTCGCCAGGGCCGGGGCCAAACCCGCCGCCGCGATGACCAGCCTCGCCGCCAGACCGAGAGTGCCAAGCGACAACACCGCCAGTGCCGAACCCGTCGTACCCAGCGGCAACGTCCACGCGACGCCGCACGCCGAAGCCGTACACGTCAACGCGGCGACAGTCGCCAGCGCTGTCAGGCAGATTGCCCCGCAACGGATGACGCGAAGCAATACGATCGACGCCGTCAACGCTACCGCGGCCGCGAGCAGCAGGTTCGCCGTCGACGGGTCGCCGGGCACCGCCAGAAACCCGGCTACGGCGCCGAACACGACCGCGATGACGCTCAGCGTGACGCAGAGAATTCGATCATGGCGGGCGCGCCGCATTGCGAGCGCTCCGATCGCAGCGGCGCCGCTAACGGCAGCACCGGTGACGACGTGACCGGTCGCCTGGGTTGCCGCACCGGACCACAGCAACCCCGACGCGCTGAGCACGGCCGCGCACAGGCTTGCTGAAATCTTCGCGGCGCGCGCTGGTATGCGGCTACTGTCCGCGGCGTCGATCACGGTGCGCCACGGATGGTCTTCGATCGGTACAGGTGTGGGGATGACCGCCGTGGTGAGCAACAACAGTTCGCCGTCGCGAATCGCGTTGTCGTGCAGGCTCCTCGCTGTGTCAAGCCATGGCTCTCCCACACGGGACAGATGCCACTGCCGACCGTTGCCCACGGCGACGGTGTCGCCGTGGACGAGGTCGACGATCGACGGCAGTAGCAGTCCGACCGGAGTCTCGCTCGGTAGTGCGAGATCCACGGTGTTCGGCCCGTGTTGAACCGAGAGTCGGCACAGTGGATCACGCATCGCCTCACCCCCCGTTTTGACGTGTGCGCATTCACCGTAACTCGACCCTCACGCAACCCCGTGCGGCAATTTCGCCCTCTGTGGATGGAACGAAATCCGCAAGCGCAACGTCTTTCAGCCGATGGACTTCTTCCGCGAATCGCGACTTCCCGCTCCGCCAATGGCAGACGGTGACATCACAGTGGATGCGCCGCCCGAGGTCCCGAAGAACACGCCCGTCAATCCGCTTGCCCGCCTGATGCCGGTGGCGATGCTCGTCGCCGCTGGCGGCATGATGGCTCTGTACTTCACATCGGGCGGCGCCGCGAACCGTGGACCCATGTTCATGTTCTTTCCCGTCATGATGTTGGCTTCCGTCGTTGGTTCGCTCGCATACGGAAGCCGCGGCGCCAACCACACCGCCCAGTTGAACGAGGATCGGCGCAGCTACCTCGGCTACCTCGACGCGTTGGATGAAGCCGTCGCCAAAGCCGCCGTCGACCAGCACCGCGCGCTGCACTGGATTCATCCGGATCCGCAGGCGCTGTGGAGCTTGGCGGGTGGATCGCGCATGTGGGAGCGTCGAATCGACGATTCGGACTTCTGCCATATCCGGTTCGGTCTCGGTGACCAGCCGCTGTGCACTGCGCTGGTCGCGCCCGAACTCGGTCCGATCGATGAGCTGGATCCGGTGACATCGTCGGCCCTACGGCGGATGATCCGACGCAGGTCGGTGGTCGCCGATGTGCCTGTAGCGCTACCACTGCGGACGTTCTCGGCTATCACCGTCGACGGGGATCCAGATGCCGCACGGGCACTGCTGCGCGCCATGATCTGTCAGCTTGCGGTGCTGCACAGCCCCGACGACGTCCGGATCGCCGCCGTCGTCGCTCACACGTCGGACGCCGAATGGGACTGGCTGAAATGGCTTCCCCATCATCAGCATCCGCGGCTGGGGGACACGCTTGGGCCGTGCCGGATGACGTACCACAGCCTCGGAGAGGCAAGCATGACGTGCAGGCCGGCAGACGATGGGCCGCATGTGGCGATCATTGTTGATGACGGCAAGGCCGCTGTGATCGAACAACCCTTCACGGCCGGACCGCGTCTCCAATTGCGTCTCGATGGCGACGTGCGGCCGGACATTTTGACGCCGGTCGAAGCTTCGGCGTGTGCTCGGCGGATGGCTTCGTATCGACCGAGCTTGAAGGACGCGGCTTCGACGAGGATCGACTGGCTTGAGCTGATGGGAATCGTGGACGCCGAGCGTATCGATCCTGAGCTGCAATGGGGTGCACGGCAGGACCGGCAACACCTGAGAGTGCCCATCGGTGTATCCGACCGCGGGGACCCAATTGAACTCGACATCAAGGAGGCGGCGCGAAACGGCATGGGACCGCACGGCTTATGTGTGGGAGCCACCGGCTCGGGAAAGTCAGAGTTCCTGCGCACACTGATCCTCGGCATGATTGCGGCCCACCCTCCAGAAGAACTCAACCTGGTGCTGGTCGACTTCAAGGGCGGTGCGACGTTCCTGGGTCTGGACGGCTTACGTCACGTGTCGGCGATCATCACCAACCTCGCTGACGAGGCGCACCTCGTCGCTCGAATGCGGGATGCGCTCGCCGGCGAGATGAATCGTCGGCAGGAACTGCTCAGGGCAGCAGGCCACTTTGCAAGCGTTGCCGATTACGAACACGCCCGGCTTCAGGGCTTCGCCATGCCGCCGATACCCGCGTTGTTCATCGTCGTCGACGAGTTCTCCGAATTACTCAGTCAGCACCCCGACTTCGCGGACTTGTTCGTTGCGATCGGACGGCTGGGACGCTCGCTCGGCATGCACCTGCTGCTGGCTAGCCAGCGCCTCGATGAGGGCCGGTTGCGCGGTTTGGAAAGCCATCTGTCCTACCGAATATGCCTGAAAACCTTCTCAGCCAGTGAATCCCGAGCGGTGCTCGGTGTGCCTGACGCCTACCATCTTCCGAGTTCGCCCGGCGCCGGGTACCTGAAGACCGCCTCTGGAGAGTTGGTGCGATTCCAAACCGCCTATGTGTCGGCTCCCCACAAGACGGCACGGATGACGCACCATCCGGAAATGCGGAGCCTGCCGCGGATGTTCACCGCGGGGCCCGCTGGTCCGGTGGTCGAGCGGCCGGAACAGTCATCCGACGGGATCGGTGGGCCGACGCGGACCCTGATGGACCTTGTGTTGAAGCGATTCGCTGGCCACGGCATGCCGGCGCATCGGGTGTGGCTGCCGCCGTTGACGGAGTCGCCGACACTTGATGCTCTGCTCTCCAGCGTTGAGATGGATCGTCCGCTGTCGGTACCAATTGGCTTGGTTGACTGCCCCTTTGATCAGCGTCGCGATGTGTTGACAGCCGAGTTGGCCGGGGCGGCAGGCAATGTCGCCATCGTGGGCGCACCGCAATCGGGTAAGTCGACGGCGCTGCGCACGTTGGTGATGGCCGTGGTGGACACTCACGACCCCTCGGCAGTTCAGTTCTATTGCCTGGACTTCGGAGGCGGTGGGCTGTCGTCGCTACGGTCGCTGCCGCATGTGGGATCGGTAGCGGGACGGTCGGATGTCGATCTCTGCCGGCGCACGGTCGCAGAAATGGAGTCGATAACGCGGGCGCGGGAAGCCCGCTTCCGTCGACTCGGCGTCAACTCGATGGCTGATTACCGCGGACTACGGGCCGCCGGAGGTTCAGACGATCCGTTCGGCGACGTCTTCCTCGTCATTGACGGCTGGGCCACACTGCGTCAAGAGTTCGAGCCCCTTGAGCAGAGGGTCATCGCGCTTGCCGCTCAGGGTCTTTCGTTCGGTGTGCACGTCATCGTGACGGCGTCGCGTTGGGCCGAGATACGGCCCGCATTGAAGGATCAGATCGGCACACGGATCGAATTGCGGCTCGGCGATCCCGCCGATTCCGAGATGGACCGAAGACGCGCCCGCCAGCTGCTCCATATCCCGCCGGGGCGAGGCATCATGCGCGACGGAAAAGAGATGGTGATCGCGGTACCACGCGCGGCCCCAGGGGCGACGACGACTCGCTGGGCGGGGCGATGTGCACCTGCGATCGAACTGCTCCCGCTGCGGGTCCCACACGGCGCGCTCACGACTGTGGGTCGTACCGGTACGCAGGTCGCTGTGGGTCTGGGTGAACGCGATTTACGGCCAGTTGTGCTGGATTTCGCCGAGCAGCCCCACCTCGTCGTTCTCGGCGAAGCCGAGTGTGGCAGAACGTCGGTGTTGCGGCTGCTGTGTCAAGAGATCGTCCGGACGAATACGGCCGACTCGGCGCAGATCGAGATAGTCGACTTCCGCAGGTCGCTGCTTGGCGTTGTCGAGTCCGCCCACCTCGCCGGCTATGCGATATCAGCCGCCGCGCTGACGGCGCATATACCACGTCTCCTCGACCGGTTGCAGGCGCGAATGCCCGGGGAGAATGTGACGCAGCAACAGTTGCGAACGCGATCGTGGTGGGCTGGGCCCGAGATATTCGTCGTCATCGACGACTACGACCTCGTTGCCAATGCCACCGGCAACCCGTTGTTACCTCTGGTGGACTATCTGCCGCACGCCAAAGACCTTGGCCTGCATGTGATCGTCGCCCGCCGATCGGGCGGGGCCGGCCGGGCGATGTTCGATCCGGTTCTGGCCCGGCTGCGCGACTTGGGCTGTATGGGTTTGATGATGAGCGCCAGCCCAGACGAAGGAGTTCTGCTGGGTTCGGTGCGGCCGTCGGCACAGCCGCCAGGGCGCGGGACGCTGGTCACGCGGGGACATCCCGATCAGTTGATTCAGGTGGCGTGGGCGGATCCGCCATGACGGGCATTGTCGTCGAGGTCGGCCCGGCAACCGTCCGCGGCCCCAACAACGCTGACGCGCAGTGGGTTACGGCCGCTATCGACGACATTGATGACGAGCTGACGTTGATTAACGAGCGTCCGATCACCCTCGCAGAAGTGTGGCGAACTGTCATGCACGACGTGGTCGGCGGCTCGGCCGAGACGATCGTGCTCGTCTGCCCGACATGGTGGGCACCGTCGCGTGTCGAGTGCGTACGCCGAGCTGCGAGCGCAGCGGCTGCGGATGTTGTGGTGTTGCGACGGGTAGAGGCGCTTCGCGTGGAAATGCCCGATCGATTGGCGACAGTGGTGGAGATTGCGCCAGAGTTCGTGGTCGTGTCGCCGCCCGAAGGCGGTGTTCACGTGGTGGCTGGCCCCGATGTCGACACGGTCCTCACAAAGATTCCCATCTCGATGGCGGTTGTAGTGGATGCCGCCGAGGGCGTCGGTGGCGCGTTGCCGTTCGCGGCGACAATTGCTGATCGGTTGCGCGCCAACGGTGTTGCGGTCACAATCGCCGACCGCGATCGGGTGAGCCGCAGCGTGCGGCCGGCGCCGTCGCAGCAAGCGATTCGCGCCCCCGAGGCTGGTCCGTCGACGAAACGCGGTCGGCAAGCGACCGCCATACTGGTCGGCACGCTGCTGTCGGTTGCAGCCCTGGCCGGCGGATTCGTGTCGCAACACGGCGTCGACCGGTCAGCTGTGGAAATGCCGATGACGCCGTTGGTCGAGGGCCGTGTCGGCGTCATGGTGCCGGCGCAGTGGGTCGTCCAACGGATTGCGACCGGACCCGGATCGGCGCGCCTGCAGGTCGTGTCGCCGGCCGATGCGGACATTGCGTTGCACGTCACCCAGTCGTCGCTGCCACTGCGTGAGTCGCACGCGCAGATGGCGGCGTCGCTGCGCAGAGCACTGACCGACGAACCCGACGGCGTGTTCGTCGAGTTCAATCCGTCAGACCAGAGAGCCGACCAACCGGCGGTGACGTATCGCGAGATACGCCCGGACCATCACATCGCATGGGTGGTGTTGACCGATGGGTCGTTGCGGATTGCGATCGGGTGCCAGTGCGCACCAGGACGCGAAGCGGCAGTGCGTGAGGCGTGCGATGCCGCGATCAGGTCCGCGCATGCGGTGTCCTGAAAAATCGTCGCCGTCGATGGAACCGAATCCGTCGGTCTTACGTCGAACCTTCATATCGCGGACGAACAACACGGAAGGATCCCGATGACGACAGCAGGGGGCGGACCGCTCACCACTGACTTCGGCCTCATGACGGCCGTCGCCGGTAAGACGGATACCCGCAATGAAGAGATCCGCGCAATGCTGCAGAGTTTCATCGGCCGGATGGGCAGCGTGCCGCCATCGGTATGGGGAGGTGTGGCCGCGGCCCGTTTCCGAGATGTCGTCGAGCGGTGGAATGCGGAATCGATGAAACTCCACGCCGCGCTACAGCGAATCGCGGAGACCATTCGTTTCAACGAGAGCACTCTGCGTGAGGCCGGCGAAAGCCATTCGCATCAAATCGGTTCCGTCGCCACCAACCTGTAAGGAGCTTCCTCATGGATCACGTGCTGTCCTACAACTTCGATGAAATTGAGTACACGGTACGGCAGGACATTCACGCGACCTCCGCGCGGTTGAACGCGGCGCTCGACGAGCTGCGGGCGCAGATCGCGCCACTGCAACAGGTGTGGACGCGGGAGGCGGCAGAGGCCTACCGCGTTGAGCAGGCGCGTTGGGAGCAGGCGACGTCCGCCCTCAACGAGATTTTGTTCAGTCTGGGAAACGCCGTGCGTGACGGAGCCGACGACGTGGCGGCCACCGATCGCAGCGCCGCCAACGCCTGGGGCGTGTAGCCCCCACAATCTCTGTGCGGTCCCGTAGGGAGGGGAGCCCTCGGGACCGCACAGTTCTGCAATGTTATTCGCAGGCAATGCCGTCGCCGTCGCGGTCCAGGTGCGGCGCGTAGCCATCTGACCCTCGAGGATTGGCCTTACGCCGGCTTCGCGCGCCGCGCTGCAGTTCTTGTCGTGGACGTCGGCGCTCGCCGGTGCGGCGGCGCCAATAGCGGCAGCCGGGCAAACGAAGGTGGCTGCGGTCAGAACTCGGCGCATGAAGGGCCGAAAGTCCCTGCCCCGCGCCTGCGAATGTGGGCTATCGTGGCGGCCACGCGCGTCAACCTGCACAAACTGGACTGCGCGCGAGGAGTGTGATCGGCTGTGGCTATATCGAAGACGTCGGGCGGCCGGGCATCGGCCCGGCTGTCATCCTCGGCGCTGCGCACTGTGCACGAGCTCTTCGTCGCCGGCCAAGTCGACGAGACCTACCTCGCGAACATCCCGCTGCGGCCGGTGGTGGCCGACAGTTGGCGGCGCAGTCTGGCGACCGGCGTCGACCCCGACCTCGGCGGTGCGCAATCAGCCGCGGCCGTTGCCTTGGATCTCCTACGCGCTTCCCATCCACTGGCGCCCGCGCTTCCCATCATCCGCCGCCTACTGGTCGACGACGCCGCCGACGCCGGCGTCGTCGTGGCCGTCACCGCGGCGGACGGCACGCTGCTATGGGTCGAGGGTGACCGCAAAGCCTGCCGCAAGGCAGAACGAATGAATTTCGTACCAGGCGCCGACTGGAGTGAGCGGGGCGCCGGAACCAACGCGCCCGGCACTGCCCTTGCCCTCGATGCCGAATTGCAAATCCGCGGAACCGAGCACTTCTCGCGTGTCGTCCAGCCCTGGAACTGCACCGCCGTGCCGGTGCACGACCCGGCGACCGGGGCGCTGATCGGCGCCATCGACCTGACCGGTGGAACCCGGGTCGCATCGCCGCAGACCCTCGCGCTCGTTCGCGCGACCGTCGCCGCCGTCGAGAATCATCTCGCCTTCTTGCAGCTCAGCGACCCCGCCGTCACCGCGCCGACAACCGCACGTACGACCGTGCTTGGCGCCGATCGGCCGCGCTGGCAAGCAACCGACGACGGCCAGCCCCGTACTAGCACCCTGACCGGTCGGCACGCCGACATTCTGGTCTTGCTGAGCCGTCACCCCGAGGGTCTGAGCGCCGACCACCTCGCGATTCTCCTTGACGACAAGGATCTCGACGTGGTGACGATCCGCGCCGAGATGTCCCGGCTGCGCCGAGTCATCGGTGCCGAGTACATCTCCTCGAGGCCGTACCGCTTGCTGTCACCGATCGCCAGCGACGTGGGTGACGTCCTCGATGCCCTGCAGGCTGCCGACGTCGACCGCGCGCTGACGCACTACAGCGGCGAGTTGCTTCCGCAGTCGGTATCGCCCGGAATCGCCCGGCTCCGGACTGAGCTCAGCGCAAGTATGCGCGGCGCGGTGCTGGCGTCGGGAAACCTTGCGCTGCTTCGGCGTTGGCTCGATCTACCGGAAGGCCGCGACGACCGGGACTGCTGGCGGGTGCTGTACAACCACGCTGCGCCAGGCTCGGTCATGCGTGCCCAGGCCCGCGGCCACCTCGCCGGTCTGGACATTGACCTGGCCTAGTCCCTAGGTGGGTGCAGCATCGTGCAACCGTGCTGCAACCCTCCGATACCTACCTTCAGTGACGTCCGACACATTGACGTCGCGAAGCAGGAGAAACGCCATGACCGTATATGCACGACCGGGCGCCGAAGGTTCCCTGATGACTTTTGAGCCTCGGTACGGGAACTACATCGGCGGAGAGTGGGTCGCGCCCGCGGCCGGCCGATATTTCGAGAACGCCAGCCCGGTAAACGGTGAGCCGTTTTGCGAGATCCCGCGATCTGATGAAACCGATATTGAGAAGGCACTCGATGCCGCGCATGCGGCCGCGCCGGGGTGGGGCAAGACGACCGCCGCCGAGCGTGCGGTGATCCTCAACAAGATCGCCGATCGCATCGAGGAGAACCTCGAATCGATCGCTGTCGCCGAGTCGTGGGACAACGGCAAGCCGGTGCGCGAAACTCTCAACGCCGATATCCCGTTGGCTGTCGATCACTTCCGGTATTTCGCCGGTGCGATCCGCGCACAGGAAGGGGCGCTGTCCCAGATCGACGACGAAACCGTCGCCTATCACTTCCACGAACCACTGGGTGTGGTCGGCCAGATCATCCCGTGGAACTTCCCGATCCTGATGGCCACCTGGAAACTGGCGCCCGCCATCGCGGCCGGAAATGCCGTGGTGCTCAAGCCCGCCGAGCAGACGCCGGCATCCATCCTGTACCTGTTCTCGTTGATCGGTGACCTGCTGCCACCCGGTGTGGTGAACATCGTGAACGGGTTCGGTCTCGAGGCGGGCAAGCCGCTGGCGTCGTCGAAACGGATTGCCAAGATCGCGTTCACCGGAGAGACCACGACCGGGCGGCTGATCATGCAATACGCGTCGCAGAACTTGATTCCGGTCACGCTGGAGCTGGGCGGTAAGAGCCCGAACATCTTCTTCAATGATGTGCTTGCCGCCAATGACGGCTATCAGGACAAGGCGCTGGAGGGTTTCACGATGTTCGCCCTCAACCAGGGCGAGGTCTGCACCTGCCCGTCGCGCAGCCTGATTCAGGCCGACATCTACGACGAATTTCTCGAGCTGGCTGCGATCCGTACAAAGGCGGTACGGCAGGGCGACCCGCTGGACACCGAGACGATGATCGGTGCCCAGGCATCCCAGGACCAGCTGGAAAAGATTCTGTCGTATATCGACATCGGCAAGAGAGATGGAGCGAAGCTCATCACCGGCGGCGAACGCGCTGAGCTAGGCGGCGATTTGAGCGGCGGATATTACGTCGCCCCAACAGTTTTCACCGGCAACAATAAGATGCGCATCTTCCAGGAGGAGATCTTCGGGCCGGTGGTGGCGGTGACGTCGTTCACCGATTACGACGACGCGATCAGCATCGCCAACGACACCCTCTATGGCCTCGGTGCCGGAGTGTGGTCGCGTGATGGCAACACCGCGTATCGTGCCGGCCGCGACATCAAGGCCGGCCGGGTGTGGACCAACTGCTATCACGCCTACCCGGCCCACGCGGCCTTCGGCGGCTACAAGCAGTCGGGCATAGGCCGGGAGAACCACAAGATGATGCTGGACCATTACCAGCAGACCAAGAACCTGCTGGTGTCCTACTCGAATGAGGCGCTCGGCTTCTTCTGATCGCTAACTATGGACAGCAGGACGATCCCGGGCGATACTCTATCCAACTAAAGGTTGGTCATCAGACCTTTAATTCCGGAGCATGACGACGGTCGAACGTGAAGTACCTGTTAATTAGCTGCTAAAGGTTGGCTGTTCGCCTTTCCCGCCGCAGAAGCATCGCGAACGAAGGAGTCTGATGTGACAACCGGCCGGGGACCTGCGCCCACTGGGCACGGTCGTGTCGACGAGCACCTCGAGAGCTCTGATTACCTGAAGAAGCGGCAGCTCAGATCGGGCACGGCCGGATGGTTACTGCTGGCCAGCCTCGGCATCGGCTACGTCATCTCCGGTGACTACTCGGGCTGGAACTTCGGTCTCGCGGAGGGCGGGTTCGGAGGGCTGGCCATCGCCGCGGTGGTGATCGCCGGCATGTACCTGGCGCTCGTGCTGGGCATGGCGGAACTGTCGTCGGCGCTGCCGGCCGCCGGGGGCGGGTACACCTTCGCCCGTCGCGCGCTCGGCCCGTGGGGCGGGTTCGCGACGGGGACCGCCATCCTCATCGAGTACTCAATCGCGCCCGCCGCGATCGCGACGTTCATCGGCGCCTATGTGGAATCGCTTGGCCTATTCGGCATTACCGACGGTTGGTGGATCTACCTGGTGGCGTTCGTCGTGTTCATCGGAATTCACCTGGCCGGCGTCGGCGAAGCACTCAAGGTGATGTTTGTGATCACCGCGCTTGCCCTGGTGGGTCTGGTGGTCTTCGCCGTCGCCGCCGTCGGCCATTTCGACCTGGCCAACCTGACCAATATCGCGGTGGAGGACGGCGCGGCAGGGGCCTCCAGCTTCCTCCCGCACGGCTATCTGGGAATCTGGGCCGCCATCCCGTTCGCGATCTGGTTCTTCCTAGCCGTGGAGGGCGTGCCGTTGGCGGCCGAGGAGACCGCCAATCCCGAGCGCAACGTCCCGCGCGGCATCATCGTCGCGATCACCGTCCTGCTGGTCACCTGCGCCGTGGTGCTGGTGCTGGCCACCGGTGCCGGCGGCGCCGAACAGATGTCGGCCTCGGGCAATCCGCTGGTCGAGGCGCTCGGCGATGGCACCGTCGCCAAAGTGGTGAACTACATCGGGCTGGCGGGCCTGATCGCCAGCTTCTTCTCGATCATCTACGCGTACTCACGGCAGTTGTTTGCACTGTCCCGGGCGGGTTACCTGCCCACGGTGCTGTCGGTGACGAACTCGCGCAAGGCGCCCATGCTGGCGTTGATCGTCCCGGGCGTCATCGGCTTCGTGCTGTCGCTGACAGGCAAGGGCGCGCTGCTGCTGAACATGGCGGTGTTCGGCGCCGCGCTGAGCTACGTGCTGATGATGGTCAGCCACATCGTGTTGCGGCGGCGCGAGCCGAATATGCGTCGGCCCTACCGCACCCCGGGCGGCACCTTGACCACCGGATTCGCCCTCGTCATAGCGATTTTGGCGGTCATCGCGACGTTCCTGGTGGACGTCGTCGCGGCGTTCTTCTGCCTGCTGGTCTTCGCCGGGTTCATGCTCTATTTCGCCGTCTACAGCCGGCACCGCCTGGTGGCCAATTCGCCCGACGAGGAGTTCGCCATGCTCGCGGAGGCGGAGAGCGAACTGAAGTGATTCACCGGCAACAGGTTTCGGGGGTGACGTATGCCTTTGACGGGCTCGTCGAGGTGATGGCCAAAGCCACGCCGCTGCGCTCGGGTGATCAGCTCGCCGGGTGTGCGGCCGAGTCCGACGCCGAACGTGCCGCCGCCGCATGGGTTCTCGCCGACCTGCCGCTGGTAACCTTCCTGAACGAAGCGGTCGTCCCGTACGAGACCGATGAAGTCACCAGGCTGATCATCGACAGCCATGACCGCCAAGCCTTTTCGGCGATATCGCAGCTGACCGTCGGGGGATTGCGGGACTGGTTGCTGGAGACCGTGTCCGGCGACAACAGTGCCGAACGCATCGCCGCCGTCGCACCCGGCCTCACACCCGAGATGGTGGCTGCGGTCAGCAAGATCATGCGGAACCAGGATCTGGTCGCGGTCTCGGCGGCGACGCAGGTGAGCGCGGCGTTCCGCACCACGATCGGGACCCGTGGCACCCTGGCGACGCGACTGCAACCCAACCATCCGACCGACGACGCACGCGGTGTCGCCGCGGCCGTGCTCGACGGACTGCTCTTGGGCTGCGGCGACGCCGTGATCGGCATCAACCCGGCCACCGATTCGCCGCATGCCACCGCCGATCTGCTGCACCTGCTCGACTCCATCCGCTCCCGTTATGGCATTCCGGCGCAGTCCTGCGTGCTCTCGCACATCACCACGACGATCGGGCTGATCGAGGAGGGCGCACCCGTCGACCTGGTGTTCCAGTCGATCGCCGGCACCGAGGGCGCCAACACCGCGTTCGGGGTCGACATCGCACTGCTACGCGAGGGCCGTGATGCTGCGCGCGGCCTCAACCGCGGCACGGTGGGCGACAACGTCATGTACCTCGAAACCGGGCAGGGCTCGGCGTTGAGCTCCCACACCCACTTGGGTACCGGCGGCAAGCCGGTGGACCAGCAGACGCTGGAGACCCGCGCCTACGCGGTGGCGCGTGACTTGCAACCGCTGCTGGTCAATACGGTCGTCGGTTTCATCGGGCCCGAATACCTTTACGACGGAAAGCAAATCGTGCGGGCGGGCCTGGAGGACCACTTCTGCGGCAAGCTGCTCGGGCTGCCGATGGGCGTTGACGTGTGCTATACCAACCACGCCGAGGCCGACCAGAACGATATGGACACCCTGCTGACGCTGCTGGCGGCGGCCGGGGTGGCGTTCGTCATCACCGTGCCCGGCGCCGACGACGTGATGCTCGGCTACCAAAGCCTGTCGTTCCACGACGTGTTGGTGACGCGCCGCACGCTCGGCCTGCGACCGGCCCCCGAATTCGAAGACTGGCTGCGCGGGGTGGGCATGGTCGACGAGACCGGCCGGCTGACACCGTTCGACGTGGCGCAGTCACCATTGCGGGCGTTGGCGTCGGCGGAGGCGATGTGACCACGAAAGAGCCTGCCGTCCAAGAGTTTTGGGACGAGTTGCGCAAGACGACGCAGGCCAGGATCGGTTTGGGCCGCGCCGGCGACGCGCTGCCGACCCGGCACGTTCTCGAACTGGCCGCGGCGCACGCCGCCGCCCGCGACGCGGTGCATGTGCCGTTGGACGTCGACCGGTTGACCGCCGAGCTGCGGCAGGTCGGCATCGGTGAGCCGACGGTGGTGACCAGCCGCGCGACAACACGTGAGGAATACCTGCGCCGGCCCGACCTTGGGCGGCTGCCTGCCGACGCGATGAGCGTGCCGGATACCCCGGCCGACATGGGCTTCGTGCTCGCCGACGGCCTCTCGCCGATAGCGCTGAGCCATCACGGTGCCGCGCTGCTGACCGAACTGGTGGCGCAACTGCAGGACCGCTACACGCTGGCCCCACCGGTGATCGCGACGCAGGCCCGGGTGGGGCTCGGCGATCACATCGCGGCGCGTGCCCACTTTGCCACCGTGCTGGTCATCATCGGTGAACGCCCCGGTCTTTCGGTGGCAGACAGCCTGGGCATCTACCTGACCCACCTGCCGCGTCCCGGTCGTACCGACGCGGACCGCAACTGCATTTCCAACATCCATCCGCCCGACGGCCTTGGGTATCAAGAGGCCGCCCGGGTGGCCGCCGGCCTGGTCGCGGGCGCCCATGAGCTGGGACGTTCCGGCGTCGACCTCAAAGACACGTCGCGAAGCGCCGCGCTCGGTCCGCTCAGTGTCGTCGAACTGCACTGACTGCGTCACCGAGGGTGCGGTTTGACACGGCCTTGAAGTGGCACGGACTCGAGGTGGCTATTCGCGCCGCTGGCAGCTGCGCGCGCACCAACTGGCCGCGATGGGTACCCGTTTGTTCTTCCACCTGTCGGCCTACGGCGAGGCGCTGCCCGGGCTGAATCTGTGCGGTGTGTGGCGGCACTCGGAACTGTTCAACGAGTTGCGTGAACCAGAGACCGGCGGGGCATGCAGCTCGGGCAGTCACTTCGACTCGTGCCGGCGGGTGCATGGCGGCGAAGTTCTTCACCGGCCTGCCGATGGACGGTCCCGATCCCGAATGCGTCCGCGGCTTCGGCGAGGCGGCGCTTGCCGGCGCCGATCCGGGCGCTGCCTGCGATCGTCGAGGCCGTCGGTGCGGAACGTCGAGATCGCGCTGGACGGCGGAGTCCGCCGCAGCAGCGACGTGGTCAAGGCGCTCGCACTCGGCGCCCGGGCCGTGATGCTCGGCCGGCGGCTACCTAGGGGACTCGCTGCGGGCGGTCAGTTGGCCGTTGGTGTGCCGAGCGCCACCTAAACCAGAAACCATGCATGGGCTACGGCGAGTCACTGGTCGGACTCGAAGTGTCGGGCGAGTGCCGCCAGATCGACGGCCGCATCGTCATCGCCCACCGGCGAGGCCGAACCTGCGCTGGTGCCCGAGTGCAGCGGTCAATTCGGGCACCACACACCATGTAACCCGCCCGGCACGCGGATGGGCATTCGCACCTTGCACAACGGTCCGGCGGCAGGGTCGTCGGCATGCAGCACGACGAACCACGACGACATGTCGTTGCGGTCGGTTCCGATCATGCCCCAGTAGTCGTTCTCGCCGCGCATATATATGGGTTCGCCGACCGTGAGAGGACCTGGATCCCACTCTGCCTCCGTGCCTTTCGCCATGTCGAAGAACAACAGCGAATCCCAGTCTCCGTCACGTCCGGTGCGTCTGCCGACCGTCGAGATATGACGGTGCTTGTCGGCGATCTGTGTGTCGTCGATCCGGGGGAACTCCACGTCACGGTCACTCACGACGGTGCGGTTTACAGTGCCCTGGTCGGGATCGATGACAGCCCGGACCAAAGAGCCGACATTGGGCCCGTCCGCGTCGGTGATGAGGCCTGGATACGCCCACTGGGCGTAGTCCAAGACGACCCGGCCCTCAGGTGTGTCGAATGCGTTGGCCACGTGCCACAGCCAGAAGGGCTCGGATGTGCACCAACGGATCGCTGTGCCGTCCCTCGGTATGAGCGCGACGCGAAGTCCGTCTTCCGGCCGCCAGTCGAGGACCGAGCCGCCGGTCATCGCGGCGGGGATGTCGAACACGAGCGGGCTGAGGACGAGGACGACATAACGTGAAGTCAGCGCCATGTCGTGGATCATCAATGGCTGGTCGAGTCCATCGACCACCGTCGGTGTGCGCACGGCTGTGCCGTCGGGAGCGACCACGGACCACGTGAGGTACGGCGCCTCGAGCAGATAGTTGAACAGGATGAGCTCGCCCGTGTTGGGGTCGATCTTGGGATGGGCGGTGCTGCCCACTTCGATCGCGCCGTCACAGAGTTCACGACCGAGGGTCGAGAGGTCCTCAGGGTTGAGCGCATACGGCGGGGTGGTTTCGGCCATCGCGAGCAGCCTGCCGCCATGACGGACGACGTTTATATCGGGAAGCTCGCGCGGCGTTCCGGCAAGGTCGGGCCCGACTTCCTCCTCGCCGGGGGTGTAGAGATCGATGGCACCGGCCCAGATCGCGTGTCCGGCGTTCTCCTCGGCGACCACCATCGGCGTGCGTACGAATCGGTTTGTATACCGGGCCTCGCCGTCTTCAAGCGCGACCCGATGCACCATGCCGTCGCCGTCGAGCGGATAGACATAGCTGCCGATCGGATCGAACCGAGGGCTGGGGCCGTTGCGGAGATACGCTCCGTTGAGGTCTTTGGGAAGCTCCCCGACGACGTCTAGCCCCGGCACGTCGACCTCTTGACGTTGTGGCGCGTACACGCCGGTGAGGTGGGTGTGGTGCGTCATGTCGACGGGCCCCGGGCGGGCGAACGGATCGCGGCGGGCTGTGCGTGGGAATTCGGGTGGGTTCATCGCTACCTTCTCGCTCTTCGGAGGCTTCCTGCGGTAGCCACTTGTCGCTTGAAGACGGGCGCTCGATTGAACTAACGGCAAAGTTAGTTGCCTATGTGGCGGCATTGCAAGGGTGACTCGCGACTTGCCAGGCGCAGCGCAAGTCGGTGCTGGCTCGCCTGCTCGGGTAGTGGCGATCGACGGCGAAATCCGGGAGTCGGGCTGTCCGAACCGCCATCCAGAGTAACATCCAGCTAATGCAGCGGATTGGGGGACAGATGAGCCAGGTCGCAAAACAAGCAGCAGCCGGAGGGCTGGCAACTCTTGCGGTATTCGGAGCCTCCATGGTCGGTGTGTTTGCGCCGACGGCAATCGCCGACACTACTCTGACGCTTTTCGAACACGACACCGTGCAACACCAGGCCGACCTCGGCGCGCGGGGGTCCGGCCCAGCAGACCAATTCGTCTTCGCCGGCGATCTGTTCGACCGGCCCGGCGGTACGTGGCTGGGGACAATCGGTGGCAGTTGCACCGTGCTGACCGGCAACGCGACTTCAGGTCAGCAGGCGTGCAACGCCACACTCAACCTCGCCGGCGGACAGATCGTCGTCCAGGGCGTGTCAGACACCGCAGCGCTATTTGTCCGCGGCGAAACGGTTTCGCAGCCAATAGTCGGCGGCTCCGGGATTTATCAGAACGCACGCGGCACCGCCACCATTCAGGTACCCCCCGATGTGCCGAACCTGACGGACGCCAACGTCGTCCTCAATCTGACCGGTTAGCCCCCCAGCGAACGCGTTTTGACCTGCGAGGACACCCGCAGGTAAGCTGCCTCGTTGGCGTGCGGTAAGCAAGCGGGCCTCGGGTCGACGTCGGTCGCCGAGAACCACCCGAACCGCGAACGCCTGACCGGCACCCCGGGAAACCGGGATCCAACCCGAAGAGAAGGTAGACGCTGTGCCTACATACACGCCGAAGGCGGGTGACACCACGCGTTCGTGGTACGTCATCGACGCCACCGACGTGGTGCTCGGCCGGCTCGCCGTCGCAGCTGCCAATCTGCTGCGCGGCAAGCACAAGCCGACATTCACGCCCAATGTCGACGGTGGTGACTTCGTCATCGTCATCAACGCCGACAAGGTCGCCATCAGCGGCGACAAGCTCCAGAACAAGTACGCCTACCGCCACTCGGGTTATCCCGGCGGTCTGCGCAAGCGTGCACTTGGTGACGAGATGGAAAAGCACGCCGACCGAGTCGTCGAAAGGGCGATCCTCGGCATGATTCCGCACACGAAGCTCGGCCATCAGATCCAGAAGAAATTGAAGGTTTACGTCGGGCCGGATCATCCGCACACCGCCCAGAAGCCGGTTCCGTACGAGATCAAGCAGGTGGCCCAGTGACCGAGACCGTTGAGCAGACCGAACCCACCACTGAGACCACGGAAACCGTGGCCGAAACGGAAGCCGCCCCGCGCGAGCCCATCGTGATGGATCGTCCGATCCAGACCGTCGGCCGCCGCAAGGAGGCCGTGGTGCGGGTGCGCCTGGTGCCCGGCACAGGCCAGTTCAACCTGGACGGCCGCACGCTCGAGGCCTATTTCCCGAACAAGGTGCACCAGCAGCTGATCAAGGCCCCGCTGGTGACCGTCGACCGGGTTGACAGCTTCGACATCTACGCCCACCTCGATGGCGGCGGCCCGTCCGGTCAGGCAGGCGCGCTGCGTCTGGCCATCGCCCGGGCGCTGATCCTGGTGCAGCCCGAGGACAGGCCCGCACTGAAGAAGGCCGGCTTCCTCACCCGCGACCCGCGGGCCATCGAGCGCAAGAAGTACGGCCTCAAGAAGGCCCGCAAGGCGCCTCAGTACAGCAAGCGCTGATCGATCGACGACAACCGCCGGGTGTGCGACATGCACGCCCGGCGGTTTCGTTTTGCGGACAACCTGTTTCGCGTCGACGACAAATTTTCGCGCCGGCCAGTAACGTCCTCGCCGGCTCGCGCCGATCTATATATCGAACGCTGGCAGGGTTTCGCCGCACATCGCGTTTACGCGTCAGTTAATTGGCTTGGTGCGCATTATACGCTTTAAACCTATTTTTATTCTCAGGTTTTGGTTTGAGTTCCCTGTTGATCGTGGAAGTCCTTGGTCGGAAGCACGGGCGCTTTTCGCGTCGGCAGACCGTTTTCTGCCACCGATACGACTCAGTCAGCTCGTCGGGGGATCGGACCGCAGCTTCCCGACTGAAAGGGATCGATCCATGAAAAACATTGCGAAGAGGGCGTCCGTGAGCGCCGTCTGCGGTGCAGCGCTGCTGTTCACCGGTGGAATGGGCGTTGCGAGTGCCCAGCCGGTTCAGGTTCAGGACGGACTGGTCAATGTGGCTGTTGGCGATGTCACGATTCTGGAAGACGTCAACGTGGGCGTAGCCGCGACTGTGGCCGCTGCGATCTGCGGTATCAACGTCTCGGACGTCAACGTCCTGGCTACCCAGGTCGATGCAAGCGGGGGACCGGAGACGGTGTGCGACGTACCTGGTGGTGACGTCGTGCTGACCCAGAGCGCAGGTGCGCAGCGTGGTCCCGATACCGCCCCGGGTCAGCAGACCCCTCCGGGGCAGATAACCGCTCCGGGTCAGAACCGCTAACAAAAACCCGACTCACCGCCCGCACCCAACCGAGTGCGGGCGGTGAGCTGTTTTTGGTCGCATGTTCGTACCGGTTCCGCCGCGGTACGGGTGCTGACTCGGGTTGGTGGCCTGGCGGTTGGCCCTTTGGCGGCGATCTATGAGAAGTTTGTCGGCATGGCTCGACTGTTCGGCACCGACGGGGTGCGCGGAGTCGCCAATCAGGATCTGACCGCCGAGCTGGCGCTGGGACTGGGCTCGGCGGCGGCGCGACGGCTGGGCAGCGTCGGGGGTCATGCCCGCCGCATCGCGGTGGTGGGCCGCGATCCACGGGCAAGCAGCGAGATGCTCGAGGCGGCGGTGATCGCCGGAGTGACCAGCGAAGGGGTCGACGCGCTGCGCGTCGGTGTCCTGCCGACGCCTGCGGTGGCCTACCTGACCAATGCATATGATGCCGACTTCGGCGTGATGATCTCGGCCTCGCACAACCCGATGCCGGACAACGGCATCAAGATCTTTGGGCCTGGCGGACACAAGCTTGACGATGCCACCGAGGACCGCATCGAAGAGCTGCTCAACCAGGGTCCTGGGAGCCGGCCAACCGGCGCGGGCATCGGGAGGGTCGTCGACGCCGATGATGCGTTGGACCGGTATCTGCGCCACGCGGGCAAAGCACTCACCACCCGGCTCGACGACCTCACCGTCGTGGTCGACTGCGCGCATGGCGCCGCATCGACGGCCGCGCCGCGGGCATATCGGGCGGCAGGTGCGAACGTCATCGCGATCAACGCCGAGCCCAACGGTCTGAACATAAACGACGGCTGCGGGTCGACGCATACGGAGGATCTGCAGGCCGCGGTGGTGTCCCACGGCGCCGACCTCGGGCTGGCGCACGACGGTGACGCCGATCGCTGCCTGGCTGTCGACGCCAGCGGCCGGGTCGTCGACGGCGACGCCATCATGGTGATCCTGGCGCTGGCCATGCGCGAAGCCGACGAGCTGGCGTCCAACACCTTGGTGGCGACGGTGATGAGCAACCTGGGTCTGCATCTAGCCATGCGCGCGGCGGGCATCGAGGTCCGCACCACCGGCGTCGGCGACCGCTACGTGCTCGAAGAGCTGCGCGCAGGCGAGTATTCACTCGGCGGTGAGCAGTCGGGGCACATCGTGATGCCGGCGCTGGGCACGACCGGAGACGGAATCGTCGTCGGGTTGCGGCTGATGTCGAGGATGGCGCAGACACGGTCGACGTTGGCCGCGCTGGCAGCGCCGATGCATACGCTGCCCCAAGTATTGATCAACGTGCAGGTCGCGGACAAGGCGACGGTGGCAGACGCGCCGTCGGTACTCTCGGCGGTGGCCGAGGCCGAAGCGGAGCTTGGCGAAACCGGCCGAATCCTGTTGCGGCCCTCGGGAACTGAACAGGTTGTCCGCGTGATGGTCGAGGCCGCCGACGAGGACACTGCTCGGCAGGTCGCCGTCCGGGTCGCGGAATCGGTCAGCAACCAGCGCTGAAATTCATTGGAACCGGCGGAGGTTCGCCGGCGTCCTAGCGTGTATGGGACAACCTGAGGTCGCCCGTGTGGACGTGGCGGCGCTGCACGCCGTCGCACGTCAGTACGAGGCGGCCGCGGGCATCGTTGACGGTGCCGTGCGAACGTACCTGACCGGACTGGGTTTCGACGGCGCCGCAGCGGGTCGCATGCACGTCGCGCGCGGTGACGCCCTGCACGAAGCGGTCGACCGCGTGGTGGACCAACTGCGGCAGTGGTCCAGGGCCGCCGTCGAGATCGCCGCCGCGCTGCGTGCATCCGCCGATCGCTATGCCGAAGCCGATGCCCGCGCCGCGCAGCGAGTGGGGTAGCGATGGCCGAAAAGTTCGACGTGACATCGCGATTAGCGGAAGGGCGTCCCGCCGTCGAGAACATCCAAACCTATGTGTGGGCCTGTCATGTGCTCGGCTATGCGAATCCCGACCTGACACTGCACGCTGCGCAAGTGCGCGATTGGTACGGCAGCGAAGACGGCCTTGACCTCACCGCCCTTGATGCCGATTGTGCCGCGCTCGAGGCGGCGGTGACGGCGACGGAGGACGCGCTGACGCGCCAGGACGACCAGCTTGGCGCGCTGGCCGCGGTCTGGCAGGGTCGCAGCGCCGACCTGTCGCGGGAATTCCTGCGCCGGCACGGCGAGGCATCGGCCGCGGCGGCGGCCTCGGTGCGCACTGCCGCGGGCGCGCTGGCGACGCTCCGGGACAACCTGTGGCAGACCGTCGATGGGAAGGTCGCCGCAACGATCTCCGCAGACCGTGCACCTGGCGAGTGGCTGGCCGCTGCGCAAACCGTGACGACGGGTGCGGGCGATCGTGCGACGGCCAGTGAGCGGATCGACCAAGAGGTGAAGCCGTTCGTCGACAACGATATTCGCGCTGAGTGGCTGACTGCGATGCGTTCGGCTATGTCGGCTGTAACGGAGTTGTACGACGCCGCGACGGCTGAGCTCACCGCCGAGCCAGATGCGGTGTTCGAGGTTCCCGGCGAGCTAGGCCCGTCGTGGACACCGCCACCGCGCGACGACGAGGCGGCGACGATTCCCGCCGCTGCGAGTCCCATCGCTGTACTTGCGGCCGGGCCGCAATCGTGGGGCGCACCAGCCGCCGCTCCTATGCCTGCGAGTCCATCGCCGCCGATGCCACCGCCTATGCAGCCGCCCATGCAGCCGCCGCCCGTGGCCCCGGTTGACGCGGGCCCAGCCGCGCCCGCGATGGCGGCACCGCCGTCGGCACCGTCGCTCGGTGGACTGCCAGACGTCGGCAGCGGCCTGTCCGGGCTTGGCCAGCAGCTGGCCGACGCGTTCGGCGGCCTGCTGGGATCGGCGGACGACGCCTTGAGCGAGCCACCCGGCATTGACGATCCAGAGTTCGACGAGGACGTCGACGACGAATTGGACGACGACACAGACAAAGACGAAGGCGAAGACGACGACGAACCCGCGGCCGGTCCGGAGAAGGAGCCTCCAATCGAGGAACCCGTCGAACCACCGGTCGACCCCGTCTGCGTACCGGCTGGGGAGCCCGTTGCTGCTGAGCCGCCGCCGCCGCCCGAGGAGCCCGCACCGACGCCTGCGCCGGTGCCGCCGCCGCCACCGCCGGAGCCCCTCCCGCCGCCAGAATCTATGGGCGCGGCCAACACTGCGTGTGAGATCGCGGCTGACGCACTACCTCAGGTGGGGGAATGAGCAGAGCATGAGATTTGTCAGTGGATTCGTGTATAGTCGAACGTATGTTCGATCTGGATGTGTTGGCGGCGGTGGATCCGCATGCCGATGAGGCGGCGTTGATCGAGCGGATCTCGTGGTTGGAGCGGGTGAAGTCGGCCGCTGCGGCCGGTCAGGCGCGCGCGGCCGCGGCGTTGGATGCCACGCGTCGCACTGATGAGTCTGCGGCCGGGGTGGGGAAGGCGAAGCAGGGTCGTGGGGTGGCCAGCGAGGTGGCGTTGGCGCGCCGGGATTCGCCGGTATGTGGTGGCCGGCATCTGGGTTTGGCCAAGGCTTTGGTGCATGAGATGCCGCACACGCTTGCCGCGTTGCAGTGCGGGGCGTTATCGGAATGGCGGGCGACGTTGATCGCCCGGGAGTCGGCGTGCCTGGACGTTGAGGACCGGCGCCGCCTTGATGCCGAGTTGTGCGCCGATGTCGGCAACCTGGAGGGCAAGGGGGATAAGCGGATCACCGCGGCGGCGAAGGAGATCGCCGCCCGATTGGATGCGCAGGCGGTGGTGGATGGTGCCGCGATGGCCGAGGCCGACCGTACTGTCACGATTCGGCCGGCGCCTGACTGTATGACGTATGTGACGGTGTTGTTGCCGGTGCGCCAAGGGGTCGGGGTGTACGCCGCGCTCAAGCGCCAGGCGGACATGACCTTTGATGACCGGTCGCGCGGTCAGGTGATGGCTGACACGCTCTTCGAGCGGGTGACGGGGCGCCCTGTGCAGGAGCCCGAATCGGTGGCGCTGAATTTGGTGATGTCGGATCAGGCGTTGTGGGGGCAGGATAACGCGCCGGCGGTGCTGGATGGGTATGGGCCGATTCCGGTGTCGGTGGCCCAGCGTCTGGTCAAGGATGCGGTGCTCGATGAGCGGGCGGTGGCGAGGTTGCGGCGGCTGTACCGGGATCCGAAGAGCGGTTCTTTGGTGGCGATGGAGTCGCGGTCACGGTTGTTCCCCAAGGGGCTTGCGGGGTTCATCGGCCTGCGCGACCGAACGTGTCGAACTCCGTACTGTGATGCACCGATTCGTCATCGTGATCACGCCATACCGCGCAACCGCGGTGGGCCGACCAGTGCGGCCAATGGGTTGGGCGAGTGCGAGCGGTGCAACTACGTCAAGGAAGCACCGGGCTGGCGGGTGACCGCTAGCGATGAGAACGGTGTGCACACCGCTGAGTTCGTCACGCCGACCGGTGCGCGGTACCGCTCGACGGCGCCACCGCTGCCGGGCGCGCCGCTGGTCGCGATCAGCGAAGTCGAAATCAGAATCGGCGTCGCCCTGTCCGACCTACACGCCGCCTAGGGCGGCCGCAATCAGTGATCCGAGGATCGCCAACCCTTCGCGGATCGCGGACTCGGTGATCGCGCCGTAACCGATCACCAGAGCCGGCGGCGCCGCACTCGGAACCGACCAATGCCAGCTGCCACCCTCCACAACGACGCCTCTCTTGCGTGCGCCGTCGACGAGGTCAAGCTCATCGCTCGACGTCGGCAGCCGCACGTACATGTGAAGGCCCGCTGCGATTCCCGTCGGAATCGCCTCCGGCATCGACGACGCGATCGCAGCGAGGGCGGCGTCGCGTCGCTGCCGATAGACCGGCCGTACCCGGCGGAGATGCCTTGCAAGACCGCCCGTTTCGATGAAGCGAGCGAAGGTCAATTGCTCGAGCACGGTATTGCCCATATCGTCCAACAGCTTTTGCCGGACCGTTTCGTCGACAAGCCAGTCCGGCACGGCAACCCAGCCGAGCCGCAGTGCGGGCGTGAGAGTCTTGCTCGCGCACCCCGCGTAGGCCGTGATCACCTGGTGTGCGCTCGGCGACGGGCCGGGCGCCATATGCGGTGCGCTCGCGGCGATCGGTGGGCCGATCGTCGAAGCCGTCATCGCCGGGCTTGGGGTCTTTCGCTATGCCGACGGCTCCGAAGCGCTGTTCGGTGTGGCGCCATGGCTGCCCGCGCTGTACTTCGCCTTCGGCGTGGTGGTCGCTGCGCTCGCGGAGATCGCCGCCAAGGACCGGCAGCCCAGCGCGGTGGCGGCGTAGGGCGCTACGGCAGCAGCGCCCGCAGTTGCTCGACGAAGCGCACGGATTCGCGGCGGTCGCCGCTGAGCGGCTGGAGAAGCAGCGTCGTCACCCCGGCCTCGGCATAGGCAGCCAGGCGTTCCTTGACCAACCCGCGGGGTCCGACCAACGACACACTGCGCACCAGTTCGTCGGGAACCGCATTGGTGGCCTCGGTCTTCTCGCCGGCGAGATACAGATTCTGAATGTGGTTGGCGACATCACCGAACCCATACCGCGTCGCCAGGTTGTGGTAGAAGTTGCGGCCGCGCGCACCCATGCCCCCGATGTAGAGCGCCAATTGTGGCTTTGCCCAACCTAACCGGTCGTCGACGTCATCGCCAATGGCCAGCGGCGCGCTCACCATGATGTCGAGCGGACCCAGCGACGGATCGCGCTTGGCGTAACCCGCCCTCAACGCCTCGCCGAATGCATCGTCGGCCTTCTCCGGATAGAAGAACACCGGCTGCCAGCCCTCCGCGATTTCCGCGGTGAGTTCGACATTCTTCGGGCCGAGCGCCGCGATCGTGACCGGAATGCGCTCGCGGACAGGATGATTGATCAGTTGGAGCGCCTTGCCAAGGCCTGTGCCTTGCTCGGGCGGCAGCGGAATCTGGTAGTACTTCCCGTCATACGTGACCCGTTCGCGGCGCCACACCTGGCGGCAGATCTCGACCACCTCGCGGGTCCGGCCCAGCGGCGCATCGAACGGCACGCCGTGGAAGCCCTCCATCACCTGCGGTCCTGACGTGCCGATGCCGAGCCGGAAGCGGCCGTTGGACACGTAGTCGAGTCCCGCCGCCGTCATGGCGAGCAGCGACGGGGTGCGGATATAGATGGGCACCACGCCGGTGCCCAGTTCGATCCGTGACGTCTTCGCGGCCAGGAAACCCAGCTGACTGATCGCGTCGTACGAATAGGCCTCGGCGACCAGCGCGATATCGACGCCGATCTTCTCCAGTTCGACGACCTCGTCGACGGCCTCCAAGAAGCCGCCGGCGTAGTTGAGAAATATCCCTGTCCGCATCATCGAGTTATACACCCAACCGGTTGGTTGATCAGACTCAGGGCTTCAGTAGAGCAATGACCTTGTTCTCCATGTCCACTGGATCGTCGGCAAACGGATCCACGGCCGGCGCCTTCGGCAGGTCGATCTCGGCGTCGGCGAAGTCGCGGTAGGCCTTGTCCCCGGTCAGCGTGTGCAGCAGGTAGCCGGTCACCAGGGCCCGCACGACCTTCTGGGTACTGCTGTCGGCGCCGGGCAGCCCGACGACCCGCGCCAGCCGCCTACCCTCGATCAGGCCACCTGGCTTGACCTTGTTCACGATGCGAAGCGTCGCGCCCTTCCACACCCGCGCCAGCTCAACGGCGTTGGAGCGCAACGTCATCGGGTCGCCCTGCGCAGTGAGCACGAGACCGGGCAGTCGCAGCGACGCTGCGGGTTGTTCCGCCGGCGGTTTGGTCACCGTCGGAAACATCGCGATGACGGCCTTCGGCTTGGCCGGCATGCCCGCCGCCGCGAATACGGCAGCGGATCCGCCGAACCCGTGTCCGACGACACCCAGCTTCGTCGGATGCACACTGATCTTTCCCGGACCGAGTCGCACCCCCGCGATGATGTCCAGGGTCGTGCCGAGGTCGAAGGCCAGATTGAGCACTGACGGCGCCACACTCGTCTCTGTGTGCGGCGCCGCGGCCACGACGCCCCACGACGCCAGATGCTCGAGTGTGCCCTCGTAGCGGTCCGCCCCCGCGAGCCAGTCGTGGCCGAACGCCACACCCGCAAGATTCATCCCTGACTCGGGGGTATAGACGACACCGGGCAGTCCTGCAAAGGCCAGGTCACCGCGCAGAACGCGGTGTGGGCCGCGGCGGGTCAAAGCGCTGAAGAGCTTCTTCGTGCTGGCCACCACCAGACCGTAGCGCAGCAGGTGTGACCCAGCTCTTGCACTACCCTGAATGGCTATGTGCGGAATCGTCGGCTACGTCGGGCAGCGTCCTGCCCGTGGCATCGTGGTCGACGCGCTGCGCCGGATGGAGTACCGCGGATACGACTCCTCTGGTGTTGCGCTGATCGACGGGCGCGGCGGTCTGACGGTGCGCCGCCGGGCGGGTCGGCTGGCCAACCTTGAGGCCGCTCTCGACGAGACAGACGACGCCAGCCTCGTCGGCAGTACCGGGCTCGGCCACACCCGCTGGGCCACCCACGGCAGGCCCACCGACCGCAACGCCCACCCGCACCGGGACGCCGCAGGCAAGATCGTCGTGGTCCACAACGGGATCATCGAGAACTACGCGCCGCTGCGCGCCGAGTTGGAGTCCACCGGGGTCGAGTTCGCCAGCGACACCGACACCGAGGTCGCCGTGCACCTGGTGTCCTGGCAGTACCACCACGGACCCGCGGCAGGTGACTTCGCGGCCTCCGTGCTCGCGGTCCTGCGCCGGCTCGAGGGCCATTTCACGCTGGTCTTCGCCAACGCCGACGAGCCGGGCACGATCATTGCCGCCCGCCGCTCCACGCCGCTGGTTGTCGGTGTCGGCGACGGCGAGATGTTCATCGGATCCGACGTGGCGGCATTCATCGAGCACACTCGCGATGCCATCGAACTCGGTCAGGACCAGGCGGTGATGATCACTGCCGATGGTTACCGCATCACCGATTTCCACGGCGCCGATGACGCCGCGAACGCCCGGCCCTTCCATATCGACTGGGACCTGAGCGCCGCCGAAAAGGGTGGCTACGAGTACTTCATGCTCAAGGAGATCGCAGAGCAGCCCGCCGCCGTCTCCGACACGCTGCTTGGCCACTTCGCCGATGGCCGCATCGTGCTCGACGAGCAGCGGCTGTCCGATCAGGAGCTGCGCGAGATCGACAAGGTTTTCGTGGTGGCCTGCGGCACTGCCTATCACTCGGGGCTGCTCGCCAAGTACGCCATCGAGCACTGGACCCGGCTGCCTGTCGAGGTCGAGCTGGCCAGCGAATTCCGTTATCGCGACGCGGTGCTCGATCGCCACACACTCGTCGTCGCCATCTCGCAGTCCGGCGAAACGGCCGACACGCTGGAGGCGGTGCGGCACGCCAAGGAGCAGAAGGCCAAGGTGCTGGCCATCTGCAACACCAACGGCAGCCAGATCCCCCGCGAGTGCGATGCGGTGCTCTACACCCGCGCCGGGCCCGAGATCGGTGTCGCATCTACCAAGACGTTTCTCGCGCAAATTGCGGCGAATTACCTTGTCGGCCTTGCCCTTGCGCAGGCCCGCGGCACCAAGTATCCCGACGAGGTGGAGCGCGAGTATCGCGATCTGGAGGCGATGCCGGACCTGGTCGCGCGGGTGCTGGAAACCCTCGAACCCGTCTCCGCGCTGGCCCAACGGTTCGCGCAAGCGCAGACCGTGCTGTTCATCGGTCGTCACGTCGGCTACCCGGTCGCACTCGAAGGTGCTTTGAAACTCAAGGAATTGGCGTACATGCACGCCGAAGGGTTCGCCGCCGGCGAGCTCAAACACGGCCCCATCGCGCTGATCGAGGACGACGTTCCAGTCATCGTCGTGATGCCGTCGCCGAAGAACGCCGCGACGCTGCACGCCAAGCTGCTGTCGAACATTCGGGAGATTCAGGCCCGCGGCGCGATCACCATCGTCATCGCAGAGGAAGGCGACGACACCGTCCGACCTTACGCCGATCACCTGATCGAAATACCCGCGGTGTCAACGCTTTTCCAGCCATTGCTGTCCACGATTCCGCTGCAGGTGTTCGCTGCCGGCGTCGCGCAGGCCCGAGGCTACGACGTCGACAAGCCGCGCAACCTGGCCAAGTCCGTCACCGTCGAGTAGTGCCGCGCCACGACGTCGGACACTTCAAGGGCAAGCGGGCGCGCGCGCACTACCTGAGCATCTACCAGCGTGCCATGGCGGAACTTCCGCCCAACGAGCCGGCCGATGTGCCAACCTCGTTCGGCGCCGTGCGCGCCTACCGGTTCGACGGGCCGTCCGCGGGTCCGCCAATCGTGGTGCTGCCGGGCCGAAACGCCTCCACTCCGATGTGGCGGGTCAACATTCCGGCCCTGCTCGAGCATCGCACCGTCATCGGGATCGACCTGCTCGGCGAGGCCGGGATGTCGGTGCAGGACAACCCGATCACCGGTCCTGACGACGAAGCGCAATGGCTGGACGACGCGCTGGCCGGCCTCGGGCTGGAGCGCGTGCATCTGATGGGGGTATCGATCGGAGGCTGGACGGCGGCCAACTACGCCGTCCGCCGTCCCGGCCGAGCCTCGTCGCTGGCGCTGCTCGACCCGGTTTTCACGTTTGCACCCGTCCCGGTCAGGGCGATGGTGATCGCGGCCGGAATGTTCCTTCCCCTGCCGGAGGTGTTGCAGCGCAAGGTCTTCAGCTGGATCGCCGGTGGAGCCGATGTCAATGCTTCCGAGTCGGAGACCGCGCTGATCTCCGCCGGATCAACTGACTACGTCTTGCGCAAGAAGATGCCGAAGTCGTGCACCGATGACCAGTTGCGGTCGCTCGATATTCCGGTGCTGGCGCTGATCGCAGGCCGAAGCGTGATGCTTGACGCCGCCCGCGCCGCGGCCAGGGCGCGAAACCTTTTGCCGCGCGCACAGGTCGAGCTGTGGGCCGACGCGTCGCACGCCATCAACGGCGAGTATCCGGCCGAGATTGCTGAGACGGCTGCGGTTTTCTGGCGTGACGTGGACGGGTCCGGCTCCGGCGTGTCGTCGCAGGAGCTGGGACGTCGGTGACACCATGACGTGGTGTCGCTCGTCGAGATCATCGAGGGAATAGGCACGGCGATCGACGCCATCGGTGTCGCCGTCATCGCTGCTGGCGCGATACTCGCCCTCTTCATGACGTATGCAAAAGGCCGTCGTGACGAAGGCGGGGCCTACGAGTTCTTCCGGCGACGACTGGGCCGTGCGATCCTTCTCGGTCTGGAATTCCTGGTCGCCGCAGACATCATCCGAACCGTCGCCGTCACACCCAGCGGCGAGAGCGTGGCCGTGCTGGGCGGCATCGTGCTGATCCGCACGTTCCTCAGCTTTTCGCTCCAACTCGAAGTGACGGGCGCGTGGCCGTGGCAGCAGCGCTCCCTCGCAGCTGCCGACAAGACCAAGGGCCGCTCGACTGACTAAAGCTCTGCCTATGCGTGGTGGTGGTCGAAACCCGCTGGGCGGCTCAATAATTCATGATGGTGTTCATCGAGTTCGCGACGTCTCAACACCGCGGAGTCGTCGAGAACATCCTCCAGCGCAGCAGCCCAGCTCGTCCAGTACGGTCGCCGGTCGTCGTCGGCGATGCGCGAGATCAATCGCTGTCGAAACGCTTCCCAATCGCACGCCCCCGACCGGCACGCGGCCACGGTGAGCCCGAAGACGCGGCGTTCCCACGGCGCCCCGAAAACGATCTCCCCGTTGTCGCGGGGCGGGGAAATCACTCCTTCGAGGTCGGCGTCGATGCTCTCAGCCGTCATGGACGTCTTCGGGGGCCAACGGCCGCCCCACTCCGATCATCGAGTCGCGCGTGACGAGTCGTGCAAGCTCCGCCTCGCCGAGGTCGTCAGTCCCGGCCGGCCGCTCGGGGACCACCAGGTAGCGTGCCTCCGCCGAGCTGTCCCAGACCCTGATAAGGATCTCGGGCGGCAGGTCAAGTCCCATCTCTGCGAGCAGGGTGCGCGGCTGGGCGACCATCCGCGAGCGATACGCCGATGACTTGTACCACGATGGCGGCAGCCCCAGCACCGGCCACGGATAGCAGGAACACAGCGTGCAGACCACCACGTTGTGAACCTCGGGTGTGTTCGGCACCGCGACGATCATGTGGGCCTCCGGCCCGCCGAAGCCAAGCTCCGCGACGGCACGTGTTCCGTTGGCGAGCAGCCGCTCGCGATATTTTGAATCGGTCCAGGCGCGGGCGATCACCTTTGCGCCGTTGAGTGGCCCCACGTTGGTCTCGTAGTGGTCGACCACCTCGTCGACGACCTTGGGATCGATGATCCCTTTCTCCACCAGCAGGGCCTCGAGCGCCTCGACCCGCGCCGCCGTCGCGTCGCTCACATCGCCTCCAGATAGGACTCAAAGAGGTCGACCCGGACCTCGGTGCCGGGGTCGGCGGCAGCGCCCCACAAGTCGGTGCCCTCGAAGGAGACGGTGTAGAGATGCTGCGGCAACGCGTGCCTGCCCACCGTCTTGGCGTCGGGAAACAGCGTCGAGCCGAGGTGAGCGACGATCACGCCGGGCTTCCCGGTCACATAGCCGGGCTGTCGTGTGTACGGCACCGCTTGGGTATCGCGCACCCGGACATGTTCGCCCAACGCGAAGCGGCTGCGGCGTAGCGCGGGTCGCGACGTACCCAGCAGCCGGGGAACCACCTGACCGGCGAACCAGCGTGGGAGCGTGGGACGCAACAGGGAGCGCACCGCTCGTGCAGTGGCTGCGAGGCGCGCTCGCGACACGCGCCGCCGCCCGGCCGGCGCAGATCGGCCGGCAGTTCGGGCATCGACCTCGCCGGGCGCGAGGTACTCGGCCTCCACAAGCAGCGACTCGAAGGCCCCGAGCCAGCGTCGGTAGTAGCTCGACAGGTAGACCTCGCGCGGTAGTCGACCGATGGCGAAGCGGAAGATGTCGACATTGCGGCCGAGCAGCGGTAGCAGGAAGTTGGAGATGCCGAAGACTCGGCCCTCCCAACGCTCGTGAAACACCGGCTCGTCCGACTCCCGAATTACCGGGCCGAAGAACTCGGCTCGGCCGCCCATGTCGCTCGGCGCGGTCATGGCGCGACCGTAACACCGTTGGTTGAGCCGGATGACTGGTTCAAACACCGGCGAATTCAGCGTTGGCGACATATAAGAGGGCGCGGCCGTGGAATCCTGGTACCGATGCGGCACTTCTACACCGGCGACGAGATCCGCGAGGCCGAAGCGCCGCTGCTGGCGTCGCTGCCCGAAGGCGGACTGATGCGACGCGCGGCCTTCGGCCTGGCCACCGCGATCGCCCGCGAACTGATTCTGCTGACCGGCGCCATCTCCGGGCGCCGCGTCTGCGCGGTGGTCGGCTCGGGCGACAACGGCGGCGACGCTTTGTGGGCAGCGACGTTCCTGCTCCGCCGGGGCGTAGCCGCCGCGGCGGTGCTCCTCAAACCGGAACGCACACACAAGGCGGCATTGGCGGCGTTCACCCGTGCCGGCGGCAGGATCCTGGAAAGCGTCCCGGCGGCAACCGATTTAGTGATCGACGGCGTGGTCGGGATCTCCGGGTCCGGATCGCTGCGGCCCGACGCGGCCGAGGTTTTCGCAGCCGTCGACGACGCGGGCATCCCCGTCGTGGCAGTCGACATTCCCAGCGGCGTCGACGTGCAGACCGGCGCCGCCGACGGCCCGCACGTGCACGCCTGGATGACCGTGACATTCGGCGGCCTGAAACCCGTTCACGCCCTCGGTGATTGCGGACGTGTCGAGCTAGTCGACATCGGCCTCGAGCTGCCGCGCGCAGACCTGCTGGGATTCGACGCCGCCGACGTCGCCGCCCGCTGGCCGAAGCCCGGTCCCAAGGACGACAAGTACACCCAGGGCGTCACGGGCATTCTGGCCGGCTCGGCGACGTATCCGGGCGCGGCCGTGCTGTGCACCGGCGCCGCCGTCGCCGCTACCTCGGGTATGGTGCGATACGCGGGAAGCGCTGGCCCGCAAGTGCTTTCGCAGTGGCCCGAAGTCATCGCCGCGCCAAGCCCCGCCGCGTCGGGTCGCGTGCAGGCGTGGGCGGTCGGTCCCGGTCTCGGCACCGATGACACGGGAGCGGCCGCGCTGTGGTTCGCGCTCGAGACCGATCTGCCGGTGATCGTCGACGCCGACGGGCTGACCATCCTCGCCGCACACCCAGACCTGGTCACCGGCCGCACGGCCCCGACCGTATTGACGCCGCACGCAGGCGAATTCGCGCGACTGGCCGGTGCGCCGCCCGGCGACGATCGCGTCGCCGGCACCCGCAAGCTGGCCGACCACCTCGGCGCCACCGTCCTGCTCAAGGGCAACGTCACCGTCATCGCCGAACCCGGTGGGCCGGTCTACCTCAATCGTGCGGGCCAATCATGGGCCGCCACCGCGGGGTCGGGCGACGTGCTGTCGGGCATCATCGGCGCGCTGCTGGCCGCGGGGCTGCCTGCGGGTGAAGCGGCCGCGGCGGCGGCGTTCGTGCATGCCCGCGCCGCAAATCTGTCGGCCGCCGACCCAGGACCCCGGCCGGCGCCGACGTCGGCATCGCGCATTCTCGCCCACGTTCGTGCCGCCATCGCCACCCTGTAACGAAAGGACTCACAATGCCGCACAAGGCCCCTCACGTCCCGCAGATCGCTCCGGCCTACACCGGGCGGCTCGCGATGGCGCCGGTACCCTCGCTGCGCTTGCCCGATGAATGTATGGATCCCGAGAACGCGTACCGCTTCATCCACGACGAGCTGATGCTCGACGGCAGCAGCCGGTTGAACCTCGCGACGTTCGTCACCACCTGGATGGATCCGCAGGCGGAGAAGCTGATGGCCGAGACGTTCGACAAGAACATGATCGACAAGGACGAATACCCGGCCACCGCGGCGATCGAACAGCGGTGTGTGTGCATGGTGGCCGACCTGTTTCACGCCGAGAACCTGCGCGACGACGACCCGTCAAGCGCCGTCGGTGTGTCGACGATCGGATCGAGCGAGGCGGTGATGCTGGCCGGCCTTGCGCTCAAGTGGCAGTGGCGCGAGAAGGTGGGGAAGGACTGGAAGGGTCGCACGCCGAATCTGGTGATGGGCTCCAACGTGCAGGTGGTGTGGGAGAAGTTCTGCCGCTACTTCGACGTCGAACCGCGTTATTTGCCAATGGCAGAAGGCCGCTACGTCATCACGCCCGAGCAGGTGCTCGACAACATCGATGAGGACACCATCGGCGTGGTGGGGATCCTCGGCACCACGTTCACCGGCGAGTTGGAACCGATCGCCGAGATCTGCGCCGCGCTGGACAAGCTGGCCGCAGGCGGTGGACTCGACATCCCGGTGCACGTCGACGCCGCCAGTGGTGGCTTCGTCGTGCCCTTCCTGCACCCCGATGTGAAGTGGGATTTCCGGCTGCCGCGGGTGGTGTCGATCAACGTCAGCGGGCACAAGTACGGCCTGACCTATCCCGGCATCGGTTTCGTCGTGTGGCGCAGCAGCGAGTACCTGCCCGAGGATCTGGTGTTCCGGGTCAACTACCTGGGCGGTGACATGCCGACGTTCACGCTCAACTTTTCCCGCCCCGGCAATCAGGTGGTGGGCCAGTACTACAACTTTCTGCGGCTGGGCCGGGCCGGCTATGGCCAGGTGATGCAGTGCCTGTCGCAGACCGCACGCTGGCTGGGCGACCAGCTGCGCGAGAGCCGGCATTTCGAGGTGGTTGCCGACGGTTCGGCGATCCCGGTGGTCAGCTTCCGGTTGGCCGGTGATTTCGGCTACACCGAGTTCGACGTGTCGCACTCGCTGCGCGCCTACGGGTGGCAGGTGCCGGCCTACACGATGCCGGAGGGTGCGACCGATATCACGATGCTGCGCATTGTGGTGCGCGAGGGCTTCTCCGCGGACCTGGCCAGGGTCCTTCACGACGACATCACCACCGTGATGGGCCACCTCGACGAGCTGAAGCCCGGCGGCCATTTCGACGAGGTGCAGCCCTTCGCGCACTAACCCTGAGAGCCGAACGTGAGCTAGTGGTCGAAAAACTAGCGAAATCTCGAACACATGTTCACGTTGAGCGCGTGAAACAATCGATGTGACCATGCCAACGACCGAGCTCTCGCTGACCCCCGCCGCCGCTGCTGAGGCCGTGGTGGACCTCGACGCGATCGCCCATAACGTGCGGCTGCTGCGTGAGCACGCCGGGTCGGCCCAGGTGATGGCCGTTGTCAAGGCCGACGGCTACGGTCATGGCGCGACGGCCGTCGGACGTGCGGCCCTGGCCGCTGGCGCGGCCGAACTCGGGGTGGCCACCATTGACGAGGCGCTGGCGCTGCGCCGTGACGGCATCTCCGCGCCGGTCCTGGCGTGGCTGCACCCGCCGGGCACCGACTTCGCGCCCGCGCTGGAGGCCGACGTTCAGGTTGGAGTGTCCTCGGTGCGCCAGCTCGGCGAAGTCGTCGACGCGGTTGAACGCACCGGTCGCCCGGCCACCGTCACCGTCAAGGTGGACACCGGCTTGAACCGCAACGGTGTCGGTGCTGCGGAGTATCCGGAGCTGTTGACGGTGCTGCGCCGCGCGCAGGCCGATGGCGCGCTCCTGCCGCGCGGCATCATGTCACATCTGGCGCACGGCGACGACCCTGACAACCCGTTCAACGACCTTCAAGCCCAGCGTCTGACCGAGATGGCGGCGGCCGCCCGCGACCAGGGAGTGCACTACGAAATCGTGCACCTGAGCAACTCGCCCGCCGCGATGACACGTCCCGATCTCGCCTTCGACATGGTGCGGCCCGGTATCGCCGTGTACGGGCAGACCCCCATTCCGGAACGCGGTGACATGGCTCTGCGTCCGGCCATGACGCTGAAATGCCCTGTCACGCTTGTCCGGTCGGTGAGCGCCGGAGACGGCGTGTCCTACGGGCACACCTGGATCGCCGACCGCGACACCATGCTGGCGCTGCTGCCGATCGGTTACGCCGACGGGGTGTTCCGAACATTGAGCGGCCGTATCGACGTGCTGATCAACGGCCGGCTGCGACGCAGCGTCGGCCGCATCTGCATGGACCAGTTCGTGGTCGACCTTGGTCCCGGTGAGGTGGACGTGGCCGAGGGCGACGACGCGATTCTGTTCGGGCCCGGCACGCAGGGCGAGCAGACGGCGCAGGATTGGGCCGATCTGCTCGGCACCATCAATTACGAGGTGGTGACCAGCCCTCGCGGCCGGGTCACTCGCACGTATCGTGGAGCGGCGGCAGGGCAAAGTCGTTGAGCGATAAGAAAACCGGGCGACCGCGCGGCCGGCGGTCCAACGCGCGGTGGCTGGCAGGGGCGGCCGGGCTGACCGCGGTCGGCAGCGCCGCGGGCGTCTCCGTCGCCAGGTCTTTGCGCAGGCACGTGACCACCGACGACCCCTATGAGGACGAGGATTTCGAACTACTCGACGCCGACCGCAGTTATGTGGTGACGACGCCCGACGGGGTGGACCTCGCGGTTCGGGAGGCCGGCCCCGAGGACGCTCGGCTGACCGTCGTCTTCGCGCACGGCTTCTGTCTTCGGATGGGCGCCTTCTATTTTCAGCGGGCGCGACTGGCGCAGCAGTGGGGCCAGCAGGTTCGCATGGTGTTCTATGACCAACGCGGACACGGCCAATCGGCCGAAGCCGAACCCGGCTCCTACAACGTCACCCAACTGGGCAAGGACTTGGAAACGGTGCTCGCTGTGATGGCGCCGCGCGGTCCTGTGGTGCTGGTCGGGCATTCGATGGGCGGCATGACCGTGCTGTCGCATGCGCGGCAGTTCCCGCACCGCTATCCCACCCGCGTCGTTGGTGCGGCGATCATCGCGTCTGCCGCCGAAGGAGTTTCGCGTTCGCCGCTGGGGGAGATCCTGAAAAACCCTGCCCTCGAGGCGGTGCGCTTCGCCGTCCGGTACGCGCCGAAAACGGTGCATCGCACCCGCGGTGCCGCCAAGTCGGTGATCGGCCCGATCCTGCGGGCGGCGTCGTACGGCGACGAAAAGATCAGTCCAAGCGTCGTGGCGTTCTCTGAAAAGATGATGCACGATACGCCGATCGCCACGTTGGTGGAGTTCCTGCATGCACTGGAGGTCCACGACGAGGCCGCGGCCCTCCCGACGCTGGCGAAAGTTCCCACGCTGATCGCATGCGGTGACCGCGACCTGCTCACCCCGATGGAGCAATCGCAGAACATGGCCGCCGCGTTGCCGAAGTCCGAGCTGGTGATCGTCGGCGGCGCAGGGCATCTGGTTCAACTGGAAGCGCCCGAGGTCATCGACGACGCGCTGGTCCGGCTGGTCGAGCGGGCTACGCCGTCCAAGCTGGTCGCGCTCACACGTCGGGTGCGTGAACGGGTGCGAAACCATGGCTGAGCGCAGCCCCGGTACCGCCGAGCTCGCCACCGCCGAAGACACCATCGCGCTGGGCGCCCAGCTGGGGGGACAGTTGCGTGCTGGTGACGTCGTGGTGCTGTCGGGACCGCTGGGTGCCGGAAAGACCGTGCTGGCCAAGGGAATTGCGCGGGCAATGGATGTGGAAGGGCCGGTGATCTCACCGACGTTCGTGTTGGCCCGCGTTCATCGTGCGCGGCGCGCTGATGCCCCGGCGATGATCCACGTCGACCTGTACCGGCTACTCGATCACGGGTCTGTCGATCTACTCGCCGAGCTCGACTCGCTGGATCTGGACACCGATCTCGACGACGCGGTCGTCGTGGTGGAGTGGGGCGAAGGACTGGCCGAACGGCTTTCGGAAAGCCATCTCGACATCCGGCTCGAACGCAGCCGGGATACCGAAGAGCGGATCGCGATCTGGCAGTGGAGCCACACGTGAGTTCTGTGATCCTGGCCATCGACACCGCAACCCCCGCGGTCACCGCAGGCATCGTTCGGCGTGACGGCGACGGAATCGAAGTGCTCGCCGAGCGAGTCACTGTCGACGGCCGTGCGCATGCCGAGCGGCTCACCCCGAACGTGGTGGCCGCGCTCACCGACGCCGGGCTGAGCGTCGAGGACCTCAACGCCGTCGTAGTGGGGTGCGGCCCAGGGCCTTTCACCGGCCTACGAGTCGGCATGGCCACTGCGGCGGCCTACGGCCATGCCCTGGGAATCCCGGTGCACGGCGTGTGCAGCCTCGACGCGATTGGCATTGACACTGCCGGCGAGGTGTTGGTGCTCACCGACGCCCGCCGTCGCGAGGTGTATTGGGCACGTTACGACGACGGGTTTCGCGTCGGCGGACCCGCCGTGAACGCGCCCGTCGACGTACCCGCCGGTGCGCGGGCGGTGGCTGGGTCGCCCGAGCACGTCGTGCTCTTCGACCTGCCTCGGCAACCGGCCATCTATCCGACGGCGAGCGGCCTCGTCCGCTCGGTGGCCGATTGGACTGCGCAGCCGGATCCGTTGATACCGCTGTACTTGCGCCGTCCCGATGCCAAGCCATCGGCGGTCACCCGATGACGGTCGTGTACGACTCGCTAACCCGTCATGACGCCGCCCGGTGCGCGGAGCTGGAGGCCCAGCTGTTCGAAGGCGACGATCCGTGGTCGGCGCGGGCGTTTCTTGCAGAGCTGGAGGCAAAGCACATCCGCTACGTAGCCGCCCGCGCCGACGACAAGCTTGTGGGTTACGCCGGCATCTCCCGACTCGGGCGGAAGAAGCCTTACGAGTATGAGATTCACACCGTCGGAGTGGACCCCGCGTATCAGGGCCAGGGCATCGGTAGGCGAATGATGACCGAGCTTCTCGAATATGCCTCGGGTGGAACGGTTTTCCTCGAAGTCCGCACCGACAACGAAGCCGCGATAAGGCTGTACGAGAGCCTGGGCTTCGCCAATGTCGGCCTGCGCCGCCGGTACTACCGGGCCAGCGGCGCCGATGCCTACACCATGAGGCGGGATCCGCAATGACGATCATTTTGGCCATCGAGAGCTCCTGCGACGAAACCGGTGTGGGCATTGCGCGCCTCGACGACGACGGCACCGTGACGCTGCTCGCCGACGAGGTCGCCTCCAGCGTCGACGAACACGCGCGGTTCGGCGGCGTGGTCCCCGAGATCGCGTCCCGGGCACATCTGGAGGCGCTGGGGCCCACCATGCGGCGTGCGCTGACGACCGCAAACGTGGACAAGCCCGACGTCGTCGCGGCCACCATCGGGCCCGGACTGGCCGGTGCGTTATTGGTGGGAGTGGCTGCGGCCAAAGCGTATTCGGCCGCGTGGCAGGTGCCGTTCTATGCCGTCAACCACCTCGGCGGTCATCTGGCCGCCGACGTCTACGACCACGGCCCGCTTCCGGAGAGCGTCGGCCTGCTGGTATCGGGTGGACACACCAACCTGCTGCACGTGCGGTCGTTGGGCGAGCCGATCGTCGACCTGGGCAGCACCGTCGACGACGCCGCGGGTGAGGCCTATGACAAAGTTGCCAGGCTGCTCGGTCTCGGCTATCCCGGCGGAAAGGTGCTCGACGACCTCGCCCGCACCGGCGACCGCGACGCAATAGTGTTCCCGCGTGGCATGACCGGACCGCGCGACGACCCACACGCATTCAGCTTCTCGGGGCTGAAGACCGCAGTGGCCCGCTACGTAGAAAAGAATGCAAGCCATTCCGATTTTTCGTCGGCCGATGTGGCGGCGGGCTTCCAGGAGGCGGTGGCCGACGTGCTCACGCGCAAGGCCGTCCGTGCCGCCAAGGAACTCGACGTGTCGACCTTGCTGATTGCCGGTGGGGTGGCTGCCAATTCGCGGCTGCGCGAGTTGGCAGAGGAACGCTGCGAAGCCAATGGGCTGACGCTGCGGATCCCGCGGCCGCGGCTGTGCACCGACAACGGCGCGATGATCGCCTCGTTCGCCGCGCACTTGATCGCCGCGGGGGCGTCACCGTCGCCACTGGACGCGGCCAGCGATCCGGGCCTGCCCGTCGTGAAGGGACAGGTGGCTTGAGTCCCCGAAGACGAGCGCGAGTGAGGATCGCAGCGAGGCACGAGCGAGGACCGGAGCGAGCGGGAGTCGAGGCTTGAGTACTGCCGACAAGCTCGCCATCACCGAGCTGCTCTACCGATACGCCGAGCTGATCGACGCCGGTGACTTCGACGGAATCGGCCAGCTGCTGGCCCGCGCCACCTTCGCGGGCACGCGATCGGCCTCTACGTCGGGCGCCGAGGCCATAGCCAAGCTGTTCGCCTTGACCACCCGGCGCTACCCGGAAACCGGCACCCCGTGCACTCGACACCTCGTGCTGAACCCCATCGTCGACGTCGACGACCGCACGGCGACCGCCCGCTCGACCTTCTGTGTCATCCAGAACACCGAGACCGTGCCGCTGCAGCCGATCGTCGTCGGCCGCTATTTCGATAGCTTCAGCTGCGACGATGGCGGTTGGTACTTCACCGCCCGGCAGGTCGACGTCGAGATGATCGGCGACATCTCGGCACACCTGAAGTTCGATCCGAGAGAGTTTGACCAATAGGCAGTGGGGCGACCTTGAGTGCTAGCACTCTCGTGTATAGAGTGCTAGGTGGCACGCGACCAACCCCTGCTCCGGCACCCGCGACGACGGCGCGAGGGCACGGACGCATGCCGAACACCTGTAATGCTGGCATCCGGGGATAGGCCCCGGATCTAAACCCGAACTACTGGAGGACTCCATCGTGGCGAGCGTGAACATCAAGCCACTCGAGGACAAGATCCTCGTACAGGCCAACGAGGCCGAGACCACGACCGCGTCCGGTCTGGTCATCCCCGACACCGCCAAGGAGAAGCCGCAGGAAGGCACCGTCGTCGCAGTTGGCCCCGGCCGCTGGGACGAGGACGGCGAGAAGCGGATTCCGCTGGATGTGTCCGAGGGCGACGTCGTCATCTACAGCAAGTACGGCGGCACCGAGATCAAGTACAACGGCGAGGAGTACCTGATCCTGTCGGCCCGCGACGTGCTGGCAGTCGTCAACAAGTAAGCACGTCATGTCCGCCCCGGCGATCCCCGTAACCACGGGCGATTTCCGGGGCGGCATGCGTTTCCCCTTTGGCGAGCGAAGCGACGGGGAAAAACACAAGCAGAAAGAGCCATGAGCAAACTCATTAGTTTTGACGAAACCGCGCGCCGCGCAATGGAAGCCGGCGTCGACAAGCTCGCCGACGCGGTCCGCGTGACGCTGGGCCCACGCGGCAGGCACGTGGTGCTGGCCAAGGCGTTCGGCGGCCCGACCGTGACCAACGACGGCGTCACCGTCGCCCGCGAGATCGACCTGGAAGACCCGTTCGAGAACCTCGGCGCACAGCTGGTGAAGTCGGTGGCCACCAAGACCAACGACGTTGCCGGCGACGGCACCACCACCGCGACAGTTGTGGCGCAGGCGATCGTGAAGGCCGGGCTGCGGCAAGTCGCCGCCGGTGCCAACCCGATTGCCCTGGGCTCGGGCATCTCCAAGGCCGCCGACGCGGTTTCCGAAGCGCTGCTGGCGTCGGCCACGCCGGTGTCCGACAAGAAGGGCATCGCTCAGGTCGCCACCGTGTCCTCGCGCGACGAGCAGATCGGTGAGCTGGTCGGCGAGGCGATGACCAAGGTGGGCCACGACGGCGTCGTGTCCGTCGAGGAGTCCTCGACGCTGAACACCGAGCTGGAGATCACCGAAGGCGTCGGCTTCGACAAGGGCTTCATCTCGGCCTACTTCATCACCGACTTCGACGCCCAGGAAGCGGTGCTCGAAGACGTGCTGGTGCTGCTGCATCGCGAGAAGGTCAGTTCGCTGCCCGACCTTCTGCCGCTGCTGGAGAAGGTCGCCGAGAGCGGTAAGCCGCTGCTGATCGTCGCCGAAGACGTTGAGGGCGAGGCGCTTTCGACGTTGGTGGTCAACGCGATCCGCAAGACGCTCAAGGCCGTTGCGGTCAAGGCACCGTTCTTCGGCGACCGCCGCAAGGCGTTTCTCGAGGACCTCGCGGTGGTGACCGGCGGTCAGGTTGTCAACCCGGATGTCGGATTGCTGCTACGCGAGGTCGGCCTGGATGTGCTCGGCTCGGCGCGGCGCGTCGTGGTGAACAAGGACAGCACCGTCATCGTCGACGGCGGCGGCACCAAGGAGGCCATCGAGGCGCGTACTGCACAGCTGCGCGCGGAGATCGAGAACACCGATTCGGACTGGGACCGCGAGAAGCTCGAGGAGCGACTGGCCAAGCTGTCCGGCGGCGTCGCGGTCATCAAGGTCGGCGCGGCTACCGAGACCGACCTCAAGAAGCGCAAGGAAGCCGTGGAGGACGCCGTGTCCGCCGCGAAGGCCGCAGTCGAGGAGGGCATCATCACCGGCGGCGGTTCGTCGCTGGTTCGTGCCCGCAAGGCGCTGGACAAGCTGCGCAACGAGCTGACCGGTGACGAGGCGGTCGGCGTCGAGGTGTTCAGCGCGGCGCTCTCGGCCCCGCTGTACTGGATCGCCGCCAACGCGGGGCTGGACGGCTCGGTGGTGGTGAACAAGGTCGCCGAGCTGCCGGACGGTCAGGGTTTCAACGCCGCCACTCTGGAGTATGGCGATCTGGTTGCCGACGGCATCGTCGACCCGGTCAAGGTCACCCGCTCGGCGGTGCTGAACGCCGCGTCGGTGGCGCGGATGGTGCTCACCACCGAGACCGCGGTGGTGGACAAGCCGGCCGAAGAGGAAGACCACGGCCACGGCCATCACGGCCACGCGCACTAGAAGTACCTAGCCGAAACACCCCCGGTCACCAGGCCGGGGGTGTTTCGTTTGTCGGCATGGATCGCATCTGGCAGTGGACGTGGGATCGGTACGGACCGAGGTACTCGTGGGCGATCTACGCGGTCACGTTTTGCGTGATGCTGCCGATCTATCTCGCTTCGTCGCTTGTCGTTGTCGCTTACGAGGAGTCGAGTCACTACATTGAGGCGGTCGCGGTCACCGTTGTCTGCGTCCCGGTGCTGGTGTATGTACTGGTTCTTCCCGGCGTGGGCCCGCTTCGCCTTGCGGAGCGGTGGGCAGCCGGCCACGATGTCGATCGGGCGACAGCCCTTACGGACACCTACACCTATGTTCGGGGGGCAGTTGCCCGGGGCGTGGCCGGGAGCGCTGTTCCGTCGGCCGCGCTGTTGGTGGTTGTCGGTGCGATCGCCGGGGCGACGGCATCGCGGCTAGTCCAGTACGCGATCCTCGGCGCCTTTTTCGGAGCTGCTGTTCAGATGCCCGCGGTGCACAGTTTCTGGGAGGGAGCGCTGCGGCCTGCGCGGGTGGCCATTGCTGGTGACAAAGGGATCGGTGATTCGCTGCCCCGCCCTCGCCCGACTTTTTCCGCGTGGTCGAACGTGACCATGCTCTCGGTCGCGTTCGTGTACGCCCTCTCGGGCGCGATGCTGGCGGCCGTGTTCGACCGCGCCAGTGAGGTCCCGGTGCTCGCCGTGGGGATCGGGTGTGCGTTGACGCTGGGCTTCGCGCTACCGATCACCGTCGGCGCCTCGCTATCTCCGTCGCTGCAACCCATTCGCGACCTCGCCCACGGCACTGAACGTGTTGCGGCCGGCGACTACACCCAGCGCCTGCCGGTGGTTCAGGACGATGACCTCGGCGCCCTCGCGGCATCGTTCAACCGCATGCAGGCGGGATTGGCTGAGCGGCAACGACTTCAGGCGGCGTTCGGCACCTACGTCGACCCAGTTCTGGCGGCGCGGCTGCTCGAGCAGGGTGACGACGTGTTCACCGGCGAGCGCCGTGAGGTGACGGTGATGTTCGTCGACATCCGCGACTTCACCCCGTTCGCCGAGGCCAACACCGCCGAGGACACCGTCTCCCGCCTCAACGCCTTGTTCGAGATCGTGGTGCCCGCTGTGGTCGATGCCGGTGGGCATGTCAACAAGTTCCTCGGCGACGGCGCTCTCGCCGTGTTCGGTGCTCCGAACGACCTCGCGGATCACGCCGACGCCGCTGTCTCCGCCGCGGTGCTGATTCAGCGCCTGGTCGCCGAGCAATTTGGCGGGGAGCTTCGGATCGGCATCGGGATCAACACCGGTGTAGTGATTGCGGGCACCATCGGCGGTGGAGGCAAGCTCGAGTTCACTTTGATCGGCGACACCGTCAACGTCGCTGCCCGCGTCGAGCAGCTCACCAAAACCACCCGCGATGCAATCCTCCTCACTGACCAAACCGTTGACGCCCTGGTTTCTCGACCGCCCGGACTTCACGACCGGGGTGCTCACGCGTTGAAGGGCAAGTCATCCTCCACAGAGGTTTTCGGCCTTGACCCAGCAATGACTCGTTGATGTTTCCATCCAGCCCTACCGATTACGGCCATCGTGGACACGCCGGCCGAGGAAGAGGGGTGTTTCGTCTAGGACCGAAATTCCTGAATCTAGTTATCCTGCGTGCAAGCCTGGCCGAGGGCATACGCTGCGAATGGAATTGGGCAAGTAGATGACGAGGAAGTATGCCCCTGAGGCGTCTGCATCGCGCTGCGGCCGGGCTTGTTGCCTCTGTGGCCGCGATCGCGGTTGCGTCACCGGCCGCTGCCGACCCGATGGACCCAATCCCGGGAAACGGTTTCTTTCTCGTGGGACCTGACATTGTGCCGGGCCTTTACAACACGGGCGGGTCGGCGTCGATCTTCGGAGTTTGGATTAACGATGTGCCAACACAGGACTCGATGTGCCTGTGGTTTACCTACAGCACGCCTGATGCGAACAAGGACCATGTAGTGGCGACGAATATGTCTATCGGTCCGATGTACGCGAATATCAACTCGACCGTGAAGGCCTTCGAGTCGCGGAACTGTCAACCCTGGACCCGGGTTACCTGAGCGGTAAGCATGTGTCCCGGATGAGACGCGGACAGTGATCGCCGGGGTGTTCGTTTCGTATCAAAAAGACTCGTGCGCGGCGGATTTGACGATCAGAGTAAACTCCCTGGCGTTCCACGCCGATTGCCATAACCGGCTCAGCTCTGACGATGTGAGCGAAAACACCAGAGACTCTGTGCAATAACCGGAACCATCGTCGGCGCTTGCGCGTTGCGAATGTTTGAGTCGGTCGATGTAACAAAGGGGGTGCTGTGGAATTGACCCGTGACGGTACGGGGCAGCCGTGGCGGGCACGTCAACGCGAAATCTTGAACCGCATCGTTCGGGAAACGGAGCCACCGACCGATACTTTGCGGCGGATAACCGATCCGGAGCGCAACGAGCACGACGACTCTTACGACGCGCGCGTCGGCGAGGTGCTCGATCTGGCCGGTAGTATCGGCGCCATTCTGATGGCGTCTGGGACGCCGGCCACCGCAACGATGGACCAGGTGATGGCCATCGCCGGCGCGTATGGCATCGAGCGTTGCGAGGTCGATGTCATCAACACCACGATCCACGTCTCCGTATACCGCGGGCCGACCGCGCCACCGGCCAGCACGCTGCACATCGTCCAATCCCGGTCGATGGACTTCAGCAGGCTGGCGGCCGTCGACCGCTTGATCGGCCGTATCCGCGCTGGCCAGGCGTCGCCTTCGAAAGCCCGCGACGAACTTGACTCCATCATCACAGCGCCGCACCCATACAAGAGGTGGATAGCGACCCTCGCCTGGGGTGCGCTGGCATTTGCGACGGCGGGGACGCTCGGCGCTACCCTTCTGGCTTGCTTGGTCAGCGCACTGAGCGCCATGACGATCGACCGCGTCAATCGGCGACTCAACAGGCATGGTCTTCCGTTCTTCTTCCAGTACGCGGTCGGCGGTGCGATCGCGACCGCGCCCCCGCTGGTGCTCTATTGGCTCGGCCCCAAGCTGGGGTTCCATTTCGAACCGACGGTGGCCATCGCGGCCGGCCTTGTTGTGCTTCTCGCCGGTCTCTCGCTGGTCGGTTCGGTCGGCGACGTCATCACCGGTGCCCCGGTCACCGCTGCGGGCCGGTTCTTCGAGTTGGTCATGATGACGGGCGCGACGATCGCGGGTGTGGCGTTGGTACTGCACCTCGCCAACCGCTTCGGTGCGCCGTTCGTCGCCATCAGCGCTGATGCGCCGCCCGCACTGGCCGAGCTGCCTGCACGTGTTGCATTCGGCGCGGCGAGCGCGGCGGCCTACGCCCTGGCTTGTTATGCCGAACGGTCCGCGGCGATGGCTGCGGCGTTCGGCGGTGCCGCAGGCACCATCGCGTTTCTTCTCGCACAGGGCGCCGGTTTGGGTGCCGTTGTGGCGTCGTTCGTCGCGGCGGTGCCGATTGGATTGGTCGGCAGGTTGATGGAACGCCGCAATCTCGCGCCGCCCCTTGTTGTGTCGATCGCCGGCATCGTGCCCCTGCTACCAGGCCTGGCACTGCTGCACGGCATCTACGCCATTCTCAACGACCAGCACGCCGTCGGGTTCGGTTCGGTGTTGGGTGCATTCGCGATCGGCACCGCCCTCGCGGCCGGCGTGACCCTGGGCGAGTGGAGTTCGTGGAAGGTTCGGCGGCGGCGGCTTCAGGTTCGCCGCCGCGTTCGCTGGACACGACTCGCGGGGCAGACGGCACTGAGTTCTGCCGACTAGACGACGGTGTGCTGAGTAGACCTTTTGCTGCGTCGTTGTCATCCTTCACACAGTCGATGGCAAGGTTGTTGACGTCCTCCCCTGGCTGAACCCAGGGGATTCCAACCCCATCTACTACCGATGCGGCAGGAGAGCAGAGTTGAGGTTCACGGTTCGCAGACCGGCCAGCGCCGAGGTCTCCCCGTGCTGTCACCGCCCGTCCGGCGGCGATGTTGCGTGCAGCGTTCACGTCGGCGTTGGACGGACCCGCGTTGCAGGCTTGGCGCTCGAAGACCGCTTGGCTCTTACGGTTTTCCAGCGCGACATGCCCGCAGGCGGAGCATCGTTGCGACGTGTATCGCGACACATCGGCAACATAACTGCTACCACCGACAAGTTGCCGAGAGGAGTGGCGGCGTTTCCTCCCCCGGCAAAAGCCGGGGATTTCCACGCCGCAACGGTCCGATGAACCGGGTTTCGTGCAGGTTGGGTCTCAAGTGGTTGTCGCTTGCGATTGCGGGGATCGCCGTGCTGGGCGTGCTGACGGCGTGCTCGGGATTGCGCGAGAACACCGCGCCTCAGCGCGGCGACATGACGTCCGCGCCGGCGGCAGGCATGAAGGACGGCGTCCCCGCGCCGGCACCGGAGTTCGGTCCGCAGGAACCGCAGGAAGCCCAGCGCGATGTCGTCAAGTCCGCGTCGATGACCATCACTGTTGCCAATACGTCCGAGGCGGCGGACAAGGCCGCGGTTCTTGCTGAGGACGCCGACGGCCGGGTTGACAGCCGCACCGAGGATGCAGGATCCAACAGGGGGTTGGCCCGCACCTCCGTCGTGTTGCGGGTGCCCGTGGCGAAACTCGACGGTGTGGTGCGCGAGTTGAAGACCCTGGGCAAAGTGCAGACCGCGGAGACCACATCCGAGGACGTCACTGCGCAGCGGGTGGACCTCGATGCGGCGGATCAAGGCCCTTCAGACTTCGGTTGATCGACTTCTGGCGATCATGCGCGATGCCAAGGATCCCGACGCGCTCATCAAGGCCGAGGACGCGCTGTCGGAGCGCCAGGCGGAGCTGGACAGCCTGCGTGCCCAGCGCGATCAGCTCGGCGATCGAATCGACTACAGCACGGTCAACGTCACTTTCGTCGCGGAGCAGATCGGCGGTCCGTCGCCGGAGCAGTACGAGGGCTTCACTGGTCAGATCGAACGTGGTTGGGATGCCTTGGTTTCGGTGCTCGGCAATCTGGTTCTGCTCTTCGGCCTGCTGCTCCCGTGGTTGGGCGCGATGGCCGTAGCGGCTGGAATCGTATACGGGGTCGTCCGTTTGGCGCGGGCGCGTCGTTCGTAGGGGTGTTTTCGTCAGCAATGACTCCCGCAGAAGAAGAGAGCTTTTCGGCCATTATGGAACCGCTGGTCACTACCATCGCACTCATGGCAACGACCAGGGGATGATCCGCACCTGATACGGGATCCCCGACAGAGACAAGGATTCCGACAGTGCAATCAACCATCTTGAACAGACCCCTGCTGTTCGCCGCTGTAACCGCGGTGGCCGCAATGGGCTTTCTAACCGGCCCCGCGACCGCGCAGGCGGCCCCAGAAGCATGCAGCCAGTACGCCTTCAATGGCGACTTTGTCATCAGCGGCGCCAACACTGGGCAGGTGATCGTAAGCGACGTCCTGCCGGGAACAAGGTTTGCGGGGAGGACCTTCACCGAAAGCGACGACGGCCGTGCGGTTCGCGGGTTCATCCAGGACGGCGCGATCCAGGGCCGCAACGTCAACTTCACGATCTCCTGGATCGAGGAATCGGACACCACGTGGACCTTCAATGGCACCGTCAGCGACGACGGCCTCGTGCACCGCGGCATCATGCACGGGCCGGGTTTCATGGGGCTCTGGGACTCGACAACGCCGCTCGCGTGCAACGATGCGGACATCGCGACCAAACCTCTACCGGATGACGTCATCACGCCGCCCATCCCAGCAACGACCAGAGTGCCGGGACCCATCACTGCGCCCTAAGGCACGCAAACAGGCCCCATCCCAATACGCCGGCTGGGGCCTGTTTGCTACGCGGTGTTAGGAGGCTCGGCGAATGCCTCGCTTGAGCAATAGTTCGCGCTCGGATTCGGACAAGCCGCCCCAAATGCCGTAGGGCTCCCCGACGGCAAGCGCGTGAGCGCGGCACTGTGTGACGACGGGACACTGGCGGCACATCTCCTTGGCCCGCATCTCGCGCTGCGCGCGAGCCCGGCCACGCTCGCCGTCCGGATGGAAGAACATGCCGGAGTCGACACCTCGACACAGGCCTGACATCTGCCAATCCCAGATGTCCGCATTGGGTCCGGGTAGCTGTTGCGGCTGTGGCATTGGAAAACCCCTCTCTGCCCACCCTTTTCAACGATCGAACGGGTGCGTGAGTTGTGGAACCGATCCGAGCACAAGTCGCCGATGACTACTCGTCCACACAAACTAGGGGCGCTCATGAATTTCCGTCAATAGCCCGAACATGTGCTCAAGCGCATAACCGCAGGCCGAGAATTTACATCACGTTCATCGTTGCGACCCTCCGGCAACGACGTCGGTGATAACGAACTGCAGGCGGGGAGACCACGACTTGTGTTTTCGCTGTTCGCCTCTCGCCGCGCCGCAAAGAATGTTTTGCGCTCCGAGAAGGCAGTTGACATCGAATTAACATGGCCCGCATCAACTGTTAACCAATGCGATTCGGTGAATGGTTTCTATGCGTGCCCCGCGGTACCGGGTTCTGAGCAACTCATTGATAGCGTCGCCATCCGATGAGCATGGTGTTGGCGGACTTGCGAAACACAGCCTTCGGTGACGACCCAGGCCGCTGGCCGCTGCCTCAGGCGTCGACGCCGCACGAACTGTGGCTGCGTGCCGTGGCGGCAGGCGGTCAGGGCCACTACGGCAGTGCGATGGCCGACCTGGCCCACGTGTGCCGGCTCGCGCGCGGCGGCCCGCTGGTCTCGCTGGCCCACAGCACCCGGGCGTCGTTCTTGCGTCAGCTCGGTTGGCACGAGCGCGCCCGCCGGTGGGATGGCCGGGCGATGGCGCTGGCCGGTTCGGACCAGGAGGCCCGTACCGACGCCCTCATCGGGCTGGCCGCCGACGCGCTCGGGGTGGGCCGCTTCGCGGCGTCGGCGGCGGCGTTACGGCGCGCCGGTGAGTTGCTCGCCAGATCGGCGCCACCGCGGCTGCCTGTGCGGCTGGCGTGGGTGTCCGCGGAGTTGGCGATGGTCCGCGGCGACGGCGCGACCGCCGTGGGGCACGCCGAGCGGGCGGTCGAGGGGGCCACGGTGTTCGGCTCGGCGCGCCACGCCGTGAAATCGGACGTCATCCTGGCCGCGGCGCTGAGCAGCGTCGGGGATATAGACGCGTCGCGGCGCGTCGCCGACGCCGCCTTGCAGACCACGGGACAGCAGGGCATGATCCCGCTGCGCTGGGCGTTGGCATGTCTGCTGGCTGACATCGGCAGCGCCGGTCACACGGCGGCGGACGTGCTGAGGATTCGTAACGAATGCGCAGCTACGGTGCGTCGCCGGGGTGGCCACATGGCGGATCGCTGACAATGGTCGCGCCATTTCGATCGTTATTGTTTAGCTGACGTCCACACTTCGGGGACGTGTCCCTCACGTAACGCTGGAGAGATCGCACGCGATGACATTTTCGGGAGAACGTCTCGATGCTGTCGTTGCTGAGGCGGTGGCGGGCAACCGGGACGCGCTCCGGGAGGTGCTGGAGATCATTCGTCCGATCGTGGTTCGGTACAGCCGAGCCCGGGTCGGGGCGACGGAGCGTAGCGGTCTCTCAGCAGATGACGTCGCACAGGAGGTGTGCTTGGCCGCCATAACGGCGCTGCCGCGCTACAAGGATCAGGGACGACCGTTCCTGGCCTTTGTGTACGGTATCGCCGCGCACAAGGTTGCTGACGCGCATCGCGCAGCCGCCAGGAACCGCGCTGAGCCCACGGATGTGGTGCCGGAGCGGTTCTCCCTGGACGCCGGCCCCGAGCAGATGGCTCTGGACGCCGAGTCGTCGGCCCGGATGAACAGGCTGCTTTCGGTACTGCCCGACAAGCAGCGCGAGATTCTGATCCTGCGCGTGGTCGTCGGCATGAGCGCCGAGGAGACCGCCGAGGCGGTCGGCAGCACTGCGGGCGCAGTCCGCGTCGCTCAGCATCGGGCGCTGGCGCGGTTGAAGGCGGAAATCACGGCGACGGAGCATGGCCATGCCTGACTTCGGACGCTTCACCAACGGGGGCGACCCGTCGCTCAATGAGATCAACCGCACGGACCGGTTCCTCGACGCGCTGGCTTCCGAGCAGCTGGTGTACTCGACCGATCCTGGCGAGGCCGAGCTGGCGAACCTGCTCGGAGGCTGGCGCGACGAGGTGCGCGTGCCGCCGTTGATGGCACCCGTCACGCCGCGCGATGCGGCGGTCGCTCTGCAGCGCGCGGTTGACGCGCGTAAGCGCACCCGGATGTCGATGGCTCTGGTCGGTTCCGTCGCCGCCGCAGTGTTGTGCCTCGGCGGTTTCGGCGCGGTGGTTGCCGGCGCCGGCCCTGGCGACCCGCTGTACGGCCTGCACACAATGCTGTTCGGCGAGCAGCCGCAGACACGCACCGATCAGGTGCAGCTTGCCTCTCAGCAGCTGGCCGAAGTGCAGCAGCTGATCGACGAGGGACAGTGGCAGGCCGCACAGGACAAGCTGCAAGCCGTCACCACGACGGTCGCGACGGTCAATGACGTTGCGCAGAAACAGGAATTGGTCGACCAGTGGCAAGAGCTGACCGTGAAGGTCGACGCCCAGAACGCCAATGCCACGCTGCCGCCGGGCGTTCCGGCGCCCGAGATGCCGGTGCCCGTGATCGTTGCGCCGGGGACGGACACGTCGACAACCACATCGTCGGAGACGGGCAGCTCGACGCCGTCATCACCTCCGTCGTCGGAAACCACTACCTCGTCGTCCGAGACGACGTCCACAACCACGACGAGCTCGCCGACATCGAGCTTGCCGGGGCCTGAGTTCCCGCCGCCGACCGGCACACCGACGACGACAACCACGGTGCCGCCGACGACCGCGACCACGGCCACGACGACAACCACGACGCATGCCGTCACGACGACGACCACCACAACGAAGGCTGCTGCCCCGCCCGTCGCCGGGCCGCCTGCGGGTGGCGGCGCTTCAGTGGTCGTGCCACCGACAGTGGTCGCACCCCCGAGTGTGACCGCGGCCCCGCCGGCCGTAGTTGCACCGCCGCCAGCCGTTGTTGCACCACCGCCAGCGGTCATCTCAGAGGCGCCACGGCAGCGCGGTCCGGAGAGCCCAGTAACGGAAAGCGAGGCGACGGTGACCATTCCGGTCACGACGACGCTGGTTATGCCGCCCAAGCGCGGCGACGACGAATAACGGGTTCAGCCCTTAGCGATAGCCGTCGGATTCCGACGTGGCTTCGTTGAGCGACGCGTCGGCATAGCCGCGGCAGTAATCCCAGGTGACATACGCGTCGGGTTCGGGATCGTAGGCCGGCTCGTGCGGACGCACGGTGCCGTCGACCAGCAGCTGAAGCAGGTTGGCGCGCAGCATGTCCCAATCGTGGTAGTGGTCTTGCTGGCATTCGTCACAGCACACCACCAAACCGCGAATCCCCTTGTGCGCCAACAACGCCTCATACACCGCCAGGTCGGCCAGATCGGCCTCGACCGCGGTCCGCTCCTGCGGGTCCAGTGGCTGACCCGGCTCGAGCGCATCAAGCGCCGCCGAGGGGTCGCACGGGTCATCGGCGAACGGGTCTGGCGGCAAACCCGGTGGGAGGTGGTCGCGCACGGCTCCACACTACGCAGCGGCACTGGGATCGCGCCAGCCGTTGACCGGCAAGCCACCTGCGGGTCTACAACGCGATGGAGGGGCCAAGGCGGCCACGTCAATGCCGATAGGATGAAGTATTAGGTTCTGCTACGTGCCCGTCTCGGGAGGCCCCGCCCATGTCGATCGCTGAAAGCAGCATCCCCATCGCCGTCCCGGTTCCGACCGGCGGCGATGATCCGACGAAGATCGCGATGCTCGGGCTCACGTTCGACGACGTACTGCTGCTGCCAGCCGCCTCTGATGTGGTCCCCGCCACAGCCGACACCTCCAGTCAATTGACCAAGAAGATCCGGCTTAGGGTGCCGTTGGTCAGCTCGGCGATGGACACCGTGACCGAATCCAGGATGGCGATCGCGATGGCCCGGGCGGGCGGCATGGGGGTGCTTCACCGCAATCTTCCGGTTGCTGAGCAGGCGGGCCAGGTCGAGACCGTCAAGCGCTCGGAGGCCGGCATGGTCACCGACCCCGTCACCTGCTCGCCGGACAACACGCTGGCCGAGGTCGACGCCATGTGCGCGCGGTTCCGGATCTCCGGGCTGCCCGTGGTCGACGACACCGGCGAGCTGGTCGGAATCATCACCAACCGCGATATGCGGTTCGAGGTCGACCAGTCCAAGCCCGTCTCCGAGGTGATGACCAAGGCACCGCTGATCACCGCGCAGGAGGGCGTTTCCGCTGAGGCCGCGCTAGGACTGTTGCGCCGCAACAAGATTGAGAAGCTGCCAATCGTCGATGGGCACGGCAAGCTCACGGGGCTGATCACCGTCAAGGACTTCGTCAAGACCGAACAGTTCCCGCTGTCCACCAAGGACAGGGACGGCAGGCTGCTGGTCGGCGCGGCCGTCGGTGTCGGTGACGATTCGTGGACCCGGGCGATGACTCTTGTCGATGCCGGTGTCGACGTCCTGATCGTGGACACCGCACATGCGCACAACCGGCTGGTGCTCGACATGGTGCACCGGCTCAAGACCGTGGTGGGTGACCGGGTCGAGGTGATCGGCGGCAACGTCGCGACCCGGGCCGCGGCTGCCGCCCTTGTCCAGGCCGGCGCCGACGCGGTGAAGGTCGGTGTTGGGCCGGGTTCGATCTGCACCACGCGCGTGGTGGCCGGCGTCGGCGCGCCGCAGATCACCGCGATCCTGGAGGCCGTCGCAGCCTGCGCGCCCGCTGGCGTGCCGGTCATCGCCGACGGTGGGCTGCAGTACTCCGGCGATATCGCCAAGGCGCTGGCCGCGGGCGCGTCCACCACGATGTTGGGCTCGCTGCTGGCAGGCACAGCCGAATCGCCCGGCGACCTGATCTTTGTCAACGGCAAGCAGTTCAAGAGCTACCGCGGCATGGGTTCGCTCGGTGCGATGCAGGGCCGCGGCGGCGCTGGAAGTACCGGCAGGTCCTATTCGAAGGACCGCTACTTCCAGGACGACGCGCTCTCCGAGGACAAGCTGGTGCCGGAGGGCATCGAGGGCAGAGTGCCGTTCCGCGGCCCTCTCTCCACGGTGATCCATCAGCTCACCGGAGGCCTGCGCGCCGCCATGGGCTACACCGGTTCTGCGACAATCGAGCAGCTGCAACAGGCGCAGTTCGTGCAGATCACCGCGGCAGGCTTGAAGGAAAGCCATCCGCACGACATCGCGATGACCGTCGAGGCGCCGAACTATTACGCCCGCTGACGAGCGCTCGCGCGAGGAAGAGAAGCCACAGAGGGGTTCCGCATGCGAGACATGGTCGAAATTGGCATGGGCAGAACAGCCCGCCGCACCTTTGAGCTCGACGACATCAATATCGTGCCGTCGCGACGCACCCGGTCGTCCCAGGATGTCTCGACGGCCTGGCAGATCGACGCCTATCGGTTTGAGGTTCCGGTGATGTCGCATCCGACCGACGCTCTGGTGTCGCCGGAGTTCGCCATCGAACTGGGCCGTCTCGGCGGCCTTGGCGTGCTCAACGGCGAAGGTCTGATCGGTAGGCACGCCGATGTCGAGGAGAAGATCGCACAGGTCCTCGAGGCCGCAGCGAAGGAACCGGAACCGTCGGCGGCAATTCGGCTGCTGCAGCAATTGCATTCGGCGCCACTGGATCCCGATCTGCTGAGCGCCGCGGTAGCCCGGATCCGCGAAGCCGGGGTGACGACGGCCGTGCGGGTCAGTCCACAGAACGCGCAGGCGCTGACGCCGGCGTTGGTCGCGGCGGGAATCGACCTACTGATCATCCAGGGCACCATCATTTCAGCCGAACGCGTCGCCCAGGACGGCGAGCCGCTGAACCTGAAGACCTTCATCTCCGAGCTCGACGTGCCGGTGGTCGCCGGCGGTGTGCTCGACCACCGCACGGCCCTGCACCTGATGCGCACCGGCGCGGCGGGCGTCATCGTCGGCTACGGTTCGACGTCCGGAGTGACGACCAGCGACGAGGTGCTGGGCATCAGCGTGCCGATGGCCACCGCGATCGCCGACGCGGCCGCCGCCCGTCGCGAATATCTCGACGAGACCGGCGGCCGGTATGTGCACGTGCTGGCCGACGGCGACATCCACACCTCCGGCGACCTGGCCAAGGCCATCGCGTGCGGGGCGGACGCGGTGGTGCTCGGGACTCCGCTGGCGACGGCGGCCGAAGCGCTCGGCGGTGGCTGGTTCTGGCCTGCCGCCGCGGCCCACCCGTCGCTGCCGCGCGGCGCATTGCTCCAGGTGGCCCTCGGCGAGCGGCCGTCGCTGAAGCAGGTGCTGATGGGCCCGTCGGACGATCCGTTCGGCTCGTTGAACCTCGTCGGCGGGCTGCGCAGGGCGATGGCCAAGGCAGGTTATTGCGACCTCAAGGAATTCCAGAAGGTCGGCCTGACCGTCGGCAGCTGATTTCTTTCGGTCGCAGAGGGCCCGCTTTACAAATTAGGCCTGCCTGTCTAGAACTTGGCGAGCGCTAAGTCCATACTGTTCGAATGAAACCTGACTATGACGTTCTGATCATCGGTTCGGGGTTCGGGGGGAGTGTCACCGCGCTACGGCTCACCGAAAAGGGCTACCGCGTCGGAGTGCTCGAGGCGGGCCGCCGGTTCAACGACGAAGACTTCGCGAAGACCTCATGGAATCTGCGCAAGTTCTTGTGGGCGCCGAAGCTCGGCATGTACGGCATCCAGCGGATCCACCCGTTGCGCAACGTGCTGATCCTTGCCGGCGCCGGGGTCGGGGGCGGGTCGCTGAATTACGCCAACACCCTGTATGTGCCGCCGGAACCGTTCTTCGCCGACGGGCAGTGGTCGCACATCACCGACTGGCGCGCCGAGTTGATGCCGCATTACGACCAGGCCCAGCGGATGCTTGGGGTGGTCAAGAACCCGACGTTCACCGACGCCGACCGCATCGTCAAAGAGGTCGCCGACGAGATGGGCGTTGGCGACACGTTCGTGCCGACGCCGGTCGGAGTGTTCTTCGGACCGGATGGCGAAAAAGCGCCGGGCAAGACCGTGCCCGACCCCTACTTCGGCGGAGCAGGCCCGACGCGCACCGGCTGCATCGAATGCGGCTCGTGCATGACAGGCTGTCGCTATGGCGCCAAGAACACGTTGGTCAAGAACTACCTCGGCCTCGCGGAAAGCGGTGGGGCAGAAGTCATTCCGATGACGACCGTGACCGGATTCGAGCAGCGGTCCGACGGGTTGTGGAAAGTGCGCACCGCGCGCACCGGACTTCTGCCGCGCAAGCGGCGCACGTACACCGCCTCGCACGTGGTGCTGGCCGCCGGTACCTGGGGAACGCAGAAGCTGCTGTTCAAGATGCGCGACAAGGGCAAGCTGCCCAAGCTTTCGGACAAATTGGGCGTGCTGACCCGGACCAACTCGGAGTCAATCGTCGGCGCGGGCCGCTTCAAGGTCTCCCGCGAGCTCGACCTCACGCATGGCGTCGCGATCACCTCGTCGATCCACCCGACGTCCGACACGCATGTCGAGCCGGTTCGGTACGGCAAGGGATCGAACGCGATGGGGCTGTTGCAGACGCTGATGACCGACGGTGCGGGTCCGCAGGGTACGGACGTGCCGCGCTGGAAGCAGTTCTTCCGCAACGCCGGCGCCGATCCGCGCGCCACGCTGCGCATGCTCAACGTTCGGAACTGGAGTGAGCGCACCGTGATCGCGCTGGTGATGCAGCATCTGGACAACTCGATCACCACGTTCACCGAACGCACGAAGCTGGGATTCCGGCGGATGACCAGCAAGCAGGGCCACGGCGAGCCCAACCCGACCTGGATTCCGGTCGGCAACGAGGTCACCCGCCGCATCGCCAAGAAAATCGACGGGGTGGCCGGTGGCACCTGGGGCGAGTTGTTTAACATTCCGCTCACCGCACACTTCCTGGGCGGGGCGGCGATCGGCGACACTCCGGAGCACGGCGTGATCGACCCCTACCAACGTGTGTATGGCTATCCGACGCTCTCGGTCCATGACGGCGCGTCGATTTCGGCGAATCTCGGTGTGAATCCCTCGCTTTCGATTACCGCGCAGGCCGAGCGGGCGGCGTCGCTGTGGCCCAACAAGGGTCAGGTGGACCAGCGCCCGGCGCAGGGCGAGCCGTACAAGCGGCTGCTGCCGATTCTGCCGGAGCACCCGGTCGTACCCGCCGATGCGCCCGCAGCGCTGCGAAACCTGCCGATCGAACCGGTCAGTTCGGCAGGCTGACAACAACCCTTACCCCGCAAGGTCATTGACTTCGCTACCTCTGAGGTAATCGACACCCGGCCGGCGAGCGGTCAGTATCGGGCCATGCCAAGCATGCTGACCTCCGACCGCGTCGACCTGTTCTTCACCGACGAGGGCGACGGACGCTGCGTCTTCTTCACACACTCGTGGGCCCTTAACTCCGACCAGTGGCACTATGTCGTCGCGGGTCTGCTGGACAAGGGCCACCGTTGCGTGACCTATGACCGGCGCGGCCACGGTCGCTCCGACCGACATCGCGGTGGCTGGAACATGGATCTGGTTGCCGACGACCTGGCGCAGCTTCTCGAGCATATCGACCTGAATGACGTGACCTTGGTTGGACATTCGATGGGTTGCAGCGAAATCGTTCGGTACGTCACCCGTTACGGCAGCGGTCGGATCGCGGGGGCAGTGTTCCTTGCGCCGATCCTGCCGCTGCTGGTCAAGGTGGCCGACAACGCCGATGGGATCGACCCGGCACATCTCGAGGCATCTCTTGATCTTCTCGGGCGTGACGTGCCGCAGTGGTGTTCTGACAACGCCCCGCCCTATTTCGGTGTGCACTCGAATGTCTCGGCCGGGATGGCCGAGTGGATCGCCAGGCAGATCGTCGACACACCGGTCAAAACCCTGGTCGACACGATGAGAATGGGCGCAGAAACTGATTTCCGTGCCGAGATGCCGGACTTCGACGTGCCCACCCTTTTGATACACGGCGACGCTGATGCGTCGGCGCCGATCGAGATCACCGGCCGCAGGACCGCTGCGCTACTGTCCCGCGCGAGGTTGATCGAACTGCCAGAGGTGGGACACGGCCTCTACGTCACGCATGCAACGCAGATCGTCGGCCAAATTTCGGAATTTGTGGCCTCGCCCGGTTAGCGGTAGTTATTCGCGGGCACCCTATTGTGCCGGCCGAAGGGCCGAGGGATACAAAGCTGCGGAGGTCAAGCCATGCGGACGACGTTCCACGAAGAGTTATCCGCCCTGTCCACCCAAGTCGGCGACATGTGCGGCCTGGCGGCGGATGCGCTGGAACGCGCCACGCAAGCGCTTTTGGGGGCCGACCTTTCCGTTGCCGAGCAAGTTATCGCCGATCATGAGCACATCGCCGCCTTGTGCAAGCAGACAGAGGCCCGGGCACTCAAACTGCTCGCGCTGCAACAGCCGGTCGCCAGCGATCTGAGGACGATCATCGGCTCGATCCATGTCGGCGCTGACATTGAACGGATGGGCGCGCTGGCCGTACACGTCGCAAGCATCTCCCGACTGCGGCATCCCGAATGCGCACTGCCCGACGATGTGCGGTCGAGTTTCGCCGAAATGGGCGCGAGGGCGGTCAAATTGGCGAGAACGGCTCAGGAAGTTCTGATGTCAGGCGACTCTGACAAGGCCGCACGCTTGCGCGATGAGGATGATGCGGTCGACGCCGAGCATCGCCACCTCTTCACTCTGCTCATCGACCACAAATGGCAGGACGGCGTCTGCTCGGCCGTCGACGTGGCGCTGCTGGGCCGCTTCTACGAGCGCTTCGCCGACCACGCCGTCGAGATCGGCAAGCGGGTGGTGTTCGAGGCCACCGGCGGGCTGCCGGGTCACAAGCAGATGGCGTAGCGGCGATGGGGCTAGCGAAAACGCCCCGACAAAACATTGACTGCTCTATGGTTTGCCCATGCGGACCTACAACGTGGCGGTATGGGCCACCGGCGGCGTCGGTCGGTTCGCGATCCGGACCATCGTCGACCGGCCGAATCTTGCGTTGGTGGGCGCCTGGGTGCACTCAGCGAGCAAGGACGGTCGAGACGTCGGCACGCTGGCCGGACTCGCGCCGGTCGGAGTGCACGCCAGCCGCGACGAGGCGGCCGTGCTTGACGGCCACGCGGACTGCGTCGTTTACGCTGCGCCGGCCGGTTCTCGCCCGAAAGAGGCGCTGGCCGATCTCTGCCGGATCCTCGCCGCTGGCAAGAACGTCGTCACCACCTCGCTGCCCGGTTTGGTGTACGAACGCGGATCGCTGTCGGAACGCTACCTCGATGCGATTCGTCAAGCGGCGCAAGCTGGTTCGAGCTCGATCTTCTCCTCCGGTATAGAACCGGGATTCGGCTGCGACCTTTTCCCGATCGCGCTCATGACGATGTCGCACAAGGTGTACTCGGTACGCGGCATCGAAATCACCGACTACTCCCGGTATCCGGTCGAGTTCGACATGCGCGAGTTGTTCGGCTTCGGCCAGCCCCTGGACTATCGGGGTGGCCTGAAGAGCCCCGGCGTGTTGACGTGGGGCTGGGGCGCCGCGGTGACCATGGTGGCCGACGCATTGGGTGTCCAGCTCGACGAGATTCGTGAGGAATGCGATTTCCTGCCAACGCCGCGACGACTCGAAACCGCCTGCGGGGTAATCGAAGCCGGCACCGTGGGCGCCACCTACGCGAAATGCATCGGCGTCATCGACGGTCAAGAGGTGATCTCCATCGAGCACGTCGACCGGATGGCCGACGACCTCGCGCCGGGCTGGCCGAAGAGCCGCACGGGTGGCATCGACGGCGTCTGGCGCGTGATCATCGATGGAGAGCCCAGCTTCGACGCCGAATTCGAAGTCGGCTTTCGTCCCGACGAGGACTCCAGCGATCAAGGGCTGCTGGCAACCGGCATGCGTGCGGTCAACGCCATCCCGTGGGTCTGCGATGCCGAGCCGGGCATCGTCGACGCGCTGCATCTGCCATTGACCTCACCGCTGGGTGCGCTGCATCCGCACCGCGACGGCGTACCGGCGTTCTGACATGGGCACACTTGACGGCAAGGTCGCCATCGTCACCGGCACCAGTAGGGGAGTGGGCGTCGGCATCGCGCACGAGCTGCTACGCGCAGGTGCCACGGTGATCGGCTGTTCGCGCTCCAGACTTGACGGGCTACCCGGCGTCGAACCTGAGTGGGTTCAACGGTCCGCCCAAATGACGTGCGACCAAGGCGATTACCGCGCCATCGACGCACTGGTGACGGAGGTGGCCGCGACCTACGGCCGCATCGACATCCTGGTCAACAACGCCGGCGGCACCGTGCCCACCCCGAACGTCGAGGACGTGCCGGCGCTCGTCCAGCAGATCCAGGGCGCACCGCGCAGCGACGACGCCTACGAGCGCACCGTGCTGTTTCACTCGTTCGCGATCCAGATGAACCTGATCAGCCCGCTGTGGTTCGCCATCCGGGTGTGTCGGCAGATGCGCGAACAGGACGGCACCGGGTCGATCATCAACATCTCCAGCGGCGCCGGCCACCCCGCCGGTTCGCCGACGCTGGTGTCTTACGGCGCCGCCAAGGCCGGGCTGAACCACATGACCCGCTCGCTGCCCGAGGAGTGGGGACCACGTGTGCGCGTCAACTGTCTGGCACTTGGCCCGACCATGACCGAGAACTTCCGTAGCTTCGTGCTACCCAAGGACGATCCCGACGGCGCCAACTACTTCCGCAATGTTCCGCTCAAGCGTGCCGGCGAGCCCGCCGAAGTCGGCCGCGCTTGCGTGTTCTTGTGCAGTGGCGCCGCCGATTTCATCAACGGCACTACCATCGAGATCGACGGCGGAATGCTGCCGGGGGTGCTTTACGAAGCCGGCCTGAAAACTATCACCGACCTGCTCTAGGGGATCCGCGTGCGACGAGTCATCAAATCTGCCCGCCGCCCACATCCGCGGTGCGATGTGGTGATCTGACGTGGCACCTCTAATCGCGCCGAGGCGGCCCGCTAATGGCAGCCAACTTCGTGCCGACCGCACCCGCGCCCTGGTGATCGACGAGACGATCAGTTGCATTCTCGAGGAGGGGTTCGCCGCCGCGAGCGCCAAGCACATCACCGAACGGGCCGGCGTGACCTGGGGGGTGGTGCAGTACCACTTCGGGGATCGCGACGGGTTGCTGATGGCCGTCGTCGACAAGGGCTTCGCAGAGCTGATCGAGGCGCTGAGCGAATTGCCGACTGCCGCCGAAAACGTCCGCGATCGAACGGATTTCATCATCAACGCGGCATGGGAGGCGTTTTCGAGTCCCACTTCGATGGCGGCCTTGGAGATCCTGATCGCCACCCGCGCCATGCGCGACACCGGCGCCACCGAGCACCTCGCCGAGCTCGCGGCGACCTTCGGCAAGCTGGGCAAGCACATCGGCGAAGGGCTCCACGCCCGACACGCGGCCGCGATCGGAAACCTGATCTGGGCGACGCTGCGTGGCCTTGTCGTTGCTGCCCTTGTGGTGCCCGACCCGCTGGACACGGGTCACGAGCGGCGCGCGCTGGTCGAGATGATCACCCGCTACGTCGACGGCGTGACCGCGTGAACTTTCTGCAACGCCGTCGCGCGCGGTTACTGATCAGGCGGGCCCAGCCGTTCGCGGACGAACCGCTGGTCGCAGTCGCCAATTTCACCTGGGTTGGCAACAGCATGGGGGCTCAGCCCGGTGTGCGTGGACGCGAGGAGTGGGCGGGAGGATTGCCGGACTGGATACTGATCGGCGCGGGCCCGGCGCGGCTTTACGTCATTGCCGCGACTGCAAATCGGCCGGACAAGGGCGCCGAGCTGATCGGCAGCTGGCCGCTGACACAGGTGAAACTGACCGAGGAGAGCGGTCCGCGCAAGGCCGGTCCGCTGCCGTTCGGTACCTGGCGCGCAATACGTTTCGAATTTCCCGACCGCGAACCGGCGGTGCTGCAGCCGTTCGGCCGGGAGGTCACCGACCTGCTGCAGGCGCACCGAGCGGCGCAGCCGACAGGTGCGCAGGACGGTGTGCGCTGGGACGCGCTCGTCGAGGTCACGCTGATGACGACATCGCGCGGACCGTTCGAGGAGGACGTGTTCGTCGTGCTGGCCTATGACGACGGCAACAACGACACGATTTCACTCGGCGAAGCAGAGGACCTGCTGCCACGACTGCAGGAATTGCCAGGCTTCGACAACGAGTCGTTCATCAGGGCAATGGGCGTCAGCGACGAGAGCATCTGTTCGCTCTGGCGGCGCTGAATTGACACGCACACAGCAAATCCGTGCTCTATATTGGGCGGGCTTGGCCAAGGCGCTCGCAAACCCGCGGCGCTGCCGTCGGTTCTAGACAAAGGACTCAGATGTCGTATCCACCACCGCCACCACCCCCGCCGTCCTCACCGCCACCGTATGGCGAACCGCCACCGTATGGCGCACCGCAGGGTGGTTACCCTGCGCAGCAACCGGACAGCAACCTGGTGTGGGGCATTCTGTGCGCGGTGTTGTGCTGTCTGCCGCTGGGCGTGGTGTCGATCGTTTACTCCAGCAAGGTTTCCGGGCTGTGGACGCAGGGCCGTTACGCCGAGGCGCAGGCCGCATCCGACAACGCCAAGAAGTGGGCCATTTGGGGCGCGGTCGCGGGCGTGATCGTCCTCATCATCTACGGCATCATCGCCGTCGCAGGCGGCATGGCCAGCTACATGTGATGCACATCCGCTCGCTCGCCGCGCCGGTGGCAGTGGCCGCCGGGGCGGCGAGCGGGTGCGCCCTCGTCTGGCTGGCGAACCCGACCGTCCCCGGCGGGATTCTGCCTGTCTGCCCGACCAAGGCGCTGCTCGGCATCGACTGTCCTGGCTGCGGCAGTTTGCGGATGATCTATTCACTGCTCCACCTCGACCTCGGGGCGGCGGTGCACTACAACGCCGTGGGACTGGTGGCCGTGCTGCTGCTGGTGTGGGCCTTCGTCGCGTGGACATACGGCAGGTTGGCGGGGCGACCCGTCCGAAGCTGGCAACATCTGCGATGGTCGGCACCGACCGCCCTTGCGGTGACACTGGTGTGGTTTGTCGTGCGCAACTTGGGTTTTGGGCCGTTTCCTGGGTTGTACGTCTGAAGCGTTGACGTCGCGCCACCCATTTTGGCCGGCCCACTAGACTGATCCGGTGGAATCTGCATCGCCCCGCCCCGTCTTGGTGGTCGACTTCGGCGCGCAATATGCGCAACTGATCGCCCGCCGCGTCCGCGAGGCCCGGGTGTATTCGGAGGTTATCCCGCACACGGCCAGCGTCGAGGACATCAAGGCCCGGGACCCGCAGGCCATCGTGCTGTCGGGAGGGCCGGCCAGCGTGTACACCGATGGCGCCCCACAGTTGGACCCCGCGCTGTTCGACCTCGGTGTGCCGGTCTTCGGCATCTGCTACGGATTTCAGGCGATGGCCCAGGCGCTCGGCGGCACTGTCGCCCGCACCGGAACCAGTGAATACGGCCGCACTGAGCTGAATGTGATTGGGGGAGAGCTACATTCGGATCTGCCCGGCACCCAGCCGGTGTGGATGAGCCACGGCGACGCCGTGACCGCCGCTCCGAACGGGTTCGACGTGGTAGCCACCAGCACCGGCGCGCCGGTGGCCGGGTTCGAGAACCGGGCCCGCAGGCTGGCGGGTGTGCAGTATCACCCCGAGGTGTTGCACTCACCGCACGGCCAGCTGGTGCTGAGCCGGTTCCTGCACGAGTTCGCCGCGATCGACTCGACATGGACGCCTGCCAATATCGCCGACGCACTGGTCGAGCAGGTGCGCACCCAGATCGGTGACGGCCGGGCGATCTGTGGACTCTCCGGCGGCGTGGACTCGGCGGTGGCCGCGGCGCTGGTGCAGCGCGCCATTGGAGACCGGTTGACCTGTGTATTCGTCGACCACGGTCTGCTGCGCGCTGGAGAACGCGCTCAGGTGCAGCGCGATTTCGTCGCAGCCACAGGCGCCAACCTGGTCACCGTTGACGTCGCCGACCGGTTCCTCCAGGCGCTGTCCGGGGTGACCAACCCGGAAGGTAAGCGCAAGATCATCGGCCGCGAGTTCATCCGCGCGTTCGAGGGCGCCGTGCGAGACGTGTTAGGGAACAGCGACGCCAGTGATGTTTCAGCGGTCGAGTTCCTGGTGCAGGGCACCCTGTATCCCGATGTCGTCGAATCCGGCGGCGGCTCCGGCACTGCGAACATCAAGAGCCACCACAACGTCGGCGGCCTGCCAGGCGATCTGAAGTTCAAGCTCGTCGAGCCGCTGCGGTTGCTGTTCAAGGACGAGGTGCGTGCGGTAGGTCGCGAGCTCGGCCTGCCCGAGGAAATCGTTGCGCGCCAGCCGTTCCCGGGCCCCGGTCTTGGCATCAGGATCGTCGGCGAAGTCACCGCCGCCCGGCTGGACACCCTACGACGCGCCGATGCGATCGCCCGCGAGGAGTTGACCGCGGCGGGGCTGGACAACCAGATCTGGCAGTGCCCGGTGGTGCTATTGGCCGACATCCGGTCGGTGGGTGTGCAGGGCGACGGGCGCACCTACGGCCACCCCATTGTGCTGCGTCCGGTGTCCAGTGAGGACGCGATGACCGCCGACTGGACGCGGGTGCCCTATGAGGTGCTCGAACGCATCTCCACCCGCATCACCAATGAAGTTCCCGAGGTCAACCGGGTCGTGCTGGATGTCACCAGCAAGCCGCCCGGCACCATCGAATGGGAGTAGCCCCTTCCGTCGAGCAGACGCAAACATGCCTATATTCGGCGGTTTTTAGGCAGTTTTACGTCTGCTCGCCGGGAGAGTTCTCGACGTAGTCGGCGAGGATCTTGCTGACCAGTTCCTCGATCGTCGTCTCGATCGATGAGGCCAGCGTCGCGGTGACCGCCGCCACCGCCTGCGTTCGGAACCGCACCAGCATGGTGATCAGTTCGGCGACCTCGGTGTCGTCCGGCAACGCTTCGCCGGGTTTGATCCGGTCCTGGACATGCTCGGCGCCCGCCTGCACCAGGATCGCGCTGATCTGGTCGACCAGCGGCAGCACTTGCTCGTGGATGTCGATGAGCTTGTCGATGGTGATGCCGTATGCGCGGACGTCGTTGAACGCCTCGATCAGCTTGGGCCGCACCACGATTGCGTCGTCGTGCTCGATGCGGATCAGTCCGGACCTGACCAGCCGATCGAATGCGTCGTCGTCGTCGATCAGCCGCCGCGCGTCGGCGATCGGCATCGTCTGCGGCTTCTCCGCGGCCCAGGTGCCTGCGATCGCGGACTCCAGCCCGAGAACCGAGCCCAGATCCTTGCCCTGTTCCCAAGCGCTGAGCATCTCGTGAACATGGGCGATGTTATAGCCGCGATCAAGTAGCGAGGTGATCAGCCGCAGCCGGGTGAGATGCGTGTCGTTGAACAGGGCCAGCCGGCCGACGCGCAGCGGCGGGTGCAATAGCTCCCTGTCGCGGTACACGCGGATATTGCGGGTGGTCGTGCCCGCCAGCCGAGCGAGGTCATCGATGCGGTACTCGCCCGATGCCGACACACCGTGTGGGTGCACGGCGGCATCGAACAACTGCGACACCGCGGTCTCGATGACGTCGCGAGAGCCGCGCTGAACCCGTCGGCGCAGGCCCTTCAGAATCGTTGAAATCGCGCCGGCCTGCTGCCGCGGCTTGCGCGGCGGCATGTCAGGCTTGGCGTTCATACTCGTAGGCGAGGACCGACGCCGGCGTGCGCGTCGCGCGCGACCGCGTCGTAGTCGGCGAACCGGAAGTCCCGCATTTGTCGAAGATACTGCGTCGCGAACCCCGGGTACATCGATGCGTTGAAGCCGTCAGCGGTCAGGTACCAGCTGCTGCAGCCCGACATCCACGTCGTCTTGGTCAGGCGCTTTTGGATGTGCTTGTTGTAGCGGCGCTGCACGTCGTTGCGCACGTCCAGATAGCGCAGGTTTTCGCGAAGGATGGTGGTGATGCCTCGCACGGCGTAGTCGAGTTGGCCTTCGACGTAGACCAGCAGCGAGTTGTGCCCTGGCCCCGAATTGGGTCCCGTCATGAAGAACAAGTTCGGATAGCCGTTGGCGTTGATGCTCTTGTACGCCTGCGCCCCGGTGGCCCATTCTTCGCTGAGTGATCGGCCGCCGATGCCGGTGACGGGGTAGGGCGGGCCGGTCAGATGTACGTCGTAGCCGGTGGCGAACACGATGCAGTCGACGTGGTGTTCGATGCCGTCACTGGTGCGGATTCCGACCGGGCTGACGGTGGCGATCGGCCAGTCGACGAGCTTGCAGTTATCGCGCTGCAATGCGGGGTAGTAGTCGCTGGAGACCAGCATCCGCTTGCAGCCAGGCGTGAAGTCCGGGGTGAGCTGGCGCCGCAGCCACGGGTCTTTGACTTGGCGGTGTAGGTGAGCCTTGCTCAGGCGGGCCACCAGGCCGGTGAGCGGGGTATCCCACACCAGCGCCGTCGCGCTGATCTCGTGCCCCCAGAACAGCGCCTGGCGGGCAAGCTGCTGAGCGACAGGCACTTTCGCGAACAACCTCTGGGCCGCCGCCGGGGTGGCGACGTCAAGCCGCGGCAACACCCAGCCGGGGGTGCGCTGGAAGACCTTGACGAACTCGGCCTGCTTGACGAGCTCAGGGATGATCTGGACGGCACTCGCACCGGTGCCGATCACGGCCACGCGCTTGGCGGTGAAGTCGTAGTCGTGGTCCCACCTGGCGCTGTGGACCGTGTGGCCGCGATAAGTGTCCAACCCGCGGATTTCCGGCAGCTTGTGGTCTGGCAGCGGACCAGAGGCCAGGACGACAGTTCGCGCGCGGAACCGCTTGCGCCCGTTCGCCTTTACCGTCCACACCCCTTCCTGGTCGTCGAAGTGCAGCCCGTTGACCTCGATCCCGAACTGAATCTTGGGATGCAGGCCGAAGTCGTCGACCATGTCCTCGATGTGCTTGCAGATCTCATCGGCAGGCGAGTAGGCCCGAGACCAGGACGGGTTGTGGACGAACGAGAACGAGTACAGCAGCGATGGGATGTCACAGGCGGCGCCGGGATAGGTGTTGTCCCGCCATGTTCCGCCGACGCGGTCGGCACGTTCGAGAATCACGATGTCGTCGACGCCGGCCTGGGTTAGCTTGATCGCCGCGCCGACTCCGGTGAAGCCGGCGCCGACGATGAGCGTGTCGTATATGCGATCTGGCATGTCAGGCCGCCGGCTCATGGGTGACTTCCCTGACCCAGCTGGGTACCGACGGCAACAGCGGCCGCGGATACCGGTCGGAGACCCACACCATCGAGTTGGCAAGGAGGTGGTACGGGTGCCGCGGGTTCGTCACCACGCCGGCGTATCGCCTCAGAAACCGATATGTCGGGACCCGCCAGGTGGATTCGCCCCGGTCGCCGAGCTCTTTGAATCGCTTAACGGCTCGGTACAGTCGTTCGGGTTCCATGCCCATCGCGGTGATCTCGTTGCGGATCCTGTTGATCAGCGGTGCACCGATCACGGCGCCGATGATGAGGCCAGGGGTGGCATTGTGGCCGACGAAGTCAATCAGCAACCGTCGGAGCTTGGCGTGTCCGATCATGTCGAGCACCTCGAAGTCGACCACGAGGTGGCGTGACTCGTCGTTGTTGATCTTCTCGAACACCTGGTGACATACCGGGTCGTCGACCTCGTCGAGGAGGAACTTAAGCAGCGCGCCGTCAAGGGCGACCTCCAGCATCGGGATCACTGTGCCGAGCAGCGACAGCGGCATGTCGTCCGCCCAACGGTCCAGCCAATCGATGGCGAGCCGGATGTTGACGTTGGGTTCAGGAACTTCGCCGTCCTCGAGCATCCCCCACCGATTCATCAGTGCGAGTTCGGCGTTGGCGTGGCGCTGTTCCTCGGCGTGGAAGTAGCGGTAGATCTCGGCGATTGTCGGAGTCGGAGCCTTCTTGGCCAGCGCGGCGAACCCGCGGGCGCCGATGTTCTCGATCCAGCACAGGTCAGCCATGAAGGCCTTGAGCTTGGGCCGCTGCTCGTCGGTGATCAGTTCGGCGCCCGGTGCGTCCCAGTCGATGTCGGCAAGCGCCCACTGACGATCCTTGATCTTGCTCAGCATCGCATCCATATCGATGGCCATTTCGAACCTCCTAGGTCGTCACACGCGCAGTGAGGCCGACGGCGCGGGTATACACCGTCGGGGTCAAACGTTTTATGCCCCAACCGATCCTGGCGTCGGGCTGCGGCATGCAGTACAGGCCGCCGCGGTCGTGGGTGTCGAGGCACATGCGGGCTACCCGTTCCGGCGAGAACCCGGTCCAGCGCATCAGCCGGTCGGCCAGTTGGGTGGATTGTGCGGTGATGCGGCCGGACTCGACGATGTTGGTCTTGACAAATGTCGGACACAGCACAGTGACGTTCACGCCGGCACCGCTCAGCTCGGCCGCCAGCGTCTCGGACAGCGACAGCACACCTGCCTTGCTGACGTTGTAGGCCGCCATGCCCGGTGCCGCACCGAAGGCCGCGGCCGACGCGACGTTGATGATGCCGCCGTAGCGCGCCTCGCGAAGGATCGGCGCGAACACGTGGCATCCGTGAATCGGGCCCCACAGATTGACGTTGAGCACCCAATTCCAATCGTCGATGCTCACCTCGCCGATCGGCAGGCCGCCCGCGCCAACGCCTGCGTTGTTGATCACCACGGTCGGTGCGCCGCCGAACCAGGATTGTGCCTGTCCGGCGAGCCGTGCGACGTCGTCCAGCGCAGAGACGTCGCAGCGCACCGATGTTGCCTGACCGCCATCGGCCACGATCGCGTCGGCGGTGGCGCGCGCGGCATCCTCATCGACGTCGCTACACACGATCCGGCCGCCGCGGCGCGCCAGTTCCGCAGCGAAGGCGGCTCCGATGCCGCTGCCCGCTCCGGTGATAACCGCTGCGGCGTTGTGGCTGCGCTTGTTCGACGATCCGAACAGCCCCATGCCGATCACCCCGCTGCCTTATCGATGCCGGTGTCACGCAGTTCTTGTGCGATGAACGAGGCGATGTAACCCATCGCGGGTCTGGCCTCGGGGCTCAGTCTGGGCAGGGCTTGGAAGACGTGCACCTGGTCGGGCCAGATCTGTAGCTCGCACTCGCCGCCGGCGGTGTGAATATTCTCTGCGAGGGCGATCGCGTCGGCGGCCAACATCTCGGCCCCGCCGGCCTGGATGAGCGTGGGCGGCAGGATGCGCCCCCCGGTGACGTCGAGCTTTAGCCGAGGATGACTGGGATCTATTCCCGCGCAATACAACTCGAGAAGGCGAAGCGCGTCGCGAGAGCGGATTGCCGGATCGCGGCGCAGCCGTTCGCGGGTGCGGGCCAGTGTGAACGTCAGATCCACGACGGGGGAGAGCAGCAGCAGTGCGGATGGGTGGACTACGTCGGGCTGCAGGAGGAGGTCGACGGACAGATGCCCGCCGGCGGAGTCGCCCGCCACGATGGTCCGCTCGGGCATGAGCCCACGGTCTCGGATGAGCCAGTCCCATCCGGATCGGACATCGTCTGCGGCGCTGGGGAATCGATGCCGTGGTGCCAGTCGATAGTCGACGCTGAACACCGGCAGCCCTGTCGAGCGGGAGAGCCACGAGGTCAGTCGGCGGTGGGTCCGCGGCGAACATAGGGCGTAGCCGCTGCCGTGGACGAAATAGATTGCAGCATCGGCTTGATCATGTGGCACTCCGGCGCCGTAGACCCATTCACCGACCACCCGGCGGCCGTCGGACGTTGTGCTGTCAACGGGGACGACGTGAGTGCGGGCAAGCGATGGCCCGAAGGCATCCAAGATGTGGGCGACGATCCGGCGGGACAGCCACAATCCCCACGACTGCTCGGATGGAAGAACGGCGCTGATCTGCCGGAGGGTCAGGCTGCTGACTGCTGCGGCACTGCGGGAGCGTAGTGATCCCCGCTCGTCATTGAGCATCGCTGGAGTACAGCACTGAATGATGACATTTGTCAATGTCACCATCGATCAATGGGAGCTTTGTTGCCGCCCGTTGGCCGCTTGACGGTGTCGGTGGGTGGGTGTTTACTCAGGATATCGAACATACATTCGAACATAGAGTGATTCTGATGATGCGGGAGGTGCTGCTGTGACGGCAGCCATGAGCCTGGCACAGCGCCGGTCTGACCGCGCTGAGCAGGTAGAACACCTGCGTCGCAAGATCGCGGCGGTGTCCGGCAAGGTCGGCGGCGGGCGTCGTGGCCCGGCGCCGTCGACCGACCCGCTTCCGGACTCGGAATCTTTGCTACCTCTGCCCGAATCGCTGGCAGAACTGCTGCCGACATCGTTGCCGCGCGGAACGGTGGCAGTGCTGTCGGGGGCCCGGTCGCTGCCGCTGAGCATGGTGGCGGCGGTGACGGCGGCGGGTGGGCACGCCGCGATTGTCGGCCAGCCCGATGTCGGTCTGCTGGCGGCCGTCGAAATGGGCGCGGATCTGAGCAGGATCGCGGTCATCCCCGAACCCGGCGCCGATCCGGTCGAGGTTGCCGCCGTCCTGATGGATGGCATGGATCTGGTGGTGCTCGGCCTTGGCGGGCGTTCGGTGCCCGCCGGCCGGGCGCGGGCGGTCGTGGCCAGGGCGCGACAGAAGGGCTGCACCCTGCTGGTCACCGGTGGCGATTGGCAAGGGGCGTCAACTCGACTGGAGGCCAGGGTCTGCGGCTACGAGGTCACTGGTACGGGTCGCCCGGGTATCGGGCGGATCAGCCGGGTGCGGTTGGCCATGCGGGCCAGGGGGCGATCCTTCGGCACCGTTCGTGCGGTAGGCGGATGAGTGTCTTCCGGGTCCACTTCGCGAGTGCTGGCCGTCTGGTGCATGGACTGGCCGGCGGTCGCTGCGTTGGCCGCGGCGGGCCTTCCTCCCACGACGCCGGCCGCGGTCACGCTGGCCAACCGGGTGATCGCGTGTTCGGCGTCGGCCCGTGCGGCCGGGGTGCGGCGAGGCCTGCGCCGCAGGGAATCTCAGGCGCGGTGTCCGGAACTGCATGTCGTCACGGCCGATCCCGCGCGCGATGCCCGCCATTTCGAAGACGTGACGGCAGCGGTCGACGACTTGGTGCCGCGGGCCGAGGTGCTGCGTCCTGGTCTGCTGGTGCTGTCGGTGCGCGGCGCCGCCCGCTACTTCGGATCCGAACAAGCCGCCGCTGAGCGCCTGGTCGACGCCGTGGCCGCGGCCGGGGCCGAGTGCCAGGTCGGCGTCGCCGACCAGCTGGCCACCGCCGTCTTCGCGGCCAGGGCAGGACGGATCATCGAGCCCGGCAAGGACGCGCTGTTCCTGTCCGCGCTGTCGATTCGGCAACTGGCCACCGAGCCGAGCCTTGCCGCACCGGGCCGCGAGGATCTAGCAGATCTGTTGTGGCGCATGGGGATCCGCAACATCGGACAGTTCGCCGCATTGTCCCGCAGCGATGTAGCCTCCCGGTTCGGCGCCGACGCCGTTGCCGCGCACCGGTTTGCCCGCGGCGAGCCCACGCGTGGGCCGTCGGGGCGGGAACCAGCGCAGGAACTCGACGCGGTGATGAACTGTGATCCGCCGATCGACCGAGTCGATGCCGCCGCGTTCGCCGGCCGGTCGCTGGCCAGCACCCTGCACCGCAGTCTCGAGGCCGCCGGAGTCGGATGTACCCGGTTGGCCATCCACGCCATCACCGCCAACGGCGGAGAGCTGGAACGGGTTTGGCGTTGCGCCGAGCCGCTTACCGAGGACGCCACCGCCGATCGGGTGCGCTGGCAGCTGGACGGCTGGCTGAACAAGCGCAATCCCAACGACCGCCCCACCGCCCCGGTGACGCTGATCCGGCTGCGGCCGGTGGAGGTCGTTTCGGCCGAGGCGCTGCAACTGCCGTTGTGGGGTGGCATTGGTGAGGAGGACCGGCTGCGCGCTCGCCGCGCGTTGGTGCGGGTTCAGGGCATACTCGGGCCCGAGGCGGTACAGGTGCCGGTGCTCAGCGGCGGCCGCGGGCCTGCTGAACGCATCACGTTCACACCGCTGGGCGACGAGCCGGTGCCGCGGGCCGATCCGAGCCAGCCGTGGCCAGGTCAGCTTCCGGAGCCGTCGCCGACCGTGTTGCTCGACGACCCGGTCGAGTTGCTCGACGCCGACGGCAGTCCGGTGCGAGTGACCGGCCGCGGGCTGTTCTCCGCCGACCCGTCGCGGCTGGCGGGGCCCGGCAGGGAGGACCGGCTGTCCTGGTGGGCAGGGCCATGGCCGGTCGACGAGCGGTGGTGGGATCCCGAACAAGCCAAGGCGGGACGCACTGCCAGGGCACAGGTGCTGCTCGACGGCGACCCCGCGCAAGCCCTGCTGCTGTGCTACCGGCAGCGGCGGTGGTACGTCGAGGGGGCCTACGAGTAGACAGTTCAGTTGTACACAACTGAATTGTGCGCTATGGTTTTGGCATGGCCCTATTGAGCCTTGACCGCCAACTCTGCTTCGCCCTGTATTCGGCGTCTCGGGCGATGACCGCTGCGTACCGGCCGATCCTGACCGAGCTGAACCTCACCTACCCGCAGTACCTGGTGCTGCTGGTGCTGTGGGAACAGGAACGGGTCACCGTCGGAAAACTCGGCGAGAAGCTGCAGCTCGACTCGGGAACGCTGTCGCCGCTGCTGAAGCGGTTGGAGGCCAACGGCTTTGTCCGCCGCGAACGCTCGCTGGACGACGAGCGTCTGGTCGACGTGACGCTCACCCCCGTCGGCCGCCGACTCGAACGCAAGGCGCAGTGCATCCCAGGGCAACTGTTCAGCTCATCCGGAATGACCGAACAAGAAGCCGCGGACCTGCGCGATGCGGTCCGTCACCTCACCGATGCGCTGAACGCATCGCTACGAAAGGAAACCCCGCATGAAGACCCTCTACACCGCTGAAGCTCTGGCCACCGGCGAAGGGCGCGACGGTCACGGCCGCACCTCGGACGGCAAGCTCGATCTCGACCTCGCGATTCCGAAGGAAATGGGTGGCAGCGGCAACGGCACCAACCCCGAGCAGCTGTTCGCCGTCGGCTATGCCGCCTGCTTCCACTCCGCGCTGCGGCTTGTCGGTCGACAGGAGAAGGCCGATGTGTCGGATTCCGCTGTTGGGGCGCGGGTTTCGCTCGGGCAGATCGACAACGGCGGCTTCGGGCTTGCGGTCGAACTCGAGATCACGCTGCCCAACCTGGACCCCGACGCCGCGCAGCAGCTGGCCGAGAAGGCCCACCAGGTCTGCCCCTATTCGAACGCCACCCGCGGCAACATCGACGTCAAGCTCGTCGTCACCGACGACTGAGCGCCTCGAAACTGCGGGGAGATCGCGATTCGTGCCGAATTCGCGATCTCCCCGCAGCTTCGGCGCGACTGTCAACCCAGTCGCTGCGCGAACGGTCCGACCCTGGCGATGAACCGGTCGAAGAATGCCGCGGGGTCGACGTCAACGCCGATGAGCGCGTTAGGTTCTCGACCCCACAGGCCGCTCCAGTCGGCGATGGTCATGCCACGGGTCAGCGTTCCGGTCAGTTCGACGTCGATCGCGGCTGGTCGGTATTTCACCAGATCGGGATCCAACGCGACAGCGGCAGCCAGCGGGTCGTGCAGATGCGCGAGGTAACCCTCGCCCTGATCGAAGTGGAACTCGAAGTAGAACCGCATCGCGTCCTCGAGCACCGCGATCAACGGGTTGGACGCCACCGACCGGGTCCCGCGTTCGTCGAGCACGCTCATCGGAATGGACGACGACTCCGCCGCGATCGCCAGCCGTGACAGCAGCGTCGGCGTCATCGCGACGTTCTCGGTCAGGTTCAGGCCGAGCACGATCGGGAGGTGTTTGGGTGGCTGCAGCCCCCACGCCGCGCCCCACACCGCGAACACCTCGGCGGCGGCCTCGGGGTCGACGCTGATATTCCACTCTGCGACCGGAGTGGTGTTGCCGCGGTAGTCGAACGCACCGCCCATGATCACCAGCCGCCGCAACAGCTTGGGCAGTGCGGGCTCGATGCGAAGGGCCAGGGCCAAGTTGGTCAGCGGGCCGACGGCGATCGCGACCAACTCACCCGGGTAGGCGTGCGCAGCGCGGACCCACGCCTCGGCGGCATCATGAGCGGTGAGCTGCCGGTCGTTAGAGGGCAGCCGGGCGTATCCCAAACCCTCTGGTCCGTGGGTGTCTTCGGCCGTGCGCAGCGGTGTGCTGACCGGTTGCTCGGAGCCCCTCGACACCGGCACACCGGTGATCTGACACAACTCCAGCAATCCAAGGTTGTTGCGACAAACTTGTTGAACCGGAACGTTTCCCGCGGTCGAAGCGATGCCCACCACGTCGGCTTCTTCACTGGCGAACAAATACACCAACGCCATCGCATCGTCGACGCCGGTATCGACGTCGACGAACACGGGCAGCGGGACCTGAGGCCCCTCACCCCCCACAGTCACCCCGTCACGATACGGCTGTGTCGCGGCCGCCGCATATCTAGACTGTGAGTCGCAACCGATTACTCAAACCGCTTTCGCGAGGAGACGGAAATGACCGGTCGTGTGGTGCATTTCGAGGTGCCGTTTAGTGACGGTGACCGCGCAAGAAGTTTCTACAAGCAGATCTTCGGCTGGCAACTCAACGAGATGCCGGAGATGAAATACACGATCGTCTCGACCGGGCCTGCCGCAGAGACGGGAATGCCCGCCGAACCCGGTTACATCGGCGGGGGCATGTTCGAACGCGAACCGGCGTTTCCGCAGGGCCCGGTGATCACGATCGACGTCGACAGCATCGATGACGCGCTGGCGAAGATTCAGTCGCTGGGCGGCGAGCCCGTCGGCGAGAAGACGCCCGTCGGTGAAATGGGATTCGCCGCGTACTTCAAAGACACCGAGGGCAATGTCATGGGCCTGTGGGAGACCGCCTCGCCGTCCTGATGCCGTTACCAGTGCACGCCTGGCACTAATCGCACGGCGTGCTTGATCGGTCGTGTGACAGGCCGGAGTACGCGCAACGACCTGTCACCATGGGCGGGGCGTTTGGGACGCCGCGGCGGCACACGGTCAGTCGACGACTCAGCCGGTGCCACACCACGGGCGGCCGCCGAGTCCGGATAGCCCAGATAGAGCTGGTGCAGGATGCGGCGAGACAGCTTCGGGGTCATGTAATTTCCGAAATCGGCCAGCGTGCCGACCGGGGTGTCGATGCGCGCCGGCTTTTCCACCAAGCCCCGCACCACCATCGCCGCAGCGTGTTCTGCGCTGATCGGCGGAATCGGGTTCAATCGCCGCGACGGCGCGATCATCGGCGTCTTCACCAGCGGCATGTGGATGTTGGTGAACGTGATGTGGTCCGAAAGCGTCTCCGTCGACACCACGTCGGCGAACGCGTCCAGCGCCGCTTTGCTCGGCAGGTACGCGCTGTACTGCGGGCCGTTGGCCTGCACGCCGGCGCTGGAGACGTTGACCACGTGGCCAAACCGGCGCTCGCGCCAGTGCGGCAGCAGAGCCAGCACCATCCGTACCGCGCCAAAGTAGTTGACCGCCATCACACGTTCGTAGTCGTGCAGTCGGTCGGTGGATGCGACCACCGAGCGGCGGATCGACCGGCCGGCGTTGTTCACCAGATAATCGACGTGGCCGAACCGGCCGAGGATGTCTTTGACCGTGTGCTCGACCGACGTCGCGTCCGTGACGTCACACGTGAACGCGTGTGCCTGCCCGCCAACCGCACGGATCTCGGCGATGAGGTCGTCGAGCGCTTCGGCGTTGCGCGCCAACGCGAATACGCATCCACCGCGTTCAGCAACGGCGATCGCCGAGGCGCGGCCAATGCCGCTGGACGCGCCGGTGATGATCACGTGCTTGCCGACCAGCGGCCCGGCCGGATTGTCGCGGCGGGCCCGATCCGGGTCCAGATGGTCGGCCCAGTAGCGCCACAGATTCGGCGCGTACGACGCGAACTCAGGCACCGTTATCCCGGTGCCGCGCAACACTTCTGCCGTGTTGGTGGCCGCAAAGGTGGGCGCAAGGTCGACGACGTCGAGGATCTCAGCCGGTATGCCGAGCTGGGTGGCGGCCATATTGCGCACCACCTTGGCGCGCCCGGTGGCACGCAGGAACGGTGTCGCAGTCGAACGCGGCAGCGACCCGCGAAGCGGCGGCAGTCCAGCCGTCTCGGCGACACCACGGTAAATACCGCGCAGCCCAATGGTTTTCGGGGCCGTGAGGTGAAAGGTCTGCCCGTCGCGCCCGTCGACGTGCATGAGCGCGACGATGGCTTGCGCCACGAAGTCCACCGGAACGATGTTGGTGCGGCCGGTGTCGGGCAGCACCATCGGGGTGAACTTCGGCAACACGGCCAGCTTCGCCAGCAGGCCGAAGAAGTAGTAGGGGCCGTCGACCTTGTCCATTTCGCCTGTGCGGGAGTCGCCAACCACGACGGCGGGCCGGTACACCCGCATACGCAAACCCGCCGCCGAGCGGACCAGCAGTTCCGCCTCGAATTTCGTCTGGTGATACGGCGTCGGCAGGTCCTGCGCCACGTCGAAGTCGTCTTCGGTGAATTCACCGTGATACGTACCGGCGACCGCGATCGACGACACGTGATGCAGCGTCGCGTCGAGCCGGCGGGCCAGGTCGATCACTGCCCTGGTGCCCTCCACGTTGGCCGCCCGTTGGTCGGCTTCTGCGGCGGTGATGTCGTAGATCGCCGCGCAATGCACGAGGTGGTCGACAGCGCCCACCTCGGCGACGGCCTCGTCGGTGAGGCCGAGGTTCGCCGATGTCAGATCGCCGACCAGCGCCTTTGCCCGGTCGCCCCAGTCCAGAGCCAGCTTTTCGAATCTGGCGAGCGACGCCCGTCTCACCAGCACCCACACTTCGGCGTCATCGTGTCGGGCCAAGATCTGAGACACCACTCGGCGGCCAATAAACCCGGTACCGCCGGTAACGACATAGCGCATGCGAGTCATGCTCACCCCTGGCCGGGCAAAGGTCAACAAGGTGTGACGTGGTCGTCGACGTCGGTGGGGCGAGCGGTTATCGTCCCGACTATGCCGATTGACCCGACCGCCATAGGTGCCAAAACAGACGCGCAGCTCTTTCAATGGACGGATCGCGACACTTTGCTCTACGCGCTGGGCGTCGGGGCGGGCCTCGACGATCTGGCGTTCACCACCGAAAACAGCCACGATATCCCGCAGCAGGTGCTGCCGACCTACGCGGTCATCGCCTGCCTGCCATTCGCCGCGGCGGGCAAGATCGGCTCGTTCAACTTCGCGATGCTGCTGCACGGCTCCCAGGAGATCCGGCTGTTCAAGCCGCTGCCGCCCGCCGGCAAGCTCAGCGTCGTCGCCGAGGTCGCCGACATCCAGGACAAGGGTGAAGGCAAGAACGCGATCGTGATGTTGAAGGCGACGGGCACCGACCCCGACACGTCGGAGGTGGTCGCCGAAACGTTGACGACGGCGGTGATCCGTGGCGAGGGCGGCTTCGGCGGGCAGCCGGGACAACGGCCCGTTGCACCCGAAATCCCCGAGCGGGAGCCCGACGCACGGATTGCGCTGCCCACGCGCGAGGACCAGGCACTGATCTATCGGTTGTCCGGCGACCGCAACCCGCTTCACAGCGACCCGTGGTTCGCGAAGAACCTGGCCGGGTTCCCGAAGCCAATCCTGCACGGCCTGTGCACATATGGCGTCGCCGGCCGCGCGTTGGTCGGCGAGCTCGGCGGCGGTGACGCGACGAAGGTCAGCCAGGTCGGGGCTCGCTTCACCTCGCCGGTGTTCCCCGGCGAAACGTTGACGACCTCGATCTGGCGCACTGATTCCGGGCGTGCGGTCTTCCGCACCGAAGCATCCGAACCCGATGGATCTAACACGCGGCTGGTGCTCGAGGACGGAACCGCAGAGTACAGCGATTGATCGGGTCGAACCGCCGATAATCCTGGCCGCGGATTGACAGGATGTTCGCTATGAAGGTGGTCGTTGGTTATCTGGCCACGCCGGGTGGCGCAGACGCGATGACACTCGGCGCCCGGCTCGCCAGGACACTCGGCGCCGAAGTCGAGGTGTGCATCGTCCTGCCGCAGGACAAGGCGGTTCCGAACATCGCGGGTGCACGCGACTACGAAGCGGTGCTGGCAAAGCAGGCGCAGAACTGGCTCGACGAGGCGCTTGCTGCGGTGCCAGACGACGTCGCGGCGCGCAGTCATGTGACGTTCGAGGAGTCCTTCGCCGAGGGGCTTATCAAGGAGACCGCACGGCTCGAGGCCGACGTGATCGTGGTCGGTGGATCGGGTGGGGGACTGGCGGGCAGCTACTCGCTGGGCTCTGTGGTCAACGAGTTGTTGCACTCCGCCCCTGTGCCCGTCGTGGTCGCGTCGCGCGGCACCCGCGAATCGCAGGTGGACCGGGTCCGCGAGGTGACGTGCGCGATCGGGGAGCGGCAGGGAGCGGATCTGTTGCTGGAGAAAGCCGTCCGGTTCAGCAAGGCTGCTGGTACGCCGCTCCGTTTGGTGTCGCTGGTGGCGCTTGATCCGGTGTTCGGCGCGCTTCGTGGCGACGAGGAAGCGGTCCGCGAGCGGGCGTTGGCGCACGCCCGGCAAGTGCTGGATACTGCGAAAAACTCACTGCCGCAAGACTTTCCGGTGACCGCGACCGCCGTCGATGGACCGACGATTGAGGAGGCGGTGCGCAAGCTCCAGTGGCACGACGGAGACCTGATCATGGTCGGATCGAGTCGGCTCAGCGCGCCAAGACGGCTGTTTCTCGGCTCGACGGCCGCCAAGATGCTGCGCGTGCTGGACGTTCCGATGATGGTCGTGCCGCGAGACGAACTCGGGGTGGCTGACCTGCCGTAGCGACCCTCAGGTTTGTCCGTAGAGTCGGGCGACATCGGGGGAGTCGAGCCACTTGGAGTAGGTCGGCGACTGCGGCCACCCGTCGGGTGAGTCCTGCCATTCCTCTTGGCGGCCCCACGGCAGGATGTCGACCAACGCGAAGGTGTAGGTGAGCTGTTCGGTGCCGCGGCCGTCGGTGTGCCAGGTGCGGTAGACCTTGTCCCCGTCGCGCAGGAACACGTTGACCGCGAATCCCGTTCCGGGCGCGGCTCCCATGTCGGCGCCGAACGAACTCTCCGACGACGAGTACCAGTCCATCGTGTTGCCGACCTTGGCCTTGTAGGCCAGCGCCTCGTCAATCGGCCCGTTCGTCACGATGACGAACCGTGCGTCGTAGTTGTCTAGGAAACCCAGCCGGGCCCACCCTGCCGTCAGGCTCGTGCAGCCGCCGCATTGCCATTCGGCGCCGTCCTCCCACATGTGGTTGTAGACGATGAGCTGTGAGCGGCCCTCGAAGATGTCGGCCAGTCGGACGGGTCCGTCCTTGCCTATCAGCATATAGTCGGGCAACTCGACCATCGGCAACCTGCGGCGCTGCGCGGCGATCGCGTCGAGTTCGCGGGTAGCGGCCTTCTCCCGTCGGCGCAGGTCGTCGAGGGCGGCGCACCAAGTGTCGTGATCGACCACAGGGGGCAGTGCGGTTGCGGTCTGCTCGGTCACGGTTCCTCCAAAGGCATCGGGTGTGCTTTCTAATGTTGACCGGACTCTGGCGCGGAAATCATCGCGCTAAAGAGATCCGGCGTCGCAGGCGGCACATCATCGAGAAACGCACTCACCATCGGCACCAGCACCGCTGACTCCCCAGAGATGCCGATGTGCGACGTCGCCGGCAGAATCACCAAGCGCGCGGCCGGAACCTTCTCCAGCGTCCCCGTCGCTGCCGCTTGCTCGCCGCCGCCGCCGCGCAGCTTGAACATGGCGACGGCATGCTCGGGCCTCACGCCATCGGCATCGCCGACGATGACCATCGTCCTCGCCGGGAACGAACGCATCTGTGCGTCGCTGATGTTCTGGTCATCGATGTTCAAGACCTTCATCTTCTCGAGGTAGGTGTCGAATGCCTTGGCGTCCGGCGTGTGCTGCTTGAACGCTTTCTCGACGGGCGTGCCGGCGAAGGCTGCGGCGCTGATGCCCGGGAGGGCTTCCATCACCGACGGGTACCAGCCGTCCTTGCGATAGGTGGCGGATAGCGAGACCAGCTTGTTGACGAGGGTCGGATGTCGGATCGCGAGCTGCAGTGCGACCCCGCCGCCTTGCGAGTAGCCCATCACATCCGCGTGCTCGACCTTCAAGGCGCGCAGCAACGCCGCGGCGTCGTCGCCGAACTGCTCGTACGACATTGCGCGCGCGGTGTCCGGGGTGCGGCCGTGCCCTTGTTGATCGAAGGTGATCACGGTGCGTTGGCCCATGAAGGCGGAAACCCACGCGGTCATCGAGTCGGTCGCCATGAACGCGCCAGGGATCAGCAGCAGCGGAGGCACTTTCGACTGACCGAGCTCGCCATACACCTCGTGATAGAGGTTCAGGCCGTTGATCGGCAGGTGCCCGCTGCGCGCAGGCGTCATTCCCATCACAACTCCTCGAAGGCTCGGAATGTCTGAGGTGTTGACCTGACGAGACTGCGGAAATCATCGAACGCTCGCACTCGAACATGCGTTCGATTATGCTGGACGAATGGGCTGGCATACCGGGCCGCCGAGCTGGGGCGAGATGGAGCGGGTGCTCAACGGCAAGCCCCGCCGCGCCGGATGGCCGATCGATGAGCAAGTGGGCGACGGCGGCGACAGCCCGGCTTGGTCACGCAAGCGCGGGAGCTACGAACCGCTGGATGTTCGGCGGCCTGGTTCGGCCGTCCCGTATGCCGAGCTACATGCGCATTCGGCGTACAGCTTCCTCGACGGCGCCAGCACGCCGGAGGAGCTCGTCGAGGAGGCGGCCAGGCTCGACCTGCGCGCCATCGCGCTCACTGACCACGACGGGCTCTACGGGGTCGTGCGGTTCGCGGAGGCCGCCAAGGAACTCGAGATGCAGACCGTGTTCGGCGCGGAGTTGTCGCTGGGCGGTGGCGACCGCACAGAGGACCCCGATCCGCCGGGACCGCATCTGCTGGTGCTAGCCCGCGGGCCGGAGGGCTATCGACGGCTGTCGCGACAGCTGGCGACCGCGCATCTGGCGGGAGGTGAGAAGGGCAAGCTGCGCTACGTCTATGACGCGCTGACCGAGGCGGCCGGTGGGCACTGGCACATCCTTACTGGCTGCCGCAAAGGCCATGTGCGGCAGGCGCTTTCCGAAGGGGGCCCGGACGCTGCCGGGAAGGCTCTTGCCGACCTGGTTGACCGGTTCGGCCGCGACCGGGTCAGCATCGAGCTGACCCACCACGGCCATCCTCTCGACGACGAGCGCAACGCCGCACTTGCCGAACTGGCGCCGCGGTTCGGTGTCGGCGTGGTCGCCACCACCGCCGCCCACTTCGCCGAACCGTCGCGGGGCAGGCTCGCCATGGCGATGGGCGCAATCCGGGCCCGCAATTCGATGGACGAGGCAGCCGGTTTCCTTGCGCCGCTGGGTGGTTCGCATCTGCGGTCGGGGGAGGAGATGGCCCGGCTGTTCAGCGGGGTCCCCGAGGTGGTGACGGCAGCAGCCGACCTCGGCGAGCAGTGCGCGTTCGGGCTGGCGCTGATCGCTCCCCAGCTGCCGCCGTTCGACGTTCCCGACGGCCACACCGAGGACAGCTGGCTGCGGCATCTGGTCATGGAAGGCGCCCGGGGCCGGTATGGCCCGCCGGAGCGGTCGCCGCGGGCGTATGCGCAGATCGAGCACGAACTGAAAATCATTGAACAGCTTACCTTTCCGGGCTACTTCCTGGTGGTGCACGACATCACCCGATTCTGCCGGGAGAACAACATCCTGGCTCAGGGTCGTGGCTCGGCGGCCAACTCGGCGGTCTGCTACGCGCTCGGTGTCACCAACGTCGACCCGGTCGCCAACGAGTTACTGTTCGAACGGTTCCTGTCCCCGGCGCGCGACGGCCCCCCGGACATCGACATCGACATCGAATCCGACCTGCGCGAGAAGGCGATTCAGTATGTCTACGACCGCTACGGGCGTGACTACGCCGCCCAGGTCGCCAACGTGATCACCTACCGCGGCCGCAGCGCGGTGCGCGATATGGCTCGCGCGCTGGGGTTCTCCCAGGGGCAGCAGGATGCGTGGAGCAAGCAGATCGGCCAGTGGGGGAGCTTGTCGGAATCCACCCACGTTGAAGACGTGCCCGAGCAGGTGATCGATCTGGCCATGCAGATCTCCAACCTGCCGCGGCACATGGGCATCCACTCCGGCGGCATGGTGATCTGCGACCGGCCGATCGGCGATGTGTGCCCGGTGGAGTGGGCGCGGATGGAGAACCGCAGCGTCCTGCAGTGGGACAAAGACGACTGCGCAGCAATCGGTTTGGTGAAGTTCGACCTGTTGGGGCTGGGCATGCTCTCGGCGTTGCATTACGTCATCGACCTGGTGCGCGAGCACAAGGGCATCGACGTCGACCTCGCGAAACTGGACCTTTCCGAGCCCGCGGTGTACGAGATGCTGCAGCGTGCCGACTCGGTCGGGGTGTTCCAGGTGGAGTCGCGCGCGCAAATGGCCACCCTGCCGCGACTGAAGCCGCGAGTGTTCTACGACCTCGTGGTGGAGGTCGCCCTGATCCGACCCGGGCCGATCCAGGGCGGATCCGTGCACCCCTACATCAAGCGGCGCAACGGCGTCGAACCCGTCACCTACGATCACCCATCCATGGAGTCCGCACTGCGAAAGACATTGGGAGTACCGCTGTTTCAGGAGCAGCTCATGCAGCTCGCGGTCGACTGCGCCGGCTTCTCGGCGGCCGAGGCCGACCAGTTGCGGCGGGCGATGGGCTCCAAGCGTTCCACGGAACGGATGCGACGGTTGCGTGGCCGCTTTTACGACGGCATGCGCGAGCGGCACGGTATCAACGGCGAGGTGGCCGACCGGATCTACGAGAAGCTGGAGGCCTTCGCCAATTTCGGTTTCCCGGAAAGCCATTCGTTGAGCTTCGCCTCGCTGGTGTTCTACTCGTCGTGGTTCAAGCTTCACCACCCCGCGGCGTTCTGCGCGGCGCTGCTGCGGGCGCAGCCGATGGGGTTCTACTCGCCGCAGTCGCTGGTGGCCGACGCCCGCAGGCACGGGGTGGCCGTGGGGCACCCAGACGTGAACGCCAGCCTCGCGCACGCCACGCTGGAGAACGCCGGGATGGAGGTGCGGCTGGGCCTCGGCAGTGTCCGTCACATCGGCGACGAGCTTGCCGAGCAGATCGTCGACGAGCGAAAAACCGACGGCCCCTTCACCTCCCTGCTGGACCTGACCGGCCGGGTACAGCTCTCCATCCCACAGACGGAGGCACTGGCCACCGCGGGAGCGCTGGGCTGTTTCGGCATCTCGCGACGGGAGGCGTTGTGGGCCGCGGGCGCGGCCGCTGCCGAGCGCCCGGACCGGTTGCCGGGAGTGGGGTCGTCGTCGCACATCCCGTCGCTGCCCGGGATGAGTGAACTGGAGCTGGCCGCCGCCGACGTATGGGCCACCGGCATTTCGCCGGACAGCTATCCCACCCAGTTCCTGCGCGAGAACCTGGACGCGATGGGCGTCGTCTCCGCCGACCAACTCCTGAAAGTTCCGGACGGCACCCGAATCCTGGTGGCCGGGGCGGTGACTCACCGCCAGCGGCCGGCGACCGCACAGGGCGTAACATTTCTCAACCTCGAGGACGAGACCGGGATGGTCAATATCCTGTGCTCGCCGGGAGTGTGGGCACGGCACCGCAAGCTGGCGCAGACGGCGTCGGCGCTGCTGGTGCGTGGTCAGGTGCAAAACGCCACCGGCGCGGTCACCGTCGTCGCCGACCGGATGGGCAAGCTTGACATGCGGGTGGCGTCCCGCAGTCGTGATTTCCGTTGAGCTCTATGGCTCGTCGACGACGATGACCGGCGTGTCCTTGCGCAGCGTCTCGCCGCGGAAGAACTCCGGCTGACGGGTGCGCATGAGCAACATGAAGACCACGCCAAGCACGATCAGCCCGAGACCCAGGATCAGGACCAGGCCCACGCCGGCGATGCTCCCGCCGCTGCCGTAGTCAGGTGACGCGCTGTCGCGCAGCGTGACCAGGAAGACCCCGAGCAGACCGAGCCCGCCCAACAACGGGAACAGCAGCTTGAACACGAAGCTGCCGACGTTCGCGAACAGCTCGTGCCGGAAGTACCAGATGCAGGCGAACGCGGTCAGCCCGTAGTAGAAGCAGATCATGATGCCGAGCGAATAGATCGTGTCGGTGAGCACGCTCTCGGACAGGAACGTCAGGGTGGAGTAGAACAGCGCCGCACCGACACCGGCCGCGACCGTCGCGAAGGACGGCGTCAGGTACCGGGGGTGGATCGTGGCGAAGCGCGCCGGGAACGCCTTATAGGTACCCATCGCCAGCATGGTCCGCGAGGTCGGCAGGAACGTGGTGATCAGGCTGGCCGCGCTCGAGGCCACCACGGCGAGGAACAGGAACAGATGCAGCGGGCCGCCCAATACAGGTTCGGCGAGCGCGCCGAAGACGTTGTCGGCGATCCCCTCGTTGCCCAGACCGAGCCCCTCGGTGCCCACGCCGGCGTACATCTGCGTCGCGATCGCGACCAGCAGATAGGTCAGCAGGATCGACACCACGCACAGCAGCGCCGCACGCCCAGGGGTCTTGTCGGAATCCTTGGACTCCTCGTTGACCGTCAGCGCAGTGTCCCAGCCCCAGAACGCGAAGATCGAGCCCGACAGCCCCGCAATGAATGCCGACATCGTCAGACCCGCGGGGCTGAACCAGTCGAAGCTGAACGACATCCCGGTTTCCGAGCCGCCGGATTTCGCCAGCGCGACAACCGCGAACAGCAGCAAGACGACCATCTGGAACCCGACCAGCACGAACTGCACGCGCTCGGTCGTGGTGATGCCGCGGTAGGCCACCGCGGTGGCGATCGCCAGGAAGGCAAGGCAGGTGATCACGTTGACCAGCTTGTTTTCCCACAGCGTCGCAATGTTCTCGCTGCCGGTCAGATCACCAATGAATTGGTAGAAGAACTGCACCGCAACGCCGGCGAGGTTGGACAGCACGATGACGGTCGCCAGCACGGCCGCCCATCCGCCGAGCCAGCCGACAAATGGCCCAAAAGCCTTGGTGGTCCAGGTAAATGACGTCCCACAGTCCGGAGCGACCTTGTTGAGTTCGCGATAGGCGTACGCGGCGAAGAACATCGGAAGGAATCCGGCGATGATCACCACCGGCATCTTCGTGCCCGCCTCGGCCACCAGGATGCCAATCGTGGCAGTCAGCGCATAGGCCGGAGCCACCGACGAGATGCCGAGGACCGTACCGCCAAGAAGGCCCACCGCGTTGTGCGAGAGCCCCTTGTCTTGAAGGTCCGCCTCAGGGCGATGGTGCGGGTCGTGAGCTTCGATCTGCATGGTGACCTCGCATGAGTGTCGATATACCCCGATGCTATCGACGCGTTGATCACGACGGTGTCAATTTGAGGACCCATTACGCGATCGCTCGTCCTCTTGTGACGTTCAGACTGCACCCAGGGTTGTGGTTCTCGCGAAATCACAGCCCTGTACGCAATTTCAACGCTGCTATGCGGCTTATTCGGCTGCCGGTGTGGTCCACACCTTGTCGATGACGATCTTCAGCCTTGTGCTGTAGGCGGCGATCGCCTCGGTCAACCCGAACTGCTCCGCGTCCGCCTGGTACTTGGCCCAATACGGACCGTCCTCGCGCGGATCCACGTCCACCGCGTCGACCCTCGTCTCGCCGCCGACGACGATGACCCCCGAACCGTTGCCGTCGGAATCCAGGTTCAGGCTGACCCGCGGACGCGCCTTCACGTGGCCGACTTTCGCCGCGTCGAGCATGGAGTACACCGTCAGCTCGGAGCCGTCGAAGTAGAACCACACCAGCCGCGGCACCGGCTGGCCGGACTTGGCGACCGTGGTGAGCCACCCGTAGTGGTCAGAGTTGAGCCGGTCGGAAACCTCTTGCGTGAATTCGACTGTCATGAAAGCGAATGTAGTCTCGGCGAAATGACAGCCGAGAAGACGTTGAACTTGACCGCCGATGAAGTCCTGACCACCACCCGCTCGGTGCGCAAACGGCTCGACTTCGAGAAGCCGGTGCCGCGTGAGGTGGTGCTGGAATGTCTCGAGCTGGCGCTGCAGGCGCCGACGGGTTCCAACTCTCAAGGCTGGCAGTGGGTTTTCGTCGAGGAGGCCGACAAGAAGAAGGCGCTCGCCGATATCTACAGCACGAATGCCACGCCGTATCTCGATCTGCCTAAGCCTGAGCACGGAGATGTGCGCGACGAACAGCGGCCCCGCGTGTACGACTCGGCGAAATACCTTAACGAGCACCTACACGAGGTGCCCCTCATGTTGATCCCTTGCTTGGAGGGGCGGCCGGACGGCGCGCCCGCCGGGATGAGTGCGTCATTCTGGGGATCGCTCCTGCCTGCAGTGTGGAGTTTCATGCTGGCGTTGCGGTCCCGCGGTCTCGGGTCGGCGTGGACAACGCTGCATCTGCTCGGAGACGGCGAGAAGCAAGCTGCCGAGCTGCTTGGCATCCCGTTCGACAAGTACAGCCAGGCCGGCTTGTTCCCGATCGCCTACACCAAGGGCACCGACTTCCGTCGGGCCGACCGGCTACCCGCCCCGCAGGTCGCGCACTGGGACAGTTGGTGATTCTCTTCGCGCAAGCGCTCATCGGAAGGTAGTCAGACCGCCCCGGTGAACCCGTGCTGCCGCCATGCCTCGTAGACGGCGACGGCGGCCGCGTTGGACAGGTTCAGTGACCGCCGCCCCGCAAGCATCGGAATGCGCACCTGCGCGCTGATGTGCGGGTCGGCGAGCGTCGCCGCATCCAGCCCGGTGGGCTCCGGACCGAACATCAACACGTCACCCGGCAGGTAACCGACGTCGGCGAACGACGTCGTGGCATGCGCGGTGAACGCGTAGACCCGCGTCGGCGCCATGGCCTCCCACGCGGTGGGCAGGTCGCGGTGGACACTCACCGATGCCAGGTCGTGGTAGTCGAGGCCGGCGCGGCGCAATTTGGGTTCAGACAGGTCAAATCCAAGCGGCTCGACCAGATGCAATTCGCATCCCGTCGCGGCCACCAACCGGATGGCATTGCCAGTGTTGGGCGCGATCCGCGGCGAGTAGAACATCAGCTTGAACACAACGCGGCAACTCACTCACCAGGAACGGTAGGAGCCTAGGCCTCAATCGTCTTTTGCGTGGCCGGGCACACCGGGAGTGGGATCGTTGGCGGGGTCAGCCAACCGGTGAGGACCTTTGGCGTCATCCGGCAACGCGTGACCGGCTACGCCAGGATTCGGGTCATCCGAAGGATCTACCTGAAACTGCTCGCCCTCAGCCATGCTGTCCCCTCTCATTGCGGCAGTGGTTGCTTCGAACACCGCGACCATACGCTCGGCGGTGCTTTTTTCTGAGGTACCGACATCCCAGCAACGGTGTAGCACATCAGCCGAAACATTCGATGATTCAACGCGGTCCGAATGCGCGGGGCCTCCAACCATTTGCTCGAGTAACACGAAACGGCTCGTCAGCGCGGTTATGAACTCTGTCTGTTCAGTAAGAATTGTGGAAACGGCCGGGCATGGCTGGCATACTCGTCCAATTGCCAGGCGTACAACGCCCGCCCATCCGAGGGCGAAATCAGCAGGAAGTCTTATGAACGACGCTTCATTAGTGAATTGCGGACAGGCGGCCGATAGCAGCGGCGGGCGCCGATGACCGCGTTCTCCCAGCTGAAGCAGGCGGACGGTACGGTCGTCGATTTTGAACCAAAGGCGAAGCCGCCGGCCAAGCGACCATCGCGATGGTCGATCGCCAATTGGCCGGTTCGCTGGAAAGTGTTCGCGATCGTTTTGGTGCCGCTGGTTCTGGCCGGAACGTTCGGCGGATTGCGCATCTACTCGAGCGCGACGGAAGCGGCCGATTTGCGCCGCGCCGCCGACCGCACCGAAATGGTCCCGTCGATCGAGAGCTACATGGCCACCCTCGACGGCGCGCTGCTGGCGAGTTCGACCGGCGGTGATACTCAGGCGGCGCTGACCAAGTTCGACAGCAGCCGGCAGGAATTGCAGCGACGGCTGTCGGTCACCGACATCGCGCCGGACGTCAGCAAGGGCGTCAACACGATGATCGCCGCGGGCCAGGCCCTGATGGACAAGGTCACGGCCAACAGCATCGGGCTGCGCGAACGGGTGACCACCTATGCGCCGATCCTGCTGACCGCCGAGGACGCGATCAACGGCTCGGTCCGTGTCGACGACGAGCGCATCCGCGCCGAGACGCTCGGGCTGAGCCGCGCGATCGGTGCCCGCGGCCAGATGATGATGCAGCAGTTGCTGGTGAACCTCGGCGGTGAGCTGCCCGAGCCCGAGTTGCGCACATCGATGATCACCCTCGCCGGTACCGAGCCGTCGACGCTGTTCGGGATGAGCCAGGTGCTCGGCGTCGGGTCGCCCGAGGCGCAGAAACTGCAGGCCGAGATGGTCAAGCGGATGGCGATCATGTCCGACCCGGCCGCAGTGCTGATCAACAACCCGGACCTGAGCGCATCCATTCAGGCCACCAACCAGATGGCGAACAAGATCATCGCCGACACGTCCACCGCGGTGACGGGCGCGGTGGAGAGCCAGGCCGCGGCGCAGCGCAGTGCTGCGATCCGGGACGCCGCGATCGTCATCGGCGCGATGCTGCTGGCGCTGCTGGTGGTCATCTTGGTTGCGCGCTCGCTGGTGCGTCCGCTGCGCCGGCTGCGCGACAGCGCGCTGCGGGTCGCGCATGACGACCTCGCCCGCGAGCTGGACCGAGTCCGCGCGGGTGCGGAGCCCGGACCCGTTCAGCCGATTCCTGTGCACACCTCCGAAGAGGTCGGTCAGGTCGCGCACGCCGTCGACGAGCTGCACGAGCAGGCCGTCCTGCTGGCCGGTGAGCAGTCCCGCCTGCAGCTGCAGGTGAGCGACATGTTCGAGACGCTGTCGCGGCGCAGCCGGTCGTTGGTGGACCAGCAGCTCTCGCTGATCGACCGCCTCGAGCGCAACGAAGAGGATCCCGATCGGCTGGAGAGCCTGTTCCGACTCGATCACCTGGCCGCCCGGATGCGCCGCAACGGCGCCAACCTGCTGGTGCTCGCGGGCGCCAAGGTGCCCCGTGAGCAGGCCGACCCGGTGCCGGTGTCGGCGATCATCAACGCCGCCGCCTCCGAGGTGGAGGACTACACCCGGGTGGTCACCGCGACGGTGCCCGACAGCGAGGTTTCCGGCACTATGGCCGGCGACCTGGTGCACCTGCTCGCCGAGCTGCTCGACAACGCGCTGCGCTACTCACCGCCGATTTCTCAAGTCCGGGTGTCGGCGGTGCACACAGGCAACGGTGGCTTGGTCATCGAGGTCAGCGACATCGGCATCGGGATGACCGAACCGGATTTGCGGGTGGCCAACACCCGTCTGCAGTCCGGCGGTGAGGTCAACCCGTACACCGCGCGGCACATGGGCCTGTTCGTGGTCGGGCGACTCGCCGCACAGCACGGGCTGGTGGTCCGGTTGCGCAGCACCATTGCGGGCGAATCGAATTCGGGCACCACGGCCGGTGTGTTCGTGCCCTCCGAGTTGCTGGTCCAGGCCGGGGCGCCCGATCAGTTCGGTGGCCCCGAATACGCCACGCCCGCCGATGCCCACGCGGGGATCCACACCGCACTCGCGCTGGATGAGGATCACGACTACACCGACCACCTCGATCAGGGTCGCCAGCACACCAACGGCCACGCCGATGTGCCCGTGGGCTTGCTGCCACAGCGCAATCCCGGGGCCAGCGGAATCTCCGATATCCCGGCCTCGCTGGCTCAGCCCGTTGGCGAAGAGCAACAAGAGGAGTGGCCCGCCGCGGAGCTGTGGCCGGAGGACTCGATGCCGGCGCAAACGGACCAGCCGGCGCCGTGGAGCCAGCCGGTCGCTCCGGAGGCCGACGTCGAACGGGCACCCGTCGACACGTCCTCGTTCTTCGCGTCCCGGGCGCAGGCCGCCAGCAACGGCGCGCCCACGCATGAGCCTGTCGAGGAGCCGCAGCCGCCGGCAGCTCGGCAGCCTGAGCCGCCGGTCACTGCCGAGCAGCCGTACCCCGAGCCCGCCCGCCATGCAGTGCACGAATCGTCGCCGGGGGCGGGTTCCGACGACGCCATCTATCAGAAGATGCTGTCCGAATGGCTCGTCGACCCCACCGAGATCGCCAAAAGCGAGGACCTGAATTGGGAGTCGGTGTGGGACCACGGCTGGTCAGCGGCCGCGGCAGCGGAGGACGCGCCTGTCGCAGAGCACACCGAGGAAGGTCTGCCGGTGCGTGACCCCGGCGCTCGCCTGGTGCCCGGAGCAGTCAATTCCGCGGGTTCGACCAGCCCGTTCGGTGGCGCTCACCACTCCAACGGCGGTGCTCACAGGAGCGACGACGGCGGCGACGAGGTAGCATCGGCGGCTGAGTTCGGCACTGGCGGAGGGCAGATTCCGCCGCGCGATCCGGACGCTGTCCGCGCAAGCATCAGCAACCATTTCGGTGGTGTGCATGCCGGGCGATCACATGCCCGAGAAACCAGAGGAACCGATAACGAATGACACCGGCGGCCAGGAGCGCAGGGGGCACCTCCCACCCGGAGGGTAGGCGGGCAACCCGGGATTCGATGCAGCCGCCACGTTCGACGCAGCGCGATGGGCTCGACTGGCTGGTCTCGAAGTTCGCCATCGAAGTGTCCGGCGTTTCGCACGCCGTCCTGGTATCCGCCGACGGCCTGCTGATGGCGGCCAGTGAGCACATGCCGACCGAGCGGGCCGATCAACTCGCCGCAGTGGCCTCCGGTCTCGCGAGCCTGTCGACCGGTGCCTCGCAGCTGTTCGACGGCGGCTACGTGCTGCAGTCCGTCGTCGAGATGGAGAACGGATATCTGCTGCTGATGCGCGTGGGCGACGGCTCCAACCTCGCGACGCTGGCGACCCGCAACTGCGACATCGGCCAGATCGGTTACGAGATGGCAATTTTGGTGGAACGAGTGGGCGCCATGGTCCAGTCGCCACGACGCGCCTCGCAACACTCGTGAGTGGCCTATGGAGCATCCGGAGGGCAGGAGCGGGACGACCGGGGGATCGGGCTGGGAGCGGGACGCTACGGACGAACCCCAGCTGGTTCGGCCGTACACGCTGACGGCGGGCCGCACCAATTCCCGTATCGATCTGCCACTCGAGGCCCCCGTCCAGACGTTGGCTACGACGAAATCGCCGCGCTGGCCGGGCAACGACGTGCGGGGCCAGATCCTCACGCTGGGTGCCGACAACCCGTCGGTCGCCGAAATCGCCGCCATCTTATCCTTACCGCTCGGCGTGGCGCGCGTGCTGATTGGCGACCTTGTGACGCAAGGTTATCTGCGGGTGCACACGACCTTGGGTGAGTCCACCACGGATGACGAACGACGCGAATTGATAGGAAGGACGCTGCGTGGCCTACGAGCGCTCTGAGAGGCGGGACACCGCCTCGACGAAGATCGTCATCTCCGGCGGCTTTGGCGCCGGCAAGACGACGTTCGTGGGGGCGGTATCGGAAATCATGCCGCTACGTACCGAGGCGTTGGTGACCAACGCATCGGCGGGGGTCGACGGTCTCGATGCCACCCCGCTGAAGAACACCACCACTGTCGCGATGGACTTCGGCCGCATCACCCTCGGCGAGGATCTGGTGCTGTATCTGTTCGGCACGCCCGGGCAGCGCAGGTTCTGGTTCATGTGGGACGACCTGGTCCGCGGCGCCATCGGCGCGATCATCCTGGTCGACGTGAGACGACTGGCGGACAGCTTCGCCGCCGTCGACTTCTTCGAGGCGCGCAACCTGCCTTTCTTGATTGCCATCAACGAATTTGATGGGGCACCAAGGCATCCCGCTGACGCGGTACGTAAGGCGCTGGCGCTGCGCGACAGCATCCCGGTGATCACGGTCGACGCCCGCGACCGCCATTCGACCAAGGCCGCGCTGATCGCCGTTACCGAATACGCGTTGAACAGCCTTGCGCCGCTGCGCGGCTGACGCGTGACCGACGAAACTGTTTGGGCCGAGCGGGAGTTCGATGGCCATCACTTTTGCGACGACGATCTGAGCCGCTTGCGGACCGAGCGCGTCGTGTTCACGGAATGCGACTTCAGCGGCGTCGACATGTCCGAGTCCGAGCACGTCGGTTCGGCGTTCCGCAATTGCAAGTTTCGACGTTCATCGTTGTGGCACAGCACCTTCAGGCACTGCAGCTTTCTCGGCTCGGTGTTCACTGAGTGCCGAATGCGACCGATGAAGCTAGTCGAGGTGGATTTCACGCTCGCGGTGCTCGGCGGCGCCGACCTACGCGGCGTTGACCTGTCCGACTGCCGGCTACGCGAAGCCGGCCTGGTGGAAACCGACCTGCGCAAGGCGGTGTTACGCCGCGCCGACCTGAGCGGTGCGCGGCTGCAGAACGCCAAGCTCGACGAGGCCGATCTGCGCGGCGCCCGGGTGGATCCGACGCTGTGGACCACCGCGGCGGTGCGCGGGGCGAAGGTCGACATCGCGCAGGCCATGGCCTACGCCGCCGCGCACGGTCTCGACATCCACGGGGAATGACGATTCCTCCCTGCGCCAGCCCGGCCAGAGGAAGGATGGGGCCATGGCTGCTACCTGGGACACCATCGATCGCTACGTCGTCATTTCGACGGACACCCATGCCGGGGCCGATCTGCACGACTACAAGCGGTACCTGCCGGCACGACTGCACGAGGATTTCGACGCGTGGGCGAAGACCTACGTCAGCCCATTCGATGACCTGATCGTTGCGACCGCACAGCGCAACTGGGACCACGAAATGCGGTTGTCCGAGATGGACGACGACGGAGTGGCCGCCGAGGTGCTCTTGCCGAACACGGTCCCCCCGTTCTTCCCGACCACACCGAACATCACCATCAGCTTGCCGCGCACCCGCGAGGAGTTCGAAATGCGCTGGGCGGGTGTGCAGGCGCACAACCGCTGGCAGATCGACTTCTGTTCACTGGCCCCTGCACGGCGCCGCGGGTTGATCCAGATCTTCCCGAACGACATCGACCTGGCCCTCGAAGAGATCCGCTGGGGCGTGCAGATGGAGTGCTTCGGCGGGGTACTTGTCCCTGCGGTTTCGCCAGGCGATCCGAAAGTCGACCCGCTTTTCCACACCCGCTACGAACCGATCTGGGCGCTCTGCGCCGAACTGGACCTGACGGTAGTCCAGCATGCAGGTGCCGGGAGTCCGGTGATGCCGATGGACCAGCCGGCCTCCAACGCCGTGCTGGTCACCGAGATGGCGATGTGGGCTCAGCGCACGGTTTCACACCTCATCCTCGCCGGGGTCTTCGAGCGGCACCCGACCCTGCGGTTCGTTCCGACGGAGCAGGGCACGCTGTGGCTGCAGCAGCAGATGATGCTGCTCGACGTGATGGTGCCCAGCATGAAAACCGAAGCGGGTAACCGCACCTACGGGATGTTCGGCGGCTCGTCGATCGACGAGTTGACCCTGGCACCGAGCGAGTACGCGAAACGCAACTGCTACATGGCTTCTGAGCTCACGCCGTACGAGTCGTCAATGATCGACTACATGGGCGCCGACCACATGATGTGGGGCAGTGACTATCCCCACGAGGAAGGCTTTGCGCCCCATTCCAAGTTGGCCATCCGGTGGGCTCTGCACGATCAGCCCGAGGACGCGTGCCGCAAGATCTTGGGTGGCAATGCCGGGCGGCTGTATCGGTTCGACCTGGCGGCCCTCGCGCCGGTCGCCGCCGAGATCGGGCCGACGGTCGCCGAGGTGCATACGCCGTTGGGGGACACGGGTTATGTATCCCCGCCCGCGTTCGGCTACCGGCCGTTCGAAGGTGGGCTCGCGCTCAAGCGGCTTGCCCCTGCGCGCTCATGACGTCAGGTGAGACCTGATCACGGGCGCGACCCGCCTGATGAGTTCGTCCACCGGCGTCGACGCGATGGGGTCAACCTGCAGGATGTGTCGCAGAAAGGCGATGCCCAGCAGCTGTGACATCGCCAGATCGACCCGCAGCTCGGCATCGGGCTCGTCGAGGCCCGCCGCGATCTGCGAGTACACCTCTCCCTGAATGAATTGGCGCACAAGGGTTGCCGATTCCTGATGCGTGGCCGCGCCGCGCAGGATCGCCAGCAGCGGGGCCCGCGAGTCTGGGTGTTCCCAGGCCTCGAAGAACACGCGCGTGAGCCGTTCGCCGATCTGGTCGCGACCACCGCCGGTGATTCGGGAGGCGATGTCGGCGGGCTCGAACGGCCATCCCATCGTCGCGCGGAACAGTTCGGCCTTGCTGCCGAAGTAGTGCCGGATCATCGCGGGATCAACGCCTGCCGCAGCGGAAACGTCGCGCACAGAGGTCTTGTCATACCCGGCGTCTGCGAACATGCGCCGCGCCGTCGCCAGGATCAGGTTGCGGGTGTCGGTCTTACCGCGCGGTCGTCCGGTCCGGGGCATAGTGCAAAGAATTCTACAGGCGTTGACTTTCAGATCCGCCCGTCTTAGCGTGGTCCGCATAAATTCCACAGTTGAGGAGTTTCTTCAGATGCCAGCACCACGATGGGTCGCCCGCGCCAACAAGGCAGGGCTCAACCGCGTCACCAAATTCATCGCCCCGTGGGCGCCGGGATGGGCGGTTGTCATACACCGGGGTCGCAAATCCGGCCGCACGTTCCGCACGCCGTTGTGGGCGTTTCGGCGCCGCGGCGGATACGTGATCGCGTTGACGTACGGATCCAGCGCCGACTGGGTGCGCAATGTCCTTGCCGCCGATGGATGTGAACTGGAAACCCGGCGGCGCCACTACCGGCTCGGTGCCCCACGGCTGTACCGCGACGAGAACGCCTCAGACATGCCAGCATTCATCCGGTTCATGCTCCGGCGGGTCATCAAGGCGCCCGAATTCCTGAGCCTCGACGTGGTGGCTGAACTGCCGCCTGCTTCGTCGTCACGTAACGGAGCCGCCTCGTCGTCCTAGGTTCAGTGATCAGCCGACGATCTAGGCAGCGACATGTACGGTCATCGATCATGACGTCGACAGCCGAAGTGGGAAGTCCGGTCGTCGCGCGGGCGCGCGGAATGCGCGACCTGGTGCGGGCCGAGGCCGCCGAGTCGGAACGGATCCGCACATTGACGCCGGCCATTGTCGACGAGATGTGGGCCAGTGGTTTGATGTCGTCGTTCAACCCCGTGCCCGCCGGCGGAGCCGAGCCGTCGTTCGCCGAGATGATCGAGACATGGATCGAAATGGCTTGGCAGGACGGTTCGTTCGGGTGGGTAGGCATCGCGAACCTGCCATCGTCGTTCGCCGCTGCGGCGTATCTGCCTGACGCGGGTTTCGCGGAGGTGTTCACCGCCAACGACAACCGAATCACCATGGGCGGTCAGTTCTTTCCGAACGGCCAGGGTGAGGCCGTCGACGGCGGCTACCGGCTGACCGGGTCGTGGAGCTTCGGCTCGGGTACCGGGCATTCGGAGTACATCGCGGCGGGCTTCATGCCGATGGACAACGGCGAGGTGCGCTGGGTCAGCGAGGGTCTTCCCGACATGCAGGTGGCGGTCGTGCCTCGCGCTGACGTCACGTTCACCGACGGCTGGTTTGTCCAGGGACTCAAGGGAACTGGCTCCTACGACTACAACACCGTGGATGTGTTCGTGCCGCAATATCGGACATTTCCGTTGTTCGCGCGCGAACCACGCCGCGGCACGTCGCCTGCGACCCGCATGGGACTGATGCCCGTCACCGCAGCAGGGCACGCATCGTGGGCGCTGGGGGTCGCCAAGAGCATGCTCGACGATGTCGAGGAGTTGGCCGCCACGAAGTTCCGGATGAGTGACATGGCCTCGCTGGCCAGCCGCCCGACGTTCCAGAAAGGCTTGGCGCACCACGTCGCATCGTGGCGCGCCGCCCGCCTGTTGGTGCTCGACGCCTTCACGCGGGCGGAGGCCGCCGTCGCCGCGGGCGAAGACCTCACCCCGGCCCTGCGCGCGGATATGCGCGTGGCCGCCGTGTACGCCACCGATGCGGCAAGAGCATGCGGGGAATGGGCCCATCTCGTTGCGGGCACCAGCTCGATCCGCGAGGGCAGCCGGCTGGAGCGCGCCTTCCGTGACCTCTACACCGGCACCCAGCACGCGTTCATCAGCGAGAAGGTCGCGATCGACGCGGCCCAGATCTGGCTCGGCATCATCGAGGACCAACCCGGGCTATAAGCGGTTGTCGTACTCCTTGCGATTGGCGAGCACGTCGTCCATGTGGGCCTCGGCCCACAGCTTCACGCCCCACATCACCTGCTGAAGCGATAGACCGAGGTCGGTCAGCTCGTAGGTGACGGTGACCGGCACGGTCGGCGTCACGGTGCGGGTGACAAGGCCGTCGCGCTCGAGCGAGCGCAGCGTCTGGGTGAGCATCTTCTGGCTCACCCCGGCCAGCCGTCGGGAGAGCTCGGAGTAGCGCATCGATCGCGGCTGGCCGACGCGGGCATCGCCAGGGCGGGGGCCGTCACTGCCGAGCGCGGCCAGGATCAGCGCGACCCATTTGTCGGAGATCCGGTCCAGCAGCTGGCGGCTGGGGCATTGCGCCAGGAACGAGTCGTATTCCACCTTCGCCTGTGCCCGTTTCTGGGCCGCCGTCGCCGTTGCCACCGGCCACTCCTTCCTACTGGCGGGTGAGTTACGCACTTCAAAGTACGTACTTCCCAATGGAGAGTTACACACCAATAGTGGGGTTGTAGAGGCGATAAACACAACCCCTGAGGAGAGAAACCATGAGCACCTCCACCATCCGCACCGCCGTCGTTCGCACCCCGAGTGGGCCCGACTCGATCGAGATCATCGAGGTTCCGATCGTCGCGCCCGGGCCCGGCGAGGTCCGAGTTGCGGTCGCCGCCGCGCCGGTCAACCCCGTTGACCTCGGCGTGGCGGGCGGCGTCTTCCACGGCATGGGACTGGTGCACCAGCCGGAGTGGACCGGACTGGGCTGGGATTTCGCCGGCACCGTCGTCGCTGCCGGCACCGGCGTGGACCTGGCCGTCGGCACCCGGGTGGCCGGCATGGTGGACGGCTTCGACCGTGACTTCGGCACCTACGCCGAGCAGCTCGTCGCGCCGGCCGCCAACGTCGCCGTTGTGCCCGAAGGGCTGGAGCTGGTCGCGGCGTCGACCGTGCCGCTCAACGGGCTGGTTGCCGCCCAGATCGTCGACCTGCTCGGCGATGCGCCAGCTGACGACAACCGGCTGCTGGTGACCGGGGCGGCTGGAGCGGTCGGCGGGTACGTGGCCGTGCTCGCGAAGGACCGCGGCTGGCAGGTGACCGGTCTGGCCCGAACCCAGGACGAGGAGTTCGTCCGCGGCCTCGGCGCCGACTTCACCAGCCACGCCGGGAAGGGTTGGGACGCGGTGGCCGACGGCGCGAAGCTGCAGGAGCGGGCCCTCGCCTTGGTCCGCGACGGCGGCGCCTTCGTAGGAGTCCAGCCGGGCACCGAGCCCGCTTCCGAGCGCGGGATCACTGTCGCCAACGTCGTCGCGCACCCCGACGGCCCGCGACTGGCCGGCTTGCTCGATCGCACCGCGTCGGGCGAGCTGCCTGCCCGAGTACACGCCGTCGTCCCGCTCGACCAGGTCGCCGACGCGCACCGGGCCGTGGCCAAGGGTGGAGTGCGCGGACGCTACGTGCTCACGCCGTGACTAGCCGCCTTTGAGGCGGATCTTCCATCGCACGAAACTCAGATAGCCGATGCAGACCGCCCCGAGCATGGCCATGTTGAACCACCACGCGCCCGGCGTGTGCCTCCAATGCGAGTCTTGCGGAGTGAGCGGACCGGGGACGAGTCTGATGAGATCGATCGTCGACGCGGTGCTGGCGAATCCCCACCGCGCGGGCGTGATCCATGACAACTGGTCCAGCCCGACGCGCCCGGTCACCGGGATCATGCCGCCCTGGAAGACCAGTTGCGACATGATCGCGATCACCAGCAACGGCATGATCTGCTCGTTCGACTTGGCCAACGCCGAGAGTGCCAAGCCGGTCATTGCCGCCGCCACACAGCACGCCGCGACATCGACGTACAGCTCCAGGGTTCGAGGGGGTATCACCGCGCCGCTGGTCACGGCCCCCGGACCCCACTTCTTGCCCCACACGTTGATGCCGACCACGATCGCCGACTGCAGCAGCGCGAACCCGGCGAAGACGAAGACCTTGGCCAAGATATATGCGGTTGTGGACAATCCGACCGCTTGCTCGCGCAGGAAGATCGCCCGCTCACCGATGAGGGCGCGGATCGTCAACGCGGTACCCATGAAGATGGCGCCGACGTTGAGCAGCACCAGGATCTGCCCCGGCTCGTTGGGCGCCGCGCCACCCTGTATCGCAGGAACGGGTACGCCGAAGCCGACGTCACCGGGCACCGAAAGCGACAGCACACCCATGATGAACGGCAGGAACGCCAGGAAGATGAAGTACCCGCGATCGGACACGATCAGCCGCATCTGGCGACGGGAGATTGTCGAGAACTGCCGTCGCAGGCTGGTTTTCGTGGGCTCGCCGAGGTCTGTCGGTTTCTGCGCGGGCGGCTGCGGTGGCGGCGGGCCGTGCTGGGCGATGAACCGCTTGTTCGCCCCATCGGGGTCGCCCGCCACCGTGCTGAAGATGTCGGCCCAGTTGGTTGTGCCCATCGACGCGCCGATCTGGTCGGGCGGGCCGTAGAACGCAGTCTTGCCGCCGGGGGCCAGCAGCAGTACCTGATCGCACACGTCGAGATACGTCAGCGAGTGCGTGACCACCAGCACCACGCGGCCGGCGTCGGCCAACTGGCGCAGCATCGTCATCACCTGACGGTCCAGCGCTGGGTCCAGGCCAGACGTCGGCTCGTCGAGGATCAGCAGCGACGGGCCGGTCAGCAGCTCGAGCGCCACCGATGCGCGCTTGCGCTGGCCGCCGGAGAGCTTGTCGACGCGGGTGTCGAGGTGGTTGGTCATCTCGAGTTCCTCGAGCACCTCGTAGACGACTTTTTCGCGGTCTGCCTTGTTCGTGTCTGGTGGCAACCGCAGTTCGGCCGCGTACATCAGCGCCTGCCGGACGGTCAGCTGGCCGTGCACGACGTCGTCCTGCGGCACCATCCCGATCCGGGACCGCAGCGAGGCGTACTCGGCGTGGACGTCGTGGCCCTCGAATGACACCGTGCCCGTCGTCGGATGGGTGTAGCCCGCCACCAGCCGTGCGAATGTCGACTTGCCCGCACCCGATGGCCCGATGACCGCCGTCAGCATGCCGGGGCGTGCGGCGACCGAGATGTTGTCCAGCAGCGTCTTATTGCCCTCGATGGTCCACGTGACTCCGTGTACCTCGAGGCCGCCGGTGCGGGTCGCGGCCTCGGTTTCGTTGCGGCGCATCAGCGTTCCGCCGCGGAACACCATGTCGATGTTGCCGATCGTGACGGTGTCGCCGTCGTTCAGCATCGCCGAGTCGACGCGCGCGCCGTTGACGAATGTGCCGTTGATGCTGCGCTCGTCGCGGATCTCGGTGCCGCGAGGACCGGGGATCAACGTCGCGTGGTGGCGGGAGGCCAGCACGTCTGGGATGACGATGTCGTTGTCGGTCGCCCGCCCGATCTTGGTCGACCCCGGCGGCGCCTTGGGAGGGCTGCCCGGCCGCAGGATCTTCAGCATGCTCGTCGCGAGATTGCCCTCGCTCATGCGCGGCGCGGCCGTCGGACCCATTGCGGTCACCGATTCGAGGGCCGGCGCCGAGATCGGCTGAGGCACCGGCGCCGGCCGCGCCGGCTGGGGCTGCGATGTGCTTGGCGGATACGTCGGCGGGCCGCTCGGATATCCCGCGGCAGGACCCGACGGGTAGCGCGGCTGCGGTCCCGACGGGTAAGGCTGCTGCGGTCCCGACGCGTACGGCTGCTGCGGTCCCGACGGGTACGCCTGCTGCGGGCGAGACGTGCTCGGCGGACGAAGTGTTGGCGGCGACTGGCTCGGCCGCGATGCACCTGGCCTCGCCGCGAGGGGCACCGACGTGGTCTGCAGCGGCGTACCCGCCGAACCCTGATGGCGGCCCACCTCGAACGTCAGGCCCGGGCCGTCGGGGTTGCCGATATTGATCTGCTGGCCGTCGGCAATGTCGACCGAGGGCACCCGGCGCCCGTTGAAGTACATGCCGTTGAGGCTGCCGTTGTCGATCGCGAGCCAGCGGCCCTGGTCGAATCGCAGCACGAGGTGAGCGCGCGAGATCAGCGGGTGGGCGACGCGGACGTCAGCGCGCAGGTCGCGGCCGACCACGACATCGTTACCTGCCGCGAAGGTGCGCGTTGAGCCCTCGTATCTAACAGTCAGCGCGGGCGGGGTTGGTCGGCTCATCGGCACCGACTCTATCGGTCCGACCGCCGGATGCGGGGCTGGTCCGTTGGCGCGTCAGGCCGTCGGCTCGATGGCCCATCTGGCGGTGTCGGTGATCTGTTGCAACGCCGCGATGCGGTCACCGCGCGTTGTGATGATGTGGGCGAACGCGGCGTCGACGCACGAACGGCCGTCGCGGGCCGGACCCCAGTACCGGCCGAGCACCACCACCCGCCGGCCGTCGACTTGCAGATAGTCCGTCGGATCGACGTGCATCTCGTAGACGGACGCGATACGGGCCCATACACCGGTGATCATGTCGACCGCGCCGCGATGCTCGCCGCCGACACCGTGCGGCATGCCGGTGCTGACGGTTCCGACGAAATCCTCTGTGAGCAAACCGAATAGGGCCTGGCCGTCGCCGTGTGCCATCGCGTCGTAGAGCCGCTGTGCTACCGCAGTGGGTGTGGGCATGAGACCTCCAATCCATATTAGAGACTAATCTCTATTATAGTCTGGGGCAATGCCGCGGCCCGCGAGGTTCACTCTTGACGAGCTGCTGGATGCCGCCGCGACACTATTGGCCGCCGACGGGCCCGCCGCGGTGACCATGTCGGCGGTGGCTCGCGCCGCCCACGCGCCGAGTGGCTCGATGTATCACCGCTTCCCGACCCGAGCCGCGTTATGTGGCGAACTGTGGATACGCACCGAGGAGCGGTTCCATGCCGGGGTCGCCGTCGCACTGGCGTCATCGCCAGACCCGCAGCAGCGATGCGTCGCCGCCGCCCGGTACACCGTGCAGTGGTGCCGCGAGCGCCCCGTCGAGGCGCAGGTGCTGCTGACGGGCGCCGACGCCCTTGGCGCCGCCGACTGGCCCGACGAACTGACGAACCGCCGAAAACGTCTGCACCGCGCACTGCGGCGATCGCTGGCCGGACTGACCGCAGACCAGGATCGGGTGAACGCGGCGGTGATCGACATTCCGTATGCGGTGGTGCGTAGGCACTTGATCGCGGGGCAGGCCATCCCCGCGAGCGCCGATGTGATCGTGGCGGACTGCGCCAGGGCCTTGATACCCGAGGGCTGAAATGTCGGCGTTGTCCGGCGAGTCGCGCGGTCGGGGCTGCTTGTTCGGGTGACCATGAATCATGGTGTCCATCGCGCCTGCGGTGCTGTTGCTGGGTGCGGCGGCGAGTGCGAGCCTGGCGACGATACTCATGACGGCGACGGCCGGTGCGCAGACTTCGTATCCCACCGACGACCGAGGCTTCGTCGATTCCGCGGTGCGCTGCGACGCGCCACAGGCGGCGGTCGCTTTCGGCCGCACAGAACAATCGCTCGTCGCGATCTGCGTGGATCATGACGGCCGCTACGAATACCGCGGCGCCCGATTGGACGATGACGCGGTGCTCACCGTGGTTGCCGAGCCCACCGTGCCCGGCGAGTTCTTCGCGCAGAAAGACGGTGTCACCTACACAGTCACCGCCAAGGAACTCGTCATCAAGTCGGATGAGTTCGTGCGCACCGAGCCGATGCTTCAGTTCGGGGCGCCGCCGCTGCTGGCGGTGGAGGTGCCTACCTCGAAGCCCCGCTAGCCGGTCAGCCCGGCGACCCGGTCCGGCGACCCGGTCAGCACGCACCGGGTGCGGCTGTAGATCGTGGCCATGCACTGATTGCTGTGGTCGCACACTGAGCGCACCGCGGCGTCGGCCTGGATTCGGTTGATCAGGTCCGGCTCGGCCAGCAGCGCCCGGCCCATCGCGACGAAGTCGAATCCTTCGGCCATCGCGAGATCCATCGTCTCGCGGTTGGTGATGCCGCCGAGCAGGATCAGCGGCATCTTCAGCTCGGCCCGAAACAGCTTGGCGTCGCGCAGCAGGTAAGCCTCGCGGTACGGGTACTCGCGGAAGAACTTCTTGCCGGTCATCCGGATGCCCCACCGCAGCGGCGGCTTGAACGCGTTCGCGAACTCCTTGACCGGTGCGCCGCCGCGGAACAAGTACATCGGGTTGACCAGTGAGCTGCCTGCGGTCAGTTCGATGGCGTCCAAACCGCCGTCGGATTCAAGCCACTTGGCCGTCTGCAGCGACTCTTCCGTGGAGATGCCGCCGCGGACGCCGTCGGCCATGTTGAGCTTGGCTGTCACCGCGATCTGATCTTTCACGGCTCGTCGCACCGCCATCACGATGCCGCGGGCCACCTTCGCGCGGTTCTCGAGCGACCCGCCGAATTCGTCGCCGCGGCGGTTGATCAGCGGGCTGAGAAACGAGCTGGCGAAGTAGTTGTGGCCGAGGTGGATCTCGACGGCATCGAAGCCGGATTCGATCGCGAACCGGGCCGCGTCGGCATGCGCGTTGATGACGTCGGTGATGTCGTCTTTGGTGGCCTTCTTCGCGAAACGCATCGCGAGCGGGTTGAAGAACCGCACCGGCGCCAACGCCTTGGCCTTGTTGGAGCGGGCATCCGCGACGGGGCCGGCGTGGCCGATCTGCGCGCTGATTGCGGCGCCCTCGCCGTGGATGGCCGCGGTGAGCCGCTGCAGCCCTGGCACCGCCTCCGGCCGCCACCAGATTTGCCGTCCCTCGGTCCGCCCGCCCGGGGACACCGCCAAGTACGCCACCGTCGTCATCCCGACGCCGCCCGCGGCCGGCAGCCGGTGGTAGGTGATCAGGTCGTCGGTGACAAGCGCGTTTGGCGTCGACGCCTCGAACGTCGCCGCTTTGATGATGCGGTTGCGCAGGGTCACCGGGCCGAGCTTGGCGGGGGTGAACACATTGGGCGCAGTGTTCATGCTCAAAGACTGCCACAGTGTCATGTCAGACTGAGTGCCGTGGGTGCGATCACACTGGACGGCAAGGCCACGCGCGACGAGATCTTCGTCGACCTCAAGGAACGGGTGGCGGCATTAACCGCGGCCGGGCGGACGCCCGGGCTGGGCACGGTCCTGGTCGGCGATGACCCCGGCTCACACGCCTATGTCCGGGGCAAGCACGCCGACTGCGCGAAGGTCGGGATCAACTCGATCCGCCGCGATCTGCCTGCCGACATCAGCCAGGCCAAGCTCGACGAGACCATCGACGAGCTCAACGCCAACCCCGAGTGCACTGGCTACATCGTGCAGCTGCCCCTGCCGAAGCACCTCAATGAGAACGCCGCGCTGGAGCGCGTCGATCCCGGCAAGGACGCCGACGGCCTGCATCCGACCAACCTCGGCAGGCTGGTACTCAACGAGCCTGCGCCGCTGCCGTGCACCCCGCGAGGCATCGTGCACTTGTTGCGCCGCTATGAGGTGGAGATCGCAGGTGCGCAGGTCGTGGTGATCGGCCGCGGTGTGACTGTCGGCAGGCCGCTGGGGCTGCTGCTTACGCGGCGGTCGGAGAACGCCACAGTGACGTTGTGCCACACCGCAACTCGTCATCTTCCGCAACTGACTCGTGAGGCCGACATCATCATCGCCGCGGCGGGGGTGCCGCATATGGTGACCGCGGAGATGGTGCGTCCCGGTGCGGCGGTTGTCGATGTCGGGGTCTCCCGGGACGGCGAGGGCAAGCTGGTCGGCGACGTGGCTCCCGATGTGTGGGAGGTCGCTGGTCACGTGTCACCCAACCCCGGCGGGGTGGGCCCGCTGACGCGGGCGTTCCTGCTCACGAACGTCGTCGAGCGGGCAGAAGCACTCGCCCGGTGACACTGAAGGAGTTCGCCCGCAAGCTGTTTGGCGGGCAGTGGCCGATCCTGCTGGTTGGTGTGATCATCGTCGCGGCGTTCGGGTTGGTGGTCGCCGGTTACTGGAGGCGCGGTGCGCTGGTGCTCGCGATCGGTGTCGGTGTGGCGGCGGCGCTACGGCTTTCGCTCACCGAAGACCGGGCGGGCCTATTGGCGGTGCGTAGCAGGACCATTGACTTCGCCACGACCGCCACAGTCAGCGCGGCAATGCTTTACGTCGCGTGGACGATTGATCCGCTAGGCACCAGCTAGCGTCGACTGGCCAGTTATTACACGCGAATTGCTCAATTCCGTGACATAAGTGGCCACTCGACGAACAAGTTAGCCCACTGCGCGGCACACAAATCGCGCGGTAACGCCCTAGGTCCAACCTCGTTGTCCCGCAACCAGTTGCGAACTGATGTGCGCGGAAGCCGGCGGCCGAGAATTTCCGCGATGCCACGCCCGCGGCCAGTGAACACCTGATGCACCATAGCCTGATAGCGACGGCGATCGGCGGCGTCGACGAGCGGGTCATCGCGTCGACTGATCGTCATGAGTCCACCGTCGACGCTCGGCCGCGGCCGAAACGACGACGCGGAAACCTTTCGCTCCAAATTGAATTCAAACCACGGCCACCACTGCGCGGTCATCATGGTGGCACCGCCGACGGCAGCCCGGCGACGGGCGACTTCCCATTGCACCAACAGCACCGCATCGGTCCAGCCTGGGCCGTGCAGGATGTGGCGGAGCATCGCCGTCGTCAAATGAAACGGCAGGTTGCCGACGATGACATGTGGTGCGCGGGACAGCCGGTACTTCAGGAAATCGGCTTGGACGACGCGGGTGCAAGATGAGGTGCGCGACGCCAACCGCCCGGCGCGACGCGGGTCGGTCTCAATTGCCGTCAGCGGGCGGCCGAGTCTCTGCAGCGCAAACGTGAGCGCGCCATCGCCTGCACCAATTTCGATGATCGGTCCGTCGGTGCGTGCGACAGTCCGCACAATGACGTCGATGACGCCGCGATCGTGAAGAAAGTTCTGGCCGTGCTCGTGCCGGCCCGAATGAGGAAGAGACACAACAACTCCGCGAGTAGCTGGGACAAGCTGCTGCGGCGGCGGATGCGTCGACCGTGAGGTGAAATCCGCCGCTAGACATCCCAGGTGCATAAGTTGTCAAGCGGCGTCGGCGGTGGCGATGTTCTGGCGGTGCGACCACGCTGTGCGTTCGTCGTATTTGGTGCGGTGGCGCAGACAGCCGTGCAGGATTCCGACGAGGCGGTTTCCCAGGGCGCGTAGGGCTTGGTGGTGGAGGTCGCCGGCAGCGCGGCGCTGATCGTAGAAGGCGCGGGCTCCGGGGCTGCGTGTGATCGCGCAGAACGCCCAGGCGTCGATGGCGTCGTAGAGGCGGCGGTTGCGGACGTGGCGGGCCAGCACGGCGCGTTTCTTGCCCGACGCGATGGTCAGTGGTGATGTTCCGGCGTAGTTTTTGCGAGACTTGGCGTCGGTGTATCTGTTCGGGTCGTCCCCGAACTCACCGAGCACCCGGGCGCCGAGGATGACACCAAGTCCTGGCAGGGAGCGGTAGATGTCGGCGTCCGGGTGTGTCTCAAAATGTGTCGCGAGTTCGGCTTCCAGATCGGCGATCTGGTGGTTGAGTTCGGCGATGATGCCCACTGCAGCTCGGGTGCTGGCCCCGAACGCGGCGGTGACCGCGGCTGGGGCCGCCAGTTGCTCGGTGCGCAGCATTTCCTGAATCTGCAGTGCCCGGGTGTCGAGGTTGCGTTGGCGTCCAGCGGCTTTGAGCGCTGAACGGATCTTCGACAGGCTCAGGCGTGCGGCGGCAGCGGGGGTCGGTGCGCGGCCAAGGATGGCCAGTGTGTCGCGGCCGGCGAGATCGTCGAATGCCTCCAGCGCCGCGGGGTAGTACTCGCGCAACGCTGAGCGAAGACCGTTGGTGTGGCGGGTGCGGGCCCAGATCAGATTCTGATGGGCCCGGGCGAGCACCTTGACGGCCTCGGCCGCGGCGCTGTCGCCGGCGATCAGGCGGTGATTGTGTCGATCGGTTCGCACCAGGTCAGCCAAGAGTTTGGCGTCGCTGGTATCGGACTTGGCTCCCGAGACGTGGTGGCGGTCGCGGTAGCGGGCTGCGGCCAGCGGATTGATCGCGAACACTTGATATTCGGCCGCGGTCAGAGCGTCCACCCACAGGCCGCGGTCGGTTTCGATCCCGATCACGACCTGAGCGGTGTCTTGGGCATGCTCGGCGATCAGTTCGTGCAACCGTGTGATCCCGGCCAGTCCTTCGGGCAGCCGCCGCGACGCCAGCCGCTCGCCGGCATCGTTCATCAGATATACATCGTGGTGGTCTTCTGCCCAGTCGTCTCCGACGAAGAGCAATTGCATCGCCTCCTTGGCTCGATATGGATGAAACCCGTTCGAGCCGAAGGACACCCGGCGGCGACCTAATGGATTAGTGCTCGAACCGGCACGACATCCCATGAGCGCTACAGATGACCTCACCAACCGGCCGGGGCACGATCTAGCGCTAGGAGTTGACCATCACTCCAGGCGGTACCAGTGCTCACCGGCCAGCGGCTCGGTGATCAGCCTCCTGCTCAAGAACCAAGATCCCCGTCAAGGACACGCTGATCGAGTCCCATTAGGCGGTGCGCAACCTCATCGAAGAAATCAACATGGCGGCCACGATAGGGAAGTGGCCGCCAGCGCTCAACTCATTTTCAGCACGGCGGCGACGATCGGTTTGGCCCATTCCGGCGTCGTAGACAGCTCAGGGGGGCCGACGATCTCGCGGTGGTCGAGGTGCAACACCAGCTCCGGACGCGGTGCACGCCCGGTGGCGGGATCGGCATCGAATGAGTTGTCGTAGACACGAAGCTCGGTCAGGTGTGGCAGCAGTTGCACCAGGTTCAGCCGGCTATGCCGCCAGCGGCGCCGGATGCTGGACTCCGGAATGTCGTGGCCGCCGGCACGCACCCGGTTGCGGACCCGCTCGATGTGCAGGTCGGGACTGGCCAGACCGATATACCAGATGCGCACCTCGAAGCCTTGTGACGCCGCCTCGGAGAGCAGCCGCGGCATGGTGCTTCCGCCAAGCGTGGTTTCGAACGCGAAGTCCTTGCGCTCGCGGATCGCCCGCTCGAGCAGTCGTCTGCCCTGATGCCACGCCGCGGCGTTGGCCTTCACCTGGTCGAGACCCGGGTTGGCCGCGATCAACTGCCGTGCGGCCTCGTCGGGGTTGAAGTAGTCGGCGCCCGAAGCCCGGATCATCGCGCCGCCGATGCTGCTTTTGCCGGCACCGTTCACCCCTGCGAGGACATACAGGCGCGGCGCTTGAGCCTTGCGGGCCATTCGACGACGGGCTAACGCTTGGCGCGGGCCGCCTTGACCGCGGCGCGGCCGAGCTGCTCCGGCGTGGCGTCGAACGCCGACGCCATCGCGCTCTTCGATTGCGGTGTCTGCATGCTCTCGAGCAGTTGGTCGAATTGGTCGGCGAGGTCGTCGAGCGCGGGCGTGCTGGCCTTGGTCAGCGCTTCGAACTCGGCGTAGGACAACAACACCGCTTTGGGGGTGTTGTGTTTGGTGATCGCCACCGCACCGCCGAGGGCGGCCTGCTCGAAGATCGTGCCGAACTCGTTCTTGAACCGGGTGGCGGCGACGGTCGGAACGTCGACCAGCTCTCCATCACGGTTACGGAAGGTCAGTGTGGCCATAACAGACATTCTAGCCATTATGGCCCAAATGCACATTCCGCCATCGCAGACCACTTCCCGTCGTCCCGGGTTCGAGCCGGTATTCGGTGCCGATGGCCTGTCGCGCTGCGAGAACTTTTCGCAGAGCTCACCTGCTCGCCGGTTCCGACGTCCGCTACGACGTGGGCCACGACCACGTGCTTGCCGGCCGGCTGGCATCCGAGTTGACCCTCGACGATGGGCGGCCGATAGCCGCCTTTCTGCACCAGGGCCGCCCGGCCGCACGCGGATGCGCCGACCGCGTCGATGTCGTGGTCGCCGCCGTAGCCGACCTAGAGGCCGGTGCGCTGCTGCTTCGGCCCGACGGGTACATCGCCTGGGCGGCAGACACTTTCGACATCGAGGACGAGCACCGGTTGCGCGCCGCGCTGCAGCGATGGTTCGGCGTCAGCGCCGCAAAGCGCGAACCAATGCGCCGCGGTAACGGGCCATCTTCGGTCCGAGCAGAAGAGCGAACAGCGTAATGGCCAACCACGGCCGTAGATGAGGCCGGATCCGCACTATCAGGCCGGCGTCGTCGAGCTCCAGCACCATCGCGTCGGTGATCGTCACGCCGGCGATACGTGCCTCGCTTACCGCAACCCGGGTCGACCCGTCTCCGATCACCTCGTGCCAGATCAGGTTTGACTGCGCGCCGTAGACGGCGCCCAGCAGCACCTGGAGGTCGTCACGTCCGCGGAACACCATGCGGCCAGACAGCGGGGACACCAGCTCCGCAGCGGGCGACAGCACGCTCATCATGCGGTCGACATCCTTGGCCCGTGCCGCGGCGCAGAACGTGGCGACCGCGTCCTTCGTTTCCGTCATAGCCATAAATGCACCGTAGCCAGCTCCATTGTAAAAAGCAATGGACTATCATGGCGGCATGCCGAAGCAGCAATTCGCGGACATCTCGTGCTCGCTCGCGCGCGCTGTCGACGTGATCGGGCAGCGGTGGACACCGCTGATAGTGCGGGATCTGTTCGCGGGTGTGACGAAGTTCGAAGATATCCGTCGCGACCTCGGCATCGCGTCAAACGTTTTGGCCGTCCGACTCGAGGGACTGGAGCACCACGGCGTCGTCGAGCGGCGCCAGTACCAGAACACGCCGGCCCGTTACGAATATGTGCTCACCACGATGGGCCGCGATCTGTACCCGGTGGTCGCGACGCTGCTCGCGTGGGGCGACAAATGGTTGTCTGCACCGGATGGTCCACCAGCGCTGACGGTGCACACCGACTGCGGCAATGTAACGACCGCCAAGACGGTGTGCGCCGAATGCGGCGGAGAACTCAACGCCGACAACGCCATTGCGGCCCCGGGGCCCGGGGCCAAGGCAGGGCCCGGCACTGCCCTGATCGGCGATTACATCGTGGACGCTAGGCCAGCGTCGCCCTGATGCCCACCGTGACGTACGGCAGCCCCAGTCCGTTCGTGTTGGCCAGCGCCGGATGTGTGGCCAACAGGTCGCGCACCCGGTCCAACGTACGGGTGCGTACTTTCTCCGGCGAGGTGATGCAGTAACTGCGCGACGCGACGAGGTCGATAAGCGCTTGTGGCGTCAGGTAACTCGTCCACTCGATCTGGTGGCGCTCCACATCGTTGAACGCCGCGGGCAGCGTCACTTGGTGGCTGAACGGGTCGTCCTCATGACCGATGATCCGGCCCAGATCCTTGACCCAGCCCAGCCGTTCGTCGCGAGTGTTCCACACCAGGCCGAGTCGGCCGCCAGGCCGCAGCACGCGCGCCACCTCTTTGGCGGCCAGCTCCGGGTCGAACCAGTGCCACGCCTGAGCCACCAGCACCGCGTCGACGCTGTCGTCGGGCAGTGGGATCTCTTCGGCAGTGCCAAGTAGCGCCGGTGTATCGGGCAGCGAACTGCTCAGCAGCTCAAGCATTTCCGGGATCGGATCGACGGCGATGACGCCCAGCCCGCGTTCGACGAGCCGAGTGGTCAGCTTGCCCGTGCCCGCGCCAAGGTCGAGCACGTCGACGGCATCCTGCGGCAGCAGCCAGTCGATCGCTTCCGGTGGATAGGACGGTCGGCCACGTTCGTATGCCGCGGCTTCGGCGCCGAACGACAGTGAACGCTGCTGACTGGAGTGGGTCACCGCTCCGCCAGTTCCAACGTCTTGCGAATCAGCTTGCCCACCGCCTCGGTCTCCAACAGAAAGCCATCGTGGCCATATATCGAGTCGACCACGTTCAGTTCGGTACAACCGGGCAACAGCTCGGCCAATTCCTCCTGCAGCCGCAGCGGGTACAGCCGGTCGGATGTGATGCCACCGACGACTGTTGGAACGGGGCAGCCGCGCAGTGCCGCCTCGATGCCGCCGCGGCCACGGCCCACGTCGTGGCTGGACAGCGAGTCGGTGAGTGCCACGTACGTTCCCGCGTCGAATCGGGCCAGCAGCTTGCGGCCCTGATACTCGAGATAGCTCTGCACCGCGTAGCGGCCGCCAGTCGCCGGGTCTTCATCGGCCTGTGGCTCGTTGGCGAACCGGGTGTCCAGTTCGGCTTCGCCCCGATACGTCAGATGAGCGAAGCGCCTGGCGATCTCCATGCCGAGGTCGGGCGAAAGACCGGTGCCGTAGTAGTCGCCGTTCTGCCAATTCGGGTCGGACTTGATCGCCGCCACTTGCGTGCTCTGGGTGCCGATCTGATCGGCGGTGGCGCGGGCTCCGACCGCGAGCACGAGCGCCGATCGCACGTTGTCGGGATGGCTGATGATCCACTCCAGCGCGCGTGCGCCGCCCATCGAGCCGCCAACCACCGCGGCCACCTCGCTGATGCCGAGCGCGGCGAGCGCAGCTACGTCGGCCTCTACCTGGTCACGCACGGACACCAGCGGAAACCTTGAGCCCCAAGGTTTTCCGTCGGCGTGCAGCGAGCTTGGGCCCGTCGACCCGCGAAAACCACCCAGCACGTTGGTGGCGACCGCGCACCAGCGGTCGGTGTCGATGGGCGCACCGGGTCCGGCTACGCCTTCCCACCAGCCTTGCGTCTCATCACCTGGACCGGTTGGGCCGGTGACGTGCGAGTCGCCAGTCAGGGCGTGCAGCACGACGACGACGTTGTCGCGGTTGGGCGACAGTTCGCCCCACCGCTGCACGGCGATCGTGACGTCGTCAATGACGGCGCCGTTCTCCAAGGTCAACGGGCCGATGGCGACAAGGCCGACGTCGCCCTCGGCCGGCAGCGTCGCGGTACTCACGTCGAACACCGTCATCAGAACGCCGCCGCGGTGTTCGGGTCTGCCACGGCAGACGCGCTGAACGGTTTTGCCGCGGCGAAGCCCTGTTCCAGGTCGGCCAGGATGTCGTCGATGCCCTCGATGCCGACGGCGAGCCGCACCAGCCCGGGCGTCACACCGGTGGCCAGCTGCTCCTCGGGGGTGAGTTGGGCGTGTGTGGTCGACGCCGGATGAATCACCAGCGACCGCACGTCGCCGATGTTGGCCACATGACTGTGCAGCGTCAGCGCGTTGACGAACGCCTTCCCGGCGTCGATGCCACCCGCCAACTCGAACGCCAAAACCGCGCCGGTTCCCTTGGGCGCGAGCTTCTTTCCCAGCTCGTACCACGGCGAGGTGGGCAGCCCCGCATAGTTCACCGAGATCACGTCCGGGTGCCCGGCCAGGAATTCCGCCACCTTTTGCGCATTGGCCACATGACGTTCAACGCGCAGGCTCAGCGTCTCCAGTCCCTGCGCGACGAGGAATGCGTTGAACGGCGCGGCGGCCGAGCCCAGGTCGCGCAGCAGCTGAACGCGGGCCTTGAGCGCGAACGCCGGCGGCCCGAGCTCTGCGAACACCACGCCGTGGTAGCTGGGGTCCGGTGTGGTGAAGCCGGGGAACTTGCCGTTGGTCCAGTCGAAGGTGCCGCCGTCGACGATCACGCCTGCGATCGCCGCACCGTGCCCGCCCAGGTACTTGGTGGCCGAGTGCACGACGATGTCGGCGCCGTGAGATAGCGGCTGGATCAGGTACGGCGTGGCGACGGTGTTGTCGACGATCAACGGCACGCCGGCGTCGTGCGCGACTGCCGCGACGTTGGGGATGTCGAGGATGTCGTTCTGTGGGTTCGAGATGGTCTCCCCGAAGAACGCCTTGGTGTTCGGCCGCACCGCGGCCCGCCACGACTCCAGGTCGTCGGGGTCTTCGACGAAGCTGACCTCGATGCCGATCTTGGGCAGCGTGTAGTGGAACAGGTTGTAGGTGCCGCCGTAGAGCCGAGGACTCGACACGATGTGATCGCCGGCATTGGCGAGGTTGAGGATCGAGAAGTGCTCGGCCGCCTGGCCGGACGCGAGGAACAGCGCAGCGACCCCGCCTTCCAGCGCCGCGATGCGCTGCTCGACGACGTCCTGCGTCGGGTTCATGATCCGGGTGTAGATGTTGCCCGGCTCGGCAAGACCGAACAGCGCGGCGGCGTGGTCGGTGCTGTTGAAGGTGTACGACGTGGTCTGGTAGATCGGTAGCGCCCGGGCGTTGGTTGCGATGTCCGGCGTCTGGCCGGCGTGGACCTGCTTGGTCTCGAACGACCAGTGTGCTGTGGGGTCGTCCAGGGTGTTTTCGGTGCTCAAGGCCTGTTCTCCTGTTGTGATGGGCCGGCTGGGCTCGGGATGACGCACTCAGCTACAACTGCGCACGCCGGACCTCCGCCTGTCTTCTCTGGGGGCCCGTCACAACGGACCCGCGCTTGCCGGTAACCGCTAGCGGCTACTCAACCTGGTCATCACCCGGGGCACCCCACCGCGGTTGGAGGGTTGCCGGCCAGCGAGCCGGGGCTTGACGCTGGCACTCATGACCGAGGAGAGAGTATCGCATTGGGCTGAGTGGGTGCCAGCAGCTTGCTAGCGCGGCGGAGAAGCTACTGGTCAGTAGCCATAGCCGTGGGGTAATCAAGGAGGGAGAGCCGGACGGGTGGCTCACGCGTAGCGTCGTAGCCGACGTGATACTGATAGCCGCGCAGACATCGCAAAGCTTCGACCCAGACCGAAACAGACGCCGGGAGACCATCACATGAGCGCCGAGCAGCCGACCATCATCTACACGCTGACCGACGAGGCACCGCTGCTTGCGACCTACGCCTTTCTGCCGATCGTCCGGACCTTCACCGAGCCCGCCGGGATCAACGTGGAAAGCAGTGACATCTCGGTCGCGGCGCGGATCCTTGCCGAGTTTTCCGACCGCTTGACCGATGAGCAGCGCGTGCCCGACAACCTCGCCAAACTCGGTGAGCTGACGCACCTGCCGGAGACCAACATCATCAAGCTGCCCAACATCAGCGCCTCGGTGCCGCAGCTGCTGGCCGCCATCAAGGAACTGAAGGCCAAGGGCTACGACTTGCCGGACTACCCGGGCGAGCCGAAGAACGACGAGGAAAAAGCGATCAAGGATCGCTACGCCAAAGTCCTCGGAAGCGCGGTGAACCCCGTACTGCGCGAGGGCAACTCGGACCGCCGCGCGCCCAAGGCCGTCAAGGAGTACGCGCGTAAGCACCCGCACAGCATGGGTGAGTGGTCGATGGCCTCACGCACCCACGTGGCGACCATGAAGAACGGCGACTTCTACCACGGCGAGAAGTCGATGACGCTCGACAAGGCGCGCAAGGTCAAGATGGTGCTGGAAACCAAGGGCGGCGAGACCATCGTGCTCAAGCCGGAGGTTGCACTCGACGACGGCGACATCATCGACAGCATGTTCATGAGCCGCAAAGCGCTGTGCGACTTCTACGAAGCACAGATGCAGGACGCCTACGAGACCGGCGTGATGTTCTCGCTGCACGTCAAGGCGACGATGATGAAGGTGTCACACCCCATCGTCTTCGGCCACGCGGTGAAGGTGTTCTACAAGGACGCGTTCGCCAAGCATCAGAAGCTGTTCGACGAACTGGGCGTCAACGTCAACAACGGGATGTCCGACCTGTACGACAAGATTGCGTCCCTGCCGGCGTCGCAGCGCGAGGAGATCATCAACGACATCCACGCATGCCATGAGCACCGGCCCGAACTGGCCATGGTCGACTCGGCGCGTGGCATCACGAACTTCCACTCACCCAGCGACGTGATCGTCGACGCGTCGATGCCCGCGATGATTCGGCTCGGCGGCAAGATGTATGGCGCCGACGGGCGGACCAAGGACACCAAGGCGGTAAACCCGGAGTCGACGTTCTCGCGGATCTACCAAGAGATGATCAACTGGTGTAAGACCCACGGCCAATTCGACCCGACGACCATGGGTACCGTCCCGAACGTCGGCCTGATGGCGCAGAAGGCCGAGGAGTACGGCAGCCACGACAAGACCTTCGAGATCCCTGAGGACGGCGTCGCCAATATCGTCGACATCGACACCGGCGAGGTGCTGCTGACGCAGAACGTCGAGACCGGCGACATCTGGCGCATGCCGGTCGTCAAGGACGAACCGATCCGCGACTGGGTGAAGCTGGCCGTCAACCGGGCGCGTGCCTCAGGCATGACGGCGGTGTTCTGGCTGGATACCGAGCGTCCGCACGAGGCGGAGCTACGCAAGAAGGTCAAGGCCTATCTGAAGGAACACGACACCGAGGGCCTACACATCCAGATCATGCCGCAGGTATGGGCGATGCGGTACACGCTGGAGCGCGTGGTCCGCGGACAGGACACCATCGCCGTCACCGGAAACATCCTGCGCGACTACCTGACCGACCTGTTCCCGATCCTGGAACTGGGCACCAGCGCCAAGATGCTGTCGATCGTGCCGCTGATGGCCGGCGGTGGCATGTACGAGACGGGCGCGGGCGGTTCGGCGCCGAAACACGTCCATCAGCTGGTGGAGGAGAACCACCTGCGCTGGGATTCGCTCGGCGAGTTTCTGGCGTTGGGCGCGTGCTTCGAGGATTTGGGCGACAAGACCAGTAACAAGCGGGCCACGCTCCTGGGCACGACGCTGGACTCCGCGATCGGCAAGCTGCTGGAAAACGACAAGGGCCCGTCGCGCAAGACCGGTGAACTCGACAACCGCGGCAGCCAGTTCTACCTCGCCATGTACTGGGCGCAGGAACTCGCCGAGCAGACCGAAGACAAGGAACTGGCCGATCACTTCGCCTCGCTGGCGAAGACGTTGGCCGAGAACGAAGAGGCCATCGTGACCGAACTCGCCGAGGTGCAAGGTGATTCGGTCGACATCGGCGGTTACTACTACCCCGACCGCGAGAAGACGACAGCGGTGATGCGGCCGAGCAAGACCTTGAAATCGGTTCTTGAGGGCGCGACGGTCCAGCCTGTGACGGAGGGTTAGTTACCGCCGGTGGCTGTCTTGGGCGGCGGCGTCGCGTAGCGGTCGACGAAGCCGACGATCAGGTCGGCGATCCTGTTCGGCGCCTCGAACATCGGGATGTGCCCGACGCCGTCGAGATGGGTGATCTGCGTGTCCTCCGGCAGGTACCTGGTGAAGTGTTTGGTGAAGCGCGGGTGCGGCAGCACCCTGTCCTTCTCGCAGATGACCAGGTGTGTCGGCGACTTGCCCTCGGCCAGCTCGAGCAACCCCGGCAGCGTCAGCGACTTCACAAGCAGCTGGTAGTAGGCCGGGCAGTGCGAGACGTCGTCGATGATGTCGGCGAGGTCCTCGTCGGACAGGCCGTCGGGCCTGGCGCTGACGGGCAGGTGCGCCAGATACCGGGTGATTGGCAGCTTCAGGACGTGCTGACGGAACGCCAGGGTGAACAGCCAGATCGGCATGCCGGCCAGGAACTTGCCGACGATCTCGAACTTGGCCGGGGTGAAGTGGCGCCAGCCGCCCGCCGGAGCGATCCCGGTCAGCGTGCGGGCCCGGCCGCGGCGCTCCAGCTCGAAGGCCACCCAGCCGCCCAGCGAGTTGCCGACGATGTGCGCGGTGTCCCAGCCCAGCGCATCGAGTCTGCGCTCGACGTCGTCGGCCAGTGACCCGGAATCCAGGAAGAACGGCCCTTTGGCGCCGCCGTTATGGCCGGACATGGTCGGGGCGAAAACCTCGTATCGGCCAGTCTCAGCAATCAGCGGCGCAACCCTTTTCCACACGTTCTGCGACATCATGAACGGATGTAGCAAAAGAATCGGTTCGCCGGAGCCCAGGTGTATCGGTGCGCGCTCGGTCATGCTGCGACCCTAAAGGCGATACCGGCGGTACCGCAAGCTGGTCGAAGGGGTCTTCGCTCGCCGAGTGTGGGCTTGTGTCACGCGAAGCCCGCGTGAAGTGTGTATCAACCCGACACTCGGCGCCACCGGCGACGGTTAAGGTCCCTACGTGAGCGACCCCAGCATTGCCCCCCGTCGTCATCGCGTCGTCATCATCGGTTCGGGCTTCGGCGGGCTGTTCGCCGCTAAGCACCTGAAGCGCGCGGACGTCGACGTCACGCTCATCGCGAAGACGACCCATCACCTGTTTCAGCCGCTGCTGTATCAGGTCGCGACGGGCATTCTCTCGGTCGGTGAGATCGCGCCGGCCACGCGAATGATCCTGCGCAAGCAGAAGAATGCCGAGGTGTTGCTCGGCGAGGTCGTCGGTATCGATTTGAAGAACAAGACCGTCACCTCGAAGCTGCTCGACTGGGAGCGGGTGATTCCGTTCGACAGTCTCATCGTGGCCGCGGGCGCCCAGCAGTCCTACTTCGGCAATGACCAATTCGAGGCGTTCGCGCCCGGCATGAAGACCGTCGACGACGCCCTCGAGTTGCGCGGCCGCATTCTCGGTGCGTTCGAGGCGGCGGAGGTGACGACGTCGGAGGCCGAACGCGAGCGACGGCTGACGTTCGTCGTCGTCGGCGCGGGACCGACCGGTGTGGAAGTCGTCGGGCAGATCGCCGAACTCGCGGATCGGACCCTGGCCGGGGCGTTCCGCGCGATCGACCCGACCGAGGCCCGGGTGATTCTGGTCGAGGCTTCCCCCGCGGTGATGCCGCCGATGGGACCCAAGCTCGGCCTCAAGGCGCAGCGCCGGCTGGAGAAGATGGGCGTCGAGGTCAAGCTGAACACCATGGTGACCGATGTCGATTACATGGGCCTTACCGTCAAGGAGAAGGACGGCGAGGAACACCGGATAGAGTGCGCCGTCAAGGTGTGGTCGGCCGGCGTGCAGGCCAGCCCGCTTGGCAAGGTCGTCGCCGAGCAGTCCGACGGGACGGAGGTGGACCGTGCCGGCCGCGTGGTCGTCGAACCCGACCTCACTGTCAAGGGTCACCCCGACGTCTTCGTGATCGGCGACCTGATGAGCGTGCCGGGCGTGCCAGGTCAGGCGCCGGCCGCGATCCAGGGCGCCGCATACGCCACCAAGCAGATCAAGGCAGAGCTGAAGGGCTCGAAAAAGGGGGCGACCCCGCCGCCGCGAAAACCGTTCAAGTACTTCGACAAAGGCAGCATGGCGACAGTGTCGCGGTTCTCCGCGGTCTGCAAGGTCGGCAGACTCGAATTCGGCGGATTCCTCGCCTGGCTGGCGTGGCTCGGCCTGCATCTGTACTACCTGGTTGGCAGCCGCAACCGGCTCGTCGCGGTGATCTCGTGGTTCGTGACCTTCCTGGGCAGAGGCCGCGGGCAGATGACGATCACCGAGCGCTGGGTGTTCGCACGCAGGGCGCTCGAGCAATCCCGTGAGCAGAACAACACTCCGAAGGCCATCGGGTGATTTGTGCACGATGAGGAGCGCTCACCGCTCCAAATCGTGCACAAGTCGGTCGGATAGATTTGACGCACCATGAGTGATAACCGCCCTGTCGTCTTCTCCGGCGTGCAGCCGACCTCGGACTCGCTGCACCTAGGCAACGCATTGGGCGCGATCAATCAGTGGGTGGGCATGCAGGACGAGTTCGACGCGTACTTCTGCGTGGTCGACCTGCACGCGATTACGATCCCGCAGGACCCTGAGCAGCTGCGCCGACGCACCCTCGTCACCGCTGCGCAGTACCTGGCCCTGGGCATCGACCCGGCCCGCAGCACGATCTTCGTGCAGAGCCACGTGCCCGCGCACACCGAACTCGCTTGGGCGCTGGGATGTTTCACCGGTTTCGGGCAGGCGTCGCGGATGACGCAGTTCAAGGACAAGTCGCAAAAGGAAGGCAACGAGGCCACCACGGTCGGGCTGTTCACCTATCCCGTCCTGATGGCAGCCGACGTGTTGCTTTACGACACCGATGTGGTGCCGGTCGGCGAAGACCAGCGCCAACACCTGGAGTTGGCCCGCGACGTCGCGCAACGGTTCAACTCGCGGTTTCCCGACACCTTCGTGGTGCCCGACGTGATGATCCAGAAGGCCACCGCCAAGATCTACGACCTGGCAGACCCGACGTCGAAGATGAGCAAGTCGGCGGCCACCGAGGCGGGATTGATCAGCCTGCTCGACGAACCGAAGGTGTCGGCCAAGAAGATCCGGTCGGCGGTCACCGACAGCGAGCGAGAGATCCGCTTCGACCAGGACGCCAAACCCGGCGTGTCGAACCTGCTGACCATTCAGTCCGCCGTCACCGGCACCGACGTCGACAAGCTCGTCGAGGGCTACGCCGGCCGCGGCTACGGCGACCTCAAGGCCGACACCGCCGAAGCCGTCGTCGAATTCGTCACGCCGATCAAGGCCCGCGTCGACGAACTGCTCGCCGATCCTTCCGAGCTCGAGTCGGTGCTCGCCGCGGGCGCGGAGCGTGCCAAGGACGTGTCTGCGAAGACGCTCAAGCGGGTATATGACCGGTTAGGGTTCTTAGCGCCACGCGCGTAACGCTCTTGGGAGGTCGGGCATGACACCTCCGCCCGAGTCGGACAAACCGGGCATCCTCGAGCGCCTGCGGACGCGCTACGGCTGGTTCGACCATGTGATGCGGGCGCAGGAGCGCTACAAGGACAGCAAGGGCGACTTCTACGCGGCGGGCATCACGTACTTCACGATCTTCGCGCTGTTCCCGTTGCTCATGGTCGGCTTCGCCGCAGCCGGCTTCGTGTTGGCGGGCAACCCCGAACTGCTCGCCGAGATCACGGCGCAGATCAAGTCGAAGGTGTCTGGCGATTTCGGCGACCAGCTGGTCCAGCTGATGGACTCGGCAATCAAGTCGCGCACCTCGGTCGGCATCATCGGCCTGGCCACCGCGGCGTGGGCGGGGCTGGGCTGGATGGCCAACCTGCGCGAGGCGCTGAGCCAGATGTGGGGCCTGATGCGCCACGAGCCGCCGGGATTCGTTCGCGCGAAACTGTCCGATCTCACTGCCATCGTGGGTCTGTTCGCCGCGATCATCGTCACCATCGCGTTGACTGCGCTGGGCAGTTCGGACCTGATGAAACGCGTTGTGGAATGGCTTGGACTACAAGATGTTCCGGGTGTCAGCATCGCGCTGCGAGTGGCCTCGCTACTGGTGTCGGTGTTGATCTCCTGGCTGCTGTTCACCTGGATCATCGCTCGGCTGCCGCGGGAGTCGGTCAGATTCCGCAGTTCTGTTCGGGCCGCGCTGATCGCGGCGGTGGGCTTCGAGGTCTTCAAGCAGCTCGGTTCGATCTACTTGCGCTCGGTGGTAACCGGCCCGGCCGGAGCGACGTTCGGTCCGGTACTCGGCCTGATGGTGTTCGCCTACATCACCGCACGTCTGATTCTGTTCGCGACGGCATGGGCGGCGACGGCGACCGAAAACCTCGTCGACGCACCGGTCGAGGCGCCCGCGCCGGCGCAGATCACGGTTCGCGCGCATGACCGCAATGGTCTTCGCGTACGCGGGGCGCTTACCGCCGCGGCCGTCGGTGCACTTGGTGCACTGGGCTTTTCGCGGTTACGCAGGCACTAGTCTGTCAGCTGTCCGCGGCGGGCCGTGCCCCAGGGCCGGGGGATCGTGATCGGCTCTGGCATCGGCGGCCTGACCGCGGCGGCGATGCTGGCCCGCGCTGGCAAGCGAGTGCTGGTGTTGGAGCGGCACACCACGGCAGGAGGGGCCACGCAGACTTTCCGCAGAGCCGGATATGAATGGGACGCGGGCTTGCACTACATGGGCGAGGTTCATCGACCCACCAGCACGCTGCGTCGGGTCTTCGACTACATCAGCGGCGGCAAGCTCGAATGGGCGCCGATGCCCGACATCTACAACCGTGTTGTCATCGGTGACCGGGTTTACGAATACCCGTTGGGTGCAGCGGCATTCAAGAGCCGGATGAAGGAGTACTTTCCCGACGAGGCCGCCGCGATCGACCGCTACGTTGAGATGGTCTTCGAAGCAACCGCACTGCACGCAACTTCTTCGCCCACCGGGCGATGCCGCACGACATCGCCGAGCAGTTCTACCGCGACATGTGCGAACCGTTCCGCGCCTTTTCGGACCGCACCGCGTCGGAGGTGCTCGGCGACCTGACGGCCAACGCCGAACTGAAAGCGGTGCTGTGCGGGCATTTTGGTGACTACTGTCTGGCGCCGGGTCGTGCGTCATTTGCCATGCACGCCATGCTCATTCGGCATTACATCGATGGTGCGAGCTTTCCCGTCGGCGGCTCGGCCCGGCTTGCCGAGACCACCGCCGAGGTGATCTGCGGCGCCGAAGGTGCCGTTCTGGTAGCCGCGGACGTTGCGTCGGTGTTGCTGGACGACGACGGCGAGGCGGGCGGCGTGATCATGCGCGACGGCCGTCGGTTCCTCGCGCCGGTGGTGATCAGCGACGCCGGCGCCCTCAACACACTGACGAAGATCGTGCCGCCCCACGTTCGCGACGCAGGCGTTGCAGACGCGGTCGGCTCCCTAGGCCCGTCGCTGCCCTGGGTGGTGCTCAACATCGGCGTGCGCCACACCGACGCGGAACTCGGCCTGGACGGAACCAACATCTGGGCCCACAGCGGGCCGGACATCGATGCCGAAATCGCCGCCTACGAAACCGATCCAGAGCACACGCGGATGCCGTTGTACTTCCTGTCGTTCGGATCCGCTAAGGACCCGTCTTGGCAAGATCGCTATCCCGGCCGCGCCACCATAGACATCGGGGGCCTCACGAGTTGGAAGCTCTTCGAACCGTACGCAGACACCACGTGGATGCGCCGCGGCGCCGAGTACGAGGAACTCAAGCGCAAGCTCACCGATGAGCTGGTGGCGCAACTGCTGCGCTTCTGCCCTCAGCTGGACGGACGAATCGACCACATGGAGCTCGCCACACCCCTGAGTTTCAATCACTTTCTCGGCAGGCAATATGGTGACTTCATGTCACTGGCACACAGTCCCAACCGATTTGCGCTGCGCGATCTGAGCTCGCATACCCGCATACGCAATCTCTACCTGTCCGGTCAGGACGTCGCCGCTGCCGGCGTCAGCGGCGCGCTGATGGGCGGGGTCGTCGCAGCATCCGCAGTCCTCGACCGCGATGTCCTGGCCGACCTGCCAACGGCCACATGACGATCGCGCTGGTGCATGGGGTCCCTGAGACCTCGGCGGTATGGGATTTCTTGGCCGACAAACTCGTCGAACTCGGCTACGACGAGCCGATACGCTTGTCGCCTCCGGGGTTCGGAGCCCCCGTTCCCGACGGCTGGGCCGCCACTTTCCATGACTATGGAGCGTGGCTCATCGGCGAGCTTGAAAACATCGGTCACCCCGTCGATCTCGTCGGCCACGACTGGGGTGGCGGTCATGTTTTGAATGTCGCGATGGCTCGTCCCGACCTCATCCGCACCTGGGCGTCAGACATTCCCGGCGTGCTTGATGAGGACTACGTCTGGCACGACCTCGCCCAACAGTGGCAGACGCCGGACCAAGGTGAGGCGGTGATCGCGGCGTTGACTGCGCAGCCCGCTGAGGCTCGGGCTGGCGCCCTCGTCGCTGGCGGAATGCACCCGGCGATCGCCGAGCGTGTCGCCCTGGGAATCGACGAGGCGATGGGGGCGTGCATTCTGCGCCTGTACCGTTCGGCCGCCCAGCCGGCCATGGCCGAACTCGGTGCTCACCTGGGCGCCGCTGCCGTCCGCCCCGGCTTGGCGATCCTGCCGACCGAAGACTCCTACGTCGGCACCGACGAACAGCGCAGGCGCGCAGCCGCTCGCGCCGGTGCCCGCGTCGAGGTGTTGGAGGGACTCGGTCACTGGTGGATGACCGAAGATCCCGACCGCGCAGCGTCGATGCTCAGTTCGTTCTGGTCATCGGCTGCGGGCTAGTGCTGCGGGCGCCGGTTCAGCGAGCGGGCGCCCATGATGAGTCCGAACACGATGATCGACCCGACGATCCCGACGCCTACGCGGACCGGCATCGCGTCGATATCCGGCAGCGGTGTGGAGGCCGCGCTGGCGGCGGGGTTCGGCGCGGCGTCTGGTTTTTGTCCGAGCAGCGAGGGATCGGGTTCGATGAGCGTGCCCACCTTGGTGCCCGGCGCCGTCGCGAACCCGTAGTCGAGCAGGTGCGCCGCCTGCTCCCACGGCGCAATCGGCTGGCGAGTTCCCTTGAGCAACACGGCCATCAGGCGGCGACCGTCGCGGTTGGCAGCGCCCACGAATGTCTGGCCGGCATCGTCGGTGAAACCGGTCTTCCCGCCCATCGCGCCCGGGTAGTTCGCCAGCAGCTTGTTGTCGTTCTCGATTGGGAAGCCGACGTCGCCGCGGCCGGGGAAGTCGAATGTGCGGGTGGCCACGATGTCGGCGAAAGTCGGGTTCTGCCAGGCGTATCGGTAGAACAGGCCGATGTCGTAGGCCGACGTGCTCATGCCCGGTCCGTCCAGGCCCGACGGCGTCGCCGCGCGGGTGTCGCGACCGCCGAGCTTGCCGGCCAGGTCGTTGATCTTCTGTATCGCGGTATCCATTCCGCCCAGTTGCGCGGCCAGCGCATGCGCGGCGTCGTTGCCGGAGTACATCAGTAGGCCGTGCAGCAGGTCGTTGATCGAGTAGAAGCCATTCTCGCCGACCCCGACCTTGGTGCCCTCGACGTTGGCGTCGTCTTGGGTGCCGGCCACGACCTTGTGGATCGGCAGTTCCTTGATCGCCTGCATGGCGATCAACACCTTGATCACGCTTGCCGGGCGGTGACGGCCGTGCGGGTCGCGCGCGGCGATGACGTCACCGGTGTCGATGTCGGCCACCAGCCACGCCTCGGCGGAGATGTCCCCGGGCACCGGCGGCGTGCCGGGGGCGGTGACGATGCCGCAGCCCGACAGCGCGTCACCGCCGAGCGGCTTGGCAGGCACCGGCAGCGGAGCAGGCGGTTCACCGGCCTCGGGCACCTCGGAGGAGTCGACGGCCGGCGGCGTCGCCTCCCGGTACGGGCACGTCGCCGCCTCGGGCGCGGCGTTCGGCTCGGCCGTTGCCACTGCGGGGCCGACCAGCAGGAAAAGAGCCGCTGCCAGCGCCGCGGCGCGCGTGAACGCGATTCGACCATTCGCCATCGTGAGCGCAGATTAGGCGGTGGAGCTTCCGATCCGGTGGAGGCGCGCTGTGACGCATGGGATTGGAGTTACAAACGTGACCACGCTCTTGCTCAGGGCAGCGGACAGTGCGCGACGGCGGGCGCTCCGATGCAGCCCATCCACAGCTTGCCGTCGCTTTCGACCACTCCCGTCACCAGACCGAAGGACGGGTGGGTCGTGCGGACGCCGGCTTCGGCATAGCCGCTGTCGGGGTCGAAGGCGACAGCCCACACGATCGACTCGGGCGTCGGATGCATCCGCTCCGGCAGCCGCCACAACACCTTGCGGAAAATCGGCGGCCCCTTGGCCAGCCGGTCCGCCAGCGGGTTGGCTGGCGTGACGAGGGCACACCAGATGCGGCCGTCGGCGCCAGTCGACAGGTTGTCAGGCATGCCGGGCAGGTTGACCGCCAGCGGTGTGACGGTTCCCGCCTGCGATCCGGTCAGCCAGTACTTCGACAGCCGACGGCCCTGTGTCTCGGCGATCACCAGCGCCGACCCGTCCGCGGTAAGCGTGACGCCGTTGGCGAAGTACAGCCCGGGCACGACGGTCAGCACGGTACCGTCAGGATCCCGGCGGAACAGGCTGCCGCGTGCGCGCGCCTCAAAGATCGCCCCCAAATAGTGCTGGTAGGTGAAGGCGCTCGTCGACTCGGTGAAAAAGATTGTGCCGTCCGGCATTCCGATGACGTTCGAACAGAATCGGAGGCGCCGGCCATCGACCTCGTCGACAAGTGTTTCGAATTTGCCGCTGTCGGTGTCCATCGCGAGCAGTCCGCGCGGACTGTCGCACACCAGCAGCCGCCCGTCGTTCGCGACGGCAAGGCCAAGCGGCCGGCCGCCGGTGTTGGCAACGACTGTGGGCTCGCCGTCGGCAGAGATCCGGACGATGCGCCCGTCGTCGACGCCGGTCCAGATGTTCCCGTCGGCGTCGACCACCACATCCTCGGGAGCATTGCCCGGCATGGGAATGACGGTCAGTTCGGCCGGCGGGAAGTCCGGAAGCGGGTCGACCGGTGGTGGCTGCCAGCGGACAGGATCGACGGGCGGCTTCGGCGGCGCTGTCACGCGCCCGACGCTACGCCGTCGGCTAGAGCCGGCGGCTCGCTTCGCTGAGCACGCCGTGCAGGATCTCGTAGATGGCGTCGAACTCCTTCTGACCGCTGATCAGCGGCGGCGCCAACTGCACGACCGGGTCGCCGCGGTCATCGGCGCGGCAGTACAGGCCGGCCTCGAAGATCGCGGGCGTAAGAAAACCACGCAGCAGCCGCTCGCTCTCGTCGTCGTTGAACGTCTCCTTGGTCGCCTTGTCCTTGACCAGTTCGATGCCGTAGAAGAATCCTTCGCCGCGGACGTCGCCGACGATCGGCAGGTCGTAGAGCTGCTCCAGCGTCGCGCGGAAGGCGGGCGCCGTCTCCTTGACATGGTCGTTGATGCCCTCGCGTTCGAAGATGTCGAGGTTGGCCAGCGCTACTGCCGACGACACCGGGTGCCCGCCGAACGTGTAGCCGTGGGCGAACGTGGTCTTGCCGTCGTTGAACGGTTCGAACAGCCGGTCGGTGGCTATCATCGCGCCGATCGGTGAGTAGCCGGAGGTCAAACCCTTTGCGCAGGTGATGATGTCGGGCACGTAGCCGAAGTCGTCGCAGGCGAACATCGAGCCGATCCGGCCGTAGGCGCAGATCACCTCGTCAGACACCAGCAGCACGTCGTATTCGTCGCAGATTTCGCGGACCCGCTCGAAATACCCTGGCGGCGGCGGGAAGCAGCCGCCGGCGTTCTGCACCGGTTCGAGGAAGACGGCCGCGACGGTGTCGGGGCCTTCGAATTCGATGGCTTCGGCGATGCGGTCGGCGCAGTACTGGCCGAACGCCTTGATGTCGTGTGCGAAGGGTTCGGGTGCGCGGTAGAAGTTGGTGTTCGGTGCGCGGAAGCCGCCAGGCGTCAGCGGTTCGAACTGCGCCTTGAATGCCGGCAGGCCGGTGATCGCCAGCGCGCCCTGCGGCGTGCCGTGATAGGCGATCGCACGCGAAATCACCTTGTGCTTACCGGGTTTGCCGGTGAGCTTGAAGTAGTTCTTGGCCAGTTTCCACGCCGATTCGACCGCTTCGCCACCGCCGGTAGTGAAGAACACCCGGTTGAGATCGCCGGGCGCGTAGCCGGCGATCCGCTCCGAAAGTTCGATCGCCGTCGGCGTGCCATAGGACCACAGCGGGAAGAACGCCAAGGTCTCGGCTTGCTTGGCCGCGGCCTCGGCGAGCTCCTTGCGGCCGTGTCCGACCTGAACAACGAAAAGGCCTGACAGGCCGTCGATGTAGCTCTTGCCCTTGTCGTCCCAGATGGTGACGCCCTCGCCGCGGGTGATGATCGGCGGCGTGATGCCTTCGCCGTGGCGGGCGAAGTGGCCCCACAGGTGGCGATTGGCTTTCGCGCCCAGTCCGCTCGAAATTTCTTGAGTGATATCGGTAGTTGTCATCTAGTACCCCAATTATATTGCTGCTTAACGAGTTTCAGGTAAACAAGTGTCTCGGTGGATATCACTCCCGGCAGTGCGCGGATTTGGGTGTTGAGTAGGTCGAGCAGGTCGTCGTCGTCCTCGCATACGACTTCGACGATGGCGTCGAATGACCCCGCGGTGAGCACGACGTAGTCGACGGATGGGATGGCGGCGAGCTTCTCGGCCACCCGGGTGGTGTCCCCGGTACAGCGGATGCCGATCATCGCCTGTCGGGCGAAACCCAGCTGCATCGGATCGGTGACCGCGACGATCTGCATCACGCCGGCGTCGACCATACGCTGGACGCGTTGACGCACGGCAGCCTCGGACAGCCCGACCGCCTTGCCGATACCCGCGTATGACCGGCGGCCGTCCTGCTGCAGCTTCTCGATGATCTGCTTCGACAGCTCGTCAAGCTGGAACGCTGCGCCAGGTCGGGACGTGTTTACGCGGAATGAGACGGGCGCCATTCCCTGCGGTGTACCGGGGTTGGCCATGCCTGTGATTGTGCACGGAATCCGTCGTGACAAGCAACTACGACCATGAAATCCCTTGTTTCGGCAGGCTCGGGCAGCGGGAATGCGTAGCTTCGGCGCAATGCCTCGGCTAGCGTTGGGCCATGACTGTGCTTCAGGGTCAAACCGTTTCCACCAGCGTGGCAGGCAGCTGGATCGATGGCGCCCCGGTGGTCACCGGTGGCGGCGTGCATCAGGTGATCAACCCCGCGACGGGTCAGGCCGTCGTCGACTACGCGCTGGCGGCGCCCGGCGATGTGGACCGGGCCGTGGCCTCCGCACGCAAGGCGCTGCCGGGCTGGGCGACCGCCACCCCCGCCGATCGCTCCGCGGTGCTGGCCAAGCTGGCCGCGCTGGCCAGTGAGCATGCCGACGACCTGGTGGCCGAGGAGGTCAGCCAGACCGGCAAGCCGGTGCGACTGGCCGCCGAATTCGACGTGCCGGGCAGTGTCGACAACATCGACTTCTTCGCAGGCGCGGCCCGCCACCTCGAGGGCAAGGCCACCGCGGAATATTCAGGCGACCACACGTCGAGCATCAGGCGCGAGGCGATCGGCGTGGTCGGCACCATCACGCCGTGGAACTACCCGCTGCAGATGGCGGTGTGGAAAGTGTTGCCCGCGTTGGCCGCCGGCTGCACCGTAGTGATCAAACCCTGCGAGCTGACACCCTTGACGACGCTGACGCTGGCGCGGTTGGCCAGCGAGGCCGGGTTGCCCGACGGCGTCTTCAACGTGATCACCGGTGCGGGTTCCGACGCAGGCACTGCGCTGGCCGGACACCCCGACGTTGACCTGGTGACGTTCACAGGGTCGACGGCCGTGGGTCGCAAGGTGATGGCCGCCGCGGCGGTGCACGGCCATCGCGTGCAGCTGGAACTGGGAGGCAAGGCGCCGTTCGTGGTGTTCGACGACGCCGACCTCGACGCTGCGATCCAGGGCGCCGTCGCTGGGGCATTGATCAACAGCGGGCAGGACTGCACCGCCGCGACGCGCGCCATCGTGGCCCGCGAGCTCTATGACGACTTCGTCGCCGGCGTCGGCGAGGTGATGGGAAAGGTCGTCGTTGGCGACCCCGAGGACCCCGATACCGACCTTGGCCCACTGATTTCGACGGCACACCGCGACAAGGTGGCGGGCATGGTCGCGCGCGCTCCCGGCCAGGGCGGGCGCATCGTCGCCGGCGGCAGCACCCCCGACCTGCCGGGATCGTTCTATCTGCCGACGCTGATCGCCGACGTCGATGAGCGCTCCGAGGCCTACCGTGATGAGATCTTCGGCCCGGTGCTCACTGTCCGGTCATTCACCGATGACGACGACGCGCTTCGGCAGGCCAACGACACCGACTACGGCCTGGCGGCCTCGGCCTGGACCCGCGACGTGTACCGGGCGCAGCGCGCGTCGCGCGAGATCAAGGCCGGCTGCGTGTGGATCAACGACCACATCCCGATCATCAGCGAGATGCCGCACGGCGGCCTCGGTGCGTCCGGTTTCGGCAAGGACATGAGCGACTACTCGCTCGAGGAGTACCTCACCATCAAGCATGTGATGAGCGATATCACCGGCGTGGCCGACAAGGATTGGCACCGAACGATTTTCACCAAGCGCTAGCCCGCGGTCGGGGAGGCCGAACTAGACTTGGCACATGACCGCGAGTACGCGCGTCGACGAGTTCGAGGAGCTGCGACCGCATCTGTTGGCCGTGGCGTATCGGCTCACCGGCACCGTCGCCGACGCCGAGGACGTCGTGCAGGATGCGTGGCTGCGGTGGGACCGCAGCGATGCGGCGATCACCGATCTGCGCGCGTGGCTGACGACGGTGGTCAGTAGGCTGAGCCTGGACCGGCTGCGCTCGGCGGCCAAGCGTCGCGAAACCTATGTCGGCGAATGGCTGCCAGAACCGGTGGTGACGGGGTTCGACGGCAACGACCCGCTAGCGGCGGTGGTGGCCGCTGACGATGCCCGGTTCGCTGCGATGGTGGTGCTGGAGCGGTTGACGCCCGATCAGCGGGTCGCGTTTGTGCTGCACGACGGCTTCGCGGTGCCCTTCGGTGAGATCGCCTCGGTGCTCGGCGTAAGCGACGCGTCGGCCCGGCAGCTGGCCTCGCGCGCGCGACGGGCGGTGTCGTCGGCGCCGCCGGCAGTCGCCGACGACGCCCACAACGAGGTGGCCGGCGCACTGATGGCGGCGCTTGCCGAAGGAAACATGGAAGCGGTTGTGAGCCTGCTACATCCGGAGATCACCTACACCGGGGACGCCAACCGCAAGGCGCCGACGGCCGCCAGGGTCATCCGCGGTTCAGACAAGGTGGCGCGCTTCCTGTTCGGGCTGGCCCGCCGGTACGGGCCGAACTGGCTGGCGGCGAGCCAGCTCGCGCTGATCAACGGCCAGCTAGGCAGCTACACGCCGGGCGCGCCGGCCCGCGACGGCTATCCGGAGATGACGCCGCGGGTGACGGCGATGACGGTGCGCGACGGAAAGGTCTGCGCCGTCTGGGATATCGCGAACCCCGACAAGTTCACCGGTTCGCCGCTTGCCCGTCGGTAGTTGTCGGCTCCTCGCGCGAGCGCTCATCGGTAGCCCACGGGACCCGGCACGCATCGCCGGAATTGAAGCCCTGCTCGGTGATGCCCAGCGCCGAGTACATGCGTGCCCGCATGTTCTCCACGCCGATCTGGTAGGTCAGCTCGATGACGCCGTCATCGCCGAAGCGGCGCTTGAGGTCGTCGACCTGTTCGTCGGTGATGGTGTGCGGGTCGGTCGTCATAGCGTCGGCGTAGGCGATCGCGGCGCGCTCGTCGTCGGTGTAACGCGGTGACGTCGCGTACTCATCTATGTACTTGAGCCGGTCCACGTCGAGGCCGTCCAGGCGCTGCAGCATCGAGCCGAAGTCGACGCACCACGAGCAGCCCACTGTCCGGGCAGTCCACAACACCGCCAGCTCACGAACGCTCTTCGGCAGCTTCTTCGACCCCGACTCCAGCAACATTTCGTGCACGGCATTGGCGACCAGTAGCCGCGAGTGATGCGCCGCGACGGTGAACGGCTCGGGCACTTCGCCGAACCGGCGCCGGGCAACCCGGTACATGACGCGGGTCAGCAGACCGGCCTGCTTGGGGGCCACGGGTGCGATGCGGGTTTTCTGTGTCATACCCGTTAGACGAGACAGCCTAGAAAAGTGTGACGGCGGCGGTAACGACGGCGTTGCTGTCGGCCGATAAACCAGTGAGTGAGATCAAGTCTGTCCAGGCCGGGCACGGAGCCGCTACGGCGGCGACATCGGACTTGGCAGACACCGGGAGTTGACCTCCTCAGTTTCCTGCTGGAGTCGGGGGGACGAGGAGTTATAGATGAACTTCAAACAGCTGGTGGCCCAGGGCTCGATCGCCGGTGTGCTCGCTGTCGGCGCCATGGGGGCCGCCCCTCTCGCAGGGGCGGAACCCGACTGGGAGGACTGGAACCACGACGAATGGGTCGACAACGACTGGCGCGACAACGACTGGCGCGACAACGACCGGCGCGGTCACGAGTGGCGCTTCGACAACGACTGGCAGTGGAAGAACTGGAACGACCACGACTGGGACAAGTGGTGGCGGGTGAACAGATGGCGCAACGACGACCGGCCGCCATGGGGCTGGGGGGCGCCGCCGCCCGTGCACTGGCGAGGCCACGTTCCCCACGACATCGACTACTGGGGCTACCGGGTCTTCCCGGTTTGGCACCCGCACTTCAAGGTGTTCGGATTCTGGTTGTTCGGAATCTTCATCCCGGTCTTCGTGATCTAGTGATTTCGGCGCGCTAGTCAACGCTCAGCGACGGTTTGCGCGCCGAAATCACTAACGCGCGAACATCAGCGCGCGCTTGACCTCCTGGATGGCCTGCGTGACCTGGATGCCACGCGGGCAGGACTCCGTGCAGTTGAACGTGGTCCGGCACCGCCAGACGCCGTCGACCTCGTTGAGGATGTCCAGCCGCTCGGCGGCACCCTCGTCGCGGCTGTCGAAGATGAACCGGTGCGCGTTGACGATCGCCGCCGGGCCGAAATAGCTGCCCTCGCTCCAGTAGACAGGGCAGCTGGTCGTGCAGCACGCGCACAGGATGCACTTGGTCGTGTCGTCGTATCGCATCCGGTCGGTCTGACTCTGAATGCGTTCCCGCGTCGGCTGATTGCCGCTGGTGATCAAATACGGCTTGATCGCGCGGTAGGCGTCGAAGAACGGTTCCATGTTCACCACGAGATCCTTCTCCACGGGTAGCCCGCGGATCGGCTCGATCGTGATCGTGAGCTGCTTGCCCGGCTTCTTCGGCAGCATGTCGCGCATCAGCACCTTGCACGCCAGCCGGTTCACCCCGTTGATCCGCATGGCATCCGAGCCGCACACGCCGTGCGCACAGGACCGCCGGAACGTCAGCGTGCCGTCCAGATACCACTTCACGTAGTGCAGCAGGTTGAGCAGCCGATCCGTGGGCAGGCAGGGCACGCGGAAGCTCTGCCAGCCGGCAGCGTCCGGGTCTTCCGGGTTGAACCGCGAGATCTTCAGCGTCACCATCACCGCCCCTTCAGGGACGGGCGGTGCGGTGCCTTCCGTGGTGTCGACAGCTGGTGCACTCATGATCAGTACTTCCGTTCCATCGGCTCATAACGTGTCTGCACCACCGGCTTGTAGTCCAGCCTGATATCGGAGAGCAGGTCGGTGCCCTGCTTGTACGCCATGGTGTGGCGCATGTAGTTGGTGTCGTCGCGGTTCGGGTAGTCCTCGCGCGCATGGCCGCCACGGGACTCCTTGCGGTTCAGCGCGCCGACGACCGTCACCTCGGCGAGTTCGAGCAAGAAGCCCAGCTCGATCGCCTCGAGCAGGTCACTGTTGTAGCGCTTGCCCTTGTCGTGCACGGTGATTCGTGCGTACCGCTCCTTCAATGCGTGAATGTCCGTCAGCGCCTGCTTGAGGGTCTCCTCGGTGCGGAACACCGCCGCGTTGTTGTCCATCGACTGCTGCAACGCTCCGCGGATATCGGCAACGCGCTCATTGCCGTGCTCGGATAATATGTCGCCGACCCAGCCGACGACCATTCCCGCGGGATCCGCAGGCAGGTCGACGAAGTCGTGGCCAAGCGCATAATTCGACGCGGAGATGCCTGCGCGACGACCGAACACGTTGATGTCGAGCAGCGAGTTGGTGCCAAGCCGGTTGGCGCCGTGCACGGACACGCAGGCACATTCACCGGCGGCGTACAGACCCGGGATGATCGTCGTGTTATCGCGCAACACCTGGCCGTTCACCGTGGTCGGGATGCCGCCCATTACGTAATGGCACGTCGGATAGACCGGCACCAGTTCCGTCACCGGGTCGACACCCAGATACGTTCGGGCGAACTCGGTGATGTCGGGCAGCTTCGCCTCGAGCACGTCCTCGCCGAGGTGGCGCACATCGATGTAGACGTAGTCTTTGTTCGGCCCGGCGCCACGGCCCTCCAGCACCTCGAGAACCATTGAGCGGGCGACGATGTCGCGCGGAGCAAGGTCGACGATGGTCGGGGCATAGCGCTCCATGAAGCGCTCGCCGTCGGCGTTGAGCAGTCGGCCGCCCTCGCCGCGCACGGCCTCGGAGATCAGGATGCCCAGCCCGGCCAGACCCGTCGGATGGAACTGGTGAAACTCCATGTCCTCCAACGGAAGTCCCTTGCGGAACACGATGCCGAGGCCGTCCCCGGTCAGCGTGTGCGCGTTGGAGGTGGTCTTGTACATCCGGCCCGAGCCACCGGTGGCGAACACGATCGCCTTGGCGTGAAAGACGTGGATGTCGCCGCTCGCCAACTCATAGGCGATCACGCCCGTGGCGACAGGCCCGCCGGGCGTCTCCGTCATCGCGACGTCCAGCGCGTAGAACTCGTTGAAGAACTCGACGTCGTGTTTGACGCAGTTCTGATACAGCGTCTGCAGGATCATGTGGCCCGTGCGGTCGGCGGCGTAACACGCTCGGCGAACCGGCGCCTTGCCGTGGTCGCGGGTGTGCCCGCCGAACCGGCGCTGGTCGATGCGGCCCTCGGGGGTGCGGTTGAACGGCATCCCCATCTTCTCGAGGTCAAGTACCGCGTCGATGGCTTCCTTGCACATGATCTCGACGGCGTCCTGGTCGGCGAGGTAGTCGCCACCCTTGACGGTGTCGAACGTGTGCCATTCCCAGTTGTCCTCTTCGACGTTGGCCAGCGCGGCACACATGCCGCCCTGCGCCGCGCCGGTGTGGCTGCGGGTCGGGTACAGCTTGGTCAGCACTGCGGTGCGTGCGCGCGGACCCGCCTCCACCGCGGCACGCATGCCGGCCCCGCCGGCGCCGACGATCACGACGTCGTAGCGATGTTCCTGAATCATCTACCGCTCCTCGGTCACGAGATGCTTGCGTCGAAGGTGACGAGTACGTAACTGCCCAACACCAACGTGAACCCAGTCGCCAGCAACAGCAGCGAATTCAGATAGAACTTGGTGATGTTCTTGCGGGCGTAATCGCCGATGATCGTGCGCATGCCGTTGGCGCCGTGAATCATCGCGAGCCACAGCAGGGCCATGTCCCAGATCTGCCAGAACGGCGAGGCCCAGCGCTCGGCGACGTAGTTGAAATCGATGCGGTACACGCCGTCGTCCCACATCAGCATGATGAACAAGTGGCCGAGGGCCAGGAATAACAGCGCCACGCCGGAGAACCGCATGAACAACCAGGCGTACTTCTCGAAGTACGGGATGCCCCTCGGGCGCCGCGGGGCACGGGGATGGTCCAGGCTTGCCGGGCGGTCATGCTCCTTCTCCTCCACCGGGGCGATCCGGCCCTCGCGGTGGTGGGGGGTCCATGGCGCGGTCACAGGAATCGCTCCGCCATGTGCATGCCGATCACTCCCAGCGAGGGGATGATGACGGCGAGAAAGACGCCGAGGACGATCCACAACATCAGCCGCTGGTAGCGCGGTCCGTGCTGCCAGAAGTCGATGAGGATGACCCGGACGCCGTTGAGGGCGTGGTAGAGCACCGCGACGACCAGCCCAACCTCCATCAGGCCGACGATCGGTGTCTTGTAGGTCTCGATGACCTCGTTGTAGGCCTGCGGGCTGACCCGCACCAGGGCGGTGTCGAGCACATGCACGAACAGGAAGAAGAAGATGGTCGCACCCGTGATGCGGTGGAGCACCCAGGACCACATGCCGGGATCACCGCGGTAGAGGGTGCGCCGAGGCGAACGCGGAGCCGGCACTACGGGGCTCGCGGGTGTCGCTGTACTCATCTGGCCTCCAACGCCATCGGTGGACGCTTGGGCACGGCTTAGAGCCTTTGCCCAAACCTCGGGGCGACTCTAAACCCACTCGTAGGACTAAACGAACTACGGTTTAGCCGTCGCCGTCTTGAAAAACGCGAAAGTTAGGGTTGCCTATTCCGGACGGCGGCGGCGTCGAGCGGGGCTTCGGAATGCATTCAGATTCGGTCTGGTGAGGTTCACATGACATCCGAGATTGACTGGAAGATGTTGCGGCACAGGGCAACTGAGGTAGCAGCTCATGCATATGCGCCGTATTCGGGTTTCGCCGTCGGAGCGGCTGCGCTGGCCGACGATCACCGAATGGTGGCCGGCTGCAATGTGGAGAATGTCTCATATGGCCTTGGTCTCTGTGCGGAGTGCGCTGTGGTCTGCGCACTGCACTCCGGCGGTGGGGGCAGGCTGATCGCCCTGTCGTGTGTGGACGCGACGGGCGAGGTATTGATGCCGTGCGGACGCTGTCGGCAGGTGCTGATGGAGCACGGCGGGCCGGCCCTGCTGATCGACCACCCGCTGGGTCCCCGGCCGTTGAGCGAGCTGCTTCCCGACGCATTCGGCCCCCAGGATTTGGCACGCCGCGACGAGCCCGCGCATGAAGAAATACCGTGACCGAGTTCACATTTAGCGCTTGGCGCCTCGTTTGAGGTAGCCACCGTCGGGCAATTCTCCTTTCGTCACTCATTTTGCTTAAGGAGGCGGCAAATGGAGAGTCGTGCGAAGGCGTTGGGACATGCGATCCACCCCATGCTGATCCCGTTCCCGCTGGGGCTACTGGCGACGGCGGTCGTGTTCGACATTGTTTATCTGATCACCGACCGGCCCGGTTTCGCCGTTGCGGCGGCATACATGATCGGAGCCGGCATCATCGGTGGGCTGCTGGCCGCGCCGTTCGGCTGGATTGACTGGTTCAAGATCCCTGCCGGTACCCGCGCCAAGAGCATTGGGCTGCTGCACGGCCTTGGCAACATTGTGGTGGTCGTGTTGTTTGCGGTGAGCTGGCTGCTGCGAGTCGGCGCGAGCTGGGAGCCCACGATGTGGGCCCTGGTGTGCAGCTTCGCCGCGGTGGTGTTGGCGGTCGCGACGGCGTGGATGGGCGGCGAACTGGTGGAGCGCCTCGGTGTCGGGGTCGACGAGGGCGCCGGCGTCGACGCGCCGAGCTCGTTGAGCCACAGGCACGTCGCAGCCGCTTAACGGCACGGGCCGTCGACCGCCGTCGGTAAGGTAACGGCGGTGACGGCGTTCGCATTTGACGCGCCGACGGTCATCCGGACCAAGCGAGACGGCCGGGTGCTGTCGGATGCGGCGATCGACTGGGTGATCGACGGGTATACCCATGGCCGGGTCGCCGACGAGCAGATGTCGGCGTTGTTGATGGCCATCTTCCTGAAGGGCATGACAGGCGCCGAGATCGCGCGCTGGACGGCTGCGATGGTCGACTCCGGTGAGCGGTTGGACTTTACGGAACTGCGGCGCGACGGCAAGCCACTGGCGTTGGTGGACAAGCATTCCACCGGCGGCGTCGGCGACAAGATCACCATTCCGCTGGTTCCCGTCGTGATGGCGTGCGGGGGAGCGGTGCCCCAGGCGGCAGGGCGTGGTCTCGGGCACACCGGCGGAACCCTCGACAAGCTGGAGTCCATCTCCGGCTTCACCGCCGAGATCTCCAAAGGCCAAATCCGCCAACAACTTTGCGATCTCGGGGCGGCCATATTCGCGGCAGGAGAGCTGGCCCCCGCCGACCGCAAGATCTATGCGCTGCGCGATGTCACCGCCACCACCGAGTCGCTGCCGTTGATCGCCAGTTCCGTGATGAGCAAGAAGATTGCCGAGGGTACCCGGGCACTAGTGCTCGACAGCAAGGTCGGCAGCGGCGCATTCCTGGCCACCGAGGCCGAGTCACGTGAACTCGCCCGCACGATGGTGGAGTTGGGCACTGCGGCGGGGCTGGTGACGCGCGCGCTCCTCACCGACATGGAGACGCCACTGGGCCGCACCGTTGGCAACGCCGTCGAAGTCGACGAGTCACTGGAGGTGCTGGCCGGGGGAGGGCCGGCCGATGTGGTCGAGCTGACGCTGGCGCTGGCCGCCGAGATGCTGGCCGCCGCAGGCCTCGACGGAATCGATCCCGCCGACGCGTTGAAGGACGGCTCGGCGATGGACCGGTTTCGTGAGCTGGTCGCCGCGCAGGGCGGCGACTTGTCCCGACCGCTACCCATCGGTGCGTATTCCGAGACCATCTCGGCGCCGCGCGATGGCACGATGGGACACATCGACGCGATGGCGGTGGGACTGGCGGTGTGGCGGCTCGGGGCGGGCCGCTCCGCCCCGGGTGAGCGGGTCCAGTCCGGCGCAGGGCTGCGCATCCATAGACGCCCTGGCGAGCCCGTCGCCGCAGGTGAAGCGTTGTTCACGCTCTACACCGAGACGCCGGAACGATTCGAGGCCGCGATGGGCGAAATGGACGGTGCGTGGAGCGTCGGCGAGACCGTGCCCGAACAGCGGCCGTTGATCATCGATCGGATCGCGCCGTGAGCACTCCGCTGACGCTCGATTCGATCAAGCAAGCACCCAAGGCGCTGCTGCATGACCACCTCGACGGCGGGCTGCGGCCAGCAACCGTGCTCGAGCTCGCCGAGGACAACGGCTATGACGAGCTGCCCGCCACCGCCGTCGACCAACTCGCGGCATGGTTTCGCACCGCCGCGCACAGCGGGTCACTGGTGCGCTACCTCGAACCGTTCGCGCACACCGTTGGCGTGATGCAGACACCGGAGGCGCTGCACCGGGTGGCCTACGAGTGCGTCGAGGATCTGGCGGCCGACAACATCGTCTACGCCGAGATTCGGTTCGCGCCCGAACTGCACATCGATCGCGGGCTGTCGCTCGACGCGGTTGTCGACGCGGTGCTGGCGGGCTTTGCCGACGGCGAGAAGGCCGCCAGCGCCGAGGGTCGCGGCATCACGGTGCGCTGCCTGGTCACCGCGATGCGGCATGCCGCGCGGTCGCGCGAGATCGCGGAGTTGGCCATCCGCTTCCGCGACAAGGGTGTGGTTGGTTTCGACATCGCCGGTGCGGAGGCCGGATACCCGCCGACGCGGCATCTCGACGCCTTCGAGTACATGCGAGGCAACAACGCCCGCTTCACCATTCACGCAGGGGAGGCGTTCGGGCTGCCGTCCATCCATGAGGCCATCGCGTTCTGCGGCGCCGATCGGCTCGGTCACGGAGTCCGGATCGTCGACGACATCCACGAGGATCCCAGTGGGGCCTTCCGCCTGGGCCGGCTCGCATCGCTGTTGCGGGACAAGCGAGTTCCGTTCGAGATGTGCCCGAGCTCCAACGTGCAGACGGGGGCGGTGGGCAGCATCGCCGAGCATCCCTTCGACCTGCTGGCTCGGCTGCGCTTTCGCGTCACCGTCAACACCGACAACCGGTTGATGAGCGACACCACGATGAGCCAGGAGATGCAGCGGCTCGTCGAGGCTTTCGGCTACGGCTGGAGCGATCTGCAGCGGTTCACGATCAACGCGATGAAGTCGGCGTTCATCTCGTTCGACGAACGACTCGCGATCATCGACGACGTGATCAAGCCGCGCTATGCCGTTCTGATCGGCTAGCGGACGTCAGTTGAGCACGCTGCGCAACGTGTCGGCGAAATCCTCTGGGGCGTCGAGGAATCCGCCGTGGTCGCCGGGGAACTCGACGGGCGTGCTACCGAGCAGCGCGGCCAGCGCACGCGACGTCTGGTCGGTGAGCAACCGTCCGGACGCCGCGCCGATGCCGACCACCACACGTTTGGCCTTCAACGCCGCGACATCCGGCAGGTACTGGGTCGTGCCGCGCAGTTCGTGGTTGAAGAACCGGGTGGCCTCGCGATTCTCTTGCTCCGTCGGCTCCGGCGGAGCCTCGATCGGGGCGCCGTCGACGGGGGCCGACATGTCGAACCCCGCCGTGAGCATGAACTGGTACCAGGCCGCGTGCAGCCCGTCGGCGCGGAATGTGTCGATGATGGTTTCGGTGTCTGCCCGATGGCGGGCTGGGTCGGGCAGCAGCTCCAGGAGCGGCGGCTCATGGGCGACGAGCGTGCGTACGCGTCCGGGATGGCCGGCGACCAGCGCGAGCCCGGTGACCGCCCCGCCGCTCGAGCCGAACACATCGGCCGTCTCGGCGCCGAGGTCATCGAGGATCGCGACGATGTCCTCGGCGCGCGACTCGGGCGTCGACTCCTCGTGCGGATCGTCGATCGTGCTGTTGGCGAAGCCGCGCGGATCGTAGGTGACCACGGTGTGGTCGCTCGACAACGCGTCCGCCAAAGACGCGAACTCCGCCGACGCCATCGGGGAGCCGATGACGAGGCACAAGGGTCCGCTGCCGCGTACTTCGTAATGCAGGCGGGCGCCGGGAACGGTGACAGAGCGGACGGTTGGGGCGCTAGGCAAGGTCATAGTCGTGCAGACCAGTACCGGTCCGTGAATTCATCGCGAAGTCGTACCGTGGCGCCATGATCACTGGGGCCCACGTCATCATTTACAGTCGCGACGCCGACGCCGACCGGGCGTTCTTCCGCGACGTGCTGGAGTACCCGCACGTCGACGCAGGCGGCGGCTGGCTGATCTTCAAGCTGCCGCCGGGTGAAGTGGCCGTGCATCCGGCGGAAGGCGACCCGTCGCACGAGCTGTATTTGATGTGCGAGGACGTCAACGCCACGGTCGAAACACTGGCCGCCAAGGGCGTGACGTGCGGGCCGGTGAGCGATCAGGGCTGGGGCCTGTTGACCAGCATTCGGCTGCCCGGCGGGGGTGAGCTCGGCCTATATGAGCCGCGCCATCCGAAGGCAACCGAGCTGTAGCGCTACTCCTGGCGCAGCCGCGATTCCACGAACGTCTCCAGGGCCTCCCACTGCGCGACGGCCTTGGCGTACGGGGGGCTCGGGCGGCGGACGGTATCCGGGTCGAGCACATGGGCCACCATCCGGCCCAGCGGCTGATCGGCGTCCAGTGTCTCTTCGACGGTGGTGTCCTCGGCGTAATCGCCCACGTCCCTGAGCAATTCGACGACGAGCTCGAGTTGGTCGCGATCGATGGCGTCGGGGCCGTCGGCGAGGTCGTCGGCGATTCCGGTCAATACATAGATGTTGTCGTCGCTGATGTTGACCTGCAATGAGCCGTCGGTGGCAGCCGTGCGGATGTCGTCATAGGTCGCCAGGTCGGACAGGTCGTGATCGTGCTCATCTGCCAGGTAGCGCGCCATCGACCGCTCGGAGGAGAACACGCTGATTCTTCCGTTGCGGCCCAGGAAGATCGGTTGGTCGTCGAGATAGCAGCGCAGGGTGTAGTAGGTGTCGGCGCTGGCCATGATCCGGACGGGGTCGATGCCCACCTTGAGCCAGAAGTCGTCGTCGCTGCCCAGCACGAGCCCCTTCGCGTGGTCGGCGAGATCGTCGTGCTCCTCGACGTCGGCCTTGGCTTCGGTGTCGTCGGTGTCTTCGGTATCGGCTTCCGCTTCCGTGGTTTCCTCGACGTCCTCGGGTTCAGGTGCGGGTTCGGCCAGCTCGGCTTCGGCCTTTTTGGAGGCGGCCTCGTCGACGTCGGGAATGGTGACGATTTCGTCGATCGCGTCGACGACGTTGTCCCAGCCGCGGCCGATCACCGCCTCGATTTCGGCCCATCGCTTGCGGCCGGGTCGGCCGGCGAACGCATCAAGGCCGCCACCGACGGTCCCGAGCACCGGGTTGCCGTTGAAGAATTTGGTGACTGCCGGCATCTCGCACACCGATCCGATGGCCGACGCAAGGGCGAGCGTGCGGTGCAGCTCCTTGGTCGTCTCCTCGCTGGGCTTTTCGGCGACCAGCTCCTCGAGGCTGACCAAGTCGAATTGGCGATCCTCGGGCGGATCGAATGTGTGCGCGTTCGCCTCGGTCAAATCCGCCCAGGCCGGGTGATCGCTCAGGTCGTTGTCGGTGTTGGTCCTGACGAATGCGACGAGGTCGGCGACGGATTCGAATGCATAGAGGTCCTCGTCCTTACCGAGGAACGCCTCCCACTCGTCGCCCTCGTCGCGCCAGCGTGGAGCCCACAACGTGTACAAATCGCCCTTGGTCAGCGCAAGCCGGATCGGCACGATGTCAGCAGCCATGGCGCACAGCCTAACGACGGTGCCTGGCGGGCCTCGACGGTCACCTGCCCAAACCGGCTCCGGACTCGTCGAACAGGTTGTCGATCACCCGTTTCATGCGCACCTGGCCACAAATCATCCCGTTGGCCGGAAGAATCCGTGGAACCCCTGCCCGGCGTTCGTGGTGCGGATCGGCGACAGCTGAACGGGATCGCCGGCTTCGATCATTGTGCCGTTGCCGACGATCATCGCGACGTGACCGTCCCACACGGCCAGGTCTCCCGGCCGCAACGAACGGGAATTGACGGCGGCACCGACGTCCTGTTCCTGTGCCAGCCGCGGAATCTCAAGCCCCGCTTCGCGATACGCCCACTGCGTCAGACCGCTGCAATCCAGGCCGACACCCGGCGTGGTGCCACCCCAGTCGTATGGCACGCCGAGCTGGGTCAGCGCGTGCCGAACGGCGCTGGCCGCAACGGCGTTTGGCGCCATCGCGGTGCTGCCGTCGGGTAACCGCACGGCGAACCCGTCCCCGAATGCCGAGGCATCGGGTAGCGGAGCCTCCGGTGGCGAGAACTTGGCGAGATCGGCCAGCCCGGTACCGAACGACCCGCCCATTCCCGACGGCGGGCTCAGCGGCGCACCGCCACCGAATCCGGAGCCCATCGACGGCATCGACGGACTCGTCAAGCCGGCGGGCGAGGTCGCTGCGGGCGAGGCCGGCGTCGTCGGCGAGGTCGGGGCTGTCGGCGAGCTCAGCGTGGCGGCGTGACCGTCCAACTCCGCGCGAAGCTCATCGACGACGGCTGTGGCCTCTGCCAGCGATCTGCGCGCCTCGGTCAGCAGCCCTTCCGCAGCGCCCGGCGATTCCAGGTACGGCTCGAGTGCGGCGGCGCGGGCCTCGAAATCCTCGACGATCGACCGCAACCGCTCGCTGGCCCGCGCGACCGCTGCCGCCGCGCTCTGCGCCGCCGTGCCCAGCTGGTCGACCTTGCCGGCCAGCGCCTCAGCGGCCGCGACAGTCGTCGCCGCGAACTCGGCTGCTGCGTCGGCCCCGGCGCCGAACCAGCTCACCTCGGCGTGAGTCCAGGACCGGCGGGCCGCGGCCGACACACCGGCCAGCGCGTCGCGCACCCTGCCAAGCGCGGCGGCCGGATCGCCGCCAGGATCAGTCGACCATCCAGGGCCGACCAGGGACTGCACCTCGCGGATCGGCGCCGCCAGCGCGGCGACAAGCACACTGGGCATCGCTAGAGCCTCGAGATTGCGCCGCCGAGCCGGTGGTCGGCGTTGTCATACGCGGCGGCCGATGCCCGTGCGGTGAGGTGTCCTGCCTCCAGACGGTCACTCAGGGCCGCCACTGCCAGGGACGCATCCGTCGCGGCGTCGGCCAGCGCCGCCAGAAAGCGGGTGCCGACCGGACCCATCGAGTTGGCGGAGGCCGTTGGCAGCGATGTCAGGTCCGTTACGAGAGCGGATAGATCGGCAGCCTGCGCCGAGTTGTCGGCGCCGAAGGCCCGGATGGCGTCGGTGTCGGCGAACATGCGGTTAGGACGGCCGCGGCGAGGATTCGGTTCCATTAGGGTCGGCGCATGGATGTGCGTGTCGTCGACCACCCACTGGCGGCCGCGCGGCTGACCACCCTGCGCGACGAGAGAACCGACAACGCGGCGTTCCGCGCGGCACTGCGAGACCTGACCCTGATGTTGGTGTACGAGGCGACGCGCGACGTCGCCTGCGAAAGCATTCCGGTACGAACGCCGTTGGCCGAGACCACCGGATCGCGGATGGCCAATCCGCCCCTGCTGGTGCCGGTTTTGCGCGCGGGGCTGGGCATGGTCGATCAGGCCCACGCGCTGATCCCGGAGGCCCGCGTTGGTTTCGTCGGCGTTGCCCGCGACGAGGAAACCCACAAGCCCACACCGTATTTGGAGTCGCTGCCCGATGATCTGAGCACGCAGCCGGTGATGGTGTTAGACCCAATGCTCGCCACCGGCGGCTCGATGGCGCACACCATCGGGCTGCTGCAATCGCGCAACGCCGTCGACATCACCGCGGTGTGCGTCGTCGTCGCACCCGAAGGCATTGCAGCACTGGAGAAAGTGGCGCCGAATCTACGGCTCTTCACCGCCACGATCGATGAGCGGCTCGACGACACCGCCTACATCGTCCCGGGTCTCGGCGACGCCGGGGACCGGCAGTTCGGGCCGCGCTAGAAGCGTTTCGCGACGGCGGTCAACTCGTCCTGAACAGAGCGTGCCTTGACTCGGGTGGCTTCGATGTTTCCGAGGTTCGCACAGCGAACTTCTATGTAGGACTTGACTTTTGGTTCGGTACCCGACGGCCGAACCGCCATCCGGACCCAATTGTCGTCGTCACCGCCGAACAAGACGAGCGCATCGGTCCGCCGATGATCGCGGTCCACCAGCAGATCGGTCACCGTCACCTCGAAACCCGCCAGCCGATCGGGCGGTGTGTCGCGCAACCGGGCCATCACCGCGTCGGCCTCCTCGGCATCTGCGACGGTCCGCGATACAGCGGTCGTGGTGTGCACACCATGGCGCAGGGCGAGATCATCGAGCGCGCCGAGCAGCGTGCGGCCCTGATTCCGCAGGGCGGCAACCAGATCGCATGCCAGCACGGCCGCACTGATGCCGTCCTTGTCGCGAACCGCGCCAGGATCCACGCAGTGGCCGATTGCCTCTTCATACGCATAGACAAGCGTGCATCCGGGCAGATGGAGGTCGGCTCGGGCCAGCCACTTGAACCCGGTCGGCGTCTCGATGTGCCTGGCGCCGTGGTCCTTGGCGATGGCGGCCAGCATGCGCGACGACACCACCGTGCTGGCCACCGCGGTGGCCTCGGAGACAGGACCCGGCTCGATCTGCGACAGGATGTAATCGCCCAGCAGCCAACCGGTTTCGTCGCCGGAGAGCATGCGCCAGCCGTCGGCTGCCGGCACCCCGATCGCGCAGCGGTCGGCGTCGGGGTCCAGAGCGATGGCGATCTCGGCGTCGACGTCGGCGGCGAGTTCCAGCAGCGCGTCGACCGCGCCGGGCTCCTCTGGGTTGGGGAACGAAACGGTGGGAAAATCCGGATCGGGCGCAAACTGGCTTTCGACAAGGTGGACATCGGAGATGCCGGCGCGCACGAGGGCGTCCATCGCGAACTCTCCGCCCACGCCATGCAACGGCGTCAGCGCCACCCGCACCGAGTCATGGGTGTGCCGGACCACGGCCGCCCGTTCGATGTAGTGCTGAACCGCATCGATGCCGGCAGGCTCGACGGGCCGACGAGGGATTTCGTCGGCATACGGGGCCTCTGCGACGGCCCGCTCGATCTCTTCGTCGATGGGCGGCACGATCGGGTACCCGCCCTCGAAGTAGACCTTGTAGCCGTTGTCGGACGGCGGGTTGTGCGACGCCGTGATCTGGATGCCCGCCGCCGCGCGGTTGTGGCGCACGGCGAACGCCAGCACAGGTGTCGGCACCGCGACGAACATCAGCGTCACCACAAACCCTTGGGCGGCAAGGACTTCCGCGGCAGCAAGGGCGAAGTCCTCGGATCCGTGCCGGGTATCCCTGCCCACCATCACCGGCTTTCCGTCGAAGCCGTGGTCTTTGAGCACCTTGGCGACTGCCCAGGTGGTGCGCAGGACGACGGCCAGGTTCATCCCGTTGGGTCCGCCGCGCAGGGGCCCACGCAATCCCGCCGTCCCAAACGTCAGCGGCCGGGAGAACCGCTCGTCGAGCTCTTCCTCGCTGAGCGCCGACAACTCGGCGGCGGTCTGGGGGTCGGGGTCGTGAGAGATCCACTCCTGCGCGGGCGCTGAGGTCCGCGACGAAGTCATGGCGCTAGTGTGCCCGCTTTCGCGTCGGTGTAAGCCAGCTTGCGGAGCACCGGTGCGACGAGCATCAGTAGGTCGAATTCCAGCGGTGTGAGGTTGGTGCGCATCGTCGAGTGCAACCATGCATCCCGTTCGGCACGGTCGGCCTCTAGCAGCGCGGTCCCCGCCTCGGTGAGTTCGATGAGCTGGCGGCGGCGATCGGTCTCGTCGGGGCGGCGCGCGATCAGGTCGCGGTTAACCAGTTCGTTGATGCTGTCGGTCAGCGACTGCACCCGCACGTGCAACCGGCCTGCGAGCTCAGCCGGCGTCGTGACGCCGGTGCGGCTGATCTCGCCGAGCAGCTCGAGCTGGCTCAGCGTCAGGCCGTGGTCTGGGCGATGCCTGCGCATCTGCCGCGTCACCGCCATCATCGATTCCCTCAGTTCAGTCGCTGGGGAGTCAACTTGCATCATAACCAAGGTATACCTTGGCAAATTCACCGTGTCACGTCTATCAACGCATGTTGCCAACAAAAAATAGCAAGGGCATACTTGTAACCAGGATGATGTGGACGCGACGGATGCTCAGGTGGGCCCTGCTGATCGCGGTTACGGCCGCCGTCACGATCCCGCTCACCCGCGTTGGTGTGCCGTCGGCCGCGCTGTTCGCGGCGCTGGCCGTCGGCGTCGTGCTGGCGCTGACATCGCTGGCCCCCAGCCGGGTACCCCGCACGGCAGGAATGGCCGCACAGGGTGTGCTTGGCGTCTACATCGGCACGATGGTCCACCAGGACGCCGTCGGCGCGCTCGGTGCCGACTGGCCGATCGTCATCGCCATCGCCGTCGCCACCCTGTTGCTCAGCATCGTCGCCGGTGCGCTGCTCGGGCTGCACCGCGACGTCACCCCGTTGACCGGATCGTTGGCGCTGGTGGCCGGCGGTGCCTCCGGGCTGGTCGCGATCGCCCGCGAACTCGGCGGCGACGACCGCGTCGTCTCCGTCGTGCAGTACCTGCGGGTGGCCTTGGTGACCGCGTCGATGCCCGTTGTGGTGACGCTGATCTATCACGCCGACAAGTCGCACGGTGTCGCGCCCGTCGCTGAAACTGATTCAGCGCCTTGGTATCTGAGCGTCGTAATGCTGATCGCGTTGGTGTTGGTCGGCGCGACCGCCGGCAAACTGATCCGGCTGCCTGGCGCGGGTTTGCTCGGGCCGATGGCGTTGTCCGTTGTGTTGGAAGTGACCGGTCTTTCGTTCGGACTTGCGGTGCCGGCGGTGCTGGTGCAGGCCGGCTACATGGTGATCGGCTGGCAGGCCGGCGTCGCCTTCACCCGCGAATCGTTGCGTGCTGTCGGGCGCATGCTGCCGGCTGCAGTCGGGCTGATCGTCGTGCTCGCCGTGGCGACCGCCGGCCTTGGGGTGGTTTTGGCGCACTTCACCGGGCTCAGCCCGTTGGAGGGTTACCTCGCGACCAGTCCCGGCGGCGTGTACGCCGTGCTCGCGACCGCCGCCGAAACCGGGTCCAACGTGACGTTCATCATCGCGGCGCAGGTGGTGCGCATCCTTTTGATGCTGTTCGCGGCGCCGCTGATGGCCCGGAGCGTGGTGTGGATCAGCAAGCGCGTCGGCCGTCAGACCCGCGCGATCACCGCGGCGAGCAGGGAGCCCATCAGCGTCGCGGATTGACGGCCCGCTTGCAGCACCTCGTCGTGGCTCAGCGGCCGACCCGTCATGCCCGCCGCCAAATTCGTCACCAGCGACACCGCAAGCACCTGCGCTCCGGCCGCGCGGGCCGCGATGGTCTCGTGCACGGTCGACATCCCCACCAGGTCCGCGCCCAGCGTGCGCAGCATGCGGATCTCGGCCGGTGTCTCGTAATGCGGCCCCGGCATCGCGGCGTAGACGCCCTCTGCCAGCGACGGGTCGATTTCGCGGGCCAGGGTTCGCAGCCGCGGCGAATACGCGTCGGTCAGGTCGACGAAGTCGGCACCGACCAGCGGCGAGCGCGCAGTGAGGTTGAGGTGGTCGCTGATCAGCACGGGCTGGCCCACGGTGTAGTCGTCGCGGAGTCCGCCCGCGGCGTTGGTGAGCACCAGCGTGCGCGCCCCCGCGGCGCATGCCGCACGCACGGGGTGCACGACGTCGCGCAGGTGGTGCCCTTCGTAGGCGTGGATTCTGCCGATGAACACCAGCACCCGGTGATCGCCGACGTGCAGCGACAACACCTGGCCGCCGTGCCCGGCGGCCGTCGGCGCGGTGAACCCGGGCAACTCGGCCATCGGCACGACGGCCACCGGATCGCCCAGCTGCGCCGCCGCCGGAGCCCAGCCCGAACCGAGGACGACGGCGATGTCGTGATGCTCGACGCCGGTACGGTCGATGATGGCGACAGCTGCGTCGGCGGCCACCGCTTCCGGTTCGGTCACAACGGGCGAGCTTAGCTCTCAAGCAGCGCATCAGTGTGCAGTGAGATACTGCTGAGATGCCCACCGCCACCGCGTCGATAAGCGTCGAGGACGCCGTCAACCGACGCCGGGGCGATCTGGTGGAGCTGTCGCACTCGATTCACGCCGAGCCGGAACTCGCCTTCGACGAACATCGCAGCTGCGCGAAGACGCAAGCTCTGGTCGCCGACTACGGGTTCGCGATCACCACGGCACCGGCCGGCCTGGCAACCGCCTTCCGCGCGGACTACGGCAGTGGCCCGCTGGTCGTCGGCATCTGCGCCGAGTACGACGCGTTGCCCGGCATCGGACATGCCTGCGGCCACAACATCATCGCCGCGTCGGCTGTCGGGACGGCGCTGGCGTTGGCGGAGGTGGCCGATGACCTCGGGCTGACGGTGGTGCTGCTCGGCACTCCGGCCGAGGAAGCAGGCGGCGGAAAAGCGTTGCTGCTCAAGGCCGGAACATTCGACGACATCGCGGCCACGGTCATGCTGCACCCCGGCCCGCTCGACATTGCCCGCGCGCGCTCGCTGGCGTTGTCCCAGGTCGCGGTCGGTTACCTCGGCCGGGAGGCACACGCCGCGGTGGCGCCGTATCTGGGTGTCAACGCCGCCGATGCGATCACCGTCGCGCAGGTCGCAATCGGTGTGCTACGCCAGCAGCTGGCGCCGGGACAGATGGTGCACGGCATCGTCACCGACGGCGGGCAGGCCACCAACGTCATTCCCGGCCGCGCCGAAATGCACTACACCATGCGCGCCAATGACGCCTCGTCGCTGCGCCAGCTCGAGGACAGGATCGCCGACTGCTTCCTCGCCGGGGCGGTGGCGACGGGTTGTGACTACCAGGTCGAGGAGACCGAGCCGCCGTATGCCGAGCTCACTCCCGACAAGTGGCTGGCCGATACCTTCCGCGCCGAGATGGTCCGGCTGGGCCGCAATCCCGTCGCCGAGGACGTGGAGGCGGCGCTGCCGTTGGGCAGTACCGACATGGGCAACGTCACACAGGTCATGCCGGGCATCCATCCGATCGTCGGCATCGATGCCAACGGCGCGTCGGTGCATCAACGGGGATTCGCGGAGGCGGCCGCTGGGCCCAGCGCCGATACGGCCGTGGTCGAGGGCGCGATCATGCTGGCCCGCACCGTCGTCAGCCTGGCCGAGACGCCTGCCGAGCGTGACCGGGTGCTGGAACTTCAGGCCAGGCGGGCCTCATGAGCATCGTCGACGCCACCGAGCTGTGGCTGGACGCCCACTACGACGACCTGGTCGCGTGGCGAAGGCACATCCACGCGCATCCCGAGCTCGGGCGACAGGAGTTCGCGACCACCCAGTTCGTCGCGTCCCAATTGGCCGACGCGGGGCTCAACCCGAAGGTACTGCCCGGCGGGACGGGTTTGACCTGCGACTTCGGGCCCGAGCACGGGCCGCGCATCGCGCTGCGGGCCGACATGGATGCGCTGCCGATGGCCGAGCGCACCGGTGCGTCCTACGCCTCGTTGGTGCCCAACGTCACCCATGCCTGCGGTCACGACGCTCACACCGCCGTCCTGCTGGGAGCGGCGTTGGCGCTGGCGTCGGTACCCGAACTTCCGGTCGGGGTGCGGCTGATCCTGCAGGCCGCGGAGGAGCTGATGCCAGGCGGGGCCATCGATGCGATCGCGGCCGGAGCGCTGACGGGGGTGTCGCGCATCTTCGCGTTGCACTGCGATCCGCGGCTGGCGGTCGGCAAGGTCGCGGTGCGCCCGGGCCCGATCACCTCGGCGGCCGACCAGCTCGAGGTCACGCTGCAGTCGCACGGCGGGCACACGTCGCGCCCGCACCTGACCGGCGACTTGGTGTACGGGCTGGGCACGCTTATTACGGGTGTGCCCGGTGTGCTGTCGCGTCGCATCGACCCGCGCAACGGAACCGTGATGGTGTGGGGTGCGGTGAATGCGGGTGTGGCTGCCAACGCCATACCGCAGACCGGCACGCTGGCGGGCACCATCCGCACGGCCAGCCGCGATACCTGGGATTCTCTGGAATCGATTGTGCGCGATATTGTTTCGTCGCTATTGCAGCCGCTGGGCATAGAGCACAGCCTGCAGTACCGCCGCGGTGTACCGCCGGTGGTCAATGAGGAGATCTCCACGCGCATCCTCACGCATGCGATCGAGGCGATCGGCTCCGACGTGCTGTGCGATACCCGTCAGTCCGGCGGCGGCGAGGACTTCTCCTGGTATCTCGAGGAAGTGCCCGGCGCAATGGCACGGCTGGGCGTGTGGACTGGCCGCGGCCCGCAACTCGATCTGCACCAGCCGACATTCGACTTAGACGAACGCTCGCTCGCGGTGGGCGTTCGCGTGCTGGTCAACATCGTCGACCAAGCCGCCGCTTTCTAACTGCCTCCGCGAAACTGGGGGGGATCGCAGTTCCCCCATTTTCGCGATCTGTGCGCAGTTTCCGGGGCCCTAACTGGTGCCGGGGCCGATGTTGCGCGCTGGGCGGGTACGCAAATCGTGGACGTATTCCGCTGGGGCGCCTGCGATTTCGGCGGCATCGGCCATCACGCCGAGGTAGCGCGCCGACGGTATTCCGCCCTCCCACGCGTCCACGACATACAGCCAGGCCAACGCGGGATCCGTGGTGGTGTCCGAGGATGTGCGTTCCACCCGGCAGCGGATCTTTTTGTGAACTCCCAGCTCTGAACCTTCCCAGCGGTCGAGGTTCGCCTCGTCCTCCCTGGTCATGTCGTAGAGCACGACGAACACCTTCGACCCAGGTTCCTGAACGACGGTGGCCAGCGCGCCGTCCCAGCCGATGTCCTCGCCGCCGAACGTCAGCCGCCAGCCATGCAGCCATCCCGTTCCGGCCATCGGCGAATGGGGGGCCCGCTGCAGCATCTGCTCCGGATGCATGTTCGACCCGTAGGCGGCATACAGCGTCACGGGGGCAAGCCTAGCTAGAGCTTCGCCTACTGGCTGCGCGATCAACGGCACGCTTGGTTAGGTTATGGCGGTGGCTACCCGCATCGTGATCATTGGCGGTGGGCCCGCCGGCTATGAGGCGGCACTGGTCGCCGCGGCCCGCGGCCCCGAGGTCGCAAACGTCACCGTCGTCGACGCTGACGGCATCGGCGGCGCCTGCGTGTTGTGGGACTGCGTGCCGTCAAAGACGTTCATCGCCTCGACCGGCGTGCGTACGGAGCTGCGGCGCGCACCCAATCTCGGGTACGCGCTGGAGTTCGAGGACGCCAAAATCGAGCTTCCGAAGATCAACAACCGCGTCAAGGAACTGGCGGCCGCGCAATCCACCGACATCGCAGCTCGGCTGCAGAGCGAGGGTGTGACGCTGGTCGCCGGCCGAGGCGAGCTGGTCGACGACGTGCCAGGCATGGCTGCCCACACGGTGAAGGTCACGGCGCACGACGGCGTCGCCAGCTTACTCAAGGCCGACGTCGTGCTTATCGCCACCGGCGCCAGCCCGCGGGTGCTGGCCAACGCCGAGCCCGACGGCGAACGAATCCTCAACTGGCGCCAGCTCTATGACCTGGAAAAGCTGCCCGAGCACCTCGTCGTCGTCGGCTCCGGTGTCACCGGCGCCGAATTCGTCAACGCCTACACGGAACTCGGCGTCGCCGTGACGGTGGTCGCCAGCCGCGATCAGATCCTGCCGCACGAGGACTCCGACGCCGCCGCTGTGCTTGAAGAAGCGCTCGCCGAACGAGGTGTGAAGCTGGTCAAGAACGCGAGAGCCGAGTCGGTGACCCGCACGGAAGACGGCGTGCTCGTGACGATGACCGATGGCCGCACCGTCGAGGGCAGCCACGCGCTGATGACCGTCGGCTCGGTGCCCAACACCAGCGGGCTGGGCTTGGAACGCGTCGGCATCGAACTCGGCCCTGGCGATTACTTGAAGGTCGACCGAGTGTCGCGCACCACGGTGCCCGGAATCTATGCGGCCGGCGACTGCACCGGGTTGATGCTGCTGGCCTCGGTGGCCGCCATGCAGGGCCGCATCGCGATGTACCACGCATTGGGCGAGGGACTCGAGCCGATCCGGCTGCGCACCGTGGCCGCCGCGGTGTTCACCCGTCCCGAGATAGCGGCGGTAGGGGTGCCGCAGTCAAAGATCGACGACGGATCGGTGCCGGCGCGCACCATCACGTTGCCGCTGAACACCAACGCCAGGGCCAAGATGTCGGGCCTGCGCCTCGGCTTCGTGAAGATCTTCTGCCGCCCGGCCACCGGCGTGGTGATCGGGGGCGTTGTGGTGGCGCCGATCGCATCCGAGCTGATCATGCCGATCGCGCTGGCGGTGCAGAACGGCAACGACGTCGAAGACCTCGCGCAGACCTTCTCGGTCTACCCGTCGCTGTCCGGTTCGATCACCGAGGCGGGGCGGCGGCTGATGGCGCACGACGATTTGGACTGACGCCACGTAACCTGGGAACGGGCATTACGTACCGGCGAGTAACAAGGAGTCCATTCCAAGTGAGCGACCCGAACCCCGCACCGGGCAAGGGGCAGACCTTCCTGGGCCCCCACCAGCGCGAACAGGCGTGGGAGCGGCTCGGCAGCGAGCAGTTCGACGTCGTCGTCATCGGCGGCGGCGTGGTCGGAGCCGGTGCGGCCCTTGACGCCGCCACCCGGGGTCTGAGGGTGGCGCTGGTCGAGGCCCGCGATTTCGCCTCCGGCACGTCCAGCCGAAGCTCGAAGATGTTCCATGGCGGACTGCGCTACCTGGAGCAGCTGGAGTTCGGATTGGTCCGCGAGGCTCTGCACGAGCGGGAGTTGTCGCTGACGACGCTGGCGCCCCATCTGATCAAGCCGCTGCCGTTTCTGTTCCCGCTGACGAGCCGCTGGTGGGAGCGCCCGTATGTGGCAGCGGGCATCATGCTCTATGACCAGCTTGGCGGCGCGAAATCCGTTCCGGCGCAAAAGCATTTGACACGCGCAGGCGCATTGCGGCTTTCGCCTGGTCTCAAGCGGAGCTCGCTGATTGGGGGCATCCGGTACTACGACACCGTTGTCGACGACGCCCGCCACACGATGATGGTGGCGCGCACGGCGGCTCAATACGGTGCGGTGGTGCGCTCGTCGAGCCAGGTCGTCTCGCTGCTGCGCGAAGGCGATCGGGTGACGGGGGTGACGATCCGCGATTCGGAGGACGGCGCGATCACCGAGGTGCGCGGACACGTCGTGGTCAACGCCACCGGCGTGTGGACTGACGAGATCCAGGCGCTGTCCAAGCAGCGCGGGCGATTCCGTGTGCGGGCCTCCAAGGGTGTGCACATCGTGGTGCCCCGCGACCGGATCGTCAGCGAGGTCGCAATCATTCTGCGCACCGAAAAGTCGGTGCTGTTCGTCATCCCGTGGGGCACGCACTGGATCATCGGCACCACCGACACCGACTGGAACCTCGACCTGGCGCACCCGGCCGCGACCAAGGCCGACATCGACTACATCCTGAGGTCCGTCAACACGGTGCTGGCTACGCCGTTGACGCATGACGACATCGACGGGGTGTACGCGGGGCTGCGGCCGCTGTTGGCGGGGGAGAGCGAGGAGACGTCCAAGCTGTCGCGCGAGCACGCGGTGGCCGTACCGGCACCGGGCCTGGTGGCCATCGCCGGCGGTAAGTACACCACCTACCGGGTGATGGGCGCCGACGCGATCGACGCGGCCGCCGAGTTCATCCCCGCCCGGGTGGCGCCGTCGATCACCGAAAAGGTGCCGTTGATGGGCGCCGACGGCTACTTTGCGCTGATCAACCAAACCGAAAGCGTCGGTGCGCATTACGGCCTGCATCCCTATCGGGTGCGCCACCTGCTGGACCGGTACGGGTCGCTGATCGGCGAGGTGCTTGCGGTGGCCGAGGGCAGGCCGGAGCTGTTGACACCGATCACCGAGGCGCCGGTGTATCTGAAGATGGAGGCGTGGTACGCCGCTGCGGCCGAGGGGGCGCTGCACCTTGAGGACATCCTGGCGCGGCGGATGCGGATCTCGATCGAGTATCCGCACCGCGGCATGGACTGCGCCCGTGAGGTCGCCGAAGTGGTTGCGCCTGTTCTTGGTTGGAGCGCCGAGGACGTCGACCGCGAAGTGGCGACGTACATTGCGCGGGTCGAAGCCGAGGTGATGTCACAGGCTCAGCCCGACGACGAATCCGCCGACGCGTTGCGGGCGGCCGCGCCCGAGGCGCGTGCCGAGATCCTCGAGCCGGTGCCCCTGTCGTGAGGCAGTCGCCGCTCCCGGTGCGCGACGGCCTCGGCCCGGCGCGGGTGCGGTTACGCGGCGGGCCGGTCGTCGACGAGTTCCGTGCTCGGTGGGGTGCCGACGCCGCGGCGAAAGTGCTAGCGGGAGAAGTGGTCTTGCCCGACGGCACGGTGATCAGCGAGACCACCGTGCTGCCACCCGGGGCGCACGTCTACTTCTACCGCGAGCTGCGCGACGAGGTGCCGGTGCCGTTCGACCTTCCGGTGCTTTACCGCGACGACGACATCGTGGTCGTCGACAAGCCGCATTTCCTTGCGACGATGCCGCGCGGCCGGCACGTCGCCCAGTCGGCGACGGTACGGCTGCGCCGTGAACTGGAGCTGCCGGAATTGAGTCCCGCACATCGGCTGGACCGACTCACGGCCGGCGTGTTGTTGTTCACCGCTCGCCGCGAAGTTCGGGGCGCATATCAGACGTTGTTCTCCCGCGGCGAGGTGCGTAAGTCGTATTTCGCCCGCGCGGCCGTCGAGCCGGATCTTGAGTTCCCGATTCTGCTCCGCAGTCGAATTATCAAGCAGCGCGGCTACTTACAGGCGGTCGAAGAGCCCGGCGAGCCGAACGCCGAGACGCTGATCGAACACATCGCCGATGGCCGCTACCGGTTGACGCCGCGAACGGGACGCACCCACCAGCTGCGTGTGCACATGGCCTCGCTCGGATTGCCCATCATCGGGGACAGCTTGTATCCCAACGTGCTCGACGTGGCTCCCGACGATTTCTCGCGGCCGTTGCAGCTGCTGGCTCACAGCATCGAATTCGACGACCCGGTCAGTGCGCGGCGACGCCGATTTGTCAGCGCACGCACACTGGACGAATGACCCACGCGACCGTTGCCGGGCTGTGGCGCTACCCCGTCAAATCCATGGGGGGCGAACAGGTGCCGGAGCTTCTCATCGGCCGCGGCTCGGTGGTCGGTGATCGTGCCTACGGTTTTCTCGAGGTCGATACCGGCCGATTGGTCAGCGCCAAGCGGTATGGATCATTGCTCGAATGCCGCGCACGGTTGGCGGCAGACGGCGTCGAGGTCACGTTTCCCGATGGGACGGTGGTCAGTGAGCCAGACGAGTTGTCGCGTCGGACGAGCACGCTGCTGGGCCGCGAAGTTCGCTTCGTGCGACACACCGATCCCGATGCGCAACCAGTTGTGGCGATGGCGGCACCGGAGACCTTGGCGGATTTCGCCCCCGTGCATCTAATTGCCGTCAGTGCTCTCGAGCAGTTGGCGGCCGAGTACCCAGCAGGGGTGTGGGATCCGCGACGCTTCCGTCCCAACGTCCTGATCGACGACACCGGGCAGGGCGATGGCGTCGATGGTTGGCTGGATCACGATTTGGGCCTTGGCGCGGAAGTGGTTGTGCACGCGGTGATACCGACGCCACGCTGCGTGATGACGACCCACGCCCAAGGTGAGCTGCTTGGCGACCCGGCAATTCTTCGCACGTTGGCTTCTTCGCGACGCCGGGACGTCGGACCGCTCGGCGAGCGGCCGGCTCTCGGTTCCTATGCGGAGGTCATCACCCCGGGTGTCGTACGTCACGGTGACTCGGTGCGGGTCGAACGGGTGGGGCCGCGCCACGGCGTACTCGCAACTGCGCTTGAAACCCGCGACACGCAACGACATCAAACGTAACGCGCGGCGGCGCGTCATCAACGACGGTCGGGCGGGTCGATCCCTGCCGCGATCACCGCGCGATTGCGTTCCGCCACAGTCGGAAGCGCCATCTTGACCAACCACCGGTCATAGCTCAGGTATCCGTTGACCTCGTTTTCGACGTCTGTCGTCTGGGTGTAGATCGCGCCCGACAGGCCGCCCTTTCTTACCTCTTCTTCCAGGTCCTGGCTGACCTTCACGTACCGCTCGGTCAGCCGGGCCTGGCTGTCGGTCATCTCGTAGGCCTGCGGGGGTCCCGGCCACCGATTCTTGTCGAGCACCAGTCCGAGGCCGCCGTACTCACCGTCGACCACCACCCGGTGCTCGGGCACCATCGGAGGGCGGCCGGGCGCGGCGGGCGGGATGTTGTGCAGCACTGGACGGCCGGGCCCGACGTAGGTGTGGTCGTCGTAGACGTCCCCGGATCTGGTGTCGCCGCGCGACTTGCAGCAGTTGACCCCGCTGTTCGCGTCCACCATCCGTGTCGGGTCTTGGGCTTTCACCGCGTTCGCGATCCTGGCCGTGTCGTACTCGCCCCAGCCCTCGTTGAACGGCACCCAGCCCACGATCGAGGTGACGCTGCGCAGCTGATCGACCATCGCTGAGAGCTCCCTCTCGAAATTCGCCTTCGCCTCGGGAACTGGATCGGGGGCGGGGCCCACAGGAATATCGAGCGACACGTCGAGCGACGGCATGTCCTGCCACACCATCAGTCCGAGCTTGTCCGCCCAGTAGTACCAGCGCGCCGGTTCCACCTTGCCGTGCTTGCGGACGAAGTTCATTCCCAACTCCTTGATCCGCTCGAGGTCGAACTTCAGCGCATCATCGGTGGGCGCGGTGTAAAGGCCGTCCGGCCAGTACCCCTGGTCCAGCGGGCCGTGCAGGAAGGTGATCCTCCCGTTCAACGCGATCCGCGGCCTGCCTTTCGCATCCCTGACAGTGCCGATCGTGCGCAGTCCGGAATAACTGGAAACCTCGTCGACCACTTCCCCTGACGGGGTCACCAGCCGGACCTTGAGGTCGTACAGAAAGGGGTCATCGGAGGTCCATAGGTGCCCGTTTGGGATCGGGAGACGTATCGGCTGACCGGCTTTGCCGGACGAGATGGCCACCACGCCTCGCCCCGGCTCGGAGACGATCACCTCGGCACGCTCGTTTCTCGTCCCGGAAACCCTTGGCGTGACAGTAAGACTCGTCAGGTCCGGGGTGATGTCGAGCTTGTCGATGTGTGCGATGGGCACAGGCTCCATCCACACCGTCTGCCAGATGCCCGACGAACCGGTGTAGAAAAGCCCGCGGGGGCTGTTGCGCTGCTTGCCGACTGGGAATGGATTGGATTCGTTGCGGTCCTCGACCCGCACTGTTATCTCCTGAGAGCCCGGCCACCGCAGCGCCTTGGTGATGTCCGCGCTGAACTCGGTGTACCCGCCTTGGTGATGTGCTACCTGCTGGCCGTTCACCCAGACGGTCGCGATCTGGTCAACCGCGCCAAAGTGCAGCAGCACACGCTGCCCGCCCCAGGCGAGTGGCAACTTGAACACCTTGCGATACCACATTTGAGCGTCATGACGCTGGACGCCGGACAGTGCCGACTCCGTCGGATACGGAACCAGGATCTGCTCTCGGTACGCGGCCACCGCGGGAGGTGCCGCCAAGGCGGTCCGCTCGGCGCGCCCTGTGTAGCTCCACACGCCGTTGAGGTTCATCCAACGGGTGCGTTCCATCTGCGGGCGCGGGTATTCGGGCAGCGCGTTGTTCGGTCCCACCAGGTGAGTCCACGGCGTCGACAAGGGCGGCGTCTTCGGTTGCCAGATCACTACGGCGTTGGCAGGCGCGTTGACCGTCATGCTGACAGCTAACAGTGCGAACCACACCGCCGCGAAGCGGCTGATCCGTCCAAACAAGCGCAGCGGACGCCGGCTAGGTGACCGTGCCGGGCGGACTTCGCGGTGATAGGACGGCTCGAAGCCAGCGGGCACGGCTGTTACTCCCAAGGTTGAACACGGACATGACCGACGTGCGGCGCGTGCCCCAACCTGACCCCGCGCACCGTTTCAGTGCAGCAAACGTATCGACCGTCGCCGGCGAAGAAGAAACCCAGTGATTCCCTGTGAAACGCGTCGAACAGACCGGGAGGATGCGGTTGCCGATGGCAATGTAGCCCAGCGTCAATCAAGATCGCTACAAATACCCGAAATTCCTTCCGCGCAGCAACTTTCGTCATGCACGTGATAACGGAGGTTGTCAAGCTGCAACGCCGAAAGCCACGCGGAACCTTCGGCTATCTCATCCAGCCTTCAGCGGCCGTTGCAGGCGCCAAGGCGTACGGTCCTTCGCCGAGGAGCAAAACGAAAAGGTGGAGGTCGTGAAAAGGAATGCCGAATCGACAGTGTCCGGTCAGCGGCGCAGGCAGGATGAGGCTGACTAGGCGAAAGAGGTCAAATGAGTGCATCGTTGGAGCCCACGCCGGACCAGATCGCGGCGCTGGCGGCACGGCCGGCCGACGAACCCGTCGTGATGATCAACCTGCTGCAGTTCCGCCGTGACGGCGGCCGGCAGAGTTACCTCCGATACATGCAAGAGGTCACGCCTCACCTACAGCGCGTCGGCGGCACCGTCCGTTACGCGGGCGAATCCCCAGCAGTCGTCATCGGCGAGGGTGAAAAGCCTTGGTGGGAGGCCATTATCGTCGTCGAGTATCCGACACCGGCGGCGTTTATCGACATGGTGACTGACGAGGAATACCTCAAGGTGCACGAACATCGCGCGGCTGGGCTCGACCGTGGTGACCTGATCGCTACCTCAATCTGGTCTCGCGCCGAGTAGCGCCTTGTATCTGATCACGGGTGCAGGCGGAGGCGTCGGCGGAGTCAGCCGTCGAGTCGTGCAGTTGCTGCTTGACGGGGGCGAAGAGGTTAGGGCGATGGTGCGCCGCGACGACGACCGCGCCGAGCAGCTTCGGGCAATGGGCGCCGACGTGGCCGTCGGCGACCTGACCCATGCCGGTGACATCGTCGCCGCGATGGACGGTGTGCGTCGGATGTTCTTCAACATGAGCGTCTCACCGGACTACCTGCGGGCCACAACGGAGGTATGCGCGGTGGCACTCGATAGTGGCCATCTCGAAGCGATGGTCAACATGTCCCAGATGACCGTGTCGCAGATGACGCTGACAAGCACTGACGAGTCCAGACAACATCGGTTGCATTGGCTTGCCGAGCGCGTGCTGAACTGGTCTGGCCTACCGGTGATCCACGTCAGGCCGACAGTTTTCCTGGACAATCCGTTGTTCACCTTCCTGGCGTCGCCGACTGTCCGTGAGCGTGGCGTGCTGGAGTTGCCGTTCGGGACCGGTCGCACGTCACCGATCGCCGCCGACGATGTCGCTGCGGTGGTGGCCGCCTTGTTGCGCGACCCTGCCGATCGGATCGGCCAGACATTCGAACTGACCGGTCCCGAGGTGCTCGACATCGACGGCCTTGCCGAGCAGTACAGCCGAGCGCTCAACCGGAAGATCACTGGCCACGACGTGCCTTTCGAGGAGTGGGAGCGTCAGGTGCTCGCGCCACTGGGCCTGCCCGATCACGTCGGTCAGCACATCGCGACGATGGCGCGGTTGCATCGCGACGGCCGCTACGACCGCGCCACCGGCGACGTCGAGCAGATCACCGGTCAGGCCGCTCAAACCGTCGAGCGATACGTGGCGTCGAATCCACATCTGTTCTACTGAGCGCCGTGCATCGCGACGCGTTTGATCGTCTCTTCGACATGACAGGCCGCACCGTCATCGTGACGGGCGGCACAAGAGGCATCGGCCTCGCTCTGGCCGAAGGCTTCGTGCTGGCCGGCGCGAATGTGGTGGTGGCCAGCCGTAAGCCCGACGCCTGTGAGCAGGCCGCAGGGCACCTGCGCGGACTCGGCGGAGCGGCCATCGGTGTGCCTACCCATAGCGGCAACGTCGATGACCTCGCCGCGCTTGTGCAACGGACCGTCGACGAGTTCGGCGGCATCGACGTCGTGGTGAACAATGCCGCCAACGCGCTGGCTCAGCCGCTGGGTGAGATGACACCCGAAGCCCTGGCCAAGTCGTACGAAGTCAACCTGCGCGGGCCGGTCTTCCTCGTGCAGGCCGCGTTGCCCCACCTCAAAGCGAGTTCGCACGCCGCGGTGGTGAACATGATTTCGGTCGGCGCATTCAACTTCGCTGCAGCGACAGCGATCTATTCATCCACAAAAGCGGCGTTGATGTCGTTCACCCGTTCCATGGCCGCCGAGTACGCGTCGGTTGGTATCCGGGTGAACGCCATCGCGCCCGGACCTGTCGACACCGACATGATGCGAAACAACCCTCAGGCGGCTATCGACCACATGGCCGGCGCGACACTGATGAAGCGACTGGCAGGTCCGGATGAAATGGTCGGTGCCGCAATGCTTCTGGCGTCCGACGCCGGCAGCTACATGACGGGGACGGTCATCATCGCTGACGGCGGCGGAACTCCTCGGTAGCTTCGCCCATCACGCCGCCGGCCGACGCAAGGATCTGACTGCGGTTCTCCACGTGCAGCGCGGCCTCCAGGCTCGACGCCTCGAGGTTCGCCCACATCACCTGCTTGGTCGACTCGAGCCCGAATTTGCCGTAGCTGCACAGGGTCTCCGCGATGGCCAGCGCGTCGTCCACCACAGAGCCTGACAACCGCGAGACGATGCCCAGCCGCAGCGCCTCATCGGCATCGACCGCTCGCGCCGTCAGGATCAGGTCGAACGCCGGCCCGGCGCCGATGATGCGGGGCAACGTGTAGCTGACGCCGATGGGTTCGGATCGGTCAGGTCCAGGCCCGAGCAGAATCCTCGCCCGGTCCCGGTGAGCACCACGACCCGGCAGTCGTTGTTGGATCGGATCCCCTCCAAGGCGGTGTGCAGGCCCTCGACGAGCTCGTAGTTCAGTGCGTTGAGTTTCTCCGGCCGATTCAGCGTCAGCACGGCGACGTCGGGACGCGGATAGCTCAATTCGAGATGCGGCATGCGCCACACGCTAGACGGCGCTGCGCCACCCACCGACGCCGACGGCGATCATCCTCAGCTGCTTGACCGCGACGCGCTTGATCTCGTCGATCGCCGCCGCATCGGTGGCGTCCTCGATGGCCTCGGCGATCACGATCATCGAGTTCACGAACAGGCTGGCGAGGATGTTGAGATCCTCGCTGCTCCACGTGTTCAGCCCGGGAACGCGGGCCAGGTCGATCGCCAACTCAGAAGTGATCAATCGGATCTCGGTGCGGATCGCGTAGCGCAGCACCGTCACACCGCTGGAGCGCTCACGTCCGATGAAGCGCCAGTATTCACGTCGCTCGTTGACCCCGTCGATGAGGATGTCGACCGACGACTCGATGACCCGGTTGGGATCGAGCTTGCCCGCTCGTGCACTACGCAACATGTCTCGCAGCGCGCGGAACGACTCGTCGATGAGTACGAGGCCCAGCGCCTCCATCGACTCGAAGTGTCGATAGAACGCCGCGGGCACGATGCCCGCCTCTCGGGTGACCTCACGCAGGCTCAGCACCGCGAAGCTGCGGTCCTCGAGCAGGCGCAATGCGGCGGCGACAATCGCCCGGCGGGTGGCTTCCTTGCGCTCGTCGCGCGACAAGGTGTCCCGGGACCGAGACTTGCTCGACCTGCTTGAACGGCCCGTTCGTGAACTGGGCGTACGACTGTTCACTTTGTGAAACCTACCACACGCAGGCTGAATCTCTTGACGTCACCCCACAGCGGCGCGCACGGTATACATATGTTCACTCAAACGTTGACTCGCCGGGTGCGACGGTCGCCTCTGCTGGAGCTGCTGACCGGCCCCCACGGCGTGGATCGATACACAGAGCTGGTCGACGCGACCTGGACGCAGGCAGACGCTCGCGCGAAGGTGATCGCCGTGCGTCGGCAGACCCCCCGCAGCGTCACGTTGACGCTGGAACCAAATCGCGCGTTCACTGGCTTCCGCGCCGGGCAGCACATCAACCTCACCGTCGAGATCGACGGCCGTCGCCGCACCCGTCCGTACTCTCCTGCGAGCGCCGAGGGCGCCCCTTACATCGAGCTGACCATCGGCCGCCACGATGGCGGGCTGGTGTCCACGTACCTGTGCGACCACGCCCGGCCCGGCATGGTTGTCGGCCTCGACTCCGTTGGCGGTGACTTCACCCTCCCGGAAACTCGGCCGCGGCGAACCCTGTTCGTGTCCGGTGGCAGCGGCATCACCCCGGTGATGTCGATGCTGCGCACGATGCGAAACGAAGGCTCCGATCGCGAGGTCGCCTTCATTCACTACGCACGTAGCGCGCAGGAAGCCTGCTACGCCGAGGAGCTCGCCGCGATGTCCGGCGTCCGGGTTTTGCACGGCTACACGCGGGACGGGCGGGGCGATCTCACGGGTCATTTCGACGCCGATCACCTGGCCGCCGCGATGCCAGAGCCTGAGGCGGTCTTCGTGTGTGGGCCACCCGCACTCGTGGAGGCGGTGCGCGAGCATTACCCGAATGCGAGCTCAGAGAGCTTCGTACCTCCTGTATTGACGGCGCTGGCCGAATCGTCCGGCGGTCGAATTGCATTCACCGACAGCGGCGTTGAACTCACTGACGACGGCCGGCCGCTGCTCGATCAGGCCGAGGCCGCAGGCCTGACGCCAGAAAGCGGATGCCGGATGGGCATCTGCCACAGCTGCACCCGCCGCAAGACCAGCGGTGTGGTGAAGAACCTGATCACCGGCGCGGTGTCGAGCGCCGACGCGGAAGACGTGCAGATCTGCGTGTCCGCTCCCGTCGGCGACGTCGACCTCGCGCTCTAACGAAAGGAGTTGGACGACATGACTGTCACCACTACCGCGCAACCGAAGACCATCACGAAGACCGTCGGCGGCAAGGCCGTCACGATGACCCCCGAGCAGGCCGAGTCATTCGGCCGTGAACTCGACGCCCTGAAGGAACGCGTGATCGCTGACCTTGGTGAGCGTGACACCACCTACATCCGGCGCGTCATCAAGGCCCAGCGCGCGCTGGAAATCGGTGGCCGCGCGCTGCTGTTCGGCAGCATCTTCCCGCCGTTCTGGCTCGCAGGCACCGCAATGCTGGGCATCTCGAAGATCCTGGACAACATGGAGATCGGCCACAACATCATGCACGGCCAGTACGACTGGACGGGCGATCCGGCATTGTCGGGCAAGAAGTTCGAGTGGGACACCGCATGCCCCGCCGACCAGTGGCGCCACTCGCACAACTACATGCACCACACCTACACGAACATCGTCGGGATGGACCGCGACATCGGCTACGGCATTCTGCGGATGAGCGAAGACCAGCGGTGGCGGCCGTACTTCCTTGGCAACCCGGTGTACGCCTTCCTGCTGATGGTGCTGTTCCAATACGGCGTCGCGCTGCACGAGTTGGAGACCGAGCGGATCAGGGCGGGCGAGATCACGATCGCCGACAAGCGCGAGATCCTCGAGGGCATCTGGCGCAAGACCAAGAGGCAGACGCTGAAGGACTACGTGGCCTTCCCTCTGCTGGCCGGGCCGTTCGCGCCATTCGTGCTCGCGGGCAACCTGACCGCGAACCTGATGCGCAACGTCTGGTCCTACATGATCATCTTCTGCGGCCACTTCCCCGAGGACACCCAGGAGTTCTCAATTGAGGAGACCAAGGCGGAGACCCGCGGAATGTGGTACTTCCGCCAGATCCTCGGATCGGCGAACCTGACCGGCGGCAAGCTCTTTCACATCCTGAGCGGCAACCTGTCGTTCCAGATCGAGCACCACCTGTTCCCCGACATCCCGGCGCATCGCCACGCCGAGATCGCCCCCGAGGTGCAGGAGATCTGCGAGCGCTACGGCATCCCCTACAACACGGGGTCACTGCCAAGCCAGTTCGCCACGGTCGTGCGCAAGATCGTCAAGCTGGCGCTGCCGTCACGTCTGACAGACCGGGCACCAGTAAGCGACGCGGTCCCCGCTGCTGTCTGACTTGATCAGCGTGCCGCAGCGTCGGCACGGCTTGCCGGCCCGGCCGTAGACCCACAGGTCACGGCCGGGTCTGGTATCTCCGGTTGTCGCGCGGTTCCAGCGAGACCGGTTGAGCCACAACATGTCACGGGCCCGCTGCACCATCCGCAGTGGGTCTTTGACGTCGCTGACGGCCGCGGTGGGCAGGCGGCCGGTGACGAAGCACAGCTCGTTGCAGTACACGTTGCCGACGCCAGCCATCACCCGCTGGTCGAGCAGCGCCTCGGATAGCGCCCGGTTGGGGTCGGCCATCAGGTTCGCCGCCGCCACCCGCGGGTCCCAGTCGTCACCCAGAAGATCGGGGCCGAGGTGTGAGACGACGTCCATATCATGGTCGCGCTTAAGGACTTCGAGCACGCCGAGGTCGATACCCGCGGCCTGAACATCGCCCGCTTCCAGGATGATCCGGATCCTGTAGCCGGCTCTACTGGGCAAGCTGGTTGGGTTGACCTTCCAGCTGCCCTCCATTTTAAGATGCGAATGGATGCTGGCGTCGCCGGCGCGGATGAACAGATGCTTTCCCCGGCTGATCACGTCGTCGACGATTTGGCCCGTCAGGTCGACGGTGGCGTATTTCGGCACTCGGACATCGCAGCGGGTCAGCGTCTTGCCTGCCAACGCATCGCGCAGGATAGTGGCCGTGTGCCAGACGGTATCGCCCTCAGGCATCGGTTGGTGCAACCCATTCCAACGAAAGTTCCCACAGCCGTTCGGCGTTGGCCACGTCCAGCGCGTAGGGCGCGACACCGCCCTGGCCGGGCTCGCCCCGCCGGTTCACCGGCACGGCTTCGTTGCAATCCTCGAAGTACCGGCCGCCAACACCCTCCAGCAGGGGTGAAGCGGCCAATAGCACCGAGGTCGCCGCGCCCTGCTCGACTGATTTGACCCGGGGTTGGCGTCGCATGGCCGCGGCCGCCCTCTCGGCGTCGATGTGCCGACCCAACTGGGTGAGGATCCCGCCTGGCATCAAGGCGTTGGCGACGATGCCGTCGGTCGCCCACCGGCCGGTGGCCTCGACCGCGAACAACACGTTGGCCGTCTTCGACTGACCGTAGGCGCCGAACGGGTCGTAATCGCGGAAGGCATAGTCGATGTCATCGAACACCACCGGTGAGCGCAGGTGCCCGGCGGAACTCACCGAGACGATGCGGGCCGAGCCAGCAGCTGCGAGCGCGTCGTGCAGCGCGACGGCGAGCGCGAAATGGCCGAGATGATTTGTCGTGAACTGCATTTCATGGCCGCTCGCCGAAAGGGTCAACTCTTGTATGGCCATCACGCCTGCGTTGTTGACCAGGATGTCAAGTGGTCCGCTCCATGCCGAGGCGAAGGCGCGGACGCTGGTCAGGTCCGACAGCTCGAGGGCGCCGACGGTGATGGCGCCGTTGCCGGTGCTCTCGCGGATATCGACGGCCACCTGCTCACCGGCATCCGTGTCACGCACGGCGAGTGTGACCGCCGCACCGGCGCCCGCCAGCGCCCGCGCCGTCTCGACACCGATACCGGACGACGCGCCCGTGACGATGGCCTGCTTACCGGACAGGTCGACACCGGCAATGACCTCGGCAGCAGTCGACGAGAAGCCAAACGGTGTGGTTATCTGGGGGGCGGTCATAGGCGAGTGAAACGGTACTCCTGGCGCGGGTGTTGCCGAATCACCGCAATCGCAGGCCCCTCGGCGTACGGGCAAACCCGGCGCCGAGCAGTGCGTCCTGCACCGCGGCGCGTTCGCCTTCGGCGACCGGTTCCAGCACCGGCACGCCGTTGACCCTCTCGACCAACAGCGACCCGATGCGCCCCGCGCTGACTAAGTCGACCAGCGCCGCCGCGGCTGCCGAATGGGCATCGGCGTCGTCGGTGAAGCTCAGCAGCGAGCGCCCGCCGCGTTCGAGGAACCACGCCAGCTCACCGTCGACCACCGCTACCAGCGCACCCGCCTTGCGGCCAGGCCGGTGCGACGGCTCCTGATCAGAAACCTCCCTCGACGGCCACGGCAAAGCGGCCCCGAAGGGGTTGGCGGGATCGGCCGCCGCAAGCACAACCGCGTGGTACTCGCGGCGCTCCGGGTCGACGCCGTCCAGGTAGGAGCGCAGCCGGTCGACGGTCGAGGCGACCGCGAACTGGGCGCCGCCCAGCGACTCGACGAAGTAACCCCGTTGACACCGGCCCGCGTCCTCAAATGCGGTCAGCACCTTGTACAGCATCGCGAAGCCGCCCGGCACCTCCTCGGCTCCGACCGCGCCCTTGGTCAGCACGCCGTGGCGATTGAGCAGCAGCTCGGCCTGAAAATGCGCCCTGACGGTTGACTCGGGCTCGGCGGCGGGCAGCGCCGACCACCGCCCGGCTACCGTCGGATCGGAGCTGCGGGCCTGCGCATGCGCGACGCTGTAGCGGCTCAGCCGCGGCGGCCGTTGCCGCTGCCGGTGTGCGGGTGACCCTCGGCGACCCGTCGACCGACGCGTACCCGCGAGCATTGCTCGCACGGGCGCGAACGTGTCACCGGTGATCCAGCCAGCCCAAATCAGTTCCCACAGCGCTTGTTTGAACTGCTCGGTGACGCCGTCGGCGAGCTGACGGAAGAAATAAGCGCCGCCAGCATCCAGCGTGGACAGGATCGCCCGGTGCGTATCGGTGAACTCGATCTCTGTCGGGGTGGCCAGCGTCAGCGGCGCCGACTCGGCCGAATGGAATGCAATCCAGCCGTCGCCGCCGCCGATCTGGCCCGCGCCCGACCAGGTGACTTCGCCCGCGGCCAGCAGCTCGTCGAGCATTGCGGGCTGGTAGTCGCGGACCCGTAGCCCGAACACCAACGACTCGATCGCCGAGGCCGGGATCGATACTCCGGCAAGCTGATCGATCACGGCGGCAAGGCCGTCGATGCCCGCATTGTGCGTCCCCACTTGCTGCCAGGACGGCAGGAAGCGGCCATATGCGGCGGTGCTGACGGGCTCGACCTGCGCCCGCAGCGCGGCCAGCGACCGGCGCCGCAGGATTTTCAGCACATCGGCGTCACACCACTGCTCGCCATCCACTGCATCCGTGAACTCGCCGCGGATCAGCCTGCCGTCGATCGCCATTCGACCCAGCACATCGGCCGTCACCCGCAGACCGAGCCCGAAGCGGGCCGCGGCGTCACGTGTAGTGAACGGGCCGTGCGTACGGGCATACCGGCCCAGGAGTTCGCCGAGAGGGTCATTGACCGATTCGGTGAACGCCGCTGGCACTCCGACGGGCACCGCCACCCCGACCCCGTCGCGCAGCAGGCCGATGTCTTCGACTGCGACCCACCAGGTTTGATCCGCAAACGATACTGTCAGCGCGCGTTTGGCAGCCTGCAGGCCGTCGAGCCAGCCCCCCACCTCCCTGGTCGTGCAGCGGGCGGCGATCTCGTGTTCGGTCAGCGGGCCGAGCACCCGCAGCAGATCGGCGATGCCTTCGGCGTCGCGGGCCAGCCGGTCCGAACTGAGGTGTTGCAGCTGCTGCGTGGTGGTCGCGATGACCTGCGGATCCAGCAGCTCCCGAAGCTCGACCCGGCCCAGCAGCTCGGCCAGCAGCACGCTGTCCAGCGACAGTGCGGCGGCGCGACGCTCGGCCAGCGGGCTGTCGCCTTCGTACATGAAAGCGCCGACGTAACCGAACAACAGCGATGCCGCGAACGGCGACGGTGTTGCGGTCTCCACCTCGACCACCCGCAACCGACGCTGCGCCACCCGACCCATCAGCTCGGTTAGCGCCGGTACGTCATAGACGTCCTGCAGGCATTCGCGGACCGCCTCAAGAACGATGGGGAAATCTGGGTACTTGCGGGCCACGTCGAGCAGCTGGGCGGCGCGCTGCCGCTGATGCCACAGCGGCGACCGCTTTCCGGGATGCCGGCGCGGCAGAAGCAATGCGCGGGCCGCACATTCGCGGAACCGTGACGCGAACAGCGCCGAGCCGCCCACCTCCGCGGTGACGATCGGTTCGATCTCGTCGGCGTCGAACACGAACAGGTCGGCCCCGGGCGCCGCGTCCTCGGTATCGGGTAGCCGCACGATGATGCCGTCGTCGGAGGCCGTCGGTTTCTCGTCGATGCCGTAGCGCTCGCGTAGCCGTCTCGAAACCGCCAGCGCGAGTGGTCCGTGCACCCGCAGCCCGTAGGGGGAGTGCAGGATCACTCGCCAGTCGCCGAGTTCGTCGCGGAACCGTTCAACGACGAGCGTGGTGTCACTGGGCACAGTGCTGGTGGCCTGTCGCTGCTCGTCGATCAGCTGCCACAGATTGTCGGACGCGAACTCGTCGAAACCCATTGTGCGGCAACGTTCGGCGAACTCGTCGCGGCCGAGCCGGGCAAGCTCGCCGGTAAACGCGCCAACCGCGGCGCCCAGTTCGGCCGGCCTGCCCACGCCGTCGCCCTTCCAGAACGGCAGTCGCGCCGGCTGGCCCGGCGCCGGAATGACCAACACCCGGTCGTGAGTGATCTCAGTGATGCGCCAACTGGTCGCACCCAGCGATATCACGTCACCGGGCCTGGACTCGTAGACCATTTCCTCGTCGAGTTCGCCTACCCGCGATGGCTTTTCGGAGTCGGTCGCCAGGTAGACGGTGAAAAGGCCGCGATCAGGGATCGCGCCGCCCGAGGTCACCGCGAGCCGCTGCGCACCAGGGCGTGCGGTGAGCGTGCCCGCGTCACGGTCATACACCAGCCGTGGCCGCAGCTCGGCGAACTCGGTCGACGGGTACTTACCGGACAGCAGGTCCAGGGTCGCCTCGAACGCGCTGCGCGGCAAAGTCGCGAACGGCGCGCTGCGCCGCACCGCGTCGAACCAGCGGTCGGCGTCGATGGGTTCCAACGCGCACGCCGCCACGGTGTGTTGGGCCAGGACGTCGAGCGGATTTGTCGGCACATGCATGGTCTCGATCTCGCCGGCCAACATCCGCTTCACCGTCACCGCGCAGCCGATCAGGTCCGTACGGTGCTTGGGAAACAGCACGCCCTGTGAGATCTCGCCGACCTGATGGCCTGCGCGACCGATGCGCTGCAGGCCGCTGGCCACCGACGGCGGCGCCTCGACTTGGATCACCAGATCGACAGCACCCATGTCGATGCCCAACTCCAGGCTGGATGTGGCGACGACGGCGCGCAGGCGTCCGCTCTTGAGATCGTCCTCGACAAGGGCGCGTTGCTCCTTGCTCACCGAGCCGTGATGCGCCCGGGCCAGCAGCGTGGGCGCGCCGTGTGACTGGCCGCTGGCCATCAGCTGCGCCGGTGAGCCGCCGCCGACCGCTGCGTTGCGTTCGGCCGGCAGTTCGATGCCGGACCGTTCGGCGTGAATCTCGTTGAGCCGAGAGGTCAGTCGCTCGGCCAGCCGCCGGGAATTCGTGAACACGATCGAGCTGCGGTGCGCCTCGATCAGGTCGACGATCCGCGCCTCGACATCGGGCCAGATGGTGTTGTTCTCCATGTTGGCCATGTCCGGGACCGGCACCTGAACCGAGAGATCGAACGTCTTGCTCGCAGGGGGCGCGACGATCGTCGTCCTTGCCTGCCCCGACAGGAACCGCGCGACTTCCTCGGGCGGCCGCACCGTGGCCGACAGCCCGATGCGCTGTGCCGGGGTGGCCAGCAGCTGGTCGAGCCGTTCCAGCGACAGGGCAAGGTGTGCGCCGCGTTTGGTGCCCGCGACGGCGTGCACCTCGTCGACGATCACCGTCTGCACCTCGGCCAGCGTCTCGCGCGCCGCCGACGTCAGCATCAGGAACAACGACTCGGGGGTGGTGATGAGGATGTCCGGCGGTTTCGTGATCAACGCGCGGCGCTGAGCGGGTGGGGTATCGCCGGATCGCACACCGACGCTGATGTGGGGCGCGGGCACTCCGCGGCGCTCGGCGATCCGGCCGATACCGGTCAGCGGGGTGCGTAGGTTGCGCTCGACGTCGACGGCCAGCGCCTTCAGCGGCGACACGTACAGCACCCGGGTGCCGGCCTTGTGTGGACGCGGTTCCGTCGAGGCGAGCCGGTCGATCGCCCACAGAAATGCGGCCAGGGTTTTGCCGGACCCGGTAGGAGCGATGACCAGCGTGTTGTCGCCGTCGGCGATCGCCGACCATGCCTCGGCCTGTGCGGCCGTCGGCGCGGCGAAGGTGCCGGCGAACCACTCGCGGGTCAGCGCGCTGAACCGCCCAAGCGGATCGGAGCTCATGTCGTCATGGTGCCGGAGACCACCGACAACTCAGCGATTTCGGCGCGCAAACCGTCGCTCAGCGTGGATGAGCGCGCCGAAATCGCGGTATCAGCGATGCTCGACAGCGACGGCATCGCTCAGCGGGGACGGGATGCCCGGAACCCGACCGATCGCGTCGAGCAGGGCGTGCGCGCACGCATCCCCGACGTAGCCGGCGTCGATCGACGGGTCGAGCAGCCGCTGCCGGCACATCTCGAACGTGAACGCCAGCCAGCCGTAGATGGTGACCCGCAGGTCGCGTTCGACCTTGGGGTCCAGCGCGCCGCCGACCGCCTCCATGATCCGCGCGATGATCCGATTGGCCTGCCGGTCATTGTCGACGTCCTCGATGCCGCGCAGCACCGGATCGGAGCTGCCCATGCCGATGTAGGCGGCCCACGCGCCGTGCGGATGCTCCTCGTCGTACCGCACGTATGCCAGCACGCCCCCGCGCACCTGGTCGAAAAGGCTTTGTCCCGGCTCCGGCGGCGTACTGGTGGCCTCGAAGAGCCGGTCACCCTCGGCACGCACCACCGCGGCGAAGAACGTCCGCTTGTCCGGGAAGTAGTGGTACATCAGCGCCCGCGACACCCCAGCCAACTCGGCGATCTCATCGATGCGGACCTCGTCGTACGGTCGCTGGCCGAACACCTCCGCGCCCAAAGCGAGCAGTTCGTTGCGTCGGTCGTCGGGCGACAGTCGACGTCTGGATTCAGCCACGCCGCCATTCTACTTAACACATGTACAACAGCTTGTTAAGTGCCTTTGACGTTGACGACCTGCCGCAAGGTGGTGACCACGTCCACGAGGTCTCGTGAGTCGTCCATGACGACGTCAATCGGCTTGTAGGCGTCGGGGATCTCATCGATCCACGCTTGGCCGTGGCGGTAGTCGATACCTTTCATCCGCGATGCGAGGTCGGCTGCGGTAAACCGGCGCCGGGCTTCCGTTCTGGAAAACCGCCGACCTGCGCCGTGCGGCGCGCTGCACAGGCTGGCAGGATTACCCTTGCCGCGCACGACATACGAGCTGGTGCCCATCGACCCCGGGATGACACCCATCACGCCTTGGTGGGCGTCGACCGCACCCTTGCGGGTGAGCCAAACGTCCTTGTCTGCGTGACGTTCTGGCGCGGAATAGTTGTGGTGGGTGTTAAGCCGTTCGAGCTCGACGTCCTCGGACCCGAGGCCCATCCAACGGGCAAACACCTGCCGGTAGCGGTCCATCATCTCTTCGCGGTTGGCAAGCGCAAACTGCTGGGCCCAACGCAATTCGGCGATGTAGGTGTCGAACTCGGGGGTGCCTTCTTCGAGGTACGCCAGATCGGCATTCGGCAGCGAAACCCCTTTGCCGCGACATTGTTGCTTGGCCACGTTGATGTGACGCGTGGCGATCTTGTTGCCGACGCCGCGCGATCCGGAATGCAGGAACATCCAGACCGCGTCATCGGTGTCGAGGCACAGCTCGATGAAGTGGTTCCCGCCGCCGAGTGTTCCCAGCTGCTCCTTCCATTTCGGTGAATGGGCCAGATCGACATTGCCATCGGTCGCGAGGCGCTCCAGGCGGGTGATCCGCGCTTGCGTGAACTTGAACCGCCGCAGTGAGCGGTTGTAGTTGCCTGCACTGAGCGGGATAGCGGATTCGAGCGAATTCCGAAGTCGCGTCGTGTCTGCGCCTGCTATGTCCTTGGCGGAGAAGCGGGTGCGCGCGGCGATCATCCCGCAGCCGATGTCCACGCCGACTGCCGCCGGTATGACCGCCCCGAGCGTCGGAATCACTGTCCCGACGGCCGCGCCTTTGCCGAGGTGGGCGTCCGGCATCAACGCGACATACGGATAGACGAACGGCAGCTCCGCCGTCTGCTTGGCCTGTTCGATGGTGGCATCGTCAACTTGACTGGCGAAGTTGACGACCTTAGCAACACCACCGACCTCGATCTGCTGCATCGCCTTGGGTATACCCGCGGATACGACGAATCCACACAGTCAGCCGGCCTGGCCCCACACTCGTCGGTCAGAACGTGCCCGGCGAATCGGTTCGCGCCCTGGCGGTTGCGATGGCGGCGGCAACAGCGGTTTGCGGCGCTGCACAGACGCCGTCGTCGGCGAGTCGGTGTTCAGCTCCAAGTTCTCGCCGGCGTGTCGGATAGTCAGCACACCTTCGGGGCCGTCGCGAAGGGTATAGACGACTTCGTCGTGGCAGACATCGACTGTCAGCCGGAAACCCTTCCAACGCAGCCGAAACCGCAACCGCCCCATGCCATCGGGCAGCTGCGGATCGAGCGCGAGCTCGCCGTCGTCATCGCGCAGACCGCCGAAGCCGGCGACCAACGCGGTCCACGTGCCGGCCAGCGACGCCATGTGCAGCCCGTCACGGCTGTTCTTGTGCAGATCCCGCAGATCGATCATCGCGGCTTCGTAGAGATAGTCGTGGGCCAGTTCCAGATGGCCCACCTCGGCACACATCACCGCCTGCGTGCAGGCGGACAGCGAAGAGTCCCTGGTCGTGCGGCGCTCGTAATAGTCGACATTGTGCGCCTTCTCCTCGGGCGTGAAAGCGCAGCTGCGCCAATGCATGGCCAGCTCGAGATCGGCCTGTTTGACGACCTGCGATGGGTAGAGCCGCACATAGGGCTCATGTAACAACAACGGATACGACGTGTTCTCGGTGAAGTTCCACTCCCGCAGGGTGGTGAAGCCCTCGCATTGTTGGTGGACGCCGAGCTCGTCGTCGAACGGAATGCACACTGCGTCGGCCGCATTGCGCCAGGCGGCCGTCTCCTCGGTACCGACACCCATGTCAGCCGCCGCCTCAGGGTGTCGACCGCAGGCATCCGCCGCGGTGCGGAGGTTGTGTGCCGCCATCAGATTGGTGAACACATTGTCACGCACAATGGCGGTGTACTCGTCAGGGCCGGTGACCCCGTCGAGATGCCACACCCCGTGCCTGTCGTGATGCCCCAGCGACATCCACAGCCGCGCGGTGTCCACCAACACCGTAAGACCACATTCGGCCTCCAGCGAATCATCGCCTGTCACAATGCGATACCGTTCGAAGGCCATGGCGATATCGGCATTGATATGCCAGGCCGCCGTGCCCGCGGGCCAGTACGCCGAGCACTCCTGACCCCGGATTGTTCGCCACGGAAACGCGGCTCCCGCGAGATCCAGTTCGACCGCCCGTTCGCGCGCCAGATCCAGCGTCGAAGCCCGCCATCGTAGTGCATCCGCCGCAGCGTACGGTGCGGTGTAGGTGAGCACAGGGAGGACGAAGCCCTCTGTGTCCCAGAAGGTATGGCCGTCATAGCCGGTGCCGGTCAAGCCTTTTCCAGGGATCGCTCGGCGTTCGGCGCGCGCGCTGGCCTGCAGGACGTGGAACAGGCCGAACCGCACCGCCTGCTGGCAATCGGGGTCGCCCTCCACCTCGACGTCCGCGCAGTCCCAGAACTCATCCAGATATTCGCGCTGCGCCTCGATTAGACCGTCCCACCCACAGTATTGGGCACCTGCCACCGCGCCGACCACTTGATCGCGAAGCGCGGGGCGCGAGCGCAGGCTCGACCATCCGTAGGCGAGAAACTTGACGATGCGCAGCTTTTCTCCGGGCTTTAGGCCGCAGATGACTGTCGTTCGGGCCCAGTCCTCACCGGCATCGGTGTTCACCTCGACCCGGCCTGGCACATCGATCTGATGCTCCATCGCCGCGGCCATCATCAAGCGGCTGGCACGGGTCCGGTGCACCAGCAGCGCTCCCCGTTCGCCCGCGTCGTGCTGCACGGCCTCCAACGGGTTGAGCAACACCGCGGCGACCCGAGGGTCGGCGGACGGCTGCGGCTGGTCCTCGTTGGCCACGAGCTCGGATTGCACGGTGGCGCGGACGAATTCGTCGACCGCCTCAACCACGTATTCGATGGCCGCCACCCCGCGTTGTGCCAGCGAGACGAGTCGTGTCGAGTGCACGTCCACCCGCCTGCCTGCCGGGGACGTCCAGCACACGTGGCGAGTCAGCGTGCCCGCCCGCATGTCCAGCACACGTTCGTGCTCGTGCAGCTCGCCGTATCGGACGTCGAACGGCTCGTCATCGACAAGCAGGCGCAGAATCTTTCCGTTTGTGACGTCGATGACCGACTGACCATCCTCCGGATAGCTGTATCCCGCTTCGGCATACGGCAGCGGGCGCGTCTCGTAGAACGAATTGAGGTAGGTGCCTGGCAGCCCATACGGTTCGCCCTCGTCGAGATTGCCGCGCAGCCCGAAGTGGCCGTTGGACAACGCGAACACCGACTCCGATTGAGCCAGCAGGTCGAGATCCAGCGTGGTCTCGCGCACCTGCCACGGCTCGACGGGGAAGATCTGTTCGGTGATCATCGCTTCGGCAGCAATTCGGCCAGGTCGGTCACGACGATGTCGGCGCCGTTGCGGCGCAACGCTTCTGCCTGGCCGACGCGGTCAACACCCACTACGCAGCCGAAGTGTCCGCTGCGGCCGGCCTCGACGCCGGCCAGCGCGTCTTCGAAGACCGTTGCCTGTGCAGGCTCCACCCCGAGCAGCTCCGCTGCCCGCAGAAACGAATCAGGTGCGGGCTTGCCCGCGATGTGTTCGTCGCGCATCGTCGCCCCGTCCACCCGCTGCTGGACGAATTTGTCGAGCCCGGTGACCTCCAACACCTCGCGGGTGTTCGCACTCGACGACACCACCGCCACGGCGAGTTCCGCGGCGGCGACCGCTTCGAGGTAGCGGCGCGAACCTTCGAACACCTTGACGCCATCCTCGTGAATCGTCTGATGGAACAGCTCGTTCTTGCGATTGCCCAGCCCGTACACCGTCTCGGCCGACGCGTCGTCGTCCGGGTTCCCTTCGGGCAGTTCGATATCGCGGGCGGCCAGAAACGACCGCACTCCGTCCTCACGCTTTTTGCCGTCGACGTAATTCAAATAGTCGGCATCGATATCAAACGGAACGAACGGCTCTCCCGTCCGCTCCGCGCGGTCGTGTAGGTACGTGTCGAACATGGCCTTCCAGGCCGTCCTGTGCACACTCGCGGTGTCGGTCAGCACCCCGTCGAGGTCGAACAGGCAGGCGCGCACTGAATCGGGTAAGCCGAGCATGGGCGCTACTGATGCTGGGCTTCGCGACGAACCGAGTTGTTCCCGGATCGGGCGGGAACCACGCGTAGCGCCACGAGCCCGAGGATCAGCACGCTCAACGCCGGCGCGCCGAACAGCACGACCGCCAGCACCACTCCGGTGACCGAGCCGGAAAGGGCCGTGGCGAACGCGAACGCGGCCACCACAAAGGACACGACACAGGTGATAACCGCGACCACCACTGCGACCACCGAGCTGGCCAGCACCCCGTAATGCGCAGCGCCGCTCACTGCCAGCACCACCAGGACAGGAATCCCAAGGATCGCCGCCGCCGTCAATAAGCCCGTCGCAGGGCCGAGTTGGCGTGCGGCTGGCATCACCAGAGCGGCCGCCGCTATGGCCGCCACCACGACACCGACCACTGCATATACCCGCGCATTGCTCTGTTGCATGGTCGTAGGGTGACCCGGTTACGCCGCATCAAAACGCCTGCGGCGGGCGTCAGCCGAAGTGCACGCCCTGGGCCAGCGGGAGCTCGGACGAGTAATTGACGGTGTTGGTGGCCCGCCGCATATAGGCCTTCCACGAATCCGAACCCGATTCGCGCCCGCCGCCGGTCTGCTTCTCGCCGCCGAACGCGCCGCCGATCTCCGCGCCTGAAGTGCCGATGTTGACGTTGGCAATGCCGCAGTCCGAACCGTCGGCCGCCATGAAACGCTCCGCTTCCCGCACGTCGAGGGTGAAGATGGCCGACGAAAGACCTTGCGGTACCTCGTTGTTCAACGCAATCGCCTCATCCAGATCGTCGTACGTCAGCACGTAGAGGATCGGCGCGAACGTCTCGTGATGCACGACATCCGTCTGTGCGGGCATCCGCACCACGGCGGGCGCGACGTAATAGGCGCTCTCATCACCGACGGCATGGCGCTCGCCACCGAACACCTCGCCGCCGTCCGCACGGGCCTGCTCGAGAGCCCCGACCATATCGCGATAGGCGGTTTCGTGGATGAGCGGACCGACCAGTGTGCCCTCGGCGGCAGGGTCGCCGACCGGCAGCTGCCGGTAGGCGTTCACGATGCGGTCGACCAGCTCGTCGGCCACCGAGGAGTGCACGATCAGCCTGCGCAGTGTCGTGCAGCGCTGGCCCGCGGTGCCTGCCGCCGAGAACACGATCCCTCGCACGGCGAGGTCGAGGTCGGCAGACGGGGCAACGATCGCGGCGTTGTTGCCGCCCAGTTCCAGCAGCGCCTTGCCGAAGCGCTGCGCCACCCGGGGACCGACCTGTCGGCCCATCCGCACCGAACCGGTCGCGCTCAGCAGCGCCACCCGAGGATCGTCGACCAGACGTTCGCCGACCTCGCGGCCACCCTGGACGAGCCGGCTGACCCCGCGCGGTGCGCCGACGTCGGCTGCGGCCTTTTCGATCAGTGCCTGGCAGGCCAGCGCGGTAAGCGGCGTCAGCTCCGACGGCTTCCACACCACGGTGTCCCCGCACACCAACGCGATCGCGGTGTTCCACGCCCAGACCGCGACGGGGAAGTTGAAGGCGGTAATCACGCCAACCACGCCCAGCGGATGCCACGTTTCCATCAGCCGGTGTCCTGGGCGTTCGGACGCAATGGTCTTGCCGTACAGCTGTCGCGAAAGGCCGACCGCGAACTCGCAGATGTCGATCATCTCCTGCACCTCGCCGAGGGCCTCGGAGGTGATCTTGCCCGCCTCGATAGTGACGAGCGTGGCGAGATCGGCCTTGTGCTCGACGAGCAGCTCGCCGAGGCGGGCCACCAAAGCGCCCCTGGCAGGGGCCGGGGTAATGCGCCACAACGTAAATGCCTGCGCCGCTTCGGCTATCGCGGCGTCGGCCCCTTCGGGCGTTGTCTCCGCGACGGTGAACAGCACCTCACCGGTGATGGGTGTGCTGGCCGGTAGGCCGCCGCCGCCTGGCTCGCCGAGTTCAGTGCGCGAGCCGACGGCGGTCAGCGCGTCACGCGCTTGGCTGCGAAGATCTTCGGCTGTCGGAAGCTTGGATGTCTGAGCTGTGGTCATGCTGATGCGACTTTCTCGTAGAGCTCGTAGGGATCGTGAATGGGGTGTCCGATCTGACCGGCCAGCCAACCCAGGCTGTAGTCAGAATTATCGGCCGCGTCGGCGGCGTTTGTGTCAGTATCGAGATTGGACCGGAAGATTCCGGCCGCCGAGGCAGGCAGGAAGTCTTCGTAGACAACAGGTTTGGACGGGTCGCCGACATGGTAGTAGGCCAGGCCGCTGGCAGCCATTTCCTCGTCGGTGGCAGGGAAGTAGTCCGCCCACACAGCGGCGGGATCCGGAGCCGCCATCGCGGCGTCGTAGCGTTCGCGACCGTGCGGGGTCAGCGCTACTCCGCGCGCCTCGACCTCACCGAAGCGCACACGCAGCGCTCCGGCGGACACCGTGCCGTCGGCCTCACGAAATCGCCGCGGCTCGGCCAGGGCACGAAATGACGTCTGCCGCAACAACACATCTGGGCCGTGCCAGGCTGGTGGGCCCTGAATGGCGTCGATCATGGTGATGCCGCGGGCGGTCATCCTGCGGTACAACTCGTCGATGTCGAGCACACGCGGCGTCAGGTGGTTGATGTGTGTCGTGGTTACGCCGGCGATGTCCGCGGCCACCGCCGAAACCCGCGTCAGCTCCTCGTGCCAGGCCCGGTCGATCGGCTCACGGGAGAGCGTGAACGCCGAGACCGCGGCCGCCACGAACCGCTCGGCCCGCTCGGGTTCCGCGCCACCGGCCGCCGCGATGCGCCTCGCCTCGTCGATCAGCGCAGGGTCGAACAACTGGCGGACGGCGATGAACCTTTCGACCCGGTCACGCAACTCAGGGGAGAAGAAGCGCGCGTCGGCGGTGGTCAGCATCGACGTGAACACGCGGAACGGGTTGCGCGCCAGCTGGTCTGTGTCGATCGGCCGAAACGCGGTGGACACCACCGGAACGGCCGAGGCCGCATCGCGCAGGTCGTAGAAGCCGACTGGGTACATGCCGAACGCGGCGAACAGGTTGGCGACGTCCGCGAGTTCGCTGGCGCTGCCGACGCGGATTGCGCCGTGGCGTTCGGCGCTCACCCGCTCAGATCCGCCCAGTTCGCGGTTCACTTCGGCGCTGACCTCGACCAGAGTGTTGTAGGCCGGTACCTCGGTGCCGTACAGGCGTGACAGCGCCGCGGCGAATTCCGCACGGAGTTGCCAGGTTTCCCACATACCGCAGCGACGGCTCATCGGGTACCCCCCGCATTCGGATACAGTGCGGCAATGGTGGAGGCGGGCGAACACCTCGACGAGATCGATCGGATATTGGTGCGCGAACTGGTTGCAGACGGGCGGGCGACGCTGGCCCATCTCGCCGCGACCGCCGGGCTGTCGGTGTCGGCGGTCCAATCCCGGGTACGCCGGCTCGAATCACGCGGGGTGGTGACGGGGTACACCGCGCGGATCAACCCCGAAGCCGTCGGGAAAATGCTGTCGGCGTTCGTGGCCATCACCCCTCTCGATCCCTCTCAACCCGATGATGCGCCTGCCCGGCTCGAACACATACCGGCCATCGTGTCGTGTCACTCGGTGGCCGGTGAGGAGAGCTACGTCCTGCTCGTGCGTGTCGAGTCCCCGCGAGCGCTTGAAGACTTGCTGCAACAGATCCGGACGGCGGCGAACGTACGTACCCGAAGCACCATCATCTTACAGACTTTTTACTCCGGACGCGAAATCATGCCGGAATAGTTCCTGTCAGCTGGCTGGCCAACCGTAAATAATGCGGTAAGATGGCCGTATGACTGCCGTCCTGACACCTGCCGTCCTGCGCCCCGACGACGTCCGAGACGTCCTGGCCCGCAGCATCCTGGCCGATGGGCTCGACTTCATCCTCGACATCGACCGCTCGTCGGGCTCGTACCTGGTGGATGCGCGCACCGGCGACCGCTATCTCGACATGTTCACGTTCTTCGCGTCGTCCGCGCTGGGCATGAATCACCCGGCGCTCGCCGACGACGAGGACTTCCGCGCGGAATTGGCGCAGGCCGCGGTGAACAAGCCAAGCAACTCCGATGTGTACAGCGTGCCGATGGCGCGCTTCGTCGACACGTTCGCCCGCGTGCTCGGTGATCCGGCGCTGCCGCACCTGTTCTTCGTCGACGGGGGAGCGCTGGCCGTCGAGAACGCACTGAAGGTGGCATTCGACTGGAAGAGCCGTCTCAACGAGGCTCGCGGGATCGACCCAGACCTCGGCACCAAGGTGCTGCACCTGCGCGGCGCGTTCCACGGCCGTAGCGGCTACACGCTGTCGCTGACCAATACCGACCCGAACAAGGTTGCCCGGTTCCCGAAGTTCGACTGGCCGCGCATCGACGCGCCCTACATTCGACCGGGCGCCGACATGGAGGCCGTTGAAGCGGCGTCGTTGGCGCAGGCCCGGGCGGCTTTCGAGGCGCATCCGAACGACATCGCATGTTTCATCGCCGAACCCGTCCAGGGCGAGGGCGGCGACCGGCATTTCCGTCAGCAGTTCTTCGCCGCGATGCGGGAGTTGTGCGACGAATTCGACGCGCTGCTCATCTTCGACGAGGTGCAGACCGGCTGCGGGATGACCGGAACCCCGTGGGCCTACCAGCAATTGGGCGTCGCGCCCGATGTGGTGGCATTTGGCAAGAAGACACAGGTGTGCGGCATCATGGCCGGCCGTCGGGTCGACGAGGTACGCGACAACGTGTTCGCGGTCAGCTCGCGCATCAACTCCACGTGGGGCGGCAACCTCGTCGACATGGTGCGGTCCCGCCGCGTTCTCGAGATCATGGAGTCGGACGGCTTACTGGTGCGGGCCGCCAAGGCCGGGCGCTATCTGCTCGATCGGCTCGAGGATCTGGCCTTGGAGTTTCCGGGCGTGGTGATAGATGTTCGGGGCCGGGGGCTGATGTGCGCCTTCAGCCTGCCGAGCGGCGCCGAGCGCGACGAGTTGATCCGCAGGCTGTGGGATCGCCGGGTCATCATGCTGGCCAGCGGCCCGGATAGCGTGCGGTTCCGACCGGCGTTGACGGTGTCTCGTGAGGAGATCGACGCCGCCGTCGCTGCGGTGCGTGACGCGCTCAGCTGACCTCTGTTGGCTCGATAAGCCGCCGGATCGTCGATCGCAGCCGAGGCAGCTCCGCGCGGCCGACTAGCTCGCAGCCGTGCAGCTCCGCGAGTTTGCGTGCCGCAGGGGTGAATTCGTTATTGGTGACCACCATGGTCTTGGTGCAATCCTGCATCGGTGCGCCAGCCACCACTTCCTGAATCGCGCTTGTGCCAACCGGACGGGACTGGCGCTTGCATTGAATGGCAAGGCGATTGGGTCGCTTGCCGACGATGATGTCGACGCCCCAATCGCCCGTGATCGCGGTCAGGATCACCGGCAGCCCGGAGGACCGGGCGATCCGTGCGACGTGGTCCTCGAACGCGGTGCCCGACATTTCGACGGCTACATCGTCGGGCGTACTCAGGCCGGCCAGGGTGCCGCGCAGAAAATGCGGCGCCACCGCGAGAATTGCAGGCGCGATTGCGCCGATCGCGAGGCTCCAGACCGGCGCGGCACCGACCAAGTGGGCGGCCACGCCCGACGCCACCGCCACCAACACGTAGAGCCTCATCCGCACCACGGGCCGAATGCTAGGCGCCGGCACTGACGGCATTCGAGCCGATTATCCGAATAACGAACGGCTGGATCTGCTCCGATGCCGCGCTGTACGTAGCCGCGTTAATCTGCACATCATGACGGGCGAGCTAACCGACCTCGATGGGCAAAGGCCCGCCGAACCCGCTGTAGCCGTGGGCGAGCCCCAGCGCGTGGGTTCATTCCGATTCTATTTCGCAGACGAACGCTGGGAGTGGTCACCGCAGGTCCAGCGCATGCACGGCTATGAAGCCGGCACCGTGCAGCCAACCACTGACCTGGTGCTTTCGCATAAGCATCCCGAGGACTACGGTCAGGTCGCCGCAACCCTGGATGAGATCCGGCGCACGTCCGGGGCGTTTTCCACCCGGCACCGCATCGTCGACACCCGAGGCGAGGTGCACCACGTGGTCGTGGTCGGTGACCAGCTTTTTGACGACGCCGGCCAGGTGATCGGCACGCACGGCTTCTACGTCGACGTCACACCGTCGATCAAGCAGGCCCACGACGAGAGCGTCACCGAGGCGGTGGCCGAGATCGCGGAGGCCCGCAGCGGCATCGAACAGGCCAAGGGCATGCTCATGGTCATCTACAGGATCAACGCCGACGCCGCGTTCGAGCTCCTCAAATGGCGCTCGCAGGAGACCAACACGAAATTGCGGGCGCTGGCCGAGCAGATCGCCAGGGACTTCCTGCAGCTTTCCTACGATGAGGTGCTACCTGCCCGTGCCGTGTACGACAGATTGCTGCTGACCGCACATACGCGCATCTACTCCTGACGTTTATTCGCTCTCAAGCTAGGGAATTCTGCTCTTCGTCCAGTACGGGCGGCTACTAGCGAATTCGGGAGTGCGGGCAGGTGGCTGTGCATCAGAATCCCAACGATTTGCGGCACGACGAGGCAAACGTCCGCGAGGCCGTGCGCTTCGGCGTGGTGGTCGCGGTCCTCGGGGCGGCCTTTCTCGTCGTGGCCGTCGCCTGGGTCAGCACATGTAACGGCGCAACAGCCGACACGGCGGCCTGCGGCGTGCCCCAGCGAGCCCTGCTCGCGGTCGGGGCGCCGGTCATCCTGTTGATCGGCGGCCTGCGGGCCTTCGTCCGCACGTATCAGACGTGGCGCAACCGCGAGACGTGGTGGGCATGGCAGGGCGCGGGCTGGTTCCTGTTCACGATGATGCTTCTGGTGCTGACCACGAGCATGCCGGTCTTGGCTGGGCCGGCTTTGTTCGGCGGATGATCTGACTCGGCGCCTGCGTATCCGCAGGGCGTCGCTTGAACGCAGCCGATCCTTCAGCCGAGTGCGCGAGGCTCCCCGACTCACCCCGCCGGTGCGACGTGACACTGCGCCAGGCGATCAAGTCGCACTAGCGCCGAAGGAAGATCGTCAACAAACGGCAACTCACCGCTGGGGTCACAGATTGACAGCAGACGCCGGACCGGATGGCTGCCGACGATAATCCAATCCACATCGCTGCGGGCGCAATGCACGCTGATGTAATACAGCGCGGTGAAGGCTTGAGTTCCGAAGAAGTCGACGGCGCGCAGGTCCAGCACGAGTTGTCGGGATATGCCGGTATGCCGCTCGACGTAGCGCCCCAGCGCCCGGCCGTTGACGGCGTCGATCTCGCCGACGACGGCCACAGCCGCCCGGGTCGAAGACGGGTGGCGCACAGCGAAAGTTGCTCTGCCACACCGTTGCAGTTCGGTCGCAGAGACAGGGTCCGGGCGGAAGATCCTGGTGGTGCCGACAGCGGCCATCGCTCAACCCCCAAGTTGTATTGCATAGGCATCGGTCGGGTTCGTCGGACGGCTTCGCTGGCCCGGGAACCTTGATCAAGCGCTCTGGGCGCGTCCGGCGGGCTGGGAGCTCAACCAATATGGAGGATAGTACGAATTACGTAGCAGGATGCTGAAAATCTCGGTCATGAGTGTCTAGCTGGCTGTTTGACCACTGTCGGGCGGCGCAGAAAATCGCATGACGGCCAACGGGCTGGCAGCCAACGGCGGATTTCGTCGCGAAGTGTGCGCTGTGGAGATGCGATGACTGCTGCTGCCTTGCAGCGGCGTTCGCTTCTCGGATCCGCCACAAAATGTGGAATCCGCCACCACCTGCGAATCGTTTGACGGGCTATCAACCGGGTAGCCGTACCCGCGTGCCCGAGGATCCAGAAGGACCCCTTTCTGCGCTGGCGCTGGTGTGCAGTCTCAAACGCAGCCCCGCGTCCTCGAGCAGCGCGCTGATGGCCGAGCACGTCTGTGAAAAGCTGCGCGATGCGGGGGTTAAGACCGATGCGCTGCGGATGGTCGATTACGCGATCCTGCCTGGCATCGAGGCCGACATGGGCGACGGTGATGAGTGGCCGAAAATCCGCCAACGGATCCTGGACGCCGACATCCTCATACTTGCCACCCCGGTCTGGCTGGGCCACCCGTCCAGCGTCGCCCAACGTGTTCTCGAACGCCTTGACGCCGAGTTGTCCAATACCGACGACGCCGGGCGGCCGGTCATGCTCGGCAAGGTTGCCGTCGTCGCTGTCGTGGGCAACGAGGACGGCGCGCACAAGATCGTTGCCGACTGCTTCCAGGGCCTCAACGACATCGGCTTCACCATTCCAGCGCAGGGCTGCACCTATTGGAACGGCGAGGCGATGCAGTCCAAGGACTACCAGGACCTCGACGAGGTACCCGAGGCGGTGGCCAAAGCGACCGCGGCGGCCGCCCGCAATGCTGCATGTCTCGCGGGCGTGCTGCGTGGCGCGCAGTATCCGCCGTATCAGTGACATCACGTTCCGTGGCGTTTCTCCCACAACGCAGTCGGGTAGATCTACCGTTGAATCAGCCCAAGTTTGGCGGGCGTTAGGTATGCCGAGAGAGGAGTACCGATGAAGGGCCCGAAGGATCCCGTCGACCACGCGAGGACAACGCGGCCGCACGCCGGCGAGTCGATGAAGGACAACAAGATAATGCCGGGGCTCATCGTGATTGGCATCGCCCTGGTGCTGTTCGTGTCGTGCCTTGCGGCGTTCGCCACCAAGCACCATGACGTCGGACTGACGCTGGCATCACTGGCCGGCGCCGGGTTCATCATCGGCGCGGCGTGGCTGCTCATAGAGCACATGCGCGTGCGCCGGGTCGAAGAGCGTTGGTACGCAGAGCATCCCGATGCGGAGCGACAGCATCCCAGTAGTTGACGCCCACAAGAAAAGACCCAGCCGGCAAATCCGGCTGGGTCTTTTCTGTGCCTGACGGTTACGGCCGCTGCTCGGCCTCCTGGCGTTTCTCAGCAGCCTTGGCGCCGCCGCGAGCCGACTCGGCCTGCGCTTCCTTCTTGGCAACGTCCCGCTGGGCATCGGCCTTGTCCTGCTGGGCCTTACCCTCGCGGACCATGTCATCACGGCCTGTCACGGTGCCGACCGCTTCCTTGGCCTTACCCTTGACGTCCTCGACGACGCCCTTGACGCCTTCTTCTGGGCCAGTGTTCTTCTTCTCGGTCATGCTTACCTTTCCGCTACTGGCGTGGATCGGTCTTGATACCCACTACTTACGCGCGGGGCCCATACGGGCCGCACGAGGCGATCTCCCCACGCAATACTTTGGTTTCCCCCCGGCCGGACTGGCTAAACGCCGCGATCAGTCTGTGCTGCGCAACACCGCGGAATACCGCGTGTAGCCAGTACGCAGCGTGACTAGGTCCGACCCCACTCGCGCCACGTCGTCCCGGGCCGCGAGGAAGGTGCCCCGATGACGCCAGCGAAGCAGCGCCGCCAGCATCACCGGCGCGGTGGCGCCAGGGCGTTCGTACCCCAGAAGCGAGTGCCGCAAGCGCTCACCTCGCTCTTCCATCGCTGCTCCCGTCAGCCTGGAAGTGTTTCACCCCCGACGGGAGCGAGCACTTCGCCACTGTAATAGGAAGACAACTTCCCTGCGGCGAAAAACACGTAGGAGGGCGCGATTTCGTCTGGCTGGGCTGGGCGGCCGAATGGTGTATGGCCGCCAAAGGATTCGACCCTTTCTGCGTCCATGGTTGCCGGGATCAGCGGCGTCCATACCGGACCGGGGGCGACACAGTTCACGCGGATACCGCGGTCACTCAACGACTGAGCCAGCGAGTAGGTCAACGCCAGCACCGCGCCCTTGGTCGCCGAATAGTCGATAAGCGTCTTGTTTCCGCGCAGTCCGTTGATCGAGCCCGTGTTGATGATCGCTCCACCGTCCGGGATGTGATTGAGCGCGGCTTTTGTGACATGAAAGAAGCTGTCGATGTTCACTGCGAAGGTGCGGCGCCACTGCTCATCGGCGATGTCGGTGAAGTTCTCGGTTGGGTTCTGGTACGCGACGTTGTTCACCAAAATGTCCAGCCCGCCGAGCGTTTCGACGGTGCGCGCAACGATCGATCTGCATTGCTTGGGTTCTGCCAGATCGCCGGGAAACCGCGCGGAGCGCCGGCCCGCCTGTTCGACCAATGACGCGGTGTGCGCGGCGTCGTCGTGCTCCTCCAGATAGGCGATTGCAACATCGGCGCCCTCCTTCGCGAAGGCCACCGCCACGGCGCGCCCGATTCCGGAGTCCCCACCGGTGATCAGCGCTCGCTTGCCCTCAAGCAAGTCCCGACCGACATAGTCGCGCATCTCGTCTCGCGGCTTGTCGGCCATATCCGAGGTCTGCCCGGGATACGGGATCACACCGTCGGGTTCAGTCATCGGTGGGCACGTCCTCGTCTGGGTCCAGCTCGACGGTCTCGAGCTGCTCCTGCCAATCGGCCGCAGTGGCCTCCAGCGGCACGTCACTGGGAGGTGCGGCGGAGGCCTCTTCATCGGGCACTGGCTCGACGGTTGTGCGCTGTTGCTCGTAGGCGTCAGCGACGGGGACGTCGTCGGGAAAATCTTCGCTGCCTTGCACGGCGTCGGAATACCCCGCGCTTTGTCGCTGAAAACCGGCCCGCGATCGAACGTTTTGTGCGCCAGATGTCTTGGGTATCCGGTGTTGTGGTCCCACCGGTATTGGAGCTGCCCGCGAATATCGCGATGGTCTCGGCGCAAGCGAGCCCGCTCGCGGTGTTAACTCACGCAGGTGCGGGCGAGCAGAGCGTTCATGTCGCGGAGCTATCCGCTGCGCTTGCCCGCCGAGGGCACCGGGTGACCGTGTATACCCGCCGTGATGATCCCGATTTGCCCGACACTGTCGAAACAGCGCAGGGCTACAACGTGGTCCACGTACCAGCCGGTCCGCCCAAGCGCCTCACCGAAGTTGAACTTCTGCGCGCCATGGGCCCGTTCGCGCAATACCTGGCGGCAACGTGGACCAGGGGCGGCCCCGATCTCATTCATGCTCATTTCTGGATGTCCGGCATCGTGGCCCAGCTCGTGGCTCGCCAGCTTCGGCTGCCTATGGTGCTGCGGTTTCATGGATTGGGCAGAGATGGGGTGCGGGCCAGTTTGGAGTCAAAGTTGGCCAAAGCCGCGACGTCGGTCTCGGCCAGCAGCACTGACGAGGCGTTCGAATTGATTCGGATGGGCCGGCCACGCCAAGGCACCTCAGTGATTCCGTCTGGTGTGGACATCGACCTATTCACGCCCGACGGTCCGCAGGCACCCCGTGACGGCCAGTCACGCATCGTCGGTGTCGGGAAGCTGCTGCCGCACAACGGTTTCGATGCAGTGATTCGGGCCCTGCCGTATATCCCCGACGCTGAATTCCTCATAATCGGCGGTCCGGATGACGACGATCCGCAGTCCGGAAACGTGACAATTCGCGGTCTGGCCGAGCGTTTGGGGGTTGCCGACCGACTGCGGCTGCATCCAGCGGCGACGATCGCCGACATGCCGGCTCTGCTGCGGTCAGCAGACCTTGTTGCCTGCACGCCGTCCTACGATCCGTCCGGCATCGTTGCGCTGGAGGCGATGGCCTGCGGCGTTCCCGTCGTTGCCAGCGCGGTGGGGGCGTTGGTCGACACAGTCGTTCACGATGTGACCGGCTATCTGATTGCGCCCGACGATCCGAGAACACTCGCGACCTCAATGAACGCGCTGCTGCGAGATTCCTTCCTGCGACGCAGCCTCGGTGCCGCGGGGCGCGACCGTGCCGTCGTCCGCTACACATGGGACCGGATCGCCGCCGACACTGTACGGCTCTACGACAAGTCGATGTCGGTTCGCAGCGGCGGGCCGCCGACCGTGCTTCCGGCTAACCCTTAGCCACCTTGCGGATCAGCCGCCCTGTGCTGCTCTCCAGGATGGCCTGGCGCTCGCTGGGTTTTCTGACGCGCCCGGCGCGCCGAACTCCCGCGGCGATGGTCAGCCCGGCTTCGTAACCCTCGACCACCCGGGGATCGACGTACGACGAGCGGGCCACCGCCGGGGTGTTGCCGAGTTCTTCTGCCACTTCTTTCATCACGGCCGACTCCACACGTTTGATCACGGTCTTGTTCACTGGAGGGTCCGCATCGACGAAGGCCGCGGCACCCAGCACCGTGCCGTGCCAGGTGCGCAGATCCTTGACCGTGTACTCGTCGCCGACGAGCTCTTTGAACCGCGCGTTGAGGTCGTCGGCATGAAGGTCGATCCAGCCGGAACTGTTGCGGCACACCAGGAGTCGGTCGGTTCGGCCGCGGCGGCGCAGCAGTGCCCGCACGGACCGGACCACCTCCGGATCGTCGATCAACAGGGTGCGACGCACCCCGCTCTTCGCGGGATAGTCGAACTCGACGGCCTGCTTCTGCAGCGATACGTGCTCGCACAGCAGCGTGGCGATGCCGTACGAGTTGTTCTCCTCGGCGTATTGCTCGCTGCCCGCCCGGAAGTAGCCGAGATCGAGCAGGTGCAGGGCGAGCGCTAGCACCCGATCGCGCGCCAGGCCGCGGCCCCGAAGGTCTGCGGCGATCTGCCGTCGCATGTCGGGCAGCGCGGCGGACATCTCGAGAACCCGGTCGAACTTCTCCTCGTTGCGTTCCTCCTGCCACCTCTGGTGGTAGAGGTACTGGCGGCGGCCCGCGGCGTCGGTACCGATCGCCTGGATGTGCCCGTTCGGATACGGGCAGATCCACACCCTCTTCCACGCGGGTGGAATCACGAGGTCTTTGATGCGTTGCTGCGATTGCTTATCGGTAACCGGGGTGCCGTCTGGATTCTGATAGGAGAACCCGCGCCCCCGCCGTATCCGTCGTATTCCGGGACCGCGGACGGCGCTACGGCGTAGTCGCATGTTTGACGGGTAGCCAGGGCGGGGTATTGCACGTGGACCATGGTGAATTGGACATCAATGCGCGCTGTCTCGATCCTTTCGTCATCGGCGTCACTGCATCATCGGCGCCAGCATGATGAACGCGCCGGCGTATATCGCCACCGCTGCCAGGATCAGCACGACAAGAACCAGGCCGGTGGCGATGAGTATCCGCTGCAGCGGCCCGGTATCGGTCGCGTCGTGGACCTGATTCCGTGGTGCAATCTCCATGACGAGGGATTACCCCGCCCTCACCATTGCCACACGTCTGCCTCGCCCGGTCATCGGAGCGCCGGTGGTTAGCTGGGAGCCGACCTGGGGTAGTCTCGCCAGGATATTGCCGGGAGGTCACATGGCCGACGTAGCGAATACAGAAAACGGGCAGCTGAGGCGGGGGCGTTCGGTTGAACTCCGCGTCGCTGCCAGGCTGGAGAACCTCGCGGTGCTGCGCACCCTGGTGGCCGCCGTCGGCACGTTCGAGGACCTCGATTTCGACGCCGTCGCCGACCTGCGCCTCGCCGTCGACGAAGCCTGCACCCGGCTGATCCGGTCGGCCGTTCCGGACTCGACACTGCTTCTCGTAATCGATCCGCGAGACGACGCTGTGGTTATCGACGCGTCCGCCACGTGTAAGAGCCCGGACATTTTGGCACCGGGCAGCTTCAGCTGGCACGTGCTGAGCTCGTTGACCGACGAGGTGCGCACCTTCCAAAACGGGCAGGGCCCCGAGGAGGGGCAGGTGTTCGGGATCTCCATGACGACGAGGCGAGCGAGTTCGCTGCGGTGACGCCGTCGTCGACCCAGGGTTCGTCACGACCGAACTCTGAATACGCGGACGTCGCTGACATGTTTCGCGAGCTTGAGGATCTGCCGGACTCGTCTGCGCAGTTCCAACGCCAGCGTGACCGGATCGTGGAGCGATGCCTGCCGTTGGCCGACCACATCGCCCGCAGGTTCGACGGACGTGGGGAGGCGCGTGACGACCTCGTGCAGGTGGCCCGGGTGGGTCTGGTCAACGCGGTGATCCGGTTCGACGTCAACGCTGGGTCCGATTTCGTGTCCTTCGCGGTGCCAACCATCATGGGCGAGGTTCGCAGGCACTTCCGCGACAACAGCTGGTCGGTCAAGGTGCCGCGCCGGCTCAAGGAACTGCATCTGCGGCTCGGCGCCGCCACGGCCGACCTCTCACAGCGGCTCGGCCGCGCGCCCACCGCGACGGAGCTCGCCGCTGAACTGGACATGGACCGTGACGAGGTGATCGAGGGCCTGGTCGCGGGCAGCTCCTACAACACGCTGTCAATCGACAGTGGCGGCAGCGGCAGCGAGGATGCGCCTGCGATTGCCGACACGCTCGGCGATGTCGATTTGGGCCTGGATCAGATCGAGAACCGGGAAGCGTTGCGGCCCTTGCTCGCTGCGTTGCCGGAGCGGGAGCGGACGGTGCTGCTGTTGCGGTTCTTCGAGTCGCTGACGCAGACGCAGATCGCTGAGCGGGTCGGCATCTCGCAGATGCACGTATCCCGCTTGTTGGCGAAATCCTTAGCGCGGCTTCGAGACCAGTTGCAGTAGCCGGCGCGGCTCACCCTGCACGGCCGAAAGCGCCGTCTCGACACTGGTGCAGATCGGCAACGCCGAATCCGGATCGCAGATGCGCAGCAGCCGGCTGACGGCCGGGCTGGGGGCAAGGGCCCACTGGATCTTCTCCGCGGCGCAGCGGACGTTCAGGGTATGCAGGGCCGAGAAGCCCGCGGTGCCGAAGAACTCCACACCGGTCAGATCCAATACCAGGCGATCGGTGTGGGCGGCGTGGCGCAGCGCGTAGTCGACAAACGGCTGCGCATTTGCCGCGTCGAGTTCGCCGTGCGCGGTGATGACCGCCATTGACGGATGCAGCCATCGGGTGGCGAAGTGCGCCGTGTGGCAGTCGGTGGGTTCGATGAGCGACTCCGGCGATGCCGAAGGACCGTGATGCGGGGTAGACATTGTGACTCCATCAGTCGGAATACGCGATTTCGTACTGTGGCTCACGTCAAAAAGATAGGCCCTGCGTCCTCAAAGCCTGCGCTGCAGGGAAGGAGTTCTGCCCTGCATGTTGCTTGACGCTTCCAGCTGGCTGTGAACTCAACCTGTTTGCACCATACGCCGAGGCGCGGCCGCTCGGCAATCGATTTGGTTCGAAATTTGTGCGCTCGGTCCACCACGTATCCGCAGGCCAGGACGATATCGACCCCAGCTGTCACACTATTCACATGTCGAGAAGCTCCTCGGTGGCCGGCGTGCTGCTGGCCGCTGGGGCGGGCACCCGGTACGGCATGCCTAAGGTGCTTGCAAACGACGGCAGTTGGCTGCGAGCCTGCGTGACGGCGCTGGCCGGGGGAGGGTGCGACGACATCGTCGTGGTGTTGGGTGCCGCACTGGTCGGCGTGCCCGCGCCCGCGCGCGCGGTGGTCGCGGACAACTGGGAGGAGGGGCTCAGCGCGTCGGTCCGGACGGGTGTGGCGGCCATCAACGTCACCGACGCCGCTTACGTCGTCCTACATGCGGTAGACACACCTGATGTCAGCGCCGAAGTGGTGAGACGAGTACTGGACGCGGCGCGCTCGTCGTCGTCGGGGCTGGCCCGCGCGCGCTACGGGGACCGGCCCGGCCATCCCGTCGTCATCGCGCGAACGCACTGGCCGGATCTGCTTGACGGGCTGCAGGGTGACGAGGGCGCGCGGGCATTCCTCGCCGGCCGCACCGACGTGGTCGCCGTCGACTGCGCCGACCTGGCGTCGGGTCAGGACATCGACGTCACCTGATCGTGGCCTATCCGACGGAGTCGGCGAACCGCCGCACGGCATCGCCTGCGGCCTGCGCGGCCTCGGCGTGGCCGGGTCGTGCGCGCATGCCGATGAGCCCGGTGGCCGGCGACAGCGTCACCTCGGCGAGCAGCTCACCGGTCGTCGGCTCGCACACCGCCCACGAGTACATCGTGTCCGACTCCCATTGGGCGGCACACTTGTGGACGTAGCCTGCGTCGGTCTCGCCCATTTCCGCCAGTGCCGGCCCGTCGTCGATGCGATCGTCCGCGCGCAGCGCGCGCAAATACCAAGCACCGGCATTGATTTCGACGGGCTCCACGCGTCTGATGGTAGCTATGAAGATCACAGTGATTGGCGCGAGCGGTCTCATCGGTACGAAGGTGGTCGATCTGCTGACCGCCGAGGGGCACGACGTGGTGGCGGCGTCGCGCGGGTCGGGGGTCGACGTGTTGACAGGCGATGGCCTTGCCGAAGCGCTGAATGGCGCCGACGCGCTCGTTGACGTCGTGAATTCGCCGTCATTCGAAGACGATCCAGTGATGGAGTTCTTCACCACGTCGACATCCAACCTGGTGGCCGCCGCAAAGACGGCGGACGTCCGCCACTATGTCGCGCTGTCGATCGTCGGCGTCGACGGGTTGCCCGACAGCGGCTACATGCGGGCCAAGGTGGTGCAGGAGAGGATCATCACCGAATCAGGCTTGCGCTACACGATCGTGCGGGCGACGCAGTTCGCCGAGTTCACAGACGGCATCACCGATTCGATGGTCGTCGGCGACGAGGTGCGGGTGCCTGATGCGCTGATTCAACCTGTCGCCGCCGATCAGGTCGCTACCGACGTCGCCCGTGCGGCCGTCGCCCAGCCGCTCGGTGGTGTCGTGAATATCGGTGGGCCGGAAAAGATCTCGTTCGAACAGATGGCGCGTGACGTGTTGGGCCGCAGGGGCGACGACAAAGCCGTCGTCGTTGACCCGCAGGCCGCGTACTTCGGCACGCGGCTGGCCGAGCGCAGCCTGGTGACCCCCGACTAGTTGCGGTTTGGGCGCGCTAATCCACGCTCAGCGAGCGTAAGCGCGCCGAAATCACTTGATCTCGGCCAGCACGGTGCCCTGGGTGATCGCGGCGCCCGCCTCGACTGCGAGCCCGGTGATGGTGCCGTCCTTGTGGGCGGTGACGGGGTTCTCCATCTTCATCGCCTCGAGGACCACGACGAGATCGCCCGCCGACACCTGCTGACCCTCCTCGACGGCCACCTTGACCACGGTGCCCTGCATTGGCGCGGTCACCGCGTCGCCGGAGGCGGCGACCCCTCCGTGCGCGCCCCGCTTGCGCGGCTTGGGCTTCTTGCGCACGACATTGCCCCCACCCGCGGGTGCCCCACCGTTGCCGATCGCGAGATCGCCGGGCAGCGACACCTCGAGCCTGCGGCCACCGACCTCGACGACGACGGTCTGCCGCGGGATGGTGTCGGATTCCTCGATCGGGTCCCCACCGGTGAACGGCTCGACGGTGTTGTTCCACTCCGTCTCGATCCATCGGGTGTGCACGGAGAAGCCGTCGGCATCACCGATGAACGCCGGGTCGGAGACGACCGCGCGATGAAACGGGATCACGGTGGCGAGGCCTTCGACGTGGAACTCGTCGAGGGCACGGCGGGCACGCGCCAGCGCCTCCTCGCGGGTGCCGCCATGAACGATCAGCTTGGCCAGCATCGAGTCGAACTGGCCGCCGATCACCGATCCGGTTTCGACACCGGCATCCATCCGCACGCCGGGGCCGCTCGGCGCCTCGAACTTGCTCACCGGGCCGGGCGCGGGCAGGAAGCCGCGGCCGGCGTCCTCGCCGTTGATACGGAACTCGATGGCGTGGCCGCGCGGCTCCGGATCCTCGGTGATGTCCAGCTTTTCGCCATTGGCAATCCGGAACTGCTGCAGCACGAGGTCGATGCCTGCGGTCTCCTCGGTGACCGGGTGCTCGACCTGCAGGCGCGTGTTGACCTCGAGGAAGGAGATCAGCCCGTCCTGGCCGACCAGGTACTCGACGGTGCCTGCGCCGTAGTAGTGCGCCTCCTTGCAGATTCGCTTGGCCGACTCGTGGATCTCCTTGCGCTGCGCGTCGGTCAGGAACGGCGCGGGCGCCTCCTCGACGAGCTTCTGGAAGCGGCGCTGCAGCGAGCAGTCGCGGGTGCCCGCGACGACGACGTTGCCGTGCTGGTCGGCGATGACCTGGGCCTCGACGTGGCGAGGCTTGTCCAGATAGCGCTCGACGAAGCACTCGCCGCGACCGAACGCGGCGACGGCCTCGCGGGTCGCCGAGTCGAACAGCTCGGGAATCTCCTCGATAGTGCGAGCCACCTTCATGCCGCGCCCGCCGCCGCCGAAGGCCGCCTTGATCGCGATGGGAACGCCGTACTCCTTGGCGAAGGCCACCACCTCGTCGGCGTCCTTGACCGGCTCGGACGTGCCGGGCACTAGTGGCGCCTGAGCGCGCGCGGCGATGTGGCGCGCGGTGACCTTGTCACCGAGGTCGCGAATCGACTGCGGGCTCGGCCCGATCCAGATCAGCCCGGCGTCGATGACCGCCTGCGCGAAATCGGCGTTCTCGGAAAGGAATCCGTAGCCGGGGTGGATCGCGTTGGCGCCCGACTTCCCGGCCGCGTCCAGCAGCTTGGCGAAGTCCAGGTAGGACTCCGCCGAGGTCTGGCCGCCCAGCGCAAAGGCCTCGTCGGCCAGCCGTACGTGAGGCGCGTCGGCGTCGGGTTCGGCGTACACGGCCACGCTCGGAAGCCCGGCATCCTTGGCCGCCCGGATCACCCGGACCGCGATCTCCCCACGATTGGCGACGAGCACCTTGGAGATCTTCGAGCTGGCGTGACTAGGCACTTCGCCTCCTGATGGCATGTTCTCTAAGAATCGTCTTTAAGAAGGTAGCGCCTCGCAGTTTAAGGGGCGCTCGAGGGGAGGCGTCGAGCCGGTGGCACCTACTCGCGAGTAGCTGTATGAGATCGCGCACATCGGCGCGATGGCTCGCTGTTTACTCGCCCCGCAGCCGCCGCTTGATGCGCGCCAGCATGGCCGACATGCCGCGCAAGCGCAGCGGGCTGATAAGCGCCGCCAAGCCCAGATCGGAGTAGAAATCGTCGGGCACGGCGAGGATGTCCTCTGCCGGCTGCTTGTCGAGGCCCGCTGCCAGGATGGCGGCGAAACCGCGGGTCGTCGGCGCCTCTGCCGGCGCACTGAAATACAACCGCACGTGTTCGCGATCTTCCGCGTCGACGTGCAGGAACAACGGCGACTGGCATTCCGGGACCGGCTCCATCGCGTCCTGCGCGAGGTCTGCGGGCAGGGGAGGCAACTCGTCGGCGAACTCCAGCAGCAGCGAGAGCTTGTCCTGCCCCTGCACCTCCTGAAAGTCCGACACGACTTCGGCCAGGGACGCCGGCATTGTGGTCATGACGAACCGGGCGCCTCGCCAGGTTCGGACCCGACAGCGACGGGCACCCGAACCGCGTTGCCCCACTCGGTCCACGAGCCGTCGTAGTTGCGCACGCCCGGCAGGCCCAACAGATGGGTCAGCACGAACCAGGTGTGGCTGGAGCGTTCACCGATGCGGCAGTACACGACGGTCTTGTTCTCGGGGGACAGGAAGCCGTAAAGCTCGTCGAGCTCGGCGCGGCTGCGGAAGCGGCCGTTGTCCTGGGCCGCCTTACCCCACGGAATGGAGCGCGCGGTGGGGATGTGGCCGCCGCGCAGCGCGCCTTCCTCGGGATAGTCGGGCATGTGGGTGCGTTCGCCGGTGTACTCCTGCGGCGATCGCACATCGATGAGCGGCTGCGCGCCGAGGATGCCCAGCACGTCGTCCTTGAAGGCGCGGATCGGGGCGTCGTCGCGGTCGACGACGGGATAGCCGGTGGTCTGCTTTGACGGCACGTCGAGCGTGGTCTCGCGGCCGTCGGAGATCCACAGGTTGCGGCCGCCGTCGAGCAGACGGACGTCGGGATGCCCGAACAATGTGAACACCCACATCGCGTAGGCGGCCCACCAGTTGCTCTTGTCCCCGTAGATGACGACGGTGTCGTCGCGGGAGATGCCCTTGCGATCCATCAGGCCGGCGAACTGCTCGCCGTTGATGTAGTCGCGGACGTGCGGGTCGTTCAGATCGGTGTGCCAATCAATCTTCACCGCGCCGGGAATGTGGCCGGTGTCGTAGAGCAGCACGTCCTCGTCGGACTCGACGATGGCAAGCCCGGGCCGGCCCAGGTTTCCCGACAGCCAGTCGGCGGTGACCAGCCGTTCGGGGTGGGCGTAGGCGGTCAGTGCGGGATCGGGGTCAGCAGGTAGCGGCACATCTCGAGCCTACCCAGCGACCGGATTGCCTGCCCACAGGGCGGATATCGACAGCCCGGCGCCCTCGAGAAGCCTGCGGGTCAACGGCAGGCCGATGCCGATCACCGCCGAAGGGTCACCGTCGACGCCGTCGACGAACCAGCCACCGAGCCCATCGAGCGTGAAGCCGCCCGCCACCGCGGTCGGCTCGCCGCTGTTGACGTACGCGTCCAGGTCAGCAGGCGACGGAATGGCGAACCTCACCGTTGTCGCGGTGCAGTCGGCGCCCCGATAAGTAATTACCTTGTCTCGCAAGCGAATTACGCAGTGGCCGGTGTAGAGGCGGCCGGCCTTGCCGCCCATCTGCTGCCAGCCGAGGCGTGCGGCGTCTACCGACGCGGGCTTACCAAGCATTACACCGTCGCGGTACAGCATCGAATCACAGCCGATGACAACACAATCAGCGGCCACCGTCGGGACGAGGGCGTGCACGACCGCGTCGGCCTTGGCGGCGGCCAACGCGGTAGTGACATCCGCGGGCGTGGCCTCCGGATCGAGGTGCGCGACGACCGCGTCCTCGTCGACACCGGAGACGATGACGAGCGGATCGATTCCGGCCTGGCGCAATACTTTACGGCGGCCGGGTGAGGCCGACGCGAGCACCACCCGGGTCATTTGCGCATGTGCGTCCGTTCCAGCAGGGTCACCCGCTGCCAGCTGAAGATGGAGTACCGCAACCGATCGACCGGATGCCCCCACAGGTTCTGCTCTGCCTCGCGCGGCTCCGCGGGGGCGCCCGATGCGGCGCCGAGCACAGCGACCAGCGCAGCCAGCTCCTCTTCGGTGGGCTGGCCCTTGACCACCTGGATGTGTGGGTCGTGCGCGTGCGGATCCTGCTGCTGTTCGTCGCTCATAGCGGAATGTTCCCGTGTTTCTTCGGCGGAATCTGGACGACCTTGCGCTCCAACAGCCGCAACGCCGTGGCCACATAGCCACGGGTATGGGACGGCGGGATGACCGCGTCGACGTAGCCGCGCTCCGCGGCGATATACGGGTTGACGAGGGTGTCTTCGTAGTCCTGCTGCAGCTCCAGGCGCAGCGCGTCGACATCCTTGCCGTCCGTAGCAGCTTCCTTGAGCTGCTGGCGGTAGACGAAGCCGACAGCGCCGGATGCGCCCATGACAGCGATCTGAGCGGTAGGCCACGCGACGTTGACGTCCGCGCCCATCTCCTTGGAACCCATCACGCAGTAGGCGCCGCCGTAGGCCTTGCGCGTGATCACAGTGATCTTGGCGACCGTGGCCTCACCATATGCGTAGAGCAACTTGGCGCCGCGCCGGATGATGCCGTTGTACTCCTGGTCGGTGCCGGGCAGGAAGCCGGGCACGTCGACGAGCATGACGATCGGAATGTTGAAGCAGTCGCAGGTCCGGATGAACCGCGCCGCCTTCTCCGAGGCATTGATGTCCAGACAGCCGGCGAACTGGGTGGGCTGATTGGCCACGATGCCCACCGGTCGGCCCTCCACGCGGCCGAAACCGACGAGGATGTTCGTCGCGTAGCCTGCCTGAACTTCGAGGAATTCGTCGTCGTCGAGGATACGGGTGATGACCTCGTGCATGTCGTAGGGCTGGTTCGGTGAATCCGGGATCAACGTGTCGAGCTCGAGGTCCTCGTCGTTGAGGTTCTCTTCGATGGCGCCTTCGGGCACTGCGACGGGGTAGCGCGGCGGATCGGAGTGGTTGTTACTCGGCAGATAACTCAGCAACTCGCGGACGTAGTCGAAGGCGTCCTGCTCGCCTGAGGCGACGTAGTGCGCGGTCCCCGACTTCGCCATGTGGGTGTGCGCGCCACCCAGTTCCTCCATGGTGACGTCTTCGCCGGTGACGGTCTTGATCACGTCGGGGCCGGTGATGAACATCTGGCTGGTCTGGTCGACCATCACGACGAAGTCGGTAAGGGCGGGGGAGTAGACGTGCCCGCCCGCGGCCGCGCCCATGATCAGCGAGATCTGCGGGATGACGCCTGAGGCCTGGATGTTGTTGTGGAAGATCTTGCTGTACAGGCCGAGCGAGACCACACCCTCTTGGATGCGGGCGCCGGCGCCGTCGTTGATGCCGATCAGCGGCCGGCCGGTCTTGATGGCGAGCTCCTGCACCTTGACGATTTTCTCGCCGTAAACTTCGCCGAGGCTGCCGCCGAACACGGTGGCGTCCTGGCTGAAGATGCAGACATCGCGGCCCTCGATGGTGCCGTATCCGGTGACCACACCGTCTCCCAGAGGCCGATTCTCCTGCATCCCGAAGTTGGTGCTGCGGTGCCTCGCCAGCGCGTCGAGCTCGACGAAAGAGTCCTCGTCCAGCAGCGCCAGGATGCGCTCCCGCGCGGTCAGCTTGCCCTTGGCGTGAGTTTTCTCGACCGCTGCCTCACCGACCGGGTGCAGGGTCTCCTTGGTCCGCTTGCGCAGGTCGGCCAACTTGCCCGCGGTGGTGTGGATGTCGATCTCGTGTTCGGCCGCCGGCTCGGTAACGCTCGTCATGGGTGTCGATCGTATAGACCGAACACGTAGTCCTCTCAGGCAGGTTTCCGGAGGACGACCGCGGCGAAGCTGGTGAGGAACGGGACCGGATGCGCGGTCAGCAGCCTGGTCTTGGTGCGTTCCACGGCGTGCAGCGGTGGAGCCACGGCGTAGTAATCGTGTCCGAAGGCCGCATTCCACGTCTCTACCTCGAACCCCACGCTCTGGTAGCGCCTCATCGCCCGTCGGGTCGGGCCCGTGCACCACCGGTAGTAGGCCGGGAACTTTTCGAGCTTGGGGTCATCGATTCGCCCGGGCTGGATCTTGCGGAGCACCGTCCTGGCCAACTGTTCGGGCATCAGCCGGTTGATCACGAATGGCAGCGTGTAGAGCGTGGGGAAGAAATGGACCGCCAACCCGCCGGGACGCAGCAACTTGAAGCAGTTCTCGTGAAACGCGCGAGCGTTGGGTAAGTGCTCGCACAACATTTTCGAGAAGACGAGGTCATACGAGCCCTGCCCTTCGCTGATCGGCTGGCACAGATCCGCGACTTGCGTATCAACGTCGGCCTCGGCCTTCGCAAGTTCGTCGGCCGAGATGTCGATGACCGCACGATGTTGCGCGAAACCCCATTTCTCGGGATCGGCCACGAGCGGTTTGGCTCCGCCGCCGAGTTCCGCGACGGCTTTCGCGTCTTCGCGCTGCGCCAGCTCCACCAGCAGGTCGTCATAACCTTGCCAAAGGTCTTCCAAGTCCATGTAATTGATGTTGCCGGTGGGGTTACCCATCTGCGCCCTTCGGAGAGGTCAATGCTTGCGTTGGCAAATCCTAACCCGAGCAGAGCCTTCGGTAGCCACGAGGCCAAGACGCCGACGACAAACCGCAGCCGGGCCGACCGGAACTGTCCGCCCGCAGCGACGTTCTGGGTGCCACAGCCTTCGACTGCAACGAGTTTGCGGTTCCGAGGGCGGCCAGGCGCGGGTATGTACTTTCAGTTGCCAGCCCGCAAATCAGTCAGCGCAGCCGGAGCGCGATTACGACCGCGTCGACGGCCCCCGCTCGCGATTGCGCCTCAGTTGCAACGTGGTTGCTCGTAGCGTTGCGGCTGCGTTTGCCAGCACCCATGTGTCCGTCAATGACAAACAACGCCAACGCGATTGGCGACTCTATGGCCATTCGAGATTAGGACGCCATGCAGACGACGTAGGTGTGGCGCTCGGGTATGTTCTGCGCTGTGCGAATGCGCCGTGTGCTTTCCGTCGGGATCGTCGGCGTGGTTCTTCTGGCCGCCGGTCTTGTGCTCCCCGATCCACCTCGCGTCTCCGCGCAGCCGGCGGCTCCGGCGGCCGGGTACGGGTTCAGCGAGGGCTCCTGGATGCTGTACCTCAACCCGCAGGACCTCAACCGCGAACTCGACGCTGTCTCGCAGACGGGCGCCTCCTGGCTGCGGGTACTGATCGACTGGAATGTGGCTGAGCCGGTTCAGGGACAAATCAATTGGTCAGTGTTCGACCGGATCGTCGACGGCGCGACCGCCAGGGGATTGAAGGTGCTTGGCCACATCGCCTTCACTCCGCCCTGGGCCCGCGCGCCGGGCGCATACTTCACCGCGCCCCCCGTCGATGCGGACGCGTTCGCGAATTTCGCGAAGGCTGTCATCGGCAGGTACGGGTCGCGCGTGTCGAACTGGCAGATCTGGAACGAACCCAACCTCGCCTCGTTCTTCGGCTTCGCCACTTACAACGCCCCGCGCTATACGGAGCTTCTGAAGGCGGCCTATCCCGCGATCAAGAGCGTCCAGCCCAACAGCACGGTCATCGCGGCGGGCCTGAGCCCTCTGCTGGGCTCCGAGGCCCCGCCGGCTTTCCTGGCCTCGATGTATGACGCTGGCGCGAAGGGCTACTTCGACGCCGCGGCCATGCATCCCTATGTTTTCCCAACCGGCTTCGCAGCCGACCCGTTGAACGGGTGGTCGGACGTCGCCCGAATGCATGACGTCATGGTCGCTCACGGTGACGGGGGCAAGAAGATCTGGATGACGGAGCTCGGTGCGCCGACAAGCGCAAGCACCGCCGAAGGTGTCAGCCAGGAGGAACAGGCCCGCCAGATCGTCGACGTCCTGGCGGCCGCGGCACGGCTGGACTACACCGGGCCGGCGTTCATCTACAGCGTGCGCGACAACAACAGTGGTGATCAGGACAACCGCGAATCAAACTTCGGCGCGCTGCTGACGTCGGATTGGCGGCCGAAGGCCGCGGCTGCCGCGCTCGCCCGCGACTGAACCCGCCGCAGTCACTCAGCTAAGCCGTACGCGCGCAACAGCCTTCGACGAAGATTGCCCGAGGTGTGCTCGGATACCCCCGCTAGGGACCGCTGCGAACACGTCGACCACCAGGCGGGTTCCGCCAACCGGTCAAGCTCCGTCAATGCCTGCTCGGGGGTGTCAACGATGGTGAGCCAGGAGACATCTCGCACCCCCGGCATGGCACGACCAATGGTCGGGAGCCCGACCGCGGCGGCGTCCAAGACACTGAGGCATGATCCCTCGTATCGAGCCGTGTGCAGATGAACCTGCGCTGCCGCGTGCTCGGCGTACAGCTGTTCGGGTGACAACCATCCGGACACGGTGACGCCTGCATTCCTCAGCACACTCGTCAACTTCGGGTCACCGTCGCCCAGCCAGTGAAACGCATACGGGCGATTGGCCTTCCGTGCCAGCGCAGCGACCTGGGCGTAGAACACCGGGTCTTTTTGCGCCAGGACGCGACCCACCATCACGACTTTGAGCTCAGGTCGATGCGCAGCAGACGGTCGCAGGGACCGGTCTGGCAGGTTGATAATCCGCAGCACCTCGGACCGGGGCGAGAACTTGCGGGCCAGCTGGAGCTCGTCCTCGCTCACCGCGGCGATAACCACCGGTCGAAGTCCCAGCAGCCGTTCCGCCTGCCCGACCATCCACTCTTTGCTTCCCCGCTTGGCCAGCGGGGCAAAGGCGTGCGGCGTGTAAACGACTCGCGACGGCATTTTACGGAGACGAACGAGCGCGCCCGCGTGGCTGGAGTGAGCGTGCACCACGTCGATCTGATGCGCGGCGATCGCCGCGCGAATCGCGCCGACGCCGGCCCGCCCCTCGGGAAGCGGCAACGTGGCGGCGAACAGGTCGCTTCGGTCCCGCACGGAAAACATGGTTTCGCGACTTATCAAGATGTGGTTGAGGTCCGGCGTCGCCTCGACATACTGCTGGACCGCTGTCACAATGCCACCGCCATAGCGAGCAGCGACATGTAAGACTGATGACATCGAGAGCAAAGCCTACACCGACACTCCGATGCAACGCTCGCGAGAAAGCCTGGCAGAATGTGCCCGGTCTGTCAGCAACCCGGCGTCGGTCGGTGTAATTGGAAGGAGACTGTCTTCGTGACAACTGGCAAAGAGCCAATTGTTAAGCGTGAGAAGCAGTTCTACGATGAGGTACCCACCGATGTCCAGGAACAGATCGGTGAACGGCTTTACAACTTGTTCATCACCCGAGTGCCGTCACATCGGATCCGGATCGCCTGGCTGAGGCTCTTCGGAGCAAAAATCGGAAAAAAGACCTCGATCATGATGGGCACCCGGGTTCACGGAATCAAGCGGCTCACCATCGGGGACCATTGTTCGATTGGTTCGCGCTGCCTGCTGGACGCGAGGTGTCAGGTCACGATCGAGGACGCCGTAGTGATCGCCAGCGATGTGCAGATCATCGCGGGTCACCACGACGTGAACTCGGACGATTTCGGGCGGGTCCACTCGCCGATCCGCATCGGGCACCACGTGTGGATCGCGAGCCGATCTACGATCCTGACCGGCGTCTACCTGGGAGCGGGCGCCGTGGTCGGTGCCTGCTCGATGGTGCGCGACGATGTCGATCCCATGACGGTCGTGGCCGGTGTGCCGGCCGTTCCTCGTCGGCTCCGCAAATCGTCGCTGGACTACCTGCCCGACTTCGCGCCGAAGTTCTACTGAATCAGCAGCTGTTCGGCGCCGGTTGACCGGCCAGCCTTTCGGCCAGCCACTCGAGGTAGACGGTGCCGTCTACGTCACCGTGGCCCTTGTCGGGCTGGAAGATGGTCTGCACCGTGTCGCCCATCGCGCAGGCGCGCGCGATCGCGGCCTCGGTGGCTTGCGGCGGGATGAAAGTGTCTTGGCCGCCGTAGATGACGAGCATCGGTGCGGCGGCGCGTTGCTGCGGCAGCGACATCTCCTTGAGCAACTCGAACATGTGTTGCTGGGCCTCCGGCGTAGCGGGCATCAGGTCTTCCGCGGGTAGCTCGTAGATGACGTTTGTCCGTTCGTCGACCTTCGGTCCCGAGCACGCGGACAAGACATCCCACTTTTCTTGCGCCAAACCGCGCCGGTAGTCATCGATGTTGAAGCCGGCGCGCGTTCGCTGGAGTCCTGTCAGGATCCCGATGTAGGCCGCCTGTTGGTCTTTGGTCATCTCGCCAGCACCGGCCAGGGCCGCGTAGTCGGAAATATCGGCAGGGGGTACCAGACTGCCGCTGCCAATCAACTTGAGGTCGGTGGCATACGTGCTCGCCTGTTCGTTGGCCGCCCACGCCGCCGCGCCGCCCTGCGAGCCGCCGTACGCCGACCACGTTTTCGACACATCGCGCGACACCGCGCGCAGGGCTCGCACCGAATCAATCACGTTGAAAGCGGCGGTTTTCGCCTCAAGGTATGGGTGGGCACCTGGCGCGCCAAGACCTTGATAATCGGTGGCCGCCACCGCGAAGCCCAACCGAAGGAATGCCACGATGCCGTTGATCGTGCCAAACAGATTCGGCGAGAGTGAGGGGGCGCATTCTTGGTTGACGCCGGTGGTGCCGTGGGCATATGCGATAACGGGCCAGCCACCTCTTGGCGGGCGTCCCGGTGGAACGAACACGGCTCCTGATACCTCTGTTTGGGAACCGTCGATACCCGATGTCGACCGGTAGATGACACGTGCCGACACCGTTCCCAACGGGACCGACCTGTCGATATCCGGGATCGTCTTGGCCTCGACCAGCGAGCCCGGGCCCGTGCCGGAAAGGTCGGCGGTCGCAACCTGGACCGGTTGATTGCCAGGAGGCGACGATCTCGATGACGTGCAGCCCGTCAGCTGTGCCAGCACCAGCACAGCAATCACCCACGCCGCAACCGGCCTTCTCACGTAGCTCCTCATGCGATCCGCGCAGCCCCCGTCGAAATCGTTAGCTACACGATATTGCAGCCGCCGTCGACCGGCAGCCCGGCGAACCTGTCCGCGAGCCAGCCAAGGGCCTGTTGCAGCTTGATGTTGTCATGGCCTTCTGCCGCCCGGAGTAACCAGGCGATTTGTTCGCCCTGCTCGCACCCGCGCCGCGCGGCGTCCCTGGTCCAGTCGGGCCACACCATTCCGTCCACCGATCCCACGACGACCATGATCGGCACAGGCGTCGGCGCAGATGCCGGAAGAGACCAGCTTCCTACGATCGCGGACAGCCGCGCGGCGGCATCGGCGCTTACCGGTGCCACATCGTCTGGTGTCATCTCGAATACCAGCTGATTTCGGGCGTCGAGCCCAGCGCCGCTGCACTGGAGCAGGTCTTCGTTGCGCTCCCTGACAAAGCCATGCAGATAATCATCAATGGGCACATCCGGGTGCAGCGCAGCGACAGCGTTGACGATGTATTGCATGAGCGGCAGCTGCTCGAAATTGAGTGTGCGGTTAAACGCTTCCCAGGGCATCGCAGAAAGATTGGCATACGGATTGAACGCAACGGCGGCTACCATCTCGAGGCCCTGACCGTAGGCCGGTGCGAACTCGGCCGCCGCCCACGCTGCTTCCCCGCCCAGCGCCCCACCGAACGCAGCCCAGCGCGTTCCTGCCCGGGGTTCGAGTTCACGCGCGGCGCGGACAGCATCGATGAGGTTGTAGCCGAGCGTTTTCGGTTCCAGAAATGGATGCGGCCCTTTGCTTCCCAAGCCCTGGTAGTCGGCCATGACGACCAAATAGCCTTCGCGTAGGAGCGTCTCGATTTGGGCTCCATTACGGAGCAGGTCCGCATAGCGCGACGGCCCGCACTCCTCGAGGGTGCCCGCCCCCGGATGTCCGTAGACCACGACTTTCCAGCCGTCCACCGGAGGTGGAGTGTTGGGCGTGAACACGGCGCCCGTAACTGCCGTGGCGCTGCCGTCGACGCCAGAGGTCGAGCGATAAGTGATCCGGGTCGCCGCGGCGTGCGCGCGGTTGACACGTACATCAACGGCCGGGAAGGGCGCCGACTCGAGCAGCGTTCCGGGTGGCACCGCCGCCGGATCCTTGACCTGTTGATCGACGACCTCGTTGGTCGACCGTTGCTGTGTGCTGCATGCGGGCAGGGTCGCCACCAGCAGGCCCGTCGCCGCGACTGCGAGCAGCAATGTGCCGCGGGCCATTCGCGTCGTCATCGTTTGATCGGACCGGTGGGACACTTGTTGACCGCCGTTTGACCGTCGAAACGTGCGCGCAGCCAGGGGAACGCTTTCTGCGCGTCGATATCGCCGTGGCCCTCGCCCGGGTGTAGCTCCCACTCGATCGTGTCACCCATCGCGCATGCCTTGTCGATGGCGGTCTCGATCCAAGCTTGGTCCACGAGCGTATCGGCGGACCCGTAGATCACCAGCATCGGCGCGGCGGTGCGCTGCTGTGGTAACCCGATCTCGCCGAGCCACTGCGATAGTTGGCTGACGGCCTCGTCGTCGGCGGGCACGAGGTCGCCGGGATCGGCTTTCTGGAGAAATTTCACGGCATCCGCTACGCGCGGACCGGTGCACTCCAGGAGCAGCTCACGGTTTTCATAGAACCCACCGCGCATGTAGCGCGTCAAGTCGAGTTCCGGATGTGTGGTTGCCTTCAGCCCCATGACCGCCGCGAAATACACGTGCAGCTGGTCGCGCGTCAGTGTGCGGTTGCGCGCCTTGACCGGCAGTTCTGCCACATTGGCCACGGGCACCCACGCCGCCGCACCCACCAGGTCGAGACCGGCGCCGTACGTTGAGGCCTGCTCGTTGGCGGCCCAGGTTGCGAGGCCACCGAGCGAGCCGCCGAACGCGCCCCAACGAGACCCGATGTCCGGACGGACGTGCCGTGCGGCGCGTACCGCGTCGATGACGTTGCGGCCGAGTGCCGCGGAGTTGAGGAACGCGTGCTGCCCACTGAGGCCGAGGCCCTCGTAGTCGGCCATCACCACGGCGTAACCGTGTAGCAGCCAAACAGCCGCCGGACTCCACTGGTTGAGCAAGTCTTCATACAGCGACGGTCCGCAGCCCTGCGCAATGCCGGTGTTGCCGTGATTGAAGGCGATGACTGGCCATCCGCCGTCTGGCGCCGTGCCCCCGGGAACCACTATCAGTCCGGTTACCTCGACGGGTGCGTTCCCGACGGCGGACGTCGATATGTAATGAAGTCGGTAGGCCGTCGAACCGGTCACGGTTATCCGCGGGTCGATCGTGTCGAACGCGGAGACGCTCACGAGGGAACCGGGTTCGGTTCCTCCCAGCTGCGGGTAGCCCTCCGCGGTGTTCGGAAGGGGCGCCGGGTGCGACGGGAAGGTCGTCGTGACGGTCACGGGCGCATGCGGCAGAGCCGGCGGTGGCGAAAGGCATGCGGTCGCGAACGCACTCACCAGGACGACGACGGTCACCAACCTGAATGTCATCGGGCGCAGACGTCCGCGTCCTCTCCGGCTCCTGCCCGTGGATCCTGGCATCAGCAGCAAAGGATACTCAGTCACGCCCAGCCGATCGCAACTTCGGGGTTCGTCCGTGCAGGCGCTCGGCCATCGACATGCTAGGCACGTTTCACGTTGGTGACCACGACCCCAAGCGACTCGGCACCCGCTACCCGGATCTTGTCGGCCGCGGCGGCCAGATCCAGCGTGGAGGTAGACCCCGCCCGCGCGACCAGCAACACTCCATCCGCCAAGCCCGACATCACCACGACGTCACTGTACGGGAGCACCGGTGGGCCAGTGATCAACGCGAAGTCGAACTCGCTGCGCAATTGCTTGATCAACCCCGTTAAGTCTTGGTTGCTCAACAGTTCCCCGGCGTCTTGGTCGGTATGACCACACGGGAGAACCGTGAGGCCCGCGACTGCGGTGGTCACAAGCGCTTCGTAAGTGGACGCAGACCCGGCGAGCACGTCGCACAGACCTGGCGTCTGGCCGAGACCGAGCGCCTGGGAAAGACCGTGATTGCGCAGATTGCCGTCGATGACGACAACCGAGCGCCCCGATTCGGCGAGCGCGGCGCCCAAACCCAAAGTCACTGTGTCGGCGCCGGCCTTCGCGTCTGCGTCCGCAACGACGATCGCACTGGGCGCATTTCCGTTGGCGCCCGCCAGCAAATTCGTCCGAACGGTCCGAAATGCCTCGGTCAGTTCCGGTTCGGAAGCCCCGAACGGTATGGCAGCGGCTCGCTTCGGCCGAGGAGGAACCGATCCAACCGAACGGGTCCCGGCCGCATCGGCCGCCTGTCCCGTTGAGCGCACCGACCGATCCAGCTTGTCGCGCGCGATGGCCCCGATCAATCCCACCAGAAGACCTCCGAACAAGCCGACCAGGATGTTGCGGAACCAGTTCGGCGCATACGGGAAGGCGGGTGTTTCGGCCTGGTCCACCAGCACCGCCGTGGCCGCCGGTATACCGCCGCGCGCTGAGGTCTCCAGCTCTTCCACGAGTTGTGTTGTTTGCCGCGCGACGGTGTTGGCGAGGTCTCTGGCCATATCCGGATTGGGATTGCGCACGGAAATGTCCAGCAAAACAGTATCCAACGGCACGCGCTCGGCGCTCACCTGAGACATCAGTTGCTCCGGCGACATTTCAATGTGAAGCGCGTCTATCGAGCGTTGAGCCACTTGTCGGCCCGCCGCCAACTTCGCATAGGACAACACGCGTTCCTGACCGAAGAGGTTGTTCTGATAGGTCTCGACGACCGACGCGCCGCCGGTAGTCGTCACAAAGAGTCGCGCCGAGGCCAGATATAGGGGCTGCGTCAATGCCGATACGGCCACCGCGCCCGCGACTCCCAGCAAAATGCCAGAAAAGACAAGCAGCCATCTCCTCCGCCATATCGCCAGGTAGCTCAAAATATCCAAGAGTGTCCTCCACTCGCTCATTCGGTGTTTGCGGCGCCCGGGCAGTGTACAGCTAATGTAACGGTAACGCGCTTCTGCACCTCGAGGGTCGCAGGCAGGGGCCAGCGAGACACCACGGAGAAGCGTCGCTGCACATGGTATGCAAGGATCGCACTGCATGAGATCAGCAAAGCGTTGGAGGCGTCGATGATGCATGGTCCGGGGACCACTGCTGCAGTGGGGTTTACGACGTTGCTGCACCGACAATGCGTCGCCACCGCCGGGCGGTTTCGCGCCCCCGCAACGTCGAATGTTGCGCTTGCGCACGGCGGCGGCTGGCCCGTCGAGTCCCGTCGGGAGCCGGGAGAGGGCGATGTCGGCTAACGTTCAGCACACTTCGGACGATGGCGAGTTCTGGAGGAATTCCAGCTCAGAGAGGACGGCGATGATCGACCCCGAGTCCCAGACGCGGCTCGACCATTTAGGCGAGCGGCTATTCAATTATCTGATCACCAACATTCCATCCCACACTATTCGGCAAGCCTTCCTACGTTATTTCGGCGCGAAAATCGGGCACCAGACGGCAATCATGATGGGAACGAAGGTTCTGGGGATCCGCGCGCTTCAGATTGGCAATCGCTGCTCGGTTGGATTTGATTGCTTACTGGATGCGCGCGGTGGGCTCGTTATCGATGACGATGTGGTGATCGCATCCGACGTCCACATCATCACAGGTGTGCACCTGATCGACAGCGACGATTTCGGTATCGAGCTCAGCCCCGTGCGCATCGGTCACCATGCTTGGGTGGCCAGCCGGGCAACCGTATTGAAGGACGTCAGCATCGGCGTCGGCGGAGTGGTGGGGGCTTGCTCGTTGGTCACCAACGATGTTGACGACATGAGCATCGTCGCGGGAATTCCGGCGAAGGAGCGCGGGCAACGGAAGTCAGCTCTGGACTACCAGCCGATTTTCCGCCCACTACTCTATTGACAGCGATGCGCCCGTCGTTGCTGGCATCGTAGGACCCCACCTCAACCCGTACAGAGGAGCACGTGCGTGGCTGCACTCAGCGAGACTCAGCTGATCTATGTGTCACCTGAGCCGGGACACAGCGGTGTCGGGGATTACGCGCTCGATTTCGTCTCGGAGGTCAAGCCGCACTTCCGGCGCGTGGTCGAGTGCTGGGTCGAACATAGCTCCGATGAGACGGCGCTGGACGTCGTCCGCAATGTCCGCAAGATCCGTGCGCATTTGCGGGAGGCGGCGAAGCACGGCCCGGTGATCGTCCACTTCGAGCAAAGCGCGGGCTCCCTCACCCCGTTCTGGGCAGCGATGCTTCCGCGCCGCATTCTGGTTACCGCAACTGTGCACGATGCCCCCCAGCCGGTTTGGTGGCCGTTCGACACGTCGCTGATCAAACGTCACCGACTCCTGCATCACGCCGTGCATTACCCGTTTCGCTTCGTCACCAATGCGCTGCAGCGTCGCGTGTGTAAGGACCGGATCGTCGCGACGCTCACATCGGTCGGCGCGCGACAGACTCAGCTGCGGCAACCTGACGTCGACGCCAGGGCCACCCGGCACCCCATCGCTTCCAGACCCGTCTCCAAACGTCTGCCCGAGCGGCCCCTCGCGATCGGATTGTTCGGCCACCTGTACCGGGGTAAGGGATTCGAAGAGCTCAATGCGCTTCGTGCTCAACTCGACGACGATATCCAGATCGTGATCGCGGGGCGAGGCACGGACTCGGTGCCCTCCTGCGAAGGCATCGAGGTGCTCGGCGAGGTCAACGACGCCGCCGAGGACGCGTTCTTCGAATCCATTCGGTGCTTGGTCGTTTGGTATGACAAGAAGAGCCGCTACGGCCGTGGTTTTCCGGCGTCCGGCGCGATCTCCCGGTCATACGCGTATGGCACACCGATACTCTGCAATCTCGACGGAGCGTTGCCTGAAATCGCGGCGGAGGGCGGCGCGGTGAGTATCGACGGTTACATCGAGGATCTCGCGCGACGAGCCAACGTCCTCGTCCGCGACGAGGAAATGCTTGCCAAGCTTGCCGACGAGATCGGCTGGCTTCAGTCAGAGCGAACCGTCGCCCATTGCGCCGCACCGCTCCTGGAGGCGTGGACCGAGCTCGTATCAACGGCATGAAGATCGCCGACAGCCATCTGGCGCGCACCGCGATCGCGTCCACATGGATTTACAGCACGCGCTTACTCGGACTCGGGTTTACCGCGCTGCTCATCGCGAAGCTGGGCATCGCCGACTACGGGAAGTATGCGCTCGGCGTGGCCGCTGCTGCGACGATCAACGCGGCGATTGACAACGCGTTCTATGTGCGGTCACTGCGGATCGATGAGGAGCGATTTGAGCGTGAGCGGTGCGCGCGAGTGCTTTTCGGCTCCGTCATCGGGATCATCGGGGTGGTTTGCTTCCTGGACTGGTACGTGGTCGGATTCGCGATCGTCGTGGCCGCCGGTGAGCTGCTCTTCAACGCGTTCAAGAGCCAGTACTTACGAGCCGGTCGGCCCGACGTAGCGACACGGTTCGACGCGATCCGCCAACCCGCCAGCATCGCGCCGGCGGCTGCATACCTTTTCCTCGCCAGCGATCCACACTTGAGCATCGCCTCCGCCCTGTATGTGGCGCCCTACGCGGTGATCATGGTGGTTTGCTTCAGGTACGTACCCGGGCGGCGGCCGGCTCGGCCCGGTGGTCGCCGGGAAATGTTCATCTTGTCGACAGAGGCGCTGGCGGCGGCCATTTATGGTCAGGGCGATTTGCTGATGCTCGGCCTTCTTGCCGGCGACGAGGTGACCGGCTACTACTCGGTCGCACTGGTCACTGCAATCGCGGTCTCGACAATTGGGCAGCAATACGCCAGCACATTCGTTGCGCATATGCGCGCGGCCGCGGGTCAGCTGCACGCGGCCCCCCTCTTGCGAGACCTTTTCAAGGTCGCGATGGTGACCGGGGCCGCGATGGCCGCCATTGGCGTCGGAATTCTGATTTGGGGTGGCGCGGATAATGTGGGCATCATCTGCTTGATCATGTCCTTGTGGGTGGCCGCGAGGTCGATAGAATTCAGTTTCGTCGCTATTCTTTTCCAGCAACATCGTGATGCGTTGCGTGTTCGGGCGACTTCTGCGGCTGCGGTTGTGAAGTTGGCTTTGCTGTTTCCTGTGGTTCACTTCTTCGGCGCATACGGTGCCGCCACCGCCAGCGTATTGTGCGAATTCGCCCTGATCGCGGTTTACTACCGCGGGATTTACCGCCAGCGGATAAAGCTTGACCAGGATAGCGTCGGCGAAGTGCGGCAGCAGTGAAAGCCACCTTTCTGCTGTCGAAGGATCCTGGAATTCAATCGACCGGTGATTTGACCACAGCGAATCTCGTTATGTCCCTGGCCCGGGAATCATTCAATATCGGGGTCATCTGCCTTTCGGAGCAACCGCAGTGCACACACGGAGGCTACCGGCGAGTGGCGAAGCCGGCTGTGCGGCCAGGCTCGCTGATGGTGGACAGTTTGCGCCGGCGGCGCAGTCTCGTACATACCAGGTTCGCGTTCGAAGAACTCGTCGACGCGGTCGACCAGGCCGAGACCGACATCTTCGTTGCAATCCACAGTTACATGGCAGAAGCCGTGATGCGCTCGCAGCGCTTTGCAGCCGCTCCTGAATCGGAGTCGATACTCGCGGTCAGCACCGAAGTTCCCGAGGCGCCAGTGTGGCGGCAGACCCGGCCCGTCATCGGATTGGCCGAAGGTCCGCGTATCCGCCGGGATGAAGTTCGCGTGGCACGGAACGCGTACTCCGTCGGCGCATATGACCGCTCCGAGGCGGAGTTCTATGCGGGTCTAGGTGGTACCCGCGCGCATTGGCTCGACATCACGCTGCCCCCGATGGAACGGATCGCGGTGGCAAACACCGGCCCGCGTCTTGTCTTCCTTGGCGACCGACGATGGCCGCCGAACCAGAAGGCGTACGAGACTCTCTTGAAATCGTGGCCGCGCATCGCAATAGACATCGAAGGCGCGCAACTCCTTATAGTCGGCGCCGCCGACCCGAACGCCAAAGCACTAGAGCTCCCATCGGGAGCGCACGATCTGGGATTCGTCGACGACCTTGCGGGACTTCTTGCCTCGTGTCGAGCGATGGTCGCGCCGATCACGACGGGCGGGGGGGTGCGCGTTAAGATACTCGACGCTGCGAGCCGTGGGCTCCCCGTCGTCGGCACATCGGCCGCTGTCGGATCGCTGAGCTCGGTTTTGGACATCGAGGTTTTCGACGATGAGTCGAGCATGATTGAACAATGCCGCCGCTATCTGCGCGACCAGCGCGCCGCAGCAGCGGACGGCGACATGCTCCATGAGAAGAACGGGGCACGGTGGCGTGCCGGCAAACCGCATGCCGCAGTGCAGGATTGGCTGAAACGGTGATCACTAAGGTGGGTCAGCGCCCCTCATCAGGGTGGGCGGTCGCTATCGCGACCGGCGTTGTTTGCCTTGTCGCGGGTGCACTCCTCGGCTCCGGCGGAGGCGGCCGGCTCGGGATGGCATTGCTGGTCCTCATCGTCGGTACCGCCGCCATCTTGCTTCACCCGCGGTTCATCTATGGCGCACTGGCCGTCGTGCTCGGCGCCCTTCCCTTCGGCATACTCCCGGGATTCGGGCAGCCGTTGCTGCTGGTTCTCGCGTTCGCCGTGTGGTGCGCGTTGCTCACCCATCCAATTGCCGAGACCCGCACCAACGTGCTGGAGTTGGCCGTCGGCTTGTTGGTGGTGACGTCGGTGGTTTCACTGGTGATGACTGCGCACGGCATCCGTGACGTCATCGAATTCATCAAATGGATACTGGCAACGTCGATGGTCTTCGCCCTGCTCCGACTCGACCGTGACGAACTGCTCCGATTCGGCAGGCTATTCGTATTTTCGGCGTGGGCGGCTGCCGTCTTCGCCCTTGGAATTTTCTTCCTGGACAAGGCCGCCAATTCGCTGAATTATCTTTCGATAATCGGCTACGGCCGAACCGGCGCGGTTGGCACACACCTCCGCTTCTATACGGTTGAGGACACCGTCGCCATTCGCCTCACCGGTACCTACGTCGACCCAAACGCGGCCGGCATCTTTATGCTGGTTGCAGTGGCACTATCGGTTCCGCTCCTGCGCGGATGGCAGCGGGCGATGGTTACGCCAGTGCTGGCCGCCGCCCTGATCATTTCATTGAGCCGCGCCGCCATATTCTCGTTTCTGGTCGCGGTGCTGCTGTTTCTGCTATTTCAGCGCCAGTCAACCGGCAAACGACTCGCTATATTGGCCACGACAATCATCGGTTCCGCAGCCGCCATGGCGGTCCCAGCAATCTACAAACGCATCATGACGTCGTTCTCGTCCGCCGATAAAGGATCCACAGATCGCGCTGCTGGTTACGCCGAATATTTCTACTATATGAAAGGCGGCTGGTGGTTCGGGCTGGGCTGGGGTCGGCCGGAATTCATCCAGGACGACCTGGCATACAAGACCAACCATGTTGCTAACAGTCCGTTGCTAACGGTGTACCGCGGCGGAATCTTCACCGGAATTGCATTCCTCCTCGTAGTGATCGTCGGAGTGGTGTATGCATACCGCCAAGCCCGTCGAGGACCGTGGGAATCCGGTGCCATCGGCGCCATATTCACCGGTTTCGCGCTTGTCGGGTTGCAACTCGATTTTCCTGTGGTCACCCTCCCTCCGCTGACGATGGTCTGGAGCGTCTTGATCGCGTTCCTGGCCGCAGGGCCCCTTTCGCCGCCAGAGCCCTATCCGGACGCGGAGACCGGTGCAGACGAGGTAAGCCGGTCGAAACATGCGCTGACGACACCCGGCGGTGGAGGTGCGGCCGTTGTTTGAACCAGCGCAACTGCCCGGCCCTGGTGAGACCTCAGTCGCCACCAAGGCTGAACGGCGTCAGCGGCTCGCCGGGCTTGACGGGCCCCGCGGCATGTCATGCCTTGGTGTGATCACCCTGCACGTCGCCGTGTTCTTCACTCCGGCCTTTCTGGCCGCAACGCACGTCGACTTTGTCGGCCAATTGCTGACCCTGTTCTTTGTTTTGTCGGGTTTTCTCCTCTACCTGCCGTACGTCAAGCGCCTGAGCGAGGGCGGTTCGATGCCCGACACCTTGACGTATTTCAGGCACCGGATCTTCCGTATCTTCCCGGCGTACCTCGTCATCTTTCTCGTCGCGAACTTCGTCCTGCGGGCTGTCTACGTCGAAAATCCGCTCACAGCCGGATGGGGTCACACGGACCACGGCACCGGCATGATGACGGATCCCATCAAGCTATTGGCGAACCTGACGCTCGCGCACTCTCTGTTTCCAGCGACCTTTCAAACGGGGATAAGCCCAAGCTGGTCGCTCACCACGGAGTGGGGATTTTATCTTCTATTGCCCGTGATCGGCATTGCGATATTCGCCTGGGCTCACAAACGGGCTGAACCGTGGAAAGCGGCCATGTGGCCGCCATTGATACTATGCGTCGTCGGCATCGCGACTAATACCACCGTCGCGGTATTGCAGGCCAAATACTATCCGGACGCAATTCTGGAAGCCTACTGGGGCCCGAACTGGATCGCGGTGCTATCCCGCAGTTTCCTGGGCATAGCGGACAACTTCGCGTTTGGCATGCTGGCCGCCGTACTCTATGTGGCGCTGGCCCGGGGCAAGTGGAAATCGATGACGACATTTCGGCTTCAGGTGATATTTGCGACCGTCGCAGGCTTCGGTTTGGCCTGTTCCATGGTCTTGTTTGTGCTGAATCCCCGCTATGTCGCGACGGCATTCGCCTTCGGGTCAGGGGCGTTTATCCTGCTCATCGTGGCGCCGATCGCCCGGGGGGAGCGATCCACGGTCGCGTCGATAACCGACTGGCGTCCGCTGCGCTACATTGGCACGGTATCGCTTTCAGCCTATTTGTGGCACTTTCCGGTGCTGGTCGTCTTTGCCCGCCTGAAACCGCCCATTCCAGACAACCTGTGGGGCTTTCTCATTGCGCTTGTTATTGTCACAGCCGCGACGGTTGTGTGCGCATCGCTCACGTACCGATTCGTGGAGCGGCCCGCCATGAAGCGCCGCGGATGAAGCCCATGGAATTGTTCCAGCGCCACATTTTCGATCGCCAATTCGTAACTGAGAGGATTTCGGTATGACGCAGGGGTTCACGCGCTATAAATTCATTGGCCACCGGGCCGTTCAGGGGTGGCTCCAACCCGAAGTTTTAGATGTTCTACAGGCCGTAGATTCTGCCCAGCGTGCGGGCGGTGTGACCGGTTCCGTCGCGGAGATCGGTGTTCACCACGGCAAGCTCTTCATCGCGTTGGACTTATTGCAACGGTCGGGCGAGCGTTCGATTGCCATCGACGTGTTCGGTGATCAAGACCTCAACATCGATAACTCCGGTAAAGGCGACTTGGAGATTTTCCGCTCCAACGTGCAACGGTGGTCATCGCTCGACGGTCTGATCACTCACCAAGGCGATTCAACCAAGCTGTCTGCTGACGCGCTTCTGGAGCTCACTGGATCACCGGTCCGCCTATTCAGCGTCGACGGGGGTCATACCGAGCAGATCGTCCTGAGCGACATGCGGTTGGCGGAAGCAACGCTGGCGGAAGGCGGCGTCGTCATCGCCGATGACGTCTTCAACCCGCAGTGGCCCGGAGTTGCCGTCGGCACTCTGCGATACCTCGATCAGGGCGGTCGGTTGGCGCCCTTCATGATCGGATTCAACAAGGTGTTGTTCGCCGATCCGCAGGACTGCAGCAAGTATCGCAGCGCGGTCGAGGCGGCATTCGCGGACCGCACGCTGGTCGAGACGCACACATCGGTGTACCAGGGTCACGACGTGGGGGTGTTGTTACGCGTACCCCGGACACCAGTTCAACTCCTTCGTCGAAGCGAGCTTGCTCGGTCGGTGTATCACCGCCTGATCGGCCGTTAGCAGCCGGCATCTGCGGACCAGCGAACGGTACCGGCGCATACCGATCGCTTCGCCGTCGATAAATGGCGACCACTGTGGGAAGTCCAGCTAACACGCTGCGAATTCACATCTTTCAACAGAGAGCGAATATCGCTGCGGCGACCGCGGCTGCGTTGCATCTCGGCCGCGGTTACCGCGATTGTCTAAGGCAAGCGGAATAGACCCTGCTCAGTCGCGCCGTAAAGAGCGCGGCGTTTCGGTCCGCAGTGGGCAGGCCACGGTGTGGCCTCGACGCCCGGTGTCGTTTGCTGGGCGACGGCGGATGGTCGGGGTGCACTTTCATGACGAGGCATCGCACGCTGGCAACCTGATCGCATTTATTGACGCGTCCGTCGACTTCCGGCATTTGCGGGATCGCGCGTGAGCAATATCGGCGAGGGCCCGCACGGGCCTGCAGGTAGACGCGCCGGGACGACGGTGGCCGATTAGCATGACGCAGACCATGTCTGTGTCCAGATATCGTTTTCTGCGTGGCTTCGCACCGCGCAAGCGCGCGTTGGTTATAGCTGGATGCGCCGTCGTGGCCGTCCTGGTGCTGATCGGTGCGACCGGCTTCGCGGTCTTCTCCGAAGCGCCCGATGACCCGCTGAAAAGGGTTGATGCCGTAGTGGTGCTCGCAGGCGACCATGACGGAAGAGAAGATTACGGACTCGGGCTGGCCCGTCGCGGACTAGCGCAGGCAGTGGTGCTATCCGACCCCTATCCGACCAGCGACGACGTCATGCGGCGCGCCTGTAACGAAACCATCGCCGGTGTCGAAGTAATTTGCGGGAGGCCGCTGGCCGAGACCACGCGCGGAGAGGCCTCGATGGTGCGGCGACTCGCGGACACACGCGGATGGCGGTCCATCATCGTGGTGAGTTGGCGGTTCCATCTTCCGCGTGCCCGGATGATCTTCTCGCAATGCTTCTCGAATTCGCCAGACGCGTTAATCATGCACGCGGTACCGCGTGCGTACCGCTTCAACCTGGCGGAATGGGAATACACCTATCTGTATCAGTACGGCGCCATGGTCAAGGCTCTCTCGCAGGGCCAGAGTTGCTAGCAAAGAAAATTCGTGCTTCACTCGCCAAGTTGCGTCTCGCGTGACATATTTATCCCGTTGCACCCTGGTCCTGGCGAACGGAGATCGATGACAGCGTCACAAGTTGACGTAAGCCGACAGCAACCTAGTGCAGCTAGCGAATCCGCCCCCGCTCGAGCGTCATGGCAACCGCAATACATTCGCTGGCTACAGGTCTGCGATACCGCCGTCGTGATCCTTGCCGTGGTAGTCGCCCAGCGGCTTCGATTCGGCGAGGCCGGCAAGGACCTTGTCTATTGGAAGGTCGACTACACCGTGGTGTCGGTCGTGCTGGCCGTAACCTGGCTGCTCGCCTTGTCGATCTACCGGACCCGCTCGCGGCGCATCACCGGAGCTGGACCCGAGGAATACCGGCGGGTTTGGACCGCCACACTGTCGGTGTTCGGTGCCGTGGCGATGGCGTCGATGCTTTTCAAGTTGGAGATCGCAAGGGGTTACCTCGCGCTGGCGCTTCCGCTCGGAATGGTCTGCCTACTCGGCGGCCGTTGCGTGGCGCGCCGAGTCATCGCCAAGCGACGCGAGCTCGGCGAGTTCCAAATCTCTGTGCTCGCCGTTGGCGAACCGCGCTCAGTGCGCGCGCTCACCCAGGCTCTGGCACGCCACCCCGACTACGGCTACACCGTCGTCGGCGTGTGCACACCAGGCGGCACTCTGCGGGACGGCATCGACGTCCCCGGCGTGGGGCTGCTGCCGGTGTACGGAGGAGAAAGCGATATCCCCGAGGCCATCGCCGCCTCACGCGCGGACACCGTCGCGTTGACGGCCACAGAGCATCTTGGTCCGCAGGGCATTCGCAGCCTTTCGTGGGAATTGGAGAAGCTCGACGTCGACCTGGTGGTCTCGCCGGGCGTCGTCGACGTGGCGAACCCACGCGTCGTCATGCGACCCGTGGCCGGACTTCCACTCATTCATCTGGAGAAGCCGCAGTACCGCGGCGCGAAGCGCTTTGAAAAGCAGGCATTCGACCTGGTCTTCGCGACTCTCGTGTTGCTGATCGCCGGTCCACTGATGATCGCTTCGGCCATCGCGATCAAATGCACGAGCAGGGGTCCGATCTTCTACTTGTCTGAGCGCATCGGGCTGGACGGACGGCCGTTCCCGATGATCAAGTTCCGGACCATGGTGATTGACGCCGATAAGCGTCGTGAGCAGCTGCTGAGCTTGAACGAAAGCGACGGTGGCGTTCTGTTCAAGATCCGAAACGACCCACGGGTAACCCCGGTCGGCAGGTTCCTGCGCAAATACAGCATCGACGAGCTGCCACAGTTCATCAACGTGCTACGCAGGGAGATGAGTGTGGTGGGCCCGCGGCCGCCGTTGCCTTCCGAGGTCGCCAGGTATGACGACGACGTGCGCCGCCGCCTTCTCGTGCCACCCGGCATTACCGGCCTCTGGCAGATCAGCGGACGGTCCGACTTGTCGTGGGAGGAATCCGTTCGGCTGGACCTGTCCTACGTCGAGAACTGGTCCATGATCGGTGATCTGCTGATCGCGATGAAGACAGTCCGCGCGCTATTGAGCGGTTCAGGCGCGTACTAACTTTTCAAAAAGCGTCACGGACGCCTGACGCCGCCGTAGCGCCCACGGTGGCCGGCATGTTGGATGGGCACTGCGGAATAATCTCGGTGATGGATCCTGAAGGGCTTCGCCCCCCGTTTCATGTGCCGTCATTGCGTGAGGAAGTGGCTGGCCTGCCATGGCAACACGTCGAGGTGATCGAGGAAACCGGATCCACGAACGCGGACCTGCTTGCGCGCGCTGCCGACGGTGAGGATATCGACGGGCTGGTGCTTATCGCAGAGCACCAGACCGCCGGCCGGGGTCGCAGCGGCCGCAGTTGGGCTACGGCTCCCCGCGCTCAGATCGCGCTGTCGGCCGGAGTCAGTGCCGCCGGGGTGCCTACCGATAACTGGGGGTGGCTGCCGCTGGCCGTTGGCGTGGCGGTGATTGACACGGTGGCGGGACTGGCGGGTGTCGAGGCGGGCCTCAAGTGGCCCAATGACGTCCTGGCCGGCGGCGGCAAGCTGGCCGGAATTCTTGCCGAGGTGGCCGCACCGAAGTCGCTGATCGTCGTCGGAGTCGGACTGAACGTCACGCTGCGCGCCGATGAGGTCCACGACCCGATGGCAATATCGCTGACCGACTTAGGCGTGGCAGCGCCGGACCGGCAGCAACTGGCGAGCCGACTGCTGTTCGAGCTCGGTCGCCGCATCGCGCAATGGCGCGCAGTGGATCAGCAGTTGGCAGCCGACTATCGTGCGCGCAGCCTGACCATCGGGGCCGGAGTGCGCGCCATGCTGCCAGGCGACCGCGAGGTCATCGGCGTGGCACGGGCGGTCGACGACCAGGGCAGGCTCTGCATCGAATCCGAGGGCCGGATCGTCGAGGTGTCTGCGGGCGACGTCGTTCATATACGTCCGATTCACCGGCCCCGACCTTAGAGTCACACCGTGGGATACCCGGAAAACGTCCTGGCCGTCGACGAACAAGTGGTGCTGCACCGGCACCCACATTGGAAACGGCTCATCGCACCGGTGCTTGTGCTGATGGTGACCAGCGGGATCGCGGCCTTCGGCATTGGGTTCGTGAACCAGACCGACTGGAGTCAGACCGCCAAGAACGTGATCTCCGGTGTGATCGCCGCAATCTGGCTGGTGCTGGTCGGCTGGCTGACGTTGTGGCCGTTTTTCAATTGGTGGACAACGCATTTCGTCATCACCGACCGCCGCGTGATGTTCCGGCATGGCGTATTGACCCGCACCGGCATCGACATCCCGCTGGCCCGGATCAACAGTGTGGAGTTCCGCCACGGTCTGATCGACCGGATGCTTCGGACCGGGACACTGGTTATCGAATCGGCATCCCAGGATCCGTTGGAATTCCACGACATTCCCGGCGTGGAGCGCGTGCACTCACTGCTTTATCACGAAGTCTTCGACACGTTGGGTGCCGAAGAATCCGACAGCCGGTCATCGGGCAGCCGGCCCCGGCCCGATAACTGACGGCGACGCCGGGCAGGCCGCCGCAGCGGCGTGACGTTGAACGCTTCGTGCGCTTCGTGGGCGTCCTCCATCGCCTCGGCGATACCGCCGGCGGTGAAGGTGGACTCGATGGCCTTCTCGGGGCTGCGCCCGAATTCGTCGGGGAAGACCCAGCGCCGGAACGCCCAGAATCGGAATCCCATCTGCAGTAGGTTGCCGATGATGTAGGCGGCGATGAAGTCGGCGATGTTCTCGACCGTCAGGCTGACCTCCGGAACGCGCAGCATCAGCACGTAGCTGGAAAACCACAGCGGCGCCATACAGATCAACACGCCGACGCCGCTGAAGCCAAAGAACAGCAGTGCCTCGTGATGACGTTCGCGGCCTCCGCGGTCCCTGAAGCTCCATTCTCGGTTGAGGATGTAGGACGCGATCACCGCGACGATGCCGGCGATGATTTTGGCTGTGACGGGCTTGGGCTCCAGCACCGTGAGCTTGAGTGTGTAGAAGACCGCCGAGTCGATGACAAAGGTCGTGGCGCCTACGATCGCGAATTTGATGAGTTCGTGATGTCGTTCGAAGTACGGCCGGATAAACCCGGGAAGGCGCGCGATCGTCGCGTCGGTGAAGGACACAAGTTGGCAGTTTACGGAAACCGGCGGGGCCGTGCCCGATCTTGAATCCAGGCATTCGTATACCCGGTGGTCATGGCAATTAGCGCGGTGAGATTGTGACGAGGACCACCTGCGTGCTCATGACACGATGTGTGCGTGTCGAAGTCACCAGAGGACTCGGGGCGCTTCCGCGCGAGCGGCACCTACCCCCGCTCACTTGCCAGGGAGAGCGATGCGATCCAGGTAGCAGCACCTGTGGTCGCCATGATCGGCGGCGGCCAGCTGGCCAGAATGACGCACCAGGCCGCCATTGCCCTCGGCCAGACACTGCGGGTGCTGGCCGTCAGCAACGCTGACCCGGCCGCCCAGGTCACCCCCGATGTGGTGATCGGCTCACATGACGATCTCGACGCGCTGCGCCGCGCAGCCGATGGCGCCACCGTGGTGACGTTCGACCATGAGCATGTGCCGACCGCGCTGCTGGAGAAGCTGGTGGCCGAGGGCGCGACGGTCGCGCCGCCGCCGCATGCGCTGATACATGCGCAGGACAAGTTGGTCATGCGGCGCCGACTGGAATCGCTTGGCGCACCGGTGCCGCGCTTCGCTGCCGTCGAGAGCCTCGACGATGTGGACGTGTTCGCGCGCAGCATCGATGGCCCGATCGTCGTCAAGACGGTGCGCGGCGGATACGACGGGCGCGGGGTGAGTCTCACCGCAGACCTGATCGAGGCACGCGACGTCGTTGCGCGCTACCTTGCCGACGGCGTTGCGGTGCTGCTTGAGGAGCGTGTCGAAATGCGCAGGGAACTGGCGGCGCTGGTGGCGCGGTCGCCGTTCGGGCAAGGCGCGGCGTGGCCGGTGGTGGAGACCGTGCAGCAGAGGGGAATCTGCGTTCAGGTGATCGCGCCGGCGCCGGGCCTGGCAAGCGAAACGGGTTCGGACGCTTCGCAATTGGCGCTGCGGGTGGCCTCCGAACTGGGTGTCGTCGGCGTGCTCGCCGTCGAGCTGTTCGAAAGGGTCGACGGGAAGCTGCTGGTGAACGAGCTGGCGATGCGGCCGCACAATTCGGGCCATTGGACCATCGACGGCGCCAACACCAGCCAGTTCGAGCAGCACCTGCGTGCCGTGCTGGACTATCCGCTCGGCGACACCGCACGCACGGTGCCGGTGACGGTGATGGCCAATGTGCTTGGCGCGGCGCGACAGCCGACGATGACGATGGACGAACGTGTGCACCACCTGTGCGCACGCATGCCGGCGGCCAAGGTCCACCTGTACGGCAAGGGGGAGCGGCCCGGCCGCAAGGTCGGCCACGTGAACATTCTCGGCGGCGCAGGCGGATCGCCTGACGACACTTCCTACGTTGCGAATCTGCGTGAACAAGCGCAACGGGCGGCACACTGGTTGTCGCACGCGGAATGGACCGACGGATGGGACGTGCATGGCCAAGGCCGATGAGCGCTTGCGCGAGGAGGAAATCGCGCCGCCCCAGGTCGGAGTGATCATGGGCAGCGACAGCGACTGGGCGGTGATGGAAGCTGCCTCGCATGCGCTGGTCGAGTTCGACATCCCGTTCGAGGTCGGTGTCGTGTCGGCCCATCGCACGCCCCAGCGGATGCTGGACTACGCGCGCACCGCCGCGGGCCGCGGCATCAAGGTGATCATCGCCGGGGCCGGCGGTGCGGCGCACCTGCCCGGGATGGTGGCCGCGGCGACGCCGCTGCCGGTGATCGGTGTCCCGGTGCCGCTTGCCAAACTGGACGGGCTGGACTCGTTGCTGTCGATCGTGCAGATGCCCTCGGGGGTGCCGGTGGCGACCGTCTCGATCGGCGGCGGACGCAATGCCGCACTGCTGGCCGTGCGCATCCTCGCCGCCGCAGACCCGCAGCTACGCGAACGAGTCGAGGCCTTCCAGCGCGACCTCGAGGCGATGGTGCTCGAGAAGGATGCGGCGCTGCGGGACCGCCTGCTCGGCGAATAGTCCACCGCGCTAAGGTTACTGGCGAGTAGCAAGGAGTCGTGATGGCCAGTTGGTCTGGAAACCCCGATTTCGATTTGTTCAAGCTCTCCGATGAGCACCTCGAGCTCCGGTCGGTCCTGCGGGACCTCTGTGAGAAGGAGATAGCCCCGCACGCCGCCGACGTCGACGAGCAGAGCCGTTACCCCGACGAGGCGTTGAAGGCGCTCAACGCGGCGGGATTCTCCGCCATCCACGTGCCAGAGTCCTACGGCGGCCAGGGCGGCGATTCCGTCGCAGCGTGCATGGTGATCGAGGAGGTCGCGCGCGTCTGCGCGTCGTCGTCGATGATCCCGATCTGCAACAAGCTCGGCACGATGGGCCTGATTCTTCAGGGCGGCGAGGAGTTGAAGAAGCAGATCCTGCCGTCGGTCGGCTCCGGCGAGGCCATGACGTCCTACGCGCTGTCAGAGCGCGAGGCCGGCAGCGACGCGGCGGCGATGCGCACCCGCGCTCGCGCCGACGGCGACAAGTGGATACTCGACGGGTCCAAATGCTGGATCTCCAACGGAGGCCGCTCGACCTGGTACGCGGTGATGGCGGTGACGGATCCTGACAAAGGCGCCAACGGCATCTCGGCGTTCATGGTGCACGCCGACGACGAGGGATTCACGGTCGGGTCCAAGGAACGCAAGATGGGCATCAAGGGATCGCCGACGACCGAGCTGTACTTCGAGGACTGCCGGATCCCCGGGGACCGCATCATCGGCGAGCCCGGCACCGGCTTCAAGACCGCGCTGCAAACCCTCGATCACACGCGGCCGACGATCGGCGCGCAGGCCGTCGGCATCGCGCAGGGCGCGGTCGACGCCGCGATCGAATACGTCCAGGAGCGCAAGCAATTCGGCAAGCGCGTCGCCGACTTCCAAGCCGTCCAGTTCATGCTCGCTGATATGGCGATGAAGGTGGAGGCGGCGAGGCTGATGGTGTACACCGCCGCCGCACGGGCCGAGCGTGGCGAGTCGGCGCTGGGATTCCTTGCCTCGGCGTCGAAATGCTTTGCCTCTGACGTCGCGATGGAGGTCACCACCGACGCGGTTCAGCTGTTCGGTGGCTACGGCTACACAGTCGACTTCCCGGTTGAGCGGTTCATGCGCGACGCCAAGATCACCCAGATCTACGAGGGCACCAACCAGATTCAGCGTTTGGTGATGTCGCGCGCGCTGTTGCGCTGACGGCCGGCTCTCACCGAACTCGCGGCGCCGGGCATTAGAGCCTGATGACCTTTGCGCCGGTGCCGGGCGCCCACGTGATTCGTCCGTGTTCGAAATCTTGAGCCTGGTTGATGGTATTCGGGACGGTGTATTGATCCGAGGTAGGAAAACCGAGATCTGCTGTCCAAGCCGCCAGAATGGATCCGACAACGGAACGCGTTCCCGTGGCGGCTTTACTGAAAATCCGGAATCCCTCCGGTTTGTCAAAGTCCTGCATGCCGTTGGCAAAGGGGGTTATCGCCACCAGCTGGACGCGACGCGCGAGGGTTCCGACATCCGGAGGAGAGCTGAAGGCTCCGCGGCCGCTGACAAATCGCGTCCCGTTTTCGTGCTCGACCGCCCACCCGGTACCGATTCGATACGCGGGGCTGACGGCGGGGCCAAGCGCCGGATCGAGATACTGCTGATAAATCGTATACTCCTGGGTCGGCGGGAATCCCGCATTCGCAAGCGCCTGAACGGCATACAGCGCCTTCTTGATGCCGTATGTGCTCGTCACAACGCCGAAGTGGTCCTCGGGGTTCGCTGATATCGTGTTGGCGTCGCACATCGTGTAGATGAAAAACGGGCCGGCATAGGAGACTCCCTGCCACTGCTGCAGGCAGTTGTAGATGAGTGCGGCCTGCTTATCCTGCGTGACCTCTGCGATCGTCGGAGCACCGTACTCGGTGATCCAGATCTTCTTGGTGCCTTCGCCGTTCGCCTTCATCCGTGCATGCATGCCCATCATCTGACGCATCGGCGAATTGTCGTAAGGCGCCCCCTGGGCGAAGTTCCCCGTGAACTCGTAAGGGTGAAACGAGAACGCGTCAAATGAGCCCTTCACACCGTTTTGGTACATGGTGGCCAAGAAGGCATTCGCATCGATCAAACCGTCGGACGTGGGGACCGGTCCTAACGCGCCCGCGACCACGGAGATCGCCGAACTGACCGACTTGATCGCGGAGTATGCCGCCTTGACCATCGACGTGTAGAACACCGGGTCCGGGTTGGGGGCGAAGAAGGTGCGGGCATTCGGCTCATTCCATATCTCATACGCGTCGATCTTGCCGTTGTAGCGAGTGGCGACCGCTCGGCAGAAGTTGGCATAGTCGGTTGCGTTCCGGGGACGGATATACGGGTTTCCGGTACTGACCGCGGCCCAGGGCGGAGTGCTCGTAATTACGCCGAGAAGGAAGAAGCCCCGGTTGTAGGCCAGGTTGACCGCATTATCGATAAATGTCCAGTCGTACGTTGTGGCAGTGGGCTGCGCAAAGTACCAGGGTATGTCAAGTCGTAATCCGGTAGTTTTCGATGCTGTTACTACGTCGCACATTTTCCCCTGGACGGCGCTGTCGGCGTAGACGAACTCGGAGCCGCCAGAAAAACCCGCTTTTGGTATGGGGCGAGCCACCAGTTTGAAATTCGGAGCCGGGCGCGGCGTATAGGCCGGAATAATGCTGTCGGCGACGGCTGCGGCGGCAACGGTGAAGCCCGCTGCGGCGCCTCCGGCCAAGACTTTGCGCCGTGAATATCCGCCTGGCATCTCGCTCCATTTCGTAATGGCGCAGAACTGCCGCCGATTCGTTCGTGGCTGTTTAGTCCGTGCCCAGTGCGCATAAATCTCAATTACGTCCCTGCAGTATTGACGGCAAAAGCAATAATTCAATGTCGATCCAGTCACATTCCGGATACGAGCTTTTACGCTCCGCGAAACTGTCGCCAGACGGCGGCATTACCACTTCGAAGCTAATGACACAGCAAATGTGAGGAGAAATGTGAGGAGCCTCACCCTGTTCGGCACGGTGAGCCGACGGTCAATTCATCGAGTGATCGGGCGGTGGGCGGGAGACAGTGGCTAGCCCTTGGTGCACTTCTCGGTTTGCCGACGCCGCTCGAGCGCGGACGGGTCCGGATTCACCACCTGGACCAGTGAGGCTCCGGCCGCGAAAACCGCGAGCAGATTGTCGGTCAACTCGTCGGGGGTGTCCCAACCCGCGGACGAGAGAACTCGGTCATTGGCGGTGAAACCTTGTGCGGCAGCAGACGCTTGGGCGCCGGCGAGAACATCGGCGACCGTCCTGCCGTCCAGCGCAGGCCCGGGCTGGCGCTCGGGTGAAATCTGGTCGCCGTGCACTCGTACCGACGTCGCGTAGTCGGTCACGCCTATCGGCAGGTCGGTCACCGCCTTGCCGAACGGATCCAGCGACAGCGCCGCGATCTCGCCGACGCCAACAGCGTCGTCGGCCTCCGACAGCCGGTCGGCAGTGCACAGCGCGACATCGGCGTCACCATCGGCGAGAACGACTTCGGCGCCGATCCACCAGATTCCGAACAACACCGCCGCGGTCTGCCAATGCGCGGGCAGCAGCACTGCGACCCGGCTGCGGAGTCCGGCGCCCAATTCGTCGCGCAGCAGGTTGCCGGTCTTGGCGGCCCAGTTCGCGAGGGTGACCGTGGACAGCTCGATCCGCTCGCCGGTGGCATCGTCGTAGTAGGTGATCCGTGGACCCACCGGGTCGGCCGCCATCAACGGATCCAGCAGCGCCGAAGTGAGTGTGCTCAGTTGACGCACTCCGGATCGTTGGAGCCCGCGGTGAGGATCGGCGACGGCGCCGGCTCGGAGTCACCCGAGTCGGTCGACCCCGCGGCCGCCGGGTCGACGGTGGCCAGTGTCGGATCGGTGCCGTCCAGGCCGGAACCGGGTCCGGTGTAGTCACCCGCAAGCACTACTCGCGCGGAGCCGGGCGCCACCGATGCGTTCTCGACGACAGGTAGCCCGCCGAGCTCCTTGGAAACCGCCTGCGCGCCAAGGTCGTCGGCCTTTGCGGCCTGCACCTGGCTGCCCGTGACGTGGCCGTTCTCGTTGTTGCCGGTGCTGCCGCTCGCGAAGCCCTTGTTGGTGAGCACCGCGGAGACCGCGGCGGCAAGCCCGTTGATATCGGTGTCGTTGACCACGTCGACGGTGGTTTTGCTTGGCGTATAAGCCAATTGCTCGGTCTTGCCTTGGTCCTGCTCTTGGAGCAGGCCGGCCACCCACTCCTTGACGTGCGCAGGATCGATCCGCACCACGCTCTGCATGCCGTCATCGCTCCAGCCGGCCTCTTCGAGGATCGGGATGGTCGCGAACGCCACGTTGCCTGCGGCCAGCTTCTGCAACTGCTCAGCGAAATCCATGATGTCCCAACCGTCCGACAGCACCACGGATCGTTGGACCGCATCCTCCAGGCGGTTCAATGTCGACGGGCTGGACAGTGTCTTGCTGGAGATCACGTCGTGGGCGAGGGAGGCCATCACCGCCTGCTGCCTGGTGACCCGGTCTAGGTCGCCGCGGGGCAGGTCGTGACGCTGCCGGACGAAGCTCAGCGCCTGCGGGCCGTCCAGCTTCTGCCAGCCCGCGGGAAAGTCAGCCCCCGAAAGGGGTTCGTACACAGCATCTTTCAGGCAGACGTTGACGCCGCCGAGGGCGTCGGTGATCAGCGCGAACCCAAGCAGCCCGATCTCCGCATAGTGGTCGACGGTGACACCGGTCAGGTTCGCGACCGTCTTGATCAGCGCCTCGCGTCCGGCCTCGGTGGCCTGCGGTTCGGCCTGCGCCGTTTCCATGCCGTCTTGTTCGACCAGCTCGGTCAGCTTCTCGAAATGCGCTGACCCGTAGACGCCGTTGATCTTCATCTTTCCCACACCTGGGGCCTCGACGTAGGAGTCGCGGGGGATCGAGATCGCGGTCGCGGACTTCCCGTTGTTCGGGATGCGCACCAAGATGATGGTGTCGGTGTTGGTGGCGTCGTCGTCGCCGGCCCGCAGCGTGGCCAGTTCCTCTTCGGAGAGCGGGTTGCCGTGCGCATCGGTGCGGCTGTCCATGCCGACCAGCAGGATGTCGATCGCACCGTCCTCGCCGCCCTCGCCAAGCGCGATCGGTGAGATGTGGTTGATGCCGGATTCGAACGACCGGATCTTGCCCCACGCCACGCCGGTACCGACCACGATGGCCAAGGCCACCGCCACAGCGAGGACACGGGACAGGCGGGCGGGCATCTGCCCAGGCTACTTGCGAGTCGGGCGCAGACCGGGTAGCGCGGGTCGGCGTGCCAGACTCGTCACCATGTCTGGCCGAATCGTTATCTCCGGCGCGGGTGGCCTCGTCGGGCGGATGTTGGCAGATGAGGCGCGCAGGCAGGGCCGCGACGTGCTCGCGTTGACGTCGTCGCAGTGGGACATCACCGATGCCGCGTCGGCCGAACGGTTCGTTGGGGCCGGAGACGTGGTGATCAACTGCGCCGCATACACCAAGGTCGACGCCGCCGAAGCGGACCAAGAACGGGCCAACGCCGTGAACACGCTGGGACCGGAGAACATCGCGCACGCCTGCGCCCGGGCCGGCGCGGATCTCATCCACATCTCCACCGACTATGTGTTCAGCGGCGTTTTCGATGGCGACCGACGCCGCCCGTATGAGATCGACGATGAAACCGGCCCGCTGAGCGTGTACGGGCACACCAAGCTGGCCGGCGAACTGGCGGTGCTGGCCGCGATGCCCGAGGCGCACATCGTCAGGACGGCCTGGGTTTATGAGGGCGCCGACGGCAGCGACTTCGCCGCCGTGATGCGCAGGCTGGCCCAAGACGACGGACCGGTAGATGTAGTGGCCGACCAGGTCGGCTCGCCCACCTACGCCGGTGACCTGGTCGGCGCACTGCTGGAGATCGCAGATGGCGCTATCCGCGAACCGCTGTTGCACGCCGCCAACGCGGGCGAAGCCAGCCGATTCGAACAGGCGCAGGCGGTGTTCGATGCGGTCGGCGCAGATCCCGCGCGGGTGCGACCAGTCGGCAGCGACCGCCATCCGCGTCCCGCGCCGCGCCCGCCATACTCGGCGCTGTCCGGCCGACTATCCGCTGATGCGGGCCTGACGCCCCTGCGCCCGTGGCGTGAGGCGCTCAACGCGGCGATCTCGTCGCGCGGCCCGTTACCCTCTACGCCGTGAGTGACGAACTGGTTTCCTTCGCGTGAGCGATGAATTGACGGTGGTGACGGTGACTTACTCACCGGGTCCACACCTCGACCGGTTTCTGGCGACTCTCTCGCATGCCACGGAGCGGCCCGTGACAGTGATCATGGCCGACAACGGCTCGACGGACGGAGCGCCCGAAGAAGCGCTTGGGCGCTATCCGAATGTCCGGCTCCTGCGCACCGGCGCGAATCTGGGATACGGCAGGGCCGTCAACCGCGCGGTTGCGGAGATCACGCCCGAGTCCGAGTTTGTGGTGGTCGCCAATCCCGACGTGCAGTGGGGACCGCGCAGCATTGACGTGTTGCTGGAGGCGGCCGAACGTTGGCCACGGGCGGGCTCGCTTGGACCATTGATCCGCGACCCCGACGGCTCGGTGTACCCGTCGGCGCGCCACCTGCCAAGCCTGATCCGCGGCGGCATGCACGCCGTCGTCGGACCGTTCTGGAAATCTAACCCGTGGACGGCCGAATACCGCCAGGAGCGCACCGAGCCCAGCGAACGCCCGGTCGGCTGGCTGTCCGGATCGTGCTTGTTGCTGCGGCGCTCCGCGTTCGATGAGGTGTCGGGCTTCGATGAGCGCTATTTCATGTATATGGAGGACGTCGACCTGGGTGATCGCCTCGGCGTCGCGGGCTGGCAGAACATCTATGTGCCGTCGGCGGAGATTTTGCACGACAAGGGCCACGCCACCGGTCGTGACCCCGCCCGCAACTTGGCGGCCCACCACAGGAGCACCTACACTTTCCTGTCAGATCGGCATCCGAAGCGGTGGCAGGCGCTATTGCGGTGGACGATAAGGGCCGCCCTCGCTGCGCGCGCGGGCCTTGTGGTCCGAAATTCTCGGCGAAAGCAGACGAAAGGACGGCAGCGTGGTGAATCCGGCTGAGGTCGACGCGGTCGTTCTGGTCGGCGGCATGGGGACACGGCTGCGTCCGTTGACGCTGTCGGCGCCAAAGCCCATGCTGCCGACCGCGGGGCTGCCGTTTCTGACCCACCTGCTCTCGCGGATTGCGGATGCGGGCATCGAGCATGTCGTCCTTGGCACCTCGTACAAAGCCGGCGTGTTCGAGTCGGAGTTCGGCGACGGGTCCAAGCTGGGCCTGCAGATCGAATACGTCGTCGAGGACGAGCCGCTGGGCACCGGTGGTGGTATCGCCAACGTCTCGGAGAAGCTGCGCCACGACACCACGCTGGTGTTCAACGGCGACGTGCTCTCGGGCGCGGACCTCCGCGCCCTGCTGGACACTCACGAGACCAGGGGTGCCGATGTCACCCTGCACCTGGTGCGCGTCGGCGACCCTCGCGCGTTCGGCTGTGTCCCGACCGATTCCGAGGGGGTCGTAACGGCGTTTCTGGAGAAGACGCAGGATCCGCCGACCGACCAGATCAACGCCGGCTGCTACGCGTTCAAGCGCGAGGTCATCGATCGGATCCCGAAGGGCAGGGCGCTTTCGGTGGAGCGAGAGGTGTTTCCCGGGCTGCTGTCCGACGGCCTTCGGGTATGCGGCTACGTCGACTCGACCTACTGGCGCGATATGGGGACGCCCGACGACTTCGTGCGCGGCTCGGCCGACCTGGTGCGCGGCATCGCGCCGTCGCCGGCGCTTGGCGGTCAGCGCGGCGAGAAGCTTGTGCACGACGGTGCGGCCGTCGCGCCGGGCGCCCTGCTGATCGGCGGCACGGTCGTCGGGCGGGGCGCGGAGATCGGCGCAGGTGCCCGCCTGGACGGTGCGGTGATCTTCGACGGTGCATGCGTCGGGGCGGGCGCGGTGATCGAGCGCTCGATCATCGGCTTCGGTGCGCGCATCGGGCCGCGGGCGCTGATCCGCGACGGCGTGATCGGCGACGGCGCCGACATCGGCGCGCGCTGTGAACTGCTGCGCGGTGCGCGGGTTTGGCCCGGGGTCACCATCCCCGACGGCGGCATCCGCTACTCAACCGACGTCTGAGCGATTTCGGCGCGCTAACCCACGCTCAGCGACGGTAAGCGCGCCGAAATCACAGGCGGGTTGCAGCGGCGGCAAGTTGGGTCAGGCCGAAGTCACATTCTGCGGGCAATTCGTCCAGCGGCCACCAGCGCAGGTCCAAAGACTCGTCGCTGACCGCGATTTCGGCGTCGCGCGGTGCGTGCACCACAAACTGCATGTCGAGGTGGCGCGTCGGCACACCCAGCGAGCAGGTGACGGGGTGCACGTGCAGCGCGGCCAGTTCGGAGTCGATTCTCAGGCCGTCGATACCGGATTCCTCGGTGGCTTCGCGCAGCGCTGCGGCGACGATGTCGGCGTCGGTCTTTTCGCAGTGCCCACCCAGTTGCAGCCACCGTCCGAACCGTGGATGAAGCGTCAGCAGCGCGCGGCTGCCGGTGTGGTCGAGGACGAGCGCGGAGCCGGTGACATGGCCAGGCACACACTCGCGCAGGCAGCCGTCGGGCCGCGCGGCGAGGAAGGCCAGCATCGCGTGCCGCAGCGTGTCCTGGGCGGCATCGGGTGCGCGCCAACCTGTCAGCGTTTCCACAGCCGATTCGTGCAGGCTCACTTGCGCACCAGCAGGCCGTCGGTCGGTGCGGGATCACGCGGGCCCGAGGGGTCTTCGGGGTAGCCGATCGCGATGGCGCCCAACGGTTCCCAGTCGCCGGGCAGCGCGAGCTCGTCGCGCACCAGGTCGGCGGCGAAGATGGTGGACCCGATCCAGCAGCTGCCGACGCCGCGAACGGCGAGCGCCACCAGCAGGGCCTGCACCGCGGCGCCGACCGCCACGGTGAACATGGTGTGCTCCGCGGCCGTGCGGCCGGCATCGGGATAACTGTGCGCACCGTCGGGCACCATGAACGGGATGACGAGTTCTGGCGCATCGTAAAGGATCTGGCCCCGGCCGACGCGGCGCTCGACGGCCTCGGGCGCCCGTCCGTCCCCCGTCAGGTCGGCACGCCAGTTGTCCTTCATCCGGTTCAGCAACGACAGCCGCAGGTTCGGGTCCTGCATCCACACGAAGCGCACCGGCCGGGTGTGGTGTGGTGCGGGCGCGGTGAGGGCCTCTGCGACGGCGGCCTCGACGAGTTCGGCCGCAACGGGTTCATCAGTGAAACGGCGCACGGACCGCCGCAGCAGCTGGGCCTGGCTGCGGCCGAGCGCAAGTGCTTCCTCGGTACCCAGCCAGAACAGGTCTTCCTCGCCGGGGCGAAGCAGTGTGCGCGCATTCGATCCGTTGTCGGACAAGCTGAGTCCACGCACCACCGCCACCGGGATATCGGTCAGCTTGCCCTTGACCAAGTCGGCCGCGGCGGCGATCTCGTCGGCGACGGCGATTTCGGTGACGATCAGGTCATTGCCGTGACGGTCCTGTGAGCCCGCGTAGCCGTGCAGCACGGTCAGGCCTGCGGCCCCGATCGCGAAGTCGGTCTGGCCGTTGCGCCAGGCCCGGCCCATGGTGTCGGTGATGACGACGCCGACGGTGACGCCGAGCCGTTCGCGCAGCCCGGAGCGCAGGGCGGCGGCACTGGCATCCGGGTCGGTCGGCAGCAGCGCCAACTCCCCTGAGTCGACGTTGGAGCCATCCACTCCTGCGGCGGCCTGCACCAGGCCCAGCGCGTTCTCGGTGATCAAGGTGCGGCCCTTGCGGGCAAGAACCCGAACCGCTTCGGCGTCGATCAGCTTGCGCCGCAACGCGTCCCGCTGTTCTGGATCGATTGGCGCGTCGACGATGCGACCCTCACACTTCGACACCACCTTGCTGGTGACCACCACGACGTCATCGTCGCGCAGCCACGGTGCGGCCTCGGCGAGTGCCGCCGCGAGGTCGTCGCCCGGTCTGAACTCCGGAAGCCCGGGCACCGGAAGCAGTTCGACAGCGCCGGAGGTGCCATGGTCGGTCACGACTTCACCCCCGCGAGTTCCAGCCCGGCGCGCACCATTTCGGCCGTCGCCGCCGGGTCGGTCATCAGCAGTGGAACCGACCGCACCTCGACGCCGTCGATCTCGGCGCGATCGCCCTCGTGCACCAGCCAGCCGTCGAGGATGCCGACACCGGACCGGGGGCCGTAGTAGCCGCCAACCGCTTCGGAAGTGCTGGCGACCCCGATCACCGACAGGCATTCGTCGGCCATGCCGCGCAGCGGCTTTCCGCCGATGATGGGGGAGTAGCCGACGACACATGCCGTCGTCGAGCGAAGTGCGGCCCGGATTCCCGGAACGGCGAGGATCGCGCCGATGCTGACGACCGGATTGGACGGTGCCAGCAGCACCACGTCGGCGCTTTCGATGGCCTCGGTGACGCCGGGGCCTGCGGTGGCTTTGTCGGCGCCGACATACGCGAAGCTGTGGGTCGGCACCTGCGCGCGGTAGCGCACCCACCACTCCTGGAAGTGGATGGCCCGCTTCTCCCCGTCATCCGGATCGCTGATGACGACATGGGTTTCGCTTCGGTCGTCGCTGGCCGGCAGCAGCAGCACCCCGGGGTTCCACCGATTACACAGCGCCTCGGTCACCGCCGACAGCGGATAGCCGGCCCGCAGCATTTGGCTGCGGACAAGATGGGTGGCCAGATCGCGATCGCCGAGGCCGAACCAGTCCGGCTGGACGCCGTAGGCCGCGAGTTCCTCTTTGGCATGCCAGGTTTCATCGCGGTGACCCCACCCACGCTTGGGATCGATGCCTCCGCCCAGGGTGTACATGCAGGTGTCGAGGTCCGGGCAGATCCGCACGCCGTACATCCAGGCGTCGTCGCCGACGTTGACGATCGCGGTCAGTTCGTTATCCGGTTGGGATTTCGAAGGAAGTTGGCTGGTGCCGGATTGGCCGCTGAAGCGGCCGAGTCCGAGCAGGCGTTGAACGCCAAGCAGGAAGCGGGCGCCTCCGACGCCGCCGACCAGAACCGTGACCTTCACATCGACCGAGACTAGGCCGTCGGCCGCGAACCTGCCCAGGCGCGGGTGGTGTGACAGACACGCCGAGGCGACGACGCGCCGAATTCGTGTCACGGAATGATATGAATTTCTGTTCTAGCGCTTGACCCCGGCAGCTAACGCGTGTGTAATCACACCAGTGTCATTTCCTGGTTGGACGGCCGGTTTCGGTGTCGCAGACCGAGATTCGATCACTTGTTCGAATTGAGATGGCCGCACATCAAAATAGTGGGGCTGAATTCAGGGATCTACGAGACCAGGTGAGGAGGCGGAGCATGGCTTTTGAGCAGGTCGATTCCGGTCATCACGACCGGTTTGACAACCGGATACTCGGCTCAGTAGGCGACACCCGTCACACCATTACCGGACCCACCGCGATTGGGACACCGGCACGTCCTCAATTGAGTTTGGTGCCGGAACAACCCGAGAGATATGAAGTTGCCCCGGCAACTATCGAAGATGATGAATGGCAAGAGCGCGCATTGTGCGCTCAAACCGACCCCGAGGCGTTTTTTCCCGAGAAGGGCGGCTCGACCCGCGAAGCGAAGCGAATCTGCTTGGGTTGCGAGGTCAAGGACGCGTGCCTGGACTACGCACTGGCGCACGACGAGCGCTTCGGCATCTGGGGCGGCCTTTCCGAACGGGAGCGCCGTCGGCTCAAGCGCGGCTTCGCCTGACGCTCTTCGCACGAGCGCTCATCGCCATCTAAGCCGGACGCGTCACTCGTCATCGATCGTCGGGTCGATGACAGAAGGTTCGACCCCCAAGTACGTGGCTACCTGAGCCACCAAGACTTCATGCAGCAGCTCGGCGAGTTCGATGGTGTCCTTCGCTCGTCGCTCAATTGGCTTGCGGAACAACACAATTCGTGCCCGCGTCGCGTTGCCTCGGACGTCGACCCCTGCCGGGATCAGTCGGGCCAGTGCGATCGGACCATCGGCCACCACTTCGGGCGGCCACTGCACGGCATCGGGATCCTTCGGCGAGATCCGGGGTATTTCGTCAACCGCGACGTCCAGGCCCGACACCCGGTCCTGCCATCGCCGCTCGATCGGTTCATAGGCCTCGAGCACTGCCATGTCGAACCGCTCCGCCCGGCTGCGCCAGCCCGGAACGGTCGGCGGAAGCAGCGGACCGCGCATTTCCCGGCCGCGGCGTGATCGGAGAAGATTCCGCTCGGCCACATGCGAAGAGTAACGGTTGGAGATCGGGCTCCCCACGGCTGCGCGTGTCCAGCGGCTTGGGCGGTTTGCGCACGATAGCCTCTGGTTCGTGAACGCTCCCCGTCGCTGCTGCCGGCCCGGGTGCCCCCACTATGCGGTCGCGACGCTGACCTTCGTCTACTCCGATTCGACGGCCGTTGTCGGGCCTCTGGCCACGGTGTCCGAGCCACATTCGTGGGATCTGTGTGTGGCCCACGCCGGCCGGATCACTGCGCCACGCGGTTGGGAGCTGGTTCGCCACGCGGGGCCGCTGCCGTCGCACCCGGACGAGGACGATCTGGTCGCGCTGGCCGACGCCGTGCGTGAGGGACGCGAGGGCGCGCCGCCGATCAATGGGGTGGCGGCAGGCTTTTCCGACCCGACCACCGGTGTGCACGGCGGGGCGCTTATGGCACCGGCCGCCCCGCGGCCCGAGTCGAACGGTCGCAGGCGCGGCCACTTGCGCGTTTTGCCAGACCCCTCCGATTGATGCGGGGGCCTAGCCTAGGGCCGAGAGGCTGCCTAGCTGCTATCTCCGCGCCGCCCGACGGTTAGGCTGGCGCCAACGATCCCCTTCGCAAGGAGCTCTATGTCTCGGCCCGCTGCGGCTGTTCACCGCGTCATCAAGGCGTATGACATCCGCGGACTGGTTGGCGAGGAGCTGGACGACGGGTTTGTCGGCGAGGTCGGAGGCGCGTTCGCGCGACTGATCCGCGACACCGCGTCGCAGGTGGTGATCGGCTACGACATGCGGGCCAGCTCGCCCTCGCTCGCGGATGCGTTCGCCGAGGGAGTGAGAGCGCAGGGGCTCGATGTGGTGCGGATCGGGCTGGCGTCGACCGATCAGCTGTATTTCGCATCGGGGCGCCTCGACTGTCCTGGCGCCATGTTCACCGCCAGCCATAACCCGGCCGCCTACAACGGCATCAAGCTGTGCCGTGCCGGAGCCAAGCCCGTCGGCAAGGACACCGGGCTCACCGAGATCAGCGAGGATGTCATCGCCGGAGTGCCGGATTTCGATGGGCCGCCCGGGACCATTTCGGACCGCGACGTGCTGGCCGACTACGGCGAGTTCCTGCGGTCCCTTGTCAGTTTGGCCAAGCTGCGCCCGCTGCGCGTCGCAGTAGACGCCGGCAACGGCATGGGTGGCTACACCACCCCTGCGGTGCTAGGCGCGATCCCGTCAATCACGCTGCTGCCGTTGTACTTCGAACTTGACGGCACGTTCCCCAATCACGAGGCCAACCCGTTGGACTCGGCCAATCTCATCGATCTGCAGGCCTACGTTCTTCGGACCGGCGCCGACATCGGTTTGGCCTTCGACGGCGACGCCGACCGGTGTTTCGTCGTCGATGAAAAGGGGCATCCGGTTTCTCCGTCCGCGGTGACCGCGTTGGTCGCAGCGCGGGAACTGAACAGAGAGATCGGCGCAACGGTGATCCACAACCTGATCACCTCCCGCGCGGTACCGGAACTGGTCGCGGAGCGGGGTGGCACGCCGGTGCGCTCGCGCGTCGGACACTCCTACATCAAGGCGTTGATGGCCGACACCGGAGCGATTTTCGGTGGCGAGCACTCCGCGCACTATTATTTCCGCGACTTCTGGGGCGCCGACTCCGGGATGCTGGCCGCGCTGCACGTGCTCGCTGCGCTCGGCGAACAGGAGCGGCCGCTGTCGGACATCATGGCCGATTACCAACGCTACGAAGCTTCCGGCGAGATCAACTTCACCGTCACCGACGCCGAGGCATGTGTCGATGCCGTGCTGAAGTCGTTCGGCACTCGCATCCATTCGATCGACCATCTCGACGGTGTGACCGTCGACCTCGGCCACGGCAGTTGGTTCAACGTGCGGATGTCCAACACCGAGCCGTTGCTGCGGCTCAACGTCGAGGCCCGGACTATCGAAGAAGTCGACGAAATCGTGGGAGTTGTTGCCAACCAGATCGCTTCGGTTACTGAGGCGGCCATGTGAGCGCGACCAATGCGACCATCGACCTGGATGACGTTGAAGGCTTACTGGCGGCCGACCACAGCGGTTTGCTGCGCGCCGCGTCGATGGCCGGTGCCCAGGTGCGCGCGATGGCCGCAGCGCTCGACGAGGGTGACCTTGACACGCTGAGGTCGGACCAGCCGCCGCGGACGGTGATCTGGGTCGCGGGCCGCGGAACGGCTGAGAGGGCCGGGTCGATGCTGGCCGCCGTGTTAGGGGGATCGATGGCGGCCCCAATCGTCGTCGCGCCCGATGCGCCGCCGTGGATCGGCGCGCTGGATGTGCTGGTCCTGGCAGGCGATGATCCTGGCGATCCCACACTGGTTTCGGCGGCGGCCACCGCCGTGCGGCGTGGAGCGCGGGTGGTCGTTGTCGCCCCGCCCGAAGGCCCGCTGCGCGACGCAACTGCAGGCCGGGCCGCAGTCCTGGCCCCGCGGTTGCCGGTGTCCGATGATTTCGGTCTTGCCCATTACCTGGGGGCTGGGATGGCCACCCTTAACGTTGTGGATTCCGCGGTGCACGTGGATCTGGCCACGCTCGCCGACGAGCTGGACGCGGAGGCATTGCGTAACAGCGCCGGCCGTGAGCTTTTCACCAACCCGGCCAAGAACCTCGCCGATCGCATGTCCGGCCGCGGGGTCGTGTTGGCGGGCGACACCGCGGCGACCCTGGCGCTGGCCCGCCACGGTGCGGCCGTGCTGCTGCGGATCGCGCACCTGCCGGTGGCCGCGGTCGGCCTGGCCGACGCACTTGTCGCCCTCCACACCGGTATGGGCGCGAGGCCGGGCGACTCCTTGTTCCACGACGAGCAGATCGACGGCCCACAGCCAACACGAGTTCGGACGTTCGTCCTGGCCACCGACGCAGTGCGGCCGGTGGTGCTCGCCCGCGTCGAGGGCTTCGACGATGTGGAGGTGATCGCCGCCGAGGATGTGCCGGATGTCAAGGTGCCGTTGGCAAGCGGGCACCCAGAACAACAACTGGCGATGATGGCTGTGCGGTTGGAGATGACGGCCACCTACCTGCGACTGGTTCGAGGTTAACGAGTGCACCTGCTACGGGGAGCGGTGCGGACCTATGCATGGGGTTCGCGAACCGCCATCGCCGAGTTCACCGGACGGCCAAGTCCCACAGCGCATCCCGAGGCGGAGCTCTGGTTCGGGGCGCACCCGGGTGATCCGGCGTGGCTGGAGACCGATGACGGGGAGCGCTCGCTGCTCGACACGCTGCAAACCGATCCCGAAGGCCAGCTGGGCGCCGCCGTCCGCGGCCGCTTCGGCGACTGCCTACCGTTCTTGGTCAAAGTGCTCGCGGCCGACGAACCGCTGTCGCTGCAGGCGCATCCGAGCGCCGAGCAGGCGATGGAGGGGTTCGCGCGCGAGGAGAAGCGCGGCATCCCGGTCACGGCGCCCATCCGTAACTACCGCGACCGCAGCCACAAGCCCGAATTGCTGGTCGCGCTGGTGCAATTCGAGGCGTTGGCCGGATTCCAGCCTGCCGCGCGCAGCGTCGAGCTGATGCGCGCACTTGCGGTCAGTGACCTCGACCCGTTCGTCAATCTGCTGTCCGGTCAGGCCGACGCCGACGGCCTGCGCGCGCTGTTCACGACGTGGATCACCGCCCCGCAACCCGACCTTGACGTGCTGGTGCCCGCGGTGATCGAGGGTGCGATCCACTACATCCGGTCGGGGAAGAAGAAGTTCGCCCCCGAGGCCAAGACCGTGCTCGAACTCGGTGAGCGCTACCCCGGTGATGCGGGAGTGCTTGCCTCACTGCTGTTGAACAGGATCAGCCTCCAACCTGGCGAGGCCATATACATGCCCGCGGGAAACCTGCACGCGTATCTGAACGGCGTGGGTGTCGAGGTGATGGCCAACTCCGACAACGTGCTGCGTGGCGGACTCACGCCTAAACACGTCGATGTGCCGGAATTGCTACGGGTGCTCGACTTCACGCCCGCCACCGAGGATGTCCTCCATCCCCAAATCATCAGGGAGGGAACAGAACTCGTCTACAGCACGCCCGCACCGGAGTTCGCGGTGTCGGTGCTGTGCATCGACGGCGAGAATCTGGGCCACGAGATCGACGCGCCGACCCGCCACGACGGACCTCAGATCCTGCTGTGTACAGAGGGATCGACGGTGGTGCACGCCAAATCCACCGCGGTGACGCTGGAACGTGGCGCGGCTGCGTGGGTGGCCGCCGATGACGGGCCGATCCGGTTGGTGGCGCAGACTCCGACGAAGTTGTTCCGGGCCACCGTCGGTATCTAGTGAGCGTCTTTCCGGCCGAACGGCAGCACGTGCATGATTGCGACGACCACCGCCCCGACGACCAACCCGACGATGGCGGATACCGCGGTGTTGAGCAGCCAGGCCAGCAAGCCACCGACGCCCTGCACGGCGTGGTGCACGAACTCCTCGGCGTGATGGACGAGCCCGTATGGGGCGTGCCAGCCGACGTCATCGGTTCCGACAAGCAGAATGTGGCCGCCGACCCAGAGCATGGCTACGGTGCCGATGGTCGACAGCGCCGACAACAGTTTGGGCATTGCGGCGACCAGACCGCGGCCGACCTTCTGCGCGAATCGTGATGTGCGCTGCGCGAGGCTCAATCCGATGTCGTCCATCTTCACGATCAGGGCGACCACGCCATACACGGCGGCGGTGATGACGAAGGCCACCACGACGAGAATGACGAAGCGCGGCCAGAACGACTGATCGGCCACCTCGTTGAGCGCGATCACCATGATCTCTGCGGACAGGATGAAGTCGGTCCGGATCGCTCCGGAGGTCATCTGCTTCTCGGCGTCCTCGCCGACGGCCGCGGTGGGTGCGGCGTGGGCGTCGTGGCCCCGGAACCAGCCCAGTACCTTCTCCGCCCCCTCGTAGCAGAGATATGTCGCGCCGAGCATCAGGATCGGCGTCACCGCCCACGGCGCGAACTGACTGAGAAGCAGTGCGGCGGGCAGGATGAAAACCAGCTTGTTGCGCAGGGATCCGAGCGCGATCCGCTTGATCATCGGCAGTTCGCGGTCGGCGGTGATGCCGTGGACATACTGGGGTGTCACCGCGGTGTCATCGATCACAACGCCAGCAGCCTTCGCCGTCGCACGCCCGGCGGCGGCACCGATGTCGTCGACCGACGCGGCCGCCAACCTGGCCAGGGCGGCAACGTCGTCGAGGAGCCCGAACAGACCTGCGCTCATCGCGTCTCCGTCATGGCCACGAACCTACCGGCAACGGCGAGCTCGCATGAACCCGATCATCACGTCCTCGGCTATGCCGTACTGCATCGCATCGACCCAGATGCGACAGCGCACCGCACCCCGCGCCCTGGCCCTGATTCCGCCGGGAATGGCGACATAGCCACCGACGTCGGCCTTCGCCAACAGGTCCAGAACCTCACCGGCGTCACCGGTTTCGAGATCGGCGATCGCTACCCAGATGTCGGCCCACACGCCGTTGTCCCTGCCGCCGGGCGGCAACCAGTACGCGATGCCGTACGACGACAGGTCCTCCAGCGGTCGGATCTGGGACGTCACGCTGCGCCGCGATTGGGGACATCACGGATGACGCGGTGGACGTCGGACTTCGTCGCGCCGCCGTCCTGAGCAATCCACGGCCCCTCGATCGACGGGTCGAGGATTCCTTCCTCCAGCCACGTGTAGCGACCGTTGAGCACGTCGCGCGCCAGAGACCGGTCGGTGGCGTCAGAGTTGTGCCACAGTTCGTCGAACAGTCGGTCTGCCCGGACCCGGGCCTGGCGGCAGAATGCGTCGGCGAGCCCGACCGCGGAATCATCCGTGCGGTCACGCTGCGCCCGCACACAGGCGGCCGTCATCGCGAACAGCTCGGCGCCGATATCCACGATCCTGCCGAGGAACCGCTGCTTGTGCTCCAGCTTGCCCTGCCAGCGTGACATCGCGTAAAACGTGCTGCGTGCCAGCCGCCTGCTGGTCCGCTCGACGTAGCGCAGATGCGCGCCAAGTGGACCGAATTCGCCGAATGATGTTGGCAATTGGCCTTTTCCGGTGAGCAAGGTGGGCAGCCAGCGGGCGTAGAACCGGCCGGCGTTGGCCGCCGCGCGCGCTTTGCGCCGCATATCGGCCTGCGGGTCGATGACGTCGCCGGCCACGCTCAGATGCACATCCACCGCCTCGCGTGCGATGAGCAGGTGCATGATCTCGGTCGAGCCTTCAAAGATCCGGTTGATGCGCATGTCGCGCAGCGCCTGCTCGGCGGGCACACCGCGCTCGCCACGGGCGGCCAGCGACTCGGCAGTCTCGAAGCCGCGGCCGCCCCGAATCTGCACGAGTTCGTCGGCGATCAGCCAGGTCATCTCCGAGCCGTAGAGCTTGGCCAGCGCCGCCTCGATCCGAATATCGGTGTGGCCGGCGTCGGCGAGTTCACTGGCCAGCTCGACCATTGCCTCCAGGCCGTAGGCCGTGGCCGCAATGAACGCCACCTTGCCGGCCACCGCGTCGTGCTCACCGACCGGCCGGCCCCACTGAACGCGCTCCTGGGACCACTCCCTGGCAATCTTGAGACACCATTTCGCCGTCCCGCAGCACGCCGCGGGTAGCGACAGCCGCCCGACATTCAGTGTGGACAGCGCGATCCGCAACCCGTCACCTTCGCGCCCGATCAGGTTCTCGGCCGGCACCCGCACGTTGCTCAACCGGGTGAGGCCATTCTCGATGCCGCGCATCCCCATGAATGCGTTACGGTTCTCCACCACGATGCCTGGGCTATCCGCCTCCACCACGAATGCGGTGATCCCGCCGGGGTGGTCCTCGCTCTTGGGCACCTTCGCCATCACCACCAACAGGTCGGCAATGACGCCGTTGGTGGTCCAAAGCTTGGTCCCGTTCAGCACGTAGTCGTCGCCGTCCGGTGTCGCGGTGGCTTGCATCCTGGCCGGGTCACTGCCGACATCCGGCTCGGTGAGCAGGAAAGCGCTGATTCCACGTGTACATCGGGGTAGCCACGTCTGCTTCTGCTGCTCGGTACCGAACATCGAGATCGGCTGCGGCACCCCAATTGACTGGTGTGCGGAGAGCAATGCGCCTAGCGCGGTATGGACAGAACACACCAGCGCGAGCGCCTTGTTGTAGTACACCTGCGACAGGCCCAGCCCGCCATACTCGGTTGGGATCTTCATGCCCAACGCTCCGAGTTCCTTCAGGCCGAGGATCACCTCGTCAGGGATCTGCGCATCACGTTCGATGACCGCGGCATCGATCTGCGACTCGCAGAACTCCCGCAACTTGGTGAGGAACGCCTCGCCACGCTCTTGGGCTTCCGGCGTGCCGCTGGGGTGTGGATGGACCAAGTCCAACCGCAATCGGCCGAGGAACAGCTCCTTGCCGAAGCTGGGGGCCAGCCAGTCTGCCGGGCGCGCGTGCTCGGCGACCTCCCTGGCCTGTTTCTCGCTGACTTCCCCGGTCGTGGTCATCGGAGACCTCCTAGCAACTGGCCCTACTCGACAGTAACCCGGACTGTCGGTACATAGGTACCCGTTGGAGGAGGTCAGCTAACCGAGCTGGCCGCTGGCACGGCAGTGCGACGACCCCGTTTCTCGGCCAGCCACAGCCGCATGTTGTGCCGGATGGTGCGGCCGACCAGGCGCGCCGACGGGACCATGTAGAGGCTGTCGAGCAGGCTGAACCGTCGCAAAAACCATTCGGCCAGAACAGGGTCGGTCTCGGCGGCGCCGAGGAACTGATCGAACAGGTGGCCGACCGGGCCGTACCACCGCGGCATCGGTCCACTTGCGCGATGCAGCGTCAGGTCCCCGATTGCGTTCATCTGCCAGACCGGAAATGTCGTTTTGGCGGTCGCACGGTGAAATTCGCGCCACAGGTCGGCGTCCGGCGCTGAAAGCGCGCGCCGCAGATGGCCCGCCTGCAGTGACGTCATCGTCATGCCCTGCCCGTAGGTCGGATTGAAGCTCACGACGGCGTCGCCGAACGGGATGATGCCGCAAGGGAACCGGTCGAGCTTGTCGTAGCGGCGCCACCGGCTGGTGGGGTATTTGTGAAACGCCATCTCGCCGAGGGGTTCACCCTGACGCAGCGCTGCGGCGACATGTGCCGGAAGGATCTTGTCGGCCACGTCACAGATCTGGGCGAAGTTCTGCGGGGGCTCGACCTTGGCCACGCCGAACGTCGTCACCCCCCAGTTGCCGTCTTCGTAGAACAGCATCCCGAGCCCGATCGGCTGCTCGTTTGAGGCGCCCGCCACCACGACCTTCTCCGCGAGCAGGCCGTCGGGGACGCGCACCTGTTGGGTGGAATAACCGATCCCGACATCGACGGTCTCCTCGCGAGGACGCTCAAATCCCCACTGCGCCAACCACACTGGTAACCGGGTACCCCTGCCAGTGGCGTCGACGATGAGGTCCGCGTCCACCACGTCACCGGAGTCGAGCACCACGCCGGTCACCCGCTGCCGGCTGACGTCGAATCGAGGCTCGCTGACCGCACCGCGGAGCACGTCTACGTTGTCGATCGCCGTCGTGCGGCGTCGAATCTGCCATTCCAGTTGTGGTCGGCTCGGCACATACGCCGTGAACTCGTCCTGCAGCCGGTGGTGGGTGCCCAGCACGTGGCCGGCCGCCCCGAAGTGGATGCAGTCCGGCCGGTTCTCCAGAATCGGCACACCCGCGGCGACCATGTCGTCGAGCAGGCCCGGGAAATGCGCTTCGAACTCCTGCGCGCCGCGCGCCATCAACAGGTGGACGTGCCTGCCCTGGGGCACGGCGGCCCTGTTGGCGGGACCGTTGGGCAGCTCATCGCGCTCATAGACCGTCACCCGGTCGTAGAAGTCCGACAGCACGCGCGCGGCGCACAAGCCCCCGATGCTCGCTCCGATCACGACAGCGTGGTTTCCGGTCCGCCCCATGGGGGGACAGTACTAAATTCATTGCCGAGAAGGGACCAGGGAGGACTCATGGCGACGGCCCGGCGGACCAAATCGGTAGAGCAGTCGATCGCGGACACCGACGAGCCTGAGACCCGGCTACGCAAGGACCTGAACTGGTGGGACTTGACGGTGTTCGGCGTGTCGGTCGTGATCGGCGCGGGCATCTTCACGATCACGGCATCGACTGCGGGAAACATCACCGGGCCGGCGATCTCGATCTCGTTCGTGTTCGCCGCGGTGGCATGTGGCCTGGCCGCGCTGTGCTACGCGGAGTTCGCCTCAACGGTGCCGGTCGCGGGCAGCGCCTACACATTCTCCTACGCGACCTTCGGTGAATTCGTCGCATGGATCATCGGCTGGGATCTGATCCTGGAATTCGCGGTCGCTGCCGCGGTGGTGGCCAAAGGCTGGTCGAGCTACCTGGGCACGGTGTTCGGATTCGGCGGCGGCACAGCCGATTTCGGGGGTTTCGCACTCGACTGGGGCGCGCTGCTGATCATCGCGTTCGTCACCGTCATCCTGGCCTGGGGCACCAAGCTGTCGGCGGGGGTCAGCCTGGTCATCACGGTGATCAAGGTGTCGGTGGTGCTGTTGGTCGTCGTTGTCGGGGCGTTCTACATCAAGGCTTCGAACTTCTCACCGTTCATTCCACCCGCCGAGGCCGGCGAGGGCGGCACCGGCGCGGAACAGTCGTTGTTCTCGCTGCTGACCGGCGCCGAAGGCAGCCATTACGGCTGGTACGGCGTGCTGGCGGGCGCCTCGATCGTGTTCTTCGCGTTCATCGGCTTCGACATCGTTGCCACGACGGCCGAGGAGACCAAGAACCCGCAGCGCGATGTGTCCCGCGGCATCCTTGCCTCGCTGGCCATCGTCACGGTCCTATACGTGGCCGTGGCCGTCGTGCTGTCCGGCATGGTCAAGTACTCAGAACTGCGAGATGCGGGGGAGAAGGCGAACCTCGCGACGGCGTTCACCGCCAACGGCGTGGACTGGGCGGCGAAAGTCATCTCGATCGGCGCGCTGGCCGGGCTGACCACTGTCGTCATCGTGCTGGTGCTCGGCCAGACCCGCGTGTTGTTCGCGATGTGCCGCGACGGGTTGCTGCCGCGGCCGCTGGCCAAGACCGGCCCGCACGGCACGCCGGTGCGGATCACGGTGGTGGTCGGTGTGCTGGTGGCCATCACGGCGTCGGTGTTCCCGATCGGCAAGCTCGAGGAGATGGTCAACATCGGCACGCTGTTCGCGTTCGTGCTGGTCTCGGCGGGGGTGATCGTGCTGCGCCGTACCCGCCCCGACCTCGAACGCGGCTTCCGGGCGCCGGGGGTGCCGCTGCTGCCGATCGCGTCGATCGTGGCCTGCGTGTGGCTGATGCTCAACCTCACCGGGCTGACGTGGATCCGGTTTGCAATCTGGATGGCCATCGGCGTGCTGATCTATTTCGCGTACGGCCGCCGGCATTCGGTGCTGGCGCAGCGCGAGTCTGCGACTTCGGCGCGTTAATCCACGCTCAGCCACGCTAAACGCGCCGAAACCGCTACTGCACGCCCTGGGGCGCTTTACAAAACATGCCTTCGTGTCTAGACAGACGACAAAAACGGCTCTATAGTCAAGTCAACGAGGTGATGGCACTCACACGAGGAGGCATGTAGTGACCACGCAACTGTCTGACATCGATATCGCCCAGTGGCGCGACAAAAAACGGCACCTGTGGCTGATGGGGCTCATCGCGCCGACGGCGCTGTTCGTCATGCTGCCGCTGGTGTGGGCGTTCAATCAGTGGGGCTGGCACGTCGCGGCTACGGTGCCGTTCTGGATCGGGCCGATCCTGCTGTACATCCTGCTGCCGGCGCTGGATCTGCGATTCGGCCCGGACGGGCAGAATCCGCCCGACGAGGTGATGGAGCGGCTCGAGAACGATAAGTACTACCGCTACTGCACCTACATCTACATCCCGTTCCAGTACGCCAGCGTCATCTTCGGCGCCTACCTGTTCACCGCGTCGGACCTGAGCTGGCTGGGATTCGATGGTGGCCTTGGCTGGCCGGCCAAGATCGGGCTGGCGCTGTCGGTGGGTGTGCTCGGAGGGGTGGGCATCAACACCGCGCACGAAATGGGTCACAAGAAGGACGAACTGGAGCGGTGGCTGTCGAAAATCACGCTGGCGCAGACGTTTTACGGCCACTTCTACATCGAGCACAACCGCGGCCATCACGTGCGGGTGGCAACACCCGAGGACCCGGCGTCGGCGCGCTTCGGCGAAACGTTCTGGGAATTCCTGCCGCGCAGCGTGTGGGGCAGCCTGAAATCCTCCTGGGAGCTGGAGGCTCAGCGTCTGCGTCGCGCCGGCAAGAGTCCCTGGCACTGGTCCAACGACGTGCTCAACGCCTGGGCGATGTCAGTGGTGTTCTACGGCATCCTGATCGCGTTCTTCGGTGTAGCGCTCATTCCCTACATCGTGATCTCTGCGGTGTTCGGCTTCACGCTTCTGGAGACCGTCAACTATCTCGAGCACTACGGACTGCTGCGGCAGAAGACCGAGAGCGGCCGCTATGAGCGCTGCGCACCGGTGCACAGCTGGAATTCCGATCACATCGTGACCAACCTGTTCCTCTATCACCTGCAGCGCCACAGCGATCACCACGCCAACCCGACGCGCCGGTACCAGACGCTGCGCAGCATGGCGGGCGCGCCGAACCTGCCCAGCGGCTACGCGTCGATGATCGGACTGACGTACTTCCCGCCACTGTGGCGCAAGGTGATGGATCACCGGGTGCTCGAGCACTACGACGGCGACATCACCCGGGTGAACGTGCACCCGCGAGTTCGCGACAAGGTGCTGGCGCGGTACGGAGCGGCTGGAGTCTCCCGATGAGCGCCCACCGGTGCCCCGGCTGTGACTACGTCTACGACGAGGCGAAAGGCGCACCGCGAGAAGGATTCCCGGCGGGCACGCGGTGGAGCGACCTACCCGACGACTGGTGCTGCCCCGATTGTGCAGTGCGCGAGAAGTTCGACTTCGAAACCGTCTAGACCCGTTGACTCTGTGCTCATGGCGCGAAAGTACGAGTAGCCCTCGCCCTCAGCGCAGGATCAACACAGGAAAGGAAGAAAGACATGGATTACAAACTGTTTATCTGCGTGCAGTGCGGCTTCGAGTACGACGAGGCCAAGGGCTGGCCGGAGGACGGCATCGCCGCCGGCACCCGCTGGGACGACATTCCTGACGACTGGAGCTGCCCCGACTGCGGCGCGGCGAAATCCGACTTCGAGATGGTGGAGGTCGCACGCTCGTGACGGCTACGGTTGCGCGTGTGACCAGCCCGCGCGACCGGCCAACCGCGCAGCGCATCCCGTACGCCGAGGCGTCGCGGGTGCTGCTGCGCGATTCGATTTTGGACGGCATGCGGGAATTGCTGCTCACCCGCGACTGGTCGTCGATCACGCTGTCGAACGTCGCAAAGGCAGCGGGCATCAGTCGCCAGACCATCTATAACGAGTTCGGTTCGCGGCAGGGGCTGGCACAGGGTTACGCGCTTCGGCTCGCCGACCGGCTGGTGGACCAGATCGAGGACGCGATCGGTGGCAACGTCGGCGATATCTACGCCGCCTTCTTGCAAGGGTTCCGCGACTTCTTCGCCGAGTCGGCCTCCGACCCGCTGGTGATCTCGCTGCTCACCGGCACCACCAAGCCCGATCTCCTCCAGCTGATCACCACCGACTCCGCGCCGATCATCACGCGCTGCTCGGCGCGGTTGACCGAAACGTTCATGGATAGCTGGGTGCGCACCAGTGAGGAGGACGCAGGAGTGTTGGCGCGGGCCATCGTCAGGCTCGCCATGAGCTACGTCTCGATGCCACCGGAGGCCAACCACGACGTCGCCCGAGACCTGGCTAGACTCATGACGCCGTTTGCCGAACGCTACGGTGTGATCGAGCAGAGTTAGCGGGCGACGGTGCCCAGAACCAACACGGCTTACTGCGCCTAATATGTAACAAAGCTAAGTAAGTGCTACGCGCCCAGGAATGAGGATTTAAGAGGATGACGACGGCTTCAACTGTTTCGGGGCAGCGGCTGACCGCCGATGTTCGCAATGGCATCGACTTCAAGGTCGCCGACCTGTCCCTTGCCGAGTTCGGCCGCAAGGAGATCCGGCTGGCCGAGCACGAGATGCCCGGGCTGATGGCGCTGCGGCGCGAATACGCCGACGTGCTGCCGCTGAAGGGCGCACGCGTCTCCGGCTCGCTGCACATGACAGTGCAGACCGCGGTGCTGATCGAGACCCTGGTGTCACTCGGTGCCGAGGTCCGCTGGGCTTCTTGCAACATCTTCTCCACCCAGGACCACGCCGCGGCCGCAACGGTTGTCGGCCCGCACGGCACCGTGGAGGAGCCCAAGGGCGTACCGATCTTCGCGTGGAAGGGCGAGACCCTCGAGGAGTATTGGTGGGCCGCCGAGCAGATGCTCACCTGGCCAGACGAGCCGGCCAATATGATCCTCGACGACGGCGGCGACGCCACCATGCTGGTGCTGCGCGGCGCCCAGTTCGAGAAGGCAGGCGTGGTTCCTCCTGGCGAGGACGACGACTCCGATGAGTACAAGGTGTTTCTTGCGCTCATCCGTGAGCGCTTCGAGACCGACAACACCAAGTGGACCAAGATCGCCGAGTCGGTTCAGGGTGTCACCGAGGAGACCACCACCGGCGTGCTGCGGTTGTACCAGTTCGCCGCCGCGGGCGAGCTGGCGTTCCCGGCCATCAACGTCAACGACTCGGTCACCAAGTCCAAGTTCGACAACAAGTACGGCACCCGGCACTCGCTGATCGACGGCATCAACCGCGGCACCGACGTGCTGATCGGCGGCAAGGCCGCCCTGGTCTGCGGCTACGGCGACGTCGGCAAGGGCTGCGCCGAGGCGCTCAAGGCCCAGGGTGCGCGCGTCGCGGTTACCGAGATCGACCCGATCAACGCCCTACAGGCACTGATGGACGGCTTCGAGGTCAAGACCGTCGAAGAGGCCATCGGCTGGGCTGACATCGTCATCACCGCAACCGGCAACCAGGGCATCATCACGCTGGAGCACATGCGGTCGATGAAGCACCAGGCGATCCTCGGCAACATCGGTCACTTCGACGACGAGATCGAGATGGCCCGGCTGGAGCGCGACAAGGACATCCGTCGGATCAACATCAAGCCCCAGGTCGACGAGTTCGTCTTCCCCGACGGCCACTCCATCATCGTGCTGTCCGAGGGCCGGCTGCTGAACCTCGGCAATGCCACCGGTCACCCGTCGTTCGTGATGAGCAACAGCTTCTCCAACCAGGTGATCGCGCAGATCGAGTTGTGGACGAAGAACGACGAGTACGACAACGAGGTGTACCGGCTGCCTAAGCACCTCGACGAGAAGGTGGCCAAGATCCACGTTGAGGCGCTCGGCGGTTCGCTGACGCGGCTCACCAAGGAGCAGGCCGAGTACATCAACGTCGACGTCGACGGACCGTACAAGCCCGAGCACTACCGCTACTGAGCTGAGTTAGCCGCCGAGACTGCGGTCAGATCGCAAGAATCGCGAAAATCGTGATCTGACCGCAGTCTCGGCGCTGCTCTGTTAGCGTCCCCCGCCGTGGGTCGGGGACTAATGCGGTTCGTCATTGTTGTACTTGTCGCTGTAGCAACGGCTTTCGCGCCGCAGGCATCCGCCGACCCCACCATCGACGGACATGACCCGTACTACAACGAAGACGAGTACGTCGAGTTCTACACCCCGCCCGATCCGTTGCCGCCGGTTCAGCCGGGCGATCTGATCCGCACCGAATCGTCGCGTTTGGTGCTCGAGCCGTCAGGCCAGTTGGGTGCCATCATGGCGACAGGCACGCGAATCATGTACCGCAGCAGTGACGCTCGCGGAAATCCGATGGCCGTGACGGGCACGTACTTCGAACCGTACAACGACTGGCCGGGCCAGGGGCCGCGCCCGTTGATCGTCTACGGGCCCGGCACGCAGGGCCAAGGTGACCAGTGCGCGCCGTCGCGGCAGTTCAACCAGGGCATCCACTGGTCCCCGTGGCTGGACCTCGCGTTCAATTACGAAGAGCTCTTCGTGTCGACGATGGTGGCGCGCGGGTTCGCGATTGTGATGACGGATTATCAAGGCCTGGGTACGCCGGGCCTGCACACCTATGTGAACCGGATCGCCGAGGGCAACGCGATGCTCGACGCGGGCCGTGCGGCAATGCGATTGCCCGGCACGTCGCTGGATCCCCATGGGCCCGTGGCGTTTTGGGGATACTCCCAGGGCGGCGGCGCCGCGGCCTCTGCGGCGGAACTCGCGTCGTCGTACGCGCCGGAAGTCCACGTCGTCGGCACCTACGCGGGCGCGCCGCCTGCCGATCTGAAGGAGTTGTTTCCCTATGCGGACGGCAGCGCCCTCGTTGGCGTGGTCGGTTACGCGCTCAACTCGGTCATCACCACCTACCCGGAGTTCGAGCAGGCGATCCGCTCGACGTTGACGCCGCGCGGTGCGGACCTGCTTTACAAGGTCCAAGACCAGTGCATCGCCGAGACCATTACCAAGTTCATGTTTCGACACCTGCAGCCCTATTTCACCTCCGACATCTACCAGCTGGTCAACGAGGAACCGTTCAACACCCTGTTCGACTTGCAGCGCATCGGCCGCTACAAACCCAATGCGCCGGTGATGATCCTGAGCAACCGGTACGACCCGTTGGTGCCGTGGACGGGTGCGAATCAGCTGGGCCGCGACTGGTGTGCGCACGGCGCCGACGTGCAGTTCTGGACCAACGAGGAGCCGCCGTTCATGAACAAGCTCGTCGTGAACCATGCACTTCCGATGCTGGTCGACGGTGAGCGGGCCATGCAATGGATCGCCGACCGCTTCAACGGGCTACCGACCACGCCCAACTGCGGGCAGTTCTGAGCGGAAGTGTCGAAAGCGCAGACGGTGGGCCGGGTTTGCGTGTTTGGCAAAAACGTGTTGACCTCAAGTCCACTTGAGGTGCCAGGGTGTTGGCATGACGAAGGGGACAGGCTCTGGTTCTGGTGCCGCCGTGGTGGCCATGGACGACCCGTCGGCACGGTTCGTCCGAGACGTCGTGCCATTGGTTGACCAGCTGTACCGCGCAGCGCGCCGCTACACGCGCAGCGCCGCCGATGCCGAGGACTTGGTGCAGGAGACGATGGTCAAGGCCTATGCGGGTTTTCACAATTTCACTGCCGGAACCAACGTCCGCGCATGGCTTTTCCGCATCATGACCAACACCTGGATCACGTCGTACCGCACCTCGCAGAGGCGCCCGGACGAAGTGCTCGCCGCCGATGTCCCCGACGGGTGGCCGAACGCGCCGGGGCAGCCGTCCGCAGAACTGGCCGCGTTGGAGGCGATGGGCGATGACGAGGTGCGCGACGCGTTGCAGGCCCTGCCCGAAGGCCGGCGGCTGGTTGTCTACTACGCCGATGTAGAGGGCTTCCGGTACAAGGAGATTGCCGAGATCTTGGACATACCGCTCGGCACGGTGATGTCACGGCTGCACCGGGGCCGTGCGAATCTGCGCGCGCTTCTCGTCGACTTCGCGACCGCCCGCGGCTATGCGGCCTAGAGCCAGGGAGGTGTGCCGCAGCGGCGCCTCTTGAGATCGCCGGGCCCGCGTTACGCTCGCCGCGTGCTCATCGTCATCGAGGGCGTCGACGGCGCCGGCAAGCGGACCCTGACCAACGGTCTGCGCGCGTCGTTCGAAGCCGCCCACCGATCGGTGGCGACTCTGGCCTTTCCCCGCTACGGCCATTCGGTGGAAGCCGACCTGGCCGCCGAAGCCTTGCACGGATCGCACGGCGACCTTGCGCAGTCGGTATACGCCATGGCCGTGTTGTTCGCTCTCGACCGCGCGGGCGCCCGCGACGAGATCGCACATCTCACCGCCGCCTACGACGTCGTGATCCTCGACCGCTATGTCGCGTCCAACGCCGCCTACAGCGCCGCGCGGCTGCACCAAGGCGCCGACGGCGACGTCGTCGAATGGGTGCGCGTCCTCGAGTACGAGCGGTTGCACCTGCCGCGGCCGGACGCTCAAGTGCTGCTCGACGTGCCGGCTGAACTCGCCGCCGAGCGCGCCGAGCACCGCGCCAACCACGAGGCCGACCGCGCCAAGGACTCCTACGAGCGCGACGACGGACTGCAGCGCCGCACCGGCGAGGTCTACTCCGGGTTGGCCGCCGCCGGGTGGTGTGGACGGTGGCTGGTCGCCGGCCCCGATGTGAACGCCACCGCGCTGGCCACGGAGCTGGGTCAATAGCCGACTCGCGGGCGTGCTACCGGCGTTTTATCGCGATCTGGTGACACCATGGACACCATGAGGCAAAGGATTCTGGTCGTCGATGACGACCCTTCGCTGGCCGAGATGCTCACCATCGTGCTGCGGGGGGAAGGATTCGACACCGCGGTCATCGGCGATGGCACGCAGGCGCTCACGGCGGTCCGCGAGCTGCGGCCCGATTTGGTGTTGCTCGACCTGATGCTGCCGGGCATGAACGGCATCGATGTGTGCCGTGTTCTGCGCGCCGACTCCGGTGTGCCGATCGTGATGTTGACGGCCAAGACCGACACCGTCGATGTCGTGCTCGGCCTCGAGTCGGGTGCCGACGACTATGTGATGAAGCCGTTCAAGCCCAAGGAGCTCGTCGCTCGTGTCCGCGCCAGGCTGCGCCGCAATGAAGACGAGCCGGCGGAGATGCTGTCGATCGCCGACATCGACATCGACGTACCGGCCCACAAGGTCACTCGGCAAGGTGAGCAGATTTCACTGACGCCGCTGGAGTTCGACCTGTTGGTGGCGTTGGCGCGCAAACCGCGGCAGGTGTTTACTCGTGATGTGCTGCTCGAACAGGTGTGGGGATACCGGCACCCCGCCGACACCCGTTTGGTGAACGTGCATGTCCAACGTTTGCGGGCCAAGGTTGAGAAAGACCCGGAGAACCCGCAGGTGGTCCTGACCGTTCGAGGAGTGGGATACAAGGCCGGACCTCCGTGATTTTTAGCTCGAGGCGGCGCATCCATCGGCGTTCGGCACCACTGTTACGCGGATTCGGTGCGCTGAGTCGGGCGATGGGTCTGGCGTGGCGCCGTTCTCTGCAGCTGCGTGTGGTGGTGCTGACGCTTGGGCTGTCGCTCGCTGTCATTTTGGTGCTGGGGTTCGTGTTGACCAGCCAGATCACCGACCGCATCCTCGAGGTCAAGGTCCGCGCCGCCACCGAGGAGATCGAGCGCGCCCGCAACACGGTTAGCGGCATCGTCGGCGGTGAGGAGACCCGCTCGCTGGACAGCAGCCTGCAATTGGCCCGCAACACACTCGTCGACCGCAAGGCCGACACCGGCGCGGGTCTCGCTGGCGCCTTCGACGCGGTGCTGGTGGTTCCTGGCGACGGGCCCCGCGCGGCGACGGCGGCGGGGCCGGTGCAGCAGGTGCCCAGCGCGCTGCGAGACTTCGTCAAGGCCGGCCAGGTCAGCTACCAGTACGCGACTGTGCACACCGATGGGTTCTCGGGCCCGGCGTTGATCATCGGAAGCCCGACGTCGTCGCCGGTGACCAATCTCGAGCTTTACCTGATCTTTCCGCTCAACAACGAGGAATCCACCATCGCGCTGGTGCGCGGCACGATGCTGACCGGGGGCGTGGTGTTGCTCGGTCTGCTGGCCGCGATAGCGCTGCTGGTGGCCCGTCAGATCGTGCTGCCCGTGCGCTCGGCGTCGCGGATCGCCGAGCGGTTCGCAGAAGGCCATCTGACCGAGCGGATGCCCGTGCGAGGCGAGGACGACATGGCGCGCCTGGCGGTGTCTTTCAACGACATGGCCGAAAGCCTGCACCGGCAGATCACCCAGCTCGAGGAATTCGGCAACCTGCAGCGGCGGTTCACCTCCGACGTCAGCCATGAGCTGCGCACTCCATTGACGACGGTGCGGATGGCCGCCGACCTGATCTACGACCACAGCGAGGACCTCGACCCGGCGCTGCGGCGCTCGACAGAGCTGATGGTCAACGAACTGGACCGCTTCGAAACGCTGCTCAACGACCTACTGGAAATCTCGCGCCACGACGCCGGTGTGGCGGAACTGTCGGTCGAATCGGTGGATCTGAGCTCGACGGTGCAGAGCGCGCTCGACAATGTAGGCCACCTCGCCCAGGAGGCCGACATCGAGTTGATCGTCGACATGCCGACCGACGGGGTCATCGCGGAGGTCGACCCGCGCCGGGTGGAACGAATCCTGCGCAACCTGATCGCCAACGCCATCGACCACGCCGAGCACAAGCCGGTACGGATCCGGATGGCCGCCGACGAGGACACGGTCGCTGTCACCGTGCGCGACTACGGCGTCGGCCTGCGCCCCGGCGAGGAGAAGCTGGTGTTCAGCCGGTTCTGGCGCTCCGACCCGTCGCGGGTGCGACGCTCCGGTGGCACCGGTCTCGGCCTGGCGATCAGCATCGAGGACGCCAGGCTGCATCAGGGCCGACTGGAGGCGTGGGGCGAGCCCGGCAAGGGCGCATGTTTCCGGCTCACGCTGCCCCTGGTGCGTGGCCACAAGGTCACGACCAGCCCGTTGCCGATGAAACCCGTTGGGCGCGACCGTCCTCCGCGACGTAAGGCCCGCGAACGCGAACCGGCGCAGGAGACCGTATGAAGCGCGCCCTGGCGGCGATCTGCGTGCTCTCGTTCGCTCTCGCGGGTTGTGCCGGAGTGCCCAGCTCGTCGGCTCCGCAGGCCATCGGCACCGTCGACCGGCCGGCGCCACCGAGCCTGCCCAAGCCGACACCCGGCATGGACCCCGACATCCTGCTGCGTGAATTCCTCAAGGCCACCGCCGATCCCGCGAACCGGCACCTGGCCGCGCGGCAATTCCTCACCGAGTCTGCCTCGCGCGCATGGGACGACGCGGGTAGCGCGCTGCTGATCGACAATGTCGTGTTCGTCGAAACGCGCGGCCCCGACAGGGTCTCGGTCAGCATGCGTGCCGACATTCTCGGCTCGCTGTCGGACGTCGGGGTGTTCGAGACCGGCGAGGGTGCGCTGCCCGATCCCGGCCCGATCGAACTCGTCAAGACCCCCGGCGGGTGGCGGATCGACCGGCTGCCCAACGGCGTTTTCCTTGACTGGCAACAGTTCCAGTCCACCTACAAGCGCAACACGCTGTACTTCGCCGACCCCACCGGCAAGACCGTCGTTCCCGATCCGCGGTATGTCGCGGTGTCCGAAGCCGACCAGTTGGCCACCGAGTTGGTCAGCAAGCTGATCGCCGGTCCACGTCCGGAGATGAACAACACGGTGCGCAATCTGGCCGGCCCGCCGCTCAAACTGCGTGGCCCTGTGACGCGCGCCGACGGCGGCAAAACCGGGGTAGGCCGCGGCTATGGCGGTGCCCGCGTCGATCTGGAGAACCTGTCGACGACCGACCCGCACAGCAGGCAACTGCTTGCGGCACAGATCATCTGGACGCTCGCGCGCGCCGGTATCAACGGGCCGTATGTGATCAATGCCGACGGCGCGGCGCTGGACGATCGTTTCGCCGACGGCTGGAACACCTCCGACGTCGCGGCCACCGACCCCGGCGCGGCCGACGGCGCCGCCGCGGGCCTGCATGCGCTGGTGGGCGGATCGCTTATGTCGTTGGACGGCCAGCGTGCGACACGGGTGGCCGGGTCGTTCGGCCAAACGCCGAATCAGACGGCGGCCGCGGTGTCGCGCACCGGCCAGGAGGTGGCGTCGATCGTGACGCTGCGGCCTGGTGCGCCCGACATGGTTTCGTCGCTGTGGGTCGGCCCGCTGAATGGCAACGCGACCCAGGCGATGGAGGGCCGAACGTTGTCGCGGCCCAGTTGGTCGCTCGACGACGCCATCTGGGTGGTGGTGGACGGCATCAACGTGGTGCGGGCCATCCAGGACGCGTCGGGGCAGCCGGCCCGTATCCCCGTCGACTCCGCGGTGGTCTCGACACGCTTTCCTGGAGCGATCGCCGAACTGCAGCTCTCCCGCGATGGAACGCGCGCCGCGATGGTCATCGAGGGACAGGTGATCATGGCCGGTGTCGAGCAGACACCTGGGGGCGGCTATGCGCTGACCTACCCAAGGCGGCTCGGCTTCGGGCTGCGCAACACGGCGGTGTCGCTGTCCTGGCGCACCGGCGACGACATCGTCGTCAGCCGCACCGATCCGCAGCACCCGGTGTCCTACGTCAACCTCGACGGAGTGAACTCCGATGGCCCGAGCCGCAACTTGCTGATGCCGGTCACCACCGTCGCCGCCAACCCGTCGACGGTGTATGTCGCCGACGAGCGCGGCGTGCTGCAACTGTCCGGTTCGGCGGCCGATGACGACCCGGTGTGGGCCGAGGTGCGGCCGCTGATGGTGCGCGACGCGCTGCCCGTGCTACCGGGCTAACCCCTGGGGGTCGGCGAGGTATGGCGCGCAGATCGCCTTCCCGCGACACTGGCGAAAAAACATCGCACTGAACCTTCTCCCGGCATCGCCCGTTGTGCAGACAAAACATCGCCAGAGGTGTTTGCTCAACAGCCAGGAGGGCAGATGAAGATCCGCGGTCCAATGCTCACCCTCGGCGCCGTTGCGGTGCTAGGGGTCGGCATATTGCTCGTCAACATTTCCAAGGAGGAGCCGGCGCCGCCGGTTTCCCCCACTAACCCGACAACCACGACGGCGGCTGCGGCCACTCCGGCGCCTCCGCCGCCCGCGCCGAGCACGCCTCCGCCACCGGCGTTTCCGGCGCAGGCCGATTACGTCGGCAAGGTACCGACCGCCAACGGCACGATCACGTTGGAGATCACTGTCCAGGGCGACAAGGCGGTCGCCTACGCCTGTGACGGCAACACCGTCGAGTCGTGGCTGCGGGGTAGCGCGACCAACGGTGCGCTGAGCCTGGCCAACAAGGACAAGACCAGCAGGCTCGAAGGTCGTCTCGAGGGCAGCGCCGTCGTCGGAACGCTGTGGATCGGCGAGAAGGAGTGGGACTTCACCGCCCCCGCTGCCCAGCCACCCGCCGGGCTGTACGTGTACGAAAACGCCGGCGTTCGCAGCAGCTGGATCGTCGACGCCGACGGTGGCGTCACCGGTGTGCAGCGGCAAGCCGACGGAACAACCACGCCGGCGCCCCGGTTGACGACCGACGGCATCGCGGTCATCGACGGCCTCACCATCAAAGCCATTCGTGTACAGGGCGACAGCAATGTCTGATCCCGCGGCCACGCAGGAAATCAGCACGCCAAGAAGTGGCGTCGCGGTGCTGATCGCCGTCGTGCTCGGGGCGCTGGTTGCCGTCGCGCTCGGTTTGTTCGGCAAAGTACATGAGCCGCAGTTCTTTTCGGTCAGTGTCGCGGGATTCTCCAGCGGCACAGCGGTGAAGGCGTGGCTGGCCACGCTGGCCGTGGTGCTTGCGCTGTTCCAGCTGGCGTCCGCATTCGCGATGTACCGGCTGATTCCGGGCGGAAAGGCGCCATCGTGGATCGGCAACGCACATGTGTGGTCGGGCCGGCTGGCGGTGCTGGCCAGCGTTCCCGTCGCGGTGCACTGCCTTTACGCGCTGGGCTTCCAGTCGACCGATAACAGGGTGCTGTTCCATTCGCTGTTCGGCTGCTTCTTCTACGGCGCATTCGTCACCAAGATGATCTTGCTTACCCGCAAAGGCCTTCGGGGATGGGTGATCCCGGTCGCCGGTGGTCTGGTGTTCTTCGGACTGGTCTACGTGTGGCTGACGTCGGCGCTGTGGTTCTTCCAGACCACCGGAATTACGCTCTAGCGAAAGGACTTTTATGCAGCGCAAACAGTTCATCGTCGGCGCCGGCGTCGGGCTCGCGGCGACCGTCCTTGCGGCCTGCTCGACATACGGCAAGAAGCCGGAAGCGGGCAGCGCACCACCCTCGAGCACGGTCGGCGCGACACCGGGTACCGGCGCGCCGGGACCTGCCGCGGCGGCGAACGCCATCGCCAAGACCTCCGAGGTGCCGGTCGGATCTGGTGTGATCGTCGACGAGGTCGTCGTCACTCAGCCCACCGCGGGCGTGTTCAAGGGCTTCTCGACGACCTGCACACACGCCGGATGCGCGGTGAACAAGGTGGCGGACGGAACGATCGACTGCCCATGCCATGGCAGCAAGTACAACCTCGACGGCTCCGTCGCCAAAGGCCCTGCCAGCAAGCCTCTAGAGGCCAAAACCGTGACCGTCCAAGGGGACTCAATCGTCTTAGGTTGAGGTGATGCCGGGGATGCGCCCTTCGCGGAACGCCTCGACGAAGTGCCGGTGGTCTTCGCGGACGGTCGCGGCGTACTCCAGGCCGAACGCGACCATGTCGTCGACAAACTCGTCGACCTCGTCGCCGACGACCGCGACGATCGCTTCTTCTGTCTGAAAGTCGACCAATGACTGGTCGCTGTCGGTGTCGCTGACGCAGTGCACCTTGGCCACGGCCCTACCGAGTTGCTCGATGACCTCGGCGAGTTCATCCGGCTCGGTGAGCTCACTCCAGTCCAGATCGGCTTCGTAAGGGGAGAGTTCGCTTACCACGAAGCCAACCCCGTCGATGTCGGTGTAGCCCAACAGAGGATCGGCGTGCGCCTGCAGCGCGCGCTGAGACACCGCGGTGCGGTGCCCGTGATGCTTGAAATATTCGTGCACGTTGGCATCGGTGATGATGCGGCTCGGCGCGGCAACGTTTCCCTGCTTCATCGACAGCACGATGTCGTTGTCGAGGGCCTGATTGAAGCCTTCGATCAGCACCGAGTAGCTCGGCAGACCGGCGCTACCGATGCCGAAGCCGGTCTTACCGATCAGGTCCTTGACGTCGTAGGCGATGCCGCGGAACTGTTTGGTCTTCGGGATGGTCTGCAAGTAGCGGTCGAAGGCGTCTTCGACCTTGTCGCGTTCGGCGTCGTCGAGGCGGCGTACCCCGGCCGCGTTGCGAAACCGCCGATCCCAGTCGTCGACAGTTGTGATGTGGTCGAGCATCTCCGCCCGGGTGGACAACCTCGCCTCCTGTAGGGCGGTCAGCACCGCACCACGAGCGGTGTCGAGATTCAGCGAGAAGCTCGCGTCGTCCTCGACTTTGACGAACCACTGCACCTGCTCGATGTAGGCGTGGACGAACGTGGCGATCAGCTTGCTGATCTCCTCGTCGGACAGCGCCTTCTGCCAGCACATCAACGCCACGCTGGCGGCGAATCTCTGCAGGTCCCAGGTGAAGTGGCCGACGTAGGCCTCGTCGAAATCGTTGACGTCGAAGATAAGCACGCCCGCGCCATCCATGTAGGTGCCGAAGTTCTCCGCGTGCAGGTCGCCCTGAATCCACACCCTGCTGGTCCGCTCATCGGCCCACCGGTCTTCTCGTTCCTTGGCGTCGGCGTAGAACACGCACGCGCTGCCCCGGTAGAACGCGAACGGGTCGGCCGCCATCTTGCGGAATTTGGTGCGGAACGCATCAGGATCGGCCTCCATCAAATCGGAGAACGCCTGCACCAGGCAGTCGACAATGAAGGCTTCCCGGTCGTCTTGCATGGCTTCGGAGTACCCGGAATCAATGTCAGCCAACGTCGTCACACTGACGCTGTGCTTGACCTTGTCCTTCCGCTCGAGTGCGGCGGCTGCGGCGCACCGTCGACCCGATGGTGCGATGCGTGCGCTCGCCAACTGGCCGTGAAGGCCGACCAACCCCACCTGATCACCCCGCGCGTCGATCCGGGCGTGCCGGTGTTGTCGCTCGGTCGCTACGCCGGGCCGCGCCGCGAAGCGATCGTCGCGGTCAAGGAGCACGGCCGCGCCGACCTGATCGCGCCGCTGGCCGTCGCGCTGCGAGCCGGGCTCGAGCGCCTGCTGGTCTGGGGGGTGCTCGGCACACCGCTTTCCGTCGTGCCCGCGCCGACCCGGCGATCGGCTGCCCGGCGCCGCGGCGGCGATCCGGTTACCCGAATGGCGCGGGCGGCCGCCGCCGACTTGCCCGGCGTCGACGTCACCCAGGCGCTGCGGATGCGGGCCATGGTCCGCGACTCCGTCGGCCTGTCCGGCGCCGATCGCCAGCGCAACATCGCAGGCCGCGTCATTCTCACCAAGCCGGTGAGTGGCGAGGTGCTGGTCCTCGACGACATCGTGACGACAGGCGCCACGGCCAGCGAATCGGTGCGCGTCCTGCGCATCGCAGGTGCTCAGGTGGCAGGTGTCCTTGCGATCGCGAACGCCTGACGACGGCGGCGATTACCCCGACATCAACCCGACGTGAAGAACTGAAAACAGGTCCGCGAATTTACTGGCACTACCCGGTGAACACGGACTACCGTCGGCACCAACCACCCGTGAATGCCTCACGGCGGCGCTCAGTGGGCAGCGCCAGCATCGCCATAGCGGTAGGAGGTGAGTAGTCGACACCTTGCACCGGAGGGCGGCGCGGACATGCAGAACCCCCCGGCGCGAATCAGCACATAAGCCGGGCACGCTGAAGCGTGCGACTCCGTAGAGAAACGAGTTGCCAAGCATGTCAAGCCAATCCGTGGACACTGACCGCACCATGTTGGTCGAGGACGAGATGTCCGAACCCGCGCCGAACGCCGAGGTCGTCGTCAAGGGGCGCAACGTCGAGGTTCCCGATCACTTCCGCATCTACGTCTCAGAGAAACTGTCCCGCCTGGAACGATTTGACCGCACCATCTACCTCTTCGACGTCGAACTCGACCATGAGCGCAACCGGCGCCAACGCAAGAACTGTCAACACGTAGAGATCACCGCGCGGGGTCGTGGCCCCGTAATCCGCGGCGAGGCCTGCGCGGACAGCTTCTATGCCGCCCTGGAGTCGGCGGTCTGCAAACTCGAGAGCCGGCTGCGCCGCAGCAAGGACCGCCGCAAGGTGCACTATGGCGACAAGACGCCGGTGTCATTGGCGCAGGCCACGGCCATGAACACGCTGTCCGAGACGCCCGCCACGCCTGCTGACGACAGACCGCAGAGCGACGGGGAGACCCTCGACGATCACGAGCCCGGGCGCATTGTGCGCACCAAGGAGCACCCGGCCAAGCCGATGACCATCGACGACGCGCTCTACGAGATGGAGCTCGTCGGCCACGACTTCTTCCTGTTCCACGACAAACAGAGCGACAAACCGTGCGTGGTGTACCGCAGGCACGCCTACGACTACGGACTGATCCGGCTGGCCTGACGCTGTTCGGCTGGCACCACCGGCACGTCACCTACGATGGTTGAAGCCCAAGACTTCAACCAACAGGGGAAATAGCGTGCTGGACAAGTTGCTCCGTCTCGGTGAAGGCCGCATGGTCAAGCGCCTCAAGGGGGTGGCTGACTACGTCAACACCCTGTCCGACGAGGTGGAGAAGCTCTCCGACGCCGAGCTGCGGGCCAAGACGGACGAATTCAAGAAGCGTGTCGCCGACGGCGCCGACCTCGATGACCTACTGCCCGAAGCGTTCGCGGTCGCCCGTGAGGCCGCCTGGCGGGTGCTTGACCAGCGGCATTTCGACGTCCAGGTGATGGGCGGCGCGGCGCTGCATTTCGGCAACGTCGCGGAGATGAAGACGGGTGAGGGCAAGACCTTGACCGCGGTGCTGCCTTCGTACCTCAACGCCTTGGGCGGAGAGGGCGTGCACGTCGTCACGGTCAACGACTATTTGGCCAAACGCGACGCCGAATGGATGGGCCGGGTGCACCGCTTCCTCGGGCTCAACGTCGGCGTGATCCTGTCCGGGTTGACGCCCGACGAGCGGCGCGCCGCCTACGCGGCCGACATCACCTACGGCACCAACAACGAGTTCGGCTTCGACTACCTGCGCGACAACATGGCCCACTCGCTGGCCGACCTCGTGCAGCGCGGGCACAACTTCGCGATCGTCGACGAGGTCGACTCCATCCTGATCGACGAGGCCCGCACCCCGCTGATCATCTCTGGGCCCGCCGACGGCGCGTCGAACTGGTACACCGAGTTCGCCCGGCTGGCGCCGCTGATGGAGAAGGACACTCACTACGAGGTTGACCTGCGCAAACGCACCATCGGCGTGCACGAGATCGGGGTGGAGTTGGTTGAGGATCAGCTCGGCATCGACAACCTCTATGAGGCCGCCAACTCGCCGCTGGTCAGCTACCTCAACAACGCCATCAAGGCCAAGGAGCTGTTCCAGCGCGACAAGGACTACATCGTCCGCGAGGGCGAAGTGCTGATCGTGGACGAGTTCACCGGTCGTGTGCTGCTCGGGCGCCGCTACAACGAGGGCATGCACCAGGCCATCGAGGCCAAGGAGCACGTCGAGATCAAGGCCGAGAACCAGACGCTGGCCACGATCACGCTGCAGAATTACTTCCGGCTCTACGGCAAGCTGGCCGGCATGACCGGCACTGCCCAGACCGAGGCCGCCGAGCTGCACGAGATCTACAAGCTCGGGGTGGTCAGCATCCCGACCAACAAGCCGATGGTTCGCGCCGATCAGTCCGATCTGATCTACAAGACCGAAGAAGCCAAGTACATCGCCGTCGTCGACGACGTCAGCGAGCGCTATGAGAAGGGCCAGCCGGTCTTGATCGGCACCACGAGCGTCGAGCGCTCCGAGTACTTGTCGCGCCAGTTTCAGAAGCGGCGCATCCCGCACAACGTGCTGAACGCGAAATACCACGAGCAGGAGGCCAACATCATCGCCGAGGCCGGCCGTCTCGGCGCGATCACCGTCGCCACCAACATGGCCGGTCGTGGCACGGACATCGTGCTCGGCGGCAACGTCGACTTCCTCGCCGACAAGCGGTTGCGCGCCCAGGGGCTCGACCCGGTCGAGACTCCCGACGAGTACGAGACGGCCTGGCACGAGCTGCTTCCTGAGGTGAAGGCCGAAGCCGCCGAAGAGTCCGAGGACGTCATCGCGGTCGGCGGCCTCTACGTGCTTGGCACCGAACGCCACGAGTCACGACGCATCGACAACCAGTTGCGTGGCCGCTCGGGCCGCCAGGGCGACCCTGGCGAATCGCGGTTCTACCTGTCGCTCGGCGACGAGCTGATGCGGCGGTTCAACGGCGAGACGCTGGAGGCGCTGCTCAACCGGCTGCAGTTGCCCGACGATGTGCCGATCGAGGCGAAGATGGTCAGCCGCGCGATCAAGAGCGCGCAGACCCAGGTCGAGCAGCAGAACTTCGAGGTCCGCAAGAACGTCCTGAAGTACGACGAAGTGATGAACCAGCAGCGCAAGGTCATCTACACCGAGCGCCGTCGCATCCTCGAAGGCGAGAACCTCGCCGAGCAGGCCCACAAGATGCTCGTCGACGTGATCACTGCCTACGTCGACGGCGCAACTGCCGAGGGTTACGCCGAGGACTGGGACCTCGAAACGCTGTGGACCGCGCTGCGGCAGCTGTACCCGGTGGGCATCGACCACCATGATCTGGTCGACTCCGACGCGGTGGGCGAGCCGGGGGAGCTGACCCGCGACGAGCTGCTGGACGCGTTGGTCTCCGACGCCGAGCGCGCGTACGCCGAACGCGAAAAGCAACTCGAGGAGATCGCTGGCGACGGCGCGATGCGCCAGCTGGAGCGCAACGTGTTGCTCAACGTCCTTGACCGCAAGTGGCGCGAGCACCTCTATGAGATGGACTACCTCAAGGAGGGCATCGGCCTGCGTGCGATGGCGCAGCGCGACCCGCTGGTCGAGTACCAGCGCGAGGGCTACGACATGTTCGTCGGCATGCTGGAGGGGCTCAAGGAAGAGTCGGTGGGCTTCTTGTTCAACGTGACCGTGGAAGCCGCGCCTGCGCCTACTGTGGCGCCGGTCGACGCGCCCTCGGGTTTGGCTGCATTCGCTGCGGAGGCCGCGGCCAAGGCTCAGGAGAGTGCGGTCGCCACCAAGGAGCGGCCGACGGGAGCGTTGCGCGCCAAGGGAATTGAGGACAGCGCGCCGCCGCTGACCTACAGCGGGCCATCCGAGGATGGGTCGGCGCAGGTGCAAAAGCCAGGCGGCGGCGCCAAGCATTCGGCGCCGGCCGGCGGCGGCAGCCGGCGTGAGCGGCGTGAGGCCGCGCGTCAGCAGGCCAAGGACGCCAAGGGCAGCCGCAGGCGGTAGCGCCTCAGCCGATCTGCAGGGCGACAATGCGCCAGCGGTCACGGTGCAGTTCGATCCGTCCGGCGATGGCCCGGGTGCGGTGCCCACGGGTGTAGGTGGCGAATATCTCCGCGGACTCGCCGTCGACCATGCGCACCCGGACGCGGCGTAGCGTCGCCGCGGCGGTCTGTGGAACGCGCGTCAGCGCGGTGACCGTGTCGATGAGCGCGGGTGTCACGAGCGGACGCAGTTGCGCGATGGGTCTGCGTCGGTCCGCGACCTCCAGAACGCGACGCAGGGCCGCATCGGCGAACATCAGGGCCGCGCGCGGCGGCAGCGGGTCGCGGGGCGCTGGGCGCGGCACCGGGCGAAGGGGGCGCGGGGTGCGGCGGACTAGCGCGGCCGGCGAGGGCGGTGGGCACGCGGCAATTCCGACAGGCGGCGGCTCACAGTCGATGATCGGCGTCGTGAGCGACGCCGGTTCGTGGCGGATCCGGGATGCGGTCATCGGTGCTCTCCAGCGTTCGGTGCAATAGCGAAGGCATCTGCTGGAGAGTCGCAGACACATTCATGATCGCACGGATTCCCGACGTCTCATGCCGGCGAATGCACCCGTGATGCGGGGACACCGAACCGGCCGATAGCCTGCACGGGGGGTTGATTGACTGCGACAAACATCGACAGGGGGTTCGGGCGAGTGGTGACCAGGTTGTCGGCGTCGGACGCGTCGTTCTATCACCTGGAAGACACCGCAACTCCGATGTACGTGGGCACGCTGTCGATTCTGCGCAAGCCGCGCAGCGGGCTGAGCTACGAAACCCTGTTGGCCACCGTCGAACAACGGCTCCCGCAGATCCCGCGCTACCGCCAGAGGGTGCGCGAAGTGACATTGGGCCTGGCCCGCCCGGTATGGGTCGATGACCGAGACTTCGACATCACCTACCACGTCAGGCGGTCGGCGCTGCCGTCGCCGGGCAGCGACGCGCAGCTGCACGAGCTGATCGCGCGCCTCGGCTCGCGGCCGCTGGACAAGTCCCGGCCGCTGTGGGAGATGTATCTGATCGAGGGCCTGGCGCGCAACCGCATCGCGCTGTACACCAAATCGCACCAGGCGTTGGTGAACGGCATGACGGCGCTCGAGATCGGCCACGTCGTCGCCGATCGCACCCAGAAGCCGCCGGAGTTCGGCGAGGACATCTGGATTCCCGCTCGTGAGCCCAGCGACCGGCAGCTGTTGCTCGGCGCTGTCGGCGAATGGGTCACCCGTCCGGCCGAGCAGCTGGGGGCCGTGCGCTCGGCGGTGGCCGAGGTGGCGACCAACGGCAATCAGCTGGCCGAGGTTGGGCGCCGATTCGTCGACGTCGCGCGCACCGTCGCCAGGGGTACCGCGCCGAACAGCCCGCTGAACACGGCCGTCTCGCGCAACCGCCGCGTGTCCGTGGCCGGTCATCGGCTGGAGGACTACCGGCTGGTGCGGGCGCGCTACGACTGCGATGTGAACGACGTGCTGCTGGCCGTGGTGGCGGGGGCACTGCGGAACTGGTTGATGTCGCGCGGCGAACCGGTGACTGCGACGACCACCGTGCGTGCGATGGCCCCGATGTCGGTGTATCCGGATGCGGATCTCGACTCGACCGGGCCGGGGCAGGCGATTAGCGAGGTGTCGCCGTTTCTGATCGACCTGCCTGTCGGTGAGGGCAACGCGGTGGTGCGGCTGTCGCAGATTGCGCATGCCACCGAGTCGCACTCGACCGCGGCCAGCCTGGTCGACGCCAGGACCATCGTCACGCTTTCGGGTTTTGCGCCACCGACGTTGCACGCCATGGGAATTCGCGTCGCCACGACATTCTCGGCGCGGCAGTTCAATCTGTTGATCACCAATGTGCCCGGTGCGCAGAAGCAGATGTACGTCGCGGGCACGAAATTGCTGGAGACGTATGCGGTTCCGCCGCTGTTGAACAACCAGGTGCTGGCGATCGGGGTGACGTCCTACAACGGCATGCTCTATTTCGGCATCAACGCCGACCGTGACGCGATGAGTGACGTCGGCGTATTGCCCTCTCTGCTACGGGAATCGATCGACGAATTGCTGGAAGCCGCCCAGTAATCGCCTTCGGAGGTGGCGGCCGGGTGAGCATCGCAGGCGCCCCCAGGCGCCGAGGAGCGGAGCGAGGCCAGAACCGACCATCGACTTCGGAGCGAGGCCAGAACCGACCATCGCCTACAGTCGCCTGGTGCGCGTCTACGTTCCGGCGACCCTTGCCATGTTGCAGCAGCTGGTCGCTGATCGACTGATGCACGCCCGCAACGGGACCGCATTCGCGGTGACTCCGACGCTGCGTGAGGCCTATGCCGAAGGCGACGACGATGAGCTGGCCGACGTGGCCTTGCGCGACGCGGCACTGGCGTCGCTGCGTCTGCTGGCAGGCGAACCGACGTCCGATCTGCCGCCGCGGCGGGCCGTTGTGGTGGCTGAGGTCGAAGGGGCGACGGCCCGTCCGGATCTCGACGATGCGGTGGTGCGGCTGTCGGAACCGATCTCCTATGACGACGTGATCGCCGCGTATGTCGACAACGCGGACGCCGAGCCGGCGGTGGCGCAGGCGATCGAGGCCGTTGACGCCGCTGACCTGGGCGATGAGGACGCCGAATTCGTCGTCGGCGACGCGCAGGACCACGATCTCGCGTGGTACGCGCCACAGGAGCTGCCGTTCCTGCTGGAATTGCTCTGAGCGACTGGATACGCGAGCGTAAGTTACGGTACCGTAGGTTCCATGGCCAAGAACTCCATCAAGGTCTCGGCCAACGTCGCCGACACCGTGCGCCCGACCATCGCCGGGGCCAAGAAGCAGCCGGGATGGCACGCGCTGCGCACGATCGCCGGACGGATCACCACGCCGCTGCTGCCCGACGACTACCTCAAGCTCGCCAACCCGTTGTGGTCGGCGCGGGAACTGCGTGGTCGGGTGTTGGAGGTGCGGCAGGAAACCGTCGACTCCGCGACGTTGGTCATCAAGCCCGGCTGGGGCTTTTCGTTCGACTACCAACCCGGCCAGTACATCGGTATCGGCCTTCTGGTCAACGGAAGCTGGCGGTGGCGGTCGTACTCGCTGACCTCGAGTCCCGTCAAGGGTGCGCGCATCATCACGATCACCGTCAAGGCGATGCCCGAGGGGTTCCTGTCGACCCACCTGGTCGGCGGTGTGGCGCCCGGCACGATCGTGCGGCTGGCCGCGCCGCAGGGCAACTTCGTGATGCCCGATCCGGCCCCTGCGTCGGTGTTGTTCATTACGGGCGGCTCAGGCATCACGCCGGTGATGTCGATGCTGCGCACGTTGGCCCGTCGCGACCAGATCACCGACGTTGTCCACTTGCATTCGGCTCCAACAGAATCCGATGTGATGTTCGGTGCTGAGCTGGCCGAGCTGGAGCGTGCGCACGACGGTTACTCCGTTGCGCTGCGGTCGACTCGCTCGGAGGGGCGGCTGGATCTGTCTCGGCTGGACGATGTGGTGCCCGACTGGCGCGAGCGCCAGGCGTGGGCGTGCGGCCCGGAGGGCATGCTCAACGCCGCGGAGCGGGTGTGGTCTGCGGCGGGCATCGAAGAGCATCTGCACCTGGAGCGGTTCGCGGTCAGCAAGACCGCTGTGCACGGCCAGGGTGGCACCGTGGAGTTCGCGCGCAGCGGCAAGACAGTGACCGTGGATGCCGCGACGCCGCTGATGGACGCCGGCGAGCAGGCGGGAATCCGCATGCCGTTCGGGTGCCGGATGGGCATCTGCCAGTCGTGCGTGGTTGGTCTGCTCGACGGGCACGTCCGGGACCTACGCACCGGCGCCGAGAAAGAACCGGGCAGCCGGGTGCAGACGTGCATTTCCGCAGCTTCGGGCGATTGCGTGCTGGACATTTAGACTTTACTGACTGGTAACCTACGGAAGCGTAGGTTACGGTAGCGTAGTACGGGAAAGGAGGCTGACGATGGCTATTACTGACGTTCCGGCGTTTGCGCATCTGACAGACGCCGATATCGAAAATCTGGCTTACGAGCTGGATGCAATCCGCCACGACATCGAAGACTCCCGTGGGGAGCGCGACGCGCGCTATATCCGCCGCACCATTGCCGCCCAGCGTGCGCTCGAGGTGGCGGGACGGCTGATGCTCGCGGCGAGTTCGCGACGCTCGGCGTGGTGGGCAGGAACGGTGACTCTGGGTGTCTCCAAGATCATCGAGAACATGGAGATCGGCCACAACGTCATGCACGGCCAGTGGGATTGGATGAACGATCCCGAGATTCACTCCTCGACGTGGGAGTGGGACATGAGCGGGGCGTCCAAGCACTGGCGGTTCACCCACAACTTCATGCACCACAAGTACACCAACATCCTTGGCATGGACGACGACGTGGGCTACGGCGTCATCCGCGTCACTCGCGACGCCAAGTGGAAGCCGTTCAACTTCTACGGCAACCTGCTGTTCAACACGCTTCTGGCGATCGGCTTCGAGTGGGGCGTCGGCCTCCAGCACCTGGAACTTGGCAAGATCTCCAAGGGCCGCGACGACCGCGCCGCCACGATGAAGCGCGTGCGCGAGTTCGGCGTGAAGGCAGGTCACCAGGTGGCCAAGGACTACGTCGTCTACCCCGCGCTGACGTCACTGTCACCAGGGGCGACGTACTCCTCGACGCTCAAGGCCAACGCGGTTGCCAACGTCATCCGCAACGTCTGGGCGAACGCCGTGATCTTCTGCGGCCACTTCCCTGACGGCGCAGAGAAATTCACGAAAACCGACATGGTCGGCGAGAGCAAGGGCCAGTGGTACCTACGCCAGATGCTTGGCAGTGCCAACTTCAACGCCGGCCCGGCGCTGCGGTTCATGAGCGGCAACCTGTCCCATCAGATCGAACACCACCTCTTCCCGGATCTGCCGAGCAACCGGTACGAGGAGATCGCGGTGCGGGTGCGCCAGGTGTGCGACAAGTACGACCTGCCCTACACCACAGGCAACTTCGCGGTCCAGTACGGCAAGACGTGGCGCACCATCGCCAAGCTGTCGCTGCCGGACAAGTTCCTGAAGGACACCCGCGACAATGCGCCGGAGACCCGCAGCGAGCGGATGTTCGCGGAGCTGGAACCTGGCTTCGCGGTTATGGATCCGGCCACCGGTCGCCGCCGCGGACTGAAGACCGCGATCGCCACGGTGCGCGGCTGGCGCCGCGCCAAGCGAGCAGAGAAGCAGGCCGACAAGCGTGACGACCTGGCCGCCTAACCGTCGAACGTGAAGGTATTGGCGACATTTCGCTGAAATGTCGCACCCGTGCTCACGTTCGACGGGTGATCAGATAGGCGTGCGGCGTGGTTTCGAAGCCGTCGTCGTTGGGTTCCCGCACCAAACCCGCGTACGGTTTCAGGCCTGCCTCATCCAATAGGTGAGCGACTTCGTCGGGCTGGCGGCGGTGAAATGTCAGGGCCACTTGTTCGCCGAACATCTCCTTGAAGGTGCGGGGATGGTTGCCCACCTGGAATGCCACTAGAGCCCAACCGCCGGGGCGCAGCACGCGACGAAATTCCGAAAAGACGTAAGGCAGTAGCTCATCAGGTATGTGGATCACCGAATACCATGCGCAGATCCCATCCAATTGGCCATCGTCGAAGTCCAGGGCCGTCATGGACCCGACTCGAAAACTCAGGTCCGGGTTGAGACGCCGCGCCTCGTTGATCATGTTGGGGGACAGGTCGACACCGACAACGTTGAGCCCGAAGTCTGCGAGTACGCGTGATGCCGCACCGGTGCCGCACCCAACGTCGGCGATGACACCATGGCGGTCCATCAAGCCGGCGAGCCCCGCGAGCATGGCGCGATCGAGCGGCCGGTTGTCGAGATGACCGTGGAACTCTTCGGCATACATCGCGGCGGTGAGGTTGTAGCCGTCGCGCGTGCGTTGCAGGTAGTCGGGTTCGGTCACCGGCCGCACTTTACGTGCTCGAGTCGGTTGCGAGCGTGTACAAAATGCCCGCGAATTACGGCGTGTCGGCTTACTAACACGCGCAGTCGCGGTCAATAGCGTGCCTCGTAGAGTGCGCCGAGCAGTCGTCGCGCCGCCGCTACCCGTCCCGCGGCAGGCCCCGTCAGCGTGTCGAGCGCGCATTCTGGATCGGCGGGCGGACCCAGATGCCCGCAGCCGCGTGGGCAATCCTTGATCGCCTCGGCCAGATCGGAGAACGCCAGCATCACATCGTCGGGTTCGATGTGCGCCAGCCCGAACGACCGGATACCTGGGGTGTCGACCACCCAGCCGCCGAAGCTCAGCGGCAGCGCCACCGACTGGGTCGACGTATGCCTGCCCTTGCCGACGTCGGTCACGTCACCCGTGGCCCGGTCGGCATCGGGCACAAGGCGATTCACCAGCGTCGACTTGCCGACCCCGGAGTGGCCAAGCAGCACGGTCACCTTGTCTGTGAGAAGCGGCGCGACGGCGTCGAGCGGGTCGTCGCGGCCGGCGGTGGTGATGGTCAGATCGAGTTCGGCGAACTGCGCGGCGAACGGTTCCGGCGGTGCCAGGTCTGTCTTGGTCAAACACAGGATGGGTTCCAGCCCGCCGGCGTAGGCGGCGATCAGTGTGCGCTCGACAAGGCCGGTGCGCGGGGGAGGGTCGGCCAGCGCGACCACGATCAGCAGCTGGTCTGCGTTGGCGACGACTATCCGCTCGGTGGGATCGGTGTCATCGGCGGTGCGCCGCAACACCGTTCGCCGTTCACCGCGCCGCACGATGCGGGCCAGCGTGTCCGGGCGTCCTGACAGATCGCCGACGATACCGACGTCGTCACCCACCACGATCGGGGTGCGGCCCAACTCCCGGGCCCGCATGGCCGTGACGAGGTTGTTGGGGTCCCGACCGAGCGCGCATCCCCACCGGCCGCGGTCGACGGTGACCACCATGGCTTCCCGCGCGTCGGCGTGTTCGGGGCGAGTCTTGGTTCGCGGCCGCGAGCCCCGGCCGGGGCGGACCCGGACATCGGACTCGTCGTACTCGCGAGGACTCAACGGCCTGTCGTCCTCCTCGCGTCCGGACCGCCATCCAGCGCCTGGCCCACCAGCATGTCGGCCCACAGCTGCGGGAAGTCTGGCAGCGTCTTCGCCGTCGTGCCGATGTCTTCGACCTCGACGCCGGGCACTCGGAGGCCGACGATCGCGCCCGCCGTTGCCATCCGATGGTCGGCGTACGACCGCCACTCGCCACCGTGCAATGGCCGCGCGGTGATCACCAGGCCGTCTGGAGTTTCCTCGCATTGCCCGCCCAGCCCGTTGATTTCGGCGGACAATGCAGCGAGCCGGTCGGTTTCGTGACCGCGCAGGTGCGCGATCCCGCTGAGCTGCGACACCGAGCCGTCGCACGCCAGCGCCGCCAGGGCTGCCACCGCGGGTGTCAGCTCGCCGACGTCGTGCAGATCGACATCGAAGCCGCCGTAGGTATCGGCGCCCTGCACCTCAAGGTACGAAGTGCCATGCCGGACAACAGAACCCAGCTTCTCCAGGATCGCACATACGTCGACTGCGGGCTGGATACTCCCCTCGGGGAAGCCCATCAGGCGGACAATCCCGCCGCTGACGACGGCCGCCGCCAGGAACGGCACGGCGTTGGACAGGTCGGGCTCAATGATCCAGTGCCGAGACGCAATTGGGCCGGATGCGACACGCCAGCGGTTGGCCTTGGTGTCGTCGACGTCGACGCCTGCGTCGCGCAGCATCGACACCGTCATCGCGATGTGCGGTGCCGACGGCACGGATTCGCCGGTGTGCACGATTGTCAGCCCATCGGTGAACGCCGCGCCCGACAGCAGCAGACCGGAGACGAACTGCGACGACGCCGACGCGTCGATCTCAACCGTGCCGCCTGCCACCGATCCGACACCGCGCACCGAGAACGGCAGACCGTCGCCGTCGATGTCCACGCCGAGGCCGCGCAGCGCATTCAGCAGCGGGGCGATCGGCCGGGCGCGGGCCTGTTCGTCACCGTCGAACGCGACGGTCTCGGTGCTCAACGCGGCAACCGGCGGCAGGAACCGAAGCACCGTGCCTGCAAGGCCGCATTCCACGACCGCACCCGACGCCGGGTGGATGGCGCCGCTGATCGTCAACTCGGACCCGGCGCCATCGACCGCAACGCCGAGCGTCTGCAGCGCGCCGATCATCAGGTCGGTGTCGCGGCTGCGCAGCGCTCCGCTGACGGTCGACGTCCCATGGGGAGTGGCGAGTGCGGCGAGCACGAGTGCCCGGTTGGTCAGGGACTTGGAGCCAGGCACCGTCACGGTGGCATGCACAGGGGTCAGTATTGACGGTGCCGGCCACCGCGGTTGGTGCTGCTCACGTCCGCGCGCGCTCACGGGCTCTATTTTGCCTTGTCAGCTTCGCGTGCCACCGATGAGCCTCGAGGGGTCGCTGGGCTTTGCCGCCGGGGGATGGGGGCGGCCGGGGAACAGCGTGTCGGGGTTGATCGGCCTGCCACTCTTCCGATCTTGACCACACGGTCGCGTGCCGGTTTCACTAACGAATCAGACGTACTTCCCAGGTGTCGGTTGGGTAACTGCACGTCAAGGGGACACCGTCGGGTGACTGCGCAGTACGTACCCCACTGCCGCCTGTGTTGTCATGAATCTCGCCCACGCACGGCGAGCCAATTTGTCGAACTCCGAGTAGCGTCCCAATCTCTACCCAGATACCGGGGTGGCCAATCCCCCCGCAAGCTAGAACGTCACCGCTGGCGTCGTATCCGAAGATGTACCGTGCGCTGGTGTAACAGGGCTGACCGAGCACCGCATCGTTACTCATGTTGGGGACTGGCTGGTCAGCCGGGTCTGCGCTAGCCAGGGGAGCCGCGCCGATGGCGGCGGCCGCGATGGCTGTCGCGACGAATCATGATCGCACCCCTCGCGTGTTGGGATGATCCCGTATTGGTGACGCTAATCGTTGCATCGTTCCTGAATTGTCAAGCGTTCCATTTGATGTTCAGGTTTGCCTGCCCCGCTGGCGAATTGCATGGGGCCGACGTTTGACAAATGTAGGCTCCGACACCCGAGAGGTTGTCGAACCCCGCGAATGGCGGCCCGACCCCCCCGAACCAGTCGCCGCTCGAGGAAGGCTGCAACACAATGTTCGCGGGGGCGTTGGCCCAGACGTTAACCGTCCATCCTGGCGGAAGGCTGCCGTCGAGCTCGACACTGCCGCTCAGTACCCCGCCTCGCGACGACGCCGAGGTGTGAGTGGCGTTCGGCGCTGGCGTCTGCACTTTTTCGTAAGATCGGTGACCACACTCACGCCGTCCACAGTGCGTGTCAGTGTCTTTGCCGTCCCGCCTGGGAAGGGACCGTCCTCCGCATAGGCCGGGCCTGCTAGTCCGACGGCAGTGCCAGCGACGACGACGGCTGCGGCCATCACGCTACTGATAGTCATGATGCTCCCTCCGCTACATTCGCCCGATCTTGAACCGAGTAATCGAGTATCACATGCTTCCGCAGAGAGATCACGATTGAGCAAAGATTATTCGATTAGCCAGGATCGCTGCTGCCGGTCGTAACCGATGCTCTAGGCACGCTTGCGGAGTTCCGGCAGCCAGTCCGTGTGCTTGCGACGTTCATCCACACTCTGATGGGTGGCGAGTCGATCGAGGACAGCAGACCGGTCGATGTCGCGGGCACTGGTCATCGCGTGAATTCCAACGCTCGAAGAATCACGCGATGACCTTCCATCATTCCGCTACGCACACGCCGGTGACCGTGAACCCGGTACACCGCTCACTGGGCAAAACTATTTGCTGAATCTGTAATGTCGCGGCTCGGACTCTGTGATCCTTGCGTGTATCTATCGCCCAACCGAGCGAAAGGGTCAGGCGCCCACGAGAGGGGCCACGATGACAAACCTCGCGGAGTTGCTGCCGCTGCCGCTGCCTCGATGATCGTAGCCGGGTCTCTTTGACTCCCACGACTGCGCACGCGTACCCGGAGGTGCCATTGGCCCCCGCCTGTAAGGACTACACGTTTCCAGGGGATACCGCAGCATCCTCCCCGACCACGCCATTTGTACTCACACAATCCAACGGCTATCGCGTGGAGTTCCCAACGACGGGGAGTCCCAATGTGGGGACGAAGGCCACCGCGACCGGCGGCTCCCAGATGTTCGGCCACGTCAGTGGCGGCGTCACAGGGCGCCACGTCGACTTCACCATCGAGTGGGACAACGGCCCGAGAGGGCACTACACCGGCGACATCGATGAGTCCGGCCTCGCGCACGGCTTCGCTGTCGATGAGGCGAATCCCGAGTCCAGGGCAAGTTGGGACTCCACGGGTTCGTTCAAGTGCGTTGCCCAAGCCTCCCAAGGTAGTCAGCTCAACGGCACCTTTAAGGTCGTGATCGACAACGGTCCAACCGTGACATGGGTGATACGTCAACGTGCAGTTCCGGAGACTCATGCGTCGCACAGGTACACCAAACAGAAGGCGGTTCAAACTGGATTGCCAATGCCCAGTTAAGAGAAAACCGCCCGGATGAAGGTCTCGGGGCTGCCATGTGGCACATGGTGGTGGACCGACCTGATGGCGTCAATTGTCCTGAGAAAGGCAACGTCCCCGCTCAGTACGAGTACCTCTGGAACCAATTTACGGACAACAATGGCAGCCCAATTGCAACTTCGTCCGGCTGGTTGAACATAAATTGGAGCAATACTCTTTGCGAACCGGGATTCAGGCAGCATGATTTCTCCATGACGAAGGCGGGTTAGCCGACGGCGTCTGCGATGAACCGCAAACCACCCACCGCGGCCTAACGGCCAAGGGAATCCACCGCTTTCAAGCGGCGGAGGATGCCAACATGGGATATATGTGTGGACGATTCGCGGTGACCACCGATCCCGCGCTGCTGGCGGAGAAGATCCAGGCAATCGATGAGAGCACAGCGGCCACCAAAAAGGACGCGACCGGGCCCAACTACAACGTCGCGCCGACGACCACCATAAGCAGCGTGGTCAAACGCCACACCGAACCCGAAGACGAGTCGACGCGGCGGGTGCGGTCAATGCGATGGGGCTTGGTACCGCCGTGGGCCAAGACCTCCGAGGACGGCGGGCCCGACACCAAGGGCCCGCTGCTGATCAATGCGCGCTCAGACAAGGTGACCACCTCGCCCGTGTTCCGCAATTCGGCCAAGGGCAAGCGCTGCCTTGTGCCGATGGACGGCTGGTACGAGTGGCGGCCCAACGGCGAGTTGGCGTCGGGCAAGAAGGCGCCCAAGACGCCGTTTTACATGTACGGCGGCGACGGCGAGATGTTGTTCATGGCGGGTCTGTGGTCGACGTGGCGGCCGAAGGATGTGGCGAAGGACGCACCACCGCTGCTGAGCTGCACGATCATCACCACCGATGCCGCGGGTCCGCTGGCAGAGATCCACGACCGGATGCCCCTGACCATCAGCCGCGAAGACTGGGACCGCTGGCTCGACCCCGACGCTCCCATTGACGAGGGCCTGCTGCGTGGCCACGGCGACCTCGACCGGATCGAGATTCGCGAAGTGTCGCGGCTGGTCAACAGCGTCCGCAACAACGGCCCCGAACTGATCGAGCCCGCCAGGCCCGAACCCGAGCAGGCAACGCTGCTGTGAACCGCCTACCGAGGATTCCTCGGTAGGCCTAGAGTATTCCTCGTGCGACGCCCGGGCGCGAAGGCTTCGGATGCGCGGGACCGGTTGCTGCGAGTGGCGCGGCGCCGGTTCGCCGCCGACGGCGCACTCGCGCCCACGCTGGACGAGGTGAGGCGCGAGGCCGAGGTGAGCGTCGGCGCGCTCTACCACCATTTCCCGGACAAGCCCGCCCTGGCCGCCGCCGTCTACGCGCAGTTGATCGCCGAGTTCCAAGCGGGATTCCTCGCCATGCTGCGCGAGCACGACACCGCAGAAGGCGGCATCCGGGGCGGCGTTGCGCATCACCTGCGATGGGTGGCCGCGCACCGCGGTGAGGCCAGGCTGCTGCTGGGCGACCGACTCGACAGTGCGGCGTTGCGCGACGCCAACCGAGACTTCTTCCCCGCGGTCAGGGACTGGTGGCGTCCCCACCACACCTACGGAGTGCTGCAACCGATGCGCCTTGGAATCACCGCGGCGCTCTGGCTCGGTCCTGCGCAGGAGTTCAGCCGGTATTGGCTCACGAGCGGCGACGCCAAGATGCCACCCGAAGCCGTCGAAACCTTCTGCACCGCCGCGTGGGTGGTGTTGCGCGCCAACGATATTGAGGGGAAGGAATAATGAATTCCATGTACCGCGCAATGGTTGCGGCGGGCGACGACCTCGATGCACCGGAACGGGTCCGCATCGATCACCGCGGCGACCGGGCGGTGGTTACGCTCGACGAAGCCGACCGGCTCAACGTGCTGTCCGCCCCGCTGACGCGGCAACTGCGGCGGTCTCTGCAGTCCCTCGATGCCGACCCCGACGTCCGCACCGTCGTCGTGACCGGCGCCGATCCGGGATTCAGCGCCGGCGGCGACCTGAAGATGATGAACGTCGCGATCGAATCGCTCGGTGCACCGGAAGGGGTCGCCGACGTGTGGCGGTGGATCCGTCGTGAGTTCGGCGGCATCGCCCGGCTCATCGCCGGGTCGGACACGATCTTCGTCGCGGCGCGCAACGGCGCTGCTGCCGGAGTTGGCCTCGCGTGGGCATTGACCTGTGATCTCGTCATCGCCAGCGAGCGTGCGGTGATCGTGCCGGCTTTCGGCAGCCTCGGCTTGATCCCCGAGGTCGGCACCAGCTGGGCGCTTACCCGCCGCCTGGGTTACCAAGGGGCCCTTGCCTACTACCTGCGAGGCGACCACATCGATGCCAACACCGCACTTCGGCTCGGGCTCGTGCAGGAGGTCGTCGAGCACGACCGATTACTGTCCGCGGCTGACGAATGGTGTTCCCGTATAGCGAATTTGCCGCCGCACGCGGTCGCGATGACCAAACCATTGCTGCGTGCCACCGCCGACGCCGACTGGAACGACGCGCTCACGTTGGAGGAATTCGCCGAGCCGGCGTGCTTCACCACCGCCGCGTTCGCCAACAGCGTGCGGGCGATGCTCAGGTAGGTTTCGCCGTTAACATCCGGCGGGGTTAGTAGCTAACTCATGCGGAAATCAGCACAACATAGCTCGAATTGGCATTAACATAATCCCCGTGCCGAGCACGCTGAAAACAGTCTTGAGGTTTGAGATGACGATCGCCGAGTGGATCGGCACGGCCGCCATGCTCGCAGTGCCGTACCTCCTCGTCGGCTTGATGTGGTCGGTTGTCCACCCCGGACAGGTCCTACGCTCCATCGCACTGTGGCCGGTGCTGTTGCTTTCGACGGTGTGCATGACATGACGCGTACGGACTGCCGCATCGAGATCCGCCGGCGTACCGCGCGGTGGGACCCTGCCGCCGAGGTCACTGCGGCAGAGGCAATGGATTTCTGGGCCTTCGCCGCAGGTGCAGCCAACGTGGTCATGCAGTTGTCGCGCCAGGAGGTGGGGTACGGCGTCGCCGAGAGCAAGGTGGATTCAGGCAATCTGCTGAAGCATCCATGGAAACGAGCCAGGACGACGTTTCAATACCTGGCAGTGGCGATACTGGGCCAACAGCGCGACCGCGACGCTTTCCGGGATGCCGTCAATAGCTCCCACCGGCACGTCAGGTCCACCCCCGATAGTCCGGTGCGCTACAACGCCTTCGATCGAGAACTCCAAATGTGGGTAGCAGCATGTCTTTTCGTCGGCCTTGAGGACACCTACCAGCTGTTGCGCGGCGAGATGACCGCCGAACAGGCTGAGCAGTTCTACCGATCCGCGTGGACCTTGGGCACCACCCTGCAGGTCACCGAGGAGCAGTGGCCGCGGACCCGCGCGCAGTTTGACGCCTACTGGATTGACGCCTGCGGGCGCATCACGATCGACGATCGCGTCCGCGCCTATCTGACGGACTTGGTGAACCTGCGAATGATCAACCCCGTTCTCGCCCTGCCGTTTCGGCCCCTGCTGAAGTTTCTGACGGTCGGATTCCTGGCTCCGGTGTTCCGCGATGCCATGGGGCTGCAGTGGAGCGCTTTCAAACAAAATCAGTTCGAGCGGTTGTTTCTACTGGTGGCGTTCGTCAACCGGTTCCTCCCGGTATTCATAAGGCAAGGGAGCAGTCACGTGTTGCTGGCCGATGTGCGCCGACGGGTCCGCGATTGCCGAGCGCTGGTGTGAGGCCGTGCTGCGTCGAATGCTGAGTCGTCGAGTGAGCGTCGACGCGATGATCGAGTCCGCCTTGTGGATGGCGATTCCGTACATCGTGATCGGGCTGGTGTTCGCCTTCTTCGGCGCCGAACAAGTCCAGCTGATCGAGACGCAATTGCAGAGCCGCTTTCCCGCGGGCTCAGAGATCGCGGCCTTCCTGTTGACGGCGCTGTTGTGGCCGTCGCAGCTTGTCGGGGTCGGCGTCTGCGCAGCTTGAGCCTGCAGCCCAAATTGGTATGCGAATACCCGCATCCAGGTGTCCGGCCGGTGGGATTCTGACTTCACAGCGCACGTCCAGCTGCGCCGTGACAACGGGGGACACCATATGGCCGCGATTCAGCCGACCACCCAACAACCCACCATCGAGGGGGGCGTCAAGCTTCGCGGAGGTGCCCGATGAAATGTCGTGGCGCGGTCATGCGGGGTGTCGGCAGGGACTGGGAGATAGAGGAGATCACGCTCGACCCGCCTAAGGACGGCGAGGTGATGGTGAAGATGGCCGTCGCCGGAATCTGCCATTCCGATGACCATTTCACCACCGGTGACATGGTTCCGGGACCGGAATTCGCTGCGGTCATGGAGGCCGCCGGCGCGCCGCCACCAGACTTCTTTCCACTGCTAGGTGGTCACGAAGGTGCCGGGGTCGTCGAGGAGGTCGGTCCAGGCGTGCGTTCTGTGCAGCCTGGCGACCGCGTCTCGTTTTCGTTCATCGCTGCGTGCGGGGCGTGTCGATGGTGCGTGTCGGGCATGACCTATCTCTGCGACAACGGCGCCATGTTGTTGGCCAAGGAGATGGTCACCGACGGTACTCCGCGTCGTCACCTTGGAGACGAGGATCTGATGGCGATGACGCAACTCGGTACCTTCGCCGAGTACGCGGTTCTTGCCGAGGAGTCGGTCATCAAGATCGACGAGTCGATTCCCTTGGAAGCGGCCTCGCTGGTGTCATGCGGTGTGACGACCGGCTGGGGTTCTGGAACTGTCGGTGTGGGAACTCAACCGGGCGACACCGTGGTCATCGTTGGCACCGGCGGGGTGGGAATCAACGCCGTGCAGGGCGCGCGCGCGGCGGGCGCCAACCGCGTGATCGCGGTGGATCCCGTTGAGTTCAAACGAGATACGGCGAAGTTCTTCGGGGCCACGGATACCAGCCCTTCGATCGAGGAAACCATCCCGTTGGTGCACGAGATCACCCAAGGCGTGATGGCCGACCGCGTCGTGCTGACGCCGAGCGTGCTGCACGCTGAAATGCTGGCCCCGGCGTTGATGCTCACGCGCAAGGGCGGCACCTGCTTGATGACCGCAGTCCCGAAGCTGGAACTCGCCATGGTCCCTCTGTTGCTCGGTGACATGCTGCAGTCCTGCAAGACACTCAAGGGTTTGATCTACGGCGGCATGAACCCCCGCGCGAGCATGCCGATGCTGCTGTCGCTGTACCGCAACGGCCACCTCAAACTGGACGAGCTGATCACCAAGCGCTACCGCCTCGACCAGATCAACGAGGCCATCACCGATATGCGCGAGGGTCGCAATATCCGCGGCATTATCGAATTCGATTAGGTGCGGCGATGAGCGCTTGCGCGAAGAGCTATGGACCGGTGTATCCCGGTGGGTTCGGGGTATCGACCCACAGGTCGACGCCGAGATCGCCACCGGGAACGCAGTCGTAGACCGAGAGATCGGTGACGCCGGACTCCAGCAGCACGTCCTCGCACAGCAGGGCCTTGCCGGTGTACTCGCGCGCCGGCTTGTTGAGGACGGCGTATGCAGCGTCGGCGTACACGTCGGGCTTGCGGGCCCGACCCATCGCCTCCTCGCCGCCGAGAAGGTTCTGCACCGCGGCGGTTGCCACCAGCGTGCGAGGCCACAGCGTGTTGGAAGCGATGCCGTCCTCGCGCAGTTCCTCGGCCATCGCCAAGGCGCACAACGACATTCCGTACTTGGCCATCATGTACGCCGTCGGCTTCAGCCACTCCGGCTCCAGGCGAACTGGCGGCGACAGCGTCAGAATGTGGGGGTTCTCGCGGCCCACCATGTGCGGAATGCAGGCCTGCGACACGGTGTATGTGCCGCGCACCTGGATGCCGTTCATCAGGTCGAAGCGCTTGAGCGGCACTTCTTTGATCGAACCAAGGTTGATCGCCGAAGCGTTGTTCACACATATGTCGATGCCGCCGAACTGCTCGACGGCCTGTGCCACCGCCGATGCGACCGATTCCTCGTCGCGAATATCGCCAACGATCGGCAACGCCTGCCCGCCGGCCTCCTCGAGCTCCTTGGCCGCGGTGTACACCGTGCCAGGAAGCTTGGGATGCGGTTCGGCGGTCTTGGCGATCAGCGCGATGTTGGCACCGTCGGCGGCGGCGCGCTTGGCGATCGCCAGCCCGATGCCACGGCTGGCGCCTGAGATGAACATGGTCTTCTGCGAAAGCGACATGGGCTCACCTTAGGTGGCGGTGGTACAGGGACGGCTCGAGTGTGGGCTTATCGCACGCTTCCGGGCCCCGAAGCGTGACGGTAACCCACGTTCGCCGCAAGTCAGGCGCGGATATCCGCGGTGACCGCCTTGGTGAGCCCGATCAGGTCCTGCGGATGCACCGCGACATCCCAGCCGCGCTTGCCGGCGCTGCACAGCACGCGGTCCCAGTGCAGTGCCGAGGAGTCGACGACGGTGGGCAGCGCCCGACGCTGGCCGAACGGCGAAATGCCGCCGATGACGTAACCGGTGGACCGTTCTGCGGCGGCCTTCTCGGCGATGGTCGCCTTCGACACGCCCAGCGCCGCCGCGGCGGCCTTCAGCGACAACTTCGCCGGCACGGGGATCACCGCGACGGCCAGACCCTTGGGCAGCGCGATGACGAGGGTCTTGAACACCTGCGCCGGCGCAACGGCCTTGTTGCCCTCCACCACTTTCGCAAGCTCCTCGACGGCCTCCTCACCGAACGACTCAATGCGCGGGTCATGGTGGTACTGCAGCACCTCGTGGGGAACCGTCGCGGCCAGCAGGGCCGCGATCGCGGGGGTCGCTGCATGCGCCATCGGCTCAGCGTAGTGCGGGAACAACCGTGGCCGTCCGTGCTGTTATTGGGTGCAGTTCGGCCCGCAAACGGGTCGTGTCGGTTACAGCCTCTAGGATCGAAGGAGGGGTCTTTGGTGCCTGCCATTTGCCTGGAACGTCCGGTGGACATACCGGTCCTGTTTGGCGGCGCCGCAACAGAAGGGACGGTGTTCCCCACGATGACCGACACAGACGGGACGGCGCCCGATACGGCGCCGGAGACGTCGCCGCCCGAGAGAGCCACCGAAAGCGACGCCGAGTTGACGGCGCGCTTCGAGCGCGACGCGATTCCGCTGCTCGACCAGCTCTACGGCGGCGCGCTGAGAATGACTCGCAACCCGGCGGACGCCGAGGACTTGCTGCAGGAAACCATGGTTAAGGCCTACGCCGGGTTCCGCTCGTTCCGCGAGGGAACCAACCTGAAGGCGTGGCTGTACCGGATTCTGACCAACACTTACATCAACAGCTACCGCAAGAAGCAGCGGCAGCCCTCCGAGTATCCGACTGAGGAGATCACCGACTGGCAGCTGGCTGCCAACGCGGAGCACTCCTCGACGGGCCTGCGCTCGGCGGAGGTGGAAGCGCTGGAGGCGCTGCCGGACAGCGAGATCAAGGAAGCCCTTCAGGCGCTGCCGGAGGAGTTCCGGATGGCGGTGTACTACGCCGACGTCGAGGGTTTCCCGTACAAGGAGATTGCCGAGATCATGGACACGCCGATTGGGACCGTGATGTCCCGGCTGCACCGGGGCCGCCGCCAGCTCCGCACCCTGTTGGCCGACGTCGCAAGGGACCGCGGCTTCATCCGCGGTGAGCAGCAGCTCGACGCACCCGAGGAGGTGTCGTCATGAGCGACGAACGCTGGTCCCCGCCGGTCGGGCCTGTAGACCCCGAGCACCCCGACTGTGCGGCGGTGATCGCCGAGGTATGGACACTGCTCGACGGCGAATGCACGCCCGAGACCAGGGACAAGCTCAAGCATCATCTCGAGGAATGCCCGGCCTGCCTGCGCCACTACGGCGTCGAGGAGCGGGTCAAGACGCTGATCGCGAAGAAGTGCAGCGGAGAGAAGGCGCCCGAAGGGCTGCGCGAGCGGCTGCGGATCCAGATCAGCCGCACCACGATAATCCGCGGCGGCTAGCGCACTGCCTTCGAACCGCAGTTGGGCCGCTTGCCGTGGTTGGCCTTGGAGTGCTTACGGTCGCGCTTCTTGCGGCCACGCTTGGCCATGGTCTTCCTCCGTCTGGTCGTTCAGGGGGTTGGTCTAGCCCGCCATCGGCGGGCGCCTTGAGTCCATTGTCTCATGGCCCGGCCACGCGGTTTCATGACTCCTCGCGCCAGCGCTCGTCGGTGCTCAGCCGCGCGTTGTGGTTCGATAGAGCGGCAATGCAGCAGCCGAAAGGGGTGAAGATGGCCGAGGATGTTCGCGCCGAGATCGTAGCCAGTGTGCTAGAGGTAGTGGTTCACGAGGGCGATCAGATCGGCGAGGGCGACACCCTGGTGCTGCTGGAGTCGATGAAGATGGAGATTCCGGTGCTGGCCGAGGTCGCAGGCACCGTCAGCAAGGTGAGCGTGTCCGTTGGCGATGTCATCCAGGCCGGCGACCTCATCGCGGTGATCAGCTGACGCGCTTTGGCGCCGGAGTAACCCCCGATGTCCACCCTCGGTGACCTGCTCGCCGAGCACACGATGCTGCCCGGCAACGCCGTCGACCACCTGCACGCCGTGGTGGGTGAATGGCAGCTGTTGGCAGATCTGTCCTTCGCCGATTATCTGATGTGGGTGAGGCGCGACGACGACGTGCTGGTGTGCGTCGCGCAGGTTCGTCCGAACACCGCGCCGACGGTGCTACTGGCCGACGCCGTCGGCTCACTGGCCGATGCCGACCAGATCCCTCTGATGGCGGCCGCATTCCAGTCCGGCACCATCGGCCGCGGAAGCGGTGGGGGACAAGGGGATTCGGCGGGCCTGAAGGTGGAAGCCGTGCCTGTGCGTTACAACAACGACGTGGTGGCGGTGCTGACACATCAGACGGCGCTGGCGGCGCGCAACGCCAGCCCACTCGAGAGCGCCTACCTCGACTGCGCCGGTGACCTGTTGCTGATGCTGTCCGAAGGTACCTTCCCCAACGTCGGCGACCTGGCGATGTCACGGTCCAGTCCGCGAGTCGGTGACGGGTTCATCCGCCTGGACGAGGCGGGCGTGGTGGTGTTCGCGAGCCCCAACGCCATCTCGGCGTACCACCGGATGGGGCTGACCTCCGAGCTCGAGAGCCACAATCTGGTCACCATCACCAGGCCGCTTATCGGCGACCCGTTCGAGGCGCAGGAACTGGCCAACCACGTCCGTGACTCCCTGGTCGGCGGGTCGAGCATGCGCATGGAGGTCGACGCAGGGGGAGCGGCCGTACTGCTGCGCACGCTGCCATTGGTGGTGCACGGCAACGCCGTTGGCGCGGCGGTGCTCATCCGAGACGTCACCGAGGTCAAGCGCCGCGACCGGGCGTTGCTGTCCAAAGACGCCACCATCCGCGAGATTCACCATCGGGTGAAGAACAACCTGCAGACCGTCGCCGCACTGCTGCGCCTTCAGGCCCGGCGCACCACCAACGCCGAGGGCCGCGAGGCGCTGATCGAATCCGTGCGGCGGGTGTCCTCGATTGCGCTGGTGCACGATGCGCTGTCGATGTCGGTGGACGAGGAAGTCAACCTCGACGAAGTGATCGACCGGATCCTGCCGATCATGAATGACGTTGCGACAGTGGATACTCCGATCCGGATCAACCGTGTCGGCGAACTCGGCGTGCTAGACGCCGACCGTGCGACCGCGTTGATCATGGTGATCACCGAGCTGGTGCAGAACGCGATTGAGCACGCGTTCGACACAAGCACGCAGCAGGGCTGTGTGACGATCCGCGCCGAGCGCTCGGCGCGCTGGCTCGACGTGGTCGTTCATGACGACGGCAGGGGGTTGCCCGACGGTTTCAGCCTGGAGAAGTCCGACCGGCTGGGCCTGCAGATCGTGCGGACGCTGGTGTCTGCGGAGCTGGACGGCTCGTTGGGCATGCACGAGGTGCCGACCGGCGGGACGGACGTGGTGCTGCGGGTGCCGATCGGCCGCAAGGCGCGCCTCGCGCAGTAACCGCACAGTTGGATCTCAGTTGTGACCCAATTTGGCGAATTGATGTTTTGTGACGCAATTCGCATGAAATTGCATTTGCACAGAGTTACGGCCCCGACAAATTTTGCCGGGGCCGCAGCTAATTGCGGAATGCTTGGTGGTTAGACCCCGCTACGGGCCTTGGTGCGAGCGTTGCGCCGCTTGAGCGCGCGCCGCTCGTCTTCGCTCATGCCACCCCACACGCCGGCGTCCTGGCCGGAATCCAAAGCCCAGGTGAGGCACTCGGTGGTCACCGGGCAGCGATTACAGACGAGCTTCGCGTCAGCGATCTGGGCGAGCGCCGGTCCACTGTTCCCTACAGGAAAGAACAGCTCCGGATCCTCGTCCCGACAGACCGCCTTGTGGCGCCAATCCATAGATCTAATCTCCCTTACTATGTGCGCAGCAGGGCGCACGAGCTTTTTCTTCGGCTGTTAACGCGTGCACAAAAATGTTTCTGCACTGTTGCTTCCGATGCTTTCACAGGCTGAACAGATGTCAATACTCGCGAGTTAACAAGTGGGTAATCTCACTAACAAGGGTCGTTACCGGAGCCCTCAATCGTTTGTACTACACTCAACTCATCTGCGCCCTGAATTAACCCTGTGAATGCTATTAGCGCAGGTCAGAGGGGGTCTTTGCGGGCGGAGCTACCACGCCTAACGCGTCGGGAACCGCTGTGAACGTCATCGTGTCGCGGGGCCCGAGAAAGTCACCGTCGATCTGACACGCCACGGGCGTGTCGCTCGTCACCCGCAGCCAGGGCAGGTCGTCGTCGCGGATCAGGTGCCTCGCCTTGATCTCCGGTTCCTTGGACAACATCCGTCTCACCAGTCCCAGATTGGCCCAGACGTTCATGCTGGTCGTCGCGAACAGTCCGAGGCCGGTCTCGAACGTGGTGCTGGGGTTCGTCCAGACGGGCCTGGTGTTCGCGTACGTCCAGGGACTCGAGTTCGACACAAATGCGAAATGCACGCCCGGCACCGGCTCCCGGTCTGGCAAGTGCAGCGTCAACGAGGGCTCTCTGCGAGCATTCGCCAGCATCTCCCGGATCGCGACGCGGATGTAGCGAGAGGCGGTTACCTTGCGGCCCTTGTCACGCTGTGCCTCGACGGCTGCCACCACGTCGCCGTCCACGCCCATGCCGGCCGTGAACACACACCAGCGTTCCCCGCAGTCCATCAGCCCGATGCGGCGCCAGGACTTGTGCCGCCGATAACCCGAGAGCAGGTCCACGAGCTGGTTCGTCGCCTCGGTCGGGTCGGGGCTGATGCCCAGTGCGCGGGCGAAAACGTTCGCCGAGCCGCCTGGGACCACGCCGACGGCTGGGGCCGGCTCGCCGGGGCCGGCCTCCCCGAGAATCCCGTTCACGACTTCGTTCACGGTGCCATCGCCGCCATGAACGATCAGCAGATCGACACCGTCGCGCACCGCGTCGTGGGCGATCTCGATGGCATGCCCGCGGTGGTCGGTGTGCGCGACCGTCAGCGTGACCCGGCTCTCCAGCGCGTGGGCAAGGAGGTCGCGTCCCGCCGGAGTCGTCGACGTCGCATTCGGGTTCACGATCAGCACGGCGCGCACGGGGTCCGAGCCTAGCCAACGAATGCAGTCATGCCTCTACGCTCGACGTCGTGACCGTTCCCTCACCGACAACCGTGCGTCAGGCCGCCGTCGTGGTGGCGCTGGAGGGCGCAGCCTTGGTCGTCGTCGCAGCGGTGTTGGTCATCCGGCACCTGGCGGGCGTCGAGGAGCAGCCCTGGCTCAGCGGGTACGGCACCGCAGGCTGGTTCGCGATCATGGGCTCTGCGGTACTCACCGCCGGCTGGGCCCTGTGGACCGGTCGCCGGTGGGGCCGCGGCATCGCGGTCTTCGCCCAGCTCCTCCTGTTGCCAGTGGCCTGGTACATGGGCGTGGGATCGGACCAGTGGCTGTACGGCATCCCCGTTGGGCTCGTCGCGGTCCTGACGCTGGTTCTGCTGTTCACCCCGTCGACGCTGGAATGGCTGGGTACTCAGGATTCGGCGAGCGCCGACAATTCGGGGCCCGATACCCGGTAGGTGATCCAGTCGCTCTGCGGCCGTCCGCCGACGGCGTCGTAGAGGGCGATCGCGTCGACATTCCAGTCCAGCACCGCCCACGACAGCCGGGTGTAGCCGCCGTTGACGCACTCCCGCGCGAGGGTCGAGAGCATCTTGCGGGCCAGTCCGCGGCGGCGGAATTGCGGTCGCACGTAGAGGTCCTCGAGATAGATGCCCGCCACGCCGTCCCAGGTGGAAAAGTTGCGGAACCACAGCGCACCGGCCGCGGCCTGTCCGTCCACCTCCGCGAGGTGTCCATACACGGTCGGGTGGGTGCCGAAAAGTGCTTCGCCCAGTTGGCTTTCGGTGACGGTGCAGTCCGCGCTGGCCCGCTCGAACTCGGCCAATTCGTGAATCATCGCGGTCAGTTCGGTCTCATCACCCGGCTGGGCCAGGCGAATGACTTCACTCATGGTTGGACTCCGAGGGCAGCCAGAATGGTGTTGAATTTCGTTGTGGTTTCCGCGACTTCGTCATCGGGATCGGATTCGGCGACGATGCCGCCGCCCGAGTGCGCGTCGGCGGTGCGGCGATCGGCAGACAGCTGCGCACACCGAATCGACACCACCCAACGGCCGTCGCCGCGCTGGTCGCACCAGCCGACCGCGCCCGCATAGAAGCCGCGGTCGCCCTCCAGTTCGTTGATCAGCTCCGCTGCGGCCGTGGCGGGAACGCCGCCCACCGCAGGCGTCGGATGCAGGGCAACCGCCAAATCCAATGCGGTGGTGGATTTTTCACGGAGTCGACCGGAAATGGGCGTGTACAGGTGCCATACGGCCGCGGTCTTGCTCAGCTGCGGTTGCGGTGCGATCTCGAGGTCGACGCACAACGGGTCGAGCGCCTGGCGCATCGCGTCGACCACCAACTGGTGTTCGTGACGGTCCTTGGCCGAGGCCGCGAGGGCCGCACCGCTGGCGTCATCGGCGTCGGGGTCGGCCAACCGCGGCGCCGATCCCGCGAACGGGCGGCAGGTCACCTGATCGCCGCGCCGCGCCACGAGCAACTCGGGGCTCGCGCCGACCAGCGCGGCACCGGAATACCCGCCGCCGGCCGCGGTCAGGTCGGCGAGATACACAACGGCCGCGGCGTCGTTGGCGACGAGTCGATGCACGATGGTGCGCGCATCCAGCGGCCCCTCGGCCAGCAGGCGCAACGCGCGGGCCAGCACCACCTTGTGCAGCCCGCTGCCCGGATCCCGAAGCCGTTCCAGCGCCGCACCTATACGCGCGCGGTGCTCCTCGGGGTCGGGAACCATCTGCGTGATCCGCACGGTCGGCAACTCGCGCAGCGGCCACTCGGGCAGCGACTCGGTGAACTGCACTGCCTGCGGACGGATCAAAGCCGTCGGCTTGGTCATGTCAAAAGGCAAGGCGCCCAGGATGATTGGGGCGCTATGGGATGCCAACGCCGCCCGCGCGTCGGCCAGCCGAGGGAATGCGGTGTGCACACCTTCGGCGACCACCGCGCCGGTGCGACCGGCGAGCACGAAGGCCGGTTCGCGCGTCACGTCGGCTTACACGGGTTCGGAAAGCCCGTGAGTCCAAGGGCGCTGATCTGGCGCACCCCGTGTTCGAACCCGCACACCGCGATCGACGCCGCCACCATCGCGAACCGGATGCCCTCGCTCAGCGGAAGTTCGACCCATCGGGTGATGACCGCGCGCGAGAAGTGGCCGTGTCCGACAAACACCACGTCACGCGACGCCATGTGCTCCAGGGCCAGCGCGACCGCACGGTCCGCTCGATCGCTGACCTGCTGCACGCTCTCACCGCCGTCTCCGCCGTGCGTCCAGATCAGCCAGTCCGGAACGGTCTGGCGGATCTGGGGGGTGGTCAGGCCCTCGTACGCGCCGTAATCCCATTCGGCGAGAAGGGGAGACACCTCGTCGACATTCAGACCGGCCAGCTCGGCCGTGATCTGGGCGCGTTTCCGGGGGCTACAGATGACGAGGGGGTCGTGCGGTTGCAGCTCCGCGATCGCGTCGGCGGTCACCTTGGCCTGTTCTCGACCGGTGTCGGTGAGATCGAGTTCGGTGCGGCTGGTGTGCTGTCCGCTGCGTGACCACTCGGTCTCGCCGTGACGAAGCAATAGCAGCCGGTGCTGCTCGACACTCATCGCACCGATTCTGCCGCACGCCCCCTCGACGCGTGGGTACCCGTGCAACGATGAACACCGTGACGCGGGTACTTGCGGTCGCCAATCAAAAGGGTGGGGTTGCCAAAACGACGACGGTCGCGTCGTTAGGTGCGGCAATGGAGGAAAAGGGCAGACGGGTCTTGCTCGTCGACCTTGACCCCCAAGGATGTTTGACGTTCTCGCTGGGCCAGGATCCCGACAAGCTGGTGGTGTCGATCCACGAGGTGCTGCTCGGGGAGGTGGAGCCCGACGCGGCGCTGGTGGACACCACGGAGGGGATGACACTGCTGCCCGCCAACATCGACCTGGCAGGCGCAGAGGCGATGCTGTTGATGAGGGCGGGCCGCGAGTATGCGCTCAAGCGGGCGCTGGCCAAGATCGGTGGCACTTTCGACGTCGTGATCATCGACTGCCCGCCGTCGCTGGGGGTGCTCACCCTCAACGGACTGACCGCGGCCGACGATGTGATCGTTCCGCTGCAATGCGAAACGTTGGCACACCGCGGCGTCGGACAGTTCCTGCGCACCATCACCGACGTGCAGCAGATCACCAACCCGGACCTCAAGCTGCTTGGCGCACTGCCGACGCTGTACGACTCACGCACCACTCATAGCCGCGACGTGCTGCACGACATCGCAGACCGCTACGACCTGCCGGTTTTGGCGCCACCGATTCCGCGGACCGTTCGGTTCGCCGAGGCCACCGCCTCCGGGGCATCGGTGCTGGCGAGCCGGAAGAACAAGGGCGCCTCCGCCTACCGCGAACTGGCCAGCGCGCTGCTCAAGCACTGGAAGAACGGCAAGGCGCTGGCGACCTACACGCCCGAGCTCTAGCGGATTGTGTGCGTTTGGGAGCGCTTCAGCGCAACGAAACGCACACAAACCGCAACTAACCAAGCGCGACGAGTTCGTCGCCGCGCTGCTCGATGATCGTGGAACCGGCCACCGCGGGAACCACCGCGGTAGCACTCGGTGACCTCTGCACCGGAATGTGTGCGACGCCGCCGCCGCTGTCCGGGTCGAACACGTCATACCCGCCGGTGACGGGCACCAGCAACCGCCCGGCCATCATCGTCGCGGGCCCAATCGGAATATTGGTGCCCGACGCGGTGACCGAGTAGCGGTAGCGAAGCCCGTTGGCGGAGAACACCATTACGTCCTCGCCGGTCCACCACGTGATCAGATCACCGGCGCGCGACATTTTCGCGTTCGGTGACGGCGGTTTGGGCACCAGCGTGCTGGCGACGGTCGCGCCGGTCTCGTCGATGATATTGAGGGTCGGCTTCGGGGCGGGCACGTAGACAGCCGTCGTGGTGTCGGACACCGCGACGACGCGCGCGCCGGAGTCGTCGACGACGCCGGGTTGCGGCACGTATTTCAGTTCGGGGGTGTCCTCCTCGTCGGCCGGCCGCAGCAGCGTCAGCCGCAGGTCGCCCTGCTTCGGACACGCCTCCAGCACCGACACGGCCGTGGAACTCGCCTCGGCCGACACCAGCCGACAGATCGGCGAGGCGGGCGTGCCCGGCTTGATCCGCGCGTCGAGTGAGCCGTAGGACAGCATCCGGACCATGTCCGAGCGCCACATCTCCAGCCGGCTGTCACCTGCGGACAGCACGGTGGCGCCATCGGCGGACAGCCGGACTTCCGGGTCGGCATAGCTGGTGCGGCTGGGCCCACGCTCGCCAGTCTTCGCGTCGATCGTGCTGACCTGCCCGCAGCCCCTGACGTCGGGATACACCGCGACTGCGTAGTCGTAGACATATGTGACGCCGCACAGCTCGAGGTCACGGGCGTAGCTCCACCGGGTGGCTCCGGTGGCGGGGTCACGGCCTTCAACCGAGCGGCCGTCGCCTGTGACCACATTGCCAGCGACCACCAACGGTGTGGTGGTCTTCGGGCTGGGGGCCGTCCACAGCTGCCGCAGTGAAACCGGCACGGCCTTGGCAGCGGGCAGGGCGGGCGCGGGCGTTGCGGCCGGCCTGCTGTCGGTGGCCCTGGCGTCGCTGGTCCACCAGATCAGGGCGGCGACGACGGCGACCGCTGCTGCGATCGCCACCGCCGCCACGATGTCGCCCCTGGTGCGGCGTTCGGGTTTGACCATCCCTCGGAGATGAACCTCGGCTAGCCGGCGTTAGCGGGCGTGGACTTGCGCGGGCGACGGCGACGACGGCGTGGGCCGGCGGGCGATGCACCATCAGCGGTCGCGTCGCCCTCGGCGAGTGCGCTCTGCTCGGCCGTTGCCTCGGGATGCCCGGCGGCAGCTTCGCCGCCGCGGGTGCGCCTGCGATTGCGGGTGCGGTTGCGGGCGGGTCGTTCGGCGGACTTCTCCGCTGGCGCGCGCTTGGCCTGCGTCTTGCGCGGTTCGCCGACAGTGCCCCTGGCGTCGGTCGGGATGTCCAATTCTTCGTAGAGATGCGGCGAGTTTGAGTAGGTCTCGGCGGGGTCAGGGGTGTTCAGGCCGAGCGCCTTATCGATCATCGTCCATCGCGGCAGCTCGTCCCAGTCGACGAGCGTGACCGCGATCCCGGTCTTGCCCGCACGGCCGGTGCGGCCGATGCGGTGCACGTAGGCCTGATCGTCCTCGGGGATCTGGAAGTTGATGACGTGCGTGATGTCGTCGACGTCGATGCCGCGAGCGGCGACGTCCGTGGCGACCAGCACGTCGATGTCACCGGTGCGGAAAGACTTGAGCGCCTTCTCCCGCGCAGCCTGGCCGAGGTCGCCGTGCACGGCGCCGACCTTGAATCCGCGCTCGGCGAGTTCATCGGACACCTTCTGCGCGGTGCGCTTGGTGCGGGTGAAGACCATCGTCGCGCCACGGCCGTTGGCCTGCAGCACGCGGGTCACCAGTTCGACTTTGTCCAGTGCGTGCGCGCGGTAGGCGAACTGCTCGGTGGTGTCGTGGGTGGCCGCAGAATGCGGAGCCTCCGCCCGGATGTGGGTGGGCTGGTTCATGAACGTGCGGGCCAGCGTGATGATCGGGTCCGGCATGGTCGCCGAGAACAGCATTGCCTGCCGCTCGTCGGGGATCTGCCGCAGGATGCGCTCGATGTCCGGCAGGAAGCCGAGGTCGAGCATTTCGTCGGCCTCGTCGAGCACCAGCATCGACAGCCCGCCGAGCTGCAGGTGGCCCTGCTGGGCGAGGTCGAGCAGTCGGCCGGGCGTGCCGACCACGACGTCGACGCCGTTGGCCAGCGCCTCGATCTGCGGCTCGTATGGCCGGCCACCGTAGATCGAGGTGACAGTCAGCTTGCGCTTGCCCACCGTCAGATACTTCGCCGCCAGGGCGAGGTCGCTGTACACCTGCAGGCACAGCTCGCGTGTCGGGACGACCACGAGCGCGCGGGGGATGCCCGAGAGCTCACGCTCGGGGTCGGTGGTGATCCGCTGCAGCATCGGCACCCCGAACGCCAGGGTCTTGCCCATGCCAGTGCGGGCCTGGCCGATCAGGTCGTCACCCGCCAGCGCGAGCGGCATTGTCAGTTCTTGGATAGCAAACGGATGTTCCTTGCCGTCTTCGGCGAGTGCGCGAACAATTTCATCGCGAACTCCGAGTTCAGCAAAGGTTGGGTTGAGATGTGTCATACGCGGAGGCTTAGCCTTTCAATTGTCAATCCTCATGGCGTCCACGCGCGCACGAGTTCGACGAAGCTATGCCGGGGCCCTGCGCTGAGGTAGGCGGGCCGACTGCGTGCACGCACATTTCTTAGGTAGCGGCGAGTCGTTATCGACCTGTTCGGTGCCACTGCCTACCTGCATCATAGCTGGCCGCGTTTGCTCGGCGGTCAGTGTGCGCGCCGACGTCTAGAGTTGGACCATGAATTCGACGCCGCCTGCGCCCTCACCAGAGCAGACCACCTCGGGCGTGTCGGCCGACCATCCCGGCGTCAACGAGCTCTTCGCGCTGCTGGCCTACGGCGAGGTGGCGGCGTTCTACCGGCTCACCGAAGAGGCGCGGATGGCGCCGAACCTGCGCGGCCGAATCAACATGGCCAGCATGGCCGCAGCGGAGATGAACCACTACGAGGTGCTCCGGGATGCGTTGGAACGCAGGGGAGTCGACGTGGTGCCCGCGATGACGAGATACGCGTCGGCGCTGGAGAACTACCACCGGCTGACCACACCCAGCACCTGGCTGGAAGCGTTGGTGAAGACCTACGTCGGCGATGCGCTGGCCGCCGACTTCTACCTGGAGATCGCCGACTCACTGCCCGATGAGGTGGCCGATGTGGTGCGCGCCGTGCTGGCCGAAACCGGACACTCGCAGTTCGTCGTGGCCGAGGTGCAGGCCGCGGTGACAGCCAGCGAGAAGCAGCGCCACCGCCTCGCACTGTGGTCGCGCCGGCTGCTCGGCGAGGCCATCACTCAGGCCCAGTACGTGCTCGCCGACCACGACGAGCTCGTCGACCTGGTGATGACCAGCGGCGAGGGCCTCACCCAGATGACAGAATTCTTCGACAGGCTGCAGCACACCCACAGCACGCGCATGCACGAGCTGGGTCTGGCCTGATCCGACGGTCGGTTCTAGCCTCGCTCCGCTCCTCGGCGCCGGGGGGGCCTGCGATGCTCACTCGGCCGCCACCTCCGCCTACTTCGTGCAGTTCGCGATCATCGTGTTGTTGTTCTGCACGGCGACCGCGGCGCCCGACGCGTCGGTGATGCTGCAGTTCAGCTGACCGGCCACGCTTGTCGCGGTGACCGAACCGAGCGTCACACCCGGGTCGAGGAGCACCGTCTTCGACCACGGCAGCGCCACGTTAACGTCGGTCTGCAGCGCGCCCTGCGCATCGGTGTAGATCACCGTCACCAGGTCGATGAGATTGCGGTTACCGGTCACCCGGTAGGTGATCGTGTTCGGCGCGGGCGCGGGAGCTGCATCGGTCGGCGCGGCGCTGGGCGGGGCACTCTCCGTCGGTGTCACCGTCGTGACCGTTTCGGGGGGCAGCGACGCTGCCGGCGGGGCCGTGGTGGAGACCGGCGGAGCCGATGTGGTGGCGGCCCGCTGACTCGTCGTTGCAGGCGGAGCGACGGTCGTGGACACCGAGCCGCTGTCGCCGCCACCCAGGATGACCACCGTGCAGATCACCGCAACGAGAAGAATCGCGCCGGCGACCCCGGCAATCCACACCCACCGGCGATCGATCGGCTCGTAGTACTCCTCGATGTCCCCGTAGTCGTCGTAATCCTCGAGGCCGCGGTACTCGTCGTAGCGCTCGCGGTCGAGGTCGACGGTTTCGCCGCCGTCGTCCCCGTGGCTGGGAATGCGCTCGGTTGGGCTCAAGGAATACGGTGAATGCGCGGTGTATGGCCTGTTCATGCAGTTATCCCGGTCGTTTCGTCGAATACCCGCCTGATGTTATCGAGACGGATGTGACGAATGAGGTTGACTCGCTCGGGCTTTGGTCACGGTCCGGACTCGGTTCGGTCGCTATAGGCACCGCATCGTCGGTTCGCTGACCGCGCTGTGTTGTTCGGTCCGATAACCGCGAAGTGCCCGGCGCGGCATTGCACCACCGGCGTCCACTAGCCTTCTTGGCGAGGAACACACGAACGGAAAGGGTCCAGCGTGGAGGTCAAGATCGGTGTCACGGACAGCCCGCGCGAGCTGATCTTCAACAGCGCGCAGACACCCAGCGAGGTGGAGAAGCTGATCACCGATGCGCTGAGCATGGATACGGGCGTCCTGACCCTCACCGACGAGAAGGGCCGCCGCTTCCTGGTGCAGTCGTCGAAGATCGCTTACGTCGAGATCGGTGCCGCCGACGTGCGCCGAGTGGGCTTCGGCGTCGGTGCTGTCGGCTCTGAGGCCGTTAAGAGCGGGTAAGCGGCACATGGGACAGGCCGCCCCAGATGAACTGCACCGTGCCCTCCACGGCGTCGTCCTTGGAGATCGGCCGGTCATTGTTCAGCCAATACCGGGCTGAGTCGACGCTGATGCTCACCAGCCCGACCGCGATCATCCGCGCTCGATGCGGTTCGAGCCCGGAGTCGTGGCTGATCAGGTCGAACACGGCGTCGGTGCACGCCTCCGTGGCCACTTTCACTTGCGCGGACACCTGAGGTTCGGTCACGTAGTCATTCTCGAAGATCAGCCGGTAACCCTGGCCGTCGTGCTCGATGAAGTCGAAAAACGCGTCCACGGCGGCGCGCACCCGCTGCCGGTTGTCGGTGGTGGTGCGCAGCGCCTGGCGCACGCCCGATACGAGATTGTCGGCGTGCCGTTGCAGCACGGCCAGGTAAAGCTCAAGCTTGGACGTAAAGTGTTGGTAGAGAACGGGTTTGCTCACACCGGCACGATCAGCGATCTCGTCCATGCCTGCGGCGTGGTAGCCGCGGTCGACGAAAACCTCGCTGGCAGCGGCCAGTAACTGCCCTCGGCGTTCGTCGCGGGGCAGCCTGTTCCCGCGACGACCCGCGCCGGTAACCGTGCCGCCGTTGGCCGGCTTCCTCGCGGCGGTGTTGGCGAGATCGCTCATCACGTCCTTCATCTGAATGCGTTTCGCAACGACACTACTACCGTTGCCAGGGCGAGCGTGGACGCACGCCATCGCGCATGATGGTGGCGCGGCGGAAGTGCAGGGGCAGCAGACTGTGCCATCCTGTTTCGGTGACCTACGACCCGGAGCGTCGCGGGGGCGGTCGCGTACCCGTATTGCGTGACGAGTGGCGAGAGCCATTGCGCGCGCAGCGTGACCCACTCGCCGAGGGTTCCGGTCGGGCCAGGTCCAATCGCGACGAGCATCGACGTGTGCGAAAGCAGACGTGGCTGGGCCGTTTCATCTCCACCTACGGTTGGCGCGCGTACGCGCTGCCGGCGCTGATCGCGCTGACCGTCGTCGTCGTGTACCAGACCGTCACCGGAACCAGCGCTCCCGCGCCCAAGCAGGCCGAGGGGCCCGTGCAGGGCCCGCCCACCATCGGTGTGGCCAGCACGCAGATCGTCGGCGCTCCGCCCAAGGGGCTCACACAGTTTGACGTCAACCTGCCCACCGGGATCCTGCCCGACGGCGGTCCGTTCACCGAGGCGGCCGCCAAGACGTGGCACATCGTGCCGGGCACCACGCCGAAGGTCGGCGAGGGCACCACCAAGACGTTCACCTACACCGTGGAGGTCGAGGACGGGGTCGACACGACGACGTTCGGCGGCGACGACGGATTCGCCCGGATGGTCAGCGAAACACTGGCCAATCCCAAGAGTTGGACGCACAACCCACAGTTCGCGTTCACCCGAATCGACAGCGGCCAGCCGGACTTCCGGGTCTCGCTGAGCTCACCCATCACCGTGCGCGAGGGTTGTGGCTACGACATCCAGCTGGAGGCCTCTTGCTATAACCCGGCCTACGCCGACGGCCAGCCCCGCGTGTTCATCAACGAGGCCCGTTGGGTTCGCGGCGCCGTGCCGTTTCAGGGCGACGTCGGCTCGTACCGGCAGTACCTGATCAACCACGAGGTCGGCCACGCCATGGGGTACCAGCGCCACGAGGGGTGCGGCACTGACGGTCAGCTGGCGCCGATCATGATGCAGCAGACGTTTTCGACCAACAACAACGATGCCGCCCGGTTCGACCCGGAGTCGGTCAAACCCGACGGCAAGACCTGCCGGTTCAACCCCTGGCCGTACCCGATCGCCTGAGTTGGGCGAGAGCTTGCGCACGCTCGTCGCGCACACAGCCCGGGAAGCAGCCCGGCCTAATTGCTGTTGACTGCAGTACCTGCTGTGATGGTCAGTAGGAGTGGAATCAAGGCTGATCAGAGGAAACAGAGTGTCGACACCGTTGCCGCCGCTGGTAGAACCGGCGGCAGAACTGACGCGCGAAGAGGTCGCGCGCTACAGCCGTCACCTCATCATCCCGGACCTCGGGGTGGACGGGCAGAAACGGCTCAAGAACGCCAAGGTGCTGGTCATCGGCGCAGGCGGGCTGGGCTCGCCGGCGTTGTTGTATCTGGCCGCCGCCGGGGTGGGCACCATCGGCATCGTCGAGTTCGACGTGGTCGACGAGTCCAACCTGCAGCGCCAGATCATCCACGGCCAGTCCGACATCGGCCGGTCCAAGGCGGAGAGCGCGCGCGACTCGATCCGCGAAATCAACCCGCTGGTCGAGGTGCGGCTGCACGAGCTGCGGCTGGAACCCGACAACGCGCTCGACCTTTTCAAGCAGTACGACCTGATCCTCGACGGCACCGACAACTTCGCGACCCGCTATCTCGTCAATGACGCCGCGGTACTCGCAGGCAAGCCGTACGTGTGGGGGTCGATCTACCGGTTCGAGGGCCAGGTGTCGGTGTTCTGGGAGGACGCCCCCGACGGCGCAGCCGGCGAAAAACGGGGCCTGAATTACCGCGACCTGTACCCGGAGCCGCCGCCACCGGGCATGGTGCCGTCGTGCGCCGAGGGCGGCGTGCTGGGCATCCTGTGCGCGTCGATCGCTTCGGTGATGGGCACCGAGGCCATCAAGCTGATCACCGGCATCGGCGAGCCGCTGCTGGGCCGGCTGATGGTGTACGACGCCCTCGACATGACCTACCGCACCATCAAGATCCGCAAGGATCCGGCCACGCCGAAGATTACCGAGCTGATCGACTACGAGGAGTTCTGCGGCGTGGTGTCCGAAGCGGCGGCCGAGGCCGCGGCCGACTCGACGATCACCCCGTTGGAGTTGAAGGAGCTGCTGGACTCCGGCAAGCCGTTGGCGCTGATCGACGTTCGTGAACCGGTCGAATGGGACATCAATCACATCGAAGGCGCAAAACTGATCCCGAAGGGTGCGTTCGAGTCGGGCGAGGCGTTGGCCACGTTGCAGGTCGACCACACACCGGTGTTCTACTGCAAGACAGGGGTCCGCTCGGCCGAGGTGTTGGCCATCGTGAAGAAGGCCGGATTCTCTGACGCGATGCACGTGCAGGGCGGCATCGTCGCCTGGGGCAAGCAACTCGAACCCGACATGGTGATGTACTAACGCCGAGTTAGCCGGAGCTCCCCTTAGGCTGAGGTGGTGAGTGTCGAGCGGCCGCCGGATCATGTGCTGGCAGCGTTCGGACTGACCGGCGTGCGACCGGTGCCGCTCGGCTCGAGCTGGGAGGGCGGCTGGCGCTGCGGCGAGGTCGTGCTGTCGATGGTGGCCGACCACGCCCGCGCCGCATGGTCGGCGAAAGTTCGCGAGACATTGTTCGTCGACGGAGTGCGGCTGGCCCGGCCCGTCCGCTCGACCGACGGCCGGTATGTGGTGGCGGGCTGGCGGGCCGATACGTACGTCGCAGGAACACCCGAGCCGCGCCACGACGAGGTTGTTTCCGCCGCGGTGCGGCTGCACGAGGCCACGGCCAAGTTGGAGCGACCCCGCTTCCTGACCCAGCCGCCCGTCGCGCCGTGGGCCGACGTCGACGTGTTCATCGCTGCCGACCGCGCCGCGTGGGAGGAACGGCCGCTGCACTCCCTGCCGCAGGGGGCCCGGGTATCGCCCGGTTCAACGGACGGGCAGCGTTCGGTCGAGCTCATCACAGCGCTGGCCGCGCTGCGCCGACCGACCAAGAGCCCCAACCAGCTGGTGCACGGCGATCTCTACGGCACAGTGCTTTTCGCAGGCACCGCGGCGCCGGGCATCACCGACATCACCCCGTACTGGCGACCGTCGTCGTGGGCCGCCGGTGTGGTGGTCGTCGACGCACTGTCATGGGGCGAGGCCGACGATGGGCTGATCGAGCGGTGGAGTCCGCTGCCTGAGTGGCCGCAGATGCTGTTGCGCGCGTTGATGTTTCGGCTCGCCGTGCATGCCCTGCATCCGCGATCGACGGCTGCGGCGTTTCCCGGCCTCTCCCGCACCGCGGCCCTGGTGCGATTGGTGCTGTAGGCCCGGCGCCGAACGTGGGTTACCCGCACGTGGAAGACGCTTGAAGCGTGTCACAACCCCACACTCGACGCCGGCTAGAACTCGTGGCGAACTTCGGCCAGCCGGATCCGTCCATCCTCGGCCAGCACGCCTTCGGCGCGCAACAGCTCGAGCTGCCGCGTAGTCAGGTGTGGCGCGGGTCGACCGGATGCGCGGATCACCCGATGCCACGGCAGATCCGACGAATCGGTGCGCATGATCCAGCCGACGATGCGCGGACTGGAAAGCCCTGCCGCATCGGCGATGTCGCCGTAGGTCGACACCTGCCCGGCGGGGATCGCCGCGACCAAAGCCCGCACCGCTTCGACTTGCTCGTCGGTGACCGCAGGCATCTCAGCCGCGCCCCAGCTGCTTGCGGATCACCGCCGCGGTATCGGCGGGGCGCGCACCGGGAACCATGTGGTCGCAGTCGAACTCCAGGAGCGTGAAGTCGGGGCGTTCGCCGAGCGCGGCGAGCAGCCCATCGGTGACGTAGGGCGGATCGGTCTTGGAAGCGAGCACCAGCGTGATCGGTATTTCATTCCGCGGCAGTCGAATTGGTCGCGCGAGCTCGCTCCAGTACGACAACATCGCCGGGATGCTGAGCCGCCACCCCACCCGTCCATTGGGCTGTTCGATCAGGTGCTCGTCGAGCTCGCGGTCCAATTCCTCGGCGTCAACCTCACCCCATGAGCCGTTGACCTTCTCCGATCGGGCTTCCCCACGGTCGCTGTAATCCGGTGAGGCGAACATTTCGTCGGCGATGTCGCGCATCCATCCGCCGTCCAGCCCAACCGCCGGATCGAGCAGCACCAGTGAAGCGACCAGATCCGGCCGCGCGGCAGCCAGATTCAGCGCCACCGCACCGCCGAACGAATGACCGACCACAACCACGGGGCCGTCCGCCTCCGCGTCGAGCAGGCCGGCCAGCGCGCCGACATTCGCGTCGATGTTCCACGGCGCCGCCCACGACGACCGTCCGTGCCCGATCAGGTCCGGTGCGACGACCGCGAATTCGGGCAGGTGCCGCGTCGCGAGCGTCTGCCAGCGCAGGCCATGCCCGGTCAATCCGTGCACGGCCAGGATCTGCGGCGGGCGAGTCGGTCCGTAGCGATGGACGTGCAGCAGCTCGGTCACGGCCGCAATGCTGCCAGCAGGCGACGACGGCTGCTTGTCGGACCCCCGTGGTGTCATGCCTTCATGTCCGCACCGCAGACCGAACTGACACCCACCGCCCTCACCGAACCGGGCATGCGTGGTGTGGTTCGGGTGCTTGGCGGCGCAGGTACCGGCAAGAGCAGGCTGTTGATTCAGGCAGCGACCGCTCATATCGGCGCGGGCAGTGACCCGGAATCGGTTCTGCTGCTGACGGGTTCGGCGCGGCTCGGCACCCAAGTCCGCGCGGCGATCACGTCGGCCTTGTTGTCAGCGGGCAGTCGCGCGGTGGTTCGCGAACCGTTGGTCCGCACCGTGCACTCGTATGCATTCGCGGTCCTGCGGTTGGCTGCGCAGCGCAACGGCGACCCCCCGCCCCGGCTGATCACCAGCGCCGAGCAGGACGGCATCATCCGGGAACTGCTCGCAGGCGATCTGGAGGACGGCGATGCCTCGCCAGTCGCGTGGCCATCGGCGCTGCGGCCGGCGCTCAGCACTGTCGGGTTCGCCAATGAATTGCGCGACCTGCTGGCTCGCTGCACGGAACGCGGTGTGGATCCCATTGCGCTGCAACGCATCGGACAAACCTACGGTCGCCCCGAATGGCTGGCCGCAGGCCAGTTCGCGCAGGCCTACGAGCAGATCATGCTGCTGCGCTCGGCTGTCGGGATGGCAGCGCCGCAGGCCACGGTGCCCGCACTGGGCGCCGCCGAACTCGTCGGGGCCGCGCTGGAAGCGTTCGCGACCGACGCGGATCTGCTGGCGGCCGAACGCAGCAGGATCACGCTGCTTCTCGTCGACGACGCGCAGCATCTCGACCCGCAGGCCGCTCACCTGGTTCGCGTGCTGTCTGCCGGAGCCGCGCTCACCGTTATCGCCGGAGATCCCAGCCAGTCGGTATTCGGCTATCGCGGCGCCGATCCGTCGCTGTTGCGCGGCGACGAACCGGCCATCACGCTCACCCGGTCGCTGCGGTGCGCACCTGCCATCGCCGACGCCATCACCGCGGTGGCGCGGCGGCTGCCCGGCGCCGACGCCGCACGTGAGGTCGGCGGCGCCGAGGATCGGCCGGGCTCGCTGACAGTGCGGATCGCCGCGACGCCGCACGCCGAAACGGCGCTGATCGCCGACGCGCTTCGGCGTGCACACCTGGTCGACGGTGTGCCGTGGTCGCAGATGGCGGTGATCGTGCGGTCGGTGCCCCGGCTGGGCGCGGCGCTGACGCGTGCCCTCGTATCTGCGGGGGTGCCGGCGGAGTCGCCGATGCCCAGCGCGCCGCTGGCGGAGCAGCCTGCCGTGCGCGCGCTGCTGACGGTGCTCGACGCGACGGATCGCGGCCTCGACGGCGAGCGCGGGCTGTCGCTGCTGACCGGGCCGATCGGCCGGGTCGACCCAGTGTCGCTGCGGCAGCTGCGGCGGGCGTTGCGCCGTGCCGACGGCGGCCAGCCACCTCGTGAGTTCGCCGATCTGCTTGTCGAGGCGCTCGACAAAGAATCCGACTCAGTATCGGCCGATCTGGGCCGCCCGCTGCGGCGGGTGCGCGCCGTGCTCGCGGCGGCGCGCCGCAGTGCCGCCGACGACCAGGACCCTCGCTACACCCTTTGGCAGGCCTGGCAGCGGTCCGGGCTGCAGCGGCGCTGGCTGGCGGCCAGCGAGCGCGGCGGCCTCGCAGGCGCACAGGCCGACCGTGACCTCGACGCGGTGACCGCGCTGTTCGACGTGGCCGAACAGTACGTGACACGGACCGCGGGCGCATCGCTGCGGGGGCTGGTCGACCACGTCGAGTCGATGGGCTTACCGGCGACGCCGCGCGACCAACGACCTGAGCCCGATGCGGTCGCGGTACTCAGTGCCCATGCGGCGCTGGGTCAGGAATGGGGCTTCGTCGTGATTGCCGGTCTGCAGGAAGGGCTGTGGCCCAACACGGTTCCCCGCGGCGGCGTGCTGGGCACCCAGCAGCTCGTCGACGTGATGGATGGTGTCGAAACGGCCGTCGACCGTGGCTTGTCGAGCAGGGCGCCGCTGCTCGCCGAGGAACGCAGGCTGCTGATCGCCGCGATGGGCCGCGCGCGCAGCCGCCTGCTGGTGACCGCGGTCGACAGCGACAGCGGCGACGAGTCGATGCTGCCATCGCCGTTCTGCTACGAGCTGGCGGTCCTGACCGCCGATCCCGATGCCGACCCGCCCGAACCGATCCACGCACCTCGGGTGCTGGCTCCGGCCGCGCTGGTCGGGCGGCTGCGCGCGGTGGTCTGCGCTTCGCCGGATGCGGTCGACGACACGGTACGCGTCTGCGCGGCAACGCAATTGGCCCGCCTGGCGCAGGCAGGTGTGGCGGGTGCCGATCCCGCCCAGTGGTATGGCATGACGCCATTGTCCAGCGATGAACCGCTGTGGAACGGTGATGAGCACGTCGTCACGCTGTCACCGTCGACGCTGCAGACGTTGACCGACTGCCCGCTGCGCTGGCTGCTCGAACGCCACGGCGGCTCCGACGCACGGGATGTGCGCTCCGCGGTCGGCTCGCTGCTGCACGCCCTGGTCGCCGCGCCCGGCAAGACCGAGAGCCAGATGCTCAACGAACTCGAAAAGCTGTGGAGCAAGCTGCCGTTCGATTCACAGTGGTACGCAGACAACGAGCTGGCGAGACACCGAGCGATGCTGTCGACGTTCGAGCAGTGGCGAGCGCAGACCCGCAATGAGCTCACCGAGGTGGGCACCGAAGTCGACGTCGACGGCACGGTTGCGCCCGGGGTGCGGGTGCGTGGGCGCCTCGACCGGCTCGAACGTGACCGCGACGGCCGAATCGTGGTCGTCGACATCAAGACCGGCAAGACGCCGGTCAGCAAGGTCGACGCGCAACGCCACGCCCAGCTGGCGATGTACCAGCTGGCCGTCGCGGAAGGCCTACTACCGCAGGGGGATACTCCAGGGGGAGGCCGGCTGGTCTATCTCGGCAAGACCTGCGCGGGCAGCGCCGCCGAGCGTGAGCAGGACCCGCAGTCCGCGGAGACCCGTACCGAATGGCTTGAACGCGTGCGGCAAGCGGCGGCCGTCACCCAGGGGCCGCAGTTCCTCGCGCGGATCAACGACGGCTGCGCCCACTGCCCGGTGCGGGCCATGTGCCCGGCCCAGGCCGCCGCAGGCGGACGCCCGTGAACCCGCGTTACAGTCCGGCCGAACTCGCATCTACGCTCGGGCTTTTCGCACCCACCGAGGAGCAGGAGGCGGTGATCTCCGCGCCGCCTGGACCGCTTGTGGTCATCGCGGGCGCGGGTGCTGGAAAGACGGAAACGATGGCGGCCAGAGTGGTGTGGCTGGTCGCCAACGGCTACGCCAGGCCAGGCGAGGTGCTCGGCCTGACGTTCACCCGCAAGGCCGCGGGTCAGCTGCTGCGCCGGGTCCGTTCTCGGCTGGCGCGGCTGGCCGGTGCCGGCCTCGTCCCCGGTGGCGGCGATTTGGCCGACGACCCGGCCACCGTCAGCACCTACCACGCGTTCGCCGGGAACCTGCTGCGCGAGCACGGCCTGCTGCTGCCCGTCGAGCCCGACACCCGACTGCTGGGCGAAACCGAGTTGTGGCAGTTGGCGTTTCGCGTTGTATGCGAGCATCCCGAGCATCTCGACACCGACAAGACCCCTGCGGCGGTGACCGCGATGGTGCTTCGGCTGGCGGGCCAGCTGGCCGAACACCTCGTGGACACCACACAATTGCGGGACACCCATATCGAACTGGAACGGCTCGTGCACACGTTGCCCGCGGGTCCGTACCAGCGTGACCGAAGGCCCAGCCAATGGCTGCTGCGGATGCTGGCCACTCAGACCGAACGCATCCAACTGGTGCCGCTGATCGACGCGCTGCACGCGCGCATGCGAGCCGAGAAGGTCATGGACTTCGGCATGCAGATGGCCACTGCGGCCCGGCTGGCGTCGGCCTTCCCGCAAGTCAGCGAGAAGCTGCGTCAGCGGTATCGGGTGGTGTTGCTCGACGAGTATCAGGACACCGGGCACGCACAGCGTGTGGCGCTGTCCTCCCTGTTCGGCCGCGGCGTCGACGACGACCTCGCCCTGACCGCCGTCGGTGATCCGATCCAGTCGATCTACGGCTGGCGTGGCGCGTCGGCGACCAACTTGCCGCGGTTCACCACCGACTTCCCGCGCGCGGACGGAACACCCGCGCCCACGCTGGAGCTGCGCACCAGCTGGCGCAATCCGCCACGGGCATTGCATCTGGCGAACGCGGTGTCCGCGGAAGCGCGGCGTCGTTCCGTCGCGGTGCGGGCCCTGCGGCCGCGGCCCGACGCCCAGCCCGGCGTCATCCGGTGTGCACTGCTGAACGATGTGGTGGCCGAACGCGATTGGGTCGCAGACCATGTGGCGCGGATCTATCACCGCGGCGATGGCTCTGCCGCCCCGACGGCGGCGGTGCTGGTGCGCCGCAACGCGGATGCCGCGCCGATGGCCGATGCGCTGATCGCGCGCGGCGTTCCGGTCGAGGTCGTCGGGCTGGCCGGGTTGCTCGCCGTGCCCGAGGTCGCCGACCTGGTGGCCACGCTGCGTTTGGTGGCCGATCCCACCGCCGGAGCGGCAGCGATACGGGTGCTCACCGGTCCGCGATGGCGGCTGGGTGGTCGTGACATCGCCGCGTTGTGGCGACGCGCGGTCGCACTCGATGATCGGCCGGCGCGCGAAGCCACCACCGAGCAGATCGTCGCGCAGGCCGCGGCGGATGCCGACGCGGCCTGCCTTGCCGACGCGATCTGCGATCCCGGATCCGCGAACGCCTACTCAGCGCCCGGGTACGGCAGGATCGTCGCGCTCGGCCGCGAGCTGACTTCGCTGCGCGCCCACCTCACGCACCCGCTTCCGGAACTCGTCGCCGAGGTGCGCCGGGTCCTCGGCGTCGACACCGAGGTAAGGGCGGCCAGGCCGGTCGCATCGGGCTGGTCCGGCACCGAGCACCTGGACGCGTTCGCCGACGTGGTGGCCGACTTCGCCGCCCGGCCGGGCGCGACGGTGCCGAGCCTGCTGGCGTATCTGGATGCCGCCGAGCAGGTGGAGAACGGCCTGGCGCCCGCTGATGTGTCCGTCGCCAACGACCGGGTGCAGATCCTCACCGTGCACGCAGCCAAGGGATTGGAGTGGCAGGTGGTGGCGGTGCCGCACCTGAGCGGCCGGGTGTTTCCGTCGACGGCGTCGACACGCACCTGGTTGACCGACGCAGGCGATCTGCCGCCACTGCTGCGCGGTGACCGCGCCACCGTCTCCGAGCTCGGCGTGCCGGTGCTCGACACGTCAGACGTCAACGATCGAAAACGGCTGTCCGACAAGATCTCCGAACACAGGCGCCGCCTCGAGCAGCGACGCATCGACGAGGAACGCAGGCTGCTGTATGTGGCGCTCACCCGCGCCGAGGACACGCTGCTGCTCTCGGGCCACCATTGGGGCGTCTCCGAGGCCAAACCGCGCGGCCCTTCCGATTTCCTCTGCGAGCTCAAGGACATCATCGAGACGTCGGAAGCCGAGGGCGACCCGTGTGGCATCGTCGAACAATGGGCGCCGACACCGGTCGATGGCCAGCCGAACCCGTTGCGCGACAGGGCGATCGAGGCGCAGTGGCCCGTCGACCCCGCCGGTGTACGGAGGAACGAGGTAGAGGGCGGCGCGGCGCTGGTCGCGCTGGCGATGTCGGGCGGGCTCGACTCCATTACCTCCGATGTCGACGGATGGGCGGCCGACGTCGACGCGCTGCTGGCCGAACGCGAGCGCGCGGCCGACCCAGCCGCGCCGCCGCTACCCGCGCAGCTGTCCGTCAGCACGCTGGTGGAGCTCGGCCGCGACCCCGACGGCGTCGCCCAGCGGCTGCGTCGTCGTCTCCCTGCCCGGCCCGATCCTCATGCCTTGCTGGGCACCGCATTTCACGACTGGGCGCAGCGGTTCTTCCACGCTGAGCGGCTCTTCGACCTCGATGACCTGCCCGGTGCCGTCGACCGTGACGCCGGCGACGCCGACGATCTCGCCGAACTGCAGGCCGCATTCGCGGTGTCTCCGTGGGCCGCCCGCACGCCGATCGACGTGGAGGTCCCGTTCGACATGGTCATCGGCGGGCGTGTGGTGCGGGGCCGTATCGACGCGATCTTCGCCGACGACGACGGCGGCACCACGGTGGTGGACTGGAAGACCGGCGAACCCCCTGGCACTGCAGAAGCCAAGCAGCACGCGGCGATTCAGCTCGCGGTGTACCGGCTGGCCTGGGCGCAACTGCATGGCTGTCCGGTGGAGTCGGTGCGCGCGGCGTTCCACTACGTGCGGTCCGGCCGGACGGTCAGCCCCGAGACCCTGCCCGGCGCCGACGATCTCGTCGCACTGCTCGACGCGGCTTAGGAGTTGCGGTAGATCTTCAGCGCCTCGGTGATCATCGGGATCTGCAGCGGCAGGCGGGCGATTGCGCCCAGCCTCATGATCAACGGTTTGTCCTTCCACAGGCGCACCATGTTGATGTTGGCCGGAAAGACAGCAAGGAAGAGGGCAACCGCCGACAGCGCGCCCAGCTTGCGGGTGCGCGGCGCCAGCAGCAGTGCACCCGTCGCAAACTCCGCCACCCCCGAGGCATAGGTGTAGAACCGTTGGCTACCCGGCAGCTCTACCGGGATGATCGCGTCGAACGGCTTTGGCGCTACGAAGTGCAGGGTGCCCATGCCCATCAGCATCGCGCCGAGGCGATGGGCGGGGGCCGGGCTGGCGATCCGCTGCAGTTCGGGTGGTGGAGAGGTCATGATTACATTGTGTCGTGCGACGAGTCTCTCCGATGACGGGTTGTCGTGGCCAAAGGTAAATTGCGGCGGCGGCTTGCCGCGATCGAAGAGAATCTGTCGGCCCGCCCCGATGCCGCACTTGTCGACATCCTGCGCATTCCGGAACCGTTCGTCAGCCCGACGCAGCGGATCGTGCGGCGCATCTTCTATGCGACTGCGGCCCTGTTCGCAGCGGTGCTCATTGTCTACCTGGACCGGGACGGCTACCGCGACGTGCAGGACAACCAGCTGTCGTTCCTGGACTGCTTGTACTACGCGACGGTGTCGCTGTCGACGACAGGCTATGGAGACATCACGCCCTTCAGTCCCGCGGCCCGGCTGATCAACGTTTTGGTGATCACACCCCTGCGGATCGCGTTCCTGATCGTCCTGATCGGTACCACGGTGGAGACGCTGACCACCCAGTCGCGCCAGGCATTGAAGATCCAGCGATGGAGGAACAGAGTGCGCAACCACACCGTCGTCGTCGGATACGGCACCAAGGGCAGGACGGCGGTGGCCGCGATGGTCGGCGACGAGGTGGCGCCAGCAGACATCGTCGTCGTCGACGAGCACGCCGGCGCGCTCGAGCGCGCGAAGAGCGCCGGTCTGGTTACGGTGCACGGTGACGCCACCAAATCCGAGGTGTTGCGGCTGGCCAGCGCCCAGCACGCGAAATCGATCATCGTCGCGACGGATGACGACGCCAGCGCGGTGCTGGTCACCTTGACCGCGCGCGAGCTCGCACCCAACGCCAAGATCATCGCCGCGGCCCGCGAAGCCGAGAATCAGCACCTGCTGCGCCAGTCGGGCGCGGACTCCACCGTCGTGTCGTCGGAGACCGCCGGCCGGCTGCTGGGCATAGCGACGCAGACGCCCAGCGTTGTCGAGATGATGGAAGACCTACTGACTCCCGACGCCGGCTTCGCGCTTGCCGAACGCGAGGTGACCCCGAAGGAAGCCGGTGGTTCCCCGCGGCACCTGCCCGACATCGTGCTCGGCGTCGTTCGTGCCGGTGAGCTGGTGCGCGTCGACGCCCCCGAGGTCGACGCACTCGAACTCGGTGACCGGCTGCTGTACATCCGCAGCGCAGAAGCCGACCGATGACGCGGCCACTCTTCGAGCTGCGCAACGTCCCGCTGCTGTCCCGAGTCGGTGCCGACCGCGCCGATGCGCTGCGCACCGACGTCGACGCGGCGCTGGCCGGATGGTCCGAGGCGCTGCTGCTGCGGGTGGATCGCCGCAACCAGGTGCTGATCTCCGGTGGCCAGGTCGTGCTCGGCCAGGCCGCCAAGCAGGCGGACAAACCACCGGAGAACGCCGTCTTTCTTGGCCGCATGGCCGACGGTCGTCACGTCTGGGCAATTCGGGCCGCGCTCGAGGGGCCCGAGGATCCGCATGCCGAAACCGAGGTGCTCGACCTGCGCCGGGCCGGGCAGATCTTCGACGACGTCAGCGCACAACTGGTCGCAACGGCCACAGCGCTGCTGAATTGGCACGACAACGCCCGGTTCAGCGCGGTCGACGGCGCGCCGACCAAGTCGATAAGGGGTGGCTGGTCGCGAGTAAATGCAGTCAACGGGCATGAGGAGTTTCCCCGCATCGACCCGGCGGTGATCTGCCTCGTTCACGACGGCCACGACCGCGCGGTGCTGGCCCGCCAGACCGTGTGGCCGGAGCGGCTGTTCTCGCTGCTGGCCGGTTTCGTCGAGGCCGGCGAGTCGTTCGAGGGATGCGTCGTCCGCGAGATCGCCGAGGAGATCGGGCTGACCGTGACTGACGTCCGCTACCTGGGCAGCCAACCCTGGCCGTTCCCGCGGTCCCTGATGGTCGGGTTCCATGCGCTCGCCGACCCGGAACAGGAGTTCTCGTTCAACGACGGCGAAATCGCCGAGGCGGCATGGTTCACCCGCGCCGAGATCCGCGAAGCGCTCGATCACGGCGACTGGAGCAGTGACTCAACGTCGCGGCTGTTGTTACCGGGCTCGATCTCGATTGCCCGCGAAATCATCGAATCCTGGGCCGCGCAGGACTAACCTTCAGTCGCCGAGCAGACGCAAAACTGCCCAATTGCGGGGCGGTTTCTAGGGGTCGTTGCAACACTGCTGGTTAATTGGTTTGTAGTAGATCACGTAAACGCTCGGCTGGGGTGTCCCAGCCGAGCGTTTTGCGTGGGCGCCCGTTGAGTTGCTGGGAGACGTGTTCGAGGTCCTCAGGGCCGTACACGCTCAGGTCGGTGCCTTTCGGGAAGTACTGGCGCAGCAGTCCATTGGTGTTCTCGTTGGTGCCGCGTTGCCAGGGGCTGGCCGGATCGCAGAAATACACCTGCATGTCAGTGGCCATCGAGAACTGTTTGTGGCGGGCCATCTCGGAGCCTTGGTCCCAGGTCAGTGATCCCCGCAGATGGGTTGGCAGGGTGGCGATGGTGGCGATCAGTCCGTCACGGACGGCCTCGGCATCGTGTCCGTAGGGCAGGTGTACCAGCATCGTGTAGCGGGTCGCCCGTTCGACCAGGGTGGCGATCGCGGTCTTGTTGGCTTGACCCATGATCAGATCGCCCTCCCAATGGCCGGGTACGGCTCGATCTCCGATCGTGGCCGGCCGGTCGCTGATCATCACCATCGGATCAACGAACCGCTGATACCGTTCACCAGCGACCCGATGCGGCTTGCGTCGGGTGCGTCCTGTCCGAAGGGCTTGGGCCACTTCCTTTTTCAGGCCACCCCGCGCCTGGAAGTACAGGGCTTGATAGATCGTTTCGTGACTCACCCGCATGCTTTCGTCGTCTGGGAAGTCCTTGACCAGACGATGCGAGATCTCTTCTGGGGACCACCGCTTCTGTAAGCCGTTCTCGACCGTCTGGCGCAGTTCCTGGTTGGTCACCAGTTTGGACTGTTTTGGGCGGGCACGGGCCGCCGCGGCGGCCTTGTCGGCCTGATAGGGCAGATAGGGCAGATAGAGCCCATCGATGCTGTGCCTGTTAACTTCCCGTGAGACCGTGGACTTGTCCCTGCGGATCGCCGTGGCGATCGCGGTCTCGGTCTGCCCGTTGGCCAGCCCGTCGGCAATGGCCAGCCGGTCCGGCAGCGACAGGTACCGGCCGCTGCTGGTGACTTGATCGTCGGCTGTGCTGGGGCTGGGGGTGCTCGTCATCGGCTGTGTGTACCGCGTCCCGGTGGTGTCATCGCTGACCGTGCCGTCGGGCGTGTTGCCGATCCGGCGGACCCGGTCGCGCCAGCGGCGGGCCCGTGCGATCGTGGACCCCGACCTCGCGGGCGGCCCGTGCCACCGACCAGCCCGAATCAAGCAACTCCAAGAACCGGGCCTGTGCCGCGGGCTTACTGCGTGCCCGTCGTGCCGCGGTGACCAAGCCCTGCTCAACGAGCATCCGCCGGGCCGTGGAATGCGCCACCCCAACAGCCTTCGCTGCCTGCTCAACTGAGCCGGTCTCGACCAACACCGCCGTCATTCGTGCCTGATCAACACCACTGACATCAGGCTTCGGCGGGCCCATCGGCCGACCCGTCGCACGCAAGATCGCATACCCCCGCTGCCGCGACAACCCCAACGACGAAGCAGCCTCCCGCACCGGCACACCCGCATCAACCAGCTTTGCTAGCTGATCACCACACCGAACACAATCCTCCGAAAACGACACAGCCGCGGCAACCTCTCAGATCGAGAGTGTTGCGACGACCGCGTGAACTCGCCCGGCCGATTATGGGCAGTTTTGTGTCTGCTCGCGCTGGAAAAACCTAGGACGCGAGCTTCGCCTTGACCTCGGCACCGCTCGGGTTCGTCAGCGTGGAGCCGTCGGCGAACTTCAGCGTCGGCACGGTCTGATTGCCGCCGTTGACCGAGGCCACGAATTCCGCCGCGGCGGGGTCGGCTTCGATGTCGACCTCGGCGAACGGGATCCCCTCCGCGTTCAGAACCTTCTTCAGGCGGAAGCAGTAGCCACACCACGAGGTGGTGTACATGGTCACGTCGCTCATAAGGCAGTCAACGTATCGGATACCCCCAAACATGCCCGCGCCGCGCCCGGCTTTTGTCACAGCGCCCTGTCAAGATGGACCGCATGTCGGTCGAGGCTCCTACGTCGCGCGACGAACTGATCGCTGACCTCGACGACGAACAGCGCGAAGCCGTGCTGGCTGCCCGCGGCCCCGTGTGTGTGCTCGCGGGCGCAGGCACCGGCAAGACCCGCACCATCACCCGCCGCATCGCACACCTGGTCGCCGCGGGACATGTCGCCCCGCAGCAGGTGCTGGCGGTGACCTTCACCCAGCGCGCCGCGGGCGAGATGCGCAGCCGGCTGCGGGCGCTCGACGCTGATTCCGGGGATGTCGGCACGTCATCCGTGCAGGCGATGACGTTTCACGCCGCGGCACGCCGGCAGCTCTCGTACTTTTGGCCTCGCGTGGTCGGCGATACCGGATGGCAGCTGCTCGACACGAAGTTCGCGGTCGTCGCCCAGGCCGCCAACCGTGCGGGCATGTCGACGAGCACCGATGACGTCCGCGACCTCGCAGGCGAAATCGAATGGGCCAAGGCATCTTTGATCAGCCCTGAGAGCTACGCCGCCGCGGTCGCAAAGGCCGGCCGCGACATCCCGTTCGACGCCGCCAAGATCGCGACCGTCTACGCCGGCTACGAGACGCTCAAGGCCCGTCACGACGGCATGGCACTGCTCGACTTCGACGATTTGTTGTTGCACACAGCGGCCGCGATCGAAAACGACGACGCGGTCGCGCAGGAATTCCGCGACCGCTACCGCTGCTTCGTCGTCGACGAGTACCAGGACGTCACCCCGCTGCAACAGCGGGTGCTCGACGCGTGGCTCGGCGCCCGAGACGACCTCACCGTCGTCGGCGACGCCAACCAGACCATCTACTCGTTCACCGGCGCCACACCGCACTACTTGCTCGACTTCTCGCGGCGGTTCCCCGGCGCCGCGGTGGTGCGGCTGGAGCGTGACTACCGCTCCACGCCGCAGGTGGTGTCACTGGCCAACCGTGTGATCGCCGCCGCCCGCGGCCGGATGGCCGGTAGCAAGCTGCACCTCGTCGGACAGCGCGATCCCGGCCCGACACCATCGTTCTCCGAATACACCGACGAGGTGGCCGAGGCCGCCGCGGTGGCCAAGAAGATCAAGAACCTGATCGAGTCGGGGACACCGCCGGCTGAGATCGCGGTGCTGTATCGCATCAATGCGCAGTCGGAGGTCTACGAAGAGGCGCTGACTGAGGCCGGTGTCCCGTTCCAGGTGCGTGGTGGCGAAGGCTTCTTCAGCCGTCAGGAGATCCGCCAGGCGCTGCTGGCACTGCAGCGCGCCTCCGAGAAGGACGGAGTACGCGAGTCCGAAAAATTGCCGCAGATCGTGCGCGCCGTGCTCGAACCGCTCGGGCTGACGGCAGAGCCCCCGCCCGGCACGCGGGCCCGCGAGCGCTGGGAGGCGTTGGCTGCGCTGGCCGAACTGGTCGACGAGGAGGTGGCGCAGCGGCCGTCGCTGGACCTGCGTGCCCTGATCGCCGAGCTCCGCCAGCGCGCCGACGCTCGCCACCCACCGGTAGTGCAGGGTGTCACCTTGGCATCGCTGCATGCCGCCAAGGGGCTGGAGTGGGACGCGGTATTCCTGGTCGGGCTGGCCGACGGCACGCTGCCCATCTCGCACGCGCTGACCCACGGTCCCGACAGCGAGCCGGTCGAAGAAGAGCGACGGTTGTTTTATGTCGGAATCACAAGGGCCAGAGTGCATTTGGCGCTCAGCTGGGCGCTGGCCAGGGCGCCCGGCGGGCGGCAGAGCCGACGGCCGTCACGCTTCCTCAACGGCATTGCCCCACAGTCGCCCAGTGACGCCGCCCCGAACCGGCCGCGTCGGCAAAAAGGGGCCACACCCCGTTGCCGCGTCTGCAACAACACGCTGACCACACCGCCCGCGATCATGCTGCGCCGCTGCGAAAGCTGCCCGTCCGATATCGATGAGCAGCTACTCGCCCGGCTGAAGGATTGGCGGCTACGCACCTCAAAGGAAATGAGCGTGCCCGCCTATGTGGTGTTCACCGACAACACGTTGATCGCGATCGCCGAGACACTGCCCACCGACGACGCGGCGCTGGTCGCGATCCCCGGTATCGGCGCACGCAAGCTCGAGCAGTACGGCCCCGATGTGCTGGCGATGGTCAAGGGCCGCCAATCTACGTAAAAATCGTGCCAAAAGTGCTGGTCAGAAAATCGGTTGTCATCGCAAGCTGATAGCCTTAACCTCAAGATCACACAGCCGTGTGATTTCTTTTTGCGAAAGGAGGGTGCCCGATCATGGCGAACATCAATGCGTTCACCGGCGTAGGCGTTGCCGGCATGTCGCGGACCCTCCACGTCGCCGACGCTGCCGCGGCGCATCCCGCGTTTTGGGCGCACGCCGCCGCGGGAGCCGCCGCTGCCATTCCGCCGCAGCGTAAGCGCCGCAACGCAACCGCGACTGGCAAGTCCGTGGATCGGGGCACCACATAGGAGAGCCCACGATTTAGCCGAAAGGCCACGGACCCGCAGTCAAGGATCCGTGGCCAATTTTTTTGGGAAAGCCATTCGGACCTCCGAATCCCTGGTCACGGATCCATCAGAAGACAGATGGCCGACGAAAACCAACCAGGAAGCAGAGGGACTAGCCATGTCGACGGCGATGAGCGCTTGCGCGAAGAGCGTTGAATCTGAGACATGCCGTGCAAGAACGATGCTGTCGGTGCCGTGTCATGTCGGTGACCCCGACTTGTGGTTCGCCGAAAACCCGCTTGACCTCGAGCGCGCCAAGGCGCTGTGCGCGGATTGCCCGATCCGTCGCGAATGTCTGTCCGCGGCGCTGGAACGTCAAGAGCCGTGGGGCGTTTGGGGTGGCGAGATCATCGAGCGCGGCACGATCATCGCGCGCAAACGCCCGCGTGGACGGCCACGCAAGAACACCGTGGGAAGCCCGGCAGCCGCGTAAGCTGCCGGGCTTTCCCGTATACCTTTCGGCGAGCTAGGCCGCTTCGTCGGCGAAGCCGGGAATGAGTTCTGTGGCAAGGGCTTTGGTCGGGATATGCGCGTCGAGCTGGCAGGCGATCGCCACGTTGGAAGCGATCACTCTCAGCGGAATCGCGAGCTTGGCGGGCACATCCATCTGCCGCGCGGCCCTGATCTGGCCTGCGGCACGGTCGGGCTTCATGTTGATGGCGGTGATCCGCTGCAGCCACTTACGCGTGTAGTGGAACACCTCGACCTCGAGCGGTTCCACGTACTGCTTCATCATCTCGTCCATCTCGCGCTTGGACACCTGCTCGCCCTTCTGGACGAATCCGATCTTTTGCATGGTGGCCAGCAGGTTGTCGTAATCGTCGTTGAGTGCGTAGCGCGTCGACAGGCCGATTTCGACGGGAATGCCGCCCGGCAGCGGGGCCACCGCGCCGAAGTCGATGACGCCCATCTTGCCGTCGGGCATCAGCATGAAGTTTCCGGGATGCGCATCGCCGTGCATCATCTCGAGCCGACGTGGCGCGTCGTAGGTGAGCTCGAAGAGCCTGGCGCCCATGAGATCCCGCTGTTCTTGCGTCCCCTCGCGGATGATCACCGACATCGGGATGCCCTCGATCCACTCCTGGATGACGACCTTTGGCGCGCTGGCCACGATGTGCGGGACGACGAAATGCGGGTGACCCTCATAGGCTTTGGCGAATGCACGCTGGTTTTCGGCTTCCAGCCGGTAGTCCAACTCCATTTCGGTGCGCTCGATCAGCTCGTCGACAACCCCTTGCACATCGGCGCCGGGGGAGAGCTGCCTGAGCACGCTGACCATCCGCTTCATCGTCTTCAGGTCGGCGCGCAGCGCCTCGTCGGCGCCTGGGTACTGAATCTTGACCGCGACCTCGCGGCCGTCCGACCACACCGCCTTGTGCACCTGGCCGATGCTGGCCGACGCCACCGGTGTGTCGTCGAAGGAGGCGAAGCGCTCGCGCCACTTGGTGCCCAGTTGCGAGTCCAGCACGCGGTGCACCTTGGCCGCGGGCAGCGGCGGGGCTTCCCGCTGCAGCTTGGTAAGCGCCTCGCGGTAGGGCTTGCCGTACTGCTCGGGGATCGCGGCCTCCATCACCGAGAGCGCCTGGCCGACCTTCATCGCGCCGCCCTTGAGCTCACCGAGCACGGTGAACAGCTGCTGGGCGGCCTTGTCCAGCAATTCGGCGTTGACCTCGTCCTTAGACGAGCCAGTCAGCCGTTTTCCGAAGCCCAGCGCGGCCCGGCCCGCCATGCCGACCGGCAAGCTCGCCAGCTTGGCGTTGCGTGCGGCCCGACCCCGCTTGATGTCAGTCACCAGACCATCATCCATGACGAATCTGAGCGGACCGCCACGACTTGGCAACAAACGTTTTCAGCACCAGCAGCGCGGATGCCGCGACCACCGGCGCGCCACGACCGCACCCGCGTTGACGTCGAATTCCAGCGTGGTGTCAAGCGTCGGCGGCGGCTCCGCCGACGTCCCCACCCCGTCCCCACGGCGCACGGCCCGGATCACCCGGTCGACCTGGTTGAGCGCCAGCGCAGCCGTCGCCAGCACGGTGGCCCGATCGGCGCTGCCAACGGTTTCGCGCAGCTGCGATGCGACCGCAGGCCACGCCGCGTCGCGGTCGCTGCGGTGCAAGTCGGCGCACCCCAGGCAGCTTGTCACGCCCGGAATCACCAGCGGGCCTACCAGCCCTTTGCCGTCGCGCAGCCGCACCGGCAGATGCGCCACCCGGGCGGTGTGCAGTTCGCGGACCACCCGCGGATCGGCCACCAGGAAGTCCGAAAACACCACGAGGTCCGTCGTCTCCGGTGGCGCCGCCTTGGTATCGCTGCTGTGCGTCACCTGGGCGCCCGAGCAGCGCAGCGCGCCGGCCAGCAGGTCCGACAGCGGGCCTCGGCCGTGGATGCGGATCGACGGGCAGCGCGTTCGCCTGCGCTCCGCGGCCGTCACTAGACCGGCGTTGAGCAGCGATGCGACGACCTCGCCTACGTCCACCTCGAAGCGCGCCTGCAGCTCGGCCATCGTCGCCCCAGACTGCAAGGTTCGTAGCAGGTCGGCTAGCGACGCGGCGCTCAGCCCTGCCGGCGGCTGCACCAGCACCGCGCGCCGCGGATCCCAGCCCACCTGCACGGCACCGTCGGGACGCAGCAACACGGGCATCGCCGGGTTGAGGGTGTAGCGCCTCATGCGATGAGGTTGCCACGCGAGGCCGACGAACCGGCGACGTTATCCACAGGGGCTCAGCCCTTGGAGTCGTCGTCCCCCTCGTCCTCGCTAGCCTGCAGATCGGCGATCGCCTTGTCGATGGCCTCGTCCATGCCGCTGGTGTCGCCGCCGATCATTCGGTCGATGAAGCCGGCGGGCTCGTCAAGATCCTCCGCGTTGGGCAGCAGGTCGGGGTGCTGCCAGACCGCGTCGCGGGCGTCGGCGCCCACGGCTTGCGTCAGTCGGTCCCACAGCACCGCGGCTTCCCGCAGCTTGCGCGGCCGCAGCTCCAACCCCACCAGGGTCGCAAAGGTCTGCTCGGCTGGCCCGCCGGTGGCGCGGCGCCTGCGCAGCGTCTCGCTCAGCGCCGACGTGCCGGGGATCCGGTCGCCGAGCGCGTCCGCGACGACGGTCTGTACCCAACCCTCGATCAACGCCAACAGCGTCTCCAGTCGCTCCAGCGCCGCGGTCTGCTCGGGTGTGGCCTTGGGCTCGAAGATGCCTTGGTTGAGCAGCTGCTCCATCTGCGACGGGTCGGTCAGCGATGCCGGGTTGAATCCTTGGGCGAAATCTTCGATGCCGCTCATGTCGATCTTCATGCCCTTGGCGAAGGCCTCGACAGCACTGAGCAGCTGGCTGGCCAGCCACGGCACGTGGCTGAACAACCGATGATGCGCGGCCTCGCGTGCGGCCAGGAAAGTCATGATCTCGCTGCGCGGCAGCTCGAGCCCCTCGGCCAGCGACTCGATGGCCTCGGGCATCAGGGCCGCCACCTTCTTGGGGCCCAGCGGCAGTCCGATGTCGGTGGAAGTCAACACTTCTCGCGACAGCTTGCCCAGCGCCTGGCCGAGCTGCGAGCCGAACGCCATGCCGCCCATCTGCGACATCATCGCCAGCAGCGGTCCGGCCATGGTCTTGGCCTCCTCGGGCAGCGCCGAGGCCCACACAGTCGAAATCTGTTCGGCCACTGGGTCGCACAGCCGCTTCCAGGTGTCCAGCGTGTTGTCGATCCAGTCGTTGGGGGTCCACGCGACCGCTTTGGTGGTACCCGCGGGCAGTGCCGTCGCGCCGTCCAGCCACGTCTCGGCCAGGTGCACGGCGTCGGCGATCGCGACGCTGGTCTTCTCGGGCACCGGGGCCACGAAGCCGATAGCGTTCGACGCCAGCTGCCGGGCCAGGTCGTAGTTCACCGGGCCGGACTGCTTGCCGCCCGCCATGGCGCTGCCGGCTCCGCTGAACATCTGGCCGAGCTGGCTGAAGATCTGGCCCAGTTGCGACATGTCGAACTCGCCGGCGGGGTCACCTTTGCGCTTATCGCGCTCGGGGTCGTCCCCGCTGGAGAAGCCGAAAGGCAGGTCAGCCATGTCCTCAACCGTACTCACAGGCGGACGGCCGTGCGGATGTGCGGGTCACGCTGAGAGTGAACCTCGCCCGGCTCCAGCTAAGACTCACCCAGCGCGAGCCTTTACTGTGGTCGCCGTGAACAGGCGGATTTCTACGCTGCTGGTCGCCTTGGTGCCGATCCTGGCGTTCGGGGTGCTGCTGTCCCTGGTGACGGTGCCGTATGTGTCGCTGGGTCCCGGCCCGACCTTCGACACCCTCGGTGAGGTCGACGGCGAGCAGGTCGTCGACATCCAGGGCGCCGACCTCCATCCGACCTCGGGGCATCTGAACATGACAACGGTGTCCCAGCGCGACGACCTGACGCTAGGGCAGGCGCTGACCCTGTGGATGTCGGGCCGTGAGCAGCTGGTACCCCGCGACCTTGTCTATCCGCCGGACAAGTCCAAGGACGAGATCGACCAGGCCAATACCACCGACTTCAAACGCTCCGAGGACAGCGCAGAGTACGCGGCGTTGAGCTACCTGAAGTACCCCTCGGCGGTAATCGTGGAGAACGTCAGCGACCCCGGCCCGTCGGTCGGCAAGCTGCAGCGCGGTGACGCCATCGACGGTGTCAACGGCAAGCCGGTCGCCAACCTCGACCAGTTCACCGCGTTGCTGAAGGCCACCAAACCCGGCGACCAACTGGTGCTCGACTACCGCCGCAAGAATTCCCCGCCGGGTATCGCCACCGTCACGCTTGGCTCCAACCCCGACCGCGATTACGGATACCTCGGGGTCGGGGTGTTGGACGCGCCGTGGGCTCCGTTCTCCATCGATTTCAACCTCGCCAACATCGGCGGACCGTCGGCCGGGCTGATGTTTTCCCTCGCTGTCGTCGACAAGCTCACCACGGGTGACCTCAACGACGGCAAGTTCGTCGCGGGCACCGGCACCATCGACAGCGACGGCAAGGTCGGCTCCATCGGTGGTATCACGCACAAGATTCTCGCGGCCCGCGAAGCGGGAGCCGACGTCTTCCTGGTGCCTGCCGACAACTGTGACGAGGCCAAGACGGCCCATGAGGACGGCATGCAGCTGATCAAGGTCGACAGCCTGGTCCAGGCGGTCGACGCGCTGAACGCAATTTCCGCCGGTGGCGAACCTCCCCGTTGCTGAGAGGTTGCCGTGCGCCGAATGCGTAGAGTTGGGGCCACGTCACACTAGACGTTCGAGAACCCAAGACTGGAGTTGACGAGTGGGTATGCGGCCCGCGGCGCGAATGCCGAAGCTGACACGACGTAGCCGGATTCTGATCGCGGTGGCGCTGGCCGTCGTGGTGTTGCTGTTATTCGGACCGCGCATGATCGACGCCTACGTGGACTGGCTGTGGTTCGGCGAGCTCGGTTACCGCTCGGTGTTCACCACGAAGCTGGTGACCCGGGTCACCATCTTCCTGGTGGCGGGGCTGTTGATGGGCGCCATCGTGTTCGCGGCGCTCGCCCTGGCATACCGCACGCGGCCGGTGTTCGTGCCGACCGCCGGCCCCAACGATCCGGTGGCCCGCTACCGCACCGCGGTGATGACCCGGCTGCGCCTGGTCGGTATCGGTGTGCCCGCGCTCATCGGTGTGATAACCGGCTTCGTCGTACAGACTTACTGGGACCGAGTCCAGTTGTTCATCCACGGCGGCAGCTTCGGCATCGCTGACCCGCAGTTCGGAAAAGATCTCGGCTTTTATGCGTTCGACCTGCCGCTCTACCGCCTGGTGCTGGGCTATCTGTTCTGGGCGACATTCCTGGCGTTCATCGCCAACCTGGTGAGCCACTACCTGTTCGGGGGTATCCGGCTGTCGGGCCGCACCGGGGCGCTCAGCCGCGCGGCTCGCATCCAGCTCATCGCGCTGGTGGGCTTCCTGATGGTGCTCAAGGCCGTCGCGTATTGGACGGACCGCTATACGCTGCTGAGCCATACCCGCCAGGGCAAGCCGTTCACCGGCGCCGGCTATACCGATATCAACGCGGTGCTGCCGGCCAAGCTGATTCTGATGGCGATCGCGGTGATCTGTGCTGCAGCGGTGTTCTCTGCAATCGTGTTCCGGGACTTGCGAATTCCAGCGATTGGTGTGGTGCTTCTGCTGTTGAGTTCGCTGATTGTTGGCGCGGGCTGGCCGTTGGTCGTCGAGCAGATCAACGTGAAACCCAATGCGGCGCAGAAAGAAAGCGACTACATCAGCCGAAGTATTACGGCAACCAGAGAGGCTTACGGGTTAACTGGCGAGACCGTTACCTACCGTGACTACAGCGGCAACACGGTGGCGACAGCCCAGCAGGTCGCCGCCGACCGGGCGACGACGTCGAACATCCGGCTGCTCGACCCGACCATCGTCAGCCCAGCGTTCACTCAGTTTCAGCAGGGCAAGAACTTTTACACGTTCCCCGACCAGCTCTCCATTGACCGCTACAACGGTCCCGACGGGAATCTGCGCGATTACGTGGTGGCGGCGCGAGAGCTCAACCCGGACAGGCTGATCGATAACCAGCGTGACTGGATCAACCGGCACTTCGTCTACACCCACGGCAACGGTTTCATCGCGTCTCCGGCCAACACGGTGCGTGGCGTCGCCAACGACCCCAACCAGAACGGCGGCTACCCGGAGTTCTTGTCCAGTGTTGTCGGTGCCAACGGCAGCGTGATTTCGCCAGGGCCCGCTCCGCTGGATCAGCCGCGCGTCTACTTCGGCCCCGTCATCGCGAGTACACCGGACGACTACGCGATCGTCGGCAAGTCCGGCAACGACCGCGAGTACGACTACGAGACGAACACCGAAACCAAGAACTACACCTACTCCGGCAAGGGTGGCGTGCCGATCGGCAACTGGCTGGCGCGAGCCGTGTTCGCCGCGAAGTTCTCCGAGCGAAAGCTGGTGTTCCCCAACCCGATCGGCGCCGACAGCAGGATCCTGTTCAACCGCGACCCGTCCGAGCGGGTCAAGGCGGTGGCGCCGTGGCTGACCCCCGACACCAGCGTCTATCCGGCGATCGTGAACAAGCGGATGGTGTGGATCGTCGACGGCTACACCACGCTGGACAACTACCCGTATTCGCAGTTGATGTCGCTCTCGACGGCCACCGCCGATTCGACCGAGGTCGCGATCAACCGGCTGGCGCCCGACAAGATGGTGTCCTATATCCGTAACTCGGTGAAGGCCACCGTCGACGCCTACGACGGCACCGTCACGCTCTATGCGCAGGACGAGCAGGACCCTGTGCTGCAGGCGTGGATGAAGGTGTTCCCTGGCACGGTGAAGCCCAAGAGCGACATCACGCCGGAGTTGCAGGACCATTTGCGCTATCCCGAGGACTTGTTCAAGGTGCAGCGCAATCTGCTTGCCAAGTATCACGTGAACGATCCGGTGACGTTCTTCTCGAACTCGGACTTCTGGGACGTGCCGCTGGATCCCAACCCGACGGCCAGCAGCTTCCAGCCGCCTTATTACATCGTCGCCAAAGACCTTGCGTCCAATGATAATTCGGCGTCATTCCAGCTGACCAGCGCGATGAACCGGTTCCAGCGTGACTTCCTGGCCGCATACATCAGCGCCAGCTCTGATCCGGCGACGTACGGCAAGATCACGGTGTTGACCATTCCGGGACAGGTGAATGGCCCGAAGCTGGCCAACAACGCGATCACGACGGACACGGCGGTCAGCCAGGACCTCGGCGTGATCGGCCGCGACAACCAGAACCGGATCCGCTGGGGCAACCTGCTGACGCTGCCGGTCGCCCAGGGCGGCCTGCTGTACGTGGAGCCGGTATACGCCTCGCCGGGGGCGAGCGACGCGGCGTCGTCGTATCCGCGGCTGATCCGCGTGGCGATGATGTACAACGACAGGGTCGGTTACGGCCCGACGGTGCGTGACGCGCTGACCGAATTGTTCGGTCCGGGCGCCGACGCCACCGCGACCGGTCCGGCACCGGCAGGACCAACGAACGGGCAGCCGCCCGCGGCACCGGCGCCGTCCGACGGCCAGCCGCCTACGGCGCCGCCGCCGAGCCAGGGCCAGGCACCCGAGGTGCCGACTCCAATAGCCGCCGTTCCGCCGGGTGCCCCCGCAACGCAGTTGTCGGCCGCCAAAGCCGCGGCGCTGCAAGAGGTCAACGGTGCGCTCGACGGGGTTCGGCAGGCGCAGCAGGGCGGCAACTTCGCCGATTACGGACAAGCGTTGCAGCGCCTCGACGACGCGATAAGGAAATACCAGTCCGCTAAATAGGCCACGCTCGCCGAGGGTGCTGAGCACGCGATTTGGAAGTGCACCAGCACCCCCGGTAACCTTGCGTTTACCCATCGCGGGGTGGAGCAGCTCGGTAGCTCGCTGGGCTCATAACCCAGAGGTCGCAGGTTCGAATCCTGTCCCCGCTACCAGCGGAAATGACCCCAGAGATGCACCTCTGGGGTCATTTTCATGCCGCTTGTGAACGGATTTGTGAACATTGGCCTTGCTCATCATCTGGTTCGGGGTCCCAGCCGTCCCCGATGAGGAAGGACGCGGCCTGCTGGGCCGCCTCACGGTCGTCGTTCGTGATCACGTGGGCGTAGGTCTGGAGGAAGAATCCGACGTCCGCGTGTCCGATTCATTCGCTGAGAATCTTCGGGCTGACACCGGCTTTCAGTGTGCCGGTGGCATACGAGTGGCGCAGATCGTGGAACGTGATCCGCGAGAGCCCCGCGGCGGCGCCGAGGCGGTCGAATCGCTGTCTGATCGTGTCCGGATGTGGTGGGCGGCCGTCCTCGAAGGTGAACACGTAGTCGCCGGGGTGATAGTCGGCGCCGAAGAATTCGCGCTCGCCGTCTTGATGCTCGCGCCATCTGCACTGTGCCGCGACGGTGGCCCGATCGATCGATATCGTCTGGTCGGCATTCTCGGTTTTGCCACCCGCTTTGTCCCGCGCGTGGCCAGCGACGACGACCCCGGTTGTCGTGCACGGTGATCTCGCCGGCGTCGAGGTCGACGGCTGACCACTTGAGACCACAAATCTGGCCCCGTCGGATCCCGGTTGTCAGTTCGAGGAGGAAGAGCGGTGCGAACCGGTCGCGCTGCACCGACAGGAGGAAGGCTTGGATCTGGTCGGGCGTCCACACCATGCGACGCTTTCGAGGCCGTTTGGGTGAATCGCCCTGGAAATGCTGGAGGCTCCTGACCTTGTAAACGGATGGAGTCATGCCGAAGGAACAGTCGCCCGGGAAGCCGACGACGCGCAGGTACACCCCAGAGGAGAAGGCGTCCGCGGTGCGGATGGTCCGGGCCCTGCGGGACGAGTTGGGTACCGATCACGGGACGCTGCAGCGGGTCGCCCGCCAGCTCGGCTACGGCATCGAGTCGGTGCGATCCTGGGTCCGTCAGGCCGACATCGATGACGGGCATGCCCCAGGGGTGTCGTCCACGGAGTCTGCGCGGGTCAAGGATCTCGAGCGGGAGATCCGAAAACTCAAGCGTGCCAACGAGATTCTGAAACGAGCAGCGAGTTTCTTCGGGGCGGAGCTCGACCGCCAACACAAGAAGTAGTGGCCTTCATCGACGCCCATCGCGGCGAGTTCGGGGTCGAGCCCATCTGCATCACCCTGCGTTCAGCAGGGGTGTCGGTGGCCCCGAGCACGTATTACGCGAACAAGGTCCGCACGCCGTCGGCGCGTGACTGCCGCGACGCGGTCATCGGGCCGGCGCTGCAGACGCTCTGGGAGGACAACTACCGCGTCTACGACGCCCGCAAGCTCTGGAAGGCCGCCCGCCGTGATGGCCACGACGTCGGACGTGATCAGGTCGCCCGGCACATGCGGGCCGCGGGCATCACCGGGGTCCGCCGCGGCAAGCGGGTGCACCACCAAACCCGACCCCACCGCTGCGCGACATCCCGATCTGGTCAAGAGGGACTTCACCGCGGCCGCACCCAATCAGCTCTGGGTGACCGATCTGACGTCCGTGTCGACCTGGGCCGGGGTAGCGTACGTCTGCTTTATCACCGACGTCTTCAGCCGAATGACCGTCGGCTGGCGCGTCGCCGGCCACATGCGGACCACGATGGTCCTCGATGCGATCGAGATGGCCCGCTGGTCACGTGGAATCACGTTGCCGGACTTGCGATGTCACTCGGATGCCGGGTCGCAGTTCACCTCCATCCGCTACGGAGAACGCCTCGCCGAGTTCGGCGCGGTGCCCTCCATCGGGACCGTCGGGGACAGCTACGACAACGCCCTGGCCGAGACCGTCAATGGCTACTACAAGTCCGAATTGATCTACGGACCCGCCCGCAGCGGGCCGTGGAAGACCGTCGAAGACTTCGAGCTGGCCACCTTGGGCTGGGTGCACTGGCACAACACCAGCCGCCTCCACGGCTACCTCGGAGACGTCCCGCCCGCAGAGTTCGAAGCCATCTTCTACGCTACGAAACGGACCGACCAACCCCTGCTCGAAATCCAATAGCGAGAGTCTCCATCAGAACCAGGGCGATTCACGCCCACACCCCGGCTTGCAGAAGGGGTGCGCCTTGGTGTCGAAAGGACGGCTTCGTACTGGACCCCTGTCTCGTCGGGCGTTACCTTCTTCAATCGCACTCTGCCGCGAACCTGCAATGCGAGGCGTGAGACTTCGCCTGACCATTCGACGAATTGACGGGGTTCGATACTACGAAGTACAGCATGGCCGCGCAGATTCCACCGGACGGGCCCCAGCGCAACCCATCCTCGTATCTCCGCAGATGTGCCGTCCCGAGCAGGAGCGAAATCGGTCACTCCGTGGGAGTGTCGCAGAAGCTGCGAAAGCGAACCAACTTCCCTCCATACCTGGTCAATCGGAGCGGCCACCCGCACGGAGGATTCATATCTTTTGATTAATTCGTTGACACTCAACCGACTGGCCTTGCGAAGCGTCGAAACATGTCTGCCAGCCCGGCTCCAAGGTTGGCCGAGAGCACATCGGTGACCGCGGAGATGCCATGGGGCCCTTGACTAGACGGCGCCTTACTAAGCAGTACCTGAGCGATGTCGCGAAGCACGCTGAGAGTCACATCGTTATCGTTGGAATCGATGACGGAGAATTGCTCACCATTGAGCACCGACGCGCTAAGCGTTTCGACACTAACGACCTGCCCGGATACGTCGTCGAAGAGTTGGCCGTGCTCGTCGCGTCGCAAGCGGCGGTGAGAGTCTTGGCCATCAGTCTGCGATTAACTCACGTTCGCGACCACTCCATCGAAGTCTTTGTGCCGCGGCCGAAGCTACGCTGCCCACATTGGAGCTGCGATTCGACGATCTTGATACCAGCGCACCCGAGTCGTCGCCGCTTATCGAGACAATTTGCTCCAGACTACGCCGTTGTCGCCTGTTCGCGTGTCTGTGCCTCCGAGCGAGCGGCGTCCTACCCCGGCCCACGTAATCCAAATTGTTTCCGGTAGGGCGGTTTTCAAGGCCTTGGCCAGTCGGCACGGGGCCTTTGCCTTAACGGGGTGTCGTCGAGGCGGCCGTCGACGAACAATTCGCCGACGAATCCAGTCCATAGAGCCGGGCGGCGTTGTCCCACAGCACCTTGCGTGTCACGTCCTCAGGCACATCGGCGAAGTGGGCGCTGATGTGTTCCTTCGGGCCTAGTGCCGGGGAGGCAGGCCCAGAGATCAGGCTGGTGGGGTGCGGGTAGTCGGTGGAGAACAGGAAGTTGTCGGGATATTGCTCGAGGAGTCCGAGCGTGCAGGTCTCAAACCAGAACGCGCCGTAGCATTGCGCCCGGAACACTTCGCTCGGGAGCCGCCGACCAGTGGTCTGGACGGCGTAGCCCTTGTAATGCCAGTCGAGGGACTCGAGCAGGAACGGCAGGTAGCCGATGCCGCTTTCGATGGACACGAAGCGGAGCCGCGGAAATCGCTCGGCGATACCACAGGTGGTGATCGTGCCGATCGCCGCCGAATTGCTCTGAATCATCGCGATGGCCACCGCCGCCGCCATATCGCCGATGTCAGTGTCATCCGAGAACGCCCCGAACGGGTCGACGTCGGCGCTCGTCTCCTTGGGCGCAGGAGAGTTAGCGAACCCCGCATGGAAGTTCATGGAGAGCTCCAGCGATTGGGCCGCCTCATAAATGGGATCCCAATGCGAACTCTGGAATCTTGGAAGCTTGAGTCGCTCGAACTTGTTCGCGAACAGAATGCCCCGATGGCCGAGCTCGGCGACCCGTTCGAGTTCCCGAAGCGACTCCTCGATGTCCCAGAAGGGCAGCATCGCAATCGGGAGAAGTCGATTGGGGTCAACCGCGGCGAAGTCCGTCAAGAAGTCGTTGTAGGCCCGCACGCACGCGAACCCGAGCTCTCGATCCATCCCCATGAATACGCCGGTGGCAAAAGCCATGATGTTCGGATAGAGCGTCTGAGCGTCGATGCCCAGCTCGTCGAGCCGCGTCAGGCGAGCGGCTGGATCGTAAGAACCGGGATCGACCTGGTCCCACTGCTCGGGGTAACTCGGGAAGACCTCATGCCAGCCAGCGTGTGACGTCGAGGTCAGCGGGAACATCCATATGTCATCGATGTGCCACCGCAGTATCCCGGACACCGGGTGTGGGTCGACACGCGGCACCGCGTCCCGGTACTTCGATTCCACGCGGGATACCCACAGATCTGGGGACTCCGTGATGTGGCTGTCACAGTCAACGACCTTCGGCGATGCAGTACCTATCATCGATTCCCTAACCAACATTCGGCTGCCAACGCGCGGCCGCAAGTTAAACGTGTCCGTCATTTTTACAACGTTATACTCGACGCTGTCAAACAGACGGGAGGTATCGCAGGTGACAGGTGGCGGGTGTCGGGAACGAATTCGACAGCCAAGCAGGGCAAGACCTTAACTCGGGTTTGAAACTGGCGGAAGGGACGTTGACGGAGCGCTGATGGGGCAGCTCGCGAGGGAAGAGGGGTTCTCGTGAGCCGCTCATCGGCTTGATCGTACGCATCCTGGCTCACGCTCAACTTCGTTGTAGCGTGCAGGGTCTCGGTTGACGTCCCGGATTCGTCCGCCGGCCGTTGACCCGAAACTTGTACGGGAGTGGTGCCGAGGACGATCGAACACCGCACTCAGTTGCTCGATGACGTACCCGCGCCCATGCGGTCCTCCGGATCGGACTATTAGTCAAGTCAGACGACGGGATCAGGAGTTATCGTCACTCCGTAACGGTCGATGCCGTGCGCGGCTGCTCGTTGAATGGTCGCCGGCGCCACTCGTCTATTTCACGGGGCAGACCGAGAACGCGTTCGGCAATGATGTTGCGCTGAATTTCGTCGCTGCCGCCAAGGATGCGCACGGCTGGACTGATCAGGAACATGTCCGCCCATGCTTCAGCCAAGGCGTCGCCCTCGGCGTGGACCATTCCCGCAGCGCCTCGGAGGTGCAACGAAAGTTCCGATGCCCGTTTAATCAGTTGTGAGACAGCCAGTTTCGCGATCGATCCCTCGGGGCCAGGCGTCCCCCCGCGGGCCATGGCGGTGAGCAGTCGGTAGCTGATGAACTGCACGATCGCAGCGCGGGTGTAGACCTCTGCAAGCTCAGCGCGAAGGATGGGATCGTCGACTCCAGGGCCGCGAGAAGCGGCCGACTGCTGTGCCAGAGCGATTAGGGACTGAACATCTAGATCGAAGCCGGTGGTGATCATTCGCTCACTCATCAAGCTGGTCTGCGTCACCAACCATCCGTCACCGACGTTACCCACCAAGCTGCTGGCCGGCAGACGGGCGCCGTCGAAGAACACCTCGTTGAAATGTGAATCACCCGTTAGTTGGCGCAGCGGGCGCACCTCGACCCCCGCAGTCCGCATGTCCACGACAAAGTACGACAAGCCTTTGTGCTTGGGCACATCAAAGTCGGTGCGGGCGGGCATGATTCCGAAGTCCGCATAGTGGGCTCCAGAACTCCAGACTTTCTGACCGGTCACCACCCACTCGTCGCTATCCTGGACCGCCCGGGTGCGCAGAGAAGCGAGGTCGCTACCCGCTTCCGGCTCGCTGAAAAGCTGGCACCAGATCTCTCGCCCATCGAGGATGGGGGTCAAATACCTTGCCTTTTGCTTCGGCGTGCCGTGGACCATGAGCGTAGGACCGACGAGCCCCATCCCGATATCGAAGACCGCGGTCGGAAGGTCGAACTTGGCCGCTTCTTGGCTGAAGATCACCTGGTGCATCAATGGCGCGCCCTGGCCACCGTACTCACTCGGCCAGGTCAGGCCGGCCAAACCAGCCTCAGCTAAGCGCAATTGCAGATCTTTTGCCTTGACGATCGCATGCTCTGTGCCCAGGCTCCAGAACAGAGCTGGCATAGCACCCTCGAGCGGGGCGCAGTTGGCCTCTAGCCATCCGCGAACGCGCAGACGAAAGGCGGCGTCCTCTGGAGCATCGTCGAAGTCCACAACTACCCGCCTTTGTACACGCCGGGCCGCCGTTCCTTCAGCGCAGCGACCGCCTCGCGGAAGTCGTCGGTGTAGCCGCACCGAGCTTCGTAGGCCATGCCCAGCTCGACCACCTCTTCTGCTCGGTGCTTGAGAACCTGGTTCAGGGCCCGCTTGGTGCCCTGCACCGCGATCGGTGGTAGGCGCGCGATCCGGCTGGCGAGGGCACGCGCCGCGGGCAGGGCGTCGGCGGGTTCCTCGACAAGGTCCGTGACGAGACCGATCGCGTAGCCGTCCTCCGCACTGATCGGGTCACCGGTGAGCAGATGGCGTTTGGCCCGCAGCATCCCGAGTGCCTGCGGCCACACGAGGCAGCCGCCGTCGCCGGCGGCGAGGCCGGCCATGACGTGTGGATCGCACAGGCGTACTTTTCTAGCGGCCACCACTGCATCGCACAGGAGGACGATCGTCGCCCCGAGGCCCATCGCGTCGCCTTGCACGGCGGCCACGACCGGGATCGGCAGATCGATCATCGCGTTGACGAGGTGGAGGGCTTGGTCCGCGAACGAAGTGAAGCTGTTCGGATCGGCCATGAGCTCTTCCATGAAGTCGAATCCGCCTCCTGCGGAGAACACACGACCGTTGGCCGCCAGGATTGCGGCCCGGACGTCACCCTCGTTGCGGATCAGGTCGATGGTCTCGCTCAGCTCGGTGTGTTGCACTGCGTCGAATGCGTTCAACTGTTCTGGACGGTTGAGCGTGATCGTGGCGACGTGTCCGTCGACCGCGATCTGCAGTGACGAAAGCTCCTTTATCAGCATCGAATTCCTTGTCGATGTGGGTGAGTCATGAGCCGACGATGCCGAATTGTTCGGCGAACCGTTCGACCGCAATGAATGAGTCGCCGCCGGTGGCACGCGAGCCTGGGAAGGTCATGATCCGCTTGACGCCGTACTGCTCCTCCCAACGATCCACGTCGTCCTGGGACTCTGGAGGGCGGGAGACGGTGATCTCGATCTCGTCGACCGACCGACCGGCGTCGGCGAGAAACTTCAGCAGGCGGCCATACGGCTCGGCGAACGTGTCAAACGTGTGCTCGCCGGCGAGCCAACCATGGCCGAACCGAGCTAGTCGCCGCAGCGCGGGGTTCGACTCCCCGCCTACATGGATTGGTAGGGGCACCTGGATCGGCTTTGGCTCAAAGGAGACAGGCTCGAAGTCATAGAACTCCCCGTGGTGTTCAATGACGGGCTCGCTCCACAGTCGCTGGGAGATCTCGAGTGACTCGTTCAGGCGACGACCGCGTGAGCGCCAGTCCATTCCCGCGGCGCGGAACTCGGACTCGAGCCAGCCCGAGCCCACTCCGACGATCGCCCGACCACCCGAGAACCAGTCGAGGGTTTGCCACGCGCGTGCCGCGACGAACGGGTGCCGGAGGGCGTAGAGGTAGATGAAAGTGCCCAATCGGATCTTCGATGTTCTGGCGGCCAGATAGTTGAGTGCTGACACGCTGTCGTAGGTAGGCATGGTGGTCGGCGGCTTCAGGATTACGCCGGTCTTACCGTCGGGAGCGACCTCCCCAGGCTTGGGGGACGACATGTCCACCGGGAACACCAGGTGGTCGACGCCCCACACCGACTCGTAACCCAGTTCTTCGGCCCGTACGGCGAGGTCGGCCCAACGTTCAGCGCGTGTCTTGATGAGGCAAATGCCGTACTTCATGAAAATGTTCCTGCTTTCGTGACGGGAACCCAGCGTCCGGGTCGCTTTTCGGCAAACGCCGCGAGCCCCTCAACCGAATCCGGATGGGTGAAGTGGGCGGCCTGGGTGGTCATCGCCTCCTCGACGAGCGGATCTTGTCCATCGCCCCAGACGAGCTTGCGCAGCAGGGCGAGATTTTCGCGCACGGCCTTGGGGGAGTGTTTCGCCATCCGCGACGCCAAATCTCCTGCCGCCTTGCGGGTGTCGTCAGCAGAGGCGTGGACCTCGGCGACCAACCCCAGCGAGTGAGCCCGCTCAGCCGTCATCGGTATGGCGGCCGAGAGGGAATGCGTGTACTCGGACGCCGGCAGCTGCCGACCGAGCCGTATGCCGATGAATCCTGTGATCTGGGCGAGTCGAACGTGAGGGTCAAGAAAAGTGGAATGACTTGCCGCCATCACGACATCTGATCCGGTGACGAAACCCAGCCCGGCGCCCAGCACGGCCCCGTTAACGGCTGCGATGACCGGTTTCGTGACGTGGCAATCGCGGGCCGTGTAAGCACGGTCGTCCTGGGTGCTCGGATCGCCGACCATCCCGAGATTGATCCCGGCACAGAAGTGACGGTCTCCGGTCGCGGAGAGGACGATCGCGCGGACGCTCTCGTCGCCTTCGGCCCAACGCCAGGCACCCCGTAGCGCGCGGACCAGCTCACGGTCAAGTGTGTTGGCCTTCGTTGGGTTGTCGATGGTGATCCAGCCGACGGCGCCGGCGACCTCGATGCGTATACGGCCAACCCCTTGCCCGCCCATGATTCACCCCTGCCGAAGCCCGACTTGACGGCGAAATCGTACCACGTCCAATTCTCACGCGTAGATCGCCGAGAATTCGATGCCAGGCGTGTTCAGCGGTGTAAGAATATTCTTATGAATGCCTTGCCGTCAGTGTCGTGTGACGCTAGGCGGTGGACATCAGCTCCAACTCCGCCGAACACCTGGCGAGGCCGGTGGGCGCGTCCGATCGACTGCTGAGGCGGAGGCCGTATGAAACAGCCACTAAGCGGCATCCGGGTCGTCGAGGTCGGGACCTTTCTCTTCGTCCCAAGTGCGGCGGCGCTCCTAGGGGATTGGGGTGCATCGGTTGTGAAGGTCGAGCACCCCGACTGGGGGGATCCGTTGCGTGGCATTCGCACGCCCGCGGATTCAGCCGGAAGCGCCACGATGCCCCCCGTCGTCCAACTCGCCAATCGGGGTAAGCGCTCTATAGCCCTAGGCCTCGAGCGCAAGGGCGCCCGGCCGGTACTGGAACGCCTCATCGCCGACTGCGACGTTTTCATAACCAACCTGTTACCTGCCGCGCGGACCCGTCTTGGCATCGAGGTAGATGATCTGCGCCAGATGAATCCCATCGGTCATCTGCGCTGTCGGCAGCGCGGTCGGAAACTCGGGCCCGGACCGGCAGCACGGCGGCTTCGAGCACTCGACGTTCTGGGCACGGGGCGGACTGGCCGACACATTTCACCCGCCTGCGCTCTCCCACCCGCCGCGAATGCCGGGCGGCATGGGTGACCTGATGGCGGGGTCAGTGTTGGCCGGCGCGATCGCCGCGGCTATCGCTGGACGCGAGCGCCACGGGGAACCATCCACCATTGATGTGTCGCTGCTGGCCATGTCGGCATGGATTTCAGCGCCCGATCTGCAGTCGGCCGCCATGGGGCAGGGGTCGCCATCGAAGCAACTTCTGCTCACTGACCGATCCAAGCTCTATAACCCGCTTATGGGGATTTACCGAACGCGCGAAGGCCGGTTCCTCGCGCTCAATATCGTTCAGAGCGAACGCTATTGGCCGGAACTCTGCCAGCGACTCGGTTGCCCCGGCCTAGCCGACGATCCACGGTTTATCGATGCCGCGGCGCGCGCGACCAACGCCCAGGACCTTGTGCGCACACTGGACGAGCTCTTCGACTCGGCCGACCTACCCGCGTGGCGCGCACGTTTGGCCGAAGCCAATTTCGCCTGGGAGCCGGTGCAGACGGTCACAGATCTCGCCTCGGACCCTCAGGTCGTCGCAAACGGCATAATCCAGGAGGTCGAGGCGGGGAACGGCCGACCGGTTCCGCTGATATCCGGCCCAGCGCAGTTCGACGGCCTGCCATCCCAGATGGCGCGAGCCCCTGAACATGGCGAGCACACGGAGGCCGTCCTCCTTGAGCTCGGTTTCGACTGGGACGACATCAGCGCTTTTCAAGAGGCAGGCGTCCTTGGTTGACCGGCTTGCCGTCGCGAGCGGTGCTGCCGGCCAAGACAATTTCGGCGTCCTGTTAGCTCGCTGCACGCACGCTCGAGCTGGGTGCGGACAACGATGTGCGATCGTTCGGGCAATTTCAATGCCACCGAGGTGTAGCAGATGCAAGTCCGAATGAGGTATCTATAGTTAAACGACGTACAGTTTAGCGCCACACCATCGCCTGAGGAGACGCCTTGTCCCGCCGAGCGAACCCATACACCATGCCGCTGGGATTGGTCCTCCCATGTCCAGGCCGACCGGTGCCCGAGACCGTCACGAAGGTGGGTCCGCAATGAGCGCTCGCGACGACCGAATCTCCGGCCTCCGGTTCTACTACCGCCTCGTCCGCAAGTTGCTACGGCCCGGTGTGCTCCCGGCGCTCATACAGCTGCAGAAGCTCGACGACTCGACGGTCGACTCGTTGGGGCACCAGCTCGAGGTGACCGCCGCACGCTGGCCGGACCGGCCGGCGGTCAAATTCGAGGGTGCGCAATGGACGTGGCAAGAGTTCAACAAATGCTGTAACCGCTACGCACGCGCCCTCGAGACTCTCGGAGTGCGACAGGGAGACGTCGTCTCGATTCACGTTGGCAACAGACCAGGAATGCTGGCTGCGACGATGGCGGTGCTCAAGCTCGGCGGAATCGCGGCCTTGGCCAATACCAGCCTCAAACGGGACGCTGTCGGGCACAGCCTGCGTCTGGTCGAACCGAAGGCGGTGGTGGTCGGAGAAGAATACGTCGACATCATCAAGTCGCTGAACACCGTCACCGACGTGAAACCGCACTGGGTTTTCCTGACCGACCGCGGTGAGGCTTCGGTGCCAGAAAGCTGGACCGACCTGGACGCGGTCAGCGCTGCGGCAGACGACTCAAACCTGGCTTGGACCGAGGTGCGCCTTGGTGACGCGGCACTGTACGTCTACACGTCTGGAACCACAGGGATGCCCAAGGCCGTGATCAGCCCACATCGGCGCTTGCGGATGGCCGGCTTGATGGCCGGAAAGATGGTGCAAGAACTGACGGAGAACGACACGGTCTATTGCCCACTTCCGCTGTATCACACCACCGGATTCTTCGGGGGGTGGAGTTCCTGTGTGCTCTCGGGCGCCGCTCTTGCGCCCGCACGACAGTTCAGTGCCACCAACTTCTTTGATGACGTCAAGCGGTATGAGGCCACTATCTTTCTCTATGTCGGAGAGATGCTGCGATATCTGTACAACCAGCCGCCGCGCGGTGGCGACCGCGACCATAGAGTGCGCGCCATCATGGGTGGGGGACTTCGCGCGGAAATCTGGCACGACTTCAAACAACGGTTTGGAATCGAAAAGGTCTACGAAGGGTATGGCGGCTCGGAGACGCCATCAGGGTTCATGAATTTCTTCAACTTCGATCGAACGTGCGGCTGGAACCCCCGTGGGTGGAAGGCCGTCGAGTTCGACGCCGAGACCGGAGAGCCAAAACGCCGAAAGGACGGCTTCATCAATGAGGCCGAACCGGGCCAAGTGGGCCTTCTGATCATGAAGATCGACAAGCACCAGCCGTTTAGCGGCTACACCGACAGCGCAGCGACCGAGAAGAAGATCCTTCACGATGTCTTCAAGCGTGGGGATACGTGGTTCAACTCCGGAGATCTCATCGTGAGTCAAGGTCATGGACACGTCCGCTTCGTCGATCGAACCGGCGACACGTTTCGCTGGCGCGGGGAGAATGTGGCGACGACCGAGGTGGAATCGGTCATCAATAGGTGGCATCAGGTCCGGGACAGCGTGGTGTACGGCGTCGAAGTACCGGGAACGGAGGGCCGCGCCGGCATGGCATGGCTGGCGCTGAGCGAAGGGCAGGATCTGGACGCCGAAGGTTTCGCCCGCCATCTACGAGATGCGCTGCCTGACTACGCCGTTCCGCGTTTCGTTCGGTTGGGTGACGAGGTTCAGGTGACAGGAACGTTCAAACACCAGAAATCACAACTCAAGGACGAAGGATTCGACATCGAACGAATCGATCGGGTGTCCCTGCTCTCGCCGGACGACAAGTCGTGGGTGCCGCTGACGGCGGACTTGCGTAAGGCGGTCGAGAACGGCGAAGTTCGGTTGTGACTCGTGACTTATGACCGCGCACCTGCGGCGTTTGGCGGTTGATATCGGCCTCGCTCGGGTCCACCCCCACGCGCGTTCGTAAGTTCCGCATCGCAGTGTTGGCAGGGCGCGGATTTCGCTCGCTTTGGTCTTAGGTACGCCGCAAGTTATACTGAGTACAGATCTAAACCGGGAGGTGCAGCACGGTGCGGTCGAGCACAGAAGTGGTGGTGGTCGAGGCTGTTCGCAGCGCAATCGGCAAGCGCGGGGGATCGCTCGCTTACACCCACCCGATCGATATATTGGGGCCCATCCAGATGGGCGCGCTCATTCGCGCGGGCCTCGAGCCGGCGCTCGTCGGACAGATAGTGGGTGGATGTCCAGGCCAGGGCGGCGCGCTGGCGGGCAACATCAGCCGTAACGCATGGTTGGCCCACGGCGGCCCCGAGACCGTGGCCGCCTCGACCGTGTCGAGCGCCTGCGGCTCGTCCCAGCAGGCGTTCAATCTGGCTGCGTCTCTGGTGGCCTCGGGAGCGGAGGACATCGTCCTCGCCTGTGGCATTGACAATATGAGCATGGTGCCGCTGGGGTCGGCGGCGTTCGACTGCGCGGCAGCAGGTCACGGCCTGCCCCACAACGACACCTACCAGGCACGCTACGAGATCACATCTCAGTTCGAGGGCGCCGAGCGGCTCGCGTCGACCTACGGCATCACGCGCGCCGCCGCGGACGAACTGGGGCTCGAGTCACAGCGGCGAGCTCGACTGGCGGTGGACGAAGGGCGGTTCAAGTCTCAGATCGTCGCCGTTGACGCGGTCGCCGACAGCGGGGAAGGCGTCCCGACGAGCTCCAGGTCCTTCGAGATGGACGAGGTGTTGCGCGACACAAGCTTGGAGAAGCTGGCGTCGCTCAAACCGGTGGCCCGTGAGGACGGAATCCACACTGCGGGCACCAGCTCGCAGATCGCCGACGGAGCCTCGGCGGTGCTTCTGATGTCTGCAGAGCGGGCGTCTGAGCTTGGACTGCGATCGAGGGCACGGGTATTGGGTTCGTGCTTGGTCGGGTGCGATCCGGTCCTCATGCTCGAGGGCCCCATCCCAGCGACTAACCGGTTATTGGGCGACTCCGGCCTAGCGATGAACGATATCGATGTCGTCGAAATAAACGAGGCCTTCGCGTCGGTGGTACTCGCTTGGGAGCGCACGGTTAAGGCCGATATGACGAAAGTCAATCCGAACGGCGGTGCGATCGCACTGGGTCATCCGCTGGGAGCCACTGGCTGCGTTTTGGTCACCAAGGCTATTCATGAGCTGGAGCGATCCGACAGCGAACTGGCCCTGGTCACAATGTGCTGTGGAGGCGGTCTGGGCACCGGCACTCTGCTGCAGCGAGTTGGCTGAACCGCCAGATGTTTTCACTTCGGCGCCGCTATCCAGAGCCGGAGCCGACGTGACGACGTCCGGCGCAAACCTGACTACCGGAAGGACCGGGATGGACCTCCTGCACTATGTGGCAATCGTGACTCGCCCAGCCAGTACCGCGACCGCGCGCATGTGCCCGAACTGGCCGCGTAACGAGGCCCCGCTGTGGTGAATGACGCCGCGCTCGTCACTGGCGGCGGCAGCGGCCTGGGGCAAATCGCGGCGTGGCGCCTCGCTGCCGCTGGACGCCGTGTGGCCGTGCTTGACGTGAACATCAAAGGGATGGCGGATACGGCCCGGCGACATCCCGCCCGGATCACGACGCATGCGGTGGATGTGGCAGATGCCGGGGCGGTAGCCAGCACGATCGCGGCCGTGGAGGACGAACTCGGACCGGTCGGGCGGGTCGTCAACGCCGCCGGCATAGCACGGGTGAGCCCCCTGCTCGACCAAGACATTGTGGACATCCAACGGACAATGGCTGTGAACTTCGGCGGCGTCGTGAACGTGTGCCAAACCGTCGTACCCGGCATGCTCGAACGAGGGCGCGGTGAGGTCGTCAACTTCTCGTCGATGCTGGGGTGGGTGCCGCAGTCCCGCGTCGGTGCGTACGCGGCCAGCAAGTTCGCGGTCGTCGCATACACGGAGGTGCTCTGGCAGGAGAACCGCGGACGCGGCGTGCGGTTCGCCTGCGTGTGCCCACCGACCGTGCAGACTCCGATGATGGACGACTTCATCCCCAACCGGACGTACCAGCACAAGGCCATGCCGATGAGCGCGGACAAGGTGATCGACGAGATCGAGCGATCCCTGCGGCGGGACCGGCTACTCGTCCTTCCGGGTAAAGCCAAATTCGTGTGGCGGCTGCGGCGCTACGCACCTGGGCTTCTGCGCAGCGTTCTCAGCAGCCCGCGCTTCGACTTCATCGGCAAGCCCGCATGACGCGGGGCCCGCTGGGTTTCGCGGACCCCGGCGGGGCGCGATCATCAGCCTCGACTGAAGACGCGGCCGTGTGTCGCTATAAATCCGCGACGTCGACGACCGCCATCACGCGTGGCGCATATCGTCGCTCATCCGCGGGACATTGAATAGCTCTTCGAACGTGCCGCGCAGCACTCGATCGGTGATGCGGGGGTCGACGGCGTCGAAGAGATGTCGCAGTGTCTCCTGAGTGTGACCGTATGTTCCCTCCAGATGCGGATAGTCGTCACCCCACATCACGTTCTGGTAGCCCGTGTCCTCGATGATCTGCACCGCACTGATGTCGTGTTGGAATGACGCGTACACCTGTTGGCGGATGATCTCGCTCGGCGATCGGGACAGCCGAGGCCGCACGAACATTCCGTGTTGGCGGTAGGCCTCATCCATCCGGTCACCCAGCGCGGGCACCCAACCGGCCCCGCCCTCGGCGATTAGCAGTTTCAGGTTTGGATGTCGATCGAGCGCGCCACTGGCGACGAGGTGTGAGACCACCCGCATGCCTGAATATGTCACCTCCGTGTAGTTGACGACTGCTCCACCGGGGCCGCGATAAACGATCCTGTCGGCACCGGTGCCGATGTGATAGGCGAGCACCACGCCGGCGGCAGCGGCCGCCGCCCACAGCGGCTCCCACAACTCGAATCCCCACTCCCTCTCCGGGGGCATCGACGTGGGCAGGAAGATCGCCTGAAACCCCTTATCGGCCGCCCACTCCACCTCCGCGACGGCGTCCTTGACGTCGACCAGCGGCACGATGGCCGTCGCGAATACCCGGTCCTGTTGAGCCATGAAGTCTTCGACGGCCCACTCGTTCCACGCGCGTACACAAGCCCGCGCCAGCTCGGCGTCATCGATGAGCACCGTAAAGAAGCCCGACGACGGGAACGCCAGCTGACTCCAGACGCCCTCGTGGTCCAAGTCCTGCAGCCGAATCTTCAAGTCCCTGAACCCGGGCGGTCGCATCGCGTCAGCGAAGTCATTAAGCAGGCGGTTGACTTGTTGCCCATCGATGTAGGCGGTCTCGAACTTCTCGCCGCGCTCGGTGCGCGGCGCACGGTCTGCTAATCGTTTTGGCAACCGTGATGAATAGAGGTCTTCGGGTTCCATCAAGTGCGAGTCGCCCGAGTGCGCCCAAATCTTCGACGGGCCCGATTCGGCGGTTTCGACCGGACTCTGCGAGGCCTGAGTCATGCCAACCAATTCTGTTGCCTGCAAGATGAAGCCCTAAAGTATCGTACATTGTAAGGAAACGGCAACAGCCTGCGGCCACGACTGAATTCGAAGGGCGCGAGAACGAGGGTCGACGTCGACCGGAAGGTGCCTGGCCGCCGGATCCTCATCTGCAGCTTGCTTTAATAGGACCGAATTCTTACGCTGTAATGAATTTCATTGCGTTCCACGTGATGAGCGGCTCCGAGGAGGTCCGACAGGCAATGAGTTATCTGGATGGGAAGGTCGCCATCGTCACTGGGGCAGGCCGGGGGATCGGCCGAGGTGAAGCATTGATGCTGGCGTCGCAGGGCGCTGCCGTGGTGGTCAACGACATCGGCAGTTCGCCCGATGGCCAGGGGGAAGACACTGGCCCGGCCGCGGCGGTGGTCGCCGAGATCGTCGCCGCCGGTGGCCGAGCCATCCTCGATGGCAACGACATCAGCACCTGGGCCGGGGGTGAGATGGTCGTGAAGCGGGCGTTGGCCGAGTTCGGTCGGCTGGACATCCTTGTGTGCAACGCTGGCATTGTCCGGGATCGGATGATCTTCAAGATGGCGGAGTCGGAATGGGACGCGGTGGTCGCCGTGCACCTGAAGGGCCATGTTTCTCCAACTCGGTTCGCCGGAGAATACTGGCGGGGCGTGGCCAAGGACACCGGCAAGCCGTCAGGCGGGCGCATCGTCTACACGTCCTCGCACGTCGGGCTTTTTGGCGGCAACATCGGCCAGAGCAATTACGGCGCGGCCAAGGCGGGTATCGCGCTACTCGGCGTGGCGGTGGCGCGAGAGCTCGCACCGTATGGCGTGACGGTCAACACGATCTGCCCCGCCGCGAAGAGTCGGCTCGTCGAAGACGCGTTCCCCGGCTTCGGTGACCCCCCCGCCGAAGGCTTCGACTCGATGCACCCCGACAACATCGGCCCGTTTGTCGCCTACCTCTGCAGTGATTCCGCAGCCCACATCTCCGGTCAGACGTTCGCCGTAACCGGCGGCTTCGTTGAATTGCTGCAAGGTTGGAGCTCGGCGGCGAGCATCGACAAGGGAGACCGGTGGACGGTCGACGAACTGATCGATCGAGTGCCCGAGCTTTTCGGCGATCGGCCCACCGGCCCAACGGCCAATATGGGCGACCTGTTAACCGTGAGCCCGGACGCGAAGGCCCCATAGCGCCGAAAGCCAAGGAGACGTCGTGACCATCTCACCCATTCCACTCACTGAGCTGACGGCAGTTGGCAAGGGGCTCAACCGCCCTGAGGATGTCGCCGTGTCCCGGGAGGGTCGAGTCTTTGCGAGCAATGCTGACGCCGCGGTCGGCGAGATCTTCCCCGACGGCTCGATGCAACCGATCGGTGCGGCCGGTGGAGAGCCAAACGGGATCAACCTCACCCCGGATGGGAAAGCGATCATCATCGCCAACTTCGCTGGCCATTCGCTTCAGCGCCTCGACCTGGCCAGCGGTTTCGTCTCTACGTTGTGTGACACCGTAGAAGGGCGGCCATTGCGGTCGGCCAACTATCCCATCATCGCCCGCGACGGAGGTATCTACTGCTCGTCATCGACTGTGACCGACAATTTCGTGGAGAGCTTTATCGAGGGCGCGGCCGACGGGTTCATCGCGCGGATCGACCCCGATGGATCGGCTGCGATCGTCGCCGATGAGGTCATTTTTCCGAATGGGCTGGCGCTGGATGCCGATGAGGACTACCTGTATTGCGCCCGGACGGCCCCAGCAGACGTCGTACGGTTCCCGATACTCGGAGACGGCAGCCTCGGGACGGCGGAGGGGTATGGCCCTCCATTGGGCATTCGCACGGCGTACGGCGAAGCGGCTGCCGAGTTGCTATGGCCCGACGGGGCCGAGCGGACTCCGGAAACGATGAACTTCGCGTTGATGACCAGCTGGGGCAGCACCGATGGTGTCGCCTTCGACGCCGATGGCAATCTGTGGGTGACCATGCCTTCAATCGGCCGTATCGTCGCGATCACACCCGAACTGGAGGTGGTGACCGTCGTCGACGACCCGAGTTTCTCCCTGGTGATCGCGCCTACCAACGTCACCTTTGGGGGCGACGACCTCCGCGACGTGTACTTCGGCAGCTTCGCGACGCCCTACGTCGTAAAGGGCCGCAGCCCGGTGCCTGGACTCCCTCTCGCGGCCCAGCGGGCGCTCACTTGATCGCTGTACCGCCTGGGAGTTGGCCAGTCGTCAGCTGAACTCGGTCATCACGATTCGGCCGCGATCATGCGGCCGAGATTGAGGAGTTGGGCTGTGGCGCCCCCGAGGGACAGTTCGGTGTGTTTGGCCCACAGGAAGTAGCGATGCAGGGGGTAGTCGAGGTCGAGACCGATCCCGCCGTGCAGGTGCTGTGCCGAATGCACGACGCGCTGTCCGCCCTCGGCCGCCCAGAACTTGGCCATGGCGATCTCCCGCGCTGCCGGGCGATCGGCTGCCAGCCGCCAGGCGGCCTGCCAACCAGTCAGACGCACTGCGTCTGTATCGATGAAAGCGTCGGCTGCACGCTGACCGACCGCCTGGAAGCTAGCGATTGGACGGCCGAACTGCTCGCGGGTCTTGGTGTACTCGGCCGTACGCCGCAAGGCCTCCTCACACAGGCCGGTGGCCACCGCGCACTGGGCAGCGTTGGCACGCAGGACGATCCACTCGACGATGACGCCACCGTCGGCAGGGTCGCCGAGCACCTCTTCGTCGGAAAGCTGCACCTCCTTGAGCTCTAAACGCGCCTCGGAAATACCGTTGGTCGGGTCCTGGCGGGTCAGCGTGACCCCCGCGGCCTTCGGGTCGACGAGGAACACGCCGATGGACGAATCACCAGTGGCGGCGGGCACAAGGATGCGGTCGGCTTGCAGCCCGGCCGGCACGCAGGTCTTCGTCCCGCTAAGTGTCCAGCCGCCATCGGCGCGAGTCGCAGTCGTCGCGGGCTGCTCTGGTTGCCGTGAGAGTTCGACCAACGCCGCCGTGAGTACACGATCGCCGCTGACAACGCCGGGCAGGAGTGCCGAAGTCTGTGCCGGAGTGCCGAATTCGGCGATTGGGAGCGCCCCTAAAACTAGCGTGGGTAGCACGGGCGCAAGCGCGGTGTGCCGACCGACTTCCACGAGCACGAGGTACGTCTCAAGGAACCCGAGGCCAGCTCCGCCGACGTCGGCAGGGAGAGACAACCCAAGGAGCCCGGCGGTCGCCAGGTCGCGCCAAAGCGCGTCATCGATGTGCTTGCCCGCCGCCTCGAGCTCCCGCAGCCGCTCGTGCGTGGAGTGGGTCCCGATGATGTCGTTGGCGAGCTTGCTGATCTCGAGCTGCTCTTCCGAGAAGGAGAAATCCATGTCGGCCTACTTCCGTCAGGTTTGAATCGTGCTGTGATGGCCGGCGCTGGCGAGCTGGATCTTCTGGCCCACAAATTCGTGGAGCTCGGCATCGGCCATGAGGGCCGCGTCATCGAAACGGGCATAGGTGCGCGTGTTGTCTGGTAAATCGCAGATGGCGGTGCCGTACAGCGGGCCATTGCGGTCATGAGTGACCGAGTAGGCGGTGACCGTGGCCGGACCGGAGTAGTCGGTGACGACCGTCTTGGCGACGACGCCTTGCAGGCCGCTTGCAAGCCGATCCGGTTCCGGGCCTCTGGGCGGCGTAACCGGCGCCGACGATCCGAGCACGCAGAAGGCATGTTTCTCCATCAGCATCCCGACGCCTGTGACCATCCCGAAAGCTTCGGGGTGCTCGCGGAGGAGGTCGGTCATCGACGCGATCGAGTGCAGCACGTAGTTGCTACCTGGCCCGCCGGCGTAGGGCAGTCCACCGGTGACGGTTAGGCGGTCACCGGTGCGGTCCTGGACGCCCAGCGCGTCGGCGGTCAGATTGAGGCTGCTTGGGAAGCAGCTGTAGATGTCGAGATAAGAGACTTCATCGATGCGCAGACCGGCCTGGGTGAGGGCCTCCTGGCTAGCGACCTGCATTGCGGGGATCTCCCAGAGGTCGCGTTGCGCGGCGGCGAATGAGGGCGAGTTGGCCCCGCACCACCCACGTGGGTAGATGCGCCGTTCGGCGGGCACGCCGAGCCGATCCGCCGTGGATGTGCTCGCGACGATCACCGCGGCAGCCATGTCGACTTCCATGATCGCCACCATGTGCTTGGTGTACGGGTACGCGACCATGCGGTTTTCGGCGCTGGCGGTGCGGAGGAACTCAGCCTCGTGCCGGCGCGGGAACCACGCATATGGATTGCGCTCGGCGACGGTGCTCAATGCCGCCATCATCACTGCGTTCCGGCCCGCGTACTCGTCGAGGCCAATACCGAGGTGTGCTCGGCGAGCGGAGTCGAACAGCCCGAAAGCGGTGGCGCCGCTGGCCGCAGCACCGCTCGAGATCTCGCCAGGATGGAATTCGACCGGCGGGAAGTACATTGTGCCGTCAGGATGTGGATGGCTCCAGGGAAGGGGCTCGCCGGAAACCATTGATTTCTTCAGTGTCGCAAGGGCTTCGGCGCCACACAGGACGGCTAGCTCGAGCTCGCCTGCGACGATGGCCGCCGAGGCCTCGGTGAGCGATGAGATGCCCGTCACGCCTCCGATGCCGGAGTACTCACGCTTGCCCGGCCCCAACGCGAGGCGCTCGGCCAGGCGAAGGGCAGGGTCGTCGTAGCGCCAGCTCTGCAAGAAAGTGACGCTCAGACTGTCAGCCGCAGCCAGCACATCACCCGAGGCGCCGGAATCGGCCGCCGCCCGCAGGCACACGTCCGCCCACAGTTCGAGCGGCTCGGGGGTGGGTTGGCCCGATGGCCGGATCGTGGACTGAGCAACGCCGATGATGCACGGCGTTCGAGGGTCGATAGGCACGACGGTACCTCCACTGGGCGGGTGCACGCACCCATTTTGTACAACGTTCGACTTGGTGATGTCAAAGGTTACCCGATACTGCGCGGACGCCGCACTGAGTGGCTGAACTCACCGGCTTGGGGGCAAATGGGCATGAAGTCCGCGAAGACTCAGGGTTGGCCGACATCGGCTTTCTTTGACGCTCCGCCGAGACCACGTATCGGCTGCCAACTCGGAATGGGCACCCCGCGTGGTCAGCCGGGCAGCGTCTTGACCCACACTGTTTAACAATGTAAGAATCTTGGCGAGAGCCATCTCAGAGGGTCTTCGGGGGTGCTGTCATGCACCGACGTCGTTGAGGTGAATCGCATTTCATAGCGAGGAGAGCACACATGCCCATTCACTACGAAATGATCGAGGACCATATCGTCCTCATAACCATGGACCGGCCCGAGCGCAAGAATGCCCTCGATCTGCCCCACTGGCGCGACCTAGCCGACTCCTGGAAGCGCTTCCGCGATGACGACGATGCACGCGTCGCCATCATCACCGGAGTCAAAGACTGCTTTTGCGCTGGGGCCGACCTAAAGAGCTTCACGGGCAAGGTGATTGAGACCGCCAACGGTGAGCCGATCGACATTAACAACATGGAAAACCTCAAGATCGACGGGATCCCGTTCACCGTCGCCATGGAGGGGACCCTGCGTACTCTGCCGATCTATAAGCCGATCATCGCCGCGGTGGGCGGGCCGTGCGTCGCTGGTGGTATCGAGCTGGTGGGCGGCGCCGACATCGCCGTGGCGTCGACTGACGCCTTATTCGGTGTCGTCGAGCCCAAACGCGGCCTCTTCGCTGGTGGTGGCACGACTCCCCGACTGCCACGTCAGATTCCGTGGCGGGCCGCCATGGAACTGCTCCTCACTGCGGACATGATCTCCGCGGAACGGGCGCTCAAGCTGGGCCTGCTTAACGATGTGGTGCCGAAGGGCGAGCTTCTCGAGCGGTCGCTCCAGTTCGCCCGCAGCATCGCGGCCAACGCGCCGGTGTCAACGCAAGCAACGAAGGAGGCCGCGTTGCGGGCGCTGTGGGCGGGCAGCCAGAAGGAGGCATACGAGATCGAGGCGGAGCTTGCCCAGCGCGTGGCCACGAGCGCCGACGCCGTGGAAGGCCCGATCGCCTTCGCCGAGAAACGCGCTCCCGTGTGGACCGGGCGCTGAGGTGGCACTTCCGAAGCACAACGAGCGGCCCCCGCAGGACGTGTCGCGCACGCCCGTGACTGCTGCGGGACCTGTGCCGGGAACTACCTCGCGATGGTGCCTCACGCATTACCTCGCGTTGGCGGGAACGCTCCTTTTACTACTGCAGGCGTGGGTCTTGGGGGCATGGCTGGCTGACGGTCCCCGCCAGATCACCGAGTTCCGCGTTGACGGCAGTCTTGGAGACATCGCCGCGATGGTCGCGCAGGTCGCGATCGTCCTCTTCAGCGTCGGAATGTGTGTTCATCTGGTGCGCACCTGCCGGCGCGAGCGTCGCCTCACCTTCGACGCGAAGCTGGCGATCGCAATGCTGCTGACTGCCTGGCTCGACCCTCTGCCGAATCTCGTGCAGCCGGTGTGGTTCCTCAGCTCGGAGTTTGTGAACGTGAACTCCTGGGGCAGCCACTACCCATTCCAGGTCAACCCGGTAGCGGGGGACCTGCCCTGGCCGGTGATATTTCTCGTAGCCCTCTATGCGTTCGGCGGCCTCGCGGTCCCCATGGCCCTGAATGCGCTCACCCGGGCCATCGGCCGACGCTGGCCATCGTTAAGCCGCGCCCAACTCGTGGCGATCACGTATGCCGTTATCTTCATGCTGTGCCCACTTTTTGAGGCGCCGCTCATCGGCTTTGACATCTGGGGTCTGGCCGGCTCCCCGGCGGACGGGCGCATAGACATCGGATCGTCGATGTCTTTCTCCTGGTTCCAGTCGCCCATGGTCGCTTTCATGGTCGGGACCATCGCGGCGGTCCGGTTCTTGCGTGATGGTGACGGCAGGACTGTCGTCGAGCGAGGCCTCGATCGCCACGCTCCCCGACAACGCGCCGCGCTGTCCCTGCTGGCCCTCGTCGGCCTATGCAACCTCGTGTGGATCATCGGCTGCGGCTACCAGGTACTCCTAGGGCTCAACAGCGGTACCTATCCCGATGCGCCTAGCTATTTGAACAACCATTTGTGTGACGTCGGCGCCACCACGGGGACGAAGTACGGGCCCTGCCCCGGAAGCGAAGGTTACCGATTACCACTCACTCCCTGAGTCCCGGATCAGAGGTTCGTCGTCCGGCTCAGCACCTCAACCCATCGAGTCAAGATAGAGCGAACGAGCGGCATTGAACCGCCGCATGGGAATACGCTCGTCATTGCCGCAGTGCAGCGCTTTGCGTTGACACAAATCGATAGTCGAAGAGTTGGACATGGTACAATTTGGTTCACTAGGTCCTGATTTGGAGAGGTCGAGCGCCGTGTCGGAAGAGAACCGAGTCCCTACGGCGACCGCTCCCGGCCGAGACCAGATCGAGGTCCGCAATCCGGGCACGCATGAGATTGTGGGGACCGTCCCCGTTATGGACGGCGCCGAAGTGCAAAACGTCGTCGGAAAGGCCCGTCTAGCCGCTTTGGCTTTCGCAGCGCTGAGCTTGGCGGAGCGACGTGAGCACCTTCTACGAGTTGCCACCTCGCTTTGCGATCATGCTGACGAGATTGCAGCGGCCTGCGCTGCGGAGACCGGGAAACCGCTTCCGGATGCGTACATCGAGCTGGCCGGGACCGTCGGCTTGGTGCGTTGGTGCGCGAAGGCAGCCCCAAAGGTCTTGGCTCGTCGTCGGATCCGCTCTTGGCCGATGATCACGAAGCGGACGTGGGTGGAATACTCACCCTACGGAGTAATCGGTGAAATCGCCCCGTGGAACGTCCCGATAGCCGTGCCGCTCCAGACCCTGTCCGCGGCGTTCGCTGCGGGTAATGTCGTCGTGCTCAAGCCCTCTGAGCTCACACCGCTGACCGGTCTGGCCTTGCAGAAGGCTATCAACGCCGCGGGGCGCGAGCTTCTGTTCGTCGTGACAGGCTACGGTCCGACAGGCGAGGCGCTGGTGCGCGCTGGTGTCGACAAGGTCGCATTCACTGGCAGTCCGAACACCGGCCGGCGAATCATGGCTGCGTGCGCCGATTCACTGACGCCTTCGGTGATGGAGCTTGGTGGTAAGGACCCAATGATCGTGGCTGCCGACGCAAACATCCCGCGAGCTGCCAAGGCGGCAGTTGGCACTGCGTTTGTCAACTCAGGGCAAGCGTGTGTCGCTGCGGAGCGAGTTCTCGTAGAGGGTCCGGTATATGACGAATTTGTCGCCGAGGCGGTTCGGATCACGAAGCGCTTGCGTCAGGGTTCATCCGCGAACGACCACATCGGTCCCATGACGCAGGAACGTCAGATGCCGATCATCGAGGAGCGGATTCGTGCCGCGGAAGCCGAAGGTGCTCGATTACTGGTCGGTGGTCGCCGGCGACCGGGCGGCGGCTGGTATTTCGAGCCGACTGTTATCGCTGATGTGCGCCCGGAGATGGAGCTAATGCGCCATGAGACGTTCGGACCGGTGTTGAGCATCACGCGAGTTGCGAACCTTGATGAGGCGGTGCGGATCGCCAACGAGTCTGAGTTTGGCCTGAATGGCAGCGTGTTCACTCGGGACGTCCGACGCGGTGAACGGATAGCGTCCCAACTGCTGGCAGGCGGTGTGAACGTGAACGATGCAGTTGGTGGAATGGTCGTGGCGGCAGCCCCGTTTGGTGGTGAGAAGTCCTCCGGATTCGGTCGTCTCCAGGGACAGGAGGGGATCCTCGAGTTCAGTCGCGCGAAGACCGTTGCAGTGGAGCGGCTGAATCAAAGGATTCCGACGATGATGGGGCTGATGATGACCGCGAAGCGGCGTCCTTCGCCGGCAATGATCAAGCGGGCAATGCGATTCATGTAGATCGGCACATTTGTCGGAGACTCGGGACGGCTGTCGCGATTCGCCTGATCGTTATCCGGGCTGTTGAGTCGCTGTTGGTAGGTCGAAGACCCGCGCAGCATTGCCGAAGAGGAACGCGTCGAGAACGTCACGCGGCAAGTCGAGTCCGCTGATTTCGCGGACACAGCGCTCGAAGCTGAGCATCGGGAAATCTGAGGCGAAAAGGACTTTGGATTTCCCACGTTGCTTCATGAAGTCGAGAATCTCGCGCGGGTAGTACTTCGGTGCCCACGCCGAGGTCATTAGGTGAAGATTGGTGTGTTTGGTCATGAGCGAGACCATCTCCGCCTGCCATGGAGAGCCCATATGCGCGCCGACGACCACCAGTTCGGGAAAATCTATGCACACCCGGTCCAACAACATCGGACGCTGGACTTCGCCGTACATGAGGGGTCCGGGAAGGCCGACATTAATGCAAACGGGAACATTGAGCTCAACAGCCTTGGCATAGATCGGGTAGTGCAGTTGATGGTCGGCCGGTAGCTGGTAGCTCGCCGGGAATAACCGGAATGCCTTGACGCCGTAGTCATTCACGGCGACCTCCATCCCGCGTAGCGTTGGCATTGCCTGGCGGGGGTCGATCAGCGGCGCGGCGAAAAGCTTTCCCGGGTGGCGGGCGCAGATCTCGGCGAGCGCCTCGCTGACCTCCTCCACTGTCTCGCGACGAGCGACGCTACCCACCGCAACGGAGGTCAACCGTGCCGGCCAACAGGCCGCCGCGCACACCACTGGCATCCATCAACTCGACGACCTCATCGACTGTTCGCGCCTTCCCCCAGGTGTCAGAGGATCGATGAAACATGGCTCTGACGCTGCGCATCTCGCGGTTCTCTTCACCGTCGCTACGCATTTCGCTCCAGTTGACCCATGCATCGAAAAACGCGGGCCGCGCCGGTTGAGTCAATTGAGCCTCCTGGTGCATGCGCTGGCAGGCGGGCGGCCCCGCAACCGGCGGTAGGCAGCATCAGACTCGCTGAGTGCGCTGGCGAAGAGGTCGCATATATGCGGTTGCAGGTGCACCGTTCTCGGCATAGCTGAGTCCACGATGGACATATCGATCACTGTGCGAGGCGGCCTTCCTAATCGATGAGCATCGCGTTTCTTGCCGCTGAGATAGCATCAATCTTGAGTATCGCATCCACGCTAGCCGTGGCCCATCGCCATGTCAAACGATGTATAAATGTGTTTGCTGCGCGTAAACGGCTTGCGCGCCACATGGCAGCGGCAGGCTGTGTGGCGCGGCAATTGCCCGCATGTGCGTTCTACTCGGTGATCTCGCGGTCGACTCGACGAGCTAGAGGCCGAGGTCGCGGCCGATGATCTCCTTCATGATCTCGGTCGTGCCGCCGAAGATCGTCTGAATGCGTCCGTCGACATAGTCGCGGGCGACGCGGTACTCCATCATGTAGCCGTAGCCGCCGTGCAACTGCACGCAGTTGTCGACGACCTTCTTGGCGGTCTCGGTCGCCCACCACTTCACCTTGGCTGCCTCCACCGCGCTCAGCTCACCGTCGACCACGCCCTGCAGGCACCGGTCGATGTAGTTCTCGGTGACCTCGAGCTGGGTGTCCATCTCGGCCATCAGAAACCTGTTGTGTTGGAAGCTGCCGACCGGCTGGCCAAAAGCCGTGCGATCTTTGACGTATTGCAGTGTCTGACGCCAAGTTTCGCGCGCCCCGGCGATCGCGATGATCGCGATCGAGAGCCGCTCCGACGGCAGGTTGGCCATCAGGTGGTAAAAGCCGCGCCCCTCCTTGCCGAGCAGGTTGGCCTTCGGCACCCGGACATTTTCGAAGTGCAGTTCGGCGGTGTCCTGCGCGTGCAGGCCCATCTTGTCGAGCTTGCGCCCGCGGGTGAAACCCTCCATCCCACGCTCGACAACAAGCAGAGTGAAGCCCTTGTGGCCGGCTTTCGGGTCGGTCCGTGCCACCACGACGCACAGGTCGGAGTTGATGCCCGAGGAGATGAATGTCTTGGAGCCGTTGAGGATCCAGTCGTCGCCGTCGCGCACGGCCGAGGTCCGGATGCCTGCCAGGTCGCTGCCGGCGCCGGGTTCGGTCATTGCGATCGCGATGATGAGCTCACCGCTGGTGATGCCGGGCACCCAGCGCTGCTTCTGCTCGTCGTTGCACAGGTCCTTGAAATACGGTCCGACGACATCGTTGTGCAGGCTGAACGAGGGGGCGGGCACTCCCGACTTGGCGATCTCCTCGTCGATGATCGCATTGAAGCGGAAGTCGTCGACTCCACCGCCGCCGAACTCCTCTGGCATGTTGAACCCGATCAGTCCATGCTTGCCAGCGGCCACGTACGCCGACCGGTCGACGAGGCGGTCGGCCTCCCACTTCTTGGCGTTGGGCACTAGCTCACTTTCGATGTAGCCGCGTACGGTGTCGCGAAACGCCTCGTGCTCGGCTTCGTAGATCGCACGTTTCAACTTTCCTCATCCTTCTTTTCATCGGGTTTCCAAACGGGCTGACGCCTCCACGCGAAGGCCACGGCCGCTTCGCGGAGTCTCGATCGCTCTTAGAACGCAATGAGGTCGCGGATCTCTTGCGCGATACGTTGCCGGTCCGGTAACCAGACGCCTTCGAGCGGAGGCGCGTAGGGCGCAGGCACCGGGGGAGGTGCGACTCGACGGATCGGCGCGTCGAGGAAACAGAAGCCCTCGTCGACGCCCATTGCCGCGATCTCGGCTCCAATACCGAAGTCTCGGTGCGCTTCATGAGCGATGAGTAGGTGGCTGGTCTTCTCAAGCGATGCAAGGATGGTGCTGCGGTCCAACGGGGCGACGGTGCGCAGATCGATCACCTCGACGTCGATGCCCTCTTCGGCAACGACGTTCGCGGCAGCGACGCATTCGTGAACCATCCGCGAGACGGACACCAGCGTGAGATCCGCACCCTGACGTACGACGGCGGCCTTGCCGAGGGGAACGAGGTGATCCGCAGGCGGGCGCGGGCCCTTGAGACCGTAGGTGAGCCGATTCTCAATGAACACAACGGGATTGGGATCCTGAATCGATGCGCGGAGTAACCCATACGCGTCTGCGGGGGTGGACGGCATGACGATGGTTAGCCCGGGGATGTGGGCGAGCAGCGCCTCCAGGCTCTGGGAATGCTGACTGCCCGAGGACCGGCCAGCGCCGAACTGGGTGCGGATCGTCAGCCCGGTCTGGGCAATGCCACCGGACATGAACCGAAGTTTGGCGGCCTGGTTCATGATTTGGTCGAGGCAGACGCCGATGAAGTCGAGGTACATGATCTCTACGACGGGCCGGAGCCCGGCCATGGCAGCGCCGACCGCCAAGCCCACGATGGCCGTTTCGGAGATAGGGGTATCACGCACGCGGGCGGGCCAGCGATCGTGCAATCCGCGAGTGAGCGCGAAAACATTGCCACCTGCACCGACGTCAATGCCGGCGAGGAACACTCTGGGATCGGTTTCGAGTTCGGCAGTCAGCGCTTCGCGGATCGCATCCATCATCCGGAACGGTTCGCCGTGGGGCTCTGGCGGTTCGGGGAGCGAGGCGCGCTGCGCGAAGACGTGGGCGCCCAGAGTGGAGGGATCCGGCGGTGGCAATGCGCGAGCGAACTCGACGGCCCGATCCAGTTGCCGGTCGACATCGGCCTCGATCGCGGCGGCTTTGTCCGAGTCGATGCAGCGTCTGCTTACAAGCAGGGGGTCGCGGTCGGTGCGCCAGTGCTCCACCTCAGCGGGGTCGCGGTATTTCTCGGGGTCCCCCTCGTAGTGTCCGTGCCAGCGGTAGGTGTCGGCTTCGACGAAGACTGGTCCGCCTCCCGCGCGAACCCCCGCGATCACGTCGGTCATCGCGTAGGCGACGGCCGCGACGTCGTTGCCGTCGACTGCGACGTACGGCAGTCCGTACCCGCCGGCGCGCGCCTGCAACGGGACCGGATGCTGGTCTGCCGCACTGCTGAATTCGGCGTACTTGTTGTTCTCGCAGAAGAAAATCACCGGCAGTCGCCAAACCGCGGCGAGGTTGACCGCCTCATGGAAGGCGCCTTGAGCCACTGCACCATCGCCGAAGAAAGCGACCACGACGCGATCGGTGCCTGATAACTGAGCCGCGAGCCCGGCTCCGGCTGCGATCGGCAGTCCGGCGCCCACGATGCCATTGGCGCCGAAGATCCCTCGCGAGGGGTCCGCGATGTGCATCGATCCCGCGCGACCATGATTCACGCCTGCCTCACGGGCGAGTAACTCAGCGAACATCGGCGCAGGATCCAGTCCTTTGGCCAGGCAGTGGCCGTGACCGCGGTGATTCGAGGTGATGACATCGTCGGCGCGCAGCGGAAAGCAGGCTCCGACGGCGCTGGCCTCCTGGCCCAAGCACAGGTGCACGAAGCCCGGAATCTCCCCATCGCGATACAGGGCACTTGCGCGAATCTCGAAGCCTCGAATCTGCACAATGCGGCGGTGCAGTTCCAGTCGGCGTTCGGATTCTTCCACGGTTGTCGCCATCCTGTTAATATATCGACCGGTCGGTCTATGAATAGGGGTTAGCCATCAAAATTCCGACGAGTTTTCCCGATCCTGGGCGGGTCGCCGGCAAGCGGGTCTTGCTCACCGGTGCCGGTCGAGGTCTTGGCCGGGTGCTGGCGGTCGGGTCTGGCCGAGGCCGGCGCCAGGATCGCGCTTGCGGCGCGGACGTACGCGGACCTGGCGGAGACCGCTGAGTTGGTCGGTGCGGAGGTGTTGCTTATTCCGCTCGATGTGCGCGACCAGGGGGCGAATGACGAGGCCGTGCAGACGGTGGTGAACGCCTGGGGCGGTCTCGACGTCGCGATCCTGAATGCCGGGATTTCGCCTGTCTGCGTCGATCCGATCCAGCTGAACCCACAGACGTGGCGCGACATCCTCGATGTAAATCTCTCCGGCGTCTTCTACGGGGCGTGCGCGGCCGCACGCGTAATGCAACCGGGAAGCCGGATAATCGCTACGGGGTCTGTGCTGGGGGAGCGCCCAATGGCCGGGCTGACCGCCTACAGCGCATCCAAGGCCGGGCTCGTCGGGCTGATGAAGGCGCTGGCGATCGACTTCGCGCCGCGAGGGGTGACGGTGAACGCGGTGGCACCAGGGTGGTTCCACTCTGGGCTGGCCACACCATGGCTGAACGACGAGGGCCGCACCGCACAGATCCTCGGGCATACCGCCCTCAAGCGGTGGGGCTCCACCGAGGAGCTACTCGGAGCATTCCGCTTCTTGGCGTCGGACGCTTCGTCGTTCGTCACTGGAGCGGTATTCAACGTGGATGGCGGTTACACGGCAGTCTAAGGAGCATCGAATGTTGTTGCAGGATAGAGTCATCGTGGTCGCTGGAGCCGGTGGCGGGCTAGGCACAGCGCTACTCGCGAGGTTGGCCGCCGAGCGGCCGGCGGGCCTCTGCGCAGGTGACCTCGGCCCGATCGATCCGCCCGCGGATGCGGAGGTCGACTACCTGAAGACCGACGTCCAGGACAGTGCACAGGTCGACGCGCTCGTGGATCGGGCAGTCGAGCGTTTCGGGCGGGTTGACGTCATGATCAACAACGCCGGAATCCTCTCACCGAACGGCCGCATTCATAATCTCTCACTGGATGACTGGCAGGCGGTGATTGACGTCAACTTCTACGGTGCGCTGAACGGCGTCCGGAGCGCGATTCGGGTGATGCGTCCGGCTCGCGCCGGCTCAATTGTGAACACGGCGTCCGTGGCAGGGATGACAGCGTGGCCGTATACCGGTCCATACGGAGTCAGTAAGGCCGCCATCATCCAGCTCACCAAGATCGCAGCAGTTGAGTACGCCCGGGACGGGATCCGCGTCAATTGCGTCTGCCCCGGGACATTCCCCACCGCCATCCATCGGGCAATGTCCCAAGAGACGCTGGACGGTTTGGCGGCGAAGCATCCGCTCGGCCTGGGCAGCCCCGCAGATCTCGCAGGCGCGTACGTCTACTTGGCGTCTGATGAAGCCCGGTGGACAACGGGAACAGCGCTCGTCGTCGATGGCGGTTATGCGGCCCTCTGATCAGCCCGAGCGAGTACGTATGCCGTTCAGGAAGATGTTGCCGAAGGTATCGGCGATTTCCGCGGGAGTCAGCTGGCCGCCGCGGTCGAACCAGATGTAGATGTAGTTATGCAGGCCGAGCCAGGCCAGCGCGGTTAAACGCACGTTCGCGATGTCAAACTCTCCCGCGCCGATGCCGTCGCGCAGGATCTGAGCGACCGTGCCCTCGTACCGGCGGCGCTGCTCAAGGAATCGTTCAGATTCCTCACCCGTAAGCACCCGGAACTCGTGCAAGAACACCCAGACGTGGTCTGGATAGGTGCAGATGATGTTGATCAGCTCGTGGCCCAGCGCGGTAAGTCGCTCGGACGCCGAGCCGACTTGGGTACGTGCGCGCTCGGCGCTGGCAAGTACGTGCTCCATCACCCGGGTGTGGATCAGACCGAGCAGGTTCTCCTTCGAAGTGACGTAGTAGTAAAGGGCGCCGCGACCTAGACCCGCCGCATCCCCCACCTCTTGCACGCCGGTGCTGTGATAACCCTGCGCGGCGAATAGCCGAGCGGCGATGTCAACAATCTCGTCCTGCCGGGCTGCCCACTTGGCGTCGTCACGGGTACGCGCCATCAGCCAACCTCAGCAGCCGAGGTGGCGGGCGATGACCATGCGCTGGATCTCGTTCGTCCCCTCGCCGATCTCGAGCACCTTTGCATCGCAGAAGTATCGCGCAACGTCGGTCTCCTCCATAAAACCCATACCGCCGTGGATCTGCACTGCTTCGCAGGCGGCATGCACCGCGGCCCGGCTGGCGAAGAGCTTAGCCATCGCAGCCTTTTTGGCGAACGGCTCGCCGAGGTCGCGCGCCACCGCCGCCGAGTACGTCAAAAGGCGCGACGCCTCCAGGTCGGTGGCCATGTCGGCGAGCTTGAACTGGATCGCCTGGTGCGACGAGATTGGCTTGCCGAACTGCACCCGGCGGGTGGCGTGCTCGGTCGACAGGCGCAGCACTGCTTTGATAAGACTCGTCGACAGCGCGGCGATGGAGATCCGGCCGGTCTCCAAGGCGGCGAGAAATTGGCCCATGCCGCGCTCAGGGTCTCCAACCAGGTGATCGTCGGAAACCCACACGTCATCGAAGAACAGTTCGCGGGTGTCCAGTGACCGCCAGCCGATGCCACGCAGCTTGCTCCCGACCCGGAAGCCAGCCGTGTCGGTCTCCACAACGAAGCTGCCGAAGGTCGGGCGACCGTCCTTTTCCCCGGTGCGCGCCAGCACGATAACGCCATAGCTCATGTCGGTGCCGGCATTGGAAATGAAAATCTTCTGTCCGTTTAACAACCATCCGCCGTCGGCCCGCGTCGCGGTGGTGCGCAGCGACGCCACATCCGAGCCGGCCTCCGGTTCGGTCAACCCGAATGCGCCCAGCACTTGTCCTTGAGCCAGCGGACGCAGCCAGCGCTCGCGTTGCGTATCGGAACCGAACATCAGGAGCGGCAGGCTGCCGATCGTCAGATGGGCCTGCCAGGCCGCAGCGACGGACTGGTCGGCGGCACCGATCTCCTCCATGGCGGCCACGAACGCAACCGTGGACACACCCGCACCGCCCCACTTCTCCGGTATCAGCAGGCCCAGCAATCCTGCGTCGCCCATCTCCCGCAGCACCTCGGTCGGACAGCGTCGGTCTTGCCAGGCCTGTCGGGCGATGGGGGCAATCTTGCCGGTGGCAAATGTCCGGGCCAATTCAGCGACGGTCCGCTCTTCCTCCGTCGGCGTGAAGTCCACTGTAGTGCTCCTCTAGTTTTGCCAATCTTGTACCGATCGGTCAGAGTATAGTTTGCCATGCCAGTTTCCTCCGGAGAAGATTCTCAGTGCAGTCGTCTTGCCCTTGGAAAGGGGGAGCTATGAGCGATGAGGTGATGGTCGAGTGCCGCGGTCGGGTGATGGTCATCACCCTGAACCGGCCGGAGTCGCTCAATGCGATCAACACCGCCCTCGCGACTTCTCTGCTTTCGGCTGTTGAGCGGCTCGACGAGGACGACTCGCTGAGCATCGGCGTGCTGGCGGGTAACGGTCGCGGATTCTGTGCGGGGATGGATCTCAAGGAGTACCTCAGGGCCGGTTTGCCGGGGGGCCTCATACCGTTCGTCAAGCGTGGTAGCAACAAACCAATGATCGCGGCCGTTGAGGGATTCGCGCTTGCCGGTGGTCTTGAACTTGCCCTCACTTGCGACCTGATTGTCGCCGCGCGGGGCGCCAAGCTGGGCATCCCCGAGAGCAAGGTCGGGCTCGTCGCCGCCGCAGGCGGCTTGATGCGTGTACTGCGCCATTTGCCATATGGCGTCGCGATGCGACTGGCTCTAAGCGGTGAACCGATAACAGCCGAGCAGGCGCACAACTACGGCATGGTCACCGCAGTAGCCGAACCCGGATCGGCGCTGAAGCTCGCGCTGGAGCTTGCGGAGAGCTTAGCGCGTAATGCGCCGCTCTCGCTCGCCGCATCCAAGCAGGTGCTGAGGCGGGCTACAGGCCTGACCGAAGACGAATTCTGGGACATGCAGGCGAGCGCGATCAAACCCGTCTTCGACTCATCCGACGCGAAGGAGGGCGCCCGAGCGTTCGCAGAGAAACGGCCACCGCGCTGGACGGGCAGCTGATTTGAGGCTGGCCACGTCCGCACGGTCTGGCCGGCAGCGACGTCTCCTGCGAGATGCGCTGCGGTTCGGTGTGCTCCCTCGCGTTTCCCGACTCAACGCCCGGCGGGCGCATCTCACTGACGATGATGAGTCGACATTTGCAACCCCGACACATCACGCGTCGAATCCTGCAGTTCTAGAGCGAGCACGTGAACGGCAGCGCCGCGTTTGCTCTCACTCTAGTAACGCGCTGTGGGCATGCCCAGTCCGGAGCGGGCGATTTGGTCGCGCAAGATCTCGTTCGCACCGCCATTGAACTTGGCCTGCAACGCGAGGCGATACACCCGCTCGATATCAAGGCGGGGCATGCTGTCCGGCTGACCGTCGCGCAGGTAGCCGCGTTGGCCGATCACCTCAAGGAGCATCTGCAGCGCGGGGGTGGCCATCTCTGAGCTGAAAACTTTTGCCGCCGAGGCGGTATGGGGCTGAAGGGCGCCGGCCTCCGCCTCGGCGGCGCCACGGAAGTTGGCCAGCCGACCGTATTCCACCAGCGACGCCACCCGAGCCAAATGCATCTGCACCCACTCTTGATCGATCACTCGACGACCGTCGGACAGACGCTCTGTCCGGGCCCAATTGGTGACCTCTTCGAGAAGGCGGTCGACCTCGCTGGCCTGTCCGACCAGGATCCGCTCGTGGGTGAGGGAAGTTGTGATGAGCCGCCAGCCGTCGTTCTCCTCACCCACAAGGTTGGTCACCGGGACACGCACGCCGTCGTAATAACTGACCGTCGCGGTGCGGCCGGTGATCATGTCAATTTCGAGCGGGGTATATGAGAACCCTGGACTCTCGGTGGGCACGATAAGCACCGAGATCCCGCGGTGGCGCTCGGCGGTGGGATCGGTACGGCATGCCAGCCAAACGTAGTCGGCGTAACCTGCTCCGCTAGTGAACATTTTCTGTCCGTCCACGACGTAGTGGTCGCCCTCACGCCGGGCTCCGCAGCTAACCGCTGCGAGATCCGATCCGGCGCCTGACTCGGTATAGCCGAGCGCAAACTCAATCTCGCCGCGAAGGATTGGAGCGAGATATCGATCTTTTTGTTCGTCGGTGCCATAACGCATCAACGTCGGGCCGACAGTGTTCAGCGAGACGAAGGGAAATGGCACCCGCGCCTTCGTGGCCTCGTCGAAAAAGATGAGTTGCTCTGTCGCTGTGCGGTCCTGGCCGCCATACTCGCGAGGCCACCCGATACCGAGCCAGCCATCCTCGCCGAGCCGACGGACAGCGGCGCGGTGTGGCGCCGAACCGGCCGGTGCGCCCCAGACATCTGGCGAGACCAACTGGGCGAAATACTCCCGCAACTCCCGACGCAGGGCTCGCTGAGCTTCAGACAGTTCGAGATGCATGGAAATCAAGCATAGTATAAGAATTCAATCATAGTATAAGTTGGTGCGGCGTGCCCCGGCATCAAGGTTGCCGGTGGAACTCAAAATGCGAAGGGTGGGCACTGATGAGACGCACGATCTATAGCCCCGATCACGAGAGTTTTCGTGAGCTCGTGCGCAAGTTCCTTGCCAGGGAGGTGGTTCCGAACTACGCCGACTGGGAGAAGGCGGGGGCTCCGCCGAAGGAGTTCTATCGGCGCGCCGGTGAGGTGGGCATCTTAGGAATCCAGATCCCTGAGCAGTACGGGGGCGGCGGTCAGCAAACGTTCAAATTCAATGCAGTTCTTAGCGAAGAGTCGTTCAAGGCCTGCGTGGGTGTCGGGTCGATGCGAGTGCACATGGATGTGGTGCTGCCCTACATCTTGAACTATGCGAACCCGTCTCAGATGGAGCGCTGGTTGCCGGGCATGGCATCGGGGGAGTTGATGACTGCGATCGCCATGACGGAGCCTGGTACGGGCTCAGATCTGGCGGGTATCACCACTCATGCGGAGCGTCGGGGTGATGCCTACATTGTGAATGGCTCGAAGACGTTCATTAGTGGCGGACGCAATGCCGGCCTGGTGCTGGTGGTGGCCCGAACCTCGCCGGCAACCGAGTCGAATCGCCGTACGGGGCTCTCCATTCTGGGTGTGGAGACGGACACCGCGGGATTCTCGGTCGGCCGCACGCTAGAGAAGATCGGGATCAAGACTCAAGACACGACGGAGTTGCACTTCGACAACGTCGTCGTGCCAGCTGGCAATCTGCTCGGTCAGGAGGGTGCCGCATTCGAGTATCTCGCGCACAATCTCGCACAGGAGCGGTTGGTGGTCGCGCTGGCGGCACAGGCATCGGCAACCGCGGCGCTCGGGGTGACGGTGGAGTATGTGACAAGCCGTCAGGTGTTCGACAAGCCTTTGTCGAGTTTCCAGAACACGAAGTTCGTCCTCGCAGAGTGCGCAACGGACCTCGAGGCCGGCCAAACGCTATGTGATCGGGCGGTCGAGGAACTGGATGCCGGAACCTTGACCCCGGTGGACGCCGCAAAGACCAAATTGTTCTGTACCGAGATGCAAAGTCGCGTGGTGGACAAGTGCCTTCAGCTCCACGGCGGCTATGGGTACATCCTCGAATACCCGATAGCTCGGATGTACGCCGACGCGCGCGTTACCCGCATTTACGGAGGAACGAGTGAAGTCCTGAAGAGCATGATCAGCAAGTCGCTCGGCATCTGATTGATGCGGCGTCCGAAGTCGGCGTTGGTGCGGTGTCGGCCATCGCTGGCCATGAGCATTATTACAATGTAAGATACTGCAAGGCACGAACACGGAGCGCGTGGAAGAAGAGGTGGTCATGACCCAGGCGGAGCAGGTGCCGACGAGTCGACACCGATGGAATGTCCAGCCGGTCAGTGACTTCGCCGACGCGATCAGCTACCCCAGTGCCCCGGGCGTCCGGGGCGCGTCTCAGCCAATATCGAACTAAAGGACACCACCATGGCCCTGATCCAAAACACTTTGGGCACACTGCCGTACAAGCTGCTCGACTTCGATGCGCACTCTTACGAAGCTCCGGACTGCTTTACCCGGTTCATGCCCAAAGACAAGCTCGATACCGCGGTGCGGCCCATCACGATGCCCAGCGGCCGCAAGGTGCTGCTGGCCAACGAGCGGATCGTCACCACCCTCGAGAAGGAACTCGACGTCGATATGGCGTACGTGCCGGGCTCGTTGAGCGAGATGCTGCGGCAGCGGAAATCGGGCAACCCGGCTGACGCCGAGCGATTCTTTGAGCCCATGGCGCCCGAGTACCTCGACAAAGATGCCCGACTGAAACAGTTGCAGGAACAGCAAATTGAGAAGTCCATCATGTACCCGGGTGGGTGGGCGCTCATGGCTGAGGAGTTCCTCGACGGCGTCGATCCGGTATATGACAACCTCGAATCCTTCAACCGCTGGATTGACGAGGACTGGGGCTTCAACTATCAGGACACCATCTACGCACCAGCCATGCTGTCGCTGCGCGATCTTGACCGGGCGGTCGCCGAGGTCGATCGCGTCCTAGCGGCGGGTGCCAAGTTCATTTACCTGCCCGCCGGACCCGCCTACGGCCGCAGCCCGGGCGACCCGTATTTCGACCCCTTTTGGGCGCGCATCAACGAAGCCAAAGCAATCGTCTGCTATCACGTCACAGAGTTCTACTACCAGCACAACGTGGCTGCCGACTGGGGTTGGAAGGTCGGACCCCCGTTCCAGTTCTCGGCATGGCAGTGGCAGAATACGTATGGCGAGCGGCCGATCACTGAGACGTTGTCGGCGTTGATCTTCGACAATGTCTTCGGCCGGCACCCGAATATCCGAATCCTGGTCAGCGAGTACGGCGCGCATTGGGTACCGCATTTCATCCGCACCATCGACAAGAGTCGAAGCATGGCGCGCCTCGGTCCGTGGCTCGACGGACAGCTCACTGAGCGCCCGAGCGCAATCTTCAACCGGCACATTCGCGTAGTGCCCTTCCCTGAGGACGACACGGTCGCTATCGCCGGTGAACTCGGTGGCACCGACAAGTTGGTCATGGGATCCGACTGGCCACATCCTGAAGGCCTTCGTGAGCCCGCCGAAATCTTCTGGCGTGTAGAGGGTTTGGGCGAAAAGGGGCGCCGGGACTTCCTACGGGACAATGGGCTCGAGCTGTTCAAGGGCTGACATGACGACGAGCGAGTTCGGCGGTGCGGCGACGTCACTGACGGTCGCCGTCAGAGTCGGCTCGGGGATCGCGCTACCCCGCACCGGCTGACCGTCTCGCACTGGAAGATCTGCGATTTTTCCGGGGGTCTCACCCGAACCTGTCGGAAGGTGGTGAAATGCGGTCGGATTCGATCCGGACCGCCAACTGGCAGAAGTTCGATTCGGTTCGGAACTATGGAGTCATCGGGGACGGGGTCTCCTGGCCGTCGATCACCCGTCGCACCGTGCGTCGTGATAGGTGCTCGTCCAGCCAAGCCCCAATCCGGTCGATCGCTTCCACCGCTTCGGGTAGGCGGGGCGCAAAGCGATGCCAGACATGGATCATGCCTTCCCATTGCTCTAGCGCTACCGGTACGCGAGCCGCGGTGAGCCGCCGGGTCAAGTTCACTGAGTCGTCGAGTAGGGCTTCGACATCACCGACCTGAATCAGAAATGGGGGTAGGCCGCCGAGGTCGGCAAACAACGGCGACGCCTGTCGCGCATCTACTTGGCGTCCGGCCAGGTAGTAGCTAACCATCGCGCCGAGGAACGCCGGCTGACACTCGGGATCGCCAGGCGATGACCGCACCGACCGCGACGAGAGGGTGAGGTCGACCCAGGGCGAAAGGCAGACCGCCGCCGCCGGCAGAGGGAGACCGCGATCGCGGATCGCGGCGAGCCCAGATACCACCAACCCCCCGCCGGCGGAATCGCCCGCGATCGCCATGCACGCGGGATCGTGACCATCATTCAAAAGGTCTTCGTAGGCCGCGACGACATCCGCAATTGCCGCCGGCCAAGGGTGCTCGGGGGCGAGGCGATAGTCGATCGTGTACGCCTTCGCTCGAGCCGCGGTTGCCACGTGAGCAGCTAGAGCGCGCACAGTCGCCAGCGACCCGAGCGTGAACCCACCACCGTGCAGATACAAGAGGGTGCGTCCGGTGATACACGCGGACGGCTCGACTACCTCTGTCGGCCGCTGGCCGACAACGGCTTCAGTCACCTCTACGCCGTCGGGAATTGGGAACGACGCGGCTGCGGTCTCCTGGGCGCCACGCATCTCAGCCACCGGCGTCGTGGGCGCAGATAGGTTCCTCGCTAACGCTGTCACGAGTTTGGTCAGGTCAGTTGGAGCCATCGGTCACAGTCCTTATCGAGAGCTTCGCGCGTCAGCTGCCCTCAGCAGTGTGCACTGTTGACCGAGCGGGTTCGGTGTGGAAGTCGGCGAGGTCCACCTGCCGGGTCATATTCCAGTAGTCGATGACGCGCCATGGGCTGCCAACGTCGATGCGCCCAGCCGGATTGCGGTAATAGGTCGTTACTCCGCGATGGGACCAGACCATGCGGTCGTTCGCTTCGTCAACCCTTCGCACATAGTCGTCGTGCACGTCGGCACGGCATTCCAGCGCCCCTAGCCGTTGCCGCCGCATCTCGCACACCGCATTGGCGATGTAATTCGCCTGGCACTCCGCGATGAACATGATGCTCCCCCCGCCGGGAGCCACATTGGGGCCGAACATCAAGAACAAGTTGGGAAAGTCAGGCACGCTCATACCCAGATAGCCGGTGGCGTCGTCCTGGCCCCAGCGGTCGTGTAACTCGACACCTCCGCGACCGCGCAGGCGCATCGGTGCCAGAAACCGGTGGACCGCATATCCGGTGCATAGCACCACGACGTCGACGTCGACCTCGTCACCCGACGCGGTGCGCAGCCCGGTTTCGGTGAACGATGCGACCGGCTCGGTCACCAACTGGACATGTGGCCTGGAAAGTGCGCGATACCAGCCGTTATCGATGAGTATCCGCTTGCCGTACGGTGGGTAGTCCGGCTCGACTGCTCGCTGTAGGTCCGGGCGGTCCGCCAACTCGGAGGCGATGTAGCGAAGGTAATGGGCTCGGTGGGTATCGTTGAGTGCGCTGATCGACCGATCAGGGTGCTGCCACCCTGGGTCGATCTGCAGCGCCGGGTGTATCCGGTCGTTCCACGTCCAAGCCAGCCGAAGCCGGTACCACTGCCGGTAGTACGGGACGTTCTCGAAGAGCCACTGCGCATTGGGATCCATTGGCTCGAAATAGTTCTCGGCCGATGCCACCCAGCCAGGCGAGCGCTGGAATACGGTTAGCGCAGCGACATTGTCGACGACCGCGGGAACGATCTGCATCGCACTCGCGCCGGTGCCGACAACCGCGACACGTCGGCCAGTCACGTCCAAGTCGGGGGGCCACGCCGCGGAATGCGCGACACGGCCGTTGAATTGAGCGCGTCCACCGATCGGATCGGTTTGCAGACCGAACAGCCCGACCGCAGTGACCACAACGTCGGCCGTCAAATCGCATTCGACACCGTCGGCAGTGCGCGTCCGCACGGTCCAGTGTTGTGCGCGCTCGTCGTAGTCGGCGTGCAGCACCTCGGTAGAAAACCGAATGGAGTCCCGCAGACCGAAATGGTCTGCGAGGTCACGCAGGTACCCGACGACCTCGTCGCGCTTGGCAAAGTGTTGCGACCAGGTGCGCGGAAAGAATGACAGCGAATACAAGCCACTCGGCGTGTCCACCCCGCAGCCCGGATACGTGTTGCGCAGCCAGGTTCCGCCGACGTCGTTGTTGCGTTCGATGATGACATGCGGGATGCCTGCGTCACGAAGACGAACTGCGAGAGCCAATCCGGAGGCTCCGGCACCGACAATGATCACCGACGGGCTCTTTTCCGCGAATGCGCTTGGCTTTGCGTCGATCTCGTCGGCACCAAGTTCGGCGGCGGCGAGGCGGCCGTACTCGAGCGGGACCTCCTCGCCCATCGCGAAGCTCAGCATTCGTGCCGCGAGGTCAGGTTCGGGATGCGTGATTTTGGGTGCGCGGCCCGCTGCGCAGTCGACGACCGCGTCGGCGACGGCCTCGTAGATTTCTTCTTGCAAAGCCATCGGCAGCCCGCCCGTGTCGTGAGTGCCCAGGCCTTGGTTGCGGGTCGGAACGTAGGGCGGACACAGCCACCGTTCTTCTCCGGTGAGCTGGTACAGCACCAAGAGTAACGTCGGGATGTTGCCGGCTCGGGCCGCGGCGAGCACCTGGGCGCGGTCGATCTGTTCGACGGCAGAGCTCATGCCTCGACTCCCGGTCGCTGCGATCCTCGCTCGTGCCTGCGAGCCCAGGCCCATACCATCACCGTTCCTCTGCGGGGGGAGCACAAAGCCGCCAGGCCCTGATGTCGATCAACATGCGCATCAGCGAGCGTGGGTTCCGAAACTCAGGGACCCGCCATTCGGGAACAGCGAGTTCACGCCGACGTTCATAGGTCTCCTCTTGTCAGCAGCCTTGAGCTGTACTCCGCAGCGTATAGTTTCTCTCTTCGGAGAGTCAAACGTCGTATAAATTCGCATACCATCACACCCTCCGCCTAATGACATGGCCGCGTCACTCTGGTGCAGCGTTCGCGGCTGCCCCTGATCAGTCTCGGCACTCCAAGACGTCGTAGGCGCCGTCGGCGTGGTGCGATCGGATCAGCTTCTTGTCGAACTTGCCCACGCTGGTCTTGGGAACCTCATCGATGAACGTCCACCATTCCGGGAGCCAAAATCGGGGCACCTTGTCGCATAGGTGCTTTCGCAGTTCCCGCGCGGTGGCCGAGGCATCCTTCTTGACCACTACGGCGGCCAATGGTCGCTCTTGCCACCGTTCGTCGGGTACGGCCACTACCGCGGCCTCCAGGACGGCGGGGTGCGCCATGATGCACAGCTCGAGCTCGACCGACGAGATCCATTCACCGCCAGACTTGATGACATCCTTGGAGCGGTCGGTGAGGGTGATGAAACCCTGGGGATCAACGCGTCCCACGTCGCCGGTCCGCAGCCAGCCTTCGTCGAACTTCGACGGCTCGGAGATTCGGTAGTACGACGCCGTTACCCACGGTCCGCGAATCTGTACCTCTCCAGCCGCCTTACCGTCGTTGGGCAGCACGTTTCCTTCGTCGTCGACGATTCGTATCTCTACTCCGAACACCGCCCGGCCTGCCGTCGCGCGCAATGCCCAGTGGTCATCACCGCTGACTTCCTTCGGCGGTGTGGCGAGCGCGGCCAGCGGTGAGGTTTCCGTCATGCCCCAGCCCTGGCGGATGACTACGCCGTACTGCTCCTCATACTCCTTCATCAGTCCCAGCGGCACGGCCGAACCCCCCGAGCAGACTGTCCTCAAAGAGGAGATGTCCCTGCCTGGATTTGAGTGTAAAAATTGCAGCACGTCGTTCCAGATTGTCGGGACTGCGGCGGCGATCGTCGGACGGTGTTGTTCAATCATGTCGACCAGAGGTTCGGCTTGCAGGAAGCGGTCGGGCATCAGAAGATCCGCACCCGCCATCACAGAAGCGTACGGGTGGCCCCAGGCGTTAGCGTGGAACATCGGCACGATCGGGAGAACGCGGTCACCGTCGAGATGCCCCATCGAGTTGGCCGCTCCCAACGACATAGAATGCAAGTAGCTCGACCGGTGGCTGTAGACGACGCCCTTAGGGTTCCCCGTCGTGCCACTTGTGTAACACATTGCGGCCGCGGACTTCTCGTCGAGATCGGGCCACTCGTACGTGCGGGACTGCCCGTCGAGCAGGTCGTCGTAGCGGACTATCTGCTTTCCCGGCGCGGCGAGCGCGTCCAGGTCACCCTCACCAACGGCGACCACGGTTCGCACCGTTGTCAAACCCGGCAGGATCGCGGCCAGTAGCGACGCCAGCGACATGTCGACCAGTACAACGGAATCCTCGGCCTGATTGGCGATGAACGCGATCTGTTCGCCGTCAAGGCGGATGTTCAAGGTGTGCAGTACCGCGCCCATGCACGGCACTGCGAAGTAGGCCTCGACATGCTCCTGGTTGTTCCACATAAATGTGGCCACACGATCACCACCAGCGACACCGAGCTCCCGTAATCCGTTGGCGAGTTGGGCCGCCCGCGAGCCGAGCTCTCCGAAACAGATCTCGCGATAGCCGTCGGGCGTCTTCGTGATGATTTTGCGGCCCGAATGCCACGTGGTGCCGTGTCGCAGAATCCCCGTCAGAGTCAGTGGGAAGTCCTGCATTGTGCTGTCCATGGAAACCTCCGGGCGCATCGGCGTGCAGACATGAGCGCCAAATTTCGTATCGCGGGGCTGCCGGATTCTTGTTTGACGGTCGGTGGGCCACATGAGAGTATAACGTTGTACAAATACATTGACCAGCCTGTTTTCATTAGTTGCAGCCGGGAGTTTGATAAGGACTGGAGGCCCGAATGCCCGCCGTCGAGATCACCAGCCTTGCCGACGTCGTACGCGTCCACGGTGCGGAGCGACCTGACGCCGTGGCCCTGCACGTCGGCGACGAGAGTATTAGTTTCGGAGAACTCGACCAACGAACTAGCCGCGCGGCGCAAGCATTCAAGGCTGCGGGTGTTGGCTTCGGTGATCGGATCGCCTTCATCGAGAGGAACAGCGCCGAATACTTCGACGTAACATTCGGCCTTGCCAAACTTGGCGCGGTGTGCGTCGCGGTAAATTGGCGGCTAGCAGCGCCGGAGATGCTGCAGATCATCGAGGACGCCCATGCCCAGGTAGTGGTTGTCGGCTCCGAGTTCTTCGGACACGTTGAAGCCATTGAGGACAAGCTCACCAGTGTGCACACCGTCGTGGCAGTCGGCGAACACGACCGGTGGCCGAATTTCACCGATTGGATCGCTGTCCATCCCGCCGAGGATCCCGGCGTGATCGCCGGCACCGGCGACGTCGCGTTCCAGGTGTACACGTCGGGCACCACCGGCCCGGCGAAGGGCGTTATGTTGTCCAACCACAACGTGTTCGGCGAGTTAGACGGAATCACCGACATGTGGCGATTCACTGAGGATAGCGTCAACCTCGTCGTGATGCCGTTGTTCCACATCGCTGGCTCTCTTTGGGCGACAGCCGGACTGTATCTTGGGTGTAGCAATGTCATCATGCGCGACGTCGACCGGCCAGCGATACTGAAAGCCATTCCGCAGCATGGGATCACAAACCTAGCCCTGGTCCCGTCGATTATCCAGTTCCTGCTCATGGAGCCCGGTGTCAACGAGACCGACTTCTCAACGCTGAGGGCCATCGTTTACGGCTCCTCGCCGATCAGTGACGAGGTACTCCTCAATGCAATGGAACGGTTCGGCTGCGAGTTCATTCAGATCTACGGGATGAGCGAGACGACCGGCCTCGTCACACGGCTCGAGGGTGATGACCACGATCCGAAGAATCGGCCGGAGTTACTGCGCTCCTGCGGCAAGCCCCTGCCGTGGGTGGACGTGCGAATCGTGGACCCCGAGGGCGAGGACGTTCCGGTAGGGACGGTCGGCGAGCTGTGGACGCGCTCGGGGCAGAACATGCTCGGCTACTGGGACAGACCCGATGCGACGACGGCGGCAATTACCCCGGACGGGTGGCTGAAGACCGGCGACGCCGGCTACATCGATGGCAACGGCTACATCTTTCTGGTCGACAGGGTGAAGGACATGATCGTCACCGGTGCCGAGAATGTGTACCCCGCCGAAATCGAGAACGTATTGATGGAGCACTCGGGTATCGCCGACGTCGCCGTCATTGGTGTCCCGGATCGGACCTGGGGAGAAGCGGTCAAAGCGATCGTCGTTCCAACTGGGATCCCGCCGAGCGAAAGCGACATCATCGCGTTCGCCCGCAAGCGCCTCGCCGGCTTCAAACTACCCAAATCCGTTGACTTCGCGACTTCATTGCCGCGCACCCCGAACGGCAAGCTGCTCAAGCGTGATCTGCGCGAGCCGTATTGGGCGGATGTGAGCGCGACGGGTTCAGTGACTGACTCCCGGTCAATATCCGAACGGGTCGGAGGCGTGCAGTGAAACAGACAATGTTTTGCTCCGCAATGATGGAGTGTCGGCCGAGTTTGCGCGTCGACGCGGGTTTTCACCCAGTGGCCCGCGTTTGTTTCCTCACAAGACATTTGGTATCGGCCGAGGACATCTGACGTGCCGGTGACGTCGGGCGTGGTCGGCGGTGTCACGGGCAAGTGGCTTTCGAGCAAGAAGCCAGACGGTACTGTCGTGCTGTTTGTGCACGGCGATGCGAACGTCCTCGGTTCCCCGCGGTCGCGCCAACGGTTCGTGAAGGCGCTGGCCAAGCGGCTGAATGCGGAAGCCTTCGTTCCTGAGTATCGGCCCGCCACGCAGCATCGCTTGAGCGTCGAGGACCTTCGATTCGCATATGCAGGACTACTTGATCAGGGAGTTCCGGCAGATCGGATTGTCGTCGCCGGCGACGCGGCCGGGGGTCGGCTGGCGTTGAGCTTGGCCATGAGGATGCGTGATATGGGCATCGAGCAACCGTCGGCGTTAGCGCTTATCTGCCCGTGGCTCGACGCCAGTCCGGACGTCGCAGTGACACAGACACCGATCGACGACGATCCGCTCCGGTGGGTGCCCGTGCTCGAGGGTGCCGTGCACACCAACAGAGATCCGACATTGCTGGGGGTGTCGGCACCGTTTGGTGATCTTTCGGGGCTGCCGCCCATCGTCCTGCTGACCGCGTCTCAGGACACCCGTGCGGCCGATGGCGCCCTGCTGGCCGACCGAAGCCCCGGCCATGTTGACGTTGCCCACCGCCATTTCAGCGATCTCCGGCACGGCTTCCGTCCGCACCCGGGGCTGTTCGCGGATGCTGAGGATGCGGTCGAGTGGCTCGCCGCGACGATCGCTATGCGACGTAACGGCAGTCATCGGCAACGGGTCGCGATCGTCGGCGCCGGAATGTCGGGCATCTTGATGGCCATCAAGATGCGCACCGCCGGATACGAGGACCTCGTTATTTACGAGAAAGCGGCTGATGTTGGCGGTACGTGGCGCGACAACCGCTACCCAGGCCTTACCTGCGACGTTCCGGCCCGTCAGTACACCTACTCGTTCGCGCCGAATCCCAACTGGTCGCAGTTCATGGCGCCAGGACCAGAAATCCACCAATACTTCCAGTCGATGGTCGAGAAATATGACCTGCGGCGGTTCATCAAGTTCAACGCTGAGGTGGCCGACGCCGAATGGCGAGCCGACGGCTGGCACATCCGAACAAGTGAGGGATCGACCAGTGTCGCCGATGTCCTCGTTACCGCTTGCGGTTTTCTGCACCACCCGCACATCCCCCATATCCCCGGCATCGACCAGTTCGGCGGAAAGGTGTTCCACTCGGCTCGCTGGGACGACACCGTGGAACTCGCCGGACGAAGGGTGGGTATCATTGGAACCGGCTCCACCGGAGCACAATTGACGGCCGCGCTTGCCGATTATGCCGGGACCGTGAAGGTCTTTCAGCGCACCCCGCAATGGGTGTTGTGGTTCCCCAACCACTCGTACTCCAGGCTGAGCCGCCTCCTAATGCGCTCAGTGCCCAAATTGAATCGCGTCAGCCATGCGACGTCGCGACTGCTAACCGAGCGGGTTATCGGCAGCGCGGCTGTCAAGCCCGGCTGGGAGCGGCGCATATTGTCCTGGTGGGCACGGACCAGCCTCAGGTTGGGCATTCGAGATCGGGAACTGCGCCGCAAGCTGACCCCCGCCTACCAGCCCGGCTGCAAGCGCATCGTGGCGTCGTCGCGTGTCTACCGAGCGATTCGGTCACCCAATGTCGAGCTGGTGACCGAACCGATCGACTACGCGGATTGCAGCGGAATTGTCACTGAAGACGGTGAGCTGCACGAGCTTGATGCGATCATTCTGGCAACGGGGTTCGACGCACACGCATATATGCGGCCTATGCAGATCCGAGGGGAGAGGGGCATCACGCTCGAGGAAGTCTGGGCGAACGGTCCCATCGCCTACCGCACGGTCGCGATACCGGGGTTCCCGAACCTTTTCACACTGGTCGGACCGCACAGTCCGGTGGGCAATTACTCGGTCATCGGCGTTGCCGAGACCCAGTCTCGGTACATCATTCGCTGGTTGGACCTGATGCGGCGGCACGGGATAACGAGCGTCGTCCCGACAAACGAAGCAACAGACGACTACAACACCAAACGCCGTGCCGCGGCACCGAATACGCTTGCCGCCACGGGTTGTCAAAGCTGGTATATCGGCCAGGACGGTACGCCCGAGATCTGGCCCTGGACCCCCGACTATCACCGAGCGATGCTCGCCGAACCTGTATTAGAGCATTTCCGCGTCGACCCCGCTTAGCGTCGAGGTGCCCGGTCAGAATATGGGGTCAGGCGGCAGACATCCACGTTCTTGAACCCGCCAAGCCCGAGACGCTCTGGCCGCAACCTTGAGCCGTCCCATGTGCGGTACGGGCATTTAACATCCCACGGTTCCGAACTACTCAGGTTTTGGTTTGAGTAGGCGCCACACCAGTCGGCCGAGGGCGCCGCTCGCAGTGGGCGAGATGCGATGTAGTACCCATGGCGGCAGTACTTCCAGGCGCGGCACGGTCTGGATAAGCCTGCGGTGCGTGATTGCATCGACCACTGCCTTCGCGACCGTATCCGGGCTGATGCCGATACGCATCACAGCCGCCGTCACGTCGTCGAGGCGGCCGGCGTAATCGCCGTGGACAGTGGAGGTTTCGTGTATTGACGTCTTCACCGCGCCCGGGCAGATGGCGCTTACGTAAATCCCCTTGGGTGCCAGCTCGGCGGCGAGTCCTTCCGTGAGGCCAACGACCGCATACTTCGTAGTCACGTATGGCAAGAGATTAGGCCACACAAAAAGGCCGAGCATCGATGCGGTGTTCACGATGTGGCCGCCACCGCCCTGGCGAAGCATGCGCGGCACGAACACGTGCACGCCGTGCACGACGCCCATGAGATTGACGTCTATAACCTTCTGCCACGAGTCGATTGGGATCAGCTCAATGGGGCCTTGAACGCCGGTTCCTGCGTTGTTGAAAAGGATATCCACGCGTCCGTCGGCTTCATAAATGGATTCTGCGAGAGTCTCGACCGCCTCGAGGTTGGCAACATCGACCGTATGGGAGACTGCTGTACCGCGGGACGTGGTGATCTCGCTGGCGACGTCCTTGGCCCGTCCACCATCTATATCCGCCACATGCACCGTAGCACCGAGCCTTGCGAGCAATATCGCTGTTGAGCGACCGATGCCTGAGCCACCTCCCGTGACGACCGCCACCCTCCCAACAAACTGGTCGGCTTTCGGCCGGGCAAGGCCAAACATGCGTGCGCCCAAGATCGCTGGAATTCGCATTGTCTCGACCTCGTTCGTCCTAGCGCTTCGCCTCTACAGCTCCGACGACCGTAACATATTTATATACAGTAAAAATCCGTATGACGATGGTCCTTGAGATTCTCCGGGTCTGGAGGAAGTGGAGGTGACGGTTCTCCGCATTCCCGGGGGCGAAGCCTGGTGTGGTCGAGAACCACGAGCGCATCGAGCGGCCGCGCAGCTATGGTTGAAACGACCAAATCGACCGAGGGATGCAGATTTCGCGCGGTCGATGAAGACATGCCCCTGGTGCACGCAATAACCAAAGGGCGACCGCGGGGTCCACGGCACGCAGCCAACAATTCGGTTCGCTCGACTCGGGTGGCCGTCTCAAGCGAGAACAAAGACCGCCACAACCACGGTGCACACGATGATGCAGTACGCCTCGAACAGCCCACGTAACACTACTGGCGCCTCTCGCAACTCCATGAAATACAACCCGACGAGTCGCAGCTTGATGAACGCGATCAGCAGGATCACCACACTGGCCAGTGTGTGGTCATGAATACCGTGCTGAGTGCCCAGAATCCACGAGACGAGGGTGGCCAGTATCAGAAGCGCCCATACCACGGTGGCCGGCGTGCGGATCACCTTTATCATCTGGCGTTCACCGGACCAGGAAGAGCAGCGGGAACAGGACCAGCCACAACAGGTCGACCATGTGCCAAAAGCAGGCACCGCCCTCGAAGAACGCCCATTGATTCTTCGACAGAATGTCCTTGCGCGCCATCGAAAACAGCACTGTGAGCACGACAAGGCCCAAAACCAAATGGAACAAGTGCAGGCCTGTGAGCACGAAATAGAAGAGGTAGAAGGAGTTGACAGACGGAGTGTGGTGCGCCGCGACCTGCTCGTGATACTCGAAGACCTTGACCACGAGGAACGCGATGCCGCACAGGTAAGCGGCGTTGAGGAACCGCTGCGCCAGCTGGCGCTGTGTCGCACGCATGGCGTTCACCGTCAGCACCACAAAGAGCGAACTGATCAACAGGAACATCGTGTTGATCGCGCCTAGGTGCTTGTTCAGACTGGCTTGAGAGGCATCGAACAAGTCGACCTGCTTGCTGCGGTCGAGCACATAGACGGTGAAGAGTATCGCAAAAAAGGCCATGTCGCCCAGAATGAAGATCCAGATGCCTACTTCGCCCGGGACTTTCTTCTGGGGCCTTTCCGCGAGCGATGCCTCGCCAAAAAGCGCATTGGCTGTACTGGACTCGGTGATGGACGTTCCTTTCCGAGACTTGCTTGGGAAGTTCGAATCGACGGCGGCGCAGGGGCCCTGGGTGCAAAACAATCGCATCCCAGGGCCCTCCGCGTATCAAACCTTGACTGCCGCCACGGGGACGTCGTCGTGTAGTGGCTCCGTCTTGAGTCGATTGATCACCTTGAACGTCAAGGGAATCATGGCGACGAGCCAGCCACACCACAGCACCATCGGATAGTAGAAAGCAATCAGCCCGTCATAGGCGAAGATGCCAGTCTCGAAGAACACGATGAGCCCGGCGGGGGCCAGAGAGATCGCGACCCAGAAAGTCAGGTAGGCGACCCAGCGTGGATACAGCGTGGGAACGTTGCGGTCTCTCAACATGGCTATGCCAACCACCACCAACCACAGCGTGAAGGGCGGCCAGACGAAGAGATAGCAGAACCAGGCGAAATCATTCATCATCTGCATGGTCGTCGGGTCGAAGACTTCTGGCCGGAATGACATGACGCCCCAGATCAGCGGAATCGCCACAAAGAATGGGTAGCCGCCCCCCATGATCATGATCGAGATGTAGGTCAAGATCGGATATCGACCTTCCATCCTGCGCATCAAAGTACTGAACGTCATGGCGAACGGCGGCCAGCACGACCAGGCCAGCATGCACAAGACACTGCCAAGCCGAAGCGCATCGCGACGTTCGATGAACATGTTCGAGACTTCCTGGGGCGAGAGCGAGGGTGCCGGCGGTGGAATGAATCCCATCACCACGACTTGGCCGACGAGCACCCCCAAGAGCACTGGTACCACCATGAGCAGCGACACTTTCATCACGACCGAGTCGATACCGCGGTCTAACATGAGTCCTCCTTCGCCCGACGCCTCTTAATGAGTGTCACTAGCTTATATCGTGAGTGGCACTAATGTACAGAGTATGAGTCCGGTCTGAGAAGATTCGGGGGCCCGATCCCTGCGACGTCCACTTCCGGGCCCTGTGCTGACTATGCTCTTCCGGCAGTGGATCGAATCGCCGGGAAGCATTCGACGGATCATCAAGGCCGAACGTAAGCGAAATAGCCACGCTCTGAACGATTGCGGCACACAGTGATTCCAGAGAATCCATAAGACTGGCGGGTGTCGCACCGACACGCCCGTCGTTTGTCTCAATTCCATCCGACGGTTCCCGTGAATCCCAGCACCGAGTAGGGTATCGGCGGGTCACGATGCAGACTCAACAAGAGGCTGAGCGATAAGGACGTTCTCGACAACGTCGGCGCGCCTGCCGATCGACTCCCGTTCAGTCTGTCTGGAACAACATGTATCGAAGGAGGCTACAAGTTGACGCGCAAGACGCCTGGCAACGCGGCGAACGGCCGAAGCGGGCGTCGCGCGCCCGACGAAGTCAAGCGCCTGCTGCTGCAAGCGGCCCAAGATCTTTTCTCGAAGCACGGCTATCACGGCACCACGACTCGTCAGATCGCCGAGGAGGCAGGCGTTGGCGAATCGGTTCTTTTCCGCAACTTCGGCTCGAAGGCTGAGCTCTTCGAGACGACGATCGTCACCGTATTCACCGAGTTTGTCGATCACTGGGTGAACACCTCTAACGAGAAGCTGGCGGCCGCCTCGGACATGACGGAGGTCCTACGCACCTTTGTACAAGGTTGCTACGAGTTGAGTGTCGAGCACCGCGAACTCTTCCACACGGTCGTCGCGGCCCGCGTGAATCGTGGTGATCGCGCGCTGTCGGAGGTGGCCGAGCGGGTGAGTGCGAAGTTCGGTGAGGGCATGCTGGAGTTTCAGAGTTTGCTGTTGGCGCAGAAAGCCGCCGGAGATTTTCGAGAAATGGACGGGCCGGTCACGGTGGCGGTGGCAGTTGGGTCGGTGATGTCACTGGTATTGCTCGATGACTGGCTTTTTCCGCCAAACCGTCGCCGTCCGGGTAAGGCCCGCCAGATCGAGGAGGCAACAAAGATGTTGCTATATGGTGTGACCGGTTCCTGACCTTTGCGCGCGGAAGCCTGTCGCAGACCAGCGGACGACTTGTTCGAATACGTCCAGCAAGCAAGCCTGGACCCGTACGTCACTACATTGCTGACTTATTGAGCGCACCCAGGGTACCGCATCGTCCGTCGCTCTGTCTGTCACGTCGGCCTACCGAATGCGTCTGTCGCGCTTCATGATTACGAAGGCGTTCGCGATGGCTGACGCACTAATGTACGACCTCGCAGAAGCAGCGGCGCATCGGGGAGTGTCGGAGAAGTGGTTGGCCCTCTCAGTTGCGCGCGGGCAAACGCAGGGCGCAAAGTCGGGCGGAAGTGGCGAATGGCTGCGAACATTATTGCGTTGCTTGACATCTGCAAGGTTCCGGCCCCGTGCCCACGTTAGCGAGCCGTTCCGCACGGAGGAAAGGGGCGGTCGCAGTCCGACGCGCACGAGCCGACGACGCATCGCCTCCCGAGCACCGTTTCGCGGATACAAGCAGTCTGAATTGGGCGAGTGGTGGGATGGGAAAGGCTGATGCGCGACACCACCGTCAGGTATGTCGCCTGGTTGTTGCCTCGCGAATCCTGACGGTGGCGCGATACCGGGTTATCAGTCTCGTTCGTTGCACCCGCTGGCCAGCTGGCTGCCTAGCCTTGGTATGACGCTCCAATGCAAGTCAGCGATACAGGGCCGTCGACCCCGGAAGTTTGGGGTTGGTCTTGTCAACGTTGACTTCCTGGCCGTCCGACACATTGTCGCCGTCGGTGTCCGGATTGTTCGGGTCGGTGCTCTCATAGCTGATCTCATCGCCGTCCATCAAGCCGTCGTGGTCGGTGTCTGGATCGAGCGGGTTGGTCTGAACGGCGGTCTCTTGGGGAACGCTTGGCAAGGCATCAATTTCGAGGTGGTCGAGAAGGAGGTCGCCGTCGGTGTCCGTTTTAGTCGGGCTTGTGCCGCTCTGGTAGTACTCCCGGAAGTCCGACAGTGTGTCCAGGTCGGAGTTCGCATCGTTCGGGTTCGACTGCAGGCTCTTAACTTCTAATCCGTCGTTTAGCCCGTCACCATCGGAGTCTCCGTCGAGCGGGTCGGATTTCGACGTGTCCCGCTCGAACTGATCGCTGAGGCCATCTGCGTCCGTATCTTCCGGAAGGGCCGGAAGAGCGGCGACAGGCGCCGGAAACAGGCTCGCTCCTGAGACCAGCAAGCCGGCGAAAAGCGCTGCGGCCGACCGTCGGACGACAGCGGTCTGCAGAAGAACTTGGATGGACACGGTAAATCCTCCAGCGTGATATTTCCCCAACGAGGTGGACGTTACCGCAAGTTGCCGGCCGATGTTGCTGGACCGCGAACCCGGCTGCCTGCAAGATCTGTCGCGCGAATGGCGCCGTCATCAACGCGCCGACGAACGTATGGCTCCGCCCCCAGCACAGTCGGCGTACCCGGCAGGGCGACATCGCCCGGGCCAGGTTGGATCATGACGCGCAGCCGCCGTTGTGCCTATCGACCGACCGACACGGGTTTCAACAGTCCGCTAGACATCCCAGGTGCATAAGTTGTCAAGCGGCGTCGGCGGTGGCGATGTTCTGGCGGTGCGACCACGCTGTGCGTTCGTCGTATTTGGTGCGGTGGCGCAGACAGCCGTGCAGGATTCCGACGAGGCGGTTTCCCAGGGCGCGTAGGGCTTGGTGGTGGAGGTCGCCGGCAGCGCGGCGCTGATCGTAGAAGGCGCGGGCTCCGGGGCTGCGTGTGATCGCGCAGAACGCCCAGGCGTCGATGGCGTCGTAGAGGCGGCGGTTGCGGACGTGGCGGGCCAGCACGGCGCGTTTCTTGCCCGACGCGATGGTCAGTGGTGATGTTCCGGCGTAGTTTTTGCGAGACTTGGCGTCGGTGTATCTGTTCGGGTCGTCCCCGAACTCACCGAGCACCCGGGCGCCGAGGATGACACCAAGTCCTGGCAGGGAGCGGTAGATGTCGGCGTCCGGGTGTGTCTCAAAATGTGTCGCGAGTTCGGCTTCCAGATCGGCGATCTGGTGGTTGAGTTCGGCGATGATGCCCACTGCAGCTCGGGTGCTGGCCCCGAACGCGGCGGTGACCGCGGCTGGGGCCGCCAGTTGCTCGGTGCGCAGCATTTCCTGAATCTGCAGTGCCCGGGTGTCGAGGTTGCGTTGGCGTCCAGCGGCTTTGAGCGCTGAACGGATCTTCGACAGGCTCAGGCGTGCGGCGGCAGCGGGGGTCGGTGCGCGGCCAAGGATGGCCAGTGTGTCGCGGCCGGCGAGATCGTCGAATGCCTCCAGCGCCGCGGGGTAGTACTCGCGCAACGCTGAGCGAAGACCGTTGGTGTGGCGGGTGCGGGCCCAGATCAGATTCTGATGGGCCCGGGCGAGCACCTTGACGGCCTCGGCCGCGGCGCTGTCGCCGGCGATCAGGCGGTGATTGTGTCGATCGGTTCGCACCAGGTCAGCCAAGAGTTTGGCGTCGCTGGTATCGGACTTGGCTCCCGAGACGTGGTGGCGGTCGCGGTAGCGGGCTGCGGCCAGCGGATTGATCGCGAACACTTGATATTCGGCCGCGGTCAGAGCGTCCACCCACAGGCCGCGGTCGGTTTCGATCCCGATCACGACCTGAGCGGTGTCTTGGGCATGCTCGGCGATCAGTTCGTGCAACCGTGTGATCCCGGCCAGTCCTTCGGGCAGCCGCCGCGACGCCAGCCGCTCGCCGGCATCGTTCATCAGATATACATCGTGGTGGTCTTCTGCCCAGTCGTCTCCGACGAAGAGCAATTGCATCGCCTCCTTGGCTCGATATGGATGAAACCCGTTCGAGCCGAAGGACACCCGGCGGCGACCTAATGGATTAGTGCTCGAACCGGCACGACATCCCATGAGCGCTACAGATGACCTCACCAACCGGCCGGGGCACGATCTAGCGCTAGGAGTTGACCATCACTCCAGGCGGTACCAGTGCTCACCGGCCAGCGGCTCGGTGATCAGCCTCCTGCTCAAGAACCAAGATCCCCGTCAAGGACACGCTGATCGAGTCCCATTAGGCGTTCATCTTCTCAAATCAAGCCGCATCGAGGGCCGCACATGCGCCTGTGCTGAGGATGTGTTCGGTGATCCGAATCCAACATCGCTTAGGGTCAGAGCCGGTACGTCAACTGCGGGCAGTACTCGTTCACGGACATAACGAGGAACCGGCGTGCCACATCTGACTCGACGTTTGCGTGCCGCATTATGTGCTTCTCTACGTCGAAGGTATGCCTACGTAAGTTGGGTTGAAGAAAGCGGCACGCGGACCTACCCATTCTGATCAGAACATCATCGAACTGTTGGAACCCGAGGGCGCGGGCCGCGGCGACAAAGCTGGCGTCGTCTGCCTGTGCCACTGGCGCTCCCGGTAGGGCAACCGACGTTGCCATGATGGTTATCACGGTCTGTTTGACGTGCTTTCGCATCTCGGTTTCTCCCTCTGTGAGGTGCCATCATTCGACAGATAGCGTGTGTTCCGTCCGGGTCGCCAATACATCGCGGCTCCGATGGCTACAGCCCTCAAGCCAGCCACAGCGGCATGTCCGTTCAAGAATCCTTGACAACCTTCATCGGCGATCAGCCGCTAACGCCGCATGATCGATGTGTTTGATGGTTAACACGATAGGGCAATCCGACCGTCGATCATTGTCGGACGGCCGACCACCGCTGGATCGCCCTCAGGTGTCTGCAGCCCTCCCCGTATTGGGCGGGGAGTTATGCGGCTTCATCGGGCGGGACGAGTTGGCAACTGTTTTGGGGAACGCCGATGCGGCAACGGTATCGGCGCTGAGCCGAATGTAGAGCGAACTTGCTCGTACCTTCGGCGACGCGCACCCCTGCGGAATGACCACCGATCCTTGCCGACTTCAGCGTGGTTTGGGGCGGGAACTCACCCGCGGACGTACTTGAGCACTTCGGCTAGCTGCCGATGCTGCAAGGACCGGCGCGGCAGAGGCGTGGCAAGACACCGAAACACTGCTGCTTGACTTTAAACTTATTTGGGACGAGATTCCGCAGCACGGGACGCCGGCGCACTCGGCTGATGGGGATCCGCTAGGAGGCGATAAGATGATCACACTCAAGGTACTGGCGGCAGGAGCACTGCTGGCAGTTCCGCTGGGACTGGCCGACGCTCCCGTGGCGCGCGCCGACCCGCTGATCCCGCCAACCCCTGCTGAGATCGAATACCTCGATCATGCGCACCGCGTGCTCTCAGTCACTCAAGATCCTATGGTGGAATTTCAAAGTGATGGCGAGCTGCTGGACAAGGGCCGGTATGCCTGTTATTTCCGTGATACCTACGGGCTTGTTGGACAGTCGGCGACAATCGTATCTCCCATCATCACGCAGTTGGCGTTTATATATCTGTGCCCCCAATAACGGTGGTGACTCTGACGGTTGTTTTATCCGGCAAGCGTCGCTAATTGCTGCTAACTTGTGCTGAGATTGCTGCTGTACCGATCGGAATGCATGTTAGTCCGGTCGATTTCGCGCGCTGTGTACCGTTGAGGAATCCGCTGGCGAGCTCCGGTGCGGGCCAAGAGCCTTCGAGCACGCGCTAAGAACTCGAGTTTCATCTTGCATTCCACTTGTACCGAAGAGACGAACAACCCCGGCTTGCGTTCCCGTGAAACACGTGCGCCCCACAGGCGGGCGACCAACGCGGTCATCGAACCACCCGGAGAGTGCCCGCAGGAAATTGGTGATGTTCAACGACATCGCTCGCCGGATGGGGATACGCTCAGCGATGGTGTTCTTGGGGGTCTGGTCCGACTCGCCAGCGACACGCTATGTGCGCGGACAGTCCCATCAGTGGGCGCGTCGTCCAGCGGCGCGCCGGGCGACCGAAACATCCCAGACGACCTCTTATTTGGAAGGCGTTGACATCGCGGCGGAGAAATTATACTTTGTTTGACTTGGGGGTCCGCCGCGGAGGCAGCAACCGATAAGTTTGTGGAGGTACGAGGTGGTCATTGACCGCGCTGTTCATCGGCGGTCGAGCGCCGCTGAGGAGCGCGGGGACGTAAGCGGCAATGGCTTGCAGAAGGCGATGACCCCTGCCTTGGAGAAGGCGAGTCGGACGGTATCGCGAACCGCCGGGATACCCGCGCGCGCAGCCGGCACCACCGGTCGCAGCGTACGCCTCACCGTTGATGTGCTGCGTTACGCAGCTATCGATTCCATTTCGTTTCGGCTACCGATGGCCGAGCTCCTGTGGCAGGCATGGGTGCTGTTGAAAGTGACGGCAACGCCCGCACTGCTAATGGCCATCCCGTTCGGCGCGATGGTAACGGTCGTGACGTCGGGACTCGTTGCTCAGGTGGGGGCAACCGCGCTGCTTGGTGCGGCCAGTGGGGTGGGTGTTATTCGGCAGGGGGCGCCCATCACTGCGGGGTTCTTGTTGGGTGGCGCCGCGGCTTCGGCCATCGCTTCCGACTTCGGGGCTCGCGCAATGCGTGAGGAACTCGATGCCATGCGGGTACTCGGTATTGATCCGGTCCGGCGACTCGTGGTGCCACGCTTTCTGGCACTGATTCTGATAGCCCCGATTCTGTGCGCGATTATTATCGCAGCGGGCACCGGGGCCGCATTCATTCTCTCCGTGAATGTCAGCGACGTGGCCCCTGGCAGTTACTGGGCGTCATTCGGGACATTCGCGAAAATGGCCGACGTCTGGTTTGCGGTGGCGAAGACTGTCGTCTTCGGCGCGATCGTGGCGATAGTTTCGTCGCAGAGGGGTATGGAGGCCAAGGGCGGCCCGCGCGGTGTTGCTGATGCCGTGAATGCAGCGGTCGTCGTAAATATCGTATTAATCGTGTTCGCGAACCTTGCAATAACTCAAATCCAGACCATGTTCTTTCCGACGCAGGTGGCGTAGTGGCTCCCTCCGTGCTTCTGCGCACTCGCTCGACGCGGGCAATCGGCAGGCCGCTGCGCGCAGTGGGGCAATCGGTGTTGTTCGTTGGCCAGTCGTTCTGGTACCTGCCAGTGACAATTCATCGTTACAGTCGGGAAACATTACACCAAACACGCAGTCTGGCCTGGGGCCGGGGCTCACTCATCGTGGATGGCGGGACGATTAGCGTATTCCTTATTCTCGGCGCGGCGGTTGGTGCTTCATTGGCGATCGAGGCGCTCGCGATCTTGAATATTATTGGCTTTGAGGCTCTGGCGGGGCTCATAGGCGGGGTAGGCGCCGTTCGAGTAATTGGACCGCTGGTGGCCGGTATCGCGTTCACCGCGCAGGCGGGGACCAGAATGACTGCCGAAATAGGGGCCATGCGCATCTCGGAGGAGATCGATGCGCTCGACGCAATGGGGCTGCGGCCGATACCATTCGTGGTCGGTACCCGCATGATCGGCGGAATGTTATGTGTGATACCGGGTTACCTCCTGACGATGGTCACGACTTTCTTTGTGTTGGACACGATAGTCACGGTATTTAATAATGAACCTGCCGGTACTTATGACCATTACTTCGTTCAATTTCTGACACCAACGGATCTCACGTACTCCTTGATTAAGGCGGTCACCTACTGCATCGCAGCGACGTTGATTCACTGTTATTACGGCTACTTTGCCTCGGGTGGACCCGTCGGTGTCGGCGAAGCATCGGGCCGCGCGGTGCGCGCAAGTCTGGTCACGATCATGATCCTGGATCTCACCACGACAGTGATGCTCTGGGGCCTCCAACCCGAGTTCGTGTTCAAGGGGTAGCCGAGCAGTCATGTTACGAGGATCAGAGCAAACCCAGAACCGGGTGTTGGCGCTCATCGGCACCGCGGTGGTGTTCGTCGTCATAGTCGTGGTGCTTTTTGTCGTGTCGAATCCATTCGGTGGCCGAAGGCCTGACCAGATGTCCCTAACGATCAGGACTCCATTTGTTGGCCAGGGCGTCGAGGTGGGCACCGCAGTGGTCCTGCACGGCGTCGAAGTGGGGCATGTCACGAACATCGCAAGCATTCCCGGGGGCGGTGTTCGGCTCGCCACCGACCTGCAGCAACGGCCGGTGGATGGCCTCACTGACTCGATGAACATCGATTTTCGGCCCATCAATTACTTCGGTGTCCCCGGCGTCAACATCATCCCGGGCCCGGGTGGCCAGGCACTCCGCGACGGGAGTGAGATTAGTTTGGTGCCGGCGGGAAACTTCACTCTCTCGGAGTTGCTTTCTCAACTCGGGGATGTTGCGGCCGGCGCACTGACTCCCAAGCTGATCGAGGTCGTCGATCGTGCCACTCGATACACCGACGGATTGAACCCATTGATCGAGACCCTGGTGATCGCAACGACCGCAGTCGCCGACGAACAGAGGGTACCGACAGCGCAACTCTTGGCAAATACAGCAGCAATCAGCACGGCATTTCCATCATTTGCCGACGCGCTGGTTGATGCCGGGACGCGCCTTATCTCTTACAACTACCAGCCAGGACTATCGGTGACACAACAATCGGCGGCGGCGAGCGGACCGAAGCTGTCACCACCATTTCTCACGGAGGTGTTAACGCCGAATCTTCAAGACGAATCCCAGGAGTACTTCGACAACGTGTACAAGGTGGGCTTTTACTTGGCTGCGGAGGGCCTCTTTCTTTCTGTCGGCACGCTGTTGTCAAGTCATGTCGATGATCTGCTGCCCTTGATCGACGGGATCAAGTCACTGTCGGACACGGTGCCCCCGTTGCTGAGGCCCGAAGACCTTGCCCAGACACTGGCGGAGGTGCGTTCCCGGTTCGAGACGCTTTTCGGCGGGAACGGCGAACAGCGTGCACTTCAGGTTCGAGTTCTTTTGGACAGCTTTCCGGCTGTGGCGGCGCCACTTGGGATCGTGGCGCCACCTGAGATCATGGCGCCGCCTGCGGTTGACGCAAGTTCGCCCAGTGTTGCGGAGCCGTCGGAGATCGAGGCGAGCCCGCAGGATGTGCAGCCGGTACCGGTCGAGGGGAGTCCGGGATGATAAAGCCTTTGGCCGCATTGTGGCGCCTCGCGATCGCCGTTGCTTTAGCGGTTGTGCTGGTCATACTGGTTGCAAATATCATCACCAACCCCGTGGCGACGGATACCCGCACCTACATCGCAGAATTCACCGATGCATCCGGTCTGAATCCCGACGCTGATGTGCGTGTCCGCGGCGTCCAGGTCGGCAAGGTTAAGTCTGTCGAGCTCAAGCGGCGCGACGAGCAAAATGTTGCCGCTGTCGAGTTAACCCTCGACAAACGGTATGGTGTCGTGTCCCTCACGAGGCTGGCCATAAAGTTCCAAGCTCTCACGGGGGTGCGGTATGTCGATGTGTCGAACCCAGCCGAGAGCTATTTGGCGGCTGAGTTGGTGACAGAGGTGCCCACTGCGATGACGCAGCCGTCTTTTGACGTCACGGCACTGTTCAACGGGTTGCAACCTGTGCTCGCCACGTTGAGTCCCGAAGAGATAAACGAATTCACGTCCAACGCAGCATCTTTCTTGTCCGGCGACGGCAGCGGATTGGCGCCGCTGCTAGGCAGCCTCCGTCAACTCACTGAGTTTGTGTCGAACCGCCAGGAAGTCGTGGCCACGTTAATGCAGAATCTCACCGAGCTCGCCGACGCGATTGGGGGCAAATCGGCAGAATTCCTCCATCTAATAGACCTAGTGAATCAGCCGGTTGACAGCGCTCTTTCAGCGTTAGATGAGTTTCGAAAAGCTGAGCTTTACAGCCGCGAATTCTTTCAGCCAGTCCTACGATTGCTCAATAATGCTGGATTTACGCCTGGAATTAACATCGACCAGGCGCTGGACCGGGCGTTCAGCAACCTCGACAACTTTTTCGATGCATTCAAGCTGGTGCCGGTTTTCTATGAAAGCGTCCCACCGCCGAGTCAACTGGGTCAAGATGGAACACCTGAGCCGTGCTCGCGTGGCCCAGCTCAGCTGCCGGAGACCATGGATGTACTTCTGAACGGTAGACGGGTGGTCCTGTGCAATCCCTGAAGTCGCTGAAAGTCCTGCGAAACCCGATTACATGGGGTGCAGGCGCCCTGGTGTTCGCAACCGTGTTGGCCCTTGTGCTGAGCTACCTCTATAGCAACCCGCCTGGACAGAGCAAGATCGTCACTTTCTATATCGATGATGCGGCATCAATCGGCCCAGGAGTTCAGGTGCGGATGGCCGGTATCAAGGTGGGGGCAGTGGAGGATCTTTCGTTGGATTCGGACCAGGTGCTGGTACGGGCACGCGTCAATAACGATGCTTTTGTTGGTGACCAGTCGCAAGTGGACGTCCGTATGCTCACCGTGGTCGGCGGTTACTACGTGAATCTGGCTTCTATAGGTGATACCCCGCTGGGCGCCGAACCTATCCCGCGTGAACGTGTGACTACGCCTTATAACCTGGTGGAGGCGCTTATTGGTACGACGAAGATTACCGAAAACGTCGATACGAAGCCAGTCAACGAGTCACTCGATGAAATACAACGGGGTCTCAAAGGGGAAAATGTGGAGGCGTTTTCCGCAATAATTGATGCCGGAAATTCCGTAATGTCCACAATAGACAGGCAACGCGGCCAGGTGACCGCGATCCTGGAATTGGCCGATGAGTACATCAAGGCCTTAGAAGGCTATCGTGAGGAACTCGCCCAGCTGGTTCGCAAAATGTCGATCCTAACGCAGACGCTTACGCTTTACAGCAAGGGATTAGTCGGGCAGCTCCAGGGTCTGGGCGACACCCTGATGGCGCTCAAACCGATTGGCGACTTTTACGAAAGCCACCGTGTTCAATTCATCGAAAAGGTCCGGCAGTATCAACACAGGACTCGGTTGTTTGTGGAACGCAACGGTTTAACCGTGCGTCTCGTGCAACGGGTGCAGAACTTGTTCGAGCGTGTTCTCGATGCACAGAATGCGCGACCAGCACTGCTGGCCACCGACCTGTGTGTACCGGTGCCGGGAAGCCCGTGCTAATGGCCGCGACACGATGGCACCGGGCCTGCCGGGTAGCCGCACTTTTACTCCTCGCTGCGGTGCTGGTGGTCCTGTGTGGCTCGTGTGCGCCCCGCAGCCAGAAAGAGCAGGCCGAGTACTGCGCAATCATGCCCGACGCGGTGGGTTTGTATGTTGACAACCCGGTCACCCAGATGGGCGTCCAAATCGGCGAGGTCACCGCCGTCACTGCTGAGGCACTGAACGTCCGTGTGGATTTCACCGTAGATGAGCGTCGTCTGCCGAATGACGTGAAAGCAGTCACGAGGTCGTCTTCGATCCTCGCCGACCGGGAGCTGGAACTCGTCGGGAACTATCATTCGGGCCCCCAGTTGCCCGACGGAGGATGCATCCCGCTCGGCCGGTCGTTCACTCCGAAGAGCTTGTCCGAGGTGATCGGGTCGGCGACCGATTTTGTCAACTCAATCAATCCCCAGGGGTCGACGAACATCGGTGACGTCATCGGTGGGGTAGATCAGGCACTGCGTAACCAGGGGCCGGATGTCAACAAACTGCTGACCACAGCGTCGGCGGTGCTCGATTCTCCCGACCAGGCGATCGGCGACATCGGCACGGTGATCATCAACCTTGCTCAGTTGACTTCAACCTTCGTCGAGATCGAGCCAACGCTGAAGGGCGTGCTGGAAGACGGGGTGCAGATCGGGCCTGATCTTGGGGCGACGGTATGGGGCGGGTCCAAGACATTCGAGGGGCTCGTACCGATCATCACGCTGGCGGCGGATCTGGAAAAAGAACTTGGGGGTGAAATCCAGCAAACGCTCGACGCGGTGTCCGTCGTTGTGAGGAAGCTGGTGCCCCGGGCGCCCTTCTACGCCAGCACCTTGAACGTGGCGCCTCGCTTGATCACCGGGGTCGCCAACTTCCTAGCAACCCGCCAAAATTATGGCGCCGGGGCGTTCACCATCCGATACCGTCCACCCCTGTACCGCGTCCGCACGCCTAATGGAGCGCTTCAATGCGGGTACATGAACGCGGCGATGCCCGGCAGTTGTGCGAACGTCGCCGGAACGCCGTACGCCGTTGACGTAGCCCTCCTGCAGTACGTTCTGACGCAGGCCGCAAACCGATGACGGGCCGGATGGGACCCTTGGCCAAGGCCTTGGCCATGGCCAGTGTGATCGCAGTCTCGTCGTGTGCGGCAATAGACATCAATTCGCTACCACAGCCGGGCGAGTCCTATCGCGACGGATATGAGGTCGTCTTCGAATTCGAAAACGTGCTCAACCTGCCAGATCGCGCAAAAGTAGTGCTAGACGGCGTGACCGTCGGAATCGTTTCCGACGTGACACTGAAGAGTCGTTTTGTTGATGTCACCTTGCGCATCGGCCCCGAAATCGTGGTGCCTTCGAACATTGATGCGGTATTGCAGCAAGCCACCGTGCTGGGCGACATCTACGTCGCCCTTGAGCGCCCCCAAACGGGCGGCCCACCGGCACCGGCATTGGGTCCGGGCGCAAGGGTGCCTCTAGCCCAAACGATTTCTCCGCCACAGCTGGAGGACACCATCGCGAGCCTCGCGAATTTTGTGTCGAGTGGGTCCATCCAGCGGATCCAAAACACGATTGTCCGCCTCAATCGAGTGGCGCCGTCCAGTGATGAGGTGCGTAGGCTGACTTCCCGCGTTGTCGACGACCTCACGGACTTGTCGGAAAATCTAGACCAGGTCGACCAATTGCTTGATGGCGTGTCTCGAACGGGCGAGGTGTTCAACAAGCAAATTCCGCAATTGCAGCTTTGGTTGTCGCCTTATGGCCAGCTGGGCTTTGACCGCTTTGCATTCGTGACCAACTTCGTGGCAACCATTCTTCCCGGAGTCGGCAGCATCACTCTCGGTGGATTCTGGCTGGTTCCGTTCTTAAATTCGCTGGCAGACGCCACAGGAGCGTTCCGGCAGTCCAAGTTGAACTTCGAAGAGGAGATACCAAAGTACCAGCGGTTATTTAACGACTTCTTTATTCCTCAAGACAAGTATCCGGCGATCAACATCACCTCGATAGTGGGGCCTGACGGGCGCGAGCTGTCGGGCGATGTCGAAGAAGTGCTACGGATCTTAGGGGCCATGCCATGAGAAGTGTTTTCAGGGTCAGGGACGCGGTGTCATTCATCGCATTCGGCGCCATAATTGCTTTCGTCCTCGTCTACTTTGGAGCACTCGGACTGCGGGTGGACCCGCCTTCCGACCGCACCGATCTGTCCATGGACGTACCCGACATCAATGGTCTCGTTGCCGGTTCGAATGTACTGCTGCGGGGAGTGCAGGTCGGCAAAGTCGTCAAGACCAGCACCACGCTTCAAGCGGCAACTATCGAGTTTTACGTCGATGGCCGCGAACGAATTCCGCTCGACAGCGATGTGCGGCTCGAGAATCTATCTGCGCTCGGTGAGTCCTACATCGGCCTGATGCCTCGCAGTGAGGGCGGACCTATGTTGCAGGACGGGCAGCGCATCGCCACGGAAGCGGTAATACAGCCCCCGTCGATCTCGGAGCTGGCGACGAGCGTCGTGCGAGTGCTCAACCAACTTAACCCCGGAGCACTCGAACGCATCATCGACGAGTCTGATGCCGCACTGCCGGATCCAGCCAATGTCCTGCCGAACATATCGCGCGCCGGCCTCCTGCTAAGAAACATGTCGTCAGACCTGGGCGGCAACGGGCGCGAACTGCTCGCCAACTTCCAGACACTGACAGAAGACGAAGAGTGGGTTCCTCCCGCACTCGATGGACTCACACCCTCAGTTCTGGACATCGGCAAAGCTATTCAAGATCTCTTCAAGCATATACCCATTCTTTTCCACCGCGGTGAGCCGGATAACTTTGCCAACTTGAATAAACTAATCGCACGAATTCAAGGTTTTCTGACTGACCGGAGTCCCGACCTCAAAGTATTCGGCGAGGCATTTCAGCCGAAACTGAACGCCGTCGCCGGCTCGCTGATGAACTTCGACACCGGTCAAATTCTGGACAACCTATTGGCCGCGGTCCCGCCCGACGGAACTATTACGCTGCGAGTCGTCCCATAGTGGTAGCTAAATACGTAGGTGCGCCGCGAGGATGTGGTATCGAGAGAAAGGAACGACCATGACGGATGGCAGAACCGACACCGCCGCGGAATCAGCTGCGGTCGAGTCGGATCCGGCCGACGCGGGGGTCGACGATCCGGCGGGGCCGAAGACCGAGGAACCGGCCGACGTAGGGGTTGATGAACCGCCCACCGCCGCGAAGTCACCGCGCCGGCGTCGGTCGATCTCTGTAGGTGTTCGGACCTTGGTGGTCGCGACGGTCATCACAATACTGGTCGGCGCTGCAGCCACGTTGGCTTGGCTGTACATCGGCGCACAGCGCCAGCTCGACGCGCAGGCTATCGCGTCGGCTAATAATGCACGTGCCGAGAAGATTTCCCTCGATTACGCGGTGAACGCTGCGACCATGGATTTCAAAGAACTCCAGGCTTGGAAGGTAAAACTTGTCGCGGGAACCAGCCAGGAACTCAACGACAAGTTGAGCGAAGCCGCGAAGTCAATGGAACAAATTATGGTTCCTCTGGAATGGAGTTCGACTGCACAACCGCTCGTCGCCAAGGTTCGTTCGAGCACTGACGGAACTTTTGTCGTCGATTGTTTTGTCAGCGTTCGAACCAAGACTGTGCAAGCGCCCGAGGCGCTGCAGTCGACGGCAACTTACAGCATCACCATTGACAGCGAAAGCGATTGGCAGATTACCGATGTCGGCGGTATTGGCTCCGTAGTAGGACCGAATTAGGCGCGCTTTGCGCGGAGAGACGAGGCAATGGTGCCCACGATAGTTGTCGAACGCGAACCGGGAATCGGTTGGCGAGGCTCAAATCCTGCGCGAAGAGAGCGAATGCAGCTCGCAAAGGCGGAGAATCCAACGAGAAGAAGGCTACTTCGCCGCGGCGGCGCCTTGGCGGCAGCGGCGGCGATCTTTTTTTCGGCGTTGGCCGTCGTGGTGGGTCCAACGTCCAGCGCTTACCCACCTGACCCACCCTCCCCGCCTAGCCCACCCTCCGATAGCGATCTCATACGGGCCCTCCCGGTGATCACGCCAACACCGTCAAACTGGAGCCCTAAATTCCCGTACCCGTACGATCAAACGAGACATCGCGTCACCGAGGCGGATATCACCGCAATGCGAGAAATGTGCCAGTGGTACACCGCTCAATACGCCACACTGAGAGACCAGATCGACAGGGTTCAATTCAACCGGATTGGGCCCGACGGCAAGGACTTCGACTACAGCCGAGACAATATTCAGCAGCAGGTTGATATCGTCACCAGAAACCTCGATCAGTCCTTAGACTTTCTGACACCACGCGTTCAGGCACTCACCCGAGCCCAAAACACTTTCGGCGACAACTACTTTCCCATCTACGAGGGGGAGCAGTTCTTCAAGCTGCAAGAGCAGCTATTCAACGTGAACAACGGGATCAAAGCCCACCAGCCAGCTTGGTTCACCGGACCGTCGGTACAAAAAGCGAAGCGTCACGGCAGCGACATCCAGCGCTCAAATGTGTGCGGGTAGGAGGAAGGACGCCATGCGAGTTGACGCTTCGCGGGGCGATCGCGAGATGGTAACGCGTTCCCCGACGCACCGCGGCATGCAGGTTATTGCACCGGCAGCGATGGCCATGACAGTTCTCGCAGCGAGCGTGCCGCTGGCGCCTGCAGCGAGCGCGGATTCGGTAGACAACCTCAGGACCGCGGTGATGGCGGTGCGCGCGGCGTCGTGTGAACCGTTGCGACCGGATCCGATAGTCGAGCGGACGGCCGAAAACGTCAATCGATCAACCGATACGTGGGTCGATCACACTGCACGCGCCATCCCGGTGCCCGATCCGCTGCCATTACTGAAGGACCTTGGCTATGGCGGCAATAGGGCCACACAGGTCCTGGGCGCTGGTTTCACCGACGCTGCGGCGATCAAGGGTCTATTGCTAGAGGGCTTTCTTTCCATCCCTGATTGCTCCTTTACAGACTATGGGGTGAGTGTGTTGAAAAACCAAACGACTCCATACGTTGTGGTCGCGCTGGTGTTGGCCGGGGCCTAGATGCGGGTTGGTGCGATAGGGAGGCCTTATGAATCGAAGTCACGTGGTGGCGGTCTCGATCATCGCCGCCGTTATGGCGGTGGTGTCGACCCCGGTCGCCCGCGCCGAAGACAGCGTTACCTACGAGATCTTTTCGGATGCCGTCCCTGTTTTAGCCGGCGTCGAGTACCGCGACATCACAGGGAAGAAACTATTGCAGGGGGTACCCCTACCCTGGCAAATCACTGTTGCCGTGGCCGACGTATTCAGCCCGACAGATCGCGGTGCCGAATTGCGCGCCGACTGGCGACCAGGCTTTAGGACGGCAGCCACCGTCGGCCGGGTCCTGCAGGGACAGTTGGTGACGGTACGCATTTCTTTTCGTGGCAACGTCATTTGCGAAAACACGCTCGATGTCGGAAATGCAACCTGCTACGGCAGCGTGTCGCACCGCCCGGAGACCAGCTCGTCGTACGACCGGAGTCCGTTATTCCCCGAACCAGCATCGGGATTGTTACCGGGGCAACCTCCGACGGGCCGCGGCCCGCAAGGATGAGGGGACAGAGAATGAATCAGCGAATGAGAGTTTGCCGGTGGTTGGCGACGACTACGGTTGTGATCGGAGTGGCGGTGGGCGCCGCACCTACAGGGCACGCACAGCCAGCTGACCCATCAAAGCAGGATAGCTCAGTAGTACCGCCATCCTCAGACCCTGCTTCAGCTGAGGGGGTCGATCGAGGTGCGGCCGCCGCGCCTCCATACCCGGACCAGCAGCTAATCTTGAGATCCTACGATCGTCTGGATCCTGCTGAATTCTTCACTGCCAGCAATGAGGGCGTATGGTTTTCGGCGCCGCTTGGACTTAACTGCGGCATCTGGGACAGGGGAAGTTTTGGCTGCGTGGGTGATATTCGGGGTGCACCACCGGGAACCACCCACATCGGTTGGGTCAACGGAAACATTAGAACCCGACAGGACGCTGACGACCCCCTACTGCGTTTCCAGTTCCCCGCCGGCCGGGCAGAGCGGACACTGCCGCCGCGCAGTTACGTGGACTACAACGGCACGAGGTGTGCAACCATGGCGGATACCAGCACCTACTGCGTGCGTGGTCCCTTCGAGTTTTTCATCACACCGACCGAAACTTGGCTCAGTCCACCCTGATTCGTTTCATCTGGGGCGGCTGATCGGCTGTGGAGAGCTGGTCGTCGCCCCAAGTTCGAGCAGAACCACAGGCGGGGCAGGGCGATTCGTTCCGTCCAGGTTACTTTCGCGGCCTCTCAGCTCATCGCGTAGTTCTTGGCATCTGGGTTGGCAAGCATCTCGCGATGCTGTGCTGGGGTGAAGGGCCACAGTTCGGGCAGCCCGTTCTTGCCGAGATACCAGCTCTGGCACCCTGTCACCCAAACGGTCTGTGGCATCGCGGCCCTCAGCCTTGAGTTGTAATCTTCGGTGGCGGCGGGAGTCGGCTCAATGATCTCGAACTCGCAGCGCTGCCAGCGACGGATCCAACGCACAATGTGATTCGCTTGGGATTCCGCTACCGCAGTCAGTGGAAAGTTACCGACCGGACTGTGCGGACCCAGCAGCATGAAGAAGTTCGGAAATCCCGGCATCGCAACGGTTTCGAACGCATGCGGCCCGTCTTGCCAAGCATCGTCAAGGCGCAAGCCGTTGCGGCCGGTCACTTGCATTGGCCGCATGAAAGCGTGCGCGTCGAATCCCGTTGCCAAGACAATGACGTCGAGTTCGTGTAAGCGGCCGTCCATTGTGACAATGCCACGGGGTTCGACATGATCGATGCCGGAGGTGACGAGTTCGACGTCGTCGCGCTGGATCGCCCGGTAGAACTGCCCCGATACCACCATCCGCTTGCAACCTGGCGTGTAGTCGGGAGTCAATTCCTGCCGCAGCTGCGGGTCGCGCACCGTACGAAGATGCGCGCGACACGCGACGGCAAAGAGCTTTCGTTGCCATCCCGGCTTGGTGACGGCGCCCGCGAGAACCGCAAATCCGGCCTGGTAGGTCTGGTAAGCCGCGCGGCTTAGCCAGGGAAATCTCCGATGAGACGCGTGCGTCAGCCGTCGGTAGCGTGGGTTCGGCGCCGGAAGCACCCACTGCGCGGTGCGCTGGAAGAGACTCAGCCTGGCAGGGGTGCCCGCGAGCCCGGTAATCAATTGGACGCCGGTTGATCCCGTGCCGACCACCGCAACGCGCTGACCGCGCAATTCGACACTGTGGTCCCAGCGCGCAGAGTGAAACGCCGAGCCCGAAAAGTCTGTCAGGCCGCGGATGTCGGGAACCTTCGGATGGTGTAACACCCCTGTCGCCGTTATCAGGAAATCGACCCGAGACGTCTTACCGCGCTCGGTGTGCACGATCCATTGTCGACCGTCGAACTCGGCGCTGACGACCTCCTCGCCGAAATGGATTCGCCGGTTTAGCCCGGAACGTTCCGCCACGTCGGCCAAATATGCCTGTATTTCGGTCCCCGCGGAGAAGAACCGGCTCCAGTCCGGATTGGTGGCAAACGTGTACTGGTAGACCCGCGATGGCACGTCACACGTGAGGCCAGGATAGGTGTTTTCCCGCCAGGTCCCGCCGACTTTGCTGGCCTTCTCGTAGATGGTGACGTCGTGAATACCGGCGCGCTGCAGGGCGATAGCCGCGCATATACCCGACATTCCGGCACCGATGATGGCGACTGCCGGTTGTCGCTGCTCCATGCACCTGCCTCCCTGACAAAACCAATTCAAGCACAGTATAATTTTTGGGTGTTGCCGTCAACCGCGTCCGGGGCCTGCGCTCGGACACCCGGCGGCTGGTCGGAGTCGTGGTGCGCGACGCGCGGAGGAGCGCTGAAGAAGGCCTCTTCGGGCATCGGCACTGCCTTCAAGCGATCTCATGCCAACTAGTTTTTTCCACTGTACGATTTGGCCCGTAAGTTCCGCATATCAGGAGCGATTCATGTACCTACTGCACGATCTTTTCGAATGGCGCGCGAAGTTGACACCCGAAGCGGAGGTGCAACGCGACGGCGCCGGGCGAATCATGTCGCACCGGGAGCTGGCGGAGCTGTCCAACCGCTTCGCCAATGGACTGGTTGCTGCTGGCGTGCAGGTCGGCGACCGCGTCGCGATCGTGTCCAAGAACACACTGGACTTCCTAGTCTGGGCTGTCGGCACGTCGAAGGCGGGAGCCACCTTCGTGCCGCTCAACTTCCGCCTTACGCCCACAGAGTTGACACAGCTAATTGATGACTCCGAGTCCACGGTCCTCGTAGGACGCGGGGACCTCGTCAAAGCCCTCGCCCAGAGTCGGCATGATCTGAAGTCGGTCGAGTTGGCGTTGGCCGTCGACGTAGACGTCCCCGAGGGTTGGGTGGGCTACGCGGAATGGATCGATCAGCATCCCGCTGTCACACTTGGACTCGATCTCAGCCCCGAGATTGACGCACTCCAGCTCTACACGAGCGGCACGACCGGTCTTCCGAAGGGGGTGGTGATGACTCATGCGAACACCACCACCGCCCTGAGCCAACTCGGTCACACCGGCGCTTCGCGCCCGGACGCGCGTGTGTTGACCGTCGCGCCTCTCTGCCACGTCGGCGGGCTGTTTGCGGCGATGAACGGGGTGACGGGGGGAGGGTCCCTGTTCATCATCGAAGATTTCGTCCCGGCCGAGGTGGTTCGCCTTCTCGACGAGGAAGATATCGATTTCACGTTCATGGCGCCGGCGATGATCCAGGCGCTCCTGGTCTTCGTGCCCGACGTTGCCGACCGGAAGTACGAGCGACTGGACGCGATCGCTTACGGCGCGGCACCGATGACCGTTGAGCTCCTCACCCAAGCAATGGAAGTTTTCGGCTGCGAATTCGTCCAGGGGTTCGGTCAGACCGAGACCGGCGGGGCAGCCGCATTCCTCTCGGCCGAGGACCATCGCCGTGCGCTCGCCGGTGAACGGCCCGAGCTGCTGCTCTCTGCGGGGCGCGCGATCCTCGCCACCCGGATCAAAATCGTCGATGGGGACGGTGCAACCCTGGGGCCGAACGAGGCGGGGGAAATCCTTCTCAAGGGACCCCAGGTGATGCGGGGTTTCTGGCGGAACTCCATCGCCACCGGTGAGGTTTTCGCGGAGGGATGGTTGCGTACCGGTGACGTCGGTTATCTCGATCACGAGGGCTACCTCTACATCAAAGATCGTCTCAAGGACATGATCGTGAGCGGTGGCGAGAATGTGTACCCCGTCGAAGTAGAACGAGTGCTCTGCAGCCACCCCGCGGTGGCCGAGGCCGCCGTGATCGGCATTCCCGACGAGCAGTGGGGCGAGGCTGTGCACGCCGTCGTCGTTGTACGTCCCGGCGCTGATTTGACCGAGGAAGAGATCCGCACGCGCGCCAGGACCAGCCTCGCGGGGTACAAAGTGCCCAAATCGGTTGAGTTCGTGGCGGAACTGCCGAAGAACGCATCGATGAAGGTCCTCAAGCGCGAGTTGCGAGCGCCCTACTGGGCTGGCCGCGACCGACAGGTTTGATAGAGCGTTTCGCATATCGGACGAACACCTTGATGCGGGACAAGCGAGAGAAATTGTACTAAGCTTGAATCTCGTGCATCTGGAACCGTCTGAAGCTCAGCGTGCCCTGCGTGTCGAACTCCAGGAGTATTTCGCCGAGTTGGTGACGCCCGAGGTGTGGGGCGCACATGCGGGGTCGGCGCCTTACCGCGCCGCTGTCCGTCGGCTCGGCGAGGATGGCTGGCTCGGTATCGGGTGGCCCCGTGAGTACGGGGGTCAGGACCGGACGGCGATCGAACAACTGATCTTCTTCGACGAGGCCAATAAGGCGCGGGTGCCGTTCCCATTTGTCACGGTGAACACTGTCGGCCCGACGTTGATGCGCTATGGCACAGCTGAACAGAAGAAGCGGTTCCTCGGTCCTATACTCCGCGGTGAGATCGAGTTTGCCATCGGGTACTCCGAGCCCAGCGCTGGAACCGACCTGGCATCGCTTCGCACCAAAGCCACGCGCGAGGGTGATCACTACGTCGTGGACGGGCAGAAGGTCTTTACCAGCGGGGCAGATCATGCCGACTACGTTTGGCTGGCTTGTCGCACCGATCCCACGGCCAAGCGCCACCGTGGGCTCTCGGTTCTCATCCTGTCGACTGACAGCCCTGGATTCTCGTCGACGCCCATCGAGACTGTTGTTGACCGCACAACGACGGCCAGTTATTACGACGGCGTGCGTGTCCCGGTGGCCAACCTAGTGGGTGAGGAGAATGACGGCTGGCGGCTGATCACGGATCAACTCACCCACGAGCGGATCCTGGTCGGGCAGGCCAGCGAGGTCGAGCGCCTTCTCGAAGAGGTCACCAATTGGGCCCGGGCAGAGCGTCTGTCCGATGGTCGTCGAGTGATCGATCAAGAGTGGGTGCAGATGCATTTGGCTCGGGTGGCGTCGCTGGTGGAATACGGTCGGCTGGCCAACTTCCGTGGCGCCGCCGAGGCGGAGGCCGGCGCCCTTCAGGCCCATACCGCCTCGGCGGCAAAGGTTTTCAGCTCAGAGATGGCCACCCCTGCGCTGCAGATGCTCCTTGAGGTGATCGGCCAACGTGGCTACCTGCGCGACGGTCAGCCGGACAGCCTGCCCCACCTTGATATCGAGCGAGCGTATCGCCTTGCGCTGCAGGCCAAGACGGGCGGTGGTACCAATGAAGTCCAGCGCGAGATCATCGCGGGCTTCGGGCTCGGCATGCCCAGGGCACCTCGCTGACACTGACCCTGCAGGAGCCAGGCGAGAATGCCTGCTACTTAGGAAGTAGAGCGATAGCACGCCGTGCGTCCTGAATCGTGTAGACGCTGACGACACCAAACCATACGAAGAACGCTCCGAACGGCATGTATAGCGGGACCAGGCCACTCCATGCGAAGACGCCTTGTTTAAAGAACACCAGGATTGGCCCGGGCGCCTGCACTACCGCCACCCAGAGGCTGAGATAGCCAATCCAACGCGGGTAGGTCGGGGTGGACGAGACATCCTGGAACACATGGACGGCAAACGCGAGCACCCAGCTGGTCACAGGGACAAATAGGAACAGCATCATGAACCACGCGGTGTCGTTGAACGCCTGGGTAATCCACGGAGTGGTCTCGCCTGCGCGGAAAGCCGCAAGCGCCCAGAGCACGGACATGATCACGAGTTGCGCGTTGGCGACCACGACGGCGCCCAGCTGAATAAATGTGAGGATCGGCAGCCGGCCCCGCTCTGCTAGCCTGACGCGGCTTACCAGCGCGACTCCCCACGGCAGCGCCAGACCAACCCCGACCTGCACTAGTATCATGCCGATCTTGATGCTGCTACCACGATCGCGGAAGAGCGAAGCGGTTGCTTCTGCGGAGTCCGACGGTGATGGCGCGGGGATGAAACGGGCCAAGACTACGAGGCCAAGCCCGATCAAAACTATCGCCAGTGGCCCACACCAGGCGCAAGCTAGCTGGTTGATTGTGTTGCGCCGGTTGGCTTTCAGCGTTGAAGGCTCAACGGTATAGGACACGAGAAGTGGCAGTCTCCGCGCTATTCGTGGGTGGCGGAAGCTGAGTACCAGTGCGCCACGCTCGTCGGCTCCTGCTCGTATTGGCTGGACCACCGTGCGGCGAACTCAGGCAGATTCTCGTAGGTGGGGTCGTGATTCGGGCCTTGCGCACGCACTATTCCGACCGCCATCGCGAGCAACTCGCGCTTGGGTACACCCGAGTAGACGGCTTTCCCGGGACCGGAGAGTTGGCGTGCGGCGCGGTAGGCCGCGAAAAGCGACTTGAGCGACAAGCCATTTGGTAATAGCCGGCCGAATTCGCCATCGTCTGAAGCGGGTACGTGTGCGTCGAAACCTCTAGAGATAATCGAGATCACGGTGTCGACATGCTTGATCACCCCGATCATCGTCTTCAACCTGTACGGGTAGCTACCGTGGACGGTTTGGTAGATCATCTGCGCCGCACTTCGATGCTCGATCTCTTCGACGAAGTGCCACAGGAATAGCGAAGCGACACGTTCGTCGCCCGGTTCGAACATCTTGTCCTCGTGGTCGAGGAACACCTTCATCAAGGGCGTAAACGTCGCCTCGATGACCGCCGTATACGCCAGGCGCCACGCCAGCGGCTTTGTCGCCGTCAGTTCGCGGAAAGACTGCTCCACTTCATCCTTCGTCTGCTGTAAACCCGGCCAGCGCCGTGCGAGTGCGCGGAAATGGCTAAGGTGGGCTGCTGAGTGCACTGCCTCTTGACGTAAGAAGGCGTCGGCTTCCTCGGCGAGCTCCGGATCGCGTATCAGCGGGATCGCTTCACGGGTGGCGTCGACAATGAATTTCTCGAATCCCGGTATGCCGAAAGTGACCATGTTGCACAGGATGGCGAATGCCGGTCGGTTCGGTTGCCACAGGAAGGGCACATCGTCGCCGGCGAAGTCGAAACGTATCCGCCGAACCTGGAGCTCCGTCACGGCGCTCCCCTCTCAATCAGGTTGTCGGTTCAAAGTTTTGTACCACGTAAAGAGTCTCGTCGATTGTAGCGCGTGCGTGGGGGTCCACGCCATCTTCGACTGACGGGATGTCGCCCAGGCGACCTCGACACCGACAGAATCCTGGGGAGCGTCCTGGCGGTCAGCGGCGTTAATCTGTACCTTGATTAAATTATCTGCAATTCCTATGCTGGCCGTCTGCCCCTTATGGGTCTGGGCCTGCAGACATTGAAACCGGGAGATCTGGTGGGACTACTCGACGGCAAGGTAGCGATCGTTACGGGGGGTGGGCGCGGGATCGGACGAGCCCACGCACTGGAGCTGGCTCGACAAGGCGCCAAGGTGGTCGTCAATGACCTCGGATGTTCCCTCGGCGGTGACGGTGCCGGCCCCGACGCCGACGTGACCGTCGAACTTCTCCGGTCCCGCGATGCGGAGGCGGTCGCCGACTACGGCGACATCGCGCATTACGCACAAGCCCAGGCTCTGATCGAGCTCGCGATCGCTACCTACGGCCAGCTTGACATCTTGGTGAACAACGCCGGGATCGTCAGAGACGCAGCTATCTGGAACATGACCGAAGAGGACTTCGACAGCGTCGTCCGCGTGCATCTGAAGGGAACCTGGGCGCTGTGCCACCATGCAGCGCGGCACTGGCGCGATCGGTTCAAAGCCGGCGACGCTGTCAACGCTCGAATCATCAATACCGTCTCCGGTGCAGGGTTGGTCGGCAACTTTGGCCAATCGAATTACGCCCCGGCCAAGGCCGCCATCGCATCGCTTACTCAGACTTTGTCGCTGGAGCTGCGCAGGATTGGCGTTACCGTGAACGCCGTTGCTCCAGGCGCCGCTACGCGAATGATTGCGTCTACAGGCGCGATGGCTCCAGTTGAGGCTGACGACGTCGTGGAGCACGAGTGGAATCCACTCAATCCGGCCGTAAGTTCACCGGTCGTTGCGTGGCTGGCGAGCGACGAGGCCAGACACGTTACGGGCCAGGTGATCCGTGTGGTCGGAGAAGAGATCAACTGGATGCAGGGGTGGACGAAGGGTCCGACGATCACCAACGGCAATCGACCCTGGAAGGCAGAGTCGCTTGGTGACCTGTTCGGCATGGGTGTCTTCGGCACCGCCACCAGCGGCATGCAGCCCATTCCGACCGCGGCGAACACCGCCCAATCCCAGGATGATCGATGACCGTGACCGCCCTCCACGGGCGCCGCGGCAGGAGAGGTTCACGCTCACCAGATGGCCGCCTGCTTCCCACGAGCACAGCACCTGCCCGAATTGTCAGCGTGCTCGTCGGCTCGGTCTCATGATCGGTCGACCGCATGCCGGCCAATGGAGGCCAGCGTTGCCGGCGAGTGGCGTGGTGATCGCTGATGCTGCCCGCTCGCCCGTGCGGTGGAGCCGCACCGGGGTCCAGTCGGATCTCACGGACTTGGATCTGCTCTCCCAGACATTGAGTGGCCTGCTGAAACGGAATCACCTTGACGCCGCTGCGATCACGCAGGTACACCTCGTCGGCGCTCCTGTCGGCGGGGAGGGCCTAAGTTCGGCGTGCCGTGCGGTCGGGATGCCCGCTAGCGTGGAGCTACGACTCGGCGAAGAGATGGACAAGCGCCCGCACCAGTCGCTGCTAAGCGCCATAAACCGGGTAGGGCGAAACGACGTCGTGGTGGTCGCCGCCATCGGATCGGTGGTGACTCCGCTGGGATGGTCCACGGACTCGTGGCTGCAGCGCGCCGCGATGGCTGAATCGGTCGCCGAACAGAGCGGACTTGAACAGGTGACGCTCGACCGACACGCCATCCAGTCTCGGGAGCGTGCCTGCGCGGTCAACGCGATGGGCGAGTTCATGTCCGAGATCATCCCGATCATGGGTGGGGGAACGCGCTGCGACAGCATGGAGTTTGCCGTTGACGAAACGGTGCTGGTCGACGCCGGGATGTCGGCGCACAGACCCGACGGGTTCGCGCCGGAGTGGCGATTGAGCAGGCTGAATACAGCGCGGCCAGCCACCGGCGCGGTAGCACTATTGCTCGTCGACGAGGGGCGGGCACGTGAATTGGGGCTGTCGCCACGGGCCCGGATCCTCGCGTCGGCGTGTGCAGCACCGGCGGGTCTCGTCGGAATCCGGCGCGCGACGTCCAAAGCGCTTGCGCTAGCGGGGTTGGATGTTGAGCGAATCGACCATTACGAAGTTGACGACACCTTTCCGTCGATCCCATTGGCCTGGCAACAAGCCTTCAACGCGGACAACGATCGACTGAACCCACGAGGCGGCGCAATCGCCTTGGGGGATCTCGGCGTAGCTTCACCATTGCGGATGTTGGTTACGGCGTTGAGCGCACTGACTGCGACCGGCGGTCGGTACGGCATCCAAATTGTGCAAGGCTGCCGGGGACTAGGTGAGGCCGTCGTCGTTGAGCGACTTCCGGTGCGGCGGGCGATCAGACGTCCCATGAGTACAGCGCATGTGCGGAGCGCTCACGCTTCGAGTTTCACGAACCTACTGCCGCACAGGTAGATCGATGCCGACACATCGTCGTCAGCACGATCCAGCAAGTGAACGCGACAAGTCATAGCGCGAACTAAATTCCAATGCGTTGAGCTAGCAGCTCGCGGTGATAGGTCGGGTCGCCGAATAGCAGCTCCGAACTCTTCGCGCGCTTGAAATACAGGTGAGCCGGATGCTCCCACGTGAAGCCTATGCCTCCGTGGATGTGGACGTTTTCAGCTGCGCAGTGGAAGTACGCCTCCGAGCAGTAGGACTTGGCCAGGCTGGCTACCACGGGTAGTTCCTCGTTGTCCTCTGCGGCGGCCCATCCGGCGTAGTACGCGGCCGACTTGGCCGATTCCACCTCCAGCAGCATGTCGGCACATTTGTGCTTGATTGCCTGGAAGCTGCCGATAGGGCGACCGAACTGCATACGTATCTTTGCGTACCCCACCGCCATGTCTAGGACTTTTTGCGCCCCCCCTACCTGCTCGGCCGCTAAGGCCACCGCGGCCAGGTCCAGCATCTTGGCGATAGCAGTCCACCCTTCGCCGTCAAGCCCGATCAATCGAGCTGGCGTGTCGGAGAACTTCAACCGGGCCTGCTTGCGCGTCTGGTCCACGGTGGTAAGCGGTGTCGCCTCGTAACCGGCCGCACCCGAATCGATTGCGAAAACGGACACTCCGGCCGCGGTCCGAGCGGCCACGAGTATCAGATTTGAAACGTCACCGTCGAGCACGTAGAGCTTTTCACCACTTAGAGTCCATGGGGCATCCAGCGCGGAGCCAGTCGGCGTCGCCACGACGGTGACCGATCGCTCGTCCCACCGCCCCGACGCCTCGGCGATTGCCACCGTGGCGATTGTAGATCCGTCTGCAATACCGGGGAGGTAGTCCTTTTTCGCTGCGTCGTCGTTCGTCGCCAGCAGCAGATTGGCCGCCAAGACCACAGTGGAGAAGAACGGAGCGCACAGCAGCGCGCGGCCCATCTCTTCGAGCACCACGATCAGTTCTACATAGGTGAAGCCCGATCCACCGAACTCCTCGGGAATGATCAGTCCGTGTAGCCCTAGCTGCTCAGCCATCTGCTTCCAGACCAAGGGGTCGTAGCCGTCGGGTGTTGCCATAAGCCGGCGCACATGTGCCTCGGGCGACTTCTCGTCCAAGAAGCGTCGCACCACTGCGCGCAGCTCTTCCTGCTCGTCATCGAAAGCAAAGTTCACGACGAAACCTTCTCTGGGGCAGTAAGTTTGTAGTGTTGAAACCGGGTGAAAACGACCGTCCTGGATCGTATTCGTGTCTGCTGTGAGTTTGGTGTAAGGGCGAAGGCGCGGGCGCAGGACGAGGACTCGACGCCCTTGTCGCACTTGCCCTCCGTTGCGACGAGGTCGCCGCAACTGCTTTCGGCGATTGACTCATCAGAGTTAATCATAGTATAAAACTATGATGGGCAATGACGGGCGGGTTCTCACACGGATGTCCGGTGGGGTTCGGTGGATCACGATCGACAACGTCGCGAAGGCGAATTGCCTGACAAGGACAATGTTCGAGGAGATCCGTGCCGCGTGGCGTGAGGCGGAAGATGACGACGCCACCCGAGTAGTCATCATCGAGGGTAACGGCGACCGCTACTTCAGTTCGGGCGCCGACGTCAACAATTTCAAGGAACGCGACACGATGGCCAGCGGCCGAGTGGAGATGAGCAGTCGGCAAATGGATGTCAGCAAGCCGGTGGTCGCCGCCGTGACGGGCCACGTCGTGGGCGGTGCTGTTGCTCTGGTCGCGGATGCGGATGTCGTCATGGCCGTGCGCGGCGCCAAGTTCACCGATCCGCACATTCGGCACGGTCAGGTCTGCGGCTACGCGGCATGGCGACTCGCTGAAAGAGTGCCCATCGCCGAGGTGGTTCGGATGACGTTGGCTGATGTCCCGCTCACCGCGGAACGCGCGCACGAGCTCGGGCTGGTCGCTGAGCTGTACGACACCGCCGACGAGGTACGCGCTGCTGCTGCGGCATGGGCCGAGAAGGTGGTGCAGCACTCGCCGACCGCGGTTCTCGAGAATCTGCGATTGCTTCGCCAGCTGGTGCGGAGCGAGCTGAGTGATGAGGTAATTAACGAAGCGCAGCAAATCCTTGTTGACGGCTGGAAGGACAGCGACACCGCCGCTGCGTGGGCCCAGTGGGGTCGAAGCCAAGACTGACTTCGCATGTGCGGAGCAATACGGAGGCAACATGAAGGCAAGTGATGTAGTTGCCGCGCTGTTCGACGCTTCGGAACGCCGCGACCTGGAGGGCTGTCTCGACCTGTTCGCCGACGACGGGGTATGGCACCCCGTGCCCCTCGAGGCCGGCAAGGGACGCGAGGGCATCCGTAAGCTCATCGCGCCGATGATGGAGATGATGCGCGAGGTCGAGGTGATCGTGCTCCGTCAGGTCGAGGTCGGCGACATCGTGATGCAGGAGCGCGTCGATCGGTTCAAGATCGGTGACGAGTGGCGCGAGATCCCAGTCGCCGGTGTGTTCGAGATCAAAGACGGTAAGATTCAGATTTGGCGGGATTACTTCTGTCTCAAGACTTTTGAACAGCTTCTCGCTCCCAGCGCCTGATCGGCGATGAGCAGACCGCGTTGCAATGTTAATGGTGGATGATCCGAGTCCGGGTGCAGTTGGAATTCCTATCGACCAACTAACCGCGCGATGTGTCTAGAAATCGTTGAAGTCCTCGGCCTCGTGGAACGGCAAATTACGCTGTCGCCCACCGAGATCGGCAACGATCGTCGAGCCGCTGATGAAGCGCGCCGCCGGCGAGCACAGAAATATGATGATTGAGGCAATCTCCTCTTCTGTCCCTTGGCGTACCCCATGTTGCTCGGTCCTGGACGAGACGTCGGCGTGCTCTCCCTCGAGCTGCGCGAGCTCCGAGTCGAGACCACCGCCGCGGATATTGGCGAACGCCAGAGCGTTGATCGTGACATTTCGAGGAGCGAGGTAAGGGGCGAGGCTGCGGGTCAAGTTGACTACTCCGGCCCGAGCGGCCCCAGAGTGGGCCATCAGCGGTGCGCCGCGCTCGAAGACGAATGTATGAACAATGTTGACTACGGCGCCGAAGCCCTGCGCGGCTAGCACCGGACAAAACCGGCTGCACATATTCCAGGTGCCGTTGAGGTTGAGGTCGACGACCGCGCGCCATCCGCGATCGCTGATCCCGCTGGGCCGCGCGAGGAACTGGCCGCCGGCGATGTTGGTTACGAAGTCGACTCGGCCGAATGTCTCGACGGCGGTGTCGCGCAGTCGTTCGACCTGGTCGACGTCCCGGATATCCGCGGTGACGGCGCGCGCATGCCCCCCAGCGGCATTGATCTCGTCGCACACCGTCTCAAGGTCGCTCGTGGTGCGACTTGTGGCGATCACATTCGCCCCCAAGTTCGCGAAAGCGTGTGCGGTTCTGCGTCCGATGCCGCGACTTGCCCCTGTCACGAGGGCCGTCATACCCGAGAACATCCCGGGACGAAAAGCGGACAGCGGGGGCGGAAAACCGTTGCCCACTTCGTGCATAGTGGTGATCCCTCGGGGTCGGGTGGTCATCTGTCGGTGCTAGCGGAATCAGACGGGTCAGCTCGCGTCGCGCCTCGCCCAACTCCCGTGGCGAGCTCTACCTTTCGTCGAGTATCACACTAGATCTCGCAGGCTCGAGATGGGGCAGTGTGTCGCAAGCCGTCGTGCGGCAAGAAGGGGGAGACGGCGGACGGCTTTAAGTGATGTACAAATCGCAGCGCTTTGGTGACGTGCCTCGTCGTGGGACTATGCTCCGCGCACCGACGCACGCTTGGACCGTCGAGGACCTACTCGTAACCACAAATTGCCGGCCACTGCCGCAGCCAAACCTTCGAGGACCACGTCGAGGCCGTTGGCGTACTGGGCCGCCAACTCAACCTCGTTAACCTTGCCCGTTGCACGTGCCTGCATCTCCCACGCTATCGCGCCAAAAGTGTACTGGTAGAGGGCGAAGCTCACTGTGGATAGCATCGCCTCATCCATCCCAGCCTCGAGCAGCATCTGATCGACAAAGTCCAAGACTGTGTGTGCGGTGGGGGCGTGGGGGCGGGTTTGTATAACTTGTGCTAGGCCTGGATATTTGATGAGAATCTCGCGAACTCGCAACGTCAGGGTGCGGAGTCGTTCCTTCCAGTCGCCGATTTCCGGCCCGGGAATTGGGAGTCGTTGCCAGATCCGCTCGACTACGAGGTCAAGCATCTCGTTCTTGGACTTGATGTAGTAGTAGGTGATCATCGGCGACATGCCCAGCTCGCTGGCCAGGCGCCGCATCGTGAGTTTCGTTACCCCCTCCTGCTCGATCAACTTCAAGGCGGTGTCGACGATGTCATCAACACTGAGCTCGCCGTACTCCCATGCCCTTTCTTTCTTCGTCTTGCGTGTGGCGTTCGTCGTGCCGCGCTTCGCGTTCGTCGTGTCACGTTTCGCGTTCGTCGTCTTCCGTTCGTCGTCTCACGTTTCGCGTTCGTCGTGCTGGGTTTCGCCACGGCCGTCCTCGCTCGTCATGATTCGCTCGAGTGCAGATTGATCATTGTAAGGATAATGCTTGTACGGCGCGAAGAGGGCTTTGGCGGCTCGTTCGGTCAGTCGGCCCACAACAGAAAGCCGATCAGAGCTAAACCGGGAGATCGTAGGGTCTTGGTCGTGGGGGACGCTTCACCAACGCCACGTGGAGATGGCAGCGGCCATCGTATCTGCGGCAGTCGCTATTGTATATCCGCTGCGCCGACACCGTCTGGCATTCCAGGGAGACTTCCGATCGCCACCACTTGAGTAGCGAGCCCCGTCATTGTGGTGCACAGCGCTGTGATTTTGTCTTCACTCGTTCGTGACGAAGTGAGATCGGCTCGGCGAATCGGGTCCGATCCGCACCCCTGCGTGGACATAGATCGACCGAAACACCAATTGCCACAGCAGCTTCTATTGCTCATTGTCGTCGGGTTCGCGTCTGTCGATCAGCGATTCGAAGTGGATTCACAACACTGGTTGGGGAACTGTGCTCTCACCCAAAAACGTGGCACGCATCTAAAAGAATATTCTCGCGATCATATCGGCCACTGCGGCTGGCTTTTTGGAACCGTCGATCTCGACGGTACTTTGAATGACGATGTTCACGGTCTGGTCGGCGACCTCGGTGACGTCAAGCAATTCCGAGCGCACTCGGACGCGGCTCCCGACCACGACCGGCGCGAGGAAACGCACCTTATTCAGGCCGTAGTTCATTGCCAACCTGGAGTTCTCAACGCGGTAGACCTGTCGACTCAGCATAGGTATGAGCGACAGGGTCAGGAAGCCGTGCGCGATGGTGGCTCCGTATGGGCCCTCGTTCGTCGCACGCTCGACATCGACGTGAATCCACTGGCGGTCTTCAGTGACATCGGCGAAGGTGTCAATACGATTTTGGTCGATGACTGTCCAATCACTCACTCCCAGCGGCTGACCTGCCGATGCGATCGCGTCATCGATGGAGGTGATGACCTTCACGGCTGAGCCCCTTTCGCAGCGGTGATACTATTTACATAGTATATATGCCGCCCGAGCCGCGGAGAAATTGGGCGCGGTATGTGCTGGTCATGCCGGTCATTCGCGTCGCTTGGGAGTTCGAGATTGGCGTTTTCGGAAGTCCAGGAGGATTTGGCGACCACGCATAGCCGCGACTTATTATCAATACATCTTCAATATTGTGAAAAATAACATGGGGATTGCCGGATGTAACTTCTGGGCATTTGGTGGACTGGCGAGGCCTATTCCCGGCCAGATATTCTGGAAAGATGGCGATGAGTTTTATGGGCGACCCGGGAGGCGAAGAGCAAGGCTTAAATTCTGTATTCGATATTGACGCATTACCTGGAGGATAATTGTGCAAAATATCGGGGAGTTAAAATAGGAACTTGCTTAATGCATCCTTAAATGACCGCCAAATTGATACCCGTACATAGCAATACGGATAATACCGTATATAATTACTAAGATGGCAAAATGCGTTAAGTAAGTTTTTATTGATGGGGTAATGCTTGATATCCATTTACTTAAGGTTTAAAAATGTTACCCTAATATAAGTGGTTTAAAATAGTATATCAAATATTAATTAAAGACCGAACCCGTATTGAAGAATTCAATCTTTAATTAATGGAGCGGCTTAACGGGTTCTTTTTGGGTTAAATGCAACCAGGTATTGCAAATCGCGGCCTGTGGCATTATCGCCACCATCAAATTTGCGTTCAAAGCCGGCTTTGGCTTCAATCAATTTTACTTTTACTACACGCATTAGTTCGCCCAGTATTTCTGGTAGTACTTTGGTAATAATAGTTGGGTAGTATCTTTTTTCAAGGTCACTGGCTTCAGCTGCGCTGGCTAAGCTTAGTTCCCAGTTTTCATCCGGTTTAAAGCCGAACTCTTTGGCACAATTATTTAAATCGTACACATACATTTTAGCCTGAAATTCTACAGTTTGGTTTGACATTATTTCTTTTTAGGGGTTGTAAGATCTTGCGATACCGATTTTTTGCCCGATTGGTAATCAGATCCGGCTTTTTTAGGTCCTGTGGCAGCGGCCTTTTTAACTTCTCTGCCTCCTTTGTCTTTACTCATATAGTGTATTTTTTGATGTTAATTTTTGTTTGCTAATGTGTGGATGTTTGCTTCGCGAAGCGTAACATTAAGGTCGGTGTAATGGTCGCACCGGTATTTAATTAATTCTGTATTTCTGCTTAGGCCTGCTTTCAGCATTTCGTTTATGTGTCTTATTGCCCCCGCTTTGGCCATCTTCCATTGCTTTTATTTTGGTGGCATAACCATAATACATGGCGTTATCTACAGGTAAAGAATAATAAGATGGGATTGCACATAACACATCAACCGGCGGCCCTGTTATCCATGCTGCTTTAAAGTGTCGTGTTGTTAGGGGGATAAAATCGTTGGTAGAAACTTCAGTTACTATTGTATCGTTTTTGTAAACACGGTAATACCTGGTGAAATTGTGCTTTTCCATTTTTGTCTGAATATGTATGAGCTAACGCTTAAATATTTCGTGTCAGAAAACGGAATGCCTAAGTAGAAAAGTATTTTCTTAAAGATACCTTTTATTAATTGATTATCAGTAGGTTTTGAATCTTTATTATTGCGGTAACTTTCAGTTTGTCAATGTGCCTTTAAGGGCGTTTGAACGCTGTTTTTGTTTACATTTGCGCATCTCAATATAAATGCGCCATGGAGAGTTTAATACACGAGAATAAGGTTTTTGAAGATGTAACTTATGCCGATAAACTAATAAGGGGCCGTGAGTTTGAAAGCTGCACATTTAAAAAATGCGATTTCTCTAACAGCAGTTTTTTTCATAATAAATTTATGGATTGCGTTTTCGAGGGCTGCAATTTGTCGATGATGAAACTGAGCGGATCAACATTAAGTAACGCCGAATTTAAAAACTGCAAAATACTGGGCGTAAACTTTAGTGAGTGCACGAAGAGCCTCGCTGCAGAGGGATTCGCGGTTCTCTCCGGTAGCTCCTTGGATGAAGGCGCTGATGACGACGACTCGGGTCGATGCGGAGCTCGTTCGTGAGGGCCGAGCAGAGCTCCTGGCCAGCTTGGACACTGGCGCTCGGACCTACCTACTCAGCTTCGAGGGATTCTCGGGTTCGCCATATCTCGGCTACGCGAACGCTCCGTGCGTGGCCGCATCGCTTGCGGCGGTGACGCGAGGAATCCGTTCGCAGGTCGTCTTCTTCTTTCGCCGTCAGGATCACTTCCTGGATTCGATGTATGTGCAGACGCTCAAGGAAGGGCGGGTGTGGTCATTCGACGACTTCGTGGAAGCGGTCGGTGACAACGCGTTCGATTGGACCGCGCTCCTGGACGCGCACCGGGAGGTACTCGGCACTGACCGAGCCGTTGCGTTGCCGTATCCATCCGGCGTTGGAGTCCGAGACTGGTCGCCTTCTCGCGCGTTCGGGGAGTTCATCGGGTCACGAGTGCTACAGATCCAGGGGCCTGCGCCCAAGTGGCCGAATCCGCGCTACACGTGGATCGGTGTCGAGCTTGCCCGACGATGCAACGCCGAGTTGGACGCAGTCCGCCGTCGTCTCCTGAGGGAGATGCTCGAACGCACGGCGCAGGAGTCAGGAAGCGCGCCGTGGTCGATGCCTGAGAGCGCACGCCAGAGAGTGATCGACGGCTATCGCAACGCGAACGAAGCGCTCCACGGCGAATGGGAGCCCGGACACCGGCGAGCGGCCTGGACCGACGAGTACCAGCACGCGACCAGACCGAGCCCGTTGTCGACGCCGACTCCCGCGAGACCGTCGGAGGCTGTTCTCGACGAAGTTGCGGCGATGGTCATCTTGACTCTCGACGCCGCAACGGATCGCACGGAACCAAGCTCACCGGTATCCCACGAGCGACGCAGGATGCTTCGCATGTTGCGAACGGTCACGCCCCGCCGGCTCCGGCGACGGCTTCACGTTCTGCGCCGGCGCTTCGCACTGCACAATTGAGAGCCGCGCTGGTAGCTCGTCAACTCATCGCTGAACCTACTCGCGGGCATGGTCCGTGGAGAAGCGTCACCGGGTGCGGCGTGAGAAGCGGTCGTGACGTTGGAACGATTGGTGGAGGGCAACTACCTTCTGTCTGGCGCAAAGCTCGAAAGGGTTCGCCGTGAAGATGGTCGACCCGCCGGCCGCCCACGACGTAGTGCGCGGTTCGGACGTCGGACTCGGGGTCACGCGGTCGTGAAGCTCCATGCCCGAGCCAGGCTGCATGGCCTACAAAAGCGGCTGCGAACGGTCGCGCAGCGTCCGTTTCTCGGTGAGCCGATCCTCGTGTACCAGATGGGGAAAGTGGGATCGGCAACCGTCTACTCCTCGCTTCGTTCGATCGACCTGCGCAGGCCCGTCCACCATGCGCATCTCCTCAACCAGCTCGACGAGAACAGTGAGCACGTCAGGAGGAGGTACTCCGAGCCCGCAGCGACACTGGCGCAGATCGAGAAGGGCAGGAGGCTCCGGAAGCGGATCCTCCGGAGCCGACAAACGTGGCACGTGATCAGCCTCGTCCGGGACCCGGTGCAGCGGAACGTCTCCGCGTTCTTCCAGAACCTCACCGAAGTCATCCCCGATGTGTACGAGCGGAGCGCGCGGGACGAGATCGCGGTGGCGGACATCAGGGATGCCTTCCTCAACCGGTACGACCACAGTCCGCCACTGGACTGGTTTCAGACTCAGCTCGAGCCGTTGTTCGGGATCGATGTCTTCGCCACCCACTTCGATACCGAGAAGGGCTTCGCGACGTACGAGACGCAGACGACCAAGCTCCTCGTGATCCGGCTCGAGGACCTCGCGGTCTGTGGAGAAGCCGCTATTCGCGAGTTCCTAGGTCTCGAGAGCTTCGCGCTCGTGAACACGAACATGTCACGAGAGAAGCGGTACAACGACCTGTACGCGGCGTTCGAGCGGAGCGTAACGCTGCCACCGAGCTATCTCGCACGGATGTACGGCAGCCCACTCGCCCGGCACTTCTACACCGACGAGGAGATCGACGGCTTCAAGCGGCGGTGGGCGGAACGAGCGCTTCCCGCGAGCTCAAGCAGTGTCGAAAGAATCGACGGTGCGACGTAGTCCCGCTTCGAAGCCGACCTGGCACTCGAAGCCCAGATCTCGTTTCGCCTCGCGCGTCTCCGCGCAGGTGTGCCGGACGTCGCCTGCGCGGGGCTCGGTGTGCGCCGGCTGCGGCTCGACGTCGAGGATCTGACCGAGCACGTCGAGCAGGTCGAGCAGCGAATGTGAGGTCCCACCGGCAACGTTGTAGGCGTGCCCGTTGCAACGCTCGGCGTCGGCGACCGAGGCCGCGAGGTTCGCCGCGACCACGTCGCTGATGAAGCTGAAGTCGCGGCTCTGCCTCCCGTCGCCGTGCACCTCGGGCGCTCGGCCAGTGCGCAGCGCGTCGATGAAGAGGGGGATGACGGCCGCGTAGGCCGAGTCGGGTCGCTGTCGGGGGCCGTACACGTTGAAGTAGCGGAGCGCCACGGTCTCGATCTCGTAGAGCTCGGCGAAGACGCGGCAGTAGTGCTCGCCCGCGAGCTTGCTCACCGCATACGGCGAACGGGGCAGAGTGGGTGCCGTCTCCGGGGTCGGGAGCGTCTCGGCTCCGCCGTAGACGCTGCTCGAGGATGCGTACACCACCCGGCGCACACCGGCGTCGAGCGCGGCCTTGAGGACCGTGATCGTGCCGTGCACGTTCGCGGCATCCGTGGCAATCGGGTCCTCAACCGACCTGAGCACCGCACGGTGCGCGGCCTGGTGGAACACGACCTCGGTGTCCTCGACTGCGTCGCGCACCGCGTCCTCGTCGGTGACGCTCGCCTCCACGAGGGTGGTTTCGGCGTTGACGTTCTCCCGAGCGCCGGAGAAGAAGTTGTCGAGCACCCGGACGGAGTCACCGCGGCCGACGAGCGCATCGACGAGGTGCGAGCCGATGAAGCCGGCCCCACCGGTTACGAGAACGTTCACTGTGCATCCCCCGCCGCTCGTTCGAGCCAGTTGACCATCCTACGGAACGGAACCGTCGGGTCGCTACGTGTATGCGTTGCCGCGCGCCGTTTGCCGCTGCACCTCGATCGGACCCTGTGGGATACTTCACATCGTGAGTTCCCCTTCCTCGCGCGACCGTGACGCGGAGTTCGAGCGACGCGAATCACCGCGCCCTACCCGTGCACGGCCTCGAGACAATCCGGGCCACTCGCGTGGCGAGCAGGTTCCCGCGGGTCCGGGCAAAGCGCGCCGCGCAACCTCGACGGGGGTGGCCGATTTCGCCGAGCGTCAGGCGGAGGCGGTGGCCGCGCTCGACCGGGCGCTGGAGGCGCGCCTCGGTGAGTTCGACCGGGCGTTCACCACCCGCAGGACCGACCTCGAGGGTCGCCTGAGCGACGCGGAAGGCCGGTTGGCCGACGCCATCGAGAACGGTGTCGCGGACTTCAAGCGTGCGGCGAGCGACGAGCGCCGACTGCTCCACGAGGAGTCCGCGGCGCAGCTCGCCGAGCTGAGCGACGCCGCCCGCCGGCACCTGCAGGAGCTCGACCAGGCGGCCTCGACGCCAGCTCAAGTCGCTGCGCGAGGTCATCGATCGCGTGCACGAACTCGAGCGGGCGGCAGCGGCCCGTATCCGTGACCTCGGCGAGCGCGTCGAGGACCCGGGCCCGCCGCCGCCCCGTGTCCGTGACCTCGGCGAGCGCGTGGAGGACTCCGGCCCGCGGCCCCGTCTTCGTGACCTCGGCGAGCGCGTGGAGGACCCGGGCGCGCCGCCGCCCCGTCTCCATGACCTCGAGGACAACCCGACAGACCCCGGCCGGCCCGCCCGAGGCGATGGCTGGATCAGCCCGCGGCGGTCAGGGCCCCGCACCGGCTGAGCGCAGCAGCGTCGCACCCGTCGGGGTTCGCTCGGCGTGGCCGAAGTGGTCTGTGTGATAATTCCCCGATGCCACCGCAGCGCCGCCCCCGACCCAAGCACGACGACGACGCCGACTGGGTCCCCCGTGGCGGCCTGGAGCCGGCCCGTCGGTCCCGAGCGAAGCGACGCACCGCGGGCGAGAGCGCGGACGACGAGGCCTTCTGGGAGGGTTCGCCTGGCGACGCGGACGCTCCGCCTCGGTCCCGGGCCAAGCGTCGTGCCACGCCGGAGAGCTCCGACGACGAGGACTTCTGGGAGGATTCCCCCGACGAGGAAGACGCTCCGTCTCCCGCTCGCGCAAAGCCGCTCGACGCCCCCAGAGCGGCCGCCGCCCCCATGGTGGCCGCCGACCCCGCGCTGGTCGCCGACCTGGCTGCTGTCGTCGATCGCCTGGCCGAGCGCCGCGAGCTCCAGCTCGTGGCGTTGGCAGAGGCGCGGCGCGCCGAGCTCGAGGAAGTCAGCTCGAAGGCCCGTCAGCGGCTCGAGGAAGCCGTCGCGAAGCTCGTCGAGGCGCTCCAGCAATCGGCCGTGGCGGCCCGGGGCGACATCGAGCAGACGGCCGTCGATGCCAAGGACGACGTCGAGCAGTCGGTCGCGGCGGCCCGCGGCGACGTCGAGCAGTCGGCGGTGTCGCTCCAGCAGTCGGCCGTGGTGGCCCGGGGCGAACTGGCGCAGTCGACCGTGGTCGCTCGGGGGGAGATCGAGCAGACCGCGGCAGCGGAGCGAAAGGGCCTAGCGCGGGCCGTCGTCGACCGGATCGAATCTCTCGAACGGGAGCTCGCGGCGACGGCGCAGGCGCAGGCCGCCGCGCTCGAGCAGACGCTGTCGGGTGCCCGCTCCGCCCTCGCCGATGAGGTATCGAGGGCCCGCGTGGCCGAGCAGGAGCTCGCGACGGCGACGCAGTCGCGGACCGCCGGGCTCGATGTGGCGGTGGAGGGCGCCCGCGCCGTCGAGCAGGAGCTCGCGGCCGCGGCCGAGGCGCAGCGCGCCGCACTCGAGGAGTCGTTGTCGGGCGCGAGCGTCGCGCTCGCAGAAGAGGTCGCGGGTGCCCGCGATGCGCTCGAGCAAGAGGTGGCAGCCGCCCGCGCAACGCTTGGTCAAGCCGCGACTGCGCAAGTGCAGGAGTTCGCGCAGCACACCGAAGCGCACCAGAGCGGTCTCGAGTCGACGGTCGATCGGCAGCGCCAGCAGCTCGAGGCGACGGCCGCGGCCGCGGCGGCCTCCATCGAGGAGCGCTCGACTGAGTTCAACCGCGAGCTCATGGGCCGGATCGAGGAGATCGTCGGCGAGCGGCGCAATGCCCTGGGCGAGCTCGTCGAGAACCTGCGGGAGTCCGAGCTCAACGCGGGCGAGCGGGCGTCGGAGCTGAAGGCTCTCTCGCTCGGCATCCACGAAGTGGCCGAAGCTCGACTGTCCGAGCTCGATGCGAAGGTCGACGAGGCTCTCGGGCGCCTGACGCACGCCACGAGTGAGCACAGCGGCACGGTCGAGCGTGCGGTCACCGCCAGTCGGGCACAGGTGGCGGGGCTGCGCCAGGAGGCGAACGAGACCGTGGCCGAGGCCACGGAGGCGATGCAGCGCACGGTCGCCGCTCATGTCGGCGAGGTCGAGCAGGCGGCCAGTGCCAGCAAGGCCGAGGTCGAGCAGGCGGTCGCGGGTCATGTCGACGAGATCGAGCAGGCGACGGCCACCAGCCGGGCCGCGGTCGAGCAGGCGACCGCCGCCAGCCGGGCCGCGGTCGAGCGGGCGACCGCCGCCAGCCGGGCCGAGGTCGAGGAGGCGTCCGCCGCCGGCCGGGTCCAGTTCGGCGAGGCGATCGCCGGGGGTCTGGCCCAGGTCGACGAGGCGATCGCCGGCGGCCGGGCGAAGGTCGACGAGGGGATCGCCGCCAGCCGGGCCGAGGTCGAGCAGTCGACTGCCGCCAGCCTTGCGCAGGTCGCGTCGCTACGTCAGGCGACGAACGTGACCGTGGCCGAGGTCACGGAGGCGATGCAGCGCACGGTCGCGGGTCATGTCGACGAGGTCGAGCGGGCGACCACGGCCAGCCGGGCCCAGGTCGAGCAGGCGATCGCCGGTGGTCTCGCCCAGATGGACCAGGGGATCGCGGCAGTCGGGGAACAGGTCGCGTCGTTGGGTGGGCAGGCGGAGTGGGCCGTGGCCGAGGCAACGCAGGCGATGGAGCGCACGGTCGCCGGCCACATCGGCACGGTCGAACAGTCGGTCGCCGACGGTCGCGCCCGGATCGACGAGCGCCGCTCCGACCTCGAACGAGCAGCGACGGAGGGCTTGCAACTCGTTTCGCAGGCCGGCGTCACGCAGGTCGCGGCCGTGAACGAGCGTGCCGGGGAGGTGCTCGCCACGATGAGCGGTTCCGCCTCCGCACACGTGGCCGAACTCCTCGGAGCAGCAAAGGCCCATCGCGACTCGCTCGGCGGGGCCGTCGAACGTATGCAATCCCTCGAGCTCGAGACGGCGACACGCGTTGCCGATCTCGAGGCGCGCGCGGTCGCCATCAAGGAGTCGGTCGAGGCGCAGCTGGGCGAGCTCGAACGAAAGGCAGGGGTCAACGCGCAGGACGTGGCCGCCGCCGAGGAGCGCCTGGTACGCGCCGTCGCGGAGCACAGCGGCCTTGTCGAGCAGGCGGTCGCGAAGGGGCGCGGCGACGTTGCCGATCTCGCCGACGCCGTAGAGCAGGCGGTCGCGAGTGCCCAGGCCGAGGTCGAGCGGCACGACGCCGTCGCCGAGGAGCGCCTGGTGCGCGCCGTCGCGGAGCACAGCGGCCTTGTCGAGCAGGCGGTCGCGAAGGGGCGCGGCGACGTGGCCGAGCTCGAAGGCGCAGCTGACCAGGCGGTCGCCAGAGCGCAGGCCGGGGTGGAGGGGCTGGACGCCACCGTCGAGCAGGCGGTCGCGAGGGGGCGGGCCGACGTTGCCGGGGTCGAAGACGCCCTCGAGCAGGCGGTCGCGAGGGGCGCGGCGAGGTTGCCGGGGTCGCCGACGCCGTCGAGCAGGCGGTCGCGAAGGGGAGCGGCGACGTTGGCCGGCTCGAAAGCGCCGTCGAGCAGGCAGTGGCCAGAGCCCAGGCCGAGATCGACCGGCACGACGAGGCCGCCGAGGAGCGTCTGTCGCGCGTCGTCGCGGAGCACAGTGACCTGGTCGAGCAGGTGGTCGCGAGGGGCGCGGCGACGTGGCCAGGCTCGACGATGCAGTCGAGCAGGCGGTCGCCAGAGCGCAGGCCGGCGCCGAGGGGCTCGACGTCGCACTCCAACAGGCGCTCGCGAGAGTGGAAGCCGACACCGACCGCCTCGACGCCGAGAGCAAGCAGCGACTGGCTGCCTCTCGCAGCGAGCTGGAGGCGCTCCACCGCGACCTGGAGGGCAACCTCACCGCGACTGCGACGAGTCGGGGTGAGGAGTTCGACGCGGCACTCGCCGCGGCGATCGAGCGCTGGACAGCCCAGGGCCAAGAGGCCGAGAAGGAGCTCGACCAGCGCACGAGGGTCGCCGCCGCGCGGCTCACGAGGACCCTGGCCGACCAGAAGGCCGAGCTCGAGCGCGTCGCCCAGCTGGGGGCTGAAGAGCTCGGCCGTCTCGCCGAGATCAAGGCCACGGAGACCGGAGAGGCCGCAGACGGGCACCGGGCCCGGCTGGAGGCTCTCCTCTCCTCGGCCGACGCAGCGCTCGAACGGTGGACCGTCCGGTCGCGCGACCTCGAGCAGGCGCTCCAGCAGGGCACGCAGTCCGCCGCCGCGCACCTCTCGAAGACCCTGGCCGCCCACAAGGCCGAGCTCGAACGCGTCGCTCAGCAGGGCGCCGAGGGTCTCGGACAGGTCGCCCAGCTGGGGGCCGAGGAGCTCGGCCACGTCGCAGAGGCCAAGGCCTCCGAGACCGGGCGAGCCGCGGACGATCGCAGGGCCGAGCTGAAGGCCCTGTCGAACACGATGGAGGACCAGGTGACCTCGGTGCTCGCGGTGGCGCGGGACGCCGACGAGCGTCTCGGACGCCAGCTCGCCGAAGTCGAGAAGAACCTCACCACCGCTCGCGCCGAGCTGAAGGCGACCGCCGCTACGGAGCGGGCCGACCTCCAGGCGCTGACGCAGGGGAGCACCGACGAGCTCGACGATCAGCTCGCGCGGCGAGCGGAGACGTTGGAGCGCATGGCCGCGGATCGCATGTCGGCGCTCGAGTTCGCGGTCGACGAGGCGCGCCGCAGCCTCGAAGCGACGCGGACCGCGCAGGCGGCGGAGCTCGAGAAGACCGCCCGGCTACGCGGCGCCGATCTGGGTCGGCTCGTCGAACGCGTACGCGAGGTCGAGCAGTCGGTCGTCCGGCGCCTGGGAGACCTCGAGCGTCGAACGGTCGAGAGCGGAGCCGCCCTCGAGGATCTCCTCGGACGGGTGGGCGAGCTGGCGCGGGCCTCGAGCGTGCTCGGTCGCGCGTCCGGTGCCCCGTCCGGTTCCGGGCGTCCGCCTCCCGCAGCCGACGACGACGCTACCGATCCTCCCCGACCGCGACGCCAGTCCCAGCCCCGGCCTCGTTCGAGCCAGCGCCGGTAGCCGCGGTCGCGGCTCCCGACTGAGCGTCAGCGGCGGCGCAGGGCGCGTCGGTAGAAGCTGATCATCTGATCGGCGATCCCGTCGATCGTGAAGTGCTCGAGGAAGCGACGGCGGGCCGCGAGCGCGCTCGGGCCAGTGCTCGCAGGACTCGAGAGCGCGCGGACGACGGCCGCTCCGAGCGCGTTCGGGTCCTCGGGAGGCACGAGGACTGCGGATGCGTCGTCGACGACCTCTCGGATCTGCGGGAGATCGCTCACGACGACCGGGCACTCGAGTGCCATCGCCTCGAGGAGCGCGCCCGGAAGCCCCTCCCGACGGCTCGGCAGCACGAACACATCCGATGCGCACAGCAAGTCCGAGACGTCGCTTCGAGCGCCGATGAACTCGACCGCCTCCGCTCCGTCGATTCGCGACAGCTGTTCGAGCAGCGACGCGGTTGCGTTGCCGGGACGACCCGCGATGACGACACGAGCGGCTGGGATGTCCTTCAGCACTCGAGGCAGGGACTCGATCAACACGTCGAGACCCTTCTGGTGCTCCTGGCGCGCGACGGCGATCACCAGCGACGCATCGGGCGGGATGCCCAATTGCTCGCGAGTACCGGTCGCGCCGTTCGGGGGTGCGCCGTCCGAGCACATCAGGATCTCGGCCGCGCGGGATGACGTCGATCCGCTCGCGTGGGTAGCGCAGCCGGCTCGCCATCACGTCCGCGATGTGTGCCGAGACGGCATGGAGCCGTGTGGCGAGTCGTGCGGTGACGGCATCCGAGACCTGCGCCGCCTGCAGCCGGTGGCGCCGCGTGCGGTGCTCACTCGGTGGGCGGGGCCGTAGCCCTCGTTCGCAAGCGTCGAGACGACCGGTGTTCCCGCGAGGCGCGCGCCCAGGCGACCCGCCAGGTCGGCTTCGAAGAGCGTCGTGTGGACGAGGGAGGGACGGCGGTCCCGTACCAGCGCGCGGACCTGCCGCCACCACGTGCGTCGGGATCCGTCGAGCTCCGTCACGGTCGCGCCGGCATCTCTGAGCGCATCCTGGAGACCAGGGCGAGATGTCAACGCGACCACGTCGAGGCTGACCCCGCGGCTGACCAGCCCGGGTGCCATCGCGGCGAGCGACGACTCGGCGCCCCCGGGCACGAGGCTGTCGATCACGTAGACGACGTGCAGGGGCTGGTCCAGGTCAGTCACCGGCACCGAACCGCATTGGCGCGGCATCGTACGGCCGGCGGAGCCGACATGCGCTACTCGTGCGCGTGGCCGGCGCTGCCGACTGCGACCGGGTCGAGACCGAGTGCTCGGCGACGGCCGTTGAGCTCGGAGATCTCGCGCCGCTGGATCTCGGCGATCCCGCGTGCGAACCGCCGGACCCGCTCGTCGGATCCCTCGACTGCCGCGAAGTTCGCCATCTCGACCCCTGCTGCGTGGTGCTCGATCATCAGGCGCGTGAAGACGTCATCGGCGCTCAACCCGCTCGAAGCCCGGAGCACGTCGAACTCCTCGGGCGTCGCGAGGCCCGGCATCTCGGTGGGCGTGACCGCCTCGCCCATCCACTCCATCGCGACGTCGTCGTTCTCGATCGCAGTCGCGTCGTCGCCCGCGTCCGCGAGCAATGAGTTCATCGTGCTGATCTCGGCCGCCTGCCCGACGACGATCTCCCCGCGATGTGGCCGACGGTCTGGTCGCTCTCGCGTGGTAGGTAATCGAACGCAAGGCTGATCGCGCCCTGGTGGTGCGTCGTCATGTCGGCGAGGAAGCCGATGTCGACCGTGCTCAGGTCGGGGTCGTCGGCCTTTGTCAGCCACCAGGTGACGAGCGTCGCGAGGCTCGCCGCGATCACGATCAGCGCGACCGTCTGCACGACGCTGAACACCGCGACCGGGCGGCGTGCGTCGCCGTCCTCGGCCGGCACTACGAAGAGCTCGTCGCGTCTTGCATGCCCAAACGTTCGCGCGCTGCGCTCGAGCATCTGGCTGCGGGTGTCTCCGCGCGACGCGGCAAGGGGGAGGAGGTGCTCGAGGAGCGTCTCACTGATCTCGCGGACGCTACGGAGCTGCTCGGGCGACAGCTGGTCGAACAGGTGCTGGCGCACGCTCTCGACGTGGTGCGGGGCTGCCGCCTCGAGCGCGGCGAAGCCGGCGTCGGTGAGGACGGCGTTCGCGCCGCGGCGATCGGTGGAGCAGCTCTCGCGACGGACCCAGCCGAGCTCCTCGAGGCGGTTCACGGCGTGCGAGAGGCGGCTCCGGGACGACTGGAGGGCGTCGGCGAGCTCGCTCATCCGGAGGGTGCGGGTCGGCTCCTCGGAGAGGAGCATCAGGATCTCGTAGTAGCCGAAGGGCATGGCGGCGTCCCGCTGGAGGTCCCGCTCGAGCTCCTCCCACAGGAGCCGGCTCGCGAAGACCCAGGCGATCCAGGTCCGCTGCTCCTCGTTGTCCAGCCACCGTGCTTCGGGCATATGGGCATCCTACCCACAACTAGTTGACTTCTCAACTACCGGTGGTACAGTCCTCAATAGTTGAGAGCACAACTGAATGCCCAACGAGAAGGAGACCCCCATGACGGTCACCGAGACCACCACCGCGTTCCCCGGGTACCTGACCGGAACCTGGGTCATCGACCCCACCCACTCCGAGGTCGGCTTCTCGGTCCGCCACCTCATGCTGAGCAAGGTGCGAGGCCGGTTCGGCTCGTTCGAGGGCACGCTCGTGACCGCGGACGACCCGCTCGAGTCGAGCGTGGAGGCCACCATCGACCTCGCGTCGGTCGACACCGGCAACGCCGACCGCGACGCCCACCTCCGGTCGTCGGACTTCTTCGATGTCGAGCAGCACCCGGCGATGACGTACCGGTCGACCGGTGTCCGGTCGGACGGTGACGACCTCGTCCTCGACGGTGAGCTGACGATTCGGGGCCTGACGAAGCAGGTGCCGCTCACGCTCGAGGTGCACGGCTTCCAGCCGGTCACGCCCTTCGGCGATGCCCGGGTCGGGTTCTCGGCCAAGGGAGAGATCGACCGAACCGACTTCGGCGTCTCGTTCAACCTGGCGCTCGACGGTGGCGGCGTCGGACTCGGGCACAAGGTGCAGATCAACCTCGAGGTCGAGGCGATCCGCCAGGACTAGGCCCGTCTGCTCCACCGAGGTGACGGCCGATAGCCGCTCGATCCCCCACGAGCGTCCAGCGTCCGTCGGCCGTCGCCGCGTGCTCGGAGGTGGCCAACCTAGGGTGCGCGCTCGATGGATCGCGCGCGCTCTCGTCGCTCTTCGACCTGACCGGCCGCGTCGCGATCGTGACCGGCGGCACGCGTGGCATCGGACGCGCGGTCGCCGAGGGCTTCGTCGCCGCCGGCGCGAAGCGTCGTGGTCGCGAGCCGCAAGGCCGAGGCCTGCGAGGAGACCGAGGCACACCTGACGGCGATGGGCGGCGAGGCGCTCGGGGTGCCGACCCACCTCGGCGAGCTCGATGCCCTCGACACGCTCGTCGAGCGGACCATCGATCGGTTCGGCCGGCTCGACATCGTCGTCAACAACGCAGCGAACGCGCTGACGCAGCCGCTCGGCCAGTTCACGCCGGAGGCATGGGACAAGTCGTACGCCGTGAACCTGCGGGGCCCGGTGTTCCTCGTCCAGGCCGCGCTGCCGCACCTCGAAGCCAGCCCGTGCGCGGCGGTCGTGAACGTGATCTCGGCGGGCGCGTTCCTGTTCTCCGCCAACGTGGCGATGTACGCCGGGGCCAAGGCTGCGCTCATGTCGTTCACCCGCTCGATGGCCGCCGACTTCGCGCCCGCGGGCATCCGGGTCAACGCGCTCGCGCCCGGCAGCGTCGACACCGACATGATGCGCAACAACACGCCGGAAGCCCAGGAGCGGATGGCCGCGGGGAGCCTGCTGAGCCGTGCCGCCGAGCCCGACGAGATGGTCGGGCCGGCGCTCTTCCTGGCGTCGGACGCGTCGAGCTTCGTGACCGGGCAGGTCGTCATCGCCGACGGCGGCCTGGTGCCGCACTGACCGAGAGGAGACCGATGTCGATGGTGCTCACCGAGGAGATCGAGCCGGGGATCGTCCAGGTGACGCTCAACCGGCCGGAGCGACTGAACGCGCTCAGCCAGGGACTGATCGCCGAGCTCCACACGACGTTCGAGCGAATCGGCCAGGACCGGCACGCACGCGTCGTCGTGCTCACCGGCGCCGGCCGCGGCTTCTGCTCGGGGGCCGACCTCAAGGGCGTCGAGGGCGAATCGGGTGCGCCGGGGACCGAGGAGATGGGCGACGTCGCTCGCATGTTCCTCACGCAGGAGCACCTGGCCTCGTTGCACGAGCGTGTGCACCGTCTACGCCAGCCCGTCATCGCCGCGATCAACGGCGCCGCCGTGGGCGGAGGATTCGCGCTGGCGCTCGCGTGCGACGTTCGGGTGGCCGCCGAGTCCGCGACCTTCGGCTCGGTCTTCATCACGCGTGGCGTCTCGTCGTGCGACATGGGGACGAGCTACTTCCTTCCTCGCCTCGTCGGAGCGTCGCGCGCGGCGGAGCTCATGCTCTCGGGGCGCGTGTTCGACGCCGCCGAGGCACGCGAGATCGGGCTCGTGGTCGACGTGGTGCCGGACGGCGACGTCGTCGATCGGGCGCTGGAGTCGGCCCGCTCGATCGCCCGGAACGCGCCGCTCGCCGTGTGGATGACCAAGGAGACGATGTGGCAGACCATCGACGCGCCGAGCCTGCGTCACGCGCTCGACATGGAGAACCGCACCCAGATCATGTGCACGCACACCGGGGAGCTGACCGACGCGTTCGCGGCGTTCCGGGAGGGTCGCCAGCCTGAGTGGAAGCCGTTGTGACGGGACGCTGCTAGTGGGCGCACGGCCCGCCATCGACGCGTCGACCAACGACGAGGATGCCGCGCGGGCCACGCGCGAGTGGGTGGACGAGCACGTGCCCCCGGCCTGGCGAGAGGCAGCGGGGCGGGGCGGGGCCACGGCGATCCGCGAGGTCCGGACACGCGCCGACTACGAGGCGTGGTACCCGGTGTTCGGCGCGTCGGGCCTCGTGGCGCCGACGTGGCCCGTGGAGTGCGGCGGCCTGGGCGTAGCGCCGGACGTCGCACGGATCATCGAGACCGAGCTGCGCCCGTACAACCTCGGGCGCTTGAACCCGCTGGGCCTGAATCTCTGCGCGCCCGCGCTCTTCGCGCACGGCACCGACGAACAGCGGGTGCGCTTCCTGCCACCGATCGTGCGGAACGAGGAGCGGTGGTGCCAGCTCTTCAGCGAGCCCGGTGCCGGCTCGGACCTCGCATCGCTCGCGACGCGGGCGGAGCGCGACGGCGACGAGTGGATCGTGACGGGGCAGAAGGTCTGGACGACGTGGGCGCACGAGTCGGACTACGCGGTGCTGCTGGCCCGGACCGACCCGGCGTGCCGAAGCGCAAGGGCATCACCTACTTCCTGTTGGATCTCCATCAGGTGGGTGTCGACGTGCTGCCGCTCCGGCACATCACGGGCGAGATCGACTTCAACGAGGTGTTCCTCGACGGCGCACGCGTACCGGACTCGAGCCGGGTCGGCGAGGTCGGGGAGGGTTGGCGGTCGCGAACGCGACGCTGTCGGGTGAGCGCCAGATGGTCTCCGGCGCCGGGTCGGGGGGTGTCGACCGGATCGGCGGTTCGGGCGTCGAGCACGCGATCCGTCTCGCCCGCGCACGTGGACGCTCCGACGATCCACTCGCCCGCCAGCGGCTCGCCGGGCTGTACGCCGAGGAGCGGATCCGGGCGCTCACCAACCAGCGCATCCGGGCGGGCTCGCGGCGGGGCGTGCCCCGGCCCGGAGAGCAGCGTCGGCAAGGTCCACAACGGCGAGCTCAACCAGCGGCTCCAGCTCCTCGCCGTCGATCTCCTCGGTGGGGACGCGTCGCGTGGGTGAGCGATGCCTCGACGTATGAGGCGTCCCTGCCGCACGAGGTGCGCGGCATGCTTGCGCAGCCGCGCCAACACCATCGAGGGTGGGACGAGCGAGATCAACCGCAACGTCGTCGGCGAGCGCGTCCTCGGCCTGCCCGCGCGAACCTGACCAGTGGCAGGACGCTCCGTGGAGCGACATCCCGCGATCGTGAGGACGGCGTGAGCACGTACGAGCACCTGATCGTCGAGCGACACGGGCCCGTGGGCTGGCTGATCAACAACCGGCCCGACCAGCTGAACGCGATGAACGCCGGGATGCGCGACGAGTTCGCCGACGCGTGGCTCGAGCTCGACGGCGATCCCAAGGTCCGGGTCATCGTCCACACCGGGGAAGGCCGGGCGTTCCAGACCGGCGTCGACGTCGCCGAGATCGCGTCGGACGGCGTCGGCATGCAGCGCTACCGGCAGTCGGTCGAGAACTTCGACTTCCACTTCACCGCGTGGCACCAGCACGTCTGGAAGCCGGTGATCACCGCGGTGAACGGGATCTGCTGCGGCGGGGGCTTCCACTGGGTCGCCGACGCCGACATCGTCATCGCGGCGTCCGACGCGACCTTCTTCGACCCGCACGTGTCGATCGGGCAGGTGGTCGCGCTCGAAGCGATCGGCCTCATCCGCAAGATGCCGGTCGAGGCGGTCATGCGCATGGCGTTCGTCGGCCGGTACGAACGGATGGACGCGCAGCGTGCCTACGAGCTGGGGATGATCAGCCAGATCGTCGATCCGCCCGAGCGACTGCGGGACGAGGCCCAGGCGCTCGCCGAGACGATCGCGAAGAACTCGCCGGCCGCGATGGCGGCGACGAAGCGTGCGCTCTGGGGCGCGCTCGAGACTGGCCTCACCGAGGCGTGCCGCGTCGGCGGCGGACACTCGCGTCGCTGTGGGGCCACCCCGACCAGGAGGAGGGCCCACGCGCGTTCGCCGAGAAGCGCGACCCCGAGTGGGAGGAGCTCGCCGGGACCGCCGGCGACTGACCCCTCTGTTTGGTCGTTACGTCACACCCGGTGTGACGTAACGAACAAACAGTCAGCTGCCCGTGTACTTCGGGTCCCGCTCCTCGGCTCGCGCGGCCGCGCAGCTCGGCGAAGTCGTCGCTGCGGTTGATGAACGTCTGGTAGATCATCTCGTCGGCCATCGACGCGCGGATCTGCGGGACGGCGAGTGGCGGATCACCTCGCGCGCCATCTTCACCGTCACCGCGGGAGCGCGGCGATCTGCTCGGCCATCTCCCGAACGGTCGCGTCGAGCTCGTCCCCCGGCACGACACGGCTGACGATGCCGTGACCGAGCGCTTCCTCGGCGGCCATGCACGCGGCCGGTCAGCACCATGTCGCTCACGACGCCCGGCCCGCACATCTCGTGCAGGACGGCGACGCCCCCGTGTCCGGGATCACGCCGTACGTCGCCTCGGGGAGCCGGAAGCGTGCGTCCTCGGCGGCGATGCGGACGTCGCACAGCAGCGCGCGCTGGAACGAGCCGCCCATCACCCAGCCCTTGCAGGCGACGATCACCGGCGCATCGAGCTCCCACAGCTGCTGGATCCCTCGATGACCGCGGCGCATCAGCTCGTGGTGGGACAGCGCCACCTTCAGCGTTGCCGATCGATCGCGACGTCGCGTCCGGACGAGAACGACTTGCCTTCGCCGCGCCAGATCACCGCGCGGACCTCGGCCGTCGACCTCGCAGCTCGGCGAGGATCTCGAACAGCTGAGCGTCCATCTCGTCGTCGAACGCGTTGTGCTTGTCGGGGTTGTCGTTGGTGATCGTCGCGATCGGGCCCTCGACGGTGAGATGCACGCGTTCACCCATCGGCGCATCATCGCCGTCGCCCGGCGCGCTGCACAAGAATGACCGGCCGTGACCGAGACGGGGCTCCCGCGCACGTCGACGCGCGACCCCGAGCGAGCTGCGAGCGCTGCTCGAGCAGTGGCTCGCCGCGCACGCTGCCCGCCGACGGCCGCAGCCCGGCATCAGCGCGCTCGAGATGCCGTCGACGAACGGCATGTCGAGCGAGACCGTGCTCTTCGACGCCTCGTGGCGAGGACGGTGGGCAGACTCGGCACGAGGCGCTCGTGGTCCGGATCGCGCCCGACCCCGAGAACGTGCCCGTCTTCCCGGTCTACGACCTGGAGCGTCAGGCCCGCACGATGCACCTGGTCGCCGAGCGCACGTCGGTGCCCGTCCCGCACGTCCTGTGGGTCGAGCCGCGACACCGCCGTGCTGGGCGCGCCGTTCTTCGTCATGCGACGCGTCGACGGCGATCGTGCCGCCCGACATCCTGCCGTACACCTTCGGCAGCTGGCTCAGCGAGGCGACGAGGCAGAGCAGCAGCATCTCCAGGAGGCGACGGTCGCGGTGCTGGCCGAGCTCCACGCGATCCCGGACGCCGAGCAGACGTTCGACTTCCTCGCGCTCGCCCGGCCCAGCGTCAAGCGCGCTGCGGCGGCACGTCGCGCGACCAGCGCGCGTACTACGAGTGGGTCGTCGCCGACGGGCTGCGCTCGCCGTTGCTCGAGCGCTGCTTTCGCTGGCTCGAGAGCACTGGCCCGCGACCGAGGGGCCGGCCGTCCTGAGCTGGGGCGACTCGCGCATCGGCAACGTCATGTACCGGGACTTCGAGCCGGTCGCCGTCCTCGACTGGGAGATGGCCGCGCTCGGGCCCGCGCGAGATCGATCTCGCCTGGCTGATCTACATGCACCGGTTCTTCCACGACATCGCCGTCGACGTCGGCCTCCCGGGGCTGCCCGAGCTTCTTCCGGCCGTGACCTCGTCGCGAGCGACTACGAGGCGCGCACGGGCTACACGCCCCGCGACCTCGACTTCTTCACGATGTACGCGGCGCTCCGCCACGGGATCATCATGTTTCGCATTGCCCGGCGCGCCGATCCACTTCGGGGAAGCCGAGCAGCCGGACGACGTCGACGACATGATCACGCACCGCGCGCACGCTCGAACGCATGCTCGCGGAGGACTACTGGGCCTAGCGCGGCCGCTCGATCAGCTGGACGAGCGGGTCTCCAACGGCTCGTCGGCACGCACGCCGCGCAGACCGAACCACGCGAGCTCGGCGACCCAGTTGCGCGAGCTGCTCGGGATCGTGCGGTCGCGCCGCGTCGGTGAGGGCGTGCGCGGCTCGATCGCCTTCGGCCATGCCGACCAGCGCGTGCGCGAGCACGCGTCGGTGCTCGGCGGGCCGTGGATCTCGATCAGCTGTGCTCACTGGCGTCGGCGGTCGTCGTCGAGCACGCGGTCGACGACGTCGGCGAACTCGGGATCGTTGCGAGCCGACGCGCCGAACAGCAGGCGGAACGCGGCTCGTTCGCCCTCGACGAAGCGGAAGTAGGCGGCGAAGCCCTGTTCGACCCGCTGCACGGCCCGTGTCGCGCGCGCGCCGGTGGCCTCGGTGAGCACGCTCGAGCAGCCGGCCGCCCGACGTCGTCGAGCACTCGCGACGAAGAGCGCGCGCTTCGACGGGAAGTGCTGGTAGAAGCACCGGCTTGGTGACGCCGGCGGCCGTGCGCGAGGTCGTCCATCGACGTGGCGTGGAAGCCGCGCTCCGCGAACTCGACGCACGCGACGTCGAGCAGCTGACGCGACGCTGCTCGTCGGGAGCGAGCCGGGTCGGAGCGACGACGAGTGCCGTCACCCGCCGGCGCTCGACTTCAGCGGCATCTCGTAGCGGTTCGTGACGCCGAAGTTGTCGTGCCAGCAGCTCGTCGAGCTGGGCGCGCTCGTCGGTCGGTGAGCGGCAGGTCGATCGCGGCGGCGTACTCGCGCACGTCGTCGACCGTCACGCACGTGGGCAGCACGGTCGTGAACGCCGGGTTGGCGAGGATGCCGGCGATCGCGGCCTGACCGATGGTGCGGCCGGTGCCCTCCCAGAGGAACGGCGAGCGTCTCGGCCTTGTCGAAGTTGTCGAGCATGTTGTCGCGGTTGCGGTGCGAGCGGTGGTCGCTCGGGCGGGAACACGGTGTCGCGCGTGATCTTGCCCGACAGCGTGTCGGACGCGTGCGGGACGCGCGAGATGAGGCCGACCGTGCCGTCGGCCACCGGCGGCTCGGCCGCGAACGTGAGACCCGGGCTCCTGCTCGAGCACGTTGAACACCGTCTGCAGCGAGACGATCGTCGCGGTCGCGGAGCGACTCGAGGCCTTCGTCGACCCAGCCGATCGCCGGGCCGAGCGCGACCCCGAGCTCGCGGACCTTGCCCTCGGCCCGGAGCTTCTCGAGCTCCTCCCACAGCGCGTCGTCGAGGATCGGGCTCGATGCGCGCGTTGTGCAGCTGGTAGAGGTCGATGTAGTCGGTGCCGAGCCGGCGCAGCGAGGCCTCGAGCTGCGCGCGGATCGACGCCGGGCTGCCAGTCCTGCGGTCGCTCCGACTGGCCCGGGTACTGCGCGCGGCGTCGATGTCGTAGCCGCACTTGGTCGTGAGGACGATCTCGTCGCGGTGCGCCTTCAGCACGTCGGCGAGCAGCGTCTCGCCGAAGCCGTCGTCGCCGTAGACCGGCGCGGTGTCGATGAAGTTGATGCCGGCGTCGAGCGCGGCGTGCAGCATGCCCTGCTTGTCCTCGACCGACTCCCCACCAGTCGCTGGCGAGGGTCCAGACGCCGAAGCCGACCTCGGAGACCTCGAGGTCGCTCCGACCGAAGCGGCGGTAGCGCACGGTGGCTCCTTTCGACCGGCGGCGCGACGCTGCGATGCTGGCGGCGATCTACTGCCGGGCGGCCGGCGGCTCCCCACCGGCCGCGGGCCGCCGCTTCGCGGTCCTCGCGCTCGGCGGCGCGGAGCCCGTAGCCGAGGACGATCGGGCACCGGCAGCACGACGCATGCCGCGACGAGCGCGACGACGGTCAGCGTCGACGACCCAGCTCGGGAAGTCCGACGATGGCCGCCACGACGAACGCCACGATCGGCCAGCAGCAGGAGCGGCGTAGCCGACCCGCTTTGCGAGCGCCACCCACCGGGCGATGCGCGCCCGCCGCGCGACGACCGGGTCGGCTCGGGCGCTCACCACGCGCTCCCATCCTACCGCAGCGAACGCCGCCGTCGATGCGCGCGGGAGGTCGGCGAGGTCGAGCAATGCGGGCGCACGCGGTCGACGTTGCGCCTCGAGGACGGCCGGGTCGGGTCGCGCGAGCCACGCCTGCGACCGCCGTCGGGCGTCGTCGACCGAGAGCAGCTGGACACCGAACGCCGCGGAGCTCGTCGAGCACGGGGTAGTGCGCCGACGGCGATCGGGCCGCTGGGCGATCGACTCGATGACCGGGTTGCCGAATCCCTCCCACGTCGACGGGAAGACGACGAGGTCGGCCGCGGCGTAGGCGTCGCGGGCACTGGCGCCGCGACCGACGGTGACCGGACACGGCGCAGTCGGCGAGGAGGCGATCGAACACGTCGTCGTAGCCGTCTTCCGCCGGACCGGTGATCCAGAGCCGGACACGGTGCGGTTGCCGCGAGTCCGCGAGCTCGGTCGGCGAACGCGATCCGCGGCCGGGACGTTCTTGCGCGGGATCGCGCGTGCGGGTTGGAGCAGCACGACGTCGTCGGGTCGCGAAGCCGAACGCGTCACGCGTCGCGTGCGCGGTCGCCGCGGCTGCGGGATCGAGATCGAACGCGTTGCGGATCGTGATGCGCCTCGAAGCCCGCGGTTCTCGAGCTGCACGCCGCGAGTGGTCGTTGATGGTGACGTGCAGCGAGTTGCGCGCGGTGCGGCGGGATGCCGGGAAGGTGCGGCAGGTCCGGCGCGTTGCCACGGCAGGTCGTGGTGGTGGAACACGCACCCGCCCGTCGTGCTCGTCGAGGACGTCGGCGGCGAGCGCGCGACGCGTCCGGGTTGATCGGGAGCGAGCAGAGGTTCTCGACGACCACGAGGTCGGCGCCGGCGAGCGCCGCCGCGAGGGCGTCGGGATCGAGCGCGCGCGCCGTCGGCCGGATCGATGGCGAGGAAGGGGAGCCAGACGTCGTCGGGGCGCAGGCCGTCGTCGAACTCGCCGGCGACGCGTCGGACGCGGAAGCCGAGCTCGCTGGAGCGCCCACTCCCACTTGCGCGCCTCGACGGCGACGCCGTCGGCACCGCCGAGCCGGAACGAGAGGAGAGCTGCGGTGGGGGCGCCCATCGCGCCTGGATGCTCGCTCGTCGTTCAGCCGTGGTCGGGATCCGTGCGCGGCGCAAGGAACTGAAGGCGGCGGTTCGTCGCGTCGAGCACCGCCCGGACCATGGCGTCGTCGACGCTGCGTGCGGACGATCGCCGAGCCCGACGACCCGATGCTCCTCGGGGGAGCCACGGAGACGAGCGTGACGACGACGACCTCGGTTGTCGCCGATGCGCAGCTGCTGCGCCGCATCGACGTCGAGGACGCTTGGCCGCCGGCTCGAGCTGTCGCAGCGCGTCGAGTGTCGCGGTTGCGACGATCCGTGGGCGAGCCGTCGTGCCGCGATCGATCCCTCGGCGAACCCGACAGCCTCGTCGTCGCCCGTGGCGAGGATCACCCGAATCGGTGATGCGCGACGCCGCGGCGTTTGCGTCTCGAGCGAGACGATGCGCGACCGCGGGTGGCGGGTCGCACCGTTGCTCGACGATCGTCCTCGGATCCGTCGGGTCCGAGCTGGACGACCGAGACGATCCGTCGGTCGAGCTCGACCCCGAACGATGCGAGCGCGACCGACTGGATGTCGCGGACGATCTGCTTCGCGTGCTTGCCCGTGTCCGCGAGGACGTGGACCTCGACCGGGCGGCCGCCGTCGGTCGGCGACGATCCGCGCCGCGAGCACGTCGGGCAGCCGGCAGAGCTCGGCCTCGACGTCACGGAGATCCACTTCGATCGTCTGGTCCTCGTCGGCCACGCAGTGCCCCCAACTCCAACCAGGAGCCTACGGACACGAACGGCCGAAGGGTGTGACACGAATGACAGATCGCGCGGAGAGTGGCATACCTCCCACCTGCGTCTTGCGCCTGCGCCACGGACGAATGACACTGATGTGGCTTCTGAGGGGTACTCGGGCAAAACCGGCACGCCAGGGAGGTGATCGCGGGGACGGACGGAGCGGGCAGGGCCTCGGCGGTACGAACACCGGGCTGAAGAGCCCGGCAGCGAAGCGACACCTCATCGGCGACTAGCGGAGCCGGCGGGAGTCCCTCGAGAGGGGGGGATTCACTGTGAAGAAGGTGATCGCCCGTCTCGCCATTATCGGCTCGAGCATCGCCGCGCTGCTGCTCGCGGGCGGCGCAAGCAAGGGCCTGCGTTAGCAACCCTGCTGGGGCTCTGCCCACTCTGTCCGACCGACAGTCGATGCCTTCAACACCCAGATCCTTCCGTGCGTTCTGTCTTGGTCTGGGAGCACTGGTCGTTGTCACGGCGATTGGTCTCGCAACTACTTCGCGCTCACCCGATCTCGTTGGGGTGCTCGTACTAGCTGCTCTCTTCGCGTTCGCGGAGAATGCGAGCGTCCAGTTGCCGAACAAGTCAAGTCTCAGTGCGAGCCTCATGCTCGCGCTCGCAGCGATCGTTGTGTTCCAAGCGGACGCGCCACTCCTCGGTCCGCTTCTCGTAGCTTCCGCTGGGAGCGTCTATTGGCCGCAACTCAGAGACCGGGAATGGACGAAGGTCATTTTCAATCTGGGAAACTTCGGCCTATCGGCTCTGGCTGCGGCCGGCGTGCACGCCGCACTTCCAATTGATTCCATCGGGCAGTCGGCCGGCCTCGAACTTCTCGCAGCGATCCCGACCGCCTTGACTTACTCGACAGTCAACTCGTTACTTCTGATTCCCGCAGTTCGCGATGATGACCGGGCGGCGGGTTCGGGTCGTGACGCCGCGAGATGTGGATCGGTGATCTCCAGATCTTCCGTTCGCTCTCTTGGGCGTCTTGCTCGGTCGGCTCTACCTCGAACTAGGCGCTTGGGTTGTGCCGCTTTTCGTCGCTCCCGATCCTCATCAGCCGTCAGGCATTCGCGTCGTACATGACGTTGCGACGCACCCACGAAGCGACACTCTCGACGCTGGTCCGCGCGCTTGGAGGCCAAGGATCGGTACACGGCAGGCCACGTGGAGCGTGTCGCGCGGTTCGCGCACATGATGGTCTCGAGCTTGGGTTCAAGCCGGCGCGTCTCGAGCGCCTCCGCCATGGCGCACTCATGCACGACATCGGCAAGCTGATCGTCCCTAACCAGATCCTGAAGAAGCCCGGACCGCTCACGAGCACTGAGTTCGAGCAGATGCGGCGCCACGAGCCGGTGTCGGTGGAGCTGCTGAGCCGGATCGACTTCCTCGCACCCGTGGTCCCGAGCCTCGAAGCCGAGTACGAGGCACACGGCGCAACCATTCCGGAGTCGCTCGAGGCGCGCATCGTCGCGGTCGCGACGCGTTCGACGCGATGACCTCGACGCGCGCGCGTACCGCCGAGCGCTTCCGCAAGAGGTCGCGTTCGCCGAGCTGCGCGACAAGGCCGGGATCCAGTTCGATCGCGAATGCGTGGAGCTGCTGATCCGACTCGTGCACGAGCGAGGCGAGCACTACGGCGCGGGGTTCGAGACGGACATTGCGGACTTCGACGTCGCGCCACCAGTGGTCGGCACCGGATCCGCGGGGCTCGGAGACCTCGAATCCGACGAACCCGGGGTGCGATCGTGAGCCGCAGCGTCCGCCTGCTCATCATCGTCGCGGTCGGCGCGGTGGCCGGGATCGCCGCCGAGCTGATCGACCCAGGGGAGCAATCGGCCGGCTCTCGCGATCCTTGCCGCCGGGCTGGTGATCGGCGAGCTGTTCGAGCTCCGACCCGCCGATCGAGCACCGCTCCCACTGTCCTTCGCGGTCGTCGTCGTCCTGGTGCGGGAGCGAGTCCACTCGAGTTCGTCGCCGTTGTCGTGTGCCGTACGCAGTCGCTGTCGTCGTGCGAACGGAGCCTCGGGACCTCTTTCGGCGGGCGTTCCTGTTCACCGAGCGCCTGGCGGCGGCGCTCGCCGCAGGCTTGGCCTATCGCGCCATCATCGATTTCGCAGCGGGCACACCGCACCGCGGGACCGTTCTCGCCGCGCTCGCCGCCGCCGCGATCGCACCGATCGTGGTGACAGATCTGATCGGTCTCGCGCAAAGACATGGCGTAGCTGGGTGGCGAGCTCGGGCGCGGATCTCGCGCTTGTGACGAGCGGGATGCTGATGGCGGTCGGATACGACGGGATCGGCGGTGAGGGCCGTCTCGGCCTGTGGGGTCCGTTCTTGTTCTCGATCCCGCTGCTCGCCGCCTGGTACTCGTTCGAGCTCCTGGCGTCCACGCGCCGCAGCTTCCAGCAGACGGTTCGTGCGCTCGGCGTGGCTCCGGAGCTGGGCGGTCTCGTGCGCTCGGGACACGTCGAGCGGGTCGCGGAGGTGGCGGTGGCCATGGGGCGAGAGCTCGACGTGTCGGTGTCGGAGCTGGAGCACCTCGAGACCGCGGCGCTGTTGCACCACCTCGGCGTCGTCTGCCTCGACGAGCCGGATCCTGGCGCTCCGCACGATGCCGCGGCCGTCGCCCGTTCGGGAGCGGCGATGCTCCGAGCGAGCGAGGCGCTCGCGCCGGCCGGCGACATCGTTGCCGCCGAGCATCTGCTGCATCGCCCTCCGGGCTCGGAGGGCGCAGCGCCTTCGGCGCTCGCCGGTCAGGTGCTGAAAGTGGCGAGCGCGTTCGACGAGCTCACCGAGGGACGGCCGGAGCACGCGGCGTGGGCGATCGAGGCGCTCTACACGGGCCCGGGCTACGTCTACGACGGTCGAGTGCTCGGCGCCCTCGAGCGTGTGCTCGGTCGCCGAGGGGCGTTGGTCGCCGACGCCTGACCCGGTCTGCGGCTGCCGCGTCGTCGTCGACGCCGGCTCCCGAAGTAGGCGAGCTCGCAGACCCCGACACCCATGATGAGGTCCCCGAACGAGATCACGGCGTCGAAGGGCTCGGGCAGCACGATCTTGTCGCCGAGGACGCCGAGAAGATCCTGGTCGCTCTCCTGTCGATGCTTCACGGTGCGCTCGATCGGCTTGCGCACACGGTTGCCCTGCCGGTCGTTGCCGATCGGCTTCGTGGGCATTCCCTGGTTCAGGCCGATGACAAGCATGTTCATGGCGACACCGACCGCGATCACGCCGAAGCCGAGGGTCGAGAAATTGACGAGGCAGAACGCGAGGATGCACACGTAGGACAGCATCAGGAGTCCGTAGCCCGACGTCTCGATCTGGTCATCGGGCAGCTCGACGTACTCCAACGCGATCTGGAGCGCGAGGCCGACGAAGAGGAGCCAGGGCGCGCTGATCGAGACCCGGGTGAGCTGAGGAGACGCTGCCGAGCGTGACGATCACGACGAGGGCCGCCGCGCCGACGGTCAGCACGAGGAGCCACACGTGCGGAACGCTAGCGAGCACCACGACCGGCGCACCGGATTGCGTACGATGCCGCGGTGGCCGGCTCGAGTCCGACGCGATGGGCCGGTCGCGCGGTCACGATCAACCGACCCGAGCGCCGGAACGCCATGTCGTTCGACGGTGATGGAGGGATTGCGCGAGTCGTTGGCGGAGGCCAACGACGACTCCGACGTTCGGGTCGTCGTGATCACCGGCGCAGGCGACCGCGCCTTCTGCGCAGGTGCCGATCTCGCCGGCGTTGCCGACAACGAGGACCGGCGGGGGCGCACGAAGCCCGCGGCACGCTCGCCGACCTGTTCCGCGATCTCTGGGCCTCGGGCAAGCCCACGATCGCGCGGGTCCGGGGCTATGCGCTCGCCGGTGGCTTCGGGCTGGCGATGGCCTGTGATCTCGTGGTGGCCTCCGACGACGCGCAGTTCGGCACGCCCGAGGTCAACGTCGGCCTCTGGCCGTACATGATCACCGTGCCGCTGTTGCGGTCGCTACCCCCCCGGACGGCCTTCGAGCTATGACGACCGGTCGGCCGCGTCGACGCCGAGGAGGCCGCCCGGCTCGGGATCGTCAACCGGGTCGTCCGGTCGACGAGCTCGACGCAGCGTCGACGCGCTCGCAGCCGAGCTGGCGGGCAAGTCGCCGCTGGTGATGCGGTGGGGCCGGGACTCGTTCTACCGCGCGCTCGAGATGGATGCAGATGCCGCGCTCGACTACCTCCACGGCATGCTGACGGTGACGACGCTCTCGGAGGATGCAGCGGAAGGCGTGGCCGCGTTCCTCGAGCAGCGCACCCCGGAGTGGCGCGGCCGATGAGGTGATCGGCGACAACGGCGCGCCGCGGTGTGACCGCGAAGTCCGATGATCTTCTTGTCCTCTGCCCATAGACATTCGGACACCTGCTCGGTACGTTCGGCCACGATCTTCGCCGGCGCGCCCACGGGGCGGGAAGCGGGTAGAGGCGCATGGAGAGCACGGCAGGGACAGCGCCGAACGAGCCTGAAGATCTCTACGTCCTGATCGCGCGCCACCGGGACGACGCGTACAGGCTGGCTCGTCACCTTGTTCGAAGCGATGCCGAGGCCGAAGACCTGGCACAGACCGCCGTGCTCAACGCGCTCAGACGTGCCGACCACATCGTCGACGCCGCATGCGTGCGGTCGTACCTGCTCACGACGGTCCGCAACCTCTGGCGAAACCAGCTCCGAGCGCGCGGGCGTGCCGGTTCTCGGCGCGGACGCCGCCGACATGCTGCCGTCGACCGACATCGAGCCCGACGAGCAGGTGCTCAACGGGTTCGACGTCTCGCTCGCGGCGTCGGCATTGGACGGGCTCTCGCCGACGAGCCGTGAGATCCTCCAGCTCCGGTACCTCGAAGAGCTCGACTTCCCCGAGCTGGCGCGTCGCCTGGGGATCTCGCAGGTCGCAGCCCGCCAGCGTGCTCATCGAGCCCGCGAGGAGCTCGTCGGCGCATGCATGGACCGCTCGGCGCTCCTCGGGAAGGGCGAGTGTCGGACGATTCGCGTCCAGCTCGGTCGCTTCCACCGCGGCATGCTGAGCCGCCGCGTCCGAGCGGATCTGGCGCTGCACCTAGGCGAGTGCGGCGCATGCACCGATTGCTACGAGCAACTGGTTGATCTCTACGGGCACCGAATCCAACCGCCGGCGCCGATGCCGAGGAAGCCAGTCGATGGCTAGCCGGGACGCTCGTCTGCGAGTAGTTCGGGAAGGACGCATCGATCGGCGACAGTTTGCCTTCCAAGTGTTCGCTTGCTTGCTACTCGTGAGCACGGTCGCTGCTCGTCGGATCGCTGTCCTTGATTGGAGCGTTTCCGCCCTGTCTCGGCCTCTTGCCGTGTTTGTTCTGCTCGTCAGTGGTAGCCGGTCACAGGGAGCGATTTTCGGCGATGAGACGGGAATTACCGGAAGCGTCATCGTGGTCATCGCCGCAGTGTGCGCGTTCCAACACGACGCACCAGTGCTCGGACCCACATTGTGTTCACTCGCGGGCGCCCTTCAATGGGCGACATCTTCGCGATCGTGCGTGGTCGAGGTTGATCGTCAACGACTTCGGCAGCAACCTTGTCCGCGCGTCGCAGGTCTGCTCGTATCTTCGATTGTCGAGCCTGATCGCCCTTCGGTGGCGGCGGTTCTCCTCGGCGCGGTGGTTGTGTATTGGGTCTTGAACAACTTCATCGTCGCTGCGTTGGCGATGAGTTCGACGCAAGGGCGACCCGCCGTTCACTCAGGTCGCCGATCTCATTCGCTCCGAAACTCAGATGATCTTCTTTGCGTTGTTGGGGGGGCTGTGCGGCCTCCTCGTGCTCGAGGTTGGACTCTGGGAGGGCGCTGCCGCGCTCGTGGGCGTCCTGGTCTCGGTCGAAGTGCTCGTGATCGGACGGCCGCGCCCCTTCACGGTGCGCATGCAGCATCCCGGTCTGATGGCGCGCTTCACCCAGGCTGTGTCGATCTGCGGCGCCGGTGTTGCCGCGTACCTGGCCGTTGATCCAGTCGGACCCGTCGCGGCTTGGCTTGCAGCGATCGCGTTCGGTGCGGGCACAACGTTCGTGGCGACCGCGCTCGCGCTTCGGTCTCGCATCGGTGTGTGGGACGCGCCCGTTGGCGCTCGGCGTGGTCATGGCGGACGCGCCGCTCATCGTGGTCGCGGGAGTGACCGGCTGCGTTGCGGGTGCGGTGGGGCCGGTGCCCGCGTTGGTCGTCGGCATCGTCGCGCTCGCGTCCGTGCTCCTCGGTCGGGCATGGCACCAGCGACACTCGACGCCTGAGCCGGTCGATGACGTGGCGGCGCTGGCGATCCTCGAGCTGGCGCTCGCCGAACGTCGAGGGGGCTCGACCGGCGACTGACCGTCCCCGGCTCGCGTCGCCGTGGGTCGTGCGAGGATGGCGACATGGCTGACGGTGCACGTGAGCGATCAGGGCCGCCGACGGGCGGCGGCGACGTCCACGACTGGGGCCCGCTCGTCGACGACCTCGGCGAAGCGACGCGAGCGGGCGGCGTGGAATGGGCGGCGCGGAGCTCGTCGAGCGTCAGCACTCGCTCGGCAAGCTCACCGTCCGCGAGCGGCTCGACCTGCTTGCTCGATCCCGGGACGTGGGTCGAGTACGGGCTGCTCGCCGACCACATGGACGCCGGGTCTCGGCGACCGCTACCTCGCGGCCGACGGCGCGTCACCGGCATCGGCGAGATCGACGGCCGCCCGGTCGCGGTCGCGGCGTACGACTTCACCGTGATGGCCGGCTCGATGGGCCGCGTCGGCGAGACACAAGATCAAGCGCATGCGCGAGCACGCGGTCCGGCAACGCATGCCGATGGTGTGGCTGCTCGACTCGGCCGGCGCGCGCATCCAGTCGACGAGCGGATCGACGTTCGCAGGGCATGGGCGATCTCTTCCGCGAGCAGGTCGCGATGAGCGGCGTCGTGCCGATGGTCGCGGCGATGCTCGGCCATTGCGCGGCCGGCACCGCGTACATCCCGGCGCTCGCCGACTTCGTTCCGATGGTGAAGGGACACGTCGTCGATGGCGCTCGGCGGTCGGCACCTCGTGAAGGCGGCGGTCGGCGAGGACGTCACCGAGGAGGAGATGGGCGGCTCGGCCGTGCACACGAAGATCTCCGGCGTGCGCCGACCTCGAGGTCGCCGACGACGACGAGTGCCTCGCGATCGTGCGCCAGTACCTGTCGCTTCTTCCCGCAGCACAACAGCGAGTCGCCGCCGACCGCGAACGACCGACGACCCGGTCGACCGCCGGGTCGAGGAGCTCTACGACATCGTGCCGACCGCGCCGCGCGCGCGCGTACGACATGCGCAAGGTCGTCACCGCGATCGTCGACGACGGCGACGTGCTCTGGATGAAGCCGGAATGGGCGAAGAACATCGTCACCGGGCTGGCGCGCATCGGCGGGCAGCCGGTCGGGATCGTCGCGAACCAGCCGATGGTGCTGGGCGGCGCGCTCGACGTGAACGCGGCCGACAAGGCGGCGCGCTTCGTGTGGCTGTGCGACGCGTTCAACATCCCGCTGGTGTTCCTGCACGACGTGCCCGGGCTTCATCGTCGGCTCGGCGGTCGAGAAGCAGGGCATCATCCGCCACGGCGCCAAGATGCTGTTCGCGGTGATCGGAGGCGACGGTGCCGAAGATCAGCGTGATCCTGCGCAAGAGCTACGGCGCCGGGCTACTTCGTGATGAACGGCCTCGCGTACGAGGCCGACTACATCGTCGCGTGGCCGACCGCGGAGATCGCGGTGATGGGACCCGACGGCGCGGTGCAACATCATCCACCGCCAGACGCTCGACGCGGTTCCCGAGGACGAGCGAGCGCGGCGAAGCGGCTCGAGCTCGCCGAGGAGATCCGCGCGCAACATCGACCCGTACGTCGCGGCCGGCCACGCGCAGCTCGACGACGTCATCGATCCCGCCGACACCCGCGCGCGCCATCTGGCGAGGGCCTCCAGGTGTCGCGCGACAAGCAAGTCGTCGCCCGTGGCGCAAGCACGGCGTGCTGCCGGTCTGACGCGTCACGCTACGCTCCGCGCCATGCACGAGATCCGAGCTGAGATCACGGCGAACGTGTGGCAGGTCGTCGTCGAGGAGGGCCAGATGGTCGCCGAGGGCGACGAGATCGTGCATCCTCGAGTCGATGAAGATGGAGATCCCCGTGATCACCGAGGTGCCGGGCGTCGTTCGCGAGCTGCACGTGGAGCCCGAGCAGACCGTGCAGGAGGGCGACCTCATCGCGCTCATCGACGAGTCCTGACGGCGTCGACCGCGTTCCGTGATCCGCTGCGAGCACGACGGCCGAGTCGGGATCGCGATGATCGACCGGCCCGACGCCGGAACGCCATGAACGCCGAGCTCTGCGACGAGCTCAGCGCCATCTCGGCAACGCGACCGCGACCTTCGTGCCGTCGTGATCACCGGCGAAGGCGACAGGCGTTCTGTGCGGGCGCCGACCTCGGGCGACGGGCCGGTGACACCGCTGGGCGGGCTCGACCACGGCGGCGAAGGACACGTTCCGGCCCGCGTTCGAAGCGCTCCTCGACGCGATCGTCGACTATCCCGGCGCCGGTCATCGCCGCCGTCAACGGCGCCGCGCTCGGCGCGGGGATGCAGCTCGCGGTCGCGTGCGACGTGCGCGGTCGTCGCGCCGACACGCGATGTTCGGCATCCCCGGCGGCACGCTCGGCGTGATGCTGAGTCGCGACCAACATCAGCCGCCTCGCCGACGCTCGTCGGGCAGGGCGACCGCGCGGCGACCTGCTCCTCACCGCTCGATCGTCGACGTCGACGAAGCCGAACGGGTCGGGCTCGTCCAGCGGCGAGCGGCGGACGCTCGCGTTCGGCCGTCAGCGCTCGCCGCCGAGATCGCTGCGCTCGCTCCGCTGAGTGTTGCCGGGCACAAGCGTGCGCTGAACCTCGTTGCCGCAGCGCGTGCGCTTGCGGCGACCGCCCGCCAAGAGATGACCGGGATCGAGGCGCGTGCCTTTTCGAGCGAGCGACCTGCAAGAGGGCCTGGCCGCATTCGCCGAGAAGCGCGCCCCGAACTTCGAGGGGCGCTAGCCGTCAATCGTCACGGTCGCGATTGCACTGCTTTCGTGACTTGTTGAACTTTCCGGTCTGCTCGAACAGCCGCGAGGCGTTGTCGGGAATGCCGCCCAGCAGATCGCCGGCGTCACCGAACCTCAAGTCCGTGACCGCGTTCAATGCCGCCTTGCTGTCGTCGGCGATCGACGTTCCCGCGTCGATCGCACGCTCGGCCCGCTGAATCGTCCGGACGCACGATGCGGGGATGCCCGCGGTGTCGAGAACCTCGCGACCGAGCGTCGTGCCGAGGCCGAGACCGAGGATGAGCGAGACGAGGCTCGCCACCCACCCCTTCTTGTTCTTCAGCAGGCTGGTCAGATCGAGCTTCTCTGCCACGGTTCCTCACTAGTAGTTCGACGGGAGCACGCGTTCCAGGAACACATAGAAGAAGAACAACGCGACCCGCGAACGGCACCACGCCGATGAGCCACGTAGTCCAGCGCGGGTGTCGGTGGAAGAACAGCCACCACAGCGCACCGACGAGTGCTGCGACGAGACCACTGAGAATCGTCGGGAGCTTCGAGCTCTCGTCGTCGCCGGAGAGGCTCGAGCTTGGGTCTTGGCCGGGCAGCTCGCGGCGCGGGGAGAGGGTCATCACCCTGCAGCTCCGCCTTGATGATCAGTCGTTGCTCGGCGGAGTACTTCGGGTTGCACGTCGTGAGAGTCGAGCGGTCGCGGGGCGGTCGTGTCAGGAGCGAGCACACCGACCTTGCCCGGGTCGACGACCAGCTGCTCGGTACACCTTGTACCGGAAGGTGCCCTGGACAGTGTCGACGATCGCGTCGCCGGGCGCGAGCTGGTCGAGATCGCCGAACGGCGCGCCGTAGGTCGTGCGGTGCCCGGCGATCGCGGAGTTGCCGACCTGGCCCGGGCAGCGGGTGTCGGGTAGTGGCCGGGTCCCTTGCGCAGGTCGTCGCGGTTGACGCCCTCGACGACGATCGTGTCGAGGCCGATCTTGGGGATGCGGATGCGCGACCGCCTCGCCTTCGGCGAGCGGGAGGCGGCGCGGGCTCCGTGGTCGTCGTCGTCGTGGTCGTCGGCGCGGTGGTCACCGTCGTCGGCGCTGGTCGTGCCGTTGCGTGTTGTCCGCGCCCTTTCGCAGCTCGGCGCTGAACTGATCGCGGAGCCGGTTCTGCTCGCGGGCGGTGTAGATGCCCGTGCCCCAGAGCTGGTAGGCGACGAAGAGCAGGATCAGGATGCCCGACGGTGACGAGCGCCCGGCCGATGCGCCGCCAGGGCTGCCGTCACGCCCCGATCCTAGGGGGGCAATCCTGGCGAACCGGTCGCTTGGTCGGATCCCGTCGGCGGTTCGCCCACGCCCGTCGTGCTCCGTACACTCCTGCGAGCCACCGGGAGGCGGAGGCTGTGCCGCCCGTCGTCCGTCTCCGCTCCGCCGTCTGCCTGCTCGGTCGCTTCCCGGCCCTCGCCGGCGTCGATCTCGACGTCGACGCCGGCGAGATCGTGCTGCTCGTCGGGCCGAACGGCGCGGGCAAGACCACGCTGCTGCGCCTGCTCGCCGGCCTCGTGCCGCTCACTCGGGCGAGGCCGAGGTGCTCGGCCACGACCTCGCCGCGACCGCCGCGCGCACCGCCGCGAGCTCGCGCTCGTCGGCCACGAGACCTTCTGCTACGACGACCTCACCGTGCGGCGAGAACCTGCGCTTCGCGGCACGGGCCGCCGGCGCGCGACACGGCGACGGCCGACGCCGCGCTCGAGCGGCTCGGGCTCGGCGCGTCGCCGACGTCACGCACCGCCGCCTCTCGGCCGGGCAGCGCCGCCGCCTCGCGCTCGGCGGTCGCGCTCGTCGCGCGACCCGCGGCTGCTCCTGCTCGACGAGCCCCACGCCGGTCTCGACGCCGAGGGCCGCGACGTCCTCGACGAGGTCGTGCGCGCCGCGCCGGCCGAGGGCCGCACGGTGGTGATGGCGTCGCACGAGCTCGACCTCGCCCGGGCGCTCGCCGACCGCGAGGTCGTCATCGACCGCCGGCGGCATGGCCCGACCGAGCCGCCGAGCGCGCGCCGTGCCGACCGCGGAGCGACGCGAGCCGACGCAGCGATGGAGGCCGTGCGTGACGCTCTGGACGAGGCGGCGCCTGGTCGCGGGCAAGGACCTGCGGATCGAGGCGCGCGGTCGCGCGTCGCGCTCGCAGCAGATCCTGCCGTTCGGGCTGATCGTGCTCCTGCTGTTCGCGTTCGCGCTCGACCCCGACCGCGGCATCCTCGCGCGCGTCGCCGCCGGGCTGTTCTGGGTCGCCGTGCTGCTGGCGCGCTGCTGGCGATCGGCGCGGTCGTTCGCGATCGAGGCAGACAACGGCGCGCGCGACGGTCTGCGGCTCTCCGGCCTCGACGGCGGCGCGATCTTCCTCGGCAAGGCCGCCGCGATCGCGCGTCGAGCTGCTGGTCCTCGAGGTCGTGCTCGGCGGTCGGCGTCGTCCTCCTCTACGGCGTCGACGCTCGGCATCGGTGATGCCCGCTGGTGCTCGCCGACGCTGGCCGCGACCGTCGGCCTGGCGGCCACCGGTACCCTCTACGGCGTGCTCGCCGCGGGTCTGCGGGTGCGCGAGACGCTGGTGCCGCTGCTCGCTGCTGCCGGTGGTCGCGCCGGTCATGCTCGGGGCGACCCGGGCCTTGGAAGCGGCGATCGACGGCGTCCCGTCGGACGCGTGGCCGTGGGTGGCGCTGCTCGCGGTGTTCGCCGCTGCTGTACACGGCGATCGGGATGCTGGCCTTCGGCCCGCTCCTGGAGGAAGCATGACGACTGCTCGAAGCCGCCAGGTGGCGACGGTGCTCGGGCTGGCTCGACGCTCGTGTCGCTGGTCGTGCTCGCGCTGTTCGGGCTCTGGGGCGCGCCGCCCGACGCGGTGCAGGGCGACGCGCAGCGCCTCATGTACCTCCACGTGCCGGCGGCGTGGATCGCCTACCTCGCGTTCGGCGTCACCGCGCTCGCGTCGGCGCTCTGGCTGTGGCCGCGCACGCGCGCCGCCGGTCTGGGACCGCATCGCCGGCGCGTCGGCCGAGCTCGGCGTGATCTTCACCGCGCTCACGCTCGTGCTCGGCTCGCTCTGGGGCCGGCCGGTGTGGGGCGTCTGGTGGGCGTGGGACGCGCGCCTCGTCACCACCGCGGTGCTCTTCTTCCTCTACCTCGGCTACCTCGCGCTGCGGCGCATCCCGGCTGCTCCCGACGCGCGCGGCGAAGCGCTGCGCGATCGCCGCGCTGATCGCGTTCGTCGACGTGCCGATCGTGCACTTCTCGGTGAACTGGTGGCGCACGCTGCACCAGAGAGGCACCGTGTTCAACCCGAAGCTGAACGCGAAGATCCACGGCGTGATGGCGTTCACGCTCTGGTTCGGCGTGCTCGCGTTCACGTTGCTCTACGTGTACCTGCTCGACCGGCGCTACCGGCTCGCGGCGCTCGAGGAGGATCGCGAGGAACGCGAGCTCGAGCGGCGATCGCCGAGCGCGTCGGCGCCCGTGCCGCGAGGCCCGACCGACGGTCCGTCGGAGCGCGGTAGGCACGCGATGAGGTTCGCCGAGTACGTCATCGCCGGCTGGGTCGCTCACCGGCGCCGTGCTCGGCGCGTACTGGCTGCGGCTCGTCCGCGCACGAGCGCGCGAGCGGTCGCTGCCGAGGCGAGCGTCGATCGCCGACCGCGCGTCGACCACCGCGCCACCGCCGACCGCGTCGACCGCCGCGGCGCCGCGCTACATCGTCGCGATCGGCGGCTGCGTCGTCGCCGTGGTCGCGATCATCGTGCTCGGCCGTCGTGCTGTCCGAGAACGTCGTCTACTTCCGCACCGTCTCCGAGGCGGTGCACGACCGCGCCGAGCGAGGGGACGACCGGTTCCGCCTCGCCGGCGCGGTCGTGCCGGGGACGATCGTGCGACGCGACGGCGCGCGGCGTGCGCTTCGAGTGACCGACGGCAAGAACGACCGTGACCGTGCACCACGGCGGCGACCCGCCCGACCTGTTCAAGGACGGCGCGCCGGTCGTGTGCGAAGGGCAGTGGGCAGCGACGGCGCAACGCACCGTTCGCCTCCGACCGCATCCTGATCAAGCACGGCACCGACTACACGCCGCCCGAAGGTCGACGGCACGAAGGCAAGAGCGGATCAGCGATGAAGGCCGCGCTCGGCTACGCGTCGCTCGCGATCGGGGCCGGCGCCGCGGTCGTCGGCATCGCGACGCTCCTCGCCGGGCTCGCGCCTGCACGACGACAGTCTGCTGCCGCATCGGGCGGCGCTGCGTCTTCGTCGTCCTCGCTCGCCGCCGTGCTCGCGGTCGCCGGCGATCATGGAGTGGGCGCTGCTCAGCCACGACTTCTCGATCCACTACGTCGCCGAGAACAACGCGCGCGGCACGCCGCTGCTCTTCACGATCACCGGGCTGTGGGCCGCGCTCGAGGGCTCGATCCTGCTCTGGGCGCTGATCCTCGGCGGCTACCTCGCGTTCGTGGCGCACCGCGTTCCGCCACCGTGCCGACGGACCCGCTGGTCGCGTGGGCGATGATCGTCGGCCTCGTCGGTCGCGCTGTTCTTCTTCGCGCTCATGCTCGGGCCCGCGAACCCGTTCAAGCGACGCTGGCGACGCGTGCCGCTCGACGGGCGCGGTCCGAACCCGCTGCTGCAGAACCACCCGCTCATGGCGTTCCACCCGCCGATGCTCTACCTCGGGCTACGTCGGCTTCACGGTGCCGTTCACGTTCGCGATCGCCGCGCTCGTCACCGGGCGCTTCGGCGAGGGCTGGCTCGCCGACACGCGCCGCACGACGCTCGTCGCGTGGGGCTTCCTCACCGTCGGCATCATCCTCGGCGCGTGGTGGAGCTACGAGGTGCTCGGCTGGGGCGGCTACTGGGCGTGGGACCCGGTCGAGAACGCGTCGCTGCTGCCGTGGCTCACCGCCACCGCGTTCATCCACTCGGTGATCGTGCAGGAGCGGCGCGGGATGCTGCGGGTCTGGAACCTCTCGCTCGTGATCGCGACGTTCTGCCTCACGATCCTCGGCACGTTCCTCACCCGCTCCGGCGTCATCAACTCGGTGCACGCGTTCACCGAGTCCGACATCGGCCCGTGGCTGCTCGCGTTCCTCGGCGTCGTCGCGGCCGCCGGCATCGGGCTCATCGCGCTGGCGCGGCGACAAGCTGCGCGCGCCCGGGCGCATCGACTCGCCGGTGTCGCGCGAGGCGGCGTTCCTCGCGAACAACCTGCTGTTCGCCGGGCTCGCGTTCGTGGTGCTGCTCGGCACCGTGTTCCCGCTGCTCGCGGAGGCGCTGCAGCGGCAGCCGGCTCTCGGTCGGCGAGCCGTACTTCGACCGGATGGCGACGCCGATCGGCCTCGCGCTGCTGTTCCTGATGGCGGTCGGCGCCGGCGCTGCCGTGGCGGGCGACGAGCGGCGAGGTGCTGCGGCGCCGGCTGCTGATCCCGGCGTGGGTCGGCGCGCTCGACGATGCTCGTCGCGGTGGTGCTCGGCGTGCGCGGACGTCGCGGCAGATCGTCGCCTTCGGGCTCGGCGTCGTTCGCGACTCGCCGGCATCGTCCGGCAGTTCGTCGTCGGCGCGCGCGCCAGGCGGCGAGCCGACGCCTCGGCGTGGCCGGGCGCACTCGTGCGGTCGGTTCGTGGCAACCCGCGCCTCTACGGCGGGCTCGTCGTCCACTTCGGCGTGGTGCTGATCGCGGTCGCGCTCGCCGCCTCGGGCAGCTCGTCGACGCGAACGTGAGGTTCGTCTCGCGCAGCGGCGAGTCGGCGACGGTCGCGGGCTACACGCGTCACGTACCTCGGGCGCGAGACCGAGCGCAGCGGCCAGAAGACGACGGTCTCGGCGCGCGTCCGAATCGAGCACGGCGGTGACGACGCTCGGCGTCTACGCGCCGGCGATCTCGACGTTCCCGAACGCGAACAGCGGCATCGGCACGCCGTCGGTGCGCACCGGGCCTCTTGCGCGACGTCTACCTCACGCTGATCTCGTCGCCGAACGAGCGCGGCCGCGTGACGCTCGGCGTCGCGGTGAACCCGATGATGGTCTGGCTCTGGATCGGTGGGGGGGTGATGGCGCTCGGCACGATCGTCGCGCTCGTCCCGGCCTCCGGCGCAGACCCCGCAACCCTGCGCCGGCACCGGGGATGCCGATGCGCCGATCGAAGCGCACGCGCCGCACGACCTGGAGGAAGTGCCGGTGTGAAGCACCCGGCCCGTGTATCGCCATTGGCGCCGCGGTCCTCGTCGCCGCGTTCGGCGGTCGTGCTCGCGACCAGGTCGGCAGCGATCCCAGACCGACGCGAACACGAGCCGACTGCTCAGCAAGCCCGTCCCCGCTTTCGCGTTCGAACCGCTCGGCGGCGACACCGTGCGCGCCGCCGATCTCGACGGACGTGCCGTCATCGTCAACTTCTGGAACTCGTGGTGCATCCCGTGCCAGGAGGAGCAGCCGGCGCTCGAGGAGTTCTACGCGCGGCATGCCGACGACCCGGACTTCGCTGATGCTCGGCATCGTGCGCGACGACACCGAACGGGCAGTGCGGGCGTACGTGCGAGCCGAGGGCATCGAGTGGACGATCGCGCTCGACCCCGACGCGCCGCGGCGCTCGACTTCGGCACACGCGGCCAGCCCGAGACCTTCGCGATCTCGCCCGACGGCGTGATCGTCGGCTTTCAGCTCGAGCGAGGCGTCCGTCGACGACCTCGAGACGTTGCTGGCGCGCGCCCGCGGGGATGCGCAATGAGCACCGGGCGCACCGCGCCATGGCTCGCGCTCGGAGCCGTGGTGATCGCGGCGCTCGTGTGGGCGGCGTGGCCCGACGGTGGCGACCGAACCGCCAGCGATCGTGCGAGCGAGCTTGCTGCGGAGCTGCGGTGCCCGGACTGCGAGGGTCTGTCGGTCGCCGACACCTCGACCAGCACGGCCCGCGCGATCCGCCGCGACATTCGCACGCGGATCGACGCCGGGCAGAGCGACGCGGAGATCCGCCAGGCCTATGTCGACCGGTACGGCGAGTCGATCCTGCTCAAACCGGAAGCGCGGGCTGGGCGTCATCGTCTGGGGTCTGCCGGTCGCCGCGCTGATCGTCGGCGGTGTCGGCCTCGTCGTTGCACTCCGCCGGTGGCGACGTGAGCCGCGCCTGCACGCCACCGACGCCGACGAGGAGCTCGTCGACCCGCGCGCGGGGCGAACGCAGTGAGCGAGCGAGACGACGGGAGGAGCTCGAGTCCGAGCGCGACTTCCTGCTGCGGTCGCTCGACGACCTCGAGCTCGAGCGCGCCGTCGGGCAGCATCGACGACGAGTCGTACGAGCAGTTGCACGACGACTACACCGCACGCGCGGCCGCGATCATCCGGGCACTGCGCGACGGTGTCGACGCTCGCCCGACGCCCGCGCCCGTCTCGTGGCAGCGCCGCGCCGTGGTCATCGGCGGCGTCGTGGTGTTCGCGCGCTCGTCGCGGTCGGACGTCGCCGCCGCCCTGGGTGCGCGCCTGCCCGGCCAGACGGCGTCGGGGAACGCCGGACCAGCTGTCGACGGCGCCTCGGGACGACGAGAGCCGCCGACGAGAAGCTGGAGCGGGCGATCGCCCGGGACCCGAATGACATCGGGAGCCGCCTTCTGCCTGGCTCCGCATCCTCGAGGCCGACGGCGACCTCGTCGGTGCGCTCCGACGCTACGACGCGATCATCGCGCATCGACGATGCCAACGCCGAGGCGCACGCCCAGGCGGGTCGGATCATCTACCTGCCGCGGGCGCGACGACCGGACCGACGAGGCGGCTGCGCTCGTGGCCCGCTCTCGGACGAGCTGGATCGAGCGGTGGAGCTGGACCCCGAGTACGCCGACGCACGGTTCTTCCGTGCGGTCATCCTCGCCAACGAGTACGGCGACGTCGCCGGTGCCCAGAACGACCTCCAGCAGTACCTCGTCGCACGCACCGAACGGTCCGTTCGCCGACCAGGTACGCCGAGCTGCTCGCCGACGTGACGCGGGCGCTCGAGGGATCAACGACCACCGACCATCCACCGGCGTAACCCGAGTCAGGAGAAGCAACGACATGGCCGAGCCAGCCCGACGTACAGATCGACGACGACAAGATCTACCGCGACCACGATCACCACCGACCGGGGCACGATCGTCATGGACCTCGACCCGAAGCTCGCGCCGAACACGGTGAACAACTTCGTCGGCCTCGCCCGCCAGGGCTACTACGACGGCCTCACCTTCCACCGGGTCGTCCCCGACTTCGTGATCCAGGGCGGCTGCCCCGAGGGCACCGGCACGGGCGGCCCGGGCTACAAGTTCGAGGACGAGCCGGTGCAGGGCGAGTACACGCTCGGCGCGGTCGCGATGGCCAACGCCGGGCCCGAACACGAACGGCTCGCAGTTCTTCATCTGCATCGACGACTGCACCCGCAAGCTCATCAAGGACTACAACCTCTTCGGCTACGTCGTCGAGGGCATCGACGTCGCGCTAGGCGACCCAGGTCGGCGACGTGATGCAGACCGTCGTCGTCGAAGAACGCGATCGGTGAGCGACGCCGACGCAGGTCTCTTCGGGCCCGACAGCGTCGCGTGGCGGCTGCATGCCGACCCCGCGATGCTCGTTGCCGGCGATGCGGGCGCTGCTCGTGCAGGGCTCGAGCCCCGCGCGATGGCCGGTGTCGACCAGCACAGCAAGTACCGCGAAGACCCGTGGGGCCGCCTGGAGCGCACGACCGACTTCGTCTACGACACGACCTACGGCGACACCGAGGCCGCCGAACGGCATGCGCGCGGGTGCGCGGGGTGCACCGGCGGATCCATGGCGTCGATCCGGTCACCGGCCGGCAGTACTCGGCGACCGATCCCGACCTCGCTGCTGTGGATCCACGCGGTCGAGGTGCACTCGTTCGTTGCCGGCTACCGCGCCTACGCCGGGCGGGTCTCGGACGAGGACGCCGACCGCTACGTCGCGGAGATGGCGCGGGTCGCCGAGCTGGTCGAGCTCCCGGCCGGCATGGCGCCGTCCACGTTCGGCGAGCTCCGGGAGTACCTCCACGGCGTCGGGCGGTCTCCAGTGACCGACGGCGGCGCGTGAGGGCATCCGACGATCTTTGCGCCGCCGATGCCGTTGGCCCTGCGGCCGCTGTGGCTCGTGCCGACGACGGCCACGATCGCGATCCTGCCCGCTTCGCCCGCCGGATGTACGGGCTGCCGTGGATGTCGCCGGCGACGCTCCCCGTGCGGGTCAACGTGTTCGCGCTGACGCGGGCCATGAACCTCCTGATGCCCGCCCCGCCGATCGTCCGGCGGGCCCGCGACCGGGCCGCCGCCTAGTACCGGTCACCCCGCGGCGTACTCTTCGAGCAGGACACACCGCAACCCCCGGAGCACGCGATGGCCGAGTCCAAGGTCGGGCCCACCACGCCCGTCGAGCTCGTCGAGGCCCTCTACGCCCGGTACCCCGAGCGCGTCGACATCGGGCGGAGCGCCTCGGACGCCCGCTGACGTTCGCCGAGAAGGTCCTCTTCGCCCACGCCGACGACCCCGCGACCGTCGGGCTCGACCGCGGCGTCGACTACGCCGACTACCGGCCCGACCGCGTCGCGATGCAGGACGCGACCGCGCAGATGGCGCTGCTGCAGTTCATGCCCGCCGAACCTGCCGACGCGTCGCGGTGCCGACGACGGTGCACTGCGACCACCTGATCCAGGCGCACGTCGGCGCGGACATCGACCTCGAAGAGCGCGCTCGACGCGAACTCCGAGGTCTACGAGTTCCTGCGCACCGTGTCGGCGAAGTACGGCATCGGGTTCTGGAAGCCGGGCTCCGGGATCATCCACCAGGTCGTGCTCGAGCAGTACGCGTTCCCGGGCGGGATGATGATCGGCACCGACAGCCACACGCCGAACGCCGGCGGCCTCGGCATGGTCGCGATCGGCGTCGGTGGCGCCGACGCGGTCGACGTGATGGCCGGCTGGCCGTTCAACACGCGCGTGCCGAAGCTCATCGGCGTGCACCTCACCGGGCAGCTCTCGGGCTGGGCCGCGGCGAAGGACGTGATCCTCAAGGTCGCCGGCATCCTCACCGTCAAGGGCGGCACCGGCGCGATCGTCGAGTACTTCGGCCCCGGCGCCGAGTCGATCTCGGCCACCGGCAAGGCGACGATCTGCAACATGGGCGCCGAGATCGGCGCGACCTGCTCGCTGTTCCCGTACGACGAGCGGCTCGCCGCGTACCTGAAGGCGACCGAGCGCGAGGAGCTCGCCGACCTCGCCGACCGGTACGCGCGAGCACCTGCGCATCGACCCCGAGGTCGAGGCCGACCCGGAGCGCTTCTTCGACCGCGTGATCGAGATCGACCTCGACGAGCTCGAGCCGCACCTCGTCGGCCCGCACACGCCCGACCTCGACCGCCCGATCTCCGAGGTCAAGGCGGCCGCGATCGAGCGAGGGCTACCCGGTCGACATCTCGTACGCGCTCGTCGGTTCGTGCACGAACTCGTCGTACGAGGACATCGGGCGCGCCGCGCACGTCGCGCGCCAGGCCAAGGCCGCCGGTCTGCAGGTGAAGTCGCCGCTGCTCATCACGCCCGGCTCGGAGCAGGTGCGCGCCACGATCGAGCGCGACGGCCTGCTCGACGACCTCGAGGCGATCGGCGCGACCGTGCTCGCCAACGCGTGCGGCCCGTGCATCGGCCAGTGGCAGCGCGACGACATCAAGAAGGGCGACCGCAACACGATCGTCTCGTCGTTCAACCGCAACTTCCCGCGGCCGCAACGACGGCAACGCCGACGACGCTGTCGTTCATCGGCTCGCCCGAGACGGTCGTCGCGATGGCGCTCACCGGCCGGCTCGACCTCGACTTCGTGCGCGAGCCGGTCGGCGGCTCCGACGGCAGCGTCGGTGCTGCTCGACGCGCCGGTCGCCGACGAGCTGCCGGTCGAAGGGCTTCGATCCGGGTGAGTCCGGGCTTCGCGCCGCCGTCCGAGGACCCGTCGACGGTCGACGTGGTCGTCGCAGCCCGACTCCGAGCGGCTCGAGCTGCTCGAGCCGTTCCCGGCGTGGGACGGCAGCGACTTCACCGGCCTGCAGGTGCTGCTGAAGGCGACGGGCAAGTGCACGACCGACCACATCTCGCCGGCCGGGCCGTGGCTGAAGTACCGCGGCCACCTCACGAACATCTCGCGGAACCTGTTCATCGGCGCGAACAACGCGTTCGCGCCGGCGAGTCGGGGCTCGGCGTCGACGTGCGCGACGGCAGCGATCAAGCCGCTCCCCGACCTGGCCAAGGCGTACAAGGACGCGGGCATCGGCTGGGTCGCGATCGGCGACGAGAACTACGGCGAGGGCTCGTCGCGCGAGCACGCGGCGATGGAGCCGCGCTACATGGGCGGGCGCGCGGTGATCGTGCGCTCCTTCGCCCGCATCCACGAGGCGAACCTCAAGAAGCAGGGCGTGCTCGCGCTGACGTTCGCGAACCCGGCGACTACGAGCGCATCCTCGTCGACGACACCGTCGACATCGTCGGCCTTGCCGACGCTCGCGCCGGACACGCCGGTCAAGGTGCGTCGCTCCACCACGCCGACGGCTCGACGGACGAGATCCTGACGACGCACACGATGTCGGACGAGCACATCGCGTGGTTCCGCGCCGGGTCGGCGCTCAACGTGCTGCGCGGAGGCAACGGGGGAGCTGCGGTGACGCAGCAACGCGGTGCTCGCGGCGCTCGGAGTTGTCGCGCTCGTTGCCATCGTCGGGGGAGGCTTGGCGATCGCGCTCGGCGGGGGTGACGACGAACGAAAGGTGCGGACCGCGACTGCCACGACCGTGGTCGTCGCATCCACGTCGTCGACGCTCGCCCCGTCGACCAACCGCCACTACGACGACGCCGAACGGTCAGACGTCGGTCACGGTGGCGATCATCTGCACGACGCCGGAGGACGCATCGCAGGGCGTCGTCAGTGCCTGGATCGCAGGCGACCAGCGCCGCGGGCGGGTCGCTGCGCCACGGAAGCCGCGCTCACCACGCTCTTCGAGACCAGCGGGACGGGCGCGCAATGGACGTTCCAGGGCTGCTTCGGTGATCCGGGTGTCCCGGACTGCGCGTTCACCTATCCCGGGCGGCTCGGCGCACTTCACGCTGAACGGCACCGAGGCCGAGGGCTGGAAGGTCGTCCAGGTCGGCTACGTCGCCGACTAGGGAACTCGCCGTCCGACCGGTCCGAGCTGCGCGGCCGTCGGCTCGGCGCAGCAGAACCAGGACTCGGTGAGCCGCGGTCGACCGGCCGCGGGGTCCGCGGCGATCGGCAGCGCCGCGAGGCCGCATTCGTCCGCGTACGGCGTTGTAGACGCTCGGGATGCCGTCGCCCGCGGCGACATGGTCATCGACGAGCGCGGCCAGCCGCGCCTGCAGCTCGTCCATCTCGGGGTCAGCGGCGCGCCAGGTGTAGGTCGCGCGCTCGGTGTCGTACTGCGCCGAGGTGTGGCGTCGAGGTCGGGATGGCCGAGCAGCAGCGAGCCCTCGGGCACGAGCAGCCGGATCGTGTACTGCACCGGGTCGACGTTGCCGACGAGGTCGTGCACGGCGACGAACTCGAGGATCGCGCTGACGTCGTCGAGCGTCGTCCACGGCGTGAACGGCAGCCACGACGGCCGGATCTCGATGCCGTGCTCGCGCAGCAGCGCGACCGCGCGGCCGGCGTCGGCGGCGGTGTGGCCCTTGTCGAGCAGCTCGAGCGTCGCGTCGTTGACGGACTCGAACGCCGACACGACGAAGAGGCAGCCCGACGCCGCCAGCTCGGCCCACACGTCGGCGTGGCGCAGGATGTGCTCGACCTTGACCGTGCAGTCGAAGGTCAGGTCCGGGAAGCGCTCGTGCACCGCGCGCACGACGCGCAGCGCGTGGTGGACGCCGTTGAAGAAGTCGGGGTCGCCGAAGGTGACGTGGCGCGCGCCCGGCGCGACCTGCTGCGCGACGTCGGCGACGCACCGCGTCGACGTCGTTGATCCGGATGCGGCCGTCGTAGACGACCGGGACCGGGCAGTGCCGGCACCGGTGCGCGCAGCCGTGGCTGACGCCTCGACCGAGCGCGACGAGCTGCTCCTCGCCGCGCGATGCACGAGCTGGGCGTACCGCTCGAGCGGCGGGAGCAGGTCGCGCGGCGGGCAGCGCGCGGCGTCGGCCACGGTGCGGACGCGATCGTCGGCGTCGTCCTCGACCCAGCGCACGAGCGCGGCGTCCGGGTCGCGGCTGACGAGCGCGGTCGGCGACGTCGCCGCACATCGCGGCGTAGAGGCCGTAGCACGGCGACCGGGCCGGTCGATCGTCGGGCGCGACCTCGCGGGCGAGGCGCGCCGCGGTGTGCATCGGCACCGAGAAGCGCGACCTGTCGGCCCACGCCGCCGAGCGCCGGGTCCCAGGCTCGACCGAGAGATCGAGGCAGCGCACGTCGTGGCCCCGCGTCGCGCAGGACCGCCGGCCGGGCCCGCGACCGCGAGCGGCTGGTGGCCGAGCTCGTAGGTCGAGACGAGGAGCACCTTCACGTGACGACCATAACGATGCGCGCCGCGGCGCGGCCCGCAGCGCGGCTTCGACCGCGGCCGGGCGTGTCGGCCGCGGGCGAACAGGAACCCGAGGTAGCGGTCGCCCTCGGGCAGCGGGCACGACGCGTCGCGCCCGCGCGGGACCGTGATCTCGAGCCCGACGATGCCCGGCGACCGCGAGCGCGTCCTCGCGGCCGTGCACCTCGACGAGCGTCCCGGCGCGCGGGATCGGCAGCATCATCACGCCCGCCGCCGGCGGCTCGCGCGCGAGGCCGTCGAGCGGGCAGCCCGAGCGCGTGGCGCAGGATCACCTCCTCGAGGCTGATGCCGGCGCCGAACCGCAGCGTGCGCGCGCACAGCCCGCCGATCGAGCGCGCCGCGACCTCGATCACCCAGCACGCGGCTCGCCGTCGATCGCGGACCTCCGCGTGCACCGGGCCCTCGGTGAGGCCGATCGCGCGCGTCGCGCGCTCGGTCAGCGACCGCGACGCGCGGCGAGCGGTCGCGCCGGCAGTCGCGACGGCGTGACGTAGATCGTCTCCTCGAAGTACGGGCCCTCGAGCGGGTCGGGCTTGTCGAAGACCGCGAGCACCTCGAGCTGCGCCGTCGCGCAGCAGCCCCTCGACCGCGACCTCGACGCCCGGGCACGTACTCCTCGACGAGCAGCGGGCCGTCCCAGCGACGCGGCGATCCGCGCCGGCGCGCGGCGTCGAGCTGCCTCCGGGGTCGTCGCACGGATCACGCCCTGGCTGCCCGAGAGCCCGATCGGCTTCACCACGCACGGGAACCCGACGTCGCGGCACGGCGTCGTGGTCCTCGAAGACCGCGGAGCGGGGCTGGCGGACCTCGCCGGCCGCGAGCGCGTCGCGCATCTCCGCCTTGTCGCGCGTGCGCCGCCACCGCGTCGGGCGGGTTGTGGGGGAAGCCGAGCCGCGCGCCGGCCTGCGGCCGCGACCACCACGCCCGGTCGTCGACCGCGACCACGGCGTCGACGCCGCGGCGGCGGTCGAGCGCCTCGATCGCGCCGACGCGGCGGCCGGCGTCGTCGAGCGGCACCACCACGGCCCGGTCGCCCATCGTCTCGGCGAGCGCGGGCGCTCCTCGGCATCCGACCACGAGCTCGACGCCCGAGCGCGCGTGGCCGCGGCGACGAAGTCGGGGGCCCGGTAGGTCGTGGTGGGCACGAGGAGAAGTACCCGGGCACGGGCGTATCATGGTGCACATGACCGAGCTCGACCGCCCTGCTCACGATCACCGACGAGGCCCGGGAGCGGATCCTCGAGGTCCGCGCGCGGCGAGCCGGAGCCCGAGACCCTGCCCTCTGGCTCGAGGTCAGCGGCGCAGCGGCGGCGCCTTCACCTACGACATGTACTTCCGCCCGCTCGACGAGGCCGGCGACGCCGGACGTCGTCCAGCACGACGACGACCTCTCGGTCGTGGTCCCCGAGCGAGCACGTCGACAACAGCTCGCGGCGCCACGCTCGACCTCTCGCGGCGGCGGCCTGGTGATGCAGAACCCGAACAGCCCGCAGCTCGCGCCGCGACGCTCGGCGCGCAGCCGCCCGACGCTCGACCTCTCCGACCCGGTCGTCGCGCAAGGTCGTCGAGGTGCTCGACGCAGCAGATCAACCCGCAGATCGCCGCGCACGGCGGGCTACGCCGAGCTGGTCGCGGTCGAGGCACCGGTCGCCTACCTGCGCATGGGCGGCGGCTGCCAGGGCTGCGGCATGGCCGCGGTCACGCTGTCGCAGGGCATCGAGGTCGCGATCCTCGACGTCGGTGCCCGAGATCACCGAGGTGGTCGACGTCACCGACCACGCCTCCGGCTCGAACCCGTACTACGAGGCCGCCAAGAAGTAGCGCCACCGCTCGCAGCGGCGAAGCGCGCGGCGCGTCCGTCGGCGGCGTAGCCGCGCGACCGGCGGCGTCGGCGACCGCGTTGCGCTCGATCGCGGTCGATCGACGTCGCCCGACCTTGCGACGCCGGGATCGCGCACGTCATCTCGGTGGCGGACATGCCGGTGCGCACGCGGCTCAGCGCGCAGCCGACGCTCGCGGCGATCTCGCCCTGCTCCTTGGCGATCGCGACGATGTGGCACTGCGGCTTGCCCTCGATGCGCAGGCCCGGGATCGCGTCCGACAGCACCATCAGCTGCTTGCCGTTGAGGCGCAGCAGCACGACGTCGGGGTCGATCGGGCGTCTCGGCGAGCGGCCCGTAGGTGACCGCGCCCGGCTTCTCGGTGCACGACCGGGATCTGCGGGACGACGTCCATCGTCACCCAGCCCGAGTCGAGCAGCGCGGCGACGTCGCTGTTGCCCGCGACCTCGTCGAGCGTCTTGAAGCCGTGCGTGAGGCTGCCGACGCTGCAGTTGCCGTGGTCCTCGGCGACCGTGCCGAACGTCGCTTCGGCCGCCTTCATCCAGAACACGCAGCCCGCGGGCACGCGGCCGGTGCGCCCGTCGGGCAGCGGCTCGGGCATCGGGCTCGTCGAACGGCGCGACGCCGTCGGGCGGCGATCGCGAGAAGGTGATCGCGATCGGCGGGCGCCGAGCGTGGAGGGTGTCGGTGAGCTGCTCGGCGAGCGTCGGGCCAGTCTGCGTGTCGGTCATGTGGCGGAGCTTACCGAGCGGCGTGCGTCGCGTACCGAGCCACCTCGGCGTCGAGGTCGAGCGGCGCGATGACCGCGTTCGTGCTCGTCGTCGCCCCACTGCTCCCGGGGCACGCTCCACATCACCTCGAACTCGTTGCCGTCGGGGTCGTGGCCGTAGAGCGACTTCGTCGCGCCATGGTCGCTCTCGCCGACGAGCGCGCCCGAGCTCGCGCGAGCGTGTCGCGGGCCGCGACGAGGTCGTGATCGCGGGCACCTCCCACGCGAGGTGGTAGAGGCCGACGGCCCCTGTTCGGGGCCGCGGTGCGCCCGCGCCGACCGAGAACAGCCCGAGGTCGTGGTGGTTCTCGGACGCGGCCGCCCGCAGGAACACCGCGCCGGGCATCTCGACGACGACCTCGAAGCCGAACGCCTGCGGTAGAAGGCGGCGGACGCTCGGCGTCGCGCACGTAGAGCACGGCGTGGTTGAGGCGCTGCACAGGGATCATGTCGTGCTCCTCTCGGGTTCGGGCGATGCGGTTCGTAATGCCCGCAGCTTCGTCGACTGCCTCCGGGAATGCGGCGAGGAAGGCGTCGATGTCGGCTTCGGTCGTGCTCCAGCCGACGCTCGGGCGGAGTGAGCGGTCGGCGTCGACGCCCATCGCCGCGAGCACCGGGGAGGGCTCGAGTGCCTCGCTCGAGCACGACGAGCCCGAGTGGACCGCGACGCCGTGCTGGTCGAGCGCGAGCAGGATCGGCTCGGCCTCGACGCCGCCGACGCCGAGGCAGACGAGGTGCGGCAGCCGGGCGTCGGGATCGCCGTACTGCACGACACCCTCG
>CAVWCK010000001.1:0-1706033 GCA_963753505.1 uncultured Actinomycetota bacterium | reverse complement strand
GTGAAAACCTCATCCGATGCGTTCAGGCCGAACACCCGGAGTCCCTCGGAATCGAGCGCCTCGTCGACGTCAGCACGGGTGCGCCCCGTGACGACGAACAACTGCATCGCTGGGATGATGGACATCGGATCGCGACCGGCGTCAAGCGGCCGACCGAACAACGTCGAGACGTTGCTTGTAGTCCTCCGGCCGGTGCGCGAAGCTGGGGAAGAAAGCATCTCCATAGCGCCCCGCGGCCCGCAGCATGCGCGGACCATGCGCAGCGATTCAGATCTCGGGCCACTTACCGCGATAAGGCGGCAGATCGAATATCGCATTCCGCAACGGGAAATAGGCCGAATCCCGGTTGACGAGTTCGCCACCCGAATCCCATAGCGCGCGGATGGTCGCCATCGCCTCCTCGAACCGCGCGACCGGCTTGGACCAGTCGACGCCGTAGGGCTCGTTTCCCTCGCGTTCGCCGGGGCCGATACCCAGGATCGCTCTTCCGCGGGTGAGCAAGTGCAGCGTCGCGGCGGCCTGCGCGGTGACGGCCGGGTTACGTCGACCCGTGTCGGTCACAGACACGCCGAGGCGCATGCGGCCGAGCCGGTTTCGGGCGGCGAGGTGGCCGAGCATGGTCCACGGCTCCATGCAGGCGTCAACCTTGGGTATGAGCTTCGCTGCGCCGCAGTACTTCTGCTTCCACAACGATCGCGGGAACAATTGGTTGAGGTGGTCAGGAACCCAAAATGAGTCGACGCGGTTGGCGAGTGCGCCCAGGTAATTCGCTCGCGTGAACGTCTCGGCCGACGGCCGAGCGGCAAGAATCGGGTCAGCGACCCCGACACGAAATCCGGTCATGCCGCTAAGTGTCACGCCGCGCGGTCGCCGCGGGTTGCGTAATCGACTACTGCATTAACCGCGAGTGGCACTCCCTGATCCGGTCGATCCACCAACCTCGGCGCTCGGCCCTCACCGCCAGTGCGTCGAGGCGGGCCGGGTCCGGGATGACGCGCTGCACCGGCAGATAGCCGTCGACGGGGACCATCGGCTCGGCAACGTCGTCCATCAAGAGCGCGCCTGTGCCGAGGCCGCAGGCGTGGTCAAGTTCGGGCAGCGCGGCCGCGGCGTGCAGCCCAGTCGCGATGCCGACAGCGGAGTCCAGCGCGCTGGAGATGACGATCGGGATATCAATCTGCTCAGCGATCTCCAGCAGCTTGCGCACTCCGCCGAGCGGCGCGACTTTCAGCACCGCGATGTCGGCGGCCCCGGCGCGCACCACCCGCAACGGATCATCGGCCTTGCGGATGCTCTCGTCGGCGGCGATCGGCACGTCGACCCGGCGCCGCACTTCCGCCAACTCCTCGACCGTCTTACATGGCTGCTCGATGTACTCCAGCGGCCCGGAGGCGGTCAGCGCCTTTGCAGCCTCGACGGCCTCGCCGACGGTCCATCCCCCGTTGGCGTCGACCCTCACGGTCGGAACAAGGGCGCGAACAACTTCGACGCGGTCGACGTCTTCGACCAGTGTCTGCCCCGGCTCGGCGACCTTCACCTTCGCCGTACGCACATCCGGAAAACGGGCCAGCACCTTGGGTACCTCCAAGGCTGGGATGGCCGGCACCGTCGCGTTGATCGGAATCCGATCGCGGCGAGTCGGCAGCGGCGCGTCATACGCCGCTTCGATCGCCGACGCCAGCCACGCCGCAGCCTCCGATGGCCCGTATTCGAGGAACGCCCCGAACTCGCCCCAGCCGGCTGGCCCTTCGATCAGCGCGACCTCGCGAACCATGATGCCGCGGAAGCGAACTCGCATCGGCAGCGCGACCACATGCAGGCGGTCGAGCAGGTCGTCGAGCGGCGGGGTCACGGTGTCATTGTGCCTGTGTCCCGGGCACAACGTCACACCGTCGTGCGGTCGCGGCCCTCCCAGTACGGCTTGCGCAGATCCTTCTTCAGGATCTTGCCGGTCGGGTTGCGCGGCAGTTCGTCCTTGACGTCGACGGACTTCGGGCACTTGTAGGCCGCCAGCCGCTCACGACAGAAGGTGATGAGTTCCTTCTCATCGGCGTCACCCTCAAGTTGGACAACGGCTTTCACCACCTCGCCCCACTTGTCATCGGGTATACCGATGACCGCAACATCCACCACCGCTGGGTGCTCGGCCAACACCCGTTCCACCTCGATCGAGTAGATGTTCTCTCCTCCGGAGATGATCATGTCCTTGAGCCGGTCCTCGACGAAGATGTAGCCACCGTCGTCGACGCGGCCGATGTCGCCGGTGCGGAACCAACCGTCGTCGGTGATCGCCTCGGCCGTCGCCTCCGACTTGTTGTGATAGCCCTTCATCAATTGCGGTGAGCGGAACCACAATTCGCCCTGTTCGCCGGCTGGCACTTCCTCGAGCGTGTCGGGGTTGACGACGCGCACCTCCGCGTTGGGCACCAACGTGCCTGCGCTCGACAGCCGCTCCTCTTTACCGGGGTCGCGGTGGGCCTCGGGAAGCAGGTGGCTGATCACCCCGCACAACTCGGTCAACCCGTAGGCCTGCATGAAGTCGGTGTTCGGCCAGGCCTTCAGCGCTTGGCGCAGCAGCGGCAGCGGCATCGGCGACGCGCCATACGCAAACGTCTTCAATGAACCGAACAGCTTGACAGCGTCCTCGCCCGACTCCAGCACCTTCGCCAGCACCGCGGGCACAAGGAAAGTTCTGTTGGCGCCCTTGAGGATCGCGCCGGCCAACGACATGCCGTCGACCTCACGCGTCATCACGCTCGGGTGACCGTCATGAATCCCGAACTGCACATATGACGAGCCGCCCACGTGGAACAGAGGCATCGACACCATGTTCTTGTCGCCCTCGTCGAACTCGAATCCCTCGTGCGCATTTACGGTGTGCGCAATCAGGTTCGCCTGCGTCAGCTCGACGCCCTTGGGGCGACCGGTTGTGCCCGACGAATACATGATGATGCAGACGTCGTCGGGCTCCACGTCATCGGAGCGATCAACGGGGGTGGCGTCCGCGAGCAGGGCCTCGTACTCGTCGCCGTCCTCGCCCTCGGGCGTCACCGTGATTATGTGCTCGACGTTGGTGAGCTTGTCGCGGATCTTGTCCACGCCCGGCTTAAGCTCCGCCCCGACGATCAAGAGCTTGGCGCCCGAGTCGTTCAGGACGTAGTCGAGTTCGTCTGCCGCCAACCGGAAGTTGACGATCGCATTGGCCGCGCCCAGCGACGCAGCGGCGAGTGTCAGCTCGACGCACGCCGGGTGGTTCTTGTCCAGGAACGCGACGACGTCGCCCCGCTTGATGCCACGGTCCTTCAGCGCGCCGGCGAGCCGGCGCACACGGTCGTTCCACTGCGACCAGGTCCAGGTGCGGTCGAAATAGATGAACGCTTCGTCATCGGGTTTGGTTTCGGCCCAGTGGGCGGTTCGTTCGTCAAGAAATCGCGGTTCAGGCAGGTCGGACATGCCCCAGAGCGTGCCATGGCGAGCGGCGGCATCACCCGCATTTGCGCAAACCGTTCCTGGTTACGCGTCGCCAGCGGGAGCGTGGGTGCGGTGTCGACCCCGGCGGTCGTAGATGCGGGTGCCGACACCGCCGATCACCAATCCGATCACCAGGCCGATCGCCGTCATCACCAGGGCTCGGGTGAGTCCGGCATCGGCGCGCCCGTCGAAGTAGAGCAGCGCCCGCGCGCCGAGGAAAACCTGATGCATCGGTTCGAACTTCGCCAGCCACCCGAAGAACGGGGGTGCCGCCTCCAGCGGGATCGTGGCGCCGTTCGACGGTAGGCCCAGCATGACGAAGATGAACAGGTTCACCAGCAGTCCCATCGAACCCAGCACCGCGATCAACGAGGTCGATGTGATGCCGACCGCCGCGATCGTGAATGCACCGTAGGCCCACAGCGTCCAACCGTTCGGTATCGGCATGCCCAGCGCGGCGGCGATTCCGATATATGCCGCCGACGTCAGGACGGCCATGACGGCCATCAGCCCCCATTTGACGAGCAGCGTTCTCAACCGGGATATCGTGACCTGCTCGGCGAACCGGTAGACGGGACCCAACTCGGCTGGCACGAAGCCCAACATCGAGTCGACCAGCGAGCTCACCACGATGCTGCCGGTGAACCCGGCGAGCAACAACAACAGCGCGTAATAGAACGCCGAAAGGCCGTTGCCGGTGCCGTTGGGGAGTGGCTCGTAGCTATGGACCTGGATGTCGACGGGGCTGGCGAGCGTGAGCGACACCCCGCCGGGCAGCGGGGCGCCGCTGGCCTTCGCCACCTGCGCCGACACCTGTTGGCCGATCTTGCTGTTGGCCTCGTTGACCGCCTTGCCCAATGACAGCCCCGCGATGCTCGACCCCAACTCGCCGGCCCGGGGATTGGTGGAGATCGTGATGACCGGCCGGGTCACCTGACCGGGCGACAGCGCATCCTGTCCAAGCGCCTGCAGCTTCGCCGAGAAGTCGGACGGTATCTGCACCAGGCCGTAGATCTGCGCGGTGCCCAGCTGCGAGTTGGCCTCATCGGCGGACAGCACCCGCACGTCGAACTCGTCGCGATTCATCCCGGACACCAGCCCGTCGACGATCTGCTTGCCGTCGGGTCCCGCGTCGGAGTTCACGACGGCGACCGGAAAATGCCGCAGATTCGTCGTCGGGTTGAGGATGCCGCCCAGATACAACAGCGCCAGGGCCGAGAACACCGTCACCGACACGACGATCGGCGCCAGCCAGAAGCGCGGAGTGTGGATGGTGGCCAGCGGATCCGGCGCGGCATGCCGATGGGGCGAAGGTGCAGTCATCACGACTCCTGTTCGGTGCGGGGACGCAGCAGTATCAGGGCGAGGAGGATGGCGACGACGGGTACCGCCGCCATGATCAAGCTCAGGGTGTGAATCGCGTGGATCATGGCATCTGTCGCGCCCTCGACGACTTCGCTGGCGCGTTGCGGGTCAATGACATTGACCCCGCCGGTCGACGCGACCGAGGTGCCGTGCGCGGCGCGCAATGCCTCGCGGGCTTCGGCGAGGGTGATGTCGGAGCCGGCGAGCCCACGCATCGCGTCGTGCGTGAACAGCGTCGTACCGACAAGGGCGAACAGCGCCGGCCCCAGTGAATACCCCGCCTGCCCGACGGCCGATTTGACCGCGGACACCGAGCCCCCGAGATCGGGCGGCGCGCTGGACATCATGATCGTCGACTGCGGGGTCTGCACCACCGCTCCGCCAACGGCGTTCAACGCCACCACGACGAAGAACACGAGCATCGACGTCTTCTCGTCGACCACGGTCAACATCAACAGCCCGAAGAGAAGCAAGAGCAGACCGGTGACCAGTACGGCGCGGTCGCCGAATCGTGCTGCGGCGCGTCCGGATCCCGTGGCCGCGACCGCCTGCAACGCTGTGGCCGGAACGAGGAGCAGGCCGAGCAACGCCGGTGACTCGTCACGCACCGTGACGAGATAGAAGGCGAACAGGATCGTGGACCCACCGGTCAGGAAGTTGAACGTCGCTCCCGCGGTGACCGCGGCGTTGAACCGGCCAGAGCCGAAGACGCGCAAGTCCAGCGCGGGGTCCGCGGTGTGTGTCTCCCGCACGACGAACGCCATCGCGGCGACGACTCCCACACCGATCGGAACGAACGCACCGGTGTGCAAACCGTTCTGCAACTGGGAGATGCCGTAAACCAGCGCCAGCAGGGCCGCAGCGACAAGGATGAGGCCCGGCAGGTCGAGCCGTCGGGGTGTTCGCGGTGTCTCGGGCACAAACCGCAGAACGATCGCCAGCGCAATGAGCGCCGCAGCGGGCGCGACCAGAAATCCGATGCGCCAACCCACGTGCTCGGCCAGCAGGCTGCCCAAGGCCGGCATCGGCGTTGTCAGGGCGAAACCGGCGCCGAGGTACAGCGCGATCGCGCCCGCACGGCGCTGCGGAGGGAAGACCGCGTTGATGAGGGCCAGCGACAGTCCCAGCAGGAACGCGAACGCCACGCCTGCCCCAGCACGCGCGCCGATCAGCACCGCGCTGTTCGGCGCCGCCGCGGCGAGCACGCCGAACCCGACCGCGCCCAACAGGCCGACGGTGAACATCCGTCGCATGCCGTACAGGTCGCCGAGAGCGCCGGCGCCGAGAACCGCCGCGGCCAGCGTCAACGTCGCCAGGCTTGCAACGAAACTCGCGGTGACCGACGACATGTCAAGTCCCGCACGAACTTCGGAGATGTTGGCGGACAGGATCGTCGGATCGGCGGCCGTGATGCTGTAGCCAAGGCCCATCGCCACCACCGTCATGGTGGCTGCCAGCCCCGACACCTGCGGCCGATGGCCCGTGGCGTCGGCGGCCGGCTGCGTCATCCTCCGTAGACCTGGCGGCCGGCAAGGAACGTCGCCCGAACCTCGAGGTCGGCGATCTCCTCCGGCGGGACGGCTCGCGGGTCGGCCGACAGCACCACCATGTCGGCGTACTTGCCGACCTCCAGCGAGCCGATCACGTCGTCGGAGAACAGCTGGTATGCCGCGTCGATGGTCTGGGCGCGGATGGCCTGCTCGACCGTCAGCCGCTCCTCGGGCGCCAGCACGCGGCCGGACGGCGCGGTGCGGGTGACGGCGACGCTGATGTTGCGCAGCGGTTCCTCTGGCGTCACCGGCGGGTCGTTGTGCAACGAGATGCGCATGCCCGTCTTGACCGCGGAGCCGCACGGCATCCACCGTTCGCCGTGTTCGGGTCCGAACAAGCCGTCGACGATGACGTCTCCCCAGTAGTGGATCTGGTCGACGAAGAGGCTGCACGTCACCCCGAGGTCGTGCGCGCGCTGCAGCTGCTCGTCCCTGATCGCACCGACATGCTCGAGCCGCAGCCGGTGGTCCTCGCGAGGCCAGCGCTGCAGGGCCTCTTCGTAGATGTCGAGGATCGTGTCGACGCCGGCATCGCCCTGGACATGGCATGCCATCGGCCAGCCCTTGGGGAAGTAGGCGTGCACGATTTCAGTGAGCTGCGCGGGCGTGTAGTTGGCGTGACCGCACGAGCCGGGCGTCACGCCGATGATGCGCGTCGCGTCGGTGTCCAGATATGGGAAGGACAGGTCGATGTTGCCGATCCACGGTGAACCGTCGACCCAGATCTTGATGCCGACCTGCCGGAACAGGTCGTCCCCGTTGTCGGGCGACATGTCGGTTGCCATGATGGCGTTGGAGATTTCGTAGACGCGCAGCCGCACGGTCAACGCGTCGCGCATCTGCTCGACCACTGGCCGGAACACCGGGTCGAACGCCATCTCCGAGCACGTGGTCAGACCGACGCGATTGAGCCTGCCGAGTTCGGCGTGCAGCATCGCCGGATAGTCGCTGGGCTGGATGGCGCCTCCCATCAGGGAGAACACCGCGCCGGTCTCCTCGGCGGTGCCATCGAGTTCACCGTTGGCGTCGCGGCCGTACTTCGAACCCTTGGGATCGGGGGTGTCACGGGTCAGCCCGGCCCGTGCCGCCGCCGCGGAGTTGAAGTAGGCCTTGTGCCCGGAGTTGTGGGTGATGACCAGCGGCGTGTCCGGGGCGCAGCTGTTCAGCCAATCGAGGGTGGGTTCCGGCAGTCCGTTCTGCAGCAACGGATCCCAACCGTTTAGAAAGGCACCGGAGGCGCCTCGGTCAGCGACCTCGCGGCGGATCGCGTCGACGACGTCGTCGGCGTTGCGCATGGAGACCGGCCGAATGTCAACCATCCGGTCCGACAGGACGACGGCCTCCATCAGCGGATGGCCGTGCGCCTCAACCAGTCCGGGCATCACGCAGCCGTCGACCTCGAGCGTCTTCGTTCCCGGCCCGATCCAGCTCTCGACGTCTGACCGGTCGCCGACCGCAACGATGCGGCCATCGGTCACCGCGAGCGCCTCGGCCGTGGGTTGTCGGTCGTCGACAGTGAGAACGGTCCCGGAAATTACTAGGTCAGCGGCCGGCATTGGGTCATCCTGTCAGTCCACTGCAAATTCTTTGAAGAAATCTCGGGGGGTGTGTCGATTTCCGGGGGTTGCCGTTCGACGTGTCAACGAGGGCACGATGGACCGTGCCCCTTCCACAACTAGAAGGAGACACAACAATGTCGCGTTACATGCTGATCATGCGTTCCACCCCCGAGGCCGAGGCCGCTATGGAGGAGCAGAACATCGACTTCAACGAGATCATCGAGGCGATGGGCCGTTACAACGAGGAGCTCATCAAGGCCGGTGTGATGCTGGCCGGCGAGGGCCTGACCGGACCCGACGAGGGCTTCGTCGTCGACTTCAACTCCGATCCGCCGGTCGTCACTGATGGCCCGTACACGGAGGCCAAGGAACTGTTCAACGGGTTTTGGATGCTCGACGTGTCGTCGAAGGAAGAGGCCAAGCAGTGGGCGCAGAAGTGCCCGCTCGGTACGGGCGTCAAGCTCGAGGTGCGCCGGGTTTCCGAAGCCGAGGAGTTCCCGCAGGAAAACCCGTGGATCGAGAAGGAAATCCAGTGGCGGGCCGACCTCGCCCAGAAGGTGGCCGACCAAGCCGCGAAGGCGGCCGGACGCTGATTCCGGGGACGCGGCAGCTCGTTCTGTAACACGTTCTAGTCTGGACGTCATGACGGACGAGCTGCTGCGCCACCCGATCCACTCCGGTCACCTCACGGTCGGCGCTCTCAAGCGCAACAAAGACAAGCCCGTGCTGTTCCTCGGGGAGACCACGCTGACCGGCGGCCAGCTGGCCGACCGCATCAGCCAGTACATTCAGGCGTTCGAGGCGTTGGGCGCCGGCACCGGCGCCGCCGTCGGCCTGCTGTCGCTGAACCGGCCAGAGGTGCTGATGATCATCGGCGCAGGACAAACGCAGGGCTACCGCCGCACGGCACTACACCCTCTCGGTTCACTGGACGACCACGCGTACGTGCTGAACGACGCCGGGATCACCTCGCTGATCATCGACCCGAATCCGATGTTCGTCGAACGGGCGCAGGGCCTGTTGGAGAAGGTGCCCGGACTCAAGCAGATCCTGACAATCGGGCCGGTGCCCGAGGCGCTGGCAGGGGTCGCGGTCGACCTGGACGCCGAGGCCGCCAAGTACTCGCCGCGGCCATTGGTCGCCGCTGACCTTCCGCCCGACCACATCGGCGGTATGGCCTACACCGGCGGGACGACCGGCAAACCGAAGGGTGTGATCGGCACAGTCTCCTCGATCACGACAATGACCACGATTCAGCTCGCCGAGTGGGAGTGGCCCGAGCATCCGAAGTTCCTGATGTGCACGCCGCTGTCGCACGCTGGTGCGGCGTTCTTCGTGCCGACCATCATCAAGGGCGGCGAGCTGGTCGTGCTCACCAAGTTCGATCCGGCCGAGGTGTTGAAAACCATTGAGGAACAGAAGATCACCGCCACCATGCTGGTGCCGTCGATGATCTACGCGCTGATGGACCATCCGGATTCGCACACCCGCGATCTGTCTTCACTGGAGACGGTGTACTACGGCGCCTCGGCGATGAACCCGGTGCGGCTGGCCGAGGCGATCCGCCGGTTCGGCCCGATCTTCGCCCAGTACTACGGGCAGTCCGAGGCACCGATGGTGATCACCTATCTGGCCAAGGGCGATCATGACGAGAAGCGGCTGACGTCGTGCGGGCGGCCGACGGTGTTCTGCCGGACAGCGCTGCTGGACGGCGACGGAAATCCGGTGGCGCAGGGCGAGGTTGGCGAGATCTGCGTGTCCGGCCCGCTGTTGTCCGGCGGCTATTGGAATTTGCCTGATGAGACGTCTCGGACTTTTCATGACGGCTGGATGCACACCGGCGATCTGGCGCGCGAGGACAAGGACGGCTTCTGGTACATCGTCGACCGGACCAAGGACATGATCGTCACCGGTGGCTTCAACGTGTTCCCGCGTGAGGTCGAAGACGTTGTGGCGGAACATCCTTCGGTCGCACAGGTATGCGTGATCGGCACCCCCGATGAAAAATGGGGTGAGGCGGTGACGGCGGTGGTGGTGCTGCGGCCCGACGCTGACCGCAGCGATGACGCGGTGGCTCGAATGACTTCTGAAATTCAGGCCGCGGTCAAGGAGCGTAAGGGTTCGGTGCAGGCGCCGAAGCAGGTGATCGTTGTGGAATCGGTGCCGGTGACCGCGCTGGGCAAGCCGGACAAGAAGTCGGTGCGTGCGCAGTTCTGGGAGGGCGCAGGCCGCGCGGTTGGCTAGATCTCTGGCCCTCAGTCAAGTAGCGCGTCGATCTCGGCGGCTATCCGTGCGATCCGCTCCGCCTCCGGCGGAATGCCGCGACTCTCCTCGGCGGCCCGTTGCCAACCCAGCCGCCACATGCGGGCGACAGCCCGATCCCCCACCCCTGCGTATGGGTTGAGAAGCGTATGCGGGAAGGCTTTTCGCCCTTCGCGGTACGCCGTGACCAGCCGGTGTGCCATAGCACTAACTTTGCGCCTCCGAGGGTTGCTACCGCCCGTTTTGCTTCGGCGTGTCATGCACACATTTGATAACAGAGCATCTGCTCTGTTATGTTGACGGCCATGCCCCGGCCACAGGTGTATGACCGCGACGCGATGCTCGACGCTGCCGAGGAGCTCGCGGTCGAGGGCGGCGTCAAGGCCGTCACGATCCGCGCCGTGGCCGACCGGGCCGGCATCTCCAACGGCGCGATCTATCACGCGTTCGGTTCCCGCGGCGGGTTGGTCGGCCGCGCCTGGGTGCGCGCCGCCCGTCGCTTCCTGGCGTTGCAGCGCCAGGCCGTCGACGCCGAAACCGAGCCCGTCCGTGCCGTCGTCGTAGCGGCCGACGCACCTGCCGTGTTCAGTGAGCATTACCCGTCGTCGGCGCGGCTGGTGCTGGGCACCAGCCGCGAGGAATTGATCGGCGACGCGCCCGCCGAGGTACAGGCCGAACTCCGCACACTCGACGCCGACCTACGTGACCTGCTGATCCGGCTGTCGCTCGCCATGTTTGACCGCAAGGACGCCGCATCGGTCGCCGTGATCGAGGACTGCGTCGTCGGGCTGCCCACCGGCCTGATGCTGCGCAGGCCCATGCCGCCAACCGCTGCCACACGTCGCCGCCTGGCGGCCGCCGTGGAAGCCATCCTGTCCGTCAAGTTAGGAGACGCCACCATTAAGGAGAGACATGCCCGCACACCTCGAAATCACCGATGATATAGCGGTTTTGAACCTTGGAGACGACGAGAACCGCTTCTCGCCGGACTGGCTGGCCGCCGTCAACGGCTTCCTTGACCGCATCGAGTCCGGTGAAGTCAAGGCCCTGGTGACTACCGGCTCCGGCAAGTTCTATTCGAACGGCCTGGATCTGGATTGGCTTGCCGCCCATAGCGATCAGGGCGACTGGTACGTCGACCAGGTGCAGCAGTTGCTCGCCCGCGTACTCGTCGCCCCGGTGCCCACCGTCGCAGCGGTCAACGGCCACGCGTTCGGCGCGGGTTCGATGCTCGGAGTCGCCCACGACTTTCGGATCATGCGGATCGACCGCGGCTACTACTGCTTTCCCGAGGTCGACATCAACATCCCGTTCACCCCTGGCATGGCGGCGCTGATCCAGGCGAAGCTCGCGCCCGCCGCCGCGGTCGAGGCGATGACGACCGGACGCCGCTACGGCGGCGCCGACGCCGAGGCCATCGGCCTGGTGACCGCGACCGCACCCGAGGGCAAGGTGACGGCGACGGCCGTCGATCTGGTGGCGGGATTGAAGGGCAAGGATCCCGGCACCCTGCAGGCCATCAAGTCCACGATGTTCACGAGCGTGACGGCCGCACTGCGCGGGAAGCCCTGAGCCGCTCGGCACAATGGGCAGGTGCCGGATCTACAGCAGACCGTCGATGCGGTGTGGCGGATGGAAGCCGCCAAGATCGTCGCGACGCTGACCCGCGCCGTCGGTGACGTCGGCCTCGCCGAGGACCTGGCGCAGGAAGCCCTCGTCGACGCGCTGACGCAGTGGCCATCCTCCGGTGTGCCACGCAACGCAGGCGCATGGTTGACCACCGTCGGCAAGCGCAAGGCCATCGACTACTGGCGCCGTCAGGAAAACCTCGACGCCAGGTACGCAACCATGGCGCGCGAGCTCGAGACGCAGGTCGATGAATCCTGGGACCCCGACCGCATCGACGACGACGTGCTGCGGCTGATCTTCATCTCGTCGCACCCGGTGTTGTCGCGCGAAGGCCAGATCGCGCTGACGCTGCGGGTGGTCGGCGGTCTGACCACCGACGAGATCGCCCGCGCCTTCCTGACGTCGACGCCGACGGTCGCGGCGCGGATCACCAGGGCCAAGAAGACGCTGTCGGCGGCCAACGTGCCGTTCGAGGTGCCCGATCGATCGGAGTACCCGCAGCGGCTGTCGGCCGTGCTGAGCGTGATCTACCTCATCTACAACGAAGGCTATTCGGCGTCCTTCGGGCAACGCTGGATCCGCAATGAGCTGTGCAGCGAGGCGCTACGGCTCGGCCGCGTCCTTGCGGCGCTGGTGCCCGACGAGGCCGAAGTACACGGTTTGGTGTCGCTGATGGAGTTTCAGTCATCGCGCTTCGCCGCGCGCACCGACGCCAAGGGCAGGCCGATCCTGCTCGAGGACCAGAACCGCACCAAATGGGACCGCGCGCAGATCCAGCGTGGCGTCGCCGCTCTGGAGCTGGCAGCAAATGCATTGCAGCGCACAGGCATCGGCTGGGGGCCGTATGCACTGCAGGCAGCGCTGGCCGAGTGCCACGCAACGGCGCCGACAGCGGCCGATACCGATTGGAAGCGCATCGTGCTGCTGTATGACGGGCTGCGCCAGGTGGCGCCGTCGCCGGTGGTCGAACTCAACCGGGCGGTGGCGGTGGCGATGGCGTCAAGTCCAGCGGACGCGCTGGAGATCGTCGACAACCTCGACGGGCTCGAGGATTCCTATTTGCTGCCAAGCGTGCGCGGCGAACTGCTGGCCCGGCTCGGTCGCGACGCCGAGGCCGCCGATGAGTTCGACAGGGCCGCAACGATGACCCACAACGAACGCGAGCGAGAAGTATTGCAGGACAAGGCCGCTCGGATCCGTGGTTAGGATGGGCCGAGTGGAAGCCGTGTTGTTCGATTTTTCCGGCACGCTGTTTCGCCTCGAAGAGGACGACAGCTGGTTCGAGGGCATCGAGGTCGACGAGCGTCACGTCGATGGGCATGTCCAGGCCGAGCTGATGCGCCGGCTGACGGCACCGGTCGGTCAGCACGTCAAGATGCCACCCGATGCCTACCACGCCTGGGTCAACCGCGACCTCGAGCCACACCTGCACCGGGAGGCGTACCTGCACGTGCTTCGCGAATCCGGACTCGCCGACCACCACGCCGAGACGCTGTACGGCCGGGTGATCGATCCGTCGTCGTGGACGCCGTATCCCGATACCGTCGACGTGCTCAAGGGCCTGCACCGGCACGGCATCAAGACCGCGGTCGTTTCGAACATCGCATTCGACGTTCGGCCCGCGTTCGAGGCCATCGGCGCCGCCGACTACCTCGACGAGGTGGTGCTGTCCTACGAAGTCGGCGCCGTCAAGCCGGACGCCGCAATCTTTGAAACGGCGCTAAGCCGCCTGGGCGTCGACGCTGAGCGCGCCGTTATGGTCGGCGACAGCGACGAGGCCGACGGCGGCGCCCGCGCGATCGGCTGCGGGTTCGCCCTCGTCGACCCGCTGCCCACGTCGCAGCGAACCGACGGACTGAAGTCGGCACTGAGCTCTTTCGGTATGGAGGTCTGATCATGTCTGACCGGATCCGCGCGCCATGGTGGATGAAGCCGGGCAATGCCGTTTACAAAGTGCTGCTGCGGCGTGGTGTGCAAATCGGCAAGGAACGCTCGGTGGTGTTGACCGCACCGGGCCGCAAGTCGGGGCAGCCGCGGTCGACGCCCGTCACTCCGATGGATGTCGACGGGAAGCGTTACGTCGTCGCGACGTTCCCTGCGGCGGATTGGGTGGCCAACGTGCGTGCCGCCGACGCCGTCACGCTGAGCGAGGGCAGACGCACCGAACGGGTCCGGATGTCGGAGTTAGCCGCCGAGCAGGCCGGGCCGGTGTTGCGCTGGTTCGGAGAGCAAGTGCCGGCGGGCGTCGGCTTCCTGAAGCGGTCCGGGCTGATCACCGACGGCACGCCCGACGAGGTGGCGGCGCTGGCCGGCCGCCTGCCGGTGTTTCGCATAGACCCGATCACGTAGCGTCGCTGCTATGTCCAACAGCGCGCGCATCCGGCCGCCATGGTGGCTGAAGTACGTCAACAAGGCGATGATCGGCTTGCACAAACTCGGCGTCGGCTTCGGCGGGAAGGGCCCTGTGGTGCTCACAGCCGTCGGTCGCAAGACGGGTAAACCACGGTCGACGCCCGTCACGCCGATGACCGTCGACGGCAACCGGTATGTGGTCGGCGGCCTGCCCGGCGGCGACTGGGCGGCCAACGCGCGCGCCGCCGGCGAGGCGACTCTGCAGGTCGGTCGGCGCACCGAGCGCGTCCGCATGGTGGAGGTCCCCGTCGAGGATGCCCGTCCACTGCTGCGGGCGTTTCCGGTCGAGGTGCCGACCGGCGTCGGCTTCATGAAGAACGCCGGACTGGTGACCGGACCGAATCCCGACGAGTTCGAAGCCCTCGCCGGCCGCTGCCCGGTGTTTCGACTGGATGCGGTAAACGCGTGAGCGACAACCCCTTTGACCCGTCGGTGTGGCAGCCCATCGACGGGTTCGAGCTGACCGATATCACCTACCACCGGCACGTCGTCGACGGTGTGGCTGCGCCGACGGTACGCATCGCGTTCAACCGGCCCGAGGTGCGCAACGCGTTTCGGCCGCACACCGTCGACGAGCTGTACCGCGTCATGGACCACGCCCGGATGTCGCCCGACGTCGGCGTGGTGTTGCTGACCGGCAACGGGCCGTCGCCCAAGGACGGCGGCTGGGCGTTCTGCTCCGGTGGCGACCAGCGCATCCGCGGCCGCAGCGGGTATCAGTACGCCGCTGGCGAGACGTCGGAGACGGTGGATCCCGCACGCGCAGGACGGCTGCACATCCTCGAGGTGCAGCGGCTGATCCGGTTCATGCCGAAGGTGGTCATCTGCCTGGTCAACGGGTGGGCGGCAGGCGGCGGGCACAGCCTGCACGCCACCTGCGACCTGACACTGGCCAGCCGCGAGCACGCCCGCTTCAAGCAGACCGATGCCGATGTCGGCAGCTTCGACGGTGGTTACGGCAGCGCGTATTTGGCGAAACAGGTCGGGCAGAAGTTCGCCCGCGAGATCTTCTTCCTCGGCAGGCCATACACGGCTGAGCAGATGCACGCGATGGGCGCGGTGAACGAGGTCGTCGACCACGCCGATCTTGAATCGGTAGGCCTGGAGTGGGCGGCGGCCATCAACGGCAAGTCACCGCAGGCGATCCGGATGCTCAAGTATGCGTTCAACCTGACCGACGACGGGTTGGTCGGCCAGCAGCTATTCGCCGGTGAGGCAACGCGATTGGCCTACATGACCGACGAAGCAGTCGAAGGCCGTGACGCGTTCCTGCAGAAGCGTGACCCGGACTGGTCGCCGTTCCCCCGCTACTTCTGAGCGATTTGTGTGCGTTCGGGAGCGCTGACCGCTCCTGGACGCACACAAATCGCTATGGACGGAAGCGGGTCTGGCCGTGCGGCGACTTCGCGAAAGCCAGCACCTTGTCCGGTGACACCCGGAACACGTAGGCGATGTGACTGTCGCCGCTGTCGTCGGTGTGCCCGAAGCCGTCGTCCTGAGGCGTGAAATCCCATTCACCGTTGTACTTTTCGCGAATCGTGTCGGCGAGCCTGGTCAACGGCCCACGTCCCGTCACCCGCACGGCGTTGCCCTCGACGACCACATCGAGCCCGTCGTTCCAGGTGTTGTTGCCGGTCGTCACGGTGACGGCGGTTGAGTGCGCAAGATTCTGTGCCTTCTGCTCGTCGGGCCCCGTGCAAAACACAAAGCCGTCATCGACCCACGCCCCCACAAGCGGCGTGGTGTGCGGGCGGCCGTCCTTGCGGACGGTGGTCAACCAGTACAGCTCTGCGGCGGTCAGTGCGTCGTTGACCTGCCGCCAGTCGACGGGCTGTTTGGCTTCGCTGAATCGAGGATCGAGCCTGCCTTGAGTCGTCATACCCATACCGACCGCCCCGCCGCCGAGAATTCATCAAAAAGTAGGCCACCTAAACTCAGTTTCGTGAGCAAAAGTCCGTTGCGCAGGGTTTCCGAGGGTCTCCTGCTGGCCAGCATGCGACCAGCACTGACCGAGCAGGCGCTGCGGCGTCGCCGTGATCCCGTCGACCTCGAGGGAAAGCGGGTCCTGCTGACCGGCGCATCGTCGGGCATCGGCGAAGCCGCCGCCGAGAAGTTCGCCCGCCGCGGGGCGCAGGTGGTGGTGGTTGCGCGCAGGCAGGAACTGCTGGACGCCGTCGTCGATCGCATCGCCGAGGCCGGCGGCGACGCCCGAGCCCACGCAGCGGACCTCTCCGACCTGGACGCCGTCGACGAGCTGGTCGCCAAGCTCGAGCAGGATCTCGGTGGCGTGGACATCCTTATCAACAATGCGGGGAGATCCATCCGCCGACCGCTCGCCGAGTCGCTCGACCGCTGGCACGACGTCGAGCGAACCATGACGCTGAACTACTATTCGCCGCTGCGTCTCATCCGCGGACTTGCGCCCGGCATGATCACCCGCGGTGACGGACACATCATCAACGTCTCCACATGGGGCGTGCTGAGCGAATCCTCGCCGCTGTTCGCGGTGTACAACGCCTCCAAGGCGGCGCTGTCCGCGGTGAGCAGGGTCATCGAAACCGAATGGGCGTCAAAGGGTGTGCACTCGACGACGCTGTACTACCCGCTCGTCAAGACGCCGATGATCGCGCCAACGCGGGAGTACGACGGCCTGCCAGGACTGAGCGCCGCCGAGGCCGCCGGCTGGATGATCACCGCGGCCAGGACCCGTCCGGTGCGTATCGCCCCACGGATGGCCGTCACCGCGCACGCGCTCAACAGTGTCGCGCCCAATGCCGTCGACGCGATCATGAAACGGCAACGGGTCCAGCCCGGCGCATAGCCGAAACCGTTATGCCGCAACCCGACATTGCTACCATCGCCGACATCGTGCGCGTCCATGCCGTGAAGCGGCCCGATGCCGTCGCTCTGGTGGTCGGCGAGCGCACCATCACGTTCGCCCAACTCGACGCGCGTTCCAGTCATGCCGCTCAGGCGTTCCTGGCCGCCGGTATCGGGTTCGGCGACCGCGTCGCGTTCATCGAGAAGAACTCCGCTGAGTTCTTCGAAGTCGTTTGCGGGCTGGCCAAATTGGGTGCTGTCGCCGTTCCCGTGAACTGGCGACTGGCCGCGCCGGAGATGCTGCACATCGTCGAGGATGCACAGGCGAAGGTGGTCGTCGTCGGCTCCGAGTTTTTCGGACACGTCGAGACCATCGAGGACCGCCTCACCACCGTGGGCACCGTCGTGGCCATCGGCGACCATTCCCGTTGGCCCTTGTACGACGACTGGGTAGCCGGCTATCCGGCCGAAGATCCCGACGTCACAACGGGTCCCGACGATGTTGCGTTCCTGATGTACACGTCGGGCACCACCGGCTCACCCAAGGGTGTCATGCTGAGCAACCAGAACTACTTCAGCAAGGCCACCGGCATCGCGGAGGAGTGGCGGTTTGATGCCGACAGCGTCAGCCTCGCCGTGATGCCGATGTTCCATATGGCCGGCTCGGGGTGGGCGTTGGTCGGCCTGTACGAAGGCTGCACGACCGTGGTGCTGCGCGACGTCGATCCCCCGGCGATCCTCGACGCGATCGCGAGACACCGAATCACCAACCTACTGCTGGTGCCTGCGGTCATTCAATCTCTTTTAGCCACAACTGGAGTCGAGGATACGGATTTCTCGAGCGTGCGCGCGATCGTGTACGGCGCGTCACCGATCACCGACGACGTTCTCGTGAAGGGACTGCAGCGGTTCGGCTGCGAGTTCCTGCAGGTGTACGGCTTGACCGAAACCACCGGCTCCATAACACAACTCGAGGATCACGATCCCGTGCAGCGGCCCCGGCTGTTGCGGTCATGCGGCAAGCCTTATCCGTGGGTTCAGCTGCGAGTCGTCGACAAGCGCGGTGCCGACGTCCCCATCGGCGCGGTCGGCGAGCTGTGGACCCGATCGCCGCAGAACATGCGCGGCTACTGGCACAATCCCGAGGCGACGGCCGCGACCGTCACACCCGACGGGTGGCTGAAAACCGGTGATGCCGGCTACCTCGACGACGAGGGCTACGTCTACCTCCACGACCGCGTGAAGGACATGATCGTCTCGGGCGGCGAGAACGTCTCACCCGCCGAGGTGGAGAACGTCCTGATGACTCACCCCGGGGTCGGCGACGTGGCCGTCATCGGCGTACCCGACGAGAAGTGGGGTGAGGCCGTCAAGGCAGTGGTGGTGCCGGCGGCAGGGACTTCGCCGAGCGAAGCCGAGCTGATCGCCTATGCCCGCCAGCGACTTGGCGGTTTCAAGCTGCCCAAATCGGTGGACTTCGCCGAGTCGCTGCCGCGCACGCCGAGCGGCAAGCTGCTCAAGCGCACATTGCGCGAGCCGTACTGGGAAGGTGTCGGCCGCCGGATCGGCTGACCGGCGTGATAGACACAGACGCATGGAGATCCTGGCCAGCCGGATGCTGATCCGGCCAGCCGACTATGAGCGCTCGCTGCGGTTCTACCGCGACGACCTCGGCCTGGCCATCGCCCGCGACTACGGCGCAGGCACAGTGTTTTACGCCGGCCAGTCACTGATCGAGCTGGCCGGCCACGGCACGCCAAGCGCGGGCGGCACGATGTGGCTTCAGGTCCGCGACGTCTACGCCACCGAGAAGGAGTTGGCAGGCCGCGGCGTCTCGATCGCTCGCGAAGCGCGCCAGGAACCGTGGGGATTGCACGAGATGCATGTCGTCGATCCCGACGGCGTGCTGCTGATCTTCGTGCAGGTCCCCGAGAATCACCCGCTGCGCCGCGACACCAGAGGTTAGGTCAGCGAGCGGCTGCGAGCGGCCAGCCGACGGATGCCAGCCGCGACGCGACCTGATGGATCTCCTCCGGGTTGGGTTCCTTGTCGATCACCGCCTGCACCGCGGTGCGGATCGCGGCTTCGGTCACCTCATCGGGGTCGGTCGACTTCAGGATCGACTGCGCGGCCTTGATGACCTCCTCCTCCGTCAGGGTCCGCTTCAGCAGCGCGAGCAGCGCGAAATAGTCCTTCTGCGGCACACCTTCCGGGTAGCCGCGGTGCAGCCACCCCAACACGTTGGCCAGGACAGTCGGGTTCTCAGTCATCTGCTTTCAGCTCATTTCTTGGGCATGAAGGGGAACAGGTCGACACCGAAGTGGTGGATGATCGTCGTCCGGGTGATCCAGAAGATCGCCGTCACGATCACCCAGCCGACGAATACAAACAACGCAATGCCCAGGTATTTCAGCATGGGGTTGGGTGCGGTTGCGGTGCCGTCGGTTCCGTCGCCGCCGGCGCCATTCGAGTAGGCCACCAATCCGACGGCGAACACCGCGGGCAGGCCGGCGCCGAGAACCAGCCCGATCGCGAGCACTTTGAGAATGCTTTCCAGGTAAGTCATCAACGTTTCCTTTGCTTCTCGCGCGGTCAGACCGCGGCCGGGTCCTTGGTGGCTTCGCGGACTTCAGCGGGAACGACGGAGTTGGTCGAGTCGTCCCAATCGGCGTTGACGTTGCGGTGGTCCACCTTCTGCTGCTGGGCGCGCCACCACATGTAGAAGGACAGACCGCACAAAACGAGGAAGATCAGGCCGTCACCGGCCAGTGCCGAACCGGAGAGCGACTTGACTCCGTCTGAGAGCCAATACGAGAGCGCCCCAACGAGTCCCGCGGCGGGCAGCGTGATCAGCCAGGCGACGGCCATCCGACCGGCGACCGCCCAGCGCACCTCGGCGCCGGGCTTGCCGACGCCGCTCCCTAGGATCGAGCCGGTCGCGACATGGGTGGTCGACAGTGCCATGCCGGCGGCGCTCGAGCTCAGGATGATGGCGGCCGACGACGCTTCGGCGGCGAAGCCCTGCGGCGACTGGATTTCGACCAAACCCTTTCCGAGCGTGCGGATGACGCGCCAGCCGCCGATGTAGGTGCCGAGACCGATGGCCACCGCGCAGCTGAAGATGATCCAGAACGGAAGGCCCTGCTCCTTCACATCACCGGTCAGGTGGCCGGTGGTGATCAGCGCGAGCGCGATGACACCCATCGTCTTCTGAGCGTCATTGGTGCCGTGAGACAACGCGACAAGCGAGGCGGTGGCGATCTGGCCCCAGCGGAAACCTTCTTCGCGCCGCTTCTCCATCACCTTGCGGGTGATCCGGTAGACCAACCAGGTTCCGCATGCCGCGACGAGGCAGGCGATGACGGGCGCGGCGACCGCGGGAATCAGCACCTTCTGAGTGAGACCCGTCCAGTTGACACCTGCAGTGCCCAGCGCGGCCAGGCCCGCCCCCATGAGCCCGCCGAAGAGCGCGTGCGACGAGCTGGACGGGATGCCGAAAAGCCAAGTGAGCAGGTTCCACAGGATGCCGCCGATGAGGCCGGCGAAAATGATCGTCAGGCCTGTCGATGCGTCGATCGACGGAAGCAGGGCACCGGTCTTGCCGTCCTGCACCCTGAGAACCGACGTGGTCACGGTGACTGCGACCTCGACCGACAGGAAGGCGCCGACGAGGTTCAGGACCCCGGCCAGCAGCACAGCTGTCTTCGGCTTGAGTGCACCCGTGGCGATTGACGTCGCCATGGCATTGCCGGTGTCGTGGAAGCCGTTGGTGAAGTCGAATGCCAGTGCTGTTGCTATCAACAGCACGAGGATGATCAGCTCTGCGTTCACGGCGCTAATTCTGCGGCCAAACCGACGATCTACCTAACGCACAGCCACTTTGAAAGCGCGTGTCGAACAGGCACTTTGCCGAGCTGAGCAATGTGTTCATCCACTGTTCACCCGAGGGGCGGAAGACGTTCGCCAGGCGCGTTCAACCCGCCCTGTTCGGGTGCGCACTAGCATCATGCAATCGTTGATAGGCAGACCACAATGCGACACGCGGGGAGGGCTCAGTGACCAGGTTTCTGGCCAAGATCGTCGCGTGGATCACCGCCGGCTACCCCGAAGGAGTGCCCGGCCCGGATCGGGTGCCGCTGTTGTCTCTGTTGCGGCGCCGGTTGACCGACGAAGAGGTCAAGACCGTCGCCTTGGAGTTGAACGGCCTCGGCGAGTTCGACGATGCCGATATCGGCGTGCTGATCACTCAGATCATCGACGCGATGCCCACGCCGGACGACGTAGAGCGCGTGCGAGAGCGTTTGGCGGCCAAGGGCTGGCCGCTCGACGACCCCCGCGACACCGAGGAGAACGAATAGCCGTCCTACGCCCCGTCGCCGTCCCGTCAGACGCATCAGCGCTGACGGTGTTGCCCGTGTTGGAGGACGTGCTTGCCGGACGCGCGTCTGTGCTTCCGGTGCCAGCCGGCGACCAGCGCGAAAGCTCGCTACTCACAACATCTTTGCGAGCAGGGCAGCCGATCGACGACGACGTTGCGGTGGTGGTGTCGACATCGGGCACGACGGGTGCGCCCAAGGGGGCGATGCTCACCGCGTCGGCGCTGACCGCCAGCGCCGAAGCCACGCACCGCCGGCTCGGTGGTCCCGGCCGATGGTTGCTGGCGCTGCCCGCCTATCACGTCGCAGGCCTGCAGGTGCTGGTGCGTAGCGTCGTCGCAACTACTGCACCCGTCGCAATATCAGCCGGTTTCGACGGGGCTGAATTGGCGTCCGCTGTCGCGTCATTGGGATCGGGTCGTCGGTATGCATCGCTGGTGGCGGCGCAGTTGGACAAGGCGCTGCGTGACCCTGCGGCAACGAAGGCGCTGGCATCGTTGGACGCGGTACTGATCGGCGGCGGGCCGATGCCGGGCGGATTGGGTGAAAAAGCCTCGGCGGCAGGCATTTCGGTGGTGCGGACGTACGGGATGAGCGAGACGGCGGGCGGTTGTGTGTACGACGGCGTCCCGCTTGACGGAGTCCGGGTACGTATCGACGAAGGGCGGGTGGTGCTCGGGGGGGCCACGCTGGCGAAGGGGTACCGCAATGCAGTGCAGCCGGACCCGTTTGCGGAGCCGGGCTGGTTTCGCACCGACGACATTGGCGCCGTGGATGATTCGGGAGTGCTGCGCGTGCTGGGGCGGGTCGACGATGCAATCAGCTCTGGCGGGTTGACGGTATTGCCGCAATTGGTGGAGGCGGCGTTGGCGACCCACCCTGCGGTCGCCGACTGCGCGGTGTTCGGCGTGGCCGACGACCGGTTGGGACAGCGAGTGGTGGCGGCGATCGTCGCCGCCCCAGGATGCGCGGCACCGACGTTGGCCGAACTGCGGGCGCATGTCGCGTCGACGCTGCCGTCGACAGCCGCACCGCGGCAGGTTCATCTCGTCGATGAGCTGCCGCGCCGGGGCATCGGAAAAGTGGACAGGCGCGAGCTCGCCGCGCGGTTCGGTTAGCTCAGCGACAAGGGAGGATGATGTAGGAATGCGCCGCGAAGTGAAGACCGTCGACGAGCTCCGTGCGATCGTCGGGCATCCCAACAAGTACGTCGCGAACAAGGTTGGGAAGCGGCTCACGGCCGTCCAACAGGATTGGCTTGCGCATTCCCCGCTCGGTTTCGTGGCGACGACAGACGCGCAGGGACGCGTCGACGTCTCGCCGAAGGGCGACCCGCCCGGCTTCGTCCACGTCATCGACGACACGACGATCGCGATCCCGGAGCGGCCCGGCAACAAGCGGGTGGACGGCCACCTCAACGTGTTGGAGCGGCCGCACGTCGGCACACTGTTTCTCATCCCTGGCCGTGGGGACACGTTGCGTATCAACGGGACCGCGCGCATCCTCGCCGACGCTGACTATTTTGAAGCGATGGCCGTCCGGGGTAAGCCGCCGCTTCTCGCGCTGGAGATCGATGTCGAAGAGGTGTTCTTCCACTGCGCCAAGGCGTTTCTGCGGTCGGACGCATGGGACCCGTCGAGCTGGAATCCGACCGCTCTGCCCAGCGTCGCGCAGCTGGCCAAGGCGATCCGGTACGACTGGAGCCTCGCTGAGCTCGAGAAGTACTACGGCGAGGATAACGTGCGAAAGGTGCTGTACTAGATCTGGTTGATGCCGCCATCGACAGGAATGTCCGCTCCGGTCGTGAAGCTGCTCAGGTCCGACGCCGGGAACAGAACTGCGTTCGCGACCTCTTCTGCCGTGCCGTAGCGCGCCAGCGGAACTGTGCTGATCTGGTAGTCCTCGAACTGCTGTCCGGCGTTCGGACCGGGGAACATCATCGCTGCCAGGTTGTTGATGCCGGGGGTTTCCGTGGCGCCGGGGCTGACCACGTTGACGCGAATCTTGCGGTCCCGCAACTCACTTGCCCAGGTGCGGGCGAAGGACCGCAGCGCCGCCTTGATGGCCGCGTATACCCCAATGCCGTCGGTGCCCTTGGCGTTTGTGTTCGACGAGTTGAGGATGATCGAGCCGCCGTCATTGAGTAGCGGCAGCGCCTTCTGCACCGTGAACACGACGCCCTTGAAGTCGACATCCAGCTGACTGTCGAGGTGCTCTTCGGTGATCTCGCCGATGCGTGCGACGTCGATGGTCGCCGCGTTGGCGAACACCACGTCGAGTCGGCGACCGCTGTCGGCGACCGCGGCATACAGCCGGTCCAGATCCTCGGCCTTGCCGACGTCGCCCTGCACGCCGGTGGCGTTCTCGCCGAGTTCCTGCACGGCCGCATCCAGTTCGGCCTGACGGCGTCCGCTGATGAAGACGTACGCGCCCTCTTCGACGAACCGCTTGGCGGTGGCCAGCCCGATGCCGGTGGTGCCGCCGGTGATTACCGCCGTCTTCCCCTTGAGAAGTGCCATGATCGTGCCTTTCCGGTAGTTATGGACCAGTCGGTCAAGAACTACGACGCATCAGCATGATCATTTGTTCCGCCGAGGCCCTGAGCTGGGCGGGCTTGACGCCGCCCTTGTGCAGCGCCTCCTGCCCGCGCATGAAGGCCAACAGTGTCGCGGCATTGGCCTGCGGATTCTGATTCTCGTCGATTGCACCGTCGCGCTGCGCTTCCTTGATGCAGTCGACCAGATCGGCGATCCACGCCCCATACGCCCGCTCGACGGCCCGTCTCACGGTCTCATCGGTGGCGCTCAGCTCGGCGGCGCTCTTGGCCATCATGCAGCCGCGACGTGACTTGTCGGCGGCGATGGCCTTGACCTGTGCGCGAATGTGGCGGACCAGCCGGTCGTACGCGCTGTACTTGGGGTCGCGGAGTTGGGCGCGCACGGTGTCAAGGGCACTGCCGATGTAGTCGTCGAGCGCACGCAGAAAGAGTCCGTGCTTGTCGCCGAACGCCCCGTACAGGCTGCCCTTGCCCAGGCCCGTGACGGACGTCAGATCGTCGACCGACGTCGCAGCGTACCCGCGCAACCAGAACTCGTCGCGCGCTGCGGCGACCACGTCGGATTCATCGAACTTGCGAGGGCGCGGCATACCAAAAGATACGTCGGTTCTGGAATGAATATTCCGTAATGCGACGGGGCGCTGCCGTGGCAATAGGCTGGCCGTCGTGCGGATTGGTCGCAGGGAGAGGGTGGCGGTCGCCGTTGGCGTGCTCCTGGTGGTCGCGGCGTTCGTCGTCCCGCATCTGCACCTCGGTATCGTCACCCCGCTGATCAACGCCTCCGCAGGACGGCTCTATAGCTTCGCCAACACGGCGCCCATCTTCGGATGGTGGAACGCCCACGTGGGGTGGGGCACCCTGCCGGCGATCGTCGTCGGGATAGCCGCCGTGTTGTGGGGACAGAATGTCGCTCGTCGCCTGCCTTGGCGGGGGATCCCCTGGGCCACCTGGGCCGCCGCGTGCGCATGGGCGTTCTCGCTGGCGATGATCGATGGCTGGCAACGGGGCTTCGCGCTTCGCCTCGCCGCGCAGCACGAGTATCTGCGCCAGGTGCCTACGGTCACCGACATTCCCGATGCGGTGCGCACATTTGCCGGCAGAATTCTTGATTTCCAACCGCATTCGTGGATCACCCATGTGTCGGGCCATCCACCGGGCGCACTGTTGACATTCGTCTGGCTGGACCGCGTCGGGCTTGGCGGCGGCGTGTGGGCCGGATTGCTGTGCCTGCTGGTCGGGTCCAGCGCCGCTGCCGCAATCGTGGTGGCGGTGCGTGCGCTGGACGACGAGAACACTGCTCGTATGGTCGCTCCGTTCGTCGCGGTGGCGCCGACGGCCATCTGGATCGCGGTGTCCGCGGACGGTTACTTCGCCGGCGTCGCGGCATGGGGCATCGCGCTGTTGGCGCTGGCGGTCCGGCGCACAGTGCGGTGGCCTGCCGTCGCCGCCGTGGGTTCCGGGCTCCTGCTCGGCTGGGGCATTTTCTTGAACTACGGCCTCGGGCTGATGGCACTGCCCGCGGTGGCAGTGCTGATCGCTGCGGCGAACCGGCGGGCCGCCATAGGCGCTCTGGTTCCCGCGGTGGTTGCGGCGCTTGCGGTGGTCACAGTGTTCGCGGCGGCGGGATTCTGGTGGTTCGACGGCTACACGCTGGTGCAGGAACGCTATTGGCAGGGCATTGCCGACGACCGACCGTTCCAGTACTGGTCGTGGGCGAACTTCGCATCCGTGGTGTGCGCGATCGGGTTGGGGAGCGTGGGCGGTATCGGCCGCTTGTTCGACATAGCGGCGCTGAGGCGGCGCTCCGGCCTGCATCTCGTGGTGATCGGGGCGCTGCTGGCGATCGTCGCCGCCGACCTGTCCATGTTGAGCAAGGCCGAGGTTGAACGAATTTGGCTGCCGTTCACGGTCTGGCTGACCGCGGCCGGAGCGCTGCTGCCGCCGCGGTCACAGCGTTGGTGGCTGGCGCTCAACGTCGTCGGTGCGCTGCTGCTCAACCACCTCATCCTGACGAACTGGTAGCCAGCGGCCGAGCGCCGTCTCGCGCTCTACGTATCGCGCAATCGCACGTCGCGGCGCGTGTCCTTCGCCCGGGCGGAGCGTGCGCAGCCGGCCGAGTGCTTTGTGACATGGGACGGGGTTGTGACGCACGTCACGCCGTCGCGGTGTCACATCGACCGGTCCGTCGGGATCTCATGTTCGTCCCATGCAACACCACGACGAGGAGGAACTCGTGGACGCCCGATTCGACATCATGAGCAATGAGCTCGCCACCAGGTTCGCCAAGCGGTTCGTCAGCGCCAGCCAGGTGATCGACCAATCGCCGCTGCCGAAGGCCACCCAGGAGTTGGTCAGCCTTCGCGCCAGCCAGATCAACGGCTGCGCGATGTGCATCGATATGCACACCAAAGAGGCCGCCGCCGCCGGTGAATGCGCGGTACGGCTCAATTTGGTCGCGGCGTGGCGTGAGGCGACCGTGTTCTCCGACGCCGAGCGGGCCGCGCTCGCGTTCGCCGAGGAGGGCACTCGGCTCGCCGACGCCCACGGCGGCGTGTCCGACGACACGTGGGCGCATGTTCGCAAGCACTACGACGACGACCAGATCGCCGCGCTGCTCTGCCTGGTCGCGCTGATCAATGCGGCCAATCGGCTCAACGTGATCGCGCGGACTCCGGCCGGTTCCTATCAGGCCGGGATGCACGCCAGTATGTCCAGCTGAGGTACACCGGTACGCAGGCCCATACGATTGCGAGCGAAAGCCACAGTCCCAGTGGGTAATTACGGTCAAGCACGGTCACGTTGTCCGGACGCATGCCGGGCTTGCCGTAAACCGGGATGGCAAGGAATGCCAGCACGACGCTGCAGAGCGCGGCCACCGCGATCGGCGGCCACCATCTGCCGGGGATCAGCCGGCGGGCGGCGAAACCCAACGCCACGCACAATGGCGCGAAGACCAGGTCGTGCAGCACGACGGCGACCACCGCCCACACCAGGATCCGCATGATGATCACCGGTGGGTTCTCCCACAACAACACCGCGCCGTAGACACCTAGCGCCACGCCCAGAATGATCAGTACGGCCCTCACGGCACTACCTCGATCCGTGACAGCCATTTCGTCTGCAGCACACCGGGTCTGGTCGGCGCGATCAGTCGGCATGGATATCCGTGGTCGAGGTTCAGCGTCTCGCCGTTGAGCTTCAGCGCGATCAAGGTCTTGGCGTCGCGGACATGCCGCGCCGGCAGCACCGTCCGCGAATACGGCCCCGGCGGCTCCAGCGAGATCATCCGCACATCCGAATCGCGTGAGCCACCGACGGCGCCCACAAGGTCGGCGAGCACAACACCCGTCCACTCCGCGTCGGCGCTCCAGCCTTCGACGCACGCGATCGGTAGCCGGTGGGTCGCCTGCGGCATCGACTCCAGATCGGCGACGCTGAAGGCCCGCGTCGTCGACCCGTTCGTCACCGTCAACCGGTAATCCGGTGACCGGGCGGTGCGAAGCACACCGGCGGCGATCGCCGACCGGTTCACCGGAACCCCTTGCGGCCCTTGGCCCGAACGCGGCGCCAGCACCGACACCCTGCGCAGCAGTGGGATCGTCTGCCCCGCCGTGACGACAGTGGCCAGCGCCACCGCAAGCCACGTCCCACGCAATACCGTGCGCCGTGTCGGTCCGACGAACACTGGAGTGTCGTCAACCGGCTCACCCAGTGCGCGGCGGATGATCGGCAGCTTCACGCCGATGTGCACCAGCACCGCCCCCGCCGCGACGTAGGCCATCGCGTAGTGACTGGTGGTGAAGAAGAACTTGAACGCGTACCACTGCGCGATGTTCAGCAGCCCGGTCGACAGCTGAAACAGCATCGAGGAGACCAGCACCAGGATCGACAACCGCTCGATCTGCCGGACCAGGCCGCCAATGATCGGACGCTCGAACAGCTTTGGCCACACCGACCACAGCTTCACGATGATCAGCGGAATGGCCGCGATGCCCGAGATCACATGCAGGCCCTGCGTGACGCGGTACAGCCAGACCGGCCGGGTAGGCCAGAAGAACCAGGGCTGCGGGTGCTGGATGAAGTGACTGATCAGACCCGTCACGAAACAGATCGCGAGGGCGAGGCCCAGCGCGAGGCCGACACGGGCGGTGACGGCTGTGCCGCGCAATGTCGTGCTCGTCATGGCGCCGCCAGGCTGACCACCACTCGGTGGCCGATCGGGTGGACCCCTGCGACGGCGAGGTCGACGTCCTCGGCCAGCCGCGCCACGCAGTCGATGCCGACCGACGCCCACCGAAACCAGGGTCCGATAGTCCGTGATGATTCGAGCCGAACCCAACCCGTGTCGATTCCGTCAAGGTCCGCGTCGAATTCGGCCACACACCGTCCGCCGTGGCGCAGCAGTTCGGCCGCGCGTCGCAGGATTCGCCTCGGGTCGCCGCCAAGGCCGACGTTGCCGTCGACCAGCAGCACCGTTTTCCACCGACCGATCCCCGGCAGCGGCTCGAACACGTCGCGGCGCAGGGCTGGCGCGCCGCGCCGGCGGGCGAGTGTGACGGCCGTGGCGGACTGGTCGACCCCTAGCGCGGGCACGCCACGCTGGACCAGGTGGGCCACCAATCGTCCGGGGCCGCAACCGAGGTCGATCGTCGGGCCCTTGCACATCCCGACCACCGCGCGGTCGAACCGCACGTCGGCGTTGCGGCCACCGAGCCAGCTGTGCACCGGCAGCCGGTCAACGCGGCCGTCGTCGTGGCGCAGCCAGCAGCGCTCGCCGTCGAGCGCGCGGTCGTAGAGATTACCGAGCATGTGACACGCCCTCGGTGACGCGGGCGAACCGACCGCCGGGTAGGCATGCGCGTCGCACCGGCTCGATGTCGTCAATTGTGTCCACATCGGCCAGCGTGGGAACCAGGCTCACGTCTATCCCAGTGTCCTCAAGTGCCGCCAGCGTTACAACGCCGGTGTCCGACCGCGACATCGGGATGGTCCGCAGGCAGGCGGCCATCGTCGCGTCCATGACGCCCAGCACCCACCAGCCGCCGTCGCGCGCCATACCGAGCACGGCGTCGGCAGCCAGAAGTTCGCGGGCGCATTCGCCAACCAATTCGGCGGTCACCTGAGGGGTGTCCATCCCGATCTGCAGCACCGGCAGCCCGGCTGCGGCCCCGGCGGCGTCAAGGTGCGCATTGGCCAACCTTTCTCCGAAATCGGCACCCCGCTGCGGCACCACGGTGAAATCGGCAAGACAGGACCGGATCTCATCGCCCGAGCTGGCGTCATCCAGACTGCCGGTCATGGCGACGACCCGGGCTTGCACATTCGCGGCGGCTACGGCGTCGAGCGTGTCCAGCAGTGCGGCGGCGGCGATGTCGGCGGCAGCCTGCTCACCGACGTCGGCCGCCAGCCGGGTCTTTGCCTGCCCTGGCACCGGCGCCTTGGCGACGATCAAGACCACGACGGGGATCACGAGATCACCCGCCAGAAGTCCAGCGCCGCAATGAAACTCCCTCGCACCGACCCACTGATCTTCGACTTGCCGCCGGTGCGTGGCCCGTATGCGACGTCGCGCTCGGCCACCCGCCAACCGGCTTGCGCCGCGCGCACCAGCAGTTCCAGCGGATAGCCGGATCGGCGGTCCGTCACGCCCAGTGCCAGCAGTGGCTCGCGTCGGGCCACCCGCATCGGCGCGATGTCGTGGACGGGCAGGCCGTAGCGGGTGCGCAGCCGCCAACACACCGCCGCGGTGCCCAGCCGCGCGTGCCACGGCCACCGCAGCCCGTCGACGGCACGACGGCGCCCGATCGCCATGTCGGCGCCGCGGTCGAGTTCGTCGACCAACGCCGGCAGCTCGCGTGCGTCGAGCGACCCGTCGGCGTCGATGACCGCCACGATCGGCGTCGTCGCCGCCACCACTCCGGCATGCACCGCCGAGCCGTAGCCCGGACGTTTTTCGGCTACCACCTCGGCGCCGTGCCGACGGGCGACGTCCGCAGTGCCGTCGGTGCTGTTGTTGTCGACCACCAGGGCCCGATACCCGTCGGGCATCGCGGCCAGCACGCCTGGCAGCGATGCAGCCTCGTTCAAGCAGGGCAGCACCACCGTGACGTCCGGCATATCTCTAAACGGTAGGCCGTCCAAGACGCCCGCGGCAACGAATGAACAGTGACGGAACAATGACGTAGGCGCTGGTAGCGGCGCCGCGAGGATAAGGTCTGAACTATGACGCGGGTGCTCATCGCCGACGACGACATCGTGGTGCGCGATGTCGTGCGCCGGTATCTGGAACGCGACGGCCTCGACGTCTCGATCGCCCACAATGGCACCGAGGCGCTGCGACTGCTCGGCTCCGAGCGCATCGACGTCGCGGTGCTCGACGTGATGATGCCGGGCCCGGACGGCCTGACGCTGTGCCGCACCCTGCGCCAGCGCGGTGGCTACAGCGTTCCGGTGATCCTGCTGACCGCACTCGGCGAGGAGGACGACCGGATCGCGGGGCTTGAGGCGGGCGCCGACGACTACCTCACCAAACCGTTCAGCCCGCGCGAGCTTGCGCTGCGGGTGCGGTCGGTGCTGCGGCGGGCGCCGTCGCCGGCGGGCGTGTTGCCACTGGACATCGCCGTCGGCGACATGACCGTGTCGACCGCCGCCCGTTCGGTGACCATCAACGGTGAGCCGATCAGCCTGACCAACCGCGAGTTCGACCTGCTGATGTTCTTCCTCACCCACCCCGACACCGTGTTCTCCCGCGAAGAACTTCTGAAACAGGTGTGGCACTGGGACTTCGGCGATCTGTCGACGGTCACCGTGCACGTCAAGCGGCTGCGGTCCAAGCTCGACGATCATCACCGCATCCAGACGGTGTGGGGCCGGGGGTATCTGTGGGGCGGCAGTGCCGACTGATTTGTGGGAGATCGCCGCGTTGGCGTTGGGCTGCTCGGTGCCAGTCGTGCTGGCCGGGGCGATCATCATCCGGCTGGCTAGGTCGTGGTCGCTCGCGGTCAGCATGGTGGCGCTGGTGCTGATTCCCACGCTGGCCACGTTCACCGGCGTACTGGGCGCCAGCGGGTTCATGATCACCGAGACGTTCGAGCGGACGGCCGTCGTGTTGGTCATCGTGTCGGTGGTGACCATCCCCGCCGCGGTGATGCTGGCCCGCTATCAGGCCCGAAGGACGGTGTGGGAGCAGGAGATCCGCGAGTCAGAGCGGGCGGCCGAGCAGTCGCGACGTCGGCTGGTCGCGTTCGTCAGCCATGACCTGCGCACGCCGCTCGCGGGGATCCGAGCGGTGTCGGAGGCGATCGCCGACGGGGTGGTACCCGACTCCGAGGTTCGCGTACACGCGAAAACCATTGAACAGGAGTCGATTCGGCTCTCCGAGATGGTCGACGATCTGTTCGAGATGTCGAAGATCAACGCAGGCGCGGTGCAGCCCGCGTTCGACAAAGTGGCGCTGGACGAGGTCGTCGACGACGTGCTGGCGGCACACCGGATCGCGGCCGAGCGTGCGGGCGTGGCGTTGAAGGCCGAGCTTCCCGACGAGCCGGTGCGCGTTGTCGGCAGCGACCGTGCGTTGGTGCGGGTGCTGTCGAATTTGGTCGCCAATGCGATCGCGCACACGCCCGAGGGCGGCAAGGTGTCGCTGGCATTGGGGTCCGACGAGAACGGTGCGTGGGCGCGGGTCGATGACACCGGCGTCGGCATCGACGAGGCCGATCTGCCGCGGGTGTTCGACGTGGCGTACCGCGGGTCTAACGACCGGGTGCCGCGGGCTGACTCGTCGCTGCCCAGCGGTTCCGGGCTTGGCCTGGCGATCGCCGCGGGATTGGTGCAGGCGCATCGCGGCACGTTGTCAGCGCACAACCTGCCGACGGGTGCCCGATTCGAGGTGCGGCTCCCGCTGGCGGATTAGCCTCAGCTCTGCGGGCATATACGCCAAATTGCCCGCGTAGGCAGCGACAGACCTGTTGTCGCTTGGTACGCGGGCAATCTTGAACATGCCGATTGGCCGCAGAGCCTCAGCTCTTGTACTTGAGTGATCGTTCTACTATCGTCGGAGGCTCAATGCCGAAACGAGGATGGCGATGGCCAACAAGGCGCTACGCAAGTTCAAGTTCGAGCGACGGGTGGGCCGCACCGTCGTGAATCCGCTCGTCGCGGCGCTGGACCGCATCGGCGTCCGCTCGTCGCTGGTGGTCGAGCTGGAGACCACCGGAGCCAAGTCAGGTCAGCCGCGCCGGGTGCCGCTCACCGGGCGCGCCGACGACACGGGTGTTTGGGTGGTCTCCCAGCACGGCCGCCGGGCCGGCTGGGCACACAACATCGCCGCCAATCCCAAAGTCCGTGTGCGCGTCGACAATCAATGGCACAGCGGCACAGCAACTTTCGAGCCCGACGATGACGTGCGCGCCCGTGCCCGCAGCTTTGGCGGCAAGGGCAAGCTCAGCCAGTCAGCCACGTCGCTGACCATGCGCGCGATGGAGAGCGATCCGGTCTCAGTGCGGATTACGTATAGCGAGTAGCGAAAGAACGGCCCGCCACCTGTGGGTGGCGGGCCGACCGGTTCGATGTGGGTCGGTGAGCTTCCTACTGCGGGGACCGCCCGGGCAAGGATGTAATTGGTGCTATCGGACCCTTCGGTGACACTGGATCCTGGCGGGGCGACATTTCCCCCGGGGGAAGGGGCTGGACGCCGGGGACGTTGGGCTTCGGCGGGGCCACCGGCTCATCCCTTGTGGTTGAAACCCACTTGCCGTCAACCCATGTGGAGCAGCGGATTATCTCGACAATGATTCCCGAGTGGTAGCAACACGTTTCCGTGGTGTGTCCATTTGAAGTCGAGGTGGTGTAGACGTCGCGCGAGTCATGGCTGCCGCACTCCGCCCGAGCTTCACTAACCGGTGCCGCGGTCACCAGGGGTGCAGTCACTGCCATTGCGCCGACGGCGATGGCTCCTGCGCCCACGGCTGTCGCTGCGATCCGACGCCAGAGTGCCGGGGCGGTTTTGTGGTTGATGGTCATGGTGTTTCTCCTTGTTGTTGGTCGCGGCATTTGTGCCGCGTTCAACTGCTAGGAGCGACCAGCCACGGCAATTCCCACAGTTTTTTTGAAATGACATGCTGAGAAGTGCGGGCGCACCACGGACCTGCGGGTATTCCAGTAACTAGCCCTGTTTGCTCCTGGTGTCACAGGGGAGTTCCAGACATTTGGCTCACCCGACCATTAGTCGGGCAGCGAGTTGCTCAGTCGCTCGGTCGCCGCCAAATAATCCTCGATGAACTCGCGCACGACCTCGCGTGCCGGCTTGACCTTGTTCATCATGCCGACGCCCTGCCCGACGAAGTAGGTGGCCAGCGCCTGCGCGCCTGGATGGCCCTGCGACGCCAGCATGTCGACCCGGCGGATGATCGGCTCGCTCAACATCGACTGCAACGGCAGTGGCAACGGCTTGTGGCCGCCTTCGTTGGGCTGCCACGCATCCGTCCACTCCGACTTCAGTTGTCGCGCAGGCTTTCCCGTCCGTCCGGCCGAGCGGATGGTGTCACGCGACGTTGCCGCCAACATCTTCTGCACGGTGTGCGGCGCCGTCTCGGCCTCCTCCGTTGTCAGCCACACCGACCCCGTCCACGCGCCGTCTGCGCCCATCGCCACCGTCGCGGCCATCTGCCTGCCCGTGACGATTCCGCCTGCCGCCAGCACCGGGATTTTTTCGCCGATCGCCGCTAGGGCTTCCAGGACTTCGGGGATGAGGACCAGCGTCGTCACCTCACCGCAATGACCGCCGGCCTCGGTGCCCTGCGCGACGATCAGGTCGACGCCGGCCTGCACCTGCTTCACCGCGTGCTCCTTTGCACCGACGAGCGCCGCGACCGGCACCCCGCGCTCCTTGCCCGCCTCGATCATGTAGTCCGGCGGCACGCCCAACGCGTTGGCGATCAGCTTGATCGGGTGGCTGAACGCCACGTCGAGCAGGTCCTTGCCCGTGTCGCCGGATAGGAACGACGGGCCGGTGCGCGGCGACGCCTCGGGTTCGATGTCATGTGCCGAAAGCACCCCGGCCACGAAGTCGCGATAGCTCTCCGGGATTCGGCCCGCCAGTTCACCCGGCGCGAGCCGCTCGCCCTTGCCCTCGAACTTGGCAGGCACGATGAGGTCGACGCCGTAGGGCTTCCCGCCGACGTGATCGTCGATCCACGACATCTCCTGGTCCAGCCACTCCGGCGTGAACGCTGTCGCGCCAAGCACGCCGAACCCGCCTGCGTTGGTGACCGCGGCCACCACGTCCCGGCAGTGGCTGAACGCAAAGAGCGGGAAATCGATACCGAACTGCTCACAGATCGCGGGCTTCATCTCACCAGTATTACTAAGTGAGACCTGTCGCCGACAGGAACCCTCCGATCTCGTCGAGCATGAGACTGCCGTCGAGCAGATCGGGGTCGTTGTGCCCGGCACCGGGGACGACGACGTAGCGCTTGGGCTCGCCGGCCGCGTCATACAGCCGCCTGCTCAGCGACTCGGGCACGATGTCGTCGCGGTCACCCGCGATCACCAGCAGCGGCGCGGACACCGACGCGATGCGCTCGATCGACGGGTAGCGGTCGAGCAGCAGCCGACGGGCGGGCAGCCACGGATAGTGCACGGCGGCGACGTCGGCCAGCGATGTGAACGGCGACCGCAACACCAGCGCCGCCGGCGGCCGCTGCGTCGCCAACCCGATCGCCACCGCCGCGCCGAGCGATTCGCCGAAGTACACGATCCGCCGCGGGTCGACACCGGGCTGCGCGGCCAGCCACGACTGAGCGGCCCGTGCATCGGAGGCAAGGCCTTCCTCGGTAGGACGGCCCGGGTTGCCGCCATAACCGCGGTAGTCGAACAGCAGAGCCGACAGCCCCATCCGGTTCAGCGCGACGGCCAGCGCGGCCCGCATCGACCGGTCGCCCCCGTTGCCGTTGCACACCAGCACCGTCGGCACCTGCCCTTCAACCGGGAAATACCACGCCCCCAACGCGATTCCGTCCTCAGTGTCGAGAACGACGTCGCGCCCGGTCGGAGACACTATTGTCGCCGACGGCACCGGGCCCGGCGACGGAAAGTAGATCAACCGTCGCTGCTGCGACCACATCAACCCGATCAGACCCGACGCCACGAGCGTGACGATAGCGATGACCGTGAGCGAAACACGCATTTATCCCCGCAGCGGCGCATACGCGAACTCGTGCAGCCCGTCGCGCGGATCGACGGCCGCGCGAAAGCCCAGCGCCTCGGCGGCGCGGGCCGGGTCGGCGACAATGTGGCGCACGTCGCCGCTGCGGTACTGACCGGTGACGAGCGGCAGCACATCGCCGCGGGTCTCGCACAGCTCGGTGGCCATCTCCAGGATCGAGATCGGCCGCCCGGAGCACACGTTGAACGCCGAGAAGCCATCCCGGTCGGCGTTAACGGCCGCCACGTTGGCCGCGGCGACGTCGTCGACGTGGACGAAGTCGCGCATCTGGCCACCGTCCTCGAAAACCCTTGGCACGTCGCCCGCTTCGAGCTCGGAGCGGAAGATGGCCGCCACCCCCGAATAGGGCGTATCGCGAGGCATGCCTGGGCCGTAGACATTGTGATAGCGCAGCGCGACCACTGAGCCGCCTGTCGATTCGGCCCATGCCAGCGCGTAGTGCTCCTGCGCGGTCTTACTCGCTGCGTACAAACTGCGCGGCCGCAGCGGCGCGTCCTCGTCGACGAGGCCCCATCTCACCGGCTGACCGCAGAGCGGGCAGCGATGCTCGAACACACCGGAGTCGAGATCGGCTCGCGTTCGCGGCCCCGGATCAATGACACCGTGTTCCGAGCACTGGTAGCGGCCCTGCCCATAGACCACCATCGACGAGGCCAGCACCAGCCGCAGGCATCCCGCCGCGAACATCTCCGCAAGCAGCACCGCGGTACCGAAGTCGTTGTGACTGCCGTAGGACGGCGCGTCGGCGGCGTCCACTCCAGCGCCAACGACCGCCGCCTGATGGCAGACCACATCGACGCCCTCGAGCAACGGTGCAAGCGCTGCGGCGTCGCGAACATCGACCCGTTGCACATCAGCCGGCAGTTCAGCACCGGGGCCGTGCGCGGCGGCGAGCATCGCGTCCACGGCCACCACTTCGTGGTCGGCGTCGACCAGGGCCGCGGCCACCCGCGTTCCGATGAAACCGGCGGCGCCGGTCAGCAACACCCTCACGGCAAGTCGAAGGGCAGCTCGACGCCGTCGTGCGGCAGACAATGGGTGCAGGTGCGCTCGGTGGATACCTGATCGATGGCCTCGAGCACTAGTTTCTTGAACGGCACCAGATTGCGCTCGAACTCGGCGAACACATCCACTGCCCTTACTCCGGTTCCCGTCTCGATACCCGCATCCAGATCGGTAACCAAAGCGATAGCGGCATAACACATTTCAAGCTCCCGGGCCAGGACCGCCTCCGGATAGCCGGTCATGTTGACCAATGTGAAGCCCTGGCTTGCGAACCACTGGCTTTCGGCGCGGGTGGAAAACCTCGGGCCCTGGACCACGACCATGGTGCCGCCGTCGACCACGCCGGGCAGCTCGGTCGCCGCGGCACGCAGCGTCGGGCAGTACGGGTCGGCGAACCCGACATGGATGCCACCCGAGTCGAAATACGTGTCGTCGCGGCCGCTGGTGCGGTCCACCAACTGATCGGGCACCACCATGGCGCCGGTGCCGAGCTCGGGCGTCAGGCTGCCGACTGCGCACGGCCCGAAGATGCGGCGCACGCCCAGCGCCCGCAGCGCCCACATGTTCGCGCGGTACGGCACGGCGTGCGGGGAGAACTCGTGCTTGACGCCGTGCCGTGGCAGGAACGCCACCTCATGCTCACCGACCTTGCCCACGGTGATCGGCGCACTCGGCGCGCCGTACGGGGTGTCCAGGTTGATGGTGCGGGCGTCGGCACCGAAGAACGTGTAAAACCCGCTGCCTCCGATGACTCCCAGCACTCAACCATTCTGCCTCGTGCGACGATGACGCTCGTGGCCAGTTTCGCGCAGTGGGTCGAGGGCGCCCGCCCGCGAACGTTGCCCAATGCGATCGCCCCGGTGATCGCAGGGACCGGAGGGGCGGCCTGGCTGCACGCCGCGTGTTGGTGGAAAGCGCTGCTGGCGCTGCTGGTCGCGGTGGCGATGATCATCGGCGTCAACTACGCCAATGACTACTCCGATGGCATCCGCGGCACCGACGACGTCCGCGCGGGGCCGTTGCGGCTGGTCGGCTCGAAGCTGGCCGCGCCGCGCGCGGTGCTGTCGGCGGCGGTGGTGAGCCTCGGCGTCGCGGCGGCGGCAGGGGTTGCGCTGGCGTGGTTCAGCGCACCGTGGCTGATCGCGGTCGGCGCACTGTGTATCGCCGGCGCGTGGCTCTACACCGGCGGCTCGAAGCCGTACGGCTATCTCGGGCTCGGCGAGATCGCGGTGTTCGTGTTCTTCGGCCTCGTCGCGGTGCTGGGCACGCAGTACACCCAGGCGTTGCGGATCGACTGGGTCGGGCTGGCCCTGGCGGTGGCCATGGGCTCGCTGTCGTCGGCGGTGCTGGTGGCCAACAATCTGCGCGACATTCCCACCGACGTCCAGGCGGAGAAGATCACGTTGGCGGTGCGGCTTGGCGATGCGCGCACCCGGGTGCTGTACCAGGCGCTGCTGGTGGTCGCGTTGGCATTGACCGTGGCGTTGATGCTCGCGACTCCGTGGTGCGCAGTGGGGCTCATCGCTGCGCCACTCGCACTCCGGGCGGCCGGTCCAGTCCGAAAGGGTCTCGGCGGCAAAGAATTGATCCCGGTGCTGCGCGACACCGGCCTGACGATGCTGGTGTGGGCCGTCGCGGTGGCGTTGGCGCTGGCGCTCGGCGCTTGAGCGGGGCTAGCGTTGAGTCATGTCCGACACCGATGTCCAACAGGCCCAGCAACTTGCAAGCGGCAACGTCGCGGCGCTGCTGCCCGAAGAGGGCCGGACGATCGAGCAGGAGCGGCTCCACCGCAAACAGAATCTGGCCGCGGCCTTCAGGCTTTTCAGCCGGTTCGGCTTCGACGAGGGCGTCGCAGGACACATCACCGCACGCGACCCCGAGCTCAATGACCACTTCTGGGTAAACCCGTTCGGCATGCACTTCGGGCACATTCGGGTAAGCGACCTTCTGTTGGTGCGCCACGATGGCACGGTTGTCGAGGGCGATCTCCCCGTCAATCAGGCTGCGTTCGCGATCCATTCGCAGGTGCATGCGGCGCGGCCGGACGTGATCAGCGCGGCCCACGCCCACTCCGTGTACGGCAAGACATGGTCGACGCTCGCCCGGCTGCTGGACCCGATCACTCAGGACGCGTGCGCCTTCTACGACGACCATGCGTTGTTCGACAACTACTCAGGAGTCGTCCTCGACATCGAGGAGGGCAAGCGCATCGCGCATTCGCTCGGCGACTGCAAGTCCGTCATCCTGCGCAACCACGGTCTGCTCACGGTCGGTCAGTCCGTCGAGGAAGCGCGTGGTGGTTCATCACCATGGAGCGGTCGTGTCACGCGCAGCTGATGGCCGAAGCCGCGGGAACACCGGTCTTGATCGAGCCGGCGATGGCCAAGCACACCGCCGGTCAGGTAGGCACCCACTTCGCCGGCTGGTTCAGCTTCCAGCCTCTGTTCGCGCGGATCAGCCGGGAGCAGCCGGACCTTTTCGACTGAGCTAGGGCCCGGCCGAACGTGAGCTTGTGTGCGAGATTTTCGCGATTCTTCGCGCAAATGTTCACGTTCGGCTGCAGGTCGAGTTCACCGACGATGCGCGCGATGACGGCTCGTAATAGACCGTCGCCGTTGCTGATTCGCCCGGACCGAATTCTGCGGTTTGCAGTGCCAGCCCGGCGACCCTCAGTTCCGCTAGGCCGCCTCGTCGAGCAGGCCGACCACCGCGGCCCGTAGTTGACGAAGCACGCCGCCGACGAAAAATTCGAACTCTTGCCCCGTCATCTCATCGACGTGACGCAACATTGCAGCTACCACCAACCTTCGGCTCCGCTGGTTTCGGCAATAGTGTTTCATTCGCGGCTGACAATTCCCCCGGCATGAGTTGAGCGTGTGCGAATACCCTGGCCCGGGTATCCCCTTCGCAACCTTGACCTCGAAGAAACGTCCAGGGCGTCCCTAACGATCTCCCACGTGGGCAACAACGCGCGCAATCAGCGCCCACAACAGGCCAGTCGAAAGGCATTGATGACGGCAGCACCAACACAACCTGATCAGAGAGACATCACCGAGGCCCAACGCATCATCGGTGCGGTCTCCGAGGCGTTCTCCGCCAAGGTGGTCGGCCAGGAGAACCTGCGCGAGTCACTGCTGATCGGTCTGCTCACCGGCGGGCACATCCTCATCGAAAGCGTTCCCGGACTCGCCAAGACCACCGCCGCCCGGGTGATCGCCGAGTCCATCCACGGCGGGTTCCAGCGCATTCAATGCACGCCCGACCTACTGCCCAGCGACATCATCGGCACCCAGATCTACGAGGCGGCCACCAATTCCTTCGTCACCCAACTGGGCCCCGTCCATAGCAACATCGTCCTGCTCGACGAGATCAACCGCTCCAGCGCCAAAACGCAGAGCGCGATGCTCGAGGCGATGCAGGAACGCCAGACCACCATCGCGGGCAAGGTCTACTCGATCCCGGAGCCGTTCCTGGTGATCGCCACCCAGAATCCCGTCGACCAGGAAGGCACCTATCCCCTGTCGGAATCCCAGACCGACCGGTTCATGCTCAAGGAAATCGTGCAGTACCCCACCTCAGAGCAGGAGGTGGAGGTGATGGCGCGGATGGACGCCGGCATTTACGACAAGAGCCATCGCAGCACACCGGTGGTCGGCCTCGATGATGTGCGGCGAGTGCAGGACGTTGTCCGCAACGTGCACATGGACCGGGCGCTGATGCTCTATGCCAGCCAGCTGGTCAACGTCACACGCGCCGCCGACCAGTTCCTCCCCAGGCAGCTCAGCCGGCTCATTGAATACGGTGCCAGCCCACGCGCCACCATCGCGTTCTGCCAGACAGCACGCGCGCTTGCCCTGCTCGATGGTCGGAGTCACGTCATTCCCGATGACGTCGCCAAGCTCGCGCACCGGGTGCTGCGGCATCGGCTGATCCTCGGATTCGAGGCCGCCAGCGCCAACATCACTCCCGAAGTGATCATCGACGCCGTGCTGCAAGCGGTGCGGGTGCCCTAGAGGTCGTTGTGGGCAAGCACCTCAACAGGGCCAAAGCGCATTTCGGCACCAACACCCGCGGCATGCTCGAGGGCGGCCGCTACGCACTACTGCACACCCGCAGCATGGAGTTCGACGAGCTTCGGCCCTACGTGCCCGGTGACGACGTCCGCGACATCGATTGGAAAGCCTCGGCGCGGTCGGGCAGCGTTTTGATCAAGCGCTTCGTCTCCGAGAAGCACCACAAGATTCTGCTGGTCGCCGACGCCGGCCGCAACATGTCCGCACTGACACCCAGCGGTGAGATGAAACGCGATGTCGCAGCGCACATCCTGGGAGCAATCGGGCTGATCACCGTCGGGCGTTCCGACCAAATCGGCATGGTGTACGGAGACAGTCGCGGATGCGTCAATGTTCCCCAGCGCCGCGGCGAGACCCACATCGAAAGCATGCTGCACCGGTTCTACACGCACACCCTCGAACAGCCGGGACCCAGCGACGTCGTCTGCCAATTAGACTACGTAGCAACGCATTATCGACACCCCGTGCTGGTCATTGTGGTGTCCGACGAGCCCGACATCGACACCGGCCTCGATGACATCGTGACGCGTTTGCGGGCCCGTCACGATGTGCTGTGGGCGATGATCTCCGACATGCCCGCGGTCGGCGGCGACGAGGATGGTTACGACGTTGGCAGCGGAGCGTTCGTAATGAGCGGCAGCGCACTGGGCCAGCGAATCGTCGCCGCATATCGACGCGCCGAGCAGGTCAGGCTAACCCAACTGGCGGAATTCATGACCGCCCAGGCCATTCCGTACACCACGATCAGCACCAGCGCGCACATCCGCCGCAGGCTGGTCGAAATGACCGAGGTGTTCGCCCGTGCCGGATGACCTGCTGCGGTTCGTCAGCGGTCCCACCCCGTACTCACCGTGGTGGCTGTGGTTGGGGCTGGCGCTAGTCCTGTTCGTACTCGCCTGGTACGCAACCATTTTCGTCTGGACAATGTCGTCCGAGCAGCTGCGTCGCATTCCGGTGATCCGGACACTACACAGCGAGGTGCTGCGTCGCCGGTTCATCCGCAGCATCCGAGGAATCCATGCCCGCCATCGCGCCGGTGAGCTATCCGGAGCCGAAGCAGGCACCCAGATCAGCCAGACCCTACGCAGTTTCCTGTACCAGGTCACCGGAAAACCGGCTCAGTACATGCACGTCGAGGCCATCGTCGCCAGCGACCTGGCGACGGCCGGGGCGCTGTTCTCGGAACTCGATGACGCCAGGTTCAACTCTGGATCGACCGTGAACGTCAGCGACGTCGGCGAAGCTGCGGAGGAGCTGATCCGCTCGTGGAGCTGAGTTGGTGGCCCGTCGCCGTTACCGGATTCGCTTGTCTGGCAATCGCTATCGTGCTTGCAATGTCGGCGCCGAAGGAACAGGTGCGCCGCCAGCTGCGACCGTTGGCTCACACTGCGCGTCTGACCCGGCTGCCCGATTATGCGCGGCTGGCCCGCACGCGGCTGCTCGCGACAATCGTCACCCTGGTTCTTCTTGTGGTGGTGTTCCTTTTCGCAGTGCTGGCCAGCGCGCGGCCGACGGGGTGGGCAACCTCGCCCGGCTCCGATGTGCCACAGGACATCATGCTGTGCGTGGGCGAACCGGTTACTGCGCGGGCCACCGGGGAGTTCCTCACCCATTTCGCCGGGCAGGCAAAGACATACGGCACGCAGCGTATCGGGCTGACCTCGCCGACGCGCCGTGTCGTGCCGATGACCCGCGACTACCAATACGCAGCGGGCCGGTTTGGCGACTTCGCCAGAATCACACAGCGGTCGGACGTCACCGCCGAAGCCAAGGCCGCCGAATTCGCCCCTGCCGTTTCCTATGTCGACTACGCCCCCAGCGTCGACGACGTGCTCGCGTTGTGCATGACGGGTTTTCCGTCGTTTGAGCAAAAGAGCACCCACCGTCGCACACTGATCTACCTAGGCCCGAGCTCAATTCGAGCGCCGGACGAGACGCGCCCTGCCTTGTTCGTCGATCAACGCGTCACCGAAATGGCAAATCAGGCCGGTATCCAGATCAACGCGATCACCACATCGCCGCGCGGGCGGGAGGCCGCCCTGCGGTCGATCACCGAATCGACAGGCGGCAAATTTCTTTACTACACGGCAGGCGACGCGACACTGAGTGCCGACCTGGACACCATCAGCGAAAATCCGCCGCCCGCCGCCTTACCCGGCGGCGCCGGTGTCATCGGCTGGTCCTCGGACTCACCTAGCATCCCGTTGATCGTTGCGGTGGTGGCGTCCACTCTGTTGTGTGTGTCACTGGCGGTGCTGCGCCGATGACCTTTCAACCCGTGCTTCCGCCCGTCATGCTGGGCGTCATCTCGGTGATGCTCATTGTGCTTCGGTTCATCAGCATGACCCAGCTGCACACCAGCAAGGGAGCGCGCTGGCCGACGGTGTCGCGCTGGTGCGGGTTGACACTGGCCATGCTGCTGCTGTTAATTGCCGCGTGGCGGCCCGGCCTCGAGCCCAATGGTCAGGACGCCGCCGCATCCGTACAGGGCGGTGAAAACGTCAATGTGTTCTTCGTGGTCGACCGGTCGTCAGACTCCCGCATGGACGGCATCCGTGCCGACATCGACGCTTTGGTAGACCGGTACCCCCGAGCCCGGTTTGCGATGATTGCGTTCGCGTCGCGCGCGTCGCTGGATTGGCCGCTGTCCGAGGACGTGTGGAGCCTCGAGCCGGCGATCGCAGGCTTGACGCCCTACGCCGCAACGGACGCCCCTGAAAACGACGCGGCGGCCGCCGCGAACATCTTGCGTTACCAACTCATTGCCGCCGGACAGCAGTACCGCGATTCACGCAATCTGGTGTTCTACTTCGGGTCTGGTGCGGGCGGGTCGAACGCACCCCAGGGGGATTTCGATCCGGTGGCCAGAACGGTCGACGGCGGAGCGGTTTTCGGCTACGGCACGCCGGCAGGCAACAGCCCGTCCTACGACGAAGAGCGGCTCCGCCTCATCGCCACGCAGCTCGGCATTCCGTACGTCCCTCGGCAGGACGGCAAGCCGATCCCCCAGACGCAGCTGAATTCCGTTGCGACACCGCTGCCCACCAGTCCGGCCACCGCACCGGGCGGCGTCCACCGCACGGAGCTGTACTGGGTCTTCACGCTGCTTGCAGCGCTATTGCTGTTGTTCGAGCTGTTCTTGACCATCCGCGAATACCGCCGCACGCGCATGGCACGTCGGAGCGTGGAACTGTGATGGCTGACAGTTCCCGCGTTCCATCCCGGCTGAAGCTGCGCAGGCGGCTGCTGGTGTTCTCTGCTCCGGTGGTCATCGCGACATTGCTCGCTGCCGTCAAGATGATCTCCGTCGTCGTCGCGGGCAATTCGGCGGAGGCGAATTTCGCGTCGGGAGATGTCAGCGGTCTACGCGCCGATGTGTCGACATTGCGCATTCTCAACGTGATCGACCCCGGCAAAGCCTTGTTCGCCGCGGCCTCGCTCGCCGTGCTGGAGGGGCGCCTCGACCGAGCGGACTCGCTGTTCTCGGAGGTGCTGTCGCGGACCGAGTCCTGCGCTGCGCGGGTGAATCTGGAGCTGGTGCGGGAGCGTCAGGGTGACTTGGACGCGTGGGAGGGCAGGCCCGATAGGGCCCGAGAGGGTTACCGCAGCGCGCTGTCCGTCGTCGAGAGAGCGCCCGGCGGCTGCTTCGCGGGCAATACCGACCCGGACGCCGAGCGGCGCGCAATCCGCACCGACGCCGCTGCGCGATTGGCCGCAAAGATGGCAAACCTGACGGCCGCTCCCCCGCCATTGCCTCCGCCACCGCCGACTGCTGCTCCGCCGCCACCGCCGCCGGCGCTCGTGACGGGGGCACCGCAACCTGACGAGCCCGAAAATATGAGGCTGCACCCCGAAACTGGCGACCCCATCGAACGTCTGCAGCGGCTACTCGAAGACGCCGCACGTTAGGCGGCGGAGGTACCCGTCCAGTACTCGACGAATCGGCCGTTGGCGAACCGCAGTATGTCGTTGCCGGTGAACCGGGCCGGACCGTCGCGCGTCGCCCCGGTCCCTATCCAGCGGGCGGCTACCAGATCGCGGTCGACGAACGGCTCGATCTCGACCACGAACATCAATTCCGACATCATCTGCTGTGTCTCGTCGACGACCGCCTGCAACTCGTCGGCACCATGGACCTCACGATCCGGCCAGTGCCCGACGAAGTCTTCCGAGACCAGTTCGGCGGCGATGGGCTTGCCAGCCCACAACTCGTTGATCCATCGCTGGTACAGCACTTTTGCGGTAGTCATACCCGTCGTCTACCCGGGGACCATGCTGATTATGCGCACCTCGACATGCATCAGCGGGCCGCGGATCCAAAGGCGAGAAACGCGAGGCCCGTGAAAGCGCCGGCGATCACTTGACTCACCAGAAACACGGCTCCGAACAACGCGGCAAAGTCAACCGTGCCCGCCACCAATGCCACGCTGATACGAGTGCCACACCGTATTCGGTGCGTCGCGCGCCGACTCCACGCAGCTGAACACCACATATCCCAGCACGAACGTGAACAGCAGCTCTGCCCCAAAGGCCGCCATCACAGCGCGGCCACTCAACATCATTTGCATCACGGCTTCGGATTGCCAGGAACCGACGATGAGTCGGGTCGCGATCGCCGCGCACAACCCGGCAGCCAGCTGCACCGACCAGTACACAATGGCCTCGCGGAACGGGATTCGGCCCCACACCGCCGCGGCCAACGTGATAGCGGGGTTGAAATGCGCGCCGGTCCGATAGCCGCCGGCGTAGATCAGCGCCATGACGACCGCACCGATGCCCAGTGCCGCAAAGGAAGTCCCGCTGCAAAGACCTACACCAACCGTCAGCACCAGGCCGAATGTCCCGACCGCCTCGACGGCGTACGCGCTGAGGACGCGGGGCTTATCGACGAGCGGGGTCGGCGGGTAGGCCTCATCCAGCCAGTACGGGGCAGTGGTCATGAAGCACAACCCTCGTTGCTGAGCGGCCCGATGTCGTCAACGCTGACCGCCATCCATCGTTCCCACTAACCTGAGGGCGCTATACCTGCTAGCTGCAATCTTTCTGACGTGACTGTGAATTCCATGCAAGATTGGCGAGTCTGCGCCGTTTGTCCCGGCGCCGGAAGGATCCAACATGTCTGCCGTGCAGGTCGTCGTTGCCGACGACGACGTTCTGCTACGCGAGGGCCTGGCCAGCCTGCTCGACCGGTCGGGTTTTGAGGTGGTGGGCCGGGCCGCCGATGCGACGGAACTGCTTGCCCTGGTGCGTGACCGCAAGCCGCAACTCGTGGTGGTCGACATTCGCATGCCACCGACGCACACCACCGAGGGCCTCGACGCAGCCCGCGTGATCCGTGCGGAGCTGCCCGATACCGGCATCCTGGTGCTGTCCGCGCACGTCGAAGTCGAGCATGCAACCGAACTGCTGGCCAGCGGCCACGGCATCGGTTACCTGCTCAAGACGAGGGTCACCGACGTCGCCGACTTCGTAGACACCCTGGAACGCGTCTCCAAGGGCGCGTCAGTGGTCGACCCCGCGCTCGTCCACGAGCTGGTCTCGGCGCGCAGGCGCGATGACCCGTTGGCCGTGCTCAGCGCACGCGAACAAGAGGTGTTGATGCTGATGGCGGAGGGGCGCTCGAACGCCGGCATTGCACGTCGAATCTGGGTCACCGAAGGCACCGTCGAAAAGCACGTCCGCAGCATCCTGACGAAGCTGAACCTGCCAGAAGCCGGCGACGACCACCGCCGCGTCCGTGCGGTGATCACCTACCTTGAGGCTCGGTGAGGGTCAGCAGGTTCCGGATCGCGTCGGGTGATAACGAGAACTTCTGCAGGAACCCCACTGCCGGGCTGGTGTCGATCATCTCGGCGAGATCCGACTCGGCGTAGGTGGACACCAGGATCACCGCCAAGGCGCTGGCGGTGCTCACCCGGTTGAGTTGCTCGGCGAGCTCGAAACCGTCCTCGCCCCCGAGATCAACGTCGACCAACGCCACGTCGGGATGCGAATCCTCGTAACACCTAAGCGCCTCAGCGCTATTGGACGCTTTACCGACCACATCGATCCCGGCGCGCTCGAGCATCGCGCTCGCAGCGTCGCGAAAATCCGCGCTGTCGTCAACGATCAGACAGCGCATATCGCAGCCCGTCGCAATACACATTTTTCAGCTTCGCAGATGTCCAACGTCGTTGCATTCCCGCTAGCAGTAACTCCTATCCACCGCACAGCGATCGCACAGGCAATAATCGATGGGCAGTTCCGAGTTGCACAGACAAGATGACTCAGCAGTCCATGACGCCAGCGCAGCCGGGGGCCGATCCCCGGCCGTCGCTGCACGCGCGACTGCTGGCGGTGGTGGTGCGGCCGACGGCGCCTCCGGTGTGGCTGGGCATCGTGGTCGCCATCGCTTTCATCGCCGCCGAGACTCTGTTGGTCTACCAGCTGAGGCAGATCGCCCCCGAAAACGCGTTCGGTGCGCTGTTTTTGCTTGGCGTGCTCGTGGTGTCCGCAGGGTGGGGATTCCGGCTCGCGGTCGCCACCTCGCTGGCGAGCGCCCTGGTGTACGTCTACTTCCATCTGGAGACGACGCGTTTGTCCCCATGCACCCCCAGGACTGGGTCGCGATCCTGATCTTCCTGCCTGTCGCGCTGTTGGCCAATGTCCTCGCCGGGCAAGCCCGCCTGCGCGCCGCAGAGTCCGAACTGCGCCGCCGCGAAGCCGAAGCCGCCCATGCCGCGGCGAGTGCGCTCGCCGAGCAGCAGGCTGCGCTGCGGCGAGTGGCGACCATGGTCGCGCGCGGCGTCGACCCGTCGGAGGTGTATCCGGCCGCGGTGGCCGAGCTATCTCGCGGACTGGGCATCGACAACGTGGCGCTATTGCGTTACCAGGCAGACCAGGCTCTTGCGCTGCTGGCAACCCGCGACGACAGGGGCTTGACGACACTGCTTATTGGAGAACGGCTTTCACTCGACGGTGACAATGTCGCGGCGATGGTCCTTGACACCGGGCCCCGGCGCGGATGCGCTGCTTCGACGGCGCCATGGGCCGAACAGCCGACCGCGTCCGTCGGCTCGGGCTGCGCTCCGCGGTAGGTGCGCCGATTATCGTAAGTGGCCGTGTCTGGGGTGCGCTCGTGATCGGCTCGTCCCAAGAGGAGCCGATGCAGGAGGATACCGAGGCGCGCATCGGGGATTTCGCGGATCTTGTCGCCACCGCCCTCACCAACGCCGAAACCCGCGCCGAGCTCACCGCGTCGCGTGCCCGCATCGTCACCGCTGGCGACCAGGCCCGGCGCCGCTTCGAGCGCGATCTTCACGACGGGGCGCAGCAGCGTATTGCCTCGCGCTGCGGTCGGTTGAGGCGTCGATACCTGCCGAGCACCCACAGCTGCGCAACCAGGTCTCCGACGTCGTCGACGGTCTGGTCGGGGTCTCAACGGAATTGCAGGAGATATCTCGTGGCATCCACCCTGCGATCCTGTCGAAGGGCGGGCCTCGGCCCTGCGATCAAGACGCTTGCCCGACGCTCCGCCGTACCCGTCGAACTCGACCTCGACGTCGCTCGTCGAATGCCGGAATCGGTTGAGGTCGCGGCCTACTACGTCGTCGCCGAGGCGTTGACCAACGCCGCCAAACATGCGCAGGCATCCCACGTCAACATGTCCGCCGTCGCCGACGACGACGAGCTTGGACTCTGTATCAGCGACGATGGAATCGGCGGTGCGGTCGCGGGAGCCGGCTCAGGCCTGATCGGACTCAAGGACCGGGTCGAGACCCTCACCGTTCGTCTTGGCATCTCCAGCCCCGCCGGGATTGGGACGACGTTGACGGTGGTCATCCCACTGCGGGGCGAATAACCCGACCCCACTGCGGGTTTCAGTGGCGTCCGCCGTGGTGGAAAATCAGCACGTCCCCGAAGAACGGGTACTGGGCCTGATAGTCGACCGGGGGCGGGGTGGCGGTGAGTTGAGCGTTGCCTGCCGTCTGGCACAAGCTCGCCGTACCGCTCGAGGTACAGGTCGGCGCGGCTTCGGCCAGCGGTGCCACCGCGATCGCGGCGGCGCTCGCCCCGGCCACCAACAGCGGTGGGATGAAGTTTCGAATTCTCATGATGCGCTCTCCTTAGTTAGCCTGCCTGCGTTGGCAGGCCTTTGTGGGTAGGTCCAGGATCGCGCGTGTGCCAACCGATGTCGTCACTGCTGACACCCAAGATTGGCTAGCAGTTATCCCCCACCAGATAGGCGTCCCGCTCCAGGCGTCGCGTCCGACGCTCGTAAGTTCCCCACCGCCATGGCCATTGATTGGGGCTGTGGCCGTTCTCGTCGAGGTACCAGTTGCCGCATCCCGTCCAGACGGTCCCGGCGAGGGCCGCCCGCACTTCGCGGTGGAACTGGTCGGCGACCTCGCGGCGGATCTCGATGTGCCGCTCTCCGGTTCGGCTCAGCTCTGCGAGTGCGGCAAGCACGTGGCGCATGCCCGCCTCTACTGTAAAGACGACTGATCCGGTGCCGCCATTGGTGTTTGGACCGTAGAGCAGAAACATGTTCGGAAACGCCGGAACACTCAACCCTAGATAGGCTTTCGGTGTCTCCGCCCACTCCTCGGCAAGCGTCCGACCGCCCACGCCTCGTATCTCCATCGGGGCGACGAAGTCATGGGACTGGAATCCGGTCGCGAGCACGAGCACGTCGGCAGGGCGCTCGACGCCGTCACCCCCGACCACCCCTCTCGCTGTGACCTGTCCCGCGCCACCAGGTATCAGCCGCACGTTGGACTTGGCCAGCGCCGGGTACCAATCGTCAGACACCATCACACGTTTGCAACCGAATTGGTCCGTTGGCGTGACCGCCTCGCGCAAAGCAGGGTCCTGTATCGCCTTGCGGATCCGTCGCCGGCCCATCGCCTTGAGTGGAACCAGCATCCACTGCCGTCGCGTCATTGCGATCGCGCCGAACTCCATGATCGCTTGCACGGACTTACGGTCGAGCCGCTGCAGCCAGGGAAAGCGCCGGAACAGGCGCTTGGCTCGATCGGAATACTCGTAGTCCATCCTGGGCATCGTCCATCCCGGCGATCGTTGGTACACATCGACCGCCGCGGCGCGCGGCTGGATTGCCGGGACAACCTGCGCCGCGCTGCAACCACTGCCGATGACAGCGACGCGCTTATCGGTTAGGTCGACGTCGTGGCGCCACTTCGCGGTGTGAAAGGCCGGGCCCTCGAACCCGTCCAGGCCGCCGATATCGGGGTACTTCGGGGTCGACAACTGACCGCATGCGGCGATCAGGACATCTGCCACGTGCTCTCCGGCGCTGGTGGCGAGCACCCAGTGCCCGCTCTTGTCCCACGTCGCGGAGTGGACGTTGGTGTCGAACCGAAAGGCCGCCTCAACGCCGTGATCGCGCACAACGCGTTCGAGGTAAGCCTTGATCTCCGCCTGCGGGGCGTATCGGCGGGACCACTCGGGATTGGGCGCGAACGAGAACTCGTAGAAGTGGGATGGTACGTCGCACGCGGCGCCCGGATAGATGTTCGTCTGCCAGACTCCGCCGACACCCGCATTTCGCTCGAACACGGTGATGTCGTGGTAGCCCGCCCGCTTCAGCATCGTCGCAGCGGCGATTCCGCCGATGCCACCACCTACCACTGCGATTTTCATGTTGCTTCCCTCCCCGAGACGTCTGCACTATCCTTACGAAACTATCGTTAAGAAAGCAAGAGGCAGACGCGAACATGGTTAGTCCCGATCCGCTCCGCGTCGGAGGGCTGGCGTGGACGCAGCGGACCAAAGGCCGCCTCACACCGAGCGAGCGGCGACGCTTGCTTGGCCATATCGCGGCGGCGCTGAGCGGCTACGTCGCCGGACGCGTCCGGGCCGCCACCGGCCGGGTCCCGGCCCGAGCCCGCGACCTGTCCGCCGAAGCGCTGATACCGCCGGACTCCGCGCTGGCGCGAGCGGCCGAATCCGCCTGCCGGGAGCAACCGAGGTCGTTGATCGGCCACGGCTACCGAACGTGGATGTTCGGCGCCGGACTCGCGGCGCTCGACGGCACCGCAATGGACCCCGAGCAGTTCTATGTCGCCAGTCTCCTGCACGACTACGGGATCGTGGAGGTCATTGCCGGTGAAGACTTCACGCTGCGCAGCGTCGCGCGGCTCGACAAGTGCGCCAACGACGCGGGCCTGGCACCGGGATCTGTTGACGACGCCTTGGATGCGATCACGGTTCATGCCACGCCGGGTATCGACGTCGAGGACGACGGAGCCCTCGGCGTGTACGTGCAAGCGGGCGCGATGTTCGATCTGACCGGCTTGCGTGTAGGCGAACTCACCCGCGCCTACCGGGATCATGTGATCAGGGATCATCCCCGCGACGGGGTCACCGCCGACATTGCGGCGATGATCAAAGCCGAGGCGGGCGCCAATCCGGAAGGACGGTTCGCATTGCTTCAACGGTGCGGGATGCCGCTTTTGATGAGGCTCAATCCCCTTCGGCCCCAGTGAAATCCTAGGCTCACCCCGTGCCGAAACTGACTCCCAATCAAGAGTACTGCTCGATCGCTCGCGCGCTGGAGCTGCTCGGAGAGCGCTGGACTCTACTGATCGTGCGGGACTTGCTCAGTGGGCCGAAGCGCTTCGGTGAGTTGCAGCGGCTCGTTGTCGGCGTGACGCCGAAATGGCTCACCGCCCGGCTGCGCGCTCTGGAAGGCGCAGGAGTGGTAGAGCGCGACGGCCGGCTTTACCGACTCACGCCCCGGGGACAGCAGCTGCGGCCCACCCTCGAAGAGCTGTTGATCTGGTCCACCACCCACGAGGCCCGTCCACCACGTCCTGGAGAAACGATCGTGCCCGAGCACGACATGTGGTCATTGGAGGTGTTTCTCAACCGTCTTCGGCCTGCCGTGGCGGGGCCCGTGAGATGGGCCATTCACCTCAAGGGTGGCGGCCACCACGTCCTGCAAACGGACGGAAGGAATTGGCGCTGGATTGCCGGAGAATCAGGCGGCGATGTTGTTGTCACGACGACACCACGCCGATTTGCCAATCTGCTGTTCAATCTGCAGGCCGGGCGAAAGAGCGCTGCGGACGACTTCACAATCACCGGCGAACCTGACCGCGCGCGAGAATTCGAGGCATTGGCGCATATTCGTTAGCCCGCTAGCCCCGCAGAGCGTCGAGCAGCCGGTCCAGATCGTTCTCGGTGTTGTACAGGTGGAAGCCGACACGCACGGCCCCCGCCCGCACCGAGGCACGGATGCCTGCAGCTCGAAGCTTGTCCGCCGCATCCGCGATCGGTATCGACACGATCGCGCAATCCTGCTGCGGCAGTTCCAGTTCCGCGCTCGCTCGGTTGGCTAGCCCGACGGCGTGTGCCTCGATCGCCGCGCCGTCCAGCGACGCCAACCACGGCAGCGTCAGACCTGCCCCCAGCACGCTGAACCAGGTGGGTGACGCGTCGAAGCGGCGCGCGGTATCGGCCAGCCGCAGCGGCAACCCGTAGATCGTCTGCCACGGATCCTCACCCGCATACCAGTTCGCGGCGTGTGGCGTCATGAGCCGACTGATCCTGCCGCTCAACGACATCCACGCGGTGCCGCGCGGCGCCAGCAGCCACTTGTACACCGCGGCGGACGTGACATCGGCCCAGCCCACGTCGACCTGCTTCCATCCCAGCGCCTGCGTGATGTCGATGACGGTCAGTGTCTCCGTCCCCGCCACGGTGCGCCGCAGGGTGTCGACGTCGAGCACCGCGCCGTTTGCGGACTGCACCAGGCTCGCCGTCACCACATCAAAGTCGGCGGCGGCCGCCACCAATTCGGCGGGCGCCAGCTCGGTGATCGTCACGCCCCTTCCGGACTGCGCGGCGAACGGGAAGGTGGTGCTGGTGAACTCGCCGGCCAATGTGGCCACCCGGCTGCCGTCGGGCACCGCGGCAGCGACCAGCCCGAGCACCGCGGAAACGGTGCCGCCCATGGCCACGGAGTCGACGGGCACCCCGGTCAGCGCGGCGTATCCGGCACGGCCCGCCCGCACATAGTCGTCGAATAACGGGACTTCCATCGTTCCGGTCTGCCACTGCGTGAGGCAGTCCTGCAGCGCATCGATCAGGAACCGGGGCGGCAAGCCATACGTAGGCGAGTTGAGAAACCCGTTGGCGCCGACGAATTCGGCACCGAACGCTTCGCGCGCCAGCACGGCGGTCATTCGGCGGGCGGCTCGTCGCCGCCGGAGGCGTCTTCGCCGCGCAGCCTGGCCTGCAGCTGCTCACGGTCCTTGCGTCGGCGTTCGTCGATGACGGCGATGCTCGCGGTGGCGCTTCGCCGCAGCGGCGCGAAGAGCCAGATGCCCAGCGGCAGTGCAATGACCAACGCGAACAAGATCGCCACGACGAGAGGAAAATCGCGTACGCCGAGCAAATGTCCTGCCCCGAAGATCACGACGGTCAAAACGACCACGAGCAGCAGCCGGGCCAAGGCATAGGCCACCACATCCACCAGGAGGCTGGACCGGGGCCGTTCATCTGACACGGGCCAGAGCCTACCCACGGCGTATATTCAGACCAAGGAGGTTTTTGGTGGCGTATTTGCTCCTGATTCTCGTCTTGGCCGGCTTGATCTACGTCGGCTGGCGGCTGATGCGGATGACCGCGGCCCGCCCGAAGACGCGCGTGATCGGCCCGGACGACGATCCGGATTTCCTGCGACGGCTCGGCCACGAGGACAACCCGCGGCCCTAGCCGCTCGACGACCTAGCTGGACTGGGTGTCAGACCGCTTTGCGGCCGAAAAACCGTCCGCGACCACGGCCGCCAATTCGATCAAGGCTTCCCGCGTCTGAAGCTTCAGCCGGTCGAGGCTGATCTCGGCGCCCTCCTCCAGATGCGGGTCGAACGGCACCTGCCGGACGGCGCGGCACCGCCGCGAGAAGTGGTCGACCACCTTCTTCATGTCGACCTTGCCCGACCGCGGCCGCACTCCGTTGATGACCGCGATCGAGTTGCGCACCATGTCCTCGTGGCCGTGGGCGTCCAGCCAGTCCAACGTTGCCGATGCGCTGCGGGCGCCGTCAACCGATCCAGAGCTGATGACCACAAGCACGTCGGCCTTGTGAAGCACCGCGGACATCGCGGAGTGCAGCATGCCGGTGCCGCAGTCGGTGAGCACCAGGCTGTAGAACCGCTCCAGCACTTCCAGCGTGCGGGTGTAGTCGTCGGAGCTGAACGCCTCCGATACCGCGGGATCGCTCTCAGAGGCGAGCACCTCGAGTCGGCTCGGGCCCTGCGAGGTGTAGGCGCGCACGTCGCTGTAGGCCGCGATGCCCTCGGCGTCGCGCAGCAGGTGCCGGACGGTGGCCGGGGTTTCCAACGGCACCTTCTGGCTCAGCGTGCCGCGGTCGGGATTGGCGTCGACGGCGACGACACGGTCACCGCGGATCGAGGCGAAGGTCGCGCCAAGGGTCGCGGTGATCGTCGTTTTACCGACACCGCCCTTCAACGACAGCAGCGCGATGCGGTAGCACCCCCGCAGCGGCCGCTGTACCTGGGCGACAAGGCTGTCGTGGCGAGTGACCTTGGGGCTTTCGCCGACGTTGATCAGCTTGAACGAGGCCAGGTACAGCCACTTGCGCCAGCCCCGCGACGGCGCCCGCTTTGGCTGGCCCAGTAGCGCGACGGTCGAAAGGTCGAGGTACGGCGGCGGGTCGTCCCGCGGGGGCACCAGCGGCCGCGACGCGTGGCCCAGCGGCAACCCGTTCGGCGGTGTCGGGTCGGTCCACTCCGCAGGCACCGACTCCGCCGGATCGCTGAACCGCTGTTGTGCGCGAAAACCCGCCTGCTGGTCAGACACGGCTAATCCCCTCTCATCAGCAGGTCGCGGCGACCGGTCAGCTCACCCCGGCGTACGAATGCAACCCGACGGTCACCAGGTTGATGAAGAACAGGTTGAACACCATCGCGACGAAGCCGACGACGTTGATCCAGGCCGCCTTCCTGTCGCGCCAACCCGCGGTCGAGCGCGCGTGCAGGTATGCCGCGTACACCACCCACGCGATGAACGACACCGTCTCCTTGGGGTCCCAGCCCCAGTAGCGCCCCCACGCCTCCTCGGCCCAGATCGCGCCGAAGATGACGCCGAATCCGAACACCGGAAACGCGAAAATGGTTGTGCGGTAAGCGATGCGATCCAACGTCTGGGCGTCCGGCAGCCGCTGCATCACGCGCGCGAGTGCGCCATCGCGGTCCGGGGCGCCCAACGACGACATCTTGAGCAGGAACAGGATGCTGGCCACACCCGCCACCAGGAACACACCCGAGCCGAGGCTGACCACCGATACGTGGATAGGCAGCCAGTAGGACTGCAGGGCAGGCATGACGGGCGCGGCGTTGGTGTAGAGCCAGCGGCCGGACACCGTCAGCAGGATCAGCACCGGGACGAGTACAAACACCCACAGCGCGCGGTACTGCGGCCGGCGCAGCACGATCGCGGCGGCGACCAGACCCGAGAAGCACGTCAGGTTGATGAACTCGTACATGTTGCCCCACGGCACCCGCGCCGTGGCCAGGCCGCGCAGCACAATGCATGCCAGCAGTAGTGCGATGCCGACGTAGACCAATGCCAGCCCGGCCTTGCCGACGCGCTCGTCGAGCGGGCGCTTCGGGGCTTCGGCGACGACGCCCGGCGTGGAGCTGTCCGCGCCGACGGTCGCCCCGACCAGTTCGCGGTGTTCGACCTTGCGGCCGCGGCTGTAGGCCAGCTCGACAGCGAGCAGCAGCAGTGCGGCCACCAGCACCACCACCGACGAGGTGAAGGCCCAGTCGGAGTAGCGGGCCAACCCGATGTCGACGTGTCCGGTGTTCATGCCTCGACTCCCGCTCGCTCCGGTCCTCGCTCGTCCCTCGCTGCGATCCTCACTCGCGATCGTCTTCGGGCGTTCATACGCGATGTGCCTCCGCTTCTCGCTGGTCGCCGACGAGACGCTGCGTCAACCGCTCGAACTCGTCACCCCAGCCGGAATTGTCGGTGCGCGCCAGGCCACCCAGCTCGACGCTCACCGTACCCGGGCCTGCGGGTGTCAGCCGAACCCAGACTCGTCGCCGCCGCACCACCAGCGACACCAGCAGACCGGCCATCATCGTCAGCGCAAACACCAGCACCCACACCTGGGCGGGGTCGTGGGAGACCTGCACGTTGATGAACGGCACCGCGCCGTCGAACCGGACGACGGTGCCGTCGTCGAGCCGGGTCTCCTGACTCACACGCAGGTTGACCCGCGCCTTCTTGGTGAGGCGCTTCTGTTCGATGAGCTTCGGGTCGAGAGAGAACAATGACTGCGGCCTGCCGGTGTCCAGACCGGTGTCGCCCTTATAGATGTCGATGGCAACGGCCGGGTTGTTCAGTGCGGGGAAACTCGACGACAGCAGGGTGCCCTCGAGCTGCTCGGTCGGCGCGAACAGGCCCTGGATGGCGATCTGGTTCTTACGGCGCTCGTCGGGATCGGGATAGCTGCCGCCGGGCGGGTCGAACCGCATCGCGCCAGACGATAGGAAGGTGATCTGGTCTTCGGGCCGGAACTGCAGCGTCTGCGTGCGGGTCTGGCCATCGGGGAAGGTGACGGTGAACGTCGGGGCGTAGCCGTGGCCCTGCAGGTACACCCGGTCTCCGCCGACGCGCAGCGGCTCGTTGACCTTCAGGTGATACGGCCGCCATGTGTCGGTGTTGAGGTCGGAGCCGGCCTGGTAATCGATGTTGGCGGCGAATGACACAGCTTGACCTGTCGGCAGATACTGCGCCTGGAAGTCGTTGACCCGCAGGCAGATTGGGTACAGAGACGTGCCGTCCACGGTGTTGCCTGCCCGGAACGAGTCGAACGCCGCGGGTGAGGCCGAGCAGAATCCGGGGCCGCCGTCCGCGACGACGATGACGTTGCCCTCATAGCCGAACAGCTTCCCGGCGGCCACCGCGACGAGCAGACCGAGCAGTGAGAAGTGAAAGACGATGTTGCCGAATTCGCGGAGATAGCCCTTTTCTGCTGAGATTTCGACGACGTCGTCGTTTTGCTTGCGGACGTTGCGGCGCCAGCCGCGAAGGTGACCGGACACTTCTGCGGCCACGGCATCGGGATCGCCGGCCACCTCGGCGGTGTGGTGCTTGGGCAGCCTGCCGAGGTTGCGTGGCGCGTCGACGGGTGCGGCGCGCAGGCTGCGCGCGTGCTCGAACAGTCGCGGGGTCAGGCAGCCCACCAGCGAGATGAACAGCAGCGCATAGATGGCGGTAAACCAGAAGCTGGAGAACACCTCGAAGGCCTGCAGCCGGTCTAGCCACGGGCCGATGGTGGGATGCTCGGCGATGTACTGCTCGACCTTGAACTCGTTGAGGCTACGTTGCGGTAGCAGGGCTCCCGGGATGGCGCCCAGCGCGAGCAGGAACAGCAGCACCAGCGCGGTGCCCATGGACGTCAGGGTCCGCCACGTGTTCCGTATCAGCGCGAGCGGGGAAATGGTGGTCATATCGGCAACGTCACGTCGCTGACGAACGCGTCGCGCACCCAGGACACGAAGTCGTTCCACAGCCCGGTCACAAGCGCAGTGCCGACGAGGATCAGCAACACCCCGCCAAAGATCTGGATGCCGCGGGTGTGCCGTCGCAGCCAGCCGAGGCCCTGAACGGCGCGTGCGGAGCCAAAGGCCAACAGCACGAACGGGATTCCCAGTCCGAGGCAGTACGCAATGACCAATGCGACGCCGCGGGCCACGCTGGCGCCGTCGGTCGCCGACGCGACAGCGATCACACCGGTCAGGGTGGGGCCGAGGCACGGGGTCCAGCCGAGGCCGAAGACCGCGCCGAGCAGCGGCGCGCCGCCAAGCGTTGACATCTGCCGGGGCGTGAACCGGGTATCCCGCTGCAGCACCGGGATGAGGCCGATGAACACCAGCCCCATCACGATCGTGATCACCCCGCCGATGCGTTGCAGCAGAAGCTGATTGCTGATCAGCGTGGTCGTCATGCCCAGCACCGCGACCGTGCCCAGTACGAATACGGCGGTGAAACCGGCGACGAACAATCCCGCTGCCCCCGCGACGCGCAGTCGGGCGGTGCGCAGCGCCACGTGTCCCGGCTGCTCCTCCACCCCGACGACCGCGGCCAGATAGGACAGATAACCCGGCACCAGCGGCACCACGCATGGCGAGGCGAACGAGACCAGCCCCGCGACGATGCTGATCCCGAACGCGACCACTAGCGGTCCAGCGGCGGCGGTCTCGGCGAAGCCGGTCATGTTTTCGGCTCTGCCTCGGCCGCAAGCCTTTCCACGACCGGCTGCAGGTCCTCGGCGAGCAGTTCGCGCAGGAACACCGCGGCGACGCGGTGCTGGCGGTCCAGCACCACGGTGGACGGGATGACGGTGGTCGGATACCTGCCGCCGAACGCGATCATGCTGCGCATCGGCGGGTCGTAGATGGACGGAAACGTGACCTTGCGGTCGATGATGAAATCACGGGCGGCGTCACGGTTGTTGTCACGAACATCGATGCCAAGGAATTCAACGCCGGCGCTACGCGTCTCGTCGTACACCTTCTGCAGCTGGGTGATCTCGGTGCGGCACGGTGCGCACCACTGCCCCCAGACGTTGATTACGACGACTTTGCCGGCGAAGTCGTCAAGCGAGACGGTCTTGGCGGGGTCCGTCAGCTCGGGGCCGGCCAACGGTCCTGGGCGGCCGCGGCTTTCGGGCGGATCGTAGAAGATGTCCGTCTTTCCGCCTGGCGCGACGAATTGAAAGGTGCCGCCCTGCGCGACGGCGTCGTCGCCGGTGGAGCAGCCAGCGAGCGCGACCATCGCCGCGCTTGCCAGGAGCACCAGCCGATTCACTGCCCGGCCAGCTCCGCGTATCCCCAGCCGACGTAGGAATCGCCATGGAAATAGAAGGAGGTCAGCGACGCCAGGTTGCACATGCGCCGGGTGGGGAAGTGATGCAAGGGCTTGCCCGTCATCGCGCGGCGGAGCGTTTCGACGGGCAGCTGATGACTGACGCACAACGCCTCATGGCCCGCCGCCTTGGTCTGGGCCCGCTGCAGCGCCGCCGTCATTCGCTTGGCGATCTCGGCGTAGGGCTCTCCCCACGTCGGTGTGCGGGGGTTGCGCAGGTACCACCAGTTGCGTGGGTCGCGAAGCGCGCCGTCTCCGGGCGAGACGCGTTGACCCTGAAAGATGTTCGTCGACTCGAGCAGGTCGTCGTCGGTATCGATGGGCAGGCCCAGGCGCGTCGCCAGGGGTTCCGCGGTCTCCTGCGCACGCTCCAGCGGCGAGGCGACCACGTAGACGATGTCGCGCTGCGCCAGCCAGTCGGCGACCGCCTGCGCCTGCGCCCTGCCACGGTCCGACAGGTGGTAGTCGGGCAGCCGGCCGTAGAGGATCTTGTCGGGGTTGTGCACCTCGCCGTGCCGCATCACGTGCACGATCGTCTTCTCAGTCATGCGGGCTTCGCCGCTTCCGCGGCGGCGCGGGCCGCGCCCGGCAGGGCGTCGGCGATGCGTTCGAAGGCTTCGTCGTCCAGAACGGTTGAGACGAACCAGGTTTCGAACGCGCTCGGCGGTGGGTACACCCCGGCGTCAAGCAGGGCATGGAAGAACGGCGGGAAGCGCCACGTGTCGCTTGCCCGTGCGGACGCGAAGTCATGGACGGGCGCGTCGGTGAAGAACACGGACAGCATGTTGCCCGCACGCTGAACCTGGTGTGCCACACCGCCGTCTGTCAACGCTGCGCCGAGCAGTGCGGCCAGCCGGTCGGCGTTGGCATCCAGCGCGGCATACGCGGTGTCGTCGGCGGCGCGCAGCGTAGCCAGGCCGGCGGCCATGGCGACCGGGTTGCCCGACAGTGTGCCCGCCTGATACACCGGCCCCAGCGGCGCGAGTCGCTCCATCACTTCGGCGCGGCCACCGAACGCGGCGGCAGGGAGGCCGCCGCTCATCACCTTGCCGAACGTGAACAGATCGGCGGCGACGGGATCGACTCCGTACCAACCGGATCGGCTGACCCTGAACCCGGTCATCACCTCGTCGGAGATGAGCAGCGCGCCGTGCTCGGCGGTGATTTGGCGCAGTGCGGCGTTATAGCCTGGCAGCGGCTCGATGGTACCCATATTGCCGGGACTGGCCTCGGTGATGACGCAGGCGATTTCGTCGCCGAACTGTCCGAACGCCTCTTCCACGGCGGGAATGTTGTTGTACGGCAACACGATCGTGTCCGCGGTGGCTGCGCCCGTCACTCCCGGCGAGGACGGTAGGCCCAGGGTGGCGACACCCGAGCCTGCGTCGGCCAGGAGCGCATCGCTGTGGCCGTGGTAGCAGCCGGAGAACTTGATGATCTTGGCGCGGCCCGTGTACCCGCGGGCCAGCCGGATCGCACTCATGGTGGCCTCGGTGCCGGAGTTGACCATGCGCAGCCGCTCCACCGGGGCGACCCGGCCGATGATCTCTCCTGCGAGCTCGGTCTCCGATGGTGTCGGCGCACCGAACGACAGGCCGTCGGCGGCGACGCGCTGCACCGCGTCGACGACGGCCGGATGGGCGTGGCCGAGGATCATCGGCCCCCACGAGCACACCAGGTCGACGTATCGGTTGTCGTCGGCGTCGGTCAGCCAGTAGCCCGTCGCCGAGGTGATGAACCGTGGGGTGCCGCCCACTGAGGAAAACGCTCTCACCGGGGAGTTCACCCCGCCGGGGATCACGGCGCACGCGTCGGCGAAGAGCGCAGCGGAGGCCGCTACCGACAAGGACGTGCGGGGCATGATTACTAGTGTTCCAGCCCCGTCGAATGCAGCAACTACAGGGTGTAGTGGTTCAGCCCTTCGGGGTGACGACGAACACCGGGTGGTCGGCCTCGCGGGGCAGCTGTCGGAAGTAACCCTCGACTGCACGGCCGGCCTTCTCCCGGTAAGCGGTGAGAATCGGTTGACGGTCCTGCTCAGCGATCTCCCTGGCGACATAGTTCGTCGACCCGATCGTCGCGTTCGGGTCGGCCCTCAGGTTTTTCACCCAGTCCGACTCGCCGCGGGTGGACACCACATATCTGGTGCCGCCGACGTCGACCGGGATCACCGGGACCTCTTGACGTTGCTTGCTGCCGCGCCGGGTCACGGTCAGCTTCTCCGTGTTGCTCATCCCGGTCGCCATGGCGATCTTGTTGAAGACCGCGCGCGTGAACCACGGAGGCTTGAGATAGGCCATCGCCTGAGTTTGATGGTTGGCACGCAGCTACCGCAATGGCTGGCGCGGTTCAATCGATACTTCACCAACCCGATCCAGCGGCTGTGGGCCGGTTGGGCACCGGGCAGATCCTCGAGCACGCCGGCCGCAAATCGGGCAACCAGTACCGCCTGGGGCGAGTGATCAACCCGTTAGCCTCGACTCCCGGTCCCCAAAGCCAACCAGGCGCCCGCCGCTCGGATGGTGCGACTTAGTTACAGGCCACTTTGATGGTGAATTTCTTGGTGATCATCCCGGCCATCGGGTTTTTCATGTCGGCACCCTGAGCCTCACCGGAGATGGTGTAGGTGTCGCCGTCGACCTGCACCTCGGCCGAGCCGGTCTTGACGCCCATCATGTCGCTGACGGCGAGGGCATTGCCGTCGACCATCAGACCCACCGATTCGACCTTCGGCGTGGCCTCGTCGGTCATCACGACGGCGACCGCCTGCTGGGCTCCCGCCGACCCGCTGCCGACGTTGATCTTGCCGGCCTGCCTGACGCAGGTGACTGAGGCCGGGTCCAGACCAGCCAGGTCACCACCGTCGACCATGACCTCGGCGGCACCGCCCGTGCTGACCTCAGCTCCTCCGGCAGTTACCTCGGCGCCTCCGGCCGCCGCAGTGGTCGCCGGGGCGCTGCTGCCCTTGTCGTCGGAGCAGCCCACCAGCATCGCGGCGCCGGCGATCAGTCCGATCGCAGCCGCTAGAACTCGATTCATCGACCCTGTCCCTTTCGTTCATGCGTCGCCTCGATGGCTACGACGGCAACGTAAAGCGGGTGTGGTCGAGTGGCTGGGGTAGTCGACTACCCCAGTTCCGCCAGGTGGACAGGCCACGATGTATCGGAATCGGATCCGAACTGGGGTAGTGGATTACCCCAACCGGAGGTGGACGATCAGCGGCAAGCTTCGTCTATGGCCACCGATCCGCGCCGGGCCGATTCCCTGGAACAGTTGCCGTTGCCGTATGCGACCGCGCTGCGATTGCGCGATGCGGGAAGCACCGACGAGATGATCGCCCAGAGTGTGGGGGTGGACCTGGATGCGCTGCCGACGTTCATGCGAGTGGCCGAGGCAAAGCTCGCAGCCGCATCCGACGAGGCACCGACTTAGTCGTGCGCGCCAACTATCGCGTTTGCTTGACTGGCGAAGCAAAACGGCGGTGCCGGTTAGAATCTGGCGGTGATTCGGGGGTGGCCGCTGGTGGGGCGGTCAGAGGAGCTCGCGGTGATCGCCGAGGCTACGCGGGCGGGCGGGGACCGCGCCCGCGGGATCGTATTGTCCGGCTCTGCCGGTGTCGGCAAGACGCGGCTGGCGCGCGAAGCCGTTGCAGGGTCTGGCCCGCGTAGCACGCGCAGGCACTGGATCGTCGGCACGGCGTCGTCACGCAGTGTCCCGCTTGGTTCCTTCGTCGACATCGCGAGCGATTTCGGCCCAGATCCATTGCGGCGAGTGCGTGAGGTGATCGACGGGCTCATCGGCGACGCGCGGCATGGCGAGGTTGTCGTCGGTGTGGACGACGCGCACCTGCTCGATGACTTGTCGGCGTTCACCGTGCACCAGCTCGTCACCCGTCGATTGGCCACCGTCATCCTGACGATTCGCTCGGGTGAATCCCCGCCGGACGCCATCACCGCGATCTGGAAAGATCAGCATCTGCAACGTCTTGAACTGCAACCGCTCTCGCCGACTGAAATTGCGGGATTGGTGGAGCACGTACTCGATGGCCCGGTGGATTCCTTTAGTGCACAACGACTTTGGCAGTACACTCATGGTAACGCCCTGTATCTACGTCACCTCCTCGACAACGAGGTGAACGCTGGACGGCTGATACAACGCTCGGGCATGTGGCTGTGGGACGGGCAGCCCAGGCTCTCACCAACACTCGTGGAGTTGCTTGAGGCACGGATCTTGCAAGTGCCCAGGACCGTGTGCGATGTGCTCGATGCTCTCGCCGTGGCCGAACCACTGGATGCCGACGTACTGGCTGCGGTCACCGATGCCGATGCGCTCGCCGAGGCCGAAACACTGGGCCTGATAAACGTTGACGCCAGCGCCCCACAAGCGCCCGTGCGGCTTGCTCACCCGCTCCTCGGCGAGGTCCGCCGCGCCAAGTCCCTGCGGTCGCAGCGATTGCGCGGGCGCATCGCCACCGAACTCGCGCGAAAAGGCCTGACCGATCCGCGAGACCTGGTGCGACAAGCGGTGCTCACCGTGGAATCCGATCTCCCACCCGATCCGAACCTTCTGCTGGCCGCCACGTCGGCCGCCATGCAGCTCGGCGATCTACGACTCGCCGAAATGCTGGCGCAGCGGGCCGTAGCCGCAGGAGGCGGTCTTCCGGCGAAGATGATCCAGGCGATGGCGATCACTTGGCAGGAGCGTGGAATCGACGCGGAAGCCATCCTTGCCGAACTCGCCTGTGAGCCTCGCGGCCCGACCCGTACTCAGATCGCCATCCTGCGCGCGATGAATTTCGCGCTCAGTCTTGGTGATACGACTAGTGCCGAAAGAGAACTCGACGAAATATCCGCCGACGATGAAGCGGCGCAGGAGCTTGCCAATTCTTTACGGGCACTGATCGATCTCGTGCGGGGCCACTCCACCGCCGCCGATCGAGCTAGCACAATGCTCGCGAGTACGCCGACCAACGACATCGCACAGATGTTGTCGATCTGGGTCCTGGTCACCGGGCTAGGTGACCTCGGCCGCATCGACGAGATCGAACCAGCGGCGACCGCCGGCTACCGACTTGCCGAGAAGTCCGCCGAAGCCTCGCATCTGCGCCTGCCGATGGCGGAAGTGCAAGGCATCGCGTACCGGCTCGCCGGTGCGCTGACATCCTTGGACGCACTGATAGCGCGCATCCGCCGCGACACGGTCGACGTTCCGTTTCAGCAAGCCTGGCATGGCTTTTTCACCGGCCTGTCGGCGATGAGCCGGGGCGATCTCGCTGCGGCACAACGATCGCTGCAAGAATCGGTGGCACATCTGGAAAGCGTCGGGGGCGGGCGGATGACGAAGGTCTTCGCGCAGTCGTGGTTGGCCGCCGTGAAAGCCATGGCCGGGAGACCAGTCGACGCGAGACGCGAGTTGGCAGCCATCGAGTGGTGGGCGCACGACGCCGAAGCCGGCGTGTGGAACCTCGAGCGCTCCATTGCCGAGGCCTGGGCGAGCGCCGCCGAAGGTGCCACGTCGCAGGCGATCTCGATCGTCCGTGACGCGGCAGCAGAGGAATCTGAGCGCGGCCGACCCGCCTGGGAAGTCGTGCTTCTGCAGACGGCGACACAGTTCGGCGACCACACCACCGCTGCCCGGCTTGCAGAGTTAGCCGGCCGAGTGCAAGGTCCGCGCGCACCTGCAGCCGCGGCTCATGCCGCAGCACTCGCTGCGGGAAGCGGCGACGCGCTCGTCGACGCGTCTCACCAGTACGAAGGATTCGGCGATCGCCTCGCCGCGGCCGACGCCGCGGCGCAAGCCGTCATCGCATACCAACGTGCCGGGCTGCGAGGCGCGGCAATGAGCGCATCAGCCACCGCCGAGCGTCTGGCAGCCGAATGCCAAGGGGCCCAGACCCCTGCATTACGGGCGGCGACGACGCGGCAACCGTTCACCGACCGTCAACGGGAAATCATATCCCTTGCCGCACAAGGATTATCGAACAAAGAGATCGCCGAAAGGCTGACGATGTCGATCCGCTCGGTCGAAGGGCACCTCTTCCGCGCCTCCCAGCGCGTCGCGGCCAACAGCCGCGAACAATTGATCTCTATACTTCAGGGGTTCTAGTTCCGCGGGCGCACGTGTGCGCGGATGGGACCCTTGGCGACTGTGGTGAACGGCACCTCGCACGCGAAATCTTCATCGACCGAGCGGATCTCCATGGCCCGGATGATGGTCGCCAGTGCGAGGGTGGTTTCCAGCCTCGCGAAGTGTTCGCCGATGCACGGACGTCCCCCGCCGAGGAACGGGATGAACTGCCATCGGTCGCGGCTCTTCGAGTTCTCCGGGCTGAACCGGTCGGGGTCGAAGACCATTGGGTTGGGCCAAAGGGTCGGATCATGATGCAGGGCATAGATTCCCACGGCCACGAGGCTGCCCGCTTCGACCCGGTATCCGTCAACTGCGATGTCGCACGTCGCCAATCGTGCGACGCCTGCGGCGGGCGGGCACAGCCGCAACGCCTCGTGCAGCACCTGCACCGTGTATCCGAGCCGAGGCACGTCGTCGGGTGTGAGTTCTCGATCGCCGATCGCGGCCGCCTCCGCGGCGACGCGGTCCTGTATCTGCGAGTGGTGTCCCAGGACCCACAACGAGTAGGTCAGGGCCGTCGCGGTGGTGTCGTGGCCGGCCAGCATGAAGATCAGCAGGTCGTTGGAGATGTCGTCGTCGGAGAGCGGCCGCCCAGTCTCCGGGTCGGTGGCCGCGAGCAACGCCTGCACCAGCGGTGCGTCCCGGGCCGAGTCTGCGCGGCAGGCGCGCACCATGTCGTCAGTGACCTTGCGCATCGACGCCACCGCTGCGCGCGCTCGCCGGCGTGCCGGAGTCGGCAGCCATCGCGGTGCACGCACGGGCCGCAGCGCGCGGTCGGCGGTATAGGAGGACGCCACGTGCATGTGCTGGGCAATCGTGTCGGAGCGTTCGTTGAGATCGATGCCCAGAACCGAGCGCCCCAATGACCGCATAGCGACTCGGCGGCACTCCACGTCTAGGTCGACTTCGTCGCCGCCGCGCCAGCGGTCGACGAACGTCTGCGCAGCCCGGCTCATGTGACCGCCGAAATTGCGGACGTTCTGTTTGGTGAACACCGGTTGCAACGCGCGTTTACGCGGACGCCACTGCTCGTTGGGAAGGACAAAGAGGCTGTCGCCCGCCATATGACGCACTTCCTCATGGATGATGCATCGCTCGGACGACGCGTCGCTGCGTCCCAGTACGTCACGCATCCCGTTGGGCGACATCACCGCCACGATCGGCGGGAACAACCACTTCGGACCGAACTGGATCCGGGTTATGGGACCGCCGGCGTCGCGAATCACTTCCTGTCCGGTGTCCAGAGTGCGCACCAACTTCACCAGCTGCCGAAGCGGCAGCGGGCTGCGCGGGGCCAACGGCAGTGCGCTGACGTCGGGCGTCCCGGTGGTCGCGACCATGACATCGACAATCGTGCCACAGGTGCCGGACCGCAAGCGTTACACCGATTACTCCAGCGTCAGCGTGGCACCTGCCGTCAGCTCGTCGGCGCGTGAGGTGTCCTTGAGGTCGACACCCGAGCGCCCAAGGCGCCGCGCACCCGCGACGAGGCCGGCGACGACCCGCGCTGCGTCGCCGTAGCTCAGGCCTTCGGGCGGGTGGATGTTGAAGCTGAATGTGGTGCCGCGAACCTGGGCGGTGTACTGCTTCAGTCCCGGGGCCGCGTCATTCCAGCTCCTCCTCGGCCGTCGGCCAGCGCAGCGAATTCTTCATCGGGCGAGTTGGCCACCAAGCGCCCGCCTGGTGCGATCACGGCACAGCGATCGTACGCTCGCCAAGCGTCGCCCCTGCGCGCGAGCTGGTCGACAGCCGTGGCGGCTGTAGAGGCCGAAATAGGCCCTGAACGCCGCGAACACCACGGACAAGAACGCGGCCGTGCTGTCCACTACGAACGTCGCCACCACTGAAAGCGCGGCGACCACCAACGCGAACGACGTCGTGACGATCCCGCCCGGTGTGCGGTACGGCCGGGTCATGTTCGGTTCGCGGACTCGAAGGACGATGTGGCTGACCATCATCAGCACGTACGACAAGGCGGCGCCGAACACCGCCATGTTCAGCAGCATCGCGCCCTCGGCCGGTCAGCGACAGCACGAAGCCGATGACGCCGGGTACCACCAACGCCAGCGTCGGCGCTTTGCGGGAGTTGACCACCGACAGGCTCTTGGGCAGATACCCGGCCCGCGACAACGCGAACAACTGCCGCGAGTATGCGTAGATGATGGAAAAGAAGCTGGCGATCAGGCCGGCCAGCCCAATGTAGTTGACCACCTTGGCCATTGGCGAGTCGCCGAGGGCCTCGACCAGCGGGTTCCCCGATGCGCTCATGGCCTCCGCCCCGCCGGCACCGGCGGTTAGGAACAAGACGGTAGCGGCGGTGACCAGCAGCATGCCCATCGCGGCGATAATCCCTTTGGGCACATGTGCGTTCCGGCTCCGTTGGCCTCTTCTGCCTGCCACGCTGGGGGACGGACCCTCGACTGCCAGGAAGAACCAGATCGCGACGGCATTGCGGCCCAAACTCCGAGGAATTACGCGACCGTTCGGCAGGAAAGACGAGTCGCGCCGGCGGCATCGGTCGGGTGTGATGTCGATCACCGCGTCGCCGCAGCCGAGCAGCAGACCGTCGCAGCGTGGCGGCGGCGATGCCGCGGGGATCGTCGGTTGGATGGTTGGGCTGCAGCCGCGTCGCCAGTGTCCCCGGCGGACCGACCGTGGTGACGAAACGCCGATGTCACCGTGATCGCGCGCGCGACAGCCGATCAGGTCCTGATTGCGCATGATCTTGCTGACCGCCGCGGCCATTTCCGGGTGAGATTCGCCCGAGGTCGAAGCCGATCGCCGAGACGCGAAGATCACCGACCCGCCAGTGCGATGGCCGCGGCGGTAATGACGAACATGACCTTGAAGTCCGCCGCCGACGCCGTCAGGTGGATGCCGATGAACAGCAGGTACACGGCCAGGTACACCCACCAGCCGTCGGTGATGCCGAACAACCCGAACGATTCGACATAAGCACCGATGAATGTGGCGATGGCGGCCGGCGCGATCGCGTACTCGATCAGGATCGCGGTACCAGTGGCGGACCCACCCCAGGGCCCGAGCGCGCGGCGCGCGAAGGTGTAGCCGCCGCCGGCGGCCGGTAGCGCGGAAGACATTTCGGCCATGCCCAGCACCATGGCCAGGTACATGCCGGCGATCACGACACCGGCGATGAGAAGGCCACCGAAGCCGCCTTCGGCGAGGCCGAAGTTCCACCCGGAATAGTCGCCGGAGATCACGTAGCTGACGCCGAGACCGGCGAGCAACAGCCAACCGGCGGTACCTCGTTTCAGCGTGCGTTTCGCGAGGTAGTCGGTGCTCTCATCGATCGTCGGCAAAGCGGGCTCCCGTTCCCCGAGGCGGGTGCCCGGATAACGGGAAACCAGGTCCTCGATGTAACGGGGCTCGATGCTCGGTGTATCGGCAGCATTACGTGCCTTATGTTCACGCGGTCCAGGTAAGCGCCGCGCCCTCACCCTTCGTCATCACCGTGCCTGGCATCACCCGCAGCCGGTATGGGCTGAGCCGCAGCGCGGCGAACTCGTCGGACGTCGGGCCGTCGGCCCACATGGGGATGATGGCCGGGTCATAGCCCACAGGTGCGGGACCGGTCGCGAACTTGTCCCAGACCGCGGCGCGGGTTTCGTCGTCGTGATACCACTCCACCAGGCATTCCGCGGAGCAGGTGTCGTGAGTCGTTGTCCAGTAGCTGACCGCCATTTGCGGGTGAACGGCAAGGTGTGCCTTCTTCACCGGGCTGGGCACGGTCGCGATCCAACCGAACAGATCGATGCCGTCCCACTCCCAGATCGGATGCAGGATGCGGCTGCGCGGGCACCCGTTTTCGTCAACGGTGGCGACAGAGGCCCAAACGATCGAGTGGGCCATGTCGATGAACGCCGGCGCTATTTCCTCAAGCGGTGTCACGCCCGCCAACCCTAGGCACTCGGACGAACGCCTGGGCTGGAAGCATCACGACTCCTGGATCTTCTTGAACTCCTCTGTGTTGCGGTACTCGACGTTGCCTTCGTCGGCCGAGGTTTCGATCTTGCCCTTGTCCTTCTCGTCGACCCAATCGGTGACGGCCGTGCCGGCGACAGTGCCGTCACTGCCTGGCAACGTCGTCGTCTGCAGGTCGTCGGAGTAGGACTTGGCCATCTCCTTCGCTTTTTCCTTCGCTTCGTCGGTGACCTCCGGCTTCTCGGTCATTTGACCGGAAGCGTTCTCTTGCTGGTCCCCCGAATCGCTCTGTTGCTGTTCCTGCGAAGCGTTCTGTGGCTTTTCTTGCGAATCGCTCTGTTGCTGTTCTTGCGACTCGCTTTGCTGCTTTTGTTCGGTACCCATGCGCTACGGCTGCCCGATCGTGCTGTTTACCAAACGCAGGTCAGCTAACGAGCCGGCACGGATCGCAGCGCGAGAGGCAGGCTGGGCAGGAAGTGCCGCGTCGCGAAGGCGCGGATGTCGTCGGCCGTTTCGAGCGGTTGCGCGCTCGGCAGAAGCAGGGCCATGGCCGCGTACCGCAGGACGGTGTCGGCCAGCTCGGCAACCGCCTGCTCTCCGATCCGCTCGGCGAAGCCGGTCGGGAAGATCACTCGCAGGGCTTCGGCCATCCGCTCGATAGCGGCGGTGTAGTGCCGCCCGGCAAGCTCCATCACCAATCCGGGCTCATCGGTGATCATCCGGTCCAGCACCCGGTGGCGACGAAATTTCAAGATCGACAGCGTGAACGCCTCGACGTAGTAGTTAGATTGCGGCCCCGCCTGTTTCAGTTCGGCCGCGATGTCGGCGAACAGCCGGACGTTCTCACGCTCGATGACCGCGGAGACCAGCTCGTCTTTGTTTGAGAAACGTCGGTAGATGGTGGTGCGGCTGACCCGCGCCCGGCGGGCGACGTCATCGAGGGCAACCCGCCGAAATCCGTGCTGTTCGAACTCGACGACAGCGGCGTCGAGGATTGCTTCGAGGGTGAAGTCGGTCAGCCTACCGGGAGTGGTCATAGCCCTTGAGCGCATACCCGTTGTAGCGCAGCCGCATTGGCAGATGATCCCATAGGAAATTCACTGGCTGCGAGCGCCAGAAAGAGGCGAAGCGCTGGTACCGCTGTTCCTGGCGCTCACTCCACGGAAGCCCGAGTAGGACGCGGGCACGCGGGGGCAAACCTCCGGTGGTCAGGAACGCGGCCACGGGGTTGAACATGGGTGCGATGACGCGCCACAGCGCAGCCGGCACCGCCTTGGGGCACGGGAAACCTTTGGTCACGTACCCCACGCCGTACCTGGCGGTCGGATGGGCGACGACGATTTCGTCCATCATCCGGTTCCAATACCGTTCGAACTCGGCGTAATTCGCCGGCATCGGCCGGTCGCTGACACCGTAGCGGCGATACCAGGTCTTGGATTCGAGGTAGATCTGTTCCTTTTCGGCTTCGGTCAGCCGCTTGACGAAGGTGTCGGCGAAGTAGAGCACCTGTTCGACGAAGGTGGCGTGCGCCCAGAAGTAGGTGTCCGGATCGAGCGCGTGATAGCGGCCAGCCGGTCCATTGGGGCCAGGCATGTCGCCCTTGACGTGGTGGTGGAAGTCGCGGACCGCAGTTCCGGCGTTGTCGTCATCGGATCCGTAGACGGTCCTGAATATCGGCGGGATCGTGCGCCGCAGCCGCTCGGCGGTGTCGGCGAAGAAGGTGGAGTGATCGAGCACCCCCTGGCCGAGCTCGGCGAGCATGTTCTGCAACACCGCCGGCCGCGGTCCGATCAGATACATCCGGTTGTCGCCGAAATAGCGCCAGACCAGAGACTGCGGCCCCAACGGCAGGGCGTCGTCGGTGTGTTCGGGGGTCTGCGCCAGCTCGGTCATGTGGAACAGTGTTACAGATTTCGAACTTTGTACCAACCGGGTGTGAGCGGGCTCACGATAAGGCGAAACGTCGATTTCGATGTGTCAGCCGCGGCGTAACCGCGCGACGCCGATCACCGCCAACACCCCTGCGACCGTCGCCAGGAGCAACGACAGCACCATCAGCGGCGCGCTGTAGACGACCGACGTGGTCATGGGTTCACCGTCCAGCACCGGGGCCACCACCACCGTCGAGCTGGCGGCCAACCAGCTCAACACGCAACCGGCCGCCACGACGACGGCCAGCACCAGTTCGATCCATGACCTCATGACGCCGGTCCCGGGGGGATGCGCTCTTCCATCAGGTTTGTCAGCGCTGCCCGCAGTTGATGGTGCTTGCGCGCCCACGCCTGGGCGGCGCGATCGTTGGTCATCCGCAGCCCGATGCCGGTACGCCCGCGTGGTACCCCGGTGAGCTCGCCGAGCGCGCGAGCCGACTGCCACTTCGGCGCCTCCGGACCCTCCGGCTCGGGATAGATCCGCACGATGTCGTCGATGCGGATGGTTTCGGTGCCCTGCCGCAGGTGATCGGGCGTCAACTCCACCGACGTGTGGATGCGCGCGGCCTTGACCTGAATCCAGAGGAAGCCGCTCACCAGCACGAAGAAAATGGCCGGGACCAGCAGCCGAATCCCGTAGCCCCCGGAGGCTTGAATGAACGCCATCACGATCCCGGCACCAGGGCCGGCCGATAGCCACCACCAGCTGGCGCCCTGCTCGTGGAACAGCACCTCGGGCGGCGGGCCGCTTTCCGTCACTGCGGCTCCCCATCGGCCGATGCCGCCGCGGGCCGCGTGATCAGCACCGTTCCTGCGATCAGCGGAATGACCGCAAGCAGGGTGACCACATGCACCACTCCGAACACCGCGCAGATAGCGACCAGCACCACGATCGTCAGCGACAGGGCGACAGCAGCTCGGCGAAAGCGCGTATCCCCGCCGCGGGTGCGGCCTGCCAGAAACGCCATCCCGGCGCCTGCGAGCACCGTGATGACGCCGCCTCCGCGATAGACCATCGGCAGCTGGGACACCGATGCGGCGATCAGGCCACCGACGATCAGCAGCATCGAAGCGACCACCCAGCACCAGAATGCGGCGGTAACGACACGCGGTCGCGACTGTGAGGCTGTCATTTCCCGGCCAGCGTAACGGTTCAGCGAGTGAAGAAGACGTGGGCGTCCTTGCGATGCAACAGGAACACACCGCCCACGATCAGCACCGACCCGACGATCGCAGTGACCGCGTAGATGATCGCCGCCACCGGGGACCGGTCCACCGTGAACAGGCTGGTTCCCGTGTACACCACCGACGCGATTCCGCCGCCCGTCAATAGCGTGCGGGCCCACCGGTAGCCATGCCGCATCAGAATCAGGAACGTCACCACGACCGCGGACATCACGACCACGAACACCACGGAGATTGCGTACACGATCATCGGCGGGCGATCCGCCCCGTTGACCACGAGGTCGACGACGTACCCGATCACCATCAGAGGCACCGCCGCGACCCACAGCCAGAATCCGGTGTCAACGTCCACGGGCCTGCCAGCTTCGGTCGTCGGCTGCGGCGCGGTCGGATGGCGCCGGCCTTCCGGCTCCGGTGTCACGCCAGCCAACGGCCCACGTCGGCCGCCCAGTACGTCAGCACGATGTCGGCACCGGCACGCCGGATGCTGGTCAACGTCTCCAGCGCCACTGTCTGCAGATCGATCCAGCCGTTGGCGGCGGCGCCGCAGATCATCGCGTACTCGCCCGAGACCTGGTATGCCGCAACGGGCACCGGTGAGATGTCGGCAGCGGCACGCACCACGTCGAGGTAGCTCATCGCGGGCTTGACCATGATGATGTCGGCGCCCTCATCGATGTCCAGCTCGATCTCGTGTAGGGCCTCGCGGGCGTTCCCCGGATCCTGCTGATACGTGCGCCGATCACCACGCAGGCTGGAGGCCACGGCTTCGCGGAACGGGCCGTAGAAGCCCGATGCGAATTTGGCGGCGTAGGCCAGGATCACCGTGTCGGTGTGGCCGGCGGCGTCCAGGCCGTCACGGATCGCCGCGACTTGGCCGTCCATCATTCCGCTGGGGCCGACCACATGGGCGCCCGATTCTGCTTGTGCCACAGCCAATTCCACATAGCGGGCGTTGGTAGCGTCGTTATCGACGCGGCCCGAGGCGTCAAGCACTCCGCAGTGGCCGTGATCGGTGAACTCGTCGAGGCAGGTGTCGGCCATCAACACGGTGTCGTTGCCGAGGTCCTTGGCCAGATCGCGCAGCGCGACATTGAGGATGCCGTCTTCGGACACACCGATCGACCCGGACGCGTCCTTGTCCTGGACGCGCGGCACCCCGAACAGCATCAGACCGCCGACGCCCGCGGCCACCGCGTCGGCGGCAGCCCTGCGCAGCGAGTCACGGGTGTGCTGTACCACGCCGGGCATCGAGGAAATGGGCCGCGACTCCGAAATGCCGTCGGCGACGAACATCGGCAGCACCAAATGCTTTGGCTCGAGAGAGGTTTGCGCTACGAGTCGCCGCATCGCGGGTGTGGACCGCAGTCGGCGCGGACGGTGACGGGGATAAGCCACTAGTGCGTCTCCTTCTCCGCGAAACTGTATTCCAGAAGGAAAAATTCGAGCGCAGGCCTGCTGGAATACAGTTTCGAGCGAATTCCTACCGCCGGCGGCTCTTTTTGCGCGGCGGCGGCAGCGCACCCTCGGCACGCAACCGAGCCGCATGCTCGGCGAGCGCCTCGACCAGCGGGCCGACCGCGGCGACTTCCGGCTGCACGTCGACGCGCAACCCGAATTCCGCTGCGGTCTCAGCGGTTTTCGGGCCGATGCATGCGACGATGGTCCGCGCGTGCGGCTTGCCCGCGATGCCGACCAGGTTGCGCACGGTCGAGCTGGAGGTGAAGCACACCGCGTCGAAGCCACCGGTCTTGATCATTTCGCGGGTCGACGCTGGCGGCGGCGCCGCGCGCACCGTGCGATAGGCGGTGACATCCTCGATCTCCCAGCCGCGTTCGCGCAGACCTTCGGCCAGTGTCTCGGTCGCGATGTCCGCCCGTGGCAGCAGGACCCGGTTAACGGGATCGAAAACATCGTCGTAGGGCGGGAACTCATCAAGCAAGCCGAGCGACGATTGTTCTCCTGCCGGCACCAGTTCGGGGTTGATCCCGAAGGCTCGCACCCGATCGGCCGTGGCCTGTCCGACGCAGGCGATCTTCACACCCGAGAACGCCCTGGCGTCAAGACCGAATTCGTTGAACTTCTCCCACACCGCGCGCACCGCGTTGGTGGAGGTGAACACCACCCACTGGAAGCGGCCGTCGACCAGGCCCTTAACCGCGCGCTCCATCTGCGCGGGGCTGCGCGGCGGCTCGACGGCGATGGTCGGCACCTCGATCGGCAATGCGCCGTGGCCGACCAGCTTTTCGCTCATCTCGCCTGCCTGATCCTTGGTGCGCGGCACCAGCACGGTCCAGCCGTACAGCGCGCGGCTTTCCCACCAGTTCAGCTTGGCGCGGTTGGCGACGGTCTTGCCGATGGTCACGACGAGCGGCCCTGCCAACGGACCAGCCGGCTCCGCACCCGCCAGCGTGTTCTTGTCGAGCAGCCCGGCCAGCGTGGTTTCCACCGAACGCTGTTGACACGTGGTGCCGTTCGCGGTTACGACGGCCGCGGTGGTGTCGGACAGGCCGTACTCGATCAGCGTGCGCGCCGCGTCGGGCAGATGAGACGCGGTGGCGTGCAGGATCAGTGGGCCAGGCGCGGCGGCCAGCGCCGCCCAGTCCACGTCACCGCGGACGTCGGCGACGGTGTGCGCCGATCCCAGCGGCAGTCCCGCGTACGTGGGCACCGCCGTGGTGTCGGGCAGTCCCGGCACGATCTCGAAATTCAGGTGCGTCTTCGCCAGTGCGTTCACCTCGGTGATCACCGCGTCCACCGACAGCGGATCACCGGCCACCAGCCGGACCACGTCGACGCCCGTGCGCGCCTCGGTGGCCAGCGTCTTGGCCACCTCCGCCGGGTCGCCAAGCGCGGGCCGGATATCGGGGCCGCCGGGGATCGCCGGAGCCACTTGGGCAGCAACATCGGCCGGCTGCGCCGCGTCGTTATCGGTGTCGACCGGCTTCGTCGCCTCGGCAGGTTCGGGTCCCGACGGCGGCGGAAGCTCGGAACCCGCCAGGGCGAGCACCGCTTCGGGCACGTCGGGGTCGGTGAACACCAGGGCGGCGTTGGCCAACACCGTCCGTGCCCGTGTCGTCAGCAGGCCCGGGTCGCCCGGGCCTGAGCCGACGAACGTGATGCGGCCAGGCTTGGTCTTGCGCCCTCGCCCGCCGGAATGCCCAGTCATTTATCTCTCCCAGCCTCCGCCAACAGATCGCGTGCGCCCAATTCGAACAACTCCTCGGCCACCGAGAGCCCTAGCTCCCGTGCCCGACCGGTTGTCCCGATACCGGACGCACGGATCACGTCGGATCCGTCCAGCGTCGCCACACAGCCGCGCAGCGACAGCTCTTCGAAGACGCGGCCGTCCTCATCGATGGACTCGACCACCTCGGCGATCGCCCCCACCGGTGCGGAACAACCCGCCTCCAGTTCGGCGAGCAGGACTCGTTCAGCAGTGACCGCTGCGCGTGTGTCGGCGTCGTCCAACTCCGCCAGTAGCGCGGCGAGCTCGGTGTCGTCTGCGCGGCACTCGACCGCGAGCGCACCTTGAGCCGGCGCTGGCAACATCTGCACCGGCTCCAGAGTCTCTGTGACATCCGCCAGCCGCCCGATGCGGGCCAGACCCGCCCGTGCGACCACGATGCCGTCGAGATCACCGTTGCTAACCCTGTTCAACCTGGTATCAAGGTTGCCTCGTAGGGGGCGGATTTCCAAACCGAGACCCAATGCCCTAAGCTGCGCGGTCCGCCGCGGGCTCGACGTGCCGATCACCGAGCCTGTCGGCAACTCTCCGAGCACCATGCCGTCACGTGCCACCAACGCGTCTCTGGGGTCTTCGCGTGGGGGTATCGCGGCGATCACGAACCGAGGGTCGGGGGCCGTCGGCAAATCCTTGTACGAGTGCACGGCCATGTCCACGCTGCGGTCGTGGATGGCCTCCCGCAGTGCGGCGGTGAATATTCCCACACCGAGGTCGGCAATCGGCCCTGCCGAGCGGTCGCCCTCGGTAGAGATAATGACGAGCTCGGCGGCGTGCCCGTTGGCGGCCAGGGCGTCCTTGATGACACCTGCCTGGGTCGTCGCCAGCAGGCTGCCCCGGGTGCCGATCCGGATCACCGCGCGGCTTTCGGAGGGCAGGAGCTAAGCGACTGGGGAATCAATTCAGTCAAGCGTTACTCGGCCTTGTCGAGATCGGGTGTCACCAAAGGCAATTCGGGCCCGGCGACGGCGTCGACCGCCTGCTGGTCGAGTTCGAAAAGCTCGCGCAGGGCCTCGGCGTAGCTGTCGCCCCCGGGTGCGCTGGCCAGCTGTTTGACCCGCACCGTTGGGGCGTGCAGCAGCTTGTCGACCACCCGCCTCACGGTCTTGGCGACCTCGTCGCGGTGCGTGGCGTCGAGTTCGGGCAGCCGGTTGTCCAGCCTCAGCAACTCGGCCTCGACGACATCGGCGGCCCGCTGGCGCAGTGCCGTTACGGTCGGCGTGACCTCGGCCATCCGCTGGCCCGCCAGGTAGTTGGCAACTTCGGCGGCGACGATCGTTCGGGCTGCTTCGGCGTCGGAGGCCGCGGCGCGGGCCGACGGCTCACGCTGGATGCGGTCCATGTCGACCACGAACACCCCTGGCAGACCGGCGACCGCGGGATCCACGTCGCGGGGCATGCCGAGGTCGCAGATCACCAGCGGTTCCAGCTCTGAGCGGCCCATCAGGCCACGATGCGCGTCGGCCAACGAGACCACCGGTCGGACCGCGCCGGTGCAGGACACCAGCACGTCGACATCGCCCAGCACGCCCGCTATGTGGTCGAGCGGATACGCGTCAGCGGCTATGCCCTGATCGCGCAGGTTGTGGGCCAGTCGGCGCGCCCGCGGCAGCGACCGGTTCACCACATGAACGTTTGTGACGCCCGCACGCACCAGGTGCTTGGCCGACAGCGCGCCCATCGAGCCTGCGCCGATGACGACGGCGGTGCGCCCTGCCAGGCCGCCGAGCTTGGTTTCGGCCATACCCAGCGCAACCGACACCACCGAGGCGCCAGCGGAGTCGATGCCGGTCTCGGAGTGCACCCGCTTGCCGACCGATAGCGCGCGCTGGGACAGCTCGTGCAGGGTGCGGCCGACGGTGTGGTTGGCCTCGGCGGCGGCGTAGGCGCGGCGGACCTGGCCGAGCACCTGCTGCTCGCCGATGACCGCGGAGTCCAGGCCGCTGGCCACGGCGAAGAGATGCTCGACGGCCGCTTCCGCGTACCGCACGTAGGCGTACTTCGTCAGATCGCCCAGCGACATGCCGGAATGTTCGGACAGCACCTGGCCGATCACCGACAGACCGCCGTGGAAGGCCTCGACGACGGCGTAGACCTCGACGCGGTTACAGGTAGACAGCACCATGGCCTCGGTCACGAGAGAGGACTGCAGCACCTGGTCGACGATCTTGGCCTGATCGGACTCGTCAGTGCTCAATTGCTCCAGCACCGACACGGGCGCGCTGCGGTGCGAAACCCCGAAAAGCAAGACGCTCACGGCTTCATCACCACGCCCTCAAAGGTAGCCGTTAACCAGCGGGGCTACCAAATTTGCCCGCTCCTTATCGACCCGCCAGATCCGCCCGCAACCGGGGCTCATCGACCTCCCAGTAACTGTGCTCCGCCCCGTCCAACAGCACCACAGGGAGCCGGTCGCCGAACTCGGCACGCAGGGCGGTATCCCCTGCCGCGGCGACGGCGTCGACGTCGGTGACCGTCAGCGCGAAGCCGAGCTCGTCGGCCAACTTGGCCAGCCGCGTCGCGGCGCCCGTGCAGATCGTGCAGCCCTTCCGTGTGAGCAATTCCACCCGCCGGTTCACACCGCAAGTATGGCTGGGCAGTGTCTTACTGTTGATCCGTGTCCGAAATCGGGGGAGCCGACGTCGAGGCCAGCGTGGAGGCCGCCGAACAGCAGCTCGCCGGCGAAGCCAGCGCAGAGGCCGCTGTCACCGACCTCCAGATCGAAGCGGTCACCACCCCGCCGCCCCCGCCGCCGGACCTGACCGCCGCGGCGTTCTTCGACGTCGATAACACGCTCGTGCACGGCTCCTCGCTTGTGCACTTCGCCCGCGGCCTGGCCGCCCGCAAGTACTTCACCTACGGCGATATGGGCCGATTCATCTACGCGCAGGCCAAGTTTCAGCTTCTCGGCCGCGAGAACAGCGACGACGTGGCCGCAGGCAAGACGAAGGCGCTTGCGTTCATCGAGGGCCGCTCGACGGCCGAGCTGGAGGCGGTCGGCGAGGAGATCTATGACGAGATCATCGCCGACAAGATCTGGCCGGGCACCCGGGCGCTGGCGCAGATGCATCTCGACGCAGGCCAGCAGGTGTGGCTCGTCACCGCGACGCCCTACGAACTCGCCGCCACCATCGCCAAGCGGCTGGGGCTGACCGGTGCGCTCGGCACGGTCGCCGAGTCGGTCGACGGGGTGTTCACCGGCCGGCTGGTCGGCGACATCCTGCACGGGACAGGCAAGGCGCACGCGGTGCGGTCGCTGGCCATCCGCGAAGGGCTCAACCTCAAGCGCTGCACCGCCTACTCGGACAGCTTCAACGACGTGCCGATGCTGTCGCTGGTCGGTACGGCGGTCGCGATCAACCCCGATGCCGACCTGCGTGACCTTGCCCGCGAGCGAGGTTGGGAGATCCGCGATTTCCGCACGGCCCGCAAAGCCGCCCGGATCGGAGTGCCGTCTGCCCTGGCACTCGGCGCGGTCGGTGGGGCGCTGGCGGCAATAGTTTCGCGACGCCAAGACGGCAGCTGAGAGGTCGCGCCGGCCGGGCAGGCAATCCAGCCTTGATAGGCTCGCGCCGCTAACACGTGGAGGGGAACCGCCGGCATGGCAATCGCTGAAGAGATCATCGGAACCCACTACCGGTACCCGGACTACTTCGAAGTCGATCGCGAGAAGATCCGTGAGTTCGCGCGGGCCGTCAAGGATGACCATCCGGCCCACTACAGCGAAGCCGCGGCCAAGGAGATCGGGTATGACGCGCTGGTGGCGTCGTTGACGTTTCTCGCGGTGGCAGGGCGCCGCGTGCAAGAGGAGATCTTCAAGCACTTTGACGTGCCGATCAACATGGAACGGGTGCTCCACCGCGATCAGAAGCTCGTCTTCCACCGGCCGATCCTGGCCGGCGACAAGTTGTTCTTCGATTCGTATCTCGACTCGGTGATCGAATCGCACGGCGCGGTTGTCAGCGAGATCCGCGGCGAAGTAACCGACGCCGACGGTAAGCCGGTGATCACCAGCGTCGTGACGGTGTTAGGCGAGGCCTCCGGCTCCGAGGCCGACGAGGTGAGCGCACAGATCGCCGCGGCGCGCGATGCCGCGATCGCGAAAATGATTGCTGGGCAAAGCTCGAAAACGGAGTGACGTTCCCTCGCGAGTGGCCACTTATGCAACGCCATTCTGCAAAACGCGTGCAGTAACTGGCCGGTGGCCAGAAAACTCAGCCGAGGAACATGTTCCGCCGGTTCGCCAACAGCTGATACAGCGTCTGCTGGATGGTTTCACGGACCTGGTCGGTCAGCTCGAACGTGATCATCGGATCCTCGGCGGCCGACTCGTCGTAGTCGGCGGTCGGGATGGGCGCACCGAACTGGATGTGCCACTTCGATGGCAGCGGGACCAGCCCGGCAGGCCCAGCCAGCGGGAAAAACGGGGTAACCGGGAAGTACGGCAGCCCGAACAGCCGAGCCAGCAGCTTGACATCGGCGATCATCGGGTAGATCTCCTCGGAGCCGACGATCGAGCACGGCACGATAGGCGCCTTGGTCCGCAGCGCGGCCGACACGAATCCGCCGCGGCCGAAGCGCTGCAGCTTGTAACGATCGTTGAAGTGCTTGCCCAGGCCTTTGTAACCCTCGGGGAAAACGGCGGTCAGCTCACCGGCCGCCAGCAGGCGATGAGCATCGGCGGTGCAGGCCATGGTGTGGCCCGCCTTGCGTGCGGCCTGCCCGAGCATCGGCATGTCGAACACCATGTCGGCGGCCAGCAGCCGCAGATCCCGGTGCGTGGGGTGCTTGTCGTGCACCGCCACCGCGGTCATCAGCCCGTCAAACGGCAGCACGCCGGCGTGGTTGGCAACGATCAGCGCAGCGCCGGACTTCGGCAGGTTTTCAACGCCGCTGACCTCGACACGGAACCACTGGTTGAAGAACACACGCAGCAAAGGCAAAAAGATTGCGTCGTTGAGGTGGCGGTCGAACCCGAACTCGTCGACGGTGTAGTCACCCATCATCCGTTTGCGGACGAATTCGGCGACCGAGGCGATTCGCTTGGCGAGTTCCGACGGCGTGTCCTCGGCGATCGGAGCGCCGGAAACGCCGCCGCGCCGCTCATCGATCTCGCGGACCACCGCGGCGATCTGCTCGGCAGAAGCGCGTCCGCCGGAGTCCGAGAGCAGCGAGGGATGTCGGCGCGCACCTTCAGCGCGCGCCGCAGCAGCAGCGCGTCGCTGGGCCGACCCCCGACCCGAATTTGCATGTAGCGGAATGACTTTGGCTTTTGACTCGCCCGCCACGCTGTTACCTTCTCCCCACCCGATTTGAAAAATATTTTGTTCTATCGTCCCCAGCGTTGCGCCGCCGACACGGCGCGACTCTCCATTGAGCGTACCCATCGTGGGTCGATGATCGGAGTCAATCCGCGACCTCGGACGTAATCGTCAAAGGCCTCGGCAGTAGTCCATTTAGGGCTGTAGCCCAGGTCATTTCGCATCCGCGATGTATCCATGACCCGGCCATAACTCAAATAGTCAAGCTGCTCGCGATCGAGTTCAGTGTAGCGAGTTGCGCGCATCAGCGAATCCACCGCCCACAGCGCCGAGCGCGGCACCCGAAGCGGAATCCGGCCCGAGCGCCGGATGGCCTGACTCATCATGATGATGCCGGAGGCGCCGACGTTATACGTGCCCGACTTGCCTGCCATCGTCGCGCGCTCCAGTGCGCCGAGGGCATCTTGCTCGTGCAGCAGCTGCAGCCGCGCGTCGTGGCCAACGACGGTCGGCACCACCGGCCCGGCCAGGTAGCGCGACAGCGCGGTGTCCATGGCTGGGCCGATCATGTTGGCCAGCCGCAGGATGGTCACCGCGATGTCGGTCCTGCGCCGGCCAAGCCCACGTGCGTAGCCCTCGATGTCGATGCTGTCGCGAGCGAAGCCCTCACCCGGCGGCCTGCGGGCGCTGCTGTCCTCGGTGAAGAACACCGGGTCGCGCGAACTGGAGCCGTACACCTCGGACGTCGACTTGAGCACGATGCGGCGCACCGAAGGCGCCTTCTGACACGCCGCGAACAACTGGATCGCGCCCATCACGTTGAGTTCCTTGAGCGCGGCGCGCCCGCCGGAGCGAGGCGCGTAGGAGGCGGCCGCTGCGTGCACCACGGTGTCGACGTCGCCGTTGCGGATGACCTTGGCGATGAACGGATTACGGATGTCGGCGCGGACGAACTCCGCGCGCCCCATCCGTCGCAGAAGGTCCTTGCTCGGCGCGATCGCGTCGACTGCGATGACGTGATTGATCAACGGGTTCTGCGCGAGCCTGGCGACCAGGTATCCCCCGAGAAACCGGCAAGCCCCCGTGACCAGGACGACCTTCGGATAGTGGACGGTGTCGCGCGAGTCTGGCCCGTTTGATTGTCCCCCAGAATCCATCTGGACAGACTAGCGGCCGGTCGGGAAAGCTACTTGCCGAGTTTTCTGCGCTGCACCCGGGTGCGACGAAGCAGCTTGCGGTGCTTCTTCTTCGACATGCGCTTACGCCGCTTCTTGATGACTGAACCCATGAACTCCGCTACCTAGATGTTTCCCACTGTTTCCAAAGCCTCTTGACCCGCACACCCTACCTGGGCAGCCTAGGTAAACGGAAAACGCTCCAGGCGTACGAGCCCGCCTAGCCGGCGATGAGAGCCGCTTGCGCGAAGCGCATTCAGCCCGCGTCGAAGTACGAGCTCTCCAACATGTCGTGGACAGCCTTGGCGTGCACCCGGAACGAGCGTCCGACGCGCACGGCAGGCAGCTCACCGTTGTGCACCAACCGGTACACCGTCATCTTGCTGACCCGCATCAGGCTCGCCACTTCGGCGACGGTCAGAAATTGAGCCCGTGGCGGCTGGCCATCGGCCGGGGCGGCGTCACGCGCCGCCTTCCCACTAGCCGAATCCCGCGCCGATGGCCCGTTCATAGACGTCATCGCAACCCAATCCATCAGGCACGGGCAGTTCCAGCGGCTTCCCCACCGCTGGCACCAACCCGTGCTTACCACTGGGAGAATAGCGTGGCCAATGGGGTTACTGCGACGGGTGTGGGCTAATCCATCGGAAATTATTTAATTACTCTGATGTAATTCCTAGCTGCTCAGAGCGCCTTTTTGCGGCTTCGACCGCCTCGCCAACCGCCGCCCGCAAACCGCCCTTTTCGAGTTCGCGCAGCCCAGCAGCGGTGGTACCGCCCGGCGAGGTAACCGTCGCGCGCAGTTGCGCCGCGGTGGTGTCCATCGCGGTGCCCATCGCCGCATCACCCACCGGCTGCGCCTCGTCCAGCCGCTCCAGCAACATCGCAGCCGAGCCGGCCATCGTTTGCACGACCAGATCGGTGGCCACCGAGCGGGTGAGCCCGGCCGCGACGCCCGCGTCGACGAGCGCCTCGACCATCAGGAAGAAGTACGCGGGACCCGAGCCCGACACCGCGGTCACCGCGTCCAGTTGCGACTCGGGCACCGTCAGCACGCCGCCGACCGCGTCGAAGATCGCCGACACCTCCTTGAGGTGATCGGCGGTGGCGAACCGGCCACGCGACAGCGCACTGACTCCCCCTCCGACGACGACGGGCGCGTTGGGCATCACCCGGATCACGGGCGATCCAGCCGGCAGCTTGTTCTCGTAGAACCCGGTGGTAACGCCCGCGACGACTGACACGAAAACCTGTTCAGCTGTGTCACTTTCGGCCTTCGCCGCCGCCTCGGCGATTTCGTTGACAACGGTTCCCGCATCGGCAGGCTTGACGGCCACGATCACATAGGTCGCGGTGTCGACCGCGTCGGCCACCGTCGTCACCAGCACCGAATACGTCTCGGACAGGTACTGAGCTCGGTCGGGGAACTTCTCGGCGACCACCAGGTCCTTGACCTGGCGCCCCGCGCGCAGCAGCCCGGACAGCAGTGCCTCGCCGATACTTCCACCGCCGACGATCGCGATTCTGGCCATGCGCGCAAGCATTGCAGACGCGCGCGGCGATTACGGCGCGGGCACCATCGCGAGTTGACGGCTCTGCACGACGATGTGGCCCTCGCAGTCGACGACGATGTGGTCCTCGTCGAACCAGTCCTGGCCGATCTGCACCGTCGTGCACAGAACCCGCAACCAGCCGTCGGCGGGCAGCGTGCGCAGATACGCGGTGAGTTGTACCGTCGGCGCCCAACCGGTCCGGTTCACGCCGAACGTCACCGGCGCGGACACGTCGCCGCACAGCAGCGCGAACAGCACATCCGGCGCAACGCCTTTCGGGCGCACCCAGTACTCGATGATGGGTGGACCGCCGTCGGTGCGCGGGGTGAACGTGGTCAGCGACGGCCGGATGTCACAGCCGTGCGCCAAATGAACGACGTCTTCCATCGGGTGGCCCGGGCCGATGGGCTCGAGACCCGGCGGCGGCTCCGGCTGCATCAGCGGAATGACGGGGTTGACCGACAACAGCGGCGGCACATGGTGTTCCGGATCGCCGAGTGTGATCGCCGCCCGCACGGCGGTGCGATCGCCCTGGTTGAGCTCGACGTCGATCAGGCTGACCCGACGCCCCCGCTTGCGCACCGCGGTGACCACTTTCATCGGGCCGGGGTGAGGCGCCCACAGGAAGTTACCCGACACCGCGATCGGCGCAATGTCGCCGCCGTACTCCGCGATCGCCGCGTTCGCGCACAGCGCCAGCATCGCCCCGCCGTGCACCTTCGGGCCGATGGTCCAGTGCTCGTTCAGCTCGCCTTCATACACGCCGTCCCCTGCCGGGGTGAGCGCCATGGCGTCGGTGAACAGGGTCGATCCCGGCATGTGTTTCCTTACTGCCTTCAGCGCAACAGGTGCGCACGGGCAAACTGAAGTGACTCACGCAGCAGCACTTCCCGTTCGGTGGCCGTGCGCGCGCCCGAGGTGGTCACCTCGAGGATCACGTGCCCGGAAAAGTCGCCGGCGGCCAGCATCTCGCAGATCTCCACGGTGGGCTGGGTGCCGCGGCCCGGCACCAGGTGCTCGTCGGTGGAGGCACCGCTGCCGTCGCACAGGTGCAGGTGCACCAACCCATCCGGACCATCGATGCCCATCCGGCGGGCCATGTCGACCGCGTCGGTGCCTGCGGTCGCGGTGTGCGACAGGTCGAGCGTGTAGTGGGCGTGGTTGCCGTCCAGCGGGTCGTAGGACGGTGCGAACGCCGAGATGCCGGGCCCTGGCCTACCTCCGCGCTTGCGCATCCGCTCGATCGATGTCTGGCCCGCACCGAAGAACCTGTCGGCGCGGAACGGGAACATGTTCTCCACCGCCACCATCACGTCGCTGGACGCCTCGAGTTCGGCGACCTGATCGGAAAAGCCCTCCGCGTAGCGTCGCTGCCAGCGAAACGGCGGGTGCACGACGACGGTCTGCGCGCCGAGTTGCTCAGCGGCCCGCACGCTGCGCTCCAGCTTCGGAATCGGATTGGCGCCCCACACCCGCTGCGAGATCAGCAGGCACGGTGCGTGCACCGACAACACAGGCATGTCGTAGCGCATCGACAGCTGCTCGATGGCGTCCACATCTTGACTGACCGTCTCGGCCCACACCATCAACTCGACGCCGTCGTAGCCCAGCTTCGCGGCGTACTCGAAGGCCGCTTCAGTCCTCAGCGGATAAACGGAAGCCGTCGACAGACCGACCTTGATGGCGGGGCGCACTGTGTTTTCTATCGGCGTCTGACGACGCCTCAGCCCGACTGCAGCAGGGCCAACGGTCCCAGCGTCACCAAAGCGCCGACTGCCACCGCTATCAGCGTGCTGCCGATGTCTTCGGTCTTGCGCACCACGCGCACGCCCACGACCAGGCCAAGGATCACCAGCACCGACAGCACGAGGGCGACGATGTTGTTCCACTTCCACAGCTGGTCGAAAGCAATGAACAGGCCGGCGCCGAACGCCACCGCGATGATGCACTGGCCCACGACCAGCGCGCCACGCAGGAACGACGGCATCGTCGAAGGCGGCGCTTGCGCGGCCTCCTCGCCCTCGAGATCGATGTCCTCGGGCCCGGGGGGCGCGCCGCGTCTGGCCAAGTCGTCGGCGACGGTCTGGCCGCCGAACAGGGTGCCCGCCGTGGAGCGCAGGTACGACGGCGGCTCGTCCCTGTCCTTCTCCTCGACTTTCTCAGCGAGGGAGGCCTCGATGTCCTCGTCCTCGATCTCGGGCTCCTCAGCGACCTCGAGCGGGGAATCGAAGAGCTCATCCTCGTCGACGGGATCGGGGCTCATCTGCTCGGCACCGCGGCCCAGCGGCCCACGGAAGCGCCGGTTGCCGGGTGTGGGTTGCGGGCGACGCGGTGGCGGTGCGAAGAAGTCCACCGGGTCGGGTTCGGCGTCGCGCTCCTCGAGGTGGCTGGTGTAGTCGGAAACCGCGTCGGCGTAGTCGTCGTCGACCTCTTCGTACCCGTCGGCAGCCGGTGCGCCATCGGATTCGGCTTGAGCCTCTCGAACCTCGACCTCGTCGACATGGCCGGCAACGCCGTTTGTGGGCACCGGGCCAGTGGCGTCACCGTGCTCCTCGGTGGCCACTGCGCGCTGACGGTCGGTGTCGGCGTCGTCGTCGTGCTCGCCGATGATCGGGATTTCGCCCGTCAATTCGGCGACTGTGACGGAGTCGCTGTTGCCACGGCGCCGCCGGCGCCTGCCGCCGACGGGCGGGGCACCGATCGTGCCGTTCTTCGCGAGCAACTCCGCGACCGAAATTGGTCGCGTGCTGCTGTGGCTGTCTTCTGGTCCTGTCATCCTGTGTTGCCTCTGGGCCTAGCTACTCATCGTCCAGCATCCCGCACGGACGTTTCTACCAAGGCCGTTCCGTCGGCTTCGCTGTCGAGTTTCCGCAGAATCAGCCCTTCCCGCAACGCCCAGGGGCAGATATCCACACTTTCGACGGCGAGTGCCTTCATGCTCGCCTCAGCTACCAAAGCTCCGGCCACGATCTGTGGCGCCCGCTCGGCACTCACCCCTTCCAATTCCGCACGGTCAGCCGCGGTCATCCTAGAGATGAAATTTATGAGCTGCCTGAGGCCCGTCGCTGTGAGCGTCCTCTTCACCCGCGGACCCTCGCCGGAGGGGGCCGCGCCGGTGAGGCGGGCCAGCGAGCGAAACGTCTTCGACGTCGCGACGGCCAGGTCCGGATTTCCTGCCTTGAGCATCTCGGCGCCGGCGTCGGCGATCTCGGTGGCCAGCCAGTCGCGCAGCATGTTGACGCGGCGGCGACCCGGCGGATCGTCGGGCAGCCATTCGCGGGTGAGCCTCCCGGCGCCCAGCGGCAGCGACAGCGCCACCTCGGGCGCCTCGTCGACGCCATTGGACAATTCCAGCGAGCCGCCGCCAATGTCGATGTTGATGATGCGCCCGGCGCTCCACCCGTACCACCGGCGCACCGCGAGGAACGTCAGCCGAGATTCGTCGACCCCGCTGAGCACCTGCAGGGCGACCCCGGTTTCGGCGTGCACCCGTGCGAGCACGTCTTCGGAGTTGGTGGCGTCGCGCACGGCGGAGGTGGCGAACGCCATCAGTTCGGCGCAGCCGGAGCTGGTGGCGATCTTGGCGAACTCGTCGATGGTGCTGATGAGTTTGTCGGCGCCCTTACGGGTCAGCTTGCCCGAGTTATCGATGGCTTCGGCGAGACGCAGCGACGCCTTGGTTGAACTCATCGGGGTGGGATGGCCGCCGCGGCGCGCGTCCACCACCAAGAGGTGGACGGTATTGCTGCCGACATCCAGCACGCCTAATCGCACGCACCCAACCTAGTGGAGCTACCGTTGACTTTTGTGAGCGCATCGCATCCAGGTGAGGTGGAATTGGACTTCGCCCGTGAATGGGTGGAGTTCTATGACCCGGACAACCCCGAACATCTGATCGCGGCCGACATGACATGGCTGCTGTCCAGGTGGACATGCGTGTTCGGCACCCCTGCATGCAAGGGCACCGTCGAGGGCCGGCCCGACGACGGATGTTGCTCGCACGGCGCGTTCCTGTCCGACAAGGACGACCGCGCCCGGCTGGATGACGCCGTAGAGCAACTCACCGACGAGGATTGGCAGTTCCGCGAAAGGGGGCTCGGCAAGAAGGGCTACCTGGAGTGGGACGAGTACGACGACAAACCGAACCTTCGGACGCGGAAGTACAAGGGCGCCTGCATCTTTCTGAACCGGCCCGGCTTCCCCGGTGGGATCGGCTGCGCGCTGCACAGCAAGGCCCTCAAGCTCGGGGTGGAGCCGTTGACGATGAAGCCGGACGTGTGCTGGCAGCTGCCGATACGCCGCACCCAGGAGTGGGTGGAGCGCCCAGATGGGTCGGAGATCCTCAAGACGTGGATCACCGAGTACGACCGCCGCGGCTGGGGTGAAGGCGGGGCGGATCTGCACTGGTACTGCACCGGCGACCCCAACGCCCACGTCGGCGCCAAGCAAGTGTGGGAGTCCTACGGGCCCGAATTGACCGAGCTGCTTGGTGAAAAGGCGTACGCCGAGCTAGCCGCAATGTGCAAGCGGCGCAGCGGTTTAGGGTTGATAGCCGTGCACCCCGCGACCCGCGCCTCCGAATGAGTCTCTTCCTGTTCCGGCTCGTCCCGCCCCGGGCCGACTTCGCGCAGACGATGACGTCCGAAGAGCAGCAGGCGATGGCCGAGCACATGGAGTACTGGCAGCGGCTGCTGGCCGACGGCAGAGTCGTGGTCTACGGACCTGTCGCCGACCCCGAAGGCGTGTGGGGACTCGGCGTGCTGCGTGCCGAGGATCGGGCAGAAGTGCTTGCGATCGGTGAGGCCGACCCGTCAGTGATGGCCGGCGTCAACACCTTCGAGGTGTTCGAGATCATGGGTGGGCAAACGGGTTAGGTGCGGGTCGTCACGCCAACGCCACAGCCACACCGCCGCACCCAACAGAATCATCAGGAACGCCAAAACATAAGTGCCGGGCATGATTTGGCCCCACATCCCGCCGGGACGCAGCGACAGGATTCCGGCTTGCGGTGTGTCGCCGGCTACGGCCACGATCCAACCGCCGACCAGAGCGCACAGCAGCCACATCGCCGCGGCGGCACCCCTGCTGCCGACGACATACCCGCGATACCCGAGATGAACGACCAGCGGCGCGAACCACACCCAATGGTGGCTCCAACTGAACGGTGACGCGGCGGCCGAAGCCATCCCCACGATGGCGATGGCCAAAACCGCCTGACCGCGTCGATACGCCATCGCGGCGACCACGACGGCAGCAACCGCGACGACGGCCGCGGCGATGGTTGCCACCGTTGGTGAACCGTGCAAGCGCAGCAGCAAACCACTCACACTGGTGTTGGCGAGCGGATCGTGCGAGATGCGGTTGACGTCATCGAATCGGCCGTCCAGCCAATACGTCGTGGAATCGCTTGGAGCGACTGCGAATCCGAGCCCGACCGTGGCGGCGAACGTTGCCGTGGCCACCAACGCCGCCCGGATCCGTCGGGTCACCAAGAGGTACACGATGAACAGCGCGGGGGTCAGTTTGATGCCCGCGGCCAGCCCGATACCGATCCCCGACCACTTGCTCCGGCCGGTGGCCAACAGATCACCAACGACGAGCACGAGCAGAACGATGTTGATCTGCCCCAGCTCGGCCGTCAACCGCATCGGCTCCAGCCACGCGATCACGCCGACCAGCAGTGCGGCCAGGCTGAGCATGGCCCCACCGGCGTGCATGCCCATCGACTTCAGCATCCGCACCACCACGTAGCTCAGTGCGGCCACCATGCCGAGCAGCCACAGCAGTTGCGCTGACGAACCGTCGAGCAGGGCCAGCGGGATCGCGAAGATCGCCGCGAAGGGCGGATAGATGAACAGCAGCTCGTTGGGTTTACCGGTCAAACCGGTCGAGTAGAGGTCAGCCCCCGCCAACAGGTGTTCTGCGGCAAACCGGTACACCAGCAGGTCGACCTGTAGCCGCAGCGTCGGCCAGTGCGCATACGCCAGGACGTATGTCACCAGCGCGATCGCCGCGACCGCCGGGCCGCCCCGACGCACCCAAGGGGTGACGCTGCTGGTTGATTGGGTTTTTTCTGTCGTCGTCCGGGTTGTCACTCGTATTCGTCCACAGTGTCGGCTCGGCTGTTGCAAGGTGCCCACGGTAGAAGAGTTACTTGTGAACGGCTCTCAGCTAGCCACGGCCGTCGGCGGCATTACTGTTACCCCTCGAGCTTGTAGCCCAAACCGCGCACCGTAACCAGGTGCACCGGGTTGGCCGGGTCGCCCTCGATCTTGGACCGCAGTCGCTTGACGTGTACGTCGAGCGTCTTGGTGTCGCCGACATAGTCGGCACCCCAGACCCGATCGATGAGCTGGCCGCGGGTGAGTACCCGACCGCTGTTGCGCATCAGGTACTCCAGCAGGTCGAACTCCTTGAGCGGCAACGTGATCGGCTCGCCGTTGACGGACACGACGTGGCGCTCGACGTCCATCCTCACCGGACCCGCTTCCAGGATGCCGTCGCCGACACCGGCATCGTCGTTGTCGTTGCCGCGACGCAGCACCGCCCGGATACGCGCGATCAGCTCACGCGCCGAATACGGCTTCGTGACGTAATCGTCTGCGCCGAGCTCGAGCCCGACGACCTTGTCAATCTCACTGTCCCGCGCCGTCACCATGATGACGGGAACGCTCGAGCGCGAACGCAATTGCTTGCACACGTCAGTACCGCTCATTCCCGGCAGCATCAGATCCAGCAAGACGATGTCGGCACCGGCCCTTTCGAATTCCGCGAGGGCAGACGGGCCGTCGGCCACCACGGTGGCCTCAAAGCCCTCCTTGCGAAGCAGAAAGGCCAGGGGATCGGCCAAGGACTCCTCGTCCTCCACGATCAACACGCTGGTCATTGGTCTCGCTAGTCCTCTCGCTCGTCTTGCACTTCTAGGTCATCCTCACCATGGGGGTATGCCGGGATCGACAGGGTGAACGTCGACCCCGTTCCCGGCTGACTCCACAGCCGGATGGATCCGTTGTGGTTGGCGGCGACGTGCTTGACGATCGCCAGGCCGAGTCCGGTGCCGCCGGTGGCGCGTGAGCGCGCCTTGTCGACGCGGAAGAACCGCTCGAAGACCCGCTCCTGATCCTCTCGCGCAATGCCGATGCCGCGGTCGGTGACCGAGGTCTCGACGTTGTGGCCGCGGCGACGGCGGCTGATGGACACCGAAGATCCGTTGGGCGAGTACGCGATTGCGTTCGATACCAGGTTGGCGATCGCGGTCACCAGCAGCGGTTGATCGCCATAGACTCGGTAGCCGGTCGGGGCGTCGGTGGTGATTCTGATGTCGGCGTTGTCGGCGGCCACCTTGTAGCGCGACAGCGCCTCGGCCACCACGTGGTCGACGTCGACGGCCTCAAGGTCGGGCAGCCGTTCGCCGCCCTGCAGCCGCGACAGGTCGATCAACTCGCCGACCATGTTGGCCAGCCGGCTCGATTCGGTGAGCATCTTCTCGGCGAATCGGCGCACGGTGTCGGGGTCTTCAGCGGAGGCCAGCAGCGCCTCGGCGAGCACACCCATGGCGCCGACCGGGGTCTTGAGTTCGTGGCTGACGTTCGCAACGAAGTCGCGGCGGGTGGCCTCCATGCGCGCGTGCTCGGACTGGTCGTCGACGTAGACGACAGCGAACCGGCGATCGTCCTCGGTGAGCAGCCGTACGTGCCCACGGACCGACAGCCCGGACCGGCCGGGGTTGGTGCGCTTGCGCGGCGAAAGGTCGACCTCGCCGGGCTCGCCGGTCGCCAGTGTGCGCTCAGCGGCCAGCCAGGCGCGTTCGTCGAGCAGCCGATCGCGGACCAGCCCCAGCTCGCGGGCCCGGTCATTGGTGTAGACGACGTCACGGTAGATGTCGACCACGACGATCCCAACCGGCGATCCGGAGACGATGTTCTCGAGCATTTGCGAGACGGTGATGCCGGTCTGCTCGTTTGCGCGGCGTTGCCGATGTTCGAGGAGGCGCGGGGTTAGCACCGCGCCCAGCCCGAGACCGATCACCAGCGCCAGCAGCGCCACGACGGCTGCCAGAAGCACCGCCGATACCACACTCACGCGAAAATCGTACGCATCCGGTGAACGTCATCCCAGCAGCGTGCGGCCAAAACGGGACATGTCACACGGCCAATCGCAGGAATTGGGTAGCCGTTAACCCAGTGTTTGCCGTACAGCGCCGCTGGCGGCACTACTTGGCGCCCTGGGCGGCGACCGCGGCCGCACCGGCCTCGGCGGCCTCGGGGTCCAGGTAGGTACCGCCGATCACCCTGGGCGCCAGGTCGCCGTCCAGGTCGTAGCGGAGCGGGATCCCGGTCGGAATGTTGAGACCGACGACGTCCTCATCGGACATGCCGTCAAGGTACTTGACCAGGGCGCGCAGCGAGTTGCCGTGGGCGGCGATCAACACCGTCTTGCCTGCCCGCAGCTCCGGCTCGATGGTCTGCGTGTAGTACGGCACGAACCGCTCCACGACGTCCTTCAGACATTCGGTGCGAGGCGGCCCGCCGGCGATGTCGGCGTAGCGCGCATCGTCGTCCTGGCTGTATTCGCTGCCCTGCTCGATCGGTGGCGGCGGCGTGTCATAGCTGCGCCGCCATGCCATGAACTGCTCTTCGCCGTACTTTTCCTTGGTCTCGGCCTTGTTCAGGCCCTGCAGCGCGCCGTAATGGCGCTCGTTGAGCCGCCAGTCGCGATGCACGGGGATCCAATGCCGGTCGGCCGCGTCAAGCGCGAGATTGGCGGTGTTGATCGCACGTCGCAGCAGCGAGGTGTACAGCACGTCGGGCTGACGGTCCAGTTCCTTGATCAGTTCACCGGACCTGACCGCTTCGGCCCTGCCCTTCTCGGTGAGATCGACGTCGACCCAGCCGGTGAACAGGTTCTTCTCGTTCCAGTCGCTTTCGCCGTGGCGCAGCAGGATCAGCGTGGAATCTCCCATGACGCCGATCCTCTCACGACGGCTGCGCGTCGTCTGTGTCGTTCCCGCCGTCCCACCCGCTGTCGATCAGGTGCGCGAACGCCTCGAGATTCTTCAGCGACTCACCACGCGATACCCGCCACTCCCATTCCTTCTGGATCGACGAGCGAAAACCCAACTCCAGCAACGTATTGAAGTCGGAGTCGACGGCCTCGAGCACCTGACCGAGCACGCGGTCGATCTCGTCGGGTGTGACCGATTCCAACGACATCCGGCCGACGAGATAGATGTCGCCGACGTTGTCGAGCGTGTAGGCCACCCCGTACAGCCTGCGGTTGCGCTTGAGCAGGAACCGGTACACGCCCTCATGGTTCTCGTCAGGCTTGCGGCAGACAAAAGCCTCGACCCGCACCGAATGTTCGCCGATGGACAGGATGGTGTTGGTTTTCAGTCGCCGCTCACCCGGGAGTTCGACGATGATGCCTTGCAGCCCGCCCCTGGCACCCTCGTGGTGGGTGCAGACCAGGCCGTGCTCCTTGCAGGTGTCCTCGATCAGCTTTGCGACGTCTAGATTCACGCCCTGACGCCTCGCCGCATCGAGAAGCGTCGGCCATTGCGTCGCGCTGTCACGTCGGGCAGCCGATGGCGGGTGCGGTAGTCGGCGATGGCCCTGCCATAGCTGGCCAACAGCGCATCGACGGTGTGCGCCCACGAGAACGTGGCCGCATGTTCGACGGCGGCGCGGCTCATGGTCTCGGGTCCGCGCTTGAGCAGCGCATCTATCGCCGCCGCCCAGTCGTCGACGTCATGGCCGTCGACCAGGCTGCCGCTCACGCCGTCGCGCACCGCGACAGGCAGCCCGCCGACCGCTGCGGCCACCACCGGGGTGCCGCACGCCTGCGCCTCGATCGCGACCAGGCCGAAGGATTCCGAGTAGCTCGGCACCCCGACCAGGTCGGCGGCCCGGTATACGTCGACAAGTTGATCGCGCGACTGCGGCGGCAGGAATGTCACCCTCTCGGCGATGCCAAGGTCGTCGGCCAGCTGCACCAGCCCATCCGGGGCGGCCAGCCCGCTGCCCGACGGTCCGCCCGCCACTACCACCCGCACTCCTGGCAGTTTGGCCGCGGCGCGCAGCAGCACGTCGGGCGCCTTGAGTGGTTGGATGCGGCCGACGAAGGCCAGCACCGGCTCGTCGGCGCCCAGTCCAAGCGCGGCGCGGGCGGCGTCCTTGTCTCCTGGCGTGAACATCTCCAGGTCGACGCCGGGGTGCACCACGTCGATGCGCGCCGGGTCGGCGTGGTGCAGCGAAACGAGTTGCTGTGCTTCATGTTCCGTGTTGACGATCAACCGGTCCGCCTCGTCGACGACCTGCTGTTCACCGACGGCACGCAGCGGCGGTTCAGGCGAGTCGCCATCGGCGAGCGCGGCGTTCTTCACCGCGGCCAACGTGTGCGCGGTGTGCACCAGCGGCACCGCCCACCTGTCCCGTGCCAGCCAACCGACCTGGCCGGACAGCCAGTAGTGCGAATGCACGATGTCGTAGTAGCCGGGCTCATGCGTGGCCTCAGCACGCAGCACACCCGCAGTGAAGGCGCACAGCTGGGTGGGAAGGTCGTACTTGTCGAGCCCCTCGAACGGCCCTGCCACGACGTTGCGCACCAGGACGCCGGGCGCGACCTTGACGACGGGCTGATCGGCCGACGACGTCGCGCGCGTGAAGATCTCGACCTCGACGCCGCGGCGGGCCATCTGCAGTGCGCTCTGCAGCACGTAGACGTTCATGCCGCCGGCGTCGCCGGTGCCTGGCTGGGCCAGTGGTGAGGTGTGCACCGAGAGCACAGCGACGCGACGTGGCAGATCTGTTGCTAGGCGCACAAAGACATGTCTACACCGCCGGGCCTTCGCCGAGATCGACAGGTTTAGCGGGTTGATTACTCACGCCAGAGGTGTGAGCGATCAACCCGCTAAGGGGTAAACCCTTAGCGGTCAATTACGCAGTGGCTTCTGGGCGGCGGCTCTGCACGCGCCGCATCGCCCCGATCGGGTCCGAGTAGAGCCCGCCGAGCGACACCACCCCGGCGCCCGCTTCCTGCACCCGGTTGCCGAACGCGGTGATCCGGATGTCGCGGGCAGGCAGCACTGAACGCTCGGCGTACGCCGCCTCGACGAGGTTCATGCCCTCGGGGTATTCGGTGAACGCCTGCCCGCCAACCACGAGGTCGTCGGGATTGAGCATGTCGCGCAGCAGCGCGACCGCCTCTCCCAGCACCCGCGCCCGCTCCGCCAGCAGCGCACGGGCCTGATCGTTTCCCTGCCTGGCCGACCGCAGCACGGCCGTCACCGTCGACGCCGGTCCCTCGGCCGGGATGATGCGCGCCTTGCGGGCGGCAATCAGCACCGCCTCGTCGCTCACGGTGGACTCCAGCAGGCCGCTGCCGCCGAGCAATTCCGATGAAGCGGGCAACGCGGCGATGGTGCCCGGCCCGCTGGCCGGTGAGTGCACCCTGCCGCCGATCGCCAGCGCGTAGCCGACGGTCTCGCGGGCGTACACGTACAAACTCGTCGACGATGACCCCGCCTGTCGTCGCACTCCGAGCAGCAGTTCGGCGCCGGCCATCGCGTCGACGTGCGAGGCCACCGACACCGGCAAGCCGAGCGTCTCGGCCAGCACGGGACCGACCGGCGCGTCGGACCAGCCCAGCCGCGGATGGTCGAGGTGTCCGGTCGTGCTGTCGACGACGCCACCGGCGGCCACGCCTACCCACAGCGGGCGGCGGCGGTGCCAGCGACTCAGGTAGCGGCGGGCGCTGCCGGCCAGCGAGGCCAGGCCCGCGGCCTGCGCGCCGCGCGGCGTAGGCGTCTCGACCGCGTCAAGGGTGCGGCCGAACAGGTCGGTGGCCACGATGCTGGTGGTGCGGGCGCCGATGTGAACTCCGAGCGTCAGGAACGGCTCATGGTTCACCTCGACCGGCACCCGAGGCCTGCCGATGGCGCCGGAGACCGCGAGGTCCGCGCGCTCGCGCAGCAGCCCTGCGTCCAGCAGCGCGGTCACCTGACGGTTCACCGTCGCGATGGACAGGTGGGTCACCTGAGCGATGACGTCACGCGCGATCGGACCGCGCAGACGTGCCGCTGCGAACACGGATGCCGCCGCCGCGTCGGCGACCTTCAGCGAGGGGGCGACAACGCGGTGCCGCGCCGGAGGAACAGTCGCGGGGGCAAGGGCCCGAGTCGTGCGGCTGACCCGCGTTGCGGAGGTCGCCGACGGACGGAGGGTGGTGGTGGAGGAAGTACGCACGGGATTGTCCTTTGTCGAAGTCGGCGGGTGGGGTCCTGGCCACACTCCCCAGCTGCGCGGGGGCCCTGACGACTCAACTCAGACAGCGAAGTTATCCGGGGTCGGTCAGGCGTGACTGATCACGCGGCGACAACAACAGCTCCGGTACACACGGTGAACTTAGCACGCCAACTAAAGTTGGGCAGATGACGACACCTTCAGCGTCCGAACGGGTCGCAGTGGTCACCGGCGCCAGCGCAGGCATAGGCGAAGCGACCGCGAGAACACTTGCGGGACAAGGCTTTCACGTCGTTTGCGTGGCCCGCCGCGAGGGCCCCATCAAGGCGCTGGCCGATCAGATCGGCGGAACCGCGATTGTGGCGGACGTCACTGACGACGAGGCGGTGACGGCGCTAAGCGCCGCCTTGGACCGGGTCGACGTGCTTGTCAACAACGCCGGCGGGGCCCGCGGCCTTGAACCGGTGGCCGAAGCCGACCTCGACCACTGGCGGTGGATGTGGGAGTCCAACGTGCTGGGCACACTGCGCGTCACCCGCGCCCTGCTGCCCAAGCTGATCGACTCCGGCGACGGCCTGATCGTCACCGTCACCTCGATCGCTGCGATCGAGACATACGACAACGGCGCCGGCTACACCTCGGCCAAGCACGCCCAGGGCGCGCTGCACCGCACACTGCGCGGCGAGCTGTTGGGAAAACCGGTGCGGCTCACCGAGATTGCGCCAGGAATGGTGAAGACGGACTTCTCACTGCGGCGGTTCGAGGGCGACGACGAGCGCGCGGCCAAGGTGTATCAGGGTGTGACGCCGCTGGTCGCCGAGGATGTCGCCGAGGTGATCGGATTCGTCGCGTCACGCCCGTCGCACGTCAACCTGGACACGATCGTGATCCGGCCTCGCGACCAGGCCAGCGCGTCGCGCTTTAACCGGAGGTTGAACAACTAACTCTCGCCGAGTGGCCACTCAATACACCTTTTTGCGCGCTGCGCGTGTCATAACTGGCCACTCGACGGAGAGACGCTTTAACCGCCAGGTCGCCCGTTGACGGGCTGCGGCGCGCCCGACGGCGTGGCAGGTGCGGTGCTCGGGATACCCGACGGTCCGGGTTGCTCTGACAGCGCCGACATCGCCACCCACTCGTCCCAGCTGACGGCCCAGTCCCACAGGTCGCCGTCGGCGTACGACAGCTGGATCCGTGTCCCGGTGACCTCGACGGGATCGCCGTAGATCGCGCTGTTGAAGTACTGCTGGGCGTCCTCGGTCGACAGGTTGATGCAGCCGTTGGTCACGTTGGTGTTGCCCTGGGCGCCCGAACTGGCCGGGTTGGCGTGGATGAACTCGCCGTTGTTGGAGATCCGGACGGCGAACCGCTCCCGGATGTTGGCGTATCCGGCCGCGGGGTTGGTCATGTAGAAGTCTTCGTACTTCTCGGTGACGACGTGGACTCCGCTTCGCGTGACGTTGCGGTCCACGTCACCCTCGCCGTAGCTGCACGGGAAGTCCATGATCACGGCCCCGCCGGCATCGAGCACCTGGATGCGGTGCGACGACGCCTCGGCCCTGACCACCTGGCGGCGGCCGATCTCGAAGTTCAGCGAGATGTCCTGGGCGCCGAAGGCGCCGTCGCCGAAGTCGACGCCGTAGAGGCGCGCATCGACGTTGACCTTGGTGCCTGCCGGGTAGTACTCCCTGGTGCGGTAATGCACCCGTGAACCGCCGACCTCGTCGGGCAGCCACGCCCAACTGCCCTCAACGGGCGGCTCCGTGGTGACCTTCAGTGCCTTCTCGACGGAGGCCTTGTCGGTGATCGACGCGTCGAACTGAATGATGATCGGCGCGGCGACGCCGACGACCTGGCCGTCGGCGAGCTGGAACTGGCCGTTGACCTGAGTGCTCGGGTTGATGGTGGTGAACTTGCCCTCCACCGGGACGGCCTTGCCGTCATGCCCGACCACAGACCCCGCCCAGGTGTACGAGACGCCGTAGCCGAGCGGTTCGGTGGTGTTGAAACTCGTGCGGTCCCGGTTCAGCGCGCCGGCGACGGGCCTGCCCTCGGCGTTGGTCAGCATCACACGCTGGAACCAGCCGTCTTTCACCTCGACGCGAACGGGCGCGACGGGTGCCACATCGGTGGCCGCGTTGGCCGGTGAGTAGCTGATGGAGGGGGCCGCGGGGGCTGCTGGGCCGTCCGCGGACGGTTTGCTGATCCTGCTGCCGCAGGCTGCGAGTGCGCCCGGCGCGACGAGTCCGACAGCCAGGGCGGTCAGCGCCCGCCGTCGACTGAACGACGGCAAGGGGTTGGCGGGGCTCACGTGGACCCAGGGTACCTAAGAGTTGACGCGCTACATGTCATGCCTCCACCGTTCCGCTCGGGCTGTTTGGTGTTCGGCTGGTCCCGTGACGTCCAGCGATGCTGGTCTGTTCGGGGGTGAGCCGAGTGGTGGATGGCTTGCTCAGCAGAGGCCACGCGGTTGTGGCTGCCGGTCCTGGCCGGACCAGCGCTGTGATTGCGCCGGGGACTGGTGCCGGTTGACTGAGCCCTGCCCTCTTGCTGACAGGCCAACCCCGCCCGAAGGGCGTGGGCAAGTTCATAGTCGACCCTGCCGGTTGCAGGCTCATCAGGATCGGCGAACTCGACACAAGCTGCCAGGGTCGCGGAGACGACGTCGCGGTCCGCGCACAGCCCGCAGCTCGGGCAATAGTGGGTCCGCTGAGCGAGGGGTTTAGGCACCCTCTGCCCGCAGGGGCAATGCTGGCTCAACGCCGTGAACCGGGTGCCGACCCGCTGCAGCCGCCCGCCGGTAGCGTGGCATTCCGCTGCCAGCGAGGCGACCAGCATGCCGGGGCTAAACACCTGAATTCCCTTGCCCCATAACCGTGCCCACGACGAGATAGCACATTTTTCGATAGTGATCATGTTGCCGTGAACGGCGAGGATCGCCGCCGCTGTCTGGCGGGCCCAGGCTTGTTTGGCTTGACTACGCGCCCGAGCATCGGCGGCGTGGGCGGCCCGCGTTCGCCGATAGCCGCGTGACAGGGCGTCGCGCCAGTACGCGCGCAGCGGTGCGCCGTCGACACGGGCGGCGCGAGCGCCTCCAGGATTGGTGACCAGTTTCGGTCGAAGTCCATGCTCGGCGCGCCGATCAGCGCGTGCCCGCTGACGAGTTGAAAGCCCGTATTGGTCGGGGTTGCTGTTGCGCCGCGACCGATCCAACGCGCGCTGTCGCGCCCGGGAGCGGCGCGCCGCTTCCTCGGCCGCGGTCTGCTGCTCGTCAGTCAAACTAATCTGCTCGATGACCAGCTCGTCGGGCCGCTGGTCGGGGAATGAGGCCAGCGACAGGTTCGACACGTTCGCATCAATACCGGCGCGCCGCCCCTTGGGAATCGCGCCGCGGCGAGACCGAGTAGAGGCGGATTCATAACCGGCCTGATGTGTCAGCAGATGCGCGTAATACCGCCACCCGCCAGGTGCGCGGCAGTCCCGCACCCGCACCAGGTCGATCTTGTGCCACATACTCCGATCGGCCAAGAAATGCGCCAGGTGCGCCCACTGACCCGCGCCCTGAGGCAGACGCACCGGCATCACCACATCCCCGCCGGGAAGGCCGGAGAACACCACCGCTAACGCCCCTTTCGTGCCCCCACCACGTGACCGACGACTTGGTCGGGCCGACGAGCCGGGCCGGCTGCGCCAGGATCGAGGTCCCTGCCGGCTGGTCCACCGCCGCCGTGACGATACTCACCGATGTCGACAAGTCCGGATGCCGGTAGGCGTCAAGGTGCCCGTCGAGCGTGCCAACCAACCGCCAGGTCTCCCACACCGGCGGGGCCTTGGTATGCGAGCGGGCCCTTCCCGGGATCCGGGCGAAGTCCCACCACGACCCGACTCGCGGCGGCCCGTTTCGGCGCCCGCTAGCGTCCGCGAACAGGTGGCGATCGATGGTTTCCCACACCTCGTCGGCCACATGCAGTCCGATCGCCTTGGTCAAGTGGTCACGCATCCAGCCGCTTGCCTCAATATGGTTCTTCGCCGCGGCCTCAATACCCTTGCGGGTCAATCCCAACCGCTCCCGCAACCCTTTCGAATCACGTTCTCGTTCATGGTGGGCCGCCCAATAGGCCCGGCATCTATCCCGGGCGTCGCGTTGCAGCGCCCGGCGCAGCCGAAATACCGCCACCCACTGCCGCTCCAGGCGCCGACGAAGGTTCTCATCCGAGACATCCAACTCCAGCGGGATCACCGACACTGGCCCTTGATACGAGAAGATCGGCGCCCTGGACTTCCCCCTCCGCCGCGGCACCACCGCTGCAGCCGCCGTGTCAGTGGGCGCCGAAGCCATGGCCTCATGTAAGCACCCACCACCGACAGCGATGCCCTAGCGCGCTCCTGGCCACACCCTATTGCCGCCGACCGGGTACTGGTGCTTTCCGCGCCAGCTCCTAGAGAACGGCCCCAATCAGAATTGGCTCGGGTGTGAGTTCGATCCCGAATCTCGCCCGAACGCCGTCCCGTACCGTCCTGGCCAGCGCAATCACGTCCGCGGTGGTGGCGCCGCCGCGATTGGTCAGCGCCAGCGCGTGCTTGGTGGACAACCGCGCGGGTGCGCCGTCACCGGGATAACCCTTGCCGAATCCGGCGCGCTCCACCAGCCAGCCGGCAGCAAGCTTCACGCCGTCCGGGGCGGGGTAGTTCGGCACCGGCCCGTCGATCTGGTTCTGCAGCCGTTCGAATTCGGCAGGCGTGACGACGGGATTGGTGAAGAACGACCCCACGCTCCAGGTGTCGTGGTCGGCGGCGTCGAGCACCATGCCCTTGCCGCTCCGTAGTGACAGCACGGCCTGCCGCACCCGGGCTGGGTCCGCACGCGTCCCGGGCTCGGCGCCAAGGGCCGCGGCCAGTTCGCCGTAGCGCAGCGGGGCGCTGCGCCCGTCGACGTCCAACGCGAATTCCACCTCGAGCACGATCGCAGCCTGCGAGTGTCTGAGAATGCTTGTGCGGTAACCAAATTGGAGAACGTCCGGCCTGACCCAACGGTCCTCGCCGGTGCGGCGGTCGAGCAGTCGGACCCGGCGGATGGTGTCGGCAACCTCGGCGCCGTATGCCCCGACGTTCTGCACGGGCGTCGCGCCCGCCGATCCGGGGATGCCCGACAGGCACTCCAGACCACCGAGACCGTGGGCCAGCGAGGTGACCACGACGTCGTCCCACACCGCACCGGCCTCCGCGCGCACGATGTTGCCGTCGACAGTGATCTCGGTGTTGGCGAGTAGCACGACGGTCAGGTCGGCGAGGTCGTCGGCAAGCACCACGTTGGAACCCCCGGCGAGCACCAGCACGTCATCGAGAGCCCGCAGCACCGCGAGGATCTGCTCAGTACTCGTGCATGTGATCAACCGCCGCACAACAGGTCCGATGCGCAGCGTGGTCAGCGGCGCCAACGGCACGCCGTAGGCGACGGCCGCACCCCCCAGTTCCAGACCGGTCACGGGCGGTAACGGTAGCGTGGCCAGCTATGCCGCGTTCATTCGACATGGCTACCGAATACGGCGGCAGCGTCGAACAGGTCCACCAGGCATTCAGCGATGAACAGTATTGGCTGGCGCGGCTGGCCGATTCCGGGGCCGACGACTATTCGCTGGATTCATTGACCGTTGACGATGACGGCATCGACATTGTCACCACCCAGAGGCTGCGCTCCGACCGGCTGCCTGCGGTGGTGACACAGTTCCACCGCGGCGACCTCACGTTTGTTCGCGAGGAGGCGTGGTCGCCGATCCGCGACGGGCACGCCACCGCAACCATCAAGCTGGTCATCACCGGCGCGCCCGCGACGCTGAGCGGAACCGCCGTGCTCGCCCCGGCGGAATCCGGCCGCGGCTCACGACTGGAGTTCAAGGCCACCGTCGAGGTGCGCGTGCCTCTCGTCGGCGGCAAGATCGAGAACTTCATCGGCAGCCAGCTCGCCGACCTGCTGATCGCAGAACAACGCTTCACCACGGTGTGGATCGCCGAAAACGCGTAATCCGCAAGTAAAATTGCGTTCCATGTCGCGTCGCGCTGACTGGATCGCAAAGCATCATTAGGCCCGTCGGCGCCATCACCCGCGGTACCACCGGCCACAACCGGCTGCGCCGCAGCGACCGCTGGCTGGTGCATTCGCGGCGGGTGCGCGCGGCGCTGCTGGCGGCCACCGATCCGCTGGTGATCGACCTCGGCTACGGCGCGCTGCCTGTGACGACGCTGGAGCTGGCGGCCCGGCTGCGCGTGGTACGCGGCGACGTTCGTGTCGTCGGCCTTGAGATCAACCCCGAACGTGTTGTGCCAGCCCGCGAAGGCGTTGACTTCGGGCTCGGTGGTTTCGAGTTGGCCGGGCACACACCAGTTTTGGTGCGTGCGTTCAACGTGCTGCGCCAGTACCCAGTCGAGGCGGTGCACGACGCATGGGCGGTCATGCAGGCGGGACTTGCGCCTGGCGGGCTGATCGTCGACGGCACCTGCGACGAACTGGGGCGGCGCTGCTGCTGGGTGCTGCTCGACGCTGTCGCGCCGATCAGCCTCACCCTGGCGTGCGATCCGTTCGCGATCGATCGGCCGTCGGATCTCGCCGAGCGCCTACCCAAGGTGCTGATCCACCACAACGTCGCCGGGCAGCCCATCCACGCGCTGCTGACCGCGGCCGACAGGGCGTGGGCCAGCGTCGCAGGCCACGGTGTGTTCGGCCCGCGCGTGCGCTGGCGGGCGATGCTGGACCTCATGCGCAGCGAGGGTTTCCCGGTCGAGCCGCCGCGTCGGCGCATGCGCGACGGCGTGCTAACGGTGCCGTGGTCTGATGTCGCGCCCGTCGGCGCTCCGTGGTCTGATGTCGCGCCGCGGTTAGTCTGAGCAGATGCGAATTGCCCTCGCACAGATCCAGAGCGGCACAGAACCCACAGCCAACCTCGGCCTTGTCGAGGAGTACACCCGCCGCGCCGCCGACGCCGGTGCGCGCATGGTGTTGTTCCCCGAGGCGACGATGTGCCGGTTCGGGGTGCCGCTCGCCCCGATCGCCGAACCGCTGGACGGGTCGTGGGCATCGGCCGTGCGCGCGATCGCCGAACGCGCGGGCATCGTCGTCGTCGCAGGCATGTTCGTCCCAGCCGACGACGGCAGGGTCACCAACACGCTGATCGCGACGGGCCCCGGTGTGGAGGCGCACTACGACAAGATCTACCTCTACGACGCGTTCGGCTTCGCCGAGTCCAAAACCGTCGCACCGGGGCACGAACCGGTGATGATCACCGTCGACGACGACTCAGGACGAGTCAATGTCGGACTGACACTGTGCTACGACGTCCGTTTCCCGGAGCTTTACATCGAATTGGCCCAGCGCGGAGCGCAACTCATCACCGTCCACGCATCGTGGGGCAGCGGTCCCGGCAAGCTCGAGCAGTGGACGCTGCTGGCCAGGGCCCGGGCCATCGATACGACAGGCATCGTCGCAGCGGTCGGCCAGGCCTATCCGGGCGACGAGATCGCTGCCACCGGACCAACCGGCGTCGGCGGCAGTCTGGTCGCATCGGCGGTCGGTGAAGTGCTGGCATCGGCAGGAGTGGACACCCAGTTGGTGGTGGCCGATCTCGACCTCGAGGCGGCGCAGAAGGCCCGCGAGACCATCGCCGTGTTGCGCAACCGCGCAGAGTTCACTCACCTCGGTAAGGCAGAATCGCTGACGTGACCGATCCCTGGGCTCGCCCGGCCAACCAGGGCCCGCCTGCCCCGCCTCCGCCCCAGTTCCCGCAAGGCCCGCCTCCGGGACCGACTGGGGGTCCCCACACCGGTGCCCCGGGCGAACCGCCGAAGGAGAACGCGTCGCTGGTGGTGAAGATCAAGAAGCTCTTCCGCGACCCGCTGTCGATCGTGCTGGTCGTCGTCATATTCGTCGCGCTGGTGGTGGCCGGCCTGCTCGGGGGTGAGCTGTACGCGCGCAGCCGCGCGGACAGCGTGGTCGCCAGCGCCACCGAGTGCGTGGTGCAGGACAGCGCCAGCGCGTCGTTCGGCGCCGTGCCCCCGTTCCTGATGCAACACATATCGGGCCATTACACGAACATCCACATCGAGACCGCGGGCAATCAGGTCCGCGACGCCAAGGGCATGAAGGTCAACCTGACCATCAAGGACGTCCGGCTCGAGGACACAGCGAATTCCAGCGGCTCGATCGGATCGCTGGTCGCAAACATCACCTGGTCTTCTGAGGGCATCAAGCAGACCATCCAGGAGGCGATCCCGCTCGTGGGCTCGTTCGTCACCGGCGTCACCACGAACCCGTCCGCAGGCACCATCGAGCTGGAGGGAGCGCTGGGCAGCATCGTCGCCAAGCCGGAGGTCGTCGACAATGGCATCGCCTTGCAGGTGACGGAATTGACCGGGCTGGGGTTCACGCTGCCGCGAGAGACGGTGCAGCCGGCGTTGGACGCGTTCACCTCGCAGCTGACCACGAACTATCCGCTCGGCATCCACGCGGACTCGGTGCAGGTCACCGACACCGGTGTGGTGAGCCAGTTTTCGACTCAGAACGCGTCGATACCCAAGGACGAACAAGACCCCTGCTTCGCCGGTCTCTGACCGACTAATCGAGCCCGTCGAGTACCGCGCGGGTTCCGGATAGCCCGAGCCGGGTGGCGCCCGCGTCGAGCATCGCGATCGCGTCCGTGGCGGTGCGGATGCCGCCGCTGGCCTTCACGCCCAGCCGGTCCCCGACGGTGCGCGCCATCAGTTCGACTGCACGCACCGAAGCGCCCCCGCTGGGGTGAAATCCGGTGGAGGTCTTCACGAAATCGGCACCCGCATCCTCGGCGATCCGGCACACGTCGACCAGTCTGCCCTCCCCGCCAAGGTCGAGCAGCACGGCGGACTCGACGATCACCTTCAAGACGACGTAGGACGGTATCGCCTCGAAAACCGTTGCAATATCAGACTTCACAGCATCGAAGTCGCCCTCCACCGCCGATCCGACGTCGATCACCATGTCGATCTCGCCGGCGCCAGCTTCGGCGGCAAGCCGGGCCTCTTCGGCCTTGATTGCCGAAAGATGTTTGCCTGACGGGAATCCCACGACTGACGCGATGTCATACTCGCCCGTCCGGATGCTCTTGGCCGCGGCAACCATCGTCGGCGATACGCATACCGCGCACACTTCGAGTTCCTCGGCCTCGGCCAGAAGCGCGAGGACGTCGGCCTCGGTCGCCTCGGGCTTGAGCAGGGTGTGGTCGACGAGCGCGGCCACAGCGTCGCGACGGTAGCGACCCATTAGAACGGTTCTTCGGTGCCGCCCGGATTGCAGCCCGCCGCGATCATCTGCTCGTCGGAGACCTCGTTTCGCCACGGTTCGAGGTTCCAGCTGATCTTGCCGGGCTCGGCGAGTTCGGCGTAATGCCAATGGCATAGGAACTGGGCCTGCATGCCAGGCAGGTCGGCGTCGGGCGAGAGCGTCAGCACCTCGGTCCACGCCTCGCCGGCTTGCGCATCGGTGCCGGGCTCGGCGGAGGCCTGGCGCGCCGCATCCGTCGGGAACACCCGAAGACTGGACAGGTCGCCCCACTTCGACCACTGGACGTGGTCGACGTACGGCGGGCCGGGCACCGAGTCGGCCGAGGCGACTGGAGAAAACAGCAGCGGCACGGTTACGGCTGCGATCGCGGCGGCAAAGGCGAGGCGCACGCGACTAACGGGACTTGCCCTGAATTTCCAGGATCTTGGGCCGCACGTCCACAAGATAGACGCCCGCGCCGACGGCGGCGATCGCCACGCCGGTGATGCCGAGCACCAGTGCCAGCAGCGCACCGACCCCGAGGATCACCAGCCAGACCGGCTTGGTCAGCTTGTTGGCGGCGGTGTAAGCGTCGGGCCGCTGCATCGCCGCGTGCACGAACGAGTAGACGGTCGCCACCAACACAGCGATTTGCAACGCAAAGAGGACGTAACCCACTAGGCCTTGAAGCTCCACATAGCTAGCCTAAGCGGGTTACGTCCCCTGGTCGACTTTGAGTCACCTACTAAGGGCGACCTGGTGTCGAATTACTACTTCTGGGTGACCTTCTTGGCCGCAGCCTTCTTGGCCGGGGCCTTCTTGGCCGGGGCCTTCTTGGCCGGGGCCTTCTTGGCCGGGGCGGCCTTCTGGCCCTTCTTCGGCAGCTCGACGCCGACCAGCTTGGCGGCACGCTCGCCAACCGCGCGGGTCTGCGACGCCACGTTGCCCAGCGCCTCCTGGGTCAGCTCGACGGCCTGGTCGGAGTAGCGCTCAACGCGCTCGCGGCCCTCTTCAAGGGCGGGGGTGTTGCGAATCCGCTCAAGGGCGATCTCGCCACGCTCAACGAGCTTGTTGTAGCGGGTCTGCGCGGCCTCCGCGTAGCTCTCGGCGACCTTGCGCAGCTCCTCGCTGGTCAGGCGCTCACGCAGCTCACCGAACTGAGTCGGCAGGTCCTCCTGCAGCTTGGTGATGCGGGCGCGGCTCTCCTCGACCCGTGTCTGGGTGTCGGTGCGGGCCTCGCCGGCACGCTCACGCAGAGTGGCGACGATCTCGTTGACCCGCTCGAGGGCCAGATCGGCGGCGCCGACTGCGGCAAGCAGCGGGGCCTTGAGGTCGTCAGCAGTGGCCTGGGCGGTCTTAGCCGGCTTCTTGGTAGCCATGTTGGTTGCGGTTCCTTTCACTGAATTTCGTTGACTTGCTGGATTTCTAGAGTCGGTCGTTGGTCTGCAATGTGTTCAGTCGTCGGCTCCTCACTGACGGCTTCGTTCTGTTGGCAAAACGACGTGTAGATATCGAGCAGCACCTGCTTTTGCCGCTCGGTGATCGCCGAATCGGTGACGATGGCGTCGCGGACTTCGCTCGTCTCGCTGGGCTCGAGAATCCCGGCCCGCACGTAGAGCACTTCCGCGGACACCCGAAGAGCTTTGGCGATCTGTTGCAGCACGTCGGCCGAGGGTTTCCGCAATCCCCGCTCGATCTGGCTGAGGTAGGGGTTACTGACGCCGGCCTTCTCGGCCAACTGCCGCACGGATACCTGCGCTGCCTCGCGTTGCGTTCGGATGAAGCTGCCGATGTCCTGCGCGGCGGTCTGTGCAGCGCTCGACACGACGGCGGCAAGATTTTCATCCTGCGGCATAGCGTGGCCCCCTCGGTTTGCGTCGGTATCCCATCGGATTGACTCCAGTGCGACGCGATTAACCGTACGACGGGGTGCTAACTTTTGCAAGCACTAGTTAGCGCAGGTCAGAAGAGTAGTTGGGCTATCGAGTAGATGATCAGCCCCGCCAGCGCACCCACCACAGTGCCATTGATTCGGATGAATTGCAGGTCACGGCCGACGTGCAACTCGATGCGCCGGCTGGCCTCATCGGCGTCCCAGCGCTCGATGGTTTCGGTGATGATCGCTGTGATCTCCACCCCATATTCGGAAACCAGGTGTTGAGCCGCGCGAATGATCCAGTTGTCGACCTTGTCGCGCAGGTCGCTGTCGTCTCGCAGGGACTCGCCGATGTGCACGACGGAGTCGGCGATCCGGGCCCGCAGCGCCGACGAGGGGTCGTCCACCGACTCGAGAATGATCCGCTTGGCGGCGGCCCATGCGGTCTCGGCGGCCCTTGCCACCTCGTCGCGGGCCATCAGCTGTTCCTTGACGTTCTCGGCACGCTGAATCGTCGCGTCGTCGTGCTGCAGATCGTCGGCGAATTCGAACAGGAAGCGGGTGGCCGACCTTCGCAGTTCATGGTCGGGGTTGCGGCGCACCTTGTCGGTGAAGTCCATCAGCTCGCGGTGGATACGGTCGCCGACCAGGTGGTCCACCCAGCGCGGGGACCAGGTGGGCGAGTCGCGCTCGACCACGCGCTCGATGATGTCGCCGGCGTTCAGCGACCACTGGAAGGCCCGGTCGGCGAGCAGCTGGATCAGCGCTTCCTGACGGTGCTCGGCCAACAGTGTGGCCAGCACCCGCCCGATCGGTGGTCCCCACTGCGGTTCGGCGACCCGCTTGATGATCATCCGGTCCAGCACGAGCTGCACGTCCTCATCGCGCAGCATCTCCACCAGCACCCTCAACACCGTCGAGGTCTCGGTGGCGACCCGCGCGGCGTGCGACGGCTCCGACAGCCACTTGCCCAGCCGGCCTGCGACCTCGGCGTCGCGCAGTTTGGCCTCAACCACTTGCGGCGACATGAAGTTCTCCCGCACGAAAGCGCCGAGGCCCTCGCCGAGCTGGTCTTTCTTGCGCTTGATGATCGCGGTGTGCGGGATTGGGATGCCCAGTGGGTGTTTGAACAGCGCGGTGACCGCGAACCAGTCGGCCAGCGCGCCGACCATGCCGGCCTCGGCGGCCGCCCGGAGGAAGCCGACCCAGCCGGGAGCGCCGACGGACTGCGCCCACGTGCAGAGCAGAAAAACCACCGTGGCACCGAGAAGGAAGCTCAGCGGCGACGATCTTCATCCGCCGCAGCCCTCGGCGGCGCTCGGCGTCGGCGACGACGTCCGCCCCGGCTAACGACTCGGCGAAACTCGCCCGCGGCGCCGATGGGGCGGCCCGCCTGCCGACGTCCGGTCTGTGTGCCACCCCTCCATCATCCGCTACGCCCGGGTGGGGGCCCGTCCCGCAAGCCCTCAGAACAAGATCGGCCGTACTATCGAGGGGAACTAGGGAACGGATTACGGCGACAGTGGCACAGCAGATCCCCTTAATTGCGGTCAAGACCGATGGACGCAAACGGCGCTGGCACAAGCACAAAGTGGAGCGCCGCAATGAGCTGGTCGACGGCACTCTCGAGGCCATCCGACGCCGCGGCAGCAACGTCAGCATGGACGAAATCGCGGCCGAGATCGGCGTCTCCAAGACCGTGCTGTACCGCTATTTCGTCGACAAGAACGACCTGACGACCGCGGTGATGATGCGGTTCGCGCAGACCACGCTGATCCCGAACATGGCAGCAGCGCTGTCGGCGAACCTGGACGGCTACGACCTGACCCGCGAGATCATCCGGGTGTACGTGATGACGGTGGCCGACGAGCCGGAGCCCTACCAATTCGTGATGGCCAACAACTCGGCCAGCAGGAGCAAGGCGGTCGCGGATTCCGAGCGGATCATCGCGCGCATGCTCGCTGTCATGCTGCGTCATCGCATGGTGGAGGTCGGCATGGAGACCGGCGGTGCCGATGCCTGGGCGTACCACACCGTCGGCGGTGTCCAGCTGGCCACGCACTCGTGGATGCAGAACCAACGGATCAGCGCGGACGAGTTGATCGACTACCTGACGATGCTGTCGTGGAACGCGCTGTGCGGCATCGTCGAGGTGGGCGGATCATTGGAGAAATTCCGCCAACGGCCGCACCCGTCGCCTCTCTTGCCGCCACAATTGTTGGCCCATGACTAACGCTGCGGAACTCCCTGAGCTCTGGACACACGAGCCCCACGAATATCTGGTGTTCCGCGAGGGCGAAAAGGTCGCGAACCTCGACACCAGCGCCACACCGGGCTTCAAGGGCAAGAAGGCCGACGCCGCGTCGGTGCAACCGGAACGCAACGAGCGTTTCGCAGAGCTGCAGGAGATGCTGTACGCGAACAGCAAGTCCGCCGACGACAACCGCTCCATACTGCTGGTGCTGCAGGGCATGGACACCGCCGGCAAGGGTGGCATCGTCAAACACGTTGTGGGCGCAGCCAATCCGCAGGGCATCCGCTACGCCTCGTTCGGCGTTCCGACCGAGGAAGAGCGCAAGCACAATTACCTGTGGCGGATCCGGCGTGCGCTTCCGCCGGCCGGCCATATCGGGGTGTTCGACCGATCGCATTATGAGGACGTGCTGGTGGTTCGGGTGCACAACATGGTGCTGCCCGAGGTGTGGGGCAAGCGCTACGACGAGATCAACCGGTTCGAGAAGACGCTCGTCGACGAGGGCACGACGATCATCAAGGTGGCGATGTTCGTCTCGTTGGACGAGCAGAAGAAGCGATTGACCAAGCGGCTCGAGCGGCCCGACAAGTATTGGAAGTACAACCCGGGCGACGTCGACGAGCGGCTGCTGTGGCCGGCCTACCAGGAGGCCTATCAGGCCATGCTCGAACGCACCTCGACGGAATATGCGCCATGGCACGTAGTGCCCTGTGACCACAAGTGGTACAGCCGACTGGCCACTCTCGAGCTGTTGATCGAGGCGTTAGAGGGGCTCGACTTGTCTTGGCCGCCAGCGGATTTCGACGTCAAGGCCGAGCAGAAGCGGCTGGCGCAGGCCTAGACAGCCGACCATAGCGCCCAGTGCACGCTTGTTCGCGGCTCGCCGAAACTACGCTTTCTGACGGATTTCGCCTGATTCTTCGTCAGAAACCGTACCTTGGGGAACCAGTTGGCCGCTCGCTGCGCCTAAAGGGTATGGACGACCTCATCGTGGGCAGCGAAGCGCTCGCTTCCGGGCTCATGACCCGTCAAATGCTGCGCACCAAGTACATCAAGCTGCACCACAACGTGTATGCCCGCAAAGGCATCGATCTACAAGCGACCGACAGAGCCAGAGCAGCATGGCTGTGGTCGCGGCGAAGAGCCACGCTGGTCGGCCTCTCGGCGGCCGCGTTGCATGGTACCCACTACCTACCGGACGACGCGCCGGCGGAACTCGCTCGGATACGACAACCCGCGCCGCGCGGCATCGTCGTTCATTGCGGAGTGATTGCACACGACGAGATTTGCTTGAGACAGAGTCTCGACTGCACGACCCCGGCACGCACCGCATATGACATCGGCAGGCGGACGGTAGGCGACAAAGCGATCATCCGGATTGACGCGCTACTCAATGCCACGAGATGCACTGTGAAGGAGGTTGAACGCATCGCGGACCGCTATCCCGGCGCACGCCACATATGTCGGCTTCGCGTCGCGCTGGATCTCGCCGACGGTGGCGCGGAATCTCCGAAGGAGACGGAGCTGCGTCTACTGCTGGTGCGCGACGGATTGCCTCGGCCTGTTACGCAAATCAAAGTGGGACGCCGCCGCATCGATATGGGCTGGCCAGAATGGAAGGTCGGTGTGGAGTACGACGGTGAGCACCACTGGACTGATCCCGACGAGTACGCTGACAACATCGATCGGCTGGAGTTTCTTGCCGCACAACGGTGGACCATCGTGCGTGTTAGCGCACGGCATCTGCGATACGACCGTGCCGGTATCCTCAGACGCGTCCATCACGCGTTAGAGATAGCGGGGTCTCGACATATCCTCCGCCCCTGAAACTACGGTTTGTGATGGATTTCGGGGTTGAGTCCGTCAGAAACCGTAGCTTCGAAAAGGGGGTTTCGGCTCAGTACTTGTAGAAGCCCTGGCCGGACTTCTTCCCGAGCTGGCCGGCCTCCACCATGCGCAAAAGCAGCGGCGGAGCCGCGTACAAAGGCTCCTTGAATTCCTCGAACATCTTGTCCGCGATGAGTTTTAGGGTATCGAGCCCGACGAGGTCGGACAGCCGCAGCGGTCCCATCGGATGCGACAGGCCGGCCACCACCGCCTTGTCGACATCCTCGATGGTCGCGAAACCGGTCTCCACCATTCGGACGGCCGACAACAGATACGGCACCAGCAAGGCATTGACCACGAAGCCCGACCGGTCGCCGCACCGCACCACCTGCTTGCCAAGCACGTCGCTTGCGAACTGTTCGGTGCGCGCGACGGCCGCGTCAGTGGTCACCAATGTGCTCACCAGTTCGACCAGCGGAAGCACCGGCACCGGATTGAAGAAGTGCAGGCCGAGCACGCGGCCCGGATTCTCCGTCGCCGCAGCGATTTTCATGATGGGAATGCTCGACGTGTTCGACGCAAGCACCGCGTCGGGATCGGTGATGAGCTTGTCGAGTTCGGCGAAGATCTTGCCCTTGACGGTGTCGTCCTCAATGACCGCTTCGATGACGAGTTGACGATCGGACAGATCAGCGAGGTTGGTGGTGAATTTCAGCTTGTCCAGCGCCTCGGTCCGCTCGCGCTCGGTGATCTTGCCGACGCTCACGCCACGCTCGAGCGACTTAGTGATACGAGCCTTGCCCGCGGTGGTCAGCGCTTCGGTGGGCTCGTAGACGATGACGTCGACGCCGGCGCGCGCGGACACCTCGGCGATGCCGGCGCCCATCTGCCCCGCGCCGATGACGCCCACTCGTTCAATGGGACTGCTCATGATTCCTCCAGATACGCCGAGTGCACGGTTGTTGATACGCCTACTCGACGATCTTGTACAACAACCGTGCACTCGGCGGCTTGCGGCTTAGTGGAACTGACCCTCTTCGGTCGAGCCCGCGAGCGCGGTGGTCGAGCTGGTCGGGTCCACCGTGGTGGCGATCCGGTCGAAGTAGCCGGCGCCGACCTCGCGCTGGTGCTTCGTGGCGGTGTAACCCCGCTCCTCGGCGGCGAACTCGCGCTCCTGCAGCTCGACGTAGGCGCTCATCTGGTTGCGGGCATAGCCGTAGGCCAGATCGAACATCGAGTAGTTCAGGGCGTGGAAGCCGGCCAGGGTGATGAACTGGAACTTGAAGCCCATCGCACCCAGCTCCTTCTGGAACCGCGCGATGGTCGCGTCGTCGAGGTGCTTGCGCCAGTTGAACGACGGCGAGCAGTTGTAGGCCAGCATCTGGTCGGGGAACTCGGACTTGACGCCCTCGGCGAACTTGCGGGCCAGCTCGAGGTCCGGCGTGCCGGTCTCCATCCAGATCAGATCGGAGAACGGAGCGTAGGCCTTGGCGCGGGCGATGCACGGCTCAAGACCGTTGCGGACCCGGTAGAAGCCTTCCTTGGTCCGCTCGCCGGTGATGAACGGGCGGTCACGCTCGTCGACGTCGGAGGTGATCAGCGTCGCAGCCTCCGCGTCGGTGCGGGCGATGACTAGCGTCGGCACGTCGGCGACGTCGGCGGCCAGGCGGGCCGAGGTCAGCGTGCGGATGTGCTGCTGGGTCGGGATCAGCACCTTGCCACCGAGGTGGCCGCACTTCTTCTCAGAGGCCAGCTGGTCCTCCCAGTGCGACCCCGCGACACCGGCGGCAATCATGGCCTTCTGCAGCTCGTAGACGTTCAGCGCGCCACCGAACCCGGCCTCGCCGTCGGCGACGATCGGGGCCAGCCAGTTCTCGACGGAGGTGTCGCCCTCGACCTTGGCGATCTGGTCGGCGCGCAGCAGCGCGTTGTTGATCCGGCGCACGACCTGCGGCACCGAGTTGGCGGGGTACAGGCTCTGGTCGGGGTAGGTGTGGCCGGACAGGTTCGCATCACCGGCCACCTGCCAACCCGACAGGTAGATGGCCTTCAGGCCGGCACGCACCTGCTGCACGGCCATGTTGCCGGTCAGCGCGCCGAGCGAGTTGACGAACTCCATGTCGTGCAGCTGGTCCCAGAGCACCTCTGCACCGCGGCGCGCCAGCGTGTTCTCCTCGACGACAGAGCCCTGCAGGGCCACCACGTCGGCGGGGGTATAGGTGCGGGTGATGCCCTTCCACCGCGGATTGGTGTCCCAGTCGTGCTGGATCTGTTCGGGCGACTTCGGCGTGCCAACGGTCGACATTGGTGCTCCTTCGTTTGCAAGTCGCTGGAGACGCTTCAACTCTCGGCGGTTGTTAACGCTCCAGCACGTTCACTTGTGTGCTAAGTCGAGCATGCACTAAGACATAACCGCAGGTCCACCCGTTTCAATTGCCAACTTTCGCCAACACCTCGAGTTAACTTGTGAAGATTGCGAAGTGGCTACTGCCTGTACCGGTTCAGTAGCTACTCGCCGGTACCGCGATTTAGCCTGGTCAGTACGCTCGTACTGTTAAACGGAAGGTGCTCAGAGCTCAAAGATTGAAGCGACAGCTTTCGTCTCGTCACCGACGGCATATGTGAGCGTTCTAACAGCGCGATCCGCCAGTGCCTCGCCGAACTGGTCGGTCGATCCGGCGGGGTGCACGTGCGAAATGATCTCGAGCTTGTCACCCAGCGAGACCGGAAGATCGTGCTCGATGGTCACCCGAATCGGCTTGTGCAGCAGTTCGGGATTGCTGAACAGATAGTCCTCGATGACGGTCCAGTACACGGAGTTGTTCATGTGATCGAAGATGTCGATGTCGGAGACGCGCACCGGGTATTCGCGAACCTCGGTGGCGTCCTCGCGACTGCCTGCCTTCAGATAGGGCTTCCACCGCAGCCGATCCACATTCGTGGTGCGCTGCAATCCCTCGATGAAGTCGTCGGCGATGCGCGCCGGCCCTTGGGTTTCGCGGTTGATGTTGATCCAGAACGCCTCTGATTCCATCAACCCGCCCTTACGGCCATCTATGCGTACCCGCATCTCACACCACCGATTGGACGTGCCGGAGCACCAGCGCCGCATCCGCAGCATGTCCTGGAATTCGACAGGCTTGATCAGGTCGATCATTGTGCGACGCACGATCCACAGTGGATGGGTTTCTTCGAAGCCAAGCTCGCGCAGTTGGTCGGAGCCGATGTCCTGGATGTGACGAGTTGCGGCGTCGAACCGCAACCTGCCTTCGCGGTCGATATCGGCCACTCGAAGCGGCCATTCCCGGTCGAAGACATCCGGGTGCGGATCGGGTACCGGCATCATCACCTTCGCCAAACCGGTGTTACCTGCGATTCCCGCCATGGTGTGTTCTCCCCTGTCGCTCAATCGGCACGATCCTCCCATAGCCGCCGATCTGCCAACAATGCGAAGGCTGGCTTTGCAGCCTTGTTACGCTGCCTGACGTGGCGAAAACGTTTGTCGGCTCGAGAGTGCGACAACTCCGCGGCGAACGCGGATTCAGTCAGGCGGCCCTGGCGCAGATGCTGGAGATCTCACCGAGCTACCTCAATCAGATCGAGCATGACGTTCGCCCGCTGACAGTGGCCGTACTGCTGCGGATCACCGAGGTGTTCGGTGTCGATGCGACGTTCTTTGCATCAGAGGACGACACCCGCCTGGTCGCCGAATTGCGCGAGGTCACCATGGACCGCGACCTCGACATCTCCACTGACCTCGCCGAGGTCGCCGACATGGTCGGCGCGCACCCGGCACTGGCCCGCGCCATGGTGAATCTGCACAGGCGTTATCACCTCGCGACCACGCAGCTCGCCGCCGCGACCGAGGACAGGAACTCCGACGGCGGCAGCGGGTCGATCACCATGCCGCATGAGGAAGTGCGCGACTACTTCTACGAACGGCAGAACTACCTGCACGAGCTCGACACCGCTGCCGAGGACCTCACCATTCGCATGCGCATGCACCGCGCCGAATTGGCTCGGGAGCTCTCCGATCGACTGACCAGGGTGCACGGAGTACACATCATTCGGCGCATCGATCTGGGCGACACCGTGCTGCACCGCTTCGAACCCGATACGAAGACCCTGGAGATCAGCGGTCACCTGTCCTCGGGGCAGACGGTGTTCAAGATGGCTGCCGAACTGGGCTACCTCGAATTCGGCGACCTGATCGAAAAGCTGGTGGACGAGGGCAAGTTCACCAGCGAGGAGTCGACGACGCTGGCCCGTCTGGGGCTGGCCAACTATTTCGCGGCCGCAACGGTGTTGCCTTACCGGCAGTTCCACGACGTCGCAGAGAACTTCCGCTACGACATCGAGCGGCTCTCGGCCTTCTACTCCGTGAGCTACGAGACCATCTGTCACCGGCTGTCCACGCTGCAGCGGCCGTCGATGCGTGGGGTGCCGTTCTCGTTCATCCGCGTCGACCGCGCGGGCAACATGTCGAAGCGCCAGTCCGCCACCGGTTTCCACTTCTCGTCGTCGGGCGGCACCTGCCCGCTGTGGAACGTGTATGAGACCTTCGCCAACCCCGGCAAGATCCTGGTGCAGATCGCGCAGATGCCGGACGGGCGCAACTACATGTGGGTGGCGCGCACCGTGGAGCGTCGCGCATCGCGCTACGGCCAGCCGGGTAAGACGTTTGCGATCGGCCTTGGCTGCGAACTCCGGCACGCGCATCGGCTGGTGTATTCGGAGGGATTGGAGTTGTCGGGTGACAACGCCACACCGATCGGTGCCGGCTGCCGGGTCTGCGAGCGGGACAACTGCCCGCAGCGGGCGTTCCCCGCGCTTGGCCGCGCACTCGATCTCAATGAGCACCGGAGCACGGTCTCGCCGTATCTGGTGAAGCAGTCCTGAAAGCGCCAGGATATTGCGTCTATAGACTCACTGGTGTGAGCGCAATCGAGTCGGCGCGCATCCCGCCGGGAGGATTCAAGGAACTCGGCCCGGTCAACTGGGCCATCGCCAAGCTCGGCGCGCGTGGCATCCGCGCCCCGAAATTTAACCTGTTCAATGTGATCGGGCAGCACAAATTGCTGTTCCTCGCCTGGTTACCGTTCTCGGGCTACCTGCTGTACGCCGGCAAGCTCTCCCGCGCGGACGCCGAACTCATCATTTTGCGGGTGGGGCACCTGCGTGGCTGTGAATACGAACTGCAGCAGCATCGCCGGCTGGCGAAGAGCCGCGGCGTCGACGCGCAGCTTCAGGCCAGGATCTTCGAAGGCCCGGACGCCGAGGGGCTCACTGACCGGCAGCGGGTGCTGATCACCGCGACCGACGAGTTCGTCATCACCCGCTCGATGTCGCCGGAGACCTGGGCGGCGCTGTCGAGCATGTACAACCGCGCGCAGCTGATCGAATTCTGCACGCTGGCAGGGCAATACGATGCGCTCGCGGCCACCATGGCAACGCTGAGGATCCCGCTCGACTTTCCCGATTAACTCCGGGAACAATCCGCTTCCTTACGGCGTTTGGCGGTTTACCAGACATCTTCAGGAAGGGGCATGGCGCATGGCCACTGACTACGACGCTCCCCGCGTCACCCCCGAGTCCGACGCGGACGAGTCGCTCGAGGAGCTCAAGAGCCGCCGCAGCAACGATGCGGCGACCGCGGTCATAGACGTCGACGAGGGCGACGCGCTCGATTCGTTCGACTTACCCGACGTCGACCTCAGTGGTGAGGAACTCACCGTTCGCGTAGTGCCCAAGCAGGCAGACGAATTCGTCTGCTCCAGCTGCTTCCTGGTGCAGCATCACGCGCGGCTGGCCCTGCGCAAGGACGGTCAACAGATCTGCACCGACTGCGTCTGACTTATAGGTACGTCACGCCGAGCACGGTGAGCGACAGCAACACCGGAGAGACGGGCAGCGCCAACAGGAACGCCGCCCAGACGTCGGATTTCCGTTGGTATGACCGCCAACCTATATAGGCGGCGACGGCGCCGGCGACAAACGACGCCGCGGCAACCACCAGCACCCAGCTGTTGACGCTTTGAGTCGCGATGGCAATGGAAATCCCGGCCAGCCAGAGGATGTGACCGACCACCAACCCGCCGATCCCGGCGATCCAGATCGCTCTCAAAAGTTGATCATGTGGCCGGCGAGGCCGTGGAAGCATTCCTGCAGCGCCTCGGACATCGTCGGGTGGGTGTGCACGTTTCGGGCCAGCTCGGTGGCGGTTAGGTCCCACTTCTGCGCCAGGGTCAGCTCGGGCAGCAGCTCCGACACGTCGTGTCCGATGAGATGCCCGCCGATCAGCTCGCCGTAGCGGCCATCGGCGATCAGCTTCACAAACCCGCTCGGATCGCCGACGCCGTGCGCCTTCGCGTTGGCGGTGAAGGGGAACTTGGCGACCTTGACGTCGTAGCCCTCGTCGCGGGCCTGCTCCTCGGTCAAACCGAAGCTCGCCACCTGAGGTTGGCAGAACGTCGCGCGCGGCAGCATTCGGTAGTCGCCGAGCGGCAAAGTCTCTGCGCCCCCGATGGTTTCGGCGGCGACCACACCCTGCGCCTCGGCCACGTGGGCCAGCTGCAACAGTCCGGTGACGTCGCCGATGGCGTAGATGTGCGGCACGTTGGTGCGCATGTAGTCGTCGATGCCGATGGCCTTGCGCTCGGTGAGCTGCACACCGGCCGCCTCAAGGCCGTAGCCCTCGATGTTGGGGGCGAAGCCGATGGCTTGCAGTACCTTTTCGGCCTTGATCTCGTCGCTGCGGCCGTCCTTGCTGACGGTGACCACGACGTCGCCGCCGTCATCTTTGATCGATTCGACCTTGGTTCCGGTGAGCACCTTGACGCCGAGTTTTTTGAACTGCTTCTCGATCTCCTTGGAGACCTCGGCGTCCTCGTTGGGCAGCGCTCGCGGCAGGAACTCGACGATGGTGACGTCGACGCCGTAGTTCTTCAGCACGTAGCCGAACTCCATGCCGATCGCGCCCGCTCCGGCGATGACGATCGAGGACGGCAGCTCCCGGGTCATGATCAGTTTTTCGTAGGTGACCACGTTGTCCGAGAGCGACGTGCCCGGCACCAGTCGAGTGCTGCTGCCGGTGGCGATGATGATGTTGTCGAACGTGACGGTCTCCGACTTTCCAGCGCCGCCTTCCACCAAATCGACTTCCAGGGTGTGGTCATCGGTGAACTTGCCGTACCCGTGGATCTCGGTGATCTTGTTTTTCTTCATCAAGAAGTGCACACCGGCGACCCTGCCGTCGGCGACCTTACGGCTGCGGTCGAAGGCGACCCCGTAGTCGAACGTGGCCTCACCGCTGATGCCGAACTGCTTGGCTTCCTTCGTGAAGATGTGTGCCAGTTCGGCATTGCGCAGTAGCGCCTTGGACGGGATGCAGCCGACGTTGAGGCATACCCCGCCCCAGTACTTGGGCTCGACGACTGCGGTGTTCAGCCCGAGTTGGGCGGCACGAATGGCCGCGACATATCCGCCGGGGCCTGCTCCGAGAACGACGACGTCATAGTGGGTCACCCGCCCAACCCTAATAGGGGATGACGCCCACCAAACAGCGGCTTACCCATTCGCAGAAGTAGAGGCCGTGCAGCACCGCCGCCCCACCCATCGCGGCGAGCGGCGCCGACATCAGCGCGATCGCAAGCGCCGACACCAGCGGCTTGTTGTTCACCATCGCGGTCAGCAGACTGCCGACACCGCAGACGATGAGAAAGATCAGAACCACGAACACCGGCGGCGTCTTGTCGAGTGAGTGGAACCACCAGTAATACAGGCCCACCCCGCACGCGGCTGCGGCGATCCACACCCCGGCCACGACAACGACGAAGGCCCAGCGCTTGAGGTACTGGTAGGCGCCCGGCACCACCTCTGGGTGCGCGGGCACAGGAAGCGGCTCCGACGGGACATCGAGGGGTTCGCGTTCGGCCACCAACGGCTGCACCGGATCCGGATGGGCGGGAAATCCGCCGGTGAAGGCCGGCAAATAGGGCTGCGTCGGCTCGCCGGTCAATGTGTCGGAACTTGCTGAATCAGGCACCGTGGACCACCTGGATTACGACGAGCACCCCGAACCACCCCGGCGCAATAGCGAGGATGAAGGCGCCCAGCGTCGTCACCCAGCGTCGGCCCGAGAACAGGATCAGCAGCATGCCGATCGCGCTGGGGATGCCGACGACGAGGGCGATCACCACGTCGGGCCGGACGGAGGCATGAACGAGCAGCGTTGCGGCGACTCCGAGGATCAGCCCGACTGCGCTGCCGACCAGCATTGCGCTGGTCAGCAACCACGCACGTGGGAGCGGTATCACGGTTCCGACGATAACGCGGCGATTCCGGGGTGGGCCCCCGCGCCACGCAACGCGACGCTGAAGATGGCGAATCGTGATCGAACGCTGACCTACGCTCGCGAGGTGAGCGATTCCACGCCGAGCCTCGGGTCACCTGCGGAACTGGCGCAGGCGCTCGAAGCCACCGGATACCTCGCCGACGAAGGCGTCGCGACGGCCGCCTACCTGGCGTTGCGGATGGGTCGGCCGCTGTTCTGCGAGGGCGAGCCGGGGACCGGCAAGACGTCGCTCGCCATGGCGTTGGCGGAGGCGCTGGACCTGCCGCTGATCCGTCTGCAGTGCCACGAGGGCATCGACGCGGCGCAGGCGCTCTACGACTGGGACTTCCCGCGGCAGCTGCTGCATCTGCGGACGCTTGAGGCGGCCAGCGCCGGCCAACTGGAGGCCGAAGCCGCTGAACGCTCGCTCTACACGGAGCGCTTCCTGCTGGCGCGACCGCTGCTGCGGGCGCTCACCGAAGCGCCGTGCGTGCTGCTCGTCGACGAAATCGACCGCGCCGACGACGAATTCGAGGCATTCCTGCTGGAGGTGCTCGACGACAACGCGGTCACCATCCCCGAACTCGGCGAGGTGCGTGCGACCACCCCACCGCTGGTGGTGCTCACGTCCAACCGCACCCGCGACGTACACGACGCCCTCAAACGGCGCTGCCTGTATCACTGGCTCGAACATCCCGACCTGGCGCGCGAAGTCGCGATTCTGCGCCGCCGCATCCCCGGCATCGCGGAAGCCCTCGCCGACCAGGTGGCACGCGCCGTCCAAGTATTGCGTGGCATGGAGCTGGTCAAACCGCCGGGCGTTGCCGAATCGCTGGATTGGGCGCGGGCACTGCGTGAACTCGATCGCGATGTGCTCGACGCGCAGACCGCCGCGGCGACGCTCGGCGCGGTCGTCAAGTACCACGAGGATCTGGAGCGCATCGCCAGGGCCGGGCTGGACCGACTGCTGGCCGGGTAGCGAATGTCAGAGCTGGTCGGAGTCGCGGGATTCGCGCGTGCCCTCGCCGTCGCGGGGCTGCCCGTCGCGTCGGACGCCGTCGAAACGTACACGAAGGCACTGCGTCACGTGGATGTCAGCGACCCAGCACAGGTGTACTGGGCGGGTCGGGCGATACTGTGCCGCGGCCCGGATGACATCCCGCGCTACGACCTGGTGTTCGAGAACTGGTTCGGCGGAACGGTACCCATCCGCGGACCACAGCACGGCCAGCAGACACGTCGCAGCCGCATCGCTGCGCTGGATACGACGGGTGCCACAGCAACCGGTGGTGATGCACCGCTGCTGCGCGTCGCCGCGGACGACACCGAGGTACTGCGTCACCGCGATATCGCCGAACTGACCCCGTCTGAACGGGCACACCTCGCCGAGCTCATGACGGCGTTGCGGCCACGCCCAGCGACTCGCCCGGCATTGCGGCTGCGTCCGTCGCGTCGGGGCCGCATCGACCCGCGGCGCACCGTGCGCCACATGCTTGCCGCGGGTGGCGAACCCGTACGGCCAAGGCGTCACCGCAAGGCCACCCGCCCGCGCCGAATCGTGCTGCTGCTCGACGTATCCGGCTCGATGAGCCCCTACGCGGATGCGCTGCTGCGCTTCGCGCACGTCGTCACCCGCACCATCGGAATCACCGAGGTGTTCTCGCTGGGCACCCGGATGACCCGGCTTTCGCGTGCGCTGAGGATCCGTGACCCGGAATTGGCGTTGGCCGCCGCGGGCCGTGCGGTGCCCGACTGGGCCGGTGGCACCCGGCTCGGCGAGACGCTGCGCGCGTTCCTGGACCGCTGGGGGCGACGCGGCCTGGCCCGTGGCGCCGTCGTGGTGATCTTCTCCGACGGCTGGGAGCGCGGCGACCCGATGCTGCTCGCCGAACAGATGGCTTCGCTGCGGCGCGTCGCCCACGCCGTGCTGTGGGTCAACCCGCATGCCGGAACCGAGGGCTATCAGCCAGTGCAGTCCGGGATCGCGGCCGCCCTGCCGTTCACCGATCGGTTGCTCGCCGGCCACAGCGTCGCGACGCTGCAGGAGCTGCTCGACGAGATCCGCACCGCTTGACTCCGGCTGGCGCGTAATCGGTTTCGCCGTTTCGGACGTTCTGGGCCGCCAGCCAGAGCAGAGTAGGCGTATGCGCATCTCTGTCACCGTCGATGGAACGACGTATACCGACGACGTGGAGCCGCGGCTTCTCCTCGTGCACTACCTGCGCGACCGACTCGGCAAGGTCGGAACCGTGGTCGGCTGCGACACCAGCAACTGCGGCGCGTGCACCGTTCACTTCAACGGCTACAGCGTCAAGTCGTGCTCGGTGCTCGCCGTGCAAGCCGACGGCGGCGACGTCATGACCGTCGAGGGGCTGTCGAGACCCGATGGCGCGCTGCACCCCGTGCAGGAGGCGTTTCGCGACAACCACGGGCTGCAATGCGGCTTCTGCACACCCGGCATGATCATGCAGAGCATCGACCTGCTCGCCGAGAACCCCGACCCCGACGAAGAGGCGGTCCGGCACGGCCTGGAAGGCAACCTGTGCCGCTGCACCGGATACCAGAACATCGTCAAAGCTGTCCAGGACGCGGCGCAGCGGCTGCGCGCCACGGCGACAGACGACGCCTCAGCCAAAACCGTTGCAGCGAAAGCCGATACAGCGGGAGGTGTGCGATGACCGCCACCGCCGAACCCGAAATCGGCAAGGCAAGGGTCCGTAAGGAAGACGAGCATCTGATCACCGGCCGCACCCGGTGGACCGACAACATCGTGTTGCCGGGTATGCAGCACCTCGCCATCTTGCGCAGTCCCATGGCGCACGCCCGGATCACCGGTATCGACACCAGCGCCGCGCGCAGCATGCCAGGCGTCGTCGCGGTCTTCACCGGCGCCGACTTCGCCGCCGAACAAGGCAGCCTGCCCAACGCATGGCAGATCACCGAAGACATGAAGGCACCGGCTGCCCCCTCGCTCGCGGTGGACACGGTGAACTTCGCGGGCGAAGCCGTGGCCGTCGTGGTGGCCCGCAGCGCCTATGAAGCGCAGGACGCACTGGAAGGGATCGACGTCGACTACGAGGACCTGCCGCTGGTGCTCGATCTCGCGGCAGCCGCCGCCGACGGAGCCGACCTGGTGCATCCCGATCTCGGCACCAACGTCAGCGCGGTGTGGACCTTCGACTCCGCGGAGGCAGGCACGGGCGGCGATGTCGAAGAGGCCATCCGCGACGCCGAAGTCGTCGTGCAGCGGACCTTTCGGCAGCAGCGGCTCATCCCGGCGTTCATGGAGCCGCGCTCGGTGGTGGTCGACCCGACAAGCCCGCAGCTCACGATGTGGTCGGCCACGCAGGTCCCGCACATCCTGCGGCTCATGCTGGCGATGACGCTGGAGATCCCTGAACACAAGGTCCGTGTCATCGCGCCGGATGTCGGCGGCGGATTCGGCGGCAAGCTGCAGGTGACGCCGGAGGAGGTGATCGCGCTGCTCGCCGCGCGCAGGCTCGGCAAGCCGGTCAAGTACACCGAGTCCCGCAGCGAATCCATGCTCGCAGCCCACCACGGCCGCGACCAGATCCAGAAACTGACGCTCGCCGCCCGCCACGACGGCACCGTCACCGCCATGAAGGTAGAACTGCTCGCCGACATGGGTGCCTACCTCCGGCTCGTGACCTCCGGCATACCGATCCTCGGCGCGTTCATGTTCAACGGCATCTACAAGTTCCCGGCGTATCACTTCACGTGTACCAACGTCTTCACCAACAAGGTGCCGACTGACGCCTACCGCGGCGCCGGACGTCCCGAGGCGACGTTCGCGATCGAGCGGATGATGGACGAGCTCGCCGCCGAACTGTCGCGCGATCCGCTCGAGCTGCGCGCGCAGAACTGGATCACCCACGAGGAGTTCCCCTTTGACACCGTCGCCGGGTTGACCTACGACTCCGGCAACTACGAGGCGGCCACCGCGCAGGCGCGGGAATTGTTCGACTACGACGGGTTGCGGCGCGAGCAAGCCGAGCGCCGCGAGCGCCAGGATTCGGTGCAGCTGGGCATCGGGGTCTCGACGTTCACCGAGATGTGCGGGCTTGCGCCGTCGCGGGTTCTCGGCTCGCTGTCGTACGGCGCGGGAGGCTGGGAGCATGCTGCCATCCGGATGCTGCCGACGGGCAAGGTCGAGGTGGTCACCGGCTCGTCACCGCACGGGCAGGGCCACGAGACGGCGTGGAGCCAGATCGTCGCGGATCAACTCGGAATCCCGTTCGAGGACATCGAGATCCTGCACGGAGACACGCAGTCCTCGCCGCGCGGCCTGGACACCTACGGTTCACGGTCATTGGCGGTCGGTGCGATCGCGGTGGTCAAGGCGGCCGAGAAGGTGATCGCCAAGGCCAAGCCGTTCGCGGCCCACATGATGGAATGTGCGGAGGACGACCTCGAGTTCACCGAGGGCCGGTTCCGCGTCACCGGCACCGAGAAGGCCGTCACGCTTCCCGAGGTCGCCTTGGCCGTGTTCGCGGCGCACGACCTGCCCGACGGTCTGGAACCCAACTTGGATTCCGAGGCCACCTACGACCCCGACAACTTCTCGTTCCCGCACGGAACGCATTTGTGCGCAACGGAAGTCGATACCGAAACCGGGCACGTGCAGATTCGCTCGTATGTGTGCGTCGATGACATCGGGCACGTGGTCAACCCACTGATCGTGGACGGACAGGTGCACGGCGGGCTCGCCCAGGGCATCGCGCAGGCGCTGTACGAGGAAGCCGTGCACGACGAGTCGGGCACCCTGGTGAACGCGTCGTTCTCCGAGTACCTCGTGCCGTCAGCGGTCGATCTGCCGTCGTTCACCACCGGACGAACGGAAACCCCAGCCACCACCAACCCGCTTGGGGTCAAGGGCGTCGGCGAGGCAGGCACGATCGCGTCGACTCCGGCCGTGGTCAACGCCGTGATCGATGCGGTCCGTCATCTCGGCGTCGCGGACATCGAAATGCCATGCAGCCCAATGCGGGTCTGGCACGCCATCCAAACAGCAAAGGGAGGCGCCGAATGATCCCGTCGAGTTTCGACTACGTTGCTCCTGCCACGGTCGACGAGGCGGTGGCCGCGCTCGCGCAGGCTGGAGAGGACGCCAAGGTCATCGCGGGCGGGCAGAGCCTGATGCCGGTGCTGCGGCTGCGGCTCGCCGCGCCGACCACCGTTGTCGACCTCGGCCGCATCGATGAGCTCCGCGGTGTGCGCGACGACGGTGGTGACCTGGTGATCGGCGCGATGACGACCTACTACGGGCTACTGGGCAATCCGCTGATCACCAAGCACGCACTGCTGCTTGCGGACGCCACCCGCACCGTCGCCGACCCACAGATCCGGCATCGGGGAACGCTGGGCGGAAGTCTGGCGCATGCCGATCCGGCCGGTGACTTGTCCGCACCGGTGCTGGCGCTGGATGCGACTTTGACGGTGGCGGGTCCGTCCGGCCGTCGCAGCATCCCTGCCTCGGAGTTCTTTGTGGACTACTTCACCACCGCGCTGCAACCCGACGAAATCCTCACCGAGATAAGGATTCCCAAGCACACCGGCTGGGCGGCGCACTACGAGAAGTTTCACCGGGTCGCGCAGTCCTGGTCGATCGTGGCGGTGGCCGCCACCGTCGAGGTCGACGGCGGGGTGATCCGGCAGGCCCGCGTCGCGTTGACCAACATGGTGTCGGTACCGGTTCGCGCCAGGGGTGTCGAGGACGCGCTGGCTGGTCAGTCCGCGGATCCGGAGCTGATCCGGGCGGCGGCCGAGCACGCGGCTGAGGGCATCGACCCGATGTCCGACGGGAACGCCGATGCCGAATACCGCAGTCACCTTGCAAGGGTCCTCACGCGGCGGGCCGTGGCGACGGCCGTCGGCGCCTAAACGGAAGGCATCGAAGTGCAGCTGGAACATCGACTCTCCATCCCGGCCCCGATCGACGTGGTGTGGCCGGCGCTGCTCGATCCCGAGCGGGTGGCGCCGTGTGTGCCAGGCGCGACTCTCACGGGGGTCGACGGTGATTCGTTCACCGGGACGGTGAAGGTCAAGGTCGGGCCGATCACGTTGCTGTACAAGGGAACCGGCACGTTCTCCGAGCAGGATGAGCAGGCTCGGCGCGCGGTGCTCAAGGCCTCGGCCAAGGACACCCGCGGCAACGGAACGGTGAACGCGACGGTCACCCTCACACTGGCCGCCGACGGCGAGCGCACCTCGGGTGTGGTGGCCACGGATCTGTCCATCACCGGCAAACCCGCGCAGTTTGGCCGCGGCTTGATCGCGGATGTCGGTGGGAAGATCATCGAGCAGTTCGCCGCCTGTCTGTCGGAGAAGCTGGCCGCACCCGCGGTCGCGGCTCGCGAGGAACCCGCATCCGACACGGTCGGGGGGTCGGCGGCGTCTGCGGAGGCTGAGCCCCTTGACCTGGTCCATTACGCACGGCGTTCAGCCCTGAAGCGGGTGGGCCCGCTGGTGGCGGCCGCCATGCTGGTGCTCATCATCGGTGCACTGGTGCGACGCCTCCGGTCGCGCGGCTGACCGTTACGGCAAGAATGGGCTCGTGGACGACGACGACCCGTACCTGTGGCTCGAGGACATCACCGGCGACGACACGCTGGATTGGGTGCGCAAGCACAACGAGCCCACCCTCGCCGAGCTCGGCAGCGACCGATTCGAGCAGATGCGCGCCGAGGCGCTCGAAGTGCTCGACACCGATGCCCGCATCCCGTATGTGCGCCGACGCGGCGAGTATCTCTACAACTTCTGGCGCGACGCGGAGAACCCGCGCGGGCTGTGGCGGCGCACCACGCTGGAGAGCTACCGCACCGAGGAGCCGGAGTGGGACGTCATCCTCGATATCGATGAACTCGCGAGCCGCGACGATACGAACTGGGTGTGGGCCGGCGCCGACGTTATCGAGCCGGAGTACTCTCTGGCGTTGATCAGCCTGTCACGCGGCGGATCGGATGCCGCGGTTGTGCGCGAATTCGACATGCACACGCGCGAATTCGTTACGGACGGGTTCGTCCTGCCCGAAGCGAAGACCCGAATTACCTGGGCAGACGAGGAAACCGTGCTGCTCGGCACGGATTTCGGCGAGGGTTCGCTGACCGAGTCCGGGTATCCGCGGCTGGTCAAGCGATGGCAGCGAGGGCAGCCACTCGACGAGGCGGCAACGGTGTTCAGTGGCGCGAGCACCGATGTCCTTGCCGCGGCGTCGGTTGACCGCACCCCGGGCTTCGAGCGGACGATGCTGGGCCGCGCCCTCGACTTCTTCAATGACGAGAATTACGAACTGCGCGGTGCCGAGTTGATCCGCATCGATACGCCGACCGACGCTACCGTCTCGGTGCATCGCAACTGGCTGCTCATCGAACTGCGCACCGACTGGTACACGGGTGGCGCGGAGTACGTGGCCGGCTCGCTGCTGGCCGCTGACTACGACGCATTCCTCGACGGCACGGCACACCTGCACGTCGTGTTCGAACCCGACGCGCACACGGCCCTGAACCACTACGCGTGGACCAGGGACAAGTTGGTGGTGGTCACGCTCGCCGATGTGGCCAGCCGCGTCGAGATCGTCACGCCGGGAACGTGGCAGACCGAGCCGGTGGCGGGGGTTCCGGACAACACCAACACCGTGATCGCCACCGTCGACGAGCATGGCGACGAAATATTCCTTGACTCAAGCGGATTCGACACACCTTCGCGGTTGCTCTATGGGACGGCGGGCGGCGAACTGGAAGAGATCAAGCGGGCTCCGTCGTTCTTCGATGCCGCGGATCTCGAGGTGAGCCAGCACTTCGCAAGCTCGGATGACGGCACCGCGATCCCGTATTTCGTTGTCAGCCATCGACATGTCGAGGCGCCAGGGCCTACCCTGCTCGGTGGCTACGGTGGTTTCGAGGTGGCGCGGACGCCGGGTTATGACGGGGTGCTTGGCAGGCTGTGGCTGGCGCGGGGCGGAACGTATGTGATGGCCAACATCCGCGGCGGCGGCGAGTACGGGCCGACGTGGCATACGCAGGCGATGCGCGAAGGCAGGCATCTGGTGGCGGAGGACTTCGCCGCTGTGGCAAGGGATCTGGTTAACCGCGGTGTCACGACCGTCGAACAGCTCGGCGCGCTTGGCGGCAGCAACGGTGGCCTGCTGATGGGCATCATGCTGACGCAGTACCCGGAGCTGTTCGGCGCGCTGGTGTGCAGCGTGCCGCTGCTGGACATGCGACGGTTTCATCTGCTGTTGGCCGGTGCGTCGTGGGTGGCCGAGTACGGTGATCCGGACAACCCCGACGATTGGGAGTTCATTTCCAAATACTCGCCGTACCAGAATATTTCGACGGATCGGAAGTACCCGCCGGTGTTGATCACCACGTCCACGCGTGACGATCGGGTGCATCCCGGCCATGCGCGGAAGATGACCGCGGCGCTGGAGGCGGCGGGCCATCCGGTGCAGTATTACGAGAACATCGAGGGTGGCCATGCGGGTGCGGCCGACAACGCGCAGACCGCGTTCAGATCCGCGTTGATCTTCGAGTTCCTGCACCGCACGATTGGGAGCTAGTTACGCTGAGCACATGTCGCAGGAACCCTCGTCACCAATGCCGTGGTGGCAAATCGTTGCCATCCTCATCGGCGTCGCAGTCGTGGTGGGCCTGGCGATTGGGCTGCTGGGCGCGGCGTTCGACTTTGCGACAGAGTGGTCGGGTCCGGCGATAGGCGCCGCCGTCGGCATCGTCACTGTGCTCCTGATCAACCGCCGCCGGAAGGCAATGGAGGACTAAAGCACTCCGCGGCCGGTGATCATCGGAAGATCAAGGAACGTAGGAGTTTCCGGCTTCGTCGGGGTAGATCATCTGCGCCGGCGGATTGGCGGTCGTTCTCGCCCATAGGTAGTAGAGGACAGCGGTTCCAATCAGTCCGACGATCCATGAGATGTCGGCGCCTCCGAGATCGTCTACCAGCGGACCGGTGTACAGCGCTTGTGACACGAACGGCAGTTGGATCAGGATGCCGACCGAGTAGCTCACCAGCGCCGTGACGTTCCAGCGGCCGTACCGCCCATTCGGGTCGTACAGAGCCGGGATGTCCACCCGCTCTTTGGAGATCAGGTAGTAGTCCACCAGGTTGACAGCGCTCCACGGCGTGAACGCCATCAGAATCAGCAAAACGAAGTTCCGGAAGTTCTCCAAAAAGTCCTTGGTAGCGAGCAGCGCGATAACCACGGACACCAAAATGAATGCGCCGACGCACGCCGTCCGGACCCATTGCGGCACGCGCGCAGTCTTCGTGAACGCCGTCACCGTGGTGATGATCGTCATCAGGCCGCCGTATGCGTTCAGGCAGTTCACCGCTAGCTTGCCGGTGACGATCACGACGTACATCGCCGTCGCGATCACCACGCCGCCTGCGAGATCTCCGATGAAGGTGACCTGGGACGCCAGGAACGCTTCGCCGGCCCCCGCGGCGACGATCGCGCCGAGCGTCATCGACCACTGTGACCCGATCACCGAGCCGAGGAAGGTGCCCCAGAACGTCCTCGATTCCGGCGTCGACCGGGGCAGGTAGCGGGAATAGTCCGCAACGTAGGGACCGAAGGTCAGCTGCCATCCGGCGCTGAGGGAGACCGCCAATAGGAACGTGACCATGTCGAACGGCTTGGCACCAAGCAGTGCCGGAACGTCGTACTCCATCAGCATCCGGATCCCGATGTAGGTGAAACCGATGGCGCAGACAACTGTGGCGATCCGTCCAAGCAAGTGGATCATGCGGTAGCCGATGATGGCGACGATCAGCGTCAGGGCGCCGAAGATGACGATGCCGATCGCGGGGGCGTCGACGCCTAGGATCTCGTTGATCGCCTGCCCCGATAGCACTGTGCCGGTTGCCGCGAAGCCCAGATACATGAGTACCACCAGGATCAACGGCAGGCATGCACCCCACACCCCGAATTGAGCTCGACTGGAAATCATTTGTGGGATACCCATTTTCGGCCCTTGCGCCGAGTGCAGTGCCATCACCACACCCCCGCAGATGTTGCCGATCAGCAGCCCGATGATCGCCCATAGCGCGTCCGCGCCGAACACCACTGCGAGAGCGCCGTCGACGATGGCGGTGATCTGCATGTTTGCGCCGAACCACAGCGTGAACTGATCGCGAGGCGCTCCGTGCCGCTCACTGTCCGGAATCACGTCGATAGTGCGGCGCTCCACCTGAACTGCCATTCTGAGTGCTCCTCATGACTTGAACACAGGGCGCAACCCAGCCTGCCACGATCGCGGCGGCCGACAGCCCTGATCTATTGACTTCTGGGACCGAAGTGATTCGACTGCTGCTATGCCACCCGAGTTCGAGACGCTGCTGTACAAGACGGACGGTCCCGTCGCCACCATCACCCTGAACCGCCCCGAGCACCTCAACACCATCGTTCCGCCGATGCCCGACGAGATCGAAAGGACCGTCGGACTGGCCGAACGTGACCCGGCCGTCAAGGTCATCGTGCTGCGCGGCGCCGGCCGCGCGTTCTCCGGGGGATATGACTTCGGCGGCGGCTTCCACCACTGGGGCGACGCGATGAACACCGACGGCCGGTGGGATCCCGGCAAGGACTTCGCGATGGTCAGCGCCCGCGAGACCGGGCCGACGCAAAAGTTCATGGCGATCTGGCGCGCCTCCAAACCCGTCATCGCGCAGGTGCACGGCTGGTGTGTCGGCGGCGCCAGTGATTACGCCCTGTGCGCCGACATCGTCATCGCCAGCGACGACGCCGTCATCGGGACGCCGTATGCCCGGATGTGGGGCGCCTACCTCACCGGCATGTGGCTGTATCGGCTGTCCCTCGCAAAGGTGAAGTGGCATTCGCTCACGGGCGAGCCGCTGACCGGAAAAGAAGCCGCCGCAATAGAACTCATCAACGAGTCGGTGCCGTTCGAGAACCTCGAGGCCCGCGTGGCCGAGGTTGCCGCGAAGCTCGCGAACATCCCGCTGTCCCAATTGCAGGCACAGAAGCTCATCGTCAACCAGGCCTACGAGAATATGGGCCTTGCGTCCACGCAGACTCTCGGCGGCATCCTCGACGGGTTGATGCGCAATACGCCCGACGCACTGCAATTCATCGGCACCGCCGCCAACGAGGGTGTGCGGGCCGCGATCGAGCGCCGCGACGGACCGTGGGGTGACTACAGCCAGGCCCCGCCGGAGCGCCGGCCCGACCCGTCACACGTCATCGAGCCCTGACGCGGATCACTCCCTGCGCCGCAGTCCGCCGAGCATCGACACCAGCACGCCGAATACCACCAGCACACCGCCCGCCGCCAGCGTCAGGTTCAGCCACAGATGCACGCCGTCCTCCGCATGATTGACCATCGCGTCGGCAACCTGACGGATGTCACCCGTCGTGCGGTCCAGCGCCCGGTCGACAAAGCGCCGCGTCACCTCCAGCCCGGCCCAGCCTGCCGCACCGACCAGCAGTGCCGAAACACCCAGCGCCACAAGTGCTTTGCCGCGCGCTCGCGCAGCCGCCAGCGTCAGCAGCGCGAGCACTCCCGTCAGGACCGCCGCACCGATACTGACCCACGGACCCCACGTCGACAGCTTCCGCAACTGTCCCGGCTGCATCCCCGACGCGTCAGACACCGTGATAGGCACCGTCAACGTGTCGGGCACGTCGAGATTGAGATTGCCCAACGTCTCCCGCAGCGACGGGTCCAACAGCATCGGGGCGACGTCGATCAGCCAGCGATCGTCGGTGCCCTCCTGACGACGGATCTCGTCGGTGAACATCCAGGTGTGCACGATCCGGTTCGCCTGCGCGAACTGCCCTGGAAAACCGGCGTTCTGGGTGTAGGCCGTGGTCACCCCGCGCACCAGATCGCGGTTGAGGTCATAACCCTCGTTCGACGCCAGCGACACGATCTGCGTGGTGAGCTCTGAAGCCATCGCCTGCTGCAGTTTGGGATCCTTGGCCGCCGACTGTGCGAACGCCGCGTAGCCGTTCGCGTCGACGACGTTCTTCTGTGTCCACATCGCCGGGATCGCCGCAGCCAGCGCCACCGTCGTGAGGACCCACAGGAGCACGGTCGCCACAAACCGCACGCGAGCCCTCCTCTGCAGATAGGACGCGCGGGTCTCAGTCGCTCAGGGCGCGTCCCACGATGAGGGGGTCAGGTCTCCCTACCACCTCATGGTCCTTGTTGTCGTAATCGAACTTATTCAACACGAAGCGCATGGCGTTGACGCGTGCGCGGCTCGCGCGGTGCTTACTTCGCGGCTCGCCGCGGTGCTTACTTCGCGGCTCGCCGCGGTGTCACCAGCGCCAGCTTTGTCATGAGCTTGTTCATCCGCTTGAGCGCCTTGGGCGAATTGTTGTAATAGTTGCCGCCCGCGCCGACATTGGTGCGCGGTGCGATCACCGCCTCTTGACGGCAGTACTTGCGCAACCCCTCGGCTCCACCGAACCGTGCCCCCATGCCGGAGGTCTTCCAGCCGCCCATCGGTGCCGTCGTGCACATCAGGTTCGAGATCACGTCGTTGACGTTGACGGCACCGCAGTCGATCTGCACTGCAACGGCTTTGGCGCGATCGATGTCCTTGGAGAACACCGCGGCGCTCAGCCCGTAGGGGCTGTCGTTGGCCAGCCGGATCGCCTCGTCGACGCTGGACACTTTCATGATCGGCAGCGTCGGCCCGAACGTCTCCTCCGTCATGCAGGCCATCGAATGGTCCACGTCGACCAGCACCGTCGGCTCAAAGAAGCTCCCAGGACCGGAACCGCGTTTGCCGCCCGTGAGTGCCTTGGCACCCGCGGCTACGGCGTCGATGACATGACGTTCGGTTACGGCGACCTGGCTCTCGTCGATGAGCGAGCCGAAATCGTAGCCGTCGCCTGCGCCCATCTTCAGTTTGTTGACGTCACGCACAACAGCCGCCACGAACTGGTCGTAGACCGACTCGAGCACATACACCCGCTCCACGGACACGCACGTCTGCCCCGCGTTGAAGAACGCACCCCACACCGCGGCGTGTGCGGCCAGGTCGATGTCGGCGTCGTCCAACACGATCATTGGGTCCTTGCCGCCGAGCTCGAGGCTGACCGGGGTGAGTGTGCGCGCGGCGCGCTCCATCACCTTCGCGCCGGTCGCGCAGGATCCGGTGAACTGGATGAAGTCGGAGTGGTCGATGACAGCCTCCGACACCTCACGCGCCCCCTGAGCCAGCGCCAGCACCTCGGGTGCGCCGGAGTCCAGCCAGCCGCGCAGCAGCAACTCGGCGGTCAACGGCGTGCGCTCGGAGGGCTTCAGCAGCACGGCGCAGCCAGCGGCCAGCGCACCGATGGCGTCCATCAGAGCGTTGGCGACCGGGTAGTTCCACGGCGCGATGATGCCGACCACCGGACGCGGCCGGTAGTGCACCTCGACCTTCTTGATCGCGAGAAACCGCAGCGACGCCGGCCGGGGTTCGGGCGCTAGCGCCTTCTCCATAGTCCTGATGTAGTACGAGGCGATCATGATCAGCAGCGGCACCTCTTGGGCGGCATCGGTTGCCGACTTGCCGGTCTCCTTGATCAGCAGCGCCTCGATCTCGTCGCGGTGCTCGCCCATCCACACCGCGTAGCGGGCCAGCACTTTGGCACGACCCTTCGGGCCGCGCGCCTCCCACTGCTTCTGCGCCTCGCGCAGACCCGCCGCAATGCGCGCCACGTCGGCGGGGTCGGTCCAGCGCACCGTGCCGGCCACCGCGCCGGTCGCAGGATTGCGGATGGTGCTGGTGTCGGGAACATCAACTTCTGGAGTCGCCGTCATGGCCTCATGGTAACCACTGGCTGTGACGCAGATCGCACCGGGGTTGACACGTGTCAAGTTCGGTGGGGTTTACGTCCCAAAATGAGGGCTGCAACGCACACGATGGCCGTGCCGAGCAGCAGCGAACCGACCGCGTCGGTGAAGTAGTGATAGGTGACGGCCTGACCGACGATGCCCAGCAGGCACCAAGCGGCGGCGACGATTATTGCCCACGACGCGAGCCCCGCAACGAGCACGGCCATCCCGACCACGACCACCATCACGCTCGCGTGCCCGCTGGGATATGCGAATTCGCCGATCCCCCTGCGTCGCTCGAACACCTGCTTGAGCAGGTCCACGAGCGCGATCGCGACGGCCGGGGAGAGCACGACCGCCGCACCGAGTCGCCATCGTCGTCGATACAGCGCGACGGCAACACAGCCGACCGTCACGACCGCGAGCACGCGTGCGTCGGTGAAGAACAGCAGCCAGCGCGCAGGGCTATGACGGAACCGCTGGAACCAATCGTCGAGCGCCGTGGAGCCCCTGCCCACCGCCCACCCGAGAAGCAGCGTCGCCGCCAGGCCGATCAGCGGCCAGAGGCGAACCGCTTTCTTCGCGTTCAGCCGGCGATACCCCGCACGTAAGCGGCCTGGCCCAGGTGTTGCGCGGCGTCATCGACGATGCTGACCAGCCGCACACTCGCGGTGACCGGCGGATTCCAGCGAGTGTCGACGACGCGGCTGAGCTCGTCGGGCGTCACCGAGGCGATGTACTCCAGCGACACCTTGTGCACGCCGTGGTAATAGCCGGCCAGCAAGTCGGCGGACGCGCGCACCTTGCCGACGTCCTCCGGGCCGTGGCCGTAACCGGTGTCATCGCGCGGGAGGTCGAGGCTGAAACGGTCTACCCAGCCGTCGCGCGTCCATACCTCCTCGATGCCCGCGATGTCGCAGAGTTGGGCATCGTGCTGGCGCGCGCTGTGCCAGATCAGCCAGGCGATGCTGTTGGCGGTGCCCGTCGGACGAAAAAACGCGACCTCGTCGGTCAACTCGTCGGTCAGCTCCTCAACGTGCTCGATGAGACGGGTGAACGAGTCACGCAGCAGTTCCCGGACCGCTGCCGCATCAGAGTCAGCCATGCCTTGACCGTACCCAGGTCAGCCCTGCGGCGGCGCGCCGTGGAAGACGGCTTCGACGTTGTTGCCGTCAGGGTCACGGACGAACGCGCCGAAGTAGCCGGGGTGATACTCCGGCCAGAGCCGCGGCGCGTGCAGTGCTTCGGCACCCGCCTCGAGCGCGGCGTCGTAGAAGGCCTTGACCGCATCGGTGTCGACCGCGTGGAACGCGAAATGCGCCTCGCGATTCGGGCCAGCTGCATCGCCGGCGCTCATGTCCGCGATCCAGAAGTCGGGCTTGCCGTCCTTGCCGTATCCGATGGCGACCTCAAAGTCCATCTGCCGGGTGTAACCCAGCACGCCGAGAACCTTGTCGTAGAACGCCTTCGATTTGGCCCAGTCCGCACAGTTGATTCCGAAGTGGTCAATCACGGGCTCATCCTGGCATGGGGCACTGACAGCGATGAACGCTTGCGTGAAGAGCAGAGCCAAAAGTCGTACATTCAGCTAATGGCGTACGACTTGATCATCCGCAACGGCACCGTCGTCGACGGCCTCGGCGGCGAGCCCTATATCGGCGACGTGGCCGTCGCGGATGGCGTCATCGCGGCTGTCGGAGCGGTAGACGGCACGGGTACGCGAGAGATCGACGCCGCAGGGCTCCTCGTCACCCCTGGGTTCATCGACCTGCACACCCACTACGACGGGCAGGCCATCTGGTCGGACCGCATGACGCCGTCGTCGGCGCACGGCGTGACGACGGCCGTGATGGGCAACTGCGGCGTCGGCTTCGCGCCGTGCCGCCGCGAGGACCACGACGTCCTCGTCGACGTGATGGCCGGTGTGGAGGACATTCCCGGAGTGGTCATGGTCGACGGCCTGCCGTGGGACTGGGAGACGTTCCCGCAATACCTGGACGCCCTGGATTCGCGGCACCGGGATATCGACGTCGCCGCCTACCTACCGCATTCACCGCTTCGGGTGTACGTGATGGGCCGGCGCGGCGCCGATCGTGAGCCCGCGACGCCCGAGGATCTCGACCGGATGCGCGCGTTGGCCAGGGAAGCCATCGAGGTGGGCGCGCTCGGTTTCGCGTCGTCGCGGTTCTCGTTCCACAAGACCGCGAGTGGTGAGCTAATCCCGACGTACGACGCTGCACAGGCGGAGATCGACGCGATCGCGTCCGGCGTGGCCGAAGCAGGCGGCGGGCTGATTCAGTTCGTGCCGGATATCGCCGCGGGCGGTTATGCCAATGTGCTGCAACAGGTTTTCGAGGCCGCGCAGGACAACGGACTTCCGGTGACGTTCACGCTGGCGACGGGTAATTCCGGCGATCCGATCTGGCCCGACGCGATCACGATGATCGAGAAGTACAACTCCGTCGGCAATCCGGACACCGCGATCACCGCCCAGATGTTCCCGCGCCCAATAGGTTTGGTCATCGGGCTGGAGCTGACGGGCAATCCGTTCGTGTTCTATCCGAGCTATCAGAAGATCGCCGGTCTCCCCCTGGCCGAGCGGGTCGCCGAGATGCGCAAGCCCGAAGTGCGCGAGCGCATCCTGGCTGACAAGCCCGCCGAAGGCGGACATCCGCTGCTGTACCTGGCGCAGGCGTGGAACTGGATTTTCCCGCTGACCGAGGACCCCGTCTATGAGCCGGACCCGTCGACGTCGATCGCCGCGCGCGCGGCCGCCCGTGGCGTCAGCCCAATGGAGGAGGCCTACGACCGTCTACTCGACGACGACGGCCACGCGATGCTGCTGGTGGCGATGGCCAACTTCGAAAACAACTCGCTCGATACCGTCGGCGAGCTGATCCGTCGCGACGACGTGGTGCTTGGTCTCGGTGACGGCGGCGCACACTACGGAATGATCTGCGACGCAAGCTATCCGACGTTCATGCTGGCGCACTGGGCCCGCGATCGCGACAAGGGCCGCGTCAGCGTCGCCGAGGCCGTTCGCATGATGACGTCGGTACCTGCCAAGGTCGCCAGCCTGGCCGATCGAGGCCGAATTGCGGTGGGCTACAAGGCCGATCTGAACGTCATCGACCATGCGACGCTGCGGCTGCACAAACCGATCATCACCCACGACTTGCCGGCCGGCGGACGTCGCCTGGACCAGACCGCCGACGGTTATGTCGCGACGGTGGTGTCAGGTCAAGTGATCGCCGAGAACGGGGTGCCCACCGACGCGCGGCCCGGCCGTCTCGTGCGCGGCCGCCAACCCGCGCCGGCGTAGACGGATGAGCGTCAAAGTCGATCTCGACCAATTGGCCGACGCGCTGGCCGATTTCACGTTCGCATATCTGATCACCGTCGGCGATGACTACCGCGCGCACACCGTGGCGGTACAACCGGTGCTCGTCGATGGCGTGCTCGATGTCGGCGCCATCGGCAAAAGCACGCGGAGCAACGCGGGCGCTCACCCCGATGTCACCGTCGTCTGGCCGCCGCGCGAAGCGGGCGGTTACACGCTGATCGTCGACGGCCAGGGGCAACCCACGAATGACGGACTGAAGGTCATGCCCACCCGGGCGGTTCTGCACCGCCCAGCCACCCCAGTGGCCGCGACGAAACCCGGTTGCCTGCACGACTGCGTGCCGCTCGAAGACTAGGTCCTCCCCGCCGCGCGCCGAGTGGCCACTTATCACACGCCGTTCGCGAAAAAGCGTGACATAACTGGCCACTGAACCGCCGGAGCACGAAAAAGCCCGGCCTGCAAGCAGACCGGGCCTCTTCGTAAAGGGACTTAGAAGTCCATGCCGCCCATGCCGCCGGTCGGGTCGGCCGCACCAGCGGCCGCCTTCTCCGGCTTGTCGGCGACGACCGCCTCGGTGGTCAGGAACAGCGCCGCGATGGACGCCGCGTTCTGCAGCGCCGAACGCGTCACCTTGACCGGGTCGGCCACGCCTGCCTTGAGCAGGTCCTCGTACTCACCGGTCGCGGCGTTCAGGCCGGTTCCGGCAGCAGAGTTGCGAACCTTCTCGGCCACGACGCCCGGCTCCAAACCACCGTTGAAGGCGATCTGCTTCAGCGGGGCCTCGAGCGCCACGCGAACGATGTTCGCGCCGGTGGCCTCGTCACCGGTGAGCTTCAGCTCCTCCAGCGACGGCGCCGACTGCAGCAGGGCCACGCCGCCACCGGCGACGATGCCCTCCTCGACGGCCGCCTTGGCGTTGCGGACAGCGTCCTCGATGCGGTGCTTGCGCTCCTTGAGCTCCACCTCGGTGGCGGCACCGGCCTTGATCACCGCAACACCGCCGGCCAGCTTGGCCAGGCGCTCCTGCAGCTTCTCACGGTCGTAATCGGAGTCGCTGTTCTCGATCTCGGCGCGGATCTGGGAAACGCGGCCCGCGATGGCCTCGCTGTCACCGGAACCCTCGACGATGGTCGTCTCGTCCTTGGTGATGACGACCTTGCGGGCGCTACCCAGCAGCGAGACATCGGCGGTCTCCAGGGACAGGCCAACCTCTTCGCTAACGACCTGACCACCGGTGAGGATGGCCATGTCCTGCAGCATCGCCTTGCGGCGGTCACCGAAGCCCGGGGCCTTGACGGCGACGGACTTGAAGGTGCCGCGGATCTTGTTGACGACCAGGGTGGACAGTGCCTCGCCCTCGACGTCCTCGGCGATGATCAGCAGCGGCTTGCCGGACTGGATGACCTTCTCCAGCAGCGGAAGCAGATCCTTGACCGTCGAGATCTTCGACGAGACGAGCAGGATGTACGGATCCTCGAGGACCGCTTCCTGCCGCTCGGCGTCGGTCACGAAGTAACCCGAGATGTAGCCCTTGTCGAAGCGCATGCCCTCGGTCAGCTCGAGCTGCAGGCCGAAGGTGTTGGACTCCTCGACGGTGATAACGCCCTCGTTGCCAACCTTGTCCATGGCCTCGGCGATCAGCTCACCGATCTGGGTGTCACCGGCCGAGATGGCGGCGGTGGCAGCGATCTGCTCCTTGGTCTCGACCTCTTTGGCCGACTTGAGCAGCGTCTCGGTGATCTTCTCGACGGCCTTCTCGATGCCGCGCTTCAGGCCGAGCGGGTTGGCACCCGCCGCGACGTTGCGCAGACCCTCGCGCACGAGCGCCTGGGCCAGCACGGTGGCGGTGGTGGTGCCGTCGCCCGCGACGTCGTCGGTCTTCTTGGCGACCTCTTTGACGAGCTCAGCGCCGATCTTCTCGTAGGGGTCCTCCAGCTCGATCTCCTTGGCGATGGAAACCCCATCGTTGGTGATCGTGGGGGCGCCCCACTTCTTCTCAAGGACGACGTTGCGACCCTTGGGGCCCAACGTCACCTTTACCGCGTCGGCGAGGGCGTTCAGGCCCCGCTCGAGGCCACGGCGGGCCTCTTCGTCATACGCAATTGTCTTGGCCATTGCGAAGTTTTCCTCCGGATTGGGGATCGCACGTTCTGTGGTCGGGCCCAGTGCCCGCGACGGACGGCTGGGGATGTGCTCCGCGTGTGCGGCCCCGGCCTCACCGTCCCGACCTAGCACTCACCGGTCGCGAGTGCCAACTGCATTCTTAGCACTCGACCAGGGCGAGTGCAAGGTCGTTCACCCCGCGCGCAACCCGTCGAGCACGACCTCCCTCGGCCGCTCCGCGGTATCTGGCCGATACGTCTGCATCGCCAGGCATCGGGTCAGGATTGCCTTCAGGTCTCCGACGTCGAGATCGGCCCGCAGGTCTGCGCCGCTTGCACAGGTTTCAGCAGACCGCGAATACATCAAGGCATCATGGCCTCGACGTCGATCTCCGAGCCGGCCCTCCTCGACGACCTGCCGGATCCGCTGGTCGAGGACAGCTCGAAACAAGGTCTCTTGGTTGGAAGTGTCGATGTACGGTGCCGGCGCCAACGCCCGCCGCCTTGCAGCGCCTCAGGCCCCGGCCGGAAAAATCAAACCGCCGAACGGCGCAATGCTGCGTCAGCACCGTTGTACGGTCGGCGCGGGCAAGCCACGAGTTCGTCAGGAAAGCTGTGCGGTGTGGTCGGACATCGGCGATGTCCTGTCCGCCGATAGCGAGATCCTCTGACCGACACAGAGTTTCTGTAATGGGCACAGTCGCGTCCAGGGACGCAACTGTGCCCATTTCGTGCGTGCCGCAAGGTCCGATGCCAGGCTGCGACTGAGAAGGGACAGCCGGGTCGCGAGGGACCCTCGGACACGCATGGCCACATCGCTCTGGATACTTACTTGTTGGTTATGGTGACGTGGTAACCGCAGGACCGACCCCAGGCTGCGAGGTCATAGGCTGCCTTGTTGTATGCAGCGACCGCATTGGCATTGTAGGTGTCGACGTACGCGCCGTTGTGGGCGCGCTGCGCGCCCGGATAGCTGTCGCAACCTGTTCCCGCGCTGGCCTCGCCAGCGCCGGCGACGGATACCCCGAGGGCGATCGCCGCGCTGGACAGGGCCATCACGACTCCGCCGGCGAGACGGCGGCGTGTGCTGTCATTCGCTTGAGTGGGGTTCTGGATCTTGATCATTTGATTCACCTTTCGTGTTTGGAAACTGCTGGGTTGGTGGCACAAAGGTCGCCGCGGGCCCTTAAGGATTTCTAAAAGCCGGCAACCCCCGACCAGGGCCATGCCGCCCGAGGTAGCGCGATCAGTCTCGATCTGGGAGAAGCAAAAATTGATGGGACTCGTTGTGGGGGTTCGCCGTTCGCTAGTGCTTACCTACGAGCGTCCACCCTGGATCGACCCTTGACAGATGTCTCGCGAAAGAGTTGACAGCGCTGCTTTCGTGGGTCGCGGTGCCAGCGCGTCGCGTTTTCGGCACGGTCACCCGCCGAGGGCACGCACCTCGCGTCGACGGCCAAACTCGCCCGAATCGGCAGCCGCCTCAAGCAATGAAGACTCAACAAAGCCTGGCCGCAGCGGCATCGTCATCGGTGTTGCAACCGAATCACTAACTCGCGTCGAACCGTGCGTTTGCAGCCGGTACTTACTCTCTCAAGGCCGGCCCTGTGCGTCGGCTCCGCCAACCGCAATCCAACCGAGCAAGATCGGCTGAGACTCCTAGAACGGCAACCGGATACATAAGCGATCCGCGAAAGCGTTGCGCCCTTGGGGAATCCGGCGTTGCCCGAGGTTCGCTCGATATTGATGAGCGCGTCGTGGTTCAGCCAGCTCGCCTGCGTCGCACCTCATCGGTCATCTGGGCGTAAGGGGCCCTCTTGAACGCCCGCGCAGGGTGGGACCACCTCGGTATGAGTGCCGAGAAGAGCGCTAGAGCGCAAGGTCGGCTGGGCCGGCTGCAATGTTGCAGGGGAGCCAGACGTGTAACCGTGAATCCCCAAGACGTACCCCTATCTCCTCCCCCGCGCGGCCCAGAATGCCTACATTGCGGGTTCGCCAACTGGCCGACCCGACGACGACCAGGGCTAATTGTCATTTTCGTCAAAGTACAAACGCTCTGCAGATCGTGGCGGTCTGGACATAGTCTGGGGTTTGCTGACGGTCTGGCTGAAGGAGGCCTCGTGGACGGCACTCCGTTCGGGCGCTACCAATTGCTGGACCTGCTTGGCCGCGGCGGCATGGGTGAGGTCTGGCGGGCCCAGGACACGATGAATGACCGGGTCGTCGCGCTCAAAGTGTTGCCCGCCCAGTGGGCCGAGGACGAAGTGTTCCAACAGCGGTTCCGCCGTGAGGCACACGCAGCGGCCAGCCTCAACGAGCCTCATGTCGTTCCGATCCACAATTACGGTGAGATCGAGGGTCGGTTGTATGTCGAGATGCGACTCATCGAAGGCCGCGACCTGCAAGCCGTGCTGGCCAGCGGCCCGCTCATTCCTACCCGAGCCGTCGCGATTACCGAGCAGGTCGCCATGGCGTTGGACGCGGTGCACCAGGTCGGGTTGGTGCACCGCGATGTGAAGCCGTCGAACATCTTGATCGCCCGGTACGACTTCGCATATTTGATCGACTTCGGGATCGCACGTGCCGCCCAAGAAACCGGGTTGACCAGTGCTGGTCACCTCGTCGGCACGGTGAACTACATGGCACCGGAACGGTTCCGCGGCGACGACGACACCGACGCCCGCGCCGACGTCTACGCGTTGGCGTGCGTGCTCGAACAATGTTTAACGGCCACCGCGCCGTTTGCCGGTGAGGGCCTCGAGCAACAGCTCATGGCACATTTGACTGCACCGCCGCCACGGCCCTCGCAAATCAATGCCACCGTCCCCACCGAATTTGACGCAGTCATCGCGAGAGGGATGGCGAAGGACCCCGATGAGCGCTTCCAGACTGTGCTGGAGTTGGCCGAAGCTGCCCGCGAGGCGATCGGCGTCGCTGCCGCAGCCCACCAGCAGAGTGCGGCCCCGACGATCGCGCTCGCCAGTCAGGGTGGTTCCGCTGAACTGCCTGGAACCGTCCGGGCCGACCTGACGTTCACGGCAGACCCCGTCGCCGAGCCCACGCATGCTGCCCCAGCCCCTGAGGAGGAAGCTGAGCCTGCCGACCGGATCAGCGCCACTCGAACCGGTGCGTCGATCGACGAACTGTTGGACCACGCAGTTTCGGCTATCAATCGTGGCGATCGGGTCGCCGCGTCAGCCTTGGCCGAGCACGTGCTGGCCGTCGACGACGGGAACAGCGATGCCGAGGATCTGTTGGGCGCCCCCACCGATTCCGGCGAGATTCGACGCCTCACCATTCTGTCGGCTGACCTCGTCGACCCCACGGCCTTGGCGCTGAAAGTTGAGCCGGAGACCTACCGATTGCTTGTAGGCCGCTACCGCGAGCAAGTGCGGCAGGTCGCGAACCGCTATGAGGGCCACGTCAGCTCGACGAAAGGCGAGGGGCTCCTAGTCGTGTTCGGCTACCCACACGCCCATGAAGACGACGTACATCGCGCGGTGCAGGCCGGCTTGGAGATCACGCGTGAGGTGGAGCGGCTCAGCCAACAAGCCAAGCGCCGTTTCGACGCAGCGGTCGATGTTCGGGTGGGTGTACACCGTGGATTGGTGTATCTCGATAACACCCAAGACGACGTGTTCGGCCTGGCCGCCAATCTCGCTGAACAAGTTTCGGCTCTTGCACCAGTGGGATCGGTGGCAATCTCGCAGGCGGTTGAACCGCTGATCCGGAATGCGTTTGAAGTAGAGACCCTTCCGGTCGCGCCGATGGGCGGTACCGACGACGTCATCAATCCCTTCCGGGTGGTCGGTGAGCGCGTCGAGACGTCCTCGGCCCCGCTGGGACCACTCGTGGGCCGTGATCGCGAACTCGCACGACTAACCAAGAGTTGGGCACGCGCGCAGGCCGGCACATTGACCGTCCCCGGCGTGGTGCTTCGCGGCGAGGCCGGCATCGGCAAGAGCAGGCTCGCAGCAGCAGCCACCGAGATGGTGCAGCGGGACGGCGGAATAGTCCTCGAGCTGATGGGGTCACCCGTCCACGCCGACGTCGGCTTGCATCCGGTGCGGATACTCCTGGAACGCCGTTGCGGCATAACTCGCCTCACCGAGCCCGAGCGACGCTTCCAGCTGCTCCAAGCTGAAGTCACGGCCCGTGGTCTTGATCCCGAGACCGCGATTCCGCTGCTGGCACCGGTCATCGGCCTTGACGCGGCGCATGGCTATGAGCCCATGCAAGCTGAAGGCCGCAAGCTCCAGGAGTTGATTGCAGAGGCGCTCAAGGGATACCTACTCGCCTGCTTCGGCGGCGCATCGGGTTTACTCGTCGCTGAGGACGCACACTGGTTTGACCCGTCCACTCTTGAACTACTTGGCGCGCTTCTGAACGCCACCGAGGGACGGCTGTTCGTCGTCGTCACCGGCCGTGATGGCAACTGGTTGTCAGACCAGTGGCCGGCCAAAGTGTTGAACCTGCTTCCGCTGACCGACGAGCAATGCGATGAGCTCGTCCGCACGCTGAGTCCAACTGTGAGCCCCGAAGATTGCGCCGCCGTGCGCACGCGCTGCGACGGCGTGCCGTTCTACATCGAGCAGGTTGTCAGCGGGTTGGGCTCATCGAGTGAGGGCAACCGGCCTGCGGTACCTGACCCGCTATACGAGCCGCTGTTCGCGCGACTGCTCGCCACCGCCAACGTGGCACCGGTTGTCGAGGCCGCAGCCATCATCGGACGCCATGTCGACCGCGGTCTGTTAGTGGCGGTGTCCTCGCTGAGCGAGGACGAGGTAGACGATGTGATTGACGAGCTTGAAGATGCGAAAGTGTTTGAGCCGCAAGGACAAGACGCGTGGCGGTTCCGCCACGAGTTGCTACGGGAGGTGGCGGCGGAAATGGCGCCGCCGAGCGTCCGTCGGGGGCTGCACGGCAAAGTGGCCGACGCGCTGATGCAGGGCGCGGCCGGGGATCCGGACTGGCGACTGGTCGCGGCTCATTACGAGCAGGCGGAACGGCACGTTGACGCCGCGTCGGCATATCAGCGAGCATCCGCCGACGCACGTCGCCGCGGCGCCCTCGAAGAGGCCCGCATGTACCTGTCCCACGCTTTGACGCAACTCGAGAGTTGTCCATCTGACCCTGAGCGGGATCGGCTCGAAGTCAGATCTAGATTGGAGCGGGGATTTCTCACGTCAGCCGCTGAGGGTTACCAAAGTCCTTCTGTCGCTGTTGATTTCGAGCGCGGCCTGCAACTTCTCGGCACCGATCTGCGTAACGACCAACTGTTCGGGACGCTATGCGCGGCGAGCACGTATTACATAAGCAGAGCCGACTTGCGCCGCGCAAAACAGTTGGTGGACACGTTGAAACTCGGGCAGGAGGAAAAAAGTCAGTGGTTCAGCCCCGCCATTGACGCCCTTGCTGGAATGGTTGCCTTCCTGCGTGGCGCGTATGCCGAGGCGCGTCCATTCTTCGAACAGGCCATCGCGGGCCTCTCGGAGGACGACGAACACCGCATGGAGGACCTGTGGTTCATTCCCCACGACGCCGTCGCGTCGGCGTACGAGCACTTGGCCATCGACAAAGTTCTGCACGGGGATGTGGCCGCCGCTGAGACGGACATTGCCAATGCGATGCGGCGCGCCGACGACCTCGACTTCCCGTTGGGACCGTACAACCATGTGTACGCGATCGATATGGAAATCTGGATGCGGGTCGAGGCCGGCCACTTCGATCGCGCGCGTGAACTCGCCGCCGACATGATCGAAAAGGCCGAACGATACGGGTTCGACTTCTGGCAGATGTTCGGATACACCGAGCAGTCCATGATTGAGGCGGAAAGTTCGCTCCGCGCAGACGATCTCGATGCGGACGCGTTAACAGCTCAGATCGACAGCCTGACAGGGTTTACGGACTTCTGGCGATCCGTCGGTCTCTACGCGTACCAAACGCACTACGACTGCATCGTCGCTCAGCTGTTGAACGCGGCTGGTCGCCGCGACGAAGCGCAAACACGGATCAACGCCGCGCTGGAGATCGCCGACGATACCGAGATGCACTTCTACGATGCCGAACTGCTTCGGGCGCGTTCACATACGCACGTGGACCCAGATATGAGGGCAGCGGATCTGGGTGTGGCTATTCAGCTGGCACGTCATCAGGATGCGCCCCTGTTCGAATTGCGTGCCGCCATTGACGACTTCGAGTTGCGCGGTGAGGATGCCCGCGCTGCGCTGGCTGACGCGGTGAACCGTCTGCCCGCTGATTGCGCGCTGCCCGAGGTGGCGCGCGGTAGAGCCATTCTGAGCTAGGCCCTGCCGCGCGCGGCGCGGGACAGGCGGGTCAGCATGCGGATCATGCCTTCACCTCCCTCGCAGTAATGGTTGGTGTGGTGGCTACCGGCCGATCTTGACGGCGCGGGCAAGGCGGTTCAGTTTGCGGATCATGTGTTCACCTCCTTCGGTACTGGTTGGTGTGGCGGTGGGCTAGCCCCTGCCTCGCGAAACGCGGGTCAGGCGGGTCAGTTTGCGGATCATGTGGTTCACCTCCTTCGGTACTGGTTGGTGTGTTGCTGTGTCGATAGTGAGAACTCTCGTGCGGGGACCTTAAAGATTCCTAAAGAGCGTCGCCGACGCTGACATCAACCGGGCAACATCAGCCGGCGCCAGCCACCGTTCAAGTCCGTGAACAGGGTTTTCGGTCCGCGATCAGCCGCGGCGCCGCCTCGTAATAGCCGCCCTCACGCAGCGATGCAGACCGACAGACGACGTCAACCGCGCGTCGACGCCGTCAACCCTGACCGCCGTCAGGCCACGCCGCCTACGCGACATCAGGACGGTCGGCATCGTCGTGGGCCGGTCGTGATGGCGAACTGAGGGTTTCGAGGATCAATCCCAGGACGCTGAAGACAAGACCCAGCACCAGGGGCCCGACGTAGTAAATGCCGATGAGGATGTCGGTGAGGTTGCCGGTGAACAGGGCGACGACCAGGTCGCTGGTGGTGGCCCAGAACACCGTGGCCAACAGGGCGATAAGGGCGATACCGACCGCCAGGCTGAATGCACCGTAGAGGGCCAGCCAGCGCTGATCGGAGGGTAGGTCACGGCGTACCGCGTTACCGAGAGCGCGCCGAGCGCGGGGGGCGAGGTCAGGTTCGTCGAGCCAGTCGGCCAGCGCCCAGTGGCCGTCGACCTGCAGGATCGGAGCGAGGTTGACCACGATGTCGACACAGGTCCTAGGATGGCCAGTCGCCACAGCACGATGGCGATCAGGGGATGGTCGATGAGTAGGTGGGCGGCGATGGCCATCGCGGCGGTGGTGACGACGTCGACGGCCAGCCCGATGAGTGCCTGGATGACGCGTTGGTTGCGGGGGAGCGTGAGCGCTGGCGTGGAGTCGACGAAGAACGACAGTGCGCCCCAGTAGAAACCGAAGCCGGCGCGGCGCGGAGTGCGCCCGAATCGCACCATCGCCACGGCGTGGGCCAGTTCATGACAGACGGTCGCGGCCATGCCGATCCCGACCATCAGCAGGGCCTCGATCGCCGGAGCAGAACTGACCACCGGCAGCCCGTCGGGGCGGCCCACCAGCAGGGCGACGATCCCGGCGACGACGACGGCAAAAACGATCAGACCACCCACCGGGTTGAGCACCAATGGCAGGGAGGTAGCGGTCCAGCCAGCGCGACGGTGCCGCGATCCCGGCGATCATGATCCCCGACCGGGTAAATGTCACCCGCTTCTGTCGGGCAGGCGCCGTGGTGGCCGGAATCCGCGGGTCGCTGCGCGGTTTGTCGGCCGCAGCCTCGGCGCCAGCGCCGGTGGGGCCAGCGTCGGTGTCGACGCTGTCATTGACGGTGAGGATGTGGAGGTCGACGAGATCGGCGATCAGGTCGGGGTCCAGGGGAGGACCGAGCCTGTCGGCCAGGGTGTGAGTGTCGGGGTCGTCGGCGAGCAGGTCGGGTAGCTGATCGGCGCGAGGGTGTTCGAACAGCACCGTCTCGCCGGATTCTCCGGCCAACACCAAGCCGCGCTTGCTGACCCGGTAGTGGGCGTGTGTTGCCAACCGAACCATCCCGCACCCCCTGGTGGCTTAGGTCGTGTTGATTGTCGGTGCAATGCGCCCGCGTGCCGGGCCCATGCATCGCCCGGCATAGCGGCAGCCTAGCGGCCTGAGCGCGCCAGGCGGGACAGTCGGCTGAGTTTGCGGATCATGAATTCACCTCGTTTCGGCAATGGTTGGTGCGGTGGTCTAGCGGCCTACGCGGACGGCGCGGGCGAGGCGGGTCAGTTTGCGGATCATGCGTTTCACCTCTTTCTTCTGGTGTGTTGGTGTGTCGATGGTGAAACTCTCGTGCGGGGACCTTAAAGGTTTCTAAAACGAGAGGTCGGCGCTGACACCAAACCCGGTCACACGTCGGCCTGACCCCGCCGTCGACGCCTCACCAGGAATTTCAGACCAGCCGCAAGCCCGGACGTTGCCTCGGATCGCTAGGCCGATCGCATCGGCGTCCAGCGGTGGGTCGGGGCGCTCGGCCCGGAAGCCGCGTCGGGATCGGCGGCGATAGTGGCCGATGCGTAGGGAAATCGAGCCGTTCAGGTTGCGGCGACCGGCTCAGCGTCTCCCTCGTGAAGTTCAAAGGTGAACTCGGTGTCGCCTATCTGGATGTGGTCGCCGTCGGCCAGGATCGCACTTCCGAGGATTCGTTGGTGATTCACCTCGACCCCATTGGCAGAGCCCGCATCATTGATCACGAAGCTGGTGCCAGTGTCGATGATGACTGCGTGGTATCGGCTGGCCTTGGCATCCGCCAGAACGATGTCATTGTCCGGCAGGCGTCCGATTCGCGTGGCCGACCCTTTCATCGGATGGCACTGACCTGAGGCCGTACGCAGCCGTGCAACCGAGCCACCAGACGAGCGGCGGTGGACCATGCTGACGAGCGTCTCGTCCGCGGTCTGCCTAGCTGACTGCTCAACATCCAAAGGCTCCTGCCGCAGGATTCGTTCCTGCAGGTCGCGCAGCGTGGGGTTCGGGTCGATGCCCAACTCGTCGGCGAGGGTGGCCCTCAACCGGCTGTAGGCCTCAAGGGCGTCTGACTGACGGCCCGCCAAATAGTAAGCGGTCATCAACTGTGCCCACGCCGGTTCTCGATAGGGATGGTCGGCGACCAGTGTTTCCAGTTCGCCAACGACCGCCTCGGCGCGCCCGCAAGCTATCTCGGCCTGCGCTCGGGCGGTGTGGGCGGCAATCTTGTCCTCCGTGAGAGCGACGGCGAATATCTCGCTGAACTCGAAAGCACGAATGTCCTCGAGGACGGGGCCGCGCCATTCGGCCAAGGCCGCCGAGAAGTGGCGGCTTCCATCTTCGAATCGACCAGCAGCGGCGGCCTGGACCCCTGCCATCTTCTCGCGGATGAATCGCCCCAGATCGACGTCGGCGTCCTCGACGTTCAGGCGGTACCCCGGGGAGCGCTTCTCGAGCAATTCACGGGCGTCGACACCAGCGGTGCCCAGCAGCCGACGAAGATTGGACACGTAGACGTGGATGTTTGTGCGGGCTTCGGACGGCGGCTCTTCCCCCCACACGGCGGCGATCAGGGACTCGACTGCCACCGGTCTATTGCGGTTCATCAGAAGCGCCGCCAAGACGGCGCGCTGTTTGGGGCTACCCAACGGCACAGCGGTGCCATCGACTGACATCTGTAGCGGCCCCAGTAGTCCGAAGGCTGGACTCTTATTCGTCATCGATTTTCAACCCCTCCGGGGAGCGTGCCCACCCATTGTGGGGGCACCGGTCTTGACATCGGGCCTTATGTCGAATCTTGCGATCCAACTCCGACCACTCCCCCATGCCCTGGTGCCCAAACATGTTGAGCCGTGATGTTGGTCGCGTCGGCGGCGCGAAGGACTTGGCTTGGGGCGCTGTCGTGATCCAACCGTGGTCGGGGGCTGCCAGCGTTGACGCGCAGTCGAGGGCACGGGCCCGTGCGCGTGGTCGCGGGTGCGTGTCGGCGCCGACCTCTCGTTTTAGGAATCTTTAAGGTCCCCGCACGAGAGTTTCACCATCGACACACCAACGCACCAGAAGAAGGAGGTGAAACGCATGATCCGCACAATGACCCGCTTGTCCCGCGCCTTCCGCAGCGGCCGCTAGCCCACCGGTGCCGGGCGGAAGGTCCAGCCCGGCCACCGCACCAACCCGAAAAATGACGTGTAAACCCTTGCGGTCTGGTCATTTTTGAGGTGGGAAGCTTTTCGTCACCCCGCGCGCAAACCGTCGAGCACGACCTCCGTCAGCCGCTCCGCGGTATCTGGCCGATACGTTTGCATGGCTTGGGCCCCGACCACGATGGCCTTCACGTCAGGCACGTCGACGTCACGCCGCACCGTGCCCGCCTTCTGCGCGGCCCGCAGCAGGTCGCGGAGCAGTCCCAGAAACGCCTCCTCCGCGTCGGGCACCGCATCCTCGATGTCGATGCCGACCCCCGCGAGCGCATCGACAAGGCCCTGGTCCGTCGCGCCCCAGTCCAGCACCATCGACCGCAGGAACGAGAACAGCGCCTCGCCCGGCTCCCCGGATGCCAACAGAGCGCGCCCGTCGTCGACGATGCGGCGTAGCCGGTCCTCGATGACCGCACGGAACAGATCTTCCTTGGTGGGGAAATGCCGATACACCGTTCCCGCGCCGACGCCCGCGCGCCGGGCGATCTCGTCGATCGGCACGGCCAGCCCATCGGAGGCGAACGTCTCGTAGGCCACTTCCAGCACGCGCGCACGATTGCGCGCCGCGTCGGCGCGCAACGGCCGGGTCTCTTGAGCCAACTCTCACCACCTCGGGGAATAGATAAGCGGGGCGTGCGTTCCGTATAGTCGTAATCAAACGGAGCGCCCGCCCCGTTTACTGCCATTCTAGGAGATTCCCATGACCAAGTGGACCACCGCCGACATTCCCGACCAGACGGGTCGCACGGCCGTCATCACCGGTGCCAACACCGGACTCGGCTACGAGACCGCCGCAGCGCTCGCCGCCAAGGGCGCGCACGTCGTGCTCGCGGTCCGCAATTTCGAAAAGGGCAAGGCCGCCGCCGACCTCATCGCCAGGGCGACACCCGGCGCCAGCGTGGCGTTGCAGGAGCTCGACCTGACGTCGCTGGACTCCATCCGCGCGGCCGCCGATGAGCTCCGCGCCAGTCACGATGCCATCGATCTCTTGATCAACAATGCGGGCGTGATGATGACGCCGAAGGCGACCACCAAGGACGGCTTCGAATTGCAGTTCGGCACCAATCATTTGGGCCACTTCGCCCTGACCAGCCTGCTGCTCGATCGCGTGCTGGCGGCACCGGGCTCTCGCGTCGTCACGGTCAGCAGCACTGGGCACCGCTTCGCCCGGGGTATCCGTTTCGACGACCTCCAGTGGGAGCGCAGCTACAGCCGGGTCGGCGCCTACGGACAGGCCAAGCTCGCCAACCTGATGTTCACCTACGAACTGCAGCGTCGGTTGATCGGCACCAACACCATCGCCGCCGCCGCACACCCCGGCGGCTCCAACACCGAGCTGGCGCGCAATCTGCCGGTCGCGTTTCGTGGGATCGCCACTGTGTTGGCGCCGCTGATGCAGGGTCCGCAGATGGGTGCGCTGCCGACATTGCGGGCGGCAACCGATCCTGGCGCGCTCGGCGGTCAGTACTTCGGCCCCGACGGATTCGGCGAGCAGCGGGGCTACCCGAAGATCGTGTCGTCCACCGCGGCCTCCCACGACGCTGCCGCGCAGCGCCGGCTGTGGGCGGTGTCCGAGGAGCTCACTTCGGTGGTGACTCCCGTCGGCTGAATGTGGCAGGCTGGCAAGCGATGTCACTAATCGTGCCGCCGTATCCACCAGCCCGTTACACCAAAGACGAACCGGAGGTCAGTGCCTGGCTACGGCGGGGCACTGATTCTCCGGATTTCGACTCGTTCGGCCTCGTGAAGTACCACTATCTGGCCAACCAGCAAGCCACCGACGGCGACTACGGCCTGTACCGGGTGGAGATCTCACCGAAGGGCGGCGGGCCGGGTCCGCACTTCCACCGCGCCATGTCCGAGGCGTTCTTCGTGTTGTCGGGGACGGTCAAGCTGTACGACGGCAACGACTGGGTCGACGGGCACCCGAACGACTTCCTCTACGTTCCGCCAGGCGGCATCCATGGCTTCCGCAACGAGTCCGACGAGCCTACGTCGATCTTGATGCTGTTTGCTCCTGGCGCGCCGCGCGAGCACTACCTCGAGGGCATGACCCAGCTACACACCATGACCGACGAGGAGCGTCGGGAGTGGTTCATCAAGAACGACAACTTCTTCATCGAATAGCCGACACGCCGAGAAGTGCGAACTCGTAATCCCTTGCGCTAGGCTGCTCCTCGATCAGTGAGGAGCTTTGGGTGCGGGCTTATGCAGCGCCCGACACCCAGGCTTTGCGGGGCTGGCAGCGTCGGGCATTGGTGCGGTATCTTGGCGCCAAACCACGCGATTTCCTTGCCGTCGCGACCCCGGGCGCAGGTAAGACGGCGTTTGCCCTGCGCATCGCCGGAGAGCTGCTGGCCGACGGCACCGTGGAGCGGGTCACCGTCGTCGTGCCCACCGAACACCTCAAGACGCAGTGGGCGCTGGCCGCAGCACGGGTCGGCATCTCGCTGGATCCGAAGTTCTCCAACTCGTCGGCGCAGACGTCGTCGGAGTACCACGGCGTTGTCGTCACCTACGCACAGGTGGCCAGCCACCCCACCCGCCACCGGGTGCGCACCGAGAATTACCGCACCCTCGTCGTGTTCGACGAGATCCACCACGGCGGCGATGCGAAGAGTTGGGGCGACGCCATCCGCGAGGCCTTCAACGACGCGACCCGCCGGCTTTCGTTGACGGGTACACCGTTCCGCAGCGACGACAGCCCGATCCCGTTCGTCCCGTACGAGCCCGACGGCGAAGGCCTGATGCGCTCGCAGGCCGACCACACCTACGGGTATGCCGAGGCGCTGGCCGACGGCGTTGTGCGACCGGTGGTCTTCCTGGCTTACTCGGGCGAGGCCCGATGGCGCGACAGCGCCGGCGAAGAACATGCGGCCCGCTTGGGCGAGCCACTCAACGCCGAGCAGACTGCGCGTGCGTGGCGCACTGCGCTGAACCCGGCCGGGGAATGGATGCCTGCGGTCATCGCCGCCGCCGACACCCGGCTACAGCAGAAGCGCCAACACGTTCCCGACGCCGGCGGCATGATCATCGCCTCCGATCAGACCGCCGCACGCGCCTACGCCGACCTGCTCACCAAGATCACCGGTGAGGCGCCGACGGTGGTGCTCTCCGACGACCCCGGTTCCTCGGACCGCATCAGCCAATTCTCGGCAGGCAACAGCCGCTGGCTGGTCGCGGTGCGGATGGTGTCCGAGGGTGTCGACGTGCCCAGGCTCGCCGTCGGGGTGTACGCGACCAGCGCGTCGACGCCGCTGTTCTTCGCCCAGGCGATCGGCCGGTTCGTCCGGACCCGCCAGCCCGGTGAGACGGCCAGCATCTTCCTGCCGTCGGTGCCCAACCTGTTGCTGCTGGCCAGTGAGATGGAAGCCCAGCGCAACCACGTGCTGGGCAAGCCGCACCGGGAGAACCAAGAAGACGAGGAGTACGTCGAGCGGCGCCAGTCCGAACCAAGTGAATTGGACAACGGCTTCGAATCGTTGGGTGCCGATGCCGAACTGGACCAGGTGATCTTCGACGGCTCCTCTTTCGGCACCGCGACCCCGGCTGGCAGCGAGGAGGAGGCCGACTACCTCGGTATCCCGGGCCTGCTCGATGCGAACCAGATGCGAGACCTGTTGCGGCGCAGGCAAGAAGAGCAGCTCGACCGACGGAGCCGCGCAGTCGGCGAGGTACTCCGGCCGTCGACGCACGGGCAGCTGCGGGAGCTGCGCCGGGAACTGAACACGCTGGTGTCGATCGCCCACCACCGCACCGGCAAGCCGCACGGCTGGATCCACAACGAGCTGCGCCGGATCTGCGGCGGCCCGCCGATCGCGGCGGCGACGACGGATCAGCTCAAGGCGCGCATCGAAGCGGTGCGTACCCTGCAGGCCTGAGCCACATCCGCCACATCAACACCTGTGCGCGACCAATATTGTGAGTCCAGAACTTGATATCGCGGGCGATATCAAGTTCTGAGTGGGGCACATCCCCGAGGCAGCGCTTCGCCAATATTGCACTGAGGGCTGCGATTTCGTTACGTGAGCAGCCCTGAGCGCGAAAACAGGGCTAACGACGTCCTTCGGCCAGCTCGGCGAGATGCTTCAGGGAGTTCTCGAGATGCTGCGCATCAAAGGGCGGAAACCCGATGTGCTCGCGGGTTTGTTGCGGCACCGCGGACCAGTCGTAGGTCAGCGTGACCTCGGTTTGGGCGGACCCGACAGGCTTGAGGTCGTATCGCCAGACCCATCCGCCGAATTCGAGATTGGCATCATCGGGGCCTTGACCGGGCTGCCACGCGATGGCACGCGGCGGGTCGAATAGCTCGACTCGGTTGGCCATTTCGTAGTCCTTGTCCGGGTGGTTCTCGTGGTGCATCGCCATCCGGAAGACCTGACGGGTCTCGCTGAGGTGCTTGCCGTCGAGCGATTCCCTGACCCATCCGGTGCCGTCAATGGCGGAATGGGTCGACGGGTCCGCCAACACGTCGAACACTGTCTGCGCAGGCGCATGGATTGTCGTCACGACGTTCATGGTTTCTTCAGTCACGCCAATACAGACCATCGCCGGCGCGAAAAGTCATCGCTACAGCCCAAGCAGCTCCGGCAGGTCCGCCACCGAGTCGATGACGTGATTGGGCTGCATCGCGTATTCGTCTGCGGCCCATCGGTCCAGCGTGTCCTGACGGAATTTGCCGGTGCGCACAAGCACCCCGACCATTCCGACCACCTGAGCGGCGAGCACGTCGTTGTTGAGGTCGTCGCCGACCATGTACATCTCGTCGGGATCGACGCCGAGACGGCTTGCGGCGGCCAGAAACCCTTCTGGCGCGGGCTTGCCGACGGCGGTGGCCTTGCGGCCGGAGGTCTCCTCCATGCCGATCAGATACATGCCGGTGTCGACGCGCAACCCGTCGGACGTAGTCCACGCCGTGCTGCGATGCATGGCGACGACCGGCACCCCCTGCGCCATCCAGTCATAGACCCACGACAGCGTCAGATGGCTGTACTCCGGCCCGGCCCCGCCGAGCAGCACCACATCGGGGGTCTCCGGCGCTTTCGGGCCGGTGCACTCGCTCGAGTACACGATGTCGATGCCGGGCATGTCCTCGGCGATCTGGCCGCTGTTGACCAGGAAGCACCGCGCGTCCGGATAGCGGCTGCGGACATACTCCGCGGTGAGCACTGCCGCGGTGATGACCTCGTCGGCGCGTACCTGCATTCCGGCCTCGGTGAGCAATTCGGCGATCTGTACCCGGGTCCGCGTCGTCGTGTTGGTCAGATAGGAGCACGCAATCTGATGATCGGACAAAGTCCGCAAGGTTTTTGATGCACCCTCGATCGGCTTCCATGACGTCACCAGGACGCCATCGATGTCGAAGAGCACACCGCCGATTGCCATGGCCCGACACTAAACGGCAAATGGATCAGCGCAAGTCGGCTGAAGACATAATCGGCACATGGCAGTTCTGTCCCGGGTGACCGGTCCCGACGGCGAGGCGTGGACCGTGCGCCGACGGTGGTTTCCGTGGCGACGGGCTCTGTCGCTACGCGCGATGTGGCACAGCACGCCCGACGGCGACAAACCGGCTGAGGACACGAACCCGTCGACCGAAGAGTCCACAAAAGCCGGAAACCCTGTTGTCAATGCCCTTCTGGCGACCATCGGCGTGCTCCTCTGGATCCTCATCACCGCGGGCAAGGCCGTGCTGATACTGCTGGCGGGGGTTGTCGCGATCACCCTTTCGGCGGCCGATCTCATCCTGCAGCTGCTGGTGATGCCGTTCGTACTGCTCGCCAGGGCAGCTGGGCTGATGCGGTGGCCGGTTCAGGTGGACCGCGAACACCAGTTTGTCCGCACCGAGTTCGCCGATGGCTTCGACGCCGCCGCCACCCTGCGCGACGACCTGTCCACGCGGATTCAGCGCGGCGAACTGGTCCCCGACCCCGTCAAGTCCTAACCCAGTTATTGTCGGCAACCCACGGTGAGGCGGCCGCCGCGATCGTCCATGCCTCCTCTGCCGGCACGTCGATCACCTGATAGCGCTTCACCCCCGCCGCGGTCGCAGCGATCAATGTCGCCACCCCGGCCCGCCGCTGCAGAAACGTCTGGCGCACCGTCCAGCCGATGATTCCCGCCGCGGCAATGCAGTCACGCCGCCTGTCCAGGCTGCCCGCCCGCGCCACCAGCCACTGCGCGTCCACGCGATGCCCCAGCGCGCGCGACCGGTCGACCGCCAGCATCACGCAGCACACCGTCAGCACCGCCAACAGCAGCCACAGCCACACCGGCGTCCACCAGGACAGCGCCCCCATCGCGATCAGCATCACCGCAGGCAGCGCCAATGCCCGCGTCCAGCGTCTACGCGTCGCCACCGCGCCGTGCACACGCAGCGAGCCGGTCACCGCATCGGGCCGGGCGATCAGCTCCGACAGCACCGCCTCGGCCGTCGCGCGTGGGCATGGCGGCAGCAGCACCGACGCCTCCCCCGCGCCGTCCACGCCCGTCATCGCCGCGTCCAACCGGGCACCGCCGAACAACCGCACCAGCAGCGGCTCGCGCAGCGTTCCCCCGCGTAGCCGGCGCATGTCGAAGGTGTGCTGGCGCACCCGCAGCAGGCCGTGCTCGAGGTGCAGTACGTCGGCATCGCGACGCAGCACCAGCTTCCCGTACGTCACCAGCGACCGCAGCACCGAGAGCACCACCGACGCGACCACCACCACAACCGCGGTCACCGCGACGCTCGCCACGACGCCGAACCGCTGCGCTGCGTCCAATCCGGACCGGGCCAACCGCGAATCCTCCAGTGCGGCAACGGCTCCCGTCTGGTACACCACGCCGATCGCGGCCAGAATCATCGCGAGCCCGGTGAAACTCAGCGGGCTGTACCGCAACCAGGATGGCTGCCAGCGCGCGAGCTCCCCGCCCGGTTCGGGCGTCTCGTCCTGGGCAGGAGCAAGCGAATCCGCGAGCAGAAGCGCCCGCAGCCCGGGCACCTGGGAGGCCTGCACCGCATCGAGGGCGAACCCGGCGTCACCCCTGGCCTCCTGACCCGTGCTCACCCGCAGCACGGTCAACCCCAGCAGCCGGTGCAGCAACCGCGCATCGGTCGACACCGATCGAATCCTGTTGCGCGGCACCGAAAGAACCTTGCGCTGCAGCACGCCGGTCCGCAGCCGCAGCTCGTGGGCGTCGATTCGATAGGCGGTGGTGAACCACCGGGCGACGCCGTAGCCGACGACGAGTGCCAGCCCGACCAGTGTCCATATCGGATTGCCTGTGGCCGAGCCGAGCACCACAGATCCGATCAGCAGCGGTATCTGGCGCAATACCTCGTGGACCGGATGCACCAGCAGCATCCGGGGGCTCAGCCGCTGCCACACCTGCCCGGCATGAGTGCTCATGTCGCGTCCTCGGCGCCGATGGCGGCGATGTCGGTGAGCTGAGCTACGACCCGGTCGGCGACGTCGGAATCCAGCGCGACGATGCGCACCGCGCCGGCCGACGATGCCGTCGTCACCGTCACGTTGGCCAGTCCGAACAGCTGGTCGAGCGGGCCGCGTTCGGTGTCGACGGTCTGCACGCGAGAAATCGGCGCGATGCGGCGCTCCTGCACCAGCCAGCCCGTGCGGGTGTACACCGCCTTGGCGTCGATGTCCCAGCGGTGCACGCGATAGCGCCACAGCGGCACCACCACGACGAACACGACGATGCCCAGCACCGTCACCGCGCCCGCAAGTACGTGCACCCACATCAACCGTCCGTCGAATGCCCACCACACGGCTTGCCCGACCGCCAACACAAGCCACGGAATGGCAGCACCGATCGCCCACACCAGCGGCGCCTTGCGGCTCGGTGGATGGGCGGGGTCGACGAGGTTCATCGTTCGAGCATGGCGCAAAACGCGCTGAGTATGTTGAACGCATGAGCAGCAAGTGGACCGCGGCCGACGTTCCGGACCAATCCGGCCGGGTCGCCATCGTCACCGGCGCCAACACCGGCATCGGCTACGGAGCCGCAGCCGTCTTAGCCGCCAAGGGCGCACACACCGTGTTGGCGGTGCGCAACCTGGACAAGGGCAACGATGCCGTCGAGCGAATCAAGGCGGCGAGCCCTAACGCCACCGTCACGCTGCAACAACTCGACCTGACGTCGCTGGACGACATCCGCAACGCGGCCGACGAATTGCGCGCCAACTTCCCCCGTATCGACCTCCTGATCAACAACGCCGGCGTGATGTACACGGAGAAGGCCAGCACCAAGGACGGTTTCGAGCTGCAGTTCGGCACCAACCACCTCGGCCATTTCGCGCTCACCGGCCAACTGCTCGACAACATGCTGCCGGTGGAGGGTTCGCGGGTGGTGACCGTCAGCAGCGTCGGCCACCGGATTCGCGCCAAGATCCATTTCGACGATCTCAATCTGGACCGCAATTACAACCGGGTCGTCGCCTACGGCCAGTCCAAGCTGGCCAACCTGCTGTTCACCTACGAGCTGGCGCGGCGGCTGAATGCCAAAGGCTCGCCCACGATCGCACTGGCCGCCCATCCCGGCGCCGCGGACACCGATCTACTCCGCAACATGCCGGGCGGCATCAGGCAGGTCAGCCAGTTCTTCTGGTCGAATTTCATCGCGCAAGGGCCCGATATGGGCGCGGAACCGACGTTGCGTGCCGCGGCCGATCCGAGTGCGCAGAACGGCCAGTACTACGGACCCGGTGGGTTCGGAGAGCAAAAGGGCCACCCGAAAGTCGTTAAGTCAAGCGCACAGTCGCATGACGAGGACATCCAGCGCCGGCTGTGGACCGTGTCCGAAGAGCTCACCGGCGTGACCTTCCCCGTGTGATGCGGACAGTCGACGAACACCAGCGCGTTGTCGCCGGCCTGATCACCCGCAAGTCATCGGTCACGCTGCCGCTCACCGACACCTTGGGTCTGGTGCTGGCCGACGATGTGGTGGCGCCGCTGTCGCTGCCGGGGTTCGACAACTCAGCCATGGACGGATACGCCGTCATGGCCGACGAGATCGCCGCCGCAACATCTGAGCATCCCGTGTTGCTGCCCGTCGCCGAGGACATACCGGCCGGCCGCACCGACGCGCTGACGCTGAAACCCGGTACGGCACACCGCATCATGACGGGTGCGCCGGTGCCGACGGGCGCAACCGCTGTGGTGCCCGTCGAGGCCACCGACGGCGCCGTCGACACCGTGTCCATCCGCGCGAGCGCCAAAGGAGGCCAGCACATCCGCCGGGCCGGTGAGGATGTTACGGCAGGCACCACGGTGCTGCGGGCGGGCCACGTGCTCACGCCCGCCTCGCTGGGCCTTGCCGCCGCCCTGGGCCTTGGCGAGCTGAAAGTCGTTCCGCGGCAACGGGTATTGGTGATGTCGACGGGTTCGGAACTGGTGGCGCCCGGTACGCCGCTGCAACCCGGGCAGATCTATGAGTCCAACGCGGTGATGCTGGCCGCGGCCGTGCGCGACGCGGGGGCGGTTGTCGTCGCAGCGCCGATGACCGGTGACGACGTCGCCACGTTCCGCGACACGCTGACCCGCCACGTCGGCGACGCCGACCTGATCATCACGACCGGCGGCGTCAGCGCGGGGGCCTACGAGGTCGTCAAGGATTCACTCGGGGGCGAGGTCGACTTCGTCAAGGTGGCCATGCAGCCCGGCATGCCGCAGGGCGCGGGCTCCGTGAACGGAACGCCCATCATCACGCTGCCGGGCAACCCGGTCAGTGCGTTGGTGTCGTTCGAGGTGTTCATCCGTGCGCCGCTGCGCATCGCGATGGGGATGCCGAATCCGGAGCGGCCGCGACGCACGGCCGTGCTCGCCGAGGAGCTGACCTCGCCGCGCGGCAAGCGCCAGTTCCGCCGCGGTGTGCTAACCCGCGACCGCGACGCGGGGGCGCCACCGTCACCAGCTACGGCCCGCCTGCGTCACATCATCTGCGCTGGCTGGCCTCGGCCAATTGCCTGCTGGAGATCGACGAGGACGTCGCCGAGCTCGCCGCTGAGTCACCGGTGAAAGTGTGGGACTTGGCATAGGCATATGGGCGCGACTGCCCGCCCGTAGAATCGCTGCACGATGGCCAGACGCCCCGACCTCAAATCCGGCCCCGCGCGGCTCGCGGCGCTGGTGCGCACCACCGTTCCGCCGATGCATTCCAGCGGGACTGCCGTTCGTCGGCGCCAGCTTGGCGCTCGCGGCCCTCGGGCGGAAAAACCTCTGGCTGCGCCGGCTGGGCCTGACGTCGGCGGCAGCCAATGCCGCATTCTTCCGGCATCCGCCGCGGGTGCCACCCACCCGTCCCGGCCTTGTCGTCGCTCCTGCCGACGGGCTCATCTGCCTCATCGAGGAAGCGACGCCGCCTGCCGAACTCGGCCTACCCGCAACGCCGTTGCCGCGCATCAGCATTTTCCTTTCGATTTTCGATGCACACGTGCAGCGGGCTCCGATCGGAGGCGAGGTGGTCGCCGTCAACCATCGCCCCGGACTGTTCCACTCGGCCGAGCTGGAAGCCGCCAGTGAGGACAACGAACGCAACAGCGTGGTGATCCGCACCCCCGACGGTGTCGAGGTGATCGCAGTACAGATCGCCGGCCTGGTGGCGCGCCGCATCGTGTGCGAAACGAAGGTGGGCGACAAGCTGTCGATCGGCGACACCTACGGCCTGATCCGGTACGGGTCGCGGCTGGACACCTACCTGCCTGCGGGTTCCAATGTCGTCGTCACCACCGGCCAGCGGTCGCTCGCGGGCGAAACCGTGTTGGCCGAGCTGCCGTGATCCGACCCCGCGTCAAGACGTCGGTCGTCAGCCTGCGCATCCTGCCCAGCGCCATGACGGTGGCGGCCATCTGCCTCGGGCTGACCTCGGTGAAGATGGCGTTGGACAACCGCCCGACCGAAGCGATGGCATTTCTGGCCGTCGCCGCCATCCTCGACGCGCTCGACGGCCGTATCGCCCGCATCCTCAAGGCGACCTCGCGGATGGGCGAGGAAATCGACTCTTTGGCCGACGCGGTGAATTTCGGTGTGGCACCGGCATTCATCGTCTACGGCACGCTGCTCTCGCAGTCGCGTATCGGCTGGATAGTGGTGCTGCTCTACTCCGTCTGCATCGTGTTGCGGCTGGCCCGGTTCAACGCGATGCTCGACGTCGACAAGCCCGCCTACGAGAAGGAGTACTTCGTCGGCATGCCGGCTCCCGCCGGCGCCATCGGAGCGATCGGACCGCTGGCCGCCAAGATGCAGTTCGGCGACGGCTGGTGGACATCGGAAATCGCCGTGGTGGTCTGGATTATCGGCGTCTCCCTGCTGACGGTCAGCACGCTCCCGATGCGCAAGATCCACACCTTCTCGGTGTCGCCGAACATGGTCGCACCACTGCTGGCGGCCCTCGCGATCCTGGTGGCGGCGTCGATTCTGTACGGGTACATCACCATCCTGGTGATCATCTTCGCCTACGTCATTCACATCCCGTTCGCCATCCGCACCAGGCGCTTCCTGGCGGCGCATCCGGAGGTGTGGGACGACAAACCACGACAACAACGCGCGGCCCGCCGGGCGATCCGACGGGCGTCGGGGCCGCAACGTCGACGGTCGGTGTCCCGGCTCGGCCTGCGCAAGCCGGGCGGGTGAGATGACGCAGACCGAGGTCGCCGAAGACCCGCCGCTGAGCCACCTGCGGCTGACCGCGCGCCTGAACACGTCGGCGCTTGACTCTCGCCGTGGCGTGGTCCGGCTACATCCGGAAGCCATTGCTGCCCTTGGTATTCGGGAGTGGGACGCGGTGTCGTTGACCGGTTCGCGTACCACCGCGGCGGTGGCAGGAGTGGCGCCTGCGGGCACGCCGACGGGCACCGCGCTGCTCGACGACGTGACACTGTCCAACGCCGGATTGCGCGAGGACACCACCGTGATCGTCTCGGCCGTCACCGTGTTCGGCGCCCGTTCGGTGACGGTGAGCGGCTCGAACCTGGCCACCCAGTCGATCTCGTCGGCGACACTGCGACAGGCCCTGCTGGGCAAAGTGATGACCGTGGGCGACACGGTGTCGCTGCTGCCGCGCGAACTCGGGCCCGACATTCCGACGTCGGCGGCCACCGCGGCATTGGCATCGTCCGTCGGTATCACGTGGACCTCCGAACTGTTGACGGTCACCGGTGTCGACCCCGCGGGACCCGTCAGCGTGCAACCGAATTCGGTGGTCAGTTGGGGTGACGGACTCACAGCGACGGCACCGACCACGGCAGGACAGCACACGGTGTCGACCCCGAAGCAGTCGGCGACGGTCAACATCGACGACCTCAAGGGCTCGCACGCTCAGGCCGCGCGGCTCACCGAATGGCTCAAGCTCGCCCTCGACCAACCCGAGCTACTTGAAAAACTAGGAGCCACAGCCAATCTCGGCGTACTGGTGTCCGGGCCTGCGGGCGTCGGCAAGGCCGCGCTGGTGCGCGCCGTATGCGCCGACAGGCGGCTCGTCGAACTCGACGGCCCCGAGGTGGGCGCGCTGCGCGCCGAAGATCGACTCAAGAGCGTCTCGTCGGCGGCCGCCACTGTGCGCGACGGCGGCGGTGTGCTGCTCATCACCGATATCGATGCGCTGCTGCCAGCCAGCCAGGAGAGGCCCACGGAGGCCGTATCAACGCTGATACTCACCGAACTGCGCAACGCGGTCGCCACCCGGGGAGTCGCATTCGTCGCCACCACTGCGGTGCCCGACGGGGTCGATCCTCGATTGCGGGCACCAGACCTGTGCGACCGCGAGCTTGGACTGAGCCTGCCCGACGGCGCGGTCCGCAAGCAGCTGCTCGAGGTACTACTGCGTGACGTGCCCTCGGAGGCGCTCAACCTGGACGAAATCGCGGAGCGCACACCGGGTTTCGTAGTCGCCGATCTAGCAGCCCTGGTGCGGGAGTCCGCTCTCCGCGCGGCGTCGCGGGCCAGCGCGGACGGCAAGCCTCCGGTGTTGACGCAGGTGGACCTGATCGGCGCGACGACCGTCATCCGCCCGCTGTCGCGCTCGGCCACCGAAGAGGTGTCGGTCGGATCGGTGACGCTCGACGACGTCGGCGACATGGCAGCCACCAAACAGGCGCTCACCGAGGCAGTGCTGTGGCCGTTGCAGCATCCCGATACCTTTCAGCGGCTCGGCGTGGCCCCGCCACGCGGGGTACTGCTCTATGGCCCGCCCGGCTGCGGAAAGACGTTCGTGGTGCGTGCGCTCGCCAGTTCCGGACGTCTGTCGGTGCACGCGGTCAAGGGTGCCGAACTGATGGACAAATGGGTCGGCTCTTCGGAGAAGGCGGTGCGCGAACTGTTCCAGCGCGCACGCGACTCTGCGCCGTCGCTGGTGTTCCTCGACGAGTTCGACGCGCTGGCGCCGCGGCGCGGGCAGGGCTTCGACTCCGGCGTCACCGACCGCGTGGTCGCCGCGCTGTTGACCGAACTCGACGGGATTGAGCCGCTTCGCGACGTGGTGGTGCTCGGCGCAACCAACCGGCCCGATCTCATCGACCCTGCGCTGCTGCGGCCTGGGCGGCTCGAGAAGCTGGTGTTCGTCGAGCCTCCGGACGCCGAGGCACGTCGCGAAATCCTGCGCACCGCAGGCAAATCCATTCCGCTGAGCGACGACGTCGACCTGGACTCGCTGGCCGACGATCTGGAGGGCTACAGCGCGGCCGACTGCGTTGCGCTGCTGCGCGAAGCCGCGCTCACCGCCATGCGGCGCTCGATCGACGCGGCCGACGTGACCGCGGCCGACGTCGCGAAGGCTCGCGAAAATGTGCGGCCGTCTCTCGACCCGGCGCAAGTGGAGTCGCTGCGGGCGTTTTCGGCCGCGCGCTAGCTCCCTCGCCACTTCCCCGAGACTGCGGAGAGATCGCGAATTCGACCGAAATTGCGATCTGCCCGCAGTTTCGCGAGGTTCCGGAGCAGCCGGCGCCGCCAGTCAGCCGCGCTCGGCGAGAGCAGCGAGCCTCTCGATCGACGCCAGCAGTTTGTCCGCCGTGGTCTCACGCGCGCGTGGCAGCCGCTTCTCGTCGGTCAGCGCCGACCAGTCGTAGGTGTGGGTGACCCGCGTGCGTGAGTCGTCGAGCGGTTCGAGCTCCCAACGCCACAGGTGACCCGGCGGTGGCTTACCCGGTTCCGAGGGCAGCCACGCGATGACTCGACCTTCCTCGAATTCGATGACGTGGTTCGTGCGATCGCTGCGGTTGGTGAGCGTCATGGTGAACACGTCACCCACCGTCCGCACACGTTGACCGTCGGGGGCTTCCGCCAGGTTGTCGTTGCCATCCCATCGCGGCTGCAGCGAGGGATCGGCGATGAGTTCGAAAATCTTGCTCGCGGGCGCCGCGATCTCGCGGCTCGCAATGACGACCGTCGGAGTCATGATCCCGATTCAACAGCATCTTGACAGTGACAAGTTGCGAGTGCATAGTTGAGTACACAACTTGCCACTGTCAAGATCGAGGGATCGGAGGCCTCATGTCCGCACCAGTCGCACAGTCAGCTCGAGCCGGCGACCGCGACCGGGAAAGGACCGCCAACCAGCTGGGCCAGGCGCTGTCGCAGGGCTACCTCGCGATGGACGAATACGAACACCGGCTGCAGGCGACGTTCGCCGCCCACACCGCCGGCGAGCTGAGCCAACTTCTCGCCGACCTACCGCTCGCGCAGCTTCGCCGCAACGATCCGCAGCGCCGGGCCGCACGACGCCGCGCCGCACGATTGGGCGTTCGGATTCATCTCGGCGCTTACCTGGCGATGATCGTCATCGTGCTCACGGTGTGGCTGGCGGTCGGCCTCACGGCAGGCGCTTGGTACTTCTGGCCGATCTGGCCGATCCTCGGCGCGGGCATCGGCGTGGTCTCCCACGCGATCCCGGTCCGCTTCGCAGGCGCAGGGCTATGTCACGCGCGTCCAGCGATCGACGGCCGCGGCCACTTCAGCGGCACCCGGTAGCCGTTCACTCGCCCACGCGACATAGCTGTCGGGACGCACGAGCACGGCGTCGGGCAGCTCCGGATGAGCGTCGACGGCAGGAACGATGTCCGGCCGGTCCAGCTGCACCGGCGCGGCGGTAACCAACACGAACTTTCCGTCGCGCAGCAACTCGTAGACCCGCTTGCCGTCGCACACGATGTCGGGCATGCGGCGGCCAACCATCCAGTCGTCGCCCCGGTCGTGCGGATAGGCGATGCCGATGCCGCTGAGCCGTTCCGCGATCAACCGCCTGCCGCGGGGTAGACGCGTCACGGTTCCCAGCAGCGCGGCGCGCATCAGGCGTCCCACCCTAGAGTGGCTGAGCACAATCTGGTTGAACACGTCGGTCAGCTGCAACACGTCGGCACCGACGGGATGGCGCTCGGCCTCGTAACTGTCAAGCAACGACGGCGGCGCGGTTGCGCGCACGGCGGCGGCCAGCTTCCAGCCCAGGTTCATCGCGTCGCCGATTCCGGTGTTCATCCCCTGTCCGCCGAGCGGTGAATGCACATGGGCGGCATCGCCAGCCAGAAACACGCGACCTTTCCGATAGTGTCGTGCCTGCCGTCGCTCGCTGAGAAACCTTGAGCTCCAACGCATCTCAGTCATGCCGTAGTCGTGGCCCGCGATGCGGCCGAACGAGTCGCGGATCTCCTCGAACGTTACCGGCTCACGCAGCGGCGCCTGTTCGCGCAGTCGATCCCACACGATCGCGCGGAACCAGCCGTCGCCGAACGGAATTACGAGCACCACACCCTTCTCGTTGGTGATGCCCGTCAATGTCTCCCCCGGTGCGCGGCCCAGCTTCAGGTCCGCCAGCAGGATGTGCGTCTCGTACTGCTTGCCGACGAAGTCGATGCCTAGCCGGCTGCGCACGGTGCTGTGGGCGCCGTCGCACCCGACCGCGTAGCCTGCACGCACGGTGTCGCCGCCCGCGCATTCGACCGTCACCCCATCGGTGCTTTGGGTCACGTCGACCACCTCGGCGCCGCGAACGATCTCCACTCCAAGCTCGTCGGCGCGGGCCTGCAGTACCTTCTCCGTTCCGCTTTGCGGAACGACGAGCACCATCCCGAATCGGGTGGGCAGTTCCCGCAAATCCAGCTCAAGGCCACCCGGCGGGGCGACCGAGTGAACCGGCACGCCGCGCGGCAGCAGATCCTCGGCAAGGCCGCGTGCGTCGAGTAGCTCCAAAGTGCGGGCGTGCACGGCGAACGCCCTGGTGATGTTGGGCATATCGGTGCGCTCTTCGAGCAGCCGCGCCTTCGCGCCACCGAGCGCGAGCTCACACGCCAGCATCAGTCCCGTCGGTCCGGAACCGACCACAACAACGTCCGCGGTGTCCACGAGGCCGGATGGTAGCTGCATCCGCCCACGTAGACTGGCGTTAACCCAAAGCCCTCACCCGGTGACACCCCGACCACCCAGACGATCGGAGTGCCATGCTCGCCATCCTGATCGCCCATGCCGTCGCAACGGCTCTCGCGCCGCTGCTCGTTTACCGGTGGGGCCGGATGGCGTTCTATCCCCTGGCGTTGGTGCCGCTGGGCTCGCTCGTCTGGGTGGCGCTGAATTGGCCGGGGCCGGGCCGCGCGGCGACCGCGAACGTCGAGTGGCTGCCTGAGCTGTCGATGAACATCACGCTGCGGTTCGACGCGCTCGCGGCGATCATGAGCGTGCTGGTACTCGGCATCGGCGCGCTGGTCCTTTTCTACTGCGCCGACTACTTCCATCATCAAGGCGGACGCACTGAGAAGCGGCTGCCGAGTTTCGCCGCCGAGCTCGTCGCGTTCTCCGGCGCGATGTTCGGCCTGGTGGTCAGTGACAACATGCTGGTGCTCTACGTGTTCTGGGAGCTCACCACCGTGCTGTCGTTCCTGCTGGTCGGCCATTACGCCGAACGGTCAAGCAGCCGCCGTGCCGCCACCCAGGCATTGCTGGTGACGACGTTCGGCGGCCTGGCCATGCTGATCGGCATCGTTGTGCTCGGCACCATCTCCGGCACCTACTTGTTGTCCGAACTGATCGCCGCGCCGCCGACGGGCCCGGCCGCGTCGGTCGCCGTGGTGCTGGTGCTGGTCGGCGCGCTGGCGAAGTCGGCGATCGTGCCGATGCACTTCTGGCTGCCGGGAGCGATGGCAGCGCCGACACCGGTCAGCGCGTACCTGCACGCCGCGGCGATGGTCAAGGCGGGCGTCTATCTCGTCGCGCGGATGAGCCCCGGCTTCGCCGACTCGCCGCCATGGCGGCCGACGGTGGTGGTTCTCGGGGTGCTCACCATGCTGTTGGCCGGTTGGCGTGCGGTGCGCGAATACGACCTGAAGTTGATCCTAGCCTTCGGCACGGTCAGCCAGCTCGGGCTGATCATCGTGATGGTCGGCGCGGGGGGCGGTGATCTGATGCTGGCCGGGCTGGCCATGCTGTGCGCACACGCGATGTTCAAGGCGTCGCTGTTCATGGTCGTCGGGGTCATCGACCATGCCACCGGCACCCGCGACATCCGCAGGCTGGCGGGGCTCGGGCAGCGCAACCGGCCTCTGCTGATCATTGCCGTCGGAGCGACCGCAAGCATGGCCGCGCTGCCGCCGTTCCTCGGCTACGTCGCCAAGGAGGCCGACTTCGAAACCGTCGCGCACGCACCGTCACTCGGCGCCGCCGCGCCCTACGTCCTCGCGGGCATCGTGCTCGGCTCCGTGTTCACCACCATCTACAGCCTGCGGTTTCTCCTGGGAGCGTTCGGCCGCAAGGGATTACCGCAACCGAGCAAACGGGTGGCCGAAATGCACCGCCCGCGAACCACTTTCCTTCTTCCCCCGGCCATCCTGGCAGCCGCGGGGTTGGTGTTCGGCGTGTGGCCTGCCGGCCTCGACGATGTTCTGGGCGCCTATGCCGATACGGTGCCGGGCAGCGAGAACTATGACCTCGCGCTGTGGCACGGGTTCGGCGCGCCGCTGCTGTTGTCTGCGGTGGTTCTGGGTATCGGCGGAGCAGCCTACTTCGCCAGGGCGCGGCTACGGCGGCTGCGGACGGTGCGCACGCCGTTGGGCAACGCCGACCGCATCTACGACGCCGCACTGCGTGGCCTCGACCTTTCGTCCGTGCGACTCACCGCTTTCATCCAGCGCGGTTCGATCCCGGCGACACAGTCGGTGATTCTGTCGACGCTGGTGCTGGTGCCGGTGATCGTGCTCGCGCTCGGGTCCCGCGACCGCCCGGACTTCGCGCTGTGGGACTCTCCATTGCAGGTCGTGGTCGGACTGCTGATCGTGGCGGCCGCCCTTGGCGCAACGGTGATGCGCAACCGGCTCGCGGCGGTGCTGTTGGTCGGCGTGACCGGCTACGGCTGCGGCGCGATCTTCGCCTTCCACGGCGCACCGGACCTGGCGCTCACCCAGTTTCTGGTCGAGACATTGACTTTGGTGATTTTCGTGCTGGTGCTGCGCACACTTCCCGCGGAAGCCGACAGCGTGAACATCAAGCGGTACCGCCTGCCACGCGCGGCACTCGCGCTCGCCGTTGGCGCAGCGGTCACGACGTTGGCGGTGTTCGCGATGGCCGCTCGCGCCGGCACCCCGATCGCCGAATTACTGCCCGATGCGGCGTATTTCCGCGGGCACGGCGCAAACACCGTCAATGTGTTGCTGGTCGACATCCGGGCCTGGGACACCCTTGGCGAGATTTCGGTGCTGCTGGTCGCCGCCACCGGCGTGGCGTCAATGGTATTTCGGCACAGGCGTTTTGGGGCTGCGCCCCGCGTCGCCGATGCCGGGCGCTCGGATGGCGACCGAACCTCTGCGTTCACCAATCACAGCCCGGCCGTTGGCGAGGTCACCTGGCTGCGCGGCAGCGAACTGCGCGACCCGGAACACAGGTCCCTGGTGCTCGAGGTCGCCACCCGGATGATCTTCCCGCTCATCATGGTGCTGTCGGCGTACTTCTTCTTCGCGGGACACAACACCCCAGGAGGTGGCTTCGCAGGCGGGCTCACCGCGGGTCTCGCGCTGGTGCTGCGTTACCTGGCCGGCGGTCGTTACGAACTCGGCGAGACACTGCCGCTGGACGCCGGGAAGATTCTGGGCGTGGGGCTCGGGCTGTCCGCCGGTACCGCGGTGGCGTCGCTTCTGGTCGGCGCGCCGGTGCTGTCGTCAGCGTTGATCCAGATCGATGTGCCGGTGCTCGGCACCGTCAAGTTCGTCACCGCCTTGTTCTTCGACCTCGGTGTGTACCTGATCGTCGTCGGCCTCGTGCTCGACGTGCTGCGCAGCCTCGGCGCACGGGTGGACGTGGACATGACCGAGCGGCGGCCCGGCAGCAGGTCGGCACAGGCTCCGGTGCGATGACGACTTACGTAGTGCCCCTGCTCCTCATCGGAGCGCTCACCAGCGCCGGCGTGTATTTGCTGTTGGAACGCAACATGACGCGAATGTTGCTGGGGCTGTTGCTGATCGGCAATGCAATCAACCTGCTGATCCTGACCGTCGGAAGTCCATCCGGCAACCCGCCGGTGCGCGGTCGCACCAGCAACGGCGAGACCACCACGGCAGATCCGTTGGCGCAGGGCATGATTCTGACGGCAATCGTCATCACCATGGGTATCGCGGCGTTCGTGCTGGCACTTTCCTACCGGTCATATCGGCTGACCACGGAAGAGGAGGTCACCGACGACCCCGAGGACACCAGGGTCTCGAAGCTGTCTGCGGAGGAGGCCTCCGCGCTCGACGAGGAGCGTCCGCGCCCCGAACCGGCCCGCGACACCGACCTGCCCGACGAGCTCGACGCGCTGCCGGGCGTGGAGGGCTCGCGGTGAGCACATCTTCGGTCTTGATGCCGCTGCCCGTGCTGATCCCGATGCTCGGCGCTGCGCTGACCTTGTTCGCGGGCCGCAAGCCCCGGCTGCAGCGGGCCATCGCGCTGGCCGCGCTGTGTGTGGTGGTCGCGGTATGCGCTGCGCTGCTCTACCTCACCGACCGCCACGGCACGCTGGCGCTGCAAGTCGGCGGGTGGGGGCAGACAAAATCCGGTATGGGCCCGCTCGGCATCACGTTGGTGGTGGATCGCCTTTCTGCGCTGATGCTGGTGGTGTCGTCAATTGTGTTGCTGTGCGTGGTTTTCTACGCGATCGGGCAGGGCATTCGCGACGGCGATGAGCGTCAGCCGGTTTCGATCTTCCTGCCCACCTACCTGGTCTTGTCGGCCGGCGTCTGCACGGCGTTCTTGGCCGGCGACCTGTTCAACCTGTTCGTCGGGTTCGAGGTGCTGCTGTCGGCGAGTTTCGTGCTGCTGACGATCGGCGCCAGCAAGGACCGCGTCCGCGCGGGGATCGCCTACGTGATGGTCTCGATGGTGTCGTCGCTGGTCTTCCTGTTCGGCATCGCGCTGGTTTACGCAGCCACCGGGACACTGAACCTCGCCGAACTGGCCGTGCGGCTCGACGGAGTGACGGCGGGCACCCGAACCGCGTTGTTCGCGGTGCTGCTGGTCGCGTTCGGCATCAAGGCCGCGGTGTTCCCGCTGTCGACGTGGCTGCCGGACTCGTATCCCACAGCGCCGGCGCCGGTCACCGCGGTGTTTGCCGGCCTGCTGACGAAAGTCGGTGTGTACGCGATCATTCGGGCGCATTCGCTGCTGTTCCCAAGCGGAGGGCTCGACCCGCTTCTGCTGGTGGCGGCGCTGCTGACCATGCTGGTCGGCATCCTCGGCGCGATCGCGCAGAGCGACATCAAACGTCTTCTGTCGTTCACGCTCGTCAGCCACATCGGCTATATGGTGTTCGGCATCGCACTATCGAGTCAGCTCGGTATGTCGGGAGCTATCTACTACGTGGCCCACCACATCGTGGTGCAGACGACACTGTTCCTTGTGGTCGGCCTGATCGAGCGCCAAGCGGGTGCGTCGACGATGCAGCGGCTCGGCGGCCTGGCCGCCGCCAGCCCCATACTGGCGTTCCTCTTCGTCGTGCCGGCCCTCAATCTCGGCGGAATTCCGCCGTTTTCGGGGTTCATCGGCAAGGTGGCCCTGTTGGAAGCGGGCGCTCAGAACGGTTCGGCGCTGGCGTGGCTGCTGGTCGGCGGCGGCGTGCTCACCAGCCTGTTGACCCTGTATGTGGTGGTCCGAGTGTGGACCAAGGCGTTCTGGCGATCGCGTAAGGACGCACCCGAGGGCCATCTCTCTGCGGCGGCACCGTCGGCTCTTCTGGACGAACCCGAAGACATTCAGTTCGTCGACCGCGATCAGGTCGGCAGGATGCCGGTCGGGATGCTCTTGCCCACGGGTGCGCTCATTCTGGTCGGGCTGACCTTGACGGTGCTTGCCGGACCGATATTCGGCTACAGCGACCGCGCCGCCGACGAGGTGCTCGACCGCGGCCAGTACATCAGCGCCGTCCTGGGAAGCAGGGAATGATGAGCGCTCGCGCGAAGAGCAGACCGCAAATGAGACGGGTTGCGCTGCGGGCATGGGTGTTGTTCTGGCTGATGCTGGTGTGGATTCTGTTGTGGGGCACGCTTTCTGCAGCCAACATTGTTTCTGGCCTTGCCGTGGCGTTGGTCATCACGTTGCTGCTGCCGCTGCCGGTGGTGCCGATTGAGGGCAGGGTGCATCCGCTCACGCTGATGCGGCTGACCGGCCTGGTGGCCTGGTACCTGGTGTTGTCGTCGGTTCAGTTGGCGTGGCTCGCGGTCAAGCCGGGCCCGCCGCCACTGAGCGCCGTGTTGCGGGCGCAGTTGGCGATCAAGTCAGATCTGGTGCTGGCGCTGGCGGTGAACATCGTCAATCTGACACCGGGCACCATCGTGCTGGAGATCGACCAGGTGCGACGGATGATCTACGTGCACGTCATTGATGTCGGTTCGGAGCGGGCCGTGAATCGCTTCTATCGCCAGATCGAGCAGATCGAGCGGCTGTTGGTGGCGTCGTTCGAGCGCGAAAAACACTGGCGGCCGGCGGACAAGGAGAGCGCATGACAGTCGTGTGGGTCGTCGCCGCGGTCATGCTCACGGCAGCGGCCTTCATCACCATGTTCCGGTTGCTCGCCGGGCCGAGCACCCTGGATCGGCTCGTCGCGCTGGACACGCTCGTCGCGGTGACGATGTGCGCAATCGGCACGTGGGCGGCATTCAGCCTCGACACCACCGTGACGTATGGCCTGACGGCGCTGGCGCTGATCAGCTTCGTCGGCTCGGTGAGCGTCGCCCGATTCCGGGTGCCCGACACCGAGAAACCCGACGCCGTACGGAGATCGCGATGAACGCATTGGATATCATCACCGCTGTGCTGGTGCTGGGCGGTTCGACCCTCGCGCTCACTGCCGCGATCGGCGTAGTCCGTTTTCCCGATACCCTGACGCGGATGCACGCGGCGACCAAGCCTCAGGTGTTGGGTCTGTTGCTGGTGCTGGCGGGCGCGGCGATCCGGCTGCGCGGCAATGCCGACGTCGGCATGGTGATTCTCACCGGTTTGTTCACCGTGATCACCGCGCCGGTGGTGGCCAACCGGGTCGGTCAACTGGCTTACCGGGAGCAGAACATTCGCGATGACCTGTTGACCAAGGACGAAATGCTTGAGTTCGCCGAGAACCGGGAAAACGGTGGCAATGGCCAGAACTGACGATGACAGCTGGGACATCACCGAAGGCGTTGGTCAGACCGCGCTCGGTGTGGCGATGGCACGCGCCGAGGAGACCGCCGGCGACTGCCCCCTCGTCATCGATCCGTATGCGCAGCTGTTTCTCGACGCCGCCGCCGAGCGCGGATGGCAGCGACCGCCGTCGTACATGATCGAGCGGATTCGGTCGATCTCCGCGTACGCCGCGTCGCGCACCAAGTGGTTCGACGAGTTCTTCATCGCGGCAGGGGCCAGCGGTATCAAGCAGGCCGTCATCCTCGCCGCGGGCCTGGACGCGCGGGCCTGGCGGCTACCGTGGGTGGACGGCAGCGTCGTCTACGAGATCGATCAGCCGAAAGTGCTGGCGTTCAAGGCTCAAACGCTGCGCGCACACGACGCACAGCCGGCTGCCCGGTACGTGCAGGTGCCTGCCGACCTGCGCCAGGACTGGCCGAAAGCGTTGCGCGACGCCGGCTTCGACGCCAGTAAGCCGACAGCGTGGGCGGCCGAGGGACTGCTGCCGTATCTGCCGGCCGACGCGCAGGACCTGCTGTTCGAGCGCATCCATCTACACAGCGCCCGAGACAGTCGGATCGCGGTGGAGTCCTTCGGCGCCGGCTTCTTCGACCGGGAGTATCTGGCCAGCCGTCGCGAGAAGATGCGTCAGTTCCGAGAAGAGGCAGGCGTCAGTGATGACGAGGGCATACCCGACACCCAGGACTTGTGGTTCATCGAAGAGCGCACCGATGTGGCCGAGTGGCTGACCGAGCACTGCTGGAATGTCACGTCGGTCGAGGCAGCAGAATTGCTGACGCGCTACGGCCGCTGCAAGCCAGGGGAGGTCGATGATGCATCACCCCGAACGGTTTTCGTGGACGCACACCTCACGGGGGCTAAGCCCCTGGCTGTTCCAGAAACGACGTGACGTCGGCCACGAACCGCTTTGACGTCACGATGTTATGTCCCCGCTTCGGGTACACGATGCCCGTGCCATGCGGCATGTGACGTGCTGTTCGGTGAACATCTCTGGACTGTAGAAGTAGTCGCGCGCTCCGCCGATCACCAGGGTCTCCGTTCGGATCCCGGGAAGTCGGTCGTAGACGTCGAACTGGTCCTCAGCCCGGAGCACAGCGATCGGGTCGGCCGGATTGCGAACCTTTGCGTGCGGCGCCAGGCGCATGGGAATTGACAAGAGTCGCTGCATTCTCCGGCTTTGTGTGAAGCCCTCGGCGAGGTGTTCCGCGCGGAATCTGCCGTCGTTTTCCAAGTCACGCAAGAGATCCATTTGAGCTCGCTTGGCGGTCGCCCCGAGCTTGTAGGCGGCACTCGCCACGACTGCACGACGTACCACCTCGGGATGGTCGGCAATGATCTGCAGCACCAGCGATCCGCCGGTGGAGTGGCCGAGTATGTCGACGGGCTCGCCTAAGTGCTCTTCGAGGCCATAGGCCTGACTCGCGGCCAGGTCCGCAAATGTTGTCGTGGATGGCAGGTTCGGTGCGCGGCCGGTGAAGTACACCGTGAATCCGGCGTCGACAAGTCCCCGAACGGTCCATAGCGACAACCAACGAGCGAATCCGGTCGGGTTCGCATGCTCGGTGGTGAAACCGATCAGATAGACAAGTGGTCGTCCTGCGCCGACGCGAAGGTAGGGCTCACCGCCCCGAAAGCTACCTTCGACGGGTTTCATTCCGACAGCTGGAATTCCACCATCGCCGTCACGGTGTCGACGGCATCGCTGAGCGCCGCGAGCCGGGCGGCGACGGTGGGCGCCGACAGCACAGCGTAGCGGTCGGCCTGTCCCATCGGTAGACGGGAGGCCAACGCGTACAACCACATTGCGGGTTCACCCGACTCGTCGGCACCGACGACGATGTCCCGCCCGTTCACCTCCGCGCCGCGCGCTGCTGCGATCCGCTCGAACAACGCGACCATCCTGTCCTCGACATCGCGAATTGCGTCGACGTCGACGGCCGCACCCGGCTCGTCGGGCCAAACCTCCACCGCCGCCTTGGGATACGGGTCGTCGGGCTGCCATTGGCGCACCCGGATCCGCTCGCCCATCACACATCGCAGGCGGTAGCGCCCGTCCCCGAAATCGGCGCACTCGGTGATGTGGGCCAACGCGCCGACATCACTGCGCATGTCGCCGCCGCCGACCTCGCGGCCCGCCGCGATCAGGACCACGCCGAACGCTGGATCGTCGGTGCCCAGACAGTCCGATACCAGTGCGGCATAACGCGGCTCGAAGACCCGCAACGGAAGCTCCTCGCCGGGCAGCATCGCCACCTCGAGCGGAAACATCGGCGTCACGGCCACGGGTCAGATCTCCAGTTCGGCGACCATCGAATCAACCACCGCGCGCAGATCGCCCTCGGTTTCCTCGGCGACCCGGCGCTGGCGCTGGTAGGACGCGCCCGAGGTATAGATGTCAGCGACCAGGGCAAGTTCGTCCGGGCAGTGCAGCGACTTGGCCACCGGTTCGAGTCGGTTCAGCAGCTCGTCGAGGTCCTCGGTCACCAGGCGCTCGTTGCTGTCGGCGTCCAAGATGATCACCGCATCCAGGCCGTAACGCGCTGCCCGCCATTTGTTTTCCTGCACGTGCCAAGGCGGCATGGTCGGAAGCCGCTCGCCTGCGTCCAACCGGCGGTCCAGATCGACGATGAGGCAGTGCGTCAACGCGACAAGGGCGCTCAGCTCGCGGATGTTGGAAACACCGTCAAAAATGCGCACCTCTACTGTGCCCTTATGCGGTGAAGGCCGTATGTCCCAACGGATTTCGTTCATGTGGTCGATGATGCCGGTCTTCTTCTGATCGTGGACGAAGCCTTCCCATTCCGCCCAGGTCTGGAAGTGGAATGGCAGACCGGCGGTCGGCAGCTGCTGGAACATCATCGCTCGGTTGGAGGCGTAGCCGGTGTCCTCCCCGTCCCAGAATGGCGATGATGCTGACAGCGCCAATAGGTGCGGATAGTGGTTGAGCAACGACGTGTTGATCGCCATCACTTTGTGTGCCGACGAGATGCCGACGTGGACGTGTACGCCCCAGATCAGCATCTGACGGCCCCACCATTGAGTGCGCTTGATCAGCTCGGCGTAGCGCGGCGCGTCGGTCAGGCTGCCGGGGGACCATTTCGCGAAGGGATGCGTACCTGCGCAGAACAGCTCCATCCCGCGGCCACGGACGATCTTGCGCGCGGTGACCAACGTCGATCTCAGATCGTCCATCGCCTGCGGCACGGAATCGCAAATGCCGGTGACGATCTCGACGGTGTTGCGCAACAGTTCCTTGTGCACGTGCGGGTTATTCGCGCCGAGCTCCTCGATCACCTCGGCGGCCTCATTGCTGACGTCGCGGCTTTCGGCGTCGACAAGTGCGAATTCCCACTCAACCCCAAGGGTCGGCCGGGGGGAGCCGGCGAAATCTATGTGGCTGCTAGCCGGTGCCGATAACACCGCACGCCACGCGCTTTCCTGCGTCGCCGGTGGCCAGGGTGGTTTCGTCGGGCGGCGGAGCACCGTTGACCTGCTGGTAGCGCTCCGGCGGGATGTTGGCGAAGTTGTCCGCCTTTTCGTGAATGATGATCGAGGTCTTCGCCCCACCAAGCAGATCCTCGGCGGTGAACGCGTCGGTCGTCGTCACCAACTTCGCGGTGCCGTCCTGGCGCACCTGTAGCGATGCCAGGTCGCCGCTTGCGGGGTGTCCGGTGTGGCCGGCCTTCTGGAAATGCCCACCCGCGGAATTGAAGTCACCGGGTGCGCCACCGGTCGGGGCAACGGAATTGGCCTCGCACTTACCGACCGAATGAATGTGCAGACCGTGGAAGCCCGGCGTCAACTCGCCCGGTGCGCTGGTCTGCACGGTGACCGTGGCGTAGCCGCCGGTGAATTCGATGTCGGCGGTGGCCGCCGTGGTGCCGTCGGCCAGTTTCAGCTGTGCAGTGAGCTTCTCGCCGCTGGCGGCTCCTGGTGTGCCGTGTCCGCCCTCGGCCGCGGTGGGCGACGCGGAGGGTGACGGCGAGCCGGTCCAGACCGACGGGGTGGTGCCTGGCGAGGTTGCGACGGGTTCGTTGGGTGCGCACGCGCTCAAGGCGACGACGGGGACAGCGAACGCGGCGGCGACAGCGGCTGACTTGAGCATGTGCAAGAGCCTAACCGGTGACCGCCACGACCACGCCCGGCGGTTGCTCGGTCAATTCGGGCACCCGCGGTTGCACCGGCGCCTCGAGCAGCTTGCCCACCTCGTCGGCGGCCTCGCGCTCGCCAGGGGCGTCACTGAAGTACACCGTGGTGGCCGCGACATCCGGCAAGCTCAGGTTGCCGGTCTCGGTGACATTCCAGCCGGCCTCGCGCAACCGATTGGCCGCGCCTTCCGCGGCGCCCTGTATCTCCGAGATGTTGTAGACACGCACGTCGGCCCTCGCCGGCGCCGGGGCTGAGGATGTTGCCGAGCTGCTGGTGGTGATTGTGGTGGTGGCGATAGAAGACGACTGGTCGCCCTCAGAGTCGCCGGAGCCCATCGCCTGGAAGCCGACCAACAAAAACACCACGCCCAGGAACAGCAGCACCATCACCATGGCGCGCAGAGGCAGCCCGGAGGAATTTCGCTGATTCATTACCGCCCACTCTATCGAGAGGGCCTTTCAGGCCCGAAAACCTCAGGTGACGTCGAAGCCCAGCCGACGCGCCGCCCGGGCCTTCTGCCGACTGGCCCGCAGCCGGCGCAGCCGCTTGACCAGCATCGGGTCCGCGGCCAGCGCCTCTGGTCGGTCCACAAGCGCGTTCAGCACCTGGTAGTAGCGCGTGGCCGACATCGAGAAGAGCTCCCTGATCGCGTCCTCTTTCGAGCCGGCGTACTTCCACCACTGCCGCTCGAACGCCAAGATGTCGTGCTCGCGCCGAGACAGCCCATCGGTGAGATCAGAGTCGTCCCCGGATTGCTCAGTCCGCGCGATCGCGCCGTCCATATTGCCCCTGGACCCTTCCCCACACTCGAAATGACATCGTTGCTGTTTCGGCGATCATTCAACCACGGGTTTGGAGGCCAAAGCGTTACCCAGGCCCGCGAGTCGGGTGACAAGGATTGCCCACCTAAGCTTTCCCCCGTGGCTGTCGTACCCATTCGCATCGTGGGAGATCCCGTCTTACACACTGCGACCGAGCCGGTGCGCGTCGGCGATGACGGTTCGCTGCCGGCAGATGTCGTGGAGTTGATCGCGGATCTGTACGACACGATGGATGCCGCCAACGGTGTGGGGCTGGCGGCGAACCAGATCGGTGTCTCCAAGCGGGTGTTCGTCTATGACTGCGCCGACGAGCGCGGCAGAACGACGCGGCGGCGTGGAGTTGTTGTCAACCCGGTGCTCGAGACGTCCGAGGTTCCCGAGACCATGCCGGACCCCGACAACGACGACGAGGGCTGCCTGTCGGTCCCCGGCGAATCGTTTCCGACGGGCCGGGCGGACTGGGCCCGGGTGACTGGCCTCGACGCCGACGGAACCCCGATCACGATCGAGGGCACCGACCTGTTTGCGCGGATGCTGCAGCACGAGACCGGCCATCTGGACGGGTTCCTGTATCTCGACAGGTTGGTTGGCCGGCACGCCCGCAGCGCGAAGCGGGCGGTGAAGTCGCACGGCTGGGGTGTGCCCGGGCTGACCTGGATGCCCGGCAAGGATCCCGATCCGTTCGGTCACTAATGCAGTTGCCTCCGGTCGGGACACGGGTCAGTCTGCGCTACGGGCGGCCTGCGGGATCAGTGCCGCCGCTGACTGACGTGGTCGGGCACCTGCTGGAAACCGGTCCAACGCTTCGTGTTCGCACCAAACGTGGAGAAGTGGTGACGGTCGCCTTGGGCGACGTGGTCGCGATCAAAGCCCTAGCCGCGGTGCCGGTTCGCACGCGCGATATTCGCAACATCGAGCATGCGGCGGCGCTGGCATGGCCGGGCACCGAGCGTCAATGGCTGAACGGGTGGCTGCTGCGGACCACCGGTGGGCATTCGTATCGTGGCAATTCGGCTGTGCCGCTTGGCGTCGAGGCCGGCCTCGGTACCCTGCCGTCGATCGTCGACTGGTACACCTCGCGCGGCTTGACGCCGTGGCTGTCCGCGCCGGACCGACTATTGCGGTTGCGCAGTGGTGTCGAGCCGCACCTCGAAACCGTGGTGATGGTCCGTGATGTCGAACACGGTGAGCCGGACCCGAAGGTGACGCTGGCTCCGCGCCCCGACGAGCGATGGCGGCAAACGTATGAGCGTGACCTACCTGTCGATGTGCTCACGGCAGTCGAGGGCGACGTGGTGTTCGGGTCGATTGCCGGTGCGGCGGTGGGACGTGCAGCGGTGACGGAGGCAGCAGACGGCAGTCGACGGGTCGGCCTTTCGGCAGTGCGGGTGACCGACGATCAGCGTCGCCGCGGGCATGCCCGAACGCTATGTACGGCCCTGCTGGCGTGGGGATTTCGACGTGGTGCGCGGCGCGCGTATTTGCAGGTCTTGGTCGACAACGCCGCGGCGATCACGTTCTACGAGTCGATGGGCTTCTCCGCTCACCACCGCTCGCGCTACGTCGACGGCCGTAGCCTGTAAGCCATGCGACTGGCGACGTGGAACGTCAACTCGATCCGCGCCAGGGTCGACCGCGTCACCGACTGGCTCGAGCGCGCGGACGTCGACGTGCTGGCGATGCAGGAGACGAAGTGCTCCGACGATCAGTTCCCCACCATGCCGTTCGTCGCGCTCGGCTACGACGTCGTGCACTGCGGGTTCAACCAATGGAACGGAGTGGCGATCGCATCTCGGGTCGGCCTCGACGATGTACAGGTCGGCTTCGACGACCAGCCGACGTGGAGCGACAAGCCTGATGTCGAAGCCGCAGCGGAGGCCCGTGCGCTCGGCGCGACGTGCAACGGTGTGCGGGTGTGGAGCCTTTATGTGCCCAACGGTCGGTTCGTCGGCTCGCCGCACTACATCTATAAGCTGGAATGGCTTGCTTCGCTTCGCGATACGGCGCAGGACTGGCTGGCGCAGGACCCGTCGGCACAGATCGCGCTCGTCGGCGACTGGAACATCGCCCCGACCGACGAGGACGTGTGGAGCCCGGAGTTCTACGCGCACAGCACGCATGTGACGCCACCCGAGCGCCGGGCATTCAAGGCGATCGTGGATGCCCAATACGCCGATGTAGTACGGCCTTTCACACCCGGGCCTGCCATCTATACCTATTGGGACTACACGAAGCTGCGCTTTCCGAAGAATCGCGGCATGCGCATCGACTTCATTCTCGCCTCGCCGGCGCTGGCCCAGCGCGTGACGCACGCGGAGATCGTCCGCGAGGAGCGCAAAGGTAAGACACCGAGCGATCACGCGCCGGTGCTCGTGCAACTGGCCTAATTCGGCCTGTGGATAACTCAAATTTCCGTCAGAGGACCGTGGCAGAATCGAATGCATGTTCGACACCGCGACTCCGGACACCTTGATCGGTGAGATCGAGGCGAGCCAGCGCCAGGAGTCGGCCGTGATGGCTCACCGGTGCGCGGCGATCGCGGCGTTGTTGGCGGTGCGCACTGCCGAGGCCGAAGAGGTGGACCCGGATCCGGCGTGGTCGATGATCACCGGGTTTGCCCGCACCACTGCCGAGGTGTCGGCGGCGATGAACATGTCCCCGATGGGCGCCCAGCACTTGGTGGGCCAGGCCGAGGCGTTGGATACCCGGCTGCCCACGGTGGCGGCGTTGTTGGCCGAGGGCGCAACGGATTGGCGCACCGCGCAGTTGATCATCGCGCGCACCGGACTGGTCAGCGACGACCTGATCGGCCGGCTTGATGAGTCGCTGGCCGAGCGGATCGGGTCCTGGCAGTGCTGGTCGCGGCGGCGCATCATCAACGCCGTCGATGCCGCGGTGCGTGCGATTGATCCGGATGCGGCCAAGGAACGGCGGGTGCACGCCGATGAGGAGCGTCATATCAGTGTGACGCCGTTGCCGGATGGAATGGCCGAGGTGCGGGGTCGCTTGCCCGCGACGGCCGCAGCCGCGTTCGATAAGCGGCTCTCGGAGAGAGCGACGTCGGTGTGTGCGAAGGATTCGCGCACCCTCGCGCAGCGCCGCGCCGACGCGCTGGACGCGCTGACCGAGGGTCGCGCGTTGGCCTGCAATTGCGGTCAACCGGATTGCCCGGCGCGCGCGGAGGAGACTGAGCCAGCCGCCGGCGGGGTGCGCACGGTGATCAATGTCATCGCCACCGAAGACACCGTGACCGGCGACAGTGATCAGCCCGGCTACCTGGAGGGCTACGGCGTCATCGACGCCGAACAGGTCCGCGAGATGGCCGAGTCGGCAACGATCCGCCCGGTGGAGTGCCCAGCGGCGACGCCAGAAGAGGCGCTGCGCTATCAGCCGTCGGCGTCTTTGGAGCGCTGGATCCGGTGTCGGGATTTGACGTGTCGGTTCCCTGGCTGCGATCGCAAAGCGTGGTTCTGCGACGTTGACCATACGGTTCCGTTCAACCACGCTGATCCGGCCGCCGGCGGGTTGACGGTGCCGTGGGATCTGGCGTGCTATTGCCGAGAACATCATCGGCTCAAGACGTTTCATGGCGGCCCGGGTGGGTGGCGCGACGAGCAGTTGCCGGATGGCACCATCGTGTGGACGTCGCCGACCGGGCGGGAGTATGCCACCACTCCGGCTGGCTATGACTTGTTCCCGCAACTGCGTCAGGCGTGTCGCGCGCCCGCACCCCGCAAGCGCAGTCACTCCAAAGAGAAGGCCGCGCGGATTGCTCGCGCCCGCAGCAAGATTCGAGAACAGCGTCCAGTGAACGCCGAGACCCGGCGGGTCAACCGCGCGCGTAAAAAGGAAATCGCCGACCGCAAGTGGCGAAATCACATGCGCAGGATGCTGGTCCTGTTCAAGGGCGACGAACCAAGCACAAGTCCGTGGTGCACGTGGGTCAACGACCCCCTCGAGCCCGAAGAACTCCCACCGGACTGGAAACCACCACCCCCACCGCCGCACCAATTCGACGACGAGCCGCCGTTCTAGCCGAACAGCGCGGTCAGTGGAGGACCTTTTCGAGGATCCCTATCGCCGCTTCAGTCTTGTCGGGGATCGCCGTGAAGTCCTTTCCCTGAACCTCAACGCTCACGAGTGATCGATCGCCGACCGCAATCGCTGCACTCTTGGTCGACGAGGCCCAGGCGTGGCCACGTTCGCCAACCTCGATTGATCGCACATCGGCATTCGCCGCTCGACCCTCATTTTCGAACGACGCGATCTGCTCGTCGGCAATGAGCTTGGATCCCGACACGATGATCACCTCGATCACGTCATCAGGTCCCTTCGGGAGGTAATAGCATCCGCTCGCCACAACCATGTTTCCACCCGATGGCCCGCTTACCTCAGAACCAACAAGCGCCGAGATATCCACTGCGGAAGGGCAATCCAGCTCTCCGCCGCCCACCACGTTCGAAACAGAACTCGAGACTGTTTTGTACACGAGGTAGACGCCCAGCACTCCGCCACCAACGACCAAGGCGACGACGATCAGGACGGCGATCAAGACTCCATGGCTGCCCCGCTTCTTCTGGGGTACGACAGGCCCCGCCCCGAATGGTTGCGGCGGATACCATCGGCCGTCGGAAGCCCGCCACCAACCCGGACCTTGTGGTTGCATGCTCATCGGCCAAGTCTGACGCTATTGAGCAGCGTTAGATGCCGCAACGCGCATCTCAGCCGAACAGCGGCAAAGCCCGCTTGCGCGCCAACGCGTCCATGCCGTGTTGAATGCTGTTCTGCACTTCCCAGTACTTCTCTTCGAGGTACTCATCGTCCTCGGCGCGGTCGGGATCGTGATCGAGCTCGACGGCCGGCATCAGCCGCGTCCTGATTTTCGCGGGCAGCGGGAACTGCGGCAGCGCGGCGGGCGCGACGCCCCACGGCAGCGAGACGGCGATAGGAAACACTTTGAGCCGCAAAAGCTTGTCCAGCCGTAGCGCCCGAGACAGCTGATCGCCGCGGACCAACACCGGCATCGCATCGGCGCCGCCGACGGTCGCGATCGGCACTATCGGCACCCCCGCGCGAATCGCCATCTTCACAAAACCCTTGCGGCCCGCAAGGTTCGCGCGGTCCCTCTCGCTCCACGGCCGCAGCGAGTCGACCTCACCGCCGGGCCACACTGCGACATCGCGTCCCTCCGCCAGCGCAGTGGCCATCGAGTCCGGAGCTGCAGGAAGCACACCCATCGCTCGGAAGTAGCGGCCGACCAGCGGCATGGCCATCAGCACATCATGCGCGGTGCCATGCAGCGTCCGGTCCTGGCCGAACCGACGCCACCACTGGACGCCTACGGTCCACGCGTCCCACACGAATGGCGCCCCGGAATGGATTCCCACGAGCAGTACAGGTGGCTCTGGCAGGTTTTCCCATCCGTCGAACTCCATGCGGAACCAGTGGTCGACGAGGAAGTTCCAGAAGTACTTCTGGCGCTGCATGGTCGCCTCGTCCTGGGGGCTCAGCTCCCAGTCACCAGCGCGCTTGTTCAGCCAGCCAACGAGGCCCTCATCCTGTTGGCGGCGCCGGGCGTCCATGCTGGCCCGCGCCTCAACGGCTTGTTGCTGCGCTTGCCGTTTGACTTCACGAGGCCGATGATCGGTGGTCGTAGCCATAACAGCCTGGGTACCCACGCTGTGCGGTGCATTACACCGCTGACGGTCAGAATGCTCTGGTGGCCATCACAGCGCGGAAACAGAACAACAGCGGGCAATTCCCAGCTGTCGCTAGCCTCGATATTTCCGACCTCGGCATCGACGCAGGTCACCGAGCCGGGCCAGAAGTTGCAACTACCGTCCGACGACGCACACTGACCATGGGAAACCAGGCCAGGCGCTGAGGGGCGGCCGGACGGCTAATTCCGCGATTTCCCTACGATCCATGCCAGAAACGGGCATCCACGGCGGCCGTGAGCCGCTGGGCCGGGAAGCCTGCCTGACGACACACCTCAACCACAGTCTGTTCAGTCGCAGAGCCGAAGATGGCCAAGACTATTTCGTCCTTCGGTACGGCAAGCGTCGCGAGCAAGCGCACCGGTGAGCCAGCAGCGGAAATCGATGCGGCACAGCGGATCAGCCGGTTGACGCTCTCATCGAGCGGCTCCTCGGCGATCGCGGGCCGGTACCATTCCACGAGGAAATTCGGGAGTGCCGATCTGGCTATGCCCATCGTGTCAGAGTAGGACATCGGCCAACCACGGTGAATCGGGTGTTTCCCTACGCCCCGGCTCTGCCCATGATGCGTCCGAGTTCGGCTCGCGAGCGGATGTTGAGCTTACGGTAGATACGGGAGAGGTTGGCCTCCACCGTTTTTGGGCTGATGAACAGTGCGGCGGCCATCTCGCGATTCGTGATGCCGGTGGCGGCGAGCTCAGCCACACGCCGCTCGGCAGAGGTTAAACCGGCGGCGCCGCGACGAACAGGGCTGGCCCGGTTCACCTCCGCACGGGCGCGCTCCGCCCACAGCGGCGTACCCAACTCCTCGAACGTCGCCAACGCCTCCCGCAGTGTGACCGAAGCAGCCTCCCTCTGGCGTTGCCGGCGCTGCAACTGACCGACCAGCAACTGCGTGCGCGCCAGCTCAAACGGCATCGGGAGTCGTTGGTGTTCTCTGAGCGCACGCTCCGCGGCCTGGCTTGCCGCTTCAACATCGCCACGGGCCGCCAACAGCATGCTGCGGCAGCGCGCACCCACCGCCAGCATCCATGGACGATCGAGCCGACGGCCGTTGCTCTCCAACATGTCGATGATTCGCTCACTCTCGACAAGGCGACCCAGTCCAATCATCGCTTCCGCGGCATCAGGGACGAAGGACGCGGCGATGATCTCGGTTGATTGCGGCATCCTTTCGAGCATCGAAATTAGGGGCGCCAGCGTACGCAGTGCCGCCTCATAGTTTCCAAGCGATACCTCGAGGAAGGCCAAGTTGGTGATCGGCCACTCTCCCAACCTGTGTGATGCGCAACGCTGGCTCGCCACCAGCGCCTCTGCGGTGTCGCGACGAACGTCGTCCGCTCGGCCGGCGTAGGCGCCGATCATTGCCCTGACCGTCAGCGCGATGAACAACGGGAGATCACCGTCAAACTGCAGTGCCCGTTCCATGGTGTCTTCGGCGACAAGTTCGGCCTCGGCGAGGTTGCCCCTCCAGACCTGCAGCAGCACACTGTGAAAGCCGACGAAGATCAGCTCACTCTCCTCGCCACGTTCGATACAGCGCTTTCGGATAGCGGCCATGGCCTCGTTCGCCGCGTCGAGTTGCCCGGTCCACGCGAGAAGCAGCGCGTTCTGCACGCCGGGGCGTGCGGCAAGCGGGAGGCTGAGCGGGTAGTCATTCACTTCCAGCGCCCGTCGCATGTCTGCCTCGTCAAGGCCCTCACCGAGCACGAAGCGAAGTGTCGCCCGCATTCCCAGCGCCTCACTCACGAGTTCGGGTCGCTCAAGCCGCAAGGCGGTTGCCACCGCCTCATCGGCACGTTGCATGGCAGGCTCTGCACGGCCACCGTTGAACAACGCGTACGCCAGCATGACCAACATGCGCACTCGAGAAGCGCCGTCCACTGCCTCCTTTAGCGCACGCTCCAGCAGGCCCGCGGCCTCAAGGAAGCTGTCGTCATACAGTCGCACGACCCCGAGCAGCAGTAACGCCTCGCCGCGCAGCGTGCCGGGCGCCAGCCGGTCGATGGCCGTCTCCAGTAAGGCCTTAGCCCGACTCGGATCGCCGGCTTCGAAGTGGTGGCCCGCCGCCAGAATCCTCCGCTCGGGTGTATCGCCGCCGAGACCCATTGCCAGTTCTACGAGTTCGGCTGCAGCGATCGGCGCCCCACGGACATGCGCGAGTTCGGCCGCGGCATCCAGAGACCTCAATGTGAGCTCGTCTCCGCTCGCAGCGGCCAACGCCAAATGCCTAGCCTTGAGCTCCGGTTCTTCGACGATCTCGGCGAGGCGACGGTGCATGGCGCGACGACGAGCTGGCGCCGCATCGGTGTACACGCCTCTGGTCAGGAGGGGGTGGCTGAAACTAAGTCGCTGACCGTCGATTTGGACGATGCCCTCGTTTTCCGCCCCCTCGAGGGTCGCCACGATGTGGCCGGCATCGGTGTGGGTCGCGCGCGCAATCAGCTCCAATGTGGGCGTGGCAAGACAGGCGGCCGCCAGAAGCGCCTTGCGGCCCTCGGCGGCAAGACTTCCCAACCTGCCCCGCACCAGTTCTGCGAGGTTGGTTGGCAGTGCTGTCCCGTCGCCCCACGTGCCGTCGTCCATGGCGCGCCCCAATTCGAGTGCGTAAAACGGGTTGCCTCCCGAAAGCTCATGGATACGAAGCATTTTCGGACGCGAGAAAGATCGACCGAGCCGCTCTGACAGGATGGTGTGCGTGGCCCCGAGGCTCAGTGGACGTACCAGCACTCTCCGCATTCTGTCTGGCCGCCGTAACTCCAGCCATGTTCCCCCGCCGGCGTATTCCGGCGCATCGCGCATGGTCACCAGGACTCCTATCGGGCCGCTGAGTCGCCGTATGACCGATGAGATGATCAGGCGGCTTGGTGCATCGAGCCATTGCAGGTCGTCGATCGCAATCAGCACGGGGGACTGCGCGGCGAACTGGTCGATGACGGAGAGGAATGCTGCACCTACCGCGCGCTGGTCGGTGACAGGGCCGTCGGCGCTCACCCGCAACAGGACCCGATCGATGGCAAGGCGTTGCGGTGGCGGCAATTCGGCAAACACGACATCGTCCAACCCGTCCAACAGGCCCGCCAGCGCGCTATAGGCGAGCACCGACTCGGTTTGCACGGCTCGTGTCGACAACGCCCGAAATCCGGCCCCTTGCGCCCGATCCAATGCGTCTAACCACACTGTGGTCTTGCCGATGCCCGCGGCACCCTCCACCACCAGGGCGGACGGTCCGGACGGCACCGACGCAAGGAAGTCGTCAACCGCCTGCGACTCCGACTGCCGGCTTACCACCTGCCTGCCATGGATGAATACTGTCAGTCCACTTGGCGCGGGTCTACGTGTTCGGCAAACTTCGTCGTGGTCGCATACCTGCCCATGAGCACCGGCTCTCAGCCCATGGACCTGCGCTCCGCAACGTCTCCGTCACCGCCAACCTGACATGCGAGGAGCGCCGGCGTGCATGTCGCCGACGGTGCGGTTGTCCGTCGTCATTGTTGAGGGACGCAAATGGCGCACAGCGACAAGCCAATCGGGGCCGCGAGCACGCGCGGGCGGTGGACCGATTCCGGCCTTCTCGGCTCGGAATCGGGCTACTTGCAGGGCGCCGGGACCGCGCTCAGGATTTCCTCCGACCACGCGTCGTAGGCGTCGGCTGTCGGATGGATTCCGTCCTCAACCCACAGACCCTCATCGGCCTGCTCTTGGTAGAGCGGGCGTAGATCGACGAACTCGACGCCGCGTGCCGTCGCCTCCTCGATCAGGGCTGCGTCGAAGGCCGTCCGCTGGGCGGCGAGATCGGGCCCGTAGTTCAGGCCCTCCGGTGAGCGGAACCATTCGTTCTGGGCTAAGACGATGACACGGGCACCGCTGGACGTCGCCGCGTCGAGAACGATGCCGACGTTCTCGCGATACTCGCTGATCGACACACCGGTGGCGATATCGTTTGCTCCGGCCTGAAACGTGATCAATGTCGGCCCGAAAGCCTCGATTTCCGGAAGCTGGTCCGTAACCACCTGGCCCGCGGTGTAACCACTGACAGCGACGTTGCGCAACTCGACGTTGCACCCCTCGGCGCGCCATCCCTCCGACAGGAGCGCCGGGAACGCGCCTGTCTGCTCGTCGGGCGCGCCGACACCCTGCGTCAGTGAATCACCGAGCGCGAGATAGCGAATCGCCCCCGAGCCCGATTCCGTGGTTCCAGTGTCAGGTGGCGCCGACGGGGCGGTGTCGTGTTGCGACCGGCCCGCCGTCGGGGTGTCGCTCCCACCGCAGCCGCTCAGGGCGGCGATGAGTGCAATGAGCAGGACAGCCAGGTTTCGCCGCGCCATGACGGGCCAAGCACAACCCAAGACCCGCATATGCACTCGCCCCTTCCGCCAGATGGCACGTGCCAATTCGATTGACTGACACGGGCTTCGGCATCGTTGTGTTACGTCGGCCCGATCTTTCTCGCCGGCCCCGACGGCGGCGGCTACAGGAACGGGATCCTGGGGTTGGTCTCGTCGAAGACCTCTTGGCCGTCATCACTCCCATCGAAATCCGTGTCGGCGAGCTTGGGATTGGTGTGGTACACGTTCTTTTCGTCGTCGTCGAACAGACCGTCGCCGTCGCTATCTGCTCGCTGCGCCGGTGCTTCCGGCTCGGGAGCGGGAGCTTCCGGCTCGGGTGCTGGGGCGGCCGGAGCCTGGGGCTTCGGATTGGCCTTCTTGGGATCGGTGTTCGATACATCGACCTCGAAGCCGTCGGTGTATGTGTCACCGTCGGTGTCAGGATTGAGCATGTTCAGACCCAGTCTGTGTTCCTCGCCGTCTGCAAGCTTGTCACCGTCGGTGTCAGGGTTGAGCGGGTTCGTACCCTCAGAAACTTCGAGACCGTCCGAAAGGACGTCCCCGTCGGTGTCTTTCACGTTTGGGTTCGTCTTGTACACATCGACTTCTTGTGTGTCGGTCAAACCGTCTGAATCACTATCTGGAACTGCGCCGGCTGGTGCAGGCAACAGCAGCGCGCCCGAGAAGAGTGTTCCGGCAAAGACGGCTCCCGCCGCCCGCTTAGCCATAGTGGCCCGCCGCGTCGAGAGGTTTCTGGTAGCCATGCCGGTCGACAGTATTTGCTGGGTATCGGAGTTGAATCGGGTGTTTCCCTACACATCCGATCTCTCAACGGTTCGGCCAGTGCCAGGGCCTAGTACGAGTGGCACATTGTGGCTTAGGGAAACACCCGATTCAACAATGCCATTGAACTTGTAGCGTCAACGATCAGCAGTCACACCGCTCATCGGAAGGCAAAATGGAGTCAGCTAAGCGCGTGTCCCGGTTCGGTGTCCTTGCTCTGCTATGCCTAACAGCCGTCAGTTGCAGCGGCAGCGCAGACAACAACCCCACGTCGGGTGCGCGCGCTGAACCCACCGCAACCGCCGAACCGGGCGCAGGAGGCGACCTGTTCAGCGGCGCGCAGCCGTGGACAACCGATGTATCCGGCGCGGCCAAGTCCGGCCGCAGCGATGCGATCATTCAGGCGCTCAGCGACCTAGGCGGCTGGGGCAACGGCAACCAGTTCCAAACCGACTTCTCGATCCCCGTTTTTTTCGCCGACAGCAGCACACCGCGGGTGCAAGTCGTCGGCGCCGACGAATACTGTTTCGGCGGCCCCGACTGCGACGAGGTGCCGGCGCAGATGCCGGTCCCGCAGGATGCCAACTTCGAAGGCTCGTCGGACCTTACTTGCGATATCTCGGGCAACACCGACACCCAGGGTGACTGCCATCTGCTCGTCGTGGAAAAAGATGAAGGAAAGCTCTACGAGGTCTACCAGGGGACCAAGACGGGCGATGACATCACGGCCGTGGGCTTCTTCGTATGGGACCTCACCCAGTCGTACCCGGACACCCTGCGAGGCGCACAGTGCACCAGTGCCGACGCCGCAGGTTTCCCGATCGCCGCGCTCACCCCGACCGCCGACGAAGTCGCCTCCGGCGCGATCAATCACGCGCTGCGCTTCATCCTGCCGAACGACCGGATGAAGGCAGACGTCTACGTCGCACCAGCCACCCACGCCGGCGGCCCGGAGAGCACCGACCCCAACGCGCCGCCCTACGGTGTCCGGTTTCGGTTGAACGCCGACTTCGACGAATCGGGCTACACCGACCCGCAGAAGGTCGTCCTCAAGGCGCTCAAGACGCACGGCATGCTGCTCGCGGACGGCGGTGAGATCCCGTTGACGTTCGCCGACGATCGCACCAGCACCGCCAAATGGGCCGACCTCGGAATCGATGCAAATTCGTTCGGCGGCATCACCGTGGATCAGTTCGAAGTCGTTGACCTTGGCCCCGAGATCGAGGTCACCTACGAGTGCGAGCGCAATCCCTAACGTGCGCGGGGCCGCAAATCGACTGGGAAGTCAGCGGTTTGAATGAAGGCGTTGGTACGCGCGCCGCCTCATACCTCGTTGCCGGCGGTCGCCTCGTCGCCGTAGCGGCCCGGGTTGAACATCGACGCCACCGCGCCGATCAGCATCATCACCGCGGCCGCGACGAACACCACGACCAGACCCGTGTGGAACGGCTCGGTGATCAGATGCGGGAAGAACGTCTGGCCGGTCAGCACCTCGGCGTTGACGCCCGGTTGCTGCAATGCGTGGTACGGCGCTAGCAACTCCTCGATCGGGTTGTAGCCCAGGAACGCCGCAAACAGGCTGCCGACGGGCGGCAGGTTCGACACCTCGTGCGCAACGGTCGCGGACACGCCCTGCTCCTGCAGCCCAGCACTCATGGCGCTGGGCAGCGTGTTGGCCAGCCCGACGATCATCAATGAGAAGAAGATGCCGATCGACAGCGACGAACCCGCGTTGAAGAACGTCGCCCGCACACCCGACGCGGCGCCCCGCTCGGCGGCAGGCACGCTGGACATGATGGCCGCGGTATTGGGTGCGGTGAAGATGCCGCCGCCCAAGCCGTTGAGGAAGATCAACAACGCGAAGACCCAGTAGTTGAAGTCGACGGGAATCATCACCAGCGCAACGAAAGACACCGCCATCAGCAGCATGCCGCCGACGGTGAAGGGTCGGGCACCGAACCGGTCCGACAGCGAGCCGGCGATGGGTCCCGCCACCAAAAAGCCAACGGTGATCGGGAGCATGAAGATGGCCGCCCACAGCGGCGTGGATTCAAACTCATAGCCGCGCAACGGAAGCCAAATGCCCTGCAGCCAGATGATCAGCATGAACTGCAGGCCGCCACGGCCGACGGACGACATCAGCCCTGCGAGATTGCCCATCCCGAACGCGGCCGACCTGAACAGCCGGATGTTGACCATCGGCTGGGCCACGCGCAGCTCGATGTAGCAGAACGCCACAAGCAGCAGCAGCCCGAAGCCGATTGAGCCGAGCACCCATGGGCTCGTCCACCCGGTTGTGGAGTCGCCGTAGGGCTGGATTCCGTACGTAATCCCGACCAGCACCACCGTCAGTCCGACCCCGAAAGTCGCCGTGCCCGCCCAGTCCAACCGGCCGGGCGTCCGTACCCCCAGTTCCTTGAGCGAGCGCACGCTCCAAATCGTGCCGAGGATGCCGATCGGTACGCCGACCCAGAAGATCGCGCGCCAGTCCCACTCGGACAGCACGCCGCCGATGAGCAGGCCCAGGAACGAGCCGGCTACCGCCGCCACCATGTTCACGCCGAGCGCCATCCCTCGCTGGTTGGCCGGGAACGCATCGGTCAGGATGGCCGACGACGATGCCATCAGCATCGCGCCACCAATGCCCTGGACAACCCGCCAGCCGATCAGCCACAGCGCGCCGCCGTCGAGGTGCAACGGATCGAACGACAACGCGATCGCCGCCACGGTGAAAACCACGAAACCGAGGTTGTAGATGCGGACCCGGCCGAACATATCGCCGAGCCGACCGAAGGGAACCACCAGTACGGCCGTCACCACGAGGTAGCCCATCAGCATCCAGAGCAGGTAACTGACGTTGCCGGGCGCTAGCGGGTTCAGGCCGATGCCGCGGAAGATGGCCGGTAGCGAGATCAAGACAATCGACGCGTTGATCGTCGCCAGCAGCGTCCCCAACGTGGTGTTGGACAGCACTATCCACTTGTAGAAGGGGTGGTCGTGGTCCATCCGCCGCCTGCGGCGCGCAGTCTCGGCCAGCGCCGTGTCGACATCCGCCACAACCGGGGCTTTCGTGGGCTCTATTTCAGTCGTCATCTATTCGCTTACGTATCCAGAGGCGCCGTCAGGCACAAAACACATATATTAGCTATATAAAGCATCCGGGAGCAATTCCGTATTCCCATTCACCGGATGCCTGCGCTAGCGTGGGGGCGTCCACACGCGGGAGCGCACACCGAGTGCGCTGAGAGGACAGCTGGGGCTGTCGACCGTACGAACCTGACCGGGTAATGCCGGCGTAGGGAGATGCTCAAAATGGCGCTGCCGCACGTTTCGGATTCTGTTTCTGTGACCACCGGCCCGATCACGGGTAGCACGAAGATCTACCGGGATGGGGTGCCCTTTCGGCGGGTGAACCTGTCCAACGGCGAGCACCTCGACCTGTACGACACGTCCGGCCCGTACACCGACCCGCACGCCGTGATCGACCTGCACCAAGGTCTGCCGCCGCGGACCGGCGTGGTGCGCGACAAGGGCACACAGCTGCAGCGCGCCCGAAATGGTGAGATCACCCCGGAGATGGCGTTCATCGCCGCCCGCGAACGTGTGCCAGCGGAACTGGTGCGCGACGAGGTGGCCCGCGGCCGCGCGGTCATCCCGGCCAACCACAACCACCCCGAGAGCGAGCCGATGATCATCGGCAAGGCGTTCGGCGTGAAAGTCAATGCCAATATTGGCAATTCGGCGGTAACCAGCTCCATCGCCGAGGAAGTCGACAAGATGGTGTGGGCCACCCGCTGGGGCGCCGACACCATCATGGACCTCTCGACTGGACGCAACATCGGAGAAACGCGTGAGTGGATTCTGCGCAATTCACCGGTGCCGGTCGGCACCGTGCCGATCTACCAGGCGCTTGAGAAAATCGACGGTGACCCCACCAAGCTGAACTGGGAGGTCTACCGCGACACCGTGATTGAGCAGTGCGAGCAAGGCGTGGACTACATGACCGTGCACGCGGGCGTGCTGCTGCGCTATATCCCGCTCACGGTCAAGCGAGTCACCGGCATCGTCAGCCGCGGCGGCTCGATCATGGCGGCCTGGATGCTCGCGCATCACGCCGAATCGTTCCTGTACACGAACTTCGCCGAGCTCTGCGAGATCTTCGCCCGCTACGACGTCACGTTCTCCTTGGGTGACGGGCTGCGGCCAGGGTCGATCGCCGATGCCAATGACGAGGCGCAATTCGCCGAACTGCGCACGCTCGGCGAACTGACCAAGATCGCCAAATCCCATGGCGTGCAGGTGATGATCGAGGGCCCGGGCCACGTGCCGATGCACAAGATCGTCGAGAACGTGCGCCTCGAAGAGGAACTGTGCGAGGAGGCTCCCTTCTATACGCTGGGCCCGCTGGCCACCGATATCGCTCCGGGCTACGACCACATCACCTCCGCGATCGGTGCGGCGATCATCGCGCAGGCTGGCACGGCGATGCTGTGCTACGTCACACCCAAGGAGCATTTGGGCCTGCCTCATCGCAAGGACGTCAAGGACGGTGTGATCGCCTACAAGATCGCCGCGCATGCCGCCGATCTCGCCAAGGGTCATCCCCGCGCACAGGAGCGTGACGACGCGTTGTCCAAGGCGCGCTTCGAATTTCGTTGGCACGACCAATTCGCGCTGTCACTCGATCCCGACACAGCGCGCGAGTTCCACGACGAGACGCTGCCCGCCGAGCCGGCCAAGACCGCACACTTCTGCTCGATGTGTGGCCCGAAGTTCTGCTCGATGCGCATCACGCAGGACATCCGCGACGCAATGGTCGAGAAGTCGAAGGAATTCGCCGAACACGGCAACCAGGTCTATCTACCGTTGGCTACATGAACTTCTTGCCGCTGACTCCCCCAGGGGAGACACCGCTGCGGGTGCTGACCATCGCGGGATCGGACTCCGGTGGCGGCGCCGGGCTACAGGCCGACCTGCGCACGTGCGCCCTGCTGGGTGTGCACGCACTCGCCGCGGTGACAGCCGTCACCGTACAGAATTCATTGGGTGTCAAGGGCTTTCACAAAGTTCCGGAGGAGACCATCGCCGCGCAGATCGCAGTGGTGGCATCCGACATCGGGCTGCAAGCGGCCAAGACGGGGATGCTCGCGTCGAAGGAGATCATCGCGACGATCGCCGACACCTGGCGCGCGGAAGGCCTGGCCGGCACCGTCCCGCTGGTGGTCGATCCTGTCTGCGCATCGATGCATGGCGATCCGCTGCTGCACCCGAGCGCACTCGATGCGTTCCGAGCAGAGCTGTTCCCGCTGGCGTCGCTGATCACGCCGAATCTCGACGAGGTCCGGCTACTCGTCGATACAGAGGTCATCGACTCCTCCAGCCAGCGTGAGGCGGCCCGTGCACTGCACGCGTTCGGTCCACAATGGGTGCTCGTCAAGGGCGGTCACCTGCGATCGTCAGCGAACAGCCCCGATTTGTTGTTCGACGGCACCGACTTCCACGAGTTCGATTCCGAGAGAGTGGACACCGGCCACGACCACGGCGCCGGCGACACCCTTTCAGCGGCCATCGCGTGCGCCCTCGCACACGATTATTCGATGCCGGACGCCGTCGCATTCGGGAAACGCTGGGTCACCGAATGCCTGCGGGCGGCATACCCGTTGGGGCACGGTCACGGTCCAGTATCGGCGTTGTTCAGACTGGAGCAATGAGCCTCGACGAGATAGCGGGTGTCCCGCATGAGCCCAAAGGCAAAGCCAAGGGTGTCGTAGTCCTGACGCACGGCGCCGGCGGCAGCCGGGAATCACCGCTGTTGGTGAAGATCTGTGATGAATGGGCCCGCCGGGGCTGGCTCGCGGTGCGGTACAACCTGCCGTACCGGCGGCGACGGCCCAAGGGCCCGCCGTCCGGATCCGCCGCCACCGACCAGGCAGGAGTCGTCGAGGCCATCGAGTTGGCCCGCACCCTGAGTAAAGGGCCCGTCATCGCGGGTGGCCATTCGTACGGAGGACGGATGACGTCGATGGCGATCGCCGACGAGGCCGCCGCCGTCGATGTGTTGACGCTCTTCTCCTACCCGTTGCACCCACCGGGCAAGCCCGAACGGGCGCGCACCGATCACCTGCCCCGCATTACGGCGCCGACGGTGTTCACCCACGGCACCGCCGACCCGTTCGGCACGATCGACGAATTGCGCCGCGCCGCAAAGCTGATTTCCGCGGACACCGAAATCGTCGAAGTCACCGGCGCCCGCCACGATTTGGGCTCCAAGTCGCTCGGCGTTCCTGTGCTGGCGGTGGACGCGGCGCTACGGCTACTGGCGTGACTCGGTCACGCCCGACCCGCAGCGGCCTGACGGAACCAACGACCGGCGCACGGGCAAACGGCGAGCGGTCGGTCGCCTGTGCCGCGATTTCCGAGCATGAGCGGTGGTCATCGCTGCGCGACTGACGCTAGGGTCAGCGGGTGACTATGCCGCCGAGCTATCCCCCGCCATACGGCGAACAACCGCAGGGTCCGTATGGTCAGCCGGCCCAAGGCTCCTATCCCCCGCCACCGCCGTCGCAAGGCGGATACCCGCCACCGCCGCAAGGCGGATACCCGCCACCGCCGCCCCCGATGCCGTATCAGGCTCCGCCCCCGGGCTACTACGCGCCGCCCCCGAAACAGACCAACTGGTGGGCGATCGTCTCACTGATCTTCGGCGTCCTCGGCGGCATCCTGATCAGCGTGGTCTGCGGCATCGTCGGGCTTAACAAGGCCAAACAGGGGCAAGGCGGGCGCGGAATGGCGATCGCCGGCCTGGCTCTGTCCGGGCTCTGGGTGCTGCTGTTCGCCGTCGGCATCCTCTTCTACTTCGTCATCGGCGAGGACACGGTCACCGCCACGGATGTCAAGGTCGGCGACTGCCTCAAGGAGATACCAAGCAGCACAAGGGTTTTGACGGTCGACACCGTCGGCTGCGAAGAGATGCATGCCGGAGAGGTATTCGCGGTGCTGATGATGCCGGACGGGGATTTCCCTGGGCAGTCCGCGATCGAGGAGTACCAGAACAAGTGCGAACCCGAGCTGTCCTCCTACGCTCCCGACGCGATCACCGACGAGTCGGTGCAGCTGTACGTGCTGTACCCGACCGCCGAGACGTGGGAGCAGGGCGACAGGGCCGTGACCTGTGTTGCCACCCTGGAGCCGCCGCGAACCGGATCGCTCAAGGGCTGAGCCGGCCGTCGAAGTTTCCGGTACCTGAGGTACCGTCTGGGACATGTCTTCGGAGCTTTACGACGCGGTCATCGTGGGCGCCGGTTTCGGGGGAATCGGCGCCGCGATCCAGCTCAAGCGGATGGGCTACCACAAGTTCGTGATCCTCGACCGCGAGGGCGACCTCGGCGGGACCTGGCACGTCAACCGCTACCCGGGCCTGGCCGTCGACGTCCCCACCACGACGTATTCCTACTTCTTCGAGCCCAACCCCAACTGGTCGCGGCTGTTCTCGACCGGCGCGGAGATCAAGCAGTACGCCGACGACGTCGCAGACAAGTTCGGCGTGCGCAGGCACATGCGGTTCAACACCGCCGTCGAAAGCGCCCGCTGGGACGAGGAGGCGAGCCTCTGGCGGGTCACGGTGGCCGACGGCGAAATGCTGGCCACGCGCTATCTGATCACAGCGACGGGCTTCCTGTCCCAGCCGAAGGTCCCCGACATCCCCGGCGTGACCGACTTCGCGGGCAAGGTCATTCACACCACGGCCTGGGACGACAGCTATCCGCTCGAGGGGCGCACGGTGGCCGTCATCGGCACCGGCGCGACCGCCGTCCAGCTGATCCCTGAACTGGCCAAGAGCGTCGCCGACCTCACCGTGTACCAGCGCACCCCGATCTGGGTCGTACCGAAGATCGACCTGCGTTTCGGCGAGCGAGCCAAGCGGCTCTTCGCCCGGATCCCATTGACGCAGCGCGCGATTCGCTGGCTGACGGACTCGATCTACGAGGTGATGATCAACACCGCGATTATTCATCACCGCCACTTCCGGCGGCTGAACATCGCCGCGGCGGACCTGTCGAAGATTCACCGCTTCGCGTCGATTCGGGACAAGGACTTGCGCCGCAGGCTCACCCCCGATTACGACTTCGGATGCAAGCGGCCGACCTTCTCCAACGGCTACTACCGCGCGTTCACCAAACCGAACGTGCATCTGCAGGACGAGGGCATCACGCGCATCGAGGCCGACGGCATCGTCAACGCCGATGGCTCCAAGACCGAGATCGACACGTTGGTCCTGGCCACCGGGTTCGACCTGTGGGAAGCGAACTTCCCCGCCATCGAGATCATTGGGCGTGACGGCCGCAACCTCGGAAAGTGGTGGCGGGAAACGCGATTCCAGGCATATCAGGGCGTGACCATGCCGTACTTCCCCAATTACCTCAGCCTTGCCAGTCCGTTCGCGTTCCTCGGGTTGAACTTCTTCAACACGATGGAGTACCAGATGCGTCACATGGATCGGTTGTTCGGTGAACTCAAGCGGCGTGGTGGCAGGACCTTCGAGGTGACCGAAGAAGCCAACACCATCTACCGGGACCGGATGACCGAACTGCTCGGGGATTCCTTGTGGACGATCGGCAACTGTGCGACGTCGCGGTCCTACTACTTCAATCCGCAGGGCGAACCGACGCTGCTACGGCCGATGTCGACGAGCACGGCTATCAAAGAGGCATCGGAATATCCGTTGAGCGACTACAAGATTGCGTGATCAGAAAGGTTCTAGCGCTGTGCCGAAAAGCAATTCGCGCGCTTTGAAGTTGGCCGGGCTGGCGGTCGCCGGCGTCGGGCTGTCCCACTTCACCAGCCCGCAGCTGTTCGACGGGGTCACCAAGGCCGCGTTTCCGCGAAACACCCGCAAGCGCGTCTACATCCACGGCGGCGTGGAGACGGCGCTCGGTCTGGGCCTCAGCGCTCGGCAGACCCGGCCGTTGGCCGTCGTCGGAACGGTCGGCTATTTGGCCTACTTGGCCGGCAACGCGGCACGTAACCGGTAGCGCCCGAGCAGCGTCAGGTCCAGCAGGCGCTCCACGATCGCACGGGATTGGGGCGAATTCTGGTATCGCATCAACCGGCCCAAGTCGACCACCAAGGACATCGCGGCGTGCACGGCGAACCGGGCCTGCCCCGGCGTCCATTCCGGCCGCACGGACACCACCAGCTCCACCCATGACTCCACGTTCGCCCGCTGCAGGTTACGCAGGATCTTCTGGTCGCCCGGCGTCATGTTGAGCCGCTCGGTGTAATACACATAGTCCAGTTCGGGCCGGTCGAACGACCTCGTGACGTATGCGTCCGTCACCGCGGACAGTGCTTCCTCGCGATCGGCCACTGTGCCAACGATGGCCGACAGCTCCGCGGACAGCCGGTCGGCGGCCCGCCGGAACGCCGCAGCCAGGATGTCGCTCTTACCGGAGAAGTACCGGTAGATACCCGACGCAGGCATCCCAACGGCCGTCGCTATGTCCTCCATGCTGGTATCGCGGTAGCCCTTGCGGTTGAACAGGCGCATTGATTCGTTGAGCAGCGCTTCGTATTTCGGCGTCTCCGTGACTGTGGCCACGGGCGCACGAACCTCGACAAAATCGTCTGCGACATCCGGCAGCTCGGCGGCCAGCACCGCGTCGGCAAGCTCGGCGAGTAACGCCCGCACCTGGATGGCAGGCAGCTTGGCGCGATGGTCGACGATGCTGCCAATTACCGACAATGCTGACGTCGAGAGCGTCCACCGTTGCCGCGAGGTGAGCTGCGGCCGAATTGCGATCAGCGGCCCGTGGATGCGGTGATGGACAGTGCGCATCTGCGCGTTCAGCGTTGCTTGGTCATCCCCCCGCAGGTATCGGCCTTCCCACCGGTAGAGCCCGCCCGACTCCCGGTTGGCCATCGCGGTGTCGATGAGCGCGGAGACGAGCCGGCGCAGCGTCAGCTCGGGATCGCTGGTTGCCTCGTCAGCGAGTGCCGTGCAGTCGACCAATTGCTCGCCCAGGTTGAGCACGGCACCACGGAACAGTTCGTACTTGCTCGAGTAGTGCCGGTACAGGGCGGCGGCGGAAATGCCCACCCGCGCCGCAATGGTCTCCATGCTGACGCCGTAGTAGCCGAGCGCACTGAACGCCTCGGCCGACGCGCTGGCGATCTGCGCCCTGCGATCCTTCGGTCGGCGCCGGACGCCCTCGCCACCGCTGGGCCTGGTGCGCGCCATGGCACACACCATAACCGACCGCATACATAGCGACCCAGTTCGCTTGGAAAGTCGAAAGAAAGTGTTCGCGCACGAAAGAATCGCCGTTAACATAGTGGCGTGCTCGGTGCGATGCGACGGCTGTTGGGGTATCAGGTGACGATAGGTGAGCTGATCGTCCTCGCGCTGGTTCTCGGTACCCCGTACCTGGTCGTCGGAGTCTTCTGGTCGAGCACGCACACCGAACATCTGCAGCGCATGGCCGGCGCCGACCTGGTGGTGTCGTATCTGGGATCGATCGTGTCGTGGCCGGTGCTGCTTTTCACCGATGTCTGTATGACCTGAACGGGGGAATCTTTTGACTCAGCGGCATCATCGACTCGCCTACACCGGCATCGTTTGCGGCGTCCTGTTGATCGTCGGCCTCATCGCAATGAACTTTCCGGTCTTTCTCGACGACTTCGACCAATTTGGATTCCAGATCAAGTGCGGAACGGGATACGCCACCGATCTGACCCAGGCGGCGGCCACCGCTGGCCAACACAACTACGTCGACCAATGCGAGACCGCACTGCTGATGCGCCGGATGTGGACCATTCCGCTGATCGCCATCAGCGGGCTGGTGCTGCTCGCGGTCGTTACAGCGTCGGCGATAACTTCGGCACACGAAACACTCGTTCCGCAGCGCGAAACTGCCTGACATAGCATCACGCCGTGAGCACGCCGGACGGTCCTGCGCTGCAACGGCGGCTCGGGACATTCGACGCTGTCACAATCGGCCTCGGCTCGATGGTGGGCGCGGGCATCTTCGTGGCGCTGGCCCCTGCCGCGGCCGCCGCCGGCTCAGGACTGCTCATCGGGCTGGCCGTCGCCGCAGTGGTCGCGTACTGCAACGCAATGTCGTCGGCTCGGCTGGCAGCGCTGTATCCGCAGTCGGGCGGCACCTACGTCTACGGCCGCGAGCGACTTGGCGGGTTCTGGGGCTATACCGCCGGGTGGAGTTTCATCGTCGGCAAGACGGCGTCGTGCGCGGCGATGGCGCTGACCGTCGGCTACTACGTGTGGCCGGACTGGGCGCATGCGGTGGCGGTGGCCGCAGTGGTCGCGCTGACCGCGGTGAACTACGCCGGTATCCAGAAGTCCGCAATGCTGACGCGGGTCATCGTCGCGCTGGTACTGGCGGTACTCGCGGCGGTGGTGGTGGTGATCCTTGGCTTTGGTGATGTGGACGGCTCGCGGCTGACGTTCGGCGACGACGTCACGGTCCGCGGCGTGCTGCAGTCCGCGGGGCTGTTGTTCTTCGCGTTCGCCGGATACGCGCGGATCGCGACGCTTGGCGAAGAGGTCCGCGATCCCGCCCGCACGATTCCGCGCGCCATCCCGAGCGCGCTCGGCATCGCGCTATTGGTGTACGCGGTGGTGGCGGTCACAGTGCTGAGCGAATTGGGTAGCACCGCAATGGCTTCGGCAACGGCGCCACTCGCCGACGCGGTGCGCGCTGCAGGCGTCCCCGGCATGGAGCCCGTGGTGCGGGTGGGTGCGGCGATCGCAGCGCTCGGCTCGCTGCTGGCCTTGATCCTCGGCGTCTCCCGCACCACCCTGGCCATGGCGCGCGACCGGCATCTGCCACTCATGCTCGCTGCTGTGCATCCGCGCTTCAAGAGCCCGCACCGTGCCGAACTGGTGGTGGGTGTGGTCGTGGCCGCCGCCGCGGCGGTGGTCGACGTACGCGGGGCGATCGGCTTCTCGTCGTTTGCGGTGCTGGTGTACTACGCGATCGCCAACGCGTCGGCATGGACGTTGGGTCGCAAAGTGATTCCCACAGTCGGCTTCATCGGTTGCCTGGTGCTGGCGTTCCTGTTGCCTTTGAGCTCGGTTCTGGTGGGCGCCGCCGTTGTGCTGATCGGTGCGATTGTTTACAGCCTGCGCTAATGCAGCGGCGGGATGACGTTCAGCTGCTGCAGCATCGCGAGCACGTCCTTGTCCGACCACTTCTCAACTAGGCGACCGTTCGCTACGCGGTGAATCACCGTGGCGGTCATACACATCTCGTTGCCGGTGGCCGGGATCCCTGGAAGGTCGCCACGATGCGTCCCACGCGCCGTCAGCCTTGTCACTACTTTGTCGCCTTCGGCAATTTGGTCCTCGATCTCATGCGTGCCCGGCGTCGCATCCCAGAACAACTGGAACGCCTGTTTGAGGCCCTCGCGCCCAGGAGCATCGATACCGGGAAACGGTGGCGGTGAGTGGTCCAGGTAATCCTCGGCCACCAACTCGTCCAAAACGTCGATGTTGCCTGCGTCGATTTCTCGATAGAACCGACGGACCAGATTCTTGTTGTCCTCGATCGACATGCGGTACCTCCCCCGAGATATGCCGACGATACGCCGATCGACGTGCAGCGCGGCCGGCGATGGTGTGTAGTCGAGAACCGTGATCCCGCTGACATGGAAACACGTCGAGGCACAAGCCGATGCCGACTTCGTCGTCGCGCCCGACGAGCGGCTGAGCTGGACCCGAACCATCGGGCTCGGCGCGCAGCACGTGGTTGCGATGTTCGGCGCCACCTTCCTGGTCCCGGTGCTCACCGGTTTCCCGCCCGCCACCACTCTGTTGTTCTCCGGTGTCGGCACCGTGTTGTTCCTGTTGATCACCGGCAACCGGTTGCCGAGCTATCTGGGCTCGAGCTTCTCGGTGATCGCGCCGGTGACCGCTGCGGTGGCCTCCCATGGAACCGGCAGCGCGCTGGGCGGTCTGGTCGCGGTCGGCGTCGTGCTGATCATCATCGGTGTGGTCGTGCACGTGGTCGGGACGCAATGGATCGATGCGACGCTGCCACCGGTGGTGACGGGCGCGATCGTCGCGCTGATCGGTTTCAACCTGGCGCCTGCCGCTAAGTCGAACTTCGAGAAGGGCCCACTCGTCGGGCTCGTCACGCTGGTGCTGCTGGTCGCCACGCTCGCGTTCTTCCGCGGCATCATCGGCCGGCTCGCGATCTTCCTGGCCGTTGTCGCGGGCTATGTGCTGGCGCTGATCCTCGGCGACGTCGACACGTCGGCGATCGCGGCGGCCTCGTGGGTGGGCTTGCCCGAATTCCAGACCCCCACGTTCACGCTCGCGGTGCTGCCGATGTTCTTGCCCGCAGTCATCGCGCTGGTGGCCGAGAACATCGGACACGTGAAGTCGGTCGGGCAGATGACCGATACGGACGTCGACCCGGTGATGGGCAGGGCGCTGGCGGCGGACGGGGTGGCGACGACATTGGCCGGCTTCGGCGGCGGCTCGGCGACCACCACCTACGCCGAGAACATCGGCGTGATGGCCGCGACCCGGGTGTATTCGACCGCCGCGTATTGGATCGCCGCCGCGGTGGCGATCGTGTTGGCGTTGTGCCCCAAGGTGGGTGCGGCGATCTCGGCGATTCCGCCGGGCGTGCTCGGCGGTGCGACGGTGGTGCTGTACGGGTTGGTCGGCGTCCTGGGTGTTCGGATCTGGTTGACGAATCACGTTGACTTCGCCAAGCCGCTTAATCAGATGACCGCGGCCATCCCATTGATCATCGGCATTGCCGATTTCACTTGGCAGGCAGGCGATCTGACGTTCACCGGCATCGCGCTCGGCTCGATCGCTGCGCTACTGGTGTATCACGGCATGCGGCTGCTCGGCTTCAGGTCGGGTCGTGCAATGCGGCCGGACCATGCGAAACAGCCGAACCGGCAACCGCGTTAGGAAACAATCCATCGGTGGTCTTCGACGACAGCGAGCCGCGAAGCATCTGTCACAGCAGTCGCACAATCCTTGCCGGCAGGACGGAGTAGATGAACGGCCCGTCGGATTGCGCAGCGCGACTGATCGCAGCGATATTCGAGAGGAATCTGGCTGCAAGGTCGTCGGCTATCAAGTCCGCTCGAGGGATGCAGAACAGCCGGGCACCGGTTTCGAGCACCGTTTGTCGCTCGAGCTCATTTCGGCTGATATTCGCGTCCTTGTGGAACCCGATCCAATTCCGTTCAGCTACCAAGGCGATCCACTCGTGATCGGACACACTCTGAGCGCGCTTTTCGCCATAGTGTTCACGCATCGTTGTCAACGCCAGACCGGCCGACCTAAGCAACGCTGGGACGCGAACTGCTCCCCGGCTTCGGTCTACAAAGATGTGGTCGAGGTCGGCCGGGGACGTCACTTCAGGCTGCTATTGCATCCAGTGCGTCTACGAGTTCGGTTTCCGTCACACCGTAGTCCTCGGCGACATCCTGAAACGTTGCTCCAGCTTGCAGAGGACCGAGTACGTCGGAAACCCGCACTCCGCTGCGATCGAACACGGGTTGGCCGTAGCCTCGTTGTGGATCGAGCACGACGTTGGCCTCGCCATATTGCGGCAATCTAATTGAGGCAGCGAACTTGTCGTCTTCAAACCTGATCTGCTTCAGGTAGTGCTCGACGATTTCCTTGAAAACGTACTGACCGGAGCGAGGAACGATGAGGCCCTTGACAACCTGGTCGTCGGGACTGCCTTCGCCCGATTCCTGGGCGAATCGCCACAGCACTTCTGCGCCGTCAGTGAAAAGGTCCTCCGATGCCAACGCGTTGGGGCCGACATTCTTGATCAACCAGTCGATGGAGGGTCGAATCCGCTGCATCGGCACGCTCGCTCGGCGGAAAGCATTCAGAACGTACGCTTCGGCGACTCCGATAAATGGCAGGCGAGCGAAACCTTGACGCCTTTGCGGAAACGCGGTGATGATCGGCCGACCTTTCACAACCGACGATTTGGCGGGCCGTCGCTCGTATCCATCCGCCCAGGTAGCCAGCGTTGCGCGAGGAACGATGAGAAATTTGGAGGCTTCTGTAAGGGTGTACAGCGGGACGCCGAACCTGAGATCCGTCGAGTTTCTTTTCGTCATTGCAGCCACCTCCCCAGCTTGTGGGCACGAATTAACCATACGTCCATGCACTGACTCCGACGGACGCTGACACTCACGGGGTGTCATCGGGCGCAGCACCTGCCGAGGATTAGGGCGCACTCCGGTGCCGCTGCTCCCGCGGCGGAACGCCGTTGACGCCGTCGACGGACTCCGCGTAGGCGCCGACCGCGAACGCGGCGGCCTGACCCATCACCGACAGTGCCTTCCGGTCGAGGGTGTCGACGGTGTCGCGGCCGGTCCCGTAGTTCGGGTCGAACGGGATACCGCCCCGCCCTCCCCAAAGCCGCGACTGCACTTCGGTTTTCCGCTGTGACGAGCCTGTCGTCAGGCCGCCGATCGGGATGCCGGCGGCCAGGAATGGCCCGTAGTCTGCCGTTCTGCTCAGCGGCATGTCTGCGGGCCGCACTCCGGCCAGGTTGAGGTAACCCGCCAACGTCCGCTCGATACCGGCCGATCCTGAGGGCACCAACTGTGTCGGGATGTCGGGGTTGGGCTGGGCCGACTGATCACCGTCATAAGTGAAGTATCCGGCGTTCGGCGCGCCGAGCATGTCGACACTGAAATACATTGCAACGTCGTCGAGTTGGTCGCGGGCTAGGCCACGAACGTATTTCGTCGGCGCCTCGCTCTCAGATGACCAGAAGGCGAACCGGACAGCGTTGGTGATCTTCGGGGCTGAACTCAGCGCCGAGGCAGCCTCGAGCAATGCCGCGACGCCCGAGCCGTTGTCGTTGATGCCGGGGCTGCGCGGGAAGCTGTCAAGGTGCGCGCCAACGACAACGACGTTATTGGTATCCCCAGTCTTGGTTTGCGCCACCACATTTCGCGACTTCACCATGACGGGCTTGCTGTCCAGCACCAGGCGCACCGGCGCGTTGGTGCGGCGCAGCGCCGCGTCGGCGTCCTTGTCGATGACACCCACCGGAACCGTGAGCTGCTGATAATAGCCCGGCGCGAACAGACCCGCCGGGCTACCGCTGGTGCCGGGTGCGCTTACGACAAGCAATCCGACGGCGCCCTTGGCGATCGCGGCGTCCTGCTTCTTGCCGACCGAGCAGCCGGTGTCATCGACGACGGCGATCGCGTTCCTCACAGGCACGGAGCCGTAGTCGGCGGCGGTGCAGCCCGCCGGTTTCTGCGGTCGGAGGGTGATTGCGTTGAGTCCGCCCGGTGGGGTGGTGACCAACAGCGATGCCTGATCGACGTGATAGCCGCGCCCGGCGACCGTCACCGTCGGGTTTCCTCCTTCGGAGCGGTCGAGCCGGTCGAACTCAGGGGTCGTGACGTCAAAACCCTTGTTCTTCAACACCTGTACGACGTAGTCCACACTCGCGTTGAAACCAGGTGTGCCCTCTGCCCGACTGCCTTGATTCGCGTCCGCGATTTCCTGCAGCTTGCGCAGGTGGATGTTCATGCCGTCCGCGGTCACCTTGTTCGCCATGTCGTGCGGCAAGTCGACTGCGGGCTGGGTTTCGGTGAACGAACACGACGTCAGCGTCGCCACCGCAAGGGCTATGACAGCGACGACGGCCCTCATGACTCGAGGACGTGCCGGGTGCGGTCATCGCGAATCGGCACGCCATTGCGACCGCTCTGATCCTGCGCGTACAGGCCCACCGCGTATGCCACCCCGCCTCCGTTGATCTCCATCGCCGTTCGGTCGACGTGCTCCAGCGTGTCGGTTGCCTTGTGGTAGTTGGGATCGAACGACGCGTCGGCCTCCCCACCCCAGCGTTCGGCCTGCGCCGCGGATTTCTTCTCCTCGGCCCCAGAGAAGATGCCGCCGGCGGGCACACCCGACAGGGTAAACGCGTCATAGTCCGACCGGCCGTTGAACGATGTGTCCTCGGGCGGCTTTCCGGCCCCCTTCAGGAATGTCACCAACGTGCGTTCGACTCCGGCCGAGCCCTCGGGCACCCGCGGCACGCCTTCGTTGTCGTTCGGCTTAGTGGACTGGTCGCCGTCGTAAGTGAAGTAGCCGGGGTTCGGCGAGCCGAGCATGTCGAAGTTCAGGTACAGCGCAATGTCCCTGAGCGCGTCGAGGTCCAGCGATTGCACATAGTTGTTGGAGCCGAGCAGGCCGGTTTCCTCTGCGCCCCAGAACCCGAACCGCACAGCGTTGGCGATCTGCGGCGAATTGCCCAGCTGCAGCGCGGTTTCCAGTACGGCAGCCACGCCCGAGCCGTTGTCGTTGATGCCGGGCCCCTCAGCCACACTGTCGAGGTGTGCGCCGACCATCACTACGTTGGCGGTGGATCCGGTCTTGGTCTGGGCGATGACGTTGCGGGTGCGCTCGTTGCGAACACCTGCGTGGAGTTTGATGGTGGTGGGCCCGGGCTGGGCGCGTAGCCGGTCCCCGGCGGCCTTGGTGACGCTGATGACCGGAATCCTCACGTTGGTCGTCTCGCCGAGCGTGCCGCCCATCTGGTCACCGTCTTCGTTGTTGGACACGATGAGTGCGACCGCGCCACGCTCGGCGGCAATGGTCTGCTTGGCGCCGAACGGGCACTTGCCCCGGTCCACCAACACCACGGCCCCGGCCACAGGCAGGCCGTCGTAGTCCGATGCCGTGCAGCCGGGAGTGTCCTCGACACGGGCGGGCAGCAGCGGGCCAGACACTCCTTCGGGAGGTGTGCCCTTGGTGAATTCGAGTGGCTTCGCGGTGATCTTGTCGCCGTTGACGGTAAGCGACGGCTCGTCGGCGTACGGCAGATGCACTTCGAACTCGGGAGTCTGCACGTCGAAACCTTTGTCCCGCAACGTGTTGGCCACGTAGTCGACGCTGGCGTCGTATCCCGATGTGCCGAGGGCGCGGTTGCCGTCGTTGGCGTTGGCGATCTCCTGCAGCTTCGACAAATGCGCCATCATCGCGTCGGCGGTCACCCGCTTCTGCAACGTCGCGGCGAAATCGGTGGCCGGCGTGGCTGGGCCTGTCTGCGTGGTGGTCGGCTGTCCGTCCGGGCGGCGCATCTCCCGGCTGCAGCCGCCCAGCGCCGCGACGGCGACAACCACCGTCAACACGGCCAGGATTTTGCGCAACATCGCCACCACGGTAGTCCGACAAATCGAGCTTGCGGACCGGGGCCGAGATAATTCGATTGCCTCCAGCACGTTCCGCACGGCTCGCGCGCCGTGATCCGGATCAATCCGGGTCAGGCGTCGCGGCGGTTCACCACGACTACCGCCGCGACGTACACAACCCCGACGGCGGTCGTGAAGTACAGCAGAGAACCAACCACACCCCACGGCATCGCGTAGGCCGGATACAACCACTGCATGTCCATGAACCGAAACACGTTCGCGAACGGCAGATACGGCCCGACCTCGGAACCGATGCTAGGTAAAATCCCCAGCACGGGCTCGACCAGCAGCGGCCACAGCAGCAGCACCGCGACAGCACCCGCCGAATGTCGGAGCAGGGCCGCGACCCCAACCCCGAGCACCGCGGTGAGCGCCGCGTAGAGCGTGATCGCGCCGATCAAACGCCAGGTGTGAGGGTCGACGAACGACAGGTCCGACCCGGCAAGCGGAGGTGCCGTCAGCCGTGCGGCCATCACCGCCGCGACGGTCATCGCAGCCGCATATGCAGCGGAAAACACCGCCGCGACAATCGCTTTCGCCACCAACACCAATGTGCGATTCGGCGTGGCCATGAACGTCGTGCGGATCATGCCGCTGCGGTACTCACCCGTCACCGTCATCGCCGCGAGAACCATTAGCACCGGCACCCCGAACACGGCCACCCCCGTCGCCGCCCTCTCCGGCGGCAGCGGCACAGCGCCGTACGCGGTCGACCCCTGCAGTGCGGCAAGCCCGATGCTGAGCACCGCCACCGCGGCGGCGGTCCACAGCAACGACCGGGTGGTCGACAGCTTGATCCGCTCGGCGTCGAGCACCGCGACCGCCCTCACTGGCTGACCGCCCGGTATTCGGTGACCTCGTCGGTGAGTCGCATATAGGCCTCCTCGAGGGAGGCTCGCTGCGCACTGAGCTCATGCAGCGTGATCGCGTTGCGGGCGGCGAGGTCGCCGATGACCTCGATGGCCGCGCCACGTACCAGCAGCGCGGCGCCATGGTCGTCATCCGCCGTCAGCCCCGCGTCGGTGAGCACCCGGCGCAGCGTGTCCAGCGCAGGGCTGCGCACCCGGACCGCGTCGGCGCCCGAACGGCCGACGAATTCGGCCACCGTTGTCGACGCGATCAACTTGCCCTTGCCGATCACCACGAGCCGGTCGGCAGTATTGGCCATCTCGGCGAGCAGGTGGCTGGAGACGAATACGGTGCGGCCCTGGCCGGCCAGCGTGCGCATCAGCGTGCGGACCCAGCGGATGCCCTCGGGGTCGAGGCCGTTGACCGGCTCGTCGAACAGCAGCACCGGCGGGTCGCCGAGCAGGGCGCCGGCGATGCCGAGCCGCTGGCTCATTCCCAGCGACAATGTGCCCGCGTTCTTGCCAGCCACTGACGTCAGACCCACCATGTCGAGCACCTCGTCGACCCGCGTGGCCGGGATCCGGTTGGTGGCCGCGATCCAGCGCAGGTGATTGCGCGCAGAGCGGTTGGGGTGTGCCTGCCTGGCGTCCAGCAACGCCCCAACTTTTCGAAGTGGGTCGCGCAGCTCCCGATAAGTCTTGCCGCCGATGGTGGCCCGGCCCGCCGTCGGATGATCGAGACCGAGGATCAGCCGCATCGTGGTGGTTTTTCCTGCGCCGTTCGGCCCGAGGAAGCCGGTGACCATGCCGGACTCGACCGAGCATGTCAGGTCGTCGACGGCGCGGGTCCTGCCAAACACTTTCGTCAGTCCCGCCAGCTCAATCACCGGCCCCATGATGTCAGGTTGCCACCATGCCGGCGATGAGGTCGGCGACCGCGCGCATGCCGTCCGCGTTGGGATGCATTGGCGCGGGCCTGCCCGGTAACGGCAGCCCGAACTTCGTCGTCCATGGCCGGTCAGACCAGGCATGGTGCTCGCGACTAGCGTCCGCTACCCGTACCCACTTGCAGCCGGTGTCGGCCGCCGCCTCCCCGGTGAGTCGCTCCAGCGTGTCCGCCACCCTGCGGCCCAATGCGACGTAGAGATCCGACAGCGGAGGCGCCGGCGTCCCCGCGGGCGGCAGCAGGGTCAGATAGTCGACGAACAGCACCCTCGCCCGCGGCGATCGCTGCCGCAGCGTGCGGCCCACTTCCTTCAGCGAGTCGGCCACCTCGACCAGCGCCCGGTCGCGGGCGGTCGGGTCAAGCATGTCGCGCACGGGCCCACCCAGCAGTGGCAGGGAACGCACGAAGCGCGGCAACCCCGCCGCCATCAGCAGCTGCACATAGCCGACGTCGTTGCCGCCGATCGTCACCGTCACCAAGTCCTCTGAACCGTCCAGCGCGTCGGCCTGTGGCGGTGCTCCGTTCTGCGAGTCGGTGAGCACGTTGGCAGTGGTGGCGCCGGAGTACGTCACGTCAACCAGGTCGAGGCCCAACCGTTCGGCAACCACATGCGCGTAATTGCGCGCAGAACGGCCGGCGCGAAACGGCGCGCCATCGGCGGACGGCCGGATACCGGGGCCCGCCGCCATCGAGCTGCCCAGTGCGACATAGCGACTCATAACGCGGGGCTGGAGGCCTGCGCCCAGAATCTCTTCGGGATGCGTCCGGCCTGCCGCGCCAGGTATCCGGCAGTGACGGCGGCGGCCATCGCCGCTGCCATCGTCGGTGGGTCTGCTGCACGCGTGACGGCGGTGGCCAAAAGCACGGCGTCGCAACCCAATTCCATCGCCAATGCCGCGTCACTGGCGGTGCCGATACCTGCGTCGAGCACCACCGGCACTCCCGCCTGCTCGACGATCATCTCGATATTGTGCGGGTTGGCGATGCCCAGCCCGGTGCCGATCGGCGAACCGAGCGGCATCACCGCCGCGCAGCCGGTGTCCTCGAGTCGGCGCGCCAGCACCGGGTCGTCGTTGGTATACGGCAGCACGACGAAGCCGTCGTCGACCAATTGCTCTGCCGCTCTGACCAATTCGACGGCATCGGGCAGCAGCGTGCGCTCGTCGGCAATGACCTCGAGCTTCACCCATTCGGTGCCAAGCGCCTCACGGGCCAGCTGTGCGGTCAGCACCGCCTCGGCGGCCCCGCGGCAGCCCGCCGTGTTGGGCAGCGGTGTGATGCCGAGCCGGTTCAGCAAGTCGAGCACGCCGGTGCCGGCGTCGGCGTCGACGCGGCGCATCGCAACGGTGGTCAGCTCGGTGCCCGAGGCGATCAGCGCTTCCTCGAGCACAGCGAGGTTGGCGGCGCCGCCGGTGCCCATGATCAGCCGCGAGCCGAACTCGCGGCCCGCGATAGTGAGTTTTGACTCAGCCACCCTGCACCGCCGTCACCACTTCCACCCTCGCGCCGTCGGTCAGCGCGGTTTCCCATTCCGATCGGGGCAGCACCGACCAATCGATCGCGACCGCGATGCCCTTCTCCGGAAAGCCAAGGCTTTCCAGCAGGGCCGCGACGGTCGTCTGCTCGTCGACCTCGACGGCCTCGTCGTTGACGGTCACTTTCATCGGTTTGCTCCCACTGTGACATTCAGTTCGGCCGCGATCCGCTCGGCGGTCCACGGAGCGAGCAGGAATCCGTTGCGCCCGTGTCCCGCGGCGACCAGTGTGCGCTCATCGAGCCGCTCGACGATCGGCAGCCCGTCGGGCGTCATCGGACGCAACCCGGCAGCGCATTCTGCGAGCTCGTATTCGCCAAGCGCCGGAATCACCGCGCACGCATCCTCGAGCAGCTCGCGCACCCCTGCCACGGCGGGAGCGGTGTCGCGGCCGTGCTCGTACTGCGTCGCGCCGACGACCACCCCGTCGGCGCGCGGCACCAGATACACCTGGCGGCCATGGACACGGGCGCGAATCACGCGCTGCGGCACCGGCATACAGCCGCGCCGCCAGCGCAGCCTCAGCACCTCGCCCTTCACCGGCCGGATCGGCAGCCCGGGCCACATCGCGGGAGCATCGATGCCGTTGGCGATGACGACGGCGTCGGCTCGGGCCTCGGACAGGTTCGACAGCGGGGCAGCCCACTGCACGCCGAGCCGCTCGCAATGCGCCGCAAGCGCCTCGACAACGGCCCGATTATCTACGGCGAGTTCGGTTTCAGCGATGAATCCGTGTCGAATGCCCTGCGCCAGAAGCGGTTCGATATCGCGAGCGGCGGACGTCAGCGTGACGGGCTGGCCCTGGGCGGCCAGCCACTGCCCGACGGTCTTCAAGTCGGCGGCGTCGGCGCGGTCAACGGCGACCACGAGGGATTCGCGCGCGGTGACAACATCGGCGGGCAGGCCGTCGAGGAAGGAGCCGTGCCCCCCTTGATTCCACAGCGTCAGCGACTCGAGACCCAACTGCAGCAGGCGTTCCTCGCCGGGCCAGCCCTCGCTGTGCGGGGCGAGCATGCCGCCGGCCACCCACGAGGCGCCACGTTCATGGGTGCGGTGCACGCGAACAGCCCAGCCGTCCATCGCGGCGCGGCGCGCGACGGACAGCCCGATGACGCCGCCGCCGATGACGGCGAGTGATCCTCTGGTGGGCAAAATCCCTCCCTTCGCCGGCATGACCCGGATCAGGTGTGACGGTAAGGGCAGGCGTGCCCACTCTCAGCCCTCGTTCCAGGGACTCCCGTGTTGGGCATCAACGTTAGTCGTTACCGTCGCCGTGTGCACAAACCCGGTGAAAGGCTGGCCACGGCGACGCTGTATCTCTGCACGGACGCCCGCCGTGAGCGCGGTGACCTGGCCGAATTCGCCGAGGCTGCGCTTTCTGGCGGGGTCGACCTCATCCAGTTGCGCGACAAGGGCTCACCAGGCGAGGAGCAGTTCGGCCCGCTCGAAGCCCGCCAGGAGTTGGAAGCGCTGGAGGTGCTCGCCGATGCGGCGCGCCGCCACGGCGCGTTGTTGGCGGTCAACGACCGCGCCGACATCGCGCTGGCCTCGCGTGCCGATGTGCTGCATCTCGGCCAGGATGACCTGCCGCTGCCGATCGCGCGCGACATCATCGGCCCGGGCCCGGTGATCGGCCGGTCCACCCACGACCGCGCACAGGTGACCGCTGCGGTGGCCGAGGCCGTCGACTACTTCTGCGTCGGCCCGTGCTGGCCGACACCGACCAAGCCAGGACGATCCGCGCCAGGTCTGGATCTGGTGCGAGCCACCGCCGAATCGGCGTCGAACAAACCGTGGTTCGCGATCGGTGGAATCGACGAGGAGCGACTGCCGGAGGTGCTCGCGGCGGGTGCTCGTCGAATAGTTGTCGTGCGTGCGATCACCGGTGCCGACGACCCGCGGGCCGCGGCCCGACGGCTCAAAGCCCGGCTTGCAGAAGCGGGATAGCGGCCGCCACCTCACGCAGCCGCTGCCAACTGGCGGCGAACCCGGGATGCAACGGCAGGTCGGCCACCTCGTCCTCGGCGACCCAGCGCAACTCGGAGCTTTCCCTGTTGGGCACCGTCTCGAGCAGTTCGGCGGCGTCGGCGATCACTGTCGTGTACGTCCAGCAGGCGCCCGTCGTTCCCGAAATCTCAGCGGTGACGACGGTGGTGCGCACGGTCAGCTGATCGGCGGGCAGCCCGGCCTCCTCGTGGGCCTCGCGGACGGCGGCCTGTTCTGGCGTCTCGTGGCTGTCGCGGGCACCGCCGGGCAGACCCCATGTGCCGCCCTGGTGACTCCACGGCGCGCGGTGTTGCAACAGCACAGCGGGTGAGCCGCCCGGGCCAGGCGCTCGAAGGAGCAGACCGGCCGCGCCGTGCTTGCCCCAAAAGGCGGCGCCGCTGTCCGACAACACCCAGCCGTCCCCGTCGCCATGCACGCCCCAAGAATAGGGACACGGACCAAACGCGTGCCGCCTCGAATCCCCGCACTCCACCGCTGGAGCTCTTAGAATTCTTTTATAGAGTGGTCTGTAGTCGGGGACGATAGCCGGAGAGCACCGAAAGGATGAGGTCCGCGCACACGTGACTGTGGAGTTGGCGCACCCGTCGACCGAACCGCTGGCGTCGCGGTCGCCGACGACACCAGCGCACCCCCGTTGGTGGTTCCTCTGGACGACGCCTGGCCGGATCCTGACCATCGGGGTCGTGCTGTCGGCGCTCGTGATCGCCAGCGCGTTTGCCACGTCGACCACCATCAACGACCGTCAACAGGCGCTCACAACCGTTCTTAATCACACCGAACCCTTGTCGTTCGCGGCCGGCCAGCTCTACACGACGTTGTCGGTAGCCGACGCCGCGGCGGCGACGGCATTCATCGCGGGCTCCGAACCGCGCGACGTCCGGCAGCGCTACGAACAGGCCATCACCGATGCGTCGGTGGCGGTCACACGCGCGTCCAGCGGGCTGACCGACGAACCGATGGTGCAACTTCTCGGCCGGGTCAATGCACAACTGTCGGTGTACACCGGGCTGATCGAGACCGCCCGCACCAACAACCGCGCGGGCAACCCGGTCGGCTCGTCGTATTTGTCCGAGGCGTCGTCGCTGATGCAGACGCAGATGCTGCCCGATGCGCAGCGGCTCTACGAGCAGACGTCGGCGCGGGTGGACGCCGAAACGACCGCGTCGACACGGATTCCCGGGCCCGTCATTCTCGTGGTGCTCGCAACGCTGTTGTTCGGTGCGTTCGCAAACAGGTGGCTGGCGCGCAGGACGCGCCGCCGGGTGAATATCGGTTTTGTCGCCGGCGGCCTTGCCGTGCTGATTATGTTGATATGGGTGGGCACCGCCCTCGTCATCTCGACGTCGGACAGCCGCAGCGCGAAAGACACTGCGGCTGAATCCCTCAAGACCGTCACGAACCTCGCGATCACCGCACAGCAGGCACGCGCCGACGAGACACTGTCGTTGATTCGGCGCGGTGACGAGGACGTACGCAAGCAGTCCTACTACCAACGCATCGACACGATGCAGCAGCAACTGTCCGACTACCTGTCCCGTGATGACGCGATCGACAAGGGCGACCTGGCCGACGCGGAGCAACTGCTCAAGCGGTGGCGGGCGGCCGACGACCGGATCAACGCCTATATCGCGGTCGGCAATTACCAGGCCGCCACCCAGGTGGCGCTTGGAACCGGTGAGGACGACTCGACGCCCGCATTCGACAAACTCGATACGGCGCTGACCAAAGGCATCGAGGAGAGCCGCAACCAGCTGCGCAACGACATCCTCAACGCCCGCCGGGTGCTGTCGGGTGCGACGGTCGGCGCCGCGGTGCTCAGCGTGGTCGCCGCGGTGGCGGTGGCGCTGGGGCTGTGGCCCAGGCTAAGCGAGTACCGGTGATGAGCGCTCGCGCGAAGAACAGACGGCCGACGATGAAGAAGTTCGCGATCCTGCTCACCGCCGCCACGGTCGTGCTGGGCGGCTGCGCGCAAGGGGGCGCGGTGATGCCGACGCCGGGCGTCACCCTCGCGCCGCCTACGCCCGCGGGGATGGAGGAGATGCCACCGGAGCCTGCGCGGGCACCGGCGGAAGAAGGGGACTGCAACCGCACGGCGAGCCTGCGACCGTTCAACAACAAGGCCGAAGCCGACGCCGCCGTCTCCACTATCCGCAACCGCGGCAGGCTGATTGTCGGTCTGGACATCGGCAGCAACCTGTTCTCCTTCCGCGACCCGATCACCGGTGAGATCACCGGTTTCGACGTCGACATCGCCGGAGAGATCGCCCGCGACATCTTCGGCAGCCCGTCCCAGGTCGAGTACCGCATCCTGTCGTCGGCCGACCGGGTCGCCGCGCTGCAGAACAACCAGGTCGACGTCGTCGTCAAGACCATGACCATCACCTGTGAGCGCAAAACGCAGGTCGGCTTCTCAACGGTTTACCTGAACGCCAACCAACGGATCCTGGCCGCGCGGGATTCGTCGATCTCACAGCCGTCCGACCTGTCCGGGAAGCGGGTGTGCGTGGCGAAGGGCACGACGTCGCTGCAGCGGATTCAGCAGATCACCCCGCCACCGATCATCGTCGGGGTGGTGACGTGGGCCGACTGCCTGGTGGCGTTGCAGCAGCGGCAGGTGGACGCGGTCAGCACCGACGACTCGATCCTGGCCGGCCTAGTCAGCCAAGACCCCTACCTGCACATCGTGGGTCCCAGCCTCAACGAAGAGCCCTACGGGATCGGTGTGAACCTGCAGAACACTCCTCTCGTGCGGTTCGTCAACGGCACGCTGGAGCGGGTCCGCCGCGACGGCACGTGGAACACGTTGTACCGCAAGTGGTTAACGGTACTCGGTCCGGCGCCGGCACCCCCAGTCGCGAGGTATTCGGGCTGATGGCCGAGGCGAAAGACTACGAAGAAGGCCCGGGGACGCAACCGGCCAGCTTCGACGATATGGGCATGGACTCCGGGTCGACGTTGCGCCCGATGGCCACCCAGGCGATTTTCCGGCCCCGCTTCGACGAGGACCCGGACAGCACCTCGGTCGGCACCGGCGATACCGAGCCACAGGATCAGACCACAACGGTGACCCGTGGGATGTCGCAGATCCGTCGCCTCGGCGGCGGCCTGGTGGAGATCCCCCGGGTCCCCGCGAAGGATCCGCTCGCAGCGCTGATGACCAATCCGGTGGTGGCCGAGTCGAAGCGGTTCTGCTGGAACTGCGGCCGTCCGGTCGGCCGGTCCTCACCCGAAGTCCGGGCGCTCTCAGAGGGCTGGTGCCCGCATTGCGGCAGCGCGTATTCGTTCCTGCCGCAGTTATCTGTCGGCGACGTCGTCGGCGAGCAGTATGTAATCAAGGGCTGCATCGCGCACGGCGGACTGGGCTGGGTGTACCTCGCCTATGACAAGAACGTCAACGATCGCCCCGTCGTGCTAAAGGGGTTGGTGCATTCCGGCGACGCCGAGGCGCAGGCCATCGCGATGGCCGAGCGTCAATTCCTCGCCGAGGTAACACATCCCGGCATCGTCAAGATCTACAACTTCGTCGAGCACGACGACAAGCACGGCAATCCAGTCGGCTACATCGTGATGGAGTACGTCGGCGGGACCTCGCTGAAGCAGGCCAAGGGCGACGACCGGCTGCGGGTGGCCGAAGCCATCGGCTTCATGCTGGAAATCCTTCCGGCGCTGGGCTACCTGCATTCCATCGGGCTGGTCTACAACGACCTCAAGCCGGAGAACATCATGGTCACCGAGGAGCAGCTCAAGCTGATCGACCTCGGCGCGGTGTCGCGGGTGAACTCGTTCGGATACCTCTACGGCACACCGGGTTACCAGGCGCCGGAGATTGTCCGCACCGGACCGACGGTGCAGACCGACATTTACACAGTGGGCCGCACGCTAGCGGCATTGACTCTGAATTTGCGTACCCGCAAGGGCCGCTACGTCGACGGTTTGCCCGAGGATGACTCCGTCCTCAGTGAGTACGACTCGTTCGGTCGGCTGCTGCGGCGCGCCATCGACCCGGACCCGCGGCGCAGGTTCGGCAGCGCGGAGGAGATGTCAGGGCAGCTGCTTGGTGTGCTGCGCGAAGCGGTCGCGCAGGACACCGGGGTACCGCGGCCGGGCTTGTCGACGGTGTTCTCGCCGACGCGGTCCACGTTCGGAGTCGACCTATTGGTCGCCCACACCGACGTATACCTCGACGGGCAGGTGCATTCGGAGAAGCTGACCGCCCAAGAGATCGTCAAGGCTCTGCCGGTGCCGCTGGTCGACCCGGCCGACGTCGGGGCGGCCGTGCTGTCGGCGAGCGTGTTGAGCCAGCCAGTGCAGACGCTGGACCAGCTGCGTGCCGCGCGGCATGGCGCGCTCGACTCCGAGGGCATCGATCTGTCGGAGTCGGTGGAGCTGCCGCTGATGGAAGTGCGCGCGCTGCTGGATCTCGGCGACGTTGCCAAGGCCACCCGCAAGCTCGACGACCTCGCCGGCCGGGTCGGATGGCGTTGGCGGCTGGTGTGGTTCCGCGCCGTCGCCGAAATGCTGTCCGCCGACTACGAGTCGGCCACAAAGCATTTCACCGAGGTACTCGACACGCTGCCCGGCGAGCTGGCGCCCAAACTGGCGCTCGCGGCGACCGCCGAGCTGGCGCGCAACGCCGACGAGCGAAAGTTCTACAACACGGTGTGGTCCACCGACAATGGCGTGATCTCTGCGGGCTTCGGCCTTGCCCGCGCCCAGTCCGCCGAAGGCGACCGCGACTCCGCGGTTCACACCCTCGACGAAGTGCCCGCCACCTCAAGGCATTTCACGACCGCACGGCTGACCAGTGCGGTGACGCTGCTGTCGGGCCGCTCGATGCGTGAGGTTACCGAGCAACACATCCGCGACGCCGCGCGTCGCGTCGAGGCGCTGCCCGACACCGAGCCGAGGGTGTTACAGATCCGGGCCCTTGTGCTTGGCACCGCGATGGACTGGCTGGCCGACAACACCGCAAGCACCAACCACATCCTTGGTTTCCCGTTCACCGAGCACGGCCTACAACTCGGCGTCGAGGCCTCGCTGCGCAGCCTGGCCCGCGTCGCGCCGACGCAGGCGCACCGCTACGCCCTGGTGGACCTGGCCAACAGCGTGCGGCCGACGAGCACGTTCTGACAGACGACGGATCGCGGGGCCCTGTTTGCCCAGGACAGAGTCATATTTGTTACTAACACCATGGTCAATTTGCGGATTTCGTAGTACCCTCCGAGTCAGGTTGAGTTCACAGCCCACTGGTGACGTCAAAGGCGCGAGGGCTGACACCCGAGTGCGACGGCTTTAAGACGTAGAGCCCAATCCCAGACGCCACCCACAGTACGAATCTTGTTTCTGCTGAGGGAGGCCACCTTGTCGGCGATAGGTACCTGTCGGGTGCTCCGCCCTGATCCGCGAACACTCGACCGCAGCGAAGAACACCACCGCGGCATCTTCTCCGCCTGCCACCTGGCAGATGCGACGGTTCTGGTGACCGTGAAAGGTGAGGTCGACGCGACGAACAGCCGCATCCTCGCCGGCTACATCGAATGTCAGATCGCGGGATCGACACGCCTGGTGCTGGACCTGACGGCGATCGACTTCTTCGGCACCGCCGGGTTCGCGGCGCTGCACAACGTCGACGTGAGCTGCGCCCGGTACGGCGTGTCGTGGGTGCTGATCGTCGGACCACAGTTGCGACGCTTCCTGCGGATCTGCGATCCCGGCAACGTGCTGCCAGTCAATTATTCAGCCGTCGATCACCTGGGTGCAGGCCCGCGCAATCGCGAGTTCCTCGTCGGTGGGAACCACTAACACCGTCGTCGGCGAGTTGTCTGCCGAGATCCGGCGCGCTGTCCTCGCGGGGTTGGCGTTGACGTGCTCGTCGAGCTGGATGCCCAACGCCGACATGCCGGACAGCGCGTCGCGCCGGACTGCCGCATCGTTCTCCCCCACGCCCGCGGTGAACGTGATCACGTCGGCGGTACCGAGCAATGCCAGATAGGCGCCGATGTACTTGCGCAGCCGGTGGATATACACGTCGTAGGCCAATTTCGCTGTCTCGTCACCGGATTCGATGCGTTGGTGCAGCACCCGGAAGTCGATCTCGCCGCCGAGGCCCCGCACACCGGCGCGGCGGTTGAGCATCGACTCGATATCCTCGACGCTCATCCCCGCCGTGCGCGACAGATAGGTGATCACGCCGGGGTCGATGTCTCCGGAGCGGGTACCCATCACCAGGCCCTCCATCGGCGTCAACCCCATCGAGGTGTCTACCGGGCGTCCACCGACGATCGCCGATGCCGACGCTCCGTTGCCGAGGTGCAGCACAATCTGGCTCAGTTCGGTCAGCGGCCGGTCGAGAAACGCGGCCACCTGTTCGCTGACGTACTGGTGCGACGTGCCGTGAAACCCGTAGCGGCGGATGTGCCACCGCTCGGCGATGTCTCGATCGATGGCATACGTTGCCGCCGCGAGTGGCAAATCGTGAAAGAACGCGGTGTCGAATACCGCAACGTGCGGCAGCTCCGGCAAGGCCTTGCGCGCCACCCGGAGGCCCAGCACCGCGGGCGGATTGTGCAGCGGCGCAAGCGGAGCCAGTTCCTCGAGCCTATCGATCAACGCATCGTCGACCAGAGTCGGCCGGTACAGGTCCGGCCCGCCGTGCACTACCCGGTGCCCGACTGCGACCAGCCCGGCCATGTGGTCGGCCAACTCGTCGAACACGACCCGCATCGCCGACGCGTGGTCAGGAACGTCTCCGTCGCCGATCCGCTCAACGATCCCATCGACCGTCTGCGCACCCGAATCAGGGTTGACCACAGCATATTTCAGCGACGAGGATCCGGAGTTCAGCACCAGCACGCTACGGGTCATAGGGTCTGAGCCTGAATCGCCGTGATTGCGACGGTATTGACGATGTCTTCGACCAGTGCGCCGCGGGACAGATCGTTCACCGGCTTTTTCAGGCCCTGCAGCACCGGACCGATCGCGATCGCACCGGCGCTTCGCTGTACCGCCTTGTAGGTGTTGTTCCCGGTATTGAGGTCGGGGAAGATCAACACTGTGGCATGCCCGGCGACTTTGGAGTCGGGCATCTTCGTCTTGGCCACGGAGGGCTCCACCGCAGCGTCGTATTGAATGGGCCCGTCGACGAGCAGGTCAGGATCTCTTTGGCGCACCAATTCGGTTGCCGCCCTGACCTTGTCAACGTCGGCGCCAGAGCCGCTCGTTCCGGTCGAATACGACAGCATGGCCACGAGTGGCTCAATACCAAACCTGTCGGCGGTGCGCGCCGAGGAGATCGCGATATCGGCCAGCTGTTCTGACGTCGGATCCGGCACGATCGCGCAGTCACCGTAGGCCAGCACCCTGTCGGCAAGGCACATCAAGAAGATGCTCGAGACGGTGGAAACTTCGGGCAACGTCTTGATGATCTCGAACGACGGCCGGACGGTGTGCGCTGTGGTGTGCCGCGCCCCCGACACCATGCCGTCCACCATGTCGTTGTGCACCAGCATGGTCCCGAAATAGGAGACGTCGTGGATGATTTCGCGGGCCTGCTCGACGGTGACGCCCTTGTGCTTTCGCAGCTCGGCGTACTGGTCGGCGAACTTGTCGCACAGTTCGCTGGTCTGCGGGTTGAGCACCTCCGCGGCCGACAGGTCGACGCCCAGTTCAGCTGCGCGCGCCCGAATCTGGGCTTCGTCGCCAAGGATCGTCAGATCGGCCACGCCGCGTTGCAGCAGCCGTCCCGCCGCGGTGAGGATGCGGTCGTCCTCGCCTTCGGGCAGAACGATGTGCTTGCGGTCCGAGCGTGCCCAGTCCACCAGCTGGTAGGTGAACATCTGCGGGGTGACCACCGTCGGGATGGGAATCGCCAACTGCGCCAGCAGATCGGCGGCGTCGACGTGGGTTTCCATCAGCGCGAGTGCAGTGTCGATCTTGCGCAACGAGGTCGCCGTGACCCGGCCCCGCGCGGCGGCGACCCGGCTCGCGGTCTCGAATGTGCCGAATCGGGTCGTGATGATCGGCAGCCGCAGGCCAAGACCAGACACGAGCGAGGCAATCGACGGATGCAGTTCCAGCCCGCCATTGAGGATGACGCAGGACAGCGACGGAAAACCTTCGGCGGCATGGGCACTCACGACGGCGAGCACGACGTCGGAGCGGTCGCCCGGGGTGATGACGGCGACGCCTTCCTTCAGCCGTTCGAGCACGTGCTCGGCGGTCATTCCTGCCACCAGGACGTCCATCGCCTCGCGGGACAGCAGCGCCGAATCGCCGCCGATCGCGGTGCCCTCGACGGCTTCCTGTAACTCGGCCACCGACGGGGCGACCAACAGCGGTTCTTCGGGCAGGACATAGCACTTCGGCTCGAACTGCTTGAGCGCGCCTGCCATTGCATCCATCTGACCCGGGTCGCAGCGGTTGGCCACCACCGCCGCGGTATGGGCGTGTTGGGCGGTCACCTCGGCCAGGCATATGTCGACGATCTGGGCAACCTGCTCCGGTGTGCGATCCTTGGCCTTCAACGCCAGCACGATGGGCGCACCCAGGTTGGCCGCGATACGCGCGTTCGTCGACAGTTCGCTTGGTGCAGCGACATCGGTGTAGTCGCTGCCGACGATCAGCACCGCGTCGCACTGGTCCGCGACCCGGTGGTAGCGGTCAACGATGTCTGAAATGGCGCTGTCCGGATCTTCGTGCAGTCGCTGGTAGCTGACCCCGACGCAGTCTTCGTAGGGCAGGCCCGCGGTGGCCTGCGAAAGCAGCAGTTCCAGGATGTAGTCGCGGTCCTCTCCAAGCCGGGTGATCGGACGGAACACGCCGACCTTGGCGACCGTGGCCGCCAGCCTGTGCAGGATGCCGAGCGCGATCGTCGACTTGCCGGTATCGCCCTCGGGCGAAGCGACGTAAATCCCGGAATAGGGGTCAGCAGGCACGCGTGAAAGCTTCCCGTATCAGCCGAGTCGGCGCAGTCGCGGCTCCAGATCCTTCTGAAAGAGTTCAAGGAAGCGGCGCTGATCGTGGCCGGGGGCGTGGAACACCAGATGGTTCAGTCCCCACGTCACGTACTGGCCGACCTTTTCGACGGCCTCGTCGGGATCTGACGCGACGATCCAGCGTTTGGCGACCTGTTCGATGGGCAGCGCGTCGGCGGCCTTCTCCATCTCGATCGGGTCGTCGATGGAGTGCTTCTGCTCGGCGGTCAGCGACAGCGGCGCCCAGAACCGGGTGTTCTCCAGCGCGAGCTCCGGATCGGGGTCGTAGGAGATCTTGATCTCGATCATCCGGTCGATGTCATCAGCGTTGCGACCGGCCGCCTCTGCGCCTTCTTTCATCGCGGGGATGAGCTTGTCCTTGTAGAGCTCCTCGCCCTTGCCGGAAGTGCAGATGAAGCCGTCGCCCGCGCGACCGGCGTACTTGGCCACCTGCGGCCCGCCCGCCGCGATGTAGATCGGGATGCCGCCCTCGGGCACGTCGTAAATCGAAGCGCCCTTGGTGCGGTAATACTCGCCCTCGAAGTCCACCCGGTCGCCCAGCCACAGCTCGCGCATCAGCTTGACCGACTCGCGCAGCCGCGCGTAGCGCTCCTTGAACTCCGGCCACTGCCCCTCGTATCCGGTCGCGATCTCGTTGAGCGCCTCTCCGGTGCCCACCCCGAGGAAGATCCGGTCGGGGTACAGACAGCCCATGGTGGCGAACGCCTGCGCGATGACCGCGGGGTTGTAGCGGAACGTGGGGGTCAGCACCGACGTGCCAAGGATCAGGCGCTTGGTGCGCTCACCGACAGCGGTCATCCAGGCCAGCGAGAACGGCGCATGCCCGCCCTCGTGGCGCCACGGCTGGAAGTGGTCGCTGACCGTCGCGCTGTCCATGCCGTGCTCTTCGGCCGCTACGGCCAGCTCGACGAGTTCTCGCGGCGCGAACTGCTCCGCCGACGCCTTATATCCCAGTTTGAGTTCAGCCACGTGTTCGTTTCTACTCCACGCTCATAGACTCGCGGCATGGCACCAGCCGTGACTGCCATCACCGACAGCGTCCATTTCGCTTACACCGACCTCGTCAACTGGACTTTGGTCACCGACGGGACCGGCGTCGTGCTGATCGACGCAGGCTTTCCCGGCCACCGCGACGACGTGCTCGGCTCGCTGCGCCAGCTGGGATTCGGCGTCGATGACCTGCGCGCGATCCTGTTGACACATGCCCATATCGACCATTTCGGTTCGGCCATCTGGTTCGCGAAAACACATCGCACACCGGTGTATTGCCACGCTGCCGAGGTCGGGCACTCCAAACGTGAGTACCTCGAACAGGCGGGGCCCGCCGACATCCTCCCGCGTCTGTGGCAGCCACGGTTCTTGAAGTGGACGGTGGCGATCTCCCGCAAGGGCGGGATGGTGCGCGACGGAATCCCGACGACGCAGGCACTCACCGAAGACGTCGCGGCCGGACTGCCGGGCGCACCGATGGCGATACCCACCCCTGGCCACACCGGTGGGCACTGCTCATTCGTCGTCGATGGCGTGCTGGTCAGCGGCGATGCACTGGTGACGGGCCATCCGCTGCTGGCCCGCAACGGCCCGCAACTGCTGCCGGGCTTGTTCAATCATGACCAGGATGGATGCGTTCGCAGCCTCGCTGCCCTGGGCCTGCTCGACACCGAGGTGCTGCTACCAGGGCACGGACCGGTGTGGCGGGGGTCGATCCGCGAGGCAGCTGAGAAAGCCTCGGCGCCCTAGGCCTTAAGTGAACTTCGTCGAACGTGCGCCTACTGCGAAACAATCGCCGAAATTTCGCGGTGAACGCACGTTCGGCGCCCTAGGCCAGACTTTCGTAACCGAGCAGGAAGATCGCGGTCAAACACAGCCCGCATCCGATGACGACGGTGGGCATCAGGATCATGCTGTCGAGTTCGTCATCGTCGAGGACTTCACCCTCGAATCGCCCGAACAACACCCGTGCCACCCCGGTCCTGCGGAAAGTGCGCACGAGTCCCCGCACCGCCTTTGTCTTGCGCCTGCGGCCGACGAATGTTCGCGAAGCGAATCCAACTACGAACGTCAGCGCGGCGGCGCCCAAGAGGAGCCACCCGACTGTCGTCTGTGAAATTGACACACCTACCCCCGGTGTCCCCGACACCACGGGCCAGCCTATAGGCAGAGGCGTTCGCGCGGCACCAGGATCAAGCCGTCGCCAGCCTGGCCAAGTACCGGCCGCTCGCGACATGTACGTGGTCGGTCACGACAGCGTCTTCTGAAATGCGAGGGGGTAGACCTCGCCCTCGGCCGGCAGCGGCTCGGCCAACCGGAGGTATCCCGTCGACAGGTACAGCGCCTCGGCCTCCGGCTGGCGATCGCCGGTCGTCAGATACACGGTTCGGTAACCGCGGGCTGCGATCTCGGCCTCGAGCTCGACGAGTAGCGCCTTGGCGTGGCCCTGGCGACGGTATCGGCTATCGGTCCAGATGCGGTTGAGCTCGGCGGTGGAGTCGTCGAAGCGGCGGAATGCACCGCCGGTGACGGGCTGGTCGTTGAGGAGTCCGATGAGCAGGCCGCCGTCAGGCGGCGCGAACTCGTCCTGCGGATGTCCGCGCAACCATTTCGACACCGCATCCTCGGTGGCGCCGTAGCGGGTGGCGTACTCGACGGCCAGCTCGGCCAGCAGCGGTTCGGCCAGCGGATCGTTCTGGCCGACCGCCACGAAGCGGAGCTGGTTCACGGCTGGCACGCTCATCACCTAAATGTCTAACGCGAGTCGGCGCGTTGCATTCCAGAGTCACAGATCGCCCGCAACGATGAGAAGTCAGCCCAGCCCAGGGCCACTTCCACCCAAAACTTGACACGTGTAAAGTTTGGTCGCATGGACAACATCAGCGGCAGGACGATCGCGATCACCGGCGCAGCCCGCGGCATCGGATACGCCACCGCCAAGGCACTGCTCGCCCGTGGCGCGCGGGTGGTCATCGGCGACCGTGACGTCGCCCTGCAGGAATCCGCCGTCGCGGACCTCACCAAGCTGGGCCCGGTCTCCGGTTACCCGCTCGACGTCACCGACCGCGAATCCTTTGCGACCTTCCTCGACAAGGCGCGCACCGACGGCGGCGGCCACATCGACGTGCTGATCAACAACGCCGGCGTCATGCCGATCGGCCCGTTCCTCGAGCAGTCCGAGCAGGCGATCCGGTCCTCGATCGAGGTCAACCTGTACGGCGTGCTGACGGGCTGCCAGCTGGCGCTCCCGGACATGATCGCCCGCCGCCGCGGGCACATCATCAACATCGCGTCGCTGTCCGGACTGATCCCGGTACCGGGTCAGGTCGTCTACGTGGGCGCCAAGTTCGGTGTGGTCGGATTGTCGGCCGCGCTGGCCGACGAGATGGCGCCGCATGGCGTCGAGGTGTCGGTGGTGATGCCGCCGTTCACCAACACCGAGCTCATCTCGGGCACCAACAACAGTGGGGCGATCAAGCCGGTGGAGCCCGAGGACATCGCCGCGGCGGTCGTCAAGACGCTGGAGAAGCCCAAGACACATGTGTCGGTTCCGGCGCCTCTTAGATTCACCGCGCAGGCCGCACAGATGCTCGGCCCACGTGGAAGGCGTTGGCTCAACAAGCGTTTGGGACTCGACAGTGTGTTCCTGAACTTCGACGCCGAGAAGCGGCGCTCCTACGAGCAACGCGCCCAAGCCGCCCAAGGCGTTGTCGAGGGCCCCGACAAGGGTTAGTCGAATTGCGGAGGCGGATCGCCCAACCGGTACGCCTCGATCACGTCGAGATGGTCGAAGAACGTCTCGGGTGCGAATTCGTAATCATCCGTGCTGCCGACAAACAACAGATGTACAACTTGAGCGTCCTCGTCCGCCGACATCCAGATCGTCGTCACGGGTGCGAGTTCGTCTTCGTCAACATCGGCGCCCGATGGCTCGTAGAGCCAGAACACGAAGTCCTCGTCGGACTCGTCCTCGTCAAATGCCCAGCCGCGCTCGGTGATCCGCTGATCGAACGCTTCCAGGTCGGTGGCGATGGAAGCCTGTGTGGTCACCAGCTCATCCAGGACGTTGTCCGGTAACCAGCTCGAGTCCTTGGCGGCCCGCCGCTTGTTGCGGCGCGCCTTCTTGGCCTCAGACTGCCGCGACACCTACCCCAACGCCTGGTCGAGATCGGCGATCAGATCGTCAGTTCCCTCCAGCCCCACCGATATTCGCACCACGCCGTCGCCGAGCCCGATCGCGGCGCGGCCCTCGGGACCCATGGCACGGTGTGTAGTGGTGGCCGGGTGGGTGATCAGCGACTTGGAGTCGCCGAGGTTGTTGGAGATGTCGACAATCCGCAATCTGTCCAAGACTTCGAAGGCACGCTCCTTCGTTCCGCCGTTGAGCTCGAACGTGACAACCGTTCCACCACCGGTCATCTGGCGCTTGGCCAAGTCGTACTGCGGATGCGACTCCAGGAAGGGGTACTTCACCCAGCTCACGGCTGGGTGCTGCTCAAGGAACTCGGCGACTCGCTGCGCCGAAACGTTCTGGTGTTCCACCCGCACCGCCAGCGTCTCAAGGCCTTTCAGCAGCGTCCACGCGTTGAACGGGCTCAGGGCGGGGCCGGTGTGCCGCATCAGCTTCTGCACCGGTTCGTCGATGTACTGCTTGTCGCCGAGGATCGCGCCACCGAGTACGCGGCCCTGCCCGTCGATGTGCTTGGTGCCCGAGTACACCACCACGTCGACGCCCAGCGGAAAGCCCTGCTGCAGGATTGGCGTCGCAAACACGTTGTCCAACACCACTTTCGCCCCAGCGGCATGCGCCATGTCGCACACCGCGGCGATGTCCACCAATGACTGCATCGGGTTGGACGGCGTCTCGAAGAACACCGCCTGCGTCGGCACCGACAGCGCCTCTTCCCACTGCGACAAGTCGTCACCGTCGACGAACACCGTCTCGATGCCCCAGCGCGGCAAGATCTCGCTGCACACCACGAAGCAGGACCCGAACAGGCTGCGTGCTGCCACCAACCGGTCGCCCGTCGCCAGCAGGGCTCCCAGCGACGTGAACACCGCCGCCATCCCTGTCGCCGTCGCGAAGCATGCGGGCGCGCCCTCGATCAGCCGCAGCCGCTCCTCGAACATCGAGATCGTCGGGTTGCCATAGCGGGAGTAGACGTAGCGGTCGATCTCCCCGGTGAAGGCCTTCTCCGCCTCGGCCGCAGACGAGTACACGTACCCCGACGTCAGGTACATCGCCTCGGCAGTCTCCTCGAAGCCCGACCGCAGCAGCCCGCCGCGCACGCCGATGGTGGCCTGGCTGACCCCGTCGGGCAGCTGGGCCGGCCTGCGAACGGAAGGAACATCGTCGCTCATGACTGCTTCCAGGGCAGGCCGACGGCTTTCCATCCGGTGCCGCCGCGATGCTTGTTCTCGTCGAGGTTCCCCTCGAATCCATCCAGCACGTTGTACGACGGGGCGATGCCAGCCTCGGTCGCGGCCTCTGCCGCGCCGATCGAGCGGTTGCCGGAGCGACACAGGAACACCACCGGCCGTTCACCGGGCGTCACACCCGCGGACTTCAGGTCCTCGACGAAGTTGTCGTTGTGATTTCCGTCGGTGCTGTTCCACTCGACGTACACCACGTCGCGCTGCAGTGAGGTCAGATCCGGCACCCCGACAAAGCGCCACTCGGCGTCCGTGCGGCAATCCACCAGCACGGCCTCGGGGTTGTCGCCGAGCAGCTTCCAGGCCTCCTCAGGCGTGATGTCTCCCGCGTAACTCACGGTCGGAAGTGTCCCACAGCTAGCCGGGGGCGGTCGAACAGACCTTCCATGCTCCGTCCTCGCGCACAAACGTCATCGCCACACCGGTTTTGGTGTCCGGCGCCTTGTCGAAATGATAGGTCACTTTGGCGGTGGCACGGTCGCCGTCGATCACCACGTCGGCGACGTCGTCGACGAACCGTTGACCGCGCTTTGCCACCGAATCTCGTTGCCGGGCAAGGATATCGGCCTCGACACCATGCTGTTCACGGCAGGTATACGTGCGGAAGTCGGCATAGTTCGCGCGTTGCAACGCATCGTTCTGGCCGACGGCCGCCCGGCCCACCTGCTGATCGGGGGGCAGGTCGTTGCTGCTGAAGACGTTGAACAGCCCGATTGTGATCACGACGAGCACAATGATTGTCAGCGCGCCGAGGAATGGCGCCATCGTCGGGCGGTCGGCGTTGTCGTCTGGCTCGTTCACCAGAGCTTGCGCAGCGCAGCCGACACTCGCCGGGCCCGATCGCGCGCGACGATCGGATCCGGCGCGGTCGCCAGCGCCACCCCGAGTCGTCGCCTGCCGTCAGTCTCGTCGGGCCGGTCGAACAGCCGCACATCGCTCTCCGCGACGGCCAGCGCCTCGCCAACCAGGCGCAGGTCGACGTCCTTGCCGCTGGTCGACTCCGCCCCTGCATAGCTGACTTCCGCGGCGGCCGGCGAGATCATGATGGTGTCCACCGCGAGCCCGAGGATCGCCCTGGCGTGCAGTTCGAATTGCGAAAGCCGTTGCGAGCGCAGCGTCACCAGCCCGCTGTCGTAGGGCCGGGGCCGGACGTCGGCGAAGTACACCTCGTCGCCGCGCACCAGCAACTCCACCCCGAACACGCCGCGCCCGCCGAGCGAGTTGACGATGCGCGCCGCTATCGACTTCGCGGCGTCAAGCGCCGCGGGGGACATCTGCTGCGGCTGCCACGACTCCAGCACGTCACCGTCGGCCCGGTGGTGACCGATCGCCTCGCAGAAGGACACCGCGGGACCCGCCGGTCCGGTGGTGCGGACGGTCAGCAGCGTGACCTCGAAGTCGACCTCAACGACCGCCTCGGCCATCACCCGGTTGTGCGAAATGCGGCCGGCGGCGACCGCGCGGTGCCACGCCGGTTCGACGTCCTGGACGCGCACCAGCACCGACTGGCCCTCGCCGGGTGCCGCCGCGTTTGGCTTGACGACCAGCGGAAAACCCGCGTGCTCGGCCACCGCGGTCAACTCCTCCACCGATCCGGCGAACCAGAACGGGGCGGTCGGCAGGCCGAGTTCGTCAGCGGCCAGCCGGCGCAGGCCCTCCCGGTCGATCGACAGCCGTGTGCTGCGCGGGGTCGGAAACACCTCGATGTCGCCGCGCTCGGCGACCGCGATCAGCGCGTCGGCCGCGATGACGCCGGCCTCCGCGACGACGTAGCGCGGCTTCTCCTTCTCGATGAGCGCGGTCAGTTCCTCGGCGTCGTTCATCCTCACCACGGCCGCGCGGTCGGCCACGCCGTGCGCTGGCGCATCCGCGTAGCGGTCGACGGCGATGACGTCGGCACCCAGCCGCTGAAATGCCAGCGCCAACTCGCGGCTCATTTCGCCCGAACCAAGCAGCATCACTGTGGATCCCGTGGACGTGTAGTCCACGACCGGCTCAGGCGCGGTCGTCGTGTCGCCGTCAGTCGTTTCACTCATCGCGCGTCCAGCCTGCCAGATATCAACCCAGTCGGACGTCGATGTAGCACCACCGCCAGTCCTCCCCCGGCTCGGCCGAGCGCATCACCGGATGGCCGGTGGCATGGAAATGTTCGCTCGCATGTTGGTGCGGGCTTGAATCGCAGCACCCGACGTGGCCGCACGTCAGGCACATGCGCAGGTGCGCCCACGTGTTCTCGCCGTGCTCGTCGCACTCCTGACATTTGCCCGGCGTGAGCGGTTCCGGCTCGACCTCGGATGCAGTGTCGGCCGCGAGGTGTTCGCATGTATCGGAGACCGCTGTGGATGCGGCGACACCGCGGCGTGATCTCCTCAGCATGTTGACCAAGGATACGGACGGATATCGGAGCCGCCCCGGCGGCGACATCGAGACGGAGGAGGAGGTTCCTCAAAATGGGTGCCTCACTGCTGGCGGTTCTGGTGGTGTCGGTCCTGTTGGCCGCGGCGGCGCGCCACTACGACATCTCGGCGCCGCTGGCGCTGGTGCTCGCCGGCCTGGCCGCCGGCCTGATCCCCGGCTTCAAGGACATCGAGCTCGACCCCGAGTTGGTGCTGTACGTGCTGCTGCCGCCGCTGCTGTGGTCGGCGGGTCTGGAGAGCAGTTACCACGGGCTGCGGCGCAACATCCGCCCGATCGGGCTGCTGGCGATCGGCCTACCGCTCGCGACGACGTTCGCGGTCGGGTTCGTGGCGTACAAGACGGTTCCCGAGCTGACGGTCGCGGCGGCCTTGACGCTCGGCGCGATTGTGGCGCCGCCGGATGCGGTGTCGGCCACCGCGGTCGGGCGCAGGCTCGGGCTGCCGCGCCGCATGATGACGCTGCTCGGCGGCGAAAGCCTGCTGAACGACGCGACCGCATTGACCGCCTACAAGGTGGCGCTTGGCCTGGCAATAAGCGCAGGCATCGGCTCCTCTTCAATCTGGGGCAGCGGGTTAGCAACGTTCGCGCTGGCCGCCGTTGGCGGCGTCGCGGTCGGCGTGGCGCTGGGCGCCGTGATCGCATACGTCCGGTCACGGCTGGACGATCCGCTTGTCGAGAGCGCACTGGGCCTGGTGGCGCCGTTCATCATCTACCTGGCCGCCGAGGAGATCCACGGCTCGGGTGTGCTGGCGGTCGTCGTCGCCGCGCTGATCCTTGGTCAGCGCTCGACCCATGCCGGCTACGCGACCCGACTGCAGGACAACGCGGTATGGAAGGCCGTGCAGCTGGTACTGGAGTCGTTCGCGTTCTTGATGATCGGCCTGCAGTTGCCGACGGTCATCGGCGAGTTGGAGGGCATCGCGGCGCCGGTGATCGCGATCTCGTCGGCGGCGGTGTTGGCGACGGTGATCGTGGTGCGGATCGTCTGGGTTTACCTGTTCGCCTACCTGCCGCGGATGCTCTTCAGAGGAATCCGTGACCGGGAACCGGCGCCGACGCCCGCGCAGGTGTTCGTCGTGGCATGGGCAGGCATGCGCGGTGTGGTGTCGCTGGCGGCCGCGTTCGGCGTCCCGCTGACGACGATGTCGGGTGCGCCGTTTCCGGGACGCCCGCAGCTGGTGTTCCTTACCTTCGTGGTCGTGATCGGCACGCTGCTGTTGCACGGCCTGACGCTGCCGTGGCTGATCAGAAGGCTCGGCGTGCAGGGCGACGAGGCCCGCACCGACGCGATCGCCGCAGCGGCCGCGCAGGACAGGGCCGCGCGAGCGGCCGCCGAAAGGCTCGACGAGCTGCTGGCCGAGGATGAGATCACCGACGTGCACGAGCGGGCCGCGGATGTCTTGCGGGGCTGGAACACTCGCAGGCGTAACTCGGCGTGGGAGCGATTGGGCCGCGACGAGCAGGAGATCGGCGAGAGCCCGGCTGCGGCGTTCCGTCGACTCCGGCTGGAGATGCTGGCGGTCGAACGCGCGACGTTCATCGCCGCACGCGACAATGGGCAGATCGACGACGAGGTGCTGCGGAATGTGCTGCGCGGGCTCGACCTTGAGGAGGCGACACTGAATCGTGGTTGATTCGCGATTGATCGACACCGTGCTTGGATCGGTGCGGGTGCAGGTCCGCGGCAGCGGCGAGGCGATGATGTTCTGGCCGAGCCTGCTGATGACCGGCGACATGTGGGCGGCGCAGGCCGACCATTTCGGCACCGACCACCAGGTGATCCTGGTCGACCCTCCGGGGTTCGGTGAAAGCCAAACGCTCACGGCGCCATTTGCTTTCGAGGATTGTGCGCGCTGCATAGTCGACATCCTCGACGGGCTGGGCGTGCAGCGAACGCACTTTGTCGGAAACTCGTGGGGCGGCATGATCGGCGGGACGTTTGCGGCCACTCATCCCGATCGCATCGGCAGCGCCGTCTTGATGAACTGCACCGCTTCGCCCGCGGGCAGACGACAGAAGATCGAGTACGGCTTCCTGTTGCGCATGGCCGGACTGATGGGCGGGATCCGCCCGCCGTTGACCCGTTCGGTGCTCAAGGCATTCCTCGGCCCGACGACCTTTCGCACCCGTCCCGATGTGGTGGCGTTCGTGCGCGACACGGTGCAGCGCGTCGACATTCGGTCGGGTCGGTGGGCGGTTCGCAGCGTGGTGCCGTCCCGGCCGGATCAGCGGGCGTTGCTGTCCCGGGTGACGACGCCGGTGTTGGTGGTCGCCGGTGCGGAGGACGCGACGTTCCCGCTGACAGAGACCGTCGCGATGGCCGAGGCGATCCCGGATGCGTCCGTCACGGTGCTCGAGGGCGTCGCCCACCTGGCAGGACTCGAGAACCCTCCGCTTGTCAACAAGCTGATTGGGGAGTTTGTCTTCCGCGAGTAGCGTCGGTTCATGACCCAAGCGCCGGAATTGCCGCCCGTGCACATGCGGCGGGACGCGTTCGATCCGACTCCAGAACTCCGTGAGATCCGCGAGACCGTCGGCGTGCGCACCGCCAAGAACGCGTTCGGCATGGACGTCTTCCTCGTCACCCGCCATGAGGACATCAAAGCGGTGCTGGCCGACCATGAGCGGTTCTCCAACAGCCGGCCACCGGGTTTCGTCGTGCCAGGCGCGCCGGACATCCCCGAGGAGGAGCTGACCAGTGCCCGAGCCGGGAATCTGCTGAGCCTCGACCCACCGGAGCACCAGCGGGTGCGGCGCATGCTCACAGCCGAATTCACCATCCGCAGGATGAAGCTGCTCCAAGAGCGCATCGTCGAGATTGTCGATGCTGCGCTGGACGCGATGGAAAAGGCCGGGCCGCCAGCGGATTTGGTGGAAGGTTTTGCCCTGCCGATCCCGTCTCTGGTGATCTGTGAATTGCTCGGCGTGCCGTACGAAGACCGCGAAGACTTTCAGCGGCGCAGCGCCCGCCAGCTGGATTTCTCCGTGTCGATGCAGGAGCGGCTGGAGCTGTCCCGTCGGAGTCGTGAGTACATGGGCTCACTGGTCGAGCGAGCGCGTCGGCAGCCAGGCGGCGACATCCTCGGCATGCTGGTTACCGAGCACGGCGCCGAGCTCACAGACGACGAACTGATCGGCATCGCAAGCCTTTTGCTACTGGCGGGGCACGAGACCACATCAAACATGCTCGGCCTCGGCACGCTGGCGTTGCTGCGGCATCCCGACCAGCTGGCAGCGGTCCGCGATGATCCCGACGCGATCGGGCCCGCGGTCGAGGAGCTGCTGCGCTGGTTGTCGATCGTGCACAGTGCCATTCCGCGCATCACCACCACCGACGTCGAGATTGCGGGCGTAGGAATCCCGGCCGGGCAGCTGGTCTTCGTGTCGCTGCCGTCGGGCAATCGCGACCCGGATTTCATCGACTCACCAGAGGCGCTCGACATCGGACGCGGTGCGCCAGGGCATTTGGCGTTCGGCCACGGCGTGCATCACTGCCTGGGGGCGCCGCTGGCCCGCATGGAGATGCGGATCGCGTTCCCGGCACTGCTGCGCCGCTTCCCGGCGCTGGCACTGGCCAAGGACTTCGGCGACATGTCGTTTCGGTCGTTCCACTTCATCTACGGTCTGAAATCATTGGAGGTAGCGTGGTGATGGTCCCTTGAAAATCTCAGCCGATCGAGACGTCTGTATCAGCGCGGGGAACTGCGTGATGGTTGCCGGCGCCGTCTTCGATCAGGATGACGACGGAATCGTCATGGTCTTGGTCGACGAGGTACCTGACGGTGAAGAGGACCATGCCCGCGAAGCCGTAAAGCTCTGTCCTTCAGAGGCTTTGCGGTTGGTCGACTAATCCTCGCGGTCTAGATCGATGACGCCGGCCCGCACCAACAGCAGCACGCTCACCACCAACACCCATACCGGGAATGCCACCGTCAGCCACATGCTGATGTCGCTGGACAACAGAAGGCCAACTGCCACAAGGTAGGTCACGCCGACCAGCCAGCGCGGCATCAGTCCCGTCTTCAGCCAGATGGTCGCCAGCGAGATCATGAACACCGCCGCCATCCGCAGCGCATACGTTTTCGTCAGTGTCAGCATCAGCATCTGGCCAAATGCCACCACCTCGGCATGCGCCGCTGCGTTTTCGGCGAACGTGTGGCTCGAGCTCAACGCCACGCCGACCGCGGTCGCGGAAAACGTCATCGCCAGGAAGAGCATCCCGCTGCCGAGGAAAACCGATGCGAAGAACTTGTCCTCCAGGCGGCCGAAGCCGTCGCGCACGACACCGATGAACCATAGAAAGGTGATGCCCGCGAAGGGCATCAACACCGCCGCGAGTTTGAGCTTGTCTCGTCCGGATTCGGCCCATTGCGTGCCGTACTCGGCGTGCTCGGGCAACGTGGTGCGAACGAGGACGAGAACCGCACCGAACAGCAGCGCGAACAGCACCCCGGCGACCGCCGCGGCCCGCGGCGTGGACAACATGCGCAGTTGACGGTCCGGCACACCGTCATGGTCGCACGGCTAGGGCTGGCCGGGGAGCAATCGGATCATCAGCCCATTCGCTTCGGCAAGCAGATTCTCTTCTGGATCATGCAGTTCGGCATTCACGAATGCCTTGCGGCCCTCAGTCTCTCGCACCCAGCCTCGTGCGATCAGAGGCGTGTCGATGGGCGTCACGTTCCGGTAGTCGACATGCAGGAAGGCCGTGCGGCTGATCGGTCGCCCCGCCGCATGAATGACCATGCCGAAAACCGAGTCGAACAGCAGCGGCAGCACGCCTCCGTGCACCGCATAGTTTCCGCCGACCGAGAATCTGCTGAAGTGAACGCGCAATTCCACACCGTCGGGTTCGAACTTAGTAATCCGGTACGGCGGCATCAGCAGGCTTCCGCTGCCAGGCAAGCTGGGCACGCGGTTGGCCGGGCCGACGCCCTCGGCCGCCTCGAACGGATCGAGCAGTTTCACCATTTCCTCGGCACGGTCTGCGGCCTGCTCCCAGGTTTCGCTGTCCGGGTCCGCCGATACCGCCAGGTCCTGCGCTCGTCGCATCGCGGTCAGGAAGCGCGCGAAACCCGGGCCCGGATCGGCCGGCTTGAAGTTCGGGAACCCACCGTGTTTGTCGTAGTCGGGGTCGACCAGGTGTGGATCGTCCGTCATTGTCGTCGGCGCTCCGCAAGGACATCGCGGCGAACGATCGTCTGTTCGCGTCCGGGTCCGACACCGATGCACGAAACATAAGCTCCGGCAAGCTCTTCCAGCCGCAGCACGTAATCACGCGCCTTGGCGGGCAGGTCGTCGAACTCGCGGGCGTCGGAGATGTCCTCCCACCAGCCTGGCAGCTCCTCGTAAATGGGCTCGGCGCGGGCAATGTCGCTCTGGGTCATCGGCATGTCGTCGACGCGCTTGCCGTCGACGCGATAGCCGACGCACACCGGCACCGTCTCGAGGCTGGACAGCACGTCGAGCTTGGTAAGGAAGTAGTCGGTGATCCCGTTGACGCGCGTCGCATACCGCGCGATCACCGCGTCGAACCATCCGCAGCGCCTGCGTCGGCCCGTTGTCACGCCGACTTCACCGCCCGTCTTGCTCAAGTACTCGCCGAATTGGTCGAACAGCTCGGTGGGGAACGGACCCGACCCAACCCTGGTGGTGTAGGCCTTGAGGATGCCCAACACTGTGGTGATGCGCGTCGGTCCGATGCCGGAGCCGACGCACGCGCCGCCCGCGGTCGGATTCGACGAGGTGACAAACGGATACGTGCCGTGGTCGACGTCGAGCAGCGTGCCCTGCGAGCCCTCGAGCAGAACGGTCTCGCCCTTTTCGAGTGCGGCATTGAGCAGGTAGCGGGTGTCGGCGATGCGGTGCTTGAAACCCTCGGCCTCCGTCAGCAGCGTGTCGACCACCTCGGCGGGGTCGAGCGCCTTGCGGTTGTAGACCTTGATCAGCACCTGGTTCTTGAGCTCAAGTGCTGCCTCGATCTTTTGGGCCAGCAGCCCCTCGTCGAGCACGTCGGCGACGCGGATTCCGATGCGGGCGATCTTGTCTTGGTAGCACGGGCCGATGCCACGGCCGGTGGTGCCGATCTTCTTGCTGCCGGCATACCGCTCGACCACCTTGTCCATCGCCACGTGGTACGGCAACAACAGGTGCGCATCGGCGGAGATCACCAGCCGCTCGGTATCGACGCCGCGGTCCGCCAGGCCCTTCAGCTCGGTCAGCAATACACCCGGGTCGACGACCACGCCGTTGCCGATGACATTGGTGACACCTGGGGTGAGGATGCCCGAGGGGATCAGGTGAAGCGCAAAGTTCTCCCCGGTCGGCAGCACCACGGTGTGGCCTGCATTGTTGCCGCCTTGATAGCGCACAACCCACTGCACACGTCCACCGAGAAGATCGGTGGCCTTTCCTTTGCCCTCGTCGCCCCATTGAGCGCCGATGAGCACGATTGCCGGCATGGCATAATCTCCCGCTTTATCTGGCCAAAAGTTGAGCCCAGCCGGTGACCCACCCTATCCCAGCCGACCCCGAGGAGCTGCGTTGACCACAGCAGACGTTGTGGTGTTGCCGTTCGGCGGGCGGCGGTTGCCCCCCGCACTGCGTGACCTGGCCACGGTGACCATCGACGACATCACCGTCCATCGCAGGGTCGTCGTCGTGGGATCCGACGCCGATCTTGCGGCGGTACTGACCCGATTACTGCGGGCGGACCGCCTCGATGTGGAGGTCGGTCACGTTCGCCGACCGTGGCAGGCGGGCCGGATCCGCACCGGAAGTGCGCGACGGGTTCCGCTGATCCGTGACGAAACCGGGACCGTCGTCGTCCGCGCCGCGTACTGGCTGCCGCCCGACGAGCAAGCGCGCACCATCCACGGGGAGGCCGTTGTCGACGACACGCTGCTGTTCGACGGCGACGTGACCGGCGTGCGGATCGAACCGACACCGAACATGCCGGGCCTGCGCGCGAGCGCTCTGTCGCGCCGGAAGCGGCCCAAACGCTGGTTGACCGGCCGTGCCGTTCAGCTCGGCACCGATTCCGCGCTGGTGGTACGCGATGGCGTGCCGGCACTGCGGCCGGCCCGCCGGTCGACGTTTTATCGACACACAGAGGGCTGGCTGCAGGTTCGGTAGCGTCGTGACGTGAACATTCGCCCGCTACACCAGTCGGTGCGGCCCAGCCCGATCTTCCTGGCGATTGTCGCCCTGACCGTCGCGGGCGGGGTGCTGGCGTGGCTGTCCGCGGAAGCGATCGAGCCAATGGCCTACGCCGGCGTGTTCGTCTTCGTGATCGCCGGCTTTCTGGTGTCACTGTGCCTGCACGAGTTCGCACACGCCTACACCGCCTGGCGCTTCGGCGACCGCGACGTCGAGGTACGCGGTTATCTGACACTGAACCCGCTGAAGTATTCGCACCCACTGCTCTCGCTCGGGCTGCCTGCGCTGTTCATCGCACTGGGCGGGATCGGTCTGCCCGGCGGCGCGGTGTACGTCCGCACGTCGTGGATGACGAAGCGGCAGAAGACTCTGGTGAGCCTGGCAGGACCCGCCACCAACATCGTCTTCGCGATCGTGCTGCTGGTGGTGACGCGGGCGTTGTGGGAACCAGAGCACACGGTGTTCTGGGCCGGCATGGCGTTCCTGGGCTTCTTGCAGGTAACGGCGTTCGTGCTCAACATGCTGCCGGTTCCTGGCCTTGACGGTTACAGCGCGCTGGAGCCACACCTGAGCCCACAGACACAGCGCGCGCTGCAGCCCGCCAAGCAGTGGGCATTCTTCGTTCTCCTGCTCTTGCTCTTCACCCCTCAGGTCAACCGCTGGTTCTTCGACGTGGTGCTGTGGTTCTTCGATGCCTCCGGCGTCCCGCGTGGGCTCATCGGACGGGGCATGGACCTCACCCGATTCTGGTCCGCCTGGTTCTGATGGCCACCTTGCGACATATGCGTCTTTACGCATAGATTGCAGGCATGGGTGCCGGCCACGATCACAGCAATGCCGATACCCGTGTCAGCCGGATGGTCATCGCCGCGGCGATCCTGACCGCGTTCTTCGCCCTCGAGCTGACGACCGCGCTTGCGATCAATTCGATCGCGCTGCTAGCCGACGCCGGGCACATGCTCACCGACCTGGTCGCGATGTTCATGGGCCTGACCGCGGTGCTGCTCGCCCGGCACGGCAGCGCGTCGCCGAAACGCACATACGGGTGGCACCGCGCTGAGGTGTTCACCGCAGTCGCCAACGCGGTGTTGCTGCTCGGCGTCGCGGTGTTCATCCTCTACGAGGCGTTCGAACGCCTCGGCGACGCGCCCGATATCCCCGGTGTGCCGATGATCGTGGTCGCGTTGGCCGGGCTGGTGGCCAACTTTGTCGTGGTGCTGCTGCTGCGGTCGCACGCCAAGGACAGCCTGGCGGTCAAGGGCGCCTACATGGAGGTCGTCGCCGACACCGTCGGCAGCATCGGCGTGCTGATCGCCGGCATCGTCACGGTCACGACGCGGTGGCCCTACGCCGATGTGGTGGTGGCGGTGTTCGTCGCGCTGTGGGTGCTGCCCAGGGCGTTCGCCCTCGCGCGTGCCGCATTGCGGATTCTGTCCGAGTCATCGCCTGCCCACATCGACGTCGAGGAGTTGCGCTCGGCGCTGTGCGCCGTCGAAGGCGTTACCGAGGTGCACGACCTGCACGTGTGGACGCTGGTGCCGGGCAAGGACATGGTAACCGCGCATCTGACCAGCACCCGCAACTCGGCCTTGGTGCTCGACGACGCCCGTGCCGTGCTGACCGCACGCGGGCTTGACCACGCGACCGTCCAGGTGGAGCCGCCCGATGATGCCGCGGACTGCAGGTGCGAAGCGGAGTACTGAGTTAGAGCCCGAGCTCAGATCGCGCCGCGGGATCGCAATCGTCGAGCAGATCGAGGCAGCGCTGATACTCGTCTGTCTCTCCGATGGCGTCGGCGGCCCGCGCCAGCGCGGCGACACAGCGCAGGAATCCGCGGTTGGGCTCGTGTCGGTACGGCACCGGGCCGAAGCCCTTCCATCCGTTGCGGCGCAATTGATCCAGACCGCGGTGATAGCCGGTGCGGGCATAGGCATACGCGGTGATGGCCCGATCGTCGGCCAGCGCATCCTCCGCGAGCGCGGCCCACGCGACAGAAGCCGTGGGGTGCCCGGCTGCCACGATGGCCGGGCTTTCGGAGGCAGCGAGTTCGGCTTCTGCCGCGCTGTCGCCAGGCAGCAGTACCGGATCCGGTCCGAGGAGATCTCCCATGCGCGTCATGGCCTCATTGTGCCGCTAAGCTGCACCGGTAGTTCGCAGAGGGAGGAAGCAGCGCAGGGATGTCGAACCCATCAGGGCCTGACCAGCCGGATGACGCCACCGACGAGGCGGATACCCAGCAGGCCGAAGCCGTGACCGACGCGGAGCACGAGCCCGCCACCGAGATCCTGTTGTCGCACGAAGCAGAAGCCCAGCTGCCTGCCGAAGAGACCACCAAGCCCGCGGAGCGCCGGTTCACCGCGCCGTCGGGATTCGATGCGGGCTCGACACAGAGGATCGATACCCCGGCCGATCCGGCCACCGAGGTGATGTCAGCGACCGAAGCGCCCGCAGGCGTGGCCGCATCGACTGCGCACACCGACCAGATGAATCAACCTAAATCCGTAGCGCCACAAGTAATTCCGCCCCGGCCCGACGCTCCCAAGCCGCCGCGCAGCCGTCGCAGCTGGGGTTGGGTGGTGGCGTTGATCTTGATCATCGCCGCGGTGGTGGCCGTTGCGATTCTCGGCACGCTGCTGTTGACCCGCGGCTCGACGCCGAAGGTGTCGGAGGAGGACAAGGTCCGTTCGACGATCCGGAACTTCGATGCCGCGGTCCAGAACGGCGACCTGGCCACGCTGCGCAGCATCACCTGCGGCACCACTCGCGACAGCTATGTCAACTACGACGAGCGGGCGTGGACCGAAACACACGCGCGGGTAGCCGCGGCAAAGCGATATCCGGTGGTCGCCAGCATCGACCAGGTGGTCGTCAACGGTGACCACGCGGAGGCCAACGTCACCACGTTCATGGCCTATGCGCCGAAGACCCGTTCGACGCGCAGCTTTGACCTACAGTTCCGCGACGATCAATGGAAGATCTGCCAGGCCCCCGGCGGTTAGGGCTGCTGCGTCATTGCGTAGCACGTGGCGAAGTGCCGCTGGTTGCACGGGATGCCGTTGACCGTGGCGAACTGCCCGGGCATCGTGACGATCTCGGCCCCCTGCGGCGGAACGGTGATACCGGGTGGCGGGGGCGCACCGCCCTGACCGCTGGTGCATACCCCGTCGAATCGAGCCACGGTGCCATACGGGCAGCCGTCGGCCGCGGCCGGTGCGGCGACGGCGAGCGGTCCCATGGCGGCCGCCAGGGTGCAGCATGCGATCAGAATTGGACGCTTCACCGTTGCGACTCTAGCCCGCGGAAACCGATCGGCCCGCGCTGTGCAGGTCGTTGCAGGCCTCGACCACCCGCTCCGACATGCTGGCCTCTGCCTTCTTCAGGTAGCTGCGCGGGTCGTAGACCTTCTTGTTGCCGACCTCACCGTCGATCTTGAGCACACCGTCGTAATTGGTGAACATGTGCCCGGCGAGCGGACGGGTGAACGCGTACTGGGTGTCGGTGTCGACGTTCATCTTCACGACGCCGTACTTGAGCGAATCCTCGATCTCCGACTTCAGCGAGCCGGAGCCGCCGTGGAACACGAAGTCGAAAGGCTTTGCGCCCTCGGCCAATCCGAGCTTGGCCGCTGCGACCTTCTGGCCCTGCTCGAGAATGTCGGGGCGCAGCTTGACGTTGCCCGGCTTGTATACGCCATGCACGTTGCCGAACGTCGCGGCCAGCAGGTACTTGCCGTGCTCGCCTGCGCCGAGCGCCTCGATGGTCTTCTCGAAGTCCTCGGGCGTGGTGTAGAGCTTGTCGTTGATCTCGTGGGCCACGCCGTCTTCCTCGCCGCCGACCACGCCGATCTCGATCTCGAGGATGATCTTGGCGGCCGCTGCCTGTTTGAGCAGCTCCCGAGCTATCTCCAGGTTCTCGTCAAGCGGCACCGCCGAGCCGTCCCACATGTGCGACTGGAACAACGGATTGCGCCCCTCGGCGACCCGCTTCTGCGAGATGGCCAGCAACGGCTTGACGTAGCCGTCGAGCTTGTCCTTCGGACAGTGGTCGGTGTGCAGCGCAACTGTGATCGGATACTTCTCGGCGACGACGTGGGCGAATTCGGCCAGCGCGACGGCGCCGGTCACCATGTCCTTGACGCCGAGACCGGACGCGAACTCCGCGCCGCCGGTGGAGAACTGGATGATGCCGTCGCTGCCTGCGTCGGCGAAGCCCTTGATCGCGGCGTTGACGGATTCCGAGCCCACACAGTTGATCGCCGGGAATGCGAACGAGTGCTCCTTGGCTCGACCCAGCATCTCCGCGTAGACCTCGGGCGTTGCGATGGGCATTGCAGTTCCTCTCGGCTGATCCGGTGTCTGCAGGGAGTATCTCAGGAACGATCTGAGCTCACATTGTCAGGATCATCCGGTAGCGCGCACGGCCCTCATCCATGGCCGCGTACGCCTCTGCGGCCTCGGTCAGCGGCCGCTCCTCGATCCAGGCGCGGACGCCGGACAACACCGCGAAGTGCATCGTCTCTTCCACGTCGCGTGAGGTGCCCGACGGGTGACCGGTGACGGACAAACCTGGGGTGATCAGCTGGATGGGCGCGATCGGCAGCGGCTCGGCGGTGACGCCGACGATGACCAGTTCGCCCTCCGGCCCCAGACCACCGACGGTCTGCGCCATGGCCGCGGAGTTGGCGGCCGTCGCGAGCACCACCGACGCTCCGCCAAGGGCCTGCAACGCCGCCGCGACGTCGCCGGCCGTCGAATCGATGTAGTGGTGGGCGCCCAATTCGCGGGCATTGGCCTCCTTGTCGGCGCCGCGCGCGATCGCGATCGTCTCTAACCCCATCGCTGCGGCCCACTGCACTCCGAGGTGTCCCAGCCCGCCGATACCGAGCACCGCGACCCGGTCCCCCGCGACGGCTTTGGTCCTGCGCAACGCGTTGTATGTGGTCACTCCGGCGCAACCCATCGGCGCCGCTTCGGCGAACGACAGTTCGTCGGGGATGCGGGCGAGTGCGGTGGCCGGTGCCGTGATCGATTCGGCGTAGCCGCCCGGATAGTGCCAGCTGGGCACCTGCCCGTTCTCGCATTGCATGAACTTCCCCTTGCGACAGGGGATGCAGCGGTTGCAGTTGCCGCCGAACCAGCCGACCGCCACCCGGTCGCCGACCGCGAAGCCCTCCACGCCGTCGCCCAGTTCGGCAACGGTTCCCGCGACCTCGTGGCCCAGCGTCAACGGCCATGTCATGTTCGGAAAGCCGCCGGCGACGAGTCCATGGTCGGTTCCACACACACCACAGGCGGCGACGTCGATGCGGACGTGTCCGGCGCCGGGCGGCGAGGTCTCGACGTCGACGACGGTTAAAGGCGCATTGGCGGACGCGACCTGCACGGCTTTGTGGGTGGGCATGTAGCGACCCTAGCGCCGGAGGTTGGCACTCCACAGCCCGGCAAAAGCGGCTTCTCAGGAGCCCGCCGGTATCTTGGGGGGCCTATGAACTTCGAACCGGACACCACCACCGCACTCTCGGCGGCTGCGAACCAACTGGCACTCATGCCGGATTTCCTGGATCCGATGAAGCTGCTCGGATACTTCGGTACCTGGGCGCTGGTGGGGCTGCTGGTCGTGATCTTTGTCGAGTCGGGGGTGCTGTTCCCGATCCTGCCGGGTGATTCGCTGCTCTTCGTTGCGGGCATGCTCGCCGCGGGTACGGCCGCGGCGGCCGAGCAGGGCGGCCAGGAGATCAACTTCCAGCTGTGGCAGCTGCTGGTGTTCATCCCGATCGCCGCGATCCTTGGCGGTCAGGTCGGCTACTGGATCGGCCGCAACATCGGGACAGCGATGTTCAAGCCGAACGCGCGGTTCCTCAAGCAGCGCTACCTCGACGAAGCCCATGTGTTCTTCGAGCAGCGCGGCCCGTTCGCCATCGTGGTCGCGCGGTTCGTGCCGATCGTGCGGACTTTGGCACCACTCACCGCGGGCGCGGCCCGGATGAGCTATCCGGTGTTCGCGATCTACAACATCCTCGGCGCCGTCGTGTGGGGTATCGGCCTGACACTGCTCGGCTATTGGCTCGGCCAGTTCGAGATCATTCAGAAACTTCTCGAACCGATCTTCATCGTGATCGTGCTGGCGTCCGTCGCGCCGATGTTCATCGAGTACTACAAGCGTCGCCGGGCGGCCAAGAAAGCGGCTGGCGGGTCGGCCCAACCCGCCACCGAGCAGCCCTCCTAGGACCTTCCGGCCTCCAGCGCGCGGATCAGACTGGCTGAATCCCACGGGCCTTTGAGCCGCTTGCCGTTGACGAAGAACGTCGGCGTCGAGTTGAGGTCCATCAGCTCGGCGTCTTGCGCATCGTCCTGCACGCGATGCAGCACCTTTGACGGGTCGATCCGCACGTCGTGGTCGAACCGTTCGAGGTCGAGCCCGATCGTGTTGGCGTACCGATAGATGTCCGACCACTCCAGATCGTCCTGGTTCGCGAACAACATCTTGCCCATCTCGAAGTACTTGCCCTGCAATCCCGCAGCCTCTGCGGCCCTGGCGGCGTCGAACGCGCGCGGGTGTACCCGTTCCAGCGGCAGATGCCGCCACACGTACCGCAGCTCGTCGCCGAAGTGGGCGCGGACTTCGTCGATCGCGCCGGTGGCGCGGCTGCAGAACGGGCATTCGTAGTCGCCGTACTCCACCAGTGTCAACGGGGCGTCGGGCTTTCCGCGGAGGTGATCGCGGTCCGGGTCGACAGGCCGAACCAGCTTGAGCCCCACTGGTTCCGGCGGAGCGACCCAGTCGCTGATCCGGAAGATCGCCCACCCGGCGAGAAAGGCGATGAGCGAGGCCAGCAACACGCCGATGCGGGCCTGATCCTGCCGCGCCGGTTCGGTGATCGCCAGGTCGACGATGAAAAGTGAAATGGTGAAACCGATTCCAGACAGCGCTGCGCCGCCGGCCACCCTGCGCAACGTCCCCCCGGGTGCGAGCTGACCAAGCCCGGTGCGCTGCATGAACCACGTCGCGCCGGTGATGCCGATGAACTTCCCGATCACCAGGCCGGCGATGATGCCCCACGTCAGCGGTGACTGCAGCGCGGCGATCACGCTGTCCATGTCGAGCCGCACCCCGGCATTGACCAACGCGAACAGTGGCAGCACCACGAAGGACACGTACGGCCCGACCTCGGTCTGCAACCTCTCATTGATCGAAATCGACTCCCGCAAACCGCGAGTGGCGGCGCGCGCGTACGCGGAGTTGGGTGATTGGCGGAATGCGCGCATCAAGTCGACGGCCTGTTCCACCTGCTGACGTTCGGGTGTGAACACGGGGATCAGCAGCGCGACTGCAACCCCGGCCAGAGTGGGATGGATACCGGCCATGAACAGCGCGACCCACAGCGCGAAGCCGAACACCGCGTACGCGGGCCCGCGGCCCGCCGGAAGGAACCTGACCAACGCGAGCGCAACGATCAGCACAGCCGATATGACCAGCGGGACGACCTGGATGCTTTCGGAGTAGAACAGCGCGATCACGGCCAGCGCGCCGATGTCGTCGACCACCGCCAAGGTGAGCAGGAAGATCCGCAGCCGGGCAGGGTATTTGGGCTTGATGATGGCCAGCGCGCCGATGAGGAACGCGGTGTCGGTGGAGATCACCACACCCCACGCCTGTGCGTTCTCCCCCGACGGGTTGAACAACAAGAAGATGACGGCGGGCACCGTGAGGCCCGCGATCGCAGCGACGACGGGCACGGCGGCCCTGGCCCTATCGGTGAGCTCGCCGATAGCGAATTCACTGGTGACTTCCAGCCCGACGATGAAAAAGAAGAACGTCATCAGGCCGTCGTTGATCAGATGCTGGACGGTCAGGTCGAAGGTGTTGCCGCCGAACGTGAAGCCGACGTGGGTGTCCAGCAACGTCCAATATGTCTGCGCCCACGGCGAATTGGCCCACAGAATCGCTGCGAGGGTGAATGCCAGCAGCAGCCCGGCCGCGCATTTCTCTTTGGTGCCGGGCGCCTTGGGGTCGCGGCTGAACCGGCCCGGCAGCAGGCGAACGATCCGCGGAACGGGCTCTGCAGTCACTCGTCGGTGCCGGTGTCGCCGCTCGCGGCGGCGCCGGATTCGCCGCTCGCGGCGGTGCCGGATTCGCCGCTCGCGGCGGTGCCGGATTCGCCGCTCGCGGCGGTGCCGGATTCGCCGCTCGCGGCGGTGACTGCGTGGGCAGCTTCCATCAGCATCCAGCCCGACAGCTGCACCGACAGGTCACGTTCGGCCACCTCCGAGGCGTTGACCGCGCCCTCGATGAATTGGGCTTCCTTTCCGCCTGCCGCGGGGATCTGGGCCGTGCGGTCCCAGAACGCACTGAACAACGGCAGGCCGTCGACGGTCTGCCGGTTGTCCCACGCCGCCTGCCCGGACTTCAGCACGAGCGAGCGAGCGATGTCGCGGGCCTCGGCGTCCTCCGGACCCTTCTGCGGCAGCGTGGTCGCCACGAGTGCCAGATAACGCGCCAGGATGCCGTTGAACAATCCACCATCGCCGCCGCCCGCACCCTTGATCACCCCTTCGGGCGCCATATTGTCGCGTACGGCTTTTACCAGCCGATGCACGCGCGTCGCGTGTTCGGGGTCCTTCGTGCGCGCCGCCAACTCGACGTCCAGCCCGATCACCACGCCCTGGCAGTACGTGTACTGCGCCCGCACCAGCGACCCGGCCTTGATCCCGTCGAACACCAGATGTGTCTCGGGGTCGATCAGCGTTTCGTCAATCCAGTCCGACATCTGCTGAGCGCGCCGCAGCCGGTCCTCATAGCGGGCCAGGAAGATCGCGGCGGGCCCGTTTGCGGGAGCGTTGAAGAACTGGTCCTGCTTGCGCCACGGGATACCGCCGCCGTCTTCGGGCACCCACGCGTTGAGGAACTGCTCGGACAGTTTCTTCAGCGCCTTCGGGCGCTCAACTCCGGCCAGTCGACCTGCCCGCTCCAGCGCCAGTGCCAGCCATGCCATGTCGTCGTAGTAGTCGTTGACCCAGGATCCGTTGTTGCGCAACCGATGTCCCCGGATCTGCCGCGCGATCATCGCCTGCCGCTCCGGCTGCGGATCACGCATCTGCGCGTCGACCAGGTTGTCCAATAGGTGTGCCTGCCACCAGTAGTGCCAGGTGCCGAAGTTCCGGTACTTGCTCGCGGCGGGCCATGCGACAACACCCAGCTGCGTGCCGGGCAAGCCCCAGAGCCGTTTCAGATGCCGCTTGACAACGGCGGCCTCTGCGCTCGCCGCGCGGTTCGCCCATAGGAGATCCATGGAGTCGATCCTGCCCTACCAGGCCGCCGAAATGTCCCCATGTTGAGTGATCCAGGCGTGCATGGCGATGCCCGCGGCGACCGCGGCGTTGATGCTGCGGGTCGAACCGAATTGCGCGATCGACACGGTGACGCTGGCTCCGGCCGTGGCCTCGTCGGTGATGCCAGGCCCCTCCTGGCCGAAGATAAGCAGGCAATCACGGGGCAGGGCCGTGTCTTCGAGCCGCACCGCGCCGGGCACGTTGTCGACGGCCACGACGGTCAGCCCCGCATCCGCGGCGAAGGCCAACAGGTCGGCGGTGGTGTCATGGTGACGCAGGCGTTGGTAACGGTCCGTCACCATGGCGCCGCGCCGGTTCCAGCGTCGACGGCCGACGATGTGAACGGTGTCGACGGCGAACGCGTTGGCGGTCCTCACCACCGAACCGATGTTGGCATCGTTGCCGAAGTTCTCGATCGCGATGTGCAGCGGATGCCTGCGTCCATCGATGTCGGCGATGATCGCGTCGCGCGTCCAGTACCGGTATGCGTCAACGACGTTGCGGGTGTCGCCGTCGCGCAGCAGCGCGGCATCGTACCGCACATCCTCGGGCAGCGGACCTTCCCACGGGCCAACGCCGGGGGTCTCGCCCCATTCGGTAGGGCCCGGGTCAGTCATGGGTCGTCCACAATCCGGCGTTGGTGCCGACGAGCGATACCGTCGCGTACAGCAGCGCCTCGTTGATCTCGCCCTGAGTGCACAGCGACGCTCGGACTTGAACGGCCTCGCGCGACGAGTCCGGCAACACCAGCACCGAAGCGCCGTAGACGTCGCAGGCGTGGCTCAGCCCGGGTGGCGGCAGTGTCGGCGCGACCAGCACCATCATGGGTCCGCCGCGACGGGCCGAGTCATCGCGGTATCGCGCTGCCAGACCATCGATTTCGAGACCGAGCAACATGTAGCCGTTGCCGGAGAACGCGGCCGGGTCGCCGAGAGCGGACGGGTCGAGTTGTGCGCCGTCGGCCCGAAATGCGTCGACACTGCTCGTCTTGAGCACAAGCCCGGTGTCGTTCTCCTTCGTCGGCAGCACACCGACGGGAAACGCCGCCCCGTACGCCGCCGCGGTGTCGGGGATCCGCTCACGCGGTGAGTACACATAGACACCGCGCACCTGGGACTGATCGCGTTGCGGTCCCAAACATACCGTGCCCGTGAGCCGATCCGGGCTCGGAGCCGACAGTGGTTGCAGCGCAAGGCTTGTCAAATCCTCGCAGCCGCCAACGGCGTTGGCCTCGACCGGATGCGCCAGCGCGCCGTAGAGCCCGAAGCGGATGTCCTCGGGTTTGGCGTGCGGGCCGTCCTTCTGCGCCGGGGCGGCGTCCACATCGACGAGGACATAATCGGCGTCGAACCGCAGATTCGTCACCGAGATGTTCCAGCCGAGTACAGACAGCGACTCGCCGATGGCCGCCGACTGCGTGGAGTATGGATGGGCGCGGGCGTCGTCGGCGGAGCACGCCGACGCGACCATGACGATTGCCGCGACAACGGCGATCAGTAGGCGCGGCGACATCTAGGTCCGGCTCAGGTTCTATTCCGGCCGCGGCCAACAACTTTCGTCATGGCGCGCACCAGGTTTCGGGGTACCACCCGTCCTCCGGTGGTGAGCGCCTTGTACTGGAGTCCGGGAACGATGACCACCTTGTCCTTGGCGACGTCGGCCATGGTCTCGCGGACCACGTCGTCGACCTCGAGCCACAGGAACGATGGTGTGCCGCTCATCTCGATGCCTGCGCGCGCGTGAAATTCGGTGTGCACGAAGCCTGGACACAACGCATGCACGCCGACACCGGTACCGGTCAGGCCGTTGGCGAGCCCTTCGGAGAACGCGATCACCCACGCCTTGGACGCCGAGTACGTCGACCCGCGGCCGGGTAGCAACCCTGCCACGCTGGCTACGTTGATCACGGTGCCCTCGTTGGCGGCGAGCATGGGCGGCAGCGCTGCGTGGGTCAGCTGCATCACCGCGGTGACGTTGACGTCGAGCTGGGATTGCAGCAGCGCCAGGTCCGACGTCCAGAATTCTCCGGACGTCCCAAATCCCGCATTGTTCACCAGAACCCGCACCCCGGCGGCCAGCCGATCGGCGACCTTTGCGCGGTCGGCGTCGACGGCGAGGTCGGCTGCGAGAATTTCCACCCCCGCGCCGGCCTCGTCATGCAGTTCGGCGCCGAGACGCTCCAGTCGGTCGGCGTCGCGGGCGACCAGCACCAGGTCGTACCCGTCGAGGGCGTAGCGGCGGGCGAATCCCGCGCCGAGCCCGGACGTCGGTCCAGTGATCAGTGCGACGGGGCGTGACATGCCCTAGAGCGTATCTATCGCTGGTAGTGCGGGGACTGCCGCCCGTTGCGCGATGGTGGCGGCGGGCGGCGCATCGGTTCGGCGCGGCCTGGATCGGGACGCGCTTGGGTGTAGCGGCCGACGTCGGCGCGGCCCGGCGGCAGGTCGGCCCGGCCGGGCGTCGGCTCGGGGCGGGCGGGCGGAAGAGACTCAGCGCGGGCGGGCGTAGGCGTGAGCGGGCGGCTCGGTGAGCCACTGCGGCGTGCGACGGCCTGACCGGCGCTGGCCTGGGGCACCGGCGGCAGCACCCGCAGCAGGTCGTTGAACTGGCGCACTGTGCGCAGCCCTTCGTCCCATTGCGCACGGGTGCTGGTGACCGGCATGGACACCAGCGTCCAGTTCTGCTCGTTCCACATGATTTCCGCGCAGTCCGGAGCCGTGTGGGCGAACGTCACCATCCGACGGTCACAGGCCCGGCGCGCGGCATCGAGATTGGTGGAATACACCATCCGCGGACCGATCGCGCCGAGCAGCCAGATGTCGTTCTCCCGCGGCTCCTTGATGCCCTTGAGCCGCAGGTCGACGACGACGTTGGTGCCCACCTTGCGGTGAAGCGCAATGACCGTCGCGACGTCTTCGAGGTCGAAGATGAACACGGCCTCGCCGCGGATCTGCCCGAGCACCACGTTCTTGGCGGAGATGTCGCCGACCGTGGACATCACCCCGCGCTTCCAGCGCTTGAGGATGTCGGCCGATTCGTGCTCGTAGTCAAAGCCGTGTGACTTCGCCCAGGACTTGCGGCGGCGGCCAAGTCCGCGTCGACGATCGATGTCGACGTACAGCAATACCGCCGCACCCACGAAACAGAGTGCGGACAGCGTGAACCAGAGCGGGACCATTGCACCAAGCCTATCTGCTAGGGGTGGTTATTCCCGAACTCAAGCGGATCACAACCCAGTTACGCATGGCTTCTTTTGCCCGAGCCCGCCTCCCGTTAGCGTCCGGTGATGGCTTACCAGGATTACCAGCTTATTCGCGTCTCCGCGCAGGGCGGCATCTGCCGGGCGACGATCGACAATCCACCCATCAACCTGCTGGATCTGCCGCTGCTGACCGAGATCGGCCGCCTGACGCAGGAGGTCGCCGCCGACGATGACGTGCGCGTGCTGATCGTCGACTCGGCCGATCCGGATTTCTTCGTCGCGCATGCGGACGTCTCGCTGATCTTGGACCTCCCGACCGACGACACCGGCCTGCACGACCAACTGTCCCCCTTCCACGCGGCAATGGAACGCTTCCGAACGCTGCCGAAAGCCACCATCGCCGTCATCGAGGGCATCGCCCGCGGTGGTGGCAGCGAGTGGGCGATGGCTTTCGATATGCGCTACGCGGCGCTCGGCAAGGCGCTGTTTGCCCAGCCCGAGGTCGCGGTGGGGATCATCCCCGGTGGCGGCGGAACGCAGCAGTTACCCCGGCTGGTCGGTCGCGGGCGAGCGCTCGAGGTCATCCTCGGCTGCATGGATATCGACGCGGCGACGGCAGAAGCCTGGGGATATGTCGACCGCGCGTTGCCGGCGGACGAGCTTCGGCGATTCGTCGACAAGCTCGGCGCGCGCATCGCGTCATCTCCGCCGGAGGCCATCGCGGCGGCCAAACGGGCGGTCGACGTCGCGCTGGATCCGCAGACCGACCTGACGACCGGTCTACGGATCGAGGATCAGCTGATGCGCGAAACCCTCGCCCAGCCGGTCGCCCGCCAGCGTCTGCAGGCGATCGTCGACTCCGGCGCCCAGACCCGCGAGTTCGAGCTGGGCTGACTTTCTCGGCGCGAACGTGAAGTTATGTTCGAAGAATCGCGAAAATATCGCACACATGCTCACGCTCGCGCCAGCGCTCAGCCCAAAACGAGCGAGTCCCCGTCGGGGCTGACGTTGACCGGCACGATGTCACCGTCATGCACGTCTGAAGCCAGCAGCAGCTTGGCCAGCTGGTCGCCGATGGCCTGCTGAATCAACCGGCGCAGCGGACGGGCGCCGTACTGCGGGTCGAACCCGCGCTGCGCCAACCACTTCTTGGCGGGCAGGGACACCTCGAGGGTGAGCCTGCGCTGGGCCAACCGCTTGGCCAGCTGCTCGAGCTGGATATCGACGATGTGCACCAACTCTTCGGGGTTGAGCCCGTCGAAGATGATGACGTCATCGAGGCGGTTGATGAACTCGGGTTTGAACGCCGAGCGCACCGCGGCCATCACCTGTTCCTCCGTCCCGCCCGAACCCAGGTTGGACGTCAGGATCAGGATCGTGTTGCGGAAGTCGACGGTGCGGCCCTGACCGTCGGTCAGCCGGCCCTCGTCGAGCACCTGCAGCAGCACGTCGAACACGTCCGGGTGGGCCTTCTCGACCTCGTCGAACAGGATCACTGTGTACGGCCGCCGTCGCACCGCCTCGGTCAGCTGACCGCCCTGGTCGTAGCCGATGTAGCCGGGAGGCGCACCCACCAGGCGGGCCACCGAATGCTTCTCGCCGTACTCGCTCATGTCGATGCGGACCATGGCGCGTTCGTCGTCAAATAGGAACTCCGCCAACGCTTTTGCCAGCTCGGTTTTGCCGACGCCGGTCGGGCCGAGGAACATGAACGACCCTGTCGGCCGGTTGGGGTCGGCGACGCCGGCACGGCTGCGGCGCACCGCATCCGATACGGCCTGCACGGCCTTCTTCTGCCCGACGACGCGCTTGCCGAGCTCGTCTTCCATCCGCAGCAGCTTGGCGGTCTCGCCCTCGAGCATCCGGCCCGCGGGGATGCCGGTCCAGGCCGACACCACGTCCGCGATGTCGTCCGGGCCGACCTCCTCCTTGAGCATTTGAGCTTCTTGGGCCCTCGCGCTCGGAATTGCGACGTCGAGCTTCTTCTCGATCTCGGGAATGCGGCCGTAGCGCAGCTCGGCGGTCTTCTCCAGGTTGCCGTCGCGCTCGGCACGGTCGGCCTCACCGCGCAGCGTCTCCAGCTGCTCCTTGAGCTCACGCACGATGTCGATGGCGTTCTTCTCGTTCTGCCACCTGGTCGTGAGCTCGGCCAACTTCTCCTTCTGGTCGGCCAACTCGGCGCGCAGCTTCTCCAGCCGTTCCGCCGACGCCGCATCCTCTTCCTTGGCGAGGGCCATCTCCTCGATCTCGAGCCGGCGGACCAGCCGCTCGACCTCGTCGATCTCGACGGGCCGCGAGTCGATCTCCATGCGCAGCCGGGACGCGGCCTCGTCGACCAGGTCGATGGCCTTGTCGGGCAGGAACCGCGCGGTGATGTAGCGGTCGGACAGCGTGGCCGCCGCGACCAGCGCGGAGTCGGTGATGCGGACACCGTGGTGCACCTCGTAGCGGTCCTTCAGGCCGCGCAGGATGCCGACGGTGTCCTCGACCGACGGCTCACCGACGTACACCTGCTGGAAGCGTCGCTCCAGCGCGGCGTCCTTCTCGATGTGCTTGCGGTACTCGTCGAGCGTGGTGGCGCCGACCAGCCGCAGCTCGCCACGGGCCAGCATCGGCTTGATCATGTTGCCGGCGTCCATGGCGCCCTCGCCGGTCGCGCCTGCACCAACGATGGTGTGCAGCTCGTCGATGAACGTGATGATCTGGCCGGCCGAGTTCTTGATGTCGTCGAGCACGGCCTTGAGCCGCTCCTCGAATTCGCCGCGGTATTTCGACCCGGCGACCATCGAACCGAGGTCAAGCGAGACGACGATCTTGTCGCGCAGGCTCTCCGGCACGTCGCCGGCGACGATCCGCTGGGCCAGGCCCTCGACGATCGCGGTCTTGCCGACGCCCGGCTCGCCGATCAGCACAGGATTGTTCTTGGTGCGACGGCTCAAGACCTGCACGACGCGACGAATCTCGTTGTCGCGCCCAATGACTGGGTCGAGCTTGCCTTCGCGGGCACGCTCGGTCAGGTCGGTGGAGTACTTCTCCAATGCCTGGTAACTGCCCTCGGGGTCGGGACTGGTGACCCTGGCGCTGCCGCGAACCTTGACGAACGCCTCACGCAGCGCCTGGGGGGAGGCGCCGTGCCCGGTCAACAGCTTGGCCACGTCGGAGTCGCCGGTGGCCAGGCCGACCACCAGGTGCTCGGTCGAGACGTATTCGTCGTCCATCTCGGTGGCCAGGTTCTGGGCGGCCGTGATCGCGGCCAGCGACTGGGGGCTCAGGTTCGGCTGCGAGGCCGCGCCGCTGGCGCTGGGCAGCCGGTCGAGCAGGCGCTGCGTCTCGGCGCGGATTGTCGCTGGTTCAACGCCGACGGCCTCCAACAATGGCGCGGCAATGCCATCGTTCTGCGTGAGCAGTGCCATCAAAAGATGGGCGGGCGTGATCTGCGGGTTGCCTGCGGCGGTCGCCGCCTGCAACGACGCCGTCAGCGCCGCCTGGGTCTTGGTCGTCGGGTTGAACGAGTCCACGACGGTCCTCCGATCAGTCGAAAAGGGCCAGGTAAATGGTTGTCGTGATGTTCAACGTCGTCAAGGTTGAGTCTGTTCCGCTCAACTCTCACTAATTTACCGAGCCTGGATTCCCGCGACCGTGCGGTTATACCCAACCCGCCGAGGAAGGCGTCTCAGAACGCCCACTCGGCGCGTCGTGCCGCGTTCGCCGTACTCATCGGCAACGCTTGGCCAATGGACGCGCTGGTCGCCACGCTCGCAACGGTCGCGGTGGTGAGCATGGCAACGGCCGCGACCGCATCCGCGACCACCGACGAGGACCAAGTCCGCGAGGTCCTCAGCGGAATGAACGGCTCGTACAACCGCTCCGATTTCACGGAGTTCGCGTCCCATCTGTGCGCCGACATGCTGAAGGCCACTGGCTTCGAAGCAGGTTGGTATGCGAGCCGAAAGTCTGACGGACCCACGCAGATCACCATCAACTCGGTCGAGGTGACCGATGTCCCGCACGCTCAAGCGGTTGCCAACGTCCGGTTCCAGGCCGCCAACCACTCCGAGGCCAAGACCCTCGACGTCGAATTTCGTCGCGACGGCGCCGAGTGGAAAGCCTGCCGCTACGACGAAGGCCAGTACATCTAGCCGCCGAAAATTAATGACGTGCCAGCAAATTCGTCTCAGCAAACTGCGTCGGTGCTGCCCCGCGGTGCCCTACAGTCGAGCAGTCGGCGAGGGGGCGGTCAATTGGACATCACCACCATCACAGAAGTCGTCCGCCGGCCCGACGACCGGCCGGGCGCGCAGTGGCGTCCCGGCGATGCATTCCTGGCGGGCGGAACGTGGCTGTTCTCAGACAAGCAACCAGAATTGCGGCGGCTCATCGATCTTGAGCCGTTGGGCTGGAATTCACTGGTAGCCGGTGAGGCGGGTCTGCAGATCGGGGCGATGTGCACGATCGGTGACTTGTACTCCTTTACTCCACCGAGAGGCTGGCGTGGCGGCCCGCTGCTGGCAACATGCTGCGAGGCCTTCCTTGCGTCGTTCAAGGTGTGGAACTCGGCGACGGTCGGCGGCAACATCTGCATGTCGCTCCCGGCGGGTCCGATGATCACGATGACCGTGGCATTGGAGGCCGCGTACACGTTGTGGGCCGCCGACGGTTCCGAACGTGCCGTCGACGCAGCGGATTTCGTGACCGGCGACCATCAGAACATTCTGTTGCCGGGCGAGGTGCTACGCAGGATCGACATTCCGGCAAGCGCACTACGCAAGCGCAACGCTGTGCGTCGTTTCACGTTGACCCAGTTGGGCCGGTCGACGATTTTCATGGTCGGCACTCAAAGCGCGGACAGCGCTGACTTGTTGCTCACTATCACCGCGGGCACCACCCGTCCGATCCGGATGGCGTTCGCCACCGTGCCCGAGGCCGACGAGTTGGCGCACCGGATCGATGCCCTACCCGATGACGTGTGGTTCGCCGACGCGAACGGAACGCCTGACCATCGCCGCCATCTGGCGAAGCACTACGCCGAGGAGATCCGTATCGAACTCGGCGGAGGACTGTCGTCATGACGTACACGGTGAATGGCAAGAGGTTCGACGCGGAGCCCAATCCCGGCCAGTGTCTGCGCACCTTTGTGCGATCGCTGGGCTGGAACGGAGTCAAGAAAGGTTGTGACGCAGGCGATTGCGGCGCGTGTACCGTCTGGCTGGACCGTGTTCCGGTGCACAGCTGCATCACTCCTGCGTTCCGTGCCGAGGGACACGAGGTCACCACGATCGAAGGTTTGGGCACACCCGAAAACCTGCACCCGTTGCAACAGCAGTTCCGTGACGCGCCGGGTTTCCAGTGCGGTTTCTGCACCGCAGGCATGATCATGACCGCGGCAACGTTCACCGAGCAGCAGAAGGCCGATCTGCCTCGTGCACTGAAGGGAAACCTGTGCCGCTGCACGGGATATCGCGCCATCGAGGACGCCATCAACGGTGTCGCCGAGATCGAGGAGGCGGCCCCCGGTCAGGCAGTAGGCACAAGCGTCGGGGCACCGGCAGCGACCGGTGTAGTGACGGGCACGGTCGAGTTCACCATGGACACTGAGATGGAGGGCATGCTGCACCTGAAGGTGCTGCATTCACCGCACGCGCATGCGCGCATCGTGTCGATCGATAAGGCGGCCGCGCTGGCCGTGCCGGGGGTGCACCGGGTCTACACCTGGGAAGACGTCCCGCGGAAGCGCTACAGCACGGCGATCCACACCGACCATCTGGTCGACCCCGACGACACCTACATCCTCGACAACGTCGTGCGCTTTGTTGGCCAACGGGTGGTGGCGGTACTCGCCGACTCCGTCGGTGCAGCGGAGGAAGGTTGCCGCCGAGTCGACATTCAGTACGAGGTGCTGCCCGCAGTCTTGGACCCGGTGGAGGCGATGGCGGACGGGGCGCCACAGCTGCACAGCTACGGCGACCCGTTCGCCCACGATAAGGTTCGCAACATCCTGCTCGAACTGCACAGCGAAATCGGCGACATGGAGGCAGGTTTCGCGGCGGCCGATGTTATTCACGAGGGCACATACTTCTCGCCGCGGGTTCAGCACGCGCATCTGGAGACCCACGGTTCCGTCGCCTGGATGGAGAACGGGCGGCTCAACGTGCGCACCAGCTCGCAGTCGCCGTCGATCGCGAAAGTCAAGCTGTCCCATCTGTTTAACTTGCGCCCCGACGAGTTGCGGGTTTTCTGCAAGCGCATCGGAGGCGGGTTCGGCGGCAAGCAGGAGGTCATCTCGGAGGATCTTCCCGCGCTGGCCACGCTCGACACCGGCCGTCCGGTCTGCTGGGAATACACCCGTGAAGAAGAGTTCACCACCGCCTCACCGCGGCATCCCATGAAGGTGACGGTGAAGCTCGGGGCCAAGGCCGACGGCACGTTGACGGCGTTCGGGTTCCGCAATGTGTCCGACACCGGCGCCTACGGCAACCATGGTGGCGAGACTCTGTTCGCCGGCGGCGCCGCCGTCATGCAATACCGGTGTCCTAACAAGACTTTCGACGGTTATGCGGTGTACACGAATACCGTGCCGAGCGGCGCGCTGCGCGGCTACGGCATGACTCAGCCCACGTTCGCAGTCGAGTCGGCGATCGATGAGCTCGCGCTCGCGCTCGACATGGATCCCCTGGAGCTGCGCAGGCGCAACGTCGTCCGGCCCGGAGATTCGCTGTTGGCGATCGGCGAGGGCCCCGACGATGTCAGTTTCACCGAAGATGGTCTGACCACATGCATCGACTTAGTTGACGCGGCCTTGCGCCGTCAGCCCGACGATTATGGCCTCGGCCCTGACTGGCAGATCGGTACCGGAACCGCGAGTTCGATCCACGAAACCGCGCCGCCTACCGAGCACCTTTCCGACGCGTGGGCAACTCTGCGCGAGGACGGGATATACGAGATCGCGGTCGGCACACCCGAATTCGGTGAAGGCACCTCGACGGCTCACGTCCAGATCGCGGCGACCGTGCTCGGCACCACGCCCTCGGGGGTGTACCTCGTGCAATCCGACACCGACAAGACCGGTTTCGATACCGGCGCCTTCGCAAGCGCGGGGTTGTTCGTCTCTGGGAATGCCGTGCTCAAGGCCGCGACTGCGCTACGCGATCGCATACTGCGCTTCGCCGCCGGTCACGCAGGCGTCGAGGTCGGGTCATGTGTGATGCACGACGGCGGCGTGACCTGTGGGGACGCCAGGTTGACCCTGGCCGAACTGCAGGAGGCTGCCAGGGCGCGAGGGATCCGGCTCACGGAGGCCCGCAAGGCATATGGTTCACCCCGCAGCGTGTCGTCCAACGCGCATGGCTTCCGCATCGCCGTCCATCCGATGACCGGCGAAGTCCGCATCCTGTACAGCGTGCAGGCCATTGATGCCGGTGTCGTCATCAATCCGGCGCAGGTGCGCGGACAGATCGAGGGCGGTGTCGCCCAAGGCATCGGCTTCGTCCTCACCGAGAACTTCCACGTCGACAAGAACGGGGTGATGACCAACCCCAACCTGCGCAACTATCGCATCCCGACGTACGCCGACATTCCCCGCACCGAAGTCCTTGTCGTCGAATCACACGACTCCGTTGGGCCGATGGCATCAAAAGGTATTGCGGAGTCGTGCATCAACCCCGTCGCCCCGGCGTTGGCCAACGCTCTCGCGGACGCGACCGGCGTTCGATATCGCTCGTTGCCGCTGACCCCCGAGCGGATCTACAGGCAGCTGAGCTCGCGCCCGTTGACCCCAGCCACCTGACCTACGGGAGCGGCCATGGACACCACGACCTCCAGCGACAACGCGGCGACGGTCATCATCAGCCAGAAGGTGCGCGCGGGTTCGGAGCAGGCGTTCGAAGCCTGGCAGCGGGAAATGAACCGCGAAGCATCCAAGTACCCTGGCTTCCTCGCCGCCGAGATCACCCCACCAACCGCGGTGCAGACGGATTGGGTCGTGGTCTACCGCTTCGATTCCGTCGCCCATGTCCAGACTTGGATCAACAGCGCCACGCGTCAGGAACGGCTCGCGGTAGGCCAACAGTACTTCGACGGTCCGGGCACCCAGCAAGTCGTCGGTGGCGGTGCGCGGGCCACCGATCCCCTGGTGACTGTCGTCGTCAGCCACCGGGTGAGTCCGGACCATGTGGAGGAGTTCCTCGCGTGGCAGGATCGACTTCGGCTGGCGGAGACCACGTTTCCCGGATTCCGAGGTTCGGAGCTTTTCCGTCCGGTCAAGGGTGTGCAAGACGACTGGACGGCCCTGTACCGTTATGACACCGCGGCCGACCTCGACAGATGGCTGCTTTCAGAGGAGCGTCGGGAACTCCTTGCGCAGGGCGAGAAGTTCTCGGATTTCGAACTGAAAACCGTTGACAACTCGTTTGGAAGCTGGTTCGCCTTCGACGAGCACGGCACCCAGGCGCGACCGCCGTCGGACACCAAGACATCCGTCGCCGTATGGGTCGGGCTCTATCCCACCGTTGTCCTGCTCACCCTTGCGCTGTCCCCGCTGAAGATGCCGCTGTGGCTGGGTCTGCTGATCGGAAACCTGTTCTCCAGCTTCCTGATGAGCTTCGTGACGATGCCCTACTACGTCAACCCGCTGCTGAAACACTGGCTGCGCCCGCCCCCGAATGTGCCCGAGGCACAGACCAACTGGCGCGGCATCGGCATCGTCGCCGGCGTCATGCTGTTCTGGTCGGTGACCTTCTACCTGGCGACAAAGGTCTTCTGGCACCTACCTTGACGCTAACGACCCGACAACGGCGCTGGGCCGCCCACCCCCGCGACCCGGGGCAGCGTGGTCAGCAGCTTCGGAGCCAAGGTCGTCGCTTCCGGCGCTGGCCTTCCGAGCCCATACTTACGAACCTCGGAACCGCCGGGAACCGCGCCGCTGACCAGAAGGTCGGCACCGGCCGTGGTGCTGGTTGTCGCCACGGTCACTCCCGGCTTGGCGCCGGTAAACGGTGCGAACGACGAGGTTTGGGTGAATTCGACGTCTACCTCGTGATGGTTGGGGCTCTGCAGATACATCCCTGGGAAGCCGTCGAGGCGTGACCCACTCGACCATGAGCGCACGGTGCCATCGCCGGCGAGCTGGCCGGTGATGATGCTCTTCGCGCCGCCCTCCTCGCCAGCCACCCATCCGGTGCTCAGCGACATCCCGCCGGTGTAGGACTCGTCGTAGGCCAGGAACTCCGACGTCTGAGTCGGCGCACCGGGGTACCCGTCGTCGTGCTCGTCGTGCGAGGTCTCCCTCGCCCGCATCCTGGCGGTCGGCGTGTAAAGGTCGTAGTGGAACGTCTTGATCCGGGGGGCATCGCCCGGCCCTGGGGCCGTCACGATGCTTTCCCGGCCCGATCCCAATTCGACCATGCCGGTCGCGATCGTCACCCCGGACTTCGCTCCGGGGTAGGGCGCGAAGCTGGTGAAGATCTCTGGCGCCTTGCCCGTCTCGCCGGGCAGGGTCGATGAGAAGATCCTGACCTGGGACTCGATTCCTGGACCGGCTCCCACGATGATGTTGTCGGCCAACGCATTTCCGTCGATGTCGGCGCCTGCGACGTTCACACCGCCCTGGAAACCGGCATCGAACGGAGCAAAGCGGGACAACTCCTTGGTGAATCGTCCATGGACCGTGTCGTTGCCGTCATAGGCGACAACCTCGGAGTCGACGCCGGCACCGGTACCCACGATCAGGTCAAGAATCATGTCACCGTTCACATCAGCCATCGCTACACTCGGGGTGCCTTCGAAGGACAGGAACGGCGTGATGAACGCCATCACCTTGTCGCCGTTGCCATCGTGGACACGCACCGTTGCCGGCTTGCCCTTCGACCCGGGGACCGCTACCACATACGTCGACACCTCGGGTATGACGTTGATGGTCGCCATCAGACCGTTGTCCTCGTGGTTCAGGCGGTGACAGTGGACGACGTACGTGCCTGCATATTCTTTGAAGTCGGAGCGCAATGTCAACGCTGCGGGAACGAGCGGATTGTCGTTGGCGTCGATCACCGGCGGCGGGACGTTCGCATTGTCGATGCCGAACGGCTGAACCCCGGTGGTGGTACCGATCAGCGGACTGGAGACCTTCTGCACCTGAAAGTCGTTGACGTGTATGTGGATCGGATGACTGTCGTTGTTGTAGTTGGTGAACGACCACTCCTCGACAGAGTTCAGTCGCGGTTGGATCAACGGGATGTTGGGGAAGACGTTGTCGTCGAACTGGTAGGTGAAAGCCTTCGGATCGCTGTTGCTGGCCTTCTTGTTGCCGAAACCACCACCGATGTCGAGTGCGCGCTTGACGTCGGGCTCCATCACCGAGGTATCGACGTACGACGTGTAGGCGCCCAGGTTCTGGCCCGGCTCGAACGCGGTGGTCTGGCCCTCGCCGCTGTCGGGGGTGACCTTGAGCAGCGTCTGCGTCGGGAAGGTGAAGAAGCCGTCCCGCGCCGCGATGTATTTGGGGTCGATGGTCACCGTGCCAAGCACGGCAGGCGCGTTCTTGGTGCCGTTGTTCGTATACAGCACACCGGGTTCGGAAATCCCCTTGACACCCTGACCCGGTGGCATGTCGACGATGAGGTCGCCCGAACGCGGCATCGTCACCGCGATGGCGTAGCGCGACCCCGGCGGAATCTCGAGGTACGTTCCGTCACCGTCCACGGGCCGCTGCACCTGCGTGTAGGGGTTGCCATCCTGCCCGACGATCGCGAACTTCGGGTGATTGCCCGTCGCCGTCTCAGTGAATCTCAGTGGCACGAAGGCGATGTCGCTCATGTTGGCGAATACCCAGATCTCGGTTTGCCCCGGCTTGAGTTTGAGCTCGGGTTGAAACTGGCCGTTGATGGTGAACTGCACGTCGCGCTCGTTCTCGGGCTTCGACGGGTCCGCAGGAAGTGTCTTCGACGGACTCGTGAAGTTCTGCAGATTCTGCGGGACGAACTGGTTCTGACCGCGATGGTTGTGGACCGAGAGCGGCCCGGCGTACCAGTTCGTGAAGTACTCGGCCCCCTTGGTGGTCTGCGAGAAGTTCACCGGAGCCAGGCTCGGTTGGTACGTCCCGTCGGCGAGCTGGTTGCCTTCCGGCGGTTTGAGAGTGCTGACCCACTGCTCCCAGTACGGGTTGTTCAGTTGGTGGCCGCCGTTGCGGCGGTCGAAGACGAAGTTGTACTGCAGCGCCATGTCGCGAATGGGGATGTGGTTCTGCGTCACCAGGGGCAGGTTGCCGTCGGGCCTGCCGATCTCCAACATGCCCGCCAGACCCATGTATGTCTGTTGCGCGGTAACGGTGTGACGATGGCTGTGGTACCAGTACAGGCCGTTGGGCATGTTGGCGGGTACCGCGTAGTCGTAGGTGTTGCTCATCCCGGCGGGGATCGACAGCAACACATTGTCCGCGTTGCCGCTCGGGCTGACGTGCAGCCCGTGGGTGTGCAGGTTCAGCGGCGCGGATCGGAGCACCGGTGGGTAGATCGGGACGTCGCCGCCCGCCGGAGTGTAGGCGGGGTCGTTGAAGTCGTCGATGGTGAGGTCTTGTAAGTCGTTGTCGTAGTGGATGATCAGGCGCTCACCGGGGTCGACGCGCAACGTCGGGGCTGGGTAATTGTTATCGCCCTTGGTGGAACCGTCCGAGCTGGTTCCCTTGATGAGCTCGTAGCCGTAGATGAGGAAATTGGTGACCGGTTCCTTGACGGTGTCGAGGGCCACGGTGCCCTGGTGGGCCGAGAGCCGAACCTCGAGGACGCCGTCCTCGCTGGAGAGCCTCACCGGTTCTTTGAATGGAGCCGGCTTACCGTCCGGTCCGGCATTCACCCCGGCCTGCGGCGCTGGGACGGCGTCGGATGAGCAGGCACCCGACATCAGGCCCATCGACGTCACGACGGCCAGTGCCATGGCGACGATCGGTCTGCTTCGACGCGCCATGGCGTTCCCCAATTCCCGACGGGTTCGCAATGGACCGGTCGTTGATCGCACAGTACACAGCAAACGCTCCCGCAAAACGTAAACTGACGTTTTGTTAAATTTCAGTCTCCTGCGCGGACAACGCCATCCAGCTGCCGTTCTGCAGAACGAATACGTCGGTGAAGCGCTCCCGGGCAACAACCTCGCCGTCCTGGATCAACGTGTTCACCCCATGGATCACGGCGGTGTCACCAGCGATGTCGATCATCTGCTCGCTCGCGTTCATCGTGAAGGGCAACGTCTCCATGCTCGCTATCTCGGCGGCGCGGTCGAAGAACTGCCCGTCGGCGTTGACGTGCTTGAAGCTCGGTCCAAGGACCTGCTCGACCGTCGCTACGTCACCGTCCGTGATGGCGGTCAGCCAGCGTGCCTCCTGCGCAAGAACGTCGGCGCATGGTCCAAACTCAAGGGGCAGGACAAGATTGGCGTCGGTATTCGTACACACGTCTGCCCGGGCGAGCGCAGATGTGTGGATCGTGGTCATGACTCCTAGGCCCGCCACTGCGGTGACGACCGCGAGCGCCGCGGGCGCAGATCGCATGATTCGACTCATGTGCTCGTCTCCTAGGTGTGCACCCCGGGGTCGAGGCGTAGTGGCTGCAGTCAATCAGCCTGGCCGCATGTACGTGCGAAGAATCGTCACCGGCACGGCGAATTCCGATATTGTCCGCCCCGTGGACAAATGGGGATCCGTGCTGACCGAACTCATCCCACTGGCGCTCGTCGTCGCGCTGTCGCCGTTTTCCATCATTCCCGCGGTGCTTGTGCTGAACACGCCGCGGCCACGGCCGACGGGCCTGGCGTTCCTGGTCGGTTGGCTGGTTGGCCTCGCGGGCTTGACGCTCATATTTCTCGCGATCTCCAACCTGGTGGTGGACTTCAACCACCCACCGCGCTGGGCGTCATGGGTGCGCATCGTCGTCGGCGCGGCGCTGATCGTCCTCGGCATCTACCGGTGGCTGATGCGCAAGCGGTCGGAACATACTCCGGGCTGGATGCAGAGCCTGGGCAAGCTCACGCCCGCCAGGGCCGGCATCGCTGGCGTGGCATTGACCGTGGTCAATCCGAAGGTTCTATTCATATGCGCTGCAGCGGGTTTGGCTATCGGCACTGCCGGGCTCGGGAGCACCCACGTATGGCTGCCTGTGGTGTGGTTCGTAGCGGTCGCCGCGTCGACCGTGCTGATTCCCATTCTCGCCTACGCGGTCTCGGGCGATCGCCTCGGTGAACCGCTCAGGCGGCTCAAGGACTGGATGGAGCGCCAGCACGCCGTCCTCGTCGCAGCCATCCTGATGGTCATCGGTCTTCTGGTGCTGTACAAGGGAATTCACGGGTTGTGATCCGCTAGGGCAGCCCGAGTTCGGAAGCGTCGGCGGTGAGGTAGCGCGTCAACGTCGGCGCGATCAGCCTCACCACCTGGTCCGGAGTCAGCGTCGCCAGTGGCGGCACCTCCATGACGTAGCGCAGCATCGCGACACCCACCAACTGCGACGCCGCCAGCATCGCGCGCAGCCGGGCCTGCTCGCCGCCGCCGAGCACGCCGGACACGGCTGTCAGCACATAGCTCTGCATGAAGTCGCGGAAGGCCTCGTGCGCATCGGAATTCGACGTTGCCGACTGCAGCATCGCGCGCATGCTGTCGGCGGTGTCCGGCGCTTCCCAGATTCCCAGGTACACCCGCACCATCCGGGTACCGATGTCGGGATCGTCGCCCGCCTCACCGGTCAGGGCAGCAACCAACACCTCGGGGTCGAGGATCAGCCGCAGTGACTCCCGGAACAACTCGACCTTCGACCCGAACAGATAGAGCACCATTGACGGGTCCACGTGAGCGTCGCGGGCAATCGCACGCAACGTCGTCTTCTCGTAGCCCTCGGTGGCGAACCGCTGCTTCGCCGCGCTGAGCACCGCATCGCGAGACACCGGTTCGCCCTGGCGTCGGCCCCTTCGCCTGAGCGTCTTCGCTGGTGAAGCCATACGCCGACAATATCATTTCAATCACTGTTGAAATTGTGCGAGGGTAGCGCTACGCTGATGCAAATAATTCAACACAAGGTGAAAATAAGGAGCCGGCATGGCCACCACATCACCAAGCCGGGGGCCGTTCGAGGCCCAAGAGGTCCTGCGCGCCACGGGCGTCGTCATCGCGCTCGCCGCCGTACTGGCCCTGATTGCGATCGCGTTTGCGCTGCCGGCGGCGAAGTCGAAACCACACGACGTACCGATCGGTGCCGTCGGCGCGCCCGCGGCCAGCGGGCAGGTTGCCGACATGCTCGAACACAGTGCGCCCGGCGCGTTTGCGCTCACTATCTACCCCAACGAAGCGGCGCTGCGTGACGCCATTCGCGATCGCAACGTCTACGGCGGCGTCGTCGTGGAACCCTATGGCCGCAAGTTGCTGACCGCGACCGGCGCCAGCCCGACCGTCGCGCAATTGTTGACCCAGTTCGGCAACGGCATGGCCCAGCAGACCGGGGTGCCCCTGCGAACCGTGGATCTGGCGCCGCCGCCTGCAGGTGACCCACGCGGCACCGGGCTGGCCGCCGCCGCACTGCCCATCACGCTGGCCGGATTCTTGCCAGTGGTCGCCCTGATGTTGGTGATCCGCCGCGATGCCAGGATCAGGATCGCCGCGACGGCCGCGTTCTCGGGCCTCGCGGGTGTGACGATCGCAGCAGTGATGCGTTACGCGCTCGGCTCGATCGACCAGAACATATGGGCCGTGGCCGGCGGACTCACGCTGGGTGCACTGGCAGCCGCCCTCGTCGTGCTTGGCCTCGCTGAGCTGTTCGGTCGCATCGGGTTGGCAAGCGGTGCACTGCTCGCGTTGCTCATCGGCAACCCGCTGTCCGGTCTGAACAGCGCACCCGAACTGTTGCCCAGCGGATGGGGTCGGCTTGGTCAGTTCCTGCCCCAGGGCGCCAACGCGACGCTGCTGCGCTCGACGGCGTTCTTCGACGGGGCAGGCGCCAGTACCGCGATCGCGATCCTGACCTGCTGGGCGGTGCTCGGGTCGCTGATCATAGTCATCGCCCTACAGCGTCGTGCCGGTCACGTCGTCCGTAGCCCACAACACGCGCGTGCCATCGCACAGGCAGACAGATTCGAGCGGCTGCCCACCCAGCCCAATCTCATGAGGCCCCTCATCGCTCAGGGGAACGGTTCGTTCAGGAATCTAGGAAGGATGACAACGCGATGACTACCGAAGCGGTCACCAAGCACACCCACCACGCGTCACCCATCCATGAACCGCCTGCGGCGATCCGCGCCACCGGGATCATCGTCGTGCTGACCGTCGTGCTGGCGATCCTCGCGATAGCGTTCGCGCTGCCCGCGGCCCGCTCGAAGCCGCACCACGTTCCGGTCGGCGCGGCCGGGCCCATGGCCGCCAGTGGTCAAGTCGCCGACATCCTCGAGCAGCACGCTCCCGGCGCTTTCGCGATTACCTACTACCCCGGCGAAGCGGCGCTGCGCGACGCGATCCGCAACCGCGATGTCTACGGCGGCATCTCGTTTGGCTCCGACGGCCGCAAACTGTTGATCGCCACCGGCGGCAGCCCGATGGTCGCGCAAATGCTGACGCAGGTCGGCAACGGCATCGCGCAGCAGGCCCGCATGCCACTGCACACAGAGGACCTTGCCCCGCCGACCGCCGACGACCCCCGCGGCGCGGGACTGGCCGCGTCCGCGCTGCCGATCACCCTGGCCGGCCTGCTGCCCGCCGTCGCCCTTGTCCTCCTGCTCAAGCGGGAGATATGGACCCGGTTGACCGCAGCCGTCGTGTTCGCCGCGGTTGCGGGCACCACGATCGCCGCGCTGCTGCGCTACGTGTTCGGCTCGATTGACGAGAACGTCTGGGGCGTCGCGGCCGGGCTCACCTTGGGACTGCTTGCCGCCGGGCTGTCGATGCTGGGGCTGGGGTCGGTGTTCGGACGGGTGGGATTGGCGATCGGCGCATTGCTGGCGCTGCTGCTGGGCAACCCGCTATCGGGCCTGACCAGCGCCCCGCAGATGCTTCCGAGCGGCTGGGGCACCCTCGGTCAGTGGCTACCGCAGGGCGCAACCGCGACGCTGCTGCGGTCCACTGCCTTCTTCGACGGCGCGGGCGCGACGACAGCGATAGTCGTGCTTAGCTGCTGGGCGGTTGCCGGAGCGACGCTGGTCGTGTTCGCCGCCGTCCGTCGGCGTTCCTCGGCGCCCGCCTAAACTCGGGCGGCGTGGGAATCGACGACCGCGACGCACTGCGCATGCTGCGCGACGCGGTCGATCCTGCGTTGGGGTCCGACAAACTGATCCGGCGGTTCTACACCCGCTGGTTCGCCATCGACATGTCGGTGCGCGACTTGTTTCCCCCTGATATGGATGCGCAGCGCGCCGCGTTCGCCAAGGCGATGACGTGGTTGTTCTCCGAGTTGATCGCCCAGCGGGCCGAGGAGCCGGTGGCGTTCCTCGCCCAGCTGGGCCGCGACCACCGCAAAAACGGGGTCACGCAACGGCACTACGACAGCATGCAGGACGCGCTGTTCACCACGTTGCGCAGTCATCTGATCGAGAGCTGGGACGACAGACTCGCCGAGGCGGCGCACGACGCGGTCGCGCTGATTATCGGCGTGATGCGTGGCTCCGCGGACGCCGAGAAGGGCCCGCCGTATCGCGACGCCACCGTGATCGAGCACATGCGGATCACCCGCGACGTCTCGGTGGTCCGACTGCAGCTGGATCAGCCGCTGTACTACCACCCCGGTCAGTACGTCACTGTCCAGGTGCCGCAGTGGCCGAGGCGGTGGCGCTACCTGAGTCCGGCGATCCCCGCCGACCGCGGCGGGGCCATCGAATTTCACATCCGCTCGGTCAGCGGCGGAATGGTCAGCACCGCGATAGTGGGTGAGACCAAGCCAGGCGACCGCTGGCGGTTGTCCAATCCACACGGTGGCATGCACGTCGATCGCGGCGGCGGCGACGTGCTGATGGTCGCGGGCAGCACGGGTCTGGCACCGCTGCGCACACTGATCATGGATCTCACTCGCTACGGCGACAACCCGCGCGTGCATCTGTTCTTCGGCGCCCGCTATCCCAGCGAGCTCTACGACCTCCGCACGTTGTGGGAGATCGCGTCGACGAATCCGTGGCTGTCGGTGACGCCGGTGTCGGAGTTCAACACTGAGCCGCCGTGGGCCGCGGATTACCCCGATGTCGAACCGCCTCGTGGATTGCATGTGCGACAGGCCGGCATGCTGCCCGACGTGGTGACGCGATATGGCGGCTGGGGCGATCGGCAGATTCTGATATGCGGCGGGCCGAAGATGGTCGAGGCCACCAAGGCGGCACTGATCGCAAAGGGCGCACCCGCCGAGCGCATACAACACGATCCACTCGCGAGCTGACGGTGGCAGGATCGGAAACCATGCCCGAGTTCGAACTCGTCACGCTGCGCGACCCTTCGTCATCGCTGACCGCGACCTACGTGCCCGGCGCGGGCATGATTGGCACGTCGTTATCCGATGGCGGTACCGAGCTGCTAGGGCAGCGGCGTGGCCTTGACGCCTACGTGTCGGCCGGCAAGACGATGGGTATCCCGCTGCTCTATCCGTGGGCAAACCGGTTGAGCGCCAAGATGTATAACGTCGATGGCAAGACCATCACGCTCGCCCCGGACGCCTACGGTGTGCGCCCTGACAACAACGGCTTGCCCATCCACGGTCTGCTCGCCGCCTATCCTGGATGGCGAGCACAGCAGGTCTCCGACCAAAAGCTCACCGCCGAACTGGATTTCGGAGCGCACAACGAACTGCTGGCGAGTTTCCCGTTCCCGCATCGGGTCGAGTTGACCGTCGAACTGTCCGACCGGACGCTGACGGTCAGCACCACCGTCACACCGACGGCCGACAAGGCGGTACCGCTGGTGTACGGATATCACCCATATCTGCAGCTGCCTGACACGCCGAGATCTCAATGGCATGTCGAGATGCCAACGATGCGGCACCTGATCCTCGACGGCACCGGCATTCCAACCGGCGCAACGGAAGAACGGACGGCCACCGCCCAGCTGTTGGGCGACGAGGCGTTCGACGATGGTTTCGATCAACTCGCCGACGGGGAGGTGTTCGCCGTCTCCGGCGGCGGGCGCCGGGTCGAGGTGCGCTTCGAGCGAGGTTACCCGGCCGCACAGGTGTTCGCGCCCGCGGGCGAAACGGTCGTCTGCTTCGAGCCGATGACTGCGCCCACCGACGCACTGCGCCGCGGCGGCTACCGAAGCGCGCGGCCGGGTGAGCCGGACACGACGGTGTTCTCAATCAGAGTGAGCTAGCGGCGCGCAGTCACGCGTTACCGGCTGCCTTTACGCGGCTGCCAGACGACGACGGCCGTGCTCTTGGGTACGACCGCTAAGTCGCGGCGCTGGCCGGCGCGCAACCGCTCGAGCTCCTCTGACAATTCACGCAGCCGGGACTTCAGCGCCTCGACCTGATTGGTCAGCTCGATGATGCGCTTGATGCCGGCGAGGTTGACACCTTCATCCTGGGACAGCCGCTGCACCTCGCGCAGCAGGTCGACGTCGTGTTGTGAGTAGCGGCGACCGCCTCCGGAGCTGCGCTGGGGGCTGACCAGGCCGAGCCGGTCGTAGGTGCGCAACGTCTGCGCGTGCATGCCGGCCAGCTCGGCAGCCACCGAGATCAGGAATGTGCGGGCGTCTTCCTTCTTGCCCATCACGCACCCGCCCATCCAGCGCGTGGGTCAAACCCACTGGCGCGCTCCGCTTTAGCGTAGGCCTCCAGCGCTTCTTGCGATTCGCCTTCCAGGTTCGGTGGCACCGCCACCTTGACCGTGACGAGAAGGTCACCGTGGCCCCCGGAGCGTTTTGGAACCCCGCGCCCCCGCACCCGCAGGATGCGGCCGTCGGATGTGCCCTTGGGCACGCGCACACCGACCTTGCCTTCCAGCGTCGGCACCGAAAGTGTTGCGCCCAGCGCCAATTCATGGAAGCTCACGGGAACAGTGACGGTAAGGTCGTCGCCGTCGCGGCCAAACACCTTGTCCGGCTTGACATGTACGGTCACGTAGAGGTCACCCGACGGGGCTCCGCGCAGGCCGGCCTCGCCCTGTCCGGCCAACCGGATCCGCTGCCCGTCCTCAACACCGGGCGGGATCCGCACGTTGATGGTGCGGGTGCGGGTGGTCACGCCGGTGCCCTTGCACTCGGAGCACGGGTGTTCGATGATCGAGCCACTGCCCCGGCATTCGGTGCACGGTTCAGAGAATCCGAAGGCGCCTTGATTGCGGCTGACCACGCCGGACCCGTTGCAGTTCGGGCACACCTTCGGGCTGGTTCCCGGACGTGCCCCGCTGCCATGGCAATTCGTGCACGGCGCCGGGCTGGTGAGCCGCAACGGCATCGCGACGCCCTTGGTGGCCTCCATGAACGACAACTCGGTTTCGGTCTCCAGATCGTTGCCGCGGCGCGGCCGGCTTGGGCGCGGCTGCGCACCACGGCCGAACAGTCCGCCGAACAGGTCGCCGATGTTGGCCCCACCGGTCTGCCCGGCGGCGTCAAACAAGTCGTTCAGGTTGAACTCGGCGCCGTCGCCGCCGAATCCGCCGAAGTTGCCGCCGCTGAACCGGCCGCGGCCGAAACCGCCGCCCGCGAACAGCCGTCGGGTTTCGTCGTATTCCTTGCGCTTGGCCGGATCCGACAGAACGCTGTGCGCCTCGGACACCGCCTTGAATCTCTCGGCGGCACTCGGGTCGGAGTTGGTGTCGGGGTGAAGATCGCGGGCCAGCTTCCGGTAGGCCCGCTTGATGTCGTCCGCGCTGGCGTCAGAGGAGACGCCGAGCTCGGAGTAGAAGTCCTTTTCGACCCATTCGCGTTGGGCCATACCGCGTCACCTCCTTACCAGTCCTCGAGTTGTTCTCTACGATTCTGCGGCCTCATCCGCCGGCTCGTCGCCGTTATCGGATGTGACTTCACCGCCAGGGGCTTCTTCGCTATCCGGCACGGTGTCGACCACACCCACGAGGGCATGGCGCACCACCTGATCGCCGACCCTGTATCCACGGCGCATCACCGTGCCGATGATGGGATGCGTGCCTTCGCCCTCGTGCTGCACGGCTTCGTGCAGCGCGGGGTCGAAGTCATCGCCCTCGTCTCCGAATCCCGAAAGGCCAAGGCCCTCAAGGGCGGTCGCCAGCTTGTCGGCGACCGACTTCAGAGGGCCTGACTCCAGGTCACCGTGGCTGCGGGCGCGGTCGAGGTCGTCGAGCACCGGAAGCAGTTGGGTGACAACGGCCACCTTGGTTCTCTCGGCGGCCAACTGTTGGTCGCGCAGCGCACGCTTGCGGTAGTTGTCGTATTCGGCCTTGACGCGCTGAAGAGTGGATTTCAGCTCGGCGACTTCGTCGAACGCAGACGCATCTGCCCCGTGCGCGGCTCCGGCCGCGGCGGCTTCCGGCGCCGGCCCACCAGGGGCCGGCCCGGTCGCGTGCTCGCGGATTTCGCCAGTCTCGGGATCGATGCGCCGTTTGTCGGTGACGGTCACCGGCTCGTGCGAATCGTTTTGGCTCACTTGTTCTCCCGGTCATCGTCGACAACCTCGGCGTCCACGACGTCATCCTGCGAGGACCCGTCCGGTCCGGCATCCGTGCCGCCGCCGGCGGCCTGCTCGGCCTGAGTGGACTCGTAGATGGCCTGACCCAGGGCCTGCGATTCGACGCCCAGCTTCTCCATCGCGGACTTGATCGCGCCGATGTCGGTGCCCTCGAGCGCCGTCTTGGCTTCGGCGATCGCCGCGTCGACCTTGGTCAGCGTGTCCTCGGGGACCTTCGAGCCGCCATCGGCTTCGCGTTGCTCCTTGACGAATTTCTCCGTCTGGTAGACCAGCGACTCGGCCTGGTTGCGGACATCGGCCTCCTCGCGACGTTTGCGGTCCTCGTCGGCGTGCGCCTCGGCGTCCTTGATCATCCGGTCGATCTCCTCCTTGGACAGGCCGGAGCCCTCCTGGATGCGGATCGTGTTCTCCTTACCGGTGCCCTTGTCCTTGGCGGTGACGTGGACGATGCCGTTGGCGTCGATGTCGAAGGTGACTTCGATCTGCGGAACCCCACGCGGGGCGGGCGGGATGCCGGTCAGCTCGAAGCTGCCGAGCAGCTTGTTGTGCGAGGCGATCTCGCGCTCACCCTGATACACCTGGATCTGCACCGACGGCTGATTGTCGTCGGCCGTGGTGAAGGTTTCCGACCGCTTGGTGGGGATCGTGGTGTTGCGCTCGATCAGCTTGGTCATCACACCACCCTTGGTCTCGATGCCGAGGGACAGCGGCGTGACGTCAAGCAGCAGAACGTCTTTCACCTCGCCCCTGAGCACACCTGCCTGCAGCGCAGCGCCCACCGCGACAACCTCATCCGGGTTGACGCCCTTGTTGGGCTCCTGCCCGCCGGTCATCTCCTTGACCAGTTCGGAGACCGCCGGCATGCGGGTCGAGCCACCCACCAGCACGACGTGGTCGATGTCGGACACCGAGATGCCGGTGTCGGCGATCACCGACTGGAACGGCTTGCGGGTGCGGTCCAGCAGATCCTGTGTGATGCGCTGGAATTCGGCACGGGTCAGCTGCTCGTCGAGGAACAGCGGGTTCTTGTCCGCGTCGACGGTGATGTACGGCAGGTTGATCGAGGTGCCCTGGCTCGAGCTCAGCTCGATCTTGGCCTTCTCGGCGGCCTCACGCAGCCGCTGCATCGCCATCTTGTCCTTGGTCAGGTCGATGCCGCTAGTGCCCTTGAACTTGTCAACCAGCCACTCGACGATCCGGTCATCCCAGTCGTCGCCACCGAGGTGGTTGTCGCCCGAGGTGGCGCGAACCTCGACGACGCCCTCGCCGATCTCCAGCAGCGAGACGTCGAAGGTGCCGCCGCCCAGGTCGAAGACCAGGATGGTCTGCTCCTTCTCGCCCTTGTCCAACCCGTAGGCCAGCGCCGCCGCGGTCGGCTCGTTGACGATGCGCAGCACGTTGAGGCCGGCGATCTGGCCGGCCTCCTTGGTGGCCTGGCGCTGGGCGTCGTTGAAGTACGCCGGGACGGTGATCACCGCATCGGTGATGTCTTCGCCCAGGTAGCTCTCGGCGTCGCGCTTGAGCTTCATCAGCACGCGCGCGCTGATCTCCTGCGCGGTGTACTTCTTGCCGTCGATTTCGACGGACCAGTCGGTGCCCATTTCACGCTTCACCGACCGGATGGTGCGGTCGACGTTGGTCACCGCCTGGTTCTTGGCGGGCTGTCCGACCAGCACCTCGCCGTTGCGCGCGAACGCGACAACCGACGGCGTAGTGCGGGAGCCCTCCGAGTTGGCGATAACAACGGGGTCCCCGCCCTCAAGCACGGCGACGACTGAGTTGGTGGTCCCGAGGTCGATTCCGACCGCACGAGCCATGGTTTTGCCTCCTGAATAGTCCTTCTTCGGGGTCTGAGTGCACCGCACTCAAGCCTGCTCCTGACGACACTACCGTGTCAACACGGACTTGAGCCGAGCGCGCTCAATTGTCGATGTGGTCAACGGGAGTCTTCCGCGATTTGTTCCCGGGGCATTCAGGCCATAGCGTCGGCCTGCGCGAGGTACCCCTCGAATTCGGCCTGCCGGGCCTTGGCGCGAAACGCCGCCAAGAACTCCCGGTAGCTTGCCGTGTCACCGTTCGCCCCGGCCAGAAGGGCACGTAACCGCAGAATAGGAAGCTCGTGCAGCACGAAGCCAGGGTCTGTCGGCACGGCGGCCAATCTGTCGACCGCCTGCCGCGCCGAAACCAAGTCCCCCTCGGCGCCGCGGCGCAGGAGCGACTCGACCAGCACTGTGGTGGCCGGCCCGCGCATGAGCATCTCCCCCGTGTCGAACTGCTCCTCTAGCACCGTCCGGGCCAATTCGATTGCGCCGTCGAGGTCATCCGATCTCGCCTTTTCCCGGGATACCTCGATGTCGGTGTTCCGCCGGAGCGTTGTGGTCAGCTGGTCCCGCACAAGCATCTCTCGCGCCCTGGCCAGCACCGCGACGCCGGCCGCCCTGTCTCCGGCCGGGCTATATATCAGCACGGTAGCCAGATTCATGAGCGAGTAGGTCACACCAGTGTTGTCCCCGGCCCGTTCCGCAATTTCCAGCGATTCTTTCGCCAGGCGCACATCGTCGGCGTCTGGTAGAAGGGCGCCGTTCAGAGTCGTGGCTACGTACTTGTAGAGCCGTGCCCAGGCGCGGGTGGCCGGGTCAAACGATTCGGCCAGCGCAATGCCCTCGTCGATGTCTCGTCGCCAACCCGGCCGCCCCAAGAACATTCTCGATACGCCTTTCACCACAGTTGCCAAAGCGAGGGGAGACGCCATCACGAGGTTTCCCATCGTGGAGTCACCGCGGGCGAGGTCGATGATGCGCTGGGCCAACCGCAGACTCTCGGTCGCTTCACCGACTTCCCACTTGGCCTGGGCCGCGGTCCACAACAATCCAACGATCATCTCGGGATCGCCGAGAGATTCGACGAGCGTCGCAAACTCCGACGCCATGGCCGCCGCCTCCCGGTAGCGCGAGTTGAACGCGAGCGTGGCGAGGTGACCCGCCATGCCGATCGCCAAGGACGTCTTGTCGCCCACCTCTGCGGTCAGTTCCCGCAACTCCTCGAACCCAGTGTCTGCGGGAGTCCCACCCACTTCAAAGGCGCTGCCACACAATAGAGCTCTGGGGGCGATGCGCATGGCCAGCCGATCGGAGACATCCTCCGACAGCTGGTCCGCGGCACGCTGTGCGAGGTGCCAACTGCCCCGCGCAGCCCGGATGTCGCGGGCGCCGTACCAGGTCGCGGCCCGCATATGCCAATCGAAGGCGTCGCGGAGGTCGCCGGCTGCTTCGTACTGTGTGGCAATGACGGCCGACTCCTCGCCAGTTAGATCCTGCCGGGTCCGCTGTAGCACCGCCGCTACCCGTCGATGTAGGTCGGAGCGGGTCGACTTCAGTTGTGATTCGTAGGCCACCTTCTGAATAAGTGGATGCCGAAACGCGTATTCCGTTTGCGGTGAAGTCATTGCTAAATCGACCAACTCCGCATCGATCAGTGGCGCCACGTCGGCATCGCGGGCTAAGTCCTTCAGCAAGTTTGAGCGGAACCGGGCCCCGATGACCGCAGCGGCATGCAGAGTCCGCTTGGCACGAGGCGTCAGACGATCGATCCGGGAACCGATGGTCGCCTGCAGGGTTGCCGGTACATGGACGTCGTTGATCTCCCGAACACATCGATAGGTGCCGGGGTCGCCTTCGAGCTCGCCTCGCTCGACTAGATCGCGCACGATTTCTTCAGCGAAGAACGGGATGCCGCCCGCGCGGTCGATCACCACCTCCGACAGTCGGCGCATAGATGGGTCGACGCCAAGCAGGTCGCCGATCAATTCCGAGATGTGCTGATGGCTAAGTGGTTCAAGGGCGATGGCACGCGCGTCGGGTCTACTGAGCGCACCGATGTACTCCGGGCGATAGGTGATTAACATAATGGCCCGCGTTTTCAAGATCGCCGGCACAAATTCGGCCAGCATCGACTCGCTGACGCTGTCGATCCAGTGCGCGTCTTCGATGACGTACACCGCAGGGTTCGGCCGCGCCACCACGACGGAATTGATCAGGTCGACAAGCCGCCGACGGCGCGCGTCGGGGCTGACGTCGGGCAATGGCACAGCAGGGTCACCAACGCCGAGCAGATCGTCGAGCAGCGGCGCGTCTTCGGCGGCGTCGTCGGGGATCTGTCCGCGGACGTGAGTTCGGGCTATCTCGGGCGTCATCTCGCCGACGCCGAACACCGAGCGCAGTAGGCGCGAAACGACATTGAAAGGGATCTCCGCCGTGTGGGATTCACAGTAGGTGGAGAAAACCGTGAAACCCCGAACCGCCGCGAGTGTGGCTGCCTCGCGGGCAAGCCGGGTCTTGCCCACGCCTGGCGGACCCGTCATCGTGATAATCGCCCCACTACCGCCGAGCGCCTGCTCCAGGATCTTAGTAATCTCCTTTGTCTCCGACTCGCGGCCGACAAGATGTGATTCACGCCGACTTCTCCGCCGTTCCTTCGACACCGCCAGGAGGCGTCGCGCAGGCACCGCAGCGCGGCGCATTCTTGAAATGGACGAATTCCGGTTCCGCCAAGGCGAATTCGTCTTCGACGAGCTGCGCGGTAGATTGACTGAGCATCACTCCGCCGGGTGGGCATACCGACTCCATTCGCTGCGCCAGCCCGACATGTCGCCCGACAGCCGTGTAAGCAATCGCAGCCGAACCGATTTCTCCCGCAACAACTTCGCCGGAGTTCAACCCGATCCGCAGCTGCAAGTCAATCCTGTCGCGGCGCACCAATTCGGCCGCAAGTCTGTGCGTCTCCGCTTGAATTTCGAGAGCGGCAAGACAAGCGCGACGGGCATGATCCTCAAGAGATCTCGGAACTCCGAACAATGCCATAATCCCGTCACCTGTGAATTGGTTCAATGTGCCACCGAAGCGGTCTACAACCGCCGCCGCGCAGTTGACCAAAGCCGTCATGACTTCACGCAATCGCTCTGGACCGAGAACCGCGGCGATGTCCATGGACCGCACCACATCTGCAAACAGAACGGTGACTTGCTTGTATTCGGCGGGTTCGACCTCAAGGGTTAATGGAGCGCCGCAGGAGTCGCAGAATCGTGCGGTCTCGCGCGGTTCTGCTCCGCATTTCTGGCAGGGCGATGGTGTTGTTGTCATGCCGACTTTCAGCCAACCGAGACGCCAAGTATGCGCTGCTCGAAGAGGTCCGCTCCCCGGGCCACTCCGCCGGTCGCCTCGAAACCCGCAGCAACCCGTCTCGCACCATCTGCCATGGTCATCGCCTCCCGCACCTTCATACGCAGGCGTTCGGCGGACAGCTTCTTCGCCGGTAGCCGGGTGCCGCACTTGGCTTCCGAGACGCGCCGGGCAGTTTCGAACTGATCGCGCCCGTACGGCACCACGCAAACCGGTACGCCACGGGCGAGTGCCTTTTGAGTCGCGCCCATGCCACCGTGCGTCACCGCACACACTGCGCGGTCGAGCACGACTCCGTGCGGAATGAGTCGGCACACGGTCGTATTTGGCGTCTTCGCAACGGCGTCCGGTTGTCCGGCGGGAACCGTCGCGACGACGTGCACCGGCTCATCGGCCAGCGCCTCGATCGCGGTCTGGACAAGGTTTTGGTCGCCCTGCTTCTCCGATGACGTCGTCACCAGAACAATTGGCCGGTCAATCGAATCAACCCAATCGGTGTTGGAGTCGGGTTTGGGATCAAGCAGGCAAGGCCCGATCATTTGTACCGCATCGCCCCAATCGGTATGCGGGTACTCGAACGGCTTGCCACTTGCAACCAGCATCAGCGGCGCGCGGCGCAGAAACTCGTCCATCGAAAGGACCGGCTGCAGGCGAAGCTGCTCGCGAATCTTGTTGATAGACGGCAGCATTCCCCTCTCGAGAGGACCGACTACCGCGGTGCGCACAACAGCGTCGCGCACTCTTCCGAACAGATTCAACTTCGGTTTGAGACCCAGGCCAAAAGGCGGCACTCCGTCTGCTCGCAGTAACGGCGTGAATGGCGAAAATGAAGCCCACGGAATGTCCCCTGCTTCGGCTGCCGATTGCGCGCCCCAGCAATTCACGTCGAGAAGCAACGCGTCGGGCTCGGCGCGTGCAACAGCTTCAGCGAGATCGGTTACTTCGTGCGGTGCACGTCGGCCCAACACAGCGACGGCGCGCTGCAGCGCTGCACGCGGGTTGTTGGCCTTCCAGTCGTCGTGTTCTATCCCCTCGATCCTCGGATCGATTGCGACAGTGATGAAACCGAGCCGTTCCCCGATCTCCAGACCTGCCGGCAATGTCCGCAGATGGATCGTGTGCCCACGCCTGGATAGCTCTGACATCAGCGCACTGATCGGCAGCACGTGACCAAGCGCGGGCGAGGTATATGCCAGTATCGTCGCCATCTACGTCATTCCCCCTGCACCGGCCATCTGACGCGCTTCGTCGAGTCGGCCACTGGCGTCGAGCTTTTCGCAGAGCTCGAGGTACTGCGTGGCCAGCTCAGCGTAGGCTACCGAGTCACCCTCGGCCTTGGCCAACATGGCGCGTGACTTGAGCCACCACAGGTCCGTGGCGGGAATGCCTGGCCGTCTGGCCTGCCACTCGTCGACGATGCGGTGCGCCTCGGCGAGGTCGTCGGTAGTGCCTCGATCGATAAGCAGCCTCACGAAAGCCTCGCCGGTACAGCCGACTTCTAGGCGAACGCCGCTATCCATGTGGAGGGCGAACAGGCCACGCAGATCATCGATTGCTTCGTCTCTGTGCCCTTTGCGTGCGGCGTCAATCGCAAGGTCAGCACCGATGGCCGTCATCAGGCTCGTCATCACCTTGTGCTTCTCGATGCTGGCGCGGGCACGTTGGAGCACATCAATCGCCTCGTCGCGTGACGCATCGTCTGCGCGCAATAACACCGTGCCGTAGGCGAACTGCGCGGCGATGATGCCGGTGATGTCACCGAACGACTCAGCGCACCGCAACGCCTCCCGCATCTCGTCAACCAGTTCATCAGGTTGGTACATCCCGACTGCCGCCATGAGACCCCAGTAGCTGAGGATGATCACGTAGCTGACCGTGGGTAGTAGCCGGGCGTGCCGAATTCCTTCGCGGAGATGCCGTCGGCCGCGCTCAAAGTCGCCGCGGAAAACCTCCATAACACCGCGTTGCGTGAGGGCCCCCGCGAGTTCAAGCGTCGGTTCTCTGTGAGGCCGTGCCAGGATGGCATCAATCACCGCTAGCGCCGCGTCGAACTGGCCGCTGACGTAATAGGCGCGGACCACGGCGATGACAATGATGTCGATCTCCGGCACGGCGTCCCAGTCAATATCGCTCAGCATTCCTTCGACTTCCGACGCCAGCGCGGCCGCCTCTGGAACGCGGTTGTCGTTGAAAGTAAGCGATATGATCCTTCCGGCGGTCGCAATCGCGAAGGACCTGAGGTCGCCGGTTTGCAGTGTCATGTCACGAAATTCGCGGTATCGCTCTTCGGCGTCAAGGTCACTGCCGACGTAGAACGCCGTCGAGATCAGCATGGTGCGGGGCGCGATGCGCATGTCGATAACGTCGTCGTGTTGATCGGGTAACTGGTCGGCGATGCGGCTTGAGCTCAGCCATTGAGCACGCGCGGCTGGAATGTCCCGAGGCCGAAGCCATTCCGCTGCGCGCATATGCCAGCGGTACGCGTCGGCGAGTTCGCCTGCCCCCTCCAAGTGCATGGCAATCAGCGCGGCATTCTCGTCGACCCCAGCGGGATCGCGCGCCTCGATCGCCGCAGCCAACCGGCGATGGGCCAGCGCGCGCGTGGCACTCAACTGTGATTCATAAGCCACCGTGCGCACCAACGGGTGACGGAAGCAATACCGCTGCCGCGGCACGAATTCGGTCTGATCGATCATCTCTGCCGATACCAAATCGGCGAGCGCAGACGACACCACCTCTGGAAGGAGAGCATGCAGCGTGTCGATGTCGAACCGGGTGCCGATCACCGCAGCCGCATTCACGATCGCCTTCGCCTCGGTCGGCAACCGGTCAATGCGCGCCGCCAGAACGGCTTGCACCGTGGCCGGAACACCAATCTCATCCACACCGCCGACCAGTCGATAGCCGCCACGGCTGCCGGAGATCACACCGCGGTCTGCCAGATCCCGCACGATCTCCTCGACGAAGAACGGGTTACCCACGGCTGCCACGGCAATCCGCTCCACCAACGCAGTTAGCGCCGGGTCCTGTCCAACAAGCTGGCCGACCAGCCGCACCGCCATCTCATGGGTCAGCGGCCGCAACGTGATCGTCTCATCTGCATCTCGATGCAGCGCGCCGTGAAACTCCGGTCGATACGTCGTGACCAACCTCGACGACGTCGACTTGAGTGCGTGGGTGAAATCGGCAAGAACCTCGTCGCTGGGCGCATCGATCCAATGCGCGTCCTCCAATACGAACAGAATCCGCGCTGGGCGAGCCAGCACAGCGGCCGACATGACGTCCACGAGCCGGCGCCGACGCGCGTCCACGCTGACTTGCGGCGGCGGTGCATCTGGATCGGCAACGCCCATCACATCGAACAAGATCTGCGCGTCCGCAGAAGCTGGGGTCAGCGCTCCGCCGCATTGCCCCAACACCTGCACTCGGGCGTCGGCATCACTGAGGCCGTCCACGCGAACGTCGCGCGCAGCAGCCGCGCGAGCGCTCGAAACGCCACCGTCGTCGTGTGAGCCTCACACCGCGCCAAGACGACGTGCGCGCCCCGACGCTCCGTCATCGCGCTGAACTCAGCGATGAGCCGACTCTTGCCGAGACCTGGTGCGCCTATCACTCCGACCAGGTGGCTGCGGCCCGTGTCGAAAATCCCGTGCAGGTGACCCAAATCGGCGTCGCGCCCCACCATCGCACCTTCGTTGCGACCCACCACCATCCGGGCCGAGTGCACTGCAAGCAGCCGCCGTGCGGGAACTGGCGTGTCGGTGCCCTTGATCGCGACGTGTTCGACGGGCCCCAGGTGGACGGCGCCGTCGACCAGGCGAGCCGTAGACAGTGAACACAAGACTCCGCCATGGGGTGCGGCAGACTCCATGCGCTGTGCCATACCCACCGGGTGCCCGACCGCGGTGTACTGGCCCCCACCCGAACCCATCAAACCGGTAATGACCTCACCAGAGTTGAGGCCGACGCGAATCTGCAAGTGAACGCCGTCGCGGCGAAACACCTCAACGGCAAAGTTCTGGGTGACCGTCTGGATCTCCAGCGCCGCAATGCAGGCCCGAAGCGCGTGATCCTCCAATGCCACCGGAGCTCCAAAAAGCGCCATCAGGCCATCGCCGGTGAACTTGTCCAGTGTGCCCTGATAACGCTGCACCACCGCGGCAGCGCGGTTGAATAATTCGTTCATGATCTCGCGCAGCCGCTCGGGGTGCAGTACCGCCGCCAGTTTCATCGAACCAACCACGTCGACGAACAGCACGGTCACCTGCTTGTACTCGGTTACCGGCGACGACGCCACCGGTGAGCCGCACACATCGCAAAAGCGCGCCTTAGCCCGCAGGTCGTTACCACACGACCCACACCGACCGGTGACCTCATGGACCGGACTGACCATCCCCGGATCTCTCCCGCCGCGACTTCCCTCATCATCGCCCACGCCGCGGAGGTCGGCAGGTATTTCCGTGGTATCGCCGCTGGCTGCGTACCCTTATCGCCATGACGGCGCGATGGACCCTTGCCGTTGTTCTCGCACTGGGCGTTGTGCTGGCCGGCTGCCACACCAACACCCCCGGTACGCCCGTCACGAGCCCGAGATCGCCCGCCGAACCGAACTTCCCGACGAGCCGGCCCACGGCGGCGCCGCCGAAGACCCTCACGCCCGCGCCCAGCGGGACGACCGCCCCCGCACCGGGCGCCGAAGTCCTGCCGCCCGAGAACGGCTATGTCTTCATCGAGACGAAATCGGGCCAGACCCGCTGCCAGATCAGCAAGGACGAGGTGGGCTGCGAGGCCCCGTTCACCAACTCACCGGTGCAGGATGGAGTACGAGCCAACGGCGTGCGGCTCACCGCCAACGGTGAAGTCACGTGGCTGGTGGGAAATTTGGGTGATATTCCCGTCGTCACGCTCGACTACCGGACGTACTCGGCGGCGGGTTGGACCATCAATGCCGGCGAGGACGGCACCCGGTTCACCAACGACCGCACCGGCCACGGCATGACCGTCTCCGTCGACGGCGTGCAGGCGTTCTAAGGTCAAGCAATGACAGCCGCTCAGCGAGAACGCGCCGCCCTGGTAGAGACCATGCGCACCGTCGGGCCGGACGCCCCGACTTTATGTGGGGACTGGACGACCCGTGATCTTGCCGCACACCTGGTCGTTCGGGAGGGCAGGCTGGACACCACTCCCGGAATCATGTTGCCGTTTCTCGCCGACTACACCGAGAGGGTTCGGAGGCAGGCCACCGAGTCCACCGAGTGGGACGAGCTACTCGACAAGATCGGATCCGGGCCGCCACTATATTCGCCGTTCAAGATTTTGGACCCGGTGGCGAACCTTGGTGAGATGTTCATCCACCACGAGGATGTTCGCCGCGCCCAATCAACTTGGGAGCCAAGGCAACTCGACGATACGTTGGCGAAGGCGCTAGGCCGGGGATTACCGCTGATGGCCAGGCTGGCCTTGGCCAAGGCGCCCGCCAGAGTGTCACTGTGCACGCCTGACGGCAAGACGCTGGCCACCGTCGGCAGGGGGCCGGAACTGACCGTGACCGGCGAGCCGCAGGAGCTGTTGCTGTTCATCTCCGGCCGCGACACCGTGCGACTGGAGTTCGGCGGTGACGCGTCACTGGTCGAAGCGGTTCGCGCATCTCGCCGCGGGCTGTGAATCAGACGGCTCAGGTTGCGCCTCTAGGCTGACGGTCGTGGATTTCCGCGTCTTCGTCGAACCTCAGCAAGGTGCCACCTACTCCGATCAGCTCGCGGTCGCCCGCGCGGCCGAGTCACTGGGATATTCGGCGTTCTTTCGGTCCGACCACTACGTCGCGATGAGCGGCGACGGGCAGCCGGGGCCGACGGACTCCTGGGTGACGCTGGCCGGCATCGCCCGCGAGACGTCGACGATCCGGCTCGGCACCATGGTCACCTCGGCTACCTTCCGCTACCCGGGCCCATTAGCGATCTCGGTCGCTCAGGTCGACGAAATGAGCGGCGGCCGTGTCGAATTGGGCATCGGCGCCGGCTGGTTCGAGGCAGAACATCAGGGATACGCGATCCCGTTCCCGTCGCTGGGCGAGCGCTTCGACCGACTGACCGAACAGCTGCACATCATCACTGGGCTATGGACGACACCCGTCGGCGAGACGTTCGATTACTCCGGAAAGCGATACACCGTCATCGAATCCCCGGCGCTGCCCAAGCCCGTTCAGTCGCCGCACCCGCCGATCATCATCGGTGGCGGCGGCGCCAAGCGCACGCCGGCGCTGGCGGCGCAGTTCGCCGCCGAGTTCAACATCCCGTTCGCACCGCTCGACATGGTAAAGACCCAGTTCGAGCGGGTAGCGGGAGCGCTGCACGAGGCCGGGCGAAACCCACAGTCGCTGACCTACTCAGCGGCATTCGTCGTCTGCGCGGGACGCGACGACGCGGAGATCGCGCGGCGCGCGGCAGCGATCGGCCGCGAGGTCGACGAGCTGCGCAGCAACTCCCCCACGGTCGGAACGCCTGCCGAGATCGCGGACAAGCTCGGCGCCTATATAGACACGGGCGTGCAACGGGTTTACCTGCAGCTTCTCGATATGTCGGACCTCGACCACCTTGAGTTCTTCGCCACCGAGGTCGCACCGCTGTTCGGCTGACGAACGACTGCGCGCACCCCGCGGCTACTATCACGGCCATGGCCGGCGCGGACCCCGACGACAGCGACGACGACCAGTCGCCGGTGCCCGTGCCCTGGTACAACCGCACGCCCAACGTCATCGGGGCGAGCGTGGCCGGCCTCGCGGCGGTCGCCATCCTGATCGCGGCGGTGACGTTTGTGTCGCGCCAGTTCAACGAGCCCACAGAGGCGCCCCTCTACTACGTGGAGCCGTCGTTTTCGGCGACCGCCACCGGGTCGTCGTCGACGCCGACCACCACCGGAACGATCACCAGCACCAGCCCCCCAGTCACCACCGACATCAACGGGCCAACGTCCACCACCTCGCCGTCCGACCCGTGGAGCAGCGGCCCGTCGACTCAGGTCACTCAAAGTCGCCCGAGCAACGACGGATCAGCGCCAAGTACGACGCGACGCGGGCCACGCACGAATGTGACGCGCACGCTCTATCCGCAGCCATGAGCGCTTACTATCAGTGCCCGTGGCGCGCTACGGACCTCCCGACGACCCGAACTATCCCCACAACGAGCCGACTGCCTACATCAACTACGGCGACCAGGGTCCGCCCGGTCCGCCCCCCGGCGAACCGGTCCCCTGGTATCGCAAGCCCGTGGCGCTGGTTTCCTTCGGCGCGCTCGGCGCGGTGCTGATCGCGTTGTTCATCTTCGGTCTGGTCAAGCTGCTCACCGGCGGCACGTCGCAGGAAGTTCCGACCACGCTCACCCCGATCACCCGCACCACGACGTCGGCGACCGCGCCAACGACGATGACGACGAGCGCCGAGCCGACCACCACCGAGCCGACAACGACAACCACAACGACCACGACCGAGCCCACTACGACGACGACAACGACAACAACGACGACCGAGCCGAGCGTCAGCACCAGCGTCAGCACGTCTACGAGCACCAGCACGATCACCCAGACCATCACGGTCCCGCCGCCCCCCTGACGTGACCCGCGCCACCTACGCCCACGACGCCGTCGTGATCCTCGATCCCGGTGGAGACTCACGCGCCCCCGGCGGCGCGATAACCGTTGCGCTGTGCGGACATTGGGGCCATGAGCCGCCGTGCCCGCTGGCGCCGCATCACACCGATGCCATACCCGGCGACGACGCGCTGCGGCTTCGGGTGTTGTTCGCCGCCGAGCCCGGTGATGAGGAGCGGGTACGTTCGTTGATCGAGCGGGCGCTGTCGACGGGGCGGCTGACCGGCCCCGACGGCCGCGTCACCAGATGGATGGTGAAGTCCAGCGGCGCAAGCAGTATCCGTGCCGACGAGGCCGACCACGCCGCCCGGCTTGCAGCGAATTAGCGTCCGCGAGAAGCATATTCGGCGACCAGCGCCTCCGCGCTGCGCACCGCCGCCCTGCAGGCACGGGTGGTGAACGGGTCGTTGAGGGGATGGTCAGCGCGGCGCCGCCACCGCTGGGCCGTCGCGAATGCTGCCCGCGGCCCATCGTAGGGCGCCTCGGGCTGCAACCCCAATCTGCTGGCGGCGTCGGTGCCCGACCCGCCGATGATGCGCCGCAGCGACGCCATCTCGTCTTCGTTCAATGTTGTTTGGCGCGAGCGCAATTGACTCAACAGTCGCAGCTCTTCGAACGCATGGGTGTCGGCCAGCAGCGGGTCGATGTCGGCGATGATGTAGCGCGTCGCATAGATCGGGTTGTTCTGCACGAACTGCCGAAGCGACAGCAGCGCGGTGTGCGCCTTGAGCAGATCCGAGCGTTGCGCGAACTGCTGGTCGATGACGTCGCGCAGCGCAACCAGCCCACTGCGCTCCAGCAGCTCGTCGGCCAGCGCCACCGAATCACTGACACCCGCGCGCAGCACCGCGATCGAGATCCTGATGCCAAACATGCCGAATCGGTTCAGTAGCGCCGCGCGGGTGGCGGCGTCCACCGGCAGCTCGCTGTCCTCACGCACGAATCGGTCTACCGAGAGCATGGCCTTTGTGAGCTCCACGGCGTCAACGCCTGCCAGCTTCTCCAGCGCGACGAACTCGCTCTGCCGCAACGTGCGCGCGGTGAGCGCCAGCAGCCCCGACACCGGCACCACGGCCTGACAGATGCCGGTCTTGTCCATCTCGGTGGTGAACCGTTTGGCCACATCCTTGGCGGAGAGCATCGCGTCGATCCGGCCGGCGCCGATCTCGTCGGCCCGCGAGGCCACCCCGATCACGCCGAGCGCACCGGCCGACCCGCCGACCAGCTCACCGATCTGCTTGAGCAGCGCGATATCCGCGGCGTTCAGCGTGCGAAGCAGAAACACCACCGCATCGATGCGTGGCACGCCGTCCTCGGGCACCAGCAGCCGCAAGGTCCGTTGGGACACATCGCGCGATAGCGACGACGTCCCAGGCGTGTCGATGATGGTCGCGTCGATCAATTCTGCGGCGGGCCACTCCACGTCCAGGTCGACGACGTCCTCGGGGTCCAGGCTCGCGAAGTCGAACGTCAGCCCGCCTGCACGCGCGATCGGCACGTTCGATCGTCTGCCGCCGCGGTGGTTGGCCGTCACCTTCGGAATGGGGCCGTGCCGGAACCAGGTGACGATGCGAGTGGCCTCAGTGGCGTCGGTCGGCGCGATGTCCTCGCCTACAAGCGCATTCACGAGCGTGGACTTGCCTGCCTTCAACGTGCCCGCCAGCGCGATGCGGATCGGCTGGTTGAGCCGATAGCCGATGCGCTCCAGCTCGTTGTGCACGTCAGGGCGGTGCCGGTAGGCCGGATCGTTGCGGTATGCCTGGATGGTTCCGCCCAGGATCGCGCGCACCTGATCGCTAGTGCTCATGTCGCGCTACCTCGGCTGTCCTCCCACTCGGCGGAGGTTCCAGCTTAAGCGCCCCAGCGTTACTCGATGGCCTTGCCCCAACCGGCAGCGCTGGCATCGAGGTCGACACCGCCGTCGTCGAAGGCGTGGTCGTCGTACTCGCGGCGTTCCGGGTACACATCGACCGGGGCGGGATCGCCTTCGACAATCTGTGGCGTGAACAGGTCGCCGAGGGCCTTTTCCCCCGCCTCGACCACGTCCCACTGGCGGATGTGGATCGTCTCGGCTGGCTCGTCGTCTTCGTCGTCTCCTGGTCGGCACTCCGCAGCGCCGAGCGCCTTTTCGATCAGCTGTGTCTCGTGATGATGGTGATGGACCTCGGCGACAAGCTCGTCAACGTCCAGTGCGGCAAGCGCCGCCGCCGGATCGGCCGAGTGCACGACCGTCTGCAGTGGATGGTCGGGCGGCATGGACTCGGCAACCACCGGAAGGAGGTCATGGATCTGTTCGGGTGTGGCGTCGGGCAGCCCGGCGTCTTGGAGCGCCTGGTCGGGGTCGTCGACGAACGCACGGAGATTGGCTGGATCGCGGAACAAGCCAGTCGTGAAATCGAGGATGGACATGATGGACTCCCACCGGTGGTGGTTTACGTGGTGCCCACGGGTTCGGGGGCCGCTTCGGTGGCGCCGGGCGCCAAATTGACCGCGTGGTCGGTCACCTGTTTGAGAATGTTGAGCTGCCGCTCGAGCTCGCGGATCCTGGTGTTGCGCTCGTTCTGCTCGAGCTGCGCCGACGCGATAGTCGCCTGCAGCGATTCGTTGAGCGAGCGTGTGGTCTGGTTAGCGATACCGCGGTAGTGGTCACGTAGCTGTCGCTGAATTCCCTTGAGCCGGTCACGTGATTCCTTGCCGACGGCGAACGAAACGTCGTCGACGAATTTCCTCATGTTCATCTTCGCCTCGTTGCGCACCCGCGCCATCCGGTTCTCCATGTTCTCCTTGAACGCGGTGCGACCCATCAACAGACCGGCGCCGATCGATAGCGGGTTGAACATGCCGAGGCCGGCGAAGGAGGTCATCATGCCGAACATCAGTACGCCGCCGTATGAGCCCTGCAGTCCCATGGTCAGCTTGCGGCCCTTGCCAACTGGCTTCGCCTCCAGCTTGGCCAGCGATTTGAATTCACCGAAGCTGGCACCCATGTCGCGGGCATCTAGCTGAGGCATCTTGACTGCCTCGAGACCCGCCTCCACGAAGGTCCGTGCCACCTCTGCGGCCAGCACCTCGGCGCGTTGATAGGCCCAGACGAAGTTGTCACCGACGGCGGTGGCCACGGCGTTCTCCATTTCCGCGCCGATCTCCGCCCACTGATGTGTCGGATCGCAACCGTCGATCAACTTCTCGAAGTGCTGGCTGATGTTGCGGAACCGGCCGCGCAGGTCGTGGTCGACATCCGCTGTCAGATCTGTGATTCCGTCGTTGAGCACCTGCTGCCACAGCGCGGTCTGCTGCAGGGCGTCCTGAGCTTCCTGCTTGCGCTGCTCGAGGTCGGCGGTCAGCCGCTCACGAGCATCCGGATCGTTGAGGACCGACAGCTCGGACTCCGCGGCGAGCGTCAAATGCTCTGCTGCCGAACGGATCTCAGCCAGTATCTGGTCACGAATCCGGTCGTTCTCGCGGGACAGCACCTTGTCGCTGAGGAACTTCACGATCGCAGGGAAGTTCGATTCCTCATTGAGCTCCTTGTCGTTGAGCTGGATGGCATGACTACGGAGCAACGACGAGGCGGGAATCATCGGGATCGACAGCCCGGCGCGCTGCAGGTGGGCCTTGTTGGCCTCGACGATCTGGCGCCAGTGCGGGTAGAGATCGGTCTTGGTGGCGACAATGGTTGCTACGGGGCAGATTTCGAAAGCCTGCCGCATGAAGGTCATCTCGGGTTCAGTGAATTCCTGGCTGGTGTCGCTGCACATCAGCAGGGCGTCGGCGTCGGGCATCAGGCCCAGCGTCGCCGACAGGTGCGGCTGGCCATGTCCGCCCACACCAGGAGTGTCGACAAAAGCCAAGCCGCCCTTGAGGAGTGGGCTCGCTGCGGTGACTTCCACGCGCAGTACTTCGCGGCCCCCAGCCAGGGGATGTCGTCGCAGGTCGTTCTTGATATCCGCCATCGGGACGTCGATGACGTCCGGCTCCGCGCCGTCCCGATTCGCGACGATCAGTTGCGCTGACGCCTGCTCGCCGTAGGACACCACCGTGGCCAGCGCGGTGGTCTCGTCGTCGCCGACCCTGGCCACCGGCACGTTCAGCAGCGAGTTGAGCAGCTGGCTCTTGCCCTGCTTGAGTTGGCCGGCGATCACCACCCGGATCTGCGGGTCGGTGATGCGCGCCTTGGCCTTGCCCAGCCGCTCGACCAGATCGCCACGCTCCTGCGCCTCGGCGATCTTGCTGGAATGGTCGATCAGCTCGACGATGACCTTGACCTTGCGGGGGTCGTTCGATTGCGTCATGGTGTCCCTGATTTTCGGCGCCGTCGTTGATTCAACGGTAGACGTGCCAACTGGCGGGGATCGGTTTTCGATCCCCGCCAGCTGCGCTATTTGGTTGTGTGTCGGTCAGAAGATGCCGACGTCGTTGGTGACGTCCACGTTGGTCTCGACGGTCTGCGAGTTGTCCACCGAGTTGTCCACCGAGTTGTCGACCTGTGAGTTGTCCACGGAGTTGTCAACCGAGTTGTCCTCGGTGTTGACGCCATCCGAGACGCTGCCGGACATGTCGCCGCCGATGTCCCCGACCGTGGTCTGGTTGCCGTCGACGTTGTTGGTGGTGGTGTCGTTGTCGTTGATGGTGATGCCACCACCGCCGCCGCCGCCACCCGCGTTGGCCTGGCCACCGCCGAGGAGACCACCGCCCGCGTTGGCGTTGCCACCGCCGCCGCCGCTCATGTCGACGTCGTTGATGACGGGGCCGTCGTTGTCCTTGATGACATCCCCCCGCGGGTGTCGCCGCGATCGTCGTTGTCAATGTCGTTGTCTTCGCCGATGATGACCGGAGAGTTGTTTCCGGTGTCGATGTCGCCGGTGTTGACGTTGTCGTTGTTGTCGCCGACCACGTTGCCGTCACCCTTGACGTTGGTGTTGTCGATGTCGCCGGCGTTGCCGCTGTTGATAACGCTGCCGTCGCTGGCGGTGTTCTTGTCACCGAAGGTGATGTCACCGAACTCCAGGTCGACGTTGCCGACACCCTGCTGACCGTCGTGGCCCACGACGTTGTTGGTCTCGGGGCTCAGGAACCGGGTGTCGTTGTGGCTCAGCACGTCGTTGTTGCTGAACGCCTGGGTCTGGGTCTGCGGGGTGAACGCGATGCCGTGGGTCTGGGCCACTGCCTGCTGCAGGCCATGGACGGGGTCGCCACCGCCCTGGATGACCGCGGCGGGAGCCACCGAGGCGGCCACGGCGTTGACCTGTGCGGCCGACACGTTCTGCACGCCGGCGTTGGCCATGGTGCGATCGGGGTCGGCGATGAAGGCCTGGGCCTGAACCGGATCGCGGAACAGGTCGAGAATCCAATCGAGTACGTTTGTCATTTCTTTGGTCCTTTCGAGTGGGTGTTTCTTGGAAGCTTGTCACCGGGCTGTCCGGCGAACTGGTGACAACGTTATGGAGCTGGCGACGTCCGAGAAACGGGGTCACAACCCCTCCCTACGGGAATGCATCCCGGGATAGTGGTGGGGTCCCCATTAGGGGATTAGGGGGTATTTAGGGTCATGGTTCTCAAGCTAACCCGAAGGTATTCGCAGCTCAACACGGAAAATGCGTGACCCGGGGCCAGCATTCTGCGGTTGTTGCGGGGGGAACTAGTCGAAGATGTCGAAGCCGGAGGAATCGTCGTCGATGTGCTGATCGTCGGCGACGGCATGACTCCAGTCGTCCTTGTCAACGCGCTCATCGATCGGCGCTTCGTCGATCACCGGGCCGTCGAACTGCAGCGACGGGTCGTCGATCCCCGCCACCGTGGGCACCCCCGCGTCGGCGAGCACGTCGAGCCCCGACTGCACCCCGGCATCGGGCTCAGTCACCAGGTTGGCGGTCATCGAGTGCACATCGTCGAGGGCGACGGCCGGCACGTGGTCGTCGAACGCATCGAACGCGGCGGTTGCCGCTCCACTTGCCCACACGTTGGCTGCCTGATCGGCGACCAGGCTGTCGGTGCCCGTGGAGGGCACCGACATCGACAGCGATTCCGAGACGACCGGAATCAGATTGTTGACGTCCACGCTGGTCACATCGGTCAGATTGGCATCGGTGATCGCCTGTGCCGGATCAGCGGCGTAGGCTGCGGCGGCATCAGGGTCACGCACCAACGACATCACAAAGTCGAGTAGCGAGTTTGCCATGGAACACCCTCCTTCCCATTGCATATATATAAGCGGCGGTAGCCCAAAGGCTTGACCCGATGCTATCGACGGATGCCGCGGCGGTGATCGGTGCCAAACCCACCTCTGCCCCAGCGGTATTAGGGGACGGACCATTAGGGGTTCGGCGCCACTAGGGGGATTTCCCTGTTCCCGGCGCCCTGAGCCGCTATCGTGGGCATCGGCCGAAACTCACGGCCATATACGAGGAGAAGATGAGCGACTCACTCGGCTTGTCGATTGGGATGACCAACCTGGTGGCGGCCCGAATCGGCCGCCCCCCAGTCATGCGCCGTTCCGTTCTCACGTTGTTCAACGACCGCGCCGCCGAAGTCGGTGTGCCTGGGCGAGAACCCGAACCTGAACCAGCCCGGCCTGGTGCTGAGCGGTTTCGTCGAGCGGGTTGGCGACCCGGTTCCGTTGGTGGCCGCGGACGGCTCCCCGCACCGCGGCGAGCTGGTGCTCGTCGAAGCCCTCGACGCGATGGCCCGCACCGTGGGCGGCGGCGCCCCCATCGCGATCGCCGTGCCCGCACATTGGGGCCCGGGCACCGTCGGTGCGCTGCGTGGTGCGCTGCGCACGAAGCCAAGCCTCGCGCCGAACGGTGTGCCCGCGGCGCTGATCCCGGATTCGGCCGCAGCGCTCGCGGCACTACAGGCCGCGCCGGGGTTGCCGTCCAGCGGCGTCGTCGCGTTGGTGGACCTCGGCGGCAGCGGAACCAGCATCACGCTGGCCGACGCCGGTTCGAACTTCGCCCAGATCGGCGAGACCGTCCGGTATCCCGAATTCTCCGGCGACCAGATCGACCAGGCACTGCTCAACCATGTGGTCGCAGGCATCGCGGAAGCCAGCGACGCCGATCCGACCAGCACGCCGGGTCGGCTCGCTGGCGAAGCTGCGCGACGAGGCCCGGCAGGCCAAAGAGCGACTGTCCGCCGAGACCGCGACGGTGGTCCCCGCTGAGCTGCCCGGCTTCGCTTCCGACGTCAGAGTGACCCGCAACGAGCTGGAAGGCCTGGTGGCCGGACCGCTGGCCGGTCTGCTCAACACCATCGAAGAAACGTTGCAGCGCAACAACATTCCCGCGGCCAGTGTGTCCGCCGTCGCGACCGTAGGCGGCGGGGCCAACATTCCGCTGGTCACCCAGCAGCTGTCGGAACGGCTGCGCGCCCCCGTAGTCACCACGCCGCAGTCCCAGCTCAACGTCGCGGCCGGCGCCGCACTGGTGGCCGACCGCGCCCTGGAGGCCGACGCGCCCACCGGGATGGCGCCGACCGGGCTCGCACCCGCCGCGGACGCGCCAACGGGCATGGCGGCCGCGGGTTGGGCCGCTGGCGCCGCCGGTCTGGCCGCGTCCGAGTCGGCCTCGGATGGTGCGGCGTCCGCGACGTTCCGGGCGTTGGCCTGGTCGCAGGACGAATCGCAAGGCGGCGAACCGGTGCCGTACTCCGGCGAGGACTACACCTTCGACCACGGCCCCACCGACGCCCGCCCGCAGGTCGCGTTCGCGCACGAGGAAGAGGGCTATGAGCCCGAGCCGGGGCCGCTGCCCTGGTACAAGCGTCCGCCGATCCTGTTCGGGGCGGCCGCGGCGGCCGTGCTGCTGGCCATCAGCGGGCTGGCCGTCACGCTCACCAGCGGCGGCGGCAGCTCCGGCCCGGTGACAGAGACGGCGACTCAGGTCGAGACCGGACCGGCGCCCACTGAGCCGGTCACCGAGGGTGCCCCGCAGACCGTGACGGTGACTGGGCCCGACGGCCGACCGAGCACGACGGTGGTGCCGTCGCCGACGCCGTCCTCGAGTGAGACGACTACGTCGCCAACCACAACGACCACGACAACGACCACCACCACGACAACGACGACTACGACCACCACGACGCCGCCGACCACGACCACGACCCGCACAACGACCACCCAACCGACGACCACCCAGCCGGTGACCACGACCACGGCCGCGGCGTTGTTGCCGGTGACAACGACAGCTCAGCCGTGAGCCATGACCAGACCGACGTCAGAACCGCTGACCGACATTCCGCCGGCCGCGCAGGAAACGGTGGCGTCGCTGCTCACCGCGCCGACCGTCCCGGTCAAGGTGCTGGTATCCGGAGGCATCGGAACCGGTAAGAGTTCGGTTCTCGCGGCCATCCGGTCAGCCCTGCGCGCGGCCGAGGTTGCGGTGCTGACGAGACCGCCAAGGGATGGCGACGATTCGGCCGCGGCGGTCGTCATCGACGACGCGCATCTCCTCGACGACGCGGAGCTCGGCCGACTTGGCGAGCTGGTCGGCGATCCCGCCTCGATGGTTGTGGTGGCCGCCCAACCGCTCGCCCACCATGCTGCGCTGCGGTCGCTTGCCACGGCCATCGAGCGCGAAAATCCCGTCGTCTCCCTCGGCGCGCTCAGCCCGGCGGAAGTCAACCGCATTACGGCCGAAACACTAGGCGCCCCACCAACTTCCGAGACCCTCCGGTCACTGATGGTGGCGACGGCGGGGCTGCCGTTCCTGCTGCGGCCGGCGATCGCTGCGGCACCCGATGCCGGGGAGGAGCCGGCTACGGCGATCATGCAGGCCGCCAAGTTCGCGTTGATCGAGCGGCTGCGTCGACTCGACGAACCGGTGCTCGACACGCTGCTGGTGTCGTCGCTGAGTCCGGAACTCGGGCCCGACGACGTCGCTGCGGCGCTAAAGGTCGGCGCGGAAGACGTGGCGGTCCTCGTCGACCGCGCCCGCGCCAGCGGCCTGATCGAGCCGTCGCACAGCCACGCGTTCCTGCGGTCGGTGCACCGCTGCGTCGCCGGCATCATCGGCACCGCACGCCACCACGACACCGAGATCTCACTGCTGGTGTCACAGATCGAATCATCAACTCTCTCAGCTGATCTCGCGTTGCGGCTGGCCGAACACGGACTAAGGGACGACCGGTTGGCCACCGCGCTCGCCGACCTCGCGGCCCGCACTCGGGGCCAGCCGGCGCGGGCGGCACGGCTGTACCGTGCCGCCGCCGATGCAGGGGCGACGGCCCTGTCCACGCGACTGGCCGACGCGCTCGCATTGACTGGCGACTGCACCGCCGCGGGCCGGCTCGCCGACGAACTGCTCGGCTCCGACGACGCGGCCGAGCGCGCCGCCGCGGTCCGGATCGCTGCCAGCATCGCCATGCATGACGGCGGCGCCGCGCAGGGCGCCGACCTGTTCCGGTGGCTCGGACCGCACCCCGACACATTCGTCAGTGCGGCGGGCGCGGTCGTGGCGGTCGCGGCGGGCGACCTCGAGGTCGCACGGGCAGCGCTGAGCGCCGAGAGCACGGGCCCACCGACGTCGGCCGCCCGCGCAGCGCGCAGTCTCGCCGAAGGACTGCTGCTGTCATTGGATCAGCCGTTCCCCATCGCCGTCGCGCGGCTGGGCCAGGCGATCACCGTCGAGCAGCAGCCTGCAGGCGTCGCGCCGGACACCCCCGCCGCACTGGTGACATTGGCCGCGCTGCACGGTGGTGACCCCGTGCGGGCCCGCAGTGTGATCGGTCGTGCCGCGCGTGCCGGCAGCCAGGCGGACACGGCGGACGACTCCTTTTCTTCGTACCGGCACACACTGCTGCTCGGCTGGGTGCGGATGCAGGACGGGCAACTGGTCGCGGCGACCGCCGACGTCGCTTCGACGGCTGCGGCGGCATTGCATCGCCGCGACGCGCTGTGGGCGGCCGCGCTGCAGACGGCGATCGCCCGCCGCAGCGGCGACAGCGGTGCGGTGCAAAAGAATTGGTATGCGGCGATGGAAGTGCTCGCCGAATACTCGCTGGACCTCTTCTCGTTGCTTCCGCTGGGCGAGCTGTGGGTGGCCGCCGCCAGGATGCGTCAGGTCGACCGGCTGCAGCACACGCTGTCAGAGGCGTTCGCGTTGCTCGAGTCGCTCGGCAATCCCGTGCTGTGGTCGGTGCCGTTGCACTGGGCCGGCGTACACGCCGGGATCCTTGCCAATTCGCCGGAAGCGGTCGCGCCACACGGGCAGGCGTTAACGGCAGCAGCCTCCCACAGCGCTTTCGCCAAGGCGCTGGCCACCGCTGGGCGATCCTGGCTGCGCGTGCTGGCCAATCACGTCGACGTCGACGAGGTGACCGCGGCGGCGCGAGGCTTGTCGCAATTCGGGTTGACCTGGGACGCCACTCGGCTGGCCAGCCAGGCGGCCCTGCAGACGCCCGACGGGCGGGTGTCCGGCGCGATGCTGCAACTGGCACGCGACCTCAAGCAGACCGCCGCGATCGACGACACGCCAAGCCTCGAATCGGTGATCACCATCGCGAATGCGCCGCGCACCGGCCCGTCTCGGCCCGCCTCGTCCCGGTTGTCCGACCGCGAGCGGGAAGTCGCCGAACTGTTGCTGCTCGGCATGCCGTACCGCGACATCGGCAGCCAGCTGTTCATCTCGGCCAAGACCGTCGAGCACCACGTCGCGCGGATTCGGCGCCGGCTCGGCGCCGAGTCGCGATCGGAGATGTTGTCGATGCTGCGCGCAATGCTGGCACCGCAGGGCTGATCCCCCAACGCGATCGATTCCCCTAATCGAAATCCCCTATGGGGGCTGTTCGGCGACGGGTGCGGCACCGGATTTGCTGTGCCGCGGATCACCATACGGTCGTTTGCATGAACTTTCCAGGCAACCACGGCCATTCGCTGGGCCTCTCGGTCGGTGCGACGAACCTCGGCGGCACCCGCGACGGGCAGACGGCCGTACTCCGTCCCGCACAGCTGACGCTGCACGGTCAGCGCCTCACCGGATTCGTCGACCGCGTCGGCGATCCGGTGCCACTCGTTGCGCCCGACGGCTCGAAGTATCGGTCCGAAGAACTGCTCGCCGACGCACTCGGCGCGATGGCCCACGCGGTCACCGACGGCGTTCCGGTGTCGGACGTCGCCGTCACCGTGCCCGCGCACTGGCGTGCGTCGGCCGTAGACACGCTGCGCCGAAACCTGCGCGGCAAGCTGGTGGTCTCCGACGCGACCGCGGCGTTGACGGCGTTGCGCGCCAACCCCGGGCTGCCGATGCACGGCGTCGTCGTGCTGTGCGACTTCGGCGGCAGCGGCACCAGTATCACGCTGGCCAATGCGGCGAGGGAATTCTCGCCGGTTGGCGAGACCGTGCGCTTCCCTGACTTCTCCGGTGACCGCATCGATCAGGCACTGCTGACCCACATCGTCGCAGGACTCGCCGAGGTCGATCCGTCGGGCACGGCGATGGTCGGCTCACTTATGCGGCTGCGCGACGAATGCCGGCGCGCAAAGGAACGGCTGTCAGCGGAAACAGCAACAGCCGTCGCCGCCGATCTGCCCGATCACCGCGCCGACATCCGCGTCAACCGCACCGAACTCGAAGACATGATGCACACGCCGCTCGCGGAATTCCTTGCGGTGCTTGACGAAACGCTGGAGCGCTACGGCGTGCCCGCGGCCAGCGTCTCGGCGGTCGCGACCGTCGGCGGCGGGGCCCGCATTCCGCTGGTCACCCAGCGGCTCTCCGAGCATCTGCGCGCACCCGTGGTGACTACCCTGCACCCGCAACTCACGGCGGCCGAGGGCGCGGCGCTGATCGCACACCGCAGCCGGATCGTAGACACGGTCACCACGCTGACGCCGACGGCTCCCGCCGCTGCGGCCGAGGCGACGATTGCAGCCGCTGGACACGCGACGGCGTTGGCCTGGTCCGAAGGCGATGTCAGCGAGGACGTGCTGCCCTACAACGACGCGAGCGACTCTCGCCCCGAGGTGCACTTCCGCCAGGAGGAGGCGCAAGACGACGAGCCGCCGCGGCGCAGCCCGCTTGTGCTCTTCGGTCTGTCGGCGGTCGCCGCGGCCATCGCCGCAGGCGTGTTCGGCATCACCTTGCTCAGCGACTCCACCACGACCCCGGTCGACGCGGCGGCTACCGCCACGTCGTCGGCCCCACCGCCTGCGGCGTCGGCGCCTCTCCCAGCTCCCCCGGCGCCGCAGGCCCCCCAACAGGTCACGACCGTCGTGGTGCAGAAGCCCGCGCCGCGGTATCAGGCGCCGCGGACGCAGGCACCCGTGGCGCATCAATCGCCGGTCGTGACGGCGGAGCCGACCCCCCCGACGTCCGAGACCCCGCCGACGACGGATCCCACGCCTCCACCGACACCGCCCACACCACCGACACCACCGACATCGCCGAATCCCCCGCCGATCGACCCGGGGCCGGGCAACGGTGGCACGGGCACGGGCACACCGCCTATCGACCCGGGACCAGGTAACGGCGGCACCGGCACGGGCACAGGGACCGGTGGAACCGGTACGGGCACGAGCGGTTCGGGAACAGGGACCGGCACCGGAACCGGCACGGGCACCGACGGTTCGGCGACCGGCACCGGCACGGATGCCGGCGGCACCGGCACTCCTACCGGAGGGACCTCAACCGCCCCCTAGGAGTAGTTAGGGCAACCTTCGTAGCGGCGTTTCCCCGCTTGATGCAACTATGAGCAGGCATCGAGCGAAAGTTACTGGCCAGTAACATCCAGCTAGTTACTCTTGAGTAACTTGGAATCGGGAGGCACGCGGTGGATACCCAGATGCTGATACGGCTCGTCGTCGGTCTTGGACTGACGGCGCTCGTGCTGGTGTTCGCCGCCAAGCGCGTGCTCTGGTTGACGACGCTGATCCGCTCCGGGCAGAAGACGAGCCCCGAGAGCAACCGCAAGGACAATCTCGGCAAGCGCATCACCACTCAGTTCGAAGAGGTATTCGGGCAAACCCGCCTGCTGAAATGGTCGATCCCGGGCATCGCTCACTTCTTCACGATGTGGGGCTTCTTCATCCTGGCCACCGTCTACCTCGAGGCGTACGGCCTGCTGTTCGTCCACGACTTCCACATCCCGTTCGTCGGCAAGTGGGACGCCCTTGGCTTCTTGCAGGACTTCTTCGCGGTCGCCGTGCTGCTGGGCATCGTCACGTTCGCGATCATCCGGGTGGTGCGCGAACCGAAGAAGCACGGCCGCGATTCCCGGTTCTACGGCTCGCACACCGGCGGCGCCTGGCTGATCCTGTTCATGATCTTCAACGTCATCTGGACCTACGCCCTCGTGCGCGGCGCGGCTGTGAACACCGAGACCCTGCCGTACGGCAACGGCGCGTTCTTCTCCCAGCTGATGGGCTGGGTCTTGAACCCGTTGGGCCACACCGCCAATGCATGGATCGAGACAATCGCGCTGCTGCTGCACATCGGCGTGATGCTGGTGTTCCTGCTGATCGTGCTGCACTCCAAGCACCTGCACATCGGCCTGGCGCCGGTCAACGTGACCTTCAAGCGGCTGCCCAACGGGCTTGGCCCGCTGCTGCCGGTCGAGTCCAACGGCCAGCCCATCGATTTCGAGGATCCGGCCGAAGACGCGGTGCTGGGCCGCGGCAAGATCGAGGACTTCACCTGGAAGGGCTACCTCGACTTCACCACCTGCACCGAGTGCGGCCGCTGCCAGTCGCAGTGCCCGGCGTGGAACACCGGGAAGCCGCTGTCGCCAAAGCTCGTGATCATGAACCTGCGCGACCACCTGTTCGCCAAGGCGCCGTACATCCTCGGCGACAAGGAAACACCGCTGGAGAACACGCCAGAAGGTGGCCTCGGCGAGGAGCTTGGCGGCGAGAAGCACGACGAGGAACACCACGTTCCCGAGTCGGGTTTCGAGCGCATCATGGGATCCGGACCGGCGCAGGCCACCCGCCCGCTGGTCGGCACCGCCGAGCAAGGCGGCGTCATCGACCCCGACGTGCTGTGGTCATGCACTACGTGCGGTGCGTGCGTCGAGCAGTGCCCGGTGGACATCGAGCACATCGACCACATCGTCGACATGCGCCGCTACCAGGTGATGATGGAGTCGGAGTTCCCGTCCGAACTCGGTGTGCTGTTCAAAAACCTTGAGGCCAAGGGCAATCCGTGGGGTCAGAACGCCAAGGACCGCACGAACTGGATCGACGAGGTCGACTTCGACGTGCCGGTCTACGGCAAGGACGTCGACTCCTTCGAGGGGTATGAGTATCTGTTCTGGGTGGGTTGCGCAGGCGCCTACGAGGACCGCGCAAAGAAGACCACCAAGGCCGTCGCCGAACTGCTCGCCATCGCAGGTGTGAAGTACCTGGTGCTCGGCGAAGGCGAGACCTGCAACGGCGACTCCGCCCGCCGCTCCGGCAACGAGTTCCTGTTCCAGCAGCTGGCCGCTCAGAATGTCGAGACGCTCAACGACATGTTCGAAGGCGTGGAGAGGGTGGACCGCAAGGTCGTCGTCACCTGCCCGCACTGCTTCAACACGTTGGGCCGCGAGTACCCGCAGGTTGGCGGCAACTACACGGTGCTGCACCACACCCAGCTGCTGAACCGGCTGATCCGCGACAAGAAGCTGGTCCCGGTCACTTCTCCTGACGGCGGGAAGGACATCACCTACCACGACCCGTGCTACCTGGGCAGGCATAACAAGGTCTACGAGGCGCCGCGTGAGCTCATCGGTGCTTCTGGCGCGAAGCTGACCGAGATGCCCCGGCACGCCGACCGCGGCCTGTGCTGCGGCGCGGGCGGCGCGCGGATGTGGATGGAAGAGCACATCGGCAAGCGCGTCAACCACGAGCGCGTCGAGGAGGCGCTGGACACCGGCGCGTCGGCGATCGCCACGGGCTGCCCGTTCTGCCGCGTGATGATCACCGATGGCGTCGACGACGTCGCAGCGGCCAAGGACGTGCCGAAGGCCGAGGTGCTCGACGTCGCCCAGCTGCTGCTTGGATCACTGGATAAGAGCTCCGTCTCACTGCCCGAAAAGGGCACGGCGGCAAAGGAATCCGAAGAGCGTGCCGCCCGCGTCGAGGCTGCGCCGAAGGCCGAGGCCGCGCCGGCCGAAGCCGCACCGCAGGCAGCACCTGCAGAAACCAAGGCGTCGACTGCGAGCGAGACCAAGCCCGTTACGGGTCTCGGTATCGCCGGCGGTGCAAAGCGCCCCGGCGCCAAGAAGGCAGCGGCACCCGCCGCAGAGGCACCGGCCGCCGAAGCACCGGCCGCTGCGCCCGCCAAGGGGCTCGGCATCGCTGCCGGCGCCAAGCGTCCCGGCGCCAAGAAGGCCGCACCCGCCGCTACCGAAACGCCTGCTCCGGCTGCTCCTGCCAAGCCCGAGCCTGAGGCCAAAGGCCTCGGTATCGCGGCGGGAGCACGGCGGCCCGGCGCCAAGAAGGCCGCACCGGCGCCCGCCGAACCCGCGTCGACCGCGACGGAGCCGGCCTCCACGGCTACGGAGCCGGCCTCCACGGCGGCCGAACCGGAGGTCAAGGGTCTCGGTATCGCACCCGGCGCACGGCGGCCAGGAGCGAAGAAGGCACCTGCGGCCGCGAAACCCGCTGCGCCACAACCGGAGCCGGTCTCCGAGGGTGAATCCGACGCTGCGCCTGAGCCTTCCGCCGATGGCAACGGCGAGAAGCCGGCGCCGCCGGTGAAGGGCCTGGGCATCGCCAAGGGTGCGCGGCCGCCTGGTAAGCGATAACCAGCACTTTTACAAATTAGCTGGACGTCAATGAGACCATGGATGACGTGACTACCCACCACGTTCCGTGGCAGGCCACCGGGCATCACCCGCGGCAGCGCACGTTCACGCAGTCCTCGAAGCTGCAGGACGTCCTGTACGAGATCCGTGGGCCCGTACACGAGCACGCGTCGCGGCTGGAGGCAGAGGGTCACCGCATCCTCAAGCTGAACATCGGCAACCCCGCGCCGTTCGGCTTCGAGGCACCCGACGTCATCATGCGCGACATCATCCAGGCGCTTCCGTACGCCCAGGGGTATTCGGACTCCAAGGGCATCATGAGCGCCAGGCGGGCGGTCTTCACCCGCTACGAACTGGTGGACGGTTTCCCGAAATTCGACGTCGAGGACGTCTATCTCGGCAACGGTGCCTCCGAGCTCATCCAGATGACGTTGCAGGCGCTGCTGGACAACGGCGACCAAGTGTTGATCCCCGCGCCTGACTATCCGCTGTGGACGGCGTGCACCTCACTGGCCGGCGGCACACCGGTGCACTACTTGTGCGACGAGACGCAGGGCTGGATGCCTGATATCGCCGACCTGGAGTCGAAGATCACCGACCGCACCAAGGCGATCGTCGTGATCAACCCGAACAACCCGACCGGCGCGGTCTACAGCCGCGAAATCCTGGAGCAGATGGCCAATCTCGCGCGCAAGCATGAACTCTTGCTGTTGGCCGATGAGATCTACGACATGATCCTCTATGACGACGCCAAGCACATCGCGATGGCGTCGGTGGCGCCGGATGTATTGACGCTGACCTTCAATGGCTTGTCGAAGGCATACCGGGTCGCGGGCTACCGGTCAGGGTGGCTGGTGATCACCGGCCCCAAGGAACATGCCGAGAGTTTCATCGAGGGCATCAGCCTCTTGGCCAACATGCGGCTGTGCCCGAATGTCCCTGCACAGCACGCGATCCAGGTGGCGCTCGGTGGCTATCAGAGCATCGAGGACCTCGTGCTGCCCGGGGGACGCCTCCTTGAGCAGCGCGACGTGGCGTGGACCAAGCTGAACGAAATCCCTGGCGTGTCGTGTGTGAAGCCCGGCGGGGCGCTTTACACGTTCCCCCGGCTCGATCCCGAGGTTTACGACATCAAGGACGACGAGCAACTCGTTCTCGACCTGCTGCTGCAGGAGAAGATCCTGCTCACCCAGGGCACCGGCTTCAACTGGCCCACGCCCGATCACCTGCGCATCGTGACGCTGCCCTGGTCGCGTGACCTGGCCAACGCGATCGAGCGGCTGGGCAACTTCCTGGTGTCCTACCGCCAGTGAAGCGCCGGGCAGTCGACGCGCTGCATCGGATTGCGAATCCGATCGCCAGGCGGCTGCCGAGCCAGGTGGTTTTGGAGACGAAGGGTCGCGTCAGCGGCCAGCCATGTCGCACGCCGATCGGGGGCCGCCTCGACGGGGCCACCTTCTGGTTTGTCTCCATGCACGGCGAGTCATCGAACTACGTGCGAAACATCAAGGCTGACAACGCTATCCGGATAAGAGTTGGCGGCCGGTGGCGCACCGGCAGGGCGCACCTGCTTCCCGACGACGACGCGCAGGCCCGCAACGCGAAATTTTCGTGGGTCAACAGGACAGCCAACAGCGCCCTGGGCACCGAACTGCTGACGATCCGTATCGACCTCGACCGCGAGTAGCGCTAGAACCGAGCAAGAAGTCGCGTTTTCGATGTCTCCACTCCTCGGCTCCTCCGCCTTGATTTAATTCACGTCCAGCTGGCCCGTCTACCCTGTGGCGCGTGACGCACTCTCACGCCCATTCGCACGCGCACCCCACTGGCCCGGCGCCGTTAGGGCCGATGGCCGCCAAGATCGTCGTCGGGGCGTTGATCGCGATCGGCGTCGCCGTGCTGGCCGGCGCGGTCTTGCTGTGGCCCAGCCAGCAGAAGGTCGACATCCCGCTGCCGTTCCAGAACGCCGCGGGCGGCGCGGTCACCACCGAAGGCGGGCACGTGCTGTCCAGCAAGGCCGCAGGGTGCGGAAGCCCGTCATCGGGCGCCGTGCTGACTGCCGACCCAGAGCAGGCCCCCGAGGGGGGTGGTCAATGCGTCCAGACTCTGGTGGCGATCGACTCCGGCCCGAACAAGGGCGCCAACACGATGTTCGAATTCAGCGGCGGACCCGGCCAACCCAACCTCGCGGTCGGCGACGACATCCGGATCAGCCGCCAGGTCGACGCGGCGGGTGCGACCAGCTATGCCTTCTACGACTACGAGCGGACATGGCCGCTGATCGCGCTGGCCGCGGCGTTCGCCGTCGTGATCGTCGCGGTCGCGCGCTGGCGCGGACTGCGGGCGATGATCGGCATCGTGGTCGCGTTCGGAGTGCTGGTGGTGTTTCTACTGCCCGCCCTGCGCGACGGCGCATCCGCGGTTCCGGTCGCGTTGGTCGCCTCGGCAGCGATCCTCTATGCGGTGATCTATCTGGCGCACGGCGTGAGCCTTCGCACCAGCGCGGCTTTGCTCGGCACCCTGACCGCACTCTTGCTCGCCGCGCTGTTATCTTGGGGGGCAATCGAATTGGCGCACTTGACCGGACTGTCCGAAGATCGGAACAACGAAGTCGCCGCGTACATGGGCGACGTTTCGATCACCGGGTTGCTGCTGGCCGGGTTCATCATCGGTTCGCTCGGCGTGCTCAACGATGTCACGGTGACTCAGGCGTCGACGGTGTTCGAGCTGGCGGGGCTCGGCGACGGCAGCTCGCGGCGCGCGATCTTTCTCGGCGCCATGCGGGTGGGCCGCGACCACATCGCCAGCACGGTTTACACGCTGGTGCTGGCATACGCGGGTAGCGCGCTGCCGCTGCTGCTGCTGTTCAGCGTGGCGAACCGGTCCCTCGGCGACGTGTTCACCAGCGAAAGCGTGGCCATCGAGATCGCCCGGTCAGCGGTCGGCGGCATCGCGCTGGCACTGTCGGTGCCGTTGACGACGGCGATCGCGGCGGTGCTCGCGACGCCCGCTACCGATCCAGCAGCCCCAGCAGGTAGGCGCCGTAGCCGGACTTGAGCAGGCTGTGGGCGCGGGCGGCGAGCTGATCGTCGTCGATGAAGCCGACCCGCCATGCCACCTCCTCGGGCACGCTGATCTTCAGGCCCTGCCTGCGTTCGATGGTGCGGACGTAGTCGCTGGCGTCAAGAAGCGAATCGAACGTTCCGGTGTCCAGCCACGCGGTGCCGCGAGCCAGCACGTCCACCGACAGCCTGCCCTGGTTCAGGTAGGCCTGGTTGATGTCGGTGATTTCGTACTCACCGCGCGACGACGGTCTCAACGACCGCGCGATCTCGACGACGTCGTTGTCGTAGAAGTACAGACCCGGCACCGCGTACTGCGACTTCGGGGTGGCCGGCTTCTCCTCGATCGAAAGCGCGGTGCCGTCGGCGGCGAACTCGACAACGCCATAGTCCGAAGGGTTCGCCACCCAATACGCGAAAATAGCGCCGCCGCTGACATTTTGGAACCGGCGCAGGTTGGTTCCGAGGCCGGGACCATAGAAGATGTTGTCGCCCAGTACCAATGCGACGGAGTCGGTACCGATGTGGTCAGCGCCGATCACGAATGCTTGCGCCAGTCCGTCGGGCCTGTCTTGTACCGCGTAGCTGATATTGATACCGAAATGTGAACCGTCGCTGAGCAATCGGCTAAACGCGGGTGCATCGTCGGGCGTGGTGATGACTTGGATGTCGCGAATGCCCGCCATTATCAGCGTCGACAGCGGGTAGTAGATCATCGGCTTGTCGTACACGGGAACCAACTGTTTGGACACACCCATGGTGATCGGGTACAGCCGGGTGCCCGATCCGCCTGCCAGGATGATGCCCCGCATCAGCCGGCGAGGTCCTTCTCGGTCAGCTCGGTCGCGGCCAACGCGGTAGCGAGGTCGGGGTGCCGGAACACCGATGTGATGTGGTCATGCACGACACGGAACGCGACCGCCTCGCCGTCCTGCTCCTCGGCGACCACCACACCGTCACGGACGTACATGCGGCCTGGGTCGGCAGCTGTGACGGCCAACGAACTCGCCCATTCCAGCAAGGCTTCATGACCCTGGCCGGCGCCGTTCGCATCACCGAACTCGATATCGTCGCTGGATACCTGCCGCAGGGTGGCTAAATCCTGCTCGTTGAGCGCGTCATGCCAGGCCAACACGGTCGCGATCTCCGAAGTGGTCATGGTCGTGAAGGTACGCCATTCAGAACGGCGTGCGCTCGAGCCAGCCGTCCCAGACCGCGGTGTCGCCGAACACCTCGATATCGAGCTCGGCGGCGGTGCGCCTGCGCACGATCGCGAGCAGTAGGTCGGTGACCGGTCCGCGCAGCGCCACGTCGCCCTTGCGGTGGTCGTGGGACCAGGCGACGCCGTCCTCGTCGTTCACGATCGTCCACTCGCCGACCGGACCCAGGACGTCGTCGGTTGCGTGTAAGTGAATCGCCTGGCCCCGCGACAACGGCGGTGACTGCCGCTTGGCCTGGACGGTGATGAGTTCGATCCACTCGCTGATGCCATCGGCGGCCAGCTCCGGTGACAGGTCGAACGCAGTGCCGACGGCCAATGCCGCGTCGGCGCGATGCACTGTGGCCTCATGCAGCCGCCGGCGGATCCACCATCCCGCGGGCCGGGGCCCCAGGAAGGTCCAGACCCGAGCGTCGGAGCCGAACCGGTCGACGGAATCGATGACCAGCGCAGCGCCCTTGTTCAACCACTCGACGGCGGCGTCGGGATCGTCGGGCGGTTTGCCCTCGCGGACATCCCGAGGATCGAGCGGCTCGGACCGCCGGTCGGCGATGATCTGTGCGGCCCAACGGTTTCCGCGCCCAACGTGGCGGAAGAGTTGTCGCAGCGTCCAGTCGGGGCAGGTCGGCACGGGCGTTGACGGGTCTGCACTGCGGATCAGTTGCCCGAAGTCCCGGGTCTGGTCGAGCAGCGCCGCTCGGAAATCCACGCTACGAACGTACTCGGCTCCCCCGCCCGGCGAACGTTCCTTACCGCTCGAGATTTCGGCGATTTTTCGAGCGGTAAGGAACGTTCGTGGCTTAACGCCAGCAGGGCGGTCAGGAACTCATCGCGGGCTTGTCGGCGCTGCCGAGCGTGACGGGCAGGGACGACCAGCCGCGCAGCACCCTGGTTTCGCGGCGGTTGCCCTCGCCGGCCAGCCGGGCGTCGGGGAACCGCTGGAAGAATGTCCGTAATCCCACTTCACCTTCGGCGCGGGCCAGCGCCGCGCCGAGGCAGAAGTGTCTGCCGCCGGAGAACGACAGGTGCTTGCCTGCGTTGTCGCGTTCGATGTCGAAGCGGTGCGGGTCGGTGAAAACCTTCGGGTCGCGGTTGGCTCCGGCCAGGTAGAGGATGACGACTTCGCCGCGTCGCAGCCTGGTACCCGCGACGTCGATGTCTTTCCCGACCATGCGCGCGGTGAGCTGGACCGGCGATTCCAGCCGCAGGATTTCCTCGACCGCGTTGGCCACAGTTCGGGGCGGGTGGCCAATGTGTCGAGGTGTTCTGGCGTGTCCAGCAGCATCCGGATCCCGTTGCCCAGCAGGTTGACCGTGGTCTCGAACCCGGCCGCCAGCACCAGGCCCGCGGTGGCCCGAAGTTCGACGTCGCTGAGGTGCGCACCTTCGTCGGACGCCTGGATCAGTTGGCTCATCAGGTCGTCACCGGGGTTGCGCCGCAACTGCTCAAGGTGATTTGCGAGCCAGACGTTGAACCCCTCGATGCCTGTATAGACCTGGTGATATTCGCGCCAGGTCAGGCCGAAGTCCAGACTAGGCGCGCCCAGCTCGCCGAACTCCAGGATGCGGGGCCTGGCCTCATCAGGCACGCCGAGGATGTCGCCGATGACGGCGACGGGTAGCTGCGACAGTACCGTTCGACCACATCGACGGTGCCGTCGTCGATCTCGTCGAGAAGCGCATTGGCGGTGTCCTGCACCCGGTCGCGCAGCGCGGCGACCGCCCGCGTGGTGAATACGGACGACACCAGCTTGCGGCAGCGGGTGTGCTCGGGCGGCTCGATCGACAGCATTGAGGGCGGCTCCAGTGGATGCAGCAACCCGGGGTGGGTGTGCCGTGCCACCCACTGCAACGGTTGGGGCAGGTTGGCTCCCAATGCGATGACCCGGAAATCGTCGGACCGCAAGACCTCGTTGGCCACCCCGTGGTCGACGGTGATGTGTACGACGCGGCATCGAACGATCGGTCCTTGGGACCGGATTTCCTCGGTAAACGCGACGGGGTCGGCGCGCACGGCGGGATCAGCGATCAGCCGTCCTTGGGGATCGCCCCGGCGGGCAAGGATCTTGGAGAACGCTCGGACCACCGCGTGCGTCGCCAGCCAGCGGATCCGTTGCCGCAGGGGTTCGAGCGCGTGACCATTCTTTCGACGACGGCCCATCTCACCCTCCATCCAACCGAATAGCGGTTCGGTAATAGGCCAACAGCCTACCGAATTACAATTCGGTATGGCAAGGAAACGACTGCTGGCCGAGGAGCGACGGACACGCATCCTGGATGCGGCCGTCGAGGTGTTCGCTGAACGCGGTTACGCCGACGCGAAGATGCAGGACATCGCCGCGCGCGCCGGTGTCGTGCCCTCGGTCCTCTACGACCATTTCGGCTCCAAGCGCGAACTTCACATCACGCTCCTCGAGCTACACGCCGAACAGTTGAGGGACCGGACCCTGCGCCGCCTTCGGGGCGCATCGGCTGAGGAGTTGGTCCGCGCCAGCGTCGCGGGTTATTTCGAGTTCGTCGAGGAGGACCCATTCGTCTGGCGCTTCCTGTTCCGGGACCCCCCGGCCGACCCGGAGATCGCCGCGGTCTGGCAGGAGCTCACCAACCGCGGCACCGCGGGCATCGCCGATCTCATCCGGTTCGGCGCCGCGGACGCCAAGCCCGTCAAGGGCATCACCGTCGACGAGGCCGCCTGGATCCTGGCCCGCGCGACGCAGGCGGCGACCCATGGCGTCGCCACCTGGTGGTACGAGAACCGCGACGTGCCGCGCGAGCGCGTTGTCGAACTCGTCTTCATGCTGCTCTGGCAGGGCTTCGACGGAATGCTCAAGCAGGCGTCTGCTGGTTGACGCTCTTGCCAAGGCAGTACATTCGCCAGCCGGCGTTTGTCCACCGCTCGACATCGAGGCAATTACGACCGTCCACAACGACTTTGGCGCGCACCGTGTCGGCAAGGTCATCGGGGTTGAGCTCGACGAACTCGCGCCATTCCGTGAGCACCAAAACGGCGTCTGCGCGCTCGCACGCCTCAGGCACAGACGTCGCGTAGTTCAGCGTCGGAAACAGGCGCTGCGAATTCTCGATCGCCTTCGGGTCGTACACGTTGACGGCGGCCCCGTTGAGTTGCAGCATGCCGGCGACGTTGAGTGCGGGCGAGTCCCGAACGTCGTCGGACTCGGGTTTGAACGCGGCGCCGAGCACCGCCACGTTGGCGCCGAGCAGCGAGCCTCCGCACGCCTTGGTCGCCAGATCCACCATCCGGGTGCGGCGCCGCATGTTGATGCTGTCGACCTCGCGCAGGAACGTCAGCGCGTGGTTGGCACCCAGTTCGCCTGCACGGGCCATGAACGCGCGGATGTCCTTGGGCAGACACCCGCCACCGAAACCGAGGCCGGCGTTGAGGAAGCGGCGGCCGATTCGCGGGTCATATCCCAGCGCGTCAGCCAGCAGGGTGACGTCGGCGTCGACGGCCTCGCAGACCTCGGAGATCGCGTTGATGAACGAGATCTTGGTGGCGAGAAAGGCGTTCGCGGACACCTTGACCAGCTCGGCCGTCTGAAGGTCGGTGACCAAGAATGGCACCCCTTCGTCCAGCAGCGGGGCGTACAGCTCGCGGATCGCGCCTTCGGAACGCACCGAATCCCGTTGCACACCAAGCACGATGCGGTCAGGGTGCAGCGTGTCGTGGACGGCGAAACCCTCGCGCAGAAATTCCGGATTCCACGCCACCTCGACGTCGACACCCTCGGGTGCAAGCCCGCAGGCCCGATCCGCCAGTTCGGCAGCCGTGCCGACCGGCACTGTTGACTTGCCGACGATCACCGCGGGCCGACGCAGCCGCGGCACCAACGTGTCGATCACGGCGTGCACGTGGCGCAGGTCGGCGCCGTATTCGCCCTTCTTCTGCGGGGTTCCGACGCCAAGGAAATGCACATCGGCGAAGTCCGCTGCCTCGGCGTAGTCGGTGGTGAAGCGCAATCGGCCAACAGAGAGGTTGTCGCTCAACATCTTTCGCAGACCGGGCTCGTAAAACGGGATGTCGCCAGACGCGAGCTTGGCCACCTTGCCGGCATCGATGTCGACGCCGATCACGTCGTGCCCGAGTTCGGCCATACCGGCGGCGTGCGTCGCGCCGAGATAGCCCGTGCCGAATACGGTGCATCGCATACTGCCTCTATAGGCAGCCAGGATGAGCTAACAGCTAAGCGACACCAAGCGGCAGGCCAACGGCAGGTGTACCGCTAGTTGCGGCCGCCACAGAAAATCAGGAAACAGCCTCCGCCGTTGCCGCCACCCGAGCCACCCGAGCCGCCGGAGCCACCCGAGCCGCCGGATCCGCCGGATCCGCCGGATCCTGGGTACTCATGCGAGCCGCCCGACCCGCCGGATCCTGGGTATCCATCCGAGCCGCCGGATCCTGGGTAGCCGTCAGAGCCCGAGCCCCCGCCAGATCCAGGCCACTGCGGATTCTGCGGCGGCTGCTGCGGCTCCTGCGGTATTTGCGGCTGTTGTGGGCGTTGCCATGGCGGTGACCACGGCGGAGTCCAGGGCCTGGGCCGCGGGTAGTACGCGGGCGGCGGCAGGTACGGGTTGTAGACCGGCGGGTTGTACACGGGCGGCGGAATGTAGGGAACCGGCGCAGGCGCCACGGGAATCGGAGCCGGTGGTGGCGGCGCCGCGGGGGGCGGCGGCGGTGGCGCGACCGGCGCCGGGGCGGGCGCCTGTGGGGCGGGTGCCTGCTCGACGAATACCTGACGCGGCGCCTGCCGCGGCGCGGGGGCTTCCTGCACGGCGACGGGCACCGGCGGCTTGATGGTCTCCGCGGGTGGCGGCGGCGCGACCGGCTGCTGAGCTTCCTGTACCGGGGCAGGCGCGGGTGCCACTGCGCTTGGCACGATCGCACTCTCACCGGGGGCCGGCCGTTGGTCGACCGTCGGCCGGATGCTGACCGCCAGCGAAATGACCAGTGCCACCACACCAACCACGAAAATGGACGTCAGCGCGCTGCCGACGAGCAAGAACGGCTTGCGGCCCTCCTCGGGAGTAATCGGCTCCATATCGGTCCGCGCCGCGTAATCGTCGAGCGGCGCATCGCCGCCGACTGGCGCCAACTGAGTCTCCGCAGCGGCAAGGACCGCGTAGGCGTTACCCGCGGTGGTGCCGTCGGGATCCAGCGAATAGGCCAGACCGGCGGTCGTCGCCTCCAAGGCGGGCGCGTTGGCCGATGCCAGCGCCGCACCACGGGCCAGCGCGATTTCTGCTTCGTCGGGGGCGCTGACCGGAAGGCTGACGAGAGTCGCCAGGTGTGCCTTCACCGCGGTGACGTCGACCCCCGAGCCCACGACGAACATGCCGTCCGGCGGCGAGTTCTGGGCCGCGACGGCCGCGGCCATCTCGGCCAGGACGGCCATTGCGTCACCGCTGTGCAATGAGCGGCTCAACACCTTCACCACGGAGCCGTCGTCGGTCTGCACCACCGACAGCGTGGCGGTGTCTCGATCGATGAACAACAGCGCCGTGGTGGCGTACCCGACAGCCCGGCCGACTGCCTGGGCGAGTGCGCCCGCGGCATGGCCGTCGGACACCAGCATCACATCGTCGACGCCACGGGCGGCCAGCGCATCGCGCAGCGTTGAGGCCTCGGCGTGATCACTCCACGTGACGCCGATCGACTTCAGGTGATGGCCGCCTGCCGCAGCGCTCTCCTTGGTGCCAAGCACGGCGTCGACGACCTGTTCCGCCGCGCTGAAAGACGTTGCTGAGCCCTCGTAGGCAGTAACGTCAAAGGTGTCGTGGTCGACGATCGACCCGTCGGCTTTCTCGCCTTCGACCAGCACCATGCGGACCGTCGTAGGTGTCATCGACACACCCAATACGATGTCCACTGACCCCTCCAAAGTGTTTGCTACGTTATCAAGATTTCTTTTGAGGTCTCACTCCACACAAGCCGACGACCCGATATTTCATCGTCGCGAGCAGCCTGGCCGTTACATTCGGCGGCGTTAGCTGATAGCGGTCGCCAGCACCGGTACTAAAACCCTACTCGGCTCAACGACAACCCGCGCTGGGCGGTTCAAATTCCCTTACGTCGGAAAAAGATTCAGCCTTCTTCAGCCTTCTTCGGCCTTCTCGGGTCGCGGACCCGGCGCGTCGACGTCGCCGAGGTGGCCGAACGAACTCGGACGGCGCGACGGCTGATGGCCGTGCACCGCCTCCGCGTAGGCGGTCTCGGCGTGCTGGGTGAAGTCGACACCGGTCGTCTCGTCATCGGCGCTGATCCTGAAGCCCATGAGCCGGTCGATCACCTTGGCGAGCACATAGGACACGACGAACGCGTACACGCCGACGACCAGCGCCCCGAGTGCCTGCTTACCGAGCTGTGTGAATCCGCCGCCGTAGAAGAGGCCTTCCGCGCCGCCGGTCATCACCTCGGTGGCCAACAATCCGATCAGCAACACGCCGACCACCCCGCCGACAAAGTGCACGCCGACGACGTCGAGCGAATCGTCGTATCCGAACTTGAACTTCGCGCCGACGGCGAACGAGCAGACGATCCCCGCCGCCAGCCCGACAACCGCAGCGCCAAGGGTGTTCACCGTCCCGCAGGATGGGGTGATCGCAACCAAACCGGCGATCACACCCGAGGCAGCGCCGAACGTGGTTGGCCTGCCATCGCGGACCTGCTCCACGGTGATCCAGCCCAGCATGCCGAGGCAACCGGCCACCAGGGTGTTCAAGAAGACCGCCGAGGCCATCCCGTTGGCGGCTAGCGCGGAACCGGCATTGAATCCGAACCAGCCGAACCACAGCAGGCCGCAGCCCAGCAAGACGAACGGCAGGTTGTGCGGGCGCATGGCTTCCTTCCCGAACCCAATCCGTGGCCCGAGCACCAGAGCCAGCGCCAGCGCCGACATCCCTGACACGATTTCAACGACGAGGCCACCGGCGTAGTCCAGCGCGCCGAATTCGAACAGCCAACCGTCCGGCGCCCACACCCAGTGGGCCACCACCGCATACACCGCGACCGTCCACAGCGGGACGAACACCACCCACGCCGCGAACTTGGCGCGGTCGGCGATCGCGCCGCTGACCAATGCCGCGGTGACGACCGCGAAGCCCAGCTGGAAGGTGGCGAACAACAGTTCCGGCACCGGACCGCGGGCCGTCTCTGGATTGATGCCGAGCATGCCGATGTGCTCCAGGTTGCCGACCAATCCGCCTGCGCTGTCGTCGGAAAACGCCACGGTGTACCCGACGAGTAGCCAGGCCACGGTCACCATAGGGATCGAGATGAAGCACATCATGATCATGTTGAGCACCCCGGTGGTGCGGACCATGCCGCCGTAGAAGATGGCGAGTCCCGGGGTCATCAACAGGACTAGGGCGGTGCTGGCGAGCAGCCATGCGGTGGCGGCAGGATCGATCTCTGGCATCTTGGGGCTCCCTCCCGATCGGAGAAGAGCATAGGTGCCGCGTTTCGGCGGAGTTAGCGAAACCTCACGCATCAGGTGCGTCGGCGAGTGGCCACTTAATGCACACAAATCGCATCAGAGCGTGTGATAGCTGGCCGCTCAGCCGGATTTGATGAAGTTCTGATACGAGCGCGACGGGGTCGGGCCGCGCTGACCCTGGTATTTGGAGCCGGCCTGCGCGCTGCCGTACGGGTGCTCGGCGGGGCTGGTCAGCCGGAGCAGGCAGAGCTGACCGATCTTCATCCCCGGCCACAGCGTGATCGGCAGGTTGGCGACGTTGGACAGTTCGAGGGTGATATGGCCCGAGAAGCCGGGGTCGATGAAGCCCGCGGTCGAGTGGGTCAGCAGGCCGAGCCGGCCCAGCGACGACTTGCCCTCGAGCCGGCCGGCGAGGTCGTCGGGCAGTGTGCACAGCTCGAGTGTCGAGCCCAGGACAAACTCGCCGGGATGCAGCACAAAGGGCTCGCCCGGGTCCGGCTGCACGAGGCTGGTCAGCTCGTCCTGCTGGATGGACGGATCGATGTGGGTGTAGCGGGTGTTGTTGAACACTCGGAACATGTTGTCGAGGCGGACGTCGACGCTCGAAGGCTGCACCAGGTCCGGGTCGTAGGGATCGATACCCAGTCGCTCGGCGGCGATTTCGGCTCGGATGTCGCGATCGGAGAGCAGCACGCGACGAGCGTAGCCGCTCGGATGTTAGCCTTCGTGGTCAAACAGGCCGATGTAGTTCAATGGCAGAACATCAGCTTCCCAAGCTGAATACGCGGGTTCGATTCCCGTCATCGGCTCCATACGACGCTCGACTTTCGATCCTTTGTCCTAGGCGCGAGCGGCGCGCGGTCCCGTAACGGTCCTTTCCTCAGCTCGAAGCCCGGTGCGCTACAGAGGTCAGCGCGCAGAGCCCGCGTTCGTCAACAGCAAGGCTGCCTCGTTATAGGGAAACGCTCGGTAGAGCAGCCGGGAACGCGGTATGACGAGGGCTGCGGCCTCGGCCTTGCTCACCACCCGTGGGTTGACGAGCGCGACAGCCCGTCCACGCTTGCGCAGCACCGTCGGTCCGCCGGCCAGCACGTTCTTCAACCAGTCCGTCTGCAGGCCGTAGCCGATGAGGATGGCGTAGCCATCAAGGGTCTTGAATACCAAAAGGGGTGTTCGATATCGCTTACCCGACTTCCGCCCGACGTGCTCGAGCGTCCCGAGGCTCGGAAGCCACGGTGTGATCGTGCGAGCCGCCGGATTGGTGACTCGCTTGTTGAACTCTGCGATTCGTCGAGGCACGCGCATTCTCGGAGTCTAAGTATTGGTCGAAGTGATAAGTGAGTGACTCCTGCAGAGCTAATCGACGGCATTTGCAATGCGCCGTAGGTCTTTTTCCACCCGCACTTGGTGGAATTATTGATGAAGTTGATGTCCTTCATGACGCCCACTTGCGCCTCTTCGCGTGTTACGTCATCGCTAGCTTAAGTCTTCGCGGCGTCCGAAAGTAAGCTGGCCAAACACTCCACGCGGTCCCGTTTTCGGTCCCGTAGACGGAGCCGAACTGCGGGCGTACGGAGGCGGTACCGAGGGCGTCCGTCAGCCGTACGGAAGCAGGCTTGAGCAGCGCAAACGCGGTTACCGTTATCCCGCAGACCTGCGACTAGCGCTCATCCGTTCGGACGTAGAAAATACTTCCCAAGCTGAATACGCGGGTTCGATTCCCGTCATCGGCTCCATACGATGCTGGACCAGCTGGCCGCGATGGCGCATTGGACCACACTCGGGCAGTTCATCGAGCGCCAAGGTTTCTTCAAGACCCATCCCGGATCGTGTTTCGCAATAGACATCATAGACATGAGGTCATGCGGAAGCGAGGTCCGGTGGACATCCGAGAGATCGGCGGTGGCCGGTACGGCGGCGATGACAGCTTCGGACCTCCGATCGAGGGGACGGTCCGCAAGTGCACCCGATAGATGTTTCGAAGATGCTCATCTGGCTGGCCATTCCGGTGTTCGTTGTCACGATCGCAATCGAACTGTGGGTGCTTTGGCGCCGCCGCCAGCCCGGCTACGGCGTCCGCGACACCGTCGCGAATATCTTGACCGGCCTCGGCTACCAGTTGCTGAACTTGCCCTGGGCGATAGCCGAGCTGGCGCTTCTGATGTGGCTTCACGCGCTCGCGCCCTGGCATCCGACTGGGTGGGTCGCTTGGGTGGTCGCGATGATCGCTGTCGACTTCACGTACTACTGGTATCACCGCGCGCACCATGAGATTCGGATGCTATGGGCGGTCCATGTAGTGCACCACTCGAGCCAGCGCTTCAACCTGTCAGTCGCCCTGCGGACGTCGTGTGTGGTCGTGACATCGTTGCCGTTCCTCGCTCCGCTTGCATTGCTCGGCATTGACGGCAAGATCATCATGGCAAGCTATGCCATCAACTTGCTGTACCAGTTCTTTATTCACACCGAGATCATCGATAAGCTCTGGCGGCCTATCGAATTCGTCTTCAACACCCCAAGCCATCACCGTGCCCATCACAGTTCGAACGACGAGTACCTCGACAAGAACTACGGCGGGATTCTGATTGTCTGGGATCGGCTGTTCGGCACATTCGAGCCGGAGCGGGCACGTGTGTTGTACGGACTGACCAAGAACATCGAGACCTACAACATCGGGCGCATCTATACACACGAGATCGTGGCGATGTGGTGCGATATCCGATCTGCGTCGAGCACGCGCGCCATGTTTGGTTACGCGTTCCGTGGCCCGGGCTGGCAACCAGCGCCGTAGCTTTCGTCGCTGGTTGCGAGCCAGGTGAGCGCTGCGAGCACCAACGCGTTTACGCCGGTCGTCAGTGTGGGTTCGATCGCCGGGGCGAACTGGGGAGAGTGATTGACCGGTATCGGCCGCCCTACGCGGCTGGCCTCGGCGATAGCCTCGGGGTCGATGCCGCCGAAGAACCAGAACACCGTGGGTACGCCGAGCGCCGCACCGAAAGCGCCGACGTCCTCACTAGCAGCCACCGGTGGGACTTCCAGCACGCGGTCGACGCCGAAGTGGCAGTGAAACGCGCTGACGGTGGCGTCCGTGGCGTCGGGGTCGCTGATCAGGAGCGGGACGCTGAAGTTCCAGTCGAAAACCGGATCGCGTGGGGCCGCACTGGCCTGGGCCTCGGCACGCACGATTCGCTCGACCGCGGCGCGCAGGTGGTTTCGGGTTTCGTCCGAGTAACTACGGATGTCGATGTCGAGCTCTGCGGTGTCGGGAATGATGTTGCTCTTCGTGCCCGCCTGGAGCCGGCCGACGGTCAGCACGGCCTGGTCGTTGCTTGCTACCTCTCGCGCGACGAGGGTCTGCAGCCGCATGACAGTGGCGGCAGCCATGACCACGGGATCAACAGCGTTCTCCGGCCGTGACGCGTGACCACCTTGGCCGTACAAGGTCACGTGCACGGAGTCCGCGGCGGCCATCAGCGGCCCCCGCCTGTAGGCGATCGTTCCGGCGGGAATCGGTCCGACATGCTGACCCAGCACAATCTGAGGAGCGGGAAACCGTTCGAAGAGCCCGTCGGCGATCATGGCCGCGGCGCCGCACCCCAGCTCCTCGGCCGGCTGAAAGACCGCCACAACGGTGCCCGCCCATGCATTCCGCGCGGCGGCGAGCGCGAACACCGCGCCAACCAGGCTAGCGGTGTGCATGTCATGCCCGCATGCATGCGCAACGGCGACAGTGCTGCCGGCCGCGTCGACGGATACGGCGGTGCTCGCGTACGGCAGCCCCGTATCTTCAGCGACCGGCAGCGCGTCCATATCGGCGCGCAACATTACTACCGGTCCATTCCCGTTGCGCAACACCGCGACTACGCCAGTGCCTCCGACGCCAGCGGTGACGTCGAGGCCTAGCGGTTCGAGCGCGGCCACCACGGCGGCAGCCGTGTGATGTTCCTGCATCGACAACTCGGGGTGGCGGTGCAGGTCGCGATACAGCTGCGCGATCTGCTCGGAGATCGGCGGTGTCCAGGCGGTGAGAACTGCGCGCGGTGCGGGCACCTCGGGCATGCCGACCTCCCTTGAGTCGTGCCGTCATGCTAAGCCTGTCGCCGCCGGACAGGTCTCACACGTCACCCTCGTCTGCCGCCGCCATCTCCGGTTCGCAGAGAGCGGTGTTGTAGTCCTTGTCGCCGAAGGCCTCTTCCCATTGCGTCGCAGCGCACCCATCGTCGGGAAAGTCGTCCCCGCCGCCGCCATCGCCGCCTCCGCCGGCTTGCTCCTCTTCTTCTTCGTCAAGTTCTTCGAGTTCGGCGGGTTCATTCGGCGCCAGGCGCGACGCGGCCGCGGCGTTGTCGGCCCACGACTGTTCGCGAGTGGCGGGGGTTACGCAGACGGTGTCGCCGTCGAATGCCTCGCGCCAGACGAGACCCTGAACGCAGGTTTGAGGCCCGTAGGCGCCATCTACCCAGAAATTGGCGGCCACGAGGTTTTCCTGTGCCGTGCGTGCCGCCACCGACGGCGTAACACATACGGCGTCTGAGGGTGCAGCCAACCGCGGGACGTAGCCAGCGGCGCAGCCGTTGTCCGCCTGCGCCGGCGCAGCGCCGGCAATCACGGTCAGTGCGGTGAGCGCCCCCAGCGCGATTGCGGCAGTGGCGCCAAGAGTGGTTTTTCCAGTTGTGGTCATGTGCGGTCCATTTCGTGAGGCGGCCCCTTGTGCGAGCCGGGTTGGGTTTGTATGCCCATGAGCGTCCAGGGGATGGCTTGGCGAATCCTTGTACCGCTGGGACCCACGCCAACAAGGATCTGGTCAAACGACGGGAAGATCGGTCATCGGAAAGGGCCCCGCAGAACTGCCAGCGCGACCCGAAACATGCTGGGCGGCATGCGATCCCGACGGGGGTCCTCCGATCGGGGGAGGAAGATATCCACCCCGCAATGGTCCGATCAGCTGATACTGCGTGGTCGCCAGCAATCGTACTGTCGCCGGTGTACCTACGGACATCGTCCTGGTCCGTAGGGGTAACACCAGGGCAAACACCCACATGACAGAAACGGAGCTCGAGAATGAGATACACCCGATCACAGTGGCTAGCAAACCGAGACAGCCATGAATTCCACGAGGAAATTCAGCTTGCACTTCGAAGCGACGGCTTCGTCATCTTCGATAGCGTCCTTGACGAGTCCCTCGTCGAGCGCCTGCGCAAGGCTCTCTTGGAGAGGATCGACGAGTACGTCTTCGAGGTGCTTGATGGCCGGCCACAACCCCGGTATCACTTGCCGCTGCGCCTGACCGAACCGTTCATCGACGACCTGATCATTCGCAACCCCCTGGTGATGCAGACCCTTGCCGGAACGCTGGGTAACGACCTCGCGATTTCGTACTTCGGTTCCGATACGGCCGCGCCTGGTTCGGTGTACCAGAATGTGCATGCCGACGGCAGGCCACTATTTCCCGAACTGCCCCTTACCTTGCCGCCGTATGGCGTTGTGGTGAATTTCCCGCTGGTTGACTTCCACGAGGAAAACGGTCCGCTTGAAATCTGGCCAAGCTCCTCGCATCAGCTCGCCGGAATCGAACCCCAAACCGGCTCGGACATCCTCGCCAGCACCCCGGTGGTTGCTCCCGCTGGGTCACTGATCATGCGAGACCTGCGGCTATGGCACCGCGGAACACCAAATCGCACAACGGAAATCCGTCCCATGATCGGCGTGGTGTATTCACGCCCCTGGTATCGGTTTGGACCGTCCGAGGTCGGCTACCCCGAACCGCGGATTCGTCGCGATGACTACGCGCATTGGCCAGCAGAAGTCCGCTCGCTGTTTCGGTTCGCCACCCGGGACAACTCCGAAGACTTCTCAGGCGAAGCCGGCCTAGGAATGATCCCCGATCGCAAACAGGACGCCCTCGTCAAGGAACGCGTCTAGTCCATCGAGCCGCCTACCCGGCCACCAACCCCTCCACATCAACGCAAGGAATCAGCCATGAGCATTACCCAGTTGTCCCCGTCGCCGACACGCGTGACGATTCATCAGCCAAACCTCTTCCCACGGCACAAGGTCATCCAGAAGCTAGCCGCCGCCGACATCTGGATCGTGCTTGACGACGTGCAATTCGCCAAACGCGAGTGGCAGAACCGGTGCACGATCGTGCCCGACCACGGCACCCATACGCCGCACTGGTTGACGTTGCCGGTGCGACTGCCTCGCGGGCAAGCCACGTTGATCAACGAGGTAGGACTCGTCGACTCGACGGAGGCACTTCAGGTGGCCCGCACCACCGTCGTCAACGCATACCGCCATTCAGCCGGATGGGAAAGCGCGGAGCGACTTGTGTTGCCGGCGTTGCAATCCGGTGAAGGCTCGTTGACCCAGGTATGTGTACGGTCGACGCTTGCACTGCTTGCCGGCGCTGGCGCCGCGCCGACGGTCTACTACGCCTCGGAGCTGGCGCTGCCACCCGGCGACCCAAGTGATCGCATTGCGGCTCTCACCGAGCTGGTCGGCGGCGACGAGTACCTGTGTGATTCCGGTGGCGCCAACTATCTGAAGCTCGACTCGTTCATTGAACGCGACATCGCGGTGAAATGGCAGAACTGGCAAGAGCCCTCACCGGCTTTCGCTGACTGCACGCCGTCGCGCAACATCTCGGCCCTGAACTTGATGGTGCGAGATGCGGACCGTTACGCCGCGCTCACCCGGTCCCCGCAATGGAGCGACAGCCGCGACGTCTACGCGATCGCATCATGAGCAACGACTCGCGCCCTGGGGTGGTCTGCGACATCGACGGTGTGCTGTGGATCAACGGCAAGCCGGGGGTCGGCGCACGCGAGTTCGTGGCCGACCTGAAGCGCCGCGGCCATCCGTGTGTCCTGTTGACCAACGATTCCAGCGTCAGTCAATCCGCGCGCCGCCAAGAACTCCTTGACGCCGGGTTCCCGGCATCGGGCTGGCAGCTCGTCTCGGCATCAGGCCTGATCGCGGATCACCTTGTGGCTCAACGAATTGAAACCGTATGCGTACTGGGCCACGCCGACGCATTTCTCCCCCCTTCTGTGTCGGTGACAACGGATCCAAGTGCCGCACAGGCCGTGGTGGTGGGTGACTGCTTCCGATCTTTCGACGTCGGCGCAGTGGGTCCGGCCCTGTCGGCGCTTGAGCGAGGAGTTCCCTTCCTTGCCGCACAACGCAATGCGACTTGGTCGGATGGACTACGAATCCACCCGGACAATGGCTTCTTCGTTGCCGGACTCGAATATTGTGCCGGCCGCGCCGCGACCATCCTTGGTAAACCCGAACCGGTGGCCTACCACGCGGCCCTGCGCCGGATCGGTTGCACGGCGGAGGATGCGCTGTTCATCAGCGACTCAGACACCGAGGTCACCGCCGCGGCCGAATTGGGCTTCCACACTGTGCATTTCACGGCGGCCTCACACTTCTCGGATGCCCTGGCACTGGCAGATACCGTGCGGAAGGCAAAGCGTTGCGTCGCGTGATGGCGGACACCAAAGGCGCCTCGGCACTCTCGATCGTCTTCGCTGCGCACGCAATGTTATTCGCAAGCTGGGCCGCCCACATCCCGCAAATCCAGTCCGCACTGCACCTGAACTTCGCCACTTTGGGCATGGCGCTGCTGGGCACACCGGTGGGCGCGGTGGCGGCAATGATGATCACGGGGCGGTTGCTGCACCGCCGCAACAGCGCCTGGCTCCTGCGGTGCGCGATCGTCGGGTACTGCGTGTGTGCGCCGTTCGTGGGGCTCGCCCATTCGCCGTTTGAGCTGTTTGTGGCGCTTGCACTGTGGGGAGCCGGCCAGGGCAGCGTCGATGTCGCGATGAACGCCTACGGCGCAGATATGGAAAGGCGTTCGCACCGTCCAGCACTGCCCAAACTTCACGGTCAATGGAGCCTCGGCGCACTGGCTGGCGCCGTCATCGGCCTGGCCGCAGTGTCGATGCACCTGACTCTCACCGCCCAACAAGCGGTTTTGGGACTGGCCGTGCTGTGCGTTGCCGGCTGGGCGACGATCGGGTTTCCTGCGCTTGATTCCGTGCCGCCTCGGACGGCGCACGTGCATAAGGCACATCACCGGATTCCGGTGCGCGCGCTTATGACTCTCGGGTTTCTCGCGTTCGCCAGTTCGTTGTGCGAAGGGGTCGTAAGCGGTTGGTCGGCGGTATATCTCGACAATGTCGGCGCCCGATCAACGATCGTCGGATTGGGTTTTGTCGGGTTCTCGGTCGGCATGGTGATCGTGCGCTTCGGCGGCAACCGGTTGCTTACGAAGTGGAAGCCGTCGGCGGTGCTTCCAGTTCTTGCCATTCTGGGTGCGGTGGCGATGGCGGGGGGCCTCCTGGCACGAACACCCGCCGCGGTGACGGTCGGGTTCCTCGGGATGGGAATCGGTGTGGCCCTTGTCGTTCCCACGATGATCGGACAAGCGGCGCAACTGGCCAGATCCCGCCCGGGCGCAACAATCGCCGCGATCGGTTCTATTTCATGGACGGGGTTTGTGCTGGCGCCACCGGCCGTCGGTTTGGTGTCTTCGATGACCTCGTTGACGACCGCGCTCGCGGCGTTGCCCCTGCTAGCCGTCGCGATCGCGATGATCATCTTCAAGATGAGGCTCGGGACCTTCGGTTGCGACGTCGTTTCGTCTTCCAAGCAAATTGCTGTGGAATGCGCTGACGTGAGGTCGGACGTAGTAGGGCAGTGTGGCCGGCGGCTTTCTTCAATACCACGCGGCGTCACCGCGGAAGTGGTAGGCCAATCAATACGAGGGTTGGCCGAGCGAAAGGCGCAGTGATGGAACCGGACGAAGTCACTTCCGCAGACGACACTGAGCAGGGCGAGGACGAGAAGGACCTCCTTCCCTCCTGATGACAGCGGGCTCGCACTCCACCGCGGAGCCTGTCGAAGGTTGGGCCGAGCGCCACGTCGCTGAGATCGACGAGTTCGGCTACACCGTGGTCGAACACGTCCTCGATCGGGCGCTGGTCGAGGACCTACTCGAAGACAGCCTCCGGCTGGAGCGCGAGTTGCCCACGGTCATCGCCAACTCGACCACGGTCGTCAAGGGTTTTCCCCGCCCGGGCCACCCGCCGGTTGAAGGGTCCGATCACGACTGGGTCCGCATCGACAACCTGCTTCTGCACGGCTCCCGCTACGAGCCGCTGCCCATCCACCCGCGACTGCTTCCCGTGCTCGAGGGCGTGCTGGGTCGCGATTGTCTGCTGTCCTGGTTCATGACGAGCAACCAACTGCCCGGCGCCGTCGCGCAGCGTCTGCATTGCGACGACGAAATGTATCCGCTGCCACGACCGCACCAGCCGCTGCTCTGCAACGCGCTTATCGCGCTGTGTCAGTTCACCGCGGAAAACGGCGCCACCCAGGTCGTGCCCGGTTCCCACCGATGGGCTGAAAAACCTGCGCCACCGTATCCAGAGTCGAAACCTGTCGAGATCGGACCGGGCGATGCGCTGATCTGGAACGGCAGCCTGTGGCACACCGCTGCCGCGAACCGCACCGAAGAGCCGCGGCCCGCGTTGACGATCAACTACTGCGCGGGGTTCCTGCGACAGCAGATCAATCAACAGCTGACCATCCCCCGCGAGCTGGTCCGCCGCTTCGATCCCCGCCTGCGAGAGCTGATTGGCTACGGCCTGTTCGCCGGCAAGATGGGTCGCATCGACTGGCGACCGCCGGCCGACTACCTCGACGACGACGAGCATCCCTTCCTCGACGCGGTTCGCGACCGCCTCGAGCGCCCGGTCACGACGTAACCGATTTCGGGATCCTCAGCGCAAAAACGAGCCCGAGCGCGGTGATTCCCGCGGCGGTGACGATCGCGGCCCGCGCACCAGCGGAGTAGGCGTTCTCGGTTTCGTGCGCGGTTGAAACGGCTTGTTCCACTGGCTGGTATGGCGCCGATTGCAGGCGCTGGTGCGACGGGATGGCGCCCTTCACATCCGCCACGTCGCTCGAAACGACGCCGCCGAAGACGGCCGTCAAGATTGCGGCTCCGAGCGCTCCCGCGAAAAGTCGCATCGCGCTCTGAACGCCGCCTGCGACAGCGGAATCCGGCTCAGGCACCTCTCGGTAAGAGATGTTCACGAGGCGGGCGTACGCAATGCTCCACGCGACACCGTAGCCCGCGAGAAGCGCCCCGATTCCAGCGATCGGCGCATCCGTTGACAGCAGCGGCAACAGCGCCAACAGCAGCAGCGGAAGCGCCGCCAGCGCGACAAGTGCGACAATCCGGTCGCCGATGTGTCGGCTGAGGCGAGCCGCGACCAGTCCGCCCACCACCGCGCCTACGCCGTAACAGGCAAGTAGCACGCCCACGCCCAATTCGTCGGTGCCAATCACAATTCCGACCATGAGCGGCAGAACGAGCTGGAAACCAGTATCGCCAACCGACATGAACGCTGAGCTGACTGTGGCAGTGCGAAACGAGCGGACAGCAAACAGACCTGGCGGAGCGATGAGTTCGCGCCCGTGCCGGATGCGGCGGTGCGAGACGCCGAGAAATGCCGCCACGGCACCGATTCCGACGCAGAGTGTCACCACCGCGGGCAGTCCGGGACCTCCCCCACCGCCGAGGTCGACCGCGATGGCGAGGCTTCCGAGGGCGACGGCAAGCAACAGCGCCCCGGCGGTGTCAATGCCGGCGAGGGAGCGCCGCTGGCTCTCGGCGACTGTCACCCGAAGCCCGGCAGCGGCGGCGACGCCGAGGGGGACCGCACCGAGGAATGCCCACCGCCAGCTGAGGGTGCTGGCCGCGGCTGCGCCGCCGATCAACGGGCCGACCACGGCGGCCGCACCGATCGCCATCGCCCACAAGGCAAAGGCGCGCTCGCGGGCGACGCCTGCGGACGGGTACAGCGCATGCAGCACCCCAAGTCCGGTCGGAAGGATCGCCGCCAAGGCCAACCCGGCCAGTATTCGCCCGACGAAGAACGACGACAGGTTCCACGCCAGGCCGCTGAACATGCTGCCAGCCACGAACAACGCGACCGCAAACAGCATGACTCGGCGCCGGCCGATCACGTCGCCGAGGCGACCAAACAGCACGATGAACGCGGCTGCCGTGGCGAAGTAAGCGGTGAACGCGAGGCCGAGTTCGGCGACGGACAATGCGAGGTCCCTGGCGAGCGCCGGGATGACTGCGTCGGCGATCGTGTAGTCGCTGATGGCCAACACCATCGCGAGGAGTACAAAGCCGAAACCGAGTCCCGCCCGCTGGCTGTAGCGATGCGGTTCGCTTTCCAACGGTCTGCTACTCACCAAACGTCGTTTCGAGCCCCGCCATCGGTTCCACGGTCCACGATAGAAGTCGGAATCACTCGTGCCCCGCCGTTCGGCTCAGCGGTAGTACTTTTCGTCGCCGGTGGGGTATCCGCCGCCCGTGGTCGTGATGTGGACGTGGTCGTAGTGGCCGTACCCACCGCTTTGCGCCCCGCCGCCGGGCGTGTAGTAGACGCCACGCCATATCGCGTCTTGCATTCCGAAGCGCTTCGCGTTCTTGAGCACGAACGCGACGATCTCGTTTCCGAGCGCGATGCCCTCGTCGGAGCTTGGGTTCGGGATCGTCACGTCCAGCGCCAGACCGTTGGGATGCCACGGCAGCGCATCGGGTCGAACGCCGCCGATGTCGCGAATCTCGGGGAATTCCGCGCTGATCGCGCGCGAGGCGAAGACCGTTCTGATTTGAAGGCCTCGTTCTGGCGCGATACCGACGGGCAACAAGCGCGGGACGTCGACCACCCGCCACCTCGATGCCGAAACCAGTTGAGCGGGAGCGGAACCCACCATCGCCGGCCCACCGGACGAAGCCGACGCAAGCGCGACCGGTTCCGCTGCCACGATCTCCATACAGCATGGCGCAACGGCGTCGGACAATTTCGCAGCATTGCCAATGACGGGTTCGGCTTTTTCCTCGATGACGGCCGGATGGACATCCGCCCCGAGCGCGAAGACGGCAGCGATCGGGGCGATACCCGCAGCCAGGAACACCGGCGATCTCCGCCGGTCTCTGGCTAACGAATGCCTGCCCATCCAGAGCACCATACGACGAAATGAGGTATGAATCGCAATCTTGCTGAGATCTGATCGTGATCTTAGAAACCCGACCGTGCCGATCCGAGCCCGTTATGGCTGGTCAACGGAGATTCGCCGAGCTACTGTTCGGCTGTGGCTGAGGATGCCATAAGCATCGGCGGGGTAGACCTCACCGACCCAGGCACCTATCAAGCGGGAATGCCCTACGAGGCGTTCCGCGAGCTCCGGCAGCGCGCCCCCGTCGCATGGCACCCGACCCAGGACGGAACGGGGTTTCTCGCCCTTACGGGTTACGACGAGGTCCTCGCGGTATCCCGCGACAGCGCGACGTGGTCATCGCAACAGACGGGGGTGTTTCTCGATGTGCCGCCCCCGGAAAACGCCTACCAACTGTCCCTGATCATGCTCACGATGGACCCGCCGCGTCACACGGCGCTTCGCCAGCTGGTCAGCAAGGGCTTCACCCCGCGTCAGGTCGCACGGCTGCACGATCGCATCGTCGACATGGCTCGCCAGATCGTGGACGACGTGGTGAATGGGGGTGAATGCGATTTCGTCAACGACATCGCAGGCGCGCTGCCGTCGTACGTGATCGCCGATCTCCTCGGCATTCCGCTGGAGGACGGTCGCCGGCTCTACGAACTGACCGAGAGAATGAACTCGGGGGTCCTGGGTGATCCACGCGTCGAGGAAGCACAGCTTCAGATGTTCGAATACGGCGCTGCCCTCGCAGAACGCAAGCGTGCCGACCCGGCAGACGACATCGCGACCTCATTGCTCAACGCTGAGGTCGACGGCCAGCGCCTCACCGACCTCGAGTTCAACCTGTTCTTTCTGCTCCTGATCAACGCCGGCGGCGATACCACCCGCAACCTCGTCGCCGCGGGAATCCTCGCGCTGCTCGAGCATCCCGCGGAACGGGCGCGGCTGGAAGCGGACCCGTCGCTGTTGCCACCCGCGATCGAGGAGATGCTGCGCTACGTCAGCCCGGTCACGGTGTTCACCCGGACGGCGACCAGGGACACCGAGTTGCGCGGGGCACCGGTGCGCACGGGCGATCGGGTGGCGATGTTCTATCCATCCGCCAACCGCGACGAAAGCCGTTTCGCGGATCCAGACCGTTTGGACATCGCGCGCGATCCCAACCCGCACCTTGCATTCGGCGGCGGTGGGACCCACTTCTGCCTCGGCGCGAACCTCGCCCGCGTCGAGGCCGCCGCGATCGTTCCCGAAGTGTTGTCGCGCATGAAGGACATGGAGCTCGCCGGACCGGTCGAGCGGGTGCGCTCGTCGCTGATGAACGGCATCAGATCGATGCCGGTCCGCTTCACCGCATCCCAACCTGCATAGGGACGGCGATGAGCGATACCAGCGATACCAGCGACACCTTTGAAACCCGGGAACTCACCATCGAACTCCGCGACGTGGTCCGCGAGTACACCGTCGGCGGTCAATCAGTGCGCGCACTCGACGAAATCAGCTTGCGCCTCACGGGTGGCCAGTTCGTCTCGGTCATCGGGCCGTCGGGAGCCGGCAAGAGCACCTTGCTGCATCTGCTCGGCGCGTTGGACTCCCCCGACTCCGGATCCATCATCTTCGACGGTGACGAGATCGGGCGCCTCACCGATGAGAAGCAGTCGGAGTTTCGCCACCATCGTGTTGGCTTCATCTTTCAGTTCTTCAACCTGTTGCCGACCCTGTCGGCGTGGGAGAACGTGGCCGTCCCGAAGCTGCTCGACGGCGTGCGTCTGGGCAGGGTCAAACCGGATGCCGTTCGGCTTTTGGAACGGGTCGGGCTCGGTAATCGGACAGCGCACCGGCCGTCCGAACTCTCCGGGGGCCAGATGCAGCGGGTCGCGGTCGCGCGGGCGCTGATGATGGACCCACCGCTGATCCTGGCCGATGAGCCGACCGGCAACCTCGATTCCGCCACTGGCGCTTCGATTTTGGCGTTGCTCGCTGAGGTGGCCCACGAGGAGGGCCGCGCCCGGTTGGTGGTGATGGTGACCCACAACTCGGATGCCGCGGCCGCGACCGATCGGGTGATCACCCTGCAGGACGGACGGCTCGGTTCCGACGAGGTGTCGGTGGTTCCGGGGTGAGAACCGGTTCGACGATCGCTGCCGCGGCGAGCCGGCTGCGAGTGTTCAGCCTGCGCGAGCTGGCCGTACACCGGCGCCGCACGATCGCCTCGATCGCCGTAATGGCAGTCTCCGCAATGTATCTCGTCGCAGTGTTCGGCATCTTCGGCTCGATCACCGGATCAGTCAACCGGCTGGCCGACGGCGTCGCCGGCATCGCCGCACTGGAAGTATCGGGTATCACCGACGCTGGATTCCCGGACACCATCGCGGGCGATGTCGCCACGGTGCCCGGAGTCGCGATCGCGGCACCCATGATCCGGACGTCTGCGCCAACGCCGTCGGGAGCGGTTTTGCTGTTCGGCGCAGACAAGAGCAGCGCCGAGTTGGGCGGCGCCTTGAAGGACGCCGTCGCACGCCCGGTGGAGCAGCTGTCACAGACGCCGGACGGTGTCCAGGTCGGGCCCGCGGTAGGTCACGGCAAGGGCGACAAGTTCCGGCTTGGCTCCGGCGAGGTCACCGTCACCGACGTGCTCCGGGGCGAGCAACTCACGGATCTCAACGGCGGACAGTATGTCCTTGCCCCGCTGGCGTTGGCGCAGACCGTTACCGGCAGGCAAGGCCAACTCGACTCGATATTGATCACCACGAAACCGGGCGCTGAGGATGCCGCTGTTCGCACCGCGGTCGCCAACGCTGTGAAGGGCCGGGCTATCGTCGCACCCCCGAGCATGCGGGCCGCCAGGGCCGGCGACGGCGTCAAGATGATGAACTACATGGCCCTGATGGGCGCTGTGGTCGCGCTGGTGGTCGGCGCGTTCCTGGTCTACACCACGATGACCATGGCGATCACCCAGCGGCGGCCTGTCATCTCGATGCTGCGCGCGATCGGCGGTCGACGCACCACAATCGTTCGCGACATGCTTGCCGAGGCAGCCCTTCTCGGCGTGATCGGCGGAGCCATCGGCTCTGTCATCGGAATATTCATGGGCCGCATTGCAATTGGTCGACTTCCTCCGGCTTTAACCCAAGGACTCGAGGCGCGCATCGAGTACTGGCTGCCCGGTTACGCAATACCGGCGGCGCTCGCAACGACCGTGCTCACCAGCGTGGTGGCCTCAGCGATGGCGGCCCGGCAGGTGTACAAGGTGTCACCGATCGAGGCCTTGGCACCGGTCGGGGTTTCGGCGGCGGACCGCGTGCCCCGGTGGTTGCGGATCGTCGTCGGGCTTGGCGCCGCCGGGGTGTCGGTCGTGTCGATCCTGATCGTCCTCGGGCGAACCGGCACCATCGCCGTCGGCGCCATGTCCGCGCTGTTCTGCGCCGAGATCGCGCTCGGCTTCGCGCTCGCAGTGCCGATCGTCAAAGCCACCGCCGCCACGGCCCGACTGTTCGGATCGGTGGGAGCGATCGCGGCGGCGACCATCGAGCGTTCGCCGCGGCGAGTCTGGGCCACCGTGATGACCGTGCTCATTGCGGTTGTCACCACCGTCGTGATCACCGGGACCAACGCCGACATGATCCGGTCGGCGCGCGGCATCTTCGCGCCGGTCGCGGATGTGGACGTCTGGGTCAGCGCCGATTCCCCAGACCGATATCCCACCAATGCTCTGCCGCAAGGCCTTTCAGAAAAACTCGCTGCGGTTCCCGGGGTCGAACGTGTCACCGAGGGTGCATACGCGTTCGCCGATGTCGGGGGCACGCGCGTGCTGCTCGACGGGTTCTCCCCCGGAACCGCCGATGCGCTTTACCGCGCGCTCGACGAACGGACACGCGACGATGTGCTCGCCGCTCGTGGCGTGGTGCTGACCCAAAACCTTGGCAAGTCGCTGGATGTCAAAGTCGGCGACCAATTGCGGATGCAGACGCCCGACGGCCCGCGGCAGGCGGCGGTGCTGGCGTTGGTGCCCTATTTCTCGACCGTCATCGGCACCGTCGGAATGGACCTCGATCAGATGCGCGCGTGGTTCGACCGTCCTGCGGCGACCACACTCCAGATCACCGCCGCCCCAGGCGTTGATCCGATGCGACTGATCCAGGATGTCCGCGACGCGGTGCCCGCCCCGAACCACGTCTACGACGGCCGCACGGCGCTGGCAGGCCTGGAGGCGCCGCTGCGTCAGAGCATGTTCATCGCCAACGCCGTATGGATCATCGTCGTGTTGGTCGCCGCCGTCGCGCTTCTCAACACCCTGACGCTTTCTGTGCTGGAACGCCGCCGCGAAATCGGTGTGCTGCGGGCGATGGGCTCCAGTCGCCGGTTCACCCTGGGAATGGTGCTGACCGAAGCGGTGGGCATAGGGGTCGTCGGCGGGATCCTCGGCCTGATGTTCGGCCTGACAGACCAGTGGCTCTACAGCCTCGTCAGCGGCGACATCATGAACTTCAACGTCGACTTCCGGCCTAGCCCAATGGCGTCCGTCTTCACCCTCGGCGCGATCGCGATGAGTCTGCTCGGCTCGTTGCCACCCGCGCGACGAGCCGCGCGGCTGAACATCATCGAGGCAGTCAGCGTCGAGTAGCGGATCAGAAGCCTAGTCGAACAAGTTCGGTGAACAGTTCGGCGAAGGGATCCTCGATGGGAATGGCTATCGAGAAATTCAGGAGTGGACTGATGAACGTGCCGACTGTATGTCCGGCAATCCCGGTGCTCGCGGCCCCGAACCCCAAGTTGTCTTCGGGGTCGGCGCCGGAAGTCAAAACAAAAGTGAAGATCGGACTTTCGAAAACAAACGCAACGAAGTGATTGTCGTCAGGGTCGGCAGCCGACGTCGTCGAGAACAGGACGAAATCGCGGGTTGAACTGATGAAGCCCTCGTCAACCTCTGAACTCGTGACTTCCGATGTGCCGCCGACGGTGTCGGTGACGAGCCCGGTGGTGACTGGCTCGAATTCTCGGCGCGCGAACGCCAATAGCGTCCACGCTGCTGGCGACTGCGCGGGCGCGGTGGGCGCGCTGTTGGCGAATGGAGATAGGACCGCGGTGATAACCGTCGACACAAGGCGCGACAAGGGATCGGCGGGGGTCGGTGTGATGGCCGTGGAATTCGGCGTGGGCTCGCTTACCGATGGGGCAGCGCTTGAAGGCGTCGGCGCTGCTGTGATTGCGGCGACGGGTGTCGGCGCGGCCGATGGCGTGGCAGGCGCGATTGACGGCCGCAGGGCTGGAACGACGCGGACGGCATCCGATCGGACCGGGCGTGTCGTGGCGTCGGTAGTGGCCACCTCGACAGCGAGTGGTTTCGAGCTGGTCTTGGATGACGTGTTACCCGATGCCGGGCGGGAGGTGGCCCGATCGCCTCGCCGCGCATCGGTGCGGGGTGCATTCACTGTCGCGGGCGCGGTCGCAGCCTCTGCTGACGAGGTCGAGGTCGACGCTTGGCCCCGGGAACTGGCGGGGTCGTTCGTCGCTGTCTTTGCCGAAGGCGTATCAGACGTCGGCCCGGAATCGCGCGATGAACTCGACGGCGACGGCCCACCAGACGACGAACCTCTGCCGGAATCGCCAGGCTCGGCCAACGCCACTGCCGGCGTACTGACCACGGCCATCCCCATGCCCAGTGCGACTGCCACTGCTGCGATGCCGCCGATGTGCTTTGCGATTTCCACCGTGGCTCCCCTCGCTCACCCGCGCCGCCTACCCTGTTCACGACTAACTCGGTCCGAGGGTTCAAATTTCTCCGCGACCGGCACCCGTCACAGTCGCGAATCCCTGCAAATGAGGCGTACACGGCGGTGGCACGAGGGTTCGACGGATCCTGCGCAGTCCGCTGGTATCAAATCCGGCCGCGGCAATGGCGTCGACAGTTCGGCGGTTCGGGTGGCAACCGGAAGCCAGCCAAGACCACGGCTTTGCGATCAGGTCTTGGAACCGCCCCATCGCGCCGTCGCCGCGGACGTGCTCGAGGACGACCAACCGTCCTCCAGGTGCTAGCACGCGGCGAATCTCGCTGAGGGCCGCGCCCACATCATCGACCGAGCACAACACCAGCGCAACGTGTACCGAGTCGAAACTGTTGTCCGGGAAAGGGATTGACTCGGCGACCCCATCAACGATGTCGACCGCGATTTCGCGGCGACAGGCAAGGACCGAAGCCATCCGCCGGAAGGCCGCCACCGGCTCCACTGCCGCGACCGTGGTTACCGCGGGCGGCAGATACATCAGATCGGTGCCGGGACCGACGCCGATCATCAGCAGCCGGCCCGTCGCAGCACTCAAGGCATTTCGCCGATATCGGTTGTAGAACAGCTTGTCGAAGATCGGCATGCCGAGCCGATACACATACGGGAACAACGGATTCCGGCGAGTCACCCTTGACCCAGATCCATTCGGTACGGCGGGTATTCGTCGCGCATAAGGGAGACATACACGGCGACCCGATAGCGCCAGCGGACGATGCCCATCAGCAGATCGAACATGCCGCGGTGGACCGTCCCGTTGAACAACAACCACCCCGCGTTGATGACGCACAACACCTGCAGGAAAGGCTCCATCGCCCAGCAGAGGATGATCTGCGGCAGCGCCAGCAGCCACCACTTGACCAGCACGGCCCAGTTCGTCAGCTGTTCGGGATAGTCGACCTCGAGGTCGCCCGGATAGTCGGGCCGAGGCGCCATGGTAAAGGGCGGGTACTTGTCGGTTGTGTTCATCGGGAAGCGGTAGTTCATCACGCGCCACGACCAGCGCAACACCCCGACGTTGAAATCGAAGATCGGGCGCGGATAGCGTCCGGTGAACAAGATCGCAACGCCTGCAACCAAAGTCGACAACGGATACACCAAGTACAGCCCAATCAAGATCGGGTAGTGCGGGACGGCGAGTACGCACCATTTGACGAGCCACAGCCAGCGCGACGGCGCGTCGATCGCACCTCTGACTGTTACCGGTTCGTTCGTCATCGGCTGCTCGCGGCCGCGAGGTCCCTGCTGACCTCCGCGGCCAGCCGGCGATGACTCACTGAACTCAGAAACGTCGTCAGCGCCCAGGTCAGGTATCGGTCCGGGATCACCGCCGCCGGCCTCAGCACAGATTCACCGTGCGACACCTGCAGTGAGGTCACGCGCGACACGGCCGAGACGCTGCGACGCCTGGACTTCTCGTAGGAGCGCAACGCGTTTGACAGATCGCTGCCGTTCTTTCCGCTCTGGTAATCCGACAGCGCCTTACACAACACCATCGTGTCGAGCAGGGCCTGATTGGTGCCCTGCGCGAGCGTCGGCGGCATCGTGTGCGCCGCATCGCCGAGCAAGGTCAGCAGGCCGTGGCCCGGCGGGGGAATGGGATGGCGATAATGCGGGTACGGCGAATCGGCCAGATCCTCGTCGGTCAGCGTTGCGAGTAAGCCATCGACCGCGTCGCACCATCCTGTGAAGTGTTCGCGGATCACGTCGATCGGCCGTTCGGGTCTGACGAATCGGTGCGACCACGGCAAGTCGAACCACCATTGCACTTCGGAGCCGCCGGCCGGCCACAACCCAAGGTTTCCGCGTTCGCCGATGACCAGGAGCGCGACGCGCTTGTCGGGGACGGAAGCAAGCGTGGCCAGTCCCTGCCAGCTGCACCACCCGGTGGGTGTTGCATCGCGTGCGCCGATGATGTCGCGAACCTTCGAGTGCAGGCCGTCCGCACCGATCAACAGATCGCCCTCGGCCGCACTCCCATCCTCGAACTCGACCCGAACCCCGTCGTCGGCACTGACCACGTCGACCACACGGGCGCTGAATCGAATCCGATCGGACGGAAAGCCTTCTAGCAGCCGGTCAAGCACGACTCGCCGCGGGACCATCCGTACCGGTGCACCCAGCCGGTCCACGATCGCGGTCAGGTCCAAGGTGACGAGCGGGCGACCCGTCGATGTCAAGACACGCACGCTGGACAGCCGCTGACCCGCCCCGTCCATGTCAACGCCGAGCTGCCGCAGAACCGTCGAGCCGTTCGACCAGATGGTGACCGCTCCGCCACCCGCCCGCGCATCAGGCCGGCGTTCGAAGACCGAGACGTGGTGGCCATCCCGCAGTAGACCGCGAGCGACGGAAATGCCGCCCACACCGGCCCCGATGACGAGGATGCGCAGCGGCCGAGCCACCGGGTGCCCCTCACCGGATGCATCCCGAAAGTGGCTCTCGAGCCCCTTTGGCCCCACGACTCAAATCTACGACGGGCAGCCACCACGGGGTCGGGCTTGCGCAAACGGCACGGTCTTCGGCCACGGCGCGCGTCGCTTCTGGCACCATAGCGGCGTGTTCGGCCGGGGCGATTCGACGAGACCGCCGCCGGCGGTGGTTGACCCGTTGATCGTTGGAGTGCTGGCCGCCGCAGTGAGCCTGGCCGGTGCGGGCCGCCCCTCTTTCTGGTACGACGAGGCCGCGACCATCTCGGCCTCATACAGTCGGTCCCTGCCTGCGCTGTGGCAGATGTTGAACAATGTCGACGCCGTCCACGGCCTGTACTACCTGCTGATGCATGGCTGGTTTCAAATCTTCCCGCCCACCGAGTTCTGGTCCCGCGCGCCTAGCGGTCTGGCTGTCGGCGGCGCGGCGGCCGGAGTCGTGGTGTTGGGCAAGCAGTTCTCGTCTCGCACTGTCGCGGTGAGCGCCGGGGTTGTGTGCGGGATATTGCCTCGGGCGACGTGGGCAGGCATCGAGGCTCGACCGTATGCGTTGTCGATGCTGGCCGCCGTGTGGCTGACCATATTGCTCGTTCACGCGACCCGCCGAGACAATGGCTGGCTCTGGCTGGCTTATGGGGTTGTCTTAGCGACGTCGATTCTGCTGGACGTATATCTCGCACTGATGTTGTTGGCGCACATCGCTTTCCTCTGGTTCTACCGGCGTAGTCGAACAGTGCTGGTGCGGTTCGCGATCACGTCGGTTCTGACGGGTTGCGCTGTGGCGCTTTTTGTTGTCAAAGCCATGGGTCAAGCGCACCAGATCATCTGGATCGCACCGATTGGGCGAAGGACGATCGAAGACGTGGCGGTCCAACAGTATTTCGAAAGAAGCCCGTTGTTCGCGATCGTGTCGGCACTGATCGTTGCGACGGCTATTGTCATGTGGCTCTGCACATCTGCGCAACTGCTACCGGAAGATCGCCAATTGTTGACCTTGGCGATCGCATGGATCGTGATACCGACCGGCCTGATCCTGAGCTGGTCAGCGTTGGATCAGCCCATCTACACGCCGCGCTATCTGTGCTTCACCGCACCGGCGGTCGCAGTGATCTTGGGCGTCAGCATTGGCGCATTGGCCGTCAGGCCATGGGTAGCTGCCGCCCTGGTCAGTCTCTGCGGTCTGGCGGCTACCCCGAATTACTTACTGGTGCAACGTAGTCCGTACGCGAAATACGGGATGGACTACAGCCAGGTGGCCGACCTGATCACCGCGAAGGCTGCGCCTGGCGATTGCCTGCTCGTGAACGACACGGTGACCTTCATGCCTGCCCCGATGCGGCCCTTGTTGGCGGCGCGCCCAGACGCCTACCGGAAGCTGATCGACCTCAGCCTGTGGCAACGAGCGACGGACCGAAACGACGTCTTCGACACCAACCTCATACCGGAGGCGACCGCTGGGCCGTTGAGCAACTGCCGCGTCGTCTGGATCATCACCCAAGCCGACACGCCCGCCCACCTACCCGGCCAACGTTTCGGCGAACCCCCGCCTACGCGGTTCCCAATGACCTGGCCTTCAAGTTTCTCGAGCGCTGGCGGTACAACCTGGTCCAGGTGATCAAAGCGACGCGATAGCTACCAGACGCGTATGTAGTCGATCAGCATCGCGGCCGGGAAGTTACCGAGAGCGGGATCACCGCCACCGGGCCCGCCCACCGCAAGAGTGAACATGGGCTGCATCCAATAGCCGGGATTGTTGAACGGCCACCGCCAATCGTCCGGCCGGCCGGAAACCTGGATGGGCTTCGGCGGCACGCTGAAGTACGGTGCCGCACCGTCGACGTAGTCGCGGTAGAACTTGAAACCGTCCTCGTCCCAGCGCATCCGCCAGGTGTGCCACGCTCCGTCGACCAGTCCGGGGATCGACTTTCCTTCCCAAGTCTTTCCATTGGATGCCGCGTGCACTGTGGTTCCCGGAGCCCAGTTCCCGTTGCCGTACCACTCGAAAATGTCGACCTCACCGTCGGGCAGCGGATCCTCATTCACCGCCCAGAACGCCGGCCAGGCGCCAGTGGTCAGGCAGTCGAGCTTGATCCGTGCTTCCCACGTGGTGTTGATCATGCCTCGCCAGTTGCCACGCACTTTGCCGCTGAACAACTGGCCGCCGAAATCTCGTGTGGCGAGGAGGACGAGATTGGAGTTGCCGTCGAGGAACACGTTCCGGCGATCGTCGCGGTAAATCGCCTCGACGGGCGGCCACACATCGTCCTGCCAGCTCTGCACTGTCCAATTCGCCGGATTGGGTCCTGCACCCATGGGGCCGTCGAACTCGTCCTGGAAAATGTAGGCGCCGGGAGCGGCATCGGGCGGTGCAGCCGGCGCCGGGACACGGTCGGCCGGCACAGCCTGGGCATTCGGGACGGGCATGGCAGCCGCGGCCGCCATGAGACCGAGACCGGACATAAGCATCATGTTGCGACGATCCATCTGAGGCACGAGTGGAACCCTAAGGGCAGAAGCCGGGTCCGCGCGTGATTTACCGACAGTTTTTGTGATGCCCGCTCGACCGGTAATCTCGGAGCGATTGATCCGGATCGGGGGCAACACGTGGACCTCGTACTCGGTCTGTCGATGACGTCGGCAGACGTCCGATGGGTGCTGGTCGAGGGCACGACCGCCGAGGGCACCACCTTCTGTCGTGACGCGGTCGATTTTGACACGCTTGACGATGTCCTCGCCGCTGTCGGCGAGAACCGCCTCCACGCCATCGGCGTTACCTGGGCAAACGATGCCGAAACGGCCGCGTCGACCCTCCTCGACGCCCTCGCGGACCGGGGCCTGGACAGCGTCATCGCGGTTTCGGAGCAGGAGTCCGCTGACGCACTGGCGACGGGCATCGCCGAGCACGGCGGTTATGGCGACGTCGCGGTGTGCATCGTCGAGCCCGACGACGCTCTGGTTGCGCTGGTCGACGACGACGGGGTGACGACCGAGCGTGTCGACCCGACGGTCGAGGACATGCTGGCGTCGCTTGATCGCAGCGATGCCCATCCAGAGGCCATCTTCGTGCTCGGTTCGGCCGACGACATCGCTTCCATCGCGACCTCCTTCCACGGTGCAGCGGTGCCGGTCATCACGGCGGCCGAAGCCGAGCTGGCCCTGGCCAGGGGGGCCGCGCTGGCGGCGGCCATGGCGGTCAACACCCTGGACGCGCGGACCGCCCGATGGCGTGTGCCGTCGAGAATCGGCGCGTTGGCGTCGGTTGTGGCCACGGCGGTCGTGGTCTTCGTCGTTTCGTTGTCTGCTGCCCTGGGGCTGGTGCTGACGCCTGACACGGATTCAACTGTCGCCCAACGGGATACCGCGGCAACAACCGATCAGCCGGTCCGGGTGCCCCCCGCTCCAACGGCCCCACGGGCTGCGCCGAAACCCGTTCCGGCGGCGCCACCGCCACCATCGCCGGCGGCACCACCCCCGGAGGCCGCGCCGCCCGTTGCCGAGACGATCGTCGAGGCCGCAGCGCCCGTCCCAGATGCCATCCCAATGGTCGAGCCACCCGCGGCATCACCGCCCGCATACGACGCTCCGCCCGCGGCGCTACCACCGGCGCCGGCCTACGTGCCGCCTGCGCCCAACTATGTCGCGCCGCCTCCGCCGCAGCCCAGGCTTCGCGATCGGATCATCGAACGCATCCCGGTCATCAACCGGTTCCACGAGCCGAACCCGTACGGCTAACGCGGCGAGCTGTCTCGCCAAGTGAAGCTGTTCACGTACTTGCCCATGTCCAGCGCCAGTTGCAGATTGACCCCCGAGGGGTGACCACTGCCGAAATCCGGGCTGAATTCGTGATATGGGCCAATCGCGGCGGCTACCAAGGCGTAGTCGTTCTTCACCGCCACCATGACCACAAGTCGTAACCGCGTGAAGGTACCGGAGGCGTCCTGCGGGTATTCGTCTTTGACCACTCCATACCCCGGCTGATATCCAACCATGGCGTTGGGGATCTCGTAATCCGTTGTGGCGTCTGGGTAATGCTCGTCGATCAAGTCATCGGCGATCTGCTTCGGTGTGCGGTCCCGCGCGGGCAGCCCGAAGAACTCCATCGTGCCGGTGTCGCCTGCTGTGAAGTTCACCTCGACCCCATCGGGGTCCATGGTCACGTCATAAGCCGTACCGGGACGTGGATATTGGACCGCGAACTTGCCGTCACCTGACGTGAACCACGGGTTCGCAGCGACGGGCTTGCCGATCGGAGGCTCCCCGCAATCGGGAGGGCAGACATAGCGCGGAACAACCGGGGTGGCCAGTACCGAAACCCCGACCGCTGCCGCGGCAGCGACTGCCATACCCGCGCCCAACGCCGTCAACAGCCCGCTGTGGGTTGTCTGCCGCACCGGTATCGCCTCATACGCACCGGCCGGCACCGCGTAACCGGGCCGTGCGGCGGGCACCCCGATACCATCTCGGGCGCGACGGGTTGCGCGCGCGGTCCGCGACGCCGCATGGGTCGCGACCCCGCAGTTCGGGCAGAACGCGGCATCCGGAACGACGTGATCGCAGTGCGGGCACAACACCTGCGCCCCAGGATCAATCGCGTCATGCGTTTCATGCAGCAGCGCTGATTGCACACCAACTCTCAAGGCCAGCAACGCAAAGACCGCGAATAGCAGATGCAGCCCGAAGTGCAGACCGTTGGTGATCGAGGCCACTTCCATCAACCCGAGCCCGACGTAAAGACCCAGCACCACAAGAAAACTCGCAACAAGCAGGACAACTGCCGGACGACGGCGCTGATCCGCGGGCCGACTGAACCACAGTGCCACGCCAACCAGGCCGCCCAGCGCCGCGGCCGTCAACGGCAACGCCACTCCTTGGATGCCCGCCTGGGCGAGCAGACCGCTGACCGGTCGACCCTCGGCTGTCCACCCCGTCGCAAATTGCGGCGCCGACCGGGTCAGCGTCGCCGAGGCAGTGAACGCAATCGCGCCGAGCGCACCGATCACGAACCCGTCCAACGACTCTCGGGTCGCGGGTCGCAGCAGCCGCACCACTACGGCGGGAAGAACTAGCAGGACCGCACTACCCGCGGGAATGACCAACCCGGCGATTATCGACTGGCCCTCGGTCGTTCCTTCGCTGAGCGCGACATCGTAGGAGTCAGCGACAATGGCGCCGGTCAGCAGGGCCCAGCCCACGCCGAGTCCGACCCCCAGCGCTGCGGTCAGCACGAGCGAGCTGACCGGCAGATCATCGTCGATGTCGGATTCGTGCAGATAGAGAAGGAACAGCAGCGGGAACCCCAGCGCGCTCACCGCGATCAACGGTGCTTGCCACCCAAGCAGCGCGAAGGCCAGCAGCACGAAAAACAGGACGGCCAGCGCGACCCGGAACGGTGCGCGCGAACGGTGTGGCAGGTGCGGAAACAGCGAACTCGCCACGGACAGCCGCAGCACATGCTCGCCCGGCGCCGCCGCGTATGCGCCCGGCCGCAGCACGCCGCGCGCATTCCCGCGTTGGGGTGACAGATGTGCGCCACAGGTTCGGCAGAATGCGCCCGCGGGAACGTCCCTCTCGCACACAGCGCAGTGCATCGTCGGCACCCCGTCGCCCGGCGGGGTGCTCATCATCGACTGCTGCGCTTCTGAATGTCCAACAAGTCGCGGACCAAGTAGTCGACGTTCGGGCTGCCGAGCCCGGTGACCAGGTCGTAGCCGGGCTGCGTAATATCGACGGCGTTCCCGCCAAATCCCACGTCCCGGAATCCGGGTAGGTTCGCGCCCTCCGCGACCCGATACAGCAGCGGATTGATGTGACCTAGCTGCTGCCCGCCATGCGCCAGCAGATACTGGTTCATCAGCACCGTCAGCGCGGCCCAGATCGGCGCCGCCTGCGAGGTGCCCGCGCCGACGAGTTCCTGTTGGCCGTAAACAATTCGAACCCCCGTGAACGGATCCGCGACGGCGGAGACATCGGGAGCCAGGCGGCGACGGTCGACGTCGCGCTCCACCGACAGCCTTTCCTGCCATGCGGGGCGGTCGTACAGCGCCGACACCCCGCCGCTGGTGCCCTGGGACAACGGCGAGTCCACCCAGGCGTGCTCGGCGAGCCACCTCCCTTGCTGGTCGGTCGACATGGTGGTGCCACCGACGGACGTCATCGCCGGCAATGACGAAATGGCATCCAGGCCAACATCATCGGGCCCTGGTGGCGACGACCACTCGTCGCCGCCCTTGCACTCCAGCCCTGCCGTATCCCCGCTCGCATCGAACGCTGAGGTTCCGTGCTTTTGCGCCGTCGCGAGGGCGGCCTCGGCGGGGGCCAGGTCGGCGGCGCTGACCAGCGCATCGCATCCCCACCCGATCGACAAACTCCACACCGCGCCGGGAAACTGCCGATCCACCGACTCGAAGAGCTGCCCGATCTTTTCGTACGCGCCGTCGCCTTCGACGGTCGGCCGGGCGTTGACGACTACCTTCTGCGCATCAGGCGCAATCGCGTGTGCCACTTCGAGATCCATCGCCGTCTCGGCTCCGGGTGGGCCGGGCTGACCCCCGACCAACACCGGTGTGAATCTCGGCAACCCGGACGAGTCCGCGAACGTGTCCAGGTCATCCTGGTCGTAGCCGCTGAACGCGAAGACCACGATCGTAGCGCCCTTGCCCGTGAAGCCCGCGGCCGCCAACGGGTTGGCGTTGTACGCCTCCAACAACGCCTTCGGGCTCAGTCCCTGTGCCGGCACGTCCAGCGGCAGGAACCGGGGCGTCGCCTCACGGTGCGGCGTGTAGCCGAGGATTCGGCCAAGCTCGGTGACCGCGCCGCGTAACGGTTCGGGGACGGACGGCTGCTGCGGCGACGCGTAGAACACCCGCCCCTTGCGGCTCCGATAGTCATTCACCGGCACCGCAAAGGCACGTGCCAGGCGTTCGGCGGCGCCCTCGACGATTGCCCACGCGTCGCCGAGTCGCCACCGCACCGACAAGCCCTGCGCCTCGGCCCACCCGATCAGAACGCCGGGCCGACGCGCATCGGACAGCGTGACGGTCAACTGCGCATCACCGTCCCGGGACGGGCCGAGATCGCTGGAGCTGGTCAACAAAGACCTGTATGGACCGGCGATGACCGCCGGATCGGCTGGCGCAGGCTGTAGTTCCGATGCGACCACCAGGGTGATGGCCGCGCTCAGTGCCAGCAGCCGCCAACCCGCCGTTCCGCTCCATCGCGGCACCGTGGCAAGCATGCGGATTCCTGCGACCTAGGTGACCGACGGGTGAGAGCTACCGCGAAGGCGCAGCACTTACGGCGCGTCGGTTGGCCGGGTGCCGTGTCTCCCCGTGGGCGGCGGCGGAGGCGTGACGTGGGTTGGTGTGAATTGGTTTGCGCCGCCGGGCTCGAGACGCGGCGCCTTTTCGGTCGGTGATGGCGGCGCGGCAGGCGGAGACGTTGTGGTCGGCGCCGTGGTGGTCGTTGGCGAGGTCTCAGGCGCCTTCTCTTCTTCCTTGGCGCACGATGCGGTCAAGACGGCCATTGCCACTATCGCGGCGCCGCCGGCAACGGCGGAGAGGCGTCGGACAACATGTCGTGAGGTCATACTCATTCCTATCGTTATGACCCGTTACCAGCTGATTCTCGCCCCTAGACCCAGCCTGACAAACGGAGTTCGCTGACCAAGCGATCATCGCACAGTTAATTAGCGCTGTCAGTAAATTTGCCCAAATTGACGTACACGAATCTTAACAAGTGACACATGGACCCCTTCCGTCTCGGCCGGCACATCGAAGCTAATCGGCGCAGAAGTGCCACCGGACACCATCAGGCGGCTCGCCGCCGCCAGGGTTTCAGCGCAATCAGGCTGCACAGCAATGTCTCTCGATCGCGATGTCGCCGCCTGCATTCCCGGCCGTCATCTGGCGCAGTTGTAACTCGCGATCGGACCGGCAAACGCACACAACAAATGTGCGAAAACGATCGAGTTGCCGACCGGATTTTTTCCTCAAAGATGACAACTCAACCGTACTTTCAGGCGTACAGCTTTAGGGAGTCCACCCACACGCGAGCCCTCAGGGAGCGAGATGAACACACTGCGCATGGTCCGCAACGTGCTAGCCATCGTCTGCATCACCGGTCTGGCAGCGTTCGGCGTCGCGGCCTGCGGCAGTGACAAGAGCAGCGGAGGAGGTGGTGGCGGCGGCGGCGGGGACATCAACGTCGCGATGACCTCGTTTCCCGATTACATCGACCCCCAGCTGTCCTACACCGTCGAAGGGTGGGAGGTGCTGTGGAACGTCTACACCCCGTTGCTGACCTATAAGCACGCCAAGGGCAAGGAAGGCACCCAGGTGGTACCCGGGCTGGCCGAGAAAATGCCCGACATCTCACCCGACGGCAAGATCTACAAGCTCAAGCTTCGGCCGAACATGAAGTACTCGGACGGAACGCCCATCAAGGCATCGGATTTCACGTACGGCATCCAGCGCCTGTTCAAGGCGGACTCCGGCGGCTCGGTGTTCTACGACGTGATCGTGGGCGCCAAGGATTATGCCGACGGTAAGGCGAACACGATCAGCGGCATCAAGACCGACGACAACACCGGTGACATCACCATCGAATTGACCGCAGCAAACGGCACTTTCGAGAACATCCTCGCGCTGATGTTCGCCGCACCGGTGCCGCCGAGCACACCGCTGGACAAGGACGCCACGAACAATCCGCCGCCCGCCAGCGGCCCGTTCATGATCAGCAAGGTGGAGGCGCCCCGCACCATGACGATGGAGCGCAACCCGAACTTCAAGACCGTCAAGGACGCCGGCGCCGACGAAGTGGCCGACGCGAACGTGGACAAGATCACCATTACGGAGAACAAGAACAACAGCGCCCAGGTGACCGACGTCGAGCAGAACAAGGTCGATTTCATGGTCGATCCGCCCGCGTCCGATCGGTTGCAAGAGGTCAAGACCCGCTACGGCGACCGCTTCCGGTTGGAGGAGTCGATCAACACGTACTACTTCTTCATGAACATGGAGCGGGCGCCGTTCAACGACCTCAAGGTGCGGCAGGCGATCAACTACGCCGTCGATCCGGAGGCCCTCAACCGAATCTTCGGCGGCCGGCTGCATCCGTCACAGCAAATCCTGCCGCCCGGTATGCCCGGCTATTCCGAGTACAAGCTGTACCCGGGCCCCGATATGAACAAGGCGAAACAGCTTATCGCCGAGGCTAATCCAGCGGACCGCGACATCACCGTGTGGACCGATGACGAGCCGGACCGCAAGCGGATCGGTGAGTACTACCACGACCTGCTCACCCAGCTGGGCTTCAACGCGACGCTCAAAGTGATCGCAGGTGACGTCTACTGGACGACGATCGGCAACCAGTCGACACCGGACGTTGACACCGGATTCGCGGACTGGTTCCAGGACTTCCCGCATCCGGATGACTTCTTCCGCCCGCTGCTGCACGGCGATTCCATCCTGCCGACCAACGGCAACAACCTGTCTCGGGTGAACATCCCTGCCAACAATGCCAAGCAGGACGAGCTGCTGACGAAGCTGATCGGCGACGGCGGTGTCGAGGAGCAGTACGCCGCTCTTGACAAGGCGTACATGGAACAGGCGGTATGGGCGCCGTACGGCAACGAGATGATGGCCACGTTCCTGTCTGAGCGCATGGACTTCGACAAGGCCTATCACCATCTGCTGTTCAACCAGGATTACTCGTCCCTCGCGATCAAGTAGCTCCGGAGATGGTCGTTCCCGTCGGCGAACTGGAGGTCCCAGGAGAACCGCCGCTCCCGACCGGTGTGCCCGCATCGCAGATCCAGGGCCGCAGTCCCTGGTATCTGGCGTGGCTTCGGTTGCGGCGCAACAGAGTTGCGCTGTTCTGTGGGGGCGTGTTCGTGCTCATCGTGCTGTTCTGCCTTGGCGCACCGCTGTGGGCCGAACACGTCGCACACACCGGACCGAATGAAAACCACATCACCGACAAGGTGCTGATCGACGGGCAGCCGACCAATGTCGTGGCCCCTGACGGCACTCCGATCGGGCCAGGGTTGCACGGACAGTACCTGCTCGGCGCGGACCAGAATGGCCGCGATGTGATGGTGCGGCTGATGTACGGCGGGCGCACGTCGATCTACATCGGCCTGGCGGCCGCCGCGGTCACCACGGTGCTGTCGGTCATCGTTGCACTGCTGGCCGGCTATTACCGGGGCTGGATCGACACGGTGCTGTCCAGAATTCTGGACGTGATCTGGGCGTTCCCGGTGCTGCTTCTGGGCATCGCGTTGGGCACCACCCTGTCCATCGGCGGTCTCAAAGTCGGCCCGCTGGAGATCGCCGGTGACTCGCTCTGGATCCCGATTCTGATCATCGGGTTCGTCTACGTGCCATACATGGCCAGGCCGATCAGGGGCGAAATCCTTGGGCTGCGTGAGAAGGAGTTCATCGAGGCCGCCGTCGCGCAGGGCAAGGGCCCGCTGCGCATCATGTTCTCCGAGCTGCTGCCCAACATCATTTCGACGATCATCGTGTTCTTCACGCTGAATATCGCCAACAACATGCTGCTCGAGTCGGCGCTGTCCTTCCTGGGCGCCGGCGTGCGCCCGCCCAACGCCTCGTGGGGCACGATGATCGCCGACGGCTACGAAATGATCTACACGGCACCGCACCTGACGATCGTGCCCGGACTCATGATCATCGCTACGGTGTTGTCCCTCAACGTGTTCGGTGACGGACTTCGTGACGCGCTCGATCCTCGCGCGAAGATCCGGCTGGAGCACTGAGCCGTGGCCAGATTCGTCGCGCGGCGCGTTCTCGGCATGGTCGCAGTGCTGTTCGCGATCTCGGTCATCGTATTCCTGATCTTCAACGTCATCCCGAACTCGGACCCCGCGGCACGTATCGCGGGCAAGAACGCCGATCCCGCACTGATCGCCAGGGTTAGTGCGGACCTCGGACTGGATCAACCCTTGCCGGTGCAGTACCTGACGATGATGAAGCAGATCTTCACCGGCCAGCTGATGTCCTACGCGAAGGACCGCAACGTCGTCGAACAGATCTGGGACGGTGTGCCAGCCACGTTCTCGCTGTGCATCGGGGCGGCGGTGATATGGATGACGCTGGCGGTGCTGTTTGGCTACCTGAGTGCCGTGCATGCGGGGAAGTTCACCGACCGCGCATTGACAATCCTTTCGCTGGTGGGGATTTCGATGCCGGTGTTTTGGCTGGCGGCGATTCTGCTGTACTTCTTCACGTTCAAGGTCCAGCTCTTCCCGACGGGCAGTTACGTGCCTTTGACGGAGGACCCATTGGAGTGGGCGTACCACCTGATCCTGCCGTGGTGCACGCTCGCGGTGCTCTACGTCGGGTTCTACAGCCGAATGCTGCGCTCCAACATGCTCGATGCGATGAATGAGGATTACGTGCGCACCGCGCGGGCCAAAGGGCTGTCCGAACGTCAGGTGCGGATCCGCCACGTGCTTCGCAACTCGATGATTCCGGTGATCACGCTGTTTGGGCTCGACTTCGGGATGGTAGTCGGCGGCGGCGCCATCCTCACCGAAACCGTCTACAACCTCAACGGAGTTGGGCTGTACGCCGGCGAAGCGATCCGCAGCCTGGATCTGCCACCGCTGATCGGGGTGACGCTGTTCGGCGCGTTCTTCATCGTGCTGTTCAACACGATCGTCGACATCGCGTACGCCGTGCTGGATCCGCGGATACGACTCGGAGAGGCGGCTCCCGCATGAGCGCCATCCTGAAGGTCGACGATCTGAAGGTCAGCTTCGCCACCGAAGACGGCGTAGTGCAGGCCGTCGGCGGTGTCTCGTTCGAGCTGCAGGCGGGCGAGGTGCTGGCCATCGTCGGCGAGTCAGGCTCGGGGAAAAGCGTGACCGCGCAGACCATCACGGGACTCACCCGCGCCCCCAACGCGAGAATCACCGGGTCGGTCACCTACCAGGGGCGAGAGCTCAACGGGCTCGACCACGGCAAGCTGCGTGACGTGCGCGGTGAACAGATCGCGATGGTGTTCCAGGATCCGATGTCCTCGCTTAACCCGGTGTATCGCGTCGGCGACCAGATCGCCGAGATGATCCGGGCACACCGTGATGTCTCTAAACGCGAGGCGTCCGGGCGCGCTGTCGAGCTGTTGCGCTCCGTCGGGATCCCGAACCCCGACCAACGGGTGCGCCACTATCCGCACGAGTTCTCGGGCGGGATGCGCCAGCGCGTGATGATCGCGATGGCGCTCGCGCTCGAACCGGAAGTGCTGATCGCCGACGAGCCGACCACCGCGCTCGACGTCACTGTGCAGGCCCAGATCCTGCGCCTGATCGACCAACTCAACCGCGACCGCGACCTGGCCGTCATCCTGATCACCCACGACCTCGGGGTGGTTGCCGAGGTGGCCGACCGAGTCGTGGTCATGTATGCGGGGCAGATCGTCGAGGACGCGACGCTTGACGAAGTCTTCTACGACCCGCAGCACCCTTACACCTGGGGACTGCTTGGTTCGCTGATGCGGCTCGATCAAACGCGCAGTGCGCGCCTGGCGCAGATTCCCGGACAGCCGCCGTCACTGCTGGCGCCGCCATCGGGCTGCCGGTTCGCTCCCCGGTGCCAGCACGCATTCGACAAATGCAAAGAGCTGCCCACACTGGAAGCCCGCGTCGGCGGCAACCACCTCGACCGCTGTTGGCTGGACCCCGAGGAGAAGAAATCCCTTCGAGCACAGGTGATTCCGTGAGCAAGGGCGATACGCTGCTGGAAGTCACCGACCTCGTCAAGCACTTCCCGATCAAGTCAGGTGTGCTGATCGACCACGAGGTGGCCCGGGTGCGCGCGGTCGATGGGGTCAGCCTGAGCGTGCGTGAGGGCGAGACCCTCGGTCTGGTCGGCGAATCGGGCTGCGGCAAATCGACTCTGTGCCGGGCGATCCTGCAGCTGACGCCGCCGACGTCGGGATCGGTGCGGTTTCTCGGCGAGGAACTGATAGGCCGGTCGCGCCGCGACCTGCGCCCGCTGCGCCGCCAGATGCAGATGATCTTCCAGGACCCGTTCGCATCGCTGAACCCGCGCAAACGGGTCGGCCAGATCATCGGCGATCCGCTGGAACTGCATGGCTTGGCCAAAGGCGCGCATTTGAAGCGGCGGGTGCAGGAGCTGCTCGATCGCGTCGGCCTCAACCCCGAGCATTACAACCGCTATCCCCACGAATTCTCCGGCGGGCAACGCCAACGCATCGGCATCGCGAGGGCGCTGGCTCTGCATCCGAAGTTGATCGTTGCCGATGAACCGGTGTCTGCCCTGGACGTGTCGGTGCAGGCGCAAATCATCAACCTACTCAAGGAACTTCAGGATGAGTTCGGCCTGTCATATCTTTTCGTGGCTCACGACCTCGGCGTGGTACGGCACGTGTCCGACCGCGTCGCGGTGATGTACCTGGGCAAGGTCGTGGAGACCTCGGCCGCCGAAGACCTGTACCGCAGGCCAATTCACCCGTACACGAATGCACTGCTGTCGGCGGTGCCCATTCCCGACCCGAAACGCAACGCCGCCAGGGAGCGACTGGTGCTACAGGGCGATGTGCCGAGTCCGATCGACCCGCCGCCAGGTTGCAGCTTCCATACGCGATGCCCGTGGGCGACCGAGGTCTGCGCGACCGACGAGCCCGCGTTGCTCGAACACGCCGCAGCGCATGTGGCCGCCTGCCACCATCCGCGAAACGTCGAGGAGCCCGCCGCTCAGGGCAGCTGCTGAGGCTGGGGGTACTGGTACTGCGGCGCCTGATATGGGTACTGCGGGGCCTGCGTCTGCGGACCCTGATTCGGCACCTGAATCGGGATCGGCACGGGCACGAACGGCACGTTGATGTACGACGTGGTCATCGTTGGCGTGGTCGTTGTCGTGGTCGTCGTAGTTGTCGTCGTCGGCGTCGTGGTGGTCGTCGTTGTTGTTGTCGGCGTGGTCGTCGGGGTCGTTGTCATCGTGGTGACGTTGGTTGTCGTCACCGGCTCAACTGTGGTCGTGGGTGGGGGCGGAGGCGGGGGTGGCTCGCTGGTGATGGTGACGGTCTCGACAGGTGGTGGGGTCGACGGCGGTGGTGCTGCGCTGGTGGGTGGTTTGGCCGACGTGGCAGTGTTCGGCGGCTCCGTCGTCTTTGTGTTGTCGGACGCACTCGTCAGCGCGACCGCGACCCCGCCGATGGCGATCACCGCGACCACGGCGGCCAGCCCGAACACCAACTGCGGCAACCGATTCCACGTTGACCGAGGCTCCTCGATCGGCTCGGTCGCCGGTACGTACTGCACCGAAGGACGCGCTGCGGTCCCGACTGTGTCGTAGACGTCGCCGGTGTACGGCACGACGTCGTCGGCGGCGTCGTCATCCTGAGACCAGGCCAGCGCGCGAAACGTCGCGGAGCCCGGCGCGTCGACCGGTTCGGCAACATCGGCCGGCAGCACCGGCGCCACACCCGTCTGCACGTCGGCCTCCGCGCCGTAGGCGGCGAACAACGCGGCGCCAATGGCGGCGTCCAGCGCCGGCTGAGGTGTCGTCACTACCGGCGCTTGCGAGTGTTCGGACAGTCGCTGAGTGATCAACGGGATGCTGGCGCCGCCTCCGATGGTAACCACCGCCGAGATACTCGACCAGCTAATCCTGTTGCGCTCCAACGCATTTTCCAGAGCGTCGAGAACGCCTTGGAACGGCTGCGCGATCAAGCTTTCCAGCTCGGCGCGGGTCACGCGGACCCCCGACCGGTATCCCGGTAGTTCGGCGATCAGTTCGGTGGATGTCTCCGCCGACAGCCGCTCCTTGGCATTGCGGCATTCCTCGCGTAGGCGGGTCAGCGAGCCGACCGCCGCGGTGCCAGCCGGGTCGATCCCTCCGGCGCCGGCGATGCCTTCGAGGACGTGGTTCAGCAACGCCTGGTCGAGCTGGTCGCCGGAGAACTCCATATAGCGGGTGGTGTCCTCGATCGGCTCGAATGCCGATCCGCCGTCCGCCAGTGTGATGCTGGTGCCACCGCCGCCGAAGTCCAGCAGCGCGACCACACCATGCGAGCTCAGCCCGGGGTTGGCGTGCAGCGCCGTCAACGACGCGACGGCGTCGGAGACCAGCCGGACGGGTGTGCCGTTCACCGAAAGGGCGGGGTTGGCCCGCAGCGCGTTGCGCAGCGCCCACAGTGTCGAGGTTCCCCAATGCGCAGGAACCGCGATCGCGGTCTGCGGCGACGGCTGGCCGCCGCTGGCGTAGACCATCGCCGCTAAAGCGTCGACAAGTAGCTGGTCGGCTTGATGTGGCGAGCCGTCGGCGGCGACCAGCGGCACGGGGTCGCCGACCCGCTCAACGAACCCGCTCAGCACGATGCCGTCGGTGTGCGCTGAAGGCACGCCGACTTCAGGCGCGGCGTGGCCGAAGATGGTCAACACCGAACGCCGTATCACTGGTTGACTGCCGACACGTGCCGCGACCAGGTTGGTCGTCCCGATCGACAACCCCAACGGGTCGCTCATAACGGACAACACGATAGCGGGCGGGCGACACCAATTCCGTTAGACACTCCGCTTTTTGGGCCGCATTGCCAGCCGGTTGGACTCAACCCCATAGCTGGGGCACAGAGTTCCGTGTTGTCGTGGTAGCCGTGAAAACATTGGCGCGCTGCGCAGCAACGACATTCACCATGACAACCGGACTCGGATTGGCGGGTGTAGGAGCGGCGACCGTCGCCTCAGCCCAGGTGGGCGAATTCCCGAGCTAACCAGGGTTTCGTCCTTGCAGGTCTGGGTACAGCGAGGCCATGACTTCATTGTGGCTCGCCGACCGCGTTGACCGGCCGTCGCCGCCGAACCCGCTGGCTGAGGCGGACCGGTCGGCGGAGGTCGCGGTGGTCGGCGCAGGAATCACCGGATTGATCACCGCGGTGTTGCTGGCCCGGGCCGGCAAGGACGTGCTGGTGTTGGAGGCACATTCCGCGGGTGCAGGCGCGACGGGTAACACGACCGCGAAGATCAGCCTGCTGCAGGGCACCAAGATGTCGAAGATCGTCGGCAAGCACGGCCCGACGATCGCCGAGCAGTACGTGCAGGGCAATCGCGAAGGGCTGGAATGGTTGGTTCAGCACTGCGAGGCACACGGAATTTCGGTGCAACGCGAGGATGCCTACACCTACGCGCAGACCGAGAAGGGGGTCGCCGCGGCCCGCGCCGAATTGGAGGCGTGCACCGCCGCCGGGCTTGACGCCGAATGGGCGGACGACGCCGACGTGCCGTTCCCGTATCACGGCGGTGTCCGGCTGGCGCAACAGGCGCAGTTCGATCCGATGCCGCTGCTGGACAGCTTGATCGTCGAGCTCGACGAGCACGGCGGCCGGCTGGCGCAAAGCGTTCGCGTACATAGTGTTTCGGGTGAGAGCGACGGTCTTGCACTGCACGTACGCACGGCCCAAGGTGACGAATTCGACGTGCACGCCAAGCAATGCGTGCTGGCGACGGGGATTCCGATTCTGGATCGCGGCGGCTTCTTCGCGCGGCTCAAGCCCAGCCGCTCGTACTGCATGGCCTACAAGGTGCCGGGCAATATCACCAGCGGCATGTATCTCTCCGCCGATTCCCCCACCCGCTCGGTGCGCTATGCACCGACAGCCGATGGCGTTCGGCTGCTCGTCGGCGGTGCCGGTCACCCGGTGGGCCGCGAGAAGAGCCCGGCATGTTCAGTTCAGGAACTGGATTCGTGGGCCAAGGTTCATTACCCCGGCGCGATGCAGACGCACTACTGGTCGGCACAGGACTACACGCCGGCTGACGAGTTGCCCTACGTTGGCCCGATCCTGCCGGGCAACGACAAGATCTTCGTCGCAACGGGTTTCGACAAGTGGGGCATGACCAACGGCACCGCCGCCGCGCTGGCGTTGTCGAGCCGGATACTTGGCGGACGGATGGATTGGGCGGACGCGTTCGCGAGTTGGAGCCCGCACGAGCTGTCCGGCATTCCGAAGGCGTTGCAGGCCAACCTCGAAGTCGGGTTCAACTTGGCGAAGGGCTGGATCACGCCGGTGACCCGGATAGGTAACCGGACCCCGGAGAGCGGTGGCGTGGTCAGCGGCCCGCCGTGGGGTTTGGAGGCGCGCAGCGTGGTCGACGGTGTCGAGCATCGGGTGTCACCGGTGTGTCCGCATCTCGGCGGCATCGTCAACTGGAACGACGCCGACGAATCGTGGGAGTGCCCGCTGCACGGTTCACGCTTCGCTCCCGACGGCACGCTGCTCGAGGGCCCGGCGACCCGCAACCTGACCGCGGCCTCCTAGCCGCGGGATACCCCCGTGTGCTGCAATGTCGGCCATGGGTGACATCGACGAGATCAAACAGGTCAAGTACCGGTACCTGCGGGCGCTGGACACCAAGCATTGGGACGACTTCGCCGCCACGCTGACCGAGGACATTGTCGGTGACTACGGAAGCTTCGCTCGGCAAGGAGCACCATTTCACCGACCGTGAATCGTTGGTCGAATTCATGCGCTCGGCGATGCCGGCGAACATCATGACCGAGCACAGGGTGACCCACCCGGAGATCGAAGTCGATGGCGACGAGGCCACCGGCATCTGGTACCTGCAGGACCGAGTCATCGTGCCCGAATACAACTTCATGCTCTACGGTGCTGCGTTCTACCACGATCGCTACCGGCGAACCCCCGACGGCTGGCTGATCCGCGCCACCGGCTACGACCGCACGTACGAGGTGAACATGTCGACGGAATCCCTCACCGGATTCAAGGTGAAAGCCGGTCGGGCGCTTAATATTTGATGCCTATTGGGTGACCGCGATCACCGCGCCGGGCTGAAGCCATCGCATGATTTCAACCAGCGTGCCATCGTCGATTGCGACGCAGCCCGCGGTGGGGCCGCCGTCGGTGGCATGGAGGAAGAACGCGCCGCCGTTGCCCGGCACGCGCGCCTTGTTGACGCCCATCACGACCGCGTGCACGTACTGCGGGATTTCGAGGTTCTCGGTGCCGCTGGCGGGATCGGTGTCAAACGGGCACTGCGCCTTCTTGCACACCTGCATGGTGTTGTAGGTCGGGCTCTTCAAATCGCCGTCCCACCAGTGGTCGGGGCCGACCTGGACGTATTGCAGGCCGCCGCCGGGGTTCGGGGCCGTGCCGAACGCGGAATCCAGGGTGTAGACGCCCATCGGCGTCTTCATCTCGCCATCATGGGTCTCGGGGGCCATGCCCTTGGCGCCGACGAAGGCGGGAATGCCGGCGCGGATGGGTTCCCACCCTGCGTCGGTGCGCTGGAAAACGTCGACCTTGGCAGACGAACCACCGTCTCCCACAACGGAAATCACCTGGGTAGCGTTGCCCACCTTCGGGGCGAACCACGGCGTGTATTCGGCTTGACTCACTGGTGCTGCGGCTAGATACAGCACTCCAGCGCACAGCAGGACCAGGAAGCGGCGCACGCACCCATGTTAGGGGGCGACCCGCTCACCCTCGAACAAGCCACGCAGCCAGGTCGACCATTTCGGCTGTTGTTTGGCCGCGGTGTCGGCGGCGGCGTCCCCGTAGAGGAACACGCTGGCCATGCCGCGTGACTCCTCGCCCACCCGACAACTGCCGATCACCGCGACGCCGTCGCAGGGTTCGTCGAGCCGCATCATCAGGTCGCGCGAATTGGCGTCTTGGTGGACGCGCTCGACGGTGCCCGCCAGACGCGGCGCATCCGAAGAGGTTTCACGGCGGTCACCGACGTTGGCGCCGGTCAGATTCAGCGCGGAGATCAGCCTCGACCAGACTTCGGCATCGCCGCCCGGTTGACTTGTCATGGCGAGGACGACCGCGGCCGGCGCACCCGGGAAGTTCTTGAGGTACACCCGCAGCACCTCGAAGAAGCCGGGCCAACCGGTCTCGAAGCTCTCCAGTTCGTCGTCCCAGTCGTCCTTGTCGGTGAACAGGCTGTGCACCATCCGCACGACGCACCGGTCACCGGAGCGACTCGTAACAGTGACCTCAGTCGCGACGGGCGGCGCCTCACCGCTCCACCCGTACTCCTCGTAGCCGAATCGGGTCGGCGGCTCCCATACGGTGACTGTCCCCGACGAGGTGTCCTCACCACAGCTGTCGGCGCCGAAGTCGAATTTGATTGCGCCGCCGACGCGTTCGTCAACGGTGGCCGGCGTGAACCATGCACTCATGCCGGGCCCGGTGGCGATGGCGTGCCACACCTGTTCGGGCGTGCCCGGTACGAGGAACTCCATCTCGACCCAGCGCCGGCCGGAATCGTCTTTCCTTAATGGCATTTCGCCTCCTCTTTGTTCGGTATCGGATATGCGGCCAGGACCACGCGATACGCGCGGCCATCGGTACTGGATTCATCGTGATAGCGAGCGACCAACGACGTGACGGCGTCGGAGAGGTTCCGGGTGAACGCGGCCCGGTCGGCCGGTGATTTGAACCGGATCGCAGTGTCGATCGACAGCGTCGCGAGTCGCTTGTTCTTCTCGCGGGCTGTTCGCCACAGTTCGCCCACCTCACAGACGGCCCGGGCGGCCACCGTTATGAGATAGCTGGCCGACAAGCGGTCGTTGGTCCGTCCCGGGTCGGCTGCGGCAGCGCCGAGGGCGCTGGGTGAGACGACGTAGGAGGCCGCGGTGGCCACGAGGAGACGTTCCTTCAGCCCGCCCCACTGGCGTTCGCCTGCGAACGCCACGAGTCGGTGTTCTTCGAGCGCACGGAGGTGGTAGTTCACCTTCTGGCGGGTGATGCCGACGCGCGAAGCCAGGGCGGCGGCGGAGGCGGGCTCGGACAGTTCGGCGAGCAGTCGGCTCCGGATGGGGTCGAGGGCGCTGACCGCCGCGGCGGGATCGGCGATTACCTCGACGTCGAGCATGTCTGGATCGTCCGCCTTGACAAGTTTATTTGTCAAGGCTTGCGGCTACGTAGACGGCATGCAATTGCTGAGGCGCGGGCGCGGTATCCGGCAGATCGGTCAGGGTCTGGGCACTTTGGACAGCGAGGTGTTCGAGGCCATCGCCGAGTCGCCGAGTCCGCTGCTGGACTCGACGATGCCGCGGCTGAGCCGGGCCGCGGACCACTCGAAGCTCTGGCTGGCGATCGCTGCGGCGCTTGAGGTGCTCGGGGGTCCGGCGGCGAAGCGAGGCGCTGCACGTGGCGTGCTGACCCTCGCGGTCACGAGCCTGGTCACCAATCAGGTGGCCAAGAGGATTTGGCGCAGGCCGAGGCCGAATTGGCTGTCGGTACCGCTGGCCCGGCGCGGCCATCGGCTGCCGACATCGAACTCGCTGCCGTCGGGCCACTCTGCGAGTGCGGCTGCGTTCGCGGTCGGCGTCGGTCTGGAGAACCCGCCGCTGGGGCTGGGGTTGGCGCTGTTGGCCGGCTTGGTGGGGTTGTCCCGGGTGGCGACAGGGGTTCACTATCCCGGAGATGTGTTCGCCGGGTTCGGCATTGGCGCCGGAATCGCCGTAATGGGCGCGCGGGCGGTACCGCCGGTTGTGGTGGCCAAGATTCCGGTTGCGGACCCGCTGCGGGTAAACACGGCCGAACGTCCAGACGGTGCAGGGGTGGTGCTTGTGGTCAACCCGGCATCCGCGGGTGGGACGGGTGCGCGTGTCATCGAGGAAGTGCGAGAGTCGTTGCCGCAGACGGAGATTGTCGAAGTCGGCGCAGACGACGATGTCGAGGAATTGCTGCGCAAGGCGGCCGAGCGGGCGGAGGTGCTGGCGGTCGGTGGCGGTGACGGGACGGTGTCGTGTGCGGCCCGTGTCGCGGTGGAAGCGGGCGTACCGCTGGCGGTCTTCCCCGCGGGCACATTCAACCATTTCGCGAAGGACATCGGCTGCGACAGTGTCGACGTCACGGTCGACGCGATCCGTCGCGGCAGCGTCGCTTGCGTCGACCTGGTGTGCATGAACGAGGGCCACATGGTGATCAACACCGCGAGCATCGGTGCCTACCCGACGTTCGTGCAGACGCGCGAGAAGCTCGAGCACAAGATCGGCAAGCCGCTGGCGGGCCTGTACGCGATGGTGCACACGCTGGAGCGCGACAAGCCCGTGCGTATCGCCTACGACAACAAGGAGTTGGAAACCTCGTTGTTCTTTATCGGCAATTCGACGTATCTGCCATCGGGATTCGCGCCGTCGCGGCGGACCCGCATGGACGATGGCCTGCTTGATGTGCGGATTCTGGAGACTGGTCGGCGGTTCAGCAGGACCCGAATTCTGGCGGCGGTGCTGCTGGGCCGACTGGAGCGCAGCCCGCTGTACCACGAGCTGCGGGTGCCCGAGTTCACGTTCAAGGCGGTGGCCGGGCCAACCGTGCTGGCCCATGACGGCGAGGTCGGCACGGAGGTCACAGAGGCCACGTTCAGCGTGAAGTATCGAGCGCTGCCGGTGTTTCGTCCGTTACCGTGACGCGCCGCGAGGGCGCAACCATCAGCACGCATGCGACGAAATACGCATATCCGAGCGCCCATCCGGCGAGCACATCGGATGGATAGTGCACATTGAGCACGACGCGACCGATGCCGATCGCCACGACGGTCACGGCGCCCAGTGCGACGAGCCAAGCTCGCAGCGGGCGGCGCACGATGGGAAGAACGATGGTGAGCAGTGCCAGCACGCAGACCATGACACCGAGGGCATGTCCCGACGGAAACGAGGTGGACGGCGCGGTCACCAGTGCGGTGGTGGGCCGCGGGCGACTGGCCGCGTACTTTGCGATCTCGGTGATGAGCCCGCTCAACTCGACGCTGACCACCAGGAACATCGCGACACGAACGTTCCTGCGCACCAGCGAAAAGACGATCACCACCACGGTCACCAGACGGAAGGCAGTCGGACCCAGCACGGTGCAGAACACATTCCACGCGGTCACCCGGCTGGGGTTAGCCGTGCTGTAGCGATGCATGCTTTCCAGTACCGACGAGTCGGCGGACGTTACCGAGTTCCAGTGCGCGGCATAGCCGATCCACAGAAGGGCATACATCGCGACGGCCAGGACCGCGGACGCGATCAGCCAGGTCTTGCGCGGTGTCACCTCACCAGCTGTACCACTTGTATTCTCCTAGAAGCTGCGAGCTGCCGTTAGGGTGTCTGCCCATGGCTGTGTTTCTGCGCAAAATGCTGCGGATCGGCAAGCTGCCCGACGAGTTGCGTGCCGAGGTCGAGGCCGAGGGCATTCTTCATCTGGCCGAATATGTTCCCGTCACACGCCGGTTCACCGGTCGCGTCCCCGGAAAGCGATCGGCCGGCAGCGTCGCCAGTTATGTCGGCTCGCTGGTGCTGACGAACCAGCGTGTACTCGCGACGTTGTCATCGGTGCCGAAGTTGGCGGGCCGCACCATCGATCTGCGATGGGACGCACCGCAGTCCGGAGCCGTCAAGGCCGAGCTGTCCGATTCGGGGCTTCTGCTCGAGGCGAACGTCGCCGAGGTCGACCCCCGCTGCAGCGGCCATCTGTCACTGCATTACAAGGACGCCATCCCCGAGGACGTCCTCATGCGGCTGCCCCGTCGATCACTCGCCTTCGACGTACCGCCGGAGTATGTATTCCGCGCTGTCGGTGTGCCGTACCACCCGTAGTTCGGCCAGAAACCTTCAAAAGGGCGGGGGTTGGTTTCGTTCGGGTGGTGGCGGCCGCGACGGGAAATAGGCGTCGTCCCAAGCTGTTTCGGGGTTGTCGCGGATTGCTCGGTTGCGGGCGCGTTCGGCGTCGATCCGTTTGGCGCGGTCGTGGGCTCGGGTGGTTTTGCGGCGCGGCATCATCAGACCCCGGTTGGGTGCGGCGCTGGCCGCCTCCGCCGGCACGCACACGGGCGCAGTGGGCTTGCACAGCGTCGGAAACAGTAGTCGGCTACCCGGATGGGTGGTGGAGGTCTGCCCGCCCGGGCTGGTCCAGATCATGGTGGCGTCGGGCAGCTGTTAATGCAACCATCCGCCAAAGGTCTTGAGTAGGTGGGTGTCTTCAGAAGGGCTAAATACTCTTGTACGACCCTGCGGCTAGGTCGCCCTGGGACCTCGCCATTCAAAATGGGAACCCCGCCGCGCGGGGTACGCGACTACATCACGTCTCAGCATCCCTGGACAGGGCGGCGAAGCATGGCTAACGCGGAATGCCACATATGGCACAGTTAGTCGCTAGACGTAACCGTGTTTAAATCTGCGCTAGGCCCGGCGCGTTCGCGCCGGGTGCGCTATTCGCTGCTACATATCCGGCTCGAACCACTGCGCTCGTAGTGCTGGAGGGCTACGCCAATCCGCATGCTGAACGCACTGATGGCGTCAATCCCGACGAAGTCCGCGCAGCCCTGGCAGCCATGTGGGGCAAGGGCTGCGCGACATGACCGCCTTGCCGCGAGCCCACGAACCTACGCTCTCTTAATGCCTCTACTGACCGAGGTAGGCGTGCGGGCGGTGCTCCCGACCATCCGCGTATCAACTCTCGTGCTCCAGCACGCCGACGACCTGATGATCCCGCCCTCCTGGGGCAAGTACGTTGCTGGTCACATACCTGGCGCGAAATACGTTCAGTTGCCTGGGCGCAACTGGTCCACTTCGTGGAACCGTGGCGGGATTCGTTCCACGAGATCGCCGAGTTCATCACCGGCCACCAGGTAGAGGTGGCCGACGACCGCGTCCTCGCCACCGTCCTCTTTACCGACATCGTCGACTCGACGCGCCGCCCCTCAGAGATGGGTGACCGTGACTGGCATTCGCTGCTTGACGCGCACGACGCCGTCGTGCGTGTACAACTCAATCGCTTCCGTGGTCGTGAGGTGAACACGTCGGGCGATGGCTCCCCCGCGATGTTCGACGGCCCACAGCGAGCGATCCGCTGCGCGATGGCGATCCGCGACACGGTGCAGGCGCTCGGCATCGAGGTGCCCGCCGGATTGCATACCGGCGAATGCGAAGTCCGCGGCGACGACACCGGCGGCATCGCCGTGCATATCGGCGCCCGCGTCAGCGCACTAGCGGGACCGAACGACGTCCTCGTGTCCAGCACGCTGCGCGACTTGGTAATCGGGTCAGGACTCGAATTCGAAGGTCACGGCGCACACGAACTCAAAGGCGTGCCCGGAGAATGGCATCTCTTCGCTGTCGCCTCTACTTAGCGGTGGGGTTTCGGCACCGACTAGAAGGGCGGGGGCCTGTTGCGTTCGGCGAAGTGGTCGTCGTTGAGTTTGCGTTCGGCTTCGATTCTGCGGGCCAGGTTTTCGGCTCGGGTGTGGCGGCGCCTGGGCATCATCGCGCCGCGCTGGTCGCTGTTAGCGGTCGGGGTGTGTTCGGGTAGGTGTAGTTCGCCGGTGGGCAGGCACAGCGCCGGGAACAGTAGCGCGCTGCCGGGTTTGGTGGTGTAGGTGTGCCCGGTCGGCGCGGTCCAAATCACGGTGCCGTCGGGCGACTGCCGATCCAGCCAACCCCAGAACGTTTTGATCAGGTGATGAAATCGACAGAGACACTTGATGTTTGAGGCATGAGTGGGCCCGACCGGGTAGGGCACGGTGTGGTCCAGGTCGCACTGGGTGGCCGGCCGGTCACAGCCCGGAAAGCGACACGTCAGATCGCGGCAGCGCACGAAATCGGCCAACTTCCGTGACGGGGCGTAGTGCGGTTCGGGTGGCGAATCCCCGGGATGGACGATCTGGCGCACCGTGGCCCGCTCCAAAGTGGCGGCCAACAGCGGCACCGGCAACACCCCACCACCGATGACGAACGCCGGCGGCGCCGGGCAGCCCGCCGCCGCGGTCGTGGTGGAGTCGGCCGGCGGTGCTGCAAACAACCTCGGAGCGATGACCGGCGGCTCAGCGACCGGCAGCGGGCGCCACATGGGCGTCACCGCTTGTTCGGCGGGCGGGGCCGGGCACAAGGCAGGCGGCACCACCGCATGCTCGGCACCCTCCACCGGAGCAGGGTCTCCCGGCACGTCATCGGCATCGGACCCCGCGGCGACGCCCTCACTCCCAGACCCGGCAGGGTCGGCCGCCGGAGCGGGGGCGGAATCGTCGGTGTCGGATTGCGCGGCGACGTCCTCATCCTCAGACCCGGCAGTGTCGCCAGGCTCGGTGCTAACTGGGGCGTCGTCGCCGATGGGGTCGGGTGGGGCCCCTGCATTGCTTTCGGCGTGGGCGGCCTCGACGGTGGCGGCATGGGCGACGACGTGGATCACCGCAGTCGCCGCTGCGGTGGCCTCACGATGAGCCGCCGGGCAGTCAGAATTGCCGCACCGGCAGGCCAGCGCTTCCAGGCCGGCGCCGATCGCGGCCAGCGCCTCGCTGCGTCGCTCACCCAGTGTGCGCGGATCGGCCTCGCACACCGAGCGGGCCATCTGCTCCACCCGCTGCTTGACCACCTCCGCGTCGGGGCCATACATCAGCGCCCACATGCTCGTGTAGCCCGCCTGATCAGAGGGCGACCCGAACGACACCTCACGGCGGCGCGACGCGGTACGCGCGCGGCGTAGCGCACCAGGATCGACCTGATCAACGATGGCGTCGATGGCCTGCTCGGTCTTGCGCACCGACAACGGCCCCCACGCCAACACATGATCAGCCAGCAACCCATCCACCCGCGCGATCGCCTCATCATCGGTGACCAGGCCGGTGCGGTACTCGATGGCGCGCACCAGCGGCTCACTGATCAGCCCGGCAGCAAACAGCGCGGCCACCTTGGGCAGCCGATCAGCCAGCACCACCCCCCGATGAGCCTGGGCCAACGCCATCCACGTACTGATGTTCTGCGCCGCACCCAACTCCGCACCCACCGCGGCTTCGGGATCAGCCCACCACAGCTCACGCTCGGCGGCCGCCAGCCCGGTGCGCCGGGCGAACTGCTCGGCCATCACCGCCAACTTGCGCGCACACGCCGCATTCTCGGCCTGGGCCCAGCCCGCGGCGGCATCGACGAGCGCCGCGTCATCCAACACCGCGAGCTCGTCAATCTCCGGAAGCGAACCATCGAACATACTTTCGACAATATTCAGCCAAGCTGACCGGCCGCCAGCCCAAACCCCACGCCCAAACCCAACCTGTGGATGAATCCGGGATTGGGGATAAGTTGCTCTGCGTGAGCCAAAGTGTTGCCGAATCCTCATAGGCCCTGTTCGGTGGACCGACGAGCCGGGAAGGAATAATGGTGACCGCGCGACGAGACAACGTGCTACTTGTGCATTGGCACGACCTCGGCCGCTACCTCGGCGCCTACGGCCGCACCGACGTCTCCAGCCCGCGACTCGACCTGCTGGCCGCAGAGGGCATCCTGTTCACCCGGGCTCACGCCACCGCACCGCTGTGCTCCCCGTCGCGCGGTTCCTTGTTCACCGGCCGGTACCCCCAGAGCAACGGCCTCGTCGGCTTGGCTCACCACGGCTGGGAATACCGCGCCGGCGTTCGCACGCTGCCGCACATACTGTCGGACTCGGGTTGGCACACAGCGCTATTCGGCATGCAACACGAGACGTCATACCCCTCGAAACTCGGCTTCGATGAATTCGACGTGTCGAACTCCTACTGCGAATACGTCGTCGAACAAGCCGCCCGCTGGCTCAACGATCCCCCCGAGCAGCCGTTTTTGCTCACTGCCGGCTTCTTCGAAACCCACCGGCCCTATCCACGCGAGCGGTACAACCCCGCCGAACCCGACGACGTCGTGGTGCCCGACTACCTGCCCGACACCGGCGACGTCCGACAGGACCTGGCCGAGTTCTACGGGTCGATCGCCGTCGCCGACGCCGCGGTCGGCCGACTGCTCGACACCCTGGACCAAACGGGCCTCGGCGAATCGACCTGGGTGGTCTTCATGACAGACCATGGTCCGGCGCTGCCGCGCGCCAAATCGACGCTCTATGACGCCGGCACCGGAATCGCGCTGATCGTGCGGCCACCGCGCAACGCCCGCATCGAGCCCCAAACCTACGACGAACTGTTCAGCGGCGTCGACCTGCTGCCGACCCTGCTCGAGCTGCTCGGTCTTGACATCCCCGCCGACATCGACGGCATGTCGCACGCGGGCAGTCTACGAACGCACGACATCAGGCCTGTGCGCACCGAGGTCTACACCACGAAGACCTATCACGATTCCTTCGACCCGATTCGGGCCATCAGGACGAAGGAATACAGCTACATCGAGAATTACGCGTCGCGGCCCCTACTCGATCTGCCGTGGGATATTGCCGAAAGCGCGCCCGGCCGCGTGATGGAGCCGTTCGTGCACGCGCTGCGACCCGAACGCGAACTGTACGACCTTGTCGAAGATCCAACGGAATCGCACAACCTGCTGGGCTCAGACGTCACCGACAAGGCCGAAACGATCGCCGACGAGCTCGCGCTGCTCCTCGACGACTGGCGCCAAAAGACCAACGACGTCATACCGTCCGAGTTCGCCGGCACCCGAATTGCGGAGCGCTACACCCAAACCTACCTCCGAAATCGCGGTCCACAGGTCACCAGCCGCTCGGCGATCGCCTTCGAAAGAGGCGTCGAAGACGCTCGCAGTCCCGACCAATAGTTTCGCTCATAGTGATCGCAATGTTCGCCGATGCCAAGCGATTTGATAGCGGTTAGGCTCATCCACATGTCACATCCGACGGCTTATCTGGTGCTCGCGTCGCAGCGTAGTGGCAGCACGCTACTTGTCGAATCGTTGCGGGCCACAGGGGTGGCCGGCGAGCCAGGCGAGTTCTTTCAGTACCTGCCGACAACAAGTCAATCACCGCAGCCAAGGCAATGGTTCGAAGGCGTCCAGGATGATTCGGTCCTCCGCCTGCTCGATCCCCTCGACGAGGGTAAGCCAGACCTGGCGCCACCCGAGATCTGGCGTGACTACGTCCGCACCGTCGGCCGCACCCCCAATGGCATCTGGGGCGGCAAGCTGATGTGGAACCAGACGCCGCTGCTGCTGGAGCGCGCGGCAGGACTGCCCGACCGCTCCGGAGACTGCTTACTCGCGGCCATCCGCGACGTCATCGGCAGCGATCCGGTTCTTGTGCACGTCTACCGGCCCGACGTTGTCTCCCAAGCGGTTTCGTTCTGGCGCGCCGCGCAAACCCGTGTCTGGCGCGGAAGGCCGGACCCGACGCGCGACTCCCGCGCGGAGTATCACGCCGCGGCGATCGCCCACGTCGTCACGCTAATGCGCGAACAAGAGAAGGGCTGGCGAAAGTGGTTCGATGAGGAGAACATCGAGCCGATCGAGATCTCGTACCCGGTTCTCTGGCGCAACCTCACCCAGTACGTTGGCGACGTGCTGGAGGCGCTCGGGCAAGATCGGCGGCTTGCACCGCCCCCGGTACTGGAACGCCAAGCCGATCAACGCTCCGATGAATGGGTGGACCGCTATCGGGCGGATGCGGAAAGAGACGGGCTACCCACCTGAGCCACAACGAATATCCGACGGAACGGGAAGAAGGTTTTGCCGTCGGACCGCGCCGGGTATGCCGCGTCGAGCATCGGGATCAGCTCTTGCCGAAACTGCCCCCACTGTTCGTCGGTGAGCCGGCTCTTCACCGGCCGCAGCGCAGTCCCGGTGATCCACTCCAGCACCGGATTTTCACCGCTCAACTCGTGGATATAGGTGGTCTCCCAGGCGTCGACGGTGCAGCCCGCGTCGCTGAGCAGCTCCGCATACCCTGACGGGTCATCGACCTGCCCCTCGCGAAACGGGAAGTCCCGCAGCGGTTCCGCCCACTGATCGCGGCGGGCCAGCTGCCGGACGGCCTGATGCGACGGTGCATCGAAGTTCCCAGGCACCTGCATGGCAATCCAAGAGCCTGCCTTCAACTGACCCGCCCACCGAACCAGCAGGTCGGCGTGTTCAGGTACCCACTGCAGAGTGGCATTGCTCACCACGACATCGGTATCGGGCTGCGGCGTCCACGTCCGTACGTCGCCGACGTGAGCATCGACACCGCGTTCGCGCGCCGCGTCCACCATCTCCTGTGAGCTGTCCCATGCCTCGACGACGGCATCCGGCCACCGCTGCGCGAGCGTGACGGTGAGATTGCCGGGACCGCAGCCGAGGTCGACCACCCGTCGCGGCTTCTCGGCGCCGACCCGCGACAGTAAGTCGAAGAACGGGCGGCCTCGATGGTCGGCGAAGGCCAGATAGACGTCGGGATTCCACATGGCGCCAGTGTCGCACCACCAAGGAACCCACAGTTCGTTCGCAGCTGTGGCACAGGACGGCACCCGGTAACGAGAGGCACGGTATGCGTCGTGACCGCCCTCGTCGACCGACCTGCCGCCGCACAGACCGCGGCGCCAGCGCACACCGACCGCTGGCCGCGGTGGACCCTGGCCGCGCTGCTGGCGGCGACGGCGGTCCTGTACCTCTTCAACCTGTCGGCCAGCGGGTACGGCAACACCTTCTATGCGGCGGCCGCACAGGCGGGCTCGCAGAGCTGGCGGGCATGGTTCTTCGGCTCGCTGGATGCGCAGAATTTCATCACTGTCGACAAACCACCCGCCTCACTTTGGGTGACCGGCCTGTCTGCGCGCTTGTTCGGCGTGAACAGCCTCTCGGTCATGGCACCGCAGGCACTGATGGGTGTTGCGGCCGTCGCCGTGCTCTACTGCGCGGTGCGACGCGCGTTCCCCAACCCCAGCCACGGTGCCGCAGCCGGCTTGCTGGCCGCCGCGGTACTGGCGGTTACGCCCGCAGCGGCGTTGATGTTCCGATTCAACAACCCCGACGCCCTGCTGGTGCTGTTACTGACCGTAGCCGCCTACTGTCTGATGCGCGCGGTGTCGGCCGCGTCGTGGCGGTGGCTGGCATTCGTCGGAATCACCATGGGCACGGCGTTTCTCACCAAAATGCTGCAGGGCTTTCTGGTGCTGCCCGGCTTCGGTCTTGCCTACCTGCTCGTCGCGCCGACATCGTTCGCCAAGCGCGTGCTTCACCTACTGGGAGCTGTGGTCGCACTGACTGTCGCGGCAGGCTGGTGGGTGCTGGCGGTGCAGTTGACCCCCGCGAGCTCGCGGCCGTACATCGGGGGGTCCACGGACGACACTGTGCTCGATCTGGCGGTGGGCTACAACGGGATCAACCGCATTCTGGGCCACCATCGGGAAGGCACGCCGCTCGGCAGCTGGGGTGGTTCGGGCGTTCCTATGTTGGGCGGCCGCACCGGCCTGCACCGGTTGTTCACCGGCGAGATGGGCAATGAGATTGCATGGCTGATGGTGGTGGCGTTGTCGGTCGTCGCGTTCGGGAGCTATCTGGCCGTGCGCCGTGCGTTGAGCCGCACCGAGTTGTGCGCGTTGCTGATGTGGGGCGCCTGGTTGCTTGTGACCGGCGTGGTGTTCAGCTTCATGGGCGGAATGGTGCACCCCTATTACACTGTGGCGCTGGCTCCTGCGATCGCGGCGCTGGTCGGCATCGGTGCGGTGTGGGCGTGGCTGCGAAGATCGCGGTGGGACGGCCGCTGCGCGCTGGCCGCGATGATTATGCTGGCCGCGGTTCCGTCGGCGGTGCTGCTGCACCGCAACGCCTTTGGTTTGCCGTGGCTGCCATGGGTGATCATTGCGCTGGCCATGGTGAGCGCTGTCGGCATCCTATGGTCTCGGACGCTGGTAGCTTCACTCGCACTCGGCGGTGTTGCCGGCTTGGCAGGCGCCACAGCGTTTTCCGTCGCAACCGCGGCGACGCCGCACCACGGGACGATCCCCACGGCGGTGCGTCCATCGGTGGTGACCGGTGCGTGGATCAACGACAAAGCCACCGACAGTCGACTCGCAAGCCTGCTGGCCGACACCCACACACCGTGGTCGGCGGCGACGAACGGTTCGCAGTCGGCGGCCGCCCTCGAAATCGCCTCCGGCACATCGGTGATGGCGGTCGGCGGATGGAGTGGTGACCCGGTGCCGACACTTGCGCAGTTCATCGACGACGTCCATGCGGGCAAGGTCTCGTTCTACGTCGAGGCCGGCCGCGGGCTGAATTCACCCGCCGTCCACGGCGAAGTCATCCGCAGCACGCTTCACAGTGCGTCGCACACCAGCGAGATCGCCGACTGGGTCGCTGCGCACTATCCCGGCACGATCATCGGCGGATCGACGGTCTATCGGCTGTCCTGACCGCTACCATGCGGATGTGCCCACTACGCGGGACTCCGACGCCGCGCCCGTCGATCCGCCGATCCCCGTTCCCGATGTTCCTGGCGCCGACGCGACCGCACGTGGACTGCCCCGCCGCATCGACCTCACACTGCGGCAACGGTTGATCGTCGATGCCTCGGCCGCGGCCGACGTCGCGCTGCGAACCGGGATTGCGTCCCTGCTGAGCGCTGCGATGGTGCCAGGGGTGCTTGGCACCGCGTTGCGACGGTCCGAGACTCGCGCTGAAGCCGACCATCTGCGGTTCTACGCCGAACTCGCCAGCACGCAGGATCCGGCGCAGTCATTCCCCGCGCCGACGGACGCTCCACGGATATCGTCGCGCCCGGCCAATCCGATCGCCGAATGGATGGCCAAGGGCCAGGTCCACAACATCCGGTTCAACAGCAGCTTCGAGGCCGTCAACCCCGCTTTGCGTGACCAGTGTCGTGGCTACGTCCGCAACAACGTGGTGCGCGCGCAGCACTGGATTCACGAGGACGGGCCGCACCCCACGTTGTGCGTGATTCACGGCTTCATGGGGTCGCCGTACCTGTTCAACGGGCTGTTCTTCTCGTTGCCGTGGTTCTACCGCTCGGGTTACGACGTGCTCTTATACACGTTGCCATTCCACGGCGCACGCGCCGAAAGAGGCTCTCCCTTCAGCGGTTACGGATACTTTGCGCACGGCTTCGCTGGCTTTGCCGAAGCGATGGCCCAGGCCGTGCACGACTTCCGTTCGCTGGTCGACTATCTCGAATTCACCGGTGTCGACCGCGTCGCGCTGACCGGCATGTCGCTCGGCGGGTACACCTCGGCCCTGATCGCCTGTGTCGACGACCGCATCCAGGTGGTGATCCCCAACGTCCCAGTCATCACGCCGGACAAGACGGTCGACGAGTGGTTCCCCGCAAACTACGTGGTGCGCTTGCGCGATCTCATCGCAGGCACCGACGACGAGCTCGTCCACGCCGCCACGAAGTACCCTTCGCCGCTGAACTACGCGCCGCTGGTGCGTAAGGATCGGCGGCTGATCATCGCCGGCCTGGGTGATCGGCTGGCGCCGCCGGAGCAGGCCGAGTTGCTGTGGGAGCACTGGGACCGATGCGCCTTCCACTGGTTTCCCGGCAACCACGTCCTGCACGTCAGCCAGCCGGACTATCTGCGCCGGATGACCCGGTTCATGCGCGATTTCATGTTCCAGTGAGCGCGTGAAGCCTCTCGGTCGACAGCGGGTCGAGTGCGGTGAGTGCGGCGCGGTGCCGTCCCGTCAGCGGTTGCAGACCCGGGATCGGTGCGGCCGTGGCGGGCCGCTCCCCTGACCGCAGCGCGCAGACGGCGGTGATGCGAGGTTTGGTTGCGGCGCCGGTGAATTCGAGTGCGGTCCAGGTATCCCGGGATGGCAGCGATCGTATCTCAGCCAGCGTGTTGGCCAGCCGGTCGTCGACCTTCACGTCGTAGGCGGCGACGTATCCGGTGTCATCCCGCACGCCACGCCAGGTTTCCTTGGCTGACGGCGGCGCGGGAACGTCGGCCGCGTCGACGATCGCCACGCTCCAACCCGCTTCGCGCAGGTGCTCGGTCAGGCGCCGCGCCACCACCTCTGCGGTGTCGTGCAACGGGATTCGCGGGGAGCGGGCCGCAAGGGCGGTCAGGTTGTCGACGGCACCGAGCGTCAGTCCGATCCACGTGCTGCGCGCTCCCCCGACGTCCCGGGTGGTGACGCGAACCTTGTCGCAACGGATTCCATAGCGGTCCAGGTAGCCGATGATGAGCTGCAAGGGCAATCCCGTGGGCTCCGGCGCTTCGATGCGCATCAACACCGTGGTGGAATCCGACGTTTCACGGTCCTTGGCCTTGCTGTTGCGCCGCAACAACATCGCGATACGACGACCGACGACCGTGGTCAGGAACATTCCGCGCCACCACGCGAAGAGGACGACCACCGCGACCACGGCGACGCCGAGTATCCATCGATCACGTGTCGATGGCCACGGGTATGCCATCGCCGCCGGGATGATGACCAGCAGGGCCAGCGTGATCCGCGCCGTCATGAGCCGGTGTCCTTTCGTCGATGCGCGCTGAACGCGGCGGTGGCCAGCACCACCAACGCAAGCGCGCCGGCGCCGACGAACGCGATGGTCCGCGGAGTCGGGTCGTCGGGTGGAGGCGGCGCGGGCGCCGCGACTTGCCTGACTGATGCGGCGCTCGCCTCCTCGGGCACATCCCACGTGAGCGCGGCCACAGGGTCGACGCTGCCTGTGCCGACGAGATTGGACGGCGACCGTGCCGCCCCGTTCGCGGTCGCGGTGATGCGACGGACCACCTGCTCCGCGGTCAGCTCGGGAAACTTGCTGCGCACCAACGCCGCCACGCCCGACACGTACGCCGCGGCATAGCTGGTTCCGCTGATTCCAAACAGCTCCTGCTGATCGTTTGGCAGACCGTTGGCAAGCCCGCCGCCCTCAGCGTTGCTGACCGAGGTGACGTTCTCCCCAGGCGCCGCGATACCGAGCCAGGGACCGGACATCGTGAAATCCGATGGCAGACCGAGGGGTGTCAGTGACCCGACAGACAACACGTAGGGCTGCCACCACGACGGAATCGAAACCGAGGTGACACCGGCCCAGTTGCGCGGATCGCCGGGCCGGGCCGGGTCGGTCAGTGGGTTCGACTCACAGGTCGATCCGGTCGATAAGCCACCGCGATTGTTACCGGCCGCCGCGACGATCACGGTATCCATCTGCACCGCTGCATATTTCAGTGCGGCACCGAGCTCGGTCTGGTCGATGGGCTTGTTGGCGGGCAGACAGGTCACCGCAGAGATGTTGATCACGCGCGCACCGAGATCTGCGGCGCGCACGACGGCGCGGGCCAGGCTGGCGACGTCGAGCGCCGCGCGTGACTCTGCGGGATCGGAGCCAGGATTGCGCGGCGAGAACTTCGCCGACGTCTGCCTGATCGAGATCAGCCGCGCGCTCGGAGCGACACCGGAGAATCCGTCGTCGCCCGGTTGACCGGCGATCAGTCCGGCCACCAGCGTGCCGTGACCGTCGCAGTCGGTCAGTCCGTCCGTGGTTTCGACAAAGTCGCCGCCGGGTTCGACGACGGGCAGTCGAGGTCCCGGTTGCACACCGGTGTCGATCACTGCAACGGCCTGCCCTTCGCCGCGGCTGTGCTGCCACGCCTCGGAGAGGTTGAGCGCCAGCTGGTTCGGGCTCGGAAGACCCGGATCAGTCCCCGGCATTACCCCGGTAGCGACGCAGGGGCTTCGCTGCGCCATCGGCTGCGGCGGGCCTGGGTTGCCGGGCGGCGGCACAGCCTGCGCGTCCACCTCTGGTGGGGCGACCGCCCCCACCGACGGTGCACTGAGCAGCACCACCGCGGCTGCAATCGACAGCAGCCCCAGCCCTTTTCGGAAACCGATCACCGATTCAGCACCATGGCGAACAGACCGACGAGATACGCCATCACCGGGATCAACGACGCGTCGACGGCGGTCGCGGCAAATCCGACCAGCCGTCGCATCGGCAGCGAATAGCTCTGGGGATCGGCGATGCTCGGGCTCAGCGCCACGATGGCCCATGCCAGGACCAGCGCGGCCAGCGCGATCAGCGTGCAGGCGGCTGCCTCGTATCGGCCGGTGGCGGCGAACGTCACGAGCACCCCGACCGTCAACAGATACGGGTGTCCCAACAGCCACGCCTTGCACTGCGCGGAGTCCCACACCCTGGCCCGGAGCGTGGCGCCCGCCGCTGCCGCCAGCACCACGTACCAGGCCCACACCGATGCCCCTGACGGCGCGACGAGCGCGAGCGAACCGACCACACCGAGCACCACTCCGCCCGCAATGAAGCCAGTCTGATGCGAATCGCTGATACGTACTCGGCGCGGCAGATCCTCGAGCACGCGTAGCGGCGGCGCGGACGGCGTGGGATCACCGGGCGCCGGGATCACGGGCAACGGGAACCGCGCCCACAGCGCAGACAGCTGTGCGGCCTGCACCGTCACAAGGAGGGCGACCAGCATCAGTCCGCAGCCGAGGTTGGCTAGCGGCAGCTCCCAGACCACGGCCGCGGCGGCGGCCAGGAGCACGCCGCCACCGATCACGGTGGTCGCGGTGAACACCGCGATCGCCCGCTCTCCGAGGGTGATGCTGATGATCGGCCATGCGGCTACGCCGGCCGCAGCGAGAAGCAGCTGTGCGGCGCCGAATTCACCTGGCACGGCGAGAGTCAACGCGGCAGGCACCGGTACCAACGCGGTTAGCGCCAGTGCGGTCGCGAGCCGCGGGGCACGGATGCGGCTCAGAAGTGCGCCAAGTATGGTCGCGGCCGCAATGCAGCCGACGATGTAGAGCCCAATCACGTCACCGGTGGCGATGCGATGCGCGGTGGCCAAACCGGTGCCGACGAGAATCAGTCCGATGACCGCGCAAACAGCGGCGCGTTGGATATGTGCTGTGCCCCATGGCCGCTCACGGGCCGCGGAGAAGATCACCGCGGCGTCGGCGATGTCTTCGACGATGCGCGACGCTGGCGGCCCGGCAGGGACCGGCTGCAGGGCGAGAAGATCGCCGTCGACCACCCCGACGGTGTCCAGCGTGGCATCGAGACTGAACGGTGCACCGCCGATCGGCGCCAGGCTCAACAGCTCTGGCGCCTCAGCCGACGCGTGGTCGTCCTGGCTGACGGGCGACACCAGCCGTTGCACGGCGGGCAGGATCTCGCGCAGCGGCAGCCCCGCGGGCAGTGCCAGCTCGGTCAGCCGGCCGCCGTCGTCGCCTGCAGCCAACACGGCCACTCGCACGATCGGCATTACAGCGTTGTCGGACATCGGTTTTCCATTCTTTCGTCGAAGTCGCGGGTCAGGGGAAGGTCTGGGAACCATGGACCGTCGGGCAGCGCGCCGGTAAGGCGCTCGGCGGCGGCGGCGATCGCGAATGGTGTGCCTGGGGCAAATGTCGAAACCCGCTCACCGTCGAATGCCTTCGACGGCGACACCAGGATCCGGCCTTCCGGGGTGTCGACGATGCTCACGCCTACGTCGGTGTTGATGCGGTGGCCGTCGCGGTGCTGTCCGGCGACGATCTCGACATACGTTCGTCGAGGCCCGTACGCCGCCTCCACCACGGCCCGCGCCGATGCGGGAATGCCCAAGTACTCCAGCACCTCTGGCAATGGCGTGCCGTTGCGGATCTGCTCGTCGGCGCGCACACCGACCCTCGCCGGCAGCGAGAACTCCTCGAACCGCGCAGGCGCGTGCTGGGTCAACCCCGTCGACAGGACCGGGACGAGCGCCTGAGGATGATCGATGTTCATGTCGGTGAAGGTGACGAGTTCGGCGGTGCGCAGCGCGACAACGGTTCGGCCGCCGCGGCGCGCGACGATGCCGCGCAGCATTCGTCCGCCTGGGCCGACGAAGCGGAGCTCGAGCCACTGTGTTGCGCGACAGACGACCCGGATCCATTGGGCGACTGCTGGATCGACGCGGCGGTCGGCGGTCATCAAGCCCATCCGGCTCAGGTGTTCTGTCTGAGTTGCATCGAACCGCGTGCGTTCCGAAGGTTCGCTGTAGGGCGGCGTGATCGCCAACACCCACGGCAACGTGCCGCCGCCGACGATGTCGGCGCACAACCACGCCGCATCGACGGTCAACTCGACGGCGTTAGCCTTCATCGGGTCGATACGGCTTGGAGACCGCCGGCTTTAGCCAGGGGAGGCAGCGCCGCCTCTCCTTTCGGTGACTTGTCGGTGGTGGCGGTTAAGTTGCTGGCGTGGCGCGATACCGGTTGCTTCCCACTGCTGAGCAGGCGGCGGTGTTGGCGGAGCATTGTCGCCATGCCCGCTATGTGTGGAACCCGGCCGTCGAGCAGCAACGGCATTGGCAGCCCGGTCGCCGCCCGCCCGGCTACAACGAGCAGTGCGCTCAGTTGACAGCGGCCCGCGCCGAGCACGACTGGCTCGCGGCCGGCTCGCAAACCGTGCAACAGCAGGCGCTGCGAGACTTCGCACAGGCGATGCGCAACTTCTTCGGCGGAACGCACCGCCGCCCAACGTGGCGCAAAGCCGGCGTGCACGAGGGATTCCGGCAGGTGGCGGTCAAACCACATCATGTTAAGCCACTGAATCGCCGGTTCGCTGAAGTGTGGGTACCCAAGGTCGGCCGCGTGCGTTTCCGGCTGTCGCGCCCGGTCCCAGCGGAGGTGAAGTCCTACCGGGTCACCTGCGATCGTGCTGGCCGCTGGCATATCGCGTTCGCCCACGTCCCTGATCCGATCACCGGTCCGCGTGACGGGACCGTAGTGGGTATTGACCGTGGTGTTGCGGTGTCGGCGGCATTGTCGACTGGTGAGCTGCTGCATGCCCCTGGCTTGAGTGAGGGTGAGGCCAGGCGGTTGACGGTGTTGCAACAGCGCCTGGCTCGCGCCGAGCGCGACTCCAAGCGGCGAGCTCGCACCAAGTTGGCGATCGCAAAGCTGAGGGCACGTGAGACCGACCGACGCAAGGATTGGGTCGACAAGACCACCACTGACATCGCGCGGCGCTTCGACAGGATCCGCATCGAAGCCCTTGATATGCGTGCGATGACCCGCAGTGCGCGGGGCACTGTCGAGAGGCCCGGCGTGCGTGTTTCTCAAAAGCGCGGCCTCAACCGAGGCATCAGTCGAAGCGGATGGGGTCTGCTTGCCGCGCGTTTGCAGCACAAGGCTTATGGTCGGGTCGAGCAGATCCCGGCCGCGTACACGTCGCAACGATGCTCGGCGTGCGGGCACGTCGCTCCCGGGAGCCGCAAGAGCCAAGCGGTTTTCGAGTGCGCGGCCTGCAACACCGGAACATGCAACGCCGACGTGAACGCAGCTCGCAACATCGCCGCCGGACGGGCGGTGACAGCACGGGGAGACCTCGGCGCCAGCCGGTCTGCGAACCGTGAACCTCAACCCTGCTCTCCTGCCGCATAGGTAGTGGGCGGGTTGGAATCCCCCGGCTTCAGCCAGGGGAGGACGTCAATCAGCCCCACTTGGCGCCTTCGGCCTGATCCCTGGCGTTCATCGACATGGTGTTGGCCTCGTGAGTGCTCGCCATCGCGCGATATGCGCGGACGAGTTCCTCGAGGCTGGTGTTCCACTGGGCCTGCCAGGTCTGATACGTCATACCGGTGTCACCCTGCCAGGCGCCAGACAGCGCCGCCTGCTCGCTGGCAACATCGGCGCCGACAGCATGCAAAGCGCCCGCATAGCTTGCCATTTCACCGGAGTGCGCCAGCATTGCCGGGTAGTTGTACATGATCTGAGACATCGGGTATCCCTTCGTTGTCGAGGCGTGATCAGATGGCGGTGTAGGTGCTCGCGGCGGCGGCGTCCTCGGCGGCGTACGTGCCCGCAGCCTCACCGATGTTGGCCTGCGCGATGTCCAGCAGGGCGTTGATCTTCGCCGACACCTCCACGAACCGGGCGTGTGCTGCCTGGAAGGCGGCCGACGATTCACCCATGTGGAAAGCCTGGGCGGATTGTGCGGCCTGCTCGGCCTGCGCGACGGTGCTGCGCATCAGCGCCGCCTTCGTGCCGAAGGCCGCCTCGGATGCGACCAGCTGCGGAATGTGAGCGTCAAGCATGCTCATTGATCTTCCTTTCTTTCGGTGGTGTCGGGATCCCAGGTGGAGGGCATCATCGGATTGACGGGTCCGCCACCGAACGAATCCCCTGGCATGGTGGTCAATCCAGCCGCTTCGGCGGTACCTGTGGCGGCCGTCCCGCTGAATCCCATCGGCCCAGCGCCCCTGCTCGATGCCGTGACGCGAGACTCATCGACCGGCGTTGGGCCGGAATCGTTTTCGGTGTCCAAATCCATGTACTCGTCGCCGTAATCCCGTGCGATTGCTCCCCGCTTCCTGCGAGCGCGCCGCTTCTCGCGTGAAGATGCCGCGGCCGAGGCCGCCGCGACGGCGGGGATGTCGGCGGCCGGCGCCTTGGCGCCAGTGCCCTCACGCAATGTCGGCGTGAAGCCTTCGCCAGGATCACCGCCGTGTACGGCATATGGGACGACGGATGCGGCAGGAGCGGGTGCCGGAGCGGCGGAGCCTGCAGGTGCGCCGGCCCCGGACGCCGCGGACGCTGCCGCAGGAGCCGCGACGGTGGGTGCGATGCCCGCGACGGGCCACGCGGGCTGATCTGCCCGGCTGGTTGCCGGTGCAGGTGCGCCAGCCTCCGCAGGCATCTCGGCAGGGGGCTCAGCCTGGTCGAGGTACTCCGGAAGCAGGTAGGCGACAACACCGAGCATGATCGCGAGAAGGGGTTGGATGAGCAGTTGCGGGTAAGTGAGCGAGGCTCCGATCCAGGAAAACACTTGGTAGGCAACGGCGAAGAGCAACGGCCCCCAGGTCACCATCGCTTCCGAAGGATTGGTGAGGAAGTCGGTGATCAGCTGGAAGCTGTTGCCGATCGGGTCCTGAAGGAAGTTGATGATCGGTTCGAACAGCTGGTTGGTGTAGTCCATGTAGTACTGCAGCAGCTGAGAGATGATGTTCGAGGTGCTGTCCGCAGCGTTCAGTGCCGAACCGGAATCGGCGGCCTGAGCCTGCACACCCATTTGGCTGACGTCGGCGGCGGCACGGCCCGCCTCCCCGACCCCGGGAGTCAGCATGAACGGCGCGGGTGTGGAGGTCGGCGTCGCGGCCAGTGCGGCACCCGAGACGGCCTGATACGTGGCCATGGTCGTGGCGGCCTGGATCCACATCCGAACGTAGTCGGCCTCGTTGAGCGCGATAGGAATCGTGTTGATGCCGAGGAAGTTCGTTGCGAGCAGCACCGTGTGCGTGGCGTGGTTGAGGGCGAGCTCGGCCAGGGTGGGCATCGTTGCGAGCGCGGTCGTGTGGGCGGCCGCCGCGGTCTCGTGCTGCACCGCCGCGGCGGCGCTGTTGGCGCTGGCTTCCGCCAGCCACGCCAGGTACGGCGTGTGCGCGACGACGTACTGCTCTGAGCTCTGCCCCTCCCACGCCCCGGCCCGCACCGCGTTGAGCACGCTGGTGAGTTCAGCGGCGGCGGAGGCGTATTCGGTGCTCAGCGACTGCCACGCCCCCGCTGCGGCCATCAGCGACCCCGGGCCCGGGCCGCTGGACAGCAGCGCCGAATGAACCTCGGGTGGCAGGGCCATCCAGATGGGGGCGGTCATGGTCAGCCGCGCGCGATCATATACGACGACGCGGCCATCGCATCGCCGGTGGCGTAGCTGATTCCGGAGTCACCCACACCGACACCGGATCGGCCGAGCTCCTCGACGCCCTGTGCGGCGATGGCCTGCTGTTCCGAGCCGTGTGCGCTGAAACCCGTTGCCGTCTGAAGGGATACCGCATCAGCGGCGGGCGGGATCACCGCGGTAACGAGCGGCGCAGCGGCGGCAAGGGCGGCCGCCATCCGTGCGGTCAGCGCCCCTACGGCGGCGCTGGCGGCCGTGAGACCCTCGGGAACTACACGCATCGTCATCAGCTGTACTCCTCTCTACCGTTCCGCCGGTGCGTGACCGCCTCGGCGACAAGCGGATTGACAAGTTGGACGAAGGTCGGGGTGTCGCCGTTGTCCAGCAACCTCGCCCGGCCGGCAGGCAGCCTGCTGAAGCGGTGGCCGCGAATCTTGCCACCGTCAGCCGTGTTGCCGGACAGCATCAGCGTGGTGGCCTGCAGGTCGTTGAGGCGGCGTAACAGTGGTGCGGTCATCACCGCGTGGGCCGAGCCGGCGGCACGTGCGGTGACGATCACCCGAAGACCGAGATCGGAGGCCTCCGCCAGCAGGCCTATCACGTTGGTCCACGGGCGCTGCCCCGCATAAGGTCCGCTCACCGCGGGGCTGTCAGGGATCTGGTCGACGTCGTCGACGATCAGATAATGCGTGTGTCCGTGATAGTTCCAGCCGCTGAGCTCCTTGGCGGACAACCCCGCTGGCGGACGGCGCTTTTCGATCAGCGCCGACAAGCCGAGCATGGCCGGCAAGATCCGGTCGATGTTGGGCGTGTACTCATTGTCACCGAATAGTGGTTCGTCGACGAGCTGCAGGCGTCGGTCGATCACCGTGAACGCCACCCGATCGGGGCTCGAGTTTTCGCGGATAGTCCGGATGATGTGCCGCAGCAGAGTGGTCTTGCCCGACTTGGCGTCACCGAAGACCATGAGCAACGGGTTTTCGGTGAAGTCGAGGGCGACCGGCGCCAGGTCCTGTTCGCGTTGACCGATGACGACGCGTTCCGGCGCCGGATAGAGCGGTGCGATCGCATCGGGCGACAGATCGGTGGGCAGCAGCCGCACGGGGGGCGCGGAGACATCGGGGTACTTGGCGTTGATCGCGGGAATGCCGTCCAGCGCCGGAGCGGCGAACAGGACATGCTCGGCGGCCATCGTCAGGCCACGTCCTGGTTGATCCGCGGGGACGCTGTCGGCGGGGCGGTGCAGCGCGCCGACGACGCGGACATTGCTGTCCTGCGAGTCGTGCAGTTTGAGCTCGAGGCGCAGGCCGAGGCCGTCGCGCATTGCCAGTGGCACCTCGATCCAGTTCGGCGTGGTGATGACCACGTGGATGCCGTAGGCCATTCCGCTGTTGGCGAGTTCGGTGACTTTGGCCAGCAACGGGTTTCGGGTGTTGAAAGCGTCCGTGTTGTCCCTGCTGAACGCGTACAGGTTGTCGATGACCAGGAACACCTCGCCGTAGCCGTCATCGCGCTGCGATGCATCACGTGCTTGACGCGCCCCCAGCAGGTTTTCCAGCTCGCCGAAGGTACGGCGAATCCGCTCGGGCTCCAGCGGTGAGGCGACACTGCCGACGTGTGCGAGGTCGGCCAGCCCGCGAAGCTGACCGCCGCCGTAGTCGAGGCAGTAGAACGTGACGTCACGCGGCGAGTGCAGTGCGGCCGCCGACAGGATGAACGTCTGCAGCGCAGTGGATTTACCGGACCTGGGACCGCCGTGGATCACCACGTTGGACGCCGCCGACGTCGCATCGAAGATCAGCGCGTCGCGCCGCATCTCGAACGGTTTGTCGATTTCGCCGAGTGGCCAACGCCATTGCCGCGCCGGCGTAGCCGAACGGTGCAGGACCTCGTCGAGCGGAATCGACTCGTCCAGCGGCGGCAGCCACAGCTGCGGTGCGCGCGGACCATAGGAGGCCAGCTGGTCGCCGATGGTCGCGATCAGCTTCCGCGGCGGACGGATGTCGACGTCGGCACCGTTGTTGACGATGATCGTGTCGGGTTCCGGTTCGACGCGACCGGCGGTGAACGGTTGCGGCTGCGGAACCGCGTGCACGACAACGGAAGTATCGATCCGGGGCGGCTCGTAGATGCCATCGACATACGTGCTGCGGAACTTGATCGGCACCGCGCCGGGAGCGGGCACCAGGAACCCTTCTCCCTTGTGTTCGCGGCCGGATTCGATGTGGTAGGCGTCTTCGACTCCGATGATCTGTCGCGAGATGCTCGGGCTGGCCACCTTCAGGCCGATCCGGTAGGAGGTGTTCTTGTCGATGTCCTTGATCTTGCCGACGTCAAGGGTCTGCGACGCGAACAGGATGTGAATCCGGAACGAGCGGCCCTTGCGCGCAACGTAGTCGAACAGTTCGGCGTATTCCGGATGGTCGGCAAGCATCAGCGTGAACTCGTCGGCAACCACGAACAGCGTGGGCAGCGGCGGCAGATCGTGGCCGGCCGCGATGGCGGCCTCGTACTCGGTGACCGAATTGAACGCGCTGCCCTGGATGCGGCGCCCGGTCTCCTTCAGGAGGTGTTCGCGCCGAGCCACTTCGCCGCGCAGGGTGTCGGCGAACCGGTCGGCCAGCGAGCGCTTCTCGGCCATATTGGAGATGACCGCGACGACCTGCGGGAAGTTGCGGAAAATGTCGGCGCCGGCCTCACCCTTGAAGTCGGCGTATATCACGATCAGCCGGTCGGCTGAGTGAGTGGTCAACAGCGACAACAGGATCGACATCAAGGTCTGCGATTTGCCCGACCCGGTCATGCCGATCATCAAGCCGTGCGGTCCCATGCCGCCTTCGGCCTCGTCCTTCAGGTCGAAGTACAGCGGTTCGCCCGTGGCGGTGACACCGATCGGCACCCGCAGTTCGTCGTCGCGGCTGCGCGGCGCCCACACGCTGGCCACGTCAAGCGCCGACGCGTCGGGTATGTCGAGCAACGTTGTGAAGGTCGCGCTCCCGGTCGTCGTCGACCTGGCCTGGTTCGGATTGGAGTCCCAGCGCGCGAGCCGCCGCGCGATGTGCCGGGCGTCGGCGGCGGCGAGTTGGTCGGCGCTGTCGATGAAGGGCTGCCAGCCGCCGCTGAGCCAGCGCCCGATCTTGCCGTCGGCCACCCGGAATATCGGCCGTTCGGGATCCGAATACTGCTCACGGTGAGGCGCTTTCGTCACCCGGTGAATGACGGTGACGCCGGCCAGCCCTGGTGACCGAACGAGCAGGTCGGGGTCGGCGTCTGGGTCGTCGAGCACGATCAGCAGGTGCCGGACAGCTTCGGTGCTACCGCCGGAGAACGGTTCGCGATCGGCAAGCGCGGGTGCGAGCAGCGACCGCAGTTCCGTTACGTCGCTGCTGAGGTACCGCGCGGGCCCGACACCGTCGGCCTGGCCGGGGATGTCGACGTGCGGCAGCCATTTCAGCCATGACCAGTCGTCGGTTTCCAGGTCGGGTCCGGCGAGTGCGACGCCGAGCACGGTGGGGTCGTGCCAGGTGACCGCCTGCGCGATCCATGCGCGCAGCACCCCGCGAACGTCGTCCTCGTCGCCCACCACCGTGATTCGCGACAACTTGGTGACGTCGACGCCGGTGGGCGCGTCGTGGACGGTGCGCTGAGTGTCGAGCAGACCACGAAGGGTGGTATGCGAAACCGGTTCGAGGTCGATCTCGTCGGCGGTGTCCTTGACGCGCAGCGCGGTGTCGAGCGGTGCGTCGTGCAGACCGGCCCGCAGCACGAGGAAGTCGGCATCGTGCGGATCGCGTTCCCATTGCCTGCGGGTGCCAGGGATCGCGGACAACGCCTGTGGCGCGGGATGCGACCAGGTAAGTGCGGCAAGCTGTTCTCCTGCGTGCGCGCGTACGTTGTCGCGAACGACCGATAGGTAGCGCAGGTAGTCGGCGCGTTCGGCGTCGACCTCCTCGGTGCGCATCTTGTTGTCCGAGCCGCGGTACATCGCGGTGGCCGCCAGCAGCAGCACGAACGGGAAGAACAAGGTCTGCGGCGAGATCAGCCGCATGCCGGTCGCGACCAGCGCGACGATCATCCCCACGATCAGGATCACGATCAGGTAGGGCAGCACACGGCGAAGCAGCGAGGGCGGCACAAGCCGAGGCAACTCCGGCGGCGGTTCGATGGTGATGGTGCCCTTGCGGGTGGCGGGCGGCGGCACCCGGCGGTGGTGCTCGAAGATCAGTCGGCTCATGCTGCGGGCCTCGGGTCGGGTGGTAGGGCGTCGTGTGCCAGCAGAGCGTCGGCGCGCGATAGCGTCGGCCCCTCGGCGAACTGTGTCAGCACCGCCCATGGGATCTGCAGTGGTGGGTGGGTAAGGCCGAGGGCAGCAACGGTTTTGGCGTCAGTGTCAGTATCGATGCCGTAGCGGACACCGGAGTCGCTCAACCAGAACAGCGAGCCTGTGCTCTCGACGAAGTACCCGCTGCCGACGGGTAGCGCCACCCGGTTGGCTACGCCGCCCGATCCCGACGTCACCAGGTCGACGGTGCGGATGCCGTCCCGAAGTGGCAGCGCCGCGCCCGACAGCAAGGTCAGGGCGCTACCCGTCGCGCCATCGGGTTTCGCCCAGCGCGCGCAGGTGATCGGCTCGTCGCCGACGTTGACCAGTGTCACCGGTTCAGACGGGTAGACGGCGGTGTCGATAGTCCGGACGACCGGCATGCGTGCCACCTCGTCGGCACTCAGCCGGGGCGGCTGGTCGAGCCCAAAAGAGTTGGTATTACGCAGGATCGCGGCCAGCACCGGTGAGATTGGTTGCAGGCCGTCGCCGAGCACCGCGTAGTAACGGATCGTGTCGGCGGCGCCAAAGGCCGCGACGACAGCCCCGACGGGCGCCGAAAGCGGCAACGGGAATCGCGGTGCCTCGCTGGAGCCAGGAATGGCCGGCGCGGTCAGCGCGGGAGCTTCGGGGATGGTGTTGAACAGCCCGGCGGCGATAGGGCGCGGCGCCGGTTCCTCGCCAAGGCCGAGCGCGTCGGTGACGGCGCGGTTACCGAGGTCGATCGCGCTGCGCTTGCCGTCCCACAGCAGCCAGGTGCGGCCGTCGTTCTCGACGAGGACGGCGCGGTTGGCCGGCAGGGCGGTGGCCCGCTCACCGCCGTCGGCAAGGTTCCCGGCGATCACTGTGACACCCGCCGCGGATCCGAAGGCCGCATCGCAAATCGTCCAGTCGGCGTCGCGAGAGGTGTTCTGCACCATACGTTCCGGCGCGCCGGGGATGCCGAGCAGGTTGCCGCGCGGGAACTGGTCGAGCTCGCTGGTCTTGACGGTGGTCGGGTTGTCCGGCCTCCCGGCGATCAGCCGCGCGGATGTCAGGTTCAACACCGGATGCAATTGGTCGCCAACCTTGACGTACAGCGCGGCCGTGTCCCGGTCGGCGAGCACCGCGTCGTTACCGGCTACGCCTGACGGACGGATCAGCGAGAAGACGAAGCAGCCGGCCAGGCCTGTGATGAGGATCAGTGCACCGACCAGTACCGCGCGCGATTGGGTGCGCAGCGGGTCGACCAGCATCCGGGTGTCGTGCAGTGCAACGCCGGATGCGATGCGGCGCATGACGAATCGCCAGCCCGACACCTGATGGCGGGTGACGAAGCCGCGGCGGTAGGCCACTCGGTCGGGGTTCTCGTTGACGGGGGTACGCGATACGAACTCCCGGCGATCCTGGTCGCTCACGCGGGTACCGACAGGCCAAGGCCGCGCAACAGCGGGGCGGCGGAGTTGCGGACGTCTTCGGAGGTGATGGTCATGAGCTCGTCGTCGGTGAAGTCCTCGGCGTCGGAATGGTCTAGGCGGTATTCGCGCTCTTCCTCGGAGCGTTCGACGAGGTTGCGGACGAAGCGACCGTTGCCTGCGATGTCGAGGCTGCGCCGCTGCACCCCTGCGGCATCCGGCATCGACGATTCGGCCAGGTGGCCGAACAGGCCTTCCATGTCGGATAGGGCGGCGGGCTCGAAGAAGCTGTCGCGCTTCTCGGCCATCCGCATCGCGATCTCGACGAGTTCCTTCGCGGAGTACGACGGAAAGTCGATGCTGCGGGTGAACCGTGACCTCAAACCCTCATTAGTGTCGAGGAAGTGGTCCAGATCCCTGCGGTAACCGGCCACGATGACCACCAGGCGATCGCGGTCGTTCTCCATCCGGGCCAGCAGCGTGTCAATCGCGACCAAGCCGAAGTCGTTCTTCGCGCCGGTCGAGACCAGGGCATAGGCCTCGTCGAGGAACAGCACGCCGTCGAGTGCGCTGTCGATGATGGCGTTCGTCTTGGCCTCGGTTTCGCCGATGTGCTGGCCGATCAGGTCGGCTCGGTGAACCTCGCGCACGGTCTCCTTCTTCAAAAGCCCCAGCCCGCAGTAGATCTTGGCTACGACGCGGGCGATCGTGGTCTTGCCGGTCCCTGGCGGGCCCGCGAACACGAGATGGTTCGTGCGCTGCGCGACGGTCAGGCCGCGCTCTTGACGGCGAATCGCCATGGCAACAGAGCTTTTCAGGCGCGCCACCTGATACTTCACCTCGTCGAGGCCGATGAACTCGGCGAGTTCGGCCTCGGCCTCGATCAGCAGGTGCGCCTTGCGTTCCTTGGCGCCGGGGTCGACGAAGTCGGTTTCGTTGGGTTCGGTGTCCGGATCCCACGGGTTGGTGCGCGCGTCGATCCGGGCGGCGGTCGTCGTGACGAGGCCGAAAGTCGAATCCGACAGAGCCTCTTCGATTTCCGCGTTCTCGGGGTTGGCCGCGTACAGGTCCTGCAGCAGGTCGTTGGCGTCCTCGTCCTCCCCCTGCGCCCGCAGGGTGAGCGCCTTGGCGAAAGCGCCGTCGACGGCTGCCACGTCGACCGGGCCGGCGGGTTCCTCGAGATGCGACAGTGCAGGGGCGAACATGCCGAGCCTGGCGAGCGCGATGCCCAGCGTCACGCGGGCGGCGTGTGCGTACAGGTCGTCCAGCGCGGAGTCATTGACCACCGGCGTCAACAGCCGAACGACATCCGACCAGCGTTCCGTGCGGTGGCAGATCGCGATGCGAAGCCACTTGGCTTGCAGCCAGGCTGGTCGCCGCTCGATGAGCTCGCTTACCAGCTGGTCGGCATCGGCGTATACACCGGTCTCGGAAAGGGCCGCCGCGTAAGCCAATTGGAAGTCATCGCGGTCGGCGGCGCGAAACTGGAGGTAGAGACCGGTGTCGTAGGTGAAGCCCAACGCCCCCGGTGCCAGTTCGATCTGGCGCTGCAGCACGCCGGCGGTGGCCGACGTCCGCCATACCGATTCGATCACCGTCGGAGACGCATCGCCCGAGGCGGCCAGGCCGGTCCACGCGTCGCACTGGTCATGGGCGATGTGGGTCAGCGCGGCGAACCCGGCGCGGGCTGCGGTCAGGTCGGCAGGGCGTTGGCGCTCGTGAACCGACAGGCCAAGCGCCCGGCAGCAGGTGGCGAAGCGGCTGACCACATCGCGATCGACCCGGGTAACGCCATGAGGAGACGCCAGAGTGCCACTCCCCACGAACGACTCCTTACTTAGCTATGCCTTAGCTAACCTGGGTGAAGTTAGCATTGCATAAGCTAAGTGTCGAGACGTACCCCGGAGCGTCAGTCCTTGATCGCGCGAACGAGACTGATATTGCTGGTCATGAAGCCTGCTTCGGTGCCGCCTGCCGGTACGGGCCGACCGTTCGAGCGGAGGTAATCCGGAAGAGAGGTGGCGTCGGCGCGCCAGCCACGCTTGCCGAACCAGCCCGCGGCGGCTTCGTGCTGCTCGTTGTAGACCAGGTTGAAGAAGGTGTCGTCGTTCCCTGCGGCACGCTCACCGCCTGCCGCCCGGCAGAACACTTCGGCATAACGGTCGACCGCTGCAGGGTCTGCCTTCTGCGGATTCTGACAGCGCAGTCAGACTCGACTCATGGCAGAGCCCTGGAACATCAACATCCACTACGACGGCAAGCTCGACAAGTCCGTTCCTGCGGCTGCGGCGTCGGTGCTCGACGTTGGCTGTGGCGACGGCTTTTTGGCCACCCGCCTGTCTCAACGCATTCACGAGTCGTCGCTGTGGACCTTGACCAGCCCGTGCAGGAGCGAGCCAAGCAGCGCTTTCCCAGCGCGCGTGTGGAGTGGCGGCACGGCGACATCCTTGCGATGGCCGGCGAGCTTGGCGACTTCGACGCTGTCGTGTCGAACGCCACGCTGCACCATCTCCCTGACACGCGTGCGGCGTTGGCATGCTGGCGTCGCTTCGTCAGGCCCGGCGGGACACTGGCCGTCGTCAGTTTCGCCCGCCCCGGCTGGCGCTATTTGCCGTGGGCGCTGGCCACATTGGTGATCCGCGGGGTGGCGATCCGGATGCGTGGCAAATGGGAACACAGTGCGCCGACGGTGTGGCCTCCGCGCTACACCGTCGGCCAGTTGCGTCGTCACGTCCGCGCCGAGCTGCATGGCGCGCGGGTGTCCCTGCTACCGCTTGGGCGCGTGTTCATCCAGTGGCAAGCCGTCGGCTGACTACACCAGCGGGCGGCCGGTGCGGATCCGCCAGTCGAGGTCCTTCAACAGGACGTTGAACGGGAACTGCCGGATGAACCGTGGCAGAAGGTGATTGATCGTTCGTAGCACACGCATCAGCCGGTCGAATCGCCGCTGCTTGGCGTCATTCCACTCCAACCGCATTTCGTCGCGGAACCGTTGCGGCAGGAAACCTGTCGTGATCAGCAGGCTGAAGTTGTCCAATGCGCGCTGGATCGGACCGGGCAGCTTGACGCCGCGCACCCGGGCCGCCGCGATCGGCCAGAGGTAATCGCGAACGGCGTCGTCGATGTGCAACTTCTCGAGCGACTCCTGCCAGTACCGGTCGAACGCGGCGCAATCCTTCGGCCACATGTCTTCGGGCACTTGCAGCGTGGTGCCGAGCGGCACCCCCTCGCGATAATGCCGCTCGGCGGTCTCTTCATCCATCTCGCCGACGAACAGCCGGTACACGTCGACCGCGCCCTTGTAGAGGCACGCCCCCACCCACAACTGCAGCTCTTTGTCGAAGGCGTGGTAGGAGACCGGGCTCTCGTCGGTCGAATACACCTGCGCGTGCGCCCGGTTCACCGCGCGGCGGAACGCCGCCTTCTGCTCGTCACTGCCGTTGGTGGCCACCGCGAGATACGTGAACGTCGTGCGTGCGCGCTTGATCGGATGTAGATCCACGCGGCCGCTCTCCACGCGGCTCTCCATCACTCCGTAGCCGACGCCGGGCCGCGCCAGCTGCATGATCACGTTCGCCGGCCCGGCAAGAAGCGCCACACCCATCAAACCGTCGTCGAAATTCGCACCGCGGCGTCGCTTCCGGCTAGCCGGAAGCGGCCCCACGGGCTCGCTGACCGCACGCTGCACGTGTTGCACCGGCTCACTGATCATCATTGGCCCACCTAACGGCAAATGTGAGAACATCTGTTTCCAGATATATTGCCCCCACGACGATGGCGGTGTCAAGATGGATTCGATGGCTCAAGTGCGGCCCTACCGCGGCGTCGAGGCGGCTGACCGGGTCGCCGAGCGTCGGCGTCGCTTCCTTGAAGCCGGCCTCGACATCCTCGGCGCGGACTCCGACCTGTCCGAACTGACCGTTCGCGGCATCTGCGGCCAGGCCGGGGTCGCGCTGCGCTACTTCTACGAGAGCTTCACGGACAAGGACGACCTTGTCGCCGCGGTCTTCGACTGGGTAATCGCCGACATAGCGGCGACGACACAGGCGGCGGTCACCGCGGCACCGTTCATGGAACAGAGCCGGGCCGGCATGGCCAACATCGTCCGGGCCATCGCGGCCGATACGCGGGTCGGCCGCCTGCTGTTCAGCTCGCAGCTGTCCAATCCCGTTGTGGTGCGCAAGCGCGCGGAATCCGGTGCGCTGATGGCGATGCTGATGTTCCAGCATGCGGGGGCCCTGGGTGCCCGAAACAACGACCTCATCAAAGCCGCCTCGCATTTTGCGGTCGGCGGCGTGGGACAAACGATCACCGCGTGGCTGGCAGGCGACCTCGCGCTGGACACCGACCAGTTAGTCGATCAGCTGGCCGTGATCATCGATCGGCTAGCCGCCCCTGAGCTCTACCAAAGCTGAGCCGCGCTACCGTCCAGCGGGCACTCGAGGTCGACGGTCCGCTGCGGTCTTCGGTGCCGTCTTGGTGTCGTTATCCGTGAATTCCTTCGTCCAGCAGGCGAATTCGAGCGTGATGCCGTCGGGATCGTGGAAGTAAAACGACCGTACATACACGCCGGGGTGCACCGTTGGCGAGACCTGTGCGTCGCTTTCGTCGTGGTTGAGCACCGGACCGACGCGAACACCCTTGCCCTTGAGCCGCTGCCGGTATTCGTCGAATTTCTCGGCAGGCACGTGGAAGGCGAGGTGGTTCATGGTGCTGACCGCACTGACGATGTCACCGATGCCTGGGATCGCTTCCGGCGACGAAACCCCGGGCACCTTGTCGGGAGCGTCGGCGAACCAGAAGAACGCCACGCAGTCGCCGTTGCCGGCGTCGAAGAAGAAGTGCTGTCCCATGCCACCCGGCAGATCCAGTGACTTGATCAGTGGCATGCCAAGGACATTGCTGTAGAAGTCGACCGTGCGCTCCATATCAGAACAGACCAGCGCCACGTGGTTGATGCCGCCGAGCTCGAACTCCGAATTGGGATTGTTTGGCTTGATCATCTGGCAGCTCCTCTAGCCAAGCTCGAAATCTGAATCTAACATCAGATTCAGGTTCGATCAATGGCCGAGGAGCCCTGTGACCGCCAGCCCCCGCGAACAATTGCCTACTCTGCGCGGCAGGCAGACGCAGGCCGCAATCGACGCTGCGGCCAGAGCGGTCATTGCGCGCAAGGGCATTCTGGCAGCGACTATTTCGGACATCGCAGCCGAAGCCGGCAAGTCCACCGCGTCGTTCTACAACTACTACGACTCCAAGGAAGCGATGGTCCGCGAGTGGGCCGTGCGGTTCCGCGATGAGGCGCGGGAACGGTCGCGTGCGGCCGCAGAACCCGGCCTGACCAACTGGGAGCGTTCGTATCAGGCGGCGGCTGCCCATTGGAATACTTATCGCAACCGGCTAGCCGAGATCATCAGCGTCTCGCAGCTCGCGATGATCAGCGACGACTTCGCGGACTACTGGGCCGAGATCTGCTCGCTGCCGATCGGGATGGTGACGCAGATGGTCAAACAGGCTCAACGACAAGGATTCTGCGGCCGAGAGGACGACCCAAAATTGGTGGCGGTGGCGATGGTGTCGATGCTCAACCAGTTCTGCTACACGAAACTTTCCGGAGGCGGGGCCGCCGATGACGCTAAATGCATCGCCACCCTGGCCACCATCTTCTACCGCACGATCTACCCCAAGGAGCCCGGGCTGAAATGACGAAGACACCGTCGGCAGCCGGAACACCGGGCGTCACTCGCGAGTTCGTCGGGATGGACTCGCCGACGGCGCGGCGGGCCGGCTCGGGCGGGCACCCATGCCAGGGGCTCTATCACCGCGGCGTGGGGCGCAAGCCAAAGGTCGCGATGATCGCCTCGCACTATCAGATCGATTTCTCCGAACACTATCTCGCCGACTACTTGGCCACCCGCGGGATCGGATTCCTCGGGTGGAACACCCGCTACCGCGGTTACGAGAGCAGCTTCCTCCTCGACCACGCACTCGTCGACATCGGCGTCGGGGTGCGCTGGCTGCGGGAGGTCCAAGGAGTGGAAACCGTGGTGTTGCTTGGCAATTCCGGCGGCGGGTCGCTGATGGCGGCGTACCAGGCGCAGGCCGTCGACCCGCATGTGACACCGCTCGATGGCATGCGGCCGGCCGCCGGACTGGCCGAGCTGCCGGCTGCCGACGGCTACGTGGCAAGCGCCGCGCATCCCGGCCGGCCAGACGTGCTCACCGCATGGATGGATGCGTCAGTGGTCGACGAGAACGACACGATCGCGAGCGATCCCGAACTCGACCTGTTCGACGATCGCAACGGTCCCCCCTATTCAAAGAGCTTCATCAAGCGCTACCGGTCGGCACAGATCGCGCGTAACCACGCCATCACCGATTGGGTAGAGAACGAACTCAAGCGGGTGCATGCGGCAGGCTTTTCCGACCGACCATTCACGGTGTTGCGCACCTGGGCGGACCCGCGAATGGTGGATCCGACGATCGAGCCCACCAAGCGCCCGCCCAACATGTGCTACGCCGGGCCGCCCGTCAAGGCGAACCGCTCGGCGCACGGCATCGCCGCCGCCTGCACGCTGCACAGTTGGTTGGGCATGTGGAGCCTGCGGCACGCCCAGACTCGCGCCGAACCGCACCTGGCCCGCATCGACTGCCCCGCACTGGTGATCAACGCAGAACAGGACACCGGCGTGTACCCGAGCGACGCGCAACGCATCTACGACGCCCTGGCCAGCACCGACAAATCTCGGACATCGATCGACACCGACCACTACTTCACCACCCCGGGGGCGCGCAGCGAGAAAGCCGATACCATCGCCAAGTGGATCGCGAAGCGGTGGCGCTAGCCGTCGGCTCTTCGCGCGAGCGCTCATCGCTGAGAGTCCTGGCGCACTTCGTTCCTGGCCAGAAGGTTGCCGAATTCCTTGCACCAGAGACGGATTGGCTCGATATCCGGTATTGCGGCGAGGATGACGACGACATCTTCTACCGCGAGTTGCCCGAGGCCGAGGTGATCTGGCACGTGCTGCGACCGATCTCAGGGGAAGACCTCGAGAAGGCGCAGCGCTGCAAGCTCGTGCACAAGATGGGAGCCGGGGTGAACACCATCGACGTCGACGCCGCGACGCGGCTGGGCATCGCGGTGGCGAATATGCCCGGAGCGAACGCGCCGTCGGTCGCCGAGGGCACCGTGCTGCTGATGCTGGCGGCGCTGCGGCGGCTGCCAGCGCTCGACCGCACTAACCCGCGAGGGCAAGGGCTGGCCATCGGACCCCAGCCTTGGCGAAACCGTGCGCGACATCGGGGGGTGCACGGTGGGCCTGGTCGGCTACGGCAACATCGCGAAGACAGTGGAAACGATGGTGACGGCCATGGGTGCCCAGGTCCTGCACACCAGCACGCGTGACGACGGCCATCCCGGGTGGCGGCCGCTGCCGGAGGTTCTCGCTGAAAGCGACATCGTGTCCTTGCACCTGCCGCTGACCGAGAAGACCGCGCGCATGCTCGACCGCGAGGCACTTTCCCGAATGAAGCCCGACGCCGTGCTGGTCAACACCTCACGAGGCGGCGTGGTTGACGAGGATGCGTTGGTCGACGCGCTGCGCACCGGCGAACTGGCCGCCGCCGGCCTGGACGTGTTCGCCGTCGAACCGATTCCGGCCGACAATCCGCTGCTCGGCTTGGACAACGCGGTGCTGACCCCGCACGTCACCTGGTACACCGTCGACACCATGCGCCGCTACCTGGAACACGCGGTGGACAACTGCCGCCGGCTCAGGGATGGGCTGGGTCTGGCCAACATCGTCAACGGCTAGACTCGCTCCCAACCGACCGGTTAATAGGGAAGAGCAAAGCTGCATGCCCATCGCGATCACTCCTGAGCACAACGACCTGGCCGATTCGGTGCGATCTCTGGTGGCGCGGGTGGCGCCGTCCGACGTCCTGCACGAAGCCCTCGAAACGCCGATCCCGAACCCGCCGCCGTACTGGAAGGCCGCCGCCGAACAGGGGCTGCAAGGCGTACACCTAGCGGAATCCGTTGGTGGACAAGGCTTCGGCATCCTCGAACTGGCCATTGTGCTGGCTGAGTTCGGCTATGGCGCGGTGCCGGGCCCGTTCGTCCCTTCCGCGATCGCCAGCGCGCTGATCTCGGCCAACGATCCCGACGCCAAGCTGCTCAACGACCTGGCGTCCGGCGAGGTGATCGCCGCCTATGCGATCGACTCCGGGCTGACCGCCACCCGGCACGGTGACGGGCTGGTCATCCGCGGCGAGGTGCGCGCTGTGCCCGCCGCGGCCCAAGCCTCCGTGCTGGTGCTGCCGGTAGCCATCGACAGCGGCGAAGAGTGGGTGGTGCTGGACGCCGACCAGTTGGAGATCGAGCCCGTCAAGAGCGTGGACCCGCTGCGGCCGCTGGCCCATGTGCGCGCCAACGCCGTCGAGGTCGACGACGACCGCGTGCTCTCCAACCTGAGCCGGACTTTGGCGCGCGCGCTGATGTCGACGCTGCTGTCCGCTGAGGCCATCGGCGTGGCGCGCTGGGCCACCGACACCGCCTCGGCGTACGCCAAGATTCGCGAGCAGTTCGGCAGGCCCATCGGCCAATTCCAGGCCATCAAACACAAGTGCGCCGAGATGATCGCGGACACCGAGCGCGCCACTGCGGCGGTATGGGACGCCGCCCGCGCGATCGACGAGCATCGCGAAACCGGTTCGGAAGACACCGCTTTCGAGTTCGCCGCCGCGGTCGCAGCGACTCTGGCGCCTGCCGCCGCGCAGCGCTGCACCCAGGACTGCATCCAGGTGCACGGCGGCATCGGTTTCACCTGGGAGCACGACACCAACGTGTACTACCGCCGCGCCATCATGCTCGCCGCGTGCTTCGGTCGCGCCGGGGACTACCCGCAACAGGTGGTCGACGTCGCGACCAGCAGCGGACTGCGCAAAATCGATATCGACCTCGACCAGGAGACAGAGAAGCTGCGCGACGAAATCCGCGCGGAAGTCGCTGCCCTGAAAGCGCTTCCACGCGAGGAGCGCACCGTCGCACTCGCCGAGGGCGGCTGGGTGATGCCCCACTTGCCCCAACCGTGGGGCCGCGCATCGAGTCCCGTCGAGCAGATCATCATCGCCCAGGAGTTCAACAACGGCCGGGTCCGTCGCCCGACGATGGGCATCGCCGCGTGGTTGATCCCTTCGGTCGTCGCGTACGGAACGGAGGAGCAAAAGCAGCGGTTCCTGCCGCCGACGTTCCGCGGCGAAATGATCTGGTGCCAGCTGTTTTCCGAGCCGGGCTCCGGTTCGGACTTGGCGAGCCTCACCACCAAAGCCACCAAGGTCGACGGTGGTTGGCGGATCACCGGCCAGAAGATCTGGACCACCGGCGCCCAGCTGTCACAGTGGGGCATGCTGCTGGCCCGGACGGACCCCAGCGCGCCAAAGCACAACGGCATCACCTACTTCCTGCTCGATATGAACAGCGACGGCGTCGAAGTGAAGCCGTTGCGTGAGCTGACCGGCAACGCGATGTTCAACACCGTGTTCATCGACGACGTGTTTGTTCCCGACGACCTGGTGCTCGGTGAGGTGAACCGCGGCTGGGAGGTCAGCCGCACCACGCTCACTGCCGAGCGGGTATCGATCGGCAGCAGTGAGGCGCCGTTCCTGGCCAACCTCGACGGTTTCGTGGAATTCATGCGCGACGGGCATTTCGACCAGGTCGGGCAGAACCGTGCCGGCAGGTTGATCGCCGAGGGGCACGCCGCCAAGTTGCTCAATATGCGCTCGACGCTGCTGACACTGGCCGGCGGTGATCCGATGCCTGCCGCCGCGATCTCCAAACTGCTGTCGATGCGCACCGGCCAGGGTTACGCGGAATTCGCGGTGACGTCGTTCGGCACCGACGGCGCGATCGGCGATCCCGAACAGCTCTCGGGCAGGTGGGCGCAGATGCTGCTGGCCAGCCGGGCCACCACGATTTACGGCGGCACGTCGGAGGTGCAGCTCAACATCATCGCCGAGCGACTGTTGGGACTGCCTCGCGACCCGTAGGCCGTTGATATTGCACTCAGGGGTCGTGATCGGCGGAGAATCACAGCCCTCGTTGCAATTTCGCGGAAGGGAACCGGGCCCACGAGCGGTGACGTGACGCTGCGGCAGCTGCGCTACTTCGCCGTCCTTGGCGAGGAGCTGAACTACCGGCGTGCCGCGGAGAGGCTATTCATCACGCAGCCCGCGCTGTCGACGGCAATCAAACAGCTCGAGCATCAGCTCGGCGTCATGCTGTTCACCCGCAGCACCCGTGAGGTTGCGCTGACCGAACTGGGCCAGGCCTGGCTGCCGAAGGTGCGCGACGCCCTGCACGGCATCGACGCCGCTGTCGACGAGTTGATCGCCATGTCTGCTCACTACCGCCGCATCCGATTGGGCTATCTGATCGGCACCGGCGCGGATCTGCTGTTCCGGCTGGTGCGGCACTTCGAAGCCACATACCCGGAAATCACGGTAGAGCCAAGGGAATTCGATTTCACTGATCCAACCGCGGGCCTGGCCGACGGCACCACCGAGGTGGCGATCATCAGGCCGCCGGTCGACCTGCCCGAACACCGGATTCTCATCCTCGACGCCGAGGACTGGGTGGCCTGCCTTCCGCGCGATCACCCGCTGGCGGGCAGGACCGACCTCAAGATCGCCGAACTGCTCGACGACCCCATCGTCGTCGCCCCGACAACTGCCGGAATATGGCGTGACTATTGGATGGCGATGGACGCGCGCGGCGGCAAGCCGCCCACCATCGCCGCCGTCGCCGCCACCTACGAGGAGGAGACCACGACCATCGCGCGGGGGCTCGGCATCAGCTTCACAAGTGAGGCCAGCGCCCGGCTGTACAACCGGCAGGGCATCGCCTACGTGCCGATTGTCGACCGGCCGCGCAACTACACGGCGCTGGCCTGGCACCCGGCCGGACTCAGTCGCGAAGCGGCGCAGTTGGTGCGGCACGTCCGCGAAGAGTGGAGTTTCGGCGAAGGTCAGGCGGTCGAACGCCCCGCCACCTATTACTGATAAAGCGCGCTTATTAGTACATCAGAATTCGGAACTTCCCAGGACAGGCCGCATCGGGTTTGCTCGCTGCATGACTGACACCGCCTCACCGGTTACTCCTGCGGCGCCGATGGACGACGAGGACGCCCGGCTGGCGAAATTCGGCTACACCCAACGACTGGACCGTTCGGTCGGGCCGTTGGCGTCCTTCGCCATCGGCTTCGCGACCATCAGTGCCACCACGGCCGTCTTCACCGGGTTCGGCGGGGGGTACTTCACGGCGGGCGCGCCGTTCGTATGGACGATGCTGCTCGCCGGGGCGGTCTTCGTGGTCTGGGCGGTGATCGCCGCGGACCTCACCGCGAAGATCCCCCTGGCCGGTTACGCGTACCAATGGGCCAGCCGAATTCACGGCTCCAACCTCGCATGGTTCACCGGCATCTCGGCGCTGATCGGCTGGATCTGCGGCATGACCGGCGTCTGCTACATCCTGTCCGGATACCTCGGTGGGCTGTTCAACTGGAACATGACCCAGACCGCGCAAATCCTGATTGCCATCGGCGTGATGGCGGTGTGCGCGCTGATCAATCTCTACGGCGTGCGATTCGCCACGTTTGTCAACAACATCGGGGTCAGCCTGGAACTGGTCGTCACGGTCGGCGCGACGCTCATGGTCGCGGTAGTCGCGTTCGCGGCGCCCGATCATCACCAGCCGTTGTCCGTGCTGTTCACCGGCGGGACTTCCGAGGGCACGTATGTGCTTGCGTGGCTGGCGGCTTCGCTTGGGCCGTTTTTCGGCCTGATCGGTGTCGAGGCGAGCGCCGACGTGGCCGAGGAGACCAAGTCCGCGCGATTCGTGATACCCCGCACGATGTTCTATGCACTTACGACGTCGATCGTCATCGAACTGCTGATGTACATCGTCTTCGTGCTGGCGATCCGCGACAGCGACGCCGTCGCCGCCAACTCGGCCGCGCCGATCGAGGAGATCATCAGCCAGCAGGTCGGCCCGGTGGTCACGAAAATCATTGTGGCGGTAGCGCTTACCAACCTGCTGGCCTGCATCCTTGCCAACATTCTGGTCGCCAGCCGGTTGACGTACTCGATGGCGCGCGACAACATGCTGCCCTTCTCCCACGTATGGCGACACGTGTCGGCCAAGCGGCGCAGCCCGACGTTCGTGGTGCTCGGCCTGGCATGCCTGTCGACGATCCTGCTGCTGTCGGCGTTGGTCAGCGAGAAGGCGTTCACCTTCATCCTCGGCATCTCGTCGCTGGCGGTATTCGTGACGTACGTGCTGCAGACTTTCGGCGCGATCGTAGGTACGCGGCGCGGCACCATCCCCGCGGCGGAGCCCGGAACATTTGATCTGGGCCGGTGGCGGATGCCGGTGTACATACTCGGCCTGATCTCGTTCACGGCGGTGGTCACCGCGCTGGTCTTCCTGCCACAGTTCGCGGGAAACGTCTGGGTGTTCCTCGGGATCATCGGGGTGGCCGCGCTGTGGTGGGCCACCGGTCTGCGTGCTCGGCTGCGGCGTGGCGATGCGGGCCCCAACTACGCTGAAACGAAGGGACTTTGATGACTGCCACAAACTCGCGCACCAGCAACCTCGTCGCCGTCGAGCCGGGCGCCATCCGGGAGGGCACGCCACCCGGCTCGGTGATCCAGTACAGCGACTACGAGCTGGACACTTCGAGCCCGTTTGCAGGCGGGGTGGCATGGATTGAGGGCGAGTACATCCCGGCCTCAGAAGCGCGGATCTCGATCTTCGACACCGGTTTCGGGCACTCCGATCTGACCTACACAGTCGCTCATGTGTGGCACGGCAACATCTTCCGGCTCGGCGACCACCTGGACAGACTGCTCGACGGGTCCCGCAAGCTGCGGCTCGACCCCGGGTACAGCAAGGACGAGCTGGCCGAGATCACCAAACGGTGCGTAGCCATGTCGCAGCTGCGGGAGTCGTTTGTCAATCTGACAGTCACCCGTGGATACGGAAAACGCAAGGGCGAGAAGGACCTATCCCAGCTCACCCATCAGGTGTACATCTACGCGATCCCGTATCTGTGGGCGTTTCCGCCGCATGAGCAGATTTTCGGCACGACGGCGATCGTCCCGCGGCATGTACGGCGCGCGGGACGCAACACCGTCGATCCGACCATCAAGAACTACCAGTGGGGCGACCTGACCGCAGCGAGCTTCGAGGCCAAGGACCGCGGCGCGCGCACCGCGATCCTGATGGACGCCGACAACTGCGTCGCAGAAGGCCCGGGCTTCAACGTCGTCATCATCAAGGACGGCAAAATCGCGTCGCCGTCACGCAATGCGTTGCCCGGTATCACCCGCAAGACCGTGTTCGAACTCGCCGATGCCATGGGTATCGAGGCGAGCCTGCGCGACGTCACCAGCCACGAACTTTACGAAGCCGACGAGCTGATGGCCGTCACCACGGCGGGCGGAGTCACGCCGATCACCTCGCTGGACGGCGAGCTGCTAGGTGACGGCACACCCGGCCCGATCACGGTGCGGCTGCGCGACCGGTTCTGGGCGCTGATGGACGAACCGTCACCACTGATCGAGGCGATCGACTACTGACCCCCGCCCTCTGAGCAAACAAATTCGCTTGTCCGCGGTGCTACCGTTGTAAGTGTTCGTCTCGGGAACGGTAGGTACCACTGATGAACACCCTTGGACGACGCGTATCGCGCCTCATAGTCGCCGGAGCTGCCGCGCTAGCACTCACTGTCGCACCGACGGTGGTGCTGAACCACACGACGGCCGAACCGCAGGCTCAGCCCTGCTACAACGGCGTGATTCCCGGCAACCCGTACGCCCCGAGTTGCACCCTTCCCGGGAATCCGAACAAGATCCGCGGATCGGCGCCCGATCCAGCCGCGATCATCGCGTGCAAGAACTTCCCGGGCTGCCTGTCGTGGTACATCAACAATCCCTGATGGATTCAGCGCCACGGTTTGCACGCTGGACCACTGAATGGTTGGCGCCATGAAAAGCACCTTTGTACAACCCATCTCGCGCCTCATGGTCACCGGAACGGCCACGCTAGCACTCACAGTCGCTCCGACGGTCTTGGGCAACCACGCGACGGCCGAACCGCAGGCCCGGCCGTGCTACAACGGCGTGAGCCCGTTGAACCCGTACGCCCAGAGCTGCACGATTCCCGGGCCGCAGAACAAGATCCGTGGATCGGCGCCCGACCCCAACGCGCTCATCGCGTGCAGGGGCTTCTCGGGCTGCCTGTCCTGGTATGTCAACGGGCCCACGCCATGACCCACGACGTTGAGAAGCGGTTTGACCGGCCCGGCACATTCCACCAGGCCGCACTGTATGTGGGCGCCGTCGTCGCCGCGGCGGGCGTCATGTTCGCGGTCTACGCAACGACATGGAGGGAGTCCGTGGTCGTGGCGTCGATGGTGCCCGGCATCCTATTCGCCGGCGGGATCGGTGCGTTCGTCAAGACCTACCGAGTGTGGAAGGAACAAGGCGCGTGGCCGGCGTGGCAAGGCGCGGGGTGGTTCCTTCTCACGTTCATGCTGGTGTGCCTGTCCATTCCCGGCGCAGCGATTTACGCCACCTAAAACGCCGAAATTGCGCTCAGGGCTGTAACTTTCGGCCATACGCGACCGTGGATGCAATTTCGGCGACATCGATCCTGGCCGCCATCTATTCTGCTTCCGCCTTTTCGCCGTCTCCGCCGGCGGAAGCCTTCTCGTCGTCTCCGTCCACGTTCATTTCGCGGAGCTCACGCTTCAGGACCTTGCCCGTCGGGTTACGCGGCAGTTCGTCGAGGAAGACCACCTCGCGCGGCACCTTGTAGCGGGCCAGATGCTCCTTCACGTAGGACTTGATGTCGTCCTCGCCGATGCTGGCGCCGTCGGTCTTGACCACGAACGCGCGCAGCCGGTGCCCCCACTCCTTGTCCTCCACGCCAAGGGCGGTGGCTTCGACGACCTCGGGGTGGCCGCTGATCAAGTCCTCCACCTCGGCGGGGAACACGTTCTCGCCGCCCGACACGATCATTTCGTCATCGCGCCCGCTGACGTAGAGCAGGTTGTTCTCATCGAAGTAGCCGACGTCTCCCGACGACATCAGCCCGTCGATGATCTGCTTGTGGCCGCCGCCGGTGTACCCCTCGAACGGGAAGGTGTTGCCGACGAAGATCCGGCCGACCTCACCCTGTGGAAGCTCGTTGCCGTTGTCGTCGAGGATTTTCACCTTCACGCCCTTGACCACTGGGCCCACCGTCGCAGGGTCCTTCTTCAAGTCCTCAGGCCTGGCGATGGTGGCGAACGCGATTTCCGTTGAGCCATAGAGGTTGTAGACAACCGGTCCGAGCTCCTTCAGCGCGCGCTGAGCCAACTCCGCACCAAGCTGCGAGCCGGACACAAACACGATCCGCAAGCTGGACAGGTCCGGCTTGGTGTCCATCTTCTCCAGCGCGTCGAGCATCCGGGACAGCATGACCGGGACGACGACCACGGCAGTCACCTTGTGCTTCTCGATGTCTTCGAACACCGTCGGCGGCTTGAACCGCCGCCGCAGCACCAGCGTGTCGCCAAGCATCATCGCGATGGTGGCGTGCAGATAGCCCAGTGCGTGGAACATCGGTGCAGGCAGCGACGTCACCTCGCCGGACTTGAACGGAACGTGCGAAAGGATGCCGCCGATCGGGGCCAGCGACGGAGGTGTGCTCCGGTTGGCGCCCTTCGGGGTTCCGGTGGTGCCGCTGGTCAGAATGATGATCGACGAATGCTTCGTCACCTTCGGTGCCGGCTTGCCGCTGCTGCGCGCGACCAGGTCTTCCAGCGTCTCGTCGGTGCTGGGCGAGTCCTCTTTGTCGGGGTTGGTGCCCAACGCGCGAAGTTTGCCCAATTCCGGCTCGGCCTTGGACATCGCCTCGAAATACTCGTCGTCGTAGATGATCAGTTTGGCGCCCTCGCGTTCGGACACCTCTTTGATCTGCGGTCCGGAGAATTCGCTGTTGAGCAGGATGATGCGCGCCCCCGCGCGGGCGGCCCCGTAGACCGCGATCAAGAACCAACGGTGGTTGCGGGCCAGGATCGCGACACCGTCGCCACCCTTGACCCCTTTCTCCAACAGCCCGTTGGCCACCTCATGGGCGGCGTCGTCGAGTTCTTTGAACGTGATTTCGCCGAAGTCGTCGATGATCGCAGTGCGGTTGGGCGTGCGCCGCGCGTTGAGCGCGGGAATCATGCCGAACTCGCCCCAGCGCCGGATGTCGGCGAGCATGGCGGCGACGTTCTGTGGCGGCTCGAGCTTGAACGCGCCCGCTTCCAACATCTTGTAGGCGTAGTGCAATTCAGCGGAGCCGCGCTCGACATATTGCTGGACTTTGGCCGCTGCCTGCAACGGAAGATCAGTTAGCTTAGGCATGAGCCCACACTATGTGACTCGCGTCGCACTGCGGCCGGGAAATTACGATGACAAGCATGGCCGCATCCTCCTCGAAGGCCGTGTACCTGGACATCGACGGTCAGCGGGTGCCCATCACCAACCCCGACAAGGTCGTCTACCCCGATATCGGCGTCACCAAGCGCGACCTGATGGACTACTACACCGACGTCGCCGAAGGGGCGTTGCGCGGGGTGCGAGACCGGCCGATGATCCTCAAGCGGTTCGTCAAGGGCATCACCGAGGAGGCCGTCTTCCAGAAGCGGGCGCCCGAAAAGCGGCCGGACTTCGTCGACGTCGCCGAGCTGAAGTACGCCTCCGGCACCTCGGCCAAGGAGGCAGTCCTCCACGACGCCGCCGGCCTGGTGTGGGCGGTCAACATGGGTTGCGTCGACCTCAATCCGCATCCGGTGCGCGCCGACGATCTCGCTCATCCCGATGAGCTACGCGTCGATCTCGACCCGATGCCGGGTGTGCAGTGGCGGCAGATCGTCGACGTGGCTTTGGTCGCGCGTGAGGTGCTCGAGGACCACGGCCTGACTGCGTGGCCGAAGACGTCGGGGTCGCGGGGCTTCCATATCTATGCCCGTATTCAGCGGCGGTGGCCGTTCAAGTTCGTCCGGCTGGCGGCGCAGACAGTGGCCCGCGAGGTGGAACGCCGCGCGCCCGAATTGGCGACCGCGCGGTGGTGGAAGGAGGAGCGCGAAGGCGTGTTCGTGGACTTCAACCAAAATGCATTCGACCGCACCGTCGCCTCGGCGTACTCCGTTCGGGCCACCCCCGATGCCCGGGTGTCGACACCCCTGTTCTGGAACGAGGTCGCAGCCTGCCGGCCGGAGGATTTCACGATCGCCACCGTGCCGAAGCGCTTCGCGGAGCACGGCGACCCGTGGGAGGGCATGGACGATGCCGCTGGCACCCTGGATGCGCTGCTCGACCTCGCCGACCGGTTGGGGCCGGCCGAGAAGGCGCCGAAGGGTGCGAAGAAGGGCACGGGCAGACGTCAGTCAGTCAAACCGCTGATCGAGATCGCCCGGACCAGGACCAAGGACGAGGCGATGGCTGCGCTCGACGAATGGCGTGCCCGCTACCCGTCGGTCGCCGAAAAGCTGCAACCTGCAGACATTTTGGTAGATGGCATGCGGGGGCCCAGTTCGATTTGGTACCGCATTCGGATCAATCTTCAGCACGTGCCGGAGGACCAACGGCCCTCGCAGGAGCCGCTGCTGGCCGATTACAACCCTTGGGAAAACTATTCAGGACCGCAATGGATGCGTCGCGACTGAGCGGTTTGCTGACCGATCCAAAACCGGTTCTTAATAAAGTATTAGCGGTTACTCCCCGTTGCCTTAGATCGGCTCCGTAGCTTCGGTAACAGGTCGGCGATCGAAGGGAGGCGGCACATGTACGGAAATCCGGCATTCGACTGCAACGGCGCGCAGATCCGCGCATGCAGCCGCCAGTTGGCCACCGTGGTCACGGTCACCGGCGATCTCAACGACACGAACCTCGACCAGGTCACCCAGCACGCCAAGCGCTTCGTCCTGCGGGAGAAGCCAGTGGTGCTTGACCTGAGCGCAGTGAGTTCCGCTACTCCGCATATCGTTTCGTTGCTGTGCGTACTTGATGACGCCTGCAGCGCCGCGGGGGTGGAGTGGTCACTCATCGCGAGCCAACCGGTCAGTCGCGCGGTCCGTACTTTCGACGACCGGGTCGAGTTGCCGACGGTCCCGTCGGTCGCGGACGCACTCCACCATTTCTCCGACGCCATCCTGGAACGTCGCCGGCTCCTTCCGCTGCTCACCAAGAGCGCTTAGAGACAGGATCGATTACGTGCTTATCGACGTTCGTTGGCTGGCGTTCCTGGTGCACGGGCGGCACAAGCCGCAGTCCCGGCCCCTGGCACTGACGGCGCGCTGACCTCGCCATAGCTGATTAAGATCGCTGCCCATGCCGGGTAGTTGGGCAGCGGCGCTCAGCCAGCTCATTCCGCTGGCGTTAGTGGTCGCGATGTCGCCGCTGACGATCATCCCGGCAATCGTGCTCGTGTTGCAGTCCGATCGGGCCCGGGCCACCGGACTCGCCTTCCTGGCCGGCTGGCTGGTGGGGCTGGCGGCGACGACAGCCCTGTTCGTGCAGCTTCCCCGCCTGCTCGACGGACTCAATCGACCGGCCCCGACCTGGGCGGCGTGGGTGCGGATCGCGGTTGGCATTGCGCTGGTCGTATTCGGCGTGTGGCGGTGGCAGACCCGTCACCAGGTCACCAAGCAGCCGGCGTGGCTGAATCGCCTGGGCAGGATGACGCCCGCAGGTGCTGGCGCAGTCGGTGTGGGGCTGATCCTGATCAATCCCAAGGTTTTGTTGATGAACGCCGCAGCGGGGCTTGTGATCGGAACGGCGGGGTTGGGTGTGCCCGGTGCATGGTTGTCGGTTGCGTACTACACCGTGATCGCCGGCTCGACGGTCCTGTTGCCGATACTCGCCTACGCGGTCGCCGGCCAGCGTGTCGATCATCAGCTCGTAGCGCTGAAGCAGTGGATGGAACGTCAGCATGCCGTGCTGATGGCCGGCTTCCTCGCGATCGTCGGTGTGTTGTTGGTGTACACGGGGATTCGCGCGGTTTGAGCGGACTGCGGTCGGGTACGCGACGACCATGACCGCGACAACTCCGAACGACACTGAACAGGTAGGGCGTACGGGACGCATCGTGAACTGGGTTCTCGCCCTGGCCACGCTCCCGGGTGCCGTTGCGGCCGTCGTGTTCCTCTACATGCAGATCCTCGGGTCAGCAGGCTGTCGTGACCAGACCTGTCCGAGGCAAGGCCCCAACGAACTCGGCTTCACGCTGATCCAATACGGCGTGCCCGTCGTCGCGGTGTCCGCGGTCGTGCTCTCGTTCTTCACCGCACGCCGGCGCGGCGGGATCCTCGTTCCGGTGGTGGCGTGGCTGGTGATACTCGCGGCCTTTGTGGTGCTTGTCTTTTCGTTCAGCCCAACCGGATAGGCGCTACCTGATCGGTAGTCCGGTGATCGCCCTGCCCATCACGAGACGCTGAATTTCGCTGGTGCCCTCGAAGATCGTGAAGATCTTCGCATCCCGATGCATGCGCTCGACCGGGTAGTCACGGGTATACCCGTTGCCGCCGAGGATCTGGATGGCCTCGTCGGTCACGTAGACAGCGGTTTCGCTGGCGACGAGTTTGGCCATCGACCCTTCGGCATGGGTAAAGGGCTTGTTGTTGCGGGCCATCCAGCCGGCGCGCCACACCAGCATCCGCGAGGCATCAATGCGGGTCTTCATGTCGGCCAACTTGAATGCGATCGCTTGAAAGTCGCCGATCTTGCGCCCGAACTGTTCTCGCTGCTGTGCGTACTCCAGCGCGTATTCATAGGCGGCCCGGGCCACCCCGAGCGCCATCGCACCAACCGCGGGGCGAGTCCGCTCGAAGGTCTTCATCGCCGCTTGGCCTGCGGCGCTTTGGCCTTCGCGGCTGCGGGCGACACGCTCGTCGAACTTGTCCTTTCCGCCGACGATCAGACCGCCCGGAATGCGAACGTCCTCGAGGATCACTTCGGCGGTGTGCGACGCGCGGATTCCGTGCTTGCTGAACTTCTGTCCCTGTTTGAACCCGGGGCTATTGGGCGGGATGATGAACGTGGCCTGCCCTCGGCTGCCGAGATCGGGGTGGACCGATGCAACGACGATGTGCACGTTGGCAATTCCGCCGTTGGTGGCCCACGTTTTCACGCCGTTGAGGACCCACTCGTCGGTGGCTTCGTCGTAGCGCGCGCGGGTGAGGATGGCACCCACATCGGAACCCGCCGCGGGTTCCGATGAGCAGAACGACGCAAGCAACGGTTCGTCGGGCGTTCCGAACATCTGGGGCAGCCATTCGCCGAGCTGCTCGGGTGTGCCGTTGGCGCTGAGCGACGCCGCCGCCAACCCGGTGCCGAGGATCGACAGTGCAATGCCGGCGTCGCCCCAGAACAACTCCTCGAACACGGTCAGCATCCCAAGGCCTGTTGGTTCTGCGGCCTGGGTGGCGAACAACTCAATGGAATACAGGCCGACCTTGGCCGCTTCCTGGATGATCGGCCAGGGGGTTTCCTCGCGCTCATCCCACTCCGCAGCGGCGGGGCGCACGACGTCGACCGCGAACTCGTGTACCCAGTCCCTGACCTGGATCACGTCCTCCGATAGTTCAAGAGAAAACACAGCCGCTCGTCCTTTCTGGGCACTTCAGTGGCGATAGCGTCCCACTTCAGTGAACAACCGTACACTGATACTTACCGCTCGGTAAGTCCCACGGTTGTGGGGTGCCTCACGTTGGCCCTGGGTAAGTCATGGTGGTGACCGGGCACGAGTTGCCCCGCGACCTGTTGCAGGAACTGCTGTCGACGTACTGGCCCTGCGACCAGGAGGACGCGGTCCGCGATGTATGCCGACGAGAGCTCGAACCGCACGTCGATGAGATGTGGGTGGACGAGGCCGGAAATCTGGTAGGCCGCGTCGACGGCGGTGACGGTCCTGGCGTGCGGGTGATGGCGTGACGAACTGTCGATGCTCGTGAAACGCGTCTAACCGGACGGGTCACTGCGTCTGGCCCGCTGGGGACGATGTATCCGGCGAACTTCGGCCTGGGTCCCGTCGCCATGCTCGGCGACAACGAGACACTGTGCGGCGTGTTGACTTTGGGCTCGGAACACACAACCAAAGAGAGCCAACAGATCTGGGAGACCAAGCCCGACCAGGGAGACAAGGCGCTTGACTGGATGCACGTATACGTCTTCACCGGCCGCACACCTGAGGATTTGCAGGCGGCCGGAATCGGCCCGGGCACCCGGGTCTGCATCGACCGCAGCAAGCGGACGCTCGTGGAGGTCGGGGACTATCTCGGTTGCTACTTCATGGACGACCGGGCGTCGGTTGCCGCACTGCTCGACACCGCGCGGCGCCTTCGGACACGCGGTCAACGGCCGGGAGGCGATGTCTACCTGGTGTTCACCACCAACGAAGAGATCGGCGGCATCGGCGGGTCGTACGCCACCCGGACGCTGCCCGGCGACCTCACCCTCGCGCTTGAGGTCGGTCCGACCGAAGCGGAGTACGGCACCACGGTCAGCGGGGGGCCCATCATCGGTTACAGCGATGCGCAGTGCGTCTACGACAAGGATGTCGCAGACCAATTGATGGACACCGCAACACGATTGGGCCTGTCACCTCAGCCCGCGGTGCTCGGCGCATTCGAGTCCGACGCGTCACACGCGAAGGCCAGCGGACTGACGCCGCGTGCGGGACTGCTCTGCGTGCCGACACTGAGCACCCACGGCTACGAAGTCATTGCGCGCGAGGCGATCCCGGCGATGAGTCAAACACTTGTGGAGTTCCTGCTCCGCCAGCGGGACAGCAAGGGCGTGGCGCTTTAGGGTTCGAGGGGTGCACCGCCTGGACCGATTCTTCGAAATCTCGGCGCGTAAGTCGACTGTCGCCGCTGAGCTGCGCGGCGGCGTGGTCACCTTCATCGCGATGGCCTACATCATCGTGCTTAACCCGATCATCCTGTCGGGCGCGGCGGATGTCGAAGGCAACGAGCTGGAGTTCACGCAGGTCTCCGCCATGACGTCGCTCGCCGCGGGCGTCATGACGATCCTGTTCGGCGTCATCGCCCGGCTACCGTTCGCGTTCGCCGCGGGACTCGGCATCAACTCCTTCCTTGCGACGACCGTCGTCGGCTCGCTCACCTGGCCCGAGGCGATGGGCCTTGTGGTCATCGACGGGCTCATCATCGTGCTCCTGGCGGTGACCGGGCTGCGCAGGATGGTCTTCGACGCCGTGCCGATGCAACTCAAGCTCGCCATCACGGCCGGCATCGGGCTGTTCATCCTGTTCATCGGGTTGGTCGACGCCGGATTCATCGGCTCCACCGGCAGGCCGTCACCGCCCGTCGGCCTTGGCACCGGCGGCATCGGTTCGATCAACACCGTCCCGACGGTCGTCTTCGTGCTCACACTGCTGGTTACGGGCATCCTCGTCGTGCGGCGAGTGCGTGGCGGCATCCTCATCGGGCTCGTCGCGGGCACCGTGGTGGCCGTCGTCATCGAGGCGATCTGGCACCTGGGGGCGGCGACCGAGCACCCCGGCGGCTGGAGCCTGTCGGTGCCGACGCTGTCGGGATCGCCCTTCGCGCTACCTGACCTTTCACTCGCTGGCGACTTCAGCCTTGGCAGTTTCAGTCGCGTCGGCGTGCTGGCCGCTGTAATGCTGGTATTCACACTGGTTTTCGCGAATTTCTTCGACGCGATGGGGACCTTTACCGGGCTGGCGCGCGAGGCAGGGCTCGCCGACGAGAAGGGCACATTTCCTCGACTGAGGGCGGCCCTGGTCGTCGAGGGCGCAGGCGCGGTCGTCGGCGGCGCAACGTCGTCGTCGTCCAACACCGTGTTCATCGAGTCGGGCGCGGGCATCGAGGAGGGCGCGCGTACCGGCTTGGCGAATCTGGTGACGGGTGCGCTGTTCCTCGCCGCGATGTTCGTCGCTCCCCTGGCATCGATCGTGCCGACGGAGGTGGCCGCGGCGGCGCTGGTGATCGTTGGCGTGATGATGGCGTCTCAGCTGCGCCACATCGACATCTCGGAATTCTCGGTGGCGCTACCGGTCGTACTCACGGTGGCGACCATGCCGTTCAGTTACTCGATCGCCAACGGCATCGGCGTCGGCTTCATCTCGTGGGTCGTCGTGCGCTCGGCGGCGGGCAAGGCGCGCGAAATCAGCCCGCTGCTCTGGATCGTGGCTTCGGGCTTCGTCCTCTACTTCGCGCGCAGCTGGATCGAGTCGCTGATCGGCTTGTGAGGCTAGCGGCCGCCGCCCACCTCGGCGGGCAGGGGTGGCGGCAATGGCGTCGTCGAGGTTTCCGGGGCTGCGGGGGTTTCCGGATCGTGGACGTCCACCATCGGTTCGTCACGAATCACCTTGTTGCCCACGCTGATTACCAGAGACTTCGCCGTCACCAGGTAACTCATTTCGCCGTTGTCGGCGACGAATCCGTTCCCGGAGTAGGCGGCGGGCACGATCAGCTTTGCACCATCGCGCAGCCGGACGCCGCGGTATTCATACTGACCGCCCGTGGTTTTGCAGATGGCAACGCGGGAAGACTCCGTGCTGCCGAAGAGAACTGCGGTCGCGGGTGGGGTGCAGCGCGCGGTGGAGTCAACGTATCCCTGGCCATCGGTGCCAGGCGCGGCGGCGGCCGACGACGCTCCGATCGCGAGCAGCGCCGAACACGCCGCCGCAGCGACGGTCAGTCGAGGGGCCGCACGCCCGAAGGACGCCATCACCCTTCACGAGAGCACAGGCGACCTCGTTGTGCGAGCGTAGATACCGAGCCACTGCAGAATCGTTAGCTCGGTGACACTCAGACGTCACCGTTCGGCTTGGCGTCGCTCCTTTTCCGCGTCGGCGAATTCCTCTATGCGGTCGGCCTGTGCGAGCTTTCGTCCCGCCTCACCGTGCTTGGCCCGAGCGTCCCTTAGCTTCGCATCGGCGGCTGCGGTGGCGTTCTGCTCAACCGCGCGGATCATGGCCTCTTCTTCGCGCTTGGCCGCTTCAACGGCGCCCTTGCGCTCGGCGGCAGCTTTGTCGGCCTGCTTCTTGCCTGCGCCGATGCGCTTCTCGGCATTGTCGACCGCGTCGCGCTTGCGGTTGCGGGCCTCGTCGCGCGCTTCCTGGACCGCAGACGCTTTCTCTTCGTGCGCGTCTTGCTGTTCTTTGACGGCCTTCTCTCGCGTGGCTTTCACGTTCGCGCCCGCAGCTTTGATGTTCTCCGTCGCAGCGGCATCGAGTCGGGCCGCGCGGCGAAGTGCATCGCTGCGCTCGATCAGCGCGGCACCGCGCTGCTCCAACTCGGGGGCGCGCAGCGCATTGCCGGCAGTCACGTCGAGCAGTCCGAGGGAACGTTCGACAAACAGTCGCGCCGGTGCCTCCGAATCCATGCGAGTGAGCACTTGCTCGTGGATCACTTGAAGAGGAAACCGGGCGAGCTCATATTGAAATCGCATGACAGCCAACGGCACATCGGTGATCTTCATCGGTAGCTCCTGTTTTCCCGCCGCTGCTCAGGGCAGATCGGCATCTTTGGACAAACTGTCGGCCTGCCGCCTGATCCGGTCCGCTTCTGCTCGGGCGAGAGCGGATTCCCGGACTGCGTCCTGATGGTCGTCAAGCGCATCGACGACTTCTTCGTCGGCGGCGCGGACGCCTGCGCGCTCCTCCGCCTTCGCCTGTTCGGTTTGGCGCTGGGCGACGCTTTCAGCCTGAGCGCGCTCTTTGGCGAGGTCTTGATGTGCGGCCTGTTCAGTCGCCCGCTTCTGCGCGGCCTGCTCGGTTCGGATCGCGGTCTCTTCCGCCGCGGCCTCGGCATTCACGGCACTTCGCTCTGCGACGCCTTCGACTTTGGCCTGCGCCGCGTCGGCCTGTGCCTTCGCGGCCTCGGCATCCGCAACCGCCTCGACCCTGGTGGCGTCTTTCCGCTTCTGCGCCTGGGCCTGCTCCAGTTCACCCTCGGCGGTCAGCGAATCGTTGCCGGTCAGGGCCCCGACCACTGCCTTTGCCTTGCCCTTCACGGAGTCGATCAGCCCCTTGCGTGCCTGGTCTGCCTTGCCGGATTCAGTCATGTAGTCCCCTCCTTGTCGCTTGCAGGACTGTTCCACCAATCCGGCTGCTCGAAACCCGGTGTGGTCGGCACCACTGTCGCGCGAGGTCAGACGCCCACGGCGCGTTCAAGATCCTTCAGCGAGGTCTCCAGATGTCCGAGCAACCGCTGCAAGTGCGGAACGCTGCGACGGCAGCCGACCAGACCGAAGTCGAGGTTGTCGGCGTTGTTGGTGACCGTGATGTTGACAGCCTGGCCGTCGAGCGCGATGGACAACGGGTAGTTGCCGTCCAAGCGGGCGCCACGCCAGTAGCGCGGTTCGGAGCGTCCCGCTGACACGTTCGATATCACGATGTTGAACGGCGGCGCCGCTGCGGAGATGTAGCCGGGGATCAGGCCGAGGGCGAGTCCACCAATGTTGAACGCCGACAACGCTAATTGCTGCACTTGCGGCAGTTCTTTGAACACGTTCTTGGTGTCGTGCATTGACGAACTGATGGCCTGGAGCCGTTCAGCCGCGTCTTCGACGTCTGTCGCCAGATTGCACAGGAAGGTGCCAACCATGTTGCCGCCGCTGTCGTCGTCGTCCTTGCGCAGGCTCACCGGGACCATCGCGATAAGCGGGTCGTCAGGCAGCGCGTTCTGCTCGATGAGGTAAGAGCGAAGGGCACCTGAGGACATGGCGAGGACGACGTCGTTGACCGTGACCCCGGCCGCCGACTTCACGGCCTTGATGCGGTTCATGGACCACGACTGGGCGGCCACCCGGCGCGCTCCGCCGATGCGCACGTTGAACATCGTGCGTGGCGCTCGGAACGGCAGCGTCAGTTGTTGTTCGAGCAGCGCCGCGCGCGCCAGCTTGACGGTCGACGGCGCCAGCGCCGCGACCGATCCCGCCGCGTTGCCCAGCTGCGCCAGCCGTGACGGCCGTTTTGAGGGTTCCCGGCGCGAACGCTTGCCAAGGCTCCACGGAACGCGAACTTCGTTGTCGGCCGGGTCGGGGGTGTAGGCGCGTTGCATCAGGCGCATCGCCGAGACGCCGTCCATGAGTGAGTGATGGAATTTCGTGTACACGGCGTACCGGCCGTCCTGCAGACCTTCCACCAGGTGCGCTTCCCACAGCGGCCGATGCCGGTCCAGCAGGGTGCCGTGCAGGCGCGAGACCAGTTCGAGCAGATCGCGCACCTGTCCCGGCCGCGGCAACGCCGACAGCCGGAGGTGATAGTCGAGCTCGACGTCGCGGTCCAGCGACCAGGCGATGTTGGTGAGGCCACCGAAGAAGGCCGGGCGCTTGCGGTACAAGGGTTGGACGTCGGTGCAGGCGAGCATGGCGTAGTAGGCGTCACGCACGAAGTCCGGTCCGGCGCCTTCGGGCGGTTCGAACAGCTGCAGCGATCCCACGTGCATGGGGTGTTCGCGTGACTCCCCGATGAGGAAGAGCGCATCGGTGGGTGAGATCGGCTCCACGGTTGGCCTCAATTCTGCTGGCTGTGCCTGGTAAGGGGCACAGTAGTGCTCGGGTTACCAAAACCGGCGACGGGCACACATATTGTCGATACATGAGCGCCGGGGAGCAGCGCGACGGAGTGGATCTGACCAACCTCGACCAACCGCTGAGCCCTGATGCCGGAGCGACCAAGCGCGACTTGGTGGATTACCTGGACGCGATGGCCGACCGGATCCTGCCAGGACTGGTCGGCCGGCCGCTCACCGTGCTGCGGGTGCTACGCGGGCAGGCACCGTTCATGCAGAAGAATGCGCCGAAGTACACGCCCGACTGGGTGAAAACGGTGCCGATCTGGGCGGAGGCCTCCAAGCGTGAGGTGCGCTACCCGCTGTGTGACGATCGGCGGACCCTGCTGTGGCTGGCTAATCAGCGTGCCGTCGAGTACCACCCGACCCTGGGATTGGCCGACAACATCTACCGGCCAACGCACTTGGTGCTCGACCTCGACCCGCCCGCCGACGGAAACTTCGGCGCCGTCGTGGCGGTGGCTCTACTTGTTCGACAGGCTCTTGCGGATAGCGGCTTGGCCGGTGCGGTCAAAACCAGCGGCGCGAAAGGAATCCACGTGTTTGTGCCCGTCGACGACGGCGCTCGGGTGGAGGATGTGGCCGCAGCCACCCGTGCGCTCGCCGCCCGAGCCGAAGCGCTCGATCCTGCCTTGGCGACAACGGCTTTCATCGTGGAGGACCGCGAAGGCAAGGTGTTCGTGGACTCCACGCGCGCCGGTGGCGCGACCGTCGTCGCGGCCTACAGCCCTCGGCTGCGCCCTGGCACACCGGTCTCGTTTCCACTGGACTGGACGGATCTGGACCGGGCCCACCCCTCGGACTTCACGGTGCACACGGCGATCGATGCCCTCGCCGGCCGCGATCCGTGGGCCGAGACGATGCCCGCTCCGCAGCGCCTGCCGAACGATCTCATCGACCAAGGCCGGACGATTCCGGTCGCCCGGGTGGCCGCCATGCATGAAGGCAAGCGTCGCGCCCGGGCGCGACGACGAGGAGACGCTTGATGCAGTGGGCTATCACGCTGATAGGCGTAGTGCTCGTGGCCGTCGCGGTGCGAGACATTTTCCATACGCTCTTCCACCCGGTCGGCCATGGCAGCATCGCGCCGCAGGTGATGAGAGCGGTGTGGCGGGTGCTGCGGCTGTTCCCCGCTGATCGACGCATCGCCACGTTGACCGGGCCGCTTGGCATCGCGCTGGTGGTGTTGACTTGGGGTTTCATCGCCGTCGTCGGCTGGACTTTGATCTACTTCGCGCAGATGCCAGAAGGATTCGCCTACGGCTCGGAGTTGAATCCCGCTGCGCGCCACGACCTGATCGACGCCGTGTACCTATCCCTGGTCTCCATCGCCACGCTCGGTTTCGGTGACGTGGTGCCGACGTCGGTGTCGCTCCGCTTGGCCGTTCCGCTAGAGGCGCTGTTTGGATTCATGCTCGTCACCGCGGCCGTGTCCTGGGTCCTCGAGATCTACCCTGCCCTCCATCGGCGGCGTGTTCTGGCATTGCAGTTATCGACTCTGCGAACGGCACGCGAAGCCGAGCCCGACGTGGGAATCGATGGTGTCCCAGTTGATGTGCTGACCTCGCTGTCGGCGAGTGTCGTCGAAGCGCGCAACGACTTCACTCAGTACGGCGCCACCTATTACTTCCGCGACCTGGAGGCAGATGCATCGCTGGCGGCTTCGCTCGAGTACGCCACCCAGCTCGCCGCCGAAGCCCGCGCGAGCTCGCAACCGCAGATCCGCATGGCAGGCGCGCTGATGATTACTGCCGTGGACAGTCTGGCCGAACTGCTCGACCAGGAATTCCTGAAACTTGGCGGTGATACTGCCCAGGTCGTCAAGGCCTACGCCGAAGACCATCGCCACACAGGCTGAGCACGCTGCCGACCAAGTGGCTGCCGTTGGGGCGCGCCCTTGTCGGTAAGGGCCACCCGGCTAACTGCGCGCTGCGCCGAACGCGGGCAGGCCTGCCTCGGCCCAGAACCGGTCATCGGCTTGCTGCAATCGCTCCGCTGCGTGCTCCATGTGTTGACGAGCGGCGGCGCGGGCGACGTCCGGGTCGCCTCCTTCGATCGCATCGACGAGTGTTTCGTGCTCCCGCCGCACTTGCGCGGTGAAATCGGCGCGCCGGGCCTCGTTGGCCCGCGTGACGCGCATGCCGTTGCGCATAAGCGAACCGATATAGCGCAGGGTCTCTGCGAGCACCGGGTTGCCTGTCGAGTCGACGACACTCTGGTGGAACGCGAGGTCGGCGTCGACGCCGTCGCCACCGGCGCGCACATCAGCGTCGATCGCCTCCAACGCGTCGCGGATTCGACGAATGTCCTTAGGCGTGGCGCGGGTTGCCGCCAACGCCGCCGCCTCCCCCTCCATCGCCTGACGCACCTCGACGATCTGCAGAACGGATGCCTTCGTGCGCTGCGCGTCGACCGACAGGTCCAGAGGCTTCACGCGCGGCGCGAGCACGAAGACTCCAGAGCCCTGCCGCGGCTCGACCAAGCCGGCGTTGCGAAGCCGCGACACCGCTTCGCGCACCACCGTCCGGCTGACACCCAACTGCTCGACGAGCTGCACCTCCGAGGGCAGCCGCTCGCCGGGAGCCAACCGGCCGCTGGTGATCTCGTCGGAGAGCGCCTCGGCGACGCGGTCGACGAGGCTGACACCTCCGGACAGCTTGGTCAGCACAAGTTAAAGGTTATCGTCCCGGTACTGCTCGACGACATCCGAAAACGACGCGTCGCCCGTCAATCCGAGGGCTGCGGCCCGGCTGTTGTCGAAGCGCGACGGCCAGGATCCCACGATCGCCTCGACCGCCGGATCGGGTTCGGTGAACACCAGATCGGCCGCGGCGTCCCCGGCGAGCCGTCGCAGCGTGTCGAGCATCTCGGCGACCGTCACCGTAAGTGCCGGCAGGTTCACGGCGATGCGCCCGCGCAGGTTTCCAGGATCGTCACCACGCTCGGCCTGCGCGACACGCAGGAGTCCGTCCACGGTCCGTCGCGGCGACGAAAGCGCCACCGAAAGCTCGGGCCGGACCGGGCACACGGTCGCGATGCCGGCCAGCGGCTCGCGGATGATCCCGGACAGAAATCCGGACGCCGCGGCGTTCGGCTTGCCGGGACGCACGGCGACAGTCATCAGCCGGGCCACCCTGCCGTCGATGAAACCCTTCCGCGTGTAGTCCGCGACGAGCTGCTCGCAGATGAACTTCTGCGCGCCGTAGCTCGATTGCGGTGTCGGCAACGTCGCCTCGCTCACGACGTCCGGCAGCGCCAGCGCCGGATCCGACCCGTAAACCGCGACGCTGCTCGAGAACACCACCGTTGCCGGCTCGCCGGGCTGGTGTCGGGCGGCGTCGAGCAGTGCGAGTGTGCTCTGCAGGTTGGCGGTCATGCCCATGTCGAAGTCGGCTTCGGCCTCAGCCGACACCGCCGACGCCAGGTGCAGGATCGCATCCACGCGCTCGGCAAAGATCGTCGGCAGGGTCGCCAACAGGTCACCCTCGACAACGGTGCACCGCGGATCGATCGCGTCGTCACGGCGCACAAACCGATCCGCCAGCACGAGTTCGGTCAGCTCGACGCCACGAAACATCCCGGTGGCCAACAACTCTCGGGCTACCATGGTGCCGATGAAGCCGAAGCCCCCCGTGATGACGACCCTCATTTCAGCCACCCCAATCCTTCGCTTGTGCCTGCAGCCGGGCGGTATTCGCATCCGACCCAGCCGTCGAAACCGAGTTCATCGATGACAGCGAACAGGTGGTCGATCGCCAGCTCGCCGGTATCCGGCTCGTGGCGGTCGGGAACGCCGGCGATCTGCAGGTGCCCCACCCGACCCGTGGGCAGGTCCGACCGCAGCCGCGTGGTCAGGTCGCCCTCGGTGATCTGACAGTGGTAAAGGTCAAGCTGCACCTTGAGGTTCGGCGCCCCGATCTTGACCACGATCTGGTGCGCCTCGTCCTGCAGACTCAGCAGATATCCCGGCATGTCACGCTGATTGATCGGCTCGATCAACACGTTGACCCCGCGGGCCAAAGCACGCTCGGCGGCCCAGCCAAGGTTGTCGTGATACACCGCCAACCGCTCGTCACGGTCGGCGCCGGCCGGGACGAGCCCTGCCATCACATGCACCCGCGTGCAGTCCATCGCCTCGGCGTAGTCCAGCGCCATGTGAAAACCGTTGCGGAACTCAGCTTCTCGGCCGGGGAGCGAAGCGATGCCTCGCTCCCCTGCGTCGAAATCGCCTGGCGGAGCGTTGAACAACACCTGCTGCAGCCCGTTGCCGTCGAGAAGCCCTCGCAGTTGCAGCGCTGGGTACTCGTAGGGGAAGAGGTATTCCACCGCAGTGAACCCGTCGGCCGCCGCTGCGGCGAACCGATCGAGGAACGCGTGCTCGGTGTACATCATGGACAGGTTGGCCGCAAAGCGTGGCATGGCAACCTCCTTCCCTGACCGTATGGTCAGCGGTTGACGACGTCCTTTTTGGTGCTGAACACACAGAGGGCGCCGAGCAGCAGAATCCCGGACAGGATGAACATCGGCACCACGGTCGAGTCGGTAACGTCCTTGACGGCGCCGATCATGTACGGGCTGACGAAACCGGCGAGGTTTCCGACCGAGTTGACCACCGCGATACCGGCCGCGGCTGCGGAGCCGCCCAGGAACGCCGTTGGCAGTGACCAGAACAGCGGGGCGCAGGTGAGGACGCCGGCCGCGGCGATCGACAGCGAGATCAGCGCCAACACCGTCGATCCGGTGGTCACGGCGGCCATCGAGAAGCCCACCGCGCCCATCAGTGCCGGGATGATCAGGTGCCAGCGACGTTCCCGATGACGATCGGCCGAATGGCCGAACAGATTCATCGCGATCAGTGCGGCGAGGAAGGGGATTGCCGACAGCACGCCGATTGTCAGCTCCGAGCTGATGCCGGTGGACTTCACGAACGTCGGCGTCCAGAACGTCAGTGCGTATTGGCCCATGACGAAGCAGAAGTAGATCAGGCACATCAGCCACACCTTGGGCTCGCGGAACGCGTCGCGCAGCCGCTGGTGGGTCTGGTGCGACGAGTCCTCGGCCACGGCGGCTTCGACGATGTCCTTCTCCTCCTGGGTCAGCCACTTCGCCTTTTGCACACTGCTGTCCAGGTAGAACAGGGTCCAAACGCCGATCATGATCGCGGGGATCGCCTCGATGATGAACATCCATTGCCAGCCGCCGAGGCCGCCGACCTCGTCAAAGGTGCCCATGATCCAGCCCGACAGCGGGTTGCCGAAGATGCCCGCGAGCGGGATCGCCGACATGAACATCGCGACTACCCGTGCGCGTCGGTGCGCAGGGAACCAAAGAGTGAGGTAGAAGATGACGCCCGGATAGAAGCCGGCCTCGGCGACGCCGAGCAGGAACCGCAGGATGTAGAACACGATCTCGTTGTTCACGAACATGAACGAACCCGAGACGATCCCCCAGGTGATCATGATGCGGGCGATCCAGACCTTGGCTCCGACCTTCTGCAGGATCATGTTCGACGGCACCTCGAAGAAGAAGTAGCCGATGAAGAACAGGCCTGCGCCGAGGCCGAACGCGGCCTCGCTGAAGCCCAGATCCGACGACATCTGCAGTTTCGCGAAGCCGACGTTGACGCGGTCCAGATACGAGATGACGTAGCAGAGCATCAGGAACGGGACGATGCGCAGCACTACTTTGCGAAAGACCGCCTGTTCGCTAGCAGTGTCGCGAACCGGAGTTAGGACTGACATGCGACCTCCTCGTCGGTCGTAAAAGGGTTGGAGCAGTTACCAAGCGGCGCCGAAGACGTCCTTCAGCTCCTTAATTGCCGACGGCGGAAGCGGAGCGGGCGCACGCCCGCTGAGCATCCAGAGTCGTGCCGTCTCCTCGAGTTCCTCGAGGACGGCCATGGCCGCCGCCGGGTTCGGTCCCCACACGACGGGGCCGAGGCGGTCGAGCATGACGGCGCGGATCGGCGCGTCGTCAGCCCTATCGGAGATCCGTGCCGCGACCAGGTCGGCCACGGCCGGGTCGCCCGGTCGGTGGTACGGGATGAGCGGTACGTGACCGACTTTCATCACGTAGTAGGGGGTGATGGGTGGAAGGATGTCATCGTCGGACCACACCCCGGCGAGAGTGAGCGCGACCAGATGGGTGGAGTGAGTGTGGATCACGAACGCGGCCTCCGGGTCGGAGGCGTAGATTCTGCGGTGCAGGATCAGCGCTTTGCTCGCGCGGTCGCCGGAAAGAAGATTGCCATCGGCGTCGACATGCGAAATCTGTGCTGCTTCAAGAAAACCCATGGGCGCGTCCGTCGGCGTTACCAGATACTCGTCGCCGACGCGGGCGCTGATGTTGCCCGCGCTGGCATGTACGTAGCCGCGGGCGAATAGGCTGGCCCCGACGCGGCAGATCTCATCGCGGGCAAGTTCCATCACATCACTCATGCGGCCAGTTCCTTTGCGGCGAACGCCTTCGTGAAGAAATCGGGGGTTCCGAAGTTGCCAGACTTGAGTGTGATGTGGAGCGGACGTCCTTCGGGAAGCACTGCGGCACACCATGGCACGCCAGGATCGATCTGGGGGCCGATCCGCATGGCGTCGATGCCAAGCTCCTGGACCACCGCTCCCGAGGTTTCGCCACCGGCGACAATCAGTTGGCCCACACCGCTTTTCACGAGGCCGACAGCGATCCGCGCCAGGGTGTCCTCGACCAAGGAGCCCGCCTCGGCCGCGCCGAGCGCGTGCTGCACGGCGTGCACATCCGACGGTGCTTGGGTGGAGTAGAACAGCACAGGCCCCGACGCGAGGTGCCGATCGGCGAACTCCAGCGCCTCAGTTGCGACGTCCTGGCCGGCGGCGATGCGCAGCGGATCGACTTGAAAAGACGGCCGTCCGGTGCGATGGAATTCGGCCACTTGGGTATTGGTGGCCACCGATACCGAACCGGAGACGATCGCCTGCAGACCCGTCGCCGCCGGGAGCACGGCCGCATCGGGCGAGGGGCGGAATCCCCAATTGGCTGGCAGCGCGATCGCAACGCCGGACCCGGCAGTGACCAGTCGTAGGTCGGCGATAGCGGGCCCAAGCTCATGCAGGTCGTTGTTGGATACCGCGTCCACGATGGCGATCTCAACGCCGTCTGCGTGCAACTGGTCGATCCGCGCCCGCACCGCATCGCGACCCGCCGCGACGGTCGCGTAGTCGATCAGCCCCACCCGGTGCCGGGTTTGCGCCGAGAGCACGCGAACCAAATCAGAGTCGGTCATCGGGGTGAGCGGATGGTCCTTCATTCCGGACTCACTGAGCAGTCGATCGCCGACGAAGAGGTGGCCCTTGAAGACCGAACGGCCGTTGTCCGGAAATGCCGGAGTCGCAATGGTGAAGTCGGTGCCGAGATCGTCCATCAAGGCGTCGATGACGGGACCGATATTGCCCTTCGGTGTGGAGTCGAATGTCGAGCAGTACTTGAAGTAGATCTGCTGGGCCCCAGCGGAACGCAACCACTGCAAGGCCTGCCGCGACTGTGCGACGGCGTCGGCTGCCGGGATGGTGCGCGATTTGAGCGCGATCACCACGGCGTCGGCGTCGACGACGGTTCCCGCGGCGGGGACGTTGATGGTCTGTACCACGCGCATGCCGGCGCGGACAAGATTATTGGCCAGGTCGGTCGCACCGGTGAAATCATCGGCGATACAGCCAAGGCGGACAGGCATTTTCACGACTCCTCGGCGCGGGGCAGGTCGATTCCAGGGAATGTCTTGATCACTGAGCTGTCGTCCTCGCGACCGTGACCGGCGGCGGATGCGCGCAGAAACTGTTGGTGCGCGGCCGCGGCGAGCGGAAGCGGAAACACGTTGGGCCGTGCGGCATCAAGCACCAAGCCGAGGTCCTTCACAAAGATGTCGACCGCCGAGTGCGGCGTGTAGTCGCCGCTGACCACATGGGCCATCCGGTTCTCGAACATCCAGGAGTTCCCCGCGCTGTGGGTGATGACGTCGTAGATGTCGTCCGCGCGCAGACCACAGCGGATGCCGAACGCCATCGCTTCGGCCGCGGCGGCGATGTGCACCCCGGCGAGCAGTTGGTTGACGATCTTGATCGCCGATCCCATGCCGGGCTGGTCGCCGAGCCGATATACGGCCTCGCTCATGGCCTCCAGGTACGGGTCGGCGAGCGCGTACGCCTCGGGCGAGCCGGACGTCATCATGGTGAGCTGACCCGCGGCCGCCTTCACCGCACCGCCGGAGATGGGGGCGTCGAGAAAGTGGATCTCGCGTTCGGCGAGTGTCCCTGCCAGCGCGGCCGACCACTGCGGATCGACCGTCGAGCACATGACGAAGACGGATCCTGGCTTGAGGTGGTCGATCGCACCGTCGTAGCCCTGCGTCCCGAAGAGCACCGCCTCGGTCTGCGCCGCGTTGACGACGACGCTGATCAGCACGTCGGTGTTGGGTGCCAGGTCGGCCACCGTCTTGTGCGCGGTTCCGCCTTCGGCGGCGAACGCGACAGCCGCGTCGTGCCGTACGTCGGAGACGCCCACCTCGTGTCCCGCGGCTCGAAGGGAACCGGCCATACCCAGGCCCATCGAGCCAAGACCGACGACACCGACTTGCAGCGAAGACGTATCTATTGACATCGGATTCTCCGTCTTCATCGCCGACCAACTCATCAGGTCATCATATGACCTGATGAGTAGAAATCAAGTGGCTGGCGCCACATTCTTTGGGTCAGTTGGTTCGGGTCACATCGGCGAGGAGTGGCCGATTGGCCAGTTATGTCACGCGGAACTCGATATCGCGTGACATAACTGGCCACTCGCAGTCGGGCTCCGACGTCACGTCAGATTGTTCTGGAAGAACGCGGTCAACTTGTCGAATGGAATGAGGTTGACGCGGTCGTAGAGATCCACATGACCCGCGCCAGGAATGATCATTAGTTCTTTGGGCTCAGCGGCGAGCCGGTACGCCTCGTCGCTGAACTCTCGTGAATGAGCGTTCTCACCGGCGATGAAGAGCATCGGGCGCGGAGAGATCGTCTCGATGTCCTCGAACGGATAGAAGTTCATGAACTTGACGTTGCTGCTCAGCGTCGGATGCGTTGTGGTGTTGGGACTATGCCCCCTGGAAGTTCGGTAGAAGTCGTAGAACTCCCGATCGATCGCAGTTGATCGGTCAGTCAGCTCTTCAGGTGTGCCGCCGGTGAATTCGGTTGCACCGCCGGCGAACTCGACATCACGCTGTTGCACTGCCTGCTCGAGCATGGCCTTCCTCTGCTCGACGGTGACCGAATGCCGAAGCCCGTTGCGGGCGGCGGCGCCCATGTCGTACATGCTGACTGTCGCGACTGCCTTGATCCGCGGATCGATCTTGGCTGCGCTGATGACGAAGCTGCCGCTGCCGCAGATCCCGATCGCACCGATCCGCTCCTTGTCGACAAATGACTGGGTGCGCAGGAAATCCACTGCGGCGCTGAAGTCCTCGGCATAGATGTCGGGCGCAACCGCGTTGCGCGGCTGCCCGTCGCTCTCGCCCCAGAACGACAGATCAAGTGACATGGTGACGAACCCACGCTCAGCCATCTTCGTGGCATACAGGTTCGCGCTCTGCTCCTTGACCGCACCCATGGGATGTCCGACGACCATCGCCGCACTCTTCGCATTGCGATCAAGGTCCTCGGGTACGAACAGGTTCCCGGCGACGTTCATGCCGTACTGATTCTTGAACGACACCTTCTGAACGTCGACCCGGTCGCTGCTATAGAAGTTGTCGGCACCGTTGGACGTGTCGCCTGCGGCCAGCCTCGGCGTCGCGTTGGTCGCCGATGGTGAGGACGGCGTTTGTTGGTCGGACGAGGCACAGCCTGCCGTGGCGAGTACGCCGAGTAAGGCGGCACCGGCGCTGACTCGCTTGATCACGCTGGACGACCTCCTGGATACGAGTTGCATAGGACCAGGAAACCTCGCTCCTCGCGGATGTGGGAGTGCCTGCTGAGAGGTGTATTGACAAGGCATCCCACGGTCGCGGAACCAGTCGTACCGTGAATGACGTGGACAATCGCGCCGAGGTCCGCGAGTTCCTGGTCTCGCGACGTGCCAAGGTCACCCCGCAGCAGGCGGGGTTGCCAGTCGTCGGCACCCGCCGGGTGCCGGGACTACGTCGCGGCGAGGTGGCCACACTTGCCGGCGTCAGTATCGAGTACTACAGCAAGCTGGAACGCGGCGCGCTGGGCGGTGTTTCGTCCTCGGTGCTCGACGCGATTGCCCGCGCCCTGCAGCTTGACGACGCCGAACGGGCACACCTGTTCAATCTCGCCCACGCCGCCGACGGAACCAGCGCGAGCATGCGTCCCCGGCGGCGGCCGCCGAAAAAATGGTCACCCCGGCCCAGCCTTCAATGGGTGCTGGACAAGTTCACCGGCCCAGCTATCGTGCGCAACGGCCGCATGGATCTGCTGGCCGTCAACCATCTCGGCCGCGGCATGCACTCCTCTCTGTACGACAAATGCACGACCGGATATCCGAACTTCGCCCGCTACACGTTCCTCGACGAGGACTCGCACCGCTTCTACCCCGACTGGGACGGAGCCGCCGACATCGCAGTGGCCATCCTGCGCACCGAAGCCGGCCGCGACCCATTCGACAACTTGATGCACGACCTCGTCGGCGAATTGTCCACCCGCAGCGACGAATTCCGGCGCCGGTGGAGTGCACACGACGTGCGCACCCATGGCGCCGGCATGAAGCACTTTCACCATGAAGTAGTGGGCAACCTCGAACTCGCCTACGAGAGCGTCGACATGGTGTCCGAACCCGGACTAACACTGACCTTCTATGTCGCGGAGCCGGCATCTCCGACCGCGCACGCCCTCGACCTTCTGGCCTCATGGACAGCTAGCCAGATGGAGGAACAAGCACCGACCGCCTGAAAGCGCTAGCGCGGGTCTTGGTTATCCCGACCGCGGCGCGCAGCCCGGTGACGAATAGTTCCGGTTGCTCCCAGGCGGAGAAGTGCCCGCCATACGAATGTTCTTCCCAGACCTGAACATCGAAGAAGCGCTCGGCGAACGATCTCGGCGCCGGGACAAGATCGTGCGGGAAGATGCTCACAACAGTCGGCGTCGTGACTTCGGTTACCGGTTCAGTTTCCTCGACATAGGTCGAAAACGACGTTCCGATCGTGCCGGTCACCCAGTATGCGGTGACCCAGGTCAGCAGATCGTCTCGCGGGAAGACGGTTTCGACGTCACCGCCGCAGTCACTCCACGCCCGCAGTTTCTCGACGATCCAGGCCAACAGTCCGGCCGGGGAATCAGCCAGCGCTACTGCCAACGTGTGCGGCTTGGTCGACTGCTCCAGTGCATAGGCGCCCTCGGTCATCTGCCATCGCTGACCGGCGGAAAGGTAGGCCCGTTCGTCGGGTGTCAGTTCGGAGTCGCCAACGGTGAACAGATGCGTATAGGGCACGTCGGTCAGGTGCAGCGCCGAGACACTGTGCGGTGCTCGCGCGCTTAGCCTCTCGGCGACGAGGCTGCCAACATCACCGCCAGAGACGATGTATTTCTGATAGCCAAGCTCTGACATCACGGCCTCGACGACGTCGGCCATCACGGTCGCAGACATTCCCGGTTTGGTCAACGGCGGCGCGAAGGGAAAACCGGGAAGCGCCGGCACCACGACATTGAGATCAGCTATCAAGGGCAGCACCCGCTCATAGCGGAGTACCGAGTCCGGCCAGCCATGCAACAGCACGACCGTCGGCGCTTCATCTGAGGACTTCTGGTGCAAGACCCGGTAATTGGTCCCGGCAACATCCACAGTCGCCCACGGCAATGACCGAATCCGGTCCTCATGGGAGCGCCAGTTGTACGAATCGGCCCAGTAGGAAACCAGCTCCGCCAGGTAGTCGGCGTCGGTGCCGCGCTCCCAACCCGTTCCCTCTGGCAGCCTGACACGGTTGGTCTCGCGTAGTCGACGACGCAGATTATCGAGTACGGCCTGGTCAACTCGGGGCGGCGTGGCGGTCAGATCATCAGTTTTAGTAGCCATATCGTCAGCGTTTCAGCCATAGCGGACAGCTTCGGTCCTAAGATTGGCGACCGCCGTGTCGTCTTCGGGTCAGCTGTCGGGTCGGTTGAGCCCGTCGAGTAGGAGGTCGCCGAGTTCGGCGAACGCATCTCCTGCCGATAGCCCGGTGGTGTCCTATGCGCCTCTCAGGAAGTAGACCGACCGGTTTACGAATTGACCGGATGCGTGCTAATGTCATGCTAAGAAGTACACCGATCGGGATACCGCAAATGATTCTGGGGGCGTGAACCATATGACTACATCCAAAAAGCCTGATCGCCTGCTGGATTCGCCGATTTTTACGACGATTGCGCGGAACATGGGCAAAGCTCACACATGGATCTATCGCCGCAGCGGCGGACGAGTTGGCGGTAACTTGCGACTCGGCGCGGGATTCCGAAAACCGGCACCGACCCTGCTACTCGAACACCTGGGCCGCAAGTCCGGCAAGACTCTCGTCTCACCTCTGCTGTACATCACCGACAACAGAAACGTGATCATCGTTGCGTCTGCCCTGGGACGGACGGAAAACCCGCAGTGGTATCGAAATCTGCTGGCACATCCCGATGTCCACATTCAGATCGGGCCTGATCGCCGGGCAGTCAGGGCCGTCGTCGCCAGCGCAGCTGAACGGGAGCGTCTATGGCCGCGCCTGGTGGATGCTTACGCCGACTTCGACTCGTATCAAAGCAGCACTGAGCGGGAGATCCCGGTGATCATATTGCAGCCGCGCTAGCTCGCTCGGTTCGTTAGCATTAGCGGGTTAATTGCTCGCGTTTGGTGTGAGTAATCAACCTGTCAAGGCAAGCCCGCCTGGACAGTTCGGGCAGGGGCGCAGGCGGCCACGCCAGCCGCGTTGACGCAGCAGCTCGCCGATCAGGCTCGCGGTGCGGCATGCATCGCCGTAGACGAGGCCGTAGGTCACCCGCGTTGTAACAAGCCCTGACCGGCTCAACTCGGCCAGATCGCGCAACGCATCGCGATCGCGGTCAAGCGAAGAATCGTGAAACGCCCGGCCGTCGAGCTCGACGACAACACCCTGCTCCCGATACCGGACGTCCTGGTAGCTGGACTTGCCAATCGCGGTGCTGCGCGTCTGACGCTCACCCGTCGGCAGCCCATGTGCCCGCTCGATCCGGTGCAGATAACCCCGCTCCAGCACGGAGCAGGCCCCGTCGCGCAGATCGGCCAGCATCGCCTCCAATGTGCGGCGCCCCGATACGCGTTGACGCGCGGCCAACGTCAGCAGGATGCGCTCCGGGCTGGTGCGGCGGGTCGAGCACACACGCGCCAGTGCGGCGAAGGCCCCCCGCACGTCCTCGCGACCGAGCTCGTCGGCGATGACATCGATTAGTGCGTGCTCAATGCGAACCGCGGGCGGGTTGCGGTCAAGTGCGGCACGCTTCTCAAAGTCCGGAGTCCGATGAAGGACGATCCGCGGCAACGGTCGCAGGTTGCGCCCCAGCGACACCGCGACATGCAGGACCGCGGTGGGCGGGTCGGGCAGTGCCGAGGCGTGGGCCAGCGCGGCGGGCCAAAACGCCAACACTCCAGCCCATTGCCGCTGCGTCCACGTCAGCCGCCCGCTGTGGTTTGCGTAGACGCCGCGATAGACCTGGGTCAGTTCGCGCCGACGCAGCAGTCGCGTGATGTCGCGGTCGGTGCCGCCAGCGGCGAGGATCTGACGGCGCGACAGGACGCCATCCTGCGACCAGACCAGGTGCTCGAGATGCCCGAGATGCCACGCCCGCCGTGCCACGGCTGTCAGAGTCGCACTATGGACCGCTCGCAGCCAGCAACCGGCACCGGTTCTTGTGGATAACCCGGATGAGACGGCGCTTAGCGGGTTGATTACTCGCGCCTCTGGCGCGAGTAATCAACCCGTTAGTCTCGACTCCCTATCGGTTCTCGAGTTTGGTAAGCGCTCGCTGTACGCCGGTGTCGCGCGCGAGTCTCGCGTCGACGAACGGCCCGGCGACGCCTCGAAGCGCGGCGACGGGCCACCAGCGGCCGGGAACCATGATGGAGGGTCGCCTGCGTTCCAGGCCGTCGGCGATCGCGGCCGCCGCAGTCTGTGGCTGAATTCGCTTGAGTATGAACTTGGGCATCGCCGAAAGCAGGGCGGATACATGAGGATCAGCGTCAATGCCCTGACGGATCATGTCGGTCTCGATGAGTGAGAAGTACGCCGTCATTGCAGATGCTCCGTGACGTGCCAGCTCGACGCCAAGTCCACGGCCGAGTTGCTCGACGGCCGCCTTGCTCATCGCGTACGGGATGGCTCCCGCCCCATTGAGGTAGGCGAACACTGAACTGACCAGGACGATCTGGCCTCGGCTGCTGATCACCGATTCGAGCGTGGCCGCCACGGTGTTGACGACTCCATCCACGTTGACCGACATGACGCCACTCACTTGGTCGGGCGTGAGTGTACGGAATGTGCCGCCGCGGCCGAGAACGCCGGCGTTGGCGATCACGATGTCGATGCGCCCGAACTCCTCTCGGGTTCGCCGCACCGCCTCCCGGACGGAATCGATCTCGGTGACGTCGCATGTCAGCGCCAGGCCGCGGTTGTTCGGCAAGGTGGCCGCCACCCGCTGCGCTGCAGACAAGTCGATGTCTGCCAACACGACTCGTGCCCCGCGCTGAGCCAGCACTGTCGCCGTGGCGGCACCCAGCCCGCGGCCGGCTCCGGTAATCAGGACGACCTTGTCGGACAGTGAATAGCGCGGCATGTCACAGACCGCGCTTGCGCCCGACGGACACGGTGCCGTTGCGGCGCAGCATCGCGAGCATGGTGGCGATGCGGCCGCGATCGAGGTCAGGTTTGAGGCCAGCGCCAACACGGTGCAATTGGTCGGTGTGCCAAGAGAGTTCGAGAATTCCGTCGAGTGACTTGAGATCGACGAATTTGCCTAGGACGCGGCGCATACCGGCACGCTTTTGGTGTGAGGCGAGCGTCTCGAGACGCCCGCCGAGGACCACATTTGCGGCGTCGGTGGTTGTTGCCGTGGGCCGGCCCAGACCGATGACGTCGCACTCACCGGCATCCACCGCCTCGTGCATCGCGCTGCGGGAGCGGAACCCTCCCGTGACCGCCAGCGGGACGTCGCCGGCAAGGCTGCGGACCGTGCGGGCGTACTCCAGGAAGTAGGCCTCGCGCTTGCGGGTGCTGTCGGCGGCCTTGCCCATCATGGCGGGCTGCTCGTAGCTACCGCCGCTGACCTCGATCAGATCGATGCCCTCACCCGCCAATGCCGCCACCACAGAGCGGGATTCGTCTTCGGTGAACCCGCCACGCTGAAAGTCCGCCGAGTTCAGCTTGATGCCCACCGCAAAGCCCGGCGACACCCGTGCCCGGATGCGGCGCACAACTTCGATCACGAAACGCATCCGTCGCTGCGGGTCACCGCCCCACTCGTCGTCGCGCTGGTTTGAGAGCGGCGAGAGGAACTGCGCGACCAGATATCCGTGCGCCCCATGTATCTGCACACCGTCGAAACCCGCCGTCTCGCATACCACCGCGGCGGCCGCGAAACGCTCAATGATGCCTTCGATCTCAGCCGATGTCAGCTCACGCGGCGTGGTCGCGCCCGGCATGTTGAGGGCTACCGGGCTGGGCGCTACCGGGGTGTGACCAAGCGCCAGCGGGTTGGACTGGCGCCCCGGATGATTGAGCTGCACCCAGATCGGGACGCCTGCGTCTTTCGTCGTTTTGGCCCACCGCGACAGCGCATCTAGGTCGCGCTCATCCTCGATGACGACGTTGCCCGGCTCACCCAGCTGCGTGCGGTCGACCATGACGTTGCCGGTGACGATCAGACCGTATCCGCCCTGACTCCACGTCGAATACAGCTGCTCGAGGCGGTGATCAGGAGAGTTGCGTTTGTCGCCGAGGCCCTCACTCAATGCGGCCTTCAAGATCCGATTGGGCAGCACTTGGCCACACGGCAGTGTCAGTGGGTCGCGCAGGGAGGTCATACGGAAGTACCTTTCAGATGGGCTGCTCGCAGCGGTGCCTTGTCCGTCTTGCCGACGTGGTTCTTGGGGATGGCGTCTATCACGGTGATCGACGTGGGGCGCTTATAGCCGGCTAGTTTGCGCGCGCACAGCGCATGCAGCACTTCGGGATTGACCGTGCGACCGGCTCGTGGTTGGACGTAGGCGGCGACGGTTTCGCCCCATTTGTCATCAGGAACACCCACAACGGCGGCCTCCAGTACGGTGGGGTCACTGGTGAGGACGTCTTCGATTTCCTTGGGGTAGATGTTCTCCCCGCCGCGGATGATCATGTCTTTCGACCGGCCGACCAATGTCAGGTAGCCCTCGGTGTCGAGGTGGCCGACGTCGCCGGTGTGCAACCAGCCGTCGACGATGACGCGGGCGGTTTCGTCAGCGCGGCCCAGATAGCCGCGCATCACGTTGGGGCCGGCGATGATGACCTCGCCATCCATACCGGTCGCCATGTCGGTGCCGGCCTCGTCGACGATGCGGATCTGCTGACCCGGAAACGCGATCCCCACCGTGCCGGCCCGGCGTTCACCGTTGACGGGGTTGATGGTGGAGGCACACGTTGCTTCCGATAGGCCGTAGCCCTCGATCAGCGGGAATCCGTAGCGGGCCTCGAAGCGGCCCAGCAGTTCCGCGGAGGCAGGGGCGGCACCACAGATGCCGAACCGCACCGACGACGTGTCGGGGCGCACGTCGTCAGGCAGCGCGGCCAGCATCGTGTAGATGGTGGGCACCGCCGAAAAGAACGTAGGCCGTTGGTGTTCGACGGTGGCGAAGAATGTGTTGGGATCAAACCGCTCGGCGATGACGACGCTGGCACCCGCGAGAAGCGGCATCAAAACGCTGACCACGATGCCGTTGACGTGAAACAGCGGCAGGATCAGCAGACACCGATCAGCCGGTCCGACACCCAGCGCTTGGCGTCCCATCTCGGCCATCGCGTCGAGGTTGGCGTGATCAAGCATCACCCCCTTGGGCGCCCCTGTCGTGCCGCTGGTGAAGATCAGCAGCGCCAGCGTCGACGGATCCACCTGCGGTGGCCCGTCCCAACCTGGCCCCTTCGCGTAGAGATTCCCGACCGCCAGTGTCACAACATCGCCTGGAGTGCTCACCCCGTCCTCGACGACCAGCAGCCGCGCCCCGGAGGCCTCGAGCTGCCGAACGACCTCGGCCTCCGTCAGACTCGGGTTGACCGGCGTGACGGTGGCACCTAGCCGCCACGACGCGAACATCACAACCACGAACTCAACCCGGTTGCGCAACTTCACGGCCACCACATCCCCGCCGCTAACGCCCAGTTCGTCAAGGTGGTTCGCTGCCGCCCGCACACGCTGGAGCAACATGGTGTTGGTGAGCGACCGTGTCGAGTCGGCCACTGCCGGCCCTTGCGGATCCGATTGCGCCCGGCGATCCGGTACGGAAGCAAGACTCATGAAACCCTTGCCCCCGACGGGTGGAGCTGGCGGGTGAGAAACTCGACCTGGTCGCGGACCAATTCTTCGAACGGCTCTCCGAGGTAGAAGTCGAAATGGCCCGCGTCGTAGCGTTTGATCTCACCGCGAGGAGCGGTGCGCGCGTACCGCAGGGTTTGCGCAGGAGGCGTCACACTGTCGGTATTGCTGACACAGAACAAGATTGGGAACTTGACCTTCTTCGCCGCACGCCCGGGCCGGTACGTCGCGATCGTCGGAGCGACCCGCGCCGCTACCTCGTTGCGGAAGGTTGTGGCGGGCGGCAACAGAGCCTCGTATCCGGGAAGGGCATCGGGGGCGTTCATCAGGGCCAGCGACCCCGGGGGGCCGGCAAGCGGGATCATCGCAGGTGACCTGCGCAAGACCATGGAAGCGACGTCCCGTGCGACTGACGGCAACACCTTGAGGGATTCCGTCGGGCCAAGTGCCAGCGCCGAGGCTAGGCCGTCAGTGAATGGGCACTGGGACACTGCCGCCTTCAGTTCAGGGTGGCGTGAGGCGACTGTGATGGAATGCCCACCGCCAAAGGAGCTGCCCCAGACAGCAATGCGGGATCCGTCGACGTCACCACGATTCTTCACCCAATCGATCGCGGCATCCCAGTCGGCGAGCTGTCGTTTGATCGACAGAAGCTGACGCGGCTGGCCGCCGCTGTCACCGAAGTGGCGGTAGGTGAAGGCCAAGGCGGCGATGCCGGCCTGTGCGAACCGCTCGGCGAAAGCGTCCAGGCGCATCTCGCGTGTCGCGCCGAGGCCGTGCCCGAGGATGACTACAGGCGGCGAGGTGACTCCAGTGGGCAGGTAAAGCCATGCGGCACAGCTGTCTTCGCCCGACATGAACGAGACGTCGTACCGGCTGAAAGGCGCAGTGCTCACTTCTTCACCGCCCCGTTGTTCGAACCGACCGCGGGCACCCGGCCCGCTTCGAGCGCTTGCGCATAGGTCTCCGGGCGGTAGAGCGGTAGCTCGCCGGTGGACTCGGTATCCGAAAGGTACTGGACCATCAGCTCCTGACCGGCCTTGGACTGATCCGTGGGGAAGAACTCGGTCCGCTCGACGTGCAAACCTTCCGCCAGCGACATCGAGCCGCCGAAGTACACCGATCTCTTGATGGCTTCGACCGATCCTTTGGTCCGCTTGCCGAAGTACTCGGCCAGCTCCGTCGCCCGCGTGACGACCTCATCGGGGGCCACGACATCGTCGACGGCGCCGTTGGCCAACGCTTGCGCCGGCGTGAACGGCTTGCCCTCGAGGATTGCGACCAGTGCCTTGTGGGTCCCGATCAGCCGGGGCAGTCGCTGGGAGCCGCCACCACCCGGCATGATCCCAAGGAGGACTTCCGGCTGGCCGATGAAGTAATCCCCATCGGCCATGACGCGCAGATCGCATGCCCACGCGAATTCGGCTCCCAGGCCCAGTGCCGAACCGTTCAGGGCCGCAACGAAGATGACGCCGCTGGCGTTCATTTTCATGAACGTCTCGTGCAAGCGGTCGAGCTGGCCGGCTCCGCTCAGCGGAGTTCTGTCCACCACCGGCCCTGGGACACCGGCGCGGTCGATGTTTCTGGCCAGCCGCAGGGCAGCCGAGGCGCCCCGTCGGCCTAGTTTCGGTTTCACGGCCCCACCTTCTTGGAGCCACCGCACGTCGGCATGGCTGACGAACCGGCCGGGACGCGCCCCGGTGAACACGACGCCATGGATGCTGGGGTTGCGGTCGACACGGTCGACGAAGACGTCAAGTTCGTTGGCGGCATCGAAGCCGAACAAGCTATGCGGCCCGCCGTCGATGCGTACGACCAGAACCGAGCCGCGGTCCTCGATGTCGAGGTGTTTGTTGTCTTGGTATGGCATGGCTGTGGCTTTCGTGGGGCTTGGTTAGAAGTGGGGCCGTGCTATAACGAAGTTATACAAAGACTATAACCAAGTTATTCCGGCTGTGGCAAGAGTCCGCTGAGGATTCCCGTCCAGACTGGGGACGGAGCGACCAAAAAATGCCCACCGACATATCGACGGATTCGACGCTCGACGGCGTACCGGAGCGGCTCGTTCAAGCCGCGATGGGCCTACTGGCGGAGCTGGGACCGTCAGCGATCAAGGCTCGTACGGTAGCGTCCGCCGCCGGACTGTCGACGATGGCGGTTTACCACCACTTCGGTGGGATCCCCGAGCTCACGCGCGCCGTCATCGACCGCGGATTCAACGACCTCGACATCGCGTTTTCCCAGTTGTCCCCGACGGATGATCCGATCGCGGATCTGGCTGTTCACGCCTTGGTGTGCCGACGGGTCGCGCGCCAGAACCCCCACCTGTATGACCTGATGTTCGGATTGTCGGCGCGCGCCACGTACCGACCGCCAAGAGATCCGGGCATTCGATCGAGTGGAAGTTCACCGTCTTTCCGAAACCTCTACGCTCACTTCAAAACAGCCTGCACACGGCTCGTGAATTCCGGCAGGGTCAGGCCGCAGGATCCCGACGTGGTGGCCGCTCAGTTGTGGAGTTTCGTGCACGGTGTCATCACACTCGAGCTGGCAGAGGCCCTCGTCGAGTGCGACGATCCGGCCAGGCATGTGCTGTTGCCCATGGGTGTGAATCTTTCTGTCGGACTGGGCGATACGCGCGAACGCGCCCAGGCCTCACACGAAACGGCTGCGCGCCTTTACGAGGCGATCCTGCTATCGGCAAAGGCACCTGCGCTCCCTGTTGAGCCTGTAGTTACCGAGTCGTCCACTCGCAAAACGTCTCGATAACTGCAGGCTCAATTCCACTAGCCCCGCAGCCTCAAAGAGCGGCACCAAAACCGACTCAGCTGGGGTCACTTTTTCAGGACGAAGTAGCCCGGCGGCGCAGTGAAGTGAAAGCTCAAGCGGGGCCTGCGCTCATCTGGCGCGTCGCATCGATCGCCGCGGTGTGAGAGGCGTTGGCGGCCTCCGGGTCGCCGCCTAGTCCGACGAATATGTTCACCATCATCGGTTGCAGGACCTGGCGGACGGGGTCCGAGAACTGAACGAAGTGATCACCCAATTCCAGCGTGACGAATCCGTGGACGGCGCTCCAGGTTTGGGGGGCAATGTTTTCGGGATTCTCATCGCTGCGGATGCGACCGCTGCTCACAAGCCGGACGCATGCCTCAACCAGATGCGCATAGGCCGTCTGGAATCCAGATCGTCCGCCTTCGCCGGAGCGGGCGTTCTGTAGCGGTCGATAGCTTCCGCGCGTCGACAATCCAAACATCAGGTCATACCGGTGCGGATTTTCTTGGGCGAACTGGCGAGTTGCCAACGCCATCGCGAACAGGGTGGTGACCGGATCGTCGCTCGGCGGCGTGGCGACGAACGCCCGAGCGAGGTCCTGGAACCCTTTGTCGACGACGGCTTGGAGTAGCTCAGGCAGCCCGCCGAGGTGGTAGTACACCGCGATCGTCGAAACCTGTGCGGCCTCGGCGACGGTTCGCGCCTTGATCTCGGACGGTCCCTTTTCAGCGAGCAATGCTGTAGCTGCGTCAACCAATCGCTCCACGGCCTGCTCTTGTGTAAGTCGTGTTGCCGCCGTCTTGCGTGGTTTCGACATCGAAGCAGGGCACCTCCCATCAAGACCGGCCTGAACCTCGTAGAACGAGGTTACAAGCCGCCGCGAGCACCTGTTCAACGGCGCCCGTCAAGACCGGCGGTTTTCAAGCGGGCTTGTGTTCTGTGATCCAGCGCACTATCGTCTATAACGAAGTTCTACAAGGGAGGGTCGACGCCATGTCTGCGGTACCCCACGCGCCCCGGCGCATCCAGATCGAGGAACTCGACGCCGGCGTGATCGTCGCGCGGTTCATCGGTGATGATCTGGGACTGTTCGGCCGCGAGGATGCGCCCGAATTGTTCGACCTCGTCGAGCGCGCCGACCGCGACCCCGGTATTCGCGCGGTGGTGTTCACCGGGTCGCATCCGCACCGTTTCATCAGCCACGCCGATCTGGCATGGCTGCAAGAAGACGGCTCGGTGATTCCGCCGGTCGGACGCCGCGTCACCGGCGCGGTGGCCCGGATCGCCCACCAATTCGGACGCAACAAGCTCACCCGCTGGGTAGCGAGCAAGACACCGCTGATGGGCGCGGTCCAACTCGACCATATGCACGAGACGTTGGTCCGGATGACCACCAGCTCCACGATCTTCGTGGCGGCCCTCAACGGCTCGGCGCTGGGTATGGGTGCAGAACTCTCGTGGGCATGTGACTTGCGGTTGATGGCCGAAGGCGACTATTTCATCGGGCATCTGGAGGTTCTGCTCGGATTTCCGCCCGGCGCGGGTGGCACCCAGCGGCTGCCTCGGCTCATCGGTTCGCATCGTGCGCTGGTCGCGATCCTCGAAGGCAAGCCCTTCCCCGCCGACGAAGCACTGGCAATCGGGGCGATCGATGAGATCGTCCCTGCTGATCGCCTCATCTCCCGGGCCGTCGAACGAGCCACACATCTTGCCGCGCGACCGACCGAGGCGATCAAGGCCATCAAGCGGGCGGTGAACGTGGGCGGATCGTTGTCGATGGCCGAGGGCCTGCACCTCGAACGCGCCGAATTCCTCGCCTCGCTCCCCCAGCGGCAGGCCCAGGAAATCATGCTGCGGTATCTACGCGATACCGCCGAAACCGGTGAGTTGCCGCTGTACCGGCCCGGCGGATACGACGCGGCCCTCGCGCATGGCAACGCCGCCATCGACACGACAAGCAAGGTGTGAGGAAATGACACGAAAAGCGTCCAACGGATTTGGCCGTCGCACCGTGGATTTCCGGTCCGGTGATTCGTACTGCAGGGCATGGCTGTACCTGCCCGACACCGCTTCCGAAGCACCAGCGCCCGTCGTCGTGATGGGACACGGTTTGGGAGCCACTCGGGAGATGGGTCTGGCTCCCTACGCCGAGCGATTCGCCGCGGCCGGACTTGCAGTACTCGTCTTCACCTACCGCCATCTTGGCGACAGCGGCGGGGAGCCACGCCAGGTGTTGTCGATGGCCAAACAGCTGGCCGATTGGGACGCCGCACTCGAGTACGCGGCCGGCCTCCCGGAAGTCGACGGAAGCCGGGTCGCGGTGTGGGGAAGCTCGCTGGGCGGAGGACACGCCATTGCCGTCGCCGCCCGACATCCAGAGCTTCGCGCCGCCGTCGCCCAGTGCCCCTTCACCGACGGGCCGGCGTCGGCGGGCTCGCTCGGTATGCGGGAATCGTTGGTGCTGTTCGGTTTCGTGGCCCGCGACCACCTGGCGGCGGTGCGGGGCAAGGAGCCGGTGTGCGTGCCCGTGGCCGCCGCACCCGGCCGGCCGGGGCTCATGACCGCACCCGATGCGCTGCCCGGGATGCTGGCGCTGCTGCCTGACGGCTACCAGTGGGTGAACCGCGCAGCTGCCCGAAGTGTTGTGAGCCTGATCCGCTATCGACCGGGTCGATTGGCCAAGCGCATTGCCGCGCCTATCCTGATCTGTATCAGCGCAACCGATTCGGTCGCCCCTCCCGAGCTGACAGAGCGCTACGCGCGCCAAGCGCCGCGCGGCGACGTTCGGCTCTATGCCGCCGGACATTTCGACTTCTACCTCGGCGACGCGTTCGCGCAACTCGTCACAGAGCAGACGGAGTTCTTGGTCAGCCACCTGCGACCCATGCCTGCCTCGACCGCCCCCTCCGAGCTGACCGCCTCCGAGGGGTAGCCGATGTCGAACGGGGCACTTCGAATGCTGCTGTGGTTCCTTGGCCAGTGCATCGCCCACGGATCCCGGTTCATGCCGTCGGTGCGCTCACAGATCACCCGAACATTGACCTTCGAGCTGTCCGCCGGCGATCGTGTCGCCCGGTATTGGGTCTTCGACGGGCAGTTGCGCCGCGCCACAACATATTCCGGCCATGCCGCGGCACCGGATTGCTCGGTGCACATCAGCTCGAGTTGGCTTGCACTGCGCATGCTGAGCTCCCCGCGAACGGTCGACAAGATCGTTCACGGCCTCCACGTCGGCACGGTCGAGCTTCACGGCAGCGCCTTCGTCCTGCTGTGGTTCCAGGGCCTTACCCGAAAATTCATCAAGATCGGGCGCGCGAGCGGACCCCGCCACCTAATACCCGATGCGTACATCGCCCACGATCCCGCTGCGTGCGGAGCCGAGACGATCGTCATCGAGCCCGCAGTCGTGCGCCTGGATCCCGGCGTGGACGGCCGCATGGAAAGCGCGCTCGACCTTGGCGATGGTCCGCGCCTGCACCGACGAACCCATGCTGGAGCCCTGACATGACAACGACATTCGCGCGACAAGCGGATACTTCGGCTACCGCGGAGGGACTCAACGACCGATCACTGGGCTGGCTGAGATTCTTGTGGGACAAGGCCACCACCGACGACGATTGGTCCGATCAGGGCGAGCCGCATTTGTGGTGGGACCGCTACAGCGAGCCCCCGATGTGCGCGTTCCCTCGATTCGACCTCGCCATGATGGGCTACGTCCTGCCCATGATGACCGAAGCGACTCCTGCGTGGCGCGAGGGCTACACCCGCATCCTCGACGAACTGGCACGCCGCTACGTGAGCTTCTGGGGCGGCATCGACTGGAACACCCTCATCGGACCCGACCCGGGCGTCGACAAGTATCCCCCCGAATGGCTGACCGTCGTACCCGAGCACCTCCGCGGCCGCTACTCCCTGCCGGGCTGGACCGGAAACGGCATCGAGCCCTGGGGTTTGCAGCCGGACCCGGTCGGCTGCGACGGCAACCTGTTCTACCGGGGATGGCTGAACCTGCTGTTGGGCATCCGCCACTACGTGTCTGGCCAGCCGACGCAAGACAGGGCGTTCGAAGTGTCCGGCTACCAGAACCGCACCTTCACCTGGACACATCAGCGAATCGCCCAGTTCATCTCCGATCAGCTGACGGCACGACCGCAGGGCGCGCACTGCGAGAACACCAAGATCTGGCCGTTCTGCATGAGCGCGGCCGGTCTGGGCCTCAAGCTCTACGACTCGCTGCTGCACACCTCGGTCAACGAGCCGTTCCTGGATTGGATCGCCTTCGCCAAGAAGCACTACATGGGCCGCAACAGGAAGGGCCAAATCGATTGGGTCGCTTTCTACTACGACCCCATCGAAAGCGCGACGATGACCTTCCCGGGCTCGCTGAACGCCTACAGTGCGCTCTGCCTGCTGCACTACATCTATCCGCAGGATCCCCAACTCGGCATCGACCTGTACGAGTCTGCAATGCGCCAGCTGGGCTGGAGCAACCCCAAGGTGCCGGTCGTCCAGTTGGCCGACGACCCGCAGATGCTGTCCACCGCACTGTGGATGGCGCGTGAACTCGGTGACACCACAACCTGGGAACGACTGCGTACGGTGTCCGAAAGCCAGTTCAACCCACGCTATTTCGGGGAAGACAACAGCCGGTTTGCGTATTGGCTCGGCGGAGATGAATCATGGCCGCGCGGCCAGCTCAACGCCACCATGATGATGATCGAATGCGCGGCGCCCGGTGCCTGGTCCCGGGTGTTCACTTCCCCGAACACCACGATGTACAACGAGCCGACGGTGCGGGACCTCGACTACCCGCTGATCGGTATTCGGCGTACCCACAACGATATTCAGCGCCGAGTGCTGGAGATCGACACCTTCGCCGCCACACCGTCGCGGAGGGGAACGCCGACCACGTTCACGGTCGACAACCTTCCCGACGACGCGACGATCTCGCTGGACGTCGACGACCGTGTCTGCGACACCTGGCGCCGGACACAAGCCGGTGCCGTGGAGATCGACGTCGACATCGACACCCACCGGATCCGCCTGGACCTACACGTGAAAGGCACGCTCGTGAGCAATTACGCCGCATTCGCCGATCGACTGACCGAGCTCCTCGGCCTCACCCACGCACCCGTCGCGGTGAGCTTCGATGCTCCCCCGCACACCGGTGCCGCGTCGCCGGTCGAGGCGCAGCCGGCCGGTTGCTGCTTTTGGGAACCGGCGCAGCGGCGACGCCTCGATACTGTCGCGGCCGATCACGCGAATTGCAGCGTCGGCAGTTACACGCACGGACTGATCCCACTGGAACAGGCTGCCAGCGGCGCGGATACCGCCGCGCTCGTCGGCAGCGGATGGGTCGGGGAAGCCGACCTGATGGCCGCCGCCGCGTTGCCCTTCCGGCCCTCCGCTATCACCTACCAGCCGCTGGCGAACGCGGAAAACCCGGACGTGGTGCTGGCCAGACTCTCGCCGACGGCGTTGATGACCCTGCTCGGTGCGGTTCCTGATCTGACGCTTGCCCGCAAGCCGCAATGCGTGATCGTTCCCCTTGCTCACGCGGGCCAGGTCGCCGTGAGCCCCGGTTGCGCGGTAAGCCGGACCCGAACCCACCTTCCGGATGACGAGATGACGTGTGCGATCCCAGCGCGCGAACTCCAATCCCTCATCGAGCGCCTGGAAACCTCCACGGCCGCCGACCGAGCCGTCAGCGAATTCGCGGCCGCGGACATGCAACGCAGCTTCAGCGCGGTCTGACCGCGATTCAGCTCGAGAAGTCCCGATCCCTAGCAGCACTGAAAGGCCCCTTAACCATGACCGGATTCATCACGGCCCTGTCTTTGATGGCGCTGGTGTTGTCGCCACTGTTCATTCCGATAGCCGTCACCGTCGTGCACTGGATCCGAACCCGGCGCAGTACCCCGCCGCCCGTTAAACCGACTGCCGCGACACAACTCCGCGCGCCCGCGCCGAAGGCGGCTCGCCTCAGAGTGCCTGCGGAGTGACGAGGAACTTCTCCCCGGTCGCTTGCTTGACGTAGGAACCCAACGCATCGAGGCTGAGCATGCCTGCCAGTGACACCTCACGGGTATAGGTGCTCGCGAACGTCGTGGTGAGTTCTGCGGCCACTCGGGCCGGAGTCGGGTAAACGCCTCTTCCCCCGCGCTTGCGAGGAAGTCGCCGACCAGCCATCCCCCGACACCCCACGACAGGCCAAAGTTCCTCGCAAGGGTGGTCAGGCCAGTGTCGCGCCGTAGATATACACCTGCTTGTGCACGGTCGACCCATAGGGCGAATAGTCAACCCCCGCCGTCGAATTGGCCGCTTGCTCCAAGCCATTGAGAATCTGACTGGCCAGCGTGCCCCCACCGATGGCATCGAACGCCAGCGTCGCAGACGTCGCCTTGAGAGCCTCGGTGAGATCCGTCGTGAACGATGCTGATGCCGAGTTGCAGACATGAACCGCGCCGAGCGATCTCAGCAGCTCCTCTTGCTCGGACTTGCGGACGATGTTGACCAGCGGCACTCCGTCCTTGAGGCACAGCTTGACGAGCATCTGGCCGAGATTCGACGCCGCGGCGGTGTGCACCAGGCCGGAATGCCCTTGACTGCGCATGGTTTCCACCATCCCCAGAGCCGTCATGGGATTCACGAAGTTCGACGCCCCGTCCTTGGCCGTGGTCCCCTCGGGCAAGACGAGACACGAGGCCGCGTCAACAACTCGGTACTGGGTGTACATGGCGCCGCCGGCCGACAATTCCCACTGCTTTCCCAAGGAGGGCCTGCGCAGTGGGCGACGAGCCGGCGGCCACGACGGTGCCCGCGCCTTCGTTGCCGACGGGCAGCGACGCGTCGAGTCGTGCCGACAGCCCGCCCAGCGTCCCCTCCCGCACCGACGCCGTGACGACGGGGCGCGCGGACGTGCCTGCGACCGTCGCAGTGGTCATGTCCGCGGTGGCGATGAGCAGACGCAGATCAGACGGGTTGATCGGTGACTCCTCCACCTGGACTAACACCTGGTTGGGCGGCCGGCGTGGGAACCGGGACGTCATGCAGTGAGAGCTCAAGCACTCCCTGCGACGTCACCAACGAGCGCAGTTCCAGTGCACGATCAGGCAAGTCTACGGTCATTTTCTGGCTGCTTTCATCGTCGGTGGGTGCTCGATTCCCTTGGCGGTGCTGATGTTTCGGTCGGCGCCGGGTATCGCACCCAGAAGTAACCCGATCAGTTTATCTGGTTCGCAAGAGCTGAAATGGAATGCAAAGATTGGCATTCAACAGTCATGGCCTGCGACACGGACGGAGAAGCTGCGAGAGTCTCCATCTTGGAAGGCTCGGTACCAAGCGATATTCGGCGGCCGCCGACGTCAGTATCTGCCGGGAGGTCCCGCGATCGGTGTGATTGACGGGCACAGGGTGCCGCGAGGTCGGCGACAGCCCCCTCGGTCAGTCGGTGAGGAATTTCAGCACCTCGGGCACGAAGGTCTGGTGGTGTTGGAACACGCCGCCGTGCCCGGAGTTCGGGTAGATGATCAGGTGGGCGTTGGGCAGGCGACGAGCCATGTCGGCGGAGTTGCTGGTCGGAACCATGAGGTCGTTGTCGCCGTTGGCGACAAGGACGGGGTGGGTGATCGCGGACAGGTCGTCGGGCGTGCTGTTCCCGGCTGCTCGGATCGCCTTTAGTTGGGCGCCGATGGCCTGCAGCGAGACGCGCTTGTCGCGGCCCTCGGTGCGCTCCTTCAGTCGCATGAAGTAGTCGGCGGCAGCCCGCTTGCCCTCGGCGTTGCGGGGGAAGAACAGGAAGTTTCTCGGGTCCTTGAGGGTGAGCGCTGCCTTGACGTAGGCAATGACGGTGACCTTGGTGATCTCGTTGATGCCGCCGCCTCCCTTGGGTCCTGTGCCCGCGAGGACCATCCGCCGGACGAGGTCGGGTGCTTGCAGGGCGACCATCTGGGCGACGCCGCCGCCGAGCGAGAAGCCGAACAGGTCGACCTGCTTCAGTCCGAGTGCCCGGATGAAGGCGACGGCGTCGCTGCCCATTTCGTCGATCGTGTGCGGTACGGACGATCCGGTCGCTCCGATGCCGCGGTTGTCGAACGCGATCACCCGGTGGTGGGCGGCGATGCCGTCGATGATCCTCGGGTCCCAGTCGTCGAGTACCGCGGTCAAGTGATGCAGGAAGACCACGGGAACGCCCGAGCCGTTGCCGAGGTCGCGGTAGGCGAATGGCACCCCGTTCACGTCGATCGTGCGGGTCGGCGTATCTTTCCAGTTCATTTTGATTTGTCTTTCGTTCTTGAATGGTTCGGGAATGAGTTCTGTTGTGGGTTGCGGATTTTGACTCACCGCGCGCCGCTCTGAGCTGTCGATTGGCGAACAGCCTTAGTCGAGCGCGACGACGACCTTGCCGGCCTTGACCTTGCCGCTCTCGACGTAGGCGAGCGCCTCGAGGGTCTGGTCGAACGGGAATGTTCTGTCGAGGACCGGGCGCAGATGGCCCGCGTCGTAGAGAGCGGCAAGCTTGCCGAGTTGGGCGCCGTCGGCCCTCATGAAGAAGAACGAGTAACGCACACCGAGCTTCTTGGCGGCCCTGCGGACCTTGCGGCTCAGGAACGACAACACGAACTCGAAAGGCTTTGGCGCACGAAGCTGTTTGGCGAATCCGGCATCGGGTGGGCCGGCCACCCCGATTGCCAGGCCGCCGGGCTTGAGGACGGTGAGCGACTTCATCAGGTTCTCGCCGCCGAGCGAGTCCAGCACGAGGTCATAGCCCGAGAGGACCTGGGAGAAGTCCTGTTTCGTGTAGTCGATGACCTCGTCGGCTCCGAGATCGCGGACGAGTGCCTCCGTGGCGCCGGAGGTGGTGGTCGCGACGTGGGCACCGAGGTGCTTGGCGAGCTGGATCACGGTGGACCCCAGCCCGCCGGCGCCTGCGTGCACGAGGACCTTCTGTCCGGGCTTGACCTGAGCCTTCTCGACCAGGATCTGCCAGGCTGCCAGCGCGACCAGGGGGAGGGCGGCGGCCTCGTGCAGCGTGAGCGAGGCGGGCTTGAGTGCGACGTCATTCTGATCGATCGCGATGTATTCGGCGAACGTCCCGATGCGCAGATCGCGGGGACGCGCATACACCTCGTCGCCGACCTTGAAGTCGCGAACGGTCGCACCTACCTGGGTCACCACACCGGCGACATCGTGGCCGATCACGAAGGGGGGCTTGTACTTCAGAAGTTGCTTGAACTCACCGTTGCGGACCATCTTGTCCAGTGGGTTGATGCTGGCCGCACTCACCCTGACCATGACGTCATTGCTGCCAACCTTCGGTTCGGGAACCTCGGCGGCGCGGATGCTGTCCTTGCCGTACTTCGTGACGACGAATGCCTTCATGTCTGTTCACTTTCATCAGAGATCTATCGGAAGCACTGGACGCGGCTTCACTATAACTTCGTTATGTGCTAACTATAACTTCGTTATGGTTATTCCACAACGGGCAGAGCTGTCGTCAAAATCAGGTGGCAATGCGCTATCGAGGGGCGGGTTCGATCGTCGCCGCATCGGGCAGCGCGCTTGAGGCCGAGCGGGTTTCGGCGAGCGGAACCATTTGGTCGTGCCTTCCCAATGCAGCGACCTCGCGTTCGAGGATCGGGGTCACCTCGGCCGCGAATCGCCTCATCCACGGCCAGGCGACCGGCGAGTTCAGCGCAGCCTTCGCCCAGTTGGCCACCACAACCGCGCGCGGCACGTACACGCGGCTGCGTCGACGCGCGAGTCCGCGGACGATCGCTGCGGCCGCGCGGTCGACGCTCGTGGTGACATTGCCTGGATACGGCAGCCGCGCGCGCAGTTCCTGGAATGAGGGAATGTCGGCCTCAGCGCCTCGGACGAGGTCGGTGTCGATCCACGAGGGGTGCACGATCCCGACGGTGATGCCGAGGTGCGCGACTTCCTGGCGGTAGGCCAGGGCGAGCATCTCAACCCCGGCCTTGCTTGCGGCGTAGGAGGCCAGGCCGGCGATCGGCGTGAAGGATATCGCCGACGCCACCACCATCGCGTGGCCTCGACTGCGCTCCAGGTGAGGCGTCGCGTACTTCAGCGTGCGGAAGACGCCGTTCAGATTGATGTCGAGGACTCGCTCGAACGACGCCTCGTCAGCCTGCCGCACTGTTCCGTAGGCCGCAATCCCGGCGTTGGCGACGACGATGTCGATGCCACCCATGGCCTGCGCACAGTCATCGATCGCCGACCGCAAGGAGGCGCCGTCGCGCACATCGGCTTCCCGCCACAACGCGCCTGCGCCCAGGTCGTCGGCGAGCGCGCGCAACCGTTCGGGCTCGAGGCCGACGAGCGCCACCCGGGCACCTCGGGCGGCGGCAAGACGTGCCACCTTCTCCCCGATGCCGCGTGCGGCTCCGGTGATGATCAGCTTTCGGTCAGACAAGTTACGACGCATGAGGCTAATATAACTTCGTTATAGTCGAAGCGCAATGGGTCACTGCGCTGCTGCGGAAGCGTCGGCCGAGCGGTGTTGCGGCGGGATGTGATAACCGCCGAGAACTTCTGTGAGTAGGGCTGCGAATTCCACTGTCGTGCGGTCGCCCCCGGCAGGTCCCATCGCCTGGATGCCGATGGGTAGGCCAGCGGCGTTGGTGGTGATGGGCATCGTTGTGGCCGGTGCTCCGGCGATGTTGGCCAACGCGCTCCATTTGGTTTGGTCCCAATAGGAGCGGGTGACGCCATCGACATCGATGGTGCGGCCGAAGCGGTCATGGTCCTTGTTGTGATGCCTGGGCGCGGCGGTGGGTGCCACCGGCAGGAGCAGCACGTCGAATTCCTTGAAGAATCCGACCCAACGGTGCGCGATTTCCCGTCGCGCCGCGTCGCGGAACAACCATGCCCGGTGGCTTTGGACCGTCCCGCGCAGAGCGGCGGCAGCGTCGCCGCGCGGGCTCATCAGTGAGCGCAGGGCGAGGGCACCGCCGAATTGGGGGCTCATCGTGGAACGGTCGACCGAGAATGCGGCCATCACCAAGCTCAGGAAGAGGTCGTGTGAGGTCGTGAGATCCACTGGGAGGCTGGCGGGTTGCTCAACGACTCGTGCGCCGGCGGCGCGCAACGCGGAGACGGCGTCGTCGATGGCTCGGTGGGTGTCCTTGTCGACCGGGCAGGCCGGATCGTCGGCCCACACCGCGACCCGAAAGTCCTTGAGTGCAAACGCCCGCGGCGGGGCGAGGGTGTACGAGAACCCGCCGTCGGGGTTCAGCGGGCCGACAGTGGCTTCCAGCGCGGGGATGATGTCGCGTGCACCACGCACCTGCACGCCAGCACAGGCCATGTCGGCTTCGCCCCATCGTCCAGGTTTTCCCGGCCCGCCGGGGATGTGGCCGGCCAGTGGGACCGACTGCCATGTCGACTTGTGGCCATAGAGGCCACAGAAGTGTGCCGGGATCCGGGTGGAGCCACCGATTTCCGAGCCGTAGTCGAAGCTCGTCAGCCCGGCTGCGGTAGCCGCGGCGCCGCCACCGGCTGAGCCGCCCGATGTGCGCGAACGATCCCATGGGTTGTTGGTCCGTCCGAACACTGGATTGCTGGCCTGCACATCAGCATTGCCGGTCGGCATGTTGGTCTTGCCGAGGATGATGGCCCCCGCGCGACGCAGGCGGGCGACTGCCTCAGCGTCCTGCGTCGGCACGTAATCCGCCAGGTCGGGTCGACCGCAGACTGTGCGCATACCGGCCGTCTCGTAGCTGTCCTTGACGGTGATCGGCAGCCCATGCAGCGGTCCTAGCGCGTCGCCACGCGACCGGGCAGCGTCCGCTTCCGTGGCGGCGCGTCGCGCGGCATCCGCGTCGATGGTGACGACCGCGTTGAGCGGCGTGTTGTGTTCTTCGATACGGGATACGTAGAGGTCGACCAGTTCGGCGCTGGACACCTCCTTGGCGTTCATTGCGGCAAGTTGTTCAGTTGCCGGGAGCCAAGCGAAATCTTCTGGGGCCAAGGCAGACACAGTCGTCTCTTTCTACTGGTGGATGCCAGAGACTTCATCGAGTATACCGTTCGGTCTACCGGCTTATGCGCACCCTAGTAGACCGAATGGTATATTGCAAGGCATGCGAGTACGTGAGCGGCTCACGTCAGCCACGGCCACACTGATGCAAAGACATGGCGTGGCCGGCACTGGGATTGCGGAGATCTTGTCCACCAGCGGCGTGACGCGACGATCGATCTATCTGAACTTTCCCGGCGGCAAAGCCGAACTGGTCGCCGCAGCGACGCGTGCTGCCGGAGACGAGCTGACAGCGCTGTTGCGTGACTGTATCGAGCAGCGGGACCCCATCGGGGCATTTACTCGTGTGTGGACCGAGATCCTGATCAGCACGGACTTCGAAGGTGGCTGCCCCATCGTGGCAGCTGCATTCAGTCGCGATGAGGCCCCCGAGGCTGCCAGCACCGCCAACGATGTGTTCGCGGAGTGGGGTCAGCTGCTAGCGGAGCGCCTCCGTCAAGACGGCATCAATCGCGCTGCGGCCCAATCATTGTCGACGACGGTCGTCGCCGCGCTCGAAGGGGCGGTCATACTGTCGCGCGCCGCGCAGTCGACAAAGCCGCTGGAGCAGGTCGCCCGTCATGTCAAAGAATTGATTTCCCAGCACCGCCCCAGCGATTAGCCCACCGCTTGGTCGAGGAGCGTCGTTGCCGCCTTTCGTGCGTGTGTCCAGGGAGCCGGATCGTTTAGGGAGGTCGACAGCGCCGCTGCACCTTCGTAGAGAAGGCCGAGTTGGTTGCCCAGCAGTGTGGGGTTGGCCGCGCCGGCCTGCCGGGCCAGCTTGATCAGACCCTTGATGTAGGCGCGCTTGTGTTCGTGGACGATGACTTGAATTTCCGGCATGACCTCGGACGCCTCGACGGCGGCATTGTGGAAAGGACAGCCGCGCATCTGCCCGCCCGGAGGCGGCGTGGCGAACAGGGCGAGAATCCGCTCGCGGGGTGTGCGGTTAGCGGCGTCCGGTCCGGGCCGGATGGGATCCTCGACACCTTGCTGGATATACCGCAGGTACTCCTCGACGACGGCGGTTTTGCTCGGAAAGTGCTGGTAGAGAGTTCGCTTGGAAACGGACGCTTCGCTGGCGAGTCGCTCGACACCGGTGGCGTTGATGCCCTCGCGGTAGAACAGGTTGATAGCCGTGTTGAGGATGCGCTGCCGCGCTCCGCGGCCACCGCGTCCCTTGGTGGACGGGGCCTCGTGCTGGGTGGTCATAACCCGAGTATACCGATGGGTTTACATCGCATGCTAAGGCGTGTAGCGTCGGCGATCAACAAGTACACCGATCGGTTTATTAGGAGTAGCTGTGACACACCAACGTAGTAGCAGTCGGCGAGGACTGCAGCGGACGCTAGCGGTGCTCGCGGCGATACCGATGGCCAGTGCGATCGGGGAGATCGTTCGGGGTCCGCAGGGAGTTCCTGGCGGTTCGCCCGATGTGTTACCGACGGTGGACAGCTCTTTGCGATATGCCAACGTGTTCAAATTGGCGGTCGGACCCGTCATGTGGTCTCAGCTCGGACGTGTCGAGCAGTCGTCGGCCGTGACCTTCGCGCTGTCGACCATCTTCGTCGGCGGTCTGGCGCGAGTGCGGTCATGGCAACAGCGCGGGCGACCGCATCCCATCACGGTGTCAGCAATAGCGCTCGAAACCATTGGAGTAGTGGGGCTTCTGGTGTGGCAGAAGCGCCTGAATTCGAAGGCGGTTTGACATGCCTTCCGTACTGGTTACCGGCGCAGCAGAGGAATCGGCCTGGCGATCACCGAACACATGAGCAGCCGAGGCTGGGACGTCTATGCCACCGCTCGCTCCGACTCCGCCCTCAACAGCCTCGACCGCTTACCCAATGTGCACGCGATCGCGCTCGACATCACCGACCGGTCCGCGATTACGGCGCTTCCCGGTCGACTTCCCGCTGAACTGAACGGTGTGGTCAACAACGCCGGCATCATCGTCAACGGGCCAGTCGAGGGTCTATCTCTCGATGATCTGACACAGCAACTCGACATCAATGTCATCTCGCAGATCGCAGTGACGCAGGCGGTGCTGCCGAAGATCCGTGACGCCCGTGGACGCGTGGTATTCATGTCCTCAGTCAGCGGGTTGATCACCACACCGGGCACCGGTGCCTACAACGCATCGAAGTACGCGATCGAATCGCTGGCCGATGCCCTTCGTATTGAGTTGCGGCCGTGGCGCATTCCCGTGTCGCTCATCGAGCCAGGCCCGATCCGTACCGATATGTGGGCTGACGCGCTCGACGACTACGACCGCATGACCAACCGACTCAGTGACGAGCACCGCCGACTGTACGCGGCGCACCTCACGGGGAGCCGGAAGTTGATGGGACGTTTGCAGAAGCTTGCCGCCGATCCCAAGAGGGTCACGAAGGCTGTAGAGCACGCGCTGACGTCGAGGCGCCCTAAACGTCGCTACCTGTTGGACATCGTTAGCCGCGCACAGAAGACCGCGGTCGCGATGACGCCGACAGCGGTAAACGATGCGGTTCTGGCGGCGGCAACCACATCGAAATGAGCGCCTCCGCTGTCGCCCGGGCCTGCGCCCACGGCGCCGGGTCGTTCATCGATGTGGACAGTCCGGATGCGCCTTCGTAGAGCAATGCGATCTGGTTGCCCAGCATTTCCGGGTCCGCCGCTCCCGCCGCTCGGGCCAGTTCGGTGAGGCCATCGATGTAGTCCCGCTTGTGCAGGTGGACGATGTGCTCGACTTCCGGCATGGCCCCGGAGGCCTCGACCGCCGCGTTGTGAAACGGGCATCCCCGCATCCGCGTGTCGCCGGCGTCCGTGATGTCGAACAGCGCGAGCAGCTGTGCACGTGGCGTCGCGGCCGGTGGTGTTCCCTCGGGTTCAGCGGCTTCTTGCCGGAGGTGGCGCAGGTACTCCTCCACCAAGGCGGTCTTACTCGGAAAGTGCTTGTATAGCGTCCGTTTGGATACCGATGCCTTGCTCGCGATGCGTCCGACACCGGTGGCGTTGATGCCCTCGAAGTAGAACAGCTCTGCCGCTGCGTTCAGGATGCGCGTACGCGCGCCACGGCCTCCGCGGCGGGTCGGTTCCTGAGTCTCGGTGAGCGACGTCATAATAAAAGTATACCGAACGGTTTACAGATTGGCGAGCCACGTGTTACTGTCACATCAGGAAGTACACCATTCGGTTTACATCAGGAGGAAGTCATGACAGGCAAACGAACCACTCGGCACGATCCGGCGAGTCATCGGCAGGAAGCACGTGCCCGTTGGGGTGGCACGTCGTACAAGAACGCGCCGACGAAATCGGTCTCCGTGGGCGGCACACGATTCGTCTACCGGGAGCTGGGCATCGATTCCGGCGTACCGGTGATCTTCCTCAATCACCTGGCCGCCAACCTGGACAACTGGGATCCCAGGGTCGTCGACGGCATCGCGGCCAAGCATCGCGTGATCACCTTCGACAATCGTGGGGTCGGCGGCTCCGGGGGCAAGACACCGGACACGGTCGAGGCGATGGCACACGACGCCGTGGCGTTCATCCGCGCACTGGGATTCGACCAGGTCGATCTTCTCGGGTTCTCGTTGGGCGGAATGGTTTCGCAAGTGATCGCGCGGCAGGAGCCGGCGCTGGTGCGAAAGATCATCCTCGCGGGGACGGGGCCAGCTGGAGGGGAAGGCATCGTCAACGTGACGAAACTGACGTACCTCGACACACTCCACGCATTCGCCACCTTCAAGGATCCCAAGGAACTTCTCTTCTTCACCAGAACGGACCACGGCAAGGCGCAGGCTAAAGCGTTCGTCAAGCGGTTGAAGGAGCGCACGAACGATCGGGACAAGGCGATGGCGATCGGCGCATTCCGCACGCAGCTCAAGGCGATTCACGCCTGGGGTCTCGAGAAGCCGGCCGACCTGTCAACCATCCAACACCCGGTCTTGGTGGCCAACGGAGATGACGATCGCATGGTTCCGACCAGCAACTCCTACGACCTGGCTCGACGCCTTCCGAATGCGACGCTGCGGATCTACCCGGACGCGGGGCACGGCGGCATCTTCCAGGCCCACGAGCGGTTCGTTCCCGAGGCACTCGAGTTCCTGGGAGCGTCGATCTCATGACCTCGCTTGCCGATCAGACAGTGCTGGTCACCGGCGCCAACCGTGGTATGGGCCGCGAATACGTTACGCAGCTTCTCGACCGCGGAGTAACGAAAGTCTATGCGGCTGCCCGCGATCCACTGACAATCGACGTCGTGGACCCGCGCGTCGTTCCGGTCCGCCTCGATGTCGCCGACGCGACATCCGTCGCAGAAGTGGCCGAGGCCGCGTCCGACGTGAGCGTGCTCATCAACAACGCCGGCATCCTCCGCGGAGCGTCGGTTCTCGACTCGGACACCTCCAACCTGCGCGAACAGATGGAGACCAACCTGTTCGGTCCACTGGCGATGGCCTCAGCCTTCGCCGATCGGATCGCCCAGAGGTCGGGTGCGATCGTCAACGTCGCGTCGGTGCTCGCATGGCTGCCTGTCGGCGCCAGCTACGGGGTGACCAAGGCCGCGATGTGGAGTGCCACCGACTCCATGCGGCTTGAACTCGCCTCCCGTGGAGTGCAAGTGGTCGGCGTCTACGTCGGCCTCGTCGACACCGACATGGCTTCATTCGCGGATAGCGGCAAGTCCGATCCCGCCGATGTGGTTCGTCAGGTGCTCGACGGCATCGAGTCGGGGGCTGTTGAGGTGTTGGCCGACGACATGACCCGCGAGGCTCGTGCACACATGAACAAGCCGATTAGCGAGCGTTTGGGATGAAAGCCTTCGTGATCGATCGCTACAAGAGCAAGGACGGCGGTCGGATCGTCGACATGCCGCAGCCGGTGCTCGGGGACAACGACGTACTCGTTGAGGTCCATGCGGCCGGCGTGAACCTCCTCGATGTAAAGATCGCGGACGGCGAGTTCAAGATCTTCCTGCCGTATCGATTCCCGCTTGTTCTCGGCAATGACGTGGCAGGCGTTGTGGTCGAAGTGGGCTCCAGAGTGAGGCGCTTCAAGCCCGGCGACGAGGTCTACGCGCGACCGGATAAGGACCGGATCGGCACCTTCGCAGAATTCATCGCCATGGACGAAGGCGATGTGGCGATCAAGCCGGCAGATCTGACCATGGAAGAAGCGGCTTCCGTTCCGTTGGTTGGCTTGACGGCTTGGCAGGCGCTCGTCGAGATGGCCGAGCTGAAGCCGGGTCAGAAGGTCTTCATCCAGGCGGGCACCGGCGGTGTCGGAACGTTCGCCATCCAGTTGGCGAAGCATCTGGGGGCGACGGTGGCTACCACGGCAAGCGCTGCCAATTTCGAGTTGGTGAAGGCCCTCGGCGCGGACATCTTGATCGACTACAAGACGCAAGACTTCGAGACCATGCTGCATGGTTACGACGTCGTTCTACATAGTCAGGACTCAAAAACCCTGGACAAGTCACTGCGGGTGCTGAAGCCAGGGGGAAAGCTGATCTCAATATCCGGACCACCCGACCCGGCTTTCGCGGACGAAATCGGCTTGCCTTGGTACGTGAAATCGATCATGCATGTGTTGAGCTTCGGCGCACGGCGAAAGGCCAAGCGACTCAAGGTGACATTTGCGTTCTTGTTCATGAGGGCGAACGGCGATCAGTTGAGCGAGATCACCGCACTCATCGATCAGGGCATCATCCGCCCAGTCGTGGAGCGGGTCTTTCCGTTCGAATCAACCCAGGACGCTGTGGATTTCGTCGGAAAGGGCCGAGCCAAAGGCAAGGTCGTTGTCAGCGTGAAGTGAGTGCCAGGCGCCGTCATCGCCGCCAGAACAGGTGGTGCATCACGCCGCTGGGACTGGGCACGACCTCAAGATGGAATCGGTCGAGCAGCTCCTCCGGCGACTCCCACAGGCGCGATCCGGCGCCCAGCTCCACCTGCGGGGAGACCGCCACATGCAGGGTGTCGACGAGGTCCGCGTCGAGGAACTGCCGAATCGTGGTCGCCCCACCACCGAGCCGGACATCCTTGCCCTGAGCGGCGTCGCGGGCCCGCCTAAGGACTGTGGCCGGATCAGCGTTGATGAAGTGAAAAGTGGTGTCCGACAGGGTGAACGATGGGCGCTCGTGGTGCGTCATCACGAACACCGGAGTATGGAAGGGCGGCTCGTCGCCCCACCAGCCCTGCCATTCGTGGTCGCGCCACGGGCCGCGCAGTGGGCTGAACTTGTTGCGGCCCATGATCTCGGCGCCGATGTTGTTGGCGAAATCCCGTGTCAAGTAGTCGTCGAGGCCGCGACTCCCGCCGGGGTCGGTGCGGTTGGGCCAGCTCGCCGTGGCGCCCGCCCACGCAAACATGTCACCGGGGTCGGCATGACCGAACGGGCGCTCGAAGCTCTGGTTCTCCCCAGCGCCGAAACCGTCGCGCGAGACGTTGAAGTTCTGGACTCTGAGAAGCTGGACCACGCGTTCCTCCTCGGTCTTGATGGACAGAGATTAGACCGCGCAGCTCGGCGTAACTCATCGCGGACGCCACAATCGGAAGGAAGAAATTGGGCTGCGTACGCATACCCCTGAGTATCGATGACTATATGTAGCGGTCGGCGTCGATTCCGTGGGCGATGTCGATCGCCCTGGCCAGAGTGGACAGCCTGGCATCGAGGGTCTCCCCCGCCGGATACATGCGCACCGTGTCGACACCGGCATCGCGCCAGACGCGCAATCGTTTGCGCACCATGGATTCCGTACCAATCAACGTGGTGCCCAACACCATCTCGTCGGTGACCAGATCGGCCGCGGCGTCACGGTCGCCCGCCTGCCATCGCTCGCGGACTTCCATCGCGACCTCACTCCAGCCCTGACGGCTATAGGCCTGGTTGTAGAAATTGGTCGACGCTGAACCCATTCCGCCGAGGCTGAACGCAAGTTCCTTCTTGCGTGCGCGGACCATACTTTGCAAGGCGTCTTCATCGGCGGCGAAGGCGACCTCGGCGCCCTGGCACACATCGAGGTCGCCACGGCTGCGACCGGCGCGCGTCAAACCCTCGTCGAGGTAAGTGAAGTAGGCCCCCGCCGCACCCTCCGGCACAAAGCTGGTGCCGAGCCAGCCATCGGCGATTTCCCCGGTCAGGCGCAGCATCGCCGGCGACAGCGTGGCCAAGTAGATAGGGATCTCGTGTTCGGCGCGCATTGACAGCCGCATCGGCACCGCGTCGCTGCCGGGCCTGGGAATCGCGAATTCAGAACCCGTATAGGAGATTTTGCCGCCTTCGATCACACGGCGGACGATCTCGACAGTTTCGCGCATACGCGTCAGGGGGCGGGCGAAGTCCACGCCGTGCAGCCCCTCGATCACCTGCGGACCAGATGCGCCGAGGCCGAGTAGGAATCGGCCATCGGTCAGATTCGACAGTGTGATCGCGGTTTGCGCGACCGCGACTGGCGTTCGGGTGCCCACTTGCATGATGCCGGAGCCCAGCAGCATCGTGTCCGTGCATGCCCCGTAGTAGCCGATCGCTGACGGGGCGTCTGACCCCCACGCTTCAGCGACCCAACAAATATCGAGCCCGAGCTTTTCGGCTTCGACGACGAAATCTCGTTGTTGCGACCAGTTTTGGAACCCGGAGGCTTCGACGGTGGTGGCAGTGCGCATCAACTCTCCGCCAGCTTCTTGATCTGCTCAACGGTGACGGTCATGTTGCGCTCGAACTCACGCATGCGCACGAAGACGATCTTCTGTTCTTTCTCCGGCATGCGGTCGATGGCAAACGACAGGCCGGACCGCGCGGGCCCCATCTGCATCCACTGCGATAACTCGGTCCCGCCGTTCTCCTTGGGCGTGAGCCGAAACCGCCAGATCGCGGTTGGGTCGTCGAGGTCTTCGACGGCCCAGGCCAACACTCGGCCGGGTTCGCATTCGATCACCTGCGAGGTGGTAGCCCACTCCCCCAAGTCGGGGTGCTTACTGTGGCCGACGAACCGGACGCCGACAGCCGGTGCATTTGCTCCGTCGAGCCATTCGATCCGCTGCAGTTCGTCGCTCATCGTCGGCATCAGCGCAATGTCAGCGACGATCTGCCACACCCGCTCCGGCGGCGCCTCGATCAACGTGCTGACCTCCACCGTCGGTTTATCCGCATAACGCGCGCCCGTCCACTCCACAGCTCGCGGACCTCCCGTGTCTCAATTGTCTGACCTTTATAGTTGCGTATTAAGACCTACTCTGTCAAGCCGCCGCTCGGACGGTCGACTGTCCGTCACCGCAACAGGGTTTAAGGCGACGATGCGCACGCATCGGCGTCAGTCGCCGAGATTGAAGCGCTGCCGTACGTCTGGACGCTTCTTCAGCCTTTCCGGGTAGCCCGGTCCGATCTTCATTGTCGTGTCCGCCGCCTGCAGCGGTTCTCCGCACTGTGCGCACACCACCTCAGCCTCGCTGTCATGGCCACACAATTTGTGTTGCATCGTGACTGGTGGCCCCTCCTGCCCGGCGAGCCAACGGTCGCCCCATTGCGAGATCGCGGCGAGCACACCGAAGAAGTCTGCTCCCTTGTCGGTCAGCACATACTCATGACGTCGCGGCTCGGTTTGGTAAAGCTGTTTTTCCAGCAGACCTTCGTCGACGAGGCGATGGAGTCGGTCGGCCAGGGTATTGCGCGCGATCCCGAGACCTGATTGGAACTCGTCGAACCGGCGAACCCCGTAGAAGGCCTCCCGCAGCACCAGCGGCGTCCAGGCATCGCCCAGAAGATCCATCGTCCGGGCGATCGAGCACGGCCATCCCGCGAACGAACTCTTTCTCATATCTAACAGACTAACTGAGTTTCTGAATAAGACTCGGCTGGTACGCGGGGTGGTGACGTCGGCTAGCCGTGATGCGCAGCGCCGAACAGCGCGAGGGCGTTCTTGATGCCCTCCTCCAGGACCGCGTCGGCGAGCTGCCGGTCGGCCAGCGCGCGGGAAAGTTGAACCGTGCCGACCATCATGGCGAAGACGGTGAGCACCTGAACGCGGGCCGACTGGGGATCTTCCGGCGCGAGGCGAGCGGCGAGCTCGTCGGTGGAAGTGAGTAGGCCGTCGGTAAACGTCTCTTTGATTGAGGGCGGCGCCTTTCCGATCTCGTCGAGCAGGGCAGCTGATGGGCAGCCGTCCTGGGGGGAGTCACGATGCTCGGCGGACAGGTACCAACGCACGAACTGCTCGAGGCCGGGTTCACCAGGCGGTTGTGCGCGCAGACGCTCGGTCTGTGCGCGTAGCTGATCGGCGACTGCGGTCGCGACGAGGTCGTCCTTGGACGTGAAATGCGCGTAGAAGGCCCCGTTGGTCAGTCCCGCGTCGGCCATGAGGGTCGCGATTCCCGAGCCGTCGATGCCGTCGCGCTTGAACCGGCGGCCGGCCGACTCGACGATCCGACGGCGCGTCGCTTCCTTGTGTTCTTTGCCGTACCTCGCCACAGATTCCTCCGCTCGCTTGCTCTCGGTCGGCCAACCCTATAGCCTTACGATCGTAATTGCATATTACGATCGTAATTCAATCGATTCCGGAGCTCAAAATGACGACAACTCGGCCAGTCGCACTCGTCACGGGTGCCTATACAGGCCTCGGCAAATTCGCAGCGCAGGGCCTCGTCAATGCGGGTTTCGACGTTGTCGGAACCAGCCGCAACACTGAGGGATTGGCCCGCCGCGACGGGGTGACGTTCTTTGACCTCGACGTCACGAGTGACGACTCGGTCGCCCTGCTGATCAAGCGGGTAATTGCGCAGTACGGGCGGATCGATGTTCTTGTCAACAACGCCGGCATGGGTGCCGCCGGGGCCAGCGAGGAGAATTCGATCGCACATTCCCAGCGACTCTTCGACATCAACGTCTTCGGCGTCATGCGCATGACCAATGCCGTCCTGCCGCATATGCGCGCCCGGAAAAGCGGACGCATCATCAACGTCTCATCCATATTCGGGTTCATGCCCGCGCCCTTCATGGCCGCCTACAGCGCAACCAAACATGCGGTCGAGGGCTACTCCGAATCCGTCGACCATGAGGTCCGCGAGCACGGCGTCCGAGTACTTCTCGTCGAACCGGGCGGCACCAGAACCGGTTTCGACGACAACACCACACCACCCGACAATCCCTTGGAGGTCTACGCCCAGCAGCGACAGACCGCCAGCCAAGTAGTGGCGGAGCAAGTCAATAACGGCGACGATCCTGTCACCGTCGCCAAAGCGATCGTCGCCGCAGCCACCGATCCCAAGCCGAAGTTGCGTTATCCTGCCAGCCCGAGAGCGCGTCAGTTCAGCGTTATGCGCCGCCTCGTCCCCGCCCGCGCGTTCGACAAATCGCTGCGCAAAAACTTCAAGTTCGCCGCCTGACTCCCACGCGACCGCACCGGGGCGATGCTTGACAACATTTCGCTGCACGACGCCTTGATCGAGGGCTAGCGCGGGGCGGCGTTGATACCGGCATCGCGGGAACCTGTCTCCCGCAACCGATTTGCGACGATGCATCCCATGCAGTCAATATCCCCGCGAACGCCCGCCGCCGGACGACTGCGGCAATGCAGACCGGTGCGAAGTGCACGGCGGCGATGTCGCACTTGCGGGAAGAAGTTACGCCCAAGCAGCTACGCCGTTGTTTGCTCCGGCGTTATGCTCGTCTCATCCCAGGAAGCCGGTGATGGACAGCGATCCACTCAAGACGCAGCGCGACGTGGGCTCTGCCGTCAGTCTCGGAGTTGAGCGCTGCCGGGTTCGACGACGCCGAAGAGATCGGTCGGGGCGGTTTCGGAATCGTCTTTCGGTGCCGACAAGCCGCACTTGGCCGCGAGGTCGCGGTCAAGGTACTCACCGCCGAACTAGACCAGAACCGGGAACGCTTTGTGCGGGAGCAACGCGCGATGGGCGTGCTCACCGGTCACCCGAACATCGTCGGGGTGCTACACGTCGGCGAAACCGAGAGCGGTTATCCCTATCTGGTCATGCAATATCACCGCCCCGGTTCGCTGGACGCACGGATCCGCGAACTCGGCGCCCTGCCACCAGATGAGGTACTGCGACTCGGCGTGAAGTTGGCCGGCGCACTGGAGACGGCGCACCGCGCGGGGATCCTTCATCGGGACATCAAGCCGGCGAACATCTTGTACACCGACTTCGGCGAGCCGGCCTTGAGCGATTTCGGAATCGCCCACATCACTGGGGGATTCAAGACCGCGACGGGAGTTTTCACAGGTTCGCCCGCGTTCACCGCCCCCGAGATCCTCAGTGGTGATGCGCCGAGCGAGGCATCCGACGTGTACGGGCTCGGTGCCACGCTGTTCGCCGCGCTGACCGGTCACGCGGCGTTCGAGCGTCGCAGCGGTGAGCAGGTGATCGCGCAGTTCCTGCGGATCGCCAGCGAGTCGGCGCCGGACCTGCGTGAGAGCGGCGTCCCCGACGACGTCGCGGCAGTCGTTGACATGGCCATGACGCGCGATCCGCGTGACCGGCCGTCCGTCGTGGACCTGTGCGCGGAGATTCAGTCTGTCCAGGCCTGTCATGGCTTCCCCGTCGACGAGATGGCGTTGCGCAGTGAACGCCAAACCGATCGGCCCGCACGGCAAGCGACGCGGGCCGGCGGCACCGGGCGGACCCTCGGAAACATTCCGCTCGAGCTGACCAGCTTCGTCGGTCGCCGCAGCGAGTTGTCGGAGGTGAAGAAAGCGCTGTCGGCGACTCGTCTCGTGACGTTGACAGGAATCGGCGGGGTGGGCAAGACCCGCCTGGCACTGCGGACTGCGGGTGAGGCGGGGACGGACTTCCGCGACGGCGTCTGGTTGGTCGAGTTGGGTGAATTACGCGACGAGTCGATGTTGGTTGACGTGGTGACGGCGACACTGGGCGTGCGTGACCAATCGGCCAGACCATCTCCCGAGGTGCTGATCGAGTTCTTGAGCTCACGCCAGTTACTGCTCATCCTGGACAATTGCGAGCAAGTGGTCGACGCCGCGGCGAAGCTCGCCGAAACGCTGTTGCGGTCCTGCCCCGAGATACGCATCCTGGTGACCAGCCGCGAGGCGCTCGGCATTGTCGGCGAAACCGTGGAGCCGCTCTCCCCGTTGCCGTGTCCGGAGACCTACTCCGAGTCAACACCTCTCGGGACCGGCAACGACGCGGTGGCGCTGTTCGCCGAACGGGCCGCCGCCGCGGTACCCGGCTTTGAGCTCACTACCGATAACACGGCGACTATCGCCCAGATCTGTTCGCGGCTGGACGGTTTGCCGTTGGCGATCGAGCTGGCGGCGGCACGTTTGCGGGCGATGTCGCCCGAGCAGATCTTGGACCGACTGTCCGATCGGTTCACGCTGCTGACCCGCGGCAGCCGACGTGCGCCGACTCGCCAACAGACGCTGGCCTGGAGCATCGGCTGGAGCTATGAGTTGTGCACTCCCGACGAGCAACAATTGTGGGGACGGTTGTCGGTCTTCTCTGGAAGCTTTGAACTCCAAGCGGCAGAAGCGGTTTGCGGTTTCGACATGGTGGCCGAGGACTTCCTCGATCTGGTGTCGTCCCTCGTCGATAAGTCGATTCTGCTCCGTACCGAAGCACAGGGTGTGGTCCGACTCCGATTGCTCAACACCGTCCGCGACTACGGACGAGAGAGACTCGAGCAGACCGACGAATACCCACAACTGCGGCGGCGGCACTGCGATTGGTTCCGCCAGTTGGCGCGCGACGCCGAGGCCGGGTGGTTCAGCGCCAGGCAAGTCCAGTGGTTGGATCGAGTGCAGCGCGAGCTTCCCAATCTGCGGGAGGCGTTGGACTTCGGCATCTTAGAAGGTGGTCGGGACGCGCTTGACTTTGCCGCCGACCTACATCAATTCTGGTTCTTGCGCGGACCGTTCAATGAGGCGCGACGGTGGCTCGACCGCGCGCTGGCCGCAGCACCGGATGAGCCGACTACGGCTCGCGCACGGGCGATTTACTCCGCGTGCATGATCGCTAGCACCCAGGGCGACATACCGGCGGCGACTGCGCTAGTCGCGGAGGGACGCGCACTGGTCCAGCGGACAGCTGATCCGATGGCCCATGCCGCAGTGGCCATCGGCGACGGGTTCACTGCGCTCGCCGCCGGTCAACTTGACCATGCGTGCGCATGCCTGCAAGACGCGATCGATGAGCGCATTAGCCCGACGATGCGCGGGGGCGCGCTGCTAACGCTCGGCTGGGCGCAGGAATTGCGCGGCGAATCGTTGGCCGCCATGGCCTCATATGAAGCGGCGCTTGCCTTTTCGGAGTCCCATGGTGAGTCGATGTATCGGATGCTTGCACTGTTGTCGATCGGAGTGGCCAACTGGCGTCACGGCGCGGGGGACCACGCGATCCGGCTGATCCGACAGAGCCTCGAGCTGGCCCGGCTGGTGAACGATCGACGCACTGCCGCATACTGCTTGGAGACACTGGCTTGGCTCGCCGGCGATGCCGACAGCCCACGGATCACGGCGGAGATGTTGGGCGCCGCCGCTGGACTTGCCAATGCCGTTGGAAGCACTAGCGTTCCGTTCGCGCATCTGTCCGTTCACCATAACGAATGCGAGAGCAACGCTCGCCTCGGCCTTGGCGCAGATGAATTCGACGTCGCCCATCATGAAGGCTCTTCACTGAACTTCAACGACGCGATCCGGCTCGGGCTCGAAGCCGAGTTTGATGATGGGGACGGGCCGTACCCGCTCGGGTCTTAGCCGATGCGGGGAAGGTCTTGTTCGGCCCAGGCAGCCATTGTGTCCAGCACCACCTCGAGTCGTGCGCCAGCCGGGGTGAGTTCGTACACCACTCGGGGTGGGATCTCCGCGTAGGCGGTGCGGGTCACCAGCCCTGTCCGTACAAATCGCTGCAGCCGTGACGAGAGGGTCTTGGGGCTGATCCCCGGTAGCCCGGCGCGCAGCTCGGTGAAGCGCTTCGGACCAGTCAGCAAATCCCGCACAATCAGCGTCGCCCATGGCCCGTCCAACACGGTCAGGAACCGGGCCACGGGACATTCGGGCAGAGGTACAACGCACGATGGAGGACCTCATGACCACGACCAGTACGGCCAACACCGCAAGCGAGATGGCGCGCTCGGCCACCTCCACCGCGTTGCGCGTCGCCTTTCGCGAGTTGGAGCTCTACGACACCGGCGACGTCGCTGGGGCCGACGAGGTATTCGCCCCGGAGCTGAGAGAAGGTACCGACTCACCGGCCGCCCGGTTCGCCAGCGCGCTTGCGGGCGAGGAAGGCGTCGAAGTCGAACGGCGTCGAGGGCCCGCTGTGCTCACCTTCGATCAGGGCCTCACGCAGCGCGCGCAGCTGGGTCTCGCGGTCTTCGAGCAAACGCAGCGCTGCCCGGACGACGTCGCTGGCCGAGCGATAGCGACCCGAAGCGACCTCGTCGTCGATGAACGCACTGTAGTGCTCGTCGAGGCTGAAGGACGTGTTCTTACCCACGGGCGCGATTGTACCAATTATTGGTACCGGTCGTCTCCGCCGATTGAGTACGCGGCATCCCCGGCATTCTGTGGTGGGGCCGTCGCTTCGCTGCTCTTATCGTCGTCCCGCCCGGATTTCCGCTCGCGCGAGGGGTTGTTGGTCTGGGCAGAACAGTCCCTGGCAGTTCCGATGCCACATCGATAGCGCTGCGCAGCTCGTCGTTCGCCCCAACGCAGCAGTACTACTCCTGTAGGTTCGCATTCTGCGTGGCGGATGGCGATGCCTCTACCTGCGGCTTTGCAGAATTCTCATCGAAATGGCGGACGCGCTTTTCTCATCTTCGTGGCGGATCCTAGAACTGTACGGTTGTGCACAACTTCACCGAAGTCGGACTCGGGCGCGAGCGAGAATTACCGACTCGTCATTGCCCGGTCGTTGACGACGGGGTAGCAGCATCTCCGTTGTCATCGTGGTCAACAAGCGGTAGCGTATACGGTAGTAGAACCGGAAGTTGAGGAGGAACCACCATGGCCGTCACCCTGGACCGGGCGGTCGAGGCCAGCGAGATCGTCGACGCCCTGAAACCCTTCGGCGTCACCCAGGTCGACGTCGCCGCGGTCATACAGGTGTCCGATCGGGCGGTACGCGGGTGGCGGACCGGCGACATCCGCCCTGACCGGTACGACCGGCTCGCGCAGCTCCGTGACCTCGTCCTCCTGCTCTCGGACTCGCTCACCCCCCGAGGCGTCGGCCAGTGGCTCCACGCCAAAAACCGGCTCCTCGACGGGAAGCGCCCGGTTGACCTGCTCGCCGAGGATCGCTACGAGGATGTGCGAAGCGCGGCGGAGTCGTTCATCGACGGCGCCTACGTGTGAAGCTTGCCGACGCGATCGCCACCGCACCGCGGCGAACGCTCAAGGGCACCTACTGGCACCAAGGCCCCACACGTCACCCTGTTACGTCCTGCTCCGACCCCGCCCGAGGGCCTGGCCGTTACCACCAAACGGGCGAGCCGGGGGTCTGGTACGCGTCGGACAAAGAGCAAGGCGCGGGGGCGGAGTTGTTCCGCCACTTCGTCGATGAGGGGGTCGATCCATTTGAGGTCCGTCGCCGCGTCGGTCGAGTGGCGGTCACACTCCGGTACTTGACCTCACAGACGAGAAGACTCGATCCCATATCGGTGTGGACGAAACAGATCTTCTGTCCGACGACTACACCGCCACTCAGGCCATCGCCGCCGCCGCCCGCGATGCCAACTTCGACGCCGTACTGGCCCCGGCAGCGGCGCTCCCCGGTTGTCAGACACTTGCCGTGTTCGTTCGCGCACTGCCCAGCATCGAGCCCGAGCGATCGGAGGTCCGTCAACCTCCGCCACGGCTCGCCGACCTTCTCCCGCTGATCCGTCCGCACGAACACGTGCCCGACTCCGTGCGTCGATTGCTTGCGACGCTGACACGTGCTGGGGCCGAAGCCATCCGGCGTCGACGACGTTAGAGGCCCGAAACCGGACGCCACCGATAATCATGCGGTATGTCGGCGTGAACGGCTCGCCAACCCCGGTCTCACGCCTGGCTGAGGTTCGGCGTGCTGTCCGCGCCTGGTCGCGGGCCCTGGCGCGTCGGTAAGGAATCAAAGAGGTGGCCGAGCCGGAGTCGACTACCGCGATCAAGTGAGCCGGGACTGCAGCACGGACACTCCCGGGCCGGCGAGTCGGTTGAGCGCAACAGTGCGTCCGCACACCGCCAACATCACCTCAAAGCCTGATCCGCGGATCGCTTCGCCGTCGCCCCAAGTTCGCCCGGTGTCCTCGTCCTCGTCGTGTAGAGCGATTCCGCGCAGACGTCGGCGCGGGAAGAAGCCGAGTTGCGTTGGGCTGGTCAGGAAGTCGAGCACCCAGGCGACATGTTGTGGATCCGGCCGATGCGGAAGTCCCAGGGGTATGCGCATATCTGCACCGTGTACTAACACGTCAGTGAGGCGCGACAACGGGCCGGTCACCGGCGGGCTGAGCCTATGATCAGCTCGACGCCGTAACGTGTCGGCGATCTCGGCGGCTGAGGCTCGCGCTCGGCGACGGGCCAGCGCGTCGATTCCCCGATCGATGCTGCCGTGACGAATGCGCTGGTAATAAAACCCCAGAATCCGTCGGCGAAATCGCTAACCAGGTGCGCGGCAACGGTTTTGATATCCCACCCAGCGCATAAACTTTCCGTGGCCAACTGATCGTTGTTGAGGCCGTAGATCAAGGTAGCGATCGACCGCCTCTCGTCCGCCACCGCTGCGAACACCCTCTCGCGTTCCGCTCGGCTAAGCCGCATAGGCGCAGAATATCGGGACCAAATCAGGTCCAGCCACACCCAAGATGCAGCAGCATCCAGGCCTTCCCATGGCACACGCGCCGCCTACGAGGGGCTGCTAATTAGCCGAGTACCGCTTGCGAATCTCCGCTGCCTACGACCGGGAACGATTCGTTTGGCTCGCGGCCGACACAGTTCTGGAGACCACATGCTCACCCTCCAGCACCTCGGGGTCAGTCGGAGCTACGGTGGCACGCTCGCCGCGATTGCCGGTCTCCGGGAGCGTGAAATAGACGATGAGACAGAGAGCGACGATGACGGTCATGTAGATCGCGACGTACATGGGATGGCCGGCGCCGACGAATGTGGCGGCGAGAAGTGGTGCGGTGCCACCGAATACGGCGATCACGATCTGGTGTGCGAAACCAATGCCAGATACCCGGACTGAGGCCGGAAACAGCTCGGCCTGGATGGTCGGGTAAACGGCCTGCCAGATGGCGAGAACCACCCATCCGGATGCCGCAACCAGAACGTATACGCCAAAGCCGGGCCGGTTCAGTAGCAGCAGCATGGGATAGAACAGCACGATCATGCCGATGGCACCGATGATTGGAAAGATCTTGCGTCGACCGAGTCGATCTGAAAGCGCGCCGCAAATTGGCACGATGATGACGAGCAGGATGAGCCCGATGACGCTGCCGGCGAGGGTGGAGTCCAGGTCCCGGCCGGTGGTCAGCTTGGCGTAGGTGGGCAGGAACGTCGCCCAGGTGTAGTAGGCCACGGCCGGGGCAGACAGCGCCGCCGTCTGCAGCAGAGCCTTCGGGTGTTCACGGAGTAGGTCCCGTAGACGCGCAGTCGCGGACTTTTGATCGACGGCTGCACTTGCCTCAAACTCGGGGGTCTCGTCTGCGCGGGCCCGCAGGATAAGACCGATGACGCCGAGGATGCCGCCAATGACGAAGGGGATGCGCCAACCCCAGGTCTCGAGGGTTGCCGGAGAGAACGACGATGTCACGATCGCGGCGGAACCGGTCGCTGCGAGGGTCGCGAGACCGCTTGCCATGTTGGAGAAAGAACCGAACAGGCCCCTCCTGTTCGGGGGAGCGTGTTCGACCATGAACGCGATGGCGCTTTGCATCTCACTGCCGCTCGAGATGCCTTGGAGGATGCGTGCAATCACAAAGAGAATCGGTGCCGCATAGCCGATCGCCGCAAATGGAGGCGTCAGGCCGATGATCAGAGAGCCGAGCGCCATCCCGGAGATGGACAGCGTCAGGACGGTCCGTCGGCCGAAGCGGTCGGCCAGTGGGGAGATGATTATTCCGCTGAGTGGGCGTACGACAAACCCGATTGCGTAAGTGAGCAGCGCTGCGATGAGGGATGCGAAAGCTGAATCGCTTGGAAAAATTTGTCCCGAAAACACTGCTGCCAGAAGGCCATAGATATACCAGTCGTACCACTCCACGAAGTGGCCGATCGTCCCTGCCACCATGTTGACGGGCCGGCGACGTCGCTCTGGCGCTGCAGGAAGCTCCGCCGGGTTCGAGGTGTCAGACGCATCTTTCGAGTTCGTCATCGAACTCTCCTTACTCTGCGGTGTTGGAATACTTCGATCACGACGCCGCCTATGCCGTTGCGTGGCTTGCCCATTGGCGGCCTTCCTGTTCGTCGGTCGGCAGCCCTGCAGCCTCGAGGATGCGGTCAAGCAGCCTCTGCGTGGCGACGCTGTCGCGTCCGGCGGTCAAGGGCGGCAGGCGATCTGCCATGCGGTCGAGGAAGTGGTGCACAGCTTCGGCGAAGCCGAAGGTCTCGGTCGCGGTCGCCCAGCCGAACGCCTCCGAGCTGAGGTCGCGGATTGTGGTCAAGCCATCGACGGTGATCGAGACCGACTGCGGTGCAAGCACTTCTGCGGAACGCCCGGCGCCGTACGCGTCGAGCTTCTCGTTCCAGGCGCCGGCCGTGCGTGCCGCCATCAGCACGCCGGTGCTGCCGGAGTCGAAGCGGATGATCGCTGCGGTCCCGTCCTCTTCCCACGGGTCCTCGCCCGCGGCGTGCGCGGTCACCTCGGCGGCCTCGCCCCCGCAGTACCAGCGCAGCAGGTCGACCATGTGGATGGCGTTCTCGAACGTCGCACGGTATTCCGAACCCGGCCGGTTCTTCTGGGCGACGCAGAACGTGGCGCCGGCGGGCCCAAAGGTCTCGCGCCCGGCGACATATACAGGGGCGTAGCGGCGGTTGAAGTCGACCATCAGGATGCGGCCGTGCTCGTCGGCCAGGTCGGCCAGGCGCTCAGCCTCGTCGGCCGATGGCGCGAGCGGCTTTTCGCAGAACACGTCCACCTCGCGCCGCAGGCAAGCGTCGACGGCGTGCGCGTGCTCCGAACGCGGAGTCAGCACGAAGACCGCGTCCAGGTCCTCGGCCGTGAGCATGTCCTCGACCGTCCCGTAGGAGGCGCCGAAGCCCCAGCGTCGCATCAGCGGTCCGGGGTCCGGGCGGCGCGACACGAGTGCCGCGAGCTCGACGTCGTCCCGCTTGACCAGCGTCGGTAGCTGCGCGATGGAAGCGATGTTTCCCGCACCGACGATGCCGACGCGGGTCCTGGCCTGAGCGCTCACCGCGCGCTCTCCGTGATAGCAGCTTGGTCAAGAATGCTGCGGAGCACGGCGGCGGACCGCGCGAAGCCGACCGCCGGCTCGGGCAAATCGTCTGGGTGCCAGCGGTATTCGTATTCCAGCGAGAGGACGTCGTCGTAGCCGAGCGTGGAAAGGGCCGAAAGGATGGCGGCCCACGGCACGACGCCGTCGCCGACGACGCGCGACCGCACCGTGCGCTCGGACGCCGCCACCCGTGCGGTCTCGGACGCCTGAAACGGCGCGTCCGGGTCGGTGAACACGAGGTCCTTTACATGCACGTGCCCGACCAGGTCGCCCTGGATGCGCAGCGCCTCCTGGTAAGGCTCGTCGTGAGTGAACGTCAAATTGGCCTGGTCGTAGAGGACCCGTACTGCATCGTGGTTGACCTCACGCACCAGCCGTGCCGTCTCGGCCGCCGATTGCGTCATGGTCCCGAAGTGGTTCTCGACGCACAGGCGTACCCCTGCGTCCGACGCTTCCGGCGCCAGCGTGCACAGGGCGGTCACCAGCCGCTCCCAGTGAGCACCGTGGTCCCGATCGCCGGGACGCCACGACCCCGCGTAGACGCGGAGCCGGTCGGCGCCCACGACCTGCGCAATCTCGATTGCTCCGCGAAACTCGTCGACCGCCGCCTGCCAGTCGCCCTCATCGAGAGCGTTGATCGCCGTCGTGTACGGCGTCATCCCTACGATCGGGACACCCAGATCCTCGGACGCCCGCCGGGCCTCCTCGGCTGAGCGCCGGTCGCGCAGCGGCAGCCCCGAGCGGTAGCCGTCCTGGTAGATCACCTCAGCGGCGTCGAGCCCGGCGGCCGCGAACAGCGCGAGCGCCTCGGGAACGGTCTGCTCCGGGGTCCCAAGGGTGGAACCTGCAAGACGCATCGTCACTGGTCCTTTCCGGTGTTGTCATCTGCCGCCGTTGCCGACGTGCCCCAGTCGGCAGGGCCGACCAGGGCCGGCGGGTCCGCCACCCTCGAACGGTCGACGATCTCCATCAGCAGTCCCCACGGCGTGAGGAAGTAGATCCATCGGTTGCCCGCGACTCGGGGGCTATCGCCGGCGACCTCCTTGCGGTCACCGAGCACTCGCACGCCCGGGATGTCGCGCAGCACCGCGACCGCCTCATCCACGTCGTCCACTGCGAAGCACAAGTGGTGCCCGCCGGCGTCGCTGTGCCGCGGATGCTCGGTGCGGCGGTCGGAGGTGCTCCACTCGAATAGCTCCACGTTGAGGTTCGGTGGCATGCGCAGCATCGCCAGCGTCAGGCGCGCATCCTCCGGCACCGCGAAGTTCTCGGGCATGAACTTCGCATCCGGTCCTCGGGTGGAGCGGTACAGCTCCTCCGCCCCCAGCGCGTGGACGAAGAACCGGACCGCCTCGTCGAGGTCGGGCACGGTGAACGCGACGTGGTCGGCGTACCGCAGGCCGGGGATGCGGGCCAGCTCGCCATCGGTGCGCGCGGTCATGCGGACGGCCCGGCGGTGGAGGCCCGCACCAACAGCTCCGGCTCCAGGACGACGTGCCCGACCGATCCGTCGGCTGCCCTCTTCTCGGCGAGGTCGATCGCGAAGCTGCCCATGTCGGCGATCGGCTGGCGAACCGAGGTCAGAGCGGGGTTGAAGCGCGCGCCCAGGCTGAGCCCGTCGAAACCGACGACGGAAACGTCCGTCGGGACGCGGAACCCCTGGGCGGCAAGCACGGAGATCACCCCGAACGCGGCCATGTCGTTCGCTGCAATGATCGCCGTCGGCCGGTCGGTCATGGCGATGAAACGCGCGGCCGCGCGCTCGCCCGCCTCGGTGTCGGCGCCGCTGTCGAGGACGATCGGATCACCACCGGCCAGGCGGTGGTACGCGTCCATGCGCTCATGGGCAGTGTGCGCACCAGAGATACCCGAGACGTAGCCGATCCGGCCGTGACCGAGCGAGCGCAAATGTTCGAAAGCGAGCTCAATGCCGCGGCGGTTGTCGACCGTCACGCTCGGCACGGTCGCGTGCTCGTCCACGCGGTCGATGACCACCACGCGCTGCCCCAAGTCGAACCGCGTCAGCGTGTCGAGGTCGACCCGCGTCGACGGCGCGACGATGCCGAACGGCGCGTACAGCGACTGCATTGCGGTCAGGTAGCCGGCGGTCTGCACGGTGTCGCCGTTGGTGACGCAAAGCACCAGCTGATAGCCACGGACGCCCGCAGCATGGGTCATCGTCTCGGCGAGCTCGGCGAAGAACGGGTTGGTGACGTTCGGCACGATCAGCGGGACGAATGTGCTCGTCTTCCGACGCAGCGCCTGGGCGAGCGGGCTCATCGTGTACCCGAGCTCCTGCGCGACGCGCAGCACGTGCTCCCGTGTCTGCTCCTTGACCGCCTCCGGGCGGGAAAAGGCGCGCGAGACCGTCGAGCGGTGCACGCCCGCCGCCTTTGCGACGACGTCGATGCTGAGATCAGGCACTGCACAACCTTTCTCGATGGTTGTCATAGGCACGCCAGATGATGCGCATGACGTCTTCCAGCTCGCCGAGAGTCGGCAACCCGCGGAAGCCGTCGCCGAGCGTGCGCGCGACCTGCCGCACGAACGGGTCGTAGAGCGGGTCGCTGTCCACGTCGATGACGGCTCGCTCGGTGCGGCCATCGATTGTGGTGAACGTGGCCGATCCGTCCGATTCGATGGAGGCGAATCCGGCCTCCCCCGCCGACGAGTAGCTGCAGTAACGCTTCAACTCCGAGTGCGGGAACGCGTACCCCACCTCAACGATCGCCTCGCGACCGTCCGGTGTGGTGAGGACGAGGGTCGCATGGTCTTCGACCATTCCCGTGTGCAGGGCGGACGACAGCCTCGCGGCGACGTCGGCCGTCGCGTTCGCGCTGCGCTGCAGGAAGAGGTCGGCAAAGTGCGGACCCAGGTTGGCCAGGCAGCCGCCGCCGGCGCGCTCGGGGTCGAGCATCCACGGGTTGCCGTTGCGGACGTAGCGCTCCGGCGGACCCGCGATGAACGAGAGCCGCTGATACACCGGTCGCCCCGCCTTCACGAGCCAGCAGTCGACGGGACCGCCACGCTGTATTAACGGCACCGTGGCCGGGACGCGCGCCTCCTCGGCGGCGCGCCGCACCTCCTGCAGCTGGTCGAGCGAGGTGCCAAGCGGCTTCTCGACGACGAACGGGATGCGCCGCTCGATCAGCGCCCGGCAAATCTGGGCCATGCGATCGTGCGGGCCGAAGACGTACGCGAGCTCGATGTCCTGCAGCTCCAGCAGCCGGCGCCAGTCGACCTCGATCGGGACGTCCCACAGCTTGGCAAGGTCACGCACCCGTTCGGGGTCGTCGTCCGAGAGCCCGACGACGTCGTGCACCTCGGCCATCGCCGCCGCGTAGAGAGGGACATGCCAGTGCGAAGCGCCGAGGACGACGGTCTGCGCGCGGGTCACCACGGCACCGCCCGTAGGGCGAAGCGGGCGGCAACCCTGACGTCCGTCTGACCACGGTCCATAGGGTTCTCCTCCCAGTGAGATCGATTTCTGAGATCGGTTGCAGAGATCGGTTGCATTCAGGCTAAAGGCAGTGAGAGAGTTGTGTCAATCACATCTTTGACCGAAGGGACAGGCATGTTCAGCAAGCTTCGGACCCTGCGCACGATCGACGAGTCCGGCGCCGTCCTCATCGTTCGGCTGCCGGATGCGGACACCGCGGAGCGCGTCGCACATGCCGCGATCGAAGGCGGGTTCCGCGCGCTCGAGATCACCCTGTCCATTCCCGGCGCCGTCGATCTCGTCCGCCGGCTGGCCGCGCAGTACGCGTCCAAGGGCGTCGCGGTGGGGGCAGGGACCGTGCTCGACGGCCACGCCGCGTACGAGTGCGTCCGCGCTGGCGCGACGTTCTTGGTCAGCCCGCAGCTCAACCGCGAGATGATCCGCGTCGCGAACCGCTACCAGGTACCCACGATCAGCGGGGCGTTCACCCCGACAGAGCTCGTCGAGTCGGCCGAGGCGGGCGCGGACATTCTGAAGCTGTTCCCGACCGAAGGCGCCGGCATCCCGTACGCCAAGTCCGTGCTCGCGCCTCTGGCGCACCTGCCGATCATGCCCGCGGGCGGCGTGACGACGGCAAACGTCGCGGAGTGGTTCGCGGCCGGCGTCGCCGGCGTCGGCGTGGGCAGCGCCGTCACCAAGGCATGGGAACCTGACGGCGACTTCAGCCGGGTCACCGACGCCGCCCGCGACTTCCTCAACGCCGTGCGAGCCGCGCGCCGGTGAGCGAACCGACGCTGCACATCGTCATCGGCACGGCCGGCTCCGGCAAGTCGACGATCGCACAGCGCCTCGCCCGCGAACACGCGGCGGCGTACCTCGACAAGGATTCGATGAGCGCCCGTTTCGTCGAGGCCGCCTTAGTCGCGGCTGACTACGAGCCCGGTGACCGCGAGTCGAACGCGTTCTACCGCGAGCACATCCTGCCCCTCGAGTACGACTCGCTTCTCGACGTCACCGGGACCAACCTGCGCATCGGTCGCCCGGTGGTCGTCGACGCGCCATTCAGCCCGTACCTCGCCGACCCCGGCTTTATCGCCGCCGCAGTGGAACGCTTCGAATGGCCCCCCGTCGACATTGAAGTGGTCCGCGTCCACATCTCCCCCGCGACGCTGCAACACCGCCTACGCGAGCGCGGCCTGGAGCGGGACCGTTGGAAGCTCACACACTGGGACGAGTACTGGGCCGAGCACGGGGAGCGTCCCTGCATGTGGACGGGCGTTCGCCTCACAGAGATCCGCAATGACGGGGATGAGTCTGACGTTTGGTAGAGCAAGGCGGCGGCCGCGACGACAACCGGATGAGGTCGGCCCCGTCTTTCTGACCGAGATCAGTACTGGATTTGCGCCACGGCTCGCACTTCGTCGGGGGTCGCCGTACCAAAGCCAAGGAACTCCAAGTTCGCCGGAATCTGCTCGAAGAGCATGTCGACACCGACCTGGGTCTGACAGCCGCGTTCCTGTGCGGCCCTCAAAAAGGCCGTCACCGCCGTTTTCATCACGACCTCACCTACGAACGTGGTCGAGGCGACCAGGCTCATGTCGACCGGAAGTGGATCGCCCTCGTTCATACCAAGAGGCGTCGCGTTCACGACGAGGTCGTAACCGGTCGGATCGGCAGACCCAGTGCGCACAGTAAGTTCGGGGTAATACGCAGAGAGTCGACTGCCGAGCGATTCGGCCGCTTCGGGCACGGCATCAACCAGACCCATCCGGGTCACGCCCGCGGCCGCCAGTGACGCCGCGATCGCCGACCCGACTCCGCCGGAACCGATGACCAGCGCGCTGGTGTGAGTCAGCTTGCGTCCCTTGCGCATTACGCCTCTCACGAAGCCCTCGCCGTCGAACATGTCCGCGACGAGGCTTCCATCTTCTCGTCTCAGCACGACATTGGCCGCACCCGCAATTCGAGCGGTCGGGCTCACCTCATCGGCAAGATCGATTGTTGTCTTCTTGTGGGGCATTGTCACCAGCGCACCACGGATATTGGTGACCTTGAACAACTCACGCAGAAAGCTCGGGTAGTCGGCCGCCTGGACGCCCATCGGCACGACCACCGCGTCGATGCCAGCCTTCTCGAAGAAGGGGTTGTAAATCATCGGCGACTTGAACGTCTCGGTCGGATAACCGATGTGGGCAATCAGCGTCGTCATGCCTGAGATCACGTGAGCACTCCGACCGGGTTCGGACGGAAGGCCAAAGTGAGCGCCCCAGTCAAGATCACGTCTGCCCACACACCACGGATGTGCGACTGCGTACGAGTTGTCGCCAACGGGCAGAGGAAGTTCGCGGTTCAGGCATTCAGCGCCGACCCTCGCTCAAGTGACGCCAGGGCGTCCTTCGATTCGCCACGAACGATTTCGTTGTCTGCCATCTCGTGTTCCAATCGGCTCGGACTTGATCTCCAACTGTTCACGGTAGTCGGCCCTCGGCGCGGTCGTCACCAGTGACGGACACTCACAAGGCCGCGACCCACAAACTGTCGAGAAGCCGATCATCCTCGGTCTCCTCGTCGCCGCGGTCCCGCGCCCGGTCGTTCACGCTGGCCGACGTACGGTTGCGCGGCGAAGCGCCCGCCGACGAGGTCATCTTGTTCTGGGCGAAGGCCGGCCTGACAGTGGTGGCGCCGTTGCCCGGCAACATCTTCCGCATCGTCGCGCTGGTCCCCGACGCCCCCGAGGAACCATCGGCTGAGTTCATCCAGCAGATCCTCGAGCGCGGACTCGGCGCTGGGCGGATGGTCGTCACCGAGGTCATTTGGGGGTCGGCGCTTTCGCATCCACCATCGGGTCGCCGACACGTATCGCGCCGGGCGCCTGTTGCTGGCCGGCGATGCCACCGATGTGCACAGCCCAGCCGGCGGACAGGGCATGAACCTCGGCATCCAGGACGACATCGCGCTGGGCGCGGTGCTCGGCGGTGCACCTACAGCGTGCTCGACGAGTACAGCGCCGCGCGCCGACCGATCGCACAGCAGGCGTCGAAATGACTGACCAGCTAACATTTTTGGCGACACTGCCGCGTGCCGCGCGACCTCTCCGCAATGTCGCGATCGGTATCGCGGGCCTGATCCCGGCCGTCCGTCAGGCGCTGGCGATGCGGCTCAGCGGTCTGGTGAATCGATGACCGCGCGGAGAAGGGCGATGGTCTCGAGTTCGCGGTTGGTGGACTCGTCGTCGCTGGTGCCATACATCCGGTTCGCGGACAGCTTGACGACGACGGTCTTCTTGGCGGGGCTGACATAGACGAACTGGTTGTACACGCCGATCGCGGTGAATTCACCCGAATCACTTGCGGGAAGCCACCATTGAAAGCCGTATCCAGGGCCAAGGGCGTGGCTGCCAACCACCGGACGCCCCGGCTGCAGGTGATCGGCGTCAGAGGTCAGTGACGCACCAATCCATGATTGGGGAACTAACTGCTCGCCCCGGCATCGGCCCCCATTGCGGTACAGCTCACCGAACTTCGCGTAGTCGCGAGCAGTCATCACAAGGCCCGCGAAGGCCACCTCCATGCCAGTCGAATCCACCAACCAATATGCGGGCGAACTGAATCCCAGCGGCTCGACAAGCTTTTCCTGCATGTAGTCGGTGATCGAACGGCCGGTCGCGCTGACCAGTAGCGCGCCGACGATCGGGCTGTCCAGTTTCGGGCGCTGCTAGTGCAGTGGCACGTCGGGGTGTACATCGCAGACCCGCATGAACGATCTGTTGTCCAGGTGCGGTGCGGCCAGGGTGTCTGGGAACTTCCCCTCATGCCAGCCCTGCCCATACCGCAGCACCAAACCCTTCCGTCAGCGGAACGAATTGCACCGGCCGCCGAATGCTTCGGCGAAACGCCTTGTGTAGCAGTTCATCTTGTAGTGCATCGTCGCGGTTCCATGCCAACGACGACGCCCCCAACGCCGCACCTTGGCGCGGGTGTTGCGGCTGCATTCGACTAACTTGCGCCGCGCCAACATGGTGGAGTATTCAGGTGTCGCTGGTCCGCAGGAGTCAGCGGGACCAGAGCGCGCTGACCGGCAATGACGCAAGTTTTGGGCCGAACGGCGTGGCTTCAGGGGCGGCGGTGAGCAGCACGCCGAACTGAAATCGATCTCCCAGCCTGTCGGCGAGATAGCGTAGGCCGCGTAGGTCCTCGGATCGCGGCGTGCTGGTCGCCTTGACCTCGATTCCGCAGATCCGTCCGTCAGGATGCTCGAGCACAAGATCGACCTCGGTGCCGCCACGGTCGCGAAAATGCCAGAGACTCGGCCGCTCGGCCGACCAGGTGAGCTGCTTGCGAATTTCGTTGGCCACGAAGGTCTCTAGGAGCGCCCCGAGCGGACCGCCGGGACGATCCAACGTCGTACCACTAACGCCGAGCAGATGACACGCTAGGCCACTGTCCGACACGACCAGCTTCGGTCTGCGAATGACCTTGCGGCTCAGGTTGGTCGACCAAGCCGGCACCCGATGGATGAGGAAGGCCGCTTCGAGCAACGCGAGATAGCCGTCAGTGGTGCGAGCCGGAATCGACAGCTCGTTTGCCAGCGCGCTCACGTTGAGTTCTGCACCGGTCCGCGCGGCGCAGAGCCGAAGCAATCGTGGCATTTCAGCAAGCCGCTCGATCGCCGCAAGCTCGCGAATGACCGCATGCGTAGCCGTGGCGAGATAGTTCTCGAACCACGGACGACGCCGCGATGGCGCGCGGGCCACGACGTCTGGGAAGCCGCCGGTGGCGATCCGTTCGATTAGATCGGAGCGCCGCATATCGGAACGGTGAATCAGCTCGCGTGGCCCCGTAAATAGCAAATCGACGAAGTTGTCGGCGAAGCCCGCGAGCTCGCCTTGTGAGAATGGCCAGAGCTCGATGATCTCGACCCGGCCGACCAGCGCGTCCGCCATGTCAGGGGCGGACAGCAGCCGGGCCGAACCTGTGAGCAGGAAACGGCCGGGCCTGCGATCGCGGTCGACCTCGGCCTTGATTGCCCGGAACAAACCCGGTTCGAGCTGTGCCTCATCGATTACGAGCGTGTCCACGGACCGCGAAACAAAGGCGCGGGGATCCTCCCGAGCAGCATCCCGGTTGGCGGCGTCGTCGAGGGAGACAACTGCACTGGACATCGGATAGTCGAGTCGCGCGATGAGGGTTGTCTTTCCAACCTGACGCGCGCCGTTCACCACGACGACCGGGGTGTCGGCGAGCGCGCCCAGCACCGACGGAGCGATCGCACGTTCGACTATTGCCACAGCGACAGAATACGCTGCGGATCTGTCCGCACATGCGTTGCGGATTTGTCCGAACGCGTCCTGCTGATCCGTCCAGATATTCGCCGCGGACGCCCAGCAGCCTGGCGACGCAGGAATCCTTCCTGGCTGTCCAAACGGGCTTACAGCAACTGAAGGCGCGTCGATTATCGTCGACGCGGCCCTGATGCGGCTGATCGCACGGCTTCGGTGATGCGGCTGACGATCGGGCTGTCGAGCTTCCAGCATTGCCAGTACAGCGGTACATCGAGGTGCGCATCGGAGATACGCACGAATGAGCCGTCACGCAGCGCCGGTGCGGCCAGGCTGTCCGGGTACATCCCCCAGCCCAAGCCGGCCCGCACCGCCTTCCCGAAGCCCTCCGCTGTCGGAATGAAATGCTGCGGTCTTGCGATGTGACGCCGGAACACTTTGCGTACCAACATGTCCTGCAGGGCATCGTCGCGGTTCCACGCCAGCGAAGGAGCCACTGCCGCGACACGTGCCGTGAAGCCGTCGGGCAGGTACCGCTTGAGATACGCCTTGCTCGCCACCGGGATATAACGCATCACCCCCAATGGCTGCACTCGACATCCCGTCACCGGTGTGCGCTCGGTGGTCACCGCTCCCATCACCACACCCTCGCGCAGCAGCCGCGCCGAGTGATCCTGATCCTCGATCCGGATGTCGAACAGCACGTCGTCGAGCGCTTCGAACACGCCGGTGAACCACGTCGACATCGAATCTGCATTGACTGCCAACGCAATCCGCGGCAACGACCAATCACCACCGCCCATCTCGGCCAGAGCGTCGGCTTCTAACAACGCCGTCTGAGCCGCCAACCGCAACAGCGGAACACCGGCAGCCGTTGCCGTACAGGGCTTTTCCCGTACCACCAGCACCTGCCCCACCCGCTGCTCGAGCGCCTTGATCCGCTGGCTCACCGCCGACGGCGTGACATGCAGCCGTTCGGCCGCCACGTCGAACGACCCGTGCTCGATGACCGCGGCGAATGCAGCCAGCTGTTGACCATCTACCTTCACATTAGTGATTCTAATGCAACTGTAGAATCATTAGCTGTACTGATGGGACCGCGATCCCTAGCGTCGTAGGCATGAGTTCGCCCCTGCTTATCGGCTTCATCGCCTGCTTCACGCTGATCGCCACGATCGGCGCGCAGAACGCCTTCGTGCTGCGCCAGGGCATCCGCGGCGAGCACGTGCTCCCCGTGGTCGCGCTGTGCACCGTGTCCGACATCGTGCTGATCTCAGCCGGCATCGCCGGAGTGGGCGCCCTCATCAGCGCGCACCCCGGCGCGCTGAACATCGCCAAGTTCGGTGGCGCCCTGTTCCTCCTCGGCTACGGGTTGCTGGCCGCGCGCCGTGCCTGGCGGCCGTCCTCGCTGAACCCGTCCGAGAATGCGCCTGCCCGATTACTCGACGTGCTGGTCACCTGCGCCGCGCTGACTTTCCTCAACCCACACGTCTACCTCGATACCGTCGTGCTCCTCGGCGCGCTGGCCAATGAGCATCGCGACGAGAAATGGCTGTTCGGCGTGGGCGCAGTGACCGCCAGCGCGGTGTGGTTCGTCAGCCTCGGTCTCGGCGCCCGGCGGCTCGCCGGACTCTTCGCCGCCCCGATGACCTGGCGCATCCTCGACGGCCTGGTCGCCGTCATGATGATCGGACTTGGTGTATCCCTCGCCGTGTCGTGACATATTTGACATATGGGGGTCGCTATTCAAAATCTCGGTCTGCGCGAACGTAAGAAGATGCAGACCAGGGACACTATTCAGCGCGTGGCGTTCAAGCTCTTCGACGAGAAGGGCTACGCCAACACCACTGTCGAAGAGATTGCCGATGCCGCCGAAGTCTCGCCGAGCACGTTCTTTCGGTACTTCCCGTCAAAGGAACTAGTCGTGATGGCCGACGACCTGGACCAAGTGACGGTCGAGGCGCTGGCCCGGCAACCCGCGGACCTGTCCACGATGCAAGCATTCCGGCGCGCGTTCGACATCACGATGGCCACAGTGTCGGCGGACGATTGGGAACTGGAACGCACCCGGCAACGGCTGGTTTTCTCGCTGCCCGAACTCAAAGTTCTCCAGTTCCACGTGTATCGCCGCGTCGTCGGCGAGCTAACGGAAGCCGACAGCCGTCGCACCGGCCGGGACCCGGACGACTTCGAATTGCGGATCTTCTTCGGCGCACTTGCAGGGGCGCTGATGGCCATCATCGACCGGTCGCCGGGTTCCATCGAACTGATGTACCGGGCGTTGGATTTCATCGAAGCCGGTATGCCGTTAGAGACACCTAGCGGCGATTCCTGAAGTCAGCCGCCCGTCGGACTCGCTAGCGGTTAGGGCGTTGCCGGCACCCCGCAGCGTTGGCGGAAGTCGACCGAGGGTTGCCGGATGGCCTGCAGGTCGCTTCGAACCCCTGGATTCGCGTCGAGATAAGTCTGTACCTGAGCGTTGATCTGATCCTTCGGCTGGCCCTTGAGGCTAGTGAAGAAGTCGTTCACGTCGGGGTGGGTGGTCAGGTAGTTCGATGTGTCGAACGTGACGCCTGACATCACGCGCGCCAGCTCGGCGGCCGTGCACGGCGGCGGAACTGGCGGTGGCAGCGGCTGGGCCGTCGCGGTGGCGGCGGCAACGAAAAGCACTGCACCTGCCATTGCGCCTGCACCAAGCGCTACGTTTAACGCGCGGCGCGCGGGGCGTGCTATGGGCAACATGTTGGCTCCTTCATCAAAGTGATTGACCGTCGAGGGTGTTTGCTCATCGTGGTCCGATGCCACCGCCCCCACCGGGACGGCCTGGATCCCAGCCAATGTCGAGATCCCAGCCGGTATCGCAGTACCAGTCGTATTCGCACGGATAGGGGACGACCGGAGTCGCGGCCCGCGGCACACCGTCCGGACCTCGGACGGTGCCCTGCGCACAGACGGTGGCGCCACCGGCGTAGTTGCAATCAGCGCCCGCTTGGGGCGCAGCAACGACGATCGTGATTGGGGCGGCCGCCGTCGCCAATCCCAATATCAGGTTGCGCTGCCTTTTTCGCACGGCTACTCCCTCTCTGCAGTCGATAGGGCCGAGTGGACCATACGCTTGAGCATAAATCTGGCGACCAGAACACGTGAGCAGAATTGCACCTTGCATTGCCACCCAGATCGCAATCTAAATCGCCTCGCCACGGGAGCAACAAATTTGGCCCCACTAGGCTAATGATCACCACTTTCACAAGGGTGCTTGTCGCACGTCGCAGGCGGAGCGCAGGTCGTGGCCCGCACTCTCTTTTCGCAGTCCGGCGTCAGGGTCGTTCGTAATTCGGACAGCTGAATTTCTGTTGTCGAATGCGCCTTTCTGCCGCCATACCGGTGCTGAGTTCAGCTTCATCGAAACAGTGGAAATGAGGCCTGAAAATGCCCGATCAAGATTGGACCAACCAGTGGAGAAGCCCATCCCAAAAGAACGCTATTTCGAACTCGAACGCGGGCCCAAGTTGTGGCTGGGTTCGCGGCGCTACGCCGTTTTCGCACACCAGCGCGCTATCAATTTCGGCGGATGGGCAATCATGGCGTATGCCCAACAGAGCCGTGTTCATCACCGGAGCCGCCGCGGGAATCGGCCGCGCCACCGCGCTGACCTTCGCCAAGAACGGCTACACCGTCGGCGGCTACGACATCGACGAGGTCGGCCTGAAGTCAATGGCCGACGAGATCGACAACCTTGGTGGTACGGCCATCACCGGACATCTCGACGTCACCGACTCCGCCGAAATGGCGCTGCGGGTAGACGAATTCGCCAAAGCTGCCGGTCGACTCGACGTGATGATCAACAATGCCGGCATCTTGTTGGCCGGTCGCTTCGAGGACATCGACGTCGCCCGCCACCTCAAGGAGATCGACATCAACACCAAGGGCGTCGTCAACGGACTGCACGCCGCGTTTCCCCACCTTCGCGATACGGCTAACTCCGTCGTCGTCAATGTCGCCTCCGCGTCGGCCATCTACGGCCAGGCCGAGCTCGCCAACTACAGCGCCACCAAGTTCTTCGTCCGCGGCATCACCGAGGCGCTCGACATCGAATGGCAGCGCTACGGCATCCGGGTGATCGCCATGTGGCCGCTCTACGTGCAGACCGCGATGACCGACCACATCAAGACCGGCACCACCGAGTCGCTGGGTATCCGGCTGACCGCCCAGGACGTCGCCGACGCGATCGCGAAGGCGGTCGAACCGTCCTGGCTGCGCCGGGCCATCCACCAGGTGCACTTCCCCGTCGGTTCGCAGACCAAAGCCATGGCGGCGGGCTCCCGGTTCTCGCCCGCGTGGCTGACTCGCGTCGTCAACAAGCGACTGGCCCACTCCTGAGTTCATCGGGCCGCGAACGTTCCTTACCGCTCGAAATTCCGGCGAAAATTCGAGCGGTAAGGAACGTTCGCGGGGGCGAATACGGCTGGCACACTTCCTGACATGTTCCGAATGACGGTCGAGGACGTGTTCGCGATCCGCAGACGCGGCACAGTCGCCACCGGCCGCGTGGAGAGCGGCACGCTGAGGGTCGGCGACACCGTGCAGATCGACGGCACCCTCGAGGCGCAGGTCGACGCCATCGAGATCTTCCGCAAGTCGATAGATGAGGCGAACGTGGGCGACAACATCGGCGTGCTGTTCAAGGGCCTCGACAAGAGCCAGCTCGACCGCGGTTCCGTCCTGACCGCCGCCGGCGAGTTTCCTCCCATCGAAGAGACCGGCTTCGTCATCTGATTTCGCGCAAAGGCGGTTAGGCTCGCTGAGTGCGAGCTGCGTTGTCACGGCGGAGTTTCCTCACGATGACTGCGGGCGCGGCCCTGGTCGCCGCCTGCAGTTCGACAAAGCCGGGGGAAATTGCCAAGGACGGCTCCGTCACCGTCAAGCACATCTTCGGGGAGACCAAGATCCCGGCACCGCCCAAACGTGTCGTCAGCGCCGGCTTCACCGAGCAGGACGACCTGCTGGCCGTCGGAGTCGTCCCGATCGCCGTCACCGACTGGTTCGGCGGCGAGCCGTTCGGCGTATGGCCTTGGGCACAGCCGAAACTCGGCGGCGCGCAGCCCGTCGTGCTCAACCTCAATGACGGCATCCAGGTGGATCAGATCGCGTCACTAAAGCCAGACCTGATCGTCGCCACCAACGCCGGACTAGATCAGGACACGTACACCAAGCTCTCAGCCATCGCGCCGACGATCGCGCAGTCCGGGAAGGACGCGTTCTTCGAGCCGTGGAAGGACCAGGCCACCGCGATCGGTCAGGCCGTGTTCAAGGCCGACGACATGGCCAACCTGATAACCGCCGTTGACACGAAGTTCACAGACGTCGGCAAGAACAACCCGCAGTTCGCCGGCAAGAAGGTGCTGCTGCTCGGCGGGACCTTCTATCAGGACAGCGTTCGCGTCACAACGCCCGGTTGGCGCACCGACTTCCTCACCACCATGGGATTCACCATTCCCGACGCCGGCGGCGGGCTGGTGCCACGCGACAAGATGGCGTCCTTCCTCGACCAGGCCGACGTGCTGATCTGGAAGACCGAGAGCGACGACGAACAGGCAGCGCTGCTTGCCGATCCGATAATCGCAAAGCTGAGGGCAACCGCTGCGAACCGCAACGTCTTCACCGGCAAGGAGCTCGCCGGTGCCATCGCGTTCGCGTCGACGCTGTCCTATCCGGTGGTCGCCGACCAACTGCCGCCCCTCATTGCGAAGGCGCTCGCCTGATCTAATGGCCGGGTGACCAGCGACCAGACCGCCACCAAGGAGCAGCACGCCGCGTTCGCTCAGGTGGGGTCGAAGTACTATCCGATCTTCGTCGCGGTCTTCACGGCGCTGGTGATCATCTCCAACGTGACTGCCACGAAGGGCGTCGCCTTCGGGCCGATTATCACCGACGGCGGCTTCATCGTCTTCCCCCTCACCTATGTGATCGGCGACGTGCTGGCCGAGGTGTATGGCTTCAAGGCCGCGCGGCGGGCGATCTTCCTCGGGTTTGCTATGAACGGCCTGGCAGCTCTCACGTTCTGGGTGACGATTTACCTGCCCGCGGCCGACTTCTACACCAACCAGGAGCACTTCGAAAACATCGTCCACGCGTATACGCAGCTGATCATCGCGGGGCTGGCGGGCTTCATCGTCGGGCAGACCATCAACGCCTGGCTCGTGGTGCGTATCAAGGAGCGCACAAAGGAGAAGCACCTGTGGGCGAGGCTGGTCGGCTCGACATTCGCGGGCCAACTGGGCGACACGGTGGTGTTCTGCAGCATTGCGGCCAGCGCTATCGGCATCACCAGCTTCGGCGACTTCGTCACGTATACGGCCTTGGGTTGGTTCTACAAGACCGCGGTCGAGGTGATCCTGCTCCCGGTGACCTATCGCGTCATCGCGTACATCAAGCGCCACGAGCCGACGTACGGGCCGGCAATATGAGCCATCGCTAAGGCCTTTCTGGCAAGGCTCATAGAGCCGGAGCTTTCTTAGCTACTCGCGGGTAAGTTCAACTCCATGAGCGTGACTGCGGATCTGATGGATGCCGGTCGAAGCACTGGCCCCATCACCATTTATGACTATGGCGATCAGGCGCTGCTGCTCGAGTTCGACAGCACCGCTGAAGTATTGGCCTGGGCGGACACGCTGCGTGAGGCCGAGCTGCTCGGCGTGCTGGACATCGTTCCGGCGTCGCGCACAGTGTTGATCAAGCTCGCTGGACCGCGCTATCAGGCACCGACGCGGCAGCGGCTCGGCAAGCTCCGTGTGACAGCCGAGGCGCTGTCGCAGGCGGCCGCACCCACCGACAAGCGTGCCGACATCGAGATCGATGTGGTGTACGACGGCGCCGACCTCGACGAGGTGGCCCGGCTCACCGAGATGACGCCCGACCAGGTGGTGGCCGCCCACACCGGCACCGTGTGGCGGGTGGGATTCGGCGGCTTCGCACCGGGTTTCGCGTATCTGGTCGGTGGTGACGAGCGGCTCAACGTGCCGCGGCAATCCGAGCCGCGGACCAAAGTGCCCGCAGGGTCGGTGGCGCTGGCCGGGGAGTTCAGCGGCGTCTATCCGCGGGAGTCCCCCGGGGGTTGGCAGCTGATCGGGCGTGTCTCCGAAAACACCGCGGAGCTGTGGGACGTCGACCGCGACCCACCCGCCCTCCTGACGCCGGGCATGTGGGTTCAGTTCCGGGAGGCACGCTCATGAGCGCCACACTCGAGGTGCTGCGCACCGGGCCACTCGCCCTGATCGAGGATCTCGGCCGACCAGGCATGGCGCACATGGGGGTCGGGCGCTCAGGCGCGGCCGATCGCCGGTCGCACGCACTGGCCAACCGGCTGGTCGCCAACCCCGGCGACCACGCCACCATCGAGGTGACGTTCGGCGGGTTCTCCGCCAGGGTGCGCGGCGGCGACGTCGCGATCGCGGTGACCGGCGCCGACACCGATCCCTCGGTCAATGGAAAGCCGTTCGGCACCAACAGCATTCACTATGCACACGACGGCCAGGTGATCTCGCTTGGCGCGCCGCATGCCGGCCTGCGCACCTACCTGGCGGTGCGGGGCGGCATCGACGTCTCCCCGGTGCTTGGCTCACGGTCCTACGACGTGATGTCGGCGATCGGTCCGCTGCCGCTCCAACCCGGCGATGTGCTGCCGATAGGCGAGCACACCGGTGAACTTCCCGACCTGGACCAGGCGCCGGTGGCCGCGATCGAGGACGAGGTGCTGGAACTCAATGTGGTGCCCGGACCGCGCGACGACTGGTTCCTCGATCCGGACATCCTGATCCGTACCAACTGGCAGGTCACCAACCGCACCGACCGGGTCGGCATGCGGCTGATCGGCATGCCGCTGGAGTACCGCTGGCCGGACCGTCAGCTGCCCAGCGAGGGCGCCACCCGCGGCGCAATCCAGGTGCCGCCGAACGGCTTTCCGGTGATCCTCGGGCCCGACCATCCGGTCACCGGCGGCTACCCGGTGATCGGCGTGGTGACCGACGAGGACATCGACAAGGTCGCGCAGACCCGCCCGGGACAGACCGTGCGGCTGCACTGGTCGCGTCCGCGGCGCCCGTTCGAGGAGTAGTAGAGACACCAGCCCTGCACGCTGGTAGAACGGCAGTGTGCACACGCAGGAACCTCGCGTGCGCGGGGTCCACACCGCTCGGCTGGTCCACACCGCCGATCTTGACGACGAGACTCGCGAGGATGCCCGCCGGATGGTCATCGAGGCCTTCGCCGGTCAGTTCTCCGACGCCGACTGGGAGCACACGCTGGGCGGCATGCACGCCCTGATCTCGCAGCACGGCGCGCTGATCGCACACGCCGCGGTGGTTCAGCGCAGAATGCTCTACCGCAATACTTCACTGCGCTGTGGCTACCTCGAAGGCGTGGCGGTGCGCGAGGACTGGCGCGGGCAAGGACTGGCCCATGCGTTGATGGACGCCGCCGAGCAGGTTCTGCGAGGCGCCTACCAACTCGGTGCGCTCAGCGCCTCGGAGGCCGGCAGGCACATGTACACCTCGCGCGGCTGGCTGCCATGGCGCGGGCCGACGTCGGTGCTGGCGCCGGCCGGCGTGACGCGCACCCCCGACGACGACGACGGACTTTTCGTGTTGCCAGTGGCCTTACCGAACACCCTGGAACTCGACACCACCGCGGAAATCACCTGCGATTGGCGCGACGGCGACGTCTGGTGACCACCGCGGCTGAGCCGCGCGAATACCGAGGTACGTTGGATGAGGTGACAACACCATCCTCGTTTCGTCCTGATCCCGAAGCTTTTGACAAGCTCTACCGCGGCGAGCCCGTCTTCGAGGGCGGCCCAGCGCCCACCGCTGTCCCGTGGGATGTACGTCAGGCGCAGCCTCGGTTGATGGAACTCGAAGCGCTGGGCGGCTTTTCGGGTGAGGTGCTCGACATCGGCTGCGGGCTCGGTGACAACTCGATCTATCTGGCTTCGCGCGGGCACTCGGTGACCGGGCTAGACGGCGCGCCCGCCGCGATCGAGGAGGCGCGCCGTCGCGCGGCGGCCGTAGGCGTCACGGTGAACTTCGATGTGGCGGACGCCACCAAATTGACGGGGTACGAGGGCCGCTTCGACACCGTCGTCGATAGTGCGCTGTATCACTGTCTCGACGAAGAAGGGCAGCAGGCCTACATCGCCGCTCTGTACCGCGCGACGCGGCCCGGCGCCCGGCTGCACCTGTCCTGCTTCTCCGATGGGAACGTCAACGGCGTGACCGCACCCATGGGCGTGGTGTCCGAGTCCAACATCCGCGACACTTTGACGGCCAACGGCTGGCGCATCGACTTCCTCGGTCCCACCACGTATTTGGGCAACGCGATCGGCTTCCGCACCGCTGGTGACGGTTTCCCCGAGCATCTGATCCAACAGATGCCGCCGGAGACACTGGAACAGATGAAGCAGATGACCGAGCGGTTCACCAAGATTTCCGAGCTGATCGACGACGACCGGGTGCATCTTCCTTTTACCGTCGTGCACGCACACCGCGTCGACTAGATCTCACAGAGGCACCGTCAGAAGCGTGAGCGGAAGTTCACGGCGGGGTTATCGCGGTGCGGTTTCGCGCAATAAAGCCTTCCTAGCGTTGACGCTATGTCGCATCGCATCACCGACTGGGATCCCGAAGACGTCGTGGCCTGGGAAGCCGGTAACAAGAAGATCGCCCGCCGCAACCTGATCTGGTCGGTGGCGGCCGAGCATATCGGCTTCTCTGTGTGGTCTCTGTGGTCGGTGATGGTGTTGTTCATGCCGGAGTCGGTCTACGGCTTCTCGGCCGGCGACAAGTTCCTTCTCGGTGCCACCGCGACGCTGGTCGGCGCGTGCCTGCGGATCCCGTACACGCTGGCCACCGCGACCTTCGGAGGCCGTAACTGGACCGTGTTCTCCGCCTTCGTCCTGCTGATTCCGACCCTGGGGTCGATGTGGCTGCTGGCTCACCCCGGCCTGCCGTTATGGCCGTACCTGGTGTGCGCCGCGCTGGCCGGCTTCGGCGGCGGCAACTTCGCCTCGTCGATGACCAACATCAACGCGTTCTACCCGCAGCGCCTCAAAGGCTGGGCGCTTGGCATCAACGCCGGCGGCGGCAACATCGGGGTGCCGATGGTCCAGATCGTCGGCCTGCTCGTCATCGCCACCCTCGGCAACCGGCAGCCGTACTGGGTGTGCGCGATTTACCTTGTTGCGCTGGCCATCGCCGGAATCGGCGCCGCGCTCTTCATGAACAACCTGGAGCAGCACAAGATCGACCTGACCGCGATGGGCGCGATCCTGCGGGAGCGTGACACCTGGGTGATCTCCCTCCTTTACATCGGCACATTCGGCTCGTTCATCGGCTTCGCGTTCGCGTTCGGCCAGGTGCTGCAGATCAACTTCACCGCAGGTGGGCAGAGCGCGGCACAGGCATCGCTACACGCCGCCCAGATCGCGTTCATCGGCCCGCTGCTCGGCTCGCTGTCGAGGGTGTACGGCGGGAAGCTGGCCGACCGCATCGGCGGTGGCCGGGTCACGCTGGCGGTGTTCGGCGGAATGATCCTGTCCGCGAGCGTGCTGGTCGGGATGAGCACGCTGGACGACCACACGGCCGGACCGGCGACGGCCGTGATGATGGGCGGCTACGTCGTCGGCTTCATCGCGCTGTTCCTGCTGTCGGGCATCGGCAACGGCTCGGTCTACAAGATGATCCCGTCGATCTTCGAGGCCCGCAGCCGCTCGCTGGACGTGCCCGAGGCCGAGCGCGTGGCCTGGTCGCGGGCGATGTCGGGCGCGCTGATCGGTTTCGCGGGTGCCATCGGCGCGCTCGGCGGCGTCGGCATCAACCTGGCGCTGCGGCAGTCCTACTTGACCAGCCACTCCGCCACCTCGGCGTTCTGGATCTTCCTGACGTTCTACGTGGTTGCCTCGGCGGTGACCTGGGTGATGTACGTGCGGCGGCCGGTGTCGGCTTCCGTCGACGCGCCGGAGCCGCTTTCGGACTTGGCCCGGACGTGAGGACCTAAGTGTGGGTCAGGGAGGCTGGGCAACAACGGAGTTGCCCAGCTCACATCGGGCGACACGGTTAGGCAATAGCGGGGTAATGGGTTGGAAACACGCTCCGCGAACACTGGCAACATGAGTGAGCCCGACTGGGCACCGCTCACCGGGTTTCGGGTGGCGGTGACCTCCGCCCGCCGTGCCGAGGAACTGGGCGCGCTGCTGCAACGACGTGGCGCCACCGTGACCAGCGCGGCCGCCATCGCGATGGTGCCGCTTCCTGACGACGCCGAGTTGCGTGAGCACACCGAGGCGTTGATCGACGTGCCGCCCGACATCGTGATCGCCACCACAGGGATCGGCTTTCGGGGCTGGGTCGCCGCGGCCGACGGCTGGGGACTGACGCACGAGCTGCTGGTGGCACTCAGCAAGGCCCGCGTCGTATCCCGCGGACCGAAGGCCACCGGAGCACTGCGTGCTGCGGGTCTGCCAGAGGAATGGTCGCCGGAGTCTGAGTCGTCGCGCGAACTCCTGCACTACCTGGTCGAGGGCGGCATCGCAGGACAACGGATCGCGGTGCAGCTGCACGGCGCCACCGACGACTGGGATCCGTTCCCCGAGTTCCTCGACGAGTTGCGCGCTGCGGGCGCAGAAGTGGTGCCGATCAGGGTGTACCGCTGGCATCCTGCGCCGCGCAACGGCGACTTCGACCAGTTGGTCGCGGGCATCGCGGAGGAGAAATTCGACGCCGTCGCCTTCACCTCGGCGCCAGCGGTGGCGTCGGTCCTGATGCGCGCGACCGAGATGGGCATCGAGGACATGGTGCTTACGGCATTCCGGTCCGCGGTGCACGCAATGTGTGTCGGGCCCGTCACTGCTCGACCGCTGGTGCGGCTGGGCGTGCCGACGTCGGCGCCGGAGCGAATGCGGTTGGGCGCGTTGGCCCGTCATATCACCGACGAGCTTCCGCTACTGCAGTCGCGCACCGTCCGGGTGGCCGGGCATGTGCTGGAGATACGGGGCACCTGCGTGATGGTCGACGGCGTGGTCAAGGCGCTCTCGCCTGCTTCGATGGCGACCATCCGCGCGCTGGCACACCATCCCGGCGCGGTGGTGTCGCGTACCGATCTACTCGGCGCGCTGCCGGGCAGTGGCACTGATACCCACGCCGTGGAGACGGCGGTGTTGCGTCTTCGAACGGCGTTGGGCGACAAGAAGATTGTGGCGACAGTGGTCAAGCGCGGATACCGGCTGGCGGTCGACGACGAATTGGCGCACGCCCTATGAGTCTGGTGCTGGTGGCGCACGGCACCCGCAAGCAAAGCGGCGTGGCGATGGTCGGCGATCTGGCGCAGCGGGTGTCTGCGACGCTCGGGCAGACGGTGCACGTGTCGTTCGTCGATGTGCTCGGCCCGACGCCGTCCGAGGTGCTCGCCGGGACGCCGGGCGGGCCTGTCATCCTTGTGCCGGCATTCTTGTCGCGCGGCTATCACGTCACTGCCGATATACCAGCGCATGTTGAGGCAAGTGGTCATCTCGATGTCACTGTGACGGAAGCGCTTGGACCGGGGCCGCAGTTGGTGCGGGTCTTGACGGATCGGCTGGTGGAATCCGGTTGGCGTCAAGGCGATTCGGTGATTCTGGCCGCCGCGGGTACCTCCGACCCCAACGCACAACGGGATCTCCACACGATGGCGACGGGATTATCAGCGATCACGAGTTCGCGAGTGGAGCTGGCGTTCGCCGCCACCGGACCACCACGCGTTGACGAGGCGGTCGCCTCACTGCGGCGACGGGGCGCCCGGCGGGTGGTCGTAGCGTCGTACCTGTTGTCGGAGGGCCTGTTTCAGGATCGGTTGCGGGACAGTGGCGCCGACGTGGTGACCGAGCCCCTCGGCACGCATCCCGGGCTGGTGCGGCTGATCGCGAACAGGTTCCGACGGGCCAGGGTTTCCGTCGCTGCTTGATCGGGCAAACTCCCAGTTTGTTGCGAGCGGTGCCGGGGTACGCCGCCCCCATGAATAAGCATGTCGCCGCTGCCATTGCTTTGCTTGCCGCGCCCGTCGCCGTTATGAACGGCTGTTCGAACCAATCCTCCGACAACTCGTCGACGCCAACGACCTCCGGGCCGGCATCAGGTGCCCAGAAGCTGAGCACACAGCTGAATTCGGCGGACGGCAAACCCGTCGCGAATGCCACCGTCGACTTCACGAACGGGTACGCCACCGTGACCGTCGAGACTGTCGCCGCCGGCATTCTGTCGCCAGGGTTCCACGGCCTGCACATCCACGCCGTCGGCAAGTGTGAAGCCAACTCCGTCGCCCCCACCGGCGGTCAATCCGGTGACTTCGCATCGGCAGGTGACCACTTCCAAGCGCAGGGTCATACGGGTCAGCCGGCGAGCGGGGACCTGCCGCCGCTGCTCGTGCGCTCCGACGGCTCCGGCAAACTCGTCGCCACCAGCGACGGCTTCACCGAGGATCAGCTCAAGGGTCCCGAAGGGTCGTCGATTGTGCTGCACCAAGATGCCGACATGGGCGCCGACACCGGCCAGCGCCTCGCCTGCGGTGTCCTCAGCCCCGCCAGCGCCGCCACGACGACGTCGATCTCGACATCAACGTCGACGTCGACCGTCACCACGACCGCCGTCAGCCCAGTTCCGCCTGCCACCGTTACCGAGACGACTTCGCCGACGCCACCCACCACTACCACTACGAGCGCGGTCCCGAGCACGAGTACCAGCACCGTTACCGTGATTCAGCCGCCGACGATCCCGCCGATCACGGTGCCCGGCCCCAACGGTTAGGTCCGCGAGGGACTCAAGGCGCCGACTTCGACGAGGCCGTCCACGATGCGCGTCGGGTACACCGGGAGGCGGACTTCGGGGTCGTCGAGGCAGCCGCCGTCATCAAGAGCGAACGCCTGCTTCTTGATCGGCGTCTGCACGGTGGCGCGGCCACCTCGGTCGCCGACGATGCCGCGCGACATCACCGCCGCCCCGGAGAACGGATCGATGTTGCCAATCGCGTGAAGTGAGCCGTCGTCGAGGCGGAAAAGCGCGGCCTGCACTCCACCGGGCAGCAGCACTCCCACCCCGCGGTTCGGGATCAGGTGATCGTAGGTACATGCAGTCGTCCACACTTGGACGTCGTTGAGCAGAGTCATGATTCGGCTACCCCCGTACCTTCGGCATGCCAATGGGGACTATGCGCCCGGACTGTTCGGTGAACTCGATCGTCGGATCGACGACATCGGGAGCGTTCACGAAGGACACGAACCGCGACAGCTTGTTCGGATCCTCGAGCACGCCCTTCCACTCACACGCGTAGCCGGCGACGTGGCGCTCCATGGCTTCTTCGAACTCCGCGGCAAGGCCGAGCGAGTCGTTGCAGACCACCTCACGCAGGTGGTCCATTCCACCGTCCATCGCCTCCAGCCACGGCGCCGTGCGCTGCAAGCGGTCTGCGGTGCGGATGTAGAACATCAGGAACCGGTCGATGTAGGAGATCAGCGTCTCATCGTCGAGGTCACCGGCCAGCAGTTGGGCGTGCCGGGGTGACATGCCGCCGTTGCCGCACACATAGAGGTTCCAGCCCTGTTCGGTGGCGATGACGCCGACGTCCTTACTCTGCGCCTCCGCGCATTCACGCGCACACCCCGAGACCGCCATCTTGATCTTGTGCGGTGCACGCAGGCCCCGGTAGCGCTTCTCGATGTCGACGGCCATGTTGACGGAATCCTGCTGGCCGTAGCGGCACCAGGTGCTGCCGACACAGCTCTTCACCGTGCGCAGTGCCTTGCCGTAGGCGTGGCCGGACTCCATTCCCCCGTCGACCAGGCGACGCCAGATCTCCGGAAGCTGGTCCACCCGCGCGCCGAACATGTCGATGCGCTGGCCACCGGTGATCTTGGTGTAAAGGTTGAAGTCGCGCGCGATCTCGCCGATCAGGATCAGCTGCTCGGGGGTGATCTCACCGCCCGGCGACCGCGGCACCACCGAGTAGCTGCCGTTCTTCTGGATGTTGGCCAGGAAGTGGTCGTTGGAGTCCTGCAGCGAGGCCTGCTCCCCGTCGAGGATGTGCTCCGAACTGGTCGACGCCAAGATCGACGCCACCACGGGTTTGCAGATGTCGCAGCCCTTTCCGGTGCCGAAGCGTTCGATGAGCCCGGTGAAGGTGCGGATCGATGTCGCGGCGACGATCGAGAACAGCTCGGCCCGCGACTGGCTGAAGTGTTCACACAGCGCCTTGGACTGCTCGACACCCTCGGCCTCCAGCAGCTGCTTGAGCAACGGCACACACGAGCCACACGACGTGCCGGCCAGCGTGCACTTCTTCAGCTCACCGACGTCGCAGCAGCCACCCGCGATGGCCTCGGTGAGATCACCCTTGGTGACGTTGTTGCACGAACAGATCTGCGCGGCGGGCGGAAGCGCGCCGACACCCAATCCCCCTGCGCCACCTTCAGATCCGGCTGGGGCGATCAACGCCATCGGGTCGCCGGGAAGCGTTTCGCCGACCATCGGCCGCAGCACGCCGTACGACGACGCGTCGCCGACCAGGATGCCGCCCAGCAGCGTCTTGGCATCGTCGGACAGCACCAGCTTCGCGTAGGTCTGATTGACCGCGTCGTTGACCACAACTTCGAGGCAATCCGGCGTGCGGCCCATCGCGTCGCCGAAGCTGGCGACGTCGACACCGAGCAGCTTGAGCTTGGTTGACATATCGGCCTCGGGGAACTCGGCGGCGCCGCCGAGCAGCCGGTCGGCGACGACCTCGGCGCTGGTGTAGCCGGGGCCGACGAGGCCGTAGCAGCGGCCTTCGATGGCGGCTACCTCGCCGATCGCGTAAACGTTGGGATCTCGTGTAGCACAGGACAAATCGGTGAGCACACCGCCGCGCTCGGCGACCTCGATATCCGCCGCCCTGGCCAACTCGTCGCGGGGACGCACACCCGCCGCGAAGACAACCACGCCGGCGTCGATGACTGTCCCGTCGCTCAGCTTCACCCGCACCGAGTCGTGCTCGGCGGACCGCCGGACGGGTCGATTGCGTTGTGCCGGCTCGATGGCTTCGGTGCCGACGCCGACATGCACGACGATGCCGAGGTCGCTCATCATCCTGCCAAGCAGGGCACCGCCTGCCTCGTCCAGCTGCTGGGCCATCAGCCGCGGCGCCATCTCGACGACGTGGGTCGCAAGGCCGAACTGGCGCAACGCATTAGCGGCCTCGAGTCCCAGCAGGCCGCCGCCGATCACGACGCCGACGGGAGCTCGGCCGCTGTCGACTGCACGCAGCGCGTCGGCGCGGATCGCGTCTAGGTCGTCGAGTGTTCGATAGACGTGACAAGTCGGAAGGTCGTGGCCCGGTACCGGCGGCACGAACGCGTACGAGCCGGTGGCCAGGACCAGTGCGTCGTAGTCGACGCGGTCGCCTCCGGTCGTCGTCACCGACTTGCCCACACGGTCGATCTCGGCGACCTGGCTGCCCAGCCGCAGTTCGACGAGGTCGTCGTCGCGATAGTCGTTGCCGGGCAGGGCGAGCAGGCTACGGTCCCAGTGCTCGGTGTAGCCGGTGAGGCCGACCCGGTCGTAGGCGGCATCGCTCTCCTCGGCGAGCACGGTCACCCGCCAGGCGCCGTCGGCGTCGCGCGACCGCAGCGCCTCGACGAATCGGTGACCGACCATGCCGTGGCCGACCACCACAACGTTTGAAGTAGACCGCATGGCGACGAGGTTAAGCAGCCGATATTGCCGCAATGTCGCCTCATGTGAAGCGCCCATCACGGAGTTCTCACCGCAGGCCCCCGCGGGGTGTGAGCGGGGCCGATGGCGGCGAACGCCCTGCTGAAACCTGAGTGCGGTCGACTCAGGTTCTATGCGAGTGGTGCATCAGTGTGGTGCCGGTCACGACATCAGGTCGCCGATACGAGGTACTCACCGCGGTAGCGCAGTGTCCCGTCGTCAGCCTCATTCACATCCCTGGCCCAACCGAGGAACGCCTCGCGCACCAGCTCATCACCGAGCTCGGCCCGCAGGGCGATCAGCGGCGGAAATCTGGTCAGCATGAAGTCGGCGTAGCTTTCCGGCGAGGGTTCGTCGAACTCGACGTTGTGCCGCTCGAATTCAACCGAGTCACCGAGCAATTCGCGCACATGATCTTCGGTGCCCCACAGCACCGGCGGCTGAAAGCCCTCCGGGGGTGCCGGTGATATTGCGCCCAGACGCGCGAACATCGCGCCGATGCTGCCCTCTGGCGTCCAGCAGGCGATCGCGATGCGACCATCCGGTCGGCACACGCGGAGCAACTCGTCCGCGGTGCGCTTGTGATCGGGCGCAAACATATGCCCGATCGCGGAGATGACGCGGTCGAAGCTGTCATCGTCGAAAGGAAGCGCCTGCGCATCGCCTTCCAGCCAGTCGACTTCTACGCCGGCCTCGGCGCCGCGTTCGCGTGCGATCGCGACCAGACCCGGGGAGAAGTCCAGGCCGCTGACCCGCGCCCCCAGCCTGGCCGCCGGGATCGAGGCGTTGCCGGTACCGCAGGCGACATCGAGCACGTCCATCCCCGGCGCAATGTCCGCCCGCGGAACCAGGACATCGGCGATGGACGCCACCTTCTCCGCAACCGCCCGATAGTCGCCCGTCCCCCACATGTCATCGGTCATGGCCCCAAGCCTTCGCCGATCAACGCCGCCGGGGAAGTGTTACACCCCGATAACCCGCAACAGGTGCCAAACCCCAACTCTTAGATACCCCCGGCGTTGGTCGGCGTCGTCGTCGGGTAAGGGTTGACGGCCGTGGTCGATGTCGTCGTTTGGTCGTCATCGAAACCGTCGTCGGTCGACGACGACTGGGTTGGCCCGGTGATGACCGGATTGTCCTGGCTGGTCTGCACACTCGGCAGCGAGTAACTCGTGCTCGACGATGAACTCGTCGTGTACGTCGACGACGTAGCGGACGACGGCGCGAACTCCACGGGTTCCGGTGGTCCGGACGAGTTGTCGGCGGTGCGCATCACCGCCCACACCAGCACCGCCAACAGGACGACTCCCGCCACTCCCGCCGCCACAATCACCGGTTGCTGATCGTGCCAGTCGCCGTCGTCGTCAGGGCTCACGGCCGAATGCTAAGCCCAGCGCGCCAGAATCTCCGTGGCGTGCCCGGAAAGCGCACGCTGCAGGAACGGGCCGAAGCTGATCCTGCCGACGCCCGCCGGCGCATACGAAGCGGGGTCGGACTGATCGGGCAGCGCGATCGCGTTGATCGGCAACGGCAGCTCGGTGGCCAAGCGCCGCAACGTATCCGGCTCGTGAAGGCCGACGGGGTATAACGAATCGGCGCCCGCGGCCGCCGCCTCTTTCAGCCGGGCAATCGCACGGTCAACACGGTCGGATTCGTCGCCGTCCTTCCGGAGGAACAGATCCGTGCGGGCATTGATCACCACGTGCACGCCCGCCGCGTCGGCCGCCTCACGCAGAGCGCCGACGAGCTCAGCGTGTTCGCTGGACGACCGCAGCCGCCCACCTTCGCTGTGCACCGTGTCCTCGATGTTGAGCCCGACGGCGCCGGCGTCCAACAGGCCCGTGATCAGGCGGGTAGGCGGTTCGCCGTAGCCCGACTCGATGTCGACCGATACCGGCACGTCGACCGCGGAGGTGATTTGCGCGACCCGGGTCAGCACGTCGTCAAACGACATTCCCTCCTGGTCGGCCTTACCGATCGAATCGGCCAGCGGATGGCTCCCGACGGTCAGCGCCGCGAACCCCGCGTCAACGGCCAGCCGCGCCGACCAGGCGTCCCAGACCGTCGGCAGCACCACCGGATTGCCGGGCTGGTGCAATGCCAGCAACGCGTCCGCGCGCTCCTTGAGAACCTGGTTGGACATGGGCCTACCTCCGCTTCCTCGACGTGATGCGTCTCACTCTGAAGTCCATAATGTGGCTAGCATCGGGTGTCGTACTGTGATCCGTGACACCTTCAGCCCAAGGAGGTCAATTGTCCACCACTACTGAACTTGCCGAGCTGCACGAGCTAATCGGAAGCATGCGGCGCTGCGTGACTTCGCTGGCAGCAAGGTACGGGGACAGCCCCGCCTCCCGCCGCATCGTCAATGACGCCGAACGCCTGCTCAACGACATCGACCGGCTCGACATCGATGCCGAAGAGCTCGAGCTGACTAAGGGCGTGACCCACCACCACAGCGGCGAGAAGATCCCAATCCCGGACACCCCGTACGACACCGCTTTCTGGGGCGATGAGGACGATCGAGGAGTCGCAGGCTAACGTCGCGGCTGTCTGATCGGGACATAACCACACCGAGAGGGAAAAGTGAGCGCACCCACCGCCGACCGCAAGGCGACCGGCGTCTTCTCGCCGAGCCGTGCCCAGATTCCACAGCGCACCCTGCGCACCGACAAGTGGTGGCAGTACCCCGCGATCATCGATCTGGGCTTCGCCGCGTTCGTGATCTACGCGACGGTGCGTGCGTTCCTGCAGAACAACTACTACGTCGCGGAATACAACTACCTCACGCCGTTCTACTCCCCGTGCATGAGCAAGGGGTGCCTCCCGGAGGCCAGCCACTTCTGGCCGCAGGTCATCCCCGATGTGTGGTGGATTCCGTTCGCGGCATTTTCATTGCCGTTCCTGCTGCTGTTCCGGCTGACCTGCTACTACTACCGCGGCGCCTACTACCGGTCGGTGTGGCAGTCCCCGACCGCGTGCGCGGTGGCCGAACCGCACGCGAAATACACCGGCGAGACCCGCTTTCCGCTAATCATCCAGAACACGCACCGCTATTTCTTCTACATCGCGATGGTCATCTCGGTGATCAACACGTACGACGCGATCGTGGCTTTCCACTCTCCTACCGGCTTCGGATTCGGTTTGGGCAACGTCGTTCTCGTGGTCAACGTGGTGATGCTGTGGATTTACACCCTGTCGTGCCACTCCTGCCGCCACATCGTCGGCGGGCGCCTCAAGCACTTCTCCAAACACCCTGTGCGCTACTGGATGTGGACGCAGATCAGCGCACTGAACACGCGGCACAAATTGTATGCGTGGGTCACACTCGGCACCCTGATGTTGACCGACTTCTACATCATGCTGGTCGCCAGCGGCTCCATTTCTGATCTCAGATTCATTGGCTGAGAACGGTTTTCATCACATTTTCCGGACAATAGTGAGGGTTTATGGCTGAGGTCGAACGGCACCAATACGACGTAGTCGTGATCGGTGCCGGCGGCGCGGGTTTGCGGGCAGTGATCGAGGCGCGCGAACGTGGCTTGAAGGTGGCTGTGGTCTGTAAGTCGTTGTTCGGCAAGGCGCACACCGTGATGGCCGAGGGCGGATGCGCGGCGTCGATGGGCAACGCGAACCCAAAGGACAACTGGCAGGTCCACTTCGGCGACACCATGCGTGGTGGCAAGTTCCTCAACAACTGGCGGATGGCCGAGCTGCACGCCAAAGAGGCGCCCGACCGCGTCTGGGAACTGGAGACCTACGGCGCGCTGTTCGACCGCACCAAGGACGGCCGGATCAGCCAGCGCAACTTCGGCGGGCACACCTACCCGCGGCTGGCGCATGTCGGTGACCGCACCGGTCTGGAGATCATCCGCACTCTGCAGCAGAAGATCGTCTCACTGCAGCAGGAGGACAAGGCCGAGCTCGGTGATTACGAGGCCCGCATCAAGGTGTTCCACGAGTGCACCATCACCGACCTGGTCTTGGAAGACAGGGCCGGTGATTCGAAACGTATTTCTGGCGCGTTCGGCTATTGGCGAGAGAGCGGCCGGTTCATCCTGTTCGAGACGCCTGCCGTGGTGATGGCCACCGGCGGTATCGGCAAGTCGTACAAGGTCACGTCGAACTCGTGGGAGTACACCGGCGACGGCCATGCGCTGGCGCTGCGGGCCGGGGCGACGCTGATCAACATGGAGTTCGTCCAGTTCCACCCGACCGGCATGGTCTGGCCGCCCAGCGTGAAGGGCATCCTCGTCACGGAGGGCGTGCGCGGCGACGGCGGGGTGCTGAAGAACTCCGACGGCAAGCGGTTCATGTTCGATTACATTCCGCCGGTGTTCAAGGGCCAGTACGCGGAATCGATCGAAGAGGCCGACCAGTGGCTCAAGGACAACGACTCCGCGCGCCGCACCCCCGACCTTCTTCCCCGCGATGAGGTGGCCCGCGCGATCAACTCGGAGGTGAAGGCGGATCGCGGCACTCCACACGGCGGCGTCTATCTGGACATCGCGTCGCGGCTGCCAGCCGAGGAGATCAAGCGCCGATTGCCGTCGATGTACCACCAGTTCATGGAGCTGGCCGAGGTCGACATCACCAAGGAGGCAATGGAAGTCGGGCCGACATGCCACTACGTGATGGGCGGCATCGAGGTCGACCCCGACACCGGCGCGGCCAAGACGCCGGGACTGTTCGCGGCGGGTGAGTGCTCAGGCGGCATGCACGGCTCCAACCGGCTGGGCGGAAACTCGCTTTCGGACCTGCTGGTGTTCGGCCGACGGGCCGGGCTCGGCGCCGCCGATTATGTCCGCGCGCTGTCGGATCGGCCCAAGGTGTCCGAGGACGCGATCACCGAGGCCGCCAAGCTGGCGCTGGCTCCCTTCGACGGCCCGACCAACGGCGATGCGGCGGAGAACCCCTACACGCTGCAGCTCGATTTGCAGGACACGATGAACTCGCTGGTCGGCATCATCCGCAAGGCCGAGGAGGTATCCGAGGCCCTGGCCAAGCTCGCCGAGCTGCGTGAGCGGTTCAAGAACATGCACGTCGAAGGGCACCGGCAGTTCAACCCCGGCTGGCATCTGGCCGTCGACCTGCGCAACATGCTGCTGGTCAGCGAGTGCGTGGCGAAGGCCGCGCTGGAGCGCACCGAGAGTCGAGGCGGGCACACCCGCGATGACTACCCGTCGATGGAGCCGGACTGGCGCAAGACGCTGCTGGTATGCAGGGCCGTCGACGATGGAGCCGACACGTCCGTTGTCCCTAACATCACCCTGACCCGCGAGGACCAGGTGCCGATGCGTGAGGATCTGCTCGAGCTGCTCAACATCGAAGAGCTGGAGAAGTACTTCACCCCCGACGAGCTCGCCAACCACCCGGCAAGGAGAAGCTGATGGCTTATCAAGCGAAGATGCGGGTCTGGCGCGGCGACGACGAGGGCGGTGCACTGCAGGACTTCTCCGTCGAGGTCAACGAGGGTGAGGTGGTGCTCGACATCATCCACCGGCTGCAGCAGACACAGGCCGGCGACCTGGCCGTGCGGTGGAACTGCAAGGCAGGCAAATGTGGCTCGTGCTCGGCCGAGATCAACGGGCGGCCGAAGCTGCTCTGCATGACGCGGATGTCGACGTTCACCGAGACCGAGACCATCACGGTCACACCGCTGCGGACGTTCCCCATCATCAGGGACCTGGTCACCGATGTTTCGTTCAATTACGAAAAGGCCAGGGAGATACCGTCTTTTACGCCGCCGAAGGATCTGCAGCCGGGCGAGTACCGGATGAGCCAGGAAGACGTGAACCGGTCACAGGAGTTCCGCAAGTGCATCGAGTGCTTCCTGTGTCAGAACACGTGTCACGTAGTGCGTGATCACGACGAGAACAAGCAGGCGTTCGCAGGCCCGCGGTACTTGATGCGTCAGACCGAACTCGATATGCATCCGCTGGACACGCTGAGCCGGCGTCCGGAGCAGGCGCAGGACGAGAACGGCCTCGGCTACTGCAACATCACCAAATGCTGCACCGAGGTATGCCCAGAGCACATCAAGATCACCGACAATGCGCTGATTCCGCTGAAGGAGCGCGCAGCGGACCGCAAGTACGACCCGGTGGTGTGGCTCGGAGACAAGCTCTTCCGGCGACGTTGAGCCGGGGCTCTCGCGGGTAGTCTTCATGAAGCGGCCAATCAACGACGAAAGGCAGCAGGATGAACATGCGAGAGCCTCAAAGCATCAACGACATTCGCACCGCGATCCGCGAGCTGACCGCGCGGGCCGAGCTGGCTCGCAAGGAAGGCCGGCCAGCGGACGCCGACGAACTCGAGCAGCGCATTCAGGGTTATCGCGACGAGCTCGCGGCTCGTCCTTAAACCGGCGTAGTCAGCCGTCTAGCCGACGAAACGTACTGCGGTGAAAGACAATCGGCGGTACATCGGCATGCACGGTGATGTCGCTTACCCGGAGGATCACGATCGTGTGATCCCCGGCAGGGACCAGTTGCTCGATGGCGCTCTCCAGCCAGACGCTCGTGCCCGCGACGAACACCGCACCAGATTCCCGTGAGACGGTCTTTAGACCCGCGAACCGATCGCCGGTCTTGGCCGCAAGCGTGCGCGCGGCGTCGTCATGGGCTTCGCCGAGCACGCTGATCCCCAGATAGGGCAGGCCCTTCAGCTTCGGCCACGTCTCAGAGCAGTTCTGTACGCAGAACGACACCAGCGGTGGGTCGAGCGACACAGGAACAAAGGTGCTGGCCGCCAGCCCAACCCGAGTCCCGCCCACCTCTGCGGCAATCGCGATGACACCGGACGGAAAATGCCCGAACGCGTCCCGGAGTGTGGTTGGGCTCAGATCGGTGGGGCTCATCGGTTCCATCTTCACACGTAGCCAGCGGCCGCGAGGGTGGTCTCCCACCCACCGAAACTGCGGGGAGATCGCAAAATCGCACGGATTCGCGATCTGTGCGCAGTCTCGGCGAAATTGGGTCAGCGTGATCGCTAGTCGGCCCAGCGCGTCGCTTCCACCTCTTGGGGCAGCGGCGGGTGCAACGGCACGTCGAGGCCGTCGTAGATGCCCGGCTTCTGGGTGGCCAGCCAGTCGATGGCACCCAGCAGCCGGTTCGCGGCGGTGGTGTTCCCGCCGTCGGCGCGCGTGCCTCCGGGGACATCGGCGCGGCTGACAAGGGTCAGCTGCGGATCCCCGTCGACGATCACCCGATGGTCGCCGACTCCCTGATCGGGCTGCGGCCAATCCGGTGCGCAGGACGGGTCGATGCGGGTGATGTGTTCGATGATGATCCGCTCACGGCCGCCCGACTTGCCAATCACCTTGAGCCAGAACGCGCCCTGAGTGCCCTTCTCGAACCGCCCCATCACGTTGTCGACCGATTCCTCCAGAGGCCGTCGCTCGACTTCCTCGGCGATCTCGTCGATCTCCAGCCCCAGACCCCGACCGATTAGCCGGACGTTTCCGCCCCACACCATCGTCGGAATAGACGGCAACAGCATCATCGGCACTTCGTCCATCGACCCACCGAAACCGCACGACACCTTCACGGCGTACGGCTGGTTGTAGGTGGAGTAGTCGAAGATCTCCTGGCAGGTGATGGTCCGGATGCGGGTGCACAACCCGGCGGCGATCACGGCGAGGGCGTCGTTGCCCCAGCCCGGGTCCACGCCGCTGACCAACAGCGCCGACCCGCCTTCTTCGGCGGCCGCGGTGAGGCGCTCCACCCATTCCGGCGGCGCCGAGCGCGGGTCGTACAGCGAGTACAGCGACGGCGTGACCACATGCTTGCCGGCGCTCAGGCATCGCACGATGTCCGCGATCGCCTCATCGGGCCGGATGTCGCCCGAAGCCATGTAGGCCACGGCATCGCACCCGGACAGTGCGGCGTCGACGTCGGTGGTGGCAGACACGCCGGTGTCGGAGTCGAGTCGCGCGAATGTCGCCGCGTCCCTGCCTTCTTTATCCGGCGATGACGTGATGACGCCGGACAGCTGCAGCCCGGGAAACGCCACCGCGGACCGTACGGCCGTCGCCCCCATATTCCCTGTTCCCCACACCGCGACACGAAGCACCCGAATACCCTATCCGGGGGTCCGTGATGAAGCTCACAGAGGGCTGTATATGCAGCTCAGACACCTGTCAACTGCGGTTTTGGCTCCTCGCCCAACCGGTGGGTTACTTAGCAGGTGGAAATTGCTCACGGTCGCTTTGTGTTGAAGTTACTGAACGGTATAGTTCGGGACAGTTACTGGTGGGTAACTTAGCAACAAGTACCCAACCGCATGTGGCCAACTCGACGAGGAGGAACTGTGAGCCACTACAAGAGCAATGTCCGTGACCAGGTATTCAACCTGTTCGAGGTGTTGGGCGTGGACAAGGCACTGGGTGAGGGCGAGTACGCCGATCTGGATGTCGACACCGCCCGCGAGATGCTGGGCGAGATGGCCCGGCTCGCCGAAGGCCCCATCGCGGAGTCCTTCGTCGAAGGTGACCGCAATCCCCCGACGTTCGATCCCAAGACGTATTCGGTGACGCTGCCCGAGTCGTTCAAGAAGTCAGTGAACGCCGTGCTCGAGGCCGGCTGGGACAAGGTCGGCCTGGACGAGGCCCTCGGCGGAACCCCGACGCCCAAGGCGCTGATGTGGGCGCTCAACGAGCACATCCTCGGCGCGAACCCGGCGGTGTGGATGTACGCCGGCGGCGCCGGATTCGCGAACATCTTCTACCGCCTTGGCACCGAGGAGCAGAAGAAGTGGGCCGTGATGGCCGCCGAGCGCGGCTGGGGCTCCACCATGGTGCTGACCGAGCCCGACGCGGGCTCGGACGTCGGCGCCGGCCGCACCAAGGCCGTCAAGCAGGACGACGGCTCGTGGCACATCGACGGTGTGAAGCGCTTCATCACCTCGGGTGATTCCGGCGACTTGTTCGAGAACATTTTCCACCTCGTGCTGGCGCGCCCCGAGGGCGCGGGCCCCGGCACCAAGGGGCTGTCGCTGTTCTTCGTGCCGAAGTTCCTCTTCGACTTCGAGACCGGCGAGCCCGGCGAGCGCAACGGCGTCTTCGTCACCAACGTCGAGCACAAGATGGGCCTGAAGGTTTCGGCCACCTGTGAGTTGTCGATGGGCCAGCACGGCGTTCCCGCCAAGGGCTGGTTGGTCGGCGAGGTCCACGAGGGCATTGCGCAGATGTTCGACGTCATCGAGCAGGCCCGCATGATGGTCGGCACCAAGGCCATCGCGACCCTGTCGACCGGTTACCTCAACGCGCTCGAGTACGCCAAGGAGCGCGTGCAGGGTGCCGACATGACGCAGATGACCGACAAGACCGCGCCACGCGTGACCATCACGCATCACCCGGACGTGCGTCGGTCGCTGATGACCCAGAAGTCCTACGCCGAGGGTCTGCGCGCGCTGTATCTGTACACCGCGACGTTCCAGGATTCGGCGGTCGCTAAGGCGCTCCACGACGTGGACGCCGAGCTGGCGGTCAAGGTCAACGATCTGATGCTGCCGATCGTCAAGGGTGTCGGCTCGGAGCAGGCTTACGCCAAGCTGACCGAAAGCCTGCAGACGCTCGGTGGGTCCGGCTTCCTGCAGGACTACCCGATCGAGCAGTACATCCGTGACGCCAAGATCGACTCACTGTACGAGGGCACCACGGCCATCCAGGCGCAGGACTTCTTCTTCCGCAAGATCGTCCGCGACAAGGGCCAGGCGCTGTCGTACGTGGCGGGCCAGATCGAGCAGTTCGTCAAGACCGAGGCGGGCAACGGGCGGTTGAAGGCCGAGCGGACGCTGCTCGCCACCGCGCTGGAGGACGTGCAGGGCATGGCCGCCACGCTGACCGGCTACCTGATGGCTGCCCAGGAAGACACCGCCAGCATCTACAAGGTGGGCCTGGGTTCGGTGCGCTTCCTGATGAGCGTTGGCGACCTGGTCATCGGCTGGCTGCTGCAGCAGCAGGCTGCCAAGGCCATCGAGGCGCTCGACGCCGGCGCCAGCGGCGACGATCGCGCCTTCTACGAGGGCAAGATCGCAGTGGCGTCGTTCTTCGCGAAGAACATGCTGCCGCTGCTCACCAGCACCCGTCAGGTGATCGACACCCTCGACAACGAGATCATGGAACTGGACGAGGCGGCCTTCTAACACTGCCGAGCCGGGCCCCCCGCGCAAGCTGGGGAACGTAAAAACCCCCATTTCGCAATGAAATTGGGGGTTTTTGCGTCTGTTCGCGGTTAGAACGTCCGGCAAACTGGGCGGATGACCATTGTCCCGCGTGCCGTTCTTCTCATTGCGCTGGTGGCAACGACGGGTCTGACCACTGTCCTGGGTCTCACTGACCCAGATGCGCCGGTCTTCTACCCCACCCGTTTTCTCGTCTGGAATTTGGCGCTCGCATGGATCCCGCTTCTTTTCGCCGCAGGGTTCGCCGCGCTGAAGCGAAGTCTCTGGCAAGTGCCGTTGGGACTGGGCTGGCTGGCGTTCCTGCCGAATTCGGTGTACTTGGTGACCGACCTGGTCCACCTCGGCGAAGGCGTCGAACTCTGGCGTCACGTCCTGCAGTACGGCTTCGCGGCGTGGACGGGCATCATGCTCGGCGTGGTGTCGCTGCGCCTGGTGCATCAGCGCATCGAACGCGAGTGGGGTGCGATTGCCGGCTGGGCGGCCGTCGTCGTCTCGGTCGGACTGTGTTCGATCGGCGTCGTCATCGGGCGGTTTCAGCGTTGGAACTCTTGGGATTTGGTGACGCGGCCAGATGCGGTGGTGGCATCGACGTTCGAGTGGATACGGTCGCCGTTCGCATATGTCCAGTCGACAGGGGTGGCACTGGCCGTTGCAGCGTTCTTCGGGTTGGCGTATTTGACGATCTGGGCGCTTCAGGAATTGAGATAAGTCAGCACCGCCAGCACGCGGCGATGATGTGCCTGCGAAGGCGGTAGGTCCAGCTTGGTGAAGATCGCCGAGACGTGCTTTTCGACGGCCCGCTCGGTGATCGAAAGGTGTTGCGCCAGAGCGCTATTGGAATGGCCTTCGGCCATCAGCTCGAGCACCTCACGTTCGCGGGGGGTCAGCCGGTCCAACACGGTGGCCTGACGTCGGCCGCCGATCAGTTGACGGACCACCTCAGGATCGAGCGCGGTGCCGCCCGACGCGACGCGATGCACGGCGGCGTCGAACTCGGCGATGTCGGTGACCCGGTCCTTGAGTAGGTAGCCCACCCCCTCGGGGTTACCCGCTAACAGGTCAGTGGCATAACGGGTCTCGACCCACTGGGAGAACACCAGTACGCCGACATCGGGGTGCGAACGGCGAAGTGCTACCGCGGCCACCAAGCCTTCATCGGTGAACGTCGGCGGCATGCGGATGTCGACGACCGCGACATCCGGGGTGAATTCGTTCACCGCCTCGATCAATTCGTCGGCGGTGCCCACCTTGGCCACCACCTCGTGGCCACGTTCGACCAGCAGCTGCACCAAACCATCGCGCAAGATGGCGCTGTCCTCAGCGATGACGAGGCGAGTCACTCCTCGGTTCCTGGTGGTACGGCGACGGCGACAACCGTCGGGCCGCCAGCCGGGCTGTCGATCTCCAACCGGCCATCCAGCATCTCGAGCCGGTCCCGCAACCCGATCAGCCCCGAGCCGTTGCCGACCTGCACTCCACCGGAGCCGTTGTCCTCCACGATGATTCGCAACTCGGCGGCATCGCCATGGATCCGGACGGCGGCGTGGCTGGCACCCGAATGTCGTGACACGTTGGCCAGCAGTTCGGCCACGCAGAAGTAGGCCATGGTCTCGACGCCGATCGAGGGGCGTACCGCCAGGTCAACCACCACTGCTACGGGAATGGGGTGGCGGGCCGCCAGCGTCTGCACCGCTTCACTGAGGCCGAGATCCAACGCGGGTGGACGGATCCCGCGAACCAAATCACGCAATTCGGTCAGCGTGTCCTTGGTGTTGGCCAACGCGTCGGCGACCAGTTCACGGCCGCGGGTCATGTCAGATGACGCGAAGTGCTCCTCGGCGCGCGCCAATGCCATTGCGACCGTGATCAACCGGGCCTGGGTGCCGTCGTGAAGATCGCGCTCGACGCGGCGCAGGGTGGCTGCCGAATCGTCGACCACCTCCGCGCGGGCCCGTTCCAGCTGACCGACCCGCCGCTCGCGTTCGGTCGGGCCGAGCAGGGCTCGGGCCAGCCACGTGTGGGCGCGACCGAGGCCCAGCATCAACCACCCAAGGCCGTACAGTCCGAGAATCCCGCCGATGGATAACAGCAGATACATCGGAAGCGAGTCGACCGGTTCGCCGAACGACACGAACGATTCCCCGAGGGCCGCCCACACCACCGGCGAGACCACCAACGCCCGGACGCCACGATCCCGACGATCACGGAATATCCGATCGGCGTCATCAGCACCGCATGCAGCGCCAGGAACCCCAGACTGCGCCAACCCACGGCGTCGGTAAGGGCGGCCGCGACGGTCTGCAACCGGCCGGCGCGCCGCACGAACTGCGGCGGAGCGTCGATGGTGACGTCGACCATTCGGCCAGCGACCGGTACAGCCGGTTCCACGCCCGCCCGCTCATCACCACCAGCGCCAGCAGCGGAATGCCGACAAGGGTGACGATCAGCAACCCAGAAGCCAGACCCGCGCAGAAGATGAACACGACACCGAGGACCGCAAGGATGCTGACAAGCACGAAGTACAGGTAGGTCCGCCAGGCAGGGGCACGAAGGGGCGTGAGCAGTGTTCGGGTCCAATCGGATTGCGTCACAAGCGCGGTCGTCGTCACGTCAACAATCGTGGCCCGCATTGCGGCCGCACTCCATCGTGGTGTCCGGCCAATGTTTGGTGGGGTTACCCGCACCCCTCATGCAGACAAAAAGGGCGGGTTCGGGAGGACACTTGAGGGCGTCTCATTAGTCTCGCGCGTCCGGCTTTCACCTCGATGCCGGCACTTTGGATCAGTCACTCCCGAACCCGTCGTGCGATCGATCGTACGCTCGTGATTGCGGTCACACCAGAGGAAATTTGGGCCTTATTTGTCTCTCGTTCGCAGCAACGCGCGGGTGCGTTCACGCCCCTCGGGGGAGGGGTCGAAGGTGACGGCGGCGAACTCGTCGACGCCAGCTCGCGCGAGCTCGTCGAGGCGATCGGACACCGTGTTCTCATCGCCGATGATCGCGGCGTCCTCGGGTCCGGCATACCCCTCGCGGTCGAGCATCGCGCGGTACGACGGCAGCTGTCCGTATACCGCGAATTCCTCTGCGGCTCTGGCGCGCGCGGCGTCGACGTCGTCGGTGACGCTGACCGGCAGGGAGGCGGCGACGTGCACCGCGGCCTGTTGGCGACCCGCCTCCTGCGCGGCCTCGCGCAGCGCCGGGCCGACGTGTTCGGCGAGCGTCTTGGGGCCCGTCATCCACGTCAGCGTCCCCGCCGTGCGCCGTCCCGCGAGCCGCAGCATCTGTGGGCCCAGCGCGGCGAGATACACGACAGGCGTCGGCGCACCGGGAATCTGCAGCGCCCCACGCGTGGTCACGGTCTCTCCTACCGCCTCTGCGGGCTGGCCGGCCAGCAGCGGCAGCAGGCCGTCGAGGTACTCGCGCATCCGGCGCACCGGTTTGTCGTACGAGATGCCCCACATCTGTTCGGTCACCATCCGGTGGCTCATGCCGATGCCGAGGGTGAAGCGGCCGCCTGCGATCGCGTTCAGCGTCAGCACCCGCTGCGCCAGCTGCGTCGGGTGCTGCACCTGGATCGGTATGACGCCGGAGCCGACCTCGATCGTGTCGACCTCGCGCAGCGCGACGGCGAGGATCGTGGTCAGGTCCGGGTCGTAAGGCAGCTGCGCCATCCAGACCCGGCGAAACCCCTCGTCGCGAAGCTGAGCGAGGGTATTCACCGTCGCGTTCACGGGAGAGCCGCCGCTGGTGTTGTTGAGTAATCCGACGAGAGTCAGGCTGATCCGCATGGTCCCCATCGAAGCACCCTGGGTCGAAAATTAAGAGCCCCGTGCTGCCGTCGGGTCGGGGGGTCAGACGGCAACACGGAGCTACCAGGTCTATCGACTACCCCCGCGGGCCCGTTACAACCCCGTCCAAAGAAATTTTGGACACGCCGCTGGAGCTGTATCTCGGCTACGCCGCTCGGGCTGAATCTCGGCTACGCCGCTCGAGCTGAATCTCGGCTACGCCTCGAGGATCGCGGCGACGCCCTGACCACCCGCTGCGCAGATTGAAATCAGGCCGCGGACCGGCTGGCCGGTCTCCTGCTTCTTCTCAGCCAGCTGCTTCGCCAACTGCGCCACGATCCGGCCACCGGTCGCGGCGAACGGGTGACCCGCGGCCAGCGACGAGCCGTTGACGTTGAGCTTGGACCGGTCGATCGAGCCCAGTGCCTTATCTAAGCCGAGGCGCTCCTTGCAGTACTCCTCGGACTCCCAGGCCTGCAGGTGCGCGAGCACCACCGACGCGAAGGCCTCGTGGATCTCGTAGAAGTCGAAGTCGCCCAGGCTCAGTCCGTTTCGGGCCAGCAGCCGCGGCACCGCGTAGGTGGGCGCCATCAGCAGGCCGTCCTTGCCGTTGACGTAGTCGACCGCGGCCGTCTCGGCGTCGACGTAGTACGCCAACGGTTCGATGCCGTGCGCCGAGGCCCACTCGGGAGTCGCAAGCAGCGACACCGAGGCGCCGTCGGTCAACGGCGTCGAGTTGCCTGCCGTCATCGTCGCGTCGCCGGCCTTCACCCCGAACACCGGCTTGAGTGAAGCCAGCTTTTCTGCCGACGAATCGGCCCGCAGGTTGTTGTCGCGATACACGCCGAGGAACGGGGTGACGAGGTCGTCGAAGAAGCCTTTGTCGTATGCCGCGGCCATGTTCCGGTGGCTCGCGGCGGCCAGCTCGTCCTGGTCGACGCGCTTGATGCCCATCGCCTTGGCGGTGATCGCCTGGTGCTCGCCCATCGACAGGCCCGTGCGCGGCTCACTGTTGACGGGGATCTGGATGCCGAGCGACGCCGGCAACTTGCCGACCAGCTTGAGCCGGTCGAGGTTGGACTTTGACCGCCGCAGCCCGAGCAGTACGCGGCGCAGATCGTCACCGAAAGCGATCGGCGCGTCGGAGGCGGTGTCCACTCCGCCCGCGGCTGCCACGTCGTAGCGTCCGGCCGCGACGCCGTCGGCGGCAGCGATGGTCGCCTGCAGCCCCGTGCCGCAAGCCTGTTGGATGTCGAACGCGGGTGTGTACGACGACAGCGAGCTGCCGAGGACGCATTCACGCATCAGGTTGAAGTCACGGCTGTGCTTGAGCACCGCTCCGCCGATCACCGCGCCGAGTTTCTCGCCGTCGAGGTTGAACCGGTCGATCAGCCCGCCCAGCGCGGCAGTGAACATGTCCTGGTTGGAGGCGTTGGCGTAGGCGCCATCCGACCGTGCGAACGGAATCCTGTTGCCGCCGAGGATGGCGACCCGTCGGTGGGTATCACTAGCCATGAGACCCATAGTACGCACCCTTCTTACTCTGGAGTAAGTTCCTACCCATGGCTACCGATCTGTACACCCAAATCGTCCACTCGGCGCCCGGATCGTTCCTCGCCAAGCAGCTCGGCATCCCGCAACCCGAGACACTGCGCCGCTACAAGCCCGGCGACCCGCCGCTGGCGGGCACGCTGCTGATCGGCGGCGAGGGCCGCGTCGTCGAGCCGCTGCGCACCGCGCTGGCCGAGGACTACGACGTGGTGTCCAACAACCTCGGGGGCCGGTGGGCCGACTCGTTCGGCGGGCTGGTGTTCGACGCCACCGGCATCACCGAACCGGCGGGATTGAAGGGCCTGTACAAGTTCTTCACCCCGCTGCTGCGCAACCTCGGCCCGTCGGGACGCATCGTCGTGGTCGGAACGACGCCCGAGGAGACCGGCAGCGGTCACGAACGGATCGCGCAGCGGGCGCTCGAGGGGTTCACCCGCTCGCTCGGCAAGGAACTGCGGCGCGGGGCCACGGTGTCGCTGGTCTATTTGTCCGCCGACGCCAAGCCGGCCGCGACGGGACTCGAGTCGACGATGCGGTTCATCCTGTCCGGCAAGTCGGCCTACGTCGGCGGCCAGGTGTACCGCGTGGGTGCGGCCGACTCGGCGCCGCCCGCCGACTGGGATAAGCCGCTGGACGGCAAGGTCGCGATCGTGACGGGTGCCGCGCGCGGCATCGGCGCGACGATCGCCGAGGTGTTCTCCCGAGACGGCGCCAAGGTCGTCTGCATCGACATAGAAGACCCAGCCGGCGGCTCGTCGGCGCTGGGCGTGACCGCCACCAAGGTGGGCGGCACCGCGCTCACGCTCGACGTCACTGCCGACGACGCCGTCGACAAGATCACCGAGCATCTGCGCGAGGTGCATGACGGGCGTGCAGACATCCTCGTCAACAACGCAGGCATCACCCGCGACAAATTGCTCGCCAACATGGATGAGGCGCGGTGGGATTCCGTTGTCGCCGTCAATCTGCTTGCGCCGCTTCGGCTTGCCGAGGGACTGGTGGACAACGGAACCATCGGCGAAGGCGGCCGGGTCATCGGCCTGTCGTCGATGGCCGGTATCGCCGGCAATCGCGGGCAGACCAACTACGCGGCCACCAAGGCGGGAATGATCGGGCTGACCGACGCGCTGGCGGCCGCCTACGCCGACAAGGGCATCACGGTCAACGCCGTCGCACCGGGGTTCATCGAGACCAAGATGACCGAGGCGATCCCAGTGGCCACCCGTGAGGTGGGCAGACGGCTCAACTCGCTGTATCAGGGTGGCCAGCCCGTCGACGTCGCCGAAACCATCTCCTATTTCGCCAGCCCTGCCTCGAACGCCGTGACCGGCAACACCATCCGGGTGTGCGGCCAGGCCATGCTGGGCGCCTAGGCTGAGCACCATGACGCAGCCGTCGGGGTTGATGAACTTGGTGCGCGCGGCGGCCGGTGCGCTGCCGTTCGTGCCGCGCGGCGATACGCTGCCCGACCGCACCCTCACCGTCGATGAGCTGCCCATCGACCCCGCGAATGTGGCGGCCTACGCCAACGTCACGGGGTTGCGGTTCGGTGATGCGGTACCGCTCACGTATCCGTTCGCGCTGACGTTCCCGACGGTGATGGCGTTGGTGACGGGGTTCGACTTTCCTTTCGCCGCAATGGGTTCGGTGCACATCGAAAACTACATCACCCAGCACCGACCCATTCTGGTGACCGACACCGTGTCGGTGCAGGTGCACGCCGAGGACCTGCGTGAGCACCGGCGCGGGCTACTGGTTGACATCGTCACCGACGTCAACGTCGGCAATGAGAACGCGTGGCATCAGGTGACGACGTTTCTGCATCAGCAGAAGACCAGCCTGTCCGACGAGCCGAAGCCACCGCCGCAGAAGCAGCCGAGGCCGGGACCGCCGAATGCGGTGTTGCGCATCACACCGAGCCAGATCCGCAACTACGCGTCGGTCGGCGGAGATCACAATCCGATCCACACCAACCCGATCGCCGCCAAGCTGTTCGGTTTCCCGACCGTCATTGCGCACGGAATGTTCACCGCCGCAGCGGTTTTAGCGAATATCGAGGGTCAGCTCCCTGACGCTGTCAAGTATTCGGTGCGGTTCGCCAAGCCGGTTGTCTTGCCCGCGCGGGCGGGCCTGTACGTCGACCGCATCTCCGACGGGTGGCAGCTGACGCTGCGTAATCTGTCGAAGGGCGACCCGCACCTCACGGGCACGGTGGCTTCGCTCTAACTATTGGCGGGTCCGAAAGTCCAAGGCCGAGTGGTAAGTTGGCCTGATAGTCGAACATGTGTTCTAATACGAACCATGACTGTAGACACTCTGCCACGAGAAGCGCCGTCCACCGATTTCGACACTCCCGACGTCGTGGTTCCTCCTGTCGAGAGCATATCGGCTGAGGGCGCGCCTACGCCCGACGCGCCCGCCGATGCTGGTTCTGCCGAGGCGAAGCCGAAGAAGGGTCGGGCCAAGAAGCCGGCAGCCCGTAAGCCCAAGATGCTCGAGCTGACCCTCACTGTCACCGGTACCGCCGACGGCGAATGGCGGGCCGAGCTCAAGCAGGGCGCCAGTTACCTGGCCCGAAACCTCACGGTCGCGGCCGCCGCCGTCTCCCGCGCAGCCAAGGAACTGCACGAGGACCTCTCCACCCCGATCGACGAGGCCATCGAAGAGGCTCGCTCGGCGCAGGCCGCCAAAGTCGCGGCCCTCGAAGCCGAACTAGAAGCCGCCCGCAAGGCCCTCGCCGACCTGGACTGAGAGGCCGCTCTAGGCATCGAGCGCCGAGCTAGTAGCGAATGCGTCGGCGGCTGCGAGGTCGAAGTCACCGTGATCACTGCCAAGTCCCTGCGCGACGAGTGCCGCGACCGCGTTGCCGAGGACCGCAGCGTCGCGCGGTGCTCGACCAACACTGATGCCGAAGACGAAGCCCGCTGAGAACGCGTCGCCACACCCGGTCGTGTCCACAACATCGACCGCGAACGCCGGAACCTGTTGCGCCTCTTCGCGGCTGACGACCATGGCTCCGTCGGCGCCGCACGTGATCGCCAACAAGCCTGCACCCGCATCAAGGAGTCGGCGGCACCCCTCGGCAAGGTCTGTTGCACCGGTGAAGCCGAGCACCTGGTCCTCATTGGGCAGCAGGTAGTCCGTGTGGGCCAACGCAGGCGCGATGACGTCGAACGTTCCCATGCCGCCGGGCGCGATCAGGTCGACCGACGTGCTCGCACCGTTGTCCTTGGCGTGCTTGAGGATTCGCGCGGCAAAGTCGGGACCCAGCATCTCCGTGCCGCCGAGATGAAGGTGGTCGGCGGTGGCGATGGCGTCCCAGTCGACGTCGTCGAGCGCGTACGCGAGGTTGGCCCCCAGCAGGTGCAGGCTGGGCCGCTCGCCGTTCGGCCTGATCGGCAGCACCGACATCGACGTGGGCACATCGGGTTTGCGCACCACCAAGCTGGTGTCGATGCCAGCGCGGTCCAGTAGGGACAGCAGTGTGTCGCCCGCGGGATCGATGCCGATCGCCCCTGCCGTCCGCACCGCAGCCCCGAGTTTCGCGAATGTCAGCGCCGTCCCCGCGGCCGTGCCCGCCGCCGTCATCCGCATCTGTTCGACCAGCGCCGTTTCCTGCCCGGGCGGGATGTCAGTGACGGGACGGACGAGCACGTCGAGGATGTGGGCACCCATGCAAACGACAGATGTGATGACGTTCATCGGGCGCCGAGACTAGCCGGTGGCAGCGGCCTGGGCATCCTTATCCGACGGTGTTCCCTTCAGGCCCCGCCAGAACAGGTTGATCATCAACTCTGCGGCCTCGTCGACGTCGGCATCGCCGGTGCTGACCCTGGTGGCGACGGCCTCCCCTGCACCCACCAAAGCGACGGCCATCATCTCGAAGTCGGTGTCGGGTTCGGGGTGACGGGTGCCTGAGCTCAATAGCCTGCCGACCAGGTCGATGATCCGCTCACGCCCCTCGCGCACCGTATGGGCGAACGCCTGCGAGCTGGTGGCCTGTGTGTACAACACCATCCACGACGCCCGATTCGCGTCGATGTAGTTCAAGAACCCGAGTACGGCATTTCGTAGCAACTCTTTGGGGCTCAGCGTGAAGTCGATCTTGCTGCGCACGTCGTCGACGAACCGAGTCAGCTCGCGGTCAAGGCACGCCCCGAACAGCTCCTCCTTGGAGCCGTAATACAGGTACAGCATCGGTTTGGAGATCTGTGCCTCTGCGGCGATCGCGTCCATCGAGGTCTCGTGATAGCCGTTGACAGAAAAGATCTGCACCGCGGCGTCCAGCATCTGCTGTTCGCGCACGGCGCGCGGCAAACGCTTGGTGCCTCCGGCCATTACTCCAGGGTAAGCAATGAATGCCCCGGTCAGCCTCCGCAGCGCGGATTCGGCCCCTTGACCGCGGCCATCCGCAGCACCGAGCCGTCTACCTGCGACATGTTCAGCTCCCCGGCCGCTACCGCCTTCTCCAGCCGGTCCAGCACCGCGGGCACCTCGTCCGTCGTCACCCACAGCGCGATGTCCGCCCCGGCCTGCAGCCCGCGCAGCGCCGCCTCAGCCACACCGAACCGGTCGGAGATCGCCTGCATGCTGGACAGATCGTCGGTGAATATCGGGCCGTTGAACCCCGGACCCCCGTAGTCGCCCGAACGCAGCATCGCGTAAACCGCAGGGCTCAGGCTCGCCGGGTCGCTGCCGGTCAGGCCGGGCACCTGGATGTGGCCGACCATGACGCCGACAGGGGCCTGCGTGGTCAGCGTGCGATACGGGATCAGGTCGTTATTTTGCAGCTCCGCGATCGGCGGGGTGGTCACGCTGCCGGTGTGGGTGTCACCTGAGCCGTGGCCGTGGCCGGGGAAGTGCTTGAGCACCGGCAGCAGGCCCGCATCGCGCAGTCCTCGAGCGTAGGCGCCCGCATAGTCGGTGACAGCCGTCGGGTCGGCGCCGAAGGAGCGGTCGCCGATCACGGTGTCGTCGGGCGCGTTGGTGACGTCGACGACCGGCGCGAAGTCGATGGTGATGCCGAGCCCTCTCATCGCCTGCCCGCGTTGAAGGGCGATGTTGTACACCTCTTCAGGAGTGTGGCTTGCCGCCAGTACTCGCGCCGACGGCTGGCTGCCGATCAAGCCGGCCAGCCGAGAGACTCGGCCGCCCTCCTCGTCGACGCTGACGGCCAGCGGCAGCGGGCCCGTTGCGGCGATGCCGGCGATTGTGCCGTCCGAGAGCATCGACAGGTCTGTCCAGCTGCCGATGAAGATGCCGCCGACGTGGTGGTTGTCGACGACCGCCCGCGCGTCGGCGGCGCCGGTGACCCCGACCATGAGCAGCTGCGCCAGCTTGTCTCGGGTCGACATGCCCGCCAACATCGCGGGGCCGTCACCGCACGCCGGCACCGCAGGGCCTGCGGCGGGCGCTGCGGGAACCGGGGCGGACGTCGCGGCCATCGTCGGAGACGACGCCGACGGGGCAGGTTTTTCGGCGGCGGGCGAGCATGCCAGCAAGAGCGCTGGCAGCGCCGCCAGGGCACAGAGTGCGCGAGGCAAGGCCATCCCGCCATGCTGTCATGCGCGAGCGATGGCCGTTTCGCGGGTATTCCTCATAGATGTCGCGCAATGCCTTCGTGCTCGGTGGAGGTGGCCTGCTCGGAGCCGCCGAAGCCGGCATGGCACGCGCTCTGCTCGAGGCAGGCGTGCGGCCCGACCTGGTGTGCGGCACCTCCGTCGGCGCTATCAACGGCGCTGCGCTGGCCGCAGATCCGACGCCGGACGGGGCGAAGCGGTTATTGGGGCTGTGGGACGTGCTGGCCGATGAGGGCGTACTCGACGGTTCCGTGGTCCGACGGGTGGCTGAGGTTGTTCGGCGCCGGACGTCCCTGCACGGCAATGGTGCGCTACGCCGAATGTTGCGTGAGCGACTGTCCGCGCAGACCTTCGAGGAACTCGCCGTCCCGTTCGAATGCGTCGCGGCCAGCATCGAGCAGGCGCGTGAGTGCTGGTTCAGCTCAGGAGACCTGATCGAGCCGGTGCTGGCATCGTGCGCGCTGCCAGGAGTGTTCCCACCCGTGCGAATCGGTGACGAACACTTCTTCGACGGTGGTCTGGTGAACAGCATTCCGTTGGACCGAGCGGTGCAACGGGGCGCCGACACCATATGGGTCTTGCATGTCGGGCGCCTGGAGGAGGAACTCGCGCCGCCACGGTTCCTGTGGGAGGTCGGGTTCACTGCGTTCGAGATTTCGCGTCGACATCGATTTCACAGCGATCTCGATCGGGTCGGCCCCGGCGTAGCCGTGCATGTGCTTCCGAGCGGACTGGCTCAGCGGTCCGCGGCCACGTGGTCGAATCTGCGGTACCGCGACACCCGCCGAATCGCCCGCCGCGCCGAACTTGCCTACGACGCGACCCGCGACTATTTGGAGGCCCTGCCATGACTCTGCTGCGCCGGGCGATCACGGTGCCGTTGACGAGCGCGCTGATGATCGCTGTCCTGGTGGTCTGGCCGGTGCTGCTGGTCATCGGGGGCGTGGCGGGACTGGTGGCTCGCTCGACCCTGCCGGTGCGGACCCTTGGCGTGGTCATTGCGTATGCGGTTCTGGAACTTCGGGCCCTGTGGAAGCTGCTGCGCGGTGGTGAGAACTGCGACGACTTCATGCGCGACGTTCTCGAACGGGCGCATACCGTCGGACGCCGCACGCTGAACATTGACGTGCTGCTCGACGTCGACTCACCAACCCCTGAGCAGATTCCGCGCAACCAACCGGTGATCGTGCTGTCACGGCATTGCGGACCGGGCGACACCCTGCTGATCGCCTGGCTGCTCAACACTCGCTACGAACTGCAACTACGGATCATTCTCAAGGCCCTCCTGCGGTGCGAGCCCGTTCTCGATTTCGCAGGCGACCTGGGTTGCCTATGCTTTCTTCACCGCCGAAGTAAGCACGCGCGCAAGCAAATTCAGGATCTGACGGCCTCGTTGACCGGCGGGCAGGCATTGCTGCTGTTCCCGGAGGGCGGGAACTTCACGTGGGCTCGGTGGCGCGCTGCCGTCATCCGGCTCCGCTCTTCGGGCCGGCTTCGCGAAGCGCGGCGCGCGTGGCGACAGTCGCATACGCTGCCGCCGAAAACCGGTGGCGCCGCGGCGGCGCTGGCCGGAGCGCCGAGCGCAAATGTCCTTGTCCTCACCCACACGGGCTTCTCACCGGACGGGCGGGCCCGGGCGTGGTGGCGGCTGCCCGTGAACCGGCGACTGTTGGTGCGCACAGTTCTGGTTCCGGCTGCAGAGCTTCCCCCACCCGATCAACTAGGTCCGTGGCTGGAACGGACGTGGAGCCTGGTCGACAGCTGGGTCGCCGACCATGCCGACCAACTCAGTAGCAGCTGAACCCGCGTTCTATGCCGTGGTCGTCAAGCCAGCTGCGTTCGCCGCGCGCCATGATCGCGTCGGCGTGGGCGCATACCAGGTCCACCACGTCTGCGGCCGGCTCGGCGTCGAGCACGCAGCGCAACGCATCGAACTGATCCGCCGCGACCGTGACGGAGTATTCGTAACCATCGAGGTATTTCCTGTCGTCGCCGCTGAACACGAGCGTGCCGGCGTCGTCATAACCCACCCACACCGTGCAGGTATCGGTGCGCCAGAAGACGCGCTCGGAGGCGGGCACGCAAAACATTGTCTGCTAGTTTGGCCGCATGGATCGGTTTCTCGTTCCCGCCGCGGCCAGCATCGTCGTGGGCCTGCTGCTGGGAGCGGCCGCCATTTTCGGTGTGACGCTGATGGTGCAACAGGACAACAAGCCCCCGCTGCAGGCGGGTGATCCCGCGTCATCGGTGCTCAACAGGGTCGAGTACGGCGACAGAACCTGAGATGACCGCGCCGCTCTCGCGGCGCTGGCTGTGGGTGGCTGCGGCGGCGGCGCTGATCCTGACGTTCGCCCAGTCGCCAGGGCAGATCTCGCCGGACACCAAGCTCGACCTCACCGCTAATCCGCTGCGGTTCCTCGCCCGCGCATTCAACCTGTGGAACAGCGAGCTGCCGTTCGGCCAGGCACAGAACCAGGCGTACGGCTACCTGTTTCCACACGGGGCCTTCTTCCTCGCCGGCGACGTGCTCGGCGTGCCGGACTGGGTGACCCAACGGTTGTGGTGGGCGCTGCTGCTCACCGTCGGTTTCTGGGGGCTGTTGCGCGTCGCCGAAGCGGTCGGTATCGGCAGCCCGACGTCGCGGGTGATCGCCGCAGCCGCGTTCGCGTTGTCTCCGCGGGTGCTGACCACACTCGGCGCGATCTCGTCGGAGACGCTGCCGATGATGCTGGCACCGTGGGTGCTGTTGCCGGTGATCCTCGCTTTGCGGGGAGCCGCCCCGGCGGCGACATCCAGCCCCAGTCAAGGCTCCGTGCGAATCATGGCGGCCCGGTCGGCGGTGGCGATCGCGTTGATGGGTGCGGTCAACGCGGTGGCCACCCTGACCGGCTGCCTGGCCGCGGCGATCTGGCTGGTCTGTCACCGGCCCAACCGGCTGTGGTGGCGGTTCACCGCGTGGTGGGCGGTCTGCATTGTGCTGGCGGTGCTGTGGTGGGTCGTCGCGCTGGTGATGCTGGGCCGGATCAGCCCGCCGTTCCTCGACTTCATCGAGTCCTCCGGTGTCACCACGCAGTGGATGTCGCTGACCGAGATGTTGCGCGGCACCGATGCATGGACGCCATTCGTCGCGCCGAACGCCACCGCGGGCGCCTCGCTGGTGACGGGGTCGGTCGCGGTGTTGGCGACGACGTTGGTGGCGGCGGCGGGCCTGGCCGGGTTGGCGATGCGCACGATGCCCGCGCGCGGCAGGCTTATCGTGATCCTGCTGACTGGCGTCGTCCTGCTCGCCATCGGCTACTCGGGTGGGCTGGGATCGCCTGTCGCGCAGGAGGTTCAGGCATTCCTCGACGCCGGCGGAACCCCGCTGCGCAACATGCACAAGCTCGAGCCGCTGCTGCGGCTGCCGCTGGCGCTCGGGCTGGCGCATCTGCTGGGCCGAATCCCGTTGCCCGGCAGCGCACCACGCAGTGAGTGGACGACAGCACTGGCCCATCCGGAACGCGACAAGCGGGTCGCGGTCGGGATCGTGGTGCTGGTGGCGTTGGCCGCGGCCACGTCGCTGGCCTGGACCGGCCGACTCACGCCGCCGGGTGCCTTCGACGCGATCCCCCAGTACTGGCACGACACCGCCGACTGGCTCGACGAACACAACACGGGTGGCCGCGTGCTGGTTGCGCCGGGCGCGCCCTTCGCGACGCAGACCTGGGGCAACAGCCACGACGAACCCCTGCAGGTGCTGGGCAACAGCCCGTGGGGGGTGCGCGACTCGATTCCCCTGACCCCGCCGGAGACCATCCGCGCCCTCGACTCGGTGCAGCGGCTGCTCGCCGCAGGCAGGCCGTCTGCGGGTCTGGCGGATACGCTTGCCCGGCAGGGTATTTCGTATGTCGTTGTGCGCAACGACCTCGACCCCGAGGCGTCGCGATCGGCGCGGCCGCTTCTGGTGCACCGCGCGATCGAAGGTTCGGGCGGCCTGTCGAAGGTGGCGCAGTTCGGCGAGCCTGTCGGCCCGGGCACACTCGCGGGGTTCATCACCGACAGCGGGCTGCGGCCGCGCTATCCGGCCGTGGAGATCTACCGGGTGGACGGCTCGCCGGGGATGCACCCGTACCTGGTTGACACCGACGCGATGGCGCGTGTCGACGGCGGACCCGAGGCGCTGCTGCGGCTCAATGAGCGCCGCAGCTTGCTGGGCCGGTCCCCATTGGGGCCGATGCTGCTGACCGGTGACGCGCAACGTGCCGGCCTGCCCGTGCCCGTCGTCACCGTCACCGACACCCCGTTGGCGCGCGAGACGGATTACGGCCGCGTCGACGACCACTCCTCGGCGATCAGGACACCCGACGATGCGCGGCATACGTTCAACAGGGTGCTCGACTATCCCGCCGCGGGCGCCGAAACCGTGTACGGGCAGTGGAACGGTGGACGCGTCTCGGTGTCGAGCTCGGCGGCGGATTCGACCGCGCTGCCCAACGTCGCGCCTGCGACGGGGCCTGCGGCGGCCGTCGACGCGGATTCGTCGACGAGCTGGGTGTCCAATGCCCTGCAAGCGGCGGTCGGCCAATGGCTGCAAGTCGACTTCGACCACCCGGTCACCAATGCGGCCCTGACGATCACCCCCAGCGCCACCGCCGTCGGCGCGCAGGTGCGCCGCATCGAGTTGGCTACCGTGAACGGCACCAGCACATTGCGGTTCGACGAGGCCGGTAAGCCGTTGACCGTGGCACTGCCCTACGGGGAGACGCCGTGGGTGCGGATCACCGCCGTGGCCACCGATGACGGATCGTCCGGGGTGCAATTCGGCATCACCGATTTCAGTATCACGCAGTACGACGCGAACGGCTTCGCCCATCCCGTCAATCTGCGCCACACGGTGCTGGTACCGGGTCCGCCAGCGAATTCTGCTGTCGCGCAATGGGATCTGGGCTCCGAGTTGCTCGGCCGGCCGGGCTGCGCCGAGGGCCCCAACGGCACGCAATGTGCAGCGGCCATGGCGCTCTCGCCGGAGGAGCCGGTGAACCTGAGCCGGACGCTGACCGTCCCGACGGCAACATCGGTGACGCCGACGGTGTGGGTGCGTGCGCGCCAGGGTCCCAATCTGGCCGACCTTATTGCCGCACCCGGCGCGGCGCGGGCCCTCGGCGACGCAGATCCGATCGACGTGCTGGGTTCGGCATACGCCGCCGCCGACGGCGATCCTGGAACGTCGTGGACCGCGCCGCAGAGCGTCGTGCAACACAAGACACCACCGACGCTCACGCTGAAGCTGCCCACCCGCAGTGAAGTCGCCGGCATGCGTATCATGCCGAGTTCTTCAGTGCTGCCTGCACATCCGACAATGGTGGCCATCGATCTCGGCGACGGCCCTCAGGTTCGCCGGCTGTCCAGCGACGGCGGAGCTCAGGCCGTGAGCCTGCGGCCGCATTTCACCGACACCGTCAAGGTGTCGCTGCTGAGTTGGGACGACGTCATCGACCGCACCGCGCTGGGCTTCGATCAACTCAAGCCGCCAGGCTTGGCCGAGGTTACAGCGCTGGACACAACGGGTGCGCCGATCGCAGCGGCCAACGCCGCGCGCAATCGTGCCCGGGCCATCGATTTGCCGTGCGGGCGCGGCCCGATCATCGGCGTCGCGGGACAGTTTGTTCAGACCTCCGTCTCCACCACGGTCGGCGCATTGCTCGACGGCCAGCCCGTGCCGGCCAGTCCGTGCCGGTCGGAGCCGATCACGTTGCCAGCCGGTCAGCAGGAATTGCTCATCAGTCCCGGCGCGGCGTTCGTCGTCGACGGCGCGCAGCTGGCCGGTCCGCTTGCAAGCCAATTACACACGGCGGCAACGGTTCCCGCGGCTACCGGCGAATGGGCCGCCGACCACCGCCAGCTCGACGTCGAGCCGTCGGCGTCATCGCGGGTGCTGGTGGTGCCGGAAAGCATCAATCCGGGCTGGACGGCCCGGTTGGCCGACAACTCTGCGCTTGCCCCGGTCACCGTCAACGGTTGGCAGCAGGGCTGGGTGCTTCCTGCGGGCGCCTCAGGTCCCGTCACGCTCAGCTTCGCCTCGAACACGCCGTATCGAGCGGGGTTGATCGGCGGGCTGGCCTTGCTGCCTCTGCTTGCCCTGCTGGCGTTCTTACCGGTTCGTCGGCCGCGTGCGCCTGACGAGCCTGCGCGGCCGTGGCAACCGGGACCGGTCGCGACGAGTGTCGCGGTGATCGCGGCCGCGGCGGCGATCTCCGGAATCGCGGCTGCCGTCGTCGGCGGCGCGGCACTAGGCATGCGCTGGTTACTCCGCCGACGCGAAAAGCTCTCTGAGGCAATCACGGTCGGTGTCGCCGCCGGCGGGCTGATCCTGGCAGGCGCGGTGCTGAGCCAGCATCCGTGGCGCTCGGTCGACGGCTACGTCGGGCACTCCGCCGGTGTTCAGCTGCTGGCGCTGGTCTCGGTGGTGATGGTGGCGGCCTCCACGGTGGCGATGACGGGGTTGGTCGCCGAAAGTCCCGCCGAGCGTGAGCTTGTGGTCGAAGATCCGCTCAAATCTGGTACATAGGCTCACGTTCGAGAGGCTGGCCTACAACGCCTCATCCAGCTGACCGAGCGTATCTGTCAGACGCAGATTCTCGGAGTAGTCGACCGGGCAGGCGATCAGCGAAACGCCGTCGTCAGCAAGTGCCTTCTTCAACGTCGGCAACAACTGATCGGCCTCAGTGATGCGATACCCTTTGGCGCCGAAGCTTTCTGCGTACGTGACCACATCGGGGTTGGCGAACTTCACGTAGTGGTGTTCACCGAGTTCGAGGTCCATCTTCCACTCGATGAGCCCATATCCGCCGTCCTCCCAGATGAGCACCACCAGCGGAATCCGCTCCCTTACCGCCGTTTCGATCTCTTGAGAGTTCATCAGAAATGCGCCATCACCCACCACCGCGAGCACCTTGGCGTCCGGTCGGGCCAGCTTGACACCGAGGGCTCCAGGCAGGGCGAACGCCATCGTCGACAATCCGTTGGAGATCAGGCACGTGTTGCGCTCGTAGGTCGGGTACAGCCTGGCCATCCACATCTTCGTTGCGCCCGTGTCGACCAGCACGACGTCATTGCGACCCAGCGCCGCGCGGGTATCGGCGACTATCCGCTGTGGAGCCAGAGGGAACCGCGAATCCTGTTGTCCACGAGTGAATTCGTCGTCTAGAAGCTCACGCCCTGGCGCTGCGGCTGCCCCGTCGAAACCGCAGCCGGTCAGCGCGTCGCGCAGCGCGTCGAGCGAGGCGCTGATATCGCCGATGATTCCGACATCGACGGGGTAGTGCATGTCGACCTCGGCAGGGAAGCGGTGGATGTGGATGATCTTCTTGTCGGCATCGGGGTTGACCTTGGCCGGGTCGAATTCCTGCAGTTCGTAACCGACCGCGATGATCGCATCGGCGTTGTCGAACCCGAAGTTGACGTAGTCACGCCGCATGAAGCCCATCGTGCCGATGCAGTTTGGGTGATCGTCGGGCATCACGCCCTTGCCATGAAACGTGGTCGCGACCGGCACTGAAAGTTCCTCTGAGAATCGCATTAGGGCGGCCGTGGCGTCGGCGCGGGCGGCGCCGTGACCGGCCAGCACCACCGGCCGCTTCGCTTCACGCAGCGCATCGGCCGCACGCTGCACCTGGCCCGGCGCGGGCGCTTCGGCGCGCACCACGTTGCGCGGCAGCGGCCTGAGGTCGTAATCGCTGTCGTCGGCGTCGATGTGTTCGGGTACGGCAAGGTACACCGCTGCGGGTCGCTCGGTTTCTGCGAGCTTGAACGCCTTACGGAACATCTCGGGTATCGCGCGCGGGGTCGGAACACCGTCGGCCCAGCGGGTGATGGGCGCGAACATCGTCACCAGGTCGACGTACTGATGCGATTCCTTGTACTCGCGATCCTGGCCGACCTGCGCAGAGATCGCGACCAAGGGTGTGCTGTTGGTGGTGGCGTCGGCAACGCCCAGTTGCATGTTGATCGCGCCTGGTCCCAGCGTGGCCGAGACCACCGCCGCCCGACCGGTGACACGGCCGTACATCTCGGCCATGAACGCGGCGCCCTGTTCATGCCGGGTGAGCACGTAGCGGATCTGCGATGCGGCCAGTGCCTGGACGAACCGGATGTTTTCCTCACCCGGCAGCCCGAACACAACCGAAACGCCCTCGTTCTCCAGACACTCGACCATCAACTCGGCGGCAGTACTCACAGGTGCACCTCCGTTCGCCACGATAGCGGCGCGGCGATATCGCGATAGTCATAGCATCGGCCAGGTGCCCAACCTGAACACCGCACGGGGAGCAATCGATACGACCGACCTCGGCGTGACACTCATGCACGAGCATGTGTTCATCTTGTCGCCCGACATCACCGCGAACTATCCCGAGGTCTGGGGGGACGAGGCCAAGCGGGAGGACGACGCCATAAAGCGGCTGAACGAGTTGAAGTCGCGGGGTGTCGACAGCATCGTCGACCTCACCGTGATCGGGATGGGCCGCTACATCCCGCGGATCGCGCGGGTCGCGGCGGCCACCGACATCAACATCGTCGTGGCCACCGGCGTGTACACCTACAACGACGTGCCGATGTACTTCCACTTCACCGGCCCGGGCAGCCCCCTCGACGGCGATGAGCCGATGGTGGAGATGTTCGTCCGCGACATCGAGCACGGCATCGCCGATACGGGCATCAAGGCCGCGATCCTCAAGTGCGCGACCGACGAACCCGGTGTGACGCCCGGCGTCGAGCGGGTACTGCGGGCCGTCGCCAAGGCGCACCGCCTCACCGGCGTGCCAATCTCGACCCACACGCACGCGGCAACCCGCCGAGGTCTCGAGCAGCAGCGCATTTTCGCCGAAGAAGGCGTCGATCTGGCCAGGGTGGTGATCGGCCACTCCGGCGACACCACCGATCTGGACTACCTCGAGGAGCTCGTCGGCAACGGTTCCTACATCGGCATGGACCGTTTCGGCGTCGACGTCTATCTCCCGTTCGAGGACCGGGTGAACACCGTTGCCCGGATGTGCGAGCGCGGGCACGCCGACAAGATGGTGCTGTCGCACGATGCGGCCTGCTTCATGGATTGGTACCAGAAGAACTGTTGCCGGCCTTGCCGAACTGGCATTACCTGCATATCCACAATGACGTCATCCCGGCGTTGAAGGATCGCGGCGTCACCGATGAGCAACTGACGACGATGCTCGTCGACAACCCACGCAAGATCTTCGAAAACCAGGGCGCCTACTGATGACCACACCCGTACCGCCGATCGGCACACAGTTCTCCCAGCTGGCCGACAAGTCACCGGATGAACCGGCAGTCACCTGCGAGGGCCGCACCCTGACCCGCGGTGAACTCGACGCGTCGACCAACCGACTGGCACGCGCGTACGCCGATCTCGGTGTCCGACAGGGTGATTACGTGACGATCGTGCTGCCCAACTCGATCGAGTGGATCCAGGCCGCCCTGGCCGCGTGGAAGCTCGGCGCGGTTCCCCAGCCGCTGTCGGCCCGGCTGCCCGACGCCGACCTCGAGGGACTGCTCGAGCTGAAACCGCGCGCGCTGCTGGTGGGCCGCGCTGATCCACGCGGCGTGATTCCCAGCGTGCCAGGGGATTTCACACCCGACCCTGCTGTGTCGGACGCGCCGTTGCCCGAGGCGGTGTCGCCGGCGTGGAAGGCGCTGGGTTCCGGCGGCAGCACCGGCAGGCCCAAACTGATCGAGGCCGGCGGCGACAGTCGTTTCCCTGGCGCGCTCGCTGGCTATGGGATGGGCGCCGCCGAGGACGATACCCAACTGATTGCGGTTCCGCTGAGCCACAACACCGGCATGAGTACCGCGACGATCGGTCTGCTGATGGGACATCACCTAGTGCTGATGCCGCGGTTCGACGCCTCAGAGTTTCTGCGGTTGATCGCCGAGCACCGGGTCGACTTCATCGTGGCCGTGCCGACGATCATGCAGCGGTTGCTGCCGGTCTACCGGGCCGATCCGGACGCCTACGATTTGTCGTCGATCCGGCGGCTGTGGCACGTCGGTGCGGCATGCCCGCCGGCGGTCAAGGAGGCGTGGATCGATCTGCTGGGCTCAGAGGCGGTGTGGGAGTTGTACGGCGGCACCGAACTTCAGGCCCTGACGTTCGTCAGCGGCACGCAATGGCTTGAGCATCGCGGTTCGGTTGGCGTGGTCGTTGCCGGCGAGATGAAGGTGCTCGACGACGACGGCAACGAGTGCCCGCCGGGTGTGGTCGGCGAGATCTACATGCGGCCGTCACCGGGCAGCTCGCCGACATACCGCTACGTCGGCGCCACCGCGAAAAGCCGCGACGGGTGGGATTCGCTTGGCGACCTCGGCTACTTCGACTCCGACGGCTTCCTCTACCTCAACGACCGGCGGGTGGACATGTTCACGGTCGGCGGGCGCAATGTCTATCCAGCCGAAATCGAGTCGGCGCTGTCTGCACATCCGAATGTGTTGTCGTGCTTGGTGGTTGGCGTCCCCGACGACGACTTGGGCCAGGTGCCGCATGTCATCGTGCAGGCCGAGGGGCTTGACGAGGGTGCCGTCATCGCATTCTTGAAAGAGCGCGTCGCCTCATACAAGGTGCCCCGCACGGTGGAGTTCAGCGACACCCCGCTGCGCGACGACGCAGGCAAGGCGCGCCGGTCGGCGGTGCGCGACGAGGTCATCGCGCGGCGGGCCGCGCAATCCAGCTAGCGCGCGACGGGCTCGGGCACGTTCCTGACCGCACTGTCCAGTGGCGGCACCGGACGCTGTTCGCGGAACTCCCAGCGCCGCAGCGCAACTCGACAAGGTGATTCGACAAGCGCGTAGCTGACCGCCGCGATCGCAAAGCCGAACACCACGGTCAGCACCAGCACGACGGGCATGTGGCCGTTGAACGCGAACTCGCCGATGACCGGGAACACCATCGCCAGCGCCGCAAGGTGCCAGATGAACAACCCGTAGGACCATCGACCCAGCGTGACCATCGTCGTGTTGCCCAACAACCGGTGCGAGGTGTCGGGTCGGTCCAGCACCAGCGGGGCGATCAACGCCGCGGCGAGCACCGCGCCCATCGCCGTTTTCACGATGAACTGGCTGACGGTGCCGGGCGTCAGCCCTTCCGGGCCCGCCAGGGGTGAGGCCGCGACCAGGAATGCCACCACCGCAACCACGGCCATCAGCACCCGGCGCCTGGCCAGCCGGTGCGGCCAGCCGATGTCGGTGACAGTCAGCTCCGCCAGCAGCATGCCCGCGGCGAACCAGGAGAAGAACGCAGGCGGCCAGTTCATCGGGTTGATGCCGAACGGTGCGTCGAACGGAACCAGCGCCCACCCGAGGCTGGCCACCGCGACGGCCGCGATCACGGGAACGCGGGCGTGCACCGGTAGTCGGCGCGCCAGCAGCGCGAGGAACGGCAGTGCCAGGTAGAACGCCACTTCGACGGACAGGCTCCACATCTGAGTCAAGCCCGCAGTCAGCGTCAGCGGCACGTAGATCTGGGTCAGCGAAAGATTCGCCAACCACACCGTGAGGTCGGCCTTGGCGTCGGGCAGCAACGTCAGGATCACCACGACCGCAACCAGGTAGCCCGGCATGATGCGGACGATGCGGGACCGCAGGTAATGCCCCGTCGGCGGGACCGTCCGCAGACCGCGGGCCGCGGCGGCATGGCCACGCCACAACAAGAAGCCGGAGAGCGCGAAGAACACCGCGACAGCGAGGTCGAACCGTCCGAACAGCCGGCCCGTGATCCCGCCGGTGTGACCGGTCTGAAAGGCCACGTGTGTGACGACGACGCCGACCGCCGCGCACGCGCGCATCCCCTCGACAGCAGGCAGGAAGCTACGCGTCCCGCCTGTCCCAGAGGATTGAGTCACGTCGACCAGTGTGCCGTGTCGATCAAAGAGGGGGAAAACGGGTAGTCAAGCGCCCGCCGGCGGATGCCTTCGGAGTAAGGAACCCGCTTTAGTTTGTGCTGTTAGGGTCGAACGGATTTGCCGTCATCCCCCGTCAGGGGCAAGCGGCGATGGCCAAGGTGAAGGAGGCACGGCTTGAACCGCGCAGTGGCTCTGCGTATAGCAGCGTGCGGAATTATGGGGTTGGGAGCCGCCCTGCTGATTGCCGCGCTGCTGCTGTCCACCTACACCAAGGGCAAGATCGCGAAGATTCCGCTCGACCTGGACGCCACTTTGGTGGCCGACGGAACCGGCACGGCCTTTGATCCCGAGTCACTCAACTCCGACAAGTTCGTGATCAACCGCAATGTGCCGGTGGCGCAGCAGGAGCAAGTCAGCGTCGAGTCGCCGTCGAACGCCGAGGTCGTCACGCTGCAGGTCGGCACCACGCTGCGCCGCACCGACAAGCAGCAGGACAGCGGGCTGTTATTGGCGCTGGTCGACACCGTCACCGTCAATCGAGAGACCGCGACCGCGGTCTCCAGCGAAAGCAACCCGGGCGGCGCGGTGCAGAAGCCGCGCGCCGCCGACGACACCGTGCCGCCGACCAACATCGCCCTGCCACACGACGGGTTGGCCTACCGCTTTCCGTTCGACACCGAAAAGCGCACCTACCCCGTTTTCGACCCGATCGCACAGAAGGCATACGACGCCAACTATGACGGCGAGGAAGACGTCAACGGGTTGACGGCGTACAAGTTCAGCCAGAACGTCGGCTACGACGCCGACGGAAAACTGGTCGAGCCGATCAAGTACGCATCGCTGTACGACGACGACGCCGACGCCGAGGTGACCGCGCGGGCGTCGCTGTGGGGGCTGCCAGGCAACCCCGACGAGCCGATCACCATGACGCGTTACTACGCCGCGCAGCGCACCTTTTGGGTGGATCCGGTGTCAGGGACCATCGTCAAGAAGAAGGAACACGGCTACCACTACTACGCGCGCGAGCCGCTCAAGCCCGAGGTGACGTTCGTCGACTTCACCGTGACGTCCAACGAGGAGACCGTCCAGGCGCAGGTGGCTACGGCGCGCGACGAGAGCGACAGGCTGGCGCTGTGGGGCCGCATCCTGCCGATCACGTTCACAGCGATGGGTCTTGTGGCGCTGATCGGCGGCGCGCTGCTGGGGTCGTTCAGCCTGCGCGCGGAGTCGGCGCTGATCGATCCGGGGTTGGACGAGGCCGATCACCGGTTCTTCGGGCAACGCGGCGCCGAAAGCGAACGAGTGCCGGGCGCCGAGGCGATGACCGAGAAGCTGCCGGCGCAGAGGCCATCGGATCTGCCTCCGGACAGACCGGTCTGATCGCGCGGAGTCTCACGCCCGCGAAAGCGCGGTTGTTTGTCGCGCCGGCGTACGCGCTGGGGCTCGCTGTTCTGGTGACAGCGCCTCTGCTGGCGCCGGGGTATCTGTTGCTGCGCGACGCGGTGTCGACGCCGCGCTCGTATCTGTCGGATTCGGCGCTGGGGTTGTCGGAGGCGGCACCGCGCGCACTGCCGCAGGACTTCGCTGTCGCGCTGGCCTCTTTGCTCATCGACGGCGGCGTGGTGGTCAAGGCGCTGGTGGTGGTCGGTCTGTTCCTGGCGGGCTGGGGCGCCGCGCGTCTGACGGCTGTGGTGCTGCCGGAAGCGGGTGTCGCCGGCCAGTTGGTGGCGGTGACGCTCGCCATCTGGAATCCATATGTCGCCGAACGACTTCTGCAGGGGCACTGGAGTCTCGTGGTGGGGTACGGCTGCCTGCCGTGGGTGGCGACGGCGATGATTTCCCTGCGGACGTCGGCCGGTTCGCCGTGGGTTGGCGTCTGCGCGCTGACGTTTTGGATCGCGCTGGCCGGGTTGACGCCAACGGGCCTGATGATGGCGGCGACGGTTGCGGTGGCGTGCGTTTTTGCTCCGGGTGCTGGCCGGCCGCGCTGGTGGTGCTCGGCCGTCGGCCTCGGCGCCGCTGTGCTGGTAGCACTGCCATGGCTTGTCGCGGCGGCGGCGAGCGGTTCGTTGTCGTCGACACAGGCCGAAGGTGTGCGCGCGTTCGCGGCGCGCGCCGAACCGGGCCTCGGCACGTTGGGCAGCCTGGCCAGCCTCGGCGGCATCTGGAATGCTGACGCTGTACCAGCCTCGCGCACAACGCTTTTCGTGATCCTGGCGGCGGTGGTGCTGCTCGGCGTGGTGGCGTTGGGGCTGCCGACGGTAGTGCGCCGACCCGCCGCGGTGCCGCTGTTGATCCTCGCGGCGGTGGCGGTAGCGGTGCCTGCCGCAATGGCCACCGAACCGGGAATCGCGTTCGTAGAAGCCACCATCCGTGCGCTGCCCGGTCTCGGGGTAGTGCGCGACGCACAGAAGTGGGTTGCCCTGGCGGTACCCGCGTACTCGCTGGCCGGGGCGGCCGCCGTGGTGACGCTGCGTCATCGGATTCCGGCCGCGGCGACTGCACTGGCCTGCTGTGCGGCGCTGATGGCGACGTTGCCCGATCTGGCGTGGGGGGTTGGGGGCGAGTTGGTCCCTGTGAACTATCCGGCGGCGTGGACGGCCGTCTCCACGCTGATCAACAACGACCCACGGCCGGTCGCCGTGCTACCCGTCGACAGCATGCGCCGCTTCGCGTGGGCCGGTGACGCGCCGGTACTCGACCCGCTGGCCCGCTGGGTGCGCGCCGATGTCCTGACGACGGGTGACCTGACGATCGGAGGTCGCACGGTGCCCGGCGAGGGTGATCGCGCCCGCGACGTCCAGCGGTTGCTGCTGGACGGCACGGATCGAAACAAGCTGGCAACGGCGGGCATCGGCTGGGTTGTCGTCGAATCCAATTGGGCCACAGTCCATTCAGTGCCCACGCTACCGCTGCCGGTGGCGTACCACGACGAGCACCTGACGCTGTACCGGGTGGGCGGCGACCATCCCGCTGCGTCGGGTCGCGGCGTCGTGCTGGCCGCGCACTGGGTGTGGCTCGGGCTGCTGCTGTTGTCCGGCGCCGCCGGCCTATGGCTTCGTCGCCGAATGCACGCTTCTTAGCGCAGTTCGGCGGCGCCGAACGAGACGTCGAAGCGGTCGCACCAGATGCTGATGCTATTCAAGCCTTTGACGTCGACCCCTGCGGGAACGGCGTAGTTCGCGCTGCCGCTGGTTCCCTTCAGTGCGCCCAGGTTCACGTGGCGTCCCATTTCGAAAACGTGCCAGCCGTCTCGGCCGCCAATCACTGGGGCGTCCGTGAGCAGAACCACCAGTTTCGGGCCGTCACTGGTCTCCAGGTTCTCGAGCCGCAGGACCTGCGACCCGTCGGCCAGTCGCACGAGTTTGGCCGTTCCCGTCGTGGTGTGCTCGTGGCTGATGAAGGCGCCCTCGGCCAGCACGAGCGGGGTCCGGGGCGACTCTGTCACCGGGACGGCCGTAGCGGCCGGCGTCGGCAGCGGCTCATCGATAGTGGTGGTAGTCAACAGCCTCCACGGCTGAAACCAGTAGAGAGCGGCCGCAACGGAAATGAGGAGAACGGCAGCCACGCTGAGGAAGGCCGGGTGGCGCAAACGGGAGGAGGTTTTCGACATAGCCGCTGAGTGTCCGCGGATGCCGCGATCGTTACAGTCGGTGTTTGGGGTGCCTAGACAACGCCGCTGACCATGTGGCCGGCGTGCACGGATTCCAGCACTGTGCGCATCGCGTCGGCGCTTAGCTGCCAAGAGAATTCACCGCTGCGGGCCTGCGCCTTGGCGCCGAGTTGCTCGCAGAGCACCCGATCGGTCAGCAGGCGTTCAAGTTCGTCGACCAACTCGTCACGGTCCTCAACCAACAGACCGGTCACCCCGTCGACGATCGAATCCGTCAGGCCGCTCGACGACCGATACCCGATCGTCGGGACGGAATGCTGCCCCGCCTCGGTGACCGCGAGCCCCCAACCTTCCTTGCGCGACGGCAGCATGTGCACCCAGCACTGTTGCAGCACATGGTGTTTGGCAACGTCGTCGACGTGGCCGTGGAAGGTCACCGCATCAGAGATGCCCAACAGCCTGGTGTGATCGACGAGGCGCTGCTCCCACCAGCCGCCGCCGAGAATATCCAGGTGCAGGTCGGGCATGCGGGGTCGTAGCTCGGCGACCGCCTCCAGCGCGTCCTCAATCTGCTTGTGCGGCACCAGACGTGACAGCACGGCGACCCGCGGTGTGGTCGACCGCGGCATATTCAGCGTCTGCGTGGGCGCCTCGTCGAGACCGTTGCGCACCACTGCGATGTGATTGGGATTCACGCCGAGGCAGGTCAGCTCGCGCGCCGACGGCAGTGACACCGTGACGTACTGGTTGTTTCGGTGCATCCGAGGCGACAGCCTCGACTCGACGAACCAGCCGATCCTGCCAAGCACCGGACCCGCGACGGGCCACTGCTCGCGGTGACAGTGGTGCACAAGTACCGCCACCCGCCTGCCGAACGCCAGTCGGGCCAGGAACGGCAAGCCATTCTGGGTGTCGATGACGACGTCGGGACGCGCCTTGCGCAGCGGGCCCAGCCCGATGCGTGCCAGCACCATCGCCAGCCCGGCCCAGATGTAGACCGAGTAGGAGCCGCCGCCACGGCTGACCCGGACGCCGTCTCTGAGGTCGCGGCGCGGTGCGCCCGGATACCGCGCGGTGCGCAGCGTGACCTTCATGCCGCCCTCGGCCAGCTGCGCGCCGATGCGCTCCAGATAGGCCTCGCTGCCACCGCCCTGAGGGTGACCCGTGTCGCGCCAGCACAGCAGCAGCACAGAACGCACGGGTCGGGCAGACATCGGCACCAGACTAGCCGCTGGCTAGGGTCGGTCCGGTGGGAGCCGCAGACCAGTTTGCCTCGAGGGCGACGCTGTCGCGGTCACTGCGGCTGCTCAGCCAGTTCCGGTTCGAGCAGCGCGACCCGGCCCGGTTCTACGGTGCGCTGGCCGAAGACACCGCGGCGATGGTCACCGACCTGTGGCGCGACATCAACGTCACCTCACCGGCCGGCCTGACCGTCCTCGACGTGGGTGGCGGCCCCGGCTATTTCGCCGCAGCCTTCGCCGATGCCGGTCTGCACTACATCGGCGTCGAACCCGACCCCGGCGAAATGCATTCCGGCCCTGCGGCGGCCGACCGCCAGACCACCTATGTGCGGGCGTCCGGCATGGCCTTGCCGTTCGCCGACGCCAGCGTCGACATCTGCCTGTCCTCCAACGTCGCCGAACACGTGCGGCAGCCATGGCGGCTCGGCCACGAGATGCTGCGGGTCACCAGGCCCGGTGGCCTCGCGGTGCTGTCTTACACGGTGTGGCTCGGCCCGTTCGGTGGCCATGAGACAGGTCTCTCGCACTATCTCGGCGGGGCCCGCGCCGCCGAGCGCTACGCCCGCAAGCACGGCCATCGGGCGAAGAACGACTACGGATCGTCGTTGTTCGCGGTGTCGGCGGCCGATGGGCTCCAGTGGGCGGCGAGCACCGGCGCCCTCGTCACCGCATTTCCCCGCTACCACCCGCGATGGGCCTGGTGGATGACCGGCGTGCCGGTGCTCAGGGAGTTCCTGGTGAGCAATCTGGTGCTGGCCCTGCGGCCGTCGTGAGGGACTGAACTGGAACAGGTTCTCGTTTCGGCCGAATCTGGGTAATGTGACGCTCATGACACAAAGCGTGGACACCGCTTACAAGACCGAGTACGACAAGCTGTTCATCGGCGGCACGTGGGTTGCGCCAGCAGCAGGACCCGCCTCCGAGGTCATCGAGGTGTTCTCGCCCGCAACGGGTGAGAAGGTCGGGCAGGTTCCGCTGGCCGCAGAAGCCGATGTGAACGCCGCCTGCGCCGCCGCCCGCAAGGCGTTCGACGAAGGCCCGTGGCCCACCACGCCGCCCGCGGAGCGCGCCGCCGTGATCGGCCGCGCGCTCAAGCTGCTGGAAGACCGCGCCGACCTGTTCAAGCACCTGCTCAAGCTGGAGACCGGCCAGCCGCCGACGATCGTCGACGTGATGCAGTACGGCGCTTCGGTGTCGACGCTGCAGTACTACGCAGGCGCGGCCGACAAGTACACGTGGAACGAGATCCGCGACGGCATCTACGGCCAAACTCTGGTCACTAAGGAACCCGTCGGTGTCGTCGGTGCCGTGGTGGCGTGGAATGTGCCGCTGTTCCTTGCCGTCAACAAGCTCGGTCCCGCGCTGCTGGCCGGCTGCACCGTCGTGCTCAAGCCCGCCGCCGAAACCCCGCTGTCCACCAACGCTTTGGCCGACGTGTTCGCCGAAGCCGGGCTGCCCGAAGGTGTGCTGTCGGTGGTGCCTGGCGGCCCCGAGACCGGCCGCGCGTTGACCACCAATCCCGAACTGGACAAGTTCACCTTCACCGGCAGCTCGGCGGTCGGCAAGGAGATCGGCAAGATGGCGGCCGAGAAGCTCAAGCCGTGCACGCTCGAATTGGGCGGCAAGTCCGCCGCCATCATCCTCGAGGACGCCGATCTGGATTCCACCCTGCCGATGCTGGTCTTCTCGGGCCTGATGAACTGCGGGCAGGCCTGCGTTGGCCAGACCCGCATCCTCGCGCCGCGCTCACGGTATGAGGAGGTCGTCGAGAAGGTCGCGGGCGCCGTCGCCGCGATGCAGGTCGGCCTGCCCGACGACCCGGCGTCGATGATCGGGCCGCTGATTTCCGAGAAGCAGCGCGAGCGCGTCGAGGGATACATCAAGAAGGGCGTCGAGGAGGGCGCACGGATCGTGACCGGCGGCGGTCGGCCCGAGGGGCTTGACGGCGGTTGGTTCGTGCAGCCGACGGTGTTCGCCGATGTGGACAACTCGATGACCATCGCGCAGGAGGAGATCTTCGGCCCGGTGCTGGCGATCATCCCGTTCGACACCGAAGAGGACGCGATCCGCATCGCCAACGACTCGGTCTACGGCCTGGCCGGCAGTGTGTTCACCACCGACTTCGGTAAGGCCGTCGAGATCGCGAAGAAGATCCGAACCGGCACGTACGCGGTCAACATGTACGCGTTCGATCCGGGTGCTCCCTTCGGCGGCTACAAGAACTCCGGGCTCGGGCGCGAGAACGGCCCGGAGGGCATCGAGCAGTACTGCGAGGCGAAGAGCATCCTGCTGCCGTTCGGCTACACCCCGGAGATCTAGAAGCGTGAGCAGACGTAAAACTGCCCATTTTCCCGGCGAGTTCACGCGGTCGTCGCAACACTCTCGATCTGAGAGGTTGCCGCGGCTGTGTCGTTTTCGGAGGATTGTGTTCGGTGTGGTGATCAGCTAGCAAAGCTGGTTGATGCGGGTGTGCCGGTGCGGGAGGCTGCTTCGTCGTTGGGGTTGTCGCGGCAGCGGGGGTATGCGATCTTGCGTGCGACGGGTCGGCCGATGGGCCCGCCGAAGCCTGATGTCAGTGGTGTTGATCAGGCACGAATGACGGCGGTGTTGGTCGAGACCGGCTCAGTTGAGCAGGCAGCGAAGGCTGTTGGGGTGGCGCATTCCACGGCCCGGCGGATGCTCGTTGAGCAGGGCTTGGTCACCGCGGCACGACGGGCACGCAGTAAGCCCGCGGCACAGGCCCGGTTCTTGGAGTTGCTTGATTCGGGCTGGTCGGTGGCACGGGCCGCCCGCGAGGTCGGGGTCCACGATCGCACGGGCCCGCCGCTGGCGCGACCGGGTCCGCCGGATCGGCAACACGCCCGACGGCACGGTCAGCGATGACACCACCGGGACGCGGTACACACAGCCGATGACGAGCACCCCCAGCCCCAGCACAGCCGACGATCAAGTCACCAGCAGCGGCCGGTACCTGTCGCTGCCGGACCGGCTGGCCATTGCCGACGGGCTGGCCAACGGGCAGACCGAGACCGCGATCGCCACGGCGATCCGCAGGGACAAGTCCACGGTCTCACGGGAAGTTAACAGGCACAGCATCGATGGGCTCTATCTGCCCTATCTGCCCTATCAGGCCGACAAGGCCGCCGCGGCGGCCCGTGCCCGCCCAAAACAGTCCAAACTGGTGACCAACCAGGAACTGCGCCAGACGGTCGAGAACGGCTTACAGAAGCGGTGGTCCCCAGAAGAGATCTCGCATCGTCTGGTCAAGGACTTCCCAGACGACGAAAGCATGCGGGTGAGTCACGAAACGATCTATCAAGCCCTGTACTTCCAGGCGCGGGGTGGCCTGAAAAAGGAAGTGGCCCAAGCCCTTCGGACAGGACGCACCCGACGCAAGCCGCATCGGGTCGCTGGTGAACGGTATCAGCGGTTCGTTGATCCGATGGTGATGATCAGCGACCGGCCGGCCACGATCGGAGATCGAGCCGTACCCGGCCATTGGGAGGGCGATCTGATCATGGGTCAAGCCAACAAGACCGCGATCGCCACCCTGGTCGAACGGGCGACCCGCTACACGATGCTGGTACACCTGCCCTACGGACACGATGCCGAGGCCGTCCGTGACGGACTGATCGCCACCATCGCCACCCTGCCAACCCATCTGCGGGGATCACTGACCTGGGACCAAGGCTCCGAGATGGCCCGCCACAAACAGTTCTCGATGGCCACTGACATGCAGGTGTATTTCTGCGATCCGGCCAGCCCCTGGCAACGCGGCACCAACGAGAACACCAATGGACTGCTGCGCCAGTACTTCCCGAAAGGCACCGACCTGAGCGTGTACGGCCCTGAGGACCTCGAACACGTCTCCCAGCAACTCAACGGGCGCCCACGCAAAACGCTCGGCTGGGACACCCCAGCCGAGCGTTTACGTGATCTACTACAAACCAATTAACCAGCAGTGTTGCAACGACCCCTAGAAACCGCCCCCGATGAAATGGGCAGTTTTGCGTCTGCTCGCGACGGAATCTAGAAGCGTTACGGACTGACCGTCGGGCTGTGGCCCACCGACGTCCGCGGCTGGGTGGGCCTCGGTTGGTTCTGAGCGAAACCGGTGCACGTACCGAAATGTCCGCCGATACACGGAACGCCGTTCATCGTCGGTACCGGTCCACCGGAAACGATCGTCGGCGCGCCGTTGTAGCCGTTCTGATCCAGCGGGTCGGCGCCTGCGGGCGGAGCCGCGATGACTGCCGCGATGACTGCTACGGCCCACACGCCTACGAATAGTGACCTGCGCAGACGCTGGACCATGGCGGACCGCTTTCCTTGGGTGTTGTGGTCAGCGTACGGCCGCAAAGCGCCGCTGAGCTGCGAACTCACAATTATGCTCTTCGCCATAATTGTGCCTGCGGGTCCAGATCGTCAATACCAACTAAACATGCCTCTTCACCTGCTCTTTACGCGCCATGCGTGTGACGGGGAATACATTCGTTGCTCACGTGTGTTACCCGTTCTATGCTGTTTGCCATAGATAGGGAGGCACCCGATGTGGATCGTTGAGGTCAACTTCGCCGGCCGTCGATTCACTCATCGTGTCGGACGCCGACCAAGCTTCCGCTTCAGCCCACGCGTCATGAGCTGGCGTCCGTCGCTGCGCGACCCGCACGCGGCCTGAAAACGCACGCAACGCCTGGAGGTTTCTTCTGTCTGCCACGATGACCAAGACCCGCACCAAGCGCGGTTCGACTCGCACCAACATGTTGATCAGCGCCGCGGAGGTGTTGCGTGAGCGCGGCGCCGCCGGCGTCACGATCGATGAGGTGCTCGCTCGCAGCGGCGCGCCGCGCGGCTCGGTGTACTACCACTTCCCCGAGGGCAGGAATCAAATCCTGACCGAGGCGCTGCAGTACGCCGGCGAGGCGCTCACCGAAGTCATCGACGAAGCCGCCGCCAAGGGCGGCATGCATCTGGTCCGGCAGTTCGTGGTGTTTTGGGAAGGCCTGCTCGTCGAGAGCGACTTCACCGCCGGCTGCCCGGTGGTGGCCGCGGCGATCGGCTCGGCCGACGACGAACCGCAGCTGACCACGGTTGCGGGAAGCATCTTCCGCCGCTGGCGCGACGCGCTCACCGGCGCCTTCGTCAGCGACGGGTTTGACGAGCCATGCGCCGCATCGCTTGCCATCATGTGCATCGCGTCCCTCGAGGGTGCGGTGGTGTTGTGCCGGTCCACCCGCAGCGTCGACCCGTTGCGCGAGGTCGCCGAGCAGGTCGAGTTCCTGGTCAAGTCAAGGGAATTCGTCCGCGTCTACGGGGTGCCGGAGCACCGTTAGGCCTTGCGCCACCTGGCGCAGACGAAGTCGCGATTGACCGCCGACTCCACCATCGTCCACTCGGATCGAATCGGCAGCAGCCGCGAACCGCCACCCAGGGAGCACGGCGCATAGGTGACGATCATCTCGTCGATCAGATCCGCTTGGACGAACTGCGCGGCCACGTTCCCGCCGCCGACGACCCACACATCCTTACCGGCAGCCGCCGACACCAGTTTCGGGTGTAACTCGGCGACGTCGCCGTTGAACATCTGCACCGGCTGCCCTTGGGCGATGACCTCCTGGCGATGCGTCAACACCCAGGACGGCTGCTCGTACATCCAGTCACCCGGATGGTTGTTCACCACCCATTCGTAGGTCGCAGATCCCATCACCAGACATCCAATGGTGTTGATGAACGCGTCGTAATTGAATGGCCCGTCCTTGTCGATTACGCGCGATGTCAGCCAGTCCAGGCTGTCGGCCTCGTCGACGATGTAGCCGTCCAGACTGGACGCGGTGAAATAGACGGTCGCCATCTCAACTTCCTCTCATCCACTCGAGCGGGTCACCACGGCCGGTGTTCACCCCGTGCTGCGCCAGCATCGTGCGCGCGACTTCGCGCCGGTGAGCCGAGTAGGTCAGCACGTGCGCGACGATGCCGTACAGCTGAAATGACTCGGGTGGGTCGCACAGCGCGTCGATGACGGTGTCGCCGAGTCGGCCCTCCGCAGCGTAGTCGGATACCTTTGCGGCCCAGCGTTTTCCGAGATCGTCATGCTTGGCCGCCAGCTGCGCGGTGGTCGACGCGGGCAGGGTGGCTTCTCTGCTGGGAAAATCCCGGCCTTCGATGGTGGCCAGCCACACCTCTTTCGTCCAGACGATCGCGCCGAGCACCGCACCGACGCTGGGCTCGGGGCCGTCCCAGTCGAGAATCACCTGCCCAGGTGAGATCTCGTCTGCCCATTGGTCTTTAGTCAGCTGCGACGCCTGATTGATCAGATAGGTGGTATCGGCGACATCGTGGGCCACCATCAGTTGGGAAATGTCGGGCTCCTTGCTATCGCCGTCGCTGTCCAGCCACAGCGATCCAGGCGGATGGAAGTGCAGGCCGTTCGGCGCGGGCAGCCGGAACTGGACCTCGGCGGCGCGAGACGGTGGAACGCCGAACACGCGACTGAACGCACGGGAGAACACCTCCGCCGACGACCAGCCCCCGGCGTCGGCCACCGCGGACACCGATTCGCCGCGGTGCAACCGCCAGGCCGCCCGCTCCAGCATGATGCGGCGACGCAACGCTGCCGGGGACTCGCCCGTCAGCCGCCGCACTTCCCGGGAGAAATGGAATTCGGACGCGTAGCTGCTGCGTGCCATGTCGCCGACGTCGGTGTTGTCGGCGTCGACGACCGCGTCAAGCAGTTCCCGCAGTCGGTCGCGGCGTGCTGGGTCTCCCACGTTCACCGAGTATGGTCGGCCGGCCGCAGGATGGACATGACAATTCTTGCTCAGTTGATGCCTGACGATCCGTCGGATGTGGTGGTCAGCTATCCAGCACCTCGGTGACACGTGCCTCGACATCGGCAGGGTCACCGAGGTCGGTCAGGTCGATGCCGAAACGTTCGGTCAATGAATCGAGCACGTCCGCGGCGGTGTCGAAGCGGACTTTCTCGGTCCCACCTGCGCGGTGGATGGCCAGATTCCGGCCACGCAAGTTGTAGCGGGCGTCATCGGAGACTATTGCGGCCGTCAGGCCTGTCACGAAGAACGAGTCGGGATGCGTTGACACATACCAACTTCCGACTTCGAGATCGATGCGCGGCTGCGGACGGGTGGAGAACATATAGAGCGCCTGCCACTGTCCGTGGATCTGTGCCTCCAGCTGGTAACCGTCACCACGGGTTTGGAGGCGGTAGGGCTCATGCCGGGTTTCCTGCACCGGCCCTGCTTCGAGCCGAATCGGCGACGTCAGCGTCTGCCCGCCGAACCCGACGTCGACGAGCAGCGGTCCATCGACGTCCGGCCCCGTCACCGATAGCACCTGATGTGTCTGCGCTGGCAGCGGGCCATCGGGATTCATCCACACCACTCGGCCGGCAAGCCGTTCGACGCTGAAGCCCAAGGTCTCCAGCACATATCCCATCAGTCCGTTGTGCTCGTAGCAGTAGCCGCCCCGGCGGCGGCGCACGAGCTTGTCAGTGAGCGCCGCGGCGCTGAGGTCGGCGACGGGGATGCCCAGCAACGGGTCGAGGTTTTCGAATGGGATGGATCCGTTGTGGGCGGCCACCAGAGCGTGCAGCGTCTCGACCGTCGGTTCCGCCGAGCCCCGGTATCCGATCCGGCCGAAATACGCGACCACGGCTGAGTCGTTCAAGGCGTCGGTGATTTCCACTGTCATGACGCCATCCTGCGACCTCAATGCCGGTTGAGGTCAAGCCGGTGGGACACTCACGAGGTGGCCGCCCACTTGACCGAGGAGCTGCGCGAGGACTTGCTTGCCCGTTGGTCGGAAACCCACCGCAAGCATCACACGGTCACTCACCTGCACGAGATGCTCGACGTGATCGGGCTGCTGGCCGATGCGGGCGTCGAATTCGACCGTGAAGCCGTCGAGCTCGCCGCGTGGTTCCACGACGCTATTTACGAGATCGGCCGCGACGACAACGAGGACCGCTCCGCCGACCTGGCGCGCGAGCTGCTGGCGTCATCGCCGGTGCGGGACGAGGTCGCGCGCCTGGTGCTGGTCACCAAGACGCACATGGTGGCCGACGGCGACATCAACGGGGCCGTGCTCAGCGACGCCGACCTTTCGGTCCTTGGCAGCGACGCGTTCCGTTACCGGGCCTACGCCAAGGCCGTCCGCGAGGAGTACGCAGAGGTGCCCGACGAGGTGTTCAAACCGGCCAGGGCGCAAGTGCTTCGGGCGCTGCTAGCCGGGCCGCTGTTTCACACCACAACAGCCCGTGAGCGGTGGGAAGAGTTCGCGCGGCGCAACATCACCGAGGAGATCGCCGCGCTCACCGGCTAGGAGCGGCCGCGCGAGGGTGTCTGCGAGGCGACCCCATGGCGCAGCGGTGTGCCAGGCTCGGCGGCCGTCGACTCCTTGACCGCAGAGCCGTGCGGCGTCTTGGTGGCACCGGGCGCGTTCGCCGGGTCCCCTGACGACGGTTCGGCGCCGTGCGTGAGCTCCCTCAAGCGTGCATGCAACATCTCCAACACCGGGATGCGATTGCCGTGAGCTTCTTCATGTTCGAAGAGGCCTCGCAGTTGTCCCTCGTCGAGCGCGCGGATCCGGTGTCGCAGTTCGTTCAGCGGCAGCTGGTCGTAGTCCGGGAGTGGCAGTTCGTCGCTGTGTGCCATACCTCTCGGTTGCCCACGGCCGCCTCGTCGTAATCGTCAGGTGCCGGTCCACTTCGGCGGCCGCTTCTCCGCGAACGCGATGGCGCCTTCCTTCGCGTCGTTGCTGCTGAAGACCGGCATCAAGATCCGGGTCTGCTGCCCCCACATCTCATCGGGACTCCAGCCCCGCGACTCGGTGATGATTCGCTTGGTCGCCGCAACCGCCAGCGGCCCGTTGGCGGTGATCCTCTCGGCGAGCTCGATCGCCGCGTCCAGCACCTGGCCGGGTTCGGCGAGAGAGTTGACCAACCCCAGCTCCAGTGCCCGCTGCGCGGACAGCCTGTCGCCGGTCAGCGCGAGCTCCATCGCGATCGCGGGCGGGATGCGCTGTGGCAGCCGCAGCAGACCACCGCCGCCGGCGACGAGGCCGCGCTTGACCTCCGGGATGCCGAACGCCCCGTCCTTCGACGCGACGATCAAGTCGCAGGCCAGCGCCAGCTCCATCCCGCCGGCCAACCCGTAACCTTCGACGGCCGCGATCAACGGCTTGACGGGCGGACGTTCGGTGAATCCCATGCCGCGGCCCTCGAGGGCGACGTTCTCGCCGCGCGCGAATGCCTTGAGGTCCATGCCTGCACAGAATGAGCCGCCGGCACCGGTGACGATGCCGACCGAGAGCCCGGCGTCGTCATCGAGGCGGTCCACGGCGTTTGCCAGGCCCTGGCTGACCGCGGCGTTGACCGCATTCTTGGCCTCGGGCCGGTTGATGGTGATGATCAGGATCCGGTCGCGCTGCTCGACGAGGACTACATTTTCACTGTTGTCTGTCACGCCGTGATCGTAACGACTGTGACCCCCGACATTCGGCGGTAGCCTGCCGCGGTGCGCGCGGTGTAGCATGAAACTAGAACACGTTCTAATTTTCCAGCACAGGGGGACCCTTGACCTCGACCGATACCGAACCTTCGGAGCTCACCAAGTGGGATCCGGGCCTGACCGAACGTGTCATGGGCATCACCCGACCGTTCCTCAAGCGCTACTTCCGATCGGAAGTGCGGGGCCTCGACAACATGCCACCCGGTGGAGCATTGCTGGTCAGCAACCACTCCGGCGGCATGATGCCGATGGATGTCCCGATCCTCGCGGCGCATTTCTACGAGCAGCACGGCTATGACCGGCCCCTCTACACGCTGAGCCACGACATGCTCATGACGGGACCGACCGGAGAATTCTTCAGGCGGATCGGCTACATCAGCGCCAACCACGCGAACGCCGATGAGGCTTTGCGATCCGGTGGCCTTGTTGTGGTGTTCCCCGGCGGCGACTACGACGTGTACCGGCCGACGTTCTCCGAAAACAAGATCGACTTCGGTGGCCGCACCGGCTACGTGAAGGCCGCGCTGAACGCAGGCGTGCCGATCGTGCCGACAGTCGGCATCGGCGGCCAGGAGTCGCAGATCTTCCTTTCCCGTGGGACGTGGCTGGCCGAGCGCCTCGGACCGATCGCGCGCTTGGCACGCGCGAAAATAGTGCCGATTTCCTTCGGGTTCCCATTCGGGCTCAGCGTGGTGATGCCACCGAACATTCCGCTGCCGACGAAGATCATCATGAAAGTGCTGCCGCCGATCGACATCGTCGCCCAGTTCGGTGAGGATCCCGACATCGACGAGGTCGACGGGCACGTGCGCCACGTGATGCAACGCGCGCTTGACGATTTAGCCAAGGAGCGCAGGCTCCCCGTGCTGGGATAGCCGTCATGGCCATCACTGACCGCATTGCCGAAACGCTTGGCATCGTCTCGACGATGAGCCGCGCCCGCTTGCTCGCGCCGATGCGGCCCGACAAGTACATGCGCATCGCCGCGGCGATGCGTCGCGAAAACATGGGCATCACATCGGGATTCGCTGCCGCTGCGCAGCGCTGTCCCGACCGTCCCGGGCTCGTCGACGAGCTCGGCACCCTGACCTGGCGCGAAATCGACCAGCGCGCCGATGCACTGGCCGCTGCGCTACAGGCGTTACCCGATGGACAACCCCACGTGCTCGGCGTCATGGCACGCAACCACCGTGGCTTCGTCGAGGCGCTCATCGCCGCCAATCGGATCGGTGCCGACGTGCTGCTGCTCAACACGTCGTTCGCCGGACCCGCCCTTGCCGAGGTCGTGCAGCGGGAAGGCGCCGACGCCGTCATCTACGACGAGGAGTTTACGGACACAGTCGACCGCGCGCTGGCCGACATGCCCGACGCGACACGGATCGTCGCGTGGACCGACGGCCCCCAGGAGTGTCTGACGGTCGAGAAGATGATCGCCGAGCACTCCGGCCGGGAGCCCCGGCGCCCGTCGACGAAAAACAAGGTCATCCTGCTCACGTCGGGCACTACCGGAACTCCCAAGGGCGCCAAACACTCCGGTGGTGCCGACGGCGGACCCGGCATCCTCAAGGCGATTCTGGACCGCACCCCGTGGCGTGCCGAAGAGCCCGTCGTTGTCGCCGCACCGATGTTCCACGCGTGGGGATTCTCGCAGCTGGTGTTCGCGGCGTCGCTGGCCTGCACGGTTGTGACACGCCGCAAGTTCGACCCAGAGGCCACCCTGGAACTCATCGATCGCCACCACGCCACGGGGCTGTGCGTCGTGCCGGTGATGTTCGACCGGATCATGGAACTTCCCGACGAGGTGCGTAACTCCTACAGCGGCCGCTCGCTGCGGTTCGCCGCCGCGTCCGGTTCACGAATGCGTCCGGACGTCGTCATCAAATTCATGGATCAGTTCGGCGACGTCATCTACAACAACTACAACGCCACCGAGGCCGGCATGATCGCGACGGCGACGCCGCAAGACCTGCGGGCCGCGCCTGACACCGCGGGCACACCCGCCGGCGGCACCGAAATCCGGATTCTGGATGAGGATTTCAAGGAGGTGCCCACCGGCGAGGTGGGCAGCATCTACGTGCGCAACTCTTCCCAGTTCGACGGCTACACCTCTGGCAAGACCAAAAATTTCCACGAGGGATTCATGTCGTCGGGTGATGTCGGGTATCTGGACGACGCCGGACGGCTGTTCGTCGTTGGCCGCGATGACGAGATGATCGTCTCCGGCGGGGAAAACGTCTACCCGATCGAGGTGGAGAAGACGCTGGCGGCGCACCCGGATGTGGCAGAGGCCTCGGTGATTGGCGTCGACGACGAACAGTTCGGTCAGCGGCTGGCCGCGTTCGTGGTTTTGAATGCAGACGCGTCGGCTACCCCTGACGTACTCAAGCAGCATGTCCGAGAGAATTTGGCGAATTACAAAGTGCCCAGGGAACTCACGATCCTCGACGAAATGCCTCGCGGCAGCACCGGAAAGATCGCGCGCAGCGAGCTACAGGACCGCGCCGGTCGTGCGTAGACGCTGGCCACTACTGCGCGCCTGCGCGGAGCTGCTCAACGCCGCCAACGGTGTGCGGCCTGTGGGCCGCGAGGGATACATCACATTACCGGTGTTTGCGTTCGGCTGGCCCACGACCGAGATGTCTCCGCTGTACCTCGCCGGTTCGATGCTCGACGCAGTGCGACGCGGTTTACGCGGCGACTTCCGCGGACCGCGTGGCCGAATTGCCCTGGTGCTCACGGCAATCGCATGGGCGCTGTTGTGGTTGATTCATCGCCGCAACGTGGCATCGGCACCGCATTTCGAAGATCCGCTGCGCGAGGCGCTTGGCGATGACTACGAACAGATCGCCGCCCAGTCGCAGCCGGCCCGGCGCCGCAGGATGATCGGAGTGTGGCCCAACGACTTGATCCGTCGCCGCTACGTCGAGAAGACGGACACCGTTCAGTACGGCCCCGATCCACGCGTGAACTTCGCCGACATCTGGCGGCGACGCGACCTTCCCCGCGACGGCAAGGCGCCGGTGGTGCTGCAGGTGCCCGGCGGCGCGTGGGCGATCGGCATGCGGCGGCCGCAGGCATACCCCCTGCTGAGCCATCTCGCGGAGCGCGGGTGGGTGTGCGTGTCGATCGACTACCGCGTCAGCCCCAGAAACACCTGGCCGGATCACATCGTCGACGTCAAGCGTGCCTTGGCGTGGATCAAGGAGAACATCGCCGACTACGGAGGCGATCCGGACTTCGTCGCGATCAGCGGAGGCTCGGCGGGTGGACACCTGTGCTCGCTGGCCGCGCTCACGCACGACGATCCGCAGTACCAACCGGGGTTCGAGGACGCCGATACCTCGGTGGCGGCCGCCGTCCCGATCTACGGCCGATACGACTGGGTCTCCGCCGATGGCGATGGACGCAAGGAGTTCATCGCGTTCCTGCAGAAGTTCGTGGTCAAAAAGCCGATCGCCGAGCACAAGCAGGTGTATGCCGACGCGTCATCGATCAAGCGGGTACGGCCCGATGCGCCACCGATCTTCATCCTGCACGGCCAGGACGACTCGATCATCCCCGTCAGGGAAGGTCGCGAGTTCGCCGAGGCGATGCGCGAGGCGTCGACGTCCATCGTCGCGTACGCGGAGATTCCGCATGCCCAGCACGCGTTCGACTTCTACTACGGCTCGCCTCGCGGTCAGTACACCGCTCATGCGGTGGAGCAGTTCTTGTCCTGGGTGCACGCGACGCGTGAACGGACGTCGAGTGGCCACTTATCGCACGCGAAATCGTCAGAGGCGTGACATAACTGGCCACTCAGCGATGGCTACGGTGCCATCGCCTTTTCAACGACCGTTAGCTCCTCGGAAATCCCTGCGGCCCGGCGGATTTCGACGAACGCGTCGATCATGGCGTCGGTCAGCTCGTGCGGGTCTTTCAGGGTCGATCCGTCGGAGAGCACCGAGATGTTGAGCTGGTCCACGTAACTCCACACGGTGATATTCAGTCCGCTGCCGGCCGTCAGTGGACCCACTGAGTAGATCTCAGTCACCAGCGCACCGCCGACACGACCGTATTCACGCGGGCCTGGCACGTTGGAGATCGGCAGGTTCAGCACCTTGTTCTGGCCGTCCTTGTTCGACAGCCAGCGGAACATCGCCTCCGCCGGGGCGGGCGGGAAGTACGCCGCCCACCGGCTGACCAATTCGGGGCCGAGCAGGTTGTGGCTCTCCTTGGCCTCCAAAGCCGCTTCTCGCGCATTGCGCACCCGATCCAACGGATCCTCGCAATCGGTCGGCAACGCCACCAGCACGCCGGTGAAGTAGTTGCCCGATACGCGGTCCGGCGAGAAGTCGAAGCTCACCGGCACAGAGGCGAGCAGCGGGTTGTCCGCGTGACCGTCGTAGCGCAGCAACAGTTTTCGCAGCGCACCCGCCGAGATCGCCAGCACCATGTCGTTGATCGTCACGCCCAGGTGCTTGCCGGTGGCCTTGACGTCCGCGAGCGCCAGCGTGGCGGTCGCGAACTGACGCACCGGATCGACCTTGTGGTTCATGAAGGTTGGCGGCGGCGTGAACGGGCGGGTCAACTCCGGGGACAGTTTGCGTGGGCTCTTCCGAACCCGGCGAATCCCCTGAGCCGTGTAGCGCACCGTGCCGGGCAGTCGCCCCACCAGCCGAACGTGGTCGGCCAACGCCGAGCGCAACAATTCGCCCTTCGACGGAGCCGGGTCGGTTGCGTAGGAATCCCGGTCGGCCTGCATTTCCTGGTCCATGCCGCGGGCCAACAAGTTCGCCGACGCGACGCCGTCGGCCAGCGCGTGATGGATCTTGCCCAGCACCGCGATGCGGCCGTTGGCCAACCCCTCGATGAAGTACATCTCCCACAGCGGGCGGCTGCGGTCCAACGGCGTACTGGCGATCTTGCCGACCGCCTCGTCGAGCTGACGTCGGCCGCCCGGCGCATCGACCCGGTACGGGCGAACGTGGTAGTCGAGGTCGACTTCGCAGTTCTCCCGCCACATCGGATGATGGATCTTGCCGGGCACCTCGATGAGCTGGTAGCAGAAGGGCTCCATCTTGTAGAGCCGGCTGTGGATCACCCTGCGGAACTCGTTCACCCCGAACGTGCGGTCACGAAGATCGTCGAGCTCGATCACCGCCAGCTTGAGTGTGTGCATATGCACGTTCGGCGTCTCGCTGTACAACAGCACAGCGTCCCACCCGCGAAGCCTTTTCACTGCACCCTCCTAGCCGGAGAGTTTATATAACCGCTTTGGCCCGCCCAAGCGTCCGGTTTCGGTGAATCTGGTTGAGGAACAGGCCGATTGCCGTCGCCATCGACCCGGTTCGGGCCCCGTCGATCATGTCGAAGGCGTGGCCAGCGCCTGGCAACTCCACGTAGCTGACAACCGAATGGGACGCTGCACGCAACCGCCCGACGAAGCTACGGGCCTGCTCGACGGGAATGACGCTGTCGCCGCTGCCGTGGACGACGAGGAACGGCGGCGCATCCTTGTGCACCCACGCGATAGGCGAGGCCTTGCGGAACACGTCAGGATGCTTGGACGCCTTGCGTCCAACCACGACCCGCTCCAGGAAGTCCATGAAGCGCGCCCGCTCGACGGTCGACCGGTCTTCCCAGTCATAACGGCCGTATATGCCGACCACCGCATCGACGGAGGTGTCAGAGCCCTCCGGCAGCTCGCACTGCATCTCCGGGTCGTTCGCGGTAAGGCCCGCCAGTGCCGACAGGTGCCCGCCCGCCGAACATCCCGCCACCGCAACGAAGTTGCGGTCGCCACCGAACTTGTCGACATTGGCGCGGGCCCAGGCGATCGCAGTCTTGACATCAGTGATGTGCGCTGGCCAGCGATGGTGCGGCGCACACCGGTAGTCGATGGACAGGCACACCCAGCCCATCTCAGCCAAATGCGACATCAACGCGTAACCCTGGAGCAAACGGCTGCCGTGCACCCAGGCGCCGCCCGGCACGAACACCAAGACCGGGGCGGGCTCGATCGGCAGCTCCTTCGGCCGCCACACATCGAGCAGCTGCGATGGAAGAGGGCCGTAGCGCACCGACGTGCGGTGCACGCTGCGACGGTGCTGACGGAACTTCCACAGCGGCGGGGAGCTCTCGGGTGCAGGCCACTCGACGGCGAGGTCGGCGGCGGGCACCACCCCGCGCAGCGCAGCATCGACGACGGCGTGCGTCGAATCCCGCTCTTGCTTACGCAATTCCGCGTTTCCCGGCTCGAACCAAGAACGTGCGGTTGCACCGAGGAAATCCGGCATGTGGCGGTAACCCCAGATGCCCATCGCAGTTACGGCACCAAGTGGCTCAAGGTGTTTCCCGATTACGGGAAGCGATGCGCTCGCCACACTCATCGCGAGCATGTAGTCGGCCGGGCCGGCCTTCATCAGCCACCGGGCCCGCGTCCACATGGTCGGCCCCGGGTACCGGGTGTCCGGTCGTACCGTCATTTCGCGACTGTACCCCGCAGCACGAGTCTCAAACGACAACATTCCGAACATGTCTACCGATGACACTTTCAAGATCAATTGTGACCTGCATCACGTATATGCAGGTGGGCGCCGGCGGGATAGCTTTACTTGACTGCTGTCAAACGTAAAGAGGGTTTTCACCGTGTCTAAGTCGGCGCTTGCCATTACAGAGGAACACACTGACCTGGCCGAATCGGCATTCGGGCAGCTGAACCGCCTGGACAGCCGCGCGGCGGCCCGCGCGACGCTGGAGGACGGGTCCGGCCATCCGTCGGCGATCTGGACGGCGGGCAAGGACCTCGGCTGGAACGGCTTGGCCATCGCCGAGGAACACGGTGGCTCCGGGTTCAGCCTTGCCGAGCTGGCGGTCGTGCTGGAAGCTCTGGGCCGCGAACTGGCTCCCGGCCCGTTCCTGCCCACCGTCGCAGCTGCGGTGGTGATCGACCGCTGTGCACCGGATTCTGTTCGGGCGCAACTACTTCCGGGCCTTGCCGATGGCAGTACGGTGGGTGCTCTTGCCCTGTCGGGCAATGTCGCGGTTGGTTCGGACCTGATCATTACCGGCGAGAGCCCTGCCGTGCTGGGCGCGCCTGACGCCGATGTGGTGGTGATCGCCGCAGGTGAGGACGTTGTCATCGTCGATGCGGGGGCCGACGGCGTCACCATCACCGCGCTGGACTCGCTCGATACCACCCGCAGCGTCGGGTCGGTTGCGCTGCACGGCGTGACGGTGGCCGAGGATCGCGTGCTTCGCGGCGCCGCCCGCAAGGCGCGCACGGTGTTCCGGATTCTCGCGTCGGCCGAGGCGGTGGGCGTCAGTTGGGCTGCCCTCGACATGGCCGTCGAGTACGCCAAGGTGCGCGAGCAGTTCGGCCGCACCATCGGCACCTTCCAGGCCGTCAAGCACCATGCCGCCAACATGTTGGTGAACGCCGAGGAGACCACCGCGGCCGCTTGGGACGCGGCCCGCGCCGACGATCTGGACAGCGCGTGGTTCCCCGCCGCGGTGGCCGCCGCGCACGCGATCCGCACGCAGATCTTCAACGCGCAATACAACATTCAGCTGCACGGCGGTATCGCGTACACCTGGGAGCACGATGCCCATCTGTACTTGCGGCGGGCGCGCACCCTGGCAGCGCTGATGGAAGAGGGCGGCGATCCGCTGCTCGACGTCGTCGAAGGTCAGCGCAGCGGTCAGGCGCACGGGGCGTCGTTCACCCTGCCGGATGAGGCCGAGGCCCACCGTAGTCAGGCCCGCGAGGCCGTCACTGCGCTGCGGTCGCTGCCCGAGGACAAGCAGCGCGATTACCTCGTCGACTCCGGCTACCTTGTGCCGCACTGGCCGAAGCCGTGGGGCCGCGCCGCCGACGTGCTCGAGCAACTGGTCATCGAGGAGGAGTTCACCGGCATCGAACGGGCCGACATGGGCATCACCGGCTGGGTGGCGCTGACCATCGCGCAGGCAGGCACCGACGACCAGCGCGAGCGCTGGGTCGAACCCGTGCTGCGCGGCGCGGTGATGTGGTGTCAGCTGTTCTCGGAGCCGGGCGCCGGCTCGGATGCCGCGGCGGTGCGCACAGCGGCCAAGAAGGTCGACGGCGGCTGGCGGGTCACCGGGCAGAAGGTGTGGACGAGTCTGGCGCAGTACTGCCAGTGGGGACTGGCCACGGTGCGCACCGATCCCGACGCGCCCAAACACGCCGGGGTCACGATGATGGCCATCGATATGAAAGCACCTGGCGTGACGGTCAATCCGCTGCGCGGCATCACCGGCGACTCGCACTTCAATGAGGTCTTCTTCGATGACGTCTTCGTTCCGGACGAAGACGTGGTGGGCGACGTGAACAAGGGCTGGCTGGTGGCCCGCGCAACTCTGGGCAACGAGCGCATCTCGATCGGTGGCGGTTCGGGCGGTGCGGTCGGCTTCACCCCGGATCACCTCGTCAAGCTGCTCGACGCCTCACCGTCCGCCGCGAACTACGTGCGGCGGGCCGGCGAGTGCATCGCCGAAACGCACACGCTGCGGCTGCTGAATCTGCGGCGGGCCAGCCGGGCGATCGCCGGTGCGGAGCCAGGACCCGAGGGCAACGTCACCAAACTGCTGGTCGCCGAGGCCGGCCAGCGGATCACCGAGCTGGGCATGGAGCTGTCCGGTTCGGCGGCGGTGGTCGGTCAGGCCCCGAAGCTGCTGCGCAGCTATCTCGGCAACCGGGCGATGACGATCGCCGGCGGCACGTCGGAGATCACTCGAAACACGATTGCCGAACGGATCCTCGGCCTGCCCCGCGACCCGCTGCTGAAGTGATCGCCAATACTGGTGGGGTGCCACCCACCGCATTCCATCCCGATCTGCGCCGCGTCGCCCGCTATATCCCGAAGCAGATCGTCACGCCCGTCACCGTGCCGTTCCTGCGCGCCGCCGAGCGTTTGATGTGGCGCAAGACCGCTAAGGACATCGAGGTGCTGACCCTCGCTTCGGGGATAGGCATTCGTATGTTCCGTCCCGTCGGTGTGACGGGTCAGACTCCGGCGCTGCTGTGGATCCACGGCGGCGGGTACGTCATCGGAAAAGCTGCACAGGACGACGCGCTGTGCCGCCGGTTCTCCCGTGAACTCGGCGTGACGGTCGCGTCGGTCGACTATCGCATGGCGCCCGAGCACCCGTACCCTTTGCCGCTCGAGGACTGCTACTCGGCGCTGCAGTGGCTGGTTCGCCTGCCGTCGGTCGATCCATCACGAGTCGCCATCGGCGGTGCCAGCGCGGGCGGCGGTCTTGCCGCGGCACTGGCCCTGCTGACCCGGGACCGCGGCGAAATCGACCTTGCGGCGCAGCTATTGGTGTATCCGATGCTCGACGACCGCACGGTGAACCGCACAGGCCTTGACAACCCCGGACTGCGGCTGTGGAACCAGTCCAGCAACAAATACGGTTGGTCCGCCTACCTCGGCGGGGCGGACCCGGAGGTGGCCGTGCCCGCTCGGCGCGAGGACCTCAGTGGGCTGCCGCCAGCATGGCTGGGTGTCGGCACCTTCGACCTTTTTCACGATGAGGACCTGGCCTATGCCGAGCGGCTCAAGGCCGCCGGTGTGCCGTGCGAGGTCGAGGTGGTCGAAGGCGCGTTCCATGGCTTCGACGGGATCGTGCCGAAAGCCGAAGTGTCGCTGTCGTTTTTCCGAAGCCAGTGCGCGCTGCTGCGTCAGGCGTTCGCGCCGGCGGCGGCCTAGCCGCGCTCGAATACCACTTCGCCTGCGACCACGGTCGCGGCCACCATCGTCGGGTCGAGTTCTTCGAGTAGCTCTTGGGGACCCCCAGCCAGGACGCACAGGTCGCCGGGCTGGCCCGGAAGTATGGCTCGGGGTTTCGTGGGATTGGCCGATGCGCCGAAGAACATCGTCAAAGCCTCACGCGCCGAGACACATTCGTCGGCACCGAGGACGGCTCCGGTTGCGGTGGTTCTGCGGACCGCGGCGCGCATGGTCGCCCACGGGTTGCCGTCACCGAACGGCATGTCCGTGGACAGCGCGACCTTCACCCCGGCGCTACGCAGTGACGCCACCCGCCACAACTCCCGGTGTTCGGCGGCCGGGACGTCGGTCAGGTACTGGTCGCCACGCTCGGCCACGAAGTTGGGTTGCGTCACGACGGTGACGTCGAGGTCTTTGAGGTCGGCGATGCTGTCGTCGGGCACCACGGCGGCGTGTTCGATCCGGTCTTGCGGGTGGGTGCCCGCCGCGCGCAGCGCCGACAGCGTCACGACAAGTTGGGCGGTCGTCACGCAGTGCACTGCGACGGAGGCGTCGGCGTCATGGCGCTCGATCATCCATGCGGTGAGTTCGTCGAGGTCGAGGTCGACGTCGTGCAGGATGCGCTTGCCAGGGGCCAGGCAGTGCACACGCTGGGCCAGCTCACCGTGCCGGTGTGCCTGCATCAGCTTGACGATGTCGCTGACTTCGAAGTCGGGTGTGGCGTCGGTGACTCCGGTGACGCCGTAGCCGCTCAGTTTCCTGCTTACCGCGGAAAGTCCGCTTTCGTTGCGCTGCAAGGTATCTGACCACGTGCGGTCGGCGCTGCGCAGGCGGCCGTCGGGGTGATCAGGGAGCCCGACCCTGGCCAGCCCCGCCGAGTTCAGCGTCCACAGCACGCCGCTGCGGTGCTGCACACGAACCGGGACATGCGGCGCTACCTCGTCGAGCACATCGCGATCCAGCGGTCCCGCGACCGCCTCGTGGTAGCCGACGGCCCTGATCCAGCCGTCACTGCCGACCGCGGCCTCCGCGAGCGCGCCGGCCAGGTCCTCGCGACCCTGCACTTCGGCGGGACCGACGCGGACAGAGGTCAGCGCGGCGGCGGCCGAGCGAAGGTGGACATGGTGGTCGTGAAGGCCGGGAATGACCGTCGAGCCCGCTGCGTCGAGCACCTGCTCGCCCTTGAGCGGTGTCAGATTGCCGACCTCGAGGATCTGCTCGTCGACGCGGATGTCGGTCGCGGTGCCGTCGAGCAACACCGACCGCTGAATCAGCATGATGCCAACCGCCTTTCGGTCAGCAGTTGTTCGACAACGGCATTGTCCGCGCCGAGCTCAGGAGCCGGGTCGGGCGCCGCTGGTGTTGCGGCGCAGGGTGTTTCGTGTGTGTGGTCATCGGCGGCGTAGGTTGCGGCGATGGCTGCCATCGACAGTTCGATCAGCTCGCCTCCGCCGCGGCGCAGCGAGTCCGTCAGTGCCAGCGCCGCGTGAAGACCCGTCAGCGGGTCGGCGATCGCGTCGCCGCAGAACACCGGATCGCCTTCGGAGCCGCCGACCAGACCGCCGGCAACCGCGGCGTCGTCACCGAACGCCACCCAGTTGGCTTGCTCGCCGTCGGCGCCATGGCCCGTGACCCGCAGCCAGACCCTCCCGTCGCGTGGAGCGATGTCGGTGGGGCCGAGAGCACGGTGTGCTAGCGCCGCGGGTCGCGACGACTCGATGACGACGTCGGCGGCGTCAAGTAGACGCCGCAGGCCGGATGGCTGATCGAAATCGACTGTATACGACAGCTTTCCGCTGTTCATCCAGTCGAAGAAGGCTGGCGGCCCGGATCGGGTGCCGTCGGGCCGGCGGAGGGTTTCGACCTTGACGACAGTGGCGCCTGCCCGCGCGAGCAGTTGTCCGCACAGGGGGCCTGCCCACATCGATGACAGGTCGGCGACGAGGAGGCCGGACGGCTTACGCGGTGCGGCGGCGGTGCCAAGCGGTCTGATTCGCGGTGGCGCGGCGGGTGTTTCACCGAGAGCGGCAACCGGAAGGCCGAGCAGGCGGGCCCCCGCAGTGATGTCGGGGGACGTGTTGCCGGCCATCCATTGCGCTAACTCCGGCCACGGATCGTCGTCGACCGCGTCGGATTCGAGTAGCGCGCAAACGGCGTCGATGTCATCTTGACGCGACAACGTCAGCGCGCACCACCCGTCGCTGCTGTGCATCAGTCGGGTGGCGCCGCCCGCCGAGATGCGGCCTTGCGGCGACAGCCCGAGCAGCGCGGCCCGGCCGGTGATGAGTTCTGCGGCATCCACCGCGACGCCTGTGAGTTGACGGAACGCGTCAGCCGCCCGCCGCGCGCGCGACAGCACCGCAACGGGGATCTTCATACATACATTGTGCGAGTTCGGCGCGGTTACCAACGCTGAGCGTGGATAACCGCGCCGAAATCACTAGAACTGCAGCGCGCTGAATCGCCAGTCCAGCACTTGCCGATCGGGCTCCCCCACCGCATACACGAGCGAGCGCAGCTTCAACACCCCACCGCGACCGTCGGGCAGGGGCACCGCGCCATCGACATGCAGCTCGCTGTGGAGCGTGTCACCCTCGTGCACCGGGCCGGTGTGATCGCAGGACTCCCAGCCGAGCACCGTGACCAGATTGGGCAGCAGCCGCGTTGCCTGCGCCAGGGCCAAGCCGATGGTGTGCCCGCCGTAGACCAGACGCTGCCCACCGACGCGCCAATCATGGTGTGTAGCAGCGATATTCAGGGTCAGCCGCGCGAGCTCCGGGGCGCTGCTAACCACTTCGGCGGTGCTATGCAACACCGCACCGGCGAGTCCGGAGTCGAAATGGGCGCCCGGCACCCTCTCGCGATACGCGTCGGCGACCCAATCGACGGTCGGGTCGGCCGGCACCGGGAGATCAGCACCGATGTTCGTCAGATCGTCACTGCGACCGGTGTCGCGTTCGGTGCTCAACGGAAGCATCGCGCAGCGGTAGAAGTCCAGGACCAGCCGTCCGATTTGGTCGACGGTCGTCATGCGCAGGGCCGCCAACCCGGTGGGCGCGCGGCCCGGTTTGGCCGCATTCTGCTTCAGCCCGACTACTTCGGTGCGGGTGAACAGGCTGTCTCCGATGACGGGAAACCGGTGGAAGGTCAGCCCACGGTAGAACAGGTTGGCCTTCACCCGCTGGGTGGCCAGCGTGCTCTGTCCGATCGCCACATCGCAGACCAGCGCGGGGTGTGCCAAAGCCGACGTCGCTCCCGTCACCGCGTATGTCAGCTGGGCGTCCAACGGGAGTCGGAGGCGGTCGCCGATGATCGCCTGATGCGCGCCCGCGGCGCCTTGGCTCAAGGTCATCGAGGGCGCCGCGTCGAAGACCTGGCCCACCTCTAGGTCGTCGAAGTAGGGGCCGCTCACAGGCGCCGATGTTGCCATTTGGGCGTACAAAGTGTCAATATGGCCGTACAAATGATTGAAGAAGAAACACTGCTGGTCGAGACGGTGCGGACGTTCGTCGACCGGGATGTGAAGCCGACCGTCCGCGAAGTCGAGCACGCCAATGAGTATCCGGAGGCGTGGATCGAGCAGATGAAGCGCATCGGCATCTACGGTCTGGCAATTCCCGACGAGTACGGCGGCTCGCCGGTGTCGACGCGGTGCTATGTGCTGGTCACGCAGGAGCTGTCGCGCGGATGGATGAGCCTGGCAGGCGCGATGGGCGGGCATACCGTGGTGGCCAAGCTGCTGGCGCTGTTCGGCACCGAGGACCAGAAGCGCGCCTACCTGCCCGCGATGGCGACCGGCGAACTGCGGGCCACCATGGCGTTGACGGAGCCTGGCGGCGGCTCGGATCTGCAGAACATGAAGACCAGCGCGCTGGCCGACGGCGACGAGTTGGTGATCAACGGGTCGAAGACATGGATCAGCAATGCCCGGCGGTCGGGCCTGATCGCGCTGCTGTGCAAGACCGACCCAGCCGCGACGCCTGCGCACAAAGGGATCTCGGTGGTGCTCGTCGAACACGGGCCGGGTCTGACGGTATCGAGAGATCTGCCCAAGCTGGGGTACAAGGGCGTCGAGTCCTGCGAGCTGACGTTCGACGACTGCCGGGTGTCTGCGTCGGCGATTCTTGGCGGTGAGCCGGGCAAGGGCTTTGCGCAGATGATGAAAGGCCTTGAGACAGGGCGCATTCAGGTGGCATCGCGGGCGCTAGGGGTGGCCACGGCCGCATTCGAGGACGCGCTGCGCTATGCGCAGGAGCGCGAAAGCTTCGGGCAGCCGATCTGGAAGCACCAGGCCGTCGGCCACTACCTGGCAGACATGGCCACCAAGCTGACCGCGGCCCGCCAGCTCACGCTGTATGCCGCGGACCGCTACGACGCCGGCGAGCGCGCCGACATGGAGGCGGGGATGGCGAAGCTGTTCGCCTCCGAGATCGCGATGGAGATCGCCTTGAACGCTGTGCGGATCCACGGCGGCTACGGCTATTCCACTGAATACGATGTCGAACGCTACTTCCGCGATGCGCCGCTGATGATCGTCGGGGAGGGTACGAACGAGATCCAGCGCAACGTCATCGCCGGCCAGCTCGTCGCACGCGGCGGGATCTAGTTGCGCGCGGACGTGAGGAGCACTTGATGCGCACCGAGCCCGCGTACCAGACGCTGCGCGACCAGATTCGCGACGATATCGCCGCGGGCCACTACCGCGACGGCGCGCGGCTGCCCACCGAGTCCGAACTCGTTGCCCGGCACGGTTTGTCGCGCCAGACAGTGCGGCGGGCATTTCAGGATCTGGTTGCAGAGGGCGTGGTGTTCCGGGTGCCGGGCCGCGGCACCTACGCCAGCGAGCGGGGCCGACGCTATCTGCGTCAGCTCGGCTCGATCGAAGACCTGATGAGCCTGTCCGATGACACCACGATGGAGGTACTCGTCGGGCTGCGGCGCGGGGTCGACGTCGACGCCGCAAGCCGGCTACGGCTCGACGATGACGTCGTGTACTCCGTGGTGTTCCGGCGGCTTCACGACGGCGTCCCGTTCGTGTTGACGACGGTTCACCTGGTGCCTTCGGTGGCGCAGCCGCTGTCGGAATCGCAGGCGCTGGCCGATGGCGCCGTCGGCACGCACACCGTAATCGGCCTGCTCGAGCCTCATCTAGCCGATCCGATCGCCGAAGCTGCGCAATCGATTACGGTCGCGCCCGCGGACGACATTGTCGCCAACGCCGTGGGGTGTCAAGCCGGCCATCCGATGCTGCGCGTGGACCGGCTGTATTCGGATTCCAGCGGCAGGCCCGTCGAGTTGTCGGTCAGCCATTTCCTGCCCGAGCAGTACACCTACAGGGTGACGCTGCGCAGGTCCGGCTGAGCAGGCGGATAGAAGCGTCGGACCCACTTCCTCATCTGCTGGAAGTCGTCGGCCTCCGAGGGGGCCAGCGCCGGCCGGTCGAGGTATTGCAGGTGGGCCCAGATTTCGATGTCGTCGGGCAGCATGCGTTTGGCTGCTGCTAGTCGGTCGTCGTAGTCCAGGTCCTCGGACACCCAGTAGGTGGCGAAGATGTCGGTCGTGGTGTCGTCCACCGGGGTCGGGCAGATCGAGATGATCTGCATCCCGTCTCCGTGGTCTTCGCAGCTGAAGCTCAAACCGACTCCGTGCCAACATATTTCGACTGGGTTGCCGGCGCCGAACGCGATCGTTGCATGCCAGCTCGAATCGTCTGCCGTCGCATCGAGCAAGGTCGGGCTGACGGGCACCTTGTGTACGAACCGGTAGTGCTGGCGGTCGACCGAGCTTTCGACGACGACCTGAGGATGTACCGGCACGCCTGCGAAGAATTGCTTCTCGTCGGGACCCACGGAACGGAACCAATAGCTGCCGACCCGGTCGTCCAGTCCGCCCCACCCGCCCGGTGCGGGCCAAAGCGCCTCGCGATGCCGCGCGTCGTGCCAGACGTAGATGCACTCGTTGAATTCGGCGGTGGGCCAGCAGCGCACCCGGCTCGCTTCGTCGGCATGCGGCTCGTAGGGGATGCGCACGTTGTGGCCGTCGTCGCCGCTCCATACCCAGCCATGGAACGGGCATTGGATGCCGCCTTCGACGACGCAGCCGCCGTGGGACAAGTCGGCGCCCATGTGCTGGCAGTGCGCGTCGAGAACGCGGACTGTGCCGTCGAGGTCGCGGAATGCCACAAGCTCGGTGCCGAAATAGTGCAGCGGCTTGACGTCGCCGACCTCTAGATCGGCGGTCCATGCCACCTGGAACCAGCCAGTGGGCCGCATGCCGGGCGAACCCATGGTGCCAGCCTGCCACTGATGGCCGTTAGGCGCTGAAACACTCGTGTGATACCTCGAACGTGAGCTTGTGTTCGAGATCTGGCCTGAAAATCGCAAACAAGCTCACGTTCGGCGATTGGATTCGGTGATCTCGTCGATCAGCCCCCACCGCAGCGCCGTGGGGGCGTCGATTGTCCGGCCGGACAGCACCAGATAAGCAGTGCGCCATCGACCGATGCGGCGGGTGATGCTCACCGTTCCGCCTGCGCCCGGAATCAGGCCGAGGCTGAGTTCGGGCAGGCCAAGCACGGCGTCGGGATGCGCCTTCACCCATCCGCAGTACGCGGCCATTTCAAGCCCGCTGCCCAGCACCTGGCCGTGCACCTCGGCGTGGCAGTTGCGACCGAGACGGGCGGTCAGCTCGTCGAGCACTAGCGCCGGGCTGTGCCGGGTGCGGGCCAGATGCGCGCTCGCCGGATCGGCGAACGTGCCGAACTCGGCCAAGTCGCCGCCACTGCAGAAAGACCGGCCGTTGCCGCTCAGGACCACTTCGGTGATCGACGAGTCGAGTCGCGCGACCTCGAGCGCCTCCAGTAGTGCTGCGCGCATGTCGGTGGAGAACGCGTTGTGCCGCTGCGGCCGGTTGAACCGCACCTGCAGGCGGTCGCCGTCGCGGTCGGCCCGAACCGGATCGGGGATGTCGGGGGCGGTGGCAGGCCCGCGCTCGGACAGCCAGCGCGCGAACTCGGGTCCCGACTGCAGCGTCGAGTACGCCAGCGATTCGGTGATGACACCGGCGCGGGTGGGTCCAGTGGGATCGATAGAGCGCAGCACGTCGTCGCAGACCGCCGCGGCCTGCGGCCAACGTTGGCATCGTTCGGTGAGTTTGGCCAGGGCATCGGTTACCGAGGCGACGGAGATGGCGCGACGATCGTCGGTGTCGTCGTCGGTCAGCGTGAAAGTCGCGTCGTCGGAGGGTGATCCGACGGCGACGACAACACCGCCCGCAAGGTCCGTCACGAGTATTTGCTTATCAGTTCCTGTTTGTACAGCTTGCCGGTATCGGTGCGCGGCAGTTGCGCCTCAAACGAGATCGACCGCGGACACTTGTAGTGCGCCAAACGTTCTCGAAGCCAACCCAGCAGCTCCTCGGCGAACTCATCGGTGGCGTCGGCTGGATCGATCGTCTGGACGACGCCCTTGACCGTCTGGCCCATTTCGTCGTCCGGGGTGCCGAAGACCGCAGCGTCCATCACCTTCGGATGGGTGACGAGCATGTTCTCCGCTTCTTGCGGGTAAATGTTGACCCCGCCAGAAATGATCATGTGGTGGCGGCGGTCGGTGAGATAGAGGTAGCCCTCTTCGTCGAGATAGCCGATGTCGCCGACGGTCTTCCAGCCGTGCGTATCGCGTGCCTTGGCCGTCTTTTCCGGGTCGTTGAGGTACTCGAAGTCGAACCCGCCCTCGAAGTAGATCTCCCCCGCCTGGTTCGGCGGTAGTTCATTGCCGTCTTCATCAAGGATGTGCAGCGCGCCCATCATCGGCTTGCCGACCGACCCGGGGTGGGCCAGCCAGTCCTCGGCGGTGATCAACGTCGAGCCGATCGCCTCGGAGGAGGCGTAGTACTCGTCGATGATCGGCCCCCACCAGTCCATCATCTGCTTCTTGATCTCCACCGGACACGGCGCCGCGGCATGCATCGCGCGCTTGAGGCTGGAGAGGTTGTACTTATCGCGAACTGGCTCCGGCAGTTTCAGCATCCGCACGAACATCGCCGGTACGAACTGGCCGTGAGTGATGCGATGCCGCTGGATCGCGTCGAGGCAGCCTTCGGGGTCGAACTTCTCCAGCACCACGGTGGTAATGCCTGCGCTCTGAGCCGTCATCGACCACACTGACGGCGCCGTGTGGTACAGCGGGGCCGGGCTGAGGTACACGGCCTCGGGATCGAGCCAGAAGCCGAGCAGAGCCGACATTATGCTGGGCACCTCGGCGGGCGGGAGGTGCGGAAGCTCGCGCTTGATGCCCTTGGGCCGGCCGGTGGTGCCCGAAGAGTACTGCAGCAGGTCGCCTTCGATCTCGTCGTCGATCGGCGTATCGGGTTGATCCGCAACGCATTCGGGATAGCGATGCCAGCCGTCCAGATCGTCGTCGGCAATGAGTCGGAGCGCTGGCTGGGTGTGCTCGGCGAGGTCCTCGCACGTCTTTCGCAGTGCCGCGGAGCCGACGATGGCTCTGGCGCTGCTGTTGTCGATGATGTAGGCGGCCTCGGCCGCCGTCAGGTGGGTGTTGATCGGGACGTAGTACAGACCGCAGCGGCGTGCCGCCCATATGACGGCGTGGAAGTGCTCGTTGTTTTCCATCAAGATGGCGACGGCGTCGCCCTCGCGCAGGCCGTGCTTGCGGAAGAAGTGGGCGAGGCGGTTGGCCCGGGCCTCGAGGTCGGCGAATGTCAGCACCGTCCCCGACGGATGCATGATGATCGCCGGCTTCTCCGGGTTGGCGACGGCATGTTCGCGAATCTGCATGTGCCGACTTTACGACGGCCCAACTTGACAGGTGTCAATACCCTTGGTTTGACCCCGTTTATGCAGCGTGAACCTACGATGAGGCCCTCGCTGCGATCTTCGACCGCCTCGGACACTATGAGGCGGCGGCGACCATCAGTGGCTTCGCCGGAACACCCTTCACACGGAGCGTCTTCCCAGAGATCGACACCACCATCACCCACCTGCGCGACGTGCTCGGCGGTTTGCGAATCACTTGCCCGCGCAGGCCACAACATGACCAACGCCGCCATCGCAACCTACGCATTCGAGCAGATCGACCTCGCCCGCTCCGAACTTCTAGGTGCCCAGCAGACGTAAAAGTCCCCGAAATCCAAGGGATTTGGGGGTTTTTACGTCTGCTCGCGCTGAGAAGGCAAGCGGCGGAGACTCAGCCAACAAGTTCGTATGCGACTCCGAGATTCGCGTACGTTCCCGCCGCACGGCGGTCCCGGGTGACGAGCACGATGCCCGCCTCACGCGCCGAGAGCCCGACCATCGCGTCATAGACCGCGCCACCGGCGATACGGGCCTCTGCCAGGGTTTCGGGTAACCGACTGGCTATCTCGTCCGGCAAGAGGACGGGATGACCGAAATTGCTCCGGAGCAAGCGGGCAGCGTCATCAGGCGCGACTCGTGCATCGCTGGGGAGCCGGGTGAGCACGGAGTAGGTTTCAGCCAGCGATTGACCGGTCAGGACGGGACCGCGGTGTCTTACCTTCTCGCTGACTCGGGCGTGTGCTTTATGGGTGCGCACGATGTATGGGATGGCCGCACTCGTATCGAGGGCGACGCTACTCATCGACGGACGGAGTCGATGAGCTCGAAAACGTCGTCGTCGGTAACTGGTGTATCCGAAACGGCGACAAGCCGCCCGTCCTCATCCTCTACCCGCGCGGTGCGCCCCGCCGGAATGACCTGGATCCCATGACCGTACTGACTGATGTCGACCTGCATTCCCGGAACCAAGCCGATCTTCTCGCGCAGTTGCTTGGGCAGGACGATGCGGCCGCCAGCGTCAACGACTACCTTCATGGGTCCAAGCTACCATTCGATTCCCATAGCAGCACTGAGGCTGCGCCTGCTGGCGCGCGCTCGCCTGGCTGCCCAACAGACGTGAAAGCCCCCTAAATCCAGCGGATTAGGGGGCTTTCGCGTCTGCTCGCGGAAGGAGGTGACTACCCGGATTCGGCGAGGCGGTGCTTCAAGGCGTCGAACTCGTCCTTGATGCCGGTCGGCAGCTTCTCGCCGACGAACTCGAACCACTCCTCGATCTGCGGCAGCTCCTCGCGCCACTCCGCAGCATTGACCGCTAGCGCAGCATCCACGTCCTCCGCGCTGACGTCGAGGCCCTCGAGATCCAGATCTTCGGCGGTCGGCACGGTGCCGATCGGCGTCGTGCGGCCACCGGCCTTCTGCTCGATCCGGTCGATGATCCACTTCATCACGCGGCTGTTCTCACCGAAGCCCGGCCACAGGAAGCGGCCGTCGTCGCCGCGGCGGAACCAGTTCACGAAGAAGATCTTCGGCATCTTGGACTCGTCGGACTGCTTGCCGATATCGATCCAGTGCGCGAAGTAGTCGCCGACGTTGTAGCCGAGGAACGGCAGCATCGCCATCGGGTCGCGACGCACCGTGCCAACCTTGCCCTCGGCGGCCGCGGTCTGCTCGGAGCCCATCGTCGCGCCGATGAACACGCCGTGCTGCCAGTCGCGGGCCTGCGTCACCAGCGGCACCGTCGTCTTGCGGCGGGCGCCGAACAGGATCGCCGAGATCGGCACGCCCTGCGGGTCGTCCCACTCAGGCGCCAGCGTCGGGCACTGCGACATCGGCGTGCAGTACCGCGAATTCGGATGCGCGGCCTTCTCGTCCGAGTCGGGCGTCCACTCGCGGCCCTTCCAGTCGATCAGGTGCTGCGGGTCGCCTTCGAGGCCTTCCCACCACACGTCGTTGTCGTCGGTCAGCGCGACGTTGGTGAACACGGTGTTGCCCGCCTCGATGGTCTTCATCGCGTTCGGGTTCGACTTCCAGTTGGTGCCCGGCGCGACGCCGAAGAAGCCGAACTCCGGGTTGACCGCGTACAGCCGGCCGTCCTTGCCGAACCGCATCCAGGCGATGTCGTCGCCCACGGTTTCGGCGCGCCAGCCGGGAATTGTCGGCTGCAGCATCGCGAGGTTGGTCTTACCGCACGCCGACGGGAACGCCGCGGCGACGTAGTACGACTTGTTCTCGGGCGAGATCAGCTTGAGGATCAGCATGTGCTCGGCGAGCCAGCCCTCATCGTGCGCCATCGCCGACGCGATGCGCAGCGAGTAGCACTTCTTGCCCAACAGCGCGTTGCCCCCGTAGCCGGAGCCGTAGCTCCAGATCTCACGGGTCTCGGGGAAGTGGCTGATGTATTTGGTGTCGTTGCACGGCCACGGCACATCCTTCTGGCCGGGCTCCAGCGGCGCGCCGATCGAGTGCAGCGCCTTGACGAAGAAGCCGTCGGTGCCCATTTTGTCCAGCGCGGCCTGGCCCATCCGGGTCATCGTCCGCATCGACACGACCACGTATTCGGAGTCGGTGATCTCGACACCGAGCTTGGGGTCCTCCGCACCGAGCGGGCCCATGCAGAACGGCACCACATACATGGTGCGTCCGCGCATGCAGCCGCGGTACAGGTCGGTCATGGTCTCGCGCATCTCGGCCGGGTCCATCCAGTTATTGGTGGGGCCGGCGTCGATTTCGCGCTCAGTACAGATGTAGGTGCGCGATTCCACGCGCGCCACGTCGGACGGATCAGATAACGCCAGGTACGAATTCGGCTTCTTCTTGTCGTCGAGGCGCTTGAATGTGCCCGCCGCTTCGAGTTGCTCGCACAGCCGCGCGTTCTCCTCGTCGGAGCCGTCGGCGAATACGACCCGGTCCGGCTGGGTCAGCTCCGCCACCGCGGAGACCCAGGCGAGCAGCTCCTTGTGCTTAGTCGGTGCGGTATCCAGACCTGGAATGGTCGCTGCGGTCATCTAAATCTCCTGCGTCGGTTTCTGCCAGGACGCAAGCCCGGCGCTGACGGGTCAGTCCCTGTACAGAGGTTAACGTGGGTGAGATACCCGTGGTGAATCGGGAGTATGTCCGATCACTCACAGGAACGATTCAGAAAAATTTCGCCTGCGGTTTTCATAGACTCAGTCGCGGCGGTTTCCCGGTTTGGTCAATTTGCCGGGCCATTTCTTTCGGCCGATGATGCGCTATTCACCGAATCCGAGCCGTTCCTCGCCACCACACCGCCCGACCCGTACAGCTCGGCGCGCACGGCGTCGAGCGCCTGCTGCAGCGGCGGCAGCCGGCGGTCCCGAACCACCGCGGCCTTGGCGGTGGCGACGGCATGCTCGCGTAGTTCGGCGTCGATCTCGGCGATGCGGTCGGCCGCGGTGGCGCTCTCGACCTCGTCGCGCGCGGCCAGGTCGGAGGTGAGCGCGGTTTCGGCGGCCAGCACGCGGGTGGCCACCCGCTCCTCGACCACGGAACGCAGGGTGGCTGTGACGTCGGTGACCCACCGGTCCAGCACCGCGCGGTCGTGCAGCAGCCCTCGAATGCCCACCACCCACACCATGAGCAGCAGGCCAACCAGACCGCCGACCACCAGTCCGGCAATGGTCATGCCCGGCGCGAGGCCCGCAAATAGACGAGTCACCGCCAACGCGACCCCGAGGCCGAAGCCCGCCCCGAGGATCATCACCAGCTGCGTCTCCAGGCGTCGCGACTTCAGCGGCGGTTGCGACACCTCGGGGCGCGGCGGCGGTGGTGGCGCCGCGGGCACCGTCAAGGCGAGTTCGGTCGCGATGTCGCCGATGTGGGTGGTGACGCCCTCGTCCACCTCGTCGACGACTCCTCCTGTGCGCGTCCGTAGATACGATTCGAATTCGCCGAGCCTGCGCCGGCTCGTATTCGCGGCATCCTCCTGCAGCTCGGCGCGCACCGACGTGCAGCGGTTGCGCGCGAAGTGGGAGAGCTGCACCCGGGCCTGCTGAATTTGGCTGCGCAGTGCGATGATTCGTTCGGACTTCGACAGCCGGCGTCCGCGCTGGATGTCGTCGCGGTTCTTGCGCAGCGCGCTCACCCGCGCCCGACGGTCGGTTCCCGCCGCGTCGGCCTGATAGCGGTCGCTGACGGTGGTCAACCGGACTTCCCACGCGCGCAGCCGATTCCGGCGCTTCATATCGGGGTCGGACAGCCGCTGGCGGAGCAGGCCAACCAGCTCGTCGAGCCGCGGCTCGCCGAGATCCGGCGCGGCCGCCGAACCGACCCACTGCACGTGCTGATAGCGCGGCGCCCGCGCCGCCAGCTTCGCCCGGTCGGCCGCGAGCACGTCGCGCCAGTTTCGGTGCGCGTCGATCTTCGCCACCACGCCGACGACTAGATCGGTGTAATTGGACGCGAGATCGACCAGCGCGCAATCTGATTCGGTCAGCGGAGTGATCGCCGACACCACGAAGACAACCGCGGCGGGAGCATGCGCGGGGCCCAGTTCTTCGGCCTCCACAAAGGTTTGCTCGGGCATCTGCTCTCGCAGTGCTGCGATCAGGCTGGTCGTGCCCGCCAGCCACGGACCGGTCACGAGCACCACGTCGCGGGTCTCCACACCCGGTGAACTCAGCCCCGGATCGACAGCCGTCACCACCGCGTCCGCCGCGGCTATCGGATCGGTCATCGAGCCCGGCCAAGCATCCGCAATGAGCCCCTTGCGATGTCGGCGCCGCAGCTGCGGTGCAGGGCATCGACTGGGCCGCGGCTGTAGCGCCGCCAGTGCACGGCCCGACGCAGATGCGCTGCCGCGTCGTCGCCGCGGTCCACCGTCACCCCTGCCGACTCGACCACGTCAACCGCGGCCGCCATCACCGCGAGCACAGACGCGTCGGTCGACAGGAAACGCACAAGCCGCGCATCACCGGATTGCACTGCGAGAGAACGCAATTCGGTAATCACCGACCGCAGCCGCCGATAGCGCACCGGCGCGCCCGCCGCCTCTATGTGTTCGACGACGCGGTCGACCTGGCTGGCCTGCCGCATTACCGAAGACAGCGTCGCGTCGTCGGCGCCCTGGTCGAGCGCCAGGATGGCGCGGGCGATGCCGAACCGATCCAACGTGTCAAGCAGTCGTTGCCGAAGCTGCGGCCGCAGCGAATGGGCGGAGCGCACGAACGCGTCCGTCGACGTCAGATCCGCAGGCTCGGTGACCAGTACTCGCAGCGCCGACAGCAGCTCCTCGTCCAGGCTTGCGGTAGCCAGCAAGCCGACCATCGGCACCGTCGGCACCCCGGTACGGGCCCGACAGTCGGCAGCGCGGCGATGGGCCCGCACCAACGGGCCGCCCTCACCCAGACCGGTCAGGTCCGCCTTGTTCAGCACCGTCACGGTCGGCCTGTCTGCCGCCGCGAGCCGTGCACGGTCCTCTGGCTTGAGTGATTCGGCGATCACCACGACGTGGACATCCGCGGCCGCCGCGTCGAGCGTCACCGTCACCCCTGCGGCCGTCAACGCCGTCGCGACGGTTCGGCGCCCCACCCCGTCACGGCCGAGCACAGCAATACGCAGTGGGGCTGAAACACGTTCGATGAGCGGCATCAACCGCGGAACACCGCTGTGCTCAGCGAATCGCGTCAGCGCATCGACGAAAATCTGGTGGCCTTCCGTTAACCCGACCTGCGTGAAACCCGGTTCCCAGGGTGCTTGTTGGCCTAAATGTTGGCACCTCCGCGGGCACATCGCGAACGGCTGTCCCCAGTACCAGTCGAAGGCAACTGTTGGGTATCAATCTGTACCACGATGCGGGTACTCAAGCCTTAATGAGCGACCATGGACGGATGCAAACGCCCCGGCCGGATGTTGTCGGCCGCCCGACTCCGGGGCCGGATGTCGTCGGCTGGCCGACTTCGGGGCGGGATGTCGGCGAGCCGCATCTGCATCCCCGCGTCACCAGCTTCCGCACCCGTCGTTCGACGCTCTCCGCAGGCCAACAAGCCACGTGGGAGCGGCGGTGGCCGGAGATGGGCATGCCCGCGCGCGCCGCCGCCGGGCCCGCGTCGCGACTGGACACCGAGTCATGGTTCGGCCGGTCGGCGCCAGTGGTGCTGGAGATCGGCAGTGGAACAGGGATCTCGACACTGGCGATGGCCAAGGCCGAACCGCACCTCGACGTCGTCGCGGTGGAGGTGTACCGGCGCGGGCTGGCCCAGCTACTCAGCGCCATCGACAGGGAAGGCGTCACGAACGTCCGGCTGGTCCGCGGCGACGGCGTGGATGTGCTCGAGCACATGTTCGGGGCGGACTCGCTGACCGGCGTACGGGTTTTCTTCCCCGACCCGTGGCCCAAGGCACGTCACCACAAGCGAAGGCTGCTGCAGCCCGCCACGGTCGCGCTGATCGCCGACCGGCTGCGCCCCGGCGGCGTGCTCCACGCCGCCACCGACCACGCCGGCTACGCCGAGCAGATCGCCGAAGTGGGCGACGCCGAACCTCGGCTGCGCCGTGTCGACGCATCGGACCCGCTGCCGATCTCGGTGCAGCGCCCCGTCACCAAGTACGAAGGCAAAGCACAACATGCGGGCAGCGCCGTAGCGGAATTGCTCTGGGAGAAAAACCCATGAGCCTCACCGAAGACGACAACGAGCGAGGATCGCAGCGAGGCACGAGCGAGGAGGAGTCGAGTGAGCCTCACTGAAGACATCCGGCATATAGAAGATGTAGCCGCGCCGCCGATCGAGGCGACGGCCAGGGTGCTGCTGGTCTGGGACGCACCCAACCTGGACATGGGGCTCGGTTCGCTGCTCGGCGGCAGGCCCACCGCCGCGCACCGGCCCCGATTCGACGCCCTCGGACGCTGGCTGCTGTCGCGTACGGCCGAGCTCTCCGCGTCGCGCCCGGACGTCACGCTCGAGCCCGAGGCGACCGTCTTCACCAACATCGCCCCAGGTAGCGCCGATGTGGTTCGACCATGGGTGGAGGCATTGCGTAACGTGGGCTTCGCGGTCTTCGCCAAACCGAAGATCGACGAAGACAGCGACGTCGACAGCGACATGCTCGGACACATCGCGCTGCGACGCAGCGAGGGACTGGCCAGCGTGCTGGTGGCTTCCGCCGATGGGCAAGCGTTCAAACAGCCGCTGGAGGAAATCGCCCGCGAAGGGGTACCCGTCCAGGTGCTGGGATTTCGCGAACATGCCAGTTGGGCGTTAGCGTCGGATACCTTGGAATTTGTCGACCTGGAAGACATTCCTGGTGTTTTCCGGGAACCGCTACCGCGAATCGGCCTTGATTCGCTGCCCGAGCAGGGGGCTTGGCTGCAGCCATTCCGGCCGCTGTCCTCGCTACTGACCTCGCGCGTGTAGATAACTGGAAATGCGCGGGTAGCCACAGACTTAGAAGGAGCTTAGGTGTTCGCCTGGTGGGGTCGAACGGTGTACCGATACCGATACATAGTCATCGGTGTCATGGTCGCACTGTGCCTTGGTGGCGGCGTGTTCGGCATCAGCCTCGGCAGCCACGTCACGCAGAGTGGCTTCTACGACGACGGCAGCCAGTCCGTACACGCCTCCGTTGTCGCGGACAAGGCCTACGGCCGCGACACGTCGGGCCACATCATCGGGGTCTACACAGCGCCCGAGGGCAAGACCGTCGACGACCCTGACTTCAAGCAGAAGATCCTCGACAACCTGGCCCAGGTCGAGAAGGACCACCCCGACGAGATCCTGCGATCCATCGGATACTTCAAGAGTCCCGACGTGCTGAAGAACATGTCAGACGCGGACAAACAGCACGCCTTCATGTCGATCCAGCTCAAGGGCGACAACGACGACGCGATCCTCAACAACTACAAGAAGGTCAAGGACGACCTGCTCAAGGTCGGTGACGACGGCGTCGACGTCAGACTGGCCGGTCTGCAGCCATTGGCCGCCGAATTGACCGGAACCATCGGCGACGACCAGAGACGCGCCGAGGTCGCGGCCATCCCGCTGGTGTGCGTGGTGTTGTTCTTCGTGTTCGGCGGCGTCGTCGCGGCCGCGCTCCCGGGAATCATCGGTGGCCTGACCATCGCGGGCGCGCTCGGCATCATGCGTTTGGTCGCCGAGTTCGCCCCGGTGCACTTCTTTGCCCAGCCCGTGGTGACGCTCATGGGCCTCGGTATCGCCGTCGACTACGGCCTGTTCATGGTCAGCCGGTTCCGCGAGGAGATCGCCGAGGGTTACGACACCGAGGCCGCGGTCCGAAGAACCGTGATGACCTCGGGCCGCACGATCATGTTCTCCGCGGTGATCCTTGTGGCGTCGTCGGTGCCGCTGCTGCTGTTCCCGCAGGGCTTCCTCAAGTCCATCACGTACGCGATCATCGCCTCGGTCATGCTCGCAGCGATCCTGTCGATCACCGTGCTGGCCGCCGCGCTGGCCATCCTCGGCCCCAACGTCGACGCGCTCGGCGTGCGCACACTGCTGCGGGTGCCGTTCTTCCGCAACTGGAAGCCGATGCGGATCTACCTGACCTGGCTGGCCGACAAGACGCAGAAGACCAAGACCCGCGCGGAAGTCGAGCAGGGCTTCTGGGGCAAGCTGGTCAACCGGGTGATGAAGCGGCCCATCGCATTCGCCGTACCCATCGTCATCGTCCTGATCCTGCTGATCATCCCGCTGGGACAGCTCTCGCTTGGCGGCATCAGCGAGAAATACCTGCCGCCCGACAACTCGGTACGCCAGGCGCAGCAGGAGTTCGACAAGATCTTCCCCGGCTTCCGCACCGAGCCGCTGACCATCGTGATGGAAAGCGACAACGGGCAGCCCATCACCGATCAGCAGATCGCCGAGGTCCGCAACAAGGCGATGCAGATCTCCGGCTTCACCGATCCGGACAACGACCCGTCCAAGATGTGGCAGGAACGTCCGTATCTCGACGGGGCATCGAAGGATCCGTCAATCCGGGTTATCCAGAACGGTCTGGTGGTCCGCAACGACGCGTCGACGAAGATCGAGGAGTTGCGGGCTCTGACACCGCCACGCGGCATCACCGTATCAATAGGTGGCACACCAGCTTTGGAACAGGACAGTATCCACAGCCTGTTCGACAGGCTGCCGATGATGGTGTTGCTACTCATCGTGACCACGACGATTCTGATGTTCCTGGCGTTCGGATCGGTGGTGCTGCCGATCAAGGCCGCGGTGATGAGCGCGCTCACGCTGGGCTCAACCATGGGCGTGCTCACATGGATGTTCGTCGACGGCCACGGCTCCGGGCTGATGAACTACACCCCGCAACCGCTGATGGCACCGATGATCGGTCTGATCATCGCGGTGATCTGGGGTCTGTCGACCGACTACGAAGTGTTCCTGGTCTCCCGGATGGTGGAGGCCCGTGAACGCGGCATGTCCACCACCGAGGCCATCCGGATCGGTACCGCGACCACCGGCCGACTGATCACCGGCGCCGCCTTGGTGCTGGCAGTTGTCGCGGGCGCGTTCGTGTTCTCCGACCTGGTGATGATGAAGTACCTGGCGTTCGGTCTCCTCATCGCGCTGCTGCTGGACGCCACCGTGGTCCGGATGTTCCTGGTGCCCGCGATCATGAAGCTGCTCGGCGACGACTGCTGGTGGGCGCCGCGCTGGATGAAGCGCCTCCAGGAGCGCCTTGGTCTCGGCGAGACCGAGCTGCCAGACGAGCGCAAGCGCCCCGCGGTGCGCGATCCGCGGGATGAGTCAGAAGCGTTGGTCGGCGCGGGCGCACCCGCAGCGCCGCGGTCGAGGCCGCCGCACGACCCGACCCATCCGGCCGCCGAGGGCTCGTCACGGCCGGGTGCCACGACGCGGATCCCGACCCCGCCGCGGGCCAACGCCCCGTCCAGTACCGGCACGACGCGGATCCCGACCGCGCGACCGCAGCCCGGGGCTTCTGACGAGCCGCAAACCACGCGGCTGTCGATGGCCAAGAACGCCGTCCGCAACGCGGTGAACACCGCGACAGCACGGGTCAACCACCCGCCCGCCGGTGATGCACCGCGCACCCGTCGCCCCGCGCCACCGTCACCGTCGGCGCCGCGCGAGGAACGCGAAATCGAGTCGTGGCTAGGCGAATTGCGCGGCACCGCGCCCGCGGGCGGACCACCGGCGCCGCCTCCTGCCCGGCCGTCGACGGACGCCACCCGCGCCATCCCCGAGCAGCGCCAGCGGCAGCCTCGACCGCAACCAGGCAACGAGCCGACGACCGCGATTCCCGCGCAGGGGACCCCGCCCGGCGGCAGGGGACGTCCGCGACCGCAGAGCGCCGACGCGACGACGGCGATCCCGACGCCACGCAAGCAGGATCCGGAATCGACCGAGAAGATCAACACCCGCGAGGAAGACGAGCATCAGCGCCGCGGAACCGGCGGCGGGGTGAGCGCGCAGGATCTTCTTCGGCGCGAGGGCCGACTCTAGTCGGACGCCGTCGCGCCTTCTTCTATGTCGTCGGCCTGGCTCTTGACCATCGGGCCACTGTCGGCTTCCAGCGCGGCTTCTTCCGCTGCAGGTTCGGGGGCCAATAGCACGCGCATTGCGCTGTTGAGGAACGCGACCGTTGGCACGGCCAGCAGGGCGCCGACGATGCCGGCCAGCACGCCACCGCCCGCGATCGCCAGCACCACCGCCAACGGGTGAATGGACACCGCGCGGCCCATCACCAACGGCTGAAGCACATGGCCCTCCAGCTGCTGCACCGCGATGATCAAGCCGAGCGTGATCAGCGCATAGACGAGCCCCTTGGCGATCAGCGCCACGATCACCGCCAGGAAGCCGGCGATCACCGCACCGACAAGTGGGATGAACGCACCGAGGAACACCAGCGATGCGAGCGGCAGGGCCAGCGGGATGCCCATGATCGCCAGGCCGGTCCCGATGCCGACCGCGTCGACGAGCGCGACGAGGAACGTCGCGCGCACATAGCCGATCAGCGAGTGGAAACCCGCACGGCCGGCGTCGCGCACGCGTTCGCGAACGTTCTCAGGAAAGATCTTCGTGACGAACGCGTAGATGTTGCGGCCGCCGTGCAACACGAAGATCAACGTGAACAACACCAGGAACGCGCCGGTGACGATCTCGGTGACGGTGCCTGCGGTCGACAGCGCGCCGCTCGTCAACTTCTCCTGGTTGCTTTGCAGCGCCTCCATCGCGGATTTTCGTGCCTGGTCGATCTGCTGTTGATTGACGTGCAGCGGGCCTTGCGTCAACCAGTTTCCGACCCCTTGCATGCTGGTGCTGACCTGATCGACCAGCGCCGGGGCGCCCTGGATGAACTGGCTCACCACGAAGGTCAGAATTCCGCCGACAACGGCAAAGCCGCTCAGCAGCATCAGAGCGACCGCGCCACCGCGGGGCGCGCCGCGGCGATCCAGGAAGTCGACGGCAGGCAACAGCAGCGCGGCCAACATTGTCGCCAGCGCGACTGGAACCACCAGTATCTCGAGCCGCCTGACCACCCAGAGCAACGCGATGACAGCCGCGAGTATGACCAGCAGACGCCACGCCCACGCGGCCGTCTTGCGGACTAGGGGCGGCACCGACTCGTCGGCGACAGAATCAACGGAAGGGCCAGCTGGCATGCCGGTAGCGTAACCGCAGGCCGCAGCGTCGCTGCGAATCTTGCGAATCGGTCTCGGCGCGCCTGCGTGAGCGACAATATCCGGGCAACCTGCACCGCTACCCTAAGTGGCGTGTCCCACGACGCCCCGGCGAGCGACGCGCGCAGCCAGGCGCGGCCGTCGAGAGGCAAATACTGGTGGCTGCGCTGGGTGCTCCTCGGCGTCGCTGTCGTCGTGCTGACGGTCGAGCTTGCGTTGGTGTGGGACCAGCTGGCCAAGGCGGCCAAAAGCCTGTACTCGGCGAACTGGTGGTGGGTGCTGGCGGCAATCGTCGCGGCGATGTCGTCGATGCACAGCTTCGCGCAGATTCAGCGCACGCTGCTGAGGACGGCGGGCGTCAAGGTCAAACAGTGGCGTTCGGAGGCGGCGTTCTACGCGGGCAACGCGCTGTCGACAACGATGCCGGGCGGCCCGGTGCTGTCGGCCACGTTCATCTACCGCCAGCAGCGCATCTGGGGTGCGTCGCCGGTCGTGGCGTCGTGGCAGCTGGTGATGTCGGGCGCGCTGCAGGTCGTCGGCCTGGCGCTACTCGGCCTAGGCGGCGCTTTCATGCTGGGTGCCACCAAAAACCCCCTGTCACTTATCTTTTCGCTTGGTGGGTTCATCGCGCTGATCCTGCTGGCGCAGGCGGTGGCAACCCGCCCCGAACTCATCGACGGCATCGGGGTGCGGGTGCTGTCGTGGTTCAACTCGCTGCGCGGCAAGCCCGCCGACACCGGCCTGGACAAGTGGCGCGAGACGCTGTCCCAACTGGAGTCGGTCAGCCTGTCCCGCCGCGAACTCGGCGAGGCGTTCGGCTGGTCGCTGTTCAATTGGATTGCCGACGTGGGGTGCCTGCTGTTCGCGTGCTACGCCACCGGTGGGCATCCGTCCCTGGCCGGTGTCACGGTGGCGTACGCGGCGGCCAGGGCTGTCGGGTCGATCCCGTTGATGCCCGGCGGACTTCTGGTGGTCGAGGCGGTGCTGGTGCCCGGCCTGGTGTCGTCCGGGATGACGCTGGCCTCGGCCATCTCCGCGATGCTCATCTACCGGTTGATCAGCTGGATCTTCATCTCCGCGATCGGCTGGGTGGTGTTCTTCTTCATGTTCCGCACCGAGAAGGACATCGACCCCGACGCCACGGCTGACGAGGACGTCGCGCAGGCCCCCCAGTTCAGTCCCGACCCCGAGGCGCGCCACGAACCCGAGCCCGAGCAATAGGAACCGGCCATGCCAGTCGTTGACACGCGCCGACGCGTGCGGCGGGCGCTAATCGCGCTCCTCGCGGATATCGTTTGCGTGCTCGTGTTTTGCACGATCGGACGCCGAAGTCACGCCGAAGGTTTGACGGTCTCAGGGATCGCGCAGACCGCATGGCCGTTCTTGGTGGGCGCCGGCGTCGGATGGCTGCTGATCGGCGGCTGGCGCAGACCGTTCACGGTCGTTCCGACCGGGGTAGCCGTATGGCTGTCTACGGTCGTGGTAGGAATGCTGTTGCGCAAGGCTACATCTGCGGGTGTTTCTACGAGCTTTGTGGTGGTCGCTTCGCTGGCGACCGCAGTGCTGTTGCTCGGCTGGCGCGGCGCGGCGGCGGTGTTCCGGCGCGGCTGAGGACTATTGCGAATTCTCTGGTGGCTCAGGAGAAGTCGAGATCGTCAACGTCGCGCGCAACCCACCCAACGGTCCGTTGGACAGCTCGATGTGCCCGCCGTGCAGCTCTGCCTGCTGGGCCACCAGCGCCAGGCCCAATCCCGATCCGCCAGGCGCCGCGTTGCTGCCACGGGAGAATCGGCCGAGCACCGTTTGATGCTCGTCCTCCGGCAGCCCACGGCCGTCGTCGTCGACGACGATCGTCAACGTGTGGTCATGGCGGCGCGCCGCCAACACAATTCGGGTCGCATGCGCATGCGTCACCGCATTGCGCACCAGATTGTCGACGGCGAGCCGCAGCCCGCCCGGCCAACCCCAGACGGCCCCGAGATCGTCGGCGGCCTCGACGACGATCTCGGCGCCGCCAGTGCGCATGTTCTCCCGCGCCACTCGGTCGAGCATGTCGGTGATGTCGATGAGTTCGCGGTCCTCGGCCTGCGCCAGCTGCCCCGACGCCAGCTGTCCTAGCGCGGTGATGATCGCCTCCACTCGGCGCTGCGCGCGCGAAAGATCCTGCACCACTTCGGCTCTCTCCTCGGCAGGCAGGTCGTGGATCCGCAGGGTGTCGAGGTCGGCGCGCATCGCGGTCAGCGGGGTGCGCAGTTCGTGTGCGGCGTTGGCGGCGAAGTCCTGTGCGGCCTGCAGCGAATTGGTGGTGGCCTGCTGAGCGGCGGCCAGCCGGCTCAGCATCGCGCTCATCGCCTCCGACAGCTCCTCGGCCTCGCGCACGCCGCGCACCTCTGGCATCCGTTCGGTGCCCTTGCCGAGCCGTTTGGTGTGCTCGGTCAGTCGGCGCAACGGCCGGATCGCGGGGCCGGCCAACAGCCAGCCGAGCCCGCCTGCGATCAACACGGTCACCACGCCGACAGCGGTGTAGGCCGGAATCCTGGCGCGGTTCAACAAGATACTGTCCGCGCGGATGCCGACCGACATCAGCACGCCGCCCTGCTGATCGACGGTGATGGTGCGGACCCGGTACTCGACGCCGTTGACTTCGACGGTCGCGGTACCCAGCGGCAGGGGCGGCAACTGGAAGCCGCGCTGGAACATCACCTGCCCGGTGGACGCAGACCGGCCGGTGGTGAGCACGCCGCGGCGCGGGTCCTCCAACTGTTCCGGCTTCATGCTGGCGTCGATGATCGAGTCGAGTCGCCGATCCAATTGCGCCGCATCGTTATTCGCGAGGACAACGGAGGTGAGGATCGTGAACACAGCGACAACCGCAGCCGCGGCGGCAGCCGACGCGATAGCCACCCGGGTACGCAGCGACGCGGACCGCAGGAACCGCGGCCAGGTCATTTCAACGGTCTCGTCACTGTGCCTGATGCTCGACTCGCCTACGGCTCGTCTCGCAGCACGTACCCGATCCCGCGAACCGTGTGGATCACCCTGGGCAGGCCGTCGCGTTCGAGCTTGCGCCGCAGGTAGGAGATGAACACGTCGGCAACATTGGTGTCGACGTCGAAGTCGTAGCCCCACACCAATTCGAGCAACCGCTGGCGGGACAACACCACACCGGCGTTCTCGGCCAGCACCGCCAGCAGGTCGAACTCCCGCTTGGTCAGCTCGACACGCTCACCGTCGACGAACACCAACCGACGGGCGGTGTCGATGGTCAACGGCCCGACGGACATCGTGTCGGACTTTTGATCAGAATGGCTCGCCCGGCGCAGCAGCGCGTGCAACCGCGCCACCAGCTCGCCAAGATCGAAGGGTTTGGTCAGATAGTCGTCGGCGCCGGCCTCCAGGCCCGCGATCCGGTCGTTGACGGTGTCGCGCGCGGACAGCACACAAATGGGGATGTCGTTGCCCAACGCCCGCAGTGCGGTAACCACGGCGACGCCGTCAAGCTCCGGCATCTGGACATCCAGAACCAACGCGTCATGCGATTCGTTGGACAGCAGCCGCAGCGCCTCTTTACCGTTCGCCGCGACGCGGACGTCGAATCCGGAATGCCGCAGTCCGCGGGCGACCGAAGTTCTGACGTCCGGGTCGTCGTCGACCATCAGCACCGTCCGGCTCGCGCTATCCGGCGCGGGCGATTCGCCAACCCGCACGCGGACTACGGAACGTCAGGTGTGGCGGTGCCGCAGCGGTTCTTCAGGTCGACCAACGGCTGACGGATCCCGGTCAGGTCGGCCTTGGTCTGAGGATTCGCATCCAGGTACGTCCGGACGTCGTCGCGGATCTCTTCGCGAGGCTGGCCCTCGAGGCTGGTGAAGAACCAGTTCACGTCGGGGTGCGTGAAGAGGTAGGCCGAGGTCGCCGCCGACACGCCCGATGCCACCCCGGCAAGGTCCGCAGCGGTGCAGTTCGGCGGTGCATCCGGTTGCGCCGACGCCATGGGCATGGCACCAAACAACATCGCACCGGCGATCGCACCAGTGCCGACCGCGCCAGCTACCGCACGCCGCGCGCTACGGGCCGAGAGCAACATGGACAGGCTCCTTCAGACGAAGTGGAGAGGCCGTAACCATTAGCGGTTCCGACAGTTTAAAAGCTAAGCAGAAAGGGTCCCGACTTTCTTGCCTTGCGAATAACCAATCGTGAGATTGTCTGAAATCGCAGCTCAGCGACTTCTCTCGGCCGCTGTGCGCGTCGCTCGGTTACCGGCTGGCGGTGGTTGCCGAAGGCCCGGGCAGCGGTCCGCCGCCCGGCGTCACGGCCGATGCAGGCGACGGCGAAGCGGGCAGCGCGGCTCCGGGAACACCGGCAGTCTGGGCGGTCTGCAGTGCTCCTGGCAAACCCCCCGGGAGCGCGCCGCCCTGCTGTTGCGCGGCCTGCATCAGGCCCATCAGCTGCGGCAGGCTGATCGGAACCCTGCACCGGGCGGACAGGTTCACCAGTGGCTGCTGCAACTGCTGCATGTCCTTGGCGGCTTGCGGGTTGGCGTCGAAGTAGGTCTTGATGGCGCCCAGTGATCCAGGACCGGGCTGCTGTTGGGAGATGGTCGTCAGCGCCTGGTTGGTTTGGGGGTGCGTGTCGAGGTAATTGCCCGTCGAGGTGGCCACCGAGCCGATGGTCCTGGCGAGCTCGCTGGCGGCGCAGGGATCCGTCGCGGCCGTTGCTGAGGGGACGGGGTTCACGGCCAGCGCCACCGCCGCGGCGCCGCCGGCTGCCGACGCAGCGAACACCGCATAGAGGCGGCGACGCAGCGTCTTGGTGGTCAGCCCAGAAGACAAAGTCATGGACAACTCCTTACGGTTTGCGAACGTCTCGGCGCTTCGCAAACGCCTCGCGATCGGCGGTGATGCGTCCCCCGACGATCGACCCGGCCGAACTGGCCAGCGGCCATACTGCCATCTACTTTGCCGCGGCTGCTAATCCAGTGAACGAACGTGCAGGTGAACGACAGGAACCCCGCAGCACCCCGTAACACTTCCCTGCGGTTCCACGAGATCGGATTAGAGCTGCTTAAGGCGTTGTTCAGGGGCCGTCACCCTACCTGACGCTGATATAGGCTCAGCTTCGCAACGCCGGGCAGAAAGCGGGGAGTTCGCTATCCAGCAGTTCATGATGCGCTTGAGCGGCAACCTGCGCAGATATCGCTGGGCGGTGTTCGCGGCTTGGCTGCTTCTTTTGGTTCCCTCGATCTATCTGGCGATAAACCAGTCCGGCAACCTTACCGGCGGCGGGTTCGAAGTCGAGGGTTCCCAGTCGCTGCACGTGCAGCGCGAACTCGAGCAGCATTTCCCCGACCAAGGCTCATCCCCGTTGGCCCTCGTCGCTGCCCCCCGTGCGGACGCGTCATTCGACGACATGACCGCCGCGGTGACACGGCTCGAACGCATCGCGGCAGAAGTGCCGAGCGTCAAGGTGGTGCCAAACCCGCAGCAGCCGCCGCCGCAGCCGGACCGCCCGTACGTCGTCACGCTGCAGCTGGACTTCAACAACACCGGCGCCGTCGACGTGGCGAAACAGTTGCGGCAGAAGGTCGGCATCACCGGCGATCAACCCGGTGAGACCGAAGACGGCAAGGTGAAGCTGTACGTCATCGGCCAAGGCGCGCTAGGCGCCGCCGCGACGTTGGCCACCAAGCACGACATCACGCAGGCCGAGCAGTGGAACCTTCCGATCGTCCTGATTGTTTTGCTCGCGGTGTTCGGCTCGTTGGCGGCGGCGACGATGCCGCTGGTGCTGGGCATCTGCACGGTCGTGGTGACCATGGGACTGGTCTATCTACTGTCCATGTACACCACGATGTCGGTGTTCGTGACGTCGACGGTGTCGATGTTCGGCATCGCACTGGCCATCGACTATTCACTATTTATTCTTATGCGGTTCCGCGAGGAACTGCGCGCAGGCCGCGATCCCGAGCAGGCCGCGGACGCGGCGATGGCCACCTCAGGTCTTGCGGTTGTGCTGTCCGGGCTGACGGTGATCGCCTCGGTCACCGGCATCTATCTGATCAACACTCCGGTGCTGCGGTCGATGGCGACCGGAGCGATCCTCGCTGTCGCGGTGGCGGTGCTGACGTCGACGACGTTGACGCCCGCCGTGCTCGCAACGTTCGGCCGGGCGGCGGCCAAGCGGTCGTCGTACCTGCACTGGTCGCGCCGGGCCGAAACCACCCAGTCGCGCTTCTGGAGCCGGTGGACCGGTTGGGTGATGCGACGACCATGGTTGTCGGCACTGGCCGCAGCAGCCTTCCTGCTGACGCTGGCCGCCCCGGCATTTTCGATGGTGTTGGGCAACAGCATGCAGCGCCAGTTCGACCCGACCCACGAGATCCGGGGCGGCGTCAACGCGGCGGCCGAGGCACTCGGCCCCGGAGCGCTTGGGCCGGTGCGGGTGCTGGTGACGTTCCCCGACGGCAATGCGGCCTCGGCAGCATCGAAGCAGCCGGCCCTCGATGCGGTGCGCCAGCGGATGGCGCAGGGGCCCAACGTGGTAACGGTGTCGCCACCGGTGTTCGGCGACGACTACCGGCGGGTGCTGCTGTCGGCCGTGCTCTCGGTGGATCCGGAGGACATGGGCGCCCGCGAGACCGTCGACTGGATACGCGAACACCTGCCCGGCACTGCCGGGGACAACGCCCGCATCGACGTAGGCGGTCCGACGGCGTTGATCAAAGACTTCGACGGCCAGGTGTCTGCGATGCAGCCCGCGGTGTTCGGATTCGTTGCGCTGATCGCATTCGTGATGCTGTTGATCTCGATCCGATCGGTGTTCCTCGCCTTCAAGGGCGTGTTGATGACGGTGCTGTCGGTGGCGGCCGCCTACGGCAGCCTCGTCGTCGTCTTCCAATGGGGATGGCTCGAACAGCTGGGCTTCAAGCCGATCGCTTCGTTGGACAGCACGATCCCGCCGCTGGTGCTGGCGATGACGTTCGGCCTGTCGATGGATTACGAGATCTTCCTGCTGACCCGCATCCGCGAGAGGTTCTTACAGACCAAGAACACCCGTGATGCGGTCGCCTACGGGGTGAGCACCAGCGCCCGCACGATCACCAGCGCCGCATTGATCATGATCGCGGTGTTCATCGGCTTCGCCTTCGCGGGCATGCCGTTGGTCGCGCAGCTCGGCGTCGCGTGCGCGGTCGCGATCGCCGTCGACGCCACGATCGTGCGGCTGGTGCTGGTGCCCGCGCTGATGGCGATGTTCGACGAATGGAACTGGTGGCTGCCACGCTGGCTGGCCCGCATCCTTCCGTCGGTGGACTTCGAGAAGCCGATACCCAAGGTCGACTTGCCCGACCTGGTCATCATCCCCGACGACATCTCGTCGCTGGGGCCAACGGGAGCCGACCTCCGCATGGTAGTCAAGTCAGCGGCACGGCTGAAAAACCTTGCCCCCGATACGATTACCGTCGCCGACCCGCTGGCACTTGGCGGCTGCGCGCCTCGTGAGCCGGTGGCCGCCCTTGCGAACGGCCACGCCAACGGCCGCGCGCACCGTAATGGCACGTCGAACGCCTTGAACGGAGCGCCCAAGGCCGGGCCTGCAAGCATGCCCGGTGTACACCCGGTCACCATCTGGCGTGGCCGGCTTTCGGTCGCGCTGGACGCGCTGGAGATCGCCGCCGAAGCGGAGCGGGCACCGGTGGAACGGCAAACCCCGATGGAGACCACCAACGTCCAGCTGCCGACGGGCGACCGGCTGCAAATCCCTACCGGCGCGGAAACACTGCGGCTGAAGAGCTACCTCGTGATGTGCCGAAACACCACCAAGGATTTCGCAGAGTTTGCCGAATTGGTCGACTCGATGGAAACTCACACTGCTGCAGTGGTGCTGGCGTCAATGGACCGGTACTACTGTGGAGACCGCTCGAGGAAACAATGGGTTGCCACCCAGTTGGTACGCCGTCTGGCCGACCCACAGCCGTCTGACGAGCACGACACCAGGATGTCGGGCCCTGAGGCGGAGGCTGATTGGGCCAAGGTCAGGGAGCGGTGTCTGTCGGTGGCAGTAGCGATGCTTGAGGAGGCGAGGTGACGTTGGCCCCCGAGATTCGGGATGCGCGCCGCGACGCAGCCTCCGGACCCAGGCGACCCGCGGCACCGCCCCAGGGCCGCCGCGCGCCGATCGACGAGCGGCCGGTGGAGTTCTGGCCGACCTCCGCGATCCGGGCAGCGCTGGAAACGGACGACCTGACGGTCTGGCAGCGCATCGTCGTCGCGATCAAGCGCGATCCGTACGGCAGGACCGCGCGCCAAGTCGAGGAAGTATTGGAAACCGCTCGGCCATACGGTGTTTCCAAGGCGCTCTCCGAGGTGCTCATCCGCACCCGTGAGCATCTGGAGGCGAACGAACGCGCCGAGGTGGGCCGCCATGTGCAGTCGCTGCTCGAACGATCGGGTTTGGGTCAGGACGAGTTCGCGTCACGTATCGGGGTTCCGAGCAAGGATTTCGCGGCGTACGTCAGCGGCGAGACGAGCCCGCCCGCGTCGCTGATGATCCGGATGCGACGGCTGTCCGACCGCTTCGCCAAGATGCGGAACCAGCGCACTTAAGCTTTCAGGTCATGACCTACGCGCTGATCCCGGGAGCCGGTGGCAGCGCCTGGTATTGGCATCGCGTGGCGCCGCTGTTGCCCGATGCGATCGCGATCGATCTGCCCGCCGCCGACGATTCGGCGGACCTGACCACGTACGCGGACACGGTTGTCGACCAGGTCTCCGGTGCGAGCGACCCGCTGATTCTGGTCGCCCAGTCGATGGGCGCGTTCACTGCGCCGATAGTGGCGTCGCGGGTGGCAGGCGCGTCGATCGTGTTGGTCAATCCGATGGTGCCTGCGGCCGGTGAATCGCCGGGACAGTGGTGGACGGCTACGGGTCACGATCGCGTGGTGCCGGAGTTCGACCCGATCGAAGATTTTTTTCATGACGTGCCTGCCGCAGTGCGCGAGGAGGCGTTCCGGCAGGGTGAGCCGCAGCAGTCCGACACCCCGTTCGGGCAGCCGTGGCCGCTGGAGCGCTGGCCCGAGGTGCCAACCAGGGTGATCCAGGGCAGCGACGACCGCTTGTTCCCGCTGGAGTTTCAGCGGCAGGTGGTGCGCTCGCGGCTCGGCCTGGAACTCGAGGTGATGCCGGGCGGACACCTGGTGGCGTTGAGCCGACCCGAGGAGCTGGTGTCGCGGATTCTGGCGCGGGTATAGAACAAGTGGTGGACATCGAACGGATCCTGCGTGAGACCCGGACTGTCGCGATTGTCGGCGTTTCGGATTACCCGCTACGCCCCAGCTACGGCGTCTGGCAGTACTTGAAGTCGGCCAGCGACTACGCGCTGTATCTGGTGAACCCAACGATCAGTGAGATCGACGGCACACCGGTCTACCCGTCTTTGGACGAGGTACCCGCCGTCCCCGATCTGGTCGATGTGTTTCGGCGCCATGAGTTTCTGCCGTCGGTGCTGCAGGACACCGTCAAAGTCGGCGCGAAGACGCTCTGGCTCCAACAAGGCCTGCGGCACGAACAGGTGGCACGCGACGGGCAGGCGGCCGGTCTACAGGTGGTCATGGATCGATGCCTGAAGGTCGACCACGCTCGGCTGCTCGGTTAGCGGTTTTTGGGTCAGCGGGAGTGCAGCGGCGATACGTCGTCGACAAGCCAGCGCCCGTCGGCCTTGGAGAGTTGCACCCGAAGCGCGAGCACCGCGGTGTCGGACGGCTTGCCGGGCGAGCTCTGCGTGGCGCGAACGATCACCGCAACGCTGGCCGCGCCGGGCCCGATCGCCTCAATACCCGCCGAAACCGTACTCGCCTGTGCCGAGATGTTCTTGCTCGTCAAATCCTTTGCCACATTGGCGAATTCGTTCTTGAACGCCTCGGCGCTCTTGGGTGACATCATGGCCGTGACCCGGTCGATCGACGCCGTTGGGCTTTGCGGCGTGAATGTCGCCGAGGCTTCGGAGACGCTGCTGGCGATCCCAACCACCTCTTCGGTGTCGTTGTTCAGCGTGCGGTCGGGCACCGTCCAGTGCGTGTAGCCGATGATCACGCCGGCGATGAGCGCGAGGGTCGCGACCGCGACAACTGCCAGCCGCAGTCCGGGACCGTCGTCGTCCGTGCCGACGGTGACACCGTCGCGGCGGGCAAGCACGAAGTTGACAACGACGCCTTCGACGATCAGCAGGCACAGCACCGAACAGACCGCCACCCACCACAGCGGCCAGAACTGCGCGACGCCGATGTAGACCAGCGCGGCGACGGCGGCGATCGGCGCGAGGATGTCGAAAGCCAATACGCGCCAACGGTTTCTCATCGGATCGGCTCCAGCCGCGAGATCAACAGCTTGCCTTCGACGTCGGAGACGTCGAGCCGAAGGTTCCAGCGCACGGTCTGCGGCTTGTCGCCCCCGGCGTTCTCACTGATCGAAGTCGCCACCACCATCACGGTGTCGGTGCGCGACGCTGTGGCCGTCAGCTCGGGCTGTTCCTGCGCGGGCGGGGCACCGTTGGGGCCGGGTTGCACGTGGTGGATCGACTCAACCGCCACCGAGTCGACCTGGCCGGTGGTGTGCGCCTGCAAGGTCTGCACCAGCTTGCGGTACGGCTCGACCGTCGAGTCGAACTCGGCGTTGAGCTGACCGACCGTGCCCTCGTGCAGCTTGTTCAGGTCCGCCTCGACGCTGTCCTTGTTCATGTTGATCAGCACGCTGGTCCAGTCCGCGGCGGCCGCCATCGCGCGGGCGCGGTAGTGAAGTTCGTCGACGTCCTCGCGGTGCTGGGTCCAGATCAGTCCGCCGAGGACAACCGCCACGACGGCGAGGAGGCCCAGGGCCGCCGAGGCGATGCCGAAACCGGTGAAGACAGGACCGTCGTCGTCTTCGTGGTCCGGCGTGCGCTCGTCGTCGGGCATGGCCGAGAGGCTACCCGGCCGCGTCTGGCACCCTGGAACGGTGACGGTAGAAGCCATTCGCTCCGGTATTGACCTCTCCTACGTGGACTCCGACGCCCGCCCCCAAGACGATCTGTTCGGGCACGTCAACGGCCGCTGGCTGGCCGAGTACGCGATTCCTGCCGACCGTGCGACTGACGGCGCGTTCCGGTCCCTGTACGACCGCGCCGAGGAGCAGGTCCGCGACCTGATCACCGGAGCCGCCACCGCGGCGACGTCAGGCGGCACCGACGAGCAGCGCATCGGCGACCTATACGCCAGCTTCATGGACGAGCAGACGGTCGCCGCGCGCGGCCTGCAGCCCCTGCTTGAGGAGCTGGCCACCATCGACGCCGCCGCGACCCCCGAGGCCCTGGCCGCCGTGGTGGGCGCTCTGCAGCGCACCGGCGTCGGCGGCGGCACCGGCGCCTACGTCGACACCGACTCCAAGGACTCGACGCGCTACCTGGTGCACCTGAGCCAATCGGGGCTGGGCCTGCCCGATGAGTCCTACTACCGCGACGAGCAGCACGCGGAGATTCTCGCGGCCTACCCGCAGCACATCGCTGCGATGTTCGCGCTCGTGTACGGGGGCGATCACTCCGAGACGGCCGCACGCATCGTCGCGCTGGAAACCAAGCTGGCCGCCGCACACTGGGACGTCGTCAAGCGCCGCGACGCGGACCTCACCTACAACCTGCGCACGTTCGCCGACCTGCCTGCCGAGGCACCAGGGTTCGACTGGGCAGGCTGGGTCACGGCGCTGGGCACGGATGTTTTTGCACGCCGGGGGCTTCCCGCGGAAGTCGTTGTGCGACAGCCCGATTACCTGACAGCGTTCGCGGCCGCGTGGTCCGGCGAGGATCTCGAGGACTGGAAGAATTGGGTCCGCTGGCGACTCATTCATGCTCGTGCGTTCCTGCTGACCGATGACCTGGTTGCCGAGGACTTCTCGTTCTACGGGCGCCGACTGAGCGGAACCGAGGAGATCCGCGATCGCTGGAAGAGGGCCGTGTCCGTGGTCGAAAACCTGATGGGCGACGCTGTCGGCAAGCTCTACGTGGAGCGGCACTTTCCACCGGATGCCAAGGCGCGCATGGACGAACTGGTGGCCAACCTGCGCGAGGCGTACCGGGTCAGCATCAACGAACTGGAGTGGATGACGCCGCAGACGCGGGAGAAGGCGCTGGCCAAGCTGGACAAGTTCACCCCGAAGATCGGCTATCCGGCCAAGTGGCGCGACTACTCGAAGCTGGTCATCGACCGCAACGACCTGTACGGCAATTACCGCCGAGGTTACGAGGTCAACTCCGACCGCGAGCTGAACAAGCTCGGTGGGCCGGTGGACCGCGACGAGTGGTTCATGACACCGCAGACCGTCAACGCGTACTACAACCCCGGCATGAACGAAATCGTCTTCCCCGCAGCGATTCTGCAGCCACCGTTCTTCGACGCCGAGGCCGACGACGCGGCCAACTACGGCGGCATCGGCGCGGTCATCGGCCACGAGATCGGGCATGGGTTCGACGACCAGGGTGCAAAGTACGACGGCGACGGCAACCTGGTGGACTGGTGGACCGACGACGACCGGGCCGAATTCGGTGCGCGGACGAAGGCATTGATCGAGCAGTACGAGGAGTACACGCCGCGTGAACTCGGTGACGGCCACCATGTGAACGGCGCCTTCACCGTCGGCGAGAACATCGGCGACCTCGGTGGGCTGTCGATCGCGCTGCTCGCTTACCGGCTGTCGCGCAACGGCAAGGATGCCCCCGTTATCGACGGGTTGACGGGTGAGCAGCGGGTGTTTTTCGGCTGGGCTCAGGTGTGGCGCACCAAATCCCGTGACGCCGAGGCGATGCGACGACTGGCGATTGATCCGCACTCACCGCCGGAGTTCCGGTGCAACGGCGTCATCCGCAACATCGACGCGTTCTACGACGCGTTCGAGGTCAGCGAGTCCGACGAGCTGTACCTGGAACCGCAGCGGCGCGTGCGGATCTGGAGCTAGCGCGAAAAGATGCGAAAACCCCCAATTTCGCTAGGAATTGGGGGTTTTCGCGTCTTTTCGTCAGGACACTGTTAGAACATCTGCCAGTCCGATGCGCCGTCTGGCTTGTTGTAAATGCCCTTCGAGTTCTTGATGACGACTGGGTCGCCGCTGCCGAAGTTGTCGAAGAACCACTGCGCATTGGCCGGACTCAGGTTGATGCAACCGTGACTGACGTTGCGCTTGCCCTGATCGCCGACCGACCACGGCGCGCTGTGCACGAAATTGCCGCTGTTGTCGATCCGGACCGCGTCCTGCACCTTGATCTTGTAGCCCTCGGCCGAGGTAGTTGGCACGCCATATGTCGAGGAATCCATCACAATGTCGGCCATCTTCTCCAGCACGTAGTACGTGCCGTTGGGGGTGGCGTGACTTGGCTTACCCATCGACACCGGGAACGTCTTCTCCACCTTCCCGTTGCGCACAATCGTCATCTGGTGCGTCGCGTCATCGATGGTCGCGACCAACTGCTCGGGGACGGTGAAACTCGACTTGGTGCCACCGGCGTCGATGTTGACGACGGTCCCGGCCGGCCAGAAGTCCTGCGGACGCCAGCGCAGCTGGGTATCGCTGGTCCAGTAAAACCTGCCCGGCACGGGGGGAACCGACGAGATGTGGACCGCCTGCTCGGCCAATGCCCGGTCGGCGATCGGTCGCGCGAAGTTGATGTAGATCGGCTTGGCGGCGCCGGCTTTCGAGCCGTTGGCCGGATTGAAGGACGGCGGCGAGAACACCGGCTCCCCGACGTAGGGCGTCGGGTTCTGGCCCGCCGGCGTGCCCTCGGGAATCACCATCGGTTGGGCCGGGGGGGCGAACGGGTTCGGAAGCCCGATCGGGGCCGGAGGGGGCGGCGGCGCCAGCGGGTCGACCGGCGGCGGCGCCAGCGGATCGACCGGCGGCGGCGCGAATGGATCTGGTGGCGGCGCGAGCGCTGCGGCGGGATCGATCGGCGCGGGCGGCGGAGGAGCAGGAACATCGGGTTGAGCCAGCGCCGATGGGTTGCCCAGCGCCATTCCACCGACCAGTCCGGCCGCGATTATCGCGGTGGCCAGTCTGCCCGTCATTCGCTTCCGCATAGATCCACCTCCAGTCACGCAAACTTCGTCCAGTCTTGCACAGCGAAAACACCAGCAATGCCATCGAGGGTGCGGCCCGATCCCGAGCGACTGCCCAGCGCATGTAGCTGACCTGCGGTGTTCATCGTCCTGCGACGCGCTTTGTTACTTCCTGCTGGTTATCTGAGGACCGCGCAGCGGCCGGGTTCATTCAGAAAGCGCACGCTCCCAGCGCCAGGTCGGTCCATCTTCGGGATCGATGAGCTCGCCCGTTTTGATGAAACCCAGCCGCCGCAGCACTCCGGTGGACGGGTTTTCGTGGGCCAACGTGTGCGCGAGGACCATCGACACCGCGCCCGTGGCGGCCGCCTTGACGATCATTGCCTCGGCCGCGGCGATTCCGAGGCCCCGCCCCCTGAACTCCGGAGCCAGTTCGTAGCCGAACTCGACGACGCCGTCCTGCGGAGGTCCGACGTAGCCCCCCGAACCGATCAGCGTCGAATCGGGGAGGAGAAAAAGGCGCATCCACCACTGCGCCTGATCGGGATGCTCACGCAGCCGCGCGAGCGTGAACTCGACGGACTCCGGGAACTGCGGCCAGCCGCCGGGCACTGCGCTGCCGATGAGGCATCCGAATGCGGTCGGGTCGGACTGCAGGGCGACCAGATGCTCGACCGTCGCGGGGAGCAGCACGACCTCGGTCATGGTCGCAGTGTGTCAGGCTGGTTTTCGTGATTGTGGCGTTCAGTGTCAGCCCATCTGGCGGCGACGAGACAGGTGGAGTTGGTGCCGCGGTGGCGGAGGCGATTCGGGTGGTGCGCGCGTCGGGCCTACCGAATGAGACCAACGCGATGTTCACCAATATCGAAGGTGAATGGGACGAGGTGATGGCCGTCGTCAAGCAGGCCGTTGATGTTGTGGCCGCCGTTTCGCCGCGCGTGAGTCTGGTGCTCAAGGCCGACATCCGGCCGGGGTACACGGGTCAGCTGACCGCCAAGGTGGAGCGTATCGACCAGGAGCTGGAGGGCAACTAAGCGCCGACCCGCTCTAGGAGCGGACCATCCGGGCAATGGCTGCTGACGCCTCGGCGAGCTTGGCATCAGCATCGTCCCCGCCTTCGGCGACGGCTTGGGTGACGCAATGGCCGAGGTGCTCGTCGAGCAGGCCGAGCGCCACCGACTGCAGTGCGCTGTTGGCGGCGCTGATTTGGGTGAGGACGTCGATGCAGTACTTGTCCTCGTCGATCATCTTCGCGATGCCCCGGACCTGGCCTTCGATTCGGCGCAGCCGTTTGGCGTAGTTCTCTTTCTGCTGCGAATAGCCGTGTGTGGCAGTCATTCAGCCTCCCAGCATCTGCTTCATCTGGCCGATCTCGGCTTCCTGCGTGGCGACGATCTTGTCGGCCAGCGCCTTGGCATCCACATTGTCGCCGTTGGCGATCTCCGCCCTGGCCATTTCGATAGCGCCCTGGTGATGGCTGATCATCGATTCCAGCCACAGTTTGTCGAACTCCGCGCCGTTCAGCGACTCCATTTTCGTCATCGTGGCCGCGTCGACCATGCCCGCCATGGTGCTGCCGTGCCCTTCGTGCCCGGAACTGGTGTCGGGGTTCTCGTTCCACTGCACCAAAAACACCTTCATGACATCGATCTCCGGTTGCTGCGCGCCCGAGATCTGCTGGGCCAGGGCGATGAGTTCGGCGTTGGTGGAGCGGTCGGGCACCATCGCTGAAAGGTCAACGGCCTGCTGGTGGTGCGGGATCATGTTGGTGGCGAACGCGACGTCGTCGGCGTTGTAGCCGGCCGGTTGTCCGGTGATGACGGGCTGGTCACTGTGCTGGTGATCGGTGTGTCCGTCCGACGCCGGACTGCTACACGACGACAGGAACAGGGCAGCGGCCACGGCGGCAAGGACCGCGGCGAGGCGGGCGGGGATGGACGGCATAGCTCCAGCGTACCGGGTACCCCTCCGGGGTATAAATAACGGTTTGGCCGGTCGAAACGCCGGCGGCATACTGAAACCCATGTCCTCACAGCCCCCTGAGCACGACATCAAGCCCCGCAGTCGCGACGTCACCGACGGCCTGGAAAAGGCCGCCGCCCGAGGGATGCTGCGGGCCATAGGCATGGGTGACGAGGACTTCGCCAAGTCGCAGATCGGCGTCGGCTCGTCGTGGAACGAGATCACCCCGTGCAACCTGTCGCTGGACCGGTTGGCCAAGGCGGTGAAGGAGGGCGTCTTCGAAGCCGGCGGCTACCCGATGGAGTTCGGCACCATCTCGGTCTCCGACGGCATTTCGATGGGCCACGAGGGCATGCACTTCTCGCTCGTCTCGCGTGAGGTGATCGCCGACAGCGTCGAGACGGTCATGCAGGCCGAGCGCCTCGACGGTTCGGTGCTGCTGGCCGGCTGCGACAAGTCGCTGCCCGGCATGCTGATGGCCGCCGCGCGGCTGGACCTGGCCAACGTGTTCCTCTACGCCGGGTCGATCCTGCCCGGCATCGCCAAGATGTCGGACGGCACCGAGCGCGAAGTCACGATCATCGACGCGTTCGAGGCTGTCGGCGCATGCTCGCGCGGCCTGATGCCGCGCGAGGACGTCGACGCGATCGAGAGGGCGATCTGCCCCGGCGAGGGTGCGTGCGGCGGCATGTACACGGCCAACACCATGGCATCTGCGGCCGAGGCGCTTGGCATGTCGCTGCCGGGCAGCGCGGCGCCGCCTGCCACTGATCGCCGGCGCGACGGGTTCGCGCGCCGCAGCGGCCAGGCCGTCATCGAACTGCTGCGCCGCGGGATCACCGCCCGCGACATCCTGACCAAGGAAGCTTTCGAGAACGCGATCGCGGTGGTGATGGCGTTCGGCGGGTCGACCAACGCGGTGCTGCACCTGCTGGCGATCGCGCACGAGGCGGGGGTGAAGCTGACGCTGGAGGACTTCACCGCGGTCGGGTCGAAGGTGCCGCATCTCGCCGATGTGAAGCCCTTCGGTAAGCATGTGATGACGGACGTCGATCGCATCGGCGGCGTGCCCGTCGTGATGAAGGCCCTGCTGGATGCCGGTCTGCTGCACGGTGATTGCCTGACGGTGACCGGCAAGACCATGGCCCAGAATCTCGCGCACATCGCGCCGCCGGATCCCGACGGCAAGGTGTTGCGGGCCCTGACGAATCCGATCCACCCGACCGGTGGCATCACGATCCTGGGCGGTTCTTTGGCGCCCGAGGGTGCTGTGGTGAAGTCGGCGGGCTTCGACTCGGACGTCTTCGAGGGCACCGCAAGGGTTTTCGAACGCGAGCGGGCTGCACTCGACGCGCTCGAAGACGGCACCATCACCGCGGGCGACGTCGTGGTGATCCGCTACGAGGGACCCAAGGGCGGACCCGGCATGCGCGAGATGCTGGCGATCACCGGCGCGATCAAGGGCGCAGGGCTTGGCAAGGACGTGCTCCTGATGACCGACGGCCGGTTCTCCGGCGGGACGACAGGGCTATGCGTGGGCCACGTCGCGCCTGAAGCCGCCGACGGCGGTCCGATCGCCTTCGTTGCCGACGGTGACCGCATCCGGCTCGACGTGGCCAAGGGAACGCTGGATGTGCTCGTCGAACCCGCCGAATTCGAGTCCCGCAAGGCAGGTTTCGAGCCGCTGCCGCCGCGCTACACCACCGGCGTGCTGGCCAAGTACACCAAGCTCGTCGGCTCGGCCGCCAACGGCGCGGTCTGCGGCTAGACGACTACCGCGGAGGCGGCGGAGGGTCGATGGGTGTCGCCGATATCGGCACCAAATGGCTGCCTGGACCCTCACCAGGGCATCCGGCTCCCTCAATGGTGAGGGTGCGCACTCCGAAGAAGCTGCCGTCAGGGTTGGGGCTCCAGTAGTCCGAGCGCTGGGCGTTCATGGCGCTGCTGGGGTCGCTGCGATTACAGAAGTAGGGATACTCACCGCTCGTTTCCCAACGGTTGTTGTTCCATCTGTACTCGTAAACCTTGGGAGCGCCTGGATTGCGGGCATGGTCGTCCGTGTTGTCCATGCGCACGAGACAACCGTTCACGTCACAGTGGGTAGTGAATTGGACAGGCACGGTTTTCGATTCCATCGGTGTCGGCATACCGTTGAACGTCTGCTTGGAGAAGTCGATGAACACGTCAAACCACCCGTACAGCGGCGGTGGTTCAGCTCGATCCGCTTGAGCGAGGGGCGAGACGATCAGCCCGGCACACGCGGCAGAAATGCCGATCGACACAGATTTCATCGTCATCTAGAAGGGATAACACACTGTTTCGGTCACTCGCTGGCGAAATGCAATCCGTTTGCCGGATATTGCCATAGCTAGTCCACGGGCTCACGCACCACGGCGACCGCGAACCCGTCCCAGCCCTTCGTCCCGACCGTCTGAATCGCTGCTGCGTCCAGCCGCGGATGCGCGCCCATCATCTCCAGCATGTCGCGCACGGCTCGGGCCTGCAGATCGTCGGGCGCCGGGTCGAGGACACGGCCAAAGCGAGCGATGTTGTCCACCACAATGATTGATCCTGGCTCGCCGAGCTTGATCGCCCACTCGACGTAGGCGACGTTGTTCTCCTTGTCGGCGTCGATGAAGATCAGATCGAACGTCTCGCCACCGCCGGCCAGCGTCGGCAGCGTGTCCAGCGCCGCGCCGACGATGACTTCCACCCGGTCGGCGACCCCGGCGCGCGCCAGGTTCTCCCGAGCCACCCCGGCGTGCTTGGGCTCAAACTCCAGCGTGATGACGCGGCCGCCGGGACCGACGCCGCGGGCCAACTGAATGGTGCTGTATCCGGCGAGTGTGCCGATTTCGAGTACGCGGGTGGCGCGTATCGCCGTCACGAGTAAGAACAACAGCTGCCCGTGCTGGGCGGACACCTCGATGGCCGGCATGCCAGCGGCAGCACCTGACTCTCGTGCCGCGATCAGCGCATGGTCCTCGGTGCGCAACACGCGGTTGAACAGCTCGTCGAGCTCTTTCGGATCCGGTTCTGCCACACGACAAACGTTACCGCACACCTTCTTTGGCATACACGACTCGCAAGATGTGGGCGACTTCCGGACCCATCACTGCTTCGGCGAGTTCGCAGAACGTCGCGACGAACTCCGGTCCGTGGGGCGGTTCGGCGTCGCTCAGGTGGTGGGCTACCTCGTGCAAAACCACCAGCTCGCGCAGCGCCCAGCTGGTGCGGCTGTCGGGAACCGCGATCGTGGCGCCGTCATCGCTGCGCTCATAGTGAGCGGCGGTGGCTCCGCGTCGGGCCCGCACCGCCAACGGACGGTGGTTGCCGACATGCGCGAGCACATCGTCGACATAGCGTTGAACCGCCGCCGACGACGCGAACCGTCCCTCCGGTGGCAGCGTCAATTGCGTGCCGAAGAAGTCGACGACGCGGTTGCCGTGTTCGGCGGCGCGGTCGAACAGTGTGCGCACGAATTCCTCAGCGGCGTAGACCTTCGCCCGCTGCGTGTCGCGAGGCGTCACGTCTCCAATGCAGAGCGGGCGCCGTCCAGCGCGTGGCTGTTACCGAGCCGGGCCCGTCGTCCGGCCTTGTCACCGGCGCGTCGGGCGGCCGACGAGTAGCCGGCCGTCGCACTGGTTGCTCGCCATGTGCCGCGCGCCTCCGAGGCCTGCCGATAGAAGTCCTTCAGCTCGATGTCCTTGTCCCGCAACGCGATAGCGGTGCCCGGTCGGCTGTCGCGGCCCTTGGTGGCTTCTTGCTGCGCCTGCTCACGGGCCTCGGCAAGCCGCTTACCGACGCGGGCGCCGAAGGCCAGCTGGAAGTTGATCCGCGCGGTGATCGTCGGCGTCGGTCGGTGCGCGCCCGACGAGATGTAGGCCTCGGACGCTCTCACCATCTGCAGCACCAGGCTGGCGTACAGCGCGTGGCTGGCATCGATATCCTCCGCGAAACCGTACGCATAGACGAACGTCGAGTTCGACGCGACGTCGCACTTCACGTCGTTGGCGTTCGCGATCACCACGAACAGCTGCACGTAGGTGCGCAGCCCGCGAGTGCCGGCATTACCGATCGTGATGGTGCGCTGCACCGGCATCTGCGACTTGGTCCGCTCGGCCGAATGCGCCCGTGCGACGGCCAGGTCGATGGACGTAGCCGTGGCCAGGCGTTGTGCGGCGGCCATGAAGGCATCGGCCTCGTGCTGGTTATCCGTCCCCTCGGCCTGCCGGAGCAGCGCGGCGATACGCGCCAGCATCTTGTCGTCAGTCATGCGCGATCCGCATGGCTTCTCGCTCGAAAGTCATGGCGCCAGATTAGGGCTATTGACCGACAAACACATCGAGCGCACTGACCACCTGTGGAGAAAGCGGCGCAGGCTTGGTGAGGTTGGCGATGTTGTCGCTGGGATCATCGTGTAGCACGTGGTTGACACCCTGGAGTTCGACGACCTTGAGCGCGGTGTGTTTGAGCGCGTCGATGAGGGGCTTTTCGGTCTCGCACTTGGCTTGGCTATCCGTGTTCGAGCAGGTCAGCAAGACCGGCGTGCCTGCTGGCACCTTCGCGGCCAACGCTACCGGGTCGATCTTGTCGGCCTCGACTACGGCTTTCACGTTGCCAGGGTTGACGATGGCGCCCAGCCCCTCCGGCAACGTGTCGGGAACGGTGCCTTTGGTGCGGATTTCGTCGACGGCGGTGAGCCAAGTCGCCAGGGTCTGAGGGCTTGCGTCGCCGCGCACCCGGTTGGTGATGATGTCGAGGTAGCGGCCGGGCAGCGGCTGAAACAGGCCCAGCGAGTGGATCTTCGGCGCATCGGGCGTCGGCGCGGCAGCCAACGTCATCGCATGGATGGTGCCCTCACCGAGGCCGTACACCGATATGCGCGCCTTGTCGGTGCCGGGCTGATCGGCGAGGAAACGCACCGCCGCGTCGGCACCCGTTGTGTAGACGGCGCTGACGACGTCATTCGGCCGGTTCTGGTAGGGACCGAGCCCGGTCTTACCGGTGCCGACCTTGTCGTAACGCAGGCTGGCGGTTCCCAGGGTCGACAGCTGTTCGGCCAGTTGCCGCATGTTGCCGATGGGTCCGACGACCGCGTTGTCGCCGTTGCGGTCGGTCGGCCCGCTTTCGGAGATCAGCAGTGCCGCGGGTCCAGGCGCGGCGTCGTGCTGGTGCCGGTAGCTGCCGTGGATGGTCAGGCCGTCGGCGTCGAAGCTGACCTCGTCGTCGACCCAGGGATGCTGATCATCCGACGAGCAGCCGGCAAGGGCCAGAACCAGCGCAACAGCAAGAAGGACAAGGCGTTTCACAGGCGAGCCTCGAGCCAGGACACCACGTCGTCGAGGACCACGTCGCGTTCGGGCTCGTTGAACACCTCGTGGTAGAGCTCGGGGTAGACCTTCAGATGGACGTCGGTCGAACCCACGCACTCGACCAAGTGCCTGCTGCCGTCGGCGGGGATCAGCTTGTCCTGCTCGCCGTGCACGACGAGCAGCGGCGCCTTCAGCGCGCCTGCGCGCTGCGGCATCGTCTCACCGACGCCGAGCAATGCGCGGATGATGCCTGCTGGCATCTTGCCGTGGTGCACCAACGGGTCGGCGACGTATGCGGCCACCACGGCAGGGTCACGCGACACCGCCTCGACGGGCAACTCTTCGACGGGCAGGCCGGGCGCGATCTTGCCGAGCAACTTGGCGACGAACAGCATCACCGGCGACACCGCGTCCTGAGCGGCGACCGCTGGGCCGGACAGCACCATCGCGGCGTAGTCATCGGGGTGCTCGACACCGTAGGCGAACACGATGCCGCCACCCATGCTGTGGCCCAGTACGACGAGGGTGAGCCCGGGATGGTCGGCGGCCGCGACGCCGACCATGGTGTGGAAGTCTTCGGTGTATTCGGACATCTCCCGCAGATAGACCCGCTTGCCGCCGGACCGGCCGTGCCCTCGATGGTCCATGGCGTAGGTGACGAGCCCCGACTCGCCGAACCGCTGCGCGACATGGTCGTAGCGACGGGCGTGCTCGCCCAACCCGTGCGCCAGCACGACGACCCCTTTCGGGTCGGTGTCGGGGGTCCACACGTCGTAGACGATTCGCACGCCGCCGACACCGTCGAAGGTCCGTTCGGTGCGAGTAGTGGCCATCAGGGGAGATTAATGAGTGCTTGGCTCGCCTTGTCTGTGGGGCTGCGTAAGCTCGGCGGGGTGACCGTCCTCGCGCACGAAACCGATGACGAGTTCCTGCTCAAAGCCGAGCCGCACCGTCGTGAGCTGATGGCGCATTGCTACCGGATGACCGGTTCGCTGCACGACGCCGAAGACCTGGTTCAGGAGACGTACCTGCGGGCATGGAAGGCCTACAGCGGGTTCAAAGGCCAGTCGTCGCTGCGGACCTGGCTGTACCGGATCGCCACCAATACATGCCTGACGGCGCTGGATTCGCGGCAGCGCCGTCCGCTGCCGACGGGGTTGGGTCAGCCCAGTTCGGATGCGGCGGGTGAGCTGACGGAACGCAATGAGGTGCCGTGGCTTGAGCCGCTGCCGGATCAATACGACGACCCCTCCGAGATCGTGGGTACCCGGGAGTCGGTGCGGCTGGCATTCGTGGCGGCGTTGCAGCATCTGTCGCCGCGGCAGCGGGCGGTGCTGGTGATGCGCGACGTGCTGCAGTGGAAGGCGGCCGAGGTGGGCGAGGCCATCGGCGCGTCGACTGCCGCAGTCAACAGCCTGCTGCAGCGGGCGCGGGCCCAGCTTGAGGCCGTCGGCCCAAGCGAGGACCAGGAACTGGCCGAGCCCGACTCACCGGACACCAAGGATCTGCTGGACCGCTACATCGCGGCGTTCGAGAACTACGACATAGACGAACTCGTGAAGATGTTCACCGAAGAGGCGATATGGGAGATGCCTCCGTTCGACGGCTGGTATCAGGGCCGCGGGGCGATCGCCACGCTCACCCGGCTGCACTGCCCCGCCGAAGGGCCCGGCGATATGCGTTTCATCCGAACGACGGCGAACGGCCAGCCGGCGGCGGCGCTGTACATGCTCAATCGGGAGACCGGCAAGCACGAGGCATTCCAGCTGCATGTGCTCGACGTTCAAGCCGACGCGGTTACGCATGTCGTGGCGTTCCTCGACACCTCACTGTTCGAGAAGTTCGGATTGCCCGCCGCGCTCTAGGCCTCGAGTGGCCACATATGCCACGTTTTCAGCCAGAATCCGTGCCACAACTGGCCAATCGGCGCCAGCCGCATCCAGTGCGCGGCATGTGCGCGCAACGATCGCCCGCGATCGATACCGCAACAGCTCATCGTTGACCCGCACCATCCGCCACCCGCGGTAGTCCATGTCGGCGTATTTCTCGATGTCGCGGGTTCGACGCCGGGGATCTGTCCAATGCTGAGGCCCGTCGTACTCGACACCTACCTTGAATTCATCCCACCCCATATCGATGCGCCAGCGGCCCACACCGATTTGTGTCTGTGGCCTCGGCAGGCCCGAGTCGATGAGCAGCAATCTTGTCCGCGTCTCCTGCGGAGATTCGGCGCCGCTATCCATCAGGTCGACGATTTCACGTAGCTGAACCAGGCCGCGGACTCCGCGATGGCATTCGACCAACGGCAGTACATCCGACGCTTGCAGCTTGGTGGCATTGGCCAGGGCGTCTACCGCAATGAGCGCACGTAGCCGGCGGTCGCGGCGACCGAGGTCGAACGCCGTGCGGGCCGGCGTTGTCGCACGGATACCGCGGACTTCGCGAGTCTCGCCCTCGAACAGCTCGTCTCGGTGAATAACGATGCCGTCGACCGGCTTGCCGTTGCGGCGATACAGCTCCGCCGGCAGTTGCGGATCGATCCACTGCGTGCCATACAGAGCCGCCGCCGAGAACCCCGCGGCGGTCGCCTGTCGACCAGACCACAGCCAAGCGGCGACGACGCGCGTCGCCGGCGTCAGCACTTCACCTTTGGCCATGTAGACATTTCGATGCACCTGGTCGTACTGGCTCCGCAACGTTCGCCTTGTGACAGCGCCGAGGGCCAGCGCCTCCGTACCGAGAAATGGGCCCGCGTGTGGCATGCGTTTAGGACGAGGTTTGCGCCGACCTGGCTCCCGCCCCGCTTGAGTGGCCAGTTATGACACGCAACAGCGCCGGAAACGTGTCATAAGTGGCCACTCGAACGGACGATGTGGTCTAGCAGACTGTCGCTGCAGGTCAAGAGGCTTCTTGACACCCGTTCTGTAACCTGTTCTATTATTGTCGCTCATGAAGACCAAAGGGGCTCTGCTGTGGGAGCTCAATTCACCGTTCCGCGTCGACGAGATTGAGCTGGGCGACCCTGTCGCCGACGAGGTTCAGATCCGGATGCATGCCGCGGGCATGTGCCACTCGGACTATCACCTGACCACCGGCGCCACCCCAATCGGCCTGCCCGCACTCGGCGGCCACGAGGGCGCCGGCGTCGTGACCAAGGTCGGCAAGAACGTCACGGGCATCGAGGAGGGCGACCACGTCATCCTCGCCTTCATCCCCGCCTGCGGTGAGTGTCAGCCGTGCCTGAAGGGTTATCGCTCGTTGTGCGACCGCGGCGCCGTGCTGCTCGGCGGCAAGGCCATCGCCGACGGGACCAGCCGGGTGCACGCCGGGACCACCGAGGTGTCGCCGATGAACCTGCTCGGCACGTTCGCCCCGTACATGACGGTGCACAAGGACTCGGTCGTCAAGATCGACAAGGACATCCCGTTCGAGACCGCCGCCATCATGGGCTGCGCGGTGCCGACCGGCTTCGGCTCGGCCACCAACGTCGCACAGGTGCAGCCCGGCGAGACGGTGGTGATCGTCGGCGTCGGCGGCATCGGCATGAGCGCCCTGCAGGGCGCGGTCATCTCCGGTGCCCGCAACGTCATCGCGATCGACCCCAACGAGTGGAAGCGCGACCAGGCCATCAAGTTCGGCGCCACTCACGTCTACCCGTCGATGGCCGAGGCCATCGCTCCGATGATCGACGTCACCCACGGATTGATGGCCGACAAGACGATCATCGCTGTCGGCGACATGAAGGGCTCCTACATCGAAGAAGCGATGACCCTGACCGCCAAGACCGGCACCTGCGTGCTGACGGGTATGGGTTCGATGATGGACGTCGACGTCAAACTCAACATGTTCCTGTTCACCATGTTGCAGAAGACGTTGAAGGGCAACATCTTCGGCGGCGGCAGCTCGCACATCGAGACGCCGAAGCTGACCGGCCTCTACAAGTCCGGGCTGTTGAAGATCGACGAGATGGTCACCACCACCTACTCGTTGGACAACATCAACGACGGCTATCAGGACATGCTGGACGGCAAGAACATTCGCGGCGTCATCAAGTTCGACGAAGCCGACTGGTAATTCGGTCCAGCACGGTCCCGAACGTCTTCAACTGCGCGGCGGTCAGCCCGTCGAACACCACGGAGCGCACGAGTTCGACATGTCCCGGCGCGGCGGCGTCTAGCGCTGCGCGGCCTTCGTCAGTCAACTCGACCGTCGCGCCACGGCGGTCGTCGCCGCTGCCGTGGCGCTCGACCAAGCCGCGGCCGCGCATCCGTCGCAGCTGATGTGACAGCCGGCTCTGCTCCCACGCCAGCACTTCGCCGAGTTCGTTGATCCGCTGCGGCCCCCGATCCGACAGCGCCACCAACACGTCGTAATCCGACAGCGACAGCTCACAGTCCTGCTGCAGCTGGCGGTTCATCGCGGTCTGCAGCCGGCTCGTCGTTTCCACGTACGCTCGCCAGATCTGTTGTTGCTCCTCGGTCAGCCACATGGAATACATGACACATCATCTATGTTGTCGCGGTCAACGCCACGCACCTAGGCTGGCGACAACCGAGAGGTGATGTGATGACCGCCCCGATCGTTGATATCCGACGTGCCGAGGATCGCGCCAAGACGAAGATCTCCTGGCTGGACTCCAAGCACTCGTTCTCGTTCGGCAGCCACTACGAACCCGACAACACAAACCACGGTCTGCTGCTGGTCAACAACGACGACATCGTCGAACCGGGTTCGGGGTTTGAGACCCATCCCCACCGCGACATGGAGATCGTGACGTGGGTGCTGCGCGGGTCGCTGGTGCATCAGGACTCCACGGGACATTCCGGCGTCATCTATCCGGGCCTGGCCCAGCGCATGTCGGCGGGCCGCGGCATCCTGCATTCGGAGAAGAACGACTCCTGGACTCTGACGGGCTCCGAAACACACGATGAGCCAGTGCATTTCGTGCAGATGTGGGTGGTTCCCGACGAAGCGGGCATCACTCCTGGCTACCAACAGCTCGAGATCGACGACGAGTTGCTACGCGGCGGCCTGGTCACCATCGCCTCTGGCATGCCGAAGCACAGCGACGACACCGCCATCACGATCCAAAACAAGCACGCGGCGCTGCACGGCGCTCGGCTGCAAGCCGGTCAATCCGTCGAACTGCCGCAGGCTCCCTATCTACACCTGTTCGTCCCCCGCGGCGTGATCACGCTGGAAGGCGCCGGGCCCCTGCACCAAGGCGATGCAGTGCGCTTCACTGCATCGGGCGGCCAGCGCGTCACCGCCACCGAAGCCGCTGAGATTCTGGTCTGGGAGATGCATGCGGGTTTGGCTGCGGCGTAAGCGAATTGGGCCGGTCCTGGTCGGTGTTGTACTGCTGGCGGCCTGTTCCACAGACTCCACGAACTTAATACCGTCCTCCGCACCCGCTGCGGAGGCCGCGGCGGGCCTGGTGCCGGTGACCGTGCAGGTCGATCCTGATCTCGCCCAGTCACCGTTCGACGAACCGCGCCAAGCCTTGGTGCCAGCGGGTTGGACGCTGTCGGTATGGGCCCGTGTCCCGAAAGCCCGGCTGGCCGCATGGGCTCCGGATGGGAGCCTGCTGATCTCCGTGCCCAGTAGCGGTCAGGTGGTGCGCGTCGAGCCGAGCGGCGCCGGCCCCCGGTTGTCGGTGCCGCTCGACGGCCTGGATCAGCCCCACGGCATGGCATTCGCGGGCAACACGCTCTACCTCGCCGAAAGCGACCAGATCGACGCCTACGACTACGCCGCCGGCGCAGCAACCAATCGCCGCACCGTGGCGGCAGGCCTGCCGGATGCCCAGAGTCCCGATCTGCGCGGCGCATACGCACACGCGCTCAAGAGCGTTGCCGTCGGCCGGGACGGCGCGTTGTACTTCTCTATCGGCTCGACGGGCAACATCACCGCCGGTGACCGCACTGCCAACCCGCCGCGCGCCACCATCATGCGGATCCCGCCCGGCGGTGGCCCCGCTGCGCCGTTTGCCACCGGTGTGCGCAACGGGACAGGTCTTGCGATCGCGCCCGACGGTTCGGTGTGGACTGCAGTCAACAACCGCGACAACACCGCGGACCCCCAAACCCGCGAGGTCACACCCGGCTACGTCAACGACCATCCGCCGGAAGCGCTCGCCCGGCTTACTCCTGGACGTGAATTAGGCTGGCCCTACTGCAATCCCGATGGCGGGCCGGCGAACCTGCCCTTCATCCGCGACGTGCAGACCAACGCCGACGGAAGCAAGCTCGACTGCGCATCGCTGCCGCCCGTCGAACAGAGCCTTGGCGCGCACGCCGCTCCCCTCGGCATGTCCTTCACCCAGAGCGTGCTGCCTGCGCCCTACGCCAGCGGCGCGCTGGTCGGAGTGCACGGCTCGTGGAACCGTCAACCCCCGCGCGCGCCTGAAGTCGCCTTCTTCCCCTGGCGCGACGGTTCTTTGGGCGATCAGCAGACACTCGTCGGCGGCTTCCAGGCCGACGACGGGACGCGGTGGGGCCGCCCCGTGGCCGCCGTAACGGGGCCGGACGGAGCGGTGTACATCACCGACGACTACGCGGATGCCGTCTATCGATTGGCGCCGCCCGGCCGCTAGCCGACCGCAGTGCCGTGAGGCGTACCCGTCCCGCGCCTGCCGGTAATGCCGACGTAAAGCGCGATCAAGACGGCCGCGACGACGATGCCGACGAGGAACGGAATGACGGCCCAGCCGCCGCCTTCGTTCTGGTAGCCGAACAGGTTGTAGCAGGCCCACGAGCCGACCAGCGAGCCGACAAGGCCAAGCACCATCGTCATGATGACGCCGATGTTCTGCTTGCCGGGCATGACCAGCCGCGCCAGCGCACCGATTATCAGGCCGACGACGATGGCCGAGATGATGGTCCACAACATTTGCTGCTCCTCACATTGAGTCTGTCGCTGCGGGATACCCTGTGCGGCGCGAATTCACGCGGTTAGCTAACGCGTGCGACCCACTCGATGCCCAATCGATATGTAGCTGTTACGCAAGTTGACTGTGTGTCCACTGTGATTACTGTTGTCTTTTTCTAGCTCTCTCAGCAAAGGGGCGACAGTGTCGATTCGGCGCGCAATCTTTCGGCGATTCGTGGCGTCCGCCGCGGCGCTCGTGTTGTGCGCTGCGGTGACGATGACGGTCATCGCGCCGCCCGCCCGTGCCGCGGACGGCCGCGAATTGTTGGCTGGCGCGATCGCCAACACCCGTGGCTCCTACCTCGTCTACAACTTCGGCGGCGGTGCCCCTGCGCCCATGCTGAACGCGGGCGGCGGCTGGTACGAGATGAGCAGTGGCGGCCACTTGATGATCATCAAGGCCGCCTCGCAACGGCTTGCGCCGCGACTGCTCGTCGACACACATTCCGGCTATCAGGGCCGCTGCGAACGCGATCCGCGGGCGCGCACCAGCGAAGGACTGTGGCAGGCCTCCGAGATCTACCCCCCGCTGCAGGCATGGCAAGCGCTCGGCCAGCCGACGATCGCGATCAACGCAAACTTCTTCGACGTTCGCGGACAGAAGGGCGGCTCGTGGAAGTCGACGGGTTGCAGTTCGCCGCTGGGCGCCTACGTCGACAACACCCGCGGCCAGGGTCGCGCCAACACCGCAGTGACGGGCACCCTCGCCTATGCCGGTAAACAGGGCCTGTCGGGTGGCGGCGAGAATTGGAGCGCCCTGTCGACGATGATCCTGCCCGTCAGCGGTGCGCCGTACGTGGTGCCGCCGAAGAACCCGCAGGACTACGACGCGGCGTCACCGGCAATTCAGGGCCTGCTCGACAACGGCACCCGGTTCGTCGCGGTGAGCGGCATCGGGCTGCTGGCTCCTGGCGACACCGGGCAGCTCAACGACGGCGGACCCAGCGCAGCGCGCACGGCGCTCGCCTACTCCAAGGCCAAGGACGAGATGTATGTCTTCCAAGGCGGCAGTTACACGCCGGACCAGATCCAGGATCTGTTCCGAGGCCTCGGCAGCGACACCGCGATCTTGCTCGACGGCGGCGGCTCGTCGGCGATCGTGCTGCGACGCGACACCGGAGGCATGTGGGCCGGTGCAGGCGTGCCGGACGGGAATTGCGACACCCGTCAGGTGCTGTGCGATTCGCGTGAGCGAGCCCTGCCGAGCTGGCTGGCGTTCAACTGACGGCTCGGCCGTCGCCATTCAATTGATGCGGCCAGCGCCCGAAGCGCTCGACGCGGCGACTACGGTCTGCCTCGCGTAGCCGCCGCCGAAGAGGACGACGTGAGCCAGCAGTGGATACAGCTGATGCAACCCGACGCGGTCGCGCCAGCCGTCGCGCAGCGGCCGCTGTGCCTGATACCCGTCGAGCACTGCCTCGAAATGCGGGCACCCGAAGAGCGCCAGCATGGCGAGGTCCGTCTCGCGATGGCCTCCGTGCGCCGCGGGGTCGATCAGCACCGCGCCGGCAGGCGTCCACATCACATTCCCACTCCACAGATCACCGTGCAGCCGGGCCGGCGGATCGTCGTCGTCGAAATCGCCCGTCGCACACCGCCTCATCACGGCGTCGATCGCGTCGCGAGCCGCCGTGTCCAGGCGCGCCGCCGCGCGCTCGGCCATTGGTGCCAGCCGCTCGTTGGCGTAGAAGCTGCCCCACCGATCGTGAGCGGAGTAGGACATCGGCAACGGCTGCTGAAGCGGCCCGAAATAGCCTGGGCCAGTCCAGCCGTCGGGGGGCGCACCGAATGCGTCGGCGCCCGCGTCGTGGGTGCGGGCCAGCCGGCCACCGAACTCGTGGGCAGCAGCCCGGGTGGGCGCCGCGCTGTCCAACCGCTCCAACGTCAGGCTGGCGTCGTCGTGCCCGATCACTCGCGCGCACGGTGCGCCGCCGTCGACCGCCGAAAGCCATTGCAGCCCAGCGGCTTCGCAGGCGAAGAAGCCTGCAGGTGCCGCGGCACTGTGCTTGACGAACACTACGGCTGGCTGGCTACTCGTCGCAGCAGCAGGTCACGGGCCCGTGCGGGCAGGTTGGTCAGCACGGCCACCTGAAGTTTGGGGCCGAGGCCAACGATGTAGCGGGCGCGGGGTCGACGCGCGGTGAGTGCCTCCTCGACGACGGCAGACACCTTCTCTGCGGGGACGGCCATCTTCTGGGAGAGGGGGATCATCTTCTTGAACCCTGCAATGTGCCGGGCGTACAAGTCGCGCTGCTCGGCTGTCAGCGAGGCCTCGGCCTGTTCGACCATGTCGTCTGCTGTGCGCCACATGTCCGTGTCGGTCTGCGCGGGCTCGACGATCGCAACGCCAATGTTCCACGGCCGCAGCTCCATTCGCAGCGCGTCTGCGGCCGCCTCCAACGCGAACTTGCTGGCACAGTAGGCGCCTACCAGCGGCATCGACAGCCGGCCGTTGACGCTGGAGATGAACACCACCCGTCCACGCGACTTGCGGAGTCGGGCCAACACGCCCTGCGTGACGGCGAGCTGGCCGATCACGTTGATCTCCAACTGCTTTCGCCACTGATCAGTGGTGACGGTCTCGATCGGTCCGCTGACGACGATGCCTGCGTTGTTGACGACCGCGTCCAGCCGCTCCGGGAGCGAACGCCCAACGGCGGCGATGTCGTCGGCGGACGTGACGTCCAAAATGACCGAGGAGATGCGTTGCGGGTTGAGCCCGGTGACCGCTGCGGCGTCCTGCTGGCTACGCACCCCCGCGATCACGTCCCAGCCGCGGGTGGCCAGGTGCTCGACGATCGCCTTGCCGATCCCGCGGCCCGCCCCGGTGACAAGTACTGATGGCATATTGGGAGATTAGCCCGCGAGGCCTTGCTGCTTGTCCGGGCCGAACCGGAAGATCGCGGCGGCCACGGCCACCACGGCCGCGGCGAGCGCGATCACTGGGGAGACGGCGAACCTTGTCATCGTCGCGCCGACCACTGCTCCGCCACACAGCGACAGCACCACGCTGTAGCGCAGCTTTTCCCGTTCTCCCGTGCCACCGGCGAGCCTGCTGTCGAATCCGATGCCCGAGATGGTTGTCGTCAGAACCGTGGTGGACAGTTCCTGGATGCCGAACTGTCGCGCGGTGGAGTTCTGTATGCCAAAAGTCACGGCCAGACCCGCGATCAGAATCAGCTTGGTGTTGTCCTGATAGTTGAGCACCCCGGTGCCGCCCAGAATCGACAGCGTCACCAGCATCACCACCTCCAACGACAAGGTGATGGTGAACCAGCGGCGAGCCTCGCGGCCGAGGTGCCTAGCCAACCGGCCGCCGGCTACCGCACCCGCCACGAAGCAGATGAACGCAATCAGGGCGGCGGTTACGTCGACGCCCGAGTCCGCCACGAACCAGAAACCCAGGAAGATGACATTGCCCGTCATGTTCGCGACGAACACGTGGCCGAGCTCCAGCACGCTGACCGCGTCGACGAGCCCCGTCGCGAACGTCAACAGAAGGAGCGCAACGACCGTCAATCGCTCGGAGACCGGGGACTCGACGGGCATGGCGTAGGCGGACTTGCCCCTACAGCTGCGGGGTCAGATCAAAGGACGTCACCGTCGACATCCGGGTGATCAGCCATTTCGCGTCATGCCTCTGCATCGTCAACCGGTAGGACAAGTACCGCAGTGACGGGATGTTCTTCGAAACTGGGCTGACGGCCACGGAATTGGTGTACACGAGCGCAGTCGCCTCGGTCGGTGTCACCGACTCTACGGCCGTACCCATCACCTCGGTGGTGTTGGTGACCTGCGCCTGCTTGTTGGGTGCGACGATCGCATCGATGTACTTGCGATATTCAATGGCGAAGTCGCCACCCAGATAGCCGGCCGACCGCTCGGGCAGCTTGTCCATGTTGTCCGGCGTATACGTCCACAACGTGGTGATGGCGTTCGCGGCGGTCCTGGCGATGTCGAGTTTGGTGTGGACCAGGGCACGGTCGGCAAGGTAAGGCTGCAGTGTCGCCCCTCCGAACGCTGCCGCTGCGACGAAAACGCCGCCTGCGGCGACAGCTGCGAACCTCAACCGCTTGCCCGCCGGCCGGTGCGGCACCAGGATCTGTTCTTCCTGTGGCGCGTCCTCCGGCTCGTCCTCGACGTCCGCAACATCGTCAACCGGCGGCACATCGACCGTCGGCTCCGGCTCGGCTGCCGCCTTGGCGGCGCGGCTGGCCTTGCCGACGGGTGTGCGCGGCGCCGGCTTCGGTTCCTCCGCTTCTTGCGGCTCCGTCACCTCGGCTGTGGGGGCTGAGACAACTTCAGGCTCAGCGGTTTTCGCGCGCCGACGGAACAGGCCCCACCGTCGCCGAGATGCCTCAGGAGCGGCGGCCTCTGTGACCGTGGGCTCGGGCTGCTCGTCCGGTTCGGACTGCTCGTCGGTCGCGGAGCCGGTGTCCTCAGGGCTGACCGCACGCTGCTTGCGCAGCGGCATCCGATGGCGGCGACGGGCCTCGTCCCCCGGCTGAGCCGGAGCTTCAGCGTCCGTGGTCAGATCACCTGAATCAGCTGGCTGATCTTCCACTGCTGTCCTTCCTTGATGGCCGTTGCAACCCAACGGTTTCCGCTCTCGATCGTCGACTTCCCGTCCGGTGACTTGGTGGCGATCTTCGTCGCTACCAGCACATCGGCGCTGCCGTTGTCGTTCCAGCGCTGCACGCCCGCCTCGAGCACGGTTCCGGTGGTGGGCTCGGCGCGCGCGACCTGAATCAGGATCTCGTTCTGCTTCTCCTTGAACATCTTCGCGAAGTCGCCGGTGCCCTGCGCCAGGATCCGGTCCGCATAGTCGTTGGCGTGGAACGGATCCAGCGTCGTGTATGCGGTCATGAACTCGCGGACGTAGCCCAGCGCCGCGGCCTCGGTGACCGACGTCCGGCGATCCTTCTCATGGGCAATCAGCATCAGCGTGCTGCCAGTGATCGCCGCCGCAATCAACAGCGTGGCCAGCACGGCGATGATCGGCAGGCCCCAGCGCCGAGGCCCCTTGGGCTCGACGTCGAAGAAGTCCCGCTCGTCGGACTCGACCCTGCGCCGGGGACTCACTGACCGGCCTGATTCATCTGCGGCTTCTTCAGCACGATGAGGTTCGCGACGCGCCATTGCCCGTCGTCCGACTTGTCGAAGTCGGCCCGCACCGTCGCGGTGATGAACTTCAGATCCTTCGGGTCAATGCCGCGCTGGCCCTGCATCGCCAGCAGCATCGACATGTGGTCCGCAGTCTCCTGCGGCGTGCGCAACACTGCGCTGGCCACCGCGTAATACTCGTTCTTCGTCGCGCCCGCCCTCTGCACCGCCTGCTGCTGGGCGATCAACTGCGGCCGGTACGCGTCGGTCGTCAACGACTGCGCGTGGGAGAAGTCCTGCTGCAGGGTATCGACGTCATAGCTCAGCATCTGCTCGACGATGCGCGGTCCCTCCGACGTGATCTGGGCACGGGCCTCCTCAACCGCCCGGTCGTGCCGGTACACCACCAGATAGCTCAGCCCGACCCCCGCCGCGCACAACAACGTGGCCGCAACGAGCGCTATAGCGGCCGGTCGACGCACATCGCGTTCGGGCCGATCGACCTTGTGCACCTCGGTGCGCAGCAGCAGGTCGGCGAAGCTGCGGCGGCGGCCGTCCCACAGCGGCCACAGCCAGCCGATGAACAACGCGGCAGTGTCGAGCAGATGCGCCAGGTCACGCAGCACCAGACGCGCGAGGCCGACGGGCGCACCGTCGGGGCGCCTGACCGCGATGCCGAACAGCGCGCGCCCCAGCGACCAACCCTTGATTGCGGGCAGCGCCAGCCGATTCACCGCCATCAGCAGGAAAACCACAACAGCCGCGGCGATGAAGACCCACCAGAGCCAGCTTCGAGGCGGCGCAGACAGTGTCAGCAGCGCCAATGTCGCGATCGCCGCGATGCCCAACAGCACGTCGACCGAGAACGCGCCCGCCCGCGCCAGCCAGGACGCGGTCGACTGCTCGGGCGCCGACTCGTCGGCGGCCGTTTCAGGCGTCACGTCGAGCACGGCCGTCACGAACCGCCGACCTGGTCCAGCTTGGCGATCTTGTACTTGCCCGCGTCCGGCGCCATCTGCACTCGCAGCCGGTAGCCCTGGTCCTGGTCGGCCGCGTCGGTGTTGGACACCTTGACCCGAACGGCCACCAACACATCGATGGATCCGTCGGCGTTGTGCCGCTCCACCGCTGCACGCAGGTCCGACACGGCCACCTTGACGCCGCCGGCCTGGTAGGCCTCCGCCAGAATGCTGCCGTACAGGGGTGCTTGCACGCCCCACTCACCGGTCGAGCACTCGATGATCTTGGACTGGCTGGCGATCATGGCCGCGGTGTCCGGCGCCTGTGTGGCCGCCACGCAGTCCTTGGCAGCCTGCAGCGCCGCCGCCTCGGCCCGCGCGATCGCCTCGCTGTCGTGGTGGGACCGCAACGCGAAGTATCCGCCGACGGCCACCCCCGTCGCCAGCAATAGCAGCCCGGCACAGATGCTCGCCACCCAGCCGACACCGAGGTGCGACGGCCGCCGTCCATCGTCGACGACCTCGTCGGTCGGCTCTGGTGATTGGGGTTCGATGGCTTGGTCGGTTTGGTCTTCTGTAGATACTGCTAACGACTCATCAGGTGAAGCATCAGCATCGGTGGGGTTCAGCTGGCGGGTGCCAGCATCTCCTTCCATCCGTCGTCTCCTGGGTTACTCGAATTGCTGACGTTGTACCTGACGCCGTCAGGTCCGACCACTTCACCACTCTGCGGGCTGTAGACCGCAGTGGCGCCGGGTGGCCCTGGTGCCGGAGTGTACGTACACGGGTTGGGCTGCTGTCCACTGCACTGCACTGTGCCCTGGCCAGGGGGGCTCAACGGATCGCTGGTCGGCGCCGACGCTCTGGCCGGTGGCGGCAGCCGATCCGCAGGCAGCGGATTCATCCCGTTGTTGACCGACGGCGCCTGGATGACGCCCCGGCCGGGATTGACACCCTGGTCGCAGCGCGCCGCCGGCGCCGGGCAGGACAGGATCTGGTTCGGGTCGCCGTACCAGGGGTTGGTGCCCAGCGGCACGTACGGCTCGTTGCTCTTGCATTCCCTTGGTGTGGCGGCGCGCTTACCAGGGACGTCAGCACAGGGATAGTTGCGCGCACCGCGAACGACGTTGCCCTGGTAGTCCTTTGGAATCTTGCAGTAGGTGCCCGTTGGCAGCGGCGCCATGCTGGTGTCGGCAGGCGCGCGCCACTCCGATGCCGGGAGGAACCCGGTCAGACACGGCGGCGGCTGGTTGATCGACAGTGCCAGCGGCAGCTGCCCGAGGTTGTCGAAGAGCGTGCCCGCCTGCGCGACGGCTGCGCCCTGCGGCAGGATCACCAGCGTCTGCTCCAGACCCTTGTGATAGCGCTTGAGCATGTCGATCACGACGGCCAGATTCGCCAGCGTCTGCGGCAACGAGTCACGTACCCCGTTGAACAGCTCCGCCGTTTGATCGAGCGTCGGTGCCGCCTGCTGCAGCCCGCTGCGCAGCGCCGCGTCCTGTTCTGCAGTCTGGGCGGCGATGATGTTCAGGTTCCGCGCCCACTGCTCGATGTTGTCGCCGGAGTTCACCTGGCTTTCCAGGATCGGCGTCGAGTGCTCGATGATGTCGTTGACCTGCGGGATGTTGTCCTTGAAACCCTGCGCGATGTTCGTCGTCGAGTCGACAAGCCGTTGCAGCGCCGGGCCCAATCCGCCCACCGCCTGCGAGGTTTCGGTCAGCAGTAGGTCGATCTTCTCCTTGGGCAGCACGGCCAGGCCGCGGTTCGCGGAGTCCAGCGCAGGACCGACCTCGCTGGGCACCGTGCCCTCCTGCGTGATCGTCTGCCCGTTCGAGTAGTACCGTCCCGGGTTGCCCGTCGACACCAGGTCCAGGTACTGCTCACCGATCGCCGACACGGAGTGCACGTTGGGTACCGAGTCGATCGGGATCTTGTAGCGGTTGTCGATGCGAAGCGTCGCCTCCGCTCCCCTCTCGGTGGGCTTGACCTCGGTGACCTTGCCGATCTGGGTGCCTCGATACGTGACGTTGGCGGTCGAATACAGGCCGCCTGACCGGGGCAGCTTCGCCGTCAGGTCGTAGGTCCCTATCCCGGCCACGCTGGGCAGCTTCAGGTAGTACCAGCCCAAAGCAACGATGGCGATGATCGTCAGGATGGTGAACAGCACCAGCTGGATCTTGATCATGCGGGTCAACACTGCTCACTCACCCCTTTCGACCAGCGGTCCGCCCGGAACGTCGTGCGGGTTCGGTGTGAACCGCACATCCGGGATCATCGTCTCGGGATCGCGACCCCAGGCCTGCTCGAGTGCGCGCAGCATGCCCGAGACGCCGGTGCCGGACAGGATGCCGTTGTCCACCGCGGACAGCGTCAGGTCGACCATCAGCGACACGTTGAGGTAGTCGCCGCGGACCACCTTCGGCACGTTCTCGATCGAGAACGGCGCGGTGAGCATCAGCTTCAATGCGCCGACCAGGTACGGCGACGCCCGGCCCAGCTGCTTGAGTGGCCGCTGCAGGTTGGCCAGGTTGGTGTTCAGGTTGTCGCTCGATGGCGCCAGCGCGTTGTCGGCCGCCACGCTGATCCGGCCGAGAGCCACCGTCGCGTCGGCGAACAGATCGCGGGTCTCAGCGAAATGCTTGATCAGCGGCGGGAACTCGGTCAGCACGCGGTCCAGCGTCTCGTTGCGCTGACCGACGATATTCAGCAGCCGATTCGTCGAATCGATGGCCCGGGTGATGTCCTGGCGCTGCTGGTTCAGCTCATCGGTGAAGGTGTCCAACCGGTTGAGGAACTCCCGGATCTGATCGGCCCGGCCGGTCAGCAGGTTGTTGATCTCGGTCTGGATGGTCTCCAAATTCTGAACGCCACCACCGCGGAGGATGGTCGCGATGCTCGCCAGCACCCGCTCGGTGGTGGGGAACGCCGAGCTGTTCTTCAGCGGGATGGTGTCGCCGTTTTTCAGCAGCTGCGACGACGGGTCCGGCGGCATGTCCAGTTGCACGTGCTGGCTGCCGAGCAGGCTGGTCTGTCCGATCTTGGCCAGAACGTTCACCGGCAGCTTGACGTCCGACTGCAGATCCAATGTCAGCGTGGCGACCCAGTTCTTCAGCGCGATATCACGCACCCGACCGACGTACACGTCGGCCACGCGCACGCGGCTGTTGACGTTGAGCGCCAACGTTTCCGGCATCTGCACGTAGAGCGTCATCTTGTTCGATCCGGTGCCAGGGCCGCCTGGCAACGGAACGTTCGCAATGCCCTTCCATCCGCACGAGCTCAGCACCAACGCGACCATGACCAGCGCGGCGGCGCGGCTGGCGATTCGCCGCCATTTAGACAATGTGAACATGCTTTATCCACCTGCCTCAGCGGGTAGCACTGGGCCCGCAGGCGCGGGTCCAGCCGGGGCGGCGGGTCCGGGTCCCGGCCCTGCGGCGGGCGCCGACAGCGGCGAACCCGGATCGCCAGGTATCACGCCCGGTGCCGCGGGGGGCGGCGGTCCCGGCTGCGGATACCACGGCGGTGGCAGCGGGGTGTTCTCGCTGTACGCGTTCGGCGGGCCGGGCAGGTTACCGCCTGGCGGCGCCCCGAACGCGGGCGGAGCCATCGGGATCGGCGCGTCGGGTCCGCCCATCAGTTCGGCAAGCGACTCAGGGGTCAGCATGTTCGCGGTGAACGGCTGCACGTCCACACCCTGCATGCCGGGCGCGGTGACCCAGCCCTGCTCGTGGTTGCCGTGCGAGAACAAGGTGTCCCGGCTGAAGATGCCCGGCACAGTGGTGTCCTTGTATCCGCCGGGCGGGTGCAGCCGCGGCTCGGAGTAGGCGATCTGCTTGGGCAGCGTCATCGCACTGGTGAACTGGTTCACGCCGAACGGCGGGAAGTTGAACTTGATCGCATCCAGGATGGGCGCCAGGTATTGCGCGCACATCTCCGCCGACTCCTGATAGCCCAGCCGGCTCCCTGCCTGGATCGCGCTGCACACGAACTGCAGCGGGTTGGCGAAGTTGTTCACCACCGGAATGCCCATGACGCCACCGGTATTCGGCGACACGATGTTCATCAGGTTCGCGCCGAGTGTGGGGAACACGTGCAGCGCGGTCTCCAATCCGTTCAGCGGGTCGGGCTGCAGGATCGCGTTCGTCACGTCGGCCAGGTTGTTGATGTCGTGGGTCAGCACCTCGCCGTTCTCGCTGATGAACTGACGGGTCGTCGTCAACAACTGGTTGAGATCCTGCAGCGCGTTGGCCACCTCGCGGTTGGTGTTGGTGAACGAGTTGGTGAACGTGGCCAGGTCGTCGTTGAGCGCGACGAACTGCTGATCACTCTGGTAGAGCGCATTGACGAACAGCGCCAAGCTCTTCACCACACCGAAGAAGTCGCCCCTGCCCTCGTTGAGCGTGTAGAGCGCTTCGGACAGGCCGTTCAATGTCCTGTTGAGCTGTTCGCCCTTGCCTGCGAACCCGTTCGCTGCGGATTCGATGATGTCGCCGAACGGACCCCTTGGCTGCTCGGGTGTCGGACCCAGATCGGTCAGGATCTTGTTGAGGGAGTCACGCAGTTCGTCGTACTCGACCGGCACCTGCGTGCGGTCGATGGGAATGATCGCGTCGTCCTCCATCACGGGTCCGCCGGTGTAGGGCGGCGAGAGCTGGATGTTGCGCGACGCCACCAGGCTCGGGTTCAGGATCGATGCGGTGGCATTGGCCGGCACCTTGTACTTGTTCGCGTAGTGGAAGGTGACCTTCATCTTGTCGCCGGCCGGCTCGATCGAGTCGATCGTGCCGACCTTGACACCCATGATCTGGATCCTGTCGCCGGGATACAGCGCAAGGGTTTCCGGGAAGTAGGCGACAACGGTGTTGGTGGTCAGCTTCTGGTACAGGTTGTAGCCGACGATCGCAGCCACCAGCGCAAGAATCACGACCAGCGTGCCGATGATCACCGATGCCCGGGACACGCCCCCCGGCATCTTGATGTTTCGGATGTTGAAGATTGTCGACATCGCCTCAGCCCTCCTGCGATCCGGGCGGGAGGTACGGGGGATTGCCTGGCAGCGGCGGCGTGCCCGCCGGGCCCGCGTCGGGACCCGGTCCCGGCGGTGGCGGCGGCCCCGTCAGCGCTGGCGGCAACGGCGCGATGCCAGGTGTGAAGTCAGGCGGCTGCGGAGGCAGCGGGCCGACCGGCACGGTGCGGGCACCGGGCGGTGCGGGCGGCAGCGGCACGGCAGCGCCGGGCATATCCGGCGGCAACTGGCCAGGGATCGCTGCCGCGGGCACCCCGGGCGTGAAGCCAGGACCGTGCACGTTCGGGTCCGACGTCGCCACATCGGGCGGGCCATATTCGGGCCCACCGAACGGACCGGTCGTCAGGTGCGAACACGGCAGCGGGTCACCGGGCCGCGGGAGGCCGTCGGCGACGGCCGGTGTGTACGAACACGGTGAGCCCTTCAGAACGCCGGGGCCGGGATGTTCCGGCGTGCCTTCCAGCACCGTCGGTCCAGGCGCCGGAGCGCCGTTGGGGAAGCGCTGCGCGTTCGGATCCGGGAACCGCCAAGCCGGCAGGCCGGCATCTCCCCAGAACTTCTCCGGATCGATACCGCGCTTCTTGAATGCGGCGTCGACGAACGGCTGCAGGATCTGGTACGGCAACAGGTTCACCAACATGACTTTGAAGTACGGGCCGGACGCCACCGCTTCACCAAGGGACGCAACGAATTTCGCCACCGTGGTCAGCGTCTGCATCAGATCGCCTCTGCGCTCCCTGAGTACATCGCTGATCGTCCGCAGCTGCTCGAGTACGCGGTTGAGGTTGGGGTTGTCGTCGATGAAACCCTTCACCTGCTCGGAGAACGACCCCACCCGCTCGAGCAGCATGCTGACCGCGTAATTGCGTTCGTTGATGGCTCCGAGCAGCGACTGAGCGTTGACCAGTAGCTGATTGATCTGAGCGCTGCGGTTGCCGAGAATGCCCGCGATCTTGTTGGCGTTGGCGAGCAGCTGCTTGATCTGGTCGTCGCGCTTACCGATGGTGTCGGAGAACCGGGCCACCCCGTCGAGCGCGGCGGACAGATGCGGATAAGTCTGGTCGATGGTCTCCGACAACACATTCAGTGACCGCTTCACCGTCTCGGTATCCCACTCGGAGGCCGCCTTGGTCACGTCGAAGAACGCGTCATAGATCTGGTACGGCGTAGTGGTCTGGCCAAGCGGCAGCATACCGTTGGCGCGCAACGGTTTTGTTCCGCGCGGCTCGATCTCGATGTTGCGCCGACCCAGGATGGTGTCAGTGCGGATGGCCGCCCGGCTTTCGGTGCCGATCTGCGTGCCCTGCAGCGAGTAACCGATGACGACCTTGTCGCCGTCGATCGACATGGACCGCACCTTGCCGACGTCGACGCCGTGAATGCGCACCTTGTCGCCCCCCGCGATGCCGCCGGTGTCGGCGAACTGGGCGTAGTACGTCGGCGTCGCAAACAACATCGGCACGCTGGCGAAGCTCTGCCCCACGCCGAGAACAATCACCAGGATGACGATGCCCATCAACCCGTTTCGAACCCGGTTCGAACCCTCTAGCGTCCTCATTGCGGCGTGCACCTACCCGAAGGCTGCGAGGTGATCTTGACGGTTCGCACCGGGCCACCTGGCTGTAAACCGTTGAGTTTCAGCGAGATATCGCAGGCGTAGAAGTTGAAGAAGTCGCCGTAGATGCCACCGGCCCTGCCGATGATGTTGAACGCCGTTGGCAGCCGCACCAGGATGTCGTTGAGCTGATCCTTCTGATCCACCAGCGGCTGTTGCAGGGTCTCGAGATGACCGATGGTGCTCTGCAGCAGCGGCCGGTTATCGGCCAGCAGGTCGGCGATCGTGCCGGCCGCGTCGCTGATGTCGGCGACCGAGCTCGCGATCGGATCCTCGCGGTTCTTCAGCCCGGTGATCAGCGTCTCGAAGTCCTGCACGGTCTCGTCGAACTGCTGCTGGTGCTTGACCGTGGTGTCGAGCACGGTGTTGAGGTTCTTGATCACCTCGCCGATGGCCTGGTCACGGTCGGCCAGCGCCGATGTCAGCGACGCGGTCTGGTCGAGAATGTCGTTGATGGTGCCCCCCTGGCCCTGGAAGATCGTGATGATCGACTGGGCGATGTTGTTGACCTTTTCGGGGTCGAGCGCGCGGAACACCGGGCGGAAGCCGCCGATCAATGCGTCGAGGTCGAGTGCGGGTTCGGTGTGCTCGATCGGAATGGTGCCGCCTGCGGCCAGGCGCTTGTCGCTGTCGCCGCGCTTGAGTTCCATGTACCGGTCGCCGATCAGGTTCAGATACCGGATGGCGGCGGTCGTGCCGTCGAACAGCGGCAACGAGCGATCGACGCTGAAGTCGACCCGCACCTTTGTTCCGCCGTCGATCAGTTCGATCGTGTCGACTTTGCCCACCTCGACGCCCGATGCGCGGACGAACTGCCCGGGGCGCAGGCCACTTGTCGAGGAGAAGATCGCCGAATACCCGGTGGTGCGGTCGAACCGCATCTGACCGAACACCACGATGATGCCCGCGGTGAACAGCAACAGCACCAGTGAGAAGATGCCGAGCTTGATGGCTGTTCCGGTGATTTTCATGGGTTGATCGTGTTCTCCCCGATCTGGCGGCCCCACACGTACTCGATCAGGATCGGCTGGCCGAGCTCGAAGTGGTTGTACGGCGCGATGGAGGCACCGCTGTCCATTACTAGATAGGGCGCCGGCCACAAATCGCGCGTGATGGGCTGCCAACAACCCGGCCTGCCCTCGGGCCCGCCACGCGCGTTCACGCGCGGCAGGTTGTCGGGATAGACGTACGGGTTGCCGGCGCCCATGAGCTCCGAGAGGGTCCTCAGCGAATACCCGTTGCCGCCAAGCGATGCGGCGACTTTGGGCTCCACGTCGTGGAAGTTACGGATCGTGCAGAACAATGCGGGGCTATACGTGTCGAGCAGCTCCGAGGTAGGGATGAGGTCGGCAGTGCCGCGCACCAAATAGGGTCCACTGCGTTCGAAGATGTCGGCGCCGGTGTTGCCGAAGCCGATCGCGGCCATCAACGCCTGATCGATGTTGCCCTGTTGCTCGTTGAGGGTGCGCGCGGTGGTCACCGCGTTCTCCAGACCGTCGAACAGGTCCGGTGCGGCGTTGGCGTACACGTCGCCCAGATCCGCGAGAGCTTGGTTGTCGCGGCGCAGTTGGGGCATCCGCGGGTTTACGTCGGCCAGGATCTCGTTGCCGTGGATGATCGACTGGCCGAACCGGTCGCCGAGCCCGCCGAGTGCCTCTGCGGTGGCGGCCAGTGTCTGATTCAGCTTGATCGGGTCGACCTGGCTGGACACATCCACCACTGTCTCGAACAACGTGTTGAACTCGGTGGTAACCGACGTCACGTCGATCACGTCAGAAGCCGTGATGCGTTGCGGGCTCGGGTCTTTCGGCGAAGTGAACGAGATGTACTTGTTACCGAACACCGTGGTGGCGGTGATGTCCGCAGTGACGTTCTTCGGAATGAGCTTGAGGTACTCGGGATTCACCTCCAAGGTGATCTTCGCCCGTGGCTGATCACCGACGGTCACCTCTTGGATCTGACCGACCCTGCCAATCTCCACACCGTTGTAGGTGACCTTCGCGCCGGGGTCCATCGACAAACCCGCCCGCGACGAGATCATGGTCAGTTTCTCGCGGTTCAGGAAGTCGCCCCGGAACTGCATGTACACCAGCACGAGAATTGCGATGAACAGCACTGCGAGGATCGCACCGATCAATTTGTATGGCGGTGTGCGAGGAGTGTTCAGCGGCGCGGTCATGCGCTACACCGTCAGGTTGAAGTTCGGGTCGACGCCGTACAGCGCCAACGCAACGAATAGGACAACCAACGCCACCGCCACCAGCGACGCTCGCATGGCTCGGCCGACCGCCTCGCCGACGCCCACCGGGCCACCGCTGGCGAAGTAACCGTAGTAACAGTGGTTGAGCATGACGATCACCGAGATGATGATCGCGTCCACGAAGGACCAGAAGACGTCCTCCGGCCGCAGGAACGTACTGAAGTAGTGCTCATATGTGCCCGTCGACTGACCATAGAAAAGCGTGGTGGTCACCTGGCCCGACAGGAACGACAGGATCATCGCCATCGCGTACAGCGGGATGATGACCACGAAGCCCGCCATGATTCGCGTCGACACCAGGTACGAGATGGACTTGATGCCCATCACCTCGAGCGCGTCGATCTCCTCGCTGATCCGCATGGCGCCGAGCTCGGCGGTCGCGCCTGCCCCGACGACCGCGGCCAGCGCAACACCCGACACCAATGGCGCGGCGGACCGCACGTTGATCATCGCGGCGAAGAAGCCGGTGAATGCCTCCACACCGATGTTGCCCAGCGATGCGAAGCCTTGGATCGCGACCAGCGATGAACCGGACAGGCTGACGAATCCGACGATCGCGGACGTACCACCGATCACCGCCATCGCGCCGGTGCCCATGCCGATCTCGGCGATCAGCCGCAGCGTCTCCGTGCGGTAGTAGCGCAGCGCATGCCCGATCGAACCGAGGGCCTGTATGACGAACCAGCCGACGTGACCGATGCTGTCGAGCATTCGGGTGGGTGCTCCGACGACTTTCTGGGCACGGGCGACCCCCCGCGGGAATCGAGAGCGCAGGACCTGAGTCGTTGACATGTCAGCGCCCCGTTCCGAACCGCACACCGATCGTGGTCAGGACCACGTTGACCGCGAACAGCGCGATGACGCACAGCACAAGCGTCTCGTTGACCGCGGTGCCGACGCCCTTGGCGCCGCCGGAGACGGTGAGACCGCGGTAGCAACCCACCAGACCAGCGATCAGTCCGAAGACGGTGGCTTTGACCACCGAGATCAGCACTTCCGGCAGGCCGGTGATCAGCGTCAGTGTCGACACGTAGGCGCCGGCCGAGACGTTCTGCAGGTACACCCCGAATATGAAGCCGCCGACAAGACCGATGGTGATCACCGCACCGTTGAGCAACATTGCGACGAACGTCGAGGCGACCACACGGGGAACGACCAGGCGATGGATCGGATCGATGCCCAGCACCTCGAGTGCGTCGATCTCCTCGCGGATGGTGCGGGCACCGAGGTCGGCACAGATGGCCGTGGACCCTGCGCCGGCCACCACCAGCACTGTCACCAACGGGCCCAGCTGCGTCACGGCGCCGATCGCCGCGCCCGCGCCCGAGACGTCGGCGGCGCCGAACTCGGCGAGCAGGATATTCAGCAGGAAGATGAGGAGAACAGTCAGTGGTGCCGACACCGCCAGTGTGGGCAGGAATGAGACTCGGAACAGAAACCAGCTTTGAAGGATGAACTCGCGCCACTGGAACGGCGGTTTGAATAGCGCCCGTCCGGTGAGCACGCACATGCGGGCGAAGCCGCCGACGGCGGTCAGCGCGGGCCTGGTCTGGTCGCGGACGTAGCCGACGACGCCGTTCGACGCCGTCACGGGTGGACTCCCACGACGAAACCGCGACCGTCGTGGCGCAGCGGCAGACCCTGTCGCACGCCCCCTCCTTGCCCCAACCCGGTGTGTGTGACCACCGTCTCCCTACTCGCGGGTAGTAAGACAGACCACAGGACTGTACCCGATGCTGTAGCCGCCGTGTACCGCATCTGCAGGATTGTGCCCGTAACCGTTAGCAAACCCACCCCTACCCGTTAAATGTCTTGTGCCGCAGCCGAAACCGTTGGCGGAGTGGAACTTTCGCCAGCGTCAAACATTCTTTGTGCACCGAAACGCGCTCGCAGTTCCGTTTTCAGGACTTTGCCAGCGGGGTTGCGCGGCAGCGCGTCGACAATCTCCAACGCCTTCGGATGCTTGTACCGCGCCAGCCGTTCGGTGAGGAATTGATCGAGATCGCCCAGGTCAAGATCAGTGTGGGCGGCTCCTAGAGCCACGATGGCCACCGGAACCTCGCCCCACTTCTCGTCGGCTCGCCCGATGACGGCCGCCTCGACGATGGCGGGGTGCGCGGCCAGGGCGTTCTCGACCTCGGCGCAGTAGATGTTCTCTCCGCCGGAGATGATCATGTCCTTTTTGCGGTCGACGACCCACACGTAGCCCTCGTCGTCCTGGCGGACGAGATCGCCGGAGTGGAACCAACCGCCCGCGAACGCCTCGGCGGTGGCCTTTGGGTTGTTCCAGTAGCCGGCCATCAGCGTCGGAGCCCGATAGACGATCTCCCCGACCTGGCCGACTTCGACGTCGTTCATGTTCTCGTCGACGACCCTGGCAGCGACCGTCGGAATAACCTTGCCGACCGAGCCCAGCTTTCGAATTGCGTCCTGCGCCAACAACATACAGGTGACTGGTGACATCTCGGTCTGGCCGAACGCTGCGAAAATCTGGGCGCCGGGGAAGGTCTCTGACATCTCGCGCAGCAGTGTGTCGGAGGCCGGTGCGGCGCCCCACGACAGCACGCGCAGTTGCAGCTTCCGAGGTTTGGCACGCTGCTCGGCCACCACCGCCTGCCACTGCGCGGGCACCAGGAACATCGACGTGACCTTCTCGGCCTCGAGCACATCGAGCAGCGCGCCCGGATCGAACGCGCCGAGCGGATAGAGCACCGTCGGCAGGCCGAGCTGTAGCGGGGTGATCGTGTTGCCGATGCCGGCGATGTGGAACAGCGGCACCCCGATGAAGCCGACGTCGTGGTTGATGTCGGCACCGATGGTGAACAGGTTGGTCGTGGCCTGGCCGGCGAGGTTGGTATGGGTGAGCACGGCACCCTTGGGCCTGCCGGTGGTGCCGGATGTGTACATGATCAGCGCAGGCGACTCGTCGGGGATGTCCACCGGCTCGGGCTGCGCTCCCGGCTCGGCGAGCAGGTCGTCATATCCGATGACCTCGTCATCGGTGCCGCCACCTGCGACGATGATGCTCTGAAGCGTCGAGTCGATATCCCGCACGGCGGTCGCCACGTTCACCAGCACGGTCTCGGTGATCACGACGCGGGCCTGACAGTCACTGACCAAGAACGCGATCTCAGGCGGGGTCATCCGGAAGTTGACGGGGACCGCGATGGCACCGAGCTTGTTGGCCGCCAGGAACGACTCGATGAACTCGGTGCGGTTGAGCATGAGGATCAGCACTCGGTCGCCGAAGCTGACCCCGCGCCGGCTCAGCGCGCCGGCCAATGCGCTCACCCGCCGGTCGAGTTCACCCCATGTCGTCGTGTGACCGAGGAACCGCAGGGCCGTGGCGCCGGACTGCATCACGGCATGCCGGGCGAGCTGGTTAGCCCAGTTCTGCCGGCGCGCCAGATACGGCTGCTCGGTCAGTGACGGCTCGGCGGTCAACAGGTAGTGCTCCCTCAGGCGGCGGGTTGCGCGGTCTTGATATTTGATCAAACATGGTGTTGCCGTGGTCACACTATGGCGTCGGCGGCTCGGGGACAACCCCGAGGCAGACAACCGGAGAGAGCCATGAACGCACCCGCCCGGCCCCGCGCTCAGCGGCGGCGGGCGGTACGTCGCGAGCAGCTCTCCGATGAGGTCGCGGCCCGTTTACGCACCGACATCATGACCGGCACGCTGCGGCCCGGGACCTTCATCCGGCTCGACGAGACCGCCGCCGCACTGGGGGTCAGCATCACGCCGGTGCGTGAGGCGCTGCGCACGTTGCGAGGCGAGGGCATGGTGCAGCTGGAGCCGCATCGCGGGCATGTCGTGGTTCCACTGACACGCGGCGATATCGAGGACATCTTCTGGCTGCAGGCCACGATCGCCAAGGAGCTGGCGGCAACGGCAGCCGAACGGATCAGCGATGCGGAGATCGACGAACTGGAACGCCTGAACGCCGCACTCGCCACGGCCGTCGGGCACAGCGCGCCCGAGGAGGTCGTGGACGCTGAATTCGCGTTCCACCGGGCGTTCAACCGGGCGGCCGGGCGGATCAAGCTGGCCTGGTTCCTGCTGCACGTGGCGCGGTATCTGCCCGGGCAGATCTATGCCAGTGACGCGGCGTGGGGTGCCGCGGCGGTGGCGGGCCACCGCGAGCTGATCAACGCGTTGCGCCGCCACGATGTCGACTCCGTGGTCCGGCTCACCAGCGGTGAGTTCACCGACGCTGCGCAGCGGTTGGTCGCGCGGCTCGACGAGATCGGGTTGTGGAGCTGATCGGCGAGTGGCCACTTATGACACGCGTTTGGCGCATTTGCGTGCATTAAGTGGCCATCCGACGGGCTACGGACTGGCGGCCAGCTGCTCGGCGCGGTTCTTGAGGTTGTCGGCCAGATAGTCCAGGGTGTCGCTGATCGCCTTCTTAACCATCGGCTTGGGAAACGGCAGCTTGGTCTCGACGTCCAGGTCGACGGTCAACAGCGACGTGGCGCCGATCGCCACCACCGAGAACTTCTGCTCCTGTTTCTCGAAGTGATCCCCCTGCTGCAGCACCGTATAGATCTGGTTCTCCCCGGGGTAGTAGACAGCGGTGATGAACGTGCCCGCCTGGCCCTGCACGACGACATCGAGGCGCAGCTGGCTTGGCCTGCCGTCCTCGTATCGGGCCAGCACCCAGCAGCCCGTGATCTCCTCGTTCCACAATGGGTACGACTCGAAGTCGGCGACGATTGCCATGATCGATTCGGCTGGGGCCGCAACCTCGACTGTCTTGCTCACCAACGGCATTGGCCGAGCATATCGACTACGCCACGCGCGCCTTTTCCAGCAGCGCGCGGATGGGTTCTGGAATCGGCACTGGCCTGCGAGTGCCGCGGTCCACGTACACATGCACCCAATGACCGACGGCCGCTACCGGTCCGTCCTGCTGGAAGATCGCCAGCCGGTAGGTGATGCTGCTGTTGCCCAGCCGCGCCACCGCCAGCCCGACGACGAGCGGGTCCGGGAACTTCAGCTCCGCGAAGTACTTGCAGCCCGACTCCGCGACCACGCCCAGCCACGGCACCGCCAGCGGGTCGATTCCGCAGTTGGTGTTGATGTACGCGTTGATCGCGGTGTCGAAGAGGTCGTAATAGACCGCGTTGTTGAGGTGGCCGAACATGTCGTTGTCGGTCCACCGCGTCAGCACCGGCCAGTGCACCGGAAAGTCGCGGCTGGTGAGCGATTGCTCGCTAGTCATGGCAGCAGTCTCGCAGCCACGGCAGGCTGGTGACCATGAGGATCCGCGGCGCAGTGCTCGAAGAGATCGGGAGGCCACGGCCGTACGCCGAATCGCGGCCGCTCACCGTCTGCGAGCTCGACCTGGCCCCGCCCGGCGACTCCGAACTGCTGGTCCGCATCGAGACCGCGGGCCTCTGTCATTCCGACCTGTCGGTGGTCAACGGCAGCCGGGTGCGCCCGGTGCCGATGCTGCTCGGGCACGAAGCGGCGGGCGTGGTCGAGCAGGCCGGCTCCGCCGTGGCGGACATGCCCGTCGGGCAACGCATCGTCATGACGTTTCTGCCCAGGTGCGGCGACTGCCCGGCATGCGCCACCAATGGCCTGACGCCGTGCGAGCCCGGTAGCGCCGCCAACGGCGCGGGGACCCTGATGGCCGGGGACCGGCGATTGTCACGCGACGGCCGGGCCGTTCACCACCACCTCGGGGTTTCCGGCTTCGCCACCCACGCGGTCGTCGACCGTCGCTCTGTCGTCCCTGTGCCCGCCGATGTGCCGCCCGTCGTCGCGTCACTGCTCGGCTGCGCCGTACTCACCGGCGGTGGCGCGGTCATCAACGCCGGCCAGCCGAAGCCCGGCCAGACTGTAGTGGTCGTTGGGCTGGGTGGCGTGGGCATGGCCGCGGCGATCACCGCGCTGGCGCACGACGACGTCACGGTCGTCGGCGTCGATCAGCTGGCCGAGAAGCTTGACCTGGCGCGGTCCATGGGCGTGCACGAGGCGTATACGCCAGAGGGGGCTCGCGAACGCGGACTCAAGGCCGCGGTCGTGATCGAGGCCGTCGGGCACCCGCTGGCCGTCCAGACCGCGATCGACCTCACCGCGCCCGGCGGCCGCACCGTCACCGTCGGCCTACCCTCCCCGGACGCGCGGATCAGTGTGTCGCCGTTGGGTTTTGTCGCCGAAGGCCGGTCGCTGATCGGCAGCTACCTCGGCTCGGCCGTGCCGTCACAAGACATCCCGCGTTTCGTCGGGCTGTGGCGGGCGGGCCGGCTGCCGGTCGAGTCGCTCGTTTCGTCGACGATAACGCTTGACCAGATCAACGTCGGCATGGATCAGTTGGCCGACGGGCATGCGGTTCGCCAGCTGATCAACTTCGGCTAGACACCGCGCCGGAGGTCGCGATGTCGGCCGACGCGGGCACCGGCACATCGACCACTGCCCGGGCCCAATCCTTTGACAAATTCAGCGATTTGACGGTCAGCCCGTTCGGCACGGTGAAAACCTCACCGTCGCCCGTGCGGAGCTTGGTGACGCGCAGCGTGACATCCTCCACGGTGCCGCGCGCCTCACCACCGGCATTGACGGACAGCTCAACCAAGTCGCCGAAGCCGTACTGCTTCTCGGTGATGATGAAGAAGCCGCTCAGCAGATCCTGCACGATGCGTTGCGCACCGAAGCCCAACGCGGCGCCGAGCACGGCGGCAGGAGCCACCAGCGAACCGAGCGGGAGGCCAAGTTGATTGGCGACGTCGACGGCGACCACCACGTACAGCAGCGCGATCGCTACCGAGGAGATGACCGAGGCGACGGCCCGGCGGTGCTTCACGCTCTCCGGGCGTAACACCGCGTCCGTGCCCTCGCCACGGTCGAGTCTCCTGCTGATCCTCGCCGCTATCCACCGGATGGCCCGCGTGGTGATGACGGCGAAGAGAAGGACCAACACGATATGCAGGCCCTTGGTCAGGAGCCATTGCGTGAGTGTTGAAGACATACGACCGTCAGGCTTCCCACAACGGGGGTGGAGTCAAATCCGCCTTACTTGTATGATGAGTCGATAACTCGTTATATCAGTCAATAGGAGCCCGATGTCCGACCGCATCCGCCACATCACGCTTTCGCACGTCGTCCTGCCGCTGGAAACCCCGGTGAGCGACGCGAAGGTGCTCACCGGACGGCAGAAACCGCTGACCGAGACGGTGCTGTTGTTCGTCGAGGTGATCACCGAGCAGGGTTTCGAGGGCGTGGGCTTCTCCTACTCCAAGCGCGCAGGCGGCCGGGCACAATTCGCCCATCTCGCGGAGGTCGCGGACGTCGCGCTCGGCCAGGACCCGTCGGACATCGACCGGATCTACCAATCCCTGCTGTGGGCCGGCGCATCGGTCGGCCGATCGGGCGTGGCCACCCAGGCGATCGCCGCGCTCGACGTTGCGCTGTGGGATCTCAAGGCCCGTCGCGCCGGCCTGCCGCTGGCGAAACTCATTGGCGCGCATCGTGACTCCTGCCCGGTGTACAACACCTCCGGCGGCTTCCTGCAGGCCTCGGTCGATGAGATAAAGGACAAGGCCACGGCTTCGCTGGCCTCCGGCATCGGAGGCATCAAAATCAAAGTCGGGCAACCGGATTGGAAGACGGACCTGGCCCGCGTCGGGGCGCTGCGTGAGCATCTCGGCGAGACCGCCTTCATGGTCGACGCCAACCAACAGTGGGACCGCGCCAGGGCGCGCCGGATGTGCCGCGAACTCGAGGCGTTCGACCTGGTGTGGATCGAGGAGCCACTCGACGCGTGGGATGCCGTCGGTCACGCCGATCTGTCCCAGACCTTCGACACCCCGATCGCGACCGGCGAAATGCTCACCTCGGTCAGCGAGCACATGGCGCTGCTCGATGCGGGGTACCGCGGAATCGTGCAGCCCGACGCACCGCGGATCGGCGGGATCACGCCGTTTCTGAAGTTTGCGACGCTGGCCGCGCACGCGGGCATGGCCCTGGCGCCGCACTACGCGATGGAGATCCATCTGCACCTCGCCGCGACGTACCCCACCGAGCCGTGGGTCGAACACTTCGAATGGCTCAACCCGCTCTTCAACGAACGCATCGAGATCCGCGACGGTCGCATCTGGGTTCCCGAACGGCCGGGCCTCGGTTTCACGCTCAGCGAGCAGATGCGGGCGCTGACCAAGGAGAGCGCCGAGTTCGGCACGCGGCGATGAGCGCCTGCGCGACGAGCGGACACTTATGACCACCACTCTGGCGCAGCGGGTGGTGGTGGGGCTCAAGGACAAGATCCTCGCCGGCGACCTGCCACCCGGCCACAAGTTGCCCTCGGAGGCCGAACTCATCGACGAGTACGGGGTTTCCAGGACGGTGGTCCGTGAGGCGGTGACACGACTGCGGGCCGAAGGGCTGGTCGAAACGTTCCATGGCCGTGGTTCATTCGTCCTCGCGATGCCTGAGCCGACGTCGTTCACTGTTGAGTCCGCGGCCATCCGCACCCACCATGACGTCGTTGACATGATCGATTTCCGTCTCGGAATCGAGTGTGAGGCAGCAGCATTGGCGGCGGCGCGGGTGAACGCGGCAGGCGCCGAGTCGATACGGGCCGCGCTCGATGCGTTCGTCGCCGCCGCACCCGAGGCCCAGGTGGATGCCGACTTCGGCTTTCACCGGGCCGTGGCGGCCGCCAGCGGCAACCGCTTCTACCTTGACCTGCTTGACTCACTCGGTCCGATGATGATCATGCTTCCCCGCACCCGGCTCGGCGACGCCTACTCGCTGACCGACGCCGGCCACGTCGACCGGGTCCGGCGGGAGCACGACACCGTCGCGTCCGCCATCGTCGCCGGTGATCCCGACATCGCCAGGGCCGCGATGCGCGTCCACCTCGGAAACACCCGCCTTCGCCTCGACGCCCGCTGATTTGCGGTGCCGCAGCAATTGTCGAACCGCGGGCAACAACGCGAGCACCACGAAGATCGCCAGAATGGTGCCGGAGATCGGCCGGGTGAAGAACCCGGTGGGGTCGCCGCCGAAGATCAGCATCGACCGCCGTGTGCTCGACTCGATGATGGAGCCAAGGACGAACGCCAACACCATCGGGCCGGGGTCGAAGCCGGCCTTCTTCATCAGGTACCCGATTACGCCGAACGCGACCATCAAGAAGATGTCGAACACCGAGTTGTTGATCGTGTAGACGCCGAGGATCGTGATCAACGCGGTGATCGGCGCGAGGATCGCGGGGCGCACGCGCAGGATGCGAACGAACAACCCCACCAAGGGGATCGAGAGAATCAGCAGTAAGAGGTTGCCGATGTACATCGAGTTGATGACGCCCCAGAAGACGTCCGGATGCTCGTCGACAAGTTGCGGACCGGGCGACACGCCCAGGATCAGCAGCGCGCCGAACAGCATGGCCATTGTCGCGTTGGCGGGCAACCCGATCGTCAGCAGCGGGATGAACGACGACGTGGCCGCCGCATTGTTGGCCGTCTCGGGTGCGGCCACGCCCTCGACCGCGCCACGACCGAACCGCTCCGGCGTCTTGGAGCGTCGTTTCTCCGTCGCGTAGGCCACAATCGAGGACAGCACCGCGCCACCGCCGGGCAGCACGCCGAGCGCGAACCCGATGAGAGACCCGCGGCCGATGGCACCGGAGGACTGCTTGAGGTCCTTCCGCGACGGCCAGACGTTGCCCACCTTGGCCGGCGGTTGAACCTTACGATGCCGCTGCTCGAGGTTGTAGAGGATCTCCCCGACGCCGAAGAGTCCCATCGCGACTACCACGAAGTCGATGCCGTCGGCCAACTGCAGACTGTCGAACGTGAAACGCGATGCGCCGCTGAAGCTGTCACGTCCGACAGTGGCCAGCAGCAGGCCCACGGCGCCGGCGATCAGTGCCTTCAGTTTGTTCCCACTGCCGATCGTTGCGACCAGCAGCACGCCAAGCAATGCCAGGGCGGCGTACTCCGGCGGTCCGAAGTCCAGGGCGATACCCGCGACCACAGGAGCGAGCAACGTCAGGCCAACGATCGAAACGGTCGCTCCCACAAAGGAACCGATTGCGGCGATGCCCAGCGCCGTGCCGGCTCGGCCCTGTTTGGCCAGGGCGAAGCCGTCGAAGACGGTGACCACCGATGACGCCTCACCCGGCAGGCGCAGAAGTACCGACGTGATGGTGCCGCCGTACTGCGCGCCATAGTAAATGCCCGCGAGCATGATGATCGCCGACACCGGATCGATGGTGTAGGTGATGGGCAGCAGGATCGCGATGGTGGCGGCCGGACCTAGTCCGGGCAGCACGCCGATCACCATGCCGATCAGCACACCGATCAGGCAGTAGAGCAGATTCTTCGGCTCGACGACGAGCGCGAACCCTTCGAGAAATGCGTTGAAATCCATGGTCTTTAGAAGGCAATCAAGTGCGGGAGCGGAATCCGCAGCCCGTAGAGGAACAGGATGTAGAAGGCCGCCGTCGTCACCACGCTGATCAAGATTGTGTTGCGCCAGCTTTCGCCGCCGAGGAAGCGCAGCCAGATCACGCCGAGCGCGAGCGCCGGGATCTCGAAGCCGGTCAGCGGCATCAGCAGACCGAACGCGACGAAGGTCACCACTCCGACCACCGGCAACACACTGCTGCGGGTGAACGCCTCACTGTCGGTCAGGCCGCGACCCACCACGAGCAGGATCACCGAAAGCGCGGCGACCAACACGCTGACGACGAACGGCCAAAGGCCGGGGCCGGGCTCCCTAAGCGACCCGAGCCCGTAGCCGTAGGCGAGCGCCGCGCCGCCGACGCCGACCGCGACCCCGACCAACGCGCCCACCGTCTGATAGGCGGGCCCACCGGCAACCGGGCGGTCCTCCTCCAGTTCGTGGGCGACCTCGGCCTCGATCTCGGCCAGGATGTCGCGGGTGTGCGCGGGTCCGTCGTTCATCGTCAGCCCTCGTTGTGCAGGTTGATCCCGTACTGCTTGACCAGCTCCGCATAGCGCTTCTGATCCTCTTGCAGCTGCGTCAGCACCACCTCGCCCGGCTGCTCCATCGGTGTCAGGCTGTTCTGCTTGTTGAACGCCTTGTAGTCCTCGGTCGCAAACGTGGCCTTCATGCCTTCGGTGATCTTGTCCCGAACATCCTGCGGGGTTCCTTTCGGCACCGTCATGAACCGGTACTGCGCCACCTCGACGTCAAGACCCTGTTCTTGTGCGGTCGGCACATCGGGCAGATATTCAATGCGCTCGGGACCGAACACCGACAGCGGAATGAGCTTGCCCGACTGGATGTTTTCGATCGCCTCACCGACTTGCAGCGAGGCCACGTCGATCTGGTTTCCGAGTACCGCGGCCAGGGCCGGCGCGCCGCCGTCGAACGGAACCGCTTGGGACTCCACTTTCGAGGTCTTGAACAGCAGCGCGGCGGCCAGCTGAGCGCCGGTGCCGACGCCGGTGGTGCCGTATCGGACCACGCGCGTGGCGTTCTCGAGGTCCTTCAGCGTCTTGTAGCCACTCGCAGGGTTGGTGACCAACACGTAGTCATCACGGGATACGCCGTAGACGACATCGAAGTCGTCGATCTTCGTGACCTCGTCGGGGCTGACGGCGAGCGGGGTGATGGCGAACAGGGAGGCGTTCTGAATCGCGATGACCGAGCCGTCCGGCTTGGCCTTCGCAACCTCCGCTGCGGCCAGTGCGCCGTTGGCGCCCTCGCGGTTGATGACCGGGAAGGAGGCCTTCAGGTTGTCGCTCAGCCCCTTGGATACCGCACGGCTGATCAGGTCGCTGGATCCGCCGGGCGACGCACCGACATACATCTCGACCGTGCCGGACGGATAAGTGCCGCCGCCGCTCGTGCCGGTGCTGGTCTGTACGCCGCCGCACGCGGTCAGGGCCAGACCGGCAGCGGCCGTCGCCGCAATGGCGGCGCTGAGGCGAGGGCGGCGGAAGGCGTTGGTGATGGCCATGCGCGTTCACTCCTGTGTATCGGACGACTGGGGGTCGCCACTGTGGCGGCCGTCACTCAATAACTTAAGGAGGGTCAGCGATACCTGTCCAACTCATATCCAGCATCAATTGATACCCCGCCTGCATGAACGGCTTGCCGAAATAGCATTCCTGGTCGTGAAACTCACGAAATAGCGACTCGGCGATCTCGGCGATCTCTGCGATCAATGGTTAGAACCAGGCGTCGCGCATTTCGAGCGTGGTGCGATCCAGGCTTGCCAGCAGGTCGAGTTGCGGTGCGGTTTTGGGCAATTCGTAGCGGAAGAAGTAGCGCGCAGCCTGGCGCTTGCCGTCGTAGAAGTCGCCGGGACGACCGTTGGCCGCCAGCATTTGTTCCAGCCACATCCAGGCGACCACGATGTGCCCAAAGGCTTCGAGGTAGATCACGCTGTTGGCGAGCGCGGCCGCGACATCGCCGGCGCCGAACATCGCGGTGGTGACGCCGGCGAGGCGCTGCCACGTCGAGTCGAGCTGTGCGGCCAGCTCGGCCGCCTCCCCGCCTGCGGCGTTGGCCGTCGTGATCGTCTGGGCCATTGCATTACCCAGCGCTGTCAGGCTTGCGCCGTTGCGCTGGGTTACCTTGCGGCCCAACAGGTCCAGGCTCTGGATTCCGTGGGTGCCCTCGTGGATCGGGTTCAGCCGGTTGTCGCGGTAGTGCTGTTCGACGTCGTACTCACGGGTGTAGCCGTATCCGCCGTGCACCTGGATGGCCAGGTTGTTGGCTTCAAGACACCATTGCGACGGCCAACTCTTGCCGACAGGGGTCAGGATGTCGAGCAGCAGGCCGATCGCATCCCGTTCCGCATCGGACTCGGCACTGTGCTGCAGATCGACGAGTTTCGCGCAGTACAGCAACAGCGCCATGCCGCCTTCGGCATACACCTTCTGCGCCAACAGCATTCGTTTGACGTCGGGGTGTTCGATGATCGGCACCTGTGGCGCCGACGGGTCCTTTGCGAGAACCGGGCGTCCCTGCGGCCGTTCGCGCGCGTATTGCAGCGACTTGAGGTAGCCGGTGTAACCCAGCGAGACGGCACCCATCCCGACACCGAGGCGAGCCTCGTTCATCATGGTGAACATGTAGGCCAGCCCCCGATGCGGCTCGCCGACTAGATATCCGACCGCACCCGGGCATCCGCCGGGCGAGAACTTTCCCTCGCCGAAGTTCAGCACGGTGTTGGTGATGCCCCGTTGCCCCATCTTGTGGTTCAGCCCGGCCAGCACCACGTCGTTGCGCTCGCCGACCGAGCCGTCGGCGTCGACGAAGAACTTCGGCACGATGAACAGCGAGATGCCCTTCGTGCCGGGTGGACCGCCCGGGATCTTGGCGAGCACGAGATTGACGATGTTCTCGGTGAGTTCATGCTCAGCGCCCGAGATCCACATTTTGGATCCGAAGAGCCGGTATGTGCCGTCGTCCTGCGGTTCGGCGCGGGTAAGGATGTCGGCCAGCGACGAGCCCGCCTGGGTTTCCGACAGGGCCATCGTCCCCGAGAACCGGCCGGTCAGCATTGGCTTGACGAACGCGTCGATCTGCTGCTGCGTGCCGAACTTGGCCAGCAGGTTGGCGTTGGCCATCGTCAGCATGAGGTAGCCCGTGGTGCTGACGTTGGCCGCGGAGAACCAGGCGAAGCCGGCTTCTGCCACGGTTGTCGGCAACTGCGCGCCGCCGATGCTCTGGTCCATCGCCATGCCCAGCAGATCGGCATGGGCGAACGCGTCCCACGCCTCCTTGACCTCACCTATGAGGGTGACTGTTTCGCCGTCGAAGCTCGGCTCGTTCGCGTCGCTCGTCCTGTTGTGCGGGGCGAAGTACCGGTTCGCCAACTGCTCGCACAGATCGAGGACACCGTCGAAGGTCTCCCGCGAGTGTTCGGCGAACCGCTCGCGTTTCGTCAGCTCGTCGATGCGCAGCCATTCGTAGAGCAGAAAGTCGAGATCGCGCCGCGACAGCAGGGTGGATTTCATCGCTCCATCCTCCCCGCGTTCTAGGCCGACGGCGCTGAGCTCGTGACGTCGATGCCCAGCGGTGAGGAGGCCCGCACGGTTTCGTCGCGGATCAGGCCACGCAGCAGCGCGGTGCTGAACTCCTCGGCGATTTCCTGCGCGGTGCGCCGGCCATGCGGACGCAGCCACCGATACGAGCCGAGGGTCATTCCGATGTACCCCAGCGCCAGCACATGCGAGTCGCAGTCGTAGAACTCGCCGCTGGCGATGCCGCGGTCGATGACATCCCGCACGTGCTCGTAGACCTGGGTTTCCTTCTCACGGATATAGGCGACCTGCTCCTCGGTGAACCACTCGGAGATGTACGGGCCCTCCTGGAAGTACACCGCCGCGCGCTCGATGTTGCCTGCGATGCCGACCAGCAGCCGCCGGGTGAAGTGGTAGATGGTCTCGCGCGCCGACGCCGTGGGGTCGTCGTGCAGCGCGTCCACCGTGAAGTCCGCGGCACCCTTGTAGATGTCATAGAGAATCAGCGACTTGCTGGCGTAGTAGTGATAGACCGTCGCCTTGTTCAGGCCGACCGCGTCAGCCACATCGTCCATCCGGGTGCCGTGATACCCCCGCGCGGCGAACAGCTTGGTCGCAACGGTCAATAGCTCTTCGCGGCGGGTCATCCCGTTGGCCGATGAGCCGCTTGCGCGAAGAGCATCGGGTTGAGTGGCTTCCGGAGACGTGGGAGGCATGGCGACTCACTATAAGCGGGTATCAAACAACTGGTTGGCCAGTTTAATTCTTCACCCTGTCGCGGCCGCTGCGGCCGGTCTAGACTTCACCGAGAACCAGCCGTTACGCGAGAGGTGATGACGTGGATCCGAACCCGGACTATGACGCGAGCGACGAGCTGGAATACGGCTTCAACTGGTTTGCCTGGATCCTGCGGGGCGTGTATCCACCACCGGCGTATCCCCCCGTCTAAGCCCTAAGCAGCTGCTGCTTCCCCGCGCGCCCGACTTCGGCGCGCAACTCGGTGTACTCCGACGAGCGACGCAATTCATCAGGATCGACGCCGGTACGGGGCAGGTCGACGGGCAGATCCAATGCCACCTGGCCCGGCCGCCGCGTCAGCACCACGATCCGCGAACCGAGAAACGCTGCCTCGTCGGCGCTGTGCGTGACGAACACTGTCGTGCGGCCGGACTCCGCGCTGACCTGACGGACGTCTTCCTGTAGCCGCTCCCGAGTGAGCGCGTCGAGCGCCGCGAACGGCTCGTCGAGAAGGAACAGCGGCGTCTCGGCGGCCAGCGCCCTTGCTATCGCGACGCGCTGCTGCTGCCCGCCGCTGATCTCCCAGATCTTGCGACCGGCGGTGCCCTCCAGGCCGACGCGCGCCAGCAGTTGGTCGCGGCGCTCGGCACGCCGCTCGCGTGGCACCTTCGCGTACTTCAGCGCCAGCTCCACATTGCCGCCGACCGTGCGCCACGGGAACAGACGCGGCTGCTGGAAGACCACGCCAGCCGTCACACCGGGCGTCGGGGCGGCACCGGATACCGCCACCGTGCCCTCGGTCGGCGACTCGAAGCCGGCAAGCAGCCGCAGCAGCGTGCTCTTGCCGCAGCCCGACGCGCCGACCAGGACCAGAAACGATCCCGGATCCACGGTCAGGTCGACCGGTCCCAGCGCGGTCACCTCGCTACGACCCCGACCGTAGCGATGCTTGACCGAATCGATCCGAATCGCACCGTCACTGGGCGATGGCACCGGGCAGACCCTTGGTGTAGATCGCGTCCTGGAAGGTCTGCAGCGATGCCGCCGACGGAATCTGCTTCTGGTCGGCGAGGAATTGCGACGCGCTCTGCAGGTTGGCCGCGATGTTGCCCGGATTACCTTCGGCGCCAAGCCATTCCGGTGATACAACCTGGTCCGGCGTCAGGTAGACAACCTGCTTGAGCTGGCCTGCCACTTCGTCGGGGCTCAGCCCGATCTCGGCGGCAATGGCCTTGGCCGCCGCGGCGGGATCGTCGTGAATGAGCTTGAGCGCGCGTGCTTCCTGCTGTCGCCAGATGTCCACGACGTCGGGGTGGGCATCGGCGAACTCGTCGGACACCGCGCCGAGGTCCAGCGTTGGCTTGCCGTTGCGGGCCAACTGGCGGCTGGTGATCAGGTCCTTGCCGGACTTACGGAGCTGATCGAGTGACGGCAGCCAGGAGTAGGCCGCGTCGATATCACCGCGGTCCCACGCAGCAAGAATCGCCTGCGGCTGCAGGTCGACCAGCGCAACGTCGTTGGCGGACAACCCGTTCTGATTGAGCGCCGCCAGTAAGCTGTAGTGCGCAGTCGACGCGAACGGCGTGCCGATGCGCTTGCCCTTGAGGTCTGCGATCGTGTTGACGCCGCTGCCGTTGCGCGCCACCAGAGCCTCGTTGTCGCCTGCGACGTCGAGCACGAACGCGACCTTGTAGGGAATGTTCAGCGGTGCCGACAGCCCCCGCGCGACGGGACTCGAGCCGAGCGCGCCGAAGTCCAGTTCCTTGGCGATGAACGCGGTGTTGACGTCGGCGCCGGAGTCGAACTTCGTCCATTTGATGTTGTAGTCGGGCAGCGCCTCCTCGAGCCACCTGCTGTTCTTCACGATCAGATCCCCGCTCGGGAAGCTTTGGTAGCCAAGGCGAATCGTCGGTTTACCGGCGTCGTCCCCTGACCGGTCGACCGAGCAGCCGGCCAGCGCCAGCGTGGCGGCGGCGAGCGTCGCAATTGCGGCCTTGAACCTCATCTAGATTTTTCCCCTCCATGGGACAGCGCGCCGTTCCACGGCGCGAAGCAGACTGTCGATGACAAGGCCGGAGATCCCGATGGCGAGGATTCCGACCAGCACGACGGAGGTGTTGTTGTAGTTACTGGCGTCTTTGACCAGACCGCCGATTCCGGGCAGCCCGTTGAACAGTTCGGCGGCGACCACCGACGAGTAGGCCATGCCGACAGCAAGCCGGATGCCGGTGAACGTTTCCGGCAGCGCCGACGGGACGACGACGTCGCGGATCACGTCGCGCCTCGAGGCACCCAGCGCGCGGGCCGCTTCCTGCAACCCAACGGGCGCGGCGAGCACGGCGGCGGTGGTGGCGACGGCGGCCGGCGGCAGCGCCGCCAACGCCAGCAGCGTGATCTTCGGGGCCTCGTCGATGCCCAGCCAGAACACGAGAAGGAAGAAGTAGGCCAGTGGCGGCAATGCGCGAAGAAACGTCAGCCAGGGTTCGAGGACGCTGCGCACCCAGCTGATCGAACCCATCACCAGACCGAGCAGCACGCCGATGACGACACCGATCACCACACCGGCAAAAACCCGCCGCAGCGTCATGTAGAGGTGTTCGGCCAGCAGGTAGCCGGCATACCCGCGGACCCCATCGTGCGTGCTGGAGATGTCGAGGAACGCTCGCCACACCGCGTTCGGATAGGGCACAAACGTCTGATTCCAGATACCGCTGACTGCGACGAGCTGCCAGACGATGAAAAAGACGACCACCGACAACAGCGGCAGCGCGGCACGGGTCAGCCGCCCACGCGACTTGCCTGAGGGCGCGACGGCGGCCGACGAGTCGAGTTGCGACTCGTCGGGCGCGATATCAACAAAGACCGACACCCCGACACTCTGGCGGCTTCGTCAGCGCCGGTGAATGTCTGCGCTCAGTGCGATTTCAATTACGGGTTGAACACGCCCGCGCACGGGTAGCCGGACCAGGTGACGGGGCGTTTGATCGCTGGCGTACTGGGTGCTGTCGCGCTGGCGGCGTGCACGGTGACCGGTCCGCCGTCCGCCGCCGCCGTCCCGTGTCCGGACGTCGAGGTGACGTTCGCCCGTGCCACCACGGAGCCGCCAGGGCTCGGGGATGTGGGGCAGGCTTTCGTCGACTCCTTACGGTCACAGGTCGGCGGACGGTCCGTAGGGGTCTACGCGGTCGACTACCCGGCGACCGAGGATTTCGCCCCGTCGGCCTCAGCGGGCGCGGCGAATGCCAGCGCACACGTGCAATCCATGGCGGCGAATTGCCCGGGGACGAGGTTGGTTCTCGGCGGCTACTCCCAGGGCGCGATCGTCATCAACTTGATCACGGCGATCCCCCTGTCCGTCGGCGGCTTCGCGCCGGCGCCGATGCCACCCGAGGTTGCGGACCATGTCGCGGCGGTGGCGGTCTTCGGCAACCCGGCGAGCAGGTACGTCGGCGCCCCATTGACGGCTATCAGCCCGGTTTACGGCGCCAAGGCTATCGACCTCTGTGCCGCCGGGGACCCCATCTGTTCTCCAGGCGCAGGAGGGTTGGCGCCCACCCGTGAAGAGATGTTCTCCCCTGCGCACCTCAGTTACGAGGAGTCCGGGTTCGTAGTCCAGGGCGCCACGTTTGCAGCGGGTCGCCTCTAGCGGCTACCGCGCCTTGAGCCACACGGCGCGCGGTCGATTTGGCCAGACTCTTAGACTGACATATTCCACTCGTCCCACGACGAGCTGTGTCGGGGGGCCTGCTCGCGCCCCGACCGGACCGTGACAGAAACCTAAGATCGGATCGAAATCGATGAACATCGGGGTCCCGAGAGAGTCGCTGCCTGGAGAAACGCGCGTCGCCGCGACTCCGCAGACGGTCGGCCAACTCACCAAACTGGGGTACGAGGTAGTGGTCGAGGAGGGCGCGGGCGCCGCCTCGAGCTTCTCCGACGCGGCGTTCTCGGAGGCCGGCGCAAGCGTCGCGTCAGCCGAGCAGGTGTTGGCGGCCGACGTGGTGCTCAAGGTGAACGCGCCGGACAACAAGGAGATCGCCGCCCTGCGCGACGGCGCGACGCTGATCAGCCTGGTCTCCCCCGCGCTCAAGCCGGAGCTCGTCGAGAAGCTGGCTACCCGGCCGATCACCGTGCTGGCGATGGACGCTGTTCCGCGTATCTCCCGGGCGCAGTCACTGGACGTGCTGTCGTCGATGGCGAACATCGCGGGCTACCGCGCCGTCATCGAGGCCGCCAACAAGTTCGGCCGGTTCTTCACCGGGCAGGTGACCGCGGCGGGCAAGGTGCCGCCGGCCAAGGTGCTCGTTGTCGGCGCGGGCGTGGCCGGTCTGGCGGCTGTCGGCGCGGCAGGCAGCCTTGGTGCCATCGTGCGGGCCACCGACCCGCGGCCTGAGGTCGCAGATCAGGTCAAGTCCCTAGGCGGGGAGTACCTGTACGTCGATCCGGCCGCGGCCGAGGTATCGACCACCGGCTACGCCAAGGAGATGGGCGACGACTACAAGGCCCGCGAGGCGGCGCTGTACGCCGAGCAGTCCCAGGACGTCGACATCATCATCACCACCGCGCTGATCCCCGGTAAGCCCGCACCCCGCATCATCACCGCGGACATGGTCGCCTCGATGAAGCCGGGCAGCGTGATCGTCGACATGGCCGCGGCCAACGGCGGCAACGTCGAGGGCACCGTCAAGGACCAGGCCATCGTCACCGACCACGGCGTGACGATCATCGGCTACACCGATCTCGCGGGACGGCTGCCCGCAACCGCGTCGCAGCTGTACGGCACCAACCTGGTCAACCTGCTCAAGCTGCTCACCCCCGAGAAGGACGGGAAGCTCATCCTCGACTTCGAGGACGTGGTTCAGCGCTCGGTGACGGTGGTCCGCGACGGTGAGGTCACCTGGCCGCCGCCGCCTGTGCAGGTGTCCGCGGCCCCGGTAGCCGCAGCGGCTCCGGTCGAGACCAAGCCGGCCAAGAAGCACATGAGCACCGCGCGCCGGCTGGGGTTGACCTTCGCCGCCGCGGCGGCGCTATTGGCGCTGATCGCGCTCTCGCCGGCCGCGCTGCAGGTGCACCTGACCGTGTTCGTCTTGGCCATCGTGATCGGCTACTACGTGATCGGCAATGTGCACCATGCGCTGCACACTCCCCTGATGTCGGTGACCAACGCGATCTCCGGAATCATCGTCGTCGGTGCGCTGCTGCAGATCGGGCACGGCGATGTCGTCGTCACCGCGGTGGCAACCCTGGCGATCCTGCTGGCCAGCATCAACGTCTTCGGCGGCTTCGCCGTCACCCGCCGCATGCTCGCGATGTTCTCGAGGAGCTGACATGTTCACACTGGAAACCACTGCAACGGCGGCGTACGTCGTCGCGGCCCTGCTGTTCATCCTGGCGCTGGCAGGACTGTCCAAGCATGAAACATCCAGGGCGGGTAACACTTTCGGCATCGCCGGAATGGCCGTCGCCCTGATCGCGACGATCGCACTGGCACTGGCTCGGCACATCGAGCCGCTGGGTGCGGCGCTGCTGGTCGGCGCCATGGCCATCGGTGCGGTCATCGGTCTGTGGCGCGCCAAGGTCGTCGAGATGACCGGCATGCCCGAGCTGATCGCGCTGCTGCACTCGTTCGTCGGTCTGGCCGCCGTGCTGGTCGGCTGGAACGGCTACCTGCACGTCGAGGGTGATCCCGACAGATACCAAGCCGGCGCCGAAGCTATGAAACTGAGCGGCGAAGGCATGCTCGGCATTCACTCGGCCGAGGTCGTCATCGGCGTCTTCATCGGCGCCGTGACGTTCACCGGTTCGATCGTCGCCAATCTGAAGCTCTCGGCCCGCATCAAGTCCGCGCCGATGATGCTGCCCGGCAAGAACTTCCTCAACGTCGGCGCGCTCGTCGTCTTCGCCGCGCTCACCGTCTGGTTCGTGATCGACCCGCAGCTGTGGCTGCTGGTGGCGGTCACCGTGCTGGCGCTGCTGCTCGGCTGGCACCTGGTCGCCTCGATCGGCGGCGGCGACATGCCGGTGGTGGTGTCGATGCTCAACAGCTACTCGGGTTGGGCTGCGGCGGCCTCGGGCTTCCTGCTGTCCAACGATCTGCTCATCGTCACCGGTGCGCTCGTCGGCTCCTCCGGTGCGTACCTGTCCTACATCATGTGCAGGGCGATGAACCGGTCGTTCATCTCGGTGATCGCCGGCGGCTTCGGGATCGAGGCCGGGCCCGCCGACGACAAGGATTACGGCGAGCACCGCGAGATCAGCGCCGACGGCGCCGCCGAACTGCTCGAATCGGCCAGTTCGGTGATCATCACGCCGGGCTACGGCATGGCTGTCGCGCAAGCCCAGTACGGTGTCGCCGACCTGACCCGCAAGCTGCGCGCACGCGGCGTCAATGTCCGGTTCGGCATCCACCCCGTCGCGGGACGCCTGCCCGGCCACATGAACGTGCTGCTGGCCGAGGCCAAGGTGCCGTACGACATCGTGCTGGAGATGGACGAGATCAACGAGGACTTCGACGATACCGACGTCGTGCTGGTCATCGGTGCCAACGACACCGTCAACCCGGCTGCCGCAGAGGACCCGGGCAGCCCGATCGCCGGGATGCCGGTGCTGACGGTGTGGAACGCCAACAACGTCATCGTGTTCAAGCGGTCCATGGCCTCGGGTTATGCCGGCGTGCAGAACCCACTGTTCTTTCGGCAGAACACCCAGATGCTGTTCGGTGACGCCAAAGATCGGGTCGACGCGATCAACTCGGCGCTCTCGGTCCCCGAAAAGGTCTGACACCGCACATGCCAGTGGACCGCCTATTGCCCTCCGATGACGCCGTTGACCTGATCGCGCTGACCCGCGACATCGCGGACAAGGTGCTCGACCCGATCGTGGACGCGCACGAAAAGGCGGAGACCTATCCGGAAGGCGTGTTCGCCCAATTAGGCGCCGCGGGCCTGCTGAGTCTGCCGCAGCCAGAGGAGTGGGGCGGCGGCGGCCAGCCGTATGAGGTTTATCTGCAGGTGCTCGAGGAGATCGCGGCGCGGTGGGCCGCCGTGGCGGTGGCCGTCAGCGTGCACAGCCTGTCGTCGCATCCGCTGCTGGCGTTCGGCACCGACGAGCAGAAGCAACGCTGGCTGCCGGGGATGTTGTCGGGTGAGCAGATCGGCGCCTACAGCCTGTCCGAGCCGCAGGCCGGTTCCGACGCGGCGGCGCTGCAGTGCAAGGCAACCAAAACCGCCGACGGCTACGTACTCAACGGCTCCAAGTCATGGATCACCCACGGCAGTCGTGCCGACTTCTACACGTTGTTCGCACGCACCGGCGAAGGCTCGCGCGGCATTTCATGCTTCCTCGTGCCCGGCGATCTGGACGGACTGAGTTTCGGTAAGCCCGAGGAGAAGATGGGCCTGCACGCGGTCCCGACGACATCGGCGTTCTACGACCACGCCCATGTCGAGACCGACCGGCTGATCGGCGCCGAGGGCCAGGGCCTGCAGATCGCGTTCTCTGCACTGGATTCGGGCCGGCTGGGCATCGCTGCGGTCGCCGTAGGGCTGGCGCAGGCGGCGCTGAACGAAGCGACTGCCTACGCGAACGAGCGAACGACGTTCGGCCGCAAGATCATTGATCATCAAGGGCTTGGCTTCCTACTGGCCGATATGGCCGCCGCGGTGGTCAGCGCCCGCGCGACCTATCTGGACGCTGCGCGCAGACGCGACCTTGGCCGGCCGTATTCACAGCAGGCCAGCGTGGCGAAGTTGGTGGCCACCGACGCCGCGATGAAGGTGACCACCGATGCGGTGCAGGTGTTCGGTGGCGTCGGCTACACCCGCGACTTCCGCGTTGAGCGCTATATGCGCGAGGCCAAGATCACCCAGATTTTCGAGGGCACCAACCAGATTCAGCGGCTGGTCATCGCGCGGGGCTTGACCACCTGAATTCCTACCACGGGTGGTAGACGGGCCGTATCGACCGGGCGTATACCAAGCTCATGGCAATCGAGACCACCAGTTCTCGGATCTCCTCCTGGCAACGCACCGCGACCACGTCGAGGGTGATGTCCGCTGAAGGTCTGCCACCCGGCCCCAGACTGCCCCGAGTGCTGCAGTCGCTGCTGATCTGGACGCAGCGGCAGCGGTTCGTCCCGGCGATGCACCGCCGCTATGGCGACACCTTCACCGTCAACGCCGAGCCGACCGGATACGGCGTCGTGCTCCGTAACCCCGACGACCTGCGGACGATCTTCCGCGGCGATCCTGAGGTCTTCCACGCCGGCGAAGGCAACGCATTGTTGGCACCGCTGGTAGGCAGGCGCTCGGTGCTGACGATGGACGCGCCCGAGCACGTCGTCGAGCGCCGGCGGATGCTGCCGCCATTCCACGGCGAACGGATCGCCCGGGTGGTCGCGCTGATGGAGGAGGAGACCGAACGCGAGATCGCACAGTGGCCGACCGGCCGAGATTTCGAGCTGCTGCCACGGATGCAGGCACTGACCTTGAGCATCATCGTGCGGGTGGTGCTCGGCGTCGACGAGCGCGAGCGGGCCGAGGCGGTGGGTGCGGCGCTGCGCCGAGTGCTGCGGTTCGGGTTGCGCGACATGCTGCTCTGGGTGTGGCCCGGTCTGCAGCGAGTGCGGCCGTGGAGCAATATCGTGCGCGACCTGGATCGGGCAGACCAGCTGATCTATGCCGAGATCGAGCGTCGCCGAACGGATCCCGGCCGCGCCGGACGGCCCGACGTGTTGTCGATGCTGCTGGATGGTGATCCAGATCCGGAATTGGTGCGCGACGAGCTCGTCACGCTGCTGGTCGCAGGGCATGAGACCACGGCGGTCGCGCTCTCGTGGACATTCGAGCGGCTGCTGCGCCATTCGGGCGCACTCGACAAAGTGCGGGCCGGGCTCGACGATCCCCGCGATCCATACCGGGCCGCCGTCGCCAAGGAGGTGCTGCGGCTGCGTCCGGTGATCATGAACATCGCGCGTCGCGTCACCGAACCAGTCGCACTGGCCGGCCACACGATGCCGGAAGGCACTCTGCTGCTGCCGTCGATCATCGGCATCCAGACCGACCCGAAGATCTGGGGTCCGGACGCCGCCTATTTCCGTCCCGAGCGTTGGTTGTCCGGCGACCAGCCGACCTACGCGTGGATACCGTTTGGCGGTGGCGCCCGTCGCTGCCTGGGTGCGACGTTCGCCTTGACCGAAATCGACGCCGTACTGCGGACGGTGCTGCGGCGCGCCGAATTACGCGCCGACCGACCGCAAGACGAATCGCTTCGCATGCACCACATCACGCTGGTGCCGTCCCGCGGAGCCCGCGTGCACGTCACCGCGAAAAACTAGCGCTCCGGCGGCGACGTCACCGTCACCTGGGTGCCGTAACCCTTCTCTGAGTTGATGTCCATCGCACCGCCCATCGCATCGAACCGCGCGAGCAGTGAACCGAGCCCGATGTGGCCGTCGGCGACGTACTGCGCCACGATCGCCGGATCGAAGCCGGTCCCATCATCGTCGATCGTCAGGATGATGCGGTCGTCCTTGCGCGTCAGCCCGACCCTGACGGCGGTCGCCTTCGCGTGCTTGCCGATGTTGGTCAGCAGCTCGCGCGCCGCCCGGTACAGCAACGCCTGGGACTCGGGTTTACCCACATCATCGAGCTCTGCCTCGACGGCGATGTCGTTGCGAGCCTCAAACTGCCGCAACAGTTCTCGCACTGCTGGAGTGAGGCCGAGTTGGGCCAGCACCTGCGGATGCAGCTGCGTGACGGTCGAACGTAATCCCGTCGCTGTCTCCTGCAACGCCGCGTAGACCATGTCGAGCGCTGGATCGGGATTTCGTTCACGCGCTTCATCGAGTTCGAGCCGCGCCGCCAGCAGCGTCTGCAGCGGACCGTCGTGCAGATGCTCGGCGACCTCGCGGTTGTGACGCTCGTCGGACTGCATGGCCTCAGAGACCAGCTGGCGCCGCATCTCCTGCAGCGCTCTCACCCGCGCTGACCGGCGGGCGAGCACGAAGCACAGCGCGGTCACCGCGACGGCCAGCCATAGCAGGAAGCCGAAATGCGTGTACACCATGGTCGGCAGTCCGACCTTGTCGTCGCGTTTGGAGTAGAAGATCCACACGGCGAGATAGCCCAGCGCCGTTACGGTTCCGATGATCGCGGTCAACTCTGGCCGGTCCTGGAATGCCACGGAGATCGGCAGCAGGAAGAAGACCGGCAGCAGCGCCGCGGTCGCGCCGCCCGACACCAGGCACAGCGTGACGATCACCAACAGGTCGACGGCCGTCGACGCCCAGTCGCCCCACCGCGGAACCGGTCCCCGCAGCAGGGCCACCACCCACAACGCCGCAGCCAACCCGTAGACCCCGAGGATCACGGCGTACAACCCTGGCAGCCAGTGGTCGACCTCCCAGATCCACACCAACACCGAGATCAGGGCGATCAGCGGCAGCCGCAAGACCGCCGAGACGCGTACCGGCTCAGCGGTGAAGTAGTCGACGAATTGTTGGGCGGGGCGCGGCACGCTACTCCAGAAGCTTGCGGCGCATCGCCTCGGCGACGGCGGCGCCGCGGTCATTGACGCCGAGTTTCTCGTACAGCCGCTGCACGTGGGTCTTGACCGTCGACGGCGCCAGGTAGAGCTCTTTGGCCATCGCGGGAATGCTGCTGCCCGAGGCGATCATCTTCAGCACCTCCCGCTCGCGCGGACTCAACACGGGTCCCGTGGGTTCGGCACTTCTACGGATCTCGCCGGCAAGGCCGGCAGCCAGGCTCGGTGCGACGACGTCGCGGCCCTTCGCGCAATCCAGCACCGCGTTCACCAGTTCGCTTCTCGTCGACTCCTTGGGCAGAAACCCGGCCGCGCCCTCCTGCAAGGCGCGAAACACTATCGCCGATTCGTCGTGCGCCGACACCAACAGCACCCGGGTCGGCAGCTCGTCGCGCTGCACTGCGGCCGCCACCTCGGCGCCGTCCATACCCGGCATGCGGTAGTCCAGCAGGGCCACCTGCGGCGAGTGCTCCCGGATCGCTGCCAGCGCCGACAACCCGTCATCGGCCTCCGCCACCACCTCGATCGAGCCACTCGACGTGAGCGCTCGGACCACCCCGTCGCGAAACAGCGGATGGTCGTCACCCACCACCACACGCACCTTTTCGCTGGTCATGAAGCCAGCGTCGCACAGCACGGCGGGGTTGTTCCTCCGATTGGGGGACACGTGATTCATCCGTGTCGCCCTCTGATCGCCCGACATACAACAGGTCCGCGGAGCGGCAGTCTTTAGTCATCGCCGCAACACATCGGCGCTAGACACCAAAAGTCTACGGAGACAGGAGAACTCAAATGAACACCAACACCACCACCCACCGCTTCGCCCGCTACTTCGCCCTGCCGATCGTCTCGGCCGGCATAATAGGCGGAGCAGCCCTCGGCCTTGCCGGTGTCGCCAGTGCGGCACCCAGCGAGGTGCGCGAGCCCAACGTCGTCGCGACGCCCAGCGTCACGGCCCATCCCGCCCCCGACGCGGTGCCAGGCTGGCACTGGCACCACGGGATCTACCACCTCCATACCCTTGCGCCGGGCTACCACCGCTGATAATTGCCGCCGAGGCCCTCCCCCGAGGAATTGGGGGAGGGCCTCGAGGCGTCTGACACCGACTTGTAGCGCCTTCCCCCAATCGGGGGACACGCGGTTCATCCTGGTCAACCTCCGATCGCAGGACAGACCAGGCGTCCGCGAGGCGGCAGTCTTGAGTCATCGCCGGAACGGACCGGCGCAAGACACCAAAAGTCAACGGAGACAGGAGAATCACATGTGTACCTTCGCTCGCTACCTCGTCCTGCTGGTCGTATCGGCCGGCATCATCGGCGGCGCGCTCGCACTGGCCGGTGCGGCCAGCGCGGCCCCCACCGAGGTGCGGCAGCCCAACGTCGTCGCGACGCCCAGCGTCAAGGCCCACCCCGCCCCCGACGCGGTGCCAGGCTGGCACTGGCACCACGGGATCCATCACCTCCAGGACCTCCAGCCGGGCTACACCCGCTGATCCCCCCAAGACAGAAGCCCTCCCCGGACGCCCCCCGGGGAGGGCTTCTTCATGTCCGGCAGCCGCGCATCCCCCGATCGGTGGACACGGAATTCAACCGGTTCACCCACCGATCGCCCGACAGCGGACGCCTACCAGATGCGAGAGAGTTATCTCAAGGCCGGAGCAACCGGCAACAGAACCGAAACCGCCACCACCACAGAAGGATCAGCAATGACAACCTCGTCGATCACCCGCAGCTTCGCCCGCTACATCGCCCTGCCCGCCGTGGCGGCCGGCGTCATCGGCGGAGCCGCCCTCGGCCTCGCGGGTGCCGCGAACGCGGGCACCTACTCCTACGAGCCGACACCGCGACCCGGCATCGTCGCCACCCCGAACACGATCGCCCGTCCGCCCGTCGTTGTGATGCCCGGCCACCGGTGGCACCACCACCGCGGCCTGATCATCGACGTGCCTGCTGGCGAATAGCCCGACCACTGGACTGAGGCCCTCCCCGCTGACCATCCGGGGAGGGCCTCCTCGCGTCACCACAGCGGGATGTCGACCCCGTACTCCGATTCCGGCCGCGGGCCGAAGTAGCGATGGTCGGCTTCCTGTCATGTCCAGTTTCTACGCTCGAAGCGCAGCCGTGATTCGCCCATTCGACGCGTGTCATATCGTGACGGGCATGGACTTCGCGATGTCGCCCAAGGCGCAGGATTACCACAAGCGGCTGACCGCATTCATGACAGAGTTCGTCTTCCCCGCCGAGGAGGCCTACGACACCTACCGCAAACAGGTGGGCCCCGACGATCACACGGTGCCGCCCGTCATCGAAGACCTCAAGAAGCTGGCCAAGGACCAGGGCCTGTGGAACCTGTTTCTGCCCGCCGTCTCGGGCCTGACCAACCTCGAATACGCGCCGCTGGCCGAGCTGACCGGCTGGAGCATGGAGATCGCACCCGAGGTCACCAACTGTGCCGCGCCCGATACCGGCAATATGGAGACCCTGCACCTGTTCGCCAACGCCAAACAGAGCAAGCAGTGGCTGGAGCCGCTGCTCAACGGAGAGATCCGCAGCGCCTTCGCGATGACCGAGCCCGCGGTGGCCTCCAGCGATGCCCGGAACATCCGGACCACGATGTTGCGCGACGGCGACGACTACGTCATCAACGGCCGCAAATGGTGGATCTCCGGCGCCGCCGACCCGCGCTGCAAGCTCATGATCGTGATGGGCCGCACCAACCCCGACGCCGCGAGTCATCAGCAGCAGTCGATGATCCTGGTGCCCGTCGACACGCCCGGGGTGTCGATCGAGCGGTCGCTCCCGGTGTTCGGCTGGCAGGACCAGCACGGGCACTGTGAGGTGACCTTCGACAACGTGCGGGTGCCCGTAGCCAATCTGCTCGACGAGGAAGGCAGTGGCTTCGCGATCGCGCAGGCCCGGCTCGGGCCGGGACGCATCCACCACTGCATGCGGGCGATCGGCGTGGCCGAGCGGGCGATGGCCTTGATGATCGACCGCGTGCAGAATCGCATTGCGTTCGGCAAGCCGCTGGCCGAGCAGGGCGTGGTGCAACAGCAGATTGCGCTGTCCCGCAACGAGATCGAGCAGAGCCGGCTGTTGTGTCACAAGGCGGCTTGGACCATCGACCAGCACGGCAACCAGAGTCGGGAAGCGCGCCAGTTGGTGTCCATGATCAAGGCGGTGGCGCCGCAGATGGCGTGCAATGTCATCGACCGCGCGATCCAGGTGCACGGTGCCGCGGGCATCAGCGACGACACCGTGCTCGCGCGCCTTTATGGCTGGCACCGGGCGATGCGGCTGTTCGACGGCCCCGACGAGGTGCACATGCGGACGATCGCGCGTGCCGAACTCGGCAGGGAGAAAAGCGCGTTCGCTGCGGCGGTGACGAGGTAGTGGCGGTGGGTGTCAGGGAACTGTCGGGGGCTTGGAACTTCCGTGACGTCGCCGAGGAGACCGGTGTCCGGCCCGGGCTGTTCTACCGGTCCAGCGAGTTGAGCAGGCTCTCCGAAGAGGGGAGACGAGGGCTCCTCGAGCTCGGCATCACCGATGTGGCCGACCTTCGATCGGCCCGCGAAGTGGAGCGCCACGGCCCAGGGCTTGTGCCCGAGGGCGTGGAAGTTCACCTGCTGCACTTCCACGAGGTCTCCGCGGTGGACGGTGAGGCACCGCACGAGGCCACGTTCCAAAAGATGATGAGCGAGAAACCCGATGACGAAGACGTGGCGGTGGCGGCCGGGCGCTTCATGACCGAGGAGTATTTGCGGTTCCCAACGCTAGGCGGGGCGCAACGTGCTGTGCGGCACGTCATTTCGCTGTTGGCCGAGGAGCGGCCGGTGATCACGCATTGCTTCGCGGGCAAGGACAGGACTGGGTTCACGGTCGCGACCGTGCTCGAGGCGATCGGCGTGGACCGTGACGCGATCCTTTCGGATTTCCTGCGCAGCAACGCGGCGGTGCCGCAGCTGCGCGAGCAGATCCTCGAGTCGGTCCGCGACCGATCCGAGACGGCAGAAGAGGTGACTTTCGCCGAGGCGAGGCTGACCGACGCGGTGCTGGGCGTACGCGAGGACTACCTGGATGCCTCTCGTCGATCCATCGAAGAGAACTACGGCTCGCTGCGGGGCTATCTCGAGTCGGCCGGGGTCACGGCCGAGGAACTCACCCGGGTGCGCGCGGCGCTGCTCGGATAGCGGTTGTCGCTCGGTACGCGGGCAAAAAGGAAAGTGCATTTCGGCCGAGATGGGTAGCGTCCTAACCGACGATGAATCCCGAACCTGAGCACCCGCTCGTGCTCACCACCAACTACCGCGTGCCCGACCCGTCGCGCGTGTGGCCGCTGCTGCAGCGACGCCGGGACGGGCTAGCCGCCTTGGGCGCGCACCACGTGTTCGTCTACCACTCGACCACCGACCCCGAGCGGGTGTTGGTGACGATCGCGCTGCAGACCCGCGAACCGGTCGCCGAACTCCTGCGGTCCCATGAGTTCTTCGACTGGTTCGACGCAGTCGGGGTCGAAGATCTGCCTGCGGTATTCGCCGGCGAGCTCATCGAACGGTTCGACTTCGTCGACGTCTCCGTAGCCGCTCCGCCCGGCATCGTCGTCGTAGGCATCATGGTCGTCGACGACGCTGCCGCTTTTCGAGCGCACGTTCACCAGACGCGAGACTTGTTTCTGAAAGCCGGAATTCGGCGGGTCCGGATTTTCGAGGCCTTTGACGATCCCCACGAGGTGATGTTCCTGCACGAGTTGTCCGACCCGGAGAGCGCGGAGCGGTGGTTGCGCCGGCCGGACATCGCCGCGGAATGGTTTTCCGACGCCGGCGTCGGCGCCTACCCTCCGCTGTTCATCGGCAGGCTCGAGCGCACAATGCGCATCGAGTCCTGATGTATGTGTGCCTGTGTCTCGGTGTCACCAGCGAGACGGTCAGGGAGGCAGTCGCCGCGGGGGCGGCGACATCCAAACAAGTTGCAGAGGCATGCGGCGCAGGATCTCAGTGCGGCCGGTGCCGGCGGACCCTACGCGCCATCATCGCCGCTACTGGCTCAGATAGACGCCGGCCACCCAGGCCACCGTAGCCAGCAGCGCGCCGCACAATTCCACGCCGACCGACAGCGCGACGCCCTTCACAGCGTGCTTCGTCGACGTCCATGCCACCCGCTGGTCTTGGCGTTTCGCCAATTCAGCGAGGTACACGCCGAGAACGAAGCCGATCACCAGGCCCACCACGGGGATCACGAAAAAGCCGATGACGCCGAGCGCCCCGCCGGCCACCAGGCTCAAGGTCCTGACGTCGGCGGCCCGCATGCGGCGCATCGGCCACAGGTATTTGATCAGCGTCGCGGCGGCCAAAAGGGCGGTTACGACACCGAGCGTCACCCAGCCCGTGACGTTGTTCTCGACGACCGCCCACACCGCGATCGCCCCAAAGACGAGCAGGGTGCCTGGCAGCAGCGGAACGACGATGCCGATGATTCCGACCGCGATGGCCAGCGCAACAAGGACGATCCCGCCGGCGCTCATGCCCCCAGCCTTTCAGCGAGATCGACGAACTCCGTTGCCGTGAGGTCGAACTCGCCAGGTTCGACGCGATGCGGCCGACGGTCGGGCCCGTGCTCCAACGGGCGGGCGACGTACGCTGTCCCCAGGCCTGCCTCGCGTGCCGCCCTCAGGTCTTCGGGATGAGCGGCGACGAGCATCAGCGCCTCCGGCGGCACGCCAAGCAGATCGGCGCAGCCGAGGTAGGCCTGATGGTCGGGCTTGTAGTGGTGAAACAGTTCCGCCGAGATCACGCAGTCCCACGGCAGTCCCGCCCGCTTGGCCATGTTTGTCAGAAGCGACATGTTGCCATTGGAAAGCGTTGTGATGGTGAATTTCTCCTTCAACCGGGTCAATCCGGCCACGGTGTCGGGCCACGGGTCGAGCCGGTGCCAGGCCCGGTTGAGCTCGTCGACTTCGCCGTCGGTCACCGATGTGATGCCCGCTTCGGCGAAAAGCTCGTCGAGGATCATCCGGTGCAGGTCGTCGATTCGCGTCCACGGGAGTTTACCCCTGCGCACGCGGTCCATCGCCGGGGCGTATCCGGCGCGCCACCCGTCGGCGAATATAGCCCAATCCTGTTGCAGCCCATGGCGTTGGCCGAACTGCTCGAGCTCTCGAATGACACTGGAGCGCCAGTCGACAACGGTCCCGAACACGTCGAACGCCAACGCCCGCGGCTTGCCGATCACCTCGGCTCCAGGACGACCTTGCCGAGCACCCCGCCGTCCGCGAGGGCCTGCACTGCATCGGCACCCTTTGACAGCGGGAAGCGAATGGGCGGCGGCGGTCGCAGCCCGGCTCTGACCAATTCGGCGACACCGAATTCGAATAACGCCTGGGCGCCGGGTGTGCGGTTGACGAACTCGCCGTAACCCACGCCGATCACGCTGACGTTACGCAGTAGCAATCGGTTGACCTTGACGGTGGGAATACCGCCCGCCGCAAATCCGATGACGAGCAGCCGGCCCTCGGTGGCCAGCGCTCGGATCGCATCGTCGAAGGCCTCGCCGCCGATCGGGTCGACCACCATGTCGACGCCGCGGCCACCCGTGGCCTCCTTGACCGCATCGAGCCAGCCGTCGGCCAGTGGCAACACGACGTCGGCGCCCAGCGACTCGACGAACTCCCTTGCATGCGGACGGTGCACCATCGCGATCACCTTGGCGCCCAACGCCTTGGCGATCTGAATGGCGGCCGTGCCCACACCGCCCGCTGATCCCAGCACCAACACCGTTTCGCCGGACCGCAGCGCGCCACGCTTGGCCAGTGCGAAATACATCGTCTGGTAGTTGCCGAGCAGCGCGACGGCCTCGGCATCGTCGATGTCATCCGGGGTGGGTCTGACATTGGCCGGCGGCACCGCCACCCGTTCCGCCCACCCTCCGAGCATGGCGAGCGCCGTGACCCGTTGGCCTGGCCTGAAATCGGACTCGTACGGTGCCGACTGCACCACTCCGGCGACCTCCATGCCGGGGACGAACGGGGGCTCGAGTCGAAGCTGGTACTCGCCGCGCAGGAGCAAGAGATCGGGAAAGCTCACCCCCGCCGCACCGATGTCGACGACAACTGCATCGTCACCGCCGACTTCGTCGACATCGGTATACGTCAGGCCCGATGGTCCCGACAACTCCCGCGCAACAAGCGCTTTCATCCGCGACCGGTCAGCGCAGGCTGAACGCCGCCGGCTGCGCCGCCGACAGATCGGTGATCTCGCCCCACTTGCCTGCGACGTCGTCGACGCTCGGCACGTCGGAGAACGTGACGCCGTCGGTCTGGAACAACGCTGCGCGCTGCACCTTGCCGCCGCCGACGATGAAGATCGACGCGGTCTCCGGCACCTCTTCGGTGCACAGGTACGCGACGACGGGTGCCACGTAATCCGGGGTCAGCTTGTCGAGCACTTCCTTCGGAAGGATGTCCTCGGTCATCCGGGTGGCGGCGATCGGCGCGACGGCGTTGGTCTTGATGTTGTACTTCGCGCCCTCCTGCGCCAGCGTGTTGATCAGGCCGACCAGGCCGAGCTTGGCGGCGCTGTAGTTGGCCTGGCCGAAGTTGCCGAACAGGCCGCTGGTGGAGGTGGCGACGACGACGCGGCCGTAGCTCTGCTCGCGAAAGTGCGGCCATGCCGCGCGGATCACGTTGTAGCCGCCGTAGAGGTGCACCTTGAGCACGGCGTCCCAGTTGGCGAACTCCATCTTGTGGAAAGTGCCGTCGCGCAGGATGCCCGCGTTGGAAACCACACCGTCGAGGGTGCCGAACTCGTCGACCGCGGTCTTGATGATGTTCTCGGCGCCCTCGGATTCGGCCACGGAGTCATAGTTGGCGACGGCCCGCCCGCCGGCGTCCTTGATCTCCTGGACAACATGGTCGGCCATGTTGTGTCCGGCGCCGGTGCCGTCGCGCGAGCCGCCGAGGTCGTTGACGACGACGCTGGCGCCCTCCTTGGCGAGCGTCAACGCATACTCGCGCCCGAGTCCTCCTCCGGCCCCGGTCACAACGATGACGCGATCCTGCACTCCTGGCATGAGCTTCCTTCCTAGAAAAGCCGTCTGGCGAGCTTCCAAGCCTTCTCTGTATACGGGGGATAGATGAAGGCGCCGACGTCGGGTCGCGTCGTCTTCGTCATCACGGCCTTCTTGTGGCTGAACTCCTCGAAGCCGAACCTGCCGTGGTAGGCGCCGGTGCCCGACGGCCCCACGCCGCCGAAGGGCAGCTTGTTGGTCGCGAAGTGGAACAGCAGGTGGTTGATCACCATGCCGCCCGCCGGCACCTCCTTGATCACCCGTTCGCGGATGCTCTTGGTCTTGGTGAACAAATAGGCCGCCAACGGCTTCGGCCGTGAGTTGACGAAACTGATTGCATCGTCAAGGGATTGGGCAGTCATGATCGGCAGGATCGGCCCGAAGATCTCGTCGGTCATCAGCGGCTCGGCAGGGTCCGGGTCGACGACGACGGTGGGCTGGATGCTGATCTTCGAGGCATCCGAGCCGCCGCCGATGACGACGTCGCCCTTGGTCGCCGCCAACGCGGTGGTGAGCCGGTCGAAGTGGCGCTCGTTGACGATGCGCTTGCCGTCAGGGTTCTTGGACTCGAATGTCTCGACGGCCGCCTTGATCTTGTCGACGAGTTCGTCACGAATCTTCGCATCGGCGATCACGTAATCCGGCGCGATGCAGATCTGGCCGGAGTTGATCAGCTTCGTCCACGCGATCCGCTTGGCCGCGACGCCGATGTCCGCATCGGCGGCGACGATCACCGGGCTCTTGCCGCCGAGCTCGAGCGTGACGGGCGTCAGTTGCGCGGCCGCGCCTTCATAGACCTTGCGCCCGATCTCGGTGCCGCCGGTGAACAACAGATGGTCGAAGCCTTGGGCGATCAGCTCCTGGCTGACCGCGCCGTCGCCCTCGATCACAGCGATCGCGTCACTGTCGAGGTACTTGGGCACCAGCTCGGCCATCAACGCAGATGACGCGGGAGCCACCTCGGACGGCTTGAGCACCACGGTGTTGCCCGCGGCGATGGCGCCGACGGCGGGCCCCAGAGTCAGCGCGAACGGGAAGTTCCACGCTCCGATGACCAGCACGGTGCCGTAGGGCTCGTACTCGACCCAGCCCAGCCCGGGTAGCTGCGACATCTCCAGCATCCGGTACTTGCGCCGCGTCCACTTGCGGACGTTCTTGGCGGCGTCCTTGGCCTCGCCGGCAGTGCTGGCGATATCGGCCAGCCACGCCTCGAACGGCTTACGGCCCAAGTCCTGTTCCAGCGCAGCGGCGACCGCCGTCTCGTTCTCGATCATCAGCCGCTCGAGCGCGCGCAGCTGCTGTTTGCGCCAGTCGATGCTGCGGGTGCGACCGCTCGCGAAAGTCTCGCGGAGCCGCCGAACAGTGGCTGGGATGTCGACCGGGGGTGTTTGGACTGCTTCAGGCGCGACGGATTCGGTGGTCATGGGATGTCCTTCCTGACCCGAGGAGGAATACCCGATCCTAACCAACCGGTTGGCCCGCCCAATAGGGCTTAGCTCAGCGCTTCTCCGCAGTGACGAGGCGGCGCGTTACATCACCGCAGGTAGACCACTATTGGTGCAGCTGCCAAAGCCTATTGGCCATCAGCAGCTCGAACTTGTGCACCACAGATGCCAGCTCGTCGTGGTCTCCCACAAAGCCTGCGTAGAAACCCATGCCCCACATCACCGCGACCAGCATCTCTACCAGGTGGTTGACGTCGGTGTCGGTCGTGAGCTCGCCGCGTTTGATGGCGTCGTTGACCGCCCACGACATGAAATCGCGGGAGGCCTTCAGCGAGTCGTGGTCGTCGGTGCTCAGTTCCGGATGCCGCTGCGATTCGAGCACCGAGGTGACGAGAAATGCTGCCGCAGAACGATCTTCGGAGTCCATCTGCATGGCGACCGCAAAGAACGCGGACAGCCGGGCCAACAGATCAGGTTCGGCCTGCGCCCTGACCCTTCCCGCGCTAACTACTAACGCGTTGGTTTGCTCGACGACTTCGGTCCACAGCACCCGTTTACTCGCGAAGTAATGGTTAATGGCGGGACGGGTAAGGTCGGCGCGGATCGCGATCGCCTGGAAGGTCGCGGCGTCGTAACCGAGTTCGCTGAAGACTTCACGCGCCGCCGCTACGATGCGCTCTCGCGTCTCAGCCGCCTTCGCTGCGGGTGGGCGACCGGGACCTCGACTAGCGATATGTTGCGGCACGGTCAAATTGTGCCACAGCTCACTTGTACATCTGAGCTCGTGGCAAAACCCGACTACATTGGCAGGTCAATCCAGCAAATTTTGACGCTCATTCAGGCACCGCACCTGCTCGCGTGGCCCTCGGAGCTCGGACAGGGAGCGAACTAGGGTGCTGCCATGGCGAGCGTCGTGTCGCGGGAGTCTTATTTCGAAACCGGCCTCGAGGTGCTGTCGGATCTGGGCTACGGCGGACTGAAGCTGGCCGAGGTATGTAACCGTCTCGGCGTCACGACCGGCTCGTTCTATCACTACTTCTCCGGCTGGCCTGCCTACAGCAAGGAGCTCGTCGCGCACTGGATGCAGGGGCACACAGTGCAGATCATCGAGGCGGTGCGAGCAGAGGCCGATCCGCGCCGCCGCATCGACACGCTGATCCAGGTCGGGTTGACGCTCCCTCATGGCGCCGAGGCCGCGATCCGGGTGTGGAGTTCCGTAGACCCGGAGGTGTATCCGGTGCAGGCAGCGGTGGACCAACAGCGCTTCGACATCATGTACGAGTCAGCCTTCGAAATCCTGCAGAACAAAAGGCAGGCCCAACTGTTCGCGGCGTGGGGGGTGTATCTGCTGGTCGGATACGAGCAGGCGGTGCTGCCGCGCGACGCCGCCGCGCTCGAGTGGATAGCGGGACAGCTGACCGACGCGCTCGACTCCGGCAGGTTCGCCACGGTGCCAGACGGTGAGTAGCGCAGCAGGCGACGTCCTTGGGGTCAAGACCCTTGCCCACTGAGACGGCCGCGGTGCTGCGGCACGTGTTGGACCGGATGCGTGCGCGCGATCCCGATTTCGATGCGCTTAGGCGTGCGCTGCGCGCGGCCATCGTGCTGCCCATCGCGGCAGCAGTGAGCTTTACGTTCGCAGGCGGATCGCAGACGCCGCTGTTCACCATCTTCGGATGTGTGGCGCTGCTGATCTTGGTCGACTTCCCGGGCAACCGCCCTGCGCGAGCGCTGGCGTTTTGCGGCCTGGGCTTCAACGGCGCCGTCCTCATCACGCTGGGCACGCTCGTCGCGCCGCATCCGTGGTTGAGCATCGCGTCGATGTTCGTGTTGGCGGTGGCGGTGATCTTCGCCGGCGTGCTCAGCGAGATCGTGGCCGCCGGGCAACGCGCCACGCTGCTGATGTTCGTGCTGCCCGCCTGCACACCGGTCGGCCCGCTGCCCGAGCGGTTGCTCGGCTGGGCGATCGCGCTAGCGCTGTGCGTCCCCGCGGCGTTGTTCCTGTTCCCACCGCGGCATCACGACGAGCTGCGCGCGTACGCGGCCCGGGTCTGCAACCGGCTGGCTGACCGTCTGGAGGGCTCCGCGTCGGGACGTGATGTCACCAAGGCGATGAACGCCCTGTACGCGACCTTCCTTGGCGCCGACTATCGGCCGGTCGCATTGACTGCGGGCAGCCGGGCGCTGGTCCGGGTGGTCGACGATCTCGGCTGGCTGTCCGACCGGATCACCGATGACACCGGGCAGGTGCTGGGATTGATGAAGGAGCCCGCAGTGCGGGTGTTGCGCGACTCCGCGGCCGTGCTGAGGCTGCGCAGTGTCGCCGATCGGGCGGCGCGCAGCGCCGACCTTCGCGATGCGTTGGCCGAGCTGCGCTCGGTGGCTTCGGGCCGCTACCGCGAGGACATCGCCGAACTGCTCGGCGAGGCCGACGACACGGCCGCCATCGCAGTCGGCCGCACGCTGCTGAACCGTCGCACCATCGCGGCCACCATCGCGGTAACCGGCCGGGTCATCCGCAATGCGGCCGCGGCGGACGCCCGGCCGGTGTGGGCTCGCGTGCTCGGCCGCCGGTTACCCGACACCGGCGCCGCGGATTGGGTCATGCCCGAAACCGTCGCGGTTGCCGCCATCACGAAGGGGTTCCTGGCGACAAGGGCAGTGGTGTTGCGCAACAGTCTGCGCACGGGGCTGGGGCTGGCACTCGCGGTTGCGGTCACGCATGTGTTTCCCGTGGAGCACGGGTTCTGGGTGGTGCTCGGCGCGATGTCGGTGTTGCGCAGCAGCGCACTGACGACGGGCACTCGGGTTCTGCGCGCGGTCGCAGGCACCGCAGTGGGTTTCGTCCTGGGTGCAGTGGTCATCGAGTTGCTCGGCGTGGATCCCGTTGTGCTGTGGATCCTGTTGCCGATTGTGGCGTTCGGCTCGGCATATGTGCCGGAGGTGGCGTCGTTCGTTGCCGGTCAGGCGGCGTTCACGATGATGGTGCTGATCAACTTCAACCTGATCGTGCCGACGGGCTGGCAGGTGGGGTTGATCCGTGTCGAGGACGTCGTGGTCGGCGCGCTGGTCGGCATCGTGGTGTCGATCCTGTTGTGGCCGCGGGGCGCGACGGCAGCGGTTTCCAAGGCGATCGACGACGCCCGCGCCGTCGGCGCCGAATTCTTGAAGGCGGCGCTGCTTCGCGTCACCCGCGGCGCCTCCGAGGACGCCACTGACCGCGTGATCGCACTCAGTCGCCAAGCGTTGGAGGCCTCGCGCACAGTGGACGACGCGGTCCGGCAATATCTTTCGGAGAACGGCGGCACCACCGACCTACGGGCACCCGTGGTGCGCGCAGCCAACCGCGCGATCAGGCTGCGTGCCGCCGCCGAGCTGATCGCGGACGTGGTCCCGCCGCCGCTCGGGGTGTACCCGCGGACCCGCGAGGTGCTCGAGGCGCACGCCGAAGCGATCTGCGCGCGGCTGATCGGTGACAGCGCCCGAGAGCTCCAGACGATCAGTGATGACTTCGTGCTCGCGCTGCGCGCCGACGCCACCGGTGATGAGTTGGCGGTCCCTGCGGCGCTGCCGCTGACCACCGTGGCCGCCAACCTCGGCGAGCTGGAGCTGCTCTACCCGCATCCCGCTGAACCGGTACCGTCGGCCGGATGACCGACGTCGTCGTGCTGGGCTCCGGTTTCGCCGGCCTCTGGGCGGCCCTTGGTGCGGCCCGGCGACTCGATGAACTCGGTGCTACCCACAGCGACGTCAACGTCACCGTCATCAGCTCGCAGCCCTATCACGACATTCGGGTCCGCAACTACGAGGCCGACCTGACGCCGTGTCGCATACCGCTGAAGGATGTGCTCGACCCCGCCGGCGTTGGGCACATCGTCGCCGACGTGAGGGCGATCGACGCGATGTCGCACACCGTGAGGACCTCAGTCGGCGCGCACACATACGACCGTCTCGTCATCGCGCTGGGCAGCCAGGTCGTCAAGCCCGACATCCCGGGTCTGTATGAGTTCGGCTTCGACGTCGACACCTACGACGGCGCGGTGAGACTGCAACAGCACCTTGCGGCCCTGGCCGATGGACCTCACGGGTCGGCTGCCGGAGCTGCCGTCGTCGTCGGCGCCGGACTGACAGGCATCGAGACCGCCTGCGAGCTGCCGGGACGGCTGCCCGCGCCGGCCCGAGTGACACTCGTCGACCACAACCCGCATGTCGGCTCCGACATGGGCACGTCGGCGCGACCGGTGATCGAGGCCGCCATGAGAACCAACGGGGTCGAGAGCCGGCTGGGGGTGCGCGTGACCGCGGTTGACGAGGGCGGGGCGACACTGTCGACCGGCGAGGAGCTTGCCGCGTCGACCGTGGTGTGGTGTGCGGGGATGCGTGCCAGCCCACTGACGGCGGATCTGGGTGTCACGCGTGATCGGCTTGGCCGGGTCTCGGTGGACGACTACCTGCGGGTGGACGGCGTAGATGACGTATTCGCCGCGGGCGACGTCGCGGCGGCGAGGATGGACGACACGCATCTATCGGTGATGTCCTGTCAGCACGGCCGGCCGATGGGCCGGTTCGCTGGCTACAACGTGATCAGTGATCTGCTTGGCGAACCGATGCTTTCGCTGCGAATCCCTTGGTATGTCACAGTTTTGGATCTTGGACCCGCGGGCGCGGTCTACACCGAGGGCTGGGACCGGCTGGTGGTCGCCAGTGGTGCCGAGGCCAAGGCCACCAAGCGCACTATCAACGCGCAGCGAATCTATCCACCGCTCAACGGAAACCGCGATGCGATTCTGGCCGCCGCCGCCCCGACGGTGCAGTCGCGACCGAGCGCGGCAGGCTAGCCCAGTGGCCGGTGCGGCATCAGCGCGTTCGGTGGGACGGTGCCGAACTTGCCTGCCTGAAAGTCGTCCATCGCCTGCATCAGTTCGGACTTCGAGTTCATTACGAACGGCCCGTACTGGAACACGGGCTCGCGGATCGGCTTTCCACCGAGAAGAAGAAGCTCCAGCGTGGGCCGCCGCGACTCTTGCTTCGGTTCTGCGGCCACGCTGATCCGGTCGCCGGGGCCGAGCACGGCCAGCTGGCCCTGGTGAATTGGATGCGCGACAGGGCCGACTGCGCCGCGGCCCGACAACACATAGATCAAGGCGTTGAACTCGCGATTCCACGGTAGATTCAGCTGCGCGCCGGGCTCAATGGTCGCGTGCGCCAGGGTGATTGGCGTATGCGTGGCGCCAGGTCCGTGATGGCTGTCCACATCACCGGCGATGACGCGGACCAGCGCACCACCGTCGTCCGACGACAACAGAGCCACCTGGTTGCCCTCGATCGCCTGATACCTCGGCGTCGCGAACTTGTCCTTGCGTGGCAGGTTCACCCACAGCTGGACGCCGTGGAACATGCCGCCGCTCTCGACCAGTTCGGCGGGTGGGGTCTCGATGTGCAGAATGCCCGAGCCTGCGGTCATCCACTGAGTGGCGCCGTCGGCGATCAGGCCGCCGCCCCCATGCGAATCCTGGTGCGCGAAGCGGCCGTCGATCATGTAGGTGACGGTTTCGAACCCGCGGTGCGGGTGCCAGTCGGTGCCCCTCGGTTCGCCCGGCTGGTACTCCACCTCACCCATCTGATCCATGTGAACGAACGGGTCGAGGTCGGCGGCATTCGCACCGGCGAATGCGCGCACGACGGGAAAGCCCTCCCCTTCGTACCCGTGTGGCCCGGTGGTGATGGATCGGACGGGGCGTTCGGTGTCAGACGGTGCAGCGGCGGTGATCCGCGGAAGCGTCAGGGTGTCAGCGGTGATAGCAGCCATGACACCGTCAACCGGACCGCAGTCCGAATAATTCCCCAGCGGGCGCGAACGTGGGTTACCCGCACGCAAATGCGGGGCGAAACGTGCCTCGATCCCACGCTCGTCAGCCGAGCACGGCCAGCGCGGCGGCGCGTGCCTCTGCCGCGGATGCCGTGTCAAGCACCGCGTTGGCCGCGGCCCGACACTGCTGCAGCGTGACCTGGGCAAGCTTGGCGCCCACACCTTGGATCGCCGCGGCAGCCGCGGACAACGACGTCACGCCAAGACCGGTCAGCACGCACGCCAGCAAGGGGTCGGCGGCGGCCTCACCGCATACGCCGACGGGCTTGCCCGCAGCCGCGCCCGCCCGTACGGCCATCGCCACCAGCGCCAGAACCGCAGGCTGCCATGGGTCGGTCAGCGTGGCGAGATCGGCCGACATGCGATCGGCGGCCATCGTGTATTGAGCGAGATCGTTGGTGCCGATCGATAGGAAGTCGACGTGATCGAGGATTCGATCCGCCAGCAGCGCCGCCGCGGGCACCTCGATCATCACGCCCACCGCCAGGCCGTGCGAACGTGCTTGGACGGCAAAGCTTTCGGCTTCATGCGCGGTAGCAATCATCGGCGCCATCACCCACGGCTGGCTGGCCGTGCGCTTGGCGGCGGCGGCGATGGCCTGCAGCTGACGGTCCAGCAGCCCTGGGTTGTTTTCGGCAATGCGGATGCCTCGCACCCCGAGCGCCGGGTTGGCCTCATCCGGATGTCCGACGAATTTCAACGGCTTGTCCGATCCGGCGTCGAGCGTCCGGATCACGACCTTGCGGCCGGTAAACGCCTGTAGCACTTCGGCGTAGATCTCGGCCTGCTCCTCGACGGTCGGCTCGGTGTCGCGGTTCAGGAAGCACAGTTCGGTGCGGAACAGGCCGACGCCTTCGGCCGGGGTCCCGCTGGCCGCGCGGGCGGCGGCACCGTCTTGGACGTTGGCAAGGATCGACACCGCGTGCCCGTCGGCGGTCGCGCCGGGTCCGGACCAATGCGCTGCCCGTTCGGCGTCGCGCAGCGCCGCGGCAACGGCCGTTTCTGCGGCGGCGTGATCCGGCGCCACCGTGACGGTGCCCAGCGTGCCGTCGACCAGCACCATCGTTCCCGCCGCGACGGCGTCAAGCCCGTCGACGGCGACAACGCATGGGATGCCGAGCTGCCGGGCGATGATCGCGGTGTGGCTGGTCGGCCCTCCCAACGTAGTGGCCAGGGCGACAACGAGTTTCGGATCCAAACCTGCGGTGTCGGCGGGCGCGAGATCCTCGGCGCACAGGATCGACGGGAGGTCGGGCAGCGGAACGCCTGGCTCCGGCAGGCCGGACAGTTCGGCGATGACGCGGTCGCGGATGTCCCGCAGATCCGTGACGCGTTCGGCCATCAGCCCGCCGAGTTGGGTGAACAAGTCGACGAACTGCTCCGCCGCCGCGGCCACCGCGGGGACCGCGGGCATGCCGTCCTTGATGCGTTTCTCCGCGGCCCCCAACCAGGCCCGGTCCTGCGCCAGCGTGGCGGTGGCGGCAAGAACCTCGGACGCCGCGCCCGTCGCGTGCGCCGCGCGATCACGCAACCGAGTGGCCACTGCGGTGGCGGCTGCTCCGAAGCGGGCGGCCTCGGCGGGGCGATCGGCTTCATTGATCGAGGCTTCGGAGGCGCCTGCGTCGACTTCGATTCCGGAGGGTAGCCGTCCCGGCCGGATCACTGGCGCGTATTGCACACCGGCGACAACCGGGACGCCCCGCAACACTGTGCCCGCCGGATGGCCAGCGGTGACGGTGTTCTCGTGGCGACGTGATGTAGGCGCGGATGAAGCGGTCATGTGAAGCAGATTACAAGAATATCTTGACAAGTCAACACGAACAGTAGTAAAACCAACTATATCCACACCAATACGGGCCAATACCCACACAAACGGAGTCTCATGTACGCCGAAGAGCGTCAGCAAGCAATCGCCTCGCTGGTGATCTCGCAGGGCCGCGCCTCGGTGGCCGGGCTGGCGCAGGCCTACGACGTCACCACCGAGACGGTGCGCCGCGACCTCGCCCTCCTGGACAAGGCCGGCGTCCTGCGGCGGGTGCACGGCGGTGCCGTCCCGGTCCGCGCGCTGCACCTCGTCGAGCCCGGTGTTGGCGAGCGGGAGACCACTCGCGCCGAACACAAGGACGCCATCGCCGCGGCCGCCACCGACTTCTTTCCGCTCGGCGGAGCCAGTGTGCTGCTGGACGCCGGAACCACCACCGCACGCATCGCGGCCCAGTTGCCAACGGACAGGGAATTGGTCGTGGTCACCAACTCGGTGCCGATCGCCGCTCGGCTGGCGGCCATGCCGTCGGTGTCCCTGCAGCTCCTCGGTGGCCGCGTCCGCGGTCTCACCCAGGCGGCGGTCGGCGAGCAGACGCTTCGTGTGCTCGACACGCTGCGGGTGGACATCGCGTTCATCGGCACCAACGCGATCAGCGTCCGGCACGGCCTTTCCACTCCGGACAGCGATGAGGCCGCGGTCAAGCGCGCCATGGTCAAGGTCGCCAATTATGTTGTGGTCGCCGCCGATTCGTCGAAGGTGGGCCGGGAGGACTTCGTCAGCTTCGCCCCGATCTCCAGTGTGGATACCCTGATCACCGATTCGGAGATCAGCGCCGCCGACCGTGCGCAGTTGGCCGACCGTGGCGTCGAGGTAGTGGTCGCATGATCGTCACCGTCACCCTCAACCCGAGCATCGACCGCACCGTCACACTCACCGCGCCACTCACCCGCGGCGCCGTGCATCGCGTTTCGTCGGTGACCACCGAGCCCGGCGGCAAGGGCGTCAACGTGGCACGCGCGTTGACTCTGGCCGGAGTGGACGCGGTGGCGCTGCTGCCGGCCCCCGCCACCGATCCGATGGTGATCGCTCTTTCGGCCACCGCGGTGCCGTTCCGCTGCGTACCGAGCGCCGGGCCGGTGCGGACAAATCTCGCCATCACCGAGCACGACGGCACCACAACGAAACTCAATGAACCCGGGGCCGCCCTCGACGCCACTGCGATCGACGCCTTGACCCGGTCGGTGACCGCGAGCGCCGAGTCCGCGACGTGGGTGGTGTTGTCCGGCTCGCTACCGCCAGGCGTGCCCGACCACTGGTACGCCGAGGTGGTGGCGCTGCTCGCGCCATATCCGTGCCGGGTGGCGATAGACACCTCGGAGGGCCCGCTTGCGGCCCTCGTCGCCGCCTTCGACCGAGCCGCCCCCGACCTGATCAAGCCGAATGCCGAGGAGCTCGCCGGCGTGCTCGGCTACTCACCGCAGGCACTGGAAGCTGCTGTCGCCCAAGGTGATCCAGAGCCGGTCGTCGAAGCCGCCCGCCAGTTGGTTGACCGTGGTGTGCGCGCGGTACTCGCCACCCTCGGCGCATCCGGTGCCGTGCTCGTCGACGAGACCGGCAGTTGGATGGCGACGCCGCCGCCCATCATCGCGCGCAGCACAGTCGGTGCCGGCGACGCGTCCCTCGCCGGCTATCTCCGTGCCGACGTTGGCGGCGCCGTTCCTCCCGAGCGGCTACAGATGGCCGTCGCCTACGGCAGCGCCGCCGCCGCGCTGCCGGGATCCGCGCTCCCCACGCCGGCGCAGGTCGACATCAATGCCGTTCGGGTGACACCGATCGCCCCGATCTCACCCCCAACCAACACGAAAGTATCGCCATGACAAGTACCGCCTCACAACCGATCATCAACACGGATCTGGTGCTGCTGGACATCGACGCCGGTGGAGACAAGCAGACGGTGATCGGCCGGCTCGTGAATCGGCTCGCCGACGCGGGCCGCACTCACGACACCGACGGCCTGATCGCCGCGGCGATGGCGCGCGAAGAGCAATCGGCCACCGGCCTGCCAGGGGGAATCGCGATCCCGCACTGCCGTTCGCCCTACGTCGACACCGCCTCGATCGGATTCGCGCGGCTGAACCCGGCCGTCGACTTCGGTGCCCCCGACGGCCCCGCGGATCTGGCATTCCTGATCGCCGCCCCGGAGTCCGGGGGCGCCGAGCACATGAAGCTGCTGTCCAGCCTGGCACGGGCGTTGGTGCGCAAGGACTTCGTCGAGTCGCTGCGCAACGCGACGACGCCCGCTGAAGTCGTCGAGTTGGTCGACGGCGTCGTCAACGCGACCGCCGAAAAACCCAAGCCCGCGGCCGAACCTGCCAAAGCCGCACCCAAGACGCTCGTCGCGGTCACCGCCTGCCCGACCGGCATCGCGCACACCTATATGGCCGCCGATTCATTGGTCGCCGCCGCGAAGAAGGCCGGCGCGACGCTGCATGTGGAGACGCAGGGGTCATCGGGCAGCACGCCACTCGATGCGTCGACAATCGCCGGAGCCGACGCGGTCATCTTCGCCACCGACGTCGGTGTCAAGGACAGGCAGCGGTTCGCCGGCAAGCCCGTCGTCGCATCCGGCGTCAAACGCGCCATCAACGAACCGGACAAGATGGTGGCCGAGGCGCTGGCCGCCGCGGCCAACCCCGCCGCTGCCCGGGTGCAGGGCGACGCCAGCGCACCGGCCGCCGCCGCGTCCCCGGCGGGCGGTGTCGGCTGGGGCACCCGGCTGCGGCAGATACTGCTGACCGGTGTGAGTTACATGATCCCGTTCGTCGCGGCGGGCGGACTGCTGATCGCGCTCGGCTTCCTGTTCGCCGGCTACGACATTGCCAATTCGCCCGACGGTGAAAAGCCCTCGCTGCCCTTCGGATTCAGCTCGTATGGCCACGTCATCGCAAGCACCAACTCGCTGACCAACCTGCCCTCCGGCGGCCTGACCGAGTATCTCGGCGCGGTCCTATTCACACTCGGCGGGCTGGCGTTCATGTTCTTGGTACCGGCGCTCGCCGGCTACATCTCGTTCGCCATCGCCGACCGGCCCGGCATCGCACCCGGGTTCACCGCGGGCGCGGTCGCCGTTTTCGTCGGCGGCGGCTTCATCGGCGGCATCGTCGGCGGTTTGATCGCAGGGTTCACGGCGCTGTGGATCAGCCGGATCGCCGCGCCGCGGTGGCTCAGGGGCTTGATGCCGGTGGTAATCATCCCGCTGTTTGCATCGCTGGTTGTCGGCCTCCTGATGTTCATGTTGCTCGGCCGTCCGTTGGCCGCCATCACGTCGGGCCTCACGAACTGGCTGGGCGGCATGACCGGCACCTCGGTCATCCTGCTGGGCATCGTCCTCGGCCTGATGATGTGCTTCGACCTCGGCGGACCGGTGAACAAGGCCGCCTACGCGTTTGCCACCGCGGGCCTCAACGTCGCCGATCCCGCGTCGCTGCGCATCATGGCCGCGGTGATGGCCGCAGGCATGGTGCCGCCGCTGGCGATGGCGCTGGCCTCGACCATCCGGCCCGGACTGTTCACCGAACCGGAACGGGAAAACGGCAGGGCCGCTTGGCTTCTCGGCGCATCGTTCATCTCCGAAGGCGCCATCCCGTTCGCGGCGGCCGACCCGCTGCGGGTCATCCCATCGATGATGTTCGGTGGTGCCGTGACCGGCGCATTGATCATGGCTTTCGACGTGACGCTGAAGGCCCCACATGGCGGCATCTTCGTGTTCTTCGCCATCGGGCACCTGCTGTGGTTCCTTATCGCCCTCGCGGTCGGGACGGTGGCCGGTGCGCTTGCCGTCATCGCCGCCAAAGAGTTCATCAAGCCCAGCGTCAAGGCCGAGGAAACCCCGGCCCTGGCCACCGCCTAGACCGCACACCAACCACCACTCAAGGAGAACCCCATGCCCGCCAAGACCGTCGTCGTCGGCTCGGCCATCGGACTGCATGCCCGGCCTGCCGCCATCATCGCCGAAGCCGTAGTCAACGCCGGCGTACCCGTCACGCTCTCGATGGACGGCGGTGAGCCGGTGGACGCCGGCTCGGCGCTGATGATCATGACGCTTGGCGCCGGTAACGGCGCGGAGGTGACCGTGGCCTCCGACGACGAGGAAACGCTCAGGACCGTCGCCGAGCTCGTCCAGCAAGATCTCGACGCGTAGCTCTGTATCGGAACGCCGGCAGGGTATCCACAGCCAGGTCCAGCAGATCGCGGATCAGCGCGTCGTCGACCTCGTCGACCGACTCGAAGGCGATCCTGCGGACGAACTTCGACGCCGTTGGCTCGAAGCGTGGCGCACACCCGGGCAACAGGGCGCCGTAGTGAAACACAAGATGCACCCGGTGGCGGTTGGCTCCAACAGCGCAAACCCAGTTGTCGAAATCGCCAGCTAGGGCGAACGTCAGCTGCCGCCATTTCATCCCAACTGCCCACTCTCGGTGTCTGGGGATTGCCTCGATGACGCGTTCGGCGACCGGTCGGGTCCCGCGCGCCAGTCCCGCCAAGAAGTTGTCGATCGGGTTGCTAGCCATGCTGTCAACCTAGGCTTCACCTGCGACAACCTGGTGATCATCTGCGCGAAGCCCACGTCGACCCCGCCAAGAAAGCGGACCGACCTGTATCGGGACCCCAGTACGATTGCTCAAGTGCATTCGGCCAACGGGCTTGACGTGTCAATTTGTACCGCCGCCGGGCCGGTACATTGTTTGCTGTGGGAGCGTCAGCACACTGCTGGCCGGTTCGATGTCGAGAGGGGTGACCGCGCGTGCGCCGCTTCGGTGTGCTGCTGGCAGCGCTGACTATCGCGTTGTTGAGTGCTCCACCCGCCGTCGCGATCGACCCCCCGATCATCGATCCGGCCGTTGTGCCACCGGATGAGCTGGGGCCCGATCAGCCAACCGAACAGCGCCGGGTCTGTTCGGCACCCACGTCGTTCCCGAATTCGAACTTCGCGGACAAGCCGTGGGCGAACGATTACTTACGGATCAGCGAGGCACAGAAGTTCGCAACCGGCGCCGGGGTAACTGTTGCGGTGATCGACACCGGGGTCAACGGCTCGCCGCGAGTCCCCGCCGAGGCCGGCGGCGACTTCGTCGACAAGGCCGGCAACGGCATGAGCGACTGCGATAGCCACGGAACGTTGACGGCGTCGATCATCGCAGGCCGTCCCGCGCCCACCGATGGGTTCGTCGGGGTCGCGCCGGATGCCCGCATTCTGTCGCTGCGCCAGACGTCAGAGGCGTTTCAGCCGGTCGGCGCCCGCACCGACCCGAACGATCCGAACACCACCCAGACCGCGGGTTCGCTGCGCAGCCTTGCCCGTGCAGTGGTGCATGCGGCCAACATCGGTGCGCAAGTGATCAACATCAGCGAGGCAGCCTGCTACAAGGTGACCAGGCCGATCAACGAGTCGGGGCTTGGCGCGGCGATCAATTACGCCGTCAACGTCAAGGGCGCGGTCATCATCGTCGCCGCGGGCAACACCGGCCAGGACTGCTCGCAGAACCCGGCCCCCGATCCGGCGATTCCGGCGGATCCTCGGGGCTGGAGGCAGGTGCAGACCATCGTCAGCCCGGCGTGGTATTCACCGCTCGTGCTTACCGTCGGCGGGATCTCCCAGCAGGGACTGCCGAGCAATTTCTCGATGAACGGACCGTGGGTCGGCGCGGCCGCGCCTGCGGAGAACATCATCGCCCTCGGGTATGACGGCGCACCGATCAACGCCCTGCAGGGCCAGGACGGGCCGATCCCGATTACCGGCACCTCGTTCGCGGCCGCGTATGTGTCCGGGCTCGCGGCGCTGCTCAAGCAGCGCTTCGGTGACCTTACGCCGGCTCAGATCATCAACCGGATCACCGCCACGGCGCGGCACCCAGGGGGTGGCGTCGATAACGCCGTCGGCGCCGGGGTCATCGACCCCGTCGCCGCGCTGACGTGGGACGTGCCCGCCGGTCCTGCGCGGGTGCCGTACCAGGTCAAACAACTTCCGCCGCCGGTGTACGTGCCGCCGCCGGATCGCGGCCCGATCACCGCGGTCGTTGTGACCGCCGCCGGACTGGCCGTCGCCCTCGGGCTCGGCGCGCTGGCACGACGCGCATTGAGGCGCCGATGAAGAAGGTCTTCGGCCTGTTCGGGTTGCGCTTCACCACCGGCCACTTGATCTGGGCGGCAGTCTTGATTCCCGCCTGCATCGCGGTGTTCTGGCCCAATGATCTGCTCTGGGTCGGCATCACGCTGACCGTGGTCATCGCCCTTGCCGCGGTGTTGACAATCCGGGGCCGACGGCTGACGGGCTGGGTAGCGGCGGTGTTCTCATGGCGCCGGCGCCACCGCAACGTGCCCGACCTGCCGACCGAGCCCGCGGTGGGTGCGACGGTTCTGCCAGGAGACCACGTCGCCGTTCGCTGGCAAGACGACTATCTGGTGTCGGCGATCGAACTGGTGCCCCGGCCGTTCACCCCGACGGTGATTGTCGGCGGCCAGGCCTACACCGACGACGTCGTCGACACCCGGTTGGTGGAGCAATTGGTGACGGCGCATTGTCCGGATCTCGAGGCGGACGTTGTCTCGGCCGGCTACCGGGCCGGTAAGACGGCCCCGGCGAGCCTGGTGGCGCTCTACGAGCAGGTGGTCGGGCCGTACCCGGCGCCAGCCAACCGGCGCACCTGGATCGTGCTGAGGGCCGACCCGGAACACACGCGCAAGTCGTCGCAGCGCCGCGACTCCGGCGTCGCCGGTCTGGCCCGCTACCTGGTGGCGTCGACCACCCGCATCGCAGACCAGTTGGCCAGCAACGGGATTGACGCGCGCGCCCTCCGAAGCTTCGACGACTTCGACCACGCGACCGAGATCAGTTTCGAGCGCGAGACCTGGTCGGCGATCAAGGGTCGCAGCACGTTCACCGCCGCGTACAGCGCAGCGGGCGGGCCCGACGTGTGGTGGTCGGCGAGGGCGGACCACACGATCACGCGGGTACGCATTCGTCCGGGAGTGGCGCCGACGGCGACGGTGCTGTTGACGACGCTGGCCAATCCGACCACGCCGCGAGGCTTTTCGTGTCTGTTCGGCGGGCAACGAGCGGCACTGCAGGGCATCAGCCCGGTCACCGACCGGCACTATGAGTTGCCGATCGGGTCGGCGGGCGTGCTCGTCGGTGAGACGGCCGACCGGTACCCGGTGTACATGCCGTTCGACGACATCGACGTGAGCATCAACCTCGGCGACGCCCGGCTGTTCACGCAGTTCGTCGTGCGGTCGGCCGCAGCGGGCGCGGTTGTCACACTGGGACCGCAGTTCGGGGAGTTCGCCGGATTCATCAATGGACGGATCGCGCAAGTGGCAAAGGTGTCGTGGCCGAACGCCACGACATACCTGGGTCCGCATCCGGGTATCGGGCGGGTGGTGCTGCGGCACAACTTCATCGACACACCGCGCCATCGGCAGTTACCGATCCGGTTGATCAATCCACGCGAGGAAAGCCGCTTCCAGATGGCTCTCGAACAATGAGGAACAGTTTGCTGAACCGGGTGTCGCAGCGGCGTCCTGAGGAGGGGATATGACGTCGGGAGACCAAGTAAGAGTCGAGCCATCGCAGCTGTCCGGCAAGGCAGCCGTCATCAGCACACCGGTCCATGACGTATCCGCACCGCCCATCGCGCCTTGTGCCTTCACCTTCGTTCAGTCGGCGACCGCTGCGGTCCGGGCGAGCGCCGAAACACTGAGAAGCTTTGTGAACTCGGGTACCGGGGAGGCGGCTCGACTGGCCGCCGTGCTCAATGAGGCCGCCAAGGTCTACGGGCAGGTCGACGAGCGCACCCGCGCTGCACTCGAAGCCGATCCGCCGCGTCCAGTACCTGCCGACCCGGTACCGGTGAATCCTGCACTGCCGCCGTCGATTCCCGCCATCGAGCAACCGCATTTGACGGAGGCGATGGCCGGTGGGGATACCGGAGGTTACTTGGATCCGAAGGCGGCGGCGCAGGTCATCCACTCCGGAAGCTCCCATCCGATGCAGGATTACGCCGACGACGCAACCAAATTCGCTCAAAGCCTGCGCGACTCCTCCGGTCGATACTCGCTCGATGGCGTGGATTGGCACGGCACAGCGGCTGAGTCCGCGGGCGATGCGCTGCTCCAGCACAAGGAGTGGCTGAACAAGATCGCCGACAAATACGACCGCCTGGCAACTCAGGCCCAGGACCTGGCCGCCGAACACGACAGATGGGCCGCCGAACACCCGACTGTTGCGGAGATCGAACAGGTCGAGCAGGAGATCCAGCAGGCGATCCAGAACAAGGACCGCGTCGGACTCCACGTCGCACAAGCGAAGTACGGGAAGTTATTCGCCAAGTCGGAGGAAGTCCTTATCGGCTATAGCGCCGCGGTGACGGGTAAGGGATTGTTCGAGGGAGTTCCGAAACCGCCCCCCGGGGCGGCGCCGTTCGACGCCGTCTCAGGCAATGGTGATCCCCGCAAGCGCGACCACCCACAGCAGCCTGGTCCGAAGAACGACGGTGGGCCCCAGCAACCTGGTTCCGGCGACGGCACCGGCACTCCCCAGCAGCCCACCGGAACGCCCTCGCCTGCGGCACAGCCGATGTCGGGCCAGCAGTCCGCGGGACAGCAGGCGGCCGGAGGTGCTCCCTCAGGCGGCGGTGCGCCTTCCGGTGGCGGAGCGCCATCGGGCGGCGGAGCGCCGTCTGGCGGCATGCCCGGCGGCCTGCCGGGTGGTGGGCCGGCGACGGGAGCGCCGAAGCTTCCGACAGATCCGAGCCTCAAGCCCGCGGCTGCATCCGGTGGTGGCGGATCGGGCGCAGGGGGTGGCGGAGCAGGCGGGGGTGGCGCATCGCCGTTGTCGCCTGCAGTGGGCGCTGAGACCGTCGCACCCACTTCTCCCGCCGCTGCCCGTGGCGGCACGGCACCCGCCGCCGCGGCCACAGCCGGCGGCGCCATGGGCGGCATGGCGCCGATGGGTCAGGGCGCCGGGCAAAACCAGGGCAAGGAGAAGCGGCGCGACCCGAATCTGGCGCCCGACGAAGACCTTTACACCGAGGACCGGCCGTGGACAGAGCCGGTCATCGGCAATCGCCGGCGTAGGGATGTGCAGGACGGCAAGGAATCCACGTGACCGACGACATGCACCCGCAAGTCGCTGCAGTGCTGAAGCAGGCGCAGCGGTTGCAGTCGATCGTGGATGACCAGCTGCACAAGATGAGCGGCGAAACATTCACCGCCACAGACGAAGCCGAGACGGTTGAGGTGACGCTCAACGGCCATCACTATCTGACTGGGGCGTTCATCTCCGATGGCCTGTTGCGGTTGGGCGCGCGCACGGTCCAGCAGCGAATCAACGAAGCCCTGCAGAACGCGACGGCGGCCGCCACGCAGTCCATCGAAGCCGACAGGGAACGAATCGACGCGGCGGTCGCGGAAATCACCGCCGGTCTGCAGAGTCCCGATCCGATGTGAGGGCCTGCGCGTCCACCGCGTGTGCGAAAGCCGTTCCGGCGCTGCGCAACACAGCGGAACCCGCCCGCACGTATCGCCCGCTTACGGTCACCTAGGGCCTAGAATCGGATGTTGCGCAGGACGTCGTAGACGCTGGCGATCCACAGCAGCAACGGAATGACCGCCGCGATCGCCGCGCCGTCCGTCAACTCCAGGATCCGCTTCGTCACCGGGGAAACCCGCCGCACGCCTTCGGTCGCGCCCACAATGATCAACGCGATGATCGCGCCCGCGGTATAGATACTGAGCACCAGCCAGGCACTGCCTGGGTACCAGAGGCACAGTCTCACCACAACGCCGGTCGGCACGATGACCGTCGCAGCCAGAAGCGCCCACGCGCACCAGCGCTCCGCGTAGAGCCGCGACCGGAACCCGCAGATGACTGCTACCAAGCCCGCGACGATCATGCTGTGGATGAAGAAATGTCCCTGCACCACAACCGCAATCGCGCCGGCCGACAAAACCAGTGCGCCCGCAGTCACGAAACCGACCAACAGTCGCGTCGCTAGCTGACTACGTTCGTGCAGCCGAGCGGCGGACTCCGGCACGGAAGCGATGATCGCCTGCCAGGTCGGCGATTCATCGCCCTGAATGTCGGGAGTTGCGACGGGATCGAGCAATTCGTCGTTGGAGACCGTTTCGCCGGGCGCAGGGATCGGCGGCAGTGCGATGCGCGCTACCGCGACCGTCAGCTTGGCCGCGTTCGTCACGACGATGAGTCCAAACGCGATAGCGCTTGCCGGCACCCAGTATTCCCAGCCGTAACCGTATGCAATCGCCCCCGCCGTCACCGCGACAGCCGTGATCGCCATGAACGACGCCAGCTCTGCACGCTTGCGGGGGCCGCCCCGCGTCGCCAACGTCAACAACAACACCACCGCGCCTGCGCCTGCGATCTGCGGCGCCCCCAAGGTGTCGACCCCGCGCGGCAACGGGACAGCCAATGCCGCGGCGCCCGCGAGCACCGGCACCGCGGCGGCCAACAGGCTTTCCGACATGTCAATGTTGTTGAAGCGGTTCCGCGCCAGCAGGACGCCGCCCAATATCGTCAGCCCGAGCACGGCGAGTGCCACGGGCCAGTACCAGCTGTGGCCGTCGCGCGACCACGCCACCAGCGACATCACCGTTATCGCCAACGCCGCTACCGGAATGGCCAGGCCGACAAAGCGATTCAACGCGGTGCGGTCGAACTCCGGCGACTCGTCGAGCACTGCGATAGCGTCGATCACGTCCTCGACGAGCGGTCGGTAGCGCTCGGTGCGGCTGACCGACACCAGAGTCAGCAACGAGCCGTCGACCACACCTGCGTCGTCAAGCGATTCGTCAGCCTTGAGCGGCGGTGCACCCGGTCTCGCGAACGCCCACACGCCCTGCGACGTGAATTCGAACCCCGCCAACACGTCCTTGGGCGTGTCCTCCATGAGTTCGGCCAACACCGACACGGTTTCGTCGATGTAGGTCTCAATCGGCGCCGCCGCCGGCAGCACCAAGTCGGTCATGCGCCGGCCGGTCAAGATCGTCACTCGCGTGGTCGACGGCCGGCCGGGCGTGACGCTCGACGTGGATGCTGCTGCGGCGGTGGAGGTCAACGACGTTCGAGCCTATCGAAGTCGTCGGACAATGCGGCCGCCAACTCGATGATCCGCCGCTGGAAGGTGCGGCTGAGCAGTTCGAGCTGAATCTCGGTACCGGCAGCGATGTGCTTGTCCCATGGCAGGACGATGACACGACCCGGCGGGACGTGACGCTCGAACTGCTGCACCAGATCGGTGACGTCGATGTTCGGCTTGCCCGGGACGACGTGGTTGATCACCACGCATGACCGGCCCAGCAGATCCTGATATCCGTTCTGCCGCAACCAGTCCATCGTCACCGCGGCCTGCCGGGCGCCGTCGATCGATGCGCTAGCGACGATCACGAGGCCCGATACCGTCGACAGCACCCCGCGGGCGGCGGGCTGGAACAGTCCCGCGCCGCAGTCGGCCAGCACGAGGTTGTAGTAGCGCGACACAATGTTGGTCGCGCCCTTCCAGTCGTCGTCGTTGAACTCGCGGCGCGCGCTGCTGTATTCCTCCGAGGACAGGATCTCCAGGTTCGACGCGTTCATGCTCGTGTACGCGCGAATGTCGTTGTAGCGAGCCAACTCTTTGTCGGACAGCAGATCCGAGACAGTGGCCGCGGATTGGCGTCCCGCCCGGTCGGCCAGGTTGCCGCCGTCCGGATCGGCGTCCACCGCCAGGATCCGGTCGCCGCGAACCTTGCTCAACGCCGATCCCAGCGCGACGGTCACAGCCGTCTTGCCGACACCGCCCTTGAGGCCGAAGACGCCGATCTGGTAGGAATCCCGGGCATTTCGGCGGATCCGGGTATGCAGATCCATCTCATACAACTCATCGGGGGACAACCCGAGGTTGATCCTGGTCATCATGTACAGCAGGTGGCGCCAGCCGCGCTGCGACGGCATCTTCACCGCCGACTTGACCCCAACATGCGCGAGCGCGTCGATGGCGCGGTGATTCCCGATCGTCGCCGCCGATGTCGTCACCGGCTGATTGGCCGACCCCTGGGCCATCCGCCGAGCACTGTTGGCCTCGGAGTGCGCTTCGGCGAAATGCTGCGACGGGGCCGGCGCCGGTGCCGGCCGCGGCGGCGGAGTTGGAGCCGACCGCGGATGCTCGAAGCGTGCGCCTGCCGGGCCTGTGGACTGTGGCGCCCGCATCATCCCGTTTGGCTGGCGCTGCTGCGGAGCGGTCCGGGTCGGCGGCATCTGGGTGGTGACCTCGGTCTGCCGCGGCGGCGGGGCCGGAGCAGCTTGAGTCATGGTCGGAGCGACGGGCATCGGAGGCGTCACCTCGCTGCGCCCCTGCCCACCGGTGGGCATCGGCGCCGCCGCGCCCGTGGGGGCCGCGCCGCAATCTGACTCATCCTCGGCTGTCTGCACAGCGTCCACCGAGGACCCTGACGAGTGGAAAAGCCGGTCATAGTCAGCCGACATGGGTACCTCTCATTACTACTAATTGACCGCCGGGACACGCGTGATGGGCGAGACCGCCTAAAGAGTACGGCCCGCCCATCCGCGTGATCCGTCGTGTTATGCGAACATCCCGGTAACGCCGGCTTCGGTCTGGGCCATCGTCGCGCCGGCCTCGCTGATTGTCGATGAGAGGTTCTGCAGAGCCGCGTTGAGCTCGGCAGAGGTGCTGTCCCAGCGCATCTGAATGGCCTGATAGGCCTCCGAGCCGGAACCGCCCCACACCGAGGCGAGCGCCGCGAGCGAGCCCTTGCCCTCATCGAGCAGGCCGGCGGTGGTCGCCACGGATCCCTGGATGTCACTCGCTCCGCCTTCGATACCAGCGAAGTTCCATACTTGTTCGGTCATAAGTTTCTCCGTTTCTATTGGGGTGGGTAGTGGTCAGCCGCCGAGGTTCATCGTGTTAGCGAAGGCTGCGGACTGGTCTTCATCCGTCACGGTGTACTGCGTGCCGGACGTGTGGATGTTGGCCGAAATGTCGTCCAGTTCCTGAATCTGCCGAGCCGCCGCCTCGTTGTACCGCACCAGGGCAGCCTGAGCCGCGGTGCCGGCCTGGCCGACCATCTGGCTGGCCAACGCGCCGGCGGTCGCCTCGACGTGCGAGATGACGCCCTTGAGTTCGCCTGAAATCCTCTCGAAGTTCGCTGCCTCCTTGGCGAGGACAGCGGCATCGGTATTCATCTGTGCCATGCTGGATACTCTTTCTTTCTTCCTTCTGCGTGTCCTCACCACGGAATGGCGAGTCTTTCCGGCCCTTTGGCCGGGAAGTCTTGTGGTCGACTACCAGTCGTCTTCTTCGTCTTCGGCGAGGTCGTAGCGCAGCGGCGACGGTGCCGTCAGCCCCTGCTTCGAACCGCCGCTCTTCGTGCCGTGGCCCGTCATTCCCATCGGGCCCCCGCCCCCGCCCCCGCCGCCGGCGCCGACGGGCGCCAGTCCCGCCGCGCTACCCCCAGCGGCAGCACCCGGTGCCACCGACACCGGCGATGTGCCGCCCCCGCCGACGAGGTTGGACATCAACGGCGTTCGCGCCGCCGTACCTCCCGCACCCGGTAGCGATGCCGCCCGTACCAGGCCGGCTCCGGCCCCCGCTCCGGATCCACCGACCAGCGGATGGTTGGACAGCGGACTGGCTCCGATCAGCCCCATCTGCGCGCTCTTGTCTGCACCGCCTAACGAGCTGAACATCGAGGTCACCTGCTGCAGCGGCTGGGTGAGCTGCTGCATCGGCTGCATGACCATCTGGCTGGCCTGCTGCGGCATCTGCCCGAGCGTCGACCCCAATTGAGAGGCCAGCTGCATGCCCATCTGCATGCCTTGCTGGGCACCCTGCTGCGTTACCTGGTTCTGCCCGGCCTGTTGCGCGGCGTTCTCCGTTTTCTGAACTGTTCCCTGTGCCTGTTGTTCCATCTGGTTGGCCTGGGCCGCCACCCGTCCGGCCTGCAGGCCCGCCGATTCGACGGTGGCCTGCGCGCCGACGTGTGCGATCGCGGTTTCCCGCGCCACGGCGCCTGCGGTCATAGCCGCGGCCTGTCCCAATGCCGCGCCCGCCGCAGCCTCCCCCACACCCGGGATGACGATCGGCTTCATCGGCATGATCGGCTCGAACAGGATGTTCAGCGCCGTCTCGGCGGCATACACATCCATTGCGCCGGCCGCCTGATTCCACATCCGCACGAAGTAGTCGAACTCGTTGATCCCGATCGGCACCAGGTTGACACCGAAAAAGTTCGTCGCCTCCAGGACGGCATGGGTGACGTGGTTGGCCTCGATCTCCGGGATCGGCGGTGTCGACACCATGGCCAGGCTGTACGAGTTCGCCTGCGCCGCTGCCTGCGCCGCCCTCTTTAGCGCTTGAGCGGCCACAGTACGTAGCCAGACGACCATCGGCATCGTTGCAGCAACGGCACGCTCGCTTGCCGTACCGCTCCATGCCGAAGTCAATGCAGCAAGGCTCGACGCCAATTCATCGGCTTGGGTTTCCAGCGCAATCGCGAATGCCTCCCACCCCGCGGCCGCTTGAAGCATCGGCACAGGACCGGCGCCGAACATCAGCCGCGCGGTGTTCAACTCGGGCGGCATGCCATGCCAGATCATGATCGACTATGAACCCAGATTTGCCTGATCGAATACGGCTATGACAGAGCGGCGGCGTTTGCACCGTCGACCGCGGTATAGATGCCTGCAGCCTCCATGTACGCCGCACCCGCTCGCGAAAGCTCTTCCTGGGCAAAGGTGTTCTGCGCCAGGGTCTCGACGCCCTCGGCGGCGAAGGCCGCCGCCGCCATGGCGGAGACCTCTTCGGCGCCGGCCGGCACCAGGGCCGTCACCGCGGACGTAGCCGCGGTGCCGGTCGCCAGGCCCCGGGCACCATTTGCGACTACCTGCGCGCCGAGCCCCTCGGCACCGGGATTGTGCGTCATTGGTTGCATTTGCGGTCTCTCCTCACTCGTGTCGAAATCCCTGCGTATTCAACTATTCGCGGCCCAGCAAAGGGTTGCCTATACGTACCGGAATCTAGTCCCCGATCCCTTTGCTGGCGGGTCGGTGCCAGCTTTGCTGAGCGTCTCGCTATATCTTAACCGCCCCCGAGGAGTGGTGCCGACACTTCTTCTTCCGGTGGATCCACGTAGGCCGCCTGAATGACCTCTTTTCCGTCTGGGGAGACGAGAAATGCCTGGCCGGCCGGGCGGCGCTTGAGCTTGATCTCGCTGGACGGGAACTCCTGCTTCTCGCCTGAGAGGAACATCGTCGGCGACCCGGCCCCGTACGCGGCGCCGACGAACTTGTCCATCGTGGCCCGATGGGCTTGGCTCATCTGACAGGTCACGACGATGTGCAACCCGATGTCCGCGGCCGCGGGTAACAGCGGGAACAGCGGCGCCATCGGCGGAACCATCCCGCTGGCGGCGACGATCATGTGCCAGTCGTCGACCAACAACACGACGTCGGGGCCCTTCCACCACGACCGCGCCCGCAGCTGGGCGGTGGTGAGGTCGGGCGGCGGCAACCGTTTCTGCAGGTTGATCGCGAGCGCCTTGATCGCCTGCTCCAGCGTGGCGTTGTTGCGGTTCACGGCGCCGGCATCGAGAAGGTGGCTCTGCGGTACGGCGTCGAGCAGACCAGACCGGAAGTCGGCCAGCATGAAGCGCACCTGGGAGGGACTGTTGCGGGCGCAGATCGCCTGCGCCACCGCATGCGCAATCCGGGTCTTGCCCGACTTCGGGGCACCAAAGATCAGCAGGTGCGGTGTCATCTGCATGTGGTTGTAGGCAACCGTGAGGTCCGACTCACGGATGCCGAGCGGCACCGTCCACCGGGTGCGGTAGTCGGCGTCCGGGCTGGGCGGGTGTGGATCGAGCTCGTGCAGGTAGATGCGCTCCGGCAGCACCCGCACGCGCGGCGCCTGCTCGACGTGGCGGGCGGCGATGGTCTCCACAGCCTCCGAGATCGCGGAGACGAGGTTGTCGGCGCTGTGCACACCGTCGAGTCGCGGCACTCCCATCATCAGGTGGTGCTTCTCCATTGACACCGCGCGGCCCGGCCGGTTGGCCGGAATCTCGCGGGTGATCCGGTCTATCTGGGTTTCGTTTACGTCGCCGAGCCGAAACTCGATCTTGGTGCCCAGGTAGTCGCGCACACGTGATTTCAGTTCGGTCCAGCGCGGTGTGGAGATGATGGTGTGCACGCCAAAGGCCAGACCTTGCCCGGCGAGATCCTGCACGACGGCTTCCAGGTCTCCGAACTCGGCGACGAACGCCGGCCAGCCGTCGATCACAAGGAACACATCGCCGAACGGATCGGCAGCTGCCGGATGATTCGGGTCCTCGCGCATCTGCCGGTACGCGGCCATCGATCCGACGCGGTGCTGCTTGAACATGCTTTCGCGTTGTCGCAGAACGGCTTTCATCTCCGCCACGACGCGGTTCACCCGGTCCGGTTCGGAACGCGTCGCCACACCGCCGACGTGCGGAAGGTCCTCGAGATACATCAGGCCGCCGCCGCCGAGGTCGACGCAGTAGAACTGCACCTGACTCGGAGTATGGGTGGCCGCGGCCGACAACACCAGCGTCTGCAGGAACGTCGACTTACCGGTCTGCGGGGCGCCGCCGATGGCGATGTTGCCGCCGGCCGCCGACGCGTCGATGCCCCAGACCTCCTGGCGGTGCCGACGGGGCTCGTCCATGATCCCCAGGCCGAACCGCAGCGGCCGGCGCTGGTGATCGCGCTCCACGAGCTCGTTGACCGGTGTCGGATCGGCCAACGGCGGCAACCACATTCGGTATGCGCGGACCTCGCCTGTGGTCAGCTGTTCGAGGACGACCTCCCGCAGCACTCGCTGGTCGGATTCGGTGCTCATGCCTCGACTCCCACATCGAAGATCGGCGCCGCCGTGAACTGTCGGATCCGCAGTTGGCTTTGACCCTGGCTGCGTGGCTTGACGTCGCCGTCGTCGGCCACTGGCGCCGACGGCACGTAGTTGATGCCGGTGTACACGCTGTGGAATTTGACCGGGTCCTCCATGCCGACACGCAGGAACCCGACACCGCTTTCCTTGTTGGTGATGTACTGGGCCTCCGGGGTTCCGATCACCGCCTTGGACTCTGCGGAGCTGGTGGTGCGCAACGCAATCCGGTAGGTGAGGTTGGGTTCGAGCTTGTCGATCCGGACGCCGCCGGTGTTCAGCGACTGGGTGGCCAGCAGCAGATGCACCCGCAGCGACCGGCCGACACGGCAGATCCGGTCGAACAAGCCGATGAAATCGGGGTGGTTCTGCAACAGCTCAGCGAACTCATCGACGACCACGAACAACGTTGGCAGCGGCGGTAGATCGGCACCACGTTCGCGGTGCTTCTCGTATTCGGCCACACCGGACAGCGCGCCGGCCGCGCCCACCTGCATGCCCGCCTGCCGCAGGATGGACTGGCGGCGGTCCAGCTCGCCGGTGAGCACTTCGCCCATTCGGCTGACCAACTCGGCTTCCTCTTCCATGTTGGTGACCACCGCGGCGGTGTGCGGCAGCTTTTCCATGCCGAGGAAGGTCGAGCCGCCCTTGAAGTCGGTGAGCAACAGGTTGACCTGATCCGGGTGGTGGGTCGCTGCCAGCGAAAGGATCAACGTGCGCAGGAACTCCGACTTGCCGGAACCGGTTGTGCCAATGAGCATTCCGTGTGGGCCGGCACCGAACTCGGCGCCCTCCTTGATGTCCAGGTACATGATGTCGCCGGTCTTCAGCTCATGCCCGAACGGGATCCGCAGCCGGTCACCATCGGTGTCAGTGAACATCCGCCACCTGCTCGGCGTGACCTCCTCAATCGTCTGCGCACCGACGAGCTGATGCCATTCGGTGGCGACCTTCTTATGCACACGGACGCTCTTGTCGATGATGGTCCCGGTGATGGACCAGCCGGCGAGCTTGCGCGCGACGCGTTCCGCCTGCGCCGGCGTCATCCGATCGGATGCCGACGTCACGAGGCGGAACGACTGGTTTGGCAGCTTGTCATCGGCGGTGCCATCGGCGTCGACGCGGAGCCGGTACAGCGATCCGCGGTGGTTGCCGAGGGTGATCACCGTGACACCGGCCCTGCCGTCGACCGGGAACCCGGCCCTGCCGCCGGTAAGGTCGACAACGACGACATAGGGCCCGCTCGGTGCCGCGTCCGCGGTGTGCGGCCCGCGTGCGGTCAAATCGCTGAGCCCGTCGGGACGGGTGAACACCAACCGGGTGGCGCCCGCGGCGTCGGTGTCGCTTTGATGCTGAACGTGCGGTAACCACTTGAGCCACGCCCAGTTCGGATCTTCCGGGTTGTCGGTGAGCACCCGGATCTGCAGCAGGTCGGGCGGATGGAAAACCGCCAGGTGACAGATCATCGCCGTGAGCAACCCGGCTGCGCCCGCAGCATCGCCGCCGACCGCGATCGTCGGGAAAGTGCGCAGCTGCACCAGCTTCGGGCAGTCATGGATCAGGCCGTGGGTACGCAGGAACTTCGTCACCCACATGTGGCTGACGGGTTCCAGGTGCGGCTGGGGAGCGCCCTGCGGGCCGGCCAACTCTCCGCCGACCGCTGGCTTCAACAACCGGTCGACCGCAGGTTCGGCGCCAAGCCCGATGCGCGTGGCCGCGTAGAAGTCGGCGTTAGTCTGACGCGACCACTGCCGGTTGGTGCCGATGATCGACAGCAGGTCGTCGGGATGTGGGGCGTGGTAATTGAAAAACGTCACCTGCGCGGCGGCAGATGACGTCACACGTGTGCGCAATCCGGCCAGATATCGCAGATACTCCTTGCGGTCGGCGTTGATCTCGGGCACGCGCTTGCCGCCCGGCCCGCCACCTGCCATGAACCCGACCGTGGCCATCACCATCATCAGCGGCATCATCAGCATGTAGGGCGACAGTTGCCTGATGCCGGTGAACATCATGATCGCGATCATGCCCAGCATGCCGCCGCCCATCACCCACGGCAGCGCCTTCTGAATACCCGACGGCGGGATCTCGACACCGAGGTCGTCGGGCGGAGTCACGTTGATCTCGCCAGGTGTTAATCGCGGTCCCCTCTTGATGATGGGGGTGAACTTCTTGGTGGTGATCAGCCACCTCCAACGGGCGGTGCCGCGGGCGCTGCGCCCGCGTCTGCGATCTTGCGGGGGTTCGGGTCGGCGGGCAGCGTGTCGTGCTCAAGCAGCGCGGCCTGCTTCGACAACACCGGGCCGTCCACCAGCAGCGTCACCACTTGCCACGGCGCGGTCTTCGGTCCGGTCAACCCGATGGTCTTCGCCGTCTCCTCGTCAGGCAGGCCGTAGCGCACGCCCTGCGGATCGATGTAGTAGAGACTCTCGCCGTAGCGGGGGTCCGGCGACTGCAACCGGACGTACTGACCGCCGTCGATGTAAACCGTTGAGTCGCCGCCGATCTGCTTGATGCCCGTGGTCAACGCGGACGAGGCGATCGGCAGATGCCTGCCGCTGATCACCGTGATCTTCGGTGCCTGGTCACCCGGTTCGCGCTGCCACGCCCAGCACAGCGTCGGCGCGTCTTCGCGCAACTGGATCTCGAGCGGTTTGTCGGGCAACGGTGAGGTGTAGACCCGCTCCGGGATCTTCGCAACGACGCTGGCCTCCACGGGTGGCGGGGAAATCAGGCCGTAGGAGTCGGTGGCCCGCAACGCTGCCGCGGTGGTGTCGTTGACGCGTGCCACCCCGTCGGGCAACACCACATAGTGCTGCTCACCCGACTCGGTCATCGCCTGGAATACCGCGCCGATCACCAGATCCGGCGGCAGATCAACGGTATTCGGGGCACCCGCCGCGGGCACTGGCGGCAACTGCCAGGGCCCAGCATGCGGCAGCGCGTTGAACAACCCTTCGGAAATGGGCGTCGCCTTGGCGGTCACCGGGATCCCCACCGCCGACGTGACGGCTCGGTCGGCGAGGTCGATGGAATGCCTGCCGTCGTTGGTGACCAGCCAGTCGTCGCCCTTATACGACACCAGCACACCCTGATCGGGACGCATCGGACCGACCGACGCGTCAACGGCCAACGGCCGCACGATCACCGACGTCTCGACGGTGGGCGCAACGCTCTCGGGCTTCGTCACCGTGTCACACAACGTCCACATCGATTGCGCCACACTGGCAACAGGCGTGGCGTACGGCGCGCCGGGAATCCCGATCGGCTGGCCCCTGGGCATCCTGTTGAGCTCGTCGGACTTCACCGCCATCGGAGTGCCGGCGTTGCCGAGTACCAGTCGCGCCGACGTCAGGTTGTACACCGGCCGAAGCTGTCCGGTGCCCGGCATCACCACATAAAGCTGATTGGTACTGCGGTCGACGAGAAGTGTGTCCCCGCCGCGCTTTCCGAGCGGCTTGAAGTACGCCAGAAGCGCCGCGCCGAGGCAGACCAGGATAGCAATGACGATGCCTGCCGATACCGCGCGGCTGTAGAACTGCAGCGGATCGTCGAACATCCTGGTGTCCCGCCGCACGATCGCGTGCTCGACGCGGCGCAGCAGGAAGCGCCAACCGCTGACCTGAACCTTAGTGGTAAGCCGGAAACTCGCCATCGGTTATTCGCCGATATTCAGGCGGGCATGGACGGCTGAGATCGCCGCGGCCATGTCCTCACCGTTGATCTCGCTGAGCTGATCGACACCCAGACTCTCGAAATCCAGCGATCGTGACAGTCTCATGTCCCGGCTCTGCTCGCCGGCCTCCACCAGTTGCCGGGCGTACCGACCGTTGCCTGCGATGTCCAACGCCGGCTTGCCGTTCAACGACCGCTCGGACAACAGCGTCGCCGCCTCGAGCACACGCTTGGCCGCTTCCTCATCGATGGTCGAGTCATTGGCGGTGGCAATGACTTTCGCGATGTCGACGATCTCCTCCGGAGTGTAGGAATCGAACTCGATGCGGTTGGCGAACCGCGAGCGCAGACCGTCATTGGACTCCAGCAGGCGATCGATGTCGGCGCTGTAACCCGCAATGACCACCACCAGGCGATCGCGGTCGTTTTCCATCCGCGCCAGCAGCGTGTCCAGCGCCTCGGTGCCGAACGGGTCGGCACGCCCGTCGCGCTCCTGCACCAAGGTGTAGGCCTCGTCGATGAACAGCACCCCGCCGACGGCGCGATCGATGGTGCGGCTGGTCTTCACCGCCGACTGGCCCTCGTACTCGGCGACGAAGTCCTTGCGCGACGACTCGACGAGCTTGGGTTCGGCGATCACGCCAAGGCCGGCAAGGATGTTGGCCACCACGCGGGCAATGGTCGTCTTCCCCGTGCCCGGCGGGCCGGCGAAGATGATGTGCTTTGAGGCTTGCGCGACCTTCATGCCGCGGGCCGCCCGGATCTTCGCCATCTGTGTGGCAGCGCGGTACGCCTCGATCTGTTCCTTGACCCGCGTCAGTCCGATCTGCTGGTCCAGCTCCGCCTGCGCTTCGGCGAGCAGCTTCTCCCGTCCCGAGGTGTCGGCCACGACGCTGGTCGGATCCCATGGGTCGCGCCGAGACGCGATCTTCTCCGGCGTGGTGGTAATCAGCCGATAGGACGGATCCTTAAGTGCAGCCGAGACTTTCGGCTCGGGATGCGTGGCTTGCAGCCACTCCAGCAGCGCCACGGCGGCCCCTTCGTTGCCTTGGCTGCGACGCGTCATCGCGAGGTACCAGGCGATAGCGGGCGCGCACGCCTCCCCCGCCGGCGACGAATTCGATTCGGTCAGCCGGCGTTCGGCCTCGCTGAACAACGCGAGGTTGGCCGCAGCCACTCCATGTGCCACGGCCGCCGCGGCGGCCAGGAACTTGTCAGGCCAGCCACCGGCGCCCCTGACTTCTTCGATGACGTCGGTCCAGCGTTCGGCGGCGCCATAGATCACCGCCTTGACCCAGGACACCAAATGTTCTGCGCCCGTGGACGGAACGTCGTCCAGTGCCTCCATCGCGTCGGCGTAGTTGCCGACGGAGGCCTCGTGCACAGCGAAACCCATCGTGATCGCAAGCGGCGAGTTGATCGGATAGGTGATGTCGCCGAACATGCCGCCGATCGGGATCCTGGCATTGAGGCTGTTCATCGAGATCTCGGCGGACCCTGCGAGCTGACCGAAATTCGAGCGCGAGTACCAGGCGCGGAATAGCGTCACGCGGTCGGTGTCCCCGCAGCGGATCCGGCCCACCCACGCGTCGCATGCGGATTCGTCGAGTGTGGTGACCTCGGTGAACAATTCGAACGAACGGGATTGGGAATTGGACAACATGCCAACTGCGCTGCCGAAGAGGCTGGCGAGATGCTCAGTCATGATCACCTGTGTATCTAGTCGAGAAGAGCTGTGCCCGAGCGGCTTTGGCCTCCTCGGGGGTCGGCAGATCCAAGTCCCGGGCCAGGAAGTCGCGGGTTGCGAGATCGTCATGGCCCTGCTGTCGCATGCCTTCTAGCATGTAGGCGTACTGGGCCGACCGTGCGTCCGCGGTCGCCAGGCCCGCGATGACGACGATTTCGTCGGCGAGATCCGTTTCCGTCATATCGGTTGCCTTCGGCGATAGCTCGATCTGCTTGACGCGGCCGTCCAGGAAGGCCGTCACGGTCACGGTCCCCGGCGGATTGGTCACGGTGAACACCGGCGCTATAAGCTCGTCGTCCTCCGAGTGCTCCGGGTATACATACAGCGCATCGAGATCGGATTCCGCTGACTCGCTTTCGGTAACAGAGAAATCGAGCGCGGACAGGTCGTCGCGCTCGTCACCGGAATCGTGTGGTGGAGTGTCACCCACGGTCGAATGCCTTCCTCACTTCCAAGGTCAATCCGGGTAAGAATCGGCGTCGGCGTGCTCGAACCAGGTGCACGACGGTAAGAACTCGGTCAGCCCGTCGAGCGCGCGCTGCAGGTTCTCCGTGCTGCCGGGCATGAAACTGCCGTACAGCTCGCCGTTCACCCGCCTCGGGATCGACACGATGCGACCTTGCCGCGAGTCGAGCACACCGGCCGCGACGTCGGCTCGGGTGGAGGTGCCTCCGGGATGCCGTTCGGTGGCGGTGATCTCGACCCAGCTGGCGGGCTCGCTGATGATCTCGGCGTAGGCGCGCGCCGAGGCGGGCGCGACGCCGTATCCCGCAATCTGATTTGCCGTCTTGCATTCCGCCAATTTGCTCGCGACGCCGGTCAGCGGTTCCACGTCGGCGGCGATCGCAGAGCCGAGCACCGTCGTCACCATGCCCGCCAAGCCCACTTGCGGCGCGACGCGCTGCAGAACCAGCATGTCACCGTCCCGGGCGGCAACGACATGGCGATCCCCCTTACGACACACCACGAAGCGCACCATCTTGCCACCGACATCGCGCCGCCACCACCGGCCTTCGAGGGTCCGGTCGGCCCGGCTGAGGGTATCGACCATTGCGGCCACCTCCGGGTGGGGTTCGCCGAAAAGGTCAAGGACGCCTTGCGCGGTCAGGTCGCGCGCCACCTGCTCCCACACGATGTTGCGCAGGTCTTCCTGTGGGATATTCAGCCGGATGCCCAGTGCCACTGGGAAGTCCATCAAGTTGAGCCGGTCGGCGATGACGAGCATGCCGTCGATGGTGACCTCGACACCGACCACGTCGTCATAGTGGGTTGGGGTCTGATGCATCATGGTTGCCCTGTCTGCATCTGCGTACGTAAGGTGCCGCTCATAGCGTCGTCGGCCAGGTCGTAACGCTTCGCCGCTTGGGCGAGCTTGTCGCACAAGTCATCTGAAAGCGCGGCCATTTTCGAACCTGCGCTGCGACGGGCGGCGAGCGCGGTCGTCAGTGCGCTCGCAGAGGCGGAAGCGATGATGCCGTGGGTGCTGCGCACTGCCGCGTGTGCGCCTTCGGCCAGCATCGTCGCCGATCTGATGTCGGCCGCCATGCGGGCCTGTTTGACGGCAAGGTCGCCGAGATGGGCGGTCGTGATACGCAGATCGTCGCCGGACATGGTCCCCTCTTCCTTACCTTCCATCCTGCAGTGGCGTCCCGGCCGGCGGCCCTGGTGGGTTGTCCGGATACAACCTAGTCGCGACGGGCGCTTGCAGCCGCTCGGAATAGCTACCACCGTCGGCCTGCGCCTGCTGTCATGGGTCCGCTCCGTAGCTCGCGGATCGAAACTCATTGTGGCACCGGGCAAATCGGCGCCCTCGGCCACGCAGGCATATCGGCCGACAGCCTGCTGCAGTGCGGCGGCGTTCTGCGCCTGCCATTTGGCCAGGCGCTCGCCGGCTTCGCGAACGTTCAGGAGACCGGCGACGCCGGCGATGCGCTCGATGAGCTTCCCAACGACCTTCACCGTGCACGGACCAATATTTGCCACGACCCGTTGGCGGACCCAACTGACCCAAACACGCAAACCCCTTCGCCGCGTCACAGCGTACCAGCGGATTTTGGGCTGCCGGTGCACCAATTTCTCGCCGACCGCTTGCCATCCCTGCTAGCCCGGAGCGTCCGGTCAGCTATGTCCTGACGGCCATCCGAAGTGTGCCTTGCACATCATACGCGAATATCAGCAACGTCCGCTGTTGGCGTGACCAGCGACCATCTACGCCCATCGATGCTCTGCTAGCTGAGGCAAATGGCAGCCGCGAGCGCCACTCGGTCCCGTGAATGTTGTTGGCCGCCACCGAGCCGACACGGTTCGTCACGACCATGCCGCAGTGTTTGCTGGCCCGTTGCGGCGCACCTTGGCTGTTGGATGCGAAAGACCAGACCAGGTGTAGTTGATACTTGAGAGTGGCCGACATCCGCGTCGTCTGACACCGAAGGAGATCTGCAGTGACCGACCGCGACGACGCATTGCGGAGAGACCTCGGCTGGACGGGCCCCGAGGAAACCGACTACGAGCCGCCGACGCCGAAGGCAGAACCGCCGCCGCCGCCGCCAAAGCCTCCTGTGCCGTCGCGCCCGCCGGTGGACTTCGTCGCGCCAGATCCCCCCAGCCCGCCCGACGACGCGGGGAAGGCACCGGGTCCCCAGCCGCCGCAGCGCAGTGGCCCGCCCGACGCGCCTCCGCCACCGTTCCTCGATCCGGATCGTCCGGGTGGCAGTTTCCGTCAGCAGCCGCCCAGATATGGACCGCCGCCGGGATCTCCTCGCGACACAGGGCCGCTGCCCGCGGCCAACCGCCCCGACGACGGCGCGTGGAATCAACCGTCGGGCTGGCAGCCGCCGCGTGCCCCTCGTCCGGCGGGACAGGCCGCTCCTCCCTCTCAACAACCTTCGGGTGCGAGGACGGGTCAAGCGTGGCCGCCCCATTCTTACGCACCCGACGCGGCGCCGCCCTCGCCGACAGCGTCCTACGCCGACAGGATCAGAGCGGATGACCTTGTGCCCGCGCGCAGGGTGCCGCCAAGTCGCGGCTGGCGGCTCGCGGTGTACAAGGCCACCTTCGGGATGGTCAACCTCGGCCAGTCGCCCGACGAGGTCCGCGAGGCCGAGCTGGTGAACAAGATCAAGTCGACGCTGCGCGGCCACTTCAAGATCGGCGTGATGGGCAAGGGCGGCGTCGGGAAGACGACCGTGTCGGCCAGTGTCGGGTCGGTGTTCGCCGAGCTGCGCCAGGACGACCGGGTGGTGGCCATCGACGCCGACACCGCGTTCGGCAAGCTGGGCAGCCGTGTCGACCCCAAGGCACAGGGCTCGTACTGGGAACTGGCGTCCGACCAGCACCTCGAGACGTTCGCCGATGTGCGCAGCCGGGTGGGCAACAACTCGGCGGGCCTGTTCGTTCTCGCAGGCGAGGCGACCCCGGCGCGCCGCCGCGTGCTGGATCCCGCAATCTATCGCGAGGCTACGTCGCGCCTCGACCGCTATTTCACGATCTCGATCATCGACTGCAGCTCCACCATGGACGCTCCCGTCACCCAGGAGGCGTTGCGCGATCTCGACGCGCTGATCGTGGTGTCCTCGCCGTGGGTGGACGGCGCGGCCGCGGCCGGTCAGACGATGGACTGGCTGGCCGCCCGTGGCCTGACCTCCCTGCTGCAGCGCACGGTGATCGTGCTCAACGATTCAGACGGCCACGCCGATAAGCGGACCCGCTCGATCCTGGCCCAGCAGTTCGCGAGCCAGGGTCAGGTCGTCATCGAGGTGCCGTTCGACGGGCACTTGCGGCCCGGCGGCGTGATCGATAAGACGAGCTTGATGTCGACGCCCGCGCGGCGCAAGTTCATCGAGATCGCGGCTGCGCTGGCCGAGCACTTCCCCACCCGCGACGACCGGAGCAGGGAACGCTATTAATCGATCTGTTTGAGCAGGGCTTCGATCGACTCGATCACCGCAGCCGGTACCTGCTCCTCTGCTTCCACGCGAGCAATGTCATCCTCGGAAACGCCTGCAGCTTGGGCGGTTTCAGCGATTGTCAGATTAGCGTGACGACGGGTGGAGTAAACCCGTTGGCCGAGCGTCGCGCGAGGCGCGGTCGCGCCCATCATGGTCAACTCGTCGATCTGGCGGCGGACGGTGCCCAGCGCCTTGATCAGCGCGGGCGTCACATGACTGATCCGGGTCGCGCGGGCGGCGACGGCTTCGAGCTGGCGTAGGTCGGCCAGGATGGCCGACACGCGCGGCGTGAACTCGTCGTCGTCCAGGGCCGGCAGCGAGTCGACGGCCGCGCCGAGAGTATGCACCGCAGTGATGACGGCCTGAGCGATCAGCTGTCCCTCATCGGCGCTGGCGACGGAGTCGGTCGGCCTCTCGCGCGCGACGGGCTCGCCTTGTCGCAGCCGTGCGATGGTGCCTCGCGGCCACCGCAGCACCTCCTCGAGCTTTGCTCGGGTGCGCTCGCGTGGCCAACTGCGGCCCTTTTCGAAGGAGATCAGGGCGCCGGCGTTGATGATCCCGTCCGCGGCGAGGCTGCGCTGACTGATGTCGAGTTCCCGCCTGCGCGCGGCGGCGGCGGCCCCGGCGCGGACCAACCCAGGGTCGCCGACGTCCGACGTCTCAGCGGTCGTCTCCGCGTCTGTCATTACAGCGATCCTCGCTGAGTGGTGTGCGGCCCAGGTGTCGCAATAGTAACCATGCCGTTCGCCACTGCTACGACTTGGCCACGCTTGTTGTCCGCTCGATATGTGGCGGAGCTACATCTTTTGTCAACGGCTTAACTGTTTCGATGCTACGGAATTACATAGTTGGCATATAGCGGCATCAGCGCAGGTGAACCTAGATTTCTGTTAGCTCGGCGTACGGAGAGTCGGGACGGCAACGGCCTGCCGGCCTCTCGCTCTGTGCCATAACTGTTGCAACGCTACGGTTTGTGCGCTACGTTTGGCGCCATCGCGGTGAGACGCCGCAAAGCATGCAGAGGAGCAACAGCGATGAACGGAACGGAGTGGGACGAGACGCCGATCGGCGCATGCACTCGAGATCCCGAACGGTGGACCACCACCGCGGACGAAGAGGCAAAGGCCATCTGCCGGGCGTGCCCTCGTCGATGGATGTGCGCCCGCGAGGCGTGCGAACTCCCGCGCGCGGAGGGGGTGTGGGCCGGGATCGAGATCCCCGAGGGGGGCCGCGGGCGGACATTTGCCCTGCGTCAACTTCGTTCCCTCGCCGAGCGTAATGGCTACCCCGTGCGCGACCGCCGACTCATCGCGGAATCCGCCTGAGGACGTGGGGTGTCGAACGTGAGCTTGTGATCGAAGATCCACCGAAAATTCGCACACAAGCTCACGTTCGGCGGGCTTCCCGACCTACCAGGTATCCACGAACCGCTGGCCCCGCGGAGGTTGTGCGTGCGACGCGGCGGCCCCGAGGGTCGCGGCGATGAGGCCGCGGGTGTCGGCCGGATCGATGACGTCGTCGATCTCGAAGAGCGCAGCGGCGTTGAGCGCCTTGGCATTTTCCTGCGCGGCAGCCGTCGCCTGCCGAACGCGTTCTTCGCGCTCCTCGTCGTCGGCGATCTGCTCGAGCTCCTTGCGGAGGCCGAGGCGGACCGCTCCCTCAAGACCCATCGGGCCGAGGTGCGCGCCGGGCCACGCCACCGTGAGCACCGGCTCGTGCAGGCTGCCGCCGACCATCGCCTGCGCGCCGAGCCCGTAGCCGCGCCGCAGCACCACCGCGACCAAGGGCACGCGCAGCGCAGCGCCGGCCACGAGCATGCGCGATGCGCGGCGCACCAACGCCTCCGCTTCCGCCGCAGGCCCGACCATGTAGCCGGGGCAGTCGACGAGCGAAACGACCGGCAGACCGAACGCATCGCACAGCTGCAGGAAACGGGCGGCCTTATCGGAGGCGGCCGCGGTGATCGCGCCGGCCATCACCCGGGTGTTGTTGGCGATGACGCCGACGGCTCGGCCCTCGATCCTGGCCAGGGCGGTCACCATCTCGGGGGCGAACCGTTCCCGAAGGAACGTCACCGATCCGTTGTCGGCGAGTGTCTCGACGATCGGGGTGACGTAGTACGCACGCCGGGCACTTTCGGGAACCATTGTGCGCAAACGTGTTTGGTCAGGTGCCTCGCCGGGCGCCGTCGCACCCTGGAAGTAACCGAGTAGCCTCTTTGTGATCGCGACCGCCTCGGCTTCGTCGGCCACCACCATGTCGACAACCCCGTTGGGCGCCTGCATCGAGATCGGGCCGACGTCGTCGGCGTGGACATCACCAAGACCGCCGCCCGCGATCATCGCGGGGCCACCCATCCCGATCGACGCGTCCTCGGTGGCGACGATCAGATCGGAGGACCCGGCGATCACAGCGTTACCGGCGAAGCAGCGACCCTTGACGATCGCGACCCGCGGCACCAGCCCAGACAACGCCGCCCACAGCTTGAATGCGCGCGCATCCAGCGCTGAGACAACGGGGTAGTCGGTGTCGCCGGGACGCCCGCCTCCGCCCTCGGCAAAGAACACGGCGGGCAGGCGCATTCGCTCGATGAGTTCGAAGAGCCGGTCCTTCTTTCGGTGACCGAGCGCGCCCTGGGTGCCGGCGAGCACGGTGTAGTCGTAGGACAACACCGCGCAGGCGCTGCGCTCGTCGCCGAACAGATCGCCGTTGATTCGCGCCGTGCCCGCGATGAGCCCGTCGGCGGGCGTGCGCGCGATCAGGTCGGCCAACTCGCGGCGGAATCGCTGGGCGGCGATCGCAAACCGGCCGTACTCGACGAACGACCCCGGGTCGACCAGATCGTCGATGTTCTCCCTCGCGGTGCGGCCTTTGGCCGCGTGCCGGCGCTCGACCGCGTCCGGGCGGGCCGCATCTTCCGTGAGCGCGCGGCGCCTCAACAGTTCGGCGTCATCGGCGCGCATGGGCTCATCGGGCATGGCGTCCGATGCTAACAAGGTGTGATACTTAGCACGCAATTAGTTTGCGCCCTAACTAGTTGCGTAGTGTGGTGTTGTGTCCCTCGTAGCGAAAGACGTCGACCCCCTTGCCCTCGAGCAGCAGGTGTGCTTTGCGCTGGCGGTGACAAACCGTGCGGTGCTCGCGGTGTACCGGCCGTTGCTCGAGCCGCTGGGACTGACCCATCCGCAGTACCTGGTCATGCTCGCGCTCTGGGACCACCACAAGTCAAATTCCGATCAACCGCTGTCGGTCAAGGAGATCGCAGCTGCACTGCAACTGGATTCGGCGACCTTGTCGCCGATGCTCAAGCGCCTCGACGTCCTCGGTTTGATCACCAGGACACGCAGCATCGCCGATGAACGCTCGACCGAGGTAGAGCTGACCAAGGCCGGCATCCAGCTGCGGCGGCGAGCCATGAAGATTCCGCGCGCGGTAGTGGAGCGGCTCGGCGTTGGTCTTGATGAACTCGAATTGCTGCGCGACGTGCTCACCCGCGTCAACGCCGCGGCATTGGCAGCAGGTGCCCTCGATGACGGGAAGGAAATGAAATGAATCGGCCCGATCCGTTGCAGTACATCGGCTACGCCTTCGGACGCAGGCTCCCCGACGACATGCGCGAGTGGGTCCGCAACGACCTCGCCGGCGAGGGAGCTGTTCGCCGGCATATGGTCCGCGCTGCGATTCCGCCTTTACTGGTGCTCGCACCGTTCTGGCTGCTCCCAGCATCGCTGTACGTGCATCTCGAGATGACGGCGCCGATCTACATCTGGGCCCTATTGATATCCCTGTCGCTCAATAAGGTGTGGCGCCGCCACCGACTCGCACAACACAATCTGGACCCGAACCTCGTGGACGAACTCAGGCGTAAGAAGAACGCCGCAATCGACCAGGCTTACGTCCGGCGATACGGACCACGCCCGGAAGAGGCCCGATGGCAAGCCAACAGCAGCCCGTTCTAGGCGTTGCGCTAGCTCCGCTTTTTCTCGTCGCCAAGAGTTATCCACAGGCCGCCCTACGACGGTCGCCGATCTGTCGGCGATCCGGCATACCGTGCGGACATGACGAACTGGATCAATACCGTCAGCCGTGACCACGTCGAGCGTGGGGTGCGGGGCCGCTTCACTCAGGCCAACCACGGCAAGCCGCACATGTTGAAGAAGATGGCCCGGGGCGATTGGATCGTTTTTTACTCACCAAAAATGGTCTATCCCGACGGCGAGCCGCTGCAGGCCTTCACCGCGATCGGTCAGGTCGCCGACGACGAGCCGTATCAAGTCGAGATGTCACCTGACTTTCAGCCCTGGCGTCGCAATGTCGATTTCCTGGACTGCGCCGAGGCACCGATCCGCCCGCTGATCGAGCAGCTGGACTTCATCGAGGATCCCGCGCGCTGGGGATACAAGTTCCGCTTCGGGGTGTTCAAGATCAGCGATCGCGACCTGGACGTGATCCGGTCGGCGATGACTGGCGCTGCGGCGAAGGAGGCTACTGTGAGCCCGTGAGCAACACCGACACCGCTCCTGCCGAAGTCGCCTGTGTGGCTTCGCCATTCGCCGGTGTGCTGCATCCGCGAGAGGTGCCGCTGGGCGGACCGCGGGCCATCCGCGTGCGACGCACGCTGCCGCAGCGGGAGCGGTCGTTGATCGGGGCATGGTGCTTCGCCGACCACTACGGTCCGCACGACGTGCGCGGCACCACGGGGATGGACGTGCCGCCGCATCCGCATACGGGATTGCAAACTGTCAGTTGGCTTTTCAGCGGCGAGGTAGAACATCGCGACAGCGCGGGTGTGCACGCGATGGTGCGGCCAGGCGAGCTGAACCTCATGACGGCTGGGGCGGGCATCTGCCATTCCGAGGTCTCCACCGCGGGCACCGCCGTCCTACACGGTGTGCAGTTGTGGGTGGCGCTACCCGCCTCCGACCGTGACACCGGTCGCGACTTCGCACACTACGTGCCCGAGCCGCGCTCCCTTGGCGGCGCCACCGTGCGGGTGTTCCTCGGTGAGCACGCCGGCGACCGCTCGCCCGTCCACACCTTTACTCCGCTGCTCGGCGCGCAGCTCGACCTCGACCCTGGCGCAAGACTCGCCCTCGAGGTCGATCCCGTCTTCGAGCATGGCGTGCTCCTCGACTACGGCGAGGTCCAGGTCGCGGGGACCTCGCTTGCGGCGGCGGATCTGGCATTCCAGGCGGCCGGCAGCGACCGTCTGGAGGTTGTCAACCGCGGCCAGGCTCCGGCGCGTGTCCTGTTGCTCGGCGGCCCGCCGTTTCCCGAGCAACTCGTCATGTGGTGGAACTTCGTCGGGCGCAGTCATGAGGACATCGCGGCCTACCGGCAGTTGTGGGAAGACCACGACGACCGCTTCGGCGCGGTGCAGGGTTACCAAGGGGCGGTGTCACGTTTGCCGGCCCCACCGCTGCCAAATGCGACGTTGCGACCGCGCCCCAATCCCGGGGTATAGAGGACCCATGACCACCGACAAGACCGGCGCACCAACGACTGTCAGCAAGGAATCCGATCGCTTCAGCATTTCCGTCGAGGGACAGAAGGTCGGCTTCACCGAGTACGTCGATCGCGACGGGCAACGGATCTTCCCGCACACCGAGGTGCTCGACGAGTTCGGTGGGCGCGGGCTGGCAACAATTCTCGTCGACGAGGCGCTGAAGGCCACCCGCGATGCCGGGCTGCGGATCGTCGCCGTGTGTCCGATGGTGGCCGGGTTCGTGGAGAAGCATCAGGAGTTCGCCGACGTCGCCGACCCCGTGGACACCGACGTCAAGCGCTGGCTGGCGAATTCTTAGCCGAGCTAGCCCGCTATCGTCGGTCGCGTGACCACCCAGGATCGCGCGGCCGAGTCCCCCGCTCCGCGCAGCGGCCCATCGGCATTCTTCGTCGCCGATGAAGACACCTTCGTGCCGCAGCCCATCGCCAGGGGCCCATGGGGTCAGACGATCAGCGGCAACTACGTCGGCGGCATCCTCGGCCACGTCCTCGAACGCGACGCCGGCGATCCCGATTTCCAGCCGGCGCGGCTCACCGTCGATTTGTTCCGGCCCGCCGCGCTGGCGCCCGTGCGGATCGACACCACGGTCACTCGTCAGGGCCGTCGCCTCAGGTTGGTCGACGCGGTGATGACGCAATCCGACACCGTCGTCGCCCGTGCGAGCGGACTGTTTCTACGCCGCGGCGAGCAGCCGTCCGACGACATCTGGTCCTCGCCCGTCACGATGCCGCCCATTCCGCCAACCCCCGACCCGATCCCACGAGGTTTGGCGATGCTGGTGTGGACCTACGGCCGCAGCAACCACACCCCAGGCCCAGGGTTCGGGCTCGACGCCTGGGCACACGCCGGACCCAAGTACATCTGGGTGCGTGACATCAGGCCGTTGATCGACGGCGAAGAACTCACGCCGTTCACCAGAGCGGCGATGGCCGGCGACATGGTCAGTTCGATAACCCATTTCGGGACAGAGGGTTTGCAGTTCATCAACGCCGACTACACGCTGACGCTGTCCCGACTACCCGAAGGGCCATACCTCGGGTTGGCGGCGTTGACCCATTACAGCCACGCCGGGGTGGCGACCGGAGTCGCCACGATTGTCGATCAACACGGCCCGATCGGCAGCGGTGTGGCCACTGCACTGTCGAACCCCGGCTTCAACCCGCCCCACCCCTAGCGCTCCGCGCCGAATCTGAGCTTGTGCAGGAAAGGTCTGCGAAATCTCCTGCAAAACTTCAGTTTCGCGTCGTCAAACCCGCGGCTTGAGGACCACGACCGGAATCTCGCGGTCGGTCCAGCTTTGGTAGTTGTCGAAATCCGCGTAGACCTCGACGAGCTTCGGCCACAGCCGCGCCCGTTCGTCCTGACCGGCGGTGACGGCGCGCACCGCACGACGGTCGGCCCCGATCTCGACGAACGTGTCGGGGTTGGCCACCAGGTTGCGGTACCACTGTGGGTCCTCGGGCCGCCCGCCCTGCGACGCGACGATCACGACGTCTGCACCGTCGAACATGTAGAGCAGCGGCGTGACGAAAACCCTGCCGGACTTGCGGCCGCGGTGCTCGAGCAGCAGCGTCGGCACCGGCTTGCGAAACCCCGCGCCGATGCGCCACTTCCCGCCGACCTTGCCGCCGGTGCGGCGATACACCCACACGTGCGCCTTGCCTGCGTACTTGAAGATCTTCGGCAGCAGCGGAGAGTCCAGCTGCTTGGGGCGTTCCTGCGCCATCAGAGGTACTCTGCCGTGCTGCCGCCGAGGGGCATCGCCGGCATGCCGAGCTTGCGATGGTCCCAGCTGCGCATCCGCTCCGGCACCACGCGCACGCAGATTCGGTTGTTCATCATCTGGTCGATGAACGGACGCATATCGTCGGTGTAGGGCCCTGTGTAGCGCTCCCACACGCTAATGCCAACGCGCAGAATGGTTTCCGGGTCGTCCACGATCTCGGCCTTGCCGTCGATCGACACGCCGCGCAGCGTGTCGTAGGTCTGGCCATCCTCGATCATCACCGTGATCGTCGGATTGCGACGGACATTGACCGCCTTTTGCGACTTGGCCTTGGTCTCGAACCAGATCTCGCCGTCGACCACCGCGTACCACATCGCGACCAGGTGCGGCCGGCCGTCTGCGAGCACGGTCGCCATGGTCGCGGTCCGGCTGCGCTCGATGAATTCCGCGATCTCGTCATCGGTCATGACGATCTTTGCGCGTTCGTTGTTGCCCACGCCTAATGCCTATCAGGCGCCGACGGCGGTCACCGTCACCGGGATACCGTTGAGCGCCCCGTTTCCCGAAGGTTCGTCGATGAACGCCGGCGGCGACAGGATGTTGGTGTTCACCCCTGGCGACTCGTTGGCGATCGCCATCCGGGTACCGGGCTTGCCGTGACCCCAGCCGTGCGGCATCGAAACCACCCCCGGCATGATCGCGTCGGTCACCTCGACGGGCACCTCGACCTGCCCGCCCGACGAGGCAACCGTAACGACGTCGCCCGACGTCACGCCGCGCTTCGTCGCGTCGTCATCGTGCATCAGCAGCGTGCAGCGGTCCCTACCCTTCATCAGCGGTCCGACGTTGTGCAGCCACGAGTTGTTCGACCGCAGGTGCCGCCTGCTGACGAGCACCAGCTCGTCAGGGGCGCGCTCGAGGCGTTCGGCGAGCCGGGGCAGGTCGTCGAGCAGGTACTGCGGGGCCAACCGGATCTTGCGGTCCGCTGTGCCGAGAACCTCGGGGACCTGCGGCATCATGGGCCCGAAGTTGATGCCGTTCGGCTGAGCCTTGAGCGCCTCCAGCGTGACGCCGTCGGGATTCTCGCCGTAGCGGTCACCGAACGGCCCGGTGCGCAGGGTGAGGTCGAGGATGCGCTCCGGGCCGCCGTGGTCGTAGTGCCGGCGAATAGTCGGCCCGTCGAGCCCGACAGTGAACGCCATGTAATCGAAGAACCCGTCGTCGATGGGCGCCACGTCGACATCCTCGGCGGGCGTGCCCGTGCACAGCCCTGTCAGCCGGATCAGGATCTCCCACTCTTCGGGCCGGTCCGGGTCCTCCGGTGTGAACACCGGCGGCGAATAGTTCGCGATGCTGTTGATCGCGAAGTTGAGGATCAGGTCGTCGTGATGCGGCTGCTCCAGCGGCGACGGCGCGGGCAGGATCACGTCGGCATGGCGTGTGGTCTCGTTGAGCCACAGGTCGACGGAGATCATCGCGTCCAGCGATGGCAAGGCTTCGTCGAGTTTGTGGCCCGCAGGGGTGGACAGCACGGGATTACCCGCCACCGTGATCAGCGCCTTGATCTGCCCCTCCCCCGGCGTCGCGATCTCCTCAGCCAGGCACGACACGGGCACCTGGCCGAGGACTTCCTTCGCGCCGCGGACGCGGGTGCGGTACCGGCCGAACTCTGGCGCCCCGTCCTCGAGGCCGGGGATCGGCTGCACGGTGACCGACCACGCCGCGGCGCGGGGGAACATCGATCCGCCCGGCGTGTCGAAGTGTCCGGTGAGGATGTTGACCACGTCGACGAGCCAGCTGGCCAGGCTGCCAAACTCTTGATTGCACAAGCCGATTCGGCCGTACACCACCGCGCGTTCAGTGCCCGCCAACTCGCGGGCCATGGTGCGAATGCGGTCGGCGGTGATGCCGGTGACGGACGCGACGCGCTCGGGAGACCACTCGGCGGCGATCTCGCGCATCCGGTCGACGCCGTCGAGGTGCGGTTCAACAGCGCCGAGCTTGACCAGGTTGTCGGTGAACAGGGTGTGCACGACGGCGAGCAGAAGCGCCGCGTCGGTGCCGGGTGTGATGGGCAGCCACTCGCTGGCCCGCGCGGCGGTGGCGGTGCGCACCGGGTCGACGACAATGACCTTGCCGCGCTTGCGAATTCCGTCGATGATGCCCATCACATCCGGCGCGGCCAGCAGCGAGCCCTGCGATGCCGCGGGGTTCGCGCCCATGACGATCAGCAGGTCGGTGCGCTCGATGTCGGGCACCGGGAAGCTCCACCAGCCGCCGTACATCAGGTGCGACGACAGATTCTTCGGCCACTGGTCGACGGTGCCCGGGGAGTAGCTGAGCGGAATACCCGACATGCCGAGCAGTACGCCGGTGTAGCGGCCGAGAGAAAACGAGTGCGCGAGCGGGTTGCCGGTGTAGCAGGTGACCGCGCCGATGCCGTACTTCTCGATTACAGGCCCCAGTAGTTCGGTGCAGCGGCGGAAGGCCGCGTCCCAGCTGGCCTCCTGCCACTGTCCGTCGACCTTGATCATTGGGTGCCTGATGCGGTCGGGATCCTCGTGCACGGCGCCCAGGCTGGCACCCTTTGGGCAGATGTGGCCGCGGCTCCAGGTGTCGTCGCGGTTTCCGCGGATGCTTGCGACACGGCCGTCGGACACCTGAATCTCCAAGCCGCACATGGCCTCACACAGCGGACAGGTATAGAGGTGTCGCCCATCTTCGCCGACGTCCGCCAGCGGTTTGGTGAGCCCGGTCGTCATAGCCGCCTCCATTCGGATTTGTTGTGACAGACTGTAACGACAATTCACGTCGGCGGGAGGCGATTCGTGGAAGGGGTGCGGCGGCATCGGCGACAGGGCTCGCGCCGGGATCCGTCGATCGACGCCGAGGTGATGGCGGCGACGCGGCGGCTGCTGGTGGAGCGCGGATACGCGGCGACGACCATCGATCTGATCGCCACCACGGCCGGGGTCAGCAGGCCCGCCGTGTACCGACGGTGGGATTCCAAGGCGCATTTGGTGCACGAGGCGCTGTTCCCCGACCTCGGGGCCGAGCCGCCGGAAGACGACTTCGTCGCCGAGATCACCCGCCTGTGTCACGGGGCCCTGCGGATGTACGGAGATGCCGCGGTCCGCGAATCAATTCCAGGTCTGCTCAACGATTTACGGTCGGATCGCAAAATGCGCAGGATGCTCAGCGATCGGCTGGAGGCCACGGCGCGCAGCCAGCTTGCCGATCAGGTGAGCGAGGCGGTCGCCGACGGGACCGCACGCCCCGGCATCAGCGCCGACACCATCATGGACGCCATCGCCGGTGGAGCGTGGTACGCGGTGTGTGTGCGCAGGATCAAGGACATCGACACCGCAGCCAAGGAGCTCAGCGACCTGATGCTGCAGGGTCTGCTCGCGTGAAGCTCACCCGGTCAGCAACATCGCGTACTGCGCCGCCACCTGCTGCTGGGCATCCAGCAGCTTCTGCGAGGACGTCTCGATCGCGTAGCGGTCCGCCGCGCCGAGACAATAGAAGGTCTCGTCTTCGAGTTGAAGACAGCGGCTGTCCGGAAGGTTGTTGACCGGCTTGGCCGGTTGCGATGTCGCCTGCAACTCCGCGGAGAATCCCTCCACGATCTTCACCGCGCTTGCCGAATCCTTGGTCTGGTAGACGTTCGTTTTCGCCATCGCCACCAGGTCCGTGTCGGTGTCGGAAAACAGGGTCGCGGACCGCGCCGGATCGCTCTGGAAGTGCAGTGCACCGCGTTGTTCGTAGGTGGTGTTCTGGATGGGCGTCGCCTCTTTGTCCGGAACCGGCAGCGTCCGGGCCAGCAGCCCGTCCGGGTCGAGCGAGATGTCGGCGAACTCCGAGGGATCAGTGGCGCGGAACTGATCGATGGCCGGCCCTTGCAAGGCGACGGTCTTGGCGACTAGTCCCACCGCCGGGTCCATGCCATCGATCGCCTGTGCGAGTTGCATGAACACATAGTCGCCGTGGGGCGTGAAGGCGCGCACTGCACTCCACTGCTTACCGGTAGAGCCCTCGGGTTGGGTGTAGCTTGCCGCCACGGTGTCGGGGTGGCCTGGGATCTCGGCGCGTTGCACCCCCGTCCCGGTCTTGGCCGCAATATCGCCGAAATCCGACGCGGCGGCGCTCGCGGAGTCCGGGTCGGCGAAGCGCAGCACCGCGTTCAGCAGAATCTTCTGGCCCTCGGCCGTCCGCCCCGACACGAATCCATTGACGAAGTTGTGCCGACCCGCGGCCGCCACGAACGGCTGCGGGCCGATGCTTGCCAGGTCCGCGGGGCTCAACAGCACCGTGGCGCCCAAGCCGAACGAGCCTGTCACCGTCGAGTCGACTTCCCACGGACCGACGACGTTATTGGCCATCCGCTGGGCCTCGACCAGCACTCCGCGCTCCGGGTCACCGGTCACCCCCAGCGGCTGGCTCGGCTCGGTGGGGTACGGCCCGACATCCAGCTTGCTGATATCGACCCCCGGCCCAGGACGCGCACCCGTCTCCTTCAACGCCGAACCTTGGACCGTTGTCGAACACGCTGCCGATAACAGCACAACCGAAACAATCGCGATATACGCCAGTCGCATTCGCAAAAAGCTACCGTGCTCGTCTCCGAATACAAGGCACTGCCGCGCGATGGCCAAAAGGCATTTGAAGGGCTCTAACAAATCGAGGCGAGTCATCCGAATTCGGTGACTCGCCTGATCTCGATTTGTGGGCGAAGGGGGACTTGAACCCCCACGTCCCGAAGGACACTGGCACCTGAAGCCAGCGCGTCTGCCATTCCGCCACTCGCCCCAACAACCGGGGGAGCCTATCACGCGCGTCACCCCGCTCCCCAACCGTACCGATGGGCCCACGGGCCTGCCAATACGCTGGGAGTCGACCAGGATCGCGCAGCTGACCTGCTTCTATTCAATTCTCAGAATTCTGTTGGTCCCGCACGGCTGGGCTGGGCCGATACCATGCACGTAAGCCATGTGGCCAGGCGACACGCTGGCGCACCCATGTGCGCAGACCGAGAACAACGACGAGCGAGGCGGGCGGTGATATGGGTCACCTCGACCGCTTCGAGCGCAAACTCGAGTCGACCGTCGGAGACGCCTTCGCCCGCGTTTTCGGCGGATCGATTGTGCCGCAAGAAGTCGAGGCGATGCTTCGCCGGGAAGCGGAGACCGGCGCACGCGAGGTACTCGGCGACCGCATTTTGGCCCCAAACGACTACGTCATTACCCTCAGTGTGCCTGACTATCAGAAGGTGAGCGCCGACCCGGACCTCACATCAACGGCTTTCGCCAAGCACTTGGAGGGATACATCCATGAGCAGGGGTGGCAAACGTATGGTGATGTGGTCGTCAGATTCGAGGCGTCACCGAACCTGCACACCGGACAGTTTCGCACGCGTGGAGCGGTCAACCCCGATACGACCACTGGCGAGCCCGCTCCACCACCAGACCGTGCGTCCAACGCAGAACCAGGAGTACCACCGATGAGCGACAATCCCCGCGGCGGCCAGGGACAGCGGCCGGCCGACGAGTACTACGACGAGCGTTATGGCCGTCAACCGGACGACCACGGCCAGGACCCGCGCGGCCCGTACCCCCCTCAAGAGCAGGGCGGCTACCCGCCGCAGGGTGAGCCCGCCTATCCGCCTCGGCCGGCCTATCCCGACCAGGGCGGATACCCCGATCAGGGCGGCTACCCGCCGCCGTCCTACGAGCAGCGTCCGCCCGCCGGGTACGGCCCGCCGCAGGGCGGCTACCCGGACCAGGGCTACCGCCAGGCGCCCGGCGGTTACCCCCCGCCGCAGGGTGGCCAGCCCGGTTACGGCGCTCCCGGCGCTGACTACGACCACGGTCGTCAGCCCACTCATGGCCGTCCCGACGACGGTGGCTACGGTCGTCAGGAACCGCGCCCGGCGTATCCGGACCAGGGCGGATACCCCGATCAGGGCGGCTATCCGGACCAGGGCGGCTACGGCGGCCAGGCGTACGGTCGCCAGGACCAGGGCTACGGAGCCCCGCCCGACTACGGCCGCTACGGCGAGCCTCCTGCCGCCGGCGGATACGCCGAACCCGGCTATGCCGAGCCTGCGGGCGGCGGCTACGACTACGGCCCCCCGGCGCCTGCGGGCGGCTACGGCGGCGGCTACGGCCAGGGTGACTATCCGGCCGGCGGCGCCTCGGTGACACTGCAGCTCGACGACGGCAGCGGGCGCACGTATCAACTGCGTGAAGGCGCCAACGTGATCGGCCGCGGTCAGGACGCCCAGTTCCGGCTGCCCGACACCGGTGTGTCGCGTCGGCATCTGGAGATCCGCTGGGATGGTCAGGTCGCGCTACTGTCCGACCTCAACTCCACCAACGGCACGACGGTGAACAACGCGCCGGTGCAGGAATGGCAACTGGCGGACGGCGACGTGATCCGGCTCGGCCACTCCGAGATCATCGTTCGCGTTCATTGAGGATTTGAAGCCTCGGCTGGTCTCGAGCCGGCCGGCGGTTGCCCGGGGAAGCTCGACGCTTCACCCGCACGTCGATCGCTGTCCAAGTATCGTGACGTTGCCGATGATGGCTGATGTGATTGTGCCGACGCAACGTAAACGGGAGGGGGCCGGAGCCGCCCCGCCGGCGACATTGGACCTCAGAGAGGACGCCAGATGCAGGGGTTAGTACTGCAGCTGACGCGCGTCGGTTTCCTGTTGTTGCTGTGGCTGTTCATCTGGTCGGTACTGCGAATCCTGCGAACCGACATCTACGCGCCGACCGGAGCGGTCATGGTGCGACGGGGACTGGCGTTGCGGGGCTCGCTGCTGCCCAACCGGGGGCGGCGCAACGTGGTGCGCCAGCTGGTCGTCACCGAGGGCGCGCTGACAGGCACGCGCATCACCTTGGGCAGCCAGCCGGTGTTGATTGGCCGGGCCGACGACTCGACACTGGTGCTCACCGATGATTACGCCTCGACGCGGCACGCCAGGCTGTCCCCACGAGGTTCGGAATGGTACGTAGAGGACCTAGGATCGACCAACGGCACATACCTTGACAGGGCGAAGGTGACGACGGCGGTACGGGTTCCGATGGGCACGCCGGTTCGAATCGGCAAGACGGTAATCGAGCTGCGCCCGTGACACTGGTTCTTCGATACGCGGCTCGCAGTGACCGTGGTTTGGTCCGCGCTAACAACGAGGACTCGGTGTACGCGGGTGCGCGGCTGCTTGCGCTCGCCGACGGGATGGGCGGCCACGCGGCCGGCGAGGTCGCCTCACAGCTGGTGATCGCCGCGCTGGCCCACCTCGACGACGACGAGCCGGGCGGTGACCTGCTCTCCAAGCTCGACGCCGCGGTCCGCGAAGGCAACTCGGCGATTGCCGCGCACGTCGAGGCCGACCCCGAGCTCGAAGGCATGGGCACGACGCTCACAGCAATCCTGTTCGCGGGCAACAGGCTTGGGCTGGTGCATATCGGCGACTCGCGCGGCTATCTGCTGCGCGATGGCGAGCTCGCCCAGATAACCAAGGACGACACGTTCGTCCAGACGCTCGTAGACGAAGGCCGGATCACCGCCGAGGAAGCGCACAGCCATCCGCAGCGCTCGCTGATCATGCGGGCGCTAACCGGCCACGAGGTGGAGCCGACGCTGATCATGCGCGAGGCGCGGGCCGGTGACCGGTACCTGTTGTGCTCCGACGGCTTGTCGGATCCGGTCAGCCACGAGACCATTCTTGAGGCGCTCCAGATTCCTGATGTGGCCGAAAGTGCCGACAGGCTAATCGAATTGGCTCTGCGCGGCGGTGGTCCCGACAACGTCACCGTGGTGGTGGCCGACGTAATCGATTACGACTACGGCCAGACCCAGCCGATTCTCGCGGGTGCGGTGTCCGGCGACGACGATCAGGTCGCGCCGCCCAACACCGCGGCCGGCCGCGCTTCGGCGTTCAACCCGCGCCGCACCGAAGCCAAACGCGTTGTGCCGCAGCCAGAAGAGCCTCAGCGCAAGCCGCGGTCACGGCGCCGCATGATCATCGCGACCGTCCTTTTGGTGCTCGTGGTGCTGGCCGGGCTGGCGGTCGGCCGCGAGATCGTACGCAGCAACTACTACGTCACCGAGCACGCCGGCACGGTGTCGATCATGCGGGGTGTTGAGGGCTCCTTTCTGGGTATAGCGCTTCAGGAGCCCTACCTGTTGGGCTGCCTCAATGTGCGAAACGAGTTGTCGCTCATCAGCCCCGGGCAATCCCAGGACAACCTGGACTGCCGCATGCTCGGGGTCAATGACATGCGTCCGTCGGAGCGGGCGCAGGTGGTCGCCGGCCTGCCGTCGGGCACGCTCGACGACGCGATCGGCCAGATCGAGGAACTGGCCCGCAGTTCGGTTCTCCCGACCTGCGCCCCGCGCACTCCTACCCCCACAACAACGACGACGACGCAGCCGCCAACACCACATCTGCCGGAAACACCTGAGAACCCTGGCATTCCCGAATCCAGCGGTGAGAGTCCCGCGCCGGAGACGCCGACAACGGTGACTGCGCCGCCTCCCCCGCCCCCGGGGCCGCAGCCAGGTCCCCCGCCGCCGCCAGGTCCCCCGCCGCCTCCGCCGCCCCCCTCGCCGCAGCCGACCGTGACAGCGCTGCCTCCCCCACCACCTGAACCGGGAACGAACTGCCGGGAAGTGTCATGACGACACGAAGACGAGCGCGAGTGAGGATCGCAGCGAGGCTCAGGTCGATGGCGCGAACCGCAAGCTCCCGCGCGAAGTCCACGAAGACGACTGCGAGCGAGGATCGCAGCGAGGGACGAGTGAGGACCGGAGCGAGCGGGAATCGAGGCAACGGCGGAGGACCGGAGCGAGCGGGAGTCGAGGCATGACGACGCAGCCGCAGTCGCCGGTGACGGTGATTCCGCCGCTGCCGAACCGGCGCAACGCCGAACTGTTCTTGCTCGGCTTCGCCGCCATGCTCACCACCGTGGCGCTTCTGCTCGTCGAGGCCAACCAAGAACAGGGCCTGCATTGGGATCTCGCGCAGTATGCGGTCGCCTATCTCGCGCTGTTCGCCGGTGCGCACCTGGCGATCCGGCGGTTCACGCCGTACGCCGATCCACTACTGCTGCCGGTGGTCGCCCTGCTGAATGGCCTTGGTCTGGTCATGATTCACCGGCTGGACCTGGCGGCCGGCGGGCCGTCGGCAAAAGGCCTTGGCGGCACCGCCAATCAGCAGATGCTGTGGACGCTCGTCGGGGTGATCGGGTTTTCGGTCGTGGTCATCTTCCTTCGCGACCACCGCATGCTGGCCCGTTACGGCTACGTCTGCGGTCTGACGGGCTTGATCCTGCTGATCATCCCCGCGGTGCTGCCCCGGTCGATGTCGGAGCAAAACGGCGCGAAGATCTGGATCGAGTTGCCGGGCTTCTCAATTCAGCCGGCCGAGTTCTCCAAGATCCTGCTGCTCATCTTCTTCGCCGCGGTGTTGGTGGCCAAACGCAGTGTGTTCACCAGTGCAGGCAAGCACTTCCTCGGCATGGACCTGCCGCGGCCCCGGGACCTGGCGCCCTTGCTCGCCGCATGGATCGCGTCGGTCGGCGTGATGATCTTCGAGAAGGATCTCGGCACCTCGCTGCTGCTGTACGCGTCGTTTCTGGTGCTGGTCTATGTCGCCACCGACCGGTTCAGCTGGATGGTCATCGGCTTGACGCTGTTCGCGGCGGGAAGCGTTGCGGCATATTACGTTTTCGACCACGTCCAGGTCCGCGTGCAGACGTGGCTGGACCCCTTCGCCGATCCCGACGGTGCCGGCTACCAGATGGTGCAGTCGTTGTTCAGCTTCGCCACCGGCGGCATCTTCGGCACCGGTCTCGGCAACGGTCAGCCAGGAACTGTGCCTGCGGCGTCGACGGACTTCATCATTGCTGCGGTCGGTGAGGAGCTCGGGCTCGTCGGATTGGCGGCGGTGCTGATGCTTTACACCGTGGTCATCATCCGCGGCCTGCGCACCGCGATCGCGGTGCGGGACAGCTTCGGCAAGCTGCTGGCCGCCGGGTTGGCCTCGACGCTGGCGATCCAGTTGTTCATCGTGGTGGGCGGCGTCACCAGGCTGATTCCGCTGACGGGCCTCACCACGCCGTGGATGTCGTACGGCGGCTCGTCGCTGCTGGCCAACTATGTGCTGCTGGCGATCCTGGTGCGCATCTCGCACGCCGCCCGCCGACCGATCAGCACCCGGCCGCAGACCACGCCCATCGCGGCGGCCAGCACCGAGGTGATCGAGAAGGTATGAACACCTCGCTGCGCCGCATCGCCGTGACCATCATGGCGTTGATCGTGCTGCTACTGGCCAATGCCACACTGACCCAAGTGTTTACGGCCGACGGGCTGCGCGCGGATCCCCGTAATCAGCGGGTGCTGCTCGATGAGTATTCACGCCAGCGCGGCCAGATTTCCGCCGGCGGCCAGTTGCTCGCCTACTCAGTATCGACCGACGGCCGGTTCCGCTTTCTTCGCGTGTACCCCAATCCGCAGGCGTACGCCCCGGTCACGGGTTTCTACTCGCTGAGCTATTCGAGCACCGGGCTTGAGCGCGCCGAGGACACCATCCTCAACGGTTCCGACCAGCGGTTGTTCGGCCGGCGACTGGCCGATTTCTTCACCGGGCGCGATCCCCGTGGCGGCAATGTCGCAACCACCATCAATCCGCAGGTTCAGCAGGCGGCCTGGGATGCAATGGAAGACGGTTGCAACGGTCCGTGCAAGGGCGCGGTGGTGGCACTGGAGCCGTCGACCGGCAAGGTCCTCGCGATGGTCTCGTCGCCGTCGTATGACCCGAACCTGCTGGCCACCCATGACATTGCCGAGCAGACCGCCGCGTGGCAACAGCTGCGCGACAACCCCGATTCGCCGCTGCTGAACCGGGCCATCTCGGAAACCTACCCGCCCGGGTCCACCTTCAAGGTCATCACCACCGCGGCTGCGCTTCAGTCCGGAGCCACCGAAAACACCCAATTGACCGCTGCACCTCGAATTGCATTGCCGGACAGCACCGCAACGCTGGAGAACTACGGCGGCGCAGCGTGCGGCGCAGCCCCGACTGCGTCCCTGCGCGACGCATTCGCGAAATCATGCAACACCGCCTTCGTCCAGCTCGGCATGAACACAGGCACCGACGCGTTGCGGTCGACGGCGATGGCGTTCGGGCTCGACAGCCCTCCCCCGACGATTCCGCTCCAGGTGTCGCAATCCACCATCGGCCCGATCACCGACGCCGCCGCCCTTGGCATGTCCAGCATCGGGCAGAAAGATGTTGCACTCACACCACTGCAGAACGCGCTGGTCGCCGCAACCATCGCGAATAAAGGGGTGACCATGCGGCCCTATCTAGTCGATAGTCTGAAGGGACCCGACCTCGCGAACATCAGCACGACGGCTCCGCGCGAAGAGCGCCGGGCGGTGTCCGAACAGGTCGCGAATACACTTGCAGACTTGATGGTCGCCGCCGAGCAGGTGACACAGCAGAAGGGAGCCATCGCCGGCGTGCAGATCGCATCGAAGACCGGCACGGCGGAGCACGGTACGGACCCGCGCAATACCCCGCCGCACGCCTGGTACATCGCCTTCGCGCCGGCATCGGCCCCCAAGGTTGCGGTCGCCGTTTTGGTCGAGAATGGCGGTGATCGGCTGTCTGCCACCGGTGGGGCGGTGGCCGCACCCATCGGACGCGCCACCATCGCGGCAGCGCTGCGGGAGGGATCATGAGCCCCCGCGTGGGAGTGACGCTGTCCGGCCGCTACCGGCTGCAGCGGCTCATCGCCACCGGTGGCATGGGTCAGGTTTGGGAGGGTATCGACTCCCGCTTGGGCCGCCGCGTCGCCATCAAGGTGCTCAAGGCGGAATACTCCACCGACTCGGAGTTCGTCGAACGGTTCCGCGCCGAGGCGCGCACCGTCGCGATGCTCAACCATCCCGGTATCGCCAGTGTGTACGACTACGGCGAGACCGAGATGGACGGGGAGGGCCGCACGGCGTATCTGGTGATGGAACTGGTCAACGGTGAACCGCTGAACTCGGTCCTCAAGCGCACGGGTCGGCTCTCGCTGCGGCACGCCCTCGACATGCTGGAGCAGACGGGCCGCGCCCTGCAGGTCGCGCACACCGCGGGATTGGTGCACCGCGACGTCAAACCAGGCAACATCCTGATCACGCCGACCGGACAGGTGAAGCTCACCGACTTCGGCATCGCCAAGGCCGTCGACGCCGCGCCCGTCACCCAGACCGGCATGGTGATGGGCACCGCCCAATACATCGCCCCAGAGCAGGCGCTTGGCCACGACGCCACCGCGGCCAGCGATGTGTACTCACTGGGAGTTGTTGGCTACGAATCGGTTTCGGGCAAACGGCCGTTCGTCGGCGAAGGTGCGCTGACGGTGGCCATGAAGCACATCAAGGAAACGCCGCCGCCGCTGCCCGCCGACCTGCCTCCCAACGTTCGAGAGCTCATCGAGATCACGCTGGTGAAGAACCCCGGCATGCGGTATCGCTCAGGCGGACCGTTCGCCGACGCGGTGGCCGCGGTGCGGTCGGGCCGTCGTCCACCGAGGCCGAATCAGGCACCGTCCATCGGCAGGGCGGCGCCGGCCGCGGTGCCCTCGGCCGCGCAGGCCAGGGCCGCAGCAGACCTCACCGGGCGCGCGCCAGCGACTGCCGCCCGGCCACGACCCGCGACAGGCAGCCACCGCACTCCCCCGCCGCGGCGCACCTTCTCGTCGGGACAGCGAGCACTGCTGTGGGCGGCCGGCGTCCTCGGCGCCCTCGCGATAGTGATCGCCATCCTGATCGTGCTCAACGCACAGGACAAGAAGGACCAGCAGCCAGCGCCACCGACGGTGACCAATACGATCACCGAGACAACCCCGTTCCAGTCGCCCGCAGCGATGCCCGATTGGACCGATCAGGGCACCTTCGGCAATGGTGGACTAGAAAACGGGGTAACCCGACCCGACGCGATCGCGTCACCCGCAAAGGTGCAGGTGACGCCCTCGGCCCCAGAACAGACATGGCAATGACCACCCCGCAACACCTGTCCGACCGATATGAACTCGGTGAGATCCTCGGCTTTGGCGGTATGTCCGAGGTCCATTTGGCGCGCGATCTGCGATTGCACCGCGACGTGGCCATCAAAGTGCTGCGCGCGGACCTGGCCCGCGATCCCAGCTTCTATCTACGGTTCCGCCGAGAGGCGCAGAACGCGGCCGCACTGAACCATCCGGCCATCGTCGCGGTGTACGACACCGGCGAGGCGGAGACCGCGACCGGGCCGCTGCCGTACATCGTGATGGAGTACGTCGACGGAGTCACGCTGCGCGACATCGTGCACACCGAGGGCCCAATGCCGCCGAAGCGGGCCATCGAGGTGATCGCCGACGCCTGCCAGGCGCTGAACTTCAGCCACCAGCACGGCACCATCCATCGTGACGTCAAGCCCGCCAACATCATGATCAGCAAGGCCGGCGCGGTTAAGGTGATGGACTTCGGCATCGCCAAGGCGCTCGCCGACGCCAGCAGCGTCACTCAGACCGCCGCCGTCATCGGCACCGCGCAGTACCTCTCGCCCGAGCAAGCTCGCGGCGAGAAGGTTGACGCCCGCTCCGATGTGTATTCGTTGGGCTGTGTTCTCTACGAAATGCTCACCGGCGAACCGCCTTTCACGGGTGACTCGCCCGTCGCGGTCGCTTATCAGCACGTGCGCGAGGATCCGATACCGCCATCACAGCGTCACAACGACATCTCGCCGGAGTTGGACGCGGTAGTACTCAAGGCGCTGGCCAAGAACCCCGAAAATCGCTATCAGTCGGCCGCGGAGATGCGCGCCGATCTGGTGCGCGTGCACAGTGGCGAGGCGCCCGAGGCACCCAAGGTGCTCACCGACGCCGAACGGACCTCATTCCTGTCCGCGACGCCGTCGGAGCACCGCACGGAGCCCATCGACCCCGTCGGTCGCCCGCAGCCCGACTACGTCGACAAAGAGGAGCGCGTCGGCTCGGTGGGCCGTTGGCTGATCGCCGTCGCGGTGCTGGCGGTGCTCACCGTGGTGGTGACGGTGGCTATCAATATGTTCGGCGGAAGCACGCGCGATGTTCAGGTGCCGGAGGTGAAGGGGCAGCTGGAGAACGACGCGATCGCCATGTTGCAGAATGCGGGCTTCAAGACGACGACTCAGCGGAATCCTGACTCGACGATCCCACCGAATCGGGTCATTGGTACCGACCCGAGCGCAGGCACCTCTGTAGGCGCTGGGGACGAAATCACCATCAACGTGTCGACCGGCCCTGAGCAGCGTGAGGTCGTGGACTGCAAGGGTCTCACCTACGCCGATTGTGTCCAGAAGCTCACCGGCGCCGGGTTCGGCAAGTTCACGGAACAAAAGTCCGAGTCGACGCCAGAGCAGAAGGACAGGGTCCTCGCCACCATCCCGCCGGCCAATCAGACGGCGGCGATCACGAACCCGATCACGATCGTCGTGGGTCTGGGCCCGACCAGCAGGCCCGTCCCTGACTGCAAGGGCCAGACCGCTGACGTGTGCACGCAGGTGCTCAACGCGGCCGGGTTCCTGAAGGTGCTACCGGTCGACGTTGACAGTCCGACACCAAAGGGCCAGGTCGTGGGCACCGCTCCGCCTTCCGGAGATGTGGTTCCGACGGACACCCTCATCCAGATTCAGGTGTCGAGAGGCAACCAGTTCGTCATGCCTGACGTGCGCGGAGGGTTCTGGACCGACGTCGAGCCGAACCTGCGCAATGCGTACGGCTGGACCGGCCCGTTGATCAGGGCGCCCGACGTACAGAACAGTGGTCAGCGCACCAACGCGGTGGTGACGCAGAGCCCGTCACCGGGCACGCCGGTCAGGTTCGAAGACCCGATCACGCTGGCGTTCGCGTCGTAGCCGCCTGCACGGCGTTGGCCACCTCGTCCTCGAGTTGACGCACCAGCGACTCCGCTGGCGCGGCGCCGCAGTAGCCGAGCCAGTTGGCGAGCATCCGATGGCCGCCTTCAGTGAGGATCGACTCGGGGTGGAACTGCACACCGTGGATCGGCAGTTCGACGTGCCGTACGCCCATGATGACGCCGCCCTCGGTGCGGGCGATGACTTCGAGCTCGGCGGGCACGGTGTCGGGCAGAATGGTCAGCGAGTGGTACCGGGTCGCCGTGAATGGGTCCGGAAGTCCTTGCAGCACACCAGTATTCGAATGGAAGACAGTGCTGGTCTTCCCGTGCAGCAGCTCGGGTGCACGGTCGACGGTGCCGCCAAAGGCCACTCCGATGGCCTGGTGACCCAGGCACACCCCGAGCAGCGGGGTCTTCGCCGCGGCACACGCCTTGACGAGCCGAATGGACGCCCCTGCGCGCTCCGGAGTGCCGGGCCCGGGGGACAGGAGGACGCCGTCGAACTGTCCGGCGGCCTTGGCGACGTCGGCGTCGGTGGCGAGCCGGTCGTCGTCGTTACGCCACACCTGTGCCTGCACACCGAGCTGGCCCAGGTACTGGACCAGGTTGAACACGAAGCTGTCGTAGTTGTCGACGACCAAGACCTGCATCAGGCCAGGCTACTTGGCGTGACGCGCGGCCTCTTCGTTCGTCTCGCGCTGCCGGGTACTTCACTCTGCGGTGAGGGCTTTGGTCACTCGTACTTCTGCGCCCTGTGCGCAGCGTCAACGGCCAGCGACTCAGTAGCCGACGGGACCCGCCGGCTTGGCGAACCGCATCCGCACCGGCTCGGTGTGCCCGGCCAGTCGCACGTCGGCGCGGGGCTCTTCGGCGTACCCCAGCCCGAACCGCACGACGTACTGCCTATACAAGGTCACCAGCGGCGCGGCGGCCAGGGCGGCCTGCATCGCCGCAGCGTCGCCGATCGCGGTGATGACGTAGGGCGGGCTATACGTACGGCCGTTGAGCAGCAGGGTGTTGCCGACACATCGCGGCGCCGACGTGCCGATGATCCGCTGGTCCTGCATCTGGATTCCTTCGGCGCCCGCGCTCCACAACGCGTTGAGCACCGCCTGGATGTCCTGTTGGTGCACCACCAGATCGTCGGGGGTGGCGTCGCGCGGAAAGCGGCCCTCCGCGTCGCGCTGCGCGTCGTTGAGCGTCACGACGAGACCCGGCCCACGCATCGGGTCCAGGCCCGCGTCCACGGCCAGCTTGGCCGAGCGGTTGGTAATCGCTGCCAACGCCGCGTCGGCGCCGGGCGACCCACCGTGATGGGTGTCGATCGTCGTCACCAGCGAGTCCCGTTCGGCAGTGAGCCGGTCCACGGACTGCTGGGCCTCGCGGACCAGGTCGACCATCCGTGGCGCGTCGCTGCGCCGGATCTCTGCACCGCCGGAAACGCCGTGGGTCGCTGCCAGCAGTAGCCCCGCCAGCAGACACACCAGCGGGACGCCGAAGCGCCACGCGGATCGTCTTGGCTGATCCATCGGCTCACCCTATCTGGAGATTCGGGGCTGGCAGGGCCGCTGCGTTAGGCTCGTAGTTACATCGTCGCACCGTGTGACCCGACTGTCCGCGAAGGTAGCCATGCCCAAGTCCAAAGTTCGCAAGAAGAACGACTTCACCATCAATCCGGTGAGCCGGACGCCGGTCAAGGTCAAGGCCGGGCCGTCGAGCGTCTGGTTTGTGGTTTTGTTCTGCGGCTTGATGCTGATCGGTTTGGTCTGGCTGCTGGTGTTCCAGCTCGCGTCCAATGCCATCCCGTTCCTTGCCGACCTCGGCCCGTGGAACTACGCGATTGCATTTGCTTTCATGATCACCGGGTTGTTGCTCACGATGCGCTGGCGGTAGCGGTACCGACCATTGGTATGAATTTAAGTTGGTCTCCACGCGTTACCCATTTAGCAACCTCGTGGTCATCAGATCACACGGATGTGATTCATCCCCATTGGGGATAGCACCTGTGGATAACCTCATTAGCAACGGTAAAAGGGTGTGAAGAACCCATGCAGCAAACTGAGTGGAGTCCACCGTCGGCCGGAATTGCAGCGTGCGGCATATTGGGACTTATCTTGGCTATCGCCGCTGTGACGCTGATCACAGATGCTCCCGGCCGCATTCTCCTAGGGATTGCCGCAGTGGGACTGATCTTGTTTGCAAGCCTGTCTTGGCGCGCCCGTCCGAAGCTGGCAATCAGTGACGGCGGTCTAGTTACCCGCGGCTGGTCGAGCACAAACCTGCTACGCCCCGCCGATATCAAGAAGATCCGCATCACCGAGTTCCGCCGCCTCGCCCGCAAGGTGCGGCTGCTCGAAATCGACACGGCCGATGATCGGCTGCTGGTCTTCACCCGGTGGGATCTGGGCACCGACCCGCTGAACGTGCTCGACGCGCTTACTGCGGCCGGCTACGGCGGCTCGCGCTGACCCGGCTGGCGCGTCAGGACGCCGTGCTCGACCGGTGTCTACGACACCGTGATCGACTCGATCACCACCGGATCGGTGGGCCGGTCGCTGCGATCGACGGACGTGGTCGCGATGGCGTCGACGACCTTCTGCGACTCAGGCTCGACGACCTCACCGAAGATGGTGTGCTTGCGGTTGAGATGCGGCGTCTTTCCCACAGTGATGAAGAACTGTGAGCCGTTGGTGCCGGGCCCCGCGTTGGCCATCGCGAGCAGATACGGCTTGTCGAACTGCAACTCGGGATGAAACTCGTCGGCGAACTGATACCCGGGGCCGCCACGGCCGGTACCGGTCGGGTCGCCGCCCTGGATCATGAAGCCATCGATCACGCGGTGGAAAACCGCGCCGTCGTAGAACGGTCCCGACGAGCTGCCCGACGCGTTCTCGGTGCTGTAGTCCTTGGTGCCCTGCGCCAACCCGACAAAATTCGCGACGGTCTTGGGGGCGTGGTTTCCGAACAGTGCGATCTTGATGTCGCCGCGGTTGGTGTGCAGGGTCGCGGTCGCTGTCTGAATGGGGCTCGTCACGGGATGCCAGTGTGCCACCCGCGGTCCAACGGCCTACGCGGGGTGGCACTTGGTGGCAGGCTGGATGTCGATTGCAGATCACGCGGCGAAAGAGGTGGACATGAACTCGAAGACGGACGTCCGGTTGACCCCAGGCCAGCGGTTGAGCCGCGGCCTGAAGTACTCCGCGGTTGGCCCGGTCGACGTCACGCGAGGCACGGTCGGGCTGAGCTGGCAGGGCGCACAGTCGGCGAGCAGCAACATCCGTCGCCGCCTCGCCAAGAGCCGCCTCGCCAAGGAACTCGGCGACGCACAGGACAGCATTGCGGCCGAACTGGCTGCGGCGCAGGAAGTTCTCGCGTCCCTGCCGCAGGTGATCGCCGACGCCCGCAAGCCCAAGCACAGGCGTCGGCCGTTGCTGTTGGCCGCGGTGGGCGCCGTGGTGCTGGCCGGGGGAGCGGTGGCATTCACGATCGTGCGCAGGTCGATGCAACCCGAGCCATCGCCGCTGCCGCCCAGCGTCGACGTGGCTCCGAAACCGTAGTTTGCGGTGGGCGCGTCGCCGTGACTGTTTCAGTCTTTGACCTTTTCTCGATCGGCATCGGGCCCTCGAGCTCGCACACCGTCGGTCCGATGCGCGCCGCGGGCCGGTTCGCCCGTCGTCTCACCACCGACGGCCTGTTGCCGAACGTGGCGCGGGTGCGAGTCGAGCTCTACGGCTCGCTTGGCGCCACCGGCGCCGGACACGGCACCCCGGGCGCGGTCGTCCTCGGCCTGGAGGGCAGTGTGCCTGAGACGGTCGATCCGGTTGTCGCGAAAGCGAGGGTGGAGGAAATTCACTCGGGCGCCAAGCTGCTCCTGGCCGGCACACATGCCATTCGATTCGATCACACCGCTGATGTCGTTTTGTCGTTGCGCGCCATGGCCTTTCACAGCAACGGCATGGTGTTTCTCGCTTTCGACAGTACCGGCGCAGAGCTGAGCCGACGGGTGTACTACTCGGTCGGCGGGGGGTTCGTCGTCGACGAGCAGGAGACCGCGTCGGGGCCGCGCGACGATATCGCGGTGCCGTATCCGTTCGGCACGGCAGCGGAGCTCGTGCGAATGGCGACGGAGGACGACCGCAGCATCGCCGAACTGATGTCGCTCAACGAGGCGGCGCTCGGCCGCGAGGCCGATCTGCGGGCCGGGCTGCTGCGGATCTGGGCGGCGATGCGCGAATGCGTCGACGCGGGCCTGAGCGCGACGGGCACGTTGCCCGGCAAGCTGCGGGTGCGCCGGCGTGCCCGTTTGCTGGCAGAGACACTAGATCCCGACGACCCGCTGTACGCAATGGACTGGCTGACGGTGTACGCGCTGGCGGTCAACGAGGAGAACGCGGGTGGCGGCCGGGTCGTGACGGCGCCGACGAACGGTGCTGCGGGCGTCATTCCCGCTGTGCTGCACTACTATTCGCGTTTCATGCCCGGTGCCAATGACGACGGCATCGTCGAGTTCCTGCTGACCGCTGGCGCGATCGGTCAACTCTTCAAGGCCAATGCGTCGATCTCCGGCGCCGAGGTGGGCTGCCAGGGTGAGGTCGGGTCGGCATGCTCGATGGCGGCAGCCGGCCTCGCAGCTGTGATGGGTGGAACACCGGCGCAGGTGGAGAACGCCGCCGAGATCGGAATCGAGCACAACCTCGGACTCACCTGCGATCCCGTCGGGGGGCTGGTGCAGATTCCGTGCATCGAGCGCAATGCGGTCGCGTCGGTCAAGGCGATCACGGCAGCGCGAATGGCGTTGCACGGGGACGGAACTCATCACGTCAGCCTCGACACCGCGATCAAGACGATGCGCGATACCGGGGCAGATATGAAGGACAAGTACAAGGAGACGTCACAGGGCGGGCTGGCCCTCAACGTTGTCGAGTGTTAGAGCCTCACCAGTCACATCCGCCCCTCGCAGCGCGCGCACCCTTGCGAAGGACACCACGGCCGAGCGCCAACGTTTCCTGGCGTGGGGGCGAGGGTATTCCGACGGCGGTGGCCATGGGCCATCGAGGCAGGAAGGTGCGGCGCGATGTACGAGATCTTCGGCTCACTTCAATCGCTGATTTGGCTATTGATCGTCGTTCTCATCATTGCCGTAGTGGTTTGGGCTGTGCGAATGGCGATGGCGCCGAGAGAACCTCGGTCCTATACCGAACAGCCCGTCGTCCAACAGCCCGTCGCGCAACAGCCGCCCGCGACAAGCGGGTTGGCGCCGGGGTGGTACCCGGAACAAAACGATCCGGATTCGATGCGCTACTTCGACGGTCGGGTGTGGACGTCTCAGACCGAGCCCCGGCGGTGAGTGAACGGTTTCGGCGAAAGCGAATCCTTGTGGAGCCTAGGAGAATCGAACTCCTGACATCTACCTTGCAAAGGTAGCGCTCTACCAACTGAGCTAAGGCCCCTGATTGGTCAGGACGGCACGTCGGCCGCTGCATGCCACACTTCGACGCCGTGCCGTGACCGCCAGATCATGACGAGGACGGCGGCAACGATCCCTGATGCGAACAGCGCCACCAGCCTCATGGTGTTGACCTTTCCGTGGGGCTAGGAGGACTCGAACCTCCGACCTCTTCGTTATCAGCGAAGCGCTCTAACCGCCTGAGCTATAGCCCCGTACTTCCGCACGACCGAGCGACGAGATTACCGCAATCGTAGGCCGCCGCCCAAACTCGATTCCGCGGCCGGTTCGCTCCGGCCCGCAGGGCCTCAGTCCCGGTCCGCCAGCGTCACCTCGACGCCGCCGACCAGATCCGTGGTGAGGTTGTAGATGAAGGCCCCACACGTGGCCATCGCGGTCAGCAGCACGATGTTCACCAGCCCGATCAACGCCGCACCGCCGAAGATCGTTCCGCTGGACACCAGCTCACCGCCGGTTTGGCCGCCGGCGCTGGTCAGCAGGTCGCCGACGTTGCTGTTCAGCTTGCTCCACACACCCATGCCACCGAGCACCAGATACAGGAACGCGACGGCGATCATCCACACGAAGAACAACGCGACCGACAACACCAGCGACACCTTCAGCGTGCTCCACGGGTCGACCCGTCGGATCTGCATGCTGGCCCGCACCGGACCCTTGTGCCTGTTGCCGACCTGGAGGCGGTTGGTTGCCGTCGTCCGGCTCACCGGTTCCGACGACGGTCGCTCCGGTGCCGGCTTGCGCTGCTGTGACGCGCGTGGCGTCGGTCCCGACAGGTCAGGCAGCTCGCTGGCGTAGGCCTCGGGGCGGACCGCCTCGGTGCGCTCGCCACGCGGCGGGGCGTCCGGCTCGTGCGTGGGCGAAGGGGCAGGGGAGCCCGCGCCACCTCCGATGAAGCGGTTCAGCCTTGCGTCGACCGCGGGGGGGTGGCTCGCGGGCCCGTCGGTTCGCGGCGGCTCCGGCCGCTGCGGCTCCGGCGCCTGACGCTGCGGCTGGCGGGCCGCCCGCGCGGCCGGACCTCGCTGCCACGGCGGCGCGTCGCCGCCTGCGCGCGATGCCGACTTTCCGACCGACCCGCCGTCGTGTGCGGGAGATCCGCCGGGCGAACCGTTGGCGCTACCGGGGGCGTCACCCGTGCGCGGGTACCCCGGCTCGTTCGGTGAACTCACCTACGGCTCCTTAACGTCGTTACGTGGCGTCGCCCTCGGCAACGTCGGCCTCGTTCTCCTCGGCGTTGCGCGCGATGGCTATCAGTGTGGTGCCCTCTCCCAGGTTCATCAACCGAACGCCCTTGGTCTGCCGCCCGGCCTTGCGCACCTGGCGAGCCGCCGTCCGGATGACACCGCCACCCGAGGTGATGGCGTACAACTCGGTGTCGTCATCGACGATCAACGCTCCGACCAGACTGCCACGACGCTTGTCGAACTGAACCGTCAGCACCCCTTTGCCACCGCGGCCCTGTACCGGGTACTCCTCGATCGCGGTGCGCTTGGCGTAGCCGCCGGCCGTCGCGACCAGCAAATACGTGCCCTCGCGGATGACATTCAGCGACAGCAGCTTGTCCTCTTCGTTGAACCGCATGCCCTGCACACCTGAGGTGGCGCGACCCATCGGTCGCAGTGCCTCATCGGTAGCTGAGAACCGAATCGACTGGCCCTTGGCGGACACCAGAAGCAGGTCCTCCTCGGACGAGCACAGCACCGCACCGACCAACTCGTCGCTATCACGCAGGTTGACCGCGACGATGCCGCCCGAGCGGTTGGAGTCGAAGTCGGTCAGCCTGGACTTCTTCACCAGGCCGTTGCGGGTCGCGAGCACGAGGTACGGCGCATCCTCGTAGCTCTTGATCTGAATGACCTGTGCGATGCGCTCCTCCGGCTGGAACGCCAGCAGGTTCGCGACGTGCTGGCCACGCGCGGTCCGCGACGCCTCCGGCAGGTCGTAGGCCTTGGCCCGGTACACCCGCCCCTGTGTGGTGAAGAACAGGATCCAATCGTGCGTCGAGCACACGAAGAAGTGGTTGACGATGTCGTCCTGTTTGAGACCGGCCCCCTGCACGCCCTTACCGCCGCGCTTCTGGCTGCGGTAGAGGTCGGACTTCGTGCGCTTGGCGTAGCCCGTTTCGGTGATCGTGACGACGACCTCTTCGCGGGCGATCAGATCCTCGTCGGAAACCTCGCCGTCGGCAGGCACGATTCGGGTGCGGCGGTCGTCGCCGTACTTGTCGACGATCTCCTTGAGTTCGTCGTGCACGATCGCACGCTGCCGCTCCGGCTTGGCCAGGATGTCTTCCAGGTCGGCGATCTCGGCCTCGATCTTGGCCAGGTCGTCGACGATTTTCTGACGTTCGAGGGCTGCCAGCCTGCGGAGCTGCATGTCCAGGATCGCCTGCGCCTGGATGTCGTCGATGTCGAGCAGCTCGATCAGGCCCTGCCGGGCGACGTCGACGGTCTCCGAAGCCCGGATCAACGCGATCACTTCGTCGAGCGCGTCGAGAGCCTTGACCAGACCGCGCAGGATGTGGGCCCGCTCGTTGGCCTTGCGCAGCCGGTAGGTGGTGCGCCGGACGATGACGTCGAGCTGATGATTGACGTAGTGCCGGATCAGCTGGTCGAGGCGCAGCGTGCGGGGCACGCCGTCGACGATCGACAGCATGTTCGCGCCGAAGCTCGTCTGCAGCTGGCTGTGCTTGTAGAGATTGTTCAGCACCACCTTGGCCACCGCGTCGCGCTTGAGCTCGACGACAATCCGCAGTCCCACCCGATCGCTGCTCTGATCTTCAATATTGGAAATGCCGGTGAGCTTGCCGTCGCGGACCTGTTCAGCGACAGAGGTGATGAAGTTGTCGTGGTTGACCTGATACGGCAGCTCGGTGATGACGATGCCGGTGCGGCCGCGCGAGTCTTCCTCGATCTCGACAACGCCGCGCATCCGGATCGAGCCGCGGCCGGTGGTGTAGGCATCCGAAATACCTTGGGAGCCAACGATCAAACCGTAAGTGGGGAAGTCCGGTCCCTTGACACGTTCGGTCACCGCGGTCAGCGTGGCCTCTTCGTCGGCCTCGTGGTTCTCAAGGCACCAGTACACCGCCTCGGCGAGCTCACGCAGGTTATGCGGTGGCATGTTGGTGGCCATGCCGACCGCGATGCCGCCTGAGCCGTTCGCGAGCAGGTTCGGGAACCGGCTGGGCAGGACCGTAGGCTCCTGCACACGCCCGTCGTAGTTCGGGATGAAATCGACTGTCTCCTCGTCGATTTCACGCAGCATCTCCATCGCCAGCGGAGTCAGCCGCGCCTCCGTGTACCGCATCGCCGCCGCGGGATCGTTACCCGGCGAACCGAAGTTGCCCTGGCCGTCGACCAGCGGGTAGCGCAGCGACCACGGCTGGGCCATGCGCACCAACGTGTCGTAGATCGACGCGTCACCGTGGGGGTGGTAATTGCCCATCGTCTCGGCAACGGAGCGCGCCGATTTCGCGTGGCTGCGATCGGGCCGGAAACCTGAGTCGTACATCGCGTACAGCACGCGGCGGTGCACGGGCTTCAGGCCGTCACGAACTTCCGGCAGCGCACGACCGACGATCACGCTCATCGCATAGTCGATGTAGCTGCGCTGCATCTCGTGCTGGATGTCGACCGGCTCGATGCGGTCTCCTGCTTCGTCGCCAGGCGGCAACGTGGTATCAGTCATGTGTTTTCAGCCCTATTGGTGGTTGAACCTAAACATCAAGGAAGCGGACGTCTTTGGCGTTGCGGGTGATGAAGCTGCGGCGCGCCTCGACGTCCTCGCCCATCAGGATCGAGAACAGCTCGTCGGCGGCGGCCGCGTCGTCCAGCGTCACCTGGCGCAGTACCCGCACGGACGGATCCATCGTGGTTTCCCACAGCTCCTTGGCATCCATCTCGCCGAGGCCCTTGTATCGCTGGATGCCGTCGTCCTTGTTGATCTTCTTGCCGGCCTTCTGCCCCGCCTCGAGCAGCCCATCGCGCTCGCGGTCGGAGTAGGCGAACTCTGGCTCGCTACGCTGCCACTTCAGCTTGTACAACGGCGGCTGCGCCAGGAAGATGTGGCCGTTCTCGACCAGCGGCTTCATGAACCGGAACAGCAGCGTCAAGAGCAACGTCGAGATGTGCTGTCCGTCGACGTCGGCGTCGGCCATCAACACGATCTTGTGGTAGCGCAACTTAGCGAGGTCGAACTCGTCGTGGATGCCGGTACCCAACGCCGTGATGATCGCCTGGACCTCGGTGTTCTTCAGCACCCGGTCGATGCGGGCCTTTTCGACGTTGATGATCTTGCCGCGCAGCGGCAGGATCGCCTGGAACATCGAGTCACGTCCGCTCTTGGCCGAACCGCCCGCCGAATCACCCTCCACCACATACAGTTCCGACTTACGCGGGTCGGTAGAGCGGCAGTCGGCCAGCTTACCGGGCAGGCCGCCGATGTCGGTGGCGCTCTTTCGGCGCACCAGTTCACGCGCCTTGCGGGCGGCGATGCGTGCCTGTGCCGACGAAACCGCCTTGTTCACCACCGTTTTCGCCTCGGCCGGATTGGCTTCGAACCAGTGGCCCAGTTGTTCGTTACATATCTTCTGCACGAACGACTTCACCTCAGTGTTGCCCAGCTTGGTCTTCGTCTGACCCTCGAACTGCGGCTCGCCGACCTTCACCGACAGCACCGCTGCCAAACCTTCGCGGATGTCGTCGCCGGTGAGGTTGGCGTCCTTCTCCTTGAGGAGCTTCTTGTCCTTAGCGTACTTGTTGACCACGCTGGTCAGTGCCGCACGAAAGCCCTCTTCGTGGGTGCCGCCCTCGTGAGTGTTGATGGTATTTGCGAAGGTGTGCACCGACTCCGAGTAGCCGGCGTTCCACTGCATGGCGATCTCGACCTCGTGGCCTTCGCCCTTGCCCGAGAAGTCGACGATGCTCTGGTGGATCGCAGTCTTGGTCCGGTTGATGTGCTTGACGTAGTCGACCAGCCCGCCCGGGTAGTGGAAGGTGCGGTTCTTGGTCTTGTGCGGGCCGGCGGCTTCTGCGGCCTTTTCCTCGGCCGACTTTGGGGCCTCGGCGGTATCGCTGACAACTTCGTCAACCACTTCTGCAGCTGTGACGCGTTCGTCGGCCAGTGTGATGGTCAGCCCCTTGTTCAGGAACGCCATCTCCTGCAGCCGGCGGGCGACCGTCTCGAAGTCATAGGTGGTGGTCTCGAAAATCGTCGGGTCTGCCCAGAACCGCACTACCGTGCCGGTCTTCTTGGTGGCTTCGCCCTGCTTGAGGGTGCCGGGAACCGACTGGTCGTAGTGCTGGAACCACTCGTGGCCGTCGCGCTTGATTTCCACCTCGAGGCGCCTGGACAGCGCATTGACCACCGACACACCCACGCCGTGCAGGCCACCCGACACGGCGTAAGAGTCGGAGTCGAACTTTCCGCCGGCGTGCAGTTGCGTCATCACGACGTCGACGGTGGGGACGCCGGACGCGTGCATTGCGACGGGGATACCGCGGCCGTCGTCGCGGACCTCGACGCCACCGTCCTCGAGCAGCCGGACGTCGACTCGCGAGGCGTGGCCGGCCATCGCTTCGTCCACTGCGTTGTCGACCACCTCCCATACGAGGTGATGCAGGCCGCGCTCACCGGTGGAGCCGATGTACATGCCCGGACGTTTGCGGACGGCTTCGAGTCCCTCGAGAATGGTGATGGACTGAGCGCCGTATTCCTCTTGTGCTTTCTTCTTCGCAGCAGCCACGAGCGGAAGGGTCCCTACTCTCTTGGATGGGGTGGTGCTCTGGCGGTAGTGGTTACCGCCGGCAAGTCATGCAATGAGTCTACCGTCAGATCGCCTCAGGACCGATTCTGAGGCTGCGTTTCTGCACACCTATTCGCGCCGCCTGTGGAATTTCTCGATCCGAGGTGCGTGAAGACGCTTGGGAACTAGGATCGCGGGCTTCTGGCGGCTCTCAGGTCACACGGCTGCGACGGGCTAGCCGTACGTGTCGCGGGGCCCACGGCCGGCGATGTGATAGCGGCCATAGCGCCACGACGGGGCCACCGGACCGACGATTTTCAGCGAGGACACCACCCCGTCCCCGACTGCCGCCGCGATCTTGGCTAACAGTTGCGCCTGCACCATCCGCAGCTGCGTGGCCCACGCCGTCGACTCGGCGGAGACGGTGAGCACCCCGTCGTTCAGCGACGTCGGCGTGGCGTGTGCCGAAATCTGGTCGCCGACCACTGCTGGCCATCGTCCGAAAACGGCTCCCTCGGCAACCCTGCCGGACCAACCGCGGCTGCGGGCCACGTCGCGCGTCACCGACCCGAGCAGCTGCGGGTCTCGCGAGTCCGGTCCAGGACCCGACCATCGGCGACGGCTGGTGCCGGCGACCCGGCGACGGCCCGGCGAGCTGCGCCCGCGGCCGACGTCCTTGCCCTGGACCCGCGCGGCCCCGCGCGCCTCCTCCAGTGTGCGGCGCACCAAGTCCATGCCCGCCAGTCCGGCCAGGTGCTCAGGGGGCCCGGTTTCCGAATCGTCGTTGTCGTTAGTCATTGTCCCGACTCCGCGGTCGTCTTCGGCGTCATTGTCTCGACTCCCCGCTCGCTCCGGTCCTCGCTCGTGCCTCGCTGCGATCCTCACTCGCGGTCGTCTTCGGCGTCACGGCTGCACCATCGAAACCCGGCCGGCATCCTCGTCGCGCATTGCGATCTCGATCCGACGCGCGTCCCAGTCGGAGGGAATGTCATCGTGGACGGCCGCTGTCACCAGAACTTGTTCAGCACTTGCGGCGACACTGGCCAGCGCCTGTCTGCGAGCAGTGTCGAGTTCGGCGAAAACGTCGTCGAGCAACAGCACTGGATCCCCGCCATCGGCACGCAACAGCTCATATGCGGCCAGGCGCAGCGCCAGCGCCATCGACCACGATTCCCCGTGGCTGGCAAAGCCTTTCGCAACCTGATCGCCCAACCGTAATTCGAGATCGTCGCGGTGCGGACCCACCAGGCACACCCCGCGCTCGAGTTCGGCCTCGCGGCGACGGGCCAACGCGTCCAGTAGGGCAGCCTCGAACATCTCGGCGTTGTCGTTGCCCGCGGCCGCCTCGTTCTCGACCACATCGACCGCCGCTGCGGTACTGGATCGCGGCCGGTCGCGACGAGGGGGCCAGCAGTTGGTATGCCTTCTCCACCTCGGGTGCAAGCTGATTGACCAGCTCGACGCGCGCCGCGATCAGCTGGGCGCCGTGCGCCGCGAGATGCCCGTCCCACACATCGAGTGTGTCGAGCACACTGCGATCACCGCGATGACGGGCAGCGCCCGCCGTTTTCAGTAGTGCGGCGCGCTGGCGCAGCACCTTGTCGTAGTCCGCGCGAATCGCGCCGACCCTGGGCCGTCGAGTGGTTGCCAGTTCGTCGAGATAGCGGCGGCGTTCGCTCGGATCGCCGCGCACCAGGGCCAGGTCCTCGGGTGCGAAGAGCACGGCTCGCAGCACGCCGAGTACTTCACGGGCTGTACGGACCGGCGAGCGGTTCAGCCTCGCTTTGTTGGCACGGCCCGCGGTGATCTCGAGGTCGACGGCCAACTCGCGCCCGTCGTTCACCATGATCGTAGAAACCACCGCCCGTTCTGCGCCCACCCGAATGAGCGGCCCGTCCGAGGCGACGCGATGGGAGCCTAGCGTCGCCGAATACCACAGGGCCTCAACAAGATTCGTCTTACCAAACCCGTTAGGCCCGACGAAGACCGTCCGGCCGGGCTCCAGATCGAGCTCGATCCGCGGCCAGGAGCGGAAGTCGGTCAGCGCCAGGCGTCGGACAAACATTCAATGTGCTCCTCGCGTGCCCACAACTATCCCGACTCGCTGATCCTCTTGACGGCGTGGCCACCGAACTGGTTGCGCAGTGCGGAGACAGCCTTCATCGACGGGGAGTCATCCTGGCGGGACGCGAACCGCGCGAACAGCGAGGCCGCAATCACCGGCATCGGCACGCGGTGGTTGATGGCTTCCTCGACCGTCCACCGGCCTTCGCCCGAATCCTCGGTGTAGCCGCTGATCTCGACGAATTTCGGGTCTTCCTTCAACGCCTTGGCAAGCAGCTGCTGCAACCAGGACCGAACCACCGTGCCGTTAGTCCAGGCTTGGATTACGGCCTGCGTGTTGGTGATCAAGTCTTCGGCCGCCAACAACTCATAGCCCTCGGCGTAAGCCATCATCAGACCGTATTCGATGCCGTTGTGCACCATCTTCGCGTAATGGCCGGCGCCGACGGGGCCGGCGTGGACAAACCCATCTTCACGCGGGCCCGGCGGGCGCAGCGCGTCGAAAATCGGCATCGCCCGCTCGACGTCAGCATCGCTGCCGCCGACCATCAGTCCGTAGCCTTCCTTCAGACCCCACACCCCGCCCGAGACGCCGGCGTCGATGTAGGCGATTCCCTTGTCGTCCAACAGTTTTGCGTGCGGTCCATCTTCGGTGTAGCGCGAATTGCCGCCGTCGATGACCATGTCACCCGCACCGAGCACGTCGGCAAGTGCGGCGATTGTTTCGTGGGTCACCGGACCCGACGGCACCATCACCCACACCACCCGCGGCGTGCTGAGCGCTTCCGCCAACGCAGCGAGTGTCGGCACATCGGTGACCTCGGGTCGGGGGTCGTACCCGATCACCTCGTGGCCGCCCTCGCGCAGGCGTTCCCGCATGTTGAAACCCATTTTGCCCAGGCCGACAAGACCCAATTGCATGTGCGCGCCTCTTTCGTGGCGGTAAGGCCGGTCAGCCCGGAAGCCGCACCGGCATCAACAGGTAGACGTAATCGGTTTGAGCGGCTGGGAACGGACCCGTCGCACCGACTCCGCCATCATCCTCGCCCGCAGGACGCAACACTGCGGGACGGCTGGGCGTCGTGAAACCAAATGTCACCCGCTCGGAATGCAAGGAGCCCAAGCCGTCGGTGAGATATGTCGGGTTGAACGCAATGGTCAACGGGTCACCTGAGAAGGCGACAGGAAGATCCTCTTCGGCTCGGCCCACGTCGTCGGCGCCGGCCGACAGGCGCAACACGTCGTCCGCGAATTCCATCCGGACTTGCGCGCCGCGGTCGGCGACCAGGGCGACACGTTTGATCGCCTCGGTCAGTTCCGCAACCCCGACGGTCGCGATCGCGGTGTGCTCGGCAGGCAACAGCTGACGAAACTTCGGGAACTCGGCGTCGAGGAGCCTGGTGGTGCTGCGCTTGCCGTCGCTGCGGATGCCGAGCAGGCCCTCCTTGCCGACGGCCGATCCCGCGCCCAACGACAGATGCACGTCCGCGCCGTCGGCGCCGGCCTTCGCGGCTTCGGCCAACGTCTTGGCGGGTACCAGCACCGCGGCCTCGATATCTGCTGATTCCGTCGACCAGGTCAGCTCTCGCACCGCAAGCCGGAAGCGGTCGGTGGCCGCCAAAACCACTTTCTCGCCGGAAATCTCGACGCGGATGCCCGTCAGCATCGGCAACGTGTCATCGCGGCCCGCGGCAATGGCAACCTGGCCGATGGCCTCGGCGAACAGCTGCGAGGAGATGACACCCGTGTCCTCAGGCAGGGTGGGCAGCGCCGGGTAATCCTCGACCGCCATGGTGGGCAGTGAGAAGCGGGCACTGCCGCAGGTCAATGACACCCGAGTGCCCTCGACGCTGACGTCGACCGGCTTGGCCGGCAGGGCTCGGGTGATGTCGGACAACAGCCGACCGGACACCAAAACGCTTCCAGGAGAGGCTATTTCGGCGGCAACCTGAACCTCCGCCGACACTTCGTAATCGAATCCTGAAATCGTCAAACCGTCGTCAGTCCCGGTGAGCAACACGCCGGCCAAGACGGGCACAGTGGGCCGAGTAGGCAAGTTCCTGGCAACCCAGGCTACGGCGTCGGCGAAGTCTTCGCGCACTAAGCGGAACTTCAAATCGGTGAGACCAACCGTTGTCGTCGCCACGTCCATAGGGTCCCTTCGATCCGCACCACAACAAGGTCTAACCAGCGGTTTCTTGGTGTCTCATCGAGCGTCTCCCCGATGCGCATTGACGACCGTACCGGCTGTCGCTGAACCACCGTAGATCTTTCCGGCTCAACTTGAAAGCTAATCGATCGTGCTGACATCAAGGGGCGCAAAGCCGCTGTGTCCTCAGTGAATCGATGTGTCCCCAGGTGGCTTCTTCAAAGGAGAAACTCTGGAGATATACGAGCAACAGTATTAGGGGCTGTGGACGTTGGGGATAAACCCGCGTCGGCCCAGCGTGTCAAGTGTGTCGGTGAGTGAGTGAACTGTGGAGAGTCGGTCGACGCGGTTGGGCTGATTGTGGACTTCGACCGCGCTGTGAACGAAGCACCGGGTAATCCGAGGGTTGGCAGCAAGTTGTCCACAGGGGCATCCACACCTCTTCGCTGTGACATGTGATGCCGACGGTGCCAAAGTTTTTTGAAGAATTTTGACGGACAGCGAGGAACGGAGGCTTGTCCGCCCGCGGTGACTCGACATGTGGGGACGACAGGGGTGCTGTCGGAGGGCAGTCAGGCGCTCAGCGCTTGGAGCGCTGGCGAATTCGAGTGGTGAGTTCCTTCACGTGATCGAAGATCTCACGGCGTTCGGCCATCTCGCCGCGAATCTTCTTCTCGGCGTACATCACAGTGGTGTGGTCGCGGCCGAACGCCTGGCCGATCTTGGGTAGCGAGAGATCGGTGAGCTCGCGGCAGAGATACATCGCGATTTGGCGGGACTGAGCCAATGCCCGGGTCTTGCCCGGCCCGCGGAGCTCTTCAACGGTGGTTTCGAAGTACTCGGCGGTGGCGGCCATGATCGCTGCGGTGCTGATCTGCATGGTGCCGGCGTCGGCGATCAGGTCGCGCAACACGATTTCGGCGAGTGACTTGTCGATGGGCGTCTTGTTCAACGACGCGAATGCCGTGACACGGATCAGCGCACCCTCGAGCTCACGGATGTTGCGCTCGATGCTGCTGGCGATGAGCTCGAGCACGTCGCCGGGCACATCGAGCCGGTCCATCTGTGCTTTCTTGCGAAGGATCGCGATGCGAGTCTCGAGTTCGGGCGGCTGAACGTCGGTGATCAGTCCCCACTCGAACCTGGTGCGAAGCCGGTCTTCTAGCGTGGCCAGCTGTTTAGGCGGCCGGTCGGACGAGATGACGATCTGCTTGTTGGCGTTGTGCAGCGTGTTGAAGGTGTGGAAGAACTCCTCCTGGATGCCTTCCTTGCCCTCGATGAACTGGATGTCGTCGACCAACAGCACATCGATGTCGCGGTAGCTGCGTTTGAACGAGGCCTTGCGGTCGTCGCGCAAGGAGTTGATGAAGTCGTTGGTGAACTCTTCGGTGGAGACGTACTTGACACGCATGCCGGGAAACAGTCGTTGGGCGTAGTTTCCGGCGGCGTGCAACAGGTGTGTCTTGCCGAGCCCGGACTCACCCCAGATGAAGAGGGGGTTGTAGGCACGAGCGGGCGCCTCAGCAATCGCGAGGGTCGCGGCGTGAGCGAATCTGTTGGAGGCGCCGATGACGAAGGTGTCGAACGTGTACCGACGGTTCAGATTGACCGAGGTGGGTTCGCCGGCCGGCGTGTTCTGCTGTCGGTTTGAGAAGAAGGTCGGCCAGGTTTCCTCCGCGCTCGCGAGAGCCTCGGAGACCTCGTCGACCTCATCGGGTTCGATGCTGGCGGGGGCGGTGCCGAACCCGTTGAAGCCATCGTCGGGTTCATCGGACGTCGGGGCGGCGATACGGACACCGAGTTCGACGCGCTGGCCGAGCTGGCGGCTGAGCGCGGTGATGATCGGCTCACGCAGGTGGCGTTCGATCTCGTTTTGCACAAATGGCGTAGGCACCGACAGCAGGGCAAACCCCTCAGTGATGACAAGGGGTCGAACGAGCTTTAACCAGGCTCTTTGCTGGGGGGTGAGGACGGGGAGGCTCGAGTCTCCGCTGAGGGTCCCGCCGGTCCCGAAATCGCCATTGAGTTCGGCGACGACGTTGTTCCACACGGCGACGAAGGGAGGGTCGGGGTCAGCTGTCAAAGACGAGAACCCCCTTGAGGTCGTTCCGGAGACGACCAAATGAACGATGACGAACTGTCCACATAGTTATCCACAGGTTGTGGAGACAGGACAGTCGCCGTCGCTCTGCTGTCTACCGGCAGGAACGCCGCGGGCCGGGGCTCGTCACAGTGGTAGTGCGGTCTGTGGGCTCGCGACTGGTTGGGCATCCCCGCTTCGTTGTCTGTCGCCGTTTCGTTATCGAATCAGCATTGGCAGAAGCTAACAGTTTTCTGCCCGAGTGCCAACCGTTCTGCAACATTCCGCACGGGTATATTTTCGGCGGTTCGCGGTGCGTGACGGCTGTGACTTTTGTCAAGCGTTCCGGCCGCACGGAGCGAGGTTTGACCCAGCGAAATCTCGTCAGTACCCTCGAACAGTCGCCCGGACGTGGCGATACGGCTGCGACCCAGGAGCGTCTGGAGACCGCGCCGGTTAGCAAGCGAGACGGACGAGCTTACCAACGGCAATCGCGTCCCCACCGGCATGAGGATTCATCGGGGTGGGTTGCGGATGCCATACGCAACGAGGAGTGAATAGCCGTGGCCAAGGGCAAGCGAACCTTCCAGCCCAACAACCGCCGTCGCGCGCGCGTGCATGGGTTCCGGCTGCGGATGCGCACCCGCGCGGGCCGGGCGATCGTGTCGAACCGGCGCGGCAAGGGTCGCCGCAAGCTAACTGCGTGATTCGACGCGGGATCTAGCGCGGTGCTTCCGTCGCGGTACCGGATGAAGCGGTCCACGGAGTTCGGTGCCACGGTCAGTCAAGGGGTGCGGGCGGTGCAGCCCGACCTCGTGGTGCACGCGCTGCGGTCGTCGGACAACACCCAGGACGGCGGTCCACGCATCGGGCTGGTCGTCTCGAAATCCGTTGGCAGCGCGGTACAGCGACACCAGGTGGCCCGTCGGCTGCGTCACGTCGCCAGCACGGTCATCGATGAACTCGACCCAGCCGACCGCATTGTCATCCGAGCGCTGCCGGGAAGTCGGTACACCATCTCAGCGCGGCTCGAACAGGAACTGCGGACGGCGTTGCGTCGGACCCGGCCCCGCAACGGGACGCCTTCCTGATGGCCCGCGTCGGCGCGCGCCCTGAAATGGGACGCAACGGCTCGACCGTCGTCCGCGGTGTGATCTTTCTGATCGAGTTGTACCGCCACATGATCTCGCCGATGCGGCTACCCACGTGCCGATTCAGCCCGACCTGCAGCGAGTACGCGGTCGAGGCGCTATCGGAGTACGGCTTGCTGCGGGGAGGGTGGCTGACCGTAGTGCGGCTGCTGAAGTGTGGTCCGTGGCATCGGGGAGGATGGGACCCAATACCTGAGCGCCGCAGCGCTTCGCATGCACACCGCAGCGAGGACGCACGGGCCGCCGACGAGCTGTGGGACGCCCCAGCCTTGCGAGGAGAGAGCAAAACGCGTGTTTGATTGGTTCAGCCTCGACGTCATCTACTGGCCGGTGTCGGCGATCATGTGGGTCTGGTACAAGGCCTTCGCCTTCGTTCTCGGCCCGTCCAACTTCTTTACGTGGATGCTCGCGGTGATGTTCTTGGTCTTCACCCTGCGCGCGATCCTGTACAAACCATTCGTCCGCCAGATCCGCACGACGCGGCAGATGCAGGAGCTGCAGCCCCAGATCAAGGCGCTGCAGAAGAAGTACGGCAAGGACCGCCAGCGCATGGCGCTGGAAATGCAGAAGCTGCAACGCGAACACGGCTTCAACCCGCTGATGGGCTGCCTTCCCGTGCTTGCCCAGCTGCCGGTGTTCCTCGGGCTGTATCACGTGCTGCGATCATTCAACCGGACAGTCGTTGGCGGGTTCGGCGGCAGCTTCGGGCCGCACCTGTCGGTAGAGCAGAACCGGGCAACGGGCAACTACATCTTCAGCCCGACAGACGTCGCGCACTTCCTGGACGCAACGCTGTTCGGCGCGCCGCTGGGCGCGTCGATGATTCAGACGACGGGCCTGGATGCCTTCACGGAATTCAGCCGGGGGGCCGTGATCGGGGTTGGCGTGCCGGTGATGATCCTGGCCGGCATCGCGACCTACATGAACAGCCGCGCTTCGATCGCCCGGCAGAGTCCTGAGGCCGCGGCCAACCCGCAGACGGCGATCATGAACCGAATGATGCTGTACGTGTTCCCGTTCGGTGTCGTGGTCGGCGGGATCTTCCTCCCGCTGGCGATCATCTTCTACTGGTTCGCGAACAACATCTGGACCTTCGGCCAGCAGCACTACGTCTTCGGGATGATCGAGAAAGAGGAAGAGGCGAAAAAGCTTGAGGCACAGGAGCGGCGGGCGGCCAACGCGCCGCCACCGGGCGCCAAGCCCAAGCGAGCGCCCAAGGCGAAGCCAGGCACCGAGAGCGTGTCGGACGACGTCGCGTCCACGACCACAGAGTTGGGGACCGACGGGGACGGGTCCGCGCCGAGCACAGACAAGCCCAGCGGTAGCAGTGCCGCGGGCGAGGCCGCGCCGCGCCCGGGAGCGACTCCGCGCCCAGGCGCGCGGCCAAAGAAGCGGAAACGTTGACCGGAGCAGTATCCGGGGATGAGGGAGACACAGACATGACGGACGCTGAAACGACCGAACGAAGCGACACGTTGGCGGACGAGGAGAACGGTGCGGACAGCGCACCTGCGGCGACCGACGATCTCGAAGAGCGATTGGTGGCGGAGGGCGAGATCGCCGGCGACTACCTCGAGGAGTTGTTGGACCTGTTGGACTTCGACGGGGACATCGATCTGGACGTCGAGGGCGATCGCGCTGTGGTGAGCATTGAGGGCGGCGGTGATCTCGACAAGTTGGTGGGCCGCAAGGGCGAGGTGCTCGATGCGCTCCAGGAGCTGACTCGGCTCGCGGTGCATCAGAAGACCGGTGAGCGCAGCCGGCTGATGCTCGACATCGCCCGCTGGCGCCGGCGGCGTCGGGACGAGTTGGCGGCGCTGGGCGACAAGATCGCGCGCCGAGTGCTGGAATCGGGGGAGCGCGAAGAGCTCGCACCGATGACGCCGTTCGAGCGCAAAATCGTTCACGACGCGGTCGCGGCCGTCGACGGTGTGCACAGTGAGAGCGAGGGCGTCGAGCCGTCGCGTCGCGTCGTGATTCTGCTCGACTGACATACGAGTTACAGCGGTGTAGTTCGTGGCGGACTATCGGCCCGGAGATCCGGAGGATGTTTCACGTGAAACATGTAGAGGTGTCCGCGGCGCCGCAAGCGGCCGAGGCCCTCTTCGGATCCCGGTTAGATCTCGCTCAGCGCTATGCCGAAATCCTGGCCGGCGCTGGCGTAGAGCGCGGCCTACTCGGGCCGCGCGAAGTGGACAGGTTGTGGGACCGCCACGTATTAAATAGTGCGGCCATCGCGGAACTGCTCGACGTGAACGACCGGATTGCCGACATCGGTAGTGGAGCCGGGCTACCCGGGATACCGTTGGCCTTGGCCCGGCCCGACCTTCGGCTAACGCTCATCGAACCACTTCTTCGCCGCAGCGAGTTCCTGCGCGAGGTCATCGACGATCTCGATCTCGAGATCATCATTGTTCGGGGGCGGGCCGAGGATCGGTCGGTACGACAGCAGGTGGGGGAGATGGATGCGGTCGTGTCGAGGGCGGTGGCTTCTTTGGACAAGCTGACGAAGTGGAGCCTGCCAATCGTTCGTCCCGACGGGCGGATGGTCGCGATCAAAGGCGAGCGTGCAGAGGAAGAGATCCGGGAGCACCGGCGTGTGATGACGTCACTGGGTGCGGTCGATGTAAGGGTGATGAGATGTGGCGCGGACTACTTGGATCCACCCGCGACAGCGGTCGTAGCGCGGCGAGAGTCACGGGAGCCAGTAGCGAAACGACCGTCACGAACGGGCAGGAGAAGAGGATGAGTCCGGTCCCCGAGGGCGTCCCGGCACCCGGCGGAGCGCCGCCTGCCTCGGCGCAGCGCCCGGATGTTTCACGTGAAACATGGACGCCGGCCGCCGCCGAATCGTGGGCCGACGAAGCCGAACTCGATACCCCGATCGGTGCCGAGGCGGAGCGCGCGGTCCGCCTGTTGAACGCGGCCCAGGGGCGCTTGCCGCGGCCCGAGCGCCAACGGGTGTTCACGATCGCCAATCAGAAGGGCGGCGTCGGCAAGACCACGACCGCCGTGAATGTCGCCGCCGCACTGGCGCTGCAGGGGCTGAGCACGTTGGTGATCGACCTCGATCCCCAGGGGAATGCGAGTACGGCACTGGGGATCGACCACCGTCCGGGCACGGCTTCCTCCTACGAGGTACTGATCGGTGAGATCCCGTTGCACGAGGCGATCCAGCGCAGCCCGCACAGCGAACGGCTGTTCTGTGTGCCTGCGACGATCGACCTCGCCGGCGCCGAGATCGAATTGGTCAGCATGGTGGCGCGCGAGGGCCGGCTGCGCACGGCCCTCGCCGAGCTGAAGAACCACGACTTCGACTACGTCTTCATCGACTGCCCGCCGTCGTTGGGTCTGCTGACCATCAACGCGCTCGTCGCCGCGCCCGAGGTGTTGATCCCCATCCAGTGCGAGTACTACGCGCTCGAGGGTGTGGGTCAGCTGTTGCGGAACATCGAAATGGTCAAGGCTCACCTCAACCCGGAGCTGAACGTGACCACCGTCGTTCTCACGATGTACGACGGCCGCACCAAGCTTGCCGACCAGGTCGCCGCCGATGTGCGATCGCACTTCGGCGAGAAGGTGCTGCGGACCGTGATCCCGCGCAGCGTCAAGGTGTCGGAGGCGCCGGGGTACGGCATGACCATCCTTGACTACGACCCCGGATCGCGTGGGGCACTGAGTTATTTGGACGCGAGCCGCGAACTCGCCGAGCGCCGATGAGCGCTTGCGCGAAGAGCAGAGGACACCGATGAGCGCTTGCGCGAAGAGCAGAGGACACCGATGAGCGCTTGCGCGAAGAGCAGAGGAGACAGCAGCGATGACCCAGCCGACACGTAAGCGGAGCGGCCTCGGTCGCGGCCTTGCGTCGCTCATCCCGACGGGCCCCGCCGACGATGAGGCGGTGGTGCCCGGCCATCGGATGGGCGATGCCGCCGCGGACGTGGTCATCGGTGGACCGCCAGTGGCCGAGGTCGCCGACGTCGGCGCCGTCTATCGCGAGATCGACCCGTCGGCCATCGAACCGAACCCGCGTCAGCCCCGCCAGGTGTTCGACGAGGAAGCCCTGGCCGAGCTCGTTCACTCGATTCGCGAGTTCGGTCTCATGCAGCCGATCGTCGTGCGGGCGGTGCCGGCCACGGCTCCCGGCGCGCCGCCGCGGTACCAGCTCGTCATGGGGGAGAGGCGCTGGCGCGCGGCGCAGCAGGCCGGCCTGGCGACCCTTCCGGCGATCGTGCGGGAGACAGCTGACGACAGCATGCTGCGCGACGCACTGCTGGAGAACATTCACCGCGCCCAGCTGAACCCGTTGGAAGAGGCGGCGGCCTATCAACAGCTGCTCGACGAGTTCGAGGTCACCCATGACGAACTCGCCGCGCGCATCGGGCGCTCCCGTCCGCTGATCACCAACATGATCCGACTGTTGCGGCTGCCGATCCCGGTGCAGCGGCGGGTGGCCGCCGGGGTGCTGTCGGCCGGGCACGCCCGCGCTCTGCTGGGCCTCGAGGGGACTGCCGAGCAGCAGGAGGAGCTGGCCGCGCGGATCGTCGCGGAGGGCCTGTCGGTGCGCGCCACCGAAGAGGCGGTCACGTTGGCGAACCGCGAGAGCACCGCCGCACCCTCGGCTCCGCGCCGCAAGCCGATCCACATGCCAGGTTTGCAAGACGTTGCTGAAAAGCTCTCGACAGCCTTCGATACCCGCGTGACGGTCAGTCTTGGCAAACGCAAGGGCAAGATCATTGTCGAGTTCGGGTCGGTCGAAGACCTGCAACGGATAGTCGACCTTATGAGTTCGTCCAAGGCCTGACCCACGACACGGGCGAATTACGTCACTGTGACACAGGGCTCACCGTCCGCGCGGCCTCACGTCTCTCGCAAAGGAAAACCCATGTGCAGCAACGAGATTCGAACCACGAGCGAAACTCGATGAGCGAACCCTGCGAAAGCGGGCCTTCGGCGGCGGGTCCTTCTATCCTGGAGTGGCAGCCGTGCCTTTCAGCACCGCATAGAACTCGGGGAGTTTAGTGGCAGCGCGAATCACGCCCTTGCGGCTCGAAGCGTTCGAGCAACTGCCCAAGCACGCCCGCCGGTGCGTGTACTGGGAGGTGGATCCGTCGACCCTGCGCGCCGACGATCACCTGTCCGACCCCGAATTCGAGAAGGAAGCCTGGCTGTCCATGGTCATGCTGGAGTGGGGATCGTGCGGACAAATGGCGGTGCACTGTCGAGAGGACGAGCCGACCACCGACGACGACGGAGACCCGCTGGCCGCGGGGGACAGTGCCTGCCTGGGTTATGCGTTCTACGCACCGCCGGGTGCAGTGCCGCGTGCACGCAGGTTTCCCACAGGGCCGGTGAGCGCCGACGCCGTCCTGCTCACCTCACTCGGCGTCGAGTCCGGTCATGACGCCGACGGCCTGTCCCGCCACCTCATCGCGTCGGTGGTCGGCGACCTCGTTCGCCGCGGCGCGCGCGCGCTCGAAGCGTTCGGACGTACCGCCGAGGTGACCGAACTACTGGACCCCCGACTGGTGTCGCCCGAGTTGCGACCCGTCGTCGAGGTCCTCGGGGACTGCTCGGTGGACCAGTGCGTGCTGGATGCCGACCTGTTGCAGGACGCCGGCTTCGTCGTCGTCACGCATCACCGGTACTTCCCCCGACTGCGGCTCGAACTCGAGGAGGGGTTGGGCTGGAAAGCAGATGTCGAGGCGGCGTTGGAGCGACTGCTGGAAACCGCCCAACTGGAACAGCCGGTCGGTGCAGGCGTGAGTCCCTGCGCTTGACGGGTAGCTATGCCGGGCTGACCCGACCGGCCTGTTCGACCGAGAGTTCGTGAGCCAGAAGCTCGGCGAACGTGAATGTGCCCGTAGGGCGATCGTTCTTGCCGAGCAGGTACAGCCGTTTGACGGCGGCAAGTATGCCTTCGGCGATCGAGTCACGCGCCGAAGCGTCCACGAGCATGCCGCGATCGCGCGGATTGGTGATGTAGCCGACGTCGACCTGGACGGTGGGCATCCTGGTCAACCGCAGCAGGTCCCAGGTCCGGCCGTGGGTGCGGCAGTCGCGCAACCCGGTGCGCGCCACCACTTCTCGCTGAATGAAGTCCGACAACATGCGGCCGATGGTGGACACCGAGCCGTGCGAGTTGCCGAAGTGGAACGACGCCACGCCGTTGGCCGTCGGTCTGACGTGAGCAGCGCACCTCAGGCTGATCATCAAGTCCGCGCCGACGGTATTGGCGGTCGCAGCGCGTTCTACGTCCGACGGCGCACGATTGCCCGGCCGCGACAAGAACGTCTCCATGCCGATGGCCGTCATCCGGCCTTCGAGGCGGCTGGCCAAGTCCCACAGGATGTCTGCCTCGCTGATCGGTCCATCCGGGCCGTTCATGATGAGCCCGTGATCGCTGCCGCCGCGGCCCGGATCGACGATGATCCGCTTACCCGACAGCCGCGGCCCGGAGCGACGAACCAACTCTTCTTCGCGGATGGCGTGCGGCGAGCCGCCGGTAACCCGAGAACCCAGAAAGTACAAGGAGCGCAACGTTTCTGGGCCGCAGATACCGTCGGGATAGAGTCCGTACTCGCGCTGGTAGGACATCAGCGCATTGTGTGTCTGCAGGCCGAAGTGGCCGTCGACGAGCCCAGTATAAAAGCCGAGATCCTGTAACCGGGCCTGCAACGTGGCGACGTCGTCGCCGTACATCGGGGCACCGAACTGATGATTCAGCGTGCGTGCGCCCAAACGGTACGAAGCCTCTTTCAGCGCACGGAAAGTCGCCTCGCCGACGATGCCGTCGACCAGCAGACCGCGGTGCTGCTGAAAAGCGCGCACGGCGTGGTCGAGTTCGTCGTCGAACACGTCGACGGCGACGTGCTTACCGGTGGTCAGATCGTCGTCCAGGCTGTCGATCAACCCCAACGCCGCCAGCGCAGCGCGGATCTCGGTGACCGCACCCCCGCGATCACCGCGACGCAGACTCGACATACTCGACCCTTTCCCGGCTGCCTTGCGGGCCGTCGGATGTCAGCAGGTCAAAATCGCTGACGAAGCAAAGACAGGCTAGGCAGCATTGTCGCAGACGGTGCGCGTTTTCGAGAAAACCCCAGGCGGGTGTCAGGGCCGCTAATTGCGGCGTTAGACCACGTCAGCGAGTTCGCGCAGCAGCGCGGCCTTGCCTTTCGCGCCGACGATCCGCTTCACCGGAGCGCCGTCCTTGAACAGGATCAGCGTCGGGATTGACACCACCTGAAAATCGCGCGCGGTGGCGGGGTTCGCATCCACGTCGATCTTGGCCACCGTCAGCGCGCCAGCCTTTTCGTTGGCGATCTCCTCGAGCACCGGAGCGACCATCTTGCATGGCCCGCACCAGGTGGCCCAGAAGTCCACCAGCACCGGGGTGCTACTCGACAGCACATCGTCGGAGAACGAGTCGTCGGTTACGGCGACCGTTGCGGAAGTCTTTTCGGTCATAGCTGGGCTCCAATCAGATCGGTGTTGTCATCGGTTGTGGCGGAAGCGGTTTCGGCAAGCCAGCGTTCGGCGTCGATGGAGGCCGAACAGCCGGTGCCTGCGGCGGTGATGGCCTGTCGATAGGTGTGGTCGACGAGATCGCCCGCTGCGAACACCCCATCGACCGAGGTGCTGGTGGTGCGGCCCGTGGTGAGTACGTAGCCCTCGGGGTCGAGGTCGACCTGGCCAGCCACCAGCTCCGAGCGCGGATCGTGGCCGACCGCCACGAACACACCGGTGACGGCGAGTTCGGACTCTTCGCCGGTGACGGTGTTGCGCAGCCGCACACCGGAGACCTTCGGATCGCCCTCGATCGCGACGACCTGGGTGTTGGTGAGGAATGTGATCTTCTCGTTGGTGCGGGCGCGCTCCAGCATGATCTTGGAGGCGCGGAACTCCTCGCGGCGGTGGATGAGCGTGACGCTGCGGGCGAAGCGGGTGAGGAAGGTGGCCTCCTCCATCGCCGAGTCGCCGCCGCCGACCACGGCGATGTCCTGGTCGCGGAAGAAGAACCCGTCGCAGGTTGCACAGGTGCTCACTCCCATGCCGATCAGCGCCTCTTCACCAGGCACGCCGAGGTGCCGGGCCTGTGCGCCCATCGCCAGGATGACGGCGCGGGCCCGGTAGGTCTCGTCGCCAACGGTGACGGTCTTGACGGGGCCTGCCAGGGACACCGCGTCAACATCTTCCATCCGCAGATCGGCGCCGAAGCGCAGCGCCTGCTCACGCATCTCATCCATCAGCTCGGGGCCGGTGATGCCGTCGCGGAAGCCGGGGTAGTTCTCGACTTCGGTGGTGGTCATCAGCGCACCGCCGAACTGGGTGCCTTCGAACACCAACGGCTTGAGCTGGGCGCGGGCCGCGTAGACGGCTGCCGTGTAGCCGGCCGGACCTGAGCCGATGACGATGACGTCATGAACGGGGGATGAGGAGGTCATACGAGCCTTTCTGCTCCTATCACGTCGGCATGGGTTCAAACACCAGCGTATGCCCGGGTGTTCCCCGTGGCTTGCAGGACAGATTACGGACGAGTGACCAGGGTGTTGGCCAGCAGCCCGCTGTGAGCTGAATTGCAGTCCGGCTCGACGATGAGCGCGAGCAGCGTCCCCGGCGTGTCGGCCGCGAGCACCATGAGCACCGCCGGCCGCCCCTGCATGTCGACGGGTCGTGCGCCAAGCACCGGCGTCGCCGCCGTGTAGCCCAGCCCGGACAGGCAGGACGCGCGTCGTCGTGGGTCCGCAAGCGGGCCGTAGTCAGGGCTGTCTGCCAGCAGACCGATGATCTGCGGATCCGACAGCGGCAGCTTATTGGCAGGCCGCGACACGGTGATGGTCTCGGCCGTCGGCCCCGCAGAGCGCGTCGGCGCGGGATCACGCACCAGCATCACGGCGCCGAGGACGGCGCCCACCACAGCGGCTCCGGCGCCGACCACGAGGGCGACCAGCTGCGATCGTGGCGCGTGCCGCACCGAGTGCTTGGGGGCGTGCCCGTGGTCCCTGAGTGCCGCGCCGATGCGGGCGGTCACGCCTGCGGGCACTGCAGGTGCGGAGCCACCGTCGGCGCCGAGATCAGCGAGGTCGCGGCGGACCCGGTCCAGTGCCGCCAGCACGTCGGCTCCATGCGGGTCGGCGCGGACCCGTTGGCGCAGTGCTGCCGCGGTGTGGTCGTCGAGCAGGCCCGCCTGCAGGTCGGCGAGGAGCTCGGGGGTGATCGGCACGGGTTCGTGGCCCCCGTTGTTGTCCATCGCCGCCCCTGCTGGTTGTGCCACGCCCCGACGCAAGCCAGTGTCCACCACGACGATTAGACGGCGGCAGTGCCGTCACGGTTCCGTGAGTTGCTCCGCCGCCGCGGCGGCGCCGGCGTTGAAGTAGTCGAGCGCCTCGGCCAGCTTGGCGCGAGCCCGCGAACAGCGGCTCTTCACCGTGCCCTCGGCAATGCCGAGCATGCGCGCGGTCTCGGCCACCGAGTAGCCCTGCATGTCGACCGCGACGACCGCGGCGCGCTGTTCAATCGGAAGCCGCATCAGCGCCCGTTCGACCACGATCGCGGTGTCCACCCGCGGTGTCGGATCGCCGACGTGGCAAGCATCGTCTTCGAGCGCGGTGGTGGGATGTGTCTTGTTGCGCCGCAACCGGTCGAGGCACGCGTTGACAACGATGCGGTACAGCCAGCTGCTGACGGCCGAGTCGTCACGGAAGTGGGGTGCGCTGCGGTGCGCCGAGAGCATCGCGTCCTGCAGGGCGTCCGCCGCGTCTTCGGGGTTGCGGCTGGTCATTTGCGCCAGCCGGTACAGCTGGCGGTGGTGGCGGTAGAACAGTTCCTCGAACGCGTACCGGTCACCGGCGACGTGTGCCGCCAGCAACTGGGTGTCAGTCCGGTCGATGTCCCCGCAGCTCCCCACAGCCGAACACTAAACGGCGCCGGGGGTGGGTCCTGACACAAGTTTGCGGCGCTGGGGATGAAGCCCCGTCGGGCCGCCGATCAGGACGCGGCTTTGAGGGTGATCTCGGCGATGTCCGAGCGGCTCTGGCCGTTGACTTGGCCGAGCGTGGAAACCCAGACCAGGACATTGGATGTCGGCGTCGGGTTGTCCACCTTGATCGTGTTCGAGCCGGCCTTCAGGGTGGTGGCCGGCACCATCACGGTGGTGTCGTCCAGCGACGACGGCGTCGGTGTCTGCGACGAGCGGATCTGCACCGCGGTGCCCGTGCTGTTGAGGTCGATCGTGACCTCGCCCACCGTGGTGGGCTGCGACAGCTGGAGCATCAGCCCCACGCCATTTTTGAAGTTCGGGAACGGCACCGGATCGGAATAGGTGTCAATCGGCCATACCGTCGACGGGTTGCCGTCGATGGCCAGGGGGGCTTGGTCAGGCGCATCTGCCTCGCCCTCAGGCGAAAAGACCGTCACGCGAACAGGTTTCACCACGTTGCCATTGGTGTCGCCGCCCTCTGCGGACGACGTCGGCGCGTTGAGGCCCAGTTCGTCGCCGCCGAGGCCGCCGCCGACGTCACCGAAGATCCGGCTCAACACCGACGCCAGCACGATCAGCGCAACGACGAGGATCGCGCCGCCAACGCCAAGCCCGATCATCAGGCCCTTGCGGCGGCGCGCCGAGGTCTCCGGGTCCTCGGCTGGCCCACCGCGGAACCGTGACTGCGGTGGAGCGTCGGGTTCGTCGACGGGGGCGATGAGTTCGGTGCGATCGGCGACCGCAGTGGCCTGCTGCAGCAGGTTCAGCAGCGTGGGGGCGCTGCGGATACCGCCGCCCTCCTGCACCGCCCGGGCGGCTGCCGCCGAGATCTGGAACGGGATGTCGCGGTCGACGGCGCGCGGCTCGACCGGTTGACCGGCCGCGTCGAGTTCGGCGGGTTCCAATCCGCTGCGCACCCCGGCCTCGGGCAGCGGCCACCGGTTGATCAGCAGCGCATAGAGCGCGGCGCCGATGCCCCGGATGTCGCCTTCGGGCGTCGCGTCGGGCAGCGTCGCCGGGAACGCAAGGGCCACGTCGCCCTCGATGCTCACCCGTACGCGGCTGGGATGGTCGATCGACAGTGCGACACCCGAGCGGTGCGCGGCCTCGGCGGCCGCGGCCAGCGATTGGATGGCGCGAGCCCCGCCGATCGGCGACGGCGACGTCTCGGCGACCTCAGGCAGCGAGCCACCGCGGATCCACTCCGAGACCACTAGGCCACCTGAGCCGGTGCTGGTCACATCGAGCACCCGTGCGACGCCGGGCATGTCGAGGCGGCTGAGCTTCAGCGTGCGAGCCAGGATCTCCTGCACGTGCTCGTCGGGCAGCGTCGCGTCTGGGTCGACGAACGTCAGCGCCACCTGGCGGTCAAGCGCGGTGTCGAGCGCCTGCCAGAACTGCAGGCTGGGCGGGCCGCCATGGAAGACCAGCAGCCGGTAGCGCCCGCCGCCGATGGTCGCGCCCGGAATGAGGTGGACGTCTTCATCGGAGGTAGCGGACTCGATCGGAGGTTCCCGCGGCGGGGCGAAGCCCATCGGCTCACGGGTGGGATCGCCGCCGTAATCGGCGGGCGGCCTGCCGGAGACGGGCATCGGCGTCGTGCCGTTGGCGGGCTCGGCGAACGCCGCCGTGTCCTGCTCAGGCACGGCGGGCTCGAAGTCTTCGGCGGGCACGTCGGGCGTGAAATCATCGGCGGGCACGTCGGGCGCGAAATCATCAGCCGGCGGCCGAGCCGCCGAATCAGATACAGACGGACGCGGGATCTTGGTGGTGGCAGTGCTGTCTGGGCCCGGTGCGGCGCCGGTCGATTGGTCGTCGGTCACCGCTGGTCCCTTCCCCGGCCAATCCCCGGCAACGCTGGCCGGAGGCCCGCGCCGGGCCGCCGCCGGGAATTGACGATGGCGTGACGCGGGCGAATTCCTCTGATCAGCGTACGTGAGGGGGACACCCGCCCGTGGCCGGTCGGGCGGGGCGATCGGCGGCACGGCTACCGTGGCGCGCCTGCCGAGGCGGCGCCGCACGGCCGCCAGCGCGGCCTGTGCGTCGGGCACTCGCGCGGCGAGCATGACCCCCGCGATGATCGGAATCATGATCAGGCCGAGCACCAGCAGCCGCAGCAGCGAACCGCCGCCGCCCCAGTTGCGGGTCAGCGCCTCGAGCCCGAGGAGCTGATCGACGACGTGGGCGACCAGGCCGGCGATCAGCGACGCCGCGATCGTCACCAGAATGGTGCGTACCACCGCAACGCTGAGGAGCCGTCCCCCTGGCGGATTCAGATTGGCGCGCAGAAGGAAGTAACCCACTGCGGCGCCCGCGAGAAAACCCAGACCGTTGGCCAGCCCGAGATAGCCGGCGACCAACTCCCGGTCGTCGGTCAGGTGGGGCGCGATCAGCGACGCGGCGATCTTCACGGTCGTGATCACGACGATCAACAGGATCGGCGTCCATGGTTGCTCGCGAGCGTAAAACACCCGAAGCGCAAGCAGCACAAGGGCATACGGGATCAGTGTGAAGGCCGACAATGTGATCGCCATGCCGAGGTAGCCGGCGTCGACAGCACCGAAATTGCCGTACGCAAACAGCGCGCTGCCGATAGCGGGCCCGCCGACGGTCATCATCGCGACAATCGGGATCAGCGTGACCATCGTCAGCCGGGTCGACAGCGAGAGATCGGCGAGCACGGCAGGGGTGTCGTTCGCCGCGGCGTTGCGGCTCAGCCGCGGCATCACCACCGTCAGCACCGTCACGCCGATCATGCCGAACGGCAGCATCAGCACCAACCAGGTGTAGTTGTAGATCGCCGGGCCGGAAGCCGCTGCCTCACTGGCGATCTGGTTGCCGACGATCAAGCCGATCTGGCTGACCAACACGTACAGCACCATGGCAGCCGCCATCGTGCCGAACTTCTTGAGCCGGGCGTCGATGCCCCACAGGGGGCGCAGGCTGATCCGCTCCTGGCGGATGGCGACCAGAAGCACTGCGGTCTGGGCGAACACACCGAGCGTCGTGCCGATGCCGAGCACGAGCAGCTTGGCGTTGCCCATTTCGACGGGGTCGACCGAAAGTTCGCCCGGCACAAGGACGTACAGGCCAAGGGTCACTATCGCCACGATGTTGTTCACGACGGGGGCCCATGCCGGCGGGCCAAACACATTGCGGGTGTTGAGGATCGCCATGAACACGGATGACAGGCCGTAGAACAACACCTGCGGCAGAAGCAGATAGGCGAAGGCGGTCGTCAGCGATCGGTTGACCTGCGGGTCGCTGCCCAGCATCAGCCTGACCAACAGGGGAGCGGCGGCCACCGACAGCAGCGTGACCACCACCAGCAACGCGGTGGCCAACGTGACAAGCCGCCGCACGAAGGCCGTGCCGCCGTCAGCGTCGTCGCGTTCGGCCCGCGCCAGCACCGGCACGAAGATCGCGGTGAACGTCGCCTCCAGTACCAGTGCTGCGATCAGGTTGGGCAGCTGGTTGGCCACCGAGAACGCCGACGACAGCGCGGCGCCGAGGATCGCGGCCAGCAGCACGATGCGGGTGAACCCGGTGATCCGGCTGACCAGCGTCGCCAACGCCATGCCCCATGACCGGGAGACCACCGCAGCGTCGGACAGTTCCGGGCGGCCGGCGCGCCGCCGCGGTGCCGGACCGCGTGGCAGCCGCTGCGGAGGCATGCGCCGGGTGGGTGGGTAGGCCGGCGCGCCGCGTGGAGGGTAGTGGCGCGGAGGCACTCTGTTGTACGGCGGCGGATTGACCGGCGGTGGCTGCGGCGGACGCGGCCCGCCTGCGGTCGTCATGGGTTCCCGCCGGCCGAGCCGGTGCGACCCATCGCGCGCGGCGACTCGTCGGACTCGTTCCCGTAGGCCATCGCGACGTCGATCGGATCGGGCCGGTCCAGGTCGGCGGGGTCCGGCTGACCACGGAACCGATGCCAGAGCCGTCGGCCCACCAGCAGCGCCAGCACCGCGCCGCCGCTCAGCGTGATGAAGAACAGCACCTTGCCGTACGCGTTGGAGTGCACCGACAGCCGCACCGGCTCGCCTAGGGGCAGGTCGCCGGCGGTGCGCAGCGCGACATCCACCGCAACGCGCTGGGTGAAATGAACCTCGATGGGGACCTTGAGCGGCAGATAGCCCGGGGGCAGCACGATCTCACCCATATCGGTCACGGTCATCCCTGGCGGGGCGTCGATCTGCAGCCGGACCCGGATCGGCACAGGAAGGTCGTTGCGCAGCGCCAGCGGAAGTGGGCTGTGCTCGGTGGCCAGCGTGTAGGAACCGCCGGGGTTGACGATCGTGACCGCACCGAACAGGTCGTCGACGGTGCGGCCGACGGTTGTCAGCCGCTGCTGGGCCAGGCCGTTGCGGGCGTCCGGGGGCACCGACTGGCTCAGCGCGCGCAGCATGTCCTCCCGGAGCGGCGCGGTATAGCCGGCACCGGTCAGCCCGGTGCGCTCGTCGGTGCTCAGCGCCGAGGTCAACCCCCATAGCCGCCCCGTCACCGACGAGATGCCCGAAACGACGCCGTCGTCGAACCGGCCGCGCGGGTTGCCCATCGCGCCGTCGGGCGGCGGAACGAGGTCCTGCGCTGGCACGGCGTTGGCCTCGGCGATCACCGCCGAAAGGGGCCGCGCCGCAGCCAGCCCGGCGTGAATCGTGGAGGCCACCGCGGTGAGAATCGCCTGCGCGTCGTCGGCGTGCAGGTTCCACGCCAGCGGCGGCGCCAGAATCTGAGTGCGTGGCTCGGTGTCGGGATGCAGGCCGCGCCACAGCAGGGAGCCAAGCGCGTCCTGCCTGCGGGCGACCGCCGAATCGTGTTTGACCGGAATGTCCAGCGACGGATCCAGGTAGGACGGCGACGAGGGGTCGGTCCCCGCGCCGGCGAGCGCCGCTCCGACGGTGGGGTCGAACGGAGCGACCGCCAGCTGCGGGGTGTACCGCAGCGGCCTGACGTCGGCCGTCGCCGGTTCACCGCTGGCTGAGTCTTGCGCGGCGACATTCGCGGCGCCGATCGCGACCGTCGCGCCCTGCGCGGATAGCAACTCAACGGCTGGTCCGGTGAGCGGACCGTCGCCGACCAGGGTGGCGCCTCGGATCGACTGGATTCCCAGGATCTGGTCGACGATGTCGGCGGCGCCCTTGGTGGCGACCGCGTTCAGGCCCGCGTCGTCGACCCGCTGCAGCGCGTCGAGGTCGGCCTGGGAGTACGTGGTCGGCGCCACACACATCCGCTGCGCCAGGGCCTTGAGCCGATTGAGCCAGCCGATCGCAGTGTCCTGGCCCGCACCCGGATGCGTAGGTGTGCCCGGCCCCGCATCGGGCGCCTCGTTGACGACGTATCCGCCCGTCATCGCGTTGACAGTGACCAGCAGGTCGGGGTCGACGGCCAGACATAACGCGTTGCGCACCTCGCCGCCAGGGTCGACCGGCGGGCTGGTCGCGAAGTCGACCGCCGACAGCAGGATGTCGAGTCGGCCGCCCGGCGCCAACGACGTCGCGAGGTCGTCGTCGGTCAACCGCACGGGCGTGGTGCCGCCGGGCGCGCCTGCCGCCAGCCGTGGCCGATCGGCCAGCGGCCAGAGCATGGTCAGCCGAACGGGTTTGGAGGTGTCGGGCGGCACCACCGACATCAGCGTGTCGGCGGCGGAGTCGGCTGCGGGCTCAGGCGGCACACCGAGCACCGGGAGCAGGAAGCGGGCATCATCCAGACGCGCGGGCTCGCCGTAGTCGGGGGTGCCGTTGACGTTGACCATCAGCGGGTACACCCCTGGCTCCGTGATATGCAGCGACGACAGCTCCGTCGACCGCAGCGGATAGACAAGTTTGAACGGAACACCTTGTCCGCGAAGCAATTCCGGTGCCAGGGTGATGAAGTCGGCGACCGGCTCGTACTGGTCGACGTTTCCGGTGAGGTTGGTGCGCAGACCGGCCGACGCCCTCACGGCAGCGGCGTGCTCGAGGCGCACCATGACATCGTGCACCGGTCGGTCACCGACGTTGAGTATCGATCCGGTGACGCTGACGATCGGGTCGCTGGTGGTGGTGACCACCTCGGGGGTGACGCGGTCGATGCGCACCTGCAGGAAGGGCACCGTCCCCGGCTCGCCCGCGGCGGCGTGTGGAACCGCGACGGGAACTGCGACCAGTATCAGCAGCGCGACGGCGGCGAGCAGCCGCGCCAGCACCGCCCAGGACAGTACTCGCGGCACCGCCGCGGATACGCTCACGGCCCTTGTCCGCAGCCGTTCGTCCGGCGAGATGTCTGTTCGTCGGGACGACGGTTGCGGGTGTGCGAGTGCGTCTGGGCGCGCCGCCGCGGCGAGCTTCGCGGCAATGGCGGCAGTGCGGCGGGCCCGTCCGCATGCAGTTTGTCGATCAGCTCGCCTGCGACTTCGGCGAGCCGCCGCTCGTCGGCGTAGGCCAGCCGCGACGGCAATTCCTTGAGAGGCACCCACGCCACTTCACTGACTTCGAGATCCTCGTCGGAGAGCTCGCCGCCGAGGAACCGCATCAGATAGTGGTGCACGGTCTTGTGCACCCGACGGCCCTCGGTGACGAACCAGTAGTCGATGCTGCCGAGCGCGGCCAACACAGTGCCCTGGATGCCGGTCTCCTCGGCCACCTCGCGGATAGCGGTCTGTTCGGCGGTTTCACCGAGCTCGATGTGGCCCTTGGGCAGCGACCACAGCATCCGGCCGCGTCGGTCGATGCGTCCGATCAGCGCGGCGACCTGGGTTTCTTTGGGCCCGTCGATCCCGTCGATCACCAGCCCGCCTGCGGAGGTTTCATGCACCGTGCGCAGCCGATCGGCGGGCCGGCGCGGGCGGGACTTCTGCGGCTTGTTCTGATGCGGCTTGTTCTGACCGGGCGGCTGATCCTTGTTGACCGGCACCGGAACGGCGTTGGTGTTGTTGCGGTGTTCTGTGGATTCGGGCGGGCCTGCAGCGCGTCGGCCGCGGCGCCTCCCCCGGCGCCGTCGTGGTTTGGCCTGCTCGCCGTCCGACACCCAAGCGATAGTAGCTGCCACGGACATTCGCTCCCGCCGCACTCACCGGTCGTGACGTAGCCGTTGCACATTAGGCTCATCGAACGTGCCCGATTCTGCTGCAGATGCCGAGCTGTTGGCCGCCGCACAAGTTGCGTTGAACCGCAACGGCGACGTGCTGCGCGAACTGGGCAGGGTATTCGCTGACGCGGGCCACGAGTTGTATCTCGTCGGTGGCAGCGTGCGCGATGCGCTGCTCGGCCGGCCGTTCCCGGACTGGGATTTCACCACTGATGCGCGGCCCGAACAGATGCAGAAGTTTTTGCGGCCGTGGGCCGACGCGCTGTGGGACACCGGCATCGAGTACGGCACCATCGGCGTCGGCAAGGCCGAGCACCGGCTGGAGATCACCACCTTCCGCGCCGACACCTACGATCAGGTTTCGCGCAACCCGGAGGTGCGCTTCGGCGAGCGCCTAGAGGACGATCTGGTGCGCAGAGACTTCACCGTCAACGCGATGGCCGTACGCATCACGCCCGCCGGCCCTGGCGAATTCCTCGATCCCCTAGGCGGTTTGGCGGCGTTGCACGCCAAGGTGCTCGACACGCCGTCGGCGCCGGAGGTGTCGTTCGGCGACGACCCACTGCGGATGTTGCGTGCGGCGCGGTTCGTCTCGCAGCTGGAGTTCACCGTTGCGCCGCGGGTTCTGACGGCGCTGCTGGAGATGGCTCCCCAATTGGGCCGCATCACCGCAGAGCGCGTCGCCGCCGAGCTGGACAAGATGCTGCTGGGCCCCAACCCGGTCGCGGGCGTCGATCTGATGGTGCAGACGGGCCTCGGCGGTGTGGTGCTGCCGGAGGTCGGCGCGATGCGGATGGCCATCGACGAGCACCATCAGCACAAGGACGTGTACTGGCATTCGCTGACGGTGCTGCGCCAGGCCATCAATCTCGAGGACGACGGCCCCGACCTTGTGCTGCGGTGGGCTGCGCTGCTGCACGACATCGGAAAACCGGCCACCCGCAAGCACGAGCCCGACGGCGGGGTGAGCTTTCATCATCACGAGGTGGTCGGCGCGAAAATGGTCCGCAAGCGGATGCGGGCGCTGCGCTACTCCAAGCAGATGGTCGACGATGTGTCACAGCTGGTGTACCTGCATCTGCGGTTCCACGGGTACGGCGACGGCAGATGGACCGATTCGGCCGTGCGCCGGTACGTCACCGACGCCGGACCGTTGTTGGGCAGGCTGCACAAATTGGTGCGCGCCGACTGCACCACTCGCAACAAGCGACGCGCAGAAAGGCTGCAGGCCAACTACGACGACCTGGAACACCGCATCGAGGAACTGGCCGCCAAAGAGGACCTCGCCAGGGTGCGCCCGGATCTCGACGGCAACGAGATCATGCAGATCCTCGGTATCCCGGCAGGCCCCGAGGTGGGGGAGGCGTGGCGGTATCTGAAGGAGCTCCGGTTGGACCGTGGCCCGCTGAGCCACGACGAGGCCGTCGACGAGCTGACGAAGTGGTGGAACTCCAGGGGGACTCGCAACGTCTGACAGGCCATGGAGTACTGCCTTGGCGACGCCGACGGGTCGGCCACGATGTGGACCGCGACACCGGATGTGGACATTGACGGCGACGGCTCGCTGGATGCTGCCGGCCTGGATTTCGACGGCGATGGTCTGCTCGACGACGCGATGGCCGACCTCGACGGCGACGGGTTCGCCGACCACGCCGTGGTGGACCACGCCTCGGGCGCCGCATTCTTCACCGACGACGGCACAGGCACATGGGCGGTGGCCGTCGACCGGGCGGGGCAGTTGCGGTGGTTCGGCTTGGACGGCGTGGAGCACACCGGCGGACCGCTGGTGGATCTGGACGGTGACGGGCAGAGCGACGATCGGCTGGCGGATACAGACGGCAACGGGCTGGCCGACCGCGCGCTCTCCGGTGACGTCGCCTACGTCGACACGGACGCCGATGGCTCGTGGGACGTCAAGCTGGCCGACTCCGACGGCGACGGCAAGGCCGATGCCGCGACGGCGCTATAGCTGAGCCAGCAGTGCCTTCGCGTCCTGCAGGTCAGGGGTGTCGAACCCTTCGGTGAACCAGTCGTAAACGGGCGCCAGCAGTGCGCGCGCCTGATCAATTCGGCCGTCCTGCAACCACATTCGCGCCATACTGGTCGCCGCGCGCAGCTCCCAGGACTTCGCTTGCTCACGGCGTGCGATGGTGAGGGCCTGCTCGAAACAGCGGTGCGCCTGCTCAGGATCCGGCGTCGGCTGGCGAAGTAGCAACTCGCCCATGATCCGATGCACCTCGGCCGCGTACAGGCGTTCGTCGTTGCGCTGCACCCACTGCAGTGCCTCCTCGAGCGCACGAAACCCATCCTCGAATCGGCCGAGCGCGCCGTGTGCGTCGGCCAATAGCGCCAAGAACCAGGGCCACACCGCGTCTATGCCCGCAGCACGGCGGCGGTCCATCGCCTCGCGGATGTCGGCGATGCCGGCGTGCGCGTCGCCCTGTTGCACGGCAGCCCATCCACGGGGCAGCAAGCACCACAGCTCTACCGCATGAAGTCCGTTTTCGACAGATACCGCTATCGCCTCGTCGGCACGGCCCCGTGCGGGACCGGGCTCGCGGCGCAGTTGAAACAGCTGGGCGGAGAACAGAAGCGTGAGGCCGAGGCTGTAGGGATGCTCGAGTTCCCTCGCGTGCGCCACGGTTTGTTCCATGGCCTGGCTGGCCTGGGTCGGGTACCCCAGCACCCAGTCGGAAAGCGCGGTCAAGTATCCGCAGATGATGCCCGGATTCTGGTTGTACGCCGCAATGCCTGAGCGATGCTGGTCCGGTTTGTACAGCCCAAGGCCCAGCCGGCTGTGGTCACGCACGTCGGTGAAGTCGCCCTGCCACCACGCCGCGTAGGCCAGCATGGAGTGTCCGGCCGCCAGTATGAGCGCATCCTGTTGCGGTTCGGCCAACTCCAGGAACTCGTCGGCCAGGGCCCGCGCCTGGGGCAGGTGGCCACGCACAATCTGTGCATAAGCCAGGCCCGACAGTGCGGGGAACAGTTCCGGGGTACTGCCCACGTCCCGCGCCAGCTCGCGGGCGCGAGCGTAGATGTGCTCAACGGACTGCGGGCCCTCCACGAAGCTCAACGAGGGACCCAGCACAAGGAGAAGCGACAGCTCTCGCTCGGCACTGCTGGGTGTCTCGGGAAGAGTCGCGAGCAGTTCCAAACCCCGGTTCGCGTGGTTGGCGGCCTCGTGGTTGGCGCTGCGGCGCAGCGCACGCCGCCCCGCCGCCTCCCAGTACGGAATGGCTTGCTCGGTCAAGCCGGCTTCGGTGTAGTGGTGCGCGAGCAGCTCTGGCTGGCTGGCGCCGATCTCCGGAAAGCTCGATTCCATTGTGTTGGCGATGCGCTGGTGGTGCTGCTGACGCGTGCTCTTCAGTAGCGATTGGTAGGCGGCGTCCTGGATGAGGGCGTGCTTGAAGCGATAGGTCGCGTTCGGCAGCGTCCCCTGCTCGTGCAGAAACTCCGCGGCCACAAGTTGGGTAAGGCCCTCGCGCAGCGCACGCTCGTCCCACGGAGCGACGGCGCGCAGCAACGGATACGTGAATTCACGGCCGATGGCCGCGCCCAACTGCGCCAAACCTTTGACCGCCGACAAGCGATCCAAGCGCGCCATCAAGGAATCGTGAAGGGTATTGGGTATGGCCAAGGGCGGCAGGGGCCCAGTCAGCGTGTAGCGGTCCGCTTGCTCCGCGAGGAGCCCGGATTCGAGCAGCATCTTGGTCAGTTCTTCGACGAACAGCGGCACTCCGTCGGTCTTCGACACCACTTCCTCGACGATTGTGTCGGGCAGCGGCTTGCCGTGAGCCACCCCGCGGGTCAACTCCGCCGCCTCGCTTGGCACCAGCCGGCTGAGGTCCACCTCGGTGACATTCGAACTCTTCGACCACGGAGAGTCGAAGTCGGGGCGGTAGGTCAACACCGCCAATATGGGGGCCGTGTGAACCCGCTCGACCAAAACGGTCAGCAACTCCGCAGTCGTCGGATCGACCCAATGGAGGTCCTCGACGACGAACAGCACCGGCTGCTGGGCCGCTCGCTGAAAGAGGATCGTCTGAAGTGCGTCCATCGTCCGCCGCTTCTGCTGGTCGGGAGGCAAGTCCTCAACCGCGTACTCCGCAGGCGGAGGGATCGACAGCAGGGCGCAAAGAGGCGGCATCGCGTCGACGAGGGAAAGGCCGTTCTGGACCAAGAACCCCTCCAGTTTCCGGACCTTGTCGGCCGGTCCCTCGGGCGGTTCGGAGCGAAGGACCACTCGCTCGAACAGGTCGATGAAGGGGTACAAGGCCGTGTCCTGGTGGTAGGGCGAAGCCCGGCACGGGGTGAGCCACGCGTTCTGTTCGGCGGCGTGTTCGGTCAGCGCACGAACCAATCGGGACTTTCCGATTCCCGCCTCGCCGCTGACCAGAACGACGTGTCCGCGGCCATTGACGACTTGCGACCAGCGTTCTTCAAGTAACTGAAGCTCTGTCGTACGACCCACCAACGGGGTGAGGCCGGTGGTGCCGAGCGCCTCCAAACGGGTGCGCGCGGTGCTTTCGTACAGCACGCGGTGAACCTCGAGCGCTGCGCTGACACCCTTGAGAGGCGGCGTGCCCAGCGACTTGCACGCGAAGAGGCCGTCGAGGAGCTGATGCGTTAAAGCCCCGATTACCAATGTGTTTGGCTCAGCGATGCCCTCCAGGCGTGCCGCGATGTTGGGCGTGTCGCCGAGCACCATGTCGTCGTGGCCCGTCCCGCCGACTTCGTCACCGACGACCACCAGCCCGGTATGGCACCCGATCCGAACGTCCAGCGAGACTCCGTACCTTTCGGATAGGACGGTGTTGAGTTGCCCGATGGCCTCGATGATGCCGAGGCCCGCACGGACGGCGCGCTGTGCGTCGTCTTCGTGGGCACGGGGGTAGCCGAAATAGACGAGGAGTCCGTCGCCGAGGTATTGGGCGATGTGGCCGTCGAAGCGGGCGATCACCTTCCCGCACGTGTCGTAGTAGGCACCCATGATCTCGCGCCACTCTTCGGGGTCGAACTTGCTGGCGAGCGTCGTCGACCCGACGAGGTCGCAGAAGAACATGGTCAGCTGCCGCCGCTCACCGTGGTGTCCAGTGGTCCACGTCAGGCCCTGGCCGTCCTCGCTGACGGTTTCGCGGTGTGCGTACAGCAATTCGGCGCGCAGCGCGTCCAAGCGCTCGTCATCCAGCTCGAAATGTTCCTTCAAAGCGCGGTAGGACACCCGACCACGGCTGCGGAGCAGCTCGACCACCTGGTCCAGCACCGCATAAAAGTCCATGAACCGCCCCCCGACGAACGCCTCCCCCGGCGAGCGTCACGTCAATGGTGCGGCAAAACTCCGACGCACACTGCGCGATTCGCTAACGACCGGGCCCGGGCGGTCCCGCGAACGCCTGCGCGATCGCCAACCATTTCTCGGCGTCAGCACCGACGGCGTGGACGTCCAAGTCCGCTCGCGGCCGTCGCTGGGTGACCAGCATGCAGAAGTCCTCCGCCGAACCGGTGACGCGTTGGGCGGCGTCTTCAGGCCCCCACGACCAGGTGCAGCCGTCCGGCGCACGCAGCGCCACATGGAACGGCTCCGCGGGCGGAGTAGAGCCGTTGATGGAGAACGCGAAGTCTCGGGTGCGCACGCCGATGTGGGCGATCGAACGCAGCCGCCCCGTCGCGGGCCGCTTCACCCCGAGCGCGTCGGCGACGTCCAGACCGTGTGCCCAGGTCTCCATCAACCGGGCGGTGGCCATCGACGCGGCGCTCATCGGCGGGCCGAACCATGGCAGCTTGCGTCCGTCGGCGACGGTGAGCAGTTCGTCGTGCAGCCTGCCCCGGGTCCGGCGCCAGTCGGCGAGCAGCCGGTCGGGCGGGAGCGCGGCCAGCTCCTCGGCGCCTGCGTCGACGAAACCGGTCGGGTCCTTGGCTGCTTCGGCCAGCACCGAGGCGAAGCCGGCCTCGTCGGTCACCGCGGTCAGCGCGACGCGATCCGTCCACAGCAGGTGCGCGATCTGGTGCGCGATCGTCCACCCGGCAGCGGGTGTGGCGTCGGCCCACCGATCGGCGGGCAGGTCGGCGACCATGGCATCGAGGCCGTCGCTCTCCGCTCGCAGATCGGCCACCACCGGCACCGCTGTCGACATGTCGGTCACCTTAGCCGGATGTCTGCGCGTGGCGACCCACGCTGGCGTGGGCGGCCAGGCCGACGAGGTACACCGCCACGCCGGCGAGCGCCAGCGCGGGCTGATAGCCGTCGGCCGGAATCACCGTCGCCGCCAACGCGATCGCGACGATGAACGACATCCAGAACAACGAGTCCTGGACGGTGAACACGTGCCCGCGCAGCGCGTCGTCGACGTCGATCTGCATCGCGGTGTCCGCGCACAGCTTCACCACCTGTCCCGCCGCACCGAGCAGGAAGCCGCACAGCACCATCACAGGAAGCTGTAAGCCTGAGCCGCACAGCTGGACAACCGCGGCGAAGGCCAGCGCGCCGTTGGGTGCGGCATATCGGCCCCAGCGACGGACCAGGGTCGGCGTCAGTGCGGTCGCGAGAAACGAGCCGATACCCGTGGCGGCGAAGAACGTCGCCGCGGTGCCCAGCCCCACGACGCCGGCGGTGTCGGTGTGCCGCACCATCACCAACACCAGCAGCGTGTTGATGCCGAGCACCATCCGGTGGGCGGCCAGTCCCGACAGCGTGGCCGCGACGGTCGGCACCCCGAACACCGTGCGCGCCCCGTGCGCCCAGCCGGTGGCCACCGCATAAACGACCGAGCCGTGAATCGACCTCGTGCTTTCGTGCGGCCCGAGGATGTGCGGCGGGAAGCGCACCGACAACAGCAGCGCGAGGGCGACCGGCACGGTGACGATGAAAATGATTGTGGCGGCCCCGGTGTCGTCGGCGCCGAACAGCCAGCGCGGCACCAGCATGAGGATCGCGCCGAGGAACGCTGCGGCACCGCCGGTGGCGGTGGCCACCGCGTTCATCGTGACCACCTGTTCGCGGCGCACCACATCCGGCAAGGCCGCCGACAGACCGGACGACACGAAGCGGGTGAAACCGTTGACGATCAATGCGCCCAACAAGATCGTGGGATCGCTCGCACCTCCGGCCAGCAAGCCTGCGACGGCGAACACCAGCAGCAGCCTGCCGAGGTTTGCGGCGATGAGCACCAGCCGCCGGTCCCACCGGTCCAGCAGCGCTCCCGCGAACGGGCCGAGCACCGAGTACGGCAGGTACAGCACCGCGAACGCGCCCGCGATCTCCCATGGCCCTGCGGCGCGTTCGGGGTTGAACAGGAGCCCGCCCGCGAGGCCGGCCTGAAACAGTCCGTCACCGAACTGGCTGACGGTCCGCAATTCAAGCAGTCGCCAGAATTCAGGTAGCGCGCGCACGGAACGCCAAAGGGCGATCGGCGCGCGGGTGTCGGCCACAAAAAATCACGTCCTGGTTTGAGCACTGTGCAGAATCGGCAACGCGACCCACAGTACAAATATCCCGGCGGGCCGCGCTTGTTCGCCACCTCGACCCGTTGCCGGTGCCATGATGGAGAGGTGGCGCACTCAGAGGATCCGGAGGATTTCGTCGCTCCTGTGGCAGCCCGGGTGCGGGCCGGGACGCTGCTGCTGGCCAACACCGATCTGCTGGAGCCGACGTTTCGGCGCAGCGTCATCTACGTCGTCGAGCACAACGACGGCGGCACGCTCGGGGTGGTGCTGAACCGGCCCAGTGAGACAGCGGTGTACAACGTGTTGCCGCAGTGGGCGAAGCTCGCCACCAAGCCCAAGACGATGTTCATCGGCGGGCCTGTCAAGCGCGATGCTGCGCTGTGCCTGGCGACGCTGCGTGTCGGCCTCGAGGCCAACGGCGTGCCGGGACTGCGGCACGTTCAGGGCCGGATGGTGATGGTCGACCTCGACGCCGATCCTGACGCGATCGCTCCGATGGTCGAGGGCGTGCGCATCTTCGCGGGCTACTCGGGCTGGACGATCGGCCAGCTCGAGGGCGAGATCGAGCGTGACGACTGGATTGTGCTGTCGGCGTTGCCAACTGATGTGCTGGTCGAGCCGCGGGTGGATCTGTGGTCAAGGGTGCTGCGCCGTCAACCGCTGCCGCTGTCGCTGCTGGCCAGCCATCCGATCGACATCAGCCGCAACTGAAACTTCGCTGTCGGCAACCAATCACGCCGCGTTGCAGGTGAGCGTGCATGTCGCGCAGGCTCCGCCGCAACCGGCGGCGGCTTGGACGGCTTGGCCGTGCGCGACGACCTTGGCGCTCTGCCAGCATCCGGCCGCGACCGTGCAGACCGCCCCGATCACGCACACCACCACAACGACCAGGCCCATCTGCGGCTGCGCCGACAACGCCACCACTCCGCCGGCGGTCAGCATCACCGCCGCGGCGAGTTGGGTCGGAGCCACGGCTCGCAGCACTTGGCGGACGGGATCGGCGGCGACCGGCCGGGTCAACAGGAACAGGCCGCCACCGGCGGTCGCGACGGCGGCGCACAAACAGAGCACCGCGGCGATGAGCATGCGCCACACAATACGAGCCCCACGCTCGGCCTGCCGGATGGGCGTCCCCCGGGCGCCAGGCTTCGCCCGGGGGACGACGCTTATCCGGGCAGCACCACAGGTTGCGGGAGCGCAGGCAGGACTACGGGCTGGCTCGGGGACTGGGGTATGCCACCAGGCGCGGGTGGCGGCGCAGCCGCCTGCGCCCCTGGGATGCTCACCTTGAACCCGTTGACGATCGCGTCCGTGGCACCGGCCGCGGCGACGACCTGGTCGACGCTGGTGGTCACCGACAGCGACACCAGGTACTTATCGGGGCCGGCGGTGGCGATGACGTGGCGGCGTGACGTGTTCAACGTCATCGAGTTCTCGCGGTAAGTGCCTTCGATGACCGACGACGGCATGCCGCCGAAATCAGCGAGCGACCCGTCGGTGGCGCGCCAGGCCGGCAGTTGCTGGCTGTCGATGAAGCCGTGGCTGATGGCCTCCTTGGGGTCGAATTCGCCGATCAGCTTGTAGACCACGACCTGCGCGTTGGAGGAGTACAGGCCGTTGCCGCCCACCCGGTCGGCGATCACCGCGAACGCGTCGGGCACATTCGGGTCGGGCACCTGCGACCAGCCCTTCGGCATCGGCAGCACGATGGTGAGCGCCTTGAAGTCGCGGCTGTTCTGCGGCTCCATCTTGACGTCCTTGGCCTTGAAGAAGTCGGCCAGCGTGCCCGAGCTCGCCGGGGTGATCGTCACGGGCGGAGGGGCGGGAACAGCAGGTATCGCGATCCCCGCGGTCGTCGCGCCGGTGGCTGGTGTGGTACCGGGCAGGGCGGCGGCCTGAGCCGCGACCGCGGCGTTGGGGCGCCACAGTGACCGTCTGCGTCACGGTGGCAGGCGCCGGCATCGGCGGTTGCGGGAACACCGGCTCTGCTGAAGCGGTGGCTCCAGCAAAGCCGACGACGGCGGCCACTCCGGCTGCCGTGCCACCTGCCAGAATCCGCCAGCGGCGGGCGATCTCGTTCATCGACGTCGGTCCTTCCAAGCAGGTCGGGTGCGTCACATCCCGGGTCAGGCGCCGACCGTATCCCGCGCGAACTCGCAGCCACCAGGGCCGGAACCGACCTGGAACCAACCCCTGACCGGGTGGTGACGGAACCGAGACCAAGCCGTGGCCGACGAGCCCGCCAGATGCGTGCTTATACCCTGTTCACGTGACAGAACCCGTCAGTGATGCTTCGGACACCCCACAGCACCGCTACACCGCGGAGCTGGCCGGGGAGATCGAGCGCACCTGGCAGCAGACGTGGGACCAGTCGGGGACGTTCAATGTGCCGAACCCGGTGGGCTCGCTGGCGCCGCAGGACGGGTCCCCGGTGCCGGCCGACAAGATGTTCGTGCAGGACATGTTCCCTTACCCGTCGGGCGAGGGGCTGCACGTTGGGCATCCGCTCGGCTACATCGCGACCGACGTCTACGCCAGGTATTACCGGATGACAGGCCGCAATGTGTTGCACGCGTTGGGCTTCGACTCGTTCGGCCTGCCCGCCGAGCAGTACGCGATCCAGACCGGCACGCATCCGCGCACCCGTACCGAGGCAAACATCGTCAACTTCCGCCGCCAGTTGGGCCGGCTGGGCTTCGGGCACGACAACCGGCGCAGCTTCTCGACCACCGACATCGACTTCTACAAGTGGACGCAGTGGATCTTTTTGCAGATCTACAACGCGTGGTTCGACCCTGCCACCGACAAAGCGCGACCCATCGCGGAGCTGATTGCCGAGTTCGATTCGGGCACACGGACTCTCGACAATGGCCAGTCGTGGTCGGAGTTGTCTGCCGGTGACCGGGCCGATGTGATCGACTCGTACCGGCTGGTGTACCGGGCCGACTCGATGGTCAACTGGTGTCCCGGGCTCGGCACCGTCCTGGCCAACGAGGAAGTCACCTCCGACGGTCGCAGCGAGCGCGGGAACTTCCCGGTGTTCCGGAAACGGCTGCGGCAGTGGATGATGCGTATCACCGCGTACTCCGACCGGCTGCTTGACGATCTGGACCTGCTGGACTGGCCCGAGAAGGTCAAGACCATGCAGCGCAACTGGATCGGCCGGTCAACCGGCGCAGCTGTGCTGTTTCGGACGAATGCCGGCGATATCGAGGTGTTCACGACTCGTCCCGACACCTTGTTCGGTGCGACCTACATGGTGCTGGCGCCGGAGCACGAGTTGGTCGACAAGCTGATCGCGGCGCAATGGCCCGCCGACACCGACCCGCGCTGGACGTTCGGCGCCGCGACCCCCGCCGAAGCGGTCGCGTCGTATCGCACCACCATCGCCGCCAAGTCGGACCTGGAGCGCCAGGAGAACAAGGACAAGACCGGCGTCTTCCTCGGCGCGTACGCCACCAATCCCGTCAACGGCCAACAGATCCCGGTGTTCATCGCCGACTACGTGTTGATCGGCTACGGAACCGGCGCGATCATGGCGGTCCCCGGCGGCGACCAGCGCGACTGGGAATTCGCCAACCAGTTCGGCCTGCCGATCGTGCAGACCGTCGCGGGCGGAGACATCTCGCAGGGTGCGTACAGCGGCGACGGCGAAGTCATCAACTCCGACTACCTCAACGGACTGAGCGTCTCGTCGGCCAAGGAGGCCATCACCAAGCGGCTGTCCGCCGAGGGCCGCGGACAGGCGCGAGTCGAGTACAAGCTGCGTGATTGGCTATTTGCGCGCCAACGGTATTGGGGTGAGCCGTTCCCCATCGTGTACGACGCCGAGGGCCGTGCTTACCCGTTGCCCGAGTCGGCGCTGCCGGTTGAGCTGCCCGACATGCCCGACTATGCGCCGGTGCAGATCGATCCCGACGACGCGGACAGTGAGCCGTCGCCGCCGCTGGGGAAGGCGACCGACTGGGTGCATGTCGAACTAGACCTCGGCGACGGGCTGAAGACTTACAGCCGCGACACCAACGTGATGCCGCAATGGGCGGGCAGCTCGTGGTACGAGCTGCGCTACACCGACCCGCACAACTCAGAAGAGTTGTGCGCCAAGGAAAACGAGGCCTACTGGATGGGCCCGCGGCCCGCCGAGCACGGCGCGAAGGACCCTGGCGGCGTCGATCTGTACGTCGGCGGCGTCGAACATGCGGTGCTGCACCTGCTGTACTGCCGGTTCTGGCACAAGGTGCTCTACGACCTCGGCCACGTCAGCTCAAGGGAGCCGTATCGGCGCCTGGTGAACCAGGGCTACATCCAGGCGTTCGCGTACACCGACGCGCGCGGCGCGTACGTGCCGGCGGCCGAGGCCGAAGAGCGAGATGGCAAGTTCTTCTGGGCAGCACCGGACGGTGAGATCGAGGTGTTCCAGGAGTTCGGCAAGATCGGCAAGAGCCTGAAGAACTCGGTGTCACCCGACGAGATCTGCGAGAACTACGGAGCTGACACGCTGCGGGTGTACGAGATGTCGATGGGCCCGCTGGACGCGTCGCGTCCGTGGGCGACCAAGGATGTCGTCGGCGCGCACCGGTTCCTGCAGCGGGTGTGGCGTCTGGTCGTCGACGAGGAGACCGGCACAGAGCGGGCCGCCGGGCATGAGGCGTTGGATGACGAGACGGTGAAGCTATTGCACCGCACCATCGCCGGGGTGTCCGAGGATTACGCCTCGCTGCGCAATAACACCGCGGCGGCCAAGCTGATCGAGTACACGAACCACCTGACCAAGCAGGGCGTGAGGGCGCGGTCCGCGCTGGACCCTTTGGTGCTGATGGTCGCCCCGCTGGCCCCGCATCTCGCGGAGGAGCTGTGGAAGCGGCTGGGCCACAACACCTCGCTGGCACACGGGCCGTTCCCGGTGGCCGACCCGCAGCACCTCGTCGAGGACACCGTCGAATATCCGGTGCAGGTCAACGGCAAGGTCCGGAGCAAGATCACCGTGGCGGCGGATGCCGATGCCGACACGCTGGAAACCGCGGCGCTCGCCGATGAGAAGGTGCAGGCATTCCTGGGCGGTGCCGCGCCGAAGAAGGTGATCGTCGTCGCCGGCCGGCTGGTCAACCTCGTCGTCTAATAACGATTTGGGCGCATGCTCGCGCAGGGGAGTGAGTCAAACGAAGATTGCCACAGCAGGTCAGACGCGACGTAAAGTGCTGTTCGTGGGCAGAAACCTGTTAGCCAACGGCCGTGGCCGCTGGTTGGCGCTCGCGGCCTCGATCGCCGTTTCTGCCGCCATCATTCACGCCCAAGGCGCCGAACCAGCGCGCGTCGAGGCCCCCGCGGCGGCACCGCCGAGCCAGGGGCCAGTGCTGCCGCCGAGCGCGCCGAAGGTCGCCACTCCATCGGAGGCCGAACTGATGGCGGCCAGCGCGCCGGTGGCCGTCGCCGCCCCGGGATTCCAGTTCGAGTTGCCTGTCGGCGTTGCGCCCGAGAACGGGTTACAGGTCAACACCATCCGGGTGGCGCGTGCGATCAGCGTGATGTTCCCCGAGATCACTACGATCGGCGGGTACCGGCAGGACCCCTTGCCGTGGCACCCGAACGGGCTGGCGATCGACGTGATGATCCCGAACCACAACAGCGAAGACGGAATCGACCTCGGCAACCAGATCGCCGGGCTGGCATTAGCGAATTCGAAGCGCTGGGGAGTGATCCATGTGATCTGGCGGCAGGGCTTCTACCCGGGTATCGGAGCGCCGAGTTGGACGGCGGACTACGGCAATGAAACCGCCAACCATTACGACCACGTCCATATCGCCACCAACGGCGGCGGCTATGCGACCGGGAACGAAAAATACTTCATGTGATCACCGGATGCGATTTGTGTGCATTTTGTTGCGCTCACCGCTCCTAAACGCAGACAAATCACCGAGGGCGGACGATGACCTCGTGCATATGCGTGTCGGCAGGCGCGTTCACCGCGTCGGCCACCACCTTCGCGACCGACTCCGGGCTCAGGTAGCGCGACGGGTCGTAGTCCTTGCCTTCGTAGGCGACCAGGCCTTCCTGCATCACCGTGGCGATCCGTCCGGGGTGAACCGACGTCACCCGCACCGACGGTTCGTCGTTGCGTAGCGAATCCGCGAACCCGCGCAGCGCGAACTTGCTCGCCGAGTAGGACGCCAACCCCGGTGAGGCATTGATGCCCGCACCGGAGTTGATGAACACGACGTGGCCACAGGTGGCGCGCAGTGCGGGCAGCAAGGCGAGCGTAAGGGCCACGGCGCCAACGACATTGACCTGCATGGTGGCAGCCCACTCGTCGACCGTCGACTCGGCGACGCGTCCCGGATAGGCCACGCCCGCGTTGTGGATCAGCACATCGAGCTCGACGATCGGCTCGACGACCGTGGGGATGTCCTCGGTGTCGGCCAGATCGATCGGCCAGGTGGTGGCGCCGAATTCGTCCGCTACGGCGTCCAGTCGTGATGACGGACGGCCGGCCAGAAACAGCGTGTGGGTGGGCGCCAGCGCGGTCGCGAGGGCGGATCCAAGCCCGCCTGCCGCCCCGGTGATCATCGCGGTCGGCATGTCGGCCACCCTACCGACCTGCGATTCGAGCAAACACGCCGCATTATTGAACAGATGCCACCCGACCATAGCTTCGCGCCCACGCAGCTCGCGGCCCGCGCCGCGTACCTGCTGCGCGGCAACGACCTGGGCGCGATGACCACCGCAGCGCCACTGCTGTACCCGCATATGTGGAGCTGGGACGCCGCTTTCGTGGCGATCGGGCTGGCGCCGCTGAGCGTCGAGCGGGCCGTCGTCGAACTGGACACGCTGTTGTCGGCCCAGTGGCGAAACGGGATGATTCCGCACATCGTCTTCGCCAACGGCGTCGACGGGTACTTCCCCGGACCCGCGCGCTGGGCCACTTCGGCGCTCGCGGCGAACGCGCCACGCACCCGACATACATCGGGCATCACCCAGCCGCCCGTGCACGCGATCGCGGTGCAGCGCATCCTCGACCACGCCCGCTCCCGTGGCCGTTCCACCCGCGCCGTCGCCGAGGCGTTTCTCGACCGCCGCTGGGCCGATCTGGTGCGCTGGCACCGGTGGCTGGCCGAAGCGCGCGATCAGCACCAGCACGGCCGCGTCACGCTGTACCACGGCTGGGAATCCGGCATGGACAACTCACCGCGCTGGGACAGCGCCTACGCCAACGTGATGCCCGGCAATGTCCCCGAGTACCAGCGCGAGGACAACATCATCGTCACCGACGCCAGTCAGCGGCCGAGCGACCTCGAATACGACCGTTATCTGTGGCTGCTGGAGGAGATGAAGTCGGCCCGCTACGACGACGAGTTGTTGCCCAAGGTGATGAGCTTCGCCGTGGAGGACGTGTTCGTCTCGGCGATCCTGTCGGTGGCCTGCACGGTGTTGGCCGAAATCGGCGAGGACTACAAGCGGCCTAATGCCGACGTCAAGGACCTGTACGAATGGGCCGAGCGATTCCGGAGGGGCGTCGTCGAGACCAGCGACGAACGTACCGGCGCCGCAAGGGATTTCGATGTTCGCACCGAGAAATGGGTGGCCACGGAGACGGTCGCGCAGTTCGCGCCGCTGCTGTGCGGAGGGCTGCCGCACGACAAGGAACGGGCCCTGGTGCGGCTACTTGAGGGTCCGCGATTCTGCGGCCATCCGGATCTGAAGTACACGTTGATCCCGTCGACGTCGCCGGTGTCGCGTGAGTTCCGCCAACGCGAATACTGGCGCGGTCCGGTGTGGCCGGTGATGACGTGGCTGTTCTCGTGGTGCTTCGCGCGACGAGGGTGGTCCGAACGCGCGCTGATGCTCAAGCGGGAAGGTCTGCGGCAGGCCAGCGACGGCACCTTTGCGGAGTACTACGAGCCGTTCAGCGGCGAGCCGTTGGGCAGCATGCAACAGTCGTGGACTGCCGCCGCGGTGCTTGACTGGCTCGGCTAGTTATTCGGCAAGCCGCTCGAGCGGAACCAATGCCTTGGTCAGTGTCTCGAGGTCTTCGGGACTGAGCTTCGACAGCAGTGCGGCCAGTTGGGCCCGCCGGGCCGCCAGCGCCTCGCGGTGCTGGGACAAGCCCTTCGGCGTGATGTCGACGAGCACCGCCCGCAGGTCCGACGGGTCTCGGGACCGCTTCACTAGTCCCAATTTCTCCAGCCGACGGATCGCGACCGTCGTGGTGGGGGTTCGTACGCGCTCGTGGGCGGCCAGGTCCGTCATCCGGATCGGGCCCTGATCCAGCAACGTCAGCAGAATCGACAGCTGGGCCAGTGTCAGGTCGCCGGCGTCGGCGCGGTTGGTGTCGCCGCGGCGCAGCACAGAAAAGAGTTTGGAGAGCACGCGCTGCAGCTCACCGGCTAACTCGCCGGCCTGCGAATCGGTCTCCACCATAATTCGCCAGTCTAACCTGTCGGGGGCTGCCACATGGGAATGCGCGTCAATAAATCTCAAAGAACCTGCGACAGGAATCTGCGCAAACGATCGGTCTCTGCGGAGTCGAATATTTGCTCCGGCGGCCCCGACTCCACCACCTGTCCGTGGTCCATGAAAACGACCACGTCCGAGGTCGACCGGGCGAATCCCATCTCGTGCGTGACGACCACCATCGTCATCCCGTCGGCGCCCAGCTCGGCGATCAAAGCCAAGATGCCCTTGACCAACTCGGGGTCCAGCGCCGAGGTGGCCTCGTCGAAGAACATCACCTGCGGCGACATCGCCAGTGCCCTGGCGATCGCCACCCGTTGCTGCTGCCCGCCAGACAGCGTGCCGGGCCGCACGTCGGCCTTGTGTCGCAGCCCGACGCGATCCAGCTGCTCCAGTGCCAACTCACGCGCCTGCTCGGCGCCGAGCCGCTTGAGCTTGCGCGGCGCCAGCGTCACGTTGTCGAGCACACTGCGGTGCGGGAACAGGTTGAAGTGCTGGAACACCAGGCCGATCCGCTGCCGCAGCTGATCGGGGTTGTCGGCCAGCACCGACCGGCCGTCCAGCAAGATGTCCCCCTTGTCGGGTTCGTACAGCCGGTTCAACGTCCGCAGCAGCGTCGACTTGCCCGATCCCGACGGGCCGATCACCGCCGCGGTGGTGCCAGCGGGCACCTCGATGTTGACGCCGCGCAGCACAGGGTTCGGCCCGAACGACAGGTGAATGTCGGTGGCGCTCAACGAAACCGCTTGAGTAGCCATCAGATCATCTCCTGCGAGGTTGACAGCTGCAGCGGGTCTTCCTCGCCGGGTTTACGGCCGCGCCGCAGCCGGGCATCGATGAAGTTGACAAGGTGCGTCAGCGGCACCGTCAGCAGCAGATAGAACAGTCCCGCCGCGACCAGTGGCGAGAGGTTTCCGGTCTGCGCGTTGAGGTCGCGACCGACTTGGAAAAGCTCGCGCTGGTTGGCCACCAGCCCGAGGAAGTACACCAGTGACGACGCCTTCAACAGCGAGATGAACTGGTTCATCAAGGCGGGCAGCACCCGCCGAACGCCTTGCGGCACCACCACCAGCCGCATCGACGACGCATAACTGAAGCCCAGCGCTCGCGACGCCTCCAGTTGCCCGGGCTCCACGCTCTGGATGCCGGACCGGAAGATCTCGCCGACGTAGGCAGCGGCCATCAGACCCAACGCGGCGATGCCGAGCGGATACGGGTTGTTGCCGGTCAGCCCGCCCACCACAGGCCCGACGCCGAGCCCGATCAGCAGGATGATCACCACTTCGGGCAGCCCACGGAAGATGTCGGTGTACACCCGCGCCGGCCACCGAAGCCACCGCGAGGGCGAGATTCCGGCGACGGCCAGTGCCATGCCGAGCACAAGGCCGATCACCGATGCGCTGACGGTCAGGATCAACGTGTTCGGCAGCCCGGTCTTGAACAGGTCGGGGATGGCCTGCTTGTACAGATCCCAGTTGAGGAACGAATCCTTGAGTTGCGACAGCGTGGACTTCGGTGCCGACGCGGTCGACGGCGCCGACTGGTTCTCGGCGGCGATCGCGGTGAAGTCCGGCAGCTGCGGTGCGGGCGCCGCCTTCGACCCTGGCTTCCATCCGGGTGGCAACGCGCGGGGCACCCAGTCGGAGTACAGCCGCGCCCAGGTGCCGTCGGCGATGATCGCGTCGAGCCCGGAGTTCAACGCGTCGATCAGCGGTCGGTTCTCCTTGGCGACGGCCCACGCGACGAAATTGTCCAAGCTGAAGGTGTTTTCGATGATCTCGGCGGGATCGCCGGGCTGCACGGTGCCCGAAGCCTGCTGCGACGGCGCCACCCACGCGTCGATCTGGCGTGTCTTGAGGCTGGCGTAGACGGTGTTGTAATCGGGGAACTTGACCGGTTGCAGGTGCAGCGTGTCGATGACGTAGGACTCTTGGACGGTGCCCTGCACGACGCCGATGCGCTGGCCGGCGGCCAGCTTGTCAAAGCCGGTGATCGGCGAACCGGACGGCACGACGAGCGAGAAGTAGCCGAAGTCGTAGCCGTTGGTGAAGCCGACGGTGCGCCTGCGGGCATCGGTGGTGGTGATCGACGACGACCCGACGTCGAAGCGCCGCGACGCCACCTGCGCCAGCAAGCCGGAGAACTCGGTGCCCACGAAATTGACCTTCAGCCCGAGCCGATCGGCGATCGCGCGCAGCAGTTCGTTGTCGAAGCCCGTGAACTGACCGGCGGAGTTGATGCAGATGCTCGGCGGTGCGTCCGAGAGCGTGCCGACGGTCAGCGTGCCCGGCACACCCAGACCCAACGCGTCGACGTTGACGGCGGTCAACGGCTCGACCGTCGCGGTCGTGTACTTGTCGGCGCCGGGCCCCTGGGCGGCGGCGGCCAGATTGGTCGGCAGCGCGCTGGCACTCTCGACTCCCGGTGGGGCGCATTGGTCCACGTTGGCGCCCGCCGGCGCCGCCAAACCCATGCTCGAGATCAGCAGCGCGACCAACGCAATGACGGATGTCTTGAGGGTGGTCACCAGAGCAAGGTATCCGCCGAGCGCCTGGCGGAATCGCCTTGCGCTCAGTTAGAACGCAACCGGCGCTCCGGACGGGCGGAAGACCCCGCGCCGTACCAGTTCGCCGAGCATGATCCTGGCCATCACCTCGGATCGCTCGACGCATGCGGCGCGGGCCCCGTCGGGGTTGCGCCGGTGGATGGCCGCGGTTTCGGCCTCGTAGAAGGGCAGCATCTCGTCGTGGTTGTTGAGGTACGCCAGCCAGAACCCCCGCGGGATGAAGGTCTGCGATGCACGGATCGCCGCCTGCAGTCGCGGGCCGGCGTATTCGTCGTTGAGGACGCGACGGAACTGCCACGCCGTCTCCTGAAACGCGCGCGACTCTTTGCTGTTGCGCATGGCTTCGATCAACATCGACAGCTGGTCGAGCATCCGCGGCAGACCGTCGACGGCGGCGCGGGCCGAGGCGATTCCGCTCAGCAGCCCGTACAGCTCGTGGTGCTCGCGCACGACGGACTCGTCGAATCGTTCGACGTACGCGCCGCGGTGATACTGCGTCGACAGGATGCCGTCGTGTTCGAGCTGGACCACCGCCTCCTGTATCGGGACGCGGGATAGTCCTAACGCGTTGGCGATCTCGTTGCGATCAACCCGGTCCCCCGACCGCAGTTTGCCAGTCAGCACCAGATTGACGACATGCGAAACCACGAGGTCTTTCTCTTTGACCCCATACTTTTTGGGCATGGCGCCGACAGCATCTCATGTAGCCGTCGCAACGGGAGCCGTTCCGCCAGTTCAGTTTCCATTAGCTTGGCGACGGTCGCGCCACCGGCACAGCGCTTCGGCCTGCGTCAGGTCGTACTCGGGGCCGTTGACGCCGACTGTCAGCAGGGTGACCCCGAGGTCGACGAACGCGTTGGCTTCGGCCAGCAGCGCCTCGAGGTTGGCGCCCTGCACACCCGCGGAGCGTTCGATGGCCGCGGGGTCGCGCCCGACGTCGGCGCAATGCCGCGCCAGGACCTCCGCCTTCGCGGGGTAGGTCGCAAGCGAGGTGAACCCGTGCCAGATGTCGGCGTACTCGGCGACCAGCCGCAGCGTCTTTTGTTCACCCTGACCGCCGATCAGGACGGGGACGTCGCGGGTCGGCTGCGGGTTGAGTTTGGCCAGCCGCGATTTGATGCGAGGCATCGCGGACGCGAGGTCGCCGAGGCGGCTGCCGGCCGTGCCGAACTCGTAGCCGTACTCGTCGTAGTCCTTCTCTTTCCAGCCTGACCCGATGCCGAGGATCAGCCGCCCGTCGGCGATGTGATCGACGGTGCGCGCCATGTCGGCGAGCAGCTCCGGGTTGCGATAGGAGTTACAGGTCACCAGGGCGCCGATCTCGAGGCGCGACGTCTGCTCGGCCCAGGCGCCCAGCATCGTCCAGCATTCGTAGTGCGGGCCGTCGGGATCTCCGTAGAGCGGGAAGAAGTGATCCCAGTTGAACGCGACGTCGACACCGATGTCCTCACATCGGCGGACCGCGTCGCGGATATGGCTGTATTGCGGGGCGTGTTGCGGCTGCAGTTGCACGCCGATGCGAATTGGGAAGCTCACCGTCGTCAGGCTAGACGCCGATTTGGCCGTTGGCTTTCCACACCGCGACGACCGACGGCCGCGCGGTTCCGTTGCCACCTTCCGGCCAGCGCGACAGCGGGTTGTCGATGCTGTTGTCGTCGTGCTCGCCGGGATGCTGGACGCACACGGTGACGAGATCGTCGGTGACGACGGGACCACACGTCTCGGCTCCGAGCGGCACGGTCAAGAACTGCTTGGTCTCACCGCGGTTCGGCCCGTCGAGTGCGACGGCGAACAGCCCGTCGTTGGAGTCCAGCGCGTTGCCGTCGGTGGAGATCCACAGATTCCCGTGGCTGTCGAACGCCAGGTTGTCTGGGCAGGAGATCGGGCTGACCTTCGTCTTGTCGAATCCCGCGAAGTAGGTGTCGGCTGCGGCGGGATCGCCGCACACCAGCAGCAGGTCCCAGGTGAAGGTCGTCCCGGCGTGCTCGTCGGTGATCTCGAGGATCTGCCCGCTCTTGTTGTCATTGCGCGGGTTGGCTGCGTCAGGCGCCGCTTCGCCGGGCGCGCCGCGTTCGTCATTGTTGGTCAGCGCGACGTAGACCTTGCCGGTCTTCGGGTTCGCCTCGAAATCTTCGGGACGGTCCATCTTGGTCGCGCCGGCCTTGTCCGCGGCGAGCCGGGTGAACACCGCCGCTTCCTGCGCGGTGACCCCGTCGACGAGTGACTGGCCCTCGCCGCCTGGGCCCGACTTCAGCAGCGGGATCCAGGTTCCGGTGCCCTTGAAGGAGCCCTCTTGGGGCAGCTTGCCTGAGCCGTCGATCTCGTTGGCGGGGATGTCGCTGGACAGCTTGGCGACGTAGAGCGTGCCTTCGTCGAGGATCGTCAGATTGTGGGCCATCGCGGCGGGGTCGGTACCCGGCTGCACCTTCTTGCTCGAGACGAACTTGTACATGTAGTCGAAGCGCTCGTCGTCGCCGCTGTAAGCCACCACGGTGCCGTCGCTGGTGACGTAGATGTTGGCGCCCTCGTGCTTGAGTCGACCCAGCGCGGTGTGCTTGATGGGCTTCGAGTTTGGGTCCCACGGGTTGAGCTCGACGATGTAGCCGAACCGGTTCACCTCATTGGGGGTCTTGGCAAGGTCGAAGCGCGGATCGAAGGTCTCCCACAACAGTTCGGACGGCTCCAGCGGGACGCCGTAGCGGTCCTGCCGGTCGGCATCCACCGGCGCCGGCTTTGGCGCAGCCTCAGCGGCACCGAAGTAACTGTGGAAGTTCTCCTCACCGGAAAGCACGGTGCCCCAGGGGGTTACGCCACCGGAGCAGTTGGCGAAGGTGCCGAGCACGGTGCGGCCGGTTGGGTCGGCCGGCGTTTTGACGAAGTCGGTCCCGGCGCCGGGACCGGTCAGCGTCATCGGTGTGTCGGCGGTGATGCGACGGTTGTAGGGACCGATCACCGGCTTGAGCCCCTGCGGTGTGCGCTCGACCTCGACGACACCCATGCCGATCGCGGCGATCTCGATGTCGAACTGTTCGCGGGCAGGCTTCTTGGCGTCGTAGCCGGGGAACATGAACTGCGGGGCGACGTACTCGTGGTTGGTCACCAGCAGGAACCGGTTCTTCTGACCGGGGACGGGGAGCAGGCCCGCGAAGTCGTTGTTGAAGCCGAACTGGCCGCGCTGGGCCGCGGCGGTCTGCGCCGCCACGTCGAACTTCGGTGCGCTCGGCAGGATCGGGTCGCCCCAACTGATCACGACGGCCTGCTCGTAGCCGTCGGCGACGGCGACGACGTCCTCGCTGTTGGGCGCGACGGCGGCGAAGTTCATGCCCGGCGGCGGTTCGGCTGGCGCGGCCGACGAGGTGGGCGTCGCGGCGGGTTGCTCACTCTGTCCGCAGGCGGCCAGCGCCGAACCGGCGCCGACGGCCAACACGGCGATGCCGCCGGCCTGCAGCAGCGAGCGCCGCGAGACGGCTTTCGCGATGTCGCCGAAGTACTCGTTGTCGCTCGTATTCGGGGCCGGCTTGGAGCAGGCGTCACCGCACTTGTAGCGGCACGTCACGTGCTGGCGCGACGACCGGCCGGTGTGGGTGACAAGAAGATTCAACGGAATGAGGGCCACGGCGGTGGAACCTACGACAGTTTGGCAATCAGCTGGTGAACAGCCGTCGAACGTGAGCTTATGTGCGAAATCTCTGCGATTCCTCGATCATAAGCTCACGTTGGGCGAGCATCCAGCACTCCGCGCAGAATCTCGACGAGAGCAGCGGGCTGATCGCCCTGCACGGAATGCCCGGAGTCGGCGACGACGTGGGTGCGCGCAAAGCCCGGCGCGCCGTTGGCGAATGCCTCCGCGTCCTCGTCGTTGACGAAGTACGAGTTCGCGCCGCGCACCAGCGTGGCGGGCATGGTGATCGCGGGCACGTCGGCCCACAGCCCCTCGAAGCCCTCGCCCTTGCGGAAGGAGTCGTACCGCCACGTCCACGTGCCGTCGTCGTTCCGCTTGGAATTGTGAAAGACGCCGCGGCGCAACGATTTCCGATCACGATTCGGGGCGGCTGCCACCGTCACCTCGAGCATGGCCTCGAAGCTGGGAAACGTCCGGTCGCCCTGCACCAGTGCCACGGTGCCCTTCTGCGCCTCCGTCATCTGCTCGTGGCGGTCGGGCGCGGACGGCGTGACGTCGACGAGCACCAACTCCGGTACCAAAGCAGGTTCGGAGGCAGCGATGCGTAGCGCGGTCAGCCCGCCAAGCGAATGGCCGACGACGAGACGAGGATGCGGCGCCCACTCGCGCAGCACGGGGCGCAGTGTCTCGGCGTTGAGCCGTGGCCCGTAGTCGCCGTCATCACGCCACGCCGACCGGCCGTGTCCGGGAAGGTCGATCGCCAACGCGGGCAGGCCGAGCCCGACGATCACGGTATCCCAGGTATGGGCATTCTGCCCGCCGCCATGCAGGTACACCACCTGCGGCGGTTCATCGCCCCACTTGAGTGCGCTGATCGGGCCGGACTCGATGCGCTGCACCGTGGGGAGCTGGCCGGTCACCCCGATCTGGTCGGCGTTCTCCTGGAGCAGCCCGAACTCGTCGAGCCCGGCCAGGTCGTCGTCGGAGACTTCGGCGTCGGTCACGCCGTCGAGGCTATAAAACGCCGAAACTGCGGGGAGATCGGGATCCCGTGGCGAAACCCGATCTGCCCGCAGTTTCGGGAAGAAACTAGCTAACCCTCGATGAAGGTTTCCAGCTGTGTCCGCGCAATGTCGTCCGGCAGCTGCTTCGGCGGGCTCTTCATCAGGTACGCCGACGCGGCCACCACGGGGCCGCCGACGCCGCGGTCCTTGGCGATCTTCGCCGCGCGCACTGCGTCGATGATGACGCCGGCCGAGTTCGGCGAGTCCCACACCTCGAGCTTGTACTCCAGGTTTAGCGGCACGTCGCCGAAGGCACGGCCTTCCAGCCGCACGTACGCCCACTTGCGGTCGTCGAGCCAGCCGACGTGATCGGACGGGCCGATGTGCACGTCCTTGGTCTTGAACTCGCGCTGCAGGTTGGAGGTGACGGCCTGGGTCTTGGAGATCTTCTTCGATTCCAGCCGCTCACGCTCGAGCATGTTGAGGAAGTCCATGTTGCCGCCGACGTTGAGCTGCATGGTGCGATCGAGCTGCACGCCGCGGTCCTCGAAAAGCTTGGCCATTACGCGGTGCGTGATGGTCGCGCCGACCTGGCTCTTGATGTCGTCGCCGACGATCGGCACCCCCGCGTCCTCGAACTTCTTGGCCCACACCGGATCCGACGCGATGAACACCGGCAGCGCGTTGACGAACGCCACTTGAGCGTCGATGCAGCACTGGGCGTAGAACTTGTCGGCCTCTTCGGAGCCCACCGGCAGGTAGGACACCAGCACGTCGACGTTGTTCTCCTTGAGCACCTTGACCACGTCGACCGGATCGGCGTCGGACACCTCGATGGTGTCGGCGTAGTACTTGCCGATGCCGTCGAGCGTCGGGCCGCGCTGCACCGTGACGTTGGTGGGCGGCACGTCCGCGATCTTGATGGTGTTGTTCTCCGACGCGAAGATCGCCTCCGACAGGTCGAAGCCGACCTTCTTGGCGTCGACGTCGAAGGCGGCGACGAACTTGACGTCCCGGACGTGATATCTGCCGAAGCGCACGTGCATCAGACCGGGCACCGTGGCCGTCTCGTCGGCATCGTGGTAGTACTGCACGCCCTGCACCAGCGAGGACGCGCAGTTGCCCACGCCGACGATGGCGACCCGGATGTCGGTGTTCTCAGTCATGACGACGTTCTCCCTCTCACTAACTTCGGTCTACTCACGGCTGCTCGGCGCGACCCTGCGCGGTCCGCTCAGCTGCGATCAATTCGTTGAGCCACTTGACTTCGCGCTCGCTGGACTCCAACCCGAGCTGGTGGAGCTGTCGGGTGTAGCGGTCAATTGAGCTGCTTGCCCGCGCTACTGCTTCACGCAGGCCCTCGCGACGCTCCTCCACCTGACGGCGACGCCCCTCGAGGATCCGCATCCTGGCCTCGGCCGGAGTGCGGTTGAAAAATGCGAGGTGAACGCCGAATCCGTCATCGGAAAAGTTCTGCGGACCGGTATCGGCCACGAGTTCGGCGAAGCGCTGCTTACCGGCATCGGTGAGCTGGTAGACGCGCCGCGCGCGGCGCATCTTCGGGATTCCCTCGGGCGCGGCATCCTCGACGATCAGGCCGTCGGCCTGCATGCGCCGCAGCGCCGGGTAGAGCGAGCCGTAGGAGAACGCCCGAAAGGCGCCGAGCAGGCCGGTCAGCCGTTTGCGCAGCTCGTAGCCGTGCATGGGCGATTCGAGAAGAAGACCCAGGATGGCGAGCTCCAACATTCGAATCACCCCCTTGCTACGACACGGTTTGGCCGCTACGACGCTTCGACACCTCGCGCAATAGTATCGCGCCGATATATTCGGCGCTATAGCGAGATGCCTACACGCGGCGAGCGCCGAAGGTCAGCAGCCGCCTTCGCTGGGGAAATTGATCTGCTTGACCGACCCGTCCGCACCCAGCTCGATATAGCCACTTCCGAAATCGCTCGAAACGTAGATATCGATCGATATGGCGTCCGGAGCGGTCGGGTCGCGGCTGGGATCGATGCTGAGGTACGTGTTGTCTACGTCGGCCGGTTTGATGCACAACGTCTCGGGCGCACCCCGCAGCACACCGATGACGGCCTTGATGTCGAACTTGCCGACGTCCACCACCGTGGCGTCGCTGGATTTGGAGGTCGTCGTCGGATCATCCCAGCCGCCGCGGTAGGTGTAGTTGAGCTCGCGGCGCTCCTCGTTCGGGTCGGGCCGGGTCAGTGACGCGTACTCCGGGTACACGATCAGCCGGTAGCCGGTTGTGTCGCCGAAGCGCTTCTTCATCTGCTCGATGAGCCCTGTCAGTCCGCCGAGCGAGTGGAGCTGCTTGGGGGGCGTCAGCACAACGGGTGTGATGCCGTCGGACTTCGCGCCGGGGTCGGAGGTGAAGTTCAGCGGGGAGGGCGTGTTGCCGTACAGACCCCAGCCGATCGCGATGCCGAGTACCACCAGCACCCCGGCCACCGCGAGGCGCATGCCCCAGCCGCCGCCGACGCCTTGCCCCCGCGGCTTCTTGAGATCGGGCAGCTGGACGGGCGCGTTGGAGTTCTGCAGATCCGACACCAGCGATTGCAACTCGCCCAGCGTGGCGGCGTTCGTCGCGGCCTTGACCCGCTCGCCGTGCTCGGCCATCGACAGCTGCCCCTCGCTCAGCGCATTGTCGAGAATCTGGCACGTGTCGTGCCGGTCGCTGTCCTTCGCCCGCGTTCCTGCGGTCTGCCTGGTGGCCACGACGATGATCGTAAGAGTTCAGTTGCCATCGCTGCAGACCAGATGCCGATCCAGGCGAGGCGGTGGTGGCGTCACGCCTCGGCGGTCAGCGAGCCGACGTACTCTGGTCTGCGTGCGACTGCAGCGACAGGTGGTGGACTATGCGCTTCGGCGCCGGTCCGTGCTGGCCGAGGTGTACTCGGGCCGCACCGGCGTCTCGGAGGTCTGTGACGCCAACCCCTATCTGCTGCGGGCCGCGAAGTTCCATGGGAAGCCCAGCTCGGTGATGTGCCCGATCTGCCGCAAGGAACAGCTCACCTTGGTGTCGTGGGTATACGGAGATCACCTGGGCGCCGTGTCCGGCTCGGCGCGCACAGCTGAGGAGTTGGTCTTGCTGGCGACCCGCTACGACGAGTTCTCGGTGTACGTGGTGGAGGTATGCCGGACCTGCGAATGGAATCACTTGGTCAAATCGTATGTGCTGGGCGCGATCCCGCCGCCAAAGGGATCGCGTGGCACACGAACGGCGCGCGGTCGCGCGCGCACGGCCAGTGAATAGCGAAGGGCGCCACGACCGGTCAGCCAATGATGTCCGCGCGGGACGTGGGGCTGATGGTGCCGGGGCTCCACAACGTCGCCCCGACGGCCCACCGCGGCACCGGGCCGCAGGTGTACCGCCCGATGACCGATTGACCTCTGTCATTCCCTCCGTGCGCGCCGGCACGCCTGCGCATCTGCGTGACCCGATCGACGTCGTCAAGAGAGCCCTGGACGGCACGCCCCCACCGCCGAGGCAGCCACCCCCGCCCCCGCCGCGACGCCCACCGGGCCGCGGCGGCCGACCACCCGGAGGACCGCCGCCCGGGCCGAAGCCCAGTTTCCGCGAGCAGATCAACTGGAAGTGGGTTCGCCGCGCGCTGTATGCGTCGGTCGCGGTGCTGATCGTGCTCCCGATCGTCACCTTCGGGATGGCCTACCTGATCGTCGACGTACCCAAGCCGGGCGACATCCGGACCAACCAGGTGTCGACGATCCTGGCCAGCGATGGTAGTGAACTGGCGAGAATTGTTCCGCCCGAAGGCAATCGGGTCGACGTCAACATCGACCAGATTCCGGTGCATGTGCGCGACGCGGTGATGGCAGCCGAAGACCGTGACTTCTACTCCAACCCGGGCTTCTCGTTCACCGGTTTCCTTCGTGCATTCAAGAACAACATCTTCGGCGGCGACCTGCAGGGCGGCTCGACGATCACCCAGCAGTACGTCAAGAACGCGTTGGTCGGCGATGCCCGCTCGGGCCTCGGCGGCGTTATCCGCAAGGCCAAGGAGCTGGTCATCTCGACGAAGATGTCCAGCGAATGGTCGAAAGACCAAGTGCTGCAGTCCTACCTGAACATCATCTACTTCGGCCGCGGCGCGTATGGCATCTCGGCGGCGGCCAAGGCGTACTTCGACAAGCCGGTCGAACAACTCAACGTCGCCGAGGGCGCGCTGCTTGCCGCACTCATCCAGCGGCCTTCGGGCCTGGATCCCGCCGTCAATCCCGACGGCGCGGCGGAACGGTGGAACTGGGTGCTCGACGGCATGGTCGACATCGGTGCATTGTCAGCGCAAGACCGTACCGCCCAGCAGTTCCCGCCCACGCTGCCCCCAGAGCAGGCCCGCTCGCAGAACCAGACGACGGGTCCGAATGGATTGATCGAGCGGCAGGTTCAACAGGAGCTGCTGGACCTGTTCAACATCAACGAGCAGACACTCAACACCCAGGGTTTGCAGATCACCACCACGATCGACCCCAAGGCGCAGCAGGCCGCGGAGGCCGCCGCATCGAAGTACCTGGACGGCCAGGACCCCGATATGCGAACCGCGATCGTGTCGATCGACCCGAAAACGGGTGCAGTGAAGGCGTATTACGGCGGTACCGACGCCCAGGGGTTCGACTTCGCGCAGGCCGGACTGCCGACGGGGTCGTCGTTCAAGGTGTTCGCGTTGGTGGCCGCGCTGCAGCAGGGCATGGGCCTTGGCTACCAGGTGGACAGCTCACCGGTAGAGGTCAACGGCATCAAGATCTCCAACGTTGAGGGCGGGGGGTGCGGCACCTGCAACATTGCCGAGGCGTTGAAGCGATCGCTGAACACCAGCTACTACCGATTGATGCTCAAGCTCAAGAACGGGCCGGCCGATGTCGCCGACGCCGCGCACAGGGCCGGCATCGCCGAAAGCTTCCCCGGCGTGGAGCACACGCTGTCCGAGGACGGCAAGGGCGGACCACCCAACAACGGGGTTGTGCTGGGCCAGTACCAGTCTCGCGTGATCGACATGGCGTCCGCGTACGCCACGCTGGCGGCATCCGGGGTCTATCACAAGCCGCACTTCGTGCAGAAGGTGGTCAACTCGCGAGGCGAGGTGTTGTTCGACGCCAGCCAGGAGGACAACACCGGCGAGCAGCGCATCGACAAGTCGGTGGCGGACAACGTCACCTCTGCAATGCAGCCCATCGCCGCGTACTCCAACGGGCACAACCTGGCAGGCGGGCGGCCGTCGGCCGCCAAGACGGGTACAAACCAGCTGGGTGACACCGACGCCAACCGGGACGCGTGGATGGTCGGCTTCACCCCATCGTTGTCGACCGCGGTCTGGGTCGGCACCACCGAAGGCACCAAACCGCTCGAGAACAAGTGGGGCTCACCGGTTTACGGGTCGGGCCTGCCCTCGGACATCTGGAAGTCGACGATGGACGGGGCGCTGGAGGACTCTGAGATCGAGTCGTTCCCGAAGCCCGAGGAGATCGGCGGCTACGCGGGCGTGCCACAGGCTCCGCCACCGCCGCCGTCCACCACTGTTCCGCCGCCGCCGTCGGAGACGGTCATTCAGCCGACAATCGAAGTGGCGCCGGGCATTACGATCCCGATCGGCCCGCCGACGACGGTGCCCGTCGCTCCCCCGGTGCCGGTCGCTCCCCCGGTGCCGGTCGGGCCCGCGCCAGGGCCGGGCGTACCGCCGGCTGGACCTCCTCCGCCCCCGTGACCCATCGCGACGGCGTCTCGCCGGCCCAGCTGGCCGACGACCGGCGCAGCCTCGACGGCCGTGACCTGCCCAGCCGCACAGACACGATCGGCGCGGCGCTGTCGGGTGTGATCGGCGGGCCGGTGGGGCGGCATGCGCTGATCGGCAGGCAGAGGTTCCTCACTCCGCTGCGGGTGATGTTCATCATTGCGCTGGTGTTCCTCGCGTTGGGCTACTCGACGAAGGCGGCGTGCCTGCAGACCACCGGCAACGGCACCGCCGATCAGCGGGTGGGCAATTGGCAGAACCAGCGGGCCTACTACGAGCTCTGCTATTCGGACACCATTCCGCTGTACACCGCGGAGTTGTTGAACCTGGGCAAGTTTCCGTACAAGTCCAGTTGGGTGGAGACCGACAGCGAAGGCAAGCCACGCACGCAGTACGACGGAAACATCGCCGTGCGGTACATGGAATATCCGGTGCTGACGGGGATCTACCAGTATTTGTCGATGGCGTTGGCCAAGACCTACACCGCGTTGACGAAGCTGGTGTCGGTGCCGATCATCGCCGAGGTCGTGATGTTCTTCAACATCGCCGCATTCGGGTTGGCGCTGGCGTGGCTGGTGACCGTGTGGGCATGCGCGCGACTTGCCGGTTCACGACGGATCTGGGACGCGGCAATGGTGGCGGCATCACCGATCCTGATCTTTCAGGTCTTCACGAATTTCGATGCACTGGCAACAGCTTTCGCGACCGGCGCGCTGCTGGCCTGGGCGCGGCGAAAACCCTGGCTAGCCGGTGCGCTGATAGGGTTAGGCGTGGCGGCCAAGCTGTATCCGCTGCTGTTGTTCATTCCGTTCGTCCTTCTCGGGCTTCGCACGGGCCGACTCCGTGAGGTGGGCAAGGCGGCGATCGCGACTCTGCTGGCGTGGCTGGCGGTGAACCTGCCGGTGATGGTGCTGTTTCCGCGGGGATGGTCGGAGTTCTTCCGGCTCAACACCCGCCGGGGCGACGACATGGACTCGCTGTACAACGTGGTGAAGTCGTTCACCGGGTGGGGCGGCTTCGACCAGAACCTGGGTTTTTGGCAGCCGCCCACGGTGCTGAACACCGTGAGTGCTGTGCTGTTCGTATCCTGTTGTGTCGCAATCACGTACGTCGTGTTGACCGCCAAGCAGCGTCCGCGGCTGGTCCAGGTGGCGTTCCTAGTGGTGGCTGCGTTCCTGTTGACGAACAAGGTGTGGAGTCCGCAGTTCTCGCTGTGGCTGGTGCCGCTGGCGGTGCTGGCCCTGCCGCATCGCCGGATCCTGTTGGCGTGGATGACGATCGACGCGCTGGTGTGGGTGCCGCGGATGATGTTCCTGTACGGCGAGCAGAACCGCGGCCTACCCGAACAGTGGTTCACCGCGACGGTACTGCTGCGCGACGTGGCGGTGATCGCTTTGTGCGCGTTGGTTATTCGACAGATCTACCGGCCCGAGCTGGATCTAGTGCGATGCGGCGGGCAAGTCGACGACCCGTCGGGTGGAGTGTTCGAGCGTGCGCCCGATGCTCCGCCGGACTGGTTGCCCGACTGGTTGCGCCCGCACGCGGGCCGCACCCGCATCACGCCTGCGCCCGATCCGTCCACCGAGCCGGAGGACGAACCGGACTTCGCGCGCAGCACATAGAGGAGACGGCCCGTGTTGGTTGCGATTCCACTGTTCGAACGGTTCACGGCGCTGGACGGCGTCGGCCCCTACGAAGTGCTGCAACGGGTTCCGTCGATCGACGTGGTATTCGTCGGGCATCGGCGGGGCGAAGTGCGCAGCGACAACGGGATGCTGGGCATGACCGTCGACAAGGCGTTCACCGAACTCACTCGGCCGGACGTCGTGGTCTTTCCCGGCGGGATCGGCACGCGCGTCCTGATCAAGGACGCGGAGGTGCTCAACTGGGTGCGCGAAGCGCACGAGCACTCGCGGCTCACCACGTCCGTGTGCACCGGCGGCCTGGTGCTCGCGGCGGCGGGTCTGCTGACGGGTCTGACGGCGACCACGCATTGGCGGGTACAGGAGCTGTTCAACTCGTTGGGTGCGCAGTACGTGCCGCAACGGATCGTCGAGCACCTACCGCAGCGGATCATCACCGCCGCGGGAGTGTCCAGCGGCATCGACATGGCCCTGCGGTTGGTTGAGCTGTTGGTCGGACGCGACGCCGCGCAGGCGAGCCAGCTGATGATCGAGTACGACCCCGAGCCGCCGTTCGACGCAGGCGACCTCGCCAAGGCGTCTGCGGACATTCAGGCACTTGCCCACGAGTTCTACCGGCACCGGGCTTAAACGGCTTGTGTGCACTTTGTTGCGCTCAGCGCTCGCGTCTGCACACAACTCGTGTGGCGAGCAGCGCGATTTCGCAGTTCAACGGGCGTTCCTGTAACCTGGCCCGGTTGCCGACGCAGGCGACCCTCCTGCCACGGAACGACCGTGGCCGCACTAGACCGTAGGAGGTGATGGGTTCCTTATGCGTCCATACGAAATCATGGTCATTCTCGACCCCACTCTCGACGAGCGCACCGTAGCTCCGTCGCTGGAGACTTTCCTCAACGTCATCCGCAAGGACGGCGGCAGTGTCGACAAGGTCGACATCTGGGGCAAGCGCCGGCTGGCTTACGAGATCGCCAAGCACGCCGAGGGCATCTATGCCGTCGTCGATGTGAAGGCGGAGCCCGCGACCGTGTCCGAGCTCGACCGTCAGCTCAACCTGAACGAGTCGGTGCTGCGGACCAAGGTGCTGCGGACCGACAAGCACTAGTCCCGAACAGGCTGTAAGCGTCGGGGTGCTTCCGTAGGCTCGCCTGCGACCGCTCCCCAAGAGCTACACCGCGCCAAATCCAGGAGGAACTCGTGGCTGGTGACACCATCCTCACCGTCGTCGGAAACCTGACCGCCGACCCCGAACTGCGCTTCACCCCGTCGGGTGCGGCCGTCGCGAACTTCACGGTCGCGTCGACGCCGCGCATCTTCGACCGTCAGAGCAATGAATGGAAAGACGGCGACGCGTTGTTCATGCGATGCAGCATCTGGCGTGAGGCCGCCGAGAACGTGGCCGAAAGCCTGACCCGCGGGTCCCGGGTGATCGTCCAGGGCCGGCTCAAGCAGCGTTCGTATGAAACTCGCGAAGGCGAAAAGCGCACCGTCGTGGAGCTCGAAGTCGACGAGATCGGCCCGTCGCTAAAGTATGCGACCGCCAAGGTCAACAAGGCGAGCCGCAGCGGCGGGGGTGGCGGCGGATTCGGCAGCGGCGGGGGTTCCCGCGGCGCCGCATCCGGAGGCGGCGGCGGCGAGGCCGCCAAGCAGGACGACCCGTGGGGCAGCGCCCCCGCATCGGGTTCATTCAGCGGCGGCGACGACGAACCGCCCTTCTAGACAACAACTTTTGATCAGCGATTCCAGAAAGAGATAGAGACATGGCTAAGGCCAGTACCAAGAGGCGCCCGGCTCCCGAGAAGCCGATCAAGACGCGCAAGTGCGTGTTCTGCTCCAAAAAGGGCAAGAACCAGGTCATCGATTACAAGGACACCCAGCTGTTGCGCACCTACATCAGCGAGCGCGGCAAGATCCGTGCGCGCCGCGTCACGGGCAACTGCGTACAGCATCAGCGCGACATTGCGATCGCGGTCAAGAACGCCCGCGAGGTCGCTCTGCTGCCGTTCAGCGCGTCGACGCGGTAAGGACAGGACGAGAAATGAAACTGATTCTTACTGCTGAGGTCGAACATCTCGGTATCTCCGGCGACATCGTGGAGGTCAAGGACGGCTACGGCCGCAACTTCCTGCTGCCGCGCGGACTGGCGATCGTCGCCTCGCGCGGTGCGGAGCGCCAGGCCGAGGAGATCCGCCGGGCTCGCGAGATCAAGAGCGTGAAGGGTCTCGAGCACGCCAACGAGCTGAAGACCGCCATCGAGGGCCTCGGCCCGGTGGAACTGCCCGTGAAGGCGGGGGCGGACTCCGGCAAGCTGTTCGGTTCGGTGACGGCCGCGGACGTCGTCGCGGCGATCAAGAAGGCCGGCGGACCGAATCTGGACAAGCGTACGGTTCAGTTGCCCAAGGCCCACATCAAGTCGATCGGCACCCACCCGATCGCGCTCCGGTTGCACCCGGATGTGGACACCTCGGTGTCCCTGAACGTTGTCGCGAGGTAGTTACTACAGCGTCAATTTGGCCGGATGAAGACGATAATCCGTCTTCACCCGGCCGTTGCTGTGCCCTCTGGCGAACTTCATTGCCCATTCGAGTCGCAGCGAAGCTAACCTGCTGTTAACCTCGTGGGTCCCTCGGCGAAACACAACACGCCCGAGATCGCAACCCGGCCCGACACGCCGAGGCAATTGCCATCCACAGATATGCACGTCGGTTGTGGTGCGCTTATCTGCGGGGACGCACCAAACAAACTGGGTTATGCACAGGTTCTCCCCAACCGCTCAACATGGCTGCCCAGACCTATGCACATCCCATGCACAACTTCATAAACAGGGTCGTTTGGTAGGGGTCCCAGCAACGTCTAGCGTTGGCCGTCGCGAGGGGACTCCAGGTTCGCGAGGTGGCAGATGTCGGTGGTCTGACTTACGCTCGAAAGCGCCGTAGGCGAACATACGTTCGACTTGAGGGGAGGTGGGACGCTCCGTGGCTGTTGTGGATGACCTCGGCCATTCGGGGATGGACGTCCCGCCACCCAGCGAGGACTTCGGCCGTCAACCACCTCAGGACAACGCCGCCGAGATGTCCGTCTTGGGCGGCATGCTGCTGAGCAAGGACGCCATCGCCGATGTCCTGGAGCGGCTGCGTCCCGGCGACTTCTACCGTCCCGCGCATCAGAACGTCTACGACGCGATCCTCGATCTGTACGGGCGCGGTGAGCCCGCCGATGCGGTGACGGTCGCGGCCGAGTTGGATCGCCGGGGCCTGTTGCGGCGGATCGGCGGGGCGCCATATCTGCACACGCTGATCTCGACTGTGCCGACCGCAGCCAACGCAGGCTTTTACGCGGGCATCGTCGCGGAGAAGGCGCTGCTGCGCCGGCTGGTCGAGGCGGGCACCCGGGTGGTCCAGTACGGCTACGCCGGCGCGGACGGCGCCGACGTCACCGACATCGTCGACCGCGCGCAGGCCGAAATCTACGACGTCACCGAGGGACGCACGTCGGAAGACTTTGTAGCGCTGGAGGATCTGCTCCAGCCCACGATGGATGAGATCGACGCCATCGCGTCCAATGGCGGACTCGCACGCGGCGTGCCGACCGGTTTCGTGGAACTCGACGAGGTGACCAACGGTCTGCATCCGGGCCAGATGATCATCATCGCGGCGAGGCCCGGCGTGGGGAAGGCGCTCAAGCTCGATACGCCTCTGCCGACGCCGACGGGCTGGACCACCATGGGTGACGTCGCGGTCGGCGATTGGTTGTTGGGCGCCGACGGCGAGCCGACGCGCGTGGTCGCTGCGACCGACATCCTGTATGGACGGCCGTGTTACGAGGTCGAGTTCTCCGATGGGACAGTCATCGTCGCGGATGCATCGCACCAATGGCCGACTGGCTACGGGATCCGGACAACCGCAGAACTCCGGTGCGGCATGGACACCATCGCGGCCGCGGGGTCGATGGCGCGGTACGGCGCGCGCAGCGCCACGACGTTGATGGCGCCGGTGCTGCAGATCGATGCGCTACGTCGGGTGCGCAGCGTTCCGGTTCGCTGCGTGCAGGTGGACAACGACGCACACCTGTATCTGGCCGGCCGGGGGATGGTGCCGACGCACAACTCGACGTTGGGTCTCGACTTTCTGCGGTCCTGCTCGATCAAGCACCAGATGGCAAGCGTCATCTTCAGCTTGGAGATGAGCAAGTCCGAGATCGTGATGAGGCTGCTGTCGGCCGAGGCGAAGATCAAGCTGTCCGATATGCGGTCGGGCCGGATGAGCGATGACGACTGGACGCGGTTGGCGCGGCGGATGAGCGAGATCAGTGAGGCGCCGCTGTACATCGACGACTCGCCGAACCTGACCATGATGGAGATCCGCGCGAAGGCGCGGCGGCTTTCGCAGAAGGCCGGGCTCAAGCTGATCGTTGTCGACTATCTGCAGCTGATGACGTCGGGCAAGAAGTACGAGTCGCGTCAGCAGGAAGTGTCAGACTTCTCGCGCAGCATCAAGCTGATGGCCAAGGAACTCGACGTTCCAGTCGTTGCGATCAGTCAGCTGAACCGTGGCCCGGAGCAAAGAACCGATAAGCGGCCAATGCTCTCTGACCTGCGCGAATCCGGAAGTTTAGAGCAAGATAGCGATATGGTTATACTTTTACATCGACCGGATGCATTTGAGCGCGACGACCCGCGCGGCGGTGAAGCGGACCTGATCCTGGGCAAGCATCGCAACGGCCCGACCAAGACGATAACCGTTGCGCACCAACTACATTTGTCACGTTTCACCAATATGGCCAAGGTCTAGAGAGCGCGACTTCCCACCAGGTTGGAACCCCGACACGCACACCAACTAATCCAACCCGCCACCCACTAACAAGGCCCAATCGTCTATGGCGGCGAGGGCAGCGCAGATGCACGGGCTCGGAGTGAAATGGGGTGCGCCCCATATGGTTACGATGCGCAACGAAGCCGCGGTCGCGTAATAGACCCGAGCTTCCGGACGATCAAATGCTCACGCGGGCCCCGTGTTCTGCGCTGCTTCCCGAACACCGGAGAACGCATCCACCAGCTCTGGGATCTCCCGTAAGTGCCGCCGGAGCACGTCAACGCTGGCGCCTGCGTCGTGGCGTTCGATAGCGGCGACGAGTTCACGATGCTCGCGCTCGATGGTGCCCAAACGGGCCGGCGCCTCGACGAGCGTCCGAGTGCCGAGCCGGACCTGACGGGGCTGGAGCGCGTCGTAGAGCTCGGCGATGACCCCATTGCGCTGATGACGGACGATCGCAGAATGGAACAGTTGGTCCAGTTGGGCGAACTTGTTCCAATCGCGGGAATCGCCGGCTCGCTCCATCTCCTCGACGAGGAGCCGAGCGGCGTCCGGCACGCCCGCCTGGCGCCGGCAAATCGTCCGTAGCGCGTCGGACTCGAGCACGAACCGAGCCTGATAGATCTCGCGCATCTCCGTCGCGGTGACAACACGCACCTGCGCCCCACGCCGAGGGACGAGGTCGACGTACCGTTCCACCTGCAGCCGTTGAAGGGCTTCACGGACAGGGGTCCGCGAGGTGTTCACCCGGGCCGACAGGGCGACCTCGTCGATGAACTCGCCCTCGGCGAACTCGCCGTGCAGGATCGCGTCGCGGATCCATTCGTAAGCACGCTTGCCTGCGGATGTTTTGACTGCCTCCGCACCGGTGCGGGATCCAACACTGGCCATGACAAGCATTCAACCATTTACACGCACTGCACACATGGTGTATACAACAAGTCGACATAAGAATTCGAAATGAGTTAAGGGCGACCCTTCCGATGACACCGCCAGTCGAAGACACCCCGAGACCCAGCAAGCCCTCGGTCTCCATCTGGCTCACCGAGCCCTCGGCCGCGGCCGTCGAGATGGGACAACTGGCCGGTTACGACACCGTGGTGCTGGACATCGAGCACGGCCTGTTCGACCTGCGGGCGCTGGATTGGCTCATCCCCTTCATCCGCGCCAAGGGGATGCGGGTGATCGCGAAGGTGCTGGGGCCCGAGCGTGGCCCGATTCAGCAGGCCCTCGATTTCGGCGCCGACGCCGTGGCGGTTCCGCACATCACGTCGGCCGAGCACGCCGCAGAGGTCTGCGGATTCGCGAAATTCCCGCCGCTGGGCGATCGATCCTTCGCTGGCGGCCGGACGTCTGACTTCCGGGGGTTCACCGACGACTGGGTGGCGACGCAGAACCGAAACACCCACTGCTATCCCATGATTGAAGATGCTTCCGCGTTCGAGGACGTCAAGTCGATCCTCGACCTCGCCGTGGTCGATGGAATCTTCATCGGGCCCTCGGATCTGTCGCTGCGCCGTGAGCGCGGTGCCTACGCCGTCACCGACGCCGACCTCGCCGACATCCGTCACCTGGCCCGCGCCGCCAAAGCCGCCGGCAAGCCGTGGCTGATCCCGGCCTGGAGCCTCGCTGAACAGCGGCTTGCCGCGGAAGAGGGAGCGGACACGATCGTCGCTGCCATGCAGTACGGCGCCCTGCTGGCCGGGTTCACCACGACCCTGCAGAACCTTCGACAGATCCAAGAAGACACGAGGAGTGCCCGATGAGTCTCACCGTTGCCGTTGCACAGTTCGCCCCATCCGAGGACAAAGGCGCGAACCTCGAAGCAATCACCGGGTTGCTTCAACAGGCCGCCGAACGCGGAGCCGAGCTCGTCGTTCTGCCTGAGTACGCGGTGTTCACCGTGCCCACGATGGACGACCGTTTCGTCGACACCGCCGAACGGCTTGACGGGCCGTCGGTAACAAGGCTCGCCGAGTCCGCTGCCCAGCTCAACTTGACCGTGATCGTCGGTGTGAACGAGTCCGCCGAGAACGGACGGATCCACAACACCCTGGTCGGCATTCAGGACGGCAAGGTCGCCGCCGTGTATCGAAAGGTCCACCTGTACGACGCCTTCGGCTACAAGGAGTCCGACCGCGTTGTCGCCGCCGACCCCTCGACGCCCCAGCTGCTTGCGATCAATGGGTTCACGGTCGGCATGCAGACCTGCTACGACCTCCGCTTCCCGGAGACATCGCGAACGTTGGTCGACGCGGGCGCCGACGTGATCGCGTTGCCGGCCGAGTGGGTCCCCGGACCGCTCAAGGAGTACCACTGGAACACCCTCCTGCGGGCGCGGGCCATCGAGAACACCGTCTACGTCCTCGCCGCAGGTCAAATTGCCCCCGCGGGCTCGGGCAACAGCGTCATCCTCGACCCGATGGGCATCCCGCTGGCCGCGCTCGGCGAGGCGGCGGGCATCGGCGTCGCCGTCCTGGAACGTGACCGACTCGACGCCGTCCGCACCGTCAACCCGGCGCTCACGCTGCGCCGCTACCGCGTGCAGCCGGAGGTGTGAGATGACCGTGGGTGCCTGGCTATCGGACCGGATCCGTCGCGCCGTGGCCGTCGTCTCGGCAGTAGCAACTGCAGCCGCGCTGTCGTCCTGCGCCGTACAGGACGGGACCTACGTCCTGCACTACACGACCTACACGTCTCCGACCTCGGACCAGTCCCGCACGGCACAACGGTGGGCCAAGGAGGTCGAGGAGCGCACCGGTGGCGGAGTGCGGGTGCACTTCCACTACTCCGAGAGCCTCGTCGACGCGGACGAATCGGTCCAGGCGACGCTGGACGGCCGGGCCGATCTGGCCCAGGTCGGCTCGATCTACGCCGCGTCGGACCTGTCGATGTTCACCGTCATCGAATTGCCGTTCGAGACCAACAACCCCGAAGTCCAGTTGACGGCGATCGAGCGGCTCTACGAGGAGAACGAGACCTACCGTGAGGACTTCGAGCGGCAGGGCGTGCACTTACTGTTTCCGTTACCGCTGGGCATCGACCTGATCGGGCTCAAGGCGCCCGCCGCCCGACCTCAGGATCTGGCCGGGCGCAGCATCCGGTCGGGAGGCCTGACGTCCGAGGCCCTGCTCGCGGTCAACGCCAACCCGGTGGCGATGACGGCGACCGACATCTACGAGTCGATGGAGCGTGGAGTCATCAGCGGCTACACCGCGTTGGCGATCGCCAACCTGCCTACGTTCGGGTTGTCGACGACGACGCCCTACCTCGTCGACCCCGGTATCGGTACCTACTCCTCGTCGATCGTGGTCATCAACTCCGAACTCCTGGAGTCGATGCCATCCGAATTCCAGGACGCCATCGCCGAGGCCTCCAGCCACGCCATCGCCAACGGGCTGGAGGAGATGGACGCGCTCGGCACGCAGGCCTGCACGGACCTGCGCGACACGGGCGCCCAGCTCTCCACGATGCCGCCCGACGCGGTGCAGGGGTGGAAAGAGCGCGCCGGGATCGCCCAGAACTGGGTCGACCGCTACACCGAGCGCGGCTACGACGCCGCGGCCGTGCTTGCCGATTACCGCCGGATCATCCAAGAGGAGTCCGCGCGGTCCACCTATACCGATCCGTTCATCGCCTGTCTCGAAGGAGAAGCCGGATGACCCCCGACGTCACGGATACCACCCTTCCGCGGCCGGTGACGACGGTTGTGCGCGGCCTGAGCGTGGTGGCAGGAATCCTGTTGCTGGCGCTCATCCTGCTGACCATCGCCGACGTCGTGAGCCGCAATGCGCGGGACCGCTCGATCGTCGGGACCATCGACATCTCCACGATGCTGCTGGTTGCCATCGCCTATCTCGGCCTCGCCTCCGCGGAGATCGACGGACGGCACGTGGCGGTCGAACTCGTGGAGAGCCGCTTCGGCGTGCGCACCCGGCTGGTCTTCTCGGTCCTACGCGCGTTCCTGCTTGTCGGGCTTGGCGCGCTGCTGACCTGGGGATTGACCGAGGTTCTGATCAGCGCGGCCGCTCGCGGCGAGACGACCAACGACGTTCTCAGGCTGCCGACCTGGCCGGCCAAGCTCGTGCTGCTCGTCTCGTTCGTGGCGTTCTTCGTCGTCGCCGTGTGGAAAGAGCTGCTCACCTTCGCTGCGGCCCGGACCGAGCCGAAGGGGGCGGACCGATGACCGCCACCACCGGCGTCGTACTGCTCGTCGTCATCCTGCTGTTCTTCGCCCTGCTGGCGATTCGCCTGCACGTCGGGCTGTCGCTGATGGCCTCGGCATTTGTCGGCGTTCTTCTGCTGCGCGGACCCGGCGCCGGTGCCAGCACGGTCGCCAACCAGCCGTTCTCCACGGCAGCCGAATACTCCCTCACGATCATCCCGCTGTTCATCGTCATGGGTATCTTCGCGGTGCGGGCCGGTCTTGCGCAGGCCGGTTTCGACCTCGCGTCGGCCGCGCTGCGGAGACTTCCTGGCGGTCCCGCGCTGGCGTCGCTCGCGGGATCCGGCATGTTCGCCGCGGTCACCGGATCGAGTGTGGCGACGGTGGCGACCATGGCGCGGGTCTCCACCGACGCGATCGTCCGCGCCGGGTACAACATCCGCCTTGCCGCGGGCGTGGTGTGCGCCGGAGGCACGCTGGGCGTCCTCATTCCGCCCTCGATCGTCCTCGTCCTCTACGGCGTGGTCACCGAGGAGAGCATCGGGCAACTGCTGATCGCCGGCATCGGCCCCGGACTGCTGACCATCGCCGCCTACGCGGTCGCGATCGTCGCGCTGGTTGCCTGGCAGCGTCGACGGGCCGCTCGCAGACCCGCCGAGCAATTGGTCCACGCCGGAAGCGGCGCAGCTGAGCAGCCGGCTGAGGCCGACGCCGCCGGCGCCGCAGATCGCGAAAACTCCGCGGCGTTAGGTCGTCTCGACATCACCGGGTTTCTCTACCTGGTGATCATCTTCGCCGTGTCCATCGGCACGATCTATCTCGGTGTGGCCACCCCGACGGAGGCGGCGTCCTTCGGAGCGCTCGCGGCGCTGGTCATTCTGCTGCTGCGGACCCGGCCCCCGGCATGGATGCGCGAGATCGGCGAATCGCTGAAGGAGGCGATCGGCCTGACCGCCATGACCTTCCTGCTGATGGCCGGCGCCGGCGTCTTCACCTACGTCCTGGCGCTCAGCGGTGCGAGCACATCTCTGGTCAGCGCGGTGACCGAGGCCGACCTGCCGCCCTACCTGGTGCTGGTGCTGTGCCTGGCCGTCCTGCTGCCGATGGGCATGTTCCTCGACGGCATCTCGATGATCCTCATTGCGGCACCGCTGCTGCACCCGATCCTGGTGGAGTACGGATTCGACGGCATCTGGCTGGGCGTGCTCATCGTCAAGGTCGCCGAGATGGCGCTGATCACGCCGCCGGTCGGGATGAACGCCTTCGTCTACTCGGGTGCAGTGCGTGAGGCGGGGCTGGGCCGTGTGTTCCGCGGCGTCGTCCCGTTCATCGTTGCCGACCTCGTGGTGGTGGCTCTGCTCATCGCCTTTCCCGCCATCGTCACCTACATCCCGTCCATGTCGGGCGCGCAGTAACCCGGCCGACCGTCCGCTCACGGAAGGAAGAACTCATGTTCCAGATGAATGACATGCCCGAGCAGGTCGATCCGGCGCTGCTCGAAGAACTCCGAGACGTGTGCGTCTCGACCTTGGGCCATCTTCGCGACCACGGGTTCGCGCTCGGGCTGGCGCCGAATCGGCGGCCGGTCAAGGTCCTCGGCACTGCGGTCACGGTGCGGATCCCGCACCTAGACTCGACCGCGGTTCACCTGGCCGTTGACTGTCTCCGCCCTGGAGACGTGCTGGTCGTCGATCAGTCCGGCGACCGCAGCCGATCCTGCTTCGGCGGGCTGGTGTCGTTCACCGCGAAGGCACGCGGCGCCGCCGGTGCGGTGATCGACGGCGCGATCAACGACCATGACGAGACCCAGGCCTACGACTTCCCGGTCTTCTCCCGCGGATACAGCCCGCTGACGACACGCATCGGCGGAATCGAGGGTGCGATCAATGTGCCGGTAACCGTCGGCGGTGCCGTCGTGCGACCCGGGGACATGGTGTTCGGCGATTCCGATGGTGTCGCCTTCCTGCTGCCCGAGGAGGCCGTCGGACTCGGCGCACTGCTTCGCAGCAAGGAGCAGGCCGAGGCGCCGGCCCGGGAGATGATCGCGGCCGGCGGCTCGATCGCGGAGTTCTCGGGCGCCATCGCCTACAAGCCGGACCGCTGAAGTTCGGTGCCCGGTACGCCAGGTCGAGTAGCGAGCATGTGCGCGCGTGGAGCCCGCCTCCACAGATTTCGGCGCGCTCCCTCTTCCTGAGCGTCCTTGGAGTCGTCGGCAATCGACGTAGTGGTTTCGCTGAGACCGTCCGACGAGGCGAACGATGACGAAAAGCGGAAAAAGCTAAGGAATCCGACGTCTATTAGAGGGTTTGCCGCGCCGAACAGATTGCAAGACAGAACTTTTGGTGATCCGACGAGTGGCAACGCATGTTCGAGGTCAACCTGTTCGGCCAGATCGTCGTGCCCGCTGAGGCTGCGGCCAAGGTGATCGCTGTTTTCCCTCGACCCCGTGCAGCGAAGATTGACAAGCTCCCGCGACACGCCCAAGTTTTGTCAAAGTAGCCAGGCGAGTCTTGTCAATCTTCCCTGCATCTCTACAAGAGCGCGGCAAAATCGTCTCGACGAACATTGGTCACGCACGTGGGACAAATCCCCGTGGTCACGTCGTGAGACAGCACGCATCGCCGCCGTTCAGGGAGCCACGATTGGTCATGAAGCGTGAGAAGTCACAAGAGACCTGTGACGCCATCTCGCTACCCCGCCTACAGCGCCGAACCGGCATCTTCCTCGGCCCACAACCTCGCACTGCTTGCCAGTTGGGCAGCCATGAACGTCGCCCCGACGCCCCTAGCGAAGGCAGCGACCGCACGGTTCGATAGCGACTCTCTGTGTGTACGGCGTGGAACCTGAACCCTCCAGCGAAAGGCGTTTCTTGTTGGCCCGTTGGGCCACGAGACACACCACGTCGACATCGGGAGACCTCGACGCGCCCCGGGGGTCGCTGACGTTAGTTGTCGACTCGGACTTACTTCGGGTAGCCCAGACTCCAGCCCCGGTAGGTCCAGTCGCGCCCCACATTGGGGCTGGGCAGGATTTGGATGTTGCTCCCGTCGCCGTATCCCGGTGATAACCCCTGAACGCCGCCGGATACATAGGTCCCATCCCCGCGGGCGATGTCGATATGGGGACCGACAGACCCTCTGCTAAAGACAAGTGCCCCACGCGGGGGGTTCCTGTCAGTGTGGATCTCCCCTTGTTCGAGGAGCGTTTGGTACATGGTCTCAGAAGCGCCGTCCCAACCGTATCGATCTTGCGGCACACCGAATGCGTAGGCCACCAGAGCTTCACATCCGTACGGCCCGAATTGGTCTGTCCCGAGGATGCTTTCGGCCTTGGCGATGGCGGTATCGGCTCCAGGGATCGTCGGCCGTGGCTCTGCTGATGCACTCGCTGCGAATAGGAGTGTCGCGGCTAGGCAAGTGGCTAAAAGTAACAGACTTTTTCGGACGTTCAACTCGTGTGCTCCGGTTCTCGGCCTGCACGGTTGACTTCTGGATAGCAGGGTCATTTAACCGCCCGTGCCACCGGGCACCGGCGGTCTCGGGAACCTGCCCTCAAGCACGTCAGGCGTTCTTCAGTTGTTGTTCAAGTAGCCATCGTCCGACGTGGAGCTTGGCCGTGGCTCATGGTGAACCCATGCCCCCTCCTACGCCGAATAAACCGAAACGGGTTGCGAAGCGCACGGTGTCTGGGAGGGCCTGCCTGAAGTGCTCCAAGCACGCTGAACTGGACTCTTGCAGCGAAGATTGACAAGCTCTCGCGACAGGCCGAACGCTTGTCACAATAAGCAGGCGTGTCCTGTCAATCCTCGCAATGAAGATTGACAAGAGCGCACTCATTGTTTGACAGCATTGTTAGCCGCCCTCATTTTCCGCACGCAAAAGCGCTGGTCGAAGGCGGAACCTCGGTTCACCGGACCACGGCTTGTCAACGTGGTCGACCTCAGCACTGTGGCGACAGGCCGTAGTGTGTCGCTTCGGGTGGCGCCGGCGCCAGGGGAGGCAATCGACTCCTGGCTCGAAGCGACCGCAAGTCGGATGGGTATCACGCTTGGCGCGTTGGCAAGCGCGGTGGACCTTCCCCGCGCACCGCGACCGTCGTGGATCAGGTGGCTCCCGCTCGATCAGTTCCGGGCGATACCGACAGCAACTGGCGTGCCGCCGACGGTGGTCGAAGCCATGGCACTCAGCGTCTACGACGGCACGGCCCTGCGTCTTGATTCCAAATCGCGACTTGACGCAGCATTTCCCTTCGGAGCGCTTTCGTGGTCGCGTTACGGTCCTGGATGCATAGGCGAATCGCAAGGGCGCTGGCCAGCTGAACCCAATGGCCCGCGTCAGCTGGTGGAGCTCAAGTAAGCCGCGACGCCCCGAGTCACCGCGCTCGCGTAGCGGGCTCTGCCGTCGGCACTGCTCAGCACCGCGGCGTCTTCGGCGTTCTTCATGTTCCCCATCTCAATGAGGATTGACGGAACTGCGCCAAATTCAGACCCGCCAGATCAGCACGTCCATATAAGCCGTCGGTTCCTAGATGCGTTGACGGCTGCATGCCCGCAGCGGCCAGTTGATCGCGCATCACTTGCGCGAAGCGCACCGCGGGACCTGTCTGCGCGTCGTTGAGAGGCGGGTTGGAGTAGTTGACGTGGAAACCCCGACCGTCGGACGGTCCACCGTCGGCGTGGATGCTGACGATCGCATCGGGCCGCAGCGTGTTGGCCATCGCCGCGCGCTGATCCACACACGGGCCCAGAGCGTCGTCGTTTGGCCTAGCTGCTCACGGATTCGGAGCACGGTCTCCCAGGTGAATGAGTGTTCGGGATACCCTCCGTCGGTGGTGGTGCCGGTGGTTTGGCATTCCTTGGTGCCGCCACGGCCGTTGCTGACCTGTCGGTTGATCGACGAGTCGTTAGCCCCGTTGTGACCGGGGTCGAGGAACACGGCCTTTCCCGCGATATCGGACGCGCCATCGGCTCGGGACACGTTGGGCCATGGGATCATCGGGAGACTCAGCAGCACGGGTGCGCTTGCCGCGTACTTGAGTACGTCGCGGCGCGTGGTGCAGCTGCTGAATCGCGATCCCCGGGGTTGGCTGTCTTGCAGCGCCACCGTAGCGAGCGAGCCTTTGAACCGCCCGGTGACATGCGGCCTTCTTCCCACGACTTCGGCGGATCATTTGACAGCGTCTATAGCTTGCGCCACTCCAACATATCAATACACCGCATCCACTATGCAATATATTAGATCTAGCCGGCGAAATCACCCGCCAGCTTCAGTCGCAAACGACATGGCCGAGGCCTCGACGGCACCGAACTGGCCTCGCCACGCCTCAGGGATGGAACACGGATGAGCTCGGATACGCCGGTCATCGGCATTCTCGGTGGAATGGGGCCCGCTGCGACCGCGGACTTCTACAGCAAGCTGGTCGCCCTCACGCCGGGCGCGACGGACCAGGACCATCCCAAGGTCGTGATCTGGGCCGACCCGACGATCCCTGATCGCACCTTGGCGCTCACCGAGAACGGGCCCGATCCCACACCATGGCTGCTCCGGGGCGCGGCGGTGCTTACGGAAGCGGGAGCGGCGATGCTTGCCATCCCTTGCAACACCGCTCACGCGTTTCTGCCCGCCATCGCTTCACGACTCGGCGTACCCGTCGTGCACATGATTGACGAGGTCGCCCGCCACATCAGCGTGTACACACCGGCCATCACGAAAGTCGGCCTGCTCGCGACAACGGGTACCGTCCGCGCCGAGCTGTATCAACAGTGGCTGGTCACCTACGGCATAGACATTGTCGTACCACACAGCGCAATTCAAAACGAGAATGTGATGCCGGCTATCCGTGCCGTTAAGGCCGGCAAGCACGGCGGACACATCGCCACCGCGCTGGCGGATGCCGCCCAGCACTTGGTCGAGATGGGCGCGCAAGCCGTGGTGGCGGGATGCACCGAAATTCCCCTCAGCCTGGCGCCCGAACAGGCGCCGTGCCTGCTCATTGATCCCGCGATGGTCCTGGCGCAGGCGCTGCTGGATCGCGTCGGAGCCACGATGCCGGCGACATCCCAGCCGAAGTGAGCATGCCAACCGGAGCTCTCTTCCAGCTGTGCGAAGTACAGTATCCAATATGTTGCGTGACAGCCCTGTGGAACGACGTCGCCTGAGCGACGTAGCTTTCGAGCGGATTCGGGATGCCATAGTCACCGGCGAGCTCGCGCCCGGATCGAAGGTCAAAGACAGCGAACTCGCAGAGTACCTGGGGCTGAGCCGGACACCCGTGCGGGAGGCATTGGCGCGACTGGCCGACACCGGCCTTGTCGAGGCCAAGCCCGGGGTCTACACCAAGATCACAACGCTCAATCGAGCCGACGTCGAAAGGACGCTGGCGATCGCAGAGGCGCTCGATCAGCTTGCCGTCAGGACCGCGGTGCCCAACTTGACCGACGGGATGATCGCCGTGATGCGCGGCGCCAACGAAGACTTCGCCAAGGCCGTGAAGCACGAAGACATCGCGGGCGCTCTAGCCGCAGACGATCGCTTTCACGGGGTCATTCTGGGGGCCGCTGGAAATCCCTTGCTGGAGAGACTGATTCATCAGGTCCACCCGCTGATACATCGGATCTACCACCGCAAGTTCTCCAATCTCATCGGTAGGCAGGATACGATCGATCATCACAACAAGCTGATTGCTGTATGCGGTGAGCACGACGTCGAAGCTGCCGCGCAACTATCTGCACAACACACGCGTTTACTCGGTGGGCTCATCGGCGAACTGTTCGACGCCGACGAATTCAGTGTGGCCTGACTCGGTCCGTAACGTGCAATCCGCTGTAGCCAAGGCAATTCGGAAGTCAAGCCCGGGTCTGGTCGCATTTCTGAGGTCTGAGGAAGACGAAGGGGTCAACGCCCAAGCCATCAACAACGATGGCGGTACGGTCCAGCGGTAAGGGAGCGCCCCAGCCTTCTCGATGCTTAAGTCACTTGGGCGCGGCTTGGCGGTTGGTCCTTGCCGCTTGTTTACAAGTTCCTGCACGTGCCGAGTCCGAGTAGCAGTGTCCAGGCTGCTTCGACACCACATCGAGCAGCCGCAATCAACCCGGTTCTCCGACAATGGCGCATTGCCGTGAACCACGAACACCGCCGGAGTGAGGGCTGCGTTCCTAGACAGCTCGCACTTCTCACAGTCTGCCGCTCTTTTCGTCCGATTGTGGGTTGGACATCGCGAACCGCGCTCGGCCGCCGAACAGCAGGCGGTTGTCGGGTGTGATGCGGAGATAGTTCAGGAGGTTCTTGGAGTCCGAGGCCATCCGGCGCGTGGGCAGAAGGTCGTCGCACACGCTTGCGTCGAGTGGCTCGGTGGCGATGATGAAGCTGCCGACCGGAGCGATCCGCACCTGGTGCCAGGCAAACGGCCGGCGGGTGTATGCGCCGGTTGCAAGGAGGACCTGCTCTGCGCGCATCTGACCCCGAGGCGTCGCGAGTTCGTGGCCGGAGTCGATCTTGGTCAGCCTCCGCACGGGCGCCTGCTCGTGGATCGTCACGCCGGCGCGTTCGGCTGCCTCGCCGAGGCCGCGGATGTACTTGCCTACGTGGAGACCGGCGCTCTTCGGCTCGACCATGGCGCCGTGGAAGGCGTCCGAGCCGATCTCGCGACGCAGCTCATTCTTCGGGACCAGCTGTGTCTGCAGCCCCAGACGTGTGTTCAACAGTTCGTGGGTTTTCTCGAATGCCTGGTAGTGCTCCGGTTTGGACGCGAGGTTGAGCTTGCCGGTGCGTGCGAAGTTGCAGTCGATGTCTTCGTCTGTCACCAACTTCTCGATGGTCGATTGCCTCGGCGTAGGCGCCGTACAGCCGCACTGCGGTGTCGAAACCCAGCTTGGCCACCGCGTCTCTAATGCCGATCGACATGCCGGTGGTCGCCATGCCGCCGTTGCGGCCTGAGGCACCGAAGCCGACGCTGTTTTGCTCGAAGAGATCCACCTTTGCGCCACTGCGGGCCAGATGCAGGGCCGCAACCACACCGGTCAGGCCACCGCCGATGACGGCCACCCCGGTGCGTCCTTCCACGCTGGTCTTCGAACGCTCGAAGCAGCCCGTGGGCGCAGTGTCGAGCCAGTAGGACGAGAACTTCATTGCGTACTCCTCATGGGGAAGAGGGGCTTCCCGATTGGTTGACAGCTTCTGACTAGAGTCATATGGTCGACCATCGACAACCTACCATCGACCATCTGGAGAATCTCATGGCACTCGACATCAAGCCGAAGTTCGTCACGTTCGACATGAACGGAACGCTGATCCACTTCCGCGTCAATGACGCGATCCGTGCGGCGCTGGGCGACCGCCTCCCGGCCTCGATCGCCGACGACTTTCTGCGGGCTTGCAGCGCGTACCGCATCGATGAGTGCATGGGCGACTACAAGCCGTTCCACCAGATCGTCGGTCATTCATTGGAACGAACCATGCACAGGTTCGGCCTGGAGTACCGCGATGCGGACGGCCAGGCGGTGTACGACGAGATCCCCACGTGGCAGCCATACCCCGGGGTCAGCGAGGCACTGAATCGCCTGGCCGCGGCCTACCCCCTGGTGATCGTGACGAACAGCGACGACGCGTTTGCGTCGCGCCTGATGGAGAATCTCCAAGCCCCGTTCGAGGTGTTGATCACCGCCGAGCAGATGGGCGTTTACAAGCCTCGGCTGCGTGCGTTCGAGCACATGCTGGACAAGCTCGGCGCGGCGCCCGACGAGATCGTGCACGTCTCCGCGAGTCCGAGGTACGACCTGCGCCCCGCGGCCGTCATGGGCATCAAGCACAAGGTGTACATGGACCGGGGCTTTGAGCAGGATGAGCCGTGGCTGGGCTACGAGCGGATCACAGACATAGCCGACCTGCCCATCGTCCTTGGACTCCCCCGTCCGTGAGCAGGTAGGCCGGGTATGGTCGACAAACGACCAGAAGGGTGGCGTGATGGACCACAAGTTCGCAGGGCTGGAGCGGACGACGACCCCGGAGGGCGTTTACCGGGTGCTGCGGGCAGCGATTCTCGACGGGACCGTCCCTCCCGGTGGACAACTGCGCGAGAGGGACATCGCGACGGATCTCGGCGTCAGCCGGTCCCCCCTTCGCGAGGCGCTGACCAGGCTCGAGGAGGAGGGCTTGATCGTGAAGTTTCCCTTCCGTGGGGCGTTCGTCGTGGAGGTGAGCGCCCGGGAGGTCGCTGAGATCGCCTCGATTCGGTTGCTTGTCGAGCCGTACGCCGGGGACCTCGCTCTCGAAACGCTGCGCGGACCCGAGCGGCCCAGGTTGACTCAGACGGTCGAGGAGCTTAGGCAGGCGACGGACAAGAACGACATCCCGGCCAGCATCGATGCGCACCTTCAGTTCCACCGACTCTTCTACGACTTCTCGGGACACGGCGTCCTACGCGGCCTTTGGAACGGTTGGGAGACCAAGTTGCGCCTGTACCTCGCGGTCGACCATCGCTCCTACAGCGACCTGCACGACATCGCCGTCGAACACGAGAGACTGGCCGCAATCGCCCTGGAGGGCGACATGGACGCGTTCCGGCGGGAACTGGCACAACATTTCCAATCGGCACTGCGAGGTCAGGCCGCGAAGCCGGTGAACGGGCCCGTCTCCCAGGCTTGAGCAGACGGCGCCTTACGAAGGGCCCGGAGCAGCCCATTGACACGCGACCAATATGGCGTATGGTCGACAATCGACACGCGACCACGGGCACAGAACAAGGAGGCTGAGAACAGATGACCGATATTCAGACTCAGAGCGGTTCGGCCACGGAACGGCTCCAGGCCCTCGGTCTGGATCTGCCCACCGTTGGTAGGGCCTCGAAGTATGAGAACCACCAAGCGATCGACTCCAGTGTTTACGTGGCTGGTCAACTGCCCTACAACGACGGCGAGCTGCTGGGCCAGGGCATCCTGGGTCGAGACGTCGATCTCGAGACTGCCCGCGGGTTGGCACGTCAGGCCGCACTGAACGCCCTCACTGTTGCCGCGGATGCGGTTGGCGGCTTGGACCGGGTCCGGATGGTGCAGATGCTGGTCTTTGTGGCCAGTACGCCCGAGTTCGGTCAGCAGTCGGACGTCGCCGATGCGGCCAGCGAACTGCTCGTCGACGTGCTCGGCGAAAACGGGCGGCACGCTCGGACTGCCATCGGTGTCGCCGGGTTGCCGCGGAACAGTCCGGTGGAGATCCAAATGGTCTGCACCGCGGTGTAGGACGGCCGACGGATGCGCCTTTCAGTGTCAAGGGAATCGGCCCGCGCCGGTCAACCACCCGCTTCGGAGTTCGAGGAGTGCAGCATGCACCGGCATCAACGAGTACTCAACCGCGTGGTCGACCGCGTGGACACGCCCGCGCCCATCGTGCTGGCCGATGTCATGCAGCGGAACATCGACCGGATGCAGGGCTTCGCCGTCGAGCACAATCTAGACCTGCGGCCCCACGTCAAGACGCACAAGTGCGTCGAGGTCGGTCGACGCCAGGTCGACGCCGGGGCGGTGGGGATCACCGCCGGCAACGTCGGTGAGGCGGAGGTCTTCGCGGAGGCAGGGTTCGACGACATCTTCCTCGCCTACCCGGTCTGGCCGTCGGGCACCAAGGGCGACCGGATCCGCCATTTAGCGCAGACCGTCCGGATGCGCGTGGGGGTGGACAACGTCGCGGCCATTGAGGCCTTGGCCGACGCGATGGGTGACGAACCGGACCGCCTCCAAGTGGTCGTGGAGATCGACTCTGGCGCCCACCGGTCCGGAGCGCCGCCAGCGGCCGCGGGAGACCTCGCACTTGCAGCCCGCAAGTGCGGGCTGGTGCCTGTCGGGATCTACACCTATCCGGGGCATGGCTGCTTCGGGGCCGCCTCCCGTGAGCCAGCGGCGCACGACCAGCACACCGCGTTGACCGCGGCGGTGCGCAGCTTTGGTGATGTCGGGATCACCGCGGAGGTGGTCAGTGCGGGCTCGACACCAACGGTTGCCTTCTCCACCAGCAGCGTGATCACTGAGATCCGTCCCGGCGAGTATGTCTTCTGCGACCTGGACAACACCCGTCTCGGCGCGTGTGAGGAGGACCAGATCGCGCTGTTCGTGGCGGCCACGGTGGTCAGCGACTGGGTTCCTGGACAGGTCATCCTCGACGTCGGCACCAAGGCCCTGGGCCGCGAGGGCAACCCGGACAAGGGGTACGGCGGTATCGCCGGGAGGAAGGCGGTCCTCGCCAGGCTCAATGAGTACCACGGCTTCGCTGCAGTGCCCGCCGGCGAATCGCGCCCGAGCGTCGGCACGGTGGTCCCGGTGATGCCCAACCACGTATGCCCGGTCGTGAACAGCTTCGAGGAGCTGATCGTGACCGACACCGAAGGCACGATGCTGCAGCGGTGGCCGGTCGCCGCCCGTGGACTCCTCAACTGACTGTCCGTGGAGCCTGCTCCACAGAGCTCAACCCCAACCCAGTAGGAGAACCTGAGATGAGACTCGAGGAGGCCACAGCGCTGGTGACCGGCGCCAACAGCGGGATCGGACAGGCGGTGAGCTCCCACTTCCGCCGCGAGGGCGCACGGCTGCTGCTGACCGGTCGTCGGGATCGGATAGACACCGCGCAGCCCGACGACCTGTACGTCCCGGGGGACCTCAACGACGAGGCGTTCGTCGCTGCCTTGGCCGAACAGGCCGCCGACACCTTCGGTTCCGTCGACGTGGTCGTCATCAACCACGGCCTGCAGGCCAGCGGCCCGCTCACCGAGATGGCCTACGACGACGCGAGGAACGTGCTCCACAGCAACCTGCTCAGCGCGTTCCTGGTGATGAAGCACTTTGCGCCGCGGATGCCCGCGTCCGGAGGCTCATTCGTCTGCGTCGGCTCACGGCTCGGAATTGTCGGCAAGCCGGAGGAAGTGCTGTACTCCGCGGCCAAGGGCGGCCTGATCATGCTCGCCAAGGGCGCCGCGATCGAGTGGGCCCCGCGCAACATCCGGGTCAATGTGGTCGCTCCCGGCCTGACCGCAACCCCGATCATCGAGGCATCGTTCCAACGCAGGTCCGACCCCGAGGCGTACCGCCGTGAGCGCGAGTCCCAGATCCCGCTGCAACGCCTCGCCACGCCCGAGGAAGTCGCCGACGCCGTCCTCTTCCTTGCGTCTTCCGAGTCGTCGTACATCACCGGAGCGGTCATTCCGGTCGATGGCGGGTACACCGCCTTCTGAACGGCCCCGGCTGCGCACCGATTCAGTGAAAACCCAACCGGCACAACATGATTAGCCACGTTAGAGGCGCAGGGGTCAGACCGCTGAGTTGTAGCCTAGCCGAGCTAGGAACGACCGCCTCCGCTGCTCGGCATCTGAGTGGCCGTCTGGTCGGCATGGGCAGGTTGATCGCCCATGCCGATAGACACACCGCACGATCGACCTGGCAACGCGTTTTTAGCTCTTCGCGCGCCGCCATCGCGACGGGTGGAAACGTCGACCTGACCGCATTCGCCGGCTGGTGACCGGCAACTCCGACTGCCCCGACAGCCATTAACCATGCATTACCGCTCGTGTACCTGTTAGAGAGGCTCGACGCGGTCCGCTCGGTTTTGCTGGATTGCATTCAGGTCGTCGACGGCCTTGCCCATGTGGTTACTGATGGCCCGCTGAAGTCCTTCATTGTCGCGAAGTCCGAGCATGTCCAGGATCTCCTGGTGCTCCCGCACCAAAACATCCACTCGAGGGTAGGAAACCCGGAGGTGGTGAATACACATTCTGGTTTCGGCTGCCAGGGTGTCGTAAATCCGCATCAAACGTGAATTGTGAGTGCCGGCTACGAAGGAGGTGTGGAATTGCATGTCGAGCCGGGAGATCTCCTGCCAGTCCGAAGATTCCTGATTCGCCATCTCGGCGACGATTTCCTTTAACGATTGCCAGGTGCGATCGATCTGGCTGTGCCCCGCGGTCAGGAGGATCTCCGCGGAGGCTTTTTCGACAGCCTCCCGCACCGCGTAAATCTCCCGTATGTCGGCAATCGTCAACTCCTTCACGAAGACACCGCGGTTACGCAGACTGACGAGGAGCCCCTCCTGGGTCAGTCGCTGCAGTGCTTCGCGGACAGGGCCCCTGGACGTGCTCAGCTGACCTGCCAAGACGGATTCATTGATTTGTTGCCCCGGACGGAAGGTCCCTTGAATGATTTGCTCCCGCAGGTGATCGGCAATCAATTGTGCCGTCGGTCGTCCCTCCAATTGGAAAAGACCATCCGGCATCGCCATCAGAATTCCCTACCTCCTCATGGTGTCGGCGCAAAGGGGGTCTAACAGGCTAACGCGGTATATTTGTACTCGAGAAACTCGTCGATGCCGAGCTTACCGCCCTCGCGTCCCAACCCGGATTGCTTGACGCCCCCGAATGGTGCTGCTGGATTCGACACCAGGCCGGTATTCAGGCCGACCATTCCTACTTCCAGCGCCGAAGAGATGCGCATGGCCTTATCGACACTCTCGGTGAAGACGTATCCCACAAGCCCCCAGTTTGTGTCGTTTGCCAGGCGTACTGCTTCGTCCTCGCTGTCGAAGTCCGTGATCGCCGCTACTGGGCCGAAAATCTCGGTTCGCATCAGTTCGGCATCGAGGGGGACGTCCGTCAGGACAGTGGGGTTGTAGAAGTACCCGGGGCCCTGCGGCCGGCTTCCGCCGGTGAGGATGCGGGCACCCTTGGCGACGGCATCGACAACCAAGGCCTCGACCTTGTCCAGGCCCGCCTGTTCGATCAGGGGACCGACCTCCGTTCCTTGCAGTGCGCCGTTGCCGACCTGCAGTTCGGACATTCTCTTACCGAGCTTCTCGGCGAATTCCTCAGCGAGTGAACGGTGTACGAAGAAGCGGTTCGCGGCCGTGCATGCTTCGCCCATGTTCCGCATCTTTGCGTTCATGGCTCCGTCGACGGCCCGCTCCACATCTGCATCTGACAGGACGATGAAGGGTGCGTTGCCTCCCAGTTCCATGGAGGAGCGCATGACGTTCTCCGCTGCCTGACGCAACAGAATCTTGCCGACCTCGGTGGACCCGGTGAAGCTGATCTTGCGTGCGACGCCACTGCTCATCCACGGCGCCACCACGCTGGCGGCACTGGATGTGGTCACGACGTTGAGGACACCATCGGGCAGGCCGGCCTGCTGAAAGATATCCACCAAGGCCAGTGCTGTCAGCGGTGTGAGGTCGGCCGGTTTGAATACCATCGTGCACCCGGCCGCAACCGCCGGCGCGATTTTACGGGCAGCCATTGCCAGCGGGAAGTTCCACGGTGTGACCAAAACACAAGGCCCGACAGGTTCTTTGGTGATCAGGATTCGGGTGTTGCCGTCGACCGATGTGGCGTGGTCCCCGCCGACGCGGACGGCCTCTTCGGAGAACCAACGGAGGAACTCGGCGCCGTACGCCACTTCGCCCTTTGCTTCGGCGAGGGGTTTACCCATCTCGGCGGTCATGATGGCGGCCAGCCGTTCGGTGTTCGCAATGACGAGGTCGTAGGCGGCCCGCAGGATGTCCGCCCGCTCTCGCGGGGTGGATTTGCTCCACGTCGCCTGCGCGCGACCGGCTGCCTCGATGGCCGCGATGGCGTCTTCGCGCCCGCCGTCGGCCACTTCTGCGATGACGTCATGTGTCGCCGGGTTTTCCACGGTGAAAGTGGCTGCGCCGGTGGCCTTTCGCCAGACACCGTCGATGAACAGGTCAGTGTAGAGAGTGGTGGAGTCAAGGAAACGGGTCATGTGACGCTTTCTGTGATCGAATCAGGAGGGCAGGTTGGTCGCCGGCGAAACCGGCTGCGATGTCGAGATAGTGGCTGTCTTCAGCGCCTGCGTGAATCTGGCTAGGCCGCTTTGGATTTCGTCGCTGGTGACGTTGAGCGCAGGAATGATGCGGATGACGTTGCCATACGGACCGCAGGTGAGGAGCAACAGTTCTGCGTCGACGGCGGCCTGTTGAACGGCGAGTGCCGTCGCGGAATCGGGTTCCGCGTCCGCAGTGGTGAATTCGACGGCCTGCATCAGGCCACGGCCTCGGACGTTCCCGATTTCGGCAAATCCGGTCTTGAGGCGCTCCAGGCCCGCGCGAAGCTCCTCTCCCCGAATCTGGGCATTGGACACGAGGTTTTCGCGCGCGATGACTCCCAGCGTTGCCACGCCGGCGGCAGCGGCGACGGCGTTTCCTCCGTACGTACCGCCCTGCGAGCCTGGCCATGCCTTGGACATCAGTTCCGTTGAGGCCGCGATCGCGGAGATGGGGAACCCGCTGGCGAGTCCTTTCGCGGTGACGACGATGTCCGGGCGGACCCCGGCCCAGTCATGTCCCCAGAACTTGCCTGTGCGGCCCACGCCGGCCTGGACCTCATCGACGATGAACACGATGCCGTGGCGATCGGCACGTTCACGCAAGCCTTGGAGAAAGGCGACAGGGGTAGGGATGTAGCCCCCGTCGCCGAGGACGGGTTCGATGATGAAGCCTGCGGTATCGGCGGGGGTGCTGACGCTCTGCAAGAGGTGATCGAGTTCCTTCAGCGCGAAGGCGACTGCAGTGTCTTCATCCCAGCCGTACCGGAACGAGTGGGGGAAAGGGGCGATATGCACTCCACCCATCAGTGGCGAGAATCCGGAGCGGAACTTGGTGCCGGCCGTCGTCAGCGAAGCCGCACCCACTGTCCTGCCGTGGAACCCGCCGTTGAACGAGATGATGTTGGGTCGTGCGGTCGCCATCCGCGCCAAGCGGACGGAGGCTTCGACTGCTTCGGAACCGGAGGTGGCGTAGAAGACACTGTCGATCCCCGCGGGCAGGAATTCGCCGAGTTTGGCGGTGAGCTCGAGCAAGGGCTTATGCATCACCGTCGTGTACTGGGCATGAACAATCTTTCCGACCTGTTCGCGGGCCGCGGCGACGACCTCAGGATGGCAGTGGCCGGTGCTTGTGACGCCGATTCCGGTGGTGAAGTCGAGGTACTTCTTGCCGTCCGTCGCGTAAATCCAGCTACCGACCGCGTAGTCGACGATGACCGGGGTGGCCTGCTTGAGAACGGGGCTGAGAGTTGCCATGGCTTTGTATGGTCCTACTAACTGTCGATTGTCAACAATTGTCTTAGGCATCGTCGTGAGATACTCCACGCCGTGCCTCATTACGCGCCCGAACTTTGCGCGCTCACGGCGATCGGCGCACCATCACTTGCGTTCGGTGGCCGAAACCGTTGGGGCCGTAGGAAATCGAGCCCGCCAAAGGACTGTGTGCCCAGCGCCTCCTTCGCGGCGATCTCCCCGAAGCCGGAGGCCATCTTGAAGCCTGCGCCGGAAAATCCGGTGGCGCAGTAGATCCGGCCGTTCTCCCGCAAGCGGCCGAGTAGCGGGTTCTTGTCCGCGGTGAACAGGTCCGGGAAGGCGTCGGAGCGGACGATGTTGGGGATAAGGCCGGGCAAGAACTCGGTGACGGTCTCGGTGGTCTCCGCGATCTCTGCTGCCGTTAGCTCCCTGGGCACCGCATCAGCCTGCGGTGTGGGTGCTCCTCGACCGTCAAGCGTTGCCTTGACGGTCACGCCATCGACGCTGGGAGCCCCATACATGGAGCGATCTCCGGAGATTCGAATGAATATGGGGAATCTGTCTGGCGCGAACTCGGCCGCGTCCCGCGCCACGAACCACGACAAGTAGAGCCGCTGCGTTTCGGTTACCGCCTTCAGGTAGTCGGGCATCAGCTGTTGGGACCAGGCGCCCGACGAGACGATGACGTTCGCGAACTTCCATGAATCGTCGCCAGAGGTGACAACGACGCCGTCGTCAGCTTCCCGAATACCGTCGATCGCAGTAGTAGTGAACACCGTTGCCCCGTTCGCCTGCGCAGCGTCAACGGCTGCAGTGACCGCCCGGTCGGTTCGCAGGACGCCTCCATGCGGGTCGAACACCGCGCGGTCGTCCGGCCGAAGGTTGTGTTGCGGGTAGCGCTCGGCCATCGCTTCGCGGCTCAGTAGTTCGTGGTCCGCCGCGTTAAACCGGGTCGTTTCGAGCAGGTGCGGCAGGTACGGGCCGTCAACCGTACCGATCGACAGCCCGCCGCAGCGTGTCAGAACATGCTGGCCCGAGTCGGCTTCAAGTTCGGCCCAGAGCCGGCGGGAGCGCTCGAGGATCGGGTAGTAACTCGGCGTGCCTCGGTACAGCATGCGGAACAGGCGTGTGTCACCGCCGACGGCGCTGCGGGCATGGCCCGCAGATTGTGCCTCGAATCCGACCACCGAGTCGGACAAGCGGGAAGCCTGCCACAATGCCATGCTTCCGATGCCGCCCAGGCCGATGACGGCCAGCCTTCCGTCCATCGTGTTCACAGCACCTTTTCCAGGAAACCCTGGGTCCGGCGTTCCTTCGGGTTGGCAAGGACCTCGCGGGCATCACCGCGTTCGACGATGCATCCCTCGTCCATGAACAGCAGGGAGTCCGCCACCTCCCGCGCGAAACCCATCTCATGTGTGACGACGACCATGGTCATGCCCTTCTTCGCCAGGTCCTTCATGACAGCGAGGACTTCGCCGACCTTTTCAGGGTCCAGGGCGCTCGTTGGCTCGTCGAACAGCATGATCTGCGGATCCATGGCCAAAGCCCGTGCGATGGCCACGCGTTGCTGCTGCCCTCCGGACAGCTGCGCGGGGTAGTGGCTGCCGAAGCCACTGAGACCCACACTGGCCAACAGTTGCTGAGCCTGGTGGGCTGCCCGCTTCTTGTCGCCGCCCTTGACCAGCACGGGGCCGGCCATGATGTTGTCCTGGGCGGTCATGTTCGGAAACAGGTTGAACTGCTGGAAAACGATGCCTACCTTGGTGCGCTGCATGGCTAGGCGTTTGCGGCTCAACGCATGAAACGCCTTCTCCGTCTCGTAATAGCCGAAGTCTTCTCCGTTGACCTTCAACACACCGAGATCGATCGTCTCCAGGCCGTTGACGCAGCGCAGCAGTGTCGACTTTCCGGAACCGCTGGGGCCGATGATGCAACAAATCTCGCCGCTGGCGATATCGAGATCGATGTTCTGCAGAACCGTCTTGGCGCCAAAGGATTTACGGATCCCTCGGCCGTGGATCGTACCGTCGCAAGTCATCGGGCACCTTCCTGGTCTGCTGTCAGCACAGCGTTCTTTGCTTTGCGGGGAAGCCTCGATGCTGAACGGGAGTATTTTTTCTCGAGCTGGGATTGCGGGTAGCTCAGAAGGAGGGTCATCACGAGGTACCACAGGCTGGCAACGATGAGCAGTGGAATGGTCTCGTAGGTGCGCGCATAGATGAGTTGGGCGCTTTGGAGCAGTTCCGCGACGCCGAGCACACTGACCAGGGATGTCTCCTTGAACATTCCGATGACCTGGTTTCCGGTGGCCGGAATGATCGAGGGCATCGCCTGGGGAATGATGATCTTGCGCATCTTCATGGCGCCGCTCATGCCCAGTGAGTCGGCGGCCTCGATCTGGCCCTTGCCGACCGAGGAGAACCCGCCGCGGATGATCTCCGACATGTATGCGGCCTCGTTGAGCGTCAGGCCGATGATCGCTGCCGTAATGGGGCTGATCAGGGCATTGACGTCGATGTTTACCCCGCCGATGGACAGGTTCGGGTACAGCGCGGCGATGTTGAACCAGAAGATCAGCTGGACCAGCACCGGAGTGCCACGAAACAGGGTGATGTACACCCCTGCCGTTGCGGCAATAGGTTTGATGCTCGACGACCGCATGATCGCCAGGACCAGACCCAGCAGCGTTCCGAACGCCATGCTAACCACGGTCAAAACGATGGTCAGGACGAGCCCGCGCAGGATTGTTTCATTGGTGAAGTACTTGGCGACCACATCCCACCGGAAGTTGGGATTGGTCAATACGGAAACGAGGATGCCCAGGGCGACCAGGATGCACACGCCCCAGGCCGCGTACTCGAAACCACTCCTACGCCGGAGCCTCGGTTTGAGCGTTGGGTCCATCCCGTTCATCGCCGGCTCACTTCCTTGGGTGGTCAGTTGCACCATGGTGTCTCCCTAGTTGAGCTTGGCGTCGGTAACGGCACCATCGGTCAGACCCCAGGTGGAGAGCGACTTCTGGTATTCAGGGCTGTCGAGCACGGACTGCACGGCCGCATGCAGGGCGGGGGTCAGCGGTGATCCCTTCTTGAGGGCGACGGTGACGATGTGATCGGTGCGCGTGTCGACCTGGGGGGTGAGGACGGCGATGGCATTGGGCTGCTGCTTTTGTGCCCATACCAGGGCGGGGGTGTCGTAGAAGACGCCGTCGACGCGCTTGGAGGCGAGCTGGGTCAGCGCCTCCTGGACGTTGGGCAGGGTGATGCCATGGATCGCCGGCTTGCCCTGGGATGTGCATGTCCACTCGGAGATGTTGGGCAGGTGCTTGAGCTGTGCGTTCGAGCCCTTCGTCACAGCAATGTTCCTGCCGCACAGATTGTCATTGCTCAGGCCCAGCGGATTGCCGGCGGCAACGGCCACCGACACCCCGGCGTTGAAGTAGTCGATCATGTCCAGGACCTTGAGTCGCTCGGCCGTGGGGGACATTGAGGTGGCGGTGAAGTCGTATCGGCCACCCTCGATGCCGGGGATGATGGTGTCGAAACTGGTGTTGACGAAGTTCAGTTTGAGCCCCAGCTTTTTGGCTACCAGACGGGCGATGTCGGGGTTGAGGCCGATCGGAGTGGTGTTGTCATCGGCGAGGAAGGTGGTCGGCGGATAGTGGAGATCCATTGCCACCGTCAGTTCGCCCTTCTCCTTGTATGAGGTGGGCAACAGTGCGACCGCGTTGGGGTCAGGCTGCACGCCCTCCGAGATATCGGAAGTATTCGACGTCTTGCTCCCTATGTCCGCGTTGTTGGCGCTGGTGTCGGTAGTGGTGCACGCGCTCAGGGCGATCAGGAGGGCAACGCCAGCCACTGCGGCCTGGAATTTTGTTGTTCTCTTCATTGGGGATTCCTTCGAATGACTAGCTGAAGATGGCCCGCCGCGAGTAGAGCGGGTTCGTCGGGCTTCTCGGATCAACCAATCCACCCACCCCCACAGTTGAACGTCGACAGTCAGCAGTGAAGCTGCCCACTGTCGCCCACCTGGGGTGTTGTACGTCACACGGCGATACTACTCAATTGTTGACAATTGAGCAAGACCGGGTTTAGCCTCGTATGAGCAGATAGCGGAAGCGCGTGGAGTGGGGCACCGCCCGAGGCGACACGCATTCCTTTTCGCACCAGCGGTGGTTCCTGACCGGGCCACTAGCTTCTTCGAGTGAACGGATCATGATGGAAAACAAGACCTTCCGGCCGAAGTACGTCTCCTTCGACTGCTACGGCACGCTGATCAACTGGGACACCGATGCCACCACCCGCCGGTTGCTGGCGGGTCGTCTTCCCGAGGAGCAGTGGCCGGCGTTTAAGAAGGTGTTCCGCGGGTACCGGTTCGACGAGGTGTGCGGCGATTACAAGCCCTACGAGGTGATCCTGCAGGATTCCTTTGACCGGGTGTGCAAGCGCTGGGGCATCGGGCCGACCGAAGGCGCCGGCGCCCAGCTCGCCGAGACGGTACGCGGGTTTGGAGCCCACGAGGACGTGCCGGCTCCGCTGAAGCTGATGGGCGAGAACTACAAGCTGGTGATCCTGTCCAACGCCGACGACAGCTTCCTGGACATCAGTGTTCCGCGGCTCGGTGCGGACTTTCATGTCGTCTACACCGCCGAGCAGGCCCAGGCTTACAAGCCGCGCTATCAGGCGTTCGAGTACATGCTCGACACCCTGGACGCCCAGCCGCAGGACTTCTTGCACGTCTCCAGCCACACCCGCTACGACATGATGCCGATGCACGACATGGGCTTTCGCAACCTGGTGCTGCTCGACCGTGGCTATGACCCCGTCACCGAGGGCTATGACTACACCACGGTCCAGTCCCTGGACGAACTCAACAAACTCCTCGGTCTGTAGACCTGCGAGCAAAGGCGACGGTTGTGAAACTCATTCCCTATTGGCAAGACACTGCTGTGCCCTCCGGCGACTACCGTCGTACACCGGTGCCTGAACAGGTCGACGTCGCGATCATCGGCGCGGGGTTCACGGGGCTCTCGGCGGCCGTCGAGTTCGCCAAACAAGGAGCCAGTGTTGTTGTCCTTGAACGGCATACGGTGGGTTGGGGCGCATCCGGCCGCAACGGCGGGATGGCGACGACGGGATTGGCGATCAGCTTCAACACCGCGGTAAAGCGGTATGGCGGTGCCCGTGCCGTGGAAATGTTCCGGGAATACAACGATGCCATCGACACCATCGAGAAGTTGGTGAGCAACTATGGCATCGACTGTGACTTTCAGCGGTTCGGAAAGCTCTCGCTGGCTTTTCATCCCTCCCACTACGAAGGAATGCTCAAGTCGCAGGAGCAACTCGCCGCCCTGGCCGGTTACGAGGTCATCACCATTCCGAAGTCCGAGATCCACAGCGAAATCGGATCCGATTTCTATCACGGAGCGATGCTCGATCCGCTGGGAGCCGGCCTGCACGTAGGGAAGTTCGTTCATGGCCTGGCAGCGGCGGCCGCTGCTGCAGGAGTTGCGATCTGTGAAAACGCGGCGGTCACCGAACTGCACAAGGTCTCGGGAACCGGTCACGATGTGCACACCACCCGTGGCGTCGTCCGGGCCAAGCAGGTGCTGGTCGCCACCAGCGGCTACACGGGCGCCGTGACGCCCTGGCTGCAGCGGCGGGTGATTCCGGTGGGCAGCTTCATCATCGTCACCGAACCGCTGTCGGACGAGGTGGTCAACCACATCCTGCCGAACCGGCGCATGGCCTCGGACAGCAAGATGCTGACCTACTACTTCCGCATCACTCCGGACAACCGGCTGCTGTTCGGTGGCCGCGCCCGCTTCGCGCTCTCCAGCCCGGATTCAGATGTCAAGAGCGGCCAGGTTTTACGCAAGGCCATGATCGAACTGTTTCCCTACCTGTCGAACGTCGACGTCGACTACACCTGGGGTGGACTGGTCGACCTGTCCATGGACCAGATGGTCCACGCCGGAGTCCACGACGGAGTGTTCTATTCCCTGTGCTACAGCGGCCACGGCGTGCAGATGGCGGCCCACATGGGCAAGAACATGGTCCGCTACATGGGCGGCGACAAAACCGCGAACGTCTGGGAGGGGCTGAAGAATCCCCCAGTCCCAGGCCATTTCGGCCCGCCGTGGTTCCTGCCGATAATCGGCGGCGCCGCGAAGATCATCGACCGCATCAAATAGGCAAGGCAGGAATTCATGCTCGCATCCACAGGTGTCATTGACGCGCGTCAACCAGATGTCAGTCGGTCGGAGATCGCCAATCTTCCCGGAGGGGCCTTCTTCGAAAGTCAATGGCAGTCCGCGGATCTGACGCGGGATGTGCGCGATCCTGAAGACGGCTTCCTGCTCGGCCAGGTGTGCAACTCGACGTCCCAGGACGTTCGGCGCGCCATCGAGCACATCCACCGTCACCTGCAGCTCGCGCCGTGGCCGCTGCGCGCCCGGCGGCAGGCGCTCGAGAAGGCGACTCACCTTCTTTACGAACAGCGTGTGCGCTTCGCCAACATCATCGCCGCCGAGAGCAGCAAGACCATTACCGAAGCGGAATCCGAGGTCCGCCGCTGCATCGAGACTTTGCGGCTCTCGGCTGCCGCGTCCAGCGAGCTGTCCGGATCGACCCTGGACTTCGACGACAGCACTGCAGCAGGAAACAAGATCGGCTGGTACAGCCGGAAGCCGGTGGGAATCGTCGCGGCGATCACGCCGTTCAACGATCCGCTGAACCTGGTGGCGCACAAGCTCGGCCCGGCCCTGATCGCCGGCAACGGCGTGGTGCTGAAGCCCTCGGAGCGGACTCCGTTGAGTGGGCTGGCCCTGGTTGAGGTGTTACTCGAAGCAGGAGTCCCGGCGGGCCGCATCGCGGCGATCGTGACCGGGCCGGGCGTTGCCGAAGCGCTCGTGACCGATGATCAGATTGACCTGATTTCCTTCACCGGCGGACCCGGGACGGCGGAACGCATTGCCGCCGTGGCCGGTGGCAAGAAGATCTTGTCCGAACTCGGCGGCAACAATGCCACGATCGTGTGCGCCGATGCCGACCCGATTGACGCCGCCGATGCGATTGTCGCCGGAGCCTTCGGGGTCGCAGGCCAGAACTGCCTGTCGGTTCAACGAGTGTTCGTGCATACCACGCTCTTCGAGCGGGTTGTCCAACATGTCGCCTGCGGTACGCGGGCGCTGCGAACCGGGCCGAAGTTCGACCGCCGCACCGATGTCGGTCCACTCATCTCCGAGGCAGAGGCTCGGCGAGTCGAGGACTGGGTCGCCGAGGCCACAGCGGCTGGGGCGGCGGTTCACGCCGGAGGTCAGCGACGTGGCGCCTTCTATGAACCCACCGTGCTGACCGACGTGCCGGCGAATTGCCGGGTGATCCGCGAGGAGGTGTTCGGGCCGGTGGTCACCATCATGCCGTTCGTCGAGGTCGCGGACGCAATACATGCTGCCAACGACTCCGAGTACGGCTTGCAAGCTGGCGTCTTCACGCAATCCGTGGATCTCGCCCTGGCCATTGCCGAGCACCTGCATGTGGGCGCCGTGGTCATCAACGAAACCAGTGACCTGCGAATCGATTCCATGCCCTTCGGCGGCTTCAAGAAGTCCGGCGTCGGCCGTGAGGGGGTGCGGTACGCCGTGCACGAAATGACCGAACCCAAGAACACCATTGTCAACCTCGGACAATCGGGTGCGCTCCGGCAAGTACTGAACGGCATGCCAGCACGGACAGCGTCATGAGCATCCACAAGATCGCGGTGATCCCCGGTGACGGCATCGGGAAAGAAGTGGTCCCGGCGGGAATCGCCTGCCTCGAGCGGATCGCCGAAATCCATTCTCTCGACCTGGATTTCACGTACTTCGATTGGGGATCGGAGCGCTATGTCCAGCACGGGCGGATGATGCCCGTCGACGGGCTCGCTCAGCTCGCCGAACACGACGCGATCTATTTGGGGGCAGTCGGGTCACCCGATGTCCCGGACACCGAATCGCTGTGGGGGTTGTTGATCCCCATTCGCCGGGAATTCCAGCAGTACGTCAATCTTCGGCCCGTCAAGACACTTGACGGTGTCATTTCACCCCTGGCGGCCAAGCACCCGATCGATTTCCTCATCGTTCGAGAAAACAACGAAGGGGAGTATTCGGAAGTCGGCGGCCGGATGTACCGCGGGCTGCCTCACGAAAGTGCCGTGCAGGAAACCATTTTCACCCGGCTGGGAGTGTCGCGGGTGACGCGCTACGCCGCCGGTCTGGCGGCTTCCCGGCGGGGCCTGTTGACGTCCGCCACCAAGAGCAACGGCATCGTGCACACCATGCCGTTCTGGGATGAAGTCGTGGCGGAGACGGCGGCCGCCTACCCCGGGGTGAGCCTCACCAGCGAACTCGTCGACGCCCTCGCGGCACATCTTGTGCTCAAGCCCTGGACCTTCGATGTCATCGTCGCTTCCAATTTGTTCGGCGATATCCTTTCGGATCTCGGAAGCGCCGTCACCGGCTCCATCGGGTTGGCGCCCAGCGCCAATCTGAACCCTGAGGGCGACTTTCCATCATTGTTCGAGCCGGTCCACGGGTCGGCTCCGGACATTGCGGGTAAGGGCCTGGCGAACCCGGTTGGGCAGATCTGGTCGGGGGCCATGATGCTCGAACACCTCGGTCACCCGGATGCGGCCCGCCACCTGCAGGCCGCGTTCGAGTCGGCCCTGCGCGACGGGTTGGGTACCCGCGACGTCGGCGGCGCCTCGTCCACGTCGGAATTCACGTCCGCGGTCCTGGCCGCGATCGATGCCTTCGCGGCGAACAAGGTCGGCGCCGGAACCGCATAAAGGTGAGGCATGCCGAACCAGTCCTGCACGATCCCGTCCCTCGATGTCCCTCCAACGAGCACCCAACACCAACACATCGCGACCTGAGAGCAGTGGCACGCATGAGTACACCCGCCCTTTCCGAAGCCAATGGAAGTCGGACAGAGACTGACTTCATGGGTGCCCGGGAGCTGCCGGCCGCCGCTTACTGGGGGATCCAGACACTCCGCGCGGTAGAGAACTTCGCAATCACCGGTACGACGATCTCGTCGCACCCGTCGCTCGTCACGGCGCTCGCGCAGGTCAAGCACGCGGCGGTGCTGGCAAACTTCGACCTGGGCTTGATTGATCAGGTGAAAAAGGATGCAATCGTGCACGCCTGCCAGGACATCGAACAGGGCCTGCTGCTGGACCAATTCGTGGTGGATGTCATCCAGGGCGGCGCCGGAACGTCGACGAACATGAATGCCAACGAGGTCATCGCGAACCGCGCGCTGGAGATCCTCGGGTTCGACAAGGGTGAGTACTCCATGATTCATCCCAACGGCGACGTGAATATGGGGCAGTCGACCAACGACGTATATCCCACCGCGATCCGGATCGCGACCGTCAAGGGCACCCAAGAGTTGTTGGCTGCCATGGCTCATCTTCGACAGATACTGGCGCGCAAGGCACTTGAATTCGACGATGTGGTGAAAGTCGGCAGAACTCAGTTGCAGGACGCCGTGCCGATGACTCTCGGCCAGGAGTTCAGCACTTATGCCGTGATGGTCCACGAGGACGAACGCCGGATCCGCGAAGTCCTGGTTCACTTGCACGAGATCAATCTGGGCGCTACCGCGATCGGCACCGGCATCAACACCGACCCGGGCTATGCATCTGCAGCCCGCGCCCACCTTCAGGAGATCACCGGGATGCCGTTGGTGACGGCAAGTAACCTCGTGGAAGCAACCCAGGACTGCGGCGCCTTCGTGCTCTTCTCGGGGATGCTCAAACGAGTCGCAGTGAAGCTGTCGAAGATCTGTAATGACTTGCGGCTGCTGTCCTCTGGCCCCAGGGCGGGTTTCGCCGAGATCAACCTGCCCCCACGGCAGGCGGGATCGAGCATCATGCCCGGAAAGGTCAACCCGGTCATTCCAGAAGTGGTCAACCAGGTGGCGTTCGAGGTCATCGGCAACGACCTCACCGTCACCATGGCAGCCGAGGCCGGGCAGCTGCAGCTGAACGCCTTTGAACCGATCATTGCCCGCGCCCTCTTCGCCAGTCTGACCTCTTTGACCGCGGCATGCACCAGCTTGGCGGACCATTGCATCGACGGGATCACCGCCAACAAGGAATTTCTGCGCTCCCAGGTCGAGGCGAGCATCGGAGTTGTCACCGTACTCAACCCGCTGATCGGCTACGACGCGGCAACCACAATTGCCCGCCGAGCCCTATCCAGTGGCCGCAGCGTAACCAACCTGGTGCTCGAAAGCGGACTGCTCACCGCCAATGACCTCGACGAGATGCTGCGCCCCGAGCGTCTAGCGAACCCGCAAGCTGATACTCCACGACTCGTCGAGCATCCCACGACGACAATCCGTCACGAATGTCCTGAGTCCATACATTGACCGCCGCTGGGACCGTGGTTGACGACGGAATGCCCTGCGGGGAACTTTCTTGAAGAGCTGCCGAATTCGCTGTGGATGACACGTGGGTATTACCGGATAATAGTGCGACACAGGTGATTTCAAGCCGGCCATCTACCCCGGAAAGTTGATTGGGGCTGTCGAACTCCTAGCCACCAGACGTGGTGAATTACGCGGCGCTCGGACAGAGATCAGATCTTGTGCACTACCTTGGCATTAGCCAACCTGGCGAGGAAGTCTGCGGGCACCTCCGGCCAGTCGGGGCGCCAGCGATCATTCTGTTGGTCCTCGTGTAGGGCGCGCAGCATCGCGACCACGTACGGCCCGCCGTCGGGCAGGTAGCGCAGCGATCCGATCTGCGCGCACTGCGCGGCGATGGTCGCCAGCACTGCCTTGGCCTCGTCGACCCGACCGGCAGCGGCGCGGCAGGCAACCAATAGCCGTCGGGCCCGTAACAGAGCCTGCGGCCGCTGCACCTCGGCCAGCCGGTCCACCCATTGCTGCGCCCATCGGCCCGCGAGTTCCACGTTCGCGGGGTCTTTCTCGGCGAGGAGCAGCCGAATCGCAGACGCCTCTTCATGCTGGACGGTGATCTCGTCGATCTCGTCCATCGGACGCCGACGATTTCGGTACGACGTGACGGGTACCAACTCCGGGTGCGCCGGCAGGCCGAGTCGGATCCGCTCGTTCTCGGCGAGCGCGCGAAGACGCTTCAGCGACAACGCCCGTGCGATCCGCGCGCCTTCGTTGAGCCGTTGCACCGCCTCATCCCGGTCGCCCAACAATGCTTTGATGCGTGCCCCGGTCACGTATCGTGCGATCTTGAAGTCGACGGGGCCGCCCTCGGGGCCTAGTTTGTAGCCTTCGTCCAGCAGCTGTTCGGCTTCGTCGAGAATGCCACGATCGTAAAGTAATTCGCCGAGCAGCGAACTCGCCAAGCGGGCGGTGTACGAGTGACTTCCACCGGACTGTTTGGCCAGTTTCAAGGCCTTGCGAAAGCACTGCTCGGTGGTCCGCAGGTCGAGCAGCAGTCGGGTCGCGAGCCCGGTGTAGCACAACCCGTGAATGGGATTGAACGAATCCCGGCTGCGCGCGAAATAACTGGATGCCCAGGCCTGCAGGCGGGTGACCTCGATGAGGTCGCACCGGTAGGCGGCGGCGAAGGTGGCGATGTTGGCCGCCTTGGCGGCTACGAACGGGCGGACGCTGTCCGCACGGGCCAGGCATGGCGCGAGGTGTTCGCCTATGCTCTCGAGCTGGTCGGTGCGCAACGCGATGAGGCCTCGCACTACATTTGCTTCGGCGCGCACGTCGGCGATCTCGTCCTTGTTCAGACCGGATTCCGCCAACGTGGATTCCACCAGTGCCAGCGCTTGACTGGTGGCTTCGACGCGGTGCAGCAGGATATTCGCCCAGGCCAGGGCGAGTTGCAGCCGTGGATGGGTCCTAACGATCGTCGGTGGGAGTTTGTCCACCCAGCCGATCAACGTCGACATCTGCGAGTGCGCGAACATGTAGAGTCCGTCGTTCTCGACGATCTCGACTGCCCTTTGCTCGTCACCTGCCGCCAGCGTGTGATCGACTGCCTCACTGATTAATCGGTGACTGGCGAACCAGTCCGAGGCGATGCGATGCAGCTGCGCGACACGATCCGGCTGATCGCGCTCGAGCCTGTGCCGGAGGAACTCGGCGAACAGGTGGTGGAATCTGAACCATTGATTGTCGATGCGGTTCAAGAACAGATCGTGCTCTTCGACCTCTTCGAGAACCTGCTGTGCCCGTGCGACCCCGGAGAGCGCTGCGGCAAGATCTCCGCAGATTCGGTCAGTGATAGAGGTGGCCAGCAGGAAGTCCAGCATCGCCGGTTCCAATGTGTCGAGCACGTTCTCGGCGAGGAACTCACTGATCGCGTGGTGGCGACCGGTCAAGGAGCTGATCAGCTGAGAGGGGTCATCGCAGGCGCGCAGGGACAACGACGCGAGCTGAAGCGCCGCTACCCAGCCGTCGGTGACCGTGGTGAGGTCTTCGATTTCGGTGTGATCGAGGGCGAGCCCGCGCAGCCCGACAAGGAATTGCTCCGATTCATCGGTTTCGAATCGCATTGCGGTGGAGTCGATCTCGACCAGTTCGTCCTGCATCCGCAGACGATTCAGCGGCAGACCGCTCTGGCTGCGGCTGGTGACCACAACCTTCAGCGCGCGGCACAGATTGTCCAACAGATAGCGCAGCGCCTCGATCGTGGCCTTGTTGGTGACCGCGTGCCAGTCGTCGATCACCAGCGTCATCGGGTCGCCGCTCACATCAATCTCGTTGATCAGCGAGGTGAGGACGTAGCGCTCGGACTCGTCCCCACGCTCCTCGAGCACCTCGGCGAGTTCGGTGGCCAGCGTTGGCCTGACGGCGCGAATGGCCTCAATCAGATGGGATAGGAACCAAACAAGGTTGTTGTCGTCGTTGTCGACGGTCAGCCATGCGACCGTCACACCTTCGGCAGTCAGCAGGTCGCACCACTGTGAGGCAAGGGTGCTCTTGCCGAAACCGGTCGGCCCGTGGATCACGGTCAGCTTCCTGGACCCGCCGGCGCGCATCTGCTCGATCAAGCGGTCCCGCCGCACCAAAGCGCGGCCCGGCGTGGGCGGGCGGAATCTGCTGGCCGGGGCCGGCGGGGTGGCCACCGACCGTACCCGGTACAGGCTCCGCGCCGGCTCGACGATGGGCCCGGAATCGGTGCCGACGTCCGGGGCCGCAAGTGGGACCGGGATGTTCGTCGGCCGGCATGCCGTGCTTGCGCTGTGTCTCGCGCAACATCTCGCCGAACTCGCCGGCCGTCGCCGGCCGGTCGCACGGATCACGAGACATCGCCCGCCCGATCACTTCGCAGAAGTCAGTTGGAAGGCCCGACGAACGCAGGTCTGGCATCGGATGCTCAGTGATCCGAAGGAACTGGGCGACTACCTGCTCACCCTTGCCGCGCTCATAGACCGCATGCCCGGTTCCGGCGGAGAACAGGGTCGACGCGAGGCTGTACACGTCGGATGCCGCCTGCGACGGCTGGCCCTGCAGTACCTCGGGAGCGGTGTAGGCCGGAGACCCGGTGATGGTCCCTTTGGTCGTTTCGAAGCCGCCGCTGATTCGGGCGATACCGAAGTCGGTGAGCTGCGGTTCGCCGTACTCGGTGAGCAGAATGTTCGCAGGTTTGACGTCGCGATGCAGGATCCCGCGCTGGTGCGCCGTCTCCAAAGCACCGGCCATCTTCACACCGACGTGCAGGGCGTCTCGCCAGCCGAGCGCTCCGCTGTGCTGGATCCTGGCGCCCAGGGAACCGCGCGGGTGGTACTGCATGACGAGGTACGGGCGCCCACTGGCGGTGGCGCCGACGTGAAACATGCTGACTATGTGTGGGTGTCCGGACAGCTTTCCCATCACGACCTGCTCGCGGAAGAATCGCTCGAGGTTGTCCGGCTCGAGGTCGGCGGTGAGGACTTTCACCGCCACCGTTCGATTCAGCGCGGGCTGAAGGCAGCGGTATACGACTCCGAAGCCGCCGCGTCCGATCTCCTTCAGATCCGCGAATCCGGCAGCTACCAGTTCAGCCGGTATCCCGGGGGAAGCGTCGGGCTGTGTAGGCAGCGGGTCGACGTCAGGCATCGTGTCGCCTCGGTACACGTAGCTGTCACGGCCGCGCACCGTGACCGTCAGCCGAGCATAGTCCGCTCACAGCCAGCGCTGCACCGTTACCGCCGTCTCCTGCTGTAGATCTCGCACCGCGGGGATCGGGCGACACACGGTGGCTCACTCGTAGGACAATGAAGCGATTGAGCATCATCGGCTACCGTGGTCGTCATGACCACGGTGCATAATCTGACGCTGCGCCGGTCCAGTACGGCTCAGCAGGTTGCCGATGGGCTGGCGGACGCGATCATGCGCGGGGAACTGTCTCCTGGCTCGCCTATCAAAGAGAGCGCCCTGGCGACGTCACTGGGTATCTCACGGAACACCGTCCGCGAGGCGGTGCGGATTCTCGAGGTGGGCGGCATGGTGCGCTACACGCTGCACCACGGTTTCGCCGTCGTCGACCCGACAAAGGACGATCTTCTCGAGCTCTACCGCGCAAGGCTGGCGTTGGAAAGCTCCGCCGTTCGCGTACCCCGTACATCCGAAGAACTCGTCCCCGTGCGGGCTGCCCTCGAAGCGCTGATGCAGGCGTATGAGACCAAGGACGCCGCCGAGATCGCCGCGCGCGATCTTGACTTCCACGCCGCGCTCGTCGGAATGCTCAACAGCAAGCGAATCGATGCCTTCTATGCGCAGTTAGCCAAGGAGTTGCGCTACCTGCTGAGAGTGCTCTTCGTGGAGCGGGAGATTGAAATGCAGCCCGCTGTCATCGAGGAGCACCAAAAGATCATGGCGGCAATAGACAGCGGAGACCCCTCCCACGCGGTCGACGTCCTCACCGAGGTGCTCACGGTCAATGCCGAAACGGTGCTGGCAATCTTCGCCGCCCGCAATGCCGAACGAGAGTAGCTGCTCGATATCTACCATGGCGTTACATCGGCAGCTGGTCGAGCACTCGGTCGAGCGCCTCGCAGTCGGCAAGGTGGTGCGCTGGGATCAGCCCCCACTGCCCGGCGGCGGCGAACCCCAACACCCGGCACCGCTGCTCAAACTGACCGCGGCCGGCGCCGAACCCGATCAGCACCGCAGCGCACCGGCAGAACAAACCGCCTCCCAAGCTTCCCGGCCCACAACCGAGCCGGATAACACCTCCCGTTGGCTGGCCGGGGCCGGGATCATCATCGGCGCTCTGCTGATCGCATTGGCCTTGGTGACGCGGCGACGGACATGAGGACGGCGGCGGCCACACTGCTGAGCGCACTCTTCATTGCCATCGCGCTGAGTGCACCGCCAACCGCAGCTCAATCTTCGCTGCATCTCGACATCCGGGCGCCCGTATCAACCGGCTGCTTTTGACGCGTCGTCACCGTCACCGGAAGAGCAACTGTCCAGTCATCTCCACGGAGCCTCTTATCAGCTCGGTGTCCCGGTGACGGGGAACACCAGATGGGTGACGCGGTTCCCCGGGATGCAGACGGTCGGATCGCCCAGCGGCACGTCGTCCATGGACAGTTCGCCGAAAAACGGGCGTCCCCGACCCATCACCACCGGCACCAGGCCGATGGCCACCGCGTCGAGCAGGCCGAGTTCGATGCACTGCCGGGCAATGGTGCCCGCGGACACGGCCACCGTGCGGGGTCCCTCGACCCAGTCGGTCGGCACCTGGTGGGTCACCACGACCACCGGCAAGCCGCTCGTCGCCGCCCACCATGACCGGGTAGGTGGCCAGCGCGTACTCGTCGATCAGCCCGGCCCGCATGGCGGCCCCGGCGAGCGTTGCGCCGCCGATGCCCATCGGGTCGCCGTCCTCGGCCTTGAGCCGGGTGATCTCGGCGACCGCGTCGCCGGTGACCAGGCGGGTGTTCCAGTCGACCTTGTCGATCGTCGAGGAAAACACCACCTTCGGCGTGTCCCGCCAGTTCCGCGCGAACTCGATCTCGGCTGGCGTCGCATCGGGCTGCTGGTCGCCGGTCGGCCAGTAGGAGCTCATCGTCTCCCACAGTTTGCGCCCGTACAGCGTCAGGCCGCTCGCCCGCTCCTGGTCCAGCCACCACTGGAACAGCTCGTCGCTCGGCGGCCCGCCCCAGCCGATGTCGTCGCCAGGCGCGGCGATGTAGCCATCCAGGGTCACGTTCATGCCGTAGATCAGTTTCCGCATGGTGCCAGCCTCCCGTGAGTCGGTCTCCGGCGTATACAGACCGGCGCCGTGCGGGAAACTCATCGGTGCGCGATCTGGGCTCGCAGGTAGTCCTCGTCGTGCTCGGGGCTCAGCGTGGCGTACTCGGCCGGCCCAGGCACCCGACAAATCGCGACCTCGCCCTCGCACGGCGGCGGTCCGTCGGCGAACCGGACCCAGGCACCCAACCTCAAGCAGGGCCGCCGAACAAGCTACGACGCAGAAAGCGTGAAATCTGAAGAAACGCCAGGGAACTGAGACTCAAGCCAAATGACATTCCTTGAGACAACCAACGAACCGCCGGTCAAACTAGATCGACATCTCACGCGATCTGAGACCCTACAATTTGTTGTCCCGCTTGTAGAGTCTCACCGCCGATAACAATTTCTCACTCGAGATGTCATGTCTCGCAACGGCACTGAGATTGCCTCGGTCGCATGGCGTGCCGCTGGGAACGGCTCTAGGAATGCAGGGTGTCGTGAGACAAACCGGGTCGGAATCGCCGTGAGACACCCGGGAAGGCAGCAGGTCGGCGCATGCCGGAGATGTCCAGGAACAGTTCACTGAATCTGTGCAGCGAGGTGAGCCACGCTGGCCTTTGCATCCGCTGGCTTGTTCTGTGAGGTGAGACGTGACGGAGTGTCCGGTAGCGGACGATCCGCTGAGGCGACGTTGTCGGGCCGCCGCAGGGACATCCTGTTGTCCGAGGATTGGCGCTGGATTTCACGGGCCGGTTCACGCCCGGCGTAGCCGCCAGATCGTCTCGGCCGGCCAGCGGCGAGCCCAGGCCAACGCCGCGGCCGACCGGTAGGAGCTGATCGCGTTCGGCGCGGGCCGCGGCTCGATCAGGTCTTCGATCACGAATTCGTTGGCGCGGAACAACCGGATCCATTCTCCGAACGGCAGCTGGAACGATACTTCGTCCCCATCATCGATGACATGCATGCCGAAGTAGTCGAGCGCCAGCCGCTCGCCGACCTCGTCGGCATCAAGCGGCCAGCAGATCGTTTCGATCGGTGAGTGGTGATTGAACGCGAACAGCCCGCCCGGCCGGAGAAGGCGCGCCACCTCGGGCACCGTCCGATGCGGGTCGGCGAAGCTCATCGCCCCGTGATCGCAGAACACCACGTCGAAGGTGGCGGCCGGGAGCGGCACCGCCTCGGCGCTGGCATGGACGAGCGGGAAGTCGACGCCTGCCTCGGCCATCAGCCGGCGGGCGTGCTCGAGCTGACTTCGCGACAGGTCCAGCCCAACCGGGCGGGCGCCCAGCCTGGCCAGCGCGATTGACCATTGAGCGGCGCCGCAACCGAACTCGAGGATGTCGCGACCAATAAAGTCGCCGAGGACGCGCAACTCGGATTCAGGGATCCGGGCCGTCCCCCAGGCGAGCCCGCCGCTCTCGGCCAAGTCCTGTCCGTGGCGGGCCTGGTATTCATCGCTGTAGTCATCCCACATCACCCGGTTGCGGGCGGCGTGCTCGGCCGGGGCGCCGGGGTCGCTCGCGGCGCCGGATTCGCTCGGCATGACAGGTCATGCTAAGCCAGACCGCTCGAGAGGACCGGCAGGCCGCCCGCCGCGTTCACGTTGCACGAGTCGCAGCAGCAGCTCCAACTGCGGCGCTCGGATGCGTGACACGAATCTGGGCACAAATCGCCGGTCCGCGTTGCCTTCTCGATGTTCGCGGGGGCGAGGCGGGCGGCGATCACATTGACGGAGGATTAGACATCGTCGATGCGAGTTCATAACCTGTCCGAGACACATGTTGCCGGGGGGCCCGCAACGAAGGATCGTGACAATCCGAATGAGTCGGGCGCGCCACTCTCTTCGGCGAACGGCGTGCGGTTTTGCGGCCGTGGTCCTGGCGCTAACCATCTCGATAGCGGGCGACGTCAAGGCGGACCCGGCGGCCGACGCGCTCTCCAGGCTCGATGAGTTGTCCCAACAGGCGTTGCAGACTCGTGAAGCCGTCACGGCCGCCCAACGCGATGCCGACGACCGACTGGCTGCCAAGACCGCGGCCGAAAACCGACATCGCGCCGACCTGGCTGCACTCGACGCCGCGAATTCCCAGCTCGCCTCCAATCAAGCCGCAGCCAACCAGGTGGTGGCGATGACGTATGTAAGTGGACGCACCGGTCAGACGGCGGCGGTGCTGACCGCTGGCTCCCCGCAACAGCTGATCGACCAGCTGTCCCTGCAGCGGATAGTCGTCGCTGAGACGGCCAGTCGGATAAAAGCCTTTCAAGCAGCGCGTGAGCGTGCGGCCGCCGCCGCCAGGGCGTCAGAGACATCGGCCGCTGACGCCCGCGCCGCCGCCGAGCGGTCTGCCGCGGTGCGCGCAGACCTGCAGGCAAAACTGAAGGAACTGCTCGGGCAGATCGCCGCCGCGGAGGCCCAGTACGCAGCGTTGACACCCGCTCAGCAGGCGGTCGTCAATAACGCAACCGCGCCGCCGCCGGCGCAGAGTGCGCCCCCTCCGGCAGACCCGCTGCTCAACGCGATGCCGGGCCTACCTCCCGCAGCCGCTGTCCCTCCCCCCGGGGCTGCGGTGGATATCCCGGAGGCGTTGCCCGTCGGCGTCGCGTATGAGGCCGGACTTCAGCCCAACACCATCGTGGCGGCCCGCGCCGTCAGCCAAAGGTTCCCCCAGATTGCCGACATGGACGGTGTGCGGCCGGACTCGAAGCCGTGGCATCCGAACGGCCTGGCGATCGACATCATGATTCCCAATCCCGAAAGCCCCGAGGGCATCGCGCTCGGGGACGAGATTCTCGCGTTCGCGATGGCCAATGCGGGCCGATTCGGGCTGCAGGATGTGATCTGGCGCGGCACGTACTACACGCCGGGCGGTCCGGCAGGATCGGGTTACGGCCACTACGACCACGTGCACATCACCACGACACAACGCCGCTAACCCACGAATCGGCAAGCCCCCGCTACACGCCCGAGTCTTGTCAAAGTTGCCGGGCGGCGATGCGCTTTGACCATGCGCTAACGCCCCTGTGGCGTCCCTCGATAACAGAGGCATGACTCCGTTCCCTACGGCCGGTGCGCTCGCCATCTCGCTGACAGCGCCCTGGTTGTGTGCGGCAACGGCCCATGCCGAAGCCTTCGCGCAACTCGGTCAGGTTCCGGTCGTGGCATCCCCGACGTGTGCCGGTCGGGTTAGCGCCGAGGCCCAGGTGACACCGGTGCAGGTCGACGACCGTGTCGAGGACGGTGTCCGCGTTGCGATCCACTACGACGCCGGCATCTACGACGGATCCTGCGCGCTTACTGTGACCGCCGCTTGGGCGAATCTCGACACTGGTGCCTCTGGAAGGAGTGACATCACCGCGGTATCGACGATTGACGGGCACTACGGTTTCGTCGGTTACGCCAACATCACATTCGAAACGGGTAGCGGCACGGTGATCGTCACGCTTAGTTCGCATCCGGGTGCCGAACTGCGGATCACGACCTGAGCCGGGTGTCGGCGTTTCGGGGGGCTCTGGCGCACCGTGGTGGTGGGCTAGAAGTGTTCTCTTACAAGTAATTTCGCTCATGCCCCGCTGTAACGGGCGTATCTGGTGGCGTTCTCCTCTCCCATGCCCGGACGGAATGCAACTCGCTCGATCCGGCCGGGCTCGTATGTTGACGCCGCAAGGGAGGGCGACGCGAACGCAAGGTGCATAAGATCGACCCACGGCCAGGAGTGTGACCCAGGTCTCATTCCGATCCCGCCTCGTAGCCGACGAAGGAGCTGCCATGACCACGTCTGTCACCAGTTCAGATCGAAGCGGGCGGTCGCGCCTCCGCACCCGACGCTGGGCCTTCGCCGGGGTTGCCGCCCTGGCCGTCACTAACCTCGCCGCCTGCGGTGGGCAAGACTCCGAACCCGCGGCGTACCCGGAGGAGGAGATCACCTTCGTGGTGCCCTTCTCCGCCGGTGGGCCGACCGACACCGTCACCCGGCTGATCGCGGAGCCCATGAGCGAGAAGCTCGGCCAGCAGATCGTGGTCCAGAATGTCGAGGGGGCTGGCGGCACTGTCGCCGCCGGGCAGGTCGCCGACGCCAAGGCCGACGGCTACGAGGTGCTCATCCACCACATCGGCATGTCGACCGCGCCCGCGCTCTACCCCGACCTGCCCTATGAGCCACTCACGGACTTCAAGACGATCGGCCTGATCACCGACGTACCGATGACGATCGTCGCCCGCAAGGACTTCGAACCGAAGACGCTGCAGGAGCTGGTCGCCTACGTCAAGGCCAACACTGACAAGGTCTCGCTCGCCAACGCCGGGGTGGGAGCGGCCTCCCAGCTGTGCGGGCTACTGATCGAGCAGGCGATGGGCGTCGACCTGACCGAGGTGCCGTACGACGGCACCGGACCCGCGCTCACCGATCTGGTCGGTGGCCAGGTCGACTTCATGTGCGACCAGACGACCAACACCGCGGGGCAGATCCAGTCGGGTGAGATCAAGGGCTATGCGGTGACCACCCCCGAGCGGGTCGAGGCGCTTCCAGACCTGCCGACCACGGCCGAAGCGGGTCTCCCAGACGTCAAAGTCGGTGTCTGGCACGGGCTCTACGTGCCGGCCGACACCCCCGACGAGGTCGTCCAGAAGCTCACCGAGGCTCTGCAGGTGGCCCTCGTGGACCAAGCCGTCATCGACAAGATGGCCGACCTCGGCACCACCCCGGTGGCCAAGGACCAGGCGACCCCAGACGCCCACACGGTCAAGCTCAAAGAGCAGATCGAGCTGTGGACGCCGATCATCGAGACCGCCGGGGTCAAGGCAGGCGGATGAGCGACGACCCGGCGTCGTCGGGGACGGCGAGCCGCCGGCCCGCTGTCCCCGACCTGCTGGCCGGCGGGACCTTCATCGCAATCGGCCTTGCCTTCGCCCTCGCGGGCGGCAGGTACGAAATGGGGTCGGCGCTGAAGATGGGCCCCGGCTACGTGCCGGTCGTGCTCGGCGGCATCCTCACCCTCCTGGGCGTGGTCATCGCCGTGCAAGCCTTCCGCGGCGGTGACTCGCACGTCCGCGAGTCAGCGGACGAGCGCGGACCGGTGCCCTGGGTGCGCGGAGGCATGGTGGTCGCCGCGATCGTGTTCTTCGGCGCCGCCATCGAGGGACTCGGGCTCGCGCCGACCCTGTTCGTGACGACGTTCGTCGCCGCGCTGGCAGGCCACCGCAATGGTCCGCTCAGGGCCCTGGCCATCTCGGTCGGCCTGACGGCGCTCAGCCTCGGCATCTTCGTCGGGTTGCTGCAGCTGCGCCTCCCGTTGTTCGGAGACTGGCTGGGGGCCTGAGTCGTGGATCTCTCCGGACTCGCACTCGGGCTCGAGACGGCCCTGCAGCCGAGCAACATCTTGATCTGTCTGCTCGGCGTCACGCTCGGCACCATGGTGGGCGTGCTCCCGGGCATCGGGCCGACCGCCACCGTCGCACTGCTGCTCCCGATCACCTTCGGCTTCGACCCGATCGCGTCGCTGATCATGCTCGCCGGCATCTACTACGGCGCGCAATACGGCGGCTCGACCACCGCGATCCTGATCAACCTGCCTGGCGAGTCGTCGGCCGCGGTCACCGCGTTGGACGGGCACCAGATGGCGCGACAGGGCAGAGCCGGACCGGCGCTCGCCACTGCGGCACTGGGCTCCTTCTTCGCCGGGACCGTCGCGACCGCCGTCGTCGCGCTGTTCGCTCCGCCGATGGCCTCCGTGGCGCTCAAGTTCGGCCCGGCAGACTACTTCTCTCTCGTCGTCCTCGGCCTGGTCATCTCCATCTCGCTCGGCAGCGGCTCGACGGTGAAGGCCCTGGCGATGATCGTGCTGGGGCTGTTGCTCGGCACCGTCGGCCAGGACCTCTTCTCCACCGGAGTCCCGCGGTTCACCTTCGGCGTCCGCGAGCTCTACGGGGGCCTCGACTTCGTCTCGATCGCGGTCGGCCTGTTCGGCCTGGCCGAGATCATTCGCAACCTGGAACGCCGGCAGACCCTGAGCGCGGTGACCAAAAAGGTGCAGGGGCTGTGGCTCAGCCGCGACGACTTCCGCAGGATCCGGATGCCGGTGCTCCGTGGCACCGCGCTGGGCTCCGCGCTCGGCGTTCTGCCCGGCGGAGGGCACGTCCTGGCGGCGTTCACGTCGTACTCGGTGGAGAAGCGGGTGTCGAAGCACCCCGAGAAGTTCGGACGGGGTGCCATCGAGGGCGTTGCTTCGCCCGAGTCGGCGAACAACGCCGCGGCGCAGACCTCCTTCATCCCGCTGCTCACGTTGGGCCTGCCGGCGCACCCGGTGATGGCGCTGCTCGTCGGCGCGTTCATCATCCAGGGGATCACGCCCGGACCCAACGTCATCAACGACGAGCCGGCGCTGTTCTGGGGCCTGATCGCGTCGTTCTGGGTGGGCAACCTGCTGCTGGTGCTGCTCAACCTCCCGCTCATCGGCCTCTGGGTACGGATGATTTCGGTGCCCTACGAGGTGCTGTTCCCGGCGATCATCGCGTTCGCCACCATCGGCTGCTTTTCCCTCGGCCTGAACCCCTGGGACGTTTACGTCATCGCGATCATCGGCGTGCTCGGCTACTGGCTCATCCGCTGGGGATGCGAGCCCGTGCCGCTGCTGTTCGGCTTCGTCCTCGCCCCGTTGCTGGAGGAGAACCTGCGGCGGGCGATGATCATCTCCCGGGGCGACCCGAGCGTGTTCGTGACGCGGCCAATCTCGGCTGTGTTGTTGTCCCTGGCCGTGGTCGCGCTCGTCATCGCGATCCTCCCGGCCGTACGACGTAAGCGCGAGGCCGTCTTCAGCGAGGAGGAGTGACCGGGGTCATCGGCTCAGCTGTCGTAGTCGACTGCGACCGCCTGCGTGGTGGGACGGGATTGACACGTCAGTATGAAGTCGGCCTCGAGCTCGGCTGTGCTGAGTGCAAAATTTTGCTCCATCGAAACTGCTCCTGTCGTGATCCTGGCTTTGCAAGTGCCACACGCGCCGCCAAGACACGCATACGGCGCGTCGATGTTGTTTTTCAGCGCAGATTCGAGGACGGTCTCACCCGCGGCGAGTTCCACGGTGTGATCCGTGCCGGACAGCGTGATGGTCACTTCGGACTCGGAAAAGTCATCGACGTGTGTGGGTTGCTTTGTGCCGCGGAACAGTTCGAGGTGTATCCGCTCGGTCGGCACCCCAACAGACGCGAGGTCATCGCGCATTGTCGTGACGAGATCGCTTGGGCCGCATAGGTACCACCGGTCGATCGAAGTGAGGTCGCTGGCAAGCAGCCGTTGAACCATCGCCAGCTCGATGCGGCCGCGAAGAGAGGCGGGGTGGTGAGCCTCGGCCGAGCGGATATGGAAGATGCGTAACCGGTCCGCATATCGAGTTTCGAGCTCATCGAGTTCGGTGGTGAACATGGTCGACTCTGCGGTTCGGTTGCCGTAGAAGACGGTGAAGCGGCTCTCGGTCTCGATCTCCATGGTGGTGCGCATGATCGACAGGATGGGCGTGATGCCGCTTCCGGCCGCTACCGCCACGTAGTCGCGCCGAGCGAGTGGATCGAGGGGTGCGCCGAAGCTGCCCGTGGACGTCATCAGCTCCAAAACATCACCGGCTCGCAGTGTTTCGACCGCGAAGGTTGAGAACAGCCCGCCGTCGATGTGCCGTATTCCGATCGCCAGTTCTCCCGATGTGGCCGAGGTGCAGATCGAGTAGTTTCGTCGCACCTCCTCCCCATCGATGCTGTGTTTGATGGTCAGGTGTTGTCCTGCCTGGAATTGGAATTGGTCGCTGAGGTGGTCGGGAACATCGAAAGTGACTTTGACGCTGCCTGGAGTCAGGGGCTCGACGCTTTTGACGGGTATCGGGTGGGTGCTGGCATGGCGTGCCGCGGAGGAACGCGGCATCCGGACTGGGAGCAGCGCAGCGAGTTTGCCGTTGAGGCGTTTCCACTCGTGGTACTGCGTGGCGTCGAGCTGCAGCCCAAAGACGGTGCTTATCGCCGAGTCGCGCTCGAGGTAGGCGGCTTCATTGCGTCGCCACGCCGCGACGTAGCGGTAGAACGGGATGGAGGGGTGTAAGTGATGGACCAGGTGATAGTTCTGCGACAAGAGCAGGGGAGTCAGGATCCACTCTGAACCGACGCGGTTGCGGGTCGCGCGGTAGCGGTTCTCGCGTTGGGTGTCTTCCAGGTTGTGGTGGGGCAGCCAGTCGAACCACCAAGCCAGCACGAACATCGCCACCCGCTCGGGAATCAGGTAGATCAGCGCGAGCGTCCACAGATGTCCGGTGAAGGCGGCCAACACGATCACCATCACAGAGCCGGCCATCAAGGCCGCCGTTTCGAGAATCTCGCCGCGTGGGCGCCGGCGCAGGTTACGCACCAAGAGACCGATATAGGGCAGATCCATCGCCGGGAAGCGGACGGGCAGCTGCCACCAGGGCGCGGCGCTGACGAAGTGATCGGGATCGGCGTCACCGTCGTTGGTGTTGCGGTGGTGCTCAATATGGATGAACGCGAACGACTTGAACGAGATCAGCGGCGAGACGAAGAACATCGCCACGCGACCGAAGGCGACGTTGACCCAGCGATGTGAGCTGATCGAGTAATGCGAGGCGTCGTGCAACACGGTGAACAGAACGAAGATTGCTACGGCGCTCGCGGCGACGGTGGCGATCGCAGGCAAAGTATCGGTGAGGGCAGCCCACGTTGATGCACCGACGAGCGCAAGCGCGAATGTGAAGATGCCGACTATCGGCCAGGACAGCGCCGGAACCTGCTCGCCCGGATCAGGCAACGCGTGCTGCGAGGCCGCTGCTGGGGGTTGGGAGTGTTGAGTCGTAGTCGACATCGGAGTCCTTCGCGCTTCGGGATGAGATGTCAACCTACAAACGGCCGGTATCGGGCAACAAGGCCCTCCCAGCCCTCTCCCGTGTGCTGCGAGCACATCCGGCGCGCTCGGGTTCCTGTCAGTGAGGCGATGACTCGGGCAAAACCGAGGCCCCCAGCACGTCGCAGACGAGTAGGGCGGCGTGCAGTTCGGCGACTTTGAACGTTGCGGGCCGACCCCTGCGCTCTTCGGCACGGCGCATCCGTTGCAGGACCGTGTTCTTGTGGATACCCAAGGTGCGTGCTGCGGCCGTCAGACTCCCTTGCGCATCGAGAACAGCCAGGAGCGCGGCGCGCTCGCCGCGCTCTTTCGCGCCATCCCGCGCGAGGTCGCCGAGTTGAGCGGCAACGAATGCCCTCGCTGCATCCAGGTCGCGCGAGATGGCATCCACCAACGCAATATCGCTGAACTGTGTGAAAGATGGCGCCGCGCGCCCGGACAGTTCGATGACCCGGCGAGTGCGCAGCGCCTCGAGGTGGGAAGTGCGGAAGCCTGCAGCCCCCGGATGGGGCGAGCCCGCCGCGACGTGAACCTTTTCGTATTCGCCGGGCAACTCCGCCGCCATGCCCGTGAGCGAAGTCCTCACGTCTCTCGTGATTGACGCCCATCCCCACACCGCGCGTGGGCCATCCGCCACGACGAGTGAATGACTCACCCCGAGATGCCGACCAACCCGCCTGGCGAATCCCTCAAGGTCGACGCCGCGATCGTCGGCCCAGCACACGAAACCGATCTGCCGACCAGTGAGCCGGTGGCTGAGCACACGTTCGGCCCGAGCGAGGTCGACACGTTCCCCAGCGAGCAGTGCCCGCACGACGTCGTCGCGCTCGGCTCTTGCCTGGTTCTGGCGTCGGTCGAGCTCAGCGACGTACTCGGCAGCCACCAGACTGGAGATGCGGTCGATGTATCGAAACCCGAACCGCTCGAGATCGACAAACGTTCTCAGCGCGGTAGCGGGGTCGGCGATCCTGTCAGTAAGCCAGTCGGAAAGCTTCTCGGTGAAGTACTCATGACCCAACCGATAGAACCGCAACATCACATCGACGCTGTGCCCTCGTGATGCCATTGCTCGCGCGTGCTCGAGCGCGGTTACCGGCGCCTCCGCAGCCGCTACGTCAATGCCATGACGGAACATCGAAAGTACCGCTTCGAGATTCGACGAGCACGAGCCCAGCGTCAGGCCGCGCAGCTCAGCGTCCCCGGCGGCCTCCGGTATCCGCTCGACTATGTACCCGAGCATGTCCTCGGCCAGGCTGGACACGTTCGCCAGCAGAGACGCAGCGACACCCCTACCCACGTCCGCGCCGTGGGCGGGCTCTTGCGCGTCCATGTCTGCACACTAACGGCGGCCCGGCGCCGACCATGTTCGGCAGGTCCGCCGCGGGCGGGCGATCGGTCAAGTGGTTGTGAAGCGGGATGGCGGATCGCCCCTTCTCCGCAAGGATGGACAGGTGTCCAGTAAGTTCGAGTCGTTCCTGTCAGGTTTGGCGAGGAAGGAAATGCCGTGAGTGGAGTCCCTAGTCGGGAGGCCCGTTTGGCCCATGCCGCGAAACATGCGGAGTTGTGGAACGCGGGCAAGAGAGATGAATGGATCGCGTCCTGGCGGACCATCGTGCCAGCGGGAGTGCGGATGTACGACCCGGTGGGCACTGAGGAGAAACTCGGGTTCGAAGCAGCCACCAGCGATGCGTAGGACATGTTTCAACCGATCCTCAAGATCAAGATGATCACGGCCCAGGTAAACGGCAACGAGATGGCCTGGGTGTGCGAGAACTCCTTCGGCACCGAGCCAAACATTCAGATGGCTTACAGCATTGAGACATTCGCTTGGGACGACAACGGAGACCTGCTCATCAAGACGTACTACCCGATGCCCGAGACCGTCGGTGCTGACAATGACCCGTATGCCTACCTTCTCGAAGGTCACCAGTAGAAGGGTGATCGTTTTCGGCTCACAGGTGCGCCGGGCTGTTTAGCGGCAGATTCACATAACCGCGGCGGGAGTGGTCGCGCTGTTCGCCGGTACTGCCGGGGACACCGAGGATCTCTCAGATGCCGTTACGGCAATACGCCAAGGTCCTTTTGCGCCGCAGCAATGAAGTCATTCTCGAGTGAGAAGTCGTATAGGACGTGAATGCTATTCAAGTGCGGCGGGGGATGAGCTGTCAAAAAACCGCGCCGGGCCTTCAGTATTTGTTCAACGACAGATAAGCGAATGGCAGACTGGTTCTCCTCTATTTTGTTCACGACTTCAGTTACGTCGCGTGACGCCGTCAGCTTAACGGCGCTCTGCGTTGCGAAATATGTCTTGGACGAATTGTCCCAATCGGTGTAGAGCTTTTCGAGGTCTGCCACATCTTTTGTTCTCGCCGAAGCTTCGAATGAGTCACCAATTTTGTACTCTTTGTCTCGTAGATCAATAAGAGCGGTGAGAAAATCGGCGTAGGCGGCTCTGCGTTGTTCTCTGATAAAAGCGGCTGTCACGCGGTCCGATTCGGCTTTAATCTGACGACCTGATAATTGGAAGTTTACGACGAAACCCGTTACGCCGATGACGAGGACTACCGCCGTGCTCGCCAGCGCCAGCCAGAATTCGCCAGAACGGCGTGGCTTAGATTCTGGTGGCTGCTGCACAGCCGAGCTTGTCGTGACCCCGCTGGCGACCGCTTGATCTTCTTCCGGGATCGGTTGGCCCGGATTGGTCTCTGGTGCTTGCTGTGCCCGCTCACCCGCCGGCTCGGAAGCGTCTTCCGTGAGCACGAGGCTACATCTCAGCGTGGCCGGATTGGGCCTTGATGACCGAAGCGCAAGCCGACAACGCCGTCGACGAAACCTCGAAGAGGTGTGTATCGGCGCATCTGTATACCCCGATCCAACGACGCCAGGTTCAGCGGAAGCGGATGTTCAACGTCGCAAGGCCGAAGATCTTCTTGCCATCGGATTTCGCCGCGACGATGAGGACTCCGCTGCGGGTCTGCGGGTCCAATGACTTGATCCGGCCGCTGAATTCGATGTCTGCGCCCTCTTTGGCCGACACGATCGCGGGCGCAGACAGCCGCACCGCGTAGCGGGTCACCGCGCCAGGGTCGCCCGACCATGCCGAGGCGAACCCGGCGCCCACACCCATGGTGAGCATGCCGTGGGCGATCACGTCGGGCAGTCCGGCCAGCTTGGCGATGTCCTCGTCCCAGTGAATCGGATTGGCGTCACCGGCCACGCCGGCGTAGTTCACCAGGTCGCCGCGTGACAGCCGGGTGTGGTGCACGGGCAGTTCGTCGCCGACCTTCACGTCATCGAAGGACGCCGTCCCCGGCGTGCGGGTGAGGCCCCCATCGGCGATCCGAACGTCACCATCGGGTCGCACCGTCTTGTGGTACTCGGATTCCCCCACCCCGAAGATGTCGACGTCGTGCATCATCGCGTTGTGCACAGCTGTCTTGATTTCCGGATTGAGGTCTTCGGCGGTGACGCCGACGACCGTCGTGTGCAGGGTGTGCACCCGCTCGCCGGCGGTGTCGGTGAAGGTGTTGGTGACGGTGATCAGGTCTCTGCCCGCGATCCTGCGTACCGACGTCAGTTCTACATCGACGTGTAGTTCGTCGCCGGCGACGATCGGGCGGTGCTGCTCGAAGACTTCCTCGGTCTGCATGTAGGTGTCGTAGCCGACGACAACCTGTTCGAACATGTGGCGATTGCAGGTCATCCCCGGGGTCGAAGTGAATGTCAGCGGCGCCACCACGTCCGAGTAGCCCAGTTCAGCGGCGGCCGCGACATCCCAGTGCGCGGGGTGATAATCCTGCACCGCGCGCGCGTACTCACGTACCTTCTCGCGGCCGACAAGGTAGGTGCCGTCCATCTGGTAGTAGTGGCCCACCCGTGATTCGAGCGCCGACGTTTCTGCTGCTGCGGTCATGAATATGCTCAACTTTTCTGCCGGCTTGTTCGCTGAGGCCGACCAAAGAAAACTAATGCTCGGACACCGTAGCAATACGCGCCGATACGCTTCGCCGGCGAGTGTCGGGCCTGTCAGCGCCGGATTTTGACTTCTCCGTCAAACACCAAGTCCCAGCGGGCTTTTGCCAGCAAAATATTGAATCGCGCGCGAATCGGCAGCGGAGCTGCGACTGTATGGATTTCGATGTTTCGAGAATGGCAAACGGCGGGGTTGCTCGTTTGTTCCACAGTGAGGAGCGACGGATGAGTTGGCTGATGGCGTCGGGAGTGCGCGGCACGCTGACCCGAACGGCCGTAGCGGCAGCGGTCGCAGGAGCGGCCGTGATGGGTGCGGCCGGCCTGGCGAACGCAATGCCCGCCGGGGCAGGCCTGCCCGGCGAACCCCTGCCGCTGCGTCCTCTCTTCGTCCAGGATCCGGGATGCGACATGTTCGGTTGGCGGCATCCGATGTGCGCCGGCGGCGCGTTCGAGTCGCCGCCCGACGATGGGATACCGGGTGACAACGCGGCGGAAGGGGGGATACCGGCCCCGGCGTTGTTGCCGAACGTCGACGGCTCGCTCAGCCCCCCTGGTACGCCTGGGGTTATCTAAGCCAGGAGCAGTTCCGGCGATTTTGGTCGGACTTCGATGAATCTCGACAATAACGATTCGAAACCTGTTGCGTTGCAGGATGACACATGGGCAGTGACAGTTCGGCCACAGACATTATTGTCACGTGGTGCACCGGCGAACCGCCCTCAAGCTCCCGCTGTACCTGGCAGCGGCCGCGGCACTGACCAAGTTGCCCCTCGCCTCTGCTGAGGCGGCCCGATGGTCGGCTGACCGCGCCAACGCCTGGTATGCAAACCAGGGCTGGTTGCTTGGTGCCAACTACGTCACCTCGAACGCGGTCAACCAACTCGAGATGTTCCAGGCGGGCACCTTTGACCCCCACCGCATCGCGGGAGAGCTCAGCGTGGCCAAGCGAATCGGAATGAACACCATGCGGGTGTTTCTCCACGACCAGTTGTGGGCTACCGACCGCGCAGGGTTCAGCAGCCGGCTGACTCAGTTCGTCGGCATCGCCGCGAGTCACAACATCAAGCCCCTGTTCGTCCTGTTCGACTCATGCTGGGACCCGTTGCCCAGGGCGGGCCGTCAACGCGCGGCGATAAAGGGAGTTCATAACTCCGGGTGGGTGCAGAGCCCGGGCGCCCACCGTCTACAGGATCTGGCCTACACACGCGTTCTGCAGAGCTACGTCACTGGCGTGGTCGGCATGTTCGCCAAGGATCCGCGCGTCCTCGGATGGGACGTGTGGAATGAACCGGACAATCCCGCGAAGGACTACCGCAAGGTCGAACACGGGGACAAGCAGGAACTGGTCGCTGCGTTCCTGCCCCACGTGTTCCAGTGGGCGCGCGCCGTCAATCCAATTCAGCCGTTGACCAGTGGCGTGTGGCAGGGGCACTGGAGAGACCCCGAAAGCCGCAGCAAGATTTGCGGCCTGCAACTCGAGCACTCGGACGTCATCAGCTTCCATAGTTACGGAGATCCCGACGAATTCGAGGCGCGCATCGACGAACTCACTCCGCTGGGACGACCGATACTCTGCACCGAGTACCTCGCGCGCAACCTGGGCAGCACCGTGGAAGGAATTCTGCCGGTCGCCAAACGCCGCAACGTCGGCGCTTACAACTGGGGCTTCGTCGCCGGACGGACGCAGACGTATCTGCCATGGGATTCGTGGCAGCGGCCCTACAGCTCGCCCCCGGAAACGTGGTTCAGCGATCTGATCCACCCCGATGGACGGCCCCATGACGACAACGAGATTCGCTTCATCCGGCAACTCGCTGGAGGAGGTCGCCCTACCTAAGGCTGGTCAGCGCGCTGCATAGCTCCGCCGACGGACGGTACGCTCGCGGTAATGCAAGACACCCCGGCCGCCGAGGTCGAATCGGTCGCACGTGCACGTCCCCGTCGCCGGTGGCGCCGGCTGCTTCTCGTGTTCGCGATCATGTTGCTCCTTCTCGGAGTTCCCTGGTGGACGCTGTTGTGGGCAGGCACGCAGTGGCCTACCGTCGTGATCCTCGCCGGCACAGTCGGATTCGCAGCAGCCTTCGTCGGGTTGCCCCTGATGATGACGCTGGGGCATGGGCGTCGGCACCTGGACTGGGCCGCCGCCGCCGGAGATGCGCTGCTCGGCGCGATGTGGGTGTTGTTCGTCTGGTCGGTACTGGCCCAATTGCTTCGGCTGACGCTGTTCGTCTTGGGAGTCGACGATCCGGACCGTTCGCGCGTGGTCGCGGGTGTGGTGTTGGCCGCCGTCGTTGCCCTGCTCGCATGGGGCTACGCCGAAGCGATGCGGGTGCCGCGCATCAGGCATGTCGACGTAGGCATCTCCAGACTGGGTAGCGGCCTGGACGGTCTGCGCGTAGCAGTGATCACCGACACGCACTACGGGCCGATCGACCGCACCCGCTGGTCCGCATCGGTGGTGGACCGCGTCAACAAGCTCGACGCCGACGTCGTGTGCCACGTCGGCGACATCGCCGACGGAAGAGTGGACCTACGAGAGGCACAGGCCAGACCGCTTGCAGCGGTCCGGGCGCGACTCGCCCGGGTGTACGTCACCGGGAACCACGAATACTTCAGCGAGGCGCAAGGCTGGCTCGACTACATCGACGGCATCGGTTGGGACGCGCTTCACAACCGGCACATCATCATCGAACGTAACGGGGACAAGCTGGTTATCGCGGGCGTTGACGACGCGACCGCCCAAGCATCCGGTGTGGATGGACACGGGGCCAATCTCGAAGCGGCGCTGGCGGATAGCGATCCGACGCTACCGGTGATGCTACTCGCGCATCAGCCCAAGCAAGTCGTGAAGGCGGTGACGGCGGGGGTGGATCTGCAAATCTCTGGGCACACTCACGGCGGGCAGATCTGGCCGTTCAATTTTCTAGTCAGACTCGATCAGCCTGTTGTGCAGGGCTTGAGCAGACACGGCGTCCGCACTCAGCTCTACACGAGTCGCGGCACCGGTTTCTGGGGTCCACCGTTCCGGGTCTTCGCGCCGAGCGAGATCACCCTGATAACACTGGCGGCGAGACGGATCTGATCCGTGGTGACCGCCGACCGCTCACTTCGATGAAACAGCCGCCCTCACAGGAGGATTGGTCGGCTCGGTGGACGTGCCATCCAATCGACTCACCGGCAAAAACATGGGTTCACCCAGGGTGGTGATCACCGCCGACGGAATGTGATGGATCCACGGCGTGCGGCGTGGCTTCGACAGGTGCCGGCGTGCTGGGCGGGCGGGTTGGGTCGGCAATCGGGGCAGTGGCCGGCTCCGGATGATCTTGGTGGCCATCTCCATGACCGATAGTTGATGTGTGGTTTTCGGCTTCTGCACCAGCCGGTCCGTGGTGGTCGTGGTGCAGGCCCGAAGCCACTCCTACCGTTGCCGCGGACGCGATTACGGCGCCCAGTCCGAGGAGCACGGTAGCGTTTGCGAACGCTGATATCGGTTCTGGTTGGTGGCGCCGGTACCACACCCAGCCGGCCCCCATCACGACGTAAACCTCGAGCAAAAGAGCGCAGAGACCGGCGGCTTGCACGAATTCGGGTTCGCCGGCGTGTGGGCCGAGCGGTGCTCCCGCGGTCCGGGACAGAACCCAAAGTGCGACGGCACCGACATTGCCAACGATCCCAGCGGCGAGCACTGCTGACGTTGTCCGAACCAGCACCACACGCGCCCAAATCAATTGGAACAGAGCAATTGAGACGAAAAACAGCCCTGACGGTATCCACTCTTGCCAGTGCGTCGGTACGACGGCGAAGTGGATAAGCGCTGCGCCGAGTGATGCGATCGCTGCTAGGCGAACGGTCAGTCCGCGGACGGTTTTCGTCGCTGCTCTCGGTGACACTCGTCCGATGATGTCATTCCTAGCCGAAACACCGATGATGTGACATCACATCTCAACCTGACCGAGACTGTGCCGTCACACTCGTAGGTAGAGCATCAACCCGCTGGCACGGAAAGCCTTGCAACAGAACGGCGACCGAGCTCGCTGGCGGCGACAACTACCAGACACGCACCCAGTCGACGAGCATGTCCGCCGGATACTTCCCCGGTCCGGGATCGCCACCACCGGACCCCGCGACAGCAAGACCGAAGATCGGAAACATCTGATAGTCAGGCTCGTTGAACTGCCAGTCCGGCAGCGAGTTCGCCGGAACGTCGAAGTATGGTTGCGCGCCGTCGACGTAGTCTTTCCAGAAGCGCATACCGGCCTCATCCCACTGGACGCGCCACGTATGCCAGCCACTGTCGACAGTGATCCCCTGGCTGACGTGTTCTCCGCCGTTCAACTTTGCGTGGACGGTCGTTCCCGCGGCCCAGTGACCGTTGCCGTACCACTCCATGAGGTCGACTTCGCCGCCGTTGACTGGGCTGTTGTTCGCCATGTACCACGCGGGCCAGCAACCCGGAGTGAGACAGTTCAGCTTCATCCGGGCTTCCCAGGTATGGCCGATGCCACCGCGCCATTTCCCGAAGACCTTCCCGCTGTAGTAGGTGTTGCCGTCCTTCGCGGCGCGCAAGACCAGGTTGGACTTGCCGTCGACAAACAAGTTTCGACGGTCGTCTCGGTACTGGCCGACGTTCTCGGGTAGCTCCCAGAACGTCGGATCCTCCATCGACTCGCGGGCATACGCCGGCTCCCATTTCGCCGGATCGGGGGCTGAGCCTGCCGGTCCATCGAATTCGTCTTGGAAGATGTATCCGCCAGGTGGTGGCGCAGTCGGCGGCGGCACCCGGTCCATCGGCAGATCTCGGCTGGACGGGGAGGCGGTCGCCGACGGGATGGGCATCGCGGCCGCGAGCGCGCCGATACCGGTCATCAACATCACGTGGCGACGATTCATGTCAGGCACCCGTACAGGAAAGCCGGTATGCGCGCCGAGCGCAAACCACCGGATGAGATCGTCGCAAACGCGCCTGGCTACGAGACGGGATTAGCCTCGCACCGGTGTGCGTTGCTTGCTTGGAGACGGTAGACAAGGGAAGCATATGAAATTGGGAATCTCCACATTCGTCAATGACGACGCCATCGACACGGTGTCGCTGGCGCGCGCGATCGAGGAGCGGGGTTTTGACTCGCTGGTGATCGCCGAGCACACGCATATCCCGGCGAGCAGGGAGACTCCCTATCCACTTGGCGGCGAGCTGCCATCGATTTACTACCGAACACTGGACCCGTTCGTCACGCTCGCCGCGGCGGCAGCTGTCACTGCCACCATCGAGTTGTTCACCGGAATCGCTCTTCTCATCCAGCGCGACCCGATCATCACGGCGAAGGAGGCCGCGAGCATCGACCTGATCTCGGGCGGTCGGTTCGTCTTCGGCGTCGGCGCCGGCTGGAACATCGAGGAGTTGCACAACCACGGCACGGACCCGAAGACACGCGGCGCCCTGCTGGATGAACGTATCGAGGCCATCAAGGCGCTGTGGACGACCGAACCCGCCGAGTACCACGGCAAGTTCGTCGACTTCGACCCGTCCTACCTTCGGCCCAAGCCGGTCCGGCAACCGCATCCACCCATCTTCATCGGCGGTGATTCCGATGCCACCGTTAAGCGGGTGATTCGCCATCAAGCCGGGTGGATCTCCAACCCGCTTCCAGTCGAAAGACTTGCCAAGCGCATTGATCAGATGCGTCAGGGCGGCGGTCGCGACGTTCCGCTCGCCATGTTCGGCACACCCAACGACATCGACTACTGGCGTGCCGCAGACGAACTCGGATTCGATCAACTCGCTCTACTGCTGCCGACCCTGCCACACGACGAGTCCCTTCGGCTGCTCGACGAATACGCCGCAACGGTGGAGCAGTACCGAGGCTGACGTCGTGCGGCTAGACGCGGTTTGATTCGCAGACAGCTCAGATGCGCATCGGTAGCGGGCCGGCGAGTTTCGATTGACGACACAACAGCGCAACGACCACGCTCAGCGCTGCGGCTACACCGAAAGCCGCCTGCACGCTTACCAGGTCTGCGGTCCCGCCAAGCAGCGCAGCCGCGAGCGGCCGCGAGCCGACGAATCCGACCAGCCACAGCGCCATGATTCTGCCCCGCAACTCCTCCGGCGCGCGCTCCTGCACCACCGTGCTGAGCCCAGTCATGGCCCAGCCGAAGCCAAGACCTGCCACCGCGAATCCGATCATCGCCGCGGCGGGCACAGTGCTTATCGCGAGTACCCCACATCCCGCAGCCATTCCGGACAACCCGATCGATGACACCAGTGCGGAAGCCATTCGGCCGCGCATCAACGCCAGGACCGCCATCCCGACCGCCGCTCCGATGCCGAAGGCCGCCGACAACATTCCGACCAGTCGGGCGCCGCCACCGAGCTCGTCGGCCATCGACGGGGTCAGCGTGATCGACGGGTCCGATGCGATGCCGACCGTCGTTACGGCAACCAGTGCGAGCAGCAGGGGGCGGTCCCGCCAGACGTACTTGATAGCCGCGCGGACGCGGTAATCGGTGTCGGGGTGACGCACCGGCGGAGACGGGAAACGCACCACGATGAGAAAGGCCGCGAACACAAGGTGGAGGCCCGCGCTGACAGCGAATCCGGCCGCCGAACCGAAGTGTGCGGCCAAATAGGCCCCCGCCGCGGGGCCGACGATACGGCCGATCGTCATCGGAATGCTGTTGAGTGCCATGGCCGTTGACAATTCGCCATCGCGAATCAGGCTCGGCACGATCGACTGCATCGCCGGGCCGCCTACGACGAATCCGAAACCGACAAGCAATGTACCGACGAGCACGGGAACCGCGGCGGCCATGCCCTCAAGTCCCGGGTCGACGAAAAGCCACACCGCGGCAAAACCGGACCCGGCGACACACATCACCCTTCCGAGCAGGATCTGCCGCGCAGGATCGCCGGTATCGGCCCACTTGCCGCTGGTCGGGCTCAGCAGAAGCTGCGGTCCGAATTGCACGACACCGACCAGACCGACCATCAGCGCCGATCGCGTCGCGTCGTACATCACGATCGCCGCGACGATGCCGTGCGTCCATACGGCCACGACCGCGAAGATCTTGCCCCAGAACAGCGCGCCGAACACCGGGTCGAACATCAGCCCGAGTGCGCCGCGCGGCTGCGGCGGGGCGGTGGCCTCCGCGGTCATCCGCCGGCCGCGCTTTCAAAGCGTTCGGTCAATCGGTCCAACAGCGTGACCAGAGAATCGAGGTCAGCCTCGGGCCAGTCGGCAATCGTCTCGGCGACCAATTCGCGCCGCCGGTCCGTCACCGTCGCGAGCGCCTTGCGGCCAACGTCGGTCAACACCAGCACGCACTTGCGCTGATCGTCGGTGGCGGACGTCTTCGTCACCAGACCTGCAGCGACGACGGCGGCCACGGTCCGGCTGGCCGTCGAATGTTCGACGGCCATGTACTCCGCGACATCACTGATGGAAGCCCCGCCGCCCATCTGCTCGACCGCCCGCAGCGCCCGCAGCGTCGACACACTCGCAACCGGGTTGCCTCCCTCGAGCAGGCGGCGCCGCCAGCTCGGTCGCTGCCGCGCGACATGAAGGCGCGTCAGCAGCTCGTCGAGGCGGTCATAGCGCGAATGCGGCACGTATATATGCATAGCACATGCATATATCCGGGCCCGGGACGACGGCGCTAGATCTTCGTCAGAGTCACCGTCACACCGTCGGCGAACACCGGAAATCCTGCGCACCCAACGGGAATCGTTCCAGTTGAGGTGCCAGTCAACGTATCGGCAGCGATCGAGTAAGCAATGGAGTTAGGGAGATTTCTCCCGTCCGGGTTGATGAGTCCTTGTAGGGAGTCAGCACGCCATTGAGCATGCGTTGACTCTGATCACTGAAGAGTGAGTAGGTGCCGCTGAGCGGGTCCGCGGTTGCAGTCCCCGGCACCAAGCCCCACACCCGCGCGTCCTAGGGCGCCGCACACCACGACAGGCGTCGCGAACCGCGATGATCGGTTCAACGTCGAGTCCTTAAGTTGGACGCCGCCCCTTTGGCGGTGCCTGTTGGGGTCCAGTACAGGCCGCGCAGCCGGCTACCGATCGCAACAAAACCGAGGCGGACCACCTTCTTTCTGGAACGTGTTCTAATGGCCATATCGATAGCTTCTGGCGTCCTCGTCTACCGATGCCGCGGTTACCGAAGGTGCCCGCGTTAGCCCCGGTCGCGCAGATTCCGGACGGAGTTGTCGTCGATCTTCCTGGGCGCGGAAGCACCTATGTGCTCGACTCGGGCCCCTCTGACGGGCCGACCTATGTGCTCTTGCACTCGCTGGCGTGCACCGGATTGATGACGTGGTATCCGGCACTGGACACGGTGCGGGAGTTCGGCCGCGTGGTGCTCTTCGACCAGCGATGCCACGGGCAAGGCATCTCGCCCCCGCGCATGCTCCTCGAGGACTGCGCCGACGACGTGGCAGCCTTGGCCGACGTTCTCGGCATTTCCAGCTTCGTTCCGGTCGGGTACTCGATGGGGTCGCTCATCGCGCAGCTGGTATGGAAGCGCCACCGCGAGAGGGTTGATGGGCTGGTGCTGTGTGCGGCGGCGGCAGCGGTCAGTCGCGCCCGCTACGAGCGCTTCGCGACTGGCATCTTCGCGGCACTTATCGAGGCCATCGGCCCCGCGCCGCGACGTTGTGGGCCAGCGGTGGAGGTGACGAGCAGATTGTTCCGCGACCACCAGTGGGTCCTCGGGCAACTTCGCGCCACCTCGCCGGGGGGCATCACCCGCGCGATCGCCGAGGTGGTCCGCTTCGATTCGACGACGTGGGTCGGTGACATCGACGTGCCGACAGCGGTGGTGGTGACCCTGAAAGATCGAGCCTTCGGTGTTCAGCGGCAGAAGTGGCTGGCCAATCAGATACCCGGAGCCGAGATGGTGACCGTCGACGCCGGCCACGGCGGCTGCACGCTGGAGCCTGCCGCGTTCGTCCCAGGGCTACGGCAGGCGATCGAATCGGTACATCGTCGGCTTCCCGCGTCGCACCATGGAAAACGAGCGGCCACGTAACAACGCGGCGCCGCCGGTCTAGGGGAGGAGCGGCCGGTGAAACGACTTAGTGGTTGGGATGTGCTGCTGCTGTCCAGCGAGACGCCCAACGTCCACCAGCACACCCTCAAAGTGGCGATCGTCGACACCGCCGAGTTCCAAGGTGAGCCGACATTCGACGCTTTCCGCGAGATCTGCCGCAGTCGGCTCCCGATTCTCGATCCGTTGCGCTTCCAGCTCGTTGGCACGCCGTGGCGGCTACATCGTCCGATGTGGCGCGAGAACGCCGCCGTCGACCTCGATTACCACCTGCAGCCGGTGCGTGTGCCGGCTCCGGGCGGACGCAGAGAACTCGACGCGGTGATCGGCGCGATCGCCCGCACATCGCTGGATCGCCGGTTTCCGTTGTGGCAGTTGTATTTCGCCGAAAAACTTGCCGATCACAAGATCGCAGTGATCGGAAAGGTCCATCACGTCCTCGCGGACGGGGTCGCTTCGGCGAACCTCATGGCGCGGGCAATGGAGTGGCCCGGCTCCCAACCACCTAATGCGCAACCCCTCCCGTCGGATCCCGCGCCGTCGACGGCAGAACTCCTCAAGTTCGCGGCCCGCGATCACGTAAAGCGGATGGCGGCGTTGCCGTCTGCGGTCCGAGGCGGAGTGGTAGGCACCTACCGGCTACAGCGGCGTGCGCGGCAGCGCCGTGCCAATCCGGAGCTGGCCGACCGGTTCGATCCACCTCCCACCTTTCTCAACCACAAGCTCTCGGCTGGGCGGCAATTCGCAAGCGCGACACTGCCACTGGCCGACGTCAAAGCGATAAGCAAGAAGCGGGACGTGACCATCAACGACGTAGTGTTGACGATTGCAGCCGGTGGCCTGCGTCGACTGTTGTTGAACTACGGTGAGCCCGCCGACCGCCCGCTCATCGCTTCGGTACCCACCGCCACCGATGTCTCGCCGGACCGGATCAGCGGCAACGCGCTGGCCACGATGTTGGTATCACTGCCTGTCCAGATCGACGACCCGATCCACCGGCTTCAGTTGATCCGGACCGCGACACGTATCGCGAAGGAAGATCACGAGTTGCTCGGTCCGACCTTGGTGGGTCAATGGTTGGAATTCGTGCCGCCAGCACTCACACGCACCATCTTCGGGTGGACGTCGCGGCGCGAGGCACCCAACCAACTGTTCAACGTGATCGTCTCGAACGTTCCGGGACCGCGCGAACGCGGTCGAATCGCCGGTGCAGTCGTGACCGAAATCTATTCCGTCGGACCGCTTGCCGCCGGTTCCGCGTTGAACGTCACCGTTTGGAGCTACGTCGACCAACTGACCATCTCGGTCCTCACTGACGACCAGACATTGCGCGACACCCACGACGTGACCGACGCCCTCGTCGCCGCGTTCACCGAACTGCGCGAAGCCGTAGGCGTCACCGGGACGACCGGGCATGTTTCGGGCCCGCCTATTGTCGAGCGGTGACAATCACCTACGACGACGCACTGCGCGAGAAGATCCGCACCCATCTGGCCAGCCACGACCGCAGCGCCGTGACCGACCCGACGAAGCGGCATGCGGCCGTCGCGGTGGTGTTGGTCGACTCCGAGGTTGGTGAGGACAGGGTCGATCCAGCGCCGGTGGACGACACGGTCGCTGAGCTGCTCATGGATTTCGGCCTTGACGGCCGCATGGTCGATGTCTCTGGAGGTGCCGCTTTCCTGTTGTGCCGCAGGGCATCTCGGCTCTCATCGCATGCCGCGCAATGGGCGTTGCCTGGCGGCCGCGTGGACCCCGGGGAAACCGCGGTCGAGGCTGCGCTGCGCGAACTCGACGAGGAAGTGGGCGTCACGCTGTCTGAGTCGACAGTGCTGGGCCTGCTCGACGACTACCCGACGCGCTCCGGATACGTCATCACCCCGGTCGTCATCTGGGCTGGCGGACGGCTCGACCCGCGTCCAGCGCCCGACGAGGTCGGGGCGGTCTACCGGGTCGGGCTACATCAACTGCAACGCGATGATTCGCCGCGGTTCATCAGCATCCCGGAGAGCCCGCGTCCGGTCGTGCAGATCCCGTTGGGAAACGACCTCATTCACGCGCCGACGGGCGCGGTGCTGTTGCAATTGCGGTGGCTGTGCCTGGAAGGCCGCCATGACCCAGTCGACGAACTCGACCAACCCGTCTTCGCCTGGAAGTAGCCGCCGGCGCAAAGCGGTTTCGGCGCGCTAACCGTTGCTCAGCGTGGATTTTCGCGCCGAAATCGCCGTGCGGATGGCGTCGGGCCGTGTGACGATTCCTGGATGGACGCGCTGCCTCGGCTCACCTTCTGAGCATCTGAGGTTTCCGCATGTTTCTCATAGTTCTCAGCGCCATGCTCGGCTCGATTCATCTGTACCTGTGGAAGCGGCTGATCAAGGACACGACGAAGCCGGGACGGACTCGGTGGCTTCTGACCGCCGGCATCGTCGGCCTGGCGCTGCTCTCGGTGGCCGCCCCGATCGGCTCGCGCATTGTTGGACCGTCCGGGTCGGGATGGTTCGCCTGGCCGGGTTACCTGTGGTTCGGTCTTGCCGCCTACCTGTTTCTGATCTGCCTGGTGCTAGAGCCGGTGCGGCTCGCGTTGCGCGGCTGGATAGCCAAGGCGTCAGCTGACGCGGATGACGCGGATGCCCCGTCCGCAATCAATCGGCGCCTTTTCCTCGCCCGCACCAGCGCCGTCGCGGCTGCGACCGCGTCCGTGGCCCTGGTCGGTATGGGTGCGTCGATCGCGCTGGGCCCGCCCGATCTGCTGCGTATGCCGGTGCGCCTGCGCCGGCTCGACATGGCGTTCAACGGGTTTCGCATTGCCGTCGTGTCAGACATCCACCTTGGCTCGCTCTCGGGACGGGCGCATACCGAGCGAATCGTCCGGATGATCAACGAGACCGAGCCGGATCTGGTGGCCATCGTGGGTGATCTGGTTGACGGGACGGTAGAGCAGCTCGGCAGCGCGGCACAACCGTTGCAGGACTTAGTGTCTCGCGAAGGTACATTCTTCGTCACCGGCAACCATGAGTACTACGTCGAAGATCCGCCTTCCTGGTTTGGTGAACTAGAACGGCTGGGCGTTCATTCGCTGCGCAATGAGAACACGGTGATCCGACGTGGCGCCGCGGGCTTCGACCTCGCCGGCGTCAACGACATCGCCGGTGCCGAGAGGTCGGAACCACCCGACTTCGATCGCGCCCTGAACGGAGTGGACAACTCCCGGCCTACGATTCTGCTCGCCCATCAGCCGGTGATGGTCGACGAGGCCGCCGCCCGCGGCGTGGACTTGCAGCTGTCCGGCCACACTCACGGTGGCCAGGCGTGGCCATTCCACTACCTCGTCCGCGCGGTGCAACCGTCTCTCGCTGGCTTCACCACCGTGGGCGACACTCAGCTGTACGTCACGCGCGGGGCGGGTTTCTGGGGCCCGCCGGTGCGGATCGGCGCGCGCCCCGACATCACCATATTGACGCTTGCACCCGAGTAATCCGAGGACTGCCACGCAGGCGTTTGGTCGCAGCTTCCGCGGGTACTAGGTACCGCGACGATCATGACCGATCCTGAGCTGAGCGACGTCACCGCGCCGATCCCGATCAGTGCCGGTGACTGCCGCACGACCCCCGCTGAGACCGATTCGACGGGCCCGCTGGTCGCGGGCGCCGTGCTGGCTGGTCGATACCGGCTCCTCAACGTATGCGGGACCGACGAGCATGTGCAGTTCTGGCGAGGCACCGACACCGCCACCGGTCGACTGGTGGCCCTTAGCCTGATCGACGTCGACGGTGTCCTGCCGGTCGAACGGGTCAACGAAATCCTCTCGCTGTCGATCCGGTTGCGCGGACTCGACGTGCGCGGGGTCGCGACGGTCCTCGACGTGCTGCACACCGGCGAGCTCGGCGTGGTCGTTACAGACTGGGTGCCCGGCGGCACGTTGCGTGAGATCGCGGACACCTCGCCCTCCCCGACGGCAGCGGCGGCGGCGCTGGAATCGTTGATCATCGCCGCTGACGTCGCTCACCGCGCCGGGCTCACGCTGAACATCGATCACCCCGACCGCATCCGGATCAGTACCAGCGGCCACGCAGTCCTGGCGTTTCCCGCCACCATGCCGGACACGAAACCTCGAGACGACCTGCGCGGGATCGGAGGCGTCCTCTACGCACTGCTCGTCAACCGCTGGCCACCCCAGGACCCGATGCCAACCAGCTGGACAGCGGCAGACCTGGACGACGCCGGGTGGCCCAAGGAGCCAGCCGCTATCGATCACCAGATCCCGTTTCTGATTTCCAGCGCCGCCACAGGTCTGCTGCGTCCTGGGAATGGCGTCGGAACCGCCGCCACACTATTGGACCTGCTGCGCCAAGGACAGGCAGCCGCGAAATCCGATGAGTCACAGACGATTTCGCAGGTACAGGTGATGCCGTCGCTGCCGCCTCCACCACCGGGCGGCTACGCCGACTTCCGCAACGTTGACACCGCTGAAAGGGTCAAACACGCCCGGCGACAATTGATGCAGACGGTTCTTGTTGCCGCCGGGGTGGTCTTCTTTGTCGCTGTGACGTCGTTGGGTTCGACGTTGAATCGGGTGCTCGGCGAGAATGACGATGTCACTGCGATGGACCCTGACCGGCTCGGCTTGAGTCCCGGCACCACCGCGGTCGCGCCGCCACCGTCATCGCCAGAAGTGGTCCGCCAGGCCGGCGCCGATGTACCCGTCATCCCCATCAATGCAGTCGTTTTCTCGCCGGACGGCCGCCCCGACAACCCGGATGCGGCTGGCAAAGCCATAGACCGCGATCCCGCCACGGCGTGGTCCACTGACCGCTACTACGACGCCGATCCCTTTCCGAAGTTCAAGGAGGGCCTAGGTTTGCTCTTTACGCTGCCGGAGCCGACAGCGCTCAGTTCGTTGACCATCGACATGAAGGGCGACGGCACCATCGTCCAGATCCGCTCCGCCGCAACGGAATCCCTAAAAGCGCTGGCAGATACCACAGAGCTCAGCGCACCGGTTCCTCTGCAATCGGGAACCAACCGGGTTCAACTCAGCGCGCGCCCGCCAGTTTCGACACTGTTGGTATGGATCTCGACGTTGGGTACCACTGATGGCGCAAACCGCGCAGAGATCGCAGAGGTCACGCTCCACACAACGCCCCGCGCCTGAGGGAAGTACTTACCGACCGAGGAACTGCGGGCAGTAGGCCGTCATCGAGGCGACGATCATCGCCTCGTTCTGCTGCCTGGTGGCGAAACCCTCTTGGCTTCGAAGGCGGCGACCAGCTGGGCGGGGCTGGCGCTCTCAGTCAGGTTCTGGCATACGGCGTGTCCCGCCGCGATCTCGAGCTCGGGTTTGATCTGCGGGATGCCGGCCTGGGCAAGGGTGGCCACGAAGGTTTCGTCGACAGTGTCGGCGTTGGCAGCGCCGGCCCCGCTGATCGCGGCGATCCCGAGCGTTCCAGCAACGAGTACGACGCCGGCGAATGACTTGGTGAAGCGGTTGCGCAACATTGGGGTCCTTTTCGATCAGATCGGCTGGCTCGTTGGCAGGTGTGCCATCACGGCAAGTACAGAGCCTTCCGAGCACTACCGATCCCAATAAGCGCGCTACTCCAGCGTCATCAGGTCTGGATCCGCGAGTCCGCGACCGCCTAATGGCCACTACGGCATTGCGGCCGTCTTAGCCTGGCGTAGGTAGTCCCTGGCTACGCGCGCGTCCCGTTTGTCGAGAGGCGCGCGCGGCGAAGTCCGCGGCCTGGTCCGCCATGCCGTTCACCGCGTAGAGGTTATGCGCGGCGTTGTCGTTGCCACCCGGCGCGCAGACCGAGTCTTCGGGAATGCACAAGTCGACTGTCTTGTCCGTATAGAGCTGGCCGACCGTAATCGGCGGTGCTCCGGTGTAGATCATTTGCAGGAACCCGCTAGATGGTTTTCCGAAGAGGGCCACCGCGGCGACATGGTTAGCTACCTCGGGCGCCATCGGGCCCGTGATGCCGGGCGGCAGGGTATAGCCGGCGGGCACCGTGTCTTCGGTGGCGTAGGCCATCACGGCCGCGCCCTGGGAGTAGCCCCCCAGCACCATCTTGGTATTCGGGCAGGTCGCCACCACGTCGCGCATCTTGTTGGTCGCGTCGATGAACCCGTCAGCGGCCGTGGCGAAATCGAGCGATGCGGGGTAATTCACCGGATACACCTCGACCGATTTCCCGCCGACTTTCGAGCGCAGTGAATCAACGAACGCCTGTCCGGTCCCGCCGAGGCCGGCTGGCTCGAACGTGCCGCGCGCGAAGATCACCTGGACGTCGGGGCATGGAGCAGCGGACGCCAAAGGACTGTTGAGTCCGGGGCTCAGCAGCGCAGCAGCTGCCACCGCCGTAGCACCGAGAAACCGACTGATGATGTTCATTTGCACCTGACCCTCCAACGGAATTGCGTGACCCGGCACATGCCTCGTTGCTCGTCCGAGGACGCCCGAGTGTACCCACGCGGGCGCTGGATGAAACCACCCATTTTTGCGGCAGATTACTCGGCAGCGAGGTATGCGTCAGCCCATGCGCCGATGATTCGACCGGCGCGACGCGCCTGGCCGGGACCGGTCAGCAAGTGGTCGGATCCCTCCAGCGAAACGAAGCTGCGCGGGTGCCGCGCGGTCCGGAAGATTTCACTCGCGTTGGCGATACCGACGGTGTTGTCGGTCGGCGAGTGCAGGATCAGCAGCGGCAATCGCAAGCCGCGGATCTTTTCATGGAGGGCGGCCGCGCGGACATCCTCGACGAACGCCCGCTTGAGCGTGAGGGTGCGTCCGCCGACCATCCATTCGGCACTGCCCTCGGAAAGGACGCGGTCGACCACCGCGTCGTACTGCTTCTCGGCATGAGCCGGATCGATAGGCGCGCCGATTGTCACGACGGCCTGTACGCCGGGGGACCGACGCGCCGCGGCGATCACCGCCGCACCTCCGAATGAGTGCCCGATGAGGATGTCGGCCGGAGTTCCCCGCTCGGTCATGAATTCGCATGCCCGGATTATGTCGTTCACCTTGACGGTGAACGAGCCGTCGCCCCAGTCGCCATCCGAGTCACGCAACCCGAGGGCGTCGAACCGCAGCATGCCGATGCCGTCTTCGGCGAGTTGCTTGCAGATGCGAGCGGCGGCAGGCGAATCCTTGCCAAGGGTGAAGCCGTGCGAAAAGACGCCCCAGCCGCGCACGTCTTTAGCCGGCCGGTCGATGATCCCCGCCAGTGTCGGTCCCGTCGAGCTGGGGAAGGTGACGCGCTCGGCCATGCCGGAGGTTTACCACCCTGCACCCGTCGATCGCCAGCCAGGTGGATACCGTTAGGTCTTGACGTCCTCCCCTGGTTGAAGCCAGGGGATTACAACCCCATCTACTACCGATGCGGCAGGAGAGCAGAGTTGAGGTTCACGGTTCGCAGACCGGCTAGCACCGAGGTCTCCCCGTGCTGTCACCGCCCGTCCGGCGGCGATTTTGTGTGCAGCGTTGACGTCGGCGTTGGACAGACCCGCGTTGCAGGCTTGGCACTCGAAGACCGCTTGGCTCTTACGGTTTTCCAGCGCGACATGCTCGCAGGCGGCGCATCGTTGCCGTGTGTATCGCGACACCTCGGCAACATAACTGCTACCACCGACAAGTTACCGAGAGGAGTGGCGGCGTTTCCTCCCCCGGCAAAAGCCAGGGGTCTCCACGCCGCAACGATCCCATGAACGAACAGGTCAGCAGCACCGCGCCAGAAACGACCGACGTCGGCTCGCGCATCGACCCGGTACTCGCCCGGAGTTGGCTGTTGGTCAACGGCGCGCACGACGACCGGTTCCAGGCCGCGGTGCACTCCCGCGCCGACATCGTCGTCCTCGATATCGAGGATGCGGTCGCGCCGAAGGACAAGTCCGCTGCCCGCGACAACGTCGTGCGCTGGCTGAGCGCCGGAAACTCCGACTGGGTACGCACCAACGGTTTCGGTACTCCCTGGTGGGCCGACGACCTGAAGGCACTGGCCGCCACGTCCATCGGAGGCGTGATGTTGGCGATGGTGGAATCGGTCGACCACGTCACCGAGACCGCGAAACGACTGCCCAACGTGCCGATCGTGGCGCTGGTCGAAACGGCAAGGGGTCTGGAGCGCATCACCGAGATCGCCGCGGCGAAGGGGACGTTCCGGCTGGCCTTCGGCATCGGCGACTTCCGCCGCGACACCGGCTTCGGGGAAGACCCGGCCACCCTCGCGTACGCACGCTCCCGTTTCACCATCGCCGCAAAGGCCGCCCATCTGCCCAGCGCGATCGACGGGCCGACCATCGGCTCCAACCCGCTCAAGCTCATCGAGGCCACGGCCGTGTCCGCCGAGTTCGGGATGACCGGCAAGATCTGCCTGACCCCCGACCAGTGTTCCGTCGTCAACGAAGGACTGTCCCCGTCACAGGACGAAATCGCCTGGGCGAAAGAATTTTTCGCTGAATTCGAGCGCGACGGAGGTGAGGTCCGCAACGGGTCGGATCTGCCACGCATCGCTCGCGCCACCAAAATCCTCGAGCTGGCCCGCTCCTACGGCATCAAGGTGTCCGAGTTCGACGACGAACAGGTCCATATGCCCGCTCCGTCCGACACCTACCACTACTAGTCAGGTGCCGCAGAAGGTTCGGTAGGCGCCGAAGTCCTCCGGCGCCGGTTGCGCGTAGCGCTGTAGGCCGGGCCGTTCGTCGTAGGGCGCCGTCACGACCGCGAGCAACCGCACCAGCGGATCGAGATCACCCGCTGTCGCCGCGGCAAGGGCCTCTTCGACCAAATGGTTCCGGGGGATGTACACCGGATTGACGCGGTCCATCGCGTCGGCGTCCGGCGCAAGCGCCTGCCAGCGCGCCAGCCACGCATCGAATGCGGCAAGGTCGACGAACAGCCCGCGCGCCGGCTCGCGGTCACCGCGCGCCGCGCGACCGAGCAGGCGATAGAACGACGTGTGATCAACCCGGCTGTGCTGGAGTTGCTCCAAAAGCGAGGTGATCAGCGGCGTCACCACGTCGTCATCGACGTCGCGCAGGCCGAGCTTGGTCCGCATGCCGGCCAACCACGCGGCGGAGTACTGGCCAACGAATCCGTCGAGTGACTCCTGCGCGAGGGCGAGCGCGTCGTCGAGATCGTCGGCGAAGAGCGGAAGCAGAGTCTCGGCGAACCGGGCCAGGTTCCACGCCGCGATCGAGGGCTGCTCGCCGTAGGCGTATCGGCCCCAGGCGTCGATCGAGCTGAACACCGTGGCCGGGTCGTAGGCCTCCATGAAGGCGCACGGCCCGTAGTCGATGGTCTCGCCGGAGATCGTCATGTTGTCGGTGTTCATCACCCCGTGCACGAACCCGACCAGCAGCCACCGCGCCACCAGCGACGCCTGCGCGGAGAGCACGGCCTCGAACAGCGCGCGGTACGGATTGTCCGCCGCGGCCGCGCTCGGATGGTGCCGGGCGATGGCGTGGTCGGCGAGCCGCCTTACCAGATCGGTGTCGCCGGCCGTTGCGGCGTATTGAAAGCTGCCGACCCGCAGGTGGCTGCTGGCCACCCGCGCGAGCACGGCCCCGGGCAGCGGTGTCTCGCGATGGACCGGGCGACCGGTGGCCACGACGGCGAGCGACCGGGTCGTGGGGATGCCCAGCGCGTGCATCGCCTCGCTGACAACGTATTCGCGCAGCATCGGGCCGACCGCGGCCAGACCGTCACCTGCCCGCGCGAACGGCGTGGCACCCGAACCCTTCAGGTGAAGGTCGCGAACGGTGCCGTCCGCGCCGGCGATCTCACCGAGCAGCAGCGCCCGGCCGTCGCCGAGCCGCGGAACGAACCCGCCGAACTGGTGTCCGGCGTAGGCCTGCGCGACCGGCGTGGCGCCGTCGGGTACCAGAGCCCCGGCCAAGAACCGCGCCCCGTCTTCGCTTTGCAGCCAGGCTGCGTCCAGACCCAGATCGGCGGCCAACCGCTCATTGAGCACCAGTAGCCGCGGGTCGGGAGGCACCTCTGCCTGCCATCGAACCGCAAGCTCCGGCAGTTCGCGGGAGAAGCGGTCGCTCAGGGCGACGGCGGCATCCGATGCAACGCTCACTTCATCGAGATTACGGATGAGGGCCGTGACGGTGCTGGCCGACGACAAGAATCTTCCAAGGCCCGCATCGGATGCTGTCAACCGTGCCTAACCCCACGCGAATCAAGGCTGCGGTAATCGCGGCCGTCCTCGCCGCGACGTGCGTTGCATGCGCACCTACGACGACCGTATCCGTCGGCCCGATCGCGCCTGTCAGTGTCGATTGCGGCCTGCAGGCACCGCCGCCCGACGGTGTCGACGGGGTGCTCGCCGAGATACCCGGCTTCACGGTCACCGAGATCTGCCCCGCTGACATCGATCCCGCATTCGCCAGCCATGAGTTCGATCGCCTGGCCGCTGCCCTGGCGAGCCAGAATGGCAACCCAATACTGAGAGTGCTTGCGGGTCAGGTGAAGAACGGCAGCGGCGAAGCCTTCGTACACAAGTACGTCCCACACCTGTCCACCCAGACCCGTGTGGACGTCGGGGTGCCCAGTGAACCCGAACAAATCGGCGGACATGCCGTGATGCATTTCAACATTCCGCTAGTCACCGACGGGTACACCTACGCCAAGGGGCCGACTGTCGTCGTCGCCTACGTGGCCCCGGGCTCGCCGCCTGCGACGGTTGACGCTGCGCTCACCGAGGTCCTCGGCAATGCGTAGCGCTCAGCGCTGTGACGACACACCGAAGGGGACGTAGGGGTCGACGCCGTAGGGCGTGTACGGGTTCGCCCCGCCGGTGGCCGTCTGTGGGTAGACAGGTGCGGGCGCCGGCACATTAGAACCGCTCCCGGCGTCCGCCATGGCCGGGCCAGCCAGTCCGATGGCGATCGCCGCCAGCGTGCTCGATACCACTGTGGCAAAGCTGAACTTCTTCATTTTCAAACGCCTCCTGCTGGATAGAACATGCAGGTCAACGCCGGTGTTCCCCGGTGGCAGGATGTTTACCGGGCGTGGCAGGATCGCAACGCCAAGTCAGTTGCCGCCACGCCAGCTATGGGCGCCGCCAAGCGATCGCACGCCAGTCGCTAATCTCGACCGCAACAGATGAGATCTGGTCTTCCGCCAAGCGGTCATCGTCGACCACCTGGATGGAATGGACAGTCGTGCAATGAGGAGCTACCTCTTGACCCTCAACACCGTCGCGTTCGAGCTCGTCCCGCCCAACGCGGACCTCGGCCGTGAGCAGGCCTTGGAGGAAGCTCGCAAGGTGGTGCGGTTCTCCAAGGAGACCGGCATCGACGCCCGGATAGGCCACGTGATGATGCCCGGGATGATCGAGGAGGACGACGACCGTCCCGTCGAGATGAAGCCGCGACTGGACGTGTTGGACTTCTGGAAGCTCATCGAGCCCGAGTTGCCGGGGTTGAAGGGGCTGTGCACCCAGGTCACCGCGTTCATGGATGAGTCGTCGCTGCGCCAACGGCTGACCGATCTTCGCGACGCGGGTATCGAGGGCATCGCGTTCGTCGGCGTACCCCGCACGATGAACGACGGCGAGGGTTCCGGTGTCGCGCCTACCGATGCGCTGTCGATCTTCGAGGGGCTCGTGCCCAACCGCGGCGCGATCCTGATCCCCACCCGCGACGGTGAACACGGCCGGTTCAACTTCAAGTGCAACCAGGGTGCGACCTACGGCATGACCCAGCTGCTGTACTCGGACGCGATCGTCGGCTTCCTGACCGAATTCGCGAAGACCACCGACCACCGCCCCGAGATCCTGCTGTCGTTCGGCTTTGTGCCGAAGGTCGAGACGCGCAACGGCCTGATCAACTGGCTGATCCAGGATCCGGGCAACGCGGCCGTCGCCGACGAGCAGGCGTTCGTCACGATGCTGGCGGAAACCGAGCCCGCCCAGAAGCGCAAGCTGATGATCGACCTGTACAAAAGGGTGATCGACGGCGTCGTCGACCTCGGGTTCCCGTTGAGCATCCATCTCGAGGCTGCGTATGGCGCCTCCGCGCCGGCCTTCGAAACGTTCGCCGAGATGCTCGACTACTGGTCACCCGACAAGGGTTAAATTTCCGCCCAAACTCCCGCTTGGGTGGGTTTGAGCGAGTAGATCGCGCCATTTCGTCGATCTCGGCGAAGGGGCGGCACGTCTATCCTTGCCGGAGTGTCCGAGTCATCCGTCGCCGAGTTGCGGGAACTGCGAAACCGCCTCGACGGGCTGACAATCCGCGACGCCGCCCGGCTCGGCCGTCGCCTCAAGAACATGCGCGGCAGCATCGGCCCTCAGAAGCTGCAGCAGCTCGGCGAACAACTCACGGCCGCCGAGGCGCTAGTCGCCACCCGCGAAGCGGCTTTGCCCGCGATCACTTATCCCGACCTTCCGGTCAGCCACCGGCGTGACGAGATCGCCAAAGCCATCGCAGAAAACCAAGTGGTCGTGGTCGCAGGCGAGACCGGGTCCGGCAAGACCACCCAGCTGCCGAAGATCTGCCTGGAGCTGGGCCGCGGAATCCGCGGGACGATCGGGCACACCCAGCCGCGCCGGCTGGCTGCCCGCACCGTTGCCCAGCGCATCGCCGACGAACTGGGCACCCCGCTCGGCGAGACCGTCGGCTACACCGTGCGTTTCACGGACCGGGCGAGCGACCGCACGCTGGTGAAGCTGATGACCGACGGCATCCTGCTTGCCGAAATTCAGCGCGACCGCCGGCTGTTGCGCTACGACACCCTGATCCTGGACGAGGCCCACGAGCGCAGTCTCAACATCGACTTCCTGCTCGGGTATCTGCGGGAGCTCCTGCCCCGCAGGCCCGATCTCAAGGTGATCGTCACATCGGCGACCATCGAGCCGGCACGGTTCGCCGCGCACTTCTCGGATGCGCCGATCGTTGAGGTGTCCGGCCGTACGTATCCGGTCGAAATCCGGTACCGGCCACTGGAAGTCGTCGTGGGCGGCGCGGTACAGGCCGCCGGATCAGACACCGCCGACCCTGACGACCCCGATCACGACTTGATTCGTAATGAAGTACGCACGGCTCCGCGGGACCAGACAGAGGCGATCGTCGATGCCGTTGTCGAGCTTGAGAAGGAGCCGCCAGGCGACGTCTTGGTGTTCCTTTCCGGCGAGCGCGAAATCCGGGACACCGCAGAAGCTCTCGTGGTCCTCGATAAGCATACCGAGGTGCTGCCGCTCTACGCCCGACTGCCAACAGCGGAGCAGCAGAAGGTTTTTGCGCCGCACACCGGCCGACGCGTCGTGCTCGCCACCAACGTCGCCGAGACGTCGCTGACGGTTCCTGGCATCCGCTATGTGGTCGACCCCGGCACCGCCCGGATCTCGCGGTTCAGCCGACGGACGAAGGTGCAGCGACTGCCGATCGAGCCGATCTCGCAGGCGTCGGCCGCGCAGCGGGCGGGCCGTTCGGGCCGCGTCGCTCCCGGTGTGTGCATCCGCCTGTACTCCGAGGAGGACTTCGAGGCCCGACCACGGTTCACCGACCCCGAGATTCTGCGGACGAACCTCGCCGCGGTCATCCTGCAGATGGCCGCCCTTGGGCTCGGCAACATCGAGCGGTTCCCTTTCCTCGACCCACCTGAGGCGCGCAGCATCCGCGACGGTGTGCTGCTGTTGCAGGAACTCGGCGCCTTCGATCGCGACGGCGCGATCACCGAGCTCGGCCGTCGCCTCGCGCGGCTGCCCCTTGATCCGCGGGTCGGCCGGATGATTCTGCAGGCCGACGCCGAGGGTTGCGTGCGTGAGGTGCTGGTGATCGCCGCCGCGCTGTCGATTCCCGACCCGCGTGAGCGGCCCGCCGACCGCGAAGAGGCTGCGCGTCAGAAGCACGCCCGGTTCGCCGATGAGCGCTCGGACTTCGTCTCGTACCTCAACCTGTGGCGCTACCTGCGTGAGCAACGAAAAGAGCGCTCAGGCAACGCGTTTCGCCGCATGTGCCGCGAAGAGTTCCTGCACTATCTACGGATCCGCGAGTGGCAGGATCTCACCGGGCAGTTGCGCAGCATCGCTGGGGAGATAGGAATCCGCGAGGCTCCTCCTTCTGACGAGGACGCCGATCCCGCGCGCATCCACGCCGCGCTGACCGCAGGCCTGCTCTCGCACATCGGGCTGCGGGACGGCGACTCTCGTGAATTCACCGGCGCGCGCAACACGAAGTTCGTCCTCGCGCCGGGCTCGGTTCTGACCAAGCGGCCGCCGCGCTGGGTCGTCGTCGCCGAGCTCGTCGAAACCAGCCGGCTGTACGGCAGGACCGCGGCGCGCATCGAACCGGAGGCTGTCGAACACATTGCCGGACACCTGGTGGCACGCACCTACAGCGAGCCGCACTGGGACGCCCAGCGCGGAGCGGTGATGGCCTACGAGCGGGTGACGCTGTACGGCCTGCCGCTGGTGCCGCGTCGACGCGTCAACTACGCCCAGATCGAACCGGAGCTGGCCCGCGACTTGTTCATCCGGCACGCGCTCGTCGAAGGCGACTGGCAGACCCGCCATCACTTCTTCCGCGACAACGCCGAGCTACTTCAGGAACTGGCGGAAATCGAAGAGCGCGCACGTCGCCGCGATCTCATCATCAGCGATGAGGAGATCTACGCCCTCTACGATGCCCGCATACCTGCCGACGTCGTCTCGGCGCGCCACTTCGACGCCTGGTGGCGCAAGGAGCGGCGTCGTAGACCGGACTTGCTGACGTTCACCCGCAATGACCTGCTGCGCACCGAGGAGGCGGCCGCTGAGGCGCCCGACTCGTGGTGGGCTGGTGATCTCTCGCTTCCGGTGACCTACCGGTTCGAGCCCGGCGCCGAGGACGACGGCACCACCGTGCACGTGCCGGTGGAGGTGCTCGCGCGCCTCGGCGGCGACGAGTTCGCCTGGCACGTGCCCGCATTGCGCGAGGAACTGGTGACGGCGCTGATCCGATCACTGCCAAAAGACCTGCGCCGCAATTTCGTTCCCGCACCCGACACCGCCCGTGCAGTGCTTGCCATCCTGGAACCGGGAACAGAGCCGCTGCTGGAATCGCTGCAGCGCGCGCTGCAACGCCTATCCGGCGTGCTCGTCCCCATCAACTCCTTCGACCTCGACAAGATCCCGTCGCACCTGCGTGTGACGTTCGCCGTCACGTCCGCGGACGGAACCGAGGTGGCACGTGGCAAGGATCTCGAGGCGTTGCAGGAGAAGCTCGCCGCACCCGCCCGGCAGGCCGTCGCCGAGGCGGTGGCCGAAGGCCTTGAACGCAGCGGGTTGCACGGCTGGCCCGAGGACATCGACGAGCTGCCGCGCACCGTCGAACGCGTCAGCGGTGGCCACACCGTGCGCGGCTTCCCGGCATTCGTCGATGCGGGCAGCGCGGTGGATGTGCGGGTGTTCGCAACGAAGGCCGCACAAGATGCCGCGATGGGTCCCGGCCTCCGTCGACTGCTGCGCCTTTCGGTGCCGTCGCCCGTCAAAACCATTGAACGCCAGCTGAATCCCCGCACACGCCTGGTGCTCGGCGCTAACCCCGACGGCTCGTTGGGTGCGCTGCTCGACGACTGCGCCGACGCTGCGGTCGCGGTGCTGGCCGCAGCGTCGGTGTGGAGCCGTTCCGAGTTCGCCGCGCTGCGGCAGCGGGTGGCCGATGCGTTGGCCACGGCGACGCTCGACATCGTCGGCCGGGTCGAGAAGGTACTTGCCGCCGCGCATGAGGTCGATGTCGCGTTGCCCGCCGCGCCTTCCGCTGCCCAGGCAGATGCGATCGCCGACATTCGCGCGCAGCTCGACCGGCTGCTGCCGCGCGGCTTCGTCACCGCGACGGGCGCAACGCATCTCGCCGACCTCTCCCGCTACCTCACCGCCATCGGCCGACGTGTTGAGCGCTTGCCGCAGGGCCTCAATACCGACCGCGAAAGGATGTCACGCATTCAGGCGGTCCAGAATGCGTACGACGAGCTGCGGCAAGCCCTTTCGCCATCACGCGCAGCGGCCGACGATGTCCGCGACATTGCGCGAATGATCGAGGAGCTGCGGGTGAGCCTGTGGGCCCAACAGCTTGGCACCGCACGGCCGGTCAGCGAGCAGCGCATCTACCGGGCGATCGACGCCATCACACCCTGAGCCCTGAGCCGCCGCACAACCTGCTCGAGTGTGGGGTTACGTCACGCCTCGAGCGGCGAAGAGCGTGCGGGTAACCCACGTTCGACGGAATGAAAGCTAGCCGAAACGCAGTGACGCCGAATCGAGACCATCGACGCCGTGGTGAGCGAAGCCACTCCAATTGCGGCGCACGGCTTCCGCGAGTCTGGTGTTCGATTCCTGCCAATCGCCCATTCAATTTCTGCCATCGGAATTAAAGCCCTGAGCACTGTGTTTAGACAGACAGGACGGCACAAAGCCGACAGGAACAACGAAGAAGAAGGCACCAAAATGAAGAAGTTCGGATTTGCCACCATCGTCGCCAGCGGGCTGGCCGCCGCCGTGATCGGTCTCGCAGGACCCGCCAGCGCCGACATCGTGCACCACGACTGGGTTCATGACATCCAGCAGCAGGTGACCGTGCCGCAGGTGGATACCAGCGTTATGCAGAGCCGCTGACCACCACATCTCACAAAAGAGGGGCACCCCGTAGCGGGTGCCCCTCTTCGTGTGTCAGCGTGTCCGCATGGATTCGCGCCGCGTCGTCATCGCCGGGCTCGGTGACAGCGGCGTGCTCACCGCGATCCGACTCGCCCGCCATGCCGAGGTGGTCGGGATCTCGGCCAAGCCGGCGTTGGTGAGCGGACAGGAGCTGGGCTGGCGGCTGTCACATCCACAGGAGTGGGCCCGCGCCAATTGGATTCCGTTCGACAGGTTCCGCGGCCTCGACCGGGTGCGCACGGTCCACGGCACCTTGACCGGTCTCGAACTTGACGCCCGAGCCGTCGTGGTCAGGCATGACGACGGCTCGACCTCGGCCGAGAAATTCGACGCCGTTGTCATCTCGACGGGAGTGACCAACGGCTTCTGGCGGCAGCCGGACTTGCAGTCTGCCGATGACATCGGTACCGACCTTCGCGCCGCCCACGACCGCTTGGCCGAAGCCGATTCGGTGATCGTCGTCGGCGGTGGGGCGGCGGCGGTCAGCAGCGCAGCCAACGTGGCGAGGGCCTGGCCGGACAAGCGGGTCGATCTCTATTTCCCGGGAGAGCGTGCCCTGCTCCAACACCACCCCCGGGCATGGGAGCGGGTCCAGCGGCGCCTCGGCGAGTTCGGCGTGGTGCTCCATCCGAGTCACCGTGCACTGATACCCGACGGATTCTCGTGCGATCGCATCACCAGCGAACGGGTCCAGTGGAGCACTGGTCAGCCGCCGGCGTCGGCCGACGCCGTGCTCTGGGCGACAGGACGGGTTCGGCCGAACACCGACTGGCTACCGCCGGAGTTGCTCGACGATCACGGCTTCGTTCGGGTGACTCCGGAACTCCAGGTGCCCGGTCATCAGGGTGTGTTCGCGGTCGGCGACGTCGCGGCGACCGACCCGCTTCGGACCTCGGCCCGCAATCGAGCGGACGGCCTGCTGGCCAACAACATTCGAGCCGAGTTCGAGGGACGGCCGTTGCGCAGCTACCGCCCACCGAAGCGGCGGTGGGGCTCAGTGCTCGGTCCGCAGCGGGACGGTCTGGAGGTGTTCGCCCCCAACGGCCGCGCGTTCACCTTCCCCGCCTGGTCATTCGACCGAGTGCTGATGCCGCTGATCGTCCGGTTGGGGATATACCGCGGGGTACGGACCAACGACCCGCTGTCCTAAACCCGGGGTTCGCGTAATGCGGTGAGCGCCTTGCGTTCGCAAGCATGCGCGGCTTCAGTGAGCGCATCGTGCTCGGAGATCGGGTCAGCGGTCAGGAAGCTACCGGTACCCGGAGCCCCGGCGGAGCCGAGCTTGTTCATCCGCTTAGGCACCGCGGCACCCTGGTACTCCAACGGAATCGGTCCGAGCGGCTGGTGCAGCTCGATGTACGCGCCGTGCGGCAGGCGTTTGATGATGCCGGTCTCGATGCCGTGTTCGAGCACCGCGCGGTCGCTGCGCTGTAGCCCAACACACCACCGGTAGGTGATGTAGTAGACGATCGCGGGAAGCACCACCATGCCGATGCGGCCGATCCAGGTGGTCGCGTTCAGCGAGACGTGGAACTGCAACGCGATGATGTCGTTCATCGCCGCCAGGGTCAGCACCATGTAGAACGCAATCGCCATCGCACCAATCGCCGTGCGCACCGGCACATCTCGCGGCCGCTGCAACAGATTGTGGTGGGCGCGATCGCCTGTCACTCGCTTCTCGATCCACGGGTAGACGGTCAGCAGCACGAAGACCAGACCCATGATCACGGCAACCCACACCCCGGCGGGGATCGTATGGCCGAAGAGGTAGAACTCCCATGCCGGCCACAACCTCATCAGCCCTTCCGGCCACATCATGTAGAAGTCGGGCTGGCTACCCGCCGACACCTGAGATGGCTTGTACGGGCCCAATTGCCAGATCGGGTTGATTTGCAGCAGGCCGCCCATCAGGCCCAGGATGCCGGTGACCATCGCGAAGAATGCGCCTGACTTCACCGCGAATACCGGCATCACCCGCACGCCAACGACATCGGTCTCGGTGCGGCCGGGACCCGGAAACTGGGTGTGCTTCTGGAACCACACCAACACAAGGTGAATACCGATGAGCGCCAGCATGATTGCGGGGAATATCAGTATGTGAAGGGCATAGAGCCGGGGGATGAGCGTCTCGCCTGGGAAGTCGCCGCCGAACAGCGCCCAGTGCATCCAGGTGCCAACCACGGGCAGCCCCAATGTGATCGAGGACAGCGCGGCGCGCAGGCCGATTCCGGAGAGCAGGTCGTCGGGCAGCGAGTAGCCGAAGTAGCCCTCGAACATCGCCAGGATCAGCAGCAGCGAGCCGATGACCCAGTTGGGTTCCCGGGGACGGCGAAAGGCGCCGGTGAAGAACACCCGGGCCATGTGCACCATGATCGACGCCGCGAACATCAGTGCCGCCCAGTGGTGGATCTGACGGACGAACAACCCGCCGCGCACCTCGAAGGTGATGTCCAGCGTCGACGCGTAGGCGCGTGACATCTCGACTCCCCGCAGCGGCTGATACACGCCGTCATAGGTGACCTCGGTCATCGACGGGTCGAAGAACAGCGTCAGGTAGACGCCGGTGATCAGCAGGACGATGAATGAGTACAGCGCGATCTCGCCCAGCAGGAACGACCAGTGCAGCTGCACACGGCGATGCGATCGATTCGCGATACCACCCGTCGGCGGCGTCGGGAAGACCTTGTGCAGCTGCGAGATCAGCCGGTTTCGGACTCATGAGCGCCGCTCCCAGAATGCCGAAGTAGTACTACCAACTGTAGTACTACCCAGCGTCAATGTATAGGGGAGGGGCGATGGACAGGCTTGCCCCGGGATGAGGCCCGCCGAGAGACTGGGTATGGTCAGACGGTTGTCACTGAAGAAGGGGTCAGCGCGACCGGGTGACGTTACGTGAAGGACGTGATGGCCATGCGCGCGCCGCAATACCCGCAGGACACCCCCACTGTCGCTCGTGCGACGAACGAACCGCGCCTCTCAGTGCTTCTCGTGGAGGACGACCGGGCCGACGCGTTGCTGGTGGAAGAGTTGATCGCCGACGCCGCCGCCGATATCGATTTCGCCTGGACGCCATCGATTTCCGATGCTGAGCGCGAGTTGGCAGCCAGTCGCCCGGACTGCGTGCTGCTGGACCTGAACCTCCCCGACGCCAGCGGGATCGGCGCCTTGGAACGCATCATCAAGAACCATCCAAGTATCCCGATCATCGTGTTGACCGGGCTAAATGACGAGCACTTCGGAGTTTCCGCGGTGGCCTCCGGCGCGCAGGATTACCTCGTCAAGGGCCGCGTCGAACCCGAGACCCTCCGGCGTTCGCTGCTGTACGCGATCGAGCGCAAGCGCGCCGAGCTCACCGCGGTCGAATTGCATGCCAGCCGGCTCCGGGCGGGCGAGAATGCCCGGCTCGAACGCGGCCTGCAGCCCTCACCGTTGCTGCTCGACGACGCGAAGGTCGATGTCATTACGCGATACCGGGCAAGCCGCACATATGCCTTGCTCGGCGGCGACTTCTACGACGTCGTGCAGACCTCGGACGGGACTGTGCACGTCATGGTTGGCGACGTCGCGGGGCACGGGCCCGACGAGGCGGCGCTCGGCGTGGCGCTGCGCATCGGCTGGCGAGCGCTGACGTTCGCCGGGCTCCGCGGAAATGAACGGATGCACCAGCTCGAGCGCATTCTTTTTGCGGAGCGGCCGGCAAAGGGCATCTTCGCGACGCTGTTGAGCGTGGCGCTCGCGCCCGACAGCTTGCGCTTCAACGCCGTCCGCGCGGGGCATCCGGGCATGTTGGTTCATGGGAACGGCGACGTGCGGTGGCTCGAACCGCCGGCAGGCCCCGCGCTCGGTCTTGGAGCCCGCGAGTGGCCGGTGAATGAATTGGAGCTGCCGGAAGGCCATGGCCTGTTGCTGCTCACGGACGGACTGTTCGAGGGGCACTCGGGGCGAGGCAACGAACGCCTCGGCGAGGATGGCCTGCTCGAGCTGGCCCGTTCACTTGCGGCGCTGCCCGGTCGCGAGTTCGTCGACGAGCTCATCGGCGAAGTGGAGGCGCGGGCACGGACGCACGGCGGGCACAGCGACGACATCGCGGTGGTGCGCGTCGAGCGGACAAACCGGTGACCCCTGCCCGACGCGGGCGGAAGCTCACGGTCCAGGGATGGCAAAACGCCGTCCTGTCCGTCATGGGGGTGTTGGTGCTCACCGGGGCCCTCGCCGGGGGTGTATTGCTGAACCGGACCGACAAGGTGTCCAGCGAGCTCGTCGAAAACATCCAGCCGGCCCGTGTGGCGGCCTATCGGCTGCAGGCGGCGCTGCGAGATCAGGAGACAGCCCTGCGCGGCTACGCCATCGCCGCCGATCCGCAGTTTCTTGCGCCCTACTACGACGGGCAGCGCGACCAACAAGCCGCCGCCGGCGACATTCGGATGCGGGTCGGTCACCGTACCGACGCGATGGACGATCTGGACGCGATCGAACAGGCGGCGGCGAGGTGGCGGTCCACGTATGCCGAGCCGCTCGTCGCGAGTGTGACGCCGGGATCGCCCTACGTCGTGAACCCCGCTGTCGCCGAGCGGGGAAGGGCCGAATTCGACCGTCTGCGTGAGCTATTCGATGTGCAGAACGATCATTTGACCCAAGCCAGGGCAGCCGATGTCGACGAGCTCGACGACGTGCGCGACTGGCGGGACAGCGTGCTGGTGGCCCTGCTGCTGGCGTTTTTCCTTATGGCGATCGTGCTGGCGGTACTGGTGCGCGGCGCGGTCACCCGCCCTCTGGCCGCGCTCGCCGCGGCGTGCCGACGGATCACGGAGGGCAACTTCGGCGAACGGATCATCCCGCGCGGGCCCAAGGACATCCGCGCAATCGCCGCGAATGTCGAGGACATGCGGCAGCGAATCGTCGAGGAGCTGGAAACGTCGCGCACTGCCCATGCTGCGCTCGACGAGCAGGCGGAGGAGCTACGACGATCCAACGCCGAACTCGAGCAATTCGCCTACGTCGCATCGCACGACCTGCAGGAGCCGCTGCGCAAGGTCACTGCCTTCTGCCAGCTGCTCGAGAAGCGTTACGGCGACGAACTCGACGAGCGCGGTGCGGAGTACATAGCGTTCGCGGTCGACGGTGCCAAACGCATGCAGGTCCTGATCAACGACCTCCTCACGTTCTCCCGCGTCGGGCGGCTCAACTCGACCACTTCCGACGTTGACCTGGACACCGCCTTGGACACCGCCTTGAACAACCTGTCGACTGCCGTCGAGGAATCGGGCGCCGAGATAATCCGTCCGCAGGCCGGACTTCCCCACACCGACGGGGATGCCACCCTGCTGGTGATGGTGTGGCAGAACCTGATCGGCAACGCGGTGAAGTTCCGCCGGGAAGGCGTCCCACCACGAATCGTGATCGACTGCGAAAAACGCATCCTCGATGAGGATGCCGACTGGTTCTTCACTATGTCAGACAACGGCATCGGCATCCCGCAAGAGTTCGCCGACAAGGTTTTCGTCATCTTTCAGCGCCTGCATCGCCGCGACGCCTACAGCGGCACGGGCATCGGCCTTGCGCTGTGTAAAAAGATCATCGAACACCATGGCGGAACGATCTGGATAGACACCTCGAACAGCGAAGGCACGCGCATTCATTTCACGCTGCCTGCCCCATCACCGGCGGAGCCGGAGCCGGACCCGACGACCCTGCAACAAGGAGCTACTGAATGACATCCCTGGAAGGCCCGGAAGGCCGAGCAATTGATGTACTGCTGGTCGAGGACGACCCCGGTGACGTGCTGATCACGCGGGAAGCCTTCGAACACAACAAGATCAAGAACAACCTTCACGTTGCGCACGATGGCGAGGAGGGCCTTGACTTTCTCTATAGACGCGGCGCGTTCGAGGATGCTCCCCGGCCCGACTTGATTCTGCTTGATCTGAATCTCCCGAAATATGACGGCCGACAGCTGCTGGAGAAGATCAAGTCCGATCCCGACCTGTGCCATATCCCGGTCGTCGTGCTCACCACATCCTCGGCCGAGGAGGACATCCTGCGCAGCTACAAGCTGCACGCCAACGCCTACGTGACCAAACCCGTCGACCTGGATCAGTTCATGAGCGCGGTGCGGCAGATCGACGAGTTCTTCGTTCAGGTGGTGCGACTTCCGCAGTTCTAGGCGTCGGCCCTGGTCGCCGCCGGTGCCACGTGATTCCACTCGAGGCATACCGTGGTGCCTGCCGGCGACGAGTCGACGGTGGCCCGGTCGGCGAGTGCATGCATGAGCGGGATGCCACGTCCGCGACTGTTCCCTGTGGCCGCAGGGTCGGCACTTCGCCAGGCGCCTTCGTCCGTCACGGTGACGCTGAGCGTGGCCGCGCTGCCGTCATAGAGCGCGCGCACGTGCATCGTGCCTGGACGATCGAGGGTCAGGTAGGCATACTCCGCCGCGTTGGCCATCGCCTCGTTGACGGCGAGCACCACATCGCTGGCCTTCGTCGTGTCGAGTGTGAACGACCGTCCCAGCCAGTCCGAGAACTCCCGTCGGACCGTCGCCGCGTTCTCGGCGTCGGCGGTGACATCCATCCGCATGAACTGCGGGCTACTGCAGGGCCTTTCGGAAGCTGTCATCTTGGCCTGCTGGCTACCCAGTCCGGCACGTGTCTATACCGTCAGTGCAGCAACTGCTTCATCCAGCGTGGCGTGCAGCCCGACGACGTCGGCGATGCCGACCAGCTTGAGTGGTCGGCTGGTTGCGGGTCCGTCGGCCACGACCGCGAATTGCACAGACGCCGGTAGTTCATCTCGCGCGGCTACCAGGAGGCCCATGCCTGCGGAGGCCAAGAAATCGACAGCGCCCAGGTCGACGATCACACCTTGCGGTGATTCCTTGGCGGCAACCGCGATCGCCTCCTCGAGCTGAGGGGCGGTGAGCATGTCGACCACGCCCGCAACGGACAGCACCTCGATCTCGCCGATACGCTGCCGGTCGATTGTGCAGCTACTCGTTGCAGGTTGGCTCTCCACAATTACCTCCGACATGACTCGCCGCTGAGACGCGGTCCAGCGGCTACCACCCGGTTCCCGCAACGACCGATATCCAAACATCGGAGCATCATGTTCGAACGCGTGGAATCTCTGCCGCGATGCGGTCCAGCAGGGCGGGGTAGCGGTTGGCCTCACGATGCCTGCCCGGCTTGCCGCTGCTGATGAGCCCCCCGAGAGCCCGCGTTCGGGGTCGGCCCAGACCGCGATGTTCACCAGGCCGGTGTGGCCGAACGCCGCGGGCGCATTGCGCCCGAACGGTCCGAACCGGTTAGACCCGAGCATGTACCCGGTGCCCCAGCGCAACGGCATCAGTCCGGTCGCGAGGTCCGGCCGCAGCCTACGGCACTCTCGTGTGGCGGCGCCCAGCGTCTCGGGCGCCATGACGCGCACTCCGTCGAGTTCGCCTCCGCGGCGCAGGATCTCGGCGAAACGGGACAGCTCGTCGGCGGTCGAAACGGTGTTGGACGACGGCACCACGCCGGTGAGGAACCGTGGCGTATTCGAGAACGGGATGATCTGATGCATGGTGCCGCCGACCGCGGTGCGGAAGGCCGCCGCGATCGGCGCTGGCAACGGCTTGCCCGTCGGATGACTCGGCGCCACCAGTGGAACGTCGGCCTCCGCGACGCCGTAGTTCGTCCACCGAAAGCCGAGTGGGTCGAGGATCTCGGTGGCCAGGATCTCGCGAATGTTCTTGCCGCTAGCCGCGGACACGATTTCGCGCACCAGCGGCCCCCACGTCAGCGCGTGGTAAATATGCACCAGGCCCGGCCGATAGATCGGTTTCAGGTTGCCGAGCATCTCGCGGGCGTAGTCGCTATCGTCCATCCGCTTGAGGTCCGGCCGGGGACCCGTCGGAAAAGGTACGCCAGCGCTGTGCGTCATGACGTGCCGGATCGTGGTGCGGTCCTTGCCATGGCTGGTGTAACCGGGCAGGTAGTCGCACACCCGGTCGTCAAGGGAGAAGACACCGCGGTCGGCGAGCATGTGCACGACGGTCGTGGTGATCGCTTTGGCCGCGGAATACACGCAGAAGGGGGTCTCCGTTGTGACAGCGACTTTTTCGGCGTCGGGCGGATCGTCGGGGCCGTTGCCCCAGCCGTGTCCGATCGCCCTGTTGAGCACGACCTTGCCGTTGTGTCGCAGGCACAGCTGAATCGCAGGATGCATGCCGGCCGCGTACCAATGCCGTGCCGCCTGCCAGATCCGCTCGACGGCCGCCGGATCGATCTCGGAGTGGTCTTCGTCGCCGACGACCGTAATCGCGTCGAGGTCGGAGGGGACCCGGATCCTGCCGTCTTCCGTCATGCCTCGACTCCCGCTCGCTCCGGTCCTCGCTCGTTCCTCGCTGCGATCCTCACTCGCGGTCGACTTCGGGACGTCATGCGGTCGTCCTGTGCAGCGTCGCGGCCAGATGGTGTTGCAACGGCTGACCGACGGCGCCCAGTTGCAGTGTGTAGCTCAGTTCGTCACCGTCGATCCGAATCGAACGACTCAGTGCCGTTACCTCTTTGGCCGAAGAGCTACGACCGATCGCCGTCGCGATCAGTTCCAACTCGAGTGTGGTTCCGGTCGTCGACAGCCTCCCCTCCTGTATCTCCGTGATGCCCGTCGGATGGGCCAGCACGAGTTCGACCCGGTCCGGCGACGGCATCCGTAGATATCCCGTCTCGGCGTGCAACGGGCGGCCGTCGTCGCCGGCCTTCGTCCGCTGTCCATAGATCAGGAACGGCTTGCCGACATGAGTGAAGGTCACTTCCTCGAGATAGTCGAACGGCTCGATCGTCGGGTACTCGCCGGAGCCGCGGCCCGACCAGGTGCCCAGCAGGGGCGCCAGGACAGCGACGCCGGGATGGAGATCGGCCACGTCCGTCACCCTACGACCGCAACCGGAATAGCCGGCATGCGGTCGTGGGTTGCCCGTTGACATGACAGCCATCACATTCGACCCGCACACGTTGATCGCCGAGAGCCGGCTCGGCGTGCTGGCCACCATCAAGGCCAACGGCCTGCCGCAGCTTTCCCCGGTGACACCGTTCTACGACTCCGACGCCGGCGTCATCTACGTCTCGATGACCGAGGGCCGCGCCAAGACGGCGAACCTGCGCCGCGACCCGCGCGCCGCGCTCGAGGTCACCAGCTCCGACGGCTGGGCATGGGCGACCGCCGAGGGCCCAGTGACCCTCACCGGGCCGGGCACCGATCCCCACGGCCCTGAGGTCGAAGCGCTCGTCGACTACTACCGCAGCGCCGCAGGGGAACACCCGGATTGGGACGAATACCGCGATGTGATGGTGTCCGATCGCAGGGTGCTGATGGCGTTGACGGTCGACCGTGTGTACGGCGAGAAGATCCGCTGAGCCGAATCAGGGCGTGGCGGGCGGGGGCGATCCGGGGTTTCGGGCAATGATCTGCCCGAGTTGACCAAGCTGGCCGATCAGATCCCCTGCCCCCGGCGGGGGCGGAGGAGGCGCGTCGGTCAGCTGCCATGACTGGCACTCGTTGGTGGTGAACGTCGTGTCCGTGGCGTCGATCTGCACGACCTGCGGCTTCTTGGACAGCGCGTTGTCGACGATGTTGGTTCCGTTGGCGCGTTTCCAATAGCACGCGCCGTCACCGACCGGGCCGGCCGAACTGTAGACGCCCGGCTGGATATCCTTGCCCACCGCGTAAGTGCCGTCGGCGTCGATGGTGGTCTTGGGCGCGGGCGGCGGTGCCGGGGCCGGATCGGCCTGCGCCACTGCGGCGCCGCTGCACCAGCCGGCCACCGCCAACGCGGCGCCAACAGCCGTCAACATCACCTTCACGCCACCAGAGTAGACAAGAAGCTTGGCTAAATAAACCCGCCGCCGCAGCGGGTGGCTACGGCGGCAGGTTGTCGTGCTGCGATCAGCCGGCCATGAACTCGTTGTAAGCCGAGGCCAGGTCCGCCGGAAGCACCGACACATTGCACTGCCGCTGGGTGTCGCCGATCGGCGCCAGGATGCCCTTCAAGTCGTAGTACTCCTGCGGATTGGCGGTGAAGTAGCTACGCAGAGTGGACGCCGCCTCCGGACGCGGCTGGCTGAACGCCGCCCCGACGGCCTGGTTCGCGCCGGGGTGCGTGTTGAGGTAAGCGCGCGCGGAGCCAAGCGTCGTGCTCACGGTGTTGGACACCGCGCCGGCCGAGCAGTCGGGCGCCGCGACCGCATTCGGCGCGGCGATGGTTGCTGCGGCCACGCCCCCGAGCAGGCAGCCGGCGGCGACACCGGCGACGTGCCGGCGCGCAGTGATACCACTGAATTTCATGATCAATTGTTCCTTCGAATTGCGATTCTTTCGCTGACTTCCCCGCCCCTAAGCAAAGGTAGCGGAAAGGAAGACGACGCGAATTCGGTCGCGACGGCCGCGAAGCCGCATCGAAAAGCGTTACAGCCCAACAGGGTGATATCTCCCTCAAATTAGGCGGATTTTCATAAGTCCTCGACCAGATGCATGTCGAGATCTTGAAAACTCTCAATCTTAGCCGCGAGCTCTTAAGTGATCGTGATTTGCATAGTGATCGAATTGTTATCCGCCGACCCGGTAGCGTCCCCCGATGTGACGCCGCAGCGCCCGCGATACCGAGTCATCCAGTGGGGTACGGGTGCGGTTGGCACGGAGATGATCATCGCGATTCTCGACCGCAGGGCCGATCTCGATCTGGTCGGCGTCAAGGTGTACTCCGAAAGCAAGCACGGACAGGACGTCGGCGAAATCGTCGGACTCGGCCACGTCGGCGTGGTCGCCACCACCGACACCGCAGAGGTGCTGGCGCTCGAAGCCGACTGCGTGCTCTATACCCCGCGCACTACCGATCTCGACGACGTCTGTTCGATCCTGGCCAGCGGCAAGAACGTCGCGACAACGGCCTTCCTGTTCCATCCGCGCCGGCTGCCAGCGGCCGATCGCGATCGCCTGCTGGCTGCCTGCGAGCGTGGCGGCACCAGCGTGCACGGCAGCGGCCTGAACCCCGGCAACCTGTCGGGCGTGCTGCCGCTGGCACTGTCCGGGATGAGCCGCACCATCGACAAAATCACCCTGCAGGAGCGCGCCGACTGGTCGGTGTACGAGAGCACCGGCATCACGTTCGACAACATGGCGTTCGGTCAGCCCGTCGAGCAGATCAGCCCGACGGCCAACGACTTCCTGGCGTTCAACAGCTCGATTTTCACCGAGCAGGTGTGGTTCCTGGCCGATGCGCTGAACGCAGGCATCGATGAGGTGACTGCGACGGTGGAAGCCGTCGCCGCCAGGGAAGACCAGCAAATCTTCGACCATCTGCTGCAGGCCGGCACGACGGCGGGCCAACGGTGGAAGTGGGTCGGCCGCCGCAAGGGCGAACCGCTGATCGAGATCGAGACGCTGTGGACCGTTGGCGGCGAGTATCCCGCCCATTGGCCGCGCCCGAAGGACGGCTGGACGCTGACCATCGAGGGCGACCCGTCCATGCGCACGCACTTCATCTCGCTCGCGAGCTTTACCCGCCCGGCAAGCATCGAGGAACACGTCCGGTCGGCGAATGTGGCGACGGCGATGCAGGTTCTCAACGCGGTGCCCGCGGTGTGCGACGCTGCACCCGGGTACGCGACGACGGCGTCACTGCCGCTGATTCGCAGCCAAACAGGATTCGGTCGTCAGTAGCTTCGCGGCCACCGCTGTTCCGTCGGTGCGGATCCTGCCTGCGACGGCCGTCGCTCGTGCACGCGTCTCGGGCGCCAGCGCTGTCTCCAACGCCGCGGAGAGCGACTCGACGGTTGGCGTTGGGCCGTCGTGTGCCGCGCCGATGCCCAGGTCGGCCACCCGCCCGGCCCAGTACGGCTGGTCTGCTATTTGCGGTACCACCACCTGAGGCGCGCCGGCCTTCGCAGCTGTCGTGGTGGTGCCTGCGCCTCCGTGGTGCACGACCGCGGCCATCCGGGGAAACAGGTCCTGGTGGTTGACCTCGCCGACGACGAAGCAGTCGTGCCCGTCGTCGATCTGGGCCAGGTCCGCCCACCCGCGGCTGAAAATCGCACGGCGTCCCTGCGCGCGGATTGCGTCGACCGCCACCCGCGCGGCGTCCTCCGGGGCGCGCACGCTGCCGAAACCCACGTACACCGGCGCTGCGCCAGCGTCGAGGAACGACATCAGATCGCTAGGCAGTGGTCGCGTGTCAGGAAGAATCCACGCGCCGGTCTGCACCACATCGAGATCCGGTGAGCCAGGCCAAGGAGCCAGCGTCGGGTCCGTCGCCAGCCACGGCCGGTCGGTGAAGACGTGGTCGCGGACGTTGTCGACGGGCGGCAGGCCGAGTGCCGCCCGATGGGCGTTGAGCGGGGCGCCGTACAGCGCCTGCACCCGCTCGGCATCCACTTGCCACAGCACGCGGTTGTCGGCCTCGCCCGGGGGGAAGGGCTTGCCCGGCCGCGACAGCGGTTTCTGGTGAGGCGACGGGAAACTGCCCGGCTGGAAACCCACGAGCACATACGGGATGCCACGTTGCTCGGCCACCGTCCGCGCAGCCGCCGGCATCAGGCCGGTCGCCACCAGCGCGTCGCATCCCTCGGCAGCCGGACCGAGCGTCTCGAACTGTGCGGCGACCAACTCTGCCGCGACCCGCGGGGCATCCGCCGGTGTCGATGGCTTCTGTGTCTTGTGTCCGTGCACCAGCGCGCGAACCGACAGGCCCAGCGGCACCATCTCCACGCCGATCGCCGCGAAGCGCTCCGCAAAGTCCGGCGGCGCGCACACCCGCGCCTCTACGTCGTGCGCCTGCAACTCGACCGCCAGCGCAGCGATCGGCTCGACATCTCCGCGAGACCCCCACGTCGACAACAACACGCGCATCTTGTTTCTCCCCATCGTCTCGAGTTTTGGCTTCGGCCAGCGATTTTGGGGCACCAGGGGGGTCTTGCCGCAAGCCCCCTATGCGCTATATGTTGAAAGTGGCGGGGTGACGGTTAACGCGTGACGCGACCGGTAACCCTCTTTCTCATGATCGGACAACTTCGCTCAGTGGTCGTCGACTGTAAGGACCCGCGCGGTCTTGCCAACTTCTACTCCGGACTGCTCGGCGGCACGGTTGACGACGAGGATGGCACGTGGGTAGTGCTGACTGACCCGGGCGGGCGCAGGCTGGCATTCCAGTACTCGCCTGAGCACCAACCGCCCAAGTTTCCCGACCCGGCCGGGTCCCAACAGTTTCACCTCGACGTGCTCGTCGACGACGCTGACGACGCCGAACGAAAAGTGCTCGAGCTGGGCGCAACCCGCGTCGACGATGCCGTCGGCGAAGATCTGTTCAGGGTGTTCCGTGATCCGGCGGGACACACGTTCTGCCTGGTGTGGGGAGTCGACCAGTAGTCTCTTGGGGTGCGGTTCGACCTGCTTACTCCCGGCATCGAAGTTGGACTCGTCACTACCAACCTCGACGCGATGGTTGCCTTCTACGAGGGCTTTCTCGGACTGGAGTTTCAAGGCGAAGTCGAGTTTCCCGGCGGGTCCCAGCGCAGGTACTCGCTAGGCAAGAGTGTGGTCAAGCTCGTCACGTACGACCCGCCGCCGCCCGCACCTGCCGCTCCCGGCGGCGGCCGCGCGCAAGCCGGCGTCCGATACTTCACGATTGGGCTGAACAATCTTCGCTCGGTGGCCGATGCGTTCGGCGATTCGGAATACGACGTTGTTGAGCCGGTGACGGAGTTCGCCCCGGTGCCCGGCATGGGGTGGATGTTCGTCGCCGACCCCGATGGCAACTGGATCGAATTGTTCGGAACACTGTGAGTATCCCGAGCACGCCGCAGGCGACACCGACCTGTTATCGGCATCCCGATCGCGCCACGTACATCCGCTGCACTCGCTGCAACCGTCCGATCTGTCCGGAGTGCATGCGCGACGCGGCGGTCGGTCACCAGTGCACCGAGTGCGTGCGCGAAGGCGCGAAGTCAGTGCGCCAGCCGAAGACCAGCTTCGGCGGGCGAGAGTACGGGGCGAAGCCAGTGATCACCTACGCGCTGATCGCAATCAACGTGGTGATGTTCGTGCTCGAGACGGTGTCGCGGGGCCTGAAGAGCGAACTCGTACTGTTTCCGCCTGCCGTCGCGGACGGCGATCTGTACCGATTGTTGACATCGGCATTCATGCATTTCGGGATCGCCCACTTGCTGTTCAACATGTACGCGCTGTACATCCTCGGGCCTCCGCTGGAGAAGTGGCTGGGCCGGCTGCGCTTCACCGGATTGTATGCGTTGAGCGCGCTCGGCGGATCGGTGCTGGTCTATCTGCTCTCACCGCTCAGCGCGGCGACCGCGGGGGCATCCGGCGCGGTGTTCGGCCTGTTCGGAGCGTCATTCGTGGTGGGCAGGCGGCTGAACCTCGACGTTCGGTGGGTGATCGGACTCATCGCGATCAACCTGGCCTTCACGTTCGTGATTCCGATGCTCGGTGGGCAGCAGATCAGCTGGCAGGGGCACATCGGCGGGCTTGTCACCGGAGCGGCGGTCACCGCCGCATACGCGTATGCACCTCGGGAGCAGCGCGCGCTGATCCAGATTTCGGCGTCGGTCGCCCTGCTGGTGTTGTTCGTCGCGCTGATCTGGTGGCGGACAACAGATCTGCTCGCCCAGTTCGGCATCACCTGACGTCGCCCGACGTTTGCCCAGTGCTCAGCCATTGGCTACCTGGTCATGTCAGCGTGGCTACATGAGGATCGCAGCGAGGAACGAGCGAGGACCGGAGTGAGCCGGAGTCGAGGCATGAGGGTGGAGCCACAGACGGCGCCGCGGCCGGTCGATCGTTTCCACCGGCTGTGCGAAGTCTCCGTCGCACGCCTGCCATTCGGGCTGAATTCCATTGTGGCGCCAACGTTCCTCGGTTTCGCCGTGATCAACGGTGCCACGTTCGCCTTCGATCTGGTGCTTCTCACGCTGCTGCACGGCGGCTTGCGCGCGGCCCTTCCGGTCGCCGTAACCGTGGCCTACGCGTGTGCGTTCACGGCGAGCTACTTTCTCAACCGCATACTGAACTTCCGCTCACACTCCGCGGTGGGCCCGCAGTTTGCGGTGTACGTGGTGGTGGTCGTGGTGAACTACCTCGCATTCATCCTCGGCGTCTCCAGCGCGCTGGCGGCGATCGGCGTCGAGTACCACGTCGCGCGGATCGTGGCCGGCGCATGCGAAGCGATCTACATGTACAGCGCGATGCGATGGATCGTGTTCCGATGTTGACCGCTATCGGGTGGCGGGCATGCCGAACGCGGGGAACAATGCGGGCTCGAGAAAGACTGTGAGAGCCGCGATTCCGTCCTGGCGAGGGGTGAGGACGTGTATCGCATGGGCAGACATCTCGCCTGCCGCATCACGCCGGTAATCCGCTACGGCCGGCTGGCCGTTGGCCGATGTGGGGATCATCAACACGTCACCCGGCTTGTTGAAGGCCCGAGCGGCGAGGAACTGCGTCACCGCATCGCGCCCGGTGAACCACACGGCGAACGGCGGCATCTCGAGCCTGACGTCTTCTCGTAGAAGCGCGGTGAGGGCGGCGACATCGCCGTTTTCGAATGCCGCGCAATATCGCTCGACGAGCGAGAGCACCCTACGGTCTTCGGGCTCGGTGACGTCGTCGTCGGTCGGCGCGACCTCGGCGAGATGTGCCCGCGCCCGCTGCAACGCACTGTTGACGGCGGCCGGTGTGGTCTCGAGCAGTTCGGCCACTTCGGCGGCGCTGAACTGCACGACGTCACGAAGGATCAAAACCGCCCGCTGTCGAGCAGGCAGCTCCTGCATCGCGGTGACGATCGCCAACCGGATGCTGTGTTTGGCGGTTACGGCGGCTTCTGGGGTGAATGTGTCGGGAATCGGTTCCAGCCATGGATATCCGGCCTTGCTGCCGTCGACGTCTACGTCGGGGTCGACGGACCCTGCGCCGAGTCCGGCGGGTAGCACCCTGCGCGCACGGTTCTGCAGCGCGCGCAGACACGCGTTGGTGGCGATGCGGTACAGCCAGGTCCGCAGCGCCGCATGCTCCTCGAACGCCTCGTAGCCGCGCCAGCCGCGGACATAGGTCTCCTGAACCAGGTCCTCGGCGTCCTGCACCGAGCCCAGCATGCGGTAGCAGTGCGCGATCAACTCGGCGCGAAACGGCGCCGCCTGGTCGATGAAATCCTGCTGCGCCGGCACGGCGGTCTCCTAATCAACGGCTGCTTCTGTCAATACAGAAGCATTTGGTGGCCGGAATTCATCGCGGCTGAGCCGATGAATCTTGCCGGGGCTGCGTATCTGACCCGGTATGAACCAATCCAACAACTCCCTGACCGGGTCCACCGCGATCGTCACCGGCGCCAGCCGCGGATTCGGTCGCGGCATCGCTGCCGCACTTACTGCAGCCGGCGCGCACGTCGTCGGCGTCGCCCGCAGCGGTGGCACCGTCACCGCCGATGCCGCCGACACCGCGACCGCTCAACGGCTCATCGAGGAGTATCGGCCGCGCACCATCGTGCTATGCGCTGGGGCGTCGCCGCAGATGAGCCCCCTGCACGAGCAGACGTGGGAGTCCTTCAGCCAGAACTGGAATGTCGACGTTGCGCAGGCGTTCCACTGGAGCAGACACGCGCTGTGGCTCCCGTTGGCACCCGGCAGCACGGTGATCGCGGTGTCCAGCGGAGCGGCGATCAACGGGTCGCCGCTCAGCGGCGGCTATGCAGGCGCCAAGGCCACCGTCAAATTCATCACCGATTACGCAGCCATCGAATCGCAACGTGCCGGCCTGGGGATCCAGTTTGTGTCCCTACTCCCGCAGTTGACGCCCGACACCGACCTCGGTGCGAAGGCGGTAGCGGCCTACGCGCAGCGGCAAGGTGTCGACGTCGATTCGTTCGTCGCTTCCCTTCGTCCTGCACTCACCGCGGAACAGGTGGGGAAGTCCGTGTTGGAGATCGTCACTGGCCAGCGGCGGGAGCACCGCGCGTACATGCTCTCATCGGCGGGCCTGTCACCGTTGGGCTGAGCAGGCTCGAATGTGGGTATTCACCAGCATGGCTTTCAAACTCACATACATCGACGGACAAGAAGATTCCTACGACGACGACACCAAGTGGGAAGTAGACGACGGTGTCCTCAAGCTGGGCCACGGGGACGGCGACTGGTCGGTCCTCGTCTCTCCTGGTCACTGGGCCACGATCGAGTTGGCCTCGGGTACGAAAGAGAAGACGGACGACAAGTCCGCGAAAGACAAGAAGGACGAGAAGGCCGAAAAGGACGAAAAGGACGACGAGGACAAGAAGGACGACAAAGACGAGGACGACAAAGACGAGGACGACAAAGACGAGGACGACTCTTAAACCTCGATGCGGGAACCGATGACAACGGTCCGGTCGAGCGGCAACTTGAAGTAGGCGGCAGCGTCGGCGGTGATGTGGGACGTCGCGATGAACAACCGCTTGCGCCACGGCGCCATCGAGGGAGCATCGCCCGCAGCCAACTCAAGCTTGGACAGGAAGTAGGACGCCGAATCGACGTCGATCCGTCCTTCGGTGTGCTCGGGGTCGAGCAGCGTCAGCGCGTGTGGAATGTGGGGCCGTTCCATGTATCCGTAGCGGGCGCTGACGTAGATGATTCCGTCTTTGCGGTAGCCGAGCTCATCGATCGTCGTCCGCTCCTCATCGGAAAGACGCGGCACCGGCACCGTGTCGATCGACAAGACGATCACGTGATCATGCAGCACCCGGTTGTGTTCGACATTGGCTCGCATCGCCAGCGGCGCAGTCTGCTTGCCGCGGTTGAGGAAAACGGCTGTCCCCCGCATTCGCACCAGCGGCGGGTCGTACTGCGGAAGCTCTTCAACGAAACGGCGCAACGGTCCTTCGGCCTGTTGCCTTTCCCGCGTGACGATCTCGCGACCCTTCTCCCAGGTTCTCATCACGGTGAACACGATGATGCCGATGAGCAGCGGCAGCCAGGCGCCGTGCACGAGCTTCGTCAGATTCGCCGCGAAGAACATCACATCCACCAGCAAGAGCAGGCCGCCGCCGACGATCACCAGCCACAGCCGCCAGCCCCACCTGGTGTGGGCGTAATAGAAGAACAGCGTCGTGACGATGGTGATCGTTCCGGTCACCGCCATGCCGTACGCGTACGCCAGGGCGGCCGAGCTACGGAAGGCGAACACGAGGATCAGTACCGCCACCATTAGCGCGCCGTTGATCCATGGCACGTAGATCTGGCCGATCGCCGACACCGAGGTGTGTTCGATGCGCAGCCTCGGCAGGTAGCCGAGCCGAGCGGCCTGCGAGGCCACCGAGAACGCGCCGGTGATGACGGCCTGCGACGCAATGATCGTCGCTGCTGTGGCCAGCAGCACCATCGGAATTCGCGCCCACGCCGGGGTGAGCAAGAAGAACGGCGCGCTCACCTTCGATTCGTCGGCCAACAGGAGCGCACCCTGACCGAAGTAACTGACGGTGAGCGCGGGCAACACGAGCCCGAGCCAGCCGTACGTGATGGCCTTGCGGCCGAAATGGCCCATGTCGGCATAGAGCGCCTCCGCGCCGGTCACGGAGAGCACGATCGCGGCGAGTGAGAAGAACGCAATGTGGAAGTGCCCTACTAGGAAGGTCAACGCGTAGGTCGGGGACAGCGCCTTCAAGATCTCCGGATTGTCGACTATGCCGTTGACTCCGCACGCCCCGATTGCCACGAACCACGCGATCATCACAGGCCCGAAGAACCGCCCGACGACCGCGGTGCCCTTCCGCTGGACAGAAAACAGCGCGACGATGATCACCGCGGTGATCGGCACCACGACGTCTTTGAAGTCGGGTTCGATGACCTTGAGCCCCTCGACCGCGGACAGCACGGAGATCGCGGGAGTGATCATGCTGTCGCCGAAGAAAAGTGAAGCGCCGAACAGCCCGAGTGCGGCCAGCATCGTGGCGGTGCGGCGGCCGCGCTGGTCGGCCCATCGCCGCAGCAGCGTGATCAGTGCCATGATCCCGCCCTCGCCGTTGTTGTCGGCGCGCATCACCAGCGTGATGTAGGTGAGCGTGACGATGATCATCACCGACCAGAAGATCGTCGACACGACGCCGTACACATTGTTCTGCGATATCGGCACCGGGTGCGGGTCGCCCGGATTGAAGACGGTCTGGATCGTGTAAATCGGGCTGGTACCGATGTCACCGAAGACCACCCCCAACGCGCCGACCACCACCGCCAAACGCAGCGTCGGCCGAGCGTCCACGGTTCACATGGTCGCACCCCGATGGCGTCGGCCAAGATGAATCGTGCCTGTTGTCCCCCTGATTGCGGCCATCGCGGCGCTGCTCGTGGTGCCCAGCGCCCTGGCGGTGTTGGGCACATACCTCTACAACGTGCCGTACGTCGGACTGATCACCGCCCACGTTCCCTCGTATCTGCCCTGGCTGCTCGTGCTGGCGGCGACCGGCGGAGGGCTCGCCCTGACCTACTGGCGATTGCGCCGCAACCGCGCCGGTGCCGTGCTCGCCGGGGTCGCCGTGCTGACCGTCGCAGGAGCATCGGTCATCGACGCACGGATGATCGCAGCGGTTGAACACGCCGGTGCCGACATCAGCCTCATCGACACATTCGGCATCGGCGTGCCGAAACAGGCTGCGCCCGACGACGAGGCGAGCTACACGACGTTCGAGGGAGAGCCGCTGCGGCTCAGCGTCTTTCGACCACACGAATCAGCTTCGCGCGCACCGGTTCTCGTCTACATCCATGGCGGCGGTTGGATCGCGGGCGACCGCACCGCTCGCAGCGCCGACTTGCGGTGGTTCGCCGAGCGCGGGTGGCTGGTGGTCAGCGTCGATTACACGCTGTCCTCGCCAGACCGCCATCTGTGGGACGTGACCCAGGATCAGCTCGCGTGTGCTCTCGGCTGGGTGGCCGCCAACGCAGCGAGATTTGGCGGCGACCCGTCGCGCCTGTCGGTGTCCGGCGACTCCGCAGGCGGCAACCTCGCGATCAACACCGCCTACCTTTCGGCCGCGGGCGGGCTGCGTTCGTCGTGCGGCGGAATCATGCCGAAAGTCGCGGCAGTGTCGGCGGTGTACCCAGTCGTGGACCCGGTCGGTTTCTACGACAACCCCGACCGCGCATTGGGCGGCAGGTCGCGGGGCATGGCCGGCGCGTACACCGGCGGGTCACCGCAGCAGTTTCCCGACCGATACGCGGCCATCTCCTCCGACACCCATGTCACCGCGGGCGCACCGCCGACGCTGATCGTCGTCGGCGAGGCGGACCATCTGGTGCCGGTCGACGGCACATACCGCTTCGCCGAGCGGGCCAGGGCGGCCGGCGTCGACGTCGAACTCGTCGCCGTCCCATACGCCGACCACGTGTTCGACGGGCGCCGCGGCAGCGTCGGCCAGCAGGCCTATCGGCAGCTGACCGCCCGTTGGCTTCGCGATCATGGCCAGGCGCCTTAGCCCGTGTATCTGCAACGTCCGCACCCCATCGCGCGCGATCATGGGAGCCATGGCCGACGAACTCGATGAGCTGTACGAAGCCAAGCCGGAGGAGTTCACCGCGCTGAGAACCAAGCTTTCCGCTGCCGCAAAGAAGCGCGGGGACGCGGATGCCGCCAAGCAGATCTCCGCCGCACGCAAGCCGACCACCGCAGCGTGGGTTGTGAATCGGGTAGCGCTTCGTGACCAGGACATCCGGATACGGCTCGCCGGACTGGGCGAGCGGCTGAGGGAAGCCCACACGGAGATGGACGGTGAGCGCATCCGGGCGTTGTCAGCGCAGCAGCGCCGACTGGTCGACGAGGTGGCACGCGCCGCGTTTGAAGAAGCCGAGCTGGCCGATCCGTCCGGGGCACTGCGCGACGACGTGACCGGCACCCTGCAAGCGGCGATCGCCGACCCCGAGGTCGCATCTCGACTTGGCCGGCTGACCAAGGCCGAGCGGTGGTCCGGCTTCGGCGAGTTCGGCGACACCGCAATGGTTTTCACCACAACAACACGCAAGCCGCGCCCCACGCGCGATAAGCCCGTCGAGCAGTCGGTCGAAGAACCGCGCGACGACAAGCGTGACGCCGCGCGGCGCGAACGTGAGAAGGCGCGGGCGACGTTGGCCGCCGCCGAACGGGCCAAGGCCGACGCCGACGCGGCACTGACCGAACTGCAATCCGACCTAGCGACGGCCCGGCTGCGTCGTGACGATGCGCGCCGACGACTGAAAGACGCCGAAGACGCCTTGGCCGCCGCCGAGGATGCCTACGACAAAGGTAAGCAGGCCAGCCGCGATGCGGCCGCGGTGGTGAAGGAAGCCAAGGCCGCCTTTAAGTGATTGCGCGGCAGCTGATTTCCATGCTGTCCCCCTCGCGCACAGGGAAGTTCACGCTCACATAGCCGTTGTCCGGGTTCCGCACGTGATCGAGGTACGGCTTGGTGTCGTCCATCGACGTGTTGTCGGCGAGGATCAGCGCGCCTGCCGACAGCCTGGGTTCGAGCAGCTGGGTGACCGGGAGGTAGAGCTCCTTCCAGCCGTCGAGCAGCACGAACTCGACCGGGCCTTCGATGTCGGCCAGCGTGGTCAGCGCATCACCTTCCAGCACCGTGATCAGATCGTCCAGTCCGGTTTCGGTGAACGTCTTTTTCGCGGTCGCGACCTTCGCCGCGCTGAGCTCCGTGGTGATGACCCGTCCGGCGCCGTTGTCCCGCACCGCGCAAGCGAGATGGATCGCTGAAATCCCCAACGACATTCCGAACTCGACGACCGTGCTCGGCTTCGTCGCCCGAACCAGTGCATATAGCAGCCGACCGGCCTCGGGTGTCACGGGCAGGTAGAAGTCGCTGAGAGCGTCGGCGCGCTCTTGGGCGCTTGCGTTGGCGATGTGCTGAAACACCTCGCGGTTCTCACGAAGGCGTGCGAACTGTTCGGTGGACTCGTTGTACATCCGGTCAAGCGCGGTCGCGACTGGCGAGTTCTGAAGTGTGGTGGTCATTGAGCCAAAGATAGACCGCGTACCGATATATCGCAACCTATCGCGATGCAACGCCGGATCGCGCCTTAGCCATGCCAGGATGGGGATAAGCCCAGCCGATTGGTGTGCCCATGGCCGGTATCGACAAGTCGACAGCCCGCGCGATCGTGGTCATCGCGCTGTTGTTCGTGGCGGCGTGGGCGCTGCGCGGCTACCTGCCCGGCAGTGAACCGGCCGCCGATCGGCAGCGGCCCGCGAGCAGCCCGCTTGCGCTCGTGGTCGACGTCGTCTTGCTCAGCATCTCGGTGGCGATCATCGGCATCGCGATCATCAAGCGGTTGCGCGGCCGTACGACACGGCGTCCCGGGCCAGGGCACCTGCCGCCGAGTCCGGGCACCGTGGGCCGCCCATCTCGGCGCTTCGCGTTGATCGCCCTCGCCCTTGCGATCGCGTGGGTGCTGCTCGTGATGATGCTCATGCGGCTGGAGGTGCCCGCCCCGGCAGATCAACCGACGCAAGGACCGCCCGCGACAGCGGACCCGGGCAGTGCGCCGCCGACCACCAATCAAGCGCCACCGCAACCGGATTCGCAGGACGAGCCGGGCCCAAACATCGTCGACTATCTCGTTCCGCCGATGCTGATCCTGATGGTGTTGATGGTTGTCGGCACGGCCATCGTGTCGCGCAGGCAGCGCCGGGCTGCGGCAACGTGGGCGGCCCATAGCGAGCTTCCCGAAGCACCTGCGAAGGCCGGCGCGGCGGAATCACTCGCGCGGGCAGCCGAAGTCGGCCTCGCCGAGATCGGTGACCTCAGCCGCGAACCGCGCGAAGCGATCATCGCGTGCTACGCCGCGATGGAGCGCGAACTGACGCATGTGCCCGGTGCGGCTCCGCTGGATTGCGACACCCCATCGGAGGTGCTCGCCCGCGCCGTCGAGCACCACGCGCTGCGCGCCGACAGCGCCACGCAGCTCGTGGAGTTGTTCGAGGAGGCGCGCTTTTCCCCCCACGTGATGAACGAGGGCCATCGCGACACCGCGGTCGACGCGCTTCGGCTGGTGCTGACGGACTTGCGGAGCATGGCATGAAAAGGATGGCGGCCGTAGCGGTTTTCATCGTGATTCTGTTTGAGCTGGCGGCCTTCGCAGTGCTCGATCGCGAGCTCATCCTGGTCGTCGTGGGTGTGATGCTCGCCCTGGTGCTGCTGGCGCTGCGGATGTATCTCGTGCGTGAGCCGGGTATCGACCCTGGCGACGCACGGGGCAGCGACCCCGCGGAGTCGTTGCGGCGCTGGCTGTCCCGGACCGAGACGTTGATCAGCCGGTCGGACTCCACGCGCAGGGACTGGGACCGGCACCTCCGGCCGATGCTGGCCAGGCAGTTCGAGCTGGCCACCGGACAACGGCGGGCCAAGGATCACACGGCGTTTCATGCCACCGGCACCATGCTCTTCGGTGCGGAGCTGTGGGCGTGGGTAGACCCGCAGAACGTATCCCGGACAGGCGACAGCGAACCGGGGCCGGGCCGGGAAGCCCTCGATGAGATTCTGCGACGGTTGGAGCAAGTATGACGGCGAACATGGGCCTGCCCGCTGCCACGACGACCGCCCACTGCGAGGCTGTCCTCGACGAGATAGGGCGCGTGGTTGTCGGCAAGCGCGCAGCGCTGACGCTGATCCTCACCACCGTGCTCGCGGGCGGCCATGTGCTGATCGAGGATCTGCCCGGACTGGGCAAGACGCTGATCGCGCGGTCCTTCGCCGCGGCGCTCGGCCTCGACTTCACGCGAGTGCAATTCACCCCGGACCTGCTGCCGGCCGACTTGCTGGGATCGACGGTCTACGACATGCAGTCGGGGCGTTTTGAGTTTCGCCGCGGACCGATCTTCACCAACCTGCTTCTCGCCGATGAGATCAACCGGACACCACCCAAGACTCAGGCCGCACTGCTGGAGGCGATGGCCGAGGGCCAGGTGAGCATCGACGGCGTCACGCACAAACTCCCGGCGCCCTTCATCGTGCTGGCCACCGACAACCCGATCGAATACGAGGGCACCTACCCACTGCCCGAGGCCCAGCTCGACCGGTTCACCATCCGTCTCGAACTGCGGTACCTGTCCGAGCAGGAAGAGGCCTCGATGTTGCGGCGACGGCTCGAACGGGGTTCGGCCCAGCCGACCGTGCATCAGGTCGTCGATGCGCACGACCTCCTTGCCATGCGCGAATCCGTGGAACAGGTCACCGTGCACGACGACGTGCTGCGCTACGTGGTATCGCTGGCGACCGCGACGCGTCAACACCCGCAGGTTGCCGTCGGCGCCAGCCCGCGCTCCGAACTCGACCTGGTGCAGCTCGCCCGCGCCAGGGCGTTGCTGCTCGGCAGGGACTACGTGATACCCGAGGACGTCAAGTCACTAGCCGTGCCCACCATGTCGCACCGCATCAGCCTGCGACCGGAGATGTGGGTGCGGCGGGTACACGGGTCCGACGTCGTCGAGGAACTGTTGCGCCGGCTGCCGGTGCCTAGAACGAAGAACTGACCAAGGGTTGACAGCGTGATCGAGACCCGAAGCAGTGATGTCGAGTTGCGCTGGCGCGCCTCACCTTTGACCCGCGCTCTTCTAACGTGCGGCACGGTCACGCTCGCCGTGGCGGTGATCGGCGGCTACTGGCAGCTCGTCGCGTTCGCCGCCCCAATGCTCGGCGTTCTGGTGTCGATCGGGTGGCAGCCGCAGGTGCCCAAGGTTCGCGTCCGTGCCGAACCCGCGTCGCAGCGCTGCTTCGAGTCCGAGGAGAGCCGGCTGACCGTGTGGCCTAGCACCGAAACCGCCGATGTAGCAGTAACTGTCACCCTCGAGGCCATCGACGGGATGCGGCTCGAAATCATAGAGTCGGATTCGCGGCAGCGTCAGACGGCGGTCGTCACCGCCGACAGGTGGGGCCGGTATCCGGTCATCGCTCGCGTGACCGTCGTCGCGTGTGGCGGACTGGTAATGGGCACGGGCACGGTCGACGCCGCCGACGTCTTCGTGTTTCCGGTGGCATCACCGCAATCCACCTCGCTCCCACGCACCGAACTGCTCGACCGGCTCGGCACTCACCTGACTCGACACATCGGCCCCGGCGTGGAGTACGCCGATGTGCGCCGGTACGTACCAGGCGACCAGCTGCGCACGGTCAATTGGCCGGTTAGCGCGCGTCGCGGCAACCTGCACGTCACCGAGCGGCTGACCGACCGCGCCGCCGACGTGGTCGTGCTGATCGACGGATATCCGCAGCCGCCGGGTCCCGCAACCGAGGCGACCGACCGCATCGTGCGCGGCGCTGTGCAGGTTGTGCAGAGCGCGCTGCGCAGTGGTGATCGCGCAGGGATCGTGGCGCTCGGAGGCCGCCACCCGCGCTGGCTCGGAGCGGACATCGGGCGGCGGCAGTTCTACCGGATTCTGGACGCGGTGCTCACCGCCGGCGACGGTTTCGAGACCACGCCCGGCACATTGGCGCCGCGAGCGGCACTTCCGCCCGGTGCGATCGTGATCGCGTTCTCCACGCTGCTCGACACCGAATTCGCGCTTGCGCTGATCGATCTGCGCAAGCGCGGTCACACCGTGGTCGCGGTCGACGTGTTGGAGGGTGCGCCGTTCGAGGAGACCGACGACAAACTCGTCGCCCGGATGTGGTCACTACAGCGGTCGTTCATGTACCGGGACATGGGCACGATCGGCGTCGACGTGGTTTCGTGGCGCGGCGATGCCACGCTCGATCAGGCAATGCATCTGGTGCCCGATCATCGGCGGCGGGTGCGGCGAAGGCGAGGGGCGATGAGGTGAGCACCCTCAGTCAACCACTCACCCTGGCGGTTTCGACGGCATTCGGGTTGGTGATGGTGGCGGCGGCCGCAGTGCAGGCCGACGCGCCCGGTTTGGTCGCAGCGGTCGCCGCAGCGGCTGCGGTGTTGGCGGGCAGTGTGTTTCGTCCGGCGGCGACGATCGCCGTGCTGCTCACCGTGGTGGTGATACTGCTCGCCGACGCGCCGCCCGTGTTGGCCGCGACGTGCGGGCTGTGCGCGGCGGCATATCTGGTGTTGAGGCACACCTCGGCGGTGAGCTCGCCGACAGTGCTTGGCGCCGTGGGGTTTACCGCAGCCGGGCTGGCCGCCGCATCGCTTCCGATCCAGCTGCCGTGGGTACCGCTGCTGGCTCCGCTGGCCGTGCTGCTGATCTACGTCGTGGTCACCCGCCCGTTCTGGGCGACGTAGTCGCTTCGGCCGGATACTCGTCATGCCGGTGCCACCAGGTGTACGGCGGCGTTTGCGGATATCCGTCGGGTGAGTCCTCCCACTCCTCCTGGCGGCCGAGCGCGGTGATGTCGAGATAGGCCCATATGCCGCCCATCGCTTCGTCGCCTCGGTTGTCGATGAAGTAGGTGCGGAAGATCTGTCCGTCGTCGCGCAGGAAGGCGTTGGTGCCGTGCCACTCGTCGACACCGAAGTCGGCGTCGAACGAATCGGTGTTGGTGTACCAGGGAATGTCCCAGCCCATCTGGATCTTCAGTTTCGCGATCGCGTCCTGAGGCGCCCGGGATACGAACACCAACGTGGTGTCGCGGGCGTTGAGGTGCGCCAGGTGGCCGACCTGATCGGCGAGCATCGAACACCCTGGGCAACCGCGGTCGGGCCAGCCGTCCACATCGGGCTGGAAGAAGAAGCGGTACACGATGAGCTGGCGCCGCCCGTCGAACACATCGTGCAAGCTCGCCGGGCCGTTCGGCCCGTCGAACAGGTAGTCCTTGTCGACGGCCATCCTCGGCATTCTGCGGCGCTGGGTGGCCAGCGCGTCGCGGGCGTGAGTCAGCTCCTTCTCCTTCACCAGCAATTCCTGGCGGGCGGCGTCCCAGTCCTGCGGTGAGACGACGGGCGGCAAGTTCCGCAAGTCCACAGCCGTTCCTCCTTATCGGTCCGATATATAGACACCCGCAACGGGCGAAAGTCATCGCCGCTATCTTCTTCAGGGTGGTGACCTGCGCATCCGTAAGCGAAATGCTCAGCGGGACGCTTACTTTCGGGAGTCAGTGATGCCGACCAGTGGTGTGCGAAAGGCCGTGACCGGTGCATCGATCGGCAACGCCGTGGAATGGTTCGACTTCGCGATCTACGGCTTCTTGGCCACGTTCATCGCCGCCAACTTCTTTCCATCGGGAAACGAGACCGCTGCGCTGCTGAACACCTTCGCGATCTTCGCCGCGGCGTTCTTCATGCGGCCGCTCGGTGGATTCGTGTTCGGACCATTGGGCGACCGGATCGGGCGGCAACGTGTGCTGGCCCTCGTCATCCTTCTCATGGCTGCGTCGACTCTGGCCATCGGCCTGTTGCCGACCTACGCCACGATCGGCGTAGCCGCCCCGCTGTTGCTGCTGTTCCTGCGGTGTCTGCAGGGGTTCTCCGCTGGCGGCGAATACGGCGGCGGCGCTGTGTATCTGGCCGAGTTCGCGTCCGAGGCGCGTCGCGGCCTGACTGTCACGTTCATGGTGTGGTCCGGGGTGCTGGGGTTCCTGATCGGTTCGGTGACGGTCACGCTGCTGCAGGCGCTGCTGCCCGCCGACGCGATGGAGAGCTACGGCTGGCGCATCCCGTTCCTGCTTGCCGGACCGCTCGGCGTGGTCGGCCTCTACATCCGGCTGCGCCTTGACGACACCCCGCAGTTCGCCGAGCTGAGCAAGAGCCAGCAGGTCGCCAAGTCGCCGCTACGGGAGGCGGTGCATACCGCGTGGCGGCCGATTCTGCAGGTGATCGGTCTGATGATCATCTTCAACATCGGCTACTACGTCGTGTTCACGTTCCTGCCGACCTACTTCATCAAGACGCTGCACTTCTCGAAGACCAACGCGTTCGTGTCGATCACCCTGGCCAGCCTGGTGGCGCTGATCCTCATCCTGCCGCTGGCGGCGCTGTCGGACCGGGTCGGCCGCCGTCCCATGCTTATCGCCGGATCGGTTGCTTTCGCGGTCCTTGGCTACCCGCTGTTTCTACTCCTCAACTCCGGGTCGCTGGCTGCCGCGATCGCCGCACACTGCGCACTGGCGGTGATCGAGGCGATATACGTCTCGTCGGCGGTGGCCGCAGGCGTCGAGCTGTTCGCCACCCGGGTGCGCTACAGCGGCTTTTCCATCGGCTACAACGTGTGCGTCGCGGCGTTCGGCGGCACCACGCCCTACGTGGTCACCTGGCTCACCGCGCAGACGGCCGACAATGTGGCACCCGCGTATTACGTCGTGGCCGCCGCCGTCGTCTCGCTTCTCACCATCCTGACGGTGCGCGAGACCGCGCGACGCCCGCTCATGCAAGGCGTAGCGGACGAGACGTTCCAATCCGAGGCGGATGTGCGCGGGGCGGCGACCCCCGGGTAGCGGCGGCGTTACAGTTAGGGCGTGCCGCCGCAAACAGGCCGCGCAACGCGGCCCAAATTGACTTCACGCGGCGCAGCAACCCGTAACCGGATCGTCCTTGCCGCCGCCGAGCTGATGCATGTGCAAGGCGTCGCGGCGACGACCATCGACGACGTGCTCGCGGCCAGCGCGACGAGTAAATCCCAGTTCTACCAACACTTCGACGACAAATCGGAATTGGTCTACGAGGTCATCACCATGCGGGCCGACGAGATTCTGTCGTGGCAGCGGCTGCGCCTGGAGAAGGTGGAAACGTTTCGCGGGCTCTACCAGTGGCGCGATGCGATGGTGCAACGGTGCGCGCTGCGACGTGGGCTGTGGGGCTGCGAATTGGGTTCTCTGGCAGCCGAATTGTCCGATACCGACGACAAAGCCAGGGCATCGCTGGCCGAGCATTTCGCCGAATGGCAAGGTCTACTCGGCGCGGCGCTCGAGCGGATGCGCGACAACGGCGCGCTTGTCGCCGATGTCGACGTGAAAGCCCTTGCGACGGGCCTACTTGCGGCGGTGGAAGGCGGCTACTTGCTGTCGCAGACTGGACGCGACCCGCGGCTGATGCAGTCAGCGCTGAACATGGCCATCGGTCACGTGGCGTCCTTCGCGACCGCCGGCACGGCAGTGCGGTGACGGCGGCCGCGATCTGGACCTGATCGACCAGTCGCGCGGTTAGTTGTCGCCCGGGATGGCGGTCGGCGGCGGCGGCGCCTTGACCGGGGGCGTGAACAGGTTGCCGCCCGTCGGGTTGATCGACTTCTCCGTCGGCGCCACGGGCGGAGGGGGCGCTGCCGGGGTCGTCGTGCTCGTCGTCGTCGTGGTGGTGGGCGTGGTGGTTTCCGGCGCCTTCTCGGCCTCACCGCAGGCGGCGAGGGCCCCCATGGCGATGATCGCGCCCATGCCGGCGGTGGCGGCGAGTCGCCTAGCCTTTCGGCCTGACATCATGATTGCGTCCTAACTGTATGAGAACTGAACTATATCGTCCAAAAAACTGCGCCGTCAACGCGTAAACCGCCCGAGATGACACGCTTTGTCGATGCGAGACGGGATCGGGTGGTAGACGAGGAAGTCCAACTGGGGCCGCCCGGTCAAGGACGTCCCCGGATTCGCAGCAAGTGCCCGCGTTCCTCCAAGGGTCTTACCAGCCGCTGCCCCTAACGTCCTGTGCACACGACACTGGCGTGTCCGCAAAGCACGAGCACAGCTTCCGGAGGTCGCATATGAAGAAGGTCGGCGTTTACGTCACCACCACGCTCGGCGCGGCAGTTGTGTCGATGGCGTTCTTCGGAACGGGCATCGCCGCCGCGGACGACTACAGCGGCCAGACGTACGGCGATGCCTCAAAGGCCATCAGCGACGCGGGCAAGAAGGCCGTCATCGCGAGCCGGGCGGGCGACACGCTGACCGACGACCAATGCACCGTGACTCATTCCCAGTCGGCCCCGTGGATCAAAGGGAACGACTTCGCTCCCGTCACCGACACCGTGCTGGTGTACCTGAACTGCAATGCCACCGTGGCAACCAACAAGGATCCGGGGAACTCGGCGGCTAGCCCCGAGGGCAGGGCCGCAATTGCCGCAGCGCAAAAGCAGAAGGCGTCCGGCGGGTCGGGGTCGTAACGCCGCGCCACCTCCGTTAAGCCGAGCGGTCCGGTATCCCAGTATGGTGAGGCCAGGCATCCGCACAGGGGAGGCAGTGATGAAGCTTCAGGTGTTGCCCTACGTCACCGTCGAGATCGACGATCGGCTCCGCCGCCGGTTACGCCGCGCCGGCGAGCGGTTGCGCGTCAATGTCAGGGCGTATCTGATGAGCGCCGCCGACGATGTCGACTCGGCCGGTGACAAGGTCCGCGATCTGTGCGACAGGGCGGTCAACCGCGTCGACGCGGTGGTCGCGACGGTCAACGACCGGCTCGGCGCCGAGGAATCCCAGCCCCCGCGGCTGCATCTGGTCGGAGGGCGCGAAGCCAGCTAGCCGCTACGGCGCGCGCACGCTGCCGGTGCGGCCCCCGACGAAGAACGAACCTGCGATCACGACCAGGCCCACCACGGCGACCGGGATGGCCCAGGCCCGCCGGCTCGAAACCGCCGATTGGCATTGGGTGGCGTAGTCGGTGTGCGGGACGATTTCATTGAGAATCGGCAGGTTGACCGGATTGTTGTTGTCCGCCTCCCGTGCGGCCGACGAATCCTGAACCAGTCCGTTGCCGCACCCGATGCTGCCGTTGTCCGGCCCAGGTACCGACACGGGCACCAGCAGCCCGATCACGCCTGCGATCAATGCGACCGCCCCCACCAGCAAAATCAACCGTCGCACATTCATCCGCCTTCTATGCCCAATCGTTCCGGTTCGAAACCATGTGGGGACCCCTCACGTGGGGCGATCCGCCGACGAATATGTTGTTCTTGTTCGGTGTGGTGGCCGTGGCCCGAAAGGAGTTGGACGCTTTGGTAGGCCATGGTCTTGTGGTGCTGCTCGCGCTGCTTGCCGCCGTGTTTCTCGCGATCGGCATCGTCGTGCGCCAGCGCGCCACCATGGATGTTCCCCAGGAGCACGGCGTCAGTTCCGTGATGTTCTTGACCTTGCTTCGCCGGCCGCTCTGGTGGGCGGGCACTGCGGCGGCGGTCGCGGGTTTTGTCTTTCAGGCGCTGGCATTGGCCAACGGCTCGCTGCTGTTGGTGCAGCCGATCCTGGTCTCCGCGCTGCTGTTCGCGTTGCCGCTGAGCGCCCGGCTGGCGCACCGGCGTGTCACCCGCGGTGAATGGGCGTGGGCGGTGCTGCTGACCGTGGCGCTGGCGGTGTTCGTTCTGTTGGCGCGTGCCCGCCCCGGCGACTACGAGGCATCGGTGCCGACCTCGGCGTTGGTCGCCGTCATCTGTACGGCGGCCGTCACGGCGTGCGTGGTCGTCGCCATCCGCACCATGGGATGGCGTCGTGCGGTGCTTCTGGCCCTGGCCGTCGGTGTGTTGTTCGGTGTGGTCGCGGTGCTGACCAAGCTGGCGATGTACCTGCTGACGCACGAGGGCGCCGGCGCACTGCTGAAGACGCCGGTGCCGTATCTTCTTGCCGCGCTTGGCGTTATCGCGGTGTTTCTGCAGCAATCCGCGTTCCACGCAGGCTCGCTGCAAACGTCGGTGCCGACGATGCTCGTGCTCGAACCCGTCATCGCAGTGCTGCTCGGCGCGGTGGTGCTTGGCGAGCACTTGGAGGTCAGTGGCGTCGATGCGGTCCTGATCACGATCAGCACGGCCGCGATGATGGCGGCCACCATCGCGCTGGGGCGCGACGAGGGCGCCTACGAGGAACAGCTCGAGGCGGCCCTTGCGAAGAGGACGACTTAATCCTCTGTCGTGCTCGGCACGTCTGCGGTAGCGGGCTCCTCGACGCGCACCGGACGCAACCAGGCCCAGACGAAGAACACGACCGCAACGCCAATCAGCGCGAGCCCGACCCACCAGTTCGCTTCGGTGCCGAAGTACAGGTCGACAGCATTGTTGGCTGCGCCCTTTTCCCGTTCCCGCAGGAGGCCGGGGGCAAAGCCGGCGATGGTCAGGACGACACCGTAGATGCCCAACAGCGTGCCTATGACGTTGCGGATGTCGAACAATTGGGTCAGCTTGCTGGCCACGGTCTCTCCTAGTGCTCAGTGGAAGATGATGTTGAGGATGATCGTGAGGGTGAGCGCCACGGCGGCGAGCGGGACAGGCCTGTAATACCAAGCCTTCCCGGCGCTTTCGGGATCCCGGAAAGCATCGCGGGGCGTCTCGGAATACACCAGTCCAGCCAGCTCGGCCACGGGTTTGGGAGTGGTGACCATGGTGACTCCGACGCTCACGATGATGTCGACGACGAACGCGGCCGATGCCGCAACGAACGGCACACCCTGCCCGGGGAGGCTGATAACCCCCGTCTCGCCGAGGATGAAAACGAATACCGCAGAAAGGGTTCCGGCAACCAGACCGGTCCAACCCGCAGTCGAGGTCATCCGCTTCCAGAACATGCCGAGGATGAACGTGGCGAACAACGGGGCGTTGAAGAAACCGAACAGCGTCTGCAGATAGTCCATCAGGTTGGAGTAACCGGCGGCGATCAGCGCGGTGAAGATCGCAAGTATGGTCGCGCCTAAGGTCGCGATCCGGCCCACCATGATGTAGTAGCCATCGGGCCGTTCCTTGACCACGTAGTCCTGCCAGATGTCGTAGCTGAACACGGTATTGAACGCCGAGATGTTGGCCGCCATGCCCGCCATGAAGGAGGCCAGCAGGCCGGCGACGGCCACACCGAGCAAGCCGTTGGGCAGGATGTCGCGGATCATCAACAGCATCGCGTCGTTGTAACTGATGTCGCCTTCGCCAGTCGTTTTCAAGCGGATCATGTCGCCGATCGCGGCGGCGGCGATCATGCCGGGCACGATGATGACAAACGGAATGAACATTTTCGGGAACGCCGCGATGATCGGGGAGCGGCGCGCCGCCGACATTGAATTGGAGGCCATCGCGCGCTGTACCTCGACGAAGTTGGTCGTCCAGTAGCCGAAGGACAGCACGAACCCGAGACCGAACACGATCCCGATCACCGACCACACCGGGCTGTCGAACCCGGACAGCGCCTGACCCGGCCAGGTGGTCAACTGATCATGCCCGGACGCGGTCACGTTGCCGTCGGACATGGTGTCAATCACCTTGTCCTTCAAGCCGTTCCAGCCGCCCACCCTGATAAGGCCGAACACGGTCAGCGGGACCAGCGCCGCAAGGATCACGAAGAACTGCAGCACCTCGTTGTAAATCGCGGCCGACAGACCGCCAAGCGTGATGTAGCTGAGCACGACCGCGGCCGCAACGATCAGTGACAGCCATCGCGGCCAGCCGACGAGCGCATTGATCACCGTCGCCAGCAGGAACAGGTTGACACCGGCGATGAGCACTTGGGCGACCGCAAAGCTGATGGCATTGACCAGATGTGCTCCCGGGCCGAAGCGCCGGCGCATGAACTCCGGGACGCTGCGCACCTTGGAGCCGTAGTAGAACGGCATCATCACCACGCCGAGGAAGAGCATGGCCGGGACGGCACCGATCCAGTAGTAGTGCATCGTCGACAGTCCGACCTCGGCACCATTCGCGGCCATGCCCATGATCTCGATGGCGCCGAGATTCGCGGAGATGAACGCAAGGCCGGTCACCCACGCGGGCAGTCTGCGGCCGGACAGGAAGAAGTCCAGGCTCGTCGAGATCTGACTTCGGGCGATGAAGCCGATGCCGAGGACGAAGACGAAGTAAATCGCGACAAGGACGTAGTCGAGCCAGCCGAGGTTCAGGCGCAAGACGTTCTCTGCAGCCAGTGTCGTGGTGGTCTCACTCATTTTCGAGTCATCAACTCCTTCGTCGGAGCTAGCACAAGTTCAGTCACAAACAACCAGAAACTAACAGGCGTCGCAGGACACAATGAGCCAAATCAAGAAAACTTGTTTGATACTGTGCGTTCCCATGCTCGCCGCTGAACGCCGCTATGCGATCTTGCGGGCGTTGAACGCCGGCGGTGCGGTCCGCGTCGCCGACCTGGCCGCCGAGCTCGACGTGTCCGAAATGACCGTCCGTCGCGACCTTGACGCGCTCGACGCGCAGAACCTGCTGCGCAAAGTCCACGGCGGTGCGGTGGTCCGCCACAACCGCGGCGAGGAGCCGGGGTCGTCGGTGAAGGCCGGCCAACAGCGCGCCGAGAAGGCGGCGATAGCGGCGTTGGCGGCGGAGACCGTCGAGGACGGCATGACGATAGCGATCAGCGCCGGCACGACCACCACCGAACTCGCCCGCCGACTGCGGCACCGGTCATCGATCACCGTCGTCACGAACTCCATCAGCGTCTTCGAGGTGCTGACCGATCCCGGCGCGGATGCAGCCGACGCACCGCAGGTGTATCTGTCAGGCGGTGTACGCACCCCGTCTGACGCGCTGGTCGGGCCGATCGCCGATGCCGCCATCGGATCCTTCCGGGTGGACGCTACCTATCTCGGCGTGCACGGGTTCGATCCTGAGGCCGGCCTGACGACACCGAATATCGCAGAGGCGCAGACCAATCGGACGTTGATCGGCATCGGCGCGCAATTGACGGTACTGGCCGACCACACCAAATACCGGGAAGTCGGGACCAACGTGTTCGCCCGGATGCGCAGGGTGGACAACCTGATCATCGACGACGGGCTGGCGATCGGCGACCGTGGCATTATCGAGGAGCACGTCGGCCGACTGACCATCGCCGCGGTGACACGACAGCCATGAACGATCCCACCCGATGGACGCTCGCCGACGGCCGCGAGCTGTTGTTGTTCGCGCTGCCGGGCCACACCTCGGCGCCGGTGCCCGACAAGCGCCCATTACCCAAGCGGGGAAACCAACAGTCCGAGTTGCGATTCGACCGCCAGACCGGGCAGTGGGTGATCATCGCGGCGCTGCGCCAGGACCGTACCTACAAGCCACCAGCGCAGGCGTGCCCGCTGTGTCCCGGGCCGTCAGGCCTGACCAGTGAGATCCCCGCTCCCGACTACGACGTCGCGGTGTTCGAGAACCGATTCCCCAGCCTGTCCGGCGCGGGCAGCGCACCGTTTCTCCTACCGAACGCCAACAGCGATCTGTTCCGCTCCGCTGCCGGCCACGGCCGGTGCGAGGTGATCTGCTTCTCCAGCGACCACACCGGCTCGTTCAGCGGGCTCGCACTGCCGCACGCGCGACTCGTCGTCGACGCATGGCGCCACCGCACCGCCGATCTGATGGCACGCCAAGGCATCGCGCAGGTGTTCTGCTTCGAGAACCGCGGCGAGGAGATCGGCGTGACACTGACCCATCCACACGGCCAGATCTACGGCTATCCGTATCTGCCCCCGCGGGCCGCTGAGATGCTGCGCGAAGCCCGTGCCCACGCCGACCGCACGGGTGGCAATCTGTTCACCGACATCCTCGCCCACGAGGTCGCCGACGGCAGCCGGGTGATCACCCGGACGGAGTTGTTCACCGCGTTCGTTCCGTTCGCCGCCCGGTGGCCGGTTGAGGTGCACATCTATCCAAACCGTTTCGTGCACAACCTCGTCGACCTGACCGAGTCGGAACTCGACGGGTTCGCGCAGATCTACCTCGATGTGCTTGGGCGGTTCGACCGGATGTATCCGACTGCGCTGCCCTACATCTCAGCGCTGCATCAATACACCAACACCGACGAACAACGCGAAGGGTACTTCCACGTCGAGCTGATGTCGGTGCGGCGCAGCGCGACCAAGCTGAAGTTCCTGGCCGGATCCGAGTCGGCGATGGACGCATTCATCAGCGACGTCACCCCGGAAAGCGTGGCCCAGCGGCTGCGGGAGCTGGCATGAGCACCGAAGACGATCGCGAGTGAGGATCGCAGCGAGGAACGAGCGAGGACCGGAGCGAGCGGGAGTCGAGGCATGAGCACCGAAGACGATCGCGAGTGAGGATCGCAGCGAGGAACGAGCGAGGACCGGAGCGAGCGGGAGTCGAGGCATGAGGACCGTCAGATACGCGGCGCCGGGCCGGATCAACCTGATCGGCGAACACACCGATTACAACCTGGGTTTCGCACTGCCGATCGCGCTGCCCGAACGCACGGTGGTGACCTACGTGCCGGACGCCGGCGCCGAGATCACGGTGCGCAGCGACCAGGAGGCCGGCGCCGTACGGATCCCACTTCAAACCGCTCCCGGCGACGTGACGGGCTGGGCCGGATATGTGGCAGGGGTGGTCTGGGCGCTACACGGGGCGGGCCATCGCATCCTTGGCGGGACGATGTCGATCACGAGCGACGTCGAAATAGGCTCGGGGGTTTCGTCTTCGGCGGCGCTGGAGTGTGCGGTCATCGGGGCGCTGACAACCGCTGCCGACCTTCGCGTCGATCGCGTCGAGCTTGCGCGCATCGCGCAGCGGGCCGAGAACGACTACGTCGGTGCGCCCACCGGGATGATGGACCAGCTGGCCTCGCTGTGCGGAGAACCACGCAAGGCGTTGATGATCGACTTCCGGGAACCCGCTGTGCGGCCGGTGGCATTCGATCCCGACGCCTCGGGTATCGCCTTGCTGCTGATCAATTCGCGCGCGACACACCAGCATGCGGGCGGAGAGTACGCGGCGCGCCGGGCGTCGTGCGAACGGGCGGCGGCCGACATCGGGGTGCAGTCGCTTCGGGAGGTGCAGGACCGCGGCGTGGCAGCCCTGGCAGCGGTGGCCGACCCAGTCGACGCCCGCCGTGCCCGACACATCCTGACCGACAACCAACGAGTGCTCGATGTCGTTGCGGCGCTGCAGGAGTCCGACTTCAGCGAAATCGGCAGGCACTTCAATGCGTCCCAGGCGTCGATGCGTGACGACTTCGAGATCACCACCCACCACATCGACCTGATCGCCGAGACCGCAGTGCAGGCGGGTGCGCTCGGCGCACGGATGACAGGCGGCGGCTTCGGCGGATGCGTGATCGCTCTTGCTCCCGTCACGAAGGCCCACGACATCGCCGACGCGGTACGCAAAGCCGTCGCCGGTGCGGGTTACCAACCACCAACGGTCATCCGCACGAGGGCGGGCCAAGGAGCCGGATTACTGGGTTAGCGGCGCCTCGGACAGCGCGGCCCACATCAGGCGCGCGGCCTCGCGCGTGCGGTCGTCCGGCGTGATCGGCTTACCCGTGTCGGGCTGTTCGGCCGGCGCACCGCTGATGTGCTCGAGGAGCGCCACCGCCAGCTCCCGCAGCTTCACGTTGAACTCCTGGCTGGCCCGTCGCATCATCCGCCATGCCTGGTCCGCATCGCAGCGGACCAGGCCCATCAGTGCGCCCTTGGCCTGTTCGATGGCGCCGCGGGACTGCAGCACCGTGATGATGTCCGCGATCGCTGTCGCGTTCTCCGCCGCGGTGGTGATCAGTGCCGCGGAGACAAGCTGTTCGTAGTTGATCAGGCTGGCCACGGTCGCAGCACTGGCCGGCTGGCTGAGCATGCAGCAGACGACGACGGTCGCATCGTCGGCCCAGACACCCGGCACCGCCGCGGCCCCATGCATCTGTTCCCAGCTCGACTCGTGTTGCGGTGCGCGGTCCCGCATGGTGGCCAAAGTCAGCTCGGGCCAACGGTCGTCGGTCCACAGGTCGAGGCTCAGCACGGGCAGCTGATAGGCAAGTGCATCGGGGACCGGGCCATCGATGCCCGACAGCTGGGCAGCGACGAAGTCAGCGCCGACGCCGAGCGCTGCGAGCACTGAGGGCTGCTCGTTGTGACGTTTGTCGTGGATGGTGATCGCCATGCCGAGCGCGTCGAGCAGATCTGACTGCATGCGCTCGAGGATGCGGTACATCAGCGCCACCAACTGGGGGTGTTGGGCTGGCTGAAAGTACGGCGGCGCCATGGTCAGTCGCGGATAGTGACTGTCGCGACCCGGTCGAGGCCGGAGATGCTCAGCAGCGTCATGATCGATCCGGTCGTTGGCACGATCAACCCGAGCTTGGTCGTTGCGGCGACGGCGAATAACGCCCGCACCGCGGCGCTGTCGCAGTAGGTCACGTCCGACAGGTCGACCGTGATGGCATCGCTGTCGGCGGCCGCGTCGTTCAGCACCTCAGAAAACTCATTGACGTTGGCCAAGTCGATGTCGCCGGTGGCGGTGACCACCGGCGGCTGTTCGGCCACCGCAGCGGACACCCGGAACTGACTGTTGATCACGCCTCGACTCCGAAGATCATCGGTGCAGCTCCTTGTGCATTTCCACGGTTGTTCCCTGGGGGCTTGGGGTAATCGTGACGGTGTCGATGAGGGCCCTCATCAACCTGCTGCCGTCTCCGCGTGCTCCCGGCGCGGTCGACGGCTGCGCAGCCCAGCGTCCGTTGTCTCGGATCGTCAACGCCAGACCCGTGTTGGTCGCGTGCGCCGTGACCTCGACGACGACATCACGGGTGGCGTCCTTGACGGCATGTTCGACGGCGTTGGCGGCGGCTTCTCCGACGGCGAGCAGGACGTCGGCGGCGGTGGAGGGATTGACCGCGGCTGTCGGCAGCCAGCTGCGCAGGTGGTAGCCGGAGACGCAAGGGGGCGGTTTCATGCGTGTCGGTACCGGGACCGTGTGTCACCAGCACCTCCGGAACGTCTAGCGGCAGCCGGGCAAGATTGGCCGCCGGAACCCGCGTCGCCTGCCCCTCCTCGACAGCCGCAAATTGTCGTTGTTGTCATACCACGAGAGCGTGCGCATCGTGCGGGACACCGCCCTTTCCGACGGCAAAGCGCATGCCGACGGTGGTCCCCTCTGCGGTTCCGTCGACGACGACATGCTCGCTCAGCGCACGCATCAGCAGAATTCCCCGCCCCCGAGTGCCGGGGTCGGCGGGGGGCGTCTTCCACGAGCCCGAATCGGCGACCTTGATGTGAATGTGTCCGTCCTCGAGATCGGCTTTCAGCCGCATCGTTCCCGGCTCACGCCCGCGGTACGCGTGCTCGGCACAGTTACTCAAAGCCTCGTTGACCACAAGCACGATGTCCGCGGCCAGCGCCTCCGGCACGCCCGCGCTGACAAGCCAGTTGGTGAGCCGGCGCCTAATGTCGGTCAACCGCACTGGGATCGCGTCAACTTCGACGAGTAGCGCGGAACCCGGATGCCGGTACAACACGATCGCGACGTCGTCGTCGTATCCGGCATCGGGGACCAATCCTTCGAGCAGCGCGTCGGCGACGGCGTCGACAGGTAACTCGATGGTCCGCGCCATCGCAGCGGTAACACGGGCGATTCCCGCGTCGATCGGTTCCTCGCGTCGCTCGACGAGGCCGTCGGTGTAGAGCAACAGGCTCGATCCCACGGCCAATGCCACGGTGGCCTGCGGCCGGGGATGGTCCCTTTGCACCGCGAGCGGCACCGATCGCGCCTCGATCAACAACTGCGGCTGCGATTCGGGCGCGGCCAGCACAGCAGGGACGTGTCCGGCGCTGCTGTAGGACACCATCTGCGACCGAGTGTCGAGGATCGCGACAAATACCGTGGTGCAGAACGCATCTGGAATGAAGGCCGCCACCGAATCGAGCTGTTCGAGCAGCGTCGCTGGCTCGGCGCCGGTGAGCAGCAGCGCCCGGCCCGAGCTGCGCAGTTGACCCATCACCGCCGCGGCGGACAATCCGCGCCCGACACAATCGCCGACGATGATGCCGATGTGGTTGTCGCCGACCGGCAGCACGTCGTACCAGTCGCCGCCGATCTCCAGCGGCGACACCGCGGGCTCGTACCGCACCGCGAATCCCGGAGGAAGTTCGGTCGGCGCAAGCATCGAACGCTGCAGCGTCAACGACGTGTCACGGGCGAGCTCGAACTGGCGGACATGCTGCATGGCGAGGCCGAGGTGCCCGACCAGCGCGGTGACAAGCTGCCTGTCCTGCGCGCTGACCCTGCGGGGCTCGGAAAACTCGAGCCACAACGTGACGTCCCGCGACAGCATGGCCACCATCCCGTGCGAGGTGTCCGCTGGGTCCGCGTGTCCGACGGGTTCGACGGTCAGCGGCAGCCAGGCGCGGGCGTCCTCGAGTGACCGGCGCAGCTGCGCGTCCAGGTCGTGCCACTGCAACTCCTGTGGCGTGCCCGCCAGGTGGACGGCCGGGTCGTGCTCGTTCGTCGGCCACATGATCGCCGCGACCCGCCGCACGTCAAGCGTGGTGCGGCATTCGTCGAGCGTGGCCGAAAGCACCTCGCCGACGCTCTTGGCCACGCTGACGGCCGTGGCGAGGCGAGTAACCGCCCGCTCGCGTTCGGTCGCGGCACGCGCCGCGGTGATGTCGCGAATGGTGCCGACGTACGTGTCGTCGGTGCCCCCCTCAGTGGTCGGGGACGTGACGGCGTTAACGCTCATCGCCACCCACACGGTGTGGCCGTCTCGGTGCCGGACCGGTGCCTCCGCCTCGAGCGTGCCCTCTGCGAGCAGGCGGGCCAACCGCGCGTTCGATCCGTTGTTGTCAGCCATCCACGGGTGCGGCCATCCATACGGCAGACCCTCGGCGCCGTAGCCGGTGATGTCGGCGAACGCGTCGTTGATCTCGATCACCGCCCCGGTGCGATCGGCGACGAAGAAGCCCTCCTGCAGCGAATTGACCAAGGCGGTCCGGAACTCGTCACGGTCGGCGAGATCTTCGGCGCGGGCCCGCTGTTGTTCGTATCGCCTTGTGCCATCCATGAATCCGCGTGTCGCAACGTCGAGCGCTGCCAGCGTCTGCAGCAGAAATTCCAATGCGACCGCGGCGTTGATTCCTGGCTCCTCGACCAGGTGGGAGTGGTTCTCGATGATCTCGAGCATGCTGATCTGTTCCTGCAGTGCCCGCCGACCGAGGTCGTGGCCGACGGCCAAGGTGTCCTCGCCCTGCGCCGTCAGGTAGGCCCGTAGCGCGGCCGCGTACTGGGCATGGAAGTCTGCGGCCCTTGTCATGCCTCGACTCCCACTCGCTCCGGTCCTCGCTCGTGCCTCGCTGCGATCCTCACTCGCGGTCGTCTTCGGGAAGTCATGCCTCGACTCCCACTCGTTCCGGTCCTCGCTCGTGCCTCGCTGCGATCCTCACTCGCGGTCGTCTTCGGGAAGTCATGCCTCGACTCCCACTCGTTCCGGTCCTCGCTCGTGCCTCGCTGCGATCCTCACTCGCGGTCGTCTTCGGGAAGTCATGCCTCGACTCCCACTCGCTCCGGTCCTCGCTCGTGCCTCGCTGCGATCCTCACTCGCGGTCGTCTTCGGGAAGTCAAGCCTCGACTCCCACTCGTTCCGGTCCTCGTTCGTGCCTCGCTGCGATCCTCACTCGCGGTCGTCTTCGGGTGCTCATGACGAGACGCCGCGGTGACGCGCGGCGAGCACCAGCGCGTCATCGGATTCCCGGCTGTACGCATCGAGGATGTGCTCGGCGATCGCCATCGCAGGTGCAGCGAAGTCGATGCCAGCAACGTGATCTTCGAGGATGCCGTCGGTAGCGATGACGAGCAGGTCGCCGGGACCCATGGAGACCTGATGCGTGGCCAGCGCGTGCGGTATGCGGTAGCCGACGATGCCGCCGGACAACAGCGCAGACGCCCGGATATGGATACCGCTGGGGCCCTTGGTGACAAGGTCGGCGGTGACGTTGCCGATGCCGATCCAGCTCAACGTGTCGATCTCGAAGTCGATGCGGGCCAACGTGATTGCGGCGCCTCGCGTGTCGGCGAGGCCGCGATGGCAGCGCTGCAGCACCACTTCGAGTGGCTCGGCGCGGGAGCGGTTGACCACTTCGTCGGCGCGCAGTGCGGCGGTCTCGGCGGCGGTGCCGTGCCCCAGCCCGTCCGCCACACCGAACAACGCGGCGGTGTCGTTGACTTCGACGGCGATCGGAAAGTCGCCGCACACTTCCTCGCCGGGTAGGGGGCGACGCGCCGCAGCCCACTCGATCGGTCCGATCCAGCCCTTTCTACGCATCGACGGGAATCCATTTCCACATCTCGACGACGGTGCCCTTACCGGGCGCCGATTCCACGACCAACCGGTCCATCAGTCGGCGCGCGCCCGGCAGGCCGAGGCCGAGCCCGCGTCCCGTCGAATAGCCGTCCTCGAGCGCACGCTCGATGTCGGCGATACCGGGTCCATCATCCTCGGCGCGGACCACGAGTGCCTGCCGACCGTCGCGGAACTGGACCCCGACCCGAACCTCGCCCTGCCCCGCGTAACTGGTGATGTTGCGGGCGATTTCGGAGATCGCGGTTGCGATCATCGTGACGTCGGTCAACGAGAAGCCGAGCTGACGAGCCAGCTCGTGCCCGGCCTGGCGGGCGGTGACGATGTCGTCGGGATTGTTGACGTCGACTACGAAGTCAGCCGCCACCGTCGCGCCCATTCGCCGGCTTCCTCGTTTCGAGCTGCCGATTCAGCAGCGCAAGTCCTTCTTCGAGATCCAGCGCCGTGTACATGTCGTCGAACATCAGCCCCAGTTGCACCATTGCGAAGGCCACTTCCGGCTGCAGCCCGACGATCACGGTGTCCGCCCCCCGCAACCGGGTCATGTGCGCGATCGTGCGTATCGACCGTGCGGCGAACGAATCCATCACGTCGATCGCGGTGACGTCCACGATGATGCCGTGGGCGCGGTAGCGGCTGACCCGTTCCATCAGGTCGTGGCGCAGTCGCTCGGCGTCGGAGTCGGTGAGCGCGGCCTGCACGGACGCAATGAGGATCGCGCCCTGTTTCAGAATCGGTACTGGCATGAGAGGTCGCGATGGCGTGGTCAGCCGTTGAGTTCGCCGGTGCGGGTCACTTCGTAGCCGAGGAGGCGTTCGGCCTCTTCGATGCCACCCTGAAGGTCGCCGACGGCGTTCATCTTCGACAGGTCGAGTCCGATGGTCACCAGGGTCAGCGCAATGTCCGACGACAGCCCCGTGATGATCACGCTCGCACCCATCAGGCCCGACGCGTCGACCGTCTGCACCAGGTGGTTGGCCACTGTGGAGTCGATGGTGGGCACACCGGTTATGTCGATGACGACCACCTTGGCGCGGTTGGCGCGGATGGCTCGCAGCAGCTGTTCGGTGACCTGACGGGCTCGTTGGCTGTCCAGCACGCCGATGATCGGCAGGATCAACAACTGCTCGCGCACCTGCAGAACTGGCGTGGACAGCTCGCGGATCGCTTCCTGCTGCTGACGAATGATGCGCTCGCGTTCCTGCACAAAGCCGACCGCCACCGTGTTCGCGATGCGGTTGGCCGCAGGCTCGTAGGCATCGAGCACCCGATTCAGCAAGTCAAAGTCGGTTTGATACTTCTCGAACAGTGACCGGGCCAGCACGTCGCGCAGCAACAAAACGATTCCGACCACCTCGTCGGTCTCCACGCCCCGAGGGATGATCCGCTCGGACAGGTCGCGCGCATACGCCTGCAGCGCCTCGACGCTACCGGTCTCCAACACCTCGACGTAGCTGTCGTACACCGTCGTCGCCTCGGAGAAAATCTCCTGCGGCGACATCGCCGTCAGCAGTTCGGCCTCGTTGATCCGTCGTGCCCACTCCTCGCGCAGCACGGTGCGGTTCTGGCGCAGATGGTGGACAAGCTGGGGCAGCAGGCTGTCGCCGGTGAGTTCGGGTGGCTGGGCAGCGGTCGTGGCACCCACGAAATCGGTCGACGACTCAGACATTCGGCCCTCCCGGCTCCCTCGCGCTTTGGCGAACCCACACCAATCCTGTGCCGACACTAGCTTGAGCGTCGGGCGCCGAAGCGTCGAAGTAATTAATCGCCGACGGCAATCGGAGGCTAGGCTCGGCGCATGCCCGCCAGGGCACCAATACGGAGGACGAGCGTTGTCAGACCAGGATGCGATCGCCACCGCGGTCGACTACCGGAACGGGATCGCGGTGCTCAAGGTCGGTGGCGATATCGACCTTGCCACCGTGCCGGCGCTGGAAGCCGCCATCGACGAAGCACTGGTTCCAAGGCCGACAGGATTGGTCATCGACCTATCCGAGGTCGGGTTTCTCGCCTCGGCGGGCCTTCAGGCGCTGGTGGCGACGCATAACAACGTCAGCCAGTCGGCGCAGTTTGCGGTCGTCGCTAACAGTGCATCGACCAGCCGCCCGATTCAGCTGACCGGCCTCGATCAGATCTTCGAGTTGTATCCGACGCTGGATGAAGCGCTGACCGCGGTCCGGGCGAACGCGAAATAACTTGGCGGACAGCCGCTTCCGCAAACCGCGGGTAGCCGGTGGCAGAGCAGCCTGAGCAGGAGCCTTGCAATCGCTGTGCGGCTGTTGGGGCGTTGGATTAAAGTTTCGTTCGCCAGACTGATCTTGAGCAGCTGGTACAGGTCTTTCGAGGTTAGGACGAAATCATGGGTCGGATTACTCGCCGTATCGCGGCGCTTGCCGGAGGTGCTGCGATTGTGACGATGGTGGGCTTGACGGCCTCGTGCGCCCAGGAAGAAGAAAAGGCGCCGGAGACGACGACAACCACGACCACCACGCCGCCGGCGACACCCGCACCGCCACCACCGGTCGCGCCGACGGAGAAGTCGATCAATCCGACCGGTGGCAACCTGTTCACGCCTCCGGTGAAGGCGCCGCCTGCGCCGACGGCCATCCCTGGCGATCACTAAAACCACCCCAGCCAGCTCGGACGTACGCTGGCAAGCGTGGTAGCCCGGCATCTCGGCGCGCTGGCGCTCATCGCCGCCGGAGTGTTCGCGCTCGTTTCCGACTTGCGCCCCTCGGCGTCCGGTAACGCAGGCCTGATCGACGGACCGTATGCGTACCTGCTCGCCAGCTCCACCGACCTCGGACCGTCGCACCGGGCCGACACCCAGCTGACCGCCGCCCTGCGTAACACGACGCGGCCCGATGCGCTGTTCGGTTGGGCGGAGGACAACGGGCTGTCGGTCCGCTGGCGACCAGGCGCGCCATGGGCCGTCGTCGAGGGCACGGCCGAGAACCTGGCAACGGCGTTCGACGTCGAGGTGCACGACTACCGCGGGCGGCGCGGACAGGTGTTCTACGCCTCGCCGCAGCAGCCGTCGACCCCCGAAGCGCTGCGCGCCGAGGTCGCCGAGGTCGGCCGGATCCTCGGCTACCTGCCGCATCGCATGTCGCGTCCATCGATCCTGCCGCTGGATGTGCCGGACAAAGGCCTGACCCCCGCCGGGTTGCTGACCACCTACAACGCCAACAAGTTGGCCGCCGAGGGGTACACCGGCAAGGGCGCCACGATTGTCTTTTTCGCTTTCGACGGCTTCGAGCAGTCCGACCTCGACACGTTCGCCACCACGTACAGGCTGCCGAAGTTCACCCCGACGGTGGTGGGGGGTCAGCCGGGTGAAGCACGCGGTGAAACCACGATGGACCTCGAGGTCGCCCACGCCGTCGCACCCGATGCGCGGAAGGTCGTCGTCAACGCTCGTCCCACCGTGGAAGGCGACGGTGGCTACGAGAAGGTCGGGCAGATGCTCGAGGACGCGGACCGGCAATTTCCCGGTGCGGTGTGGAGCTTCTCGATCGGCTGGGGTTGCGACAAGTTGATCACCGCGGCAGATCTGGCGCCGGTGCGCTCCGCGGTGGCGACCGCTCACTCGCACGGCACCACCGCGTTCAACGCCAGCGGAGACCTGGCGGGTCTCGAGTGCAAGGGCGGCGACGACTGGTCGTCCCCGCCGGGCGCCAACGATGTGGGGCTGGACTCCGTGGCGTCGCTGCCCGAGATGGTGGACGTCGGCGGCACCACACTGTCCACCGACGCCAACGGTGTGTGGCAGGCCGAGCAGGCATGGTTCGACGTGCCGCTGTCACAGGGCACCGGTGGTGGGGTGTCGTCGTTGTTCGACCGTCCCGACTGGCAGCGCGCGGTGTTGGCCGACAAGGACCCGGCGCGGCGCTTGACCCCCGATGTGGCTGCGGTCGCCGACCCGTTCACCGGTGTGCGGATCGTGTTCGACCAACAGGAACTCGTCGGAGGCGGCACGTCACAGTCCGCGCCCATTTGGGCCGGCTTGGCGGCGGTGATGAATCAGTATCTGCTCGCCAACGGCGGCCATGCCCTCGGCGACCTAAACCCGCAGCTGTACCGCATCGCCGCAGGCGCGCCGCTGCCCGCGTTCCGCGACGTCACGCTCGGCGGGAACGCCGTCGACAGCGCGGCCCCTGGCTACGACCTGGTCACCGGGCTCGGCACGCCCGACATCGACAACCTGGTGCGCAATCTGCTTGTTCTGCAAAGGGCGACGTGATGAGCACGAACGACGACGCCGTGCCTGTGACGGAATGCCGGATCTGTAAGACGGATGTCCCTGACGGCGAGTACTGCGGGCTGTGCGGCTGCCACCTCACCCCACGGCGCGGGGAAGGTCCCGACTGGTTGCGTATCCGGGACTTCGGCGCGGCGCCGGACGAGCACCTGTTGAAGCCGTCGTTGGCGAGCTCGCTGTTCCCGCACCTGCCGCCCCGGTCACGCATGGTGTTCCGGATCGGGCTGGCGGTGGTACTGGTGGCGCTCGTTGTGTTCGCGCTGTTGCGGCTGCCCGCGGCGTTGGTCACCGTTGCGGCACTGGGCTTCCCGCTTCTGTTCCTGCTCTATCTGCGCGAGTCCGACGGGTTCGCCGATATCCCCACACGGACATGGGTGCTGACCGCGGCGCTCGGCATCGGGCTGGGGGTCGGGTGGGTGGTGCTTACGGGCGCGGCGGTGGCCCGGTCGTACGGCATCGCGTTGGGCGCGGGTGTTGTCGGTGCCCGGATGCTGCGTGACGGTATCGGCATCCCGCTGGGCGGGGTGATCCTGATGCTGATGCCGGCGGTCATTGTGCGGCTGTTGCGACCGCCCACGAGAGAAGCGTTGGACGGGTTCATGATTGGGGCGCTGGGTGCGCTCACCTTCACCGCGGCCGCGACGTTGACGCGGCTCGCCCCGCAGTTCGGCACCGGCGTGGTGAGCAAGCGACCAATGGACAGCCTGATCGTCGAGGCGGGCATCAGGGGGGTCGCGGTGCCGCTCACCGCGGCCGCCGCAGGCGGGTTGATCGGTGCCGCACTGTGGTTCACCCGGCCGCCGAGCAAGAAGGACCAGCGGCCCGGCGTCGTGCGCCTGTTGCTGGTGGCGTTCGCGGTGGCGGTGCTTGCGGTGTATCTCAGCCTTGGCCTGATCGACGTCGCGCACTTCCCGCAGGTGTTGATGTTGGTGCTCTACCTGGCGGTGGCGTTGTTGGCGCTGTTTCTGCTGCGTCTTGGGCTGCATCTGGCGCTGCTGCATGAAGCGCACGACGCGATTCAGTCCGACGAGCCGCTGCTGTGCCCGCATTGTGGGCATGTCGTTCCCGATATGGCGTTCTGTCCGGCCTGTGGTGTAGCGACGCGTGCGTCGTCGCGTTCCTCGCGAACCGAACGACGTGAGATGCGTCCGGTGCGCAGCGATCAGGAGGCCGACGGGTCATGAGCACGCCGACGTTCTTTCCCGGATATGCCGTACCGCAAGGGACATACAGCGCTCCGCCGGTGCGCCACACCTCGCATGCCCGCGTGCTGCTGGTCTGGTTCAGCGCGATCGCGGTGGTTGCCGTGGCGCTGGTCGGTGTCACGATGATGATGAGCAAGCCGCCGGCGCGATATATGTGCCCGCCCAACTGTGGACGGCCGCCGACGGGCACACCCGTCGAAACCAATCCACGGTTCATCGCGCCCGACGGCGCGTTCTCCGTCTCGTACCCCGCAGAGGGAACGGCGTACAAGATCACCACCAAACCCAATGGGGTGACGGCGGATCTACAGGCCGGCGATGGCGGCACGCTGCAGTTGTTCAGCGAGCCGGCGGCTAACCGGTCACCGGAGCAAATCGCGAAAAGCTTGATCAGCCGGACGTTTCCGGACGCCCGCACCGCATACAAGATTCCCAATGCGATGGTCGGGTACCAGCCCGGCTACGGCGAAGCCGCCGACTGCTGGCCGCAGGGTGCCAACAGCAGCTACATGAAGATGCGCGTGATGGTGATGGTGGCGGTCAAGAACGATCTGGCACTCGTCGCCGCTGCAGTAGGCCCGTTCCGACAGTTCGGCCCACAGTTCGGCAGCGGCAAGCCGTCGGGAGCCAATCTCCAAATCGCTTTGGACATGGGCAAATACGTGAACAGCTTTTCCTGGCGCGGCGACCCGCCGCGGTGATCACGCGACGTCGGTAAGGCCGTAGCCGCGGTCTCTGGCGACTTCGGCAAGCAGACCGCGCAGCCGGTGCCGCCCGCGATGCAGCCGCGACATCACGGTCCCGATCGGGGCGTGGGTGAGCTCGGCGATCTCCTTGAACCGCCGGCCCTCGATATCGGCGTAATAGATCGCGGTGCGGAGCTTTTCAGGCAGCTGCTGCATCGCCGCCCTGATGTCGTTGTCGCCCAGCAGGTCCAACACCTGGTCCTCGGCGGAGCGCAGGCCGGTCGAGGTGTGACGGGCCTCGGCGAGCAGTTGGCCGTCGGTGATCTGGTCGGTCAACCACTGCATCGGCCGCCGCTGCTGCTTGCGGCAGCCGCTGATGTGCGTGTTGAGCAGAATCCGATACAACCAGCCGCCGAGGTTGGTGCCGTCGCGAAAACCGTGAAACCCGGCGAAGGCCTTTGCCGCTGTTTCCTGCAGTAGGTCCTCTGCCTCGGTCCGGTTACGCGTCATCCGCATCGCCTGCGGGTAGAACCCCTCGAGCAACGGGACCGCGTCGCGCTCGAATCGCGCAGCCAACCCTTCGTCGCGGATGGTGTCGAATTCCGGTGTTGCGGTGCTACTGTGCATGCTGCACTCCTGGCGGCAACGAATGTCCTTGTATGCCCACAACTCTCGCGTGCGCCGTAGGCGCTGTCTGCATGGCTGGCCCCCCATTGCCGGTAATGAAAACCCGAACCGGTGTATGCCGGTTAACCCCCATACCGGAGTCGGTGAAGAGGACCTGCCAGGCGACGACCACTGCAGCGGCGGCGAGCAGGGCCGTCATGATGGCCTGGCGGAGCAGTCGGACGTCGGTGGTGGGATCCATGTCTGACACGATCGCGGCTTCTGTGGCGTGTGTCTTCGACGCTGGCGGCCATTCGTGATTACGGCTAGCGCCACTTGACGGCCATCCCAGCGGCCGCACAGTGCGCGCACAGCGGAACGGAAGGCACGGACGCTATTCAGGATGTGTGACCACGCGCGGGCACCGGTGGCAGCACGCTGGACGCCGCGTGTTGTGGTTTCTGGTGCGCCCCACGGCGCCGCCGATGGGGGTGGGAGTGCTGGTCGCGGTCGCTGCGATCTCGGCTGAGACGCTTCTCGTGTTCGCCCTGCGGAGCCTGGCGCCGATGGACACCTTCGGTGTGGTCTACCTGCTCGGCGCGCTGGTTGTCGCGATTGGATGGGGAAGCGGGCTTGCCGCGGTGACGTCTGCCGTCAGCGCGTTCGCGTTCGCCTATTTCCGCAACTGGCCACAGGACTCGTTCGATGTCACCGACCTTCGCAACTGGGTGGTGATCGGGGTGTTCCTTGTCGTGGCGCTGATGGCGAACGGGCTGGCCGGAGTCGCGCGCGACCGCGCGGCCGAGGCCGACGCACGACGCCACGAGGCCGATCGCACCGCCGAGCGGCAGGCGGCGCTGCGACGGGTCGCGACCGCGGTGGCGCAAGGAGCGTCGCCGGACGATGTGTTCTCAACTGTGACAGCGGAGCTGGCGCACGGGCTTCGCGTTCAGCGGGCCGCGTTGTTTCGTTGTGAACCGGACGGCACCGAAGTGTTGATAGCGGCACACGATGAATGCGGGGACCATGTCGGCACGACAGTGTTGAGCGAGGGACGAACCGCGCCGATCGTCGTCAACGGTAAGAAATGGGGCGTCGCGATGGTGAATTCATGCCGCGCCCAACCGTTTCCGTCGAACACCGAGGCGCGCCTCGCGGACTTCGCCAACCTCGTGGCCATGGCCATCGCAAACGCACAGGCCCGGTCGGACCTCACCGCGTCCCGGACGCGCATTGTGACGGCTGCCGACGACGCGCGTCGCCGTCTGGAGCGGGATCTGCACGACGGGGCGCAGCAGCGGCTGGTGTCGCTGGCTCTCAGGGCCCGCATGACGGAGCTGTCGTTGCCGCTGGGTCAGGATGCGATGAGGGCGCCGCTCAACGAGATCGTGCAGGGCCTCGGGGATGTCTGCGAGGAACTGCGCGCGATCTCGCGCGGCATTCATCCCGCGATCCTGTCCAAGGGTGGGCTTGCCCCGGCGCTGCGGTCGCTGGCGTGCCGCTCGGTGGTGCCCGTCGCACTCGACATCGATGTCCAAGGGCGACTACCCGATCGAGTCGAGGTTGCGGCCTATTACGTTGTCGCAGAGGCCCTTACCAATACGGCACGGCATGCGCACGCGGCCGAGGTCAAGGTGAACGTGAGGACCGCCGACGGGCACCTCGACCTGGTGATCTCCGATGACGGCACCGGTGGCGCCGACCCGGCGAACGGGTCTGGGCTGATCGGCCTGGTCGACCGCGTCGAAGCGGTCGGCGGTCACCTATGGGTAAATAGCCCGGCCGGCGTCGGCACCTTGCTGAAAGCGACCATTCCGTGCGCGGCGTGATCAGTCAGGGCCGCCAGCCCCGGCCCCACGGGTGCCACCACGGGTCGCCGTGCCATCCGCCCCAATAGCCGCCGCGCCCGTCACCGTGCCCGTAGCCATGACCGTGCCAGCCGGCGGGCGCAACGACAGCAGTGCCGGAGTTCGCCGGGCCCGGGCTGGCGTTCGCGGCGCTCTCGCCGATACCGAGGGTGGACGCGCCGACGATGCCGGCGACCGCGACGCTGCCAATCAGTCGTTTGATGTTCATCCGGTGGCTCCTTCGAAAGTGATTACAAATTGGGAGGATTCACTGTTGCCGCGTAGTCCAGGCTTCCGCGCGCAATGGTGGACGTCGTCCCGGTTGGCCGCCAAAACGCAACCCCCGCTAGCAGGTAGGCGCATTACCATCTGCGTCCGACATATTGTGGGTTAACGGTGCGTGTTATCCCCAGACCGGATTCTGTCCACAGGTTGTGTGGGGTAGGGCGCTGGCAGGCATTGTTGTCGTGTGTGTTCGATAGCGTTGCGGTATGGGCGAATTCACCACTGGGGAGGCGGCTCGTGCACGGTTTCGCGAGCTGGCCGATCAGGTTGATGCCGCCCAAGCGCTGATGCGCGAGTTGTCCTCTGATGAAGTGGGCAACGCGTTTCGCGTCGAGTTGGCCGAACGCCTGGAAACCCAGGAGCGTGCCAACCGTGGCCTGACCTATCGGATGTTCGGCCAGATCGCCGACCCGCCCGATGAGACGGCGACGGTGCCGGCGCTGGTGAACAGCCTGGCCGCGCGGCTGCGGATCCCACCCAACGAGGTCAAACGCCGGATGAAGGTGGCCGCTCGGCTGCGGCCGCGCCGCCAAGTGACCGGCCCACCGCTGCCTCCGGAGCTGCCGCTGGTGGCGCAGGCAGTCGCAGCCGGTGCCATCGGCGAGGATCATCTGCGGGTAATCGGGCGGGCCATCGACGTGCTGCCCTCGGCCGTGTCGGTGACCGATCGCGAAGAGGTCGAGCGCAGCCTCGTGCGCGAAGCCACCAAGAATGATGCCGAGATCCTGCGGTCCCTCGCCCGCCGCATCGACGAGATCTTCAATCCCGACGGCGACTACGACGAAGCCGACCGGGCCCGGCGCCGCGGCCTGGTGCTGGGACCCCAGGGCCGCGACGGGCTCTCACGACTGTCGGGCTGGATCGACCCCGAAACCCGCGGCTACCTCGAGGCCCACACCGCCGCGGTGCGCCCGGGCCGGCACCTGCCCGACGGCACCGTCGTTGAGACGCGCGATGAGCGCAGCGCCGCGCAACGCTGCCACGACGGCCTCAAACTGGGCCTGAAGGCCAGCATCGCCTCCGGCGGGCTGGGGTCGCATCGTGGGCACCCGCTCACCGTGATCGCCCGCACCACCCTGGCCGAACTCAACCAGGCCGCCCACGCCGTGACCAACCCCGACATCCCGATGCCAGCACCGGCGCGCACCGGCGGTGACACCGCGCTGCCGATGCGCGACCTGATCCGGATGGCCGCCGAGGGCGCCATCCACTACCTGGCGGTGTTCGACAACCACACCGAACGCCCGATCTATCTGGCCCGACAGGCCCGTATCGCCACCACCGACCAGCGCATCATCTGCTATGCCCGCGACGGCGGCTGCACCCGACCGGGATGTCTGGAGCCGGGCTATCACAGCGAGGTCCACCACAGCCCGGACTGGTCCAAGGGCGGGGCCACCAACGCTGACAGCCTGTTCTTCGCCTGCGCACCCGACCACAAACTCATCACCGACGGCCATTACCAAACCACCGTCACCGACACCGGCCGCCTCGCGTGGACCGACGGCACCACACCACCCGAAGTCAACCACGCGCATCACCCCGAAGAACTCCTACGCGGGAACACCGACCCACCCAACAACGAGCCGGACTGAGAAGACAGAGGAGGTCGCCTCAGGCAGACGCCTTCACCTTGGCCGCGGCCGACTCAGGCATCGGTTCGTAGCGGGCAAAGGATCGGGTGAAGGATCCGGCGCCATGCGACAGCGACCGCAAATCGATTGCATAGCGGGTCAATTCGACCTCGGGGATCTCGGCCTTCACCAGCGTGCGGTCCTCGCCGACCTTTTCGGTGCCCAACACGCGGCCGCGGCGGCTTGCCAGGTCACCCATCACGGTGCCGACCATGTCGTCGGGCACCAGTACCGAAACCAGGTCCACGGGCTCGAGCAGGTTCACGCGCGTCGCAGCCGCCGCCTCGCGCAGCGCCAAGCCGCCAGCCATCTGGAACGCGAAATCCGACGAGTCAACGCTGTGGGCCTTGCCGTCGAACAACGTGACGCGGATGTCGACCACCGGGTAGCCCGCGCCGACGCCCTTTTCCATCTGCGAGCGGATGCCCTTCTCGACGCTGGGAATGAAGTTGCGCGGCACCGCGCCGCCGACCACCTTGTCGACGAACTCGAAGCCGGAGCCCTCCGGCAGCGGCTCCACCTCGATGTCACACACCGCGTACTGACCGTGGCCGCCGGACTGCTTGACATGCCTGCCGTGGCCTTTGGCGTTGCCGCCGAACGTTTCTCGCAGCGGTACCCGCAGTTCGATGGTGTCCACAGCTACGCCGTACCGGCGGGCCAGCGCGTCGAGCACTACACCCGCGTGGGCCTCGCCCATGCACCACAGCACGATCTGGTGGGTTTCGGGGTTTTGCTCGATGCGCAAGGTGGGGTCCTCGGCGGCGAGCCGCTGCAACCCGACGGACAGCTTGTCCTCGTCGGTCTTGGCGCGCGGTTGCACCGCGACCGGAAGTAGCGGCTCGGGCATGGTCCACGGCTTGAGCACCAGCGCATCGGACTTATCCGAAAGCGTGTCACCGGTTTCGGCTTTGCTCAGCTTGCCGATCGCACAGATGTCACCTGCCACCACGACCGGTGCCGGCCGCTGCTGTTTGCCGAGGGGGAAGGACAGCGTCCCGATGCGCTCGTCCTCGTCGTGGTCTTCATGGCCGGCCATCGAACCGGAGTCGGCGTGGGTGGCTGCGGAGGACAGGAAGCCCTCCGAACCAAAGAACGACGAAAAATGGCCCGACACGTGAACAGTCGCGTCGGGCCTGATGGTCCCGGAGAACACCCGGACCAGGCTCACCCTGCCGACGTAGGGATCCGAGGTCGTCTTGACCACCTCGGCGAGCAACGGACCGTTCGGGTCGCAGGTCAGCCCGTCACGGGTCTTGCCCTGTGGTGTGAAGACCTCCGGCAACTGATGCTCGGGGGGCGACGGGAACCCGCTGGTGATGATCTCCAGCAGTTCCAGTGTTCCCACGCCGGTGCCGCTGCAGGCCGGCATCACAGGAAAGAACGACCCGCGGGCGACGGCCTTTTCCAGGTCGTCGATCAGCACCGACTGATCGATCTCCTCGCCTCCGAGGTAGCGCTCCATCAGCGACTCGTCCTCGGATTCCTCGATGATTCCCTCGATCAGCGTGCCGCGCATTTCCTCGATCGCATCGGAGTACGACGCGTCCGGCGCGTGGGCAGCAGTGCGTTTGCCGTCGGCGTATTCGTAATGCGTTTGGGACAGCAGCCCGATCAGTCCGGTACATGGCGTGTCGGCGGCCAGATACAGCGGAAGCACCTTGTCGCCGAACGCTTCCTGCGCCGAGGCGAGGGCGCTCTCGTAGCTGGCGCGGGCATGGTCGAGCTTGGTGATCACCACAGCGCGCGGCATGCCGACCTGAGCGCACTCCATCCACAGCGACTTGGTTGGGTCGTCGACACCTTCGTTGGCGGCGATCACGAACAGCGCGCAGTCCGCGGCCCTCAACCCGGCCCGCAGCTCGCCTACGAAGTCGAGATATCCAGGAGTGTCGATGAGGTTGACCTTGATCCCGTCGTGTTCCAGCGACGCGAGCGCAAGACCGACCGATCGCTGTTGGTGGATCTCCGCCTCGTCGCTGTCGCAGACGGTGGTGCCATCGACCACGGAGCCCTGTCTGGTGAGTACGCCCGCGGCGACAAGCAGCGCCTCGACGAGTGTCGTCTTGCCGCCACCCGATGGGCCCACCAGCACCACATTGCGGATGGCGGCCGGACTGTCCGCGGTGGGGGCGGCCCCGGCGCCCTGGGAAGTTGTCGTCTTGTCAGCCATGACAGTTCCCTCCTCGTCGGCCGAGCCGACAATGAGACCGAGGCGGCCGCTCTGCCGCCCACCGGATCTGTTAAACCACAATTCCCCGAACCGACACCGAGCACAAGGGATTCGACGACTTTCTGGCACCTACCCGCGAGGTAATCGACAGACGGCGCCACCGACACGAAGGTTGGGGCCATGACCACTTATGACGAACTGGCCCAGCGCTACATCGACACCTGGAACGAGACAGATCCGAGCGCTCGCCGCGCTGCCGTTGATCGCCTTTACACCGAGGACGCCCGCTACGTCGACCCGCTGGCCGTTGCGGACGGCCGCGACGCGATCGCCTCGATGATCAGCGCGGTGCAGGAACAGTTCCCCGGCTTCACGTTCCGGTTGGCCGGATCGGTGGACGGCCACCACAACCAGGCTCGGTTCGGCTGGGAACTCGGGCCCGACGGATCGCCCGCGCCGATCGTCGGCTTCGACGTCGCGGTGATCGACGACGCGGGCCGCCTCCAGACCGTGCTGGGGTTCCTCGACAAAGTGCCGGTCGCGAGCTAGAGCATGCGTGCGAGGTGGCGATCGCGGCGCACGACGGTGTGCCTGAGCACGAGGCCGACGTGAACCGCGATCGCCGCCAACAGCACGAGCTGAGCCGTGATGTGCAGCGGCAGCCAGTCGTCGCCGAGGGCGAGAAGCGCCAGCCCGGTCGCGGGCACGACGAACAGCAGCGTCAGCAACGCCTTCTCGAGCCGCGCCTCCAGCCGCCGCTCACCGGCACTGAGATGATCGGCCCACGGCGGCAGTGACGTGGCGGCCCGCCACAGGACACGACTCAGTGCGAGCAAGATTATCGAAAGTCCAAGCAACACATGGACTTCGGGCAGCGACAGCCCTTCTTGGGTGAAGGCGTCGGCGAAGTAGCTGTCCTCACCGGCATCGAGTCCGCCCTCGAGGCGTTCGATCTCGTTCTCCATCCACTCCTCGGTGGCCTCGTCCTGCTGTTTCGCGAAATCCTCGAGCTGTTTGATCTCGTCCTTCTCCAGGTCCAGCCGGTTGCCCTCGGCGCCCATCGTCCAGCCCACGGCGAACTGCGCGAAGATGGCCGCAACCGTCAACCAGTGCAGCGTCTTGCTGACGCCGCCGTAGCCGTGTTCGCCGTTCCGTAGCCGCATGGCGTCAGGCCAGCCAGGACGACCACTTCTGCACGTCGACCGTGACGACGGGCCCGTCGAGCGCAATACGTTGGTACTGAGGGTATTTCCTACGCAGAAGGGCGTACCCGGTGGCCATCTCCTCGCCGCTCTGATGGATCGCCGCGACGCCGTCCGCGCGCACCCACCACAACTGCGACCAGTCGTCGTCGTAGTGGTCGACGAGCATGCTCACCTGCGGGTTGTCCTCGATGTTGGCCAGTCGACGCAGCTTCCGTGTCGACTTCCGCTTGGCGTCGACGGCCGTATAGACGACGTCGTCGTGAACCGCGAAGACCACCGGGACGACGTGCGGCACACTGTCGGACCCCGCCGTGGCAAGCATCGCCACAGGCGATTCCGCGAACGCGGCCGGGGCATCGAACTCGGCCATCTCCCCACCCTATTCCTGTGCGCTAGTCCACCAGGCACACCCGGGCGGCGTCGGCCTGTTCAGCCCGGGGGCTTTCGAGGTTGCGGTGCGACGCTCATCGGTGCGCGGGTGACGGGGGTGCGCGTCACCCCGATCTCCGGCTTTTTCGTCGGTCGCGGCCCCACCGCTGGATTACCGCTATTCGGTGCGGTGTTCACCGGCGAGGCCGTCTCGGGGGGTGGCGGCGGTGGTGGCGGGAGCGGCGGCTCAGGTGCCGCAGTGGTCGCGCGTGGAACCGGCTCGGCGCTAGGCGGGGCTGTTGGAGTCACCGACGACGTCACGTGGTCGGCGCTGTCGGAGCCTCGGAACACCAACAGCACGCCTGACACCACTATGGCGGCGATGGCGGCAGTCGCCGCGATGATCGCGGTGAGCGCCGGCTTGGTTCGATACCACGGTGTTGGCGGCGGAGCGAAACTCCAGGTGTTGTCGTTGAACGCGTCGAACTGGCCATTCACCGCGGGATAACCGTCGGGGTCCGGCTGGTTATCCCAGAAGTTGTCGCCGGGTTCGTCCCGCGGGTCGTCGCCCGGACCGTTCAATTGGTGATCGAGTTCTTCTGCCGGCCGGGCATCGGAGACATCGTCATGACTGGTAGACCCGCCTGTACCGGGCGGGTCCTCCCACAGGTAGTCGAAGTCCCCCGAGGCTTCGCGTTCAACCACACAGAGATGCTAGCGCTGGTACCAGGGCAAATGCGCGGCCGGCCGAAAACCGGACCCAGTCCGATGAACTCGTGCCGAGGGCGCCGCCGCCACGGTAGGGTTCGGTCGCCCGGTTGGATGCATTCATCGCGGAGTCCCGGCGCCGTAACCACATCGCCACCGCACCGTCTCCTACCCATCGGAAGGTTCGCCAATGAACAAGTCTGTATTGGCAGTCTCCGCCGCGTCCGCGCTCGTGCTCTCGGGCCTGATCGCGTGCGCCCCGCCCCAGAAGGACAACTCCGGCGGCGAGACCCAGTCCGGCGTCAAGGTCAGCGAGGCAAAATCCGCCGCGGACTTCGGCGGGATGGAGGGGTTGGTCGAGGCGGCCAAGAAGGAGGGCGAGCTGAATGTGATTGCCCTGCCGCCGGATTGGGCCAATTACGGCGCCATCATCAAGGCGTTCTCCGACAAGTACGGCATCAAGGTGAATTCGGCGCAGCCCGACGCCGCCAGCCAGGACGAGATCAACGCCGCGAACCAGCAGAAGGGCAAGACCAGCGCGCCCGACGTCTTCGATCTCGGCCAGTCGGTGGCGCTCGCCAACACGTCGATGTTCGCGCCGTACAAGGTCGCGACGTTCGATGACATCCCCGCGGCCTACAAGGACCCCAACGGGACCTGGGTCAACGACTATGGCGGCTACATGTCGATCGGCTTCGACTCGGCGAAAGTGCCGCCGGTGACGAATGTCAACGATCTCCTCAAGCCTGAGTACAAGGGCAAGGTCGCGCTGAACGGCGACCCCACCCAGGCGGGCGCCGCGTTCTCCGGGGTGCTGATGGTGGCGCTGTCGCAGGGCGGGTCGGTCGACGACATCGCGCCCGGCGTCGAGTTCTTCCGCAAGCTCAGGGAAGCGGGCAACTTCCTGCCGGTCGATCCGACCCCGGCCACGATCGAGTCCGGTCAGACACCGGTCGTCATCGACTGGAACTACCTGAACGCCGCCGAGACCGCGAAGCTGCCGAGTTGGCAGATCGTCGTCCCGTCCAACGCCGTGGTCGCCGGCTACTACTACCAGGCGATCAACAAGGACGCCCCGCACCCGGCGGCGGCCCGACTGTGGCAGGAGTTCCTCTACAGCGACGAAGGGCAGAACTTGTACGCCGCGGGCGGGGTCCGACCGGTGCGCGCCGACGCGATGATTGCCGCGGGCACGATCGACAAGTCGACGATCAACAAGATCCCGATCATCGACGGCCCGGTCACCGTCCCCAGCCCCGACCAGACTGAAAAGCTCACCAAGTATCTGGCGGACAACTGGGCCAAGGCGATCGGCTGACCTTGGTCCGACGGCTCAAAGAGGCGCTGCCGCTGCTGCCGTTCCTCGCCGTCGTGGTGATCTTCCTGATCATCCCGACGGTGACGGTGATTGTCAGCGCGTTCTTCGCCGACGGCGTGTTCTCCCTCGCGCGGATCCAGGCGCTGTTCTCCGGCACGGCGCTGTCGGCGCTGGCCAAAAGCGTGCTGCTCTCGGGCAGCACAGCGATCATCGGGGCGATACTCGGCGCGGTGCTGGCCTGGCTGATCGTCAGCAGCCCGCCCACATCGATGGTGCGCCGTGCGGTGATCTCGTTGTGCAGCGTGCTGGCCCAATTCGGCGGTGTCGCACTGGCATTCGCCTTCCTGGCCACAGTCGGACTCAACGGCGTGCTGACGTTGTGGGTTCAGCAGATCTTCGGCTGGAACCTAGCGGGCTCTGGCTGGTTGTACAGCCTGACCGGGCTGATCCTGGTCTATACCTACTTCCAGATCCCATTGATGGTCATCGTCTTCGTGCCCGCGCTCGAGGGACTGCGCGATCAATGGCGCGAGGCTGCCGTGAGCCTCGGAGCGTCGACAGGCCGCTATTGGCGCGAAGTGGCGATCCCGCTTTTGACACCGGCGTTTCTGGGCTCGGCACTTCTGTTGTTCGCCAACGCCTTTGCGGCTTACGCGACGGCTGCGGCATTGGTCAGCCAGGGCAGCCCGATCGTCCCGCTGCTGATCCGGTCGGCACTGACCAGCGAAGTGGTGCTCGGCCAGTCCGGCTTCGCCTACGCGCTGGCACTCGAGATGATCGCCGTCGTTGCCGTCGTGATGGTGGCCTACAACGCGCTCGTCCGCCGCACGGCGAGGTGGCTGCGATGAGCCGCGTCTTTCGCGCAGTGGTGTGGATCGCTTTCGCGCTGTTCTTCTTGTTCCCGCTGTACGCGATGGCCGACTTCTCCACCCGCAACCTGATCGCCGGCGGGCGGACAATGCGGGCGTGGCAGAACCTGATCGCCGACGACGCGTTGTATCAGTCGATCGTGATCTCGCTGCTGCTTGCGGTTTTCACCGTGGTGGCGATGCTGCTCGTGCTCGTGCCGACAATGATCTGGGTGCGGCTGCGGACACCATGGGCCAAGGGCATGGTCGAGTTCCTCTGCCTGCTGCCGCTGACGATCCCGGCGCTGGTCGTCGTGGTCGGGCTGCGCAACGTGTATCTGTGGGTGACTTACTTTCTCGGCGAATCCGCGCTGACGCTGACGTTCGTCTACGTCGTGCTGGTGTTGCCGTTCGCATACCGGGCAATCGATGCCGCGCTGTCGTCGATCGATCTGCAGACGCTCGCCGAGGCGGCACGCTCGCTGGGCGCCGGCTGGTCGACGACGATCCTGCGGGTGGTGGTGCCCAACATCTGGTCGGGGATCCTGTCGGCCGCATTCATCTCGATTGCGGTCGTGCTCGGCGAGTACACCATCGCGTCGTTGTCCGGGTATCAGACGCTGCAGGTGCAGATCGTCCAGATCGGCAAGACCGACGGACCCACATCCGTCGCCGCATCGTTGGCCGTGCTGCTTTTCGGCTTCGTGCTGCTGCTGATCCTGTCGCTGGTGACCCGTGGTCGCCGCAGGATGCCCGCCCTCGAGGCTGCAGCACCGATAACCACGGGAGTCCCTGAATGACAAGTGGCGTTGCCGTCGAACTCAGCGACCTGACCCGCGTTTACGGAAGCGTGAAGGCACTCGACGGGTTCAGCCTGCACATCGAACCTGGTGAGCTCGTCGCGCTGCTCGGCCCGTCCGGCTGCGGAAAGACCACCGCGCTGCGGATTCTGGCCGGGCTCGACGAAGCCACGTCGGGCACGGTGTCGGTGGGCGGCAAGGATGTCAGCAATGTGCCCGCCAACAAGCGCGACATGGGCATGGTGTTCCAGGCGTACAGCCTCTTTCCTCATCTGACTGTGCTCGACAACGTGGCGTTCGGGTTGAAGATGCGCGGAAAAGCCAAGAGCGAGCGCACTTCTCGGGCCGATGACATGCTCGACCTGGTCGGCCTGTCGGCGCACAAGCACAAGTACGCCAGCGAGCTCTCGGGCGGCCAGCAGCAGCGCGTCGCGCTGGCCAGGGCGCTGGCGATCCAGCCACGGGTGCTGCTCCTGGACGAGCCACTCTCGGCGCTGGACGCCAAGGTGCGCGCCCAGCTGCGCGACGAGATCCGGCGTGTCCAGCTCGAAGTCGGCACGACGACCCTGTTCGTGACCCATGACCAGGAGGAGGCGCTGGCCGTTGCCGACCGAGTCGGCGTGATGAGCCAGGGCAAGCTCGAGCAGGTGGCCGCTCCCGCCGACCTTTACGCCAACCCGGCGACACCATTCGTCGCAGAGTTCGTCGGCCTGAACAACAAAGTGCCCGCGGAGGTTTCGGGTGGTCGTGCCCGTCTGCTCGGCACCTCGGTGCCCGCATTGGAGGGTTCCGTCGCGGGCACCGGGCTGGCGATGGTGCGCCCGGAGTCGGTCACCATCGCCGCCGATCCTGCCGGCACATCCACAATCAGCTCGGCTGCGTTCCTCGGCCCGATCTCCCGGGTGTACGCCACGCTGCAGGACGGCACGGTGATCAGCGCTCAGATGGCCAGCTCGCAGGCGCGGGAGTTCGCGCCGGGTGACTCTGTGACCGTCGGCGTCGAGCCGACAGGCGTGCTCGTCGTAGCGAGTTGAGGCCGAAAGGCCAGTTATGTCACGCTTTTTCGCCAGAAACGTGTATCAACTGGCCACTCGGCGGCCAAAGTGGACTAGCTAGACGTCTTTGACCGGTTCGATGCCAAGGTCCTTGTAGGTCACCAACGCAACGAACGGCACGTTGAGCGCGGCGAACCGGTTGGCGGCGACGTCGCCGCGGTCCACCATCGGGATCACCCCGGTGACCACCGCGCCCGCCGCCGTCACGCGGTCGTACGCCTTCTCCGTCGAGCCGCCCGTGCTGATCACGTCATCGACCAGCAGCACGCGGGTGCCGGGCTCCAGCCGGGTGCCTTCGATCCACTGTTCCCGGCCGCGCGCCTTCTGCTCCTTGCGCACCGAGAACCACGCCTTGCCGGTGACCATCGCCACCCCGTGCGCCAGCGGATCCGCGCCCATGGTGAGCCCGCCGACCGCGTCGAACTCGATCCCGTGCTGCGCGGCGAGTTCGGCGACCGCACGGCTGACGATCCCCAGCCGTTCTCCAGTGTCGATGGCGAACTTGCCGTCGATGTAGTCGTGGCTGAGCTGACCGCTGGCCAGCTTGAACGGTTCTTCGCGATGCTCGTAACCGCGCGTGCGGATCAGATCGAAGGCCGCTTGCCAGGTTTCCGGTCGCTCGGTTACAGACATATCGAGAGCCTATTTCAACCCCTGCCGCGACCGACGCGTCAACTCGACCGTGGCCGAACGCAATTCGTCAAACGACTCGATGGGTGCCGCGTAACCGACCCTGGTGTAGGCCACACCGCGGGGCGTAACGACCCTCACGTCCAGCCCGTACCTGTCGGCGCCGGTGCAGGTGGCCGCCGTGGTGTCGGGATATCCGCCGAGCGCCCGCGCCATCGCGACGAGCGCGTCGGCGTGGTCGGCGTTGAGATGAGTGATCGCCCCGTCCGACCGAGGCGACACCGGGTCGGGTTCGGCTGCGGCGTAGTCAACGCCGGTCGCCGAATCCATCCGGCCGTACCCGCCGACCCAGCGCACCCGCTGCACCCGCAGCACCCACAGCGAGAAGTCGCTGTAGTCGATGTAGTACTTCGCCGCGTCGACGGCGGCCAAATGCGCATCGCGGGCGGCCGTACGCTCGTCGCCTGCGGGCTTCTCGACGACGCCTGCCAGCGTGACGCGGCCGCTTGCCAGCGGGTCGGCTTCGCGCTGCGGCGCCACGATCGCGATGCTCGCGCGCGGGTCGGCCGCCAGATTGCGGCCATGCTCGGCCAGATTGGACACGCACAGCACGGGCGCACCCTCGAGCAGTCCGTAGGTGACGAACGACGCCCACGGATCGCCCTCCGCGGTCAGCGTCGCCAACGTGCCGGTGTTGGTCGATGCCGCGATCGTGCGGGCTTCCTCCGCGGCCGACGGGCGAACGGAGTTCGCAACAGCGCTGAGCGGGGACGGGACCGACGGGGCATCGCCCGGGTCGCCGTGATCACGGGCCACGTCGGCACGATACCCGGGCGCTGACCGTGCCCGGCGAGCTAGCCGCCGAGTGCGGCGATCAGATCCTTGATCCGGCTGGTCTCGTCCTCGGTGGCGGGCTCCTCCGCCTCGACGGCCTCGATGAGGTCCTTCCGCAGACCCACCCCGTTGGCCGCTTCCTTGCTCGACAGCTTGGCCTTGCCGCGGGCGACGTACAGCCGCTGGCCCAGCGTCGCGCCGGGGCCGTGGGCGGCCGTTTCCATGAGCTCGTCGTAGCGGTGCCGCACACCACTGAGCGCGACGATGACCGAGGGGGTGACACGGCTCCGCCCCGCGGCCTCCGACAGTGAGCCCTGAAGTTTGCGGAGCCCGGCGAGGATGATGCCGGCGCGGTGCGGAAACTCCGGATCGTGCGCGTCGGGCAGCGCTTCGATGGCGGCGCCGTACATATGCATCGCCGCATCGGCCATTCCAACGATTACTGGGGCTTCACCATCATTTGGCGTCGAATCCGCCATGGCCACTCGATTCTTTGTCGTACAAGGGTCGCCAGTGATGGCCAGATCGCCACGCTGACAGATCTAGGACGCCGAAACCGTAACCCGACTCGGGTGAGGATTCAACCGGTCCTCGACACGCATTGGCGTGCTTCCCAGGTTGCCAGGCGCCGGGAACCCGGATGCCGACCCCTTGGCGGCGATTCAGTTCGTTCCGACTTGGGTAGGTTTGAAGGCTGATGGACCAAAGCATCGGGGAAGCCGCGGTACACGATCCGGCGGACGGCAGCCACGTCGAGGACGGCGTGGTTGAACATCCAACGGCCGAAGACTTCGGGCACGCCCGCACGCTGCCCGAGGATCGCACCTGGTTCAAGCGCGCAGTGTTCTATGAGGTGCTGGTGCGGGCGTTCTACGACTCCAACTCCGACGGCTCTGGCGACCTGCGCGGCCTGTGCGAACAGCTCGACTATCTGAAGTGGCTTGGCGTCGACTGTCTTTGGCTGCCGCCGTTCTACGACTCGCCGCTGCGCGACGGCGGCTACGACATCCGCGACTTCTACAAGGTGCTGCCAGAGTTCGGCACCGTCGACGATTTCGTCGAGCTGCTCGACGCCGCGCACCGCCGCGGCATTCGCGTCATCACCGATCTCGTCATGAATCACACGTCCGATTCCCACGAGTGGTTCCAGGAATCGCGGAGAAATCCGGAAGGGCCGTACGGCGACTACTACGTGTGGAGCGACACCAGCGAGCGCTATCCCGACGCCAGGATCATCTTCGTCGACACCGAGGAATCGAACTGGACATTCGATCCCGTGCGGCGCCAGTTCTATTGGCACCGGTTCTTTTCTCACCAGCCGGATCTCAATTACGACAACCCCGCGGTCCAGAACGCGATGCTCGATGTGCTGCGCTTCTGGCTGGATATCGGCATTGACGGCTTCCGTCTGGACGCGGTGCCGTATCTGTTCGAGCGGGAGGGCACCAACTGCGAGAACCTGCCCGAGACGCACGCATTCCTCAAGCATTGCCGCAAGGTGATCGATGACGAGTTCCCCGGCCGCGTGCTGCTCGCCGAGGCGAATCAGTGGCCCGCCGACGTCGTCGAGTACTTCGGTGACCCGGACACCGGTGGCGACGAATGCCATATGGCGTTCCATTTCCCGCTGATGCCACGCATTTTCATGGCGGTGCGGCGTGAGTCGCGATTCCCCATCTCGGAGATCCTGGCCAACACCCCGGACATCCCCGACATGGCGCAGTGGGGATCTTCCTGCGCAATCACGACGAGCTGACACTCGAAATGGTCACCGACGAAGAGCGCGACTACATGTACGCCGAGTACGCCAAGGACCCGCGGATGAAGGCCAATGTGGGCATCCGCCGTCGGTTGGCTCCGCTATTGGAGAACGATCGCAACCAGATCGAATTGTTCACCGCGTTGCTGTTGTCGCTGCCCGGCTCCCCGGTGCTGTACTACGGCGACGAGATCGGGATGGGCGACATCATCTGGCTCGGCGACCGCGACGGGGTGCGCACGCCGATGCAGTGGACGCCCGACCGCAACGCCGGGTTCTCGACCGCAACTCCTGGCCGGCTGTATCTACCGCCGAACCAGGACGCCATCTACGGCTATCAGGCCGTCAACGTCGAGGCCCAACGGGACAGTTCGAACTCACTGCTGAACTGGACCAGAACCATGCTCGCTGTGCGCGGCCGGCACGACGCGTTCGCGATCGGCAGCTTCCGCGAACTGGGTGGGTCCAACCCGTCGGTGCTGACCTTCGTGCGAGAGTCCGACGGAGACACCGTGCTGTGCGTCAACAACCTGTCGCGGTTCCCGCAGCCAATCGAGATGAGCCTGCAGCACTGGACCGGGTACACACCCATCGAGATGACGGGATACGTTGAGTTCCCCCGGATCGGCCAGCTGCCGTACCTGCTGACCCTGCCAGGTCACGGGTTCTACTGGTTCCAGCTTCGGGCGCCAGAGTCTGGAGAACATCAGTGAACCTGCCGTTCGACGAATGGTTGCCGCACCAGCGGTGGTACGCCGGCCGCAGTCGCGAGCTGTCGTCCGCGCAGCCCGCCGTCGTGGTTTCGCTGCGCGACGACCTCGATCTCGTGCTGCTCGACGTCTCCTACACCGACGGCTCATCGGAGCGCTATCAGGTCATCGTGCGGTGGGACACGGGGCCTATCGAGGAGTACAGCCACATAGCCACCATCGGTGCCGACGATGACCGCACCGCGTACGACGCACTGTACAATCCGGCGGACGCGAAATACCTACTGTCCCTTGTTGATTCGTCGGCGACGGTTGGTGACGTGCGATTCGGCAAGGAACCGGACGTGACGCTTCCGCTGGATGCCGCGGCACGCGTGACGAGCGCCGAGCAATCCAACACCAGCGTGATCTTCGAAGAAGAGGCCGTGTTCAAGGTGTTCCGGCGCATCACGCCTGGCATCAATCCGGATATCGAACTGAACCGGGTGCTGGCGCGGGCAGGCAACCCGCACGTTGCGCGGTTGCTCGGGTCCTACGAATCGACGCTCGACGGAGAACCGTACGCGCTGGGCATGGTCACCGAGTTCGCCTCCAACTCCGCCGAGGGGTGGGACATGGCGATGGCCAGCACCCGTGACCTGTTCGCCGAGGGCGACCTGTACGCCGACGAGGTGGGTGGCGACTTCGCCGGCGAGTCATACCGGCTCGGCGAGGCCGTCGCATCGGTGCACGCAACACTTGCCGAAGAGCTCGGCACGTCGACCACCCTGTTCCCAACCGAGGCCGTGTTGGACCGCCTGTCCGCCGCCGCCGCATCCGTCTCCGAACTGCAGCAGTACGTGCCGCTGATCGAGGAGCGCTACCGCAAGCTGACCGAGGAGACGATCACCGTCCAACGGATGCACGGCGACCTGCATCTCGGACAGGTGCTGCGGACACCGGAAAGCTGGCTGCTGATCGACTTCGAGGGTGAGCCCGGACAGCCGCTCGACGAGCGACGCAGACCCGACTCCACGCTGCGGGACGTGGCCGGCGTGCTGCGCTCATTCGAGTACGCCGCCTACCAACGGTTGATGGACCAGGCAGGTGACGAAGACAGAGAACGGCAGCTGTCCGCGCGGGCCCGTGAATGGGTGGACCGCAACGCGGCCTCGTTCTGCGAGGGGTACGCGACGGTGTCGGGTGCGGACCCGCGCGACTCCGCGCATCTGCTCGAGGCCTACGAACTCGACAAGGCTGTGTACGAAGCCGCCTACGAAGCGCGGCACCGGCCGAGCTGGCTGCGGATCCCGCTGAAGTCGATCGCGCGGATCACCGGTTAAGTACTTTTTAACACACGCGTAAGCAAATTTGCCAAAGCCGCCCGGTGGCCGGTCGACTAGCGGACCATGCAGACATGGCTGACGTTGATTATTGCGTGGTGGGAGCGGGTTTCGCTGGACTGACGGCGGCTCTGCGGTTGAAACAGGGCGGCCACTCGGTGGCTGTGCTGGAGGCTCGTGACCGGGTCGGCGGGCGCACGTTTACCGAGGTCAGGGACGACGGTGTCTGGATCGACCGCGGCGGCGCGTGGGTGGGGCCGGGCCAGGATCGCATCAAGGCACTGATGACCGAATTCGGCGTGCTGGGCTACAAGCAGTACGTCGACGGCAAGTCGATGATGATCGTCGACGGCAAGCAGCACCGCTACTCCGGCACGATCCCGCTGACGATGAGCCCGTGGGTGTCGGCCAATCTCGGCGCTGTCTTCCTCGAGCTCGGGCAGATGTCCAAGTCGATTCCGCTCGAGGCGCCGTGGGAAGCGAAGAACGCCGAGAAGTGGGACCAGATCACGCTCGCGAAGTGGCTCAGCAGCAACACGATCTCCAAGTCCGCGCGCGATCTGCTCGATACGGCCCTCGCCGGCTGCTACACGTCGGCCGCGTCGGAAGTCTCGATGCTGTTCGTGCTTTACCAGATGGCCTCAGGCGGCGGGCCGGGTTTTCTGCTGGGCGTCAAGGACGGCGCCCAGGACTCCAGGATCGTCGGCGGTATGGGCGCGGTCTACCGGCCGATGGCAGCCGAGATCGGTGACTCGCTGCACCTGTCGCAGCCGGTACGGCGCATCGATCAGGACGCCGATGGCGTGACGGTGCGCTCCGACGACATGGTGGTGCGGGCGCAGCGCGCGATCGTCGCGGTACCGATCGCGATCGCCAGCCAGATCATCTACGAACCCATGCTGCCGGTCGACCGGTCGTTCCTGCATCAGCGCATGCCGAGCGGAGCGATCTACAAGATCAATATCGTCTACGACGAGCCGTTCTGGCGCAGTGACGGGCTGACCGGACAGTCGGCGGCCCCCGGCTCTCCCGCGACCGTCACCATCGACGCATCGACCGACGCCGCCCGGCCCGGCGTCATGTGCGTGATAGTCGAGGGCCCGATCGCGCGGGAAATCGGCAAGCTGGGCGCGGACGACCGCAGGCGGACGATCCTGGCCGAACTCGTCGGGCGATTCGGAGAGGCGGCCGCGTCGCCGATGGACTACATCGAGCAATGCTGGACCACTGAGCGCTACTCCGGCGGCGGCATGCTCAGCCACGCTCCCACGGGTGTGCTCACCGAGTTCGGCCATGCCCTTCGTGAACCGTGCGGCCGCATCCATTGGGCGGGCACCGAAAGCTCGGCTGTCATGTGCGGCTGGGTCGACGGGGCGGTCCGCTCCGGTGAGCGGGCGGCCGCTGAGGTGATGAAACGCGAAAGGGTCGGCGTCGCGTAACGGGTGCCGCCCAGCGCGGCACCAACTGATATGACACTCACACAGATTCGATCGACAAAGCAGAGGACCTTCGATGCCGTCGGTGGACTGATGGCCCGCTACGGGCTGGTCATCGTGCTGGCTTGGTACGGCGGACTGAAGTTCATGGATTACGAAGCGCAAGGCATTGCGCCGCTGGTGTCCGAGAGCCCGATCATGAGCTGGCTGTACAGCATCTTTTCCGTGTACGCGTTCTCGGCGTTGCTCGGTGTTTTCGAGATCACAGCTGCGGTGCTTCTTGCCGTAAAGCCGTGGTGGCCCAAGGCGTCGATCTTCGGCAGCCTGCTGGCGATGGCGTTGTTCGTGGCAACGATCAGCTTCATGTTCACCACGCCGGGGGTCTTCGATGCGGCTCAGGGTGGTTTCCCGGCGCTGTCACTCGAGGGCGGATTCCTGATGAAGGACATCGCGCTGCTTGGCATTTCAGCGTGGACCCTGGCCGATGCGCTGCGGGCAACCGGCAGCAGTCTTGCTGGTTCCTCACAGGCTCACGCAACCTGGCGATGACTCACTGGCGGGAATGACAACATACCCAATCTTGAGTGAGGCATCCAAGCCCGCCGATACTGACAGCACACCGCCTACCCGGTCGTCCGCGAACACGTGGAACCGGGTGGGCCTTATCGTGCTGCTGGTCGGCACCGCGGTGATGTATCTGTGGAACATCACCGTCAATGGGATGGGCAACCAGTTCTATGCCGCTGCGGCGCAAGCGGGTTCGATGAACACCGAAGCGTTGTTGTTCGGTTCACTCGACCCGCACAACTTCATCACCGTCGACAAGCCGCCGGTTTCGCAGTGGGTGATGGGGCTCTCCGGGCAGATATTCGGCTTCAGCAGCGCGAGCATGCTGATCCCCCAGGCATTGATGGCGGTCGCTTCCGTGGCACTCGTCTTCGGAGCGGTGGCGCGGGTCAGCGGGCCGCGGATCGGGTTGCTCGCCGGCGCGGTGCTGGCGTTGACGCCCGTGGCCGCGTTGATGTTTCGGTTCAACAATCCCGACGCCGTGATGGTGCTGCTGATGACCGCCGCCGCGTACTGCACCCTGCGCGCGGTCCAGCAGGCTAGCCCGAAGTGGCTGGCGTGGGCGGGTGTCGCACTGGGGTTCGCGTTCCTGGCCAAGATGCTCGAGGGGCTGATGGTGGCTCCGGCCCTGGCCGCCGCCTACCTGGTCGCCGCGCCGACGACGCTGCGGGCCCGGCTGCGACACGTTGGGGTGGCCGCGGTCGCCTTCGTCATCTCGGCTGGCTGGTTCGTGGTGCTGAGCCTGCTGTGGCCCGCGTCGTCGCGGCCCTACATCGCGGGGTCGACCGACAACAACTTCATGAATCTGGTATTGGGCTACAACGGGATTGCCCGCGTTCTAGGCCGCAATCACATGGGACTCGACCCGCCAGAGCAGTTGGTTGGGCAGGCCGCCGGCGCGCAACTGAATCTCGCGCGACATGGGGCATTCGGCGGGTTCGGTAGTCAATCACAGGGCTGGACAAGAGTTTTCAGTGGCGAATTCGGCTTCGAAATCGGCTGGCTGGTGCCCGCGACTCTACTCGCAACCATCCTGATCATGGTGTCCCGTGGCCGTGCACCGCGAACAGACGGGACCCGGGCGGCGACCATCCTGTTCGGAGGGTGGTTGATCGTCGACGGGCTGGTGCTGAGCTTCATGCACGGCTCGATCCACCCGTACTACTGTCTGTCCCTCGCGCCGCCGATGGCCGCGATGTTCGCCATTGGTGTGCACGAGTTGTGGGGGCGCCGCGAAAACTGGTTGTACCGGGGTGGTTTAGCCGTGTTGGTTGGCGGCAGCGGCGGGTGGAGTTGGTGGATCCTGGGACGCAACGGGGACTGGCTGCCGGCCGTGCGGTGGACCATCCTGGTGCTGACGATTTTGGCGGCCATCGCACTGGTCGTCCCGCGGACCTATGAGGTGCGCCGCGGAGTCGCGCTCGGCGCGCTTGGGGTGGGAATGGTGAGCGCGCTCGCCGGACCTGCAGCATATGCGATCGCCACGATCGGCCAGCCGCATGAGGGCGGCGGACCGTCGGTCGGTCCGGCCGAAGCGACAGGGGAGGGGCACTTCGGCTTGGGTCAGATGGCGGACAACGCCGACCTGGATGCGCTCCTGAAGAACACCAGCACCGAATGGTCAGCCGCAATCAGTCGCTCTTCGAGCGCCGCGAGCCTCGAATTATCCACCGGCACAGCGGTCATGGCGATCGGCGGGTTTTCGGGCAGCGACCCGGCGCCGACACTGAGCCAGTTCCAGGACGACGTGGCGCAGCATAGGGTGGCGTACTACATCGTGGTCAACAACAGGGGCCACGGGCCTGGCTGGGGAAACCGCGGCCATGCCGACATCGCGAAGTGGGTCATGGCCACCTTCCCGTCGACGGCGGTCGGAGACACCACCGTGTACAACCTGTTAGCGGACCAGCCGGCGCAGTAACGCCGAGGCCATCGCGATGCCCGCGACCGCCGCGACCACCAGCACGGCAACGTCGAGGATGCCGTTGGTCGGGGTGCCGAGCAGCAGCCCTCGCAGCGCGTTGACCTCGTAGCTGAGCGGGTTGACGGCGGACAGCCAGCGTAGCCACTGCGGCATCACGTCGACCGGGTACAGCGCGTTCGACGCGAAGAACAACGGCATGGTGATCGCCTGCCCGATGCCCATCAGCCGATCGCGGTTGCGCACCAGGCCTGCCAGGGTCATCGACAGACATGCGAAGAACGCCGCGCCCAGCACCACAACGCCCATCGCGCCAAGGATTCGCAGCGGGTTGACGGTCATGTGCACGCCGAGTAGGTAGGCCAGCGCCACCACGCCGACCACCTGCACCACGGAGCGCACGCCCGCGGCGAACGCCTTGCCGGTGATAAGCGCCGAAGCGGGCGCGGGCGTCACCATCAGCTTGGCGAGGATACCTGCGTCGCGGTCCCAGATGATCTGGATGCCGTAGAAGATCGAGATGAACAGTGCCGACTGTGCGATGATGCCCGGCGCCAGGAACGCCAGGTACGGGACGTGGCCGGTGTCGATGACGTGCAGCTGGGAGAAGGTCTGCCCGAAGATCAACAGCCACAGCGCGGGTTGCACCATCCTGGTCAACAGTTCGGTGCGGTCGTGCCGCAGCTTCTGCAGCTCTACTATCGCGAAAGCGCCCATCCCCATGGCGATTCCACGGATGCGACGCCACCCGCGCGGCGCGCGCACGATTTCCGCGGTGACCTTCGGTTCAACTGACACGGCGCGCCGTCCTTCTGGTGTTTCGGACCGCACGGAACCCGGTCTGTGACGTGTCTTCGTCCAGATCCGAGCCTGCGTAGTGACGGAAGACGTCCTCGAGTGTCGCTGCCGGTGACACCCTCTGCTTCAGCTCGGCCGGTGAGCCGAGGGCCTGTAGCCGACCGTGGTGCATCAGTGCCACCCGATCGCACAGCGCGTCGGCCTCCTGCATGTAGTGCGTGGTGAGCAGGACCGTCATTCCGAACTCTTGCTGCATGCGCCCCACCTGAGCCCAGACACTGTCGCGCGCAATCGGATCCAAGCCGACTGTCGGCTCGTCGAGAATAAGGAGTGACGGCCGATTCACCAGTGCCTGCGCCAATTCCAGCCTGCGCACCATGCCGCCTGAATACGTGCCGGCCAGTCCGTCGGCGACATCAAGCAGCTGCATCGTGTGCAGCGCTTCGTCGACACGATCCGACCGCTGGGCGCGCGGGACGTCGTAGAGCCGTGCGAAGAGCTCGACGTTCTGCCGACCGGTCAACGCGGCCTCAATCGAAAGCTGTTGGGGCACATACCCGATGTTGTGCCGGATATCCATGGTGTGCCGACGTGAGTCAAGACCGAAGATATTCACGTCGCCGCGCTGGACCGGTGTCAGCGTGGTCAGCACGCGCACCACTGTCGTTTTGCCCGCCCCGTTCGGGCCGAGCAGGCCGACCGTCTCGCCGCCGCGCACTTGCAGGCTGAGGTCTTCGACCGCAGTGAACTGGCCGTAGCGGTGGGTCAGATGCTGACAGTCGATCGCAAGCGGCTCGACATCGGAGAGGGTCATGGTCGCCTCTCGTGCAGCATGTGGGTCATTTCAGCGAGTACCTCCAAGCCGCGCCCCAGGCTGTCGAGCTGGCGCGAATCCAGTTCATCGAGCACTGCCGTCAATGCCGCCCTGCGCGCGGCGCGGGATTCGTCGGCGATGCGTTGTGCAGGTTCGGTCAGCCGCAGCCGCCCCACCCGTCGGTCGTCGGCATCGACGGTCCGGATCAGCAGGCCGTCTGCCACCAGCTTCGACACCAGCGTCGAGGCCGTGTTCGCAACCAACCCCAACTCGCCGGCCGCCTCCCGCACGGAGATACCCGGTTGGCGGCCGACCAAGCGCAGCAGCTCGGCCTGAGACTGGGTTAGCCCGCTGGCGTCGAAGCCGCTCCCGGTCGACCGGCGCAGCTGTCGCCGGAACCGCCCGACCACGTTGAATAGCTCCGCGATCAGATCGGTGCGAGTATCCACACCGTCGATATTACCTCTGTTACAGAGTAATTTTTCCCCGCCGCGAGCCCGAGCGGGACATACTCCAGTAAGGCGAGCAGGGGGCATCAACGTGGAGCAATCGGCGCCGGATGAATGGCCGGTGGCGGGCAGTTTCAGGTACCACGCGCGTGAGGACCGCTGGGAGTGGTCCGACGAGGTGGCTGCCATGCACGGCTACGAACCGGGCACGGTCAACCCGACGACCGAACTCGTGTTGTCACACAAGCACCCCGACGACAAGCCGACCGTGACCCAATTGATCGAACAGGTGCGCCGGCTCGGGATCCCGTTTTCCAGCAGGCACCGCATCATCGACACGGCGGGCAACGTCCACGTCGTGGTCGTGGTCGGCGACCGGTGGAGTGATGACGCGGATGAGTTCATCGGCACGACGGGCTTCTACATCGATGTCACCGAGGAGTTCGACGCCGACGTGCGGCGCTCGCTGGATGAGGTCGTCGCCACCATCGCCGCCCGCCGAGCCACGATCAACCAAGCGATGGGCATGCTGATGCTGGTCCACGGGGTGTCAGCCGAGAAGGCATTCGCCATGCTGGCCCGGCGCTCGCAGCAGACCAACGTCAAGCTCCGTGACCTCGCCGCGCAGTTCGTCAAGGAGGCGGCCTCGGCCCGCGACGCGGCACGTGTCGACGACATCCTGGCGACGGTCCACGAGCATCTGGGTTCGCAGAGCGGACAATGAGGCCATGGCCTCCTACTTGCTCAACGAAGCCGCGGTGGTGAAGGCGCGTGCGCTCATCGATGCCCGCCAATATGTCCTCGACAGCGACTGGGGTGAGGTGCAGCCGCGGGCCGACGCACAGAACTCCTACCTGAAGGCGCATCCCTGGGACGAGTACGCCGAGTGGCATCTGGGGCTGACCGAGGGCGCGACGGACGAGACGAAGGCGCGATATGCGTTCGTATACGGGGATTTTCGCCGGCTGCACCGCACCGGATTGATCGCCTGCGGGTACCGGGCGTCGGAATGGCGGCACAAGGACGTCGAGCTCGCCGCCCACGATCTGCTGCAGTACCTCGACAAGAAGACAGGTCTGGAGCCAACGCTGAAAAGGGCGTGACCAACTACGGCCGGAACATGAAGTCCAGGAAGCGGTCAAGCAGATCGGGCGTTGTGGCCGGTGACGAGTCCGTTGTGTGAAGAACCCCGACGCCAGTCGCGAACGCCACAAACGACCGCAGGGCAGCATCCTCGGGCTCGAACCCCGAGTCGGTGAACGCCTGCCCGATGGCGCGCAGCACCCGTCCGTCGCTTTGTCGGACGGCTGCCAGCACCGCGGGGTCGGTGAGCGCCCATCCGCGCATCGCACGTTCGAGCGCCCAGTGTTGCGGGGCCACCCACGTCTGCATCATCACCGTCAGGCGAGCCCGCGGCTCGACGTCCTGCATGTTCTCGAACTGCTGGCGATTGCGGTCGTGGAGACTGCCCCACGCCTCGGCCAGCGCGTCGCGGTATGCCGGCATATCGCTGAAGTGCCAGTAAAAGCTGCCCTTGGTGACGCTCAGCCGTGCACACACCGCGTCGACCCGCAGTGCATTTGGACCGCCATCTGCAAGTACAGCAAATCCGGCCTCGATCCAGTCGTCGGCCGTTAGCCGACGCCCCGCACCGCGCGGCGGCGTCATGTGGCCAGCATACGACGACCAGCGGGCGCCGTTCCTGACACCAGCGAAAACTACATGTGGGAGAGATGCTGGCAACCGTGGCCGCCAGGTAGGGCGCCGCCGCTCTTCGGCTCCTACTCCGGCCCGCCCGGCCGGCGGCGTCAGCGGGAAATCCAAGAAATCCCGAGTGCCATGGCGGCGGCCACGGTTGCTACAGCAACTAACCGTACCATACGACGTGGTACGGATAGCCCATCTCGATAATCAAGCACGCTGGCGCACAACACGTTTAGCAACACCCAGCGTGGGCAACCGATCAAATGTGGAACGAGTCAATCCCGAGTTCGGCGACGACCCGAACGACACCGGCGGCGTCGACGACACATTGCGGCCGATGGAGGCCCTCGACGCCGACGACGTCCGCAATGACGACGGCGACCAAGTCGTGGACCCGCCAGAGCGGTGGGCCGCGGCCGACCACATCGCTGAGGAGCCGGATGGCGAGTCCCTCGACGAGAAGCTGGCCGCCGAGGAGCCGGAGCTGGCGCCGCAGACATCAGACGCGGGCGTGGCGATGGACCAGATCGATCCCGAGGATCACGGCACCGACCACGGGCAGATCAGCGGCACGCCAGAGGACGGAGATTCGATCTTTCCCGTCGTCGAGTGAGCTAGTCGCTGGCCTGCAGCACCATCACCGCCCTGGCGCCGACGGCGATCGTGGTACCCGCGGCCACCGGCTTGGATTCCTCGGCGATAGCGGTGTCTGCGGTGTAGATCACGGGTACCCACGTCGCTCCGAATTCCTTTGCGGGCAACGTGAATTCGATCGGTTCGTAGTGGCCGTTGAAGCATAGAACGAATGAATCGTCGGTGACCCGCTGACCCCGCACGTCGAGATCGGGTATGCCCTGCCCGTTCAGGTACACAGTGACCGACTTGGCGAAGCCCGATTCCCAGTCCTCCTCCGTCATCTCCGAGCCGTCGGGGGCGAGCCACGCGATGTCGGGCATCCCCTCGGTGCCGCGGCGACGGACCGGTTTACCGCTGAAGAATCGTCGCCTGCGGAACACCGGATGTGCTGTGCGCAGCGCCGACACCGCCCGAGTGAACTCCATCAGCTCGGTGTCGGCCTGCGCCCAGTCGATCCAGGACAGCTCGTTGTCCTGGCAGTAGACGTTGTTGTTGCCCCGTTGGGTACGGCCGAGCTCGTCGCCGTGCGCGATCATCGGCACGCCCTGCGAAAGCAGAAGCGTGGTGAGGAAATTGCGTTGCTGTTGGGACCGCAGCGCGTTGATCTCCTTGTCGTCGGTTGGCCCCTCCACCCCGCAGTTCCATGAGCGGTTGTGGCTCTCGCCGTCGCGGTTACCCTCTTTGTTCGCTTCGTTGTGTTTGTCGTTGTAGGACACCAGATCCCGCAGCGTGAACCCGTCATGGGCGGTGACGAAGTTGATCGACGCGACGGGGCGGCGCCCCGTGTGCTCGTAGAGGTCCGCCGATCCGGTCAGTCGGTAGGCGAACTCGTCGAGGGTGGCCGACTCGCCGCGCCAGTAGTCGCGCACGGTGTCGCGGTACTTGCCGTTCCACTCGGTCCACTGCGGCGGGAAGTTGCCGACCTGATAACCGCCGGGGCCGACGTCCCAGGGTTCGGCGATGAGCTTGACCTGGCTGACGGTCGGATCCTGTTGCACGAGTTCGAAGAACGCGGACAGCCGGTCGACGTCGTAGAATTCGCGGGCCAGTGTCGCCGCGAGATCGAATCTAAAGCCGTCGACGTGCATCTCGGTCACCCAATACCGCAGCGAATCCATGATCAGCTGCAGCGAGTGCGGGTGGCCGACGTTCAGGCTGTTGCCGGTGCCGGTGTAGTCCATGTAGTACCGCTTGTCGTCGTCGACCAGACGGTAGTACGCAGCGTTGTCGATCCCGCGCATCGACAGCGTCGGCCCGAGGTGATTGCCCTCGGCGGTGTGGTTGTAGACCACGTCGAGGATCACCTCGATACCGGCCTCGTGAAGGGCCCGAACCATCGCCTTGAACTCCTGCACCTGTCCGCCCGGGTTCGGGCTGGAGCTGTACTTGGCGTCCGGCGCCAGAAATCCGATGGTGTTATAGCCCCAGTAGTTGCTCAGCCCCTTCTCCATGAGCGTTGAGTCGTTGACGAAGTGGTGCACCGGCATCAACTCGATCGCATTGACGCCCAACGACTTCAGGTGCTCGATGATCACCGGATGTGCCACGGCGGAATACGTGCCGCGGGCCTGCTCTGGGATGTCGGGGTGCGTCTGGGTCAGGCCCTTGACGTGCGCCTCGTAGATGACCGTGTCGGCGTATTCGTGCTGCGGTGGCCGGTCCACCCCCCAGTCGAAGTACGGGTTGATCACCACCGACTTCGGCATGCTGGCCGCCGAGTCGTCGTCGTTGCGGCTGTCGGGATCGCCGAAGTTGTAGCCGAACAGCGGCTGACCCCATTCGAACTGGCCGTCGATCGCCTTCGCGTACGGGTCGATCAGCAGCTTGTTCGGGTTGCAGCGCTGTCCGGCTGCCGGATCGTAGGGGCCGTACACGCGGTAGCCATAGCGCTGGCCGGGCTCGATATTGGGAATGAAGCCGTGCCACACGAAGCCGTCGACCTCAGGCAGCGCCACCCTGGTCTCGGTGCCGTTGTCGAACAGGCACAGCTCGACCTTCTCCGCGGCCTCGCTGAACACCGCGAAATTGGTGCCGGAGCCGTCATAGGTGGCGCCAAGCGGATACGCCTTGCCCGGCCAGATTTCCACGATCGCCGGGCTAACCGTCGAATCGGCGGCTTGAGTCAAACTTCACGCTCCAGACCGGTTCTCGAGGACGACAGAACGGACCACAGCGACAATACGGAACAGCGGCGGTCCGATCGTCGCCCACCGGAGGTACCCGTTGTCCAACACCGCCAATCTGCCGAGTTATCGCACGCTGTTGACGGCCGTCGACCGCGGTGTGGCGCCGTCAGCGGCGCGCACCGCGATGGACCGGGCCGCCGCGCGACCCGACGGCCGACCCGACGGACTAGGCCACCTCGACGCCGGCGGCGCGGAGTTCCTTCACGGCCTTGGCGGTCGATTCGGGTGCGACGCCCGCAGTCAGGTCGAGCAGCACCCGCGTCGAAAAGCCCGCCTCGGCGGCGTCGGCGGCGGTGGCGCGCACGCAGTAATCGGTGGCGATGCCCACGACGTCGACCTCGTCGACGTCGCGCTCACGCAGCCAGTCCGACAGCGCCGTGCCCGCCTCATCGGTGCCCTCGAAGCCGCTGTAGGCCGCCGAGTAATGGCCCTTTTTGAAGACCGCCTCCACGCCGGCCGGATTGAATTCCGGATGAAAGTCAGCGCCGGAGGTGCCGACCACGCAGTGCCGCGGCCATGACGCCGCATAGTCGGGTTCTTCGGCAAAGTGCTCGCCGGGGTCGATGTGGAAGTCCTTGGTCGCGACGATGTGGGCATAGCCGGGACCGCTGGCGAGCAGCTCGGAGATCCCACGGGCAACCGCCGAGCCGCCGGTCACGGCCAGCGAACCGCCCTCGCAGAAGTCGTTCTGAACGTCGACAATGATCAGTGCCCGCATACGTCCACGGTATGAGCCCCCTATCCGCCGAACAACAGATACAGCCCGGTGAACGTGTAGCCGACCATCACCAGCATCATCGCCAGCTGCCCGGTCAGTTGGTGGCCCGCGGGCAGCAGCCGCAATGCCCGGTCGTGCGCGGCGATCACACCGCCGATGTGTCCTGCCACCACGCACCCCACCTTGATGACGGCCAACAGGGACGGATGCATCGACAGCACGTAGCTCACCTGGGTGTCGAGTCCGAACAGCAGGAAGATGGTCTGCTGACCGCGTTCGACGAGGTATGTCAGGTAGTGAGCGAACACGTAGCCGATGATGATCGGGATCAGCGAATGCGCCATCAGGCCCGGCAATTCGCGTCGGCGCTGCCGGTCCACGCCGCCGGCGGCGCGCGCAGCGAGCCAAAACGTGCCTGCCACCACCGCGACGAAGACGAGCAGCCCGGCGGTGCGGATCAGCGTCCTTGTCACGTCGGATGCCCCGTGGTCGTAGATGAAGTTCAGCCACTTCGGCATTGTCGAAAAGCTGTCGAAGGCCGTCGATCCCAGCAGCACCGCCAGCACCGCGACGGTGCCCGGCCGCACCGGCAGCGACGGAAGGTGGTCGAACGGATTGCCGATCGCAATGCGGCCGTCGCGGTTGCGGCGCATCGGCGACAGCCGCGACACCACCACGCTGTACACCTCGAACGGATCGGCGCGGGCGCACCAGCGTTCACCGCACCACAGCGCGCCAGCCAACGTGACGACGACATAGACGAGCAGCCAAATCTTGATCGCCCCAAGGGATCCCGGGTCGGGAGTGGCGAGCTCCAGCCAGACGAAGGCAAACAGGCCAGCGGCGGCGGGCCAGTATCCCGCCGCCTCGGGGTAACGCAGACCGAACGACCACCGGCCCAGCAGCCGGTGCACCGTACGGACGGGCGAGATCGCACGCCACACCGGCCCGACGGCCAGCGACAGGGCCACCAGCCCGATCCACAACAACACGTAGAACACCCCGGGCAGAGGGTTTTTCGCGGTCTGTGGGCCGACGAACGCGGCGACCGCCACCCACAACGCGAACAGGAGACCCGCAATCCCGATCGACCACCGCGTTACCGGGGCGTCGACGACCGTGGTGACCCGCCGCGGCAGCGCACGCCCCGGCTTGTCGGGATCAAACCGCGGCCGCCGCCACGCCAGCGCAACGACCGCGAAGGTGAACGTCAACGCCCACGCCGCACCAATGAGCGCATAACTCAACGGGATCGGCAGGTCGGTCGAGCCGCCGAGGCCATGAGCCAGTACCGCGGCCGACCGATCGCTGATCACTGAACCTGAATGGTCGCGATGGTCTTCTTCAACTGGTGCAATTCCACGTCCACCTTGCCCGGCACGTCGACCATGAACTGGAAGGTCTGCATCGGCTTGGCCTCGACCTTGAAGCTGTGCTCGGGCGTGGAGTGCACGTGCAACTCATCGGCGGCGTCGCTGTTGACGTGAATGATGATCTGCTCCTTGAGCCCCGCCTGCAGCTGCTGATTGATGGGGGTGACGTTGCCGCCCTTGATGTCGACGTCGATGACCAGTCGCGTCGGCGGGGCCTGCTCGTTCGACATGTCCGACGGGCCGACAGTCGACGGCGGACTGCTCGCAGCAGAGCCTGACGCGCTATCCGTCCCGTTCGATCCCCCACATCCAGCGGTGATCAAAGCGGCTGCGGTCACAACGAGAACTGGGCGAAGGCTTTTCACGATCCTCCATCTTCGCTTGGTCTGCGGTTGCCGTCGCTGTGAGGTGCATCTCGTTTCCGCCGGTTTTTCACAGCGATGTACACCACGACCGCGGCCACCACGATGGCCGGGGCGAAGGCGGGCACGGCGAGCCACACCGGGTGGTCAGCCAGTATGACGACGTTGGGCTCGTCCATCATGCCTGTGCCGTCGGCTGCAACTCCGCCTCGCTGCCGCTCGGTTCGCTCTTGTTGATGCGGCCCGCACCCCACGTGATTCCGGCGATCATCGCCAGGGTGCAGACGAGCACCACCAGGCAGGCGATGAGCCACAACGACTGAGGAATGTCCGGGCTGCGCTCCCGCTGCAGAATGGTGATCTCGGCAACGAACGGTCGCGTCATGGACGCCTCGGCGGGCACCTCCTTGGCGCCGATACCCGGATCGCCCGCCAGATAGATCGGCACCGCCGCAAGGGTTCGTCCGTCGTGCAACCGCAGCAGCGTCTTCCACGTCCCGGACACCGGCATCGGCTCGGTGGACCGGAACTGACCCGGCCCCACGTTCTCGAGATGGTCGATGAAGATTCCGCGTTCATTCGGCAGTCCACCCTGCCAGCCCAGCACCGACACCCAGTTCGGATCGTCGCTCACCAGATTCGCAGGTGTGATCTGAACGTCCGCAGTGACCTGTCGCTCGCCATCGCTACTCGGAACATCAGTGAGAGTGATTGTGGCATTGGCACTTTCGGGAACGTCGTAGCGCAACCCGTTCGCCGCGGCACCGCCGATGGCAAGCACCGTGAGCGTGACCAGGCCCACCCCGATGGCCCGGCTGGGCAACCGCTGCCCGGACAAGACCATGCCGATCATCGCGCCACAGGCGCCGGTCAGGATCGCCACCGGCACCGCCATCGCGAGTGCTTCCGGCCAGATGCTGCTCGGCCACGGGTACGCGTACACGGCACCTATCCACAACGATTCCAGCCACAGGCCGATGGTGCCGACGCCGAGGCCGGCCACGGCTCCGAACAGCACGGGACGCTTGATCAGCGGCGTCAGCCCGATCAGTTCGACGACCACGGCCGGACCGAGGTACAGCGCGAACCAGTTGGCGGGGGCATCGAAGACAGGTGCGACCAGGAATGCAACTATTCCGCGCAGCCCGATGGCGATGAGGGCGGCGAGCAATGCCGCGCCACGGCCGAGGAATATCCTGGCCGTCACCAACGCCAGCGCCGCGGCGGCGGCGATCAGCATGGGTTGGAAAACCTGCCGGAACTGCGGCACACCGAAGTCGAATTCGATCTGGTAGACCGACATGCCGATCAGGACGCCCGCGAACGCTAGGTATTGGACGAACTTCAGCCCGATGCCGTCGGGCGCGGCGTCAGCAGGCCTGCAGCGCTTGCCCTCCACTTCCAGGTACGCCGCGGCCAAGGTGGAGAAGCCCGCGCCGCCGATCATCATGAGGTGGGTGGGTCCCCACAACGTGACGTCCTGGCCGAAGATGCGGTGCCAGACGTCGTCGAGCGGGAAGCCCATCAGCGCGTAGAGCCCGCAGCCGGCCATCACGATACCGCCGACCGGCGCATACCAGTCATCGGTGATACGCACCGCGGACGGGCCCGGCTTGTCGTACGGCAGCACCATCGCTGTGCACCCCGCGACGAAAATGCCGAACAAGCCGATGAGTATGAAGTAGTGCGCCGGGTTCGCGAGTGCCCCGTCATCGCGACCGTTACCGATGTGAAGGCTCACGTCCCAGATGAACCCGAACAGCGCGCAGATGATCGACGTGATGAACAGCGCTATCGGCATCGCCACCCACGACGGTCGTTTGAAGCGGCGGCCCGACCAATCGCCAAGCCGCGCCAACCAGGTGATCTTGCGACTGCGGTGCATCCAGCCAATCCACAGCAACACCGCGGATACCACTGCCCCGACGGCCGTCAGGCCGATGATCTCGTTGAGTGCGGCACCACCGCCCTCACTGCCCTGGGCGAGGGAAACCGACTCTGACTTCTCTGAAAACCCCATTGTCATCCCACCCGCTGAGTTGTCGGACCGAACTGACTCGTGAGTAATGTTGCCAGAACCACCCCAGGCGAAACCAGAGGTATCACGTAACGACAACCTTGATCGTCTTAAGCGTCGTATCGGCGGCATCGGGGATGTTCATGCCGGCATCCAGCCCGGAGCGCAGGTAGTCGATGACCGCGTCGTTGAGCCGCTCGCCGGGGACCACCGCCGGGATGCCCGGCGGGTACGGCGTGATCTGCTCGGCGGAGATCCGGCCGCTGGCTTTCTCTGCGGTCACCGCCTCGACATTCCCGAAGAAAGCCTCACGGGGCACCTGGATGCTCTCGAGTTCGATCTCTTTCGGCGATGGCAGCCGGATCTGCGGCGGCGACTCGAAGTCGTTGGCGGCCTTGCGCCACGCCCACAGCGCGTCGAGCAGCCGTTCGCCGGTGGCTTTGTCGTCGGCGTACGACATGGTGGCCAGTAGCCTGCGGTGGTCGCCCAGTCCGAGGTCGATTTGTTTGTGTTCCCGAAGCCAGTCGGCCGCCTGATAGCCCGACGTTCCGGTGGCGGAGAGGTCCATCAGGATCTGTAGCCGGTCTAAATCGTGGGAGGCTTCGACACCGAGCAGTTCGTCGTCGAGCACCTCGACGTCGGGAACCAACTCGATGTCGTCTCGCAGCCCGCGTACCAGTTCCAGTGCGGCACCGAGCTTTTCGCGGCCGTGCTCGACCATCTGCCGCCGCCAGCCGTCTAGCGCTGCGTACACCATCAGGTTCGGGCTGGTCGTCATCAGCAAGTCGGCACACGCGGAAAGCCGGGCCTGGTCAACGAGATCGCCCTGCACATGGAACACCGAGCCCTGCTCGAAACCGGCACCCATCTTGTGCACGCTGACCACGCAGACGTCGGCGCCTGCGTCCATCGCCCACGAAGGCAGCTCCTCGTGGAACGGCAGGTGCGCGCCCCACGCTTCGTCAACGATCAGCGGCTTGCCGCGGTCATGGCACACCTTGGCGATGCCCTCCAGGTCGGTGCAGGTGCCGTACGGGCTCGGGCTCACCACGAGGGCGCCTGCGGCGTCGGGGAAGCGATCCCAGGTGTCGCTGTAATCCTGGGGTGACGGCGGGTGCGAGAAGTGCCGTTCAGCATCCCAACGCGGGGTGATCCACCGCGCCTGAACCCCGGAAAAGATCAAGCCCGCGACTATTGATTTGTGGCTGTCCCGCGCGACCAGCAAGCTGCCGTCGCCGCCTGCTACGGCCATCATGGCGGCCTTGACCGACAGTGAACTGCCGCATGTCGAGAAGAATGCGGTTTCGGCCCCCACCGCCTCGGCCATCAGGTCCTCGGCCCGCTTCAAATACTTGTTGCTGGTGCGGCGATCGTCGAGGCCGCCGCTCATCAGCACGTCGTCGTGGAACGGCTCGTGCCCCAGCACCGCAAGGACGCGATCATCGGTGCCGCGACCCTGCCGATGGCCAGGCGGGGTGTATCCGTACCGGTTCTGCTTGCGGTAGTCGACCAGTCCGTCAAGAATCGGCGCTTCGGATTGATCCATGCGTGACGGAGTACCCGAGACGGTAGTGCTCAACCGCTGGTGCTCGGCTAGGGCTTGAGCACCACCTTGACCATGCCGTCTTCCTTCTTCTGGAACGTCTCGTACGCGTCGGGCGCCGAGGCCAGCGGCAGCCGGTGGGTCGCGAACTGCTCGACGCCAAGCGGATCGTCGTCGGTCAGCATCGGCATGATCTCGGGCACCCACCGCTTGACGTTGGCCTGCCCCATCCGCAGCTGAATCTGTTTGTCGAACAACGTCATCATGTTGATCGGGTCCGCGGCGCCGCCGTACACGCCGGACAGCGAGATGGTGCCGCCCCGGCGAACCAGCGAGATCGCCGAATTGAGCGCGGCGAGGCGGTCGACCCCCGCGCGCTTCATCACGACGCGGCCGACGGGCGACGGCAGGAACCCGGCCGCGGTGTGCGCGGCCTCGGCGATAGGCGACCCGTGGGCCTCCATACCGACGGCGTCGATCACCGAGTCGGCGCCGCGTCCGTCGGTGTGGGACAACACGACGTCCTCGAGTTCGTCCTTGTGGAGGTCGATGACGTCCTCGCAGTACTCCCGCGCGCGGCTTAGTCGTTCGTCAACGAGGTCGACGCCGAACACGCGGCAGTTGCGGCGGACAGCGATACGGCAGGCCATCGATCCGATCGGGCCCAAACCGAGCACCACCAGCGTGCCTCCCTGTGGCACGTCGGCGTACTCGACGGCCTGCCAGGCGGTGGGCAGCACGTCGGATAGATATACGTATCGTTCGTCCGGGCCTTCCTGCGGCACCTTGATGTGGGTGTACTGCGCCTGCGGCACCCGAAGATACTCGGCCTGCCCGCCGGCGACCTCGCCGTACAGCTTGGAGTAGCCGAACAGCGCTGCGCCGGTGCCCTGGTCGCGATTCTGCGTCGTCTCGCATTGGCTTTGCAGGCCCTGGCCGCACATGAAGCAGTGCCCGCAGGAGATGTTGAACGGAATCACCACGCGGTCGCCGGCTTTGAGGTCGCCCACCTCACCGCCGACTTCCTCCACCACGCCCATCGCCTCGTGGCCGAGGATGTCGCCCTGTGTCATGAATGCCCCGAGAACCTCGTACAGGTGCAGATCAGATCCGCAGATGTTGGTGCTCGTGACGCGGATGATCGCGTCGGTGGGTTCCTTGATCGCCGGGTCGGGCACCGTGTCGACAGACACCTTGCGTCGGCCCTGCCACGTGACTGCTCGCATGGGCGTCCTCCTTCAGAGTCGTATCCCTACGGGCGTGCCCACTCACCGGATCGCCAAACCTGGAGCCCGGAGTACCGTGACGCCGTGTGATGAGGTTTGAGAATCGCACGGCGTTCATCACCGGCGGCGCGATCGGCTTCGGCCGCGCGTTCGCGCGGGCGCTGGTCGCCGAGGGTTCCGCCGTGGTGATCGCCGACATCGATGGCGACATGGCCGAACGCACTGCGGCCGAACTGGTTTCGGCAGGCGGGCAAGCTATCGCGGTGAATTGCGACGTCGCGGATCCAGAACGGGTGGACGTCGCGGTCGAGACGGCGATCGACCGGTTCGGGGGCATCGACATCGTGATCAACAACGCCGGCCTGCACCTGACCAAATACAATCAGCCCTTCGGGGTGTTGTCGCGCAACGAGATCCGCAACCTGTTCGATGTCAACGTGATGGGCGTGATCAATGTGACGCTCGCGTGTCGGGGCTCGATGAGCGACCGCGGCGGCGGGGTGGTGCTCAACATCTCGTCGATGGCCGGCTACATGAGCGCCACGCCGTACGCGGTGTCGAAGCTGACCGTGCGCGGCTTGACCGTGGCGTTCGCCACCGAGCTGGCATCGGACCGCATTCGCGTCAACGCGATCGCGCCGGGGCTGATGAACACCGAGAACGCGCTGGCCGATCTGCCGAAGCCGCTGATCGACGAGTTCACTTATCGACTCCAGCTGGTGCGGCGCCTCGGCACCATGGACGATGTCGTCTCGGCGATGTTGTTCCTCTGCTCCGACGAGGCGTCCTTCATCACCGGCGAGACGCTCAAGGTCAGCGGCGGCTACCCGCTGAACTTCTGATTCGCGTGTCGGCGAACGTCATTCATCACTCCATGGCGTGACCGGCCGGTTCCTGTGCTCGCCGTCGACGATCACGTCGACGCGCTCGTCGAAGAAACAGATCCTGTCGCGCACTTGTTCGGCGTCGTGCAGCGGCTCGTGATACGTCCACGCCACATCGCGCGGCCCGTCGGGCAGGGAGTAGTAGGACGCCCGTCCCTTGTACGCGCAATACGTCGCGGTCTCGCTGGGCTCGAGGCGGACGGCGACGTCCTCGCGAGGAAGATAAAACCGCACCGGCAACAGCGTTTCGAACAGCAGCATCGGCCGCTTGGAGTCCGCGAGCAGCCGCCCGTCTAGCTCGATGCGGATGTGGCGGCTGCTTCTCAGGACGTCGATACGGCCGAACGGATCGTGCGGATGGCTGACCACCGGTTCGTCCTCCTCGCGCCACTCGAAGGCGGAGAACTCGAGAATGACGTAGTCGGCGAGGTCGGGATCGTCGGGCCGGAAGGCCGCCGCGGCGCCGGTCTCTTCGCCGGCGATGACATCGAACGCGGTGCCCGCACACGAGTGGGCGTCGAAGGGCACAATGGGGTCGAGAATCGGCCGCGAACTGATGGCGGGAAGGCGCACGCCGACGTCCTCGTCGGCTCCTGTCTCAGCACCGGCGGGCACGAGCTGCGCGGTCAGCGCGGTGATCGGCACCCCATAGGTCGGGACGACGCGGCGAGGCTCCCAGACCAGCCTGGCCTCGCAGGTGTCGGCGACCGGCTCGCCGCCGATGCAGACCCGCACCCGCTTCGTGGTTGGTTCATACCGCAGGGTGTTGAGATTGCCGCTGAGCAGATCCATCATCCTGACGCCCATGGCAGACCTCTTTCACTTGCGGGGCGGACGCAACACGTTCATCGCCACCCGCATTATCGGCCCGGGAACTCGGTCCTTGGCGGAAAGCGCCGCATCGGCCGCCCTGCCGCGCAGCGGGGTGCCGCGGCCGAACCACTTGTTCAGCGGTCCACCGGTCGGCTCGAGGTCGACGTGCAGGGGCGGCTTGCCATCGGCGGCGCCCAGCGCGTTGGAGATGACGACGCGCTGAATCTCGCTGGTGCCCTCAAAGATGGTGTACAGCTTGGCGTCTCGATACCACTTCTCGACGGGATGGTCCTTGATGTAGCCCCAGCCGCCCATGGTCTGGATGGCGCGCTCGGTGGCTCGGACAGCAACTTCGCTTGCCGCGAGCTTGGCCATCGACCCTTCGCCGCGCTCGAACGCTACCCCCGACGCGGCCATCCAGGAGGCCCGCCAGGTGAGAAGGCGCGCTGCGTCGAGCGCGGTGGCGAGGTCGGCGAGCGGGAACGCGATGCCCTGATTGTCGATGATCGGGGCACCGAACGCCTCGCGCCGGTTGGCGTACTCGGTGGCGTATTCTAAAGCGGCCCTTGCGATTCCGAGAGCCTGAGCGGCGACCATCGGCCGGGTCTGCTCGAAGGTGCCCATCGTGGCCGAACCGGAATGCTTGCCGCCTTCGATCGCTTCGCGGGCCTTGGCGAGTTTGTGGTCGAGCTTTTCCTGCCCGCCGAGCAGATTGTCGGCGGGAACACGGACATCGTTGAATTTCAGCTCGGCGGTGTGTGACGCCCGGCAGCCGAGCTTGTCGAGCTTGCGGACCAGCTCCAGGCCGGGGGTGCCACCGGGCACGATGAACAGCGCCTGTCCCCTGTGGCCGAGCTCCTCGTCGACAACGGCGTTGACGACGTGCACATTGGCGATGCCGCCATTGCCGATCCACATCTTGTGGCCGTTGATGATCCAGTCTGCATCGTTCCCTGAGCCGTCGCGGTGCGCGCGGGTACGCAGGTTACGGACGTCGCTGCCGCCCTCGGGCTCCGAGATTGCCAGCGCGGCGAGCTTGAGATCGCCCGGCGTGCCGAAACATTCGGGGGCCCACTGCAGCATCTGCTCGGGCGAGGCGGCCTGGCCGATCGCCGACAGCGCCAGTGCGGGCATTACCACCGCAAGGCCGATACCGGCGCAGCCCCAGAACAGCTCCTCCATGAACATCGGCAGCGACAGCCCGGTCGGATCACCGATCAGGTCGCGGTAGAACAGTGGGCTGTAAAAGCCCCGTTCGGCTGCCTCTTCGAGCACCGGCCACGGAAACTCCTGGCGCTGGTCGTACTCGAGCGCGACGGGGCGGACGCACTTCTCGGCGAAGTCGTGGGTCCGTCGGGCGAGATCGTGCTGCGCGGCGGTGGGCGTGATGTCGAAGCTCATCGAATGCCGAGTACCCGGAGGCATACCGTGATAACCCGTGAAGCTTTCGGCCATGAACCTTCGGCAGCGCGACGGCATCACGTGCGGACCGACCGTCGCGGTGGTGGCCGGCGCGTTGCTCGATGCGAGCAGGTGGGGTGCGCTGTCCGACCCCGCGTGGTTCGACCGCGAGCAGGCCAGGGTGCACGCGGAGCTGAACCGGGTCTGGCCGCGCCGGTTGGGCACAACGCCGATGGGCATGGTGCGGGCGCTCAGCGCCCACGGGTCCGCAACGGGTATGCGATACCGGTGGCGGTTGTTTCGCGGTCGGCGCGACAAGTTGTCCGATGTGGCGCGTGCGGTGGCCGCGGGCCGGCCAGTCGCGATGTTGATCGGACAGTTCATCCCGCGGCACTGGGTGCTGATCGTCGAAGCCGACGGACGGACCTGGCAGTGCTACGAACCGTCGTCGGGGGAGGTGCGGTCGGTGGCGGTGGCTGCGCTGCGGCGGTCGCGGCTCAGCGGGTTGGGCTATCCGCGGCCGTTCGTGTTCGTGCTTCCCAGAGCGTCGACCCGGTCGGCGACCAGTTGATCCTGGGGTGCGGCGGATTCCTTGAGGCCTGCGACCACACCGGTCCGGTTGCGTTCGGGTTGGTTCTGCGACATTTTCGCCTTGCCCTCGACTTTGGAGATCGCGAGCTCGATGCCGACGATCGCGCGTAGCTGGGTGCGTGTGTAGGTTTCGGGTGCGTCGGTAACCTGCCACGGCCTCATGCGGCGCTGCTCGTGTCGGTGCGTGAGCGCCGTGACCAGCTCGAGCACCCAGTCGGCATCGTCGTGCGCGATGAGTCGGCCGTACACGTTGAGGACCTCGTAGTTCCAGGTCGGTACGACCTTGCCCGTTTCGGCTTTCGTCGCGTAGAGGCTGGGCGAGATGTAGGCATGCGGGCCGGAGAAAATGGCCACGGATTCGCAGCCGTCGGCATGCCAATGCGGGTTGGCACGCGATACGTGGCCGACGAGCGAGTGCCCGTCGTACATGAGGGGCAGTGGCGTCACTATGAATCCCGACGGGTCGTGGGTGACCAGATTCGCGAACTCGGCTTGGGCCAGAGCGGCCGCGGTCTCGTCCTCGGATAGGGCGAACTGTCGGGGTATGTACATGGCAGCTTCAGCGTAGGACGCCCGTTCGACCGAATACTCGATTCGAACGTATGATCGAACAGTGGGTCAGTTGCAGTCGATCGGCTACAACGGGCAGCCGATACAAGAGGCGTTCCGCCGGGTGGACCCGCCGGTCACGGTGCTGGTCGATCTCGCCGCGCTGTTTCCGCGCGAGCCGCATCGCGCGGGCTGCTACAACCCAGCCGGACTGCAGATGCACTCGGTCGTCGAAGGCCGGCTCACCTGCTGGGGCGTCTGCGAGCAGGGCTACTGGTGGGGCCTGGTCACCTACGAGATCGCCTACGGGCCACGCCGCAAACCCGTGACCCACTGGATCCCGGCATGGATGCTCAAGCGAAAGGCCAAGGCCGAGTAGAACTCAGCCGCACATGTGCCGGGTGGAGGTGTTGATGAACTGCGGCAAGGTGGCATTGGGGGCGGGGCTGCCGGGGAACTGCGCGGCCGTGCCCGACGGCGGGCTGTTGGTCGTCGAATGCGTCGCCGCTGTTCCGCTATCGCTCGGGCTGGGAGTGTCAAGACTGCAGCCACCCACCACTGCGACCGCGCAGGCCACGGCCGATAGCCCCCGCCAGGTAGCGTTGGCCCGCGCTAGGCCGACCGGGCCTCGGCTACCCGTCTCTGTGCCTCGCCGGGTGATATTCGTAGCCGCCTGGACAGCACATCGGCCCACGAGGTCGCGCCGAACACCGCGGGATCGCCCTCGGTGATCAGCTGTCCGATCAGTCGCCGGTCTACTGCCGTCCACTCCTTATCCAGTTCTTCCAGCCGTGCCAAAAGCGCGTGCTTCTCCGACCGGGTCAGCGTCTCCAACGGAAACGCGGCAACAGCTCTGTACCCATCTTTGATCGCGTCCAATGCCGCGACTATTAATTCTCTATCCGAACGCATGTTCGAATCATATCGACGCGTACCGACACGTGACGAAAGTTATCCACAGGCGAGGATGAGGTCCGCGCAGCCGACGGCCGCCCCGTCGCGGATGATGACGCGGCGCACCAGCGCGCCGCTCACCAAGGTGAAGTTCGCGAGGCGACGCGCTCGATCCAGGTAGCCGCGTGCGGTGCTCCACCGCTGTCCCTTCCACACCGTCACTGGCGAAATCGCGGCGCCGTCGAGGTCAGGCCCGCTGACATCGTCGTTGGCGGCCACCCCTGCCGCCCGGGCGGCGGCGATGAAGCGACGCGAAACCTCATCGGGTTCGGCAACTCTCGTCACCCGCATCGGGCCCGATTCGATCCTGCGGAACACGGGTTCGACGTCGTCCCATCCCCATCCGGGCAGCCGCCAGCCGTCGTAGTCGAGGCGGGTGCCGCGCACCCACACCATCGCGTTCATCGCGCTGGTGCCGCCGAGCACCTTGCCGTGCGGCTGCGGGATTCGCCTGCCGTCGCAGCCGGGCTCGGGTTCGGATTCGAACGCCCAGTCAGTCGCTCCGCCCATCTGCGTGCCGTAGGCCAGTGGCGCCCGCACCGGGATCCGTCGGTCCGACCCACCCGCCTCGATCAGCAGCACGGTGTGCGACGCCGCCGCGAGCCGCCCGGCCACGGCGCAGCCAGCGGAGCCGGCCCCGACCACGATGTAGTCGTAGGCGGTCACACCACGTTCACCGCATCGAGAAACCGGGCGCCGTACTCGGCGTCGCCGGCGACGGTTACTTGCCGGGTTCGCCACCTTGCGCGCTGGGTGCCCCACTCGGGGAATTCGATTGCGAGACCGTCGATCTGCGCGGCGGTCCCCGCGGGCGTCCCACGTTCGACACTGCCGTCGGGACGCACCAGCCAGCATCCGCCGCCCGCACCGGACAACGTGATCGACACCGGCCGGTCAAGCCACGCCGGGCGGGCCGCGCGCAGTTGGTTGTTCAGCACGGTCATCATCCACTCGAGGACGACGGCCATCCGGTTGGCGTCGCTGTCGGGTACTGATTTGTCCAACACAGGTGCGATGTCGTGCCGCAGGTGGGTGTGGGTGTCGAAGACGATCGCGCACACCAACTGGCCGACACGGAAGCGGCCCAAGTCGGCAAGCCGCATCGGAGCGCGAGCCAGGGGAGTTCGCGACACCGGACCCATCAACCGCAGCATCACCTGACTCCACCGCTCGTACTCGGCCATGACGCGCGACGGTGGCCAATCGCGGCGCCGGTCAACGAGCACGTCGTTGGTGCGTTCAATGTCCTTGCTGCGCATCAGCTCCAATGACGCAGGCCCGAACAGCGCGCGGTACGAGGCCCCCATATGGGCGACGACGTCCTGCACGCGCCAACCGGCGGCGGCGCTCTGAGCCTGCCAATCAGCGTCGGAGAGATCTCGGCAGAACGTCAGCAGTTCCGAGCGCTCGCGCTGCAAGGCGCCGATCGGGTCACTGCCCACCCGTATAACTTAGTGCACCTGCTTCACACTAGGCCTGGTGACCCGGTTCCAGATCGCGGACATCGGAAAACGTTACGAGTTGCTCGAATTTGTCCGGCGCGTTGCCCGCGACGGGTTCGAGCAGGAAGCCGACGTGATCGCCGACGTCGTAGCGACTCAGCACGGCGCCGACGAACCACCCGGCCGCATCGTCGAGGATCGGCAACCCGTGGGGGCCGGAATGCCAGGAACAACGCGCAAATTTATCGGTGCGATCGCCGGTCTCGCTGCCGAACAGCCGCGCGAGCTCGCAATGCCGCCGTGGCATCAGGTGGACGGCGAGATGGCTGGCACGTTGAGCTACGCCATAGGTGTGGTTACGTATCGACAGGCCGACGAGGAAACGTGGCGGCCCGATGCTCACCTGGCTGGTGAATCCGACGAGACAGCCGGCCGATTCCTCGTCGACGCGGGTGGTGACGACGTACATCGGATAGTCGAGCAGGGAGACCAGTTTCTCGAAGGGTTCCGTCATCGCTCCATCGCTAGGGTTGTCCTATGGCAAGAAAGTACGCGACCGCCGACGCTGTAGGGCTGTCCGACCTTCTGGAATTCATCCGGCCGCGACATCGCATGGTGCTCACCACATTTCGCTCGGACGGCTCCCTGCAGAGCTCCCCGGTGACAGGCGGGGTCGACGATTCCGGTCGCATCGTGATCGCCAGCTACCCGCAACGCGCCAAGTCGGCCAACGTCCGTCGGACGCCGCGAGCCAGCATCACGGTGCTCTCCGATGAATTCAACGACGCCTACGTACAAGTCGACGGTGACGCAGAGGTGGTCGAGCTGCCGGACGCCGTCGAGCCGTTGGTCGACTATTACCGGGCCATCTCGGGCGAACATCCCGACTGGGCGCAGTACCGCAAGGCGATGGTCGACCAGGGCAAGTGCCTGATTCGCGTCACCCCACGGCGGTGGGGACCGGTGGCCACCGGCGGCTTTCCGCCCCAATAGCGCTACCACGCGCCGTCGAGGTCGAGCGTCATCGAGCCCGCGGGGTCGGCGCGAAACTTTCCGGTGCCCGCCACTTCCGTCAGTCCGTCGGTGCCGTACGCGACACGCAGCTCGGCCCTCGCCACGCCGTCGCGGTACTCGCCGTCATGCAGCAGCACGACGCTGCCGTTCTGGCCGCCGATCGTGCCTGCGATGTGTTCGACGCCGACGAACAGCGCGCTCTTGTCCGGGGAATACGCCATCAGCCATTTCGTCGTCGACGTGCCCTTGATGTCACCCTAGTAGCGCTTCGACACCAGTGCCTCGGTCAGCTTCGTCGCCTCGTTGCCATCCTCGAATGGCGTCTCGTCCCAGCTGGCGATCTGGAAACGCGCCTCGATGTGTGCTCATTGCAGCCGGATACCCCCCACGAGAGTTCAGGAATCGACAGGCCGACCAGCACGCCAGGGCCGGTCTGTGATAGTCAGAGCAGGGCGGACGCGTTGCGTCCGCTAGCCCGTCAAACTATAGTCTGGACACATGTCCAGAGGGTTCGGAGTTATTGCGTGACACGATTTGTCCAGCTCACCGGCCCTGGATGTGCCGCCTACCGCGCATTTTCGTGAGTTGAGCATGCGCATCGCTTTGTTGTCCTACCGGAGCAAGACTCATTGCGGCGGGCAAGGTGTCTACGTCCGCCACCTCTCCCGTGGACTCGTCGAACTCGGCCACGACGTCGAGGTGTTCTCCGGGCAGCCCTACCCCGAGGTGCTCGACCCGCGGGTGCGGCTGACGAAGGTGCCCAGCCTCGACCTGTACCGCGAGCCCGATCCGTTCCGGATCCCGTGGCCAAGCGAGATCAAGACCCGCATCGACTTGCTCGAGTTGCTGACGACATGGACGGCTGGCTTTCCCGAGCCCAAGACGTTCAGCCTGCGTGTCGCGCGGCTGCTGGCTGCGCGCCGGGCCGAGTTCGATGTGGTCCACGACAACCAGTGCCTCGGCACCGGTCTGCTGTCGATCGCCGACCTGGGCCTTCCGGTGGTGGCCACGGTGCATCACCCGATCACTCGCGACCGCGTCCTTGACGTCGCAGCGGCGAAGTGGTGGAGGAAGCCGTTGGTGCGCCGGTGGTACGGATTCGCCGAGATGCAGAAGGCGGTCGCGCATCAGATCCCTGAGTTGCTGACCGTGTCGTCGACCTCGGCGGCCGATATCGCCGAGGACTTCGGGGTGTCGCCGAGCCAGCTGCATGTCGTTCCGCTCGGCGTCGACACAGAACTGTTCAAGCCGTCGCAGCACCGGGTCCGCAATCGGATCATCGCGATCGCGAGCGCCGACGTCCCCCTCAAGGGAGTCAGTCATCTGCTGCACGCGGTTGCGCGCTTGCGCGTCGAGCGTGATCTCGAGCTGCAACTGGTCGCGAAGCTCGAACCGAACGGTCCGACCGAGAAGCTCATCGCCGAGCTGGGCATCTCCGACATCGTGCACAGCTCGAGCGGGCTGTCCGACTCGGAGCTCGCAGATCTATTGGCGTCAGCCGAAATCGCCTGCATCCCTTCGCTGTACGAAGGTTTCTCGCTACCCGCCGTGGAGGCGATGGCCAGCGGTACGCCGATCGTCGCCAGCCGCGCAGGCGCGCTGCCCGAGGTGGTCGGCGCCGACGGGGAATGCGCGCGGCTGGTCCAGCCCGCCGACGTCGACGAACTGACCAGTGTGCTGGCCAACCTGCTGGACTCGCCGTTGGAGCTGGCACGCCTGGGCGCCAACGGGCGCCAGCGTGCGCTCGACGTGTTCAGCTGGGAATCCGTTGCGGCGCAGACGGTCGCCGTCTATGAGAGGGCGATGGCGACATGCTGACCGTCGACTTCGATCGGCTGGGTGTCGGTGCGGGCACGAAGGTGATCGACGTGGGCTGCGGCGCCGGCAGGCATTCCTTCGAGGCCTACCGTCGCGGCGCCGACGTCATCGCATTCGACCAGAATGCAGCCGATCTCAACGACGTCGACGAGATCCTGCAGGCGATGAAGGACCAGGGTGAGGCACCCGAAACCGCGCGGGCCGAGGCGGTCAAGGGCGACGCACTCGAGTTGCCCTACGGCGACGGCACATTCAACTGTGTCATCGCATCGGAGATCCTCGAGCATGTCCCCGAGGACGACCGCGCGATCGCGGAGCTGGTCCGGGTGCTCAAACCCGGTGGAGCACTGGCGATCACGGTTCCGCGGTGGCTGCCGGAGAAAGTCTGCTGGATTCTGTCCGACGAGTACCACGCCAACGAGGGCGGGCACATCCGCATCTACCGCGCCGACGCGCTACGCGAGAAGGTTCTGGCGCACGGCCTGAGGCTGACTGATACGCATCATGCGCATGCGCTGCATGCACCGTTTTGGTGGCTGAAATGCGCTGTCGGAACGTCGAAGAACGAACACCCTGCGGTCGCCGCATACCACAAGCTGCTGGTGTGGGACATGATGGAGCAACCGTGGCTGACGCGCACCGCGGAGTCGCTGCTGAATCCCCTGATCGGCAAGAGTGTGGCACTGTACTTCAGGAAGCCGGTGGTGTCTGTTGCTGGCTCCTGACGTTCCCGGCGTGCCCGGCGTGTTGACGCCGGCGCAGTGTCGGCAGACCGCACAGTCAATCGCCGCGACGCAGGAATCCTCTGGGGCTATCCCATGGTTCGACGGCGGCCATACCGATCCGTGGGACCACGTCGAGAACGCAATGGCGCTCACCGCTGCGGGGTTTTTGGAGCCGGCGCGTGCGGCCTTCGGCTGGTGCCGTACCGCTCAGCGCGCTGATGGCTCGTGGCCCATTCAGTTGCGCAACGGTGTCATCGAAGACGCCAACAGCGACAGCAACTTCTGCGCCTACATTGCCACGGGCGTCTGGCATCACGCCCTGATCACCCGCGACCGCGGGTTCGCCGAGACGATGTGGCCCGTTGTTACCAGGGCAATCGACTTCGTGGTCGATCTGCAACTGGCCAGCGGCGAAATCGCTTGGGCAAGAAGTCCATCGGGTCCCGAGCCGGATGCATTGCTGACCGGATGCGCAAGCATCTACCACAGCATCCGGTGCGCGCTGGCGCTTGCGGACTACATCGACGATCCGCAGCCCGAATGGGAGGTCGCCGTTGGCCAGCTGGGTCACGCGATCGCGCATCACCCCGAGGCGTTCGTGACCAAGGACCGGTGGTCGATGGAGTGGTACTACCCGGTGCTCGGCGGTGCGCTGCGCGGTGACGCGGCACGATCGCGCATCGACGAGCGGTGGGACGACTTCGTGGTGTCGGGCCTTGGGATCCGCTGCGTCGATGACCGGCCATGGGTCACCGGCGCCGAAACCTGCGAGCTGGTAATGGCTTTGGACGCGATCGGCTACTCAGACCGCGCGCGTGAGCAGTTCGCTGCCATGCACCATCTGCGCGAAGACGACGGGTCCTACTGGACCGGCTTGGTTTTCGATGACGGCAAGCGGTGGCCGGAGGAGCGCACCACGTGGACGGGCGCGGCGATGATCCTTGCCGCCGATGCGCTGTCGCGGACGACCCCTGCGAACGGTATCTTCCGCGGCACCGATCTGCCGCGCGGCCTCGAGGGCGAGTATGACTGCGCCTGCGCTACAAGCGACCGTTGAGGCGGCCTCGCTCGTAGGCTGTTCGTGCTTGATGTGGCCGTGACCGGCCGCGCGGAGGGGATGCGGCACTTATAAGTACGAACTACGCACGACACCGAGCCGCCCATCGGCAATGGTTTGGCGATTCTCGGATCGATCTACGCAAATCGTTGAGCGGGCAACGAATTGCATCCCGACCTGGTCGCTGACGCGCCATTAGAACTGCGTTAAACCGGCGATACGATTCAGGCCGGACGTGGCGGGCATACGATTTCATTCTGAAGCCGCGGCCGGAACCGCAAAGCCACGTTGGCGGGCATCGTGACACCGTGCGCAGTGCTGCGCCGGCCCCAGAGGGAGGGCGGCGATGGCGCGTATCAAGATCAACGGTGCGGAACTGGAAATCCGAGACCGAGGCTCGGGGCAGCCCGTCGTGTTCATTCACGGCGGCATGGGTGATGAATGCGCCGCTGTCATCAAGGAGCCGGTTCTCGCCGACCACTATCGGGTGATCGACTATCACCGTCGGGGTTGGGGAAACAGTTCGCGCGCTGAGGATGTGGTGAGCATTTCCCAACAAGCCGCCGACTGCCGAGCAGTCATTGAACACATCGGAGTTCAACGGGCGCACTTTGTTGGTCAATCCTATGGCGGCGCCATTCTCCTGCAGCTGGCCCTCGACGCCCCGCATGTCGTGCAGTCTCTTGCCCTCCAGGAGCCTCCGTTGCCATCCGTGCTGTTCAACTCGCCAGCGTTCGGTGCGGTGGTGGAAAGAGCAGGCGCGATGTACGCGTCGGGCGACAAGGCGGGCGCGATCGCGATTTTCGCGACAGAGATGGGCGGTGATGACTTCCGTGCGGCGTTCGATCAGACGATGCCTCTGGGCTACTTTGAAAGGTGGGTGGAGGCCGCCGACACACTGTTCCAGTTCGAATTCCCATCGCTTGAAGCGTGGACATTCAGCCGCGAGGATGCTGCACGCATCATACAGTCGGTGCTAAACATGGTGGGCGCAAATACGCGAAGCTACTTTCGGGAGGTTCACGAAACGATACGGACATGGCTGCCGCACGCTGAGAACGTGGAAGTGCCTGACGCCACCCATGCAGCGCTTCAGACGAACCCGAAAGGCTCAGCGGAGCGCGTGGCAGCCTTCCTCTCGCGCCACCGAATGAATGGCTAGCGCTAACTCGACTGTGGCTCAGCCTGATTCGAACATTCCGTCGGTACGAACAAGGGACGGCGTCGTCAGAGGTGACAGATGTCCCTTGTCGCTGGACAAGGTGGTGAGCGGCTGACCGACTGGGGTAGTCGAGTCTGGCGTCCGGTGTGCTTCGCGTTCAAGGCGGAATCTTACAAGGCGTCGCCAGGCACTCCTGAGATCCGCTCCAGCACGCGCATCGAACCCGTCGCCAGCACCTCGCGGAAGTCACCGGTGTCTAGCGCACGCGCATAGACGTGGAACGGTGCCTGACCGCCATCGTTGGGATCCGGAAACACGTCATGGATGATCAGCGCGCCGCCCACGTCGACCCATCGGGCCCATCCGTCGAAGTCACGCTGCGCCGCTTCTTCGGTGTGGCCGCCGTCAATGAACAACAGCCGCAACGGCATTCGCCAGCCCTTCGCCACCACCGGCGACTTGCCGACGATCGCCACCACGTGGTCGTCTAACCGCGCGGCATCGAGCGTGTGCCGCAATGTCGGCAGCGTGTCGAACAGGCCGGTGACCGCATCGACCATGGACGCGTCGTGGTACTCCCACCCGGCCTGGTGTTCCTCGGAACCGTGGTGGTGGTCGATCGTGTACACCACGCCGCCGGTCTCGCGCGCGGCCGCTCCCAGTAGCACGGTCGATTTTCCGCAGTACGTGCCGATTTCGACGCCGACACCGCCGCTGAGATACTTCACGGCGGTGTCGTAAAGCGTGCGTCCTTCTTCGGCGGGCATGAAACCCGTGACCTGCTCGGCGAGGGCGAAAAGTTCGTCTGTGCGGTTCATCGCGGTCCAACTTACCGTTGCTGGTAGATGGCGATTGTAGTAGCGTCCGGACACGTGTCTGATCCGGTCTTGGAGTCGACGCGGCGCCGCCTGACCGCCAAGCAGGCCGACACCGTTGACCGCCTTGGCCGTGCCGCACTGGATCTCTTGAGCCGCGAGGGATTTGCCGGTTTGACCGTGCGGCGAGTGGCTGCCGAGGCAGGCGTCGGCGCGGCGACCGCCTACACCTATTTCTCGTCGAAGGAGCATCTGGTCGCCGAGGTGTTCTGGCGTCGGCTGGCCGCATCGCCACCAGCGGCGCACGAATCGGACGATCCGCCTGCCCGCGTCATCGACGTGCTGCGCCATATCGCGCTGTTGGTCGCCGACGAGCCCGAATTCGCCTGTGCCGTAACCAATGCGCTGCTGGGCAAGGATCCGGACGTCGAGGTGCTGCGGCTGCGCATCGGACACGAAATCCGCGACCGGTTGGCGGCCGCACTGGGACCGGACACGAATCCGGACATTATCGACTCACTGGAGATGCTGTATTCCGGGGCGTTGGTGCGCGCGGGCATGGGGTATGCCCCGTACGGCGAAATCGCCGAGCGGTTGGAGAAGTCCGCGCGGCTGATGCTGCGCTAGCCGTACTGCGGTCCGAGAATTGCCGTTGCCGCCGTGATCGCCGGTGCGGTGATGCCGCGCAGGTCGCGCTCGTCCTCGACGAACAGCGCGGTCAGCTCACGCAATCCGCCCAGCAGGATGAGCGCCAGCGGCGGCGAGATCGGCGGCAGCTTCGCGCGCCGGAAACCCGGGCTGTCGGTGAGATTCACCAGCATGTCGGTCAGCTGCTCCATGGCGAGCCGGTGCAACGGCCGGGCCGCGGCCCCGAGCGCAGGCGCCTCGCGGATCCAGCTCAGCGTGATCGCCGGTCGCGACCCGATGTGGTCGACGTAGGCCTCGGCAGCCTGACGGATCTGATCCTGCCACTGAGCCTCGGGATCGACGGCAGCCTGGATGTTGGCGATCAAGTCTTCATTGTTCGTGCGCAGCAGCTCGATCAGGCATTCTTCCTTGCTCGCGAACTGCTCGTAGAAGGTGCGCTTCGAGGTGCGTGCGTGCCTGACGATGTCGGCGACGGTGGTGTCGCGGTACCCGCGCTCACCGATCGATGCGGCCAGCCCGTCGAGCAGCCGGTGGCGGAAGGCAGAGAAAGGAGGGTCGTCGGACGCGCGCTTGTGGAGCGCTGTCGTCATTTCGCCTCCCTGAGCCCTTGCGCCAGCTTGGTACCAAGCGGTACCGTACTACACATACCCACGGTACACCGAAGTACCAGGGAAACGCCTGGGAGTGATTCGCACATGACTGACACCGCAGTGACCGTCGATACGAAGACCTCGACTACACCCGGCAAGATGCCGCCGGCCGTGCGCCTGCCCAAGTCGGTCCAGATGGTCCTGATGGCAGGGTTCCGCCGCCCGTTCTTGCAATACGCGATGAAGCGTTTCGGCCCCGTGTTCGCTATCAATGTTCCCTTCTTCGGCCGTAGCGTGGTCGTCTCGGATCCCGCGTTGGCACGGCAGGTGTTTCTCGCGAGCACGGATGATCTGATCAACGTGCAACCGAACCTCAGCAGAATCTTCGGTCCGGGCTCCGTATTCGCGTTGGACGGCAAGGAACACCGGGCGCGTCGCAAGCTGCTCGCGCCGCCGTTCCACGGCCAGAGCATCAAGAATTACGAGACGGTCATCGAAGAGGAAACGCTGCGCGAGAGCGCAAACTGGCCGGGGGGCAAAGAGTTTCCGACGCTCGAGCCGATGAACCGGATCACGCTGAATGTCATCCTGCGCACCGTGTTTGGGGCCGACGGCGCGGAACTCGACTACCTGCGCGAGATCATCCCGCCGTGGGCGCAGCTGGGCTCGCGGATGGCCACCCTGCCGGAACCACCGTTCAGCACAGGGCGGTACAGCCCGTGGGGCAAGCTCGCGGAGTTCCGACGCAACTTCGACCGCACCGTCTTCGCGCTGATCGACAAAGCCCAAGTCGATCCGCGCCGCCAGGAGCGGACCGACATCCTCGCGTTGCTGCTGCGCAGCCACTACGAGGACGGCACCCCGATGTCGCGCCAGGATGTCTCGGACGAGCTGCTGACGCTGTTGGGCGCTGGGCACGAGACCACTGCGTCGACGCTGGGTTGGGCGTTCGAGCGGTTGCGCCGGCATCCCGACGTTCTCGCCGAACTCGTCAAGGAGAACGACGAAGGCGGCAACGAGTTCCGCCAGGCGACCATTCAAGAGCTACAGCGAAACCGGACCGTGATCGACTTTTCCGGGCGTCATGTCCAGGCGCCGCATTTCGATCTGGGCGAATGGCGGATTCCGCACGGCTACACCATGATGATCGCGATCGCCAACGTGCACGCCAACGCCGAAGTCTTCCCGAATCCCGAGCGCTTCGACCCATCCCGCTTCATCGGGACACGGACGCCGACGGCATGGATCCCGTTCGGTGGTGGCACCCGGCGCTGCATCGGAGCGGCGTTCGCCAATGTCGAAATGGACGTCGTGCTGCGAACAGTGCTGCGGCACTTCGTGATTGAGACCGACGACACCCCGGACGAAAAGGTCCACTTCCGGGGCATCGCCTTCACACCCAAGGACGGCGGCCGTATCACCGTGCGCCGTCGCGCGGCTTAGGCCTGCTGGGTCGCCCGCTTCGGCAGCTTCCAGCCCGGCCGCGGGAAGTGGCAGGTGTAGCCGCTCGGATAGCGCTCCAGGTAGTCCTGGTGCTCGGGCTCGGCCTCCCAGAAGTCACTGGCCGGCGTCACCTCGGTGACCACCTTGTCCGGCCACAGACCTGACGCGTCGACATCGGCGATGGTGTCCAGCGCGACGCGCTTCTGCTCATCGTCGACGTAGAAGATCACCGACCGGTAGCTGGTGCCGACGTCGTTGCCCTGACGGTTCTTCGTTGTCGGATCGTGGATCTGGAAGAAGAACTCCAGCAGGTTGCGGAAGTCGGTCTGCGCCGGGTCGTAGACGATTTCGATCGCTTCGGCATGGCCGGGGTGGTTGCGGTAGGTCGCGTTCGCGTTCTCGCCGCCGGTGTAACCGACGCGGGTGGATACGACGCCGGGCTGCTTGCGGATCAGATCTTGCATGCCCCAGAAGCAGCCGCCCGCCAGGATGGCAGTTTTGTACTCGGTCACGCGTCCTCCTTCACAAATAGCGAGCGGTATTGCCCATATCCTTCCGCCTCGAGGTTATCGAGGTGGATGAACCGCAATGCCGCCGAGTTGATGCAGTAGCGCAGCCCGCCCTCGGCGCGCGGACCATCGGTGAACACATGCCCCAGATGGCTGTCACCATGCGCGGAGCGCACCTCGGTGCGGATCATCAGGTGGGACAGGTCGCGCTTCTCGATCACGTTGGCGGTGTCGATCGGCCGAGTGAAGCTCGGCCAGCCGGTCCCGCTGTCGAACTTGTCGCTCGAGGCGAACAACGGCTCGCCCGACACCACGTCGACGTAGATGCCCGGTTCGTGGTTATCCCAGTACTCGCCGGTGAACGGCCGCTCCGTGCCGCTCTCCTGCGTCACGTAGTACTGCTCGGGTGACAGTGCGCCGACCGCAGCCGGGTTCTTTTTGAACTCTTGCGCCACATAACCTCCTAAGTTGGCCACCCGTACAACCTCGAGCGAGGTTCGGTTAGTTCCTGGCATCAACCCACGTCACCGATTCGTCATGACCGTTCGGCGCTACGGCCGACGCTCGACAAAGGTAGGTAGAACGTGTTCTAGTTCTGGGTGTGAGGAGCAAGACGTTCACCCGCGACGAGCTGGCCGCGGCGTTCGAGAAATTCGAGGCGACCGTCGATGCGGCGGCGCAGACCCGCGACTGGGACCCCTGGGTTGAGCAGTACGCACCCGACGTCACCTACGTCGAGCACGCGGCCGGCACCATGCATGGCCGCGAAGAGGTGCGGTCATGGATCTGGAAGACCATGGAGACCTTCCCCGGCAGCTACATGACGTCGTTCCCGTCGCTGTGGTCAGTGATCGACGAGTCGACAGGCCGGATCATCTGCGAGCTGGACAACCCGATGCGCGACCCCGGCGACGGCACCATCATCAGCGCCACCAATATCTCGATCATCACGTACGCCGGCGACGGGTTGTGGTGCCGGCAGGAGGACATCTACAACCCGCTGCGGTTCGTCTCGGCGACCAGGAAGTGGTGCCGCAAGGCGCAGGAGCTGGGCACGCTGCCTGATGAGGGGGCTGCCTGGATGACGCAGTTCGGAGGTTTGAAGTGAGTGCGCTCGTCATCGGCGCCAACGGCTATCTCGGATCCCACGTGACCCGCCAGCTCGTCGGCGATGGCCAGGACGTGCGCGTGATGGTGCGGGACGGCGCCAACACCATCGGCATCGACGATCTGCCGGTGACGCGGTTCATCGGCGACATCTGGGCCAACGACACGTTGCGCGAGGCCATGGCGGGGGTCGACGACGTGTACTACTGCGTGGTCGACACTCGCGGCTGGCTGCGCGATCCCGCGCCGCTGTTCCGCACCAACGTCGACGGCACCCGCAACGTCCTAGAGATCGCGAAGGACTCCGGGCTCAGGAAGTTCGTGTTCACCAGCAGCTACGTGACGGTCGGGCGCCGTCGCGGCCGTGTCGCCAGCGAGGACGAGGTCATCGTCGACCGCGGGCTGACGCCGTACGTCCGGTCCCGCGTGCAGGGCGAGAACCTCGTGCTGACCTATGCGAAGGAGCACGGCCTGCCCGCCGTCGCGATGTGCGTGTCGACTACCTATGGCGGAGGCGATTGGGGACGCACTCCTCACGGCGCGATCATCGCGGGCGCGGCGTTCGGCAAGCTGCCGTTCGTGATGCGAGGGATCGAACTCGAGGCCGTCGGCGTCGACGATGCGGCGCGCGCCTTGATTCTGGCCGCAGAACGCGGCCGGGTGGGGAAGCGGTATTTGATCTCGGAAAAAATGATCAGTAACGCTGAGGTCGTTCGCATCGCCGCGGAGGCGGCCGGAGTTCCCGCTCCTACCAAGTCAATTCCGCTGCCCTTGTCGTATGCGTTGGCCACGATGGGCAGCGTCAAGGCGAAGCTTCGTGGCACCGACGAACTGTTGTCGCTGGGCTCTCTGCGGCTCATGCGTGCAGAAGCTCCCGTCGACCACACCAAGGCAGTCCGCGAATTGGGTTGGGAGCCAAGACCCGTAGAGGAATCGATCCGCGAGGCGGCGAAGTTCTGGGTAGGCCTGCGCGACGCCAAGCGCAAGAGCAAGACGGGCTAGTCGCGAATCCCAAACAGCTTCATGGCGTTGGTCTCAAGGATGGCGAGCGCCTGAGCCGGCGAACCCACGGCATCGTCGATGTAATCCACTGCGCGGATGAACGTGTCGCCGTCCTCGTAGGGAAAGTCGGTGCCGAGCAGGATGCGGTCTGCGCCGAATGAGTCGATGGCGCATCGCAATGCCGGGGCGTGGCAATGGCTGACGGTGTCGTACCACATGCGCCTGACCGCGAGGCTGGGCCTTTCGGGCGTATGGGGTGCTTCCCAGGCGACGTGGTCGTCGGCGCGCAGGGGGATCATCGGCAGTGCGCCGCCGAGATGCGAGCAGATGATCCGCACGTTGGGGTATCGCTGCAGGTGCCCCGATGTGATCAATTGCATCGCGGCGATGGTGTCCTCGAAGGGCGCGCCAACCATCCACGTGAGGTGATGATCGCTCACCAGCGGCGAGCACGCGCCGTTGCCAATGGGATGCAGATACAGGATCGCCCCGCGCCGGTCCAGCTCGGCGAAGACAGGCTCGAACTGCGGATCGGTGATGGCCCGATCGAGAACGCTGGTGGTCATCGTCACTCCGACCATGCCCAATTCATCTATGGCACGGCTCATCTCGGCGATAGCAGCGTCGATGTGGGGCATCGGAGTCGCCGCAAACGCGCGAAAACGATCAGGGTGCGACGACACCAGCGCGGCGTACTCGTCGTTGACGTAGCGTGCCGCGGTCGCTGTGCGGGCAGCGTCGTAGCCGTACGGCAACTGCGGCGCGGCAGAAAGCACTTGGATGTCGATGCCTGCGCGATCCATCAACCGCAGCCGCGAGTCGAGTTCAGCGCCGCCGCCTGCGCCGATGCCGCGCTGGGTGGCCGTGTCGGATCTGCCCATGGCGACCAGCATGTCCAGATAGGCATCGGTCCAGTAGTGGGCGTGCACGTCGATCCACATGTATATCAACGGTATTCGTTGAACGCCACGCCGAGGAGTGTTTAGTGGATACCGACGGCGAATGCCTCGAGACTAGCCTCGGGTGACGTGACCGAGAAACTGCACGTCGACCTGTCCGGTGCGCCGCAGACGATGTTGGCGACCCTCTATGCAAAGGCCCTGGACGCCGACCTCGAGAAGCCGATCCTCGGCGACCGCTACGCCAAGCAAGTCGTCGAACGCATCGACTACGAGTGGTCGAAGACGGCGATTACACCGCGCGTTTCGCCGTCGGTGACTACGCGCTCAGCGCACTTCGACAAGTGGGTTCGTCAGTTCATTTCCGTGCACCCGAACTCCACCGTGCTGCATCTGGGCAGCGGTTTGGACACCAGGTATTTCCGTATCGAACCGGGACCTGATGTGGAGTGGTACGAGATCGACTACCCCGATGTCGCCGAGCTACGACGACAGCTGTTGCCGACCCTCGCCCACTACCATGTGATCGCCTCATCGGTCACCGACGCGGCTTGGCTGCACGACATTCCCGCCGACCGTCCGACACTGGCGATCGGCGAGGGTCTGACCATGTACCTGACGGAATGGGACGGAGTCGCGTTGCTGCGCCGGATCGTCGACGGATTTCCTTCCGGTGAACTGCAATTCGACGCCTTCAGCCGGTTCGGGATCAAGTCGCAGTGGTCGAACGCGGTGGTGCGGCGGTCGGGGGCCACGCTGTACTGGGGGATCGATGGGCCCGACGACCTAACCAAGGCGGTGCCCGGGCTGAGGTTATTGGCGTGGGAGTCGCCCTTCGACTCACTAATTTTTCGCGACGTCTGGTGGGCATACCGGCTGATGGCCAGAGTGATGTCCGCGGTGCCCGCGCTGCGCTACATGGCGCAGTACCACCGTTATGCCTTCTGAGCTCGCGCACCGAGTACGGGTGGCGGCCAGCGTGCGCCGGCGGTCCGACAACTACCGGCGCAGAACCAGTTCGGTGGCGCTGACAACCAAGTCGGGCTGCGATAACTGGATGTAGTGATCGCTTCCGGTGGCCATGATCTGTGGCGTTGCAAGGGACAACGCGACTACTGACTGCTGTGCCTGCTCGTAAACGCGGTTGATGTTGTCGACCGACAGGCCCGCAACCGGCTTCAGTCCGGCGAACGGTTCGGTCTTGGTCAGCACTACCAGCGGCTTCGTCGGCAGCGGGGGTGCGGCCAAGATCTGTGCGACGCTGTCGTCCCATTCGACACGCTCGGAGTCGGCGTTGCGCATGCTTGGCATCGGCATCTCGTTGACCGGCGGATTCAGCAGCTTGTCGCGATAGATCGGCCACTGCTGTCCCAACTGCGCGGGGACCGTGGCACTGAACGGATCAACGAAGACTACGCCGTGACTCTTGTCGGGATGCAGTCTGGCGTACAGTTGAACGATCAACCCGCCCAGCGAATGACCGACGAGGACATAAGGTTTCGGCACCTTGGCCGCGTCTAGGAGCGCGGCAAGTTCGTCGACGATGTCGCGCGCGGTGCGCGGCTGCTGAACCGGTGTGGTGCGATCGGTTAGCGGCCCGTCGCCGATGTAGCGAATGGTGCCCGGCCGGTCGTACGCACAGACACGATGTGAGGCCGCCAATGCCTCGAAGACCGGGGGTCCCTTGGCCTCGCCGATCGGCGTCAGCACGTCCGCTTGGGTCCACACGTCGGAGGAGTCGTGATACCCGGACACCAACACCACGGTCGGAGCACCGTCACGACTCTCGCCGCTGCATGTCAGATAGATGCTTCGGCCGCCGACGTCGACCGGGCCCGCAGTCGTATCCGAGGAGCGGTCGCCGCCGTCCGATGAGCAGGAAACCAGAGCAAGCAGACCTGCGAGCAGTGTCATGATCAAACGCACGGCCCATGATCGGCCACGCCGGTTCGCTCAGGCAACTCTCGACCGCACGCCGAGCACCGGTTGCATTGCTCGTCCGTCGGCGAATTCCGCGGACCACGGCCAGCGGCCCCTTCCGTCGGCCCACACCAACTGCAGTGCGCGAATCTCTGGCCCACCCAATGCCACCGCCCAGCCCATGTGTGCGTCAGGGTGGTCGACTTCGACGATCTCGATGAGCGGTCCATCGGGCAGCGAGAGCTGCTCTCCCGGCGCCAACACGTCGCCGCTCACAAACCGGCGGGCGAGGATGTTCAGCAGCCGGAGTGCACGCTGAGGTGAAACGCCGGTCATGAGTAACTCAGGCACGTCCCAGTCATACAGGCCAATCGTGTATGCGTATGGCCTGCGGTCGCTTTCGACATATTGCACTGTCCAACCCTTCTTACGGATCTTTCGTTGCAACAGGTCGTAGTAGTCGTCGCGCGTCGCTCCGGGGTGATCGCACAACCAGCACATGGCGCGCCTCTCTTTGTCGTCGTTCCGGCCAGCTTTCCCCCGGGGTCCGACATTGATGATGGAAGAGCGTGACTGCGCAGGTCGTGGCCGGCGACGTCGCCAGGCCGCCGTTACTAACCGGTCTCGGCCTTCTCCTTCAGCCGCTGCAATGTCAGCTTGATGTGCTCGGCATTGGCCGCGTCGCGGTCGCGGACGCCGGTGCCGATCCAGGCCGTCTCTCTGAACCAGCCCGGACGACGGTCCCAGGTCCGCTCGGTGACGCGGCAGCCGGGATCCTCCGTGACGATGTCGTAGCGCCAGTGCGCGACCGGCACCCCCAGATACCGGACGTCGAAGGCAAACGCGCGGCCAGGGTCCGCGTCGGTGACGGTACAGGTGGTGCTCCAGCGGAAGACGCCGTTGCGGTTATGTCCCTTGAACACCGCGCCGGGAAGCGCGGCGTCGCCCTTGCGCCAGTCCATCGCCCTTGCCTCTTCGGCAAGGGATGCGAGCGTCGATAGGTCGGTGATCAGGTGGTATACGGTGTCGGCGTCGGCGTCGACGGTCACCTCCGCCCCAGCGGCGGCCGAGTCAGGATCGGTCATGCGGCGATCGTATTCAGCTTGCGGGAAGAATTGACGGGTCTCGACATGTTGCCGGGAAGAGACACTCTCGTCAGGAGAACAGCCATGACTGACCGCCCCGTCCTCGAGCCCACCGCCGCCCACCCCATCACCGTCGAGCCGACCGGCAAGCACGTGTCCGTGCGCATCAACGGGGAGGTGATCGCCGACACCGGCAACGCGCTGACGTTGCAAGAGTCCACCTATCCCGCGGTTCTGTACATCCCGTTGACCGACGTCGCCGCTGACCGGCTGCGGCCAAGCGATACCGAGACGTACTGCCCGTACAAGGGCGAGGCCAGCTACTACCACGTCGTCACCGAGGGTGGCGAGACCGTCGACGATGCGATCTGGACCTACGAGAGGCCGTACCCGGCGGTCGGCCAGATCGCCGGGCACGTCGCGTTCTATCCGGATAAAGCCGACATCACAGTCGGGCGGGCAGGAGCGTAGCGACTCGGGGCTCAACCTCGGCATAGCCTGTAGCGGTGCACAGCGCGGACGAGGGGAGCGTCAAAAGCGTTTCCGCCAGCGTCGTCTTCGCCGGGCCCGCCAGTCCAGGCCTGACTCTGTCCCCGCTGCGCCGTGGCCGCGGTGACCCGTGCTATCACGATGCGCCTGACGGTGCGATCTGGCGCACGAGTCTGCTGCGTAGCGGACCGGTAAGCGCGCGCATCACGCGGTCGCGGCCCGACACCATCGACTGCGAGGCATGGGGAAGCGGCGCAACGGAATTCACCGAGACGCTGGCCGCTGCGCTGGGCGCCGACGACGACGCGTCGGGGTTCAATCCGACTGAACCGACGCTCGTCGAGCTGCACCGGCGGGTGCCGCACCTTCGGCTGGGCCGTACCGGTCGCGTGCTGGAGGCACTCATTCCTGCCGTGCTCGAACAACGGGTATACGGCATGGACGCGCGACGTGCCTGGCGCAAGCTGGTGACGAAGTTCGGGGCGCCCGCGCCAGGTCCTGCGCCAGCCCACATGCGGGTTCCGCCGCCCGGCGAGGTGTGGCGGCGCATCCCGTCGTGGGAGTTTCACTTGGCCAACGTCGACCCGGGCCGGGCCCGCACCATCGTCGGCTGTGCACAGCGCGCGGACTCGCTGGAGCGCCTGTGCACCCGTCCGTCGGAACAGGCCCGCACAGCGCTGATGTCGTTACCCGGTGTCGGCGAGTGGACCGCCGCCGAGACGGCCCAGCGCGCGTTCGGCGACGCCGACGCGGTGTCGGTCGGCGACTTCCACCTGGCGAAGATGGTCGGCTGGCGGCTGCTCGGCCATGAGATCGACGATCCGGCGATGCTCGAGTTGCTCGAACCGCTGAAACCGCATCGCTACCGCGCCGTGAGGCTGCTGGAGGTCACCGGGCCGGCGCACGCGCCGCGGGTCGCTCCGCGGCGGGCAATTCCCAATCTCCGCGCGCTGTAGGCGTGATTACTGCCCTCACCACGTGGGTACACGTCGCGGGACAGTCGATCATGCGAAGGAGCTATGGATGACTGAGTTCACAATCCCCGGTCTTTCCCAGAAGGACGGCACCAAGGTCGCCGACCTACTGCAGAAGCAGTTGAGCACGTACAACGATTTGCACCTGACGCTGAAGCATGTGCACTGGAACGTCGTCGGCCCCAACTTCATTGGTGTGCACGAGATGATCGACCCGCAGGTCGAATTGGTACGCGGATACGCCGACGAGGTCGCCGAGCGTATTGCGGCGCTTGGCAGGTCACCGCTGGGCACGCCGGGCGCCATCATCAAGGACCGCACCTGGGACGACTATTCCGTCGAACGCGACACCGTCCAGGCGCACCTTGCGGCGCTCGACCTCGTCTACACCGGCGTGATCGAGGACACCCGCAAGTGCATCGAGACACTAGAGGATCTGGACCTGGTATCGCAGGACATGATCATCGACCACGCCGCCGAGCTGGAGAAATTCCAGTGGTTCGTCCGTGCCCATCTGGAGAACGCCGGCGGGCAGCTGGCCAACCGTGGTGCGCGGACCGAGCGGGGCGCAGCCCAAAGGGCCAAGAAGAAGGCCCCGGTGAAATAGCCGCTACGGGGCTGCAGGCTCCTCCAACGCGTCGTCGCGCACTGGGCGGTCGGCGAGTTGCTCCTCGGCCTGCCCGAAGAGGTAGGGGTAGGCGATACCCGCGATCGCCGCGCCGGCCAGTGGCGCCAGCCAGAACACCCAGAGCTGGGCCGGGGCGCCGTCGCCGTTGAAGAACGCGACGCCCGTGGACCGTGCGGGGTTCACCGAGGTGTTGGAGATCGGGATCGAGATCAGGTGGATCAGCGTCAACGTCAGACCAATTGACAGACCCGCGAACCCCTTTGGCGCGCGGTCATCGGTTGAGCCGAGGATGACCAACAGGAAGATCCCGGTGAGGACCACCTCGGCGACGATCACCGCCCACAGCGAATACCCGCCGGGGGAGTGATCACCAAACCCATTGGCGGCCATGTTGCCTGTCGCGGTCCAGCCCTCCTGGCCCTTGGCGATCACGTAGATCACCATGCCCGCACCCACGCCGGCGATCACCTGGGTGATCCAGTAACCGGGCAACGCTTTCCACTCCACCCGGCGGGCCAGCGCCGCTCCCAATGTGACCGCGGGGTTGAAATGCCCGCCGGAGATGGTGCCGAACGCGTAGACACCGGTGAGCACCGTCAGGCCGAATGCGAGTGCGACACCGAGGAATCCGATGCCCAGTGATGTGCCGTCGGACGTGAACTTCGCTGCGAACACCGCGCTGCCGCAGCCGCCGAATACCAACCAGAACGTTCCGATGAATTCCGCTGCCAGTCGGTGCAGCATCGTCGGCTCGCGCATGCGTACTCCTCCATTTGGTGACGCTGTCCCGCGAGAGTGACATGCGCGAACGGTTTTCGGGCCCGCTGTGTCCGAATCGTTCCTAGACAGAAATCATCGCGACCGCGCCGAGATCGACGAAACGGTGAGAGCTACTCGGACTTTTCCTGCGAAGTGTCCGTTTGGGCGTTTCCGCCGGGCATCCGCGCTCGAAGAGACTCATAGATCGGCGGCGATCCCACGATGTACGCGGCGAACACGGCAGCGGCAGTCGCGGCCATCATCGGCACGAGCGCCTCGGTCGTGGCTGTCATCTCGGTGACGACGACCATCCCGGTCACGGGTGCGCGCACCGTGGCCCCGAAGAAGGCCGCCATTCCGACGAGCGCCATCGGCACGGCCAACTGGGAAGCGTGTCCTGGCCATACCGCGTCAAAGGCTCCGGCAAAAAGCAGTCCCCACAGCGCCCCCACGGCCAGCAGTGGCGCGAACAGCCCGCCCGGCACCGCCGCCGAGTACGACAGGGGGCCGGCAACGAAGCGCACCGCAAGGATTCCGATGACCACGGAAAGAACAAGGTTTTGCCCGCCGAGAATCCGCTGTGTCAGGTCCTCACCGCCACCCACCGCGAGCGGGTACACAAACATCGCGAACCCGATGATGGCTCCGATGCCTGCGGCCTTCGCCAGTGTCGGGATTCGGCGAATCGCTGCGACGTGATCAAGGAACCACAGGACCAACCCGTTGTATGCGGCACCCAAACATCCGGTCAGAAGCCCGAAAACGACGAAAAGGGGCAACCATGCCAGCGCCGGAGCGGCGATGCGTTCGACCTGAAAGTCGGCATGGTTTCCGAGGACCAGCCGGGAGCAGGCCACAGCTGCAGTGGCCGAAAATAGCGTCGCCAGTACCGTTTTGACCCGAAACGACTTTGTGACCTCTTCAAGAGTGAAGAGGGTGCCTCCGATCGGCGCGTTGAACGCCACTGCCAGGCCGGCGCCGCCCAATGCCGTCTGCATCATGCTGACCTCGGAGTCGGGCAACCGGGCGCGCCGTGCCGCTTCGGCTCCGATCGCCGCACCCATATGCACCGTCGGCCCCTCACGGCCCAACACGAGCCCGGATCCGATGCTTAACACACCACCGACGAACTTCGCCGGCAGCAATCGGATGTGCGGTGCCCTGGCCTCACCCAGAAAAACCGCTTCGACGTGCTGGATACCGCTTCCGGCGGCCAACGGCTCCCACCGCACGATCAGGGCGGCAACGGTGGCGCCGGCCGCGGCGGCGGCCATGGGCACCAGCCAGCCCGGCCCTGGTAGCGCGTGCGCCCAGTCGACCAAGTCGATCCGCAACTGATCGGCTGTCTGCAGACACCAGCGGAACGCGCCGCCAACGAACCCGATCAACACGCCCGCGACGATTGCCGTCACGCAGATGTGTAGCGAACCCCGCATGGAATCGTCGGGCTGATCGGAACCTGCCGTCGATGCCGTCATCGCCTACCTCGGATAGCGGCTCGACCGGCCTCGGGCATGTAGCGGATGTTATCCGAGGTAGGCCGTGAGGCGGGCGATGATCGCCACCTTGCCGTCATCGCCGACCGCCTGTGCATCAGCGACGGCGCTGCTCCGACCGACTAGCAAAGCGGTTCCGACATAACGAGATTCGGTGCTACTAGGAGAGGTACAGAACTGGCGGATGAAGTTGACGTGAAGCGAGGCAGTGTTCAGCGGCTGATCCTGGCGAAGATCGTTGACCGCGGCCGACCCGACGAGCTCCAGCGCCATTGCCGACACCCCGCCGTGCACGATGCCCAAGCTGTTGTTGAGCACCGGGTCCGAGTCCTGAACCAGGACCTTGGCCGAACCGCCGCTCTCGGCGACCCGAACCGCCATCCTGTCGGCGAGCGAGCCAGGAGGCAGCGGTCCTGTCGGACCGTCAGGAAACGGCGTGAGATGGCCAGGCGCCTCGAGGTAGAACGAGCGCACGGTAGCGGTCGCGACCACGGAATCCCGGTGGGTGAATTCGCACACTCCCAGGGCGTTGGCGCCCTTTCGCCCGCATGGTTGCCCGGTCCCGATCACCGGGAAGTCGGGCACCGCTGCGATCTGTGCCAGTGCGTCCGGCGCGAGTTCCAGCGATAACTCGCTGCTCACCGTCCACTCGTCGGATTCGCGGCGGTGGTGGTTGAGCAGGCCGCCGATGTGGTCCACGAGCATCGCCAGCGGCGCGATGGTCGGCAAACCGGTGAGCGGGTTGGTCATCCCGCCCGCGGGTATGGAGGCAATGCAGCCAGTCGGGCCGTCCTCGGACGTCACGATGCCGAACCGGCCCAGCGGGGTGTTCAGCGGATGCGACATCGCGATCAAGCGTGACGGGCACCGCGCCTGGCGACATACCCACAGGGGGTATGAAGTCGCGGTCATGACCGCGGTCGCCCACACGCAGGGCGCTGGCGGCAAGCCGCGCAGAGGAGCGGTGGGCGTGGCGGCCGCTTGGTCGATGGCAAGTCCGGTGCGTGCCGGCGCTCGGTGCTCTCGGTGATCCAGCTGGCCAAGACGTTCTATCGCACGATGAAGCAAAGCCTTTGGTGGGCCGCCGGATACAACCTGATCTCGGTGCAGTTGGCGGCCGGTGGGTTGGCGCCGATCGGCGTTATGATGCCGATGTCAGCTGGTGCGATCTTGATGTCGATCTCGACCGTGGTGGTCGCACTGAACGTCCCCGGTGTTGAGGCCGTTCTCTAAGAATCTGACTAGGCTTTGTGCAAACTATTGTGACGTAGTCGCCGCAGCGCACACACTTAGGTGTCCATCACAGCAAACATTGTGGATGAATGGGCGAAGAATGTGATCTACCCCGCACTGGACCCGAGGTGCCGCTACCGGGTCGAAAGACGAACAGCGGCAACGTTATTCGTTCGTTATAGAGCCCGCGATCGGCGGCGCTGCGGCTCCGCTCGCCGAGCACAGTTAGGTTTGACTAAGTTGGCATGTCAGGCCCTGTTTGTCATATCGTTTTCTCCACTTGTGGCGAGTGGGGAAGGGCCGTCGTTCAGTGCTGCACGAAGGCACCGCCACCGCCAAACCGGCTAATGCCGTCGTCGACGGCTGCCATGAAAGCTTCGCGAAGGCGTGTGAGAAAAGGGTAGGTGGGAATGACGCCCCGTATTCAAGGGCTGTACAACCCCGCGTTCGAGCACGATGCGTGCGGCGTGGCAATGGTGGCCGATATGCACGGGCGCCGCAGCCGCGACATCGTCGACAAGGCCATTACGGCCCTGGTGAACCTGGAGCACCGCGGTGCCCAGGGCGCTGAACCGCACACCGGCGACGGCGCAGGGATCCTGCTGCAGGTTCCCGATGAGTTCCTGCGCGCCATTGTCGAATTCGACCTGCCCGAACACGGCAGCTACGCCACCGGCATCGCGTTCCTGCCGCAGTCCTCCAAAGACGCCGCGACGGCCTGCGAGGCGGTGGAGAAGATCGTCGAGGCCGAGGGCCTCGAGGTGCTGGGCTGGCGCGAGGTCCCGACCGACGAGTCGTCGCTGGGGGCGCTGGCCCGCGACGCGATGCCTACGTTCCGGCAGCTGTTCATCGCGGGCGCGTCGGGCATGGATTTGGAGCGCCGTGCGTACGTCGTGCGCAAGCGGGCTGAGCACGAGCTCGGCACCAAGGGCCCCGGCCAGGACGGGCCCGGCCGTGAAACCGTTTACTTCCCAAGCCTTTCCGGTCAGACGTTCGTCTACAAGGGCATGCTCACCACGCCACAGCTCAAGGCGTTCTACCTTGACCTGCAAGACGACCGGCTCACCAGTGCGCTGGGCATCGTGCACTCGCGGTTCTCCACGAACACGTTCCCCTCGTGGCCGCTGGCCCACCCGTTCCGCCGCATCGCCCACAACGGCGAGATCAACACCGTCACCGGCAACGAGAACTGGATGCGGGCGCGCGAGGCGCTGATCAACACCGACCTTTTTGGCTCCGGCCAGGCCTTCGACAAGATCGTCCCGGTCTGCACGCCGGGCGCATCTGACACCGCGCGATTCGACGAGGTGCTCGAACTGCTGCACCTCGGCGGGCGCAGCTTGCCGCATGCCGTGCTGATGATGATCCCCGAGGCGTGGGAACGTCATCCGTCGATGGACCCGGCGAGGCGGGCGTTTTACCAGTACCACGCGTCGCTGATGGAGCCGTGGGACGGCCCGGCGTCGATGACGTTCACCGACGGCACGGTGATCGGCGCAGTGCTGGACCGCAACGGCCTTCGGCCGTCGCGTATTTGGGTCACCGAGGACGGCCTTGTCGTGATGGCCTCAGAGGCCGGCGTGCTCAACCTCGACCCGTCTACCGTGGTCAAGAAGATGCGGTTGCAGCCGGGCCGCATGTTCCTGGTCGACACGTCGGCGGGCCGCATCGTCGACGACGAAGAGATCAAGGCCGAACTGGCCGCCGAGCACCCGTATCAGGAGTGGCTCGACGCCGGCCTGTTCCACGTCGACGAGCTCCCCCCCGGCGACTATGTTCGGATGCCCCATCACCGGGTCGTGTTGCGGCAGCAGATCTTCGGCTTCACCTACGAAGAGCTCAACCTGCTGGTGTCGCCGATGGCGCGCACCGGGGTCGAAGCCCTGGGTTCGATGGGCACCGACACCCCGGTCGCGGTGCTGTCGCAGCGCCCGCGGATGCTCTACGACTACTTCCAGCAGTTGTTCGCGCAGGTGACCAACCCGCCGCTGGACGCCATCCGCGAAGAGGTGGTGACCAGCCTGTCGGGCACCGTCGGCCCGGAGGGCGACCTGCTGAACCCGACGGCGGAGTCGTGCCGCCAGATCGTGCTGCCACAGCCGATCCTTCGCAACGCCGAGCTGTCGAAGCTGATATGCGTCGATCCCGATCATGAGATCCGCGGCCACAAGCACGGGATGCGCGCCGCGGTTATTCGTTGTCTGTATCCGGTGAACCGCGGCGGGCAGGGACTGAAGGAGGCCCTCGACAACGTCCGGGCCAAAGTTTCGGCCGCCATCCGCGACGGCGCGCGCATCATCGTGCTGTCCGACCGGGAGTCGGACGAATCGATGGCGCCGATCCCGTCACTTCTCAGCGTCTCTGCAGTGCACCACCATCTCGTTCGCGACCGGACCCGCACCAAGGTCGGGCTCGTCGTGGAGGCAGGTGACGCCCGCGAGGTGCATCACATGGCCTGCCTGGTCGGCTTCGGAGCCGCCGCGATCAACCCCTACATGGCATTTGAGTCCATCGAGGACATGATCGACCGCGGCGCCATCACTGGCATCAGCAGCGACCAAGCCAAGGCCAACTACGTCAAGGCGGCTGGCAAGGGCGTGCTGAAGGTGATGTCGAAGATGGGCATTTCAACACTGGCGTCCTACACCGGGGCCCAACTGTTCCAGGCCATCGGCATCAGCCAGCAGATCCTCGACGAGTACTTCACCGGACTGACCTGCCCGACCGGTGGCATCGACCTCGACGACATCGCCGACGAGGTAGCTGCCCGCCATGCGCTGGCCTACCTGGACCGGCCCGACGAGTGGGCGCATCGCGAGCTCGAGGTGGGCGGCGAGTATCAGTGGCGCCGTGAGGGTGAGTACCATCTGTTCAATCCGGACACGGTGTTCAAATTGCAGCATTCGACGCGCACCGGGCAATACTCGATCTTCAAGGAGTACACCAAGCTGGTCGATGACCAGAGCGAGCAAATGGCGTCGCTGCGCGGCCTGCTGAAGTTCAAGGACGGCGTGCGCACACCGGTGCCGTTAGATGAGGTGGAGCCCGCCAGCGAGATCGTCAAGCGCTTCTCCACCGGCGCGATGAGCTATGGCTCGATCTCGGCCGAGGCGCACGAGACGCTGGCGATCGCAATGAACCGCCTTGGGGGCCGGTCGAATTCGGGCGAGGGCGGCGAGCACGTCGGCCGCTTCGACCGCGACGAGAACGGTGACTGGCGGCGTAGTGCCATCAAGCAGGTAGCGTCGGCGCGGTTCGGCGTGACCAGCCACTACCTGACCAACTGCACCGATATCCAGATCAAGATGGCCCAAGGTGCGAAACCGGGTGAGGGTGGCCAGCTTCCGGGTAACAAGGTGTACCCGTGGGTGGCCGAGGTGCGGCACTCCACGCCGGGTGTTGGCCTGATCTCACCGCCGCCGCACCACGACATCTACTCGATCGAGGATCTGGCGCAGCTGATCCACGACCTGAAGAACGCCAACCCACAGGCCCGTGTGCACGTGAAGCTGGTCAGCGAGAACGGCGTTGGCACTGTTGCCGCGGGCGTGTCGAAGGCGCATGCCGACGTGGTACTGATCTCGGGTCACGACGGCGGCACCGGTGCAACACCGCTGACGTCGCAGAAGCACGCGGGCGCGCCGTGGGAGCTCGGCCTGGCCGAAACCCAGCAGACGCTGCTGCTCAACGGATTGCGCGATCGGATCGTCGTGCAGGTCGACGGCCAGCTCAAGACCGGCCGTGACGTCGTGATCGCCGCCCTGCTGGGCGCCGAGGAGTTCGGATTCGCGACCGCGCCGCTGGTGGTGTCCGGTTGCATCATGATGCGGGTCTGTCACCTCGACACCTGCCCGGTGGGGGTGGCGACCCAGAACCCGGTGTTGCGGCAGCGGTTCAACGGTAAGCCGGAGTTCGTCGAGAACTTCTTCATGTTCATCGCCGAGGAAGTCCGGGAAATGATGGCCGAGTTGGGCTTCCGGACCGTCAACGAGATGGTAGGCCAGGTCGGCGCGCTGGACACCACGCAGGCCGCCGAGCATTGGAAGGCCTACAAGCTGGACCTGGCACCGGTGCTGCACGAGCCCGAGTCGGCGTTCATGAACCAGGACTACTACTGCAGCTCGCGTCAGGACCATGGGCTGGACAAGGCCCTGGACCAGCAGCTGATCGTGATGTGCCGGGAGGCTCTCGACTCAGGTAAGCCGGTGCGGTTCTCCACCACGATCGCCAACACCAACCGGACTGTGGGCACCATGCTCGGTCACGAGGTGACGAAAGCCTATGGCGGGCAAGGGCTCCCTGACGGCACCATCGACATCACGTTCGACGGCTCGGCGGGCAACAGCTTCGGCGCGTTCGTGCCCAGCGGCATCACGCTGAGGGTTTACGGAGACGCCAACGACTATGTCGGCAAGGGCCTGTCTGGTGGGCGCATCGTGGTGCGCCCGTCGGACGACGCCCCTGCTGACTATGTGGCCGAAGAGAACATCATCGCCGGCAACGTGATCCTGTTCGGCGCCACCAGCGGCCAAACGTTCCTGCGCGGTGTGGTGGGGGAGCGGTTCGCTGTCCGCAACTCAGGCGCGCATGCGGTTGTCGAGGGTGTCGGCGATCACGGCTGCGAATACATGACCGGCGGCAAGGTCGTGATCCTCGGATCGACCGGACGCAACTTCGCGGCGGGCATGTCGGGTGGGGTGGCCTATGTGTACAACCCCGACGGCACGTTCGAAGAAAACCTGAACGCAGAGATGGTCGACCTGGACGAACTCGACGAAGCCGACGTCGAATGGCTGCGCGGCGCGATTCAAGCGCACGTTGACGCGACGGATTCCTCCGTGGGACAACGGATCCTCACCGATTGGGAGAATGAGCTGAAGAATTTCACCAAGGTGATGCCGCGCGACTTCAAGAAGGTGCTTCAGGCGATCGCGGAGGCTAAGGCTGCTGGCTCCGACGTCGACGAGGCGATCATGGCGGCGGCGAATGCCTGATCCCAAGGGCTTTTTGAAGTACACAAAGCGCGAGACCCCCCCACGGCGGCCGATCCCGCTACGGTTGCTCGACTGGAAAGAGGTCTACGAGGATTTCTCCCACGACACTCTGCGCGACCAGGCCAGCCGATGCATGGACTGCGGTATTCCGTTCTGCCACAATGGATGTCCGCTGGGTAACCTGATTCCCGAGTGGAACGATTTGGTGCGCACGGACCGCTGGCGCGACGCGATCGAGAGGCTGCACGCCACCAACAACTTCCCGGAGTTCACTGGTCGGTTGTGCCCGGCGCCGTGTGAGGGATCTTGCGTGCTCGGCATCAACCAGGACCCGGTGACCATCAAGCAGGTCGAGGTCGAGATCATCGACAACGCCTTTGAGGAGGGTTGGGTCGTTCCGTTGCCGCCCGAGAAGCGGACCGGCAAGACCGTCGCCGTCGTCGGCTCCGGCCCCGCCGGCCTGGCAGCAGCCCAGCAGCTGACCCGCGCCGGCCACACCGTGACGGTGTTCGAGCGCGACGACCGCATCGGCGGCCTGCTGCGCTACGGCATCCCCGAGTTCAAGATGGAGAAGCGCCACATCGACCGGCGGCTGGCCCAAATGGAGGCCGAGGGCACGGAGTTCCGCGCCGGTGTGAACGTCGGTGTCGACATCGCCGCCGCGCAGCTGCGGTCCGAGTTCGACGCGGTGGTGCTGGCCGGCGGAGCGACCGCGTGGCGGGATCTGCCGGTCCCCGGTCGCGACCTGGACGGCATCCATCAGGCGATGGAGTTCCTGCCGTGGGCCAACCGGGTACAGAACGGCGATCCTGTGGTGGACGAGCATGGTCTGCCGCCGCTGCACGCCAAGGACAAGAATGTCATCATCATCGGCGGCGGCGATACCGGGGCTGACTGCCTGGGCACCGTGCACCGGCAGGGTGCCGCCAGCGTGCATCAGTTCGAGATCATGCCGCGCCCGCCGGAGTCCCGGGCGGACTCCACCCCCTGGCCGGTCTACCCGCTGATGTTCCGGGTGTCGTCGGCGCACGAGGAAGGCGGCGAGCGCGTCTACTCGGTCAACACCGAGGAGTTCGTCGGCACCGACGGGCGTGTCACCGCGCTGCGCGGGCACGAGGTCGTTATGAACGCGGGCAAGTTCGAGAAGGTCGAGGGCTCCGACTTCGAGATGGAGGCCGACCTGGTGCTGCTGGCGATGGGCTTTGTCGGGCCTGAGCGTGAAGGCCTGCTGACCGATCTGGGCGTTGAGATGACCGACCGTGGCAACGTCGCGCGCGATGGTGCCTTCGCGACCACCGTGCCGGGTGTGTTCGTCGCAGGCGACATGGGCCGCGGGCAGTCATTGATCGTCTGGGCAATCGCCGAGGGCCGGGCGGCTGCGGCCGGGGTGGACCGCTACCTGATGGGCCAAACTGCTCTTCCTGTGCCGATCAAGCCGACCGCCGTACCGCAGCGTTAGCCTGTGCAATAGATAGCAAACGGCTGCGACACGCCGTCGAATCGAGGGCTTTCGCGTCCGGTCGCGAGACAGTAGTCCCGATGGCTGGCCGCAAACCGATCACCTACGCCGGGACCGAGCTAAACCGGCGTCACTTCCTTGCGGGCCTATCGGTGGCGACTCTGGCCGGCGTCGGCCTGGCGCGGTGCACGGTCGGCGCGCAACCGCGGGTCGCGCAGGCCGCCGCGGAACCCGCCGTGCCCCCGGTGCTCGCGGTGCGGGTGCCGCTGCCCGGTGGTGGCGAGCTGAGTAGCCTCCCCGGTGACGGCGATCTTCTGGCGCTGACCTTGGACGACGGTGTGAACACCGAGGTGGTGCGGCTGTACACGCAGTTCGCGAAGGACTCCGGTGTGCGGCTGACGTACTTCGTCAACGGTAGGTATGCCTCGTGGACGGACAACAGGGATTTGCTGCGCCCGCTTGTGGAGTCAGGGCAGATCCAGCTCGGCAACCACACGTGGTCACATCCTGACCTAGCCACACTGCCCAAAGATCAAGTGGCCGAACAGCTTCGGCGTAATCACCAGTTCCTGACGAGAACCTACGGTGTCGATGCGCGGCCGTACTATCGGCCGCCGTACGGCAGCCACAATCCGGTCGTCGACGCTGTCGCTGCCGAACTCGGCTACTCGGTGCCGACGCTGTGGTCGGGCTCGTTGGAGGACCAGAACGTCATCCGAGAAGACGAGATCGTCACGATGGCCAACAAGTACTTCAAGCCGCAAGCCATCGTGATCGGTCATCTCAACCATCTGCCAGTCACTCACGTATACGCCCAACTCGTCGAGTTGATCCGCGCCCGCAATCTGCGCACCGTCACGCTGGACGACGTCTTCGTCAAACCAGAAAAGCAGGCGTGACGCGCTTCTGAGGCGACGACATATTAGTCACACCAGTCACTTCAGAAACATCCGATCATTGATCGGCGCGCCTCGTTGGGTTTGCCAGATAATGGGTATCTAATGACTTGATGAGGGTTCTACGGTAACGTAAGCCCCGGTTCAGCTATTGCTATATCGCAGGAGTGATCACCGTGTACCTCAACCCAATATCACGGTCCCGGGTGAGTCGAATCGCCTGGTCATGGTTACGCCACCCCGTCAAGTGCCGCGAATTCCCCGCCAAAGCCGAACGGCTGATCACAGCCGACGAGCTACTTCGTTACGGCGTCTAGCGAATCGAACCCGCTGGTTACGTCGTTCTGACGCCGCGTGACCATGCGTTTGCCTAACCGTTATATTATCGTTATCGTCCAATATCTTTGCTGGTGATGCACGTCTCGAGCCTGCGGTCGACGCTAGGCATCATTCCCGATTACGGCCGAGGGGATGGCAATTGACGGCCCAGCCGGGTCAAGCACAATGCCGCTGTACCCGTTAGTGCGCACCCTGTCCAGCACCTGACTGGTGGTCTGGACATAGACGGCATCCGACGGATTGAATGCGACTACCTCGGGGGCGCTGGTGAAGCCGAGCAGTGCCGACGAGCCGTCACGCATCGTCATCGAGCGAACCACCGTTTCTCCAGGCACTGCATTTTCGTCGGCCGCTAGCAGCATCGGCCCCTCCTGCCGTAACACCTGCAGAACAGCCTGCTTGTCCGTTTGACCGGCGTTCAGTGCAGCCAATGCCGCCTTGAGCGGTTCGTTGTGTGCATTCCGGAGCGCGAAGTCGATTTCGGCGGCCGCCAACGCACATGTCGGACCCGCAGGATCGATGTAGAGCCAGGCGTCCCCTTGTTGTCGGGCAAGCTCCAACGCACCGGTCGCCGGTGTCACCATCGATTGGGTTCGCGTACCTGGCGGATGCAGGCGGGTGATCTCCTCGTTACGGGTAAAGGCGAACAGGGCCCGTCCGGCGCGTTTCTGTCCCGGCTCAGCTGCGAATTCGCCGACGACTCGCCGCAGGGACACGTTGTCGACCAAATTCATGGGGTGACAGTCGTTATCCCAGTAACCCCGAATCTCTGATTGCCTCGGCCAGTGGCCCAAGGACCGCAGGGGTGTGCGGGGTCGGCAAGTACACGATCGCCAAGTCCAGCCCTTCCTTGCCGAGGGCAGCGGCTTCATCGATCGCGTGACTGTAATCGACAGTGCTGTCGGGGTTGTGGTGATCTTCGCTCAGCCGGATGTGTGCCGAGAGCGTGATCTCTTTGGGATCGCGGCCGATGTCCGCGCAGTGCGATGCGAGGACGTCCCGCTTGCGCGCGAACTCGTCGGGCGGGCCGCCGACGAAGTTCCAATGATCGGCGTACTTGGCCGTAATCCGCAGCGTGCGTTTCTCACCACTGCCGCCAATGCAGATCGGCGGGTGCGGCTTCTGCGGGCCCTTCGGCTCGTTGCGCGCGTCCTTCAGCTGATAGAACTTGCCGTCGAACGTTGTTGTGTCCTCGCTCAACAGGCTGGTGAGCACCTCGCAGGCTTCCTCGAAGCGATCGAAGCGCTCCTTGATGCTGCCGAGCTCGATGCCGTAGGCACCGGACTCCTCCTCGTTCCAGCCCGCGCCGATGCCCAGCTCGAGCCGGCCGTTGGAGATGATGTCCAGCGCCGCGGCCATGTTGGCGAGCACCGCGGGATGGCGATAGTGAACGCCTGTGACCAATGTGCCCAGTCGCAGCCGCTTGGTGGCCTGCGCCAGCGCGGTCAGTGTCGTCCAGCCCTCCAGACACGGCCCGGACGAGTCGGAGAAGATCGGATAGAAGTGGTCGAACGTCCAGCCGGACTCGAAGACGTCGATATCGTCGGCCGCCTGCCAGACGGCCAGCATGTCGTGCCACGTGGTGTTCTGCGGGGATGTTTTGAACGCGAATCTCACACCTCGAAAGCTAGTCGCGGAAGCTGATTAATTCCTGGCCCCGGCGTGGTCTATAGACACATGATTGATTTGACCCCAGCGTGTACGCGCACAGCAGACGTGTTGATGAACGTGACGGACGGGCAGCTCAACGGCTCGACACCATGCGAGAAGATGAGCCTGAGGGATCTCGTGGCGCACGTTGGTGGTCTGGCGTTGGCGTTCACCGCGGCCGCTCGAAAGGATTTCTGCGAGCTCACCGATACCCCGCCGGCCGAGGGCGCGCCGCTCGACGAGGACTGGCGTACCGCATTTCCCGCACGGCTGGCGGAGCTGGCCGCGGCATGGAATGAGCCGGCGGCCTGGGAGGGCATGACGCGGGCAGGCGGTGTCGACTTCCCGGGCGAGGTGGGCGGGATGGTCGCGCTGACCGAAGTGGTCATCCACGGCTGGGACGTGGCTGCCGCGACGGGGCAGGACTACGACGTCGACCCCGCTACTGCGGCCGCGGTGTTGCCTCACGTGACCGCGATCGCCGCCGAAGGTCCGACGGAGGGGCTGTTCGGAGCAGCGGTACCGGTCGCCGACGATGCGCCGGCGGTGGACCGGATCATTGCACTGAGCGGACGCGACCCTGCGCGGGGCTAACGCGGCACACTTGACGTATGGACCCGGTGATCGCCCTACGCCAGATTGCGTACTACAAGGATCGGGCTCGCGAAGACCCACGGCGCGTGATGGCCTACCGCAATGCCGCCGACGTCGTCGAGGGGCTATCCGACGCCGAGCGCGAACGCCACGGCGCGGCCAGCAGCTGGCAGTCCCTGCCCGGCATTGGGCCCAAGACCGCGAAAGTAATCGCCGAGGCGTGGGCCGGACGCGAGCCCGAGGCGCTGGTCGAATTGCGTTCCAGTGCCAAAGATCTCGGCGGCGGAGACATCCGCGCGGCTCTAAAAGGTGACCTCCACGTGCACTCGAATTGGTCGGATGGATCCGCGCCGATCGAGGAAATGATGCTCGCCGCAAGGGAAATCGGTCACGAGTATTGCGCGCTGACTGACCACTCGCCCCGTCTGACCATCGCCAACGGGCTGTCTGCCGAGCGCCTTCGCAAGCAGCTCGACGTGATCGACGAACTTCGGGAGGCCGTCGCACCGTTGCGGATACTCACAGGCATCGAGGTCGACATCCTCGAGGACGGGTCGCTCGACCAGGAACCCGAACTGCTCGAGCGCCTCGATGTAGTGGTGGCAAGCGTGCACTCCAAGCTGTCGATGGATGCGCCGTCGATGACCCGGCGAATGATCAAGGCGGTCACCAATCCTCAAACCGACGTGCTCGGGCACTGCACCGGGCGTCTGGTCACCGGCGGCCGCGGCATCCGTCCCGAATCGAAGTTCGACGCCGAGAAGGTGTTCACAGCCTGCCGCGACGCCGGTACCGCCGTCGAGATCAACTCACGCCCGGAACGCCGGGATCCACCGACACGACTGCTGAAGCTGGCTCACGAGATCGGTTGTCTGTTCTCCATCGACACGGATTCGCACGCGCCCGGTCAACTGGAGTTTCTCGGCTACGGCGCGCAGCGTGCAGTAGAGAACGGCGTGGCCGCCGAGCGCATCGTCAACACCTGGCCCGTCGAGAAACTGCTGGAGTGGACTGAGTCCTAATTCGGCGCGACCAAGGAGGACAACTCCGTGCCGTCGTCCGATAGCTGGACCAGGGTGGTGTTGATGCGCCACACCCGTCCGAACGAGTTCACTTTCGAGGGGAGCGTCCACAGCGTGTCGCACGTGGCAAGGTCTCGGGCCTTGGCGACGAGTCCGGCCTCCGGGTTCGTGACGTCGAAGACGATCGCAGATCCACTGATGCCCAAGAAGTTCGACATGTTGAAGTCGCAGGCCGGACCCTTCGCACCGGTCTTCAAGTCGTATTGCCGCCACATCGGAAAGGCCTCGCTCTTGTCCTCATTGACGAACAGCGTGGTTCCGACGAGGCGGACGGCGCCCTCCGGAATGTCCAGCAGTTTGCGGCCGTCGGGAGAGTAGACCGAAGATTGGTCTTTCGACGTCACAATCGGTAGACCTACCGCGGTCAGCGTGCCCTTGGCACTGTGCTCGCTGAGTCTCTTACCCGTGCCGTCGAAGAACTGGATTCCCAATGACTTTCGACCGTCGTCGACCTCGGCTGCAAATCCGCCGGGGTACACCTCGGTCTTCTCCAGGTGTGCGCCATTGTCCACCTCAGGCTTGATGACTTTGCCGTCGCTGAGCGAAAACACGGTCATCTCATAAGCGCGAGGGTCTGCGCTCAGTTGGGCGGCGAACGCCTGGGGCAGCGGCTCGAACCCGCGCGGCGGTCCCGCCTCGACCCGTCCGTTGCCCGGCACGAACCATGTGGTTTCGGCACGGGGGCCAATGCCGTAGACGCCCTGATTGTCAGTCATGGCGACGGCATAGATCCCCACTTGCTCCACGGCGAGCGTCGCGTATCCGAGACGCAGATCTGTCGGCCCTGTGTAGGACAAGCTGCCGGACCGGACGTCGACAACATACGCGATGTTCGAGGAGTCGTTGTTGAGGCACAAGACATTTGCGGGCCCGTTGAGGAAGCATTGCGGCGGACGCGCCGTGGCACCCAACTGAACGGGAGCGAAAAGGCGCTGGCCGCTGCGGATGTCGATACCGACCACCCACCATTGTGGGCCGGGTGTTGCCGGCGAGCTGGCCAGAAAGAACGCGTGATCGTCGAGATTTCCGATGAACGGTCGCGGACCAAACGGGTCGTTGCTGGCGGCTATACGACTGAGCTCGGCACCTTGCGGCGGGCTGGGCAGACCAACGTCGGTCACGCTCGTCCGCCACCCTGCGATTGGCTGGGCGCGCATTGGTGAGGACAGTTCGTTGCTTGGCGGCGGCTGCCAAGCCCGGCGCGCGGCGGCACTCCCGTCACCTTGTACCCACCACACGATGGCGACCGCCACAGCGACTACGACACTCAGAACCGCGGCGACAATCAGCCACCGCCGACGGGAACGCGACGTGACGGCCACTGAAGTCGATGTCTTCGCCGTCATGCGTCGTCGTGGAGCGCGTACCGAGTAGCGAAGACTTCCGCTCGACGCGCAGCCACCGTCTCGGGTGACGGCAGGCCGAGATCGCGTTCAAGAAACCCGCTGGTAGTGACGGCGTCGTGGCCCATTGTGCGCATCAGGTTCGTAACGACCGCGTGCTGTGCGGCCTGCGCCTTCTGCGCTGCCAGGTCGGCGAGGACGAGGATCTCCTCAGCGAGCTGTGATTCCGTCATGTCCGTGACGTTCGCAGCCAGCTCGACCTGGTGCAGACGGCCGCCGATCGTCGCCGTCGCCGACACAGTGCCCGCCGGGTTGGTCACGGTGAAGAATGCCTCAACGACTCGGCCGGACTCTTCCTCGGAGAGAGGGGAGTAATCACCACCGAACTCGGTGGCGTCATCATCATCGTCGTTCCACGGCGCGTGCGATGGCGGCTGCGCTTTCACAATGCGCTAGAGTCGATGTCGCGACCTGCGAGCCAGTCCGCGTTGTTGTAGTTCGCGGAAGCGGTGCGCAACCTCTCCGAGAGGTCATGCGACATTTTCCACAGCTTCGTCCGCGCGTCATCGCGTGCTGTCTCCATGGCCGCGACCGCGATATTGCTGGCAGCGCACACCACACCGTGGCTGCTCCAGACGCTGGACTCGACGTCATTGACCGTCTCCCCCGCGATCTTCAAACTGCCAGCTGCGGTCGTCTGCTTGGCCGCGATGTCATCGATGTGCTCGGTCAATACCCGGAGATTGTCGCCTTGAGCCGACAAGATCGTTCCTCCTAATCACCGCGGAGCGGACGTGTTGGCTGGTTTTGCAGGCGGATAGATCACGGGCGGTCCGTCGGGCTCCGGGACCTTGGAGGGTTCTCCGGAATTGGTACGACTCGGTAGTTGGCCCTTGGTGCGCTCGTCGCCGAATGGTTCACCACAGGGGAGGACGATGTCCTTGTCGTCTCCAAACAGCACCTCTGCGGCTGCGGCCTCATAAGTGCCGACCTGATCTCGGATCCGATTCGCGTTCAGGAGGGACTCGGCGACGAGCCTAGCCATGGTCATCCTCGCCAATTCCAGTTGCGTGGCGGCGACACCCAGATCGGCTGCGGCCTTGACGGCTGCACCGCCTGGAATGGCGTTCATCCACGACGTCGCCGTGTCGTAGTCGGAGAGAAACTTCACCCGCTCGTCAAGGTTTGTGCGGGTCTCAGTGACCTGGGCAGCCAAGTCGCTCAAATAGCGCTGCATGTTCTGCTCGGCACCGGCGACCTCGCTCGTCAGGCGTCGGTGGATGTCGTTCCGCGCCTCGTACGCCTTAGCGGCGGTGCCGTCCCAGCGGTCGGGCTTCACCGCTGCGTCAATGAGGAGGTCGCCTGCCTCGTCGTACAGTTCGGCGGACTTCTTGAAGTCCTCGCCGGCTTCCGGCTCGCCGGAGCCAGTGGTCGCCTTCATGCCTTTGATCACAACCTGCGCCCCGGCGAGAATGGGTGAACCGGCGACATCAGTGAGCGTGTTCGCAGCCTTGTCCAGCAAGCTCGGCGGCTTGTCCCAATTCACGCCGACAACATCGCCGTACCGTCGAAGCAAGTCGAGCGCTTCTCCCAGCAAACTCACCGCTGTGCCCCTTCTGTCCGGTCAAGCTTAAGCGAGCTTCCCAGGGTGGCCTTGCGCCAAATTGGCTCGCTCAGCAGGGACGGCCTAGTCCGGTAGGTGCGGCATCTCCAGGCCTGGGTCGCGGCCGAGAAGCACGCCGCGGGTCAGGGCGGTGTTGCCGTAGCGCTGCCGCACCTTGTCGACCGCGTCGTCGATCGCGACGGTGTCCGCGTGTTCCTCGAACGGCAGCTCCAGCTGTTGTGCGCCCTCGCGGTCGATATTGGACACCGCGAACCCGACCAAAGTCAGGCCCCGCTCGCCGATCAGCGGCGCGGCCACCGCGACCAGGCCACGTGCCGTGTTAAGGATGACGTCTGTCGAAGCCGTGGCCCTTGGCATCGTGTGCGATCGGGTCGCCCGGCTGAAGTCGTCAAACCGCAACCGCAGCACCACCGTTCGACCCGTGCGGCCCGCCTTGCGCATCCGCCGGGTGATCCGGTCGACGAGATTGACGACGACGGCGTCGACCTCCGCGGCCGACATCGTGTTGCCCGCCCGGCCCAACGCCCGCTGCGCGCCAACTGAGCGGCGCCGCACGCCCGTGACGACGCGGCGTCGATCGATGTTGCGGGACAACGCAAATAGCTGATGTCCCATCGCCCCACCGACCAACGACGCCAGGGTTGACTCGGTGAGCTCGGCGACATCGGAGACCGTCTCGATGCCGTGGGCGTGCAGCTTTTCCGCCGTCTTGACACCGACACCCCACAGCCGGCGCACCGGCAACGGATGCAGGAATGCGAGTTCACGGTCCGGCGGCACGAGCAGCAGACCGTCAGGCTTGGCCTCCTGGCTGGCGACCTTGGCGAGGAACTTGGTGCGCGCGATGCCGACAGTGATGGGTAGCCCGACGCGGTCGCGCACTTGCGCGCGCAGCCGCGCTGCGATTTCGACGGGAGTGCCCGACACTCGCCACAGGCCCGACACGTCGAGGAAGGCCTCATCCACCGACAGCGGTTCCACCACCGGCGTGGTGTCGTGGAACACCTCGAACACCGCATCGCTGGCCTGCGAGTACGCCGACATCCGCGGCGACACCACGATCGCGTGCGGACACAAAGCGCGGGCCTGGCGTCCACCCATCGCCGTGCGCACCCCGTAGGCCTTGGCCTCGTAGCTGGCAGCCAGCACGACTCCGCCACCCACGATTACCGGCTTGCCGCGTAGCGCAGGGTCGTCTCGCTGCTCGACCGATGCGTAGAAGGAATCGAGATCGGCATGCAGGATGGTGGCCGCGGCCCGAGACACGAACATATGTTCGCATCGGGCGCCGACAGGTTAGGGAGTTTGGCCGTAGATGCTGGTGATCCAGACGTGCACCAGGGTGTCCAGCGCGGCGTCTTCAACGATGGCCGGCGTCTGGCCCGTATACGAGGCGAACATCGTCCGCTCGTTCATCAGGTTCAGCGCGACGGCGAGGTCTTGCGCAGGCACGGTCTCCGGCGCAGCGCCGCGGGCCCGTTCGGCGGCGATGACCGCGGCTGTGCGGTCGACCCACTTCTGCATGAATGTCGACCAGAGTTCGCGGATCTCGGCGTTGGTACCGGTCGCCGCCACACCGGCCAGGGCGACAGCGAGGTGCGCACGCAGAGGCTGGAAGAACGCGTAGATGCCCTCGCGCCAGACACGCGCAGGGTCGACGGCGTAGTCGTCGGCCCTGGACTCGAATGTGGCATCAGCCTCGACAAGGACCCGCTCGAACAGTGTTGACAGCACCGCGTCCTTGGACGCGAAGTAGAAGTAGAACGTCGGGCGCGAGATTCCGGCGCCTTTGGCCAGGTCATCGACGGAAATCTCGGCGAATGACCGGTCCTCCAGCAGCTGTTCCAGCGTGGAGAAAATCGCCAGCTCACGGTCGTCGCCGGACGGCCGGGCCGCGCGGCGCCCGCGGGCAGAGCGCGGGTGGCTGACGGTCGTCACGAGGTAAGACTTTACGCTATGTCGAATTTCTCAACACACCGTTGACTCACTCGACACTGTGTTGATAGCTTTACATCATGACTGAATTTGTCGACGTTGTGATCGTCGGGGCCGGCATCTCCGGCATCAGCGCTGCCTGGCATCTGCAGGACCGCTGCCCTAACAAGAGCTATGTGGTCCTGGAACGCCGCGAAAACCTCGGCGGCACCTGGGACTTGTTCAAGTACCCCGGTATCCGCTCGGACTCCGACATGTTCACGCTGGGCTTCCGGTTCAAGCCGTGGACGTCGGAGAAGGCCATCGCCGACGGGCCGTCGATCATGGCGTACCTGAAGGAGACCGTTGCCGAGTCCGGCATCGATAAGCACATCCGCTACGGCCAGAAGGTGGTCGGCGCTGACTGGTCGGATGCCGAGAACCGCTGGACGGTACGCGTCGAACGCGACGGCGAGGAAGTCGAGATCAAGGCGGCCTTCCTGTTCGCCTGCAGCGGCTACTACAACTACGACAGTGGCTACTCACCCGAGTTCGCCGGTTCGGATGACTTCGAGGGCACGATCATTCACCCGCAGCACTGGCCCGAGGAGCTGGACTACACGGGCAAGAAGATCGTGGTGATCGGCAGTGGCGCCACCGCGGTGACTTTGATTCCCGCCCTTGCCGATTCGGGCGCCGGGCACGTGACCATGCTGCAGCGCTCGCCGACCTATATCGGTGCGCTGCCCGATATCGACCCATTCACCGTGCGGACGAACAAGACGCTGCCCGAAAAGCCCGCGTACGTGCTGAACCGGTGGAAGAGCATCCTGTTCCAGTCCGCGCAGTACAACATCAGCAGGCGTTTCCCGAACTTCATGCGCAAGACGCTGATGACCATGGCCCAGCGGCGCCTGCCCGAGGGCTACGACGTCGAGAAGCACTTCGGACCCAGCTACAACCCGTGGGATCAGCGACTCTGCCTGGCGCCCAACGGCGATTTGTTCAAAACGATCCGCGCCGGCAAGGCCGACGTCGTCACCGACACGATCGAGCGCTTCACCAAGACGGGCATCAAGCTGGCCTCCGGCGAGGAAATTCAGGCCGACATCATCGTTACCGCGACCGGTTTGAACCTGCAGCTGTTCGGCGGTGCCGAGGTCATGCGCAACGGCGTGCCGATCGAGCTCAACGACACTATGGCCTATAAGGGCATGATGTTGACGCACATGCCCAACATGGCGTTCACCATCGGCTACACCAATGCGTCGTGGACACTGAAGGCCGACCTGGTCTCGGAGTTCGTCTGCCGGGTGCTGAACTACATGGACGCCAACGGCTTTGACACCGTCGAGCCGCAGCATCCGGGTAACAGCGTCGACGAGCGCCCGCTGATGGACTTCACTCCCGGCTATGTGCTGCGTGCGTTGGACTACCTGCCCAAGGCCGGTTCGGTCGCCCCGTGGCGGCTCAAGCAGAACTATCTGCTGGATCTCGGTCTGATCCGGCGCGGCAAGGTTGACGACGAGGCGCTGCAGTTCACCAAACACCGCGCAGCAGTTGGGGCTTCGGCGTAGTCGCCGAACTGCCGTTACCATCTGCCACTGACATCTCGTGGGTTAACGGTGCGTGTTATCCCCAGTTCGGATTTGATCCACAGGTTGTTGGGTGGAGGGCGCTGGCAGGCCTTGTTGTCGTGTGTGTTCGATAGCGTTGCGGTATGGGCGAATTCACCACTGGGGAGGCGGCTCGTGCACGGTTTCGCGAGCTGGCCGATCAGGTTGATGCCGCCCAAGCGCTGATGCGCGAGTTGTCCTCTGATGAAGTGGGCAACGCGTTTCGCGTCGAGTTGGCCGAACGCCTGGAAACCCAGGAGCGTGCCAACCGTGGCCTGACCTATCGGATGTTCGGCCAGATCGCCGACCCGCCCGATGAGACGGCGACGGTGCCGGCGCTGGTGAACAGCCTGGCCGCGCGGCTGCGGATCCCACCCAACGAGGTCAAACGCCGGATGAAGGTGGCCGCTCGGCTGCGGCCGCGCCGCCAAGTGACCGGCCCACCGCTGCCTCCGGAGCTGCCGCTGGTGGCGCAGGCAGTCGCAGCCGGTGCCATCGGCGAGGATCATCTGCGGGTAATCGGGCGGGCCATCGACGTGCTGCCCTCGGCCGTGTCGGTGACCGATCGCGAAGAGGTCGAGCGCAGCCTCGTGCGCGAAGCCACCAAGAATGATGCCGAGATCCTGCGGTCCCTCGCCCGCCGCATCGACGAGATCTTCAATCCCGACGGCGACTACGACGAAGCCGACCGGGCCCGGCGCCGCGGCCTGGTGCTGGGACCCCAGGGCCGCGACGGGCTCTCACGACTGTCGGGCTGGATCGACCCCGAAACCCGCGGCTACCTCGAGGCCCACACCGCCGCGGTGCGCCCGGGCCGGCACCTGCCCGACGGCACCGTCGTTGAGACGCGCGATGAGCGCAGCGCCGCGCAACGCTGCCACGACGGCCTCAAACTGGGCCTGAAGGCCAGCATCGCCTCCGGCGGGCTGGGGTCGCATCGTGGGCACCCGCTCACCGTGATCGCCCGCACCACCCTGGCCGAACTCAACCAGGCCGCCCACGCCGTGACCAACCCCGACATCCCGATGCCAGCACCGGCGCGCACCGGCGGTGACACCGCGCTGCCGATGCGCGACCTGATCCGGATGGCCGCCGAGGGCGCCATCCACTACCTGGCGGTGTTCGAGGACCACACCGAACGCCCGATCTATCTGGCCCGACAGGCCCGTATCGCCACCACCGACCAGCGCATCATCTGCTATGCCCGCGACGGCGGCTGCACCCGACCGGGATGTCTGGAGCCGGGCTATCACAGCGAGGTCCACCACAGCCCGGACTGGTCCAAGGGCGGGGCCACCAACGCTGACAGCCTGTTCTTCGCCTGCGCACCCGACCACAAACTCATCACCGACGGCCATTACCAAACCACCGTCACCGACACCGGCCGCCTCGCGTGGACCGACGGCACCACACCACCCGAAGTCAACCACGCGCATCACCCCGAAGAACTCCTACGCGGTGACACCGACCCACCTGACGAAGGCGAGGGGTGATCCGCGGCGAGTTCGATCGTTTGACCGTGGTGTCCAACGCTTTTGAACTAGCCGCCGACCACGACGATGCCGTCGTCGTCGCTGTAGGCGATGTGGCCGGGCACGAAGACCACGCCGCCGAACTCGACGGCCACGTCACGCTGCCCGTCGCCGGTCTTGGTGCTCTTGCGCGGGTTGGTTCCCAGCGCCTTAATGCCGATCTCGAGTGTGCGCAGCGTCGCCGCGTCGCGGACCGCGCCGTTGATGATCAACCCGGCCCAGCCGTTCTCGACGCCGAGGCCGGCGATGACGTCGCCGACCAGTGCGCTGTGCATCGAGCCGTCGCCGTCGATCACCAGCACCCCGCCGTCACCCGGCTCGGACAGCACAGTTTTCAACAAGGCGTTGTCCTCGAAACACCTCACGGTGGTGATCGGTCCTGCGAACTGCGGCCTCCCGCCGTACTGGCCGAATTGCAGATCGCAGCTGCGCACGTCGGGGCCGATCTCGTCGACCAGGTCAGCGGTGGGGCGGGGCTCGATGGTCACCCGTCGATGCTAGCCAGGGGATCGGTGGCTGCACCGCCGCCCAACCCCGACTCGTCGAAGGTCGATGCGCTCGCATTTTTACTGCGCCAACGAAATGGGGCCGGACAAGAGCTTCGGATCTATGTTGGCCAATGCAAACGACACGGCCTCATCCATGGTCATCGCCGCGCCCTCGTGACGCAGGCGCTGCCGTCGCTCCTCACCAAGGGCAGCGGCGACGATATCCCCTGCATCGCGCAACGCCTCGAGAAGATAGTTGACGCTGGGATCGCCTCGGCCCGCGTCCAGCCCGGATTGTCCCGTGCTTCCGCGCCGGAAGGCGGCGTATGCGGCACCACGTAATACCCCGGCCACCTCGGGCCGATTTTCAGCGAGCGCCCGCGCACACACGCCCAGACTGGGTGCGGCCGCCATGAATGCCTGCACTCCCCTCCACAGCTGCAGATTCCGAGCTGCAAGTGCTAGCGCGATCTCCCACTGGCCGAGCCTGGTGGCAGCCAGGGAGGCCATGAGGAAGCCCGTCGCCACTTCCTGGCCGGGCGTGCTCGCGAGTTCGATGCTCTCGCGGAGAGCTGTCTTGGCCCGGGTCGGGTCACGCGCGGCGAGCGTCATCGCCATCGAGTTGAGGCCGATGACCATGGCGCTCGGCATCTCGGAACGTCGTGCCAACGCGACAGATTCCTCTACCGTCGATTCTGTTTCCTCGGCGTCAGTTCCTCCTAGGAGCGCACAACTGACCTTGTAAGCCAAGAAGATTGCGGCCATGCCGAAATATCCGTCGGCTTCGGCAAGTTCGGCTGCCCTGGCGTATGCCGAGATTGCCTCCGCGTAGGCGCCGGTCGCGAGGAAGTTCTGGGCCTGCAGGCTACAGGTTTCCATCTCAATCCTCGGACCTTGAAACGCACCGACCCTTTCCTCTGCTTCCAGCGCCTGCTGGCACAGCTCGTTGACGCGCTGCCAGTCGCCGATCGACTGCGCCTTGTACGCTGCCACCACCAAGGCGGAGGGATACGCCGACTGTTCGGATGCTCCAGGAATACTGAGTGCCGGCGTGACGTCGATAACGACTATCTCGCCGGTCGTTCCCTCGGCCCTGTATTGGATGGGATAGCTCGCCACCAACTTGACGGCCGCTGACGCGTCGCCGAAATCGACGGCCTTCGCCAAAGCGGCGAGGAAGTTGTCCCGCTCGAGCTTGATTCGTCGGGTCCAGACGAGTTGGTCTGGACCGTAAGTCATTTCGGCAGCATGAGCGGAGAATTCCGCATAGAACGCTACGTGCCGGACCTGGAACGCTTCGGTTTCACGGTAATCAGCGAGCCGCTCTTCGCCGTATTGGCGAATGGTTTCCAGCAGGCGATATCGAGTGCCCACGTAGCTGTCCTCGGCGACCACAAGTGAGCGCGCGACAAGACCGGCAACCAGATCCATCACGGCATCGCGATCGACCGGATCGCCACTGCAGATCTCTTCGATGGCCTCGAGCGTGCAGCCGCCCGAGAAGACCGACAAGCGGGCGAGGAGTCGCTGCTCGGCACTGTCCAGAAGGTCGTAGGACCAGTCGATCGCGGCCCGTAACGTGGCGTGCCGCTCGATTGCGCTTCGGCGTCCACCTGAGAGCACCTGGAACCGGCGGTCGAGCCGGCGCAGCAGTTCGCCGGGACTCAACGCCATCACCCGCGCCGCCGCAAGTTCAATGGCCAGTGGGACGCCATCGAGACGTTGGCAGATGGCGACCACCGAACGGGAATTGTTGTCACTCAACGCAAAGTCGGCCTTGACTTGCCGCGCTCGCTCGACAAACAGGCTGATCGCGTCGGCGTGTATCAGCCGCTCGATGTCTTCGCCCGGTTGTCCCGTCTCGAGAGGTGGAAGTGCAAGGATCTGCTCGCCGTCGATCGCCAGCCCTTCACGGCTGGTGGCCAGCACCACGATGCCTGAGCACTGCCGCTCTATGCGGCTCACAAGCCGAGCCACCGACCCGAGCACGTGTTCGCAGTTGTCCAGCACCAGTAGCGTCTGCTTCTGAGCCAACACCTCGAGCACGGAGTCTTCGAGCGATTGGCCGGCGCGGCCCATGACGCGGAACACCTCCGCCACGGCCTCGACCACACCGGCCACGTCGCGAACGGAAGCCAACTCGACCAGCCACGCGCCGTCCCGGTAGCGCGGCAGCACCTCCGCGGCAACCTGTAATACCAAGCGGGTCTTGCCGACTCCGCCTACTCCGGTGATCGTCACCACCCGCGACGTATCCAGCGCTTTGACAACCCGCGCCACGTCCGCTTTGCGCCCGATGAACGAACTCACCTGTGCGGGAAGGTTTCCCGGGAATGTGTCCAGGGTTCGAAGCGGTGGAAAGTCTCCGCGATCGCCGTCTCGGATCAGCTGGAAGATTTGCATAGGACCGCCGAGATCTCGCAGCCGGTGTTCACCGAGGTCGACGAGCTCCATGCCCTCAGGCAGTTGGCCACGCAGGAGCATCTCGGTGGCGCCGGATACGACGACCTGTCCGCCGTGGGCTGCGGTCATCAGCCTCGAGCATCGATTGATCGGCAGGCTGCCGTACCCGGTGTCATCGACGATCATCGCTTCGTCGGTATGTAGCCCGACGCGCGCCAGCAGCGGGCGTGCAGTGCGCCGGGATTCTGCCGCCAGCGCTTGTTGGAACGCTGCCGCGGTGGCGATGGCGTTCCTCGCCGTCTCGAAAGCAGTAAGCCATCCCGTCACCCATACGGGCAAACACGTAACCGCGATGCGCCGCAACAGCCTTCTCAAGAATTTCGTCGTGACGGACCATGGCGGCCTTCATCGCGACCGGATCCTGCTCCCACATGCGGGTGGAACCTTCGAGGTCGGTGAGGAGGAAGGTCACCGTGCCCGATGGCGGTGAGACGGTCACGTCGCGCCACCGAATTCGACTGAACCTGCAGCGTATTGGGGATCGATGTGGTCAAGCGCATACGAGATGGCTTCGTCCACACTCATCGCCGCACCGGCCACACGGAGCTCTCGCCGCCGGTCGTCTCCGAGTGCTGCAGCGACGAGTTCACCGGTTTCACGAAGTGCGGCAAGGACGAAGTTGGCGCCGCCGTCCAAGCGTGATGTGTCTTGTTGCGGAGCGCTATCGCCGACCGGATTCGCTTGGTGGAAGGCGGCATAGGCCGCACCGCGCAGGGTACCCGCTACTTCAAGATTCTCCTCGGCGATCGCACGTGCGCACTCCGCGAACATAATTGCCGCCCAGAGCGGGGACCTGTCCCAACGCCATACGTGCATCGCACGAGCGGTCAGTTTCAGCGTCAGATGCCAGTCGCGGAGGCGGCCTGCGACCATGCAGCCGTTGACGAAGTTCCCTGTGAAGTCGTCGGTAAAAAAGCCGCCAAGTTCGATGCTCTCATCGAGCAGAGCTCTGGCCCGTGGCGGGTCGTGCTCCGCAAGTGCCAGCGCAAGCATAATGAGGCTCTGCACGATCGCTGCCGGCATGCCGGAGCGCCTGGCCAGAGCGACCGAATCCTCCGCGTCGGCAATTGCTTCCTCTTGGCCGAGGCCGCCCAGCAGTCTCGCGTTGGCGCTGTATGCAAGATATGTGGCGGCAACCCCGGGATATCCATCGGCTCGGGCAACCTCGGCGGCCTGGAAGTAAGCATCAATGGCATCGGCGTATGCACCGGCAGAAAACGAAGCGAGTGCCCGCAGATTGTGGGCATCCATCTCGATGTGAGGCCCGTGGGACGGAGCGGCGCGCCTTTGTTCCGCGGTCAGAGCCCTGCGGCATAGGTCATGTGCAGCGGCCCAGTCACCGGTGCCTACGGTCCAGAAGGTCTGATACGCGGCCACCATCAGTGCGCGGGGGTATTCGGGACTGTCGTGAGCATCCGCCAACTCGAGCACTCGATGAATCGGCTCACTCAGAACCGCGCCGACTTGCGTCGCGCCCCAAACGCCGTGGCGATTGGGATGTTTGGCCACCAGCTCAACGGCGAGCGAGCCATTGTCCGTTTCGATGGCAGTGTTGAGTGCCAGCCGGACATTGTCCCTGTCGAGGTTCAACCGCACTACCCAGGCGAGTTGTTCGGGTCCATAGGAGCGTTCAGCGGCCTGCGCCAACTGGGCGGCGTAGAAACGGCCGTGTGCGGTCAGCAGCTTCTCGGTCTCGCCCCAGGAAGCCAGCCGTTCCTCTCCGTACTGGCGGATGGTTTCGAGTAGGAGGTAGCGGGTGCCGCGGCCGCGGTCTTCGGCGACAACCAACGAGCGGGCCACCAGACCGGTAACGAGATCTACGACCGCCTCCCGCTGCACAGGCTCGCCGCTGCACACCTCCTCGACCGCTTCGAGTGTGCAGCCACCGGAGAATACGGCCATCCGGGCGAGCAGTCGCTGCTCGGCGTCGTCCAGCAGCTCATAAGACCAATCGATCGCTGCGCGAAGCGTCGCGTGGCGCTCAACCCCGCCCCGGCGTCCGCCGGCAAGCAACTGGAATCGGCGGTCGAGGCGCGCAACGAGCTCCGACGGGCTAAGTGCGATGACTCGCGCAGCAGCCAGCTCGATGGCCAGTGGCACTCCGTCAAGACGCTGACAGATTTCGACAACAGCGGGGGCGTTGTGATCCGTGAGCGCGAAGTCCTTCTTGATGTGTCGGGCCCGTTCGACGAACAGACTGACAGCGTCGGTGTGCACCAGCTGGTCGACGGACTCACCCCGGTCGCCCGCTGCGAGCGGAGGCAATGCGATCAACTGTTCTCCGCCCACGGCCATCCCTTCGCGGCTGGTGGCGAGGACGACCACGCCCGGGCATTCGCGTTCAATGCCAGTGACCAACCGGGCCACCGATCCCAACAGATGTTCGCAGTTGTCGAGCACCATGAGCAGATTCTTGTGGGTCAGCATCTCGATGAGAGCGTCTTCGAGCGACGGCCCGACACTGCTGACGTGGAAAGCCGCAGCCACGACCGACGCCAGACCCTCGGGATCGCGCAGAGGGGCCAGCTCGACAAGCCAGGCCCCATCGCGATAGCGGGGGAGCACGTCGGCGGCCACCTGCAGCGCCAAGCGCGTCTTTCCCACGCCACCGACCCCGGTGATCGTCACTACGCGCGATTCACTCAATGCGGCGGTGACCGCAGCCACGTCGGCTCTTCTGCCGATGAAGGACGTGACCTGAGCCGGCAGGTTCCCTGGGAAGGCGTCCAGGCTGCGTAGCGGTGCGAAGTCCTCGGGTTGGTCCGTCCAGGTGAGCTGGAAAACCTGCATGGGACGGCCTAGATCACGCAACCGATGTTCACCAAGGTCGATCAACCCGACGCCGTCGGGCAACTGATCGCGAACGAGTGACTCGGTGGCGCCGGAGATGACGCTCTGCCCGCCATGGGCCGCCGCCATCAAGCGGGCGCAGCGGTTGATCGGAAGATTGGCGTATCCGCTGTCGTCGACGATCACGGCTTCAGCGGTGTGCAGCCCGACGCGTGCTTTCAGTGACGACGTAGTGCGCCAATTTTCTTGCGCTAGTGCCTGTTTGATCGCCACCGCCGCCGCGACGGCCCCCCTGGCGGTCGCGAATGCGGCCGCCATTCCGTCGCCCATCCGTGAGAACACAAAGCCCTGCTTGGCAGCGATCGCCTTCTCCAGGATTTCGTCGTGGCGCGCCATGGCGGCCTTCATCGCCTCGGGCTCCCGCTCCCACATACGGGTGGAACCCTCGAGGTCGGTGAGCAAGAAAGTCACCGTGCCGGACGGCGCATTCCCAGCCATGGCCCCCCAAACCCCGCTGATCACGGGTTACTGGAAGGCAAGCGTAACTTCGCTGCAGCTAGCTGCTGAGGCTTTCGACGACGATGTCATGCAGGTACCGGGCCAGCCCGGGCTCGACGTCGTCGTAGAAGCGGGTGAAGCGTTCGTCGGCCAGATACATCTCCACCAGGCTGCGGTGCATCTCGTCGCCGCAGTCGTAGAACTGCTCGATCGACGCGCGGTGCCGGGCGGCGAGCTCGTTCGCCTTGGCGGATCCCGGCTGCACGCCGCCGCGCTTGGCCTGCGCCAAGTCTTCGAGCAGGGCGTCGCCCTCGGCCTTGATCGCCATCCAGTCCTGCTTGCTGAACTGCGAAACCCGTTGCTGTGACTGCTTCCACGCGTCGGTGTCGCCCCAGCGCTCTTCGGCTTCTGCGGCGTACTCCTCACTGAAGGCGGTGGTGCCGAAGATCTCGACCTGTTCTTGCGCGCTCAGCTGAATGCCTGCACGATGTGCGTTCATCAATTCCTCCACTGCCTTGATGGTGTGCTGCAGCCGCTCTGCCTGCTCCAGCAGCAACTCGTGTTGCCGCCGCAGGTGTTCGAGCACATCCGCCGCGGCGTCATCGAGCACCGCGCGGATCTCGTCGAGCGGTATTCCGACGGACCGGTACACCAGCACCAGGTGCAGCCGCTCGATGTCGGCGTCGGTGTAGCCGCGGTAGCCCGCCGGAGTACGGACGCTCGGCACCACGAGGCCGATGTGGTCGTAGTGGTGCAGGGTGCGCACGGAGACACCCGTGAGGGCGGCTACCGCGCCGACGGTGTTGGCGTCCATGCCGTCACTATCGACCCTGACGCCGCGTGAGGGTCAAGCCGTTTCGGTCAGTCGTCGCCGTGCCGGCGCGCAAGAAGCACAACCAAAATCGCCAGCACACCGGCTGCGATGGCGGCGGCCAGTGGCAACCGCGACGGCTCAGGGCCGATCAGCGGTGGCGTCGGCGGTGGACCCGCGACGGGGTTTGGCGCGCTCGCAACGGTCGATTTTGCTTGCGCTGCAGTCTCTTTCGCGGCAGACGTCAGGTCGCCGTTGGTGGTGGCCAGGCTCGGAGCCGCGGGTTGCTTCGGCGGTGCCTTCTTCGCTGCGGCCTTCTTGGCTGCCTTCTTCGCCGGTGCCTTCTTCGCGGCCTTCGCCGGCGCTTTCTTGGCTGCCTTGGCGGGAGCCTTCTTCGCCGCCTTCGCCGGTGCCTTCTTGGCCGGCGGCGCTGGCGGTTCGGGTGGCGGCGGCGCTGGCGGTTCGGGGGCAGGCGGGACCGGATCTGGACTTGGCGTCGACGAGGCGGGTTCCGCTGCCGCGGCGTCAGGCCTTTCGTCGGGTCGATCCTGTTGGTCTGCCATCTGGCTGCTCCTTTGCGCCTGTGTGTACTCCCCGGCAGTGGCTCCCATCATGCCAGGCCCGATATGGCGCTAACCGGTCACTGCCAGCGCAGCTGCCAGGGTCAGCGCGACGGCCATGATGGCCAGTTCGAACAGCGCCCGCGACCGCGACACGACCGCCGTTGCGCGGTGCGCCCTCGCGGCGGGCAGCCACATCGTCCTGTTGCGATATGCCAGCACTATCAGAACTACCGTCACCACGACCTTTGCGGACAGCAGCCGGCCGTATCCCGTCGCGTACAGCTGACTCGGCGAGCCAAGCGTCACTGCCGCTCCCACCACGCCCCCGACCAACAACACCACCACACACAGCAGCGACAACTGCGAGAACCGCGGCAGCACCCTGGACCACTGGCCGCGATGCTCGACCGTCAGTACCAGCGCAGCCAGCGCGCCGCACCACAGCGCCGCGGCCAGGGTGTGCACGGCCACGGCCACCCCGCCCATCCCACTCTCGGCGAGATGGCCGGTCAGCGGACGGGCCGCCACCCCGGCCGCGGCGAGGCCAGCGACCGCGACGTTCGTCGTCGCCGAACGCGGTGCCGCCGCCGACACCGCCAACACCAGGCCCGCGGCCACCGCGCTGAAGAGCCCCGACCGTCCCGCCGCCGTGTGTAGGGCGAAGTCGACGGTGGTGTGCACGCTGAGGCGCGCCACTGGTACCGCCGCGGCCTGGGCGGCTGCCGCTCCGAGCCGCAGTAGCTCGGCGACCAGCCAGACGGCGCCGGCGATCGTCAACGGGCCGGTGGCGCGGCGGATCAGCTCGCCGCGGTAACGGTCGATATCGAGCATCGGCACCGCGGCTAAACCGAACGCGATGACCGCCGAGCCGTCGGCAACGGTCCGCACCAGCGTTAAAGCCGGCGAGTTCTGCTGCCGAGCCAGCGACCACGCCAACACCGCGGAGACAGCGACCACCGCGGCTGCACCGGCCACCGCCCGTTGACGGGTCACCTCTGCCGTCGCACCGCCCACACCGCGCCGACCGCGACGATCAGGCCGGCCGCGACGAAGAACGGCCACACCGGGATTCCGTCTTTCGATGGGCTCGGCGCGGACGCGGACGGACCGGGCGTGCCGGTACCGACAACCGTGAGCCGGAACGACCATGACCCCGAGACCACATGCCCGTCGGCCGAGGTCACCCGGTAATTCACCGTGTAGGTCCCCGACGGGCCGAGCGGCCGCACGTCGACGCTGAGAACCGCCCCATCCACCCGCGGTTCACCGGCCGACCACAGGTTGCCGTCGGGTCCGACGACCGTCATCGCCGCGAACTCGGGTTGCATCGCCTCGCTGAACGTCGCGCTGACCTTCTGCGGCGTCTGGGTCAGCTCCGTGTTCTCGACCGGGTCGGTCGCGACGCGGGTCGCATGTGCCGACGCCGCACCCGCCCCGGCCATCGCCGCCACCATCAGCGCGATGACCAGGACCAGTGCCGCGAGAAGGCGATTCATGCTCGCCGTCGTACCAGTAACGCCGTCGCCACCGCAACGGCGGCGACCGCCAGCGCACTGCCGGCCAGCCAGCGCGCCGTGTTGTCCGGTGTCGCCGTTTCGGCGGCCGCTGACGCTTGGACCACAGGCGTCGGATGGGTGTCACCCGCATCGGCCGTCGCCCCGGTCAGAGAAATCTCCGGCGCCGGGTACTCAGGTTCAGCCCCGCCGGCCGGCGTGGCCTGATCCCACTTCACCACCGTCCCGTCCGCATAGGTCTGCGTGGCCGGGAAGCTGACGGTCTGCGCGTCGGGCAGCTTCACCGAAATACGAAACAGTGCGAACTGGTCGGCGCCGATGCCGGTTCCAGGCGCAGCCGTCCAGGTGACGGAACTGACTGTGCCCGCAGCGGCGTTGCGGTCCAGCCGCGCGGTCCAGCCTGGCATCGCCTCCGTGCTCGCCGAGGCTACGTCGGGCAGGGCGACACTCAATTGTGTTGTGAGGGCGCCTTTTTCCGACTCGTTGGGCACTTTGAAGGTAAGTATGGAGTAGGAACCGGGTATGGGGTTGTCGGCGTTGACGCGGACATGAGCCCAGGCCGGTGCTGCGCCGGCTACCACGACGGTGGAAATCGCCGCGGTGGCGGCGAAGGTGATGAGGGCGCGCGAAGGCGCGCCAGTATTGATTCGCATTGAATTGTGTCTTTCTTGTGTCGATCGGGATGTCGGTCGGTCAGCGGTAGAGGCTGACCGGCGGACCCCGATGCGACTTCGAAGCGGCAAGCAGAAGTGCCGAACGCAGCGGCTGATCGGCCTCGCCGATCACCACCACAGGTGCGACTGAGACCGGCCCGGCGACGACTCGGACCGCGGCGCGCACCGCGCGTGACACCGCGAGGCACAGTCGATCGCTCGTCGCGATCAGAAGTGCGCCTGCGCCGACCGCAACCACGTGCGCAATCAGCATCGCCGCGGCAGGTGGTGCCGCCACCGCCACGTGGCTGTGTCCGACCGCGCTGAGGGTTACGTGAGCGCACAGCTGGGCGGCTGCCAGCATGCCGAGCAGCACCCGGACGTCAGCAGCGCGGGCGATGGTCGCAGCCAGGGCACCGACCGTGGCCGCAAGGACCGCCAGTTGCGCGGCGACCGCGCCGCTCGGCGCCACCCCGCTGCCCACCGCGTGAGCGGCTAGCGCCAGCGCCGCGGTCAGGAGTCCCGCGGCCGTACCACGTAGGCGCGCAGCGGGATTGCGCGCTGTGGAATGGGCGCGAGACACGTTGGCTAGACCAGGCCCAGCCGGGCCATCAAGTCGGCATCGATGCCGTCCAGCTGTTCGGCTATCGCGGTGTGCGCGGCGCGACGGCGCGACGCCGGCATGTTCTCTGCGGCAGCGACTGCAGCCGACAGGTCATGCAGCCGCTCGGTGATCGCGGCGACGAACTGCTTGGTTTCGGCATCCTTCGGCTTCTTCTCGGCCACCACCCGCAATGAGTGCTCGGCCCCCGCGATCCGCGCCGACAGCTGAGCACCGTGTCCGGAGTACTGACCGATCTGGCTGAGTGGGACGCCGAGGCGGTCCGCGCGGCGTTCGTCGACGAAGCCGCGCGCGGCGATGGCGGCCCGGTAGGCAAGCGGCACCACGATCGGCGCGAGCAGCCGGGTCACGGTAAGCACGCGACGAATTCGTGTGGGGGAGAACAACTTACCTTCGCGGGCTGCCTTCAGCTGAGTCTCTGCAACCTTGAGGGCGGCCCTATCACTGTCGCGCTGCGCCTTGAGTTGCGCCTTGAGGGCGCTGGTTTCGGCCCTGTGTGCAGCCTTGATGCGACGGGCCTCGTTCTTCGCGGCCAGCTTGGCCTCGAGCTTCGCCTTCGCCTTGATGGCGCGGGCTTCTGCTCGGCGGGTGGCGCGGGTTTTGCGCTTGAACAGGCCCATCCCGATAGCCTCCCGGTTATCTCTCGTCGATGCTTCGTGCCAAAGTGCAGCCCAACACTATCGTCCGGCCCATCTGCGCTATCGGTCTGTCCCGGTCGCGAGTAGATTCAAATCCTCGGCAAACCGTTTCACGTGATCGTGCAAGAATTGCCGGATCTGTGAATAGGCGACTGTTGACGCCTTGGAGGGTGGTTTGACGTGGGTTCGCGTGTGCATGGCGCCGCGTCGGCCTGCCTGGTGGCTTCTGGGCTATTCCTGTGTGGATTGGGCGGGGCGTTGGCCCTAGCCGAGCCGTCGGCCCATTCAGAGACTCCTCTCTCCATCGATATGCCACTCAAAGGGCCAAAGGGCGATTCCGACGGCAACGACGGCTCGAAAGAAAGCACCGGTAAGGACCAGGACACCCAGGACACCGCCGACGAGCACCCCGGCAACGGCGGAAATCCGGACAACGGCAACTGCGGTAACGACGGGAGTAATGGGAACGCCCGACATTGCGGCGGGGGCACGGAGACAAGCCCGCCGGGCTCTTCGACGACCAAGACCACGACGGAAACGTCAACGAGCACAAAGACAACGACTTCCCGGACGACTACCAGCCGAACCACGTCCACTGAGACCACGACGAGTAAGACGACGTCCACTGAGACCACGACGAGCGGGACGACGTCCACTCAAACCACGACGAGCAGGACGACGTCAACTCCAACGAGCGAGACGACATCAACTCCAACGAGCGAGACGACATCAACTGAGACGAGCGAACCTACTTCGACCTCGACCCCCGGGCCCGGCCTGCCCGCGCCCGGGGGTGGCGGTGGCGGCGGTGGCGGCATTGAGGTGCCGTCCGGTCGTCCGGAACTGCCGCCGCCCATGCAACTGCCGGCAGAGCTGATGCCTCCCGTGAGCGAACCGCCTGTGATCGACGTCGTTCCGGGTGTCGGTGCCGCCGCCGTCGAGGTCCCGATCCCGCCGATCGCGCTGCCGGTGATAGTCGCACCTGCGGCGGGCGCTGGAGGGGCCGGTGCGCCCGCTGCACCGGTGTTGCCGGGAACCCCCCGCGGTGTGTCAGCAGAGCCACCTGCGGGTCGAGAGCCGTTACCGGCCAACGCGGGCAGCAACATAGCCATGCCCGCGTCCTCATACCGGATCGGCTACACGGACTATTTGCGGAGTGCGGGGTTGCCGCAGGTCGCGGCCTTGGCAGTGCCGGGCATTGCGGGCATGCTAGTACTCACCGGCGCCGGGGGATTCGTTGGTTATCGCCAGGCGAAGGCGGGCCATGCGATACATACAAGCGGTACCGCACGGTTCGTGAACTGACAAACTGCCCGCCCTCATGGGGGCGGACAGCGCATAGTGGACTCGTCGAAAGGGGGATTCATGCCTGCCAGCCGCCGCGTCACCCGCGCCGTCAGCGAGGTGCTCGATCTCGCCCCACGACGCGGGGAGGTGTCATTGCCCCGTCTCGTCGATGCCGTTAGCGAGGATCGCGAACGGCCGATCGAACTCAAGATGGCCGATCTGCCACCGGGAGTGTGCGGGCAGTGGCGACTGTACGCCGATCGCGACGTCTTTCTAATCCAGAAGGGCCTGCCTGCCTGGGACCGCACCCTGGCCCACGAGCTCGGCCATCTGGTCCTCGGCCACGAGGGCATGCCGGTGGTCCAGGCGGCGCGCGAAAACACCGAAATGGCAAGCTCCGACCTGATCGGGTACATGCTCAACCAGCGCACCGGCTGCATGGGTCCGGCCGGTGAGGACGCCGAGCAGGAGGCCGAGGACTTCGCGGCGCTGCTCATCTACCGCCTTGGTCGGCTGCCGTCGGATCGTTCGTCGATCGTCCAGGTGCGACTCGGAGAGGCGTTTGGTTGATCATCTGGGTGATCGCCGGTCTGCTCGGATTGGCCACCGGTCTACGCATCGGCTGGGCCCTGGTCAACAAGCAATCGCTGGTGAGCACTGCGATGATCCTCGCGCTGGGCAGCCTGGGGTTGGTGGCCGCGCTGAATTGGCAGCCGTTGACGCTGATGATCGACACCCTCTTGCGCTGGCCCAACATTGCGATGGGGTTCTCTCAGGTCGCGTTGATCGCATGCGCGGCGGGCAGCTGCGTGATGATCACGACCGTGTCCTCGGAGCGCACGCCTGCCACCATTCGAAAGATTGCTATCGCGCAGTACAGCGTTGCCGCGGTCATCGCGGTCGTGAGTTTGGTGATGTTCTTCGCCGCGGGCCAGCAACAGGAGATGGCGCCCCAGGAGTACCTCAAACAGAATCTCAGCTCGAGCGACGGGCGGTTGCCCTGGTTGCTGCCGCTGCTTTACGTGCTGTTGGCGCTGACCCTGGTGTCGTGGGCCGGCATGCGGCACTCCAATCGAAGCAGGCGTGGCCGTGCGCTGTTCGTCTTCACTCTCGGCATCGTGCTGATCGTGCTCGCGTCCGCGTTCTTCTTTCTGCGGGCGGTGGGCACGACGCATTTGGTCGGCGTGGGGACCGCGGCCACGCTGCTTGGCTGCGCGATGCTGGTCGTTGCGGCGGGATCGCTACTGCCTAGCGTCGAAGACTGGTTTGGCGCCCGCCACGAGCTGCGAACCATCCAGCCGCTACTCACCGAGCTCGGCAGACGCCATCCCGATGTCGGCATCGGGGTACGCCCCCGCGGCCCGCTGGTGTTCCGGGTGGCCGAGCGGATGTCGCTGATCTCCGACGCGCTATTTCTGGAGGCCACCGCCGCAGATGCCGCGCGGAAGCGACCTGTCGATGCAACCGGCGCGCGACCCACCGGTGAGCTCGCCGACGCGGACGACCTGTCGGAAGTTGAGTCGCCGTCGGTGCCGCCGCAGGAGCAGGCACGGGCGATCGCCAAGTGGCTCTACGACGGCCGAGAGGACGCGCCGGCGGACACTGGCGCGGCCTTCCCCGGACTTGGCTGGCTACGCCAGCCCACGCTGTACTCGGATCGTGAATGGATCCTCGAGATCGCAGAGCAATATCGCCAGCTGGTGATCTCCAAGAATGGGACGGTCTAAGAGACCGAGTTTCCCAAATTCGCCAAGCGCCGCATTGCGGCGTGCGGCGGGCTAATCGTCGAGGTGCTCCCGGCGACGCAGCTCGTCGACCTTCTGGGCGATGTCTTGCTGGGCCTCAGCGGACAACCCGACGGTGCGCGCGGCAATACGGCGAACACCTTCGTCGCGCATATTCGCCAGCCAGCTCAATTCCTTGTCAAGCTTCTCGTAGTACTCGTCGTCGGTGAAGTACGCCGGCTTGATACGGAAGAAGTTGGCAAGGGCTGTCATGGTGGCTGCCGAGGGGTTGGTGCGATTGCCCGAGCGGAGCTGTGACAGGTACGGCGCCGACATCGTGACGCCTTCTGCCTTCAGCGCGGCAATGACTTCAGCCGACGTGTGCGGGCCGCGACCTGGCGGGTAAACCGTGTCGAACAGGCGGTTTAAGCGGGCGGCGAACGTGTTGCTCATCTATCTGACCTCCACATGCATGACGAGCGGGTTTCTAGGGCGGCGTATTTGCTGATCATCGTAGCGAGAGTTGTGCCAACAACCAAGTGCAAACCGCAGAAAAGTGAACCCGCCTTTTCGTTTCGTGTGGCCGCTACAGGTCTTAACGGCGTTGTCGGTGTGCGCCGGCACCGTCATCCTACGGTGCGGCGAAGCAAATAATAACGGTTGCGTGTCGATGACTTTCCTGTGAGTGCGACAAGATCGTCACAGGAATGCCGGTGTTCACCACGGGCAACTACGCTCACGCGCCGCTTAACGGAACCCCATGTTTGCTAGTTCTGTTGGCAAGGAGGTCAGGAGGACCTACGTCGGTCCGCTCCCCGGCACGTGACGCTAGATAGCGAGACGGGCGTGGGAACCTGGTCAGTCGTTTGACCGGCGGTAGCCAGCTGGGGGGCCGCCCGGCTCCGACGACGATTCGAGCGGCGACAGCTTCAGCGAATGCTCGCGACGGCCGCGGATGACGGCCACCGCGGCTGCGGTTACGGCGGCGGCCGTAACCGTGCCGAGCGCGAGCCACCGAAGACCGAGTGCTCCATCGAAGAGCAGCCACAAACCGAAGAGCAGGAACAGCACACTGGCGATCCCGTGCAGGAAGCGCTCAGGTAACCGCTTGTGCAGCACCGCGCCCACCGCGATGGCGACCCCGTCGGCGAGCACCATGCCCGCTGTTGCGCCGATCCAGACGCCGGCCCAATTGTGATCGCTGGCCAAGGCGACGGTAGCGAGCATCGTCTTGTCGCCGAGCTCAGCCAGAACGAACGAGGAGACGACGGCGAGTAGCACATGTCGCGGTTCGGCGACCTTGATGGCCTTTTTGTCGACTGCCGCGCGGCCTTCCCGCCATGTCCACACCGCGAACAGCAGGAAGGCGACCGCGGCGGCGAATGCGATCGGTCGTTCCGGCAACGTGAGTCCGAGGAAGTGGCCGATGGTCACCGACAGTCCGTGCACCAGGAACGACGCGATGCCGACGCCCGACAGCACCACCCACCACCGGTGGCGCAGGGCGTAGGTCATCGTCATCAGCTGCGACTTGTCGCCGAGCTCGGCGACGAACACCACGGAGAGACTGACCAGTGTGGCGGTGAGCATATGGACGACCTTTCGACACGTCGCCGACGGGCCAATTGCTCGCGACCCGTCAGACTTCGGTCGAAGGTCTCGCCCACCGCATTGCGGTTCGTCGGCCGGGCTGTACGCCAGTATGTCGACTCGACGATTGGGGGCTACTCCCCTTCGCTGACTTCATCGACGATAGCGGCGGTTTCACAGCTGCGCTACCTGGCGAGAGGAGTTCGGGTTCCCGAATCGAGCGTTCAGGTCAGCGAATCAAATCGTTCGAAAACCCTTATGCCGCAAGCAGCATGGCCAAGATCGCGGTGTCGGGATGGCTGATGGGGTCTACGCCGACGCGGCTCACCATCGAAGTCACGGTGCCGTCGGCTTCCGCCTCAACCCATGCCGCCCGATGCTCCAGCCCCAGATGCGGAAGCCCGGGGAGCAGCACGCAACCTGATGCGGCGCCCATGCACTCCGGCAGCGACGGCATTGTTTCCGATGGTGGGTGCAGCATCAGCAGCGCTGGCGGCTGATGCTCGGCGAAATGCCCTGGCGGCACAGCTGATTCACCGACAACTGTGCCTTCGGCCACTACCAGCCCGACGGTCCCTGGCACTGGCTCGTCGGGCAGCTCCTCACGTGCACCGAAAATCGTTGTGGTGGAAAGCAACCCGGGAAGCGATGCCACCCGCACGGCGACGATGAGTAGCTGCGCCCACTCCTTGGTTGAGTCCGGCCAGCGACCGGATACCACGAATCCCTTGAGAGACCCATGCGAATGAAACGGGGCGATCTCGATCGCCCGACCTGATCCCATCTCCATGTCGCCTCCGCGCCTTCGGTGTTCGACGCCGGCCGAGCCGGCAATGCCATCTGAGCCCCGACACGGCTATGGATCGATTTGACCAGAATGCGGCAGGTCAAACCTGGTGGCAAGCCGACACGAGGGCTAGCGGCGGAATCTCGACGGCAACGAGTCAGCCCGAACGCCCGCGGACGGTCCAGAGCACGCGGTAAGAACCATTCGCGGGCACCCAACCGAACCGCCGCGAGTCGACAACACCCGGTGCGTCGGGGTTGTCGGAGCACGCCTCGAATGTCGCGTTGCGGCCCGAGCCGCGAACGTTGCCGACGCGCTTGACGAGCCAGCGCGAGGCCAGCATCGGGTCTTGGAACACCCGCAATTGGCCGCGCCGGGGACCGCCACCGCGCAACGCAAGAAGCCCGTCACCCGGACGCAGCGCAGGCCGCATCGAGTCCTCGACAACCGCGAATCGGCGGAAGGGCCAGCGTCGCAGCGGATGGTTTCGGCCCACCCCCAAAGGGTAGGTTTAACGGCATGCTGCATCGACTTTTCGCCAACGCAACGCCCGCCCATGCCCACTGCGACCTGTACTGCGGCGTCTACGACCCCGCCCAGGCCAAGATCGAGGCTCTCTCGTGCCTGAAGACCCTTCAGAAGTTCCACGACTCCGACGATGAGCACTTCCGCACTCGCGCGATCATCATCAAGGAGCAGCGCGCTGAGGACGTCAAGCATCACCTGATGGTGCTGTGGGCGGACTTCTTCACCAAGGAGCACTTCGATCAGTTCCCGAACCTGCACCAGTTGTTCTGGGATGGAGTCCACGGTGCTGGCGACGTCAAGAAGTCGACCGACGTCGCTGAGGCCGAGAAGCTGCTGAAGACGATCGACGAGATCGCCGATATCTTCTGGCAGACCGAGAAGGCGAAGGGCATGGGGGTTTACCCACCCGCCTGAGCACACAACACCTTCAACAGACCGATCCGCGGCTCAACCTTCGAGTCGCGGATCGTTTACGTATATACGAAAGTTCAGAACAGGACGATCAGGGCGAGAACGCCCAACAGCACGAGCGCGATGATGCCTGCACGCAGGCACGCCATCAACTGGCCGCGGGTATAGACGCCTGCGGCCGAAGAGTGCCATTCAGACGGCGGTACGGCTGATCCCGGACCCATCGGATGTGACGCCATCAAACCCTCCTGACCTGCACGATCTTTGGTCTCCCCCAGTGAGATCTGTCACAACAGCTCGTGTGACGCCGATCATAGCCTCATCGTGCGATGAGTGAAAATCGGCATCCGATGTCAAGGCCGCGCGCCTAGCCCGGGCTGTGGATGAATCCATCGTCCGCGGCCTCGCAGAATCTGGCCGGCGGACGTTCAGCAAACTCGGCTACGCGCCGCCGACCCCGCAGCGGACGCTGACCGCCTGTCGCCCGAAGGGATGACACGGCCTGCCCGCCACGAGTCCATGCGTTTGGAAACTTAGTGTGGCAACCCATTTCGCTCGGTGCGCCACGGCCTGTTGATTGGCGGCCGGAACCCGCACAAGGTTATCCACAGTAACCTTCAGCAAGTCCACAGAGTGGGCGGCTCAAAAGGGGTTTCGGCCGCTCGGGGGCTGTGGATGAACCTGTGGAAATTGTGGATAGCCCGGCATTGCTGACGCCGGGTCCCGGCGTCGATCGGCGGTATCTCGGTAGAGCGCCCTCCGCCTGCCGTGTCAGCATGAACGGCATGGACGAAGTCGAGGTCGCGCAAGCGCAGATTGCCGATGTTCCGTCGACGTTTGACGGCTCGGTGATCCTGCTCGACGTGCGCGAGGACGACGAGTGGCAACGTGGTCACGCACCCGGCGCCCGGCACATTCCGATGGGGCAGGTTCCGTCGCGCATTGATGAAATCGACACGGACGCGAAGCTGTTCGTGGTGTGCCATCTCGGCGGCCGCTCCCAACGGGTGGCGCAGTATCTGGCCCGCAACGGATACGCCCCTGTCAATGTCTCCGGCGGCATGCAGGCCTGGGCCGGTGCCGGGCGACCAGTCGTCACTGACGACGGCGCTACGGGCGTCATCTGACGGTCCGCCGCTAGGCTTGCCTGGTGATGCCGCGCACGCGAGGAGCGAAATGATGGTGCGCACGCGAGGAGCGAAATGATTCAGGTGTGTTCCCAGTGCGGAACGCGGTGGAACGTGCGCGACCGCAGGCGGGTCTGGTGTCCGCGGTGCAACGGGACACTGCTTTCGCCATCGGGTCCCCCTCCCGGAGCCGAGTGGAGCGCGCGCCCTGGACAGCCCGCAGCGCCCGCCGGGCTGGGGTCTGCGCCGGCGGGCAGGGGACGCACGCCGCCGCGGTTGCCTGCCGGGTATCGGTGGATCGCGGTGCGACCGGGTGCGGCTCCGCCGCCGCGTCGCCGCAGTCGCCCCCTTGGCCCTACCCCTCGCTATGCGGCAATCCCCAGGTGGGGTCTGGTGGACCAATTCGAGGCTCCCGAACTGCGGGCGGCCGCGCCGCGCAGCGGCCCGTCGGCCGCAATGGTGCGCGCCACGTTGCTCGCAACAATGGTGATGCTCGGTGTCGCCGCCCTGGTGCACGTGGTGCGCTACGCGCTGCTGATCATCAACCGATCGGTGTTGTTGAACAAGGTGGTGGCGTTCGCGGCAACGTGGTTCGGCGTACTCGCCAGCGTCATCGCGCTGTTCATGGTCGTGGCCAGCGCGGTCGTGTTGACGAACTGGCTGATCGGCCGGCGACACGCGGCATTCGCGCATCACGGGCGGCCCGACCCACGCCCGCCGTGGGCGCTGCGAGCGGGATGCCTTGTGCCGCTGGTGAATCTGTTCTGGGCGCCGGTGTTCGTGATCGAGTTGGCCGGCGTCGAGGAGCGGCTGAACTGGCTGCGCCGCCCGATCGTGGTGTGGTGGATCGTGTGGATCTTCAGCACCGCGGTGTCGGTCTTCTCGATCGCGACGAGTTTCACCCAGGATCCGCAGGGCATCGCGAACAACACGGTGACCACGATCGTGGCGTATCTACTGGGGCTGGCGGCGCTGCTGTTGGCCATGAAGGTGTTCGTCGGCTTCGAGCGCCAACCGGTGGAACGGCCGTCCAAGCGCTGGGTGATCGTGCGCGACGAGGTGGCCCCATTGACCGAGAAGGGCACGAAACCCGAGCCCGAACCGGCCCCTCAGGTTGAGTCCGAAGGCCGGAACCCGGCAGCATAGCCGTATGAACTCGGGCGACGGCACGCTCGCCGACCATCCGTTCGTGGTGGCTCACCGGGGCGCATCGGCCGAACGTCCGGAGCACACCCTTGCGGCTTATGACCTCGCGCTGAAGGAGGGCGCCGACGGTGTCGAATGCGATGTCCGGCTGACCCGCGACGGGCACCTGGTGTGCGTGCACGACCGCCGGGTGGATCGCACGTCGAACGGGACCGGGCTGGTCAGCGAGATGACACTCGCGCAGTTGCGCGAACTCGACTACGGGGCATGGCATCCCAGTTGGCGCCCCGACGGCAGCCAAGGCGACACCGGCCTGCTCTCCCTCGACGACCTGGTTTCGCTCGTCCTGGACTGGAACCGGCCCGTCAAGCTTTTTATCGAGACCAAGCATCCCGTCCGCTACGGCGCGCTTGTGGAGAGCAAGGTGCTGGCCCTGCTGCACCGGTACGGCATCGCGTCGCCGGCGTCGGCGGATCTGTCCCGCGCGGTGGTGATGTCGTTCTCGGCGGCCGCGGTATGGCGGATCCGGCGTGCGGCCCCAATGCTGCCAACGGTGCTGCTCGGCGAGACCTCCCGCTATCTCGGCGGCGGCGCCGCCACCACCGTCGGCGCGACCGCCGTTGGCCCGTCCATCGCGACGCTGCGCGAGCATCCCGAGTTGGTGGATCGCGCCGCGGCGCAGGGCCGCGCGCTGTACTGCTGGACCGTCGATCACTACGAGGATGTCCGGTACTGCCGTGAAGTGGGCGTGGCGTGGGTTGCGACGAACCACCCCGGCCGCACCAAGGGGTGGCTTCAGAACGGCTTGACCGGCGCCGGGCGCGACTAGCCCGGCTGCGCGGCGTCGAGGACGTCCTGCGGAATCGGCGAGTCGGACGCCAACGCGGCGAACAGCTGGCCGGCGACGTCGCTGTTCCACACCACGACCGCGCCGGAGTCGCTGCCTGTGAACTCCCCGATCGGCACGGTCGTTGTCAACATGTCGCCCCGCAACGCCCACGCCAGCCGCGCCAGGTCCCAGATGTGGGCGCCTGCATCGACCGTGATCGCACCGGTGGCGGCATGTGTCATCGGGTACCAGCGCAGCGGATTGAGCAGCACAGCCGGACTGGCAGCGCGATGCAGAAGGGCCGACATGAACTGACGCTGGTTGATCATCCGATCCAGGTCCGCACGTGGCGTAGCACGGGTGCGGACGTAGCCGAGCGCACTGCGGCCATCGAGCTCCTGACAACCCGCTGGCAGGTCGATGCCTGCGAGCGGGTCGCTGATCGGCTCGGTCGGGCACATCGTCACTCCGCCGACCGCGTCGACCATGACGGCGAAGCCGTCGAACCCGATCTCGGCGTAGTGGTCGAGCCGCATCCCGGTGGCCTGCTCGACGGTCTGTGCCAACAGCGGAGCGCCGCCGGCAGCGAACGCCGCATTGATCTTGTCCTGGCCGTAGCCGGGGATCGGCACGTAGGAGTCCCGCGGGATGGACACCATCGTGGTGGGCGTGCTCGACCCGATGCCGGGAACGTGCACCAGCAGGATGGTGTCGGTGCGGCCGTTGCCCATGTCGTCACCGGTGGTCAGCTCGGCCTGTTGCTGGGGGGTCAGGCCCTGGCGGCTGTCCGAGCCGACCAGCAGCCACGTGGTGCCCTTGCCGGCGGCCGGCCGCTCGGCGTAGCTGGTAAGCGCAGGGATGCGGTGCAGCGACGAATCCATCCACACGCCGCCGGCCACGACCGCAACGACGAACACGAACATGAACGCCAGCAGGATGCGGCCCCAATGCCGTTTGCGGCGAGGCGTTTTCGCTTTCGGCGGGGCAGGTCTCGGCGGCTGCTGGCGCGGCGCGACGGGCGGCGGCCTGCGCTGCGGCGGGGGAGGCGGTGGGGGCCGTCGCTGGGGGTTCTGCGGATTCGGTGGCCACGAGGGTGGTGGTCGGTAGTTCGGGTCACGCCTGATCACTTGTGACGGCTCGCGACGTGCCCTTGGATCGAAGCCCCGGGGCGGTGGCCGGTTGTCGCTCACCCCAAGAATCTACGACAGCCAGCCGAGATGCCCGGCGGCCAGCGCGTAGCCGACGTAGGCGACCGAGTCGATCAAGCCGTGCGCGATGATCAGCGGCCACAGCCGGCCGGTGCGCCGCCATACGTAACCGAACACCAGGCCCATCGCGACATTGCCCAGCCCGGCGCTGAAGCCCTGGTAGAGGTGGTACGCGCCGCGCAGCAGGCTGGACGCCAGCAGCGCGACCAGCGGGTTGACGCGCAGCTGCCGCAGCCGGGTCAGCAGAAACGCGACGACGACGACTTCCTCGGCCCAGCCGTTGGCGAACGCCGCGATCAGCAGCACCGGGATGCGCCACCAGGTGTCGTAGAGCTCAACCGGCTCCACATTGGCGCTCAGCCCGAGCTCGCGAGCCGCTACGTAGAGCCCGAGGCCCGGCAGGCCGATCAGCGCCGCAAGGCCGATGCCGCCAAGGATGTCCGGCCGCCAATGCAATTTGCCGATCCCGACCTGGGCTGGCCCAAACCCGCTGCGCCACAACAGATAAACTGCGAGCGCGCCCCAGGCGATCAGCTGGAATATGACGGCCAGGTTGAGGCCGAGGTCAATCAGATCGAACGGTGAGCGGCGCGGGTTCAGCGCTACCGTCTGTCCCGCAAGGCCGAGCAGCACCGCTTCGATCAGGTTCAGCAGCGCGATGTAAGCACTCAGTCCGAAGGTGACCGCGAGCACGACAACGATCTCGATGCGCAGTCCACGCCGCTGCGGGTCGGTCAGCTCGTCGGGCGGCCCTGTCACCGGAGATACGGTAGCGGCACCGCGGTGTCAGAGTCTGCGCGCGCGCAGCCCGTTGAGGAACGGACAGCCCATCAGGATGCGGATCGCCTGGCTGAGGCCGGTGACGTCGTCGACCGGTTTGGCGAACGGCAGCCGCACATCGTGATCACCGTCGTCGCCCTCCACACGCAGCTGCACCCCATAGCGGTCGAGTCCCAGCGGCCTGACCCGCCCTCGGCGCAGCGGCATCGGAAGCCGAGTCGCCAGCCGGTCGACAACCTCGCGGTGCGCCGACTCCAAGTGCTGCAGCCAGCACGACTCCATCGCGCAGAACGGGTCCGGTCTGGCGCCCAGCAGCGCGCCAACACCGACCGATTCGGCGCCGGTGGAGTCCGCGACCACCACGGAGTCGATCTCCAGTCGCATCAGTGCATACCGGGTGTCCGCTGAAGGATCGGAATTTACTTGGAGCAGAGCAGGATTGGGATCTTCGGTGGCGATCAGGTCGAGTAGCGAGGCGACGTCGCCGGCAGGGACGCCGTGCAGGCGCCCGCTGATCCACACCAGTGAGCGCACCGGTTCACGCAGCGGCAGCGGGGCGTAATCGGTCATCTCCAGCACTGCCTGGACACCCGAGGCGCCGGCGCCCACCGCCATCTCGGCGAGCCTCCCGTCGCCAGGCACGGTGATCGCGAACGAGCCGTCGTCAAGCAGGTGATGCACGGGTGTGGAGGTGGGCTCGAGGCCCTCGACCGCGAGCATGGCGCCACCGGCCCGCACACACGCGCTGCGGATTCGCTCGGCCGTTGTCGGTACCACTGCCGTCGTCATCGCCGCCTCCAATAGATTAGGGGAGCCTTACTTAACTAGAGACCCGCAAAAGGCGCAAGCCCTACGAAGTGGCATAACGGGCGGCGACCCCGACAACCGATAGTGTTGAAATGTGCCTCGCATCGCCTATCTCGGACCAGAAGGGACCTTCACCGAGGCGGCCTTGCTGAAGATCTCGGCCAACGGTCTGGTGCCCGGTAACGGCTCGGCGGGCGTCACGCCGATCTCCTCGGAGAGCACGCCAGCGTCCCTCGCCGCAGTCCGTTCCGGCGATGCCGATTACGCATGCGTGCCGATCGAGAATTCGATCGAGGGATCGGTGCTGCCGACACTGGACAACCTGGCAATCGGGACGCCAGTGCAGATCTTCGCCGAACTGACCCTCGACGTGTCGTTCACGATTGTGGTGCGACCGGGCACGTCGGCCGCCGATGTCGAGACGGTGGCGGCCTTCCCGGTCGCGGCCGCGCAGGTGCGCCACTGGCTGACCGAGCACCTGCCGAAGGCACAAGTGGTGCCGGCCAACTCGAACGCCGCGGCCGCACACGATGTCTCGCAGGGCCGCGCCGACGCCGGAGTGAGCACGGCGCTGGCTGCCGAGCGTTACGGCCTTACCGCACTGGCCAGCGGTGTCGTCGACGAGGCCAATGCGCGTACGCGGTTCGTGTTGGCCGGGCAGCCCGGACCGCCGCCGGGCCGCTCTGGAGCCGACCGCACCTCGGTGGTGTTGCGCCTCGACAACGTTCCCGGTGCGCTGGTGTCGGCTCTGACGGAGTTCGCAATCCGTGACATCGACCTCACCCGCATCGAATCGCGGCCCACCCGAAAGGAGTTGGGCACCTACTTCTTCTTCCTGGACTGTGTCGGGCACATCGACGACGAGGCGGTCGCCGAGGCACTCAAGGCGCTGCACCGTCGTTGTGCAGACGTGAGATTCCTGGGTTCGTGGCCGACGGGATCGGTCGCCGGTGCCGCGCCGCCGCGGCTGGATGAGGCGTCGCGCTGGCTGGCGCAGCTGCGCGAGGGCAAGCCGTGAGCGGCCGGCTGGTGCTTGTCCGCCACGGGCAGTCGCACGCCAATGTCGAGCGTCGCCTTGACACCCGGCCGCCAGGCGCAGCACTAACGGATCTTGGCCGCGACCAGGCCCGTGCCTTCGCCCGCGAGCTGCCGCACCCCCCGGCGATGATCGCCCACTCGGTGGCGGTGCGGGCCGCCCAGACCGCCGAGGAGATCGGTGGCGAGCTCGGCCTTGACCCGCATGAGTTCGACGGCATCCACGAGGTCCAGGTGGGGGATCTCGAGGATCGCAACGACGACGACGCGATCGCCCTGTTCGAGACGGTCTACCAGCGCTGGCACGAGGGCGATCTGGACGTGCCGCTGTCCGGCGGCGAGACCGGTAACGAGGTGCTCGACCGCTATGTGCCGGTGCTCACGCTGCTGCGGATGCGCTACCTCGACGATGACGCGTGGCACGGCGACATCGTCGTGGTCAGCCACGGGGCGGCGATCCGGCTCGTGTCGGCCGTGCTGGCAGGCGTCGACGGCAGCTTCGCGCTCGACCATCACCTTGCGAACACGGAAGCCGTTGTGCTGGCACCGATTACGGATGGGCGGTGGAGTTGCGTGCAGTGGTCGACGCTGACACCGCCGTTTTACCCCGAGCCGGACGTGCACCCGGTCGAGGACGCGTTGTCCTCAGCCGACCCGATGGGCTGAAGCACGGGTGCCGCAGGTGCACCCGAGCGCATCGCAATCGACGCTGAACGTGTGCACACCCTCCGTGGTTACGCAGCCGTCCTCGGTGCATTCCGACCGGTACCAGGCGTGGTGAATGACCGTGCCGTGGCAGTGCTCCAGTCCCGCCAGACACTCGCGGCACTCACTGCTCATGGCCCCTTCATAGCGCGAGAAGACGCAAAAGCCCCCATTTCCGCGGCGTGTCGGGGCACTTTGCGTCTGCTCTCGCGTCATCCCCAGCCGAGTTCGTGGAGCCGGTCGTCGTCGATGCCGAAATGGTGCGCGATCTCGTGGATCACGGTGATCGCGACCTCGTCGACGACCTCGCTCTCGTCCTCGCAGACCTCGAGCAGCGCCTCGCGGTAGATGGTGATGGTGTCAGGCAGGGAGCCCGCGTACCAGGAATCACGCTCGGTCAACGCCACACCGTGATATAGGCCGAGCAGTTCGGGTTCGTCGGGGTCGCGGTCCTCGACCAGCACCACGACGTTGTCGAGCGCCGCGGCGAGTGCGGGTGGAATCAGGTCGAGTGCGTCGGAGACCAGCTCGTCGAACCGTTGCGGGCTCATCCGCACGGTCATCCGGCTACGGCACCGGCGGCGGAGGTGGCAGTACCGGTTCGCCCGGTGGCGGCGGTGGCGGCGGTGGGGCCGCCTCCGGTGGCGGTGGCGCGCCCGGTGGCGGGAGGGCTCCGTCGGCCGGTGGTGGCGGTGCTCCCTCGGGCGGCGGCGGTGCCCCTGGCGGTGGCGGTGGCCCGTTGAGGAACGTGTTGCCCTGGGTCGGAGGGGCCTCCGTCGCAGTTGGGGTGGCGGTGCCGTGCGTACCTGCTGACTGTTGCCCGGGCATGTGCTGAGTCTGGTCGCTCGAGTCGTCGGCGCTCTGCGTGTTGGTGTACTGCGACGACGTGTCCGGCATCTGCGGCTCGATCGCAGGGATCGGCGGCAGGTTAAGGCGGTCCAGCGGAATGTCGGGGGGCGCCACCGGGGGCTGACCGTTGATCATCAGCGGCCCCTTGGCGCTGTTGAGCAATGTCGACCAGCCGCCGTTGCCGAGTGTTGCGCCGATGCTGCAGGACACCTGATGGCTGCCCGCCGCCCAGCTCGGCAGCGAGATGGTGCTGTAGATCAGCGTCAGCGTCGTGCTGCGCAACTGGATCGGCGCGAGATAGGCGTCCGTCATCCGGGTGCACGCGTCCTTGATGAGGCTGTCCTGCTCGGGTTCCGGCGGCAGGGCCTGCGGGAACTTCTCGGCAAGATTGACCGCGCCTGTTACCTCCATGGCGTGTGGGGCGGCGCAGTCGACGGGAATGTCGGTCGGCTGGTTGGTGGACGGATCGATGCCCAGGCAGGTGCCAGCGGGCCACACCTTCGACTGGTCGACGTCGGCGACCTTGCCCTTGAAGGCCAGCTGCTGGTTGTTCGGCCCCGGCAGCTGCAGCCCGCACAGCATGCGACGCTCACCGGACTGCCGCCACGCCTTGTCACCCGACCACAGCATGCTGACGGTGAACCGGCTGTTCGGGTCGAAGCGGGCGCCGAGGTAGCGCTTCACCGCGGCCGAGCACTGCTCCTGGCTGATCTGCTGGATGCGGGCGGGCGACGGCGGCGCAGCGTCAGGGCCGTACTCGCTTCCCGGGAAGGTGCGCATGTCAACCGTCTCGGCGACCTCGAAGCGGTGGTCGTCCTTGCAGTCGACGATCTCGGCCGCGTCCGGCGTGCGATCCGGCCAGCTCAGGCAGTCGCCGCTGTTGGCGTGGTTGAACGTGTCATTGCCGCGGGGGCCGAGCGAGATCGAGTTGGCGGTCAGTCCGCTGGAACCGTCCCCGCCAGGCAGCGCCGTGATGAGGCCGGCGATGAGCAGGCCACCCAGCGCGGTCAACAACAGGGCGCGGCGCGTCGACGTGGCGTGCAGGCTTTGCCACCACGCCAGCCGGGGTGCTTCCACGCTCTTGACCGAGTCGGCGAGCAACGGCTCGCGTTCGGGTGCCTCCAACATCCGCTCCATTGTGACAGGCGTGTCAGGTGCCGTGACAAGTGATGCAGATGTAACGTTACGAGGTTGTGCCTGAGCGAGGCCGATGCGAGCGAAACGCCTGATGCAGAAATCGACGGGGCGACGTCCACCTCACCACCTTCCAGTCCGCGGCCAAAAGTAGGGTTGCGGCGTGATCGACCTCAAGCTGCTGCGCGAAAGTTCGGACGTGGTGCGCGCGTCTCAGCGGGCCCGTGGCGAAGACCCCGGGTTCGTCGATGCGCTGCTCGAAGCCGACGCCGCGCGCCGGTCCGCGGTGTCTGCTGCCGATAACCTGCGCGCCGAGCAGAAGGCCGTCAGCAAGCAGGTGGGCAAGGCATCGCCCGACGAGCGGCCCGCTCTGCTGGAACAGGCAAAGGCCTTCGCGGCGAAGGTCAAGGCCGCCGAGGTGGCGCAGGCCGATGCCGAAAAGGCTTTTACCGCGGCCCATATGGCGATCTCCAACGTGATCATCGACGGCGTTCCGGCGGGCGGCGAGGAAGACTTCACGGTGCTCGACACCGTCGGCCGGCCGCGGGCGATCGAGAACCCGAAGGACCACGTCGAGCTCGGAGAGTCGCTGGGCCTCATCGACTTGGAACGCGGCGCCAAGGTGTCCGGCTCGCGGTTCTACTTCCTCACCGGCGCGGGCGCTCTGCTGCAACTCGGGCTGCTGCAGCTCGCGGTGCGGCTGGCAGGAGAGAACGGCTTCACCCTCGTCATTCCGCCGGTCCTGGTGCGCCCCGAGGTGATGGCAGGCACCGGCTTCCTAGGCGCACACGCCGAGGAGGTCTATCGGATCGAGGCCGACGACCTCTACCTCGTTGGCACGTCTGAGGTGCCACTGGCCGGATACCATGCCGACGAGATTCTCGATCTGTCAGACGGACCGCTTCGCTACGCCGGCTGGTCGTCGTGCTTCCGCCGGGAGGCGGGTAGCCACGGCAAGGACACGCGCGGCATCATCCGCGTGCATCAATTCGACAAGGTGGAGGGCTTCGTCTACTGCAAGCCGGAGGACGCCGGGGCCGAACACGACCGGCTGCTGGGATGGCAGCGCCAGATGTTGGCGCACATCGAAGTGCCATATCGCGTGATCGATATCGCTGCAGGCGATTTGGGCTCATCGGCGGCGCGTAAGTTCGACTGCGAAGCGTGGGTCCCGACGCAGCAGACCTACCGCGAGCTGACGTCGACATCGAACTGCACGACGTTTCAGGCGCGCCGTCTTTCGGTGCGGTACCGCGACGAGAACGGCAAGCCACAGAGCGCGGCGACGCTCAACGGCACACTGGCCACCACGCGTTGGCTGGTGGCGATCTTGGAGAACCATCAACAGCCCGACGGCAGTGTCCGCATCCCGGAGTCGCTGGTGCCGTTCGTCGGGACGGACCTGCTGAAACCGAAACGCTAAGGCGCCAGCAGCTCGTCGAGCTTTTCGAGGAACTCCTTCGGCCGCTGCGGCGTGAACGCGGGCTTCGGCCGCGCGCCCTCCACATCGAGCGTCACCAGCGTGGACTTGATCGGCCGCCAGACATCCAGCGGCAGCCAGCGACGTAGGTCCGAGCTGCCCCAGATGCGGAACCGCTGGTTGAACAACCCTAGCGGTTCAGCCTTGTAGCCGCGAATGGACCGCAGCGGGATCACCTTGGCCGTACCCGACGGAAAGTGATAGCGCCGCAACGTGATCGCCTCACGATCCAGCTGTATCAAACCGTCGTCATAATACTGGCGGGGGCCCGTCATCTCCGTGCCGACCTCAGCTCATGGCCCTTTGTCGTCAGGCACCGGCCGTTGTCGAGGTTCCACTGCCAGCCGTGCAGATTGCACGTCAACGTGGCGCCCTCCACGACGCCGAACTTTGACAAATCGGCTTTCAGGTGCGGGCAGCGACGCTGAATCTCCCAGCCGTCCAAGTTGATTGACGCGGTGTCGTCATGAGCCTCGGCGAACCAGCCGTCGGCGTAGGCGATCCGTTCATCGGTGAGACATTTGAAGAACGTGTAGAGGTATTCGTTATAGCCGCCGACCCGCCACGCCTCGAAGCGAGTCGACAGAAAGATGGTGTTCACCCAATCCGGTTCGTTGTCCCGCAGCACCGTGCGCACCAACTCCGGCGGAATCGCAAAGCCATAGCGGAATTTCTCGTCCGGAATAGGTTCACGCACCGCGCGTTTCGGGAAGTCGACGACAACAGTTTCCGCGCCGAGGCGCAGCTCGACCGGATACCCGATTCCGTCGCAGATCTGATCGCTCTGCGACATGATCGGCTCGAGCACCACCCGCAACGGCTCCAGTAACGGTTCACCGGCCGCGGGCGCCCAACTGGCCTTCTCCGCGGCCAGCACCGGCGCCATCCGCTCGGCATATTCGGCAATGTAGGTTGCCTTGCCGGTGGTGAATATTGCCTGCACTTCGTCGTCGGGCAGCGGATGGGTCAGTGAGTTCAACTGCGGCCCAGTGAAATCCGCCGCCGAACCGGGGATCATCAGCAGGCCGCCGTCGTGGCCGTGCGTCCGCATCTGGTCGAGGAACACTGCCTGGTCCGGGAAGATGTTGGCGGGGTCGCCGTGATCGTCGTTGAGGTCACGCAATTCGGGGTCGAGGAAGCACGGCGGGCCAGCGGACGGCACCACCCAGGTCGCGCCGACCTGAGCAACGTACTGACGGCAGCGGTCCATCTGGCGCTGACGCTTCTGGGTGCCGAACGCTTCCTTTGCCCGCGCCGGCATGTCGTAGACCATCGGGTACCAGATCGCCCCCGAGTACTGCAGCATGTGTACGTCGACATGGCCGAAGTCGGCATGCAGCACGTCGAGGTCGACGGGCCGCGCGTCGTTCATGTTGAAACACACGGTTTCTCCGTCGTCGACCACCAGACCGGAGTCGCCGATCGGACCGTCGGCCGGGGCGCGCAGCGCGATGATCATCACATCGAGGTCGCCCTTCGGCCCGCTGACGCGGTGCTTGACCGAGTCCGTCGTCTCGAAGAACCGATGAAAGCCCACCTTTTCCAGCTCGCGCTGTAGGTCGGGCACCGGGTAGTCAGGCAGCAGCACGACCGCGTCCTTGTTGACGTGCTCGCGCAGGTTCTTCGGGTCGAAGTGATCGCGGTGCAGGTGCGAGACGTACAGATAGTCGACGTCGCCAAGGGCGTCCCAGTCCAGCGTGCTGTTGTCGGGAAAGGGGAACCACGACGCGAAGTACGCCGGGTTCACCCAGGGGTCGCACAGGATGCTCCCGGCCTTGGTGTCGATCCGGAAACCGGCGTGTCCCACGCTCGTGACCTGCACAAACACCCTTTCTGCCCGACGGTTGTGCCGACTCGAGCTTAGCGGGACGAGAAGTCAGCGGCGTTGCAGAGCCCTCGATACCCGGACCGCGGTGATCAGCGTCCCGCGACCGACATCTCAAGCCCGTCAACGCCACGCCGACACTCCCATTAGGCTGCCTGATGTGGAACCGGTATACGGAACAGTCATCCAGCTCGCCCGCCTGGTGTGGCGTGCACAGGGGCTGAGGTTCACCGTTACCGGCGTAGAAAACCTGCCTCGCGCGGGCGGTGCCGTGGTTGCGATCAACCACACCAGCTACTTCGACTTCACGTTCGCGGGACTGCCCGCCTATCAGCAACACCTCGGCCGCAAGGTCCGCTTCATGGCCAAAAAAGAGGTATTCGAGAACAAGGTCACCGGGCCGATCATGCGCAGCCTGCGCCACATCGAGGTGGATCGCACCGACGGCGCCGCGTCGTTCGAGCATGCCTGTCAGGCACTGAAGGCGGGCGAGCTGGTCGGCGTCTATCCGGAGGCCACGATCAGCCGCAGCTTCGAGATCAAACAGTTCAAATCGGGCGCGGCACGCATGGCGATCGCCGCTGACGTGCCGATCGTGCCGCACATCGTGTGGGGCGCACAGCGGATCTGGACCAAGGGACATCCGCGAAAGATGTGGCGTCCCAAAGTGCCGATCTCGGTAGCCGTCGGCGAGCCGATCATGCCGACCCTGCCGCCGACGGAGCTCACCGCTCTGCTGCATTCGCGGATGCAGCACCTGCTTGAGCGGGTGCAGGATGCGTACGGTCCGCATCCGCCCGGCGAGTTCTGGGTGCCGCACCGGCTGGGTGGGGGAGCGCCGTCACTGGCCGAGGCCAATCAGATGGATGCCGACGAGGCCGTCGAAAAAGCGCGAGCGAAGGCAGCACGCGAAACGGGCACCGACCCCTCCGAGGCGCCGGGGTAGCGGGTATGGAGCCGGTTTTCCGCACGCTCGAGATCGCCGTCAGCTTGGCGACCAGGGTCGTCGGGAACAAGATCACCTACCAGGCTCTGGAGAACATCCCCGAACGCGGCGGCGCGGTGATCGCGATCAACCACACGAGTTATGTCGACTTCTTCCCCGCGGCGCTCGCGGCGTATCACCGGCACCGCCGAATGCGGTTCATGATCAAGACAGAAATGCAGGACGTAAAGATCGTCAACTTCCTGATCAAACACTCCGGGACCATTCCGGTGGACCGTCGCGCCGGAGCCGGCGCCTACGCGGTTGCGGTGGAACGACTACGGGCCGGCGAGATCGTCGGCATGTATCCCGAGGCCACCATCAGCCGCAGCTTCGAGCTCAAGGAGTTCAAGACCGGCGCGGCCAGGATGGCGCAAGAGGCGCAGGTACCGATCGTCCCGCTGATCGTGTGGGGCGCGCAGCGAATGTGGACCAAGGACCATCCAAGGAACATGGGGCGCAAGAAGATTCCGATTACCGTCGCGGCGGGACCTCCGATACGTGCCGCAGGCACACTCGACGAGACGAGCGCCGCGATGCGCGAGGCCATGACGTCGCTTCTGTATCGGGTGCAGGAGGAATACCCGCATCCCGAAGGCGCGTACTGGGTGCCCCGCCGGCTGGGCGGTTCCGCACCGACGATGGATGAGGCGAAGGCGCTCGAGGCGGCGGAACTGGCCGAGCGGGCGCGCAAGCGCGCGGAGCGAGAAGCAAAGAGCCGGCGGTGACGCCGGACCTCATCGCCTCCGATGTGGACGGCACGCTCCTCGACGACGACGAGAAGATCACCGCGCGCACGCGCGCCGCTGTGCTCGCCGCCGTGGACTCCGGCGCGCAGTTCGTGCTCGCCACCGGACGCCCGCCGCGCTGGGTGCGACCGGTCGTCGACGCGTTGGGTTTCGCGCCAATGGCGGTGTGCGCCAACGGCGCCGTTATCTACGACCCGGCAACTGATCGGATCATGTCGGCCCGTACGCTGTCCGCCGATGTACTGGGCGAACTCGCCGAGATCGCCACTCGTGTCATCCCCGGCGCCGGGCTTGCCGTCGAGCGCGTCGGCAACAGTGCACACGACGCGGCAACCCCACAGTTCGTCAGCTCGCCGGGTTACGAGCACGCCTGGCTCAATCCCGACAACACCGAGGTGTCCATTGAGGACCTGCTCAGCGCGCCCGCGGTCAAACTGCTGATCCGCAAAGCCGGTGCGAGCAGCTCCGATATGGCACACGCATTGGCCAAACACGTTGGGCCCCAAGGGGATATCACCTACTCCACCAACAACGGGCTCATCGAGATCGTCCCGCTCGGCATAAGCAAGGCCACCGGAATCGAGGAACTGGCCCGTCCGCTCGGCATCACCGCCGACGACGTGGTCGCGTTCGGTGACATGCCCAATGACGTGCCGATGCTCGGTTGGGCAGGGCTTGGAGTGGCGATGGGCAACGCGCACCCGGACGCGGTCGCCGCGGCCGATGAGGTCACCGCGTCCAACACCGACGACGGCGTCGCCCGCGTTCTCGAGCGCTGGTGGCTCTAGCGCCTGCCCGGAGTCTGGCGCGGTCAGACGCGGTTGCGCGCCGGTGAGAACCGCTCAAGTTGCACTGGCGGCCCCTCGGGCGGTGGTGGCGGCAGTTCGAGCGGGACCCCGTCGATGACCCTGGTTACGCTGCCCGTCTGCCGATCGAGGTTCAGTGTGCCGTGTTGGAAATTCTGCACGATCCACTGCGGCTCCTGGATCTCGCCGCTGGTGGGAAGGCCGAGTGCGCCGCGTTCGAAGCCGAGCATGGCCCACGCGTTGTAAATGGCCCCGGTGAGCGGCTGTGCTCCGCACTCCGGTGACCAGTAGATGACCCCCTTGTCGAAGGTCACGTAGCGGGCCGATCCCGCACCCGACGCTTCGGGCGACGTCGGAGCGCCAAGTGCGCTGTTCATCCCACCCATCGACTGCCACCTGGCGTGGATCGCGCTGCCCCGCATCGAGTCGGCCAAATCCTGTGCGTTGGCGGGCTTGTCGAACCTGGCAGCCATCTCGCGGATCGTGACAAGGGATGGATAGCCGAGGTTTCCCGGGCAGTCGGTGCTGCCGGTGTCGCGATGGGCGAAGATGGTCGGCAGGGTCGGGCTGGCGCCCTGCGGGAACCGGGTGTAGGGCCCGCCGGCGGATGCCAGCGCGACGCCGCCCATGGGGTCGACGCCATCCATGGCCAGCCGCCATCCGAACAGCCGACCGACCGCCCGCAGCTGGATTGGCGTCGGTTCCATCAGATCGAAGTTGCCAATCATGGCCACTGCCCAGGTGTTCCTGTTGAACCCGCCGGTGTGCGAACCCTGGACGGGACGGGTGATGCCGCCGAATCTGCCCTCGAAGACCTGGCCGTATTTGTCGACCAGCGCGTTATACGCGATGTCAGACCAGCCGAGCGTTCGGGTGTGGTAGGCGTAGATCTCGCGCACGATCTGCGCTGAATCCTCCGGTGCGTAGTCATTAGAGCCCGCGGTGTGGTGCACGATCCCCGCGCGCACCCCGTTGTCGTACACCGGTGGTCCGGCCCGCATGGACTCATCGGCGCCCCAATCGGCGCGGCTGACGATGTTGGGCGTCTGTCCGGGCGCGTTCAGCGCCTGTAGCCAGGGGGGCTCGGCCGCAGCTCGCGGCGGGTTGATCAGCGCCGCCGCAGCCGTCGCCGAACCGAGAACGAGCGGTGCCGCCGCAGCGAATTTCAGCACATCGCGCCGGGACACGGACCGCTGCGGTCCGCACCCGCACTCGTGTCGATGGCGGCGCGGCACGGCCCGATGTTACGTATGTGTCAGTTGTTACCAGTGTTTCGACACGGTGGTTGGACTCACTAAATCTCACCGTCGGCCTGCAACGGCACCGCAGAGCCCGCGGGCATCTCTGCGGTGCCGTCTGTTGGCAGGATCTAGAGGCCCGGCATCGGGAGAGCACCCGCCGCGGGGATTGCATGCCCGCCGGTCGGCAGGGCCGCGGCCGCTGCTGGAACGGCGGCGGCAGCCGCGTTGGCTGCCGGGGCGCCCGCGGGCTTGACGGCCGACATGATGGCCGGCATCAACACGCCCTTGAGGAGGTCGATGGCCTGACCCGCGCCGAGCTGGTTCGCGGCGCTGGACAAGTCGCCGAGCAGCCCGCCGGTGCCGCCGGTGGCCGGAGCCGCCGCCAGCGACGGATCACCGAGGATCGGGTAGCTGCCCGCGGCTGGATCCAAGCCGATCGGAGCCGAGATCGGCACCTCGCCAGGGGCGGGCAGCCCCGCCGCGTTGGAAATCGGTGACGCGAGCGCCGGGTCGATGGTCGCCGGCGGAGTGGTCAGGCCCGGGGACAGGCCGGTCGGGCTGGTCAGCGCCGGGTTCGTCAGCCCCGGATCCGTCAGGCCCGGCCCGGTCGCGGTGGCCGGCGGCAGGGTGGCACTCGGCGCGGTGAGTCCAGGTGTGGTCAGGCCAGGTGTGGTCAAGCCCGGTGTGGTCAGGCCAGGCGTGGTCAGGCCAGGCGTGGTCAAGCCAGGCGTGGTCAAGCCAGGCGTGGTCAGGCCAGGCGTGGTGAGCCCTGGGGTGGTCAGGCCAGGCGCGGTGAGGCCCGGCGCGGTCAGCCCAGGCGAAGTCAGCGTCGTCGGTGTCGATGCTCCCGATCCCGTGAGCAGACCGGTGGGCAACGGGGGCAGGTTCACGCCGAACTGCGACAGCCCCTGTGACAGCGCCGACATGAGCTCGTTGGGCAGGTCAGTGACCATCGCGGCCTGGACGAACTGGCGGTGCTGAGTTGGCGGCTTGGTGCTATCGGACAAGTCGGACACGGCTACCGCTGCTGCTGGACTCGCGACTGCCAGGGCGGCGACCGCGCTCATGGCCGTGGAAAGCCTGCGTCGACGTCGGTTCGGCACGGAAGTCTCCTCAATATATGGACTACGTCTGGTAGGTGCTCGTGGCTGACCGAAAGGGTCAACGTGATCGACGGTACTGGTGTGACTAGTGAGACCAAAGTGGCGATACGGAATTGTGAGCCGATCGCAACCTTGCGCCGTCGTTGGATTCGGGTCGGACCCTCGCGGTCGGATACCCTTGCTGCCGATGACAGCTCGTTTTGACCTCTTTGTCGTCGGTTCCGGATTTTTCGGCCTGACGATTGCCGAGCGTGTGGCGACGCAGCTGAACAAGCGTGTTCTGGTGCTCGACCGGCGACCACACATCGGGGGCAACGCCTACTCCGAGCCCGAGCCGCAGACCGGCATCGAGGTGCACAAGTACGGCGCGCACCTGTTCCACACCTCTAATCAGCGGGTGTGGGACTACGTGCGACAGTTCACCGACTTCACCGGCTACCAGCACCGCGTGTTCGCCATGCACAACGGCCAGGCCTACCAGTTCCCGATGGGCCTTGGCCTGGTCGCACAGTTCTTCGGCAAGTACTTCACTCCTGACGAAGCGCGCCAGCTGATCTCCGAGCAGGCCGCCGAATTCGAAACTGCCGACGCGCAGAACCTCGAGGAGAAGGCCATATCGCTGATCGGCCGTCCGCTCTACGAGGCGTTCGTGAAGGGCTATACCGCCAAACAGTGGCAGACCGATCCAAAGGAGCTGCCCGCCGCCAACATCACCCGGCTACCGGTGCGCTACACCTTCGACAACCGCTACTTCAACGACACCTACGAGGGGTTGCCGGCCGACGGGTACACCACGTGGCTGAAGAACATGGCGGCCGACGAGCGCATCGAGGTGCGGCTGGACACCGACTGGTTCGACGTGCGCGAGGGGCTGCGGGCCGAAAGCCCGGAGGCCCCCGTCGTGTACACCGGTCCGCTGGACCGCTACTTCGATTACGCCGAGGGCCGACTGGGTTGGCGCACACTGGACTTCGAGGTCGAGGTGCTCGACACCGGCGACTTTCAAGGCACCCCGGTGATGAACTACAACGACCTCGACGTGTCCTACACCCGCATCCACGAATTCCGTCACTTCCACCCCGAGCGGGCATACCCCACGGACAAGACGGTGATCATGCGCGAGTACTCAAGGTTCGCCGACAATGACGATGAGCCCTACTATCCGATCAACACCGAAGCCGACCGAGAATTGCTCTCCGCCTACCGGGCCAGGGCCAAGGCCGAGACCGCTTCGGCGAAGGTGTTGTTCGGCGGACGGCTGGGCACGTACCAGTACCTGGACATGCATATGGCCATCGCCAGCGCGTTGAACATGTACGACAACACACTCGCGCCGCACCTCCGCGACGGCGCCCCCCTGACCGAAAGTAGTCGAGAATGAGTGACATTCCGGCCGGCGCACTTGACGCCGGGGAGTCCAAGGCGGCCAGCCTTCTCGCCCGCGTCATCCTGCCGCGTCCTGGTGAGCCGCTGGACGTCCGCAAGCTCTATATAGAGGAATCGGAAACCAACGCCAGGCGCGCGCATCCACCCACCCGGACCTCGCTGGAGATCGGCGCGGAGTCGGAAGTGTCGTTTGCCACCTACTTCAACGCGTTCCCCGCCAGCTACTGGCGGCGCTGGTCGACGCTGGAGTCGGTGGTGCTGCGCGTCGAGCTCACCGGCAGCGCTCGCGTCGACGTCTACCGGTCGAAGGCCTCCGGCGCCCGCATCACCGTGGGCGGGGCACCGGTCTCCAGCGGTACCGAAGGAACAGCCGCTGAATCTAATGGCGACGCCCGCGCCGCAGTCGAGTTCGAGATCGGCCTGGATCCGTTCGAGGATGGCGGCTGGATCTGGTTCGACATCACCACCAATTCCAACGTCACCCTGCATGGCGCTGGTTGGTACGCGCCGACGCCCGCGCCGGGCCGGGCCAGCGTCGCGGTCGGCATCCCGACCTTCAACCGCCCGGCCGACTGCGTCAACGCGTTGGCGGCACTGACGTCGGACCCGTTGGTGGATGAGGTGATTGGCGCGGTCATCGTGTCCGATCAGGGCACCAACAAGGCCGTCGATCATCCCGGTTTCGCCGCGGCCGCCAGCCCGCTGGGCAACCGGCTATCGATCCACAATCAGCCCAACCTCGGTGGCTCGGGCGGCTACAGCCGCGTGATGTACGAGGCGCTGAAAAACACCGACTGTGAACAGATTCTGTTCATGGACGACGACATTCGCGTCGAGCCGGACTCGGTGTTGCGTGCGCTGGCGATGAACCGGTTCGCCAAGACTCCGACGCTCGTCGGCGGCCAGATGCTCAACCTGCAGGAGCCGTCGCACCTGCACGTCATGGGCGAGATGGTGGACCAGGAGAACTTCATGTGGACCAACGCGGTCAACACGGAGTACGACCACAACTTCGCCAAGTACAAGCTCAGCGACGAAGACGAATACCGCAGCAGGCTTCTGCACCGTCGCATCGACGTCGACTACAACGGCTGGTGGATGTGCATGATCCCGCGGCAGGTCGCCGAGGAACTGGGCCAGCCGCTGCCGCTGTTCATCAAGTGGGACGACGCCGACTACGGATTGCGCGCCGGGGAGCACGGCTACCCGACAGTCACGTTGCCTGGCGCGGCCATCTGGCATATGGCGTGGAGCGACAAGGACGACGCCATCGACTGGCAGGCGTACTTCCACCTGCGCAACAGGCTGGTGGTCGCGGCTATGCACTGGGACGGCAACATAGCCGGACTGATAGCAAGCCACATGAAGGCGACGCTCAAACACCTTTTGTGCCTTGAGTATTCGACCGTCGCCATCCAGAACAAGGCGATGGACGACTTCTTGGCCGGTCCTGAGCACATCTTCTCGATCCTGGAGTCCGCGCTTCCCGAGGTGCGCAGTTTGCGCCAGGAGTTCCCCGACGCGGTGGTGCTGCCCGGTGCTACCGCGCTGCCGCCGCCGTCGGACAAGCGGTGGCGCAAGAAGGTCAATATTCCGACCAACCCGCTGGCGATCTCGGTCCGCCTTGCCCGCGGTGTCGTGCACCAACTCAGACCGCACGACCCCGAGCACCATCGCCGCCCGCAGATGAACGTCGCGACGCAGGATGCCCGCTGGTTCTCGTTGAGCAAGTTCGACGGCGTCACGGTCACCACCGCCGACGGCCGCGGTGTGGTTTACCGGCAACGTGATCGCGCGAAAATGCTTACCCTGCTTCGCGAGTCGGCAAGGCGCCAGATGCTTCTCGCTCGCAAGTTCAACAAGATGCGCCGGGTCTATCGCGAAGCACTGCCGGTGTTGTCGAGCAAGCAGAAGTGGGAGACGGTTCTGATCCCCGGCGCGAGCGCAGGACCCACGCGCGAAGCGCAGGGGACGACCCGGGGGGCTTTGTGAGATCGCCGGCCAATGGCTGAACCTGTCCGCGGCGACAATGCCGCGGGGCCCCCGCGCGGAGAGGAAGCCGCGCTGGTGGCCGTGCAATCGGCGCTGGCCGACCGACCGGGCGTGCTGACCGGCGCGCGGGCACTATCGCAGTTCGGCGAGCACAGCCTCGGCTGGGTCGTCGTCTCTGTTTTGGGCGCCTTGCTGCAGCCGCGGCGCCGCAAAGCCTGGCTCGCCGCGGGCGCGGGAGCTTTCATTGCTCATGCCACCGCGGTGGTGATCAAGCGTGTAGTCAAACGTGAACGCCCACATCACCCTGCGGTCGCGGTCAACGTGGGAACGCCGAGTCGGTTGAGCTTCCCCTCCGCGCACGCCACGTCGACAACCGCAGCAACGATGCTGCTGGCCCGCACCACCGGCCTGCCCTTGCCGGCCGTATTAGTACCACCAATGGCGTTGTCGCGCTTAGTTCTTGGCGTGCATTACCCCAGCGACGTGCTCACCGGCGTTGCGGTCGGGGCGGTCGTCGCGAAGACGGTCGGAGCCGTCGTTGACCGGGTTGGAGGAGATGGATGAGCATCTCGCGTGAGAGTGCAGAGAGCGCCCCGAAGATGAGTGAAGAACCGGTACCGGTCAAAGGCCCGCCCCGCAACGTCGTCACGGGGCTTATCAAGGCGATCCGACCCCGCCAGTGGGTGAAGAACCTGCTCGTGCTGATTGCGCCGGTGGCAGCGCTCGGCAGCGACGTCAGATTCGACGACCCGGGAGCCGTAGCGATCAAGGTGCTGATCGCGTTCGTCGCGTTCAGCCTGGCGGCCTCTTCGGTGTACCTCGTCAACGACGCCCGTGATGTCGAGGCCGACCGTGCGCACCCGACGAAACGTTTCCGTCCCATAGCGGCGGGCGTAGTGCCCGAGTGGCTGGCTTATTGTGTCGCAGTGGTGCTCGGGGTAGCGGCGCTCGCTGTGTCCTTCCTCGCCACACCAAACCTGGCCGTGGTGATCGCCGTCTACATCGCCATGCAGATGGCGTATTGCTTCGGGCTGAAACATCAACCCGTGCTGGACATCTGCATTGTCGCGTCGGCCTACTTGATCCGAGCCATCGCAGGCGGCGCAGCGGCGAGTATTCCGCTGTCCCAATGGTTCCTGCTGGGAATGACGTTCGCCTCGCTATTCATGGTGGGCGGCAAGCGCTACGCCGAACTGCAGCTCGCCGAACGAACCGGCGCCAAGATCCGCAAGTCGCTGGAGAGTTACACGGCCAGCTATCTGCGCTTCGTGTGGACGCTTTCGGCGACAGCGACCGTCCTGTGCTACGGATTGTGGGCCTTCGAGCGCGACGGCAACTACGCGTCGTGGTACGCGGTGACGATCATCCCGTTCACGATCGCGATCCTGCGGTACGCCGTGGACGTCGACGGCGGCCTCGCCGGCGAACCGGAGGAAATCGCGTTGAAGGACCGAGTGCTGCAGCTGCTGGCGGTGGCATGGATCGGAACCATCGGTGCCGCCATCTTCCTCAGCTGACCGAATGAGGGCGACGGCTGCCCGCCGCCTGGCCCGTTGGCCGGCGTTCCCCTATGACGTTACGGTCCGGCTCAGTCTGTGGGCCAGCGTGGTGGTGGTCGCCGCACTGTTCGGGTGGGGCGCCTGGGAGCGCCGCTGGATCGCCGACGACGGCCTGATCGTGCTGCGTACGGTGCGAAACCTGTTGGCAGGCAACGGCCCGGTGTTCAACGCGGGCGAACGCGTCGAGGCCAACACGTCGACGCTCTGGACCTATCTGATCTACCTTGGCGGCTGGATCGGCGGCCCGGTCCGGCTGGAGTACGTGGCGCTGGCGCTGGCCCTGGCGCTCAGTGTTGCCGGGATCGTGATGGCGATGCTTGGGGCCGGCCGACTGTACGCGCCTGGTCTGCGGGGCCGACGTGCGTTGCTGCTGCCCGCCGGGGTGCTCGTCTACATCGCGGTGCCGCCCGCTCGCGACTTCGCCACTTCAGGTCTCGAAAACGGTTTGGTATTGGCGTATTTGGGCCTGCTGTGGTGGATGATGGTCTGCTGGTCGCAGGCCTTGCGCGCCTACTCTGTCCCGCCACCACAGCTGCCGGCGCAGCGCCACGGCGCGCCTCCGACCCTACGCAGAGCCCCGATCGCTGCTACGGCGGTGCCAACGCCGACCACTAACGTCGTGAGCCGATTCTTTGATGCGGCACTGGCTTTCGTCGCCGGGCTGAGTGTGCTTGTCCGCCCCGAACTGGCGCTCATCGGCGGGCTGGCACTGATCATGATGCTCGTCGCTGCCCGTGGTTGGCGGCGGCGCGTCTTGATCGTCGTCGCGGGCGGCGTGGTGCCGGTTGGCTACGAGATCTTCCGGATGGGCTACTACGGCCTGCTGTATCCGGGCACCGCCCTGGCCAAGGATGCAACGGGATCGAAATGGTCCCAAGGCTTTGTATATCTGGCCAACTTCAACCAGCCCTATCTGCTCTGGGCGCCCGCGATCCTGCTTGTCGGCCTCGGCCTCGTCGCACTGGTCACCCGTGGCCGGCCGTGGCGGGGCCGCCGCGCCACGCCGCCCGGCTACGGTTGGGTGGCGCGCAGAGTGCAAAGCCCGTCCGCTGTCGTGATTTTCATGGTGGTCAGCGGGCTGCTACAGGCCATCTACTGGATCCGCCAGGGCGGCGACTTCATGCACGGCCGGGTGTTGCTCACGCCGTTGTTCTGTCTGGTGGCACCCATCGCGGTGATTCCGATGGCATTGCCCAACGGAGCCCAAATGCCCCGTGGCCCAGCCTATTTGTTCGCGGGCGCGACCGGCGTGCTGTGGCTGGCGGTTGCGGTGTGGTCACTGTGGACGGCCAATTCACCCGGCATGGGTTCCGACGCCACCCGCGTCACCTACACCGGCATCGTCGATGAACGCCGGTTCTATTCGCAGGCCACCGGCAACGCGCATCCGGTGACCGCCGCCGACTATCTCGACTACCCACGCATGCGAGCGGTCCTCACAGCGCTGGACAACACCCCGGACGGCGCGCTGCTGCTGCCGTCTGGCAACTACGACCAATGGGACGTGGTGCCCGCCGTCCCGCCTCCGCCCGATATGCCCCCGGAAATGAGGAAGGACTACAAGGGCCCGCACACAGTGTTTTTCACGAATCTCGGCATGTTGGGCATGAATGTCGGGCTGGATGTGCGCGTCGTTGATCAGATCGGGCTGGCAAATCCGCTGGCCGCGCACACCTCTCGGCTGGTTGACGGCCGTATCGGGCACGACAAGAACCTCTTCCCGGATTGGGCGGTCGCCGAGGGGCCCTTCCTGAAGACACCTCCATTCATTCCGGCCTACCTCGACCAGGATTGGATCGCACAGGCCGAGGCCGCGCTGAAATGCCCAGCGACAGACGCGATGTTGACCGCGATACGTGGTCCGATGGGTTTGCGGCGGTTCGCGTCAAACCTGTTCCACGCTGCCGAGTTCACGAGCTATCGCATCAATCGTGTGCCGCTGTACGAACTGGTCCGCTGCGGTCTGGCAGTGCCTGCGCCGTCGGGCCCGGCGTATACCGGCTTGCCGGCGACGGGGCCGTGACCGCCGGCGATTTGTTAGCTGACGAGGTTTTCTGAGATTTTGGTAACGCCGCAGCCATGTTGGCGCGATAGCTCTTTCGAGACCGCCGTTCATACGGCGCGGACATGTGAACGGACGGTAATAGCAGCAGATGCGTCGGACATCGGTGGTCAACGCTGTGCAGAATCGGCTCCGTCGCCTGCTGGCGGTCGTGGCCGCAGTGCTGACGCTGCCCGCGTTGGCGGTCGTCGTCGGCGGCTCTGGAAACGCCAACGCGTTTTCGCGAGAGGGTCTGCCCGTCGAGTACCTCGACGTGTACTCGACGTCGATGGGCCGCAACATCCGCGTGCAGTACCAGCCCGCCGTCGCGCCTGCGCCCGCGGTGGCACCCACTGTTGAAGGAGCACCGACACCCGCTCCGGCTCCGGCTGTGAGCCACGGCGTTCAGAAAGCCGTGTATCTGCTCGACGGAATGCGTGCCCGCGACGACTACAACGGCTGGGACATCGAGACGCAGGCGTTCGAATGGTTCTACAACTCCGGGGTCGCCGTCGTGATGCCCGTCGGCGGGCAGTCCAGCTTCTACACCGACTGGTACTCGCCGTCGAGTTTCAACAACCAGGGCTATACCTATAAATGGGAGACATTTCTCACCAGCGAACTTCCGCTGTGGCTTGCCACCAATAAGCAGGTCTCGATGACGGGTAACGGCGTTGTGGGGCTGTCCATGTCGGGCGGTTCGGCGCTGATTTTGTCGGCATATCACCCGGGCCAGTTCTCCTACGCCGCGTCGCTGTCGGGCTTTCTCAACCCCTCGGCGCTGGTGATGCAGCAGGCCATCCGCATCGCGATGCTCGATGCCGGCAGCTACAACGTCGACAACATGTGGGGCGCGCCATGGGATTCGGCATGGAAGCGCAACGACCCGATCAAGCAGGTATCGCAGATCGTCGCCAACGGAACGAGGTTGTGGGTCTACTGCGCGCCCGGCGGCAATAGCCCGATCAACCCGAATCCCGACCCAAACCAGCAGTTCAACGCGGACAGCCTGGAGGGCATGGCTTTCAAGAGCAACAAGGACTTCCAGGAGGCCTACGCCAAGGCGGGCGGCACCAATGCGACGTTCGTGTTTCCCGCTTCGGGCAACCACGCATGGCCGTACTGGGGCCAGCAGTTGAACTCGCTGAAGCCAGACCTGATCGCGACTCTGAACGGATGAGTAATGACCTGGGAGGACACGCTCTGAAGAGAGAGATCACATGAAGATGTGGTTGACTACACGGGCACGCAGCAGGTCTGCAGTGCGGCATACGACAGATTGGATAGGTAGAAGCATGACTTTCGTTGGGAAGATGCGCGGCGCCTGGGCGCGCCGGCTCACGGTCGCAGCCATGGTGGCCGCCGTGTTGCCCGCCCTGGTAGGCGTCGTCGGAGGCTCGGCGACTGCAGGGGCTTTCTCGCGTCCGGGCCTGCCGGTGGAGTACCTCGAGGTGCCGTCCGCAGGAATGGGCAAGAACATCAAGATCCAGTTCCAAAGCGGTGGCCCCAACGCGCCGGGTGTCTACCTGCTTGACGGCCTTCGCGCCCAGGACGACTTCAACGGCTGGGACATCAACACCGCGGCGTTCGAGTGGTATCTCGACTCCGGCCTCGCGGTTGTCATGCCGGTCGGCGGCCAGTCCAGCTTCTACAGCGACTGGTACAAGCCGGCGTGCAGCAAGAAGACCGGTGCATGCGACACCTACAAGTGGGAGACCTTCATCAGCAGTGAGTTGCCGGCGTACCTGGCCGCCAACAAGGGCGTCGACCCGAATCGCAACGCGGCAGTAGGCCTGTCGATGGCCGGTTCGGCGGCGATGATCATGGCGATCTACCACCCGAACCAGTTCCAGTACGCCGGCTCGCTGTCAGGCTTCCTGAATCTCTCCGAGGGCTGGTGGCCGATGCTGGTCAACATGTCGATGGGTGACGCCGGCGGCTACAAGGCTGACGACATGTGGGGCAAGACTGAAGACGCGAACAGCGCGTGGAAGCGCAACGACCCCATGGTCAACATGGCGACGCTGGTCGCCAACAACACCCGCCTCTGGGTCTACTGCGGTGACGGCAAGCCGTCCGAACTGGATGCAGGCATGAGTTCAGGCAACCTGTTCAACGCGAAGTTCCTCGAGGGCTTCACTCTGCGGACGAACAAGACGTTCCAGGAGCAGTACATCGCCGCGGGCGGTAAGAACGGCGTGTTCAACTTCCCGGCCAACGGCACCCACCAGTGGAACTACTGGGGCTCGCAGCTGCAGCAGATGAAGCCCGACATCCAGCGGGTGCTCGGTGCGACGCCGCAACCGTCCGCCCCGCCGGCGGATCCCGCTGCCGCCAGCGCCAACGGCGGCTAAGCGGCACGAACGACTGTTGACGGCGGCGATCCTCTCGGGGTCGCCGCTGTCGGCCATTTCGGGAGCGGTGCGCTGCCTTATCTGTTGTGCTCCTCACGTCCGCGCAGTTGATGTGGTTCACTACCTTGCGCGGGGACCAAGGCCAAACGACGTGAGGTGGGGTTTGATGCGTGGGTTGATACGAGGGCTCTTGACCGTGGCGCTGGCCGTGGGATTGTGGACCGCAACGGCGCCGCTCGCGAAGGCCGACGTGGAAATGTTGATGGTGCCGTCGGCGGCGATGGGCCGCGATATCCCCGTCGCCTTCTCCGGCGGTGGCCCGCACATGGTCGTTCTGCTCGACGCGTTCAACGCCGCGCCGGACGTGAGCAACTGGGTCACGGCGGGCAACGCCATGAACACCCTTGCAGGCAAGGGCATCTCGGTGGCCGCGCCGGCCAGCGGCGCATGGAGCCTCTACACCAACTGGGAGCAGGACGGGAGTCGGCAGTGGGAGACCTTCCTGACCGATGAGCTGCCGAACTTCCTGGCCGCCACCAAGGGGCTGGCGCCAAGCGGACACGGCATCGTCGGCGCCGCGCAGGGCGGCACTGGAGCCTTGACGATCGCGACGTTCCATCCCGACCGCTATCGCTTCGCAGGCTCGCTGTCAGGTTTCCTCACCCCGTCTGCCACCACGCTGAACGGCGCGATCACCGCCGGGCTGGCTCAATACGGCGGTGTCGACACCCGCAACATGTGGGGAATGCCACAGCTGGGCCGATGGAAGTGGCACGACCCGGATGTGCACGTGCAACTGCTGGCGAACAACAACACTCGGCTGTGGGTGTTCAGCCCGTCCACTCTGACATGCAGCGATCCCGCGGCGATGATCGGCTATTGCGATCAGGCTCAGGGCAGCAACCGGACGTTCTATCAGCATTACCGCTCGGTCGGCGGCCACAACGGGCACTTCGACTTCCCTGACGGCCCCAACCACGATTGGGGCACCTGGTCGGGACAGCTGGCGGCGATGTCGGGCGAACTCGTCACCACCATCAAGTAGGCACGCTTTCGGTCACCGGGACCGCTCTGCGGCAGCCGGTACCTTGGAGGAGTGCAGCACTCGGAACGACGACCGAGCGGTCTAGCTATCTTTTTTCGGTGCTCGGCAACCTCGACGTTGGTTGCTGCCTCTGCGGCCCTGCTGACTGGATGCTCCGTCGCCGACGACGTGATGGCAACCGTCGGGATGCCGACATCCGAGACCAAGCTGGCGCAGGGACAGCCCGAAGCGCAGCAACCGGGGCCGCCGCAGCCGAACGGCGGGGATTCGAACGCGTTGATCGTGACCGGCCAGCAGCGCGCGTATCTCGACGGGCTGAAGGCCGCCGGCGTGAAGCCGTCGACTGATCTGCTGGCGCTGAGCATCGGGTCGTACGTCTGTCAGGGCCGTGCTGCCAAGCAGAGCGACCAGGTGGTGTGGGACCTCGTGGTGCCGCTGGTGCGCAACGACGTACGCAACAACCGCATGAGCTCGATGGCGCCGGCCGCCGATGAGGTCAATTCCACGACGGCTGACTACATTCGCATCGCAACCGACAAACTCTGCTAGCGATAACACCGCGCACGCGAGGAGCAGGAAACACCTATGCCAAAGACCAACCGGCGCAAACGCCACCGCATCCTTGCGCTCGTCGCAGCTGGGGCGATGGCCCTCGTGGTGGTGTTGATCGTCGCCGTCGTGATTGTCGTGCTGCGACGGCCAGACACTCCGCAGACTGCGCTGCCTCCCAGCGCGGTGCCCCCAACCGCGGTGCCGCCGACCACAGGCAAGAAACCGCGCCCGGAGTTCCAGGACGCCAGCTGCCCCGACGTGCAGATGATCTCGATCCCCGGCACGTGGGAGTCCTGGCCGACCGACGACCCGTTCAATCCGACCCAGTTTCCGAACTCGTTGATGCTGAAGGTGACCAACCCGATCCGTGCGCAATTCGGCTCTGATCGGCTGGAGATCTTCACCGTTCCGTACACGGCGCAGTTCCACAATCCGCTGTCGGCCGATAAGCAGATGTCGTACAACGACAGCCGCGCCGAGGGCACCCGCGCCGCGGTGAAGGCGATGACCGACATGAACAACCGCTGCCCACTGACCAGCTATGTGCTCGCCGGCTTCTCGCAGGGCGCGGTGATCGCGGGCGACATGGCCAGCGACATCGGCAACGGCCGCGGACCGGTCGACGAGGATCTGGTGCTCGGTGTTGCGTTGATCGCCGACGGTCGCCGCCAGGACAACGTCGGTCAGGACATCGGACCCAATCCCGACGGCCAGGGTGCGGAGATCACGCTTCAGGAGGTGCCTACGCTGTCGGCGCTGGGCCTGACCATGACAGGGCCGCGCCCGGGCGGCTTCGGCATGCTGAACGAGCGAACCTTCGAAATCTGTGCTCCTGGCGATCTGATCTGCGCTGCGCCGGAGTCCGCGTTCAACATCACCCAGCTGCCGCGGACGCTGGAGGTGCTCAGCGGCGGCGGGGGTCAGCCCGTTCACGCGCTGTACGCCACGCCCGACTTCTGGAATCTGGACGGTGCGTCCTCTGTCCAGTGGACACTGGGCTGGGCGCAGAACGTGATTGATAACGCTCCGCACCCAAAACATGGCTGACATGTGACCGGCGGCGATTTGGTGTGTGCCAAGCGGTCGCCTAACATTAAGAAAAAACTAAGAGCAGTGGTCGACGGTTGCCCAGAAAGCGCTGGTCAGAGGGCGTTCTCGGGGTTAGGGTGAATGCCCAACCGACGATCGGGCGGTGAACGCCTACTCCCCGGTACGATCTTCGGGGTTTGGGTTCGCGCGGATTGGCTGGGGTGGACAATCCGCGGCGTCCCGCCGGTGACCACTGCGAATCGGCTTTGCGACTTCGTGGCTTCGACAGGAGAGTGAGAATGGGCTTTCACAACCCGTTCCTGAAGGACGGACTGATCAAGTTCCCCGACAACGGCAGCGTGGTCAAGCACGTCGAGAAATGGGCCACGGTTCGTGGCGACAAGCTCGCGTACCGGTTCCTCGACTTCTCAGTCGAACGCGACGGCGTGGCACGCGAGCTGACCTGGGCAGAGTTCGGGGCACGCAACAAGGCTGTCGGTGCCCGTCTGCAGCAGGTCACCGAGCCCGGTGACCGGGTCGCCATCCTGTGCCCGCAGAACCTCGACTACATCGTCGCGATGTACGGCACCCTCTACTCCGGTCGCATCGCGGTCCCGCTGTTCGACCCCTCCGAACCCGGCCACGTCGGCCGCCTCCACGCCGTCCTGGACGACTGCCACCCGTCGGCAATTCTGACGACCACCGAGTCCGCCGAGGGTGTGCGCAAGTTCTTCCGCAGCAGGCCGGCCAAGGAGCGTCCCCGCGTCATCGCCGTCGACGCGGTGCCCGTCGAGGTCGGCGCCACCTGGCAACAGGTGGACGTCGCGACCGACACCATTGCCTACCTGCAATACACGTCCGGGTCGACCCGTATCCCCACCGGTGTGCAGATCACCCACCTCAACCTGGCCACCAACATCGTCCAGATCATCGAGGCTCTCGACGGCGAGGAGGGCGACCGCGGCTTGTCGTGGCTGCCGTTCTTCCACGACATGGGCCTCGTGACGACGCTGCTGGCGCCGATGATCGGTCACTACTTCACCTTCATGACCCCTGCGGCCTTCGTCCGTCGGCCCGGCCGTTGGCTGCGCGAAATGTCCCGCAAACCCGACGACACCGGCGGCGTCATCTCGGTGGCACCGAACTTCGCGTTCGACCACGCCGCCGCCCGCGGCCTGCCCAAGGACGACGAGCCGCCCCTGGATCTGTCCGTCGTCAAGTGCATCCTCAACGGCAGCGAACCCATTTCGGCCGCCACCGTGCACAGGTTCAACGAGGCCTTCACTCCGCACGGCTTCAAGCCGCAGGCCATCAAGCCGTCCTACGGGTTGGCCGAGGCGACGCTGTTCGTGTCCACGACCCCGATGGGCGATCACCCCCGGATCGTCTCGGTCGACCGTGACGCGCTGAACACCGGCACCTTCGTCGAGGTGCCCGACGACGCGCCGAGCGCTGTGGCGCAGGCTGGCGCAGGCAAGGTCGGTGTCGCGGAGTGGGCCGTCATCGTCGATGCGGAGTCCGCCTCGGAGCTGCCCGACGGGCAGATCGGCGAGGTCTGGATCAGCGGGCAGAACATGGGCACCGGCTACTGGGGCAAAGAGGACGAAACCGCAGAAACTTTTCACAACATCCTGAAGTCGCGGACCAATCCGTCGCACGCCGAAGGCGCGACCGACGACGCGACGTGGGTGCGCACCGGGGACCTCGGCGCCCACTACGACGGCGAGCTGTTCATCACCGGCCGCGTGAAGGACCTGGTCATCATCGACGGCCGCAACCATTACCCCCAGGACCTCGAGTACTCCGCGCAAGAGTCGACCAAGGCGTTGCGGGTCGGGTATGTCGCGGCCTTCTCGGTGCCGGCAAACCAGCTGCCCGACGAGGTGTTTGAGAATGCGCACTCCGGTCTCAAGCGCGATCCCGACGACTCCTCCGAACAGTTGGTGATCGTCGGCGAGCGCGCACCTGGTACGCACAAGCTCGACATGGGGCCGATCGCCGACGACATTCGCGCCGCGATCGCGGTGCGCCACGGTGTGACGGTGCGCGACGTGCTCCTCACGGCCGCTGGTGCCATTCCGCGCACATCGAGCGGCAAGATCGGCCGCCGTGCCTGCCGCGCCGCCTACCTGGACGGCAGCCTGCGCGGCGGCAAGGTCGCGAACGATTTCCCCGACGAGACGGACTAACTGCTGACTGAACCGAAGAGACCAGCGGACGACGGGCGCGTGGTCCATCGAAGGTGGCGTGAAAATGACTGATAGACAGAACGATTCCCAACCCGCCGGTGAGTTCGAGCCGGACATCCAGCTCGCCCCGGCATCTGATGTCGCCCCGCAAGCGGCTCCGCCCGACATGACGGTCGCGGAGATGCGGGAGTGGCTGCGCAACTGGATCGCCACCGCCACCGGCCAGTCCGCCGACGCGATCAACGAGTCCACGCCGATGGTCGAGCTGGGCCTGTCGTCACGCGACGCGGTCGCGATGGCCAGCGATATCGAAGACCTCACCGGTGTGACGCTGACCGCGACCGTCGCGTTCCGCCATCCGACCATCGAGGCGCTGGCGACGGTCATCGTCGAGGGCGAGCCGGCCCTCGACATGTCCGACAGCGGCGAGGACTGGTCGCGCACGCGCGAGGTCGACGACATCGCTATCGTCGGCATCGCCACCAGGTTCCCCGGCGACATGAACACCCCTGACGAGACGTGGCAGGCGCTGCTGGAGGGCCGCGACGCGATCACCGATCTGCCAGAGGGCCGCTGGGAGGAGTTCCTCGACGAACCGCGGGTCGCCGAGCGCGTCGCGAAGGCCCGCACCCGCGGCGGCTACCTCTCCGACATCAAAGGTTTTGACGCCGAGTTCTTCGCGCTGTCGAAGATGGAGGCCGACAACATCGATCCGCAGCAGCGGATGGCGCTCGAATTGACCTGGGAGGCACTGGAAAACGCGCGCATCCCGGCGTCGAGCCTGCGCGGTGAGAGGGTCGGCGTCTACGTCGGCGCGTCAAACAACGACTACAGCTTCCTTTCGGTGGCCGATCCCTCCATCGCACACCCCTACGCGATCACCGGCACCACGAGCTCGATCATCGCCAACCGGGTTTCCTACTTCTACGATTTCCGTGGCCCGTCGATGACCATCGACACCGCGTGCTCGTCTTCGCTTGTCGCCGCGCATCAGGGTGTGCAGGCGCTGCGGTCCGGCGAGGCCGACGTCACGGTCGTCGGTGGCGTCAACGCGCTGATCACTCCGCTGGTCACCGTCGGCTTCGACGAGGTCGGCGGCGTGCTCGCGCCGGACGGCCGGATCAAGTCGTTCTCCCAGGACGCCGACGGCTACGCCCGTTCCGAGGGCGGCGGCATGATCGTGCTCAAGCGCGTCGCCGACGCGCGCCGGGACGGCGACGAGATCCTCGCGGTCATTGCGGGTAGCGCTGTCAACCACGACGGCCGGTCCAACGGCCTGCTGGCGCCGAACCCCGACGCGCAGGCCGAAGTGCTGCGCACGGCGTACAAGGACGCCGGCATCAACCCACGCGACGTCGACTACATCGAGGCGCACGGTACGGGCACCATCCTCGGTGATCCGATCGAGGCGGACGCGCTTGGCCGTGTTGTCGGCAGGGGCCGTCCCGTCGACAAGCCTGCCCTGCTGGGTGCGGTGAAATCCAATGTGGGACACCTTGAGTCGGCGGCAGGCGCGGCCAGCCTTGCCAAGATGGCACTGGCCCTGGCGAACGACAAGATCCCACCGTCGATCAACTACTCCGGGCCAAACCCGTACATCGACTTCGAGGCCGTCAGGCTGAAGGTCGCCGACACCGTCAGTGACTGGCCGCGCTACAGCGGCCACGCGATCACCGGTGTGTCCGGCTTCGGGTTCGGCGGCGCCAACGCGCACATGGTGCTGCGGGAGGTGCTGCCCTCGGATCTCGCCCCGCCCGAATCGGAAGCGGAGACCGCGCCTGAAAACCCGCAGCGGTCCGAGGCCGGCGCCGTCTATGTCGGCGGGGTGCGGATGGACGAGTACGGCGAGTTCATCCACGACGACTCACAAGAGAACGGAGCCGACGAGTACGCCGCGACGAGTCACACGGACGCCGAGGACGAGCCCGAACTGCCTGGCCTCACTGATGAGGCCAAGCGGCTGCTCGAAGTCGCTCGCGAGGAGCTCGAGGCCAGCCTGAATAGTGAAGAACAGCCCGCTCCTGTTGTGCCGCTCGCCGTTTCGGGGTTCCTGACCTCACGCAAGAAGGCCACCGCCGCCGAGCTGGCCGACTGGATCGACAGCCCGGAGGGCCGGGCGTCGTCGCTGGAGTCGATCGGCCGTTCGCTCTCGCGTCGCAATCACGGTCGCTCCCGCGCGGTGGTGCTGGCCCACGACCACGACGAGGCCGTCAAGGGCTTGCGGGCAGTGGCCGAGGGCAAGCAAAACCCGAACGTGTTCACCGCCGACGGTCCGGTCACCAACGGCCCGGTGTGGGTGCTGGCCGGCTTCGGCGCGCAGCACCGCAAGATGGCCAAGAGCCTGTACCTGCGCAACGAGACCTTCGCGGAGTGGATCAACAAGGTCGACTCGCTGGTCCAGGACGAGCTGGGCTACTCGGTCGTCGAGCTGATCCTCGATGACTCGCAGGACTATGGCATCGAGACCACGCAGACGGTGATCTTCGCGATCCAGATCGCGCTCGGCGAGCTGCTCAAGGCGCACGGCGCCAAACCCGCTGCGGTGGTGGGCCAGTCGCTCGGCGAGGCGGCGGCGGCATACTTCGCGGGCGGCTTGTCGCTGGCCGACGCCACCCGCACCATCTGCTCACGCGCCCACCTGATGGGCGAGGGCGAGGCCATGTTGTTCGGTGAGTACATCCGGCTGATGGCGCTTGTCGAGTACTCCGCCGACGAAATCGAAGGGGTGTTCAAAGACACTGAAGACTTCAAGGACCTCGAGGTCTGTGTGTACGCCGCGCCGACCCAGACGGTCATCGGCGGCCCGCCGGAGCAGGTCGACGCGATCATCGCCCGTGCGGAATCGGAGGGGAAGTTCGCCCGCAAGTTCCAGACCAAGGGCGCCAGCCACACTCAGCAGATGGACCCACTGCTCGGTGAGCTGGCGGCCGAATTGCAGGGCATCGAGGCGCAGCCGCTGAACACGGGCTACTTCTCGACGGTGCACGAGGGCCGCTACATCCGGCCGGGCGGCGAGCCGATCCACGATGTGGAGTACTGGAAGAAGGGGCTGCGGCACAGCGTCCACTTCACCCAGGGCATCCGCAACGCCGTCGATAACGGGCACACCACTTTCCTTGAGCTGGCGCCGAATCCGGTGGCGCTGATGCAGGTGGGCCTGACGACTGCATCCGCGGGCCTGCACGACGCCCAGCTGATCGCGACGCTGGCGCGCAAGCAGGACGAGGTCGACTCGATGACGTCGGCCATGGCGCAGCTGTTCGTGCACGGTCACGACCTTGACTTCCGCACGCTCTTCCCACGGCGATCTCGCGGGCTGGCCGGCGCGTTGGACTACGCCAACATCCCTCCGACTCGGTTCCGCCGCAAGTCGCACTGGCTGGACGCGCGCTTCACCGGCGACAGCTCGGTGATGATGCCGGGCAACCACGTCGCAACCCCCGACGGTCGCCACGTCTGGGAGTACGCGCCCAAGGGCCAGCAGGACCTGGGTGCATTGGTGAAAGCCGCTGCAGCGCAGGTTCTTCCCGATGCGAAGTTGACGGCGTTCGAGCAACGCGCGGTGCCCGGCGAGGGCGCGCGGCTGGTGACTACGCTGGCCCGTCACCCCGGCGGCGCGACCGTACAGGTGCACGCCCGCATCGACCAGTCGTTCACGTTGGTATACGACGCGGTCGTGAGTCGCGAAGGTACAGCGGCCACGCTGCCGACAGCAGTCGGTGCAGGAATAGCGGTCGCGGCGCCTACGACCGCGCAGCCCGTCGTCGAAGACGACGATGTCGAGATCTTGCAGGACAACCTGACCCAGGGCGCGAATCTCGGTGCGGGCTTTGCCAAGTGGTCACCCGACACCGGCGAAACGGTGCACGACCGGCTGGCCGCGATCGTCGGCGGGGCGATGGGCTACGAGCCAGAGGACCTGCCGTGGGAGGTGCCGCTGATCGAGCTAGGCCTCGACTCGCTGATGGCTGTGCGGATCAAGAACCGCGTCGAGTACGACTTCGATTTGCCGCCGATCCAGCTGACCGCGGTTCGCGACGCGAACCTGTACGCCGTCGAGAAGCTCATCGAGTACGCGATCGATCACCGCGATGAGGTCTCGCAACTGCACGACCACCAGCAGACGCTGACGCCCGAGGAGATCGCCGCGGAGCAGGCCGCGATGATGGCAGGCACCGCGCCGACCGTCATGTCCGAACCGGAAGCACAAGCGGCGGCACCGATTTCGGACATTCCGCCGCCGCCGACGGATCCGAGCGGTCCGAGCGGTCCGAGCGGTTCGAGCATGCCTGAGTCCAATGGCGCGGCCGATGCCACTCCGCCGCCGCCCACCAACCCGGCCGGCCCTGATCAGCCGTCGGCGGCCTCCCTCGCGGCACAAGTGCTCACGCAGGAGGCCGTCACCGAGGCACTGGGGGCCGACGTGCCGCCGCGTGAAGCCGCCGAGCGCGTGACCTTCGCGACGTGGGCAATCGTCACCGGAAAGTCGCCGGGCGGCATCTTCAACGCGCTGCCCGCGCTCGATGACGAGACCGCCGAGAAAATGGCGCAGCGGCTTTCGGAGCGCGTCGAGGGCACCATCACGGTCGAGGACATCAAGAGCGCCCCGACCATCGAGGCGCTGGCGAACGTCGTGCGCGAGCATCTCGAGGCCGGTGAGCTCGATGGCTTCGTCCGGACACTTCGTCCACCGAAGCAAGGGGCGGATCACACGCCGGTATTCGTGTTCCATCCCGCGGGCGGTTCGACCGTGGTGTACGAACCGCTGATGAAACGTCTGCCCGCCGATACGCCGGTGTACGGGATCGAGCGGGTGGAGGGCTCCGTCGAGGAGCGCGCCGCCGAGTACGTGCCGAAGCTACTGGAGATGGGTGGCAACGGCCCGTTCATCCTGGCCGGATGGTCGCTGGGCGGCGTGCTGGCCTACGCCTGTGCGATCGGGCTCAAGCGGGCGGGTGCCGACGTCCGGTTCGTCGGGCTGGTCGACGCGGTGCGCGCAGGCGAGGAAGTGCCGCAGACCAAGGAAGAAACGCGCGCCCGCTGGGACCGCTACGCGCGTTTCGCCGAGCGGACGTTCAATGTGCAGGTCCCGCCGATCCCGTACGAGCAGCTCGAGGAGCTCGACGACGAGGGCCAGGTGCAGTTCGTGCTCGACGCAGTCAGCCAGAGCGGTGTGCAGATCCCCGGTGGGATCATCGAGCACCAGCGGACCTCCTACCTGGACAACCGGGTGATCGACACCGCCAAGATCGAGCCGTACGACGGCCACGTGACGCTCTACATGGCCGACCGGTACCACGACGACGCGATCTTCTTCGAGCCGCGCTACGCCACCCGCAAACCCGACGGCGGCTGGGGTGAGTTCGTCTCCGAGCTGGAGGTCGTACACATCGGGGGTGAGCACATCCAGGCGATCGACGAGCCGTACATTGCGAAGGTCGGCGCGCATATGAGCGAGGCGATCAACAGGATCGAGGCTGAGGAGAAGCAGGCCAAGTGACCGTAGAACCGTCTGCCACCACGACAGCCGAGAAGCTCGCCGAACTCCGCGAAAAGCTCGAGCTGGCCAAGGAACCCGGAGGCGAAAAAGCCGTCGCCAAGCGGGAGAAGAAGGGCATCCCCAGCGCCCGTGCACGCATCAACGCGCTCGTCGACCCCGGCAGCTTCCTGGAGATCGGTGCGCTGTGCAAGACGCCCGGCGACCCCAACGCGTTGTTCGGCGACGGGGTGGTGACGGGGCACGGCACGATCAATGGCCGGCCGGTCGGTGTGTTCAGCCACGACCAGACGGTCTTCCAGGGCTCGGTAGGCGAGATGTTCGGCCGCAAGGTCGCCAACTTGATGGAGTGGGTGGCGATGGTCGGCTGCCCGATCGTCGGCATCAACGACTCGGCGGGTGCCCGCATCCAGGACGCGGTGACGTCGCTGGCGTGGTACGCAGAGCTGGGCCGCCGCCACGAGCTGTTGCGCGGGCTGGTTCCGGAGGTTTCCATCATCCTCGGCAAATGTGCTGGGGGAGCGGTGTATTCACCGATCCAGACGGATCTCGTCGTGGCGGTGCGCGATCAGGGCTACATGTTCGTCACCGGTCCCGACGTGATCAAGGACGTCACCGGTGAGGACGTCAGCCTCGACGAACTCGGTGGCGCCGACGCGCAGGCCCGCTATGGCAACATCCATCAGGTTGTCGAGGACGAAGCGGCAGCGTTCCAGTACGTCCGCGACTACTTGAGCTTCTTGCCGGCCAACACTTTTGACGATCCGCCGATCGTGAACCCCGGCTTGGAGTCTGAAATCACGCCGCACGACTACGAACTCGATTCGATCGTGCCGGACAGCGACAACATGGCCTACGACATGCACGAAATTCTGCTGCGGATCTTTGACGACGGTGACGTCTTCGAGGTCGCTCAACAGCAGGGCCCCGCGTTGCTCACCGCGTTCGCGCGCGTCGATGGCAGGCCCGTCGGCGTGATCGCCAACCAGCCCATGTTCATGTCGGGCGCGATCGACAACGAGGCTTCCGACAAAGCCGCGCGGTTCATCAGGTTCTGCGACTCGTACAACACCCCACTGGTTTTCGTCGTGGATACTCCCGGCTTCATGCCGGGCGTCGAGCAGGAGAAGGGCGGCATCATCAAGCGTGGCGGCCGGTTCCTGAACGCCCTCGTCGAGGCCGACGTGCCGAAGGTGACGATCACGGTCCGCAAATCCTACGGCGGCGCGTACGCGGTGATGGGGTCCAAGCAGCTCCAAGCCGACCTCAACTTCGCGTGGCCGACCGCGCGCATCGCAGTGATCGGCGCCGAGGGCGCAGCGCAGCTGTTGGTGAAGCGGTTCCCTGATCCCACTGCGCCGGAAGTGCAGAAGATCAGGGCCGAGTTCATCGAGGGCTACAACCTCAACATGGCCACGCCGTGGATCGCCGCCGAACGCGGATACATCGACGGCGTGATCCAGCCGCACGAAACCCGGCTGCTGCTACGCAAATCGCTACGGCTGCTGAGGGACAAGCAGAAGCACGGGCGCGTGCAGCGCAAGCACGGCCTTACCCCGATCTAGGCCGCACGCAACGGATGCGCCCATGCCCCTAGCGTCCGGCCAGCGATCGCGGGGTACACCATCCTGCGATCGCTGGGCGCAGGCGGAATGGGCGAGGTCTATCTGGCCCAGCATCCGCGGCTCCCGCGGCGCGACGCGCTCAAGGTGCTTTCGGCGTCGGTCTGCTCGGAAAGCGAATACCGGCAACGGTTCAATCGGGAAGCCGATATCGCCGCGACACTGTGGCACCCGCACATCGTCGAGGTGCATGACCGCGGCGACGTCGACGGTCAACTGTGGATCTCAGTGGACTATGTCGACGGGATCGACGCTGGGCGACTGCTGGCCGAGCGCTATCCGGATGGCATGCCTCCCGACGGGGTCGTGCGGATCGTGACTGCGGTGGCCGATGCGCTCGACTATGCACACCAGCGCGGGGCTGTTGCACCGCGATGTGAAGCCTGCAGCCATTCTGATGGCCAACCCAGACGCCGCTGATGAGCGGATCATGTTGGCAGACTTCGGGATTGCCCGCTGGGTCGGTGAAAACAGCGCGCTGACCGGAACGAACATGACCGTCGGAACTGTCGCGTACTGCGCCCCCGAGCAGCTGAAGGGGGAAGAGATCGACTGGCGCGCCGATCAGTATTCGCTGCGGCCGCCGCCTTCCAACTGTTGACAGGGGCGCCGCCGTTTCAACACTCGAATCCGGCGGTCGTCATCAGCCAGCACCTCACCGCCGATCCACCGAAGATCGGCGCCCGGCGACCCGAGTTGTCCGGCCTTGGACCGGTGTTCGACAAGGCGCTCGCCAAGTCGCCAACCGAGCGATATGACCGATGCATTGACTTCGCACGGGCCCTGGCCCATCACATCGGCGGCGAGGACCAGGTGCTCGGCGCCGACGCGACGATGCTGGCCGCGGCCGCGACCGGCTCGCGACACGCCAAGGCGCAGGCCCAGTCACGACGCCGTCTCGTGATTGCGGCAGCCGTCGCGCTGGTGGTAATAGCGGTTGCCGCAATCGGTTTCGTGTGGGTCGACCGCATGCGCGGTGACTCCGCAGAAGCCAGGCCACCAGCTCCTTCCGGACCGACCCCGCCCGCTCCTGGCGGAGTCGCGTTGCCGGTGGTGGTCGTCGGCGCGGACTGCGCGACCCTGGGCGCGGCGGGTATCACCGAAGTCGGTGCCCCGGCGTACTGCGCGCACCTGCCCACCACGAATGGCACCATCTGGTCGCTGTATCCGGGCGAGATCACCAGTCCGACCGCGACACCGGGCCCCAACGATGAGGTGTACCCGTCGGAAACGGAGGCACCGGTGCTGGTGTGTATGGAGCAGACCGGGCAGACGCGCGTCGACTGCCACGACGACATTCTGCAGAGCAACGCGACGGCCACGGCGACGCCCTCGCCGTAGCCGCGCCTGCGGGTGGCTACGCGATCGGCTGTGTTGCGCCGAGTACGGCCCGAACCCACTCATCCGGCCGATCGCGATGCAGCATGTGCGCGCCGCCCTCGATCTCTACGACCCTGGTCTGCGGAAGCCGACGCCGAAGGCGCCTGATTACACGCGGGAACGCCGGGTCGCTGAGCGACCCCTGCACACAGGTCACGGGACAGCCGATGCTCGACACCGCCTTGGACGAGGGGAACGGACGCGTGAGCTGATCCATCTCCAGCAACGTCGAGCGCGCGTGTGCCAGCATCCCCTCCTGCTCTTCGAGCGGGAGCCGGTCGAATGCGTTGCCGCCTGTGGTGTAGGAGTTGGCCCAGCGATACATGGTCGCGGCGGCGGAGCGTTCGTCCCGCCGGATCCGCCAGCGAAACTGCATCTGCGAGGACATCCGAACCACGCCCGCGCTCGGCGCGAGGATCAGGGAGACCGCCGGCTCGATCAGCACAAGCGAGCTGACCAGGTCCGGTCGGCTCGCAGCGAGGTCCAGTGCCACGACCCCTCCTCCGCTCCAGCCAACCACGACAGCAGGGACGGCTTCGAGGTGCTCAAGAAGCGCAGCGGCATCTTGGGCGTGCTGATGCACATGTTGGGCCCGCACCCCCTGCGATGCCCCGAAGCCGCGGCGGTCATACACGATCACGCGGCGGGAGCCGGCGAGTTGCCCGCAGACCTCGCCCCAGATGGCCGAGTACGCACCGGTTCCGTGAACGAGCAGCAGCGGGTCGCCGCTCCCGAGATCGGTGTAGCTGAGTTCGACGCCGCTGCGGCCCAGAGTCATCAGGCGCTCGCCCGTGCGATCGCGAAACCGGCGTTCTCGATGTCACCCCAGAGACTCATGCGACTGGTCCTTTGGACTGTCGAGGGCATCTGCGTGCCGGCCGTAGGCATCCGGTATCAAAGTCTGTTTGCGGTCTGGAGCCTCGAAGGCCCCGACCCTAACATGGTCAGCGTTGCTGCCGGTCCATATTTTGGATAGAAACCAACGGTCGAAGCATATAAGGCGCCCTTCTTGACATTTACCAACTCGTTCGCGTCAGTATCGCGGGCGGTTAGATCGGCGGCAGTCCCAACCAATCGTCGACCATGAATGCGTCTCCGCGGGCGACCACCGTCGCGCCGCCATGCCCGGGATAGTGCGCGGGAATCACCGAAGCGCGGCGACGCGACGCCTCGGTCAGCACCCGCTTGCGTGTCACCGCGGCGGCCGCGAAGTCCTCGTCCCAGACGCACGGATCATTCGGCCGGTGCAGCTGGACCGGGCAGTGTGTCAGGTCGCCGACGAACACGGCCGGCTTGCCTGCGTCCAGCCACACCACCGACGCTCCCGGAGTGTGGCCCGGCGCAGGACGAAGACGAACCGACTCGCTCAGCTCGTAGTCGTCGGACCACAACTCGATCTGCTCTTCGACGGGAGAAACGCTGTCCGCGAACACGGTTCGGACGTGCTCGCGCAGCGAGAGCTCGTCTTCGGTCTGCGGCGCGGCGCGCTGCGCGTTGCTGTCCGGATGAAAATGCCGGTAGTCCGCTTCCGGCATCAGGTAGCGGGCGTTGGGAAACGTCGGCACCCACGCGTCGCTGTCGCGCATGGTGTTCCAGCCGACGTGGTCGAAATGCAGATGGGTGTTGATGACGACGTCGACATCGGCCGGTTCGACACCTGCGCTCTGCAGTGAGGCCAACAAGTCCGTGCTCAGGTTGCCGAGCACTGCCATCCGGGGCCGGACCTTGCCGTTGCCGGCCCCGGTGTCGATCACCACGGTGAGCCCGTCGACCTCGACGACCCAGATCTGCAATGCGATGCGCCAGTGCTCGTCGTTCCAGAAGGTCGGCGCGAACTCGTCCGCGAGCTCATTCCATGCCTCGGCCGGCGTCTGCGGGAACACGCTCATCGGGAGGTTGTCGACCTGCCACTCGACGACGCGGGTCAGCGTCGCCTTGCCGAGCCTGATCCGGTCAGCCATCTACGGTCCGATGCGGATCTCGCCGGGCTTCCACAGCCCGCTGTGAGTGGCGGTGCCGAATTGAAGTTGCGCGGGCTGGGCTTCCACTACCGTGTCGAACTTGCGCAGCGAGCCCCAGTCGCGCCCCCAGTCGTTGGACAGGTATGTCGCCATCACGTGGGCCCGCAGTAGCAGGTCGCTGATGCCGAGCAGCCCGCCGTTGAGGCCGTCCTCCCAGGTGTCGGTGTCCTTACGCTTGGCGTTGTAGTCGGGCGTGATCCGAAACTTCGGGATCTCCGTCACACCGTTGGCATGCAGCATCGGCTGCTGGCACGGGAAGGCAAGGCCCACAGCCCAATCCATCAGCACGGGTTGATCCGAGCCAACGAACTCCTGAACCGACCGCAGCTCGGGCACGCGCGGCGGGGTCACCGCGATCCAATCACCCGGCGTCAGCGACAGATCCTCGGCCACCACCCGCACCGCGACCGCGTCGGCCGGAATCGCCGAGCGCGGGAACCGCAGGTTGCGCCATGACGGGACCGGCCCGAGGTCGAAAGGCACCACCCTGCCCGCGGGAACCGGAGCGCCATCCGGCCCCGGGCGCGCGTACTCCAGCTCGACCTTCTGGCCGTCGGTGCGCCCGTTGAACACGCTGTCGCCGGTGATGGTGCCCGCCGCCGTGATGACGACAAGCGGATGTGCGTCGTCAGGCTTGGGCAGTTGATACCAGGCCGATGCCAACCGGCTCTGCTGCTGCTGTGGGCCCTCGATGTACGTGCCGGCCAACGGAACCCGTGCGGGGTCGAGGCCGTACGGCAGTGGCACCGTCGACCCGTTCACACCCGACGACTTGAGCTTGATGGGCTGGTCCCAGTCGTAATCGGTGCCCGGCATCGGCAGATTCATCCGGATCGTCTCGGCGACAATCTTTTCCGGCACACCGTTGGGGGTGAAGCCCACAGGACCGACACCGCCGAGCGGACCCAGCGGCCCGTAGTTTCCGGGCAGCGGCGTCAGAAAGCCGTCGTTGGTGTCTGGTTCCACGAGCACATCGTCGGCCAGCCCGCAGCCGCCGGTGAAGGCGCGCAGATTGGCCCATGCGTTGGAGTACGTCGGGTACTGGCGGACGATCCCCGCCACCATCGAGCCGACGAAGACCACCACCATGAAGCCCGCCGCCAGCGGTATGGGTGCGGCGGTCAACGCACGCGCGATGCGCCCCTCGCCATGGTCGCGGGATACGAAGTGCAGCCAGGCCGCATAGATCGCCGTGATCGCGAACAAGATGAAGAGCAGGAAACTGACGGTGAACCCGGCGATCTTCGGCGTCGCGTTGTTGAACGGCACGCCGTAGCTCGACACGTACCACCAGCCGTTGGTGGTGGCGAAGCACAACGCCAGCATGAAGAACACCGCGGCAAGGAAGGCCATCCTGTTGCGCGACCACCGCATCACAGCGGGGGACACGAGCACCGTGGCCACCGCCGCCATCGCCGCGCCCACCGCGGCGAACAGACCGAAGTGGTGCACCCACTTGGTTGGCGTGAACATCAGGAAGAACATGGTGCCGAAGATGACACCCATCAACCGCCACACCGGACCGCGCGCCACCCCGGGAACACGCTTGCGCCGCAACATGATGAACATCGCGGTGAACAGCGACAGCGCAGTGAAGAAGAAACCGAACCGTCGCGAGAGTGAGCCGTCCACCGTCGGCAGAAACAGGTAGTAGTAGCGCAAATTCTCGGTGTACCAGGCCTGGCTCGGACCGATGGCGGTGCGAATCCTGGTGGCCTCCAACACCGTTGCCATACTCTGATCGGCGAACACCACGGTCAGGATGACGGTGCCCGCCGCCAGCAGTGGCGCCACCAGGGGCAGGGTGCCGACGATGCGGTGCCGCTTCACCAGGATTCGCAGAATCGGTCGACCACCGGCGATCAGAGCCGCGACCGCGATCAGGCCCGTCGGCTGGATGCCCAACGTGAACGCAGCGGCCAGAATGGCCAGGGCGGCAGGCGTCATGCGTCCCGAGATGATCGCCCGCTCGATCAACACGTAGGTGATGAGCGCGCCGGTAGCGATCTGGCCCTCGGGGCGCAGACCGTTGTTGAACGGCATCCACGCGGCCAGCAGCACAAGGCCTGCCGCCCACACGGCGGGCCTGCTCGCCGCGACCGCAGGCCCCAGCCGGGGCAGCACTTCGCGAGAAAGCAAGAGCCAGCACACGATCCCGCACACCAGGTCGGGCAGCCGAATCCAGATGCTCGCGTCGCTGACGCTGGTCATCAATGCCAGCAGGTTGTAGTACCAGCCGAACGGGTCCTCGGGACTGCCGAACCATCGGAAGTAGTTCGACATGTAGCCCGCGTGCCCCGCGACGCGGGCCATGCCGAGGATGTAGCCGTCATCCGATGAATTGGCGCCCATCACATGCCACACCACGAAGCCGCCGATCACGACGACGTCGGTGGCCGAGAACGTGCGCCACCGCTGAGGAATCCACCGCTGCATCCGACGGCCGTCGAGCCGGTCCAGCCTCCACAGTGCCACCAGCGCGACGATCGTCGAGATGATGGCCAGCACCATCGCGGCGAGTTTCAAAGCCGTCGGCTTGGTGGAGAACCGGGTGTCGATCACCGCCGACGCGCTCAGCCCCGGCGGCGCAGGTCCGGTCAGGTCGGTGAAGATACCGACGATCGCAGGGCGCAGGTTCGGGTCAGCGAAACCGGTCCGCTGTTCGTTGCCTGTTGTGGGATCGGTCAGCCCGACGAAGGTGGCGAAGGTGCCGGCCTCCGACGACGTGATCTCGATGCGTTGACAGCCAGGGGCCTGCACTCGTTCGCGCGGCACACTGGCCACCACGACATTGCGGTCGGTGATGTCGACGCGCTGGCGGTTGACGTTGACGAACAGCGCGTTGAGCGCAGCCTGTTTGCCGTCCTTCGGTGCGGTACTGAGCACCGTGCCTCCGGCTGGCGGCATCGAGCGAATCACGTCGCACGGCACCGTCACCGTCATGCTCACCGGAACCTGTGAAATCAGCGGCGCGGTAACGTCATTGAGCTGCCCGTGCTGCGGCCAGTCTAGCGTCGCGGTGGTCTGCACGACGGGCAGCAGCGGCGTGGCCACCGACAGCACGAAGCCGATGAGACCGGCGATCGTCGCCAGCCAGCGCGCGACCTTCACGTCACGCGCCGCATCTCGACTGATGGTGGCCGTCATGGAAGTGCCCTAATCGGTCCGCTGCGGCTCCAGCCGAACACCCGCGTCGAGCCCTGCTCGATGACCGCGTTGGGCGCAACCGACTCGGGCACGACACGGGTGTAGCGCTCGATCCAGCCCCAGTCGCGGTACCAGTCGTCGCGCAGATAGGTCGGCACGGTTGTGGTGTTCAGCAGGGCCTGGGTGAACAGGAAGGGCCCGCCGCCCTCGGCGGACTGCCACTGCTTCGAGGACACCACGACCTGCTTGAAGTTCGGAAGTATCCGGTATTGCGGAAGTTCTGCCACCCCAAGGTGTTCGGAGAACGGGCGCTGGCAGGGGAAGTTCGCCGCGGTGGCGATGTCCATCAGCACCGGGGTCTGCGATCCGAGGAGTTGTTGCGCGGTCGCCAGCACCGGCACCCGCGGCGGAGTGAACGCGAACCATTGATCGGTGGACAGGTTCGGGTCGTCGGCCACTATGCGCGCGACGTTGGCCTCTGGCGGCGCCCACGCCAGTGGGAAACGCAGGTTGCGCCAGGCCTTTTGCGGGAAGATGTCGATCGGCTGAACCTGACCGAGCGCTCCGAAGCTGCCGTCCGGCCGGTGCACACCCCATTGCAGCTTGAGCGACTGGCCGTAATTGAAAGAGCCGTCCTCCTCGTAGTACCAGATCGCACCGGCGGCAGCGACCGTCAGAAGCGGACGGTCAGGGGTGCGGGGCGGCAGCTGGTACCACGCCGAAGTGACCTTGGCCGCCACGGTGTTCTCGTTGTAACTGCCCATCACCGGGGTGCGCTTGGGGTCGAGGCCGAACGGCAGGAAGACGTTGGACCCATTGACGCCGACGGGTCCGTAGCCGCCGCCGGTGCCCGCCGCGTATCCGATCCCGATGTTCGGTTCGTTCGGGGACCCTGGCGAGTTCACGGTGCCTGGATTGGCGGTGACGGGCTCGGCCGGCTCCAGGATGTCGCTGACACCGTCGGGTGTGAAACCGACCGGCTTCTCCCCACCGAGCGGCCCGTACTGGCCGACAGGTTGGCCCGGAACCGGTTGCAGTAGACCGGCATTGGCGTCGGGCTCGACAAGCACGTCGTCGGCCATGGCGCAGGCGGGGGCGGAAGCCCCTGAAATGAGCCCAGTGAGCGCATTCGCGTTGGCCTTGGCCGTCGTGTAGACGGGGTAGCGCTGCGCGGCGCCCTTGGTCATCGAGCCCACCTCGAGCACGACCATGATGACCGCCACCACCAGCAGCGGCGTGGATGCCAGGACCCGGTTGCGGCGGGTGTTGGCGACCTCGACGTGTCCGGTGTAGTCCATCCGGAAGTGCAGCCACCCGGCGGTTAGGCCGGTCACGATCGCCAGCGCCAGGAAAATACCCGTCACCGGGATTCCGACAATGACCGGTTGCTTGTCGAACCACGGCACACCGTAGTTGCCGACGTAGAACCAGCCGTTGATACCCGAAGTCGCCCAGGCCAATACGAATAGCAGCGCGGTCACATAGAGGGCAAGGTTTCTACGGCTGTGCAACCCGACCCTGGAGAACGCGAATGCCGTTGTGCCGCCAAGGGCGCCTGCGAGGCCCGCGAACGCGCCGAACTGCACCGCCCACTTCGTCGGCGTGAACGTCAACAGCAGCAGCCCCACCGCGGTCGCGCCGATCAACCGCCACGCCGGAGCCTTCGCCATGCCAGGAACACCGCCGCGCCGCAGCAGCACCGCGAGCATGCCGAACAGACACAGCAGCAGCACCAGCACGGAGAAGCGACGGGTCAGCGAGGAGTCGGCGCTGTCCTCGACGGTCAGGAAGTAGTACCGCAGGAAGTCCTGATACCAGGGGATGGTCGGGCCGACCTTGTACTTGATGCGGGCCGATTCGGCGACGGTGGCCAGCGTTTGGTCACGAAATATCACGATGAAGATCAGCGCCATCGCGGAAAAAACAGTGGCCAGCGGGGCGAGCACGCCATCTGTCGCACGTCTGCTTCCGATGATCCGGGCGACCGCCCGTGCCCCAACCAACAACGGGGCCAGCGCGATCAGGCCCTGCGGCGCCAGCGTCACGCTGAAGACCGCCACAATGATCGCCACCGCGGCCGGCCACAACCGTCGGGTGGCGATGGTGTTCTCCATCAGCATCCACGCCGCGAGTGCGCCGAATGCGATCAGCGGCTCAGGCCGGAGGCCGTTGTTGAACGGCAGCCACGCCGCCAGGAACACCGCTCCTGCGGTCCAGACGGCAACCCGGTTGCTCGCGAGCCGTCTCCCGAGCCGAGGCAGCACGCAACGGCTGATGATCAACCACGTGCCGATGCCGGCCACCGTGGCGGGTAGCCGCATCCACACGCCGGCCGTGCTGATCGCCGCCATCTGCGCGAGCACCGACTGGTACCAGTCGAACGGCGCCTCGGTTGCCCCGAAGTAGCGGTAGTAGTTGGCTGCATAACCCGCGTCGGCAGACACCCGCGCGATGGTCAGGTTGTAGCCGTCGTCGGACGAGATCGCGCCGATGAGATGCCACAGCAGCAGGGTGCCGACGACGCCGATGTCGACCAACCACGTCGACAGGCCCACCCCCCAGAACCGCCGCCAGGCAGCGCGGACGCGACGGCCTGAGTGCCTGTCCAGCACCCCCAGCGCCACGATCGAGGCCACCACGCAGATGACCCCCAGCACCATCACGCCGAGTTTCAGAGCCGTCGGCGACGTGATGAACCGGGTGTCGACGTCGATGCGGGCAGACAGGCCCGGCTGAGCGGCCACCTTGAGATCGGTGAACACCCCGGCGACCTGAGGCTTCTTCTCCGCTTCCAGCGTGCCGGTCGCGCCGGGAATGCCGATGAAGTCGGCGCCGACGCCGCCGACATTCGCCCAGACGTGCAGGGTGCTGCAGGCGCCGGAGGCGACGGCCGCTCTCGGCGCCACCGCGGCCACCGAGTCACGGAAGGCGACGACGACGGAGTTGGCGTTGGCGGTGACGAACAGCCCGTTACGGGTGGCCTCGATGCCGGCGCGCGGGATGGTCGATACGACCAGGCCGCCTGCGGCGGGCAGGGTGGCGATGGTGCTGCAGGGGATGGAAACATCGAGTGCCGCAGGGGCGCCGGACACCAGCGGCGCGGTGATATCGCTGACCAGCCCGTCAGAGCCCGGCGCCTGCGGCCAGACGATGGCGGCGGTGGTCTGTTGAACCGGCAGCAGCGGCATCAGCCCGCACAGCACCACGCCCGCGATGCCCGCGATGACGGCGATCAGCCGGGCGATGCGGTGGGCAGGCACGAGGGTCGATGGTAGGCGACGGACCTAATGGCGCAGCGGTGCCGGGCTCCACAGTCCGCTGCGCGTTGCCGAACCGAGATCCAGCCGTGCCGGTTGGGCGTTCGGGTAGTACGGCGTGAGCTGCTGCAGCGCGCCCCAGTCGCGGAACCAGTCGTTCTTCAGATAGGTCGGCACCGTGGTGGGCCGCAGCAGGAGTTCGGTGATGCCCAGCGGCCCGCCGCCGAGGTTGTCCATCACCGGCGAGTTGGCTTCCGCGCCGAACCGGTCCGGCAGGATCCGCCACTTCGGCACCTCGACGACGCCGTACTGATGGCCGAAAGGACGCTGGCACGGGAACGCCATGCCAACGAGCCAGTCCAGCAGCACCGGGTCCTGCGAGCCGACGACGTCCTGCAGGGTGCGCAGCTGCGGGATACGCGGCGCGGTGACCGCGATCCAGTGCTGCGGGTTGAGATCGTCGTCGGTGGCGACGATCCGCACCTGGGTGGCTTCGCGCGGTATCGCGGCGAGCGGGGCACGCAGGTTGCGCCACGCGGGGGCCGAGCCGACGTCGGCGAAGCCGATGCCGCCTGCCGGCTCACCCTCGTCGTTGGCCCACTGCACGATGACCTCGCCCGGGTCGAAGCGCCCGGCCGCCGAGACGACGAGCAGCGGGCCCGCTTGATCGCGGGGTGGCAGCCGGTACCACGCCGAGCGCAGCACGGCGGGCTGCTGCGTGCCGCCGCGCCAGCTGCCCAACACAGGCGTGCGGGCGGGGTCGAGGCCGTAGGGCAGGCGTGCCCGCGAGCCGTTGACACCGGCTGCGGCGGTGGTGCCGCCCTCGGTGCCTGCCTCGTTGGCGCTGACGGTGCCGGTTTCGGTGTCGGCGAAGTTGGCGGCGCCGGGGTTTTCCATCACCGGGTCGGCGGAGACGTCACTGGGAATGCTGTTGGGGCCGAAGCCTTCTGCGGTGACGGCGCCGAGTGCCTCACCGACCGGCACGCCGATGGGGCTCAGCAGCCCTGCGTTGGGATCCTGTTCGACCATCACATCGTTGGCCAGCCCGCAGGTGTTTCCGGTGAGCGCCTCCAGATTCGAGCGGCCATTGCTCCACGCAGGGTATTGATCGGTCATCGCAAGGGTCAGCGACAAGACCTCGAAGACCACCAGCAGCCAGGCGGCTATCGCCAACGGGCTCTGCATGATTCGCTGCCACCTGCGCTGAGTCGGCGGCGACTCGTCGCGGTTGGAGAAGTGGAACCACGCCGCCAGCAACAAGGCGACCACTGAGAGACCGAGCAGGAATGTGGTGAACCCGAAATGCCACTCCGGGAACTGGTTCGACCACGGAACACCGAAGTTGGAGACGTACCACCAGCCGTTGACGGTGGCGAACGACAACGCCATCACGAAGAGCACAGCGGCGGCGAACATCGCCCGGTTGCGCCGCGACTTCATCGCGGTGGCGGTGATGGCCACCGCGGCCAACGCCCCAAGCGATCCCGCGAGCCCGGCGAACACGCCGAAGTGGTGGGTCCACTTAGTGGGGGTGAACATCATCGCCAGGAACGAGATGATGGTGATGCCGACGATGCGTCGGCTCGGCCCGAGCGCAGTGCCTGGAATCCGGCCCTTGCGCAACGCCATTGCCACCGACACGGCCAGCGCCAGCAACAGCGTCAGCACCGCGAACCGGCGCGCCACCGACCCGTCGGGACTGGTGGTGAACAACCGCTCGTAGCGGATGTGCTCGTCGAACCAGCTCAGGCTCGGCCCGACGGCGGACTTGAACGTGCTGGCCTGAATTTCACTGGCCAGCGTCTGATCGCGGAAAATCAAGATGATCGTCACCGTGCAGGCGGCCAGGATCGGGGCCAGCAGCGCCAGATATCCGAACCGCGAAGTATGCCGGGCCACAATGGTTTTCAGGGGGCCGACGGCGACAAGCAGGGCGCCGACGGCCGCAATGCCGGTCGGCCCGGAAAACAGCGTGAGAGCGCCGATGATGATCGCGATGGCCACCGGCAGCATCCGGTTGGTTGCGACGCCTCGTTCGACGGAGCACCAGGTCAGCAAGATGCCAAGGGCGATAATCGGTTCCGGCCGCAGCCCGTTGTTCAGCGGCAGCCAGAACGCCAGGAACATGCCCCCCGCCGTCCACGCCGCGGCCCGGCTGGTCTTGACCGCGTGGCCCAGCCGCGGGATGACTTCGCGGCTGATCAGCCACCAGCTCGCAAGCGCCATCACCAGCGTCGGCAGCCGCACCCATGCGCTGTTGGTGCTGACGTGCGCCCACAGCGCCAACAGGTCGTAGTACCAGCCGAACGGGGCTTCTGGCGTGCCGAACCATCGGTAGTAGTTGGCCATGTAGCCGGCGTGCTCGGACACCCTGGCCATCGTCAGGATGTAGCCGTCGTCGGATGTGTTGGCGCCGACGAAGTGCCACCACACCAGCGCGGCGGTAACCACGCCGTCGAGCGGCGTCACCGACCACCAGCGCGGCGGCAGAATGCGTTTCACGCGTCTGCCGTCGGCGGTGTCCAGCACGTGCAGGGCGCCGAGCGCGATCGCCGTCATCGCGACCCCGACGATCATCGCGAGCGTCTTCGCCCATGTCGGCGAAGTGCTGTAGCGGGAATCGATGGTGGCCGAGAACTCCAGCCCAGGCGGGGCGGGGCCGGCCAGATCGGTGAAGACGCCGACGATCTGCGGCCGGAAGTCGTAGCCACTGCGTTCGCCGCGCAGCGGCTTGCCGGGGTCGTCGGAATCGCGACCGGTCACCAGGCCGACGAATTCGCCGGTGACTTTGTCGGCGTGCGCGGTGAAGCTGAGTCGTTGACACGCCGGGCTGAGCACCTGGTTCAGCGGGGCGCTGACCACCGGGGTGTTGCGGACGATGACGAGCAGATCGTTGTTGACCCGTTCGATGAGCAGTCCGCGGTCGACGGCCTTGGGCGCCTGCTTCGGCACTGTCGAGAGCAGCACGGTCTTGCCGGGTCCGGCCAGTCCAGCGGCCGCGCTGCACGGCACGGTGATGTTGAGGTCGGTGGCGACGTAACCGATCAGCGGCGCGTTGACGCTCTGCAGCACACCGTTCTGCGGCCAGTTGAGCTGCGCGGTGGTTTGGGTCACGGGCAGCAGGGGCGTCGCGATCGCCAACGCTGCTCCAAGCAGCCCGGCGACGATGGCGATGAGGCGCGCGGTGCGATGGTTGCCCGCAGCGGTCACGGGGTTTGATGGTAATTGGCCTCTTTGCGGCGCCGTGTCCGTGGCCATCATGGCGTCCTGATCGCCAACACGAACGGTCCGATTGTCGACACGTCGAAGCGGGGGTCATCGAACAGTGCGTTGTCCAGCGCGACGTGGTAGCGCTTGACGTTCGGCTGGTTCGGATAGACGTCGGAGGCCAGGCGCAACGTGTAGTTGTCGTTGGCGCCGCGGCGCATCAGAAACACCGTTGGCGGCTTCCACGGCAGTTTGTCCAGCGCGGCGATGAACTGGTCGGCCGTGGTCAGCGTGGCCCAGCTTTCGATCGCGGCGGCCCGCTGGTCGAACTGCGCGAGCGGGTTGGCGTAGTGCGAGGTCAGTCCCTGGAAGCCGTAGAACGGGTAGTAGGCGAGGAAGCTGTAGTCCGCGGTGAGCACGACGGTCTCATTGCGCGGCAGGCCGGTGGTTTCGAGGATCTTGGTGTCGATCTCGCGGTAGTACTGCTCGGCGCCGGGTGGCCGCCGGTCGGCGCGTTGGCCGTTGCCGTCGGTGTCGGTGTAGGCGACGACGATGTCGGAGCGCAGCACGTCGGGGATGTCCTGGCTGAAGGTCAGCGCTCCGATCGCGCCGAGGGTGGCGGCGGCCGCAACGAGGCGTCGCGCATTCGGGGACCCTACGCGGGCGGCCAGGGCACGGGTGACTTCGATGAACGCGAACGCGCCAGCCGCAGCCAGCAGGATCGTCAGAGCTGGCTGCAGTCGGAATGACAGCAGCGTGGTGCCGGCCAGGGTGGTCAACATCGACAGCAGCGACCATGCGTAGACGGCGAGCACGGCGATGGCCAGGGCGCCGGCCCGGGTCGAACTGCGGCCCCGCCATACCAACCACAGCGTGCCGAGCATGCACAGCGCGCCGAGCAGCGTGAAGTGCAGCATCGGGAACTCGAGTCGGGCGCCCGCCGAGGGCAGATAGTGCTGCGCTGTGCCGGAATCGGCGGGATGGCCGGTGAGCGCGGCCATCAGGTAGGGGCCCCAGCCGATCAGCGCGATGCCGCCGGCGATCACGGCGATCACCGCAAGTCGAAGTAACGGCCCCAGGCGCCGACGTGTGATCGCGAGCAGGGTCCCCATGATCGTCAGCGTGAACGCGGCATATCCGAACAGCAGCGTGTAGAACAGCGCGGCCGCGCCGAGGAATACTCCGGCGCCGATGACCGCGGCCCAGCCGCCGGAACGGGTCTGGCCCCGCAGGCCGGACCACGCGAGCACGAACACGGGCGGCAGCAACACCGCGATGGTCGCCGCATAGGGTTCGGTGGACGAGTAGGCCAGCGCGGTGGCCGCCGTGGCGGTCGACACGATCACTGCGTACTCGAAGCGAATCATGCTGGCCCACAACACGAAAGTCAGCACAACGGCGATCGTGATCGAGATGATCGCCCAGGGTTTGAACATCTCCCAAGGGGGCATGCCGGTCAGTGCCGCCAGCCGGCCGCCGAGCCAGAACCAGCCCGGCGGGTAGAACGGCGGCAGACCGTAGTAGGTCATGTCGTGCGGAATCGCGCTGTCCGCCAGCCGGGTCAGGTACTCGGTGCGGAACTGTTGGTCGACCGAAATGCCGAACAGGTAGAGCTTGGTCGCGCCAAGCGGCATGGCCAGTGTGACAACAGAAAACGCCGACAGGAACAGCAGCGCCAACGCCCGCGACAGCACGCGGCGGCCGCGACGCCACATCAAACCGCTGGCCAAGAGTCCAGCCAGACAACCGAATTGGCCCACGGTTGTCAACGCGTGCAGCTGGTTGGACGAGTTGTACGCAGGCCACTCCACCCGCGATATCGCGACAAGGGAGATCACCGCGACGACCACCGCCACGACGACCGCCACCGCCATCTGGCCGAGCACGGCCAGCGCGCCATCACTTTTCATTCCCGGGTCGCTTCGCTCCTGCCCGCCGGACTCAGATGGGGAGCTTGCGGAAGATGGCCCGCGGAATGTGTCGCAACACCATCATCACGTACCTGAACGCCCCCGGCGCCCATACCAGTTCCTTGCCCTTGGCCGATGCCGTGACCGCCAACTCGGCGACATACTCCTTGTCGACGGTGAACGGCGCTTCCTTGGTGCCTGTGGATTTCCAATGCTCGATCGTCGTCGTTGTGCGCACCTGTCCGGGCCTGATCACCAGCACCCGAACCCCGTACTCGCGCAACGCCTCTGAAAGGCCGAGGTAGAAGCCGTCAAGACCGGCCTTGGTGGACCCGTAGACGAAGTTTGACCGTCGCACCCGTTCGCCGGCGGCCGAGCTCATTGCGATGATCTGGCCGTAACCCTGCGCTTTCATCCTCTCGCCGAGCAGTACGCCGACGGAAACCGCTGCGGTGTAGTTGATCTCAGCGATCTGTACAGCCTTGCGCTGGTTCTGCCACAGCTCCTCGGCGTTTCCGAGCAGGCCGAAGGCGACGATGGCCACGTCTATATCACGGGGGCCTCCGCCGTCCGAGAAAGCCTGATCGATGACCTTGGGATGACTCTCGGTGTCGACGGCGTCGAAGTCGATGAGTTCAACGGACTTTGCGCCCGCCGCCTTCATCTGGTCGACGGCCGCGTCGCGGCGTGGGTGGTCGGGAAGTTCGGCCAGCACAATGCGCGCTGATGCGTTGCGCAGATAGCGCTCGCAGATGGCGAGCCCGATCTCTGATGTGCCGCCGAGCAGCAGAATGGTCTGAGGGTTGCCTACGGCGTCAAGCACCATCTAGAGCAGCTCCAAACGTCGGGCCATGTCCGAGGCGAACACACCGTTGGGATCGACCTTGCGGCGCACGGCAATCCACTCGTCGATTCGCGGGTACATGGCATGGAAGGTCTCGGCAGTTGTGCGGTTGTCCTTGGCGGTGTAGAGCTTGCCGCCGAACTCCAGCACGCGGCGGTCGAGTTCGTTGAGGAATGCGCCAAGACCCGGCTTGATCTGAAAATCGACGCAGACATTCCAGCCGGGAATCGGAAAGCTCAACGGCGCTTGGTTGCCGGGGCCGAACAGCTTGAACACGTTGAGGAACGAGTAGTGGCCCGACTTCTGAATGTCGTACATGATGCCCTTGAACGCATCAACGGCCTCGGTAGGCACAACGAACTGGTACTGGCCGAAACCCGCTGAGCCGTAAGCACGATTCCATTCGCCGATCATGTCGAGCGGGTGGTAGAACTGCGTCAAGTTCTGAGCCTTGCCGCGATAGGTCTTGCCCATGCGGTACCACACCTCGGACATCGTCCCGAAGATCAATTTGTTGCCAAGGCCGTTGGGGAAGATGTCTGGTGTCGTGAAGTACTGCGGTGCATCGAATTTCAGGGGATCGCGCTGCAGCTTCTTCGGTAGCTGGTCCACCGTCGCCAGCGATCCCCTCGAGATGACGGCGCGGCCGAGCTTGGGCGGAGCGCTGATCGCGTCGAACCACCCTGAGGAGTAGGTGTAGTTGTCTTCGCTGCCGTCGCTGTGGAACGCGATGGTCTCGTCGAGGCCAGCGGTCACGTCGCCGTCGGCGATGAAATAGGCGGTCTCGGTTGGCGTCATCTCGATGGTGGCGCGCAGGATGATGCCGGTGAGCCCGTTGCCGCCGACCGTCGCCCAGAACAGCTCGGCATCGGGGCCGTCGGGGGTCAGCTGGTTGATCTCCCCATCGGCGGTCAGCAGATCCATCGATCGCACGTGGTTGCCGAAGCTGCCCGCGCTGTGGTGGTTCTTACCGTGGATGTCGCATGCGATCGCGCCCCCGATTGTCACCTGGCGGGTGCCTGGCAGCACCGGAACCCACAGCCCGAGTGGCAGCGCGGCCCGCATCAGCTGGTCCAGATTGACACCGGCGTCGACATCCACCAGATGGGTGTCGCCGTCCATGGTGTGGATCTTGTTCAGCGCGGTCATGTCGATGACGAGGCCGCCGCCGTTCTGGGCGTTGTCACCGTAGGAGCGGCCAAGCCCACGGGCGATCACGCCGCGGTTGGGGACCTGCGATACCGCTTTGGCGATCACCTCGGGGTCCGGGGTCGACAACACCTGCGCGACGCTCGGCGCGGTGCGAGCCCAGCCGGTGAGCCGCTGGGGGGTGGTCTCAAACATCGTGACGAGGGTACCGCTTGAAGATTCCGCTCAACGCAACCGGAAAATGACCGCCCGCTGGACGATGAAATTGATCACAGTCGCCGTGCCCTGTGCGATCACGAAGGCGATCGGCACCCGCCATGGCTGATTCGCGAATTGCATGTAGAAGACGTAGTTGATGCCGACCTGGACGGCATAGGTCACCGCATAGAGCGCGACGACGGCGATGAACCGGGCCGTGCTCGGCGGAGCCTGGAACGTCCAGCGCCGGTTGATCAGGTACGCGGTGGTGGTGCCTGCGATGAAGCTGATGGTCTTGGCGACGTTGACATGCAGCCCGGCCGCCAGCAGCGCCACATAGAGGCCGAAGTCGACGATCGCCGACAGGCCGCCGGTCACGATGAACCGCCACGCCTGAGTCTTGAGCGTCAGGTTCGGCGACATGGGAGGCTCGGCCACCCGGGCAGCTTAGCCAGCGCTACGGGTGGTTCTCCCGGTAGAACATCTCGAACTGGATGCCGTCGGGGTCCTTGAAGGTCAGCACCGAACCGTATTCCGCGTCAACGATCGGTGAGTATGTAACGTCCAGCCGTTCGAAGTGCTGGCGCCACTCGTCGAGTTCCGCTCGGTCGTCGACCTTGAGCCCCATGTGGTCGAAGCCGGTGCGACGCGGGTCGAAGACCTCACCCTGGTTGCCGTCGTGCTGCTGGAACTCGATCACCGTTCCCGAAGGTGGATGCACCAGCAGGATGGCGCGCCAGTCGTCGCCCGCGACCCGGTCGATCTCCGCGAGGCCGAAGACCCGCGACCACCACAGGGCGCTCTTCTCTGCGTCACGAGCCGAAAAAGAGATGTGCGAGATCTTGCTGAACTTCGGCATGGCTCAACCCCTTAACGTGAAGCCTCCCGTTCCAACCTAACCAGTGGGATCGTCCGGTCGCCTGCGCGCTCTTGGTAGTCGCCATATCCGGCGTACTGGTCTAGGGCGAGCTCCCAAGCGCGATCGCGTTCGCCGGGATCGGTGATCCCGCTCGCGGTGTAGGTGCCGCTGCGCTTGCCCGCGAGCACCTCGACCCTCGGGTTGGCCGTCAGGTTCCGATACCAGGCCGGGTGGCTCGTCTTCCCGTAGTTCGAAGCCATCAGGATGATTCGGTCGCCGTCCGTGACGTACAGGAGCGGAAGCGTGCGCGGCTGCCCGGATTTCGCCCCGGTGGTGGTCAGGAGCATGACCGGCGTCGGGTACACGCTGCTCACTCGGCCACCGGTGAGGCGCAGCAGTGGCGGATCGATCCTCGGCGCGATCTGCTTCAGGTACCAGGTCCCTGCGCCGGTCCGGGCGAAGCTCTCCATCGCTCGTTCGTAAAGGCTCAGGTGACGGCGCTGCTGACTCATGACCGAACGCTACGACGCAGTCCGCTCGCGATCAGTAGATTGCGCAAAGCGTCGACGGCCGGGCCGAACGCGTGCTCGGCGGGGGCGGCGAAGCCGACGACGATGCCGTCGGGAGCGGGAAGGTCAGGACCGGCCAGTGGGTGGCGCATCACCGAGAGCCCGCTCAGCGCGATACCCGCCTCGCCCGCCCGGCGCAGCACCTCATGCTCCGTGTCCGCCGGCAGGGTCAGCAGCATGTTGACGCCCGCGGACAGCCCGCTGATACCGACGTCAAACCCCGCGAGGGCGTCGGCCAGCGCGTCGCGGCGACGCCGATAGCGAATCCGCATCCGGCGGATGTGGCGGTCGTACTGCCCGCTGGTGATGAAGTCAGCCATCGTGAGTTGCGAGACCGCGTCGACGTAGAACTGCGCGCCACCCCCGGCGGCGAGCACCGCGTCCATCAGGCCGTCGGGGACCACCATCCAGCCCAGCCGCAGGGCCTGCGAGAGGCTCTTGCTGGTCGAGCCGAGGTAGACGATCCGGTCGGGGCACAGCGCCTGCAGCGCGCCGACGGGTTGGCGGTCGTAACGGAACTCGCCGTCGTAGTCGTCGTCGAATACATAACCCTCCGTGCGTTGCGCCCAGTCGACGACGGCGGTGCGCCGCGAGGGGTGAAGCGGCATGCCCATCGGGCTGTGGTGGGCCGGGGTCAGTAACACAGCCGGCGCGTCCACCGTTTCGAGGTCGCTGATCACTGCACCGTGGTCGTCGAGGCCGATGGGCACGGTCGGTATGTCCATCGCCGCGATCGCGTCACGAAAGATGAAGAGGCCGTAGGCCTCTACGGCGATCGGGCCCGCCTTCTCGAACACCTTCGCCAACAGTTCGACGCCGTGGCGGACTCCTGCGCAGATGACGATCGACTCCGAGGTCGTGCGGACCCCGCGCACTCTGCCGAGATATTCGGCGAGCGCCTCGCGAAGTTCGGGTCGGCCACGCGGGTCTCCCATGCGTAGCGCCTCGGTGGGTGCGTTGGTCAGCGCGCGGCGGGTTGAGGCAGCCCATTCATGACGGGGGAACTCCGCGACGTCCGGCGAACCGGGCATCAGATTGTGCGTCGGTACGACGCGGACGCCGCGGGGCCGGGCAGGGATCTCATTGCCGACGTTGTTGACCACCCAGGTGCCAGCGCCCTGGCGTGACGCGAGCCATCCTTCGGCGACCAGCTCGGCGTAGGCGTCGGCCACGGTGTTGCGGGCCAATCCGAGGTCGGTGGCCAGGCTGCGCGATGGGGGCAGCATGGTGCCCGGCGCCAGCCGACCGGAGCGCACGGCGTCGCGCAGGGCGCTGAGCAGAAGGTCGCGTGCCCCGCGGGCACCGGGCGTGATGGTCTCGCGCAGATCCAGGTGCAGGTCACGGCTACCCGAATTGGCCCATGAATCCATAGGTAGATTGAACCATGCAGATGGGACTTTCGGCACTAGCGTTGTCGGCATGACACAGACACTCGAAACCAAGGACACCGTCGACCGCCTCGCGATCTACAAGACGTCGCCCGAGCTGTACGAGGCGATGATGACGCTGAGCAACGCGGCCGCCAAGGACATCGACCCCGAGTTGGGAGAGCTGATCAAGATCCGTGCCTCGCAGATCAACCACTGCGCGTTCTGCCTCGACATGCATACCCGCGACGCGCGCACGCACGGCGTCAGCGGGCAGAAGCTGGACGTTCTTGCGGCCTGGGAAGAGGCCGGACACCTGTTCACCGAACGCGAGCGGGCGGCCTTGGCGTTGACCGAGGCGATCACCGAGCTCGGCGACGGCCATGTCGCCGACGAGGTGTATGCAAGGGCCGCAGCCGTTTTCACCGAACGCGAGCTGGGTCAGGTCATCGCGATGGCGGTCACGATCAACGCCTGGAACCGTATCAACGTGACGGTCCGCCTCGAACCGCCCCGCCGCTGAGAACCGACTGAGGAGCCGACATGACGACTACCGAAACGACGCGCCGCATCAACCTCAACCGCGTCTCGCCCGAAATCTACGAGGCGATGATGGTGCTGAGCAGCGCGGCGGCAAAGGACATCGACCCGGATTTGGCCGAGTTGATCAAAATTCGTGCTTCGCAGATGAACCACTGTGCGTTCTGCCTCGACATGCACACCGCGGATGCGCGCAAGCACGGAATCAGCGAGCAGAAGCTCGCGCTGCTGCCCGCGTGGGAAGAGGCCGCGGGCATCTTCACCGAGCAGGAGCAGGCCGCGCTTGCACTGACCGAGGAGATGACCGACCTCACCCGCCGCCACGTCTCCGACGAGGTGTACGCGCGGGCGGCCGCGGCGTTCTCCGAGCGCGAGCTGGGCCAGGTCATCGCGATGGCGCTGACCATCAACGCGTGGAACCGCATTGGCGTGACCACGCGTCTGCCGCTGCCCAAGCGCTAATACGGTTGACGGGTGCAGACCCGGTCCGGTGCAGAGATCGTCGTCGACGGCGACGTGGTCTACAAGCTGCATCGGCCGGGCACCGACCCCCGCGCGCTGAAGACCCGGCTCCGCATCGCCGCGGAGTCGGGTTCTCTTTTGGCGCCACTCGATGTGACTCCGGAGATGGTCGGCATGCGCTGGCGCACCCGTTGGCCACGAGTGCAAACCGTTGTGCCACAACCCGAATGCGCGCCGTGGGCCGAGGCTGGCCGACTGCTGGCGCAGCTCCACGGCGAAGCGACACCGATGCGGATCCCGCACGGCTGGCCGCACCGGCTGCGGCGGATGCCGCGGTACACCGACGACGCCACCATCCGGCGTGCGGCGGCCGAACTGCCAGACGACGTGTGGAGGGCCGGCTCGCCGGATCGGCCGATGACGCTGGTGCATGGCGACTGGCATCCGGGCCAACTCGGCCGCCGGGCCGGGCATTGGCTGTTGATCGACATCGATGACCTCGGTGTCGGCGACCCGGCGTGGGATCTTGCGAGACCCGCTGGTTTCTGGGCGGCCGGACTCATCCCCGACGACGACTGGACCATCTTCCTCGACGCATACCGCGACGCGGGCGGACCGGCCGTGCCAGCCGGCGACCCGTGGCCCGTGCTGGAGCCGTTCGCCCGCGCCGCCGTCGTTCACGCGGCAGCGGCAGGCGTCGCACACGGCGACGACGACGAAACGCAGTCCGCTCTACTGGCCGCCTGCCAGCGGATGGTCTAGCTGGAGAAAAACAGCCTGCCGAAGCCCTGCTTGCGGTAGTGCTTGTTGCCACGGTGACCCCAGCCGGGGCCGTAGTCGCTGTAGCCCTGATGGGGCGGCGGAGGCGGAGGGGCGGCCTGGGCGAACCGGCTCTCCATCTGGGTGAGCGACTCCAGCTCACCGAAGTCCAGGAAGATGCCCCTGCACGTATCGCATTGCTCCAGGTGGATGCCGTTGCGCTCGTAGGTCTTCATGACGCCGGCGCACTTCGGGCACGTCAGCGTGCCAGGTTGCCCGGACGGTGGGGACGACGGCGGTTGATATGGCGGGATGCTCATAGCTGCATAACGGTAGAGCACGCTGCGAAGTGCCTGGGAGTTAGAAGGGCGGCGGGTCGGCCTCGTAGCGGGCCCTGTTGAGGGCGCGTTCCCGCTCGACCCGGTAGGCCCGGTCCTGGGCTCGGGTGCGTTTTCGCAGTGGCATCGCCAGTTGGCGATGCGGATTCGGCGGTGGACTGTTGGGCAGCACTAACTTGCCGGTCGGCATCGCGAGTTGGGGAAAGAACCGGGCTCCGGTGGGCGTGGTGGTGTAGGTGCGCCCGCTTGGTGAGGTCCACACGATGGAGCCGTTAGGCAGTTGGAGGTCGGTCCAACCGCAGAAGGTCTTGAGCAGGTGGTGAATCCGGCATTTCAGCGAGTTGTTCGATGGATGAGTCGGCCCCAGCGAATAAGGCACGCTGTGGTCGATGTCGCACCTCGCCGCGGGTTGATCGCAGCCCAGGGAAGTTGCACGTCAAGTCTCGGCATCGGATGAACCGGGCCAGTGCCGCGGACGGACGGTACTGCGGTTCGGCGACAAGGTCTTTGGGGATCGGGACCGGCCGCAGCGATGCGGTCTTGGCCATCTCTTGCACCGTGGCGGCGGGCACCGCGCCGTAGCCGGGCAGATAGCCAGGCTTGTCGCTGGCGCCCTCGATGGTGGCGGCTTCGGCGAGCACATTGATCACGACCGGGTTGGCGGCCGGCGCCTCGGCGCCACCGGCCGGGCAGTCCGGTGAGCCGCACATGCACGGCATCGATGTCGCACCCGCCGACAGCGGCGTCAGCGCATCGGTGCGGCGTTGGGTCTTGGTGCGCGGATCATCCGGGCATACCGTGGCCGCGAGGGCATCGAGTTTCGCGTCGAAGGCCGCTCCATCGGGGCCGCGGACTTCACCCCAGATCTCGGCCGTCCCGTTCTTGCCGGGGCTGACCTCAATATGGCGGTCCAGGTCACGTTGCCTCGCCACCCGCACAGCCTCGGGATCCAGCTCGATGACCATCCAGTCGACCAGTTCCGTGACCTTCTCCCGCGACAGCTTGTTCCAAGCCGGCGCCTTGCGTGCCAACTTCTCGTCGATTTTGGCGAGCACGTCGGGATCCTGGATCAGGTCCGTGCGAAAGATCGCCGCGGCGATCACCCGAAAGTCCACGTTGCCGGCCAAGAACACTGCACCGAGCTCGGGAAACCGCTTTAACAAAGCCTCTCCGTAGCGCATCTGTGAAGACGCCCGTCCGCGGCTGATACCCAACTCGGCACCGACCTCGGCGGCGATGGCCTCCCAATCGTCGACGCACCAGAACTCGTGCTCGGCATACACCTCGTCCATACGGCGCACGGCGAACTGGCCGACGGCCATCAACTGGCGCGCGAACGCGGCGCGCTCGGCCTGCTGGGCTTCACCCATGGCATCGAGCAACTCTGCGTTGGTGCATCCGTCGAACACGTATTCGATTCTTGTTGTTCTGTTCGACTTGCCGCCACCCACAGCCGCCGATCTGTTGGCGAATTCGGGTTTGGGGATAACTACGTGCCGGGGCCAGGAGATGTCGGTGCCGTGAGGTAACGCTGCACGGTTGGGCAGATCCAGGCGACGAGATCGTCGACGCCAACAGACGTGATCGGCTCGATCCGCAACTGATACCGCGCGAATGCCAACCCCATCAAGTGCGAGGCAACCAGCTCGACGCGCAGGACGGCGTCATCGACACCAAACTCCGCGGCCACCCCGCGGCTCACCGCATGGGAGCCAAAGCTGGCCGGCTCAGCCGCTTAGACCCAATACGGCACGCGGGCCCGGTACTGGCGCATCGCGAACGCGGCCATGATCCAGCCGATCACGGTCAGCGTCAGCACCACCACCCAGTGATGCAGTTCCTGATCGGCGCCCAGTAACGGGGCCCGGACGATGTCGAGGTAATGCAGCAGCGGGTTGAGCTCGACGATCTTCGCGTACGCGCCTGCACCCTGCTGCTGCAGGGTCTGCTCGTTCCAAATGATCGGCGTCATGAAGAACAGCAGCTGCACCAGGCTGAACAGCAAGGGGCTGATGTCCCGGTAGCGGGTTGCCAGGATGCCGAAACACAGTGATACCCATACACAATTGAGCACGATCAGGCCCAAGGCCGGGATGACCGCGAGGTCCGGCCACGACCAGGGCTTCGGATAGATGATCGCGATGATCACGAAGATGATGATGTTGTGCGCGAACAGGATCATCTGCCGCCACACCAGCCGATAGACGTGTACCGACAGCGGCGTCGGAAGTTGTTTGATCAACCCCTCGTTGGCGACGAACACCTCCGCGCCTTCCAGGATCGAGGCGTTGATGAGATTCCAGACGATCAGGCCGAGCGTGACATAGGGCAGATGTTCGGCCAGTGGCAGTTTGAAGAGCTTTGAGTACAAGAGCCCCATCGCCACCGCTGTCGCGCCCGTTGCGATGGTGATCCAGAACGGGCCGAGCACCGAGCGCCGGTAGCGCTGCTTGATGTCCTGCCAGCCAAGGTGCAGCCACAATTCGCGTTTGTTGAAGCCGGCGACGAGGTCGCCCCATGCGCGGCTCATCGTGCGCGACTGCGCGGCCGCGTCGGTGAACGTCATTGTGAAGGCCTCTCGAACTTCTCGCGTCGGCCCAAGCGCCGCAACCGAATCCATTCCGCCAGACCGGCGGGGTCACGCCGGGTCACCAGGAAATACCAGCCGAACCGCGCCCATTCCTGCGGTACCAGCTTGCGCATGCCGGGTTGTGATTGCAGGTATCCGCGGTTGCGGTAGGTGAAGAAGCGCTTCGTCGCATCGGCGGGATATTGGGTGTGCATCCGCCCGCCGAGGATGGGCTTGAACTCGTCCCTGCCCTGCGGGTGCAGATACACCGCATCAAGGCAGGTGCCGAACGGCAGACCGGAGCGCACCAGGCGGCGGTGCAGTTCGGTTTCGTCACCGCGAACGAACAATCGCAGATCGGGAACGCCGACCGCCTCCAGCGTCGATGCCCGAAACAACGCTCCGTTGAATAGCGAGGCGTAACCGGGCAGCAAATCCTCAGTGCCTACCCGCAATTCGCTGACCTTGCGCCGCCACAGCAGCCCGCGGCGCAGCGGGAAGGCCAGGCGCTCGTGGTCGGCCATGTCACACACCATCGGCGACACCTCGGCCAGCCCGTGCTTCCAAGCGCAGGCCAGCAGCGTACCGAGCACCTCGGAATCCTGTGGCCTGCCGTCGTCGTCGGCCAGCCACACCCAGTCCGCACCCAGCGAGAGCGCGTGCAGCATGCCCAACGCGAAACCGCCTGCACCACCGAGGTTTCGGCGCGACCCGAGATAGGTGGTCGCGATCGGCTGGCCGTTCACGATGTCGCGCACGCGTTCGTCGTCGTCGTTGTCGATGACCACAAGATGATCGGGAGCGCGGGCCTGCGTACTCACGGCATCCAGCGACTTGGCCAGTTCGTCGGGACGCCGATGTGTGACCACCACGGCGCATACCGACTCAGTCATCGGGCAATGCTGTCTGGTCTTCGCGCGAGGCGCTCATCGCCGTTGCGGGCCAGTCGGCGCGGTGCTCGTCGAGGACTTCCCGTACGTGGCGGGCGGCGTCCTCACCCTCGTAGGCGCGCACGACGTCCTCGATGCCGCCAGTCATCTTGATGGTGCCATGGTCGATCCACATCGCGGTCTTGCACAGCCGGGCGAGAAACTCGTTGGAATGGCTTGCGAACACCAGGATCCCGGACCGCTCGACGAGGCTCTGCAGCCGTGACTGGGCCTTCTTGAGGAACTCGGCGTCCACCGCGCCGATACCCTCGTCAAGCAGCAGGATCTCCGGGTCGATGCTGGTGACCACGCCCATGGCCAACCGGACCCGCATACCGGTGGAGTAGGTGCGCAGCGGCATCGACAGGTAGTCGCCCAGTTCGGTGAACTCCGCGATCTCATCGACCTTCGCCATCATCTGCTTACGCGTCTGACCCAGAAACAGCCCGCGGATGAGGATGTTCTCGAATCCGGAGATTTCCGGGTCCATCCCAACGCCAAGGTCGAACACGGGGGCCACCCGGCCCGTCACCGAAGCGACCCCGCGAGTCGGCTCGTAGATCCCGGACAGCAGCCGCAGAAGAGTCGACTTGCCGGCGCCGTTGTGCCCGACGAGCCCGACTCGGTCGCCGAGTTCGAGCGACATGGTGATGTCCCGCAATGCCTCGATGACAACGACATTGGACTCGTTGCGTCCGATCGCGCCGCCGGCCTTGCCGAGGAACGCCTTCTTCAACGAGCGCGTCTTCGCGTCGAAGATCGGAAACTCCACCCACGCATTGTGGGTGGAGATGTGTGGCGTAGAAGGAGACGTCACAAGACCTACAGGTACTGACCTGTTCCGCCGCCGCGCGGGCCTGGGGCGCCCCCGCCCATACCCGGCGGCAGCTGGCGCATCTGCTCCAACTGCTGACGGGCGGCCATCTGCTGCGCGAACAGCGCTGTCTGGATGCCGTGGAAGAGGCCTTCGAGCCAACCGACCAACTGAGCCTGCGCGATCCGCAACTCGGCGTCAGACGGAACGCCGTCGTCGGTGAACGGCAGCGTGAGCCGCTCGAGCTCCTCGCGCAGTTCAGGCGCCAGCCCGTCCTCGAGCTCGCGAATGCTGGTGCGGTGGATTTCGCGCAGCTTGTTGCGGCTCGCGTCATCGAGCGGTGCGGCCCGCACTTCTTCGAGCAGCTGCTTGATCATGGTGCCGATCCGCATCACCTTGGCAGGCTGCTCGACCAGATCGGTCAACGACTTGCCGTCGGCTTCGTCGTCGGCCAGGACGCGTGGATCGCCGCCGATGATTTCGATGTTGTCGTCGTCGGTGTTCGTAGTCATTTCCCTTCTCATCCGTCTGTCCCCTGCCCTTCGGGCGGGGGCCCTGTTCGCGGCTAGCGCTCATCGCCGCGCCATTCGTATATGCGGGCCTCGCCGTTGTCGTAGATCTTCTCCCACGACCGAGATCTATCTAGCGACACTAGCCCGTCGGGCATGACGAACCCGCGTACGACCGGTGTGCTCGTCACCACGTACCGGATGTTGAGCGCCTTGACCGCCTCGGCCACCCGCGGGTCGGTATCGGCGTCGTCGGCGTAGGCCCAAAAGATGAATCGGTGATAGCCCGGGCCCTGCTGGACCGGGTAGTCGTAATGGGTCCACAGCGGGTGCAGGCCGGCGACGGCATACATCCACGCCGTGCCGTCTGTATTCGCATCGCCGATCAGGGTGTCGCGCGCCCCCGGCAACGTGGCCAGATGCGCCCACGCCTCGAGGTCTTTTGTGTCGACCATCACCTTGTCGTACTTCTCGCCGAACAGAAACCGGGCCCGCGGTAGATACGCGAGCCCGATCCCGATGGTGACGACCACCACGATGGTGGCCGTCGCAGCGTAGGTGGCTCGCGAACTACCTTTGTCGGTCAGCCGGCGCGCGCCGGTGACTGCGGCCGACGCCAGGGTGAACACTGCGATCCCGACCGCGGCGGCGAGCAGCATCGTGATCACCGCCGAGAGCCGCCGCGGGTCGCTGTAGAACAGGTCGCTGAACTTGCCGGTGAGCGCGCCGATCGGGCCGCCGAACGGCGCCGACGAGTGCACGATCGACACCACCAGCAACAGCCAGACCGCCAGCGGCCACCACACCCGCCGCACCAACAGAACGATCCCGCCGATCGCCGCCAGGATGATCAGCACCCACTGAATCGGGAAGTCGTTGAGGTGCCGGGTGTGCTGCACCATCGCGTCGATCAGGCCGCGCTTCTTGCCCTCGTGCGTGACGAATGTGTGCCCGACGATGATCTCGGCCTGCCGCAGCACCCCCAGGAATTGCGGCAGTAGCAGGACCACGGTCGGCGCCGCGATCAGCAGCAGGTTGACGAAGTCGGCGACGCGGCCGCGGACGGGATGCCACAGCGCGTCGACCAGCCACCACCCCGCCACGAACAGAACGACCATCACCCCGCCCGTGATGTGCACCGAGAACACACCGAGCAGCGCCAGCACTGCGAGCGGGATGCGGTCGCGGTGGCGCAGTGCGGACACGACCAGCACCATGGTCGGAACGGCCATGCCGTAGGCGGCGAGGTTGGGCATTGAGGCGGTGTCGAATTCGACGTAGGGGATCGCGGTGAACGACGCCGACAGCGCGGCCGCCGCTGCGGCGGCGCCGGCCGTGCGCCACTGGTCGGTTCGGGTGCGGAGCAGCTGCCACGTCAGCGTCGCGGCGCTGACCGGGAACAGCCAGATCGCGGCGGTCAGCGAGCTCAGCGTGTACGCGGTGGTCGGCGCTGCGCCGGTCAGCTGACTTAATACCGATGCCAGCGCGTGAAACGTCGACGGGTAATACAGCGCTTCATGTGTCTCGACGTTGCGGAGCTCGCCCATGTGGGTCGGTGACGCCTGGCCGGTGTCGAGAATGAAGCGAATCGTGTTGGCGTGCCACACGGCATCCCAGTTACTCGGAATGGATTGCCAGTTCGGCATGCCGAGAAGTGCTGCCAGCCCGATCAGCAAGGCCCCCAGCAGGACTCCCGCGGCGACCACGAACGCGGGACCGCGGGTCACCGCACGGGCCTCGGCGTCCACGTCGCGAACGCGGCCCAGCGCGATCCGCAAACCCACGGCGATTGCCGTCGTTACGACCAGAGCAAACAACGCTGTCCATGCGTTCCACGGGACACGAAGTGCGCCAAACGGAACGATGGCCAAGGCCACCACACCGTAGGTCAGGGCCGGCCCGACCGCGATCGCGGTCGGCCAAGTTAGCCGGCAGACACGTGCGACGATGGCCCCGGGGATCACTAGCAACAACAGTGCAATTAGCACTCCGAACCCCAAGCTCACTGGACTAGTATGGCTGCCCAGGTGACTCGGTCCGGGCACGGCATGGGCAGCGACAGGGCGCGGCCGGGCATCCGCCAAAATCGTGTCGGTTTGTGGGATTCACAGACGCTCTAAGGTGGGCTGGCATGGCATACGACGTCGCCCGGGTGCGTGGACTGCACCCGTCATTGGGCGATGGATGGGTGCATCTCGACGCCCAGAACGGCATGCTGCTGCCCGACTCCGTGGGCAGAGCGGTGTCGACCGCATTCCGGGGGTCGATGCCGACGCCGGTCGGGCCGCATCCGTCGGCGCAACGAAGTGCCGCGGTGCTTGAGGCTGCGCGTCAGGCGGTCGCCGACCTGCTCGGGGCGGATCCGCAGGGCGTGGTGCTCGGCGCCGACCGAGCGATCCTGCTGACGTCGCTGGCCGACGCGTCGTCGTCGCGGGTCGGCCTCGGCTATGAGGTGGTGGTGACCCGGCTCGACGACGAGGCGAACATCGCACCATGGCTGCGCGCCGCGAATCGCTATGGCGCCAAGGTGAAGTGGGCCGAGGTCGACATCGAGTCCGGTGAGCTGCCGACCTGGCAGTGGGAGAGCCTGATCACCCGGCCGACGCGGCTGGTCGCCATCAGCTCCGCGTCTTCGACACTGGGCACGGTGACCGATTTGCGCGCGGTCACCAAACTCGTGCACGAGGTCGGCGGGTTGGTGGTCGTCGATCACTCCGCGGCCGCGCCGTACCGGCTGATCGATATCGAGGAGATCGACGCCGATGTGGTCGCGGTGAATGCGGTGGCTTGGGGTGGACCGCCCATCGGCGCGCTGGTTTTCCGCGACCCGTCGATGATCGACTCGTTCAGCTCGGTGTCGCTGAACCCGTATGCGACCGGGCCCGCGCGACTCGAGGTCGGCACCCACCAATTCGGTTTGCTTGCCGGCGTCGTCGCCAGTATCGAATACCTGGCCGGACTCGATGAGTCCGCTCAGGGGTCGCGGCGCGAACGACTTTCGGTGTCAATGCAATCGGCGTCGACTTACATGAGCCGGGTGTTCGACTACCTGCTGATCTCGCTACGCTCCCTGTCCGCGGTGATGGTGATCGGCCGGCCGGAGGCGCATATTCCGGTGCTCAGCTTCGCGGTCAGCGACGTGCCCGCCCAGACGGTGGTGCAGCGGCTGGCCGACAACGGCATCCTGGCGATCTCCAATGTCAGCTCACGTGTGCTAGACGTTCTGGGCGTCAACGACATTGGCGGCGCAGTGACGGTCGGGCTTGCGCACTACACAACCACCGCGGAGGTCGATCAGTTGGTGCGCGCGCTGGCCTCGTTGGGCTGAATTGTCGGCTCAGCCGACGCCGGCTGAATTGTCGGCTCCGCCACGCCGGCTGAATTGTCGGCTCCGCCGACGTGCTAATCCGCCACGCGCAGAACGATTTTCCCGGACACCTCGCCTGAGGACAGCAGCTCGTGCGCGACCAGGGTCTGCTCGATGGGGAACTCGGCGCCGATGATCGGACGCACCTGGCCGTCGGCGATCATCGGCCAGACGTTGGCAACTACGGCGGTGACGATCTCGCTCTTGCTGCCGGGGCCGCTGACCGGACGCGACCGCAACGCCGTTGCGATGACGCCGGCGCGCTTGCCGAGCAGCTTGCCGATGTTGAGCTCAGTCTTCACGCCTCCTTGCATCCCGATGATGACCAAGCGGCCGTCGGTGGCAAGCGCGTCGACATTGCGGTCGAGGTAGGCGGCACCCATGATGTCGAGGATCACGTCGGCACCCCCATCGCCCTGCACCCGTTCGGCGAAGTCTTCCTCGCGGTAGTTGATGGTGATCTCGGCGCCCAGTTCGGTGCACAGATCGAGTTTGTTGCGCGCTCCGGCGGTGACGGCCACCCTGGCCCCGAGCGCGCGCGCCACCTGAATGCCATGCGTGCCGATACCGCTCGCACCGCCATGGATGAGCAGGAGCTGACCGGCCGACAGATTTGCGGTCATAATCAAGTTGGACCACACGGTGCATGCCACTTCGGGCAGTCCTGCGGCATGATGAATTGGCACCCCGTCGGGAATCGGCATCACCTGCCCGGCGGGAACGGCCACAAATTCCGCGTAGCCCCCGCCCGCCAGCAAAGCGCAAACGTGTTGCCCGATCGCCCACGGATCGCCTCCGCCGGCGACCTCTGCGATGGTTCCGGAGACCTCGAGCCCAAGGGTCTGGCTCGCTCCAGGAGGGGGTGGATACTTGCCGGCAGCCTGCAAAAGGTCGGCACGGTTCACCCCGGCCGCACTCACCTTGATTAGGACTTCACCGGGTTTAGGCGAGATATCGGGGACTTCTTGCCAGGTGAGCTGATCGGCTGATTCGGCCACGATCGCGCGCATTTGGCCAACGCTACTATGCGCCGAATCTGCTGCGGTGTTCCGGCCCGCGACGAAGCTTGCCTGGTTTACCATAGCGAAATGGAGGGGATGATTGCCGGGCGTACCGCTAGTGAAATGCCTGGCTTGGACATCGCTGAACAGAGGTCATGGCAAAACTTCCTCGATTCAGCGTTGAGAATGTACGCGACTCTGAATCGGTCGCTGGTGGACGCGCATCATCTGACGCTCAATGACGTGCGGCTGCTCGATATTTTGGACAAATCCGCGACTGGCTCGGCGCGCATGGGGGATCTCGCCGACGGCCTGATGTCGTTGCCGAGCCGGGTGACCCGGCAGATTCGGCGCCTGGAACTGCAGGGCCTTGTGCACCGCGGTGCCAGTCCGGACGACGGCCGAGGGGTGCTGGCCTCGATCACCGAGGAAGGGCGCGCCGCGGTGTCCGAAGCCATGCTGACGTACGGCGAGGGGGTACGAGCACACTTCCTCGGCCGATTGTCTCGCCCGCAGATCGCCGCAATGGGCGAGAACTGCAGACGGATCAGCGTCGCGCTGAAGGCAGGCGCGCCGCCGGCGAAACTCGGCCGCGTCTAAACCGTCCGCTCTTCGCGCAGGCTCTCGACCGCCCCGTACTCTTGTCGGCGGTGGCGTGGCAGAGCGGCCTAATGCACTCGCCTTGAAAGCGAGAGACGGCTAAAACCGTCCGGGGGTTCAAATCCCTCCGCCACCGCTCTTCGGTAAGGCGATTGTCGCTTGCGCAAATACTGCGAGCAAACCATCGCGTCACGGCATAACCTGGGCCAGCACCCGCACACCCTCGACAATCTGCGTTTCAGTGACGTTGGCATAACCGAGCATCAAACCCGGGGGCGCTGCGGCCTCGTCTGCATAGCACGGTGCCAACGGCTCGACCCTCACCCGCATGTCCGCCGCGCGGCGGACGAGCTCCGCGATAGGACAGTCGTCGGGAAACCGCACCGTCAGATGAAGCCCGGCGGCCGCGCCGAGCACGGTGGCCTCTGGCAGATACCGAGCCAGAGCCTGTAGCAGAGTATTTCGCCGCGCCGCGTAGCGGCGGCGCATCTGGCGCAGGTGCCTGTCGTATCCGCCGCTCGTCAACAGCTTCGCGAAAGCGAGCTGGTCCATCACCGAACTTCCCGTGTCAGCAAGGCCTTTGGACAACGCGACAGGCCCGACAAGGTGTGCAGGCAACACCATCCAGCCAATGCGCAATCCGGGCGCCAGCGTCTTGCTCGTCGAGCCGACGTACACCACCCGGTCGGGCGCTATACCTTGCAGTGCGCCGACAGGAGCACGGTCGTACCGGTATTCGGCGTCGTAGTCATCCTCGATGATCAGGTGATCCGCCCTCGCCCACTGCACCAGAGCGGTCCGGCGGGTGGCGGAGAGCACCACGCCGGTCGGGGATTGATGGGCCGGCGTTGCCAGGATCGTCGTCGCACCGCTATCCGAAAGGGCGGCCACATCCAGACCGTCGTCATCGACCGGTACGGCAATAGGGTCGATGCCGTTGTGCCGCAGCACCATCCGGTGCAACCAGAAGCCGGGATCCTCCATCGCCAGCGTCTGGTCTGTCAGTACCGAAGCGAGCAGGGCGATGGCTTGCGTCGCCCCCGAGCAGAGCACGATGTGCTGCGGGTCGGCGAGTACACCACGGGTGCGCCGCAGATAGTCCGACACGGCGACGCGCGCGGTGTCCAGCCCCTGCGGTGCGACGTAGCCGAATGCATGCGACTCGATCTCGGCGAGGCCCTGCCGCAACGCCCGCAGCCACGCATGCCGCGGAAAGCTGCCGAGATCCGGTGAGCCGGGCGCGAAGTCGACGTCGAGGCGCCTAGCCGCCTTTCTGGTGTCGTGCCCGGGCGCGCTGGCGGCGTCGACCGTCGCTACTCGCGTCCCCGACCCGTGCCTGCTGAGCAGGAACCCCTCGGCGGTCAACTGGCTGTACGCGTCCACGACAAGGCGGCGAGAGACGCCAAGATCCGTGGCCAGCACCCGGGTCGACGGCAGCCGCGTCGCCGGTGCCAACCGACCCGTGCGGATGGCGTCGCGCAAGCCGTTCGCGAGTTGGCGGTGCAGCGGTTCTGGCGCGGCGCGGTCGAGTTCGACCAGCAGCTCCGGACCGGAAGTGGTACCCGAAATTGCCATCAAAGTGGAGCCTATCGTGAGGCCATTGAGAATCTAGCGTGAAGATATGACGACAACACCCACGCGCACAAGAGCCCGGTATGTCGAGGTGACCCTGATCGTCTTCGGGGTGTACTCGGTGCTCGTCGGGCTGTTCATGTTTGTGGCGCCGGGCACGTTCTTCGACACGCTCGGGAACTTCGGCGCGCGCAACGACCACTACATCTTCGACAACGCGACGTTCGAGTTTCCGCTTGGCCTGATGATGCTGGTCGCGGTGCGGTTGCCGTCGTGGCGGGTCCCGGCGCTGGCTTTCGCGACGGTGCACTGGGGGCTACACGCGCTGAGTCACATCATCGACCCTCACCACGCCGCTGGCGATGCAATCGGATGGCTTGAAGCCGGCGGCCTGGTCGGAACCACTGCGCTGCTCGCGTTTGCGTTGCGGACCTGCGTCGTCGGGGAGAAGACCTGATGCGCGTTTTGGTAGCAGGCGCGACGAGCGTGCCAGGGCTTCCGCTACTACGAGAGCTGAACGTCCGAGGCCATGACGTCTTCGGGCTGACCAGCCAGTCGTCGAAGACGCCGCAGATCCAACGGGAGGCCGCCAAACCGGTGGTGGCCGATGTGTTCGACGCCCCTCAAATCGACAAAGTGGTCGCCGACATCGAACCCGAAGTGGTGGTGTCCCTGCTGACCACCCTGCCGAAGTGGGGGCCAAAGCGGCCCAAGGACTTTGAGCCGGCACGAAAGCTGTGGGGCCGTGGGGTGCCGAATCTGGTGGCGGCGGCGCAGCGGGCCGGCGTGCGCCGGGTGGTGGCGGAGTCGGTGGTCTTCGCGTACGGCTACCCGACATCCGGACCGCCGCTCCTGGATGAGACCGACCCGTATCCGGGTCCGCCGTTCCCTGGCGGGGAGGCGGCTATTGCGGCCCTGCGCGGCATGGAACAGACAGTGCTCACATCCGGTGAGCGCAGCGACACCGAGGGAATCGTGCTGCGCTACGGCATCTTTTACGGGCAGGTGCCGCACGACGAGCTGTTCACACGGCTGGCGAAGTGGTGGGCATTTCCCGCGATGACGGGCCACGGCATCGTGTCGTGGGTGCACATCGATGACGTCGCCAAGGCGACAGCCGACGCGGTCGAGCGCGGGCGAGGTGGGCAGCTCTACAACATCGTCGACGACCGGCCGCAGTCCTTCGGCGACTACGCCCGCGAGATGGCGGCGAAACTTCACCGGCCGCGGCCGTGGCCGATGCCGCGCCAACTGGTTCGCTTCGTCGCACCTTATGCGGCAACGGCTTTCGGCGACACCTGGCTTCCGCTGTCGAATGCGAAGGCCAAAGCCGAGCTGGGCTGGACGCCTCGTCCTTGAGTCCGACTACTCCCCGGTGAAGTTCGGCGCCCGCTTTTCGAATGTCGCGGTGATGCCCTCGGTCAGGTCCTTCGACGGCAGCATTGCCGCATTCGACACCGCCACGTAACGCAGGCTCTCCGAAACTCTGGCGATGCGCTGCTGATCCAGCACATCCTTGCCGCCGCTGACAGTCAGCGGCGGGTTGGCGGCGGGATCTCCGCGTCGTAGACGTCGTTGACCAGACCGATTTGTGCCGCGCGCTGGCTGTCTATGTCCCTTCCGGTCAACGCCAACTCGCGCAGGTGGCCGTCGTTCAGTATCAACGGCAGTCGGGCGAGGCTGCCGACGTCGGCCACCATCGCCAGCTTCACTTCGCGAACCGAGAACTTCGCGTCGGCGCTGGCGTAACGGATGTCGACGGCCGAGATCAGATCCACCCCTCCGCCGATGCACCAGCCGTGCACCGACGCGATGGTGGGGGTGCGGCAGTCGGCGACGGCGTTGATCGCCCCCTGCATCCGCAGGATGGTCTGGTGAAACTCCGCGCGCGGCCGGGCCGATCCGCCGCCGCCGAGGACACCTGACAGCGCGCCGCCCATCGCGGGGAGGTCCAGCCCGTAACTGAAATTCTTTCCCGAGCCGGTCAGCACGATCGCGCGCACCTCGCGGTCGGCGTCGAGCTTCGCGAACACCTCGGGCATCTCCGCCCAGAACGCCGGGCCCATCGCGTTGCCCTTGCCGGGACCGACCAGCGTCACTTGGGCGACGTGACCCTCGATGTCGACGGCCACGGATTCATATGCATCGCCCATGAGAAGAAGGGCTAGCCACTCGCGGATGAGCGCTTGCGCGACGACCCTGTTATCGCGGCGGCGTGCCCATCAGCACCTCGCTGACGGTGGCCTCGGGCAGGAACTGGCAGGCGGCTTCGGCCAGCATCTGCCCGATGGACTCGCCGTTCGGCCCCAATGGATTGTTCTCCTGGGCCAGGATCGCGCGGATGACGGCGAGCCGGGTGGCCTCGTCGAGCTTGTTGAACTCGCTGCACGCCATGGTCAGTGCGTTGGGCGGCGCGGGGACGACAGGGACGTCGGTGTTCCTGGTGGGAAACCCGGGGATCGGAATGTCCGGTATGGGAATGCCCGGCAGCCCCGGCACGGTCGTCGTCGGCGTCCGCGTGGTGGAGGTGATCGGCGGTCCCGGCTGGGTGGTCATCGCGACGGTGCCGGGCGTAGTGCGCTCGCAGCCGGCGATCAGGCCGGCGAGGATCAGAGCGGCCCCGGCGACCCAAACGTGCGTCCTCATCTCGTGAACGATATGCGGTGCCGCGTCGTAGCGTGGGCGCATGCCCGCCGACTTACCGTCAGGACCGCAGGCCCCGCCCGCCGACGAACTCCAGAGCGCCGAGGCCACGCTGGCCGTGCTGCAGCGTGTGCTGCACGGCATCGCCAAAGACGACGAATCGAAGCAGACGCCGTGCCGGGAATTCGACGTCGCCAAACTCACCGACCACTTGATGAATTCGATCACCACGATTGGCGAGAAGGCTGGAGCCGAGTTCCCGGAGCGCGACCGCGAGGATTCGGTGGAACGGCAGGTGATCCTCGCGGCACGGCCCGCGCTGGACGCCTGGCATAAGCGGGGGCTGGACGGCACGGTGGCGTTCGGTCAGGGCGAGGCACCCGCCAAGATGATGGCCGGTGTGCTGTCGATCGAATTCCTCATCCACGCTTGGGATTACGCCAAGGCGATCGGGCATGAGGTCGATGCACCCGATTCATTGTCCGATTATGTGATGGGCCTGGCGAAGCAGATCATCACGCCGCAGGGCCGCACCGGCGTCGGGTTCGACGATCCGATCGACGTGCCCGCTGACGCGGGCGCTCTGGATCGGCTGATCGCCTACACGGGCCGCCGGCCCGGCTAGCCGGGCCGAGGCGTTGACCTTGCGCTGATGGCGAGATATTTCGAGTAGGCCTCGCCACGGCCGCAGAATCAAAGCTTCGGCGTCGACGCTTTCCAGCGTTGGGCGAAGGCGAGGAAGGCGTCGTTCTCGTGCGGGGCGGCGACGGTGACCCGCACGCCGTCGTCGCCGTATGGGCGGACGATGACGCGGCTGTTGGCCGAGTCGTTGGCGAATTCCTGGGCACGCCCGGGCAGTGGCAGCCAGACGAAGTTGGCCTGTGACGGCGGCACGGTGTATCCGGCGTCGCGCAGTGCTGCCGTGACACGGGCGCGTTCGGCGACGACAGCGTCGGTGCGGGCCAGCAGTTCGCCGGCGGCGTCGAGTGAGGCAATGGCCGCGGCCTGGGAGATGCTGGTCGCGGTGAACGGGACGTAGACCTTGCCAAGCGCGGTGATGATGTCCGGATCGCCGACCGCGTAGCCGATCCGCAGCCCGGCGAGCCCGTAGGCCTTTGAAAACGTCCGCAGCACAACGACATTGCTGTGCTTGCGGACCAGCCCGAAGCTGTCGGGCGCCAGCCCGTCGCGGACGTACTCGACGTAGGCCTCGTCGAGCGCGATGAGAATGTCGGACGGCACCGCCTCGACGAACCGGGCCAGCGCGTCGGGGTCGACGACGGTACTGGTCGGGTTGTTCGGATTGCACACGAAGATCAGCCGGGTGCGGTCGGTGATCGCGGCGAGCATCGCGTCGAGGTCGTGCGTGTAGTCGGTCAGCGGGACCTGGACGGGTGTGGCGCCCGCGGTGCGGACCTGCAGCGGGTAGATCTCGAAGCTGCGCCAGCCGAAGAGCACTTCATCGCCGACGGTCGACGTGATCTGGATCAGCTGCTGGCACAGGCTGACCGATCCGCAGCCCACCGAGATGTGCTCGGGCGCGAAAGCCCCGTCGTCCAGGTGTTTGGCCAGGCGGTCTTTGAGCTCGACGTACCCGTTGTCCGGATAGCGGTTGATGTTGTCGGCCGCCTTCTCGATCGCGGCCCGCACGCTCGGCAAGGGCCCGTGCACCGTCTCGTTGCTCGCGATCTTGATTGCGCCCGGCACCGTCCTGCCCGGCGTGTAAGCGGGAAGATCGGTCAGTTCAGGGCGCAGCCGGGCGGTCACCCGACCAGTTTATGGGTCGCTCACCTGCGCTTTGCCTTCGCCTGTCGCCCCTGTGTACGCTGTCGGATCGGCGGTAAACGTCAGGAGGCGTGCCAGAGCGGCCGAATGGGACTCACTGCTAATGAGTTGTCCGCCTTAAAGCGGACCGGAGGTTCAAATCCTCTCGCCTCCGCCGGGGCTGACTCGTCGGCCAGATAACTGAACACATGCGCCCGTAGCTCAACGGATAGAGCATCTGACTACGGATCAGAAGGTTAGGGGTTCGAATCCCTTCGGGCGCGCTCAGAAAATCGCCTCTACGCCAGCCGAGCCGCGAGCCCCCGCGCGTTCATGTGCGCGATCGCCTCGATCGAGATCATCGGGTTCACGCCCGAGGCCGTCGGAAAGGTTGACCCGTCGCACACGACGAGGTCACGCACATCCCACGTCTGGCCTGTCGGGTCGCAGGCCGAGCGCGCAGCCGAGCCACCCATCCGCGCCGAGCCCATGATGTGGAACGACCCGAGCACACACTGGCCTGGTCCGTATCCGGCGGCGTCGCAATCGGCCATGAACCGCGCGCGGTCGCCGTCACGTCCGGGCTCGTATGACACCCAGCGGTTTTGGCTCGAGAAGATCCGCTTGGCGCCGGCCGCCTCGTGTATCTGCGCGGCGCCCTCGAGTCCGGTGCGCAGGTGACCGCGGTCGTAGTCGGACAGCCGATAGCGGGCCACTGGTTCGCCGTCGCGTCCGACGCGGACTTCCCCGCCGTCCCGGTCGCGTAGGAGCACGGCGACCCCCGCGCTGTACGGCAGCGCCTCCATCAGCTCGCGGTGCGCGCGGGCGCCCCGCCACGGGAGGAACGACACCGCGATGTGCGGCTGAATCGACGCGGTTTCGTACTTGACGCCGTAGCCGTCGTCGAGGTCGCGATGCTGGTCGGAGTAGAGCGCCTGCATCACCCCCTCCCATGGCAGTACCTCGTCCTCGTAGGTGGCCATGATCGGCAACACGGGGTGCAGTTTCAGGTGCTTACCGATGTTGGCGTTGCCGAGCCCCGAGCGGCGGAGCAACGCCGGGGTGTGCAGCGCCCCGCATGCCGCGACGACGGCGCGTGCGCGGACGGTGACGCGATGGCCGTCGACCGTGCGCGCCTCCACGCCCCGCGCGCCGCCGCTTTCGACGATCACCCGCTCGGCGCGCGTGTTGACGACCAAGCGGGCGCCCGCGGCGGCCGCGTCGGCGAGCCAGGTCTTGGTGACCGACTGCTTGGCCCCGACACGGCAGCCGAGACCGCAGTAGCCGCACTCTTTGTCTTGGTCGCAGCCGAGCACGTTGCGAGGCATCGCGTCGATGTGCCAGCCGAGCGCGTCACAGCCCGCTCGCATGATCTCGTCGCGGCGTGAGGGTTTGTTGTGCTCGCGGTTGACGCCCAGGCGCTCGACCACGGCGTCAAGGCTTTTCGTGTACTCCTCGCCGGCGAAGGCAGGCACGCCGTGCCCGGCCCACTCGTCGCGCACCTCATCGGGCGTGCGGAACGAGGTCGAGTAGTTGACGACGGTGCCGCCGCCGAGGCACGAGCCGGCGAGCAGTCCGACGCTCTGGTCGTGGGTGGCCTGCGGTGCGCCGAGGTAGAGGTTTGTCAGGGCGGTGAGCTCCGCGCCGTCGAAGTCCGCGTCGTCGTAATAGTCGCCCATCTCGAGGACGACGACATCGAGCCCGGCGGCGGCGAGCACGCCGGCCGCCGTGCCCCCGCCCGCACCCGAGCCAACGATTACGACGTCGCAGCTGAGGTCCGTATCGGCGGCGAGCTCAAGCGGCTTCAGCGGCTTAGGCGGGGCACCGTCCTTCTTGCCAAGTGGGCCCGGGAAGCCCATCGCCTCCCACACCGGATTGGGTGAACCATCGGGCATCGGCAACATGTAGGAGACGAGCAGCGCGCCCTTGCGCAGGGCCTGAAACGCGGCGCGACGCTGGGGAAGCCGCGAGTCACACCACGACAGCAGTACCCGCTCCCGCTCGGCCTGGCCAAGCGCGCTGAACCGCCGCAGGCCGCCGCCGCCGAGGGCCGTCAGCAGCGGCGTGTCCCAGAGGCCGAGCAGCTGAACGAGCTGACGCCGCTCCGCCTCGCGCGGATTCGCGGCGACGGCGCCAAGGAGCGCATCGACCACTCCGAACTCACTGGCCGACGGCGCGCCGTCCTTGGCCGGGAAGAAGGTGTCGCAGATTGAGGTCAGCGCTGTGCGCTGACGCGGTGAGAGCTCCATGTTTTCCCCCTGAATCCCTCGAGCACAATCAATTTCGGTGAGCTATCCGCATCAGCGCACGCGCGACGCGTGGGTAGTGCGTCTCTGGTTGCCGCACCATAGGCAGTTCTCCTAACTGCTCTGTGCAGCGGCCAGAAGGCTTTCGGCGGGGTCATCCTGCTGACCCGACGGGCTGAACAATTGCCACTCCCCAGGTAGGCCCTTCAGCGCGTGGATACCGCGGTCCCGGAAGGTGATGCCGGATCCGTTGACGAGATCCTTGACTGTGTTGGACACAAGGACTTCGCCGGCGCCCGCGAGGGCCGCAACCCTTGCTCCGATGTGGACCGCGATGCCGCCGATGTCGTCACCGCGCAACTCACACTCGCCGGTATGGAGTCCGCTTCGGACATCGATCCCCAAGTCGGGCATGCGCTCGGCGAGCGTGGCGGCACATCGCACTGCTCGGGTCGGTCCGTCGAAAGTAGCCAGGTATCCGTCGCCGGTGTTCTTGACCACGCGCCCCCTGAAGCGCGCGACCTCGGCGCATGTGATCTCGTCATGCAGCTCGAGCAACTCGCGCCACCGTCGGTCGCCCAGTTCGCCTGCGCGGCGGGTGGAGTCGACGATGTCGGTGAACAGCACGGTGGCGAGTATGCGGTCGGGTGGGGCTTCGTGTCGCCGACCGGTGAGGAACTCCTCGACCTCGCCCGTGATCGACGCGACGTCACCGACGGACGGAAAATGGTCAACTCCCTCGAGTTCGACCAGCCGTGCGGATGGGATGTTGGTGGCGAACTCCCGTGCGAACTCGATCGGGATTGTCTCCTTCTTCCGGTGCAGCACAAGCGTCGGAACATGAACGCTGCTCAGGATGTCTCGGACATCGATCGCACGTAGATGCGCTTGCCAGGTCAGAAGAGCCATCTTGGGACTCATGCTCGCCCGCTCGAGCGCACCGACGGCCCTGCGGTACCTCGGGTCGTGGCTGAGGCTGGGGGCTGCCCAATCCAGGGTGTGCCCCTCGCCCCAGTGGTCGATAGACGATCGGACCCGGGTCAATCCTTCGATCCATTGCGCCCGGCCCGGCGAGCCATCGTCCTCCAGCGACCCACTCGCGAAACTCCCGTAAATGATCAGCGCGCGGACCCGCTCCGGAAAGCTCGCGGCGAACATCACGCTGATCGGCCCGCCTTGGGAGAGCCCGAACAAGGCCGGCCGTTCGCTGCCCGCGGCGTCCAACACCGCACGCAGTTCGTCCGCGCGGCTCTCCAAAGTGGGCACTTCCACGATGGGGTCAGACACGCCGGTGCCGAGCTTGTCATACAGAATCACGCGCGCGAAGGACATGAACTCGCCGATGAACTTGCTCCATCCCGGATCGCCCCACAACAGGTCCACGTGAGAGATCCAGCCCGGGACGACTACCAAGTCCACTGGGCCGTCGCCGGCGACCTGGTAGGCGATGTTCCCCCCCGGGCCTTTCGCGTAACGCGTCTCTGGCAATTGAGCCATCGCGTCAAGTATCACACCGATTCAGGCCATTTCGCCGGGATGTCTGATTTTCAGCAACTGAAACTGAGATTGCTCACTCAATGGCGCGGTGGGTGGCGATGCCGTTCCTCGTGGAAGCGCCAGAAGCCGACGAACCAGATGAGCAGCACCACCAGGGCTGCAATCGCGAGGACATCCATGCGGACTCACCTATCGTCATTATGCGCCGCTAAATTGGGGCCGTGCGACTGCTGCTGATCGCCGATACCCACGTCCCCAAGCGAGCCCGTGACCTGCCCGCACGCGTGTGGGACGAAGTGTCGAACGCTGACGTGGTGCTGCACGCAGGCGACTGGGTGGAGCCGCAGCTGCTCGACGCCCTCGAGCGCAGGGCCAAGCGCCTCGTCGCATGCTGGGGCAACAATGACGGCACGGAATTGCGACGGCGGCTGCCCGAACGCGCCGACGCGACGCTTGGCGGGTTGCGGTTCACCGTCATTCACGAGACAGGCGCGGCCACCGGCCGCGAGGCTCGGATGGCCAACCAGTATCCGGACACCGATGTGCTGGTCTTTGGCCACAGCCACATCCCCTGGGACACGATCGCCAAGGCCGGCCTGCGTCTGCTCAATCCGGGCTCGCCGACCGATCGGCGCCGGCAACCGTTCTGCACGTATATGACCGCCATCGTCGACAACGCCGCGCTGTCAGATGTCGTGCTGCACAACCTGGAACGCCATGCGTGACCGCCCAGCCCGCGTGGCGGACGTGCACGAGATCGCGGCGTCGATGCCCCACGTGAAACGCATCGAGGGACCCAAGGGAAATCCGATCTACCAAGTGGGCGGCAAGTCGTTCGTGTTCTTCCGCACGCCGCAGCCCGACGCGGAGGATCCCGACACCGGGGAACGCTACGCCGACGTGATCATGATCTGGGTGGAGTCAGAGGCCGACAAGCTGTCGCTCATCCAGGATCCGGGCTCGCCGTTCTTCACCACCGATCGGTTCGACGGCCATCTCTCGGTTCTGGTGCGCGCCAAGGATTTACGTAGCATCGGCCGAATCGAGCTTACCGAGCTGATTCAGGACGCGTGGCTGTCCCGGGCGTCGAAGCGCCGCGCCGAAACGTGGCTGGCCGAGCAGGGCCGTTAACTCGCGGGCACGTTGGCGTGGGAAGCACCGCAGATGAACAACGCCAACCGCGCCGGGGTGTCACCTGGGTTCCTCCAACGATGCCGAGTGCCGTTCTGCACCACGGTGTCCCCCCGGATGCAGAGTGACCTCCGCGCCGTCGTCGAGCTCCAGCACGATCGTGCCTTCAAGTACCACTTCGAAGTCGATGGTGTCGGTCGTGTGCATGCCGGGATCCGACGGGTCCATGTACCGAAGCAGGCCCGGCAGCTTCGCCTCGACATCCGCTGCCGCCGCTTCCATGTCCAGCGCGTCCAGCGCGTCCGGCGCTTCCGTGCTGTCCGGCATTACCGTGAACAGGCCGAACCGGAAGCCGCCGATCGGGGGGAAGTAGGTGCGCCACTCGGGCATCGTGCCGTCATCGGGAAACTGTGGGGTCGCGTCTGCGCCCCACAGCAGGTAGGGCTGGAACTGGGACATCATCCCGATGTTGACGGGTGCTACGGCCTCGTCGCTGACGAACACTGACTTGCCGGACGCGTTGTGCCCGGTCACTACTCGGCGGACATTCATGCGGTCAGTCAAGCACCGCCGCCTGCGAATCGTGGCAATGTCTGCGTCATGGACCACAAGTCGCCGACCGCCGTCATCGAATCCGCGCACCGTGACCGGTTGAGCGACCTGCCGTTAGACGACACCGCAGATTTTGAGGACGCGGATCGCGGTTTCATTGCAGCCCAAGCCCCTTGCGTCATCAAGGCGGCCGACGGTCGGGTGGTGTGGGACAACGACGCGTACGCGTTCGTGGACGGTGACGCGCCGACGTCGGTGCATCCCAGCCTGTGGCGGCAGAGCCAGCTATGCGCGAAGCAGGGCCTCTACGAGGTGGTCGAGGGCATCTATCAGGTGCGTGGCTTCGACCTGTCGAACATCAGCTTCATCGAGGGCGACACGGGAATCATCGTGATCGATCCGTTGATCTCCACCGAAACCGCGGCGGCTGCGCTGAACCTGTACCGCGAACAGCGCGGAAATCGTGCTGTCACCGCAGTTATTTATACCCACAGTCACGTCGACCATTTCGGTGGTGTGCTCGGTGTGACGACGCAGGCCGACGTCGACGCCGGCCGGGTGGCGGTGATTGCGCCGGAGCATTTCACGCAGCACGCCGTCCAGGAGAACGTCTATGCCGGCACCGCGATGGCGCGGCGGGCCGCCTACATGTACGGCGCGGCGCTGGACCGCGGCCCGCAGGGGCAGGTGGGCTGCGGCCTGGGCCAGGTCGGCTCGACCGGCGAGGTCGCCCTGATCGTGCCGACGGTCGACATCCGCGAGACGGGTGAGGCACACACCATCGACGGTGTCGAGATCGAGTTCCAGATGGCACCCGGCACCGAGGCCCCCGCCGAGATGCACTTCTACTTCCCGCGGCACCGCGCGCTGTGCATGGCCGAGAACGCCACCCACAATCTGCACAACCTGTTGACGCTGCGCGGCGCGCTCGTCCGCGACCCACACGGATGGGCGGGCTATCTGACCGAGGCCATCGACCGCTTCGCCGACCGCACAGATGTCGTGTTCGCATCGCACCACTGGCCAACCTGGGGTCACGACCGGATCGTGGAATTCCTTTCCCTGCAACGTGATATGTACGCCTATCTGCACGACCAAACTCTGCGATTGCTGAACCAGGGCTTCACCGGTGTCGAGATCGCGGAGAACTTCCAGATGCCGCCCGCACTGCACAAGGCGTGGCACACCCACGGCTACTACGGCTCGGTCAGCCACAACGTGAAGGCGGTCTATCAACGCTACATGGGCTGGTTCGACGGCAACCCTGGTCGGCTGTGGGCGCATCCGCCCGAGGCCCTCGGGCCGCGCTACGTCGAAGCGATCGGAGGTGTCGACCGCGTCATCGAGATCGCGCGGGCGGCCTTCGACCATGGCGACTTTCGTTGGGCGGCAACGTTGCTAGACCATGCGATATTCGCGGACCAGGATCACGCCGCTGCGCGGGAGCTGTACGCGGACACTCTCGAACAGCTCGCCTATGGCGCCGAGAATGCGGTCTGGCGCAACTTCTTCCTCTCCGGCGCCGCCGAACTGCGAGACGGCAACTTCGGCACCCCGACGCAGACCGCGTCACCGTCGATCCTCGGCCAACTCACACCGGAGCAGATGTTCGACACATTCGCGATCAACCTCAACGGTCCGCGGGCATGGGACCTCGATGTGTCCGTCGACATCACGTTCCTCGACGTCGACACCAACTACCGGCTGACACTGCGCAACGGCGTGTTGGTGTACCGCAATGTGCCAGCCGACACGTCGACCGCGAATGCCTCAGTCACACTTGCAAACAAGCTGCGGCTGTTGACATTTGCCGCCGGTGACAGCGACTCGCCCGGCCTCGAGATCACCGGGGACGCCGACGCGCTGCCGTCGATCATCGCGGTGATCGACCGGCCCGACCCGAGCTTCAATATCATCACGCCGTAGCGATTTCGGCGCGCTTACGCACGCTGTGCGACGGTTTCCGCACCGAAATCACGGAATGCCGCCGTCCACTCGGATGCTGGATCCGCTGGTGTAACTCGACGCGTCGGACGCCAAGTACAAAGCGGCACCGATGATCTCGGGCGGCTGGCCAAGCCGCTTGAGCGCGAAGCGTTGCGCCCCCGCGGTCGACGCTTCGATATCCCACGCCTTACTGATGTCGGTGAGGAATGGGCCCGGCATCAATGTGTTCACCCGCACCGTCGGCCCGTACGCCAGCGCGAGCCCCTCGGTCAACGCGTTGAGCCCCGCCTTAGCCGCCGAGTACGGCAGCTGCTCTGGCCGCGGACGGCGCGATCCAGTGGAGCTGACGTTGATGATCGACCCGCCGCCGTCGGCGACCATCCGTTCACCAACGAGCGTCGACAACCGGAACGGGCCCTTGAGGTTGAGGTTGACCACCGCGTCGAACAGCTTCTCGGAAACGGAGGGGAGCGATTCGTAGAGCGGCGACATGCCGGCGTTGTTGATCAGCACGTCGACCTTGCCGAAGCGGTCGTAGGCGGCGTCCACCAACCCGTTGAGCTCATCCCATCGCCCAACGTGCGCTTGGTAGGGAAGTGCGGCGCGGCCCGTCGCAGCGGTGATCTCCTCGGCGGTGGCCTGACACGTTTCAAGCTTGCGGCTGGCGATGACGACGTCGGCCCCGCATCTAGCAGCGGCGAAGGCCATCTCACGACCCAGGCCGCGGCTGCCGCCGGTGACCAGCACTACCCGGTCTGTGAGATCGAACAGTTCGTCGGCATAGCCCATAGCCCTATGGTGGCACGGTGCAATTGCTACTCATCAGGCACGCGCTACCCCTGCGCAGCGAACCCGGACAGGGTTCGGACCCCGACCTGTCCGAGGAGGGTATCGAGCAGGCCAAGCGCCTGCCGGACGCGCTGGCGCGTTTCCCGATCACCCGACTGGTGAGCAGCCCGCAGCGGCGATCCATCCAAACTGCTCAGCCGGTTGCCGACGCGCTGGGGCTGACCGTCGAGATCGATGAACGGCTTGCCGAGTACGACCGCGACATGGCGCACTACATCCCGATCGAGCAGATCGCCGCCGAGTTTCCCGAGGAGTTGGCCCGACTGGCGCAGGGGCACCTGCCCAGCAGCGTCGACGAGGCCAAGTTCCTGGCCCGGATAAATGCGGGGATCCGCGACCTGGTGACAACCGGTGACCACGAGGACACCGTCGCGGTATTCAGCCATGGCGGGGTGATCAACGGGCTGCTTCACACGATCCTTGGCACCGAGAAGATTCTGTGCTTCAACGTCGACTATGCGGGCGTGACCCGGCTGCTGTCCTCACGCGAGGGCAATCTGTATGTGGCCGCCGTCAACGGCACGGAGCACGTATGGGACCTGCTCCCGAGAAATCAGCGGTGGTAGACAAGTCCAGTGACTACCTCGCTCGAAGGTCTGGACCTCGACGCCCTGGACCGCCACCTGCAGTCCGTCGACGTCGCCCGCTCCGGTGAATTGCAGGCCGAACTGATCGCCGGCGGCCGGTCGAACCTGACGTTCCTTGTCTTCGACGATGCGTCGAAGTGGGTGTTGCGCCGGCCGCCGCTGCACGGGCTGACGCCCTCGGCGCACGACATGGCGCGCGAGTACAAGGTTGTGGCCGGGCTGCAGGACACCCCGGTCCCGGTGGCGCGCGCCGTCACGATGCGTAACGACGACTCCGTGCTGGGTGCCCCGTTCCAGATGGTCGAACACGTGCCGGGGCGTGTCGTGCGCTACGACGATGAGCTCGAGAAGCTCGGCGACAAGGCCGTCATCAGCGACTGCGTCGACGCACTGATCCGGGTGCTCGCCGACCTGCACGCCGTCGACCCGGATGCAGTCGGGCTCGGCGATTTCGGCAAGCCCACGGGCTATCTCGAGCGCCAGGTGCGTCGCTGGGGCTCACAGTGGGAGCTGGTGCAGCGCGAGGACGATCCGTTCGACGCCGATGTGAGGAGGCTGCATTCGGCTCTGGCAGAAGCGATTCCACCGCAGAGCCGCAGCTCGATCGTGCACGGCGACTACCGCATCGACAACACCATTCTCGATGCGCAAGACGCCACAAAGGTGGTCGCAGTGCTGGACTGGGAGATGTCCACGCTCGGTGATCCGCTCAGCGATGCCGCGCTGATGTGCGTCTATCGCCATCCGATGTTCAACATGATCCACGCGCGATCGGCGTGGGCGTCGCCGCTGATGCCGGAAGTCGACGACCTCGCGAATCGCTATGCGCTGGCAGCAGGACAGTCACTGGCCAACTGGGACTTCTATATGGCGCTGGGCTACTTCAAGGTGGCAATCATCGCGGCAGGCATCGCATTCCGGGCGCGCATGGGTGGCGGCGTCGCAGCTGACACCGACGCGGTGGATGAGGCGGTGGGCCCATTGATCGCTGCGGGCCTCGGTGTGCTCGCGCGCTAGCGACCGGCCTTCAGGTTCCGCTTGGCCGCCCGGCGAAGCTGGACAATGCGCGCGGTCCCGGCAGCCACCGTCAGGAGGCCGCCGGACACCGCGGCCAGCAGGATGCCCACACCGATCGGCAGATTCCACTCCCACCCGAAGAAGTGAACAGTGGCGGAATCCGTGTTCTGCATGATGAACACGAGCAGCAGGATGAGGATCAGAAAACCGACGATAAGCGCCGACCACAGCGCCGCTGCGCGAGTGAATTTGACCGCAGACTGGGGCGAAACGAGATATTCGCCCGGGGTGGCCGTCGGGTCCGGCGGTGTCCCCGTTGAGGATGGCACGGGCGGCTCGATGGGCCCCGCTGGAACCTCGCCGAGGGGCCGATCGGGCGAGGCGGACGGATCGCTGGTCATGGTTCCATCTTTGCCCCTTGGCGCATCGAAAGAAACCACATCGGTGATCGCGCTGACCTAAAGGGCGGCGTTCCGGCGCGCATCTCGATACTGTCCTGGGGGACCAATGCGCCGAGAGGACGTTCGGTATGTCGAGCACCCGTAGATCGATCCTGGCGGTCGTGGTGGCCGTAGTCACGCTGATAACCGCAGGGTGCGGCAGTTCCAACCCACTCGGCGGCGGGGAGATATCGGGAGATCTCAAGTCGATTGCCGTCGGGTCGGCTGACTTCACCGAGTCGAAGATCATCGCCGAGATCTACGCCCAGGCATTGGAGGCCAACGGCTTCACCGTCCGCCGCCAGTTCGGCATCGGCAGCCGTGAAACCTATATCCCTGCGGTGCAAGACCATTCCATCGATCTCATGCCGGAGTACACAGGCAATCTGTTGCAGTACTTCGACGAGAAGACACCCGCGACCACGCCCGACGCTGTGCTCCTTGGGCTCCTCAAGGCGCTTCCCGGCGACCTGTCGATCCTGTATCCGTCACCGGCAGAAGACAAGGACACCCTCGCCGTCACCGAAGCGACAGCGCAGAAGTGGAATCTCAAGACCATCGAAGACCTGGCGAAGCACTCGCCGGAGGTGAAAGTCGGCGCGCCTTCTGAGTTTCAAACCCGGGTGACTGGCCTGGTCGGGCTCAAGGACAAGTACGGCTTGGATATCGCACCCGCCAACTTCGTCGCGATCAGTGACGGCGGCGGACCCGCGACTGTGCAGGCGCTTTCGAGCGGCGCGATCACCGCAGCCAACGTCTTCAGCACGTCGCCGGCGATCGAGCAGAGCCGTCTGGTGGTTCTCGAGGACCCGAAGAATGTGTTCCTCGCGGCGAACGTCGTGCCGCTGGTGGCGTCACAGAAGATGTCCAACGAACTCAAGACCGTGCTGGACGCCGTGAGCGCAAAACTGACCACCGAAGGGCTGATTCAGCTCAACACGGCCGTGGAAGGCAACCAGGGCGTCGACCCCGACGAGGCGGCGGAGAAGTGGATCAGGGACAACGGTTTCGACAAACCCGTGCAGAAGTAGGCGAATGATCACATTCGAGAACGTCACGAAGAAATACCCCGACGGCACCGTCGCGGTCGACAGCCTGACGCTGGAGGTTCCGGAGGGAACGCTGACGGTGTTCGTCGGTCCGTCGGGCTGTGGCAAGACCACGTCGATGCGGATGATCAACCGGATGATCGATCCGACCTCGGGCACGCTCACCGTGGACGGCAAGGACGTCACCAAGGTCGACCCGGTGAAGCTGCGACTGGGCATCGGGTACGTCATCCAGAGCGCGGGTTTGATGCCGCATCTGCGGGTGGTCGACAACGTCGCCACCGTGCCGGTGCTGCGCGGCGAATCACGGCGCAGCGCACGCAAATCCGCGCTGGAGGTGATGGAGCGCGTCGGTCTCGACCTCAACCTTGCCAACCGCTACCCGGCGCAGCTGTCTGGCGGTCAGCAGCAGCGCGTAGGCGTCGCAAGGGCGCTGGCCGCCGATCCGCCGATCCTGCTGATGGACGAGCCGTTCAGCGCCGTCGACCCGGTGGTGCGCGAGGAGCTGCAGGCCGAAATCCTGCGGCTGCAAAGCGAATTGCACAAGACGATCGTGTTCGTCACCCACGACATCGACGAGGCGGTCAACCTTGGCGACAAGGTCGCGGTGTTCGGGCGAGGTGGCGCGCTGCTGCAGTACGCCGACCCGGCGTTCGTGTTGTCCAACCCTGCCAATGAACTCGTCTCGGGATTCGTCGGCGCCGACCGCGGCTATCGAGGTTTGCAGTTCTTCCACGCGACGGGTCTGCCGCTACACGAGATCAAACACGTCGTCGACGACGACGTCGACACACTGGCGTTGAACCCCGGCGAGTGGTCGCTGGTCACAAAGGCCGACGGCACGCCGTTCGCCTGGATCAACGCCGACGGTGTCGAGCTTCACCGCAAGGGCAGCTCGCTGTATGACAGCACCGTCGGCGGTGGATCCTTCTTCCGGCCGGACGGCACCTTGCGGCTGGCGCTCGATGCCGCGCTGTCCTCACCGACCGGGTTGGGAGTGGCGGTCGACGAGGCAGGCAAGCTGATCGGCGGTGTGCGCGCAGACGATGTGCTCGAGGCACTCAGTGAGCAGCGCCGCGTTCCGGAGCTGGGGTAGCCCATGCGCTATCTGTTCACTCACCTGGACGACCTCTGGGCGCTGACGCTGATCCACCTGCGCCTGTCACTGGTCCCGATCGTCCTTGGGTTGATCATCGCCGTGCCGCTCGGCGCGCTGGTGCAGCGGACCACTGCTCTGCGGCGGTTGACGACGGTCACGGCGAGCATCATCTTCACGATCCCGTCGCTGGCGCTGTTCGTGGTGCTGCCGCTGATCATCCCGACGCGCATCCTCGACGAGGCGAACGTCATTGTGGCGCTGACGCTTTACACCGTCGCGCTGTTGGTGCGCGCGGTCCCTGAGGCGCTGGATGCGGTGTCGCCTGCGGTGCTCGACGCCGCCACCGCTGTGGGCTACAAACCCGTGTCCCGGATGCTGAAGGTTGAGCTGCCGCTTGCCATTCCGGTGCTCATCGCCAGTCTGCGCGTGGTCGCTGTCACCAACATCTCGATGGTGTCGGTCGGTTCGGTGATCGGAATCGGTGGCTTGGGCACCTGGTTCACCGAGGGTTATCAGGCCAACAAGAGTGATCAGATCGTCGCCGGCATCATCGCGATATTCGTGCTCGCCATTGTCATCGACTCTCTGATCATGCTCGCCGGAAAGGCGACGACGCCCTGGACCAGGGCGACCACTGCGCCCCGAGCGGCCCGCCCCAGAGCCACCGCGGGAGCGGCCGCATGAACTTCCTGCAAGAGGCGCTGTCCTACATCTTCACCGCGGCGAACTGGGGTGGGCCTGCCGGGCTGACTGCGCGCATCCTCGAGCACCTGCAATACACCGTCGTCGCCGTCGTTTTCTCTGCGATCATCGCCGTGCCGCTGGGCATGCTCATCGGGCACACCGGGCGCGGCACCTTCCTCGTCGTCACCGGGGTCAACGCGCTTCGTGCGCTGCCAACGCTCGGTGTGCTGTTGCTGGGTGTGCTGCTGTGGGGCCTTGGCCTGGTGCCGCCGACGGTGGCGCTGATGTTGCTGGGCATCCCGCCACTGTTGGCCGGAACGTACGCCGGCATCGCGAACGTCGACCGCGCGGTCGTCGACGCCGCCCGATCAATGGGAATGACCGAGTCGCGCGTGCTGCTGCGCGTCGAGGTGCCCAACGCACTGCCGCTAATTGTCGGCGGGCTGCGTACGGCGACGCTGCAGATCGTGGCCACCGCCACCGTCGCGGCATATGCGAGTCTCGGGGGCCTCGGCCGCTACCTGATCGACGGCATCAAGGTGCGGGAGTTCTACATCGCATTGGTGGGTGCGTTGATGGTCACCGCGCTGGCGTTGATCCTCGACGCGGCGCTGGCTTTCGCTGTGTGGGCGTCGGTGCCCGGCACCGGCCGGCTGCAGAAATTTCGGGGAATGCCGCAGCCGCTGCTCGGCGATGAGGTCGCGCTCGAATCGGGAGCACGGGCGCAACGTACTTCCGCAGGGCGCTACGAACGAGGGGAACCTTCGCTTACGGTAGGGGAGTGAGTGAAGCAGTCCGCTCTGATGCAAGCCAGAGCGCCTGGCCGGCGATCTTGACCTGGCGCGCGCATGACGTGCCGCGGATGGAGTCCGTGCGGGTTCAACTGTCGGGCAACCGGATCAAGGCGTACGGCAGGATCGTCGCGGCCGCGACGCCATCGCACCCGGCGTTCTCTGCGTCCTACGACCTGGTGACAGACGAGGCGGGCGCAACCAAGCGGCTGTCCCTGACCGTCACCCTTGCCGAGCGCGAGCGCCAGCTGTCCATCGCGCGTGACGAAGAAAACATGTGGCTGGTTCAGCACCACACCGGCGAGTCGAAACGCGCAGCCTATGACGGCGCACTGGATGTCGACGTGATCTTCAGCCCGTTCTTCAACGCGCTGCCGATCCGGCGCACCGGTCTCTACCAGCGGAACGATTCGGTGACGGCGCCGGTGGTGTACGTGCGGCTGCCTGAGCTGTCGGTTGATTCGGCGGTGATCAGCTACAGCAGCGCACCCGACGGCATCAAACTGCATTCGCCCGTCGCCGAAACCACGATCAGGGTCGACGGCGAGGGCTTCATCCTCGATTACCCAGGGTTGGCAGAGCGGATCTGATCACTCCGCCTGCACGACCAGCGGCGGCCAACTCCTCGCGCCACTTATCCGCCCCGATGACGATGGTGACGATCTCGGGTCTGCTGAAGCTGTCGTAACGGGTGCGAGCGGCGTGACCGGCCTCGACCAGCTCGGTCAGCGGTTTTTTCGCGGTGAGGGCATCGCGGGCATTGCCCAACAGGTCGAGAGTGCGCTCCAGTACGGGTAGCAGCTGCTCGGCGTTGGCCTCGCACATGGCGCGCACCAGATCCGGCGCGGTGGCCGCCACCCGGGTGCCGTCGCGGAACGAGCCGGCGGCCAGCGCGAATGCGAGCGGAATCTCGCCAGCGGTGAGTGCGAGCGCCTCGGCGAGCAAGTGTGGCAGGTGCGATATGGTCGCGGCGGCGGCGTCGTGCTCGTCGGATCGAGCAGGCACGACGACGGAGCCGCAGTCCAGCGCGAGGTTCATCACCGTCGTCCAGATGTCGGCGTCGACGTGGTCGTCGACGCTGATCACCCAGGGTGCCCCGACGAACAGCCGGGCGTTGCCGGCCGACCAGCCCGAATGGGCCGTCCCGGTCATCGGATGGCCGCCGACAAAGCGCTCCAACAGTCCGAAGGACCGAACCTCGTCCACAACGCAGCCCTTCACGCTGGTCACGTCGGTCAGCGGGCAGTGCGCGGCCGAATCGCGGATGCGGCCGAGCATCAGCGACAGCGCAGGCACCGGTACGGCGAGCACGATCAACGCGTTGCTGTCGGCCGCACGAGCCAACGCCTCGTCCAGGCTGTCGGTGGCGTCGAACCCGTCGAACCTCGCGGCCTGCACTCCGTCGATCGACCGGTTGTAGCCGAAAACCTCGCGCCCGGCCGCCGCGGCCGCACGCATCACGGAGCCCCCGATAAGACCAAGACCCACCACACAAACTGGTGTGTTTGTCACCCTCCAAGGTTGGCACATCGCGTACATCGCCCGACGTCAGGCTTGGTGTCGATTGCTGGTCATCCTCAGCCGTCGGCGACTACCGTTAGCGCATATGGGAGCACGGAGTGCACCGGCGCAAGGCCAGGCCGCGGACATGCCCGACGGCTTCGGCGTTGCCGTCGTGCGCGAGGACGGCAAGTGGCGTTGCTCGGCGATGCGCCGGGCTGCCCTGAACAGCTTGTCAGCCGCGGAGACCGAACTGCGCGAATTGCGAAGTGCGGGCGCTGTTTTCGGATTACTGGACGTTGACGACGAGTTCTTCGTGATCGTGCGTCCTGCGCCCGCCGGAACGCGGCTGCTGCTGTCGGACGCCACCGCGGCGCTGGACTATGACATCGCCGCCGAGGTGCTCGAGAAGCTCGACAACGACATCTCTCCTGAGGAGCTCGAAGAGGCCGAGCCGTTCGAGGAGGGCGATCTCGGGCTGCTGGCGGACGTCGGCCTGCCCGAGGCGGTGTTGGGGGTCATCCTCGATGAATCCGACCTGTACGCCGACGAGCAACTGGGCCGGATCGCGCGGGAGATGGGCTTCGCCGACGAGCTGGCCGCCGTGCTCGACCGCCTCGATCGGTGAGAACCGACGAAGACCTGATCAGAGTTGCGTTGGAGGCCGCCGGTGCCGCCGGCCCTCGTGACGTGCCGATCGGTGCGGTGGTCGTCGCCGCGGACGGCACCGAACTGGCGCGGGCGGCCAACAAGCGGGAGGAACTCGGCGATCCGACCGCGCATGCCGAGATCCTGGCGATGCGGGCCGCCGCTTCCGCTTTGGGCGACGGCTGGCGGCTGGAAGGCACCACCCTGGCGGTGACGGTGGAGCCGTGCACGATGTGCGCAGGCGCGCTGGTGATGGCGCGGGTCGCACGCCTGGTGTTCGGTGCGTGGGAACCGAAGACCGGAGCCGTCGGCTCGTTGTGGGACGTGGTCCGCGACCGGCGGTTGACGCACCGGCTCCAAGTGCGCGGAGGAGTGCTGGCCGACGAGTGCGCGGCGCCGTTGGAGGCATTCTTCGCCAAGCAGCGATTCGTTTGATTCCTCGCGCGTTCGGTAAGCTGCCACACGGTGGCGTGTCCGAGCGGCCTAAGGAGCACGCCTCGAAAGCGTGTGACGGGTAACCCCCGTCCGAGGGTTCAAATCCCTCCGCCACCGCCAATTATCTTCGCCGAGACTGCCGCCAGATCGTCAAGTCTGCGGAATTTGCGATCTGGCCGCAGTTTCGGCGAGTTGAGGCATCACCCGACAACGCGGGCGATGTCTGTAAGGCTGTGCCCGTGCAGCTCGTGCTGAGTGTTTTCGCGCTTACCGTCGCGACTTTGACATTGGTCCTCGCAGGTCGGCGACTGCTCAACCTCGGAAGTCAGCTCGTGTTCTCCCGGTTGATTGCGGTCGGCGGGATGGTTGCATTCTCGGTGGATCGCACGGAGACGGTCGAGGCGCCGCAGTATTACGTCCGCTTCGAGGTTGGTGGTTCCGGGGTCTTTCACAACGTCGCGGTTCGCCTTCTGGGATTGACGGACTCGCCTGACGGTGAAGCGGCCGCGCCGCCTCTCCGAGGCACGATGAGTGCAGGCGACGATCCGATTGACTGGACCTTCACCGTTGCGGACGTCGAATCAGCGTCCAACGCCTGGGTGATGATCTCCTGGGTCCGGCCGTACTTGGAGGGCATCGATTCGGAGGCTGTTGCGCAGCGGCTGAACGAGGATCAGCTGTACGAGTGGCGTTGGTACACCGAGCCGACTCGCTTCCTGCGTACCGGCGTCCGGAACTTGGCACGGCGGTACCCGCGCAGATCGACCAAGGCGATGCGCGAGCTGTCCTTGTACGGAAGGTGGCGACGGACGACGTCGAGCAGCCGAATTGACATGCTGGGCCCCGCTGACAGCCCACTCCCGACGAAGTCCCGCCGGGCGCCTGCTTAGGCGCTCGTGCTGTGGTCGGGGTCGGCCACCGGCTTCGATTCGGCAGACCCGCGCTGCCGAAGGAAAATCGACAAACCGATGATCGCCGCCACGGCGATGAATTCGCTCTGCCAGTTCTGCATCGATTCGAACCAGAACTGCGACGTGGTCAGATACCGTCACGTCGAGATGGCGGCCTCGCCGTGCTGAAGCTGTTCTTCATTGAACGCTTTCGCACCGCCGACTGCGTGTAGGGCTACCGATACGAAGAACAAAAACGAAGAACGCAATCGCCAGGGAATGTTCGTAGAGGGCGAGCACCCAACCGCCCCTTCGTACAGGCCAGGGAGTTTGGCTCGTGGGCGTCGCGTTCCGCGGGTCTGCGTCCTGCGGTGCGCGTTTGTCGATCGGCTTCGATTCAGACGAACCCTTTTGGTACAGGAATGCAGTCAGCACGACATACATCCCCATCTGCAGGAACTCCGATTCCCAGTTCTCGAACGTGGCTTCGACGAAGTCGCCCGCCGTCAGGTACCGCAGTACCGACACTTGCTGCTGCGAGCCGTGTTCCTGTTGTTCCTGGTTGTAGGTCGCCGCGCCGGAGAAAATCATGCCGACGAAGAACACCGCGAATAGCGCCAGACAGGCCAGGAGCAAACCATTGTCGTGGGCGAGTCGCCGTAAACGACCTCGTCGCGACATGCCCGCCTCGCGACGCTGAGCGATCGAGTCGGACCGGGGTTACGCGAACGGGACGCTGTAGTCGGGAGTCCAGGCGCCGCCGATGCAGCTCATCGTCACACCGTCGGCCGTCAGCGCCACGCCCTTGTCCTCACCGCACACCGCGCGGTTCGTTCGCGTGCCGACCAACGGCGGCGAGGCGATCCATTTGCCTTGAGCGCTGCACGCGAGCGTCCCTCCTGATGCGTCAAGCGCCAGGTTGTATCGGGTGTTCTGGACGCAAGAATCGCCAAGGGCGGCGCCGCGCTCGATGTAGGGCACACATGCGATGTCGGTGCCGTTGCACGTCACCGGGTACGCCGACGCGCTTGTCGCCGACACCATCGGTGCCGCGATGAATCCACAACCGAGCGCCACGGCAGCCATGAGCTTCATGGGCCTAAGCGTAGATTCCCCGCCGCTGTTTGCCTCCACAATGGCCACAGTCGATGCCGCAGGCGTAGGGTCTGCCTCCATGAAGTCGCTCACTGCAGCGTTGTTTATGGGCTTGTTCTCGCTGGTCGCGTTCGCGCCGCCGGCCAACGCCGACGTGGTGGCCTACCTCGTCAATGTGCATGTGCGGCCGGGCTACAACTTCCCAAATGGCGACGCCGCAATCGGCTACGGCAACAGCATCTGCGATCGGGTCGCCGCCAAAATGAGCTACGCGCAGCTCGTCGACCAGGTCAAGGCCGATTTCAACACGGCCGACTACTACCAGGGCGGCTACCTGATCAACCAGGCCGTCAACGAGTTGTGCCCTGCGCAGATCTGGCAGCTGCGGCAGTCGGCTGCTGGCTACACCCTGCCCGCCTAATCCCACGACAACGGCGGCGCCCCTGGTGGACGCCGCCGCCATGCGAACTACCTGGCTACGGGCAGGCGACCTCAATCTCGAACGGCTTGTTCACCGGCTGCATGGGGTTGGCCATGTCGATACCGGTTGCGGTGCCCGAGATCTTCCAGGTCTTGTCGTCCTTCTCGGCCTTGGCTTCGCCCTGGCCGGTGCCGGCCTGGTAGCCCAGGGTCACACCGTTGACGTTGCCCAGACCGACCGACTGCACGGTCTTACCGTCTTCGCTGACCACCGCAGCGATACCCGTGGCCGCATCGCCGATCGCGATGTTCATGTTCCCGCCCATCGCGCTGCAGACGACGGTGCCCTGGACGGCCTGGTCCTTGCCATCGATCGTCACTGTGGTCTTGCCTTGCGCCGACGCGGCAGAGGACGTCTCGCCGCTCGTCTCGGCCTTCTTGTCGTCCGATGAACAGCCTGACAGACCGGCGATGACAATCGCCGCGCCGCCTACGGCGACCACGAACCCACGCTTCACCACAGTTCTCCTTTTGGTTGTCGTGATCCGTCAAGATCGGCGGATCATCTCGGCCAGTATGGTTGGCCGCCCTGGCGCCGACATGCGATTGCGAGAAAAATTTGCCTGTCCACCAACATCTCGTTGGCTGCGGCTTACCGAACGCGCCGATGGGTGAGGGGCATTCGTGGGCTTCGATCGTTAGCTCGGCGGTATGACCGCCACCTTGCTGCTATTGCGAACGGCGAGGAGCATTTCGACCGCGTGCCCCGCTATTGCTCGGTTCTTGGCCGGCTAGCAGGCCACTTTGATGGCGAACGTGCCTGAGGTTCTGAAGCTGGGGTTAGCGGTGTCGAAGCCGTCGGCCGTTCCGGAGATGTCGTAGGTGCGGTCCGTCATCGTGACCTTCGCGGTGCCGCCGAGGCCGGCGTTGTAGCTACCGGTGAAGCCACCGACATTGTTGATGCTGACGGCCTCGGTGGTGAGTTCCTCCTTGTTGGAGACCAGCGCCGTGATGCCTGACGTCTGATCGCCCGTGGTGATCGTGGTCAGCGAGCCTGCCGGGGTGCACTGCACCGCCTCGGTGGTGCCGATGTTCTGGCCGTTGACGGTCATCTGCGCGGTCCCCGCGACGAGCGTGCCTGGCGCCGCTTGGTAGTCCGGCGGCCCTGACGAACACCCGGCGAGCGCCAATACTGCCGCGGCGGCGGCCACACACCTGATTCTCACAGTGCAGAATCTACGACGTGCGCGACCCCTTCTTCAGCGTTGACGCGGAATTGCCAGGACGGCTCGGTCGCGCCGGCGTCATTCGCACCCCGCATGGCGACATCCACACACCCGCGTTCATCGCCGTCGGCACCCAGGCCACCGTCAAGGCCGTCCTGCCAGAAACCATGAAAGAGCTTGGCGCACAAGCTGTTCTGGCCAACGCCTACCATCTATATCTGCAGCCCGGCCCCGACATCGTCGAGGAGGCGGGTGGACTCGGCGCGTTCATGAACTGGCACGGGCCGACCTTCACCGACAGCGGCGGGTTTCAGGTGCTTTCCCTCGGTGCCGGCTTCAGGAAAGTGCTGGCGATGGACACCGAACGGGTCCAAGCCGACGACATCATCGCCGAGGGCAAGGAGAGACTGGCCCATGTCGACGACGACGGGGTCACATTCCGCTCCCATCTCGACGGCTCGACCCACCGATTCACCCCTGAGGTGTCGATCGGGATCCAGCACAAGCTCGGCGCGGACATCATCTTCGCCTTCGATGAACTGACCACTCTGGTCAACACCCGCAGTTACCAGGAGGACTCGGTGCAGCGCACTCACCACTGGGCGGTGCGCTGCCTCGCTGAACATCGCAGGCTGAGCGCGCGGCGTCCGGAGAAGCCGCCGCAGGCGTTGTTCGGCGTGGTGCAGGGCGCCCAGTACGAGGACCTGCGCAGGCAGGCCACACGGGGGCTCACCACCATCGTCGACGACGACGGACGCGGGTTCGACGGCTACGGCATTGGCGGCGCGCTGGAAAAGCAGAACCTGGCCACCATCGTCGGCTGGGTCAGCAGCGAGCTGCCCGCCGACAAGCCCCGCCACCTGCTCGGCATCAGTGAGCCCGACGACCTGTTCGACGCCGTCGCCGCGGGCGCCGACACCTTCGACTGCGTGTCCCCGTCACGCGTTGCGCGCAACGCCGCGGTGTACTCGGAGACCGGCCGCTTCAACATCACCAATGCGCGGTATCGGCGTGACTTCGGCCCCATCGATGCTGAGTGCGACTGCTACACGTGCGCGCACTACAGCCGCGCCTACCTGCACCATCTGTTCAAGGCGAAGGAGCTCCTGTCCGCGACGCTTGCCACGATCCACAACGAGCGGTTCGTCATCAGGCTGGTCGACCAGATCCGCGCCGCGATCCGCACCGGCGAGTTCGACGAACTCCGCGCACACGTTCTGGGCCGGTACTACTCGACGCGTGCACAATAAAACGATGACCACTGCCGCGGATTCGCAGTCACTGCTGCTGCAGCTCCTCGACCCGTCGAACCGGGCGAGTCCCTACCCCGCGTACGCGCAGATACGAAAGCGCGGACCCCTCCAGCTGCCGGAGATGACGCTGAACGTCTTCTCGTCGTTTCAAGACTGCGACGACGTGCTGCGCCATCCGTCGGCGGCAAGCGATCGGCTCAAGTCGACCGCGTCACAGCGGGAGATCGCGGAGGGCGTCGAGGCTCGCCCGATTGGACCGCCAGGGTTTCTGTTCCTTGACCCGCCCGATCACACCAGGCTGCGCAGGCTGGTCAGCAAGGCCTTCGCGCCGAAGGTCGTCAAGGCGCTGGAGCCCGATATCACTTCGTTGGTCGATTCGCTGCTGGACAAGGTGGCCGCCGCCGGGCGGTTCGACGTCATCGAGGACCTGGCTTATCCGCTGCCGGTCGCGGTGATCTGTCGGCTGCTCGGCGTGCCGATCGAGGACGAGCCGAAGTTCAGCCGCGCGTCGGCGCTGCTGGCTGCGGCGCTTGATCCGGTGATCTCGTTCACCGGGCAAGCCCCCGACAGTTTCGACGAAATGTTCCAGGCCGGCCTGTGGCTGCGCGGGTACTTGCGCGAACTGATCGCGCGCCGGCGCAGCGATCCTGGCGACGATCTGATGTCGGGCCTGATCCACGTCGAAGAATCCGGGGACCAGCTCACCGAAGAGGAGATCATTGCGACCTGCAATCTCCTGTTGGTGGCCGGGCATGAGACCACCGTGAATCTGATCGCCAACGCGATTCTGGCGATGCTTCGTCACCCGGCACAGTGGTCGGCGCTGGCCGCGGACCCACAGCGGGTCTCAGCGGTGGTGGAGGAGACGCTGCGCTACGATCCGCCTGTCCAGCTGATGGGCCGAATTGCCGCCGACGACATGACAATTGGTGGTGCCAGGGTTCCGAAGGGCGACGTGATGATGTTGCTACTGGCCGCGGCGCACCGCGACCCCGCCGCTGTCGATCGGCCCGATGAGTTCGACCCCGATCGAGAGACCATTCGGCACTTGGGGTTCGGCAAGGGCCCGCACTTCTGCCTCGGCGCGCCGCTGGCCCGCCTTGAAGCGGCCGTTGCACTGTCGACGGTCACCGCCCGCTTCCCGGCGGCGCGGATGGCCGCCGAGCCGCAATACAAGCCCAACCTGACGCTGCGGGGAATGGCCTCGCTGGAGGTTGCGATCTAGTGATTTCGGTGCGGCTATCCACGCTCAGCGTGGATTAGCGCGCCGAAGTCGCTACCGTCGTGCGCATGCGAATCTTGTTAGTGGGCGCCGGCGGCGTCGGTTCGGCGTTCTGTGCCATCGCCGCGCGTAGAGATTTCTTCGAGCAGATCATCGTCAGTGACTACGACGAGTCGCGGGCCAAGCAGGCAGCCGATGCGGTGGGAGACGCGCGATTTTCCTCAGCGCGAGTCGACGCGACATGGGCCGACGACGTCGCCGCTGTGGCGAGTCAACACGGCATCACGCACGTGATGAACGCTGTCGATCCTCGGTTCGTAATGCCGATCTTCAACGGCGCGTTGGCCGGTGGCGCCGACTACCTCGACATGGCGATGAGCCTGTCGCAGCGGCATCCTGAGCGGCCGTACGAACTCACCGGCGTCAAGCTTGGCGACGAGCAGTTCGCCGTCGAGGACCAATGGAAGGCCGCGGGCCGGCTCGCTCTCGTCGGGATCGGCGTGGAGCCCGGCCTTTCCGACGTGTTCGCGCGTTATGCCGCCGACCATCTGTTCTCCGACATCGACGAGCTCGGCACGCGCGACGGGGCCAACCTGACCGTCGACGGCTATGACTTCGCTCCGTCGTTCTCCATCTGGACCACCATCGAGGAGTGCCTCAATCCGCCGGTCATCTGGGAGGCCGACCGCGGCTGGTTCACCACCGAACCCTTCTCCGAGCCAGAGGTTTTCGATTTCCCGGATGGCATCGGCCCAGTCGAGTGCGTCAACGTCGAACACGAAGAAGTGTTGCTGATGCCGCGCTGGGTCAAGTGCAAACGCGCCACGTTCAAGTACGGCCTCGGCGAGGAGTTCATCGACGTGCTCAAGACGCTGCACAAGCTCGGCCTCGACCGCACCGAGAAGGTGTCCGTCGGTGGGGCCGAGGTGAGCCCGCGCGATGTCGTCGCGGCGTGCCTGCCCAACCCCGCGACGCTCGGACCCAAGATGCACGGCAAGACGTGCGCCGGACTGTGGGTGTCGGGGACCGGCAAGGACGGCAATCCGCGCTCGACCTACCTGTACCACGTGGTCGACAACCAGTGGTCGATGACTGAGTACGGCCACCAGTGCGTGGTGTGGCAGACGGCGATCAATCCCGTTGTGGCGCTGGAGCTCTTGGCCAACGGCGCGTGGAGCGGCGCAGGTGTGCTCGGGCCGGAGGCGTTCGACGCGGTGGCGTTCCTCGAGTTGCTGACCGCCTACGGTTCGCCATGGGGCCAGAAAGAGATCGGAAGCGTACGGCCGGAACCGGTGATTACAGAATAAATCCCCAGAGAGCGGCCTACGGTGGCTGAATGAGAGGCGCCGAGCGGGCCAGTCAAAGTTTGTCGCGCCGGCTCGCGGTGGTGTTCGGCGCGACAGTTTTGCTACCCGGATGCGCTCACGCCGCCGAAATGGACCAGCCGTCCATGGCATACGAGTCCGCGTCCTGCCCCTCGCCCAACATTCCAGGCGTACCCGAGATGGATCTTGGCGCGGACGTTGTGTGCGGGTTTCTGATAGTGCCGGAGAACCGGGCCAATCCAAGCGGCCGGAAGATCAAGATCGCCGTCGCGCGGCTCAAGGCGACCTCACCCGACCCCGGGCAGGTTCCGATGGTTTACCTCAATGGCGGCCCCGGCAGTACCGGGATCGGAATCGCGGAGGAGCTGCGGGAGAAGGGCATCAACCGCGATCGCGACGTGATCTTTGTGGGGCAGCGCGGCACTCTACATTCAGAACCGCTTCTGGCATGCGGGGAATCCGATCGCTTCGTCGCCGAGTCGACACAACTGTCCATGCTCGCGCCCGAGACGGCCCGACGCAGCCAGGACGCGGTCCGGGCCTGCCATGTCCGCCTAGCTTCGGAGGGCTATGACCTGAGCTCCTACAACACGACCGAGAACGCTGCCGACTTTGCCGACCTGCGGACTGCACTTGATATCGACTCTTGGCACGTTTACGGCGTCTCCTACGGCACAGATCTGGCGCTGCATCTGGTGCGTGACCATCCCGAGGGCATCAGCAGCGTCGTGCTCGACTCCGTGGTGCCGCCACAGAGCAATCTGCTGTCCCATCTCTGGGCCAGCGCTGCCGGGGGGTACAACGCAGTGTTCGACGCGTGCGCAGCCCAGGCTCGGTGTGCGGCTGCGTATCCCGATATCAGGAACGAGTTCATCGCCACGGTGCGGCGGCTAGCTGAAAAGCCCCTGGCCGTTGATGTTCCGGCTGCGGACGGTCAGCCCGCGCAGCGTGTGGTCATCGACGGCTACAAGCTGGCCAACCTCGTCGTGCTGGCAAGCATGGATTCGGCGCGCTATGCCGCACTGCCCCAAATGATCCACGATATCTCCGACGGTGACGGCCGTGCAGCTGCGGAAGCGATCCTGGCGGGAGTGCCGACCGCTGACCTGATGAGCTACGGGCTGCGGTACGGCGTGATCTGCCGCGAATCCGCGGCATTCACGACATCAGACGCGATCGTCGCCGCCGGGGAGATGGCACTCCCCGGGTTCCCGACTACGGTGTTGTCGGTGCAGCCGCAGTTCGGCTGGGCGATGGATGACTGCCAAGTGTGGGACGTCGGTCGCGCCAACCCCGCAGTGAACCAGCCGGTGCACAGTGATCTTCCCGTGCTTGTCCTCGGCGGTACCTTCGACGCGATCACTCAGCCCAGCCTGGCGGACGAAGTGGCCGCGACACTGCCCAACAGCAGAGTAATCCGTTTCCCCGGTATCGGTCATGACGTCTACAACGAATCCGACTGCGGGCGCGCGATCGTCGCCGACTTCTTGAGTCGACCGCAAAGCTATGATGCCGGCTGTGCAGACAAGATGCGGCTGCCGGAATTCGTCACCTAAAGACGCTCACTGCGGCACATAAATCCATGGGCTGCGGGGCAATCCGGCCACGCTCGATTCCGAATTGCACGGCAAGATCTGCGCGGGCATGGGGTCACCTGCACCGGCACGGACGGCAATCCGCGGTCGACCTACCTGTATCACGTCGTCGACAATGACTGGTCGGGAAGGCGTCCTCGGGCCGGAGGCGTTCGACTCGGTGCCGCATATCCCGAACCGTGTCCGGCTACGAGGACTATCCAGCCCGCACCGCACACACCTCACCCGCGGCCGCTTGACATAGGAGCTATGGCACTCGCTGGGCGGTTGACATTTCTCGAAGGTGCGGCAAAGGTTCCGCCATGCCCGAAGAGTTGACAGCCGAGCAGGCTGCTTCGCGGCTCAAACCTGCCGACACGCTGGGGATGCCGCTCGGGCCCGGCCAGCCACCCGCGTTCTTGCGCGCGCTCGGCGAGCGCGAGGACTGGACAGATCTGCGCGTGTACGGCGCGCTGCTCGCGGTCGGCACCGAACTGTTCTCACGCCAAGGCGTTCATTACTTGTCCGGCTTCTACGGCCCGCTTGAGCGGGCGCTGCGGAACATGGGCGCCGACATCGAATTCGCACCCGCGGACTTTCGCCGCTTCGGGCCGCTGCTCGAGCGCCAGTCGCCACACGTGATGACGACCGTCGCGACGCCGCCAGACGCCGACGGCTGGTGCTCGCTGTCGCTGCACGCCGGTGGCACGATCGGCGAGCTACGCCGCGCGGGCGCCGATTCCGAGAGGCTGCTCGTGGTCGAGGTCTCCGACGCCTACCCGCGAACGTTGGGGCTCGGCGAGCAACATCGCCACGCGCTGCACGTCGAGGATATCGACGTCCTCGTGCGCTCGACCGACGCGCCGCTCGCGCTGCCAGGAGGCGACGCTCCGCCCACCGAGGCCGACAAGGCGATCGCGCGGCACGCCGTCGCCTACATCCCGTCCGGCGCGACCCTGCAGACCGGGATCGGCTCGATCCCAAACCAGATCGCGACACTGTTGGCCGAGGGTAGTAGCGGCGATTACGGGCTGCACAGCGAGATGTTCACCGACGGCTGCATGCGACTGCACCGCGCAGGCAAGATCACCAACGCCGGCAAAGGACAGTACGACGGTGTGAGCGTGACGACGTTCGCGTTCGGCTCTACGGAGCTCTACGAGTGGCTGGACGGCAACTCCGACGTCGCGTTCCTGCCGGTCGAAATCGTCAACGCCCCAGACGTGATCGGCGCCAACAACGACATGGTCTCGATCAACGGTGCGCTTGCAATCGACATCCACGGCCAGGTCGTCGCGGACACGATCCTTGGCGACCAGTTCAGCGGGATCGGCGGCGCCGAGGACTTCGTGGCAGGCGCCGGTCTCGAGCTGTCGGACCGCTCGCTGATCTGCCTGCCCTCGACGTTCGAAAAGGATGGCGCGCTGCAGTCGCGGATCGTGCCATGGTTCGGGCCCGGCGCTGTGATCACGACGCCGCGGCACCAGGTCGACGTGATCGTCACCGAGTATGGCATCGCCGAACTGGAGGGCAAGACGGTCCGTGGGCGCGGCGAGGCGCTTGCGGCGATCGCGCACCCGCAGTTCCGTGACGAGCTGCTGGCTGCGGCCGAACGCGCGTCGAAGGGCCGCTCGCCCGTTGCGTGACTTGTGTGCTTTTAGGAGCGGTGAGCGCAACTAAATGCACACAAATCGCTACAGCGGGTTGAGGATCCGGTCCAGGAACTGGCGCGTGCGCTCCTCCTTCGGATTGCCGATCACGTCGGCGGGCGGACCCTTCTCCAGGATGACGCCGCCGTCGGTGAACAGCACCTGATCGGAAACCTGCTTGGCGAACTGGATTTCGTGAGTGACGATCACCAGCGTCCAACCCTCGACGGCCAAATCCCTGATGACAGACAGCACTTCACCGACCAACTCCGGATCCAGCGCCGACGTCGGCTCGTCGAACAGCACCACCTTCGGCTTCAATGCGAGCGCACGCGCGATGCCGACCCGCTGCTGCTGCCCACCGGACAGCTGGAAAGGGTACTGGTCACGCTTCTCGGCCAGGCCGACTTGTCGCAGGAGTTCGAGTGCTTCCGTGTCGGCCTGCTCCCTGGGCCGCTTCTGCACGACGATCGGACCCTCGGTGACGTTCTGCAGCACCGTCTTGTGCGGAAACAGATTGTGCGACTGGAACACAAATCCGCTCTGGGCGCGGTAGCGCCGCAGCTGGTCCTTCGTGACCGGTTTGGAGAAGTCCAGTTCGACCTCCCCAACCCGGATCACACCCGCATCCGGCACGTCCAGCGCGTTGAGCGCCCGCAGCAGCGTCGTCTTGCCGGACCCCGACGGGCCAATGATGGTGGTGGCGGAGCCAGCCTTTACGGTGAACGAAACACCCTTCAGCACTTCGTTTTCCCCGAAGGCCTTGTGCACGCCCTCGGCGGCTATCCGATCTTCCGTCATCTCGCCACATACCTTTCCAGCCGGTGTTCAACGCGATTCTGGCCGAACGAAAGCACCAGGCAGATGACCCAGTAATACACCGCCGCTGTGCCGTACAACGCGAAGAACTCGAACGTCGGCGCCGCCACGATCTGAGCTTGCCGCAGCAGTTCGGTGACCAGGATCGTCGACGCCAGCGACGTGTCCTTCACCAGTGAGATCAACGTGTTCGACAGCGGTGGCACCGCGACGCGGGTGGCCTGTGGCAGCACGATCCGTCGCAGGGACGTGGCGTAATTCATGCCGATTGTCTCCGCCGCCTCCCACTGCCCCTTCGGGATGCTCTGGATCGCCGATCGGATGATCTCGGCGGCGTAGCCGCCCACATTCAGCGAGAACGCGATGACCGCGGCCGGGAACGGATCGATCTTCACCCCCAACTCCGGCAGCGCGTAGAACACGATGAACAACTGAACCAGCAATGGAGTGCCGCGGATGATCGAGATATAGAAGCGGGCGACGTTGTGCACCACCACATTCGATGACAGCCGAGCCAGCGCCACGCCCAGCGCGATCACCAGACCGATGACAAAGCTGATGACTGTCAGCGGAATGGTCTTGGTGATTGCCGCCTTGGCAAGCGGCCACAGGTTGTCCAGAATCAGCTGCCACGTTGACCGCGGCGTGGCAGGTGTCTCGCTCGCCGGTGCTCCTGACGCATTGGTCTTGAGATATTTCTGCGAGATGCTCGCCAGGGTGCCGTCGGCCCGAAGCTCGTCGAGCGCCTTGTTGAGGTCCGGCAATAGTCCGCTGTTCTTACGGGCAGCGAAGCCCTGCTCGCTCTTCTCCCCAATTGTCCCAGCGATCTTCACCGACTTGTCGTTCGTTTCAGCGAGATAGGCGTAGACAGCAATGCTGTCGTTGATCACCACATCGACCCGGCCCTGGTTTAACAGCGTGATGGCCTGGGTAAAACCCTCAACCGTCTCCACGCGCGCGCCCGCCGTGCGGGCGACGTCGGCCCAGTTGCTGGTGGCGTTCTCGGCCGCCGCCTTGCCCTTGATGTCGTCTAGCGAGGTGATGGTGTTGTCGTTGGCACGCGTGACGATGACGCCCTCACCTACCGAATACGGCTCGGAGAGATCGTATTTCGCCTTTCGCTCATCCGTGATGGTGACCTCGTTGGCGACGACATCGAATCGGTTGGCCTCGAGCGCAGCGAATATTGAATCCCAGGGTGTCTCAACAAATTCAACCTTCACGCCGAGCTTGTCAGCCACGGCGCGGGCCACATCGACGTCATAGCCGACCAGCTGGCCGGTCGCGGGGTCGTGGTAGCTGAACGGGGAGTACACGCCTTCGGTGCCGACCCGCAGCAGGCCCGCCGATTCGACCGGGTTGTCACCGTCGGTGGTCGACGAACCGCATGCGGCAAGCAGCAGTGCGGCAAGCACCAGCACGGCCATGAGGGCTCTTCGTAGATAGTGCACCGGCGGACGCTAGCAAGACTGCCGCTGCGGTCCAAGGGTTCTGCTCAGTCGGGCCGGAATATCCACGGGTGCCGCGGCAGGGCATCGGGTTTGAACTGCGTGAGCATCTGCTCAACGGTCGCGGCGGTAAAGCCAAGCGACGAGGCGATCTGCGTCAGCGCCCGCTGGACCCCGATCTCGGCGAGCGTCACGGCACCGTCGCGCTTGGCCAACCGCGCACCGTCCTCATTGAGCGCCAGCGCGACGTGCGCGTACGTCGGCTCGGCATATCCCAGCAGCCGCGCCAGGTACGCCTGCCGCGGCGACGACGGCAGCAGATCGTCCCCGCGGACCACTTGATCGATCTCCTGCGCCGCGTCGTCCACCACGACCGCGAGGTTGTAGGCGGCGACGCCGTCGCCGCGACGGACCACGAAGTCGTCGACGATCCCGGTGTATTCGCCGTGCAGCAGGTCGTGCACCGTGTAGACGATCGCGTCGGTACGCAGGCGCAGCGCCGGCGGCCTGCCCGTCTCGGAACGCCGGGTTTCGCGCTCGGCATCGGTGAGGTCTCGGCACGTGCCGGGATATGCGCCCTGTGGGGCGTGCGGCGCTCGTGGTGCCTGGGCGATATCCCTTCGGCTGCAATAGCATTCGTACAGCAAGTCACGACTTGCCAGCTCATCCACGACGACGTCGTAGCGATGTGGATGCTCCGACTGCCACTCGTCGTCGTCCCATGTCAGCCCAATCGCGGCCAGATCGTCGAGCTGGCGGCGCGCGATATCGGTGTGGGTGCGATCGTCGAGGTCGTCGACGCGCATCACGAACCGGCGACCGGTGGAGCGCGCGAACAGCCACGCGAGGACCGCCGTGCGCAGGTTGCCGATGTGCAGATCAGCCGATGGGCTGGGCGCGAACCGGCCTGCTCCGGGTGCCATGCAGGACTACAGCTCCGCGATCGCCATGTGCGATTCGGGCAGTACCTGACCGCCGTCGACGACGAGCGTCTGACCCGTGATGTAGGAAGCCTCGTCGGTGGCGAAGAATAGCGCGGCGTTGCCGATGTCGGCGACACTGCCGAGTCGGCCGGCAGGCACCGCGGATGCCATTTGGGCCATGTACTCCTCGCCCATTTCCACCAGGCCCTCGGTGATGATGTTGCCGGGGAGCACCGCATTGATGGTGATTCTCTTGGGCGCCAATTCCATTGCTGCCGTACGAAGGAAGCCGAGCTGGGCGGCCTTGCTGGCACCATAGTGTGACCAGCCGGGGTAGCCCGTGATCGGTCCGGTGATCGACGACGTGATGACTACCCGCCCCCGCTCGCTGGCGGTCAGCGGGGTCAGCGCGGCCTGGACGATGAAGACGGTGCCCTTGAAGTTGACCGCGATGACGTGATCAATGTCGTCTCCGGTGAGCTCCTCGAGACGTCCGGACGGGAAGATGCCCGCATTGGCGCAGACGATGTCGAGGCCGCCGTGGCGTTCGACCGCCGTCTCGACCACCCGACGACAGTCCACGGGACTGGTTACGTCCGCGCTCAGTCCGCTGACCTTCCCGGGTTGCCCGGCCAGACCGGACACGGTGGCCTCGAGGTCGGCCTCGTTGCGCGCGGTCACCAGTACGTTGACGCCTGCGGCCGCGAACGTTTCCGCGATACCCCGGCCGATGCCCTTGCTGCCGCCGGTGACTACCGCCGATCGCCCCTGAAGTGAGGTAAACATGATCGTCTCCTTCGGTCAGACCAGACGGTAACGGTCGGAACCGAGGGAGCGCTCGGCGAGCGCCAAGCGATGACGGACTCTCAGCGATCCCAGGGGCGGTATCGCCCATCTTTCTGTAGTACTTGGCGAGGTGGCTCTTCACTCGATCGATGTCCTCTTTGGGCAGGTCGATGCCGCCACGGGCACCCTCCATGATGTTGCCTGCAGCCATCACGCCACGCGGCACGGCCTGAAGCTTGCCGTTGATCACGTCGGCGATGAGCAACTTGTAGGCAGTGAAGTTGTCCTTCTTATCGCCGTCGTACCACACGTGGGCGTCGCGGTACTCCTGGTTCGGTTCGTCTTCGGCGTTTGCCCACTTGCGCACTCGCTTTTCGGCGGCATCCCCGTCCCAATCCCTGTCCCGATCCGCGAGTGGCAAATCTTGAAATGCTGTTACGGACATGTTCAAGGCGTGCCCCCGTCGCGCATACGTCAAACCGTGAGCGCTGCCTCGAACTCTGTACAGAACCAGTCGACGTCGGCCATGGAGAACACAAGGGGTGGACGGATTTTCAGGACGTTGCCATCATGGCCACAAACCGATATCAGCACATTCCGTTCGCGCAATGCGTTCACCAGCCTGCGGGCCCCGGCGCGGTCCGGAGTCGTTCTCTGGACGTCGCTGACGACCTCGACACCGACGTACAGCCCGGCACCACGTACCTCTCCGATCCGCGGGTCATCCTTGGACAACCGGGTCAGTTCCGTGCGCAATACCGCCCCGGTTCGGGCGGCGTTGGCCAGAAGATTCTCGTTCTCGATGACATCGAGCACGGCCGCGGCGGCCGCCATGGACACCGGGCTGCCGCCGTACGTGTTGAAATACGGCACCCGCACGGCGAACGGCCGCAGTACCTCCGAGCGGGCGGCTATCGCGGCGACCGGCAGCCCGTTGCCCATCGGCTTCGCCACCGTCACGAGATCAGGAACCACACCGTGGCGGTCAAAGCCCCACATGGATTCGCCGGTGCGCGCGAAGCCGGGCTGCACCTCGTCGGCGATGAACACGCCTCCCTGCCGGTGCACGATGTCGACAGCCGGCGTTAGGACGGAGGGGTCGGGATAGATGCCGTCGGAAGAGAAGATCGTGTCGGCGATAAGACAGCTCACCTGTGTGCCGGTATCGCAGAGATCGTCGACCGCGCGCGCCACATCGGCGGCGAACCGCTCCGCGGCGTCAGGGAATCGATAACTGTCAGGCGGCGGTATCGTCCGCACATACGGTCCGAGTGTCGTCGCATCGCCGAGGGAGGGCGAGATCGCCATGACGGCGGCGGTATTGCCGTGGTAGGCGTCGCGGGTGACGATGACACCTTTTGCGCCGGTGTACATCTCGGCGACTCGCAGCGCCAGGTCGTTGACCTCCGAACCGGTACAGGCATACATCACCTGGTCGATCTCCGATGGCATGGTCGCCAGGAGTCGCTCGGAGTAGTCGATGATGCCGCGATGCAGATAGCGGGTGTGGGTGTTCAGCGTCGACATCTGTTGCATCACCGCATCAACCACGTGCGGGTGGCAATGCCCGACACTGGCGACGTTGTTGTAGGCGTCCAGATAGCGCACGCCGTCCACGTCGAACAGGTGGCTGCCCTCTCCGCGGACCAAATGCACGGGCCGGTCGTAAAACAACCGGTTCGCCGGGCCAAGGACTCGCTCACGTGCCGCGATCAACGGGTCGCCCGCGCCGTCGGCCGCATACGCGTTCGAGTCCATGATGTTCGAGAAACTCATCGCGCTCAGTCTGCTCCATCCAGCCTCGTCCGTCAGACTGAGTGGAATGCCCGGACTGCCGCATGACCATGAGGCCTATGCCCGCGCGGCGCTGTCGGCGTACGCGCGCGAGCGTGATGCTCGGCTGCGCCTGCTGAGCCTGTCGGAAAACGCCACCTACCTGGTGGAAGACGGCGATCCAATCGTGCTGCGCGTGCACAGGCCCGGCTACCACTCGCTGGAGGCGATTCAGTCCGAGCTGAAGTGGATGGCGGCACTGCGCGACGAGGCCGGCGTCGCGACACCTCATCTGATCCCAGCATGCGACGGCAGCGACGTGGTGACCGCAGCGGTCGGCGCCAATTCTTTGTACGTCGATGCCGTGACTTTCATCTCCGGCTGCACCGCCGAGGAACAACCTGACCTCGTCGGCTTCGATCAGCTCGGCCGCATCACCGCCGCGATGCACGACCACGTCCAGAGCTGGGCGCGGTCGGCAGGCTTCACCCGGTTCAGGTGGGACGTCGACGCCACCCTCGGCCGCGAAGCGCGCTGGGGTAACTGGCGCCACGCGCCCGGCTTGACCCCTTCGGACGAGGCCATCGTGGAGAGTACGGCCGCCCAAGTCGGTCAGCGCTTGACGGAATTCGGCTACGGTGCAGATCGTTTCGGGCTCATCCACGCCGACCTGCGGATGGCCAATCTGATGGTCGACCCCGGCAATTCTTCGGCGCCGATCACGGTTATCGACTTCGACGACTGCGGATGGTCCTGGTATCTCTTCGATCTCGCCGCTGTGGTGTCGTTCATCGAGGACACACCCGAGGCGGAGCGGATGATCGCGGAATGGCTGCGGGGCTACATCGAGGTGCGCGCCATTCCTCCCGAGCAGCTTGCGATGGTCCCGACGCTGGTGATGCTGCGCCGGCTCATGTTGACCGCATGGGTGGCCTCGCACGCCGACGCGGACGCCGCCATCGCGTTCACCGAGGGCTATGCGGCGGGAACCGCGCGACTGGCGAAACGCTATCTCAGCGATCGCAACTGGTTGCGCGACGCCGTCTACTCGTCCGCGTGAGGGCGACCCTACTGACGGCAGGGTTAATTTACGCGCCAACGGGTAGCCCCACGGAATGCGAGAGCGGAGCCGGTAATCAAGCCCGCTGCGCTTCGCCGGCCCTGATCCTCCGAAGTTGAGGAGGTCATCATGCAAGTTCTCAATCGCCTGCTCGGTGTGGTGCTCGGAATCCTCGGGGCGGTGCTCGGCGTGGTTCTGGGCGTAGTCGCGGCGTTGGTGTGGCTGGTAGGGGCCGTGCTGTGCGTGACGGTCATTCTGCTTCCGCTGGGCATACCACTCCTGGCGGTCGCTCGGCGACTGCTGACGGGAGCCGTTCAGTTTGCCGACCCGAAGGCGTTGCAGGATGGGCAACAGGATGACACCGGGCCGCGGACGGGCACCGCGTATTTGATGCGCCGCCGACGAGAACTCGTATCACGGGAGGAGGCATACCAGCACGCCGCGCTAGAGGCAGACCGCATCCACGCGACGCTGATGCGCTATGCCGTCGATGGAAAGCGCCGGCGATGACCGGCGAAGCGCGTCAGCGGATCAATTCCGACCCTGCCAATGTGGAGCGCGGCTTGGTCAGCTCGGTGCTGACGCTGGTCGAGCTGCTTCGCCAGCTGATGGAGCGCCAAGCGATCCGCAGAGTGGATCAGGGCGCGTTGACCGATGAACAGGTTGAGCGCATCGGTACCACGCTGATGCTGCTGGAGGAGAAGATGGCCGAGCTACGAGACCATTTCGGTTTGACGCCTGAAGATCTCAACATCGATCTGGGACGGTTAGGGCCTTTGCTTCCCACCGATCCGTCGTGACCGATTGGGAATGAGCGGCGTTGACCAGTGAGCGATGACTTCCGCGCCCTCTAGCGGTCGATATCAATATCGCCAGACCACGGCGTCGAAGGTATTGATGAACCAGGACGGTAAAGCGATGGAACCAAACAGCATTGACTATCCGCTGCCCGAGACTGTTGGCAGGTCCGCCTGGCAGGCCGAACTCGATCGGTTGCTGGTGCGCGAGAAGTCCCACACCCGCGAGGGCGACGAGATTGCGGCCGCGCGGCGGCGGCTGCCGATGGTCGAGGTCGACGCGCAGATCCCGCTGGTCGGGGCGCAAGGGCGAGTGCCGCTCATCGACGTTTTCGAGGGGCGCCGGCAGCTGGTCGTGTATTTCCACATGTGGCACGACGGCAAATCAGCGGCCGACCAGTGCGAAGGTTGCACCTTCTTCACCGGGCACGCGCGGGAGCTGTCGTACCTTCACAGTCGGGATGCCACGTACGCGACGTTCTGTCAGGGTCCCTACGACGAGAGCGCCCGCTACCGCGAGTTCATGGGGTGGGACATGCCGTGGTATTCGGCACGCGACGCAGGCGCCGCGCTACTCGCCGGACGCGAGTTCGGCTTCTATGCATGCTATTTGCGCGACAATGACCGGGTATTCGAGACGTACTGGACCACTAACCGCGGCGTGGAGGCCGGCGCCACCAGCTACCACCTGCTCGACCTGACCGCGTACGGCAGGCAGGAGATGTGGGAGGACTCGCCAGAAGGCTGGCCGCAGCCCTACGCCATGAGAGGCGAGCAGTTCCGTACGGGCGAACGGCCTACCCCGCAATGGGACCGGCTCGCCGCGGGCAGGTTGGATGACCTTTCGACCTAGCTACGCAGGCTGCAAACTGATCGGCTGTTGAGTCTGCCCCTGGTTGGGGTCGTTGCATACGCCGGGTTTTGACGTGTAAGTGACGGTGCCCACCAGGCTCACCGCGTCGAACGAGTACAACAGGTCTGCCGGGCCGGTACTACCGTCCGGACATGTCCACCCAGTCGAAACGCCACGCCGTTCGGCGGTCCAGGGGCCGCCGGCCAGCCTGCTGATCGCACCGACCCAACCGGTGGAGGTAGACACCGTCCCTCCGCAAGTGCGCTCCGCGTTACATTGCGTGGTGATGTTCCACGTGGTCGTCGTCGCGCCGTTGACAAAGGTGTAGTCGCCGTCGAGCCGCTCGTCCGCCCATGCAGGGCTTGCCAATCCGACGGCGGCGCCGGTGACCGCGACGGCGATGGCCGTCGCCCGTGTGATCGTCATGGCTCGAGCTTCACACGTTTTGGGCATCGAGATCACACATCTAGCAATATCCCTGGTCAGCCGAGGCCGGGCACGATGTCGCCGAGGCTGAAGGTCACCGGCTGCTCGAGTTGTTCGTACGTGCATGAGTGTGGGTCGCGGTCGAAACGCCAGCGGTTGAATTGCGCTGTGTGCCGGAATCTTTCGCCTTCCATGTGGTCGTAGCGGACTTCGACAACGCGCTCGGGCCGCAGCGGCACGAACGATAGGTCTTTGCCTGCGTTCCAGCGAGACCCTTCGTTTCGCCGCGGCGTGCGGTCGCCCGCCATGTGGGCGGCCCAATTCCACGGGTGGTTCTCGAAGCTCGAAACGAGGGCCTGCAATTCCGTGAACAGCCGCCGCCGTTCGGCCATCGGGAAGGCGCCAATGACGCCGACGGATGCGAGAGTGCCGTCGTTTTTGTAGAGCCCGAGCAGCAGCGAGCCGATCGCGTGGTCATCCGACTTGTGCACGCGGTAACCGGCGACCACGCAGTCGGCGGTGCGCTCGTGCTTGACCTTGAACATGACACGTTTGTCCGGCTGGTAGGTGATCGTCAATGGCTTGGCGATCAGCCCGTCAAGTCCGGCGCCCTCGAACTCGGTGAACCATCGCTGTGCGGTGGCCAGATCAGTGGTCGCCGGGGTGACGTGGACCGATGGGCCGGCATCGGCCAATGCGTCGACGAGGGCGGCGCGACGCTCGCTGAACGGCCGCCCTGTGAAGTCGTCGTCGCCGAGCGCGAGCATGTCGAACGCGATGAACGACGCGGGCGTCTGCTCGGCAAGCATGCGGACCCGCGACGCGGCCGGGTGCAGCCGCAGCTGCAGGGCCTCGAAGCCCAGGCCGTGATCGGTGGCGATGACGATCTCACCGTCGATCACGCAACGCTCCGGCAGTTCGGCGGTGATCGCGTCGACCAATTCGGGAAAATAGCGCGTCATCGGCCGCTCATTGCGGCTGCCCAACTCGACCTCAGCGCCGTCGCGAAAGCAGATCGTCCGAAACCCGTCCCACTTCGGCTCGTACGAGGCGCCGGGTGGGATCGACCGAACCGGTTTGGCCAACATCGGCGACACCGGCGGCATGACGGGCAGCTGCACCATGTCATTCTCGCCTGCCGATGACGGCCTGATCCTGCCGGCCGCCCGTGACGGTACCGGCCTCGCTTCGGCTGCCCGAGGGGGTGAAGCAGCTGACTGCCGCCAAGGGTCAGGTGGCGTTGGTCATCTACGAGTACGGCGGCTTCGCCGGCATCATTTCTGCTGAACAATCGCCGAAGAACTGGTCGGCGAAATCAGCGACGAACACGATCCCGACTCCGCGTTGAAGTGAGCCGGCAAGCAGATGGCTGGCTGATGCCGGGACGTCTCCACCTCGACGAGGCCGAGCGGATCGTTGCCAGGCAGCTGCCCGTAGGAGACTACGAGGCCCGGTTCTTTGCATTCTTCGCGCTATCGGTCGCGGCCGCCATGTGGATCGCGTTGTCGGGCAATCTAATTGCGCTGTTGATCGGCCAGTGATCGCGACGCATTACATTTATTGGCTGCTGTTCGCCATCATGCTGACCGGGCTGGCACTTAAGCCGCTTGGTCTGCATGTCGTCGGTTGACCTGCTCTGGCTGGCACTGCCGCGCTGATTCGCGACAGCGTCGCGCTCGCGGACCTCGTCGAAGCCGTCCTCGAGCCGTTGCGGGCGACGCGAACAGGCCCGGGTGTGCTGCTGGACACCCTGTCGGCGTATTGCGAGGCCGGCGGCATCGCAACCTTCGCCGCCGAGCGTCAGCACGTGGCGTCCGAACGGTCACGTACCGCCTGCAACGTGCTAAGGAACTGACCGGATACTCGGTGCGCGACCTGCGGCAGGGCTTCACGCTGCAGGTTGCCGTGTTCGGCGCACGGTTGCTCGGCTGGCCCGACAATTCCTGAACATCACCGCTCACTGACGTGTGACGGATCAGGGCGGCGCGCTGCTGGCGCCTGGCCGCAGTTGCCCAGTGGGCCGTCGCGGCGCAGCGCCGCAAGGCCGTCGTCAGGGTTGCCCGACTGTGCAGAGCTCACCAACAGAACCGTCTCGTGCAGGGCATCGCGGAGACAGACGCGCTTGGTGAGCTTGTCGGCGCGTTGTCTGGTCGTCACGGCGAACGTGACGCCGGGAGGCAGCTGCGACAGAATTCCGAGCAGAGGACGCGCGGGCATCACGATGTCGAGGTCGGACTTCGCTGGTTCGTGGGTGTGCAGGGCGAACTTGAGCACTGCGCCCACGGGGTCGACCGACCAGCGGTAGCGGCTGTGCGCAATCGCGATCCGGCTCGCGCGCGGCCGGTTCAGCAGATCCAACAGCGGCTTCGCCCCCGGGTGGGCGGCGGCGCGGTCGTCGAGGACGATCACCAGTATCGGCCAGGGGCCACGGTCGACCGTGGTGGCGACCGGTCCGCCCCGGTCGCGGGGCTGCAATAGCAACGCTTCGACGGCAACGACCGGCGTGGGGGGTGCGGCATCGGGCGGCGTTAGTTGGCGCCGCTGTCCAGGTGAGATCGGTGTCGAGGTCTGCATCGTGCTCCGTCGGTCGTCGAATGATGGCTGCCGTCGTGCGGCGGCTACCTCAACGATTCCTGACCGGCGCGAACCGCGACAAGACCCTTACCCGGCTAACCTGGACGGCAGCGGCTTGCCGCAAACCGGCAACAAGGCACGCCGGAAGGAGCGCCCGTGACCGCAGCTGAGCGACCATGGTTGGACGCCGCAAGGATCGCCGAGCACGCAGCAGCCGATGCGGGGGCACAGACTCCGGACTTCCTCGCCGGCTACATAGAGATGCTTGTCGCGGTGAGTGCAACCGGTCGCACGCTCGCCCGTGATGAACTCGTCAGCCGGCGGATGCTCGGGGCCACCGCGGCCGAACAGAACGTCTCGCTACGTGCGTTGATCGACCTCTACCTCAGCGCGACCCGGTTGACCTGGCTCGAGCTTCCCACTGTCGGCGGGGCCAGCGGCGATACCGTGCGTGCCATCGGCGAGAGCGTGCTGCGCGCCGCCGACGACGCCATCGGCGCTCTCGCGGAAGGCTACGACGGCGCGCTGCGGGGCGTGATGCGTCAGGAGGAGGCGCGGCGCCGCCAGTTCATCGACGACCTGCTCAGTGGTCGCAGCGAACTTGGGCGCCTAGCCGAGACGGCGGAGCGGTTCGGTCTGCGGTTGGCCGGCCAGCTAGCCGTTGCCGCCGCCGAGGGGGACCGCAGCTTCGTTGACGGCGATACCATCACCCGCCGAGTCGAATCGGCCTTGCTGGCACGTATCGGCACCCGCGATGTCCTGGTCACCACCAAGGAGGGGCTGCTGATCTGTGTCGCATCCGCCACCGCCGTTGAGGTCTTCGACGACTTCGCGGATGTGGTGAAAGCCGCGATGGGAGCCGATCAGCGTTGGTGTATCGGCGTGGGGCGCCCGCATGCGGGGCCCGGTGGAGTTGTGCGTTCCTATGAGGAGGCCCGTGGAACAGTCGAACTCGCGGGGTCGCTGGGCCTCACCGCTCGCGTACTGAACACCACCGACCTGCTCGTGTTCAAGGTGCTGCTGCGCGACCGGGTCGCCATCATCGACCTCGTCGCAACGGTGCTGGCCCCATTGCAGCAGGCAAGGAACGGTCCAGAACCGCTGTTGGAAACCCTTGCCGCATACTTCGCATCCGGCGGTGTCACCGCCGCCGCGGCCCGCCGACTGTATCTGAGCGTGCGGGCGGTCAGCTACCGCCTCGACCGGATAAAGAAACTCACCGGCAAAGACGTCACCGATCCAACGCAGCGGTTCACGTTGGAGGCCGCGGTGCTGGGCGCACGGCTGCTGGACTGGCCGAACCGCCCTCTGCCGCCGACCGACTGATTAGGCCACTACCCCGCCGGGGCGCAAACCCGAACACGCCTGTCGCGTTCCTGCAGCGCCCCATCGCCGTGCGGCCCTCGCCCGCCTGAATTCGGTGGCCGGCGGACCACATCGGATTCGCATTGCGTCACGGTGGTCGCCCTATTTCCGGAACCCGGCAAGGATGGCAAGGACGGCACGGCCACGTTGGCCCGTGGCAGGTCTTGTAAGGGGTGCGCCGGGCCCCACACCATGGAGGAAGTGAACGTGTGTCAGTCCTGCGCGACGTCGCCCGGCCAACGAGGGTCGCCACAGGCCGAACTCAAGGAGGCCCTCACGGAACTGCGCCAGGCGCTCGACCGCCTGCAGCGGGTGCTCGAAGCGTACGAACCCGCCGACCGATAAGCAGGGACGCTCGGACCAGACCCGCCGCGGACACAGTCGGGCGTTAGCAATCGGGGCCCCGCTCGGCGGGAGCTGACCTTCGAGAGCTATCGCCATCGTTCAGATTACCGCCGAGCGATCGATAACGGCGTCCGGCTGATCGATGAGCGCAAGGACGTCCTTGATGTGTAGGTATCCGATGAACCGGCCGGACCGTTCGGTCACCGGGAAGCGGGAATAGCCGGTTTCGGCCAACGCCCGCTGGATCGCCCCGACTGTGGGTCCTTTGCCTTCGGCTGCGACCTCCACCGCGTGGACCTCGGCCAGCGGCACCGCGACGTCGGCGACCACCCGGTTGCGGATCTGCAGCGCGCGGGTCAGTCGCGTGTGTTCCTCGGGTCAAGCAGCCCGTCCGACAGCGACTCGGCGATCATCTCGGAGAGCTCGATGGTGGATACCGTTATCTCAAGTTCGTCACGGACTTCCACGCCCACGGCGCGCAGTGCGATGTTGGCGCACCAGTTGTAGAACGCGATGAACGGGCGGGCGATCCGCATCCAGATCAGATAGGGCGGGATCAACAGCATCGCGGTCGATTCGGGCCCGGCGATGGCGATGTTCTTCGGCACCATTTCGCCGAGCAGCACGTGCAGCACCACGACGATCGTCAGCGCGACGAAGCTGGCCAAGGCCCAGGCGATGGTGCCGCCAGAAGCCGGGGCGGCTACGAGCCGAAGTGGGACGCCTTAACTAAACCTGTTATGACCGTCAACAATTCAATGGTCGGCGAAGCCGCCGAGTGGGTTCGGGCCAACGGCCTAGTTGCATCCGGCGGCATTGACCCAACGACCGTTGTAGCTCACGCACCCGGTGACGTTTGGGGGCGGCGGTGGGTCGTATGGCATGGGCGCGTAGTAGGCCGGCGGCGGAACGTAAGGCGCAACTGCGTCGGCGAGATTCGCACAGCCGCTCACGGTCACCCGTCGGCCGCCGCTGACGCATACGTCGGCATCGGCCACGCCGGGTGCCTGGATGATGACGATGGCCCCGGGGACGGCGGTGAGCGCCAAGACCGCTGCCGACGCCACGGTCAATGACCGTGTCCAACGGGTCATGTTGCTCTTCTCCTCACGGGAGTGCTTCGCGTATCTATGTCGAATACCGTTGCGGGAATTTGACATCGCGCGCGTGCTAATTGATCTATTCAGGCGGCATCTCACAGCGATTCCTCAGATCGGTGAGAGGCTGGCGGATCCCGTTGATCTCGGACTCGACCTGCGGGTTGGCGGCCATGTAATTCTGGACATTGCCACGGATCTCCTCGTGCGGGAGGCCCCGAAGGCTGGTAAAGAAGTTGTTGACGTCGGGATGGCCAAACAGGTAGATCCCCATAGCCGTGCCGACTGTCCCCGACACCTGGGCCAGGTCGGCGGCGGTGCACCCGGGAACTGGGGCTGCGGGGGGTGGAGGTGGCGGTGTGGGCGTTGGCTGAGCAAACGTCATTGAGGCTCCACCAAACAGCATCGCGCCGCCAAACGCCCCGCTGCCGATCACCGCGAGTAACGCGCGGCGCGCGGCGCGGCCTGATAGCAACATCGTCAGTTCTCCATCCAGTGTTGAGGCGCCCTAAGCGGGACGGCTATCAACTGATAGCGAACCACAATCGAAGAGAAGATTCTTGTGAATAGCAATCGTTAGAAACCCGCGCCAGCTAGTTCGCACGCGTTGCCCGCTGGTTTACTTCGCAAAGCGGTTGGTGTTCTTGAGGTTTCGCATACTGACCACTTGATCAAGTTTCAGTCCCGAGACCGCCACCAAATCTTTTTCCTCGACACGGGCGGGCAAGCGGTGTCAGCGTCGATGACCCGCTCAACACCGAGCACAGTAGCGAGATGATGACCGCGGTCGGGGTAGCTGATGAAATCTTGGGTTTCCGGCGGCGCTGAGCGATTCGGGGCCTTAGAGTCGCTTCGGCCAGGCAAGGCTGGCTTGTGGCGCTGGGTCGGTTGGCGATGCTGGTGCGGGTGCACGCGGTGGTGGCTGATGCTGCCGGACAGGAGTGTGGATGTGAGTGAGGAGAGGACGCAGCAGCCGAGGTCGCATTTGCCGATTCCCACGGCGCCGCGCACGGGGTTGATCACCTACGACGCAAAGGATCCCGATACCTCCTATCCTCCGATCGAGCAGATCCGCCCGCCGGCGGGCGCACCGAACGTGCTGGTGGTTCTGCTTGACGATGTGGGGTTCGGTGCGGCGAGCGCGTTCGGCGGTCCTTGTTATACACCGACCGCGGAGCGGCTCGCGGGAGACGGGTTGCGCTACAACCGGTTTCACACCACCGCGTTGTGTTCGCCGACGCGCCAGGCACTGCTGACGGGGCGCAATCATCATTCGGCCGGGATGGGCGGAATCACCGAGATCGCCACCGGCTCACCGGGGTATAGCTCGGTGCTGCCCAACACCATGTCGCCGATTGCGCGGACGCTCAAGCTCAACGGTTACAACACCGCCCAGTTCGGCAAGTGTCACGAGGTGCCGGTGTGGGAGACCAGCCCGGTCGGCCCGTTCGACGCCTGGCCCACCGGGGGTGGGGGCTTTGAGTACTTCTACGGTTTCATCGGCGGCGAGGCCAACCAGTGGTACCCGACTCTGTATGAGGGCACCAACCCGATCGAGGTGACCCGCATGCCCGAAGAGGGCTATCACTTCATGGAGGACATGACCGACAAGGCGATCGCCTGGATCGGCCAGCAGAAGGCGCTGGCCCCGGACAAGCCGTTCTTCGTCTACTTCGCCCCCGGGGCCACCCACGCGCCGCATCACGTGCCAGTGGAGTGGGCCGACAAGTACTCCGGCAAGTTCGATGCGGGCTGGGATGTGCTGCGTGAGCAGACCTTCGCCCGGCAGAAGGAACTCGGTGTGATCCCGGCGGACTGCCAGCTCACCGCCCGCCACGCCGAGATTTCGGCGTGGGATGACATGCCCGATGAGCTCAAGCCCGTGCTGCGCCGGCAGATGGAGGTGTATGCCGGGTTCCTGGAGTACACCGATCACCACGTCGGCCGCCTTGTCGACAGCCTGCAGCGCCTCGGTGTCCTCGACGACACGCTGGTGTACTACATCATCGGTGACAACGGCGCCTCGGCCGAGGGCACGATGAACGGCACGTTCAACGAGATGCTCAACTTCAACGGCCTGGCCGAGATCGAAACGCCGCAGTTCATGGCTGAGCGGCTTGACCAGTTCGGTGGGCCGGAGTCCTATAACCACTACTCGGTGGGCTGGGCGCACGCGATGGACACGCCGTATCAGTGGACAAAACAGGTCGCCTCGCACTGGGGCGGCACCCGCAACGGCACCATCGTGCACTGGCCCAACGCGATCACCGCCAAGGGCGAGATGCGCTGGCAGTTCCACCACGTCATCGACGTCGCGCCGACGCTGCTCGAGGCCGCCGGCCTGCCTGAGCCGTTATTCGTCAACGGTGTGCAGCAGCACCCCATCGAGGGGACCAGCATGCTGTATTCGTTCAACGACGGTGAGGCCCCGGACCACCACGAAACCCAGTACTTCGAGATGTTCGGCAACCGCGGCATCTACCACAAGGGCTGGACCGCAGTGACCAAGCACAAGACGCCGTGGCTTCTGGTCGGAGAGAAAACGGTCGCGTTCGACGACGATGTGTGGGAGCTCTACGACACCACCAAAGACTGGAGCCAAGCCAAGGACCTCGCCACGGAAATGCCCGAGAAGCTGCACGAGCTGCAGCGGCTCTGGCTCATCGAGGCCACCCGCTACAACGTGCTGCCGCTCGACGATGACACCGCGAGGCGACTGAACTCCGATTTGGCGGGCAGGCCGGTGCTGATCAAGGGCAATACCCAACTGCTGTTCGCCGGAATGGGGCACCTTTCGGAAAACTGTGTGCTGAACCTCAAGAACAAGTCGCACTCGGTGACCGCCGAGGTCGAGGTGCCCGAGACCGGCGCCGAGGGTGTGATCATCGCCCAGGGTGCCAACATCGGCGGGTGGAGCCTGTATGTGAAGGGCGGCAAGCTCAAGTACTGCTACAACCTGGGCGGTATCAAGCATTTCTACGTCGAGTCCAATGATCGCCTGCCGGCTGGAGCTCATCAGGTGCGGATGGAGTTCGACTACGCCGGTGGCGGGATGGGCAAGGGCGGCACCGTCACGCTGTATGTCGATGGCGAGAGTGTCGGTGAGGGTCAGGTGGAAGCCACACTGGCGATCATCTTCTCCGCCGACGACGGCTGCGACGTCGGCTTGGACTCCGGCGCTGCCGTGTCACCCGACTATCAACCCGGCTCCAACGCCTTCAACGGCCGCATCAAAGGCGTCCAACTCGCGATCGCCGACGCCGCACAAACAGACGGACACATCGTCGCACCCGAGGAGGCGCTCCGAGTCGCGATGGCCCGCCAGTAACAATCGTGTGGAAGTTTCACGCCGACCTCTGGGCACAGCCCTGCCCGCCCATGCGAACGTGGTGGGCCAGAGTCAGGCGCCGCTCGGCTGGACTAGCTGTGCCGGCTCGATGTTTTGGTTGACGCGGAAGAAGTTCGTCGGGTCGTACTTCGCCTTGACCGCCGCGAGCCTTTCGTAGTTCGGGCCATAAGCGGCCCGACGCCGCATGTCGTCGTCGCCGCCGAGGTAATTGACGTAGACGCCGCCCTGTAGGAAGGGCTCGCCCACGTCGTAAGCAGCCCGTCCCCACGCGATGTTCTCGTCGTCTTCCGCGGGGTCGTGCCATGCGCGCAGGACGAGGAATGTGTGCAGGGCGCTGCGTTGGCCGAAGGCTGTCTCGCCCACCGGCACGCGATTGATCGCGCCGCCCAAGTGCTCGAACGTGATGATCGAGAGCGGCGCAGGGACATCGGCGCGGAAGTAGTCGACGACGGCGTCGACAGCGTCGCTCCCGAGCGCGTCGAGGTAGCCGCTCTTCCAGTAGTGGCGCATGCCCGGCGGGAAGATTTCGGTGAACAGATTCTGGACGACCTCGTAGGATGTCGGGGCGACGGAGTCGGCGATCGGCGACCCGATCTTGCGCAGCGGCTCGATGAGCTTCTCGCCCTCGGCGATCGACCCGCAATAGCAGACGGAGACGCTCAGCGCGGGACCGTCAGGGCCTGACGCCAGCGTCGGGTCCACCCGCAGCTCGTCAGGGGCGTCGGCCGCCCAGTCGCCGAAGAACCGGAGAACCTCTCTTGCCTGCTCCAGCGGATAGACGATCTCGCCCCCGAGCACCGGTCCAAGGGGGTGGACGCGGTACTCCAGGGACGTCACGACACCCAGGTTGCCCCCGCCGCCGCGCAATCCCCAGAACAGATCGTCGTTTTCGTCAGGGGCTGCACGCAAGCGCTCACCGTCTGCGGTCACGACGTCGGCTGACAGCAGGTTGTCGCAGGCGAGGCCGTGCTTGCGGACCAGGTAGCCGAATCCGCCACCCAACGTGAGCCCACCGACCCCGGTGCTAGGCACGATGCCGCCCGTACCGGCGAGGCCCACCGCCTGAGTTGCGCGGTCGAAGTCGCCCCAAGTGGCACCACCCTGTGCGCGCGCCACGCGCCTCTTTGGCTCGACGTCGACCCGCTTCATCTCGGACAGGTCGATGACCAACCCGTCGTCGCACACGCCGTAGCCCATGACGTTGTGGCCGCCGCCGCGGACCGCCACGAGCAGGCCTCTCTCGCGAGCGAAGTTGACGCCTGCGATCACGTCCGACTCATTCGCGCAACGCAGGATGAGGGCAGGATGCCGGTCGATGATCGCATTGAAGACACGGCGGGCGTCGTCGTAATCCGCGCCCCGCGGCCGTATGACGTGGCCGCGAACGCCTTCTTGCAACCCCCGGATTTCGGCTTCGTCGACGTCGGCCATCACTTCTCCTCACCGACTCCGGCCCGGCGGGTCAGGGCCTTGGTTGCCTTCCCACCTCGTCTGCTCCGACGAGGGCAGTATGGACCTGTGGGCGGCCCGAGAGTATCGGTGAGCTCACCCATCTTTCGGCCGAGATCTACTGCGTACTGCGCGTGCGGACGGCGAACGCCGCGGCTTCGGCGCGGTTTCGCAGCATGAGCTTGGCCAGAACGCTCCCGACGTGATGCTCGACTGTCCTGCGCGTGATGAAGAGTCGCTCGGCGATCTCCGGGTTGGACATGCCGGCGCCGAGGAGATCGAGGACCTCGGCCTCCCGCTTGGTGAGTGTCCCGTAACCCTTGGTCCCGGTCCGGATGGGAGCACCTAGTCGGCGCAGCAGCGCGCCGGCGCGATCGGCGTGCCTGGCCGCCTCCAAGCGCTCGAACGCGGCCAGCGCTGCCTTCGCCTCTTCGATCGCGACCTCGGGACGCTCCGAAGCGACCGCCTCCGCGAGGACGAGCCGCGCCCGTGCCAGTTCCAACGGCATCTCGGTTTGCGAGAAGCACGCCAACGCCTCATCCAGGCAGCCGCGGGCCCTCTTGTCGCCGCCGGCGATGCAAACCTGTCCCCGGACGAGTGCCGCCAGTGCGTTGAGGTAGGGGCCGCCCCGCTGGGCGGCCAGTTCGTCGAGGCGCCTCGACGCTCGCGCCGCATCGTCGGTCTCGCCCCGCGCGATCGCGATCTCGACGAACAGCGCCAGCAGCGTCTCGTCGCCGCACGTCTCGATGTGCTCGCCGAGGCCGCGTTCGGCGACGTCTCGGGCCAGCGCAAGGTTACCTTTGGCGAAGTGCAGTGCAGCCAGGGAACGCGTCGCTTCGGGGTGCCGGTCGAGACCCTCGAGGAGACGCTCGGCTGCTTCCAGTCGTCCCTGCCGGACGCGCAGATCGGCAAGCTGGATCAAGGCCTTCACCTGCATGCGGGTCCCGCTGCCCTCGAACATGCGCAGCGCCTCGATGAGCTCGTGTTCGGCCTCCGGCCAGCGTCCTGCAGCGGTGAGTATGGCGCCGTGGTGGATGCGGCAGAACGCCGCCATCGCCGGGAGGCTGCGGCGTCGTCGCATGTCCTCGACCGCCCGCATCCACTGCGCGGCACGAGCAATGTCGTGCGCAGCCTCGCAGGCCCAAAGCATCCCGCAGAAGGTCCCTTCCATGACGTAGACGTCGTTGACCTCGCCGGCGAACACCGCGGTCAGCGCCGCGTCCAGGACTGCCATTCCTTCTTTGACACGTCCGGCGAGCACGGATGTGAGCCCCGTCCACGCGAACGCCTCGTACTCCAGCGCCCGGTCACCCGTCGCGCGTCCGATGGCTAGAGCAGACTCAAGGTCCTCGGCCGAGGATTCGTCGTCGGACGCCTGCGCGGCCAGGCAGAGCAGCCAGCCGTGCTCCGCAGAGTCATCGGGCGCTTCGGCCAGGACGGTGCGCAGCCGAGCGGCCCAGCCACTCTCGAGAGCCCAGTCGCCCTTCAGATTGCCCCAGATCCACATCAGCATGCGTCCGCAGCGCGCGGCTCCGGCGATGTCTCCCTGCTCGCAGTATGCGCTGAACGCCCGCTCGAACTTGTCAGCAGCCGCGTCGTAGTCGGCGACCAGATGGTCGGCGACGGCAAGACCCTCGAGCGCCTCCGTCGAATCCTCGCTGCGGACGGCCTCCTCGAAGCGGGAGCGTGCCGTCGCGGCGTCGCCTTCCTTCAGAGCAGCCCTGCCAGCCCGGACCAGGTCGACAGAAGTGCTCATAGGGCATGATGTCACGTGGCCCGGGGCAATCGTGTGCTCGAATCACCGAGCGGAATCGCGACGCGACCGAACCCGTCTACCGCAGGTTTCGTCACCCTGACCAGTCCGGTGTGAAAGCATCGGCCGGCACGGTGGCTCCCGTCGCCGGGGTCACCCCCGACCAGCCGGCGACCGCGTCCTCGGCCCATTCCGCCCACCGCACCAGCACCTCGGCCTGCTCCATGAGCAGTTTCCCGGTCAGAGCGATGACGGGCAGCCGATCGGGAAAAGGCCCGCCGGACCCGGCGTAGTCGGTCATTCGCGCAATTACCTGGAAGCGTTGCGCCTCGGCGTCCGCGCGGATCGCACGCAGAACAGCCAGCAGCTGCTCACGGTCGCCGTGATCGGCGAAGGCGACCTTGATCAGCGCCTCGAATTCCACCTTCATCCCGGCTCCGGGCTCGCCCAGCCAGTCCCTCAGTGCGGTGCGTCCGGCGTCGGTGATGGCGTACACGGTGCGCCGGCGTCGGCCGGTGAATTCTTCCTTCGAGGTCGCCAGGCCGGCTGCGACCAGGTTCTTGGATTCTTCGTAGAAACCGCTCGCGGCTCGAGGCCAGATCCAGCTCAGAGTGCGTTTCATCTGCTGGGCCAGCTCATAGGTGGTGAACGGCCGGATAGCCAGCAAGGCCAGCAAGGCGAACGACGTGGAGTTCAGTCTCTGGGTCGGCATACCTTGACGATACTCCGATTCAGAGTATCCTACAGATACTCCGATTAGGAGTGTCAGACCGACGCACGGAGGACACCTATGTCAGCGCGGTGCGTGACCCTGACGGCATCCGGATCGAGCTGTTCTACCGGCAAACCGCTCTCTGAGGAGAAATTCATGGACAGCATCAGCATCCGCACCCAGATGACCCGCACCTTCGGGCTACGACACCCGTTCGCCAACGCCGGGATGGGGTTCATAGCACACGAACGGCTGGCCGCCGCGGTGACCAACGCCGGCGGTCTCGGAGTGCTCGGCGCCTCGCCGGACCCACCGGAAAGCTTGCCAGTGATGGTCGAGCGACTACGCGAGCTGACCTCCGGCCCCTTCGGGGTGGATCTCATTTGCGCACAGACCGGACTAGGCCCAGCCAGTACCGCCGGGCATATCGACGAATGCATCAGCCTGAGCGTGCCGCTCGTGATCTTCCACCACGACCCGCCGCCCGCGGAATGGGTGCGGCGACTTGCGAAGTCGGGTGCCCAAGTCTGGATGCAGGCGTCGTCGGTCGACCTCGCCGCCGCGGCGATGGAGTTGGGCGTCAACGGATTGGTCGCACAAGGTAGCGAGGCCGGCGGCCACGCCAGGGGCACCGTCGGTCTGCACTCCCTGCTCGGCCAGATCCGGCACCGGTACCCGACTGTGTTGGTGCTCGCCGCCGGCGGGATCGCAGACGGTGCAGCAGTGGCGGCGGCATTGCGCGCCGGCGCTGACGGGGTCTGGGTGGGGACCAGACTGATCGCCTCCATCGAGGCGAACGCCCACCACGAATACCGGCGACGGCTGGTCGAATCCCCCGGGGAGACTGTGCGCACTACCGCGTTCGGACCCGAGTGGCCAGATGAGCAGTACCGACTGCTGGCCACCCCAACCGCGGCCCAGTGGGCCGGCCGCGAAAGCGAGATCCCCGCAGGTGCGCGTGACGGGACTATCGGCCGCACCCGATTGTTCCCCCACTCGGTCAACATCGAATACACGATGCCGCCCTTCAGCGCGCTCCCGCCGACCCCGGAGACCTCCGGCGACTGGGAATCAATGGCGTACCCAGCCGGCCAAGGGGTGGGTATGGTGCACACGATCGCGCCGGCCGCCGAGATCGTCGCCGAGATGATGTCGGATGCCCGAGCGCTGCTGGATCGCCGGCCCCTGGGCACGCGGTAGCGGCGCATTCGGGACTGCGAGGTTTCACGGCGGCTGTGTGTTTGTTGCGGCTGACCTCCACGCTGAGGTTGCCGCGAACTGTGCACAGGCAGCATGGCTGGAATTGCCTGAGGCGGGGTATGCGGAGCTGATGTTCTCAACGAGGTTGGTCTGGGCCGAGGTGCCTTTCCGGTGAGTTCCGTGCTCGCATCCGCGCGCGAGACCGCGCGGACTCAGTTGTGGCCGCTACCGGTTGCAGGCGTCGTTCTTGCCGTGCTGGCGGGAGTGTTGCTACCCCTGCTGGACGCCTACGTGGACGAAGGGTTGCCGCCCTGGTTGGCCGCTCTGCTCTTCGGGGGCGACGGCGGTGCCGCGCGGACGCTGCTCAGTGCCATCTCCAGCTCGCTTATCACGGTGACGTCGCTGACGTTTTCCCTCACGATCGTCACCCTTCAGCTGGCGAGCAGTCAGTTCTCGCCCCGGCTGCTCCGGACGTTCAGCAGTGACGTGTTCATCCAGTCGACGCTGGCGATCTTCTTGTGCACCTTCACCTACGCCCTGACGGTTCTCCGCGCAGTCCGCAGCGGCGACGACGGCGCAACGGCGTTCGTCCCGCGGATATCGGTCACGCTCGCCTTCGTACTCGGCACCGTCAGCGTGCTGGGGCTGGTGTTGTTCCTGGCACATCTCGCCCGGCAGATCCGCGTCGAGACCATGCTCCGCGACGTTCACAGCGACGCCAGCGCCACCGTGCGAAGCATGACGAGCTCCGTCGAGGACACGCATCCAGAACCGGCGATACCCACGCCTCCGACGGATGCGATAGATGTCAAGGCGCCGTCGTCGGGCTTCTTGACTAGCTGCGACGAATCCGGATTACTCGCTGCGGCAACAGAAGCGAATGCCTGTCTAATAATCGAGAGCTACGCCGGCAGCTCCATAGTCGAGGGCGTTCCGATCGGAGTCGTTTGGTCGGCATCCGATGGTCTCAGTGACGACGCCTGGGATCGGCTTTGGGACGCCGTGCGGGATTCGATCGGGATCGGATTCGAGCGGACCGCGGCCCAGGACATTAGCTATGGACTGCGTCAGCTGACTGATGTCGCGAATAAGGCGCTTTCGCCCGGAATTAACGATCCCACGACGGCGATCCACGCCTTGAGCCACATTTCTGCGATCCTCTGCGAGATCGCCGGCCGCAGTCTGCGTTCGGTGGTGCTCCGTGATGCCGACGACGAGGTCCGGGTGGTGCTGCGCCGGCCCAGCTTCGCCGAGGTGCTCGATGTCGCCATCACTCAGCCGCGACGTTATGGGTCGACGGACCCTCAGGTGATGGGTCGGTTGTTTCGGCTACTCGAGGAATTGGCGTGGCACGTGCACGACTACGCACCAATCCTTGATCAGCTCCAAAGGATAAGAACGACCGTGGCGGAGTCGGATTTTCACGACGCCGAACTGCTTGAACTGCAACGCGCCGCGATGCGGGTTGAGCACGTCGTGTCGCGCCGCCTCGATAATCGGGTGTTGTGAGCGTCATGCCACGCCAGGAGGCGCGTAACCCTCGGCAGATTCGGCTGCATTGACCGGATAGAATCGGTCACTTCCGGCATCTGGGTAGCCTTGTTGATGCTTTCACACATTTGGTTTGACACCTGGGACGATATCGCCAGGGTCCTGCTGGTCGGCGCATCAGCCTATATCGCACTGGTAACTGTGTTGCGTGTTTCCGGGAAGCGAACACTGGCCAAGCTCAACGCGTTCGATCTGGTCGTGACCGTTGCGGTTGGATCCACACTGGCCACCATTCTGCTGAACTCCGACGTATCTTTCGTTGAAGGTGTTGTAGCACTTGCCCTTCTGGCTGCTCTGCAGTTCGTTGCAGCGAGCATGACGGCACGGTTGACGATGGGCCGTGCGGTCCTGACGTCCCGACCGACGGTGCTCATGATCGACGGGCGCTTCGACGAGGATGTGATGCGCCGAGAACGTGTGAGCGCCGAAGAGATCTGTCATGCAATTCGGTCATCCGGCCACGGTGACGTCAAGTTGATCGGGGTCGTCATCTTGGAGTCGGACGGGTCACTCAGTGTTATCCCGATCGAGAACATGGGCGATCGGTCTGCGCTGCTCAAAAGCTGAGCACAATGTGCACTGGGAACACCGAAGCCATTGTGGCTCACCCGTGTTGGGACCCCCGAGATCCACGCCGTGCTGTTCACCATCGTGCGGTATCGAAGAACGGCCGCCCCGCGAAGTCGTGGTCGTCGAGGCGAGCACGTCGATGAATGCGGTGGAATCGATGCGACCGATTTTGCTGGGCATCGGCGAAACCGGCGGCATGACTGGCAGCCGCACCCGCGCATACTCCCGGCCGACGACCCCGTCGATGACATTGCCCCGGCCCGGCGGTCTATGTGAATGTGGAAACCGTGGACCTCCCCATACTGCCGCCGTTGGAGCCGATGCTGGCCAAGGCCCAGTCCAAAGTGCCACCCGAAGCCGGATTGTGGTCCTACGAGCCGAAATGGGACGGCTTTCGCGCGCTGGTGTTCCGCGACGGCGACAAGGTCGTGATCCAGTCGCGCAACGGCAAGGAACTCGGCCGCTACTTTCCCGAGTTGGAGCAGGCGCTGCGTGACGAGCTGGCGCCGCGCTGTGTTCTCGACGGCGAGGTGGTCGTGCCCCGCGAGATCGGCGGGCGCATCCGGCTGGATTGGGAGTCGCTGTCGCAGCGCATCCATCCGGCCGCGAGCCGAATCAAGCTGCTGGCCGAGCAGACGCCCGCGCATTTCATCGGCTTCGACGCCCTGGCGAGCGGCGAGACCTCGTTGTTGAAGGAGCCGTTCCGGGTCCGCCGCGACGTGCTGGTCGAATCGGTCAACCAGAAGCAGTGGTGTCACGTCACCCGCACCACCGAAGATCCCGACCAGGGCGCGCAGTGGGTCGACACGTTCGAGGGCGCCGGCCTTGACGGGGTGATCGCCAAGCGGATCGAGGGGCACTATCTGCCGGGCAAGCGCGAGATGGTCAAGGTCAAACACGCCCGCGACGCCGACTGCGTGGCCATCGGTTACCGCATCCACAAGAGCGGCGAGGGCGTCGGGTCGATCCTGCTCGGGCTGTACCGCGACGACGGCGAACTGCAGATGATCGGCGGCGCGGCCTCCTTCACCGCCAAGGATCGGCTCAAGCTGCTGGGCGACCTGGAGCCATTGCGTGAGGGGGATGAGGCCGTCGACGGTGCGCCGAGCCGGTGGAACTCGGCGGCGGACAAGCGGTGGATCCCGGTGCGCCCCGAGAAAGTGTGCGAGGTGGCCTACGACCAGATGGAGGGAAACACCGTGCACGGCCGGCGGTTCCGCCATGCGGTGAAGTTCGTGCGGTGGCGGCCGGACCGGGACCCGGAGAGCTGCACATTCGGTCAACTCGACGTGCCGGTGAACTACGACCTCTACGACGTACTGGAGTCCTGAAATGGCAACGCCTGCAGAGGAAATCGAGGTTGACGGCGTCAAGGTCCGGCTGACCAACCCGGACAAGGTGTACTTTCCGAAACTCGGCTCAGAAGGCACCAAACGCAAGCTCGTCGAGTATTACCTGGCCGTCGCAGGCGGCCCGATGCTGACGGCGTTGCGCGATCGTCCGACGCATCTGCAGCGCTTTCCCGACGGCATCGACGGCGAGGAGATCTATCAGAAGCGTATTCCGCAGCACGCCCCGGAGTACCTGGAGACGTGCCGGGTGACCTTCCCCTCCGGCCGAACAGCAGACGCGCTCAAGGTGACTCACCCGTCGGCGATCGTGTGGGCGGCGCAGATGGGCACCATCACGCTGCATCCGTGGCAGGTGCGCTGCCCGGACACCGAGCATCCCGACGAGCTGCGCATCGACCTCGATCCACAGCCGGGCACGGGTTTTAGCGAGGCCAGTGCGATCGCGGTCGACGTGCTCAAGCCGATTCTCGACGAACTCGGCCTTGTCGGTTACCCGAAGACCTCCGGTGGCCGCGGGGTGCACGTGTTCCTGCGCATCAGGACGGATTGGGATTTCATCGAGGTGCGGCGGGCCGGCATTGCGCTGGCACGCGAGGTCGAGCGGCGCGCACCCGATCTGGTGACGACGTCGTGGTGGAAGGAAGAGCGCGGTGAGCGCCTGTTCATCGACTACAACCAGAACGCCCGAGACCGCACCTTCGCTTCGGCGTACTCGGCGCGCAAGACTCCGATCGCGACGGTGTCGACACCGCTGACGTGGGACGAGCTGCGCGCCGCCGATCCCGACGACTACACGATCTCCACTGTGCCGAAACTGGTTGCGGGACGGTCGGATCCATGGGCCGACATCAATTCGAACGCCCAGTCGATCGAGCCGTTGCTGGAGATGGTGAAAGCCGACGAGGAACGCGGGCTTGGCGATCTGCCGTATCCACCCAGCTACCCGAAGATGCCTGGCGAACCACCTCGCGTGCAGCCCAGCAAGAAAGTGGCGGCCAACTGGGATGACGAAGGCAATCCGGTGAAGTGAGCCCCCGCCGCGACGGCGGCTGCCTACCATCGTTTGGTGACCACTGGCGTGGCACGTCCACGTCGCATCGCGCTTCGGCTTTGCGCCGCCACCATCGCGGCCGGCGCAGTGACGACCGCGTCCCTAGTCAGCCCGCCCGCCGCAGCCCAACCGTGCCCCGATATCGAGGTGGTGTTCGCGCGGGGCACCGGCGACCCGCCTGGTGTGGGGTTGGTTGGCCAGGCCTTCATCGACTCCCTGCGCTCGAGGGTCGGCGGTAGATCGGTGGGGGCATACGCGGTCAACTATGCCGCCACCATGAACTTTCTGCGGGCCGCCGAGGGGGCCGCCGACGCGAACAATCACGTTCAGTTCATGGTGGCGAACTGCCCAGCCACCAGGCTGGTTCTCGGCGGCTTCTCGCAGGGCGCGGCGGTCATCGACTTAATGGGGGGTGTGGCACCCGGCCTCGGGGCCATACCGGGCGTTGGTGCGATACCGGGTCTGGCTGCCGTACCTGGGCTCGACCTCGGCGCCGTCGCGGCGCCGCTGCCTCCAGAAGCCGCCGACCATGTGGCCGCCGTCGCCGTGTTCGGCAACCCGCTCGGCAAGATCCTTGGTCCGCTGAACGTGCTCAGCCCGGTTTTCGGCTCGAGGACCATCGACCTGTGCAACCCTACCGACCCGATCTGCGGCGAGGGCGACTTGGACAACCGGGCCGCGCACCACCAGTACGTGCCCGGAATGACCGATCAGGCCGCGGCATTCGTCGCGGGCCTGGTCTAGCTGCGCTCAGTTTCCGGTGCGCTGCACGCGGGAGTCGAAGTCGCTGTTGTACGGACAGTCGCCGGTGATCGTGTAATGGCCGCGTCCGGTGAGCAGGGTGATGGGATCCTGCGGCGGCTGAGGCAGTGGGTATTGCAGGGTGATCTCGCGATGGGCACGCCCGCCGCTCTTGCACTCGGAATCCGTCGATGTGTTGACAAGCACCCACTGGCCCTTGGCGAAGACCAAGATCTTGGCGTCATTCGGATTCATCCAATAGCTCAAGCAGCGCTGGCCGGTACGCAGGCAATACGTCTGAATGTCGAAGTTGGCTTCGGCGCTGCGGCCGTCGGCGGTGTAAGTGTCGATTTCCTGGTAGCGGCCGGCCAGCGCGTCCGCCTGCGAGGCAACTCGCGCTGGCTGGGCCGCGGCGTCGGCGATCGGCACACCCTTCTGTGCGTCCCCGGTACGGGTGAATGTCACCTGCTGGTTGCGAGCGCAGCCGGATGTCGACCGAACGACGAACTCGCCCTGCAGATTTCCGTCAGGCTGCGATCGCAGGCTCATCTGCTCCCACACCTCGGTCTGTGCGTTCCTGCAGGATCCAGGAGCCGCGTTGACCGCCGTCCAGGTCCCGTCGATCTGATCGAGCACCATCGTCGACGCGGCGGACTGGGACCCGCCGATCTTCGATGCAGTCGCTATGCAGGCCGGATTGCATGAAGATTCGATCACCCATGTCTCGGCACCACCCGAAGCATTTTCGACTGGTTGACCGTCAGGCATTCTCGGAGAGCCGAACTCAACGGTAAAGGTGCCGTCGAGGGGACCGGTTGGCTTCTCCTCCGTTCCGCTCACCGTGACGAGGATCGTTACCAGGGCCACGACTAGCAAAACGACAGCAGCTGGGATCACCACGCCCATCCGCCGCCACCACGGCCACGTGGCGGTTTCCGGCTGAGGCCCAGAGGTGCTGGTCTCCGGCGGTAGCGCTTCGGTTACGTCGGCACGCTGACTGGTTTGCGTTGGCGCCCAGGCCTTTTCGACATGTTCCGGCGTGCCGCCCTGGGTTGGCGCCCAGGCCTGCTTGACATGCTCGGGTGGCCCGGTCTGTGTTGGCACCGACGACTCCTGTGCATGCTCGGCTGGACGAACTTGCGTGGCCGCCCATGCCGCGTCAACGGTCGCGGGCGCTCGCGCTTCCGTGGGTGCCGAAGGCGCCGCCCCTGCGAAAGTGTGTCCTGGAGCGCGCGATGACGCCGGTTTCGTGACGGTAGCGGCGACTGCCGATCTGGCCGCGCGGGCCAACTCGATTGTCGTGCCGTATCTCTCGTCGGGTTCTTTGGCCATGCCGGTCGCGATCACCGAATCCAACTCTGCTGTCACGCCGGGGCGGGTGATCGACGGCCGCGGCGGAGGAATCGTCAGATGGCCGGCGATCTGCTGCTCCACGCTGTCACCGGGAAACGGCCGGCTCGAGGTCAGGCATTCATACAACACACAGGCGAGTGCGTAGATGTCCGAGCGGGTGTCGGTCTGCCCGGTGGTGAATCGCTCCGGGGCCATATACGGCCACGTACCAACGACGCTCCCGGTAGCGGTGAGTTTGGTTTCGCCGGCACCGCGAGCGATACCGAAATCGATCAGATACGAGAAGTCATCCTCGGCAAGCAGAATGTTGGAGGGTTTGACGTCGCGATGCACGAGCCCGACGCGGTGCGCGGCGTTCAAAGCAGAGGCGATCTGCTCGATGATCTTCACGGCCCTTTCGGAATCCAGCGGGCCGCGGACCAGCACATGCTCCAGGTCCTCGCCATCGATCAGCCGCATGTCCACATACAGCCGGCCCTCGATTTCCCCGAAATTGTGGATGGGCACGACGTGGGGGTCGCTCAGCCCTGCCGCGGCATAGGCCTCTCGCCGGAACCGCTGTTCGAAAACCGGATCCGCGGCCATCTGCGCCGGGAGGACCTTGACGGCCACCACGCGCTGCGTGGCCGTGTCGAATGCCTTCCAGACCTCGCCCATGCCACCGCGACCCAATAGCTCGATCAATTGGTACCGGCCGAATGGCGTTCCCTCCACGACGCCACCATAGGCCGCCGTCTCGATGCGCAGTGGCTATTGCAGGCGACCGCCGGCGCCTGTCAGAACCGCGTCACCGCTGAGGTCAGGGTCGGTAGCTAGCGCGGCTACCGATTGAGCGGGCAATGACGTTGCGTCAGCACACCTCGCGGATTCGTTCGATTCTTGCGAAATATTTGCTGTTGATGACCGTTGCCAACCTAGAATCGCGAATGCAGTTCGGCTCGTCCTCCGAACTATTCGGGTCCTTTTTGCGGAAACTGTGATGTATCCGGTTGGACGCTGCAACAATTCCGAGATCCGGCACTCTTAGCTGGATGGCACCCAGGGGGGCGGAGCTGTCATGACTCGATTTCGTCGACTTCGACCGGGCCGACGGACTGTCGTGGTGGCCGCCGTCGTTGCTGCGTTCTTCGGCCTTCCGGCGCCGGGCGCTGCGGCATTCCTGATTCAGAACCATGACCGCATCACGCGTGATGCCCTGCCGCCGGCCGAGGTCGACAACACCGCGCTCGCTCAAATCCTCGTCGGTCCGCCGCCGGGCGGCGGAGCAGTGGGAAGCGACGCATTCTTCAGCGATGAGTTCCGGCATATCGACGACGCGAAGAATCCGGCCGACATCTGCGCCCTGACGCAGCAAGCGTGGAACTTCTTCACACCCATCGTGCTCAACGGGGCCCAGCCCGCCGGGCCGGGCGGTAGCGATCTCGTGGACGGACCTGGCGCCCGCGCCGCATTCGGCGGCCTGGCCCACGCGCTCCAGGACTTCTACTCGCACACCAATTGGGTCGAGGACAACATCGCCGCCGGGCAGCCGGATCGCATGCCCCCGCCGCTGATGCCCACGTGCGATCCGGCGTCTCTGCCCGCCGGACTCCACAGCGGATACTTCTCGGTGGACCTCGGCAGTCACGGGGATCCCCTTGCAGGCTGCCCGCCCGGCGGACCACCGCCCGGATTTGCCGAGTGCCACTCGACGTTGAACAAGGACGCGTGGGATACGCCGCGCGGCATCCTTCCGGTCCCCGGACGGTCAATGAATTACTACGACCTCGCGGCACAGCTGGCCACGCGGGCGACCACCGACCTGTACCGCCAGGTGCGGAGCCTCGTCGCCGATAACGCCGGGGAATGCGCCGCGGGCAACCTGTTCCAAGCCGATCGTCATCAACCCTGCTGGTGATGCGAGCCGACGCGCTCGTGGCGTTGCGGTTGTCCTGGCATTGGGCCTGCCTGGGGCGAATGGAAGCAGGCCGAGACCGGTGAGCGCCAGTTCGAGGTGCACAAGACCCAGTCGTTCCCGGGTATGGAAGAGCCGGAGGAGGGGCCGCTGCCCGGTGACTACCCGTTGCAGCTGGTGAGTGATTCGTCTGCGACCGGCCTCAGCGCCAAGGATGTTGCGCTCATCGGCGGTGCAGCGGTGGTAGCGCTGTTGGCCGTTGGCGCGCTCGTTTTCACCGTCTTCCTGGGGCGTCGGCGCCCGCAGCACGGACGCACCTTGTGGCAAACGAGCGACCGACCCGACCGCGCTAAGTAGCCTTGGGTCCTGATGCAGAACGTTCGGAGATTGCTCGCGGCGCTGGCGATCTTTGCGATGCTCGGCGGTGGGGTCGGCGTGGCGTCCATCCTGGTCTTCGGTGACAAGTCCCAGCCGACGCGTCCAACTGCGGCCACGCCACGGACCACGCTTGCGCCGCCGCCGTCAGTGCCAACGGCCAAGGAATTCACCATCAATGTGGTCGTCACCGAGCAGAACTGTCAGCCCGGTGGTGGATGTGCCTACAAATACACCATCGAGCCGAAATACATTGGCTTCCATCCATTGCCGGCCACCCCGTTCACTGTGAAGTACGAAGTGCAGGGTGGCAACCAGCCGCAGCCCGGTGAGTTCACCGTGGAGGGCAGCCAGGCGAAGATCCTCAAGGACGTTGTCCTCGACGGCCCGCCTGCAGCACGGCTGCAGGCAGTGGTCGTGGCTGTGATCGGCTGAATATTGCGATTCCGCATGCACCGCGACGCCCTGGACGCATTGTTAGCTGTATGACAAAGGCGTCGCTGCTCCGCGCTGAAGAAGGCCTGCCCCGCGGTGTGCAGGGGGCCGCCGACTCGCGATTCGCCAACGTTGTCCGGGTCTTCGGGGGCCTGTTTCCCGGCCGCCGGTTCGGCGGTGGCGCACTCTCGGTGTACATCGACGGGCGACCCGTCGTCGACGTGTGGACGGGCTGGTCCGACCGCGCGGGTGAACAGCCATGGACCGTCGACACCGGCGCGATGGTGTTCTCGGCGACGAAAGGTATCGCGGCGACGGTCGTGCACCGACTCGTCGACAGCGGCCTGCTGGACTACGACGCTCCGGTCGCGTCGTACTGGCCGGAGTTCGGTGTCAACGGCAAGGATTCCATCACCATCCGCGACGTGCTGCGGCACCGTTCCGGGCTGTCACACCTGAAGGGCGTCGGCAAGGACGAACTGCTCGATCACGAGCTGATGGAGGAGCGGTTGGCCGCCGCGTCGGTCGACTATCTGCGTGGCTGGCCCGCCTACCACGCGTTGACGTATGGGTGGCTGCTGTCCGGACTCACTCGCGCGGTGACCGGGCAGGGCATGCGTGAGCTGATCCGCGACGAGGTGGCCCGTCCCCTCGACACCGACGGTCTGCACCTGGGGCGCCCGCCCGTCGGTTCACCGACGAAAGTCGCACAGATTCTCGCGCCGCAGAGTACACGCGGCAATCCGGTGTTCAACTTCGTCGCGCCTAAGGTGGCAGGTCTGCCGCTCTCCGGTGCATTCGGCTCGATGTTCTTCCCAGGAATCAAATCGTTTGTGCAGGGCGATATTCCGTTCCTGGACGGCGAAATTCCAGCCGCCAACGGCGTGGTCACCGCCCGCGGTCTCGCCAAGATGTATGCCGCCATCGCCAATGGCGGCACCATCGACGACACCCAGTTCCTGTCAGATGAACTGGCGCAGGGCTTGATCGGTAACCCCAAGCCATGGCCAGACCTCAACATCGTCGTGCCCATGCCGTTCCACCTGGGCTATCACGAATCACCGATTCCCGGACTACTCAAGGGTTTTGGACACTTCGGGCTTGGCGGCACCCTTGGGTGGGCCGATCCGCAATCCGGCAGCGCGTTCTCGTTCGTCCACAACCGGTTGCTGACCCCGATGGTGCTCGACATGGCTTCGTTTGCCGCGTTGGCCCGACCGATGCGTAATGCCATCACCGCGGCGCGTCACGCCGGTGCGCTAGCAGTGCCCAGGTATGGCGCGCGCTTTCGCCAGGGCGGTCAGCAGGCGCCGAAGAGGCTCGCGGGGCGCCGCTGATACAACGTCATCCCTGAGGCACGACGCCCCGCGGCGTGGTCAACTGAATGTCGTTGTAGGTGACGATGCCCGGCGCCGCGGCGACGACGGCGGGGATCGCGTGGATCGGCGGCATCGCGGTGATGATGTGGCCGAGCCCCATGAAGTCTTCCATGGTCTTGGCGTTCTCGATGAAGTCGGGCGGCGGCAGGAAGCCGACTTGCATTGTCACCGTTGGCAAACCGTCGATGGTGATCTTCCAGGGGTCCCCTTCGATCTTCCAGTCGGGATCGAGCGTCTGGCCCTTGCGCCACCGCACGTTGAGGTCGACGACGGTCTTGCCGCCGACACGGCCCTGCCAGCTGGCGAAGACGCCTGCCACGCATCCGGCCTTGATGGTCCACGAGGCCATCTCGACATCCTCGGTGGTCTGCGCATACTCGGCCTCACAGACGATGTCGTCGAGTTCGACGCCCAACGCGTCGGCCACCAGACGCACCGCCTCGGCGAAGACCGCCGTGCCCTGCGACATCATCGGCGCCAAGTTGGAATCGTCGATCGGCATGCCGAAGCCACACGGTCTCTCGGTATCGGGTGAGTCGTAGAAGGTGGTGTCGGAGGCCTCGGCGATCGTGACCTTGTCGACTCGGGCGCAACCCGTCGCCGCCACGATGGCCAGTAATTCGGCAAAGCCCGGGCTGACGCCGGAGCCGAACATTGTCGCGTCGCCCCGTTCGCATGCCTCGGCGATCCTGTCGCGGTCGGCGTCCAGGTTGTGGCCGGTGATGAACGACGCGGACGCCACCACGTTCACGCCGGCTTCAAGAATGCGGACAAGTTCGTCGACGTCGATCCACATCGGGTTGTAGACGACGACGTCGGGTTTGAGCGCGAGGAGCGCGTCGACGTCGTTGGTGGCCTCGACGCCGAGCGGTTCGATGCCGGCGAGTTCGCCGGCGTCGCGGCCCGCCTTGTCTTTCGACCAGGCGTAGCAGCCAACCAGGTCGAGTGTGGGGTTGGCGGCGATGGCCGCTACTGAGCTTTTTCCAACGTTTCCGGTCGTCCATTGAACGACGCGATAGGGAGCGGTGTTGTGCACTCGCTCAGCATAGGGTGGGGCGACCGGAGGATCGAGGGCTTTGGCTCAACTCACGGGCCGACAACCAAGGCCGCCTTGCCCGTGCGTTGCTGGCCGCCGCGGTCGATCCACGTGAGGTCCACGACGTCGCCCGGGTAATGCCGGTCCAGCACATACGTCAGCGTCGTTGCCGAGTCCAGCGGCGTTCCGTCGAGCACCGTGAGGACGTCGCCGATGGCCAACCCGGCCCGCTGCGCCGGCCCGTCGACCATCACGTCGCGCACGATGATTCCGCCATCGCCGCGCGGCTGAGTGCCGACACCGACGCCGAGCAGAACCGGCGGCCCGATGTGCACGGTGGCCGACGGCGCCCCGGACCGGATCTGACCGGCGACGGCCATCGCATCATTGATCGGTATCGCGTAACCCTCACCGCCAGGACCCATCTGGTAGGTCACCGACGCCGCGGTGACCACACCGATGACCTGTCCGGCGGCGTTGACCAACGGTCCGCCGGAGTCGCCAGGCACCACATCGGCCGCGACCTCGATGAGGCCGTTGACTTCCTCCGAGCTGCCGGTCAACGTGTCTTCGGCGTTGACGGTCTGATTGAGCGCGGTCACCGGACCGGTTTCGTGGGTGAGGGGAGCACCGACGCCGCGGGCATTGCCGAGCCCGACCGTCGGCTCGCCCACCACGACCTGATTGGAGTCGCCGATGGGTGCAGTCGGCAGCCCACCCGCGCCGCGCAACTGGAGTACCGCGATGTCGTGCTGGCGGTCATAGCCGACGAGATCGGCCGCGTAGTCGACGCCTCCGACGGTGCCGGTGATGGTGTTGGCGCCCGCGACGACGTGATAATTCGTCAGCACGACGCCGCCTGGATCGATGACCGTTCCGGTCCCGGTTCCGATGGCCTGCTGGTAGTCGATCCTCGTGGTGATCTGGACCACGGCAGGCTCGACCGCCGCAGCGGCCGCAGCCGTATCCGCGGGGGCGGCCACAGTCGTCGCCGGTGCGACCAGCGCCACGGCCGCGGCGAACGCGATCAGCAACGTGGCCAGCGGGCGGCGCAAGGGTGATGTGCGCATCTGCCTATAGTGCCCGAACTCGGGCCTGGTGAATCCTCAACGGAACCGCGCTACCGCTTTCGCACCATTAGCGAGGCGCGGTAATCCTCGAACGGTATCGAGTCAGGCGTCAGCGGGTATGGCTCGAGGGACAACAACTCGACGCTGTACTGCCCGACATCCGCGACCTTGACGCTCTGACCTGGTGCGGGGTTGGTGTTGAACTCCACGGTCGTCGAACCGCCGCCCCCGGGCTGCACTGCAATGGCAATCCGGGCCTGCCCCGTCCAGAAACACTCCACCTGCGTTGGGCAGCGCGAGTCCTCCAAGACCTCTGCAAACCGGAGCCGCAGATCACGTTCACCGAGGCCGAACAGGCAAGCAACCACTGCCAGGTCGGCAACATCGGCGCGGCCGTCCGGGTGATTCAGGGCTGGCTGGAACTCGCAACCATTAGTCGCACCGCCGAAAAGGTCTATGCCACCGGCGAATTCGCGGGTCAGTCCTAGGCCTGGACGGCGATACGCAGGGCCGCCGCGGGATGGTTTTGCCGTACTCCCACATGCTGGCCGCGTGCTCCGCTGCGATCGAATGCCGCCTCAGGCGGCTTTGCTCACCGGGAACGAAGTCGATACCCGGCCATGCGTAACGACTTGGCCGCCGCCAGGAGTGGGTGATGGTGGTGCGGATCCCCGTAATGAAGCATTAGTGTCGCCCGCAATGCATTGGACGCGCACGGCATGTTGCCATGAAGGGCGCGATATCCCCAGAAGAGATATGCACTGCCGGGCTGAAGATTAACTACATGTCGACCGTCGGCACCCTGAACTTGGCGCTTGATCCGCCTGCGGTACAACGGATTCTGCGTCATTAACTTCTCGGCGATGTTTCGTAGTACTGAGCCGTGGAATGGCCGCCGATTCGGTAAGAGAATCAGTTCGCCAGACTCACCCGGCCCCGTGTCAGGAACCATTATCGGCAGGATCATCGTGACGACCGAGGCGTCGTAGTGAAACCAGTACGGGACGCCGTCGCGGACCGGGCCCGCGAGAATCCGCAACATGATGTGGACGTCGGCGGCGTCCTGCGGAAGGCCGTTAGGGCAGCTTTCTTCCGTCAGTCCGGCAAGAAGATCCTGAATGTCGGGGTCGGTGATGAGCAGACGGGCTGGTGAATCGTCGAGCTGGGAGAGCCGGATGGTGTCATCGTGCTCGCCCTTTTCCGACAGATGTGACTCGACGTACGCCCGCGCACTCTTCAGCCACGCCGGCGACACGACGTCGTCGAGACAAACGACGCCTTCGCGAACCATCCGAGCCGCGAGGTCAGAAACAGACCACCGCAGGTTGCTAGAGGGCGAAGCCACTGGCCGAACGTACTGCAAATCGACAAATTTTGCACATCCGTTAATTGCACAAGATTGCACGGGTAAATGTTTCGGTAATCCCGCAACGAGTCTCGGAGAACACGGCAACCGGATGTACAGCCGTGATTCGGACGTCGGCTGCTTTCGGCAAGCTGGTGACAGGCGCGGCCGTATTTGCTGGACGGCGACTTTACTCTTCGACGGCCACGCCGCCGCGCAAACGCCTGCGTCGACGCGGCGAGGTTTTGCCTGACGGTCGGCGGTTGCGCAGTTTGGCGTTGGATGACTCGGAGTCGCCGGCCGTTGGCGCCTCGGCGTTGCTATCGTCCGGCTTGTCGTCGTCCTTGTCGTGGTCGGCAGGAACCTCTGCTGGTTTGGATTCGTCCTCGTCGGCCGCATTCAGCTTCACCGCCGCGTCGTCGCTCCCGGCCTCGGCCGCATCCTCATCAGACGTCGTCTCGCCCACTTCGGCTTCGGCATCTACCGGTTCGGCGGTCTCTTCGGCCTCTTCGGCGGCCTTGCGGCGGCCGCGGCGGCTCTGCTTGGCCTTCTTGGGCTTCAGCGGTTTGGGCGGCGGCGGCGGCAGTTCGGCCACGAACGCCAGGTAGAACGCAAAGATGCCGAGCAGGGCGATCGCGGCGGCGGCACCGTAGATACCGAACAGCCACTGACCCACGTTGTCGACGCTGAGCCAGATCTCGCTGATCGCGGTGCCGATGATCAGCACAGCGGCCAACACGTGCAGCGCGATCGACGACGTACGCAGTCTCAGCGCCAGCGCAGGTGTGCCGAACTCGGGCCGGCGAGTGCGCAGCAGCGTGAACACCACAGGCAGAGCGGCAAGGCCGATCAGGGCGCCGGTGACGATGCGCAGCACGGTGCCAAGCGTGTGGGACGAGTCGCCGAGCAGTTCGGGCCAGCGCGGCAAGACGAAGAAGAAGTATCCGACACCGGCGGCGATAGAAAACGACGCGTGCCAAACCACCGCAACGGTGCGGCCCATACCCCTCCTCATTGCTTGTTGGCCGGGATGCGACCAGGCTGTCGGCCAGCTGGACGCACCCCGGACCGAGTGCGGAGGATAGGGGATTTGAACCCCTGAGGGCTATTAACCCAACCCGCGTTCCAGGCGAGCGCCATAGGCCACTAGGCGAATCCTCCGCGGGCCATGGTAGCCGACCTGCCTGATGCGCCCGTCGAGTCGTCTGCCTGCTTCCCGGGTCGCTCCGCTGCTGCCCTCCGATGCCGGGGTATTAGACTTTCCGTGGACCCCGCGCGGCGTCTATCCTGTGAACTCCCCCAGGGCCGGAAGGCAGCAAGGGTCAATGGGCTCTGGCGGGTGCGCGGGGTCCCCTCAATTTCTGTGGATCCGACCTTGGTGGAAGGCGCGCGGTGTCGTTTCAATCCCTGGGCCGTGACGAACTGCAAGCGCATCACGAGCAGCAGAAGCGCAATTACGCCGACCTGAAGGCCAAGGGCCTCAAGCTCGACCTGACTCGCGGCAAGCCGTCGCCGGACCAGCTTGATCTGTCCAATGCGCTGCTCAGCCTGCCGGGGGATGGACGCGACGCCTTCCGCGATGGGGATGGAACCGACACGCGCAACTACGGCGGCCTGCATGGTCTGCCCGAACTGCGCGCCATCTTCAGTGAATTACTCGGCATCCCCGTGCCCAACCTGATCGCAGGCAACAACGCGAGCCTCGAATTGATGCACGACGTGGTCGTGTTCTCGATGCTGCACGGCGGTGTGGATTCGTCCCGGCCATGGATAGAGGAGCACGCCGAGTCCAAAATTAAATTCCTGTGCCCGTCGCCCGGATACGACCGGCACTTCGCGATCACCGAGACCCTCGACATCGAGATGATTCCGGTGCCGATGCGCGAGGACGGCCCGGACGTCGACCTGATCGAGGAACTCGTCGCCGCCGACCCCGGCATCAAGGGCATGTGGTGCGTTCCGGTTTACTCGAACCCCACAGGCGTCACGTACTCCTGGGAGAACGTCCGCCGGCTGGTCCAGATGCAAACGGCCGCAAACGATTTCCGGTTGATGTGGGACAATGCGTACCCGGTCCACACCCTGACCCATGACTTCGTGAAGCAGGTCGATGTGCTCGGGCTTGCCGAGGCCGCGGGCAACCCGAACCGGCCGCTGGTGTTCTCCTCGACGTCCAAGATCACATTCGCAGGCGCAGGTGTCAGCTTCTTCGCCGGCTCGCTTGGCAACATCGCGTGGTATCTGCAGTACGCGGGCAAGAAGTCCATTGGCCCGGACAAGGTGAACCAGCTGCGACATCTTCGGTTCTTCGGCGACGCCGACGGGGTGCGCCTGCAGATGCAGCGCCACCAGGCGCTGCTGGCACCGAAGTTCGCGCTGGTGCAGGAAATCCTCACCGACCGCCTCGGCGGGTCGAAGGTCGCGTCATGGACCGACCCCAAGGGCGGCTACTTCGTCAACCTCGACGTCCTGCCTGGCACCGCCAAGCGCACCGTCGCGCTGGCGAAGGATGCAGGCATCGCCGTTACCGAGGCCGGGTCGGCGTTCCCATACCGAAAAGACCCGGAGGACAAGAACATCCGGATCGCGCCGTCATTCCCCGGCCTGCCTGAGCTGCGCGACGCGATTGACGGCCTTGCCACCTGCGCGCTGCTGTCGGCGACCGAGTCGCTGCTGAAAGAATGATCGCCCCGCCCGCCTGTGGCTGTCCCTCCCTCTCGGTAGCCTGCTGAGCGTGGCGCTCTACCGCAAGTACCGACCGGCAACCTTCGCCGACGTGGTCGGCCAAGAGCACGTCACCGAACCGCTCTCTACCGCGCTGGCCGCCGGCCGTATCAACCACGCCTATCTGTTCTCAGGGCCGCGTGGCTGCGGGAAGACGTCCTCGGCGCGCATTCTCGCTCGCTCGCTGAACTGTGAGCAGGGGCCGACACCCACACCGTGCGGGGTGTGCGACTCCTGCGTGGCGCTGGCACCCAACGGTCCTGGCAGCGTCGACGTCGTCGAACTCGACGCGGCCAGCCACGGCGGCGTCGACGACACCCGTGAGTTGCGCGACCGGGCGTTCTACGCGCCTGCGCAGTCGCGCTACCGCATCTTCATCGTCGACGAGGCGCACATGGTCACCACGGCCGGCTTCAACGCACTGCTGAAGATCGTCGAGGAACCGCCCGATCACCTGATCTTCGTGTTCGCGACGACAGAGCCGGAGAAGGTGCTGCCGACCATCCGGTCCCGCACGCATCACTATCCGTTCCGGCTGCTGGCGCCGCGAACCATGCGATCGCTGCTGGAGCGCATCTGCGCCTCCGAGGACGTCACGGTGGACGACGCGGTGTACCCGCTGGTGATCCGGGCCGGCGGCGGTTCGCCCCGCGACACGCTGTCGGTACTCGATCAGCTGCTGGCAGGCGCCGACGGGAACCGGGTGGAGTACCAGCGGGCATTGGCGCTGCTCGGCGCGACGGACGTGGCGCTGATCGATGTCGCGGTGGACGCGCTGGCGGCCGGGGACGCGTCGGCGCTGTTCGGTTCCGTCGAGGCGGTGATCGATGCCGGACATGATCCGCGACGGTTCGCCACCGATCTGTTGGAGCGCTTCCGCGATTTGATCGTGCTGCAGTCGGTGCCCGACGCGATCGCCCGCGGCGTGGTCGACGGGCCCGAGGACGTGCTGGAGCGGATGCGCGATCAGGCCACGCGGATCGGCACCGCGACCCTGACCCGATTCGCCGAGGTGGTGCATGCCGGGCTGGGGGAGATGCGCGGCGCGACGGCGCCGCGGTTGCTGCTCGAGGTGGTGTGCGCGCGGCTGCTACTGCCATCGGCCAGCGACACCGAATCGGCACTGTTGCAGCGTGTCGAACGCATCGAGACGCGGCTCGACATGTCGATTCCGGCGGGAGAGGCCGCCGCGTCGGCACCGGCCGCGCCGCCGAAGCAGTACGCCCGAAAAAGCGCGGCGGAGCCGCCAGCGCCGAAGGCCGAACCCGAATCGGTGCCTGCGCCCGAGCCGCCGGCGGCGCCGAAAGCCGAGCCGCCGGCGGCGCTGAAAGCCGAGCCGCCGCCGTCACCACCGCCGGTGCGGCCGCCGTCCGATCCGGTGGTGGAGGCACCCCCGCCCGCAGCGGTGACCGGCGAGCCGAACGCTTCCGCTGTGCGCAGCATGTGGACGACAGTGCGCGAAAAGGTGCGTCAGCGAAGCCGTACCACCGAGGTGATGCTGGCGGGCGCGATCGTGCGCGCCGTCGAGGGCGACACCCTGGTGCTCAGCCATGAGTCGGCGCCACTGGCCAAACGGCTTGTGGAGCAACGCAACTCCGACGTCATCCGCGACGCGCTCAAGGATGCGCTCGGCGTCGACTGGAAGATCCGCTGCGAGGCGGGTGCGGCGCCGCCTGCAGCTGCAGCCGAACCCGACAGCGTGGCACCGTCACCGTCATCGCTGCCGGGCGACGATGACGAGGAGGACATGCTGGCTGAGGCCGGTAACGACACCTCCGAAGCGGCGCGGCGAGACCCGGAAGAGGCGGCGCTGGAGCTACTGCAGAATGAGCTGGGCGCCCGCCGTATCGACGGCAGCTAGGGCGTCCACCACGGCCGCAGTGGCAGGCCGCCGTCGTGGCCATGCGAGTCCAGCTTGACCGCCAGCACCTGGTGCAGCTGAACGACATTCGTCTCGAAGCCCAGCCGCGAGCCGGCCATGTACAGGCCCCAAACCTTTGCGGTGGGCAACCCGACCTCCTCGACCGCCTCGTCCCAGTGCTCCACGAGGTTGCGGCACCAGTCGCGCAGCGTCAGCGCGTAGTGATGGCGAAGGTTCTCCTCGTGCATCACTTCAAGGCCGACGTCCTGCGCCTCGCTGATGATCCGCCCGGAGCCGGTGAGCTCCCCGTCGGGGAAGACATAGCGGTCGATAAAGCCTCCAGCGGCCGCCCCCGTTCGGTTGTCCGGCCGGGTGATGCAGTGATTGAGCAGCAGGGCGCCGGTGCGCATCTTCGACTTCAGGAAGCGGAAGTACGCCGGATAGTTTTGCACGCCAATGTGTTCCGTCAACCCGATCGAAGAAACGGCGTCGAAGCCAGACTCGCGGACGTCGCGGTAGTCGCCGTGGCGGACCTCGGCCAGGTCAGTCAACCCTTGCTCGGCGATCGCCTTCTGCGCCCAGAGCGCCTGCTCCTTCGACAGCGTCACGCCGATGGCCTTCACACCGTGGCGGGCGGCGTAGCGCACCATGCCACCCCAACCGCAGCCGACGTCGAGCAGGCGATCGCCGGGCTTGAGCCGTAGCTTCTCGAACACCAGCCGGTACTTGTTCTCCTGCGCATCTTCCAGCGTCGCGTCCGGATGCGGGTAGCAGGCGCAGGTGTAGGTCATCGACGGGCCAAGCGCCCACTCGTAGAACGTGTTTGACACGTCGTAGTGGTGATGGATCGCTTCGGCGTCGCGGGTCCTGCTGTGCCGCAGGCCTTCTGCCATGCGACGCCAGCGCGGCAGCGCTTCCTGCGGCGGCGGTGCGATCGGCTTGAGGTGTTCGAATCCGATGGAGCGGACGATGTTGGCGAGCACCCGTGCGGGCGGTCGCTTGAAGTCCATCTTCTCGGCCAGTGCCTTGAGCAACTCGTACGGGTCGCCAGGGTGCACGCCGTGCGGTTCGACGTCGCCCGAGACGTAGGCGCGCGCCAAACCCAGTTCACCTGGCGCAGTGGCCAGGTACGTGGTGCCACGCGGGGTGCGCAGATCCAGGCCGATCTGGGCGTCGTCGGGTCCGGCCGTGCTGCCGTCGTAGGCCGTGAACTTCAACGGCAACTGGCCCGCCGCGAAAATCTCCAGGATCTCGGCGAGTGTGAGTTTCCTGTCCGGCGCGTGTGGCTGATCTTTGAATGTCGTCATCGCAGTCCTCCGCTCTTCGCGCAAGCGCTCATCGCCGTTGTACCGCCTTCGCATACAGGTCGAGGAGACGTGAATCAGGGTCGTATGTCTTCTTTACGGTCTTATAGGCCTCCCCGCCATAGAGTTCGTCGAACTCGTCCGGCGAATAATAAGCATCTGAGTACAGCGACTTGTGTCCGTCGAGCTCGCTGACCCTGTGTTCGATCATTCTGTTGGTGTATCCCTCGGTGGGGCCGATAGGCACCGACGACCAGAATCCGACATTGACGTAGGTGTGGTGCGGGCGGATCGGATACAGCGGCCAGTCGCCCTCGTCGCGGAGCCGCAACGGGCACAGCCAGATCGGCTCGATCGGGACGTTGTCCAGGAACCAGCCCAGAAACTCTGCGGTGCGTTCGATCGGCACCTCGACGTCTTGCACGACTCGCTCGCGGGGTGGGCGGCCGTTGCGCTTCTCGATGCGGTCTGCGATGTCGAACCGCTGGTCGTAGCCGATCAGCTTCCAGTAGAAGCTGCTGCGCCGGTAGCGCCGTGGCCAGAGCCGGCGAATTCTCGGGTTCTGCGCGCCGAAGGCCCGCGAGCACCAGAACCAGTCGGTATCCCACCGCCACAGGTAGTCGTGAATGGTGAGCCGGTCGTGCTTTTCACCGTCGGCATGCTGGATGGAGCGGTAGTAGATCTGCTGACCTGTGTAGTCGCTGACGGGTCCGGGCGTGCCGGTCTGAAAGCCCAGCGTCAGGTAGCCTTCGTCGGCGCTGAATACGACGCCGTCGAGGTAATCGACAGGGGCGCCGTCGTGTCCGCCGGTCTCGATGATGCGATCCATCGATGCCACCAGGTCGTCCAACGAGTGAAACCTCAAGTGCCGCAGCGCGACGAATGGCTTGACCGCCTCCAGCTCGATCTTCAGCCGCACCGAATAGCCCAGCGTCCCATAGGAATTCGGGAAGGTGCGATACAGGTCTCCGTTCTGGTCGGCCGATGCCGTGATCACGTCGCCTGTGCCGGTCAGAATGTCCATTTCCAGCACGGATTCGTGCGGCAGGCCGTTGCGGAAGGATGTCGACTCGATGCCGAGCCCGGTCACCGCCCCGCCCAGCGTGATGGTCTTGAGTTGGGGAACCACCAGCGGCGACAGGCCATAGGGCAGTGTGGCCGCGGCCAGATCCTCGTAGGTACACATGCCGGCCACGTCGGCGGTGCGCGCTTCCGGATCGACCGCGATGACGCCCGTCAGCCCCGAGACGTCCAGGCCCTTGCTCGTCGTCTTGGCGCGCGCCCGGAACAAGTTCGAGGTGGGTTTAGCGAGCCGGACGGTCGCATTCGGAGGTATTGCCCGATAACTCGCGAGAAGCCGCTGCACGCCCACAGCGTGCGCAGCCCGTGCGTCGCTCCCCTCAACTGACACAGATATACGCTAGTCCGCGGCCGCAGCCGATGCGACCGCACACACAGGACAGGAGAGCTATCTCATGGGACAGGTCAGCGCGTCCAGCACCGTCTTGATTGACGCATCGCCGGAGGTCGTGTTGGCGGCGGTCGCGGATTACCAGACTGTGCGCCCGAAGATCCTGTCCTCGCACTACAGCGCCTACCAGGTGCTCGAGGGCGGCCAGGGTGCGGGCACCGTCGCCACCTGGAAATTGCAGGCCACCAAATCGCGGGTGCGCGACGTCAAGGCCACCGTCGACGTGGCGGGCCACACCGTCATCGAGAAGGACGCGAACTCTTCGATGATCACCAATTGGACTGTCGCCCCGGCCGGGGAGGGTTCGTCGGTCACCGTCAAGACGTCGTGGCAGGGAGCGGGCGGCATCGGGGGATTCTTCGAGAAGACGTTCGCGCCGCTGGGGCTGCGCAAGATTCAGGGTGGGGTGCTGGAAAACCTCAAGAAGCAAGTCGAGGCCGGCTAGCTGGTCCGCGGCGGCAGCGTACCGAGGAAGCCCGCGATACCGCGCACGACGGCGTCGGCGTACTTCTGCCGGCCTTCTGGGGTTTTCATCAGCCCCGAATCGACGGGGTTCTTCATGTTGCCGCACTCGACCAGGATCGACGGGAACTGGGCCAGGTTCAGGCCGGCGATGTCGGAGCGCGGGTCGAGCCCGTTCGAGCCAGTGTAGGTCGACGCCACGAAACCCGACGCGGCGAGCTGGTCGCGCATGATCTGGGCGAATTGGACTGCTGGCCCTGCCTGGGCCTGGTTCAGCGGCGGCGATGAGTACAGCACGTGGAAGCCGCGGCCGGTGGGCGGGCCGCCGTCACCGTGGATGCTGACGATGGCGTTGGGCTGCAGCGCGTTAGCCATCGCGGCGCGCTCATCGACGCAGGGGCCGAGCGCGGTGTCGTTGCCGCGGGACATGGCGGTGCGCACACCGAGAGCGGTCAGGGCTTGGCGGATGCGCAGCGTGGTGTCCCAGGTGAAGCTGTGCTCCGGATAGCCGTCGTCGGTCGAGGTGCCGCTTTCCTGGCAGTTCTTGGTGCCGCCGCGGCCAGTGGGCACCTGCTTGCTGATGGAGGCGTCGTTGGCGCCGTTATGGCCGGGGTCGAGGAACACGATCATCCCGGCGATGTTGGCGGGGGCAGCCGAAGCGTGGGTGACGAGTGTCGAGGCTGCGACGAGCAGGCTGGTGGCGATCGCCGCGCCGACACGCAGGCAGGCTGGGACGTGCACGGCGCCACGGTAGCCGCAGGACGACTAGGCTGAAAGCCCGAACCGCCGCATGTGGTTGAGCGCAACCAAGTCGAGACCAATACGCAAGGGGACTGTCATGCAACCCGGAGGCACGCCCGACATGTCGGCACTCCTCGCGCAGGCACAGCAGGTACAGCAGCAGTTGATGGAGGCGCAGGAAGCGCTGGCCAACTCCGAGGTGCATGGCCAGGCAGGCGGTGGGTTGGTGCAGGTCACCATGAAGGGCAGCGGTGAAGTGGTGGCGGTGTCGATCGATCCGAAGGTTGTCGACCCGTCTGACGTCGAAACGCTGCAGGACCTCATCGTCGGCGCCATCGCCGATGCGTCCAAGCAGGTCACCATCCTGGCGCACGATCGGCTCGGGCCGCTCGCCGGCGGGATGGGTGGCCTAGGTCTTCCAGGACTATGAGTGTTTGAAGGCCCTGTCCAGGATTTGATCGACGAGCTCGGCAAGCTGCCCGGTATCGGGCCGAAGAGCGCGCAGCGGATCGCTTTTCACTTGCTTTCGGTCGAGCCGCCGGACATCGACCGTCTGACCGCGGTGTTGGGCAAGGTGCGCGACGGCGTGAAGTTCTGCGCCGTATGCGGAAACGTGTCCGATGAGGACCGCTGCCGAATCTGCTCCGACCCGCGCCGCGACGCGTCGCTGGTGTGTGTGGTCGAGGAGCCCAAGGATGTGCAGGCCGTCGAGCGCACCCGTGAATTCCGCGGGCGCTACCACGTACTGGGCGGGGCGCTCGATCCGTTGTCTGGAGTCGGACCGGAGCAGTTGCGAATCCGTGAGCTGCTCAACAGGATTGGCGAGCGGGTCGACGGTGTGGATGTCGCCGAAGTGATCATCGCGACGGACCCGAATACCGAGGGCGAGGCCACCGCGACGTATCTGGTGCGGATGCTGCGCGATATCCCTGGTCTCGCCGTGACACGTATCGCGTCGGGCCTGCCAATGGGTGGCGATCTGGAGTTCGCAGACGAGCTGACGCTGGGCCGGGCGCTCGCGGGCCGCCGCGCAATGGCCTAGTCGACTTCTCGCCCAAACGGACAAATGCGACCGTCCGTTTGGGCGGACTTGGGTGGCTTAGACGCGCCGTGGCGCGGCCAGTCGTTCGCGGCGAAGCTGCGCCACCTCGTTGATCTCCAGCGGCGGCAACTCGCCGACCACGCGAGACAGCAAGTGATCGGCCAGTTCAGGGTTGCGGGCCAAGCACGGACCATGCAGGTACGTGGCGACGACGCTGCCCTGCACAGCGCCGTCGATGCCGTCGCCGGCGCGGTTGCCCGCGCCACTGATCACCGTCGCGAGCGGTTTCGCCGCTGTACCGAGAACCGTTCCGCCACGGTGGTTTTCGAAGCCGGTCAGCTTCTCCCGCAATCCGGACAGCATGGGTTGGGACACCACCTCGCCGATCGTCCGCTTGTCCTGCGGCGAGGTCGTCACGTCGAGCAGCCCAACACCCTCGACGCGTTCACCTGACGAGGTCTCGTACCAGTGCCCCAGCACCTGGATGGCCGCGCAGATCGCCAACACCGGCGCCCCTCGCCCGGCCGCCTGTTGCAAACCCGGATACCGGATCAAATGCTTGGTGGCCAACCGCTGGGCGTAATCCTCCGCCCCGCCCAACGTGTACATGTCGAGCTCCGACGGCACCGGATCCGACAACGTGATCTCGACGATCTCGGCATCAAACCCCCTCAGCCGCAACCGTTGCCGCAACACGACAGAATTGCCGCCATCGCCGTACGTGCCCATCACGTCGGGCAGCACCAGGCCGATCCGCACCGTCGACTCACGCATGTCGCGCCATCGCTCGCTGAAGGTTGAGGAACGCGGTGTAATTGGCGACCACCTCGACGTGTCCCGGAGGACACGAGGTAATGGCCTCAACTGCGTTGTGCACCAAGGTGTGCTCGACGCCCGCGTATCCGAGCCGCACCGCCAGGTCCGTCCCGCGCTCGCCCGCGGCCACCACGGGCTTGTGGACGAAGTGCTCGAAGTTGACGTCCCACAGCCACGACAGGTCCTCGCCGTCGGGCACTTGACCGTTGACCGAGATCACCACCGAGCCGGCCTCGGTGTCCACCATCGACAGCGCTTCCTGCCAGCCGGCCGGATTCTTGGCCAGCAGCATGCGAACCGAATGCGGACCCAATTGCACTGTGCTGTAACGGCCTGCGACCTCGTCGACACCCGAGACCGCCGCCACCGCCGCGGCCGGGTCGGCGCCCAACGCGACCGCCGCCGCCACCGCCTGGGTGGCGTTTCCGCGGTTCACCGTGCCGGGCAGCGCCAGCGTCATCGGTAGCGAAAGCCCCTCAGGCCCATAGATATTCGCATCGTCATGCCACCACTGAGGGCTCGGCCGCTTGAAGTCGGTTCCCGTCGAATACCAATGACTGCCGTTGCGCACGATGATCTCGCCGGACCGCGGGCAGCTCACCGAGTCGTTCGCCCAGCCGCCGCCGGCGGCCACCCACACGACGTGCGGGCTGTCGTAGGCCGCCGACGTCATCAGCACGTCATCGCAATTGGCGACCACCACTGTCGATGGATGACGGGCCAACCCACCGCGCAACGTCCGCTCGATGTGGTTGATCTCGCCGACGCGGTCCAGCTGATCGCGCGACAGGTTCAGCAAAATGACCACGGTGGCTTCTACCGCATCCAAGACATGCGGCACATGCATCTCGTCGACCTCCAGTGCGGCCAGCGAGGCATCGCGCGACCCCGCCAGCGCGGCCACCAGCCCGGCATCCATGTTCGCGCCCTCGGCGTTGGTGGCGACGGGTCCCAGCGTGCCCAGAGCCGCGGCTGTCATCCGGGTGGTGGTCGACTTGCCGTTCGTGCCGGTGACGACGACGGTGCGGCGGCCCTCGCCAAGCTGACGAAGCACCGATTTGTCCAGCGCCAAAGCAACCAGGCCGCCGATCATCGCGCCTGCGCCACGCCCGGTGACCCGCGACGCCCATCTCGCGCCGGCCCCGGCCGCAAGCGCGACTCGTCCACGTGTGGTGACCATCCCCGGCATTTTAGGTAGCCGACACGCTGGCCGGCGATCCGGCGATGTCGGGGCTGCGTGCCATCCTCGAAATGTGAGCCAAACCTGGGGCCGACCGGCAAACGAGATCGGCGCGGGCTGGGCCGTCGTCGACGTCGAGACCTCAGGCTTTCGTCCCGGGCAGGCCCGCATCGTGAGCGTCGCCGCCCTGGCCCTCGGTGACGACGGCAACGTCGAACAAAGCCTGTACACGCTGCTCAACCCTGGTGTCGACCCCGGTCCCACTCACGTCCACGGCCTTACCGCCGAAATGTTGGAGGGCCAGCCCCGCTTCGGAGATGTCGTCGGCTCTCTGATCGACTTGCTCAGGGGCCGCACGCTCGTTGCGCACAACGTCGGCTTCGACTACTCGTTCCTGACCGCCGAGGCCGAACTGGTCGGCGCGGAGCTGCCCGTCGACACCGTGATGTGCACCGTCGAACTGACCCGCCGTCTCGAGCTGGGCACCGAGAACCTACGGCTGGAGACGCTGGCGGCGCATTGGGGCATCACCCAGATGAAGCCGCACGACGCGCTCGACGACGCGATGGTGCTCGCCCAGATCCTGAAGCCCGTGCTGGTCCGGGCCCGCGAACGGCGGGTCTGGCTACCGGTGCGGCCGGTTTCGCGGAGATGCTGGCCGAACGGCCAGGTCACCCACGAGGAGCTGCGCCCGCTGAAGATGCTCGCCTCGCGGCTGCCCTGCCCGCATCTGAACCCTGGGCGGTTCGTCGCGGGCCGGCCGCTGGTGCAGGGCATGCGGGTGGCGTTGTCGGCCGAGGTCGCCCGTACCCACGAGGAGCTCGTGGAGCGGATTGTGCATGCCGGGCTGGCGTACGCCGACGCCGTCGACCCCGAGACCTCACTGGTGATCTGCAACGAACCCGAACCCGGGCACGGCAAGGGCTATCAGGCCAACGAGCTCGGCATCCCACTGGTCAACGATGCCGACTTCATCGGACTTCTCGACACGGTTGTCACAGGCACCGGCATCGAGGAGTTCATCGACACCACGCTGGGCGGCGAGCAGTTCGCGCTGTTCTAAGCCGGGTGTGGGGTCCCGCGGGATACCCCTGGGGTGAACGTGACCGGCAGCTTGCCCAGTCCGGTCATGCTCGGATTGCCCCTGTAGTGGTGCACGCCATCCAGGTCGACGACATAATCCGGGATTCGCTCCAGAACGGCCTTCACCATCACCTCGAACATGACTCGCGCGAGCGGGGCGCCGATGCATCGGTGCGGCCCGAGCCCGAACGCGACATGGCGATTGGGGGCCCGGTCGAGCAGCACTTCGTCGGCCCGCTCGAACTCCCGCTCGTCGTGGTTGGCCGCGAACCAACTGATGAGCAACTGGTCGTTGCGCCGAAGCTGTTGACCGCCAAGGACGGTGTCACGACTCACCGTGCGGCTCAGCGTCTTGTTCACGGAGCAGTATCGGAGAAACTCGTCAGCCGCCGTGCGGTACAGGTCGGGACGATCGATGAGCTGCTGGCGCAACTCCGGGTGCGTGCCGAGGTGAAGCAGGCTCAGTGCGGTCAGTGACGTCGTGGTGTCGACGCCGCCGCCGATGAGATTCCAGAGAATGTCGATGAGCTGGCCGTCGTCCAGACGCTTGCCGTCGAATTCGAACTGAACCAGGAAGCTCGTCAGATCGTCGCCAGGATCAGCCCGTCGGGTCGCGGCGAAGTTCAGCAGGCCGTCGATCATCGCGGGAACTTCGGCGATCGCCTTGTTGTACGCATCGGCGTCTGCGGCATCCATCACCGAATGGAAGAGGTTGGCGTAGAGATGCCAGTTGTCATAGGGCAGACCCATCAACCGCATGGTGAGGATGGCAGGGACGGGGCTCGCGTAATCGAGCACGAGGTCCATCTCGCCGTCGGCGATCCGCTGGTCGAGAAACCAGTGCACCGACTGCTCCATGAACGGCCGCATCTTCTCGATGGCGCCCGATGAGAAGAACGGGGTGAGCGCCCGCCGCAGGGCCAGGTGGTAAGGGCCGTCGACTTCGCCGATGCCAAGCGGCGGCTGACCGTCGGGACGCGGAACACCCATCTCGCCTTGGTATTTCACGCCGTCGGCGGCGTTCGGTTCGTACTTGTGCGCGAACGTTTCGCCGTCTCGTGCGACCTGCTCCACGGTGTCGTAGCTACAGACGTACCAGAACCCGCCGTACTTCTCATTCCACGCGACGGGACACCGGCTGCGCAGTTCGGCGTTGATCGCAAGCTCGTTGTGGTTGAACTCGTCGGAATGGTGATCGAATCCGACGATCGCGTCGGCACTGACGTCGGGACGGCCCATTGAGCTATCTTTGCATCTTTAGGCATTCAAGTCCTGGGAGGTGGGACCCGTCGACCATTGGGCTGCAGGAGCGACGATCGGCGGACGGCGGATCCCAGAATTGCCCGATCTGCCGCGGATGCGCAGCGAACGGTCCCAGCGCCTGCAGCATCAGCTCGAGGCGCAGGGCGTCGACGGCCTGGTTCTGCTCGGGTCCAGTTCCGTTAGCTATGCCACCGGCGCGGCGGCGCCCGCCCAGGATGGTGACCACGCGGCCCTGTTCCGCCCCGTCGCAATTGTGGTGAAGGGAGATTCAGCGCCGCACCTCTACACCCTCTACGGCGATGGGGCCCCTGCCGAACTTCCCGCCGATCACCTGCACGAGCCACTGTTCCCGGATCTCGACGACGGTATCGATGCGTTCGCGAAGGCACTCGCCGACCTTTTTACTTCCGGTGCCCGTCTCGGCGTCGACGACCAGACCCACGCGATGTTGCGCGGCCTACCCCGGTTCGACTGGGTCGACGCCTCCGATGTGGTCGGCGCTGCCAAGCTCACGAAGACGCCCGACGAAATCGCATGCATCCGCAACGCGCAGCGGCTCAATGAGCTCGCAATGAACGACGCGCGCCAGATTCTGCGGCCAGGGGTCCGGCAGACAGACTTGAGCGCGGTGTTCCTGCGCCGCGTGTTCGAACTCGGTGCGTCCGCGAACGGCATCGACCCGATCTGGCAGGTGATGGCGCCGACCCGCGAGCTCGGACCGTGGACTTTGCACGGCGACCTCGCATACCCGACCGTCACCACCGACAGGTTCCTGCGAGAGGGCGACGTCATCTGGGTCGATTCCGGAATCACCGCCGACGGCTACGCCTCCGACTTCGGCCGGACGTGGATCACCAGTGTGGATCCTGTCCCGAATGCCAGGCAGGAGGAGCACTTCCGCCGCTGGCGCGCGGTGGTCGAAGCCGCGCTCGATGTCCTCGAGCCGGGCGTGTCTGCGCTCGAACTCGGCACCGCGGCCATCGACGCCAACGACGGTGTCCGCCCCTGGATCGAGCATTTCTATCTGGCCCACGGCGTCGGCACCGAGAGCGCCGAAATGCCGCTCATAGGGACGGATCTGGGTGAACGCTTCGACGAGCGGCTCACCATGCGGCCGGGCATGGTTCTTGTCCTCGAGCCGGTGATCTGGGAAGAGGGCTTCGCGGGCTATCGCTCGGAAGACATTGTGGCCGTCACTGATTCGGGCTGGATCAAGCTGAGCAGCTCAACGTACGAGCCGTACGGAGTCGAGGCATGAGCCCGGCTGCTCGCGACCGCGGGGTGTTCGTCGGAATGATGGCCCTCGAGGACGACGCGCGTGTCGACTTCGCCCGGCTCCGTGCCGCGCGGCGCGCAAAGGTGTTTTCCGGCATGGAAGACCACGACCTCGATGCGCTGATGCTCGGCGGCGTTGGCGACGTGCGTTACGTGTCGGGTGCGCGTCAGCTCGGGCGATCCGGGGTGCTGCCGTTCGCCCCGATCGCCGTGGCGGTGAGGGAAACCGGGCGGGTGCATCTACTTTCGACATGGGACGAGGGAGTGCCGCCGGAGATCGGCCACGGCGATTTGTACAAGATGAGTTGGAACCCGGCGAACCTGGCGGCCGACTTGGCGAAGATTCCCGGGTTGCACGAAGCGCGGCGGGTCGGCACTGACGGCTTGACGCCCATGTTCGCCGGCTTGATCGCGCAATCGGTCACCCCGGCAGACATCGTTGACGCCGCACCGGTCATCGCGCATGCGCGCAGAACCAAGACGCCCGACGAAATCACTTGCCTGGATGTGGCTTCGGCACTCGCGGAGGCGGCGTTGAGTGCGATGGAAGGAGCGTTGGCACCGGGCGTCACCGAACGTGAACTGCTCGGGATCTACGACGAGCGGATAGCGGGCCTCGGTGCGCCAATGCCGCCGTCGGAAAGCGTCTGCTTCGCCACGCCGTCGAGTGGTCCGGTCAGGTTTCGGCATCTGGTATCTGAGCGGCCCATCGGCGACGGCGAACTTGTCGTCCTCGCGCCCGGCGCGCTGTACGCCGGATACCAGGCCGGGCTGGCTCGCACCCGGGTCGCGGGCAATGCCATTGCGCCGGGCACACCCGACCTGATGTCGAGATGCGCACGGGGCATGGACGCGCTGATCGCCGCATGCCGTCCGGGCAATACGGGCGTCGACCTCTACCGGGCATGGGAGAACGCAGGCAACCGGGAATCTGTTGTGCCGCTCGCGCATGGGCTGGGGCTTGGAGCCGAACCGCCGCTGATCGGGCTTGGCCGCGGGAGCGGCGCCACGATCGACGAGGGGATGGTGCTGAGCGTGCAGTCCTGGGTCGCCCAGGAAGGCGTCGGCGGGTGCCTGGAGCGTGCCACGGTGCATATCCAGAGTGGCGGCCCATCGGTACTCACGCGTTATGGAAGGCTGTAATGACCAGTAACCGAACAGTTTTCAACCACGTCGGGCTGTGCGTCGCAGATCGCGAGCGGTCGCGTCGCTTCTATGAGGGCCTGCTCGGGTTTCAATTCTGGTGGGAACTCGAGCCGCCAGACAACGGCACCGATCAGCTTCTGCAGCTCGAGAAGCCGGTTGGGCTGCGCGCGACGTACCTGGTACGCGACGGTCTGGTGCTCGAACTCCTCGACTACTCGCAACGCGCCGTCCGGGGCGGGCCCGTGCGCAACATGGATGACGTGGGTCTGACCCACCTGTCGCTGTCGGTGTCCGACCTGGCGGCGGTGCTGACGATGGTCGAGCGCTTCGGGGGATCGGTCGTCGATGCGACGGTGTCCGAGCAGTCGGCGATGATCCGCGACCCGGACGGCCAGCTGATCGAACTGCTCGCGGACTCGTGGCTGGCCGTGCTGCCGCCCCGTCCGTAAGACCTATTGCAATCACTACAAATGTAGTGATACCGTCGGCCTATGGCAACCACTACAGACGTAGTACGGCCTTCGCGCTGGCAGGCCTACCGTCAGCACGGCTACTTCTTCCGTGAAGCCGCCATGCTCACCATCGCGATCGGCTTCTGCATGCACCTCTACCGAGTGATATTCGGTGACGACCCCACCCTGCAATATGTCGTCACACTGGAGTCAGACGTCCTGCTGATGATCCCGATGACTTACGCGGCGATCGCGGGGATCGCGAGTTATCACCAGATGGTCTTCGCCAACCGGGTACACAAGATCGCCCTCACCGCATCGTTGGTGTACATCACGGCGAGTGTGCCGCTGCACCTGTATGTGGCCTTCGTGCTGGGTGACGTCAGCTTCTATGTGCACATGGCCGGGTACTGGTTCAGCTGGTTGCTGATCTGCGTGGTCTACCCGGCGTTCCTGTTCATGTTGCGGCGCCTGCAATATAGGAACTGATGCCGCCCAATCCTGAACGACGGAATCAGATCCTCGACGCCGCGATCGACATCCTCTGTGACGACGGCGTCGGGGGTCTGACGCATCGGCAGGTCGACAGCCGGACCGGCCTTCCCGCCGGCACCACATCCAACTACTTCCGCAACCGGCAGGCGCTGCTCGAAGCGACCGCGGCAAGGACTGTTGAACTGCATTGGCAGCGCGTCGAGGCGCTGCAGTCCGCGATCGGCCCGCTATCCCGTGATGCCTTGAAGGCATTGATGGTTCGCATGCTCGACCCCGACGAGCAGTTTCGCCGATGGACGCTGGCGCGCTTCGAGCTCTTCATGGAGAGCACCCGCCGCGAAGAACTCCGGGGTCTGATGAAGGAGCTTCAGGCGGCCGCGGTGAAGTCGGCGACTCTCATCATCGAGGCCGCCGGCTTCACCCCGGCACCGGAGAGGATGGACGAACTCAGCAGGCTGCTCAACGGCTTTGTGTTCAGCAACCTCACCATGCCGCCCGAGCCGGGCGCACAGGATGCCGCCGGTCTTGTGGACCGACTGCTGAGGGCCTTCCTCGATTAGCCGCGCGCGGACCGGTTGACCGCTGACACCACCGCGCGGAGCGAGGCCGTGGTAATCGACGTGGCGATGCCGACGCCCCACACCGTTTTGCCGCCGATCGACGCCTCCACGTACGCGGCGGCCTGCGCCTCCTCGCCGGCCGACAGCGCGTGCTCGGAGTAGTCCAGCACCGACACGTGGATCCCGATCGCGCCAAGCGCATCGACGAATGCCGCGAGTGGGCCGTTGCCTGCGCCGACGATCTCGCGCTCGACACCGTCGACCTTCACCACCGCGGTGATGGTGTCGGTGCCGCCGTCGACCTCGGCCGCGTCGACCTTCTGCCGGATTCGTTCCAGCGGCGTGATGGGCGCCAGGTACTCCTCGGCGAAGACACCCCACATCTCCTTCGGCGAGACCTCACCACCCTCACCGTCGGTGATCTTCTGGATCGCCTGGGAGAACTCGATCTGCAGGCGGCGCGGCAGTGCCAGACCGTGGTCGGCCTTCATGATGTAGGCCACGCCGCCCTTGCCGGACTGCGAGTTGACCCGGATGACCGCCTCGTACGTGCGGCCGACGTCCTTCGGATCGATCGGCAGATACGGGACCTGCCACAGGATGTCGTCTACATCGGCGTCCTGCTCGTCGGCCGACACCTTCATCGCATCAAGGCCCTTGTTGATGGCGTCCTGGTGGCTGCCGGAGAACGCGGTGTACACCAGATCGCCGCCATACGGGTGGCGTTCGTGCACCGGCAGCTGGTTGCAGTACTCCACGGTGCGACGAATCTCGTCGATGTTGGAGAAGTCGATCTGCGGGTCGACTCCGCGAGAGAACAGGTTCAGCCCCAGCGTGACGATGCAGACGTTGCCCGTGCGCTCGCCGTTGCCGAACAGGCAGCCCTCGATGCGGTCGGCGCCGGCCTGATAGCCCAATTCCGCTGCGGCGACAGCGGTTCCGCGGTCGTTGTGCGGGTGCAGGCTCAGGATGATGCTTTCCCGGCGATTCAGATTGCGGCTCATCCACTCAATCGAGTCGGCGTAGACGTTCGGGGTGGCCATCTCGACCGTGGCGGGGAGATTGACGATCAGCGGCCACTCCGGCGTGGGATGGATGACGTCGGCGACCGCGTCGCAGACGTCTTTGGCGTACTCGAGCTCGGTGCCGGTGTAGGACTCCGGCGAGTACTCGAACCGCCAGAGCGTGCCCGGATACTTCGCGGCTTCCTCGACGCACTTGCGCGCGCCGTCGGTGGCGATTGCCTTGACGGCCTCGCGGTCGGCGCGGAACACCACCCGCCGCTGCAGAATCGACGTGGAGTTGTAGAAGTGCACGATCGCCCGCGGCGCGCCTTCGCAGGCCTCGAACGTCCGCTCGATCAGCTCGGGACGGCACTGAGTCAGCACCTGGATGGTGACGTCATCGGGGACGGCACCCTCGGCGATGATCTCGCGGACGAAGTCGAAGTCGGTCTGGCTGGCCGACGGGAATCCGACCTCGATCTCCTTGTAGCCCATCCGGACGAGCAAGTCGAACATGCGGCGTTTGCGCGCCGGGCTCATCGGGTCGATAAGCGCCTGGTTGCCGTCGCGCAGGTCCACCGCACACCACATGGGCGCGCGGTCGACGACGCGGTCGGGCCAGCTGCGGTCGGGGACGGCGACGGGCTCGACTTCTTCGGCGAAGGTGCGATAGCGGCTGATTGGCATCGACGTGGTGCGCTGGGTGTTCCAGGCGGGTTGGCCGGGGTTGGGGGCGCCGGACGGCTTGTTGATGCTGCTTGCCCCAGGGGTCCAAGCGAAGGCGTCAGGTGAATCTGGTGTGGATTTGGAGAAGGTAGTCACGGTGATTGCTCCGGGTCGTTTGGCTGAGACCTAAACGGTCAAGACCGGCGCATCGCGACCACCCGCGACGGGAAGCCGGTCTGGATCAGACCCCGTCGCGGCTGCCGAGAAGGAGCACCCGCTGCACGTTGACTACTGTAGCAAGCCGACCTGGAAGGCCAAAACCCCAGGTCTTGCCTCGAGACTGCGGGGAGATCGCGATTTCGCCCCACCCGGCGATCTGTGAGCAGTTTCGGCGTGCAGTTACACCTGAGAGTCAGGGAAGGCGATCACCGACAGGAAGCGGATTGGTACCTCGACCAGATCGACGGGTCCATGCGCGCCCTCCCCGTCGATCTGCAGCGAGTCACCAGGATGCAAGCGATACACCGAGCGGCTGTGGCTGTAATCCATCACGCCTTCGAGCATGTAAATGAACTCGGTGCCCGGATGCTGGAACAACGGATACGTCCGGCTCTTTTCCGAAAGCGTGACGTGCAGGCACTCGAGGCGCTTGTGCTCACCCCGCAATGACCCCAGCAGCTGGTACTCGTGGCCTTCTTTGGTGCCGTTGCGCACGATCCGCGCGCCGGTGCCCGCCTTGACGAACGCCGCTGGGCGCTCGACGTCGGCGCCGCGGAACAGGCTGGTGACCGGCACGTCGAAACCCTTGGCGAGCAACGCAAGCGTGCTCAGGCTGCACGACGTCTGGGCGTTTTCGATCTTGGACATCATCGCCTTGGAAATGCCAACTCGGGCAGCCATTTCCGCGACCGTGAGACCTTGCTGTTGCCGTAGCTTTCGCACGTTGCGGCCGATCGCGGCCTCGAACTCGAGCTCCTCGACGGGCTCGTGGGGATCACGGTCGCGCGCCGTGCCTGACTTGTTGCGAAGTAGTGGAACATCGCTCACTGGGTCACCATCATCGCATCTGCCCGGCACCGACATACGGGTACGGGCTCCTCAGCAGGTCGCCCTCGGCGAACCGTGACAGCCGGAAGTCGGAGTGCGGAATCCGCGGGTCATTGCTGTGTCCGTCGACCACGAGGTCGGCGACGAGCCGACCCACCGCTGGCGCGATCTTGAACCCGTGCCCGCTGAAGCCGACCGCCACCAAAAGCCCATCCACGTCGGTGCGGCTGATCACCGGGTTCCAGTCGGGTGTGACGTCGTAGCAGCCCGCGTAGCTACCGGTGATCGCCGCTTCGGACAGACCGGGGAAGCGGGTGCCGACCTTGTCGACGGTGAGGTCGACGAACGCGTCGGTCGCGCGGTTGAGGTAGTTGTCGGGATCCGCCTCTTCGACATCGGACAGATCGCTGTTGCCGAACAGGATGTCGCCCCCGACTTCCGGCCGGACGTATTGCAGCGACACGAGATCGGAGAAGACGGGCACGGCACCGATGTCTACGCCCGGATCGATCGTGACAATCTGCTCGCGCACCACCCGGATCGGTACGCCGACGCCATACGGCTCGAGAAGGGGCCGAGTCCACACGCCGGTCGTGACGACGACGGTGCCGGCAGAGATCTCGCTGCCGTCGGCCAGTCGAACGCCGGTGACACGATCGCCCACGACCATCAGTTCGGTGACCGTCGCGTCCTGGCGGATTCGGACGCCCGCCGCGCGTGCCGAGGCCGCCAACGCGTGCGCGGTCATGTACGCGTCGCCGTAGCCGCCGCGCGCCTCCCACCCGAAGGCCTCGAACGGTGACAGATCCGCGGACGGCCACATGCGGGTGACCTCGGATCGATCGATCTCCTCGGTCTGCACTCCGACTGCCCGCTGGGCGGCCAGGCTCTTGCGCATGGATTCGACGTCGGATTCGCCGACGCCGACAATGTATCCGGTCTGCCGGAAGCCGATGTCGGTGCCGAAAATGTCCTCGGCGTTCTCGAACACTTCGAGGCCGACAGTGGCCATGGCGGCCAACGAGCTCACCCCGTAGTGACAGCGGACGATACCGCTGGACTTGCCGGTCATTCCTGACGCCACGGTATTGCGTTCGGCCACAACGACATCGGTGACGCCGCGCTGACTCAGCGCCCACGCGGCGGCAGCGCCCTCGATGCCGCCGCCGACGATGACGACGTCCGCGGTGGTCATTGCCCGGGGATCCAGTCCGTGCCTGCCAGCGGCACCCGCGCCATCGCCGCCGCTTCGATCGTCACCGCGACGAGGTCCTCGGGCTCGAGGTGCAGCACGTGCGCCTTGCCGCAGGCGCGGGCGATGGTTTGGGCCTCCATGGTGAGCACCCGCAGGTAGTTGGCCAGCCGCCGGCCACCCTCGACGGGATCGAACCGCGCAGCGAGGTCCGGATTCTGCGTGCTGATCCCCGCAGGATCGGTGCCGTCCTGGAAGTCGTCGAAGAATCCGGCGGCACTGCCAAGCTTTTCGTACTCCGCGGCGTAGCGAGGATGGTTGTCGCCCAACGCGATCAGCGCAGCGGTTCCGATCGCCACCGCGTCGGCGCCGAGCGCCAGCGCCTTGGCCACGTCGGCGCCGGTCCGGATTCCGCCCGAGACGATGAGCTGAACCTTTCGGTGCACGCCGAGTTCCGCCAGGGCCTTCACCGCCTGCGGGACCGCTGCGAGCGTTGGGATCCCGACGTGCTCGATGAACACCTCCTGGGTGGCTGCGGTGCCACCCTGCATGCCGTCGACGACCACGACATCAGCGCCCGCGTGCACGGCCAGTTTCACGTCGTAGTACGTGCGCGTGGCACCGACCTTGACGTAGATCGGCTTGCCGAAGTCGGTGATCTCACGCAGTTCGTTGATCTTGATGGTCAGGTCGTCGGGCCCGGTCCAATCGGGGTGTCTGCAGGCAGAGCGTTGGTCGATGCCCTCGGGCAGGGTGCGCATGCCGGCCACGCGCTCGGAGATCTTCTGGCCCAACAGCATTCCGCCACCACCGGGCTTGGCGCCCTGGCCGAGGACCACCTCGATCGCGTCGGCCTTGCGCAAGTCGTCGGGATTCATCCCGTACCGCGACGGAAGATACTGGTACACAAGGTACTTGCTCTGGCCGCGCTCCTCGGGCGTCATGCCGCCGTCGCCGGTGGTCGTCGACGTGCCCACCTCGCTGGCGCCCCGGCCCAACGCCTCCTTGGCGGGCCCGGACAGCGCGCCGAACGACATGCCGGCGATCGTCACCGGAACATCCAGATGTAGCGGATGTTTCGCGAACCGGTCGCCGAGAACAACGTCGGTGCCGCACCTCTCGCGATAACCCTCCAGCGGGTAACGCGACATCGACGCGCCAAGGAACAGCAGGTCGTCGAAATGCGGCAGCGGCCGCTTGGCGCCCCAGCCGCGGATGTCGTAGATGCCGGTTTCGGCGGCCCGCTGGATGGCCGCGATCGTCGGCCGGTCGAATGTGGCGGACTCGCGAAGTGCCCAGTTGGTCATCAGTAGCTCGCGGTGTTGTCGACGTGGAAGTGATAGAGGTTTCGCGCGGATCCGTAGCGGGTGTATGACGCTGTATCGTCGCCCTCGAAACCTGCTGCCTCCAGAAGATATTCGAGCTCTTTGTGATGTTGTGGGCGCATCTCCTTGGCGACGCAGTCGGCACCTAGTGAGGCCACGTCGCCGCGGACGTAGATGCGGGCTTCGTAGATCGAGTCGCCCAGTGCCTCACCGGCGTCGCCGCGGATCACCAGCCTGCCGGCCTGCGCCATGAACGCACTCATATGGCCGACGTCCCCGCCCACGACGATGTCGACGCCCTTCATCGAAATTCCGCATCGGGCAGCGGCATTTCCCTCGATCACGAGCAGACCGCCGTGGGCGGTGGCACCCGCCGATTGCGAGGCGTTGCCCTTGACCCAGACGGTGCCGCTCATCATGTTCTCGGCCACGCCGGTGCCTGCGTTGCCGTTGATGGTGATCTCCGCCTGTTGGTTCATGCCCGCGGCGTAATAGCCGACATGGCCTTCGACGGTCACTCGCACGGGTGCGTCGAGGCCGACGGCAACGTTGTGTGCGCCGTCGGGGTGTGCGATCACGAACTCACCGGAAAGGTCAGGCGCGTGCAGTGCGGTGTTGATCTCGCGCAGAGATGTCGTGCGGAGGTCGAATCCCGTTAGCGTGTCCATGCGTAGACCACCTCGGGTTCGGGCTCCCAGATCTTGGCGGCCTCGACGCCGGGAAGCCCTGCGAGCGCGCGGTATTCGCTGGCCATCGCGACCCAATCGTCGGTTTCGGCGATGACGGCGGGTTTGCACGCAATCGCGTCGCGCACCACTGCGAACGAGTCGCGGTTGGAGACCAGCAGCGTGTAGAAGCCGTCGAACGTCGCGCAGAGCTCCTTGAGCGCGGACTCCACGTCGCGACCCTCGCCCAATTGTTTGGCGATGAACCGCGCACCCACCTCGGTGTCGTTCTCGCTGTCGAATTGCACACCCGTGGCGCGTAGTTCGCGGCGGATCGTGGCGTGGTTGGCGAACGAGCCGTTGTGCACCATGCACTGCTCGGCCCCGACGGCGTAGGGATGGCAACCCGCAGGCGTCACCGCGGACTCCGTCGCCATCCTGGTGTGGCCGACACCCTGCCAGCCCTGCGCGTCGGCCAGTCCCCACGCGTCGGTCAATGTACGGGGGTGGCCGATTCCCTTGAGCACGGCCATGTCCGAACCGAACCCCGCGATCAGAGCTTGCGGGTACGCGGTCTTGACCGCGTCCAGCAGCATATCCGAAGGTACCTCAGCGGTAAGGAGATACGTGTCGCCAACCCGGGTCACACTGACGTCAATCGCGAAGTCGCCGGCCGTCGACTCGACCTCGAGCACCGAGACACAGGCCTGCCCTGGAGGTGACCAGACCGAATCGCCGTAAACGGCGACGCCCGCCGAGTCGCTGCCGCGGTCGCCCATCTCGCACAACATCCCGGTGAGCAGTTCTCCGAGCCGGGGATAGAGCTCCTGGGTGCGTAGGTGCAACCCGACGATCCCGCACATGGCTTGTCTCCTTTGGCTTTTGGCGTGTTCAGAAGGCGGTCAGGTAGTGGTCGACCTCCCACGGCGAAACGGAGCTGTGGTAGGCGAAGAACTCCTCGCGTTTGATGTTTACGAAGTAGCCAGAGACCCCATCGCCTGCGGCGTCGAGCACGCCGGCGATCACCGGATCACTTTCCAGCTCGTCGACCGCGTGCAGCAATGTCGGCGGCAACGGCCGTGCCGTACTCCCGGCACCGACCGCGCCGGGATCAGCGCTGCGCTTGATGCCGTCGATGCCAGCTCCAAGGGCCGCCGCGATCGCGAGGTACGGGTTGGCCGAGCCGTCGCCGCCGCGCAGTTCGATGCGGGCGGAGTCGGGCACCCGGATGTAGTGGGTGCGGTCGTTGCCGCCGTACGTCGGGGTCCTCGGCGCCCAGGACGCTCCGGATGCAGTGGTCGTCGCGCCAGTTCGCTTGTAGGAGTTAACCGTTGGTGCCACGACGGCTTGTAGTGCGCAGGCGTGTTCGAGGATGCCGCCGATGAAGCTGTACGCGGTCTCAGACAAGCCGAGCCCGCGAACATCCTCTTCGGCCGGAAACACCGGCGTGCCACCGCTGGTCAGCGACAGGTGCAGATGCAGGCCGCTGCCGGTGCGGTCGGCGAACGGTTTCGGCATGAAGGTCGCCACCATGCCGCGTTCGGCCGCGATCATCGACAGCAGATACCGCAGAGTCACCACACGGTCGGCGGTCGTCAGCGCCTCGGCGTACTCGAAATTCTGCTCGAATTGGCCGTTGCCGTCCTCGTGGTCGTTGGCGTAGTTGGACCAGCCGAGCCGGTTCATCGCGGTCGAGATGTCGGTGAGGTGGTCGTACATCCGGGTGACGCCGCGCGCGTCGTAGCACGGCTGTGCGGCGGTGTCGGCGGAGTCCGCGGTGGACAGGCTGCCGTCGGCACTGCGGTGCAGCAGGAAGTACTCGACCTCGGCACCGACCCACGGCTCAAAACCGGCATCGGCGGCACGCTGGATCAGCGCCTTGAGGATGACGCGCGGCGCGTACGGCCACGGTGCGCCTTCGACGTGCGGGTCGCAGTGCACGATCGCCAGGCCGTCCTTGATGAACGGGATCGGCGTGAACGACGCCGGGTCGGGGATGGCCATCAAGTCGGGGTCTTTGGGCTCCTGTCCCATGGCGCCGACGGCGTAGCCGGCGAAGCCGACGCCCTCGGTGGCGAGCAGGTTGACGGCCTCGACCGGCACCAACTTCGCGCATGGCTTTCCGCGCAGGTCGACGAACAACGCGAGGATGAACTTCGTGCCTGCCTGTTCGGCCAGGGCGGCGAGCCCAGAAGGCGAGTCGGGCGTCATTATTCGTGAACCTTGTCTCTTGAGATGAATCAGCGTATCTCGTCAGGAAACCCGATGCACGGCGGCCGGCCGGCGCGGCCAAGTGGTGCCGCGCCGGCCGGACTCCGTCTTAGGCGGGCGCGAGTTCGTACGCCGCGTCCCTGTGGAACTTGGCGTCGATGCCCGTCTCTTCTTCGTCGGGAGAGATGCGAATGCCGATCGTCTTCTTGATCGCAAAGGCGATGGCGAAGGCGACGATGAACGAGTACGCCATCACGGCGCCTGCTGCGACAGCCTGCCTCCACAACTGATCGATGCCGCCGCCGTAGAACAGGCCGTTGGTGGCGTTCGGCATGGTTTCGCTGGCGAAGAAGCCGATCAGCAGGGTGCCGATGACACCGCCGACCAGGTGGACGCCGACCACGTCGAGTGAGTCGTCGTAGCCGAAGCGCTCCTTCAGTCCTACGGCGTAGACGCAGATCGCGCCGGCGATCGCGCCGACGAAGATGGCGCCGACCGGCGTGACCGCACCGCAGGCCGGGGTGATGGCGACCAGCCCCGTTATGGCGCCGGACGCCGCACCGACGCCGGTGACGTGGCCGTCCTTGATCTTCTCGACCGCGAGCCACGCCAGCGTCGCGGCGCAGGTGGCGACGAATGTGGTGACCATGACGATGGCGGCGGAGTTGCCCGCGGCCAGCGCGGAACCGCCGTTGAACGCGTACCACCCCGCCCAGAGCAGGCCCGCGCCGAGCAGCGTGAGCGGGACGTTGTGCGGCTTGCGCAATTGGCCGAAGCCGAGCGACTTGCCCAGCACGATCGCGACGGCCAGCGCGGCGGCGCCTGCGTTGATGTGGACGGCGGTGCCGCCGGCGAAGTCGATGGCCTTGAGGTTGTTGGCGATCCAGCCGCCGACGGAGTTCTCGGTCACGACGCCGTCGAACGCGAACACCCAGTGTGCGACGGGGAAGTACACCAGCACCGCCCACACCGCGGCGAACACCATCCACGCGCCGAACTTCATCCGGTCGGCGGTCGCGCCCGAGATCAGCGCGACGGTGATCGCCGCGAAAAGCGCTTGGAACAACGAGAACAGGCTCACCGGCAGACCGGCGATGGTGGTCATCGGCTCGGTGAGGTTGCTCATGCCGTCGAATTCGGTGAAGCTGCCGACGAATCCGCCGTAGGAGGTGCCGAAGGTCATCGAGAAGCCGAACAGCACCCACAGCACGCCGACGATGGCCACGGCGCCGAAGGTCATCATCATCATGTTTATGGAGCTCTTGACCGAGACCATGCCGCCGTAGAACAGGGCGAGCCCGGGAATCATCAGCGTGAGGCCGATGATGCAACACAGCATGAATGCTGTGGTTCCTGTATCCATTCCATCTCCTGCAGTGGTGCGACCCCCCGCGAGGGTCGATCACTGGCAGTAACCGATGTTTCTGTTACGTGGACAGGCGCGCGGTGTTGCACGCACGTAAATAGTCCGCCGTCCGTACAGTTCGTTCGGTGAAGCTCGATCGGCGATGGTGGGTCGCCATCGGCGTCGCGGTGATCGCAGCCGTGGCTCTGGTATTGCAATACACCGTGTTTGACCGCCCGTCTGAGGAATGCCGTCCGGTCAAGGACCTGCTGGACTTCAACCGCACGCAGGCCGAGCACGTGGCATCGAAATCCGGTGCCGAGCAGGGTCTCCCGACCGCGGCCGAAGATGCCACGTACCAGGCATGGGCCGACGGGTTGGCCGAACGCGCCCAACGGGTGAACTCGCCTGACCTGGCCCGCACGGCTTCCACGGTCGCCAGCCTTGCCAACGAGTTCGTCGGCAAGCTTTCGCTCTTGCGTGCTCAAACGGATGCGCGTGCCCCTGGCGCTCCGGCGCCGCCGGCGGCCTACGAGATGATGGCGCTGAATGCCCGAATCTCTGAAAATCTCGACGGGCTGGCTAAGGCCTGTTCTTGACGGTCGTCACGACGGCAGCGGTTGCCCCCAGCGGTCCGTGAAGGCGACTTCCTCCAGCGGTAACCGTGCGCGGCCCTGCGCATCGCGTTCGAGGACCTTCGGGTCGGCGTTCGAGTAGTCACCAAGCGATCCGACCGCGACCACGGCGATCGGCCGCACCCCATCGGGAATGCCGAACGCCTCGCGGGCACCGTCGGCGTTGAAGCCGGCCATCGGGTGGGCGATCAACCCGCGTGACACCGCCTCGACGGTCATCTGGGCGATCGCCGCACCGGCGTCGACTGCGGCGTAGCGCGCAGTGCGCTCGTCCTCGCCTTCGTCGGCGCAGACCATGACCAGCGCCGCTGCGGCCTTGGCGTAGCTGTTGCCGCGTTTGAGCAGCCCGGCGATGTTGGTGAAGGTCTCGTCGTCGCGCAGCCCGACCAGGAAACGCACCGGCTGGCGATGACCCCAGGTGGCGGCCCAGCGCGCGGCCTCGAGGACGGCGACCAGGTCATCAGGCTCGAGCTCGGCGTCGGCGTCAAACATCCGCGGGCTCCACCGCGCAGCGAGGTCGGGATGGATCGGCACCCGCGTCTCTGCTCTGGCTGTCTGCTCCTCGCGCAAGCGCTCGTCGGCCCTCTTGACCACATCTTGACGCTACCGGCGGAGTAAATGGAGTGCGCAGACCCCTTATTCTTAGATGAACCCGCCCGCGAAAGGTTTGACAGTGGCGCTCGTCGTGCAGAAATACGGCGGATCCTCGGTATCCGATGCCGAGCGGATCCGCCGCGTCGCCGAACGCATCGTCGAAACCAAGAAGCAGGGCAACGACGTGGTCGTGGTCGTCTCGGCGATGGGCGACACCACCGACGACCTGCTCGACCTGGCCAAGCAGGTGTGCCCGGCGCCTCCGCCGCGAGAAATGGACATGCTGCTGACCGCGGGCGAGCGGATCTCGAATGCGCTAGTCGCCATGGCCATTGCCTCGCTGGGCGCGCAGGCCCGCTCATTCACCGGGTCGCAGGCGGGCGTCATCACCACCAGCACGCACGGCAACGCCAAGATCATCGACGTCACGCCGAGCCGGCTGCAGTCGGCGCTGGACGAGGGCCTGATCGTGCTCGTCGCCGGGTTCCAGGGCGTCAGCCAGGACAGCAAGGACGTCACCACGCTCGGGCGCGGCGGGTCGGACACCACGGCCGTCGCACTGGCCGCGGCGCTGAACGCCGACGTCTGCGAGATCTACACCGACGTCGACGGCATCTTCACCGCCGACCCCCGCATCGTGCCCAATGCGCGGCGGATGGACACCGTGTCGTTCGAAGAGATGCTCGAGCTCGCCGCCTGCGGCGCCAAGGTGCTGATGCTGCGCTGCGTCGAATATGCCCGCCGTTACAACGTTCCGGTACACGTCCGGTCGTCGTATACAGATAAGCCCGGCACGATTGTGACCGGATCGATGGAGGACATCCCCATGGAAGACGCCATCATCACCGGAGTCGCCCACGATCGCAGCGAGGCGAAGGTGACCATTGTCGGCATCCCCGACGTTCCTGGCTACGCCGCCAAGGTATTCCGCGCGGTCGCCGACGCCGACGTGAACATCGACATGGTGCTGCAGAACATTTCGAAGATCGAGGACGGCAAGACGGACATCACGTTCACCTGCTCGCGGGAAAGTGGCCCTGGCGCAGTGGAAAAGCTCACCTCGCTTCAGGACGAGATCGGGTTCTCCAAGGTGCTCTACGACGACCACATCGGCAAGGTGTCACTGGTCGGAGCTGGCATGCGAAGCCATCCCGGCGTCACCGCAAAGTTCTGCGAGGCGCTTGCCGAGGTCGGCGTGAACATCGACCTGATCTCCACCTCGGAGATCCGAATCTCGGTGCTGATCAAGGACACTGAACTGGACAAGGCAGTCCTCGCGCTGCACGAGGCGTTCGAACTCGGTGGTGACGAGGCGGCCGTCGTCTACGCGGGAACGGGGCGCTAGATGGTCAGCATCGGTGTGGTTGGCGCGACCGGGCAGGTCGGCCAGGTGATGCGAACGCTGCTGGAGGAACGCGACTTCCCCGCCACCAGCGTGCGGTTCTTCGCCTCTGCGCGCTCACAGGGCAAGAAGCTGGCGTTCCGCGGGCAGGAGATCGAGGTCGAGGACGCCGAAACCGCTGATCCAGCCAGCTTGGACATCGCGTTGTTCTCCGCGGGCGCGACGATGTCGCGGGTGCAAGCGCCGCGATTCGCCGCAGCCGGAGTGACGGTCATCGACAACTCGTCGGCGTGGCGCAAGGACCCCGACGTGCCGCTGGTGGTCAGTGAGGTCAACTTCGCTGACGCCCGCAACCGTCCGAAAGGCATTATCGCCAACCCGAATTGCACGACAATGGCCGCGATGCCGGTGCTCAAGCCGCTGCACGACGAGGCCGGGCTGGTCCGGATGATCGCGTCCACGTATCAGGCGGTATCCGGCAGCGGGATTGCCGGCGTGCAGGAGCTGTTCGGACAGGCCAACGCTGTCGTCGGCAACAGCAAGGAGTTGGTGGCCGACGGATCAGCGCTTGAGTTCCCCGCACCCGACAAGTATGTCGCGCCCATCGCGTTCAACGTTGTGCCGCTTGCTGGTTCGTATGTCGACGACGATTCCGGTGAGACGGACGAAGATCAGAAGCTGCGCAATGAAACCCGCAAAATCCTCGGCATTCCCGACCTGTTGGTGAGCGGGACCTGTGTGCGGGTGCCGGTATACACCGGACACTCGCTGTCGATCAACGCTGAGTTCTCTCGGCCGCTTTCCGTCGAGCGCGCACGCCATCTGCTGGCCGCGGCGCCGGGGGTGAAGGTGGTCGACGTGCCAACGCCGCTGGCCGCCGCCGGCGTCGACGAGTCGCTCGTCGGCCGCATCCGCCAGGATCCCGGCGTGCCCGACGGTCGTGGGCTCGCGCTATTTGTGTCCGGCGACAACCTGCGAAAAGGTGCGGCGCTGAACACCATTCAGATCGCTGAGCTGCTGGCCGCCGCGCTGTGATCCGGGCGGCGGCCGCGGCGTTGCTCTGCGCCGTGGTGCTGCCGTGGCCCGTAGCGCACGCCGATCCACCGGCGCCTGTCCCTGAGCCGATCCTTCCTCCGCTGGGGCCGGGTCAGGTGATTCGGATCGGGCCCACTGCCGGAACCGGAACTCCGACAGGGGATTACGGCATCGGAGCGACCGACCTGTGCGAGTTCATGGAATTCCCCAGCGGCATCCTGCAGGTATGTGGCGACAGCTTCGCGGGGCAGGGCGTGGGCTTCGGTCCCTGGCATTCGCCGATCGCCTTGCATGTCGATACCGACTCGATCGATGACCCGACAGGGGTGCGCTACGACCGTGTGATCGGCAACGACAAGCCACTGCTGGCCGACCCGACACCGGCGGGTTTGTCCCAGTTGCCCGCCGGGGTGGTGCAGATCAACCGCGACAACTACATGATGGTCTCCACGGTCAAAGACTTGGTGCCGCAGACCTCACGCCTAGTGAAAACCAATCCGGGACAAGGAAATTGGCCGACCGTGCCGAACTCACAGCGAGAGGCGACCTACGAAGCTGGCAGGCAGTCCCAGATCAGCGGCTACTACGACCCGATCCCGAAGTCGGATTCGCCGAGCGGTTGGGTGTACATCGTCGCCAACAACTTCGACCGCAGCGGACCCGTCGTGCTGTACCGGGTCAAGCCAGACATGTTCACCGACCGTGCCAGTTGGCAGGGCTGGTCTGCTCAGGCCGGGTGGGGGAAGTCGCCGACGCCGTTGTGGCAGGACCGGATTGGTGAGATGAGCGTTCGGCAGATCGATGGCAAGACCGTGCTGTCGTACTTCAATGCCGGCACCGGCAACATGGAGGTCCGCGTCGCCGACGATCCGACCGGCCTTGGCGCCGCGCCGGTCACAACGGTTGTTGTCGCTTCCGTATGGCCCGATCCTGCCGAGGATCTGCCGCCGCCCGAGGACAACCGGCTCGCGCAGCCATACGGCGGTTACATCTCACCGGGCTCGACGCTCGACGAGCTTCGGGTGTTCATCAGCCAGTGGAACACCGGCCCTGGCGACAACGCGCCATACCGGGTGATCCAATTCGCCGTGAACCCGATTAAGCCCTAGTCGCTAGCGCATAAACCACCGCAACGGCGCCGTCACCAGCGGCGTTCCCCACAGTGCCCCCGTCAACACAGCGGCTGCGAGGCCCATCAAGCCCCACGTCGCAATGACCGTGTCGCTGTTCATGCTTGTAGCGGTACCCGCGGCCGGCGGCCGTCACACCCCGACCGGGGCCCCGAAACGGGGCGTGACCGACAGCCAATACGCCGAGGCTGTCGGCCATCCCAACGCGGAACCGTACCCGCGCTAGCTAGACCTTACCCAGTATTGGGAATAGTTAACCAATACTGGGACACAACCACCCAACGCTAGCGGCGCCGGCGGCTGCTGCGCAAAGGCCCCGCGTCGTGTGAATCAGGCCGCAGCACAGTGTGTTTCCTGCGCGCCGCCCACCACTCACAGCTGATTCATAACCAATTCAAAACAGGCACATCGATATCGCCTGCATGCTCGGGTTCATGAGCGAAACATCGTCGTCATCAGAACCTGCGACCGGTCCCGTGGCCGCCGCCACCGAGCCAGCCGCCGCACCTCCTCCCGCCTACGCCGCGCCTCGGCGCCACAGTCGGCTCACCGCGGTCGCCGCCTGGGTCGGGATTGTGGCGGGCGTCGTCTTCATCGTTTCCGTCATCTTCTTCTCCGGTTTCGTCCTCGGCGCGCATTCCGGCGGGGGACACCGCGGTGGCCACCACCGTGACGGTGAAGTCGCGATCTTCCACAAGGGCCCGCCGCCGATGTTCCCGATGGGGCCCCGCGGCGAGTTCGAGCGTCCAGGCCCAGGTTTCCAGCCTCCGTTTGGCCCCGGTGGCCCGAACTTTCAGGGGCCCCAGGGGCCAGGGCCGCATCAGCCGAGTGCTCCGAGCACCACTGCGCCGCGACCGTCGTAACCGACAGCCAAGTTCGCCCCGGTCCCAGCCAGACCGGGGCGTCTTGCCGTCTGCGACCGGGCTGGCATGATCATGCGCATGAGCATCGAAGTCGTTTTCACCTCTGAATCAACCGCAACCGGTGGCGGGCGAGAAGGCCACGTGAAGTCCTCGACCCGCAGGATCGATCTGGCGACCAATCACCCGAAGGAGATGGGCGGGAGCGGCGAGGGCACCAATCCCGAGGAGTTGTTCTCGGCCGGATACGCCGCGTGCTTCCTCGGCGCGCTGCGGTTGGTCGCGCGCAACAACGACATCGCTCTGGATGACGCGAGCGGCATCACCGCGCAGGTCGGCTTCGGCAAGGACCCTGCTGGCGGCTTCGGCATCAACGCCCACCTGATCGGCTACCTGCCCGGCCTGGAGCAGAGCGCGGCCGACGACCTGATGGACAAGGCGCATCAAGTGTGCCCGTACTCGAAGGCCACCCGCGGCAACATCGACGTCACGCTGTCGGCGAAGGTCTAAGCGCGTGCGGACCGCCGCAGCGATAGGCGTCGGTCTGGCCGTTGGCCTGTCGTTGGCGGCACCGGCCAACGCTCGTCCGTCCGACCCAGGCGTGGTGAATTACGCCGTGATGGGCAAGGGTTCGGTGAGCAACATCGTCGGCGCGCCTATGCGGTTCGCGTGGACGTTCACCGATCCGCTCCAGTCGTATTACGTCGACGAGCCGGTCTGCAACAACTGGGCGGACATCGGGCTGCCCGAGGTGTACGCCGACCCCGACCTGGCGTCGTTCAACGGCGCGGTCACGCAGTCGTCGGACAACGACCAGAGCCACTACGTCAAGCAGGCCGTCGGCGTATTCGCCACCGTCGACGCGGCCGACCGCGCCTTCCATCGCGTCGTCGACCGCACCGTGGGATGTAGCGGGCAGACCACGGCGATGCACCTGGACAACTTCACCACGCAGGTGTGGACCTTCACCGGTGGGCCGGCATCCGCGACAGACGCCGACTGGGTGAAGCAGGAGGCCGGCACCGACCGCCGCTGCTTCAACACGACGCGCAAGCGGGAGAACGTTCTGCTGCAGGCGAAGGTCTGCCAATCTGGCAACGGCGGGCCCGCGGTGAACGTGCTGGCCGGGGCGATGCAGAACACGCTGGGCCAGTGACCGGCAACGTTTTTGGGTACTCGTCATGAACGCGTAACTGAAAAATCGCGGGAATTTGTCGGTGCGCTCTGGAAGATGGAGTGAAGGCCGCGATCGTTCCCTACCCGGAAGGGGCCGGAAGATATGACCTTCGCCGTCACGTCCGAGGTGGACGACGCGCATCCACGGCAGTCCGATACTACCGAGCTGACCAGCGCATATGACACAGCACAGCACATTTGCGAGACCTGCTTGGTCGACGGTCCGGTGGGCCGGGTCGGTCTGGAAGTCGAGGCGCATTGCTTCGACCTCGCCGATCCGTCACGCCGCCCCGACTGGGCCGAGCTGAAAGACGCCATCGCCGGAATCCCGCCGCTACCCGGTGGCAGCGCGATCACCGTCGAACCCGGCGGAGCGGTCGAGCTGTCCGGCCCCCCGAGGCATGGTCCGGAAGCGGCCATCGCCGCAATGACGACCGACCGCGCCGTGTTGCGATCCGCGTTCGCACAAGCCGGCCTCGGCCTGGTGCTGCTGGGCGCCGACCCGCTGCGTCCTGCCAAACGGGTGAACCCGGGCGACCGGTACCTCGCGATGGAGCGATTCTTCATCGCCAGCCAGACCGGCGACGCGGGTGCGGCGATGATGACGTCGACGGCGTCGGTGCAGGTCAATCTCGACGCTGGACCGCGCGACGGCTGGGCCGACCGCGTGCGGTTGGCACATGCATTGGGCCCGACGATGATCGCGATCGCCGCGAACTCTCCGCTGCTCGCCGGACAGTTCACCGGCTGGCAATCGACGCGCCAGCGGGTGTGGAGCCGGCTGGACTCGGCGCGCTGCGGCCCGATTCTCGGCGCCAACGGTGACGACCCGGCCGCCGACTGGGCGCGTTACGCGCTGAAAGCACCAGTGATGCTGGTGCATCCGACCCCGGAGATGGATGCGGTTCCGATTACGGACTGGGTGCCGTTCGCGGACTGGGCCGACGGCCGGATGCTGCTTGGCGGCCGCAGACCTACGCACGCCGACCTCGACTACCACCTGACCACGCTGTTCCCGCCGGTTCGGCCGCGGCGCTGGTTGGAGATCCGCTACCTCGATAGCCTGCCCGACGCGGTGTGGCCGGCCGTGGTCTTCACCCTCGTCACGCTGCTCGACGACCCGGTCGCCGCCGACATCGCCGCCGAAGCCACCGAGGCGGTGGCCACGGCTTGGGACCGCGCCGCACAGATCGGCCTCGGTGATCGTCGGTTGCGCGAGGCGGCCACCCGCTGTGTGCAGACAGCCGCCGAACGTGCACCCGCCGAACTCGAGGAATCGATGCAGCAGTTGGCGCGTTCGGTCGAGAAAGGACGCTGTCCGGCCGACGATTTCTCCGACCGGGCGGTCAAATACGGGATCGACACCGCGATCTCTCAACTTGCGCAAGGGGAGCTGTGACGGCACGCGAAACGCTTGCGCGTGAGCTGACGGCGGCCAGGGACCGCACGTTGCGGCTCGTCGATTTCGACGACGCCGAACTGCGGCGGCAATATGACCCGTTGATGAGCCCGCTGGTGTGGGATCTCGCGCATATCGGTCAGCAGGAAGAGCTCTGGCTGCTGCGCGACGGCGATCCCAGGCGGCCGGGCATGCTGCCCCCGGACGTCGAGCGACTGTACGACGCGTTCGAGAATTCGCGCGCCAGCCGCGTTGACCTGCCGCTGCTGCCGCCGGCCGATGCCCGAACGTACTGCGCCACCGTGCGGAACAAGGCGCTGGACAACCTCGATACGCTGCCCGACGACGACACGGCGTTCAACTTCGGGCTGGTGATCAGCCACGAGAACCAGCACGACGAGACCATCCTGCAGGCATTGAATCTGCGATCCGGGCCGCCGCTGTTGAGCACCGGATCGTCCTTGCCGCCCGGCTGTTCGGAAGTCGCGGGCAGCTCGGTGCTCGTGCCCGCGGGGGAGTTCGTCCTTGGCGTCGACGCGGTCAGCGAGCCGCATTCGCTCGACAACGAGCGGCCAGCGCACGTCGTCGACGTGGCCGCGTTCCGCATCGGCCGGGTCCCGGTGACCAACGGCGAGTGGCGCCAGTTCATCGACGACGGCGGGTACCAGCAGCAGCGCTGGTGGTCTCACCGCGGTTGGACGCATCGGCAGGAGGCGGGACTGAGCGCACCGCAGTTCTGGAAACTCGACGGGACCCGGACCCGCTTCGGGCATGTGGAGGAGATACCCGCCGACGAACCCGTGCAGCACGTCACCTACTTCGAGGCCGAGGCGTACGCGGCATGGGCCGGCGCTCGCCTGCCCACCGAAGTGGAATGGGAAAAGGCCGCCACATGGGACCCCGCTACCCGCACGCGTCGCCGATTCCCTTGGGGCGCATCGGAACCCACCGAACACCTGGCAAATCTCGGTGGCGACGCGCTGCGTCCCGCCCCGGTCGGCGCCTATCCAGCGGGAGCGTCGGCCTACGGCGTCGAACAGATGCTTGGCGACGTTTGGGAGTGGACAACCTCGCCGCTGAGGCCATGGCCGGGCTTCACGCCGATGATCTATGACCGGTATTCGGCGCCTTTCTTCGAAGGTTCTGGGGCCGGCGACTACAGGGTGCTGCGCGGCGGCTCGTGGGCGGTCGCGCCGGGCATCCTGCGGCCCAGCTTCCGCAACTGGGACCATCCGATCCGACGGCAGATCTTCTCGGGTGTGCGTCTGGCCTGGGACGTCTGATGTGCCGGCACCTCGGCTGGCTCGGCGAACCGCGATCGGTCGCCTCGCTGGTGCTCGAGCCGTCTTCTGGGCTACTCGTTCAGTCCTATGCTCCGCGACGACAGAAGCACGGCTTGATGAACGCCGACGGTTGGGGAGTGGGCTTCTTCGACAAGGGTGTGGCGCGACGGTGGCGCAGTGCCGCGCCGCTGTGGGGCGATGCCTCATTCGCCTCTGTGGCGCCGGCATTGAGTAGCGGTTGCGTCGTCGCGGCGGTGCGTTCGGCCAGCATCGGTATGCCGATCGAACCGTCGGCATCGGCCCCGTTTTCCGATGGGCAGTGGTTGTTGTCGCACAACGGGCTGGTCGACCGTGCGGTGCTGCCGCTGTCGTCGAAAGCCGAATCCACCGCCGACAGCGCGCTGCTTGCCGCGCTGATTTTCGAGCGTGGACTCGATGAGCTCGGCGACACGATCGAGGCGGTCGCTGCCGCTGACCCCAATGCCCGGTTGAACATCTTGGCGGCCAACGGCTTTCAACTGCGCGCCACCACATGGGGTGACACCCTGTCGCTATTGCGTCAAGACGATGGGGTGATATTGGCCAGCGAACCGTGCGACGACAATCCCGACTGGCAGGAGATCCCCGACCGCCATCTCGTCGTGGTCGAGGGCCCTCGTGTCGACCTGATCCCCCTGAAAGGATCGTGATGACCCTCTCACTGTCGAACTTCCTGGCCGCCGACTCGGCGGCGCAAGCGCTGCGCCGCGATGTGCTCGAGGGGCTGACTCAGACGCCGAAATCATTGCCGCCCAAGTGGTTTTACGATTCGGTTGGTAGCGACCTGTTCGACCAGATCACGCGGCTGCCAGAGTATTATCCGACCCGCGCCGAGACGCAGATTCTGCGTGCGCGGGCGGCGGAGATAGCAGCAACGTCGGGTGCGGACACCCTGGTCGAGCTCGGCAGCGGCACCTCCGAGAAGACCCGCTTGCTGCTGGACGCGTTACGCAACAGGGGATCCCTGCGTCGGTTCATCCCGTTCGACGTGGACGCCGGTGTGCTCAACGCGGCCGGGTCGGCGATCCAGAGCGAATACCCCGGCGTCGAGATCGATGCCGTATGTGGTGATTTCGAGGAGCACCTCGGCAAGATCCCACGCATCGGCCGCCGCCTGGTGGTGTTCCTCGGCTCCACGATCGGCAACCTGACGCCCGGCCCGCGAGCCGATTTCCTGTCCTCGCTGTCGGACACGCTGCAGCCCGGTGACAGCTTGCTGCTCGGCACGGACCTGGTCAAGGACGTCGAGCGGCTGGTGAGCGCCTACGACGACAGCGCTGGGGTAACGGCGCGGTTCAACCGCAACGTGTTGGCCGTGGTCAATCGCGAACTCGACGCCGATTTCGACATCGACGCGTTCGAACACGTCGCCCGATGGAACGCCGACGAGGAACGTATCGAGATGTGGCTGCGCGCCTCCAGCGCGCAACCTGTGCAGATCGCTGCGCTTGACCTAGCCGTGGACTTCGCCGCGGGCGAGGAGATGCTCACCGAGGTGTCCAGCAAGTTCCGGCCACATGGCGTCGAGGCCGAACTGGCCGCGGCTGGTCTGCGGCGCACGCATTGGTGGACTGATCCCGCAGGTGACTTCGGGCTGTCGCTGTCGACCAAATGACGGACCAAGGATCACTGAGCGAACGCTGGCGCACCGCCCGCCCGAAGGTCGCGGGGCTGCATCTCGACAGCGGTGCGTGCTCGCGGCAGAGCTTCGCGGTCATCGACGCGACCACCCAGCACGCCAGGCACGAAGCCGAGGTCGGCGGATACGTCGCCGCGGACGCCGCCGCTCCGGTGCTCGACGCGGGCCGCGCCGCGGTCGGCGCGCTGACCGGGATGACAGGGGCCGACGTCGTCTACACCACCGGATCCAACAACTCACTCGACATCCTGCTCGGCAGCTGGCCCGGTGAACGCACTGTCGCCTGCCTGCCCGGTGAATACGGCCCCAACCTGGCCGTCATGGCCGCCAACGGATTCCGGGTGAGTGCGCTGCCCGCGGATGACATCGGCCGACTCGCTCTCGATGACGCCGCCCGGCAGCTGGCCAACGACCCACCGGCGCTGGTTCACCTCACCCCGCTGGCCAGCCACCGCGGGCTGGCCCAGCCACTGGCCGAGCTCGCCGAGGTTTGTCGCGATCTCGGCATACCGCTGGTAGTCGACGCCGCGCAAGCGCTCGGGCACCTCGACTGTGCGGTCGGTGCCGCCGCGATCTACAGCTCGTCGCGCAAATGGATCGCGGGCCCTCGAGGCGTCGGGATGCTGGCGATTCGTCCTGAACTCGCGCAGCGCCTGCGGCCCAGGGTGCCTCCGCTCGAATGGGGATTGCCGATACCGGTGATGAAAGGACTGGAACTCGGCGAGGCGAATGTCGCTGCGCGGGTGGGCCTTTCAGTGGCTTTGGGGGAGCACCTGGCTGCGGGCCCCGACCAGATCCGCGAGCGGCTCGCGCAGCTGGGCCGGATGACCCGCACCGCGCTGGCCGACGCCAAGGGCTGGCAGGTGGTCGAGCCGGTCGACGAGCCCACCGCGATCACCACGTTGGCGCCCATCGACGGCGCCGACCCGCAGAAGGTCCGGGCGTGGCTGATCGCGGAGCGAGGCGTCGTCACCACCTACGCCGAGCTGCAGCGCGCGCCATTCGAGATGACCTCGCCGGTGCTGCGGGCGACCCCGCACGTCGACACGACGGCCGAGGACCTCGACCAGTTCGCCGAGGCCCTGGCCGCCGCGACCGACCAGGTGTGATGTAGCGCACTTCTGGTTACTCCCCCTTGCATAGTCAAGGGAACCGACGATGACGCAGCCAGAGACCAACGACAGCACGCCCGCCGACGACGAACCAAAACAACCCAAACGCGACCGCACCCACTGGCTCTACATCATGGTGATCGTCGGCGTCGTCGCCGGCATCATCGTCGGTCTGCTGGCACCGGACGTCGCTACGTCGCTCGGAGTGCTCGGTGAACTGTTCGTCAAGCTGATCAAGATGATGATCATCCCGGTCATCTTCTGCACCGTGGTCCTCGGCATCGGCAAGATGCGGGCGGCAACCGCGGTCGGAAAGGTCGGCGGTCTGGCGCTGGGCTACTTCCTGGTGATGTCCACCTTCGCGCTGGCGATCGGGCTCGTCGTCGGCAACCTGATCAGCCCCGGCGAGGGCCTCAACGCCTCCGGTGACTCCGGCAAGGGCGCCGAATTGGCCGGAGAGGCGCACTCCGAGGGCGGCACTTTGGAGTTCATCGCCGACAACCTGCTCCAGAAACTTGTCTTCCGAATCCTGATCGGCGTGCTCTGGCTGGCCCCGATCGGTGCCTTCGGTGCAATCGCGGAGGTGGTCGGTGACACGGGATTCGATGCCGTGATCCAACTCGGCGTGCTGATGTTGGCGTTCTATATCACCTGCATCATCTTCATCTTCGGTGTGCTCGGCGCGTTGTTTGTGGATGGTCGCGAAGGTGTCGGTGTTCAAGCTGGTTCGCTACCTCGCGCGCGAGTACCTGCTGATCGTGGCCACGTCGTCGTCGGAGTCCGCGTTGCCGCGGTTGATCGCGAAGATGGAGCACGCGGGAGTGGAGCCTGCGACAGTGGGAATCGTTGTGCCGACCGGGTATTCGTTCAACCTCGACGGCACCGCCATCTACCTGACGATGGCGTCACTGTTCATCGCCGATGCGCTCGGCGACCCGCTGTCGATCCCCGAACAGCTGGGACTGCTGGCGTTCATGATTGTCGCGTCCACGGGCGCGGCCGGTGTCAGCGGCGCCGGACTCGCGACGCTGGCCGCCGGACTGCAGAGCCACCGCCCAGAATTGCTCGACGGCGTCGGGATCATCGTCGGTGTCGACCGGTTCATGTCGGAAGCCCGTGCACTGACCAACTTCTCGGGCAATGCCGTCGCCACCGTGCTGGTCGGCCGGTGGACCAGCACATTGGACCACCGGCAGATGCACGAGGTGCTGGACGGCGACAAGCCGTTCGACGAGCAGACCATGCTCGATGAGGAACCCGACGAAGCCTCAGCGGAGAATCGCGAACACGCCAAAGCCGGGCACTAGGCTTTGTGGGCAGTCACCAAGAACGCGGGCATCTTCTGCCTACCCTTGTCGTCCGTCTCGAACGTCGGCATCTCAAACGGGATGTCGGCGGGGAGGGACGCGGTCATATTCGCGTGGATGAATGCGGGCCGGATTTCGTCGATCTCCCAGTGCTTCGACACCGCGTCGCGCAACTCGACTTCGGAGACGGTTTTGGGCCCGAACTCCATCCCGGCCGGGAATGCACCGTTGGCGAAAACCAGGATGTAGTAACTCGCTCCCGGCGCTGCCGCCCGATGGACCGAATTCAGGTACGCGTCACGCCTTTCCACGGGCAGTGAGTGGAACAGGGTGCTGTCGATGATCGTGTTGAAGCGGCCATCGTATCCGGTGAATGTGGTGATATCAGCCTGTACGAAGCTGGCGGTGGCCAAATTGCGTTCCTGCGCAGCCCGGTTCGCCGCGGCGACGGCGGTCGGCGTCAGGTCGATACCCACCACCGTGTAGCCGTCGGCGGCAAGGGCCAGCGAGAGCTCGGCATACCCGCAGCCGGCGTCGAGGACATCACTGCGAATCTTGCCCGCCCGGATCACCTCAGCGAGTTCTGGTTGTGGCTCCCCGATGTTCCACGGCGGCGGCCCCTCGAAGGCGCCTTGTTGGCGATATGCACCGTCCCAGTCCATTACCTCATCGGTCATGGATTCCAACGTACGCGGCTCAATCCCAGGTGTGGACGGGCTCGTTGCTGTGCATCCGCTGGCAGTAGAGCCGCAGCATTTCGGCCAGCGCGTCTGGCCGGGTCATGCCGCGTTGCTGCAACGCCTGCACTGTGGCCACTTGCCATGTGGCACCGTTGCGTCCGGTCTTGGCACGGCCCTCGATCACGCGGAGATACCGGTCGCGCACCTCGCTCGCCACTTCCCAGCGACGCAGACCTTCGTCGGCCATCGGCAGCAACTGGCGCAGCACCAACTCGTCGGGCGTCACCTCGCCAAGCCCGGGCCAGTACAGTCGCGCGTCCATGCCGTGCTGTGCGGATTCGAGAAAATTGTGTTGCGCCGCAGCGAAACTCATCTTCGTCCACAGCGGCCGGTCTTCCTCGGACAGGGTCCGCAGTACGCCGTAGTAGAACGCCGAGTTGGCCAACATGTCCACCACGGTCGGCCCCCCTGGCAGCACCCGGTTCTCCACCCGCAAATGGGGCCGGCCGTCGACCACGTCGTACACCGGCCTGTTCCATCGGTAGATGGTGCCGTTGTGCAACCGCAGCTCGGCCAGCCGCGGCGTGCGGCCCTCGGCCAGCTCGCTGACCGGGTCCTCGTCGGACAGCTCGGGCAGCAGCGACGGGAAGTAGCGCACGTTCTCCTCGAACAAGTCGAAGATCGACGTGATCCACCGCTCGCCGAACCAGACCCGCGGGCGCACACCTTGCCTCTTGAGCTCGTCGGGGCGGGTATCGGTGGCCTGGGCGAACAATTCGATGCGCGTCTCGGACCACAGGTGGTGGCCGAAGAAGTAGGGGGAATTCGCACCCAGCGCCAGCTGCGGCCCGGCCAGCACCTGCGCGGCGTTCCAGTTGCGCGCGAACTCGGCGGGGGAGACCTGCAGGTGCAGCTGCATGCTGGTGCACGCCGATTCCGGCGCGATCGACTCGGTTTGCAGGCTCAGCCGTTCCGGGCCGGCGATGTCGATCAGGATGTCCTCGCCGCGGGCGGTGAAGATCGAATCGTTGAGCGCCTGATAGCGGGTCGACTCGCTCATCCAACGGCCGGACAGGTGTTCAGGCATCAGCGTTGGCAGAATGCCGATCATCACGATGTGTGCCCCGCTGGAGCTGGCCTTCTCCTCCGCGGCGTTGAGGCTGGCCCTCACATCGGCCTCGAGCTCGAGCGCGGCGCGGCCCGGCAGTCGCCGCGGTGGAACGTTGAATTCGATGTTGTACGCACCCAATTCGGTTTGATAGGCGGGGTCGGCGATCGACGCCAACACTGCCTGGTTGCTCATCGCGGGCTGATAGTCGCCGTCGACGAGATTGCACTCGATCTCCATGCCCGTCAGCGGGCGGTCGAACTCGAAACTGGACTGGGCGAGCATGGTCTCGAACACGTCGAGGCACAGCTGCACCTTGCGCCGGTACTCGCGGCGGTGCGCTCGAGAAAAGTCGGTCTGCTTGACCTCTTCGCCCACAGTGCCAGCCTATCGGCGGCTGGCCACCGCGACCTGCGGATTCAGCAGCCCACCGCGCAGCGCAACCTCGATCGCCGGGTCGGCGTGCGCGGCCAGTGCCCGCAGCGCCGACGGGCTGTAGCAGCGCAGCGAACTGATCACGCCGTCGTGCACGAAGGGCACCGCCGGCGCGAGCGGCAGCATCACCGCCAGCCGCAGGATGTGCAGCGGCGACGGCGGCCGCGGCAAGTCGATGATCACCAGCTTGGCAGCTACGCGGGTGCCTTCGGCAAACACCCGCGACGCCAATGACGGCGGTAAGTGGTGAAACGAGAACGCGAACACCGCCAAGTCGAAATGCCTGTCGGGTACGTCGATCGCGGTCGCGTCCATCACGCGCACTGTTGCCCGCGGATGCGCGCCGAGGTCGCCGGCCTCGATGGCCTTGACGGATTGCGCCTCGAGGTCGGTGACCGTGACCTCGGCCGTGGGATGCCATTCGAGCAGCCTGCGAGACAGCCCGCCGTGTCCCGAGCCGAGCTCCAGGATCTTGGGATCGGGTACGTCGGCCACCTCGTCGAGTGCGATACGCGCGAACTTCTCGGTGTTGCCGAAGAATTCGCCGGTCCACTCGAGAGCCCGGATCACGCTGCGCTTGATCGTGTCATCCACGTCGTCGCGGTCGAGATATTCCGGACGGTCGGTCTGCAGCAGCCGGTCGAGGCAGGAGGCGTTCGGCCCGCCGCGGGGCATGCGGTCAATGTCGACTGTCGAGGAAGTCATGTAGACCATGATGGACGACTGGACACAGCCAGGAGGGAGCGCCAGTGGCCGACTTTGTCGCCGCCATCGACCAGGGCACCACCAGCACGCGGTGCATGATCTTCGACCACGATGGCGCCGAGGTCGGGCGCCACCAGCTCGAGCACGAACAGATACTGCCGAAGGCCGGCTGGGTCGAGCACAATCCCGTCGAGATCTGGGAACGCACGGCGTCGGTCATCGCATCGGCGCTGAACAAGACCAAGCTGTCGGCCACCGACCTGGCTGCGCTGGGCATCACCAATCAGCGGGAAACCGCGCTGGTGTGGGATCGGCGGACCGGCAGGCCGTACTACAACGCGATCGTCTGGCAGGACACCCGCACGGACCGCATCGCCTCGGCGCTGGACCGCGACGGTCGCGGGGACGTCATCAGGCGCAAGGCCGGGCTGCCGCCCGCTACGTATTTCTCCGCAGGCAAGGTGCAGTGGATTCTGGAGAACGTGGACGGGGCGCGCGCCGACGCCGAGAATGGCGACGCGATCTTCGGCACCGCCGACACCTGGGTGCTGTGGAATCTCACCGGCGGGCCGCGCGGCGGCGTGCACGTCACCGACGTGACCAACGCCAGCCGGACCATGCTGATGAATCTGGAGACACTCGATTGGGACGACGAGCTGTTGTCATTCTTCGGCATCCCGCGGCAGATGCTGCCCGAGATCAAGCCGTCGTCGCTCCCCGAGTCCTATGGCATCACGCGCGACGATGGAGCCGTCGCGGGACAGGTGCCGATCACCGGCATCCTCGGCGATCAACAGGCCGCGATGGTTGGGCAGGTGTGCCTGGACGCCGGCGAAGCCAAGAACACCTATGGCACAGGCAATTTCCTGCTGCTCAACACCGGCGAGAAGATTGTGCGGTCGGAGAACGGGCTGCTGACAACGGTGTGTTACCAGTTTGGAGACGCGAAACCCGTTTACGCACTGGAGGGTTCGATCGCCGTCACCGGCTCGGCCGTGCAGTGGCTGCGCGACCAACTGGGTATCATCAGCGGCGCCGCGCAAAGCGAGGCGTTGGCCCGCCAGGTCGACGACAACGGTGGTGTGTACTTCGTGCCCGCGTTCTCGGGATTGTTTGCGCCGTACTGGCGTTCAGATGCGCGTGGCGCGATCGTGGGGCTGTCCCGGTTCAACACCAACGCGCATCTGGCGCGCGCGACGCTGGAGGCGATCTGCTATCAGAGCCGAGACGTCGTCGATGCCATGGAGGCGGACTCCGGCGTGCATCTGGAGGTGCTCAAGGTCGACGGCGGCATCACCGCGAACGATCTGTGCATGCAGATTCAGGCCGACGTGCTCGGCGTCGATGTGGTCAAGCCGGTCGTCGCCGAGACCACCGCGCTGGGCGCCGCCTACGCGGCCGGCTTTGCGGTCGGATTCTGGGAGAACCCCGACGACCTTCGCACCAACTGGCAGGAAGACAAACGCTGGACGCCCGCGTGGAGCGAGCATCAGCGCGCCTCCGGCTACGCCGGCTGGCAGAAGGCGGTGCAGCGGACGCTGGACTGGGTCGACGTCGAGTGATTTCGGCGCGCTTATCCATGCTCAGCGACGATAAGCGCGCCGAACCCGCAATCAGGCCGCGGCGTCGAGCTGTTGCTTGGTCTCGTCGTCGAGTTCGATGTGGGCGACGGCCGTGTTCTGTTCGAGGTGGCTGACCGAGGACGTCCCTGGAATCAGCAGCACATTCGGTGCCGCGGACAATGTCCAGGCCAGCGCGATCTGAGCGGGCGTGCGACCGAGTTTGGACACCTCGCGCTGAACCGCGGGGTGGCCGAGCACGGGGTTGTCGGCAGAAAAACCTGAGCCGAGCGGAAAGAACGGCACGAACGCGATGCCGTGTTCGATGCATGCGTCGAGCACGGGCTTCGACGCCCGGTCGACAAGGTTGTACGCGTTCTGCACGCAGACGATTTCGGTGCGGTCCAATGCGATCTGCAGATGCTCGACGCTGATGCTGCTCAGCCCAATGGCTGCGATCAGTCCTTCGTCGCGGGCCTTGATCATCGCGGTCAGCTGCCGGTCGAAAAGGTCACGGTCTACCCGGCCGACCGAACTCGGATCACCGGCGTGGATGCGCAGATTGACGGCGGCGAGGCGGTCGATGTCCAGCGTGCGTAGGTTCTCCTCGATGTCCGCCCGCAACTCGTCGGGGTCCTGTGCGGCCTGCCACGCCCCGGTGTCGTCTCGGCGGGCCCCTACCTTGCTGACGAGAGCGAGGCCAGCGGGGTACGGGTGAAGCGCTTCGCGGATGAGTTCGTTGGAAACGTTTGGGCCGTAGAACTGCGCGGTGTCGATGTGGTTGATACCCAACTCAATTGCGCGTCGCAGCACGGCGATCGCCTGGTCGTGGTCGCGCGGCGGCCCGAATACTCCTGGGCCGGGTAGTTGCATGGCCCCGAAGCCGACGCGGCCGACAGTGAACTGTCCAAGGGGAAAGGAGTCCATGCGGACAGGCTAAGGCTTGTGCACGTTTAGGAGCGACCAGCGCTCCTAAACGCACACAAAACTCATATGTTTCAGTCGGATTCGCCGAGGATCTGGTAGATCTCGCGACGTGCGTTGTTGATGATGTCGACGATCCGCTGCTGCTGCTCCTCATCGGTGGCATACCCGGATTGCGCGACGGCGCCCATCAGCTGGCCGACGGCGTTGCGGAGATTAAGGTGTCCGGGAGCGTCATTTTTCCAGCCGTCGGCGATCTCCTCCCAGGGCGCGGTCTCGATCTTCTCGACCGCGGCCCGGCCGTCGTCGGTCAACTCGAAAAGCTTTTTGCTGCCTTCACTTTCGCGGGCAACCAGCAGTCCCTCGTCGACGAGCAACTGAAGAGTCGGGTAGACCGATCCGGGGCTGGGCCGCCACAGGTTCTGGCTGCGCTCGGCGATCTCCTGGATCATTTCGTAGCCGTGCATCGGCCGTTCGGCGAGCAGCTTGAGGATCGCGGCGCGGACGTCGCCGCGTTTGCCGCGTCCTCGCCCGCCGCGGCCACGGCCACGCGGACCGCCTGGGCCGCCGAAGCCGAAGCCGCCGCGCGGATCGAATCCGAACTCGAAGCCGCGGCCGGGACCGAAGCCGCGGCCCGGCCCAAAGCCGGGGTTGCCGGGGCCCGCGTCGTGGTCGCGCAGGTGATCACGAAGGTGATCGCGGAACTCGCGGCGGGCCTGGCGGCGCTGCTCATGAAACGCGCGGCGATCGCCGGGGCCGAAGCCGAAGCCGAATCCGCCGGGCGGTGGGGTGAATGGGTTGGTCATATGTGGTGGTTCCTTAGTTTGTCGGGAAACGCGGGACGCGCTTCCGATACGTCAACGATATATCGGAACCTATCGCGATGCAACGATTATTTCCCGCGCCGCCCCTCGATGGCCTTGACCAGCCAACGAGCCCAGTCGGACTCCATGGCGTTCATCCGCAACCCGTACTCCAGCGCAGCGCGGCCGTAGAAGAGGCTGTCAGTGCCGGTCCAGTCGACGGAGTCGCGCAACTCTTTTAGGCGTTTGACCTCGGCTTCTGCGTGCGCTTCCATCGCAACCACGTGCTCGCGGGCCTGATCCCACGGGACCGCGTCGAGTAGAAAAACGCGCAGCAGCGCCGTGCTGCGGAACGGCGGATCGTCCTGCGGGTTTGTCACCCAGCGCCGCAATTCGGCGCGGCCCTCGTCGGTGATGCGGTATTCCTTGCGGCCGCGCGGCCCGACGTTTGACACTTCGATCAGGCCGGCGTCGGCCAGCTTGTTCAGCTCGCCGTACAGCTGGCTCTGCGTCGCCGGCCACACGTTGGCCATCGACTTCTCGAAGTGTTTCAGCAGGTCGTAACCGCTCGCTGGCGCCCATGCCAGTAAGCCCAATGCCGCCATTCGCAAACTCACATGTAGATCATAATCCACTCTTGACATGTCACTATAGACATGTCATTTTGGAGCTATGACCGACACCACCTCGACCCTGTTCGGTACCGGCGAGTTCTTTCAGCGCGACAACTACGCGCCCGTGGCCGATGAGCTGACCGAGTTCGACCTGCCCGTCGAAGGCGCCATCCCCGCGGAACTGGACGGGTGGTACCTGCGCAACGGGCCCAACCCGCGGCAGGCGACCGCGCACTGGTTCACCGGCGACGGCATGATCCACGGTGTTCGCATCGAGGGCGGTCGTGCAGCCTGGTACCGCAACCGCTGGGTGCGCACCGACAGCTTCACGGAAGACTTCCCGCTCTACAATGCCGACGGCACCCGCAATCTGCGGTCGAGCGTCGCCAACACCCACGTCGTCAACCACGCGGGCAAGACGTTGGCGCTGGTGGAATCGTCGCTGCCATATGAGATCTCCAACGACCTGGAGACGTTGGGCGCCTACGACTTCGGCGGAAAGCTGGTCGACTCGATGACCGCCCATCCGAAGATCTGCCCGACCACGGGGGAGCTGCACTTCTTCGGATACGGGAACATTTTTGAACCGTACGTCACCTATCACCGGGCCGACGCCAACGGCGAGCTGACCATCAACCGGCCGCTGGATGTCAAGGCGCTGACCATGATGCACGACTTCGCACTGACCGCCGAGCATGTCGTGTTCATGGACCTGCCGATCGTCTTCAACATGGACGTCGCATTGAAGGGCGACGGCGACATGCCGTACCGGTGGGACGACAACTACGGTGCGCGGCTCGGTGTGATGCGCCGCGACGACCCGTTCGGGCCGGTTCGCTGGTTCGACATCGACCCCTGCTATGTCTTCCACGTCGCCAACGCGTACGACAGTGGCACGTCGATCGTGCTACATGCGGTCCGATACCCCGAATTATGGCGCGACAGTGGCGGATTCGACGCCGACGGGGTGCTGTGGAGCTGGACCATCGACCTGCAGACCGGCACGGTCACCGAACGCCAACTCGACGACCGCGCGATCGAATTCCCCCGCATCGACGACCGGCTGGCCACCCTGCCCGCCCGCTATGCGGTGTCCGTCGGCGACAGCAGCTTGGTGCGCTACGACCTGACCACCGGCGACGCCGTCGAGCATGCGTTCGGCACTCCCGCCTCGCCCGGCGGCCCGGGCGAGGCGGTGTTCGTCCCTTCGGCCTCAGGTCCTGCCGACGAAACCAGTGGTTGGTATTTGGGCTACGCCTACGACCCGGTGCGCGACGGCAGCGACCTCGTCATCATCGACGCGTCGGACTTCGCGGGCGAACCCGTCGCGAGAGTCAAGCTGCCGCACCGTGTTCCGTACGGATTCCACGGCAACTGGATCAGCGCGTAGCGGTACTACACCGAGACGAACGTGTGCGCCTCACAAATCTCGGGCTGGTCGTCGACGCCGACCTCTTTCAGGATCGGCCCAAGAACCTCGCCGAACCTGTTGCAGGCGTCCTCTGACTCCCAGACGTCCACAACGCGGAAACCCTGCGGGCTGTCTCCGGCCACATGCAGGAGAAGACCTTCGGTCGGCCAGTCGGACGGAGACTCCAGCCGGTTCTTGCCGGTCAATCTGCGCACTATTGCTTCGTACTTCTCCCGAGTAAGGCTCGGGCCGTGATGGATCAAGACAACGGACATTTGGTCCTCCCCCTAAAAACGAATCGCACGGTGTCATCATGAGCCGACACCGTGGTCTCTCGTCTGAAAACAACGGTTACCGCCTCCGCTCTCAGAGCGCCTCGACCTCGTCTCCCGGGTAGGACGCTGTGGCCCGGTAGGTATTGGGGCTCACGCCGTATGCGCGTTTGAAAGCGCTGCTCAACGCGAACGGTGTGCTGTAGCCGACCTGCCGGGCGACCGCGGCGATGGTGGTCTGGCTCGACCGCAGCAGATCGGCGGCCACGGCGAGCCGCCAACTGGTCAGGAACGCGATCGGCGGCTCACCCACCTGCTCTGTGAACCTGCTTGCGAACACCGCACGCGAACTGCCAACGGCTGCAGCGAGATTGCCGACAGTCCAGGGGTGAGCGGGATTGTTGTAGATCAACTTCAGTGCCGGGCCCACAACCGGGTCGTGTTCTGCGTGCCACCAGGTGGGGGCGTTTTCAGCGCGGTCGAACCAGGTGCGCAGGACCGCGATCAGCAACAGGTCGAGCAGCCGGTCGAGATACGCCTCCTGGCCGGGCCCGTCGTTGCCCGCCTCGGCGGTGAGCAGATCCACAAGTGGGGTTTCCCACTCGTGCGCGCGCAGCACCAGCACCGTCGGCAACGCATCGAGCAGCCGGGTGCTGACCTCGCTGCGGCCCTCGTACGCACAGATCACTGACCGGGTAGCCCCCAATGGGCTGTTGCCCCAGGTCCGAACGCCGATCGACATCTCGAACTTCAGGCTCTCGCCTGACAGCGTGGTGCACCGTTGCCCGGGGCGGATGACGATCATCGGGGTAGTGGCCGGGTCGTCGGCGAAGACGTAGTGCTCGGTACCGCGGGTCAACGCGACGTCGCCGGGTCGCAGCCACGTGGTACCGCTGCGCTCCCCTACGATCACCGCGCTGCCGTGGGTCTGGCAGATCAACGTCAGCGGTGCCTCGTCGCGGATGCTCATCGACCAAGGCGGATCCATCATCATCCGCAACACGAATGCGCCTCGCGCTCGCACACCGTCGAGCAGGCCGACCACGGCGTCCACGCCGGGAGCCTAACCCGCGCGCGGCCGGTAGCCGGCGAGAAACACTTGGACGCCCGCCCGCACATAGCCGTCGACATCGATGCCCGTGAGCACCTGCGGGCCGCCGATGAACAAGGCCTGATCGATGGATCGCCCAACGATCAGGAACGCGAAATGCTCTGCAGCAAGAGCAGGTTCGGGCACTTGGAGCAAACCGCGGTCGTGCAGGCGCCCGAAGCATTCGGTGAACGCGGCGAGGGCACGGGCGGGCGCCTTGTCGTAGTACAGCTGGGCCAACTCGGGCACGCGGTTGGCCTCTCCGACGACCAGTCGGCGCAACTGCACGACCGGCTCTTGCAGAACCGCCCGCAAATAGTCGACGGCCAGCGCGGTCAGCTCGTTCTCGAGGTCGGTGGTATCGGCCAGGGCACGGATCTTTTCGAGGAACGGCGTGACCGTGCCTTCGAGCGCCTCGTTGACGATGGCGAGCAGCAGTTCGTGCTTGTCGCCGAAATGCTTGTAGACGGTCTGCTTGGAGACTTCGGCCGAGGCGGCAATCTGATCGACGCTGGTGCCCTGGTAGCCGTTGCCCAGGAAGAGGTCGCGGCCCGCCGACAGGATGGTCAGGCGCTTGCGAGCCGAACGCCCCAACACCTCGGTCATGTGACCTCCCCAGTTCAGTACTAGACAGTCTAGTTCTCAGACGGTTAGAGTACTGGACAGTCTAGTTTGATCTCGGCGAAAGGCGCGTCATGGCCACGACCGAATGCCCGCCGCTGCCGGTGCGGATCACCAAGTCGCTGCTCGGCTACGGCGTGATCGCCGGGCCCATCTACGTCGTGGCGGTGGCGGGCCAAATGGCGACCCGCGACGGGTTCGACCCCACCCGGCACGCGGCCAGCCAGCTCGCGAATGGCGACCTGGGCTGGATCCAGATCGCCACCTTTCTGGTCACCGGCGCGATGACGATCGCGGCGGCCGTCGGCGTGCGCCGCGCGCTCGGAACTGGGTCGGGATCGGCGTGGGCAGCCGGTCTGCTCGCTGGCTACGGCGCCGGTCTCGTGGTCGCAGGGGTCTTTCGGGCCGACCCGTCGGACGGGTTTCCGCCTGGCACTCCGCCCGGGATGGGTGAGCTCAGTTGGCATGGTCTCGTCCACTTCGCGGCCGCCGGCCTCGGATTCGCCTGCCTTGTCGCCGCCTGCTTCGTGCTTGGCGCTTGGTTCGCTCGCAGGGGCGAGGGCAGTTGGGCGTGGTTCTCGCGGGTCACCGGGCTTGTGTTCGCGGCCAGCTTTCTTGCGTTGTCGTCCGGATCCGGCGGAGCGACAACCATTCTGGTGTTCACCGCGGCCGTCGTGCTGGTGTGGGCGTGGCTGACGGCGGTCTCGGTCAAGCTCTACGCGGCCGCGGGGTAGACGCGCACGTATGCACTCGGGACGGTCAACGATGGATCGCGACCGCTGATCTCGGTTGACTTCTGGGCATGAATACAAGCCCCTTTGTCATCCTGACCTCCCTCGCGGCTCTCTTCGCGGCAGCCGCCGGGGGAATGATGTATGTGTTCTCCACCTTCGTGATGCGCGGCCTCGATCGCACCGGCCCCCTCGACGCCATCACCGCAATGCGCGGCATGAACATCGAGGCGAATGCAAATCCGATGTTTCTGCTGGGGTACTTCGGTGCGACGATCCTGGCGCTGGTGGTCGGCGTGATCGCAGTCGTGCAGCTGAGCCAGCCCGGCAGCTGGTTGGTGCTGGGCGGCGCGGTCTTCACGATCCTCGCTGCCATCATCACGATGGTCTTCAACGTCCCGCTCAACAATCACCTCGACACGGTGAACCCGGTGGGTCTCTCGGCCGCCGACGCGGCGCGCGAATGGCAGGCGTACTTCTCGACGTGGACGACGTGGAACCACGTCCGCACCGTCTCCAGCTTCGTCGGCGCCGCGCTGATGCTGGTTGGGCTGCGCTACCGCTAGCTCGGCGGAGCGAAGCCGCCGGTGTCTGCTGAAGACGGCGACACCGGCGGCGCCGTCTGCGGATGGGCCGGCTGGTGGTACGCGGGCTGCGGCGGCCACTGCGGCGGGGGACCGGCTGGTGGCGGCGGGCGCATCCTCGCCAGCTCTCGGCGGTGCCGCTCGGCCAGGACCGCGGCCAACACGAATTGCGGCGGCACGCCCGGTGGGGGCGGCGGCGATATCTGGGCGACGACGTCGCCGACGATTCGGTACGCCATCTGATCGCGCACCACAGCATCCAATTGCGCTGCACGGGAGAGGAACTGGCGAGCGAGCTCGGCTTGTTCGGCTCGGAGTCCGGATAACTGAAGCGACGATGCCCACCACGCCAGTTGCGGCGGCATCGGCGGCGGCGGGCTCAGCTGTGGCGCACGCTCGCTGATCACCACGGTGCCGGCGAAGATGTCGCCGATGCGTTTTCCCTTGGGGGACAGTAGGCTACAGATCACTGCCGGTCCTCCTGCGAATATCCAGATCTCCATCACCCCGGCCATCGCACGAAACAGCGCTTGACGAAAGCGTTCTGGACCACCGTCCTCCGACACCACCCGCAGCCCCAGCGCCATCTTGCCAAGCGATCGACCCCGCGTCGCGGTCTCGAACGCGACTGGATAGCCGACCAAGGACAGCACGGTGAAGAAGATGAGTACCGCAGCCGACAGTGCGGTGTCGAACTGCGTCAGCGTGGTGGTCCACAACAACACGCCGATGATGTAGGCGATGAACACCACCGTGACATCGATCATCGCCGACAGCGCCCGCACCGGTAACTGCGCGATCGCAACGTCGAGGACCACCGCGTCGCCGGTCACCACTGGTTCTTGCTGGCGGACCATAAGCAACAACGCTACTAGGATTTGCCACGTGGATGTCGACGCGTTCGTCCTGGCGCATCGCCCGACGTGGAACCGGCTCGAGGTGCTGGTCAAGCGGCGTCGGCGGTTGACGGGTGCGGAGGTTGACGAACTCGTCGACCTCTACCAGCGGGTGTCGACGCACCTGTCGATGGTGCGGTCGGCGTCGACCGATTCGGTGCTCATCGGCCGGCTGTCCGGCCTGGTGGCGCAGGCGCGTTCGGCGGTGACCGGCGCCCACGCGCCGCTATGGAGTGAGTTCGTCCGGTTCTGGACGGTGTCGTTCCCGGTGGTCGCCTACCGGGGGTGGCGGTGGTGGCTCGGCACCGCCGTGGCGTTCCTCTTCGTGGTCGTCCTGGTCGCGCTGTGGATATCTGGCAACCACGAGGTGCAGTCTGCGCTCCAAACCCCAAGCGAGATCGAGGAATTGGTCAACCACGACTTCGCGTCCTACTACAGCGAGCACCCGGCCGGGTCGTTCGCGCTGCAGGTTTGGCTGAACAACTCCTGGGTCTCGGTCCAGTGCATTGCCTTTGCGGTCCTGCTCGGCATCCCGATCCCGTGGTTGCTGTTCCAGAATGCCTTCAACCTCGGCGCGATCGCGGCGTTCATGTTCGATGCGGGTAAAGCCGACATCTTCCTGGGCCTACTCACCCCGCACGGGCTGCTCGAACTGACGGCGGTGTTCCTGGCCGGTTCTGCCGGGATGAGGCTTGGCTGGTCGGTGGTGTCGCCGGGCAACCGGCCGCGCGGGCAGGTGCTCGCCGAACGGGGCAGAGCCGTAGTGGCGGTGGCGGTCGGGCTGGTCGGTGTGCTGCTGGTGGCTGGACTGATCGAGGCGTTGGTGACGCCGTCGCCGCTGCCGACATTTGCGCGCATCGGTATTGGTGTGGCGGCCGAAATCGCTTTTCTCGCTTATATTCTCCACTTCGGCCGCAAGGCTGTCATGGCGGGGGAGACCGGCGACGTCGACGACGCCCCTGACGTCGTACCGACGAGCTAGAGCCGGCCGCTGGCCTTCATCGCCAGGTAGTGGTCGGCGAGCTCCGGCGCCAATTCCTCTGGCGATGCGTCCACCACGTCGACGCCCGCACGCCGCAGCCGTGACGCGATCGCCCTCCGGTCGTTGCGCGCCCGTTCGGCCGCGGCGGCGTCGTACACCTGGGCCGCGTCGGCGCGGCCGGACGCAAGGTGCTCGACGCGCGGATCCGAGACGGCCGCGAGCAGTACCTGATGCTTGGCGCACAGCTGTGGCAGTACCGCCATCAAGCCCTCATCGAGCGCTGACGCGTTCAGGTCGGTCAGCAGCACCACGAGGGCCCGCCGCCGGATCCGCCGCTGCACCGCGGCCACCATTGCGCGGGCGTCGGATTCCACCAGCGCGGGTTCTAGCGGCGCCATCGCACCCACCAGCGCAGCGAGAAGTTCGGTGCGCGACGCGTTGTAGACGCCGGAGCGGGTCACCCGGTCGTGGGCGAGGAAGTCGACGTGGTCACCCGCGCGCGCTGCCAACGCCGCAAGCAGGAGCGCGGCGTCCATCGACCAGTCCAGGCGGGGCCAGCCACCGGGGTCGCTTGCGGTCGGATCGACCCCGACGCGGCCTGCCGACGTGCGGCCCGTGTCGAGCACGATGACGACGCGACGGTCGCGCTCGGGCCGCCAGGTCCGCACCACAACGTCTGCGCGCCGCGCGGTGGCGCGCCAGTCGATGGACCGGACATCATCGCCGATGACATACTCACGCAGCGAATCGAATTCGGTGCCCTGACCCCGGATCAGCACGGGCGTCATGCCTTCGAGTTCCCGCAGTTTCGCCAGCCGGGACGGCAGATGTTTGCGCGACAGGAACGGCGGCAGGATCCGGATCTGCCACGGCACCCGATGCGAGCTCTGCCGACCGGCCAGACCCAGTGGGCCGACCGAACGTGCGGTGACGAGCGCGGAGTGCTGATCGCCGCGACGCACCGGACGCAACTGTGTGACAAGTCGAACTTGTTGGTCCGCTGCAAGATTGACGGTATGGGCGCGAGGTTCCGCGCGGGCGCTGGGCGCCCAGGCGTCACGGATCTGACCGCGAAAGCGGCGGCCACTCGAGTTCTCGACCACCAACACCGCGTCGACGGGCTGGCCCAGCCGTGCGGTCGTCTCGCCGAGGCGCCTGCAGGTCAGCCTGCGCGTGCTTGCGGCCAGCATCATATCGACGATGACCACCGCGACCAACGCCGCCAGCAGAACGACGAAAGTGACAGCGGGCCAGGGCGAAAACGCGATCGGCAGAACGCAGATCAGCGCGATCAGGCCGGCGCGGCCGGTAAGAACCACTACCGCGGTACCGGCACGGCCGAGAGTATGCCGTCGAGCACGCCGTCGGGATTGGCACCCTCGAGTTCGGCCTCCGGTCGAAGCGCCACGCGGTGCCTCAGCGTCGGACGTGCCATTGCCTTGACGTCGTCGGGTGTGACGTAGGTGCGGCCGGACAGCCACGCCCACGATCGAGCGGTGGCCAGCAGCGCCGTCGCGCCGCGAGGCGACACACCCAGCTGTAACGACGGTGAATGCCGCGTCGCACCAACGAGGTCGACGATATAGCCGAGCACTTCGTCGGCCACCAGGACCCGGCGCACCGCCTCGCGGCCGGCCGTCAGTTCAGAAGCACCGGCAACGGGTTTTACCGCGGACAGATCGCGAGGGTCGAAACCGCGGGCGTGACGATCGAGGATCGCAATTTCCTGATCCCGCGGCGGTAGCGGAACGTTGAGTTTCAACAGGAACCGGTCAAGCTGCGCCTCGGGCAGCTGATAGGTGCCCTCGTACTCGATCGGGTTCTGTGTTGCGGCGACGATGAACGGGTCCGGCAGCGGACGCGGTTCGCCCTCGACGCTGACCTGGCGCTCCTCCATGGCCTCCAGCAGGGCAGCCTGCGTTTTTGGCGGAGTCCGGTTGATCTCGTCGGCGAGCAACAGGTTGGTGAACACCGGCCCGGAATGGAACTCGAATTCGGCTGTGCGCGCGTCGTATACGAGTGAGCCGGTGACATCACCCGGCATCAGGTCCGGCGTGAATTGCACTCGTTTGAAGTCAAGCTGCAACGCCGCCGCCATGGTCCGCACCAGCAGCGTCTTGGCGACACCAGGAACGCCTTCCAGCAGGACGTGGCCGCGGCACAGCAGTGCGATCACCAAACCGCTCACGACTGCGTCCTGCCCGACGACCGCCTTGGCGATCTCACCGCGCAAGGCCAGCAGGGCATTTCGTGCGGAGTCCGACGACGTTGCCGCGTCCTGTGTTGTTGGCTGAGTCACGATTGGGCGACCTGCCTTTCGATGGTGTCGAGTTCGTGAGCGAGATTGACTAGGTCGGGGTCGCTGGCCGGCGGCGGACCGAACAATGTGTGCGCCACCGCCTGCGGGTTCAGCCCGCACCGCTCGGCGACGGCCTGGGCGACCGCGGGTGGTTCGGCGTCGTGTCCGAGACCGAGACGGGGCGTCATCCGCTGCAAGGTCGCCGTTCGCAGCGCGTCCGCGGCGCGGTCGCGCGCACGCCGCGACCGGTACAGTCGTCCGCGGCCTTCGACGGTCTCCGAGGCCCGGACGACCACAGGCAACTGCTCGGCGACCAGCGGCCCGATGCGTCGACCCTTCCACACCGCCACCAGCACAACGACCAGGCATAGTTGCAGAACGATCCAGCCCACCTGGGCCGGGATCAAGTCCATGATTCCTGCGCCACCGCCGGATTCGCCAACGGTTTCGCTGTGCTGGGGGGCATACCAGATCACCCGTGGATGTGAGCCCGCGAGATTCATCGCGAGCGCGGCGTTGCCGTCGTTGAGAAGACCGGAGTTCGTCATGAAGTCCTCGGTGCTGACGACAGTCACCTCACGGCCGTTATGCGTGTAACGAACCAGCGCCCCGCCGTAGCAGCGCGTCAAAGGCACGTCGCCGACCGACTCGTATGCGTCGGCCAGGCCGAAGCGCACGTTGCCCGCGCGTGTGGCCTCCCGCAAGTCGCAGTCGGGCTCGCTGTCACCGAAAGTGGTGGCCCCAGCGACACGGATCTCGGGTGCCAGCTCTTCACGGGTCCGCGACACCGGCGCGACCAGCAATCGGTCGCCCGGAAGGGCGGCCAACCGGCGCAGCAGTTCGTCGTCGAACAGATAGAACGTCTGCGCGACAAGGATCAGTGTGTCCGGCCGAGCCGCACTTTCCACCGCGGCGACGTCGCCGGCAGCGACGACGTCGACCCCATGCTCGCGCAAAATCGTCACCAGCGCGCGGGCCCCCTCCGGCGACGTCGACCCCGGATCCATCGGACCCCCTGGCCGCGGTGCTGTCAGATACGCACTGAGCCAGGCCACCCCGACAATGACGACACACGCGAGCAGCACCCAGCGGGCACCACGCCAGCGCTGCGTGACGGTCGGTCCGACGGCGGTAACGGGGGGCGTCATCGCACCTCTGCCCAGCCGTCGGCCGCGGTGGGCGCCGTGGCGCCGACATCCGATGGCCACGTGCGCGACCGTAGATGGTCGTCCAGGTCGGCGATCATCCGATACGCAGCTTCGGTTCCCGGCCGTTCGCCGTACGTTACGTCGTTGAAAGCCTCCGCGGCCCTGCTCAATTCGGTGGCCAGATTCGGTATGGCCCGTCCGGCGTCGCGAGCCAGTTCGGTTGCGGTGCGGCCGGGAACCGGGTCGAGAACGTCACGTTCTTCCAATTGCCGCGCGACGGCTCTGAGCCGGTGACGGATCGCGGCGGCCCAATTGCCGACCGCTGCATACTGTTCGGCGGTCGTGCGATGTTCGGCGGCGCTGAGCACATGGTCGTCGAACATGGCGCGCACCCGGCCGCGGTTGGTGCGCATGGTGCGCCGGGCAATGCGGACGGCCACCACAATGGCGATCGCCAGCAGGGTCAGCAGCACAGTGAGCGTGAGCCAACCGCCGGGCACCTTCGCGCTGGCGGATGCGAGCTTGTAGAACAGTTCGTCGATCCAGTCCATGAGGCGTTCGGTCAGCGATGCCTTGGGGTAGATCGGCTTTGCGAGTTCATGCTGCGCGGCCTCATGCGCGGCATCGCGGTCGATGTCTATCGTCGGCACGTCACGTTTGGCGGGTCAGCCACAGGTGGTCGGTGGAATCAGCGGGTGCACCCGGCCCGAATCCCGCGCCTGTCTGCAGCACGAGATCGAAGGCCTCACTGCGGATCCGGCGATCGGTGTAGAGCAGCACGACCACGCCGGCCGAAAACGGTGCGGTGATGATCTGACTGATCGCGCTGCCGATGGACAGCAGGACAAGCGCGGCGAGCGCCGCCAGCGTCGATGACGCCGCGATGAGCATCAATTGCCCACCGAAGCTGAATGGCACCGTGACCGTCCCCGCAACGACCGCGGCGACGATCCCGCCCAGCAGCCGGATTCCGAACACGCGCCAGAAATCGTTGCGCACCAGTTTGAAAGAGCGCGTGATCGCCGGGATGATCGCGAGTCGCTCCAGCACGATGATCGACGGTGCGAAGGACAGCATCGTCCACAGGTAGACGGCCAGCACAGCCCACGCCATGCCCAACACGATTCCTGCGAGCGCACCCGCCGTACCGCTGATCGAAAATCCCACCCCGAACGTGATAGCCGCCCACAGGGCGCCCGGCACTACCAGGATTGCCGCCATCTCTACGAGGGTGACGCCGATGAGTGCCCACAGCCTGCCGCGAACGCGTTGCCACGCCTCGTTGATGGTGATGCTCGTGCCGAAGACGGCGCGGCCGACGACGACCGTGAGCATGCCACTCAACAGGATCGATGACAGCCAAGTGGCTATGCCGCCGACGATGCTCGATGCCGACGAACCGATCAGCACGCCCGTCGACACTTCCTCGCCAGCCAACGTCGGTTGGAGCCCGCCGGTGACGGCCAGCGGACCGACGGACAAGAGGAGCGCGAGAAGCTGCGCGGCCACCACCACGACGGTGGTCAAGCCCAGCGTCGCTTTCGGATTCGCCCTGATGTAAGCGACCGCGCCGTTGAAGATGTCCGAAAGACCCAACGGCCGCAGCGGAATCACGCCCGGCTTGAGGGCCAGCGCAACCGGAGGTCCGTACCCGGGTGGACCGTAACCGTAGGGCGGATATCCAGGTGGCGGGTATTCCGGCGGCGGATACCCCTGATAGCCCGGCGGCGCATAGCCCTGATAGCCCGGCGGCGCATAGCCCTGATAACTCGGCGGCGGATATCCGGGAGGTGGGTAGCCCGGCGGCGGCGGACCTGCCGTGGCGAATCCGCCGGCGTCGGTGCTCATGGTCACCATCCTGTCGATCACTGTGCGAATTGACAACGTGCCCGCAGTGCGCCTGGGTAGCGTTTGCGTCATGGCGGAACTCAAAGACCGATTGCGCGCCGACCTGACCACCGCAATGAAGTCTCAGGACAAGCTGCGAACCGCGACACTTCGGATGGTGTTGGCCGCAATTCAGACGGAGGAGGTCGCCGGTTCAGCGCCGCGTGAGCTGTCCGATGCCGACGTGATCAAGGTGTTGTCCAAGGAGGCGAAGAAGCGCGGCGAGTCGGCAGAGATCTACACCCAGAACGGGCGCGGCGAGCTCGCGGCGAACGAACACGCCGAGGCACGCATCATCGACGAGTATCTACCAACTCAGCTCACCGAGGCCGAAGTGGCCGACGTGGTCGACACCGCGATGGCCCAAGTCGCCGAGGAGCTCGGCGAGCGGCCCGGCATGCGGCAGATGGGCCAGGTCATGAAGGCCGCGACGGCAATCGCTGCAGGCAAGGCCGACGGCGCCCGTCTGTCGGCGGCGGTCAAGGCCAGGCTGTAGCCAGTTTTCGGGGTCCAGCACCCGGGTACCCGAGTGCCATGACGCGTTTTGGCTACACCCTGATGACAGAACAGAGCGGACCTAAAGAGCTTGTCCGTTATGCCGTTTCGGCGGAACGCGCGGGCTTCGACTTCGAAGTGTCGTCCGACCACTACTTCCCGTGGCTGGCGTCGCAGGGCCACGCGCCCTACGCGTGGTCGGTGCTCGGTGCGGTCGCGCAGGTGACCGAACAGGTCGAGCTGTTCACCTACGTCACCTGCCCGACCATGCGCTATCACCCCGCGGTCGTGGCGCAGAAGGCCGCCACGCTACAGATCCTCGCGGACGGTCGATTCACCCTCGGGGTGGGCAGCGGCGAGAACCTCAACGAACACGTCGTCGGCGGGCGGTGGCCGACGGTGTCGCGGCGGCAGCAGATGCTCAAGGAGGCCATACAGATCATTCGCGAGTTGTTCACCGGTGAGCTGATCGACTGGAAGGGCGAGTACTACGAGGTGGACTCCGCCCGGATCTGGGACCTACCCGAGACTCCCGTCGCCATCGCCACCGCGGTGTCGGGCGAGCGCTCGGTCGACATGTTCGCGCCGCTGTCCGATCATCTGATCGCGGTCGAGCCGAACAAGGAGATCGTCGACGCGTGGCACGATGCGCGGCGGGCGACCGGACTGCCGGGCGACGTGCGGGTGATCGGGCAGATACCTATCTGCTGGGACCCCGACCGCGATACGGCGGTGCAGCGCGCGCACGACCAGTTCCGCTGGTTCGGCGGTGGGTGGGCGGTCAATGCTGATCTGCCGACGACTGCAGGTTTCGAGGGCGCTACGCAGTTCGTGCGCCAGGAGGACGTTGCCGAATCCATCCCGTGCGGACCGGATCTCGACGCGATCGTCGAGGCGGTGAGCAAGTACTGGGAGGCCGGGTTCACCGACATCGCTTTGGTGCAGATCGGCGGCGACAGCCAGGAGCTGTTCCTCAAGGAGGCGGCGGGCTCGCTGCTGGAGAAACTCCGCACCGAATCTCACTGAGAGGAATCAATTATGCCGCGCGGCAAAGGTATCTATGACGACGAAGACGCCGACGAGCCCAAGGGCGGGCGTCCCGGCCCGGCCGACGAAGGACGCGAAGGCGGCATGGCGACGCGGGAGAACGCACCCGACGTGGCAGAAACCGGCCAAGAGCCGACCGCGTAATCCGTCAGTCGGCTTCTCGGCCCTCCCGGCTGCGTCGATAGGCCGCACGGCGCAAATCGGCCAGCCATCCCGGTACCAGGTGAACGTCTTCGTCGCTGTGCAGGACGGGGTCGAATGCGACATCATCCCGACTGGGGTCGAGGTGGCGAAGTGCGAGGCGTGCCAGCGGTGAAAAGCCGCCGGTGCCTGCGGCCTGCTCGATGTCGAAAGTGATTTCGCCAGAATCTATTTGATTCCTGATCGTGTCGAGCGACAACCCCGGCTCGTCGATCTGTGTGACGAGTCGCGCACGCACCCACCAGATTTCGGCCTTGAACCGCAACGGCATCAGGCTGGAGAACGTAGCGCCCGACCATGACCTGACGGGAGCCAGGACGTAGCGGCTGTTGGCGACCGTCGAGGCCAGCAGCACATCCCATGGGCCACACGATCGCAAGTCCTGCGGGGGCGGAATTCGCCATGCAAGTCCCGCGATGTCGGGTAGGCCGCCGCGCAGACCGATTCCTTTTGATATCCGCCCGATCACATCACAGGACTGCATCGGCAGGCCGACGTCCGGTCGGGCAACCCTCTCGAGAATGCCCTCGGCCATCACACCATCCGGATGAAACAGGCGACGGTGGCGGAGGGCAGCGCCGAGCCGGAACGGCAACGCCGCGACGTCAGAAGCTCGCACGGCGTAGGTGTGCCCACAACGTCGCTGGCCAAAACCCCGTACCGCTGGTTTAACAACGGCGATACCGGGAATTAATCGCGGCAGTGCCGCACGCACAAGCTAACACTCTCGAAAGGCCGATGTTGACTACCGCATACACCGACCTGGACATCCCAGCCGCCGCCGAGGGCGTCTACGCCCCACAGGAAGACTCTCAGCTGCTCGTCGACATCATGGAAAAGACCGGGCTGGCGCGCGGACACCGGGTCGCTGATCTGTGTACCGGCAGCGGCCTGCTGGCAATCGCGGCATACGAACAGGGCGCCACGGAGGTCAGTGCCTTCGACATCTGCCCGCGCGCCGTTCATTGCACGCGCACAAGAGCCGCTGCCGCAGGCGTCGATGTGGCGGTTCACCTCGGCTCGTGGGCGCGTGGGGTCGAATTCGGGCCGTACGACTTGGTCGTCTGCAATCCGCCTTACGTGCCGCATGACCCGAACGTCGAGGGAGCCCAGCTACCGTCACACCTCGGACCGGCACGCGCTTGGGATGCCGGGTACGACGGGCGCCTCGTCCTAGACCCGCTGTGCGCGGCAGCGCCCCAACTGCTCGCCGGCGGAGGCACACTACTGCTGGTGCAGTCTGAGTTCGCGGTACCGCGTCAGACACTCGCCGTGCTAGCCGGGGCTGGCCTGGATGCCGAAATCGTTGCATGGCAATGGATCCCGTTTGGCCCGGTGCTGTCCTCGCGCGCGCAGTGGCTTGAAGACACGGGTCGGCTCGAGTCCGGTCGTCGTGAAGAGGAACTGGTGGTCATCCGGGCGGACAAGCCATGACCGATCGCGAACCGCGCGTCGTCAGGGTGGTGCCTTCAGGCCCGATGATGGTGCAGGGGCCGGTGCGTATCGAGATGCCCGACGGCAGTGTGGTGGAATCCGATCGGTTCATGGTCGCGATCTGCACATGCCGCCGCAGCAAGAGTTTTCCGCTGTGCGACACCAGCCACCGCTGCCGCCAGCGTCCCGAGCGGTCAGCCAAGCGGCCGGCGTAGCGATGAGCGCCCCGCCTGCCAACAGTTCATCACATGCGCGGCGAGGCGGTCCTCGACGACGTCACGCGCCTTGATGCCGAACACCACGTCGCGGTCCAAATGTGGTTCGCGCGCAACGAGATCCCCGACGACGTCGGTGCGCACCACCTGCTCGTGAACCGCGTCGGCCTCGATGTGTTCTCGGTAGAAACTCACGCAGGGTTCGGGTGCGCCCATCCGCTCCAACGCATCGACCAGACGGCGTGAACCCGGTGACGACGTGATCTCCGTCGACGCGAAATGGCCGATCGCCGCACCGCGCAGCTCTCGGTGCAGACCGAAAAGTGACATCAGGTTGACCGACGCGAGCGCGTCGGCGGGCACGTCGTCAACGTATGCGAGGTAGGTCGAGTCGAGGCCGGCGGCGTCCATCAAATCGGCGAACAGTTGTTGATGAACCTTGGCGCCACGGCCGGCGCCGTACTCATCGAATTCGACGGCGACGAACGACGCCTTGGCCTGCCCAATCAAGCGCGGGATGGCGAAGGCGTGCGGGTCGGCTTCCTTGAGGTGATACAGCGAGCGGTGCACGAAGTACTCCCGCATCTGCTCCCAGGTCCCGGCGTCGCGCAGGTAGTACGACGGGCCCGCGCCGTCGACCGGTTCCACCGACAGCGCGTCCATCGTGTCGGCGGCCGTCTCGTCCGGGTCGATATCGCCGATGTCATGACGCACCGCGCTCAGAAACGTGTCTTCGAGGCGTCCGCGGACATGTAGCAGCGCAGGATTCCACTCCCACCGCGGATTGACCCCGGCGAATCCGCGGTAGTGCAGCTCGTAGCAGACGTACAGGGCCAGCTGCAGATCGAGGCCGTACGGGTCGGCCTCACACAGCGGAACGTCGATGGGCCGGGCATGCAGTGCCGGCCTGACGCGCTGAAGGGTGTCGATCACTGCCGACGAGAGGGGACCGATGGCGCGCGGCAGCTTGGGTTCGACGGAGGTCGACGGCAAAGTCACGCCGCATGTAATTCCCCACCCCGCGGCGGGTCAAACTCCTTTGGAGCGCACTTCGCGATGACAGCCTGCGGGTCCGTCACGCTCACGTCAAGCGTCCGAATTGCCGGCCATACCGCAAATCTGTGGTCGTGATCGCGAGCCTAATGTGGTGGAGGTTTGATTAGATCTAGAGTTGGCGGGGAAGTCGACCCTCCAGTGTTGTCGGGTCGTAGGGGGTAACGCATGGCTGACATGCTGATAGTCATCTATCTCGCCGGCTGGCTGCCGGTGAGCTTCGCGACGTATGCGGCAGGCCGGCGCCTAACGCATCGTCAATCACCCGCGAAGCAACCAATGATGGTGATGGTCAGCGCGGCGGCAGGTGCAGCGTGGCCGCTGCTGGTGGTGGGCCTGATCGAGATGAGCTCGGTCATGATGCTTACCAAGATGCCGTCGAGGTCCAGACAAAGCGTCGGCATCTTCGCCTAGTCGCCTAGAACTTCTCAGTCGGGGTGGCGGGATTCGAACCCACGACCTCTTCGTCCCGAACGAAGCGCGCTACCAAGCTGCGCCACACCCCGCGTGAAGCCACGACAGCGTATCGCACCGGCGGCCGGTGAAGCCAAACGCGGCGATGAGCGCTCACGCCACGAGCGAACGGCTTCGCGCGCCCCACGCGGGGTGGTCCCTAGCGGCGGGTTTCCCTGAGAACGGCCAGCCGTTCGCGGTACTCGGCCTCGTTGACCTCGCCCTTGGCGTAGGCGTCGCGCAGCGTGCGGATGCCGTGGAGGCCTTGCCGGGCCCGCAGGAAGAGCCAGATGGCGGCGATCACCAGGGCCAGGAACACCAGGCGGGCGACCAGGAACCACGGGTGGAAACCATGGCGTCCCCAGCGTTCGCCCTCCTCGGCCAGGAAAGTGGTTGTAGTTGGCATGATTTCGTAGATGGTCATGTCATCGATTTTGCGCCGAGCCAGCCGACGCCACATCGGCCTGCAGTCGTCAATCTCCGTACGCCCCGGCGCGTATCAGTCCTGCCAGCCCGGGCGTACCAGCCCGCTTTCGTAGGCCATCACCACCAGCTGCGTGCGGTCCCGTGCGCCCAGCTTGGTCAGGATTCGGCTCACATGCGTGCGGGCGGTGGCGGGGCTCATGAACAGCCGTTCGCCGATTTCCGAGTTGGTCAATCCCTCCGCGACAAGTGCCATCACTTCACGTTCCCGTGAGGTCAGCTCGGCCAGCGCGGGGGACGGCCCGGACGGCTGCTTGGTGCGGGCGGCGAACTCCGACACCAGCCTGCGGGTCACCGACGGCGACAGCAGGGCCTCGCCGTCGGCGACCACCCGAACCGCCCGCACCAGCTCGGCGGGCTCGGTGTGCTTGACCAGGAATCCGCTCGCACCCGCGCGCATCGCCTCGAAAACGTACTCGTCGAGCTCGAACGTCGTCAGCACCACCACCCGGACCTCCGCCAGGGCGGGGTCGGCGGCGATTGCCCGGGTGGCGGCCAGGCCATCCATCTCCGGCATCCGGATGTCCATCAACACCACGTCCGGCCGCATCTCGCGGGCGGCGGCCAGCGCTGCCGTGCCGGTTTCGGCCTCGGCGATCACCTCGATGCCGTCCTGCGCGTCGAGTAACGCTGCGAAGCCGGCCCGCACCAGTGCCTGGTCGTCGGCGACGACGACGCGAATCCTCATGATTCGCTGCCACTTTCGATGGGCAAGGTGGCCCGCACACTGTACCCGCCGCCCGGATGGCGTCGCACCGACAACTCGCCGCCCAGTGCCCTCGCGCGCTCCCGCATGCCCGTGATGCCGCTGCCGCCGGACGATGGGCCGGAATTCAGTGGCCGCCCGTCATTGTCGACCGCCACTGTGAGCTCGGCAGCGTCGTAAGTGACTGTCACTTCGGCATTTTCGGCCGATGAGTGTCGCACCACATTGGTCAGCGACTCCTGCACGATGCGGGCCGCAGCCACGTCGATCACCGTCGGCAGCGGCCGTGGCTCACCCTGCACGGCCGTCGTCACCGCCAGACCCGTTGCACGCGCCGTGCCGACAAGGCCGTCGAGGTCGGCGATGCCTGGCGTCGGCGCAGTGGGCTGACCGGTGTCGGCGCGCAACGCCGTCACCAACGAGTGCACATCCGTAATCGCTTGTCTGCTGGCATTTTTGATCGCCGCCAGCGCCGGCCCCGCCCGCTCCGGGTGGTCGTCGAGCAGTTCCAGCGCCACGGAGGACTGCACGTTGATCATCGAAAGGCTGTGCGCGAGCACATCGTGTAGCTCGCGCGCAATCGAGAGCCGCGCCTCAGTGGCCCTGCGCTCCTGCTCCAATCGCGCCTCGCGGGCCACCGCGGCCTTGCGCTGGCGCCGCGCGACAAGCACCGCGCTGCGCTGCCGGATGCCCTCGGCCCCGGCCACCAGCACCAGCAGCCACGCCGCGATCGCCCCGATCGCTATGGCCGGTGGTGGGTCTTCGCCGCGTACGAACGGAATCAGCCAGACGACGCCCAGCCACCCCAGGAACGGCAGCGGGTAGGTGCGCCATCGCGGGCCGACCGTCGCCGCGGTCAGAAACGCGACGATCAGCGACGCAAACACCGGCCCGAAGCGGAAGCCGGCCGACAAATACACCCCCGTGATTGCGATGACCGTCAGCAACACCACGTACGGGTACACCGTGCGCAACAACAACACCACCGGCCCGGCAACCAGCAGGACGTAGCCCAACCAGTTCAGAGGCACCCAGTGCAGATCCGGACCGCCGCGGTGCCGGGGGCGGACGCTGCCCCCCAGCTGGACAGCCAGTACGACCGTCGCAGTCAGCCACACCGCGGGCCGGCGCAGCTCATGGCGAACCCGGTCCATATCCGCAACGTAGTAGCGGTTGGGCCACATTGGCGTCCGCTCAGAGGCGTAGATCACGACACGCCGCGGGATGGATGTGGGTTGTCGGTGGCGTTATGCACACTGACGGCAGTGTTGCCGAGTAACTCCAGAAACGAGGCACGAAATGACTGGGTTAGGAGCTTCCATCTACCTGGGATTCTTCGCCCTGGCTGCGTTGTGGCTGTTTTTGACCTCCGACGGGCCGTTGTCCGGCGGATCCGACGATCAGGGCCAGCGCCCCGACCGTTCGAATTCGACCAGCACCCCGGCCGACGTCGAGGGATCGAGCCGCTGGCTGCTAAGCCACTCGTCACAGAAGTAGGTGTCCGCGTAGCGGTCGCCGCTGTCGGCGAGCAGGGTGACGACTGATCCGCTGCGCCCTTCTTCGATCATCTCGGCCAGCAGGCCGAACGCCCCCCACAGATTTGTCCCCGTTGATGGTCCGACCCGGCGGCCCAGCACCGCGCTGACGTGACGTGCCGCCGCGATGGACGCCGAATCCGGTACCGCCACCATGCGATCGACTACTTGCGGCAAGAACGACGGTTCGACGCGCGGGCGGCCGATGCCCTCAATGCGCGATGACATCCGAGTCACGACGTTGGGGTTCCCGCCCGCATAGGACGGGAAGAAGGCGGAGTTCTCGGGGTCGACGACGCACAACCGGGTGGCGTAGCGCCGATAGCGGATGAACCTTCCGATGGTGGCGCTGGTGCCGCCGGTACCCGCGCCAACCACGATCCACTCCGGAATCGGGTGCGCCTCTTCGCACATCTGGTCGAAGATCGACTCGGCGATGTTGTTGTTGCCGCGCCAGTCGGTGGCGCGCTCCGCGTTGGTGAACTGATCGAGGTAGTGGCCGCCCGTCTCCTCGGCCAACCGCTCCGCTTCCGAGTAGACCTGTGATGACTGGGCGACGAAATGGCAACGGCCGCCTTGGGATTCGATCAGTGCGATCTTGGTTGCGCTGGTCGAGGACGGCATCACCGCGATGAACGGAAGCCCGAGCAGCGCCGCGAAGTATGCCTCCGAGACTGCCGTCGAGCCCGACGACGCCTCGATGACGGTCGTGCCCTCACCGATCCACCCGTTGCACAGCCCGTACAGGAACAACGACCGCGCCAGCCGGTGCTTGAGGCTGCCGGTGATGTGCGTGGTTTCGTCCTTGAGGTAGAGCTGGACGTCACACCCGTCACACCAGGCCGCAGGCAGCGGATACCGCAGAAGATGTGTGTCGGCGCTGCGCCGGGCGTCGGCCTCGATCAGCCGAACCGCGTTATCCACCCACACGCGCGGCTGGCTGCGATCAGCTGTGTTGGACTGTGTGTTCACTGCGTTCACCGCGCGGCGACGCTGTGCCGTTTCACCGCACCGAAACGCTCGGGTGGGACTGGCCCGCCCGTGTCCCCGCGTCACGGCCTCCGATCGGCGCGGCGATCAGCGTCAACAGCGTCGCCTCGGGCCTGCAGCAGAACCGCAGGGGGGCGTACGGCGACGTGCCGATGCCCGCCGAGACGTACAGCTGCGTGCGTGCTCCCCACCGCGACGCGCCCTTGGCGCGTGACCGGTCCAGATCGCAGTTGGTGACGACCGCGCCGTAGAACGGGAGGCAGAGCTGGCCACCGTGGGTGTGGCCGGCCATCACCAGCTGGTAGCCGTCGGCAGCGAAGCGATCCAGCACCCGCGGCTCGGGAGAATGCGTCAGCCCCAGCGTCAGGTTCGCGGCCGGGCTCGCCGGCCCCGCAATGGTTTCGTAGCGGTCCCTGGACAGGTGCGGGTCGTCGACCCCCGCCACCGCGACCCGCAGGCCCCCCACGTCGAGCTCACGACGGGTGTGCGTCATGTCTAACCAGCCGCGCTCGGTGAAGGCCGCCCGAAGGTCCTGCCAGGGCAGCGGCTCGCCATGCACCCGATGCCCGCGGTTGGTCAAGTAGTTCGCCGGGTTCTTCAGCCGCGGTCCGAAATAGTCGTTGGAGCCGAACACGAACACGCCGGGCACCGAGAGCAGGTTGCCGAGCGACTGGACCACGGCGGGTACGGCCTTCGGGTGGGCCAGGTTGTCGCCGGTGTTGACGACCAGATCGGGCTCCAAGCCGGCCAGCTCACGCAGCCAGGCCTGCTTGCGCCGCTGCCTGGGCAGCATATGGATGTCACTGATATGCAGCACCTTCAGCGGCGACGACCCCGGCGCCAGCACCGGCATCGTCACCTCGCGCAGCGCGAATGCATTGCGTTCGATCAGCGACGCATAACCGATCCCGGTTACGACCGCACCAACGGTCGCGGCGGCAGAGTACTTGAGCAGGGTGACCGACGACGGATTCGTCAATCGGGCCGGGGCGGCAGGCATGCAGAGAGCCTACTGCCAGTCACCCGCGGCCACCGACTCTCACCGGCACAGCGTGGCTAACCCCACAGCGCACTCACAGGCCGATCACGGCGGCGGCGGAGGAGGCGGAGCCGGTGGCGGCGGCGGACCGAGGACCGGCACGGTGATCGGCGGCAGGCCCGGGATCTCGACGACCGTCTGGCCGATCTCGGGAGGCATTCCCGGAATCGCACCTGGCGGCGGCGGAGGTGGTGGCGGCGGGATGCCGTTGGAGATCTGGATCGTGATGATCGAGCCGGGCACCGTCTGACCCGCCGGCGAGGTCCCGACCACGGCGCCGCGGGAGGCGGTGCTGTTCACCGGCGTCGCCTCGTCGGCGACCTGGAAGCCCGCGTCCTTGAGCCGCTGGCGCGCCGTGTCCTGCGTCAGGCCCGAGACGCTGGGCACCCTGGACCCCGGCGCCCCGTCGACATAGCGCGGATCGGTCGGCGGCAGCCTCACCTCGCCGAAGTTGTTGGCGATCGGCTTCATCGCGGTGAACCATGTGCGCGCGGGCTCGTTTCCGCCGAACAGATTGCCGTAGCCGCACTTACGGAGTGGGAACGAGCACAACCCGCCCGGGTTTGTCGAGTCGTCGTAGATGTAGTTCGCCGCGGCCAAGGTGTTGGTGAAGCCAAGGAATGCCGACGAGCGGCTGGCTTCGGTGGTGCCCGTCTTTCCCGACATCGGCAGATCCCAGCCGACTGACCCTGCCGAGGATGCGGCGGTGCCAGCGCCTTGGTCGTCCTTGCTCATCGCATTGGCCAACGTGTTGGCCAGACCTTCGGGCACCGCCTGCTCGCACGTCTCGGTGGTGACGGCGACCTCCTTGCCGTTGCGGTCGATGACCGTGTCGATCGGAGTCGGCGGGCACCACGTTCCGCCCGACGCCAGCGTCGCGGCCACATTGGAAAACTCAAGGGCATTGACTTCGATCGGACCCAGCGTGAACGAGCCGAGATTCTGCCGCTTGACGAAGTCGGCGAGGCTTTCGTTGCTTTCCGGGTCATAGTCACGGGCCGTGCCGGGCAGGGCATAGGACCGCAGTCCGAGCCTGACGGCCATGTCGACAGAGCGCTGCACGCCGACCTGCGAGATGAGCTTCGCGAAAGCCGTGTTCGGCGACGTCGCCAGAGCGTCGGTGATGTTCATCGTGCCGCGGTAGCCGCCGGCGTTTTTTACACACCAAGTGGCGGCCGGGCAGCCCGGGGTGTCGCTGCTGCCGAGGCCCTTGGCCTGGAATTGGGCCGGCACTTCCAGTTGCGCGTTGATGCCCATTCCCATCTCCATTGCCGCGGCCACGGTGAAGATCTTGAACGTGGAACCGGCGCCGTCGCCGACCAGGGAGAACGGCTGGGGGTGCATGGTCTCACCGGCGTCGAGGTTCAGCCCATAAGTGCGGTTGCTGGCCATCGCCAGCACTGGATGCGACTCCTTGCCGGGCTTGACCACGCTCATCACGCTGGCAACGCCGTCGAGGTCGGGGCTCGCGATGCCGTCGATCGCGGACTTGACCGGTATCTGCACGTCAGGATCGAGTGTGGTCTTGATCAGGTAACCACCCCTTGCGACCTGCTCCTTGCTGATGCCCGCGCGGGCCAGATACTCCAGCACGTAGTCGCAGAAGAACGCGCGGTCGCCGGCGGCGATGCAGCCGCGCGGCAGTTCGTTGGGCTGCGGCAGGATGCCCAGCGGCTGCTCCTTGGCGGCGCGCAGCTCGTCGGCGTGCTCGGGCAGGTTGTCGATCATGGTGTCCAGCACCAGGTTTCGACGTGCCAGCGCGCCGTCGGGGTTGGTATATGGGTTCAGCGTGCTCGTGGACTGCACCAGGCCGGCCAGCAACGCCGCCTGCTCCCACGTCAGCTCGGAGGCGTTGACGCCGAAATAGGTCTGGGCCGCGTCCTGGATTCCGAAGGCGCCGTTGCCGAACGACACCAGATTGAGGTATCGGGTCAGGATCTCCGGCTTGGTGAACGTCTTGTCCAGAGTCAGCGCCATCCGGATTTCCCGAAGCTTGCGAGCGGGCGTGGTCTCGATGGCCGCGCGCTTTTCGGCGTCGGTCTGGGCGATCACCAGCAGCTGGTAGTTCTTCACGTACTGCTGCTCGAGAGTCGAGCCGCCGCGGGTGTCGAGGTTTCCGGAGAGGTAGCCGGACAGGCCGGTGAGCGTGCCCTGCCAGTCAACGCCGTTGTGCTCGGCAAACCGCTTGTCTTCGATCGAGACGATCGCCAGTTTCATCGTGTTGGCGATCTGGTCGCTCTGTACCTCGAACCGTCGCTGCGAGTACAGCCATGCGATCACGTTGCCCTTCGCGTCGACCATCGTCGACACCTGGGGCACCTCTCCCTCGACCAACTGCGCCGAACCGTTGGCGACCACGTCGGAGGCGCGGTTGGACAGCAACCCGAACCCGCCAACCACGGGAAACATCAATCCCGCCACGACAACGCTGGCCAATAGGCAGCACCACGCGAGCTTGATGACCGTGACTGTCGTCGGCGGTCGGGTCGGCGGCTGCTCCGGCATGACGTACAGAGTAACTAGGGTATTCAGGCCGCAAAATGGCAGCTTCGGACGGTCGATTGCCGGGTCCGCCAGCCGCGTAGGCGTGCTTTTGCCTCAATTTTGCGGTTTGACCGCACGGTCGTCCCAAAAAAGTGGTTCCCAGACTGTTGCCAAGAACCGCCCTGACCACCTAAGTTGGGCAGACAGTGCGATGCAGGTCACACTTGACCTTCACACTGTGGCGTAGATCGCATCAGCGTTCTATACGGGAGGACTACGTCGTCGCTGCGTTGGCCGCGGCGGCTGGAACGAAGGGATCGCTGGTGTCAGCTACGAGGCCCGCCGCGCGCAGGACAACCCCTAATCCGACAACGCACAGCATTGTCCACGGCGCGGAAGCCGAGGCACGTATCACCTGGGTATCCCAGGCTCGATGCCGCCAGGCAGATCCCGATGAGCTTTTCGTACGCGGCGCCGCCCAGCGCAAAGCAGCCGTTATCTGCAGGCATTGCCCGGTCATTCTCGAGTGCGGCGCCGACGCCCTCGATAACCGTGTCGAATTCGGCGTCTGGGGCGGTATGACCGAACGCCAGCGCCGTGCCCTGCTCAAGCAGCACCCCGAGGTTGTCTCCTGGGCAGACTTCTTCACCGCCCAGCGCAAACACCGCAGCGCCGTTTAGGCTCTTCCGCTGAATTCGCCGCTACGCGGCTTCTGTTGAATTCGCCGCTACGCGGCGGAAGCCTCACCAGTGATCTGATCGGCGATCGCGCGCAGCGCCTCCAGATCCGACACGTCGAACGGCAGCGAAGGCACCCCCACAATCGCGACGTGCGGGTTGGCGCCCGTGAACCGCGACAGCAGCCGAATCTCCCGCTTGGCCGTCATCGCCCGGTCGGCATGAATGCGCAGCACCGCCGCCGCCAACGCGTCGGGATCTTCCTTCGCCAAGTCCTGGGCGGTTTCCTCGGCCTTCTCCGCATGCAGTTCGCTGAGCATCGGGTGGGTCCGGTTGAGGATCAACCCTGCCAGTGGCATGTGCTCCTGGGAGAGCCGGTCGACGAAGAACGATGCTTCGCGTAGCGCGTCGGGCTCTGCGGCCGACACCACGACGAACTGGGTGCCGCGCCGCTTGAGAAGCTCGTAAGTGCGGTCAGCCTTCTCCCGGAACCCGCCGAAGGTCGTATCCAGCATTTGGACGAAAGCGGCTGCGTCGGAAAGCATTTGCGAGCCCAGCACGGTGGACAGCGCCTTCATCGCCAAGCCTACCGCGCCGGTCACCAGTCGGCCGATACCGCGACCGGGTGCCAGCAGCAGCCGCCACAGGCGGCTATCCATGAAGCTGCCCAGTCGTTGTGGCGCGTCCAGGAAGTCCAGCGCATTTCGCGACGGTGGGGTGTCGACGACGATCAGATCCCACTTGTCTTGGGCGAGAAGCTGTCCCAGCTTCTCCATCGCCATGTACTCCTGCGTGCCAGCCAGCGACGTGGCCACGGTCTGATAAAACTGATTGTCCAGAATCGCTTCGCCCCGTTCGGGTCCGGAGTACTGGATCACCATTTCGTCGAACGTCCGGCGCATGTCGAGCATCATCGCGTGCAGCTCGCCGGGCACCTCGGGTGCAAGCGGAACCCGCTGCGGCGTGTTGCCAAGATCCTTGATGCCGAGCGCCTGAGCCAGCCGCTTGGCCGGGTCGATGGTGAGAACCACCACGGTGCGGCCGTATTCGGCTGCGCGCAACGCCATCGCCGCCGCGGTGGTGGTCTTGCCGACGCCGCCGGCGCCGCAGCAGACGATCACGCGGTTGGACGTGTCGGTCAGGATCGCGGCCATGTCGAGGGCCGGCGGATTGGTGGTCATCGGCCCTGCTTTCTGGTCCGCTTCACGTCGTTCATCGGACGCCCTGGTGGGCAAGCGCTTCGGCCAGCTCGTAGAGGCTGCCGAGGTCGACGCCGTCGGCTATCTGCGGCAGCTCCAGGCGCGCCACGTCGAGTTCGTCGAGCTGCTCGGCGCTCTCGGCGCGTGCCTTGATTCGCGTTGCATGCTGAATGGTCTCGGTGAGTAGCCCCGCAAAGTCGCTGTCGAACAACGTAATTCCAGCATTCTGCAGCCCGGCGCGCACCGCGTCGGCGTCGATGTCGCCTTCCGCGGCCTTGGCAAGGTCGTCGGCGGGCAGATAGGCCGGGATGTTGCGGTTGACAATCACGCTGCCGATCGGCAGCCCCAGTGCCTGTAGTTCCTCGATCGCTTCGAGCGTCTCCTGGATAGGCAGCGCCTCCAACAGGGTGACGAGGTGGATGGCGGTGAGGTCGGAATGCAACACCTTGACCACGCTTTCGGCCTGCGAGTGCACCGGGCCGCCCTTCGCGAGGTCCGACACCGCCTTGGTGACATCCAGGAACCTGGCGATGCGCCCAGTCGGTGGGGAATCCACCACGATCGCGTCGTAGACCGGCTGCTTGCCCTTCTCGGCACGGGTCACGATCTCGCGGATCTTGCCGGTGAGCAGCACGTCACGCAGACCCGGCGCGATCGTCGTCGCGAACTCGACCGCCCCGATCCGGCGCATGGCGCGGCCGGCCAGGCCGAGGTTGTAGAACATGTCCAGGTATTCGAGGAACGCCGCTTCGGTGTCGATCGCCAGCGCGTTGACCTGACCACCGCCGTCGGCAGTGGCGACCTTGACCTCCGCGTACGGCAACGGCGGGACATCGAAGAGCTGCGCAATGCCTTGGCGCTCTTCAACTTCCACCAGCAGCACCTTGCGGCCCCCGGCGGCCAGGGCCAGCGCCAGGGAGGCCGCAATGGTCGACTTACCGGTTCCGCCCTTGCCGGTGACGAAGTGCAGACGCGCCTTTGTCAGGCGCGACGGCCAGCCGACCGGTCTACCGCTGTTCGCTGAGGTAGCCACCCCTGCATGCTAGCGGTGCCTGTTTCCCTGCCCGATAAGCTCAGCCACATGAGCGAACCGACCCGTTGGGAATACGCCACGGTCCCACTGCTGACACACGCAACGAAGCAGATCCTCGACCAGTGGGGTGAGGACGGCTGGGAACTGGTTTCGGTGCTGCAGGGCCCGACGGGCGAGCAGCACGTCGCGTATCTGAAGCGCCCGAAATGAGCGCCTCCCAACGGCTCGCCGAGCTGGGCGTCGAACTGCCCGACGTCGTCCCGCCGATGGCGGCCTACGTGCCAGCGGTGCGTACCGGCAACCTGGTCTACACGGCCGGCCAGCTGCCGATGCAAGCAGGCAAGCTGCCGCAGACCGGCAAGGTCGGCGGCGAGGTGACTCCCGAGGAAGGCAAGGCGCTGGCGCGCACGTGTGCGCTCAACGGGCTTGCCGCGGTGCATTCTCTGGTCGGCATCGACGCGGTCACGCGGGTGGTCAAGGTGGTCGGGTTCGTCGCATCGGCGCCGGGATTCCATGGCCAACCGGGCGTGATCAACGGGGCATCGCAGTTCCTCGGTGAGGTGTTCGGCGACGCGGGTGCGCATGCTCGCTCCGCGGTGGGAGTGTCGGAGCTCCCGCTTGACGCACCCGTGGAGGTCGAGCTCATCGTCGAGGTTTCGTGACGCTTGAGCATCCCGCGTACGGGCTCCTGCGCCCGGTGACCGAGACCGCCTCGGTGCTGCTGTGCAACAACCCGGGGTTGATGACGCTCGACGGCACCAACACCTGGGTGCTGCGAGGCCATGGCAGCGACGAGATGGTGATCGTCGACCCCGGGCCCGACGACGACGAGCACATTGCGCGGATCGCCGAACTCGGGCCGATCCCGCTGGTACTGATCAGCCACAAGCACGAGGACCACACCGGCGCCATCGACAAGATCGTCGACCGTACGGGCGCGGTGGTCCGCTCTGTTGGCAGCGGGTTCCTGCGCGGTCTCGGGGGGCCGCTCACCGAAGGTGAGGTGATCGACGCGGCGGGACTGCGCATCACCGTGATGGCGACACCGGGACACACCGCCGATTCGGTGTCGTTCCTCCTCGATGACGCCGTGCTGACCGCCGATACCGTGCTGGGCCGCGGCACGACCGTCATCGACAACGAGGACGGCAGCCTTGGCGAGTACATGGAGTCGCTACGCCGGCTGCACGGACTGGGGCAGCGCACTGTGCTGCCCGGCCACGGTCCCGACCTTGCGGATCTCGAGGCCGTCAGCGCCATGTACCTGGCGCACCGCGAAGAGCGGCTCGACCAGGTGCGCGATGCGCTTCGCGTGCTGGGTGACGACGCCAGCGCGCGACAGATCGTCGAGCATGTGTATACCGACGTCGACGAAAAGCTATGGGACGCAGCGGAGTGGAGCGTCCAGGCGCAGCTCGACTACTTGCGTTCCTGAGCGAATTCGGCGCGGTAATCCACGCTCGGCGACGGTTCGCGCGCCGAAATCGCAACGGGGCTAGCGCGCTCGGCGTGCCAGACGCTCGGAGTCGGAGATCAGCACGCTCTTGCCCTCCAGGCGAATCCAGCCGCGGTGGGCGAAATCAGCGAGTGCTTTGTTGACCGTCTCGCGAGAGGCGCCGACCAACTGCGCTATCTCTTCCTGCGTCAGGTCGTGCGTCACGCGCAGCGCGCCGCCTTCCTGCGTGCCGAACCGTTGGGCTAGTTGCAGCAGCTGCTTGGCCACCCGACCGGGCACGTCGGTGAAGATCAGATCGGCGAGATTGTTGTTGGTGCGACGGAGTCGGCGAGCCAAGACCCGCAGCAATTGCTCGGCGATTTCGGGCCGGTCGGCGATCCACGCGCGCAGCGCGTCGCGGTCCATTGACACCGCCCGCACCTCGGTGATGGTGGTGGCGCTCGACGTCCGCGGGCCCGGGTCGAAGATCGAGAGTTCACCGAACATGTCCGAAGGCCCCATGATGGTGAGCAGATTCTCGCGGCCGTCAGGAGAACGGCGGCCGATCTTGACCTTCCCCGAGATGATGATGAACAGCCGGTCGCCAGGCTCCCCCTCGGCGAACACGGTGTGCCCGCGTGGGAAGTCCACGGGCTGCAATTGCTTGGTCAGCGCGGATACGGCGCTGGGTTCGACCCCCTGGAAGATTCCGGCCCTCGCCAGGATCTCGTCCACGTTGCCCCTCTTAAGCTGTTGGGTGATATGACATGCGCAAGCCGACCTCTTACTGGTTAGCGAGATCAGTCTAGAGGTACGCCACGCCGACAATGTCGGCATTCTGCCTCCAGTGCGACTAACTCACGCTACACAGGATTGGCATGTCGAGTCGGCTGAAATTCAGGATTGGACTGCTACGGCACATACAGCCCGCTGGGCAAACTTGCCAAATCACGGACGGTGCTTGGCGCCTCGAGCGGCCAATCCCGTTCGCCCAACCGCTGATGCAGGCCGTCCAGTGCGCGGCCCATGCCTTCTCGCGCCAGCGTGTTCACGTCATCGGCCTCTGCCTGGTCCAGAAACTCGGCTACGTCGGCGGCCGAGACGATGTCGTCATTGAGGCTCGATTCGAGCCGCTGCAGCCCGAATGTTGCCAACATCAGCAACGCCGGAATAAACGCAGCGAGCAACCAAGACACAAAGGTGAAGTAAACACGGCGAAGGTCTCAGCCGGATCACAAAATGTCACCGGTCCGAACCGGTCCGCGCCACGGGCAGTCACACCCCCTCAGTACGCTGGCATTCGTGACCGTGGGTGAGGAGTCAGCCGCCAAGTCGGCAACCGAAAAGCCGGCCCGACGCCCCTCCTCGCGGAAGTGGGACAAGGAAACCCGCGTCGGGCTGGTTCGCCGCGCCCGCCGGATGAATCGCACACTGGCACAAGCATTTCCGCACGTTTACTGTGAGTTGGACTTCACCAACCCGCTGGAACTGACGGTGGCGACCATATTGTCGGCCCAAAGCACCGACAAGCGCGTCAACCTCACCACGCCTGCGTTGTTCAAGCGCTACCGTACGGCGCTGCATTACGCGCAAGCCGACCGCACAGAGCTCGAAGAGCTCATTCGGCCCACCGGCTTCTACCGCAACAAGACCAACTCGCTGATGCGCCTGGGGCAGGAACTGGTGGAACGGTTCGACGGCAACGTCCCCAACACATTGGACGAGTTGGTGACGCTGCCCGGTATCGGCCGCAAGACCGCCAACGTCATTCTCGGCAACGCCTTCGACATTCCCGGGATCACGGTCGACACCCATTTCGGTCGGCTGGTGCGACGGTGGCGCTGGACCGAGCATGAGGATCCGGTCAAGGTCGAGCACGCTGTCGGCGAGCTCATCGAGCGCAGCGAGTGGACGCTGCTCAGTCACCGGGTGATCTTTCACGGCCGCCGCGTCTGCCACGCACGGAAACCCGCCTGCGGGGTATGCGTCCTGGCCAAGGACTGCCCGTCGTTCGGCACCGGCCCGACCGATCCGCTGGTGGCCGCGCCGTTGGTCAAGGGTCCGGAGACCGAGCACCTGCTGGCGTTGGCCGGCCTCTGACCACGCCGCGGATGAGCACCTCGACCCGGTGGACCGTCGCGGTGATGGTCGTCGTGCTCGCGCTCGGCGCCGCGCTGTGGACGCAGTTGGGCGATGACGGTTCGTCGACGCGTACGATCGGGCCCGGACAGGCCCGCGACCGCCGCGACGCTGACACAGCCGAAGCGCTCGCCGGGCCGCGAGCCCGCGCCGAGCTGTTGCCGTGTCCCGCTGCGGGGACGGGGCCGGGACCGGAGCAACTGCGCGGGATCACCCTCGAATGCGCCGGCGACGGCGCAAATGTGGACGTAGCCAAGGCTGTCGCCGGCCGGCCGACGGTCCTCAACCTGTGGGCCTACTGGTGTGCCCCGTGCGCCGAGGAACTGCCCGCGATGGCCGAGTATCAACGCCGCGTCGGACCCGATGTCAGCGTGCTGACCGTGCACCAGGACGAGAACGAATCCGCGGCGTTGCTGCGGCTATCCGAACTGGGAGTGCGGCTGCCGACACTGCAGGACGGGCGCAGGCTGATCGCCGCCGCGTTGCGGGTGCCCAACGTCATGCCCGCGACGGTTGTGCTGCGCGCGGACGGTAGCGTTGCCGAAGTCCTTCCGCGGTCCTTCGCCAGCGCCGACGAGATTGCCGCCGCGGTGGATCCAAAGATTGGAGTATCGGGGTGAGCTGGGGCAGCGCAGTGGGCGAGCTCGTCCCCGACGCCGCCCCGTCCTGGCTCAAGCCGCTGACCGACAACTGCAAGGACGTGAAGCGGGCCTATCGCAGGCGCGTGCCTCCCGAGGTGCTGGCGCTGGTGACCGCCGCCAACACCAAAGCCGCGATCACCGGACAAATGCGCGATGCCGCGGTGCTGGTGCTGTTCTCGGGCCCGGCAGACTCACCCTCCGGGGCGCCGCCTGACGATGCGGATCTGCTGGTCACTGTGCGCGCTTCGACGCTGCGTCACCACGCCGGCCAGGCTGCATTCCCCGGTGGAGCGGCCGACCCCGGCGACCGCGGACCGGTGCATACCGCGCTGCGCGAAGCCAATGAGGAAACCGGTATCGACACCAGCCGGCTGCAACCGCTGTGCACACTGGAGCGGATGTTCATCCCGCCGTCCGGGTTTCACGTCGTACCGGTGTTGGCCTACTCGCCGGATCCCGGGCCGGTAGCGGTCGTCAACGAATCAGAGACCGCGATCGTCGCGCGGGTACCGGTGCGCGCATTCATCAACCCCGAGAACCGGATCATGGTGTACCGCAAGGAAAGTACCCGACGCTTCGCCGGTCCCGCGTTCCTGCTCAACGAGATGCTGGTGTGGGGTTTCACTGGGCAGGTGATCGCGGCGATGCTCGACGTGGCGGGCTGGGCCCAGCCGTGGGACACCGACGACGTTCGCGAACTCGACGACGCAATGGCCCTTGTTGGGCACGAGGACAGCTACGGTGATGCTCAACAATGACGTCGTCACAGTGGCTTGACCTTGCCGTCCTCGCGATTGCGTTCGTCGCTGCCATCTCCGGATGGCGTTCTGGCGCGCTTGGCTCCCTGCTGTCGTTCGTCGGGGTGGTTCTCGGTGCGGTCGCGGGGGTGCTGCTGGCGCCGCACATCGTCTCCCAAATCAGCGGTCCGCGCACCAAGCTTTTCGTCACACTGTTCCTGATTCTCGCGCTGGTGGTGATCGGCGAGATCGCCGGTGTCGTGCTGGGCCGCGCGGTGCGCGGCGCACTACGCAATCCGGGCCTGCGCGCCGTCGACTCGGTGATCGGGGTGGGATTGCAGCTGATCGCGGTGCTCGTCGCAGCCTGGATGTTGGCGACTCCACTGACCTCGTCGGATCAGCCGAACCTGGCCGCGGCCGTGCGCGGGTCGAAGGTGCTGGCCCAGGTCGACGAGGTGGCCCCCAGCTGGCTGAAGTCCGTCCCGACGCGGCTGTCGGCCCTGCTCGACACGTCCGGCCTGCCGGATGTGCTCTCGGAGTACGGCCGCACCCCGATCATCGCGGTCGACGCCCCGGATGCCGCGCTGGCCAACGACGCCGTCGTGGCCGCCACCCGGCCCAGCGTCGTCAAGATTCGTGGCGTCGCACCCGGTTGCCAAAAGGTCTTGGAGGGCACCGGTTTCGTCGTCGCGCCGAACCGGGTGATGTCCAACGCGCACGTCGTCGCGGGCTCCGACAGCGTCACTGTCGAAGTCGACGGCCAAACATATGACGCAAGTGTGGTGTCCTACGACCCCGAAGCCGACATCTCGATTCTGGACGTGCCGGACCTGCCGTCGCGACCGCTGGAGTTCGCCGAGGGTGCCGCGCCGACCGGCACCGACGCGGTTGTGATGGGCTACCCCGGCGGCGGTGACTTCGTCGCCACGCCTGCCCGTGTACGCGAGATCATCGAGCTCAATGGTCCCGACATCTACCGCAGCGCCACCGTGACCCGCGAGGTTTACACGATCAGAGGAACTGTGCGGCAAGGAAATTCGGGCGGTCCGATGATCGACAGGACAGGCAGGGTGCTGGGCGTGGTGTTCGGCGCCGCAGTCGACGACGCCGACACCGGCTTCGTGCTGACCGCGAATGAAGTCTCGCGGCAAATGGCGAAGATCGGCAACACGGAACGCGTCGCGACGGGCGCCTGCGTCGGCTAGCCGTATACGTTCGCGAGGAACCGCGACAGCTGCTCGTTGACTACCCCTGGTGCTTCCTCGTGGCCGAAATGTCCTGCACCGGCAATGGATACATAGCGGCCGTGCGGGGCATAATGCTGCGTGCGGTATACCGGATCGGCAAGCACATACGGATCGGCGTCGCCACGCAGATGCAGCACCGGAACCCCCAGCGGCCGCTTCATCGAGCGCATGAACCGTCTGCCCTCTCCGCGCAGCTGGCTGCGAACCGCCCAGCGTTGATACTCCAGGGCGGAATGCGCGGCCGACGGAATCTGGATGGCCCGTCGCATGTGCTGAATCGTCTCGGAAAAGTCTTCTGACGCAAGCCATTTGCCACTGGCGCGGCTTCGTACCAACTGCTCGAGCTCCTCGGCGTCGTTGCGGGTCAGCGACCGCTCCGGCCACCTCGGCACCTGATAGCGCAGCATCAGCGGCAGCAGTGCCCGGCCCTGATCACGCCGCGTCAGCGCCGAGGCCCGCAATGCGGCGGGATGCGGCGAGCTGACGACGGCGATCGCCCGGACCATCCGCGGGTGCAGAACGGAGGTCGCCCAGCAGACCAGGCCCCCGTCGGCGTGCCCGACCAGCGTCGCCGCCTTGTGGCCGAGCGCGCGCACCAGCCCCGCGGTATCGCCGGCCAGTGTCCAACCGTCGTAGCCACGCGGCGGCTTGTCGCTGCCGCCGTAGCCACGCAGGTCCACCGCGACCACCCTGGCGCCGGTCAAGCCGCGCAACTGATGACGCCACGACCACCAGAACGAGCCGAAGCCGTGCAGCAGGATCACCAGCGGGCGATCCGTGACCGGAGCCGCTCTGGCGGCGACATTGAGCCCAGTGTCGTTGTCCCTCCACTCCGCCTCCACGACGTGAAAGCGAATCCCGTTGGCGTGCACCTCGAGATGGCGCCAGGGACCGTCGATGCGCACCACCGACGGGTCGGGTGGGGCCATTACCAGCCTGAGGGATCGGTTTGTGCGCCGGGCCCTTCACCGTTCCGCGACATTAGCGCCCTGTCCTTGTCGTGCCCTGGGGTGAGCGCCTCTCGGGTTTCCTTCACCGACTCGATGGTCTGCTGTGGCCCGCGGATGCGTCGCACCTTGAGGTAGCCCAGCAGCGCCAGCACCCCGGTCACGACCACCATCAGCCCGAACACGATCAGGAAGGCCACCCACCGCCACAGCCAGGTGTCGAGCAACTCGGCGAAGAAGAAGAAGAAGAAGAACGTGGAGTAGAACAGCACCACAAGCGCGAGGATGAAATACACGCTGCCGGTGAGGCCCTTCTTGACGTCGCGCGTAATTTCGGCCTTGGCCAGTTCGACTTCGGCCCGCACCAGCGTCGACACCTGCGCCGTCGCGTCCTTGACGAGGTCGCCGATCGACGGGTCGGCCTTGGGGGCGTGCGGGTCGACCAGCGGTATCGAGGTCACGGTCGTCGGTACGCCATCCCTGCGATCACTCACGGAACACTTCCTCCCCGGCATCCGGTGTCAGTCGCGTTCATGTTGCCACGTGGCGTCCACGGAAACGATCCGGGCCGACGATAGACTGGCCCAGGTTAATTGGTCGGGCAGCGCTTCGAGGGGGTCAGATACTTGAGGACCAGCGTCCGCTGCCTGACGGTTCCCGCGGTGATCGCGGCCCTGGCCGCCCTGGTGCTGCCCTCCGCCGGGGCCGACGATCGGATCCCGCTGGGCGGCGGTTCGGGGATCGTGGTCGAGGGCGACACCATGTGCACCCTGACCGCGATCGGTAATGACAACCGCGGCAATCTAATCGGGTTCACCTCCGCGCATTGCGGCGGACCGGGCGAACGAGTGGCCGCCGAGGGTGCCGAGGCGGCAGGGGTGCTCGGCACGATGGTCGCTGGCAACGACGCCCTCGACTACGCGGTGATCCAATTCGATCCGCAGAAGGTGCTGCCGGTCAACACCGTCAAGGGATTCGAGATCGACGGCATCGGCTCCGATCCGATGGTCGGAGACGTCGCCTGCAAGCTCGGCCGCACGACAGGCTATTCGTGCGGCGTGACATGGGGACCGGGGGAGCAACCCGGCACCATCGTCAACCAGGTCTGCGGACAGCCGGGTGACTCCGGGGCACCCGTCACCGTCAACAACATGCTGGTCGGCATGATCCACGGTGCCTTCTCCGAGGGACTGCCCACCTGCGTGATCAAGTACATCCCGCTACATACGCCTGCGGTGACGATGTCGATCAATGCGGTGCTCGGCGACATCACCGCCAAGAACCGGCCGGGTTCGGGCTTCGTCCCGGTCGGTGCGGTCGCTGCCTGATTACTTGCCGGCCCGGATCGCCTCGAAAACGCTGGGGTCCACCAACGTTGACGTGTCGCCCAGTTCGCGGCCTTCGGCGACGTCGCGCAGCAGCCTGCGCATGATCTTGCCGCTACGCGTCTTCGGCAGCTCGGGCACGACGTGGATCTCGCGGGGACGGGCGATCTTGCCGATCTCCTTGGCGACCTGCTGGCGCAGTTCCTCGACCATGTTGTCGTTGTCCTTGGCGTGCGCCTCGAGAATGACGAACGCGCAGATGCCTTGGCCCGTGGTCTCATCCGAGGCGCCGACGACCGCGGCCTCGGCCACGCCGGAGTGTCCGACCAACGCCGATTCCACTTCCGTCGTGGAGATCCGGTGGCCCGAAACGTTCATCACGTCGTCGATGCGGCCCAGCAGCCAGATCGATCCGTCGGAGTCCACGCGGGCCCCGTCACCGGCGAAATACCAGCCCTGATCGGCGTAGCGCGACCAGTACGTCTCCTGGTATCGCTGCGGGTCGCCCCAGATGCCGCGCAGCATCGACGGCCATGGCTGGTCCAGCACCAGATAGCCGGTCACATGCTCGGCTTCGTCGGCGCCGGGCACCAGTTCCTTACCGTCCTCGTCGACGATCTTGGCCGAGATGCCCGGCAGAGGTTTCATCGCCGAGCCCGGCTTGGCCTCGGTTACGCCGGGCAGCGGCGAAATCATGATCGCACCGGTTTCGGTCTGCCACCAGGTGTCGACGACCGGAGTCCGGTTGCCGCCAAACGCATCCCGGTACCAGCGCCATGCCTCCGGGTTGATCGGCTCGCCCACGCTGCCTAGCAGCCGCAGGCTGGAAAGGTCATGGGCGTCGGGGAACTCGCGGCCCCACTTCATGAACATCCGGATCAACGTCGGCGCGGTGTAATAGATTGTGACACCGTACTTTTCGATTATCTCGAAGTGCCTGTGTTCGTTCGGCGAGTTCGGGGTGCCTTCGTAGACGACCTGCGTGACGCCATTGGACAGCGGGCCGTACACGATGTAGGTGTGTCCGGTCACCCAGCCGATATCGGCTGTGCACCAATACACATCGCTCTCGGGTTTGACGTCGAACACGGTGTGATGCGTGTAGGACGACTGGGTCAGGTATCCGCCGGAGGTGTGCATGATGCCCTTCGGCTTGCCGGTGGTTCCCGACGTGTAGAGCAGAAACAGCGGATGCTCTGAATCGAATGCCTCATGGGTGTGTTTGTCCGATGCCTCGTCCACGGTCTCGTGCCACCACAGGTCGCGGCCGTCGGTCCATGGTGTGTCAATTCCGGTGCGCCGCACCACCAGAACATGCTCTACAGACTTCTGGCCGTCGACGGCCTCGTCGACAGATTCCTTCAGCGATACCGCTTGCCCGCGCCGATATTGCCCGTCAGAGGTGATCACCAACTTGGCCTCGGCATCCTCGATACGCGCCGCAAGGGCCGTCGAGGAGAAGCCGGCGAACACCACGCTGTGCAGCACACCCAGCCGTGCGCATGCCAGCATCGCCACGATGGCCTCGGGCAGCATCGGCATGTAGATCGCCACCCGATCGCCCGCGACCAGTCCGAGGTCGGTCAGCGCATTGGCCGCCTTGCTCACCTCGGCCAGCAGATCGGCATACGTCAGCTCCCGGCTGTCGCCGGGTTCGCCTTCCCAGCGGATCGCCACCCGATCGCCGTTGCCGGCCTCGACGTGGCGGTCCACGCAGTTGTAGGCGACATTGAGCTTGCCTCCGACGAACCATTTCGCGGACGGTGCCTCCGACCAGTCCAGCACCTCGTCGAACGGGGTGTCCCAGGACAGCCGGTTGGCCTGCTTCGCCCAGAACGCCAGCCGATCCTGCTCGGCCTCGCGGTACAGCTCCTCTCCTGCGTTGGCCTGCGCGGCGAACTCGGGCCCAGGCGGGTAGACGGACTGAACGTCGGTGTGCGCGTCGGACATATCTGTGAGGGTAGTCACCGAAGGTTGCAGTGAGGTTGGCATGTCACAGCTTGCGCTGCGGGCGGGCTGTGCTGAGCGGCGAGCGGTCGGCTAGCGTCGGCTGCCGTGACCGATCCGCTGGCCCCGTTGGCCGAGTTGCCGGGCGTGGCCGAGGCCGGTGTCCAGGCCCGCGAGGCATTGGGTCGTGCCCATCGCCATCGCACGAATCTGCGCGGATGGCCGACGACTGCGGCCGAAGCCTCACTACGGGCAGCGCGGGCATCTTCCGTGCTCGACGGCGGTTCGTTGCAGCTGTCCGAGGGCGGGGACCCGGACCCCGTGCTCGCAGGGGCGCTGCGGGTTTCGGAGGCGCTGGAAGGCGGGGCGACGACGTTGATCGGCGTCTGGCAGCGGGCCCCGCTTCAAGCCATCGCCCGATTGCACGCGTTGGCGGCGGCGGACCTGGCCGACGATGACCGGCTGGGCCGTCCACGCGGCGATTCGGAGGTCGGCCGGCGGCTGGCGTTGCTGGCCGACATCGTCACCGGTGGGACGCAGGTGCCGGCGCCGGTGCTCGCCGCCGTCGTCCACGGCGAGCTGCTCGCCCTTGAGCCGTTCGGCACCGCCGACGGTGTGGTGGCACGGGCGGCTTCGCGGCTGGTGACGATCGCCAGCGGTCTGGACCCGCACGGCCTCGGCGTACCCGAGGTGTATTGGATGCGGCACTCGGGCGACTATCGGGCCGCGGCTCGTGGGTTCTCCGTCGGGCACACCGGACGGCCTCACGGCGTGGCTTGTGATGAGCGCCCGGGCCCTACACGCCGGAGCGCGGGAGGCGTTGTCGATCGCGCAGGGCGCCACGACGTAACTGGCGCTAGCAAAAAAGAACGGGCGACGCTCCGAATCACTTCGGCTCGCCGCCCGCTAGCACGGACTCCGGTTACCAAGCGTGCAATTGTGGGTTGCGTGGGTTGGTCTCGGCGTCCTTGCGATGCGCTGCGTCTGCAACCTCACCCAAGAGGTCGTCGTAGTCGTCCGCTCTTCGCAATTACGCAGACCCGCAACACTTTTGCCTATTCCGCGGCATGTGCTCCGCGTGGGTGCCGGGATCCGTGCTGGGTAGCCTGACTCGGGAGATCGAACCTTCTCTTCCGGCTCGGTCTTGGCCTCGCCAAGCTTCCGTGCCTCCTTTGTACTCCGTGACCACGGTCACAGCAAGGGGGAGATTCTGTGCGAATCCTGATCGTTACGACGGCTAGCTAGCTACTACACGGAGTAGGGCTTTAGAAAGCGAAGCGGCGCAGCAGCGAGTAGGTCAGCGCACCGGCGGCCAGCGCGCTCACCCCCACTGCCGCGGTAGTGGCGACGGCAGCGCCCGACGGGGCAGGGATGCGGTCGCGCAGCGACACCGGCTTGGAGAAGGTGACCACCGGCCATCCCCGCGCGGCAGCGTCTTTGCGCAGCGCGCGATCCGGGTTCACTACGGTGGGATGGCCGACGGCGCTGAGCATCGGCACGTCGGTGACCGAGTCGGAGTACGCGTAGCAATGTTCGAGCGCGTAGCCCTCGCGGGCGGCGAGCTGACGGATTGCTTCGACCTTCCCCTCGCCGTAACAGTAGAAGGCGATCTCCCCCGTGTACTTTCCGTCCTCGACGACCATCCGGGTGGCCATGGCGTGAGTGGCGCCCAGCGCGCGAGCGATCGGCGCGACGATCTCCTCGCCAGAGGCCGAAACCACGACGACATCGCGGCCGCAAATCTTGTGGTCGGCGATCAGCTCGGCGGCCTCGGCGAACACCAGCGGATTGACGATATCGTGCAGCGTTTCGCCGACGATCGACTTCACTTGCTCGACATCCCACCCGGCGCACATGGTCGTGATGTAGGACCGCATCCGGTCCATCTGATCGTGATCGGCACCCGACATCAGGAACAGGAATTGCGCGTAGGTCGACTTCAGAACCGCGCGCCGATTGATTAGCCCCTGATCGAAGAAAGGTTTGCTGAACGCCAATGTGCTCGATTTGGCGATGACCGTCTTGTCAAGATCGAAGAAGGCGGCGGTCCGAACGGGATTGGCAGACGGCGTCGATGTTTGCGGGGCAATCGACCCGCCGGCCGCCGGCTCGGATGCGGTCACAGCGCCAGCATAGGGGCCGATGCGTGACAAGTGGCGACAGAGTGTACAAATTGGCAGTTCACGACAGGTGCCGGTAACTGCAATCTTTCCTGCTATCGGGTGCTTTCTCTGGCAAGCAGCACTTGCGCCCATCCGCAGTGCCGTGTGTATAGTGAGCATTACTCGGCTTATGCCGGGTGTGCATCAGCCCGACCCCCCGGGGCTGATACACGACGACCTCCGCCTCCTCCCCCCCTGGCGGGGGTCGTCCCTTTTGTGGGATGCGTTCGCATTCCGGATAAGTTCTTCGCCCGCCGTAGTTGCGGAATGCGATTTTCACTGCAGACATACCTCACGGTTTGTGAGCTTTATCCCCAGCCGCGGATTCATCCACAAACGCGATGGCGGCCATGGCGTCCCGTCGTCAGCCGGCCGCAAGCTGAGGTCATGACCGCAACCAACGGGATCTTGGCGCTGGTCGGCGACCCCGCACTCACAGATGACGTCGACCGCGTCGCGGCGGCCGCCGGCCTGCCAGTCGTCCATGCGTCCGACCCGTCGGGACGCAATGCTTGGACTGCCGCCGCGGCGGTGTTGCTCGATGTGGCCGCCGCCCAACGCTGCGCTCAACGCGCGCTGCCGCGGCGCGGTCGGGTGATTCTGGTTGCCCGTTCTGAGCCCGAGGCCGCCGATTTTCAGGCCGCCATCGCGGTGGGCGCACAGCATGTCATCGCGCTTCCCGCGCACGACGGTGAATTGATGGCCGAGCTTTCCGATGCCGCCGAGCAGTCCCGCGACGCCGGGCGGCGCGGCGCAGTTATCGGTGTGATCGCCGGCCGGGGCGGGGCCGGCGCCTCCGTCTTCGCGACCGCGTTGGCGCAGACGGCGGCCGATGCATTGCTCGTCGACGCCGACCCGTGGGGCGGGGGTCTGGACCTGGTCCTTGGCAGCGAGGGCGAGGCCGGCCTGCGCTGGCCCGATCTGGCCCTGCAGGGCGGTCGGCTCAGCTACACATCGTTGCGGGACGCGTTGCCGCAACACCGCGGGGTCAGTGTGTTGTCGGGTAGCCGCACCGGCAATGACATCGATGCCGAGCCGATGGGCGCGGTGGTCGACGCTGGCAGCCGCGGCGGCGCGACGGTGATCTGTGACTTGCCACGGCGATCGATCGGCGCGGTGGAAACGGTGCTCGACGCGGCCGATCTCGTCGTCGTCATTGCGCCTGCCGACGTGCGGTCGTGTGCTGCCGCCGCGGCGATCACGCCATGGCTGTCGGCGTTCAATCCGAATGCGGGTGTGGTCGTGCGAGGCCCGTCGCCGGGCGGGCTGACATCGGCTGATGTCGCAACGATCGTTGGGTTGCCGCTGCTCGCCGCGATGCGCCCGCAGCCTGGCGTGGCCGATGCCCTCGAACGCGGCGGGTTGCGACTACGGAGGCGATCACCCCTTTCGGCCGCCGCGCGACGGGTACTCGCGGTGCTGCACCAGCACCAGGCTGCCACCGCATGAGCGCGTCTCTCATCGACCGCGTGCGCGAGCGACTTGCCTCCGAGCCGGGGCCGCTGCGACCCAATGTGGTGGCTGCGGCGATCCGCGCGGAATCCGGCGGTGTGCTCGGCGACACCGAGGTGCTGAGCGGCTTGCGAGTTCTGCAGACCGAACTGACCGGAGCAGGCATTCTGGACCCGCTGTTGTGTGCTGACGGCACCACCGACGTGCTCGTCACCTCGCCCGATGCGGTGTGGGTCGACGACGGAAGCGGATTGCGCCGCACCTCAATTCGGTTCGCCGATGATGCGGCGGTGCGGCGCCTCGCGCAGCGGTTGGCACTGTCGGCAGGCCGCCGCCTCGACGAGGCGCAGCCTTGGGTCGACGGACAGTTGACGGGGCTGGGCACCGGCCAGTTCAACGTGAGGCTGCACGCGGTGCTCCCGCCGATCGCCGCGGGCGGCACCTGCCTGTCGTTGCGTGTGTTGCGGCCTGCCGCGCAGGACCTTTCGGAGCTGACGCGTTCGGGCGCCATCACGCCTGCAGCTGCCGCGCTGCTCGACGACATCATCGCCGCGCGGCTGGCCTTCCTCATATCCGGGGGGACGGGCGCAGGCAAGACGACGCTGTTGTCCGCGGTACTGGGCGCCGTTGCTGTCGACGAACGGATCGTCTGTGTGGAAGACGCGGCGGAGCTCGAGCCGGAGCATCCGCATCTGGTGAAGCTCGTCGCGCGCTGCGCCAACGTCGAAGGGGTCGGCGAAGTCACGGTTCGCGATCTGGTGAGACAGGCGCTGCGGATGCGGCCGGACCGGATAGTGGTCGGCGAAGTGCGCGGCGCCGAGGTGGTGGACCTGCTTGCCGCACTGAACACCGGCCACGACGGGGGCGCCGGGACCGTCCACGCCAACAATCCCGCGGAGGTGCCTGCCCGCCTTGAAGCCCTCGCCGCGCTCGGCGGATTGGACCGCGCAGCGTTGCACAGCCAATTGGCCGCCGCGGTGCAGGTGGTGCTGCACGTTAGCCGTGACCGAAACGGCATGCGTCGGCTGAGTGAGATCGGCGTGCTGCACCGCGGCGATGGCGATCGCGTTCGAGTGGTCACCGCATGGCACGTCGCCACCGGATTCGGTTGCGGGAAAGACGATTTGACCACGCTGCTCCACAACCGGGGCCAGCTGTGAGTGGCGCGGCGTTGGCATTGGTGATGGCCCTTCTGATGGTCCCTGTCGGGCCACGCCGCAGACTGGTAGCCCTCGGCCTTCGTGCTCCGGCGCGACGGCGGTTCACGGTGTTGCCGTTTGCGGTCGCCGCCGCTGTAGCGCTGGCGGCCCTGCTACCGGTCACCGTCCTCTCGGCCACCGCGATCGTCGGTGTGACGCTGTGGGTGCGGAGAAGGCGACGTGCCGCGCTGACACGCCGTGCCGCGGAATCTGCAGCGCTGCAGGGCGCACTGGATGTCCTTGTCGGAGAACTACGTGTCGGTGCCCAGCCCGTCGCGGCGTTCAGCGCAGCTGCGGATGAAACCGACGGCGTGGTGGCTGAGTCACTTCGGGCTGTGGCCGCCCGTGCACGGCTGGGCGCCGATGTGGCCGCTGGTCTGCACAACGCGGCGCGAAGCTCGTCGCTGCCAACGCACTGGGAGCGACTGGCGGTGTGCTGGCAGCTTGCCCAGCTTCATGGGTTGGCGATCGCGACGCTGATGCAGACCGCGCACCGTGACATCGTTGAACGCGACCGGTTCTCGGCCAGGGTCGCCGCCGGGATGACCGGTGCGCGCACCACCGCCGCGGTGCTGGCCGGATTGCCACTGCTCGGTGTCGGCCTCGGTGAACTGATCGGCGCAGAGCCGGTGCGCTTCCTGCTGTCGGGTGGGGCAGGCGGCTGGCTGTTGAACATCGGCGTCACGCTGGCCTGTGTCGGGCTGCTGTGGTCGGACCGCATCACCGCGGGGGTCTTGACATGAGCTGGGCCGCTGTACTTTTAGCCACTGCGCTGCTGATCGGCACGGACGCGCGCCCGCGTATCCGCGCCGGATTGATGGACGGGGTGTCGCCGCGCCGGCCCGTGCCGCGCCTCGTGAGCGACCCGTTGGCCGCGGCGTCCAGCTTCGACGTTCTGGCGGCATGCCTTCGCTCGGGGATGCCGGTGTCGACCGCCGCGTCGGCGACCGCGCCGTCTGCTCCCGAGCCGCTGGCGCGTGTGTTCAACCGCGCCGCTGACCTGTTGGCGTTGGGGGCCGAACCGGCCACGGCTTGGACGAATCCGGATGGCAGGGTTGACGCGCATGCCGACGCACTGCTGCGGCTCGCGCGGCGATCTGCGTCGTCGGGAGCGGCGCTGGCGCAAGGGATTGCGGACCTTGCAGACCAATCACGGCGCGAAGCGGTCGATGCGGCGATGGCGGCAGCCGAGCGCGCCTCGGTGTTGATCGCTGGGCCGCTGGGCCTCTGCTATCTGCCCGCGTTCGTGTGTCTTGGCATCGTCCCTGTGGTCGCCGGCCTGGCCGGTGACGTACTGGGGTCAGGGTTTCTGTGACGGCCGACGAGAGATGAGGAGAAATCATGGTGGTAGGGGACAAGATTCGCGCGTTGGTGGGACGGTTGACGTTGTTGCTGGTCGACGACGACGGCATGTCGACCGTCGAGTATGCGATCGGGACCATCGCCGCCGCGGCGTTCGGCGCAATCTTATACACGGTCATCACCGGCGATTCCATCGTCAGCGCGTTGACCAATATCATCAACCGGGCGTTGAACACGAACGTCTAGCCGATGAAGCCGGCGGTGTCACCGTCGAGGCGGCATTGGCGATCGCCGCGCTGGTCGTCGTGCTCATTTTGTGCGCGTCAGGGCTCACCGCGGTGTCGATGCAGGTGCGTTGCGTTGACGCCGCGCGCGAGGCTGCTCGCCTGGCGGCACGTGGTGAGGACGGTTCGGCTTCCGGTGCCGCGAAACGCATTGCGCCAGACGGTGCAACCGTGCAGCTGCGGACTGACGGTGAGTTCGTCGTCGCGATCGTCACTGCGAAATCGCCGTTGCTGCCTGGAATCACCATCGCAGCGGAAGCCGTCGCGGCGGCCGAACTTGGTCCGCGCTGAGCGTGGCTCCGCCAGCCTGGTCGCCGTCGCGATGATGGCGGTGCTGTTGGCGATCACAACCGGCAGTGTGTACGTCGGATCCGCGGTGATCGCGCGTCACCGCGCACAGGCCGCCGCCGACCTGGCCGCGCTTGCCGCTGCGCAGCGCCTCGCCGACGGCACTGGCGCGGCCTGTTCGCGGGCATCCGCGTTGGCGCAGGCAATGCACGCGGCCGTCACGCAGTGCGTGGTCGAGGATCTGGACGTGGTCGTCACCGTCGAGACGAGCGTGCCGCTTGGAAGGGTCCGTGTGGGCCCGGCGCGCGCCGCAGCGCGTGCGGGACCTATCGAATGACTGGTTCTTCAGGCGTGCAACAACTCCGCGTCACCGGTCGCGGCTGAGTGGCGCTCGGTTAGCCTTGCGCTACTACGGCTTTGGAGATGTGCTCGTACCGTCCTCGTTATCGACTAGGCGTGTACCAGCGACCTCCGCGTCGGTCGGGACGCGTAGCGTCACCAACCCCGCGTAGATGTCCTCTTCAAGCTGGACGCGGTTCACCGTCACGTGGACGGGCGTCCAACCGTCACCATGGGCCTTCATCCGCAGCACACCCGATGCCGATCCGGTAACGAATTCGGTTGCCATCTTCTTCATTTGGTCACGATCGGCGGGATGGACAGCGTGGTCTCCCGCCATGCTGGCGCGCCAGTCGAAGAACGGCGCCGGATCGTCCAGCCACTTCAACAGCGTCCAGTTCGTCAGATCGACCAGGCATCGATAGACGTCGGGCTGCGCTAACCCGGCGAGGATCCGCTGCGCAAGGTAGTCATGGGGAACCGTCGAATCCTCCCGCACACTACGCCAATTCATCGCGCGGCAGATCAGACGTTCCGTCCCGTCGTCTTGGCTCTCCTGAAGCACCCGGGACACGAAGCCGATGGTGATCGGCTCGCCCTTGAAATCCGTTACGTCCCAAGTGCTGCAGAACGTCGTGCCCGCCTCGGGTTTGATCGCCATGCACAGCACTTTGGCTTCGCTCGGGTTGAGGTCGCGCCGCGGCAGATCGTCGGCGAACGCGCGGCCCTGGGTGGGCGCCTTCTCGGGATCCCATCCGCTGTTCCACAGCGACTCGGTGGTGTCGGTGGCCAGCCCGCTCGTCAGGTCCCAAACCAGCGGTCCCGGTATCGGACGGTCCGGCGGATCGAGCTCTGGTGGACCGATCCACAGGTGTACACCGTGGATTAACCCGTCGGACATCTTGACAACTTCAGTGCGAATTACGCGGTCGTTCTTCGGCGTGATGCTGCTCAGGCCGACGCCTGCGCGCACGGTCTCGCCGATCGCGGACTGGATCGCCATCAGGTTGGGGTTTCGCCTCAAGAACGCGCTGATCGGAACCAGATTTTTGGTTCGATGCCCTTGGGCGACCACGGCGGGCTCGCTGCCAAGTGTTTCCACGAGCAGCCAGTCGTGGGTCATGGCGGCATCTTACCGTCGAGCTAACAGCGATCTCGAAGCCGAGGCGACCTACGGAATCCGTAGATTTGCGCAGCTAGGCGGGCTGTGAGCTGGTCCGGCAAAGGCTCCCTAAGTTGCAATTACCCCTCCGACGAGGTATTTTCCGTTTGCGCCCGACTTCCGGGATTGAGAACGGATCGCGTCGTCCGACCGTTCGCCGCACCTTGTCTGTGTGCTCGGCGTGCTCGATTTCAGCACCGCCGTCGCCGCGGATCCATGGGGGCGACCGTCGAGGGGTCGGTCGCCCCCATCCCGGGTCATGGCGAATCGCCTGCGACTGCGCCGAGCACCAGACGCAGCACCTTCACCGCACCGTCCTTGTCGAGTGGATCATTGCCACTGCCACATTTCGGCGACTGCACGCACGACGGGCAACCCAGCGGGCATTCGCAGGCCTCGATCGCCGCCGCCGTCGCCGCCCACCACGTGTCTATCTTCGAAAAGCCGCGGTCGGCGAAGCCCGCCCCGCCGGGGTAGCCGTCATAGACGAATATCGCAGGCAAGCCTCCGACCGGCCCGACCGCCGTGGAGACACCGCCGATGTCGCCGCGGTCGCAGCTGGCGACCAACGGCAGCAGGCCTATCGCAGCATGCTCTGCCGCATGTAGCGCACCCGGCACCCGGAGCAAATCGATTCCGTTGTGCTGCAACGCCTCCGGCGTGATCGTGCACATCACCGCGGTGGTGTCGAGTGTGCGGGTCGGCATATCCAGTTCGACGAAGTCGATCACCTCTCCGTCCAGTCGGCGCCGCAGATAGCCGGTCACCGTGTTGGTCACCGACACCGGCACCAGACCAAGGGTCACCGGCCCGTACGTCTTCCGCTCACCCTGGCCGGTGACCACGATGTCGGTGAGCTCCCGGGCGAAGGTCGTGTACCCGGGGTCTTCGGCGTGGACAAACGCGACGCCGTCCTCGAAATCGAGCGAGTCGACGACATAACTTTCACCTTGATGCAAATAGACCGCGCCGGGGTGAACCGACGCCGGGGCCTGTCCCGCGCCGGCGCTGCCAAGGAGCCGGCCGGTGTCGGCCTCCAGAATCGCGATCTGACCGCCCGACGTCCCGCGGATGTCCACCGCCGGATGCGGATCGACACCAGGGGTAGGGAAGTAGCCGGCGGGCCTTCGGCGCAACAGCCCATCGTCGACGAGGGCCGCCGCGACCGCCTCGGCGTTCCACATCCGCACTTCGGCATCGGTCAACGGCAGTTCGGTTGCCGCGCAAAGCAACTGTGGCCCAAGGACATACGGGTTGGTGGGATCGATCACCACCCGCTCGATCGGCTTATCCAGCAGCGCAGCGGGGTGATGCACGAGATAGGTGTCCAACGGGTCGTCGCGGGCGATCAACACGATCAGCGCGCTCTGCCCGCGACGGCCCGAGCGGCCCGCCTGCTGCCAGAATGACGTGACGGTGCCCGGAAAGCCTGCCAACACCACCGCATCCAGGCCCGCGATGTCCACACCCAATTCCAGCGCGTTGGTGGTGGCCATGCCCCGCAATTCGCCTTCGGCCAGAGCACGTTCCAGTGCACGACGGTCTTCGGAAAGATAACCCGCGCGGTAGGACGCCACCTGCTCGGCCAACTCCGGGGCGACGTCCTCCAGTCGCGCACGCGCACCAAGCGCAGTCAACTCGGCACCGCGGCGCGACCGCACGAACGTCAGCGTCCGGGCCCCCTCGGCGATGAGGTCGGCCATCACCCGGGCCGCTTCGGCGCCGGCGGAACGCCGCACAGGAGCGCCGTTCTCGCCGACGATGTCCTCGCGCAGCGCCGGCTCCCACAGCGCGACGGTGCGCGCGCCGTGAGGCGAGCCATCCTCGGTGACCTCTGCGACGGTTTGCCCGATGAGCTCAGATGCGGTGGCAGCCGGCTGTGCGGTCGTGGCACTTGCGAAGATCACTGTCGGAGCCGACGAGTAACGGTTGCACAAGCGCAGCAGGCGGCGCAGCACCATTGCGACGTTCGAGCCGAAAATGCCGCGGTAGTAATGGCATTCGTCGACGACGATGAACTGGAGGTTGCGCAGGAACACCGCCCAGCGGGCATGGTTGCGCAGTAGCGACAGATGAATCATGTCCGGATTGGAGAAGATCCATCGGGATCGTTCACGCGCGAAGCGCCGCACTTCGCTCGGACTGTCGCCGTCATATGAACTCGGTGCGACACTCATCAACCCCGGCACAGCTTCGGTAAGTGCCGCCGCCGACCGCAGTTGGTCATGGCCCAGTGCCTTGGTCGGTGACAGATAAAGGGCACGTGCGCGCGGGTTCTCTTTCAGGGTCGTCAATATCGGCAGCTGGTACGCCAACGACTTGCCTGACGCCGTGCCGGTGCTGAGTACTACGTGACGGCCGTCGTGCGCGAGATTGGCCGCCGCGAGTTGATGCGACCACATCGCTTCGATGCCGTGATCAATGAACGCCCGCACCACATCTGGGTCGGCCCAAAGCGGCCAGGCCTGGGGACGGCCCTTACGTGGTGGCAGGTCCGCGACATGCCGCAACGGCTGCTCGTCGGGATCCGTGCCGTCAATTGCACAGGCGAGCAGGGCGCGGCCGAAATCCGACACCGGACTTGACACAGCCTGCCTCCTGAAACCTCGACGTAAGTGAATTGTTCCCCACTTGATCCCGCCGAGACTGTCGCGAAAGCCACGAACGTGGTTGGATAACGGCGGTCGCAGCTTCTGTGTTCGTGTATTTGCACCCGCAGGATCGTCGTTGCGATCGCGGTTCCTGCGAGGGTTGTAGGTCGGGTCAAGTTCCGGCGACACACGCGTTGGTATGGCGGTCGGAACGGGCCCGGTACACCGGAAGTCGGTGGACCGCTCCCGGTAAGAAGAGAAGGAAAGTACGAGAGATGCCACAGGGAACTGTGAAGTGGTTCAACGCGGAGAAGGGCTTCGGCTTTATCGCCCCGGAGGACGGCTCCGCCGACGTGTTCGTCCACTACACGGAGATTCAGGGCAGCGGCTTCCGCACCCTTGAAGAGAACCAGAAGGTCGAGTTCGAGGTCGGCCAGAGCCCCAAGGGCCCCCAGGCCACGGGCGTTCGCGCCGTCTGAGCAATCAGACTTGAGAAACCCCCCGCGCTGTTCACGCAACGGACTCCGCGGGGGTGTTTTCGTTTTTGCCGGAGGGCAGGAGCGCAGGCGGCACCTCCCGGCCGAAGGGCACGGGGACGACTGGGGATTCGGGTTGAGCCCCCATCCGGCCCGGCGGCACATCTGTTAGGCAGCGCTGGCCTACTGTCGATTACGTGAGCCAGCTGTCGTTCTTCTCGGCAGAGTCGGTGCCGCCAGCGGTCGCCGATCTGACCGGGATCCTCGCCGCACCCGGTCAGGTGGTGTTGGTCGGGTCCGAGAACGGACTAGCCGCGCGTCTATCAGTTGTAGTCGATCGGCTGTGGCGCGCCGAGGCCCTCGCCGAGATGATCGCCGAGGCGGGACTGCAGCCGGAACTCGCCCGCACCGACGAGAACACCCCGCTGGTGCGCACCGCGGTCGATCCCAGGCTGGTGCACATCGCCCGCGACTGGACCCTGGGCGCCGTCAAGACCGTGCCGCCGCAGTGGCTGCCCGGACCCCGCGAATTGCGCGCGTGGACGCTGGCGTCGGGTATGCCCGAGGCCGATCGGTACTTGCTGGGCCTGGACCCGCACGCCCCCGACACGCACGCGCCGCTGGCGTCGGCGATGATGCGGGTGGGGATAGCCCCAACATTGATAGGCACCAGAGGGGCGCACCCGGCGCTTCGGATCAGTGGCCGACGGCGGCTATCGCGCCTGGTAGAGAACGTGGGGGAACCCCCTGGCAGCGTCGAAGCGTTTGAGCAATGGCCCCGCATCTGACGGGGCTCGACGGGGGGGTCAGTTTGCGTCGGCTGGCCCGGGGTGCGAAATTGTCAGTTGCCAGCGGGCCCGGATCAACCGCCGAGGTATCGGTCCGGCAATCGGTGGCAACAGGAGAAGTGGAGCGTACACAGAGGTGGCTGACGGAGATCGCGGCAGCGGTCGTAACGGAGGGGTGCGGCGACTCGTCATTGTCGAGTCGCCTACTAAGGCACGCAAAATAGCTAGCTACCTGGGCTCCAACTACATCGTCGAATCCTCGCGGGGGCACATCCGCGACCTGCCCCGCGCTGCGGCCGACGTCCCGGCCAAGTACAAGTCAGAGCCGTGGGCGCGCCTTGGCGTCAACGTCGATGCCGATTTCGAGCCGCTCTACATCATCAGCCCAGATAAGAAGGGCACCGTCGCGGAGCTGAAGGATCTGCTGAAGGACGTCGACGAGCTGTATCTGGCCACTGACGGCGACCGCGAGGGCGAGGCCATCGCCTGGCACCTGCTGGAAACGCTCAAGCCGCGCATCCCGGTGAAGCGGATGGTGTTCCACGAGATCACCGAGCCGGCCATCCGGGCCGCCGCCGAGGACCCGCGCGACCTGGATAACGATCTCGTCGACGCGCAGGAGACGCGCCGCATCCTCGACCGGCTTTACGGCTACGAGGTCAGCCCCGTGCTGTGGAAGAAGGTCGCGCCGAAGCTGTCGGCGGGCCGGGTGCAGTCGGTCGCGACCCGGATCATCGTGTCGCGCGAGCGCGAGCGGATGGCGTTTCGCAGCGCCGGCTACTGGGATGTCACCGCCGAGCTCGACGCCAGCGTGTCCAACCCAGCGGCGAGCCCACCGACGTTCTCGGCCAAGCTGAACTCGGTCGACGGGCGCCGGGTGGCCACCGGACGCGACTTCGACTCGCTGGGACAGGTCCGCAAGCCCGACGAGGTGCTGGTGCTCGACGAGGCCGCCGCGGGTGCGCTCGCCACCGGGCTGCGCGGCGCCCAACTGGCGGTGTCATCTGTCGAGCAGAAGCCCTACACTCGCCGGCCGTACGCGCCGTTCATGACATCGACGCTGCAGCAGGAGGCGGGCCGCAAGCTGCGGTTCTCGTCCGAGCGGACGATGAGCATCGCCCAGCGGCTCTACGAGAACGGCTACATCACTTATATGCGTACCGACTCGACGAATTTGTCGGCCAGCGCTATTGATGCCGCCCGCAATCAGGCCCGCCAGCTCTACGGCGATGAGTACGTGCATCCGACGCCGCGGCAGTACACCCGCAAGGTCAAGAACGCCCAGGAGGCACACGAGGCCATCCGGCCGGCCGGCGACGTGTTCCAGACCCCCGGTCAGTTGCACAGCCAGCTGGACACCGACGAGTTCCGGCTCTACGAGCTGATCTGGCAGCGCACGGTCGCCTCGCAGATGGCGGACGCGCGCGGCACGACGCTGTCGCTGCGCATCTCCGGTGAGTCGAGCAACGGGCAGCAGGTCGTGTTCAGCGCCAGCGGCCGAACGATCACGTTCGCCGGCTTCCTGAAGGCGTACGTCGAAAGCATCGACGAGCAGGCCGGCGGTGAGGCCGACGACGCCGAGAGCCGGCTGCCGCAGCTGGAACAGGGCCAGCGGGTCGACGCCAAGGAACTGACTGCCGACGGACACAACACTTCGCCGCCCGCGCGCTACACGGAGGCGTCGCTGATCAAGGCGCTGGAAGATCTGGGCATCGGACGGCCGTCGACGTACTCGTCGATCATCAAGACCATTCAGGACCGCGGCTACGTCCACAAGAAGGGCAGCGCGCTGGTTCCCTCGTGGGTGGCGTTCGCGGTCACCGGTCTGCTGGAGCAGCACTTCGGGCGGCTCGTGGACTACGGCTTCACGGCTGCGATGGAAGACGAGCTTGACGCGATCGCGGCTGGCCACGAACAGCGCACCAACTGGCTGTCCAACTTCTACTTCGGCGGTGAACACGGTGTCGAGGACTCGATCGCGCGATCGGGCGGGCTGAAGAAGCTTGTCGGTGTGAACCTCGAAGGCATCGATGCCCGAGAAGTCAACTCTATCAAGCTGTTTGAAGATGCCGAGGGCCGTCCTGTCTACGTGCGCGTTGGTAAGAACGGGCCGTATCTGGAGCGTATGGTGGCCGATGCGGACAGCGAGGCTGGAGAATTAAAGCCGCAGCGAGCCAACCTCAACGACTCGCTCACGCCCGATGAGCTGACCCTGGAGCTGGCCGAAAAGCTGTTCTCCACACCGCAAGAGGGGCGGTCGCTGGGTGTCGACCCGGTGACCGGCCACGAGATCGTGGCCAAGGACGGGCGCTATGGTCCATACGTCACCGAGGTATTACCCGAACCGGAGTCTGATGGCGACGACGGCGCGGGAAGCGGTGCCAAGAAGGGCAAGAAGCCGACGGGCCCGAAGCCGCGCACCGGCTCGCTACTGCGGTCGATGGATTTGGAGACGGTGACACTCGAGGACGCGTTGCGGCTGCTGTCGCTACCGCGGGTGGTGGGTGTGGATCCCAACACGAATGAGGAGATCACCGCTCAGAATGGCCGCTACGGCCCATATCTGAAGCGCGGCACCGACTCTCGCTCATTGGCGACCGAGGAGCAGATGTTCGACATCACGCTCGACGAGGCGCTCAAGATCTATTCGGAGCCGAAACGCCGTGCCGGGCAAGGTGCTTCTGCGCCGCCGCTGCGTGAGCTGGGCAACGATCCTGCAAGTGGCAAGCCGATGGTGATCAAGGACGGCAGGTTCGGCCCGTACGTCACCGACGGGGATACCAACGCCAGCCTGCGCAAGGGTGACGACGTGCTGTCGATCACCGACGATCGCGCCGCCGAACTGCTCGCCGACCGGCGCGCACGAGGCCCGGTCAAGCGGACGAAGAAGGCGGCCAAGAAAGCCACGAAGAAGGCCCCGGCGAAGAAGGCCGCCAAGAAGAGCTAGCGCCCGAGCGTGAGCTTATGCGCGAGATCCCCGCGATTCTTCGGCAAAAGCTTCACGTTCGGCGCCGACTTCGCTGGGCGACACCAGGTTCAGCGGTCGGGCCAGCTGGGTTGGCGCGGTGCGGCCGCGCAATTCGACGATCTCGCCGACGTCCCAGCACAACGCCTCGGCATCGAGTGCGCCGCTGACCGCGATCGCCGATGCCAGCACGTGACCCTGTTCCAGCTTGGCGAGTTCGGTGAGGCGAGCCGCCTCGTTTACGGGATCGCCGATCACCGTGTACTCGAACCGGGCCTGGGCGCCGATGTGCCCGGCAATGGCGCGTCCCGCTGACACCCCGATGCCAAAATCGGTTTCACCCAGGACCCTGATGAGCTCGTCGTGCAGCTCACGGGATGCGGCCAGCGCCGCGCCAGAGGCGTCGGGATGTTCAATGGGCGCACCGAAGATGGCCAGCGCCGCGTCGCCCTGGAACTTGTTGACGAAGCCGCCGTGCCGATTGACGGCGTCGACCACGACACGGAAGAACTCGTTGAGCAGGCTGACGACGTCGCCGGCGGGGCGGGTTGCCGCCAGCTGCGTCGACCCCACCAGGTCCACGAATAGCACTGCGACGTCGCGCTCCTGGCCACCGAGTTCGGTGCCGCGCTCAAGGGCGCGGCGTGCAACATCCTCGCCGACGTAGCGGCCGAACAGGTCGCGCAGCCGTTGGCGTTCGGCGAGATCGCGCACCATGTCGTTGAATCCGGCCTGCAGCAAACCCAATTCGCTGGCGTCGTAGATCTGCATATGCGCGTTGTAGTTACCGCGCTGCACTTCGCCGAGGGCCCAACGCAATTGGCGCAGCGGATCGGCGATCGACATCGCGACCAGCACGGTGCCGAACAGCCCGATCACCAGCGCAACGATGGCCAACAGCAGGATCGGGGTGGTGAGCCGGTCGGCTGGCGCGGTGAGGATCTCGACCTTGCTGGCGACGACCGCGAGGATGATGGCCAGCACCGGAACGCCGGTGGACAACACCCACGTCAGCACCTGGCGCAGAATCACGCCGGGCGCCCGGAAGTTCTCCGGCACGCCCCCGCGCAGTGCGGCCACGGCCACCGGCCGGAGCACGCGTTCGGACTGCAGGTAGCCGATGATGGCCGTCGCAGTGGCGCCCAGCCCGGTCGCGACCGCGACGACCGGCGCGGATTTGCTGGCGACGGGCCAGCTGGCGACGATGAACACGATGGAGCCCAGCAGCCAGTTCGCCACGTTGATGACCGAGCGATAGAACGGCATCTTCAGCGCGCGTGTGCGGGCCATTTCGGTACTGGCGGGGTCTCGGTCGCCGAGCAGCGCGTCGCGGCGCTGCCAGCGCATCACAGGGATCAGCAGCCGCAGGCTCACGAACGACGCGACCGTGAAGGACACGAATAGATAGCCGAGGAAGATCGCCAGGTTGAAGGCCGGCAGGTCCTGCAGCTGGATGCGGTCCTCCGGCGGTAGCCCGAACCGGAGGAAGCCCAGCACGAGCAGCGCGCCGATGATGTCGGCCTGCAACATGCCCAGGGTGAACACCGGCCATGGCGTGCGCGCCACCCAGCGGACGAATGCACTGATTCGCCCGATCGGAATGGCCTCGGTGGTCACAGCTCAACCGTATCGGGCCAGGCGGACGGAAAACGGTGCTGTGGGACGGACGTGTCGGTTCGCAGCATTACTGTTATCTGTGATGGCCGGTGTTTTCTCGCGTCTAGTGGGTCAAGACGCCGTGGAGGCGGAATTGGTTGCGGCGGCACAGGCCGCGCGCGGTGATTCTGCTCACAGCGGTGCCGCGACAGGGACCATGACACACGCGTGGCTGATCACTGGACCACCAGGATCGGGCCGCTCAATCGCGGCGCTGTGCTTCGCTGCAGCGCTGCAGTGCACCTCCGACGGCGTTCCCGGCTGCGGAGAGTGCCGCGCCTGTACGACGACGATGGCAGGCACCCATGCCGACGTGCGCCGGATCATCCCCGAGGGGCTGTCGATTGGCGTGGACGAGATGCGCAACATCGTGCAGATTGCCTCACGGCGGCCGGCGATGGGGCGGTGGCAGGTGGTGATCATCGAGGACGCCGACCGGCTGGGGGAGCGAGCGGGAAACGCACTGCTCAAAGCCGTTGAGGAACCACCGCCGTCGACGGTGTTCCTGCTGTGCGCGCCGTCGGTGGATCCGGAGGACATCTCGATCACGTTGCGCTCGCGGTGCAGACATGTCCCGCTCGTGACGCCGTCGGTGGACGCGATTACGCGGGTGCTGATCGAGACCGACGAGTTGCCTGAGAAGGAGGCACGGTGGGCGGCGTCGGTCAGCGGCGGTCATGTCGGACGGGCGCGGCGGCTGGCCACCGACGATCAGGCGCGGGAGCGGCGGCAGCGCGCCCTTGCCCTGGCGCGCGAGGCTGCGACTCCGTCACGGGCCTACGCGGCCGCCGAGGAGTTGGTGGCGACGGCCGAGGCAGAAGCCCGGGCGCTGACCGAGGACCGCAACGATGCCGAGACCGAGGAACTGCGCACTGCCCTGGGTGCAGGCGGCACAGGCAAGGGCACAGCCGGAACGCTGCGCGGTGCGACGGGCGCGATCAAAGACCTTGAGCGACGGCAGAAGTCGCGCCAGACGCGGGCGTCGCGTGACGCGCTCGACCGGGCGCTGATTGACCTGGCGACATATTTTCGCGACGCACTGCTGGTGTCCTCCGGCGCCGGGGAGGTCCAGGCCAACCATCCCGACATGGCGGACCGGGTGGCGGCCATGGCCGCGCACGCGCCGCCCGAGAAGCTGCTGCGATGCATCGAGGCGGTACTGGAATGCCGCGAGGCGTTGGCGGTGAATGTGAAGCCGAAGTTCGCGGTCGACGCGATGGTGGCCACCGTTGGCCGGGCGCTGCGCGACTGACTTGGGTTGCCGGTAGGGCCTGCCGTAGACTCGTGCCGCCGAAAGGCGCGCCACCTTAGCTCAGTCGGTAGAGCGATTCACTCGTAATGAATAGGTCAGGAGTTCGATTCTCCTAGGTGGCTCAGCTTTTTTTTGCGTCAGTGCGCGCTTGTTTGCGCCTCTTCATAATTGCGTTCAACAACCGTGCGTTCGGTGAAGGAAGTCGTCGACGAGTGGCACAACCTCACCGAGGTGCGTCTCCAGCAGCCAGTGGCCGCCGCCGAGCAGGTGCAGGGGCGCATCGGGCAGGTCGCGGTGGTAGGCCCGGGCCGACTTCTCGGGCATGTAGCCGTCGTGTGGACCCCAGACGATCAGAGCCGGCGGCTGGTGCTCGCGCAGGTATGCCTGCTCCTCAGGGAACCACTTCAGCGTGGCGGGCTGATCCTCGAGCAGTCGGATGAGGTTGGCGACGCGGTCGGGGGTGGACATCAGTGACCAGTGCAGCGTCCACAGGTCGGGGCTGACGCGGTCGGCGACGCCGTCGGGTAGCTCGCCTCTGAATTCGCTTTCGAATCCGTTGAGGGTGACATGTTGGGCGATGCGCCGGCGTGCATCTGGTCCCGGGTTCTGCCACGATTTCTTGAGGAAGTCGTACTTGGGGCCGAAGGCGTCCTCGTAGATGTCGCCGTTCTGGATGATGAGTCCGGCAACGCGTTCGGGCTTGGCGAGTGCGAGGCGGAAACCGAACTGTGAACCGTAGTCGTGTAGCCAGATGACGTAGCGGTCCAGCTGCATAGCGTCGACGAAGGACTGCAGGAAGCCGGCGTAGGCGTCGAAGGTGTAGCCGAAGTCCTCGGCGGAAGGTGTTGAGCTGTAACCGAACCCGGGCAAGTCCGGTGCGACGAGTCGCCAGCGGTCGCCGAGCGATGCCATGAGGTTGCGGTAGGCGTACGACGAGCACGGGTAGCCGTGCGGCAGGACGACGACGGGAGCGTCAGCGGGACCGGCTTCGCGGTAGAAGGTGTCGATGCCGTCGACGGTGACGCGGCGATGGTGAACGGGGGCTAGCGACATACCACTCGCGTTCCCCGTCACGTTGATTCGTCAAACACCTCGCGGGCGATCTTGCAGGCGGTGTTGGCGGCAGGGAAGCCGGCGTAGCCGCTGGAGTGGTAGATGACCTCGGCGATCTCGTCCTCGGTGAGTCCGTTGTTGCGCGCGATCTGGACGTGGAAACTCAGCTCGTCGGTGGCGCGCAGTGCGATGAGGATGCCGAGCGTGACAAGGCTGCGGTCGCGACGGCCCAGCCCTTCGCGGGCACAGAGCCGGCCGAAGACGTTGTCGATGCCGATCTCGAGAAGTTCGTCGCCGAACTTGCCGTCGCGGAGGCTCTCCCCGAGCTCTGCGCCCGGCAGCAACTCGCGGAAGACCTGAAGACCTTGTTCGCGCACATCTGTCATGCCGTTCAGGGTGGCACGGCTGCACGCTGACTACGTTGGCGTGCCGGTCGGTAGATTCAGTGTCCACCGACAATGAGGTCGTAGGCGCGGCCGAACTGTTGTATTGCGTCGTTGATGCGCGGCCATGGCGCCAGATACACCGTCAACTGGATGTCGTAGATGCTCCAGTCGGCGTCTGGGATCTCGCTGGGAGGCAGAAGCCGCCCGCCGCTGAAGAATTTTTCATCGATGTGGGGATCGTCCGGGCGAGCAGTCAGCGAGGCGACCTGATAGGCCACTTCGGTCTGTGCACGTGCGGGAGTAAACCGTGTCGACTGCGGGTCCGCCACGTTGATTGCGGTGTCGACGATGCTACGCAGCCGCGCGGCCAGGAGAAGATCCCGCTGGGCAGCACCCCTGTCCGCCAACAATGGCTCGGCCAGCGCGGCTTTCGCCCACGCGGCCTCGTATGTATGCGCTCGCTCAGAGGCGGCGTCGGTGAGAGTCCGATTGGCGTCTGCGTTCTTCGTCATCGCGGCGAACATAGATGTGGTGCGCCGCATCTGCGAACCGGACCCGTCCAAGGCCTCGAAACCCACGACGCCACTGTCGTCTCCGACCATCGCTCCGAGATAAGGGACCAGACTCCGCGCAAAGGCTTGCCAGAGAGCGGGATTCGCCGGGGCGCCCGCGATCTTCTCCCGCTCGTCAGCCAGGAACGACGCGATGGTGTGCGCGGTCCGTCCGGCACGAATTGCCGCGTCCCTATCGGACGACTGTGCGTCCTGCGGAATCCATGCGAACAGTTCGGCCGCGCGACCGCCGTCGTCATTCCACGACGCAGAAGTAATCTCCCGCAGGAACGCTTGGCCGTCCGGCCCGGTGACACGGTGGGCGATGGCGGCGGGGTCCGTGCTTGACGGAAGCTCGGGTTGTTCACCCGAGGTGCACCCCAGAACAAGTGCAAGAAGCGCGGCGAAGACAAACGCCAGTCGAACCGTCACTCGTGGTACCCGCCGACCTGTCCGAGGGTTGTGTTGAATCTCTGCAGTACTGGGGTGATATGCGTGTACTCAGCCATCGACGTCGTCAACTGAATGTCGTACACGCTCCAGTCTTCCGGGGCTATCCGGTTTGGAGGCAACAGGTTTCCGTTGGGGTCGAAGAATCGGGGCTCTATATGCGGATTCCCCGCATGGACAAACTGGGACGCGACGGCATACTGAGCTTGCGTGTTCTGATATCCGATTGACTGCTCGGTCGAGCTGAGGCTGACTTCGGTAACCATGCCAGTACTGTTGTTGACTTTGATATCGCCCTTATCGGGTTCAGGGCCGGCGAGACCGTCGGCGAATGTGTTGGTGAGCAGATCGCCACCGGGGCCGTAGGAGAAAACGCTGCGGAGAATGTCCTTCTTGAATTCGTAAGCCGCTTTCGCATTCTCAGCTGCCTGGTCCTTGTCCATTTGGGCGTTGTTGATGTTTGACACCGTCTCTTGGCTCATGCCGCCATCGATTGCACCCAGCATCCGGGCAGAAGCCTGCAGATCGTCCACCCTCGGGTCGCCTGCAGGCATATCGGGGTGGTCCTTCGCGAACGCTGCGAACGAGTGCTGCATGTCCAGGGCGTTGTGGTAGGCCGCCTTGTTCCAATCTCGCGCGGCTTCCTGCTGCGAATCTATGACTGCGAACAGGCCTTTCGTCTTGTCCATGGAACCGTTGAGTTCATCGAGGCGATGGAACGGCGTATCGACTTTCGGCTGATCCGTGACCAACTCATCCTGGTAGGGCATCAGTCCGGTGGAGAAGGCCTTCACCATTTCCGGGTTCATGTCGCCGATCTGGCGGTTGCCGTCGATCGACAGCAGCTCGCCGCTGTGCGTACCCAGATAGTCGGCGTAGACGTTGGCAGTCTCGGCGGCGATCTGGCGTTCGGGCCCAGTCGAGTCCTTGGTCCATTCGAACAGCGAGCCGGCGGCCTTCCCTTCGTCATCCCACTCGTGGGTGGTGATGTCGTGCAGGAAGTCCTGGCCGTCATCACCCTTGATACCCGTTATCTGGTCGTGAACGATCTGATGATCACGTCCCGCTGAGTCGAAGATGTCTTGTAGGACAACGTCGTACTGTTGGTGCTTGCCATCGACTGGCGCGCCACTGTTGTCCGCCCAGAGCGGTGCGTCCATCATGCGATCAGCTTTACGGATCATCTCCCGGTCGAGCTCGGTCCCGGTCTGCAGCTCTTGATTGCCATCCTTGACGATCGCCGCGATGTCTTTCATCTGCTGGTCGCCCAGCAGCCCCGGCGACTTGATGGCGTCCTGGACGCTCTGTGGCAAGCGGTCGAAGCCGCCCTTCTGCTGTTCATCGAACTTGCCGGCTGACCTCGGGACGTCGTCGTTGCTCATCAACTGCCACGAGTCGCCGATGACATGTCCCTTGTCGCCCAGGCGGTCCTCTGCGGACTTGAGGTCCTTGACGCTCATGTCGTGCTGCTGGCGCTGCATCTCGTTGAGGTATGCAGTCTGCTCGGGCGACAGTTCCTGGTACGGCTTGATGGAGCCCAGGGCATCCTCGACGCGCGCGGCGGCCTCTTGGTCGCCGTCTTTCAGGGTCCTTTCGACATCCTCCTTGGCACGCTTCTCCGGCGGGACTGCTTCGGCCTTCTCTTCACCGGTAGCGGTGAGTGACCCGTCACCGGTCCCCGCTTTGGCGAACTTCTGGTTGCTCAGCTTCTCGTACTCATCGCGCAGGCCGCTGATCTTGCCGCCGATGGAGTTCAGCTTGCCATTCGACTTTTGGATGATCTCCTGCAGCTGGCTGAGTCCCTTCTGCGCGATCGCCATCTTCATCGTCTCGCCGGCCTGCCCTGGAGGAACGCTGGCGGTCGCGTCCATCACCCACTGCCGCACGGCGTCGAGGTTGCGCCGGCCCGCCGCGACCACCTCGGCCGACTCATCCACATGAGCGCTGAGTCGTTGGTCCAGCCCAGCCATCTGGCCCAGCACGCGACCGTGTTCGCTGTTGGCCGCACCGTAGGCGTTGGCCGCGCCGCCGGTCCACTGCGATCCCGGTGCCGCGGTCTCGACCGTGGATTGCAACTCGCGCAGCGTTGCGCTGTTGTCGTACTGCGAGCCGGACTGCGGGGTGTCCTCACCGAATGTCTGCCGCGCGTTCGACCACGTCGACAGGAACCCGTTCAGCACACTCACTGGTCCATTATCCCAGTCCGCGAACTACCGAGGCGCCACAAATCCGACCGGCCCGGACGCCACGCACACCGACAGCGACGCGGTGTTCGCCCGCATATTGATTGCATCACCTGCCCCCGGCAGCCGCACAAACACGCGGTTGAGGCCCGGCCGCACCGGCACCTTCGTCTCCGTGCCCTCCGACAGCGACATCGTCAGCGAGCCGTCGCTGTTCGCGAGGTAGTTGATCTCAACCGTCCAGTCCGCGGGCAGCAGCGGGCCATCCAACGGCATCGACACCGGAAAGTCGGGCTGCACCAGATAACCACAGTTCGGCGCCGGCCCTGGAACAATCGACCGCACCCAGGTGACCTTGGCATCGACAACATGACCGCTCGCATCCAGCATGCGCAAGTCGCTTGTCGCGCCAGCGAATTCGGGGCGATCCGGCAGCAGCGCAAACATGTGGCTGGCCAGATTCTCCGGTGATGCCACCCGCTGCAACACCAGCGGATCGACCTCCTGGTCAAGCATCGGCGCACTCGAGGCGGAATGTGCCGCCGCCAGCCCGGCTCGCGCGTTCTGCAGATACGGCTGTGCGGGATTGTCCCGCCAGCTGGTCAGGAACGTGGCAGTGGAATACATGCTGCTCACCACGAAAGCCGCTGTGGCGCTGACAGTTACCACGGTCCGCATCTGCGACGCATCCAACCACGTCGATCGCTCACGGTTCGGCGCGCACAGGCCGACAGCGAGCAGCAGCGCCAAAACCACCACCAGGTCCGGTAGGTAGCGCAGCGTCTGCGCCAACTCGAGCGCGGTGAACCGCGACGAGCGCATAAGGTAAATCGGAATCTGACACGCGACCGCGTAGCCGACAGCCACCAGCCACACCGGCCCGATCCGCTGCTTGCGGACGATCGACAACGCCACCGCGCCCGCCAGCGCCACCCAGCCGAGCACCATCACCGTCACCGGCGGCGTCGCCCACGGTGATGCCGGGGCCCAGCGCTGCCAATCCCACGGTCCGCCAACCAAACCCGGAACGATGCCATGAGTCACCGAGCGGCTCAACAGATCCCACGTCATCGCCACGTCGAAGCTCCACCGCTTCTGGTCGACCACGATCAGATAGACCGCGATCCACGCTGCCGTCACCACCAACGCTGATACCCACAGCCGTGCCCCCCGCCGCCCCACCTGACGCAGGGTGCCCGAGGATGTGACATGGGCGTGCAGGGCGGCAATGGTGAACGCCACGAAGGGGATGACGGCCGCCTTCTCGAAGAACAGCAAGCCACCGAAGTACACCAGCAGGCCCGTCACCGCGTAACGCTGATTTCCGGTGCGCACCAGCAGCACCGCGTCGGCGCAGACCCACGCCAGCGCGGCCAGCATCGGCAGCGAATTGAGCGCTGCCGCCCACCACGCGAACGCAGGCACCCCGAGCGGAGTGAACAACGCGAACGTCAACGGCAGCAGCAGCACGGGCCGCCAGCCGAGAATCACATGCAGCGCCCGCAGCAACGCCAGCGATGCCAGCAGCTGCAACACCACCAGGCTGATCGCAGGCCCGATCCAATTCAACGGCGCGAGCCGCGTGATGCCACCCGCGACCAGGAACGCCCCCGGCATGACGTGCCCGTCGTGATCGTCGAACAGATAGTCGGGCGACAGCAAGCCCTGCGTGCCGGCTCGGCCGGTCAGGATCAGGTCGTCCCAGTAGAAGTAGCCGCGAAACGCCAGCACCGCCCGGATAAGCAACTGCACCGCGATCAACACGGCGGCGGTGCGGGCGACCCACTTCATCGCTCGCCGAGCCTACGGTCCACGCGCGTGGACGGCGGCCCTCGGTATGGTGTGCCGATGCGCACACTGGTGACGGGGGCAGCCGGTTTCATCGGATCGACGCTGGTAGATCGCCTGCTGGCGGACGGCCACGCCGTCGTCGGCGTCGACGACCTCAGCTCGGGCCGCAGCGAGAACATCGTGGCGGCCGAGCGCCACGACTTTTTCGAGTTCGCCAAGGCCGACATCGTCAGCGCCGACCTGATCGGGCTGATTGCCGATACCCGGCCAGAGGTGATCTTCCACCTTGCCGCCCAGATCTCGGTCACGCGCTCGGTCGACGATCCGCAGTTCGACTCGACGGTCAACGTGGTCGGCACCGTGCGCCTCGCCGAGGCGGCCCGTCGGGCCGGCGTTCGCAAGATCGTGCACACCTCGTCGGGCGGGTCCATATACGGCACGCCCCCCTCCTACCCGACCAGTGAGGAGGTGTCCGTCGACCCTTCGTCGCCTTATGCGGCGGGCAAGTACGCGGGTGAGGTCTACCTGAACATGTTCCGCAGCCTTTACGGCTTGCAGTGCTCACACATCGCACCCGGCAACGTCTTTGGCCCGCGTCAGGATCCGCACGGCGAGGCCGGGGTGGTCGCGATCTTCTCGCGTGCGCTGCTCTCGGGAAAGCCGACCAAGATCTTCGGCGACGGTACCGATACCCGCGATTACGTGTTCGTCGACGACGTGGTCGATGCGTTTGTCAAGGCGTCTGGTGCTAGCGGTGACGGACAGCGGTTCAATGTCGGCACCGGAATCGAAACCTCGACGCGCCAGCTGCACACGGTGATCGCGAAGGCGGCCGGTGCGCCTGACAGTCCCGAATTCCACCCGCCGCGCCTTGGCGACCTGAAGCGATCCTGTCTGGAGATCAGCCGCGCCGCTGATGTGTTGGGTTGGCGGCCGCAGTTCGACATCGAGGCCGGCGTGGCCCGCACCGTCGACTATTTCCGATCCGAATAAAGATTGTGAGTACTCACTTTTTATTGTAGGGTGAGCGTCATGAGCTACGACGTCATCATCCGCAACGGCCTGTGGTTCGACGGGACCGGAACTGCGCCACAGATCCGCACGCTGGGCATTCGCGAAGGCATCGTGTCCGCGGTATCCGCTGGGCCATTGGACGAGGCGGGCTGCCCCGACGTGATCGACGCCGCAGGCAAGTGGATCGTGCCCGGATTCATCGACGTACACACCCACTACGACGCCGAGGTCCTGCTGGACCCGGGGCTGCGAGAGTCGGTCCGGCACGGCGTCACCACGGTCTTGCTCGGTAACTGCTCCCTGTCGACGGTGTACGCCAACTCTGACGACGCCGCCGACCTGTTCAGCAGGGTGGAAGCCGTGCCGCGCAAGTTCGTCCTTGGCGCGCTGGAAGACAAGAGGACCTGGGCGACGCCCGCTGAGTACGTCCGGGCGCTGGACGACCTGCCGCTCGGTCCCAATGTCAGTTCCATGCTCGGACATTCGGACCTGCGCACCGCCGTGCTCGGCCTCGACCGTGCCACCACCGATGGCGTCAAACCGTCCGATGCCGAGTTGGACCGGATGGCGGGCCTGCTCGAACAGGCACTTGACGCCGGGCTGCTCGGCATGTCCGGGATGGACGCGCCCATCGACAAGCTCGACGGCGAGCGCTACCGGTCACGCGCGTTGCCGTCGACCTTCGCGACGTGGCGGGAACGCCGCAAGCTGATCGCCGTGCTTCGCAGGCGCCGTCGCATTCTGCAGAGTGCACCCAACACAAAGAACCCGCTCGAAGCGCTGATGTTCTTCCTGACCAGCAGCCCGATGTTCGGCCGCCGTCCGGGTGTGCGAATGAGCCTGCTGGTTTCGGCCGACGCCAAGTCCGCACCCGGTGCGGTGCACGTGTTCGGCCCTGGCACAAGGCTTCTGAACAAGATCTTCGGCTCATTGGTGCGGTTTCAGCACCTGCCGGTGCCGTTCGAATTGTATTCCGACGGAATCGATCTGCCTGTCTTCGAGGAGTTCGGCGCAGGGACTGCCGCCCTTCATCTGCGTGACCAGATCGAGCGCAACCAACTACTCGCCGACACCGAGTACCGTCGCCGGTTCCGTCGTTCGTTCGATCGCAAGAAACTCGGACCTACGCTGTGGCACCGCGACTTCCACGATGCCACCATCGTCGAATGCCCGGACACGACGCTCATCGGCAAGTCGTTCGGACAGATCGCCGAGGAACGCGGCCTGCATCCCCTGGACGCGTTCCTCGACGTGCTGGTCGAGAACGGCGAGCGCAATGTCCGATGGACGACCATCGTCGCCAACCACCGACCGAAGCACCTCGACAGGCTTGCCGCCGAGCCCTCGATCCACATGGGGTTCTCCGACGCCGGTGCCCACCTGCGCAACATGGCCTTCTACAACTTCGCAGTGCGGTTGCTCAAACGCACGCTCGACGCCGACCGCGCTGGCCGCCCCTTCCTCACCATCGAACGTGCGGTGTACCGGCTTACCGCGGAAGTCGCCGACTGGTTCGGTCTCGACGCGGGCACGCTGCGCGAAGGTGATCGCGCTGACTTCGTGGTGATCGATCCCCAGGGGCTGGACGACTCGGTCGACGGCTATCACGAGGAGACGGTGCCGTTCTACGGCGGCCTGAGCCGCATGGTCAACCGCAACGACGCCGCGGTCGTCGCGACCGGGGTCAACGGGGCGGTCGTATACCGCGACGGTTACTTCCGCGAAGGCTACGGGACGACCGTGAAGTCCGGCCATTTCCTCCGCGCCGACGCCGGTCACGTCGCGAAAACGCCTGCCTGACATGGCCAGAACGCAACAACAACGCCGCGAGGAAACCGTCGCCCGGCTGCTCGACGCCAGCATTGACACCATCATCGATGTCGGCTACGCGCGCGCATCGGCCGCGGTGATCGCCAAGCGGGCCCAGGTTTCTGACGGAGCACTGTTCCGGCATTTTCCGACCATGGGCGATTTCATGGCGGCCACTGCCCGCGAGGTGATGCGACGCCAGCTCGACCTGTTCACGAAGCAGGTCGCCGAGATACCGGCCGACAAGCCGGCGCTCGAGGCAGCGCTGACCATCATGCGCGATGTCACCGGCAACGCCACCAACACGGTGATGTACGAGCTGATGGTCGCTGCCCGAACCGACGAAAAGCTCCGGGCCACTTTGCAAGAGGTTCTCACCGAGTACGCCGCCAACATCTACGACGTCGCGAAGGCGCTGCCAGGAGCCGACCAGTTCCCCGACGACATCTTCGTCGCACTCGTCGCGATCCTCACCAACACCTTTGACGGTGCCGCGATCGTCCGGGCGGTACTGCCGCAGCCCGAGATCGAAGCGAAACGGATCGGACTGTTGGCATCGCTGCTTGGCGGGCTGGCGCCGCGTTAGCGTTCCTCGGGCACCCGGGCGGTTTGCAATGCCACGGCACGGGCCAACCGTGCGTACTTCAACTCGAGGTCTTTGAACCGCATATAGGCCGACAGCGTCGTGAACACGAACGCAATGATCAGTACGTACTCCATCAGGTCCGCACCGCGGTCAACGCCAAGCCAATTCGCGACGACGGTGGTGTCATCCGGGCGAAGGATCGCATAGATCCCGGCGATCACGAACAGCACGTAACCGACCTTCACCCACGCCTTGGACCGCGCGTTGCGGCGTGACCGCAGCAGGTAGACCAGCAGAAACAGGACCGCAAGGATCAGTAGCGCCTGGATCCAGTTCATCGCGACATCCTTCCGCGCAACCAGCCGTCGAAAATGATGTTGACGCCGTTGAGCAGGGGCTGACCCTTCGACATCGAGTATTCGGTGTAGAGAATCTCCACCGGTTCTTCTGTTACCCGCCAATGGTTTTCGTAGGCCAGGGCGATGAACTCGTCGGCGTGGCTCATTCCGCTCATGGTGAGGTTCAGCCCGTCGGCCACCTTCTTGTTGAACACCCGCAGACCGTTGTGCGCGTCGGTAAGGCCGAACCTGCGGCTGCGTCGGCTCAACGCGGCCGCCGACCGCAATACCAACCGCTTCATCAGCGGCGTGCGGCTGACGACGCCCGGATCAGCGAAACGGGTGCCGATGACGAGGTCGACGTCGTCAGTGGACAACCGGTCGATCATCCCGATGACGTCCTTGACGCGATGCTGGCCGTCGGCGTCGAACGTGGCGAACACCGCCGCGCCGGGCTGCTGGCGGGCGTACTCGACGCCGGTCTGGATCGCGGCGCCCTGGCCGAGGTTGACCGGATGGCGCACCGCATGTGCCCCTGCGCGCAAGGCCATGTCGCCGGTTTCGTCGCGGCTGCCGTCGTCAACACACACCACGTGGTCAAAAACGGAGCGAACGTCACTGATGACGTCGCCGATAACGCTGGCCTCGTTGAAGGCCGGGACGACGATCCAAACGTCGTGGTAGCGCGTGTCCGAAATACTGATGGAACTCAAAATACATGCTCACCCATGGGACATCCTTGCTAGCGCGGCCAGGTGAACCGCGATTCCGACCATTGGGCCGCATAGCAGCGCGATGACAGTGCGCGTCTCCAGCCCCAGGGGCAGCAGCAACAACAACGCCGACGACACCGTCGCGGACACCCAACCCACCGAATACGCGCGATGCATCGCCGCCGCGACCGTCGCGGCGCCGGTCAACGTCAGCAACGCGATCGCGACCGCGGCCGCGGTCAGCCAGGCCAGCAGGGCGCCGTCTGCCCTGTACTCGGACCCGAACGCCTCCCGCAGCAGCCACGGTCCGAACACCCCCGCGAGCAGCACGCCCAGCAGGCCAAGGCCCGTCACCACGGCCGCGGGCGTGATCAGCGCGCGCAGCCGCTCGCCGTGCTGGTCGACGAAGTGCGCGATCAGATTGCCCTGCATCGCGGTCAGCGGCACCAGCAGCGGGGCGCGGGTGAGCGTGACCGCCAGGATCACCACACCGCCGGTTGCGCCCAGATCACCAGAGGTCGCCTTGAGCAGCACCGGGAAGCCCATCACCAGGATGGCGCTTGCCCCCGCGGCGGCGATCGAATGCGACGCGCCGCGCAGGAACGTCACCGTGCCGCCCGGCGTGAGCAGCCGGGCCGCTTCGCGCGTCGCAGGGGACGCGACGAGCAAGATCAGCCACGCGATCGCACCGGCGACCGTCGCCCAGAGATATCCGACCAACCCCCAACCCACAACGAACGTCGCCGCTGCCACCGCCACCCGCAGACCAGCATCGGTCACCATCAATGACCCGTACTGAGTCCACCGGCTCACGCCGGCCAGCATGCCCAGCAGCGTGGCGTGCAGGCAGAAACCGGCCAGCCCGACGCTGAGCAACGCCACGCTCAACCACTGCGCCTGGACGAACACATGCGCCGACCACAGCGGTGAACTCACTGCGATCACCGCGGCAGCCACCACGCCGACCATCGCCGCCACCCGCATCGGATGCGTGCGCGGGCCGGCGACCACCTCGGCGTAACGCGCCGAGCGCACCTCGCGGGTGGCCTCCTGCAGCAGCCCGAACGCCGCGCCGGTGACCAAACCGAACGCACCCCAGAACACGCCGAACACCGAGAAGCCCGCAGGCTCGAGATCGCGCGCAGCGAGGTACAGGACCGCGTACCCGCACAGCGCGGACACCACGGTCGCCGTGCCCACCCGCGTCACGCTTGCGCGAGTGATCGGGCCGGTCGGGGATGAGCCGCTTGCGTGAAGAGGATCAAACGGCGTACCCGCGTCGGTCACCGCGGGCCGTCCAGGGCGGGGACACGCGTCGAATACAGCCACGCATCCCACAGCGGTCGCAGCGACTCGTGAGCGTAGTTGGCTGCCAAACCGGTGAAGTCGTCGGTGACCGCGGTGCCGTGCCGGTAGCGCGTCGTCCAATCCCGCAGCAGCGCAAAGAAACTCTCGTCGCCGATGTGCCGGCGCAACACGTGCAGCGTAAGCGCACCGCGTTTGTACACGCGATCGTCGAACATGTCACGCGGTCCCGGGTCGGCGAGCAGCAGGTCCTGTGGCGAACTCGCCAGGCGTTGGTGGTAGTGCACAGCCCACTCGTCGGCCGAACGCCCGCCGGAGTGCTCGGACCACAGCCATTCGGCGTAGCAGGCGAAACCCTCGTGCAGCCAGATGTGGCGCCATCGCTTGGCGGTGACCGAGTTGCCGAACCATTGATGCGCCAACTCGTGCGCGATGAGCCGTTCGGCGCTGCCCTGCCCGTCGCAATGGTTCCCGCCGAAAATCGAAATTCCTTGCGCCTCAAGCGGTATCTCCAGGTCGTCGTCGGTGACCACCACGGTGTAACCGCTCGACAGCGGGTATGGCCCGAACAGCTTGACGAACAACTTCATCATCTGTGGCTGGTCGCCGAAGTCGTTGTCGAAGTTGCGGCGCAGCCGTTCCGGCAACACCGCGTGCATTTGAACGCCGTTCTTGGCCAGCCGAATCCGGTCGTACGGCCCGATCTGCAGCGTGACCAGATAGGTCGATGTCGGCTCCGGCTGTTCGTACGTCCAGGTCGTCATGCCCGCCCGGACGCGCCGGGACAACAACTCTCCGTTGGCCAGCGCATAGTACGGGCTTTCGGTGCTGATCTGGATGCGGAAGCTGGCCTTGGCGCTGGGATGGTCGTCGCAGGGGAACCAGGATGCGGCGCCGTTGGGTTGGCCCGCGACGATCACGCCTTCCGACAGTTCCTCGAAACCGACGTCGCCCCAATAAGAGTGGATGGGCCGCGGGATGCCGCCGTAGCGCACCGCGATGGTCATCGCTGCCCCTGCGGGCAGCGGCTGCTGCAGCGCGATGTGCAGCTTGCCGCCCGACGACCGGAACTGGGCCGGACGCCTGCCGTTCACCGCCACCTTCGTCACCGAGAGGGCGTCCGACAGGTCCAGGGTGAACGTGCTCAGCGCCGCCAGCGTGACAGCAGTGACGGTGGCGGACCCCGACAGCCGATTGATCGACACCTTGTAATCGAGTTCGAGCTCGTAGCGTGACACCCGGTAGCCGAAGTTGCCATTGGCAGGCAGGTAGGGGTCGATGACCGGAGGGGCGGTCTTCTTCGCCGCCTTCTTGCTCCTCGTCACGCGGCACTTTGTTCTTTTTTGCCTGCGGACGAGGCATCTGGTGCATGCCCGCGCTTCTTGCGGAGCAGGTTCCACGGTGCGATCGGGTTGCCCTGCCAGCGGGTCGACGGTGGCACCTCGTCACCGCGCATGACAAGCGACGCCGGGCCGACGGTCGCGCCGGCACCGATGCGGGCGGCGGGTAGCGCGACACAGTTGGTGCCCAGCGTCGAACCCTCTTCCAGCACAACGGTGTCCATCCGCATGATGCGGTCGTGGAACAGGTGGGTCTGCACGACGCAGCCGCGGTTGACCGTCGCACCCTTCTCAAGGGTGACAAGGTCGGCTTCGGGCAGCCAATACGTCTCACACCAGACGCCGCGGCGGATCTTCGCGCCCAGCGCGCGCAGCCACAGGTTCATCACTACAGTGCCGCTGGCTGCGCGGGCGAACCACGGTGCGGCCACCGTCTCGACAAAGGTGTCCGACACCTCGTTTCGCCACACGAACGCCGACCACAACGGGTGCTCAACCGCTCGGATACGGCCGACGAGAAGCCATTTAGCGATCACCGCGGTGCCGCCTGCGACGGCGCCCGCGGCCAGCAACACCGCGCCACTGGCCAGCGCGGCCCATGCCCAGCCAATTTCGACGGCCAGCCATTGCACCGCGAACAGCACTGCCACCCCGATCGCGAACGTCACCACCAACGGGATCAGCCGGCACGTTTCCACCAACGCACGCAGGACTTTCAGCCGCAGCGACGGGTGGAAGGTGCGGAGCACGTCGGCCGCTGTGGGTTGGCGGCGCAACCGAACCGGCGGGCTGCCCAGCCATGACGAACCCGCCTTGGCCTTGTGCGGTGCGGCGGACAGCACCGCGACCAGCCCATCGTCGGGGACCCGCCGTCCGGGCTGGGTGATGCCTGAATTGCCGAGGAACGCCCGCTTGCCGATGGTCGCCTTGGCGACGTGGATCCAACCGCCGCCCAGTTCGTAGGACCCGACCATGGTGTCGTCGGCCAGGAACGCACCGTCTTCCACGATGGTGAATTTCGGGACCAGCAGCGCCGTCGAAATTTCGGTCCCCCGACCGACCTTCGCCCCCAGCACGCGCAGCCACCAGGGCGTGAGCAGGCTGGCGTATATCGGGAACAGATAATTGCGCGCGGCGTCCATCAGCCGTTCTGTCGCCCACAGCTGCCACCCGACGCGGCTGCGTACCGGGTGATAGCCCTCCGGCAACCACAGGGAAAGCATTCGCACGCCGATCACCGTCAACGACGCGTACACCAGCACCGCGGCGAGTGTCGCCGGCGCCGTCCACAACGCGGCGGGCGCGATCGCGGCGATGACCGAATCGGCATCTCTTACCGCCCAACCGATCACGGCCATACCCACCCCAAGTGCCACCAGCGGAACCCCGCTGAGCACGATCGACGTCGCGCCGTACATCGCCACCCACAGCGGTGCACGTCGCGGGCGGCGATCCGGCCACGGGTGGCGGGCCTTGCCGGATTTCACGGCGGGCGAACCCTTCCAGTACTGCCCGTTCTTCACCTTGCTGACTACCCCGGAGCCGGGCGCGACATCAGCGTTCTTGCCAACGACCGCACCAGGCAGCAGCGTGGTACGCGCCCCGATGGTGGCGTCGTTGCCGACGGTGATCGGACCGACATGGAAGTGGTCGCCGTCGACCCAATGTCCCGAGATGTCGACTTCGGGTTCGATCGAGCAGCGGTGGCCCAGCCTGAGCATCCCGGTCACGGGCGGGGCGGAGTGCAGGTCGACGCCCTTGCCGACCTTGTTGCCCAGCATGCGGGCGTAGTACACCAGCCAGGGCGCACCGGCCTGGTTCTCCGCGCCGCTGGCATCAGCGAGCCGCTCAGCCAGCCACACCCGCAGGTGCACCGGGCCGCCGCGACGATACGTTCCGGGTGCCAGGCCGCCAAGCAACATGCGCGCGCCCAACGCCGCGATGGACATCCGGCCCAGCGGGGTGATGAACAGCAGGAAACCACCGGCGATCCACCACCAGTTGACCGGCACCAGCCACGGCATCGGAAGTAGTTGGGCAACAACGTTATTGAGTAGCGCGAGCCACACCACCCACTGCAAGCCACTCAGTGTCGCCAGTGGCAGTGACAGCGCTACCTGCGCGGCCTGGGTCAACCGCGGCGTGGGCTTCACGACGCGGGTTTCGACGTGCGGCGGCGGGTCGAGCTCGTCGAGGTAGCCGGCCAGCGAACCCAGCCGGGGATGGTCGTAGAGGTCGGCGACCGTCACCTGCGGATAGCGCTCGCGCAGGGCGGACACCAGTTGAGCGGCCGAGAGCGAACCGCCGCCAAGCGCGTGAAAGTCGGCCTCCGGGCCGTCGACCGGTGCGGCCAGCACCTCGCGCCACAGCCGGGCCAGCCAGCCCATCGTGCCGCCCAGGTCGGGTTCGTCCGCTTCGGCGGCCCCAGGCGGCGGCCAGGGAAGAGCGTTGCGGTCGACCTTGCCCGACGTGCGGGTGGGCAGCTCGTCGACAAGCACCAGCCGCGGCACCAGCGCGGCGGGCAGCGTCTCGGACAACGCGGCGCGCGCCTTGGCCATGTCGAACGACGGGTCGGCGCTTGCGATATACCCGACGAGCAGGGGGGTGCCGCCGGCGGTCTTTCGCACTGCGGCAGCGCCGCCGCTGACCCCTGGAAGGTTCACCAACGCGGTGTCCACCTCGCCGAGCTCGATGCGACGCCCGCCGACCTTGACCTGGTCGTCAGCTCGGCCGACGAAGTACAACCCGTTGGGCTCCAGCCGCACCAGGTCGCCGCTGCGGTAGGCCCGCGACCATCCGAGTGTCGGCATCTCTGCGTACTTTTCGGCGTCCTTGTCCGGATCAAGGTAGCGGGCCAGCCCCACCCCGCCGATGACGAGCTCGCCGACCTCGCCAATCGAAACCGGTCGCCCCTCTTTGTCCACCACTGCCAGATCCCAACCCCGCAGCGGCAACCCGATGCTCACCGGCGTCGCACCGTCCAGCTCGGCCGCACATGCCACCACCGTCGCCTCGGTCGGCCCGTAGGTGTTCCAGACCTCGCGGCCCTCGACGGCCAGCCGCTCGGCCAGTTCCGGCGGGCATGCCTCACCGCCGAAGATCAGCAGCCGCACCGCCTCGAGCGCCTCTGCCGGCCACAACGCCGCCAACGTCGGGACCGTGGACACCACGGTGATGTCGCGCGACACCAGCCACGGCCCGAGGTCCATGCCGCTGCGCACCAGCGACCGTGGCGCGGGCACCAGGCAGGCCCCGTGCCGCCACGCCAGCCACATCTCCTCGCACGACGCGTCGAACGCGACCGACAGTCCGGCCAGCACGCGGTCGCCAGGACCAATGGGGTTGTCCTGCAAGAACATTTGCGCTTCCGCGTCGACGAATGCCGCGGCGCTGCGATGCGTGACCGCGACCCCCTTCGGGGTACCGGTGGATCCGGACGTGAAGATGATCCAGGCGTCGTCGCGGCCCAGCGGCGACCCTGCGCGCCATCCACGTGACGAGCCGACCCCGCGGACGAGGCCATGCTCGGTGATGACGCCGACCACGTCGGCCTCGCCGAACACGAGGTCGGCGCGTTCTTGTGGGTCGTCGGCGTCGACCGGCACGTAGGCCGCTCCGGTGGCCAGCGTCGCGAGGATCGCCACGTAGAGCGCGTAGCTACCGGACGGCATCCGGATGCCGATGCGGTCGCCCCGCCCGATGCCGCGTGCGGCGAGCCACTCAACGCTCTCCTCGATGTCGGCGATCAGCTCGGCGTAGGTGAGCTGAACCGCGCCGTCGTCGAGCGCGGCGGCGTCCGGATAACGGGCCGCGGTGTCGTACAGGATGTCGATCAGCGTGCGCGCTTCCGGTGCAAACGAAGACAACAGGTACTGCGCGGGGATGTCCGCATGAGGAGCCGCTGTCACAAATACAAACTACTAAGCGGCTCGTTCGGAGGGCCTGCGCCGCACGCGGTGCGGGATCACAATCGCGATAACGCGGAAGTTCATCGGCCCCCGATTTCGATCGATGGCACCTACCTGGCAGAATCGAGTGCGGAGGGGAGTATTCCTTCGCCGCAGTGTCGTCATCACGTCGTCTGTGATCGGGCGACCGGCGCTGCGGACCGCTACGGATCGTCGCTGCGGTGGAAGAGACCTCCGGCGTTGATCGGGGCTGCATTCGCGGCCCGCCGCGGACGACCGGAGGCTTCTACATGCACGTAACCCAACTCGAGTGGATCATCACGCTGGGCGTGACGATCGCCGTGCTGCTGTTCGACGTCGTCGTCATCGGACGTCGGCCGCACGAACCGTCCAAACGCGAGCTCGTTGTCTCTCTGACGCTCTACGTCGGGCTCGCGGTGGCGTTCGGCCTGTGGGTCTGGTTCTTCCACGGCAGCCAATTCGGCCTGGAGTTCTTCGCCGGTTGGCTCACCGAGTACAGCCTGTCCGTCGACAACCTGTTCATCTTCTTGATCATCATGGCCAGCTTCAAAGTGCCGAAGAAATATCAGCAGCAGGCACTGTTGGTGGGCATCATCCTGGCGCTGGTCTTCCGCGGCATCTTCATCGCGCTGGGAGCGGTGGCGATCAACCAATTCTCGTGGGTGTTCTACCTGTTCGGTGCTTTCCTGCTATACACCGCGGTCAACCTGGCCCGGGACACCGATCACGACGACGACGCCGACAACGTGGTCGTCCGGTTCGCGCGCAGGCATTTGCAGCTCACCGATCGGTGGGAGGGCCTGCGGCTGTGGGTCAAGGAGAACGGCAAGCGGCTGATGACGCCGATGTTCCTGGTCATCGTCGCCCTCGGTACGACCGACCTCATCTTCGCCCTGGACTCCATCCCGGCGATCTACGGCCTGACCCAAGAGCCCTACCTGGTGTTCACGGCCAATGTGTTCGCGCTGATGGGGCTGCGGCAGCTCTACTTCCTGCTGGGTGACCTGCTCAAGCGGCTGGTCTACCTGTCGCAGGGCTTGGCGTTCATCCTGGCGTTCATCGGGGTGAAGCTTCTTCTGCATGCGTTGCACGAGAACGAGCTGCCGTTCATCAACGGCGGTGAGCACGTCCCGGTGCCGGAGATCCCGACCTTGGCGAGCCTCGGTGTGATCGTGGTGACGCTCGTCATCACCACCGCGGCGAGCCTGTACAAGACCCGCGTGCACGACGTGAAGAAGGATGCCGACAAAGAGCCTTTGGATTCGGCATGAGCGCAACCATCGCGACTGTTCACCTGCGCTCCTAGTCTGGCGCCGTGCGGTTATTCGTTGCGGACGCGTCGAGCGGCGACTGGAGCGAACTGACGCATGGTGAGGGGCGCACGGTGCGGGTCGCCGCGACGGATCTGCAGCAGGCCCGGCGGGCTCGCGCGCGGATCCAGGCCCGCGGCGAGAACGTCGCCGTGATTCTGGACGTCACCGTGGCGGTCGCTGGCGATTTCCGTTCTGCGCGACGTGTTCTCGGGCCAGCCATCACACCGTGCACTACGCGGGCACGGTCGACGGGCTCGCGGGTTTGATCTCCGACATCGCCAAAGCAGGTGTGGCCGATGGTGTCACGTTGGTTCCTGCGGCACCGCGGCAGGATCTGCGTGACCTCGGGCGTGACGTGCTACACCGCCTCGCGTCGCGGGATCAGCCAAGGGCCTCGTAGATCAGCTTCGCGTACCGAATAGTGCGCTCTGTGCCGGTGGTGCCAGGGCCCATCTTGTTCATCACGTAGGTGAGCGTGGCGCGGCGATCCGGGTCCATCACCGCCATCGAGCCGCCCCAGCCGCCCCAGAAGCAAATCTTCTCGTCGGGAATCGCGGGAACGCTTTCCGGGCAAGGCAATCCGAAGCCGATGCCGAATCGCAACGGGATCATCAGCACCTGGTCAAGGCCATTCGATTGCTCATCGAAGATCAATTCGATGGTATACGGGCTCAGCAACTGCGCGCCATTAGCCGTGCCGCCCAATGAAATCGGTGACAACGCACGTGCGAGTGCGCGTGCGTTGCCGTGACCGTTGACGCCACCGATGTCTGCGCGACGCCACCCTTCGCTCGACGCGATCTCAGCACCGTTGGAATCCGGCGGGAAGGACGCGAAGGTCTTTACCATCGGATGGTCGGCAGGCATCGCGTCCAGCGGAAGGTCCAGCGGCGGTGGCGGGATCAGTTCCGCGATGCGCTGATAGTCCTGTTCGCGTGCGCCGATCTGGACGTCGGCGCCCAGCGGCTCCGCGATTTCGTCACGGACGAAGTCCTTGAGCGTCTTGCCCGTCGCGCGCCGGATCACTTCGCCGATCAGATGGCCGTAGTTGATCGCGTGATAGCCGGACGCGGTACCGGGTGGCCACCACGGCGCCTGACCGGCTAGCTGGCTGGTCGCTTTCTCCCAGTCGTAGATGTCGGTGAGGCTGAACGGCGCCTCCCACCCGGACACGCCGGATGTGTGTGAAAGTAGGTGGCGCACTTCGATGTCCTGCTTGCCGTTCTCGGCGAATTCCGGCCAGTACTTCGCGACCGGGGAGAAAGCATCGACAAGGCCACGGTCGATCGCGATCAATGCCGCGAGCGCGGTGAGTGTCTTGGTGCATGAGAAGAAGTTGGTGATCGTGTCCTCGCCCCAGGCGACCGTCTTCGCGCGGTCGGCGTGACCACCCCAGATGTCGACCACGAGTTCGCCGTCGATGTCCAGCGCGATCGAGGCGCCGAGTTCCTCGCCCCTGGCGATCTCGTCGGCCAGCGCATCAGCGACCGTTGAGAAGCGGCTATCGCAGTGTCCCTGCACACCATCGTTCATCGGGCCATCATGCGCCGGGAAACGTCACTTCCGGGCCGCTTCGAGTCGACCAAATTCGTCAACCGTCGATGGTGTTCGGCGTACCGTTTGCTTGGCAGTTTCCGAGAACACCGAGGAGGATTCTGATGCGCAAATTCGGCATGATCCTTGCAATCGTGGCAATGATGTCGGGTTCGGCGGCCACCACGCAGACGGCATACGCCGCGCAGAGCTCGCGTGACACCACCGTCTACACCCAGCCCACGGTGCCGAACAAGCCGGACGTGCAGATGCTCGACTGCTACGGGACGACTGGCGGAATGGGCTGCGGACCGGGGTGGTTCTGGCGCGACGGCTGGCGCGGCTGGGCCTGCTACCCGTGCTGACTCCCTGCTGATACCACCGATTGGAGGATGCCGTTATGAAAGCTCGCACGATGGCCGGTGGAATTGCAGCTGCCGCCATGATGACGTTCGGCGGTTTCGGTTATGCCGCAGCCCAACCCGGCGACTTCAGCACGCTGCCGGTAGACCCGAACTTGATCACCGATTCGTTGGCCTACAACGCTGCGCCACTCGTCTTCAACCCGAATGGGCAGCCGGGCGTGGAGGCCGTCTACACCCACCGCGAGGGTAATCGACAGATCACCAGCACCATCCTCGTGCTGCCCGACCCCCAGGCGGCCACTGCGGCGCTGGATGGTGCGAGGGGTGCCATGGCAGGCGACGTCGTCAACAGCCAGACGCAGCCGGCGGCGGTAGGTGCGGGCGGGACGATGGTCTCCGGCATGTCACCGGACGGATCGCAGTCCATCACCGTGTTGTCCTTCGCCGAAGGGAACACGGCAACGACGATCGCATTCGAAGGTGCGCCAAAGGATCCCGCGCCATCCGATTTGGTGCTCGAACTGGGACGTAAGCAGGACACCGCGATCCGCGACTGGCAGGCCGCCTAGCGTCTCACCAGTTGTCGTAGCCGCCTTCGGGTCCGAGCATGCGCTCCAGCCGGGTGCGGTTGATCCGCGCCAGTTCGATGCGCACCACTTTGCGCTCTGTGTCGACGTCGTTGAGCATGCGGTCGTTCATCGCCGCGAGCACATCCTGGGCGGTGTAGCCGTTGACGAACATCACGAAGCCGAAGCCGAAGTGCTCGAGATACCGCTTCGATGCCGCGCCGAGTTGCTCCATCACTTCGGGTTGTTCGCACCAGATCGCACACTGTTCGGCCGCAGACTTCTCACTGCCCGGCCGCTTACCGATGTCGGGGTAGGCCTGCAGGATCGAGTCGATCGAGTCCTCGGAGAGGCCGAACAGCAGGGCGTCGGCCTCCCGGAACAGCAGATCGTGGCTGTCGTATGACCGGCCGCGGGCCAGATCGGCGGCCAGGGGCACGCTGTAGCAACACTCGTAGACCGCATGCACGGCCCGTCGCATCGGCATTGCGTTGAACGCCTCGAGGCCGATCCCCTGATGCATCAGCACTTAGCCATCATCAAACGCGCAAACCACGCGCAGGTTACCGCGTGTTACGGCGATGAAAACTCAGTGACCAGCGGTCTTGAAACGCTCCAGTGAAGCCAGCACCTCGGCCTCGGCCTTCTCGCGGCCGACGAAATCCGCCGCCTTCACCCACTTCTTCGGCTCGAGGTCCTTGTAGTGCACAAAGAAATGCTTGATCGCTTCGAGCTCGAAGGGCGGCACGTCCTCGATCTCCTGGATGTGGTCCCACCGGATGTCCGGAACGGGGACACAGAGGACCTTGTCGTCGCCACCGGCCTCGTCCTCCATCTGGAACATGCCGACCGGGCGTGCCACCACAATGCAGCCCGGGAAGACCGATTCGGGCAGCAAAACCATCGCGTCCAGCGGATCGCCGTCCTCGCCGAGCGTGTTCTCGATGAATCCGTAGTCGGCGGGATAGCCCATCGCGGTGTAGAGGTAGCGGTCCAGCTTCACCCGCCCGCTGTCGTGGTCCACCTCGTACTTGTTGCGCGACCCCTTCGGGATCTCGATGACGACGTCGAACTCCACCGCCGCGGCTCCTTACCCATGTGCTCCGGTCTTCAGGGACGGGCTCACCCTAACGGAGCGATACGCTGCTGTGAGGAGGCGGTCAATAGGGCAGGAGAGATATGCGGCCGACGCAGTGGCGGCGATCCACGCATGTGGTGATCGGCGTGGCGGTGCTGTTGCTGGTAGCCGCCGTCGTCGCCGCGGCCGCTGTGCTCAGCACCGGCAACACCACCAGCGACGCCGAGCCCATCAGGCCTGCGCCGCCCGCGGCGACCGCGGCACCCGGCATCGTGCCCGTCGCCGACACCGCAACAAAGCCGACGCCCGACCGGCTTGCCGCGACGCTGGCGCCGTTTGTGGCCGACCCGAACCTCGGCGCGCTGACCGGCAGGATCACTGACGCGATGACCGGTGCGCAGCTGTGGGCGCAGGGTGCCGACGTGCCCATGCAGCCGGCGTCGACGAACAAAGTCCTCACCGCCGCCGCAGCGCTGCTGGCGCTGGACCGCGACGCCCGGCTGACCACCCGGGTGATGGCCGGCGGGCAGCCCGGGGTCGTCGTGCTCAAGGGCGGCGGCGACCAGACCCTGTCGGCGGCGCCCGAGGACCAGGCCACCTGGTACAAGGGTGCGGCCCGCATCAGCGACCTCGCCGACCAGGTACGCCGCAGCGGCGTCGACGTGACCACGGTCCAGGTCGACGTGAGTGCCTACAGCGGGCCGACGATGGCGCCGGGATGGGATCCGGCCGACATCGACGGCGGCGACATCGCACCGATGGAAGCGGTGATGCTCGACGCCGGCCGGACCCAGCCGGTGAGCGTCGAATCGCGGCGGTCCACCACGCCGGCCCTGGACGCCGGCCGCGCGCTGGCCGTCGCGCTGAAGGTCGACCCCGCCACGGTCACGGTGCTGCCATCGGGATTGCGCGGTGGCCAGGAAATCGCGTCGGTGCAATCGCCGCCGCTGATCGAGCGCCTGCGACAAATGATGTACGAATCGGACAACGTGATGGCCGAGTCGATCGGCCGCGAGGTGGCCGCAGAGCAGAATCGGCCCCAGAGTTTCGACGGCGCCGTCCAGGCGGTGCTCAGCCAGCTCGACAAGGCGAAGATCGACACCGGAAATGCGCGGCTGTTGGACTCCAGCGGGTTGTCCGTCGACGACCGGCTGACCGCCGAGACCCTCGATGGCGTGGTGAACGCCGCAGCCGGAACCGACCAGCCCAAGCTGCGACCACTGCTTGATCTGCTGCCGATCGCGGGCGGCAGCGGCACCCTGTCCAACCGCTATCTCGACACCGATGCCGGTCGGGCCGCGGCGGGGTACCTGCGGGCCAAGACCGGATCGTTGACCGCAACCAATTCGTTGGCAGGCATCGTCACCGATGCGAGCGGGCGGGTGCTCACGTTCGCGTTCATCTCCAACAACGCCGGGCCGACGGGGCGCACCTCGATCGACGCGCTTGCCGCCGTCCTGCGGTCCTGTGGGTGCAGCACATGAGTCCGAAGACGAGCGCGAGTGAGGATCGCAGCGAGGCACGAGCGAGGACCGGAGCGAGCGGGAGTCGAGGCATGAGTCCGTCAACCAAGTCCGGGCTCACCGTTGGCCGCGCCGTCGACTGGCAGTTCGCAGCGGCGGTCGGCGCCAAACTGGCCCGGCCGGGCCCTGCTGCCACCGACTACACCCGTATGCAGGTCATCAATCAGCTCGCAGAGGCCTCGCGCAACGCCGAATTGCCGGTGCGCGACGTGACAGGACTCACCGAGGGCGGCGAGATTCCCGAGGCCCGCATCGTCGACCGCATTGAATGGGTCCGCGCCGCAACACAATCCATGCGGGTGATGACGGGCGGCTCGGAAAGTGATGGGGCAGGCCCGCGCCTCATAATGGGCCGCATCACAGGTGCGCAGACCGGTGCCGTGCTGGCGTTCATCTCGTCGGGCATCTTGGGCCAATACGACCCGTTCGGGCCCAACGGCGGTGAACTGCTGCTCGTGTATCCGAACGTGATAACCGTCGAGCGCCAACTGCGGGTGCTGCCGGCCGATTTTCGGCTGTGGGTGTGCCTGCACGAGGTCACTCACCGGGTGCAGTTCCGGGCCAATCCGTGGTTGGCCGATCACATGTCGCAATCACTCGCGGTGCTGACCGAGGACGCAGGCGAGGATGTCGGCGAAGTGGTCGGACGGCTGGCCGAGCTGGTCCGCAACAAGCGTGATGGCGTTGCGCCAGAACCGAATTCGAACGGGGTGCTGGGATTGCTGCGCGCGGTGCAATCTGAACCGCAGCGGCGCGCGCTGGATCAGTTGTTGGTACTGGGCACGCTGTTGGAAGGCCACGCCGACCACGTGATGGACGCGGTCGGTCCGAAGGTGGTGCCGACGGTCGCGACGATTCGGCGCCGGTTCAATGAGCGACGCCAGCGCAAGCAACCGCCGCTGCAGCGCATCGTGCGGGCGCTGCTGGGGTTCGACGCCAAGCTCAGCCAGTACACCAGGGGCAAGGCGTTCGTTGACCATGTCGTCGCCAAGGTCGGCATGGCCACGTTCAATACGGTTTGGTCCAGCGCCGAAACCCTGCCGCTACCAACCGAAATCGACGAGCCGCAGCGATGGATCGACAGGGTGCTGTAGCGGTTCTGAAGTCGGCCGTGGCCGCGTTCGTCAGCGACAACGCCGCCGGCGACGAAAGCTGGTGTGTCGCGCTCTCCGGCGGTGCGGATTCGCTGGCGCTGACTGCGGCGGCGGCTAGGGCCAAGCCGACGACAGCGCTAATTGTCGACCACCGCCTGCAGCGCGATTCCTGGCGGGTCGCGGCCATCGCACGTGATCAGGCGATGTCGGTGGGATGTGTTGACGCTCAAGTGCTTTGCGTGGAAGTCGGCACGACCGGCGGGCCGGAGGCCGCCGCCCGCACCGCCCGCTACCGTGCGTTGGACGACGCCCGCGGCGACGCCCCGGTGCTACTCGCGCACACGCTCGACGACCAGGCCGAGACGGTGCTGCTCGGGTTGGGCCGCGGATCGGGCCCGCGGTCGATCGCGGGCATGCGGCCGTGCGATCCGCCGTGGTACCGCCCGCTGCTCGGCATCCGTCGCGCAGTTACACACGCAGCCTGCGCGGAGTTTGGGCTGACGCCGTGGCAGGACCCGCACAACGCCGATCGCCGGTTCACCCGCACCCGGTTGCGCACCGAAGTGCTGCCGTTGCTCGAGGAAGTACTCGGCGGCGGGGTCGCCGAGGCATTGGCACGCACCGCGACGGCGCTTCGCGAAGACACCGACACCCTCGATGATTTGGCCCGACAGGCGCTGGCCGAGGTCGGGACAGGTGGCGGGCTGGACACGGCCCGGTTGGCCGCATTGCCGGAGGCGGTCCGGCGCAGGGTGATTCGAGGCTGGCTGCTTGCGGGTGGGGCCAGCGCGCTGACCGATAAGCAGATCCGCGGCGTGGACACCCTGGTCACGGCATGGCGGGGCCAGGGTGGGGTCGCGGTCGGATCACCGCTGCGCAGCCAGCGCCTGATCGCCGGGCGTCACAACGGGATGCTCACCCTGCACACCGAGCCGGTCTGAAACATGGCAGGCTGTGGACGTGCCTGAGCAATCTGCCGAGCTGTACCCGGGCGACATCAAGTCGGTGCTGCTCGCCGAGGACGTGATCCAGGCCAAGGTCGCCGAACTAGGTGCCCAGATCGGCGAGGACTACCGGGACACGCTCGGTTCCGAGGACCTGCTGCTCGTCACGGTGCTTAAGGGCGCAGTCTTCTTCGTCACCGACCTCGCGCGGTCGATTCCACTGCCGACGCAGCTGGAATTCATGGCCGTCAGCTCCTACGGCTCGTCGACGTCGTCGTCGGGCGTGGTGCGGATCCTCAAGGACCTCGATCGCGATATCAACGACCGCGACGTGCTGATCGTCGAGGACATCGTCGACTCGGGGCTGACGCTGTCCTGGCTGTTGCGCAACCTGGCGACCCGGCGTCCGCGGTCGCTGCGGGTGTGCACGCTGATGCGCAAGCCCGATGCGGTGCGCGACGACGTGGACATTGCGTATGTCGGCTTCGATATCCCGAACGAATTCGTCGTCGGCTACGGCCTTGATTACGCCGAGCGCTATCGCGACCTGTCCTACATCGGCACGCTGGACCCCAAGGTGTACGAGCAGCTCTGATCACTGCGCCCAAACGGACAAACGGGCGCACAAGTGCGAGTAAAAGTCGGCAAAACGTCGATCTCGGCGCAAGATAGCCCAATGACGCTGACTGCCCTCCGGATCTGCCCTTTCTGTGAGGCCACCTGCGGCCTGACGCTGACCATCTCCGACGGCCAGGTGACTGGCGCCCGCGGTGACCGTGACGACGTGTTCAGCAAGGGGTTCATCTGCCCGAAGGGCGCCAGCTTCGCTGAACTCGACAACGATCCCGATCGCCTGAGGGGGCCGCTGGTCCGTCGTGACGGTCAGCTGACCGAAACCACGTGGGACGAGGCCTACGCTGTCATCGCCGAACGGCTCGGCGGCGTCGTTCGCGACCACGGCGGAACGTCGGTCGGCGTGTACCTCGGCAACCCTAACGCCCACACGATCGCCGGCAGCCTGTACGCGCCGCTGATTCTCCGCGCGCTGGGCACCCGGCAGGTGTACACCGCGAGCACGCTGGACCAGATGCCCAAGCATGTCGCGCTCGGCTATATGTTCGGCAGTCCCGTCGCCTTCACGGTGCCCGATCTCGATCGCACCGACTATCTGGTGATCATCGGCGCGAATCCCCTTGTGTCCAATGGCAGTTTGGCCACCGCTGCCGACTTCCCCGGCAAGCTACGCGCACTGCGCAAGCGTGGCGGCCGCCTTACCGTCATCGATCCGGCCCGCACCCGCACCGCAGAACTCGCCGACCGCCACATCGCGCCGCGCCCCGGCGCCGACGCCGCTCTGTTGTTCGCGGTCGTGCACGTGCTTTTCGAAGAAGGGCTTGTCGCACCGGATCTCGGCGGAGTGGCCGAACACGTCAGAGGCGTAGAGCAAGTTCGTGAACTGGCCGACGGGTTCTCGCCGGAGGTCGTCGCCGCTCACTGCGGTGTGCCCGCCGAGGAGATCCGAGCCCTGGCCCGCGAGATCGCCGGCGCCCCAACCGCGGCGGTCTACGGCCGAATCGGCACCTCCACAGTCGAATTCGGCACGATCGGAAGCTGGCTGGTCGACGTGATCAACATTCTCACGGGCAATCTCGACCAGCCGGGCGGAGCGATGTTCCCCCTAGGAGCCGCGGCTCCCGCGCCGCGCCCGCCGAAACCGGGCAAGGGGTTTGTCACCGGGCGGTGGCATAGCCGGGTCTCGGGCTATCCCGAAGCTCTTGCGGAACTGCCCGCCGCCGCGCTCGCCGAAGAGATCGACACCCCCGGCGGCGGCCAGATCAAGGCCATGATCACGATTGCGGGCAATCCCGTGCTGTCGGCACCAGACGGCGATCGCCTCGATCGTGCACTCGACGGGGTGGAATTCATGCTCTGCATCGACCCGTACCTCAACGAGACGACACGCCACGCCGACGTCATCCTTCCGCCTCCGCCGCCATCGCGCACCGGCCACTTCGACTTCGCGCTCAACAACCTGGCGGTGCGCAACAACGCCAGGTACTCGCCGCCCACGCTGCCCCTCGATGGACGGCCCGACGAGCCGGAGATCCTGTCTCGACTCGCGCTGATCGTCTACGGCATGGGCTACGACGCTGATCCGGGTCTGGTCGACGAACAGGTCATCGCGACGACGTTGGCCAAGGAAACCGCCGACCCCAACTCGCCCGTCGCTGGGCGTGTCGTCGACGAACTGACCACGCTGCTGGTTCCCGGGCCGGGATACGAACGTCGTCTCGACATGATGCTTCGGCTGGGCCCCTACGGCGACGCGTTCGGCGCCAACCCCGACGGGCTCACCCTGCAGCGGCTCAAGGCCACGCCGCACGGCATCGACCTCGGTCCACTGCAGCCGCGAATCCCGGAGGTCATCAAAACCCGTTCCGGCCGAATCGAACTCGCACCCGAACCGCTGATCGCCGACGCGGTGCGGCTGCGCGAATCCCTCGACCGCATCGACGACGGGTTTGTGCTCATCGGCCGCAGGCATTTGCGCTCGAACAACAGCTGGATGCACAACCTGCCGGCCCTCGCGGGCGGCACGAACCGGTGCACGCTACAGATCCATCCCGACGACGCCGCCGAGCTCGGACTCACCGACAACGCTTCAATCAAGGGTCCCGGCGGTGACCTGGTGGCGCCGGTGGAACTGACACCGGACATCCGGCGCGGCGTCGTCTCGCTGCCACACGGGTGGGGACACGACCGCGGCGGCACACGTCAGGGCGTCGCCGCCGACCAACCCGGTGTCAACGTCAACCAGCTCAACGACGGCGGCCAGCTCGACCCGCTGTCGGGCACGGCCGTGCTCAACGGCGTTCCAGTCGACATCGCGCCCGCCGGCTGAGCTCGAAAATCAGGTCAACTCGAATATCACGGTCACCGAGAAGCCGACTGCTTGCTGACCGGGTTCGACCGGCACGGCGGCCATCTCCGCGCCCCGCGAGTAGGGCGTCGGGGGCTGGGGTGGCGTCGTAGCTCCCGACTCGGTGATCGAGATGACCTTTCCCAGATCCAGCCCTGAGAGCTGTGCGTACTGCTCGGCGCGGTCCTTCGCGTCGTTGAACGATCTCGCCCGCGCATCCTTGACGAGCTGCGAATCGTCCTCGATCGAATAGTTCACCGAGTTGATCCGCGTTGCGTCGCCGCCCGTGCTGATGATCAAAGCGAGCGTTTCCGAGGCAGTGTCGAGCTTGCGGATCTTCACGTCGATCGAATTGTTGGCGCGGTAGCCGATGATCGCGGTGCTGTCACCGCCGGCGAACTGCGGCTGCAGGCTCACCTGCGTGGTGCTGATGTCCTTGCGGTCGATGCCCGAGCCCACCAGTGCGTCGATGACCGCCTGCTGCCGGTCGCTGGTCTGGTTCATCGCGCCGCTGACGTCGGGCGCGACGAACTCGATCGACGCGTTGACGGTCAGCGTGTCCGGCGTGCCCTGGACCTCGCCCGCGCCAACGACGGTGACCTGACGGATCTCCTTGTCCGCTGTGCTCGTCGGCCCGGCTGAGGCGTCGCACGCCGAGAGCCCAACGGCGGCAAGCCCCGCCGCGGTGAGAAGGAGGAACCGGGTGGACATCTTCGCTCTCGTCGCGATCGGCATGCCAGGCACCCTACCTTCAGGGCGTCACCAGGATCTTGCAGTGCGTGTCGGGATGCGCGAGATCATCGAACGCCGTGCCAACCTGGTCGAGGCCCACCTCACCGGTGATCATCGGCGCGACGTCGATGTCACCCTCGGCGATCGCCCGAAGGCAATCCGTGAATTCCGTCGGCTCGTACGCCAACACAAACTGCAGGTTGATCTGCTTGGCGATCGCGAAGTAGGGGTGGATCGCGTCGGCCTCCATGCACACACCAGCGACGACGACGCGTGCTCCGACCGGCGCGCGACGCATGATGTCATCGATGATGCCAGGCACACCCACGGCCTCGAAAACCACCGCGGGGGTCGTGCTGTCGAACGGTGATCCGTCGGCCGGGTCGACGGTCGTGGCCGCGCCCATCGCCTCGGCCAGTGCGCGTCGCTTGGCCGAATAGTCCGCGGCGACAATGGTTTCCACACCGCAGTGGCGCAGTGCGGCGATGATCGCGATACCGATCGGTCCACAGCCGAGTACCAAAGCGGCCTCCCCGCGCTGGATCGCCGACTTGTTCACCGCGTGCAGGCCGACGGCCATCGGCTCGGTCAGCGCGGCGTGGCGGACGTCCAGGCCGTTCGGAATGGGCGTCAACAACGGTGCGGACAACAGCATCCGTTCGGCGTAGCCGCCAATTATCTTGTTGGAATAGACAATCGGCTCGACACCCGTCGACGACACCAGCACCGGTAGAGACGTGACGAGCGTGCCCGGCGCCGGGGCGTCGGTATCAGGACCCGCCTCGAGCACCTCGGCGCTGAACTCGTGACCCATGAAGACGTCGCGGTCCAAATCGATCTGCATGCCGCCGTAGCCGCCGAAGCCGTCGATCTGGTTGTTGAGCTCAAGGACGTCCGCGCCGTGTTTGGCGAAATGCAGGTCAGAACCACAGATTCCGCAGGCTTTCACGCCGACGAGCACCTGCCCCGGACCGGGAACCGGCTCGGGTACGTCGTCGCGTTCGACCATCCGGCCGTTGCGAAGGACCGACGCGCGCATCACGGCTGCTCCTGTTCTTTGAGTTCGTCGGTGTGTTCGTTGATCGCCTTGACGATGGCTTCACCGGCGCGGCCGAGCAATTTGTCGCGCATGCCCTTGGCCCAGTCGTGAGACGCGCGTGGCGCGGTCAACTGACCTTTGAAGTGCGGCATCACTTCGCGGGCGAACAGCTCGTACGAGTGGTAGGTCGCCTGCGGCGTCGCCCAGTCGTGGCCGAGCAGCAGCAGGGTGCCGAAACCGCCCGACTGTTCGAGAAGATCCTGAATGTAGGCCACCGCGTCGCCAGGGGTGCCGATGCAGCAATTGCCTTGACCCGCATACTCCGCGACGAACTCACGCGGCGACTGAGTGCCCTCAACGGAATTCGACAGCGGCACGAAACCCGCCGCGCCGAAGTAGTTCGCGAAATCCTGCAGCCCGTAGGTGCAGTCCTCGATCGCCTGGTCTCGGGTGTCGGCGAGGTGAATGATGGACAGCACCCGCCAATCGGCGCGGTCCGGCTCGCCGCGGCCCGACTTCTCGGCCTGATCGACGACGATCTCCCAGGCGTTCTCCAGCGCGGCGTAACCGCCCGGCACCGACATCGACAGCGAAAGCAGCGACGTGCCCAGCGCGCCGGCCAGTCGTGGTCCTGACGGTGAAATCATTGCTGCCGTTGAGATTTCGGGATAGGGCCAGGTATACGGGCGGATGTGCAGCTGGGCGTCGCGCAGCGTAAACCAGTCGGAGTGCCTGCTGACCCGCTCCTCGGGCGAAGCCCGGAACAGCGCCAGGATCGCTTCGAGCGACTCCTGCATCATGCGCCGCTGCTCAACTGGATCGATGCCCATCATGTACGCGTCGGACGGCAGCGCGCCCGGACCGGTGCCGAAGATCACCCGCCCCCGAGTGAGGTGATCCAGCAGCACCCAACGGTCGGCGACCATCAACGGATGGTGATAGGGCAGCGAGACCACACCGGTTCCGAGGCGGATGTGCTTGGTCCGTTCGGCGGCCGCGGCGATGAACACCTCGGGGCAGGCGATCAGTTCGTAGCCGCCGGAGTGATGTTCGCCGAACCACGCCTCGTCGTAGCCGAGCCGGTCCAGCGCCACGGTCCGGTCCATATCGTATTCCAGTGCGACGGTGGGGGATTGGCCGACCGGATGGAACGGTGTGATGAACACCCCGAACTTCAGGGGGGCGGTCACTTCAGCTCCAGACCGGACAAGAAGCCAATAAGCTCCTCATTGATGTCCTTGGGCCGCTCCTGCTGAATCCAGTGGCCGGCCCCTTCGAGCAGCACCTCGCGGTAGTCACCCTTGACCAGATCCGTGACGCGGTCGCGCGGTGTGAAACTCAGCACCGGATCGGCGCTGCCCGCGATGAACAACGACGGCACGGTGATCGTGGCAGCTGGCGTGTCGGCCGTCAGCTCCCAGTTACGGTCGAAGTTGCGGTACCAGTTCAGGCCGCCGGTGAAACCCGTGCTGGTGAATACGTCGACGTAGTGGTCGAGCTCCTCTTGACTGATCCAGGCCGGCGGCCCATCGGATTCGGGTATCCGTTCGACGAAGCCCTCGGGACCCGGTGCCGCCATCCGCGCGATCACATCTTCCTGGTCGGCGGAGCTCGCGCCGCCGATCATGCGGCGCAGGAAGGTCGCGGTGTTGTCGCCAAGATCGGCGTCGGCCACCCCGGGCTCCTGGAAATACAGGATGTAGAAGAAGTTCTCGCCGAACGCCTGCCGCCAGAGTTCGGTCGGCGGCGCCGGTGGGCGTGGCACCGGCGGCACGCTCAGCCCGACCACGCCCGCGATGCGGTCGGGGTGAAACAGCGGGGCGTTCCACGCGACGAGCGCGCCCCAGTCGTGGCCGACGATCACCGCGCGCTCGGCTCCGACGTCGTCGAGCAGGCCGATGACGTCGCCGCACAGTGCACCGATGTTGTAGTCCTCGATGGCCTCTGGCCTCGCCGAGCCGCCGTAGCCTCGCTGATCGGGTGCCAACACGTGATAGCCCGCGTCGGCCAGCACCGGGATCTGGTGTCGCCATGAGTAGGCCAGTTCGGGAAAGCCGTGGGCCAGCACGACGACGGGTGCGCCGCGGTCGCCGGCCTCGGTGACTCGGAGCTGTACTCCGTTGGTATCAACTAACCGTTCGGTTGAAGTGATCACGGTCACTACCCAAGCACAGGCCAATGCGGTCTGGAAGGGACCTTTCCTGAACGGCGAGTGTGGTGTTACGTCACGCCTCGAGTGCAAGAAGCGTGCGGGTAATCCACGTTCGTCGGAGGCAGGACAGAACCGTCGGGCTACGTCCTCGGTTCCCTCCGGCAAGCCGTCGGGCTACGTCCTCGGTTCCCTCCGGCAAGCCGTCGGGAACTGCGATTCGTTGGTCTAGCGGTAGCCTGATATATCCCAGCAGCGCGTATTGGAAAGGACACCGGCGCGGGCGGCCGAAAAGACAGTTGCCCGCCAGGCGGCCGAAGTAGATGAAGTCGACGACGGAAATTTGATGAACCGGAAAAATGTGATTCGCACGCTCACCGCGGTCGCCGTGGTGTTGTTGCTGGGCTGGTCGTTCTTCTATTTCAGCGACGACACCCGCGGCTATAAGCCCGTCGACACATCTGTCGCGATGGCCCAGATCAACAGCGACAACGTCAAGAGCGCGCAGATCGACGACCGTGAGCAGCAGCTGCGGCTGGAGCTCAAGAACGGCAACGCCGACACGGAGAACAGCGACAAGGTGCTCGCCAAGTACCCGAGCGGGTACGCCGTGCCCCTTTTCGACGCATTGACTGCGAAGAACACAAAAGTCAACACCGTCGTGAACCAGGGCAGCATGCTCGGCTCACTGCTGATCTACCTGCTACCGCTGCTGCTGCTGGTCGGGCTGTTCGTGATGTTCTCCCGTATGCAGTCCGGCGGCCGCATGGGCTTCGGCTTCGGCAAGTCGCGCGCCAAGCAGCTCTCCAAGGACATGCCGAAGACCACCTTCGCCGACGTCGCAGGTGTCGACGAAGCGGTCGAGGAGCTCTACGAGATCAAGGACTTCCTGCAGAACCCATCCCGGTATCAGGCGCTGGGCGCCAAGATCCCCAAGGGCGTGCTGCTCTACGGCCCGCCCGGCACCGGCAAGACACTGCTGGCCCGCGCCGTCGCGGGTGAAGCGGGGGTTCCGTTCTTCACGATTTCGGGTTCGGACTTCGTCGAGATGTTCGTCGGCGTGGGCGCCTCCCGGGTGCGCGATTTGTTCGAGCAGGCCAAGCAGAACAGCCCCTGCATCATCTTCGTCGACGAGATCGACGCGGTCGGCCGCCAGCGCGGCGCCGGCCTCGGCGGCGGCCACGATGAGCGCGAGCAGACGCTGAACCAGCTACTGGTGGAGATGGACGGCTTCGGCGAGCGCCAGGGCGTCATCCTGATCGCGGCCACCAACCGGCCCGACATCCTCGACCCGGCACTGCTGCGGCCGGGCCGCTTCGACCGGCAGATCCCGGTGTCCAACCCGGACCTGGCGGGCCGTCGCGCGGTATTCAGGGTGCACTCGCAGGGCAAGCCCATCGCCCCCGACGCCGACCTGGATGGTCTGGCCAAGCGCACCGTCGGCATGTCGGGCGCCGACCTTGCCAACGTTGTCAACGAGGCGGCGCTGCTGACCGCGCGAGAAAACGGCACGGTCATCACGGGCCCGGCGCTGGAGGAAGCCGTCGACCGTGTTGTCGGCGGGCCGCGCCGCAAGAGCCGGATCATCAGCGAACACGAGAAGAAGATCACCGCCTACCACGAGGGCGGCCACACCCTGGCGGCGTGGGCGATGCCGGACATCGACCCGATATACAAGGTGACGATCCTTGCCCGCGGCCGCACCGGCGGACATGCGATGGCTGTGCCCGAGGACGACAAGGGCCTGATGACCCGCTCGGAGATGATCGCCAGGCTGGTGTTCGCGATGGGCGGACGCGCCGCCGAGGAGCTGGTCTTCCGCGAGCCGACCACCGGCGCGGTGTCCGACATCGAGCAGGCCACCAAGATCGCCCGCGCAATGGTCACCGAGTACGGCATGAGCTCCAAGCTCGGTGCCGTGCGCTACGGCACGGAGCACGGCGACCCGTTCCTGGGCCGCACCATGGGCACCCAGGCCGATTATTCACACGAAGTGGCGCAGATCATCGATGACGAGGTGCGCAAGCTGATCGAGGCCGCGCACACCGAGGCGTGGGAGATTCTCACCGAGTACCGCGACGTGCTCGACACTCTCGCCGGTGAGCTGCTGGAGAAGGAAACCCTGCACCGCGCCGAGCTGCAGGCCATCTTCGGCGACGTGAAGAAGCGGCCGCGGCTGACCATGTTCGACGACTTCGGTGGTCGTGTCCCCTCCGACAAGCCGCCGATCAAGACCCCAGGCGAGCTGGCGATCGAACGCGGTGAGGAGTGGCCGAAGCCGGTCCCCGAGCCGGCGTTCAAGGCCGCGATCGCGCAGGCCAGCCAGGAGGCCGCGGCCCGACAGGCCCACCAGAACGGCACAAATGGCAACGGTGCCAACGGAATTCCCGGAAACGGACCGACGCAGCCCGATTATGGCGCTCCGGCTGGCTGGCACGCACCCGGCTGGCCCCCGCAACAGCAGCCCCCGGTGCAGCAACCGCAGGGGTACTGGTATCCGCCCCCACACTGGCAGCAGCCCTATCCGCCATACCAGCCCTATCCGCAGCCCGGACATCCAGCCCCGCAAGGAATCCCACCCGCGCCGGGCCAAGAGGATCCCGGACAGGACCACGGCAGCGGCTCAACGGCTGACAGATAACGGAGGCTCGCATGACGCGGTCGCACCACAACAACTCGGCCACGTTCACCGTCCCGGCATTCGACCAACCGCGTGCTGAAGCTGCGGTGCGGGAGTTGTTGATCGCTGTCGGGGAGAATCCCGACCGACACGGGCTGGAGGACACCCCCGCGCGTGTGGCGCGGGCGTACAAAGAGATGTTCGCCGGTCTCTACACCGACCCGGACACCGTGCTGAACACCACCTTTGACGAGCAGCACGACGAGCTGGTGTTGGTCAAGCAGATCCCGCTCTACTCCACCTGCGAGCATCACCTGGTGGCCTTTCACGGCGTCGCGCATGTCGGCTATATCCCCGGCAAGGACGGCCGGGTCACCGGGCTGTCGAAGATTGCCAGACTGGTCGACCTGTATGCCAAGCGTCCCCAGGTGCAGGAGCGGCTGACCGCGCAGATCGCCGATGCGCTGATGCGGAAGCTGGATCCGCGCGGCGTCATCGTGGTGGTCGAGGCCGAGCACTTGTGTATGTCGATGCGCGGCGTGCGCAAGCCCGGCGCCGTCACCACAACATCGGCGGTGCGCGGTCAATTCAAGTGCGATGCGTCATCACGTTCCGAGGCGCTGGATCTCATCCTGCGAAGGTGAGCACGACGCGCGTGCATGTGATGGGGGTCGTGAACGTCACCGACGACTCCTTCTCCGACGGAGGACTGTTTCTCGATCGTGACCGCGCCGTCGAACATGGCCTGACACTCGTCGCCGAGGGCGCCGCGATCGTCGATGTCGGCGGCGAATCGACCCGCCCCGGCGCCACCCGCGTCGAGCCGCGGATCGAATCCGCCCGCGTGCTGCCGGTGATCAAAGAGCTTTCCGGACAAGGCATCACGGTCAGTATCGACACCATGCACGCGGAGGTCGCTCGAGCGGCGCTGGAAAGCGGTGCCCAGATCGTCAACGATGTGTCCGGCGGGCGGGCCGATCCCAACATGGCACCGCTCCTGGCTGACGCGAAAGTGCCGTGGGTGCTGATGCATTGGCGCTCGGTCGGCGCGGACCGGCCGCACGAGGTGCCGGACTACCGCGACGTGGTCGTCGAGGTGCGCGACGAGCTGCTCGCCAGCGTCGACGCCGCGGTGGGCGCGGGCGTCGACCCCTCCAGGCTGATCATCGACCCGGGCCTGGGTTTCGCCAAGACCGCACAACACAATTGGGCGTTGCTGCGCGCGCTCCCCGAATTCGTCGGCACCGGCATCCCCGTGCTTGTCGGAGCCTCCCGCAAGCGTTTCCTGGGAACATTGCTGGCAGGACCGGACGGCGAACCGCGGCCACCGGACGGGCGGGAGACCGCTACCGCCGTCGTGTCCGCGCTGGCTGGCTTGCACGGCGCCTGGGGTGTGCGCGTGCACGACGTGCGCGCGTCCGTCGACGCGCTGAAGGTGGTCGAAGCGTGGCATGACTGACCGAATAGAATTGCGTGGCTTGACTGTTCGCGGACATCACGGCGTGTTCGATCACGAGCGGCGCGACGGCCAGGACTTCGTCGTCGACATCACGGTATGGATCGACCTGGCAACCGCGGCCTCCAGCGACGACCTTGCCGACACCCTCGACTACGGCACGTTGGCCCAGCGGGCGGTCGACATCGTCGCCGGACGGCCACGCAACCTCATCGAGACGGTCGCAGGCGCGATCGCCGACGACGTGATGACAGATGAACGCGTGCACGCCGTCGAAGTCGTCGTGCATAAGCCGTCCGCGCCCATTCCCCTTGACTTCGCCGATGTCGCAGTGGTGGCGCGACGTTCCCGCCGTGGCGGGCGAGCGGGAGTCGAGGCGTGACGCCCCGAAGACGACCGCGAGTGAGGATCGCAGCGAGGGGCGAGCGAGGACCGGAACGAGCGGGAGTCGAGGCGTGAGCACAGTGGTGTTGTCCATCGGGTCGAATCTCGGTGATCGGCTGGCGCGACTGCAGTCGACGGTCGACGGGCTCGGCGGCGCAGTGCGCGCGGTGTCACCGGTTTACGAGACGAAGGCGTGGGGTGGCGTCGAGCAGGGCGCGTTCCTCAATGCGGTGCTTATCGCCGAAGCCCCATCGCTCGACTGCCACGGTTGGCTGCGCCGCGCACACGAGCTCGAAGCGGCGGCCGATCGGGTGCGCGGCGAGCGATGGGGCCCACGCACCCTCGACGTCGACATCGTCACGTGCCATGACGGCCAGCGCGAGGTGACCTCTAACGACATGGAGCTCACGCTGCCCCACCCGTTGGCACACTTGCGGGCGTTCGTGCTGATCCCGTGGTTGGCCGTGGAACCGGACGCCACGCTGACGGTCAACGGCCAACCGCGTTCTATCGCGGCTCTGCTCGACGAGCTCGAACCAGCCGAGCGTGACGGTGTGCGCCTCACCGAGTTCGGGCTGGGCTGATGGGCCCTACCCGCAAACGTGACCTCACGGCCGCGGCGGTGCTCGCCGCCGTGGCCGGCTACATGCTCGTGGTGCTGCTGTACCGCTACTTCCCGCCCATCGACACGTGGACGGGGGTTTCACTGCTGGCCGTTGCGGCCGCCGAGGCCGGCTGGGCGTTCTATGTGCGGGCCAAGATCAACGACGGCGAAATCGGCGACGCGCGCGGCTGGCTGCATCCGCTGGCGGTGGCGCGGTCCGTAGTGATCGCCAAGGCATCGGCGTGGGTGGGCGCGCTGGTGCTCGGGTGGTGGATCGCGGTGCTGGTTTATCTTTTGCCGCGACGCAGCACGCTCAGGGTGGCAGTCGACGACACCGCCGGAGTGGTCGTCGCCGCGGCATGCGCACTCGCGCTGGTGATTGCCGCGCTATGGCTACAGCATTGCTGCAAGTCCCCACTGGAGCCGCCCGACAACGCCGACGGGGCAACCGAGTAGCTGACCCGCAGCGTCGTCGGCCGAATCGCCGAAGACCTCGACACGCGAGCCGACCTGTGGCGGGTACAGTCGGCCCATGACCGATCTGTCCCGCGGTACGCGTGCTCGGCGCGCGGCCCGCAGGCCAGGTTGGGTGCTGCTGACAGTGTTGCTGGTGCTCGCCATCGGTGCCAGTTCTGCCCTGGTGTTCACCAATCGGGTGGAGTTGCTGAAGCTGGCTGTCATCCTCGCTTTATGGGCCGCGGTAGTGGCGGCGTTCGTGTCAGTCATCTATCGCAGGCAGAGCGACATCGACCAGGCCAAGGTGCGGGACCTCAAGCTGGTCTACGACTTGCAGCTGGACCGCGAGATCTCGGCGCGCCGGGAGTACGAGCTGACGGTGGAAAGCCAGCTGCGCCGCGAACTGACCAGCGAGATGCGGGCCCAGGCCGCCGACGAGGTCGCCGGGTTGCGGGCCGAGTTGGCCGCGCTGCGCGCCAATTTGGAGATCCTGTTCGACGCTGATCTGTCGCACCGGCCTGCGCTCGAAACCGATCGGCCACGCGAGTACGGTGACTGGCCTACCGAAATACAATCCACGGGCCGCGTTACTGCAAGCCGCATCGACACCGAAGACCGCGAGGACGTCGACGCCAACACCGATGAAAGCCCGATCATCGACGTACCGGCCGAACCCCATCCGCCTGAGGCCGAATGGGTACCGTCGCCGAGTTACGGGGGTGCCCACCGCAGGCCGTCGGAGACCGAACAAGAAGGGCGGCGGCGCCGTCGCGCCGAGGAGGTTTCCCGCTCGTGGTCCCCGCCGCCAGCGCCGGTCTCGCAGCCCACGCCCGAGCCCCAATTCACTTGGCAGCCACCGGAACCGGAGCGTCCACCCGCGCCGCCGCCGGAACCGCCAGCGCCCCCGCCGCGCCCAGAGCCGGAGCCTGCCGCGCAGACGCCGACGACGGATTGGCAGCCCGCTCCCGCGGCCGGACAGTGGATACCCGCGGGGGCACCGGGCAGCAACTGGGTTGCGCCGGCACAGCCGACGGGGTCTGATTCGCCGGCTCAGCCGACGGGGTCTGATTCGCCGGCTCAGCCGACGGGCGAGAACGGGTCCGCCGGCGAGTACGTGGGCAGGCGACGTGCCCCCGAGCCGGCGATGCAGTCGCCCGCTGAACCCCGCCGTGGCCGCCACTCCGCGCCGCCGGAGGCCGCAGACCCGGGCCGCCCGCCCGCGCCACCGGCGCTGGCCACCGAACCCGGAGGTCTACCGCCGCACGGCGAGCCCGATCAGCCGCCGGAACCGCCGCCTGCGCGACCCGAGGCGCGGCGGCATCGCAGCGCAGAGGACACCGGTGGGCAGTCGGTCGCCGATCTGCTGGCCAGGCTGCAGGCCGCCCCGGCCGGCGGCGGCCGTCGTAGGCGCCGCGAAGAGTGAGTTAGGCTTGTAGCGACCGTCCGGTACCCGCAACGCAGGACCGGAACGAAGAAACCAAGACAACTTGCGAGGTCGTCTGCGATGGAGCACGTCGACGGACTGCGTCCGGCGCGCCTCACGATCGGCGTCATTTCCGCTGGTCGAGTCGGCACCGCGCTCGGCGTGGCGCTGGAGCGCGCCGACCACGTGGTGGTCGCATGCAGCGCCATTTCGAGGGCGTCCACCGAACGCGCCCAGAACAGGCTGCCCGATACCGCCGTCCTGCCGCCCGACGCGGTCGCCGGCCGCGCCGAACTGTTGCTGCTGGCCGTGCCGGACTCCGAGCTCGCCGGACTGGTGTCGGGCCTGGCCGCCACCTCCGCGGTGCGGTCGGGCACGATCGTCGCCCACACGTCTGGCGCGAACGGCGTCGGCGTGCTGGCGCCGCTGACCGAGCAGGGCTGCATCCCGCTGGCCATCCACCCCGCGATGACGTTCACCGGCTCGGATGAGGACATCGCGCGACTGTCCGACGCGTGCTTCGGCATCACCGCCGCCGACGAGGTCGGGTACGCGATCGCGCAGTCGCTGGTGCTCGAGATCGGCGGCGAGCCGTTCCGGGTCCGCGAGGACGCCCGCCCCCTCTACCACGCGGCACTGGCTCATGCCAGCAACCATGTCGTCACCGTGCTGCTCGACGCCGTCGAGGCGCTGCGGGCCGCGCTGTGGGGCCAGGAGCTGCTGGGGCAGGAGTTGGTGGGCGACGCGCCAGGCGGCATCGCCGAGCGCGTGATCGGCCCGCTCGCGCGGGCTTCCCTGGAAAACTCGCTACAGCGTGGACAGGCGGCGCTGACGGGCCCGGTCGCCCGCGGCGACGCGCCAGCGGTCGCCGGTCACCTGCGGTCACTCGGCGAAGTGGACACGCAACTTGCGCAGGCATATCGGGCCGTCTCATTGCGTACGGCACAGCGCGCGCACGCACCGGACGACGTGTTCGCGGTACTTGCCGAGGCGGGACAGCCATGACCAAGCCCAAGCCGCGGTTCACCGCCGGTGATCTCAACGTCTACTCCAGCCCGCGCGACATCGCCGGAGTCACCGGGGCGTTGCGAGCCACCGGCCGCAGGGTGATGTTGGTGCCGACAATGGGCGCGCTGCACGAGGGCCACCTGTCGCTGATCCGGGCCGCTAAGCGGGTGCAGGGCGCCGTCGTGGTGGTGTCAATCTTCGTCAACCCGCTGCAATTCGGGGCGGGCGAAGACCTGGACGCTTACCCGCGCACGCTCGACGAGGATCTCGCGTCGCTGCGCGACGAGGGCGTCGAGATTGCTTTCACGCCGACCGCCGCCGACATGTACCCGGACGGCAGGCGCACCTCCGTGCACCCGGGTCCCCTTGGTGATGAACTCGAAGGTTCCGCCCGCCCAACGCATTTCGCGGGTGTGTTGACCGTAGTGCTCAAACTGCTGCAGATCGTGCACCCGGATCGCGCGTTTTTCGGTGAAAAGGATTACCAGCAGCTGGTGCTCGTGCGGCAGATGGTCGCCGACCTCAACATCGACACACAGATCGTCGGGGTGCCCATCGTGCGGGAAGCCGACGGGCTGGCACTGTCATCGCGCAACCGCTACCTCGACGACGTCGACCGCGAGCAGGCGGGCGCGCTGTCGGCGGCGTTACTGGCAGGCATGTACGCCGCTGCCGGCGGCACCGAAGCGGCATTGGACGCCGCCCGCGCCGTGCTGGACGAGGTACCCGCAATCGACGTCGACTACCTGGAGGTGCGGGACGTGATCCTCGGCCCGGCGCCCGCCGAGGGCATCGCACGCATGCTGGTGGCCGCCCGGCTGGGCAGCACCCGACTTCTGGACAACATCGCCATCGACATCGGAGCAAGCGCCGGCATCGACGGACACCCGCGGGTCGGCTCTAACGAGAATCACGAATTGCCTTGGAGGAATTGATGTTACGAACAATGCTGAAATCCAAGATCCACCGCGCGGTGGTCACCCAGGCCGATCTCCACTATGTCGGCTCGGTGACCATCGATGCCGATTTGATGGATGCGGCGGACCTGCTCGAGGGCGAGCAGGTCACGATCGTTGACATCGATAACGGCGCGCGGCTGGTCACCTACGCGATCACCGGCGCACGGGGTAGCGGTGTGATCGGCATCAACGGTGCAGCAGCGCATCTCGTGCATCCCGGTGATCTCGTAATCCTCATCGCCTACGGCACGATGGAGGATGCCGAGGCACGGGCATATCAACCTCGGGTGGTGTTCGTCGACGCCGACAACAAGCAGATTGACCTCGGCAATGACCCCGCATTCGTGCCGGCCGACGCGGCCGAACTGATGTCCCCGCGGTAAGCCCGTGCTTCTCGCGATCGACGTACGCAACACCCACACTGTTGTGGGTCTGATCTCCGGATCGGGCGACCATGCCAAAGTGGTGCAGCACTGGCGGATTCGCACCGAATCTGAGGTGACATCCGATGAGCTGGCGCTCACCATCGACGGCCTGATCGGCGAGGACTCCGAACGGCTGACCGGCGCGGCGGGGCTGTCGACCGTCCCGTCGGTGCTGCACGAGGTGCGATTGATGCTCGAGCAGTACTGGCCGGTGGTACCGCACGTGTTGATCGAGCCGGGTGTGCGGACCGGCATCCCGCTGTTGGTCGACAACCCCAAAGAGGTTGGCGCAGACCGAATCGTCAACTGCCTGGCCGCGTATAACAAGTACAACAGCCCCGCGATCGTTGTCGACTTCGGCTCGTCGATCTGTGTGGACGTGGTGTCGGCGAAGGGCGAATTCCTCGGCGGGGCAATCGCTCCCGGCGTGCAGGTGTCTTCCGATGCCGCGGCCGCGCGTTCAGCGGCCCTGCGCCGCGTCGAACTGACACGGCCTCGTTCGGTGGTCGGCAAGAATACCGTCGAGTGCATGCAGGCTGGCGCCGTCTTCGGATTCGCCGGCCTGGTCGACGGATTGGTCAGCCGCATCCGTGAGGATGTCGACGGCTTCGCCGGTGACGACGTCGCGGTAGTCGCCACCGGCCACACCGCTCCGCTGGTGCTGCCCGACCTTCACACGGTCGACAAGTACGACCAGCACCTCACGCTCGACGGCCTGCGACTGGTGTTCGAGCGCAACCGCGACAGTTCGCGCGGCCGGTTGAAGCAGGCCCGCTAGTTGCCTGCCCCCGTGTTAAAAGAACGTGCGGATCAGGCCGACCACACGGTCGTCAGCGTCGAGCTCAGGGATCAGCTGCCACTTGTCGAACACCGTGCACGGATGCGAGATGCCGAACCCGAGCCAGTCGCCGACCTCGACGCTGTCGCCGTCGCCCAGCTGTAGATAACCGTGCTGATCATTGAGCTTGCTGACCACGCTGTCGGCCAACGCGAGCGGCACCGGCAGATCCTGGTCGAAGGACACGTCGCGGCGGCCCATCGTCAGCACGGCCAGTCCGGGCTCCGGGCGTGACACCACCTGCGCCCACACCTGCAGCGCGGGCAGCAGCGCGGCGCGCAGAGGCGACGTCCGCGCGTAGAGCCCGTCGTCGTGAGTGAGGTACGCACCGCTGCGGACGACGGTGCGCACCGCCAATCCCGCGGGCCAGTCGCCGGTCAGCACGTCGGCGACCGCGTCGAAGTACGTGCTGCCGCCCGCGGTCACCATCACCCGATCCGTTTCGAACAGTGCCGCCAGTCGCACCACGGCGGCGCGCATCTGGAATAGATAGTCGGTGACTGCGGCCATGGCGTCGGGCGCGATGTCGTGACCGAGCGCCGCCTCGTACCCCGCGACACCGACCAGCCGTAGCCGCGGTGAAGCGGCGGCTGCGCGCCCCACCTCATCGACAGCGGAGCCCCCGCGGCAGCCGGTGCGCCCGCCGGGCAGGCCCACCTCCACGCAGACGTCGACCGGTCTGCGGGCCCCCGCGGCGCTCAGCGCCGCCGTCATCAGCTCGACGCCGCGCACCGAATCCACCCAGCACACGAGAGAAAAGTCGGGATCGGCGTCCAGTTCGGCTGCCAGCCAGCGCAATCCGGCCTCATCGACCAGCTCGTTGGCCAGCACCACGTCGCGCACGCCGAAGGCCCGGTAGGTGCGGACGTGGCTCAGTGTCGCCGCGGTGATCCCGCAGGCGCCGGCCTCGAGTTGGCGGGCGAACAGCTGCGGCGCCATGTGCGTCTTGCCGTGCGGTGCGATCTCGACGCCACGGTCGCGGCACCAGGCGGCCATCGCGGCGAGGTTGTGCGTGAGGGCCTCGGCGCGAAGCACGCAGACGGGTCCGACTGCGCCCTCTTCGAAGAGAGTGGGTCGGACGGCACAGATCTGTGCTGCGGTACGACCCCACCACGCGGACGGCAGGCCCTTGAAGCGCCAGTCGAGGACCTCGTCGACCACGGCGGCTACCGCCGCCGCGCTGATGGGATCGGCCATGCATTGATTTAAGCTGGCCACCCGTGAGCTCTCCTGATCAGCCCGACTCCGAGTCCGATGTCCCCGAGCAGTTCCGGATCCGTCAGGCCAAGCGGGAGCGGCTGCTTGCCGAGAATCGTGAACCGTATCCCGTCGAGGTGGCTCGCACCCACACGCTGGCGGAGATCCGCCAGGCCTATCCGGACCTGGCTGCCAATAGCGAGACCGGGCAGATCGTCGGTGTCGCCGGTCGGGTGATGTTTGCGCGGAATTCCGGAAAGCTGTGTTTCGCCACACTGCAGGAGGGCGACGGCACCCAACTGCAGGTGATGATCAGCCTCGACCGTGTCGGACAGGAATCACTCGACGCTTGGAAGGCGGACATTGACCTCGGCGACATCGTTTTTCTGCACGGCGAAGTAATCAGTTCGCGGCGCGGGGAACTATCTGTGCTTGCCGATTCCTGGCAAATTATTAGCAAGGCGCTGCGCCCGCTTCCGGTTGCCCATAAAGAGCTGAGCGAAGAGTCTCGAGTGCGGCAGCGCTATGTCGACCTGATCGTGCGTCCGGAGGCCCGCACAATTGCTCGCCAAAGGGTGGCGGTGGTGCGTGCGGTTCGCTCGGCGCTGGAGCGGCGTGGCTTTCTCGAAGTCGAGACACCAATGCTGCAGACTTTGGCCGGCGGTGCGGCAGCTCGTCCCTTCGTCACACACTCCAATGCGCTCGATGCGGACCTGTACCTTCGGATCGCGCCGGAACTGTTCCTGAAGCGTTGCTTGGTGGGCGGAATCGAGCGAGTCTTCGAGTTGAATCGGGTGTTTCGAAACGAAGGTGCGGATTCCACACATTCGCCCGAATTTGCGATGCTCGAGACATATCAGGCGTACGGAACGTACGACGATTCCGCGGTCATGACGCGGGAGATTATTCAGGAGGTCGCCGACGAAGCGATCGGCACAAGAAGGCTGCCATTGCCTGATGGCACTACCTACGATGTGGACGGCGAATGGGAGACGATACAAATGTATCCGTCGCTGTCCGGAGCCCTCGGCGAAGAGATCACCCCGCGGACACCGGCCGAACGGTTATGGGAGATCGCCGATCAACTCGGCGTAGAGATTCCGCGCGATCGCGGTTACGGGCACGGGAAATTGATTGAGGAACTATGGGAGCACACCGTCGGTAACAAGCTCTGGGCCCCGACCTTCGTGCGCGATTTCCCGGTGGAGACGACGCCGCTGACCCGCTCACATCGCAGCATCGAGGGGGTCACCGAAAAGTGGGATCTGTACATCCGCAGGATCGAACTGGCGACCGGCTACTCCGAGCTGATCGACCCCGTTATCCAACGCGAAAGGTTCGAAGCTCAGGCTCGTGCAGCGGCCGCAGGCGACGACGAGGCAATGGCACTCGATGAGGATTTTTTGGCCGCTTTAGAGTATGGGATGCCGCCTTCTACTGGCACCGGAATGGGCGTCGATCGGTTGCTGATGGCATTGACGGGTCTGTCGATTCGAGAGACAGTTTTGTTCCCGATTGTTCGCCGACACAGCAACTGATCAGGGTCGATTCAGAACTTGTTGAATGGTGTGCGTTTGTGTGGCACATTGGTGCGGGGGTTCGAGGTTAAACTCCTCAACTGGTGCTCAGGGCAGAAGGGTCGTGTGGGCTAATGGCGAAGAAAGTGACCGTCACGCTGGTCGATGATTTCGACGGCGAAGGCGCCGCCGATGAGACGGTTGAATTCGGGCTCGACGGGGTGAGCTATGAGATCGACCTTTCTTCCAAGAATGCCTCAAAGCTTCGTAACGACTTGAAGCAATGGGTGGACGCTGGCCGACGGGTCGGGGGGCGTAGGCGTGGTCGTTCGGCCGGATCGGGCCGTGGACGGGCGGCAATCGATCGCGAACAAAGCGCCGCGATCCGCGATTGGGCACGCCGCAATGGGCACAACGTGTCTACTCGCGGCCGCATCCCCGCCGACGTCATCGACGCTTTCCACGCGGCAACGTAATAGAGCGTTGCCAGGGCGCGGAGCTGCGCAGCCGGCCGCATCAATGACGGCCCGCGAGCCCGCCGCTGACCGCTTTCGCTAGCGGCGAAAGCCCAGCGTCTGACGTCCGGAAACGATTTGTCCACCGGCGGCGTTGCTATGTGCAGCGCCAGGCACAGGGCCTTCAGCGCCGACGGCAGTCCCACTGTCGCTTTTTGGACAGGACTAGCAGGCAGCGCAGTGGCGGCAGTCGCCCTCTAGACTTGGGTGACGGGCCCGGGCGCGGCGTGCCGCGCAAACGAACCGGGTCTATTTGATGGAGAGCAGGTAACCACCGATGTTTGAGAGATTTACCGACCGCGCCCGCAGGGTCGTCGTCCTGGCTCAAGAAGAGGCCCGGATGCTCAACCACAACTACATCGGCACCGAGCACATCCTGTTGGGACTTATTCACGAGGGTGAGGGCGTAGCGGCCAAGTCGCTAGAGTCGCTGGGCATCTCGCTTGAAGGCGTTCGCAGCCAGGTCGAGGAGATCATCGGCCAGGGTCAGCAGGCGCCGTCCGGCCACATCCCGTTCACCCCCCGCGCCAAGAAGGTGCTGGAGCTGAGCCTGCGCGAAGCGCTGCAGCTCGGCCACAACTACATCGGCACCGAGCACATTCTGCTCGGCCTGATACGCGAGGGTGAGGGCGTCGCGGCCCAGGTGCTGGTGAAGCTGGGCGCCGAACTGACCCGGGTGCGCCAGCAGGTGATCCAGCTGCTGAGCGGATACCAGGGCAAGGAGACCGCGGAGGCCGGCACCGGCGGCCGCGGCGGCGAGGCGGGCAACCCGTCCACCTCGCTGGTGCTCGACCAGTTCGGCCGCAACCTGACCGCGGCCGCGATGGAGGGCAAGCTCGACCCCGTCATCGGCCGCGAGAAGGAAATCGAGCGGGTGATGCAGGTGCTGAGCCGGCGCACCAAGAACAACCCGGTGCTGATCGGCGAGCCCGGCGTCGGCAAGACCGCCGTCGTCGAGGGCCTTGCGCAGGCGATCGTGCACGGCGAGGTCCCCGAGACGCTGAAGGACAAGCAGCTCTACACGCTTGACCTCGGTTCGCTGGTGGCGGGCAGCCGGTACCGCGGCGATTTCGAGGAGCGCCTGAAGAAGGTGCTCAAGGAGATCAACACCCGCGGCGACATCATTCTGTTCATCGACGAGCTGCACACGCTCGTGGGTGCGGGTGCCGCCGAGGGCGCGATCGACGCGGCCAGCATCCTCAAGCCGAAGCTGGCGCGCGGCGAGCTGCAGACCATCGGCGCCACCACGCTCGACGAGTACCGCAAGTACATCGAGAAGGACGCCGCGCTGGAGCGCCGGTTCCAGCCGGTCCAGGTCGGCGAGCCGACGGTCGAGCACACGATCGCGATCCTCAAGGGACTGCGCGACCGCTATGAGGCGCACCACCGGGTGTCCATCACCGACGGCGCGATTGCCGCGGCTGCCACCCTGGCCGACCGCTACATCAACGACCGCTTCCTGCCTGACAAGGCGATCGACCTGATCGACGAGGCCGGCGCCCGGATGCGGATTCGCCGGATGACCGCGCCGCCAGACCTGCGTGACTTCGACGAGAAGATCGCCGAGGCACGTCGCGAGAAGGAGTCCGCGATCGACGCGCAGGACTTCGAGAAGGCGGCGAACCTGCGCGACAAGGAGAAGCAGCTGGTTGCTCAACGCGCTGAGCGTGAGAAGCAGTGGCGCTCAGGCGATCTCGACGTGGTCGCCGAGGTCGACGACGAGCAGATCGCCGAGGTGCTTGGCAACTGGACCGGCATCCCCGTGTTCAAGCTGACCGAGGAGGAGACCACTCGGCTGCTGCGCATGGAGGACGAGATCCACAAGCGGATCATCGGCCAGGAGGACGCCGTCAAGGCTGTCTCCAAGGCGATCCGGCGTACCCGCGCCGGGCTGAAGGACCCGCGGCGCCCGTCGGGCTCGTTCATCTTCGCCGGCCCGTCCGGTGTCGGTAAGACCGAGCTGTCCAAGGCGCTGGCGGAGTTCCTGTTCGGCGACCAGGACGCGCTCATCCAGATCGACATGGGCGAGTTCCACGACCGTTTCACCGCCTCGCGGCTCTTCGGCGCCCCTCCGGGCTATGTCGGCTACGAGGAGGGCGGCCAGCTCACCGAGAAGGTCAGAAGGAAGCCGTTCTCCGTTGTTCTCTTTGATGAGATCGAGAAGGCGCACCAAGAGATCTACAACAGCCTGTTGCAGGTCCTCGAGGACGGTCGCCTGACCGACGGCCAGGGTCGCACGGTCGACTTCAAGAACACCGTGTTGATCTTTACGTCGAACCTCGGCACGTCCGACATCAGCAAGGCCGTCGGCCTTGGCTTCACCCAAGGTGGCGGTGAGAACAACTATGAGCGGATGAAGCAGAAGGTCAACGACGAGCTGAAGAAGCACTTCCGTCCGGAGTTCCTCAACCGTATCGACGACATCATCGTCTTCCACCAGCTGACTCGTGACGAGATCGTCAAGATGGTGGAGCTGATGATCGGCCGGGTGGAAAAGCAGCTCAAGAGCAAGGACATGGCCATGGAGCTGACGGAGGCGGCCAAGTCCCTGCTCGCCAAGCGCGGGTTCGACCCTGTGCTCGGTGCCCGTCCGCTGCGTCGCACCATCCAGCGCGAGATCGAGGACGCACTTTCGGAGAAGATCCTCTTCGACGAGGTCGGACCCGGCCAGCTCGTCACCGTCGACGTCGACAACTGGGACGGCGAAGGCTCCGGCGAGGACGCGGTGTTCACGTTCGTCGGGACCAAGAAGCCGGCCAAGCCGGCCGAGCCGGAACTGGAAGCGGCTGGCGCCGCGGGCGCGCCGACGGCGGCTGCCACGGAGTAAGCGCGAGAAGACGTAAAGGCCCCCGAATCGCGATGATTTCGGGGGCCTTTGCGTCTGTTCGCCAGACCTACTGCTTAGGATGCTGATGTAATCGACGGGCGACGGAATCCTGGTGAAAATCCAGAACGGTCGCGCCACTGTGGACAGTCAGACCCGACGCCCGTCGTCAACCCTGAACCTGGGACGCGAATTCCCGGAAAGGAAATGACATGACCTCTCCCGAGGCCCGCGAGGCCGTAGCGCCAGCCGTAGATCTGACGGTGGCGAAAGCGGCTATGTGGCTGTCCCTCACGGCATTCCTCGCCTTGATGGTGCTGTACTTCGTCGGAATGGACCAGGGCGCAACCTCGGTCTTCGGCAACAACACCTACGTGCATGAGTTCGTGCACGATGCTCGCCATCTACTCGGCTTCCCCTGCCACTGACGCGGGGGAGTACCCAACACAATGGAGAAACAGATCATCGGGCGTGGTCTTCTGGCAGGCGCCCTCGGTGGAGTGCTCGCGTTCGTCTTCGCCCGTATCTTTGTCGAACCTGTCATCGAACGGGCGATCGGCTACGAGGACGGCGTCGGCGCTGCCCATGAGACCATGCACGGCGGCGGGCATGAGCACGGCGCCGAGGCGTTCACGCGCGGCATACAGGCCAACATCGGCATGGGTTTCGGAGTGCTGGCGTTCAGCGTCGCAATGGGTGCGCTTTGCGCGGTGGTGTTCGCGGTGACCTACGGCCGCGTCGGCAACGTGTCCGCCCGCCTGCTGGCGTTGTATGTGGCGGGCGGAATGTTGCTGAGCCTCTACGTGGTCCCCACGCTGAAGTATCCGGCCAATCCGCCTGCCGTGAGCCTCGAGGAGACAATCCGGCAACGCACGCTGCTGTATCTGCTGATGGTCGTGCTGTCCAGCGCGTTGTTCGTAGGTGCCGTCTTCCTGGGCCGGCGACTGGCCCAGCGGACAGGTCAGTGGAACGCCACACTGGCGGCGGCAGGTTCATATGTCGCCGCGATGGCTGTCGTGATGCTGATTCTGCCGACAATCGATGAGACCCCGGGACCGCTGCGCGACAGCGCGGGAAACATCATCTACGAGGGCTTCCCCGCGAACGACCTCTACCAGTTCCGGCTCTTCTCGTTGGGCACTCAGGTGGTCATGTGGGCGACCATCGGGCTGGTATTCGCGGCGCTAGCTTCACGGCTGCTCGGTGAGAGAAGACGGGAGTCAGTCTCGGCGTGAGTCCCGAAGGCGAGCGCGAGCGAGGACCGGAGCGAGCGGGAGCCGAGGCATGAGCGAGGTCGTTCGGCTCACTCTCGTATCGCACGCGATGACCGATGCGATGGGCGCCGGACGATTTCCCACGGACGAACCTCTCAATGCGGTGGGCCACCGTCAAGTCGACGCGTCGATCGACCTAGGCGTGGCCGAGCGTGCCTTCTGCGGACCAGAGAAGCGGACCAGGCAGACAGCCGAACTGCTTGGCCTGCATGCGGATATCGACAACAGGCTTGCGGATCTTGACTGCGGCCGCTGGCGTGGCGATGTGGTGGGCGGGGTGCAGTCCGACGATCTGGCGATCTGGCTGACCGACCCGACGCGGGCGCCGCACGGCGGCGAGTCCGTCGTCGAGCTGATCGAGCGGGTGCGCGGGTGGATGGATTCACTGACCACCCGTCGCACCCGGCTGGTTGCGATCACGCACCCTTCGGTCATTCGCGCAGCGATCCTGGTGGCGCTCAACGCGCCCCCGAAGTCGTTCTGGCGCATCGACATTGCCCCGGTGAGCCGCACCGTGATGCACTTCCGCGGGCACGCCTGGACACTGCGGTCGACGGTTTGAACCACCTACACCCCGATCTCACCGCGACCCGGCCGCGTCGGGCGTCGCGACGGTGAGCGGCATGCTGCCCGATGTCAACGAGAGGGCTCGGATGCCCGCGACCTTTGCGGTGGAGGCCCTGAGGAACTGTCAGCTGCTCCTCGGGAATTGCTCGCGCCTCCGGGGGTATCATTCGCTGGACCTGAGGAATTGTTCCCAGTCCCTGAGGAATTGCCCGCCACACCTGGGGAGTTGTCTGCCCCTCCGGGGGAATCATTTGCCGCCCTGGGCGAATTGCGCGCCGCTCCTGGCGAATTGCCCGCCTCGCTCGGCACGGAGGACGGTTTCTGAAGCGTCAAGGACGGCTTCGATGGGGGTGGCGAGGGTGGAATGGGCAGCTCATATATCGGCGGATCGGGCTCTGACTCGGGAGGGGGTGCGATCTGAGCGGGAGCCTGCACCGCTGGAGTCCCGACGTCAGGCGGCACAAACTTTCCGGGTGCGGTGGATTCCACCTCTGGGAGCGGTGGTGCTAGTGGATCGCCCAGGGTGGGGATCGGCGGACCAGCCGGGGGAGTGACGATGGGTTCGGGCGCGGTTTCACTCACGTCGGTCGGGGTGATGGTGATGTTGCGTTGCTGCAGCCAGATGATGGTCAGGCCCAGCGACGCGCTCAGCACGGCAATGAAAAGGACGATCACCAGCACCCCGGGGCGCCTCCGATCATCGCGGACGTCGTCGAAAGGCTCGACCGGAATCGGCGAAGCCTGGCTGACGGCTGAGGACACGAGGTCGGCACCGGCCAGGGTGGCCTCGATCGGAGCGCTTGAGCAGGTCAGCTGAATCTTGCCCAGCGTGCGTTCGCGTAGCCATGGGGGCGCGGGAATGAACACCGGCGCACCACCAAGCAACGCGGCGGGACTGACCAGCCGTTGCCGCTCCTCATCGCAGGTGAGACATGACTCGATGTGCCGCGCGATACGTTTACGCACCAGGACACTGAACTGGCCGTCCCAGCCTTCCAGGATCGCCGTCAACTCGGGGCATCCATCGCCGGCTTTGCGCACGCGACGAGAAACCAGGAGCGCGCCAAGGGAACGTTCGACGGTTTCGCGCAGCCGATGGACGATCTTGTTGGCGGTGGCCGGGCTTACCCCGAGGGCATCGGCGAGGTCAGGCCCGTCCAAACCGTGCCGATAGGCCAAATCAAGGACCGAGCGGTCGCGGTCGGAGAGCCCGCCGGCGGCCTCGGCGACCAGATCGGCGAGTTCGGTGCGGGTGGCCAGGGTGTCGGGGCCAGGTTCATATGACACGGCATCAGGCAATTCTTCCGAAACTACTTCGCGGCGACGTTCCCGGATGTGGCGCAGCGCTTCATTACGGGCAATCGCATACAGCCACGGGCGCAGCTTGTCGGGTTCTCGCAGCTGGCTCAGGCGGGTCGCAGCGGTGCAAAATACATCTTGGACACAATCGGCGGCGACGTCGCGGTCACGCAACATGCCTACGCAGAAGTCGTAGAGCCGGTCGGCGTAACGGTCATAAATGCCAGCAAACGCCCCACGATCACCGGTTGCGGCGGCTCGGGCGAGCTCCGCGTCGGTGCCGGCATGCTCCACGATGTCCGGGTTGGGTACTGCCGTCATAGCTGCATCCCATTACATGGGTAGTGCCGATATTCGCCCAGGTTAGCTGGGCAAAGGCACGGGCCGAGTCGTACCGGCCCGTGCCCGTACCGCGTCCGTCGCACTTGCGCTACGACCCCAAGTCCGCTGTCTGGTTACCCGGGGGATCTGGCTGCGGATTGAACCCTTTGATCGTTGGCTGGCCGGTGGGATTGCCGACCCCAGTTCGTACCGGCGGGTGAGTGTCGGGATTGCCGACACCAACGTTGTCTTCTGGGTCGCTGATCCCAAACCTGCTGCCGGGATCGGGGTTGCCGGCCGGTTTGCCGTGCAGGATGATCCCGACCTCTTCACCGCCGGACGGTTTACCGCCGACGATGATGAAGCCCTTCTCCTCACCGCCGGACGGTTGGCCGCCGATAATGATGATCCCCTTCTCAACGAAGCCGAACCCCACCTCCTCATTGGTTGGTTCGGCCTGCGCGGCTCCCGCACCGAGAAACAGCAATGCCGGTACTGCCGCGCCAGCAATTCCAGCTCCGACGGCAACGGCCAACCTCGTGCGAATGTCGTTCATGATGGACTCCTTCTTGGCGTTCGCGACCCCCGATGGGCCGCTCTCACAGGTATGAGCAGCCACCACCGGTCTGTCGGACACTTTTTGGGGCGGATCTTCTGGGATGTTCTTTTAGCTGGCGGTCCCGCGCACTCGCGCTGCAGCTAGACGCCCGATACCTGACCCGGATCTGACCAATCGAAGAATTCCGCAAAAGTGTCCGAACTGTGGGGCTGTGTCGCTCCTACCGATGAGAACGACCACCGGGGCCGTACCCAGGAAGGAAGGACTCGATATGACTCATCTAGTGGCGAGTCGCCTCCGACTCAAGGGCATTCATCGGCGGATTCAACGCGGGCCGATCTATCGGATCAGTGATCGCCTGCACGAAGGACGCATCGTCGACGTGGCAGGCGATGAGATCGCGACCACCGTCTCCGCGTGGTTAGCCGAGATGGGCGCTCACAGCGCGCTCGTCGACGATCTGGCCCGGGCGGCAAACGCCGGCGACTGGCCGGCCACCCATGCGATTGCTGAGTATCTGTCCGTTGACGTCGCTGTGGCGGCGTGAACGCTGCATGTCCGAGCCGCTAATCAGGCGACTGGCACCAAGTCGAACGTCTGGTGCACGATCGACAACAACCAGCCAGCCGAGGTGGTGCTGTAGAAGTGCGGCCAGTTCAACTGGAAGCTGACCACCCACGGCTGACCCGTGTGGTCCACGGCGTACCAACTGAAAGTCAGGTCGCCGGGCAGGTTTCCGCCCTTGGCGCCGATGTAGGGCCACTTGGTCTTGTCCAGATCGATACCAGGGCTGGTGGATAAGATCTGCCTGACCGGTTCCGCCCTGCCGACCGCGGCCGCCTGCAGCGCGGCGTGCACCCGGCAGATGTCGGCCGCGCTGCCGTACCACTCGACACCGTCGGTAGATGCCGGGGTGTGCTGGCGGCTCGGATCCGGTTGGAACGGCCGGGAATTCGTCTGCTGCAGCAGCTTGACTCGATCCTGCGGAGTGGCACGCTTCCACTCCTCACGCAGATCCGGCTCGCCCCAGCCGACCGAGAACAGTTCATGCATCGTCGGGAATGGCGTCATGCTGGCCGGGTCGTGGTGTCCGGCCGTCACCAGGGCACGCTCGACGGCGCCAGGGCCGAGCCGAGCTATGAGCAGATCGGTTGCCATGTTGTCGCTGGCCGAAATCATCTCCTGCGCGGCGGTGCGCACCGACACCTGGGCGCCGGCGGGCAGTTCCTCCAGGCCCGCCGAACCGACCGCCTTGGCCTCCTCGGTGACGGTCAGCGAGTCGTTCCAACTCAACGTCCCCGCCTTGACCGCATCCGCAACCGCAAGCAGCACATACAGTTTGAAAATTGAGGCGAGTGGCAGCGACAGGTCGATATTGGTGCCTGCGATTGAGACGCATTTGCCATCCGTCACCTTGGATACCTGATACGAGTAGCGCGCCCCCGACTTGGTCAGCTCCGCGTCGATGTCTGCCCATTTCTTGATCGCGGGCGGTCGCAGGTCTACTGCGAACCGGTCGACCATGCCTGCGTCATTGGTGCGCAGCTCGATGTCCTGGGCGGCGCCGTAGGGCGTCAGTACGTGCAGGGTCGCGACCCCAGCGCCGATGTCGACGCCGGCAACGGTGATCGGGCGATCCACCCACAGGTTGCCCATCGCCGACGTGATGGCGTCGACTTGTTGGGGAACCGCCATCGTGCGCACTCCGACGGTGCCGATCGGCCATTCGGAGTTGACCATGTCGAGGGTCTGCCTGGCTCGCAACCCCTGAGGCGTGTTGGTGTCGATGCGCACGCCGTACGCCGCATCGGCCACGGGCGCTGGTCCGGTGTTGGTGCATCCGCAAGCCAGCGCGACGACCAGCGCGACCGCGAGCCCGGTCGCCTTGTGTCGCGCCCGGCCCGCGTTACGCCTTGGCGCCGGTCCCCGCAACGTCCAGCACAACCTCGAACTCGAGCAGTGACGCGCCTGTGGCAACCGGGTTCGCACGCTGACCGGCATGTGCCTCGACGGCAGGACCGGTCGCCCACGCCTGGAAAGCCTCTTCCGACTCCCATTGCGTGACCACGAAGTAGCGGTCCTCGCCCTTGACCGGGCGCAGCAGTTGGAAGCCGAGGAAACCAGGCTGGTTGTCCACCGCGTGTGCGCGGTTTGCGAACCGTTTCTCCAGTTCCGGACCGGCGTCGGGAGGGACTTCGATTGCGTTGATCTTCACCACAGTGTTTGGGCCGGGCATGTCGTACAGGCTACCGTGCGCTGCCATGGCCCCCGACCTGCTGACGCCTCGCGGCGGCGCGGGTGATCCGCTGGTCCTGGTACACGGCCTGATGGGGCGGGGCAGCACATGGTCGCGCCAGCTGCCGTGGCTGACGCGGCTCGGCGAGGTGTACACCTACGACGCACCCTGGCACCGCGGCCGCGACGTCACCGACCCACATCCGATCAGCACCGAGCGGTTCGTGGACGATCTAGGAGAAGCGGTCGCGGCCCTCGGCAGACCCGCTGTCATGATTGGCCATTCGATGGGCGCACTGCACTCGTGGTGTTTGGCAGCGAGCCGTCCCGAACTCGTCAGCGCGCTTGTGGTCGAGGACATGGCGCCGGATTTCCGCGGCCGCACCACCGGGCCATGGGAGCCGTGGCTACACGCGCTGCCAGCCGAATTCGACTCGGCCCAAAGGGTTTACGAGGAGTTCGGGGCGGTGGCGGGCCAGTACTTCCTTGAGGCCTTCGACCGGACCGCGACGGGCTGGCGGCTGCACGGGCACACCAGTCACTGGATCGAGATCGCCGCCGAGTGGGGCACCCGTGACTACTGGGAGCAATGGAAGGCGGTCCGTGTTCCTGCGTTGCTGCTCGAAGCGGGCAATTCCGTCACGCCTGAAGGGCAGATGCGCGAAATGAATGAAACCGGCTACCGGACAACGTATTTGCAGGTGCCCGGAGCCGGCCATTTGATCCACGACGACGCGCCGCAGGTCTACCAGGAGGCAGTCGAGTCGTTCCTAGCGACGCTCGCCGAGCGCACCTGAGGCAGGCCAGGACGGCTGATGCTCAAAGCGCGTCCGGACTGCGTCGACATCATGGGCGATGCGGAAGCCGTCGCGGTCGTCTTCGAACAGCCTGCCCATCATCGGCGCCGACCAGCGGAACTGGTCGAACCGGATGCGGAGCGAATCATTGCGATGGGCGGCCCAGCTAAGCGCCGCTGCCACCGCGAACGGGGCGATCAAAATCAGGAAGGTCAGTGCAGTGGTCATGGCAGTAATGCTCCGCTGATCAATATCCCGCCAACAGTGGCAGGAAGGACATCGTGCGATAAAATGCTGCCATGGCATTAAAGAGCGTATCCACGCTGGTGCTCGACGGTCTAGCGGTTTTTGAGTTCGGTGTGATTTGCGAGGTCTTCGGCATCGACCGCTCCGCGGACGGTGTTCCCAACTTCGATTTCAAGGTCTGCGGACCGGAGCCAGGCAAGCCACTGCGGACGTCCGTCGGCGCCACCATCACCCCTGACCACGGCCTCGACGAGCTGGCGGGCGCGGACCTGGTCGCGATTCCGGCGATCAGCAGTCAATACGGCGGATACCTGCCGGCGGCCCTCGATGCCGTGCGAAAAGCCGCCGACTCGGGCTCGATCATCCTGACCGTGTGCTCGGGCGCGTTCGTCGCCGGGGCCGCGGGGCTGCTCGACGGCAGGCCGTGCACCACCCACTGGATGCACTCCGACGACCTGGCCCGGATGTACCCGACGGCAAAGGTCGACCGCAACGTGCTGTTCGTCGACGACGGCAACCTGATCACCAGCGCGGGCACCGCGGCGGGCATCGACGCCTGCCTCCATTTGGTGCGTCGCGAACTGGGCAGCGAGGTCACCAACAAGATCGCGCGCCGGATGGTGGTGCCGCCGCAGCGCGACGGCGGCCAGCGGCAGTACATCGACCAGCCGATCCCGGTGCGGTGTTCGGAGGGATTCGCGCCGCATCTCGATTGGGTGCTGAGCAATCTCGACAAACCACTCACCGTGGCCACCTTGGCCCGCAGAGTCAACATGTCGGCCCGCACCTTCGCCCGCCGGTTCGTCGAGGAAACCGGTCGTACCCCGATGCAATGGGTGACCGACCAGAGGGTGCTCTACGCGCGACGGCTGCTGGAGGAGACCGACCTCGACATCGACAGGATCGCCGACCGCTCCGGTTTCGGCACCGCCACGCTGCTGCGCCACCACTTCCGCCGGATGATCGGCGTGACGCCATCGGATTACCGCCGCCGCTTCTCCTGCAGCGGGCCGTGCGAGGAGGCCGCGGCTACCGCCTGATCTCCGCATGCTCGCGGACGAGCGCGTGTATCCGCCAGCGACCCGGAACGCCCTTGAGTTCGTACTCGCCGCGCTCGGCGAACTGGCGCCGCGATCCGGTGACGATGTCACGCACGGTCGACGACACGAATACCTCGCTCGGTCCTGCGAGCGCGGAGACCCGTGCGGCGATGTGTACGGCCATGCCTGCGATGTCGGCGCCGCGCACCTCCACCTCGCCGGCGTGGACACCGGCTCGCACCTCGATGCCGAGTGGGCGAACGGCATCGACGATTGCGTCCGCACAGTCGAGCGCGAGGCTGGGGCTGGTGAACGTCGCGACGAATCCGTCACCGGCCGTGTTGACTTCGCGACCGCGGAACCGCTGCAACTCGTGGCGAACGATCCTGTCGTGGTTGTCCAGGAGGTCGTGCCACCGCTGGTCGCCCAGTGCGGCGGCGCGCTGGGTGGAACCGACGATGTCGGTGAAAACCATTGTGGTGAGCACACGTTCGGCGTCCGAACCTCCGCGCACGCCGGTGATGAACTCTTCGATCTCATCGAGTACCGGTCCGGTGTCGCCCACCCAGTGCAGGGTGTCGGCGCCTACAAGCTCGACGTACCGGGAACCTGCGATGTGCTCGCCGAGGTATCGCCCGTGCTCGACAGGGACGAACCTCGAGTCTTTACGGTGCAGGATCAGAGTGGGCACCCTGATGTTCGCGAGCTTGTCGCGAACGTCCGATTCGCTGATTGTCTTGGTAACGACGCGAGCCATGCCCGGCGGCATCGCGCGGTTGCCCGCGTTGTCCCACCACGACCGGAATGCGTCATCGCTGCCGACGCTCGGCGCGACCACACTGAGAACATCGAAGCCCTGGTCGAATGCGTCCGGTTCGACGGCAATCGTCGAGAATGGATCGGCTTCGCTGGTCTGGACCCCGACTTCGTAATCTGATGCCCACAAAACACGCGCTGTACCGTTCACGATCACCAGGCTGCGCACCCGCTTCGGGTAGTCGGCGGCGAGAACGAATCCGCTCGTCGCTGTCAGCCCGGACCCGAAGATCGTCGCGTTCTCGCATCCCACGGCATCCATCACCGCAATCGCGTCCTCTGCCCATTGGGCGGGCCCCAACGGGTCCGATGCCGGGATGTGGGACGACAAGCCCATTCCGCGATGGTCGAACCGGATCACACGGGCAAAGGATGCGAGCCGGCGATGGAAGCGATACAGCGCCGGTTCGGCGTCGATCGAATCGATCGGGATCAACGGTCCGGGCAGCACCACCAGGTCCACCGGGCCGTCCCCGAAGACCTGGTAGGCGATGTCGATGTCGCCACATTTCGCGTAGCGAGTGCGCGGAGCCTGCGCCACAGCCCCAGGCTAGCGACAACTGAAGCAGCTGAGACGTTTGTCGCTCGATACGCGGGCAATTTCGCATAGGTGTCTCCGCCGGAAACAAACGCCCGGTTAAATCAAGTCCCCGCCCTCGCCTGCCAGGGCGAAACGGCCGTCGGCGGTCTGCTCGACCAGCCCGTCTACCAGTAGCGAATCCAATGCGCGGTCGCGCTGCGAGGTGTCGGTCAACCATGCCACATCGAGCTGCGCCCGCGTGACCGGAGAGTCGTTGCCGCGCAACACATCCAGCAGCCGGCCGCGCACCTGGCGGTCGGTGCCCGCGTACTTCTGCACGCGACGCGTCGAAGTGCCGGCCGGGTAACCGCGCGACTTCCATGCGCACGTACTCAACGGGCACAGCCCGCACCGCGGCGCACGCGCCGTGCACACCGTCGCGCCCAGCTCCATCAACGCCACCGAAAACCGTGGCGCCTCAACATCATTGGGCAACAGGGCAGCGACGTCGTCAAGGTCGCGCGGCGACGATCCCGCCGCGTCCGCATTGCCGTGCACGGCCCTGGCGATCACTCGGCGCACGTTCGTGTCGACGACTGGCACCCGCTGCTGATACGCGAAGCAGGCGAGCGCCCTGGCGGTATAGGCCCCGATGCCCGGTAGGGTCAACAGCGTTTCGACATCCGACGGCACCGCGTCGTCGTACAGCTCGGCAATCACCTTCGCGCATTCATGTAGCCGCTTGGCCCGCCGCGGATAGCCGAGCTTGCCCCAGGCCCGCAACACATCCGCCGCGGTAGCGGCCGCGGTCGCCGATGGCGTTGGCCAACGGGCCACCCACGCCAGCCAGATCGGTTCGACGCGCGCCACCGGCGTCTGCTGCAGCATGAACTCGCTGACCAGGATCTGCCACGGAGTCACACCCGGCCGACGCCACGGCAGGTCGCGCTGCGCATGCTCATACCACCGTGATAACTGCCGTGAATCGATCACGGCCGGATACTCAGGCACAATGTCGGTCATGCCCAATTCGAATCCCGTGGCCGCGTGGAAGGCACTCAAGGAGGGTAACGAGCGATTCGTCGCGGGCGAACCTGCGCACCCGAGCCAGAGCATCGAGGACCGGGCCAGGTTGGCGGCGGGCCAGAAGCCCACCGCGGTTCTGTTCGGCTGCGCCGACAGCAGGGTGGCCGCCGAGATCATCTTCGACCAGGGACTTGGCGATATGTTCGTGGTGCGCACGGCAGGCCACGTCATCGACACCGCGGTAATGGGATCGATCGAATACGCCGTGACGGTCCTGGACGTGCCGTTGATCGTGGTGTTGGGACACGACAGTTGCGGTGCCGTGAAAGCGACGTTGTCGGCTATCGACGACGGCGTCGTGCCCGGCGGCTACGTCCGCGACATCGTGGAGCGGGTCACCCCGTCCGTCCTGCAGGGTCGTCATGCCGGCCTCACCCGGGTGGACGAGTTCGAAACCCGCCACGTGAACGACACCGTCACACAGCTGCGAGTCCGGTCCGCATCGATCGCCGAACGGCTGGCCGCCGGGACGGTGTCGATCGTCGGCCTCACCTACCACCTGGCCGACGGCCGGGTGGTGTTGCGGGACTATCTGGGCGACATCGGCGAAGGCTGAGCAGTTTGCGCTTCGCGCAAGCGCTCATCGGCCTTCTTTGCTCTTCGCGCAAGCGCTCATCGGCGACACGCCGAGTCACCTCGGACGAAGCGGCGTGACCTGCCCTTACCGTGAGGTTGTGCTGGATCTAGAACCGCATGGCCCGCTACCAACGCAGATTTACTGGCGTCGCAGGGCACTCGCGCTGGGCATCGCGGTCCTCGTCATCGGCGTCGTCGCCGCGGTGGTGGTGATGGTCGTGATGAATAGCACGGGCACCGAGAGCAAGACTTCCGACAAGCCGACGCCAACCCAGGCCGCCGGGCCGACACCGCTGCCCGGGGAGAACCCTGAGGTCAAGACGCCGGTGATGCCGCCTGCGCAGCAGGCCCCGGCACCGACGCCGACCCCGACGGCGGCCGTCGTGCCGCCGCCGGTGCTCAAGGAGGGTGACGACTGCCCCGACTCCACGCTGGCAGTCAAGGGCATCACCAACCAACCGGAGTACTTTGTCGGCGACCAACCGAAGTTCACCATGGTCGTCACGAACATCGGCCTGGTCGCGTGCCAGCGCGATGTCGGCGCCGCCGTGCTGGCCGCCTACGTGTACTCACTGGACAACACCCGGCTGTGGTCGAACCTGGACTGTGCCCCGTCGAACGAGACTCTGGTCAAGACGTTCCAACCGGGCGAGCAGGTGACGACGGAGGTCACCTGGACGGGCATGGGCTCCGCCCCGCAATGCCCGCTGCCGCGTCAGCCAATTGGGCCGGGGACATACAACCTCGTCGTGCAGCTGGGCAATTTGAGGTCAGCGGCGGTGCCGTTCATCCTGGCGCCGCCCGCCGCCCCAGAGGCGCCGCCGGGTGAGGGTATGCCTCCCGCTGAACCCGCGCCGGCACCGCAAGGCGGCTAACCGGGTAGTTCTCGCCTAGCCGGCGTTTTCGCCGACGAGTTCGCCGTTGACGTGTGGCTCGGCCGAATCTTCAGCCTGCTCGGGCTGCTCGGCTTGCTCAGCCTGCTCGGGCTGATGAGTCCGCAGGTGTTCGGTGCCAGGCACACCACCGAGGGCGGCAATCGCGTCCTTGATCTTGGCCGCCTCGTCGTCGGACGGAGTTGCGCCGGCCTCGAGCTCATCGAGGCGGCCGTCACGCAGGCCCGCGCCGTTGGCTACCTCCTGGGCAGACAATTTGGCGTGGATGCGGGTGACGTATATCTGTTGGCCCAGGCTGGATCCCGGTGCGGCGGCGGCGTGCTCCATCAACGAGTCGTAACGCCGGCGGACATTGCTCAGCGCAACGATCACCGCGGGTGAGGGCCTGCTCGTGCTTGCTGCATCTGTCAGTGCGGTGCGCAATTTCCGCATGCCCTCGAGCACGACGTCCGCACGCTTGTGGAACTTCCTGTCCTCTTGGAAAGGCAACGCGTCGATCGCAGCCGTGTACATGTGCATCGCCGCCTCGGAGAGACTGACGATGATCGATGAATCACCTTCCTGCGACACCGGTTGTCCCATGGGCCCCTCAATTCTCTGGCGAGTGAAGTTCGATAGCAGTGAGTACGGCTCGACCCTAGCGGTCCTTTCGAGTTCACGTACAACGCCAGTGTGGTGGTGGCGCGACGGCTCAACCCACGTGGCCCTAGTCTGAACCCGCATGGCCGCAGGCTCGGGTGAACGGAGGTCGAGATGACCGGACTAGTGGAATCCACTAGGGCCGCCGAGGATTCGGATCGCGGCGAAGGAAGCACCTATACAGAGCTGATACCGCCGCGTGTTGCAGGTAGCCGCGGACCCCGACGGATCAGCTGGCGCGCGATTGGGTGGTTTGCCTGCGGTGCGGCGGGCAGCCTCGCCATCGCTTGGTTCATCGTGCTCAGTCCTGGCGAGATCGGATCGAAGGCGGAATGGTTCTTTGGCGCTGTCGTCTTCTGCGTCGTGGTGGTGTCCATGTGGCAACTCGTCACTATCCAGCGCCTGGCGAGAAGGGATACCGCCGAAGCCGCGGAGCGACATCGCGAGGAGCTGGCGGCCGCCGAGGAGCGCGCGATGCGCGAGCTGGCGATGACCCAGAGATTGCACCGAACCCAGATGGAAGCCCAGCAGAGGATGCACCACGCTGAGATGGAAACTCAGAAGGAGCTGGCGCGCATCGAGCGCAGTCACCTGACCACACAGCTCCAGAAGCAAGCGATCATCGAGGTGTCGCGCGCGGTCAACGCTCACACTCAACTGCTCGCAACACTGTGGAATCAGGGCGCCAACATCCTGCTCATCGAGGACCGCGACGAGCGCGAACAGGCAATGAACCCGATCTTCGAGCAGATCAGCCAAGTCGTGACCGACTTCTCGGTCGAAATCACCAATGCCCACCTGCTCGTTGAGGACGACCGTCTGCATCGCGCGCTGAACCACGTCAACGAGGCCGCGCTGATGGCGATCCGCGTGGCGGCGGACGTGTACGACGCGGTAGTCGAAGGGCACGTACCACAGCCGAATCCCCTCCCGCCCCTACAGCAACTCATGCACACGAGGGCCGCGGAGGCTCGCCGCCTCGCGTGGGACTTGGTTCGCGCCGGCCTCGACGACACAAGCGCTGCAACGGAATAGGGAAGAACTATGCCAGCCGGTCGGCGATCGTCGACTCGGCGAGCTGAGACAGCCCTTCCCGGATATGGCGGGCCCACATCGAGCCGATGCCTTCCACCGATTGCAGGTCGTCGGACGTGGCGGCCAGCAACCCTTGCAACGACCCGAACGACCGCACCAGCAAGTCGACGTGGGCGAACTGCAACCGCGGGATGCCCGCCATCGCGCGGTAGCCGCGCGAGCTCATCGCCGAATCCTGCGCTTCGGCTGTCGATGGATAACCGAAGACCCTTGCCAGCGTGGTGAAGTCGAGAAGCTCATTGTCCGACAACGAGTCGAGCTCCTCCAGCGTGGCGCTGACCTGCGCAGCCGTTGGCGGGTCGGGGTTGGCGTGGTAGTCACGCACAATCAGCTCGCGAGCGGTGTCGTTGTCGCCGACGAGCTCCTCCAGCTGCAGCTTGAGCTGGCGGCCATCGGTGCCCAGTTCGACCACGTCGGAGTCGATCTCGAGGCTGATCCGTCGCACCATCTCCAGCCGCTGCACAACGGTCATCACGTCGCGCAGCGTGACGAAGTCCTCGATCTCGGCGGTCGAGAGCTGCCGGCTGACCTCGTCGAGGCGGGTCTTGTAGCGCTCCAGCGTGTCGATGGTCTGGTTGGTCCGCGACAGGATCGCCGCCGAGTCGGGAATGACATGGCGCTCACCGGCGACGTAGACGGTCACGATGCTCATCGAATGGCTCACCGAGATCACCGGATAGCCGGTCTGGATCGCCGTGCGCTCGGCGGACCGGTGCCGGGTGCCCGACTCCTCGGTGGGGATCGACGGGTCGGGCACCAGCTGCACATTGGCCCGCACGATCCGGCCGCCATCGGTGGACAGGATCACCGCGCCGTCCATCTTGGACAATTCCCGCAACCGGGTCGGCGCGTATCGGACGTCGAGTTCAAAGCCACCATCGCAGATGCCCTCGACGCTGTCGTCGTAGCCGATCACGATCAGGGCGCCCGTGCGGCCGCGAAGGATGCGCTCCAGCCCGTCGCGCAGCGCAGTGCCCGGTGCCAGCCGTGCGATGGTCTCCCGCAAGGTCGGACGCGCCAGTTGCACCACGTTGCGTCTGGACCTGCCGCTCGCCTTGACGGCCATAGCCCCTCCTAGATCGGCCGCTATCGCCCGTCAGTTTGGCTGATTTGCCGCAGCACCCGCAACGCAGTCTGAATGTTGTCGGCTGGCAGTGCTCGCAGCCCCTCCGGTACCGCGCTGACGCCCTCGGGCACCACGGCGCAGCCGAAGCCCAGCCGGGCCGCTTCGGCGAGCCGGCGGTCCATGCCGCTGACCCGGCGCAGATCGCCGGCCAGACCGACCTCGCCGATGGCCACGGCGTTGGCGGGCATGGGCAGGTCGGTAAAGGCGGATCCGATCGCCAGCGCCACCGCCAAATCCGACGACGGGTCGGTAAGGCGCATGCCGCCGACAGTGGAGAGGTAGATGTCGTTGGCACCGACGGGAAGCTTCGCGCGTTTCTCCAGCACCGCGGTGATCATCGCGGCGCGCGACGAGTCGATGCCGCTGACCGCGCGTCGCGGCGAGCCGCTGGCGGGTGATCCGATGAGCGCCTGAACCTCACCGATCAGCGGCCGTTTGCCGTCGAGCGTGACCGTGACCGCCGTGCCAGACACGGGCTTGGGCCGTTGGTCGAGGAAGAGTCCCGACGGATCCGCGACACACTCAATCCCGTTGTCGTGCAATAGGAAACAACCCACCTCGTCAGCGGCACCGAACCGGTTCTTGACACCGCGCACCATGCGCAGCGCCGATGTTCGGTCGCCCTCGAAATGCAGCACGACGTCGACGAGATGCTCCAGCGAGCGCGGACCGGCGATCGCGCCGTCCTTGGTGACGTGGCCGACCAGAAGCATCGCCACGCCGGACGTCTTCGCGGTCATGGTCAGTGCCGTCGTCACGGCCCGCACTTGAGTGACCCCGCCGGTGACGCCGTCGGCCTCGGTGGTGGACATGGTCTGCACCGAGTCGACCACGACGAGGCTGGGCCGCACCTCGTCGATGTGGCCCAGCGCCATCTGCAGATCCGATTCGGCGGCCAGGTACACCTCGTCGTGCGCACAGTTGGTGCGTTCTGCCCGCAACCTGATCTGACCGGCCGATTCCTCACCGGACAGATACAGCGCGCGCCTGCCGGTCTGTGCCCAGCGATGGGCAACCTCGAGCAGCAGCGTCGACTTGCCGACCCCGGGGTCGCCCGCCAGCAGAGTCACGGAGCCGGGCACCAGGCCGCCACCCAGGACGCGGTCCAGTTCACTGACGCCGGTGTGGAAATGACGGGTGTTGCCGGGATCGATCGAACTGATCGGCACCGCAGGCGACGTTGGCGCCACAGCGCGACGCATGGCCGAGCCGTTGACTGCGGCCAGTACCGCTACTTCGTCGACAGTGCCCCAGGTGCCGCAGTCAGGACAGCGGCCGACCCATTTGGCGGTGACGTGGTGGCATTCCGAGCAGCGATACTGCGAACGCGCTTTGGCCACGCCGTGACCGTAACCGGTTGGACCGACAGCCAGCCCGAATTACCTAGTGATGACCGCCCGTGTCGCCGCCAGGCTTCAAGGGCTCGTCGGTGCGCCGAGGTGCTTCGCCTGCCGAGATCGGAACCGTGACGGTGGTCGTGCCCGAGCGCTCGAAGGTGAACGTGAAGTTGTACGTCAGCCCGTTGGTGATCGGCTTGGACAGTGCAACGGCGGCCTTCGCTCCCTCGGCGGCTTCGGCGGACTCCAGCGCGACAGTCTGCCCGTCGGGCTGGCCCACTACGAGGACGCCGGAGGCGGGCACGGCGGTGTCGCCGCTCAACGACACCGTGCCGACGTCAGAGGTGACGGAAAGAAGCTTGTCGTTGACGTCAGGGGAATTGTTGACGGCCGTGAAGATCAACTCGACGTCTCGCCCGGGTTGCACGTAATCGCTCGTCTGCACAGCGCGGAGGTGGATGTTGCGCAGGGCGACAGTGCCGACCGTGGCGCTTGTGCCGTTCACCGCCGGCTCCTGGGTGGCCGTCTGGGACACCTGGCCGGCGCTGCAGCCGGACAGGACGGCGGCGGCGGCGGCGATCCCGCACGCGGCCAGTCTGAAGCGGTTCACGCAAACCTCCTGGGCCGACGAGGCGACCGTGCTGGCGGTCGCGGTGGTTCGACTATGGAGAGTAGTAGGTGGCGGTTGGGGGTGGTAGCGCAGGGCGTGTCGCGTCTGGACAGCTACCTCGAAGCGGTCGACAAGCCGCAAGAAAGGGGCCGCAAAGAGGCCCCTGGCATGCACGGATTCGTCACCCTGTCAACCCCTGCCCTTCACCGACTGTGCCCCTGACCTGCACCGTTGATCCGCACCTGTCTGGGGCCCGTGCTAACATTGAGTCGTGAAAGGGGCTCGTATCTGATGATTTTCAAGGTCGGAGACACCGTTGTCTATCCACACCACGGTGCTGCGTTGATCGAGGCGATCGAAACCCGGACCATCAAAGGCGAACAAAAGGAATACCTCGTCTTGAAGGTCGCCCAGGGAGATCTCACCGTTCGAGTACCCGCCGAGAATGCCGAGTACGTCGGCGTGCGTGACGTCGTAGGGCAGGAAGGCCTGGACAAGGTGTTCCAGGTGCTTCGCGCCCCACACACCGAAGAGCCGACCAACTGGTCGCGCCGGTACAAGGCCAACCTCGAGAAGCTGGCCTCCGGCGACGTGAACAAGGTCGCCGAGGTCGTTCGTGACCTGTGGCGCCGGGACCAGGAACGTGGCCTGTCCGCAGGTGAGAAGCGGATGCTGGCCAAGGCCCGGCAGATCCTGGTTGGCGAGCTGGCTCTTGCCGAGAACACGGACGACGCCAAGGCGGCAATCATCCTCGACGAGGTTCTGGCCGCCGCCTCCTGAAGGCAATGACGAGCCTGCCCAGAGTCGGGCTCGGCACCGACGTACACCCAATCGAAGCCGGCCGGCCGTGCTGGCTGTTGTGCTTGCTGTTCGACGATGCTGACGGCTGCGCCGGCCATTCCGACGGTGACGTGGCCGCCCATGCGCTCTGCGATGCACTGCTGTCCGCGGCAGGTCTGGGTGATCTCGGCGACGTCTTCGGCACCGGCCGCCCAGAGTGGGCGAACGCCAGCGGTGCCGACATGCTGCGCCACGTCAGTGGGTTGCTGACGGCCGAGGGTTACCGCGTCGGCAACGCCGCGGTCCAGGTGATCGGCAACCGTCCCAAGGTGGGTCCGCGTCGCAGCGAGGCACAGAAGGTCCTTTCCGAACTGCTGGACGCCCCGGTCTCGGTGTCCGCGACGACAACGGACGGTCTCGGCCTCACCGGCCGCGGCGAGGGCCTGGCCGCGATCGCTACCGCCTTGGTGGTCGGTAGTGGTCAGTAAGGGCTGAAAAGGCCGGTAAGCTGGCGCGTCGTGACCGACGGCGAATTGCGGCTTTACGACACCATGGCAGGTGCCGTGCGTGATTTCGTGCCGCTGCGGCCTGGCCACGCCTCGATCTATTTGTGCGGCGCCACCGTTCAGGGCCTCCCGCACATCGGACATGTCCGCAGTGGGGTCGCGTTCGACGTGTTGCGGCGATGGTTGATGGCCAAGGGCTACGACGTCGCGTTCATCCGCAACGTCACCGACATCGACGACAAGATCCTCAACAAGGCCGCCGATGCGGGCCGGCCGTGGTGGGAGTGGGCCGCCACCTACGAGCGGGCTTTCTCATCGGCGTACGACGCGCTCGGCGTGCTTCCGCCGTCGGCGGAGCCGCGTGCCACCGGGCACATCACGCAGATGGTCGAACTGATCGAGCGGCTCATCGAAAGAGGACACGCCTATGTTGGGGCTGGCGACGTCTACTTCGACGTGCTGAGCCTGCCGGAATACGGGAAGCTGTCCGGTCACAGGATTGACGACGTGCACCAGGGCGAGGGTGTCGCCAAGGGCAAGCGCGACGAGCGCGACTTCACGCTGTGGAAGGGCGCCAAGCCCGGTGAGCCGTCGTGGCCGACGCCGTGGGGTCCTGGTCGCCCAGGATGGCACACTGAATGCGTCGCGATGTGCGAGGCATACCTCGGACCCGAGTTCGATATCCACGCCGGCGGAATGGATCTGGTGTTCCCGCACCATGAGAACGAGATCGCGCAGGCCGAGGCCGCAGGTGACGCGTTCGCCCGGTTCTGGATGCACAACGGCTGGGTCACCATGGGCGGCGAGAAGATGAGCAAGTCGCTGGGCAATGTGCTCGCGATTCCCGCTGTGCTGCAACGAGTTCGGCCCGCAGAGTTGCGCTACTACCTCGGCAGCGCGCACTACCGCTCGATGCTCGAGTTCTCCGAGGCCGCTTTGCAGGATGCGGCAAAGGCCTACGCCGGCATCGAGGACTTCCTGCACCGGGTGCGCAACCGGGTCGGCGCGGTCGTGCCGGGCGAGTGGACGCCGAGGTTCGCCGCGGCCCTCGACGACGATCTGTCGGTGCCGATCGCGCTTGCCGAGGTACACGCCGCTCGCGCAGAGGGCAACAGGGCACTCGACGCCGGTGACCACGAGACGGCACTTGCGCACGCCATGTCGATACGGGCGATGATGGCCATCCTCGGCGCCGACCCGCTCGACGAGCGCTGGGAATCGCATGACGAGACATCCGCGGCTATGGCGGCCGTCGACGTGCTGGTGCACGCCGAGGTGCAGCGCCGCGAGGACGCCAGGGCGCGACGGGACTGGGCGGAGGCCGACGCGATCCGCGACCGGCTCAAGGAGGCAGGCATCGAGGTCACGGATACCGCGGACGGGCCGCAGTGGGCCCTGATCGAGGGGGGCTCCAAGTAATGGCGGGCAACTCACGGCGCCGGGGTGCGGTACGCAAACCCGGCACCAAAAAGGGGCCGACGGTCGGGTCCGGCGGTGTACGCCGTCGCGGGCTCGAGGGCCGCGGCGCCACGCCGCCCGCACACATGCGGCCTCACCACCCCGCCGCCAAACGCGCGGCCAAAGCGCAGAAGCAGCAGCAGCGGCGGCCGACCCGCAAGACCGACGACACCGAGATAGTGCTGGGCCGCAATCCGGTGATCGAGTGTCTGCGGGCGGGGGTGCCTGCCACGGCTCTGTACGTCGCGCTCGGCGCTGAGGCCGACGAGCGGCTTACCGAATCTGTGAGACTCGCAGCCGATTCGGGTATCTCAATCCTCGAGGTGCCGCGGCATGATTTGGATCGCATCGCCGCCAATGGGCTGCATCAGGGCGTCGCGCTGCAGGTGCCGCCGTATCAGTACGCGCATCCCGACGATCTGCTCGCCGCCGCAACGAAAGACAGTGTGCCCGCGTTGATGGTGGCGCTTGACAACATCTCCGATCCGCGCAACCTCGGCGCCATTGTCCGGTCCGTAGCGGCGTTCGGCGGTCATGGTGTGTTGATCCCGCAGCGGCGCTCGGCGTCCGTCACCGCTGTCGCATGGCGCACCAGCGCAGGCGCGGCGGCGAGGCTGCCGGTGGCCCGCGCGACGAATCTCAATCGCACGCTGCAGAATTGGGCCGGAGCAGGCCTGCAGGTTGTCGGCCTCGACGCGAGCGGTGACACCACAATCGACGCGGTGGACGCGACCGGACCGGTGGTTGTGGTGGTGGGTTCCGAGGGCAAGGGACTGTCACGGCTGGTGCGCGAGAACTGCGATGCCGTCGTGTCGATCCCGATGGCCGGGCCGACCGAGTCATTGAACGCATCGGTGGCCGCAGGCGTGGTGCTGGCCGAAATCGCCCGTCAGCGGCGGGGTTGAGCTTCGGCGCGGGCAGACGCAAATGTGCCCAAGGGACAGCGTGCCGAAGCCTTTTACCTTCCCCTACCTGCGGTGTGGGCCCTGCTCGCCATAAGGCACCCTGGTCAGCGTCGGGTACTTGGGCTGAATGCCTGCTCCCGGCGTCGCTCGGCGTAGCCGCTTGGCCACCCACGGAGCCGCGAACGCAAGCGTCCATTGCAAATTGGCCCAGAAGCTGCGCACAGGCGGTGACGAGGTAGGCAGAGCGGCTGATCGCGTGGACAGGTTGTGGGGAATATTAAGTGTGTCAAGAACTTTCGCCCCCATCCGCTCATGTCCCAGCGGCGAGAGATGGATGCGATCTCCGGCCCACAAGCGCGGATCGCGAAACTCGGTGAATCGCCAGAAGTCGACGAGCTGTAGATCCAGGTCGTCGGCGATGCCTCGCAACAGTTCGTTGTAGACCGCAGCGCGGCCCCGTAGCCGCCGAAACAATGGCACAGTGCCGAGATCGCCCGCAGTGAACGCCAACACGTGGGCGCCGGTCTGCTGCAGGGTCTTCAGCGCGTCGGCATATCTGGCCATCATCGCGTCGATATCGTTGCGCACCAGTAATAGATCGTTCATGCCCGCGTAGACGATGACGAGGTCGGGCTCGAGCATGACGGCGGTCTGGAGTTGATCCGCGAGGATCTCGTCCATCCTGCGGCCACGCACCGCGAGGTTGGCGTAGCGAAGTTCCGGATTGTTCTGCGCCAGCGCGACCGCCACGTGATCGGCCCAACCGCGCAAACCATTAGGACTTCTGGGGTTTGGGTCGCCCACACCCTCGGTGAACGAGTCGCCGAGCGCCACGAACCTCGCGAACACCGCCGGCATGGCCACGAGACCAATCTTGCCGATCCTATGGCGAATTTCTCGCCACAGCGCCGACTATCAGCGAATCGACGTCAACCGTCCTACCGCTGTTCGCGTCGACGTAACCGGCGCGTAGCGAGGCTAGACGCCGAACAGCCGGATGCCGACCCAAAGGCCGAGCACCGCTCCGACGAGGGTGATCGGCGCGGTGAACAGACCGACACGGGTGAACTCGACGAAGCCGGCCCGGATATCGCGGCGCACGACACTGCGCCACAGCAGATTCGCCAGCGAGCCGACGTAGGTCAGGTTCGGCCCAATGTTGACCCCGATGAGCACCGCGAGCACAGCGGCGGGACCCGTCACCAAAGGCAGCAGAACCAACACCGCAGGCAGGTTGTTGACGACGTTGGACAGCAATGCCGCAATGGCTGCGATCGCCAGCAGTTCAGGCAATGTGTCTCCGCCAGGTAGCAGGTCGCGCATGGCGTCGTCGAGGCCGTTGACCATGACCGCAGCGACCACCACACCCAGGCACAACACGAACGCGAGGAACGGCACGTCCAGCGCATCGGCGATCGCCGAGACCGTGGTGCGGCGGCGGGTCAGGCCGTGCACGCCGAGCACCACCGCGCCCGCCAGCGCCGCCCACGCAGGCGACAACCCGAGCAGCGAGGTGACGGCGAAGCCGACGAGCGTCACCGCCAGCACCATGAGCACGAACACCGGAACCCGCACGTTGTCCGGCACGGTGTCACGGGCCGGTTCAACCGACAGCTCACGCGCGAAAAACCAACGCAGCAGCACGAATTCGACACCAATCGCGGCAAACCACGGCAGCGTCATGACCGCGGTGAAGTGGACGAACGACAGCCCCGCCGCGCCGAACGCCAGCAGGTTTGTCAGGTTGGACACCGGGAGCAACAGTGAGGCGCTGTTGGCCAGATGCGCGGTGGCATACGCATGCGGCCTCGCAGGCACCTGCAATGCGCGGGCGGTCGCGAGCACCACCGGGGTCAGCATCACGACCGTCGCATCCAAGCTAAGGATCGCCGTTGTGGCAGCCGCTATCACGAAAACCATTGCAAACAAACGCTGCTGGTGGCCCGAATTCGGCCGTGCCATTGCCGCACCCGCAGCGCGAAACAGCCCCTCATCGTCACACAGCCGCGCCAGCACCAGCACCGCCGCGAGAAACCCGACAACCGGCAGCAGCCGGCTCACCTCCGCGGCGGCGTCGTGCCAGGAGATCACACCGAATGCAATCAGCAGGCCCGCAGCAGGCACCGCGGCGAAGGCTTCGGGCCAACCGCGCGGGCGGACCATCGCGAACCCGAGCACCACAGCCAGCGCCAACAGCGCCAGCGTCAACTCCACGGATCGCAGCGCTGCCAGAGCGTGGGCAGATGCAGTGGGACACCGTCGTCGGCGGCCAGCCGGGACAACACCCGCATCGAGACGTCGAGATCGTCACCGGCGTATGGCAGCGCCCGCAGCGGCTTGTGCAGCGGGCGAAAGAAGTCGTCCCAGTGAATGAGCACGACCCGGCGGGCAGCGACGGTCCGCACGGTCTCGGTCCAGTAGTCGAGCAGATATTGCTCGGGTTGCAGCCCGAGTTGCCCGACGCCGAGATAAACGACTTCGGCCCGCTGACCGACAAGCGCCCCGCGAACGAAGCCCGCGCTGCCGACGATCAACATCCGGCGGTCGGACGGCCGGTGATGCAGCAGCGTGGACCACGCCTCGCCGCACTTGTACGCCGAGACCTTCACCGGCGGGACGACCGGGCCCCGGATGCCGCCCGGAAAGCGGTCGGGCGGGCAATGGTGCCCCTCGATCAACGTGACGTCGTACGCCCCCAGGGCCATCGGTTGGCCAGGCGTAGCGACGACGAGGCGGTCGTCAGGCAGGCCATGCCCTCGACCCACCTGGGCTGCGGACGTTCCCCCCACGACTCGCGCACCGGTGCGTTCGGCCACCACCCCCGAGTCCATCGCATGGTCAAAATGCGTATGCACCGGCAGCACCGCCTCCAGCCGGTCAACCCCGAGCCGGGCGAGGCAGCCGTCGATCCGTGGCGCGGACGGCGATAACCGCTGCAACCCGACCTCGAGAAGGCCGGGCCGGGAGAAGAAGCCGTCCGTCATCACCGCGGATTCGCCGTCGTCGATCAGCAGCGTGGTGACGCCTGCCCAGGTCACCGTCAGCGGCGCGTCGGGCCCGGCTGCAGGCGCATCGAAGAAGCGCGCGTAGTCCCCGAGGTCGGGCCTGCCGGGCTTGAGCCGCATATCGCCAACCTTAAGTGCGCCTCCCGTAACGGCGCCGGAACTTCTCGACCTGCCCGGCGGTGTCGATGTGTCGTCGTGAGCCGGTCCAGAACGGGTGTGACGCCGAGCTGACATCCACTACGACGAGCGGGTAGGTCTGCCCTCGCCATTCGATCGTCCGTGAGCTGGTGATGGTCGATCGGGTGAGAAAGGTCGCGCCTGTCGTGGCGTCCTGGAATACGACGGGGTGATAGTCGGGATGGATGCCGGGTTTCATCGGTCGTCTCCTTCGTGTGCAGTCGTGACGTCGTCTGCGTGCGCAGGCATGTCGTCGCACGGGTCCTCGTGCCAATCGCCGAACGGGTCGCTGTAGGTCGCCCATTCGGTGGGTCGGGTGAGCTCGTCGTCAGTGAGCAGCGCTCGTCGCAACCCGTCGGCGATGTCTTCGGGTTCCGCCCCGCATACCAAGACGGTCATCGACACATGGCGATCACCCAAGCGGTCGTGCCAGTCGGCGGCCGCAAGCGCGCGGCGCTGCGGATCGGCGTAGGCGAGCTGGCTGGAATCCATCGCGGCTAGCCATTTTCCGGCGTACTCGAACCGTAGCCCGCCGCCTGCAGACTCGATCCACATGACATCGTCGAACCGGTTGGCGAGCCACAGCCGACCGCGGGTGCGCACCACGCCGTCAAGCAGCAGATCCAACGCCGCGTGCAACCGCTGTGGATGAAAGGGCCGCTTGGCGGAGAACACCAGAAGACCGACGTCGCCGTCGGGGTCAAGCGACGGCTGGCCAGAAAGCAGCGGGTCATGGGGGAGGCTGCTGCGGCCGCGCCGGGTACCAGGCTCGAGGTTGTCCAGCGCCATGTCGAGGCGGCTCGTGCCGACGGTGAGCCGTGCGTTGGGCGCCAGTCGGCGCAGCACGGAAAGCGTCTTGAGGTTGGGCTCCGTAACCACCAGCACGTCGGCGAACTCCGCCTGTCCGACGACGACCTGAGCCATGGTGCGACCGTCGTCCAGCTCGTCGTCGCCGAGCGCGTGGATCAACCAGTGCGCCGCGTCGACGGACGTCACCACCGCGTCGGTGTACACGTCGCGGGCAGCGGGGCCGTCGATGTAGCCGGGGCCGACCCTGACGTCGACGTTCTCGATGGCCCAGCAGACTGGTTCGGGCTCCAGCCACGGCATCAGCACCACGGCGATGCGTCGGACGTCGCGGCGCCGGTGCAGCCGCCGTAACAGGACCAGCAAGTCGTTGCGAACAGTGCACGCAACGCAGCCGTTCGCGATCTCGAGCGGCCATTCCGACGTGCTTTCCTGCGTGCCGACACTTCGCACCACTACCTGACCATCGAACCGGTGCCGGACGACCACGGTCCCGGTTTTCTGCACCAAGACATCGGCGACACCGTCGGCATTCCCCTGGCCACAGACCAGGACCACCGGAGTCCGCATGCGCTCCTCCTGTACTATTGAAAACGATAATCATTAACGTTAGCGCACGACGGATGAGAGGGATATGTCCGCACACTGTCAGGTCACCGGCCGATCGCCAGGGTTCGGCAACACTGTTTCGCACTCGCACCGGCGCACGCGCAGGCGGTGGAATCCGAATATTCAGACCAAGACCTATTTCCTCCCGTCGGAGGGTCGGCGCGTCAAGTTGCGGGTCAGCGCCAAGGGCATCAAGGTCATCGACCGCGACGGGATCGAAGCCGTCGTGGCCCGCCTCCGCCGTAGCGGCGAGAAGATCTGATGGCGCGCAACGACATCCGACCCATCGTGAAGCTGCGATCGACCGCAGGCACTGGCTACACCTACGTCACCCGTAAGAACCGGCGTAACGATCCAGACCGATTGGTGTTGCGGAAATACGATCCCGTCGCGCGTCGCCACGTCGATTTCCGCGAGGAGCGTTGATGGCCGTAGCGACCGCACACCGTCAGGTGATGGCGTCGAACGGTGTCGAGGTCGACGAAGGCATCGTGGAGTTGCTCGAGGCGTTGTGGTCTCGCGGCATGGCAACCGAGTTCTCGTGTCAAGGCGAGCACGGCAAGCTTGCCCACATCTGCTTTACCCGCCCGTCGGATGCTCGTCGCTTCATGCAGGCACCGGGGGACTTCCTGATCACCGTTGGTGAATCTTGGAGAACGTGGGTCGACTTCCCGGCTCACTTGATAAGCGACCTCACAAGGTACTGGAGGTTCTGATGGCCGGTAAGAAACCACGGACACGACGCCTGCCACCACCAGAGCTCAAGCGACAGAAGAAGAATCCGCTCAAGGCCCTCGACTAAGTAAACGCCTTCAGTTCGACGCCATCGGCCAGTAGCCGCTTGCGGACGGCACGCGCGATCTGCACCGCTCCTGGCGAATCACCGTGTACGCAAATCGATTCCACGGTCACCGGGATCGTCGATCCGTCGACGGCGGCAACGCGGCCCGCGGTGACCATCGACGCCACCCGATCAGCGATCTCGTTTACGTCGCTTAGCACAGCATTGCGTTCGCGCCGCGAAACCAGTTGTCCATCAGGGCGATACGATCGGTCGGCGAACGCCTCGGACACGGTGCGAAGTCCGAGCTCTTCGGCTTCGGTGAAGAACGCCGAGCCGGTCAGGCCCAGCACCGGCAGCCCGGGGTCGACGGCGTTCACGGCTTCTGCAACCGCGTGGGCCTGGGCGCGATGTGTGACGATCGTGTTGTACAGCGCGCCATGGGGTTTGACATAGCTGACGGTTGAGCCGGCAGCGTGCGCCAGCGCCTGCAGCGCGCCGATCTGGTAGATGACATCGGCCTTCAGATCCTCTGGCGTCGCGTCGATGAAGCGACGGCCGAACCCGGCGAGGTCGCGATAGCTCACCTGGGCGCCGATGCGCACCCCGCGCTCGGCCGCGGCGCAGCAGGTCCGCGCCAAGGTCGCTGCATCCCCTGCGTGGAAACCACAGGCCACGTTGGCGCTTGTGACCACGTCGAGCATCGCCTCGTCGTCGCCGAGCCGCCAGATCCCGAAGCTCTCGCCCAGATCCGCGTTGAGATCCACAGTCACGAAGGCCAGCCTAGGCCGGTGTGGGCGCGGCCCAGCCGTTCTCCGAAACGAATTCGCGCAGCGGACGGCCGAGCGTCCACCGGTCGATCTCCAGCTGCGGCCGGGACGGGAAGTCGGGAACAGGGCCAAGGCACAGGATCGCCACGGGTTCGGCGTCGTCAGGCATCGCCAACAATGCGCCGAGTTGAGCGGGCTCGAAGATCGACACCCAGCCCATGCCTAGCCCTTCGGCCCGCGCGGCCAGCCATAGGTTCTGGATTGCGCAGGACACCGACGCCAAGTCCATCTGCGGCAGGGTGCGCCTGCCGAACACATGGGCCTGCCTGCCGTCGCTCAGCGCCACCACGAACAGTTCGGCGCATTCGAGGATCCCCTCGACCTTGAGCCCGAGGAATTCCTCACCACGCGGGCCCAGCGCCTCGGCGGTGCGCAGCCGCTCCTCCTCGACGAGCGCGTGAATACGCGTCCGCAGCCGCGCGTCGGTGATCCGGATGAACCGCCACGGCTGCATCAAGCCGACACTGGGCGCGGAATGCGCGGCGTGCAACAGCCTTGAAAGCACGTCCTCCTCGATCACGGCATCCGGCACGAATCTGCGCATGTCGCGGCGCTCGGCGATGGCCCGGTACACGGCCTGCCGTTCGGTTGCGCTGAACGCGTGCTTCATCACGCGGCCAGCCTAGATGGCAGCATCGTTGCCGTGAGCCGCGACGACGTGTTGATCACCGCAACCCAAGTGGCGCGGCGTCTGGACGCCGGTGAGCCGCTGACGATCCTGGACGTGCGCTGGCAGCTTGCGGAACCCGACGGGCGGAGCGCCTACGAGCGGGGCCACCTGCCGGGCGCGGTGTATGTATCCCTCGAAGACGAGCTCAGCGATCACAGTGTGGTCGGGCGGGGGCGCCACCCGCTGCCGTCGGGGCGCAGTGTTGAGGCCGCGGCACGGCGCTGGGGCATGCGCACCGGTGTCCCCGTCGTCGTCTACGACGACTGGAATCGCGCCGGTTCGGCGCGGGCGTGGTGGGTGCTGACCGCCGCGGGCCTGCGCGACGTGCGCATCCTCGACGGGGGGCTGGCCGCGTGGACTGCAGCTGGCGGTGCCCTCGAAACCGGCCCCGTCACACCGCAACCCGGCGACGTCACGGTTGCGCATGACGATCTGTACGCGGGTGCGCGCCCCGCGCTGACGGCCGAACAAGTCGGGGAGGTCACGCTGGTCGACGCGCGCGCACCCGAACGGTTCCGCGGCGACGTCGAACCCATCGATCCGGTGGCCGGTCATATCCCTGGCGCGAAGAACGTACCGAGCACCAGCGTGCTGGCCGACGACGGTCTGTTCATGTCCGACGGCGAAATCAGCGACATGCTCAAGAATCGCGGCGTCGACGTAGCCGACATCGGCGCCTACTGCGGATCCGGTGTCACCGCATCGGTCGTCGTGGCAGCCCTGAAAGCCACCGGCGTCGACGCTGCGTTGTACCCGGGTTCGTGGTCCGAATGGTGTTCGGACCCGACGCGCGCGGTGGCGCGCGGCCCGCAGTATCAGAGTTGACTTCAAGTCGACTTGAACCTGCATAGTCGAGTGATGGATGTCGCACAACCGACCTACGACGAGCAGACCAAGCATTGGAACACTACGGCCGGATGCGCCTGGGTCGATGCGCAGGAGTTACTCGACCAGATGTTCAAGCGATTGGAAGAGCTGCTCGTCGACACGGTCGGGGCCGGATCCTGGCATCGAGTGCTCGACGTCGGCTGCGGTGCGGGCGGCACGACGCTCGCCGTCGCTCGCCGGCTCGGCGCCAATGGCCACTGCACCGGTGCCGACGTGTCGGAGCCGATGATCGCTGCCGCCCGCGCCAGGGCCGAACAAGAAGGCACGCCAGCCAGTTTCATCCTCGGCGACGTACAGACCCATCCGTTCGAGCGCGCAATCTACGACGCGATCATTTCGCGCTTCGGCGTGATGTTCTTCAACGACCCGGTCCAGGCCTTCGCCAACATGCGGCGCGCCGCACGGGACGACGCGGCGCTCCAGGTCATCGTCTGGCGCAGCGCCGAAGAGAATCCGTTCATGACGACGGCAGAGCGTGCTGCGGGTCCGCTGCTGCCGAACCTTTCCGCCCGTCCACAAAACGGTCCGGGACAGTTCGCCTTCGCCGACCCGAAACGGGTCGCTTCCATCCTCGAAGGGGGTGGCTGGGCCGACGTCGACTTCCAGCCGATCGACGTGGAGTGCACCCTGCCCGAGAAGGAGTTGGTCGGCTACTTCACTCGGCTCGGTCCTGTCGGCCTGGCCCTTCAAGGGGCGGACGAGCGGACGCGTGCGCAAGTCATCGAGGCAGTCCGTCCCGCTTTTGAGCCCTTTGTGCACGGAACCGAAGTTCGGTATACCGCCGCCTGCTGGACGGTCAGCGCCCGAGCGTCGGGATAACCGCCGGCGCCACAAATGGCCGAATCGGCTGGGGATCTCGAAGTCGTGGCAGCCACGCCAACTCGCCAAGCGCTAATGCAAACGGTTATCGTTATCGAGTGACGACGATGAAGCTTTCACCCGGCCCCGTGCTGGCCGCCGCCCTGATCCTGGCCGCCCCTTTCGGCCTTGCCGCCTGCTCCGGGGGCAATGGCGACAGGCCTGCCGCGTCCCCAACGAAGACGGGCGAGTGCCCAACCGCACCGATTGATGTTGTGGTCAGCGTCGACCAGTGGGGCGACATCGTGTCGGAGCTCGGCGGGGACTGCGCGAAGGTCACGACGGTCCTCGCGGGCTCCTCGGTGGACCCGCACGACTACGAGCCCGCGCCCAAAGACGCGGCGACGTTCGAGGGTGCGCGAGTCGTCGTGATCAACGGCGGCCACTATGACGAGTGGGCCGTCAAGCTCGCCGCGAGTTCGGCGCCGGACGCGCCGGTCATCAACGCACTGGAGGTAAGCGGCGCCGAGCATGCCAGTGAGGGCGAGGACCAGGGCCACGAGGGCGAGGCGCACAGTGCCGAAAGTGACGACCACGGTTCCGAAGGCGGGGCCAACCCACACGCCTGGTACAGCCCGTCGGCCGTTACCGCCGTCGCCGACGCCGTGACCGCTGAGTTCGGCAAGCTCGCCCCCGATGCTGCCGGCTACTTCGACAAGCGCCGTGCCCAGCTCACCGAAACACTCAAGCCCTACGATGGCCTCATCGACTCCATCAAGGCGAAGGCTTCCGGGAAGACGTACGCGGCAACGGAGAGCGTCTTCGATGACATGGCCGCGGCCGTCGGCTTGGTCAACCGCACCCCCGAGGGCTACCAGGTGGCTTCGGCTAACGAATCCGATCCGTCGCCGGCGGACCTTGATGCCTTCCAGCGACTGCTCTCCGATCGGGGTGTCGACGTACTGATTTACAACACTCAGACGGAAGGCTCTGTGCCACAACAGATTCGCGGTGCCGCCGAGAAGGCGGGTGTACCCGTCGTTGAGGTCACTGAAACGGTTCCCCCTGGGACGACGTCGTTTGAGAGCTGGCAAGTGAACCAGCTGACCGCGCTCGCCAAGGTCCTTGGTGTCTCAACCTGATACCGAGGCCAACCAGCCGGCGCTGACGTTCGAGGACGTCAGCGCCGCCCGCGCTGGGCGGTTGATCTGGTCGGACGCGACGTTCGAGGTCCCAGCTGGCGGCATCGTCGCGGTCATCGGTTCGAACGGGGCCGGAAAGACCACGCTGCTGCAGATCGTGTTGGGCCTCATCCCTCCCGGATCCGGCCGGGTCAAGGTTTTCGGCCGGGCGCCGGGCGCACTGAATCAGGACATCGGCTACGTCCCGCAGAACTACGGGTCAATCTCAGGCGAGGCGATCCGGGCCCGTGACGCGGTAATGCTCGGGCTGACCGGGCATCGCTGGGGTTTCGGGCGCGCCAACCGCGACGCCAATCGACGCGTCGACGAGGTGTTGGCCACCGTTGACGCGTCAGCAGTGGCCAACAAGCGGCTCTCCCAGCTGTCGGGCGGTCAACGCCAGCGGGTCGCACTGGCCGAGGCGTTGGTTGCCAATCCGCAGATGCTGATCCTCGACGAACCGCTCGCCTCGCTCGACCTACGCAGTCAACGGGAGATCGTCACGGTACTCGACCGGATCAACAAGGAGTTCGGGGTTACCGTCTTTGTCGTCGCGCACGACCTCAACCCGCTGTTAGGCGTATTGACCAGTGCCATCTATCTTCTGGACGGGCACGCACATTTCGACACCGTCGACGGTGTCGTCGACGAAACCCTGCTCAGCCACCTCTACGGCACTCGCGTGCAGGTTGTGCACACGCCACAGGGCGAGCTGTACACGAGGAGAAATTGATGACCGCCAACCTGGTGGCGCTCGGCTACCAGGACAACTGGTGGCAGATCATGACGTCGGCGTTCATGCGCAATGCGCTGATCGGTGGCACTGTCGTTGCGCTCGCCGCCGGGCTGATTGGCTACTTCGTCGTCGTTCGCAACACCGCATTCGCCGCGCATGCGCTCGCACACATCGGTCTGCCGGGTGCGACGGGCGCGGTCCTGGTCGGCCTGCCGGTCGCAGTCGGACTAGGCGTGTTCTGCATCGGGGGTGCGCTTGTGATCGGCGCCCTCGGCCGGCGGGCGGCGGATCGCGAAGTGGCGACGGGCACCGTGCTTGCCATGGCAACGGGCCTTGGCCTGTTCTTCAACTCGATGGCCACCAAGAGCTCCAGCACGCTGACCAACGTCTTGTTCGGAAATCTGCTCGCGATATCTCAACGCCAGATCGTGACATTCGCGGTACTGCTGGTCGTGTTGGCGCTGAGCGTGGCGTTCATCTATCGGCCGCTGCTGTTCACCTCGGTCAATGCCCAGGTCGCCGACGCCAAGGGCGTGCCGGTTCGCGCCTTGTCGGTGGCGTTCATGGCGCTGCTCGGCCTCGCCGTCACCATGGCGGTGCAGGCTGTCGGCACGCTGCTCCTGTTTGCGCTCGTCGTCACCCCTGCGGCCGCCGCAATCATGCTCACCCCGCGGCCAGGGGCCGCGATTGCCACGTCCACCGGGATCAGCCTGGCCTCGGTCTGGCTGGGCCTGGGGCTCTCGGCAATGTTCAATGCGCCGCCGAGCTTCGTCATCGTCACGATCGCGTGCGGGGTGTGGGCCGCGGTGTGGGCGGCCGAGCGTGGACTTCGCCCAACCGCAGAACGCGTGCTGGTCACCTAACCGAACGGGTCGATCCGCTAGCCTCGGGGAGCATGTCCCGCAGTCCCACGCCTAGACGGCGTGCGACCCTTGCCTCCCTGGCTGCGGAACTGAAGGTCTCCCGCACCACGATCTCCAATGCGTACAACCGCCCGGACCAGTTGTCGGCCGACCTGCGCGAGCGCGTGCTGGACACCGCCAAACGGTTGGGCTACCCGGGGCCCGATCCGGTCGCCCGCTCGCTGCGCACCCGTAAGGCCGGCGCGGTCGGGTTGATGATCACTGAGCCGCTGAACTATTCGTTTTCCGACCCCGCGGCGCTGGATTTCGTTGCCGGCCTTGCCGAATCGTGCGAGGAGGCGGGCCAGGGTCTGCTGCTCGTCGCGATCGGCCCGAACCGCAGCGTGGGCGATGGGTCGGCGGCCGTGCTCGCCGCGGGTGTCGACGGTTTCGTCGTCTACTCGGCCTCCGACGACGATCCGTACCTGTCCGTCGTGCAGCAGCGGCACCTGCCCGTGGTCGTCGTGGACCAGCCCAAGGACGTGCCTGGCACGTCACGGGTCTGCATTGACGATCACGGCGCGATGCTGCGTCTTGCGGAATACGTTGTGGGACTGGGCCATCGGGAGATCGGCTTGCTCACCATGCGGCTGGGCCGTCAGTGGCCGCACGGCGGCCCTCGGCCCGCGGTGGCCGACCCCGAGCGGGTGCACACGCCGCATTTTCATGTGCAGCGTGAGCGCATCCACGGCGTCTACGACGCGATGACCGCGGCGGGGCTGGATCCCGAGTCGCTGACGGTGGTCGAGAGTTACGAGCACCTGCCGACGTCGGGCGGTGCGGCCGCCGAGGTGGCGCTGAATGCGAACCCGCGGATCACGGCGATGATGTGTACGGCCGACGTGCTGGCGCTGTCGGCGATGGACTACCTGCGTGCGCGGGGCATCTACGTGCCGGGGCAGATGACGGTAACCGGATTCGACGGCATTCCAGAGGCACTGCGGCGCGGCCTGACCACTGTCGTGCAGCCGAGCATGGAGAAGGGGCGCCGCGCCGGACGGCTGCTGCACAAGCCGCCGCGGGACGGGCTGCCGGTTATCGATGTCCTCGACACCGAAGTGGTGCGCGGCCGCACCGCGGGCCCGCCGGCCTAGCGATTTCGGCGCGGATATCCACGCTGGCCCTCTTTGCCATGCTGGTTGTGAGTCAGTGTGGCCAGTGTGAAGGGGTTGGGTTGTGTCGATCAGTGCGGGGTTCACTCCGACCGAGATTCGTGAGCTTGTCGTCGAGTATCAGCTGTTGCCGTATGGGCAGAAGGGGCCGTGGCTTGCTGCTCGGGGAGTGTCGAATCGCCAGTTCCGACGGTGGCAGGCGACGGTGTTCGGCGGTGATCTCGACCGGGGATTGATTCCGCGAGAAGGTGGAGCTATGACAGTTCCCCCGGCGAAACGCACGGCGTTGGCCAAGGCGGATGCGGCCAAGCAAGATCGTGACGAGGCCGAACTGGCTCATCTACGAGCGCGGGTTCGTGAACTCGAGGCGACCAATGAGGCGTTGGGAAAAGCTATCGGGCTCTTGCACGAGATGAACGTCGAAGAGCCCGACGCAGCCCCGACGACGACCGATCTCGACGATTCCTCGCCGCCGAGAACGAACTCGTCGCCGAGCTGAGCGCCGCGCTCGGATCACAACGCCAAGCGTTGGAGATGATCGGTTTGTCGCGCTCGACGTGGCATTACCGCTCCAAGCCGCGCCCGAAGGTCGCCGATCCGCTGCCGCAGAAGGATCGGGCCTACCCCTCGCGCATCGGTGAGGCCGACCGGGCGGCGATCCGAGCCAAGATCATCGCCGGCTGGCAGGCCGGCACGTCAGTGGACTACTCATTCGCTGCCACTTGGGATGCGGGCGTGATGCTGGCCTCCCGACGTTCCTGGTGGCGCATCGCGGCCGCGATCGCCGACCAAAGCGCTCGCCCGGTCGCGCCCGACCCGCTCGACGAGCACGACACCGCGGTCGGCGCCGGTGCTCAAAGCGACCGGCCCGCAGCAGATCTGGAGTTGGGACATCACCGATCTGCGCAGCCCGTGGCGCGGTGTGGCGTTCAAGGCGTACTCGATCATCGACATCTACTCCCGCAAGATCGTGGGCTGGCGCGTCGAGGAACGCGAATGCGACGACCTCTCCGTGGACATGTTCGAGACCGCGTTCGCCGGTCACGGACTGCCCGCAGTCGTGCACGCCGACTCCGGGTCGGCGATGCGCTCAACAGTCCTCAAAGACCTCCTGTCCGGTCTCGAGATCGGCCAAACACACAACCGGCCACGGGTCAGCAACGACAACCCCTTCTCCGAATCGGAGTTCCGCACGATGAAGTACCGGCCGAACTATCCCGGTATCTTCGACGATCTCGATGCCGCTCGCGCCTGGGTGAGCCAATACGTGTCCTGGTACAACCAGCACCACCGCCACAGCGGCATCGCCCTGTTCACGCCGGCCGAAGTCCACAACGGGACATGGGTGCAGCAATGGCAACAACGTGACCAGGCCCTACAGACCTACTACGACGCCCACCCCGAACGATTCCGCAACCGCCCACACACCAACAGCCCCAAGCCCATCGTCGGCATCAACCTACCCACCGAACCCGAACCCGACCGACTCCAAGCAGCTTGACAACGCCCGTGGGCGACGGTTTGCGCGCCCAAATCGCTCAGGCGTCGAGCAGTTGCGCGCAGCGAAGCAACCCGATGTGGCTGTAGGCCTGCGGGTGGTTGCCCAGTGCGCGTTCGGCCACCGGGTCGTACTCCTCGGACAACAACCCCGTCGGCCCGGCCGCGGCGACCAGCCGGTCAAACAGCGCCTCGGCCTGCGAACGCTGATCGGTCAACAGATACGCCTCGAGCAACCATGCCGCGCACAGATGGAAGCCACCCTCAATACCTGGGAGCCCGTCGTCGCGGTGATAGCGGTAAACCGTTGCACCGCTGCGTAGTTCGGCCTCGGTCGCGACAACGGTGGCCGCAAATCGCTCGTCGGACGGGTCAATCAATCCTGACAGCCCAATGTGCAGCGTGGCCGCGTCCAGGTCGGTGCCGTCATACGCGGCGGTGAACGATTTCACCTCGTCGTTCCAGCCGCGCTCGCGCACCTGCTTGGAGATCGCGTCACGCAGAATCGCCCAGCCCGGCGGCGCATCGCGGCCGAACTCAGCGGCCAGCTTCAGGGCGCGGTCGACCGTCAACCAGCACATCACCTTCGAGTAGACGTGATGGCGAGGATTGCCTCGAATCTCCCAGATGCCGTGATCTGGCTCTACCCAACGGCTTTCGACGGCGAACACCATCTCGCTGACCAGGTTCCAATCCGCATCCGTCAACGCGGCCGTCACACCGTTCGCGACCCGCCGGTGACACAGGTCGGAGATCAGCTGCACCACCGGACCGAAAACATCCAGTTGCACTTGGACATTGGCGGCGTTGCCGACCCGCACCGGTCGCGACCCCGCGTACCCCGGTAGCGAATCGATCACAGCCTCGGGGCCGAGGATCGCCCCCGACAGCGCGTACAGCGGATGCAGCCGCTCGGGGCCGTGCATCGTCTCGATCACGCCGTGCAGCCAGTTCAGATATCCCTCGGCCTCTGCGATCGAGCCCAGCGACACAAGTGCCGAGGCGGTCATGGCCGCGTCGCGGATCCAGCAGTAGCGGTAATCCCAGTTGCGCACGCCGCCGATCTCCTCGGGCAGCGACGTGGTGGCCGCCGCCATGATCGCCCCGGTGTCGTCGTGTACCAGGCCGCGCAGCGTCAGTGCCGACCGTTTCATCAGCTCCGGTTTGAGAGACGGCAGGCTAAGCGTGGAAGCCCAGTCGTTCCAGTAGCTCTCCGCGCGGCGGCGGCGCGCCTCGACCTCGACTGGGCTCTCCGTCAAATCCTCGGTACCGCAGCGTAACTCCAGCACGCACGGCCCCTCGGACGGGTCGATCACGGCCCGCGCGGTCTGGTGGATCCCGTCGGGCACGATCTCCCACTCCACACCGGGCGACCGCAACACCATCGGGTCGTTCGTCGCGAACACCCGCAGCCCGCCGTCGTCGACACGCAGATGAACAGGCGCCTGCGCGAACTCGGGCCGCGGCGCGAACTCGACCACCGCCTTGGCCTGCCCGCTGATCACACGAATCAAATCGGTGCGGCCGGCGCCGACATCGTGGGACAGATAGTCGGTGACCATCAGGCTGGCCCACCGGGTTTCGACGGTCATGGTGCCGGAGACGTAGCGCTGGCTCAGCGGCAGCGCCTCGCGCTGCGGACCGATCGCGAAGTGGCCCGCCGTCGCATCGCCGAGTAACCGGGAGAACACCGCCGCCGAGTCGGACTGCGGATGGCACATCCACACGACGTCGGCCTCAGGTGTCAGCAGCCCAACGGTGCGCGAGTTCGACAGCATGGTGAGCCGCTCGATCGGTGTGCTGTGTCCACCCAACAGCCAGGTCCGGCGCGCGTCGAGCAGCGATTCCAGCACGGCGGCGACCTCGTCGGGCGAGTCGATGCGATAACCGGCCAGGGTGTCGCCATCGCCCACCTTGATACCGATGTCGGGCCCGTGCAGCCGGCGAAAGGCCTTCTCGTCGGTGACGTCGTCGCCGATGAACACTGCCGCCGAGGCGCCCTCCTGGTGTCGCAGGATGTCGAGCGCCTGTCCCTTGTCGGTCTGGATGACCGCGAACTCCAGAACTGCCTTGCCCTCGGTGACCTGCGCGTCCCAGTGCTGCGCGGCGGCGTGCGCCTTCTTCAGCGCCTCCTTGCCGTCGTCGGCATCGGCGTTACGTACGTGCATGGCGACGCTGGCCGGCTTGATCTCGACGGCGACGCCGGCGTATTCGGCGGCGATCGCGCTCAACGCGTCCTTGATCTTGCCCAGCAGCACCTTTGCGGCGTCGTCGATCGCGTGCACGAAACCGGTGTCGAACTCCGAACCATGGCTGCCGACCAGATGAACCTCGGCGGGCATCCGCGACAGCGTGGCGAGGTCGCGCAGCGCACGGCCAGAAATCAGCGCGGCCGTGGTCGACGGCAACGCGGCCAGCGAGCGAAGGGCCGCCGCCGACTCGGCCAGCGGGCGCGCATCATCGGGATTCGCGACGATCGGCGCCATGGTGCCGTCGTAGTCGCACGCGACCAGCAGCCGCGGCACCCGCGCGACGGTGCCCAGCGCGCGCCTCAGTTCGACAGGTAGCGCATCCGCTGAATGTCGCCGGTCGCCCGGCTCGGAAGCCACCCGCTAAATCTTAGGGTGCTCCCCGTCGCCTATCAGCAGGCGGACGGCAAGGTCTAGCCGCTTGCTGACGTCGGTGGCCGACGCCCGCCGGGTTAGCCAGGCCAACAGGTTGGACAGCCAGACATCCGATATCACCCGGGCAATGTGGTACTGGTCCTCGGTCGGCTCGCCGTCACTCATGGCGCGGGCGAACATCGAGTCCATCAGCTTGCCGACGTGATCAACCTCACCGGCCGCCGACGCGTCGGCGAATACGAACGCACGAGTCATGGCCTCGGTCAGCAGGGGATTGCGCTGCATCGCCCGGTTCAGCTTGCCCACCATCAGGTTCAGCCGCTGATACGGGGTGCCGCCGGACAGCGCGGCGCGGTCGGTCTTGGCGTCGATGCGCTCGAACTCCCGGCCGAGCGCGGACACCAGCAGGTGCACCTTCGACGGGAAGTACCTGTACAGCGTGCCTACTGCGACATCGGCGCGTTCGGCGACCGCGCGCATCTGAACGGCCTCGTAGCCGCCCTTGGAGGCAATGGCCAGGGTGGCGTCCAGGATGCGCTTTCGGCGCTCACGCTGGGCCTCGGACCCGAGCTCGGACTCCGCCAATACGGCCACATTCATTACCTGACGTGGCCGCGAATCAGATCCCGAAGACGGGTTTGTGTGTGCTGGCGTCGACATGCCGCGGGCAGCTCCTTCATCTTGCGCTCTCGGTGAAAACGATACGCATGCCGATCTTTAATTTCTCACCTCCGCGCCCGTTCAGACACCGACGTGTCCTGCTCTAATGGCGGTCGACTTGACGGTCGAACGCTGGCACTATTAGAACACGTTCTAGTGAGAAGCACCGCCTTCTCGTCCAAACAGTAGGAGTCCTCGTGTCCGTCTCTACCTCAGAGACCAGTACTTCCGAGCAGTTTGCCGCACGCGAACTGGTCCGTAGCTGGGCCGCGGGCTCGGGGGCAGTCGCGGCTGCACGCGACGTGGAGCAGGGCCAGCCCGATGCGTGGCGCGCCGCGTACCGGGGGGTGGCCGAGCTGGGCATCTTCGGCGTCGCGCTTCCTGAGGAGCATGGCGGGGCCGGTGGCACCGTGGACGATCTGTGCGCGATGGTCGACGAGGCCGCCACTGCACTGGTGCCCGGCCCTATCGCCACCACGGCGCTGGCCACGCTGGTCATCGGCGAGTCACATGCCGAGCTGCTCGAGGCGCTGGCCTCGGGGGAGCGCACCGCGGGCGTCGCCGCATCGGCCGACGTGACGTACGAGGCGGGCCGAGCCTCCGGAAGTGCCGAGTACGTGCTGGGTGGCGATCCGCAAGCGGTGCTACTGCTGCCCGCAGGCGATCAGTGGCTACTCGTCGACGCGACGGCTGACGGTGTGACGGTCGAACCGCTGAAGGCGACAGACTTCTCCCGCCCGTTGGCACGGGTGCTGCTCGATTCCGCACCCGCGGAGGTGCTGGCTGTCAATGGGCAGCGGGTCGAGGACCTCGCCGCTACGGTGCTGGCCGCCGAGGCCGCGGGCGTGGCCCGCTGGACACTGCAGACCGCTACCGAGTACGCCAAGGTCCGCGAGCAGTTCGGCAAGCCGATCGGCAGCTTCCAGGCCATCAAGCACATGTGCGCCGAGATGCTGCTGCGCTCCGAGCAGATTTCGGTGGCCGCCGGTGATGCCGCCGCCGCCGCCAATTCCGATGAGGGCCAACACTCGATCGCCGCCGCGGTTGCGGCGGCCACTGCCATCGAGGCTGCGAAGGCCAACGCCAAGGACTGCATTCAGGTGCTCGGCGGCATAGGCATCACGTTCGAACACGATGCCCATCTGTATCTGCGTCGTGCCTACGGGATCGCGCAGTTCCTCGGTGGCTTGCCCCGGTGGCTGCGGCGTGTTGCGGCGCTGACGGGCGAAGGTGTGCGCCGCGACCTGCACATCGATCTGGACTCCGTCGCGGATCTGCAGCCCGAAATCGCTTCTGCGGTAGCCGAAGTCGCTGCGCTGCCCGTCGAGAAGCAGCAAGCGGCGCTCGCCGAATCGGGACTGCTCGCACCACATTGGCCTCAGCCGTATGGTCGCGCAGCCGGGCCGGCCGAGCAGCTGTTGATCGATCAGGAGTTGGCCAAAGCCAAAGTGGTGCGGCCAGATCTGGTCATCGGCTGGTGGGCCGCGCCGACGATCCTCGAGCACGGCAGTCCTGAGCAAGTCGAGCGCTTTGTGCCCGCCACGCTGCGCGGAGACCTGTTCTGGTGCCAATTGTTCAGCGAGCCCGGCGCCGGCTCCGACCTGGCCTCGCTGCGGATGAAAGCCGTTCGCGCCGAGGGTGGTTGGAAGCTCACAGGGCAGAAAGTGTGGACGTCTCGGGCGGACTGGGCTCAGTGGGGCGTCTGCCTTGCCCGTACCGATCCCGATGCGCCGAAGCACAAGGGCATCACGTACTTCCTCGTCGACATGAAATCGCCGGGCATCGACATTCGGCCGCTGCGCGAGATCACCGGCGACAACCTCTTCAACGAGGTGTTCTTCGACGAGGTCTTCGTGCCCGACGAGATGGTCGTCGGGCAGGTCAACGACGGTTGGCGGCTGGCCCGCACCACGCTGGCCAACGAGCGCGTCGCAATGGCGCATGGCACGGCGCTGGGCAACCCGATGGAAGAGCTCCTTCGTGCCGTCACCGAACTCGACCTCGATCCGGCCGTAGCTGACCAACTGGGCGAGCTGATCCGCTCGGCCCAGGTGGGCTCGCTGCTGGATCAACGGATCGCCGAGTTGATCCTCGGCGGTCAGGATCCAGGCCCACAAGCCAGCGCGCGCAAGCTGATTGGTGTGCGGTACCGACAGTCGCTCTCCGAGTTCCGGATGGAGCTGTCGCAAGGCGCTGGCGCCGTCGAGAACAAGGAAGTCCACGACTTCCTGAACACCCGCTGCCTGACCATCGCAGGCGGCACCGAGCAGATCCTGCTCACGCTGGCGGGCGAGCGCCTACTAGGGTTGCCCCGCTAAGCCTTACGAGGAGATGCGCTGTCGCTCACTAGCTGAACGTCGTCTGCGCGCAGGCGTCCGGTGAGGTGATGTTCACCCCGGCGTAGACGACCTGGATATGCGCGCAGGCGATCACGTCGGCCTCCAGCATCGGCTGGCCGGTCTGCCAGTTGGTGGGCTGGATCTGACCGCTGATGAAGTACTTCTCCGGCGGGCCGCCGCCGAAGTAGATGGTGGTGATCTCGCGGGTGCCGCCGGCCTTGAACACCCGGGTGTTCTCGGCGACGACCTGTGTCTCCAGGTAGTTGTGCTCGTTCATCGAGCGGATAGTGGTCGTCTGCCGTGCCCATAGATCGCCGGGGAAGCCTTCGACACCGCCGCCTCTGCGTCGTTGGGCCTGCGTCGTGAAGTAGCACTGCCTGTCGGGCAACGGACAGTTCAGCGTGACACGCATCTCCAATTCCGTGCCGTCGGGCAGCGGGAACAACCTGCCGTCGTCATCGGCCGCGGCCGACGAAACGGCGGGCATCCAAAGCGCGACGGCCATCGTCAGCCCCGCAAACAATGACCCGACAAGACTGCTCAACCGCTTCATCGGTGCTCCCCTCGGTGCGGCGAATGGTAACCGCCGGGTTATTCGTCGTAGGTGACTTCGACCGAATCCGATCGCGGCCGGGCCTGGCAGCCCAGGATCAGACCTTCATCAAGGTCCTGCTGCTCAAGGACGTCGTTGACTTCCATCTCGACGTCGCCGCCCTTCTTCAGCACCGCGCACGCGCCACAATGGCCCTCGCGGCAGGAGAAGGGCGCGTCGAGCCCTTTGTCGAGCAGCACGTCGAGCAGTTTGGCGTTGCGTGGCCACCGCACCTCGTGGCGTTCGCCGTCGAGGGTGACGATCGCGGTGGCGGGGCCTTCGTCGCTGTCGTCCTCCTCGATGACGACCGCGGCGAACGGGTCGGACTCCAGCGATTTGAACACCTCGATGTGGATCTTTTCGGTGGGCGCGCCGGAGTTCTTCAGCGCCTCCTCGGCCGCCGCCATGAACGGCCCCGGCCCGCAGATGTACGCGTCGCGTCCGATGTACGGCGCGGTGAGGCCGGCCAGGGCCGCCGCACTCGGCAGTCCCTGCACGCTCACCAGCCAGTGCACCACGGTCAGCCGGTCGGGGTACTTGGCCGCCAGCTCGCGCAGCGCGCCGCCGAAGATCACCGAGTTCTCGTCCTGATTGGCGTAGATCAGCACGACGTTTCCGCTGCCCTCAGCGAGTGCGGACTTGCAGATCGCCATCATCGGGGTGATGCCGCTGCCTGCCGCCAGCAGCAGGAAGTCTTGGTCGAGGGTCTTGGGCACGAAGGTGCCCGACGGCGCGAGTACGTGGATCTTCATGCCGGCGTGGGCGTGATCGCACAGCCAGTTCGACGCGTACCCGCCGTCCGTGCGCTTGACCGTCACGGTCATCGGGTCGCCGGTGAACGGCGAGCTGCACAGCGAGTAGCAGCGGGCCACCGAACCAGTACGGTCGCTGGGCACCCGCAGCGTCAGGAATTGGCCCGGTGAGTAGCGCAGCCGGTCGGCCGGGATATCGACCCCGTCGGGCACGGTGAACACCAGCGAGCGAGCGTCGGCCGTCTCCTCGACGACATCGGCCACCTGCAGCTCGAGCACGTGGCTACCGAGTGGCTCGTCCGTCACGCTAGTGACCCTTCCTGGTCAAGAAACACTGTGATAACTAGAACAGGTTACAGAAATGCATGTCCGCAGGTCCAGCTGCCGCAGGAATGCCCTGCTCGACACAAATCGTAACGTGTTCTAATCTCTGTTTAGACTCGCATTCTCGGGAGGCAAACCAGTGACGTCCATTGAACAGGGTTCGGTGCAGTCGGTCCTAGCCGGCATCGACGACCTGTTGCCGTTGATCAGCAAGCGGGCCCAGGCGACGGAGGATCTACGCAAGCTGCCCGACGAGACGGTCGCCGAACTCGACGAGGTCGGCTTCTTCAAGCTGCTCCAGCCCGAGCAGTGGGGCGGCCTGCAGTGCGATCCGACGGTGTTCTACGAAGCGGTGCGCCGCATCGCGACCGCTTGCGGTTCCACCGGTTGGGTCAGCTCGATCATCGGTGTGCACAACTGGCACCTGGCGCTGTTCGATCAGCAGGCCCAGGAAGAGGTGTGGGGCGAGGACGCGTCTGTGCGCATCTCCTCGTCGTACGCGCCGATGGGTGCGGGCACCGTGGTCGACGGTGGCTACCTCGTCAGCGGATCGTGGAACTGGTCGTCGGGCTGTGACCATGCCACCTGGGCGTTCCTCGGCGGCCCCGTCATCAAGGACGGCAGGCCGGTCGACTTCGGCAGCTTCCTGATCCCGCGCACCGAGTACCGCATCGACGACGTCTGGCACGTGGTCGGTCTGCGCGGCACCGGCAGCAACACCGTGGTGGTCAAGGACGTCTTCGTGCCGCGCCACCGGTTCCTGTCGTACAAGGCGATGAACGACCGCACCGCGGGCGGGCTGCAGACCAACACCGCGCCGGTGTACAAGATGCCTTGGGGCACCGTGCATCCGACGACCATTTCGGCGCCGATCGTCGGGATGGCCTACGGCGCGTATGACGCCCACGTCGAGCACCAGGGCAAGCGCGTGCGCGCTGCGTTCGCAGGGGAGAAGGCCAAAGACGACCCGTTCGCGAAGGTCCGCATCGCCGAGGCCGCCAGCGACATCGACGCGGCATGGCGACAGTTGATCGGCAATGTCGGCGACGAGTACGCGCTGTTGAAGGCGGACAAGGAGATTCCGTTCGAACTGCGCGCCCGCGCCCGTCGCGACCAGGTGCGTGCCACCGGGCGCGCCATCTCGTCCATCGACCGGCTCTTCGAGGCATCCGGCGCCACCGCGCTGAACAACGACGCGCCGGTGCAGCGGTTCTGGCGCGACGCCCATGCGGGTCGGGTGCACGCGGCCAACGATCCCGAACGCGCGTACCTCATCTTCGGCAACAACGAGTTCGGCCTGCCGCCGCAGGACACGATGGTCTGATGACGTCGTTTGCCGCCGAAACCGCACAACAGCAAGAGATCACGTTCGAATCGACCTCCCGCTATGCGCAGGTCCGCGACGACATGCGGCTGCACTACCACGAGGCCGGCGTTGGCAACGAGAAGACCGTCGTGCTGCTGCACGGCGGTGGTCCTGGCGCATCGAGCTGGTCCAACTTCGGCCGCAACATCGCCGTGCTGGCGCAGCACTTCCATGTGCTGGCTGTCGACCAGCCGGGCTACGGGCACTCCGACAAGCACGCCGAGCACGAGCAGTACAACCGCTACAGCGCGACCGCCCTGCTGAACCTGTTTGACCACCTCGGCATCGAAAGTGCTGACCTGGTGGGCAATTCGCTCGGGGGTGGCACTGCGGTGCGGTTCGCGCTGGACAACGGCAGGCGCGCCGGCCGACTCGTGCTGATGGGGCCCGGCGGACTATCGGTGAACCTGTTCGCGCCGGACCCCACTGAGGGCGTGAAACTCCTCGGGAAGTTCTCGTATGAACCCACCCGCGAGAACCTCGAAGCGTTCCTGCGGATCATGGTGTACGACCAGAAGCTGATCACACCGGAGCTGATCGACGAACGCTTCGCGATCGCCAGCACGCCGGAATCGCTGGCCGCCACCCGGGCGATGGGAAAGTCGTTTTCGGGCCCCGACTTCGAGCTCGGCATGATGTGGCGCGAGGTGTACAAGCTGCGCCAGCGGGTACTTCTGATCTGGGGCCGCGAGGACCGCGTGAATCCGCTCGACGGAGCGCTGGTGGCCCTCAAACAGATCCCGAAGGTCCAGTTGCATGTATTCGGACAGTGCGGACACTGGGCCCAGCTGGAGAAGTTCGACGAGTTCAACAAGCTGACCGTTGATTTTCTGGGGGGTGGCTCATGAGCATCCGGTCATTGGGTTATCTGCGTATCGAAACCACCGACATCGCGGCTTGGCGCGAGTACGGGCTGAAGGTCCTCGGCATGGTGGAGGGCAAGGGCCAGGTCGAGGGCGCGCTATACCTGCGGATGGACGATTTTCCAGCCCGGCTGGTGATCGTGCCCGGTGAGCATGACCGGCTGCAGGTTTCCGGTTGGGAAACTGCGAATGCCGAAGGGCTGCAAGAAATTCGCAACCGGCTCGATGTGGAGGGCACGCCGTACAAGGAGGCCACCGCCGCCCAGCTGGCCGACCGCCGCGTCGACGAGATGATCATTTTCCAGGACCCCTCGGGTAACACGCTGGAGGTGTTCCACGGAGCGGCGCTCGAGCACAGGCGCGTCGTCAGCCCGTACGGCCACCGGTTCGTCACGGAGGAACAGGGCCTCGGTCATGTCGTGCTGACCACGCGTGACGACGCGGAGTCGCTGCACTTCTACCGCGATGTGCTGGGTTTCAAGCTGCGGGACTCGATGCGGTTGCCGCCGCAGCTGGTCGGCCGGCCCGCTGATGGCCCGCCCGCGTGGTTGCGGTTCTTCGGCGTCAACCCTCGCCACCACAGCCTCGCGTTCATGCCGGGCGAGACACCCAGCGGCATTGTGCATCTCATGGTTGAGGTCGAGCATTCCGACGACGTCGGGTTGTGCCTTGACCGGGCGCTGCGTCGCAAGGTGCCGATGTCGGCGACTCTCGGCCGCCATGTCAACGACCTTATGCTGTCCTTTTACATGAAGACGCCAGGCGGATTCGACATCGAATTCGGTTGTGAGGGACGCAAAGTCGACGATCACGACTGGATTGCCCGCGAGAGCACGGCGGTCAGTCTGTGGGGCCACGACTTCAGCGTGGGCTTCAAGGGCCAGTGACGAGCGCTCGCGCGAGGAACCTTTAGCCATGTCCAAAGAACCGTTGGACCCCCGCACATTTCGCAATGTGCTCGGGCAGTTCTGTACCGGCATCACCGTGATCACCACGATGTACGATGGTGAGCCCGTTGGCTTCGCATGTCAGTCCTTCGCCGCGCTGTCGCTGCAGCCGCCGTTGGTGTTGTTCTGTCCGACGAAGGTGTCGAAGTCATGGCAGGCCATCGAGGCGAGCGGGAACTTCTGCGTCAACGTGCTGCATGAGAAGCAGAAGGATGTCTCGGCGCGGTTCGGCTCCAAGGAACCAGATAAGTTCGCGGGAATCGACTGGAGGCCTTCCAAACTCGGTTCGCCGATCATCGACGGGACGCTGGCGCACATCGACTGCAGCGTGCATTCAGTCCACGATGGTGGGGACCACTACGTCGTGTTCGGCGCCGTGCACTCCTTGTCAGACGTGCCGCACAAGAAGCCGCGGCCGCTGCTGTTCTACCGCGGCGAGTACACCGGCATCGAACCGGACAAGAACACACCGGCGCAGTGGCGTGACGATCTGGAGGCGTTCCTGACAGCCACCACCGACGACACCTGGCTCTAAGTCAGCGGCCAGCCTTTAAAGGATGGCGACCGCCACCACCAACCCGAGCGAGAATTGTGCGGCGGCCACCATCAGCGCTTCATGGGCGAAGTCGTCGGATTCCAAACAGCCGGACATGTTGACGCCCAGCGCCATTGTCGCGACACGCATCATGACCACCTGGGCCACGATCCCGACGAAGCCAAAGATCGCGGTGGAGATCAGTCCCTCGGACAGCACGCCCCCGGATCCCCAGATCGCCAATACCACGATGAACGCCATGCTGACGATGCCCGCGGCAGCGATGATGATCGCATTCGGCTTGCCCTGCTTGACCATTTGGCGCAGCGGGCCCGGCGTGGTCAGGTCGATCGCATAGAACCCGATCACCATCAGCACCAGCCCGACAGCGGCGTAGAGCCACATGGCGCCGACGCCGCGGCCGACGGTATTCCAGAAGTCGGACTGCAGCGCCATCACGGTGGTCGTCATCTTTAACTTCCTTCGGTCAATGGAATTCGGTGCGGGACAAATGCTGCACGGTCATCGGTCACCAGGCCGCCGGCCTCGCGGATCCCCAATCCCGCGGACGAATCGCCGACTACCCACGCACCCAGGGAGGGCCGAAAGTCGTCGAAAACCGGCAGTGGATCAAAGAGTTGATAGACGTAGCCCTCTTCGCCGTAGATACCGCCGGTGGCCAGTTCTACGCCGGGACCGACGATGGTGATGTTGCCGCCCTCACGCCCGAGCTTGGGTTTACGGACATATTCGGTGAGCTCGTGTGGGTCGTCTAGATACGCGGGGAGCAGGTTGGGGTGGCCGGGATACATCTCCCACAGGATCGCCAGGATCGCCTTGTTCGACAGCAGCGTCTTCCACAGCGGCTCGACCCACATGGTCCGCGGCAGGCTCGACACCACGCGTTGGCCGAACTGGTCGTCCAGCACCCACTCCCACGGGTACAGCTTGAACATCGCGGCGATCGGCGCCTCTTCCAGGTCGACGAAGCGCTCCAACGCGGTATCCCAGCCGACGTCCTCGATCTCCAGCGCTACCGTCTCGAACCCTGCCTCGGCCGCAGTCTCTTGCATATAGGTCGTCGTGATCTGGTCCTCACCGGTCTGCTCGGCCCCCGACCACGAGAAGTGAAGTTCATTGCTGGGCAAAAGATCCCGCACGACCTTCCACCGGTCGACGAGCTGTTCATGCAGCGAGTTCCATTGATCGAAACCAGGGAACACATCCTGCAGCCAGTGCCACTGCAGGATCGACGACTCCAGCAACGTCGTGGGCGTATCGGCGTTGTACTCCAACAGCTTCGCAGGTGAGCGGGCGTCGTAACGCAGATCAAATCGCCCGTAGACGTACGGGTCGGACCGCCGCCAGGATTCGGCGATCGGCTGCCAGCTCCACTCCGGCAACCCGAAATCCGCGTACCGTTCCATCAGCACGACTTGTTCGACAGCGTTCAGGCACATCGAATGCAAGAGTTCGACGTCGGCCTCCATGGCCAGCACCTCGTCCATCTCGAACTCGTAGTACACCGACTCGTCCCAATACGTGCGGTCCGCGCCGGCCGCATCGAGTGCGGGCGTCCCGAAGACAAGGCCCTGTTTTTCCACAATCGACAACCAGTCCGGCCGCCGCTGCGTTCTGACTCGTTTCACGACCCGCCGCTCTAGCCGCCGCCGCTGCCAGAAAACTTGCTGCCCAGACCCCCGCGTTGAATCGTTGAGCCGGAAGACGTCTTGACGGTGTCGCCCTTTGGCGCCACCGTGGTGCCCCCCGACGGCCTCGCCCCCACGCCTCCGCTGCTGCCGTAGTAGTAGCGGTACTGGTGGCCGCTGTAGATGAACAGGCCACCCGTACCGCCACCGTGGCCGGCGCAGTGGGAGTCAGGCACGATGATCGGCCCGCCGGGACCGTCCTCCTGCACGCATTGTGCAGTGACTGTGCGCGGCGACAACGCCCAATAGCCCAGCGCCGCAACAACACCCACTACACCGACGACCGCGGCACCACCTTTTAGCCGCTGGTTGCGGCGATGCCGCTTGACATTGGCCTCAAATCGCGCCCTCTCGGCCGCTTTGCGCTCGCGCTCGGCCTTCTCGCGGGCCCGCGTCTCCCCAACGGTCGGAGGGCGCGGGCGCGTCGTCGCGGGGTCCTGGAAGCGCATGCTGCCACTGGACGAGGGCTGGCTGGGCTGAGCGCCGGCCTCCTCGGAAGCCGCCGGCGGCTGTGGATAGTCGTCAGCCGGTTTGTCGGGTTGCGACGGGCCGCCTCCCTGCGGTGGATCATTCTCCGGCCCCACTCATCGCTCCTCGTCGTCGCTGCGGTCCGGTCTGCGCGCAAACGTCTCTGTAGGTCCAAGCTCGCACGCAGTCTGCCACAGCACAGGGCGGTTCATCCACGATCACGCGAACAATCGCGCCAGGGGCATGGCGTTAAATACAGCCCGCCGCGCAGGGGTCGACCACTGGCAGCGATTCCGGAGGCGGCGCATTGGGATCTACCGGCTGCTGCTGGGTGAGGTCGACGTCGCCCTCAAGATCCGGTGCGATCGGGAGGAACTTGCAGAAGTAATTAATCGCGAACTCGCACGGATTGTCGCCTGGGCCGGCGCCCGCCGGGGCCGCTACGAACACCCCCGCCGCCAGCGCGGCCGCCGCGGCAATCACCGTCCTCTTCAGCACGGAATCACCCTACTAGCTGCGGTTGGTCGCGGACATAGCCGACCGGGTATTGGTGATCGGTGCAGCAGGTGGTGACAGCGGTGGAAGCGACGGCGGAGGTGGAGGCGGAGGCGACTATAGGCGCTTGGCGAACTCGATGATTGCCGCCGCCACTTCGCGATGCACGGTCTCGTTGAGGATGTCGTGCGCGCCGGGAAATTCCTTGAGCTGCAACGGGTCTACCTGTTCGGCGTAAGCGCTCACCGCGCCGATCGGCGCGATCGGATCGTTGACGCCGTGCACCGCCAGCGTCGGCACCGCGAGCTTAGGTAGCTCCGAACCGAACCGATCCCACGCCTTGTCGAGTTCTCGCGCCAGCGGTTTGCCGTCGGCGTCGACGAAGGCAAGCGGGTCGTTCTCCAGTGAATCCAAATAGAACGGATCTCCAGAGAGCCAGGCGGGATCCAGGTCGAACGAACTGTCGGCGTCGAGCATTTCGGGGATGGGAACCAGCGGGGCACCGGAGATGACGCCCGCGCGGTAGCGCTCGGGTTCGTCGAGCAGCCGAAAGAGCGTGACGACCGAGCCAAACGAATGCCCCTGGGCGATCAACGGAAGGCCTGGACGCTCGCCCTCGGCGAGTTGGGTCAGGCTCTCGGCAAGCGCGGAGCTGTCCTCGATCGAACCGAAGTCACCGCGCGGCCCTGGACTGAGACCATGCCCGAACTGATCGACGGCCCACAAATCGATGCCGGCGGCGTTGAGCGTGAAGCCGTACCGGTGATAGACGCCGGTGTGCTCGCCGAAGCCGTGCAGGAAGATGACTGCCGCGCGCGGTTCGACTGCTGCCCAGTGCCGGTAGTAGGCGCGGCCAAGGGGATGCTCGATGAACGGCATTCCTCGACTGCACCAAGATGCACTGGGAACCGCAAGCGTTCGGATCAGATTGGTTGGTCGGCCCGCCGCGATACCTTCGCCGTTATGTTCGAATCATTGAACGAAAGCGGCGTCGGCGTCACTGACCCACGCCGAGTAGCACGTCGCGCTGATCCTGCACGCGGGCACGGATCGCGTCCACCACGGCGGCGACCTCGGGTCTGCGCAGGGTCTCGGCGCGGGTGACGAGCCAGTACGTCAACTGGATCGCCACCGCGTCGGGTAACACGCGGATCAGGTCGTGGTGGCGGTCGGCCATGAAGCAGGGTAGAAGGCCGATGCCCGCGGCCGCCCGGGTCGCTTCGACGTGCACGAAAACGTTGGTGGACGTGACTGATTCGCGCATCGCGGGAGCGAAGCTCGTAGCGATATCGAGGTCATCGACTTGCAACATCGAGTCGATGAAGTAGATCAGCGGATAGCCGGCGAGGTCCGCGATGCTCGTCGGCGTGCCGTGCTCGGCGAGGTAGTCGCGCGAGCCGTATAGGCCAAGGCAGTAGTCGCCAAGCCGAATCGCCCTGGCGCGATGAACCTTTGGTTCACCGACGACGACCTCGACGTCAAGTCCGGACCTCTGCTGGGTGGCGCGCCGGGTGGCGGCCACGATCTCGACTGCCACCTTGGGATGCCGACGCTGTACCTGTGCGGCGGCCGGCGCGGCGATGTACGCGCTGAATCCATCGGTGGCCGATATCCGGACGACGCCTTCCAAGGTGCGCACGCCGCCGGGATCCGCCGTCAGCGAGCGAACCGCTGATTCGACTGCCTCGGCGGCGGTCAGCGCCTCGCGCCCCAGATCGGTGAGCTCCCAGCCTCCGCCGACGCGTGCGAGCACCCGGCCGCCGATCGACTGCTCCAAGGCTGCGATGCGCCGGGAAATAGTGGTGTGGTTGAGGCCGAGTTCCTCGGCGGCGGTGCTGTAGCGGCCGGACCGCCCCACGGCCAGCAACACAAGCAGATCGTCGGCGCTCGGCTTTCGCCCCGATGGCAACGGCATATCTGCATTTTTGCAGATAGCTCCTGCAGTTTTGGCTATTGCAGCCGGGGGTACCTGCATGAATACTCACAAAAGCCTGTGGTGGGCATCACAGCCGAAGGAGCGTCTGATGAGCATCCGCAACGAGACCGCGGGAAGTGAGCAAGCCCCCATCCCGACCGGACTCAAGCGAGTCGTGGTCGCCTCGATGGCCGGCACGGTCGTCGAATGGTACGAGTTCTTCCTCTACGGCACCGCGGCGACACTGGTGTTCAACAAGGTGTTCTTCGCTGCGAATGACAGCGCTTACGGCGCCATCTTCGCCGCTTTCCTGACGTACGCCGTCGGGTTCGTCGCTCGTCCACTCGGCGGCATCGTGTTCGGGCACTTCGGTGATAAGTACGGACGCAAGAAGCTGTTGCAGTTCGCCATTCTGCTGGTCGGTGTCGTCACATTCCTAATGGGCTGCTTGCCGACGTACAACCAAATCGGCGTGTGGGCACCGGTACTGCTGGTCACCCTGCGGTTCCTGCAAGGTTTCGCCGTCGGCGGCGAGTGGGGTGGCGCGGTCCTGCTGGTGGCCGAACACAGCCCGAACCGGAGCCGCGCCTTCTGGGCAAGTTGGCCGCAAGCCGCCGTGCCCGTCGGCAACATGCTCGCCACGGTGGTGCTGTGGGTGCTGACCGCGGCACTGCCGGAATCGGCGTTCCTGTCGTGGGGATGGCGGGTGGCGTTCTGGCTCTCTGCCGTGGTGGTGCTGATCGGCTATTACATCCGTACCAAAGTCACCGATGCCCCGATCTTCGTGGCGGCGCAAGAAGAGGTCGAACGCGTCAAGGCCGCCTCTTACGGCGTCATCGAGGTGCTGAAGCGATACCCGCGCGGGGTCTTTACCGCGATGGGACTGCGGTTCGCGGAGAACATCATGTATTACCTAGTCGTCATCGTCTCGATCACGTACCTCAAGGTGCACGTCGGCGTCGATACCAACGCGATCCTGCGGTACATGCTCGTTGCCCATGCGGTGCACTTTGCGGTCATCCCCATCGTTGGCAGGCTGGCTGACCGCTACGGCCGCCGACCGGTCTACTTTGTCGGCACGGTGCTCGCAGGCACCTGGGGCTTCTTCGCGTTTCCGATGATGAACAGCAGCAATTATCTGGTCATCGTGGGCGCCATCGTCATCGGCTTGGTCATTCACGCGCTGATGTACGCGCCGCAGCCGGCGATCATGGCCGAGATGTTCCCAACCCGGATGCGGTATTCCGGTGTGTCCCTTGGCTATCAGGTCACCTCGATCGTCGCCGGCTCACTGGCGCCGGCCATCTCCGTGAAACTTCTCGAAATCTATGATTCTTCGCTGCCGATCGCGCTATACCTGGCCGGTGCCTCTGTTATCACACTGATCGCGGTTTACTTCACCCGCGAGACCAAGGGCATCGACTTGGCCGATGTCGACCAGGCTGACCGCGACGAGCTCGCCAAGGCCGGCGTCAGATGACCGATCTCAGCGGCCGCACCGGTCTGGTCACCGGCGGCGCCAGCGGGATCGGCGCTGCGTGCGCCCGCGAGCTCGCTGCCCGCGGCGCTATGGTCACCGTTGCCGACGTCGATGATGTCGGCGCGAAGGCGCTCGCCGACGAGATCGGCGGAAAGCCTTGGGCGGTAGACCTTTCCGACGTCGCTGCGCTGGAAGGTCTTCGACTCGAGGTCGACATACTGGTGAACAACGCCGGCGTGCAGCATGTCAGCCCCATCGCGGAGTTCCCGCCGGAGCGCTTCCGATTCATGCTCGCGCTGATGGTGGAGGCGCCGTTTCTTCTGATCCGCGCCGCGCTGCCTCACATGTACGGGAACGGATTCGGCCGGATCATCAACATCTCATCGGTGCACGGCCTGCGGGCATCCGAATACAAGTCCGCCTATGTCACCGCCAAGCATGCACTCGAGGGCCTGTCCAAGGTCACCGCGCTGGAAGGTGGACCTCACAAGGTGACCAGCAATTGCGTCGATCCGGGGTACGTTCGTACCGCACTGGTGATGAAGCAGATCGCGGACCAGGCGCGTACGCACGACATCCCCGAGGATGAGGTAGTGGAGAAGATCCTGCTGAAGGAAAGCGCCATCAAGCGCCTTGTCGAGCCCGAAGAGGTTGCGTCGCTGGTGGGTTGGCTGGCCTCGCCGGCGGCGGGGATGGTGACCGGCGCGTCGTACACCATGGATGGCGGCTGGAGCGCCCGGTGACAGACGCCGCTCCGCAGTGGGAGCCGACACAACAGGACATAGCCGAATCCCGAGTCACCGACTTCGCCCGGTTCGTGCAGCAACGCACCGAAACGTCGATCCCGGACTATCAGTCGTTGTGGCAGTGGTCGGTCGACGATCCAGCCGCGTTCTGGGGCGCACTGTGGGAATACTTCGAGCTCGGCGACTCACCCGAGCGTGTGCTCGGCAACGCGGAGATGCCTGGCGCCGAGTGGTTTCCTGGCGTGCGGCTGAACTATGTCGACCAGATCGTGCGCAACGCGCGCACCGACCGCCCCGCGATCCTGCACGTCGACGAGGACGAGCAGATCACCGAGCTGTCCTGGCGCCAATTGCTGGGGCGGACAGCCGCATTCGCGCAGACGCTACGCTCACACGGGGTCACGGCAGGCGATCGGGTCGTGGGCTATCTGCCCAATATCCCCGAGGCGGTCATCGCGTTCTTGGCGGCTGCGAGCATCGGCGCCGTCTGGAGCGCCTGCGGGCAGGACTACTCGGCCAAGGCGGCGCTGGACCGGCTTGGTCAGCTCGAGCCGATGGTCCTGGTCACGGCCGACGACTACCGGTACGGCGGCAAGTCCCACGACAAGCGCGACGACGTCGCCGCGTTGCAGAAAGGTCTGCCCACGCTGCGGGCCACAGTGCTGGCATCTGAACTCCCCGCAGAGGCCGACACCGATGAACTGGACCCGGTGCCCGTTGATTTCGACCACCCGCTGTGGATTCTGTTCTCCTCGGGCACGACGGGGCTGCCGAAGGGAATCATGCACGGGCATGGCGGCGTCGTGCTTGAGCATTTGAAAGCCATTGCCCTGCAATCCGATATCGGCGCCGACGACACGTTCTTCTGGTACACCAGCCCGAGCTGGATGATGTGGAACTTTCAGGTCGCAGGTCTGTTGGTCGGCGCAACAATCGTGTGCTACGAGGGAAGTCCCAACTATCCGAAGCCGGATGCGTTGTGGGACATCGCTGCCCGCGTTGGCGCCACGGTGCTGGGCACCAGCCCTGGCTACGTGTTGGGCTGCGCCAAGGCGGGCGCTGTTCCGCGTGCCGAGCACGACCTGTCGGCGCTGCGAACGGTAGGCATCACAGGCTCATCGCTCCCACCCTCGTCATCGCTGTGGCTTCGTGACAACGTCGGCGAACACGTCCAGGTGGCGTCGATCAGCGGTGGCACCGACGTCGTTTCGGCGTTCATCGGCGGTGTCCGCACGGTGCCGGTATGGCCGGGTGAGTTGTCGGCACCGTATCTGGGTGTCGCGCTCGACGCGTGGGACGAATCGGGCAAGCCTGTGCGTGGTGAGGTCGGTGAGCTGATCATCACCAAGCCGATGCCGTCGATGCCCATCGCATTCTGGAACGACACGGATGGATCACGTTATCGCAGCGCCTATTTCGAGATGTTCCCCGGGGTGTGGCGGCACGGTGACTGGATCACAATCACCGAACACGGCAGCATCATCGTGCACGGGCGCTCCGACTCGACGCTGAACCGCCACGGCATTCGGATGGGCAGCGCCGATATCTACCAGGCCGTCGAGCGGCTGCCCGAGATCGCCGAGGCGTTGGTGATCGGCGCCGAACAACCCGATGGCGGCTACTGGATGCCGCTGTTCGTGGTGCTCACCGAGGACGCGGAGCTGACCGACGAGCTGTGCGACCGCATCAAGCGCACCATTCGCGAAGAGGTGTCTCCGCGACACGTACCCGACGAAATCATCGTCGCGCCCGGTGTCCCGCACACCCGCACCGGCAAGAAGCTCGAGGTGCCGATCAAGAAGCTTTTCCAGGGGGCCGACGCTGCTCGCGTCGTCGAAAAGAGCGCCGTCGACGATCCCGCGCTGCTCGACTGGTACGCGAACCTGAAACGCTAACGGCCCCGCCAACGGGGCTTGCGCTTCTCACGCCATGCCCGAAGCCCTTCGGTCACGTCCTCGGTGGCCGCGACCACCTTGCGCATGGTCTCTCCGAAGCGGACCGACTCGACCCAGCCCATATCCACGGTGCGCCATGCCACCTCCTTGGTCGCCCGCTGGGCCAAAGGTGCGGCCTCGGTCAGGGTGCGGGCCCATGCCCGGGCCTCGGCTTGCAGCTGCCCGGGGTCGACCAGCTTCCACACCAGACCGATCTCCTTCGCCCGTTCGGCGCTCATCGGTTTGCCGGTCAGCAGCAACTCCATGGCGTTGGCCCAGCCCACCCGTTGGGGAAGCCGGATCGCTCCGACGATGGTCGGAACGCCGATTGATACCTCGGGGAAGGAAAACACCGCATCGGTGGTGGCAATCACGAAGTCGCAGAACAGCACTCCGGTGAGTCCGTAGCCGATACAGGGACCGTGCACGGCCGCGATGGTCGGCTTGAACAGTTCCATCCCACTCTCGAACGAGTTGATCGTCGGCTTCTCCCAAAAAGTGCCGCCAAACGTGCCAACCGACCCTTCGCCGTCCTTCAGGTCCCCGCCCGCGCAAAAAACATCCCCGTTGGCTGTCAGGATCGCGACCCAGGCGTCCTCCTCGTCCCGAAAGCGGTCCCACGCAGCGTTCAGATCTCGGCGCAGGGCGCCGTTGATGGCGTTGCGCGCCTCGGGACGATTGAGAGTGATAGTCGCGACGTGGTTGTCGAGCTCATACGTAACCAGGCTCATGGCTGCACCCAGGGCCCGAGGCGGCGCAACGCCTCTTCGACATCGCTGGTCGGACCCGCGAACGACAGCCGCACGAACGATCCGCCGCGCACCGTGTCGAAGTCGATGCCGGGCGCGATCGCAACGCCGGTGTCGTTCAGTAGCTTTGAGCAGAACGACAACGAGTCCGTAGTCCAGTGCGACACGTCGGCATAGACGTAAAACGCGCCGTCGGTCGGGGCAAGGCGGTCGATGCCGATCGAGCGTAGCCCGTCGAGCAGCAGTCGCCGGTTCGCCGCGTAATGATGCAGGAGGGCATCCGCCTCGGCGACAGATTCCGGTGAGAACGCCGCGACGGCGGCGATCTGCGCCAGCGCGGGCGGGCAGATGGTGAAGTTCCCGGTCAGGCATTCCACCGTCCGCTGCAACTCCTGCGGCACCAGCAGCCAACCCAGCCGCCAGCCCGTCATCGCGAAGTACTTCGAAAAGCTGTTGCACACCACGGCATCTCGCGACGTCTGCCACGCGCAGCTGGTGGCGGGTGAGCCCTCATACACCAGCCCGTGGTAGACCTCGTCGCTGATCAGACGAACTCCCGACTGTTCACACCACGACGCGATCGCGGCCAGCTCTTCAGGCGGAATCACCGTCCCGGTCGGATTGGCCGGGCTCGCCACGATCACGCCCTGCACCGGCGGATCCAGATCGGCGAGCATCCGGGCCGTCGGCTGAAACCGCGTCTTGGGCCCGCACCGGATCTCGACGACCTCACAACCCAGCGCCGACAGGATGTTGCGGTAGCAGGGATAACCGGGGCTGGCGATTGCCACCCGGTCGCCGACGTCGAAGCACGCCAGGAACGCCAGCAGGAATCCACCGCTCGAGCCGGTGGTGATCACGACGTCGTTGGGGTCGACGACAAGTCCATGCCGGTCCTGGTAGGACCCGGCGATCGCGGTGCGCAACTCGGGGATGCCCAGCGCCACGGTGTAGCCGAGGACGGTGTTGTCCAACGCCTCCTTCGCGGCTGCGCGCACGGCCGCAGGGGCGCCCGCGCTCGGCTGGCCGGCCGACAAGTTGACCAGGTCGCCGTGCGTGCGCTGACGCTCCGCGGCGGCCAGCCACACCTCCATCACATAGAACGGCGGAATCCCGGCCCGCAGCGCAACGCGATCGTTCACGCGACTCAGGCTATCGCGGCGCATACATGGTTACCGCGACGCCGATGAGGCTGATGGCGGCGCCGAACAGCGGGTGCAGCCGATGCCCTCCGAGAGTGCGATCGAGCGCGGCGAGCAGACCGCGGCGTTCGTAGTAGCGCAGCGTCTGCAGATTCACTCCTGCGTCCCGGGCGACATCACCGCTGCGTAACCCCATCATGGTTGCGACTCCACTTGGCCGGCCGCCCTGGTGGCCAACGCGTCGAGCACCTCGACGTGACTGTCGGGAACCGACACACCCATCTGGAGCGCGCCCCCGGCCACGGCGAGCGTGAAGGTCAAGAAGGAACAACACTCGGTCGCGCGCAGTGCCATGTCGGTCGCCCGGGCCGCCGACTCGGCGTTCGCCGCGAGCTCCAGGCTCAGCCATGTCCGGGAGCGCCGACGGACACCACGCACTGCGTCGCGAAAACTGGTCGAATTCGGCGCCCGCACCGGTCGCTCGGCCGTAGGCAGCCCGCATGATTGCGGCGACGCCTCTGAACTAGTCATATTCCGGCGGTGCACCCGTATTTTAGGTACAGGTTGCAAGCAATGAGTACACCTGGGATCCTCGGCCGGCCCGGATCGCTCACGGCGCGCAGAACCGACATCGCCTGACAATCGGTCGCACAGCAATAGACTGGACTGTGCAACCTAGGAGCACCCGTGGCGTTCTACCGGCAGCTCGGATCCATTCCTCCGAAGCGGCACACCCAGCATCGCCGACCTGACGGTGAGCTCTATTACGAAGAACTGATCGGCGAAGAGGGCTTCTCGTCGGACTCGTCGCTGCTCTATCACCGCCATATCCCGTCGGCGATCATCGCCGCGACCCCGTGGCAGCTACCCGACCAGACGACGGCGCCGAATCATCCGCTCATGCCGCGCCACTTGCGTCTGCACGACCTGTTTACCCACGACGATGCGGCGCGAGCGGACGTCGTCACCGGGCGTCTGCTCGTCCTCGGTAATGCGGACGTGCGCATCTCGTACGTGGTGGCGGCGTGCGATTCCCCGCTGTACCGCAACGCCGTCGGCGATGAGATCGTCTTCATCGAATCGGGGCGTGCCCTGGTCGAAACTGTGTTCGGCCCGTTACCCGTGCGGCCCGGCGATTACGTCATGGTTCCGCGGGCAACCACCCACCGCTGGCTGCCCGAGCCCGGTGATCCGCTGCGCGCGTACGCCATTGAAGCCAACGGCCATATCGTTCCGCCCGAGCGTTACCTGTCCCGATTCGGGCAGTTCCTGGAACGTGCCCCGTATTGCGAGCGTGATCTGCACGCCCCCGCCGAACTGTGTCAGGGCGAAGGCACCGACGTCGAGGTGTTCGTCAAGCACCGCGGCTCACGCGGTATCACCGGCACCCGCTATGTGTATGTCGAGCACCCGTTCGACGTTGTGGGGTGGGACGGCTGCCTGTACCCATACACCTTCAACGTCTCCGATTTCGAACCGCTCACCGGCCGGGTACACCAACCGCCGCCGACCCACCAGGCGTTCGAGGGCGATAACTTCGTCATCTGCAATTTCGTGCCGCGCAAGGTGGATTACCACCCGCTGGCGATTCCGGTGCCCTACTACCACTCCAACGTCGACTCCGATGAAGTCCTGTTCTATGTAGGCGGCGACTACGAGGCCCGCAAGGGGTCGGGCATCGGGCAGGGATCGGTGTCGGTGCACCCCGGCGGACATGCGCACGGCCCGCAGCGCGGCGCCTATGAGGCGAGCGTGGGCGCCGAGTACTTCGACGAACTCGCGGTGATGGTAGACACCTTCCGGCCGCTGGAACTCGGGGAGGCCGGCCTCGCGTGCGAGGACCCGGAGTACGCCTGGAGCTGGGCGGGGCGGGGGGCGCAGCCGTGAGCGTGGGGCGTTGGATATCTCATCCGCTCTTCGGCATCGCCAATCTGCCCTACGGAGTCTTCTCGCCCACCGGCGGCGAGCGTCGCGTCGGGGCGCGCATCGGCGACGCAGTCATCGACTTGGCGCAGCTGCTCGGCGATCGGCTTTTCGCCGAGCCCGCACTGAACCCGTTCATGGCCCAGGGCCGAAGCCGCTGGATTGCGGTGCGCCGCAAGATCACCGAAATGATCACCGCGGGCGATGTGCCGGATTCGGCCTGCTACCCCGTGGCGGAAGTGAGCCTGCACCTGCCGTTCGAGGTCGCCGATTACGTCGACTTCTACGCCTCCGAGCACCATGCAACCAACGTAGGCCGACTGTTCCGGCCGGATTCTGAACCCTTGCTGCCGAATTGGAAACATTTGCCGGTCGGATACCACGGTCGCGCCGGCACCGTGGTGGTCTCCGGCACACCGATTGTGCGGCCCAGTGGGCAGCGCCGGCCGCCGGGCCGCGACGTCCCCGAGTTCGGGCCGAGCGTCGCGCTGGACATCGAGGCGGAGATCGGATTCGTGGTGGGAACGGGATCACCCCTAGATCAACCTATTTCGGTTGACGAATTCGCCCAGCACGTCTTCGGGGTGGTGATTGTCAACGACTGGTCCGCCCGAGACATCCAGGCCTGGGAGTACGTTCCATTGGGGCCGTTCCTCGGCAAGAGCTTCGCCACGTCGATCTCCCCATGGGTGGTGCCGCTGCTGGCCCTGGAATCCGCACGCATCCCTGGCCCGACGCGAGACCCGCAGCCATTGCCCTACCTGCGTGAATCGGAGTCGTGGTCGCTCGACATCGACATGTCGGTGCGATGGAATGGACACGAGGTGTCGCGCCCACCCTATGCACAGATGTACTGGTCGCCCGCGCAGATGCTCGCCCACACCACCGTCAACGGCGCGTCGGCGCGTACCGGCGACCTGTTCGCATCGGGCACCGTGTCCGGCCCCGAGAAGCACCAGCGTGGGGCGTTCATCGAATTAACCTGGGGTGGAACAGAACCGGTTATCGTCGGCGACGAGAAGCGGACATTCCTGGAGGACGGTGACAAGGTGGTGATCACCGCGACCGCTCCCGGACCGGACGGTACCCGAATCGGTTTCGGTGAGGTAGCCGGACGCATCACAGCGCAGCGGCGGCGGTGACCTCGTCAAACCCGTAGCCCGACAGCGTCGAAGCGAGAGGACAGTCATGAACATCGAGCAGACCCTTACCGACGAGGAGCGGCTCGCCGGCCTGGATCTCGACCAACTCAAGAAGCTGGTCGGCCTGGTCGATTACGACGCCGCCCGCGACCCTTTCCCGCTCGTCGGATGGGACGCCGTGGTGTGGGCCGTCGGAAACGCGACCCAGTCGGCGCACTACTTCCAGTCGGCTTTCGGTATGGAACTCGTCGCCTACTCAGGACCGATCACCGGAAACCGCGATCACCACGCCTACGTGCTCAGGAGCGGTGCGGTCCGTTTCGTCATCAAGGGGGCCGTCGACCCGGACAGCGCCATGGCCGATCATCACCGCAAGCACGGAGACGGCGTCATCGACATCTCACTCGCCGTGCCCGACGTCGACAAATGCATCGCACACGCACGTGCACAGGGTGCGACGATTCTTGCTGAGCCACACGACATCAGCGACGACAACGGCACCGTGCGGCTCGCGACGATCGCGACGTACGGCGAGACCCGGCACACCCTGGTCGACCGGTCTAAGTACTCCGGCCCGTACCTGCCCGGCTGCGTTGCCCGCACCTCGACCTACCGCAAGCGCGAAGGCGCCCCGGAACGAATCTTCCAGGCACTCGATCATGTCGTCGGCAACGTCGAGCTGGGCAAGATGGAAGACTGGGTCGACTTCTACCACCGCGTAATGGGATTCACCAACATGGCCGAGTTCGTCGGCGAAGACATCGCCACCGATTACTCGGCACTGATGAGCAAGGTCGTCGCCAGCGGCAACCACCGCGTGAAGTTTCCCATCAACGAGCCAGCGATCGCGAAGAAGAAGTCACAGATCGACGAGTACCTCTTGTTCTACGGCGGCCCTGGCGCCCAGCACCTTGCGCTGGCCACCAACGACATTCTCGCCTCGGTCGATGCATTGATCGCTGAGGGTGTCGAGTTTCTGGCGACGCCGGACGCCTACTACGAGGATCCGGACTTGCGAGCACGCATCGGTGAGGTTCGGGTCCCCATTGATGAGCTGCAGAAGCGCGGAATCCTGGTGGACCGCGACGAAGACGGTTACCTGCTGCAGATATTCACCAAGCCGCTCGGCGACCGGCCCACTGTGTTCTTCGAGCTGATCGAACGCCACGGTTCGCTAGGCTTCGGCATCGGCAACTTCAAGGCGCTATTCGAGGCGATCGAACGGGAACAGGGCGCCCGCGGAAACCTCTAAAAGGCATGCGGCACGACCACGGCCGATCAGAACAACTCTGATTCGAGCCGACGCAGATGCTCCCGCGGCGGGCCCAGCAGCTGCGCGCTGCCATGCGCCCGTTTGAAGTACAGCTGGATGTCGTGCTCCCAGGTGATCGCGATGCCGCCGTGCATCTGCACCGCCTCCGCGGCCACCTTGGAGAACGCTTCGCTGGCAGCCACCCGAGCCAGAGCGGCCGACGTCGCCGTCGGTTCGGCGATCGCCTCATTGACAACCGCCCGGGCAGACTGCACCGCGACGTACAGGTCGGCCATCCGGTGCTTGAGCGCCTGGAAGCTGCCGATCGGGCGGCCGAACTGCACGCGGTCCTTGGTGTATTCGACGGTTAGGTCCAGACACTTCGCAGCGGCGCCGATCTGCTCGGCGGCCAGCAGGATCGCGGCGATGTCGGCGAGCCCAGGGTCGGCGCAGACGTCCGTGGTGTCCTTGGGCTCGAGCCGTGCGAGTCGACGGGTAAGGTCCATGGTTTCCACAGGGTGAGCGGTGAAGTCGGTCCAGCGGGACAACGTCTCTCCATTGGCGGCGATCACTACCTTGGCCACGTCGCCGTTGACCACATAGCCGGGGTCGAACACCACTGTCCCAATCGATGTGCCCTCGGCCAGCTGCTCCAGCGTCTCGGTGTCCGGCACGCCCGCAGCCAGCAATGCCAGTTCAGCCAGCGTGGTGCCGAGCAGCGGTGTCGGCACCAACGCCTTGCCGAGTTCCTCCAGTACGACGGCCGCGTCGGCGAGTTCGCCGCCCGCGCCGCCCAAGTCCTCGGGCACCACCAGCGCGGCCGCGCCGACTTGCTCGCACAGCAGTTTCCACAGCGTCTCGTCATAGCCGCCTTCGGAGGCCATCGCCTCACGCACGGCGGCGGGCGACGCGTGTTTGTCGACCAACGCCGCGACGGTTTCGCGCAGCAGTTGTCGTTCCTCGCTCACAATGCCTCCAAGAGTCGGCGGCGATGCACCGTCGGGTCACCCCATGCGGCGCGCAGCGCCTGAACCCGCAGCAGCAGCAGTGACATGTCGTGCTCCTGTGTGAAACCGATCGCGCCGTGGGTCTGCAGTGCCGACCGGGCGGCGAGCAGCGCGGCATCGGAGGCGGCGACCTTGGCGGCGCTGACGTCCCGTGCGGTGTCTTCGGAGTTGTCAGCCAGCGACAACGCCGCGCCGTACACCAACGGCCGAGCCAGCTCGATCGCGATGTGCACATCGGCGAGCTTGTGTTTGATCGCCTGGTAGGTGCCGATCACCGTGCCGAACTGGCTGCGCTGCTTGGCATATTCGACCGAGGCGTCCAGCAGCGCCTGGCCCGCACCGACCAGCTGCGCAGCGGTCGCCAGCACTCCGAACTCGTAGGCGCGTGCCACGTCGGCGGGTTGCGCATCGCCGGATGCGCTGACGTCGAACAACTTTCGACTCGGATCGACGGACTCATGCTGTGCACCGGCGGCGCCATCACGGACCTCGCCATCACCGGCGACAAGGACCAGTCCCGCCGAGTCTGCGTCGACGGCGCGCGGAACATGTGGAGGCAGCGCGACGGTCGCGATCAGGTCACCGGTGGCCAGTGCGGCGGAGCGCTCGTCGTCGGCGAGCAAAATCGGTGCCACCGCGATGGATTCCGTGACCGGACCCGGTACACACCAGCGGCCCAGCCGCTCCACTGCAACGACGAGATCGGTTGGATGCGCCTCGATCCCGTCGAACTTCTCCGGTACTGCCAGGGCGGTTACGCCGAGGTCCGCCAGTTGCGCCCACACCTTGCGGCCCGGGGCGGTGTCGCCCGCCGCCCAGGCCCGTACCGCGGCCGGCAGGTCGGCGGCAGTCAATGCCGCGTCGATGCTTGCCGCGAAGTCGCGCTGCTGTTCGTCCAGATCGAATCTCACTTGCTCTTCTCCCGGGGCAGGCCCAGCAGCCGCTCGGCGATGATGTTGCGCTGAATCTCGTTGGTACCCGCATAGATCGGGCCACCAAGCGCGAACAACAGGCCGTCGGTCCACGAATCCGTTAGCTCACCGTCGGCAGCCTGCATATCCAGCGCGGTCTGGTGCAGCGCGACGTCGAGCTCGGACCAGAACACCTTGGTCACCGACGACTCGGCGCCAAGCTCGCCACCTGCGGCCACCCGGGTCACCGTCCCGAACGTATGCAGCCGATAGGCCTGCGCCTTGATCCACGCGTCGGCTACCCGATCCGCAAAGACGGGATCAGGGGTCGCTTTCCATTGCTTGACAAGGCGTTCCGCCGGCGCAAGGAATCGGGCCGGGCTGCGCAGCGACATCCCGCGCTCGTTGCTCGACGTGCTCATCGCCGCACGCCACCCGTCGTGCACGCCGCCGATGACATCGTTGTCGGGCACGAAGACGTCATCGAGGAAGATTTCGCCGAAGCCGGTGTCGCCACCCAACTGGGCGATCGGCCGGACGGTGACGCCGTCGGCCTTCAGGTCGAACATGAAGTACGTCAGGCCGCGGTGGCGTTCGGCTTCAGGATCGGAGCGGAACAACCCGAACGCCCGCTCGCCGAACGGGGCCCGCGAGCTCCAGATCTTCTGGCCGTTGAGCAGCCAGCCGCCGTCGGTCTTCGTGGCCGTCGACCGCAGCGACGCCAGGTCGCTGCCGGACTCCGGCTCGGACCAGGCCTGTGCCCAGATCTCTTCACCGCTGGCCATTTTCGGCAGCACCCGGTCCAGTTGCTCCTCGGTGCCGTGCGCGAACAGCGTCGGCGCCAACATCGAGGTGCCGTTGGCGCTGGCACGTCCCGGCGCGCCCGCCCTGAAGTACTCCTCCTCGTACACGATCCACTGCAACAAGGTGGCGTCACGGCCGCCGTACTTCTCGGGCCAGGTGATGACTGACAGCCCGGCGTCGAACAGCACCTTGTCCCATCGGCGATGCTGCTCGAAGCCTTCGGCTGTGTCGTAGGACTTCGTCGGGAACGACTCCTTGTTCGCCGCAAGGAAGTCGCGCACCTCGGCCTGAAATGCCAGGGTGGCGTCATCGAAGTTGAGGTCCATCAAGCTCTTTCTCTTAGCAGCGGCTTGACCACCTTGCCGCCCGGGTTGCGTGGCAGCACGTCGAGGAACTCGACCGACCTCGGCGTCTTGAAGTTCGCCAAATGCTCACGTGTGTAGGCGATTACAGTCTCTCTCGTCCAGGTCGAAGCCGGGCTTGGTGACGATGAACGCTTTGCCCACCTCGCCGAGGCGTTCGTCGGTCACACCGATGACCGCCGACTCGACGACACCGTCCAGCCGGGCCAGCACCTGTTCGATCTCCGCGGGGTACACATTGAACCCGCCGCAGATGTACATGTCCTTGAGCCGGTCGGTGATCTTGAGGTTTCCGGCCTCGTCGACGGCCCCGATGTCGCCGGTGTGTAACCAGCCGTCGGCATCGATCGCCGCAGCGGTGGCCTCGGGGTCGTCGAGATAGCCCAGCATGACGTTGGGCCCGCGCAGCAGCACCTCATCGTGCTCACCGATCCGCAGTTCGAAGCCGGCGATCGGACGACCACACGTGGTGGCGACGGTGACCGCGTCGTCGTCGGCGCGGCACATCGTGCCGAAACCGGCTGCCTCCGTGAGGCCGTAGGCCGTCAGCACGATGTCGATGTCCAGTTCGGTCTGCATGCGTTCGATCAGCACAACCGGGATGACGGCTGCCCCGGTGACCGCGAACCGCAACGAGGTCAGGTCGTAACCGCCGCGTTTGGGATGGTCGAGCAACGTCTGATAGATCGTCGGCGGTCCGGGCAGCACGGTGATGCGGTGATCCTGCACGGCCTGCATGGCCTTCTCGGGATCGAATGTCAGTTGCGGGATCAGCGTCGCCCCGGTCTGCAGACAGGCCAGGATGCCGGCCTTGTAGCCGAAGTTGTGGAAGAACGGGTTGATGCACAGGTAGCGGTCGGCGCTGGTGACCTGGCCGCACTCCGCCCACGCGGCCGGCGCGTCCAGTGATTGGCGGTGTGCGCACAGCGCGCCTCTGCTGCGGCCGGTGGTGCCGGAGGTGAACAGAATGTCGGACACATCGTCGGGTTGGACCCCCGCCGCGCGGGCGTCGACGGCATCAAGATCTGTCCCGCGACTCACAAACTCGTCCCACGTTCCGTCGTCCCTCTCGATCGGGACGCGGACGACGTGTCGCAGCGCGGGCAGGACGCCGCGGTCCACGGAAGCGGCTTTGTCGGCACCCAGAAACTCACCGGACGCGAACAACACCGGTGCGCCGGTACGCGCCAGGATGTCGGTGGCCTCGCTGGTGGTGTAGCGGGTGTTCAGCGGCACCAGCACGCCACCGGCGTAGGTGGTGGCCAGGCACGCGACCACCCAGTGCCAGGTGTTCGGCGACCAGATCGCGACCCGCTCCCCGGCCTTGACGCCCAGGTCGATCAGCGCGGCGGCGGCGCCGACGGACCTCGGTCCGAAGCTCTCTATACGTGAACCGCCGATCATCGGTGACCAGCGCGCCTCGGTCGGAGAATTGGTCGGCAATCCGGTCCAGGACCTGCGGGATGGTCCTCGGATCGGATGCTCATCGATGCTCCTCTAACAAAGCAAGTGCTTGGTAGGTTAGCCTACAGGGGTGATGGAGGTCCAGGAGTTCAGGGCCGAGGTCCGCGACTGGCTCGCCGACAACCTCGTCGGCGAATTCGCCGCGCTCAAAGGCCTCGGCGCGCCGGGGCGCGAGGACGAGGCGTTCGAGGAGCGGCGGCGTGGAACCGGCATCTGGCGGCCGCCGGTCTGACCTGCCTCGGCTGGCCGGTCGAGCACGGCGGGCGGGGCCTGTCGGTTGCGCACCGCGTCGCGTTCTACGAGGAATACGCCCGCGCTGACGCGCCCCACAAGGTCAACCACTTCGGCGAGGAACTGCTCGGTCCGACGCTGATCGCGTATGGCACCCCCGAACAACAGAAGCGATTCCTGCCGAAGATCCTCGACGTCACCGAGCTGTGGTGTCAGGGCTACTCCGAACCCGGCGCGGGCAGTGACCTCGCCAACGTGTCGACGGCGGCCGAACTCGACGGCGACCAGTGGGTGATCAACGGCCAGAAGGTATGGACGTCGATGGCGCACCTGTCGCAGTGGTGCTTCGTGGTGGCCCGCACTGAGAAGGGTTCCAAGCGGCACGCCGGCCTGTCGTATCTGCTTGTGCCGCTGGACCAGCCGGGCGTCGAAATCCGCCCGATCGTGCAGCTGACCGGGACGGCGGATTTCAACGAGGTGTTCTTCGACGACGCCCGCACCGACGCTGATCTGGTGGTTGGCGAGCCGGGCGACGGATGGCGGGTTGCGATGGCGACGCTGACGTTCGAGCGCGGTGTGTCAACGCTTGGTCAGCAGATCCGTTACGCGCGTGAGCTTTCCAACCTGGTCGAGGTGGCCAAGCGCACCGGCGCTGATGACGATCCGCTGATAAGGGAGCAGTTGACCAGGTCGTGGGTGGGTCTGCAGACGATGCGTTCGTACGCGCTGGCGACGATGGATGTCGAGCAGCCGGGGCAGGACAACGTGTCGAAGCTGTTGTGGGCCACCTGGCATCGCGATCTGGGCGAGCTGGCGATGGACATCGTCGGCAAGGCCGGCCTGGTGGCCAAGGACGGCGAGTTCGACGTGTGGCAGCACCTCTACCTGTTCACCCGCGCGGACACCATCTACGGCGGGTCCAATGAGATCCAGCGCAACATCATCGCCGAGCGGGTGCTCGGCCTACCGAGAGAGGTCAAAGGCGCATGAGCCTGGCCGAAGCGCCGAAAGAGATTGAGGGACACGGCCTTCTGAACGGCAAGGTGGTGGTCGTGACGGCCGCGGCTGGTACCGGCATCGGGTCCGCCGTGGCGCGGCGAGCGCTGCTCGAGGGCGCCGACGTCGTCGTCTCCGACCATCACGAACGCCGGCTGGGTGAGACCCGCGACCAGCTGACCGACCTCGGGCTGGGCCGGGTAGAGAGCGTGGTGTGCGACGTGACATCTACGGCGCAGGTCGACGCGCTGATTTCGTCAACCACCGCACGGATGGGTCGCCTCGATGTCCTGGTCAACAATGCCGGCCTTGGCGGCCAGACTCCCGTCGTCGACATGACCGACGAGGAATGGGACCGCGTTTTCAACGTCACGTTGACGTCGGTGATGCGTGCGACCCGCGCGGCGCTGCGGTACTTCCGCGACGCTGACCACGGCGGCGTGATCGTCAACAATGCGAGCGTGTTGGGCTGGCGGGCCCAACACTCACAATCGCACTACGCCGCGGCCAAGGCCGGGGTGATGGCGTTGACTCGGTGCAGCGCAATCGAAGCCGTCGAGTACGGCGTGCGGATCAACGCGGTGTCGCCGAGCATTGCCAGGCACAAGTTCCTTGAGAAAACCAGCTCGTCTGATCTGCTCGATCGGCTGTCGGAGGGCGAGGCGTTCGGTCGGGCTGCCGAGCCGTGGGAAGTCGCCTCCACCATTGCGTTTCTGGCCAGTGAATACTCCAGTTATCTGACCGGCGAGGTCATCTCGGTGTCGAGCCAGCGGGCCTGACCGACCGCGATCCGGCCCTCACAGTCAGTTGGGTGAGGCCAATCCTGGTGGTCGAGGACGAGCCGACCATCCTGGTGCGACGGGAATTGGTCCTCACTGGAAACTGCATAGCGGACAGCGCTTTCAGTTCGCGACCTTCGCCCGGTCAATGCCTGCAGGGGCGGATTGTTGCTCAGTAGAACGGGTTTCGGCATCGAGCTTCCCTACCATCGACTTCAGAAGGATCAGCGCCAGTGGGGCCGCGTACGCACTGGCTCGCTCTATGACCTCGAAGCCAGCAGCGATCGTGCCCACCGGGAAGTGCAACGCCTCGGTGGCGAGCTTCCATGCGAGGACCAACAGCAACAACGCGGTGACAGGAAAAGCGAATACCAGCACACCAAGGGCAATCTCGAACAAGCCGACCACGGTGTTGAGTGTCGAAGGATCGGAAACAAGTGCGGTTAGACCAACGGAATCGTATTCCTTGACGAGCAGCTCTTTATTGGTGAACACCCCGAGGCCGCCATGGCCGATCAGATACAAGGAGATTATTGTGCGCAGGCCCCACATGAAGTGGTGAACGCGTTCCGCTGAGAGTCTGGGTACTTCCTTGATCGGCGTGAACCAGTGGGAGATTCGACGCCAACTCGACGGCGACCCCAACCCATACAACAGCAAGAGCAGCAGCGGGATGCCGTAGTTGTAGGAACGTTCCACGAACTCCCAGATACCCTCACCGGCCAGTGGTCGAAGGGTGGCGGTGAACAGGCCCCAAAAGGCCATGAACGCCAGGGGTCCACGCATCGGGCTTACCAGCAGAAGAATGCCGAGAGTGATGTCGATGCAGCCCTGCATCGGCATCAGATGCCACGCCGCCGATTCGCCGATGCCTAGCACATCGAAGTACGGCAGCCAGCCTTCTTTTCCGATGACACCGAATGCCCCATGGCCGATGAACTCTGCGGCTACCGCAACCCGCAGAAGCAGTTCCAGTTTGCCCTGGAGTTGACGAGTATCACCTAGTTGCAGCACATCACCCTGAAATTGCTTTGTAGTCACGTTTGACTCCCTCGACGCGAGGTCATCCGTGTCGCCATGACAGGGACGACCGCAGGATCTCTGTCGAGCGCAGACGTAGGCGGGTGCGAGGAGCACTACCCGGAGCACTGAATCTCGCGCTCATCGTCGTACCTTCCCGCTCCCGTACTGCATGGCTCGAACAGATTGTTGCCGGAATCGGCCACCACGACTCGAGTAGGGGAGTACTCGAGTTTGGGTAGGTGACAGGCGGCCAATACTCACCCCGCCGGCGCCCGGCTATCCCTAGGGCGGCAGGATATTTCACAACGGTAAGAAGTGGTGGCTAGTGGCACCCTTGAGGGTCGCCCATATTGGAGCACGCTGCCCGAGACGCGTATGCCAGCAACCTCTAAAGAAGTTGCGGATGATGCCCGAGCAAGTGTTAGCGAGAACCGACATGCAGTATGCACAAACCGTCCGCTCTTACCTAGCAAGCGCTTGGTTGCTATCCTGGTCGAATGGACAGGGCCCTTCCGACCCGCCGCGACGAGCTTCTCGAGCTCGCCGCGACGATGTTCGCCGACCGCGGGCTGCGCGCCACAACGGTGCGCGACATCGCCGACTCCGCTGGCATCCTGTCCGGCAGCCTGTATCACCACTTCAAGTCCAAAGAGCAGATGGTCGAAGAGGTGCTTCGCGATTTCCTCGATTGGCTGTTCGGCCGCTACCAGGAAATCGTTGATACCGAACCGAATCCGCTGGAGCGGCTGAAGGGCCTGTTCATGACGTCCTTCGAGGCGATCGAGCACCGGCACGCACAGGTCGTCATCTACCAGGACGAGGCGAAGCGGCTTTCGGGACAACCACAATTCGCGTTCGTCGAAGAGCGCAACAAAGAGCAACGCAAGATGTGGGTGGACGTGCTCAGCCAGGGCATCGAGGAGGGCAACTTCCGGCCCGACATCGACGTCGACCTGGTGTACCGCTTCATCCGCGACACCACATGGGTTTCGGTCCGCTGGTATCAGCCGGGCGGACCGCTGACGGCCGAGCAGGTCGGCCAGCAATACCTCTCAATCGTTCTTGGCGGCATCACGAAAGAAGGAGTCTGACATGGCCGGGACTTCACAGGCGTACGTCATCGAAGCTGTGCGCACCGCGGTCGGCAAGCGCAAAGGATCGCTCGGCGGCGTGCATCCCGTCGACCTCGGAGCCGCGGCATGGCGTGGCCTGTTCGACCGCGTCGACGTCGATCCCGGCGCCGTCGATGACGTCATCGCCGGTTGTGTCGACGCGATCGGGCCGCAGGCAGGCAACATCGCCCGGTTGTCATGGCTTGCCGCCGGATACCCGGAAGAAGTGCCAGGCGTCACGGTGGACCGGCAGTGCGGCTCCAGCCAGCAAGCGGTTTCCTTTGGCGCCCAAGCGATTATGTCAGGTACCGCCGATTTGATCCTGGCCGGCGGCATGCAGAACATGAGCCAGATCCCGATCTCCTCGGCGATGATCGTCGGCGAACAATTCGGGTTCACCTCGCCGACCAATGAATCGAAGGAGCTGGCTGCACCGCTACGGCGATCAGGAGGTCTCACAGTTTCGTGGCGCGGAGCTGATCGCCGAGAAGTGGAACATCTCGCGCGAGGAAATGGAGCAGTACGCGCTGACCAGCCATCAGCGGGCGCAGGCAGCGATTCGCGCAGGGCACTTCGAGAACGAGATCATCGAGGTGGATGGCTTCAAGACAGACGAGGGCCCACGAGACACCTCGCTGGAGAAGATGGCGACCTTGGCGACCCTGGTCGAGGGCGGTCGGCTGACGGCGGCGATGGCGAGCCAAATTTCGGACGGCGCCAGCGCAGTGCTGCTCGCGTCCGAGCAGGCGGTCAAGGACCACAACCTGAGGCCGCGGGCGCGCATCCACCACATCAGCGCTCGCGGTGCGGATCCCGTGTTCATGCTGACTGGCCCGATCCCGGCAACGCATTACGCGCTGGAGAAGACCGGGCTGTCGATCGATGACATCGACACCGTCGAGATCAACGAGGCGTTCGCGCCGGTCGTGGGAGCGTGGCTCAAGGAGACCAAGGCTGACCCCGAAAAGGTCAACCCGAACGGCGGGGCGATCGCGCTCGGCCACCCACTCGGTGCGACCGGCGCCAAGCTGTTCGCCACCATGCTGAACACGTTGGAGCGCACAGGCGGCCGCTACGGCCTGCAGACGATGTGCGAAGGCGGCGGCACCGCGAACGTCACCATCATCGAGCGGCTCTAGTTTCTCAGCGAGCAGACGTGAAACTGCCTATTTCGGCGCGAAAAAGGGCAGTTTCACGTCTGCTCGCGGTGAAAGGCTAGTGGTCGTGGATGATCACGCCACGGATGTTGCGGCCTGCGAGCATGTCGTCGTAGGCCTCGTTGATGTCGTTGAGCTTGTACTCGGCCGTGACCATCTCATCGAGGAGGAGCTTTCCCTCCCGGTAGAGGCTAATTAGTCGGGGGATATCCGCTTGCGCGTTGGCTTGACCGAACAGGCTACCCAGCAATCGCTTCTGGAAGAGTGTGAACATCGTCATCTGCAATGTCGGCGCGACATCCGCCAGCGCTGCCAACGCCGTCAGCACTACCACGCCGCCCTTGCGGACGATGTCGAGCGCCTCGTTGACCATCGGGCCCTCCACCAGCCCTACGGTGAGCAGGGCGGAATCCGCCATCACGCCCCGGGTCAGCTCCGCGACGAGCGCGGTGGCCTCCGGCATCGATGTGGCGAAATGCGTTGCGCCGAACTCAAATGCCTTGTCGCGCTTGGTCTCCACCAGATCGACGACGACGATCTTCTCTGCCCCCGCCAGCCTCGCGCCCTGGATGGCGCCGCTGCCCACACCGCCGCAGCCGATCACCACCACGGTGTCCCCGGGCTCCACGTCGGCAGTGTTGACCGCCGAACCCCAACCCGTGGTCACTCCGCAACCGATCAGACAGGCTCGAGACAACGGCAAGTCGTCGTCGATCTTGACCAGCGAGGCCTCCGACACGGTGCCGTACGGAGCGAAGGTGCCCAGAAGACAGAAGGCAGAGAGCTCACGGTCGCGGGCATGGCGCCGGTACGTGCCATCGACTTGTGTGCCCGTCGCCAGCAGTGCGCCGAGGTCGCAGATGTTTCCCTGTCCGCTCGCACACCAACGACAACGGCCACACGCGGGCACGAAGGACGCCACCACGTGGTCGCCGGCCTTCAGGCCGCGCACCCCCGGCCCCACTTCCTGCACAATGCCCGCGCCCTCGTGCCCGCCGACCAGCGGCGGCGGCGGTATTGGTAAGTCCCCGGTGCGGGCGTGGTGGTCGGAATGACACAGTCCGGTGGCCTCAAAGGACACCAGTACTTCACCATCCTTCGGAGGATCGAGCTCGACCTCCTCGATGCTCCAGTCCTCGTTAGCGTTCCACAACACGGCCGCTTGCATTTTCATGCCGATCCCCCCACCGACGAGCTCACCTCGGCCTGAGTGTAGGAACACCGCGTGGCGGAAGGACAGGTTCTGCGTTATTTGCGCCAGTCGACGCTACGTCGCGCTTGGCGATTCGACGCGCCTCGCGGCGGATGACCCGATCGTGGGCGCGAGCCGCCACAATCCAGCCGCGGCCAGCACATGCCACAGCGCGTGGCCCTGCAGGACACTAGTCGGCCGGCAGATCGACGTCCGGTCGCCGATGGTGCCGAGCAGCGCACCGGACGCGAGAAGCAGTGCCGCGACGATCGTCGTGCGCCGCAGTTGCGGCCGGACGCGGGCGCGTTCCAGAACGAGTCCCACGGCGACCGCGGCGAGCATTGCCTGCACGATCGTGGATGCAAATGAGCCGGCAGCCACGGTGGGAATCATTACGAGCGGAACAACGAGCCACCACGCCCGCGACAGCGCACGACCGAACCGGTCGGATGCGGCCTCTACGGCGACGTAGGCGAGCAGTGTCGCGATCGGCATGTCGTGTGCATAGGCCTGCCACGGCGGGTTGGGTCCGTGCTGAACGAACGACCCGGCGCCGACTGCGACGACAAGCAGGCCATAGGTGAGCGTCGGCGCACCGTGCCGACGACGCGCGACGATCGCCAGGCCGGCAACCACGAAGGCCAGGCTGGTGACAGCCGCCGCGGGCTGCCCGACAAAGCCTGCGTCTCGATACAGCTCGCAGGCGTTCGCCAGCATCATGGATCGAGGCTAGCCGTCGCGGGACGCAGCGCAGCGCGGGTGAACCGTCGTTAGTCGACTAGCGCCGCCGCTGCCTGTAGGTGCTTGACGGCGTCGCTGACGATCGACTCGATCAGCTCGGCGCACGACGGTAGATCGCCGAGGATGCCCGCGACCTGCCCCGACGCCAGCACGCCCGCGTCCGTGTTGCCTTCGACCAGCCCGGCCTTGAGCAGCATGGGCGTGTTGGCGGCCATGACGACCTGCGACCAGGTCAGCTCCTTGCCGTGCCGCATCTCGAGACCGTCGTTGACCATCGAGCGCCACGTCATGCCGGACATCTTCTTGAACTTCTGAGCGTTGCGGATCGCGGCACTGAAACCCCTCAGCCGCGAACCGCTTTCGAGCTTCTCGACAAGCCCGGTGCGCAGTACGCGATGCGGCATACCGTCGACGCGGGTCGACACCACCGTGCCATCGAGCCCCGCCTCCAAGTACCGCCGCTTGACCGCGTCGGGCACCGTCGAATCCGACGTCAGCAGGAAGCGCGTCCCCATCGCCACACCCGCAGCACCGTACGACAGCGCCGCGGCCAGCCCGCGGCCATCGAAGAAGCCGCCCGCCGCGACCACGGGAATGTCGACCGCATCCAGCACCGACGGCAACAGCAGCGTGGTTGCAATCGGGCCGGTGTGGCCGCCGCCCTCGCCGCCCTGAACGATCACCGCGTCGGCCCCCCAGCCGGCAACCTTCTTGGCGTGCTTGGCGAGGCCGACCGACGGGATCACCACCACGCCAGCCTCTTTCAGCTTGGCAATCAAGTCCGGCTTCGGCGCCAACGCGAACGACGCGACCTTCACGCCTTCGCGGATCAACAGGTCGATGCGATCGATGGCATCGCCTGCGTCGGCCCGGATGTTGATACCGAACGGCTTGTCCGTCGTGGCCTTGACCTTGGTGACCGCAGCCTGCAGTTCCTCCAATGTCATGGTCGCCGACGCGAGGATGCCCAAGCCGCCTGCATTGGCGGTGGCCGACACCAACCGCGCACCCGCCACCCAGCCCATCCCGGTCTGCACCACCGGATGCTCGATGCCGATCAACTCGGTTAAAGGAGTGCGCAGCTTGCTCATGTCCGTATTTCCCTGTCCCGCAGCGCCTTCGGGTCGATGACCTCGCGGATCAACCGCTGCTCGTCCTCGGTGGGCAACCGTGTAGGTTCGGCGCTCTCCAGGTCGTGGATCTCAAACGACGTGTTTTCCTGCACCTCTTCGGGTGTGATGCCGGGGTGCAGCGACACTGCGCGCATCTGATGATCCGGCCCGTTGAAGTCGAAGACACCGAGGTTGGATACCACCCGATAGACGTTGACGAACCGGTACGCCGGATTGTCGGCGTCGACCTTGTCCCAGCCGATGCCCGACACCACGTCGACGGAATCGCCGAACACACGCTTTGAATGGTTGCCGACCCAGTAGCTGGTCGCATGGTTGATTGTGTTGCCCGGTGCGCCACGCACGCCGAACATCTGTCGCTTCGGGTGCTGCAGCGGCCCGAAGGCCGACAGGTTCTGATTGCCGTACCGGTCAATCTGGTTGGCGCCCATGACAACATGGCGACGGCCCCACGCCAGCGTCTCGAAGACCCGTCCGAACGGCATCCAGCCCTCGACCGCACCGACGGCGCCGATCGCCGGGGTGTCTGACAGCAGCTGCGCTTCACCGTCGGTCAGGAGAATGTCCGGGGAGAACGTCAGGCGAGCCAGTCGTGCACCGATCGACACCATGTTCGCCATCGGGCTGACCATGATCTCGCCGGCGTCGCGGAACAACTCCGCGCACGCGACGGCGCACACCTCGGCCCGGCTCACGGAGATCACTTCGCTTCCTCCTGTGCGCTCCTCGCGTGCGCGGCCGACTCAGCGAACGTCCGGACCGCAGCCTGGTAGTCGGCCTCGCTGCCCGACAAGTACGTCTGCACGAACTGCTGCCAGGTTTCGTCCGATCCGGCGGCTTCCGCGTAGTGCCGCTGAAACTTCTCATCCCGCCCGTAATCCGGTGCGGCGGTGGTGAAATGCGCTCCGTTGGGCGCCTCGACGACGGCGTCCACCATCATCCGGTTGATCAGAAGCGCCTGCGGCGGCACCGCCTTCACCAGCTCGTCGGTGGGCACCACCTGTTCCACGGAGAGGTAGCGCTTGTCTGCTGCCATCAGGAACAGGTCGTCGAAGTACGGGTCGATGCCGGTGTATGCCGCATTGCCCTGCGCGTCACCGAGGTTCATGTGGACGAACGCCGCGTCGAGATCCAAGGCAGGCATTGCGATGAGTTCCTCGAAGCCGCCATCGGTGGGATACGGCGACTTCACGGTCTGCAGTTCGTCGCCCCAGAACGCACGCACATCGCTGCCCAGGCCGGCGCGGATCGGCAGGAACGGCAGTCGCTGCGCGGCGGCTTGCAATCCGCAACGCAGCATGCCCTCGTCCATCTCGCGCGCCTCGAGCGAACCGCTGGTGCGGGCCTTGGAGAACCACGGATCGTAGAACGGTGGCGAGTCCAGCGACACGAAGCCGTAATACACGCGCCGCACCTTGCCCGCCGAACACAGCAGACCGACATCAGGACCGCCGTAGGTCACCACGGTCAGATCCTTCACGGAAGTCCGAAGCAGCGCCCGAACGAATGCCATCGGCTTGCGCCGAGAACCCCAGCCGCCGATGCCGATCGTCATGCCGTCCCGGAGCTCAGAGACGGCTTCGTCGAGAGTGGTCCGCTTGTCGCTCATGCCTTCTTGCCCGATCCCTTCGCGGTGCCTGCGAACGCGTCACGGTGCTCGTCGGCCACCCCAGCCAGGTTCAGTTCGAACGTAAACCCTTGCTCCATGCGGTAACTGGAGTTGACCTTCTGTATGTCGATGAGGTTCAGAGCCTCCTTGGCCGCCCGGATCACCCGGGTGTCCTTGGCGGCGATGTCGCGGGCCACCCGCAGCGCCGCTTCGTCCAGATCTGAGCGTGGCACCACTTCGTGTACCGACCCGAAGTGGTGCAGCGTCGCCGCATCCACGGTGGCCGCTGTGAAGAACAGCCGGCGCATCATGTGCTGCGGCACCAGTCGCGAGAGGTGCGTCGCCGCCCCCAACGCGCCGCGCTCCACCTCGGGCAGACCGAAGGTGGCGTCGTCGGAGGCGACGATGACGTCAGCATTGCCCACCAGGCCGATGCCGCCGCCCACGCAGAAGCCGTTGACCGCCGCGACCACCGGCACCGCGCATTCATAAACCGCCCGGAACGCCGCGAAGCAGCCGCGGTTGGCGTCGATGAGCGCCGAGAAGCCCTCGGTGTTCTGCATCTCCTTGATGTCGACGCCCGCATTGAAGCCCCGGCCCTCCGCACGCAGGATCACAACGTGCGTCTCGGGGTTCTGGCCCGCCTTGGTGATGGCGTCGGCGAGCTCGAACCAGCCGGCCGACGGAATGGCGTTGACCGGTGGGTAGTCGACGGTGACCGAGACGATGCCCGGTTCAGTGGTGGTGGACGTGATTGGCATTGCACTTCCTGGGGTCGGTACCTAAGCAAGCACTTGCTTGGTACGCTAGCACAGTGACCGACGCCGCTGACATCAACCTCGGACTCAAGGACAGGGTCGTTCTGGTGACCGGTGGGGTCCGCGGCGTCGGTGCGGGCATCAGCGCGGTCTTCGCCGAGCAGGGCGCGACAGTGGTGACGTGCGCGCGTCGTCCGGTCGAGGGTCTGCCCTACGACTTCCACCCCTGCGACGTGCGCGACGACGACGCCGTGGCCGCGATGGTCGATGCGATCGTCGAGCGGCATGGCCGCATCGATGTGGTGGTTAACAACGCCGGCGGCTCACCTTATGTGCTCACCGCAGACGCCAGCGCGAAGTTCAACCGTAAGATCATTGAGCTCAATCTCTTTGGGCCACTTTCGGTGTCGCAACACGCCAACAGGCACATGCAGGACCAGCCGCAGGGCGGATCCATCGTCAACATCGCCAGCGTCAGTGGGCGCAGGCCAACCCCGGGCACCGCTGCCTACGGCGCTGCAAAAGCCGGTATCGAAAGCATCACCGCCACGTTGGCTGTCGAATGGGCGCCGAAGGTGAGGATCAACTCGGTCGTGGTGGGAATGGTCGAGACCGAACAATCGGAGCTGTTCTACGGGGACGCCGACTCTATCGCTGCCATATCGGCCAACGTGCCACTGGGACGCCTGGCCACACCCGCCGACGTCGGTTGGGCCGCAGCGTTTTTGGCGTCGGATGCGGCGTCCTACATCAGTGGCGCCAGTCTAGAGGTGCATGGGGGCGGCGAGCCGCCCCACTATCTCGCGACTACGACCGCAATCAAGTAAGGAGACAACAGGATGGGTTTGCTCGACGGCCGCGTGGTCATCGTGACGGGTTCGGGCGGCGGCATCGGACGCGCGCACGCGTTGGCGTTCGCCGCCGAGGGCGCGCGTGTGGTGGTGAACGACATCGGTGTGGGCCTTGACGGCTCGCCTGCCGGTGGCGGCAGCGCCGCGCGAGGTGTTGTCGACGAGATCACAGCCGCGGGGGGCGAAGCCGTCGCCAGCGGGGCCAACGTGGCGGACTGGTCGCAAGCGGAAGGCCTGATCCAGACCGCGGTCGACGCCTTTGGCGGGCTGGACGTCCTGGTCAACAACGCCGGCATTGTCCGCGACCGGATGTTCGCGAATACCAGCGAGGAAGAGTTCGACGCCGTCATCGCCGTACACCTCAAGGGTCATTTCGCCACTATGCGGCACGCCGCGGCATACTGGCGCGCGCAGTCCAAGGCGGGCAACACCGTCGACGCGCGCATCATCAACACCAGCTCGGGCGCGGGCCTGCAGGGCAGCGTGGGGCAGGCCAATTACAGCGCCGCTAAGGCGGCCATCGCGGCGATGACGCTGGTGGCCGCCGCCGAGATGGGCCGCTATGGCGTGACCGTCAACGCGATCGCACCGTCGGCTCGCACGCGGATGACCGAGACCGTGTTCGCTGAGATGATGGCAACCCAGGACAACGACTTCGACGCGATGGCTCCGGAAAACATTTCACCGCTTGTGGTTTGGCTCGGAAGTGTCGAATCGCAGGACGTGACCGGCAAGATGTTCGAGATCGAGGGCGGCATCATCCGCGTCGCCGAGGGCTGGGCGCACGGACCCCAGGCCGACAAGGGCGCTCGGTGGGATCCGGCTGAGCTGGCGCCCGTGGTCAAGGACCTACTCGCCAAAGCGCGGCCGTCCGTGCCGGTGTACGGCGCTTAGGAGCTTGCCGTTCGGTGTGCCCAGCTCTCAGCGACAACTGCGTTTGCCCACGTCATCGGCGTAGTGGGAGTCGGTCGATCGGCGCCAGCGCGGTGCTATCACCGCAGGTCCGCGTGGTGTCGCTCCAAGGCGGGCACGACGCTAGCCGGCTGGTAAGGCCGTCGCATCCGTAGCGTATCCGCCGAATCGCCGCTGAACCGGCCCGCCTCGGCCCATTATGGACGAGTGAGACAGCCACGGTATTCCGTTCTTTTCGCCGCAATCTTGTTGCTACTGACCGGGTGTGGTGGTCAACGAGGGGGTGACAATGCGGGCTCGGCGGCCGAGCCGACCTCGTGCGAAGTGACCGCCGACGCCCGGCTGAGCATCGCAACGGGGAACACCACCGGTGTTTACTACACGCTCGGCGGGGCGTACGCGGAAGCGATCAGTCAACAGACCGGCGGCAAGCTGAAGGCGACCGCCGCCGAGACGTCGGCGTCGGTACAGAACATCCAGCAGTTGGTGGCCGGCACTCATCAGATCGCGTTCTCACTCGCCGACACCGCCGTCGACGCGGTCAACGGCACCGCATCGTTCAATGAAAAGCAGCCGGTCGCCGCGCTGAGCCGGTTGTATTCCAACTACACCCAGGTGATCGCCCGAACCGACACTGGCATCAACTCGATCGCCGACATGCGGGGCAAGCGTGTGTCCACCGGCGCGCCGAATTCCGGCACCGAGGTGATTGCCAACCGGATGCTGCAGGCCGCAGGACTGGACCCCGCCAAAGACATCCAGGCGCAGCGCACTGAGCTCGGCAAGACCGTCGAGGGCATGAAGGACGGGTCCATCGATGCGATGTTCTGGTCCGGCGGATTGCCCACCAGTGGGATCACCGATCTGTTTGTCAGTCGCCGCGACCAGGTGAAGTTCATCGACGTGACAGACACCCTGCCGAAGCTGCACGAGATCAACCCCATCTACGAGCGGGGCGTCATCCCGGCCAGTACGTATCAGACGCCCGCGGACGTGCCGACTGTGGTGGTGCCGAATCTGCTTCTGGTCAAAGACGATATGGACGGCAACACGGCCTGCGTGCTGACCAAGGCGCTGTTCGAGCACAAGGCCGATCTCGTCAAAGCCAACAAGGCCGCCGACGCCATCACGCTGGACAATGCCCGCAACACCAGTCCGGTGCCGCTGCATCCCGGCGCCAAGAAGGCACTCGACGAACTCGGCGAGGCCAGCTGACCGAGAGCGAACGCGAAACCGGCCGGCCGGCGCCGGCCGGAGGTGTCGCGGCTCCCGCCGCCTACGAGGACGAGAAGCCGGCCCGCCAGCTGACCGGTTGGGTGCGCCACGCGGTGGCCGCTGGCTGTGTCGTGGTCGGGCTGTTCGCGGTGTATCAGGTGTTCTTCCCACTCGCCCAGGGCAATCAGGTCTCGCTGATCCTGTTCCTGGCGGCGGTGCTGCCGTTGACGTTGTTGTGCTATCGCTCCGGGCTGCGCTTCCGTCGTCGCAAGGGCACCGCGCCACAAGCGGAACGCGACAACCCGACACCGATTGACTGGCTGCTCGCGGCTGCCGCGCTGGCGGCCTGCCTCTACCCGGTGTTGCCATTCGAATTCGGCGACGGGGGAGGCGGATTCGACGAATTCCTGAGTCGCCAGGGCACCCCGGGCAGCCTCGATGTCATCGTCGGGTCGGTCGTGCTGTTGCTCGTGTTGGAAGCGTGCCGACGCACCACGGGCGCCGCGCTGCCGATCGTGTGCCTGCTCGCGCTGGGCTACGCCTACTACGGGGGCTATCTGCCGCAGGGCGCGGCGATCGCCCACGCCGGCGTGGACTGGGACCAGATCATCAGCGCCTCGTTCATCCAGTCGACCGGCCTTTACGGAGTGCCGTTGGACGTGGCGGCCACCTACATCGTGCTGTTCACCATTTACGGCGCGGTGCTTGACGCGTCCGGCGCCAGCAAATTCTTCATCGACCTGTCGTTCGCAGCATTCAAGCGATCAAGGGCCGCGCCCGGCCGCACGGTGACCTTGGCAGGCTTTCTGTTGGGCAGTGTTTCGGGATCGGGCACGGCGACGACGGTGAGCCTCGGATCGGTGTGCTGGCCGGTGTTGCGCCGGGCCGGCTATCCGCAGGAGAACGCGGGCGGGATGCTGGCGGCCGCCGGCATCGGCGCGATCCTGTCTCCGCCGACGTTGGGCGCGGCGGCCTTCATCATCGCCGAGTACCTCGGTGTGCCGTACTTGACCGTGCTGGTGTGGGCCATCGTGCCGACGATCCTGTATTACCTCGGTATCCTGCTGGCCGTCGAAATCGACGCCCGCCGCTATGGCACGCGAGAGATCGAGGTCGGTGCGGCGTCCAGCTGGCGGCTGCTCGGAAGATTCGGATATCACCTGATCTCACTGGTGATGATCGTCGTGTTCCTCGCCATGGATATGTCGGCGGTGCGCGCAGTCGTGTATGCGACCGCGGTGCAGATCGTGCTGTCGTACCTTGACCGCAACAACCGGCTCACCCCCGCGCGGCTCTACACCGCGCTGGCCACCGGGGTCCGGGGTGTGCTGTCGGTGGCGGCGGTATGTGCGGCCGCAGGTGTCATCGCCGCGATGATCACCAGGACCGGCCTGGGACTGCAGCTGAACTCCATCCTCGTGAACACCGCGCGTTCCATCACCGAAAACCCAACGGCTGTCTTGATTCTCACGGCTATGTTCGCCGCACTTGCGGTGTCGATACTCGGGCTGGCGGTGCCCGTTACCGCGTCGTTTGTGATCAGCTGGGTGATCGTCGGACCCGCCCTGCAGGATCTCGGGGTGCCCGCCCCAGCCGTGGCGATGTTCGTCTTCTATTTCGCGGTGCTCTCCGAAGTGACGCCGCCGACCGCGCTCGCGGCGGTCGCCGCCTCGGCGATCACCGGCGGGCGGGTGATCGCCACCATGTGGCAGACATGGAAGTACACGCTGCCCGCGTTCCTCGTGCCGTTCGCCTTCGTGCTGACGGACAACGGCGAGGGGCTGCTCGGGCTGCGGTCGTTGCTCGACATGGTGTGGACCGGGGCGGTGGCCGGTCTCGCCGTCGGCGCTCTTGCGGTGGTGACCGGCGGGTGGCTGGTTCGACGCGCGGGATGGCCGGAGCGGCTGCTGTGCGCGCCTGCGGCCGCACTACTGCTCTACCTGAACCCAGTGACGATCGCGGTTGGTGCGGCGCTGGTAATCGTGGCGGTGGCCATAAACCTCATCATGGCTCGCAGACGACCAGCGGAATCACCCGATCCGTCGCCTCCCGATAGCCCCGGTACGGCGGATAGATCCTGATCAGCTTGGGCCAGTAGCGCTTTCGTTCGTCGTCGGTGGCATCGCGCGCGATCAGATCGAAATGCTCACCGCGAATCTGTATGTGCACCTTGGGATCTTCCCTGAGGTTTCGGTACCACCCCGGGTCGCTGTCGCGTCCACCGAAGGAGGCGGGCAGTACCACACGATCACCGTCGCGCAGATACAGCGTCGGCGTGGTGCGCGGCTCGCCGCTCTTGCGGCCGGTCGTCGTGATCAGCGCCGCGGGGAACCACAGCAACTTGGCGCCGACGCGACCGTCGGTGTGTTGGTATAGCCAGATGTGGCTGCGGGCGAAGTACTTCATCGCCAAGACCAGCGGTCGCGAGTTGCGGATTCTGCCTGCCATGCCCCATGACTGCCCAAGATCAGGGTTCGCAAACCAGGAATGGTCTGCAGGGCTCCTCAGGAGGCCAGGAATAGGCGGCAGGTTTCGACCTCGTGCGTGGATCCGTTACGGAAGTCGGGCAGGCGGATAGTGGCGTAGAACTCGTCGACGTCCAAGGCGATGTTGGTGCTACCGCGACCTTCCGTGGACAGTCCAGGGTCCTCGTCCAGCCCGGAGTTCGGGCGCTGCGCTGATCCTCGCATTCCAAGGCCGGCGGGTGAGGCCCAGTAGCGCTCCGGGTTGAAGTTCGCCAGGAGCTGGTCGGATCCGGCGTCGTCGCCCCACAAGCGGAAGGACGCCTCCTCCTTGCCGGGACGGTCGATGTACGCCTGTGCGTCGCTTTCGGACATGGCCGCGTAAGCCTCGACGGTGGCCAGAGAGTTGCCGTTGCCCATGTCCTGCAGCGAGAACTCGCGTACCTGCAGGATGTTGCCGGAACCGACAGGGCCCACACAGGATCCCGTGTAGGCGTGTGCGATCCCGGCCGGTGCCAGCGCTGCAGCGCCGAGTCCGATGATGCTCGCCGCTAGCGCCCCGGCCGCGAGCCGCGCAAGTCCCCGAGGCTTAGCGCCGGAGATGGTGTCGATGTGAGTCATGATCATCAGCCGACCTGTCCCGGTGCCGTACCGACGTCGCCGGGCGGAGCTGGTAGCGGCGACGGTTGCATGACGTGGGTTGGCGCGTCGCTGTTCAGCGGGTTGCGCCCCTGCGACTCGACGCCAGGAGCGGTGCACTTCCACATGTCGTGCACCCCGCCACTCTTGAGGCAGCAGTCGCGCTCGGCGTTGGCGTACTGGGCCGGCGTCAAGATGGTCGGGAGTCCTCGCATGCAATCGTCGTAGGCCCCGATGTCCCATTCGGGCAGGGCGTTGGCGACGCCGGCTGATCCGATCGCCAGGCCCAGTGCGAGTGCAGGGCCCGCGAGATAGCGGGTCAAACGTCTGCGGGTCGATGTTCTTGTGGTCATGTCCTGCTCCTTTGCGTGAGCTCGCTTTGAGGTTCCCGTACTTGCCGGGCCGGCACTCTTGCGAAGATCTCGTCGTCTGGAAAATTGTCGCGAGGGGGGACTGCTTCCCGTAATCACCGCAAAGCCAGACTTCGTTCCTGAGAGGGAAGAGTTCGCTATCCGTCTGGTAAGCAAGCGAGAGTTTGATCTGCTGGTCGGTGCTTTGGTGGTCATGTCGTCTCCTTCATGTGAGCGTTTGCTTGAGGACAATGCTCGGCTGAGAAGACATCGGCGTTCTAGTCACGCATCTGTAGCGGCAGTGGTCCTGAATCTGTACTGGTCAGCTTCATGATCATGCGGTGTACTGGCCGTACTGTTTGCTGGCCCAGGGGAGGAGGGTGCAGATGCCTGGTTACGGTCAGTTCTGCCCGGTGGCCAAGGCCATGGAATTGCTCGATGAGCGGTGGACCGTACTCGTGGTCCGCGAGTTGCTGGCCGGAAGTACGCACTTCAACGATCTACGCCGCGGTGTGCCGAAGATGTCACCGTCGCTTCTGTCCAAGCGGTTGCAAACCCTGACTCGGGCCGGGGTGGTGGAACGATCCGAGGTCGACGGTCGCACGGTCTACACGCTGACTGACTGCGGCCGCGAACTGGTCGGTGTGGTCGAAGCGCTCGGCGCGTGGAGCGTTCGCTGGATGAGTGACCTCGTCGACAAGGACCTCGATCCGAGTGTGTTGATGTGGGATATCCGCCGCACGATCGCCCTCGAGCAGTGGCCTCGCGCGCGGACAGTGGTGGCGTTCCGGTTGTCGGGCGCGCCTCCGAAGTCTTCGTCGTGGTGGCTGATGGTTGCGGACGGCAGGGCGGAAGTATGCGATTTCGATCCCGGATATGAAGTGGCGGCAACGGTTTCGACCAGCTTGCGAACGCTGAGCCAGATCTGGCGGGGCGACCAGTCCTGGCAGCGGGCACTGTTGGACGGGTCAGCCTCGATAGACGCCTCTCGCGAGGTACGTCACGCGGTGCCCACCTGGATCGGCCAGTCCAGCCTGGCGGCGGTGCCGCGACCGGCCTGACACAGACAGACTATTTCTTCAGACGGCGGCTGCCGCCGTGCCAATCCTCTTGCTTGCCAACGGATCCGGCGTCGACACCGAAACTAGCCAGCTGTGGCCGTTCCCGCAGGCTGCGCTTGAGTTCCGCAAACCCCGGGAAGCTCGCCAGACCTATGACGTGGTCCCACAGCGCCGCGGCCTCGTCGGGACTGGGCGGCCGGCTGATCACCGGACCGAAGAACGCCGTGCCGTTCGGCGGCTGAAAGTGCAGGATCGGTGTGCCGACGTCACGCCCCGTCAGCGTCAGCGCCTCCTCGGTCTCGGTCCGGATCTCCTCGTCGTAAACGGGGTCATCGAGCGCTTCCGCGAGATCGGTTGGGAGACCGGCATCGCGCAGCAGGGGCTCGAGCATGCCTCGCGATCCCTGGTCCGACGCCGACAGCGGATCAACGTCGCGAGACGTGTCGAAGATGCGGCTCCCGAGCGCCTCGTAGAGCGCGCCGACGGCGCCGCGGCCGTGTTCTGCACGGACCCGCGCTGCGACCCGCAGCAGTCGCAAGCCCGCGGTGTGCCCGGCCTCGTATTCGGACGGAAAGTGAGATGCATAGTCGATGTGCGCGTTGAGGATTCGCAGCGAGATGAACCGCCAGTCCACCCGGTACTCGCGCTGGGCCGCCACCATTCGCACCCACTTGCTCGTCATCCAAGCGAACGGGCATACCGGATCGAAGTAGAAGTGCAGATCGAAGTCCGGGGGAGAACTCACGGCTCGCAGATCACCAGCGGGATCATCCGGTCGGTCCAGGACTGGTAGTCGTCGTACGTCGGATACATCTCCACCAGTCGCGGCCAGTACTTCGCGCGTTCTTCGTCTGTGGCGTCACGGGCCGTGAGGTTGAGCACGTCTTTCTTGATCTGCACCTGGACCTTCGGGTTGGCCTTGAGGTTCAGGTACCACATCGGGTGCCTGTCGCTGCCGCCCTTGGAAGCCGCCACCACCACGGTGTCGCCGTCACGGTGGAAGTAGAGCGGGCTGACGCGCGGCTTTGCGCTCTTGCGTCCGGTTGTCGTCAGAAGCGCGACCGGAATGCCCTGGAAGTTACTGCCGAATCCCTCGCCGTCGCTGCGGCGGTACATGTAGGTGTTGATCTTCGCTATCCACTTGATGAAGAAGTCCGCGGGCTTGGTATCCATGAAGCGGGGACGAGAGTTTGGCATGCGCCGATCCTAGGACTTGGTGATGAACGGTCGAATGCTTGCCCGAATGTGGTGGATCTGGCCGTCCGCCGCTGGAATGGTGAACGTCTCGTCGATGTGCGCACCCACCCGCCGCCCGGCGAACGACGGTTTTGTCGCCAGATCGAACCGAGCGCGGACCACATCGCCTTCCACGGTGAACTCCGGCATTGTGGTGTCCCTGATGATCCGGTACTGCGGTCCGCGATTCAGGCTGCGGCGCAAGTGGTTTCCCGAGAAACCTGTCTTGAGGCCCACCTCGATGCGGGTACAGCCCGGCGCGAACGGCACTTTGTCGGCGTCGTGGCTGGCGAGCGCAGTGATGTACGCCTGTGCCGCCGCGATCCGTTCGGCGTCCGTGGCAGGCACTAGATCCGCTCGATGATCGTGCCAGTCGACAGCGCGCCACCGGCGCACATGGTGATCAGCGCCGTGCTCTGATCTGTGCGCTCCAACTCGTGAAGCGCGGTCGTGATCAGCCTGCTGCCGGTGCTGCCAACCGGGTGGCCAAGGGCGATCGCGCCGCCGTTGACGTTCACCCGTTCCATGTCAGGCTCGTGGACCCGCGCCCAGGACAGCACGACGGACGCGAACGCCTCGTTGATCTCCGTGATGTCGATGTCGCCCATCTTCATGCCGGCCTTCTCGAGCACCTTCGCGGTTGACTGGACCGGGCCGTCGAGGTGGTAGTACGGCTCGGCACCGACCAGAGCCTGGCTGATGATCCGAGCGCGTGGCCGCAAGCCGAGCGCGCGAGCCTTGTCTTCGTCCATCCACAGCACCGCTGCGGCGCCGTCGGAGATCTGCGATGACGTGCCCGCGGTGTGGATGCCGTCCTCGAGCACTGGCTTGAGGGAGGACAGGCCCTCGAGCGTGGTGTCACGCAGGCCCTGGTCACGGGTGACGATGTGACGCTCGGTGGTGGGTTGTTTGTTCTCGTCGAGCACTGGCGCCTCGATGCCGCTGATCTCGCGGTCGAACCGGCCCTCGGCCCAGGCCTGCTTGGCCTTGCGCTGCGAGTCGAAGCCGAACTGGTCGATGTCCTCGCGGGTGATGCCGCGGCGCTTCGCGATCCGCTCGGCGGCGGTGAACTGATCGGGCAGGTCGATGTCCCACGACGCGGGCCGCAGGATCCCGCGATCGGGGCCGGCGTTCGCGCCAAGGCCCACACGGCTCATCGCCTCGATGCCGCATGCGATGCCGATGTCGATGGCGCCCGCCGCGATCAAGCCCGCGACCAGACCATTGGCCTGCTGACCGCTGCCACATTGGCAGTCCACCGTCATTGCGCCGACGTGCTCGGGCAGCCCGGCGACGAGCCAGCTCACCCGGGTGATGTTGTTGGACTGCTCACCAAACTGTGTGACGCAGCCGCCGACGATCTGCTCCACGTCGCCGGCGTCGATGCCCGCCTTCTCGACGAGCGCCTTCTGCGTGGCCCCCAGCAACTCGGTGGCGTGCAGGCCGGACAACCATCCGTTCCGCTTGCCGATCGGACTGCGGGTGGCTTCAACGATGACAGGGTTACCCATTCCGTCAGGCTAGAACACGTTTCATTACTCTGACAAGCGAGGATGCCGACCTGCCTTTTATCTGCGGTGGAGGCATGTTTTACTGGCACTAGAACACGTTGCAATTGAGGAGAGCTTTCTATGCCCTGCCCCATCTCAGCTGACTTCGATTTCCTCGACGCCGAGTTGAATCTCGCGGGTCTGCCCGTTGCCGAACTCGCCGAGCTGCGCAAGTCCGAGCCGGTCCACTGGGTCGACGTTCCGGGAGGAACCGGCGGCTTCGGAGACAAAGGGTACTGGCTGGTTACCAAGCACGCGGACGTCAAGGAGGTGTCGAAGCGCAACGAGATCTTCGGCAGCTCGCCGGACGGCGCCATCCCCGTCTGGCCGCAGGAGATGACGCGCGACGCCATCGACTTGCAGAAGGCCGTCCTGCTCAACATGGACGCCCCGCACCACACCCGGCTACGCAAGATCATCTCCCGTGGCTTCACCCCGCGCGTGGTCGGGCGCCTGGAGGAGGAGTTGAACGCCCGCGCCCAGAAGATCGCGGAAACGGCCGCCGCCGAAGGCACCGGCGACTTCGTCGAGCAGGTGTCCTGCGAGCTCCCACTTCAGGCCATCGCCGGGCTGCTCGGCGTGCCGCAGGATGACCGCGACAAGCTCTTCCGCTGGTCCAACGAGATGACGGCAGGCGAGGACCCGGAGTACGCCCACATCGACCCGGCGATGTCGTCGGTCGAGCTGATCCAGTACGCGATGCAGATGGCCGACGATCGCAGCAAGAACCCGGGCGACGACATCGTCACCCAACTCGTTGAGGCCGACATCGAAGGCGAAAAACTCTCCGACGACGAGTTCGGCTTCTTTGTGGTGATGCTCGCGGTTGCAGGCAACGAGACCACCCGCAACTCCATCACCCACGGCATGATCGGGTTCTCGCAGAACCCCGATCAGTGGGAGCTGTACAAGCGCGAGCGTCCGGAGACCGCCGCCGACGAGATCGTCCGCTGGGCAACGCCCGTCTCGGCGTTCCAGCGCACCGCCCTCGAGGATGTCGAGCTGGGTGGGGTGCAGATCAAGAAGGGGCAGCGGGTGGTGATGTCCTACCGCTCGGCAAACTTCGATGAAGACGTGTTCGAGGATCCGCACACGTTTAACATCCTGCGCAACCCCAACCCGCATGTTGGCTTCGGCGGTACCGGTGCCCACTACTGCATCGGGGCTAACCTCGCCAAGATGACCATCAACTTGATCTTCAACGCGATTGCTGATCATATGCCCGATCTCAAACCGATCGGTGAGCCCGAGCGGCTGAAATCAGGTTGGCTGAACGGCATCAAGCACTGGCAGGTGGACTACACAGGTAAGTGCCCGGTCGCACAATAGGTGCAATTGACTCCGCGCGCCAGCGCAATCGAACCAAGGAGGAGTCGGGTGGACTTCAGTCCAGACGAGGGGCAGCAGGCTGTCGCCGATGTGGTGACATCTGTGCTGAGCCGGGACAACAGCTGGGAGGCGCTGGTCGCCGGGGGAGTGACGGCGCTTGCGGTGCCCGAGCGCCTCGGCGGCGACGGCGTCGGACTCGCCGAAATCGCCACGGCGCTAACCGAAATCGGGAGGCACGGCACGATCAGCCCCGCGCTGGCGACCCTCGGGTTCGGCACCGCGGTGCTGCTGGATCTGGCGTCCGACGAACAGCACGACCGTTATCTCGCTGGAGTCGCCAAGGGTTCCGTTCTGACCGCGGCGCTCAACGAGCCCGGCGCTCCGCTGCCCGATCGGCCTTCGGCCACTTTCGCGGGCGGCAAACTGAATGGCACCAAGATCGCGGTTCCGTATGCGGAACAAGCGGATTGGATCGTCGTGACGACCGACAGCGCCGTTGTCGTGGTGTCACCGAAGGCCGACGGTGTGCAGGTGACCAAGAGCCCGTCGTCGAACAAGAGCGACGAATACACCGTGACTTTCTCAGATGCCGAGGCTGACGTACTTGAGGGCGCCGAGGTGCACAGGGTGAATCAGTTGGCGCTGGCGGCGATTGGTGCGTTCGCATCGGGTCTCGTCGCAGGAGCGTTGCGGCTGACCGCAGACTATGTGGCCAACCGCCATCAATTCGGCAAGCCGCTCTCCACGTTCCAGACCGTCGCTGCCCAGCTCGCGGAGGTCTACATCGCCTCGCGCACACTGACATTGGCGGCAACGTCGGTCGTGTGGCGACTCGCCGAAGGCCGCGACGCCGACGATGACCTCGACGTGCTCGGCTACTGGCTGGCCTCCCAGGCGCCACCCGTCATGCAGATCTGTCACCACCTGCACGGCGGCATGGGCATGGACATCGACTATCCGATGGACCGCTACTACTCCACCATTAAGGACCTGACCCGGCTGGTGGGCGGGCCGTCGCATCGCCTCGACCTGGTGGGAGCGTAATGTTTATCGAACTGACCCCTGAGCAGCGGCAGCTGCAAGCCGAACTGCGGCAGTACTTTTCGAATCTCATCTCCTCCGAGGAATACAAGGAGATGGAGGCCGATCGGCACGGCAAGGCGTATCGCGCTGTCATCAAGCGGATGGGCTCGGACGGCAAGCTGGGTGTCGGCTGGCCCAAGGAGTTCGGCGGCCTGGGTTACGGCCCGATCGAGCAGTCGATCTTCGTCAACGAAGCTCACCGCGCTGACGTACCCCTGCCTGCCGTTACCCTGCAAACCGTAGGACCGACACTGCAGGTGTTCGGGAGCGAACTGCAGAAAAAGAAGTTCCTTCCTGCCATCCTCGCCGGTGAGATGCACTTCGCGATCGGCTATACCGAGCCGGAGGCGGGCACCGACCTCGCGTCGCTGCGCACCACCGCGGTGCGGGAGGGTGACGAGTACATCGTCAACGGACAGAAGGTCTTCACCACCGGTGGCCATGACGCCGACTACATCTGGCTGGCGTGCCGCACAGATCCGGAAGCGGTGAAGCACAAAGGCATATCGATCCTCATCGTCGACACCAAGGATCCCGGCTACTCCTGGACACCGATGATCCTGTCCGACGGCGCACATCACACCAACGCCACGTACTACACCGACGTTCGCGTACCCGCCGACATGCTCGTCGGGGAGGAGAACGGCGGCTGGCGACTGATCACCACTCAGCTCAATAACGAGCGCGTGATGCTGGGCCCCGCAGGCCGTTTCGCCGCACTTTACGACCGTATCCATGCGTGGGCGTCGAAGCCGGGCGGCAATGGTGACATCCCGCTCGATCACGACGACGTCAAGCGCTCGCTTGGTGAACTCAAGGCCATGTGGCGGATCAACGAACTGCTGAACTGGCAGGTTGCGGCATCGGGGGAAACCATTGACGTCGCCGATGCCGCGGCGACCAAAGTTTTCGGCACCGAACGGATCCAGTACGCGGGGCGGTTGGCCGAGGAGATCGTCGGAAAGTACGGCGACCCGGCAGAAACGGAAACCGCTGAGCTGCTGAAGTGGTTGGACAGCCAGACCAAGCGGAATCTGGTGATCACGTTCGGCGGCGGAGTGAACGAGGTGATGCGCGAAATGATTGCGGCGTCGGGTTTGAAGGTGCCGAGGGTCCCCAGGTGAGTATCGAGGACATCCAGGCCGCCGCCGAGAAGGTCAAGGCCGAGGGCAAGAGCAAGCCCCGGGTTGGCCGCCATCCGGTCAACCAGCCGATGGTCGAGCACTGGCTGGACGCGATGGGCGACAAGAACCCGATCTACGTCGATGAGGAGGCGGCCACAGCCGCGGGGCATCCCGGAATCGTCGCCCCACCGGCGATGATCCAAGTCTGGACGATGCTGGGCCTCGGCGGCGTTCGCGCGGCCGACGATCCCCTCACCAAGATCCTCGATTTGTTCGACGACGCAGGCTATATCGGTGTCGTCGCGACCAATTGTGAGCAGACCTACCACCGGTACCTGCGCCCAGGTGAGGAGGTCAGTGTCGCGGCCGAACTGACCGACGTCATCGGCCCCAAGCGGACCGCGCTCGGCGAAGGCTTCTTCATCACGCAGAAGATCACCTGGCAGGTCGGCGACGAAGATGTGGCCGAAATGATGTGGCGCATGATGAAATTCAAGCCCACCGAGGATGGCGCCGGTACGCAAGTGCCCGCTGACCTCGATGCAGATTCGATGATGCGGCCCGCGTCGTCCAAGGACACGAAGTTCTTCTGGGACGGCGTCAACGCTCACGAGCTGCGCCTTCAGAAGAGGCCCGACGGCAGCCAGCAACATCCGCCGGTGCCTGCGATCTGGCAGGACAAAGAGCAGCCGATCGACTACATCGTCGCCAGTGGCAAGGGCAGCGTGTTCAGCTTCGTCGTACACCACGCCCCGAAGGTGCCCGGTCGCACGCTGCCGTTCGTCATCGCGCTCGTCGAACTCGAAGAGGGTGTGCGGATGCTTGGCGAGCTCCGCAATGTGGGCCCTGCCAAGGTGGAGATCGGAATGCCTGTTCGCGCAATGTATATCGACTTTCCCGAAGGGGATTCGGGTCCGGCGTGGACGCTGTATGCATGGGAGCCGGACGTATGAGCGCACCAACCATCGAGGTCGGCACCAAGCTGCCCGAGTTGAAGCTCTACGGCGATCCAACGTTCATCGTGTCGACCGCAATCGCGACACGCGATTTTCAGGATGTCCACCACGACCGCGACAAGGCGCAAGCCAAAGGGTCGAAGGACATCTTCGTCAACATCCTGACCGACACCGGCCTGGTGCAGAGGTATGTCACCGACTGGGCGGGTCCAACCGCGATCATCAAGTCGATATCCCTGCGCCTGGGGGTGCCGTGGTACGCCTACGACACCGTGACGTTCGCGGGCGAGGTGACCGCCGTGGAGGACAGCGTGATCACGCTGAAAATCGTTGGTAGCAACAGCCTTGGCGATCACGTGATCGCAACGGCTACGTTGACGATGGGAGGAACCGCCGGATGAGCAGGGAGCTGTCCGGGAAGGCCGCAATCGTCGGCATCGGCGCGACCGACTTCTCGAAGAACTCCGGTCGCAGCGAGCTTCGGCTGGCCGCCGAGGCGGTGCTGGATGCACTGGACGATGCGGGCCTGACACCCGCCGACGTGGACGGCATGGTGACGTTCACGATGGACTCGAACACCGAGGTCGCTGTCGCGCGAGCCACAGGCATCGGTGAGCTCAAGTTCTTTTCGAAGATCCATCACGGCGGCGGCGCCGCCTGCGCCACCATCCAGCAGGCAGCCATCGCCGTGGCGACCGGTGTCGCGGATTGCGTTGTCGCATACCGTGCCTTCAACGAACGCTCGGGGACGCGGTTCGGGCAGGTGCAGATGCGACTGGTCGAGAACGCCGACTCCACGGGCGTGGACAATTCCTTCTCCTACCCACACGGCCTTTCCACCCCTGCGGCGCAGGTCGCGATGATCGCCAAGCGGTACATGCACTTGTCCGGAGCGACGAGCAAAGATTTCGGTGCGGTTTCGGTGGCCGACCGCAAGCACGCGGCCAACAACCCGAAGGCCTACTTCTACGAGAAGCCGATCACGATTGAGGACCACCAGAATTCGCGGTGGATCGCCGAACCGTTGCGGCTGCTCGACTGCTGCCAGGAGACCGATGGCGCCGTGGCAATCGTGGTCACCTCGCCCGAACGGGCCAGGGATCTCAAGCACCGGCCGGCCATCATCGAGGCCGCCTCGCAGGGGGCGAGTCCCGACCAGTACTCGATGGTGAGCTATTACCGACCGGAGTTGGGTCTGCCCGAGATGGGTCTTGTCGGCAAGCAGCTTTGGCAGCAGTCGGGCCTGAAGCCGACCGACATCCAAACCGCGATCCTCTATGACCACTTCACCCCGTTCACGCTGATCCAGCTGGAGGAATTGGGGTTCTGCGGACAGGGTGAGGCCAAGGACTACGTCGCCGACGGTGCGATCGAGATCGGCGGCAGACTGCCGATCAACACCCACGGCGGTCAGCTGGGCGAGGCGTACATCCACGGGATGAACGGCATCGCCGAAGGGGTACGCCAGCTTCGTGGCGCATCCGTCAACCAGGTCGACGACGTCGAACACGTGCTCGTCACTGCAGGCACCGGCGTACCGACGTCCGGCCTGATACTTGGTAGCTAGTACCTCTAGCAATCATCTGCGAGTTTGTGTCACACCGGACGTGCGGTTGCTGGGCCATGCCGTTGATCGACGAGCAAATCGCGTTGGAAATTGACGCCCTCTACCGAAAATCATCCGCCACGCCACCTGGCTGAACAGGCAAAAGCGAGTCTCGAGCGGCCCACGGAGAGACCGTTGTTTGCATCGGAAAGGGAATGATGGGCGTTTGACTGGTCTGCCGTTGCCCTTCGCTTCCCCACCGCGCGTGTTGCTTGACACCAGATTTAGCAAATCCATAGGATGGCCTGATCGCGTCCCGTGTAGGACGCAGCCACCGGGGGGAGGTGGTGCCTGGATGTCGTGGAAGGAGGAACGGGCCCACGGTCCGCTGAACCGATGGTTCGGCAGCGCTGGTCGTGGAGGCGCGGCGCAGCGCGTATGCAGGGATGGGGGAACCAATGGGGGGTTCGGGGGGCGGCCGAGGAACCGTCATAGCGATTCGGCCTCGCCACCGAGCGCAGGGGATGTGTTCGTGCGGGTGGGCGGGTCGACCACACATTCTGCTGTCATCGGCGAGAGTCGACGCGCTCGTTCACGCGGCCAGCCATGGCTGCCAGGCTGCCATTCCGTTGGTTCAGCCTGAGGCCGTCAACGTCCTGAATCCGCCCGGTGAACTCACCGTCTGCTGCCCGGCGGGCTGTGATGCGATTCTGTCCGTCCCGATGACGATCACCGACACGTTGTCGGGCCAGTCTGACCACGGCGAGCTCTGTGTCCGGTTTACCGCCGAGGCGCCTGAACTGCACGACTACATCCACCGGCATTTGCGGGTGTGCTCGTCGGCGACGTCAAGGGCCGACGCGTCCATGGAGCGATCACCCATTTAGCGCTCCGCCCTACTACCCTCATTCCGGCAGTCAGCCACCGGCCGGCTGCCGTAATGGCTTGTCGCCGCGATGATCATGGTTCGCCCTTTACCGCCGGACCCGTGGCCTTCCGAACCGTCTGCTCGCTGAGTCATTCCGTCCCGCCAACACCACGCTCGCGCTTGCTCAGTAACCACACTGCAAGGTTTAACCGACCCTCCGAGAAGCGGTGGTGTCTAGGCCGGGACCAGCTCAACGCCGGACAGCACCACGGCATCGTCACGTTCGGGCGCGGTGACGACCGCCGCGAAACCGTCCCGGTCTTTCCAGATGCTGGCTTTCAGTGTCTCGCCAGGGAATACGACGCCTGCGAACCGGGCACCATAGCTGCCGACCCGCGCGGTGTCACCGCCGAGTAGTTTGTCCACCATCGCTTTGCACGTCATGCCGTAGGTGCAAAGCCCATGCAGGATCGGCCGCGGAAACCCGGCCGCCGCAGCGAAATCCGGGTCAGAGTGCAGTGGATTGCGGTCGCCGCACATCCGGTACAGCAGAGCCTGCTGCGGTGACACCGGAATCGACAGCTCAAAATCCTGCGAGCGCCCGGGCGGCTCCGACGACGTCGACGGTCCTCTCTGGCCCCCGAATCCGCCCTCACCGCGGGCGAAGATCGACCGCTTCTGGGTCCACAACAGCGTGCCGTCGGGTGCGGTGACCGTCGTCTCAGACCAGATCACCGCGGCCTTGCCCTTGTCCCAGATGTCGGTGAACTTCGTAACGGCCCGGCCGGTGCCCGAAGGCGGGACTGGACCCGGGACGGTTACCGCCTCGCTCGCGTGCAGCACTCTGGACAACTCGATATCGATGCCGGGGAACTTCACCGACGGCGGCTCGGTCATGTGGAAGCTTGCCGCCACGTTGCCGAACGTCGGCAACACCTGCGGGGTGTTGTCGGCGAGGTAGCGCAGCTCGCGCGGGTCCATCGGGTCGGCCCCGGCACCCAACCCGAGGTGGTAAAGCTGGATATCGCTACTGGTCCAAGAGAATTCGATCGGCTCAAGTTCGGCGCCCAGCGCCTCGTCCAGATTGATCGGCATTAGTTCTTCCCCGCAACGTGTAGCGCCGCCAGGTAGCCGAACGTCATCGCGGGCCCGATCGTCCCGCCCGGGCCGGGGTAAGTATGTCCCATCACCGGTGCGCTGACGTTGCCGGCCGCATACAACCCGGCAATCACCGAGCCATCGTCGCGCAGCGCGCGGCCATGCACGTCGGTACGAATGCCGCCCTTAGTGCCGAGGTCACCCGGCACCATCTTGGCTGCGTAGTAGGGCCCGTGGTTGATCTCACCGAGGTTGGGGTTGGGCTTGTTGGTCGGGTCACCGTAGTAGCGGTCGTAGGCGCTCTCGCCGCGGTGGAAATCCTCGTCTGTGCCCGACCGCGCGAATCCGTTGAACCGCTCGACCGTCGCCTTCAACTCGTCGACGGGCAGCCCCGCCTTTGCCGTCAGCTCATCGAGCGAGTCCGCCTTGACAATGACACCCGACTCCAGCCATTTCGTCGGAATACGTTGTCCCGGTTGCAATCCCGCGAAGATGTAGCGGTCGCGGTAACGCTGGTCGAACACCAGCCATGCCGGGATGTTCTCGCCAGGGCCCGGGCCCTGTCCGTATTGGCCGCCGTACATGTGGTGGCACGCCTCGACGTACGGCATCGACTCGTTCATGAACCGCTTGCCTGACATGTTCACGATGATCGAGCCGGGGGAGTTGCGCTCGGACAGTGCAAACCACGGTGCGCCGACCAGCGGCACCGTCGGGCCCCACCACGCGTCCTCCATGACGTCGAGCGCGGCGCCCAGCTTCTCCGCGGCGATGATGCCGTCGCCGGTGTTGGCCTTGGCGCCGACCGTCCACTCGGTGGTGATCGGCGCACGCTGGTACTTGACCCTCATCTGCTCGTTGTGCTCGAACCCGCCGGCACCCAGAATGACGCCGCGACGTGCCCGGATCAGTTCGGGTTCGGCCGATTCGGGCGCATTCGTGTCGCGGACGTAGATACCGCGGACCACACCGTCTTCGACATACAGGTCGGTGAACGCGGTGTTGAGACGGACGGGGACACCGGCCTCCTGCAGTCCGATGCGCAATGGGGCGATCAACGCGCGCCCCATTCCGACGAGGTTCTTGCCGGTCGCTTTGGCCCACATGGTGCGGGCACCGACCTTGAGACTGCGAAGCACGCCGCGAGGATGACGCTTGAGCTGGTTGAGGCGGACGTAATCTTGCTGCATCACAACGACATTGAGCGGAACTTTGCCGTACGGCGGCTCAAGGCCTGCCAGATCCGCTGCGAGTTTGCGGGCGTTGAACGGCTTCGGCTCGATCGACCTGCCGCCGGGCTTGCCGCCCGGCGTCTCCGGGTAGTAGTCGGAGTAGCCGGGCACCCAGCACATCTTCAGCGGCGAGTTCTTCAGCACGAAGGACAGCATCTCCGGGCCGCGGTCGAGGTAGGTGTCGATGCGCTCGGGCTCGACGACGTCGCCGATGATCGTGTGCAGGTACTCGCGGGCGGCCTCGGGCGTATCGGTGACGCCGTCCCGCTTGAGGACCTCGTTGTTCGGGATCCACACGCCACCGCCTGACCGCGCAGTGGAACCGCCATAGTGCGCAGCCTTCTCGACGACTACTGTGGATAGTCCCTGATGAGCCGCGGTGAGGGCGGCGACCATGCCAGCGGCGCCGCTTCCCACCACGACGACGTCATACTCCTGACCCGTCATGTAGAACACGTTATAGAATTGGCTAGCCGACCCACAACCGCGCCGGTCGACGAAACGAGGGGACTTCGCATTAATGCTCAGTGTCCAGGTGCGTGACCAGCTGGCTGCCGACCTAGCCCAGGCCGAGCGCAGCCGCGTCCCGATCTCCCCGTTGACCGACGGAAACCCCGATATCGATGTGGTCGACGCCTACGAGATCCAGCTGATCAACATCCGTCAGCGGGTGGCAGAAGGTGCCCGCGTGGTGGGACACAAGGTTGGCCTTTCGTCGGAGGCCATGCAGAAAATGATGAACGTGGATGAACCGGACTACGGTCACCTGCTCGATGAGATGCAGGTGTACGAAGACCGTCCGGTGCAGTCGGCGAAATATCTGTACCCGCGCGTCGAGGTCGAGGTCGGCTTCATTCTCGCCGACGACCTGCCCGGTGCCGGCTGCACCGAAGACGACGTGCTGGCGGCGACGGCCGCATTCGTCCCGTCGATCGAGCTCATCGACACCCGCATCACCGACTGGAAGATCAAACTGTGCGACACCATCGCCGACAACGCCTCCTCGGCAGGCTGGGTGCTGGGCCAGGCGCGGGTGTCGCCGAAGGACATCGACATCAAGTCCATCGACGCTGTGCTGACCAACAACGGTGAGGTCGTGGCCAAGGGCAGAAGCGACGCGGTGCTCGGCAACCCCGTGACCGCGGTGGCCTGGCTGGCGCGCAAGGTGGAGGGTTTTGGCGTGCGTCTGAAGGCTGGAGACATCGTGTTGCCGGGCTCGTGCACGCGTGCGATAGATGCACCTGCCGGCAGCAATTTCGTTGCGGACTTCGCCGGGTTAGGTTCTGTACGACTGAGTTTCGAATAGCAGCCTCGAATAGCTCCGAATAGCAAGGAACACATATGCCTCAGAAGGCCTCGGTGGCGATCGTCGGGTCGGGCAATATCAGCACCGACCTGCTCTACAAACTGTTGCGCTCGGACTGGCTGGAGCCGCGCTGGATGGTCGGCATCGACCCGGCGTCCGAGGGTCTGGCTCGCGCGCGCAAGCTCGGCCTGGAGGCCAGTCACGAAGGTGTCGACTGGCTGCTCGGCCTCGATGAGAAACCCGACCTGCTGTTCGAGGCCACCAGCGCCTACGTCCACAAGGACGCGGCGCCGCGCTACGCCGAGGCCGGAATCCGCGCCATCGACCTCACGCCCGCGGCGGTCGGCCCTGCGGTAATCCCACCGGCCAATCTGCGCGAGCACCTCGACGCGCCGAACGTCAACATGATCACCTGCGGCGGCCAGGCCACCATCCCGATCGTCTACGCGGTCTCCCGCGTCGTCGAAGTGCCGTACGCGGAAATCGTGGCGTCGGTTGCTTCCCTTTCCGCGGGTCCCGGCACCCGCGCCAACATCGACGAGTTCACCAAGACCACCAGCAAGGGCGTTGAGACCATCGGCGGCGCCAAGCGCGGCAAGGCGATCATCATCCTGAACCCTGCCGATCCGCCAATGATCATGCGCGACACCATCTTCTGCGCGATCCCCGAGGATGCCGACCGCGACGCGATCGCACAGTCGATCAAGGACGTCGTCGCTGAGGTGCAGACCTATGTGCCCGGCTACCGGCTGCTCAACGAGCCGCAGTTCGACGACCCGTCGATGCACTCCGGCGGTCAGGCGCTGGTGACCACGTTTATCGAGGTCGAGGGCGCCGGAGACTACCTGCCGCCGTATGCGGGAAACCTGGACATCATGACGGCGGCGGCGACAAAGGTCGGCGAGGAAATCGCCAAACAAACTCTCTCGGTAGGGGCCCAATCATGAGCACCGACATCTTCTTCAATCCCGTGTGGGATATCCGCATCACCGACACGTCGTTGCGCGACGGGTCGCACCACAAGCGTCACCAGTTCACGAAGGAGGAAGTGCACGCGATCGTCGCGGCCCTGGACACCGCAGGCGTGCCGGTCATCGAGGTCACCCACGGCGACGGGCTGGGCGGGTCGAGCTTCAACTACGGGTTCTCCAAAACCCCTGAGCAGGAATTGATCAAGCTGGCGGCCCAGACCGCCAAAGAAGCCAAGATCGCGTTCCTGATGCTGCCGGGTGTCGGCACCAAGGAGGACATCATCCAGGCGCAGAACAACGGCGGCTCGATCTGCCGGATCGCCACCCACTGCACCGAGGCCGACGTGTCGATCCAGCACTTCGGTTTGGCTCGCGAGCTCGGCCTGGAAACCGTCGGGTTCCTGATGATGAGCCACACCATTGCGCCGGAGAAGCTCGCCGAGCAGGCGCGCATCATGGCCGACGCCGGATGCCAGTGCGTGTATGTCGTCGACTCCGCCGGCGCGCTGGTGCTCGAAGGTGTGCGGGACCGCGTCGCCGCCCTGGTCGCCGAACTCGGCGACGACGCGCAGGTCGGCTTTCATGGCCACGAGAACCTCGGCCTCGGCGTAGCCAACAGCGTCGAAGCCGTCCGCGCAGGCGCCAAGCAGATCGACGGCAGCTGCCGCCGGTTCGGCGCAGGCGCAGGCAACGCGCCGGTGGAGGCGCTGATCGGGGTTTTCGACAAGATCGGCGTCAAGACCGGCATCGACTTCTTCGACATCGCCGACGCGGCCGAGGACGTCGTAGCGCCCGCCATGCCCGCCGAATGTCTGCTCGACCGCAATGCGCTGATCATGGGCTACTCAGGGGTGTATTCGAGCTTCCTCAAGCACGCCATCCGCCAGTCCGAGCGCTACGGCGTGCCCGCCCACCAGCTGCTACACCGGGCAGGTCAGCGCAAGCTCATCGGTGGCCAGGAGGACCAGCTCATCGACATCGCACTGGAGATCAAGAGGGAGCAGGACACCGCGGCTGCGAAGTAACGCTTTGCCGAGGTCTGAGGTCGCTGAGCCGACCTAAGCAAGAAATTTTGGGCGCCCCGGTCTGCGCTCTGCGCTGCGGCGACGCCCCGGCTAGGGGTGGCCGTCGTCGCACGGCCGTGTTTAGTGCTCCCCGCCTACCGGTTAGGCCATGGACTGCGACAAATAGTCGCAGACCGAAGGAGTGATTTGATGCACATGTCCCCAACGACCGTGCGACGCGGCCTCTACGGCATGTTCGCCGGAGGTCTCTTGGCCTTTGGATCGGCGGCCATTGTTATGCCCGTCGCCAACGCCACGCCCGCTAACTGCACGCAAAGTGGCATCGCGACCACGTCCAGCTCCGTGTCGGCCAGCACGGCGGCCTACCTGACTGCTCATCCGCAGACCAACCAGGAGCTGACGGACATTGCGGCGCAGCAGCCAGCTGAGCAGGCCGAGCAGGCCTTCCAGGCGTACTTCGACCGTAACCCGCAGGTCGAGAACGAGCTGCAGGCGATCAACCAGCCGGCCACTGATCTATCGACTCAGTGCGGCATCACCGTGACGCCGACGCCGATCTCGGAGATTCTGCAGACCCTCTAATCAGGTAATGCGGGCAAGATAGGGCGGTGACCGCCGCCACCATCGATCGCCGTAGGCGGATCGGATCGATGGAGGTCCTGCTCGCTTCGCTCATCGCGCTGGCCTTATCGGCCGGCGCGATGAGTGCTTTTGTGGCGGGCAATGCCGATGTGAGTGTGGCCGCGACGGTGTTTTGCGGCGTGTTCGTTCAGGCTCTGCCCTTTCTGGTGCTCGGTGTGGTGATCAGTGGTCTGATCGCGGCGTTCGTCTCGGCCGACCAGCTGGCTCGCTGGCTGCCTCGCCGCCCTACGATCGCCGTCGCGGTCGCTGGCGTGGGAGGCGCGGCGCTGCCCGGCTGTGAATGCGGTTCGGTGCCGGTGGCGCGACGACTGTTCGGTGAGGGCGTCTCGGGTGCGGCCGCGCTGACGTTCATGTTGTCGGCGCCCGCGATCAACCCGGTGGTGCTGGTGGCGACGGCGGTGGCCTTCCCCGGGCAGCCTGCGATGGTGCTGGCCCGCTGCGTGGCCTCGCTGGTCACCGCGGTCACGATGGGTCTGCTGTGGCAGCGGTGGGGGCGAGCCGAATGGGTGACCCGAAGGCTGCCAACGCCGCACGACAGCGACGCGTCCCGTTGGACCGTATTCACCGAGGCGGCCCGCCACGACTTCCTGCAGGCCGCCTCCTACCTGGTACTTGGCGCGGCGGCTGCCGCTGTGCTCCGAGTTGCTGTGCCGGCGTGGGTATTTCAGCATCTCGCGGGCCACCTGATCCTCGGGGTGCTGACCATGGCCCTGTTTGCCGTGGTGCTGGCGCTGTGTTCGGAGGCCGACGCGTTCGTCGCGGCGAGTCTGACGATGCTGCCGCTGTTGCCACGGCTGGTCTTCCTCGTCGTGGGTCCGGCCATCGACGTCAAGCTCTCGGCGATGCAGGCGGGGTTGTTCGGCAGGCCGTTCGCGGTCCGGTTCGGGCCAGCGACATTCGTGGTCGCGACGGTCGCCGCGACCGTCGTGGGCTTGATGTTCCTTGGCGGGGCGCGATGAGTCGGGGCACGCAGAACACGCTCGTCCTGCTCGTCGGGTTGAGCGTCGTGGTGATGGTGATCAAAGGGAGTTACCTGCACTTTGTGAAGCCGTCGCTGCTGCCGTGGCTGATCGCCGCGGCCGTTGTGTTGATCGCGCTCGCGCTGGTATCGATCGTGCGCGACCTTCGCCACGCTCCCGCCGATGACGGGGATTCCGGGGAAGGCCATCGTCATCGGCCTTGGCTGGTGTGGCTGTTGTTGGTGCCGATCGCGCTCACGACGTTTGTCGTGCCACCGCCGCTGGGTGCGCACGGCGCCGCCCCCGAAGCCGTCGCGGCGACCGAGCCGCAGAAGCGGCCGTTTCCACCGCTGCCCGCCGGGCGCGCGCCGACAGTGTCGATTCCCGACGTGGTGATGAGGGCCGCCGCCGACTCCACCAATAGCCTTGGCGGCCGGTTGATTACGGCCACCGGCTTCACGCTGCACTACCCGGAGGGCACCAGCCTCGGCCGCGTCGTCATCGTCTGCTGCGCCGCCGACGCCCAGTTGGCCCGCATCCATTTGACCGGTCCCGCAGCCGCGCAGGCGGCCGGCTACCCGGAGGACACGTGGCTACAGGTGGAGGGAACGATTGTCCCGGGAACGTCTGTGGCAGCGACGAACTTCATCCCGACGTTTTCGGTGTCGAGCGTGAAACGCATCGACAAGCCCGCCAATACGTACGCCTACTAAGCCATGTCGGAGCGCCAGGGCACGATGGTGCGATGACCGCCACCAGCCCACCGATCGCCACCCGAGTCCGGGCCCAGGCGATCCTCGCACAGCTCGCCGGATCCGCGGCGAACCTACGTGACGACCAGTGGACGGCGATCGAGGCTCTCGTGGTGCAGCGACGGCAGGCTCTGGTGGTGCAGCGCACCGGTTGGGGTAAGTCGGCGGTGTATTTCATCGCCGCCAAGCTGCTGCGGGAGAGCGGGCGCGGGGCGACGGTCATCGTGTCGCCACTGCTGGCGCTGATGCGCAACCAGGTCGCGGCCGCCGAGCGCGCGGGCGTTCGTGCCGCCACGATCAACTCGGGCAATGTCACCGAATGGGACGCCATCCACCAACGGGTCGCCGACGGTGAACTCGACGTGCTGCTGGTGAGTCCGGAACGGCTCAACAATCCCGACTTCCGCGACAATGTGCTGCCGTCGCTGGCGGCCGACGCCGGCCTAGTGGTGGTTGACGAGGCGCACTGCGTGTCCGACTGGGGGCATGACTTCCGGCCGGACTATCGGCGCATCCGCACGCTTATCGCCGAGTTGGGAACGGACATACCGGTTTTGGCCACTACCGCGACCGCCAACGACCGGGTGGTCGATGACGTTGCCGCCCAACTCGGCGTCGGTGGCAGAGACACCCTGGTGCTTCGGGGCGGCCTGGACCGTGAGAGTTTGCGACTGTCCGTGGTCAAGCTGACCACCCCAGCGCAACGAGCGGCTTGGGTTGCCGCGCAATTGGATTCGATCGAAGGCAGCGGCATCATCTACACCCTGACCGTCGCCACCGCCCATGACATCGCCACTCTTCTGAGAGACCAGGGCCACAAGACTGCCGCCTACACCGGTGCGACGGACCCCGCCGAGCGCGAGCAGTTGGAAGCCGACCTACTCGACAATCGGGTCAAGGCGCTGGTCGCCACGTCGGCGCTCGGCATGGGTTTCGACAAGCCCGACCTCGGCTTCGTCATCCACCTAGGTGCTCCATCCTCGCCGATCGCGTACTACCAGCAGGTCGGCCGTGCTGGCCGGGCCACCGCCAGCGCCGAGGTCATCCTGCTGCCCGGCCACGAGGACCAGGACATCTGGCGCTACTTCGCGTCGGTGGCCTTCCCGTCAGAACCCATGGTGCGCAAGGTCATCGACGCGCTCGAACCCGATCGTGCGCAGTCGACGCCGGCGCTGGAACCCCTCGTCGACCTGGGCCGCTCACGCCTGGAGATGGTGCTCAAGGTGCTGGATGTGGACGGTGCGGTGCGACGCGTGAAAGGGGGCTGGCTCAGTACCGGGCAACCGTGGACGTACGACGAAGCGCGCTACCGAAAACTCGATGAAGCGCGTCGTCGCGAACAGCAGGCGATGCTCGACTACCAGAGTACCTCGGAGTGCCGAATGGCGTTCCTGCGACGACAATTGGACGATCCCGAGCTGACCGAAGACACCCGATGCGGCCGATGTGACAACTGCGCGGGCATCCGCTACAACGCCGAGGTCGATTCGACCGCGACTGATGCCGCCCGCGACCAACTGCAGCGGCCGGGGGTCGAACTGACGCCGCGCAAGCAGTGGCCGTCGGGCATGGACAAGCTGGGTGTGAAACTCAGCGGCCGGATCAACGACGGGCCATCGGTGGGGCGGACGATCGGGCGGCTGACCGATCTCGGGTGGGGCGCGCGGCTGAAGCGCCTGCTGGACGATCCGGACGGCCCCGTTCCTCCCGAGGTGCTTCGAGCCGCAGTCGCGGTCCTGGCCGCGTGGCCATGGGAGAACCGGCCTGCCGCGGTCATGGGTCTTGATTCACTGACCCACCCGCTGCTGATCGGCTCGGTGGTGGACGGGCTTTCCGAACTCGGCCGCCTGACCAACTTGGGTATCCTGAGTTACACCCCTGGCCGTCGACCCGTGACGGCGGCGAACTCCGCCTACCGTGTTGCCGCGCTGGATAATTCGTGGTCGGAGCTCGACCCCTCGGTGATGACTGAGCTGGACGGCCCGGTGCTGTTGGTCGACGATGTCACCGATACCGGATGGACGATGACCATGGCCTCCCGGGTGCTGCGGCGTGCCGGGGCGCCGGAGGTACTGCCGTTCGCCCTGGCCAGTGTCAGCTAGCGCGAACCGGTTTCACACCACCCAGTTTCGCGGTCACCGCGTCGGCCGTTGCCACCAGCGCCCGTGCCCGCTCGGTGATCTCGTTGTCCGTCAATGACTTTCCTATGTGCATCGACGCGACCATGACCTGTCGCTGGTAGTGGTCGTACACGGGCGCGGAGATCACGCTGATGTCGTGCCGTGTGCGCCCGCGCGAGTTCTCGTCGCGCAGATAGACCCGCTCGCCGATGTCCGACACCAATTCGCCGAGCAGGGCGCGCAGCTCGTCGGGCAGGTTGCTCGACATCCCCGCCATCAACGAGTACAGCCGCCGCCCGCCCGGTGTCAGGCGTTCGACGAGATAACCGTCGGCACGGCAGACCGCGATCACGCGCTTGAGCCGCTCGGTGTTGGTCCGCAGCGGGAGCGTCGGCTCCTTGGCCAGCCACTCGCGCTCCGCCTCGTCGTCCCACAGCACGAACATCAAGCCGACAGGAGGAGCGAAAGGATAACTCTGGCCGACCTCCACGCCGGGCTGCGCGCCGGGGGGCGCCACCAGGTCCAGCAGCGTGATCCGGTCGTCGACCACGCCCGACAATGCGGCCGTGACGCCGAAGCGCGCCGACAATCGGCGCAGCTCCTCGCGGGCCGCCGGGCTCACCCGCATCGATTCCTGCGCCTTGTGCCCGAGGGTGATCAGCGACGGACCGAGACGGTAGGTCTTGTCGCTGGGGTCCCGCACCAGGTAGCCGGCGTCGGTGAGTGACGTGACGATGCCGAGACACGTGGGCTTGCTCAGGTCCAGCCGGCGGGCCAGATCGGAAAGCCCGAAGCGCTCCTCGGGGCGTCCTGCGAGAAAGTCGAGAATGCGCACCACCCGGTCGGTCGGCGGCGACGCGCGACCGGCGGACTCCGCGGTGGACATGCGAGCAGGGTACCTCGTTGTTCCATATATGTACCGGCACGGTCGATATATTGACTATCGCTAGAACACGTTCTAGTTTCAAGACGTGTACTCGCAGCCATTGATTGACGCGATCGCCGAGGCGGAGAAGCTGGTCGCCGAAGCCCCTTTCATCGAATCCGAAGCCGATCTGCTGGAGGGCCTGCAGTACCTCGCAGGCTGCATCGCGGCGTGCACGCACGTCGCGTTCGACTACGAGCGGGACCATCCGTTCCTGCACAGCGGCACGGGGCCGTTCACGAAGATGGGCCTGGACAACCCCGACACGCTCTACTTCGGGACGCGGGTGCTGCCCGAGCACGAGTATGTGGTGACCGGCAAGCGCGGTACCACCACCGACGTGAGCTTTCAACTGCTCGGCGGTGAGTACACCGACACCGTGGTGCCCGACAGTGAGACCGCGTTTGACGATCGCAAACTCGATATCGCGGCGGACGGCAGCTTCGAATGGCGCTTCCGGCCGGAATCACCCTCCCAGCTGGTCATCAGGGAGGTCTACAACGACTGGTCGGCCCAGCGCGGCACATTTGCGATCAAGCGAATCGACACCGCGGGCACTGCTCCTCCGCCGCTCACTCGGCAGCTCATCGAAAAGCGTTATGCCACAGCCGGTAAGCAACTGGTACAGCGGGTCAAGACGTGGCTCCAGTTCCCGCAGTGGTTCTACAACGACCTTCCGGTGAACACATTGATCGCGCCGCGGCTCACCCCGGGTGGGCTGGCCACCCAGTACTCATCCGTCGGGCACTTCGACTTGAGGGCGGACCAGGCGCTGGTGATCACGCTGCCCGTGACCGACGCTCCCTACCTGGGCTTCCAGTTGGGCAGCCTGTGGTACATCTCGCTGGACTACATCAACCACCAGACGTCACTGAACGGCACTCAGGCTCAAGCCGATCCGGACGGCAAGATCCGCATCGTCGTCGCAGACCGCAACCCCGGCGTCGCCAACTGGGTCGAGACACTCGGACATGCGAAGGGTTACCTGCAATTCCGGTGGCAGCGGGTGTCGCGTGAGCTCACCGAGGCCGACGGCCCGACCGTCGAACTGGTCGACTTCGACAAGATCCCGGCGTCCCTGCCGCATTACGAGCAGAACAAGATCTCCGAGGAAGACTGGCGTGCGCGAATCGCCGAGCGCCAGCTACAAATTGGACACAGGATGGTGGGATAGCCATGACCGGCTTGCTGGATAACAAGGTCGTCGTGATCAGCGGCGTAGGCCCGGCCCTTGGCACCACGCTCGCACGGCGATGTGCCGAGGCGGGTGCGGACCTGGTGCTGGCGGCACGGACCGTGGAGCGCCTCGACGATGTGGCCAAACAGATCACCGACTTGGGTAGGCGCGCGGTGTCGGTGGGCACCGACATCACCGACGAGCAACAGGTGAACAACCTCGTCGAAGAAGCGCTCAAGGCGTACGGCAGGGTGGACGTGTTGATCAACAACGCGTTCCGGGTGCCCTCGATGAAACCGTTGGCCAACACCACCTTTCAACACATTCGCGACGCGATCGAGCTCACCGTGCTCGGTGCGCTGCGGCTGACACAGGGCTTCACCCCGGCGCTCGCCGAATCGAACGGCTCTGTCGTCAACGTCAACTCGATGGTGGTCCGGCATTCTCAGGCAAAGTACGGCGCCTACAAGATGGCGAAGTCAGCCCTGCTCGCGATGTCGCAGTCACTCGCCACCGAGCTTGGCGAGCAGGGGATCCGGGTGAACTCCGTTGTCCCCGGCTACATCTGGGGCGACACCCTGAAGAGCTATTTCAACCACCAGGCCGGCAAGTACGGCACCACGGTGGAGGAGATCTACAAGGCCACCGCCGCAGCGTCTGACCTCAAGCGGTTGCCAACCGAACAGGAGGTAGCGTCGGCGATCCTGTTCATGGCCAGCGATCTGTCCAGCGGCATCACCGGGCAGACCCTGGACGTCAACTGCGGGGAGTACAAGGCGTGATGGCGCGAAGGCGAGCGGGAGTCGAGCCATGAGCCACGCGCGCACCGATGTCGGCACTGTCGACGATCTGCATACCTCGGCCACGAAGGCATGTGGCCTCGACGACTTCGGCTCCGACGACGACAACTACCGCGAGGCGCTCGGCGTATTGCTCGATTCTTATGCGCGTGAGGCTGGTTTAACCGAACTAGGCAGCAAGATGTCACGGTTCTTCGTGCGCAACGCGCTGGTCGCTCGGCTGCTGTCGGAGGCCGCGTGGAAGCAGTATCCGGAGCACGCCGATGTGGCGATCGAGCGGCCGATCTTCGTCACCGGCCTGCCGCGCACCGGCACCACTGCGCTGCACCGGCTGCTCGCCGCCGACCCGCGGCATCAGGGTCTGGAGCTGTGGCTGGCCGAATTCCCGCAGCCGCGTCCGCCCCGCGAAACCTGGTCAGAGAACCCAGTGTTCCAGCAGCTCGACGCGCAGTTCACGAAGGCGCACAACGAGAACCCCGAGTACACCGGCCTGCATTTCATGACCGCCGACGATGTCGAGGAGTGCTGGCAGCTGCTGCGTCAGTCGTTGCATTCGGTGTCCTACGAGACGCTGGCCCATGTGCCCAGCTACGCCCGGTGGTTGTCCGAGCAGGATTGGACGAGGCCGTATCAGCGCCATCGGCAGAACCTTCAGCTGATCGGGCTGAACGACACAGAGAAGCGATGGGTGCTCAAGAACCCCAGCCACCTGTTCGCGCTTGACGCGTTGTTCGCGACGTATCCCGACGCGCTGGTGATCCAGTGTCACCGGCCTGCCGAGACGATCATGGCCTCGATGTGTTCGCTGGCCCAGCACACCACCGAGGGCTGGTCGACGACCTTCGTCGGCGAAACGATCGGGCAGGACTCGCTGGAGACGTGGTCGCGTGGTCTGGAGCTGTTCAATGCCGAACGGGTCAAACATGATTCGTCCCAGTTCTATGACATGGACTACTTCGACTTCATTGCCGACCCGGTCCGCGAGCTCGAGGCGATCTATCGCCACTTCGGCATCGACTTCACCGATGCGGCTCGCGCGGCCGCGGAGGCGACCCACGAGGAGAGCAAGAAGGGCCCGCGCGCTCCCAAGCACAAGTACTCGCTGGCCGACTACGGCCTGACTGACGAACAGGTCAAGGAGCGCTTCAACGGGCTGTAATTTCCCGCGACGGAAGTCACGCCGTGGTGTTGGCGAGTTTTTCAATCCGCTTCAACGCATCCTGAGCCAGCGACAACACGTCGTAGCCATTGGCCGGTGCACACGTCGAGATCCTGACGGCCGCGTTGTGCGCTGCAACCAGCGCGTTGTCACAGGCCCATCCCGCGCTGGTGAAGGACCAGAGCACGATGTCGGGCGATCCGGAATTCACCTCGGGCAGAAGCGTGAAGAGGTACTCGCGGCCCCGCATGTCGGTGACTGTGAATGGAACGTCGCGGCAGGATTCGATGGTGCGGTTTGCTTCCGCTAGTGCGTGCTTCGGGTCGAAGTCGGCGTGATAGACGCCGGCGGCCTCGTCGATGACCGCATACGGCCCCTCGGAAATCCAATGCCCACCGTCGGTTGCCGCCGGATCGAGATCGAAGATGAGCGGCGGATCCACCTCGAGCGCCATCCCGCTGCAGTCCTCTGGTTCGACGGTGATGAACAGATTGCCGTCTCTGTCTTGGACGCTCGCACTCAACAGGTCGCCGACCTGCAGTGCGGTAATGGGCGCCACCGGCTTCTCTGATCGGGGCTGGGGTGAGTCAGCGTCTCGTGTACAGCCTGCGAGAAGGAGGCTGAGCAGGAGACTAACCGTCGCCCGGCGAAGGGGCACTCGTGACCTCTTCCAAACACCCTTCGGCCACAGCGTGTTTGATGCTGTCGGCGAGCTTCGGGCACGATTGGGCGCGGGCCGATTCACCGCCTGACTGCCGGATCTCGGTGAAGTACGCGCAGCGCTGCGACGCCTCGGTGTTCCACTGCACGGACGTGTGCCCAGGGCCAAGCTTTTTCACCTGCACGGCGACATGACAGAACCGGCAGTCAACCGAGACCAGGCCAGACGTCAGGTACCGCTCGCGGTCTCGCTGCGTCGCTTCGCGGACCGCTGCAGCACGCTGGGGATCCGACGCGAAATCCGGTGCCCCGGAGAAACTCCGAGCACGAATCTCCGTATTTTCACCATGGTCGTCGTGATCGTCGTGCGCGCCGTAGAGCCTCAGCATCGACCGAGCAAGCTGGTCGACGTCCGGGGCGTCCTGCGCGTCGCTCATGACGAGGCTTGTTCGGCCTGCTGCTTGAGGTTCTCCTCGACCTCGACGTGCCACTTCTCGTTGGCCGCCGTGGTGTCGATCTCGATCTCGAAGCGATCGGTCATGTCGGGCGTCACGTCGGCGACGTCGACGTAGAACTGCTGATACCAGCGGCGCATCTGATAGACGGCGCCGTCCTCCTCGACCAGCAGCGGGTTGTCGATGCGGGTCTTGTGCTTCCAGATCTCGACATCCTGCATGAACCCCTTGCTGACCCCTTCGCTGAAGGTGTTGGCCAGCTTCTCGGTCATCGCCTCATCTAGGCCCTTCGGCTTCTCGACGATGACGCCCCACTGCAGCACAAATGAGTCCTGGCTAACCGGGTAGTGGCAGTTGATCAGGATCGACTCGGCCTTGTAGCCGCCGTAGTTGTTGTGCAGCCAGTTGATCATGAACGACGGGCCGAAGTAGGACGCCTCGGAATCCAGATGCGCCTCACCGTACGACGTCCCCAGATCGTTCACATCGGGGCGACCGACGTTGTGCAGGTACTGCGACGCAATGTGCCCCTCGAACACGTTCTTGAAGTACGTCGGGAGGCCGAAATGGATGTAGAAGAAGTGCGCCATGTCGGTGACGTTGTCGATGATGTCGCGGCAGTTGGAACCCTCGATGAGGATGGAATTCCACCGCCAGTCGGTCCAGTCGTCGCTGGCGGACTCCGAGATGTCCGGAATCTGCACCTCGGGTGGCGGTGGGTTGCCCTCGTGGTCGTGCCAGACGAACAGCAGACCGCTGCGCACATCGGTTGTCCAAGAACGAGTGCGGGCCAGTCGCGGTGTGCGCTTGGCATAGGGCACCAGCTTGCACTTGCCGTCGCCGCCCCAGCGCCAGTCGTGGAACGGGCAGGCGACTTCGTCGCCCTTGATGGTGCCCTGAGCGAGGTTGCCGCCCATGTGCCTGCAGTAACCGTCCAAGATCTTGACGTCGCCATGGGAGTCGGCGAAGACAACCAGCATGGTGCCGAAAATCTCGACGCCGTGCGGCTTGCCGTCCAGATAATCCTTGACCGGGCCAAGGCAGTGCCAGCCGCGCGCGTACCTGTCCGGCAGCGCACCGGTGTCGATCTCGCGAACGCCTGCGGTTTCGGTGGTCACCTGGGGCCTCCCAATCTGTGCTCTCTAACTAGAACACGTTACAGTTTTTGCCACCCGGCGCGCAATCTAAACGCGTTTTACCTGCGGTATATCTAGACGATGCCGTTGTACTCATTTGAGGGCCGTTCACCGGTCGTCGATCCCGGTGCGTTCGTCGCCCCCACTGCGACGCTGGTAGGTGACGTCCACGTCGAGGCCGGCGCGTCGGTCTGGTTCAACGCGGTGATCCGGGCAGATTTCGCCCCGATCATCGTCCGCGAGGGCGCAAACGTGCAGGACTGCTGCGTGCTGCACGCCCCGCCGGGCATACCCGTCGATGTCGGCCCGGGTGCGACGATCGCCCACGGCTGTGTGGTGCACGGGGTCCATATCGGCGCCCAGGCCGTGCTGGCCAACCACTGCACGGTGCTCGACGGCGCGGTTATCGGCGCGCGCAGCCTGATCGCCGCCCACGCACTGGTCGTCGGCGGCACGAAGATTCCCGAAGAGGTGCTGGTCACCGGCGCCCCGGCGAAGGTACGGGGCCCGATCGCTGGCACGGGCGCGGAGATGTGGGTGAACACCAATCCAGGTGCGTACCAGGATCTGGCACGTCGCTACATGACGGGTTTGGGGCCTGCCACCTGACACCGCGCCGTACGGTGTGAGCATGTCAATCGGTCGCGTGGCCGAGCTCTGGCGCTACCCGGTCAAGTCGCTGGGCGGCGGGCAGGTCGAGCAGGCGGAGTTGGGACCTAGCGGGGTATTGGGCGACCGGTTGTGGGCCGTCCGTGATCTCGAACGCGACGTCACCGCTTCTGCCCGGCAAGTACCGAAACTGCTGACCGCGACGGCCCGATACCCACGGCCCGTCCCGCCGGATGCAGGACCCGGGAACGTGCCCGAGGTCGAGATCACCTTTCCCGACGGCACGGTTCTGTCGAGCAATGACGATGGCGTGCATGTGAAGCTTTCCGAACTGGCGGGCCGCGAGGTCCGGCTGACCGCCCTGCCGCCGGTGGAGGACACCAGCCTGCACAAGCTGACCCGCGAGGAGCGCTCCGACACCATGTCACCCGGCTGGCTTCGCGCTGCGTTCGGCATGTCAGAGGATGAGAAGTTGCCCGATCTATCGATGGTGCGGGTTTCGGACATGGTCAACTTCACCCGCTACTCGACTCCGCCGGGCATGTTCGTCGATCTGGCGCCCGTTCATGTACTGACCAAGACCAGCCTTGCGACCATCGGCGCAGAGATAGGTAGTGATCTGGACGTACGCCGGTTTCGGCCCAATGTGCTAGTGGCGCTGGACAATCCAGACGACGGCTTGCCGGAGTCGCAGTGGACCGGAGCACAGCTGGTCGTCGGCGAGGCAGCTCTCAACGTTCTCATGCCGACGATCCGTTGTGTCGTACCCAGCCGTGCGCAACCCGGTTTCGAGGTCGATCGCCGCATCACCAAGGCGGTGGCTACTCGAGCGCAGCGATGCCTCGGTGTCTATTGCTGGATTGACAGCGGCGGCAGCGTCCGGGTCGGCGACGCCGTCTCACTGCGACCTGTCACCGCCGGCCGGAAGGTCCTCACCGGCGCGGCCAGGCGCGCGAAGCGGTTCACGTTCGGCTTGGTCAACGAGGCGGTGGACCGCCTGTCGCGCTAGTGTCCTGCGCCAGGAATTCGTTGAAGATATGAGCCCGGCCACCGTTTTGGGGGTCCGGGAATCGAGATGAAGGTCAAAACTTGCCGGGTCTGGCCCCAACGGGCCGTAGATTGCCGCGTTTGTGTCGCGATCGGAATCGGTGCCAGTCATCCACGTGCGGATTCGCGAGAAACGTGGGGAAACGCCTGATTCACCGCACACCCTATCTTCGTTGGCTTTGTCTAGTTGCGGCGCCCAACCGTTGACCCGCCAACAGTGAAGGGCGCTCGACATGACTACTCGCATCAAACCCACCGGGCCGTCGTGAACCGCCGCCCGGCCGGCGCCATCCTCGCGGGCGGCCTGCTCTCTGGCTCGCTGCTGTTCGCGGCCCCCGCGAGTGCCATCCCGGATAGTGATTCGGACGGTTTGACCGACGTGCAGGAAACCGGTACATACAACACCAACCCGAACGTGAAGGACACCGACGGGGACGTGCTTTCCGACGGCGTAGAGGTTGATCGTGGGCTGAATCCGAACAACCCCGACAGTGACGGTGACAAGCTGGCGGACGGCGAGGAGAGCCGGCTAGGGACGAACCCGCTGGTCCAAGACACCGATGGTGACACGTACCTTGACGGCTTCGAGGTCGACGTCTCGAACACCAATCCCCTGGCGGCCAATCCGCCTCCTGCGCAGGCTCCGGCACCGCTAGCGATCAATCCTTCTCGGGCAGAAGTGCTCGCCGACGTTGACCTTTACGACGTCCCAGGCGGTGGGGGAAAGATCATCGATGTCCTACGGAAGGGCTCAAGGGTGTTCCCGGTGAAGCCTTGCCCAGCGGCTGACTGGTGCGAACTGACGACATCCCCTCCGGGGCAAAGCGTTGGCTGGGTCTGGGGCGAATTTCTAAGGAACGAACCAAACAGGTGAGCGGAGAATGTTCGGGGTGGCGCCGGCACACGGCCGAGTCGGCTGCCCGAACGCGTCGTTCCTGGCTCCGGCCGCGACGCAGGATTACTCAGCAGTCTCCGAGAGCTTTCGAGCGCTCGCTGTCGCGCGGTCGAGTTCCCAGAAAGCGCGCAGCGCAACGATCTTGCCTTCGTCGTTGACCCGGTAGGTGAACACGCCCCCGGCGACGACCTCGTATCCTGCCGCCTTGATCACGATGTTGCCGACGTTGGCTTCCTCGTTGCCGCACTGGAACGTCTCAACGAAGTTGAACTGCAGCTCACTCGGCGCGATCGCCTTGTCGTAAAACGCCGCGATCGCCTCCTTGCCGCGGTGTCCCTTGCCCTCCGGATCGAAATGCGACGGACCGATCGGGTCTTCGACGACCGCGTCGTCGGCGAAGTTGTCCAGCCACGCCTGCTTGTCGTGGGCCATGGCCGCCTCGCGGGAGCGCTTGCCCGCCAAGTGAACCGGCGCATCGGGGTTGGTAACCGTCACTGCTGCCATCTCGAATGGATATAGGTGTCGGCGAACCGCTTCAGCGAGTCCTTCTTCTTGTCCAGCGGCGCATCGAACCCGAGCCCGTCGAACATCCACGGGATGACGATGTTGTCGGTCACGCCCGCCTCGGCAAGCTCACGGTGCCCCTCAATGCCGAACTTGTCGATGCACACCGCCTGGAACTCGAACGGCTCGTCGGCCCGGCCGTAGTCGGCGCGCAGCGCGTTGAGCTTGCCGATGGTCTCGGCCAACTGCGAGCCCGTCATCATCGCGCTTGTCCACCCGTCGCCAACCCTGGCCGCCCGTTTGAGCGCCACATCCGTGTGGCCTCCTACATAGAACGGCACCGGTTTGCTCGGCGCGGGGCTCATCTGAAGCTTGTCGAAGTCGTAGAAGTCGCCGTGGAATTCGACCATGCCACCGGCGAGCACGAGCTTGATCACCTCGATCATCTCGTCGACCCGCTTGCCGCGTTTCGCATACGGAACGCCACACCATTCGAATTCTTCAGGCGCCCAGCCGATTCCGACACCAAATCCAAACCGGTTATTGGTCAGGTTGGCCACCGAGCCGACCTGCCGGGCCAGCAGCAGCGGGTTGCGCGACCCGAGCTTCATGACGTTCGTATAGAAGTGCAGCGTCGACGTCACCGCACCCATGGCCCCCGCCGCGATCAGCGGATCGACCCATTCCGTTTCCGCGTTCCACATGCGGGACCCGTCGGCCGTATACGGATAGTCGGCGGATTGCTTCTCCATGTAGAACACCGAATCCGGCAGCGCGATCGCGTCGAACCCGACTTCCTCAGCGGTCTTGGCGATCTCGATCAGCTGGTCGACCTGACCCATCGCCACGCTGCAGGTGTACTTCATCCGGCTCATGGCTTGTCCGCCGCAACAACCCACATCGAGTAGTACTGCGACCCGCCGCCGTAGGCGTGGCCCAGCGCCTTGCGGGCACCCTCGACCTGATGGTCGCCCGCCTTGCCCATCACCTGGATCGCCGCCTCGGCGAACCGGATCATGCCCGACGCCCCAATGGGATTCGATGACAACACTCCGCCGGACGGATTGACGGGCAGTCTGCCGCCGATCGCGGTTTCACCGGCTTCTGTGAGCTTCCATCCTTCGCCCTCCGGCATGAACCCGAGGTTCTCCAGCCACATCGGCTCGAACCACGAGAACGGGACGTAGATCTCCGCCACGTCGATCTCGTCGATCGGGCTGGTGATGCCTGCGGCCTTCCACAGCGCCTTGGCGGCGTCGCGGCCCGCCTGCGGGTTGACCTGGTCGCGACCGGAGTAGGCCAACGGCTCGGTGCGCAGCGCGGTGGCGTGGATCCATGCGACGGGGTGACCGTCCGCGGCGCGCTTATCAGCGATGTCCTCGTTGCCGATCACCAGCGCGCAGGCGCCATCGGACGAGGGGCAGGTCTCGTCGAAACGAATGGGGTCCCACAACATCTGGGACGCCATCACCTTCTCCAGCGTGATATCGGGCTGGTGCAGGTGAGCCAGCGGGTTCTTCGCGCCGTTGAGCCGGTCCTTGACCGCCACCATCGCGCCGATGTGGTTTGGCGCACCCGAGCGACGAATGTAAGACCGCACGTGTGGCGCGAAGTAACCGCCGGCGCCTGCGCCCACCGGCTTGGTGAATGGCACGGGAATGCTCAACGCCCACATGGCATTCGACTCGGATTGCTTCTCCCACGCCATCGCCAGCACGCGGCGGTACTTGCCTGACTGCACCAGGCTGGCGGCCACCACGGCGGTCGAGCCGCCCACCGAGCCCGCGGTGTGGACGCGGATCAGCGGCTTGTTCGTGGCGCCGACCGCGTCGGCCATGAACAGCTCGGGCATCATCACGCCTTCGAAGAAGTCGGGAGCCTTGCCCACCACGACCGCGTCGATGTCGTCGAACGTCGATCCCGCGTCCGCCAGCGCCTTGTCGATGGCCTCGCGGACAAGGCCGTTCATCGAGACGTCCTGCCGCTTGGCGACGTACTTCGTCTGCCCGGTGCCAAGCACCGCAGCCAGCTGGCCCGCCATGTCTATTTCCCTTCCAGGACGGCGACGAGATTCTGTTGCAACGCAGGACCGCTCGTGGCGTGCGCCAACACTCGCTGCGCTGACCCATTGAAAATGTGCTGCGCGGCGAAGCCGATGCGCTCCAGGCCGGCCGAGAACATCGGGTTGGCCGCCAGCGTGCCCCCTGACGGGTTCACCTTCGTCGACGACCCCAGGCCGATCGCCTCGGTCAGGATCAGGTGCTGATGCGTGAACGGCGCATAGATTTCGGCCACATCGATGGAGCCGGCGTCCCCGCCCGTGGCCCCCTTGGCCGAGGCCTCGGTTGACGGCGAGGCCGTCAGGTCGCGCGCGCCGAGGACCGGGGTCTCGATGCGGTGCTCGAAACCGGTAATCCAGGCAGGGTTCTCGCGAAGCTCGCGGGCCTTGTCGCCAGTTGCGAGCACGATCGCCGAGGCGCCATCCGTGATCGGGGCGATGTCGTGGCGGCGCAATGGCTCGGCGAAGTATGGGCGGGCGAGCAACTCGTCGATGCTCTTTGCGGGTTTCTCCGAATCGGTCCGCTGAGCGACCGCGAACGAGTCCAGCGCGATCTGCGCCATCTGCTCGGCCGTCCATTTGCCTGCGTCAAGGCCGAACCGCGCCTGAAGGCCGGCGATAGACACCGCGTCGGGCCACAGCGGCGCCACGCTGTACGGGTCGGTTTGCATCGCCAGTACCCGGCGCAGCGTGCCCGCCGAGGACTTGCCGAAGCCGTACACCAGCGCGGTGTCCACCTCGCCGGTCAGCAGCTTGATATAGGCCTCGTAGAGCGCCCACGCTGCGTCCATCTCGACGTGCGACTCGTTGATCGGCGGGACCGCTCCGATCGAGTCGATCGCAGAGATGAACGAAAAAGCGCGGCCGGCAAGGTAATCCGACGATCCGGAGCACCAGAAGCCGATGTCGGTCTGCTTCAGGCCCAATTCCTCGTACAGCTGGGCGAAGCAGGGCATCAGCATCTCGACGCCGTTCGTGGTGCCCTCGGTGCGGCGTACGTGCGGCGCGTGGGCGAAGCCCACCACTGCAATGTCAGTCATCGATTCGCGCCCTTACTGGTGGTGCTTGTAGGTGTCGTAGTCGGCGTCGGGTTCGCCGGTGGGCCGGAAGTAGTCGATGTTGTCGATGCCGAGGCCCCACTCTTCGCGCGGTTTCCACACCGCCTGGACCCGCATGCCCATCCGGACCTCCGACGCCTCGATCTCCGTAACCAGGTGCAGGAACGGAATGTCGGCGCCGTCGAGCAGCACGTACGCGGCCACGTACGGCGGCTTGATGCGCTGGCCGGCGAACGGGATGTTGATGATCGCGAACGTGGTGACCGTGCCCTTGTCCGGAAGCTCAAGGAACTCATCGAGTGGCTGACCGGTGGCGGGATCCGCCTCGCGGGCAGGGAAATACACCTTCCCGCCCTTGCCTGAGCGGGCTCCGAGAAGCTTGCCCTCCTCGAGACCGCGCAGGAATGTGCTTTCGGGAAGCGATGCGGTGTGCTGGATTTCGATGGTGCTGGGTGTCACCTGAACCGTAATCGGGTCCCGGTCGTCGGCCTCGCCCTCGGGTTCCGCTTCATCGCCGAGCTTGAAGTAGGCGATGTCGGTGATCGCGCCGACCGGCTCGTCCACCCAGTGCACGTGCACCCGCGCGCCCGTACTGATGGATTCTGCGGTGCCGGCGTCGATGGCGTGGATGAGCGGGGTGTCCGCGCCGTCGAGTTTGATCAACGCCCACGCGAACGGCCGATCCAGCGGCTGACCCTCGAGGGGGTGGGCTTGCCAAGTCCACGACATCACGGTTCCGACGCTGGCCACCGGTACGATCTCGGTCAGTCGCTCATAGGTGACGGGGTCGAACTCGGCCGGTGGCACGTGTACCCGCCCATCCGAACCGCGCACGCCGACGATGCGTCGTCCGCGCAGGGCGGTGAAGAACTGGGACAGGAGTGGTCCGACTGAACGGGTGTAGTCGAATGAGAGCCTCAGCGGAGCTGAAAGCGGCGGCTCATGCGGGTCGATCTGCACCGGGCTGCTTTGGCTGGTGGTCACGACATCGAGTAGAACAGGTTCTAAGAATGGTTTCAAGCGACGGTCAGAAAGCTTAGAGAGGCAGGCTAATGAAGCTGGGACTTCAACTGGGCTACTGGGGCGCGCAGCCGCCGGAGAACGCCCCTGAACTGGTCGCCGCCGCCGAGGAGGCTGGCTTCGACGCGGTGTTCACGGCCGAGGCGTGGGGCTCGGACGCCTACACGCCGCTGGCCTGGTGGGGTTCGCAGACCAACCGGCTTCGGCTGGGCACGTCGGTGGTGCAGTTGTCGGCGCGGACCCCGACCGCGTGTGCGATGGCCGCGCTCACATTGGATCACCTGTCCGGTGGCCGGCACATTCTGGGGCTCGGCGTCTCGGGGCCGCAGGTCGTCGAGGGTTGGTACGGGCAGAAGTTTCCCAAGCCGCTGGCCCGCACCCGCGAGTACATCGACATCGTGCGTCAGGTGCTGGCCCGCAAGGGGCCGGTGGCCAGCGACGGGCCGCACTACCCGCTGCCGGTGACCGGTGAGGGCACCACCGGACTGGGGAAGAACCTCAAGCCGATCACCCATCCGCTGCGGTCCGACATCCCGATCATGCTGGGCGCCGAGGGCCCGAAGAACGTGGCGCTTGCCGCGGAGATCTGCGACGGCTGGCTGCCGATCTTCTACTCGCCGCGGCTCGGCGAGATGTACAACGAATGGCTCGACGAGGGCTTCGCCCGCCCCGGTGCACGTCGCAGCCGCGAGGACTTCGAGATCTGCGCGACGGCCAACATCGTGATCACAGAGGACCGGGCGGCCGCGTTGGCCGCGATGAAGCCGCACCTGGCGCTCTACATGGGCGGTATGGGCGCCGAGGACACCAACTTCCACGCCGACGTGTACCGCCGTATGGGGTACGCCGAGGTCGTCGACGACGTTACCAAGCTGTTCCGCAGCGACCGCAAGGACGAGGCCGCCAAGGTGATCCCCGACGAGCTGGTCGACGACGCGGCGATCGTCGGCGACATCGACTACGTGCGTAAGCAGGTCGCCGCATGGGCGGCCGTCGGCGTGACGCTGATGGTTGTCGCCGGCCGCTCGACAGAGCAGATCAGGGAGCTTGCAAGCCTGGTGTAGACAGTCCTTGCCACTTGACTAGAACGCGTTCTAGATTGGCCGGATGACCGCATCGCAGCACACCATCGCCGGAACCGTGCTCACCATGCCGGTGAAGATCCGCAAGGCCAATCAGCACATGGCGATGTTCTCGGTTGACGCCGATGCCGCCCAGCAGATGATCGACTACAGCGGTCTTAAGGTCTGCCGGTATATCCCGGGGCGCGCGCTCGTTGTCTTGATGCTGATGCAGTACGTCGACGGCGACCTCGGCAAGTACTACGAATACGGCACCAACGTGATGGTCAACCCTCCAGGGTCGGACGCGAGCGGACCAAAAGCCCTGCAATCGGCAGGCGCCTTCATCCATCACCTTCCAGTCGATCAGGCGTTCACTTTGGAAGCGGGAACCACGATTTGGGGATACCCCAAGGTGATGGCCGACTTCACCCTGCGGGAGGGTCGGCAGTTCGGATTCGACGTCAGCATCGACGGTCAGCTGGCAGTCGGCATGGAGTTCCAGCCAGGCCTGCCTGTGCCGTCGGCGTTCACGTCGCGCAGGCAGGAGAACCCGACCTACTCGTATCGCGACGGCGTCTTGCGAGAAACGATCGGTGAGATGTCGCTTACCGGCGTGCGCTACCGGCTCGGAGGGGCCCGAATCCGGCTGGGCGATCACTCCTATGCGAAAGAGCTCGCGTCGCTAGGCTTCCCGAAACGCGCGCTCGTCTCGAGTTCGGCCGCCAACGTCGAGATGTCGTTTGGCGATGCAAAGGAGATTTCATGACGACGGCAACGAAGCCGGACGTAGACCTGACCGACGGCGCGTTCTACGCCGACCGTCCCGCGTCCCGCGAAGTCTACCGCTGGATGCGCGAAAACGAACCGGTGTTCCGGGACCGCAACGGCTTGGCGGCCGCGGCGACGTATGCGGCCGTGATCGAGGCCGAGCGCAACCCCGAGCTGTTCTCGAATGCCGGCGGCATCCGCCCGGACCAAGATGCCCTGCCAATGATGATCGACATGGATGATCCGGCACATCTGTTGCGCCGCAAGCTCGTCAACGCCGGCTTCACCCGAAAGCGCTTGAAGGTCCAAGACGAGTCCATCGGCACACTGTGCGACATGCTCATCGACGCGGTATGCGAGCGCGGCGAATGCGATCTGGTCCGAGACCTTGCCGCACCGCTACCGATGGCGGTCATCGGCGACATGCTCGGTGTGCTCCCTGACGAGCGAGAGCTATTCCTCAAGTGGTCCGACGAAATGATGGTCGGTCTCAGTTCCACTGTGTCCGAGGCTGATATGCAGGTCACGTTGGACGCGTTTATGGCGTACAACGACTACACCCGCAGCAAGATCGAACAGCGTCGAGCCGAGCCGACCGAGGACCTGATCAGCGTCCTGGTGCATTCGGAGGTCGACGGTGAACGGCTGTCCGACGACGACATCCTTCAGGAAACGTTGCTGATCCTCGTCGGCGGCGATGAGACGACGCGCCACACGATTTCCGGCGGGATCGAGCAGCTGATCCGCAACCGCGACCAGTGGAATCTGTTGCTGAACGATTCCGGCCTGCTTCCCGGCGCGGTCGAGGAGATGCTGCGCTGGACTTCGCCGCTGAAGAACATGGCGCGAACCGTCACCGCCGACACGGAATTTCATGGTGCCAGCCTCAAACGGGGCGAGAAGATGATCCTGCTGTTCGAGTCGGCGAACTTCGACGAGACCGTTTTCGGCGACCCGGAGAACTTCCGTGTTCAGCGAGATCCCAATAGCCACTTGGCGTTCGGCTTCGGCACGCATTTCTGCCTCGGTAACCAGCTGGCTCGCATCGAGCTGATCAATATGACGCGCCGGGTGTTGCAGCGGCTGCCCGATCTCCGACTGGCTTCCAATGACGAGCTGCCGCTGAGACCAGCGAACTTCGTCAGCGGCCTAGAGACGATGCCGGTGGAATTCACCCCGACGAAGCCGCTCAGCTTCTAGCGCCGAGCGTGCGCTCATTGCGAAAATTCGGCTGCGTTTTCGCAGTGGCTTCACGTTCGGCGACTCCACTCGGTGGTGAGACGGCCGATGATGCCGCCCTCGGTGTCTCGCGACGTGACGCGGATGTCCGTCCATCCGAGTTCCGTGACGTTGTCATGTCGCCGGATGTCCTTGTTGAAACGGACTGGGTTTCGATGGTGGTCGCCCTCGTAGTCGAGCGCTAGTTTGATGTCCTCCCACCCCATGTCCAAGACTGCGACGAGCGCGCCGTACTCGTCGTAGACGGGGATCTGCGTCTGGGGCGGCGGGAAGCCGTTTCGAATGACCAGTAGCCGCAGCCACGTCTCTTGTGGCGACTCCGCCCCCGGATCGACGAGGTTAAAAACATTGCGGGCCTTGCAGATACCGCGGCGACCTTTGTATCGGCCGGCCAGCAGCTCGACGTCAGCGATCTTCAAATGCGTCGCGCGCGCGAGCGCGTCGATAGCAGCGACCGCCATGCCGAGTGGATATCGACATGCGAGATCGAGGGCCGTGCGTGCGGGCGTGGTAACCCGGACACCATTGACGACTTCCACCTCGTCGTCGCCGAACCTGTCCGACCACGCGCGAATTTCAACTGGCGGCCGCCGGTTGCTCCAAAGCATCTCGGCCGGACGTCGAGCATCGACCCACTTCGCGCCGTGCAGTGCGGCCGCGGACTGCCCGGCGACGACGCCTTGCCGCCTCGTCCACAACCATGCGGCTTGAGCTCGGGTGATGGCGGTGACTTCCGCGCCCGCCGGTAGGTAGACATCGGGAAGCAGCGCGACGAAACGGCTTCGGAGCGCGTACTGCGACAATCGACCGGCCGCCAGCGCCTCACTGCCAATGAACGGATCCCCCATGGCCGGAGTGTGCCGCCCGCCACCGACAACTCAACGAACGTGCGCCTAGTGCGAAATTTCGGGCAGTTTTTCGCAGTGAGCGCACGCTTGGCGCAAGCGTCGCGCGGGAAGGCGATTACTTCATCTTGAAGTTGGGGGCGCGCTTCTCCTTGAACGCCAGCGGGCCTTCCTTGGCGTCGTCGGAGAGGAACACTTCGATACCGATCTTGGTGTCGAGCTTGAACGCGTCGTTCTCGTGCAGGCCTTCGGTCTCGTGGATCGTCCGCAGGATCGCCTGTACGGCAAGCGGTCCGTTGTTGTTGATCACCTCGGCGATCTCCAGCGCCTTCTCCAGCGCAGAGCCGTCCGGCACGACATAGCCGATTAGGCCCATCTCCTTGGCCTCGGCGGCGGTGATGTGCCGTCCGGTCAGCAGCAGATCGCAGGCCACGGTGTAGGGGATCTGGCGGGCCAGCCGCACGGCCGATCCGCCCATCGGGTACAGGCTCCACTTGGCCTCGGAAATGCCGAACTTGGCGCTCTGGCCTGCGATGCGGATATCGGTGCCCTGCAGTATCTCGGTGCCGCCCGCGATGGCCGGGCCCTCGACCGCCGCGATCAGCGGCTTGGTCAGCCGCCGACCCTTGAGCAGGGCGTCGATGCGTGACGGGTCGTAGCTGCCGTCCTTGAACGAGTCGCCCGGCGGCTTCGCGGTCGCCGCCTTGAGGTCCATACCCGCGCAGAAGTAGCCACCGGCCCCGGTCAGGATGCACGACCGGATCTCCGGATCGTTGTCGACGCGGTCCCAGGCCTCGACCATGATCGAGAGCATCTCGGTGGAAAGCGCGTTGCGCGCCTCGGGCCGGTTCAGCGTCAAGATCAAAGTGTGTCCGCGCTGCTCAATGAGGGCGTCGGGGCCTTTTTCGGGCTCGCTCACGGGTGGTCGCCTTCCTGCGTCGTCGCCACAGACTTGAATGAAAATGTAACACGTTCTAATTTAGGTTCCGTGGCCCTGAATATTGCAGATCTCGCCGAGCACGCCATCGACGCTGTGCCTGACCGTGTCGCCCTGATCTGTGGCGACGAGCAGTTGACGTACGCCCAGTTGGAGGAGAAGGCCAACCGCCTCGCCCACTACCTGATCGACCAGGGTGTCAAGAAGGACGACAAGGTCGGACTGTACTGCCGAAACCGCATCGAGATCGTGGTCGCGATGCTCGGCATCGTGAAGGCCGGCGCCATCCTGGTTAACGTCAACTTCCGCTACGTCGAAGGCGAGCTGAAGTACCTATTCGAGAACTCCGACATGGTCGCGCTGGTGCACGAACGGCGCTACGCCGACCGCGTCGCCAATGTGCTGCCGGAGACGCCGAACGTCAAGACCATCCTGGTAGTCGAGGACGGCACAGAGGAATCAGCCGACGACTTCCGAAAATATGGCGGCGTCGAGTTCTACGCCGCGCTGGAGCACGGGGCACCCCAGCGTGACTTCGGCGAGCGCAGCGCCGATGACATCTATCTGCTCTACACCGGCGGCACCACTGGCTTCCCCAAGGGCGTGATGTGGCGGCACGAGGACATCTACCGAGTGCTTTTCGGCGGCACCGACTTTGCGACGGGCGAGTTCGTCTCCGGCGAGTACGACCTCGCCAAGGCCGCCGCCGAGAACCCGGCGATGATCCGCTACCCGATCCCGCCGATGATCCACGGTGCCACGCAGTCGGCCACCTGGATGTCGCTGTTCTCCGGTCAAACCACCGTGCTGGCACCGGAATTCGACGCTGACGAGGTCTGGCAGACCATCGAGAAGTACAAGGTGAATCTGCTGTTCTTCACCGGGGATGCGATGGCACGCCCGCTGCTGGACGCCTTGACCACGCTGCACGACAGTGGCCACGAGCCCGATCTGTCGAGCCTGTTCCTGCTGGCCAGCACCGCGGCGTTGTTCTCGACGAGCATCAAGGAGAAGTTCCTCGAACTGCTCCCCAACCGGGTGATCACCGATTCGATCGGGTCCTCGGAAACGGGCTTCGGCGGAACCAGCATCGTGGCAAAAGGCCAGTCGCACACCGGCGGACCGCGTGTGACGATCGACCACCGCACCGTCGTGCTCGACGAGGACGGCAACGAGGTCAAGCCGGGCTCCGGCGTTCGCGGGATGATCGCCAAGAAGGGCAACATTCCGGTCGGCTACTACAAGGACGAGAAAAAGACCGCGGAGACATTCAAGACCTTCAACGGCGTCCGCTATGCGATTCCGGGTGACTACGCGGAGGTCGATGAGGACGGCAGCGTCACGATGCTGGGCCGCGGCTCTCAGTCGATCAACAGCGGCGGCGAGAAGATCTACCCCGAGGAGGTCGAGGCCGCACTCAAGGGTCATCCGGACGTGTTCGATGCCTTGGTCGTCGGCGTTCCCGACGAGCGATACGGAAACTGCGTCGCCGCCGTAATACACCGTCGCCCCGGCACCAACCCGTCGCTTGCCGAACTCGACACTTTCGTTCGCCAGGAGATCGCGGGATACAAAGTGCCGCGCAAGATTTGGTGGGTCGACGAGATCCACCGCACTCCGGCAGGCAAGCCCGACTACCGGTGGGCCAAGGACACCACCGAAGAGCGGCCCGCCGACGACGCGCACGCCAACCATGTGGGAACGCCGTCCTGATGCGCACCGAGCTTTGCGACCGCTTCGGCATCGACTATCCGATCTTCGTTTTCACACCGTCGGAGAAGGTCGCCGCCGCGGTCAGCAAGGCGGGCGGGCTCGGCGTGCTGGGCTGCGTGCGGTTCAACGAGGCCGACGACCTCGAGAACGTGTTGCATTGGATGGACGAGAACACCGATGGTAAGCCGTACGGCGTCGACATCGTGATGCCCGCCAAGGTGCCGCAAGAGGGATCGGCCGTCGACATCGACAAGCTGATCCCGCAGTCACATCGCGACTTCGTCGCCAAAACCCTCGCCGATCTTGGTGTTCCACCGCTGCCCGACGACGGGGAGCGCAATGAAGGCGTGCTCGGCTGGCTGCATTCGGTGGCCCGGTCGCATGTCGAGGTGGCACTCAAGCATCCGATTAAGCTGATCGCCAACGCGCTCGGCTCGCCCCCGAAGGACGTCATCGACCAGGCGCACGAGCACGGCGTTCCGGTGGCGGCGTTGGCGGGAAGCGCCAAGCATGCGCAGCGGCATGTCGAGAACGGCGTCGACATCGTCGTCGCGCAGGGCCACGAGGCCGGTGGACACACCGGGGAGATTGGGTCGATGGTGCTGTGGCCGGAAATCGTTGACGCACTTGAGGGTAAGGCGCCGGTATTGGCGGCTGGTGGCATCGGCACCGGACGGCAGGTGGCCGCGGCGTTGGCGCTCGGCGCCCAAGGTGTCTGGATGGGTTCGGCGTTTCTGACGTCGGCGGAGTACGACCTCGGCCATCGCAAGCCGAGTGGCGTTTCGACGATCCAGGAAGCGCTGCTACGCGCGAATTCCAGCGACACGGTTCGACGCCGCATCTACACGGGTAAACCCGCGCGACTGCTCAAGACCCGTTGGACGGATGCCTGGGACGAGCCGGATGCGCCCGAGCCGCTGCCGATGCCGCTGCAGAACATCCTCGTCAGCGAGGCGCATCAGCGGATGAATGAGTCGGACAACCCCGACACTGTCGCGATGCCGGTCGGACAGATTGTCGGCCGGATGAACGAGATCCGGCCGGTTGCCGACATCATCGCCGAATTGGTACAGGGCTTCGCGGATGCCACCCAGCGACTGGATGGCATCCGCGACAGCTGACCCGCCTCAGGGAGTGATCGTCGTCTGCTCGTCGATCACATTCGTTGCGGAGCCGACGATTTCGCCCTGGTCCTCGAGGCCGTCCGCGTTGAGCTGCAGGATATAGAGTCCGTCGCTGCCAGGGATCACGACCGTCTTCTGCGCGACGATCTTGGTCTGGCCGTCCTGCGTCCAGGTGCCACCGAGTTGATAGGCCGGGTACTCACCGAGGGTACTGGTCTCGCCCTCGTTCATCGCCTTCCAGCCGGGGAGGTTGTTGAGTTCACCGGGCGCCAGGTCGATGATCGTCTGCGGGTCGACATTGCCGGTCAGCTTGGACACCAGCGCGACGATACTCGGCGTGTACTCGCCCGCCTCTGGGCCGGTGTAAATGATTGCGCCGTAGGCCCACTCGGGGGTGTCCTCGCCGGCGGGCTCCCAACCGTCGGGGACCGGCAGATCGATCGTGGGGGAGCCAGGGTCGCCGCGCTTGACCGGCGTTTCCTGGATGTTGTTCTCGGCGATATAGCTGGCGATCGTCGGGTTCGGTCCGGCCGCGTCCTCGTCGCGCGGCGCCACCTTGGGCTTCGATGACGGTGCCGCCTTGGCGCTCGTCGTGGTCGTGGTCTTCGACACCGACGTGGACGTGCTGGGTTCGGTCTTGGTATCTGAGCCGCAACCGGACAGCACGACCGCGAGGGCCGCTGCTACCGCGGCCGCCCCAGAGATGGCTGTACGCCTCATCAATAACTCCTGTCAGTCTGGTGTGTTCGCTCGGCATCGCCGACGAAAAACGGATAGGGATGTGTAACGCCGTAGCGAACTGTAGTGCAAAAGCGCGCTTACGCAGGGTAGGTAGATCTACTCAATCTTGCTGAGCAGCACCAACAGCAGGTGATCGGCAATGAATTGATCATTTGCTGTGCCGCAGGTGACCGCCACCGTGTCCGATTTGTTCACGACAGCGCCCGGCCGACGACCTAGCGTGCCTGTCATGGATATTCGCCTGACGTCGGCGGTCTTCCAGGTTTTCGCGAAGGACCTGGAACGGTCGATCGACTTCTACCGTCTTCTCGGCCTGCCGGTACCGGACCCCGAGGTCCCGCACGTCGCAGTGGAACTGCCGGGTGGAAACAGCTTGTCACTCGACATAGAGGAAACCATCGCCGGGATGCATCCAGGGTGGGCGCCGCCGTCGTCGTCGTCGGCCAGTCGCCTGGCGCTGTCGCTCGGCGTGGGCTCTCCAGCCGAGGTCGACGCGTTGTTCGAGAAGGTCACGGCCGCAGGCCATGCGGGGCCGTTGGCGCCATACGACGCACCATGGGGCATGCGTTACGCGACGGTCGCCGACCCGGATGGCAACTGGGTGGATGTGTTCGCGCTGCTGGAATCATGACGCAACGACGCCAACGGCACACCAGCGAGTTCACGGGCCTCACGGTGGAGGTGGGGCTGGTCGGCATACCCGGCGCGACCGGCCACCTCCACGAGGGGCATTCCATCGCCCAGTAACCGGACCGCGCGCCGGAACCGCAGAATTCGGCGCAGCATCGCCGGGCCGTAGCCGTAGACGGCCGAACAATGGCGCTGCAGGGTTCGGTTCGACCAACCAATTTCGCGTGCCATGTCGGCGACGGCCGAACCCGCTGCCAGCCCGCTGGTGACATGGCTCAGCAACCCAAGCGGCCACGGCGCCGTCTCGGCGCGCGGTTCCTCGGATGCGAGCGTGGCGGCGAGTTCGGTCAAGGAAACGCGCTGGGGAAACCCGCCGCGTAGTTCGGTCAATCGCACACGGTCATTCCTCAGCTCCGAGGCGGGCACTCCCAGCAGACGCGGAAGCACGCCGGGGTGAAATCTCAAACCCACGAACGGTTCTCCATCGCGGAAACTGACCGATGCCGTGGTATCCGGCCCGGCTACCATGACGCGGCCGTCCATGCGCATCAAATCCATGCAGCCGTCCGGGAGCACCCGCACGTGCTCCGGCGGCCCGTCTACCACCCACGCACATTCGACCAGGTCGCGCAGCGTGGTGGGCGGCGGAAACTCGCGGTAGCCCACGATGGCCAGGTTACCGCCGCCCCATGACAACCCCGGGCTCGCAGTTTCGATTAACGCTCGATCGACCACACCGGGTCGGCGCAATCGGTGCCCTCGGCCTGCAGCTGCCGCTTGATCACCTTGAACGTCTCGGTCCTCGGCAGCTCCGCGCCGACCCGCACGAACGACGGCCACTGCTTGCGCCCGAGGTCAGGCTGCTCGGCCAGGAACGCCTTGAACTTCTCGGCGTCGAACTCGGCACCCTCGGTGAGCACCAGCGCTGCCATCACCTGATCTCCGATATCCGTCGCCGGGATTCCGTACACCGCCACCTCGACCACGTGGGGGTGGCGCAGCAGCACCCGCTCTATCGGTGCCGAGCCGAGGTTCTCGCCGTCGACGCGCATCCAGTCGCCAAGCCGGCCCGCGAAATAGGCGTAACCGTTCTCGTCGCGGTAGGCCAGGTCGCCGCTGTGATAAACACCGCCTCGCATCCGCTCTGCCTCGGCATCGGGATCGTTGTAGTAGCCCTCGAAACGCCCGGCGTCCGAGGTGTTTACCAGCTCACCGGTCGCGCCGGGCGGGCACGGCTCACCGGTGTCGACGTCGACGATCTCGATGCCCTGCAGCAGTGGACCCAGCGCACCCGGCGGCGTGTCAGCCGTTCGAGCGATGTTCACTCCGCCCTCCGTCGACCCGAAGCCGTCCTGAACGACGGTGCCGAACCTGCGGGCGAACCGCTCAACGTCGGCGGGCGCGCCCTCGTTGCCGTAGACCGCCCGCAGCGGATTGTCCGCGTCGTCGGGCCGCTCGGGTGTAGCGAGCACGTAAGACAACGGCTTGCCCACATAGTTTGCGTACGTGGCGCCGTAACGGCGGACATCCGGGAGGAACTGCGACGCAGAGAACTTGCGCCGCAACACAAGTGATCCACGGCAGGCCACAGCCACTGCCCAGCCGACCAGCACCGCATTCGAATGGAACAACGGCATCGACACGTAGCAGACGTCATCGCGCCCGAGCGAAAAGCGCTGCGTCATCGTCACCCCCGCAATTGCGACCTTGCCCTGGCTGCACTTCACCGCCTTGGGCTCGCCGCTGGTGCCCGACGTGTAGATAAGCATGAACAGGTCGCTCGGATCGGCGTCATACGCGACGACGGGCGCTTCAGCGAATGCGGCCACCTCGGCGGCCCAATCCGCCGAGTCGACGTCGATGTAGCCGACATCCAGTCCGGCCGCTGATGTCGAATCGGCCAACACCACTTGGCAATCCGCGTGCGAAACGTCCCTCGCCAGCGCCGCGCCGCAGCGAACCGGGTTCAGCCCCACAGGCACGATGCCCGTCAGCGCAGCGGCGACCAGCACCGCCGAGAAGAACGGGGTGTTCTGCAGCAGCACCCCGACATGGCGAGGGCGGTCGGGATCGAGACGCGCCTGCAACGCCGCAGCGATCGCGGCGCCATGCCGGATGTGGTCACGCCAGCTGGTGAACGAGTCCTCGAAGTACACGCCCCGATCGTCGGCCTCGACCAACGGCTTGACCAGGTCGGCGACGGTCGGTAGGTGCTCCACGGATCAGGCTGGCGTGTCGGCCAATTCACGGCCGATGCGGAGCAGCTGACCGGTCGCGCTGCCAACCGCGAACTCCGTCTGCTTGGCCGCGAGGAAGTACCGGTGCACCGGGTTGTCGGTGTCGATCCCGACACCGCCGTGCACGTGAACGGTGGTGTGCGCCACGCGATGTCCGGCGTCGGCAGCCCAGAACGCGGCGGTGCTGACCTCGACATCGGCCGGTAGATCCTCCGACAACCGCCACGCTGCCTGCGTCAGCGTCAGCCTCAACGCCTTGACGTCGATGTAGCCGTCAGCCAGGCGCGAAGACACGGCCTGGAAGCTGCCGATCGGGCGGTCGAACTGCTCGCGTTCGCGGGCGTAGGTCGACGTGAGCTCCAGCGCCCGCTCCAGCACGCCGAGCTGATACGCGCTGCGGCCCAGGCTGCCGTGAGCAGTGAGCCAGGCCAGCACGTCGTCGCCACCGACTACCCGAGCCGCCTCTACACCCTGCAACTCCAGATGCCCGACACTGCCGTGGCCGGTGGTGTCGAGGGCAGCCACCGTCACTCCCGCGTCGTCCTTGGCCACCAGGAAAACCTTGGTGCCCGAATCGGTTTCGGCCGGAACCAGGAACGCGTCTGCCACCGTCCCGTAGCTGACCTGCGTCCGCGAGCCGGTTAAACGGAACCCCTCGCCGACGGCCTGGGCCCGCACCGGGCCCTCGCCCATCTCACCGTCGAGCGCGACAGCGATGACCTTCGAGCCGTTGATTGCCGGGGTCGCCCACTCCTGCCGCAGCGCGTCGGAACCGAACTTCGCCAGCGCGCCGGCACCGAGCACCACCGACTCCAGGTACGGCACCGCGGCGAGCACACGGCCCAGCGCCACCAGCACCGCCACCTGCTCGAGCACCCCGAAACCGCCGCCGCCCAACGATTCCGGTGCGGCAGTGGACAGGATGTCGGCCTCGATCAGCTTGCCCCACAGGTCGCGGTCGAAGCGCTGCTCCAGCCCGTCGAGCTCCTTGTGGTGCTCGGCGGTGCAGACCGATTCGGTGATGGTGCGGGCCAGGCCGCCCAGATCGTCAGCGGCCTCCGTCGTCGAGAAGTCCATGCAAAATCTCCGCTTTCTTTTACCGATTGACCCGGGGCAGGCCGAGCGCGACCATTCCGATGATGTCGCGCTGAATTTCGTTGGTGCCGCCTCCGAACGTCAGGATCAGGCAGCTGCGGTGCATCCGCTCGACACGCCCGCGCAGCAGCGCGCCGGGGGAGTTCGTCCGCAGTGTGCCTGCGGTGCCCAGCACCTCCATCAGCAGGCGGTAGGCCTCGGTAGCCAGTTCGGTGCCGTACACCTTGGCCGCCGACGCGTCGGCGGGTGACGGTGCATCCTCGGTGGAGGCCAGTTCCCAATTGATGAGCTTGAGCACCTCGGCCTTGGCGTGCACCCGGGCCAGGTTGAGCTGCACCCATTCGGAGTCGATCAGCCGCCTGCCGTGAGCGTCCTTGGTGTTCTGGGCCCACTCGCGGACTCCGTCGAGTGCCGAGAAAATCGGTTGTGCCGAAACCAGCGCTACCCGTTCGTGATTGAGCTGGTTGGTGACCAGCTTCCAGCCTGCGTTCTCCTCGCCGACCAGGTTGGCCACCGGCACGCGGACGTCTTGGTAGTAGGTGGCGCTGGTGTCGACTCCGGCCATGGTGTGCACCGGTGTCCACGAGAATCCCTCGGCGGTGGTCGGCACGATGAGCATCGAGATGCCGCGGTGCTTCTTGGCCTCCGGGTTGGTGCGCACCGCCAGCCACACGTAGTCCGCGTAGGCGATCAGGCTGGTCCACATCTTCTGGCCGTTGATGACGTAGTCGTCGCCGTCGCGCACCGCGGTTGTGCGCAGCGCCGCGAGGTCTGTGCCCGCGCCGGGCTCCGAGTAGCCGATCGAGAAATGCAACTCACCCGCCGCGATCTTGGGCAGGAAGAACTTCTTCTGCTCCTCGGTGCCGAACGCCATGATCGTCGGAGCGACACTGTTGATGGTCAGGAAAGGCACCGGAACGTTCGCGATGGACGCCTCGTCGTTGAAGATCAGCCCGTCCATCGGCGGGCGGGCCTGGCCGCCGAACTCCTTGGGCCACGACAGCGTCAACCAGCCGTCCTTGCCCATCTGCGCGACGGTGTCCCGGTAGACGGTGCCCCGCCCCATCTCGCCGTCGCTGGAAGCCAGCGCCTCGGCGCGCTCGGGCGTCATCAGCTTGGTGAAGTACGCGCGCAGCTCACGGCGCAACTCCTCCTGCTCTGGGGTGTAGCCGATCCGCATTGCCTCGTCCTAACTCGGGTTAACAGGGACCCGTCGCCCGAGCCCTATTTCACACCCGGTTGTAACACGTTCTAGTCTTGTGGTCCAGGCCGGTGTCACACTGATGCCCACCGGGTGGGTCGTATTCTCATGGCTGAATACGGGCGAGGAGGTTTGTGATGCGAGTGGAAGTTGACCGTGACCGCTGCGAAGGCAACGCGGTGTGCGTGGGAATTGCCCCAGACCTGTTCGATCTCGACGACGAGGACTACGCCGTCGTCAAGGCCGATCCGGTGCCGGCCGACCAGGAGGACGTGGCGGAGCAGTCGATCGCCGAGTGCCCGCGAGCAGCCCTGATCCGCAGAGACTAGAGGTATTCATAAATTGACTCAAAACATAGAGGGGCCGGCCGCGACTGACCTCTCGGGTTTGGTCGCGGTGGTGACAGGCGCGGCCGCGGGCCTTGGCCGCGCCGAGGCCGTCGGCCTTGCCCGAGCGGGCGCCACCATCGTCGTCAACGACGTCGCCGGTGCGCTGGACAAATCCGATGTCATCGACGAGATCTCCTCCGCCGGGTCCAAGGCCGTCGCCGTCGCGGGCGATATCAGCCAGCGCGCCACCGCCGACGAATTGGTCGAAACGGCCGATGGCCTCGGCGGGCTGGGCATCGTCGTGAACAATGCGGGCATCACCCGCGACCGCATGTTGTTCAACATGACCGACGAGGACTGGGATGCGGTCATGGCGGTGCACCTGCGCGGCCATTTCCTGTTGACCCGCAACGCCGCCACCTATTGGCGGGCGAAAGCCAAGGAGGGTGACGGCACCGTTTTCGGCCGGATCATCAACACCTCTTCGGAGGCCGGCCTTGCCGGTCCGGTCGGCCAGGCCAACTATGGCGCCGCCAAGGCGGGCATCACCGCGCTGACGTTGTCGGCCGCCCGTGCGCTGGAGCGCTACGGGGTGCGGGCGAACGCCATCGCCCCCCGCGCCCGCACGGCGATGACCGCCGACGTCTTCGGGGATTCACCCGAGTTGGCCGAGGGTCAGATCGACCCGCTGTCGCCAGAGCACGTTGTGAACCTGGTCCGGTTCCTTGCGTCCCCCGCGTCGGTAGGAGTCAACGGTCAGCTGTTCATCGTCTATGGTCCGACGGTGACGCTTGTGGCGGCGCCGACGGCCGAGCAACGGTTCAGTGCGGATTCCGATGCCTGGGACCCGTCGGAACTGTCGAAAACGCTCCAGAATTACTTTGCTGACCGTGATCCCGAACGTAATTTCTCTGCGACCGCCCTCATGGGTGAGGGAGAATGACGTTCTCTTTTATCAAAGCCCCGGGAAGACTAGAACACGTTATAGAATGACCTGCGTCACAGTGGGCTTGACCAGCGTAAAGGTTACAAGTTCGAGTCGTTTTAGCGTTCTTTGACACTGCGAACTTGTTCTAGTTAGTATGATCCGGCTCACTAAGAGCAACGCTTAAACCCGGGGTGGAAGAACCGCCGCAGCGAGCAGTTTCGAACTCTTCGCCAAGGCGTATCGGAACCACCCGCTGCGAGGAACGGAGCCGAGGTTGAGGGAGCAACTCGCCGTTCCGGCTAGGGCCGTCGGCGGGTTCGTCGAAATGTCCCTCGACACGTTCGTCAAGACCTTTCGTCGCCCGTTTCAGTTCAGGGAATTCCTCGATCAGACCTGGATGATCGCCAGGGTTTCGATCCTCCCGACATTGCTGATCTCGATTCCGTTCACGGTGCTGGTCGCGTTCACTCTCAACATTCTGCTGCGCGAGATCGGCGCCGCGGACCTGTCCGGATCCGGTACCGCGTTTGGCACCGTGACTCAGCTGGGTCCGATCTCGACCGTGCTCGTCGTCGCCGGCGCGGGGGCGACTGCGATCTGTGCCGACCTGGGTGCCCGCACCATCCGTGAGGAAATCGACGCGATGCGGGTGCTCGGCATCGATCCCATTCATCGGCTCGTGGTGCCGCGCGTTCTGGCGTCGACGTTCGTGGCACTGCTGCTCAACGGTCTGGTGATCGCGATCGGCCTGACCGGCGGCTACGTGTTTTCGGTTCTGCTGCAGGGGGTGAACCCAGGGGCGTTCATCAATGGCCTGACCATCCTGACCGGGTTGGGCGAGCTGGTGGTTTCCGAATTCAAGGCCCTACTGTTCGGTGTCATGGCGGGGCTCGTCGGCTGCTACCGCGGACTCACCGTCAAGGGCGGACCCAAGGGTGTCGGAGAAGCCGTCAATGAGACCGTCGTCTATGCCTTCGTCTGCCTGTTCGTGATCAATGTGATCATGACGGCGATCGGCGTCCGCGTCTTGGGCTCATGAGCGAACTCGGGTCCTACGACATCACGCTGCGATTACGGCGGGCGTTTCGATGGCTGCCCCGCGCCGTCGACACCTTCGGCGAGCAGGCGTTGTTCTACGGCGTGTCGGTCCGATACATCCCCCTGGCGGTGCGGCGCTACGGCAAGGAGACGGTCCGGCTGATCGCGGAAATGACGCTGGGCACCGGCGCGCTGTTGCTCATCGGTGGCACCGTCGGTGTCGCGGCATTCATGACTCTGGCGTCCGGCGGCGTAATCGCCGTGCAGGGCTACTCGTCCCTTGGCGACATCGGCATCGAGGCGCTCACCGGGTTCCTGTCGGCGTTCCTCAACGTACGCATTGTCGCCCCGATCATCGCGGGCATCGCGCTCGCGGCCACCATCGGTGCGGGCGCCACCGCGCAACTGGGCGCGATGCGCATCGCCGAAGAGATCGACGCCACCGAGGCGATGGCCATACATTCGGTGGCTTACCTGGTGTCGACGCGTATCGTCGCCGGGCTGGTCGCGATCATCCCGCTGTATTCGCTGGCCACGCTTGCCGCATTCTTTTCCGCCCGAACCATCACCGTCTACGTCAACGGCCAGTCGGGTGGTCTCTACGACCACTACTTCAATACCTTCCTCAATCCCACTGACTTGCTGTGGTCGTTCCTGCAGGCCATCGTGATGGCCGTCGCGGTGATGCTGATACATACGTACTACGGCTACAACGCGTCCGGTGGCCCTGTCGGCGTCGGCGTCGCGGTGGGCCAGGCGGTGCGTGCCTCGCTTATCACCGTCGTCGTCATCACTTTGTTCATCGCCCTCGCCGTATACGGCGCTTCCGGTAACTTCAACCTGTCGGGGTAGAGGGGAAACGTCGTGTCGAGGACTACCGCGATCAGGATCGCCGCCGCAGTGTTGGCGGCAATCATCGTGGCGTTCTCGGTATTCACTTACTTGGCGTACACCGCCGCGTTCACTCCTACCGACACTGTGACGGTGACGTCGCCGCGTGCCGGTTTGGTGATGGACAAGGAAGCAAAGGTCAAGTACCGCGGTATCCAGATCGGCAAGGTCGAAGACATCGCGTATTCCGGCGATCAGGCGAAGTTGACGCTGGCGATCAAGCGCGACCAGCTGCGCTACATCCCGTCGAACGCGCTGGTGCGTATCGCCAGCACAACAGTGTTCGGCGCGAAGTCGGTGGAATTCCTTGCGCCGGACCAAGCGGCCGGCACGCCGATGCGCCCCAACGCCACCGTCCAGGCTCAGAGCGTGCAGCTGGAAGCCAACACGTTGTTCCAGACCCTGATCGACCTGCTGCACAAGGTCGACCCGGTACACCTGAACGGGACGCTTTCGGCGATCGCGGAGGGTTTGCGTGGTCATGGAGATGATTTCGGCGCGACCTTGGCAGGCTTGAATCAGTATGTCGCGCAACTGAATCCAAAGCTGCCGACCGTTGAGTCGGATATCGCGCAGACAGCGACGGTGGCCAACATCTACGGCGATGCCGCCCCCGATCTGGTCACTGTGATCGACAATGTGCCGACGATCAGCAACACGATCGTCGAGGAGCAGGAGAACCTGAACGCGACGTTGCTCGCCGCGATCGGCGTGGCGAATGAGGGATACTCCACCCTTGAGCCGGGGGCAGACAATTTCATCGCAGCGATCCAGCGGCTGCGGGCGCCGTTGAAGGTGCTCGGTGACTATTCGCCGGAATTCGGTTGCATATTGCAGGGCCTCAAGAACGGCAGCGAGCGGGGATCACGTCTCGTCGGGGGCATGAAACCCGGCGCGATGGTGAGTTCCAGCTTCGTGCTTGGAGTGCCGTCGTACACGTATCCAGAGAGCCTGCCGATCGTGAACGCGTCCGGCGGACCCAACTGCCGCGGACTGCCCGACATTCCCACCAAGCAGTACGGGGGCTCGTGGTACAGGGCGCCATTCCTGGTCACCGACAACGCCTACATCCCGTACGAGCCGTTCACCGAGGTGCAGGTTGATGCACCGAATACCCTTCAGTTCCTCTTCAATGGCGCGTTCGCAGAACGGGACGATTTCTGATGGGCCACCGGGGACTCCTGATCAAGGTCAGCACCTTCGCGGTGGTCATGCTCTTGGTCTCCGCTGGTTTGGTGGTGATCTTTGGCGAGTTCCGGTTCGCCCCGACCCACACCTACCACGCCACGTTCAGCGACGCCGCGCGGTTGACCGGCGGCAGCGACGTGCGGATCGCAGGCGTTCCGGTGGGCGCTGTCAGCGATGTGAAGCTGAACCCCGACAACACGGTGGATGTGGCCTTCACTGTCAACAAGAAGTATCAGATGTACACGTCGACGCTGGCCAAGATTCGCTACGAGAATCTGGTCGGCGACCGTTACATGGAAATCGCCTCGGGCCCCGGCGAGCTTCGGAAGCTGCCGCCGGGTGGCACGGTCAGCATCGACCACACCCAGCCCGCGTTGGATCTCGATGCCTTGCTCGGTGGCTTGCGCCCAGTGGTCAAGGGCCTCAACGGCGACCAGGTCAACCAGCTCAACAGCGCGATCCTCGAGTTGTTGCAAGGCCAGGGCGGTGCGCTTTCGCAATTACTCTCGGAGACTGGAACATTCAGCCAAACTCTGGCCGATCGCTACCAGGTGATCTCGGAGGTGATCCACAATCTCAACGCGGTGCTGGGGACCGTTGACGAGAAGAGCGCCCAGTTCGATGCCAGCGTGGACCAGCTCCAGAAGCTGGTCACCGGGCTGGCGGAGGGCCGGGACCCGATCGCCGGTGCCATCCCACCGCTGGCGTCCGCGGAATCGGATCTGACCGACTTGCTGGTGAACTCGCGGCGGCCGCTGCAGGGCGTGCTCGAGAACCTCCGCCCACTGGCCACCGAGCTCGACAACCGCAAGGGTGAGGTCAATCAGGTCATCGAACCGCTCGCGGAGAACTACTTGCGGCTCAACGCCCTTGGCTCCTACGGAGCGTATTTCAACTATTACATCTGCACGGTGACGCTCAAGTTCAACGGTCCAGCGGGCAGCGACGTCTTCCTGCCAATGGGCGGAGTCCCTGATCCGTCGAAGGGCAGGTGTTCAGAAAATGGATAAGACGTTGCGGGCGGGCGTCTTCGGAATCGTGATCGTCGTGTGTGTCTTGATGGTCGCGTTCGGCTACACCAGCCTGCCGTTTTATCCGCAGGGCAAGTCGTATGAGGCTTACTTCGCCGACGCCGGCGGCATCTCGCCTGGTAACGACGTCAACATCTCCGGCATCGTGGTAGGCAAAGTGAGCGGGGTCGCGCTCGCCGGCGAGGTCGCGAAGGTGACATTCACGGTTGACCGCAAGATCAGGCTTGGCGATCAAACCCTGGTATCTATCAAGACCGATACTGTCCTTGGTGAGAGGTCGCTTGGGGTGACCCCAAAGGGCGGCGGCTCGGCGACAACGATTCCATTGGGCCGCACCACGGTTCCGTACACGCTGAACATGGCGCTGCAGGATCTCGGCCAGAACGCCAGCGACCTCGACAAGGATCAGTTGAACCAGGCGTTGGGTGTGCTGACCGATTCGCTTCGTGATGCCACCCCGCAGCTGCGTCGATCGCTCGACGGGGTGGCGGCGTTGTCTCGCAGCATCAACGCCAACGACGAGGCATTGGGCCAGCTGTTGACGCGCGCGAGGTCGGTGACCAAAGTCCTCGCCGACCGGGCCGGTCAGGTGAACCAGCTCATCAACGACGGTAATCTGCTGTTCGCCGCGCTCGACGAACGGCGTGCCGCGCTGAGTAGCTTGATTGCCGGGATCGACGAAGTGTCACAGCAGATTTCGGGATTTGTGGCCGACAACCGGCGCGAGTTCGGTCCGGCCCTGAGGAAGCTGAATCTCGTGCTGGACAACCTGCTCGAACGCCGCGAGCACATCAGCCAGGCGCTGCGCCGGTTGCCACCCTATGCCACCGCGCTCGGCGAGTCGGTCGGCTCCGGCTCCGGCTTCAGCGTCAGCCTGCCCAATTCGCTGCCAAACATTCCACAGGCGGAGTTGCTGTTGGACCTTTACTTCCAGCCGGGCAAGGTTCCGGACAGCCTGGCCGATTTCCTGCGCGGATTCATCTCCGAGCGGCTGATCATAAGGCCGAAGTCGCCATGAGCCGCTGGATGCGTTACGGGCTCGTCGCCGCTCTGATCATCGCGCTGATCGGTGGTGTGTACCTGGTATGGCCGCGAGTCTCCACACACAGGGTGGTCGCATACTTCACGTCGGCCGTTGGCCTGTATCCGGGCGATGATGTCCGCGTCGTCGGTGTGCCGGTCGGCTCGATCGAATCGATCTCGCCGGAGGCCGATGCCGTCAAAATCACGATGATGGTGCAGGACGACATCAAGGTGCCCGCCGACGCCCGAGCGCTCATCATTGCGCCGAACATCGTTTCGGCCCGCTTCATCCAGATCACTCCGCCCTACAAAGAGGGCCCGGCGATGAAGGACGGCGGCAGTATCGGGTTGGACCGCACGGCGGTGCCCGTGGAGTGGGACGACGTCAAGACGCAGCTGAACCAGCTCAGCCAGCAGCTCGGACCGCAGGCGGGCCAGGTTCAGGGCCCGTTGGGTGCGTTCATCAATCAAGCCGCCGATACGTTCGACGGCAACGGCGATTCATTCCGGAAAGCGCTGCGCGAGTTGTCGCAGACCGCGGGGCGGCTGGGTGACTCACGCACCGACCTGTTCGGCACAGTGAAGAATTTGCAGATCCTGATCGACGCGCTGTCGAGGAGCAACGAGCAAATCGTCCAATTCAGTGGGCATTTGGCCTCGGTGTCGCAGGTACTGGCTGACAGCTCGGTGGGCCTGGATAACACCCTTGGCACCCTCAATCAGGCCCTTTCGGACATCCGAGGCTTCCTCGACGAGAACAACGAGACGCTGATCGGCAGCGTTAACAAGCTGACGGACTTCACGAGCCTGCTGTCAAACCAGGGCGATGACGTCGAGCAGCTACTGCATGTCCTCCCGAACGCGATGGCGAATTTCTACAACATCTACAACCCGGCCCAAGGCACCGCGAACGGCCTGCTCGGCCTGCCGGAGTTCACTAACCCGGTGCAGTTCATCTGCGCCAACTTCGACGCTGCCGGCCAAACCGACAACTACAAACGAACCGAGATCTGCCGCCAGCGGATGGCTCCGGTGCTGCGGCGCCTGATGATGAACTACCCGCCCATCATGGCGCATGGGATCAACACCATCACCGCCTACAAGGGGCAGGTCATCTATGACACCCCGGCGACGGAGGCCAAGGCGCAGACCTACATCCCGTATCTGGAGTGGATACCGGCCGACGGGCGATACCCGCCTCGGGCCGGTGAGGACGGGGATGTCAGTTCGTTGCTCCTGCCACCGAATTCGGTTCCGGGCCCACCGCCACCGGCGCAGCCGCACACGCTCGGTCCGGTAATACTGCCGCCAGGACCAGAGCCTGGTGCGCTACCGCCGGCTGCGCCCGGCCCGCTCCCCGCCGAGGCTGCCCCGCTGCCTGCCGAGGCCGTTCCGCCGATGCAGCCGGTCGGTTCGGGAGGTGGAGGATGACACGAAAGTCGTTGGGTATCAACATTGGCCGCGCGACTAGCCGCACGGTGGCCATCGGCTCCGGGGCGGTACTGCTCGCAGGCTGCCAGTTCGGCGGGCTGAACTCGCTGAACATGCCCGGCACTGCCGGACACGGCAAGGGCGCTTACTCGATCACCGCGGAGCTGCCGGATGTGGCCACGCTGCCGCAGAACTCGCCGGTGATGGTTGACGATGTCACCGTCGGCAGTGTGTCGGGCGTAGAGGCCGTGCAGCGCGCGGACGGCACTTTCTATGCGGCGGTGAAAATCTCGCTGGACGGCGAGGTCAAGTTGCCGGCCAACGCGACGGCGAAGGTCGCGCAGACATCACTACTGGGGTCGCAACATATCGAGCTAGCGCCTCCGGTGGATCAGCAACCGGTTGGCGAGCTGCGTGACGGGTCGGAGATCCCGCAGAGCCAGGGCGGCCGCTACCCGACCACCGAGGAAGTGCTGTCGGCGTTGGGTGTGGTCGTCAACAAGGGCAATCTCGGTGCGATCCAAGACATCACTCAAGAGGTCTCCAACGGGGTAGCCGGCCGTCAGGGCCAGTTCGCTGACCTGATTCCGCGGCTCGCGGAGTTGGCCACGTCGTTGAATCGGCAGACCGACGACATCATCGCCGCGGCCGAAGGCCTGAACCGTTTCGCGGGCGTACTCGCGCGCCAAAAGGACAGCCTGGGCCGTGCCCTGGATACCCTTCCGGAAGCACTGAAGGTGCTCAACAACAACCGGACCAATATCGTCGACGCGTTCGGCGCACTGCAGAGTTTCGCCACCGTGGCGGCACGCATCCTCTCGGAGACCAAGGACGATTTCGCAGCGGAAATCAAGGACTCCTACTCGATCATCAAGCCGCTCAACGATAATCGTTCCGCCCTCGTTTCCGACCTGGACGGCCTGGCAACGTTCCCGTTCCCGGGAAAGAACTTGAAGCGCGTGGCCAGGGGCGACTACTTCAATATCTTCGCCACGTTCGACCTGACCCTGCGCAGGCTCGGCGAGACCATCTTCACGACCTCGTTGGGCCTGGATCCGAACATGAAGCACCTCGGCGAAGTCGTCAACCCGCCGGACTTCCTGATTGGGGAGATGGCGAACCTTTCTGGGCAGGCCGCTGACCCGTTCAAGATCCCGCCCGGCACCGCGTCAGGTCAGGAGGTGCCGCCGGAATAATGCTGAACCGAACCGCGCACATCCAGCTGTTGATCTTCGCCCTCGTGACCGTGCTGTCCGTCGGCGCGATCTCGCTGTTCTACCTTCGCATCCCCGCCCGCGTCGGCATCGGTACGTATGACGTCTCGGCGAACTTCGTGGCAGGCGGGGGCCTGTACGAGAACGCCAACGTCACCTACCGCGGCGTGCAAGCCGGACGCGTCGAGGCCGTGAACCTGACCGACGACGGCGTCGTCGCGCACATGCGGCTCAACAGCGACATCAAGATCCCGGCGAACTCGACGGCCACAGTCAAGAGCGTGTCGGCGATCGGCGAACAGTACGTCGATTTCGTTCCGTCCGACGACCCGTCGAAGGGGTGGTTGGGGGATGGTTCGACTATCCCTAAGGAGCGGACCGCGATCCCGCAGGATATTGCAGAGCTGCTGCACGAGGCCGACCAGCTGGTGAGCAGCCTCAATAACACCAGGCTCCAGGACCTGCTGCGCGAGGCGTTCAAGGCGTTCAACGGCTCCGGCCCGGAACTGGCGCGGCTGATCCAATCGGCGCGGTTGCTGATCGACGAGGCCAACGCGAGCTGGCCGCAGACTTCGGCGCTGATCGACCAGGCTGGGCCGTTCCTGCAGGCGCAGATCCGCAGCGGCGACGACATCCGCTCGTCGGCCGACGGTCTCGCGCGATTCACCACCGAAGTGGCCAACGCCGATCCGCAGGTGCGGGACCTTCTGGCGACGACGCCGGGAGCGGCCGCCGAAGCCAGCGAGACGTTCGCGGGCATTCGCCCGTCGTTCCCCGTGCTCGCCGCTAACTTGGCCAATCTCGGCCGCATCGGCGTCATCTACAATCGGTCGATTGAACAGGGGCTGGTCATATTTCCTGCCCTGCAGGCAGCTCTCCTCACGATCAGCGGCCAGCTGCCCGCAGACGAAGGCGGCAAGCAGGACTTCAAGATTTCCATCAATGACCCGCCCCCGTGCAACACCGGTTTCCTCCCGCCAACGGATATCCGGACACCTGGCGATACGACATTGCGGGAACTGCCGACGGACCTGTATTGCAAAGTGGCGCAGAACGATCCAACCGTGGTGCGCGGCGCGAGGAATTACCCGTGCCAGGAATTCCCCGGTAAGCGCGCGCCGACGATTCAGCTCTGCCGGGATCCCAAGGGCTACGTGCCGCTAGGGAACAGTCCGTGGCGAGGGCCGCCGGTGCCGGTCGGCACACCTGTTACCGACCCACGTAATATCTTGCCGCCCAACAAGTTCCCATATATCCCACCGGAGGCCGATCCGGACCCGGGATACCCCGTCGCGCCGGGTTCGTTGCCGCCTGGGGTGCAGCCGGGCCCCGGGCCGGCACCGCATCAACCGTGGCCGTATATCCCGCCTCCGAACGACAACGGGCCGCCGCCTCCGGCGACGGCGTGGATACCACCGGCGCCGTACCCGGATGCGTGGCCACCGCCGGCGAATCCTCAACCGCCGTTTATGTTTCCGGGGCCCTATAACCCCGTGGTCCCGCCGCCGGGCCCTGCGCCGGCACCGCCGCCGCCGCCGGTCCCCGCGGAGCTGCCGGCTGTCGCGGTCAACCCGCCCCAGGCGAGCGGGGCCGCCTACGGAATGTACGACCAGAACAGCGGTGTGTTCGTCGACCCGGCCGGCGGGACGGGTGTGTACGCGCCAGGAGCCGCTAGTATGCGGCCACAAGAGAGCTGGCTAGATCTGATGCTTTATCCGAGGCAGACCTGATGACATCCACCCCGACACGTCCGCGGCAAGCCGTGCGCCGCCGCGCGATCCCGGGCCGCCGGTCCGGCCAACGGGAAGGCCGCCGAGGCCACCGCCCTGCGCATTGAGACGCCGGTTTCGGCCAGTACCACACCCGCTCGCAAGTCCCGTGGGACCGCGCGGCCCATACGCCGGCAGGCGCACCGTCGACTGGTCGCGATCGTTGCGCTGGCGTTCGTATTCGTCGCGACCGGTGTGCTCGGAGCAGCGGTCGCGGTGATGGTGGTCCAGAAGAACAACGCCGAAGCGACGCAGGCGCGCAACCAGCGGTTCGTCGACACCGCTACGCAGACCGTGGTGAACATGTTCAGCTTCAAGCAGGACAACATTTCCGAAAGCGTCGACCGGTTCTATAACAGCACCAGCGGGCCGTTGCGCGACATGCTCAGCCAAACCAACAACGTCGAGAACCTCAAGAGCATTTTCCGGGACACCGGCGGCAGTTCGGAGGCTGTGATCAACGGGGCCGCGCTGGAAGGCATCGATGGCGTCAGCAACAACGCATCGGTGCTGGTATCGGCCCGGGTCACGGCCAGCGATATGCACGGGAACAACCGGCCGTCGCAGCCGTACCGGCTGCGGATCGTCGTGCATGAGGATGACGGCGGACGGATGACCGCCTACGACCTCAAGTACCCGAACGGCGGCAATTGATGCGTTGGCTCGTCGGCGGCATCGCCGGCTTGATGACCGCTGCGTTCGTGGGCCTGGCCGCGGTGGGCGGTGCGATGTACTGGCAACGAGTGGAAACGCGTGGTGAGCAATCCGCGCGCGACGAGCTCGGACCGCTTGCGCAGAAGCAGATCCCCGCCGTGTTCAATTACGACTACAAAACCGTCGAGCGGAGCCTCACCGACGCCTACCAGATGCTCACACCCGACTATCGCAGGGAGTTCGAGGACAGGGCGAATGCCGACATCATTCCGCAGGCCCGGCAGCGGGAAGTGGTGAGTCAAGCCAACGTGGTCGGTGTCGGGGTGATGGATGCGCACCGCAACTCGGCAGCGGTGATGGTGTACATCAACCGGACGGTGTCCGATAAGTCGAACCGCGACCAGCCCATCTATGACGGCGCGCGACTGCGGGTGGAATACAAGCGCATCGAGGGCAAGTGGCTGATCAACTACATCACTCCGATTTAGGGGTGTCGTCTCTCGTTGATGCCAGCGCGTCGAGGAACGACCGCGCCCAGCGGTCGACGTCGTGGGCGAGAACCTGCCTGCGCAGGGCGCGCATCCTTCGCCGACCTTCTTCCGGTGTCTGATTCAGGGCGGCCTCGATCGCGTCCTTGACGCCCTCGAGGTGATGCGGGTTGGCGAGGTAGGCCTGGCGGAGTTCGGCTGCAGCGCCGGTGAATTCGCTGAGCACCAGTGCGCCACCGAGATCACTGCGACACGCGACGTATTCCTTGGCGACGAGGTTCATGCCGTCGCGCAGCGGGGTGACCAGCATAACGTCGGCCGCCACGAAGAAGGCGATTAAGTCGTCGCGGGGGACCGGCCGGTGAATGTAGTGCACGATCGGGTGGCCGACCTCGCCGTACTCACCGTTGATGTGGCCGACTTGGCGTTCGATGTCTTCCCGCATCTCGATGTAGCTCTCGACGCGCTCCCGGCTGGGGGTCGCAAGCTGCACCAAAACGGTGTCGTCGCGCTTGGCCCGATCCTCGGCAAGCAGCTCCGAAAACGCCCGCAGCCGAACGTCGATGCCTTTTGTGTAGTCCAGCCGGTCGACGCCGAGCAGGATCTTGCTCGGGTTGCCGATCTCGCTGCGGATCTCTCGTGCGCGCTGCCTGATTGCGCGAGTGCGCGCTTGCTGGTCCAGCGCCGTCGAATCGATCGAGATCGGGAACGCGCCGACTTTGACGGTGCGCCAGCCGACGTCGACTTCACCGAATCTGGAGCGTACGCCGACCGTTCCGCGTGACGTGTTTGCGCCGACGAGGCGGCGAGCCAGAATCATGAAGTTCTGTGCGCCGCCGGGCAGATGGAACCCGACCAGATCAGCACCGAGCAGACCCTCGGTGATCTCGGTCCGCCACGGCATCTGCATGAACAGTTCCACTGGGGGGAACGGAATATGCAGAAAGAAGCCGATGGTCAGGTCGGGCCGCAGCATCCGCAGCATCTTCGGGACCAGCTGCAGCTGATAATCCTGCACCCACACGGTCGCGCCCTGCGCCGCCACCTTCGCGGTGGCCTCGGCGAAGCGCCGGTTGACGTCGACGTAGGCGTCCCACCACTCGCGGTGGTAGATCGGCTTGACGATGACGTCGTGGTACAGCGGCCACAGCGTCGCGTTCGAGAAGCCCTCGTAGTAATTGGCGATGTCGTCGGCCGACAACTGGACCGGGCACAGGAGCATGTCGTCCTGCTCGATCGGGTCGTCATCGGCGTCGGGGATGCCCGGCCAGCCGATCCACGCGCCGCGGCGACGCCGCAGCAGCGGTTCCAATGCGGTGACTAGACCGCCGGGGCTCCGTTTCCACGTCGTGCTGCCGTCGGGCAGGCGCTCCATGTCGATCGGCAGCCGGTTGGCCACCACGACGAAGTCCGAATCCCCGGGGCCGAGCCCATGGCCGCCCCGTGGAGACACCTAAGCCTCGAGCTTCGGTCCAATGCCGAGCATCGACAAAAAGATCCGGCACTCGTCGGCGTCGGTCGCGTACGCCGCGACGACGCGCCTGGCCTGGCGTGCAGTGCTGTCGGCTAGCGGCTCGACGTCGCCGAGCTCGGCGGGGTCAGATTTCGCAGGCATATGACAACTCTAGGCGACGGCGCGCTCGTCAGCGCCGCCGCCCTGCTCAGGGGCCGTGAGGCTACACGCCGCCGGTTACGGTCGGGCTGTGGCCGACAGTCGACTCCGGTACCGCCTGCGGGCCCGCGGCCTGTGCCTCCTCGGCCAGGCCGATGCACTGACCCGAGTTGTGGCCGCTGCAGGGAATGGCTCCGCCGCCGCCCGGCAGGTTCACGGCGGGCAGGCTCGGGTTACCGGGGATGCTGCTGAACGCCGAACCCGAATTCGGAACGGTGTGCGGGAGGCAGACGCCGGTGAAGGTGTCTTCTTCTTCGCCTGCCGGGCACTGAGCCAACGGCACCGATTCGGAGGGAACTGCGAAGACGGCGATCGCGGGAGCTGCGGCAATCGCGACCGCGAATCCGCCGGCAAGGATCAATCGTCGCGCTGAAAGCTCAAGGGTCGCCATCGTCACGCTTTCTGTAGTTATTGACCAGATCGTCGAGGGAATTCTATGGAAGCTGCAAGAAGTCTGCAGACATTCCACCAGTTCCCTGTGAATGCGCCCCCTGAGCGTGCGGAATCGCGCCGGTTATGGGCTGGAGCTGATGGTCGAGCGCGGTACCGGCTGCGGGCCTGCATCCTCTGCGTTCTCCGCCAGGCCCATGCACGCCCCTGAATCGGCTCCGGTGCAGGGAACGCCGTCGATCTCGGGGATGTCGGGGTTGGCCGCGGTCGTCGTGAATCCGCCCGGCGAGTTCGGAACCAGATATGGCGTGCAGGACGTCGTGAAGACGTCTTCTTCCTCGCCGGATTCGCAAGCCGCCAGGGGCTTGAAATCCGTTGCATGCGTTGGATGCGCGACGATTGCGGCGGCCGGCGCAATGGCGATCGCGATTGCGAATCCGCCGGCAAAAAGAAGCCGTCGCGTTGAAATCGGGTAAGTCGTCATTGTCGGGATTGTACGAACGCGCAGAGCGGTCTGCAGACGTTCTCGGTGTTCGCCGGGAATGCGTCTGCGGCGCATACGAAAAAGCTGGGGCACAGTGCTGCGCCCCAGCCTTGTTTCGGCTCGCGGGTTAGGGGCTCGAGCTGACTGTCGAGCGCGGCACCGGCTGTGGCCCTGCGGCTTGCTCCTCCTCGGAAAGGCCGATGCATTCGCCGGAATTACCTCCGGTGCACGGAATGTTGTCGACCTCCGGCAGCCCGCCGGTCGAGGTGACGCCAACCTCAGGCGAATTCGGCACCAGATCGGGGACGCAGACACCGGTGAAGGTGTCTTCGGATTCGCCGCCGGGGCACGCCGCGATCGTCGGCGCCGAGTTGGTCGATACGGTGACGGCGGCGACCGCAGGCGCGGCCGCGATAGCGATTGCGAATCCGCCGGCAAGGAGCAGTCGTCGTGGTGGAAGCTTCATGGTCGCCATTGTCACGCTTTCTGTGGGTTTGCTGTTTGTTCGTCGCCCGAAGTTGTGGCGGCAGAGGGGATCTGCTAGCGGAGACATTACGCCCACTATCCGCGAAAGGCCGTCCCATCGTCGATAAAAATGGTGCGGGTGTCCCATTTCTGGGAGGTTGCTGTCAGGCAGCTGTGGCACCGCTTTACGGTCGCTTGCTGTGGCACCGTAATGTGCAATCCGTCCATAGTTTTTCAAGCGAACGAGGTGGTCCGCTGTGGCGAGCCCAGATCTGACTAGTGCGGAACCGGCCGGCGGCAACGCGCCCCAGCAGGTGGCGTACGAGAGGCTCGACGAGGGGCGGATCGCGCGGATCTGGCTCAATCGGCCGGAAGCCCAGAACGCCCAATCGCGAACGATGTTGGTGCAGCTTGACGAGGCCTTCGGCCGCGCTGAGGCCGACGACACGGTCCGCGTGGTGATCCTCGCCGCCCGTGGCAAGAACTTCTCAGCCGGACATGATCTGGGCTCTGAGGAAGCGCTACTCGAACGCAAACCCGGTCCTGCTCAGCATCCGACATTCCGCTCGCACGGGGCGACAGTCCCTGCGATCGCGGAGAGAACTTATCTGCAGGAGTGGCATTACTTCTTCGAGAACACCCGCCGGTGGCGGGATCTGCGCAAGATCACGATCGCGCAGGTGCAGGGCAACGCGATTTCCGCAGGGCTGATGCTGATTTGGGCGTGCGACCTGATCGTGGCCGCTGATGACGCGAAGTTCAGCGACGTCGTGGGCGTGCGGATGGGCATGCCAGGCGTCGAATATTACGCCCATCCATGGGAATTCGGCCCTCGCAAGGCCAAAGAGCTTCTGCTGACTGGCGATTCGATCGACGCGGATGAGGCACACCGCCTCGGCATGGTGTCGAAGATCTTCCCGCGCGCCGAACTCGAGGACAAAACACTCGAATTCGCACGCCGCATCGCCGAGCGGCCGACCATGGCGGCGCTGCTGATCAAGGATTCGGTCAATGCAGCCAGTGACGCGATGGGATTCACCGAGGCATTGCGGCATGGGTTCCACATCCACGAGCTCGGCCACGCGCACTGGGCGGCACACAACGAAAATCGCTACCCAGTCGGCCTTCCGCCCGATGTGCCGGACTGGCGCACGCTGGGAGCGCCGAAGCCTGCGCGCCGCGACCAGCCGTAACGTATAACTAGAACCTGTTCTAGTTATATCGACGAAGGGGTCGCGGTGCAGCTGTCGTTGACGGATCGGACAGTCCTGGTCACTGGGGGTGGAAGCGGCATCGGCAAGGGTGTCGCCGCCGCGGTGGTCGCCGCCGGCGGCAAGGCGATGCTTGTCGGCCGCAACGCGGACCGGCTCGCGGGCGCGGCAGAAGAGATCGAGGCGGCCGGCGGCGACGGCGCCGTGCTTTACGAACCCGCCGACGTCACCAACGAGGAGGAGGTCGCTCGCGTCGTCGAGGCGGCCACCGCGTGGACCGGCCGGCTGCACGGAGTCGTGCACTGCGCCGGCGGCAGCGAAACGATCGGGCCGATCACCCAGATCGATTCCGACGCCTGGCGGCGCACGGTCGACCTGAACGTCAACGGCACGATGTATGTGCTCAAGCACGCCGCCCGGGAAATGGTCCGGGGCGGCGGAGGATCCTTCGTCGGCATCTCGTCGATCGCGGCAAGCAATACTCACCGGTGGTTCGGCGCGTACGGCGTCTCTAAGTCGGCGGTCGATCATCTGATGCAACTGGCGGCCGACGAGCTCGGGTCGTCGTGGGTGCGGGTGAACTGTCTCCGTCCCGGCTTGATCCGCACCGATCTGGTGGAGGCGGTTTTCCAATCGCCAGAGGTCAGCGGTGACTACGCGGCCAGCACGCCGCTGCCGCGGCCTGGCGAGGTGACGGACATCGCGAACGCGGCAGTGTTCCTGTTGAGCGACGCGTCGAGTTATGTCACCGGTCAGGTCATCAACGTCGACGGCGGCCAGATGCTACGCCGCGGCCCCGACTTCACGGCGATGCTCGAGCCGATATTCGGCGCCGATGGCCTGCGTGGGGTCGTCTCGAACTAGCGGAGTTATCCCCAATCCCGATTTCATCCACAGGTTGGCTCCTTGGACGACGTTTGGTGGGGTCCGGTCATGCGGCGTGGGTAGTTTCGCTTGTATGTTCGATCAGCTGGTGGCGGCCGCCGCCGGTGCCTGTGGTGCCGGTGCGGTGGGGGCGTGGGCGCGGGTGGAGAACGCCGCCTGCGCGCAGCGGCTGTTCGCGATCGCCGACGTGTTGGAGGCACGGCTGGCCGCCGATGGGTCGGCCGAACGCGAGCAGTGGTGTGTCGACAATTGGGATGTGGTGGCCGCCGAGGTGGCCGCGGTGCACAACGTGTCGTTGGGGGTGGCCGCCCATCAGTTGTTGATCGCCAAGGCGCTGCGGGAGCGGCTGGCGCGGGTGGCCGAGGTGTTCGCCGCCGGACAGATCTCCTATCGCTTGGTGACGGCGATTGTGGCGCGGACCCGACTGATCAAGGACCCCGAGGCGATGGCCAAGGTGGACACCGAGATCGCCGCCGAAGTGAGGAGCTGGGGATCGCTGTCGGTGGCCAAGGCCGAGGATGCGATCGATTACTGGGTGGATCGCTATGACCCGGACGCGGTGGTGCGCGCGGAGTACAGTGCGCGCGGCCGCCACGTCGATGTGAAACCGGCTGATAGCGGAACGGGACTGTGCTGGATCGAAGCCCGGTTGTTCAACCACGACGCCGCCGCGCTGGATCAGCGCCTGGATGCGATGGCCCGGTCGGTGTGTCAGGCTGATCCGCGCACGCTCGAGCAGCGCCGCAGTGATGCGTTGGGGGCGTTGGGCCAGGGCGCTGATCGGCTGCGCTGTGAGTGCGGGGTCGCCGACTGTGACGCCGCCGGCGCGGTGCCCTCTGCGGTGGTGGTCAATGTGGTTGCCGAGGAGAAGAGTCTCACCGACGACACCGAAGTGCAGGTGGATGGGGCCGGCCCGCCGGGACCGACCACCGCGCAGCTGCGGGAGATGACGATCGCCGAGGCGCTTGCCCAGCCGGCGGGGACCGGGCCGGCGAACACGAATCCGGCGGCAATCATGGGTGGTGGGATGCTGCCCGCGCCGTTGCTGGCGGCCAAGCTGGCGGGCACGGCGACGATCCGGCCGGTGATCCACCCCGGCGATAATGCGCCCGAGCCGCGGTATACGCCGTCGGCGGGGTTGGCCCGCTTTGTCCGATGCCGGGATTTGACGTGTCGTTTCCCGGGCTGCGACGAACCCGCCGATGGTTGCGACTTGGACCATACGATCCCGTATCCGGTCGGCCCGACGCAGGCGGCAAATATCAAATGCCTGTGTCGAAAACATCACTTGCTCAAGACTTTCTGCGGTTGGCTGGATAGGCAGCTGCCCGATGGCACGGTGGTCTGGACCGCGCCCGGTGGGCAGACTTATACAACCTATCCGGGTAGTCGGCTGCTCTTTCCCAGCCTATGCCGGCCCACCGCACCCGTCAGCGCACCGGCCAATGCGCCCGGCGCTCAACCCAATCGTGGCCTGATGATGCCACGCCGCAAAACCACCCGAGCACAGGACCGCGCCCAACGCATCGACGCCGAACGGGCACACAACCAGAACATCCGCGAGAACTCCGGAAATGCTTGCGACGAGGCGCATTTCCGCTCGCGACCACCGCCATCATGCGGAACCGACGACGACCCCTGGTTCACCTCGCTACCACCGCCCACAGGGGAAACCGACGATCCCCCGCCGTTCTAAATCTGAGCGGCCGGGCCGAATGGTTATCCGAGCGAGCTTCAATGCGGAAAGAGGGCATGCGACCATGTGCGGTGATCCGCGGATGACGGCAACCGTCAGGGTGGCTCGGGGCGCGTAAGGAGTGAACGCCCTGACTGTGGATGCCGGCAGCCAAAGAGCTTTTGACCCCGCAGTCAATTTTGGAGTACCCGCCTCTCTGACGGTTGAAAACATCTTTGGAGTGGCCGGGCGGGGCTCCCAAGATGTGGATCACCTGCGTTTCCGCAAGAGGCCCATCGGAGCGATCGGGGCGAGCGGCATTCATGTCGGCCAGCCGGCGTTCCAGTTCAGCGCTTCGCTTCTCCGCGTCGTCCTGGTCCATCGGCAAATGGTCGCACCCGGCGGCCAGCGGTCGGGAATTCGCAGAGGCCCGCGCCGACCGCCGGCGGTTCTAATCGCGAGCGGTCGGGCTCGAGCCGCCTGCCTCCCAGGCGGATAACGCACCGATCGCCGACCAATCCAGCTTGCCGCCACCGTTGGCGAGCAGCGTCAGGAAGCGATCCCGCAACAGGCTGGCGATCGGCAGCGGCGTCCGCAATGCCTCGCCCGCCGCGAGGACGAGCCGAATGTCCTTCTGGCCGAGTTCTGCGGCAAACCCGGCCGGCTCGAATTCCTCGCGCGCGATGAGGCCGCCGTACGTCTTGTACACCGGCGCGCCGAACAACGTCGAAGTCAGGATCTCGAGGTAGTAGTTCTTGTCGACGCCGGCATTGGACACCAAAGCCATTGCCTCCCCGAGTGATTCGATCACCGCGGCGATCAGAAAGTTGCCGCTAAGCTTCACCAGATTGGCCGCCTTCGGGTCCTCCGAGACCACGAACGTCCGCTGGCCGATCGCGTCGAACACCGACGAGACGTCCTGCAGTGTCGCGGTCGCACCCGCCGCGACCACGAAAAGCTTTGCCGCCGCTGCAGCTTCGGGTCGGCCGAACACCGGAGCCGCGACAAACTGCTGGCCTGCCTCGGTATGTTCGGCGGTCAGCCGCTCCGACAGCGCGACGCTGATCGTGCTCGACGACACGTGGGTCGCGCCGGGCCGCAGCGAGGCGAGGATGCCGTCGTCACCGAACGTGACCGCCTCGACGGCATCGTCGTTGGCCAGCATCGTGATGACGAGGTCGCCGTCGCACGCTTCCGCCACCGACTTCGCCGGCCTCGCACCGTGCTCCGCAAGCGCTACCACCTTGTCCTGCGACCGGTTGTACGCCGTGACCTCGTGGCCGGTCTTCAACAGGTTCGCGGCCATGCCCGCGCCCATGTTTCCCAGTCCGATGAACCCAATCCTCATGCCCACCACGATGCCCTGTCTTCCTGTGCGCCGCCGAGCGGTCATGTTTAGTGGACGGGTGAAGTTCTCCACGACGATGTTCCAGATGGGCAACAACACCGGCATTGAGGTGCCCGCCGAGGTTGTCGCCGCGCTCGACGCCGGCAAGCGACCACCCGTCATCGTCAACGTCAACGGCTACGAATACCGGTCCACCGTCGCGCCCATGGGCGGCAAGTATTTGCTGCCTTTCAGCGCCGAGCGGCGCGAGGAATCAGGCATCCACGGCGGCGACCCGATCGACGTTGAAGTCTCCCTCGACACATCTCCGCGCACGGTTGAGGTACCCGCTGATCTGCAATCCGCGATCAACTCATCGGCCACCGCCGCCACGGCCTGGGAGAAGCTCTCCTACACGCACAGAAAAGAGCATGTGCGATCCGTGCTCGACGCCAAGAAGGCCGAAACGCGGAAACGGCGCGTGGCCGCCGTCGTCGCCAAGCTCGAAGGCTAGGACTCGGTCGTGAAGGAGATAGTTCCCGGAAGGCCGGCGAATCAGGCCTGCACGTCCGCCGCTCGGTGGACGGCGTTGACGATGCCCTGATAGCCAGTGCAGCGGCAGAAGTTGCCCGACAACCCCTCGCGGATTTCCTCGTCGCTGGGCTTCGGATTGTCGCGCAGCAGCGCCGTGATCGACATGACGAACCCTGGCGTGCAGAACCCGCACTGCAGTCCATGACACTCGCGCAGCGCCGTCTGTACGGGCGAGAGCTCTCCGCCTTCGGACGCGACGCCCTCCACGGTCGTCACCTCCGAACCGTCCGCCTGCACGGCGAACATCAGGCAGGACCGGACGGCCTGGCCATCGACCAGCACGGTGCACGCCCCGCATGCCCCGTGCTCGCAGCCCAGGTGCGTGCCTGTGAGGCCGCACCTTTCGCGGAGGTAGTCCGCGAGTGTCAGCCGAGGTTCCACGGTTGCTTCCGTCGGCTGTCCGTTCACGGACACGGTCACCGGCCACTCATGCATTGTGTGCCTCCGCGCTCGCAGATCCCCAGGCGCGGGCCACCATGGTGGCGCCGACCTTGGCTCGATAGGCGGCGGACCCCTGGAGGTCGGCCGGGATGTCTTCGAGCCCGCCGATGGCCAGATGCCCGATCTCGTCGGCAGTGATATCGCCGACCGGACGGCCGAGAACGGCTTCCTCGGCGGCCGATCCGCGCAGCGGTGTCGAGCCCAGCCCGAGAAGTCCTATGCCGCAACGGCTCACGCGCGATTCTTCGTCCAGCTCGATCGCGACCGCGGCACCGGCGATCGCGAAATCCCCGTGCCTGCGGGCGAACTCCTCAACGGCGAAGCCCGACCGAGCGCCCCACACCGGGAAGCGCACGGCGGTGAGGATTTCATCGGCTGCCATCGAGTTCTCCCACAGGCCGGTGAAGAACTCGCGCGCCGGGATATCGCGCGCGCCGCGCGGCGACACTGCTTCCATGCGGGCGTCGAGCGCCAGCGCCACCGCCGCATACTCCGCCGCCGGATCGGCATGGGCGATAGCGCCACCGAGCGTGCCGCGGGTGCGGATCTGAAAATGACCGATGTAGGGCGTCGCCAGCGTCAACAGCGGCACCGACTCGGCCACCTCGTCGTCCATCCCCACGAAAGCGTGTGGGGTCGCCGCTCCGACGCGAACTTCGCCGTCGCACAGGTCGATACCAACGAGCTCGGTGACCCGGGTGACGTCGACGAGGTTATCGAAATGGGTCAGGCGCATGGCGAGCATGGGCACCAGGCTCTGCCCACCGGCGAGGATCTTCGCCCCATCGCCGTACTCCGCGAGCAGGTCGACGGCCTCCTCGACGGCGTCAGGGCGGTGATACGCGAACGCGGCAGCCTTCATGACACGAGCCGCGTCAGCGCGGCCAGTAGATCATCGGAGCGACGGTTTCGTCGGCGGCCCACCAGGAAGCCGATCGCAGCACCGACCGCCAGCGCGGCGAGCGCCGGCGCCGCCCGTTTGGCCATCGGCACTGCCATGACCTTGAGCAGGTCGACGGAGTCACCGGCAGCGGGTTGGCTTGCCGCAGAGATGGTTTCGGCCGTCGGCGCGGTAGTACTAGTCGACGAGCCACCGGTCAGATCGGCTTCAAGCGCCCTTGCGAACTGCGCGATCAGGTTCCCCGCGACGTCGGCGAGCACACCGCGGCCGAATTGAGCGGCCTTACCGGAGATCGTCAGGTCGGTGGTGATCACCACGCTTGTGGCGTCACCCTCGTCCTTGAGCTGGGCGGTGACGACGGCGGCCGCGTTGCCGTTGCCCCGGGTTTCCTTGCCGTTGGCCTTGAGCACCACTCGCTGTGCCGCAGCATCCTTCTCTACAAACGCCGCGTTCCCCTGGTAGGACACCGTGATCGGGCCGACCTTTACCTTCACCGCACCGGTGAACTCGTCGCCGTCGACGGACAGCAGGGTGGCGCCCGGAAGGCACGGCGCGACCCTGTGGACATCGGTGAGCACCTCCCACGTCTTCGCCGCAGGCACCGCGACACGAAATTCGTTGTTCAGTTCCACGGCTAGTGGTCCTTTCGTGCTTGCTCGATCAGTTCGACGATCGCGGCGGGGCTGGCGGGCAATCGCGTGAGCGTCACGCCCAGCGGCGCCAACGCGTCGTTGACCGCGTTGATCACCGCCGGTGTCGCGCCGATGGCGCCGCCCTCACCGACGCCCTTGTAGCCGCCGACGCCGGGTCCCGGGATCTCGACGTGCCCGAATTCGATCGGCGGCACCTCGGTCGCCGTCGGCAGCAGATAGTCGACAAACGTTGAGGACAGCGGGTTTCCGTCGTCGTCGTAGACCATGTTCTCCAGCAGGGCACCGCCAATACCCTGGACAGTGCCACCTGCGATCTGGCCCTCGACCACGTTCGGGTTGATCATCGCGCCGACGTCCTCGCTGACGATGTAACGCGTCAACGTGACGTGCCCCGTCTCAACGTCGACCTCGCACGTGCAGGCATGCGTCGCGTTCGCCCAGTGGATCATCGTCTGTGACGTGAAGCGTGCCGTCGCCTCCAGCGTCGCTGCCATGCCAGGCGGCAGCTGCTGCGGTTCGTAGTACGAGCGGTACGCGAGGTCCGCGAAGGTCACGATCTTCGATGGATCTTCGCGCACAACGGCTTTCGAGCCACCCAGTTGTATCTCGTTTTCCCCGACGCCCAGCCGGGCTGCGGCCATCGCCACGATCTGCTTGCGCAGAATCGTCCCCGCCTCGTTCACCGCGCCTGCCGTCATCGGACCGGATCGGCTGCCTTGCGAGCCGGCACCGTACGGTGTCACCGCGGTGTCGCCCTGGATGGTCGACACGTCGGAGATATCGGCGCCAAGCACGTCGGCAGTCAGCTGCACGACCGTGGTCTCGATGCTGTTGCCGGTCGACCCGCCGTTCACGTACACGTTGATCTTGCCCGTCGGCTCCATACGGATAGTCGCACCTTCGGTGGCCAGGTGCCCGGTCGCAGCGCCCGTCGGCTCGATGTATGCCGAAAAGCCAAGACCGATGTAGCGACCCTGCTCCAAGGCTTCTCGTTGTTCGCGACGGAAGCCCTCATGGTCGAGGATCTTCACGGCCTGGTCGAACGTGTCCGCAGGGGCGACATGGTCATAGGGCATGCCGTTGGGGTTGAAATACGGCATCTCGTCACCGCGCAGGATGTTTCGGCGCCGCAGCTCGACAGGGTCCATGTCCATCTTGCGCGCGGCGATGTCGAGAAGTATTTCGCGCGTTAGGGTTTCGTACTGCCACGGACCGCGGTAGGCGGCAAGGCCGGCGGTGTTGGAGAACACCGTCTTGTAGTTGAAACTTGCCTTCGGCACGCGATACGGGCCGGGGAAGAACATGCCGACCGCGGCGGTGGTGAGCACCGGGTAGGGAGTCGGGTACGCGCCGATGTCGTAGATGAAGTCGATGTCGGCGGCGAGAATGTTGCCCTCGTCGTCGAACGCCATCCTGGCCTTGCCGTCGACGTGGCGCGCCTGACCCGCCGCCATCAGATTCTCGCGACGGTCCTCGATCCACTTCATCGCGGAGGGCACCTTGCGCGCGGCGAGCAGGATGCACATGTCCTCGCGCATCGGGACGACCTTCTGGCCGAAACCGCCACCGGAATCGCGCATGATGACCCGGACACCCTGAGCCGGGATGCCCAGCAGTCGGGCGGCGAACGCCCGCAGCTCGTGTGGGGTCTGCGTCGACGCCCACACCGTCAGTTCCTCTGACGACGCGTCCCACTCGACGACCATTCCGCGCGTTTCCATCGGTACCGGCGCGTAAATCTGTTGGTAGACGTTCGCCTCGGCCACGTGCGCGGCGGTGTTGAACGTCTCTTCGTCCGGCGGGGCGCCGCCCATCCCGCCGGCGACGTTGTCGGGGTACGCCTCGTGGACGACCACATCCGAACCCACAGCCTTGGTGAAGTCGGCGATCGCGGGCAGCGGTTCGTAGTCGACCTCAACCAACTCGATCGCGTCTTCGGCGATGTAGCGGCTGTCGGCGACGACGAGGGCGACCGGATCGCCGACGAACTTCACCTCGCCCTCGGCCAGCGGGGGCCGCGGCGTGTCCGGGATGTCCTTGCCCGCGACCGCGTGCCACGCCTGTATGACGTCGGGGTTGAGGTCGGAGGCTGTGAACACCGCGCGCACCCCCGGCAGCGCGAGCGCTGCGGCGGCGTCGATGCCGTTGATCTTCGCGTGTGCGAACGGGCTGCGCACGAAGCAGGCATGCAGCATGCCGGGCCGGGTGACGTCGTCGACGAAGGTGCCGCGGCCGGTGAGCAGGCGGTTGTCCTCGACGCGGGCGACGCGCGTGCCCGCGTATCGGGTCGTCACCGTGTCAGTCACGCAATCACTCCCCTCGAACGACTGAAGAGTGACGTTATCGCATCTGAGAGCGACATTTCCACCCCATCTGTCTCATCTCATCAATCGTGGTGGATTCGGCCGTCGACCTCAGTCAATGGCAGGCCGCCGCCGCCCCAGCGGCGCGCGATGATCTCCGCGGCGATCGACACCGCGGTTTCCTCGGGAGTGCGTGCGCCCAGGTCGAGGCCGATCGGGCTGGCCAGACGGCTCAGGTCGGCGTCGGTCAGGCCGGCTTCGCGCAGCCGGTTCATGCGGTCGTCGTGGGTGCGGCGCGAGCCCATCACGCCGATGTAGTCGACCTCGGGCAGCCGCAGCGCGACCTCCAGCACCGGCACGTCGAACTTGGGGTCGTGGGTCAACACGCAGATCGCGGTCCTTGAGTCGATCGCACCTTGCTCGGCCTGCGCAGCGAGGTAGCGGTTGGGCCAATCGACGACGACCTCGTCGGCGTCGGGGAAACGTGCCGGCGTCGCGAAGACGGGCCTGGCATCGCAGACCGTGACCCGATATCCGAGGAACACGCCCTGCCGGGCCAGCGCCGAGGCGAAGTCGATGGCGCCGAAGATCAGCATCCGCGGCCGCGGCGCATGGCTGGCGACGAAGACCTCCATGCCGGACTCTTGGCGCTGGCCGTCAGGACCGTAGGACAGCACGGCGGTGCGGCCCGCCGCGAGCAGACCCCTCGCGTCGTCGACCACGGCGGCGTCGGCACGCGCAGAGCCCAGCGATCCTTCGATTGCGTCCGGCCCGATGACCAGCCTGCGCCCGAGCCAGTCGGGGTCCGAATGGGCGATGACGGTCGCGACGGCGATCGCACGATGCGCGGCGATGTCATCGGCGATGGTCTGCAGCTGCGGAAAAGTGTTGCGGGACACCGGTTCTGTGTAGATGTCGATGATGCCGCCGCAGGTGAGACCGACGGCGAACGCGTCGTCGTCGGATATCCCGTAGCGATGCAACTCGGGTCGTCCGCTGGCCACCACCTCGTTGGCGAGTTCGTAGACCGCGGCCTCGACGCACCCACCGGACACCGAGCCCGCGACCGTGCCGTCGGGCGCGACGACCATGGTGGCGCCTGCAGGTCGCGGCGCGGACTTGATGGTGCGGACGACCGTTGCAACGCCTGCTGTCCCGCCGGCCCGCCAGACCGTCAGCAATTCGTCGAGTACGTCACGCACGTAGAAAGTCTAGGCAGCGTCGAACTCCACGGGCAGGACCGCGGGACCGGTGATTCCGACCATCGGCTTCCACGGCCCGGGTCCCGCGCGACGCAGGTTGCGCATCCGGCGGGCCATCACGGTCAGGGCTTCGGCGATTTCCCTTCGGGCCAGGTTGGCGCCCAGGCAGTAATGCGCTCCGGCGCCGAACGACTGCATCGGCGCCGCCCCCTGCCGTGTGATGTCGAGAACGTCCGGATCCTTGTACGCGTTTTCATCGCGATTGGCGGCAGCGGTATTGACCATGACGAACGTTCCCGCCGGGATTACGACGCCCTCGTACTCGACGTCTTCGATTGTCATCCGCATCGCCCCGAAGACCACGGGATAGAAGCGCATCAGCTCTTCGACTGCCTTCATCGCCAGTTCCGGATGCTCGGCGAGCAGGTCCCACTGATCCGGATGATCGCAAAGGACGTCGACAGCAGCGGCGACTTGGTTGCGCGTGGTGTCGGTGCCGGCCATCAGCAGGCCGCCCGCGAGCATCCGCAGTTCGGCCATGTTCAGGTGGTCGCCTTCGTGCTCGGCGCGGATCAGTCCCGAGATCAGGTCGTCGGTGGGCGATTTGCGGCGCTCGGCGACCATGCGGTCGATGTAGTCGTCGAGTTCACCCCATGCCCGAAGGATGTCGGGCTCGTACTCGGCGGCGTTCCACGTGAAGGTCTTGAAGAACTCGTCGGCCCACACCGAGAACAGCTGCCAGTCCTGCTTGGGCGCGCCGAGTAGTTCGCAGATGACCGGCACCGGATACGGGCGCGCGATGTCGGCGACGACCTCGGAGCGTCCATCGGCCATCAGCGGGTCGGTCAACCGCGTGATGATGTCGGTGATCGTCGTGTCGAGGCGTGCGACCGCCCTCGGTGTGAATGCCTTCGACAGCAGGCGACGCAGTCGTGCGTGGTCCTCGCCGTTGACGCTCAGCAGCGACGCGGTGACGCGGTCCCATAAGGGCCCCGATGTGATGCCCTGCGCCTCGAGGCCCAAGCCGGGCGGTGGCGTCATCCGCTGATCGCGCAGGGCGGTGTGGGCGAGCTCGTAGCTCAGAATCTCGGGTCCGTGCGCGCCCATGGCGATCGGGAATTGCTCCCGCGCTTGCTTGAGGGCCTGGTGTGCGGCGGCAGCGGTGGGCGAGCCCTCATACGACACGGTGGGCAGGTCGGCCTCGAAGATGGTCGGGTAGGTGGTTCGGACGGCGGTGACGCTCATGCTGGCCTCCTATTTTCTTCGACGCCATGATGGTCTGGCCGGGGCAGCGGGACCGATAGCGTAGGTGCATACCTGCTTTTCGGAGGTGATTGCGTGCGCAATGTGTTGGGGGCCTTTGGCGCCCTATGCACCGCCGTTTTGGCAGCTCCAGGCGCGTTCGCAGCGCCGGCCGTGCCGCCGGTGTCCGAGGCGGCGCGGGCGGCCGGCCTGGTCGATGTGCGCACCGTGGTGCCCGACGCCGTCATCGACCTTCGGTACGCAACGCCGAACAATTTCGTCGGCGTGCCGATGTATCCAGCCGACGCCCGGTGCCTGGTGCACGAATCCATGGCGCAGGGGCTTGCTGCCGCCGCGGCCGCGCTGCGGCCGAAAGGGGAGGTGCTCGCCTTCTGGGACTGCTATCGCCCGCATGACGTGCAGGTGCGAATGTTCGAGGCGGTGCCAGACCCGAACTGGGTGGCCAGGCCGGGGCCCTACGCGCGCAGCCACGAAGCGGGCCGGTCGGTGGACGTGACGATCGCGAACGCCGGGGGCCTGGTCGACATGGGCACCGACTTCGACGACTTCACTTCGCGCGCCCTGGCATACGCGACCGAGGATGTGAGCGCGGCCGCGCAGGCGAATCGTGCGCGATTGCGGGACGCGATGACCGCAGGCGGATTGACGGTGTACAAGGGCGAGTGGTGGCATTTCGACACCAGCGATGCCTACGAGAAGCGCCCGATTCTCAATGTGGGTGTGAATTAGGTGATTCGATCGTCGGATGCGCAAAACGATCGCGGCCCTGTGTCTCGTCGCGGTGGCCCTTTCGCCGGCGTGCAGTCGTAACAAGCCGCCCAACTCGCTGTTCGATGGCGCGGGCTACCACGTGCGCGGTGACAAGGTGTACTACCTGGCCGCGTTTCCGGGAAAGGCGTCCCAGATCGCGGGCGCCGATGCCGCCTCGTTCCAGGCGTTCGACAGCACGTATGCGAAAGACAGGTCCAACGCCTACTTCGACGGCCACCCGATAGCGGACGCCGACGCGGCAACGTTCGACGTGCTCAAGCGCGACGGCTTCGCCAAAGACCGCAATCACGTCTACCAGTTGGATCGGCCGATCAGCGACGATCCCGCCCATTTCGAGTTGCTCGATGGCGGCCTGTCCAAGGACAGCACTTCCGTGTACTGGACCGACGGCGGTGTGCTGTCCAAAGATCCCGCACATTTCGCGGTGGTCTCGAACAACGACCACTACTTGTTCACCAAAGACAGCCGCACGGTTCAGGTGAACGGAAACCCCATCACCGACGCCGACCCGGCAACATTCCGTGTGCTGCAGGGCGCGTACGCACAAGACGCCGGGCATGTCTTCTACTTCTCCGATCCAATCGAGAACGCCGAGACGGCCACGTTTCGTCCTCTCGACGGCCCATACGCAACCGACGTCCGCCGCGTCTACTGGATGGGCAAGCCGATCGAGGGTGCCGACCCGGCGACGTTCCGCGTGCTGAATGCTGCGTTCGAGTGTTCAGCGGACGCCGAGCGCGCGTACTACCGGCAGGCGGTCATCGCCAATGCGGATCCGCACAAGTTCCCGCCCGGTCGGGGCGTCACCAATTGCACCGAGACGTCGGTTTCGTTCGAGGAGTAGCTGGCCCAAAGGCTGGCCCAAAGGTTTGTGACTAGCAAACAGCGGGGTACATGATCACGAGGCGGCGGTCGAAACGCCGCGTTCTTGTTTAGGAGTTCGCTTATGAACGGTCGTCGAATCGCTCGACTCATTGGTGTTGTGGTGGTGACAACCGGGGCGACGCTACTGAGCTTGCCCATCCCATCCGCATCCGCTCAACCGTGCCCGGACATCGAGATTGTGTTCGCCCGCGGTACCTCCGAGGCACCCGGTGTCGGCGGGATAGGACAGGCATTCGTCGACTCGCTGCGATCGCAAGTCGGGGGCAGGGAGGTCGCCGTTTACCCGGTCAACTATCCCGCGGCGAGCGATTTCAACAATCGCATCGAATTCGCCAGAACCGTCGTCGACGGGATCAGGGATGCGGGCCTTCACGTCGAGTCGATGGCGGCGAACTGCCCCAACACCCGGATGGTGCTGGGCGGCTACTCCCAGGGGGCGGTGGTGGCGGGCTACGTCACCGCGGCCGTCATCCCCGAGGGCATACCTGCCGAATTCCGGCCGTTCATCCCCAATCCGATGCCGCCGGAGGTGGCTAACCACGTCGCCGCCGTCGTCCTGTTCGGCAAACCATCGGCGCAGTTCATGAGCAGCATCGGCGCGCCGCCGGTAGTCATCGGGCCGCTGTATGCGCCGAAAACACTCGACTTGTGCATCCCCGACGACACGATCTGCAATGGCGCACCGGCCGGCGGACCCAGCATCGGGCACGCGCTATATGCGGTGAACGGGATGACCAACGAGGGCGCGGCCTACGCCGCGGGCCGACTCTAGCTCGCTGTCTTTACCGTCGGGCAGGCTCATCGTCCAGTGATCATGTTGGCAATGCGTGCGATTCGGCTTGTCCGCGCCAGATTCTTCTCGGTTTCCCTCCGGTCGGCCGTGCGATACAGCGCATACATGCTCTGCACGCCGAGCCACCGCAACGGCTCGGGTTCCCAGCGCCTGACGTGCCGACCAACCCACGGGAGACGGGTCAACTCGGTGTCGTGCTCGAGCACCAGGTCAGCAAGCGTGCGTCCCGCAAGGTTGGTGGTCGTCAGCCCGCTGCCCACGTAGCCACCCGCCGTGCCCAGCCCGGTCGTGCGGTCGAGATCGACGGTGGCCGTCCAGTCCCGCGGCACGCCAAGGACGCCGCACCACGCGTGGACGATCGGCACCGCGGCCGTCGCGGGGAACATGTCGTGCATCAGCGCGGTGAGCGCGGCGACGGTCCACTGCTGCGTGGCGCCCCGGTCGTCGATCCGCGACCCGTAGCGGTAGGGGATGCCGCGGCCGCCGAGCGCGATGCGGTTGTCCGCGGTGCGCTGGGCGTACATGTAGCCGTGTGCGTAGTCGCCGAGCAACTCGGCGCGCCGCCAGCCGATCTGGTCGGCCGCCTCCCTGGGCAGCGGCTCCGTGACCACCATCGAGGAGTTCATCGGGAGCCAATTGCGCCGCTGGCCATGGATACTCGCGGTGAAGCCCTCCAGGCAGCGCAGGACGATGCGCGCCCGCACGGTGCCGCGGTCGGTTATCGCCCGGCCTTGCTCGATCCGGCTCACCGTCGTCTGCTCAAAGATGGTGACGCCCATGGCCTCGACGACGCGTGCCAGGCCCAGCACCAGCTTGGCCGGCTGAACGCGGGCGCAGTGGGGGCTGAATAGGGCGCCTAGCGTGCCTGCGACCCGGATACGCCGGTCCATCTCGTCGCGGCTCAGCGCCACGAAGTCCTCCGGCTCGGCGCCCCAATCCTGTTCGTACCGAAGCGATTCGTGCATTCGCCCCAGCTGTGCGGGGGTGCGGGCAACGTGAAGCAAACCGTCCTTGGCGATGTCGGCGTCGATGTCTTCGGCCTTCGCGACGGCGATGACCTCGTCGACCGCGCCACGCATGGCTCGCATAAGGTTGACGACACCCTGGTGTCCATGCGTCGCGGCATACGCGTCGCGTTTACCGGCCAGCTCGGCCGACAGCCAGCCGCCGTTACGCCCCGAGGCGCCGAAGCCGGCGAACTCGCGCTCCAGCACGACAATTCGTAGGTCGGGCTGCGCCAGTTTGAGGTAGTACGCGGTCCAGAGCCCAGTGAAGCCCCCGCCGACAATGCACACGTCGGTGTCGCGGTCGCCCGGCAACGGCGGACGACGCTCCGGCAGGCCAATCGAGCGGTACCAGAACGACACGTCGCCGTTGATCAATTCGGTTGCACTCAACGGGACCCCGCGGTTGTCGGTCGGGTGGTTCGCTGAGACGTTAGACCCTAGGCAGCGGGATTGAAGTCAGATTCAGCAGCGACGGTGGTCGGCGTCGATCCCAAAGACGCGGCTGCAGCGGTTGGCACGCAGGCCGCGCACAAGCCCGGACCTATCCGTGGATACCCGCAGCCTGGGCAGATCGTGATGCGCTGCCCATCTACGGGCATACTGCTGTCCATCGCGGATTCCTTTCACCTTCGGGGCTTGTACCCGCTTCGAAGGTGATTCATTCCACCATTTTCGTTGGTCGTTGACTCGGGAACGACACAGTCCGTGTCGGCGCCGGCCGCCTCGCACGCAATGCAAGGAGCGCAGTCCGACGCAAAGTAGGCCTCCTCCATCAAAGACGATGGGGGAGGCCTACTTTCGTGGCGCTGCCTGATGTCAGTCGCGGTCAATCAAGTTCACTGCGGTGCGACGTGCGAGGGCCATCGTCGACACCATCGGGTTGACTCCCGAGCAGGTCGGCATACCGCTGGCGTCGGCGATCCAGACACCCGCGACGTCGTGCAGCTCGCCGTTCGGTTTGGCAACCGACGTCTGCGGGTCGCTGCCGAGCTTCGCGCTGCACATCTGGTGGGCGCTGAACACCGGTGTGCCACCGGGGCCGATCGGAATCGCGTTGACCTTCTCGATGAAGCCCTCGACAATGATCACCCGCTTGCCGGCCTCCGCCAGGACCGCCGCGGCCACTCCGCCACCGCTGCCGGAGCCGACCACGATGACATCCGCCTCGAGCGTGGTCTCGCCGGCGACGGTGATGACCTCCAGCGTTTTGCGGGCGTCCGACGGCGGATTTCCGACCGGGCCCGGATACCCCATGCCGGCCCACAACGGATTGCGGCCATCCGGGCCCGGAAGACTGTAGGCGAACAACACCGAAAGCCGGTTCAGCGCGGTGATCGCGCCCGCCGCCTCGGGCGAAAAGGTTGCGAGGTTGGCGAGGATCTCCTCGCGGACGGGCTGGGGTTGATCCTTGAACTCGAAGATTCCTGCGCCGTCGATCAACTGCGACAGGCCGGCGAGCTGCTCGGGGGGTAGGTGCGTGAGGAGGTACGAGGTCGGCGCCGACGTCGCTGCCCTTGGCGGCGTAGAACCCGTCCGGGTCGTCCTCCCGTGGGACGGATGCGACGAACGTGTCGACTATCGCGGTCAGCGTTTCCCGCTGCAGTGGGGTGAATTCGGTGGTCATGGCGTGGGCGTTGCAGATCAGGCGAGGCGGCGGGCGGGACGGTGGAGGCCGAGGGCCCGGCGCAGTTGACGGACTCCCGCGGTCAGCCATGGAGCCACCGTGATGGCCACTGGCACGAACAGGGGGGACAGGACCATCAGAATGAGTGCGATGAGGGTCAGGTAGGTGCTCATTGTTGACTCGCTTTCTTCGACGTTTCGTTGGCCATAAGGGTCGCTGAGCAGGGGCTGGGTCAGCGACGTCGCCGGGCGACCACGTCGTGGCGAGTTCTTGTCTTCCGAAGACAAAGCGGGACTAGGGTCTGGTCATGGCGATAGCGGGCCATGACGAAGCCACACTCGTCACCGAGTCTGCGGCGGCCATCGTCAGCCGGCTGGACAGCGTATGGCCGCAGTGACCGGCTCAATCCAAGAGACGTTGGTGACCGAAATACCCGACCTTCGCGGCGACGCGCAGCTGCTGCAGCTGTTGCGGGACAGCGTGGACGGAAATGTCGCCACCGTGTTCTCCGCCATCCGGCACGCCAGCCCGATCGAGAAAGTGGAGCTGCCGACCGCCGCCCTCGAACACGCACGGCGGTTGGCGCAGCGCGGAGTGACAGTCAATGCGCTGGTGCGCGCCTACCGGCTGGGCCACACGGCTGTGCTCGACGCGGTGCTCGACGAGATACGCGAGTCGGACCTGGAGTCGTCGCTGGCCCTCGCCGTTTTCCATCAGGTCTCAGAAATCACGTTCGGCTATATCGACTGGATCACTCAACAGGTGATCAGCACCTATCAAAGCGAGCGCGACCGATGGATGGAGAACCGAAACAGCCTGCGCGTATTACGAGTTCGGGAGATTCTGGACGATGCCGATATCGACATCGATGCGGTGACGACCGCGATACGCTACCCGCTGCGACGAATTCACGTGGCGGTGGTGGCATGGTGCGATGAACATGACGACGGCACCGACGAGCTTGCGTCGATGGAGCGCTTCGTCCAGCAACTCGCCGAATCCACTGATGCCTTAGAGAGTTCGTTGTTCATCTCGGTGGATCGCCTGACCGGATGGGCGTGGATACCCCTTTCGGCGGAGGCCGGGCCGAATGCGGGCGCTCGGATTCGCGCGTTCGTCGAAGCGCGAACCGACGCCCCCCGGATAGCCGTCGGTAACCCGTTGCCGGGTGTCGAGGGCTTCAGGCGGTCGCATCAGCAGGCGCAAGACGCCCGGATGGTCGCGATCGCGTCAGGCTCGAACGCGCACCGGGCCACCGCGTTCGGCGATCCCGGCCTTTCGACTGCGGCCCTTCTGGGCGGCAGTGTACGCGCGGCGCGCGTGTGGGTCGCCGAGGTGCTCGGGCCACTGGCGTCCCGCACCGAAAACGATGAGCGGCTTCGCGAGACACTGCGACTGTTCCTGCGCAGCGGCTCAAGCTTCAAAGCCGCTGCCGAGGAACTCCATCTCCATTTCAATTCCGTCAAGTATCGCGTGCAACGCGCGATCGAACGTCGTGGCCGACCGATTGGTGACGACCGCCTCGACATCGAAGTCGCGTTGCTTCTGTGTCACTGGTATGGCGACGCTGTGCTCACAATTCCGGCCTAGCACGGCCCCGGAATAAAGAGATACCAGCACTGCCCCGGCGGCAGCGGCGGAGTGAAGTTGGGCGGGGGTGGAGGGGGCGCAGGCGGAACCTCTCCCTCAAAAATGTTCTGCGCGACGTTGCCCTGCCCGTGGCGGACGTACCAGTAGGTGTGACAGACGTTGTTGTCCCAAACCACCGGGTTCACACGAAGATTGCCGGTTTGCACTGGTGGATCTCCCGGGCACCAACGGCAAGGGCCCTCGGGGCTGTTCTCCGGGCAGCCGGGCCACGCACCTAAGGGCACAGGCCCGCCGGGCAGGGACTGGGCGACACCTGCGCCGAGCCCCAAGGCGGCCAGGCCCAAACCTGCTGATACCGCCACGGTTGTCGCGAACCGCGTCATTCGATCCATGATCTCCCTTCCTTTCGTGCGGCTATGCCGCATGTGTCGTCGATGCGCTGACTACACACCGCGGGGGTGGCTACCGATCCCAAAAACTCGTAGCGGCATCGTCCGACCCGGGGAGGGGCTTAGCTGGGGTAATGCACTACTTCATTCTGCGAGTGAGCGTGAGTCATTGTCGGGGGCAAAGCATTTGATGAGCTGGTCTTGCCGTTGCAGAGCGGCGGGACCTGCCGCCATCGTCGTTGCACGACACATATCGGTGGCTGCAAGATAACGCTTTCGTCAATGCACCGAATTCGAGGCGGCGTCGTGAATAACCTGGATGCATGTCGGAGGGGCGGCCGACCGGGGTAACCGTCAGGCGGTTGGCGGGGTGCTGCTTGCTGGCCGGAGTCGTGATGGCTGGGTTGATGTTCCCGATCGTCGGCGGCATCGGGCTGATGTCCAATCGCGCAGCCGACGTCGTCGCTAGCGGCTCGGCGCAACTTATCTCCGGTGACGTACCGCAGGTGTCGACGATCGTCGACACCGAAGGTAACCCGATCGCGTGGCTGTACACCCAACGCCGGTTTGAGGTGGCAACCGATCAGATCGCCAATGCGATGAAGCTAGCAATCGTCTCGATCGAGGACAAGCGGTTCGCCGACCACAACGGGGTGGACTGGCCGGGCACGCTGACGGGGGTGACCGGCTACCTGCGAGGCGACCCTGACACACGGGGCGGTTCGACGATCGAGCAGCAGTATGTCAAGAACTACCTGTTGTTGGTTACGGCGCAGACCGACGCCGAGAGGCGGACCGCTGTCGCGCTGACACCGGCGCGCAAGCTACGTGAAATCCGGATCGCACTGACGCTCGCCAAGACGTTCAGCAAGGCTGAGATCCTGACCCGCTATCTCAACCTGGTGTATTACGGCAACGGCGCGTTCGGTGTCCAAGATGCCGCGCAGACCTACTTCGGCGTAGACGCCTCGCAGCTGAACTGGCAGCAGGCGGCGCTCCTGGCGGGAATCGTGCAGTCGACAAGCTTGCTCGACCCCTACACAAATCCCCAAGCGGCGCTGAACAGGCGAAATGTCGTGCTGGACACCATGATCGAGAATCTCCCCGAGTTCGCCGACGAGCTGCGCGCCGCCAAGGCTGAACCACTGGGTGTGCTGCCCCAGCCGAACGGGCTACCGGGCGGCTGCATCGCCGCTGGCGATCGTGGTTTCTTCTGTGACTACGTGCTTGAGTATCTTTCGCGGGCCGGCATCAGCAAGGAGCAAGTGGCCCGCGGGGGCTATCTGATTCGCACGACGCTGGACCCGAAGGTGCAGTCGTCGGTCAAGTCGGCGATCGACAAGTTCGCCAGCCCATCACTCGACAGTGTCGCCAGCGTGATGAGTGTGATCAAGCCGGGCAAAGACGCGCATCGAGTGATGGCGATGGCCAGCAACCGAACCTATGGACTCAACGACGAGGCCAACGAATCGATGCAGCCCCTTCCGTTCTCGCTCATCGGCGACGGGGCGGGTTCGATCTTCAAGACCTTCACCACCGCGGCTGCGCTCGACATGGGCATGGGTATCGATGCCCAGTTGCAGGTGCCCGGCTCGTTCCAGGCGAGGGGCCTCGGCAGCAGCGAGACGCCAGGCTGTCCGAGGGAGACGTGGTGCGTGCGGAATGCCGGAAACTACCGCGGCTCACTGAATGTCACCGACGCGCTGGCCACGTCGCCGAACACGGCGTTCGCCAAGTTGATCCAACAGGTCGGAGTGTCGCGGGCCGTCGATATGGCGGTGCGGCTGGGGCTACGGTCCTATGCGCTTCCGGGGACGGCGCGCGCCTACGACCCCGAAAGTAACGAAAGCTTGGCCGATTTCATCAAGAGACAGAACATCGGCTCATTCACGCTGGGGCCGTTCCAACTCAATCCGCTCGAACTGGCCAATGTGGCCGCAACGCTGGCATCGGGCGGCGTGTGGTGCCCGCCCAACCCGATCGAGAAGGTGTTCGACCGCCGCGGCAATGAGGTGTCATTCGCGGGTCAGCCGTGCGAGCAAGCGGTGCCCGAGGGGCTGGCGAACACCTTCGCGAACGCGTTGAGCAAGGATGACAAATCGCCAGGAACCGCGGCGGGCGCCGCGGCCTCGGTGGGCTGGGACCTGCCGATGTCGGGCAAGACCGGCACCACCGAATCGCATCGGTCCGCGGGCTTCGTCGGTTTCACAAATCAGTACGCGGCAGCGAACTACATCTTCGACGACTCCAACACTCCGTCCGGAATCTGTTCATTTCCCCTGCGAAAGTGCTACGGCGGTGACCTGTTCGGCGGCAGTGAGCCCGCCCGCACATGGTTCGAGGCCATGAAGCCGATCGCAGGAGATTTCGGCGATGTGCATCTACCCCCGACGGATCCGCGCTATGTCGACGGCACGTCCGGTAGTCGGGTGCCCAGTGTGACCGGATTGAAGGTGGTTGCTGCGCGACAGCGGTTGAAAGACGTCGGTTTCCAGGTCGCCGAGCAGACGACACCGGTGAACAGCGCCGCCCCTTATGGAGCCGTGGTCGGGACCAGTCCGAGCGGACAAACCATCCCTGGCTCGATCATCACGATCAACATCAGCAACGGCATTCCGCCTGCGCCGCCGCCACCTCCGCCGCCACCGCCGGGCGAGCCAGGTGGCCCAGCTCCGCCCACCGTCGGCATGACGGTCGTGGAGATTCCGGGACTGCCGCCAATCACCGTGCCCCTGCTCGGGCCGCCACCACCGCCACCGCCCCCGGAGCCAGCACCACCGCCGCCGCCGCCGCCACCGCCAGTCGCCCCGCCGCCGCCACCGCCGTGAGGAGGCCCTTAGCCCAAGGGGGCTGACGAGACGTAGCTACACCGACGTCATGGAGGCCAGGGTGTAGGTCCGAACCCGGCCGGGAACCCGCGCATGACATTGCGACAGCAGCGGCTCTGACCATCCTTCGTTGAGGCAGACTTCGATCGGCCCCGAGGTTCCCTTGAGCACCACACGAGTTTGGCCCTCATCCTTGTCGACGCCGAGCGGTGTCAGGCTCGCGATGCGGTCATCGCCATTCGCTTCCCGTGCGAAGTATTGAGCCGCTTGGACAACGTGCGGCAGCGACGTGCGTCCGCGGAGAAACCTGTTGTCAAGTCGCCCCTCGAGATACAGACGCACCAGGTCCGCCGAATCGGTCGAGTCGACCCGGCCGTAACACAGGCCTTCCGGCAGTATCAGCATGGTGGCCGCGAAGCGATCGCCGCCCAGATGTGAGCATTCCCACGTGAAGTCGGGGTATTCCGCGGCGATCCCCCTGCACGCGCTGCGGCCGCGGACAGCGCAACACTGATCGTGCCTGCCGTGCGCACAGACGGCTACCAATGGATCGGTGGACCGTGTCCCGTCGGTTCCATCGAGGGCGAGGTCGAGATAGTCGCGCGGATCGCTCACCTCTCCGCAGTACAGCGCCTCGGTGCCAACGCCGGCTTGTGCGACGAACCACCGCCACCGCGGAGTGGTGGGCCGACGGCCGTGCTTACGTATCGCCGCGATCCGCATCTTCGCGGCTTCGACCCGCCGGACGATGGCACGTCCGAGTTCGGGATCGATGGTGGCCGGAGACTGAAGGAACGCCGAATGCCCCCAGCCGCCTGCGAGTTCGAGCAGCACCCAGGAAGACCCCGCAGACGCGGTGCCGTACATCTGGTCATCGCGGGCCAGCGATTGATCGCTGCACGGCTGTCGCTTGGCAGCGGTCATCCGTCGACCGGCACGACAACGGCCTCCCGGAGCAGCCGGCGGATCAGCACCGTGGCGTCGGCAACCTCGAGGCCCGGTAACGTGGCCGCGTCGGCAGCGAGGCCGCGCTGCAGCGCGACCATGGCATCTGCGCATGACATCGGAAACGTCATCACTTTGTCGGGCAGCCGGAGCACGACACGCCCACCCGACGAATCGAGGGTGGCGACGAGCCCATGACGCCACTGAACCCGTGTGGTGTCGGCGGATTCCGAGGCCGCCAGCGTGGCCAGCGGACGGACCGAAACGGGCCGTGTCCGCTCGGCGTGGCGTTGAGTCAACAGGGCGGCCGCGCCGCCGCTGAGCATGACCGCCTCATCTCGCAACGTGTCGACCATTTCCGCCATCACTTTGGTCACCGTCGCGATGATCTCATCTTGATGGGCCGGGTCGGAACCCAACGGTAGCGACTTCCGGAACGCGTCAACGGTCGACAGCTGATCGACTACCGCGCTGGCGACGTCCAAGCCCGTCACGGCGGACACGCCGATGGTCAGATGGATGGACGTAGAGTCCAGCGCCTGCGCCGAATGTACCCAGCCGCGCGGCAGATACAGGGCGTCGCCTTCGGCGAGCACGGTGTCGATGACCGGATCTTCGGTCACGCGCTCAAGGATCGCGGCCCGACGCTGCGTCCACGGCTGCGAGGGCAGGGGATGGTCGAGCACAGGCTCGTGCACGATCCAGCGCTTCTGCCCGGCCGCTTGCAGGACGAACACGTCGTGGACGTCGTAGTGCGGATCGAACCCGCGGTTGGTTGGCGGTGTGATGTAGGCGTTCGCCTGCACAGGATGGCCCAGTTCGTCAACCGCCTGCCGGACGAAGTCGATCAGCGGTGGCCATAGCCGATGCAACCCTTGCAGCACAATCGTTGCGCCAGAAGCGAACTGGGCGAGCACCTTGGCTGAATCCACCTGATCGGGCATCTCCGCGCCAAATCCGGCTGGACCGAGATAGCAGTCCCTTGCCAGTACGTCACCCTCTTTGGCCAGGCGGATGAACGGCGCGCGCACCCCACGCTCGGCGATCAACTCGTCGACCATGTCGGGCGAGAGCAGGTCGCCGAAGTCGCGGGGCAGCGCACTTGACGGGCTGAACAACGGCTTGCGCCCCCAGAATTCGGCCGCGAAAGTGTGGGGGTCGGTTGCGATACAGCGACTCAGCACCGCGAAGCGGTCATGCGGTTCCGTCGGCACCGCCGTCGTGACCTTCGGGGTTCGACCCGCCGTCGGCGGGACCTTCGCCGCCGGCCGTTCCGTCGGCTCCGCCGTCGTGGCCCTCGGGGTTCGAGCCACCGTCGGCGGGACCTTCCCCGCCCGCGGTGCCGTCGGCTCCGCCGTCGTGGCCTTCGGGGTTCGAGCCGCCGTCTGCGGTACCCTCCCCACCGCTGCCCGAGGTGGTGATGTCGTCGTCATTGAGTGGCATGGTGAATCCTTCCCGTCATCGCATTCAATCGATGCGTGCGCTGAAGAGTTACCCGAGACTGCCGCAGCGAAACGATCAGATGATCGGCTGGTCCTCCGGTCGCCGCAGGCGCAACCACCGGTAGCCATAACCGTCGAGGCCAACGTCGATCCTGCCCTCGGAATCGAGCTCGTGCTCGGTGAGGCCGCCAAGCAGGTCAACAAGGACACTGCCCGACGGGACGTCCGTCAGCTGAATCGGCACGATGCAGCTGTCCGCGCCGAAGTTGTGCAGCGCGACCATCGCCCACCCCGACTTCTCCCGGCATAGGTGGGCCAAGACCGCCGGGTTGGGCTGTTCCAGGACCTCGGCCGTCGACCAGCCGATCTCCGGCTGCTGCCGGTAGGTGTAGATGAGGTTGCGCATGAACCACCAGAACGACTGGTGATCATGGCGCTGGTCGGCGGCGTTGACACGCTCCGGACCGTAAAGGCCATCGGGAAGAGGGCGGGTAAGCCTTCGCTTCTGTGCGCTGGAAAAGCCGCCGTTTTCACTTGCGGTCCACTGCATTGGGGTCCGAACCGCGAGTCGCCCTGGGACGTTGAGGTTTTCGGCCATCCCGATCTCCTCGCCGTAGAAAAGGACCGGCGTGCCCGGCAAGGAGAAGGCGAGCGAGTAGGCCATCCGCATACGCCGGTGATCGCCGCCGACCATGGAGGGGAGCCGCCGGCGCAGTCCGCGCCCGTAGAGCTGCATGTCTGGATCCGGACCGAAGGCGTCGAAGACCTCTCGGCGTTCACCGTCTTTCAGCTTGTCGAGGGTGAGCTCGTCGTGGTTGCGCACGAAGTTGGCCCACTGGCTCGTCAGGTCGAGCGCCGGCCGTTGCCGAAGGGCCTTGGCGATCGGGCCAGCGTCTCCGCGCGCGAAAGACAGGTACATGGCCTGCATCCCAGTGAAGTCGAATTGCATGTTGAGCCCGTCCCCGTCCGGCCCGCCGAAGAACGTCAGCTGGTCCTTGTAGGGGAGGTTCACCTCGCCGAGCAGGACGGCGTCCCCCAGTCGCCGGGTGACGAAGTTTCTGACGTCGCCGAGGTACTGGTTGGGGTCGAACACGCCGGGATCCCCAGGCGCGGCGTCCTTGGCGAACATGAAGGGAACGGCGTCGACGCGGAATCCCGACACTCCCAGTTCGAGCCAGAAGCCCAGTGTGCGCGAAATTTCCTCCTGCACTTTGGGATTGGCGACGTTAAGGTCGGGTTGATGTTTGAGGAAGTGGTGTAGGTACCATTCGTCGGTCTGGCGGTCGAGCTCCCAGAGGCTGTCCTCCTCATCGGGGAAGACCACGTCCTTGCGGCTGGACTTGGGCTTGGTCGCGCTCCACACGTAGAAGTCGCGGTACGGGGCGTCCGTGCTGCGGCGGGCCGATTTGAACCATGGGTGCCCATCGGATGTGTGGTTCATGACGAAATCGATGATGACCCGTATACCGGTTGCTTTGGCGGTGCGGACAAGCTCGACGAAGTCGCCGTGGGTCCCCAAACGTGGGTCAATACCGAAGAAGTCGGTGATGTCGTAGCCGTCGTCCTTGCGGGCGGTGGGGTAGAAGGGCATCAGCCACAGGCACGTCACGCCGAGGTCGAAGAGATACTCGATGCGCTCCGTCATGCCGCGGATGTCGCCGCAGCCGTCGCCGTTCCAGTCGTAGAAAGTCTCCACGTCGGCGCAGTAGAAAACGGCGTTCTTCCACCACAAGTCGCCGGTGTCGCTGCGCCTCATGCGATCGCCGCCCGCGTCTGCGGGGCGGTGGGTGATAGCTGCGGCAGGACGTGTTCGCCGAATGCGTCGATGAAGCCGGACTGCTCCTTACCCACGAAGTGCAGGTACAGCTCGTCCCAACCTTGATCCACGTATTCCCGGAGCCACTCCGTGTGCTGGCCGAAATCGCTTGAGACGCGGACGGATCGCTTAACCTGCTCGGGGGTGACGTTCTCGCTGATCACGTCGAAGGCCTCGATCGACTCCACGTCCCAGCAGGCCGGCGGCGCGAATACGTTGCTGCGCCATTGGTCGTGGGCGATGGCTAGGGCTTCTTCTTCGGCGGGCGCCCAGCTAAGGTGAACCTGAAGGCGGGCCGGCCCGCGGCCACCGGCTTCGCGATACGCGTCCAGGACCTTTTGCAGGGTGTCCTTCGGCTGATTGACGGTGATCAGGCCGTCGGCCCATGCGGCATGGCGGGCCGCCGTCTCGGGTGTGACGGCCGGGCCGACGAGGTCGGGAACGATCTCGGGCAGAGTCCACAGCCGTGCCCTGTTGACGTGGACCAGGCCTTCGTGGCTGACTTCCTCGCCATGAAGAAGGCGACGGATTACGGTGACGCACTCGACGAGGCGTTGGTCGCGAACCTCCTTGCGTGGCCATACCTCGCCGGTGACCCGCTCATTGGAGGCCTCGCCCGAACCGAGCGCTGCCCAGAAGCGGCCGGGGAACATCTGCGCGAGCGTCGCGATCGCCTGGCCGATGATCGCCGGGTGGTAGCGCTGGCCTGGTGCGTTCACGACGCCGAAGGGCAGCCTGGTCGAAGCGAGTGCGGCCCCGAGGAACGACCACGCGAAACCGGACTCGCCCTGTCGCGCGCTCCACGGGCTGAAGTGATCCGACGACATGCCGGCGGTAAACCCGGCCCGCTCGGCCTGTTGGACATCACGGAGCAGCTGAGCCGGGCTGATCTGCTCGTGCGAACAGTGGAAACCGATGACCGTCATCTCGACGGCATACCCGTTTAGCGGCGCGGTCGCCTACTTCTTGAACGCGTCCTTGATCTTCTCGCCGGCGCCCTTGAGGTGCGACTTCGTCTGGTCGTCCTGGCCCCTGACTTCGGTGCGCCGATCACCGGTGGCCCGGCCGACAGCTTCCTTGGCCTTGCCGCCGAGCTCCTGGGCCTTGTTCTTGGCCTTATCTGTTGCGCTCACTGTGCCTACTCCTACTTCGCGGGGATCGGCCGCCCGGCCGACTGCTCCGAAGCTGGGTACCTCGCCAGCAGATCGCCAAACGTCAAATGGCTGAGAGCGCACTCTTTTTCAGAGGTTCAATGTCAGCGACGCCGGGTACTAGCTCACCCACCGCCGAACGACTGGTTAGGAGGCGAAGGTGTCGACCAACACGTCGAATACAGCAGCGAAGATTCTCTACCGCCCAATGGGTCTAGCTGGCTCCCTCATCGGCGGCTTGATCGCTGGGACCATTTTCAAACAGGTGTGGAAGCACGCGGCACCCGGCGATAAGCCCGACCCGCCGAAACCGCTCGAGACGGAGTATCCGTTCAAAGAGATCCTGCTTGCAGCGGCTATCCAGGGCGCGATCTTCTCGGTCGTCAAGACCGTTATCGATCGTCAGGGAGCTCGCCTGTTCGAGAAATGGACCGGTGAATGGCCCGGCAGTTAGGGCCAATCGCTACCTCGGAGGTTTAATCCGAACGGGCCTGGGTACTACTGGTCCGTGAGTTGAAGCTGCTACGTGAGTCATGGCGAGTAGCGCTTCACGACTACAGCACCTGGTCCGCAGACCTTTCCCCGGTCGCCATGGACCGATCCAACCCCTCCTCGGGTCGCTGCCGAAGCGCCCGAGGGTGGTGCCGCACCCAAAAACCATCGGACAACTCAGTTTTCGAGTTGTCGACGCGCTTAACCGACCTACGGGCGGGCAATCAACCGCCCGCCGAAAACACAGAAGGCACATCATGACTAATCCAAATTCCCCAACCCGTGCGCGACGACCTCTGGCGCTCGTTCAGAAGGCCGCGGTCGCGATAGGCGCCGTGTTCCTCCTGGTTGGCATTCTCGGATTCGTCCCGGGAATCACTAGCAACTTCGATCAATTGACCTTCGCGGGCCACCATTCCGAAGCTGCGCTACTTGGGCTGTTCAACGTGTCAGTCCTGCACAACATCGTCCACTTGCTGTTTGGGGTCGCCGGCGTGGCATTGGCCCGATCCTTTGACGGCGCGCGCTCGTATCTCGTGGGCGGCGGAGTTGTCTACCTGCTGCTGTTCATCTACGGCCTGGTAATCGACCACGACAGCTCGGCGAACTTCGTGCCGGTCAACGACGCCGACAACTGGCTGCACCTCATTCTCGCGATTGCCATGATCGGGCTGGGCGTGGCGCTCGGGCGCAGCCGTGACCGCATGGCCGTCGCAGGGCACCGGGATTCGGGCAATCCTCCGGGCTTCATGAATTGACCCGCTCGGCCCGTCCAAATCAGGGATCCGCGGAACGAAGAGGTGTCGCGTGGCGTCAAGGCCAAACTCTGAATATGCAGACGTAACGGACATGTTCCGACATCTCACCACGCTGGACGAGCAGTCGCGGGAGTACCGGCACCAGCGAGATGCGATCATCGAGCGCTGTCTACCGCTAGCTGATCACATCGCGCGCCGCTTCCGTAATCGCGGAGAACCTCACGAGGATCTCGTTCAGGTGGCACGGATCGGGCTCATTCAGGCGGTGAACCGCTTTGACGCGAGTAACGGTGCGGATTTCTTGGCGTTCGCCGTTCCGACCGTGATGGGTGAAGTTCGCCGCTACTTCCGCGACCACGGATGGTCGGTCAAGGTCCCCCGACGGCTCAAAGAGCTTGGCTCACAGCTCAAAAGGGCCCGCGAGGAGTTGACTCAACAATTGGGACGCGCGCCAACGGCTAGCGAAATCGCCAGTCATCTGGCAATCGACCGTGAAGAAGTGGTGCAGGCGCAGATTGCCTACAGCGCGTACTCCACCTTTTCGTCTGACGCTGCGGGCCTGGGGGCAGACGACGACGAACGACCATCAGTCATCGAGGGTTTCGGGGTAGTAGATGCCAATCTGGACAAGGTGATCGACGTCGAAACGGTGCGCCCGCTCCTGACGGCGCTGCCCGAACGTCAGCAGACGGTTCTCATGCTTCGGTTCTTCGAGAACATGACCCAGACCCAGATCGCCGAACGGCTCGGGATCTCACAGATGCACGTCTCGCGCCTTTTGGCTCGATCCCTTGCCACATTGCGCGAACGCGCTCAGGTCCCCCAACTTGTGTGAGCCGGAAACCAGCCTAATGGCAACCTCGGGTGTCGAGGAGTGAGCACGGCCCCACCGGGCCACGATTATCCGGTGGAGGATTTTCTCCGTCCCAAATAGTCGGAGAAACATTGCCCTGACCCCAATTGACGCTGTACCAGGTGTGACAGACATTCCAGTCCCAATTTGGTGGACCTGGTGAATTAAACGGGCCGCCCGGCCCACCACCAGGATCGTCCCCTGGGCACCAGGTATATGGGCCGGTTGGTGGTGCGGCCTCGGCGCTACCTGCGCCGAGCGCCGAACCGGCCAGACCCAGAGCACCGGACACCAGCACAGTTGTTGCGAACCGCGAAGCTTGATTCATGTTTGTCCCTTTCGTGCGACGCACGTCGGATTCCAATAACTACGGACGCGCGATTGCTCTTGTAGGGACATCTTGGAGTTCGGAGCCTGCATCGGTATGGGGTAGTCGACTACCCCATTTCTGAACTAGAGCCCCAGGAGCGTCATTCCCTCCATCCCGCCATCAGAACCGCGAGGGTCGTAGCGTCTGACGGCGGTCACTTTTCTTCACTGGATGCCGGCTTTGCGGCACGGCGCGCGGCCTCGACCAATTTGGAGGCGGCGCGCCCTGCCTTCTTGCGGTCGTCGGAACTTACCGACTGGTGCGTATAGGCAACCTTGGACTTCATGTTCAATAGAGCGCGGAGATAATTGGCTACGTCAGGCTGGGCCTTTTCGAGCAGGGCGATAGCTTCATTGTGGTTCTCGCTGGCCGAGTATTCGCCGAGCTTCCTGCAACACATGACGTCCGCAGCGGCGATACCTGCATCGACGTAGAGATCGACCGCGGCGTTCGGCGCATCGTCTTCAATCAATGTTGCGGCGTCATGGAACTCTGTTGCCTTACTCAGTCGGCCCACCACAAAGGCCTCGGAGCTCTTCCTCGTGCGTCCAGTCATCGTTTCCGTGCTTTCTTCGGCGCGGCTCGGAGCAATCTGACCAACCAGGCTCGTGATCCGGCCACGGTGAGGCCGTGATCGACCACGTCACGGATCATCAGCCCGGCGCTAGCATCGCGCAGCTCGTTAATGGCGTACTCGACGACGCGCGCGTCGTTGCCGGTCCATCCGGTAACCGTCTTCGCTAGCTCATTGACTTGGTCTGACCAGACCGTTTCCGAGTAGTCGTCGTCATGTACCAGGAGGATGTCCACGTCACTGTGCAGTGTCATAGTGCCCGTCGCCGCGGATCCGAACACGGCTGCGTATGCCGGGGGCTCATGCCAGCCGTCGAGGTGATGCTCGAGTCGAGTGAAGAAAGTAGTTGTCAGCGTCGCCAGCGCCTGGATCGGCCCTGCCGCAAGATGATTGGTGTTAAGCCGGTATGCAAATGCGTTCCCCACTCGATCAGCAGTAACTACCCCCTGCGCAACCAGTCTCGTCAGGACCTTCCGGATACCTTCCTCGGAGAAGCTGTTCAGGATGCGATGGATCTGACCCGTGGTGAAGGTACCGTTGTGCGTGGCCAATACCGCCAGCACGTCGCCGTCAAGGGTTGGCGTAACAGTCGCAAAGGGTCGGTTCAACTGCACAACTCGCTCCCATCGGGCCGACGTTTGCTGTCTCCAGTACTATAGTCGATGTTAGCGAACTATTTCTGGTCTATCCGTACTATAGTTGGTGATCACCGGTGTGGGGCGCAGTCCCTAATAAGATTGGCCGTTGGCGTATCGCTGTCGACGGTAGTGACGCCCGTTGCCACGGTTGCGACTCTTGTACGTCGGAAGCTGTGAGTCACAGTTCGGACAGATCAGCCGGAGGTTTTCCCGTCGATTGTTGGTCGGATCCCCATCGACATGGTCCAACACCAGTGCTAGGGGCAGGTTCAACCACACGCTGGCTCCGCCACAGATCGCGCAGCAGCCTGACTGAGCGTCGGCGAGATACTGCCGAATGTAGTGTTCGTGGCGGTTGCCGATCCACGCCTCGCCGGATTCGAGCCAGAGTTTCGTACTGGTGTCGCGCCGGACCGACGCCTGACATGCGTTACTGCAGTAGACCTTTTGGCTGCGCTTCAACAGTGTTGAACCGCAACCGCGACACTGTCTCATGCTCGGAAGCTACGACGCAGCACCGACAAGCAGCCGCCGCCGGATAGTGGAGCCTCCTATCGGGATTGAACCGATGACATTCCGCTTACAAGGCGAACGCTCTACCACTGAGCTAAGGAGGCCTGCGGGTCCTGAGTTTATCGGGTGTGTCGTTGGGGCATCCCGCTGCCCGTGAGTGTCAAAGACGATCTGCTCGGTGACTTCCCGCATATATACCCCGGCTTGGCGCGGCCGGAGGTCGAGCAGTTACTGACTCTCCTCGACAAGAGTGCAAGTACCGAGGGCCGCTTGGGCCTCAGCATTGCCACCGCCCTCAAACCGCTGGTGCCCGGCGTCGCGAGCCGCATCGAGTCGTACAACCAATCGGGCGAGGTCGATGAATACGTACGCATGTTGCGCGGCGCGGCCGTATTGCTGCTTCAAGTGTGGCGACCAGACGAGCAACCGCCGGCTCCGGAGAGCGTCTCCAACCTGGTCGACGCGGTTGAGGCCGAGGACTGACGTCACTCGTCGGCGTCGATGACACGCTGGGACGGCACAGCGCGCGTCGACGACGGTCGGCTTCTCGGCCGGCGGCCCGGGAAGGGTATGCGGTCGGCGATATTGCTCAGCGGGTTGACCACCTGGCTCAGCGTGATCACGGCCTCACGCAGCGCTTCGATCGTCGGCTCCAACGCCTCGAGCCCGGGCGTCAGCCGGTTGAGTGTGTCCGCGACGGTCGCGAGCTGCTCGAGCGGACCATTCTTCGCGGTGAGGGTGTCGATCACCCCACCCTCTGCCAGCAGCCGATCTGCCACGCCGTCCTCGGCCAGCACCCGCTCGATCAAACCGTCCTCGGCCAGCAATCGATCGACCAGGCCGCCGGGCTCGATGGCGCGCATCAACCCGCTGTTCTCCTGCGTGGCCCGGTCCAACACACCGCCGGGCATGGTCAGCTTGTCCACCAGGCCGCCGGGCTGCAGCAACCTGTCCACAGGACCGTCTGGCGCGAGTGCCCTGCCCAGCGGCTGATCCTCGTCCATCAACCTGGCCAGTCGGTTCGCGCGTTCGACCGCGTCGTCGATGCCTAGCACATGCGCGACCGAACTCGGTCCTGATCGGGCTCGACCCAGCGCGCCATTGGCGATGTCGAGGCCGGCGTCGGCGACCGCGAGCCCCACCCGCACCGGTGCGGTGGCGAGGTCCGTCAGTGTTTTGCCGAGGTTCATGTGGCCCAGTCTATGGGCGTACGCTCGGCGCACCGGATGCTTCCGCGTCTTGCCTGGAAACAAACTCACAGGAAGTTGACAGGCTTCTTGCAGCATTATTCCAAGTGAAGTCGTGGACATTAGCGGGATGGCGATGGCTGCACTACCTGAGAACACCCCTGAGGCCACGGTTCTCGTCGTGGATGACGAGGCCAATATCGTTGAGCTCCTCTCGGTGAGCTTGAAGTTTCAGGGTTTCGAGGTCCATACCGCCTCCAGCGGGTCCGCCGCCCTGGACAAGGCGCGTGAAATCCGCCCCGACGCCGTCATCCTCGACGTGATGATGCCCGGGATGGACGGCTTCGGGCTGCTACGCCGGCTACGCGCCGACGGCATCGATTCGCCCGCCTTGTTCCTCACCGCCCGCGACTCCCTGCAGGACAAGATCGCCGGGTTGACCCTCGGCGGCGACGACTACGTCACCAAGCCGTTTTCCCTGGAAGAGGTGGTCGCCCGGCTGCGTGTCATCCTGCGACGGTCAGGCCGCGGCATCGAGGAGCCCCGCAACTCCCGACTCACCTTCGCCGACATCGAACTCGACGAGGACACCCATGAAGTGTGGAAGGCCGGCCAGCCTGTTTCGCTGTCGCCGACGGAGTTCACGCTGCTGCGGTACTTCATCATCAACGCGGGCACTGTGCTTTCGAAGCCCAAGATTCTCGACCATGTGTGGCGCTATGACTTCGGCGGCGACGTCAACGTCGTGGAGTCCTATGTGTCCTATCTGCGACGCAAGATCGACACCGGCGAGAAGCGCTTGCTCCACACGTTGAGGGGCGTCGGGTACGTCCTGCGTGAGCCGCGCTAGCAATTTCGCGAACAATAGGGGTGTGGCGGCACTGCGTGGGCGAGGCATTCCCCTAAGAGTGGGGTTGGTCGCTGCCACCCTTGTGCTGGTGGCGTGCGGCTTGCTGGCCTCCGGCATCGCCGTCACCACGATCCTGCGCCACGACCTGACCAACCGCGTCGACGAGACGCTGCTCGACGCCTCCCGCAGCTGGGCGTCAGCCCCCCGGCGGATGCCGTCGCCGCCGATCGAAGGCCCCAACCCCGCCCGGCCGCCGTCGAACTTCTACGTGCGCGGCATCGACCCCGACGGGCGCATCTGGATGGCGGTCAACGACCGCGCGGCCGAACCCGCGCTGCCCGCCGACAACGACGTCGGACCGGTCCCGGTCACGGTCGGCTCGATCGATCACTCGGACGTTCAGTGGCGGGCGATGAGTGTGCGCGGCCTGCGCGGCGAGCTGACCACCGTCGCGATCGACTTGTCGGATGTTCAGTCGACGGTTCGCGCGCTGATCTACGCGCAGATCGGGATCGGATGCGCGGTGCTGCTGGTGCTCGGCGTCGTCGGGTACTGGGTGGTCCACCGCAGCCTGCGCCCCCTCGTCGAAGTCGAGCAGACCGCCGCGGCGATCGCCGCCGGACAGCTCGACCGTCGCGTCCCCGAACGCGACCCGCGCACCGAAGTCGGCCGACTGTCGTTGGCGCTCAACGGAATGCTCGCGCAGATTCAGCGGGCGGTGGCCTCGTCGGACTCGTCGGCCGCGGCGGCCCGCAGCTCTGAGGACCGGATGCGCCGGTTCATCACCGACGCCAGCCACGAACTGCGCACACCGCTGACCACGATCCGCGGCTTCGCCGAGTTGTACCGGCAGGGCGCGGCCAGCGATGTCGAGATGTTGATGGGCCGCATCGAGAGCGAGTCGCGCCGCATGGGGCTGCTCGTCGAGGACCTGCTGCTGCTGGCCCGGCTCGACCAGCAGCGGCCGCTGGACCGGCACCGCGTCGACCTGCTGGCCATCGCCAGCGACGCCGTGCACGACGCGCAGTCGATCGCGCCGCCTGCACGCAAGATCACCATGGAGGTGTTCGACGGTCCCGGTACCCCGGAAGTGCTCGGCGACGAGGCCCGGCTGCGTCAGGTGCTTGGCAACTTGGTCGCCAACGCGCTGCAGCACACCCCCGACACCGCCGGCGTCATCGTGCGGGTCGGCACCGACGGGGACAACGCCGTGCTGGAGGTGTGCGACGAGGGACCCGGCATGACCAAGGACGACGCGCAGCGGGTGTTCGAGCGGTTCTATCGCGCCGACTCGTCCCGCGCCCGGGCCAGCGGCGGCACCGGACTGGGCCTGTCGATTGTCGACTCGCTGGTCTATGCGCACGGCGGCACGGTCAGCGTCACCACCGCGCCCGGCAAGGGCTGCCGCTTCAAGGTCCGCCTGCCGCGCATCGCGGACGTGCCGGCTCAGGTGAGTTGAGGCTCAGGCCAATTCGCTCAGGACCGCTTTGATCTTGGCCTGTGCCTCGTCGAGCGATTCCTGCGACGGGTTCTGGTCAGCGTTGGCAAAACCGAAATCGCTCAGGTTGCGGGCCGGGAAGACATGCACGTGCAGATGCGGCACCTCTAGCCCGGCGATGATCACCCCGGCGCGCTCGACGTCGAATGCCTTGCAGATCGCCTTGCCGATCAGCTGCGAGACGCCCATGACCTTGTTGAAGGCCGGGGCGTCGACGTCCTGCCACTGATCGATCTCGGCGCGCGGCACCACCAGCGTGTGGCCCTCGGTGATCGGCGCGATCGTCAGGAAGGCGACGACGTCGTCGTCCTCATAGACAAACCGGCCCGGTATTTCCCCGTTGATGATCTTGGTGAAGACGGTCGCCATGGCACGAGCATTCCAGCAAGCTCCCAGCCTCGACGCAGTGGGGTAGCAGCCTATTTAGAGACGCTCGACACCGTGACCGACCTGGCATCTCCCCGCATCGCTGAACTGGCCGCGCCTCCGACGCGCAGCTACGTTCTCGACATCGTGATCCCGGTTTTCAACGAAGAACGTGACCTTGCGGGAAGCGTGCGTCGGCTGCATCAATATCTGGCCAGCGAGGTGCCCTACCCGTCGCGAATCACGATCGTCGACAACGCCAGCACCGACAACACATTGGCGGTCGCGCATGAGCTGGCAGCCGGGCTGGCCGACGTCGAGGTCATTCACCTCGACCGGAAGGGCCGCGGCGGGGCGCTGTACACCACGTGGATGGCGTCGGAGGCCGACGTCGTCGCCTACATGGACGTCGATCTGTCCACCGAACTGTCGGCGTTGATGCCCCTTGTGGCGCCGCTGATTTCGGGTCACTCCGACATCGCGATCGGTTCTCGATTGGCGGCGTCGTCGCGGGTAGTTCGCGGGCCGAAGCGCGAATTCGTTTCTCGCAGTTACAACTTGATTCTGCGCGGGATGCTCGGCGCGAAGTTCTCCGATGCGCAATGCGGCTTCAAGGCTGTGCGTGCCGACGTGGCGCGCCAGCTGCTGCCACACATCGTCGACACCGGCTGGTTCTTCGACACCGAACTGCTGGTGATCGCGGAGCGCGCCGGGCTGCGCATCCATGAAGTGCCGGTCGACTGGGTCGACGATCCCGACTCGCGGGTCGACATCGTGCACACCGCCGTCAACGACATCAAGGGCTGCTGGCGGGTGGGCCGCGCGCTGGCTACCGGCGCACTACCCGTGCACGAATTGCAGCGCAGCCTCGGCCGCGAACCACTGGTGCCCGGCGTGCCGCGCGGCATGGTCGGGCAGATGGTCCGGTTCGGCATCGTCGGCATTGCGAGCACCCTTGCTTTTGCGCTGTTGTATCTGCTGCTTCACCCGGCGATGGGCGCGCAGGCAGCGAATCTCACCGCCTTGTTGCTCACCGCGATCGCCAATACGGCGGCCAACCGCGCGTTCACGTTCGGCATCCGGGGACGCACTGGCGTGGCGCGTCACCAATTGAACGGGCTGGTGGTCTTCGCGTTCTGTTTGGCGATCACCAGCGGGTCGCTCTACGTGCTGCACCGGTTCGATCCGACAGTCGGCAAGGTGGTGGAGCTGTCGGTGCTCGTGGTGGCTAACCTGGTCGCGACCCTGATCCGATTCGTCGCTCTGCGAAGGGTTTTCAGCGCCCTGAGGGGATCGCCGAAACTGCGGTGAGATCACGATTCCGGCGGATTCTTCGATCTGCCCGCTGTTTCGAGGGAGGATGAATACTGACCCGCCAAGCCCGACGCCTCGAGAAATGGATCGACAACTTATGACTGATGTTTCCGCGTTCGCCGAGTTAGTGTCCATGGACCATGGGCTTTGTGTGTTGACGACGTTGCGTGGTGACGGCAGTGCCCAATCTTCTGTCGTCAACGCTGGAGTGTTGCCGCATCCATTGAATGGGTCACCGGTGATCGGCCTTGTGGCAATCGGCGGCTCGCGCAAGCTGGCCAATCTGCGTGCGGATCCGCGCGCCACGGTCGTCGCGCGCGCTGGCTGGCAGTGGGCGACCGTGGAGGGCGACGCCGAGATAGTCGGACCCGACGATCCGCATCCCGACGTCGACGCCGAGGCCCTGCGGACGTTGTTACGCAATATCTTCCAGGCCGCTGGCGGAACGCACGACGACTGGGACACATACGACCGGGTGATGGTGGCGGAACGACGAGCAGCCGTGCTGGTCGCACCTCGCCGCAGTTACACCAACCCACCGGCCGGCTAGGACTTAGACGATCAGCGGGCCGCGGCGCTCCGCCAGTGAGGTGGCGGCGTCGATCAGGTAGGCCTTGGCCACTTCCCCGGCCTCGCCCGGCGGAATGGGCTCATAGACGAACGCAGGGACCGCGGTTGACGCCCGTCTGAGTAGCTCTTTGCAGCCGGGACCGAATTCCGTCCGCACTGCGGTGAAGCCGTCTGCCGGACCGCTCAACGGAATATCGCGTTGCGCGTACCGAATGACAACGGCGTGCGTGTTCACCCCGTAGCCGGTCGGCATGGCCTCGTCGGCCTTCACGGTGAGTGCCCAGAACGGCGGCGCCGATCGGTACCGACGTACGATCTCGTGGCTGGTCCCTCCGACGACAGGGCGGTCGGCGGCCCCGATCCAGCCTTCGACGGCCAACTCGTGCCAGTCCACCCGGCAGCGGTGCATCACGTAAACGAACGCCTCGGCGGCCGCACGCACAGCTAACGACCTCGAACGGGCGCTGCGGATCGGCACCCCGACGGCGTCGGTGGAGGCCGCATGCATGGCCAGGAGGCTCATGAAACGGAATGGTATTAGCTGATCCGCACCATGTCGCCATGAAGCAGCGATTTCTCAGGAAACTCTTGTTTGCCGAGTGAAGCACGTCCTGCCTGCTGATCGACACGCGGGCGCGAACCGAAAGGTCGAAGGCGTCAGGCGCTGCCCCCTTCCACCAGCGAATGGATCTGGTCGACCGACCACGGCGGGGAGTCGTGGTGGTCGCGATAGCCGAGAATCGAAGGGGTCTGGCGGTCGAAGCGTCCGACGAAGCCACCGGCCGCGATGAACATCTGGCCGGTCACGTCCTTGGCGAGATCGCTCGCAAGGTAGGCATACGTCGGCGCGACGTACTCGGGCGGCGGAGCATCGAGCGCGGCCTGCGTGCTCGCTTCGTCCAGCAAGCCGCGGTGCTTCAAGTCGAGAATATGGGCTTCGTACTCCGAACCCGTTGACAGCCGTGTCTTCGCGCCGGGGCAGACGACGTTCGCGCGCACCCCGTGCTCCTTCAGGTCGGCCGCGATCGCCATCGTCAACCCGTTGACGCCGCCCTTGCCCGCGGGATAGCCGGTGCCGCCGTAGTCGCCGAGGAACGCGAACGAACTGGTGTTGATGATCGAACCGCCGTGCTGGTCCACCATCTTCGGCGCCGCGGCACGGCAGGTCTCGAACGTCGTACCGACGTGTGCGTCGAGTAGATCGCGGAACTGTGCGCTGGTCACCTTGAGGATCGACTCGCTCGCAAGCCCCGCGGTGCCCGCGCAGTTCACCAGGATGTCGATACGGCCGAACTGTTGTATGCAGGTGTCGACCAGCGCGTCGGCGACCGCTGGGTCGGCGGGGGAGCCCGCATGTCCGACCGCACCGGTAATGCGTTGCGCCGCTTCGGCTACCGTATCGGGATCTCGGCCGTTGATCACCACACCGGCGCCCTGGGCCGCGAGCAGCTCGGCCACCGCCAGCCCGACACCGCGCGAGCTGCCGACGACGACCGCGCCGCGGCCGGCCAGGCTAATCGGCGTCGCCCTCTTGCCCGAACTGCATGGCGTCCATGTTCCAGTACCCGCGCAGATTGGTGATCAGACCGGCATCGTTGACCTTGTAGGTGAATGCGCCCCGCACCGTCGCGGTGAAGCCGTTCGGAAACTTGGTGCGCAACACCAAAATATAGGCGATCTCCGTCGGGGAACTCGACGGGAACGTCTCCTCGCGGGTGACCGTCAGCTGGTTGGGGCCGATATTCGTGTCGAAGAACGCACCCACCGCCTCCTTACCGCGCACCCCGTTGCCATCGGGGTTGGTGACGGCCTCGCCGATTGGATCCTCGATGACGATGTCGTCGGCCATCAAGGCCAGCCAGCCCTCTTTGTCGCCCGCCTGGACGCACCGCCATGACGACTCCGATGCGACGACTACCGGTGTCTTTTCAACTGTTTCTTGGGACATTCCACTCCTTCGTTAGATGGCGCAGGCGGCGCGGGCGCCGTCCTCGGTTGCCTTGCGGATCAGCCCGAGCCCAGTGCAGTCACCCGCGGCATGCACAGTGATATCGGGCAGGGCGGCGACGATCTTTTCGTACAGTTCGGTGTTCGGTTGCAAGGTGCCTGCCACGACGACGCTGTCCGCCGCGAGCCGACGGCTTGTGCCGCCGTACGGGGTGAAGACGACCCCGTCGGGCACGATCTGGTCGACCGGGGCGCGCACATGCACCGCGACGCCCAACCGGTCGAGCCGGTCCATGTGTTCGGTCTTGCGTTTGTTGCCCAGTTCCGGCGCGATGGTCTTATCGGCCTCCACCACTGTGACGAGTCGGCCTCGCGCGGCGAGGAATTCGGCGAGCTCCAAGGCCACCAGATCGGCGCCGACGATCACCACGCGATGGCCCATCGGCAGCCATGCCTTGGACGCCGCACGAACGGCTTTGGGGCGGACCAGTCGCTGGCGCCAACCGCCGAACCGGTCGCGCAACGCCTGCCCCGTCTGCACATGCGGCAACTGCGAACCGGGAATGGCAGGCAGCACCACCTGCCCACCGTTGGCCACCACTACCGCGTCGGGTTGCATGTCGACGATGTCGTCGGCCGAAATCTCGTGTCCCAGTACGACCTTCACTGAGCTGCGGCGCACTTCGTCGCGCAGCCAGCGCAGGAACGGCTCGTTCTCCTTGTGCAGGATCGACGCCCACAGCAGCGCTCCACCGGTCTGGCTGTTGCGTTCGAACAACGTGACGCGATGTCCCCGTTCGGCGGCCACCCGCGCGGTCTCCATGCCCGCCGGGCCGCTGCCGATCACCACCACCTTCTTGGGGCGGGACGCGCGGGGCGCGGCCAGCTCGCGCTCCTTGCCGGTGCGTGGGTTGACAGCGCAATCGACCGAGAAGCGTTGTTCCATGGCGTCGATGCAGTTTTCGCACGAGATGCACCTGCGAACCCGGTCGGCGCTGCCGCCGGCGACCTTGTTCGGCAGTTCGGCATCGGCCAGCATCGGCCGGCCCATAGCAATGAAGTCGGCGCGGCCGTCGGCGAGGATCTGTTCGGCGTGTTCGGGGTCGTGGATGCGGCCGACGGCGATCACCGGCACGTCGACCACCTGCTTGACTGCGGCCGCGGCGCCGACGTTCAGTGCGTCGCCGTCATCGGCGGAGTTGACCATGCCGGTGACCAGCCGGTCGATGACGCCGCCGCTGACATGGAACGCGTCGACTCCTGCCGCCACCAGTTGCGGTGCCACCTGGGCTGTTTCGAACATCGGACGACCGCCTGCGACACGTTCGTAGCCGGAGATGCGCAGCGTGATCGGCAGCGTGTCGCCGATCTCGCTTCGGATCGCAGCGAGCGCTTCCAGCACGACCCGGATTCGGCCCTTGACCGAGTCGCCGCGGTAGTCATCGGTGCGGCGGTTGCGCTGCGGCGCCAGGAATGAGCCGAGGAACATGTAGCCGTGCGCGGCATGTAATTCAATGCCGTCGTAGCCGGCTTCAGCGGCTCGGCGCGCCGCGGCCTTGAACAGGTCGAAGACCTCGATGAGCTGCTCGTGCGTGACCTCGGCTGAAGGTCTGCCGGTCAAATACGACGGAATGACCGACGGCCCAATCGAAGTGACGCCGTGTATTTCCGGTCCCAGTCCATCGGGCCCGGCGTGCACGATCTGAGGCTGGATCTTCGCGCCGTGTTCGTGTACCACATCGACCAGCGCCCTGTGGGCGTCGACCGCCGCGTCGGTCGCGAGGTGAAGTCCGCCCGGTGTCTCCGGGTGCTGGTGGTCGATGCCGGTGGCGCCCACGGTGATCAACCCGACGCCTCCCTTGGCGCGGGCGGCGAAGTAGTCGCGGGTGCGTTCCGACGGCAGCCCCTCCGGCGTGCCGTACATGGTCTCCATCGGAGACATCACCAGCCGGTTGCGCAGCGTCATCGAGCCGATCCGGCCCGGCTGCAACAAGTGTGGGAAGCGCTTCACCGCGCGAAGCGGCCGGCGAAGGCACGCAGGGGAAGGTCGGCGCTGGTGACGATGCCCGGCGCCGCGTCAACCACTGCGCGAATGGAGTTCAGCGCAGGCATGCCGGTCACCGTCATCCCGATCTTCGCGAAGGATTCGGGCGCGGAAAAATCCGTGCCGGGCTTGGGCAGGATCATGTGCTTGCTGTAGATGCACGGGTCGCCGTCGATCTTGGTGATGTAACAACCCTGGATATCCCAATGCGGATCGGTGTGCGGGGTCATCTGCCAGTCCATCCGCAGCTCGACTCGTTTGACGCCGTCCACCTGACCGACGTACCTCAACACACAGCCACCCAGCGAGCCGGCGGGCAGCTGGTACCAGCCGAGGTCGACATCCTTTGTGGCGGCGCCTAATTCGTAGAGGAACTGGACGTCGTGGAGTTCGATGCCGAGGCAGTCGGCCATCAGCCGAACCCCATCCTCGAACACGCGGGTGCCGAGTTCGAGTAGCCGCGGCACCTCGGGGTCATCGACCGGCCTGCCGAAGCCGCAGTTCTGCCATGTCTCGGCCGAGTGATGGCAGGACACGTCGACCGATTCAATGCAGGTGACACTCTCGATATCGGCGACATCGGTGGAGTGCACGATCGTCAGGATCTGTGCGAGGCCGGGGTTCATGCCGGTGCCGTAGAACGTCGAACCGCCGCGCTCGCAGGCCGCCTGCAGAATCTCGGACTCCGTCGTGCCGTTGCGACGGTGGTTGGTGTTGCGATGGTGCCCGGTGATCCAGTCCGCGGTCGTGACCACGTTGATGCCGGCCTCGAGCACCCGCGCATAGAGCTCGACGTCGGGCCAGACACCGTGGAACGTCAGGCAATCCGGGCGGGCGGCCAGGATCTCCTCGAGGGTGCCGGTCGCGGTGACACCGATCGGACCGATGCCGGCGATATCGCCGACATCGCGCCCGACCTTGTCCGGTGAATAGCAGTGCAGCCCGACCAGCTCCAGGTCCGGATGATTCTGGATGCGCCTGATCATCTCGGTGCCGACGTTTCCCGACGCCACCTGGAAAACCCCCAACGGGCTGCTCATCGGGTTCCTACCGATCGTCGTCCGTGTAGCGGATGACACCGCGAATGTTCTTGCCGTCCAGCATGTCCTGGTAGCCCTCGTTGATCTGTTCCAGCTTGTACTGCCGGGTGATCATGTCGTCGATGTTGAGCTTGCCCGCCTTGTACATCGACAGCAGTTGCGGGATGTCGTAGTGCGGGTTGCCGCCACCGAAGATGGTGCCCTGCAGATTCTTCTGCATCAGCGTGAGCATGGCCAGGTTCAGCGTCACCTGGGTGTCGAGCAGGCTGCCGATGGCGGTCGCGACGCAGGTGCCGCCCTTGGCGGTGATCATCAGGTAGTTGTCGATGTCCTCGCCCTTGAGCTCGCCGACGGCGAGGATGACCTTGTGAGCCATGAAGCCCGCGGTGACCTCGGCGATGCCCATGAGAGCGGTGTTGATGTCCGGATACGCATGGGTGGCACCGAATTTCAGTGCCGCGTCGCGCTTCCAGTCGACCGGCTCAATGACGAAGATGTGGCGCGCGCCTGCGCTGACCGCGCCCTGCAGTGCAGACATGCCAACGCCGCCGACGCCGACGACAGCGACGTCCTGCCCGGGCCGGATGTCGGCGGTGCGCACCGCGGAGCCATAGCCTGTGGTCACGCCGCAGCCGACCAGGCAGGCCACCTCGAACGGGATCGACGGATCGATCTTCACCACCGAGCTGCGGTGCACGACCATGTATGGCGAGAAGGTGCCCAGCAGTGTCATCGGGAACACGTTCTGGCCCTTGGCCTGAATCCGGAATGTGCCGTCGGAAACCGCCGCGCCGTTGAGCAGGCCGGCGCCGAGGTCGCACAGGTTGCGCAGTCCGGCCTGACACGATGGGCACTTGCCGCACGAGGGGATGAACGACAGCACGACATGGTCGCCGGGGGAGATGTCCTCGACTCCGGGCCCCACCTCGGTGACGATCCCCGCGCCCTCGTGTCCGCCCAGTACAGGAAAGCCGCCCATGGGGATGCCGCCGGTGACAAGGTGGTGGTCGGAGTGGCACATCCCCGACGCCTCCATCTGGATCTTCACCTCGTCCTTGACGGGGTCGCCGATCTCGATCTCCTCGATCGACCACGGCTGGTTGAACTCCCAGATGAGAGCGCCTTTTGTCTTCATCGCAACTCGCTTTCTTCGGGTCCCCCGCCAGACTAAGTTATCTACGTCACATAGCTACCAGATCGGTGAAGGGGACTTTCCGAGCGGGTAGTAGCCGGGCACCTTCTCGCCTGCCATGCCGCGCTCGATGCGCTTCTGCATGCCCTCGGAGAGCTTTCCGGCCTTGATCAGATCCATGTACAGCGCCGAGACGTGGCCGAAGTCGAAGAAGTCGCGCTGCCACTCGATCTTGCCGTCGGCGTTCAGCCGGAACCAGCTGCCGCCAATGCCGTACACCTCCTGCTCGGTGCCATCACCGTCTGTAGCGATCTGCTTCCAGAAGCCGACCACCTCACCGATCTTGTCGTCGATGATCACGCGCTGGTACGGGTAACGCCAGCCCTCGAGGCCTTCCATTTCCTGGCCCAGCGCGATGTTCCTGATCTCGTCGATGCCGACGCACATCACGTCTTCCTTCGGGCCGATGTTCCAGCCGTAGGTGGCGTCGTCGGTGTAGAAGTCGGCAAGGCCCCGCCAGTCGCCCGTGCGCTCGGCCTCCCGGTTGGCCTCCAGCCACCGCTCGACGAAATCCTCAAGCTGTTCGCGTGACGCCATTGTCAGTCTCCCTCTTCTTTGATGGACAGTGCTTGGGTGGGACACGCCCACACGGCTTGTTCGACCTGCGCCCGATCCTCTTCTGGCGGTTGGTCATTGACGATTTCGACCTGGCCGCGCTTGGGCACCTTGAAGTAGTCGGGCGCCTCGACCTCGCACATCGCGTGGCCTTGGCAGAGATCCAGATCGACTTCAACCTTGTAACCCATGGTTGGCTCCTACACCCGCTTGCGGTAGCGGACCTTCGCAGGCCGTTCGAGCTGAACGACCATCTTCGAGTGATCGTTGCGGTACGAGTCTGCTGGCTGTGCCATCTCGAACTCGTACTCGCGCAACAAGACCGAGAAGATCGCCTTGATCTGCATGGTGGCGAACGCCGCGCCGACGCAGCGGTGACGCCCGGCGCCGAACGGAATCCACGTCCACCGGTTGACCACATCAGCCTGTTCGGGCTTGTCGTAGCGGTCCGGATTGAACGCGTCGGGATCGGGGAAGTCCTCGGGAATTCGATTCGAGATCGCGGGGGAGGCGGCGACGAAGTCACCGTCGTGGATCGGGAAGCCCGCGACTTCGAACTCGCCCTTGGCCACTCGCATCAGGATGATCAGCGGCGGATGCAGCCGCAGGGTCTCCTTGACCACGTTGTCCAGCTTCGGAATCTGGCGCAGCGCATGGAAACTCACTTCCTGGCCGTCGGCATAGAGCTCGTCGAGCTCCTTGATCACCTCCGCGTAGACATCGGGATGGCGGATCAGCTCGATCAGGGTCCAGGCCGACGTGCCGGAGCTGGTGTGGTGGCCGGCGAACATCAGCGAGATGAACATCCCTGTGACCTCGTCGGCGGAGAACCGGGCGTTGCCGTCGTCGTCCTTGATCGAGACGAGCACATCGAGCATGTCGCGGTCGCTCTTGTCCTTCGGCGGGTTGGCGAGCCGCTGATCCATGATCTCCTGCACCAGCGCAACGAGTTTGACGCGGGCCTCGTCGCGGCGCTGGAAGCTCTCGATCGGAAGATAGGGGTCGACGTAGCACAGGGGGTCGGTGCCGCGTTCCAGTTCGTGGTAGTAATGCGCGAACCGGTGGTCGAGCTGGTTGCGGAACTTCAGCCCGATCAGGCAGGCCGTCGAGGTGTAGATGGTCAGTTCGGCGAAGAAGTCGAGCAGATCGATCTCGCCTTCGTCTGCCCAGTCGGCGATCATCCTCTTGACCTCGCCCTCGATGGTGACCGCATGACCCTTCATGTGCTCACCGCGCAGCGCCGAGTTGTGCAACATCTCCTTGCGCCGCTCGGGACTGGCGTCGAACACCACGCCCTTACCGAAGATCGGCGTCATGAACGGGTAGGCCTCGGCTTGGTCGAGATCCTCGTCAGCGGAACGAAAGAAGAACTCGTTCGCCTCTGCGCCCGACAGCAAGATGACATGCTTGTCGACGAGCTGGAACCAGCCGACATCACCGCACTCTTCGCGCACCCGCTTCATCAGCCCGATCGGGTCGGTGCGGAATTCCTCGAGGTGGCCGTGCTCTTCGCCTCCGCCGGAAACCCGCGGAACTTCTTTAAGCTCTTGGCTTGTCACGATTCCTCCGTCTCGAGCTTCAGCTTCTGGCGGTCTTTGACGCTGGCCAGCGGCGCCTCGGGCTGCATCTCCATGTTCGCGATGAAGCCGCCACGCGGAGTCTCGGCGACAAAGGCGACGCACCGAGCCAGATCCTGCGGGCGCAGGAAGTAGTCGTGTCGGGCCTGGCCCCACTTGGCCCAGTCATCGAGGGCCGGTCCGATGGATTCCGGTGGCAGGCTCCAGCCCATCGATGTCTTTGTCGGACCAGGGTGCACGATCGATGCGCGCACCCCGGTGCCCTCGAGTTCCATCTGCAGATTGGTGACCATCGCGACGAGTGCGGCCTTGGCGGCGCCGTAGGCGCCCATGTGCGGACGCTGGCGCAGCGCGACATCGGAGCCGACGAAGATGAGGTCGCCGCGTTGGCGCTCGACCATCCCCGGCAACACCGCAGTGGCCAGCCGGTTGGCGCCGATCAGGTGGATCTGCACCTGCGATTCGAAGGTGTCCGTGCTGATTTCGTGAAGCCGGCCGAAGTAGGTGTCGCCTGCACCGGCCACGAGCAGCTCGATGTCGCCGAGCTCTTCGGTGGAGCGGTGCACGAACCCCTTGACGGATTCGGCGTCGGTCACATCCAGTGGGAGCGCGATGGCTTCGCCTCCCGCGGAATGGATCTGGTCGACCAGCGCCTGGCACTTGTCGACGCGTCGGGCGCCCAGCGCGACCGGGAAGCCGCGGCCTGCGAGCTCGACGGCCGTCGCAGCGCCGATCCCGGACGAGGCACCGGCGACGATCGCAGGCCTGCGGTCGGGCAGTGGTTCGAAACGGGGCATCAGGCCATCTCCACCGTGATCGGAAGGTGAGCGAATCCGCGGACATTGCTGGAATGCACGCGGACAGCGTTGGCCTCGTCGACCTCGTATCCGCGGATTCGCTTGAACAACTCGGTCAGCGCCACCCGGGCCTCCATGCGGGCCAAATGGGCACCGAGGCAGAAGTGGGCGCCGCTGCCGAAACTCACTAGCTTGGAACCGATCTCGCGGCCGATGCGGTACTCGTCGGCGTCATCGAAGACGCGGTCGTCGCGGTTGGCCGAACCTGGCAGCAGCAACAAGACGTCGCCATCGGGCAGCGTCGTGTCGTACAGCGTGAGCTCTCCTGAGACGGTGCGGGCCAGAATCTGGCTGGAGTTGTCGTAACGCAGCGTCTCCTCGACCCATAACGGGATCCTGGAATGGTCGTCGAACACCGGCGCCAGCTGGTCGGGGTTCTTCGCACCCCAATACGCCGCGTTGGCAAGCAGTTTCGTGGTGGTCTCGTTGCCTGCGACCACCATCAGGAACAGGAACGCCATGATTTCGTCGTCGGTGAGGCGGTCGCCGTCGGCTTCTGCTTCCAGCAGCGCCGACGTCAGGTCGTCGCTCGGTTTCTTGCGGCGCTCGGCGACCATCCCGGCGTAGTAGACCATCAGATCGGCGGACGCCTGCATCGCCGAAGCCGGTACGTCGGACAGGCCCTCATCGCGGTGCATGACACCGTCGGCAAGCGCGCGGATGCGGGCCCGGTCCGGCTCGGATACCCCCATGAGTTCGGAGATCACGTCCATCGGCAGCTTGCCTGCGAACTCGTCGACGTAGTCGAAAGTGTCCGACTGCAACGCGGCGTCGAGGTGCTGCACGGCGATCTCGGTGACGCGCGCCTCCAGCTCGCGAATACGCCGTGGGGTGAAGCCTTTTGACACCAGGGTGCGCAGCCGCAGGTGCGCGGGGTCGTCCAGGGCCAGGAAGGACATCACTTTGTGAGCGTCCAGCGTGCGCGAGATCGGGTCGAGCGAGACGCCGTACTTGTTCGAAAGCGTGGTGCTGTTGCGGAAACCCTGCAGCACGTCGGCGTGCCGGGACAGCGCCCAGAAGTTCAACTCGTCATTGCGGTACAGCGGCGCCTCGTCGCGCAGCCGTTTGTAGTACGGATACGGATCTTCGTGGAAGTCGTAGTCGTACGGATCGAGCACCAGATCACTGGTGTCTACAGTCACTGTTCTTCTCCCAAGATGAGGCCGACCACGTAGCTGAGGCGATCGGCGATCTGGTGGTACGTGACGACGCCACTGCCGGCATGGACCAGAGCGCCGAAGTACGTCATCTCCAGCGCCGAAACTGTCCGCGGGTCGGCGTCGGGCCCGACCGCCGAGCGGATGCGCTTGTGGATTTCTGCGCCGATGCGGTCGCGGACGGCGCGCACCGCTTGGTCGCCGTTGCTCAGCAGCGCGGTCGTGCATGCAGCGGCGACTTCTGGCTCGTCGGCGATCATCAGCGTCAACGCGCGCAGCGCCTGTCCGACCCTGCTCGACCGGCTGTCGTTGACGTCGGTGAAGTACGGCACCTGGCGGACGAGGTCCAGGTAGACCTCGGCGATCAGATGGTTCTTCGACGAGAAGTAGGTGTAGGCGGTGGCGGGCGCGACCTTGGCGCGGGCGGCCACCGCCCTGACCGTCAGGTCGGCGTAGGACGACTCGCGCAGCATTTCCATGCCGGCGGTGAGCACCTTGCGGAAGGTCTCCTCCTGGCGGCGGTTACGTGGCGATTCTGTGATCGCGACCACGGCATCGCTGGACACATGTCCAAGTTATCTGACGAGGCGGGGCCGTGGCAAGTATGCAGGTAGAGCAGGCCTGCTTGCCTCCTGGCGCCGTCTGGGGCTATCGTTCGAGTAAGTCAAGTCGGACAGTTGTCCAGCAAAGAAGCGGAGAGTTGGAATGGGCCTGTTGAACGACCGTCAGAGTCAACTGCTCATCGACGGCGAGCTGGTGACGGGCAGCGGAGGGACGTTCCCGACCATCAACCCGGCGACCGAAGAGGTGCTCGGCGTTGCCGCCGACGCGACCGTCGAGGACATGGGCAGGGCGATCGAGGCGGCCCGCCGCGCGTTCGACGCCACCGACTGGTCCACCAATGTCGAGCTGCGGGTGCGATGTGTGCATCAACTGCAAGAAGCGATGACCAAGCGGGTCGAAGAACTGCGCGAGCTCACCATCGCCGAGGTCGGCGCGCCGAGGATGCTGACTTCGATGGCCCAACTTGAGGGCCCGGTTGCCGACCTGAGCTTCTGCGCGGACACGGCGGAGTCCTATCAGTGGACGTCCGACGTCGGTATTGCGTCGCCGATGGGCATCAAAACCCACCGCACCGTCGTGCGGGAGGCGGTCGGCGTCGTTGGCGCGATCACTCCCTGGAATTTCCCGCACCAGATCAACCTCGCCAAGCTCGGGCCTGCGCTCGCGGCGGGCAACACCGTCGTTCTCAAACCGGCACCGGACACCCCGTGGTGTGCGGCGATCCTCGGCGAGCTCATCGTCGAGCACACCGACATTCCGCCGGGCGTGTTGAACATCGTCACCTCCAGCGACCACGGCGTCGGCGCTTTGTTGTCGAAAGACCCACGGGTAGACATGGTTTCGTTCACCGGGTCGACAGCGACGGGACGCGCGGTGATGGCGGACGGAGCCGCCACGTTGAAGAAGGTGTTCCTCGAGCTGGGCGGCAAGTCCGCCTTCCTCGTACTCGACGACGCGGATCTGGCGGGCGCGTGCTCGATGTCGGGGTTCACCGCCTCGATGCATGCCGGACAGGGCTGTGCGATCACCACGCGACTGGTGGTGCCGCGGGCACGGTACGACGAAGCGGTCGAGGCGGCGGCGGCCACCATGGGCTCGCTCACGCCCGGCGATCCCAACGATGCCGGCACCATCTGTGGTCCGCTGATCTCGGCGCGGCAGCGCGACCGGGTGCAGGGATTCCTGGACTCCGCGACCGACGAAGGCGGCAAGTTCGCCTGCGGCGGAGGCCGTCCCGCGGACCGCGACACGGGGTTCTTCATCGAGCCGACTGTGATTGCGGGTCTGGACAACAACGCGAAGGTCGCACGTGAGGAGATTTTCGGCCCGGTGCTGACGGTGATCGCGCACGACGGCGACGACGATGCGGTGCGTATCGCCAACGACTCGCCGTACGGCCTGTCCGGCACCGTGTTCTCGGCCGATCCTGAGCGCGCCGCGGGCATCGCTGCACGGATGCGGGTCGGCACGGTCAACGTCAACGGCGGTGTCTGGTACTCGGCTGACATGCCGTTCGGCGGATACAAGCAATCCGGCATCGGCCGGGAGATGGGGCTGGCCGGTTTCGAGGAGTACCTGGAAACCAAGGCCATCGCCACAGGCGTCTAATCACGCCGAGTGGCCACTTATGTCACGCGAAAAACCGAAAAGCGTGTAATAACTGGCCACTCGACAACAGGAAGGAACAGCATGGCGCAGTTCGACGAAAAGGTCGCGATCGTCACCGGATCTGGTGGCGGTATCGGCCAGGCCTACGCCGAGGCGCTGGCCCGTGAGGGCGCGGCGGTGGTGGTGGCCGATATCAACGCCGAGGGTGCGCAGAAGGTCGCTGACGGGATCAAGGGCGAGGGCGGCAACGCGCTGGCGGTGCGGGTGGACGTGTCCGATCCAGAGTCCGCGAAGGAGATGGCCGCCCAGACGCTGGCGGAGTTCGGCGGCATCGACTACCTGGTCAACAATGCGGCGATCTTCGGCGGGATGAAGCTGGATCTGCTGTTGACTGTCGACTGGGACTATTACAAGAAGTTCATGAGCGTGAACCTCGACGGCGCTCTGGTGTGTACCCGCGCGGTGTACCGCAAGATGGCCAAGCGCGGCGGCGGCGTGATCGTCAACCAGTCGTCGACCGCGGCGTGGATGTACGCGAACTACTACGGCCTGGCCAAGGTCGGCGTCAACGGCCTGACCCAGCAGCTGTCGCGAGAGTTGGGCGGGATGAACATCCGGATCAACGCGATCGCGCCGGGACCCATCGACACCGAGGCCAACCGCACCACCACACCGCAGGAGATGGTCGCCGACATCGTAAAGGGAATCCCGTTGTCCCGCATGGGTGAACCGGAGGACCTGGTCGGGATGTGCCTGTTCCTGCTGTCGGATCAGGCGAAGTGGATCACCGGCCAGATCTTCAACGTCGACGGCGGCCAGATCATCCGATCATGAGTGAGCACGCGCAGCTCGGCTACATCGGTCTGGGCAATATGGGCGCCCCGATGGCCAAGCGGCTGGTCGAGTGGCCGGGCGGGGTAACGGTTTTCGATGTCCGCACCGAGGCGATGACGCCGCTGGCCGAAGCGGGTGCGACCCTGGCCGACAGCGTGGTCGACGTTGCTGCCGCCGACATCATCAGCGTGACCGTGCTCAACGACGAGCAGGTGCGCGAGGTCGTCGGGGAGCTGGCGGCCCATGCCAAACCCGGCACGGTGATCGCCATTCATTCGACAATCAGCCCGGACACCGCGGTCGAACTGGCCGAACAGCTTGCGCCGCAGGGCATCCACGTCATCGACGCGCCGGTCAGCGGTGGCGGCGGGGCGGCCGAGAAGGGCGAGCTGGCCGTGATGGTGGGCGCCGAGCGCGAGGTGTATGAGCGCGTCAAGCCGGCCTTCAAACAGTTCGCCTCGGTGGTGGTGCACGCCGGCGATCCTGGTGCGGGTACGCGAATGAAGCTGGCGCGCAACATGTTGACGTTCACCTCATACGCGGCGGCCGGTGAGGCAATGAAGTTGGCTGCAGCGGCCGGGATAGACTTGCAGGCGCTGGGCCGCGTCGTGCGTCACACCGACGCGCAGAGTGGAGGGCCGGGTGCCGTCGTCGTCAGGGACAACATCGCGGACTTGGAACCCGACAACTTTCTCCATGGACCGTTGGCCCACGCACGAGACCTCGGCGAGAAGGATCTGAGCCTTGCGCTCACCCTCGGCGAAACCGTCGGCGTCGATCTGCCGATGGCCGAGATGGCGCTGAAAAACCTAGCGGCCGGTCTCGGCGTGCCGCGCGCAAAGGAGTAAAGCCATGGACGAACTGCGCCGCAAGGGCCTTGAGAAGATGAACGAGGTCTACGGCTGGGAAATGCCGAACATCGAAGGCCACGACTTCTTCGATCTGACCGCGGATCATCTTTTCGGCACGATCTGGAACCGGCCAGGCCTGTCGATGCGCGACAAGCGAATCATGACGTTGACCGTGGTGACCGCGCTCGGGATTCAAGACTTGGCCGAGATCCAGGCCAACGCAGCTATCGCCAACGGCGAACTCACTGTCGACGAGCTCAAGGAGATGGCGATCTTCCTCACGCACTACCTCGGCTTCCCGCTGGGCTCGAAGCTCGACGGGGTCGTCAGCAAGGTGGCAAAACAGCGTAAGAAGGGCGGAGGCGAAGACAAGAAGGCAAACGTCAACGCCGCGGTCCAGATGCACTCCGGGGGCAAGGTCCACGATGACAAGTAGGTATGCCGACCTGTCACGCGAACAGCTCGCGACGCTGGTGCCCGAGCTGCTGCTGGTCGGGCAGCTGATCGATCGTTCCGGAATGGCCTGGTGCATCAGCAATTTCGGCCGCGAACAGATGCTGCAGATCGCGATCGAGGAGTGGATGGGGTGCAGCCCCATCTACACGAGGCGGATGCAGAAAGCTCTCAAGTACGAGGGCGACGATGTCATCACGATCTTCAAGGGTCTTCAACTCGACATCGGCGCGCCGCCACAGTTCATGGACTTCCGCTACACCGTGCATGACCGCTGGCACGGCGAGTTCCACCTCGACCACTGCGGCGCGCTGCTCGACGTGGAGCCCATGGGCGAGGATTACGTCCGGGGCATGTGCCACGACATCGAAGACCCGACGTTTGACGCCACCGCGGTGGCCACTAACCGCAAGGCGCAAATCCGCCCGATTCACCGCCCACCGCGCGTGCCCACAGACCGTCACCCCCACTGCGCATGGACCGTGATCATCGACGAGTCCTATCCGCCTGTGGAAGGCCATCCGGTGCTGGACGTCATTCGTCGGACCCGGGCCGCCAGGACAGAACTCGACCCGATCGACCCTGACGACGAAGGCCAGTCGGACTACTCCGGAGCGTTGGTGTCGGACTTCGACTTCAGTGCGTATTCACACTCCGCGTTGGTGCGGATGGCCGACGAAGTCTGCCTGCAGATGCACCTGCTGAACCTGTCGTTCGTCATCGCCGTTGGCAAGCGGGCGGGGACGAATACCGAACTGGCGACTGAGATCTGCACCAAGCAACTAATCGGCCTCGCGGGGGTCGCGGCCGAACGGATCCATCGCGCGCTGGACCTGCCCGGCGGTATCGAGGGTGCACTGCGGGTGCTCGAACTTCATCCGCTGTTCAATCCCACCGCCTACGTGTCGGCCGAATTCGGGCCGGATACGGTGCAGGTCCCGCGGTCGCCGGCGCATGAGGACGGGGCGTGGGTCTCGTTGATCGGACCCGCTGAAACCCGGCCCCTGCAGGCGATCGCCGCCGCCGTCGATCCGCATCTGGGTGTGGAGGTCACCGGCGGCGAGGCCGACTGGACCGCGCGCATCTTCGAGACAGACACGGCGGCAAAGGAATTCTCCGAGGTGTCGGTGGTGAAGGTTAGCGGCGGGTCGATGTTCGTGTTCGAACCGAGGAAGTCGCTGCCACTGACTGTTGTCTGATTGTCGCCTCCGGCGACGGTGCTGTGACCGCTAAGCCTACCCAGCGCCGCAGGTAATCCCGCAGGTCGTCGCCTTGTCGCGGCGGTCGGCCCGGGTCGATGACGAACGACTGGATGATCCGCAGCAGATGCTCGGCCAGTTCGTCGAGTTCGGCCTCGGTCAACCCCAGCCCCACCCAGTCCACATCGAAGCGCCGCAGGATGGAGTTTGCGAACTGCAGCGCGACGTCAGACGTCACGGTCTGGCTGAAGGCGGTGGCTCGAGCAGGCCTCAACAACAGGCCGATGTGCTTGTCGCGCGGTAACCACTCGAGCGCGGTGGCGATGCCTTCGGCGACCGCTTCGACCGGATCGGTGATGCCCTGCAGGTGCCCGGCGAGCCGGTCCAGGAATCCGGTCGCGGCACGTTGGGCTGACGCCATCAACAGCGCGTCGCTGCTCGGGAAATACCGGTACACCGTCTGCCGGGTGACGCCCAGCGTGCGAGCGACGTCGGCGATGGAGAAGTCGGCGCCGCGCGCGTCGATGGTCTTACCCGCGGCGTCGAGAATCCGGGCGATGGCTTCCTCGTCGGTTGCCGGGGCCGAACCTGACCAGCCGTGGGTGCGCACGAGCGAATCGTACGGCAGCCAGCCCGTCAGCCCTGGTAGGAGACCGCCAACCGCTTCACTCCGTTGAGCCACCCCGACCGAAGCCGTTCGGGTTCGGACAATTTGGCGATGTTGGGCAGCTGGTCGGCGATCTCGTTGAAGATCAGCTTGATTTCCATGCGGGCGAGGTTGGCGCCGATGCAGAAGTGCGCGCCGTTGCCGCCGAAGCCCAGATGCGGGTTGGGGTCACGCAGGATGTTGAACTGGAACGGCCGCTCGAACACCGCGTCGTCGTAGTTGGCCGAACTGTAGAACAGCCCGACGCGTTGGCCCTCACGGATCGCGACCCCGCCGAGCTCGGTGTCGGCCAACGCCGTTCGCTGGAAGCAGTGCACGGGCGTGGCCCAGCGGACGATCTCGTCGGCCGCGGTGTCCGGCCGGTCACGCTTGAAAAGCTCCCACTGCTCCGGGTTTTCGAAGAATGCGTTCATGCCGTGTGTTATGGCGTTACGGGTGGTCTCGTTGCCTGCAACGGCGAGCAAAATCACGAAGAACGCGAACTCCACGTCTTCCATGGATTCACCGTCGATGTCGGCCTGCACCAGGCGAGTGACGATGTCGTCGGCCGGACAGCGGCGCCTCTCCTCGGCCATGGTGTAGGCGTAGCCCATCAACTCGGCATTGGCGGCCACGTAATCCGCCTCGAAGTCCGGATCCTCGGTGTTCATGATCGCGTTGGTCCAGTGGAATAACTTCTCCCGGTCCGCCTCGGGCACGCCGATGAGGTCGGCGATCGCCAGCAGCGGGAGCTTCATCGCGATGTCGTCAACGAAGTCGCCCGACTCCTTTTCGGCTGCCGCGGCGACGATTTCACGGGCGGCGACGGCGAGTTTGTCCTCGAGTGAGGAGACGGCTCGCGGTGTGAACAGGCGCGACACGAGCTTGCGCAGTCGGGTGTGGTCCGGCGCGTCGTGGTTGATCAGCAACGCTTTCGTCAGCTCGAGCTGCTCGGCGTCGGTGCCTTCGGGCATCCGCATCACCACGCCCTTGCGGTTGGTGGACCACAGGTCGCCGTTGCGCGAGATCTCCTTGATATCCGCGTGGCGGCTGATCACCCAGTAGCCACCGTCGTCGAAGATCGAGTCGGTCTGCTCGTTCCACCAGACCGGCGCTGTCTTGCGCAGCTCGGCGAACTCGCTGACTGGGATGCCTTTGAGCAGGACATCCGGATCGGTGAAGTCGTATCCAGGCCCGAACGGGCATGTGGTCTGCGTCATATTTCGACCATACACCGTTGTGTCAAGTGTATGGCCGAGCTGACCATACGATCGGACCGTGCACACCAAGAAGGCACTAGTGCGCCGGCCCTGCCGCCGCCTGGCAGAGGGCCTGGTCACCCATATCGAACGATCGCCCGTCAACGCGGACATCGCGATGAAGCAGTGGGAGGGCTACGTACGGGCCTTTGTCGACGCCGCCTGGAGGGTGACGGAGGTCGAACCCGCGCCCGACTGTCCCGACGGTGTCTTCGTCGAAGACACCGTTGTCGTGTACGGCGATCTCGCCGTCATCGCGCGTTCCGGTGCCGTCGAGCGGAGATCAGAAACCCAGGGCACGGAGAATGCCGTCGCCGAGCTGGGTTATCGCATCGCGCATATCGAGGCACCCGGCGTGCTCGACGGCGGTGACGTGCTGAAGCACGGGGGAACGGTCTACGTGGGGCAGTCCGGTCGCACCAATGCGGACGGGATCCGCCAGTTGACCGAGTACCTGGCGCCGTTCGGCGCAACGGTGATTGCTGTCCCGCTGACCAAGGCGCTACACCTCAAGTCCGCCGTGACCGCGCTGCCCGACGGCACCATCATCGGTTACGAGCCGGTGGTCGATGACCCGTCGGTCTTCGAAGTGTTCCTCCCGGTGCCGGAGGAGCCGGGCGCCCACGTTGTGCTGCTCGGCGATGGAAAGCTGCTGATGTCCTCGGCCGCACCGGAGAGCGCCGCGCTGTTGCGGTCACGCGGGTACGAACCTGTGCTCGTGGACATCGGCGAGTTCGAGAAGCTCGAGGGTTGTGTGACGTGCCTTTCGGTACGACTGCGAGGCGTCTGATTAGGGTGAGCCTGTGCGCGTCCTCGTGATCGGATCCGGAGCCCGTGAACATGCGTTGCTGCTCGCGCTGCGCCAAGACCCAGAGGTGGAAGAACTGGCGGTCGCCCCGGGAAACGCCGGGACCGAGATCATTGCCGACCAGTACGAGGTCGACGTCACGTCCGGCGAGGCCGTCGCGCAGCTGGGCGGGCGCATCGGCGCAGATCTGGTAATCATCGGGCCCGAGGTGCCCCTGGTCCTCGGTGTCGCCGACGCGGTCCGCGCCGCGGGCATCGCCTGCTTCGGGCCGACGAAGGACGCCGCGCGCATCGAAGGATCCAAGTCGTTCGCCAAGGACGTGATGACCACCGCCGGTGTGCGGACCGCGACCAGCGAGATCGTCGACAATCCCGCGCACCTCGACGCGGCACTCGACCGGTTCGGGCCGTCGGCAGGCGATCAGGCCTGGGTGGTCAAGGATGACGGGCTGGCCGCGGGCAAGGGCGTGGTAGTGACCGCCGACCGCGACGCTGCCCGGGCGCATGCCGCCAGCCTGCTCGACTCGGGCCACCCGGTGCTGCTCGAATCGTTTCTCGACGGACCGGAGGTCTCGCTGTTCTGCATCGTCGACGGCGAGACCGTAGTGCCGTTGCTGCCGGCGCAGGACTTCAAGCGGGTCGGTGACAACGACACCGGGCCGAACACGGGCGGCATGGGCGCCTACGCTCCGCTGCCGTGGCTATCCGGCGAGGTGGTCGCCCAGATCGTCAATGAGGTCGTGAAACCCGTTGCGGCCGAGTTGGTTCGGCTGGGCTGTCCGTTCTCGGGTCTGCTGTACGCCGGACTGGCGATGACATCGCGCGGCCCGGCGGTGGTCGAATTCAACTGCCGCTTCGGCGATCCCGAGACGCAGTCCGTGCTGGCGTTGGTGGAATCGCCGCTCGGGCAACTGCTGCGTGCTGCGGCGACGGGACGGCTGGCGGAGGCGCCGCCGCTGCGCTGGCGCGACGGATATGCCGTGACCGTGGTGGTGGCCGCGGAGAACTATCCGGGACGGCCGCGCGTTGGCGACGCGATCGTCGGCGCCGAGGCCGACGGTGTGCTGCACGCCGGCACCGCGCGTCGCGACGACGGCGCGATCGTGTCCTCGGGCGGCCGGGTGTTGTCTGTCGTCGGTACGGGCCCCGACCTACTGGCTGCCCGCGAGGCCGCATATACCTTAGTAAAGTCGATTCGCTTGCCGGGCAGCCACTTTCGAAGCGACATCGGACTCGCGGCGGCTGAAGGCCGGGTCAGCCTCTAGCGCGAGGTCAAGTCGTCAGCAGCGGAGCCATCCAGGCGATTTCCGCGGGCAGCTGCGAGCTCCAGAATCCGCCGTCGTGGCCGCCGGGGGAGAAGCCACCTGCGGGCGGGCTGGGGAGCTGGGCAATGAATTGTTTGGTCGCCGAAGAGAACGGATCGCTGTCGCCGCAATCGATCCGGATCGGGATCGACCCGAACTGCGGCAGTCCCCACACGCTGTTGGCGGCGTAGTCGACGGCGCCATCGAACGCACCGGGCGCGGCCGCGCCGGACGACGTCCACAGCGCCGGGCTGACGGCGCAGATTGCGGCGGTGCGGGCAGGGCCGAGTCTCGCGCCGAGCAGCAGTGCGCCGTAGCCGCCCATCGACCAGCCGAGGAACCCGACGCGCGACGTGTCCAGGCCTTGCTCGCCAAGCATCGGAATGAGCTCGCCCAGCACCATCGCGCCGGAGTCCTCACCGGACGCCCGCTTGTGCCAGTAGCTTCCGCCGCCGTCGACCGCGACAACCGCGAAGGGTGGGATGCCCGCCGCGACCGCCTGCGCTAAACCGCCCTCGACTCCGCCTGCCATCACGCCCGCGGCGTCCTGGCCCTTGCCGTGCAGCGCGATGACCGGTCGCAGCGGCGCCGTCTGGCCGGGCGGGCGGGCGATCGCCCAATTGGTATTCACGCCGCCGCGCGCCGCCGATACGAACGAGCCGTTGACAAACGTCGGTGCAGCCGCCGGGGCGGGTGGGGGTGGGGGAGCCAGCGGCGCACCGGCACTCGTCATCGACACCGATGGCCCGACGATGTTTGGCGTATTCACCGCGGAGCCCAATGCGTATGCGCCCGCCGCACCCGCGGCCGCGCCGACACCGAGGCGCAGAATCGCGCGGCGGCTCAATTCGGGCATGCGGCACATCATGCCATCGGCGGCTGGGCGGTCTGCGGCCGACTTCCCTGTGTAAAGCCTGATGATTGGCCGAAAGCGCAATGCCAAAACCCCGTGACTGGCAGCATGCTAGAGGTGACTGCAGCGGTCACTCCTAAGGGAGAACGTCGACGGTATGCGCTGGTCAGCGCTGCCGCTGACCTGCTGTGCGAAGGCGGCTTCGACGCGGTGCGGCACCGGGCCGTCGCGCGCCGCGCAGGACTGCCGCTGGCATCGACGACGTACTACTTCTCCTCTCTCGACGACCTGATCGCGAAGGCTGTCGAGCATGCCGGAACGCGCGAGGCCGAGCAGCTGCGCGCGCGGGTGGCCGCGTTGTCGCGTCGCCGTCGGGGCGCCGAATCGACCGCGGATGTGTTGGTGGACTTGTTGGTCGGCGAGGCGAACGGGCTACGGGTCACCGAGCAGTTGATCTCCCGCTACGAGCGCTACATCGCGTGTGCGCGCCAGCCGGGCCTGCGCGATATCGAGCGGCGCATTCTGCAGCAGCGAACCGATGCGGTGGTCGAAGTGGTCGAGCGGTCTGGCCGCGCGGTGCGCGCCGAACTACTCACCGCGTTGGTGTGCGCCGTCGACGGCGCGGTAGTGGCGGCGCTCGTTGGCGATGGTGACGGTCCACGGGCTACGGCCAGGGCAACATTGATCGACGTGATCGACGTGCTCGCGCCGATCGACGAGAGAGTGGCAACGGTCTGATCGAAGGAGCGCGATGACCAAGCCGGCAACCGTTGAGGAACGACCACAGCTGCGGCGGGTCATGGGCCCGGGGCTTCTCCTATTGTTCATAGTCGGCGACATCTTGGGCACCGGCGTGTATGCATTGACCGGAGATGTGGCCGCCGAAGTCGGTGGGGCAGCGTGGATTCCATTTCTTGTCGCGTTTCTGATCGCCACCGTCACCGCGTTCAGCTACCTCGAGCTGGTCACCAAGTACCCACAGGCGGCCGGCGCTGCGCTATACGCGCACAAGGCTTTTGGCATCCAGTTCGTCACCTTCCTGGTCGCGTTCGTGGTGATGTGTTCGGGCATAACTTCGGCGTCCACCGCGTCGCGATTCTTCGCCGCGAACTTCAATACCGCGTTCGACCTCGGCTGGGGCAAGGTCGGAATCGTCATCGTGGCGCTGCTGTTCATGGCGATGTTGGCCGCTGTGAACTTTCGGGGCGTCGGCGAAAGCGTGAAACTCAACGTCGGACTCACCATCATCGAGATCACCGGTCTGCTGCTGGTGATCATGGTCGGCCTGTGGGCGTTCACCGGCGGCGGCGCCGACGTCGACTTCTCCCGAGTGGTGGCCTTCGACACCGCCACCGACAAGAACGCATTCATGGCCGTCACTGCCGCCACGTCGTTGGCATTCTTCGCGATGGTCGGCTTCGAAGATTCGGTGAATATGGCCGAGGAGACCAAAGATCCCGTGCGGGTGTTCCCGAAGGCTCTGCTCACGGGGCTGTCGATCGCCGGCGTCGTCTACGTTGTCGTGGCCATCGTCGCCGTGGCCTTGGTGCCGATCGGCACGCTGGAATCAAGTGACACCCCGTTGGTCGAGGTGGTCAAGGCCGGCGCGCCCAACCTGCCGATCGAGGACATCCTGCCGTTCATTTCGATGTTCGCGGTGTCCAACACGGCATTGATCAACATGCTCATGGCCAGCCGATTGATTTACGGCATGGCCCGTCAGCATGTGCTGCCACCGGTGCTGGGCGCCGTGCATCCGAAGCGATTCACCCCGTGGGTGGCGATCCTGTTCACCACGCTGATCGCGTTCGGGTTGATCTTCTACGTCACGGCATTCGCCAATAGCAGTGCGATCTCCCTACTGGGCGGGACGACGTCGCTGCTGTTGCTCGCGGTGTTCGCGATTGTCAACGTCGCGGTGCTGGTCCTGCGGCGCGATGTTCAGGAAGCCGGTGGGCATTTCAAGACCCCAACGGCACTGCCGGTGATCGGCTGCTTGGCGTCGCTGTATCTGGTGACACCATTGTCGGGCCGACCCGGTCAGCAGTATGTGCTGGCACTGATCCTCATCGGCATCGGCGTCGCGCTGTTCTTCCTCACCATGGCGATCAACCGTCAGCTGGGTATCCGCGGCGCGGGCATCACGGACCCGACACACCTGGGTTCCGCGCCTGACTAGCGCAGCGCCTCACGGATCGCGACCAGTTCACGCTGGGCGTCTTCGAGTAGTTCCATCGCGCGGATCAGCCGATTCTCAAGTGAGGAACGGCTTCCCCGCCGCTCGGGAACAGTGCCGACGGGCAGCGTCGGCGTGACGATGTAGCCCGTTTCATAGTCGCCGTAGACCGTCACATCTTCGGGCCGGTGATACCAGTACAGCGCGACATACGCGCAAATCACGGCGTCGACGGGGTCTTCGTCCCTGTCGAGTTGGCTCGGTCGGGTCGCGGCCTGAACCCGCTTGCGCAGCTCCACCCATGTCACGTTGTGGTTGACGCGCAGCCGTGGCGTCGCCTTGTCGAGTCCCTCGATCAGGGTCATCAGCCGCAGCAGCTCGCGCCGGCGATCCTCGAACGCTCCGCGCTTGTACTTCAGCGTCTTCTCGAGTCCGAACAACACGATGGTGGCTGGGTGCGGGTAGACCTCGATGGCCCGCCTGCCACTCGTCGAGGTGGGGTCCATGTCCAGGCCGAGCGAGGTGGCGATCCGTGTGGCGCGCGGATCCTTGAATTCCGGCTTGTCGGTAAATGCCGGACGCGCCCCCGCTTCGAACCGCTGGAAATCACGGTTGAGGGCCGTCTCGCACTGGCGGTGACCGGTCGGGTTGTTGACGATCAGCGGCGCATCGATGGCCACCAGGCATTCGTCTTCCGTGAACGGGGCGATGGCCGCCTCGATATCGGCGTCATCCTGCGCGGCGCCGACGTGCAACAGCCGCCCGTCGGAGTCGATGACCGCAACGCCGGTGTGGTTCTTCTCGCCCCATGCAAGATCGAGCCCAACGAAGTACATGGGCCTAGCCTGCCGTACTCGCGCCGTAAGCTGTATGCCTGTGACGATCCCTAATGTGCTGGCCAACCGGTACGCCGGTGACGAGATGGTGGCGATCTGGTCACCGGAGGCCAAGGTCGTCGCCGAACGCCGGCTGTGGCTGGCGGTGCTGCGGGCGCAGGCCTCGTTGGGCGTTGATGTTCCCCCAGGCGTCCTCGACGACTACGAGCGTGTCCTGGAGGACGTCGACCTGTCCTCGATCGCCGCGCGCGAACGCGTGCTGCGTCACGACGTGAAGGCCCGCATCGAGGAGTTCAACGCTTTGGCGGGGCATGAGCATGTGCACAAGGGCATGACGAGCCGCGACCTCACCGAAAACGTTGAGCAGCTGCAGATCCGCCGGTCCCTTGAATTGGTCTTCTCGCACGGTGTCGCGGTGGTGGCGCGGTTGGCCGAGAAGGCGATCAGCTATCGCGATCTGGCGATGGCGGGCCGCAGCCACAACGTCGCCGCGCAGGCCACCACACTGGGCAAGCGATTCGCGTCGGCCGCCGAAGAGATGCTTTTAGCCCTGACGCGGCTGCGTTCGTTGATCGATGGCTACCCGTTGCGCGGCATCAAGGGCCCGATGGGCACCGCGCAGGACATGCTCGATCTGTTCTCCGGCGATACTGGGCGGCTTGCCGACTTGGAGCGGCGCGTCGCCGAATTCCTTGATTTCACAGAGATTTTCACCAGCGTCGGGCAGGTGTACCCGCGGTCGCTGGATCACGATGTGGTGTCGGCACTGGTGCAGCTCGGGGCGGGTCCGTCGTCGCTGGCGCACACCATCCGGCTGATGGCCGGGCATGAGCTGGTGACGGAGGGCTTCGCGCCGGGGCAGGTCGGTTCGTCGGCCATGCCGCACAAGATGAACACGCGTTCGTGCGAACGGGTGAACGGGCTGCAGGTCGTGCTGCGCGGCTACGGCTCGATGGCCGCGGAGTTGGCGGGCACGCAGTGGAACGAGGGCGACGTGTTCTGCTCCGTCGTGCGGCGCGTGGCGCTGCCGGACGCGTTCTTCGCGATCGACGGGCAGATCGAGACGTTCCTGACCGTGCTCGACGAGTTCGGCGCGTATCCGGCGGTAATTCAGCGTGAACTCGACCGGTACCTGCCGTTCCTGGCCACGACGAGGATCCTGATGGCTGCGGTGCGCGCCGGTGTCGGCCGGGAGACGGCGCACGAGGTGATCAAGGAGCATGCGGTCGCGGTGGCCTTGGCGATGCGCGAGAAGGGCTTGGAGCCCGACTTGCTCGACCGGTTGGCGGCCGATCCGCGGCTGCCGCTGGACCGGCCGGCGCTTGATGCGGCTTTATCGGACAAGCAGGCGTTCACCGGCGCTGCGGGCGACCAGGTCGACAGGGTGGTCGAGGCGGTGGACGATTTGGTGGGCCGCTATCCGGAGGCGGCCAAGTACACGTCGGGTGCGATCCTGTGACTTCGCTGTCCGAGATCGACTTCACCGATCTGGACCACTTCGCCTCTGGCTTTCCGCATGACTTGTTCGAGGTTCATCGGCGTGAGGCGCCGGTGTACTGGCATGAGCCTTCGGAGCACACGCCGGATGGTGAGGGGTTCTGGTCGGTTGCCACGTACGCGGAAACCCTTGCGGTGCTTCGCGATCAGGAGACCTATTCGTCGGTGACCGGTGGCGCGCGGCCGTATGGCGGCACGCTGCTGCAGGACCTCGCCATCGCGGGCCAGGTGCTGAACATGATGGACGACCCCCGTCACTCGAAGATCCGCCGCCTGGTCAGTTCGGGTTTGACGCCGCGGATGATCCAGCGGGTGGAGGATGATCTGCGGGCGAGGGCGCGGCGGCTGTTGGACTCGGTTGAGCCGGGGATGCCGTTCGACTTTGTGGTAGACATCGCCGCCGAATTGCCGATGCAGATGATCTGCATTCTGCTGGGAGTGCCGGAGTCCGAACGGCATTGGCTGTTCCACGCCATCGAGCCGCAGTTTGATTTCGGCGGCTCGCGCAAGGCGTCCGTCGGGCAGATGTCCGTCGAGGAGGCCGGTTCGCGGATGTACGCCTACGGCCAGGAGTTGATCGCGTCGAAGCGGGTCTCTCCGACCGACGACATGCTGTCGGTCGTCGCGAACGCCACTGTCGACGATGATGGGTTATCGGATCTGGAGCTGTACCTGTTCTTCAGCCTTCTGTTCAGTGCCGGTGCGGAGACAACACGTAACGCGGTCGCGGGTGGGCTGCTCGCGTTGGCCGACCATCCGTCGCAACTTGACGTGCTGCGTGCGGATTTGGGGGTGTTGCCGACGGCGGTCGAAGAGATGGTGCGTTGGACATCGCCGTCGCCATCGAAGCGGCGCACCGCCACGCGCGATGTCGAGTTGGGCGGCTGTGAGATCGAGGCCGGTCAGAAGGTCCAGATCTGGGAGGGCTCGGCGAACCGCGACTCCTCGGTTTTCGCGGCTTCCGATGCCTTTGACATTGCGCGTAAGCCCAATCCGCACTTGGGCTTTGGTCAAGGTGTGCACTACTGCCTTGGCGCCAACCTGGCGCGGCTGGAGCTGCGGGTGCTGTTCGAGGAGTTGCTCGACAGGTTTTCGTCGGTGCAGGTGGTTAAACCGGTGGAGTGGACGCGGAGCAACCGTCACACCGGCATCCGGCATCTGGTGGTCGAACTTCGGTGACGTTCGAGCAGCGTGTGTCCGAACTCGGCCTGCAGTTGCCGGCGGAACCGTTGCTCCCACCGGGAGTGCAAATATCATTCGACTGGGTGCGCGTGGTCGGCGAGCGGTGCGCGCTGAGCGGTCACGGTGCGTTGACGCCCGACGGTGCGCCGGCCGGGCCGTTCGGACGCGTGCCGAGTGAGGTGCCGTTGGAGGCTGCGCAGCAGTCCGCGCGGCTGACTGTGCTGGCCATGCTGGGCGCGCTGCGCTTGACTCTGGGATCGCTTGACCGGGTGCGAGATTGGGTTTCGCTGAGCGGATTCGTCAACGCAGATCCCGGTTTTCCGCAGACGACGGCGGTGCTCAATCCCGCGTCGGATCTGCTGCTCGAGGTGTTCGGCGAGCACGGCAGGCATGCGCGGAGCGCGATTGGCGTCGTTGCACTACCGCTGAACTTGCCGGTGATCATGTCGGCAGAGGTGATCGTCACGCCGTGAAACCGGATTCCTTCGCGGCGGTCATGGCGACCGGCATTGTTTCAATCGCGGCTTTGGATCACGGTTATGGTGTCGTCAGCGATGTTTTGATCGTGCTGGCGGCTGTCGCATTGCCGGTGCTGATGGTGGCGGCAGCCATTGCCTGGAAGCGCGAGTCGTGGGCGTTGACGGATCTCGATGTGGCGCTTCGGCTGTGCACGTATATCGCGGCGTGTGCGGTGGTGAGCGCGCGGCTGGCCGAACATCGGATTGTGCTGTGGGCGCTGGCGGGGATGGCGTTGCAGGGGTGGCTGTCGTTGGCGCCGGTGGTGGCGCGGCGGATGTGGCGTGACCGCGGGGGCTTACGCGACCGTGCGCACGGAGGCTGGGAACTGGCGAGCGTTGCAACATCAGGATTGGCCATCGTGATGGCTGACCTGAAGATCGTGTTCCTCGCGATGCTGTTCTGGGCCATCGCCGTTGGGGTGTACCTGTTGATCACGTGGCTTATTGTCTCGCGGGCTCTTCACGATTCTTCGGCTCCGGAGTTGATACAGCCCGACATCTGGATTCTGATGGGCGGTGCGGCAATCGCGACGCTGGCCGGCGATCACATTCACAAGGCCGGCCTGGAGAGCGTTTGGCCGGTAACCGTCGTGACGTGGGTGGTCGCGACGGCGTGGATCCCGCCGCTGATTTGCCTGACGCTGCAGCGCTTCCGCAGACGAGACGAGCTTCCGCCGGGGCTGTGGTGGGCAGCGGTGTTCCCGCTCGGGATGTACTCCTCGGCTTCGTATGCTACGGCCGTCGAAACCGGCTGGCGTTGGCTGACGTTGGTTTCGCTGGCGTTCTTCTGGATCGCGCTTGCGGCATGGCTGATTACCGCGCTGGACGCGATGTCGCGGAGCATTGTGATACTCATGCCGTCATGATGGTTTGCCCTGAGGACAGGGTCACTACATTCGTCGCAGCGGATCCCAAGACCATCTGGGAGATGGTCAGCGACATCACTCGCATGGGTGAGTGGAGCCCCGAATGCTATAAGGCGATCTGGCTTACACCGAAACGCGGTAAAGGTGCGGTATTCCTTGGGCTGAACAAGGATCGCGGGCTCAGCTGGCCATCGCCTGCAATCGTGACCGAATCCAAGCATGCCGAAGTGTTCGCGTTCCGCGCTGCCAGTGGGGTTGTTTGGCGATATCGGCTTGCACCTGAAGACGGTGGTACCCGACTGATCGAGGAGCGGGTTACAGATGGCGAGTTCCGCTGGGTGAAGACTGGCTATCGATTGTTTCTAGGTGGATACGATCGGCGGCTGAACGTCTTGCGAGTAGGCATGCGTACGACACTCGAGCGCATCAAGGCGGCGGCCGAAGGAGAGCGATTTGGGTGCAATCAGGAGCGGTGAGCGCTCTGAAACGCACACAAATCGCGCGGGGTTAAGGGCGGCGGCGGCGGACGCCTGCGGCGCGGAGCTCCAGCGCGGCCAGCCCCTGGACCGCGACGGCGTCCTCGCGCCGCCAAGCGCCCACCGGGTCTGCATGTATCGCCGCGAGCTTGGCCAGCGGCCGATTGGCCAGCGCCCGCAGCGCCAGCAGCTGCTCGCCGGCGGGCGTGGCCGCCAATGTCAACGCCGTCCACTTGCGACGGAAGAACCGAATGCGCAGAAACAGCCACGGCAGAGCGACGAAAAGGATAGGCGGTGCTGCTACCGCCAGGGCCAGCACCCACGCCAGCCACGACGCCGTGGTGTCCAGGCTGTGGCCGGCGCCTGCGATGTCGAGCGCGGCGTCGCTGGCCGCTCGCAGCGGCTTGCTCAGCGCATCACCGACGAGCGGGAAGTCATCAGTGCGGTCACCGGCATCGTTCAGGTTGTCGGCGACACCGTTGGCACCGGTCTCAACCTGACGACCCACTTCGGCAATCGTCGATACCGCGGCGTGTACCGCCATCCCGACCAGCACCCACACGGCCGTCCAGGCGATCACCACCAAATCGCTGATCAGCTGCGCGAGCAGTCGCGACGGAGTGGTGGCATAGGGCAGATAACGCGACGTCATGTGAGTGATCCCAGCAGATAGGCTGGCCGGATGCGCCCCGCTTTGACCGACTACGAACATCTGGCCAGCGGCAAGGTTCGCGAGCTGTACCGCATCGACGACGAGACCCTGCTGTTCGTCGCCACCGACCGGATCTCCGCGTACGACTACATCCTCGACTCCGAGATACCCGACAAGGGTCGCATCCTGACCGCGATGAGCGTCTTCTTCTTCGACTACGTCACGGCGCCCAACCACCTGGCCGGCCCACCCGACGACGAGCGCATCCCCCAAGAGGTGCTCGGCCGGGCGCTCGTCGTACAGGAGCTCGAGATGATGCCGGTGGAGTGCGTGGCCCGCGGCTACCTGACCGGCTCGGGCCTCATCGACTACCAGAAGACCGGAAAGGTGTCCGGCAACGCGCTACCGCCAGGGCTCGAAGAGGCCAGCAAGTTCCTCCAGCCGCTGTTCACCCCGGCCACCAAAGCCGAACTGGGGCAACACGATGAGAACATCACGTACAACGACGTGTGCGAATTGGTCGGCGCCGTTCGAGCCAACCAGTTGCGGGAGCGCACAATGCAGACCTACGTCCAGGGCGCCGACCATGCGCTGACGAAGGGAATCATCGTCGCCGACACCAAGTTCGAGTTCGGCGTGGACAAGCATGGCAACCTGCGGCTGGCCGACGAGGTCTTCACGCCAGACTCCAGCAGGTACTGGCGCGCTGACGAGTACAAGGAGGGTGTTGTCCAGCAGAGCTTCGACAAGCAGTTCGTACGCAACTGGCTGACCAGCCCGGAGTCGGGCTGGGACCGCAACGGGGACAAGCCGCCGCCAGCGTTGCCGCCCGACATCGTCGACGCCACCCGCGCACGGTATATCGAAGCCTACGAACGCATCTCCGGGCTCAAGTTCAGCGATTGGATCAAGCCGTGAAACCGCCCGAGGCCAAACGCGTCGAGCATCGCCGCGAGCACCACGGTGACGTGTTCATCGATCACTACGAATGGTTGCGCGATAAGGACAACCCCGAGGTCATCGGATACCTCGAGGCCGAGAACGACTTCACCGAACACGCGACCGCGGATCTGGCGCCATTGCGGCAGAAGATCTTCGACGAGATAAAGGCGCGCACCAAGGAAACCGATCTCTCCGTGCCGACCCGCCGCGGCGACTGGTGGTACTACGGCAGAAGCTTCGAGGGCAAGCAGTACAGTGTGCAATGCCGTTGCCCGGTCACCGATCCCGACGACTGGAATCCGCCACAGCTCGACGAGGAGACCGAAATTCCCGGCGAGCAGATTCTGCTCGACGAGAACATTGAGGCCGAGGGGCACGACTTCTTCGCGCTCGGCGCCGCCACGGTCAGCCTCGACGGCAATATTCTGGCTTACTCCGTGGACATCAGCGGCGACGAGCGATACACGTTGCGGTTCAAGGACTTGCGCACCGGGGCGCTGTACGACGACCAGATCGTCGGCATCGGCGCGGGCGCCACCTGGGCGGCCGACAACCACACCCTCTACTACGTCACCGTCGACGACGCCTGGCGTCCCGACACCGTGTGGCGGCACCGCCTCGGCGCTGGCCTGCCCGCCGAAAAGGTCTACCATGAGCCCGACGAGAAGTACTGGCTCGCGGTCGGCCGCACCCGCAGCAACAAGTACGTCATCATCGCGGCGGGCAGCGCTGTCACCACCGAATTGAGCTACGGCGACGCCACCGATGGCCGGGCCGAGTTCACCACCATCTGGCCGCGCCGTGAGCTGGTCGAGTACTCCGTCGAGCATGCGGTCGTCGGCGGTGAGGACCGGTTCCTCATCCTGCACAACGACGGCGCCGAGAATTTCACGCTAGTCGAGGCTCCGGTCAGCGATCCCAACGCTTTTCGCACGCTGATCGAGCACCGTGACGATGTGCGACTTGACTCCGTCGACGCGTTCGAAGGCCATCTGGTGGTCAGCTATCGCCGCGAGGCTCTGCCGCGGATCCAACTGTGGCCCATCTACGCCGACGGTGACTACGGCCACCCCGAGGACATCACCTTCGAGTCCGAGCTGATGTCGGCGGGCATCTCGGCCAACCCCAACTGGAGCTCACCCAGGCTCAGGGTCGGCGCGACGTCGTTCGTCATCCCGGTGCGCATCTACGACATCGACCTCGCCACCGGCGAGCGCACCCTGCTGCGTGAACAGCCGGTGCTCGGCGACTACCACCCCGACGAGTATGTCGAGCGCCGCGATTGGGCCGTTGCCCCCGACGGCGCTCGGGTGCCGATCTCGATCGTCCACCGCACCGGAGTGCCCTACCCCGCTCCAACGCTTCTCTACGGCTACGGCGCCTACGAGTCGTGCGAGGACCCGCGCTTTTCCATCGCGCGGCTCTCGCTGCTGGACCGTGGCATGGTGTTCGCGGTCGCGCACGTGCGCGGCGGCGGCGAACTCGGCCGTCCTTGGTACGAGCATGGCAAGCTGTTGGAGAAGAGGAACACCTTCTCCGACTTCGTCGCTGTGGCAAGTCATCTCATCACCACCGACGTGACAAGGCCGGAGAACCTTGTCGCTCTCGGCGGCAGTGCAGGCGGGTTGCTGGTGGGCGCGGTCGCCAACATGGCACCGTCGCTGTTCGCCGGCATCCTGGCGGCGGTGCCGTTCGTCGACGCGTTGACGACGATCCTTGACCCGTCGCTGCCACTGACGGTGACCGAGTGGGACGAGTGGGGAAACCCGTTGGAGGACAAGGACGTGTACCACTACATGAAGTCCTACTCGCCGTACGAGAACATCGAGGCCAAGGACTACCCGCCGATTCTGGCGATGACATCGCTGAACGACACCAGGGTGATCTACGTAGAACCCGCGAAATGGGTTGCTGCGCTTCGGCACACCAAGACCGGCAGCAATCCGGTGCTGCTCAAGACCGAGATGAACGCCGGCCATGGTGGGATCAGCGGACGCTACGAACGCTGGAAAGAAGCCGCATTCCAGTACGCCTGGCTACTGGATGCCGCCAAGGCCAACCACGACGACGGCACCTAGATACACGATCTCCTCGGCCGTGCGCACGTCCAGCCGCGAGGTCATCGACTTCGGTGGGTTCGGCATCCGCGACGCGTAAACGTTGGCGGGGAACATCACCAGCATCAAGAGGAACAGGCACACGGCCGCGGCGAGCCGGGTCGGCGGGTATAGCAGTCCGGCCGCGCCCACCAGTTCCAGCACGCCGGTGATGGTGACCAGCAGCCCGGCGGCGGGCAGCCGCGGCGGCACGATCGCGAGCATGTCGCGGCGCATTGCCGGAACGAAATGCGCGACGCCGGTCATCACGAACATCGCTGCGAGCCCGACGGCGATGGCCTGCGGCCAGCTCTCGCCGTAGTCGACTCCAAGCCAACCGGCCAACCGGGCCACGAGCGTGGTCACAACCAACGCGGCAACGACAATCATGTGGACTCTCCATCTAGGCAGTGACAAGATTCCAGGCTAACCATTGATCTAGGCAGTGTCAAGATTTGGAGTATGATGGCTATATGAGTAGGGACACCTACCACCATGGCGATCTCAAGGCCGTCATCCTCGCCAAGGCCGCCGCCCTGGTGGCACGAGCGCGGCGCCGACGGGATCTCGCTGCGCGAGCTCGCGCGGGAGGCCGGTGTCTCCCATGCCGCCCCCGCTCACCACTTCACGGACCGCCGCGGCCTGTTCACCGCGCTCGCCGCGCAGGGCTGGTTGCTGCTGGCTGATGCGCTGACGGGCGCGCGACCCGATTTCGTCGACGCGGCGCTGGCGTATGTGCGGTTCGCACTGGACCATCCCGGCCACTACGCGGTGATGTTCGATCGCTCGCTGGTGAACCCGGATGCCCCCGAACTGACTGCGGCCCAGACCGCTGCGGGCACCGAGCTGGCGCACGGCGTCGGGACGCTGAAAGATCCACGCGCCAAGGCGGATCCACAAAGCGCAGCCCTTGCGGCCTGGTCGCTGGTGCACGGGTTTGCGATGCTGCGGCTCAACGCGGCGATCGACACCGACGACGACCCGATGGCGGACGTTGAGAAAATCGCGCGGATGCTTTTCGGCAGTTAGTGTGCGGGACATGACCGAAACTTCGTTGACCGACATCGCCCTGACCATGCTGGACGGGCGGCCCACGACGCTCGCCCAGCTGGCCGACGGCGCCGCGCTTGTGGTGAACGTCGCCTCGAAATGCGGCCTCACCCCGCAATACACCGCGCTGGAGCAGCTGGCGAAGGACTACGGCCAGCGCGGGCTGACGGTGATCGGCGTGCCATGCAACCAGTTCATGGGCCAGGAACCGGGCAGCGCCGAGGAGATTCAGACGTTCTGCTCGACGAACTACGGCGTGACGTTTCCGCTACTCGCGAAGACCGACGTCAACGGCGCGGACCGGCACCCGTTGTATGCCGAGCTGACCAAGGCGCCAGACGTCAGCGGCGAAGCGGGCGACATCCAATGGAACTTCGAGAAATTCCTGCTCGCACCCGGTGGCGAGGTGGTCAACAGGTTCCGGCCGCGCACCGTTCCGGATGATCCGGAGTTCGTCGCCGCAATCGAGGCGGTCCTGCCGCGATAGATGGTCAACTGCTGACCACGTGTTGTAAACCGTTGGGACATCTGACGTTGCCACAATGAACACGTGGCTGGACAACTGATCGTCTCGGTTTCCGGGATCAGCGACCGCACATTGGCGGACGTCGACGCGTTCTGCCGGCAACTTGACGAACGCGCGGTGCCTGCCTCATTTTTGGTGGCCCCCCGGATCAAGGGCGGCTACCGGCTCGACTCCGACGCGCCGACGGTCGAGTGGCTCGCCGACAGGCGCGAGCGCGGTGACGCCATCGTGCTGCACGGCTTCGATGAGGCGGCTACCAAGAAGCGGCGCGGCGAGTTCGCGACTTTGCCCGCACACGAAGCCAATTTGCGGCTGATGGCTGCCGACCGGGTGCTCGAGCACCTGGGGCTGCGCAGCCGGTTGTTCGCCGCGCCGGGCTGGACGGTTTCGCAGGGCACGCTAACAGTATTGCCCCGCAACGGCTTTCGACTGCTCGCTGGACTGAGTGGTATGACGGACCTGCTTCGTCAGACCACGGTGCGGGCGCGGGTACTCGGCATCGGCGAAGGCTTTCTGAGCGAGCCGTGGTGGTGTCGCACGTTGGTGCTGTCGGCCGAGCGCATCGCCCGCCGCGAGGGGGTCGTCCGCGTCGCGGTTGCCGCGCGTCACCTGCGCAGGCCGGGACCCCGGCAGGCCATGCTCGACGCCGTCGACCTGGCCTTGATGCATCGGTGCGCGCCGTCGGTGTACCGCTGGGATCCATACCCCGCCCTGACCGACGCCGCCTAGCCCGCCGCTACATTGGCGGCCATGGCTGACGCTGATGTGATCGTGGTGGGTGCCGGTCTCGCCGGCCTGGTCGCCGCCTGCGAGCTGGCTGAACGCGGGCGCCGCGTGCTGATCGTGGACCAGGAGAATGCCAACAACATCGGTGGTCAGGCGTTCTGGTCGTTCGGTGGCCTGTTCTTCGTCGACAGCCCGGAACAGCGGCGGCTGGGCATCCGCGACAGCCACGAGCTGGCGCTGCAAGACTGGCTCGGCACCGCGGGCTTCGACCGTCCCGAGGACCACTGGCCGCGGCAATGGGCCCATGCCTACGTCGATTTCGCCGCCGGCGAGAAGCGCAGCTGGCTGCGCGAACGCGGGCTGCAGACCTTTCCCGTCGTCGGCTGGGCCGAACGCGGTGGTTACGACGCTCGGGGCCACGGCAACTCGGTGCCGCGCTTCCACATCACCTGGGGGACGGGCCCGGCGATCGTAGACATCTTCGCGCGCCGGTTGGTGGGCAATTCGAATGTGCGGTTCGTACATCGTCATCGCGTTGATGAACTGATCGTCGACGGCGGCGCGGTCACAGGTGTGCGCGGCGCGGTGCTGGAGCCGACGGCCGCGGCACGGGGTGTGGCATCCTCACGAAACACCGTAGGTGAGTTTGAATTCCGCGCCTCAGCGGTGATCGTTGCCAGTGGCGGTATCGGCGGAAACCACGACCTGGTCCGGCAGAACTGGCCAAAGCGGATGGGCCGGGTGCCCGAACAGCTGCTCAGCGGGGTGCCGGCGCACGTCGACGGTCGGATGATCGGCATCACCGAATCCGCAGGCGCCCATGTCATCAACCGCGACCGGATGTGGCATTACACCGAGGGCATCACCAACTACGACCCGATCTGGCCACTGCACGGCATCCGGATCCTGCCCGGCCCGTCGTCGCTGTGGCTGGACGCCAACGGTAAGCGGCTGCCGTCACCGTTGTACCCCGGCTTCGACACGCTCGGCACGCTGGAATACATCGCGCAGACCGGGCAGGACTACACCTGGTTCATCCTCAACGCGCGGATCATCGCCAAGGAGTTCGCGCTGTCCGGGCAGGAGCAGAACCCCGACCTGACCGGCCGCAGCGTGAGAAAGGTGCTCACAAGGGTGCGGGCCGGTGCGCCCGCACCGGTGCAGGCGTTCGTCGACAAAGGTGTGGACCTTGTCAGCGCAAACTCGTTGCGCGACTTGGTGTCCGCGATGAACACTGTGCCCGACGTGTTGCCGGTCGATTACGCGACCGTGGAAGCCGAGGTGACGGCGCGCGACCGCGAGGTGGTCAACCGGTTCACCAAGGACACCCAGATCGCCTCGATTCGCGTGGCGCGCAATTACCTCGGGGACCGGATCAGCCGCGTCGTCGCCCCGCACCGGCTCACCGACCCGAAGGCAGGACCGCTGATCGCGGTCAAGTTGCATATCTTGACCCGTAAATCGTTGGGCGGCTTGGAGACCGACCTGGACTCACGGGTGCTGAAGTCCGATGGCAGCCCATTCGAGGGGCTGTACGCCGCGGGGGAAGCCGCCGGTTTCGGGGGCGGCGGTGTGCACGGCTACCGCTCTCTTGAGGGCACATTCCTCGGCGGCTGCGTGTTCTCCGGCCGGGCGGCCGGTCGAGCCGCAGCGCGCGAGGTCTAGAACTCCCTGCCGTTCTCCTCCGAAAGCACCTGGAAGTCGGTGCTGGTCATCTCGGAGAGCCGGCCGTAGTAGATGCCGCGGGCGTTCGGTTCGATGATCGCCTGGTGGATCGGCACGGCGCGGGCCGGCGCTACCGCCCGCAGATAGTCAACGGCCTCGGAGATCTTCATCCACGGCGCCGCTGCGGGGGTGGCCAGCACATCGACGGGCTCGCCCGGCGTGAACAGCGCATCGCCGGGGTGCATCAACCGCGCCGCGTGCGAGCCGTCGCCGACGAGATACGAAATGTTGTCGATCACAGGGATTTCCGGATGAATCACCGCGTGCCGTCCGCCGACGCCACGCATCCTCAGGTGGCCGACGGTGAACTCGTCGCCGACATGCACGGCCCGCCACGAATCGCCGAGTTGCGCCGCGGTTTGCGGATCCGCGTACAGCGCGGCCTGCGGATTGGCATCGACCAGTGCCGGCAGCCGCTCTGTGTCGGCATGGTCGGGATGCTGATGGGTGATCAGGATCGCCGAAAGCCCGGTGATGCCTTCGAAACCGTGCGAAAAGTTCCCCGGATCGAACAAAACCGTTGTGGACGACCCGGAATCGCCCTTGAAATTCGCGAGAAGGCATGAATGGCCGAAATGCGTCAATTCCATGCCTATATTGTGGCGGCGCAGGGGGACGCGAGGGGGTGATTGAGCCGTGCGATTGATGCTGGCCGTGGCCCTGGCTACCTGGGGGTTGGCCGTCGCCCCGAGTGCTGGCTGGCGGGCTGGTGCCGTCCCTGGCGCATGCCCGCCGATTTGCGACGCCATTCCCGATTCGGCGTGGATGGACCCCGCCGTCGTCCCGCTGTACCCGGTGTATCGGTGGCCCGGCCTGGCCGGTTTGGCGGTCACCGCGCCGTCCACGCGGTTTGGCTTCGAAGCGCTGTGCGCCAGCCCGCCGATTGCCCAGGATGCCCGGGCCTACGCCATCGGTGCGCGGTCGGTGGTGCTGCATCCGGAGGGGCAGTGGAACCTGTTGGTGCAGGTGATTCACTGGCGCGGCGATACGGCGGCCGGCGGGCCTGCGGCCCTGACCACGCTGGAGACCGCCAGGTCCAGGCTGGGCGACTGCCAGTCGAACGCGTCGCCGTCGATCACCACCGACGACACGCAGCGCATCGCCGCGGTCATCAGCGTCGCGGGCAAACAGGTCATGCATGAATACCTGTTGGCGCACCCCAACAGCAGCACGGTCGTCGAACTGGCGATGTGGTCGTCGTTGCCTGCGCAGGTGGACTGGCCGGCCATGGCAGACGCGCAGGTTCTGGACGCAATGGCCGCCCCGTTGTGCAGCGCATACATCCGATCGTGCCGGTGAGGCGGTCACGCCATTGCCGCCGGTAGAGTGAGCGCCGTGGCAAGGGTGGTTGTGCACGTGATGCCCAAGGCAGAGATCCTCGATCCGCAGGGGCAGGCGATCGTCGGCGCGCTGGGCCGTCTTGGCTTCGGTGGTGTCTCAGATGTTCGGCAGGGCAAGCGTTTTGAGCTCGAGGTCGATGACAGCATCGACGACGACACCCTCGCCGAGATCGCCGAATCTCTGTTGGCGAATACGGTTATCGAGGATTGGTCGGTCAGCAGGGAACAATCATGACGGTGCGTGTGGGCGTGATCACATTTCCCGGCACGCTGGATGACGTCGACGCCGCCAGGGCGGTTCGGCTCGCTGGCGCCGAGGCGGTCAGCCTGTGGCATGCCGACGCCGACCTCAAGGGAGTCGACGCGGTTGTGGTGCCCGGCGGATTCTCGTACGGGGATTATCTGCGCTGCGGCGCGATCGCCAAGTTCGCCCCAGTGATGGGCGGGGTGGTCCGCGCTTCCGAACGAGGTCTGCCAGTGTTGGGCATTTGCAACGGTTTTCAGGTGTTGTGCGAAGCCGGCCTGCTGCCGGGTGCGCTGACGCGCAACGCGGGCCTGCACTTCGTCTGCCGCGATCTGTGGCTGGAGGTCGCGTCGAATTCGACGGCGTGGACATCGCGGTACGAACTCGGCGCCGACCTGCTGGTGCCGCTGAAGTCCGGCGAGGGCCGCTACGTCGCCAGCGACAAGGTGCTCGACCAGCTCGAGGGTGAAGGTCGGGTCGTGTTCCGCTACCGCGACAACCCCAACGGCTCGATGCGCGACATCGCGGGCATCAGCTCGGCCAACGGCCGTGTCGTCGGCCTGATGCCACACCCCGAACACGCCACCGAGGCGCTCACCGGCCCGTCCGACGACGGGCTTGGCCTGTTCTACTCCGCGCTGGATCTGGTGCTGACGGCCTGACGGCGATCGCCAAAATTCGTGTCGTGAGCCCGGCGCGACCACTGTTAGTTTCAGATAGAGCGGTTGTTGCTGAGACTAAAGGGGACTCATTGCTAGTCGATCCAGAGGTATTGCGCGCCTTCGCCGCGCAGGTCGATACCACCGCGGCGACGATCAGCGGGCTCGACGTCGGCAGCGCTTCGGAGTTCGCGGCGGATGGACTGCCGGGGTCGACGACGCAGTGGGCGGCCCGCGAGGTTGGCCACCACCTGGGGCTGGCGGCCAAAGACATCGTCAAAGACATCGAAAACATGGGCAATGCTGTCCGTGGTGCAGGCGACCGGTACGAAGTGGACGACGCAGCGCTGGCGGGCGTCTTCAAGCAACTGTTCTGACCGTGCTGCCCTCACGTTCACGGTTGCAGAGTTGGAAGCCCGAGTCGCTGTTACCGCCGGCATCGACGAACAGGGCAGCCGGCGTTTCGATCTATGACGCTGTCGTCGGTCTCGACGACCGGATCGATCGGATGCCAGAGTCGCGGGGATGGTCGGGCGAAGCTCATGCCGAGGCATCGAAGATGTTCGGCCGGGCGACAGACCGGTCGTCAATGTTCAAAAATTACGCCGACGCATTCGCAGGCGCATTGGAAAGCGGTAGTGCACGGATCGGCACGTCCCGAACCCAATTGTTGGCGAAGGCCGATGTGATCGACAGCGGTCCGCTGAACGTCACCGACCAGTGGGTCGTGATGATCGACCCAGCAGAGATGTCAGCGGAGAAAGCAGCCGAACTCCAAGAGGAGGCCAATGCTGCGCAGGCCGAAGTCAACGAGCTACTTCATGAGGTCGGCAAAGCTGACGATTGGACCACCCAACAGTTAATACTGGCCAGAGCCGTCAACGGAGCCCAGTTTCAGAATCTCGAGTATGGGCCGCCCGGCCCTGTGCCGGCGCCCCCGCGAGATGACGTACCGGACCCCTCGACCGACGACGGCAAGCAGTTCCAGGAGATCGCCCGTGCCCAGGACATGGCGACCACCGTCCGCGAAGTCAGCGAAACCGTGGACAAGGACGGCAATCGGGTCACCACGTTCACCATGCTCGACGGCAGTACACAAGTAACGACCGAATACGTCGACCAAGGGCTGCCCAGCGAGCAGGTCTACCCCGAAGGGACGATAACGGTCCTTCACACCGACAAAAATGGAAAGACCGTGTCGCTGACGTCGACCATCCCTCGTGAGGACGGAGGCAAACTCACCGAGGTGTGGTACGGGGACGGCACGCACATTGTCATGTCGGAAACGGCCGACGGAGTCCGTACCGGTAGCTGTACGACGCCTGACGGTCGACACAGCGTCTTGCCGGACTCGTTCTTCAACGACCCCATACCGACCTTGGCCGGGGGTGTGCTCTCGGGGCTGGAAGCCAAAGCCGGTCAGGGCATTCCCGGGTTAACCATGTCGGAAATCGACAAGATCAAAGCCGGCGCGAAATGGGGCGGGCCGGCACTGGGCATCGCGACGATGGCTTACAACATGGTCTCGGCGGACACGCTGCATGACCGTTGTGTGGCCGCGTGGTCCGGAGGCGTTGGATTGGTCGGCGGCCTCGCGACGTCAGTTGCGGTGGGAGCTGTACCTGGAGTCGGCCCCCTTGCGTCCATGGGCGCCAACGTCGCGGGTGGCTTCGTCTTTGGGTACGTCGGGGAACTGGTCGGTGAGATAATGTGCCCGCCGCCATGAGATCTTTCGCCGCTACCGCATTTCTGTGCATCCTCTTCGTCCCATTCGGGGTGTTCTGCCTCGTATGGGCGCTCATGTTCTTAGCGCGCGCCGAGTACCTGTCGGCCGTCGTGGCATTGGGATTCGCTGTCTTCAGTTTGGGCTTGATCGCCATGATCGCGACCGTCGCATCGCGCAAAGTGACACCGCGTGTCACCTGTGACGATGCCGGAATAACGTTGCGGCCGGATCAAAAGGTGGACAGCCTTCTCATCGCTTCGACCTTCGGGGCATTCTTCGCAATGGCGTTTTACGCCGTCATCGCGCCGCTGGGCATGATCGACATTCCTGTCCCGCGCAACGACCAGAGGTACTTCGTGTTCGCCTGCGCTGCTGCAGTTCTCGGTGGCCTCTTCAGTATGCGGCAGATAATCAGGCGACGCGGGACAAGCTATCTCCGCATGACCGTTGAGAGCCTTGAACTCGGGAACACAGTCTCCTCAGCCGAGCGGTCCTGGGACGAAGTGACGGACATCGCGGACCGGCCGCAGAAGGCACGTCAACCCACTGGAACCACCTACATCGCGACCGCAGACGGGCGAACCCGAATAGTTCCGTCTGATTGGTACACGCCCGGAGGGCGCGCGTTACGCGAGTTGGTGCGCTTCTATTGGCAGCATCCCGAACACCGTGAGGAACTCACCGACGGTAGAGCGGCAGAACGACTTGAAGCAGAATCTCGAGGCACAACATGACGTTGAAAAGTCCGCTGCCGTCCCGCCTTTGGCGGTCGTGGGTGGTCGCCGTCGCCTTGCTCGCATTGGTCGGTTGCACGGACAACTCAACCGCGGGCCATGCACAATCCGATGGGTTGCCCGAGTTGCCGCAACAGACGCTCCTGACGTCGTCGATGCGGCAACAGCCGGTGCCGGGATGGGCGGTCACCGTCAATGAACTCGGGCTCCCGCCCGGCACAGTTGTGCGCCCAGTCGGCAACATCGTCGATCGTGGCATATTCCTGGGCATCACCGGCGAGGGCTGGTATCTACTCGGTCTCGACGTCACGACTGGCCAGCGGCTCTTCGGCCCGCTTCGGCTCGGACCGGCCGGTGACGCAACGGATTTCAATTGCTACGTCAACGGGCCGCCCAACGTTCTCTGCGTACGGCAGGGCCCCGATCCTCGTGCGCCGTCAACGGCATGGGTCATCGACACGTCGTCGGGCAAGCTGACGTTCGACGGGCCGACCGATCTGCGGGTCGCCCGAACACAGGACCAACCGCGTCTTGATCAGATCGGTGACTACGCGGTCGCAAGTGTCGTCGGCAAGGGTATATACGGTGTGGGGACAAACGCCGAGCTCACCTGGTTCGTGCCGGGCGATGGGATACTGCCGACGCAATTCACGACTCCGGACCGCGACACCCCTGAATCGACGCTCGCAGTCCAAGGTAGTGGGCAGATAGCCGAAGTGGTGTTCTCTGTCGTCGACGGCAGAGTCGTGAAACCGTCTATACCGCAGGATGTTCAACTGGGCCGAGCCGTCGTTTATCCCGGCGGCTTCGGGTACGAGTACACGCCCGCAGGCGACTACACGAGGGAACGAGTGGCCTTCTTCGACGACACGGGCAAGAAGCTCAGTGATCCAGCATTGGAGGGCAAGCTCGACAACGGTTCCCTCGACTTGCCGATGATTTCCGCAAAGACGAGCCGTACGGTGTTCAGCCTGGACGGAATGAAGCTTCTCGAGGTACCGCCGTCGATGCCCGCGGCGGATGCCCGGTTGATCGGACCGCGGTTTTACTTTGCCGCCGACTCTGATCATCGAGTATGGCAGCAGTTCGATCTAGGGACCGGTGAAGCGGGAAAGACCTGCGAAGGCGACAGTCTCGGTGTCTACTACATCGCTTCCGATGGCGAGGTGGCCGTCGCGCTCGGCGACGACGGGTTAGCCCAGGGTGTCGACCTCGCAACGTGCGAGACGTTGTGGTCGATCCCGAGCCCCGCGCCGAACGAAGCCAAAGAGGTGTGGAAGGTGTACACCACGCTGGTCCAGCGCACCAACGACAAAATCTTCTCCTTGGTAGCTCCGCGTTGACGCGCGAGGAGCTTGGCCTGCCGGGCTCTCGAGCGGCTCGCAGACTAAGGCTAAGGAGTGAGCGCGACTGACGCCTCGGCCGTATAACACAGGAACGTCAGCGTCTCCTCGAGGTACAGCTCCACGGTGCCTGCGTCGTGCGACAGGTAGCCGATCGACACGTCCGTTCCCAGCTGCAGATCGAAGTCGCCACCGCGAGTGGACAACACGAACGCGCCGTCGATCGCAGGTGCCCAGATGATGTCGCCATCCACTAGCCGGTTGAGGTGCTCGCGAATCGGATAGCCGTGTTCGGTGGTTTCGCTGACCTTGGTGTACACATCGGCCGACAGCAGCACGGAATACGGGCCGTCGACGCCGGCCAGCCGTAGTTCCGACAGCGCCTGCGCGATGACATCGGGAATCTCACGGGCATCCTCTGGCAGCGCCAGCGCCGGGTTGGAGCTGCACGCGCGGATGCCCTCGATGGACGCCGCTTCGTAGCCCTCGAAGATCGCGCGGTCCTCGACGAATGCCAGCTTCTTCGCGGCGTCCTTGACCGGATCCCAGTCCGAGTCCTGCGAGCCGCGCTCGACATCGTCGATGGCGGTGCGGGTCACCGTGAACGGCACCCGCAGCCGCACCAGCGGCTTGCTGTCGCGCAGGTGGGCCACCACACCGTCGCCGGGCGGCCCGACGTCGCGCAGATGTCCGGTGCTGATGGCCGCGGTCACCGGCCCGCCCGGCTCGCTGACGTCGACCACCCGTCGGCCGGCGAGGTGCCGTTTGAAGGTTCGCGCCGCCTCCAATTCGATTTCCGCCCAAGCGGCTTCGGTAATCGGAGCCAGATCGCGGTACAGGTTGTTCATTGACGGGTTCCTTTCAGGCTGCCGATCCCGAGTGACCCGTTGGTGGCTAGGGGTACGACAGCGAGCTGTGGCTGCTCTTCCTCGGGCTCCGAATCCGGAAGCGGTGGTGGATCGTTGAGAAAATCGACGATCGGCGTGAAGAACTTCCCGCCGGTGACAGCGGTGGAGAAATCCAGGATCCGGTCGGTGTTGCCCGGCGGATCACCGATGAACATGTTGTTCAGCATCTGCTCGGTGACCGCCGCGGTGCGCGAGTAACCGATGAAGTAGGTGCCGAATTCGCCCTTGCCGACCTCACCGAACGGCATGTTGTGCCTGACGATCTTGAGTTCGATTCCGTCCTCGTCCTCGATGACGTTCAGCGCGATGTGGGAGTTGGCCGGTTTCGCGTCGTCGTCGAGTTCGATGTCCTCGAGCTTTGTCCGCCCGATCACCAATTCCTGCTCGGTGACAGAAAGCGATTCCCACGAGTCCATGTCGTGCAGATACTTCTGCACGTGGACATAGCAGCCGCCAGCGAAGTCGGGATCCTCGTCACCAATCTCGGTGGCGGACACCGCAAGTGGGCCGTCGGGGTTCTCGGTGCCGTCGACGAAGCCGAGCAGGTCGCGGTTCTCGAAGAATCGGAAGCCGTGCGTCTCGTCGACAACGGTGACCGCCCCCAGGGCCTTGACGATCCGTCCGGCCAACTCGAAGCACATGTCCATCGACATCGCCTTGATGTGAAACAGCAGATCGCCCGGCGTCGCCGGGGCTTTGTGGCGGCCCCATTCAATGCGATGAAAGGCGTCAGCTCGGCCGGCCGCGGGCCGGAGAACAGCCGATTCCACGCATCCGATCCGATCGACGTCACCACCGAGAGGCGCTTGTCGCTGTCACGGAAGCCGACGGCGCGGACCAACCCGGAGATGTCAGGCAGCGCGTCGTGGACCTCGGCCGCACCGCCTTCGTCGATGGTGACAACCAGGAAGATGGCGGCCGGCGTCAGCGGCGCCGTTACCGGCTGCGGCAGTGGTGCAGGCACCATCTGAGGGTAGCTTCAAGATCGTCGGCGATGATGGTTAACCATGGCGGTCAGTGCTAACGGATTGTGCGAATTCATCGACGCGTCACCGTCGCCATTTCATGTCTGCGTGACTGTCGCGCAGAGGTTGAGTGCCGCGGGTTTCACCGAACTCTCCGAACGCGACGAGTGGCCCGCGGAGGGCAGCTTCTTCACCGTGCGGGCCGGCTCGCTGGTGGCGTGGCGGTCGGAGCCTGCCGACGGTCCGTTTCGGATCGTCGGCGCCCACACCGACAGCCCCAACCTGCGGGTCAAACAGCACCCCGACCGGTACGTCTCCGGCTGGCAGGTGGTCGCGCTGGAGCCCTACGGCGGGGCATGGCTGAACTCGTGGCTGGACCGGGATCTCGGCATCAGCGGCAGGCTGTCGATCAGACAAGGCGATGCGATCGATCACCGGCTGGTGCGCATCGACGAGCCGATCCTGCGCGTGCCCCAGCTGGCTATTCACCTGGCCGAGGACCGCAAGGCGGTATCGCTGGACCCGCAGCGGCACGTCAACGCGGTCTGGGGGGTTGGCACGGGGGCCCGGTCGTTTCTGGGTTACGTCGCGGAGAAGGCGGGCGTCGCCGCCGACGACATCCTCGGCGCCGACCTGATGACCCATGACCTGACCCCGTCGACGTTGATCGGCGCGGATCGTCGGCTGCTGAGCGCGCCGCGGTTGGACAACCAGGCCACCTGCTATGCCGGGCTGGAAGCGTTCCTGGCCGCCGAGCCGCGCGAGCACACGCCGGTGCTGGTGCTGTTCGACCACGAGGAGGTCGGGTCCCAGTCGGATCACGGCGCGCAGTCAGAGCTGCTGCACACGGTGCTCGAGCGGATCACCCTGGCGGCGGGCGGCGGGCGGGAGGACTTCCTGCGTCGGTTGCCAGGCTCGATGGTGGCCTCCGGCGACATGGCGCACGCCACCCACCCGAACTACCCCGAGCGGCACGAGCCCGGCCACCTCATCGAGGTGAACGCCGGGCCGGTGCTCAAGGTCCAGCCGAATCTGCGGTACGCCACCGACGGGCGCACCGCGGCGGCCTTCGCGCTGGCGTGTGCGCAGGCGGGCGTGCCGCTGCAGCGCTATGAGCACAGGGCCGACCTGCCCTGCGGGTCAACCATCGGTCCTATGACGTCGGCGCGCACCGGCATCCCGACCGTCGACGTGGGCGCGGCACAACTCGCCATGCATTCGGCGCGCGAGGTGATGGGCGCCGACGACGTCGCCGCCTACTCGGCGGCCCTTCGGGCGTTTTTGTCACCGGGCTGATCTAGGGTCGCGGCATGACCCTCAATGTGGAATCGGTGACCTTCGACTGCACTGACCCGGACGCGCTGGCTCAGTGGTGGTCAAAGGCGGTCGACGGCACGGTAAATCCTGTTGCGCCAGGGGAGTTCGTTCTGGTGAGTCAGTCCGATGGGCCGAATCTGGCTTTCCAGCGGGTTGACGACCCGACTCCGGGAAAGAACCGGGCGCATGTCGACTTCTCCGCCCCGGACATCGAGGCGGAAGTCAAGCGGCTGGTCGAGTTGGGAGCACGCGAAACCGGCCGGCATAGCTTTGGTGACGACTTCCGCTGGGTCGTGCTGGCTGATCCAGCCGGCAACGCGTTCTGCGTGGCAGCAGGGGGCTGACGCCGCTACTTGATCCTATTGGCGGCGCCCTTCTTGCTGTCGGCTTGTGCCTTGCGGAACAGATCGGCGAGTTCGTTGTCGCCGTCGCGCTCGGCGTCGTCGACGTAGGTCTCCAGGCGCAGCGCGTTCTCCAGGCACTGCTCGGTGTACCAGATCAGGTTGTAGTTCTTGTCCTTGGTTCCAGTCACATGGCCGGTTTCGCTTGTCGTGCTCACCCTCCTTGGTGTCGATGCTGTGACGAGGGTCGCCTACCCGTCGATCTTGGAGGGCAAACCCACGCGCGTAAATAGTTCAGCCGCTTTGTTCTTCGCGATTTCGCCGACCACACGCCAGCCATTGGGATCGCCCTTGAGGACGGCCTCGATCATCGACTTCAACTCGTCGTACGTCACGTGGGGCGGGATGGGGGGCACCTCCGGATCGGTGCGGACGTCGAGCAGCACGGGCTCCTCGGCGGCCAGCGCCTGCTCCCACGCCGGTCCCACCGAGTCGGGGTCGTCGACGGCGATGGCACGCAACCCCATCGTGCGTGCGACATCTGCGTAGGACACCTCCGGCAACGTCTGCGACTCCTCGAACTTCGGCGCACCGCCCATGGCCCGCAGCTCCCACGTGACGTGCGAGAGGTCGTTGTTGTGAAACACGCACACCACCAGCCGCGGATCCGTCCACTGCCGCCAGTACCTGCGGATGGTGAGCAGCTCGGCAAGCCCGTTCATCTGCATCGCACCGTCGCCAGCCAACGCGATCACCGGGCGGTCCGGGTGCGCGTACTTGGCGCCGATCGCATAGGGCACCGCCGAGCCCATGGTGGCCAGCGTTCCGGACAGCGAACCGCGCATGGCCGGCCCGAACCGCAAGCAGCGGGCGTACCAATTGGTCGATGAGCCGGAGTCGCCGGCGACTATTGCGTCCGCGGGCAACCGGTTCGACAACTCCCACACCACCCGCATCGGGTTCACCGGGTCCGCCGACAGCATCACCTGGCGTTCCACCGTCTCCCACCATTGCGTGACGTTGCCTTCGACGGTATCCCGCCACTTCCGGTCACTCTTCTCGGTCAACAGCGGAAGGAGTTCGGCCAGAGCGGTTTTCGCGTCCGCAACGATGTTCACCTCGGTGGGATAGCGCATCCCGATGTTGGCGCCGTCGATGTCGATCTGCACCGCACGGGCCTTTCCGTACTCGGGCAGGAACTGGCTGTAGGGGAAATTGGTGCCGACGATCAACAACGTGTCGCAGTCGCGCATCAACTCATAGCTTGCCCTGCTGCCGAGCAGTCCGATCGCGCCCGTCACGTAGGGCAGATCGTCGGGCAGCACATCCTTGCCCAGCAGCGCCTTGGCGACGCCTGCACCGGTGCGCTCGGCTACCTCCTGAATTTCGGTCGCCGCGCCCCGCGCGCCCTGGCCGATCAGGATCGCGACCTTGGTGCCGGCGTTGAGGATGTCCGCGGCGAGCGCGAGCGCCGCGGGATCGGCAGCCAGCACCGGGTCGACGTCGTGTGGCCCACTTGACGGCACCTGCTTGAAGGCGTGGGCCGGCGGCTCGTAGTTCTCCTCCTGCAGGTCCGACGGGATCACCACCGCGGTCGGCGCCCGTCGTGCCCGCGCGGTGCGGAACGCCCGATCGAGCGCATTGGGCAACTGGCTGGCGACGTTGACCTCGACTAGGTAGTCACTGGCCACGTCCTTGAACAACGCCTGCAGGTCGACTTCCTGTTGATAGCTGCCCCCCATCGCGCTGCGGGCGGTCTGGCCGACGATCGCGACGACTGGCGTGTGGTCGAGCTTGGCGTCGTAGAGCCCATTGAGTAGGTGGATGGCGCCTGGCCCCGATGTCGCCATGCAAACGCCGACCTCGCCGGAGAACTTCGCGTATCCGGTCGCGGCGAACGCCGCCATCTCTTCGTGGCGCGCCTGGACGAACTGCGGATTGTTATCCGCCTTGCCGAACGCGGCGATCAGCCCGTTGATGCCGTCGCCCGGATAGCCGAAGACTTGGGCGACGCCCCATTCACGCAGGCGGGCAAGGAGGAAATCCGCGACGGTTTGGCCCATGTGCGTCGCGATACCCCCGACGAACTAGGCCAAACTAGACTGGCCGCGTGACGTCGGAGCTTACCCACGCCCTCGACACCGTCGACCACGCCGCCGCAAGCCCCGACCACCCGCAGCCGTTTCGCGAACTCGGCCTCAAGGACGACGAGTACCAGCGGATACGTGAGATCCTCGGCCGCAGGCCAACGGACGCCGAGCTGGCCATGTACTCGGTGATGTGGAGCGAGCACTGCTCGTACAAGTCCTCCAAGGTGCACTTGCGCTACTTCGGAGAGACCACCACCGAGGCGATGCGGGCCGCGATGCTGGCGGGCATCGGCGAAAACGCCGGCGTCGTCGACATCGGCGACGGCTGGGCGGCGACCTTCAAGGTCGAATCGCACAACCACCCGTCGTACATCGAGCCGTACCAGGGCGCGGCCACCGGAGTCGGCGGCATCGTCCGCGACATTATGGCGATGGGCGCCAGGCCGGTCGCCGTCATGGACCAGCTGCGGTTCGGCGCGGCCGACGCGCCCGACACCCGCCGCGTGGTCGATGGGGTAGTGCGCGGCATCGGCGGCTATGGAAACTCTCTGGGCTTGCCCAACATCGGCGGGGAGACGATCTTCGACGCCTCCTACGCCGGCAACCCGTTGGTTAACGCGCTGTGTGTCGGGGTGTTGCGCAAGGAGGATCTGCACCTCGCGTTCGCGTCAGGCACTGGCAACAAGATCATCCTGTTCGGCGCGCGCACCGGGCTCGACGGTATCGGCGGCGTGTCAGTGCTGGCATCGGAGACGTTCGGCGGCGACGAGAGCGGTGCGCCCGGTCGCAAAAAGCTGCCCTCGGTGCAAGTGGGCGACCCGTTCATGGAGAAGGTGCTCATCGAGTGCTGCCTCGAGCTGTACGCCAACGACTTGGTCGTCGGCATCCAGGACCTCGGCGGCGCCGGATTGTCCTGTGCGACATCGGAGCTCGCATCGGCAGGCGACGGCGGAATGCGGATCGAACTAAACACTGTGCCACTGAGGGCCGCCAACATGACGCCCGCCGAGATCCTGTCCAGCGAGTCGCAGGAGCGGATGTGCGCAGTCGTCACGCCGGAGAACGTCGACGCCTTCCTTGCCGTGTGCCGCAAATGGGAGGTGCTGGCCACGGTCATCGGCGAGGTCACCGACGGCGACCGGCTGTTGATCACCTGGCACGGTGAGACGGTTGTCGACGTGCCGCCTCGCACCGTCGCACATGAGGGTCCGGTCTACAAGCGGCCGGTGCAACGTCCGGATACCCAGGACGCGCTGATCGCCGACACCTCCGCCAAGCTGCCGCGGCCGGCCACCGGCGACGAGCTGAAAGCGACTTTGCTTGCGCTGCTCGGCAGTCCACACCTGTGCAGCCGCGCGTTCATCACCGAGCAGTACGACCGTTACGTGCGCGGCAACACTGTGCTCGCCGAGCATGCCGATGGCGGCGTGCTGCGCGTCGACGAAGCCACCGGCCGCGGCATCGCGGTGTCCACCGACGCCTCGGGCCGCTACACCCAGCTCGACCCGTACGCCGGCGCGCAGCTGGCGCTGGCCGAGGCGTACCGCAATGTCGCGGTCACCGGAGCGACGCCGGTCGCGGTGACCAACTGCCTGAATTTCGGCTCACCCGAGGATCCGGGGGTGATGTGGCAGTTCAGCCAGGCCGTCCGCGGGCTCGCCGACGGCTGTGCAGCACTTGGCATTCCGGTCACCGGCGGCAACGTAAGCTTCTACAACCAGACCGGGAGCACCCCGATTCTGCCCACGCCGGTCGTCGGGGTGCTCGGCGTGATCGACGACGTCAGGCGGCGCATCCCCACCGGGCTGGGCGCCGAGCCAGGCGAGACGCTGATCCTGCTCGGCGAGACCCGTGATGAGTTCGACGGGTCGATCTGGGCGCAGGTGACCGCAGACCATCTCGGCGGGGTGCCGCCGAAAGTGGACCTGGCGCGCGAAAAGCTGCTGTCCGAGGTGCTGACCGCCGCATCGCGCGACGGACTCGTGTCGGCCGCACACGATCTGTCCGAGGGCGGGTTGATGCAAACCGTCGTCGAGGCCGCGCTTGCGGGCGAAACCGGTTGCCGAATAGTGGTTCCCGAAGGTTTTGAAAAGGACGCAGGTCCATTTGCGTTCTTATTCTCCGAGTCCGCAGGTCGGGTGCTGGTCGCGGTGCCGCGCACCGAGGAGACCAGATTCCGCGGTATGTGTGAGGCTCGCGGGCTGCCTGCGACGCGCATCGGCGTGGTGGACCAGGGCAGCAACGCGATCGAAGTACAAGGCTTGTTCACGGTTACGCTGGAGGACCTGCGCAGCACGTCGGAGGGCGTGCTTCCCGGGTTGTTCGGGTGACTGTCGCGCCTCGCGAACGACACCCGCTACTCGTCTGGGCGTGGAGCCTGGTCCACCTCGACTTCGTGGGGGTGGCCTCCGGCGCGCTGTTCTTCTGCCTGTCGCTGACCCCGTCGCTGCTGCCGCGCGACTGGCTATTCCAGGGGCTGATAGGCGGGCTCAACGCCGCGATCGGCTACGGCATCGGCGCGTTCGCCGGACGAATGGTGCGCCGCTTCGTGTTACGGCGCCGCAAGTGGTGGCCTCCGTCGAAGCGGGTGCTGTATGTGCTGAAGACCATCGCCGTCGCGGTTTCCGCGGCGGCGTGTGTTTTGATGATGATCCCTGCGGCCGCGTGGCAGCGTCAGGTGTCGGCGGTGATCGGCGTGGAGGGCCCAAACACGCTGGGCTACATGCGCACACTGATCATCGCCCTGCTCGTTGGTGCTGTGTGCATCGGGGCGGCGCGCGTGCTGCTCGACGTCATCAAGACCATGGCCCGGTACTTCATCCGGCGCTGGCACCTGCACGACGAAGTGGCGTTGTTCATCGGCACCGCGGTCGTCGTGGTGCTGGTGATCACGCTGATCAACGGCGTGCTTGTGCGCGGCTTCCTGGCCGGCGCCAATCGCGTGTTCCAACCGCAGAACACCACCACGATGGCGGGCATCGTCCAGCCGATACAGCCCGAACGGTCAGGCAGCCCAACCTCTTTCGCGCCATGGGACAGCCTTGGCTTCCAGGGCCGCAATTTCGTGGCCACAGGACCGCACGCCGACGAGCTGACACGTCTGAACGGCACGCCCGCCAAGGAACCGGTCCGGGTGTACGTGGGCCTGAACACCGCCGAGGACGACGAGAGTCGAATGGCGGTGATGCTGAGCGAACTCGAGCGCACCGGCGCGTTCACCCGCAAGCTGCTGGTGATCGTTCCGACCACCGGCACCGGGTGGATCAACCCGGTGGCCGTGCGGTCGCTGGAGATGATGTACAACGGCGACACCGCGATCGTCGGATCGCAGTATTCCTTTCTGCCCAGCTGGATTTCGTTTCTCGGTGATCGGCAAAAGTCGATGGAGTCCGGCCGGATGATGGTCGACGCAATCCACGACCGCTGGGTGAAGCTGCCGCCGGACCGGCGGCCGAAGCTGGTGCTCTACGGGGAGAGCCTCGGCTCGATGGGCGGCCAAGGCGCATTCGAATGGCTGCCCGACATCGCGCGGATGGGGTTCTCGTCGGTGCTCTGGGTCGGTCCGCCCAACGCCAGCCCGCTGTGGCGTGACATCACCGTGCGGCGTGACCCCGGCACGCCGGAGGTCGAACCGCGCTACGACAACGGTCGCACCGTGCGCTTCTCGCTGGGCACCGACGCCAGCCAGATCCGTCACGACACCGCGTCGCCATGGGAAGGCACCCGGGTGCTGTTCCTGCAGCATCCGTCGGACCCGATCGTCTGGTGGTCGGAGGATCTGTTGTTCAACCGCCCGGACTGGCTGAAGGAACCTCCCGGCCGCGACCGCACGGCGTCGATGCGTTGGTATCCGATCATCACGTTCTGGCAGGTCGCCGCGGACATGACCAACGCCTCGTCGGTACCCGGCGGGCACGGCCACAACTATGGCGAATTCGTGCTCGACGGGTGGGCCGCAGTCGCCCCGCCAGAAGGGTGGACGCCCGACGACACCGAACGCATCCGCATCGCGCTGGAGAAGACCGCATCCGCCGACGGTCCCGAATACTGATGCGGTCCAGCAAGATTCGTGCGGTCGGCCTGGCCGCGGGGCTGGTGGGCTGGAGCTTTGCAGCACCCCGGGTGCGATGGCATCCGGTGCCGAACGCGACCCTGGGCACCGGACTCGTCGCAGCCACCCGCTCCCCGCTCGGATTGCGGCCGCCTGCCCTGCGGGCGGGCATCCGCTACGGCCTGGCCGCAGGGGCGGCGGTGGCGGTGGGTGTCGGGGCGCTGACGGCGTTGCCGCCGGTGCGGACGGCGATGGCCAAACGCGACCTTCCTGACCACACGGCTCGCTGGCTGCTGGTGAGTATCCCGATCGGAACGGTGTGGCCCGAGGAAGCCGCATACCGGGCCACGCTGGGCACCGTCGCGGAAGAGGCGTTCGGGCCGAGGGCCGGTCGTCTGCTGCAGGCCGCGGCATTCGGGCTATGGCACATCGTCGACGCCAGGGTCACGGGACAGCCGGTGGTCGGCACCGTACTGCTCACCGGCGTCGGGGGCTGGTTGTTCGGTTGGCTGCATGCGCGGTCGGGCAGCTTGGCCGCGCCGATGCTGGCGCACCTGGCGGTCAACGAGGCTGCCGCTTTCGCGGCCCTTGGTGTGCAACGGCGGGCTAGGCGTCGCGCCGGTCCACCTGCAGTTGATGCGGCTCGCTGACCTGATCGTCGATGCCGAAGCTGATGATGCGCTTCGGCGTCACCCGGATGATCGCGGTGTCCAGTTCGTCGCCGGCCGCGCCGTGCGACGGCGGGATCTCGGCCTGCTCGGCGGTGCCGCGGATCTCCAGGCAGCGCACGCGCCACGGGTCGCGTGAGGTGATGTCGTCGACGACGAACGCGACCTTGTTGTTGCGCGCGATGTTCCGGAACTTCTGGCTCTTCGACATCCGGTAGCCGGCGATGTCGATGGTGTCGAGCTCATCGTTATAGGCGAACCCCACCGGGCTGTTCTGCGGCGTGCCGTCGGGTTGGGTGGTGGCCAACCGGCCAAGGTCCGCCTGGCGCAGGAAGTCGAGTTCGTGTGGTTTGAAGATCATGCCGCCAACGTAGAACCTCAACAAATGTTGATGTCAACCGTCAGGGGTTGATCGTGTATTCGCCGATCTGGCGGCCCCACACGTAGTCGACCATCAGCGGCTGGCCGAGTTCCACGTGGTTGTAGGGCGCGATGGATGCGCCGGTGTCCATCACCAGATACGGCGAGGGCCACAGGTAGCGGGTGATGTCCTGCCAACAGCCGGGGCGGCCCTCGGGGCCGCCGTGGGCGTTGACCCGCGGCAGGTTGTCGGGATAGACGTATGGGTTGCCAGCTCCCGCGAGGGTGCCCGACGACGAAGCCAGCGAGTAGCCGTTGCCGCCAAGGACCGCTGCGGCCCGCTTCTGCACATCCGAGAACTTGCGGAACGTGCAGAAGATCATGCCGCGGTAGTCATCGAGCAGCTTCGTCGTCGGAACCAGGTCGGCAGCACCGCGAACCAGATACGGGCCGCCGCGTTCGAAGCTGTCCGCGGCGTCGTTGGCGAAGCCGAGTGCGGCCATCAGGGCCTCGTCGATGTTGGTGCGGTGGTCGTTGAACGTGCGAGCGGTTCGCACGGCGTTCTCCAAGCCCTCCCACAGGTCAGTCGAGGTGTCGGCGTAGATGTCAGCCAGGTCGGCCACTCTGCGGTTGTCCTCGGCGATCTGCGGCATCCGCGGATTCAAGTCGTCGAGGATGCGATTGCCGTTTTCCAGCGACTGGCCGAACCGGTCGCCGAGCCCCGTAAGTGCCTCCGCGGTCGCGGTCAGCGTCTGATTCACCTTGATCGGATCCACCTGCTCGGCGATCGAGGTGACCGTTTCGAACAAGGTGTTGAACTCGGTGGTCACCGCCGACGCGTCGATCACGTCATGTGTCGAAATACGTTGTGTCGATGGGTCTTTGGGTGAGTTGAACGAGATGTACTTGTTGCCGAATACCGTCGTGGCCCGGATCTCTGCCGCGACGTTCGCGGGGATGTACTGGATGTAGCGCGGGTCCACGTCCAGAGTGAGTTTGGCCTTGGGCGTTTCGTTTTCGTCGACCATCGCGATGCGGGAGACGCGGCCGATCTCCACGCCGTTGTAGGTCACCTTCGAACCCGGCTCGACCACCAGGCCGGCGCGCGACGACAGCAGGGTCAACTGCGTTTTCTCGGTGAGATCACCACGGAACTGTAGATAAATGAACGCTGCGATGGCGGAGACGATCACGAGGAAGACCGCGCCGACCGTTTTATAGGGCGGTCGGTGGCGGTCTACAAGCACTTTGAGAATCTAAGGTATGGCCGCCCGCCGCAGTGCCGATCCGGCGAAGACCGTTGCCGCCGTGTCGGCCGTTGTCGCCTGGTTGCGCGACGACAGCGTGCCCGAACCGGCGCGGACCGAGTTGGGCGAGGCGGTGCGGCTGACTGCGCGCACCCTCGCCGCGGTTGCGCCCGGTGCCAGCGTCGAGGTCCGGGTGGCGCCTTTTGTTGCTGTGCAATGTATTTCAGGTCCCGAGCACAGGCGCGGAAATCCGCCGAATGTCGTGGAGACCGATCCGCGCACCTGGTTGTTGCTCGCCACAGGCCTGCTCGCGGTGGCCGACGCCGCAGCAAGCGGTGCGCTGCGGCTGTCAGGCAGCAGGGCGGGGGAGATCGCGGACTGGTTGCCATTGGTCGCCGGCTTGTAGGTGAGCACCGCGTCGTCCCGGGGACATATGCGAAATTGCCCCCGTAGCGAGCGACATCCGGTTTGTCGCTGGCTACGCGGGCAAAATCACATGTCGGGTTCCGGGCCGGCCGGAAATGTGCAGGCCTTGGATCGCGTTGTGTTCTTCGCGACACCATCGCTCGATTCCGTGATTAACCCGCGATGGCCGTAGACTGAGGCCGTCACCCACCGCCCCTTTGGAGCAGCCCTATCGTGACCGGCGAGCAGACCGACTCCACCGATGCTCTTCGCGCAAGCGGCTCATCGGATGAACCAAGAGAAGAGTGCGGCGTATTCGGCGTCTGGGCGCCCGGCGAAGAAGTGGCGAAGCTCACTTATTACGGCCTGTATGCGCTGCAGCACCGTGGGCAGGAAGCCGCGGGCATCGCCGTCGCCGACGGCTCACAGGTTCTTGTGTTCAAGGACCTCGGCCTCGTCAGCCAGGTCTTCGATGAGCAGACGCTGGCCGCGATGGATGGCCACGTCGCCATCGGCCACTGCCGCTACTCGACCAGCGGCTCCACCACCTGGGAGAACGCCCAGCCGGTGTTCCGCAACACCGCCGCAGGCACCGGCGTCGCGCTGGGCCACAACGGCAACCTCGTCAATGGCACCGAGTTGGCGGCCCGCGCCCGCGAGGCCGGGCTTCTCGGGACGCGTGGCGCCCCCGCCGCCACCACAGACTCCGACATCCTCGGCGCGCTGCTCGCCCACGGCGCCGCCGACGCCACTCTGGAACAAGCGGCGCTCGAACTGCTGCCTACCGTGCGCGGCGCCTTTTGCCTGACGTTCATGGATGAGAACACGCTGTACGCGGCTCGTGACCCCTACGGGGTGCGGCCGTTGTCGCTGGGCCGGCTGGACCGCGGTTGGGTGGTCGCCTCGGAGACGGCCGCGCTCGACATCGTCGGCGCCTCTTTCGTGCGCGACATTGAGCCGGGCGAACTGCTGGCCATCGACGCCGACGGCGTGCGCTCTATCCGATTCGCCCCGCCGTCGCCAAAAGGCTGCATCTTCGAATACGTCTACCTGGCCCGGCCCGACAGCACGATTGCCGGCCGATCGGTGCACAAGACCCGCGTCGACATCGGCCGCAGGCTGGCCCAGGAGAAGCCGGTGGAGGCCGACCTGGTGATCGGCGTTCCGGAGTCCGGCACCCCGGCCGCGGTCGGCTACGCGCAGGAGTCCGGCATCCCCTACGGGCAGGGCCTGACGAAGAACGCGTATGTGGGCCGCACGTTTATCCAGCCGTCGCAGACCATCCGGCAGTTGGGCATCCGGCTCAAGCTCAATCCGCTCAAAGAGGTGATCCGCGGCAAGCGGCTGATCGTCGTCGACGATTCGATCGTCCGTGGCAACACCCAGCGGGCACTGGTCCGGATGCTGCGCGAGGCAGGCGCCGTCGAGGTGCACGTCCGCATCGCCTCGCCGCCCGTGAAGTGGCCGTGCTTCTACGGCATCGACTTCGCCACCCCGGCAGAACTGATCGCCAACGCGGTCGAGAACGAGGACGAGATGCTCGAGGCGGTGCGGCATGCGATCGGCGCCGACACCCTGGGCTACATCTCCCAGCACGGCATGATCGCGGCCACCGAGCAGCCGACCTCGCGGCTGTGCACCGCGTGCTTCGACGGCAACTACCCGATCGAGCTGCCCGGTGAAACGGCCTTGGGCAAGAACGTGATCGAGCAGATGCTGGCCACCGCCGCGCGCACCGGCATCCCGATTCAGCCCGACAACGACAACGCCTCAGCGCTGCGCCGTCCATAGTTGGCGGCGCGGTCCTGCCCAATCCGGATCGCTCGGCAGAGGGCCGCGCCGTAATGCCCGCGCGACCGCGTCACGGTAACCGGTCAGGCCGTTCGCCGGTGCTGCGATGACCGTGTCGATGTCGTGCTCACCCATCACCGCATCGCACTCAAGTGACTCGACCAATGGCCGCGCCAAACCCGAAGGCATGGGTGTGACCAGGCCGACCCATAGGCTCGCGATCGCCGGTGTGAGCCAAGGCAAGGCGACGATCAACCGCCTGCGAAGGCCCGCTGCTTCCGCGTAGACCTGCATAGCTTCGCCGTATTCCATCACGTCCGGCCCGCCGACATCCCAGGTGCGCGACTCAGGCACCGCTGCCGTCGCTGCCTGCGCCAAATAGTGCAGGACGTCGTCGATCGCGATCGGCTGGATCTTGTTGTGCACCCATTTCGGCGTCGTCATCGCGGGAAGTCGATCGGTGAGGTGCCGCATCATCTCGAAAGACGCTGAGCCGGAACCGATCACGATCCCGGCCTGCAGCACGACGGTTTCGATGCCCGACTCCAGAAGGATCTCGCCGACGGCGGTCCGCGAACGCAGATGCGGAGACAACTCCACGCCCGACGGGTGTAGGCCGCTCAGATACACCAGCCTCTTCACACCCGCTCGGCGCGCCGCGTCCGCCACGTTGCGCGCCGACGAGGCCTCTTCGGCGACGAAGTCCGGTGAGGTGCCCATCGAATGAACCAGGTAGTAGACGACATCGATGCCGTCGAAGGCCGCGCTCAGCGAACCAGCGTCGTTGAGGTCGCCGCGAACCACCTCCACGCGGTCACGCCAATCAACGCCGCCTAGCTTGTCCGGGTTTCGCGCCAAGGCCCGCACCGCGAAGCCGTTGTCGAGCAGTCGCGGCACCAGCCGGCCGCCGATGTAGCCGGTCGCGCCCGTGACGGCGCAGCGGATCTCGTCATTCGACATCTACGCCGGTTACCCGTTTTGTCACCAGGGGACCCCGCAGCCCGGCGAGGGCACGTCCACCGACCACGGGGTGCCGGCCGGTGCGATGCGGACCACCCACAGCACCACCGGAACCGGTCCCAGGTTGCGCCCGATGTGCACGTGATCAGGGCCCCCGTCCTCGGTGACGCCGACCCCGGTCGGGGAGACCACTTCCGCGCAGTCCTCCATGGTGCGGGTGAGAGTGCCCTCACGCACGACGCCGAACGTCCGGCCGTCGTGGTAGTGCCACCCGGTGCTGCCTCCCGGCTGGATCGTGATTTCGCGGGTGATGTAGTCGATCCCGTCGACCGTCGCCTGCGAGATGACGACGGCCTCGGCGCCAACCGGAGGCGTAGCGAACGCGGTCGGCGACAAGACCGTGGAAGCGGGCAAGGTAGCCGCGGCAACAAGCGCAAACCAGCGAACTGTTTTCATGGTCGGTCACGTTGTCACATAGTTCGCCGCCTTGTGGGGCGATCGGGCGGAACTGCGCAGGATCGACTGGTTACCGAGGGATGGGCAACGACGGTAGCCTTGCTCTCGATGACGGATCAAGCCGAACAACACGGCATCTCCTACGCATCGGCTGGGGTGGACATCGAAGCCGGTGACCGCGCCGTCGAACTGTTCAAACCGCTTGCCAAGAAGGCGACCAGGCCCGAAGTGCGCGGCGGACTGGGTGGATTCGCCGGGCTGTTCGCGCTGCGCGGGGGTTATCGGGAGCCGCTGCTGGCGTCGTCGACCGACGGTGTCGGCACCAAGCTGGCAGTCGCCCAGGCCATGGACAAGCACGACACGGTCGGCATCGACCTGGTCGCGATGGTCGTCGACGACCTGGTGGTGTGCGGTGCCGAGCCACTGTTCCTGCAGGACTACATCGCGGTCGGCCGCACGGTGCCCGAACGGGTCAGCGAGCTGGTGTCCGGCATCGCCAACGGCTGCGTGATGGCCGGCTGCGCGCTGCTGGGCGGCGAGACGGCCGAACACCCGGGGCTGATGGCACCCGATCACTACGACATCTCGGCCACCGGCGTCGGCGTGGTGGAGGCCGACGACGTGCTCGGGCCGGAGCGGGTCAAGCCCGGTGACGTGATCATCGCGATGGCGTCGACGGGCCTGCATTCCAACGGTTACTCGTTGGCGCGCAAGGTGTTGCTCGAGATCGACCGGATGAACCTGGCGGGCTATGTCGAGGAATTCGGTCGCAGCCTTGGCGAGGAACTGCTCGAGCCCACGCGCATCTACGCCAAGGACTGTCTAGCGTTGGCCGCCGAAACCCAGGTCCGCACCTTCTGCCACGTGACCGGCGGTGGCCTGGCCGGCAACCTGGAACGCGTCGTCCCGCACGGCTTGGTCGCCGAGATCGACCGAGGGACGTGGACGCCCGCTCCGGTGTTCGGCATGATCGCTCAGCGCGGGCGCATCGAGCGCGTCGAAATGGAGAAGACGTTCAACATGGGCGTCGGCATGGTCGCCGTCGTCGCGCCGGAGGACACCGACCGCGCCCTGGCCGTGATGACCGCCCGGCACCTGAACTGCTGGACCCTGGGCACCATCAAGAAGGGGAGCAAGGACAGCCCCCGCGCCAGCCTGGTGGGCCAGCACCCCAGGTTCTAGAAACTAACGCCGCCAGTCGTCCTCTTCGGGCGCCCAGCCGTCGTCGGACACACCATCGGTGCCGTTGAGTTCGTCAGACCCGTCCGACCCCGCCAGCTCGCGCTGAAGCCGCTCGAAATCGGTCTGCGGTGAGCTGTATTTGAGCTCACGCGCAACCTTGGTCTGCTTTGCCTTAGCCCGGCCGCGGCCCATGGGGGTACCCCCTCGCGCAATAACGGAGCGGCCCAATATTTAGGCGGCTCCGATCTGTGTGTCATTTATTGTCCTGCCAACACTTTACCGTGCCCGGCTGGCGTGCGCTGGCAGGCCCATTCACGGCTGAGCCGTGAGTCAGGCCGTAGCGTCAACGTGCTCGGCCGCGCAGCTGTTCCACGGCCAGCCGCCCCGCGCCGACCACGTCGGAGGGCGGTAGCGACTCGGCGTCGATGACAGCGGCGACCTCGGTATCCCCGCCGGTGGTCAGCGGCGTGTCCGCCGGCAGCCCACGCTTGAGCAGCGCCAGCGCGATCGGGCCCTCATCGACATGGTCGACCACGGTGCCCAACCGGCCGACGGTGCGTCCGCCCGCCAGCACGGGATCGCCGGTGGCCGGTCGATCCGTGGAGCCGTCCAGGTGCAGCAACACCAGCATCCGGGGTGGTTTGCCCAGGTTGTGCACGCGTGCGACGGTTTCCTGCCCGCGATAGCAGCCCTTGTCCAGGTGCACGGCACTGCCGATCCAGCCCACCTCGTGCGGAATGGTGCGTTCGTCGGTGTCCACTCCCAGCCGGGGGTGCAACGCGGCCACCCGGTGCGCTTCATAGGCCCAGATGCCCGCGGGGCGCATACCCGCGTCAGTGAGCCGTTGCCGACATTGGGCGGCCTGAGCGCTCGGAACGACCAGGTCCAGCTCGATGCCCGGGCCGGGTATGCGGCGCACAAATCCGCCGTCAGCCACCGCCACCGCCGCATCTTCAGTCGGTAGCGAACCGACGCCGAGTGCGCCGAGCACCCCGGGGTCGGCCAGCCCCGGGCCGAGCAGCGACAACACCGCAAAATCGGCGGGCTCGACGGCCACGTCGGACCAGAACACCATCTTGCGCAGGTAGGTCAGCAGCGGTTCGCCGCGCCACGGCTCGGTGTCCAGATAGGTGACGCCGCCGAGTTCGGTCTGAATCCAGTGATCTTCGACACGGCCCTGCCCGTCGAGGCTCAGATTCTGCGTCACGGCACCGTCGGGAAGATCGCTGACGTGCTGGGAGGAGATGTTGTGCAGCCACGTCTGGCGATCCTTGCCGGTAAGCGTCAGCACGGCTCGGTGCGACCGGTCAACGACTATGGCCTCGTCGATGGCCGCGCGCTGCTCGCCGAGCGGGTCGCCGTAATGCCACACGGCACCGGCGTCAGGCCCGTTCTCGGGCGCGGCAACTGCAGACATACGTTCAACATTACGGGGGCTACGCTTCATGGCCATGGCGAGCCAACCCGCTGTTGTCGTCACCCTCGACGGCGAACTGCACGACCCCTCGGCGCCGCTGCTTTTCGCGGATGATCTGGCGGCGGTGCGCGGGGATGGCATATTCGAAACCTTGTTGGTCCGTGACGGCCGACCGTGCCTGCTGGAGGCACACCTGGGTCGGCTCACGCAGTCGGCGCGGATGACGGACCTCCCGCCACCGGACCTGCCGCGCTGGCGGGCGGCCGTCGCAGCGGGCCTCGAGCGCTGGATCGCCGACGGCGGCGATGAGGGTGTGCTGCGGCTGGTGTACAGCCGGGGAAGGGAAAGCGGCTCGGCGCCCACCGCCTTCGCGACGATCGGGCAGTTGCCCGCGCGCGTGGCCGCCGCCCGTCGCAACGGCGTTGCCGCGGTGACGCTGGCGCGTGGACTGCCCGCCGATGGTGCACCCGATATGCCGTGGCTGTTGGCGGGCGCGAAGACTCTGTCCTACGCGGTGAATATGGCCTCGCTACGGCACGCCGAGCGGCACGGCGCTGGCGACGTCATCTTCGTCAGCTCCGACGACTACATCCTCGAGGGGCCGCGCTCGACGGTGGTGATCGCGACCGAGTCAGAAAACGGGGCCGGCGGTGCTGCGTTATTCACCCCGCCGCCGTGGTATCCGATCCTGCGGGGCACCACGCAGCAGGCGCTGTTCGAGGTGGCCCGCAACAAGGGCTACGACTGCGACTACCGCGCCCTTCGCCCGACCGACCTGATTACCGCACAAGGGGTTTGGCTGGTCTCGAGCATCACGCTCGCGGCGCGGGTGCACACGCTGGACGGCAAGCTGCTGCGACATGCCCCCTTGGCGGACGAATTCGCCGAGTTGGTCGATGCCGCAATCGTCAGCGATCGCTAGAAATCGGTTGTCGCCGTGCGGATGCGCGAGTACGGTCGCTGCTACACAAGGAAGGAGGTGGTCCGACCAATTGATTGACTTGCGGACATGTGAGGTGGCTGCGAACTAGCAGCGCACGGGAACGAGCCAAACGCTCTTCGCGCAAGCGCTCATCGCAACCTGCGCGCGCTGGTGAATTCCCCGCAGCCACCCGGCCCCCGAGCCCCTCGGTCTAGTCCAACCAGGTACGACGGCTCGGGGGCCGCCCCACGTCTTGGCCCGTCGCGACCATGCCATTAATGCTGGCGTCGGTTAGCCAGGTGCGCGATGATGCGCCTCATGCGCAACGTGTGGAGGCTGGCCACGGCGATGACCGCGGCCGCCCTCGCGACGAGCACCGCATGCGCGCCTGCCTCCGACAACACCGCGACGGGCATCCCCGACAAGTGCACGAAGGACGCGCTGGACACGCTGTATCCGCGCATCTTCACGTTCGGCACCGACCAGCCCGTCTATCCGCCGTGGTACATGGGCGACAACCCGGCCGGCGGCGAGGGCTTCGAAGCGGCGCTCGCCTATGCCGTCGCGGCAAAAATGAACTATGCGGGCGACGACGTACGGTGGGTGCGGGTACCCTTCAACGCCGCGCTGGCTCCGGGGCCAAAGACGTTCGACGCCAACCTATCTGAGTTTTCGATCACCGAGCAGCGCAAGGCGGCGGTGGATTTCTCCTCGCCGTATTTCGACGTGACGCAGGCCGTTGTCACGGTCAAGTCGTCGCCAGCGGCGGGTGCCAAGACGGTGCAGCAGCTGAAGTCGCTGCGGCTGGGTGTCCAGGTGGGCACCACCAGTTACACCGCGGCGACGTCGGTGGACGGCGCCATCCCGGTCGAGGTGTACTACACGAACGGCGACGCCAAGATGGCATTGAGCAACCGCGAGATCGACGCGCTGGTGGCCGACCTGCCGACCGCGTTCACGGTCGCCAACGAGCTGCGCGACGGGTTGATGGTAGGCCAATTGCCAAGTGCATCAGGCGATATCGAGCAGCTCGGCATCGTCCTTGACAAGGGTAGTCCGTTGACTCGCTGCGTATCGTGGGCCGTCGACACGCTTCGCGAGGATGGCACGCTGGACCGGTTGGAGCAACGCTGGCTCACCGATGCAGGCAAGGCTCCGGTACTCGCCTAGCTGGCTGTAGGTCCTGTCAAGGGGGCGGACAGGGCGTGGGGGGTCGCCACCGCCTGGGATGCTTGGGCGGGTCGGGTCGTCGTTCTGATGGATCCGGTGTTTATGGCTGGAGAAGTTGCCCCGAGGCGCCCACGCTGACTTATGCGACTTCCCGAGTGGATGTAGTCATCTGGCGTCGTCCGGGCTGTCGTGTAGGGCGAAGGGCCGGCTGCCAAGCTAGTCGCGGCGTAACCCTCGCGGGTCCGCCATAGCCCTCACGGCATCTGATCCGGCCCTTCTTGCCTTCCAGCCTGGCACTAGCGACCGGAGTTGTGAAGGGGCTTCTAATGCCTCCTTTTCCGTTGGGAGATCGCACGCCTTTCCTGTAGTGGCTCATGGTGCGCCGGTGCTCGTCGCTGTCCACGTCGTTGGTCCTGGCTGCGCCGCGGGGCTGCCAGTGGACAGCTCCTGCGTCTCCGGCGCCGATGGCCTAGACCAGGAAAGCCAAAGATGCTTAGCTCCAGCGGGACCGGTCGTAGGTGGCGTGGTCGCGGACCAGGGCGTAGGCGATGCGAGTGGCGCGGTGGGCCAGTGCGCAGGCGATGATCCCGCCATGTTTACCGCGGGCTCTCAGTCCGGCGGCATAGACTTTGGCACCCGGATCGGTGTGCCACAGGCCAATTCCGAGATCGATCAAGGCTCGTCGCAGCGTCACACTGCCCTCGCGGCTGATGGCTCCGTCGCGGCGTTTGCCGGCCGATTCGTACTGCATCGGTGACAAGCCGGCGGCCCGGTAGATCTGCCGTGGGCCCGGCCAGCGGCCCGGATCACCCAGGGCGGCAGCATAATTTGCGACGCGGACCACGCCCCATCCGGGCACCGTGGTCAACGTGGCGAACGGGCTGCGCGGAACCAGCATCGCCAGCTCTGCCTCGGTCGCGCTGATCTGGGTGTCCAAGTCGGCCAGCAGCGCCACGTCGGCGGCCAGCACACGGCGCGCCACTGCGGCGTCGGCGGTCGGCAATGCCTCGCGGGCTGCGGCGACCAGACGCTGGGCCACCGGTCGGCGCAGCTGGACATCGCGGGCGGCCGCAAAGCGGATCAGCCGGCTCACGCCCAGTGTGCTCAGCCGGGCGGGGTCGGCGAATTCGGCGGCGATCAACCGACCGATCTTGGTGCCCAACACATCCGGTAGCGCTTCAGTCACACCGGGAAAGGCGCGATCGAGTTGACCCAACAATTGATTCTTCGTCGCCGACCGAACAGCCACCCGACGGCTGCGATGCGCTGCCCACGCACCAATCTCACCGAGCACCATCTGCTCGGCAACAACCAGACGTCCACGTCCGGCCAGCACGAGCTCGGTGATCGCTTCCAGATCGATCGCGTCGGTCTTGAGCCGGCGCCTACCGGCAATCCGACGCTGCTCGCTCACGTGAGCGGGGTTGAGCTCCAGCACCTCCCAGCCCATCGGCCACGCATAATCCAGGACCGGCCGGTGATAATGCCCAGCCGCTTCCACACCCACCTTGACCTGTGCAAAAGGCCCGACCGCCGCCTCGATCCGATGAACCACCGCAGACAGCGCCGAGCAACCCATCGCGCATCCGATCGGACCCAACACCCGACAACGCGCAGCATCCGTCACCGACACCATCGCCGAGGACTTGCCGACATCAACGGCAACGACGATCGTGGACGACGTGACTGGCGCAGCTTGACGTACAGACACAACAACACCTCCGGGGCGTGCCAGGAGAACCGAAGCGCAGCAACGCTTCGATCCTCAAAGGGAACCGTTAACAGTCCCTTCCTGACACCCCCGGAGGCGTTTGTGAAGGGGTACCTCGATCTATATCAGCCCGCGGGACCAGGCGCCAGCGACGAGCAGGCCTCCATCGCGCGGTGCCAGGTTGCCTGGTCGACGCCAGGCGGCGGGCCGACGGCCGGACCCGGCGCGGCGGGCACGCCGTGTTCGCTCAAGCAATGCGCAAAGCCACCGTGGCCGGCCGGCGGGACCGAGGTCGACGACTGTTGTGGCGGCGGCGTGCTCGACGAGCATGCGGCAAGTAGTCCCGTCATGGCCAAACCCGCGGCCAACGCTATAAATCGCACTTAGCCGACGAACCTCGACAGCCGGGCAGACAGATGCGGCACCAGGCCGCCGTCGGCGTCGACGCGTTCCTCCACATAGGCCAGGTCGCCGCCCTCGACGATGCCGTAGAGCCGCTTGGCCCCGCCGACCAGCATCCCGGACTTGCTGCGCGCCAGCGCGTCGGTGACCAGCTCCCATGAGGACTGGTTGAGCGGCCTGCCGTAGAACAGCTCGATGTAGCCGGCGGAATGCGCGAGCAGCAGCTCGATGGCCTCGGATTCAGAAGGATCAGCAGGATCGGCGCTAAATCGCCAGTAGCCCGACTCGCGCAGGGTGGGCTTGTCGTATTCGCCGGTTTCGGTCAGCCGCCAAGACCGCGCTTCCCAGACGAGGTAGTCGCCGCCGTCGTGCGAAACCACGATCTGCTGACCGAACCGATAGTCGCCGCCGGCTCCGCGGCCCTCGCCCTCACCGCGCCACACGCCGACCAGCGGCAGCAGTGCGAGCAGCGCATCGTTGAGGTTTGCGCCCTCGCGCAGGTTCGCGGTGTCGGCGGGTAGCGGCAGGTCCTCGAACACCGGGATGTTGCGAGCCGCCGTCGTTTTCGCTCGTTCGGCTGCCGCGGCGACGGCCTCGTCGCCGGACCTGATTCCCGAGTCGCTACGCTCCTGCCCGCCGGCGGTCACGACTCGTCGGTGATGAGGCGATAGAGCGCGTACAGCGCGAACCACGTGATGACCACGACGGCCGCGACGAGCATGATCTCGAAGAACAGCACCACGGCGACGAGTCTAGTCGCCGTGGTGAACCGAACTCAGGCGACCTTGACGTCGACCTCGTGGATGCCCGCCCCGGACGGTGCCACGCTGGCGTCGCCGTTGCCCGCCGGGGACAACGCGCGCAGCGTCCACGTGCCGGGCGCGGCGAAGAACCGGAAGTCACCGGTGGCCGACGCGACGACCTCGGCGGTGAACTCGTCAGAGGAGTCCAGCAGACGCACGAACGCGCCGCCGACCGCCTGACCCGAGCCGTCGACAACCCGGCCGGTGATCACCGTTTCCTTCTCGAGGTCGACGCTCGCAGGCAACGTCAGGCCTTGCTTCGGTGCAGAGCACATATCAACTTCCCAACTCGATCGGGGCACCCACCAGGGAGCCGTATTCCGTCCAACTGCCGTCGTAGTTCTTGACGTTCTTGTGTCCCAACAGTTCCTGCAGCACGAACCAGGTGTGCGACGAGCGCTCGCCGATCCGGCAGTACGCGATGGTTTCCTTCTCGCCGTTCAGGCCGGCCTCGGCGTACAGCTTGGCCAGGTCCTCGTCGGACTTGAACGTGCCGTCCTCGTTGGCCGCCTTGCTCCACGGAACGTTGATGGCGCCGGGGATATGCCCGGGGCGCTGGCTCTGCTCCTGCGGCAGGTGAGCGGGAGCCAGGATTTTGCCCGAGAACTCGTCGGGGGAGCGCACGTCGACAAGGTTCTTCTTGTTGATCGCCGCGATGACCTCGTCGCGGAACGCGCGGATGGTGTTGTCGGGGTCTTTCGCGGTGTAGCTGGTCTGCGGCCGCTTCACGGCGTCGGTGGACAGCGGACGACCGTCGAGTTCCCACTTCTTGCGGCCACCGTCGAGCAGCTTGACCTTGTCGTGGCCGTAGAGCTTGAAGTACCAGTACGCGTATGCGGCGAACCAGTTGTTGTTGCCGCCGTAGAGGATCACGGTGTCGTCGTTGGAGATGCCGCGCTCAGACAGCAGCTTGGAGAACTGCTGGGCGTCGACGAAGTCGCGCTTGACCTGGTCTTGAAGGTCGGTCTTCCAGTCCAGCTTGACCGCGCCCTCGATGTGACCGCCGTCGTAGGCGCTGGTGTCCTCGTCAACCTCGACGAAGACGGTATTCGGCGCGTCGAGATTGCTCTCGGCCCAGTCCGTACTGACTAGGACGTCGGAGCGTGCCATCGATGGAATCCTTTCGGTTGCTTGCTATTTGGAGCGTTATGCGGGGGAAGGCACACGGCGCAGCCGTGCGACGAGCGGGTAGATCTGGCAGCCGAGGCAGATGCCGAAGGCTGCATTGAGGAATGCCGCCGCAAGCGCGAAGCCGGTGGCGATCAGTCCAATGAGCGGTGCACCGGCGGCGAACCCGACGGTGCCGAGGACGGCGAACACGAAGCCGACCAGTTGGGCGAATTTCAATGGCGCCACCGGTTCACGTTCGGTGACGGGCTCCAGGCGGGGAGCGACGAGGCGACGGAAGATCAGGCCGTAGGGATGCTGACGGGGCCCGCGCCACGCGCCGACCGCGAAGACGGCTGTCTGGATGCCGAGAATCACGGCAGCCGCAATCGAGCTGAACGCCGCCATGATGAGCGTGGCCACCAGCACGACCGTGGTGACCCAGGCGGTGAACCGCGGGCCGCGAACGTCTACCTGTGCGGTGTTGGTGGTGGTCGACATGAATGTGCTCCTGTTGCGTCAAAGGCTGGGCATGGCAAGCCGCAAGGCTGCTCCGAGAGCGGCGCGAAAAAGGAGCGCAGCTACTCAGCAGCTACAACAACAACAGCAACAACCCGCGACGCGGCACAGATCGACTGCGCGGCGCTTGGTGAGCATCGGCTCAAGGCGGGTTGGCACGCCGACAGCTTACCCAATGACACGGTCATCAAGCCAATAGCGGTTCCAGCGCCGTTTGCAGGTCAGCGGCCCTTGGCACGCCGGTGGTGCGATATCGCGGCCGTCCGTCCGCATCGAAAATCAACGTGGTCGGCAGCGACAGCACTGAAAGGCGTCGGGCCGCTTCAGGGTTGGCGTCCATGTCGATCTCGACGTGGGCCACGCTGGGCAGCTCCGCGCACACCTGATCCACCACCCGCCGCACCGCCGCGCACGGCCCGCACCACGTCGCCGTGAAGTGCACGATGGTCGGTCCATCGGGCGACAGCCCTAGGTCGGAGGTGTCGACATTGCTCGCTTCATCGGCCGCCTTGAGCATTCCTGCGCGCAGCGTCAGCAGCCGGCCGACCACATACGCCACGCCGAGCGCGGCGATCAGCACCGTGATGACCAGGACCACTGATGAGCTCATGACGACCTGAACTGATTGAGCGCGATGGTTACTCCCTCAGTGATGCCCTCGATGATGATGTCCGAACCGCGGGCTCCCTCGCTGGTCGGCCGGACTCCGAACGGCAGCTTCTGACCGGGCAGGCTGGTGCTGAACGCGGCGAGCACCGCGGCCAGCTTGTCCTCTGGGATCTGCTGATCAGCCGTGCCCGCACCGGTCAACACGCCGGTGGCGGTGAAGATCAGCGTGGTCTGGTCGGGCCCGGCGATCGACAGGTCGACTGCGATGCTCACCTTTTTGTTGTAGCCGGCCTTGTCGGGTGTGCCCGTGAACACCAGCCCATGGTTGCTCGAGATGCCCGATTCGGTGGTACCGCCGGTGGCGTCGTTGGTCTCCCGTGACGGCGCCTCGACCAGTAGGTCGGGGATGCCCATGAACCGCCCGACATGGGTGGAATCGATGATGATGCGGCTCTCCAGCTCGCCGACCGGCAGCTTGGCGTCCGCGCCGATCAGCCAGGACGTGTCGGCGAGATCGACCGAGTGCAGCGTCGCCTCCAGCCCGACCTTGCCGGTCACGGGGTGATCAACGCCACTGGCCTTGATCTCGATCTCGTTGTAGTGGTGGCGCGCCGCTTGCGTGGCAAACGGAAACCCGAGGATGCTGACCCAGGGGTCGAAGCTGAGGTTCGCGGCGGCGCGGACGCTCCTGGCCAGGCGGTATTCGGCATATATCGCCGTCCCGAAGTCGGCTCCCACGGCGCCGACCACCACCGTGGTCACGGTCGCGATTGCACCGATCAGCAGCTTTCGCACCCGGACATTCTTGCCCACTGCAACCAAGGATCAGGCGCGGCGCGGCTAACCAGCAGGTGGCACGCTATCGTTAAGTGACCATCGGCCGGGTAACGGCCGTGTGTCAGGCGTGAATCTGGGAAGTCACCACCGACATCGTTGTCCGTGCGAGGTCCCTATGGCTGTTGGAGGGCCAGTTGGATCTATTGCTACTGACCGTCGATCCCCATCCCGAATCCGTGCTGCCCTCGTTGGCGCTGCTTGCGCACAACGTGCGGACGGCACCGACGGAGGTGTCCTCCCTTCTCGAGGCGGGCAGCGCGGATGTGGCGATCGTGGACGCGCGTACTGATCTGGCCGCCGCCCGCGGGTTGTGCCGCTTGCTCGGGACGACCGGGACGTCGGTGCCGGTGGTGGCCGTCGTCAACGAGGGTGGCCTGGTGGCCGTCAACGTCGAATGGGGCCTCGACGAGATTCTTCTGCCGAGCACCGGGCCCGCCGAGATCGACGCCCGGCTACGGCTGCTGGTGGGACGCCGCGGCGGCGTGGCCAACCAGGAGAATCTCGGCAAGATCAGCCTGGGTGAACTGATCATCGACGAGGGCACATACACCGCGCGGCTGCGCGGCCGACCGCTTGACCTCACATATAAGGAATTCGAGCTGCTGAAGTACCTGGCCCAACACGCCGGTCGGGTGTTCACCCGCGCCCAGCTTCTCCAAGAGGTGTGGGGCTATGACTTCTTCGGCGGCACCCGCACCGTCGACGTGCACGTGCGGCGGCTGCGCGCCAAGCTCGGCACGGAATACGAATCGTTGATCGGCACTGTGCGCAATGTCGGCTACAAGGCGGTTCGGCCGGCACGCGGCAGGCCACCGGCGCCGGGCTCCGACCTGGCCGACGACATGGTCGAGGACGCAGGCGGCTACGACGCGCCCGACAGCCTGCCCGAGGCGCTGGTTGACCCCCTGCGCAGTCAGTGAGCTCGATCGGCTGGCGCGTGGGCCTGTCAGGCGACGAGCAGAGCAGGATCCGCGAGCTGATCGCCGCCGCGAAACTGGCTGACGGCGTCGCACCCGTCGGCGATCAGGTGCTCCGCGAGCTGGGACACGACCGGAGTCGGCACCTCGTGGCACGCGATGGTGACGAGGTGACCGGCTATCTGAACCTCGCCGAGACGCCTGCGATGGCCGAGCTCGTGGTGCACCCGAACGCCAGGCGCCGCGGCATCGGTGCGGCGATGGCTCGAACCGGCCTCTCCGAGGGCGGCGACGATGCCCGCATTTGGGCGCACGGCAATCTGGAGCCGGCCCGCGCCACGGCGGCCGCGCTCGGCCTGGTCGTGGTTCGCGAGCTGCTGCAGATGCGGCGGCCGCTGGCCGACCTGCCGCCGGTCACCGTTGCCGGGGGCGTCCAGATCACGACGTACTCAGGCCCGGCCGACGATGTGGAGCTGCTGCGCGTCAACAATGCTGCGTTCGCATGGCATCCCGAACAGAGCGGCTGGACTGAAGCGGACATCGCCGAGCGCCGGACAGAGTCGTGGTTCGACCCCGCCGGGCTGTTCATGGCCGTCGACGAGCACACCGGCAAGCTGCTGGGCTTTCACTGGACGAAAATCCATAGCGGGGATCTCGGCGAGGTCTACGTCGTCGGCGTCGATCCGGCCGCGCAGGGCCGAGGGCTGGGCGGCACGCTCACGCTGGTTGGACTGCACCATCTCGCCGAGCGGCTGTCGGAAAGCCCGGACCCGACTGTGATTCTGTATGTCGAGGCCGACAACTCTGCTGCCGTAAAGACTTACCAGCGACTGGGTTTCGACGTGTACACCGTCGACGCCGCCTACGCGGCACGAGCCGCCGACTAGCTACAGCAGTTCGGGTCAAGAACCAAGCACAGCGCCGCGAGTGCGTTGCGGTGCGGGCGGTGGTAGACGTTCATACCGCGGCGGTCGGAGTCCACCAAGCCCGCGCGACGCAGCTGGGTGAGGTGGTGGCTGACCGTGGATTCGGTCAGGCCCAGGGCAGCGGCGAGGTCGCCGCCATTTTCCTCGCCCGCCTCCGAGCTGAAGAGAAACGACATGATCTTCACCCTGGCCGGATCGGCAAGGGCCTTGAGCCGCAGCGCGACCTGCAACGCGTCGTCGTCGCTCATCGGTCCTGCGGCCACGGGTGCGCAGCAGACCGGAGCGGAGATGTCGATCATGGGCAGCGTCTTGGGCATGAAAGCAATCCTGCCAGAGATGTTGACTTATATCAAAAAGGTGGCATCCTGAAATCGGCGCCGATTCGATATATGTCACACACGTAGGAAGGATCTACCCATGTCCCGCATGCAGCTCGCCCTCAACGTCGATGACCTCGACGAGGCGGTCACGTTCTACTCAAAGCTGTTCAATACCGAGCCGGCCAAGGTCAAGCCCGGGTACGCGAACTTCGCGATCGCCGAGCCCCCGTTGAAGCTGGTCCTGCTGGAGAACCCCGGCGCGGGCGGCACCATCAATCACCTCGGCGTCGAGGTCGAATCCAGCGACAAGGTCCACGCCGAAATCGCTCGACTCTCAGGGGAGGGCCTCTTCACCGACGAGGAGATTGGCACGACCTGTTGCTTCGCCACCCAAGACAAGGTCTGGGTGACAGGGCCCGCCGGCGAGAAGTGGGAGGTCTACACCGTCCTCGCCGACGCCGAAACGTTCGGCAACAGTCCGCAGCACGCTGATCCGGACGCCGAAGGCAGCGTGTGCTGCGGCGGCACGGCAGGCCCGAACGCCGATGACCAGAAGGTCGGCGCGGGCGCCGGCTGCTGCTGACCGAAGCGCGGCCAGCGCCGGGTACGCACTCGACCATCGTCGTGGCGCGTTCCCGGCGCCGGCGCGTTAACCATCTGTTCGCTTGTGACCGGGTTCGAAGCTGGTCAATATCGATGGATGTCGAAATCAGCTCCGCCGGGCTGTACGGTCAGCCCGCTGTCGCGCGAGCCGTTGTCCGCGCAGGCCGCCGCCGGGTTGGCGGTCAAACTCAAGGCCCTGTCCGACCCCGTCCGGCTCCGGCTCCTCAGCGTCGTCGCCAGCCACGCGGGAGGCGAAGCGTGTGTATGCGACCTCTCCGTCGGTATCGACCTCACCCAACCGACGATCTCCCATCACCTGAAGGTGCTGCGGACCGCGGGTCTACTCGCGGCCGAGCGTCGCGGGTCCTGGGTCTACTACCGCGTCATTAGCGATGCGTTGCAAGAGCTTTCGCATCTACTCGACGCCAGCGTGCCTATTGCGAGTCGCACGTGAATAACCCGGTCTCGATGCGGCGACGGTTGCTCGCCGAGTTCACCGGCACGGCCCTGCTGGTCACCGTGGTTGTCGGCTCGGGCATTGCGGCCCAGCAGCTTTCACCCGATGACGTCGGACTGCAACTGCTGGAGAACTCGACGGCCACCGTGTTCGGCCTTGCGGTGCTGATTCTGTTGTTCGGGCCCGTGTCGGGCGCGCACTTCAATCCTGTGGTCTCGGCAATGGACTGGCTGCTGGGGCGCCGCACTGGTACGGGCATCGCCGGCAGCCACGTTGTCTCCTACACGGTGGCCCAGACCGTCGGAGGCATCGCCGGGGCCTGGCTGGCCAACGTCATGTTCGACCTGCCTGTCTTCGAGATCGCCACCAAGGACCGGATAACCCCCGGGCACCTCGTCGGCGAGGTGGTGGCGACTGCGGGTCTGATCGCGCTGATATTCGCCCTTGCTCGCAGTGGCCGGGCGGCTCTGTCGGCCGGCGCGGTCGGCGCCTACATCGGCGCGGCCTACTGGTTCACCAGCAGCACGTCCTTCGCCAATCCTTCCGTCACCGTCGGCCGCATGTTTTCCGACACATTCGCCGGCATCGCCCCTTCCTCGGCGCCGGGATTCATTGTCGCCCAGATCGTCGGCGCCTTGATTGGCGTCGCGCTCGTGGTCGCGCTCTTTCCCGATGCGGCCGCCACCGCTGACGACGCAGTGGTACCGCACCATGGTGCCGAGCGTGCCGGGCCGGAGAATCAATGAGCCGCGGTAAACCCCCGGTGTCGTTCGTGTGCGTCAAGAACGCGGGCAACTCAGTCGGGTGGACTCAAAGATGACAGGCCGGAACCTATTGGGCCGCAACTACTTCGCGCTATCAGCGTGCTGCAGACACGTGGTGCCGCAGAGGCGTGATTAGGCATGAATCGGCACCGCGAGTTCGGCTAGCAGGTCTCGAACGCGGCGCTCGATCTCGTCGCGGATGGGACGCACCGCCTCGACGCCGAGGCCCGCGGGATCCTCGAGCTTCCAGTCTTCGTAGCGGCGTCCGGGGAAGATCGGGCATGCGTCGCCGCAGCCCATGGTGACGATGACGTCGGCAGCTTGCACGATTTCGTCCGTCCACGGTTTGGGGTACTCGGGCGAGATGTCGATGCCGCGCTCGGCCATCGCTTCGACTGCAGCCGAATTGACCTCGTGGCCCGGCGCGGAGCCGCCCGACCATGCGACGGCTGCATCACCGGCCAAGTGGGTGAAGAATCCCATCGCCATCTGGGAGCGGCCGGCGTTGTGAGTGCAGAGGAACAGCACGGTGGGTTTGCCGTCGTGGTGTTTGCCTTCCACCCTCGCGAGCGCGCGGAGCCGTTGCCGCGCAAAGCGTTCGGCCAGCAGGGGAAGGAATCTGGGGATGCTCGCCCGCTCTGCGAACTGGTCGTAAGAGGAATGGAGAAACCGTTCGATGGTCTCAACGCCGAACATGTCGCCGAACTCCGTCTGCAAGCGAGTGGCGGCGGTCTTGAGTGCGAGACGCTGGTCGACGGAGGTGTTATCGGTCACGTTGTGCTCCATCGCTAGGTTGCAGGGTGGGTGCTAGTCGATCGATTCGAACAGTGAGGTCGTCTACAGCCCGGTCGAACGCCGTGCGTGTAGCGGCGCGTCCTGGGTCGGGGACCGACCAGTGAATTCGCGGCAGATCCGCGGGCAGTTCTTCATGGGCGTTGTCGCACACCGCAACCACAAGGTCGCCGCTGGCTACCACGTTGTCGAGGTGGGTGGGCCTGCGTGGACGCATGTTCAATCCATGGCGCCGCGCGGCGGCGATGGCGCCGGGATGGACTTCGGCCGCCGGACGCGTGCCTGCCGAGGTGGCCGGGACGTTGCTGTGTCGATTCCAGATAGCGACGGCCAATTGACTGCGGGCCGAGTTTTGCGTGCAGACAAATAGGATCCGCTGCGCCCGGCGCGCAGCTGACGGCACCATCACCTCGAGTGCCTTGGCGTTAAGACACAAGTAGGTGCGTCGTCGGTCGGCCTCCGAGCGCGTTCGGTATACGACGCCGGACATCTGCAGCACCCTCAGATGGTGGGCGATCAGATTTGAGGGCATCGACAACAGCATTTGCAACTCGGACGGCGACGCGTCACCGACCAGAAGCCGGTCGACGATAGCCAGCCGCGTGGGATCGGCAAGTGCGCCATGGATGGACGCCCGCCAGGCCACATCCGCTCTTACCTCAATAGTCATTGACTCAATGATTACTGAGGTAGTGACGAAGATCAAGCTGGGCTGCAGATTTGTTGGCCGGATCGCGCAACCGATTCATCTTCCGTTCACCATTCGGTGGGTGGTCGTTCACAGCAGGCCCCTAGGTTCTGTGCCGAGCAGCGACGGGTTCTGCTTGGCGGACTGGTTCCGCCGATTTGCTTCGGTGGCGGTCGCTGTCCGCTACCTCAATCTTGAAGGAGCTACGTGAAGCCCAACCGATTCGGTGCTGCGCTCAGCCTGTTGGCAGCGGGTGCCCTGGTGCTGTCGGCCTGCGGCAGCGACGACAACACGACTGGCACAGGCGCGACGACGACCGGCGGTGGAACCGCGGGGGACAGCGCGGCCAAGGTCGACTGCGCCGGCAAGAAAGCACTGAAGGCGAGCGGCTCGTCTGCGCAGGCCAACGCCGTGACCCGGTTCGTCACCGCCTATGAAACCGCGTGCTCGGGTTACACCCTCAACTACACCTCCAGTGGATCCGGTGCCGGTGTCTCCGAATTCCTCGGCGGCCAAACCGATATCGGTGGCACCGATTCACCGCTGAACGCCGAGAAGGGCGAGGTCGAGAAGGCCAAGGAGCGCTGCGGCGGCGCCGACGCGTGGAACCTGCCCACGGTCTTCGGTCCGATCGCGGTCACGTACAACGTGCCCGGCGTGGACGGGGTGGCTCTCGATGGTCCCACCCTGGCCAAGATCTTCAACGGCGCGGTCACCGCGTGGAACGCGCCCGAGATCGCAGCGCTCAACGCCGGCAAGACCCTGCCCGGGGACAAGATCAATGTGATCTTCCGCAGCGACGAGTCCGGTACCACGGACAACTTCCAGAAGTACCTTGATGCGGCGTCCGACGGTGCCTGGGGCAAGGGTGCCGGTAAGACGTTCAACGGTGGCATCGGCGAGGGCGCCAAGGGCAACGAGGGCACGTCCGCAGCGATCAAGAACACCCCGGGATCGATCACCTACAACGAGTGGTCCTACGCGACGAAGCAGGGCCTGCAGATGGCGGACATCATCACGGCGGCCGGTCCTGAGCCGGTGAAGCTGTCGGTGGAAAGCGCTGGCAAGTCAATCGATTCGGTCAAGATCAAGGGTTCGGGCAATGACCTGGTGCTCGATACATCCTCGTTCTACAAGCCGACGGCGGCGGGCGCGTATCCGATCATCCTGCCGACCTATGAGGTCGTCTGCTCCAAATACCCGGATGCCGATGTCGCCCCGGCTGTCAAGGCGTTCCTCACGATCGCAACGACCGACGGGCAGAAGGGCCTGCAGGAGGCCGGCTACATCCCGGTCCCCGACACGTTCAAGGCCAAGCTGACCGAAGCCATCAACGCAATTTCTTAGTCAAAGGCAGCAATGACATTGAGGCCTGACCCGACAGCTGTGGGCTCGTCAACAAAGGGGGCGAGCCCACAGCAGATCGGGGATACTCCGAAAATGCCGAGCATGGAGCCGAACATTCAAAAGCCGGGACCAGCATTGCGGCCCGGTGGCAACCGGTTGGGCGACAAGATCTTCGGCTCCATTGCCGTTGCGGCGGGGGCCACCATTATTGGGGCGATCGCCCTGATGGGGTTGTTCCTACTCATCCGTGCGGTGCCCTCGCTCGGTGCCAACCACACCAACTTCATCACCAGCTCCGAGTTCGTCACGTCCGACGAGGACAACATGCGGTTCGGCATCGCCGGCCTGTTCCAGGTCACGGTGCTGAGTTCGGTCTTCGCTCTGCTGATCGCGGTCCCGATCGCCATCGGCATCGCCACGTTTCTCACCAATTACGCCCCGAAGCGGTTGGCCAGACCGTGCGGGATCCTGGTCGACCTACTTGCGGCGGTGCCGTCGATCGTCTTCGGTCTGTGGGGCATTTTTGTGCTCGCACCTTGGCTGGAGCCTGTGCAAACTTTTCTCAACGACAAACTGAGTTGGTTCTTCCTGTTCGGCGACGGCAATGTGTCACTGGCGGGTGGCGGCACGATCTTCACCGCGGGAGTCGTACTTGCCGTGATGATCCTGCCGATCATCACGTCGGTGTCTCGCGAAGTCTTCAGCCTGACGCCGAAGGGCCAGGTCGAAGCCGCCCAGGCCCTGGGGGCCACAAAATGGGAAGTCGTTCGGATGACGGTCTACCCATATGGCCGCAGCGGCATGATCGCTGGGTCGATGCTCGGATTGGGCCGGGCCCTGGGTGAGACCGTTGCTGTTCTGATCATTCTGAGGTCCGCGGCGCAGGCCGGGCACTGGTCGCTGTTCGACGGCGGCTATACCTTCGCTTCCAAAATCGCCTCGGCAGCAGCAGAATTCAGCGCCCCGCTGCCGACAGGCGCCTATATCGCGGCGGGCTTCGTGTTGTTCGCCTTGACATTCGTCGTCAACGCGGTTGCCCGGCTTGCAGCCGGAGGAAGGGTGAGCGGAGGATGACGCAGGCCACGCTGGACGCGCTGGTGAAGGGGCCGACATTTCACCCGATCAGCGCCAGCCGCAAGATCAAGGATCGCCTCGCATCGATAATGTTCGGAGCGTCATTCCTGGTCGCGCTCGTGCCGCTCGTTTGGCTTCTCTACACCGTCGTGGAGCGCGGATTCCGTGCAGTCACCTCGTCGACGTGGTGGAACAGGTCTTTGGCGGGCGTTCTGCCGGAGCAGGTCGCCGGCGGCGTGTACCACGCGATCTATGGAACGATCATCCAGGCCGGAATCGCGGCGCTGCTAGCGGTGCCCCTTGGCATCATGGCTGCCGTCTACCTGGTGGAGTATGGCCGCGGCTGGTTCGCGCGTACGACGACATTCATGGTCGACATCTTGGCCGGCGTCCCGTCAATCGTTGCGGCGCTGTTCATCTTCTCGCTGTGGATCGCAACGCTGGGTTTCCCGCAGAGCGCCTTGGCGGTGTCGCTCGCCCTCGTGCTGCTGATGATTCCAGTCGTGGTGCGTAACACCGAGGAGATGCTCAAGCTCGTTCCGGACGAACTGCGCGAAGCCTCGTACGCATTGGGGATTCCGAAATGGAAGACCATCGTGCGGATCGTCGTGCCCACCGCGCTGCCGGGCATCATCAGCGGAATCTTGCTCGCCCTCGCACGAGTGATCGGCGAAACGGCGCCGGTGCTGGTGCTGGTCGGCTACGCAAGGTCGATCAACTACGACCCGTTCGATGGAAACATGGCGTCGCTTCCGCTGTTGATCTACACCGAACTCATCAACCCCGAAGAGGCCGGACGGCTGCGCGTATGGGGGGCCGCGCTTACGCTGATTCTCATAGTTGCGGTGCTCTACGTGGCGGCGGCCTTAGTGATCCGGTTCCTAACCCGAAATCGAGTATGACGACCCTAGGAGCGGTCAGTGGCTAAGCGTATTGACATCAAAGACCTCAACATCTACTACGGCTCATTTCACGCCGTGGCGGACGTCGCGCTGTCGGTGCAGCCGCGAAGCGTGACGGCCCTTATCGGACCATCGGGCTGTGGCAAATCGACCGTGCTGCGCACACTGAACCGCATGCACGAGGTGCTGCCCGGCGCCAGGGCCGAGGGCTCGGTCCTGCTCGACGGCGAGGACATTTACAGCGCGGGCGTAGACCCGGTAAGTGTCCGCAAGACCATCGGGATGGTGTTTCAGCGGCCAAATCCGTTCCCCACCATGTCAATTAAGGACAATGTTGTGGCCGGGCTAAAGCTCCAGGGGGTGCGCAGCAGAAGAACCCTCGACGAGGTCGCCGAACGCTCGCTCAAGGGCGCGAATCTGTGGAACGAGGTCAAGGACCGGCTGGACAAGCCGGGCGGCGGTCTGTCCGGCGGTCAGCAGCAGCGCCTCTGCATCGCGCGAGCCATCGCCGTGCAGCCCGACGTGCTGCTGATGGACGAGCCGTGTTCGGCGCTCGACCCGATCTCCACACTGGCAATCGAGGACCTGATCTCCGAGCTGAAGAAGGACTACACGATCGTCATCGTCACCCACAACATGCAGCAGGCTGCCCGCGTCAGCGACCAGACCGCGTTCTTCAACCTCGAGGCGACGGGCAAGCCGGGCCGGCTGATCGAGATCGACGACACCGAGAAGATCTTCTCGAATCCGACCCAGAAGGCGACTGAGGACTACATCTCCGGCCGCTTCGGCTAGGAGCTAGCTGAATACCTGCGTTGTCGGGGGGCGACGATCAGCGGGGCGCGGGGATCTCTTCATCGTCGGGCAACTTGCCGGTGACCTGGAAGATGACCCGCCGGGCGACCTCGACCGCATGGTCGGCAAACCGCTCGTAGAACCGACCCAACAACGTGACGTCCACGGCGGCGGCCACACCGTGCTTCCATTCCTTGTCCATCAGCACGGTGAACAGGTGTCGATGAAGATCATCCATCGCGTCGTCTTCTTCGCTGATCCGCGCGGCCTTCTCCGGATCGCGGCTGACCAGTACCTCCTGGGCGCTATTGCCCAATTCGACTGCGACCCTTCCCATTTCGGCGAAGTAGCCGTTGACCTCCTCGGGCAGTGCGTGCTGCGGGTGGCGGCGCCGCGCGATCTTGGCGACATGCAGGGCCAGTGCCCCCATCCGGTCGACGTCGGCGACGATCTGGATCGAGCTGACGATCGCCCGCAGATCTCCTGCGACTGGCGCCTGCAGCGCCAGCAGCACGAACGCGGATTCCTCTGCCTTGGCGCTCATCCCGGCGATCTGCTCGTGGTCGGTGATGACCTGCTCGGCCAGCACCAGATCGGCCTGCAGCAGGGCCTGCGTCGCGCGCTCCATCGCTGCGCCCGCCAGCCCGCACATCTCGCCGAGCTGGGCAGTCAAGGCATCCAGTTGCTCGTGGTACGCGGTTCGCATGGGCCAAGCCTACGGGGTGGTTCGTCGAAACGTCACGACGCGCGCGGTGAACGAAAGGTGAATGCCACCTGCCCAAACGTCGGCACCGCCTGCGCCGTTGTGGATTATTCGCACGTGGTGTCGGCGGCGTTGGTGACGGTCAGATCCTCAGGCAGGTGCGTCGGTGAGGTGCTGGTGCCCTTCACGACGTGGACCTGGACGGGCGAGCCGCTGGGCGACGGGGGCGCCACGGTGTGGAAGTCGCTGCCCAGGACCACCCGGACTACATCGCCCATGCCCGTGACCCGCTCGATGGTGGGATTGGTGAACGACGAGGCGACGGTCGCCGCCGCCTGCTCATTGCCCGGCGAGAAGAACACCGTCGTTGCGCTCAGCGGCCCCGGATAGTCGTCCGGAGTGGTCACGTTGAAGCCGTGTACCTGCAATTCGTTGGCCGCGGTGGACGCCAGACCGTCCTCGCCGGTCGAGTTCGAAACCTTCACGGTGATGTCCGCCGGGTTGGTGGTGACCGCGTCGACCAGCTCAGCATTGCCCGGTGCGGGTGCGGACGAGGTGGGCTCCGACTCCGGCGCCGCGCTCACCGACGACTCGGGCGTGCCGGGCACCGGGGTGTTGTCCGGGTTCTTCTCCTCGGGCAGCGGGTCGTCGTTGATGATCGCGTCGAACAGCGCACGCATGTCCTCGGTGCGGGGCGTCTCGTTGCCGTACTCGTCGGCGTATCCCACGGTCGGCACGGTCACGAACGTGATCCGGCCGGCGTTCACACCCTGAATGGACTGACCGAGGTCGACGAGGTCCTTGGTCTTGATGTTGTCGACGTAGCTGTCGCCGATGAACATGTTGACCACGTTGTTCAGCTTGGACAGCGAGAAGAACACTTCCTTGGAGATCAACGAGCGCAGCAGCGACGACAGGAACAGCTGCTGGCGCTTGATGCGCCCGTAGTCGCCGTTGGTCTCCGTGGTGACCTGGCGGGCGCGCACGTACTGCAGCGCGGTGTGCCCGTCGACCATTTGCCTTCCGGCATCGGCTAACACGGTACCGAGTTCGTAATCCTCCAGCGGGGTTGTGGTACACACCTCGACACCGCCGAGAGCGTCCACCATCTTGGAGAATCCGGCGAAATCGACTGCCATGAACCGGTTTACGGAAAGGCCGGACAGCTTCTGAACCACCTTGACCAAGCACTTCGGACCGCCGACGGAGTAGGCGGAGTTCAGCTTGGTTTCGGTGTACGCCTGGTCTGGGCCGTAAGTCTGCGTTTCCTCGTCAAAGAGCGGCCCGTATTCACCGGTCTCCGGATTCCACGGCTCACACTCCATCGGGGTGATCGCGAGGTCGCGCGGAAACGACACGGCCACAACGCGTTTGCGGTTAGCCGGGATGTTCACCAGCATCACGGTGTCCGACCTGGAGCCGCCGGCATCCTCGGTGGTGCCCGCGCCCATGTCGAGATTCTCGCCGAATCTGCTGTCCACACCGACGATCAGGAAGTTCTCGTCACCGAACTGTGCGTTGGGATCGAGGATGTCGCGCGAGTCTTGGTCCAGCGCGGAAACCTTGTTGAGCATGTTGTTCTTCGACGACTGCCACTGCCAGGCGCCACCCGTCAGCGCCAGGGCCGACACGGCGATCAGCGCGGCGGCGACTCGTCCGGCCACCGCCGCTTTCGTGCGGCGGCTGATGCGCGGCCCGGGTCGGCTGGGTCCACGTCCGGTGCCGACGCGTGACGGCTGCACCCGGTCGCGCGCACGCAATGCCGCCAGATCCGGCACCTCGGAGGCGTAGCCCGCCACGACGGGGAAAACCTCGGTCGCCGGATCTTCCACGTCGACCGGCACGGCCGCGATGACCTCGGTGCGAGGTGCCTCCGGCTCGGGTTCGACATGGGTGCGCTTCAGTTCCTCGGGAACACTCGAAGCACCCTGCAGCCTGGCTATCAGGTCGGCGACCGTGACACCGTCGGTGTGGTTACCGGTCGACTCGGGCTGCTCGATCTCGCCGGAGTCCGAATTGCCGCTGCGCTCCCACGGCGCGGCGCCTGGCGACGGCCGCGGGCTTCGGGTAAGCCATTGATTGTCGCCTACACCCTCCGGCGGCCCGGGTCGGCCGGGCAGGCCAGGAGTGGCGTTGTCGCCGTCACTCATGTTCCTACCGGCCTCCGACTCTTGGACCATCGTGCGCGTCGGTGCGCATGGTTTGTTGCAGTGTCCCTGTCTGCCTCTAGTTGGTGTAGCAGCACTCTGCGGGCTCCGCCATTGGAGCCGGGTACGACAAGGCCCTTATCGTACTGAGACATCCTGAGAGACGGCCAGTCCACAGAAGGTACCGAGAACGTCTCGGTTCAGCCTCCCGAGTGCATGACGTCCGCCCCCGCGGGCACTGTGCAGTCGTCGGGATCGGCGAGCCAGCCCTCGGGCAGCGCCACTGACGCCGGCGACCCTTGCCGGCCCCGCGGACCCGTCGCAGCCTGCGGGAACGGCACCTGCGGATCGAGCTGATCCAGCAGCGCGCCGAGCTCGTCCATCGTCTTGACCAGGGCCAATGCCCGTCGCAGGTCGGTGCCCGCCGGGAAGCCGTGCAGATACCACGCGATGTGTTTGCGCATCTCGCGCATGCCCTTGTCCTCGCCGAAATGCGCAGCCAGCAGCTGGCCATGGCGCCGCATGATGGCCGCGACCTCGCCGAGCGTTGGCGGGTCAGCCGGCGTCGTACCGGCGAATGCGGCCGACAGCTCCGCGAACAACCACGGCCGGCCGAGGCAGCCGCGGCCGATGACGACACCGTCGCACCCCGTTGCGGCCATCATTGCCAGCGCGTCGTCGGCGTCGAAGATGTCGCCGTTACCGAGCACGGGGACCGTCGTGACGTGCTGCTTTAGCAGGGCGATCTGTTCCCAGTCGGCGGTTCCCGAATAGCGCTGCGCCGCGGTGCGGGCGTGCAGCGCCACCGCTGCCGCGCCCTCCTCTGCTGCGATGCGGCCCGCATCCAGGTGGGTGTGACGGGCGTCGTCGATGCCGATGCGGAACTTCACGGTCACCGGTATGCCGCTGCCTTCCGTGGCGCGCACCGCCGCGGCGACGATCCGGCCGAAGAGTCGCCGCTTGAACGGTAACGCGGCACCGCCTCCGCGCCGGGTGACCTTGGGCACCGGGCAGCCGAAGTTCATGTCGATGTGGTCGGCCAACCCCTCGTCGGCGATCATTTTCGCCGCGGCGAAGGTGGTGTCGGGGTCGACGGTGTAGAGCTGCAGCGAGCGCGGCGACTCGTTGGGCGAGAACGTCGTCATGTGCATGGTGACCGGATGGCGCTCGACGAGCGCACGCGCGGTCACCATCTCGCACACGTACAGGCCGCTGACCGTCCCGGCGCGAGCCAGCTCGAGTTCACGGCACAGCGTGCGAAATGCGACGTTCGTCACACCGGCCATCGGGGCCAGTACGACGGGGCTGCGCAGCTCGATCGGCCCGATCCGGAGCTCTGACCGAGCTTCGGTTACGACGCTGATGACGTGACCAGAAGGTTCTTGGCCGCCTTCTTCTCGGCGACCTTGCGCTCCCGCTCGAGGCGGCGCTCCTTGGCGACCTCGAACTTCTCGCACGTCTCCTTAAGCTCCTCCATGAGCAGTCCGAGGTCGTCGCGCATCCGCGCTGCCTCGCCGGTGAAGTCGTCGCGCTCGAAAATGCGCCATTTCTTCAGCACCGGCATCACCACGTCGTCGAGGTGGATGCGCGGGTCATATACGCCGCCGACGGCGATCACCACGGCCTTACGCCGGAACTCGGGCACGGTGTAACCGGGCATCTTGAAGTTGCGCAGCACATGGTGCAGCGATGCCATCGCCTGGTTGGGCGCGATGTCGAAGCCGGCCTCGGAGACGTCGCGGTAGAAGATCATGTGTAGGTTCTCGTCGGCCGAAACCCGTTGCAGCAGTTGGTCGGCGACGGTTTCATTGCACGCCTTGCCGGTGTTGCGGTGCGATACCCGGGTCGCCAGCTCCTGAAATGTCACGTAAATGACGGAGTCGAACAAGCTCCCCGCGAACAGATGGCTCTCGCCCTGCTGATTTTGGCCGGGAGAGAATCCACGTGTCATCTGCTCGACTCGCAGCATCTCGAGTTCGACGGGATCGATGGAGCGGGTGACGACGAGGTAGTCGCGCAGGGCGATGCCGTGCCGGTTCTCCTCAGCGGTCCAGCGGTTGACCCATTGCCCCCAGGCGCCGTCCATGCCGAAATTCATCGCGATCTCGCGGTGATAGGACGGCAGATTGTCCTCCGTCAGCAGATTCTGCAACATCGACACCTGCGCCACTTCGGACAGCTTGGACTGCTCTGGGTCCCAGTCCTGCCCGCCGAGGGCGTAATAGTTCTTGCCGTCCGACCACGGGATGTAGTCGTGCGGGTTCCAGTCCTTACGCATCGACAGGTGCCGGTTGAGATTCTTCTCAACGACGGGCTCGAGCTCGTGCAGTAGGTGCAGATCGGTCAGATCTTGCGCCATGGCCCCTCCCAGTTATCTGTACCTGTTGGTTGCACTCAATATATCTGTGTCCTCCGGTGACATTCAAGTTGTTGGTCACGGTGCCACATCTGTCCCGCCCGGCCGGCTTGCGTCGCGCTAATATCCCTGCGGGCATGGGGGAGCCCGGTTCCTGCCGCAGCCAGATAACGACTCGGAGGTCGGACTCACATGAAGGCCCTCACCATTCTCTTCGGCGCTGCTGCCAGCGTCGCAGCAGCGATCTCGGTCGGCGCGGATGTCGCGGCCGCGGCTCCAGACGTGGTCGGCCAGACCTATCGCGATGCCAAGAGCACCATCCAGGAGCAGGGCGCGACGGTCGTCATCGCGACGCGAACCGGTGGGTCGCCAGATACCGACAAGTGCATCGTCACGAACGCGTGGGAGAAGCCCAGTGTCACCCGGAAGGAGTCGGGCCTGGAGGTTTTGGTCGCGCTGAGCTGCAACGCCGCCGTGGCGGGCCCGGGTTCGCCGGGAAATTCTGCCGCGAGCCAGGAAGGCCGCGAGGCATTGATCGCCCAGGATGCCGGCTGACCTCAGCGGGCGTTGCGTGATCGGTGGCGGTGAGCTGGGCCACGGAATAGACTGCCGACCATCAGCTTTCGCAGGCAATGATTTCAGACATTTTCGGAGGTCCGGCTCAGTGAAGAAGTCCCTCGTTCTCTCGGCCGCTTCGGCCGTGGCCGCATCAGCCATGATGGCGCTGTTCGGCACCGGAGTGGCTGCGGCGGATGACTACGCAGGCCAGACCTATGCGGACGCCTCATCAGCGGCCAGTGACGCCGGCGAGGATGTGGTCGTGGCCGCCCGCGTTGGCGACAAGCTGCCGCAAGACGAGTGCCTGGTCACCCGGTCGCAGACCGCACCGTTCGCGGACGCCGATGACGGCGCGCATTACGACAGCCAGGTGCAGTTCTACCTGAACTGCAACGGCGGATACGCGACCGCAACCAACCCAGGCGCCTCGTTGGCCAGCCCTGCGGGCCGGGAAGCCAAGGCCGCAGCCGATGAGGCCGCCGCCGAGGAAGAGGCCTCGCTCGAAGAGGTCAGCACTCCCGACGAGTAGGGGTCAGTAGCTCGACACCCGACTGAGCAGCATCTCGACGCAATAGTCGATGAACTGCTCGCGCGTCGCCGTCAGCCGACCGTTCAAGTAAGCCGTGAACAGCGCCGTCAGCGCGCCGATCAGGCCGGTGGCCACCATGGCCTGCACCGCCGGATCGGTGATGCGCGTCAGCTTGCGCTGCAGCAGGTCGATGAAGCTGGGCATCCATTCGGCGCCCGAACGGGTGAGCACCGGTTCCACTTCCGGCGCCAGCAGCAGCACCCGTCCGCGTGCCGGGTCGTCCACCATCAACGCGACGAAGCGCTCGACAGCGTCGCGCGGTGTGTCCGCCTTCATCAGCGTCGACATCGCCCGAGCGCACACATCGTCATACACCGCGCGGACGAACTCGTCGCGATCGGTGAAGCTCTCGTAGAAGTAGCGCTCGGTCAGCTCGGCGGCTCGGCAGACCGCACGCACCGTCAGGGCAGGCCCGCTCTCATTGCCCAGCAATTCGACCCCGGCGGCGATGAGGTCGTCGCGGCGCAGGACCTGGCGGTCCTGCAGCGGAACGCCTGACCATCGGCCGCGTCGTTGACCGGAAGGCACATCACTCCCTAAGCTCATGGTGACAACGTACGTAGTCAGAATTAACTGTCTCCGATCGGAAGTTCACCAGTGACTCAAGATACGTCTGAGGCCTGCCCGGTGACCACCGGGTCCACCTCAGCCGCCGCAGGTTGCCCGGTGGCGCCCGGCGGATATGACGCGCCGCCACAGCCCCTCGGTCCGGACTCCCTGACCTGGAAGTTGTTCGGCGACTGGCGCGGCCTGCTGCAGGGGCCATGGGCGGGATCCATGCAGAACATGCACCCGCAGCTGGGCGCGGCCGTCGAGCAGCATTCGATCTTTTTCACCGAACGCATGCCGCGGTTGTTGAGGTCGCTGTACCCGATCGGCGGGGTGGTGTTCGACGGTGATCGCGCGCCTACCACCGGTGCCGAGGTGCGCGACTATCACGTCGGCATCAAAGGCGTAGACGATCAAGGACGGCGGTACAGCGCACTGAACCCGGATGTCTTTTACTGGGCGCACTCGACGTTCTTCATGGGCACCATCCTCACCGCGGAGCGCTTCGGTGACGGCCTGACCGACGCGCAGAAGCGCCAGTTGTTCGACGAACACATCACCTGGTATCAGATGTACGGCATGAGCATGCGTCCGGTACCCAAGAGCTGGGAAGAATTCCAGGTCTACTGGGATCACATGTGCCGCAACGTCTTGGAGAACAATTTCGCGGCGCGTGAGGTGCTTAATCTCTCGACGATGCCCAAACATCCGTCGTTGCAATGGATTCCAGACTGGCTGTGGCGTATGCACCTGAAAGTGCTTGAACCTTTTGCGGTCTGGGTTACCGTCGGTCTCTACGACCCCCCCGTTCGCGCGCTGATGGGCTACACGTGGTCGGCGCGAAACGAGCGGCTGCACTGGCTTTTCGGCAGGCTCGTGAACCTGTCCTTCAAGCTGCTGCCGAGACGGCGGCGTTATCATCCCCGAGCCCGGGCCGGCTGGGATCGCGCAACGGGGCGTATCCCTGCCGACGCGCGTTTGGTGCACACGCCGGCGCGTAATCTGCCGCCGCTCGATGCGCGCGACAACGGAATGCATTACTGCCCGGAGCTCTGAGTCACCGCGGGTGTGCGTAGGGCGTCCACAGCGCGCCGTCGTAATAGCGCATCCGAGAACGGTTCTGTGGATCGGGGAACCAACCCGGCTGTAGGGGCGGGTAGCGGCCGAAGACGCCGCGGGGATCGCCGGCGAGGCTCAGCCGGTATTCGAAGTCGGCGCGCGCCCGCAACCCGGCGTCGCGCACCGCAAGCGCCCGCTTGCGACGTGCAACGAAGATCAGTAGGCCGACGATGGCCGTGAGGGCGACGGCCTCATACCAGGCGTTGTGCAGCCACCACAGCATCATCACCAGCCCGGCGCCGGTCACCACGGGGTGCCGTCGCCAGAACGACCTGTCGACTTGCTGGTAGAGCATCGCAACTGATCATACGATTCGGCGGAGGATTTCTGCCGTGCAGTCGACGGCCGAACAGCACGGCAGTGCCTATTGTTCCAGCGCGGTAACGTTCGGCGTTATTGACTATGCCGCTGGCGATTTTTACGGCACGATCCTGTGGTGCGTGTAATCCGGTTGGTTGGCTGCGCGGTGATCGCGTTGGTCGCCGCCCTGACCATCGGGCTGGCGTCGAGCGTCTCCGCTCCCGTGCCTGCGTCGGCCAAGACCATCTCGGCGATGGCGGGCGTATCTACGCGGCCGCCGTCGCCGCTGATCGTTTTCATGACTCCGTTTACAGTCGGTTTGCACGTCATCGAGGCGGTGGCCGAAGGCATCGCGTACGCCGTCGAGATGATCGCGACGCCGCCGCCGGTCACCATTCCCGCGCCGCAGGCCAGCACGTAGCGGTTGTTTGACGACGCGCGGCGTTCTGGGACGCGGCGGCATGGCGAGATCTTGCGCTAGTGACTTCTGGCCCCCTTGGCTGTGTTAAGAACTTGACACCTCCGCTCGTCAATCACGCGGTCGCCGCGACCAACGACGGCGCGGGTCCGATGGTGGCAAAGCGGGTGGCATGTGAGGTACGCATACCTAGCTGCCTGCATAGGTAGCACGCTGATCTCGCTTGTGTTGTATTGCAGGGCAAGCCCGGCTAACCGACCGGTGATCCTGCGGGTGGGTGCGGTAACTGCGTTGACCGGGTTCGCCGAACCCCTCTTCATACCCGACTACTGGAACCCGCCAACCTTGTTCGATCTTGGTCAAAGGACGGGCTTTGACATCGAGAGTTTTGTGTTCAACTTCTCGGCCGGTTTCAACGCCACCGCCATCTACGGCGCGATGCGCACACGGGGACACGGGGACACGGGGACACGAAGGGTGGCCGCGCACGTTCACGACGCGGGTTCCGACGCGAAGCAGCAGCGGGGAATCTGACGTAGGGCCTGTTCGTAGACAGGTTGGTACGCTCGCCGCGGCAACTGTTGTGGCGGTGGAGAATTGGGAACGCTGCGGCTGCTCCGCTGCTGCGATCAGGCAGGTGGTCGTCCAGAACGGCCGTCGAATGCTGCGTAGAGCAGCACTTCGCTGGCAAAGCTAAATCCGGCGTTATCAGACGCGAATCTCAATGATCGGAGACCATCAATCTGTGCTACGGACCGCTCAGTCGATCAGCGTCACATGCCTGGCCATGCTGACCGCCGTCGCTCTCGTGCTGGTGTCCATGATGTCCTCGGCGGTCCAGCTGCTGGCATCGACAGCACTGATCATGAGCGGGACGTTCACTCCGACACCGCCGCCTTGGTTCGTCGACATGGCCAGATACCACTTCATCGTGCCCACCCACCCGGGCGTGGCTTTCGTGGCGTTCGTGCCGGTGACGACCCCCGAACAGGCGTGGCCGGTAACGGGTTTTCACGATCTGCCCTTCGGCGAGTCGGTCGCGATCGGCGTGAGTGACCTGCAACAGGCGATGGCCGAGCACGGCAACGACAACCTGGTCATCTTCGGCCACTCGCAGAGCTCGGTCATTGCATATCTCGAGAAGCGCAGGCTCGCAGAGCAATTCCCGGTTGGAACCCCAGCGCCCGACATAGACTTTGTGACCATCGGAACGCTCAACCTGCCCAACGGCGGCGTGATGACCCGTTTTTGGGGCCTGTACCTCCCGTTCGTCGACTTCTATTTCAACGGCCCCGCTCCCACCGACACTCAGTTCGACACCTACATCATCACCCAACGGTGGGATGGCTTCGCCGACTTCCCGATCTATCCCATCGTCCTTCCGGCCGTTCTGAACGCAATCGCGGGCTTTTTCTATACCCACGAGGACTACGAGGCCGTCACGCTCGCTCCCGACCCGTCGCAGCATTTCGTCGGGAAGTTCGGCGACACCAGCTACTACTTCTTCGAAACCGAGAACCTGCCGCTGTTTGGACCGTTGCGCGGCTTCGGCGTGCCCGAAGCGTTGATTGATGTGGTCGAGCCCCTCACGACCTTCGTCGTTGAGCTGGGCTACCGGCGCGACATCCCGCCCTGGGTGCCTTCGCCGGCCCGGTTGATCCCGCTGCACCATCCAGCCGAGGTTGTTGAGGACTTCGTCGAGGCGATCGACGAGACGGTGGACAACACCGTGGCCCTGCTGGGACAGTCACCTCCGAGCAGCCCGGGGATGACATCGCAAGTCGATACGGGCTCGCCGGCGGAATCTGCGGTCACGCAGTCCGCTGGGTCGAACCCCGCGATCGAGGACGAGCCCGCCTCAGTCGACGAATTGAGAGCCGCCCGATCTGAGACCGACTCCGATTCCGGACGGCCCGGCAGCCTGGAGAAGAAGGCGCCAATCACGTCGAAACGCGACGACGCACCAACGTCGGGCACACGCCGTGAATCGGCGCTTTCCGATCGTGACACTGGTGCGCGGCGGCCCGATGTGGCCAGAGACAGCACACCGGAACCACGCGACAGTTCGCCGAAGAGCCCGTCGTTGACCGGTGGGCCGTCGGTGAACGGCGCGAAGGGCAGTCACGGCGCGGCATGAAGGGCGTTGACCGGGTCGGTCGTGGTGCCCCCACTAGGACTCGAACCTAGGACCTGCGGATTAAAAGTCCGTAGCTCTACCAACTGAGCTATAGGGGCAGTGTGGAACTGGATCCAAAAGAGAATACTGCCTTCGGGTGGGCATCGCGTTTGAGGATTGGGGTCCGGGTAACCTAAGCTATCGAGGCTCCCAGCGTCACAGCGTTGTGAGTACCCCGGAGAGATTCGGCTGGCCCCCTTCGTCTAGCGGCCTAGGACGCCGCCCTTTCAAGGCGGTAGCGCGGGTTCGAATCCCGTAGGGGGTACCCGCGATGCCTCGTACGATGGAGTCGCACAGTAAGGCCCTGTGGCGCAGTTGGTTAGCGCGCCGCCCTGTCACGGCGGAGGTCGCGGGTTCAAGTCCCGTCAGGGTCGCCACTACGGCGAGGCACGCGGTGCCTTCCGGCCAGGTAGCTCAGTTGGTATGAGCGTCCGCCTGAAAAGCGGAAGGTCGCCGGTTCGATCCCGGCCCTGGCCACCACGCAGGTCAACGTTCCCGGCCGTTTCCGCACGTCGCACTACTATGCCTATAGACATGGGGGGCATCGATTGACGGCAGCTGAGACGGCACAGGGACGCGCCGACGAGGACAAGAGCAACTTTCGCCAGCGCCTCCTCGGCGCTTTGGAGGAGGGCATCGCCGAGGACGGCTATCCGCGCACCACGGTCGCCGACATCGTGCGCCGGGCGCGGACTTCGCGCCGCACCTTCTACGAACACTTCGACAGCAGGGAAGCCTGCTTCGTCGCTTTGCTTACCGACGCAAACACCGAGCAGGTCGGGCAGATATCGGCGGCCGTCGATCCGCACGCGCCGTGGCGCAACCAGGTGCGGCAAGCCATCGAGGCGTGGATCTCGTCCGGCGAATCCCGGCCCGCATTGATGCTGAGCTGGATCCGCGACGTGCCGTCACTTGGCGCCGCAGCGCGGGGGCTGCAGCGCGATGCGATGGAGAACTTCATCGAGATGGTTCAGGCGCTTGGTGACACCGGCGAGTTTCGCGCTGCGGGCATCGCTCCGGTCTCCCGTCAACGCATCATCATGCTGCTCGGTGGTTTGCGCGAACTCACCGCGATCACAGTCGAGGAGGGCGGGCGCATGAGCGACATCACCGAGGAAGCTGTGGACGCGTCGATTGCGCTACTTGCTCCGCGCGTCCAGTCCGACTAATCGGCGACGGTGATCGCCTGCGTCGGGCACGAATCGGCGGCATCCTGAATCGCCTGCCGCTGCTCGTCGCCGAATTCGGTGCTGACAGCCAGCCCGCCGCCTTCGTCGACACTGAAAACTTCGGGTGCTAATCCCGTGCACAAAGCCGATAGGGCACAACGGCTTTCATCCCATGCAACGCGCATTACGCAATGCTCCGTGTCCGCTCATCCGCGACGGCCGGTGTGAACACGACATCGTCATCGATCGGCCCTCGGCGCAGCAGGCGCACGTCCTTGACGTAGTTCTGATGCAGCCGCCACGGCGCCTGATCGCCCTGCTTGGGAAGCTCCGCGAGGCTGCGCTTGACGTAGCCCGACGCCAGGTCCAGGAACGGGTTGGCCGCCGTGGCGCCGGCCGCGTCGGGCGTCACCGCGCCGTAGCGGTTGGTGTCCATGTGTTTGAGCAGCCGGCACACGTACTCGGCCACCAGGTCGGCCTTCAGCGTCCACGACGCGTTGGTGTAGCCGATCGTCCACGCGAAGTTCGGCACGCCCGAGAGCATCATTCCCTTGTAGGACACCGTCTTTGACAGGTCCACAGCGCGTCCATCGACCTCGAGCTGCATGCCGCCGATGGCGAGCAGGTTCAGGCCGGTGGCGCTAACGATGATGTCTGCTTGCAGTTCGGCGCCGGACTGCAACCTGATGCCGGATTTGGTGAAAGTCTCGATGTGGTCGGTGACGACCGATGCGCGGCCGTCGCGGATGGCGGTGAACAGATCGCCATCGGGAACCAGGCACATCCGTTGATCCCACGGGTTGTACGACGGCGCGAAATGGGTGTCTACCGCGTAACCCTCCGGCAGCTGCTTGACCGCGGCCTTGCGCAGCATCGACTTCATCATCTCAGGGCGGCGGCGGCTCAGGTTGAAGATCGCGATCGCCTGTAATGCGTTCTTCCACCGCACGATCGCATAGGCAAGCTTCTTAGGTAGCCACGCCCGCAGCCGATCGGCGATCGCGTCACTGGCGGGACGCGACGCGACATATGTCGGCGAGCGCTGCAGCATCGTCACGTGTTCGGCCGATTGGGCCAGGGTGGGTACCAGCGTGACCGCGGTGGCACCGCTGCCGATCACGACCACTCGCTTACCGGTGTAATCGAGGTCCTCCGGCCAGTGCTGCGGATGGATCACCGGCCCCTGAAAGCGTTCAACGCCAGGGAATTTCGGGCTGAAGCCCTCGTCGTAGCGGTAGTAGCCGGTGCACACGTAGAGAAACGAGCAGGTGATCGTGACAATCTCGTCGGTATCGGTGCGATGCACTTCGACGGTCCAGCGCGCCTCGTCACTGTCCCAACTGGCGTTCACCACGCGGTGATTGAGCCGAATGAGCTTGTCAACGTCGAATGCCTGAGCCGTGTTGTGGATGTAGCGCAGGATGCTCGGTCCGTCGGCGATCGCCTTGGGATCGGTCCACGGACTGAACCGGTAGCCGAGCGTGAACATGTCCGAATCCGAGCGGATGCCCGGATAGCGGAACAGGTCCCAGGTGCCACCGATCGAGTCTCGGGCCTCGAGCACCAACACCGATTTGTCGGGGCACTCTTGGCGCAGTTGGGACGCCGCGCCGACCCCGGACAGGCCCGCCCCGACGATCAGGACATCTACTGTTTCCGCTGCTTGTGACATCGTTCTGCCTCTCGATGGCCCGCTGGTACGACTCAGTACCAGCCCTCGGTACTAGAAAGTACCACTATTAGACGCGTGTGGAAAGGGGGCTTGTGAACATCGGTACCTAGGCGTACCGTGGCCGGTACCTTGGAGTACCACCACGGAGGTTATGAGCATGGCTGTGGCGACAACAGACCCGGTGCGATTGCCACCCGCACCGCGGATACCGAAGCTTCTACAAGGCATCGGTTTCATCGCCGCCCGAGAGAAATCTGTCGCCGCCCTCGCCAAGCGATACGGACCGGCGTTCACGCTGCGGTTGCCGATCTTCGGGGAGACCGTCGTCGTCAGCGATCCGGCCCTGATCAAGGATCTGTTCACCACCAACACCGACCTCATTGCCAGGGCCGGCGTGCTCGGTGAGATGTTCGGTCCCGGTTCGACATTCAGCCTCGACGGCACCGAACACCGCGAACGACGCAAGCTTCTCGTCCCGCCGTTTCACGGCAAGCGGATGGCCTCCTACGAAGGAATCATCGAAGAAGAGGTGTTGCGCGAGACCGCGACGTGGCCCGAGGGCAGGGAATTCGAAACCATGCCGTCGATGATGCACATCACCCTCAACGCGATCCTGCGGACGGTGTTCGGCGCCGAGGGCGCCGCGCTCGACGAACTGCGTGTGCTGCTGCCGCCGATGGTGCTGAACGCGTCCCGGCTGGCCGTGATGCCTCCGGTGGTGCGCCGCGACTTCGGGCCTCGGAGCCCTGGCGGGAAGCTGACGTCATACCGCGAGCGCTACGACGAGATCATCGGACGACTGATCTCCGACATCCGCAACGATCCGAAGTTCGACGAACGCAACGACGTCCTGGCGTTGATGCTGCAGGCGCGCTACGAGGACGGCTCACCGATCTCCGACGACCACATCGCGGACGAACTGCTGACACTGCTGGCCGCCGGCCACGAAACCACAGCGACGACGCTGGCGTGGGCCGTCGAGCGGCTGCGCCGCCATCCGCGGCTGCTAGCGCGGCTGACCGCCGCCCTCGACGCGGGAGAATCCGAGCTGGTGCAGGCCACGATCTGGGAGGTGCAGCGCACCCGCCCGGTCATCAACGGCACCACTCGCCTGACGAAGACGCGAATCCGATTGGGGGAGTGGGTTATTCCGGAGCGACATGCCGTGCTTGCCAGCATCTCACTTGCACACGCGTCAGACGACAGCTTCGCCGACGCCAAGACATTCAATCCCGACCGATTCGTCGGCAACCCGCCGGACAACTACGCGTGGATTCCCTACGGCGGCGGAGTGCGCCGCTGCATCGGAGCGGCCTTCGCGAACATGGAGATGACCGTCACCCTGCGCACCCTGCTGCGCGAGTTCGAGTTCGGCACGACATACGCCCCTGGTGAACATTTGCACTCGCGCGGAGTCGCCACGGCGCCCGCGCACGGCGGTCGCGCCGTGGTGTATCGACGGGCGACGAAGTCGGCCGAGACGGCGGGCCAGACCCAGCGAGTCTCGGCATGACCGCGCGCGAAGAGGTGCTCGTCAACGTCGGTCGCGGCATCGAACTGTGCTACGACCAGACCGGCGACGCCTCCGATCCGCCGATCCTGCTGATCGCCGGCCTCGGGCAGCAGTTGCACTCGTGGCCAAACGATTTCGTCGCCGCCCTGGCAGGCCGCGGCTACCGGGTGACGCGGTTCGACAACCGCGACGCCGGCCGGTCCACCCACATGAATTACCGGCCACCGAATCCGGTCGCGATGTTTCGTGGTCGCAACCAGTACCACCTCGGCGACATGGCGCGCGACACCGTCGGGTTGCTGGATGCGCTCGGCTACGCCGATGCCCACCTGGTCGGCATCTCGATGGGCGGGATGATCGCGCAGACCGTCGCCGCGCACTATCCGGGCCGGGTTCGCACGTTGACGTCGATCATGTCGACCACAGGCGCGCCGCGCCTCGGCCGTCCGGCGTTGTCGACCTGGCGGCGGATGATGACGTCGCGACCGCCGCGGACGCGGGCAGAGGCGATGAACCGCGCTGCGATGATGTTCTCCCACATCGGGTCTCACGGATTCCCGTTCGACGAGGTAGCGGTCCGCGAGTATGCCGGGGTCGCCTGGGACCGGGATTCCAGCCCCGCCGGCCTCGTCCGCCAGCTAGCGGGCATCTTCGCTTCCGGAGACCGTACGGCCGAACTTCGACACATCGACGTCCCGACCCTGGTGATCCACGGCGATCGTGACCGGATGGTGCATCCCACGGGAGGAGCCGCAACCGCGCGAGCAATACCCGGCGCCCGCCTCGAGACGATTGCCGGCCTCGGGCACGACCTTCCCATCGGCGCGTGGGGCCGCATCATCGACCTCATCACCGACCACGCAGCTTCCGCCACCCACACCGAACTCGAGGAGCACCAGTGAGCAAATCGGAACGCACGATCAGCGGCCGCACGGTCGTCATCACCGGCGCGGCGTCCGGCATCGGCCGGGCTCTGGCACAACGGCTTTCGGCGCACAGCTGCCCCGTTGCCATCGCCGATATCGACGAGAAGGGCCTCAAGGAGACGGAGGCCTCGCTGAATGGACCGGCTCTGCTGTGGGTACTCGAAGTGGCCGACGCACAAGCGCAACGCGACTTCGCCGGCGAGGTGCGCGACTGGGCACCGCGGCCGATCGGTGCGGTGTTCAACAACGCAGGCGTCGCCACGGCCTCCAGCGTGCTGGACGCCGTTCCCGAGGACGACCAATGGCTGTGGAACATCAACTTCCACGGTGTGGTCAACGGCACCCGCGCGTTCCTGCCGATTCTCGTCGAGCAGAACGAAGGCGCGATCGTCAACACATCGAGCGTCTTCGGCCTGGTCGGCATGCCCAACCAAAGTGCCTACTGCTCCGCCAAATTCGCCGTCCGCGGCTTCACCGATTCGCTGCGCCAGGAGTTACGCGGCACCGGCGTGACCGCGATCAACGTTCACCCCGGCGGCATCAACACCAACATCGTCCGCAACGCCCGGTGGCGCAAGGATCCCGAGGGCCGCGGCCGCAGCCAGGACCAGATGGTGCAGGAGTTCGCCGCCATCACACTGACGCAGCCGGCCAAGGCCGCCGAGATCATTCACCGCGGAGTGGAGCAGGGCAAGGCGCGCATCCTCGTCGGACCCGACGCCTATCTGTTCGACACGCTCGGCCGCCTCGCGCCGACGCGCTACTACGACTTGTTGGGACGCCTCGAGTCGGTGCTGCGCCGACGCAGCCAGGCAGATGCCGGAGCCGAGGTCACCGCGTGATGACCACAGAAGTCAACCTGCCTCCCGGACCACGCTGGCCGGTGCCCATCCAAGGCCTCGCGTACATCGCCTCTCGCCGACGCATGATGAATGTGTTGAGCAAGCGGTACGGCACCGCGTTCACTGTGAGGCTGCCGTTCTTCGGCCCGACGGTGATCATCAGCGATCCAGCAATGGTGAAGCAGTTCTTCCAGACGCGAACCGACGTCGTGCGCAACGTGGAACCCAATCTCGACCTGGTGTTGGGTCCGGGCTCGACGTTCGGATTGCAGGACGAAGAGCATCGCCGTCGCCGCAAGCTGCTGGTCCCGCCGTTTCACGGAAAGCGGATGCGGGCCTACGAAAACCTCGTCGAGGAGGAAACGCTCAAGGAGGTCGCCACCTGGCCCGAGGGCCGGGAGTTCGAGGTGCTGGCGTCGACGAACCGGATCACCCTGAACGTGATCTTGCGGGCCGTCTTCGGCGCGGAGGGAGCAGAGTTCGACACGCTGCGCAAGGTGATGCCACCGTTGGTGGCCCTGGGGTCGCAGCTCGTATTCCTGCCGTGGCTACACCGCGATCTGGGCGCATGGAGCCCGTGGGGCCGATTCCTCGGCCTGCGAAGGCAATTCGACATAGTCGTCGATGCGCTGATCGATCGCGTTGCCGCGGACCCGAATCTGGAGAACCGCGACGACGTGTTGTCGCTGATGCTGCAGTCCCGGTACGAGGACGGAACGGCGATGTCGCGCAGCGATCTCGCCGATGAACTCTTCACCCTGCTCGCGGCCGGGCATGAAACCACCGCAACGCAATTGGCATGGGCGGTGGAACGGTTGCGCAGGCATCCGGACGTGTTGTCGCGGCTGGTTGGCGAGGTTGATGCGGGCGGCTCGGACCTGCTGCAGGCCACCATCCACGAGGTACAGCGCAACCGGCCCGTCATCGACGGGGCTGCCCGTCAGGTCATCGCGCCGACAATGCCGTTGGGGGAGTGGGTGATTCCTCGTGGCTACACCGTCCAGGTGGACATCCCGCTGACGCACCAGCACGCCTTCCCCGATCCCGACCGGTTCGACCCGGATCGCTTCATGGACTCCGGCCCGGACATGTACGCATGGGTGCCCTTCGGCGGAGGAAGTCGGCGCTGTCTCGGCGCCGCGTTCGCGAACATGGAGATGAACGTGGTGCTGCGGACGCTGCTGCGTCAGTTCAATTTCGCGCCAACGGATGCGCGTCCGGAGCGGTTGCACAGCCGTGGCGTCGCCTTCGCGCCGAGCGGCGGTGGCCGTGCGGTGGTCTACCGCAGGATTCACGCGGCCGGATCCGACAATCTGCAGAACAGCGCGCGCATTAGCGTCTAGATATGCGCGCGGTCGTGATCACCAAGCATGGTGACCTCTCAGTCCTGCAAGTTCAGGAACGTCGCGACCCGCCGCCGCCCGGCCCCGGGCAGGTACGCATCGCAGTGCGCGCGGCCGGCGTCAACTTCGCCGATCACCTGGCCCGCGTCGGGCTCTATCCCGACGCCCCGAAGCCACCGATGGTTGTCGGCTACGAAGTGGCCGGGATCATCGAGGCGGTCGGCGACGGAGTCGACGCGGCGCGAGTGGGCGAGCGGGTGTTCGCCGGCACGCGGTTCGGCGGCTACGCGGAGATCGTCAATGTGCAAGCGGCCGACGCGGTCCCGATTGCCGACTCGCTGACCTTCGAGCAAGGTGCGGCCATCCCCGTCAACTACGCCACCGCCTGGGCGGCGCTGCACGGCTACGGGTCACTTCGTCCTGGTGAGAGGGTGCTGATTCATGCGGCTGCGGGTGGCGTCGGCATTGCGGCGATCCAATTGGCCAAGGCAGCCGGGGCCGAGGTGCATGGCACCGCCTCACCGGGCAAGCATTCGAGACTCGCGGAGTTCGGGGTCGACCGGGCCATCGACTACCGCCGCGATGGTTGGTGGAAGGATCTGCCGCTCTACGACATTGTGCTGGATGCCATCGGTGGCGCATCGCTGAAGCGCTCGTATGACCTGCTGCGGCCGGGCGGTCGGCTCGTCGGCTATGGCGCGTCCGCTATGCAGCAGGGCGAGAAACGATCGCTGCGCACGGCTCTGCCCCAACTGTTGCCGATGCTGCGCGGCTTCAACCTGATCAAGCAGCTGTCGCAGTCAAAGGCCGTCATCGGGCTGAACATGCTGGCGCTGTGGGACGATCGCGGCACGCTGCAACCGTGGATCCAACCCCTGTCGACGGCGATCTCCGACGGCGTCGTCAAGCCCGTCGTCCACGCCGCGGTGCCGTTCGCCAAGGCCGGTGAGGCCCATCGCATCCTGGCGGCGCGCGAGAACGTCGGCAAAGTGGTGTTGGTGCCCTGACGCCGCGCTGGAGTTGGGATCGGTAGTCCACCGCTACACCTGTACTTGTCCGCATGACCAACACGGACAACATGGAAACGACCGCCGACGCGATGTACTCGCCGGACTACCGCGAGGCAACCCCGGCAAAAGCGCTTGGCAACTGGGCGGTGGCCTCGGTGCTGGTGGGCACGATAAGCGCCTTCGCCGCTCTGGGAGTGGTCATTTCCAACTACTACATCAACCCGGATCCGCCTGCGCCTGTAGCGGTGGTTCCCGGTGCGGTCGCTGTCCCGGCGACGCCGTCGACACCTGCCATTGCTGTCCCAGCCGCGAATGTGGCGGTCCCGGCTATGGTGAACGCTCCTCCGGTTAGTGGAACAGCCGGCCACAGCACCGCCGGCCCCGCTCCAGTAGCGCCCCGCAGAGAGCCGGCGCCCCGGTTGGTTGCTGCCCCGCCCCCCGCGTCTCCGCCGGCTAGCGGACCGGTGCCCATCGATTCCGTTCCTCCGCCTGCCGCGGCGCCGGCGCCGGTCGTGGTCGTCAACGTTCCGCTGCCGCAGCTCCCTCCACCGCCAGTGCTTCCACTGCCATCGGCGCCACCTGCTGTTCCGTCCTCACCGCCGGCCCCTGAGCTGCCCGCACAGTCGCCGGCACCCGAGCCGCCGGCGGAAGCTCCGGCAGCTGAGCCGCCAGCTGAACCGGTTTCGGAGCTGCCCGCGCCGGCTATTGACCTTCCGCTATCGCCGAACATTCCGTTGGCGGCACCGTAGGGCTGACCTACGCCGTCGCCCGCGCCTGATCGAGCAATGCCGGGTCATGTGCGCAGACGATCAACAGGTCCGGATCCTGACGCTGATAGAGTTCGGCGAGGCGAGCATGGTTGTCCAGCACCCTTTTTCGATCGAATGCGAAGAGGGACTCCATCGCGGTAAGGGCTCGCGGCACCGGTGTCCCGTCGAGGGTGCCGTGGTGATAGAACGCGTCACCGGCGTGCAGCACCCAGCGATGACCGGCGTCGACGGCGACGCAGGCGTGACCGCGGGTGTGGCCTGGAAGCGAAACGAGCGCAATGCCTGGTGAGATCTCGGTGAGTTCCTTTGCAGCGGCGAACCCCCGCCATTTCTCGCCCTCTGAATCGTGTTCGACGATGTTGGGGTTGTGCGCCCACTGCGCGGAGCGGTAGCGGATCTTCTCTCGTCGTGACGGTGCCCTGATCGCACCGAGTGCTTCTGCGGACGTGACGTGGACCTGCGCGGTTGGGAAATCGGAGAGTCCGCCGGCGTGATCCACGTCCAGATGCGTGATGACGATGTGTCGCACGTCATCTCGCGTATAGCCAAGTTGTTCGATCTGGTGGGCCACGGTCTCCGCACGGGTGAGGGTCGCCCTCACCATGTGCCGACTCGGTCCCACCCGCCTGGGATCGGCGCAATCAGCTGTGCCGTAGCCGCTGTCGACGAGCACCAGCCCGTTCTTGGTTTCGATCAGCAGCACATGACAGACCATCGGCGCGGGCCGCTTCATGCTGCCGCAGTTGAGGTGATGGACCTTCATGTCGGCCCCCCAGGCTGCAGGCGCGTGGTCAGCAATCGCTCGACCTCCCGTTGCGCCGCAACAAGATCGACCTGGTCGTCGAGAACGCGTTGCAACGCGACGCCCCTGAGCATCGCGATGATCACAGTCGCCAGGCCAAGCGGGTCAACGTCGGCGCCGACCTCGTCTGCGGCGACAGCCAGCCGGATGCGCTTTTCGATCTCCTCGCGGAACTCGCGATCGGCGGAGATCATTTGTGGTCTGACGTCATCGGACGGTCCCGCCACCGCATCTGCCCACAGCACAAGCCGTGCCCGGTTCACCGGCTTGAGGTCGGAGGCCACATCAAAGTAAAAAGAGATCAGTTGACGCAGCTGACCGATCGGCGAATCTGGTTCGCTCCCTTCAAACATCGCGTCGCGAAACTGACTGGTGACCGTGTCGACAAGCCGCTGCATCATTGCGCCCTTGGATCCGAAATGATGCGTGGCCAGGCCGCGGCTGTATCCGGCTCGCTCGCCGACATTCGCGAGTGTTACCCGCCCTGGACCGATTTCACCGACGAGCTCTGCGGCCGCACGCACCAATCGGCGTTCGGCTTCGATGCGGCGCTGCTCCTGTGTGCGCGGCGTACCTGACTCAGTCATCGACGTTTGCCGCCAGGGCGAGCAATTCGCCGCGGCCGATCTGCGTGACAAGGCTGGCCGAATCGAAGTAGATGCGCTCGTTGATGATCCGATCATCATCGAAGAAGAACACCGCAATCATCGGTACCCGGAACGCCTTGCCGGTGGGAGGCAGGCCGTAGAACTCGCCGAGATTCGTTCCCAGCAGGTCGAATTCGACGATAACCGCGTCGTCGGAGACGTGGAAGCGGGCTTTGTCGTGTCGTTGGTCCGGGAAGGCCGTTCGCGTCGTCAGGTAGTAACCCATGACCTCGTCGTCGCCGTCATAGGTCTGGCCGGTGGCCATGATCTCGTAGTGCGGGTGTCCGTTGAAGGTGGCCAGCGTGGCGTCGAACTCCTTGGTCACCTCGGTGTCCATGTGCTCGCGGATGAGCGCGAGGCGACGCTGCCGCAGATCGTCGGTGGCCATGAGTGCTCCCTACAACTTGCTTGTTGACGAGCAAGTTACGGTACCGGATGGTACCGCGTCAAGGGCCGCTCCTAGGTTTTCTTCTTGGACGCTCGCGCGAGAAGGCGAAGCAGGACTTGGCAGACGACCACGAGAGGCGCCTTGACCAGCGGAAAGCTGGCGGTGGAGGAGACCGTGTAGCTGATATGCGTCCCGGAAGCGGCCGGGGTGAGCCGTACCTCCCCGGCGTAACCGGGGAAGGGGGTTCCGGACAGCGCCTTGTAGCCGAGCAGGTTCGGAGCTTGGAAGCTCACGACTTCCTCGACGATGTCCGGCCCGGGGCCCGGCGACGCGATTCGACGTACCGCACCCACGCCGTTGGGGTCGGGCGTGCCGACCTTGTCCATCGTCACGGTGAGTCCGGCGCCCCACTGGCTCATCCCGACGTGGTTGCTCAGCTTGTCCCACACGACGTCGATCGGTGCTGCGACGGTGGTTTGCGATGTGACCTGCATAGCGTCACCCTAAGCGGTGGCTGTGGCGTGCTCGTACTGGGTCCGGTCGTGTGAGGAGACCATGATCAGGTCAGGCTCATGGCGGCTGTAGAGCTCGACGAGCCGAGCATGGTTCTGCCGCATCATCTTCCGGTTGAATGCGGCGGCCCGCTCGAATGCGTCGAGCGCACGGGGCATCGCCGCGGCCCCGTCGATCGTGCCGTGGTGAAAGTAGGCGTCGCCGCAATGCAGCACCCAGCGGTGGCCGGCGTCAACGGCCACGCAGACGTGGCCGCGGGTATGCCCCGGCAGCGAGATCAGGGCGATGCCCGGCGACACCTCGTCGAGTTCTTTCGCCGCCGCGAATCCCCGCCACTTCTCCCCGACGGGGGTGTGCTCGACGATCTTGGGGCCGTGCGCCCACAGCGCGGGCCGATAGCGTGCGCTTCTTCCACGGGACGGGACGCGCGTCGCAGCGAACCACTCGGCCGCGGTGACGTGTATCTGGGCGTCGGGGAAATCGGAGATGCCGCCGATGTGGTCGCCATCGAAGTGGGTGATGACGATGTGCCCACGTCCTCACGGTGAAAGCCGAGCTGTTCGATCTGATTGACGGCGGCCTCCGCCGGGTCGAGCACCGGGCGGATCACGTATCGCGACGGCCCCACGCGCCGGGAGGGATCGCCGCAGTCTTTCAGCCCGAAGCCGGCGTCGACCAGGACCAGACCATTGGCGGCCTCGATGAGAAGCACGTGGCACACCAATTCGCCGCTCCCGAGCGGAAACAGGGTTCCGCAGTTGAGGTGGTGAACTTTCACATGGCAGTTCTACACGCGAGACGTCACCTCGGCGTGAGACAGCTTGTGTCGGCGTTGCCGTTCGATGGTCGCGAAGTAGAACGCGTACGCAAAGGCGCAGCTGGTGAAAAGACTCGATACGAAGAACAGCCACGAATGGCGGATGCCGCGTCGGCGTCCGTCGATGATCGTGAACAGTGGCAGCAGAATGACATTGATGATCGTGTAGTCCTGGCTGGCCGAACCGGCGGCCGGATTGGCGTAGCCGAGTGCGATGAACTGCTGCCAGCTGCCCGGCCCCCAGATCGGGTTCGATCCCGGCGTCGAGTACTCCTGCACAAATTGGTGGTTGAAGTAGTAGCCCAACGCAATCGAGGCGATGCCGACCACGTAGTAGACGACCTCCAATGCGGAGACCTGCGAGCCCGTCGGCACCCTGGCGAAGATCGCCGGATTCGACTTGACGATGACCGCGACGACAACGACGCCCAACAGAGCGTGCACCAGAAGGGAGACCATAGCGGGAGTCTCACCACCAATCGAAGTTTTGTCAATATTGACATAACAGTGGTGCGGTACTTTTTGCACATGGTCCGGCCTGCCCAAACGGCGCGCAGCGAGCGCACACGTGAAGCGCTGCGGCGCGCCGCGGTGGTGCGATTCATCGCGCAGGGGGTGGAGGAGACCTCGGCCGAGGAGATCGCCGCCGACGCCGGAGTGTCGTTGCGGACGTTTTATCGGCACTTCGCGTCGAAGCACGATCTGTTGTTCGCCGACTATGACGCAGGCCTGCATTGGTTCCGCAGCGCGCTGGCGGCCCGGTCGCCCGACGAGTCGATCATCGACTCGGTGCAATCCGCGATCATGGCGAGACCGTATGACGATTGGGCCGTCACGCAGATCGCCTCGCTGCGCGCCCACGAGCTCGACCCGAGCCGGATCCTTCGGCACATCCGGCAGGTCGAGGGCGACTTCGCCGAGGCCATCGAGGAACATCTGACGCGGGATGACCCGCCGGGGCCGGGCACCGATGAGCGGATGCGCATCACAGTCACGGCGCGGTGTATCGCCGCGGCGGTCTTCGGCGCGATGGAGGTCTGGATGCTGGGTGACGATCGCTCGTTGCCTGAACTCTCCCGGTTGTGCGCGGCCGCACTGGAGACCCTGAGCAAGGGCGTCGGAGACCCTGCTTGACCCAAAGTTTCGTCAATATTGACAAAACTGCGCCGTGCGTGTCAGCCTCAGCCGATGACGGACTTTGACGCGATTGTTGTCGGTGCGGGCCACAACGGGCTGACTGCCGCCGTACTGCTCCAGAAGGCGGGACTGCGCACGCTCTGCCTCGACTCGAAGCTCTACGCCGGCGGGATGGCATCGACGGTGGAACTGTTCGACGGCTACAAATTCGAGATTGCCGGCTCGGTGCAGATCCCGACGTCGGCGACGGTCAGCCGTGCACTCGGGCTTGATGACCTGCCGACCGTGGACCTCGACGTGATGTCGGTATCCCTGCGCGGCATCGGCGACGAACCCCTTGTCTACTACACCGATCCGATGAAGCTGCTGGCACACATCAACGAGGTGCACGGCGCGGAGGCGGTCAACGGAATGGCGGGTCTGATGGCCTGGTGCCAGGCGCCGACCCGGGCGCTGGGGCGGTTCGACGCGGGCCGGCCCCCCAAGTCCCTTGATGAGATGTACGCCTGCGCGACAAACGAATTCGAGCGTTCGACGATCACCGATCTGCTGTTCGGATCGGTCACCGATGTGCTCGACCGCTACCTGCCGGACAAGGAGAAGAACGGCGCGTTGCGGGGCATGCTGTCGCTGTTGGCATGCAACACCACCTATCGGGGACCGGCGACTCCGGGAACCGCCGCGGCGCTGGCGTACGGCTTCGCGGTCCCAGATGAGAATGCGCTACTGGTCAAGAAGTTGCGCGGCGGGATCGGCGCGCTCACGTCGCACCTGCTCGAGGTGTTCACCACGAACGGCGGCGATGTGCGGCTGCGCAGCAAGGTCGACGAGATCCTTGTCGACGACGGCCGGGTCACCGGGGTCCGCATCGAGGACGGCACGATGCTCAGCGCGCCGATCGTCATCTCCGGTGTCGCACCGGATCTGACGGTCAACGGGCTGGTCGACGGAAGTGCGGTGCCTGCCGACATCAGGGAGCGGTTCGCCCGCGTTGACCACCGGGGCAGCTACCTTCAAATGCACTTTGCGCTTGACGGTATACCGGAATTCGCGTCGCCCTACGAAATGCTCAACGATCCCGCCATGCAGTCGAACATCGGGATTTTCAGCACACCGGAGGAGCTGCAACAACAGTGGGAGGACTGCCGACGCGGAGTTGTGCCGGCCGACCCCTCCATTGCCCTGCAGATCCCGTCCGTCAACGACCCAGGTCTGGCACCGCCCGGTAAGCACGCCGCGTCGGCGTTCTCGCTGTGGTTCCCGATCGAGGAGGGCGACTCCAGCTACGGCGAGATGAAAGTGGAGATGGGACGACGAGTAATCGAGAAGATCACCCGGCTCGCGCCGAACTTCGAAAGCCTGATCATCCGGCACACCACGTTCACCCCTAAACACATGGGCACCATGTTCGGCGCACCCGGCGGCGACTACTGCCACGGGCTGATCCATCCCGACCAGATCGGCATCAACCGCCCAGGGCCGAAAGGCTATGTCGACCAACCGATTCCGATCGACCGGCTCTACCTGGCCAGCGCGGGCTGCCACGGCGGACCCGGCATCACCTTCGTCCCCGGTTACAACGCGGCGCAGGCGGCGCTCGCCGGCGGGGTCTGACGCGCTGATGCGTTTCAAGATCCCGGTGGAGGGGAACGCCACCGGTTATGGCACTTACAGTTGCCGTTACCGGGCCGACGGGCGATATCGGCATCTCAGCAGTCGAGGCGCTGGAACACGCGCCAGAAGTCGAGCGGATCATCGGGATGGCGCGGAGGCCGTTCGATCCGGCCGCGCACGGATGGGCCCGAACGCAATACCTTCAAGGTGACATCACCGATCGCGACGCCGTCGACGCCCTTGTCGCCGACGCCGATGTGGTGGTCCATCTGGCCTTCATCATCATGGGCTCTCGCGAGGAGAGCGCACGGGTCAACCTCCAGGGCACCCGCAACGTTTTCGAGGCGACGGTGGCAGCAAACCGTCCGCGTCGGCTGGTGTACACCTCGTCGGTGGCGGCGTACGGCTATCACGCCGACAACCCGGTGCCGATCACCGAGGACGTGCCGCCGCGCGGATCACCCGAGCACTACTACTCCGAGCAGAAGGCCGCGTGTGAAGCCGCACTGGCCGAAATCACCGACGGCACACCGCTTGAGGTCTACGTGCTGCGGCCGTGCATCGTCGCCGGACCGAAGGCGCCGGCGCTCGCTGAGGCGATGCCGTGGAAACAGTTGCCGGGCCCGGTGCAGCGGCTCGCGCAGGCGCTGCCATTGCTCAAGCCGCCGTTCCCGGACCCCGGCACGCCGCTGCAGTTGGTCCACCATGACGATGTCGCGGCCGCAATCGCCTTGGCCGCAACAACGTCCGCGCCGCCGGGCGCCTATAACATCGCAGCCGACGGGGTGTTGTCGATGTCGGACATCGCCAAGGTGCTCGGTGCTCGTCCCATTCGGGTACCGCGGGCTGCGGTGTCAGCGGCGTCGATGGTCATAGGCCGGCTGCCGTTCGTACCATCGGCGCTGGAGTGGCTGCACGTCGGCCGCACATCAGTGGTGATGGATACCGCAAAGGCGAAGTCACGGCTGGGGTGGGAACCGAAATACACTGCCGTCGAGACACTGTCGGCGCTAGGCGAGGCGATCTAGCTCACTGGGTCTGATCGCCGGTGTCGGCCGGACCGCTCGGCGTTGCGCCGCCTTCGTCCGACCAGTCGACGCGATCGTCGGATCCCTTGGCTGGGTCGCTACGGACGTCGTCATCCGCGTCTTCTGGGCCCGCATCGGTGTCGGCGGTTCTCGGCTTCTTGCTGTCCACCGGCTCTGACTACCCGCGTCGAGGGCCTGAGAAACAGTCAGTCGCTGCGACTGCGGAGCAATGCAACCCAATCCGTCGGGACTCTCTCCGCGGGACCGGGGACGGCCTGGTTTTCCGGATGGCATTCCGGCGCAGCGAGTTGTGGTCCGTCGTAGTACTCGCCTGCGTCGTAGTTCCAGAACCAGTCCTCGCCCGGTTCGAACGACCGGATGATCGGATGCCCGCTGTCCCGCCAATGCGCCGACGCGTGCCGGGCCAGTGAGTCATCGCAACATCCGATGTGCCCGCACGCCGCGCAGCGACGCAGGTGGACCCACCAGCCGCCGTCGGCGTCACATTCAACGCAGCCGGTGCCGCTCGGTGGAACGGTCGGGTCAACAGCGGCGCTCACAGGTGGCGAGCCTACTCGTGGCTGACGCACTGTCGAGCATGACTGTAAATCAATCCGATCCAAGCGAAATGAGCGAAACCAAATGCGTTGGGGCAACCAGCGAATTGTGGTAATTGACGGGCTTGTTTGCGCATCTGGTTGCGTTGACAGCTAACGACGGCTCTCTTAGCGTGCGGCCCAAGCTTGACGACGATTGGAATGCATGTGGGATGGTTCACCGACCGTTCGCCTGGCGCAACAAGACATGGCAGTCGATGCTGGTGCCACCGACGCCTTAGCGCCCTCGCGGTTGATTCTGCGCGTAGGGCGTTGGCTACTGGCACTTCTTCGCCCTCAACGCAGATTCAACGCGCCCGACGCGCCGCCGAGTCGGCCTGTTCTGGTCGAAATTGCGCTTAGGGCTGCTGTGTTGGCGATTTCACAGCCCTGCATGCAATTTCGACGATCTGACGCCTTAGCGTGCCATGGTCGAGTCCGGCGCGCGCCAATCGGTTGAAACGAACCGGTGGCGGATGAGCCAGTGGTCGCCGACGGGTACGAAGACATCGCGGTAGCGACCGTAGTGGTCGAGGCCTACCTCGGTGAACACCGTGAAGTAGCAGGAGACCCGTGCTTCGTCCGGGCGGACGTCCGTAAAGCGAATGTTCGACAGGTTGTGGCGCACGATGCGCTTCACACCCGACTCCTGCGCGGTCGTCGCCGGTGCGGCCACGGCGCCACCGAGAAGCGCAACAATCCCGGCCCGTCCGCGCACCGGCTCGCTGCCGCGCAGTTCGAGCTCGCCCTCCTCGCAGAACGTTTCGGCGAGCTCATCGAGTCGTAACGCATCACCCGACCAGTTGTAGCGGGCCAGTGTGTCCCTGATGCGTTCACGCGCGGCCAGCTCCCAAAGCTCCATGACGGGAACCGTAAACCAGCTATCGTCGCGCCATGGCTACCAGTGATTCCCGTGAGGTCGTGATCGAGGCGACTCCGGAGCAGATCCTCGACGTCATCGCCGATATCGAGTCGACGCCGACGTGGTCCCCGCAGTATCAGAGCGCCGAGGTCCTGGAGGCTTACGACAACGGCAGGCCGAAGCGGGTCAAGATGAAGATCAAGACCGCGGGCATCACGGACGAGCAGGTCGTCGAATACACCTGGGCCGACGACGTTGTGAGTTGGACTCTGGTCAGCGCGGGGCAATTGAAGTCGCAGGAAGCGAGTTACACGTTGACCGCCGACGGCGACAAGACGAAGGTCCGGTTTGACATCGCCGTCGACCTATCGGTGCCGCTTCCGGGATTCATCCTCAAGCGAGCGATGAAGGGCGGTGTCGAGACCGCAACCGACGGCCTGCGCAAGCACGTGCTGAAGGTCAAGAAAGGTGGCTGACGCCGGGCCGCTGGCGGGGGTCAAGGTACTCGAGCTCGGCGGCATCGGCCCGGGCCCACACGCCGCGATGGTGCTCGCGGACCTCGGCGCCGACGTGGTGCGGGTGCGCAGGCCGGGCGGGCTGCAGATCCCCGCCGAAAACCTCGACCTGTTGCACCGCGGCAAGCGTGTCGTCGATCTGGACGTCAAGAGCGAGCCGGGCAAGCTGTTGGAGCTGGTCGCCAAGGCCGATGTGTTGCTCGACGGATTCCGGCCCGGCACCTGTGAGCGGCTGGGTATCGGGCCCGACGATTGCGCGGCGGTCAACCCGGGGCTGATCTTCGCCCGCATCACCGGGTGGGGTCAGGACGGGCCGTATGCGAAGGTCGCCGGCCACGACATCAACTACCTGTCGCAGACCGGCGCGCTGTCAGCCATCGGCTACCGCGACCGGCCGCCGGTGGCGCCGCTCAATCTTGTCGCCGACTTCGGCGGCGGGTCGATGTTCGTGCTGCTCGGTATCGTCGCCGCGTTGTATGAGCGGGAACGATCGGGCAAGGGCCAGGTGATCGACGCCGCGATGGTCGACGGGGTATCCATCCTGTCGCAGATGGCGTGGACGATGAAGTCCACCGGCGCGCTGAAGGACGAGCGCGAATCGTTCATGCTGGATGGCGGCGCGCCGTTCTACCGCACCTACGAGACCGCGGACGGCAAGTACATGGCGGTAGGCGCGATCGAGCCGCAGTTCTTTGCGCAGCTGCTCGCCGGTCTCGGCTTGTCGGCCGACGACGTACCGAATCAGCTCGACACGGCCGCTTTCCCGGAAGTGCACAAGCTGTTCGTCGAGAAGTTTGCGAACAAGACCCGGGATGAATGGACGGAGATCTTCGCGGGTACGGACGCCTGCGTGACACCCGTGCTCACCTGGCGTGAAGCGGCGCAGAACGAACATCTCCGGGCGCGCTCAACGCTGGTGACTGCCAATGGCGTCGACCAGGCCGCGCCTGCACCGCGGTTCTCCCGCAGCCGGCCAGGTGAGCTTGGCGCGCCGCCAAAGGAAACGACTCCCCTCGACAAAATCAACTGGTAGGCAAAATTAGCTGGAAAACGGGCTGCGCGAGGCCGCTTAGTTAGCTAGACTTTGCCATCATGGCTGTCCGCGCATCCCGAGAAGTCGTCTTCGAGGCCCCGCCCGAAGCGATTCTGGACGCGCTCGCCGACATCGATGCGGTGCCGACATGGTCGCCGGTCCACAAGCGCGCCGAGGTGCTCGACCGCCACCCCGACGGCCGCCCGCACCACGTGAAGGCCACGCTGAAGATCATGGGTGTCAGCGACAAGGAAGTGCTCGAGTACCACTGGGGCCCCCGCTGGGTGGTGTGGGACGCCCATGACACCCTCCAGCAGCGCGGTCAGCACGGCGAATACAACCTCACCCCTGAGGGGGAGGATAAGACCCGGGTGCGCTTCGACATCATCATGGACCTGGCCGCGCCGATCCCCGAGTTCCTGATCAAGCGAGCCAAGAAGATCGTGCTCGACGTCGCGACCGAACGCCTGCGCAAGCAGGTCATGGAGAAATACGCGTCTTAGGTCTGGGTCATGGCCGTCCGGACATCACGCGAGATCGTGATCGAAGCACCGCCGGAAGCCATCATGGATGCGCTCGCCGACGTGGAGGCTTTACTGTCCTCGTCGCCGGCATACCGGCGAGCCGAGGTCCTCGACCGGTACGACGACGGCCGTCCGCACCACGTGCGCCTCGCGGTTAGGGTGCTTGGAGTTCTTGACGAGGAGATTCTCGAATTCCGCTGGGGCCCAAATTGGTTGGTGTGGGATGCGGCGCCTACGAAGCAGCAATACGCCCAGCATGTCGAGTACACGTTGAAGCCTGATTACCCGGGAAGCTCGACGGTGGTCACTGTCGACATCACCGTCGAGCCCGACTCACTGATCCCAGAGTTCTTCATCAAGCGAGCGGGCAAGTCGATCATCGACGCGGCAACCGAGGGCCTGCGCGAACGCGCGCTGAGAGGTAAGACTTCCGATCAATCTGAGTAGATTCCAATAGCGGGCTCGCGCTGTGAGCTAGCCACGCAGTACCGACAGTCGGCGAATCGCCTCGTCGAGGGTGTCCTCACGTTTACAAAATGCGAAGCGCACCAGGTGATTCCACGCGTCGGCATGATCGGCACCGGGATCGCAGAACGCGGACATCGGGATCGCCGCCACGCCGGCGAGTTCGGGCAATCGAGCGCAGAACTCCGCGCTGTCGTGATAGCCGAGCGGGCGCGGGTCGGCGCACAAGAAGTAGGTGCCGAAACTGTCGTGCACCTCGAATCCCAACTCAGCGAGTGCAGAGCCCAGCTTGTCGCGCTTGGCCTGCAACGAGTCCCGCAGCGCGGCCACCCACGCCTCCTCGGTGTTGAGCGCATGCGCCACGGCCGGTTGAAACGGAGCACCGCCGACGTAGGACAGGTATTGCTTGGCCGCGCGCACACCGGAGATGAGTTCGGGTGCACCACAAGCCCATCCGATCTTCCAGCCCGTGCAGTTGAACATCTTGGCTGCGCTGGAGATCGTGATCGTACGATCGGCCATTCCCGGGTAGTTGGCCAGTGGGATATGACGGCGCCCGTCGAAGACCAGATGTTCGTAGACCTCGTCGGTGATCACCAGCAGATCGGCATCGACAGCGAGCTGGGCTAGCCCTTTCAGTTCGTGATCGGTGGCCACCATGCCGGTCGGATTGTGCGGCGAGTTGACGATCAATGCCTTTGTCTTCGTCGTGACCGCATTTCGCAGGCCGTCTATATCAATCGCGAAACCGCGGCCGTCTTGTACCAACGGCACGGCCCGCCGCTCGCAGCCGGCCATCGCAATCACGGGGGAGTACGAGTCGTAGAACGGCTCGATCAACAACACTTCGGAGCCGGGCTCGACGAGCCCGAGGACCGCCGACGCGATGGCCTCGGTCGCACCGACGGTCACCAGCACCTCGGTGTCGGGGTCGTACGCCGTGCCGAAGTGGCGCTTGCGCTGCGCGGCGATGGCTTCGCGCAGCGGCGCGATGCCAAGGCCCGGCGGGTATTGGTTGACGCCATCGGCGATGGCGTTCTCGGCGACCTTGAGCATCGCTGGCGGCCCGTCCTCGTCGGGAAAACCCTGGCCGAGGTTGACCGCGCCGATGCGCGCAGCCAATGCCGACATCTCGGCGAAGATCGTGACCGCATAGGGCTCGAGTCGCCGCACCGTCATGGCTGTCGAGCCTAATGGTGCGCGAGTGGCCACTTATGCCACGCCGACGAGAAGATCCTGTGCAATAAGTGGCCAGTCGGCGAACAAAACAGCCGCCCAACCACCCGGTTGGCCGAGGCTGTTAGGCTGGCCGATCAGAGGACTACCGCCCACGCGGGCAGGGCTCCCACAACCCCACCTGAACAGGAAATATCTTCATGTCAGAAGAAGCCTTCATTTATGAGGCCATCCGCACGCCGCGCGGTAAGCAGCGCAACGGCTCGCTGAACGAGGTCAAGCCACTGAACCTGGTGGTCGGCCTGGTCGACGAACTACGCCGCCGGTTCCCCGACCTCGACGAGACGCTGATCAGCGACATGATTCTTGGCGTCGTTTCGCCGGTCGGCGATCAGGGCGGCGACATCGCCCGCACCGCAGTGCTGGCCGCGGGCCTGCCCGAGACGACCGGTGGCGTGCAGCTCAACCGGTTCTGCGCCTCTGGTCTTGAGGCCGTCAACACCGCCGCGCAGAAGGTGCGTTCCGGCTGGGACGACCTGGTGCTGGCCGGCGGTGTCGAGTCGATGAGCCGCGTGCCGATGGGTTCCGACGGCGGCGCGTGGGCGACCGACCCGGAAACCAACTACCAGATCGGCTTCGTTCCGCAGGGCATCGGCGCCGACCTGATCGCCACCATCGAGGGCTTCGACCGCGAGGACGTCGACCGATACGCGCTGCGGTCGCAGGAGAAGGCTGCGGCCGCTTGGTCGGGAGGCTACTTCGCCAAGTCCGTCGTGCCGGTGCGCGACCAGAACGGTTTGGTCATCCTCGACCACGATGAGCACATGCGCCCCGACTCCACGCTCGAGGGCCTTGGCAAGCTGAAGACTGCATTCGATGGCATCGGCGAGATGGGCGGCTTCGACGATGTGGCGCTGCAGAAGTACCACTACGTCGAGAAGATCAACCACGTCCACACCGGCGGCAACAGCTCGGGCATCGTCGACGGTGCCGCGCTGGTGCTCGTCGGCAGTGAAAGTGCAGGTACCTCACAGGGATTGACGCCCCGTGCGCGCATCGTGGCCACCGCCACCAGCGGCGCCGATCCCGTCATCATGCTGACGGGCCCGACGCCGGCCACACGCAAGGTGCTCGACCGCGCGGGCCTGACGGTCGATGACATCGATCTGTTCGAGCTGAACGAGGCGTTCGCCTCGGTGGTGCTGAAGTTCCAGAAGGACCTGAACATCCCCGACGAGAAGCTCAACGTGAACGGTGGTGCTATCGCGATGGGCCACCCGCTGGGCGCCACCGGCGCCATGATCACCGGAACCATGGTCGACGAGCTCGAGCGCCGCAACGCGCGTCGCGCGCTGATCACGCTGTGCATCGGCGGCGGCATGGGTGTCGCGACCATCATCGAGAGGGTTTAAGACCATGGCAGAGAACACGATCAAGTGGGATAAGGACTCCGACGGCATCGTCACCCTCACGTTGGACGACCCGACCGGCTCGGCCAACGTGATGAACGACCATTACCGGGAGTCCATCCACAACACAGTGGAACGCCTTGTCGCCGAGAAGGATTCGATCACCGGTGTCGTCATCACCAGCGCCAAGAAGACCTTCTTCGCCGGCGGCGACCTGAAGTCGATGATCAATATCGGACCGGAGCACGCTGGCGACGCATTCTCGTTGGTCGAGAACAGCAAGCGCGACCTGCGGGTACTGGAGACGCTGGGTAAGCCGGTGGTCGCTGCGATCAACGGTGCGGCCCTTGGCGGCGGCCTGGAGATCACGCTGGCGTGTCATCGCCGGATCATCGCCGACGTGCCGGGTGCGGTCGTCGGCTTCCCCGAGGTCACGCTGGGTCTGCTGCCGGGCGCCGGCGGCGTGGCCCGAAGCGTGCGGATGTTCGGTATCCAGAAGGCGTTCATGGAGGTGCTGAGCCAGGGCACCCGGTTCAAGCCCGGTAAGGCCAAAGACGTTGGCCTTGTCGATGAGGTGCTTCCGACGGTCGAGGAGCTGGTGCCCGCCGCGAAGGCATGGATCAAGGCCAACCCCGAAGCCCACACCCAACCCTGGGATGCCAAGGGCTACAAGATGCCCGGCGGCACCCCGGCCTCGCCCGGACTGGCAGGCATCCTGCCGTCGTTCCCGGCGCTGTTGAAGAAGCAGCTCAAGGGTGCGCCGATGCCGGCGCCGCGCGCCATCCTGGACGCGGCCGTCGAGGGCGCGCAGGTGGACTTCGACACCGCCTGCCGTATCGAGAGCCGCTACTTCACGCAGCTGGTCACCGGCCAGGTCGCCAAGAACATGATCCAGGCGTTCTTCTTCGACCTGCAGGCGATCAACGGAGGCGGTTCGCGGCCCGAGGGCATCGGCAAGGTCCCGATCAACAAGATCGGTGTGTTGGGCGCGGGCATGATGGGCGCCGGAATCGCCTACGTGTCGGCCAAGGCCGGCTTCGACGTGGTGCTCAAGGACGTCTCCATCGAGGCAGCCGAGAAGGGCAAGGGCTACTCGGAGAAGCTGGAAGCCAAGGCGCTGCAGCGGGGCAAGACCACGCAAGAGAAGTCTGACGCGTTGCTGGCCCGCATCACCCCGACGGCCGACCCCGCCGACTTCAAGGGCGTCGACTTCATCATCGAGGCGGTGTTCGAGAGCCAGGAACTCAAGCACAAGGTGTTCCAGGAGATCGAGGACATCGTCGAGCCCAACGCGCTGCTCGGGTCGAACACCTCGACGCTGCCGATCACCGGTCTGGCGACCGGGGTGAAGCGCCAGGAGGACTTCATCGGGATTCACTTCTTCAGCCCGGTCGACAAGATGCCGCTGGTGGAAATCATCAAGGGCGAGAAGACTTCTGACGAGGCGCTGGCCCGGGTATTCGACTACACACTGGCCATCGGCAAGACCCCGATCGTCGTCAACGACAGTCGGGGCTTCTTCACGTCGCGGGTGATCGGCACGTTTGTCAACGAGGCGCTGGCCATGCTCGGCGAGGGCGTCGAGCCGGCTTCCATTGAGCATGCCGGTTCGCAGGCCGGGTACCCGGCGCCGCCGCTGCAGCTGTCCGACGAGCTCAATCTCGAGCTGATGCACAAGATCGCCGTCGCCACCCGCAAGGGCGTCGAGGACGCGGGCGGCACCTACGAGCCGCATCCGGCCGAGGGCGTTGTCGAGAAGATGATCGAGGTCGGTCGGCCGTCGCGGTTGAAGGGCGCCGGGTTCTACGAGTACGCCGACGGCAAGCGCACCCAGCTATGGCCGGGCCTGCGCGAGACGTTCAAGTCGGGTTCCTCGCAGCCGCCGCTGCAGGACATGATCGACCGGATGCTGTTCGCCGAGGCGCTGGAGACGCAGAAGTGCCTCGACGAGGGCGTGCTCATGACGACCGCCGACGCGAACATCGGCTCGATCATGGGCATCGGCTTCCCGCCGTGGACCGGCGGCAGCGCGCAGTACATCGTCGGCTACCAAGGCCCGGCAGGCACCGGTAAGGAAGCCTTCGTGGCCCGGGCTCGTGAGCTGGCCGCCAAGTACGGCGACCGCTTCCTGCCGCCGGATTCACTGCTCTAGTTTCCTGAGCGAGCAGACGTGAAAATCCCTTAAACAACGCCGTTTTGGGGGTTTTCGCGTCTTCTGGCGGGGTTGCTCCGCTATGCGACCAGTTCTTCGGTGTGCAGGGGATCGGCGAGAGGATTCGCCTCCGGATTGCTCGCCAGTGCGCCAGAACGACGGACCACACCTGGGGGCTCAAGACCACACCCAGGTGCCCGACGGGAAGCCCCGGATACAGATCCTGAATGACGATGTTGGTCACGCCTGCGCCGTGGAGCGCTTGCTGGGTATACGGGGTAACCACCTCGTCATTCGTCGAGGCGATCATGGTGTACAGGACGCCGGGCCGAGTGTCGCCGTTGCCGTACACCTCCTGCTGAAATGGGTCACCGACCCTCTGCTGGAGGAAGGCCTGTCCAAAGGAGTTCACTACACCCAGGAGCAGCGGCCCCAGGATCGGCAGATTCTGCAAACCGATCAGGCCGTCGGCATCGGTGCCGTGATTACTCGGGGCGATACCGATGAGCTGCGACACCTTGTCGGCGCCGTCCAGGTCGTTGATGTAGTACACGGGCAGGATCCCGCCGCCCTGCGAATGGCCGATGAGGATCACCTTGGGTGCACCCGTTTCGGCGAGGACCCTGTCCACTTCGGCGGCGAGCTCGAGGCCGGACTGCCTGATGTCGTCCGTTGCCTGGATCGGGAAATTCGGATCCTGGCTGGTATTGCCGTAGTTGAACGTGTAGACCTTGTATCCCGCGTTGGCGAGAACCGGCGCTCCGACGCCCCAGTTCTCCCCCTGAGTGGCAATCGTTCCATTGACCAGAATGATCGGTAGGGGATGCTCGGCGGTGACCGTGATCGACGGGTCATTCGCGCCGGGCGGCGGCTTCTGCGGAGTGAGGAAACTCAGCCCGTCAATGATCCCGTAGTTGACGGGGAACGGTCCCGTGCCGACTGAAGTGAGTGGCGCTCCGATCAGTGTCCTGCTGACCGCCGCAGCCGAATTCGCCACCGCGGTGGCCAGTGCGTAAGGCACACCGAGGAGGCTGTGCGGTCCGAAAGCCTCAGCGAACGTGTTGGCCACGGTGTACAGCGCTGACATCGCGACCACCCCGACGTCGGATACCAGCCCGACTATCTGCTGCTGGTTCGGGAGGTGGACCGGGGGCGCGGTGGTTTGGTAGTTCGGCGGGGCGGGATCGGCCGGCGCGATATTCGCGACCGCCGACAGTTGGCTGGCGATCTGTGGTGGAGGTTGTTGTTGTGCGGGCGCAATGGCGCTGCGCTGACTGCTCGTGCCGATCGCAGAGGGCTGCTGAATGGGTGAGACCGGTTTGGCCGCTATTGCCGATGCGATGGTCAAGCCGGGTCGGGGCGAACCGCGTCGCGAAGTCGGCTCCGGCGGGTCCTCGGCGTCCGCATCCGCTGCCGATGCTGGCGCTGACGGCTCGGTATCGCTGGTCGTCTCTTCAGCGCTTGCCGTCCTCTTGGGGACCGACGATTCGGCGTCCGCTGTCGTGCCGCGGTGTGGTTTGCGGACGGTGCCGCCGCCTGGCGCGTCGGCCAGTGCGGACTGTTTCGGCGGATCGGCCTTCGCAGCTTTCGGCGCGCCTGCCGGGCTCTCCGAACTCGAATCAGCATTCGACCGTGACGGGTCATCGGCGTTGGCGATACCGCTGGCCGAGCCGACCGCCACCCAGGCTGTCAGTAAGAACGCGGCAACCAATAGCCGCAACCACCAGTGAATCCTCGACGCGCCGATGTTCAAAATCCACCTGCCCGTCGTGGACACTTGCACACCTCTCGCCCGGTAGGCATGAATGTAGCCAGTTAACAGCGCGGGTTGTTCCAAATTGCCGCCATGGCTGTGGATTTGTCCGCGCGCCACGACCGTGTGTGCGATACGGGCACACTCGCTAGATTGACAGCGTGCCCGAAAGCTTTACCGAAACATTCGCGGCAGGACTGGCGAGTTACGGCGAGCGGCCGTGCATCGAGTTCGAGGGCCGGTGGTATTCCGGCCGTGAAGTCGCCGCCTATGGCGACGCTATCGCGCAAATGCTGCGTGACGCCGGGGTGGCCGACGGCGCTCCAGTCGGGTTAGTGGTCCGCAACCGACTGCCGCACGCCGCCGCGATCATCGGTTTCCTCGCCGCCGGTCGACCCGTCTCGATGATCTACTCCTTTCAGTCGCCGGAAGCCATCGGCCGCGACATCGAAAAGCTGGAGTTGTCGGCCATTGTCGCCGACGGCGAGGATTGGACGGCACCGGTGATCGACGCCGCCAAGCGCACAGGCAGTGCGGGCGTGGCGATCTCGATGCAGGCGCCGCTGGTGTCGACCGTCGGAGGGCTGCAGCGTCGCGACGAATCACGTCGGCACGCCGAAGTCGAACCCGGTGTGGCTCTTCAGATTCTGACCAGCGGCACCACGGGCCCACCGAAGCGACAAGCAATCAAGACGCCCGTGCTCGAGCGCACCGTCTTCAGTGTGACAAGCGGAGAGAAAGCGACCCCGGATGCCCCGCCGGAGTTCGCCTACTGGCAGTTCGGCGGTATCGGCGTATGTCAGCTGGTCGCGGGCGTTTACAACGCCCGGCGCATCGTGATGCTCGAACGGTTCACCGTCGACGGGTATGTGCAGGCGATCAAGTCGCACGGCATCAATCGCTCGGGCGTGCAGCCAGCCGTCATCCGCATGCTGCTCGACGCCAATGTGCCCAAAGAAGACCTGGCGTCGTTGGATTTCCTGATCAGCGCGTCGGGCCCGCTGGACCCCGAAACCCGTGACGAGTTCGAGGACCGCTTCGGCATTCCGGTCCGGTTGGCCTATGGCGCAACCGAATTCGCCGGGTCGCTGTGTGCGTGGACACCGGATCTCATCGACCAATTCGGTGAATCCAAACGCAAACAGCGTCGGAAGACCGCTGCCCGACACTCAGGTGCGCATCGTCGACCCCGAGTCCGGTGCCGAACTGCCCGCAGGCGAGCAGGGCCTGTTGGAGGCCAAGGTCGCTCCGATCAGCCCGGATTGGATCCGCACCACCGATATCGCCTCGGTCGACGCCGACGGCTTCGTCACATTGCACGGTCGAGCGGACGGCGCCATCAACCGCGGCGGGTTCAAGATCCTGCCGGAAACCGTTCGGCGCGTGCTCATCTCACATCCCGCCGTGCGCGACGCCTGCGTGGTGGGGGTGCGGGATCAGCGGCTCGGCCAGGTGCCGTTCGCCGCCATCGAAGCCACCCCCGGCACCGCGGTCCCGTCCGAGGACGAACTGAAGGACCTTGTCCGCCAGTCATTGCCCGTATACAACGTGCCGGTCGCGTTCGCCGTGGTCGACGAGCTGCCGCGCAATCCGGCGCTGAAGGTCAGCCTGCCGGCCGTGGCAGCACTCTACGAAGCCCGTGAGAACACGTAGAACCGGCCCGGATCCTTGCCGTTGTGGTCCATCGCCGACTCGCTGCCGGACGACAGCGGAATCCAGTCCGCCGCGAACCGTCGCTCGACTTCGGCCGGATCGATTCCCGGCACGCCGAACGAACCTCCCGAGACGAACCCGACGAGCAGCAGCCGTGCATGCGGCGCCGCCACTGCAGTGACCTCGCGGACGTAGGCGTCTCGGTCCTCGGGGCTCATGCCATGCAGGCAGCCGTTGTCGACGATCAGATCGAAGTTCGTGCCGACGCCTTCGGAGCTCAGACGCGTCGCGTCGGCTTGGGCGAAGTTGATGTCGAGTTTGTTCGCCACCCCCTTTGCCCGTGCCTTATCGACGGCCTTGGCGACGAAGTCAACGCCGGTGACCTGCCAGCCGTGCGCGGCCAGATACATGGAGTTGTCGCCGGTGCCGCAGCCGATGTCAAGCGCCGTGCCGGGCGCCAGCGCGTTCTCACCCTCGATGAGGTCCCGCAGGCTCGTGGGCAGCGGATGCCCATCCCACGGCACGAAACCGAGTCGGTAGAACGTCTTGAACAGCAGTTGCCGCGAGGCCATGAGATCAGATCGATCCGAGGTCGGCCGACAGCCAGTGTTGAGGCTTCAGGTAAATGGCGACGCTCTCGCCGTGCTCGCGGCGCGCGAACTCGAGGTAGGCGTCGACCTTGTCCGGCGCGAGGTAGCGCTTGGTCATCTCGACCAGTTGGTCGTCTGTGCCTGGTTCGATGCGGCTGACCGGGCCGTCCACCGCCACATAGCGCACTGTCGGCTCGAGCCGCTCGGCCATCAGCGTGAACTCGCCCTGCGTCTCGATGAGCCTGTGTTTGCGGGAACCGACTCCGGTGATCACCCAGGGCTCGCCGCCGGGCGTGTACTGGTACCAGATCGGCACCGTCAACGGTCCACGCTTGTCACCTGCGCTCACCGACAACGCCGCGATGTGCGGCTCGGCCAAAAACTGTTCGCGTTCATCTTTGGAAAGGGCCATGGACGCCAGGCTAGTCGCGGCCAACGACACGGCCGTAAAGTCGGACGTCATGCGCTTTGGATTCTTTATCCCGCAAGGCTGGCGACTCGATCTCGTCGACATTCCCACCGACAAGCATTGGGCGGTCATGCGCGACCTCGCCGCCTACGCCGACGACAGCGCGTGGGACTCGGTGTGGGTCTACGACCACTTCCACACCGTGCCGGTGCCGACGGACGAGGCGACCCACGAGGCGTGGTCGCTGATGTCGGCCTACGCCGCGACAACGTCGCGCATCAAGCTCGGCCAGATGTGCACGGCGATGGGCTATCGCAACCCGGTATATCTGGCCAAGGTGGCGGCCACCGCCGACATCATCTCCGGCGGTCGGGTTCAGATGGGCATCGGCGGCGGCTGGTATGAGCACGAGTGGAAGGCATACGGCTACGGCTTTCCTTCGGCAGGTGTCCGGCTCGGCATGCTGGACGAGGGTGTCCGGATCATGCGCGACGCCTGGCGCAATGGGCGAGTCAGCCTCGACGGCAAGCACTATCAGGTCGACGGTGCGATCGTCGCGCCAAAGCCGTTGCAGGACGGCGGCCTTCCGCTGTGGATCGCCGGCGGCGGTGAGAAGGTGACGTTGCGCATCGCCGCCAAGTATGCGCAGTACACCAACTTCACGTCCGAGCCCGACGGTTTTGCGCACAAGTCGCAGGTGCTGGCGAATCACTGCCGCGACATCGGCACTGACTACGACGCCATCGTGCGGTCGGCCAACTTCAACGCCGTGATCGGCGAGTCGGAGGCCGACGTGAAAGAGCGAGTCGCCCGGTTGCGCGCCAGGCAGGTGACCAAGGCCAACGAGGCCGCCGTCGACGGCATGCTGAACATGGTCACTTCACCCGATTCGGCCAGTGGCACACCGGAACAGATCGTCGAGAAACTGAAGCGCATGCGGGAGCTCGGCTGTGAGTACGCGATCCTGTACTGCCCCGAAGCCGGCTACGACCGGTCCGGCATCGAGCTGTTCGAGCGCGAGGTCATCCCCGCACTGAGCTAGACGCGGTTTGACGCCTGATACTGCAGGATCTGCCATCCGTCGTCTCCGTGTGTGACCACCGCGCCGATGTTCACGCTGACGGCATGCAATGAGACGTACCTGGCGGTCGAGGACGCTACCTCACAGGCGGCCGACGCGCGAAGTGAATGAACAGTAACGCCCAGCCATCGAAACTTAACGGCCCGGTGAACCTGCGGGGTCGCTGATGTTTCAATCCTCGGCGAGGATCTCTGGGTGCTGCCGATTCCGCGCGACGTCGACATCGAACCCCACCGTCCGGTGTGGGTGCCGCGACCGCGCATTGCCGCGGTCCCCTCCCGCCGCCGCGCCGATGCGTGGGCACGTCCCGCGAATCCGGCCGACGTCGCGCAAGCGCGGATGTTCGACGCCATCATGCAAGGTGAGATCGCGGAATTGGAAGAGCTTGTCGCCTCGATGGAGAGGCGTTGGTTGCGGCGGTGTGAGCGGGGGATCGACGACGAGAACCGGCCGCCGGAGAATTTGGTGCGCATGCGAGGCCGCGTTTCGGAGGCGCAGCAACTGCTGGACGCGTTGCGCGACCGGTTCCCGTCGGAATGAGATCAAGCCGATGGCGTCCACACGCCCGTCGCGGCGGTCTCGCGAGCGTAGTCGGCGAAATCCTTGGGCTCGCGTCCCAACGCTTGCTGCACCCCGTCGGCCAGTTGCGCCTTGCTCCCGAGTACCACGGTGAACAAGTGGTTGAGCAGCCAGATAAAGTCTTGTGGCAGACCGTATTCCGTGAGCATCGCGGTGTACTCGTCGATCGACACCGACACAAAGTTGATGTCCCGGCCGGTGGCCGCCGCGATCTCTGCCACCGCATCGCGGAAGCTGAGCAGTCGCGGACCGGTCAGCTCGTAGAGCCGTCCAACGTGACGATCGTCCGTCAGCGCGGCCACCACGACGTCGGCAATGTCGTCAACGTCAACGAACGGCTCCTGCACATCGTCGACCGGCAGCGAAACGGTGCCTGCGAGTACCTCGTCGAGCCATGCGCCCTCGTTGAAGTTCTGCGCGAAGAACGCGCACCGCACGATGGTCCACTCCAGCCCCGACGCCATGACCACCCGCTCGGCCTTCTCTGCCTCGACTTCGTTGCGGCCGGACAGCAGCACCAGTCGGCTGACGCCGGCGTGCTTGGCCAGCTCGGTGAGGGTGCCGACCGCGTCCACGGAGCCGGGCACGGCCAGGTCCGGATAATAGGTGAGGTAGATCTTCTCGACGCCGGCCAGCGCCGCCGGCCAGGTTTGCGGGTTGTCCCAGTCGAACGGGACGTCGGCCGAGCGCGACCCGTGGCGGACCGGGAAGCCGCGCTTATCGAGTTGATGTACGACGCGATTTCCAGTCTTGCCGGTGCTACCGATGACGAGAATGGTGGTGTTGGCTGTGTTGGTCATATCTCGAATTCAACGGCCCGGAATCGAGACGATCCATGGCCCAAACGCTCGATGACATGTCCAATCGTCTGGAAGGGGACAGCGGCGATGGAAAAGATCTCACTCACCGCGCTTGCCCGGCAGCACCTGGAGTCGGCACGGGCGGCCAGCAGTGGGCGCAGCGCGCACACCGTTTACGGAGGCCATGAACATTCGCTGCGTCAGACCCTGATGGCGATGACGGCGGGTAACACGATGGACGACCATGAAAGCCCAGGCGAAGCGACGTTGCAGGTGCTACAGGGCAGGGTCCGTGTCACCAACTCGCAATCCGGCTGGGACGGCTCGCCAGGAGACCACATCATCCTGCCGCGCACCCGCCACGGTCTGCACGCACTGGAAGATTCGGTAGTGCTGTTGACGGTCGCTAAACCCGTTGGGCCGCATACCTAATCACTGGTCCGCGTGGCTCAATACGTTGATCACGTTGCCCGCCGCGTCGGCGAAGAAGAACCGCCGAACGCCCCATTCCTCGTCGCTCAACGGGTGCACGATCCGCACCCCGGCATCGACCGCGGCCCGGTAGGCGGCGTCCACGTCGTCGACCTCGATGGACACATTCGGATTGACCGGCGCTGTCGCATCCTTCGTCATCAGGCTCACCTGGTGGCGAAGCTCGTCGTCGGCCAACGTGACGATCCAGCCGTGGTTCATCACCTCGCGCAGTCCGAGAATCCGCACATACGCCTCCCGCGTCGCATCCAGGTCGGACACGGTGAGGATCGGCATTACCCGTCGGACGGTCATATCGCCGGCCCCAGCAGGTCATCGGCGTCCTTGATGATGTAGCCGTAGCCCTGTTCGGCGAGGAATCGTTGGCGGTGCGCGGCATACTCCGCGTCCAGGCTGTCGCGGGATACCACCGAATAGAAGATCGCGCCCCCGCCGTCGGCCTTGGGCCGCAGCAGCCGGCCCAGCCGTTGCGCCTCTTCCTGGCGCGACCCGAAAGTACCCGAAACCTGTACCGCCACATTGGCTTCCGGCAGATCGATAGAAAAGTTCGCGACTTTCGACACCACCAGCGTCGAGATCTCGCCACGGCGGAAGGAGTCGAACAGCGCCTCGCGTTCGGCCGTCTTGGTCGACCCCTGAATCACCGGGGCGTTCAGCTCCTGGCCAAGCTCGTCGAGCTGGTCGAGGTATGCCCCGATCACCAACGTCTGATCACCTTGGTGCTTTTCCAGGATCGACTTCACCACCGCGATCTTGGTGTGCACCGTCGAGCACAGTTTGTAGCGCTCATCGGGTTCGGCGACGGCGTAGAGCATCCGCTCGTTGTCGGTCATCGTCACCCGGACCTCGATGCATTCGGCGGGGGCAATCCAGCCTTGCGCCTCGATGTCCTTCCACGGCGCGTCGTAGCGCTTGGGTCCGATCAGCGAGAACACATCGCCCTCCCGGCCGTCCTCGCGGATCAGGGTGGCGGTCAGCCCGAGCCGGCGGCGCGACTGCAGATCCGCTGTCATCCGAAATACCGGCGCAGGCAGCAGGTGTACCTCGTCATAAATGATCAGGCCCCAGTCGCGGCTATCGAACAGTTCGAGATGGCGGTACTCGCCCTTGGTGCGGCGGGTGATCACCTGATAGGTGGCGATCGTGACCGGCCGGATCTCCTTTTTCTCCCCGGAATACTCGCCGATCTCTTCCTCGGTCAGCGACGTGCGGTTGATCAGCTCGCGCTTCCACTGCCTGCCCGCCACCGTGTTGGTGACGAGGATCAGCGTGGTCGCGCCCGCCTTGGCCATCGCCGCGGCGCCAACCAGCGTCTTGCCGGCGCCGCACGGCAACACCACCACGCCGGAGCCGCCCGCCCAGAACGAATCCGCGGCCATCTCCTGATAGTCGCGAAGGTGCCAGCCCTGTTGGTCCAGCGCGATCGGATGCTTCTCGCCGTCGACGTAGCCAGCTAAATCCTCTGCAGGCCAACCTATTTTGAGCAGCATCTGCTTGACGCGGCCGCGCTCGCTGTTGTGCACGATGACCGTGTCGTCATCGATACGGGCACCGAGCATCGGCGCGATCTTCTTGTGGCGCAGCACCTCTTCGAGCACGGCGCGGTCGAGGCTGACCAGGCACAGGCCGTGCGCCGGATGCTTGACCAGCTGCAGCCGCCCGTAGCGGGCCATGACGTCGACGATGTCGACCAGCAGTGGCTGCGGCACGGCGTAACGGGAGAACGACACCAGCGCGTCGACCACTTGCTCGGCGTCGTGGCCCGCCGCCCGAGCGTTCCACAACGCCAGCGGAGTGATGCGGTAGGTGTGGATGTGTTCCGGCGCGCGCTCCAGCTCGGCGAACGGCGCGATCGCGGCGCGGGCAGCCCCGGCTTGCTCATGGTCGACTTCGAGCAGCACCGTCTTGTCGGACTGCACGATCAGGGGGCCTTCGGTCATTCTGTCCATTATCCCGACGCGGGGGACGGGCGACGTTTCAGTGCGTCGCGGTGGGCGCAGGTGGTGCGAACTTTCGTGGCTCGTGGCTGGCGGGCTTAGGCGCCGGTCGACTTGCTCGGCTATCAGCGACAACAGCGTTTACCCAGGTCAACGGCATACGAAGGCAGGACGATGAGCAAAGCTTGTCACCGAAAGTCAGTCGGCTATCCCGCGTCGGCCGCCACCACCGAGGTGACGCGGTGGATGGCGAACTCGCGGACCCGGCCGGACGCCGGATCGTAGGCCGTCAGCTGGCCACCGCGGACGTTGATCGGCGCGACGACCCGTTGCGTGGCCACTCCGGCCGGGTCGACGTAGCCGATCACCACCGACGACTGCAGATGTGCCGCCTCCTGCAGCTGCGAGATCGCGACCGCGGGATCGAGGCGCATGTTTCCGAACGGCGCGGACGCCACCTTGCGCAGCACCGCGACGATCGCGCCCAGCGTCTGGGTGGTGGGAGTCTGTGGTCGGTGGGCACGACGCCGTCCCGGCGGCGCGGGCACCCGGGCGCCGCGCGCACGGATGTCGACGATCGTGCCGGTGGAGTCCTCGGCCGCGGGCGCGAATCCGGCATCGCGCAGCGTGGCCAGCACCTCGGAGATCGGCGCTTGGGATACCGCGACGGTAGGCGCGAGCTGCCGCATTTCGAGTTGTTCGGCGGCAGGCGCCGCGACGGCCTGCGCCAGCAGGGCAGGATCCTCGCATCGCACGAACGACTGCGCCATGCCGACCCGCAGCTGGCCATGCCGGCGGGCGACGTCGTCGATCAGATACGTGAGACCTTGCGGTACAGGCGTTTTCGAGTGTCTGCTGAACAACGCGTGCAGCTCGCTGGCGGTGCGCCCGGTGTCAAGGGCGCGCCGGATCGAGGCCTCGCTGATGCGGTAGACCATCGCCGCACCCGCCGATTCCACAGTCGCCACCGACGCCAGTTGTTCGGCCAGATCGCGTTCCAGCGGTCCTGGCACGATGACCGTCAGGTCGGCCTGAAGCAGGAAGTGGTCAATGGGCGCTGGCAGCACCTTATCCATCGCGGCGACGACCTCGTCCGCCGGATCGCCGGCCAGCATCTTGCGCGCCGACGAGGCAATCGCGCCGCGGCCCACCACGCCCAACGCATGTGCCTCGGTCAGTAGATCGCCGACGAGGTTGGGCTGCAGGCGTACCGCCCAGCGGGGACGCCGCCAGATCATCGCGCGTGATGCCGCGGCGGCGTCGACGCCGGATCCAGGCGGCAGGTCGGCCAGCATGTCCAGCAGCAATCGCCGATCCAGTGGGGCCGCAGTCGAGAACAGCGAATCCGACAGCGCCGCATAGGGTTTGCCATCGGGGCCGCGGCGGCCGATCAGGCTCGGCCTGCCGGGCAGGTCCAGCCACGTCGACGCCAGCAGATGCCATTTGGTGGCTGTCGACGACTCGACGAACCTGTCGGCCGCCACCGTCGGCGCCCAGAACGGGCCGACACCGTCGTGTGGGTCGGGTTCCGGCATGCCTGTCGCGATCAGCCCCGCGGCGACCGAAACCTCGAGGACCAGGCCGAGCCGGGCCTCGTCGATGCCGGTGACCTTGGTCAGCCGCTTGACGTCACGCACGCCCAGCCCGCCGCTGCGCAGCTCGGGAACCGGTGTGGCGCCGAGGGTTTCGAGCAGCAGCTCGACCTCACGCAGCAGGTCGATCACCGCCCCTGCTGCCACGGCGTCGACGTCAGCGACGGTGGTGGTCGTCACTGCAGGATCGGGTTGTGTCAACTGCGTTGGCCCTGGCATCTCGCCACGCATCACCTGACCGACCAGCCGCGGCAGGATCACGGTTTCGGCGTCCACCTGACGCAGCAGGCCCGCCGCCAGCAGCCGCTGCACCGGCCGGTCCGGCGGGGTGCCCGGCGCCGCGTCGCGGGTCCGGCCCATTGGGGAGCCCTCCAGTAGCCGCTGCAGCAGCTCGCGCTGGGCGGGGTCGAGCGCCTCGAGTCGGGCGGCGATATCCGTCTGCGCTGTGACATCGGTTGTGCTCCTCTCGTCCGCGTCCTCCAGGGCGGCCTGGCCCGGATACCACGGCAGCCCGCCCACGGCTTCGGCCGCCACGCGAATGGTGGCGTCGCCCCACACCAGCGCGCGCTCGCGCAGGTCGTCGACGGCCGCGGTGACGGTGTCCTCGCTGACCCGGTCGCCGATCAGCGCCACCAGCTTGGTCAGCGGCACTGCCGCGGTGTCGGCGTGCAGCACCAGCAGCGCGTCGAGCACGGCCAGCCGCAAGAAGTCGAGCGCATCGGTGGCGGCCTTGACCGATTGGCGGGCCTGCGCGCGGGCAGCCAGCGCCGCTATCGAGCCAGGCGGCGGTTGTGTCAGGTCGGGCCGCAGCTCCAGCAGCCGGATCAGCCGCTCGTCGTCAAGCTCGGCCAGCCAGGCGCCCAGCGGGACGCCCGGAGTAGTTTCGGTCATCGCTGACCAGCGTAAAGCAGGCCGCCGGTGTCGCCACCGCGCGCTGCGCCTGCCACAATGTGGACGTGGCAGAGAACAAAGGGCAGAAGAAGCAGTACGTCGACCCGGGCTGGCCCGAGGTCAACGGCGATGACGATCACGCGGTCAGCGAGCTGGCCACGGACCGCACCGGCGCGCTGTCGCCCTTCGGCGAGCTGGCGTTCCCGCAGCCCGCAGACGAGCTGCCATACGTCCACCCGATCACGGTCGTCAACAAGTAGCGGTGACCGACCCCGCCGCGGCTGGATCGCCGAGCTCCGCCCGGCGGGTGCTTTCGCACTTAGACGAGTCGGGCGCGGCGCACATGGTCGACGTGACCGGCAAGGACGCCACCAAGCGCACCGCGGTCGCCGCAGGAACCTTCCACACGACGGCTGATGTCGTGGCGCTGATCGCTTCTGGCGGTCTGCCCAAGGGCGACGCCGTGGCCACCGCGCGGGTGGCTGCGATCCTTGCCGCCAAGCGCACCAGCGACCTCATCCCGCTGTGCCACCCACTGGCGCTGACCGGAGTCGACGTCGACTTCGCGATCGGCGACGACAGCATCGGAATCACCGCGACTGTCCGGACCACGGACCGCACCGGCGTCGAGATGGAGGCGATGACGGCCGTCAGCGTCGCCGGGCTGACGCTCTACGACATGATCAAGGCCGTCGACCCGGCCGCCCGCATCGACGACATCCGGGTGCTGCGCAAAGAAGGCGGTAAAACAGGGCTGTGGACAAGGTGATGAGCGCTCGCGCGAAGAACAGACGGGTATGACGCGCTCGGGCCGGGTGGTGATCGCCTCCACGCGGGCGGCCGCGGGAATCTACGAGGACCGCTGCGGCCCGATCATCGTCGACTGGCTCAACGCCCGCGGGATCTCCGCGCCGGGCGCGACTGTGGTGGCCGACGGCGCCGATGTGAGCCGGGCACTGTTCGCCGCAATCGGTGAAAACGTCGACGTGGTAATCACTTCCGGCGGCACCGGCATCTCGCCGACCGACTCCACCCCGGAGGCCACCGCCAACATCGTCGACTATCAGGTCCCCGGGCTTGCCGACGCGATCCGGCGCTCAGGCCTGCCCCATGTGCCGACCTCGGTGCTGTCGCGTGGTGTATGCGGCGTCAGGGACCGCACGCTGATCGTCAACCTTCCCGGCTCCACTGGCGGCGTCAAAGACGGCCTCGGGGTGCTCGACGATGTCCTCGAGCATGCGCTCGATCAACTCAGCGGCAAGGACCACCCACGATGACTCCCGTTGTCCTGCGCGTCGAACTGACCGAGCTGCCGATCGAACTGTCCGAGTACGAGGCGCTGGTGGCACACGAGTCGGCAGGTGCCGTCGTCGGATTCGCAGGCGTGGTTCGCGATCACGACGACGGGCGCAACGTCGTCCGGCTGGAGTATTCCGCGCACCCCACAGCGCAGCAGACTCTGACGGACGTGGCCGCCGAGATCGCGGCCGATTGTCACGGTGTGCGGGCCATCGCGGTCAGCCACCGGATCGGCACGCTGCAGATCGGCGATGCTGCCTTGGTGGCTGCGGTCGCGGCGGATCACCGAGCGGCCGCGTTCGAGACATGCGCGCGGCTGGTCGACACGGTCAAGGCTCGGCTACCGGTGTGGAAGCACCAGTTCTTCGCCGACGGCTCCGACGAGTGGGTGGGATCCGCCTGACTCGTTAGGCGGGCGGCAGGATCGGCGGTGCGCCGGGTGCCGGCGGTGGGGCGGCCGGATCGGCCGGAGGCGGCGGGGTGACCGGCACGTTCGGGCCAGGTGCCTGCTCCGGGTACGGCGTGTTCATCCCGCGTTGGCCCAGCCCCATGATCAACGCTTCTTTACCGCTGATGTCATGGTTCTGGACCGCTTGCCACAAGTCCTTGAGGTAGCTGACGTTGGGGCTGTCGCCGGGCCCCAGCTGCGACGGGTCGGTCGTCGTTCCGGGTGGTGGGTTGTCCGGGCTCGCCAGGTGCGGCACTGCCTCCGGCAGCGCAGGCAAGGCGGCGGCGGGATCGGTCATCGCCTGGTTGGCGGCGTCATACGCCGGGGCGGGGATGTTGACACCGTTGAGCGGCGCCAGCGGGTCCGGCGCGGGTGCCGCAACGGCCCCCGGCGCGGGCGGCGCCGGGGCGGGCGGGAGCGGCGGCAGTACGGGATCGAGCGGTGCGGGAACCTGCAGCGAGGACTGAACGATGGTGCCCTCGAGCGGCGGTGCGTCGGCGGGCGGGGGAGCCGGCAGCGGTGCGTCGAGCGGCAGGGCCGCCTCGACGATCGGCGCCTCAACAGGCGGCGGTGGCGGCGGCTCGGGCAGCGGCGGAGGCGGTGGCGCCTCGGGCAGCGGGGCCGACAGTGCGTCGATCGGCGCCTCAGCGGGCGGTGGCGGCGGCTCGGCAGCGGCGGGGTGGTGGCGCCTCGGGCAGCGGAGCGGCCATCGCGTCGAACGGTGCTGGCGGGGGTGGCGGCGGAGGAGCGAACGGGTCGAAAGGCGGCGGAGGCGGCAATTCGCCGTTCAGGCCGACGGCGTCGAGTGCCTCGTCGATGACGTTGCGCGGCGTGGCACCCGAGAGGCCTCTGCCGCACGTCGGCCAGGCACCCTTGCCCTGGCTGGCAAGCACGCGCTCGGCGACAGCGATCTGCTCTTCCTTGGTGGCCATATGAGCAGCCGGCGCATACTCGCCGCCGCCGTGGCCCGACCAGGTGCTCGGCGAGAACTGCAGCCCGCCCTGGTATCCGTTGCCCGTGTTGATGGCCCAGTTATTGCCTGATTCGCATTTCGCGACCTGGTCCCATTCGCCGTCGGTGGCGGCGCCAGCGTGCCCGGCGAGGGCGAGGCTTCCGCTTCCGATGACAGCGCCGGTGAAGGCGATCTTTGCGACGCTTTTGGCCGATGCAGTGGGCTTGCGATGCCGTCCACTCATGGGTGCGTTAGTTCCTCTCTTAAGCGCCCGCGAGGTCAGCTGTCGGGTTCGGGCTGGAGAGGTCGCCCGGCCGTGTTAGACACGGCTTCACCCCAAGGAACCGCAAGCGGTTCCTGGTCCTTATGTTCGGTGGACCGGTGGGTCCCCCGCCTCCATCCAAGTTGTTTGTCGTTGTTCCGTGCACCAACGGATGGAGCTCGGCGCGGTTGGGGCACGGCGGGCCAATCAAAATGAGGGGTCGACTGGCTTGGGAGTGAACGCTAACGGGTCACGTTGGTCACGTCATCTTTTGACGGATACGGCGATTCGGCCTGCGGCAAATCCTAAAAGAGCTCTAAATCGCCAGGACCCCAATGTGTTTCCCCAGGTGTCTTTTGACAGATAACGGCCCGTGGCCAGCTTGTGACCATTTCGTTATGTGACGCAAATCACGGCTATCCGCCGGCGAACGGGGGAAGAACATCGACGGTTTGAGCGTCGCCCAGCGTCATCGCCAAGTCTCGCACCGCAATTCCGTCGCAGAGGTATGAGCATCGGTTCAGGACCTTCGCCAGTTCGGGGTCCCGTTCCCCGAGGGTGCGTACCAACGCCCCGACTGTGGTGCCCGGCGCGACGCCGACGATTTCATCGTCGAAGCCCGCCGCCGCACGAGCGGCCGCGAAGTAGCGGACGGTCACCTTCACTATTGCGTCAGCCGCCGATCGCGCTCATCGGGCGGTCCGGCTGCACGAAGTCCGGGTCGTTGATGCCGTGGCCCGCGGCCTTGACCCACATGGTGGCGCGCCACGCAGCTGCCAGTGCATCGTCGTCGGCGCCCGCACGCATGAGGCGGCGCAGGTCGGTCTCGTGCTGGGCAAAAAGACAGTTGCGGATCTGTCCATCGGCGGTCAGCCGGGTGCGATCACACGCCGCGCAGAACGCGTGCGAAACCGAGGCGATGATGCCGACCTTGCCCACGACTCCGGGGCCGTCCACGACGTCCCACAGCTCGGCGGGCGCCGAACCGCGCGGCGCCCGATCGGGGCGTAGGTCGAAATGCTTTTGCAAGGTCGCAAGCACGTCGTCAGCTTCGATCGCGCGGCCGCGCTTCCACTCGTGGCCGGCATCAAGGGGCATCTGCTCGATGATGCGCAACTGGTATCCGTGGTCGAGGCAGAACCGGAGCAGCGCCACGGCGTCGTCCAGCCCGGTGACCGGATCCAGCACGGCGTTCACCTTCACCGGGTCCAACCCGGCCGCCTTGGCCGCCTCCAGCCCTTTTATTACGTCGTGCAGCCGGTCGCGACGGGTGATGTGCGCAAAGCGTGCGGCGTCGACGGTGTCGAGGGAGACGTTGATTCGGTCAAGCCCGGCCGCCTTGAGCTTGGCTGCCCGTTTGTCCAGCCCAATACCGTTGGTGGTCAACGTGATTTCGGGGCGCGGACTGAGCGAGGTGGTGGCCGCGATGACGCTCTCGAGGTGCTTGGCCACCAACGGTTCGCCGCCGGTGAACCGGACGCTGGTGATGCCGAGCCGCATGACCGCGATGCGCAGCAGCCGGGTCAGCTCGTCGGCGCGCAGCAGCTGCTCGCCGGGCAGCCAGTCCAGCCCCTCGGCCGGCATGCAGTACGTGCAGCGCAGGTTGCAGCGGTCGGTCAGCGACACCCGCAGATCGGTGGCGACCCTGCCGAAGGTGTCGACCATGGGGCCGTCGAGGGGCATCCCGCTGACGGGGCGCTGCACCGACGGCACGCCGAGTTCGGTGATGGTCATGCGGCGGCCCGCAAATTTGAGGAGAGGTCGCGCGTCTGATCGGAGGGGACGATCTCCTTGCCGAGCGGGAGCAGCGAGACCGGGATCAGTTTCAGGTTGGCCAGCGCCAGCGGGATGCCGATGATGGTGATGGCCATCGCGACGGCGGTGATCACGTGGCCGATGGCCAGCCAGATGCCGAACAGAATGACCCAGATGACGTTGCCGATCAGCGCGCCTGGTCGCGTTCCCGGTTTGTCGACGATCGTGCGGCCGAACGGCCACAGCGCATACGACGCGATTCGCAGCGCGGCGAATCCGAACGGGATCGTGATGATCAGGATGAAGCAGATCAGCGCTGCCAGCAGATAACCCAGCGCGAGCCACAGGCCGCCGAATACCAGCCAAATGACGTTCAGGATCAGGCGCATCTCACCTCCAGCGGTGGTTTCAGACTACCGAGTAAAGGGGGTGATCACCGGGGCGGCCTCCGAGTAAGATCACCTGAACGCGTCCCGGCGCAGGCGGGACGCTTTCTCTATGTTCCATATGTACGTTGCTCCGAGAAGACAAGCGGGTGAGACCAGTGCCGACCGGCCGGGTTAAGTGGTACGACGCCGAGAAGGGCTTCGGCTTTTTGTCGCAGGAGGAGGGCGAGGACGTCTACGTCCGGTCCTCGGCGCTGCCGGCCGGTGTCGAGGGCCTCAAAGCGGGGCAGAAGGTGGAGTTCGGCATGGCCGCGGGGCGCCGCGGTCCGCAGGCGCTGAGCCTGAAGATCATCGACTCGCCACCGAGCCTGACGCGCACCCGTCGCGAAGCCGCGGCCGCCGAGCATAAGCACACCCCCGACGAATTGCACGGCATGGTCGAGGACATGATCACGCTGCTGGAGAGCGCAGTGCAGCCCGAGCTGCGCAAGGGTCGCTACCCCGACCGCAAGGTCGCCCGCCGGGTGTCCGAAGTGGTGCGGGCAGTCGCCAGCGAACTCGACGCCTAGGGGCGCAGCGCAAACGGCCTCACTCGTCGAGTGGCCACTTATGACACGCTGTCGCCAGAAATCCGTGCAATAAATGGCCACTCGGCGGGCATCCTGAAGGCATGGCATATGTCGCCGGCGGTGGCGAGTTCAACCGCGACACCAACTACATCACCACCCGAATCACGGCCGACGGTCGCGACGGCTATCCCGTCGAACCCGACCGCTACCGGCTGATCGTCGCCAGGGCCTGCCCATGGGCCAACCGCACGATCATCGTGCGACGACTACTGGGCCTGGAAGACGTTCTGTCCATTGGTTTTTGCGGGCCGACACATGACGAGGACAGCTGGACGTTCGACCTCGACCCCGGCGGCGTCGACCCGGTGCTGCAGATCCCCCGGCTCAAGGACGCCTTCCTCAAACGCTTCCCTGACTACGAGAAGGGCATCACGGTGCCCGCGATCGTGGACGTGCCGACGGGTGAGGTCGTTACCAACGATTTCGCACAGATCACGCTGGACTTCTCCACCGAATGGGCCAAGTTTCACCGCGAAGGCGCACCCCAGTTGTATCCAGAGGACCTCCGCGACGAGATCGACGAGGTCGCCCAGCGCATCTACACCGAGGTCAACAACGGCGTCTATCGCTGCGGGTTCGCGGGCTCGCAGGAGGCGTATGACAAGGCGTACGACCGGCTGTTCACGGCGCTCGACTGGCTCTCCGAGCGACTGGAGAATCAGCGGTATCTGGTCGGCGACACCATCACCGAGGCCGACGTGCGACTGTTCACCACCCTTGCCCGCTTCGATCCCGTCTACCACGGGCACTTCAAATGCAACAGGCACAAGCTATCCGAAATGCCGGTGCTGTGGGCCTACGCGCGCGATCTGTTCCAGACGCCCGGCTTCGGCGACACTATCGACTTCGTGCAGATCAAGCAGCACTACTACATCGTGCACAAGGACATCAATCCGACGCAGATCGTGCCAAAGGGGCCCGAACTGTCCAACTGGTTGACGCCGCACGGCCGGAAAACGTTGGGCGGCAGGCCCTTTGGGGATGGCACCCCGCCGGGCGCCACCCAGGAGGGTGAACGTGTGCCTGACGGGCACGGGGCGGGCTAGGGCCAGACCGTGCGCACCGACCATTCCGCGTGCGGCACTGGAAACTCGTTGCCCGCTTCGTCGCGGACCAGGGTCGGCAGCTGCACCGCGACGCCAAAAAGCTTGCCGCGCTTCGGATCCACGGTGGGGATGGTGACGGCTAGCTTCGTGTCCGGCCGGAACTCGTCGACCACGTCGGCGCCCTCATAGGTCCGCACCAAGACCCACGGCGCCCGGGCAATCGCAGGAGGCACCGACAACTGCACTGGATGCCGAGGGTCGACAGTGAGTTCGCCATCGGTCTGAGGGGTTTCGCAGTCGGTGGGGTTGAGCACCTTGCAGTACCGGTACGGGCCGACCCGCACCAGTTGGCCGTGCGAATAGGCGCTGATCTCAGGGTGTTCCGGGTGCGGGTCTTGCGTCAGGCGCCAGATCAGCACGCCGGTCAGTGCAGACGTCACGACCACGACAACGCCCAGCGCGGCGAGCAGGCGCTTCACTCCGGCGACACCGCCGCCCGATCCGGCCTGCCGCCCTCCTGCTCGGCGAGCACCGGACGGTTGCCGCCCAAGCCGGGTATAAGCGACTCGCCGAAGTAGCTCACCACCGTCTGCGCCAGCCCGACGATCAGTATCGCGCTGATCGCTGTGAAGCCCACCCACAGGTCGGTGTACACCAGCACGCCCATGGCGCCGCCGGACACCCAGGCCAACTGCAGCAACGACTCTGAGCGGCCGAACGCCGATGCGCGCGACTTCTCCGGCAGGTCGTCCTGCAGCGACGCGTCCAGCGAGGCCTTCGCGATAGCCGCTGCTCCAGCCGTTACGAACGTGGCGATTGCCGCCACCATCAACTTGCCGGTCAGCGCGGTAACCAATGAAACGGTGGTGACCGCGATCGTGCATCGCACGACCAGCAGTGACGGATGGCCGAGCTTGAGTCGGGCGCTGGTGAAGTTGCCCGCGAAGTTGCCGATCGCCGCTGCCGCTCCGATCACGCCGAGGATGCGCAGCTGCTCCCAGCCGCTGGCGTCGTGCGACTTGGCTACAAACGCGGGATACAGGAACAAGAACCCGACCATCACCTTGACGGTGCAGTTGCCCCACAGTGAGGTAATGATGTTGCGGCCCAACGGTTGTCGGGCCGAGGCCGGTGGCTTGTGCTGTTCTGGGTGACGGCGCAATTCGCCGCTGCGGCCGTGGTAGGACAGTGTGGCAGGGACCTCGCCCGCGGTCACCTCGACCCATTTCGGGATCCGCATCGACAGCGCCACGCCCGCAAGCGTGACCGCGACGATGACGTACAGCGCGCCGGGCAGATGAAAAAGTCCGAACAGATACTCTGCGCCCGCGGCGATCGCACCTCCGACCAACGTTCCGCCCAACAAGCCGAATGTGGTCAGCCTCGAGTTCACCCGCACCAGGTCGATCGTCGGCGGAAGTACCCGCGGAGTGACCGCGCTGCGCAGCACGCTAAATGACTTGGACAGCACCATCATTCCCAGTGCGCACGGATACAGCACCCACGACTGGTAGCTGCCGGTCGCGCCGTCGTAGTTGGCGATCAGCACGACCACCAACACGGTGCGCAAGACGAACGACGTGGCCAGCGCGACACGGCGGCCATGCTGCAGACGGTCCAGCGCCGGGCCGATCAGCGGGGCGATGACGGCAAACGGGGCGATGGTGATCAGCAGGTACAGCGCGACCTTGCCCTTGCTCTCCCCGGACGCCGCAGCGAAAAACAAGGTGTTGGCCAATGCGATTGCCATCGCCGCGTCGACGGCGAAGTTGGCCACCACCGGCCATGTCAGCGCGGTAAGGCCGGACTTGTCGGCGCCGTCGGCGGTAGCGGCCCGATGCACCAGACCGTACATTTTCGAGCCCATCTCGCGGCTGCGCTGCGCGGCCGCGCGGGTGACGGTGACCTTCTGGCCCGCGCCGGCGCCGACGGTCGGCGGCGGAGGGTCGAAAGGGCGCTCACGGGCGGAGCGGTCGTCGAGTGGCGGCAGCCACCGGTTCGCGCTGGGGCCTGACGATGAGCGGCGGGGCCGCCGGTAGCCGCCGCCGACGTCGGGGTCGCTCGGATAGTTCGCCATTCCGGGGTGCTCGCCGTCGGCATCGCCGGGCGGACGCGGCGGGTAGTACCGATCCTCACGCCGACCCCGCGGGTCCCGGTGGTCACGCCGCGATCCGGTCACGTCACGATTCTCCCCTATCGCGACGGTAGCGGGCGTGCAGGCGACCGGTGTGGCTCGACGTTCCCGGGTCAGGCACTATTGATATCGATGGACAGCGTGAACACCGACGATCGCCCCGACCTGGAAGCGGTGCTGACGGGCGCCGCCGAGCAGGCGCGCGCCGCGATCATCGAGTTCAGCGGCGAGGACACCCTTGGCGAGTACCTCGGCGCCAGTTTCGAGGACCCGACGTCCGCGACGCATCGGTTCCTGGCCGACATGCCGGGCTACAAGGGCTGGCAGTGGGCCGTGGTCGTGGCCGCCTGCCCCGGCGCCGACCACGCCACGATTAGCGAGGTCGTGTTGGTTCCCGGCCCGACGGCATTGCTGGCGCCGAAGTGGGTGCCGTGGCAGGAACGCGTCAGGCCCGGCGACCTGAGCCCGGGCGATCTGCTGGCCCCACCCGCCAACGACCCGCGCCTGGTCCCCGGTTACGTGGCCACCGGTGACCCCGTGGTCGACGAGGTAGCCGTCGAGGTAGGGCTGGGCCGCCGTCAGGTACTCAGCGAGCTGGGTCGCTCCGACGCCGCGCAGAGATGGCATGACGGAGAGTTCGGTCCCGGATCGGCGATGGCCCGGTCCACCCGCCGCGTCTGCCGCGACTGCGGCTTCTACATTCCTCTTGCCGGCGCGCTGGGCACGGTGTTCGGGGTGTGCGCCAACGAGTTGGCCGCCGATGGTCACGTCGTCGAATCCGAATACGGTTGCGGCGCACACTCGGACACCCCGCAGCCGCCCGGTACCGGGTCGCCGCTGTATGACCCGTTCGACGACGGCGTGCTCGATGTGGTGGAGCCTGCCGACTAGCTGGCTGTAGGTCCTGTCAAGGGGGCGGACAGGGCGTGGGGGGTCGCCACCGCCTGGGATGCTTGGGCGGGTCGGGTCGTCGTTCTGATGGATCCGGTGTTTATGGCTGGAGAAGTTGCCCCGAGGCGCCCACGCTGACTTATGCGACTTCCGAGTGGATGTAGTCATCTGGCGTCGTTCGGGCTGTCGTGTAGGGCGAAGGGCCGGCTGCCAAGCTAGTCGCGGCGTAACCCTCGCGGGTCCGCCATAGCCCTCACGGCATCTGATCCGGCCCTTCTTGCCTTCCAGCCTGGCACTAGCGACCGGAGTTGTGAAGGGGCTTCTAATGCCTCCTTTTCCGTTGGGAGATCGCACGCCTTTCCTGTAGTGGCTCATGGTGCGCCGGTGCTCGTCGCTGTCCACGTCGTTGGTCCTGGCTGCGCCGCGGGGCTGCCAGTGGACAGCTCCTGCGTCTCCGGCGCCGATGGCCTAGACCAGGAAAGCCAAAGATGCTTAGCTCCAGCGGGACCGGTCGTAGGTGGCGTGGTCGCGGACCAGGGCGTAGGCGATGCGAGTGGCGCGGTGGGCCAGTGCGCAGGCGATGATCCCGCCATGTTTACCGCGGGCTCTCAGTCCGGCGGCATAGACTTTGGCACCCGGATCGGTGTGCCACAGGCCAATTCCGAGATCGATCAAGGCTCGTCGCAGCGTCACACTGCCCTCGCGGCTGATGGCTCCGTCGCGGCGTTTGCCGGCCGATTCGTACTGCATCGGTGACAAGCCGGCGGCCCGGTAGATCTGCCGTGGGCCCGGCCAGCGGCCCGGATCACCCAGGGCGGCAGCATAATTAGCGACGCGGACCACGCCCCATCCGGGCACCGTGGTCAACGTGGCGAACGGGCTGCGCGGAACCAGCATCGCCAGCTCTGCCTCGGTCGCGCTGATCTGGGTGTCCAAGTCGGCCAGCAGCGCCACGTCGGCGGCCAGCACACGGCGCGCCACTGCGGCGTCGGCGGTCGGCAATGCCTCGCGGGCTGCGGCGACCAGACGCTGGGCCACCGGTCGGCGCAGCTGGACATCGCGGGCGGCCGCAAAGCGGATCAGCCGGCTCACGCCCAGTGTGCTCAGCCGGGCGGGGTCGGCGAATTCGGCGGCGATCAACCGACCGATCTTGGTGCCCAACACATCCGGTAGCGCTTCAGTCACACCGGGAAAGGCGCGATCGAGTTGACCCAACAATTGATTCTTCGTCGCCGACCGAACAGCCACCCGACGGCTGCGATGCGCTGCCCACGCACCAATCTCACCGAGCACCATCTGCTCGGCAACAACCAGACGTCCACGTCCGGCCAGCACGAGCTCGGTGATCGCTTCCAGATCGATCGCGTCGGTCTTGAGCCGGCGCCTACCGGCAATCCGACGCTGCTCGCTCACGTGAGCGGGGTTGAGCTCCAGCACCTCCCAGCCCATCGGCCACGCATAATCCAGGACCGGCCGGTGATAATGCCCAGCCGCTTCCACACCCACCTTGACCTGTGCAAAAGGCCCGACCGCCGCCTCGATCCGATGAACCACCGCAGACAGCGCCGAGCAACCCATCGCGCATCCGATCGGACCCAACACCCGACAACGCGCAGCATCCGTCACCGACACCATCGCCGAGGACTTGCCGACATCAACGGCAACGACGATCGTGGACGACGTGACTGGCGCAGCTTGACGTACAGACACAACAACACCTCCGGGGCGTGCCAGAAGAACCGAAGCGCAGCAACGCTTCGATCCTCAAAGGGAACCGTTAACAGTCCCTTCCTGACACCCCCGGAGGCGTTTGTGAAGGGGTACCTCGATCTATATCAGCTCTCTGCGGCGGCCTTGATACGCGCCAGCGTCTGCTGCATGCCGTCGACGAGTTCCCGCTCGAAACTCGGCACCCCGCCCATCAATGCATTGACGCTCATATTCGAGAACGCAGTGACTCCGTTCTCGGCGTGTCGGGATTCCACCAGGCGCGTGCCGGTGTCGGTCGGCTCTAGTTCATAGCTCCATATCGAATGGTTGATGTCGACCCGAAATGCCACCTTCTGTTCTGGAATTACTTCCATCACCGTGCATGTCGTTGGCCAGAAAAAGCGATTGCGGCGGTTGAGGTTGATGGTCCGGGTGCCCTGCCGAATGGGGCCGAGCGGTCTCATCATTCGGCATTGGGGACTCCACTGCGGCATCCGTTTGAGATCGGACACCAACTCCCACACCTTGCTCACCGGTGCGTTGACGTCGATGTGAGCCTGTAACAGTGGCGCTGCCATTGCCTCTCCTCGGTCGAATTCAGCTGAGTCCGCTCTGCGCTCCGCGCGATCCGCGGCGCACGGCCCGTTGTTGCCACAGCATGATCGACGTGCCGAGCGCGCCGACGGCCAGGCCGGCGAGGGTGAAGGGCCGCCACTCATGCAGGCCGGGCACCGTGAACGCCAACACGACGGAGATGAGCCAACCCGCGGTGATCACCACGATGACCGGCCAGGGCTTGAGCAGGCTGGCCGGCAAAGCGGGCGGTTCGGGTGCCACGCTGACAACGTAACCGATTACGGACGCGTCAGAAATGAATCGGGTTTCCGCGGCTTTCCCGAGACCCACTAGGTACTCTTTGCCTGTGAAGGACGTCGACGCCCGGCTGGCGAGTGATCTGTCGTTGGCAGTGATCCGGCTTGCTCGCCAATTGCGGTTCCGGCGGCCGGATTCCCCTGTGTCGCTGTCGCAGCTGTCGGCGCTGTCGACGCTTGCCAAAGAGGGACCGATGACGCCCGGCGCGTTAGCCACGCGTGAGCGGGTCCGGCCACCGTCGATGACGCGAGTGATCGCCTCGCTGACCGAGCTCGGTTTCGTCGCGCGCAGCGCGCATCCAGCCGACGGCCGTCAGGTGCTGGTAAAGGTGTCTCGCGCCGGCACGAATCTGATCGAGGCGGAGCGCCGCGCAAGCCAGGAATGGCTCAAGCAACGCCTCGACCGGCTAGAGCCCGAGCAACGCAGGACGCTCCTCGTGGCCGCTGATCTGATGTCGGGGATCGTCGACGAAAGCGCGTGAGTGGCATCCGGCGGGCACGAGCGAAGCGAGCGGGGGATTGGCTGCAGTAATCGACGTCGCCGACCCCGCCGACCCGAGGGTCGACGACTTCCGCGATCTCAACAGCGTGGACCGCAGGCCCGATCTGCCAAGCGGAAAGGGGCTGGTGATCGCCGAAGGCGTGCTGGTGGTGCAGCGCATGCTCGTCTCGCGGTTCCGGCCCAGGGCCCTGATGGGTACCGACCGACGACTCGGTGAGCTCGCCGATGACCTGGTGGGCGTCGAGGCGCCGTACTACCGGGTCGACTCCGACGTGATGGCCGATGTGGTCGGCTTCCATCTCAACCGTGGAGTGCTGGCGTCGGCGTCGCGCGCGCCCGAACTGACCGTGGAACATGTGCTCGACGGTGCCCGCACGGTTGCCGTGCTCGAGGGTGTCAACGACCATGAGAACCTCGGGTCGATCTTCCGCAACGCCGCGGGCCTCGGGGTGGACGCGGTCGTCTTCGGCGTGGGGTGCGCCGACCCGCTGTACCGGCGCGCGGTTCGGGTATCGATGGGCCATGCCCTGCTGGTGCCGTACGCGTGGGCCCCGGCCTGGCCCGATGACCTTCAAATGTTGCGGGACAACGGGTTTCGGCTGCTGGCCATGACGCCCGATCCGGCCGCGCACACCCTTGCAGCGGCGATGGCCGGTCTGACGAACCAAAAGGTGGCGATACTCGTCGGCGCAGAGGGCCCCGGGCTGACCGAGCGGGCGATGGCGGCCAGCGACATGCGGGTGCGGGTCCCGATGTCGCGGGGAACTGACTCGCTCAACGTCGCCACGGCGGCTGCGCTGGCGTTCTACGATCGAATCAGATCGACGCCGTAACAGGGGGGTGCGTCGTGGAACTCAAGATCCGACAGGCCACACCGGACGATGCGCCAGAGTGCGGCCGCATTTGTTATGAAGCGTTCGCGGCCATTGACACCTTTCACGGATTCCCACCGGACTTCCCGTCGGTGGAGGTCGCCACGGACGCGGTATCGGGGCTGATCGCTCACCCGCGCTTCTTCGGCGTTGTCGCGGAGGAGGCCGGACGGATCGTCGGAAGCAACTTTCTCGATGAACGGTCGATGATCCACGGCGTCGGTCCGATCACGGTCGACCCGCATGTGCAGAACCGACGGATCGGACTGGTATTGATGAACGCCGTGATCGAGCGCAGCGCGCAGCAGCGGGCACCCGGAGTTCGGTTACTGCAGTCGGCGTTTCACAACCGCTCGATGTGCCTCTACGCGAAGCTCGGCTTCGATGTGCAAGAACCGTTCGCGGTGATGCAGGGGGAGCCGCTCGCATTCGAAGTGCCCGGCTACGCCGTCCGTGATGCCACCGATGCAGATGTGACGGCATGCGATGCGCTGTGCGTGCGGGTACACGGCCACGACCGTGGCGGTGAAGTCCGCGACGCGGTGGCGCAGGGAACGGCCAGGGTGGTTGAGCGCCACGGCAGAATCACCGGATACACCACCGGCGTGGCGTTCTTTGCGCATTCGATCGCCGAGACCAACGACGATATGTTCGCGCTCATCGGCGCGGCTGAAATGTTCGCCGGGCCAGGCTTTTTGCTGCCGATGCGCAACACCGAACTGCTGCGGTGGTGCCTCGCGCACGACCTGCGGGTGGTGATGATGATGAACCTGATGACGATCGGGCTCTACCAGGAGCCACGCGGCGCGTTCCTGGCTTCGGTGCTGTATTGACGCAGGCGCGTTAGGCTCGCGCCGTGACCGACGACTCCACCCCGTGGGCGATGGGGCTGACGGTGGCCGCGTTCGTCGCAGCGGTGACCGCCGCCGGGATCGTGGTGCTGAGCCTGGGCTTGACGCGAGTGCATCCATTGTTGGCCGTGGGGCTCAACCTGGTGGCCGTCGGCGGCCTGGCCCCAACAGTGTGGGGTTGGCGCAAGCTCCCGGTGTGGCGGTGGTTCGTGCTGGGTACCGGCGTCGGCGTGGCAGCGGCATGGCTCGCCGTGCTTGCGCTGGCCCTCGGCCAGCTCAGCCGATAAGCGCTTCGGCGAACCTGGCTTGCCATGCCTGCTCGTCGTCGGCGCCGAGGATCCGCAACACCACCTGATCGGCGCCGGCCGTGCGGTACTCCGCGACCCGGGACGCAATCGCATCGAGGTCGCCCCAGGCGGTGATGCCGTCGAGCAGCCGGTCGCTCACGTCATCGATGTCGGACTCGGAAAAGCCCTGCCGCAACAGGTTCCGGCGGTATCCGCCCACCTTGGTGAGGAAGTCCAGCGTTGAGGAGGCCGCCTGCCGCGCGGCGTCGCGGTCGGTCGGCGTGACCATCAACAGCACCGCCAGCGTCGTTTCCTTTCCCAGCGCGGCGCGCGTATTCGCCACATACGACGGCGTGACCAGAAACGGATACACCCCTGCGGCCCGGTCCCGCGCCACCGCCAGCATGTTGGGGCCGAGCGCGGCCAGGATCCGGGAGTCAGCGGTGACGCCGGCATCGTCCAACGCATCGAGGTAGGCGCTGAGCGTCTTCAGGGGTCGCGGCCCGTGCGCGCCGCCGACGCCGACGATGAACCTGCCCGGTTGGTCGCGGTGCAGGGTTCGATAGGTTGCGATGACGTCCGCAGCGGGCACCGAATCCACGGGGATGATTCCGGTGGCCACCGGAATGTGCGTCGTGGCCCGCACCGCCGCCTCGAGCATCGCCAGGTTGCCTGAGCGCCACAGCGTCGAAAACCCTAGGCTCTCAACGCGTTGGGCTTCGTCGGCAACAACCGCCGCGTCGTCGGTGTACGGATAGCTGCTGGCGAGGCCGATCGGGCCAAGATTCATCACGAGGTCGACACTATGACCTCAACGGAACTTCAGGTCAACGCGACTAGCGGTGCTGTCGGCTCTTCTCGCAAGCGCTCATCGCTGCCCGCCGGAACGCACGCCGAGAAGCACGTCTTCCCACGCGGGGACGGGCGGCTTGCCCTTGCGCGGCCGGGGTGGCTTCGGCGCTGGCGGCGGCTCGGGCGCAACAACCTCCGGCTGTGGATCCTCGAAGTCGAGTTGGGCGACGGGAGCCAGCGGCCGCAGCGGCCGGGCGAAGTCGGGGTCGATCAGTTCGCATGCCGCGTCGTCGAATGCGGTCACGGTGCCGCCATGTGCGCCCGGCGTGAACCGGAAGTGCGCGACGTTGTCGGACATGCCGGCCTTCCAGTCCATCTGCACCGTCCACCGGCCGTCCTCGTTGCGCCACGCGTCCCAGTTGGTGGCCTCCGGATCCAGCCCGCGGGCAACCAGCGCCGATGTCACGGTCTCCAACAGCGTCAGCACGGATGGTCCGTCGGCAAGGACAGGGTGCGCGGCGGTTGCCAGTTCGGCCGCGCGGGCGCGCTCGAGCAACACCGGATGGGCAAACCTCTCGACCCGTCCGACATCGGCACCGGCAGCCTCGGCAACCTGTTCGACCGAGGCGCCCGCCCTGATCTTGGCCTGAATCTCCTTGGGACGCAGCACGCTTGGGACCTCGGTGTCGGATTGGGGTTGATTCGAGATGGCCTTCTCGCCACGCAGGGCGGCACGCAAGCGGTCGTCGGGCCGCAGCAGGAACTTCTCGCCGGAACCGTCGGCCTCGCAAATGATTCGTTTGCCGTCAACGTCGAGCCCGACGACATTGAGTTCCCGCATATCGACCTCCTCCGGGCCAAATGCAAGCCCGATTAGGAGGACCCTACTTCGTTATCTGTCCGTAACCGTGGTGACACGCCCGGCAGGTCAGAGCCGTTCTACCACCCAATCGATGCATTGGGTGAGCGCGCTGACGTCATCGGGCTCCACTGCCGGGAACATCCCGACGCGCAGCTGGTTGCGGCCGAGTTTGCGGTATGGCTCGGTGTCGACGACACCGTTGGCCCGAAGCGCCTTGGCGACCGTGGCCGCGTCTATGTCGTCGGAGAAGTCGACGGTGCCGACCACCTGCGAGCGCAACTCGGGATCGGTGACGAACGGCGTCGCAAATTTCGTCGCCTCTGCCCACGAGTACAGCCGCTGGGAGGAGTCCGCGGTCCGCTTGACCGCCCAGTCCAGGCCGCCGTTGCCCAGCAACCAATCGATCTGCTCGGCCAGCAGGATCAGCGTGCCGATCGCAGGGGTGTTGTACGTCTGGTTCTTGGTGCTGTTGTCGACCGCGATCGGCAACGACAAGAAGTCCGGCACCCAGCGGCCGGACGCGGCGATCGCCTCGATACGGGCCAGGGCCGCTGGGGACAGGATCGCGATCCACAACCCGCCGTCGCCTGCGAAGTTCTTCTGCGGCGCGAAGTAATACGCGTCCACCTCGGTGATGTCCACGGGCAGCCCGCCTGCCGCCGACGTGGCGTCGACGGCGATCAACGCATCGCCGGACCCGTCGGGCCGCCGCACCGGCACCGCGACACCCGTCGAGGTCTCGTTGTGCGCCCATGCGATCAGGTCGACGGACGCGTCCGACCGCGGCTTAGGGGCGCCGCCGGGATCGGCCTTGACGATGACGGGGTCGCCGACGAACGGATTCTTGACCACGCACGAGGCGAACTTCGAACTGAACTCGCCATAGGTCAGATGCAGCGAGCGCTTGTCGATCAGCCCGAACGCCGCGGCATCCCAAAACGCCGTGGAGCCACCGTTGCCGAGGATGACCTCATAGCCGTCGGGCAGCGAGAACAACTGTCGCAGCCCGTCACGCACGCGGCCGACGAGATTCTTGACCGGCGCCTGCCGGTGCGACGTTCCGAACAAGTCGCCCGCGGCGGCCAGCGCCTGCAATTGCTCCGGCCGAACCTTCGACGGCCCGCAGCCGAACCGTCCGTCGGTGGGCTTGAGGTCGGCGGGAATCGTGAGTTCGGCCATGCGGTCAAGAGTAGTGACCGGACTTGCGCACTTCGTGCGGGGAGGGTGGGCGGAAAACACCGAAGAATTTGGTGAAGACCCGATTAATCGACGCCCATAGTGCCCACACTGAGTCCTGTCGGGGATTCCAACTCGAGCCCGTAATTGAGGGGCACGCATGATCAAAGGAAGAGCTTCGACGCTGATAGCGGTCTATCCGGCGGCAGTGGCTGCCATCGGATCGATGATCGCCGCGGTACCGGCCCAAGCCTTCGGTGGTGACCAGGGCGGTGCGCTGCTGAGCCAGATCAACGCCACCCGCGTGGCGAACGGCTGTGGCCCAGTAGGAGCCAATCCGCAGCTGACGGCGTCCGCCGCGCGGCACGCCAACGACATGCTCGAGAACGGTGTGAAGGGCCACATCGGCTCGGACGGGTCCTCGCTCGTCCAGCGAGTCGTGGACGCCGGCTACGCGCCGTACGCCGCGCTCGGCGAGGTCGTCTTCTGGAGCAAAGGATCCGGCAGTGGTCCGGCTGCTGCGGTCACCTGGTGGATGAACAGCCCGGGCCACCGTGCGGTCATCACTGACTGCGAATTGACCGAAGCCGGGTTCTCGGTGATGAGCAAAGGGGACGAGATGACCGCGGCGGGGGACTTCGGGAAGAAGTAGACGCGCCGAAGTCAACCGGCGGGAGACTTGCGCACGACCATCAGTTGTGTCCTACGTCACATTTCGGGACAGCAGGGCCGACGCGCCACATCCAGGAAGCGGGGTTGTTCAATAGGCGATACCTGCGGTACCGTTGTTGGACATTAGGGCGCAAATGTAAACCTCATGGGAGGCTTCGAAATGGCTCGCACACGTCTTGTCCAACGCTGGCGTCGCAACATGGAAGTAAGCGACGACACCGAGTACGTGGACATGCTCACCACACTGTCCGAGGGGTCGGTGCGGCGCAACTTCAATCCGTACACGGACATCGACTGGAACTCACCGGAGTTCGCGGTGGTTCCCAACGACGAGCGCTGGATCCTGCCCGCGACCGATCCGTTCGGCCGCCATCCCTGGTATCAGGCGCAACCGATTCAACGTCAGATCGAGATCGGCATGTGGCGACAGGCCAATGTCGCGAAGGTCGGGTTGCATTTCGAGTCGATCCTGATTCGTGGCCTGATGGAGTACTCCTTCTGGACGCCCAACGGCTCGCCGGAATACCGATACTGCCTGCACGAGGCGGTCGAAGAGTGCAACCACACCATGATGTTCCAGGAGATGGTGAACCGGATCGGCGTCGACGTGCCCGGTATGCCGAGGCTGCTGAAATGGATTCAGCCGATGATCCCGCTGGTGGCCGGGCCGCTGCCGATTCCGTTCTGGTTCGGAATTCTCGCGGGTGAAGAACCCATCGACCACACCCAGAAGAACGTGCTGCGCGAGGGCAAGACACTGCATCCGATCATGGAGCGGGTGATGGCCATCCACGTCGCCGAGGAGGCCCGCCACATTTCGTTCGCGCACGAATATCTGCGCAAGCGGATTCCGCACCTGCCGCGGCGCAAGCGATTCTTGCTGTCGATCTACGTGCCGTTGGTGATGCGAATCCTGTGTTCCGCCATCATCGTTCCGCCGAAGGCGTTCTGGAAGGAATTCGACATTCCGCGGTCGGTGCGCAAAGAGGTGTTCTTCCGCTCGCCGGAGTCCCAGCAGATGCTGCGTGACATGTTCGGCGACGTCCGCATGCTGTGCCACGACACCGGTCTGATCAACCCGATCGCCAAGCTGGTGTGGCGGATCTGCAAGATCGACGGCCGGCCGAGCCGCTACCGCAGCGAGCCGCAGCGACAACACGTGGTCGCCGCCGCGTAGGAGAGCCATGCCCCACGTAATCACCCAGTCGTGCTGCAGCGACGGGTCTTGTGTCTACGCCTGCCCGGTGAACTGCATTCATCCGTCACCGGACGAGCCGGGTTTCGCGACCGCCGAGATGCTCTACATCGATCCGGTGGCGTGTGTGGACTGCGGTGCCTGCGTCAGCGCGTGCCCGGTCGGGGCGATCGCACCCGATACCAAGCTGGAGCCCAAGCAGCTGCCGTTCATCGAACTGAACGCCGCCTTCTATCCGAAGCGCGAAACCAAGCTGCCTCCGACGTCCAAGCTGGCGCCGGTGATCGAGGCGCCGTTCGTCGAGGCCCGAGCGGGCGGCCCGCTGACGGTCGCGATTGTCGGCTCCGGACCCGCGGCCATGTACGCCGCCGACGAACTTCTCACCCAGCAGGGCGTGCGGGTCAATGTCTTCGAACGGTTACCAACCCCGTACGGGCTGGTGCGCGCCGGGGTCGCTCCCGACCACCAGAGCACCAAGCGGGTGACGAAGCTGTTCGACAGGGTCGCCGGGCGGCGCGGGTTTCGGTTCTACCTCAACGTCGAGGTGGGAGCGGACCTGACCCACGACGAATTGCTGGAGCACCACCATGCGGTGCTCTATGCCGTCGGCGCGCCCAACGACCGTCGACTCGACATCGACGGCATGGGGCTGCCGGGCACAGGCACCGCGACCGATGTGGTGGCCTGGATCAACGGCCATCCCGAATACACCGATCTGACAGTCGATTTGGGCCACGAACGGGTCGTCATCGTCGGCAACGGCAACGTGGCGTTGGACGTCGCGCGCATCCTGACGACCGATCCGGACGCGCTGGCCCGCACGGACATCTCGGATCACGCGCTGGCCGCGCTGCGGGTATCGCGGGTTCAAGAGGTGGTGATCGCCGCGCGCCGCGGCCCAGCCGATTCCGCGTTCACGCTGCCCGAACTCATCGGCCTGACGTCGACCTGCGAGGTGGTGCTCGATGCGGCCGATCACGACCTGGTGCTCCGTGATCTGGCCCAAGCCTCAGATCCGTTGACGCGCAACAAACTCGAGATCCTTGCGAAGCTGGGTGATGCGACAGCTCCGGCGACGCGGTCACGGATCAGGCTCGCCTATCAGCTGACGCCGAAACGTGTCGTCGGGGATCGAAACGCCGAGGCGGTGGAATTCAACGTCACCGGCACGGACGAGACGCGCCAACTCACGGCAGGTTTGGTGCTGACGTCCATCGGCTACCGCGGAAAGCCGATTCGTGGGTTGCCGTTCGACGAATCGGCCGCGGTGGTGCCGAACGACGGCGGCCGTGTGGTCGACCCGGAGACGGGCGCTGCGGTGCGCGGCAGTTATGTCGCCGGCTGGATCAAGCGCGGGCCGACCGGCTTCATCGGCACCAACAAGTCCTGTGCCGCGCAGACTGTGCACAAGCTGGTCGCCGACTACAACAGCGGCCTGCTGGCCGACCCCGAAAGCAGGCCGTCGGCATTGGACAAACTGGTTCGCACTCGTCAGCCAGCGATGGTCGACGAAAAGGGCTGGAAGGCCATCGATGCCGCGGAAATCGCTCGCGGCGGCGATCACCGCCCGCGCGACAAGTTCACCGCGATCGGCGCCATGCTTGCCGCCGCGGCGGCTGCGCCCGCGCCACCGGTACACCAGCGGCTGCTCGCCGGCCTGCGGCGCTAGTCTCGAGTTATGCGCACATCACCGTATGCCGTCCTGATGTGCACGGCCGTCGCCGGTTGCGGGCTGGTGGCCCCGATCGCTTCGGCCGATTCGGTCACGGAGTTCACCGACAATCCGTCAATCGTCGAGAGCCATCCGTTGCACGTCGAATCCTGGCGCTTGGTGGGTGAGGACGTCCTGGCGCTGCAGTTCACCACCGGCACGCCGGAATGCTTTGGCGTGCACGCGATCGTGCACGAGACCCCGGAGACCGTCGCCGTCGAGTTGCGTGGCGGCACGCTGCCCGAAGCGGTGGGACGTGCATGCATCATGATCGCTGTTCTCGGCAACCTCAACGTGCAGCTACAAGAGCCATTGGGTGATCGGGACGTCATCAGTTTGTAGATTCGTGTCTTTTGCGAAAGCCGCACGGCTAATGGGCCCGTTCGCGTATAGGAAAGGGCATGAACGCTGCTTCCTACGTCGGTCGAGTGGGGGGTTTGGCCGTTGCCCTGGGGGTCGGGGCTGCGGTGGTCACCGGGTACGGATTTCCGGTGGCGTGGGCTGATACGTCATCGACGGAGTCAACGTCCGGGGAGTCGACATCCACCGACTCGCCTACGTCGGCCACGTCCGCTTCGGCTTCGGCAGAAGCAGCCGAGAAGCCGGAAGCAGCCGAGAAACCGGAAACGCCGGAGACGAGCCCCGCGTCGACCTCGACGGGAGCGACGACATGGCAAGCGCCGCCCGGCGTCGTCGTCAGCACCGGCGGCGCCCAAACCAGTTCGCAGTCAAAGGAAGACGAAGAGGCGGCGGAGCCGACGAACAATCCCATGCCCAAAGGCGAGCCCGCGACGGAATCCCAGAAGTCCGCTCACCAAGCCGATGAACGTGCCGACACGCCTGCGCCGGTCAGCAAGGTCGACGCCGTCGAGGTGAAAGTCGACGCTGATCCGGAGCCGGCACTCAAGTCGGCATCGGCCGTTCAAGTACCCGTCAATTCCTCTGCAGCTCAGTCGTTCTCCTCGACAGAGCAAGAGCAGAGCGCTGCGGTGACACCACCTGCGGTACCGCCCCTGCGGCCATGGCCAACCGCCTTCGATCCGGGCACGGTGGTGACGTATGTGGGCGGACTGGTTTCAAGTGTCGTCGGCGCCGTGCTGAGCCCCTTCGCCGCCGGCATGCCGACGCTGCCGACTGATCCGCCGGCGGCGTGGACGCTGCTCTCGTGGGTACGCCGGGAGTTGTTCAACGAATCGCCGCGCGTCAACCCGGTGGTCAATCCACAAACGAACGAACTGATCACCGGCAACGTCGGTGCGACGGATCCCGACGGTGACCCGCTGACCTACACCGTCGTCGGCAGGCCACACAACGGCGGAACGGTTGAGATCGACGAGGACGGCAACTTCACCTACCGCCCGATGAATGCGATGGCCGCGGTCGGGGGGACCGACTCTTTCACGGTGGTCGTCAGCGATGAGGGGGCCGGATTGCATGTCCACGGTCCGCAGGGACTGCTCAAGTTCGCGCCCATCCTCGGCGACTTCCTCAACCCCGGCGGTGGCGACGCCGTGGCGCAAACGATCATCGTCAACGTCGATCCGGTTGCGGGTGTGAACCTTTCATTCCCTGCGAACTTCCACTGGGGTGTGGCACACGCCGGCTTCCAGGCCGAGGGTGGCCCCAACTCACCCGTGGATACCAACTCGGATTGGTACAAGTGGGTGCACGACCCGGTCAACCAGCTCCTTGGCATCGCCAACGGCGTGCCGGAGAATGGGCCAGGAACCTACGTCTCCTATGACTCCGATGCAGCGCTCGCGCGCGACCAGCTTGGTATGAACACCTTCCGGATGAGCATCGAGTGAAGCCGAATTTTCCCGAATTCCACAGCGGCGGTTGATATCTCGGATGAGGACGGCAGCGTCAGCCTTGCCGATCTGCAGGCGCTCGACGCACTGGCCAACCAGACCGAGGTGCAGCACTATCGTGATGCTTTCGCTTCTCTGCGCGCACACAACTTGGAGCCGCTGATCACGGTCAACCACTTCACGTTGCCGACGTGGGTGCACGACCCGATCACCGCGCGGCCCCTGATCCAGCTCGGGCTACCCGCGTCCGCCGCAGGATGGCTCTCACCGTCGACTCCTGTCGAGTTCGAGAAGTACGCAGCTTACGTCGCGTGGAAGTACGGCGACCAGGTCGACAACTGGGCGACGCTCAAAGAGCCATTCCCTCCGGTGCTAACCGAGTTCCTCGCCATACCAGGCCTTCTCCCGAACTGGCCGCCCGGTGTCATCCGGCCCGATCTCGCTTCGGCATTCCTCGTCAACGAGGCCAAGGGCCATGTCGCGGCATACGGCGCGATCCACGCGTGGGACACCATGGTCGCAACGGCGGGTCAGCCCGCGGCGTTCGTGGGGTTCACCAACAACATGATCCCGGCGCGCCCGGCCAACCCGGTCAATCCGCTCGACGCGCAGGCGGCCGATAGATGGAACCAGTACTACAACCGGTGGTTTCCCAACGCCGTGATCGACGGCTGGGTGGACGCCAACTTCGACGGCGTCAAACAGGCCAACGAGGTCCACGACGAATTCAAGAACAAGGTCGACTTCATGGGTGTGCAGTACTACGGGTCGCAACCCATGCAGGGCTTCGGCGTGGCACCCATCCCGGGATTCCCGTTCCTGCAGGGCCTTCCGGTACGGTGCGCGGCGTCCGAGCCGACGTGGAGCGACTTCAACCAGCCGACCGACCCCGGTGGCTTCCGCGAGGTCCTTGAAGTTGCCGCGTCCTACGGAAAGCCGTTGTGGGTCACTGAAAACGGCATCGCCGACGCGGGTGACTCCAACCGGCCGTCGTATATCGTCAGCCACATCGCCGTGGTCCAGGACCTGCTCGCCCACGGCATGGATATCCGCGGCTACACCTATTGGTCGTTCGTCGACAACCTCGAGTGGGTGGAGGGCTACGACCTACACTTCGGCCTCTACGGATCCGATCCCACAACACCAGAACTAGAACGCACGCCGAAGCAGGCCAGCATCTCCGCCATCAGTCGGATCGCGAGCGGCTACATGCTGCCACTAGCTCTGTTGGGGATGTACATCCCAGGCTTGACCGTCTAGGCCGCGCAGGCGCCGGGTCGCGGCTACTGCCCCTGCTTCATCGCCTCGGCAATTTCCTCCATCGAGACCTCGCGCACCGGTTGACCCAGCGACCATTGGTGGCCGAACGGGTCGCGCACCACGCCGTAGCGGTCACCCCAGAACTGATCTTCCAGCGCGGCCACCACGGTGGCCCCGGCATCCAGGGCCTGCTGGAACCTCGCGTCAACATCCGCAACGGTCAGGTGAACGGTGACCGGCGTGCCGCCCAGCGCCGTCGGCGTCAACGACTTTCCATCGTTGTACTCGGGGAAGTCGTCGTTGAGCAGCACTGTGGATCCGTTGATCTGCAGCGCAGCGTGCACCAGCTTGCCGTCGGGACCGGGAACCCGGCCCAGCTCAACGGCATTGAACGCCTTGACGTAGAAGTCGATCGCGGCGGCGGCGCCATCGACACACAGGTGCGGGGACAGGGAGGGCTGCACTTCAATGGCCATGATGTTTCTCCTCGGTGGTTGACGAACCGGATGGGGTTACCCCTTACAGACCGCCCGAGCGGGCGAATCTCATCGGCACGCTCCATGCAACACCACCACACCGACAAGTCGGAGACTCAGACGACCGAGAACGACGGTGGCAGCCCGTCGCGGCCGGTCAACGCCAGCAGCACCGTCTCGCCGTGGCCTTCGGCGACCGCGATGCGCGCCGCCAGCCCCGTCGCCTCCGCGAGCACGTCGGCCGGCAAGACCAGCGAAACGCCAACGGCGCGAGCAATATCCAGTCCGTGCACGGCCAGCTCGAACGTCCGTGTCGGCAAATAGGTGTGCAGTCGGATCCCCAATCCGCCAATGACCGTGATGACTGGGTCGCCAGTGTCAGCGAGCTCGTCGAGCACCCGCGAAACCAGCTCGTCGACCGTCGCGGCAGGATCGTCTCCGAGATCCCGGCCCGCCTGCCTGCCGCGCTCGACGACGCCCTCCGGAGCCATACCGAGCGATGCGGGGTTCACCCGCGCGTAGTACTCCTGTGGCGTGGTGATGCCCTCGGTCTGCGCGGGTTGCTGCAGATATGTACTCACCGTGATGAGCGAACGCGACGCGTGCCCGACGAGTGAGCGCAGATCCCATTCACCCAGACCTGGCCCGTCCCACCGGTCCCCGGGAATCTGATGCACAAGCGCGGCGAAACTGCGTGCCGCCGCTGCGAATGTAGCGACGGGCTCAGTCACGACTTGGTGACTTGGTCCCAGCCTTCGACTGATTCGGGGCTGCGTGGATCGGGGCCGACGTAGATTGCCGCGGGGCGGACCAGCTTGCCGAGCCGCTTCTGCTCGAGGATGTGCGCGCACCAGCCGGCGGTGCGTCCGCAGGTGAACATGGCAGGCATCATCTTGGTCGGCACTTGGGCGAAGTCGAGGATGACCGCGGCCCAGAACTCGACGTTGGTTTCGATTGCGCGGTCGGGGCGGCGTTCGCGCAGCTCGGCGAGCGCAGCCTGTTCCAGTGCGGCGGCCACCTCGTAGCGCGGGGCCTCCAGCCGTTTGGCCGTCGCGCGCAGCACCCGTGCCCGCGGGTCCTCGGCGCGGTAGACCCGGTGTCCGAAGCCCATCAGCTTCTCGTGGCGATCCAGGATGCCCTTGACCACCGCGCGGGCGTCGCCGGTCTTCTCGGCCTCTTCGATCATCGGGATGACGCGCGCGGGGGCGCCGCCGTGCAGGGGACCGCTCATCGCGCCGATCGCGCCGGAGAGCGCGGCCGCTACATCGGCGCCGGTCGAGGCGATCACCCGCGCGGTGAACGTCGAGGCGTTCATGCCGTGCTCGGCGGCGGTCACCCAGTAGGCGTCGATGGCCTCGACGTGCTTGGGGTCGGGGTCGCCTTGCCAGCGGGTCATGAATCGCGCTGTGACGGTGGCGCATTCATCGATCCTGCGCTGGGGGACCGCGGGGTGGTAGATGCCGCGCGCGGACTGCGCCACGTAGGAAAGCGCCATCACCGATGCCCGCGCCAGCTGCTCGCGGGCGGTCGCCTCGTCGATGTCCAGGATCGGCGCATACCCCCAGATGGGCGCCAGCATGGCCAGCCCGGCCTGCACGTCGACGCGGACGTCGCCGGAATGGATGGGCAGCGGGAACGGTTCGGCGGGCGGCAGGCTGTGACCGAAGCGGCCGTCGACCAGCAGCGCCCACACATCGCCGAACGTGACCTGACCGTTGACCAGATCCTCGATGTCCACGCCGCGATACCGCAGCGCGCCGCCGTCCTTGTCGGGCTCGGCGATCTCGGTGGTGAAGGCCACCACACCCTCGAGCCCCTCCACGAAGTCCTCCGGTACCACAGTCATGGCCAGATTCTTGCACTCGGGTTGCGGGCCCTGTCTACCGGTCGGTAACAAGAAAGCGAGCCGCAGAAGCGTAGCGTTGTCGCGTGGCAACTCGTGACGACGAGCACCTGGCGAGAATGCGGGTCGAGTACGGCTCGATCGAGAAGGACGGCAGTCCTGACCTGGACGCGGACTGGCTGGCCGACGGCTGGGTCGCAGCTGCTGCGCAAGTGGTTAGCGGACGCCGGGGACGCCGGTGTCGCCGAGCCGAACGCGATGGTGGTCGGCACGGTCGACGAGCGCGGAAGGCCGGTCACCCGTGCCGTGTTGTGCAAGAGCGTGGACGAAACCGGCATCTCCTTCTACACCAACTACGACTCCGCGAAGGGCGAGCAGCTTGCCGCTAACCCGTACGCGTCGGCGACGTTTCCGTGGTTTCTGCTCGGCCGTCAGGTTCACGTGCGCGGTCCCGTGACCAAGGTGTCCGCCGAGGCGACCCTCGCCTACTGGTCCAACCGGCCCCGCGGTTCGCAGCTGGGTGCGTGGGCGTCGCACCAGTCAAAACCGATTGCCTCACGGGCAGCGCTGCTGGAACAGTTGGCCGACGTGACACAGCGATTCGCCGACCGTGACGTGGTGCCGGTGCCGCCGAACTGGGGTGGCTACCTGATCGCGCCGGAGGTTGTCGAGTTCTGGCAGGGCCGGGAAAACCGGGTGCACAACAGGATTCGCGTAAACAGAGGGCCGCGTCGAGCGGCTCCAGCCGTAGTGCGGCGATTCTTCGCCGACACCACACCGCTACGGACGCCGGACTTCCGGCGGTTGTGGTTGTCCGGCATCGTCACGGTCATCGGTGGCAACCTGACGATCTTCGCGGTGCCGGTGCAGCTGTACGCGCTCACGCAGAACTCCGCTTATGTCGGGCTGTCCGGGTTGTTCGCACTGGTTCCGCTCATCGTGTTCGGGCTTCTGGGCGGTGCGTGGGCCGACGCAATGGACCGGCGTCTGCTGCTGATCATCGCGTCGTGCGGGCTCGCAGTGGCGTCGGTTCTGCTGTGGCTTCAGGCCGCACTGGCGCTCAACAACGTCTGGGTTGTGCTCTGCCTGCTGTCGGTGCAGCAGGCGTTCTATGCGATCAACAGCCCCACCCGGTCGGCGGCGATTCCTCGCATGCTGCCCGGCGAGCAGCTGCCCGCGGCGAACTCCCTCAACATGACCGTCATGCAGTTCGGCGCGATCGTCGGGCCGCTGTTGGCCGGTGTGATGCTGCATTGGATCGACCTGTCCACGCTCTATCTGATCGACGCGATCATCTGCGTGGCACCGATCTGGGCCACGTTTCGGCTCGCGCCGATGCCACCCACCAATGGCGGACAGGCTGCGTCGGGCTATGGGTTCGCAGCGGTCCTCGACGGCTTCCGCCACCTGGCCGGCAATTCCGTCGTACTGATGTCGTTCTGATGTCGTTCGTCGTCGACCTGATCGCGATGATTCTCGGCATGCCCCGCGCCCTGTTCCCGCAAATGGCGCACGAAAACTTCGGCGGACCGGTCGAGGGCGGCACCACGATGGCGCTGCTGGCCGCAGCGATGTCGGTAGGCGCCGTCGCGGGCGGGGTGTTTTCGGGCTGGCTGCCGAAGATTCGAAGGCAGGGCCTCGCGGTGGTCGTCGCGATCGTCGTGTGGGGCGCGGCGATGATCGGCTTCGGTGTTGCCGGTGGATTCGCGCGCGGCCATACCGGCACGTTGCTGTGGATTGCGTTGGCGTTCTTGGCCGTTGGCGGTGCGGCGGACATGGTATCGGCGGCGTTTCGGTCGACGATCCTGCAGCAGGCGGCGTCCGACGAATTGCGCGGCCGGTTGCAGGGCGTGTTCACGGTGGTGGTCGCAGGCGGGCCACGGCTGGCCGACGCGGTTCATGGCGCGGCCGCGGCGGCGGTGGGGACGACGGTGGCCGCCGCGGGCGGTGGCGTGCTGGTGGTGGTCGGGGTGGTCATCGCCGCTTTGGTCGTACCCGCGTTTATCCGCTACCGGGTGACCGAGGGCGACAAAGTGTGACCGACGCCAAATGTCGCCCATTGTCAGTTTCCACGTCATTTCATAGCTTGCGGAGTTAGCATCCCCTTCGTGGCTGAAGTAAGGGGGGAGTCGGCCCTCGGACTGCGTGAGCGCAAGAAGCAGCGCACCCGCGCCACCCTGATCGATGCAGCCGTCGAACTGTGCGAGCGTCAGGGCTTCGAGCGGACGACCGTCGACCAGATCGCGGCCATCGCGGACGTTTCGCCTCGCACGTTCAGCCGCTACTTCGCGACGAAGGACGCCATTGCGAACGCCCTCATCGACGAGGCGATCGACCTGGTCGCCCTCGAATTGGAGCGCCAGCCTGCCGACGTCGGCCATCTGGAGGCGATACGGCGCTCGTATGTGGCGATGTACAACAACATCAAGGCGACCGCGGCCGGCGGGCTGTCGGCCGAGAGGATGATGTGCACGGTGCGGATCATCATGACCTCTTCGCGCTCTGCGGCAAGCCGCTCTCGAGTACCGCCCGCACGCGGTCAACATCGTGCTTGCCAAGCGGATCGGCGTCGACTGGTCAATCCCGCACCCTGCGGCTGATCTCCGCGGTGTGGGGATCGATCATCGTGACCGCGCTCGCCGACCTCGCCGAGGACGATGTGGACTGGGAGACAGCTCGGTATCGATGACGTCGTCTCGCGGCTCGAGGCCACATTCGCCGAGTTCACCGGGCTTGTCGCAGACATTCGGCAACCGGTCTGACTAACCGGCCGCCCCCGCCCGGGCACGCCTGCTGGAATGGGACTACCTTTTGTAGGACAGACTTCCGTATTGACGGCAGCGACGAAGGGATTCCCGTGGCCGATAACGCATCCAATGGTGGAGAGCACGCCAGCCTTATCTACCCAGGTGGCGAACTTGGCTTGGATATCGTCGAGGCCACCGAGGGGTCCGACGGCATTGCGCTGGGTTCGCTGCTGTCAAAGACGGGCTACACCACCTTCGACGAAGGCTTCGTCAACACCGCCTCGACCGAGAGCGCCATCACCTACATCGACGGTGACGCCGGGATCCTGCGCTACCGCGGCTACCCGATCGAGCAGCTGGCCGAGAAGTCGAACTTCATCGAGGTCAGCTATCTGCTGATCTACGGCGAGCTGCCGACCCAGGAGCAACTCGAGAAGTTCACCCACCAGATCCAGCGGCATACCCTGCTGCACGAGGACCTCAAGCGGTTCTTCGACGGTTTCCCCCGCAATGCGCATCCGATGCCGGTGGTGTCCAGTGCGGTGAACGCATTGTCGGCGTATTACCAGGATTCGCTCGACCCGTTCGATGACGAGCAGGTCGAACTGTCCACGATCCGGCTGCTGGCCAAGCTGCCGACGATCGCGGCGTATGCGTACAAGAAGTCGGTCGGGCAGCCATTCCTGTATCCGGATAACTCGCTGACCCTGGTGGAGAACTTCCTGCGGATGACGTTCGGGTTCCCCGCCGAGCCCTATGAGGTCGATCCGGAAGTCGTGCGGGCACTGGACCTGTTGCTCATCTTGCACGCCGACCACGAGCAGAACTGTTCGACCTCGACGGTGCGTCTGGTCGGCTCGTCGCAGGCCAACCTGTTCACCTCGATCTCGGGCGGCATCAACGCGTTGTGGGGCCCGCTGCACGGCGGCGCCAACCAGGCCGTGCTGGAGATGCTCGAGAAGATCCGGACCGGAGACGGCGATGTGCACGACTTCGTCAAGAAGGTCAAGAGCAAGGAAGACAACGTCAAGCTGATGGGCTTCGGCCACCGGGTCTATAAGAACTACGATCCGCGGGCTCGCATCGTCAAGGAGCAGGCCGACAAGATCCTCGGCAAGCTCGGCGGCGATGACGAACTGCTGGACATCGCCAAGGCTTTGGAAGAGGTCGCGCTCACCGACGACTTCTTCGTCGAGCGCAAGCTGTATCCGAACGTCGACTTCTACACCGGCGTGATCTACCGCGCGATGGGCTTCCCCACCCGGATGTTCACCGTGCTGTTCGCGGTCGGCCGGCTGCCGGGGTGGATCGCGCACTGGCGCGAGATGCACGAGGACGGCAGCGGCAAGATCGGTCGTCCGCGCCAGATCTACACGGGCTACACCGAGCGCGATTACAAGGCTTTCGACTCTCGCTAGCTTTTCACGCCGAAACTCACTTTGGCGGAAAAGCGCAGTGAGCTCCGCCATATTGTCGATCTCGGCGGTCAGCGACTTGCCTGGGCGACAGTTGTAGTTTCACAATTGTTGTGTGAATGAAACTGTCGTTCGATCATCCCCGCTTCCTGGGCCCGGGCTCGGCGCAAGGGCATCATCCTGGTGTCCTGCTGCTTGAGCCTGCTGATCGTGTCGATGGACGCGACGATCGTCAACGTCGCCATTCCGAACATTCGCGAAGACCTGCACGCGACGCCGTCACAGCTGCAATGGGTGATCGACATCTACACGCTTGTGCTGGCGTCGCTACTGCTGTTGTCCGGTGCGACCGCCGATCGGTTCGGCCGCAGGCGGACGTTCCAGGTCGGGCTGACGGTGTTCGCGCTCGGCTCGCTGCTGTGCAGCCTGTCGCCCACCATCGAGATCCTGATTCTCGCGCGCATGCTGCAGGCCATCGGGGGCTCGATGCTGAATCCGGTCGCGATGTCGATCATCACGCAGGTTTTCACCGGCCGGGTGGAACGCGCCCGCGCGATCGGTGTCTGGGGCGGTGTCGTGGGCATCTCGATGGCGCTCGGCCCTATCGTCGGTGGAGCGCTGATCGAGCTGGTGAACTGGACCGCGGTGTTCTGGATCAACTTGCCGATCTGCGCGGTGGCGATCGTGTTGACGGCCATCTTCGTTCCGGAATCGCGGTCGGTGACGATGCGTGACGTCGATCCCGTCGGCCAAGGCCTTGGCATGACGTTCTTGTTCGGCGTCGTCTACGTGTTGATCGAAGGCCCGGTGAGGGGCTGGAACGACGCCCGCATCGTCGTGGTGGCCGTCGTCGCATTGCTGGCTTTCGTGTGGTTCCTGCGTTACGAGTCGCGCCGCCACGATCCGTTCATCGACCTTCGGTTCTTCCGCAGCATCCCGTTCGCGTCAGCAACGATGATCGCGGTCTGCGCGTTCGCCGCCTGGGGCGCGTTCCTGTTTGTGATGGCGCTGTACCTGCAGGACGAGCGGGGCTTCTCGGCGATTGCACACCGGACTGATCTATATGCCCGTTGCCATTGGCGCACTGATCTTTTCGCCACTGTCGGGGCGGATGGTCGGTCGCTTCGGCAGCCGGCCATCCCTGCTGATCGCAGGTACCTTGATTACCGCGGCGACGGTGATGCTGACCCGATTGACCGCGACCACAGCGGTGTGGCAGGTGCTGGCGATCTTCGCCGTCTTCGGCATCGGGTTCGCGATGGTGAACGCGCCCGTCACCAACGCGGCGGTCAGTGGCATGCCGACCGATCGAGCAGGTGCCGCCTCGGCGGTGGCCTCGACCAGTCGCCAGGTGGGCGTGAGTGTCGGTGTCGCACTGTGTGGTTCAGTGGCGGGGTCGGCGCTGGCGACCTCGGGTGCGGACTTCGCGGTCGCGGCCAGACCGCTGTGGGCCATATGTGCGGGACTCGGCGTGGTGATCATCGCCCTGGGCCTCTACTCGACATCGGCGCGAGCGCTGCGTTCCGCTGACCGGCTTGCGCCGTTGATTGCTGGTCCCCAGGTGCGATTCGAGGGTGCTGATGTCAAACACTGATCTGGCCGACGAGGTTTGGCGGGCGATGGCGTCTTTGGTGATCGACAACCGCGACGGGTGGAAACGCGCGGTCGTCGAACAGACGGGGCTGCCGTTCAGCAGGATTCGCATCCTGAAGCGGTTGAGTCGGCAGCCGATGACCGTCAAGCAGTTGGCGCACGCGGCGACGATGGATGCCCCTGCCACCACGGTCGCCGTCAATGACCTCGAAGATCGCAGGCTTGTGATGCGCGAGACCGATCCGACCAATCGGCGGTGCAAGGTCGTCTCCTTGACCGACGCCGGCCGCGAGATGGTGCGCACGATCGATTCGGTCGACGACCCGGCGCCCAATGCCCTGGCGGCGCTCGACGACACCCAGCTCAAGGAGTTGAAGATGATCCTCGAGCGTGTCGCGCCGGATTAGCCCTGGCGATCAGCCCGAGTGCGTCGCAGCCCGAGGTTAGACGGTGGCGGTTTCGTGCTGCATGTGGCGCCGAACTGCGGGACGGCGGATTTTGTGACGCCTGCGGTTCGCCCGCCGCCGTCGACAGTCACGCCGAGTACAAACAAGTGACCGTGCTGTTCGCGGATGTCGTCCATTCGATGGACATCGCGGCGGCTGTCGGCACCGAGCGTCTGCGTGAGCTCATGGGAGAGCTGTTCAATCGCTCGTCGGCGATCGTCCAGCGCTATGGCGGCACCGTCGACAAGTTCACCGGCGACGGGATCATGGCAGTTTTCGGCGCGCCGATCGCCCTTGAGGACCACGCGGTTCGCGCTTGCCGCGCCGCGCTGGACATCCAGAACGGACGTCAAGGACCCTCGACGACGAGGTCGAGCAGCGTGACCACGTCGCGCTACAGCTGCGTGTCGGGCTCAACTCCGGTGAGGTCATCACCGGCGAGATCGGTTCGGCTCCTTTGTCGTATACCGCGGTCGGTGAGCAAGTCGGGATGGCGCAGCGCATGGAGTCGGTCGCACCACCGGGCGGAGTGATGGTGAGTGAGTCGACCGCGCGGTTGGTCGAGAACACTGCCGTGCTCGAGCGAAGCTGAGCTTGTTCCCATCAAGGGTGCTCTCTGAGCCAATCCCGGCGCGCCGTTTGCTCGCGATCTCGAGCGACCGGCGAACTGGTCGGCCTTCAGCCAACGTTCATCGGTCGCGCAATGGGAGATGGAGGCTCTCGGCGGGCTCCTCGACCGAGCACTCAGCGGGCACGGAAGTATCGTCGGCATTGTTGGCACGCCGGGTATCGGCAAGAGTCGGATTTCCCGCGAAATCGTCTCGCGCGCAACGCACGCTAGGCTTCGACGTGTTCACGACCCTCTGCGATCGCACACCACCGACGTTCCGTTTCACGCTGCGGCCGGCCTGCTACGCGCGGCCACAGGCTCAACCGGTCTGGATCGCGCGGCCGCGCGGTCACTGGTGCGGACGCGGTATTCGGAAGCGGACGAAGAGGATCTTCTGCTGCTGGAGGATCTATTAGGCATCGGCGATCCCGCGACTGACGCTGCCTCAGATCGATGCCGATGCGCGTCGGCGTCGGATAGCCGCGATGATCAACGCGGCCGTCGCTGGCCCGAAACCACGCCGACTGTCTACGTCATCGAGGACGCGCACTGGATCGACGGAATCAGCGAGTCGATGCTCGTCGACTTCCTCGCCGTCGTGCCTCGGACGCGGTCGATCGTCCTCATCACGTACCGGCCGGAGTATGTTGGCGCACTTGCTCACGCGCCACGGTCGCAGACGATAGCCCTTGAGCCGCTGGACGATTCGCAGATGACGCAGCTCAGCACCGAACTGCTGGGCGAGGACAGGTCGGTGACTGAGCTCGTCGAACGTCGTCGCCGACCGCGCAGGGGGTAATCCCTTCTTCGCCGAAGAGATCGTTCGGGATCTCACGGAGCGAGACGTGTTGGTCGGCGGGCGCGGCTGCTATCTGTGCGCTACGAGCCTGCGCGCGACGTCAGCGTGCCCGGCTCACTGCAAGCCGTGATAGCCGCGCGCATCGACCGCCTCGACCCTGCCGCCAAGCGCACACTGAACGCTGCGGCGGTGATCGGATCGCAATTCGACGCCGGACATGCTTGCAAGCGTCTGGACGTCGAGCCGGTTCTGCGACGACCTGATCGCTGCTGAACTGATCGATCAAACCGCGTTCGGTGCTCGCATCCCGAGTTCGCCTTCCGGCATCCTCTGATCCGCGCAGTCGCATACGAGTCGCAGCTGAAATCGGACCGCGCGCAGTTGCACCGGCGCGTAGCCGCCGCGATCGAGCAAGAAGATCAGAATGCGGCGCTGATCGCCGAGCATCTTGAGGCAGCCGGAGATCTGACCTGCGCATACGAGTGGCATATGCGCGCGGGAGAATGGTCAACGAACCGCGACAACGCCGCGGCGCAGCTCAGCTGGGAACGAGCGGTCCAGGTGGCCGAGGCGCTGCCCGCCGACCATCCAAACCGCCTAGAGATGCGCATCGCGCCACGAAGCCTGCTGTGCAGCACAGCATTTCGGCGCTTCCACCCAGACTTGTCGACACGATTCGACGAACTACGCGAGCTCTGCAACACGGCGGGAGACAAAGCATCGCTTGCCATCGGCATGGCGGGTATGACGATGGAGCATGTCCTTCACGGACGAATCTTCGACGCGTCTCGGCAGGCGTCGGAGCAAATGGCAATTGTCGAGTCCATCGGCGACAGGACGTTGACGGTGGGCCTCACCATACCGGCATGTGTCGCCAAGCTACAGGCCTGCGAAATGACGGACGTCTTGCGATGGACCCAGGGTGCAATCGAATTGGCCGCTGGCGACGTACCGACCGCGGGTTTCATGTTGGGCTCTCCGTTAGGCACTTGTTTGGCATTTCGCGGTTTCGCCCGCTGCACTACGGGTACCGACGGCTGGCGAAAGGATCTCGATGATGCAGTGGCGATGACGCGGACGGCCGACCCCGCATCCCTTGCAGTAGTCGCGGCCTACAAGTATGTCTGCATTGGCAGGGGAGCGTTGTTGGCCGACGACGTCGCGCTGTCGGAGATCACTGAAGTATTCCAGCTTGCCGAACGGTCCAGTGAGGACCTGCCTTTGGTGCTCTTGCGAATGTCGCTCGGCATTGCTCTCGTGCACCGCCAGTCCCCCGAAGACCGCGCACGTGGGGTGGCCATGCTGGCCGAGTTACGCGATACATGCCTCACGGAGCGCTATGCGCTGAACGTCGTGTCGGGCTTGGAGTTGCACATGGCCCGAGAAGCGGCCGACGAGGACATTGACCGGGCAATACGGCAAGCGCGAGCGGCCACAGATGAGTTGTTCGCTTCGGGAAACTTCGTAAACTGTGACGCAGGCACGAGCTTTCTTGTTGAATTGCTGCTGACGCGCGGTACGCCTGCTGATCAGGCGGAGGCCGAAGCTGCGGTCCACAGGTTGTCACGCATTCACGTGAGCCATGTGTGGGCAACCCGAGCCGTCATGATGCTGCGGCTGGGCGCTTTGCTCGCCCAAGCCCGCGGCGACCAGTCGACCTACTGTGATTTCCGCGACCGTTACCGAGCGATGGCGAACGAGATGGGTTACGAGGGCCACATGGCCATGGCCGCGGCCTTGCCTTGACCCCTAAGCGATTTCGGCGCCCCTACGGAGTCGGAGCGTCCGTCAGCGCGCCGAAATCGTCTCCAGCACCGCCATCGCGGCGTTGTGGCCCCCGATGCCCGATACCGCGCCACCGCGGCGAGACCCTGAGCCGCACAACATGACCCGGTCGTGCTCCGTCGCCACCCCCCACCGCCGCGCCGGGGAGTCCAGCGGCTCGTCATCCTCGGCGAACGGCCACTGCAACGCGCCATGGAAGATGTTGCCGCCCGTCATCCCCAGCGTCTGTTCCAGATCCGCCGTTGTCTTCGCCTCGATGCACAATCGGCCGGCGTTGTCCTCCATGAGCACGTCTTGAATCGGCTCGGCAAGAACGGAATTCAGCGATTTCAGCACCGCCGACGTCAACGCATCCCGCATGCGATCGGGATCCTTGCCGGCGATCAGGCTCGTGCGGAGTATGCAAGCCGAACACCGTCAACGTCTGCGCACCGGACTCGCGCAGCCGATCCGACAAGATGCTCGGATCGGTCAGCGAATGGCAGTAGATCTCGCACGGCAACGGATCCGGCACGACGCCCGTGCCTCGGCGCGGGTATAAGCAGTGTCGAGCTGACTGAACGTCTCATTGATGTGAAACGTGCCGCCGAAAGCCTGCTCGGGTCTGACACTTTCGTCGCGCAACTTCGGCAGCCGCCGCAGCATCAGGTTGACCTTGACCTGCGCGCCCGGCGCCAGCGTCGGCTCCGGCTCACCCAGCAGCCTGGCCAGCACAACCGGTGTCACATTGGCCAGCACGAAATCGGCATGCACCCGATGCTCCGCACCTTCGTGCCGATACTGCACCTCACCGTCCGGGTCGATACCGTAAACCTCTGCACCCGTGACGATTTCGGCGCCATGGCCGGCCGCCGCGGCGGCCAGCGCGCCGCTGACCGCGCCCATGCCGCCGACCGGCACGTCCCAGTCACCGGTGCCGCCGCCAAGCAGGTGGTATAGAAAGCACACATTCTGCGTCAGCGCCTTGTCGTCGGCGCGCGCGAACGTCCCGATCAGAGCGTCGGTGGCCATCACGCCACGAACGAGATCGTTGGACACCGCGTCCGTAATCGCATGCGCGATGGGCTCGTCGACCATCAATCGCCACGCGGCCTCGTCGCCCGCACGTCCGCGTGCCTCGTCGCGCGTAATCAGGGGCTGGATCAACGTCGGCCACAGCCGGGAGGTGACGACGTTGCAGCGACGGTAGAACTCGGTGAAGCCCGCCTCATCATCGGCCGCACCGACGGCCGCGAATGTCGACGGGGGCCCGATCAGCAGGCCCGTGCGCCCGGCCGTCGCAGGATCCGGTGTGTACGACGAATAGCGGCGGCGCACCAGCCGCACCCGGACACCCAGCTCGTCGACGATGCGCCGCGGCAACAGGCTGACCAGATACGAGTACCGAGACAGCCGCGCGTCGATCCCGTCGAACGCGTGCGCGGACACCGCGGCGCCACCGACGTGATCCAGCCGCTCCAACACCTGCACGCGACGCCCGGCGCGGGCGAGGTACGCGGCAGCCACCAGCCCGTTGTGCCCGCCACCGACGATGACGACATCCCTCACCGGTCAGCCAAGGTAACCCTCGACCTCATTGGCCGGGCGTACGCGCGCCTCCCGGGGATCGCCACCGGTCTCGCGCAGCGCTCGCCGCTGCCGAAGCAGATCCCAGCACTGATCGAGCGGCCACCTCGACCGCGCGCAGCCGCTGATGCTCCTCGGATTCGTCGATTTCGCGGTGCTGCAGCTTGTCGCGCAGCTCCTTCTCCTCGGCGACCAGCTTGTTGACCTGAGCGAGAATGTCTTGGTCTGTAGCCACGGTTCCAGTCTGCCCGACTACGGTAAGTCCGGTGACTACCAAGCCAGAGATCGAGTTTCCCGACGGGCCCGCGCCGACCAGCCTGGTGATCAAGGACCTAGTCGTCGGCGACGGCGCGGAGGCGGTGCCCGGTGGCACCGTCGAGGTGCATTACGTAGGCGTCGAGTACGACACCGGCGAGGAATTCGACAGCTCGTGGAACCGGGGCGAGTCCATCGAATTTCCACTGCGCGGGCTGATTCAGGGCTGGCAGGACGGCATCCCCGGCATGAAGGTCGGCGGCCGTCGTCAGCTCGTGATCCCGCCCGAGCAGGCTTATGGCCCGTCCGGCGGTGGCCACCGGCTGTCGGGCAAGACCTTGATCTTTGTCATCGACCTACTCGGCGCTCGCTAGCTCACCGCAGCAGAGCAAACTGCCTAAATTTGGGCGAAAAAGGTCACTTTTACGTCTGCTCGTGCGGAATTAGCGCGGCCCTGGCAGCCGCAGCAGCAGCCGCACGCCGCCCAGCGGGCTGTCGTCCAAAGTGGCTGTGCCGCCGTGCAATTCGGCTTGCTGGGCCACTAGCGCCAGGCCCAGCCCTGACCCGGAGTGAGACGCCGTCGATCCGCGGGTGAACCGGTCGAACACCACCTTGCGTTCCTCTTCGGGGATTCCGACGCCGTTGTCGTCGACCGCGATTTCCACCCCGGCGCGCGAACTCACCGCCGACAACTGCACACGAGTCGCGCCGCCGTGTTTGACCGCGTTGGCGATCGCGTTGTCGACAGCCAGCCGAAGACCCGCGGGCAACCCGACGATGATCGCCGTCGGCGCAGGTACCAGGGACACGTCCAGATCGGGGTACACCCGCATCGCGTCATGCGCGGCACGGTCGAGCAATTCGGTGATGTCGACAGGGACGTGATCATCGAAGGTCGACAATTCGCCCTGCGCCAGCCGCTCCAGCGCGCCAAGCGTCGCCTCGATGCGCGACTGCGTGCGGATGACGTCGTTGACCACCTCTTTACGCTGCTCTTCGGGCAGGTCGAGGGTGGACAGCACCTCGAGGTTGGTGCGCATCGCGGTCAACGGTGTGCGCAACTCATGGGCCGACACCGCGGAGAAGTCGCGGGCCGAGGCCAGCGCGGACTTGGTGCGGCCCTGCTCTTCCCAGATGCGCTCGAGCATGCCCTTGACGGCGTCGGCGATCTCGACGGCCTCGGTCGCACCGCGCACTTCGATATTGGGCGGCTCGTCACTCGCACCGATTCGACTGGTCTGCTGGGCCAGCTGCTTGAACGGTCGCACCGCGAATGAAGCCAGCACCCAACCGAATACGGTCGAGGCACCGATCGCGAACAAACAGATGATGATCACCCGGCGGTGCAGATTGTTGGTGTCTCCGATGGTGGCGTCATAGGTGTCGCCAACGGCGACCGACATCGGCTCGGGCGCCCGGATTTCCACGGTGCGCACGCGATACCGTACGTCGTCGACGTAGGTGTCCTCGTAGCCGGGCGGCAGTTCGGGCAGCACGACGTTCGAGTTGGACGTGACCTGCCCGTTCTTGCGCACCGTGATGACGGCGTCCTGGTCGTTCGGCGTCTTGGGGATCTCGTCGAGCCCGCGAGGCAGAAACGGGATAGCGAAGCCCGCCGCCTCGTCGAGCCGCCGATCCAACCGCTCCTTGCGGTCGTTGGTGATGCCGACCCAGACCACTGCCCCGACAATGAGTACGGGGATCGCCGCGCCGATGGCCGTCGCGACTACCACCCGGGTCCGTAGCGACGGTGTGCGGCGGAAGATCCGCGACAGCACGTTCATTGGACTACGTGTGCCGGTTCTTCGCGCGAGCGCTCATCACTGCGTCCTGAGCACAAACCCCACGCCGCGAACGGTGTGCAGCAGCCGGGGCGCACCACCGGCCTCCAGCTTGCGGCGCAAATAGCCGATGAACACGTCGACGACATTGGTGTCGGCGGCGAAGTCGTAACCCCAGACCAACTCCAGTAGCTGAGCCCGCGACAGCACCGCGGTCTTGTGCTCGGCCAGCACTGCGAGCAAGTCGAACTCCCGCTTGGTCAGGTCGACATCGGCGCCGTTGACACGGGCACGCCGACCGGGGATGTCGACCTCCAGCGGGCCAACCGTGATGGTCTCCGACGAGAACGTCGCTGTAGCACCCCGCCGGCGTAGCAACGCCTTGACCCGCGCGACCAGCTCGGCCAGCACGAACGGCTTGACCAGGTAGTCGTCGGCGCCGGCCTCGAGGCCGGCGACCCTGTCATCGACGGAGCTCCGTGCCGAAAGCACGCAAACCGGCACGTCGTTGTCCATCGCCCGCAGCGCGGTCACCACGCTGACGCCGTCGAGCACCGGCATGTTGATGTCCAGGACAATCGCGTCGGGCCGGGTTTCTGTGGCGCTGCGCAGGGCTTCCGCGCCGTCGACGGCGGTGGCCACGTGGAATCCGGACAGCCGCAGGCCACGCTCGAGTGATGCGAGCACGTCGGGGTCGTCATCGACTACGAGCACGCGGGGCGAAGCCGCTCCACTGTCCATGCACGCAATCTTGCCTGAAGTCCTGCCGTCGATGTGACAGGCACGGGATCGACCTTGGTATCACCGTTGCGGCGGTCTTATCACCGCCGTGTCACGGGAACCTGAACGTTGCGGCGATAGCAAAGCGATGCCATTCTCCCGGTGCTAGCATCTGTGAAATTATGCTCCCGCTCTCTCCGCGTCTGATTGTCGAGCCCGATGATGGTCTGGAACCGGTTCGCGAATTCATTAATTCAGCCCAAAGTTCGCTATTGATAAAACAATTCACGTTTACCGAACCGAGCTTGATCGACGCGGTCATCGACAGGAAGAAAGCCGGCGTCGACGTGCGGGTGCAACTCAATGCGGCCCGATCTGGGGGTGACCGTGCCAATGACGACACCTACGAGCAATTCCAGAATGCCGGGATTGCCGTCCAGTGGGCGAGCCCGAAGTTCTACGTGACGCACGAGAAGTCGATCGTGGTCGACGAAAAAGCCGCACTGGTCGCCACCTTCAATCTCATGGAGAAGTACTTCACGGTCACCCGCGACTACGGGGTTATCACCGATAACCCCTACCACGTCGCGCAGATCGTCGAGGTTTTCAACGCCGACTGGGAGCATCGCGACTGGCACTGCAGTGCCTACGAGGGCCTGCTGTGGAGCAATTCCAATTCGCGCTATCACATGGCGCAATTCATCGACACGGCCACCGAACGTCTGGATGTTCAGCATCCGAAATATGTCGACGCCGTCATTCTCGAACGGCTCGCCGCAGCGGCCGATCGCGGTGTCAAAGTGCATGTCCTTTGCGGTGGCAAGCACGGCATCAGTGAATGGGACATTCTCGACACCTTCGCATCGCTGCGGACGCTGAAACGCTTCGGCGTCAAGGTGCACAAACAGAAGAACCTGAGAGTGCACGCGAAGCTGATCATCGTCGACAACCGACACGCGCTCGTCGGTTCGATGAATATCGACCGCAGTGCGTTCGACCTGCGCCGGGAGCTGGGCATCATGACCAACGACCCGGCTATCGTCGGGCGGTTGAAGGAAGTTTTCGACAGCGACTGGGACTCCTCGCACCACTACGAGGCGCCGGATCCGCTCGACCCATCCCAGCACCACGAGAACGACTTCCCGCACGACGCAGACCTGATGCATGAGTGAGGTCGAGGCCGGGCCCGGCAAGGTGTCGCTGTTCGAACTTGCGTGGACCTTCAACCACATCGCGCTCGCCTCGTTCGGCGGCGGGCTATCCGCCTGGTCGCGCGAAGTGCTGGTCGTCGAGAAGCAGTGGCTGGGTGAAGCGGAATTCCTGTCCGCGATGACGATGTGCCGGATCCTGCCCGGCGCCAATCAGGTCAACATGGCCGTATTCGCCGGGTCGAAGATGCGTGGGCTGGCCGGGGCGGCAGCAGCGCTGTTTGGGCTGTGCGTCATACCGGTCGTCTTGATCATGGTGGCGGGCTTCTTCTACTTTCGCTTCAAGGAGATGCCCGCCGTGAAGGGCGTCCTGCACGGCGCCTCGGCCGCTGCCGTGGCGCTGACGTTGGCAATGGTCATCCAAACCGGCCGCAAATGCCTGACGAGCCTCGTGCCCGTGCTGCTCTTCGCGGCCGCCTTCATCCTGAACGGCCTTGTGCGGTGGCCACTTCCAGTCGTGCTGGCCATCCTCGCGCCGCTCAGCCTGATCTGGGCGTGGCCGAGGAATCGGGCCGCATGACTACCTACCTGCAGCTGGCCGGATTGTTTGCGTCGCTGTCCCTGCTGTCGATCGGCGGCGGAAACGCGGTGCTGCCCGAGATGCATCTGCAGGCGGTCAAGGGCCATCACTGGATGACCGACTCGCAGTTCGCCGACATCTTCTCGATCTCCCAAACCGCGCCGGGTCCAAGCATCCTGATCGTCACGCTGGTCGGCTATGGGGCCGGGCTGACGGTCGGCGGTGTTCCCGGGGCGATCGTCGGAGGACTGATCGCCACCGTCGCGATGATCGTGCCCGCCGCGTCGTTGATGTACGCCGTCACACTGTTCTGGCAGAAGGCGCAGAAATCGAAATGGCGAATCGCCGTCGAGAAGGGGTTTGCCCCACTGACGGTGGGTCTGATCATGGCGACGTCGCTGGTGATGAGTAGGGCCGCTGATCACGACTGGCGCGCCTATCTGCTGACAGCGATATGCACAGCGATCTTCATCTTCACCAAGACGAACCCGCTGATCGTGGTCGGCGCCGCCGGGGTGATCGGGTACTTCGGCGTGGTCTGAGACGGCTCGGGAAGTCGTTGACCTCATCCATTGTTGAGGTCTTACGGTGAGTTCATGAGTATCGAAACGGTCGCCCGGCAAACCCTGTACCGGCAGGCCCACGCGCGGGGCGGCGACCTTCGCTCGCTCTTCGACCGCGGGCTGCTGAGCCGAATCTGGCGCTTCGCCGAACGGCATCACCGCAGGTTGGGTGGCTTCGTCGCGGTCAGCGTGGTGAGCGCGGTGCTCGGCGTCGCCACCCCGGTGCTCGCAGGCAAGGTCGTCGATGAGATCGTGCGCGGCGGCGCAGCAGGCATTGTGGTGATGTTGGCGGCGGTGATCGCCGCGGTCGCCGTGGCGGAAGCCATCGTGTCGCTCGTCACGCGCTGGCTGTCGTCAAACATCGGCGAGGGCCTCATCTTGGATCTGCGTACTGCGGTGTTCGACCACGTGCAGCGCATGCCGGTCGCGTTCTTCACCCGCACCCGCACCGGCGCGTTGGTCAGCCGGCTCGGCAGCGACGTCCTCGGCGCGCAGCGCGCGTTCTCCGACACGCTGTCCGGCGTCGTCTCCAACGTCGTCACGTTGACCTTGACGCTGGCGGTGATGCTGTCCATCTCGTGGCAGATCACGCTGTTGTCGCTTCTCCTCGTACCGCTCTTCGTTTTGCCGGCCCGCCGCATCGGTCGCACGATGGCTCGGCTGTCGCGGGAAGCTGCGATCAACAACGCGACGATGAACACCCAGATGACCGAACGGTTTTCGGCGCCGGGTGCCACCCTGGTCAAGCTGTTCGGCAGCCCGTCGCGTGAGTCACGCGAATTCGAGGCTCGCGTCGGCCGGGTCCGCGACATCGGGGTGAAGACCGCAATGCTGCAGTCGGTCTTCATGAACTCGCTGACGTTGATGTCGGCGCTGGCGCTCGCCCTGGTGTACGGGCTGGGCGGGGTGCTCGCGATCGGAGGCCACCTGCAGGCCGGCGCGATCGTGTCGCTGGCGCTGCTGCTGACCCGGCTGTACGCGCCGTTGACCGCGCTGGCCAACGCCCACGTCGAGATCGCCAGCGCGCTGGTCAGCTTCGAGCGGGTCTTCGAGGTGCTCGACCTGGTGCCGCTGATCCAGCAGCGTCCCGGTGCGGTCGCGGTGCCCGACGGCCCCGTGTCCGTCGAATTCGACGACGTGCGGTTCTCCTACCCGTCGGCCGACAAGGTGTCGCTGGCCTCCCTGGAAGAAGTGGCGGTACTCAGCGAAATTGATGTTCGCGGTGGAGACGAAGTGCTGCATGGTATTTCGTTCACCGCGCAGCCCGGGCAGATGATCGCGCTGGTCGGCTCGTCCGGTGCGGGCAAGTCGACGACCGCGTCGCTGTTGGCTCGGCTCTACGACGTCGACTCTGGTGCCGTGCGGCTCAACGGCGTCGATGTGCGCGACGCGACGTTCGCCTCGCTGAAGGACACCGTGGGCATGGTCACCCAGGACGGGCACCTTTTCCACGAATCGATTCGGTCCAATCTTCAGCTGGCCGCGCCCGACGCAACAGACGACGAGCTGTGGCGTGCACTGGCGCGCGCGCGGCTGGCCGATGTCGTCGGCGAGATGCCCGATGGACTGGACACCGTGGTGGGGGAGCGCGGCTACCGGCTCTCGGGCGGACAGCGGCAGCGGCTGACCATAGCCCGCCTCCTGCTGGGCCGGTCCCGCGTCGTCGTGCTCGACGAGGCGACCGCCTCGCTGGACTCCTCGTCGGAAGCCGCCGTGCAGCAAGCACTGAGCGAGGCGCTGTCCGGCCGGACTTCGATTGTGATCGCCCACCGGCTGTCCACGGTGCGCGCCGCCGACATGATCCTCGTCGTCGAGGGCGGCCGCATCGTCGAACGCGGCACCCACGACCAACTGCTGGCCCGCGACGGACGCTACGCCGAGCTGTACGAAACCCAGTTCGGCAAGGAAGACGCCGTCGCGGCATGACGCCTTCCCGCCGAGATCGACGTAATGGTGCCCTGCACTCGCACTTTCTCGCCCATTTGTCCGTTTGGGCGCGAAGGTTAAGCATTTGCCGCGCATGGGAAGATGTACTAAGTGACTGAACCCGTGAAAACGCTGCGCTCGGCGCCGGCGATTGCTCGACCGCCGGCCCGGATGCGTACCGGTTCGGATCTGTGGCGGCTGCTGCCCTACCTGTTGCCGTACCGCGGCCGCTGGATCGCGATGGTCCTCGTGGCGCTAGCCAGCCTCGCTGCCACCGTGTCGATTCCACTGATGACCAAGGCGGTGATCGATGGTCCGGTGCGCCAACAAGACCAGCACGGTCTGTGGGTGCTGGGCGCGGCAGCGATGGGCGTCGGCATCTCCGAGGCGGTGCTGTGGTTCATCCGGCGCTGGCTCGTGGCCCGCGCGACCATGGGCGTCGAGGCCGACATCCGCAAAGATCTCTATGCCCGGCTGCAGATCCTGCCGATGTCGTTCCACGGCCGCTGGCAGTCCGGCCAGCTGCTCTCGCGAATCATGAACGACCTGAGCACGATTCGTCGCTTCATGTCGTTCGGCATGCTGTTCCTGCTGCTCAACGTCATCCAGATCACCGTGGTGACGGCGATCCTGCTGGCGATGTACTGGCCGCTGGGTGTAGTGGTGGTGGTGTCGATCGTGCCGATCACGCTCACGGTCCTGCACTTCCAGCAGGAGTACACCAAGTTGTCACGGCTGGCTCAAGACCAGTCCGGCCACGTCGCAACGCATGTCGAGGAATCTGCTCTCGGTGTGCGAGTGGTGAAGTCGTTCGGCCGCGAGGATCACGTCTACGACCGGTTCGATGAGCAGCTGACCAACCTGTACGGCACGCAGGTGAGCAGGGTATCGGTATCTGCGAAGTTCTGGACCCTGCTCGAGGTCATCCCGAACCTCACGCTGATCGTGGTGCTGGGGTTCGGCGCCTACGCCGCCGGGCACGGCTACGTCACGATGGGCACGCTGGTCGCGTTCATCACGATGATGCTGTCGCTGGTGTGGCCCATCGCCTCGCTGGGCTTTCTGCTGTCGATGACGCAGGAGTCGTTCACCGCCGCGAACCGAATCGCCGAGATCTTCGACACCCCACGGGAAATCACCGACGGCCCGTCGAATGAGGCGCCGCGCGGCGGGCGGCTCGAGTTGGTCGACGTCGGCTTCCGCTTCCCCGATGCCGCGGCAGATGACTGGGCACTGCGTCATGTCGACGCCACCGTCGAGCCGGGGGAGACGCTGGCGCTCGTCGGCTCGACGGGTTCGGGCAAGTCGGTGTTGGCCGCGCTGCTGTCGCGGCTGTACGACGTGACCGAGGGCGAGATCCGCATCGACGGCCGCGACATCCGCGAGCTGAGCCTGCCCGCGCTGCGGCAGGCGGTGGCCACCGCGTTCGAGGACCCGACGCTGTTCTCGATGTCGGTCGCCGAGAACCTGCGACTAGGCCGCCCGGACGCCACCGATGAACAGATGGCGCAGGCCATCGAGATCGCCGCCGCGCAGTTCGTCTACGACCTGCCGTTCGGATTGGACACCCGCATCGGTGAGCAGGGCATGAGCCTGTCCGGTGGGCAGCGGCAGCGGCTGTCGCTGGCGCGCGCCATCCTCGCCGCGCCAAAGATCCTTGTGCTCGACGACACGCTGTCGGCGCTCGACGTGCACACCGAGGCCGTCGTCGAGGAGGCGCTGCGCCGGGTGCTGCACCATGTCACGGGCATCGTTGTCGCGCACCGGGCGTCGACCGTCATGCTCGCTGACAAGGTCGCTCTACTGGACGACGGGACCATCACGCATATCGGCACCCACGCCCAACTGTTGGCCACCGTGCCGCAGTATCGCTACCTGCTTGCCGCCGACGATGAACTCGATGACGGCACTGAGCGGGTATGCGTCTGGGAGGACGACGAGGAACGCACCCGCCTGGACCATGTCATCGAGGAACGCGAGCCCAGCCGCTATGTCACCTCGGAGGCCGAGCGCCGATGACGACGACAGAATGGCGCGGCCGGCTTGACGAGGACCAAGACGACAATCTGCCGATCGATGAATCGCTGCCGCGCCGCCGCGAGGCCCGGGCGCTACTCTTCTCACTGCTGCGGCCGTATAGCCTGACGGTTGCGCTACTTGCCATCGTCGTCGTGGTGGAAAACGTTGCCCGCCTGTCTGTTCCGCTACTCGTACAGCGCGGCATCGACCATGGCATCCCGCCGATTCTGTCCGGTGGCCCGGCGCACACGCTGATGGTCGTCGTCGGACTGCTGTGCGCGGTGGTGGTGATCCAAGCGACCAGCCGGATGTTCTTCCTGCAGCGCTCGGGTCGGATCGGCCAGAAGGTGCTGCTCGAGCTTCGGCGCCGGGTGTACCGCCACTTCCAGCGCCTCGACATCGCCTTCCACGAGCGGTACACATCGGGGCGGGTGGTGAGCCGGTCCACCAACGACGTTGAGGCCATCCAAGACATGCTGGAGACCGGCTTCGACAGCCTGATCACCGCTGTGCTCACGCTGATCGGCACCGCCATTCTCCTTGTGACACTGGATGTTCGGCTGGGCCTGATGTGTCTGGTGGCGTTCCCGTTGCTGGTGGCGCTGGTGTGGTGGTTCCGCAACGAGTCGGCGAAGACGTACCGCAGGGTGCGGGAGAGCGCCGCGCTGGTGATCGTGCAGTTCGTCGAGACGATGACCGGAATCAAGGCGGTGCAGGCCTACCGCCGCGAGCCGCGCAATCAGGAGATCTTCGAAGACATCGCCGATCGCTACAAGGCGGACAACGAGAAGACGTTCCGGCTGCTGGCGGTCTTCATGCCCGGCGTGAAGCTGGTTGGCAACGTCACCACCGGCGTCGTACTGCTCTACGGCGGCTACCGCGTGCTGCACGGCCAGATGACCATCGGCACGCTCGCGGCGTTCCTGCTGTACCTGCGGATGTTCTTCGAACCCATGCAGGAGATCTCGCAGTTCTTCAACACCTTCCAGTCCGCGTCGTCGGCGCTGGAGAAGCTGGCCGGCGTGTTGGCCGAGCGGCCCGCCATTAAGGATCCCAAGCGACCCGTCCGGCTCGAGCGGGTGCGTGGCGATGTCGCGTTCCACGATGTGCAGTTCTCGTATGTACCGGACCGGCCGGTGCTGCCCGACCTGAGCTTCTCGGTTCCGGCAGGGCAGACCGTCGCGCTGGTCGGCACCACCGGCGCCGGCAAGACCACCATTGCCAAGCTGATCGCCCGGTTCTACGATCCGACGTCGGGCTCGGTCACGCTGGATGGCATTGACCTGCGGGATCTTTCGCAAAGCGAGCTGCGCCGCCACGTCGTGATGGTCACCCAGGAGAACTTCATGTTCGAGGGGACGGTCGCCGACAACATCCGGTTCGGCAGGCCCGACGCAACGGATGCGGAGGTGGTTGCGGCCGCCGCGGCCGTCGGCGCGGACCGGTTCATCGACGTGCTGCCCGCCGGCTACGACACCGACGTCGCCAAGCGCGGTGGCCGGCTCTCCGCGGGGCAGCGGCAGTTGGTCGCGTTCGCGCGCGCGTTCCTCGCCGACCCGGCGGTGCTGATCCTCGACGAGGCGACGTCGTCGCTGGACATTCCCAGCGAGCGGATGGTGCAGCGGGCGCTGGAAACAGTGCTGGCCGAACGCACTTCGCTTGTCATCGCCCACCGGCTGTCCACGGTGCAGGTCGCCGACCGGGTGCTGGTGCTCGACCATGGCCGCATAGTCGAGGACGGCGCACCCGACGAACTCATCGGCCGGACCGGCGGCCGGTATGCCGCGCTGCACAGGGCCTGGGTCGAGTCACTAGCTTGAAGATTTGTGTGCGTTCAGGAGCGCTCACCGCTCCGAAACGTGCACAAATCACGGCTCAGGCCTGGGCCAGCAGCGTTTCCAGCTTGTCGTTGATGGCGGGCAGCTGCGATGTGAGCATGGAGATGATCTTCTCGCGGGCCCGCTCGCTGACAGCAGCCGTCACATGATGCAGGACGTTGAGCCGCGCGTCGTCGACCCACGCCATCATGTCGGGGTCGGAGAACCACTGCAGTTGGTTTTTGTTGAACCTCAACATCATTCGCAGCCAGTCGGCCGGCTCGTGCGGATACGGCACGGGGCCGCAGAACGCATTCCTGGTGTCGTCGTCGGGGTACGCCGCTTCGACATGGGCGATGACGGACGCACTGAATGCAGGCTGACAGGTGCGCACCGTCTGCAGCGAAATGTGGTCGCCGTCGAAGACGGTCCTCGGCTCCTTCTTGCTGAAACCGTCTGCGGTGCAGTCGATGTACAGTGCTGAGCCGTCGATGTCCAGGGTGCCGCCTTCGAGCGTGACGCGGCCCGGTTCGATCGACTGGACGTGTCCCATCCGCACGACGTCGCCGATTTCCCGCAAGGTCTCGAGTTCGGCTTTCGACAGGATCGCGCACCGGTACATCGTGGGGTCGACGGAGGCGTCGATCCGCTGCAGGCAGCCCTTGGCCTCCAGCCGGTCGAACAGATCCGCAAGTGATTCGGCCTCGAGCACCGCGGCGAGTTGGCTGGAGAAGTCGGCGAGCGTCCGCTTGGCGAACTGACGACCGGGCTGGATCGCGGCCCGGTCCAAAATCCATGAGTCGCGGGGCTTGATCCACGTCAATCGGGGCGCAGGGATGCCGTGACGCAGCAGCCACAGGCAGGCGTCCATCGCGGTCTTGCCCGCACCGACGATCACATAGCGATCCCTGCCGTCGCGGATGCGCGGCAGATCATTGGGCGGCACGCACTCGACACCGGGAGCGACGGCATAAGACGGGCGACGCATCGACGGCACGATGATCTCAACGTGGCTGGTGACGACGCGACGCGCGGTCACCCCGATCTCCTCGCCGGCCAGCGTACGCACCCGGCCGTCGCCCAGGTATTCGCTCATCGGCAGGTAGGTCACCCGGCCCGTCGGAAGCAGATGCTGCCGCATCACGGTCTCGAAGTACGCGCACACCTCGGCGCCGCTGGCCAGCTCGTAATAACCGGCGTTGAGACCGCCCTGGTCGATGGTGTCGCTGCCGAGTCCCCGCGAGTTCACGCCGTAATACGCCGACGGCTGATGCAACCGCACGAACGGATAGGCCATGGTCCAGTGGCCGCCCGGCTGGTCGTTGCGATCCACCACCACCACCGTGGCGTCCGATTCGCTGACCAAGGTGTCGATGAACGCCAGCCCCATTGCGCCCGCCCCGACGACCAGGTAGTCGGCCTCGATCGTGCTCCGCATCTAGCGCACAGTAGCGAAGAAGGTGCTGACGTCGTCGACGAAGAGCTCGGGCTGCTCGAACGCCGCGAAATGCCCGCCTCGCGGCATCGTCGTCCAGTGGGTGATGTGGTAGCCCGCCTCGCACCAGTCGCGAGGCGCCTGGAGGATCTCCTTCGGGAACCTGGCGACACCCGTGGGCAACTCGACGCGTTCGCGTTTGCCCCCACTGAAGATGCGGAAGCTCTCCCAGTACAGCCGAGCCGAAGACGCCGCCGACGCGGTCGCCCAGTACAGCATCACGTTGTCCAGCAGCTCGTCACGGCTCAACACATTCTCGGGATGCCCGTCGCAGTCCATCCACGACCAGAACTTCTCGACGATCCACGCCAGCTGCCCGGCCGGTGAGTCCACCAATCCGTAGCCGACGGTCTGCGGCCGGGTCGATTGTTGTTTGGCATAGGCGTTGTCCCACTTGCGGTAATAGCCGATGCGCTCGAGCGCCTGCTGTTCCTCTTCGGTCGGGTTTTCCAGGGACCCTGGCGGTGTGCCGAACGGCATGTTCAGGTGGATGGCTGCGCAGCGGCCGCCGTTGCGGCCGATCTGCGTGGTGACCGCCGCACCCCAGTCGCCGCCCTGTGCGCCGTAGCGCTCGTAGCCCAGGAGGCCCATCAACGTCTCCCACGCATCGGCGATCTTTTCGATGCCCCAGCCCGAGCGGCTCGGCTTACCCGAGAACCCATATCCCGGCAGCGACGGACACACCACGTCAAACCCGGCGGCGGTCAACGGCTCGATGATCTTGTGGAACTCGACGACAGATCCGGGCCAGCCGTGCGTGATCAGCAGCGGGAACGCGTCGTCGCGTGGTAAGCGCTGATGGATGAAATGAATGTCGAGCCCATCGATTTCGGTGGTGTAGTGGTCGAACCGGTTAAGCGCTTCCTCGCGTGCGCGCCAGTCGTATTCGTTGGCCCAATAGTCGGCCAGCTCACGGGTGTAGGCCAGCGGGATGCCCTGGCTCCAATCGTCGACGCACTCGGCCTCGGGCCATCGGGTGCGGGCCAGCCTGTCTTTCAGGTCGACGAGATCAGCGTCGGGAACCGAGATGCGAAACGGGTTGATCGGGGCCATGGGTCACATCTTTGCGCGATACCAGTCGACCAGGGTCCCGTAGCCGCAAGATTCGGCCAGCGCCAACTCACCATCGCGGTCGCCCTGTTCGAGGTCGTGCATCCATTGGCGCAGCAAGTTCGCGCTCTTCTGGCGAATGGCGTCGCCGTGGTGGCCGCTCAACTGCGCCAACCGGCGTATGTAGCGATCAGCCAGCGTCAGCCGGTGTACGGCGGCCACCACGTCGATTGCTTCACCGGCCCACACCCGAACGACACGACGGTAGGCGGTCAGCTCGTCGGCTGGTAATCCGTCCGCAGTCAAGGCGGACCGTGCCTCGGCCAGCTTGGTGAGGGTGTTCGCGCGCTCAGCTTTGAGCGCCTCGCGCGCCATGAGCAGTCCCGCCTCGAGCGCTGGTTGCGGCGCCTGGTCCTGCAGCGCGCCTGTCACCGGTGGGTGCATCTGCTGACCGATATCGAGCTGCGGCCGGATCCCGAAACTCTCGACCCAGAGCGCCAATTCGCCGATGGCGACGTTCAGCTCGGCGCGATGGTGGTCAAGGTGTTCGGCATATTGACCGTGGCCGTGGGCGGCCATCAGTTGGGCCGCCTCCCTCACCGCGGCGGTCAGTGCGCCGTGAGCGGCCATCAAGGCCATCAGTCGATCGTTTGTCGGCGGAATGCCGGCGCTCAAAGAGCCTCCCTCGGATCAGCGTCATGCTTGGTTCCATTGTCACGCCGACAGGTCACGGCAGGAGCCCCGCCCGGCGCGCCTTGGTGACCGCCTCATGACGGGTATGTGCGCCGAGCTTGGCCGTCGCACTGCGCAGGTAGCTCTTGACCGTCTCCGGCTTCAGCGAAAGACGTTTCGCCGCTTCGGCATTGGTGCATCCGAGAGCAACCTGGGCGAGCACGTCGAGTTCACGCGCCGACAGTGCGGCAGTGGGGCCGCCCGGCGTGCCCCTGGCCAGCCGTTCGGCGAGAACCCGCAGCTGGGCTTGCAAGGCGGGCGGCGCCGACGGATCCGCAGCAAGCCGGCGTAGCTGGGCGTGTACTTCACGAATTTCCTCGGTCGCCGCCCCGCCCGCGGCCACGCCGGCGACGTGCGCTTCGCGTAGTCGCAGCCGCCGGTCGACCTCGTCGCGGATGCTCAGTTCGCGGCTCAGCCGCCGGGCCGACGCGATCATCAGGTCGGCCGTGCGGTCCCCGATCGGCGCCGAAGCACGGTACGCCCCGTACAGCACCGCGCGGGGGGTTCCCTCCACCACGACCGGGACGGCCAGGATCGATTTGATGCCCTCCTGTACCACCGGCCCGTCGTAGTGGTGCGTAATCGCGGACGACTTGCGGTAGTCGGCGACGGACATCGGCCGCCGCGCCACGATCGTCGCCCCACCGAGGCCCGCACTCGGCATCACCGCGAGCCCACGCATGCCGCTCGTGCGGGTGCCGAAGAACTCCGTCAGCAGCAATGTGTCCTCATGTACCTCGCCACCGAAGGTGAGCGGCACGGCCGACTCCTCTGCGACGCGCCTCAGCTCGGCCCGCAGCGCATCCGCGTCACGCGGCCGCAGCAGCGGCGAGCGGGCAACCATCCTGAACTCCCTCTTTCGGGGGTAGCGGCCGACTAGTGTGACGTAGATCCTATCCGCCATGACGAGCAACACCGACCTGTATCGCGTCGCCCGCGATCAGCTTGTCAACGTGATCGGCGACTATGAGAGGGCCGTCGATCTGTTCGCATGGCCGCAGCTCAGCGGAGCTTTCAACTGGGCCACCGACTGGTTCGACGTTATTGCCCGCGCCAACAACCGCATTGCGTTGTGGATCGTCGATCAGGACGGCACCGAACACCAGGTCAGCTTCGCGGACATGGCCGATGCCTCCGACCGGGTCGCGACGTGGCTGAGCGGGCTCGGCGTCGGCAAGGGTGACCGCGTCATCTTGATGCTGGGCAACCAGGTCGAGCTGTGGGAGTCGATGCTCGCGGTCGCCAAACTCGGAGCCGTCATCATGCCGACGACCGGCGCGCTGGGGCCCGCCGACCTGATCGACCGCATCACCCGTGGCGGCGCCAAATTCGTCATCGCCAACGACGAAGACGCCGCCAAGTTCGACGACGTCGCCGGCGACTACACCCGCATCGTGGTCGGCCACGCCGTCGACGGATGGCACAGCTACTCCAAGGCGTATGCCGTCCCATCGGCTGGGCCGTTCGCAACACCCACCAACACCGACGATCCGATGCTGATCTATTTCACCTCGGGCACCACGAGCAAGCCCAAGCTCGTCGAGCATTCACAGGTCAGCTATCCGGTGGGACACATGTCGACGATGGCATGGATCGGCGTGCGCCCCGGCGATGTCCATCTGGCGATCAGCTCGCCGGGCTGGGCCAAGCATGCGTGGAGTTGCTTCTTCGCACCGTGGATCGCCGAGGCGACGATCTTCGTCTACAACTACAGCCGTTTTGACGCCGCCGCGCTGTTGGGTCAGCTTCGCCGCGCGGGCGTCAACACTTTCTGCGCGCCACCCACGGTGTGGCGCATGTTGATCCAATCCGATCTCGGCCCGAAACCTGAAGGGCTGCGCGAGGTTTTGGGCGCGGGCGAGCCACTGAACCCCGATGTCATCGCCCAAGTCGAACGGGCGTGGGGCCTGACGATCCGCGACGGCTTCGGCCAGACCGAGACCACGCTGCAGGTCGGCAACACGCCGGGTCAGCCGGTGAAGCCGGGGTCGATGGGTCGTCCGATGCCCGGCGTGCCGGTCGTGCTGGTCGACCCGCTCACCGGTGAGCCGGCCGACGAGGGCGAGATCTGCCTTGACCTGAAACGCAATCCGGTCAATCTGATGACGGGCTATCTCGGCGACGAGCAGCGCAACGCCGCGGCGATGGCCGGCGGCTACTACCACACCGGTGACGTCGCGCAGCGTGATGCTGACGGCTACATCACGTATATCGGTCGAACCGACGATGTTTTCAAATCGTCGGACTACAAAGTGTCACCTTTCGAACTGGAGAGCGTGTTGATCGAGCATCCCGCCGTGGTGGAGGCGGCCGTGGTCCCCCAGCCCGACGAGACACGGCTCTGCGTGCCGAAGGCGTATGTCTCGCTGGCCGAGGGCTGGCAACCGAATGATGAAACTGCTAGGGAGATCATGGAATACGCTCGCGATCATTTGGCGCCGTATCTCAAGGTGCGGCGCGTTGAGTTCTACGAATTGCCCAAGACCATCTCGGGCAAGATTCGCCGGGTCGAGCTTCGTCGCCGCGAAGATGCCGCGCACGCCGACGGCACGCCGATAGAGACCGAATACCGCTACGAGGATCTGGTGGACCGGTGAAGGCCCACGACGCTGGCCCGACGGACGTTCCGATCCTCGAGGAGACCATCGGAGAGAACTTCGAACGCACGGTTGCCGCGCACCCGGACGCGGAGGCGCTGGTCGACGCCGCCGGGGACCGTCGCTGGACCTACCGCGAGCTCAACGATGAAATCGACGTTGTGGCAAGGGGGCTCATGGCGCTCGGCATCGAACCGGGCGAGCGCGTCGGGATCTGGGCGCCCAACTGCGCCGAGTGGACCATCGTCCAGTATGCGACGGCCAAGATCGGCGCCATCCTGGTCAACATCAATCCCGCCTACCGCACGCACGAATTGTCATACGTGCTCAATCAGTCGGGAGTGCGGACGCTTGTCTCCGCGACGGCCTTCAAGACTTCTGACTACGTCGGCATGGTCGAGGAGGTTCGTCCGGAGGCACACGTACTGAGGGACGTCGTTCGCCTGGGTACCGACGACTGGCAGAACCTGAGAAACGGGGCCACTCACGTGACCGCGGTCGAGCTGCGGACCCGGATGGCCTGTCTGGACAATAACGAGCCAATCAACATCCAGTACACCTCGGGCACAACGGGTTTCCCGAAGGGTGCCACGCTGTCGCATCGGAACATCCTCAATAACGGGTTCTTCACAACCGAGCTGATCAATCTTGGACCCGGCGACAGGCTCTGTATCCCTGTGCCGTTCTACCACTGCTTCGGCATGGTGATGGGCAATCTGGGCTGCACTAGCCACGGGGCGACGATGGTCATTCCCGCGCCCGGCTTCGATCCGGGTTTGACGCTCGCCGCGATCGAAAAGGAGCGGTGCACCGGCGTGTACGGCGTGCCGACAATGTTCATCGCTATGCTCGGACACCCCGACTTCAGCCGCCGCGATCTGTCCTCGCTGCGCACCGGAATCATGGCGGGCTCGACCTGTCCCGTCGAGGTGATGAAGCGCTGCGTCAACGAGATGAACATGGCCGAGGTGGCCATCTGCTACGGCATGACCGAGACGTCACCGGTGTCCTGCCAGACGCTGATCGACGACGATCTGGAGCGGCGCACAGCGTCCGTTGGCCGTGCGCATCCCCATGTCGAGGTCAAGATCGTCGATCCGGATACCGGCGACATCGTCGAGCGAGGACAGCCGGGCGAATTCTGCACCCGCGGATACTCGCTGATGTTGGGTTACTGGAACGACAACGAGACGACTCGCGAGGCGATCGACGCCGACGGTTGGATGCACACCGGCGATCTCGCCGTGATGCGAGAAGACGGGTACTGCAACATCGTTGGCCGCATCAAAGACATGGTGATCCGCGGCGGGGAAAACGTGTATCCCCGCGAAGTCGAGGAGTTCCTCTACACCCATCCGGACATCGAGGATGCTCAGGTGATCGGCGTGCCTGACGAGAAGTACGGCGAGGAGATCTGCGCGTGGATCCGGATGAAGGCGGGCCGGAGCCCGCTCGACGCGCAAGCCGTCCGCGAGTTCGCGACAGGCAAGCTGGCGCATTACAAGATCCCGCGCTATGTCCACGTCGTCGATGAGTTCCCGATGACGGTGACCGGCAAGGTCCGCAAGGTCGAGATGCGCGAGGAGACCGTGAAGGTGCTGGGTCTCTGATTTCGCCGAAACGGTATTCCGGCAGGAAAAGTGCGAGAACAGGCCTGCTGGAATACAGTTTCGGGCGTTAGAGAGATGAGTTTCGTCGGCCTGGTGTGTCTGTACTTGTGTGAGGAGTGAGATGTTCGCCGCCACGTCCGCCGTCTTCGGGCGACGCGCGTGTGCGGCGCTCGCGTTGAGTTCGGCGGGTCTGCACGCCGCGATGCTTGGCCACGCGTCGAATGTCGTGGCAGGCGTACTTCTGGCCGCGATGATCGTCGCCTGTGTCTACTGCGCCCGCGACCTCTGGCAGCGCGGAACGCTGAAGGCCTGGTGCGTGGTCGGGCTGATGAACGTCGCGATGATCGCCGTCCACCTGCCCGCCCCCGCGCACCACCACGGTGTGCATGCCGCGGCGAGTCAGCAGTCGACGCTGATGGGGTTGGCTACCGGGATCGCAGCAGTCGAGGTGACCGTCGCGATCACGGTGTTGTACTACCGCACGCGCCGCAATGAGGCGCTAGTTCGCAGTTCGGTCGATCATCGCGCTTAACGCCTCAATCGCGCGATCCACCCGCGTCCGGTCGCCCGTCAGCAACAGATCGAGCTGAAGCCCACGCACCTGAGCAAGCAACAGCGTGGCAAGCGTGTCCGCCTCATCGGGCGGCGAGCCGCTTCGCGACAGCTGTTCCGACACGATGTTGAGCCAGTCGTCGATGGTCAACTGCGCCAGTTCGGCGACGCGCCCGCCCTCTCGCGTCGCCCGGCCGACGAGCTCGAAGAGAAGGGCGAACTGGCGTTGCTCGGCAGGTTCGCACAGTCGAATCCACGTGGTGCGCAGGAGTTCCGACGCCGGCTGGGCGGCGCGCACCTGGTCATCGTCGGCGAGTTGTTGTGCGAAGTCGGTGCGGATCTTGGCGATGACTTGAAGCAGCAGGTCCTCTTTCGAGGAGAAGTGCCGCAACAGCGTCGCATGGGTGACTCCGAGCGCGCGGGCCATATCCCGCAGCGACATGTCGCCGATGCCGTGATCAAGCACGTACTCCGTGGCGGCGGCCAGCAGTTCCGGCCGTCGATGCTGGTACCGGAGGGTTCGGCCATCGACGGGACGGTCCATCGCGGACATGTTGGCCCTCCGTTCAAGTAGGCGTACCGATTGGTTGTACAAACCATTTGGTACGGCTATATTAGCCTGATGGCCGACCACACTCCGTCCTCGTTGATCGAGCTGGGCTTGTTCACCGGCATTCCTCAGCATGAAAACTTCTGCCGGCTGCCGAACTCGATTCCCACGAGCAAGATGTCCCCGTCGTCGACGCCGCATCACTGGCCGGCGGCCGACGTGATCGGCCTTCCGGATACCTATGTTTTTGAAGGCCGTACGAAATCCTCGGCAGATTTCTTGGTCGAGACGGACACCGCCGCGCTGCTCGTGCTCCGCGACGGCGCCATCTGCTTCGAGAATTACGCACTCACTGGTGGGCGGGAGGTTGCGTGGATCTCGATGTCGGTGGCCAAGAGCGTCATCTCGGCGCTGGTGGGCATTGCGGTGGGTGAGGGCCATATTTCGAGCATCGACCGGCCCATCAGCGACTACGTACGGGCGACGCCGGGCTCGGCGTATGACGGCGTTTCGATCAGGGAAGTGCTCCAGATGTCGTCGGGAGCGCGGTGGAATGAGGATTACCACGATCCCGATTCGGACATTTATCGGTTGGCCGCCGCGATGGGCGAGGGCGGGACACTCGAGGCGTTCGTCGCGACGATGGTTCGCGACAGCGAGCCTGGCCGCGAGTGCCGCTACAACTCCGGCGACACGCAGGCCCTCGGCCAGCTGTTGGTGAGCGCGACGAATCGGTCGATAACCGACTACATGCAAGAGAAGCTCGTCGAGCCACTCGGCATCAGTTCGCCGGCATACTGGCTCGTTGACTCGGCTGGTATGGAGGTCGCGTTCGCAGGGCTGGTCATGACGGCCCGGGATTTCGCCAAATTTGGTGAGCTGTACCGCAATAGCGGGGTCTGGCGCGGCAGCCAGCTCGTGCCCGAGTCGTGGGTACGTGCCTCACTGACCGCCGACGCACCGCATCTGAAACCGGGGCGACCGGTCATCGGCAGCCACGCCCTCGAACTGGGCTATGGATACCAATGGTGGCTTCCGGCAGGCGATTCCGGCGAGTTCAGTGCGATCGGGGTGTACAACCAGTTCGTGTACGTGGACCCGACCAAGAAGACCGTCGTCGTCAAACTCTCGGCCAACCGTGCGTATGGCACCAGCGATGACGAGTCCACCAACCGCGAGCACGAAACCATCGCCTTCCTTCGTGCGGTCAGCGATAGACCAACCCGCTGAGCCGCATCGCCAGCGCACGGCGGACTCGTGGGATCCTGCCCGCCACACCGATGGCGGCATTACGTATCGGACGCGCGGCCCGCGGCAGTGTCGCCAATTTCGTGAGCCTGTCGGTCATTTCGACGACCTGCTGCGCGATCGGGCGACGCGCGGCGCTGTACTGGTCAAGCACGCTGTCCGCCGCGCCGCCCAGCACACGGGCCAGGGCGTCGGCCAACGCGACCCCGTCCTGGATGCCCAGGTTCATGCCCTGCCCGCCTGCCGGGCTGTGTACGTGGGCGGCGTCTCCTGCCAATAGCAGGCGCCCGGCGCGGTACGTGCCGGCGACTCGGTGGTGGATGCGGAAGCGCGATCCCCAGATGACCTCGGTGACGACCATCCGCCCCACACCGAACCCACGGTTGTCGAGGATCTGCTGGATGAACGCGGCCGACGGTTCCTCCGGCGCCTCGGTGACCGGCGCGACGATGCGATAGATGTCACCGGGAAGCGGCGCGACGACGGTCAGGCCGGCCTTCGCCCAGAACAAAATGACCTCGTCGGCCGGAATCTCGCCGCGCAGGCGAACGTCGGCCAGTGCGAACGACTCTTGATACACCCCGCCTTCAAAGCCGATCCCTGCCTGCTCGCGCACGGTGCTGTGGATTCCGTCGGCGCCGACGACGTAGCGCGCCCTGAGCACGTCGCCGTCTTCGAACGTGGCGATCACGCCGTCGGCGTCCTGCGCGACTGACGCCAACACCTTCGGGCGCAGCACCGTGCCGCCGAGTTCGGTCAGCCGCTCGAGCAGCAGCCGTTCGGTGGTCGCCTGGGGGACCATCAACGAGTACGGGTAGTCGGTCGGCAGCCTCGAGAAGTCGACCGGAATGAGGGTGCGGCGGCCGTCGCGGATGGTGAAGCGCGGCGCCTGTACGCCTTCCTTGACGAGCCGGCGGGACACGTCGAGGTCGGCGAGGACCTCGAGCGTGCGGGCATTGACCACCGCCGCGCGTGACGTGTTGGCGCCTGCGGCTTGCCGGTCCACCACGGTCGTTCGAACGCCCTTGTTGACCAGCGACGCAGCCAGCGTGAGCCCACTCGGGCCGGCTCCGACGACGAGCACATCGGTGTCAAGCATGTCGTCTCCTTCAGCTGTATGCCAACGCTTGTTGGCATATAACTATGCCCTTAAACCGGTCACTATGTCAACAGCTGTTGGCATACACTTGTTGGCATGCGGAGATCGTCAGTGGAAACGAAGGCGGTGATCCTTGCCGCGGCCAGGCAGCGATTCGCCGAGTCGGGGTTCGAACGAGCGACGATCCGAGCGATCGCCGCCGATGCGAACATCGACCCGTCGATGGTGATGCGCTACTTCGGCAGCAAGGACCTGTTGTTCGCCGCCGCGGCAGAATTCGATCTGCAGATCCCCGACCTGTCAGATGTCGAACGCGACCACGTCGGTGCCCGCCTGGTGGCACACTTCCTCGATCGATGGGAGCGAGACGAGGCGCTCGTGGTGCTGTTGCGGTGCAGCACGACAAACGACGAAGCGGCGCAACGCATGCGGAAGATTTTCAGTTCCCAGCTGGGACCGGTCATCGCCAATCTCAATCCCACCGATGCGCCACGACGAGCCGGACTGATCGCCACACAGGTGCTCGGGCTGGCGCTGTGCCGCTACGTGCTGCGGCTGCCACCGGTCGTGGCGATGTCGCACGACGAGGTGGTGGCTTGGCTGGGGCCGACGGTTCAGCGCTACCTCGAGTGACCGCCATAATTGGCGGCGATGTGGACTCCGACGCTCGTCCTGATCGCCATCACCACACTCGCAGCCTGTGTATCGCTCGGAGGAGGGCTATACGAATTCCTCGTCATCGACCCGTACTGGCCGAAGCGGCCGGGCATCATCCAGTCGCGCAACGGCGGGGTCTCGCGCGCGCGGTTCTGGATACCCGCACACATCGCCTTCGAGGTGCTGCTGATCGCCACGCTCGTGGCGGCGTGGGACGACGCCGGCGTGCGGGTTGCGCTGCTGGTCGCGTTGGTCAGTCACGCGGTGATGCGCGTGTGGTCGCTGGTCGACTTCGTCCCCAAGGCCCTGGCATTCGAGAAGGCCGACCCCGCCACGGTCGACGAGGCGGCCGCGGTCCGGTGGACCCGCCGCAGCCTGTTGCGTCTGCCGCTGGATGTGATCACGTGTGCCGCGATGCTCGCGGCTCTGGCTGGGTATAGCGGCTAAGCTTCGATCTCGCCCGCGATCTTGCGCTCGATGCTGGCCCGCGTCGTCGCCGGCAACACGATGAGCCCGTCGAGTTCCTTCTTCGCCCGCGCGTAAGCACTTTGGCGTTCCTGGGGCGTGGCCCCGTTGTCCGATGCCAACCGCAGCAGATGCTGGGCCCGCGCCAGGCGCTCCTGGGCTTCGGCGGAGAAGTCGCTGCGCCGCCGCCGGATCGCCTCCGACTCGGCGATATCGAACGCGGCAACATATTCGCCGACGGCGTCGCGATACTCGAGCTGGGCATTGCGGTCACCGAGGATGTCGTCGACGTCGTCCGGCCGGAGCCAGTCCGCATGGCTCCTCGCCTTGTGAAAGGCGATGGTCAGCGGATCCCGCATGTCGGTCATCAGCGGGAAATCCAGCAGCTTTGCGATGTCGATCTCATAGTCGAGCCAGCGCGCGTCGGTGCGATCGTGGCGCTCGAGCACCTTGGTCATCTCCCGCTTGTAGCCGGCCTCGTTGGTGCGGGCCCGCCCCGACGCCTCAGCCAGCGCGACCTTGGTCTGCTGCTTGATGCGATACCGCTCGAGCCGACGCTGGGCCCGCCGCTCATTGGCCACAGCGACCGCTCTGACGGCGCCGCCGATCGCCCCCATGAACGGGAAGATCAGCCACCAGAAGTGGCCCGCGAACTCAAAGAGAGGCGCCACAAGGCCAGAATGCCATCACTTGGCGTGCATCGCGGAAATCGCCTGCGCGATAAGGTCGGCGACCGCCTCCGGAGCGCTCAGCATCCGCAGGTGGTCCCAGTCGCGGCGGACCACCCACCAACCCAGTCGTTCGGCCTTGTCCGCGGCCGGATCGAACGGAGGGCCGAACCGTAAAAATGCGCGCGCCACCGATTTTGCGAATTGCGCAGGCGGCGCCGGCTCGTCGAAGTAGGCCACGCGCAGTCGCGGAATCTCGGCGATGAGGCGTCGCCGTCGCGCCTCGTCAGGGACCAATACCTCGAGCGAGCCCGAAGGGAACCATTCGTGCCACGGTGGTAGCAGGCCGTGATCGGCGAGGCCGCGCAATTGCGCCTCCAGTGCGGGTTGAGCCGTGTCGAACCAGCTGCGCCCGGGCTGCGGCAGCATGGCGTCGACGAACACCGCGCCGCGCACCCGGTCGCCGACCGTCTGCGCGACAGCGGGCAGCAGAGCACCCGCTGCGCTGTGTCCGACCACGACGACGGGGTCCGAGCTTCCGTTGACCGCCGCCGCCGCTGCTGCGGCGTACATCGGATAGTACGGCGGGTCCATCGTCGCCAGCTCCGTCAAGTCCGGTATGGCGCTACCAAAACCGTTCTCCCGCAACACCTCCGCGACATACTGCCATGTTGAAGGACCCACGACCGGACTGTGTACGAACAGCAGCCTGGTGCTCACAACCCAATCCGCCGGTAACGCGCCAGCCGGGCGGCCAGCCGTTGGTCGTCGGGCTTCGCGCGAAGCCCATGAAGCTCGTTGGCGATTGTGACGGACAGCCGGTGTGTGAACTCCGTCGGTTCGTCGGCGGCGTCGGGACGCTCGGGCACAATCGCGTCGACGATCCCGTGCCGCAACAGGTCGGCCGACCGAATACCTTGCGCCGCAGCCAGTTCCGGGGCGTGGGCGACGTCGCGGAACACGATCGCACTGGCTCCTTCTGGCGGCAAAGGCGCCAGCCACCCGTGCAGCGCGGCGAGTACGCGGTCGGCGGGCACCATCGCGAGCGCGGGACCGCCGCTGCCCTGGCCGAGCAGCACCGAGACCGTGGGGGTGTCGAGCGTTACGAGTTCGGCCAGACAGCGGGCGATTTCACCCGCCAGTCCACCCTGCTCGGCCTCGGCCGACAACGCGGGTCCAGCGGTGTCGATCACAAGTACCAGCGGCAGCTGCAGACCCGCTGCCAGCGCCATGCCGCGCCGGGCCTCGCGCAGGGCCGCTGGGCCAACCAATCCTCCGACGACGCGCTGCTGACCGAGTACGACCGCAGGCTGGCCGCCGAACCTGGCCAGAGCCAACACCGTCGTCGCAGCCTCGCCCCGCTCGGTTCCCGACAGCAGCACCCGCTCAGTTGTGCCGTGCCGCAACAGATATCCGACACCGGGCCGGTCCGGTCGCCGCGACGCCTCCACCGACTCCCACGCTGGTACGTCCGGTATCGGCTCGGCGGTCGGTGCGGGCGGTGGCGACTCGGCGGGATCGGCGACCACCTTCAGCGCCCGGTCCAGTGTCGAGCGCAGGGCCGCAAGCGGGACCACGCCGTCGATGACGCCGTGCCGGTGCAGGTTCTCCGCGGTCTGGATGCCGGACGGGAACGGCTCGCCGTACAGGTGCTCGTACACCCGCGGACCAAGGAAGCCGACGAGCGCGCCGGGCTCGGCCGCGGTGACGTGACCGAGCGAGCCCCACGACGCGAACACCCCGCCGGTGGTCGGGTGGCGCAGATACACCAGATAGGGGAGATGCTGCTGCTTGTGCAATTCGACGGCGGCAGCGATCTTGACCATCTGTAGGAACGCGACGGTGCCCTCCTGCATGCGGGTGCCGCCCGAGCTCGGCGACGCCAGCAGCGGCAGCCCCTCGGCTGTCGCCCATTGCACGGCGGCGGTGATGCGCTCCGCCGCCGCCACCCCGATCGAGCCGGCCAGGAAGTCGAACTCGCAGGCCACCAGTGCGACGCGACGGCCGAACACGGTGCCCTCGCCGGTCACCACGGATTCGTCGAGGCCGGTCTTGGCCGAAGCCTCGGCCAGCTCGCGCCGGTACGCCTCGCCGGCGTCGACCTCAAGAGGCGCGGTGTCCCAGCTGCGGAAAGAGCCTTCATCCAGCACGGCATCGCGTAGCTGCAAGGCGCCGATCCGGCTCACTGCTTGAGGCTAGCGCGCGGTGTCTAAACCGATGGGACGACGCAGCCGTCGCCGCATCGCCACAGGTTATCCAGGACTTCTTAACCCGTGCCGAGCACGCGTTGCAGGTCTGGCTTCAATGCCTGCAACTGCGCTCCCCAATAGCCCCAGCTGTGGGTTCCACTACCGGGGAAGTGCAACGACCCGTTTTGACCGCCGGCAGCCAGGTAGCGGTCTTGGAAGGCGATGTTGCTGGCGCGGGTCAGGTTCTCCAAGAACTGAGCGGGGAAGTCCGCGCCACCCAGTTCCGAAGGGGTGCCGTTACCGCAGTACACCCAGATGCGGGTGTTGTTTGCGACGAGATTCCCCACGTTGATCGTCGGATCGTTGCGTGCCCAGGCCGGGTCACCCGGCGGCCCCCACATTGGACCGGGGTCGAAGCCGCCGGAGTCACGCATGGCGAAACCCACCAGACTGGGCCAAATTCCGTCCGACAAGTTCAAGAAGCCGGACAGCGAGCCCGCGTAGACGAAGTTCTGCGGATGCCACTGCGCGAGGGTCAGCGCCGCATTGCCGCCCATGGAAAGGCCGACGATCGCGTTGCCGCCGAAGCTGATGCCCCGGTTGGCCGACAGCCACGCAGGCAACTCTTGCGTCAGGAACGTCTCCCACTTGTAGGTCCATGTGCCGCCATTTCCGACGGCCGGCTGATACCAGTCCGTGTAGAAACTCGACATGCCGCCGACGGGCATCACAATCGACAGCCCGGATTGGTAGTACCACTCGAAGGCCTGTGTCTCGATGTCCCAGCCGTTCAGGTCGTCCCGGGCGCGGAGGCCGTCAAGCAGGTAAACGGCGTGAGGGCCACCGCCCTGGAACTCGACCTTGATGTCGCGGCCCATGGAAGGCGACGGCACCGTCACGTATTCGACTGGCAAGCCGGGCCGCGAATACGCGCCGGCAGTGGGCGATGCGCCGACAAGGCCGACCGGCACGGCCAGCGCCACGGCGGCCACCGCGGCGATCAACGAACGAGGCGACATTCGCCGCCTCCCCAACGAGCGAACCATGTCTTGCTGCCCCTTCCCCGAAACCCTCCTGACGAAAACAGCGACGCTGTTTACCCGGCTGAAGACGGCAACAAACCCCATTTGCGCTGCGAGTAGCCAACACGGCCGGCCTTCCCGGGGTCCGGGGGTGATCACCCCCAGATCGATGAGCTCGCCGGCCGCTAGGGTGGCGCCATGATTGGTGTGACCCGTGACGGCCACGTGATGACCCTGGAAATGGTGCGCGCCGAGCGTCGCAATGCGCTGAACGGCGAACTCGTGGACAGCCTGCGTGAGGCAGTGGAGAAGGCCGCGGCCGAAGACATCCGTGCGATTGTGCTGACCGGCCAGGGCCACGTGTTCAGCGCGGGCGCCGACCTGTCCGACGCCCAGGGGGTGGCCGACGAGCTGCCCGACAAGGCCAAGGCATTGAACCTGGCCATCGACAAAGTGCCCCTCCCCGTCATCGGGGCGATCAACGGCCCTGCGATCGGCGCTGGTGTCATCCTATCGATGATCTGCGATCTGCGCGTCGTCGCACCCGACGCGTATTTCCAGTTCCCCGTCGCGAAATACGGCTTGGCGCTGGACAACTGGAGTATCCGTCGGTTGACGTCGCTGGTCGGCGCCGGCCGGGCCAGGGGCATGCTGCTCGCCGCGGAACGGCTCACCGCCGACGCCGCACTGCAGACCGGGATGGCCAACCGCATCGGAACGCTGGCCGACGCGCAGGCGTGGGCGGCGGAGATCTCCGGGTTCGCGCCGCTCGCCTTGCAGCACGCGAAGCGCGTGCTCAACGACGATGGCGCCTATGAGGACCAGTGGCCCGAGCACAAGGAACTGTTCGACAGGGCCTGGTCCAGTCAGGACGTGATCGAGGCGCAGGTCGCGCGCATCGAGAAGCGGCCGCCGAGATTCCAGGGCGCCTGATGGTGGTGCGCGCGGCTCTGCGCTTGGGGTTCGGCACGGCATCCCTGTTGGCCGGGAGCTGGGTGTTGCGCGCGATGCACGGCGCGCCTGCGGCGCTGGGCGCCTCGCCGGCCGAGATCGCCGCCGTGGCGCAGCGCTCCCAGCATTACAGGGACGGGGTGTTCGTCAACGTCGACCCGACCTCGAGCATCAGCCTCGACCGCGAGCAGCAGCGGCTGCTGCTTCGCGAATTGGTCGGCTCGCGCGATACGGGCAGGCCGCCAGGACCCATCCCGGTGGCGACTCCCGCGTCCGTCGATGCCGCCGCGGCTCGGCTCGCGGTCAGCTGGTTCGGGCATTCCACGGCGATGATCGAGGTCGACGGCTACCGCGTGCTCGCCGACCCGGTCTGGAGTCGCCGGGTCTCGCCGTCGCACACTGTCGGCCCGCAGCGCATGCACGAGGTGCCGGTGCCGCTCGAGGCGCTGCCCGCCGTCGACGCGGTGCTGATCAGCCACGACCACTACGACCACCTCGACATCGACACCATCATCGGCCTGGCCCGCACCCAACGCGCGCCGTTTGTCGTGCCGCTCGGCGTCGGCGCGCACCTGCGCAAATGGGGAATTCCCGACGGCCGCATCGTCGAGCTCGACTGGCACCAGAGCCACCAAATCGGTGAGCTGACCCTGGTGTGCACACCCGCGCGGCACTTCTCAGGGCGGCTGTTCTCCCGCAACACCACACTGTGGGCGTCATGGGTGATCGCCGGGCCGCAGCACCGCGCGTTCTTCGGCGGCGACACCGGCTACACCAAGAGTTTCGCCGAAACCGGTATGGACCATGGCCCTTTCGACCTGACACTGCTGCCGATCGGCGCGTATCACCCGGCGTGGCCGGACATCCACATGAACCCCGAGGAGGCCGTGCGCGCCCATCTCGACCTGGCGGAGGCCGACTCGGGATTGCTGGTGCCCATCCACTGGGCTACTTTCCGGCTCGCGCCGCATCCCTGGGCGGAGCCGGTCGAGCGGCTGCTGCGCGCGGCCGACCCGGCAGGCGTGAACGTGGTGGCGCCCAGGCCCGGGCAACGTGTCGATCCCACGGGGTCCGATGGGCCGGCCCCGACGTTCGACCCGTGGTGGCAGCTCTAACCGGCTAGCGTGCAGGCTGTGAACAGCCCCCGCAGGATTATTTGCTTGTCCGCCGCATCGTTGGTGGCGATGGCGCTGGTAGCGGGATGCAGCTCGGACAAACCGGCTGAGCCCGCGAAGCCGTCCGCCGCCCCGACATTCTCGGACGTTCCGCCGCCGTTGGTGCCTGCGATGCCTCTGCCGGAGAATGCGGTCGAGGACGCCGTGGCCAAACTCGACGGCATGGCCGACGACCTGATGAAGAAGTCGGGCATTCCCGGGATGGCGGTCGCCGTGGTGCACGGCGGAAAGACCGTGTACGCCAAGGGTTTCGGAGTCAAGGATGTCCGCAACGGCGAAAAGGTCGACACTGAAACGGTGTTTCAGCTGGCGTCGCTGTCCAAGCCGCTGAGCGCAACCGTCGTTGCCCACCAGGTCGGCGTGAATGCCATCGGCTGGGACACGCCCATAGTCGAGAAACTGCCGTGGTTCACGCTGTCCGACCCGGTGGTGACCCGGATGGTCACCATCGGCGATATGTTCTCGCACCGCTCGGGGCTGCCCGACCACGCCGGTGACATGCTCGAGGATCTCGGCTACGACCGCCGCTACGTGCTCGAGCGGCTGCGGCAGCTCCCGCTGGATCCGTTCCGAATCTCCTACGCCTACACAAACTTCGGTCTGACGGCTGGGGCCGAGGCGGTGGCCGTGGGCGCGGGCAAGTCGTGGGAGGACCTCGCGGGTGAGGTGCTGTTCCGCCCGCTCGGAATGGCGTCGACGAGCTACCAGTTCGCCGACTACGAAGCCCGAGCGAATCGCGCCATCGGCCACATTCATGTCGATGGCCGCTATGAACCTCGCTACATCCGCGACCCCCAGCCGGAGTCGCCCGCAGGCGGGGTCAGTTCGTCGGTGAACGACATGACGCGCTGGCTGACCATGGTGTTGGCCAACGGCGGCTACGACGGCAAGCAGATCGTCGATACGGAAGCGCTGCTACCCGCGGTGACGCCGCAGATCGTGTCGAGCCGGGCGACCGAACCGGCGATGCGGTCAGGCTTCTATGGCTACGGCTTCAACGTGGGGCCGACGTCGGCGGCTCGGATGGAACTCAGCCACTCGGGCGGGTTTCAACTGGGGGCCGGGACCAATTTGGTGATCCTGCCGTCGGCCGATGTTGCGATCGTCGCACTGACCAACGCCACCCCCTCTGGCGTGCCCGAAGCGCTGACGGCCCAGTTCGCCGACCTCGTCCAGTTCGGCGAGGTTCGTGAGGACTGGCTCAAGCTGTACCAAGCTCTGATGGCGCCGATGGAGGAGCCGGTGGGCGCGCTGGTCGGCCAGAAGCCGCCTGCCAACCCCGCACCCGCCGCGCCGCTGGCGTCCTACGTCGGCACCTACCAAAACGACTATTGGGGTCCTGCGCGGATCACCGAAAAGGACGGCAAGCTGCATCTGGCGCTGGGCACGAAACTGGATGTGCCGCTGGAGCATTGGGACGGAAGCGTCTTCACCTACTCGTGGGTCTCCGAAAACTCCCCGCCGGGAACGGTTTCCAAGGTGACGTTCGACGGCAACAGGCTGATCCTCGAGTATTACGACGCGTTCAAGAAGGGGACGTTCTCCAAATGACCACGATCCCAGGCGTCGAGGTGACGGGGCTGACCGATGCCGAGATCGCGCAGCGAGTAGCCGACGGCAAGACCAACGACGTGCCGACCCGGGCGGCGCGCAGCGTATCCGACATCATCCGGGCCAACGTCTTCACTCGGATCAACGCGATCCTCGGTGTGCTGCTGATCATCGTGATGTCCACCGGCTCGGTGATCAACGGCGCGTTCGGCCTGCTGATCATCGCCAACAGTGCGATCGGCATCATCCAAGAGCTGCGCGCGAAGCAGACGCTGGACAAGCTCGCCATTGTCGGACAGACGAAACCGTTGGTGCGCAGGCAATCCGGCACGCAGGCGCTGATGCCTAGCGAGGTGGTGCTCGACGACATCATCGAACTCGGGCCTGGCGACCAGATCGTTGTCGACGGCGAGATCCTCGAAGAGAGCAACCTCGAGGTCGACGAATCCCTGCTCACAGGTGAGGCCGACTCGATCGCGAAAGACGCTGGGGACAACGTGATGTCGGGCAGCTTCGTCGTTGCTGGCAGCGGCGCGTATCGAGCGACCAAGGTTGGCCGCGAGGCCTACGCCGCCAAGCTGTCCGAGGAAGCCAGCAAGTTCACGCTTGTCAACTCCGAGCTACGCAGCGGCATCAACAAGATCCTGCAGTTCATCACCTACCTGCTCATCCCGGCCGGCCTGCTGATCATCTACACCCAGCTGTTCACCACCGACGCTGGCTGGCGCGAATCGGTGCTGCGGATGGTCGGCGCATTGGTCCCGATGGTGCCCGAAGGTCTGGTGCTGATGACCTCGATCGCGTTCGCGGTGGGAGTGGTGCGGCTGGGGCGCAGACAGTGCCTCGTCAACGAGCTGCCCGCCATCGAAGGGCTCGCGCGCGTCGACGTGGTATGTGCCGACAAGACCGGCACGCTCACCGAAAACGGTATGCGGGTTTCGGATCTCAAGCCGCTGGACGAAGCCGCCGTCGGCGACATCTTGGCGCAGCTTGCCGCCGACGACGCCCGGCCGAACGCCAGCATGCAGGCGATCGCCGAGGCCTACAAGATGCCGCCGGGCTGGTCCGCCACCGCGACCGCCCCGTTCAAGTCGGCAACCAAATGGAGTGGCGCGTCCTATGGCGAACACGGCAACTGGGTGATCGGCGCACCCGACGTGCTGCTGGACCGCGGATCACCGGCCGCCGAACAGGCCGAGCAGATCGGGTCGCTCGGTCTGCGGGTGCTCTTGCTCGGCTCGTGCGGCCTGCCTGTCGATCACCCCGACGCGCCCGGCACCGTCATCCCTACGGCGCTGGTGGTGCTCGAGCAGCGTATCCGTCCGGACGCCCGGGACACGCTCGATTACTTTGCCTCTCAGAAGGTTTCGATCAAAGTCATCTCCGGCGACAATGCGGTGTCGGTGGGTGCAGTTGCCGGCTCGCTGGGCCTAAAGGGCGAAACGATGGACGCCCGCCAGCTGCCCGACCAAGCCGAGCAACTGGCGGACACACTCGAGGAGTACACGACGTTCGGCCGGGTGCGTCCCGACCAGAAGCGCGCGATGGTGCATGCCCTGCAGTCACGCGGGCATACGGTCGCGATGACCGGCGACGGCGTCAACGATGTGCTGGCCCTCAAGGACGCCGACATCGGTGTGGCGATGGGCTCAGGCAGCTCGGCGTCCCGCGCGGTTGCCCAGATTGTGTTGCTGGACAACAAGTTCGCAACGCTGCCATATGTCGTCGCTGAGGGCCGTCGGGTGATCGGCAACATCGAACGCGTCTCCAACCTGTTCCTGACCAAGACCGTGTATTCGGTGTTGCTCGCAATTCTGGTTGGTCTCGCGGGCTTGGCGTCCAAGATCTTTGGGTCCGATCCGTTGCTGTTTCCGTTCCAGCCCATCCACGTCACGATCGCGGCGTGGTTCACGATTGGCATTCCGGCATTCATTCTGTCGCTGGCGCCCAACAACGAACGGGCGCATCCTGGTTTCGTGCGGCGCGTGATGACGTCGGCGCTGCCCTCTGGACTCGTCGTGGGGATCGCGACGTTCACGTCATATTTGGTGGCGTATCAGGGTCGCGAGGCCACGCAGGTCCAGCAGACGCAAGCGTCCACGGCGGCGCTGATCACGTTGCTGGTAACCGCGATCTGGGTGCTTGCCGTGGTGGCGCGGCCCTATCAGTTGTGGCGGGTTGCGCTGGTCAGCGTGTCTGGCCTGGCCTATGTAGTCATTTTCAGCATTCCGCTGGCGCAGGAGTTGTTCATGCTCGACACCTCCAACATGGCGATCACCTCAACGGCGTTGGGCATCGGCCTCGTCGGTGCGGCGATCATCGAGATCATCTGGTGGGTACAGGGGGCGATTCTCGGAGAGCGCCGACGGTTGTGGAGTGAGCGGTAGGGTGAACGCATGGCATTCCTAGACAAGATCAAGAATCTGCTCTCGAAGAACGCCGACAAGGTGGACACCGCCATCGACAAGGCCGGTGACATCGTCGACAAGAAGACGCAGGGCAAGTACACCCAGCACGTCGACAAGGTGCAGGACGCCGCCAAGAAGGCCGTCGACAAGAGCAACCCCCAGACCCCCTAGTACATATGGCCAAACTCTCCGTCTCCGTCGACGTCCCATTGCCGCCGGAGGAGGCGTGGGAGTGCGCCTCGGATCTGCCCCGCTACAAGGAATGGCTCACCATTCATCGGGTGTGGCGCAGCAAGCTGCCCGAAACCCTGGAGAAGGGCACGGTCATCGAGTCGATCGTGGAAGTCAAGGGCATGCTCAACCGGATCAGGTGGACCATCGTCCACTTCAAGCCGCCCGAAGCGATGACTCTCAACGGCGACGGAAGAGGCGGCGTCAAGGTCAAGCTAATCGGCAAGGTGAAGCCCGCCGGCGAGGGGGCGACCGTGACGTTCGATGTGCATCTCGGTGGTCCGGCGTTGTTCGGCCCGATCGGCATGGTGGTGGCCGGCGCGCTCAAGGGTGACATCCGGGAATCGTTGGACCGCTTCAGATTCGTGTTCGCCCGGGCGGTCTAGCCATGCGATTCGAACGCGCCATCCCCATACTCAGGGTCTTCGACCAGGCCAAGGCCGAGGAGTTCTACATCGGCTATCTCGGCTTCACGACAGATTGGGAGCATCGGTTCCAGCCGGACTTTCCACGGTATGCGCAGATCAGCCGATCCGAACTGATAATCCATCTGTCAGAGCACCACGGCGACGGCACGCCGGGCAGCGCTGTGTTCCTGCCGATACACGGAATCCGCGACTTCCACGCCGAACTCAGCGAGCGAAACTACCGATTCGCCAAGCCCGGAGTGGAAGACGAGCCATGGGGGCTCACGGTGGACGTCACCGATCCGTTCGGTAACCAGCTGCGGTTCTGCGAACAAGCGCGCTGACCCTGCGCGAGCAGACGCAAAGGTGCCCTTTTTCGCGCGGAAATAGACACCTTTACGTCTGCTCGCGCTTGGCTAGCGGCGAAACCGCCTCGTGACCAGCTTGGCGAACTCGACCGTTGAGCGGCGCACGGATTCGACTTCCAGCGACACGAGTAGCGTATCGACCATCGCGAAGGGCAGTGTGGTGACGACGGCTCCCCGGCCGTACTCGATGTGCCAGGAGCCGGGATGAATGGTCAGGCCCCGAGCATGGCCCCTTTCCGTAAGCGCGTGCTCACCCGGCAGTAGCGTCATGGCGGCGGTGTCGTCGGATTCCAAGTCATACCAGTCGATTCGACCCGCTATCAGGAACTTGTGTATCTCGACGTGTTTGTAGCGGCCCGAAAAGCCTTGTGTGCCAGTGGGCGACCCGAACAGCACGATGTACTCGCGTGGGCTGAAGTAGAGAAAGCGGACCTTGCCGAGGATGCCGCCGGCCTTGCTCCCCACCCACCTGCCCGGCTCACGGTCTATAAGGTCGGGATATTCGTCGGAGAGCAACTCGGTGGCGCGACTGATGAGCTCGTCGCCTTCGATGGGCAGAGCGACGACCTGCTTGGCGACGGTGTGCAGGACATCCGGGTCAATCTTGTACGCCATCAACCGAACTCTATCGTCAGGCTGGTCGGCCCGCTCAGGCCTAGTAGCGGCTTCCACGGCACCGACTCGGTGCGGCGAGGATTCGGGAGGCGCATCGCGAGGATCTTGAGTGCCTCCGCGAGTTCCAGCCTCGCCAGATTCGCGCCGAGGCAGTAGTGCACCCCGCCGCCGAACGTCAGGATCGGCGGCGGCTCGTCGCGGGTGATGTCGAAGCGGGTCGGGTCGTGGTAAACGGCGTCGTCACGGTTGGCCGCATACGTATTCACGAGGATGAAGGCACCCGCGGGGAAGGTGTAGTCGCCGACCGCGACGTCCTCGGTGACGCTGCGCACTGTGCTGCACATGGAGGGCGAATGGCGCATCGTCTCTTCGACGGCACGCATCGCCAGATCGGGAGCATCTCGCAGGAGCGACCACTGCTCGGGGTGATCGCAGAGCACCTGCATGGACGCGGCGAGTTGGCTACGGGTGGTGTCGGTTCCGGCCACCAGGATGCTGAATGCCAGCATCCGCAACTCGCCGGTGTCGAGGCGGTCGCCGGCATCCTCGATGCGGATGAGCTCGGAGAGCAGGTCGTCACTCAAGCCTCGCCGCCGGTGCGCGACCATGTCGTCGATGTAGTCGTCGAACTCGCCCCACGCCTTGAGGACGACGGGTTCCTCCTCGGACAGGTTGCAGTCGAAGCTGACGATCTTGAAGATGTCCTCGGCCCATCGAGAGAACTGTTGCCAGTCCTCGCGAGGTGCGCCGAGCAGCGCGCAGATGACCGGAATGGGGTACGGCCGCGCGATATCGGCGACGAATTCGCAGCCACCCGAATCGGCAACTCGGTCGATGAGCTCGTTGACCACGGTGTGAATGGTGTCGTGCATCCGCGATGTCGCCCGAGGGGTGAACGCCCGCGACACCAGGCTGCGCAGCCGGCGGTGTTCTTCGCCTTCCATGTTCAAGATGCTGCGGGTCACCCTGTCCCACAGCGGACCCGACGTGATGCCGTGCGCCGAGAGGTGTATTCCCTTGGGGACGACGAACCGGGGATCGCGGAGCACGGTCCTGGCGAGTTCGTACGAGAGCACCTCTGGCCCAATGGGTCCCAGCGCTATCGGCGCGAGCCGCTGCGCCGCTCGGAACTGGGGATAGATTTCCTGCGGGGTGTCGGTGACGTCGTAGCTGAGCGTCGGGAGTCCGGCATCGAAGACACTGGGCTTCGCGGCGTCGACGGTCATGACACGTTGGTCGACAGGAAGGTCAGCGGAAGGCCGAACACGGAAAGGTCGATTTCGTGAAAATAGGAACCCTCGCCATCGAATCTCTGCTGAAAACGTGTGGTCGACCCGTAGCGCTCCGTGACAGCTTCGGCCGCGGATGCGTCCGGCACCTGGAGTATGACGGTGTAGACGCCTTCGCCATGCCGATCGAGGAAGTCGTTGACCGACACCGCCACTTCGGCGGCCGACCCGGGGACCGCACTGATCAGCTCGAGGCCCTGATTCCAGGCGAGCGACACGGTGACGCCGAGTTCGGTCAGTTCGGCCTTATCGAAGGTGAAACCCAATTCGGTGAACATCTGCGCAACCGTGGCGTGCCGTTCCGCCGCGACGGCGAAAACGACGTGGTGAAGTTTGGAACCGTCCTGCCTCATTTGCGCACCAGGCCACGTGGCCGGACCAGGCCAAGGTCGTGATGGGTGATCCAGCCAGGCGCGGCATCGCAGACGTCGGGGATAGCGTTGATGGCACCCATCGCGGTCCAGTCGTATCCAGGGTGCGTCATCGACCCATCCGGCTTCTCGACACCTTCGAGCGTCAGTTCGCTCGGCGGGTCTCCCTCGAAGACGATGCGGTAGCGCGTCTTACCCCAGTCCCACGCCGGCTCGATCTTGTCGGGAGAGCTCGTCAGGTAGATCGCATGGAACACGATGAGCGGTCTGCCGTCCACCCAGGCCGTCCATTCGTGGTGCTGCGCGGCGACCGTCCCCCGGGGTATCGCGCCTAATTCGTGCGGAACGTCCTCCGTGGCGACGGCGGCCTTCACGTCCGCCGCGGTCACCTTGTCGATGGTGACGCCGAGACCATCGGCGATCATGTACATCGACTGGGCGAAGAACGGCACGCCGAGCTCCAGAATGGTTGGCTCGGTGAGGAACTTGTCCTTCTCCTTGCCGAAGCCCATCCAGTCGATGTGGTCCAGCGGCGCATCGGTGAGGACGTTCACGACTTCGTAGACGCGGATCTGGTCGATCCTGCTCATCACGCGCGCGAGTGTGAGCGGCAGTATGTCGCCGGCATAGCCCGGATGGATACCGCCGGCGTGGAAGGACATCCCGCCGTCCTCGCATGCGGTACGGACCTTGGCGCCGTCGGCCGCGAAATCCGGTGAGGGATAAAAGAATCCGCTTGTGGTCACGACGTTCTTGCCGGACCGAAGCAGACGGCAGACGGTGTCGGTGTCCATGATGATCGGCGTATAGAACACGCAGTCCGCGTCCATGGCGACGACCGCTTCGATGTCGTCGGTCGCGACGACGCCGGTTGGTGAGATGCCGGCGATCTCACCGGCATCCTTTCCTGCCTTCTCCGCGCTGTGCACCAGCACGCCGACGAGATCGTAGACGGGATTCTCCGCGAAGTGCCGAATGCCAACCTGTCCGACGTCGCCCGTCATCCATTGAATGACCCGATACGTCTTGTCAGACATTGACAACACCCCGTGGAAGTAGCAGTGGCAGAGTGTTGTACGTCGCGATGCCGGGCGGTGCCGCGACGACGGCAGGTATCGCCGTGATGGCGGGCACCGCGGTGATGGTCAGCCCCAACAGGATGTAGTCCTCGATGGTCTCGCCGACGAAGTCCGGCGGCGGCTCGAACGCAAGCGTGGTTTTGATCGTCGGCCGGCCCTCGACCGTGACGTGGTAACCGAAGCCCATTTCCCATGTCGGCTCGAGTGATTGGCCCTTCGTCCACACTCCACGTACCTCGACAATCTCGCGTTCTCCGACGAATCCTTTCCAACCGACGTCGATCCCGGCAACGCAGCCCTTGGCGATATGCCAGCCGCCGGGAAGGTCGAGGTCCTCCGTCGTCTGCGCATATTCGGCCTCACAGCGGATTTCGTCCAGTTCCACTCCGAGGGCCTCTGCGAGCAGTAGCACCGCCTCCCGGAAGATCCCCGAGCCCTGCTCCGTGATGTCATGCAGGTCGGGCTGATCGATCGGATAGCCGAATCCCATGATCTTCTCAGTTTCGGGCGAGTTGTAGATGGTCGTGTCGAAGGACTCCACAATCGCTATTCGGTCCACCCGGTCGGAGATTCCCGCGGTGACAATCGCGAAGAGCTGGATGAATCCGGGGTTGAGCCCGCTGCCGAAGATGGTCGATCCGCCGAGTTCGCATGCCTCGGCAACGCGGTCGCGACCCGCACCGAGCCGGTGGCCGGTGATGAACTCCGACGTCGTCACCACATTGATTCCTGCGCCCAGTATCCGCACCAACTCGTCGACGTTCGCGAACATCGGGTTGTAGACCACACAGTCCGGCTTCAGCGCGATCAGCGCGTCGACGTCGTCTGTCGCCAGGACACCCAGAGGATCGATCCCGCACAACTCGCCGACATCGCGGCCGACCTTGTCCGGTGACCACGCGTAGCAGCCCACGAGTTCGAGTAGCGCATTCTCGGTGATTGCGTGAATCGACTTCGTCCCGACATTGCCTGTCGTCCACTGAACGATTCGGAAGGTCATACGGTGGACCGCACACCGGGCGTGAACACGACGGGTATCTGCCGGAACCCACGCGTCACGGAGTTTCCGTGGAACACCGCACCATTGATGGACGCCAGAGCGCAGTCCGGCATCCGCGCCAGCACCTGTTCGAGGCCGATGGCGAACTCCAGTCGTGCCAGATTGGAGCCGAGGCAGCGATGGACACCTGCCCCGAAACCGAGGTGCCGATTCGCCTGGCGATCGAGGACACAGCGATCCGGATCGGGAAACTCTGCGGCGTCACGGTTTGCCGACGCGTAGTTGACGATCACCGACTCGCCGGGACAGAAGGCATGACCGCTCAGCTCGACGTCTTTGGCGACGGTCCGGGGTATGCCGTGGATCGATCCCGCGAACCGGATGAACTCTTCGACCGCTTTCGGCATGATCGCGGGTTCGGCGATGAGCCGGTCGCGTTCTTCGGGATACGTTGCGACGTAGTGGAATGCGAAAGACATCGCGCTCGCCGTCGTTTCGAGGCCGGCCTGCACCAGAAGCATTGCGTTCGCGACGACATCGCCGAACGGCAACTTCTCACCGTCTATCTCGGCGGAGAGCAGCACATCGATCATGTCGTCGCGCGGAGGTCCGCTGGTGCGCGCCGTCACGGCGTCATGGAGATGCTGATACAAGCCGCCCCAGGCGGCCATGCGCGATTCCTCGGTGACGCCGTTGAGCGCTGTGTCCGTCAACTCGATGCAAAGGGGCACATCATCGATGGGCATGCCGAGCATGTACTTGAAGAACACGACGCCCGGCTGTCGCCACGCGACCTGCGCGAGATCGCCCTTCCCGTCCTCGATGAATTCGTCGATCAGCAGATCGGTCTCGGCCCGGATCTGCGGCCGAAGCGCCTTCATTCGCGCCGGTGAAAAATACGGATTGAGGACCTTGCGGAATTTCTGCTGTCTTGGCGGGTCGAGCGTGATCACGAGATCGCCCGCGAGCTGCTCGGCCGCTCCGGGAGTTGGGTTGCTCGAGAAATGCTCCCAGTCCTGCAGGATCTTGTAGCACTCCGCGTAGCGATTGGCCACCCAGGCGCCACCGCGTGTGGCACTGAGGAACGGAGTGTCGGTGTGCGAGAACGGCGTATTGCGACGCATCACGTCATAGACGTCGTACAGAAAATCGTTGTCGTTGAAGTCCTCGTGGCGAAGATCCAGGTTCTCCGCATGTTCTTCGGGTGATTTCGTGGTCACGGAGCTGGCGCTCCCTGCTGCTCGGCGGCTTGCCGCGCCTCGCGCTCTTCGTGGATTCGCACCAGTTCGCGCCATCCGATTCGGTTGTACTTCGGCACAGGCTGAATGCCCCAATCGTCGCGGGCGGTGTCCTTGCCCTCAGCACCCTCCGGTGGGCCCAACGCGGGGTAGGGGACCTTGCACTCCAACGTGTCATCGGAGTACCGGACCTTCAGCAGTTCGCTGCAGATCTCGGTCAGGCTCAGCGTCGGATAGCCGTAGTAGACCGCCATGAACGGCAGCGTGAAGGCGCCCTCGATGACCAGCGCGACAAGGCAGACCAGCACTGCTCGCTTGATCCACTTGTGCATGTTCGCGTAGTAGGGAGTGGTGCCCGGAGGCAGGTCCTCGGCCTTCGGTTCCTCTTTGGCTTCAGGTGTAGTCGTCATGTCTGGGCTCCTCGAATCGATTCAGTCGGAGAAGATTTCGCGATTCACCGTGTGCAGGTATGGGATCGCCAGGAACGGGGTGATGTAGAAGATGTCGTAGAGCCACCAGCCGATGACCGGGAAGACCACACCGGAATAGCGCACGTCGGCGTACATGGTCATGTTGAACACGTACAGGCACCAGATGAGCACGCCCATCCAGCAGGTGATGATCATCCACTGCTGGCCCCAGCGCTTCATCTGCAGGAAGCCGATCGCCGCGGCGCACCGCATCGCGAACACGGTGACGATCATCCCGAACACCATGGACTTCTCACCCGGTCCGGCAGCGCCACCCACCCAGAATTCGTTGTAGTGCCAGAAGTAGCCGGCGTCGAACATGGCGCCCCAGCCGACCATCAGCACGCGGTTGATCAGGGTGTGATTGGCAACCAGGTCCAGTGCCCAGCCGAGGCTGTTGAGCATCCCGTCGATCAGGACGAGGTATCCGATCAGGGTGACGATCATCGGCCGCATCGACAGACCGGCGCGGGCAGCTTGGCGCTGCAGCCACACCCCGCGCAGGAATATGGGCAGTCCAAAGATGCCGGGGGCCCACATGCCCATCAGGCCGGCGCCGACGATCATCCACTTGTCGGCACGGCGCTGAGCCAGGCGCGATTCCTCGTCGTGTTCATCAAGACTCACCGAGCCGCCGAGCGGTGGCCGAGCCTTCGAACCCGAACGCCGGCTCAGCAACGGCAGATTCACAGCTCCCACCACCCACGGGTGAATGACATGTAGAGCTGAATGAGAAACATGGTCAGCAGGTAGCCGTAGATGACGATCTGCAGGACGATGAGAGCCCTCTTGCGCTTCTTCTCTTTCTGATCCATGTTCGCCGTGGCCCCTTCCTAATGTGGTGTGCTCGAGCTGTCGGCACCGGCCAGACTGGCGGCCGCGACTTCGCGTAAACCCTCCGAGATCGCACCGTCGCTGGACAACGGTGCGAGGATGCACGCCTCGGCGGCCTCCAATTCCGTTGCGCCTGCGGCGATCAACTGCGCCGCGGTGACCAATACCCGGGTGGACGGTGGCTCGAAATGGAACGCCTCATCCGCGGTCCGGATCGCGGTCGCACACTGCACCAGTCGGTTGGCCGCCGCCGGAGTCGATGGCCGCCTCAGCGACGATCACCTCGGCTTCCCGCTCGGGCGGCAGATACTGCATCGGCAGCGTCACGAAGCGTTGACGGAAGGACGGCTTGAGTTCCTTCAACGAACTGCGATAGGCGGGGTTATAGGAACACACGAGCATGAACGATTCCGGCGCGTGGACGACCTCGTCGGCCCGGTCCAGATACAACGCGCGCCGGTGGTCGGTCAGTGAGTGCAGGATGGCCAAAGAATCGTGACGGGCTTCGACCACCTCGTCCAGATAGCAGATGGCGCCGGCCTTGACCGCCCTGGTCAATGGACCATCCGTCCACACCACGTCGCCCCCGGTCACCATGAACCTGCCGACGAGATCCGAGCTGGTCAGGTCGTCGTGGCAGCTGATGGTGACGACGGGCCGACGCAACAGAACCCCCATGTGCTCGACCAGTCGGGTCTTGCCGCAGCCCGTCGGGCCGGTGAGCATCACCGGCAGACGCCGGCCATAAGCCTGTTCGAACAACTGGACTTCGTTGCCGTTGGCGAAGTACGTATCGTTCATGCGGCGACCAACTCTCTATGCACATGGGCCAACACCCGCGGAAGATCCTCCACCCGCCGAATGCGTTGGGACCGGCGAGGTCCGAAGACCTCCGGAAGTGGGTCGACCCGGGTCGGACCCACACCGACGTAGTAAATGGAGACGCCTGCGTCGTTGGCCTCCTCGACCGCGTGCGCGGCGTCGGCCCACGCGTAGCGGCCCTCGTAACCCTCATCGGAGATCAGGCCGTCGCCGATCACGATGAGCAGGCGCCGCTCGGAAGGCTGTCCGAGCAGTCGACTTGTCAGATGACGAAGGGGAGCGCCGAGCCGGGTGTATCCGCCGGTGTCCAGCCCGAGCCGGCTAGGTGGCACGAAACGGCGATCGTCAAAGTCCTTGAGGCAGTTGACCTCGACGCGGTGGCGAGTGTTGCCGGTGAACACGAAGATGCCATGGCGTTCGCGGGCCAGCGTCATCGCCTGGGACAGCGCATCGGCGCATGCCAACTCCAGCTTGAAGATTCGGCCGCCGTGCACGCCGAGTGAGGAGCTGCCATCGAGCAGCAACGCCGTGGTGACGTCGCGGCTACTGGGCAGCAGGTCGCGGAAGATGCGCGGCTCGATCGCCTCACCGGTCGTCAGGTCGATGTAGTGGCTGACGTACTGGTCGACGTCGAGGTCTGAGCCGTCCTCCAACCGGTTCTTCATCGACCGATGGGTGTGCTCTTCGAACCACTTCCGCAGATCTGCAGAGGCGGGCACCGCCCGACCGCTTCGGACTGCGTGTGCGCGCTCGAGTACCGCCACATGGTCTGCCATGAAGCTCTTGGTCCACGAATTCCACTCGGGATAGGGAATGCCGGGACGATGAACCGGAGTGACGTCCAGGTCGTTGTCCTGTGGCCTGCTTGGTGGCGGCAGGTTGAGATTGCGGACGCCGCCGTCGCCGCCGACAGGAACGGAATAGGGTCGCGGAAGCCGTTTCTGCGTTGTGGTCCAGGGCATTCTGCCGAAGGTGCGACGCAACTTGTCCGACAGCCCCTGCGGCGATGTGTACGCGCTGGGCAACGCGCCGAGCAGTGGATCAACGACCAACGGGCCTGCCGTTCGAGCCAGAGCGATGGCGCGGCTGAGCATCTCCTCGGCGCCCATATCGCCGGACGCCATTTCGAGGTCGGGCAGCAGCCTCCGCAGTTCAGCCAGCAGCCCGGGCCAGTTCGCCGCGATCCAGCCAAGGGCTACACCCGCCTCGACGAGGGTGAGTGCGCTCAGCTCCCGCGCCGATAGTTCGTTGAGCCGGTAGTCGACGACTCGATCCTTCGACGGCGAGCACTGCAGCGCCACACCGCAAGTCAGGGAGCGGCGGGTCCAGTCGCTTACCGGCGGAGGATACGGAACATAAATGAAGTCGAGCGCCGAGCTCAGGCTGAAATCGCGCCTGGCGCCGCTGACCAGGCGCACACCCTCGCGACGCTGTCCGCTCAAGGCGACCGCGGTGACGGCACAACTGCGCTCAACAGCGAGCGCGTGCGCATCGGAGAGCTCGGACACGTATCTTCAGACCGCTCAGAACGTGCCGATATTCGAGAACATCCAGTACCAGAACCAGATGATCAAACCCGTGCCGCCCCATGCGGCGACATAGCGCAGAATCTCCCACACCCAATCCACGTCAGGCCTCCTTGCCTATCATCGGATCTCCAGACCGCGGACGGCGGTGGCCACCAACTTGGCCAACATCTCCTCGCGGGTGTCGAAATTGCTCATGGTGGTCAGCACGCCGTAGATACCCAGAAGAAAGAACGCGGCGCTGTAGAAGGCATCCACTTCTGGATGCACTTCGCCGTCGCCTCGCGCCCGCTCGATCTCCCGGACCAGTAGCACGATGATCGGATGATCGGTCCAATCGTCGGAGTTGGGACGTGTCGTTGAGAAGTGCAGCGCGAGCAGCTCTTTGAAGAGCAGTGAGCCAAGCGTGCGTTCCAGGCCCGCGACCAGGTGAACGACTTCGCTCAGCGCGGTCACCAAGTCGTGTCGCTCATCGAGGAAACGGCCGAACTCGTCGGCCATTCGTGCTTCCTCGCGGCTCTCCAACTCCAGCAGCACGTGCTCCTTGCTGGGGAAGTGGAAGAAGAAGGTCCCGTGCGCCACGCCTGCGGCGACGACGATCGCATGCACATCGGCGCCGGCCATGCCTGCGCGCTTGAACTCGGCGATCGCCGCGCCGAGAATGCGTTCCCGCGTCTGCAACCGGCGTGCATCGCGCGACGACAGCTTGACCTGAGGCGTCATGGTCCGCTCTTTGTAACTCACGTACTGACCAAAGTCAATGAGTGCAGTCATTGACCGTCAGTCGGAGAAGATCTCACGGTTGACCGAATGCAGGTAGGGAATCGCGAGGAACGGGGTGATGTAGAAGATGTCGTACAGCCACCACCCGACCACGGGCAACACGACGCCGGCGAAGCGCACATCGGCGTACATGGTCATGTTGAACACGTACAGGCACCAGATGAGCACGCCCATCCAGCAGGTGATGATCATCCACTGGTGGCCCCAGCGCTTCATCTGCAGGAAGCCGATCGCCGCGGCGATGCGCATGGTGAAGACGGTGAGGATCATCCCGACTTCCATGGCTTTCTCGCCCGGGCCTGCAGCACCGCCGAGCCACAACTCGTTGTAGTGCCAGAAGTAACCGGCATCGAACATGGCGCCCCAGCCGTTCAACAGGATACGGGCCAGGATGGTGTGATTGGCGACAAGGTCGAGCGCCCAGCCGACGGTATTGATGGCGGCGTCGATGATCACGAGATAGCCGAGCAGGGTGACCAACATGGGCCGGACCGTCAAACCCTCTCGTTGCGCCTTGCGCAGCAGCCACACCCCACGAAGAAAGAGCGGAAGTCCGAAGACTCCAAGGGCGGCGGTCCCGATCAGCAGGCTGCCCGAGATCAGCCACTTGTCGGCCTGCCGTTGGGCGCGCCGCGACGCATCCATGTGTTCGTCAAGGCCGCTACCGGTGGGCCTGGGTCTCGGCGACTCGTCGCCGCCACGGCCCGGCTTCAGCGTCGGCAGGTTCACAATGACTGACTATAGTCAATCACCAAGGGCAGTCAATCGGCTACTTCGCCCCGATGCCTCGCAGTGTCCTTGTCACGTAGTCGTCAAGCATCGCACTCTGGCCTGGCCAGTCATGAGTTGTCGTGAGCAGTGCGTACAGGCCGAGGAGGAAAAACACCGCGCTGTTCATCGCGTTCACGTCGCCATCCACCTTGCCGCTGTCCCGGGCCTGTTCGATCTCCTGGGCGACCGTGACGATGACGGGGTGTTCATAGCTCTCGTCAGCAGGGCGGGTTTGTGAGAAGTGCAGTGCCAGGAAGTCTTTGAACAACGCGGCACCCAGCCGACGCTCCAATCCCACGACAAGGCGGACGGACTCTTCGAGGATCGAGGAGAGGTCGCGTTCGGAGCTTACGTAGCGACCGAGTTGCTTTGCGATCCGCTCCTCTTCGCGCCTCTCCAGTTCCAGCAGGACGTGTTCCTTGGTGGGGAAGTGAAAGAAGAAGGTGCCGTGTGCGACGCCGGCGGCCGTCACGATGGCGCCGACGTCCGCCGCGGCGAGACCGGTGCGCTTGAACTCGGCGACGGCGGCCCCCATGAGTCGCTCGCGAGTCTGGAGACGCTTGGCCTCACGTGCTGAGGGCTTGTCTACCACTGCCATACGCCCACAATATCGCTAAACAGGCCAGCATAGGTGATGCACTCCATTGACTTAAGTCAGTGTGGTCCGTTTAGATGATGGCCACATCACGCGGACGAGAGGACCCGTATGGCGCTCGAGCAGTTCAACCTGGACGGACAGGTCGCGGTCGTCACCGGCGCGGGAAAGGGGGTGGGGCAAGGCATCGCCCGTGTCCTGGCGGAGGCGGGTGCAACCGTCGTCGGCACCGCGCGCACGGAATCGGACATCGCCGCAACGATCGACGGCATCGAAAAAGCCGGCGGCAAGGGGCTGGCGCTGGTGGCCGATGCCATCAGCCGTCCCGACGGCGAGCGCGTCGTAAACACCGCCATGGAGAAATTCGGCCGCATCGACATCCTCATCAACAACGTCGGCGGGTCGACGTACGGCCGGTTCCTCGACATCACCGACGAAGACTTCAAGCACACCTTCGACTGGTGCGTGACGTCGGCGTTCATCATGAGCCAACTCGCGGCGCGCCACATGATCGACGCCGGGCACGGCAACATCGTCAACATCTCCTCGGGCTCAGCGCGTTTCGGTATCCGTGCATTGACCGCCTACTGCACCGCCAAAGGCGGTCTGGAAGCGCTCACCCGCGCCATGGCACAGGAACTGGCACCGAAGATCCGCGTCAACGCCATCGCCCTGGGATCCTTCGCCACCGACGGGTTGCAGGGAAGCCTGGACATGATGCCCGGGTCACGGGAAAAGATGGAGGAGACGACACCCCTGCATCGGCTCGGCGACGTCGCTGACCTCGGGCGGCTGTGCGTTTATCTGTCCACCCGCGACTGCTACGCGACCAACGCTATCTTCCATGTGGACGGCGGGATCGATTCCAACAACTCCCCGCTGCCGATACCCGACTACTGAGGATGACGATGCGCAGAGTAGTTCAGTTTTCCACTGGCAACGTGGGCCAGCATTCATTGCGGGCGATTATCGGTAGGCCCGATCTGGAGTTGGTGGGCGTGCACGCCGCCAGCCCGAACAAGATCGGGCGGGATGCTGCCGATCTGTGCGGACTGAGCGAACCGGCCGGGGTCATCGCCACCGACGACATCGACGCGCTGATAGCGGAGAAGCCCGACTGCGTGGTCTACACCGCGCAGGGCGAGACGCGGCCGATGGACGCCATCGACCAGATGTCGAAGTTTCTCGCCGCGGGCATCAACGTGGCGGCTACGTCGATGGTGTGGCTGGTGACGCCGCGCCAGGCCGATGACTGGCTGCGGAGACCACTGGAACAGGCCTGCGAAGAGGGCAACTCCTCTTTGTATGTGAACGGCATCGATCCCGGTTACTCGGGTGACACCGAGGTGCATAGTGCGCTGAGCCTCGTCACTCGCGCCAGGTCGGTCACGGTCCAGGAGATCTTCGACTACGCCAACTACGACGACTACGAGTTCACCGGCAAATCAATGGGTTTCGGTACGACCGCGGACGACGAGACACCAATGCTCTTCCTGCCGGGCGTCCTCACCACGATGTGGGGTGGTCCGGTCCGCAATCTCGCCGACCAACTCGGCGTGGAACTCGACGAGGTTCGTCAGCGCATTGAGCCGTGGTACGCCGACAAGCGAATCGAATGCAAGATGGCGATCGTCGAGCCGGGCCAGATGGCGGCGGTCCGGTTCGCGGTCGAAGGTGTGCGCGAGGGGGTTCCTGTGATCACCATGGAACACATCACCCGACTCACCGCGGACTCGGCACCGGACTGGGAGTATCCGCCCGACGGTAAGCCTGGCGTTCATCGCGTTGTGGTCGAAGGCGAACCGCGGGTTGAGCTCAACACGCATGTTTCGGACCCGGTGCTCGATGTCACGGAGGCGGGATGTGTCTCCACCGCGGCTCGGGTGGTCAATGCGATCGACTGGATCTGCCGCGCTCCCAAGGGATTGATTGCCGTGGAGGATATTCCGCAGGCTGAAATCATCCGCGGGCTGATGTGGTGACCGCCTCGGCGATCGGTGAATCGCCGGAGATCACTTCGAATATTTGGCCGGCGGTGCCGGGGGTGTCCAGTACCGCGAGCAACACCGCCGCGACGTCTTCCCGGGAGATGTTGCCGCGCAAAGTCTGATCCGCGATCTCGACCCGGCCGTTCCCTGGGTCGTTGGTGAGGTGGCCGGGCCGGACGATCGTCGAATCGAGGGCCGCGCGGGCACGGACGTTGTCGTCGGCTGCACCCTTCGCGCGCAAATATGCCGTGAAGACCGGATCCTTGCTGTCCGTGGCGTTTGCATCGGCGCCTGTCGACGAGATCATCACGTAACGGCTCACTTTCGCCGCCTCAGCCGCGTCGGCCAGCAGAATCGCGGCATCGCGGTCGACGGTCTCTTTGCGCGCCGCTCCGCTGCCAGGACCCGCCCCCGCCGCAAAGACCACCGCATCCGCGCCCTGCAGATGTGCGGCGACGTCCTCTACCGGGGTGTTCTCCAGGTCGACGACCAGCGCCTCCGCGCCTGCGGCCTGCAGATCTGCGGCATGGTCGGGATTGCGAATGAAGCCGGCAACCGAGTCGCCGCGCTGAGAAAGCAGCCGTTCCAGGATCAGGGCGATCTTGCCGTGCCCGCCGGCGATAACGACGCGCATCAGGCCGCGAACACCTGTGAGTCATCGGCAAACGCCTTGAATTCCAATGCGTTTCCGGCAGGGTCGAGCAGAAACAGCGTCCACTGCTCGCCGGTCTCGCCCTCGAACCGCACATAGGGCTCGATGACGAAGTCGACGTCGGCCCTCCGCAGTCGGTCGGCCAGCTTATGGAACTCGGGGATGGACAGGATCAGCCCGAAGTGGGGGACGGGAACGTCATGCCCGTCGACCGGATTGTGGATGGCCTCGACACGGCTCGGCGCCAGGTGGGTGACGACTTGATGGCCCTGCAGGTTCCAATCGATCCACGTCTGCGCGCTGCGGCCCTGTTCGAGTCCGAGCACTTTGCCGTAGAACTGACGGGCGGCGGCCAGATCGTCGACCGGCATCGCAAGGTGGAATCGCGGGATCGGAGAGTCGAGAATGGTCATGCGGCAATGCTACGGACCCGCGGTCAACCGAGCGCGTAGCTCACGTTTCAGCACCTTGCCGTAGCTGTTCTTCGGGATCGCGTCGACGAACTCGTAGCGCTTGGGCCGTTTGAACCTGGCGATCCGCTCCAGCAAGTGCGCGTCCAGCTCCGCCGTCGAGGCCGAGCCGACAATGAACGCGATCACGACTTCGCCCCACTCCTCATCGGGCGCACCGACCACGCATGCCTCCGAAACGCCGGGGTGCTCGACCAGCACCTCTTCCACCTCGCGGGGGTAGATGTTGCTCCCGCCGCTGATCACCACATCCTTGGAGCGGTCACGCAGCGTCAAGAATCCCCTGGCATCGAAGGATCCCATGTCGCCGGTGTGCAGCCAGCCGTCCTTCAGCGTCGCGGCGGTGGCGTCGGGGTTCTTCCAGTAGCCGGACATCACGACGTCACCGCGGCACACGATTTCACCGATCTCATCGACCGCGGCAGGTGTCCCGTCGTCGCGTAACACCGCTACATCCACACCGGACCGCGCGTAGCCCACGGACCCCAGAATCGCGTCGTCCGCATCGAGATGGTCTGCTCGGCGCAGGCCGGTGATCGTCATCGGCGCTTCACCCTGGCCGTAGAGCTGCACGAAAATCGGGCCGAACGCCGCCATCGCCTTCTTCAGGCTGTCGACGTACATCGGACCGCCGCCGTATACCACGGTCTTGAGGTGGTGCGGGCAGGACCGCCCGGTCTGCACCAGACGCTGCACCATGGTGGGCGCGAGAAAAGCACTGCAGCCCGGATGGTTTTCACAGAGGTCGAGGAACTCGTCGGGCTCGAACGCGCCGGACGCCGGTACCACCTGCCTCGCGCCGCGCAGCACATACGGCGGCACGTACAAACCAGATCCGTGCGACATCGGTGCACCGTGGATGAGGCTGCAATTCTCGTCGGGGTCGTCGAAGTCCGCGAGGTGAGCAACTGTCATCGCCATCAGGTTGCGATGCGACAGCATTGCGCCTTTCGACCGGCCCGTGGTTCCGCTGGTGTAGAACAGCCATGCCAGTGTCGACGGGTCGGTGGAGGGCGCCGCTAATGGGGTTGTACCAAAACGGCTTTCGTACGCCTCGGTTCCGATGATCTCGATCGGCACTGATGTCAACGGCTCCAGTCCCGTCGCGATTTTCGACGAGGCGAATACCTGCGTCACGCCGGCGTCGTCGAGGATCTGCTCCATCTCGCGCGGATGCAGCTTGTAATTGACCGGGACGAACACCCGCTCGGCAGCCCAGACCGCGAACATCAGCTCTACGATTTCCGGACAGTTCTCACTCGCGACCGCGATGCGTGCACGCCGCGGACCCAGTTCGCTGACCGAGGTGGCGAGTCGCAACACCCGATCCCTTAGCTCTGCCCACGTATGCAGCTGCTGCTCACCGAGATACACCGCACCGCGGTCGCCGAACCGCGCTGCGGCCTGATCGAGCAGTGCGAACAAATTCACTGCTCGCTACTCTTCGCGCGAGCGCTCATCGCCGGGCGACCCATTCCGACGTGAGCGCGAAGTCCGACAGGTACTTCGTCGAACTCCACCCACCATCGACGACGATCGTCTGGCCGTTGATGAAGCTCGCGCCGTCGGAGCACAGGAACGCCACGGTGCTCGCGATGTCGTTGACCTCGCCCAACCGCGGATACGGCGTCATCTCCGTGTTGATCTTGCGGAACCGTTCGTCTTCTAGGCGCGTCGCCACCATCGGTGTCAGCGTGACGCCAGGCGCCACCGCATTGCATCGGATGCCTTGCGGCCCGTACTGGCACGCGATGTGCTGGGTCAACGCCGTCAGCCCACCTTTCGCCGCGGAATACGCCCCGCCCCGCAGCCCGCCGACAACCGCGAACGTCGACGTCACGTTGATGATCGCTGAGCCAGACTGCATGTGCGGGATCACGTCTCGTGCCAACCGGAACGGCGCGCGCAGCATCAAACCAAGGAAATAGTCCAGGCTTTCGTCGTCGGTTTCGTGCAGTGGCTTGGGGCTGCCGACCCCGGCGTTGTTGATCAGGAAGTCGATGTGCCCCCACCGCTGGACCGCCGCATCCACGATTCGCGACGGAGCGTCGTCGGCTGTCAGATCGACAGCGACCGTGGCGACGCGGTCGGGATCGCCGATCGCCTTCTCCAACTCGGCCAGCCTGGCCTCGTCGCGTCCCGTGCCGACTATTGCCATGCCCGTCTCGGCGAGCTTGGTTGCGCACCCGAAGCCGATACCGCTGCTCGCGCCCGTCACGATCGCTACTTGCATGTCACCTGATCCTTCTTCGTCAGCTTCGCCCGGATCTGATGCTTCAACACCTTGCCCGCATCGTTCTTCGGCAACGACTCCCAGATCTCCACCTGCTCAGGCACTTTGAACTTCGCTACGCCTTCGCGCATCAGCAGCTCGCGCAGGTCGGCCACGTCGGGGGCGGGGTGATCGGAGGCCACGATGACGGCGCACGCGCGTTCCCCGGTGCGCTCGTCGGGGACACCGACCACGGCGATCTCGGCAATGCCGGCATGGCCGACGAGGATGTCTTCGACCTCCTTGGGCGAGATGTTCTCGCCGTTGCGGATGATGATGTCCTTGGCTCTGCCGGTGACCACCAGATAGTCGGCGTCGACCCAGCGGCCGAGGTCTCCGGTGCGGAAGTAGCCCTCGTCGTCGAAGGATCCGGTCTCATCCTCGGTATGGAGATAGCCGACAAGCATCTGTGACCCGCGAGCGCGAATCTCGCCGTCGACCAGCTTGATGTCGGCGATCCCGGCATGGCCGTCGGTTTCCGCCGCGTGCTCGATGTCGCCCAGCGCGCCGACCGTTGTGACCGGAACTTCCGTCGACCCGTAAACTCTGCTGACCGACGTCCGCTCGAAATATCCTGCAGCCCTGCGGATCAGCGACGGCGCCACCGACGCGCCGCCGCAGATGAACACCTTGAGATCCGGTAACCGCGTCCCGGCTTTCTCGGCGGCGGTCAGCAGGCCGGCAAGAAACGGCGTGGCTCCGGCCATATGTGTGCAACGCTCGGATACCATCAGCGCTACGGCAGCCTCCGGGTCCCACCGTTCCATTAGAACAGCGGTAGTGCCCAATAACAGTGGGCACTCGAAGGCATAGATGGATCCGCCGATGTGTGCAATCGGCGAAGGAACCAGAAACGCGTCGGCCTGATCAACCCGCCAGTGCTCGCCGATCTGCCGGATCAACGCGTATATCGAATTGTGCGTGTGCAGAACGCCCTTCGGCCTGCCGGTGGTGCCCGAGGTGTAGAGGATCATGCGCACGGTGTCCGCGTTCAGCACCGGCAGACCCGTCGCCGCCGACTCGGTGAACAGCGAGGCGTAGCCCGTGTGGCTCCCGGCGTCGCCGCGGACCACCACGACCTCAGGCGGTGAGGCCATGGCTGCCGTGACCCGGTCAAGCATCGCGACGTAGTCGTGCTTGCCGAAGTCGGCCGGTATGAAGATCGTGCGGCTATCCGCGTCGGACAGGATGAACTGCAATTCGCGGTCCCGCAACGACGGGAGGATCGGGTTGACGACCATCCCGGCCAGCGTCGCCGCCAGATAGATGACCGCGGCCTCATGCCAGTTCGGCAGCATGAACGACACGACGCTGCCCGCAGGCATCCGCGCCATCAGTGTTTGCGCCACCGCGCTCGCCCGCTCATACAGCGTTCGGCAGTCGAGCCGAATGTCGCCGTCGACCAAGACCGTTCGCCCGGGCGTGCTGCGCGCGGCATCGCGAAGCGAGTCGGCGAGGGTGGTGCGGACCCACAGCCCGCGGCGGTACGCCTCGGCCGCGCGAACGTCGTCGACCCTCACGGACCCGAACCTAGCCTTTGATCCGGCGCATGGTCATCGAATGGCGGTACCGCGCCGAGGGATGCGTGTTCACGGTGACCTGGGCGACTTCGCCATCCGACGTCGTGTACGTGCGCTGCATTTCAAGTGCGGCACTGCCCGTTTCGATCTTGAGCAGTGAGGCCAGCTCGTGTGTGACCACTACTGCGGCTATCTCCTGATGCACCTCGACGATGCTGACCCCGAAAAGGTCCTCGATCAGCGGGAAGATGGGGCCGGAGTGACGTTGCAGCAGCCTGCCCACCGCGGCGAACGCACGGTTGATGTAGTACTCCGTCCTGCACACCGGCGTGTCGCTGCCGTCGGCCTGCCGGTAGCCGCGCACCGCCAGCCATTCCGATCCGACCTTCAGCCCGGACCGCGCGGCGAGGGAGTCGTCGATCGTCACCATCGCGTTCGACCTGATGGTGAACGGTGCGCCGGTGGCGAAGGCGAGCAGGTCGTTGATCGACATCACGTCCTGGGCATACGAATTCGCCGCGGGCCTCGGGACGACGAGGGTGCCTGCGCGGGGTCGTGATTCGACCAGGTTGTCGTCGCGCAGCCGGCGCAGGGCCTCGCGGATCGTATAGCGACTCACCGCGAACCGCTCGCACAGCTCGTGTTCGGTTGGCAGCTGTGAACCCACCGGGTACACCCCGTCGACGATCTCCTTGCGCAGGGTGCGCGCGACCTGGAGGTAACGGTGGTCGGCAGGCGTGACGGTCATGTCGCTACCCGGCGCAGCGCCAGTACGCTGCCATCGCCGTCGGCCGACACGAACAGGGTGCCGTCGCGCCCAGCGGTGATTCCGGCGAACGGGCCCTGCGGCCCGGAGAACGGCGGAATGCCCTTCAGCGGCTTCGGGTCCACTCCCGGTGGCGGTCCGACCGGGAGGCCCGAGGCGATCGTCGTGCGGTCGTTGGTGTTCAGGTCGACCGCGATCACCTCCTTGGCGCCCGCGTCGACGATGTAGAGCTGACCGTCGGAGACGACGATGCCCTGCGGCCGCTGCAGCCCGTCGATCACGGGTTCGGTGCCTGACCCCGTCAATCGGACCACCCGGCCCGCACCCGACTCAGCCACCAGCGGGTGTCCGTTCGTGTCGAACGCGATCCCGATCGGATCCTGGAGTCCAGACGCCAGCACCTCCACTTTGCCCGATCGCAGCGAGTGCACCCGACCGGTGCCGAGCTCGGCGAAAACGACGTTATCGCCGGGGCCGACCGCCACACCGTAAAGCTGGTCGAAGTCCGTCTGCGAGATAGTCTGTTTCGCCCGCGCCGTGCCGGTACGCGGCCACCTGACCGCCGGACGTCGTCACCACGAACTCGTCGGTGCCGGTGGCGGCCACGCCCCGCAGGAAGCCGGGGTATCCGGGGGAGAAGAGCATCCCGACGGTCTGCAGCGAGCCGTCGGCACCCACGAGGTAGAAGTAGGTGCCGTCGGCGATGTAGAGATTGCCGTCGGCGCCGACCGCGAGATCAAGCGGCCAGTTGAGACCGGTCGGAAGGACCGAGCGCGTTTCTCCGCTGCGAAGAATCTCGGTGATCTCGCCGGAGATGTTCGACACGAACAGCCGCCCATCGATAATCGCGCAATTGTCCAACCCAGGGCTGAGCTGGGCGAGCAGCGACTGCTCGCCGCTGCGCGGGTCGATGCGCAGCACCTGACCGCTGGCGACTTGAGTGGAGACGATGAACCCCTCGGAGTCGAACTTCACCGAGTCCGGTACGCCGAGGTCCGCTGTAACCCGTTGCGGTTCACCGCCATTCGGGTCGATACGCCAGATATCGTTGGTGCCCATCACCGGGAAGTACAACAGCCCGTCGGGCCCGACCTCCATTGCGTTGAGCATCGGCATGCTGTCCACCAGCACCTGGGGTTCGCCGCCATTCAGGTCGAGCTCCAGCAGTCGCCCGCCTTCGCGCATTTCGCCGATGAACAACCGGTCCTGGTGCACGGTGATGCCATTAGCGCAGGGGATGTCGTCGCGCAGTACGCGCGCCCGGCCGCTGGTGTCGAGCACGCTCACTCGGCCGTCCATCACCTCGGTGGCGTAGAGGTTGCCGCCCGAATCGAACGCGATGTCGTCGGGCGCAATGATGTCGCCGCCTTTCGGGCTCACGGTATCCAGCTGGCCGGTCGCCAGGTCCAGCGCGCTGATCTGGCTGCCGGTCACCTGTGCCACGTAGACCCGCCCATCGGGACCCGTTCGTAGACCGTTTGCGCCGAAAAGCCGACTGGGGGCGGTGAGCCGTTCGAGCCGCCAACCGTCGGCGGTCGTGGGGTTCGCGGCGGAGTAGCGGGCCTGCAGCACGTCCGTCATGGCCTCGGACGCTACCAAGCCTGCGTAGTCCAGACAATAGCCGCCAACATCCGTCTTGACGGCCTTGACGGAGCCATTCTCGCTGCGGAATAGTGTTCTGCAATATGCAGAGCACCGTATGTTGTCCGGACAAATGATATGAGCGCGGACACTCTCTTGAGGTTGGACGGCCGCATCGTCGTCGTGTCCGGCGCCGGCGGGGGTGGCATCGGAACCACGGTCACGCGGCTGGCCGCCGAGGCCGGCGCCACCGTCATCGCTGTGAGCCGATCCAAGGAGAACCTGGACGAGCACGTGACACCACTCGCCCAGCAGGGGATGTCTGTTGTCTCAGTGGCCGCCGATGCGTCCACGGATGACGGCATCGGCGCCGTGATCGATCAGGTCCGGCGCACGGACGGCGCCCTGTACGGGCTCGTCAACGTCGCCGGCGGTGCCGAACCTGCGACATGGATGCCATCGACCCGCGTGACGCGCGACGACTGGCGCGCATTGTTCACCCAAAACTTGGAGACGGCGTTTTTCATGAGCCAAGCGGTCGCTTCTGAGATTCGACAGCATTCCAACCCCGGATCCATCGTCTCGATCTCGTCGATCAGCGGGATGAACACCGCCCCATTTCACATCGCCTACGGAACGGCCAAGGCAGCGGTGGCGGCGATGACCCGCACGATGGCCGTGGAATTGGCGTTGGACAACATCCGCGTGAACGCGATCGCGCCAGGGGTAACGGAGACGCTCGCGTCGCGCACGTATACCGGTGATGACCCCGATCGCGACCGCCAGGCCATCGCGATGGGCCGGCGTGGGCGCCCCGAGGAGCAGGCCGGGGCCATCCTGTTTCTGCTTTCGGACCTGTCGAGCTACATCACCGGACAGACCCTGCTCGTCGACGGCGGGCTGAACCTCAAGTGGACCCACCTCGGCGCCGACAACACCTCTCTGTTCCTCAAGGACGAAGACTTCCGTAACGCCATCAAGGAGATGTGATGACGGACACCGAAATCCAAGCGCCCGAAGAGCTCTCCGAGCCCATGACCATCGGAGTGGACGCGTACATCTCGGAGGACTACGCGCGCGCCGAACGCGACAAGCTGTGGCGCAAGGTGTGGCAACAGGTCGGCCGTATCGAGGAGATCCCGGAGGTCGGCAACTACCTCACCTACGACATCCTGGACGACTCGATCCTCGTGGTGCGCACGGGCCCGAACGATTTCGCTGCACACCACAACGTGTGCATGCACCGAGGCCGTCGGCTGATCGACACCCCAGACGGCGCCAAGAACGCGTGCGGACGCGCCCGAAAGTCGTTCGTCTGCGGCTTCCACGGGTGGACATACGGACTGGATGGCGCGTGCACGCACATCCGCGAGCAGGACGACTGGAAGGGCCGGCTGACCCCGCAGAACACTCATCTCGCCTCCGTGCAGGTCGACACCTGGGGCGGGTGGCTGTTCATCAACATGGATCCGGACTGTGAACCGTTGGCGGACTACCTCTTCCCCGCCGCGAAGATCCTCGACCCATTCGGTCTGGAGAACATGCGCTACAAGTGGCGCAAATGGCTCTATTTCGACTGCAACTGGAAGGTCGCGATGGAGGCCTTCAACGAGACCTACCACGTCTTCACCACCCATCCGGAGTTCAACAAGTTCGGCGAGTTCAAGGGCTGGGCCAAGTCGCAGGGCAAGCACAGCAACATCGGTTACGACGCCCCGAAGGACCTCGAGGCGACGAAGTCCAAGATCCGGCTGGGCACAGGCGACGATCCGCGCGTCTCCACCGCGGAGATGCAGATGTACACCTGGGAACAGACCAACGCCACCACCACCGAGACTCTGGTGAACGCGGCAAAGCGGTTGGTCGACGAATTGCCCGAAGGCACTCCTGCCGACAAGGTGCTCGAACACTGGCTGTCCTCGGCACGTCGCGACGACGAAGCACGAGGAGTGATCTGGCCGACGATCCCCGCGGACATCCTCGGCCAGAGCGGCACCGCGTGGCAGATCTTCCCCAACTTCCAGATCGGCCAGGGGCTGACGAGCGCACTGTGCTACAGCGCCCGGCCCCACCCGAGCTACGACCCGAACAAGTGCATCTTTGAGGTCGCCGTATTCGAACTGTATCCGAAAGGACAAGAACCACAGACGGACTGGCAGTACACACCGAAGGACAGTCCCAACTGGCTATCCGTTCTGCCGCAGGACTTCTCGAACATGGCAGCGGTGCAGCAGGGCATGAAATCGGCAGGCTTCCCCGGCACCAAACCCAATCCGTATCGCGAACGCAGCACTGTCAACCTTCACTTCCAGCTGTCCAAGTACATGGGCACGGGCGAACCACAGGAGCTCTGATCGATGACCTTGTTTGACACGTGCGGGCCGACGCAGACGCCCGAGGGCATCGACATCGACGCGCTGCGGGAGAAGTACCTGCATGAGCGCGATAAACGGCTGCGCGCAGAAGGATCGAAGCAATACCTGGAACTCAAGGACGATTTCGCGGAGTTCGCAGAGGTCGATCCGCACACACCGGTGATCCCACGCACGCCGATCGAAGAGGACATCGAAGTGGCGGTGCTCGGCGGTGGCATCGCAGGGCTACTCGCGGGCGCATACCTCAAGAAGGCAGGCGTCGACGATGTGCACATCATCGAGATGGCCGGCGATTTCGGCGGGGTGTGGTACTGGAACCGGTTCCCGGGAATCCAATGCGACAACGACGCCTACTGCTATATCCCGATGCTCGAAGAGCTGAACTTCATGCCGTCGAAGAAGTTCAGCGACGGCGCCGAGATCTTCGAACATTGCAGACGCATCGCCAAGCATTTCGGACTCTATGACGGAGCGATCCTGCATACCCAGGTCCGCGAGGCGCGGTGGGACGAGTCGATCAAGCGCTGGCGGTTGAGCACCAACCGCGGCGACGACATCCGTGCCCGGTTTGTGGTGATGGCACAAGGCTCGTTCAACCGGCCGAAGTTGCCTGGTGTCCCCGGGATCAAGGACTTCAAAGGCCACATGTTCCATTCCGCGCGCTGGGATTACGACTACACCGGCGGGGATGCCACCGGCGGACTTCACAAGTTGCATGACAAGCGGGTCGCCCTTGTCGGCACCGGCGCGACCGGCGTGCAGCTGGTTCCGCACCTCGGCCGAGATGCCCAGCACCTCTATGTCTTTCAGCGCACGCCCTCATCGGTGGACGTGCGAGGCAACGAGCCGACCGACCCGCAGTGGGCGGCTTCCCTTCAGCCCGGCTGGCAGGAAAAACGCAAGCGCAACTTCCACCGCTGGTCACCGTTGGGGGAAGGGGCGGTCTTTGACGAGCCGGACATGGTCTGCGATTTCTGGACCGAGCTAGGGCGCAACCTGACTGCGCGGATCGCGGCTGTCGAGGATCCCACCTCGCTGAGCATCGAGCAGATCATGGCTATCCGCGAAGAAGAGGACTACAAGGTGATGGAGCGGTTGCGGCGCCGTGTCGCGGAGCTCGTCGAGGATCCGCAGACCGGCGAAGCGCTCAAGCCGTACTACCGGTTCATGTGCAAGCGCCCCTGCAGCAACGACGAGTACCTGCCCACCTTCAATCGACCGAACGTCACGCTGGTCGACGTGTCGGAATGCAAAGGCGTGGAACGGCTCACCGAGACCGGCATCGTCGCCAACGGCGTCGAGTACGAAGTCGATTGCGTCATCTTCGCCAGCGGCTTCGAGATCACCACCGATATCAGCCGACGGTACGCAGTCGATGTGATCGAGGGCCGCGACGGTATGTCGCTTTTCGACCATTGGCGCCACAGCTTCAAGTCACTCCACGGGATGACCAGCCGAGGCTTTCCCAACCAGTTCTTCACCGGCTTCGTTCAGGGCGGCGTATCAGGGAACACCACCGCGATGCTCGAGCAGCAATCCGAACACATCGCCTACATCATCTCCGAGGCGGTGAAACGCAACGCGACGACGGTCGAGCCGAGCCAGGAAGGTCAAGACAACTGGATCAGGGCTGTTCGCGAAACCTCCATCGACGCCTCCGAATTCGCAGTCTCCTGCACGCCCGGCTATTACAACAACGAGGGCGGCGGAGGAGGAGAAGGCATTCGTTCGGCTATCGGTGACCCGTACATGCCCGGCTTCTACGCATTCGACGAGCTGCTGCTCCAGTGGCGCGCCAAAGGGGACCTGGATGGCCTGGTCCTCGGAAGATAGCGATTTGTGTGCGTCTAGGAGCGGTGAGCGCTCCTCTTCGCACACAAATCATAGATTCGACGACCGGGTCGCGGTCATCACCGGAGCCGGCAGGGGACTGGGTCGCGCGTACGCCCTGTTGCTGGCGTCGCAGGGCGCCAAGATCGTCGTCAACGACCCCGGTGTAAGCATCAATGGCGACGGAACCGACACGGGCCCTGCAGAGGAGGTGGTTCGGGACATCACCGCGGCGGGCGGTGAGGCCGTCGCCAGTACCGAATCGGTGGCGACACCGCAGGGCGGTAAGGCGATCATCGACACCGCTTTAGATCGATACGGGCGCATCGACATCCTGGTGCACAACGCCGGGAACGTTCGTCGAGCGTCGCTCAAAGAGATGTCCTACGACGACTTCGAAGCCGTCCTCGACGTTCACCTTCGCGGCGCCTTCCACGTCGTGCGCCCGGCGTTCCCACATATGTGCGAGGCCGGTTACGGCCGCATCGTGCTCACCTCGTCGATCGGCGGACTCTACGGCAACCACGAGGTGGCGAACTATGCGGTAGCCAAGGCGGGCGTGATCGGTCTGTCGAACGTCGCCGCGATCGAAGGCGCCGCACACGGCGTCAAGAGCAACGTCATCGTGCCGGCCGCGGTCACCAGAATGGCCGAGGGCATCGACACCTCCGCCTATCCACCGATGGGACCGAAATTGGTGGCGCCCGTTGTGGGCTGGCTGTCGCACGAATCCTGTTCTGTCACTGGGGAGATGCTCGTTGCGCTGGCCGGTCGGGTGGCCAGGGCCGTCGTCTCGGAGACTCCAGGTGTGTATCGGCCATCGTGGTCCATCGCGGAAGTCGGTGAGCACATCGCGGCAATCCGCGACGTGAATGCACCCGTCGTCTTCCCCGTGGTTCCCGACGGCCACGGCGACCACATCCGGTATAGCTTCGCGATGGCCAAGCAAGGGGCGCTTCATGCATAGCGGGCCGCTCACAGGCATGCGCGTCGTGGACCTCACCGCGATGGTGTTCGGCCCGTACTGCACGCAGATCATGGCCGACATGGGCGCGGACGTGATCAAAGTCGAGCCACCCGAAGGGGACAACACCCGCTATATCTCTGTTGGGCCGGCGCCGGGGATGAGCGGCGTCTTCGTCAACGTCAACCGCGGCAAGCGCAGCATCGTGCTGGACCTCCGCTCCGAGGAGGGCAAGACCGCGCTTCGCGCGCTGGTGCTCGAGGCCGACGTCTTCATCCATTCCATGCGAGCCAAGGCGGTCGCCAAGCTCGGCTTCACCTACGATCAGGTCGCCGCGCTGAACCCCGGCATCGTCTACACCAACTGCTACGGCTACGGCCGCCGCGGGCCGGAGCGGGACCAGCCCGCCTACGACGACACCATCCAGGCCGAATGCGGGATCCCGGCGGTCCAGCAACAGCTGACCGGCGAAGCCAACTACGTCGGCACGATCATGGCCGACAAGGTCGCCGGGCTGACGGCGCTCTACGCCACGATGATGGCGCTCTTCCACCGGGAACGCACGGGAGAGGGCCAAGAAGTCGAGGTCAGCATGTTCGAAACGATGGCCTCGTTCATGCTGGTCGAGCATGCTAATGGGGCGATGTTCGATCCTCCGCTCGGCCCCGCCGTCTATCCGCGGACGGTCGCGCCGAACCGCAAGCCGTACCGCACCAGCGACGGCCACATCGCCGCGCTGATCTACAACGATAAGCACTGGAACGCCTTCATCGGCGCCGTGCAGCCGCCATGGGCCAGCGACCTTTACGCCACGCTGGAACTGCGGGCCCGCAACATCGACGCCGTCTACGGACTGGTGGCCGAGACGATGAAGGAGCGCACCACCGCGGAGTGGCTGGCGCTGTTCCGTGAACTCCAGATACCCGCCGCCCCCCTCAACACGCCGGACGCTTTGTTCGACCATCCTCACCTGAACGCGGTCGGGTTGTTCGAAACGGTGGAGACACCGCACGGGCCCGTCCGGTTTCCCGGTGTGCCGACGTGGTTTTCGCGTACGCCCGGCAAAGTCGCCGGGCCGGCTCCGCTGTTGGGGGCGGATACCGAACAGGTGCTCGGCGAGCTTGGGCTTGCTGAGGCCGAGGCTACGGAGCCGGTGTAACAGTGGACTTTGAGATGGGTCAGAAGGCGGCGGACCTGCGCCGCGAACTGCGCGACTTGGTGAAAGCGCATGTGCCCGAACACTATTTGGGCGCGTTCACGGACAACCCCGCCGACCTCGAGGTGGCTCAGCAGTTCTGCCGGACACTCGCCGATCGAAACCTGCTGTGCCTGGCGTGGCCGGAAGAGTTCGGCGGCGGCGGCGCATCTGTGTGGGAGCAGACCGTCGTGCGCGAGGAGATGTGGGCGCACCACGAACCCCGCGGCGCCCAGTACATGGGTGTCAACTGGGTCGGGCCCATCATCATGCGCCACGGAACCGAAGAGCAGCAACGTAAGCACCTACCGCCGATCGCCTGTGGCGAAGTGATTTGGTGCCAGGGCTTTTCCGAGCCGGAGGCGGGGTCGGACCTCGCGTCACTGCGCACTGCCGCGCGACGGGACGGTGACGGCTGGCTGGTCAGCGGGCAGAAGATCTGGACGTCCTACGCAACCATGGCGCAGTGGTGTTTCCTGCTTGCCCGCACGTCCAAAGGTGAGAAGAAGCAACAGGGCTTGACGATTTTCCTTGTGCCCATGGATGATCCGGCGATCCAGGTGCGACCGATCCGCGCCATGTTGGGCCCGCATCACCTCAATGAGGTGTTCTTCGACGATCTGCGCGTGACCGAGGACGACGTGCTCGGCACCGTCGATCAGGGCTGGTCGATCGTGCAGGACGTGATGTCGTTCGAGCGTGTAGGCATCGCGCGGTACGCCCGCTGCGAGCGGTTGCTTGCCGCAGCGCCTGCGGTCCTTGGTGAGCGCTGGGACAACCTGCCAGCCGAGTTGCGGGCGCGCTGGGTCCGCATGCTCACGCAATGCCGTCGCGCCCGGTTGATGGCCTATCGCGTGGTCGATCTGCAAAGCAGCGGACGCATCCAGCCAGGGGACGCCGCCGCGTACCGCATCGCGGTCACGAAGCTGGATCAGGACAGCGCCGAAGTCCTGATGGAGATCGCCGCCGAGGTTTCCCGCGACGTTCCGCGAGCCAAATGGTTCCTCGGCGAAGTTGAGGACCACTGGAAGTACTCGCAGGCATCGACCGTGTCGTCCGGCAGCATCGAGATGCAGCGCATCCTGCTGTCGCGAGCCTTGTTGGCGGGCGCGAAATGATTCTCGATCTGGGCGAAGACGCCAAAGAATATGGCAAGCAGGCGCTTCGGGCGTTCGAGGTGGCCGGTGGCGACCAGCTGGTCCAGCAGGCCGAAGCCAAGCCTGATCTGCGTGAGTCGCTTGCGGGTCCCGTGTTGAGCGAGCTCGGCGCGTGGGAGCTCGACCCCCGCACCGATGCCGACGGGCTCGAGGCCGCCGCGGCTCTGTGCCGCAGCGCGGGGTACTGGGCGTTGCCGTATCCGGTGGCCGAGCGCTTGGCCAAACCCGCCGACCTGGATGTCGACGGGCTGATCGTGGTAGCTGACAATCGCCCGTCGGGCGCGATCGCCGGGCTGGAGTTGGAGTGGGCTGCAGTCACTTTGGGTGGCGCGCACAGCAGAGTGGTCGGCAAGGGCGCTGCCGGTCCAGCGTTCGTGAGTGATCTTGAGCTGTCCGCAATCGACGACAACGGCCAGGGTGACGTCGCGCTCGGTCTCGTGCTGCCGTGCTGGACGCTGCTCGGCATGCTCGACCGCGCGATGGAGTTGACCATCGCGCACGTGAGCCTGCGCAAGCAGTTCGGCCAGACGTTGTCGTCATTCCAGGGTGTTCAGTTCCAGCTGACGGACGCCGAGGTCGAACGCAGCGGGGTGGAGATCCTCGCCAAATATGCGCTGTGGAGCATCGGTGCCGACCGGCCTGAGGCGCTCGATGACGCGCTCGCGCTGAGGATGTCGGCGATCGAGGCCGCCGAGATCGTGTTTCGCGTCTGCCACCAGTTGCACGGTGCGGTCGGGTTCTGCGATGAGACGACCTTGTCGTGGCTGTCCCGCTACAGCCAGCCGCTGCGGCGGTTGCCGCTGGGATTGTCGGTCACCCGTGACGTGCTGACCGGCAGGGTCGGCGGAAGCGGACTGACGGGATTGTTCGCATGAGCCCCGGCGAGCCAGCTGACCTCGACGACTTCCGGGCGACGGTCCGAACGTGGTGCGAACAGCACATCCCTCGGGATTGGCGTCAGGCGCAGACCGGCGTCGGTGACGAGGAGTTCGTCCGCTTCCAGAAGTCCTGGTTCGCCGAACTGCACAGCGCCGGCTACGCGGTGCCGCACTGGCCCAGCGAGTGGGGCGGCGGCATGTCCATCGCCGAACAGATCGTGCTGTACCAGGAGTTGGCTGCGCACGACGCACCACGGCTGGTGCTGGCCTTCGTCGGTATCCACCACGCCGCCGCCACCCTGCTCGCCGCGGGCACCGATGAGCAGCGTCGACGGCATCTCCCGGCGATCCTCGACGGCGAGATCTGGGTCCAGGGGTTCTCTGAACCGGAGGCCGGATCCGACCTTGCCAGCCTGCGCACGTCGGCCCGGCGGGTCGGCGACTCCTACGTCGTCAATGGCCAGAAGCTGTGGGCCAGTGGCGGTAAGCATGCTGACTGGTGCCTGCTGCTGGCCCGCACCGATCCGGATGCCCCCAAGCGCAAAGGCATTTCGTACTTTCTGCTCGATATGACGACGCCGGGAGTCGAGGTTCGGCCGATCCGCAACGCGATCGGCGATTCGCACTTCTGCGAGATCTTTCTCAACGACGTCGAGATTCCTGCGGCCAATCTGGTCGGTGCCGAGAACGCCGGATGGCAGGTCGCACAGGGCACGCTGGGTGCCGAACGCGGCCTGACCATGTTGGAGCTCGCCGAACGCCTTGGCAACGCGGGGTTCCGCTGGTTGGTCAAAGCTTCTCCGGTTGACGACCCCATCGTGGCTGACCGGCTGGCGCAGTTCGAGACGGCGATCACCGGGCTGCGGGGATTGTGCCGGAAAGTGGTCGAATCCACAGGTCCCGCCGACGCCTCGATCGTCAAGCTGTACTACAGCGAGCTTCTGCAGCGGCTCACCGACTTCGGCGCCGAGATCGGCGGCTTGGACGCGCACACCCAGCTGGCCAAACCGATGTCCAGCGGGTGGGAATCCGGTTCCTGGATGCTGGATTTCATCGGCTCGTGGGAGTGGACCATCCCCGGTGGATCAAGCGAAATCCAGCGCACGATCATCGCCGAACGCGGACTCGGACTGCCAAGAGAACCGAGCGCGGTGTGATGGCACACGAATTCGCGGAGTTCCACGAGGAACTGAGGTCTGTGGCCGGCGACGTACTGGCCAAGGACCGGATCGTCGACTGGTCGGTGCTCGTCGACGCCGGGTGGATCGGGCTGGAGGTCCCCGAGCAATTCGGCGGAGCGGGCGCCACGTTCGCCGAGGTTGCGGTCATCTGTGAGGAAATGGGGCGTGCCGCCAGCGCCAACAGCTACCTCGGTAGCGCCGTCTTGGCCGTCGGGACCCTGAAAGCGCTGCAGCCCAGCGATACTCGTGACCGGCTGCTGGCCGATGTGGCGTCTGGCGCCGTGAGGGTCGCCGTTGCGCTTGAGTCGACGGACTTCGTGCCCGACGCTGAAGGCGCCGACCGCGTACTAGTGATCGGAGACGGCGGCGTCAGCGTGGCTGCCGTGACCGCAACGCCGCAACCAGTCCTCGACACGACCCGCCGGCTGGCCACCGTGGAGGATCTCGCGGTGTCCGAGGTGCTGCGGTTCGACGGAGACGCCGACGGTGCGGTTCGTCGGCTGCGGGAGCGGGCTGCGGTCGCCATCGCCTGCGACAGTCTCGGGCTCAGTGAGGCAATGCTGTCCGCGACCGTCGGCTATGCGAAGGTGCGCCAGCAGTTCGGCAGGCCCATCGGCTCTTTTCAAGCCGTCAAGCATGCGTGCGCCGACATGCTCGTCAGCATCTCCGTCTCGCGCGAACTCGTCGAAGCGGCGGTGCTGGCGGTCGCGGAGGAACATCCAGATGCCGGCGTTGCGGCTGCGATGGCGAAGTCACATGCTTGCGCCGCGGCCGTCGACATCGCGGGCAAGGCCATGCAGCTACACGGCGGCATCGGATACACGTGGGAGAGCGGCATCCACGTGTACCTCAAGCGCGCCGCCCTCAACCGTTCGCTGTTCGGATCGCCGGCAGCTCATCGCAAAGAACTAGCTAAACGCTACCTATAAAAGGAGTTTCGACCAATGGGCGTGCCCGTCTACAAGCGCATCCTCGACCTGTTCGAGGCCGAGGGCGTCAACACGCTGTTCGGCATCCCCGACCCGAACTTCGTGCACATGTTCGCCGAGGCCGACGCACGCGGGTGGTCGGTGGTGGCGCCGCATCACGAGTTGAGTGCGGGATTCATGGCCGAGGCCGTCTCACGCATGACCGGCGGGCCGGGCCTGTGTATCGGCACACTCGGGCCGGGTATGGCCAACATCGCCGGAGCGATCCAATGCGCCAAGGTCGAGAACTCGCCGGTCATCTTCCTCGGCGGTCAACGCGCCCGGATCACCGAGCGGCGGGTGCGTCGCGGCCGGATTCAGTTCGTCCGCCAGGAACCGCTTTTCGCGCCGTCGGTGAAGTACAGCGCGTCGATCGAGTACGCAGACCAGACCGACGAGATCATCCGCGAGGCGATCCGTCGGGCGATGTCGGGCACGCCGGGCCCGAGCTACGTCGAGTACCCGGCACACATCCTGCTCACCGAACTCGATGTTCCGGATCCGTTGCCGCCGAATCGGTATCGGCTCGTCAATCAAGGGGCGGGCGCACCCGAGGTGGCAGAGGCCGCGAAGCTGATTCGGCAGGCTGAGAGCCCGATCCTGTTGGTGGGCCATGGTGTGCATACCTCACGCAGTCAGTCTGCGGTCAAGGAGCTTGCCGAATTGATGGCCTGCCCCGTCATTCAGACGTCGGGCGGCACATCCTTCATCCCCGGGCTCGAGGACAGGACGTTCGCCTACGGCTTCTCACCGTCTGCTGTCGAAGCGGTCGTCAACTCCGATCTGTGCGTGGCGCTGGGCACCGAGCTGGGTGAGCCGGTGCACTACGGCAAGACCAGACATTGGGCGCAGCGCGACGACATTCGCAAATGGGTCTACGTCGAGCAGGACCCGCTGGCGATCGGCGTGAACCGACCGGTGGACGTGCCGCTCGTGGGTGACCTGCGCGGCGTCGTCCCACAGCTGGTCGAGGCGCTCAAGACCACGCCGCGCCAGCCGTCGCCCGACCTCGACCTGCTGATCAAGAAGGACGCCGAAGAGCTAGCGGAACTGGCAAATTCGGCACCGGCGGGCAGGACGCCGGTACACCCTGCGCGTTTCGTCGTCGAAGCAACCAAGGCGTTCCCGAAGGACGGCATCCTGGTGCGCGACGGCGGGGCCACCGTCATCTTTCAGTGGACTTATTCGCAGGCCAAACCGCGCGATGTGATCTGGAACCAGAACTTCGGGCACCTCGGCACGGGGCTGCCCTATGCGGTCGGCGCCTCGGTGGCCGAGGGCCGCAAGCGTCCGGTCATGTTGCTTACCAGCGACTCGGCCTTCCTGTTCCACATCGCCGAGCTCGAAACCGCTGCGCGTGAAGGATTGCCGCTGGTGTGCGTCGTTGGCGTCGACCATCAGTGGGGCCTAGAAGTCGGGGTCTACAAGCGAACGTTCGAACAGCCATCGCCGCAGCCCGGCGTGCACTGGAGCAAGGACGTGCGGTTCGACAAGATCGCCGAAGGCTTCGGCTGCCACGGTGAATACGTCGAAAAGGAGGACGAGATCGGTCCGGCGATCGAGCGGGCCTACGCCAGCGGAAAGGCCGCTGTGGTGCACGTCTGCATCGATCCCAAGGCCAACTCGGAAGAGATGCCGAAGTACGACGAATTCAGAACTTGGTATGCAGAAGGCACGCAGTAAGGAAGGGTAGAGACATGCGCGAATATCTCAAGTTTTACATCGATGGCCAGTGGGTCGACCCGGTGCGGCCCAACACGCTCGACGTCGACAACCCGCGAACCGAGCAGGTCAGCGGCAAGATCTCGATCGGTTCCTCCGCAGATGTCGACGTGGCGGTGCAGGCTGCCCGTCGGGCGTTCGCCTCGTGGTCGGCGACCAGCCGGGAGGAACGCCTCGATGTGCTGCAGGCGATGCTTGCCGAGTACCAGAAGCGTGCAGGCGATCTTGCCGACGCGGTCAGCGAGGAGATGGGTGCGCCGCCCTCGCTGGCAGCCGGCCCACAGGTCAACCTCGGCCTCGGGCACCTGGCGACGGCCATCGATGTGCTCAAGAACTTCGAGTTCGAAGAACAGCACGGCGCCACACTGGTGGTCAAGGAGCCGATAGGGGTCTGCGGGTTGATCACGCCATGGAACTGGCCGATCAACCAGATCGCGGTCAAGGTGTACCCGGCGCTGGCGACCGGCTGCACGATGGTGCTCAAGCCGTCCGAGGTGGCGCCGTACTCCGCCCAGGTCTTCACCGAAATCGTCGATGCCGCAGGGGTTCCCGCGGGTGTGTACAACATGGTCTTCGGCGACGGCCCTGGCGTCGGCGCGGCGATCTCCAGCCATCCCGACGTCGACATGGTGTCCTTCACCGGGTCGACCCGCGCAGGCGTCGAGGTCGCGCGCAACGCCGCCCCGACGGTGAAGCGGGTGAGCCAGGAACTCGGCGGAAAGAGTCCCAACATCGTGCTGGACGATGGAGACTTCGCCAAGAGTGTGGCCGCAGGAGCGTCGGTGATGATGATGAACAGCGGCCAGAGCTGTAACGCGCCGTCGCGCATGCTGGTGCCGAACACGCGGATGGACGAGGCCATCGCCGTCGCTCGCGAGACCGCTTCAGCGGTCAAGGTCGGCGACCCGAGCGAAAAGTCGGCGATCGGACCGGTCGCGTCCAAGGCACAGTTCGACAAGATCCAGGGACTGATCCAGAAGGGTATCGACGAGGGCGCCACCGTCGTCGTCGGCGGCAAGGGCCGGCCCGACGGTCTGGACACGGGCTACTACGTCAAGCCGACGGTCTTCGCGCATGTGAGCAACGACATGACAATCGCGCGCGAAGAGATCTTCGGGCCGGTGTTGTGCATCCTGGGCTACGACGATCTCGATCAGGCGCTGGAGATCGCCAACGACACCGAATACGGCCTGGCGGGCTACGTTTCGGCCGCCGATCTTGACAAGGCGCGCGAGGTGGCCCGGCGGATCCGCGCCGGCTCGGTGGCGATCAACCACGCCTTCGACATGAATGCGCCTTTCGGCGGATACAAGCGCAGTGGCAACGGCCGCGAATGGGGTCAGTTCGCCTTTGACGAATACCTGGAAACCAAAGCCGCACTTGGATACGCGCCGGAAGCGGCGGGGTAGCGATTTCGGCGCGCCTACCGTCGCTCAGCGACGGTCAGCGCGCCGAAATCGCAATACACTGCGGCTGTGGCAGCCGAAAAGTACGAATACGGTATCGATTTCGCCCGCGTCGACGCCATCGACATCCACACACACGTGGAGGTCGACGGCCACGGTCGCAAGGCTTATGACGACGACCTGGTGGAAGCCGTTGGAAAGTACTTCAAGATGGGACCCGGCGCCTTGTCGAGCGTCGACGCGCTTGCCGACGAATACCGGCGACACAATACCGCCGCGATTGTCTTCACCATCGACGCGCGCACGGGCATGCGGCACGTGCCGAACTCCATCGAAGATCTGGTCGCAGGCGCGGTGCGCAACAACGACGTGCTGATCCCATTCGGCAGCGTCGACCCGTGGCACGAACGACGCGCGGTGCACCGCGTCCACGAGCTGGTCCGCGACTACGGCGTCAAGGGCTTCAAGTTTCACCCAAGCATGCAAGCCTTCGAGCCGAACGACCGTCGCTTCTACCCAATCTACGAGGCTATCGCCGAGGCGAACGTGCCCGCGCTGTTTCACACCGGACAGACGGGCATCGGCGCCGGATTGCCGGGCGGGCACCGCATCAAGCTGCGCTACTCCGACCCGATGCTGCTCGACGACGTGGCCGCCGACTTCCCGGAGCTGACGATCGTGATGGCCCACCCCGCGGTGCCGTGGGTGGACGCGCAGATCTCCATCGCCTCACACAAGAGCAATGTCTATATCGACCTGTCCGGATGGTCCCCGAAATACTTCCCGGCGCAACTGGTTCACGCGATTAGCCGGCAACTGCGCACCAAGGTGCTGTTCGGCACCGACTATCCGTACATCCGGATGGACCGCTGGCGCCGGGACTTCGCGGCGCTCGACATCGACCGGGCGGTAGTGCCGCTGATCTACAAGGACAACGCGCTGCGGGTGCTGGGGATCACGCGATGAGTTTTGGAGGTGGCCACGGTCGATATCCGTGACCGACCCCACCACCTCGTGAAGGAGACCGTTGTGCCCATTCGTGAAGGCGCACCCCTGGGCGCCCCGTGCTGGATCGACCTGCTCACGTCCGACCTCGATCGTGCCCAGCACTTCTATGGCGCCGTGTTCGGCTGGACATTCGAGTCGGCCGGCCCCGAGTACGGCGGCTACGTCAACGCGTTCAAGGACGGCAAGTATGTGGCCGGCCTGATGCACAGCGACCCGCAGTGGAACAGCCCGGATACCTGGTCGACGTACTTCCACACCGCGGACATCAACGCCACCATGGCCAAGGCGATCGCCGCGGGCGCCGTCAGCTGCGTGGACGCGATGGAGGTCAAGGACAAGGGCTGGATGGGCGTGCTGGCCGATCCCACCGGGGCGGTCTTCGGGCTCTGGCAGCCGAGCGGGCACCGAGGCTTCGAGATCGTTGACGAAGCCGGGGCGCCCATCTATCACCAGTACGCCACCCGCGACTACGGCAAGGCCCTCGACTTCTACCGCGAGGTGTTCGGTTGGCAGACTGAGACGGTGTCCGACACCGACGAGTTTCGCTACAGCACGGCGATTTTCGACGGAGATGCGTTGCTGGGCGTGATGGACGGCACCCGCGACCTCGCCGAGGGTGAACCGCCGAGCTGGTTCTTCTTCCTGGGCGCCGACGACGTCGACAAGACCGTGCAGCTGATCGTCGACAACGGCGGCAGCGTGATCCGCGGCGCCGAGGACACGCCCTACGGCCGGCTCGCCGCGGTCGCCGATCCGACCGGCGCGGGTTTCAACCTGTCGTCGCTGGAGGACTGACGCTGCAAGATAGGGGCATGCCCACCAGCCCCAGGATCTACGTCAAGGCGTGTATCAACGGCGCTCGCACCCCCGAGGCGCACCCGAATCTGCCGGTCACCCCTGAGCAGCTGGCCGCCGCCGCGCTCGCCGCGCACCAGGCCGGCGCCAAGGCGGTGCACATGCATCCCAAGACCGCCGACGGCGTCGACTCGTTGGATCCCGGCATCGTCGACGCCGCGGTGTCGGCGGTGCGCCACACGGTGCCGGGCCTACCGCTAGGGGTGACGACGGGGCTGTGGGCGCTGCCCGACGAGAAGAAACGACAGCGTGCCGTCGAGGCGTGGACCGAATTGCCCGATTTCGCATCCGTGAACTGGCACGAGCCCGGCGCTGCACAGCTGGCCGACCTGCTGCTCACCAGGGGGGTAGGTGTCGAGGCCGGAATCTTTTTCGCCGAGGCCGCCGAGTCGTGGGCGGCGTCGGAATTCGCCAACCACTGTATGCGGGTGATGATCGAACTACCGCCCGGCGCCGACATCGCGACCGCCGACGACCTGCTGAGTCAGGTGCTGGCAGTCGGTTCACCGGCGCCGGTGCTGCTGCACGGCATTGACGAAAGTTGTTGGCCGCTGCTGGAACACGCCGGAGTCCGCGGCGTGCAGACCCGCATCGGCATGGAGGACACGCTGCTGATGCCGGACGGTTCGACCGCACCGGACAACACCGCGCTGGTATCCGCTGCGGTGCAACTGCTCAGTCGGTAGGCGCGCCCAGCGCGAAGTCGGCGTAGTCGAAACCCGGTATCACCACGCAGCTGACCAGGCAAGGCGCGTCGTCGCGGGGGCGGGCCCGCTGCCAGTGACCTGGCGGCACAACCATCTGCGGCTGCTCCCCGGCAAGAATGTCGGAACCGAGCAAATGCGTTGTGGCGCTGTCTTGTTCGGCTCCGCTCTGCAGCAGCAGCGGACCGCCGAAGTGGTATAGCCACAGTTCGGCGCTGCGCACGGTGTGCCACGCAGACTGCTGACCAGGCATGAGCAGGAACAGGATTGCCGTGCCGGCGCTGCGTGGGCCGGTGTAGTCGGGTGGCAGCGCGGATTGGGGCATCGTCAGCCCGCTGCGCCAGGTTTCCTTGAACCAGCCACCCTCTGGATGTGGGGACAGGTCGAGCTGACGCGCCCACTCCGGTAGGTCGCTCATCAATTCCCCCCTTAATCAGTTCCGCGACTCCACAATAGAGACGATGCCTACGGCCAAGGCGCCTATTGTGCTGATCCACGGATTGTGGATGTCACCGCTGAGTCCACGCCACGCTAAGGTTCCTGCCGACATTTGCCTCGGTCAGGTGTTTGATCATTGTTTTGACGGCGGTGTTGGACGGCTGAGGCGACGTGGCCGACTACGCGTTGGCGTGAACAGCGGAACACAGCGGATAGTCTGAGCGCATGGCTCGCCTGCGCCCCGGTTGGCTGGTCGTGCTGTGCGCGGCGGTACTGGCGGTCAGCGTCTGGCTGCCGTGGCTGACCAGTAGAGCCGACGGCGGCGGGCGCGCCAATGCGATCGGCGGAATCGTCGGCACCATGCCCGCGCCGCCGCCGGGATTCGGTGTGGGGCAGCTCATCGTGCTGCTGGCTTCGACCTTGATCGTTGCGGGCGCAATGGCCGCGCGCGGCTTGTTCGGCAGGCTGGCATCGTCGGCGGCACTGGCCATTTCGGTACTACTGGTGGTGTTGACCATGTGGTACTACCGGCTGTACGTGTACTCACCGGTGTCGGCGGGCTACGGGCTGTATCTCGGTGCCGCCGCCGCTGTGTTCGCCGTACTGCTATCGGTATGGACGATGGTCGCCACCTGGTCGGCGACCAGGGTGTCATGAGCGGTTTCGTCGAACCAGTCAAGCTGAAGGGCGAACGCTGGGTGAACCTGGAACCGCTTGCCCGCGAACATATCCCGGAGATCGCGGCTGTCGCCGCCGATGGTGAGCTGGGCGGCCTGTGGTTTACCCACGCGCCGAAGGCCGACGCCGCCGAGCAATGGGTTGAGACGCGGCTGGCGTCGCAGAAACCCGACGAAGGCCTCACGTTTGTCGTGCGCAGCCTTGACGGCACGCTGATCGGCTCATCGAGCTACCTCAACGTCGACGCCCCCAACCGGCGCCTCGAGATCGGCAACACTTGGTACGTGGCTTCGGCACGGCGAAGTGGGGTCAATTCCGAGACGAAGCTGCTGATGCTCGGCCATGTATTCGATGAATTAGGCTGTGTTGCAGTCGAATTCCGCACACACTTCTTCAACGCCACCAGTAGGGCGGCTATCGAACGACTGGGCGCGAAACTCGACGGAGTGCTGCGCAGTCATTCGGTGCTGCCTGACGGCTCGCGTCGGGACACCGTGGTGTACTCGATCCTCGACATCGAATGGCCGGCGGTGCGCAACAACCTGCTATACCGATTGGGCCGCGACGGAAAATGATCAGGCCCGCAGCGGGGAGGACGGCCCCGCTGCGAACCTGTGGTCGTAGACCTATTCGGAATCGACGGTCGTGGCCTGGATCGACTGTTGAGCACCGCTGTGCGCAACGTCGATCTTGCGCGGCTTGGCGCGTTCGGCCAGCGGGATGGTCACGGTCAGCACGCCGTTCTCATACGTCGCGGAGATGGCCGACGCGTCGATGCCCTCGCCGAGAGATAGCTGCCTGCGGTAGGTGCCGAAGAATCTCTCGTTGGCCAGCCACTGGACGGCGTCCTCGGATCTGGCGGTGCGATGCGCCGAGATGGTCAACGTGCCGTTGTCGACATTGACATCGACCGATCCGGGGTCGACACCGGGCAGGTCGGCCGTCAGCAGGTAGTGGTCATCGATCTTGCATAGATCCATCGGCATGAACCGGGGGGTCCGATTCGATCCGGTCTGGCTGGTCAGCAAGCCCCGGGTCAAAGCGTCAAGGTCACTGAACGGATCAAAGCGAAGCACAGCAATCCACCTCCTAAGTCGCCTCAAGGCCCGCCACCCTGGCGGGCAGCCAATCACTGTGCACCGCCAGATTAGCACTCTCCCTATGAGAGTGCTAGATATTTTTTGCGGTCCCGGAGCGCACTAAACGGCGGTGATTTGTGCCCCGGTGAGCGGGTCCGCGCACTGGTCGCACACCAGGACGGCCCCGAACCGCCTGCCGCACCCGGTGTGCGTCAGGATCACCGCCGGTCCCTCTGGCGCGCGAAACCAGCGCTGCGCCCATTGCAGCGCGGTCACCAGCACCCCGAACAACGCCCGACCTTTCTCGGTCAGTCGGTATCGGTTGTCTGACCCGGCAAGTACACCGTTCGCGGTAAAGGTTGACAGTCGATCGGCGACTGATCCGGGCGGAGCGCCGAGCAGGGTTTGAAAGTCTGTGAACCGGCTCATGCCGACGAATGCCGCGACCAACATCGCGAAGCCCCAGCGATTGCCCATCACGCTCATCGTCTGAGGGAACAGGCCTGCCGCCCCATCGCGCTGATCGGCCGCGGATCGCCGCCGCGTCGACGCGACGGGGATGGACCGCGGCCACGACCCGCTCGGCCCCCACTGTGCGACAACGTCTTTGTCGGTGGCGGCCTCACCGCACGACCGGCACACGAGCAGCGGGGCGAAGTCGGCGCCGCAGACGGCGTGGCGCATGCCTGGCATTCTCTCGACATGGTCAGGGACCCAGTGTCGTTCCCACTCCCAGATCGACAGCAGCACCGGCCACAGTGACCGGCTGCGTGGGGTCACCAAGTACTCGGACCGGGTCGGATTGGTCTGATAGACCCGACGGTCCAACAGGCCATCAACAGTCAGCGACTGCAGGCGGCGGGTGAGGACGGAGTTCGAGATCGGCAACCGCGTCTTGAATTCGGCGAACCGCGTGGCGCCCAGCAGGGCTTGCTGAACGACGAGCAGCGTCCACTCGTCACCGAGCAGCCCGAGCATGCGGGCGACAGCGTTAGGCTCCGACTGCACCACCTAGAGTCCGATCGCAGCCGCTGCCGAGTCGGTCTCGCGCCAGCGCCGCAACTGCGAACCCGGCGCCCATGTTGAGTGCGTACCGCTCGAGATCCGTTCCGGCAGACCTAGTTTGCAGACCGGTCCGTCGCCGACCCTCGCCGCATCAAACACGAGGCAGTAGGAGGCATCGGCGTTCATGTCGGTGGTCAGAGTCACCAAATACCCGTCGTCCTCACCCCTGCTCCCGATCCGGGGGGCCATCGCGGTTTCGCTGCCGTACACGCCGTCCTCGAATGCGAACCGCTGCTCGCTGCCAGTGTGCAAGTCGTGTTTGACCAGTCCGTCGAACAGGAACCAGGCCGGCTTACCGGTCGCGGCATAGGTGTAGCGATACGGCGTTCCGGCGTAGCCGGCGTTGATCATGCCGAATTCGGTGATGCTGTCCGACAGTTGTTCCTCGCGGGTAGCTCCTGTGACGAGGTTGAATCGCCAGCGGTGCAGGCTGGTCTGCAACCGGTCCAGCGCCAGGAATCGGAATGCCTTCTGCCACTTGTCGCCGGTGAGCGAGTCGACCGGAGAGGGTTCGCCCTCGAAGAACCCGTCGAGAATGATCTCGTCGCCGTCTTCATAGGCGTTCGTGAAGTGCAGCACGAACGTCGGATCGGCCTCGAACCACCGGATCTCGTCGGTCCTGCCGCGGCGCCCAATGACAGCAAACCGTGACGGCATCTCGGGGTGGAACCCCGGCAGGTGCACATCGGCCTGCAGCAGCTTGGGATCCCAGAACAGCGGAAAATCGGTGAGGATCACATAGTTTTCAGTGAATGCCATGTCGTGTGGCAGCCGCGGGCCCGGCAGCGGAACGTCGATGTAGTGCACCAGGTCGTTGTTCTCATCGACCACGCCGTAGTGCATGTACGGCGCCTGCTTGCTGTAGTTGAAGAAGAGCAGTTCGCCGGTCTTGTCGTCGACCTTGGGGTGCGCCGACACGCCCCAATCGGACGGAAACGCGCCGCCCCAGTCCGCCTTGCCAAGCGTGTCGCCGGAGTATGGGTCCACCCGGTACAGGTCGCCGCATTGGTAGAAGCTTGTCAGTGCAACGCCGCGATGCACGATCACGTCGGTGCTCGAGGCGTCCTTCATCAATGTTCGTGCGCCCCAACCCGTGTTGCGTTTGGCGATCTGCACCGGTTCGGCAAGTCCCGGCCAGAGCGGACCGCCGGCCTCATTCTCCGCGACAAACCCGTCTGTCTGAATAAACCTGTTGCGGTAGAACGCTTTCCCATCGCGGAACCCGACGACGTGCACCATGCCGTCGCCGTCGAACGGGTGATAGAACTTCATCGCCGGATGCAGCGGATTCTCGGTGTTGCGCAAATAGACGCCGTCGAGGTCGCCTGGGAGCTCACCCTCGACGACGGTCAGGTCGTCGGCGTCCCACTCCGTGGTCTGCGGACGCCACGGGCCGGTCCGGTACGGGTGGTCGTCGTCCTCGGGCAGGGTCGACAGAAACTTCCCAACAATCGACACATCCATGTCACACCCCGCCTACGACGAAGCTCACCGTGGTGGCCGTGCTGCCACCGAAGTTGAGCGTGCCGAACGCCTTTGCGCCTTCGACCTGATAGTCGCCGGCTGTTCCGCTGACCTGTTTGGCGGCATCGACGAGCATGCGCACCCCGGACGCGCCGACGGGATGACCACCGCCGATCAGCCCGCCACTGGGGTTGATCGGCAACCGTCCGCCCAGCTCGATCTCGTTGTTCTCGATTGCCTTCCATGATTCGCCGGGTCCAGTCAGTCCGATGTGATCGATGGCGAGGTACTCGCTGGGAGTGAAGCAGTCGTGTACCTCGAAACCGTCGAGATCATCGAGCGTGACGTGCGCGCGGTCGAATGCGTCGAGCACCGCCGAACGCACGTGCGGCAGCACGTAGGGGTCGTTGGCCGCGCGGTCGAGTTTCTGCTGTAGGCCAAGGCCGACCGTGCGGTGCCCCCAGCCGTCGATGCGGCCGATCGGTTGTGCGCCCGGGTGATCGCGCAGATATTCATCGGTGACCAGGACGATGCCGGCGCCGCCATCGGTCATCTGGCTACAGTCGAAGCGGCGCAGCCGGCCCTCGATCGGCGGGTTGGCTTCGTCGGCCCCAAGCGGGTCCGGCACCGCCCAATTCCGGGTTTGCGCATTCGGATTGGAGCGGGCGTTGGCGAAGTTCAGTTGGGCGATTGCCCGCAGGTGGGCTTCGTCGAGGCCGTAACGACGGTCATACTCGTCGGCTAGCCGGTCGAACATATACGGCCACATGAACTTTGCGTCGGCACCCTCGTGGTCGGTCCAGGCGGCAGCGCCGAGGTGCTGCGCGGCGGTATCGCCCGGCACCGTCTTCTCCAGTTCGAGACCGACGACCAGGGCGGTGCGGTATGCACCAGACCGCAGATCGGCGAGTGCCGCCAACGTCGCAACGCTCCCGGATGCGCATGCGGCTTCGTGGCGTGACGCAGGGGTTTCCCACAGGCCGTCGTCGACGCTGGCGGGCATCGCGCCGAGGTGGCCCTGGCGGGCGAACATCTCCCCGAAGGCATTGGCCACATGGACCACTTCGATGTCGCGGGCGTCAATTTTGGCTCCCGCGAGCGTATTTGCCACCACTTCGGCGGTCAAAACGGCGAAGTCATGGCCTTCGCGGGTGAAGTTGCGCGCGAAATCACTCTGATAGCCGCCGAGGATCCAGACGTTGGCAATGTCCATGACAGCACGGTACTACAACTAAGAGAGTGACTCGGGCGCATTCCGCACGGAGACGGCCCCGCCGGCTCTCGGTCTGAACCGACGAGACCTCAGCGGACACAATGGTCGACCGTTGTGTCCACCTAGTGGGGCATTGCCCGCAGCGGCCGATGACAAACGTTTGCATATCGCCGGACCACAACGGGAAGCCTCTAGCCATGACGCGACCGCGGAACTACGACCTTGCTCGGCGAATGGCCGAGTTAGCACGCGCCGCCGCGGCGCCGCGAAAAGTCGAACAGGTGCTCTCAGATGTGACCGCCGCGGCGACGGAGCTGATACCAGGTACCGACACGGCAGGGGTGCTGCTCATTGGTAAGGGCGGAAAGTTTGATTCCGTCGCAGGCACGTCTGACCTGCCGCATCGGCTGGACGAGCTGCAGATGCTGTTCAACGAGGGGCCGTGTGTGGAAGCGGCGCTTGATGAATTGATCGTGCGGACGGAGGACTTTCGGTCCGAACGGCGCTGGCCGAAGTATTCGCCGGCGGTGGTCGAGATCGGCGTGTTGAGCGGGTTGTCGTTCAAGCTCTACACCGCGGACCGCACCGCGGGGGCGCTGAACCTGTTCGCCTTCAAGCCCAACGCGTTTGATGCGGAGGACGAGACGACCGGCGTGGTGCTGGCGGCACACGCGGCAGCGGCCATCCTCGCCAGTCGTCAGGGTGAGCAGCTGGAGTCGGCGTTGTCGACCAGGGACCGCATCGGACAGGCAAAGGGCATCATCATGGAGCGTTTCGGCGTCGATGATGTGCAGGCCTTCGAGATGCTGCGCAGGCTCTCCCAGGACGGCAACACCCGCCTGACCGACATCGCGCAACGGGTCATCGACACCCGTGGCGATCAATCGCGCGATAGCTGATTGACGCGCGCGTAAGTGGGTAGTTCACCCGTGTCGGGGACGGACGCGAGGGGACGTTGTGCACGTCGGGTTGTCTGCCATCGTTATCGGCGCTGCGGCCGCCACCACGGTCGCATGCGGTTCTCAACCCGTGAGTGAGCCCGCCAACCTCACGCATACGTTAGAGCCAACGCCGGTGGTGGCCCCGATCAAATCGTCCGCCGTCCTGCCGCCGAACGCGGATGGCGACCCGTCGTGTCCCGCCGCTGACGCATGGGGAAAGGATCCGTTCGGCGCGGGCATCCTGGTTACCCATTGGAGCGACGACACCGCGCCCGTCACCGTGCTGGTGCGCACGAGGGCGGGCAGTGATCAAGCGCAACGAGCCCAACTCGGTCCTGGCGAACTACGGCTCTTCGAGTTCCCCGATATCGACCAGGCCGCCGTTTCCGAAGTCCTCATCATCACCAACACCCGCCGGTGCTACGTGACGGCAGACCCGGCGGCGCTGGGCTGACCATCCCTGGCGACTGCCCGTCTTGGGCGCAAGAACGACGGGCTACAGGTCGGCGCGTTGTAGGTAACAGTCACTGGTCGCACTTAGGACTGCTTGTGCGCGTGTGACCAGTTGCATCTCGACGCCGTTGTCGGCGTAGAAGGCGATGTCGTGGTGTCCTGGTTTGTCGGCGTAGACATGCTGTTGTGTGGCGCCAAGCGCGGCGGCGTGGTCGCGAAAGACTTGAAGTGCTGCGGGCCAGGAGTCGTCCGGTATTGGCCCATTGGCGACGAGATTCCGGGTGATGACGCGGACGCCACGAGTCTGGGCGAACTCCCCACTGCAGTCGAGGAATTTCACGTCGCGGTTCGGTTGCCACGAAAGGCCGGGCACTAGTTTGCTCAGGTCGTCTGCGGTGGCCTGCAACGCTGCTTCGTATCGGGTGAGTGCGTCTTCGGCTGAGCCTTTGGCGCGAAGCTGGTCCTCGAGAGATGAGGTGTTGCTCGGTGTCATAGTCGGCTCCTGTTTTGGTGCCAGCGCTGAGGAAAGCTGCACGACAACGATGATTACGGCGATGAGTGCGATGACCGCGATCGCGCCGATCGTCGCGCCGACGATCTTCCATCGTTTGCGTCGGGTCGGGTGCGTCTTGGTCATTTGCGGACCGCAAGTTCGGGTAATCCGGCGATGACGACGGCGGTGTTGTAGCCGGTTGTGCGCAGAACCTCGGTGTCGCCGACCTTGGCCGGCCGTGGGTACTCCGAGTGTCCCAGTGCGGCTTCGCGATACACCCCGTCAGGTGTTGTGGTGGCACCAGTGGACAACTGGACGAATGAGCCGTCGGCGGGATCGCCACCGCGCCAGCCGAGTCCGGGAACGGCGTTGATGTTATCGAGGTATTGGATCGGATCGTCGGGGGTCTGCATGACGAACACGTGGCCCTGCTGCATCCCCAGGTCGGCTTCATCCATGGCATAGAAGCCCGGTGATCCGTACGCCACGTAGTCGTCGACGACAGCGCTGCCCCCATCGTTGAGTGCCATCCCGGCTACCACCGAACCGTAAGAGTGCCCAACGAGGGTCAGGTGCGGTTCGCCCTCCCTCGACGTGACATCAACGGATTCAAGATAATTGGAGAGTACTGGTGCGGCGCCTTTGGCGCGGGCATCGGCGCCGGCCTCGGCCAGTGTCGGTGGGGTGTCGTAACCGAGCCAGGCTACCGTGGCGACCGATTCGTCGGTGCGGCCCGCGGCGTCGAGCTGACGTTCGGCCAAGCTTTGGCTGAGGGTTGCTTCGTGTACCATTCCTTCGATCGTGCCACCTGCATCCTGTTGGGATCCCATTCCGGGAATAGTGACCGACACATGGTCTGCTTCGTCGGGATTTCCAACTGATACAACGGCTTTCGTACTGGTCCCAGATTGGTCAAGGCCGATGAGAAAGGTATTGGGCTTGTCCGCTGCGCCGCGAATCTTGTCGAGATCGCTGATCTTGCGGCGCAACTCGTCGGCGCGAATGCCGTAGGGCGCAACATTGGGGTTGGGATGTGCCGCCAATTCCCGATTGAGCTCGGCCTGCAGTCGGGTCCGTTCGGCGTCGAGCCATTGCATGTTCGCATCATCGCGCACGACGGTCGGTATTCCGTCGCGGTTGCGAACCCAGTCTGGCCGATTCGCCGTGATCCACTGTTGCTGCTCTGGGCTTAGTCCGTTCCACCAGTCTTCGACCTCTTGGGGGTCGGCGTCGGCATCGAGCGCATAGTGCCCGCCGGCGGTGGCGGCCTCATCGGCATCGCGCAGTCCGTCGGTGCCGATGTCGCCGGAGTTGGCGGCCCACAACACGCGCGATGCGTCGGACTCGATCTCGTTGCCCCGCGTCACGATCTCAGTGACCATCTCCATCAACCGCCCCCTGGCCTCTTCATGGCGCTGCAGTTCGGCCGGACTGGCGTTGGCCTTGTCGTCGAGGTCCCACAGATCGACGATGTTGCCGTTGAACTGAATGGCGTACCCGTTGGCATTGGCGAATTGCTTGGTCTCCGAGATTTTCCCGCGCACCTCGGTGAGATCTGCGATCGTTTCGCCGACCTGGGTGCGCACTGCCCCGACGGCGGCCGCTGCCTTGGCGATGTCATCGTCGACTGGATCGAAGGACTGCCGCGCGGCGTGTGCGGCGCCGCCCTCCCAGCCATCAAGTCGTCCGGATGTCGGCGAGCTGGTCCTGCAAGCCCGACAGTGTCGTCGTGCGCTGCGATAACTCGTCCTGCAGCGCCTCCAGCGTGCCGGTCTTCCGCGTCCAGTCGTCGACCTCCTCGAACGTCAGTGGCATTCGCCAAGCTCCCGCGATCCGTCCCCGTGCGGGGAAATTGGTGACCGGCACACCCTGCTGAGCCCACTATAGTTAACGCAGGCAGGTTCACAGGAAGGAAGTTTGGTGCCGCAGCCGCTGCATGTCGATACCGCTGAGCTGCGGATCAGCGCTGCCCAGCTGGATGCTGTGAACGTAGGGACCTCTGCACAGCTAACTCAGAACGCAAGCGGGCTGGCCGGCTGCCAGAGCGGATGGGCTGGCACGGCCTTCGCAGCTTTCGAGGCGGTCAGGGATACCTGGGAGCTTGCCGACGCCGCGCGGGCCGATCGCCTTGGCGACATCGCAATGAATCTGTACCGCAGCGCGGATATCTTCGACCACCGCGATCAAGCCAGCGGAGAGGACATCGAGCAAACGATGTGAGCCGCGCGCCGCGGACGTTGTGCCCTCACCCATTGGCATGCTCCTCCCGGTGGCGCGAAACCTTCTCGCGGTTTCCGCAGACCCGCATGCTGCACCAGCGGCGCTGCCCGCCGCGCGACGTGTCCAGGAACAACCAGTCGCAGCGGGGGCAGGAACGCAGCCTTTCGCGCGGCAGGGTGAAAAAGCCTTCGATAGCGAGCATCGCCAGGACGGCCGTGACGGCGTCCGGGTCTCGCCACCGAGCAAGGGCGAGGTCGGGTTTCGTGCCGTTCAGCCCCATTGCACCGCCGGCAAGTCCGCTTGCGGCGGACGTGAAAAGCAAGCCCAACGCGTCGGTCGCAGGCGCCTTTTTCGCGGCGATCGACCCGAAGATCTGGGCCGATGCGTCCCTTACCGCGTGGATCCGCTCCACGAATGACTCACCTGCTATCCCGGCGACTGCACCGGCCTCGCGAGCGCTGGCAAGCCCGGATGCCGTGAACCAGTTTCCGATGTCGCGGGCGGATTTGAGCAACTCGTTGTCGGGCTCGGGCAACCGCCGGTTGAACACGGCGTTCGCGAGGTCGAGGGCGGGATGCCCGCCAATGAAATGCTCCGGCACCCATTTCGTCTCTGCGTTCGCCACGGAGCGTAACCCCCTTGTACGTGTTTAGCAGTTACCACATTCGGTAACCGCTATAACCATAATATCCGGTAGGCCGTCAGGCCTGCGAAGGAGGAACGAGATGCAAAACTATCGCCACAAGACCCGTCACGAGACGATCAATATCGGTGGCTTGGACATCTTCTACAGACATGCAGGAGACCCGGAGACGCCGGCGATCCTGCTGCTGCACGGCTATCCGAATTCGTCTTACGCGTATCGCAACATCATCGAGCCGTTGGCAGAAACCGCCTATGTCGTTGCGCCGGATCTGCCCGGTTTCGGCTTCTCCTCCGCGCCATCCGCCGATGCTTACGACTACACGTTCTCCAACATTGCCGACACGATCGACGCGTTCCTCGCTGCGCTGGATCTCGAGCGGTTCTTCCTATTTGTCACCGATTTCGGCACGCCAGTCGGGTACTACCTCGCAACGCGACGACCGGACCGGATCCGTGGCCTGATCGTTCAGAACGGCAATGCTCATGATGAGGGGCTGGGGAAAGATTGGGACGCCCCGAAGGCGTTCTTTGCCGATCCCACCGAGGCGAACAGGGCCAAGCTGCCCGAGTGGATGAATTTCGAGACCACCCGATACCAATATGTCGGAGAACAGCCGGGGCGCCTGGCGTGTCTCTATCCTCCGGAGGGCTGGCATCTCGACTGGGAGCGCCTGTCGCGGCCAGGAATCATCGACATCCAATTCAAGATCTTCTCCGACTACGGGTCACACATTGCGCGTTTCCCGACCATCCGGGCCTACCACAGCGAGCATCAGCCGCCGTGCCTTCTGCTGTGGGGCAGGCACGACCCCTTCTTTGATCTCAACGAGATCATGGCGTACAACCGCGCCCTTGATGCGCTGGAGATCCACGTTTTCGAAAGCGGGCACCAGCTTTTGGAAACCCATCACAGAGAATGCGCGGCTCTTGTGACCCGCTTCATGTTCGATGTGGACGCCGGGCGCGTTTAACGACATCCAAGTGACGGCCGCAGAAAACCTCGCGAGAGTGCAAGGGTGGCCCCCGGGAACCACGCTGACCTGTACAAACAGTTGGTGCCCCGGCAGGATTCGAACCTGAGACACCGGCTTTTGCAGCAAGACGTCGCCGTTGATTGCCGCCTTACTCAAAAGTGGGCGGCTAGCAGCGGATTCCGCCCACCAAGGATCTCAACGGTTCTCGCTGGATTCGCCGATTCTCGGTCATAAAGGCGACGGATTGGTGACCGTGGTTGCGCGGCGGCGGCGTTTGGCTCACATCGGCTCGCCAAACCCTAGATCCCCACGCGCAGCTGGCCGACTCATGTCACCGCAGAATGACGGGTTTCGGTTGACTGCTGCCGAGGTATACCCCATCTGCCAGTCATCAAGAACAAGAGCGCCCTCGGCTTCCCCCTTCGCCGGGGGTGTTCTGCTGAAACGGTTTCCCGTATACCTGAATCATGAGTGGGAGGAAGACCGCGGGGGCGGTCGCCGTAGCAGCGGGGCTGTTGATCGGTCTTTCGCCGAGCGCGTCCGCAGACCATTACACCGACACCGACACCGAGTTCATTGGCGGCGTCGCTCGCGGCCTCGACAACGTAGTGGTGGACAAGCAGATGATCGACCAGCTGATCGCGGACGGTCATAAAGTCTGCGGTCTCATGGACGCGGGCCAGTCCGACGTCATAACCCCCTACATCCAGGACAAGTACAAGACGGACGGCGCCTATCCGATGTACTTCTTCGCGTGGGAGGCCGCACAAGCCTATTGCCCGTGGCACACCAACGGGCTGGCAGAAGGCGGCATCTAGGCCTTTGTTCGCGCCGCCATCTCCCCACCGGCTGGCGAGCGGACACTAAAGGGGAACAACGCCACCTGCGAAATCGACAACCCGTCACTAATGACGGCCAACACAGCCTTATACCTCTGCTCGGCCACGCTCAACTCCCTCATTTAGGGAGTGTCCAGGATGAGCCGAAACAACTGTCAAGCATCAGCCGACGTCATCACAAAGTGCCCCCGGCAGGATTCGAACCTGCGACACCGGCTTTAGGAGAGCCTGCAAGCCCTCCTAGTCGTGGTCTCGAAAGGAGTTGTGGGCTGGCGATTTAACGTCATTCAGCACCATGCGAAACCACGGCGTGTCGCGGATTCACCGACCAAGCACCGACCATAGGAAGGCGTTGGCCATCCGTTCTAGAGCTGCTCGGTGGCGGGGTCCGGTCTGACGGCGAGGCGACGAACCGGGCTGTGCTTTTACATCGCCTTTCGGACGCGACGCCGACGTGCCGCACTCATGGATAACGAATGTTATCCATGAGTAAGTACGCTGTTCTCATCAGATGAATCACAGGTGCGGCGACAGCTGCGTCGGTGG